>CBDANF010000003.1:0-4167388 GCA_965197475.1 Candidatus Poribacteria bacterium | reverse complement strand
AAAAGAGGCTGGACTTGACGGCGTTGTCGCATCCCCTTTGGAAATTGAACCGATACGAGAAGCGTGTGGCGATAATTTTTTGATTGTCACACCAGGTATCCGTCCGAAATGGGCTGACCCAGGGGACCAACGTCGTATCACCACGCCTGCAGAGGCGATTAATCGAGGCGCAGATTTCATTGTTGTCGGTAGACCGATTATTGAAGACGATGACCCGTTGGAGGCTGCCGAAAAAATATTGGACGAAATGAGAGGAATGTAACATTATGAATATTGTTTGTATCTGTTTAGACACGTTTAGAGCAGACATCATCGGTGAAGGGAAAAAGTTTAGTCATGTCCAAACGCCAAATCTTGATGCGTTTGCATCGGAGAGTATCCGTTTCACACGTGCTTTTGGTGAAGGACAACCAACACTTCAGGTGCGTCGTGGAAACTTTACGGGTATGCGGAGTTTTCCGTGGAAATATAACTTTGATCGGCGTGGACATTGGCATCATGCACCGGGTTGGCATAAGATTCCACCAGAACAAGATACGATCGCCGAGGTGCTGTTGGAACGTGGGTATCTGACGGCTCTCATAGCAGATACGTATCACATGTTCAAACCGACAATGAATTTTTCACGCGGATTCGCGCATTTCGATTTTATCCGTGGTCAGGAATCGGACAACTGGCACAGCGGTGATCCGAGATTGATTGAGGACACGCTCCAAAAACATGTCCGTGAACCGATCAATTGGCAGCGACATGTAGGTCTTGTGAATTACCTATTGTCACAACGTCATCGGCAATCGGAAGATGACTATAGTTGTGCGCGTGTGTTTCGAGCAGCGTCCGATTGGCTTGAAGATAATCATACCGTCGGTCCGTTCTTCTTGTGGGTGGATAGTTTCGATCCGCATGAGCCTTGGGATCCGCCTAAATCCTACGCAGACATCTATTTTCCAGACTATTCTGGCAAGGATTTCATTACACCGGGCAGTGCTAACGAAGGCGGCGGACCATCTAAAGAGGAACGCGACCGAATTGAGGCACTCTACCTCGGTGAAGTGACGTTTGTTGATAAGTGGGTTGGTGTTTTATTGGACAAGATTGAGGCATTAGAAATTCGTGATGAGACACTTGTTGTGGTAATGTCTGACCACGGCACGCAGCTTCGCGACCATGGGAGTTTTGGAAAAGGCGCAAACAAGTTACATCCGTTCAACACCCAGCTAAACCTGATGATTCGCCATCCAGATGGTCCGCATAACAAAGATATTTCAGCATTTGTGCAAAACCACGATCTGATGCCAACATTGCTAAATTTGCTTGATATTCCGTGCGGATGGACTGATGGTAAGAATATGTGGCAACTCGTTACACAGGAGAAAGCATTTCTCCGTGAACGGATTATCAATGGGTGGGCAGGTGGAAGATCGGGTTCTACAACGGGCAATGCTGCGGGGCGCGTGAGTGTACGCGATAACCATTGGAATTTCTGCACGTCGGTTGGCTATAAAGATGAGAAGGGTGATGAACTTTTTGATGTTGGTAATGATCCAGAGGAAAAGCAAAACGTTGCAAGTGATCACCCAGATGTTGTTGCAGATCGGCGGCGCGATGTAGAGGCGTTGATTGGTCAACCATTGCCGGGACATTTCATTGAGGTCTGCGATCCTGGGCATGCACCGATGCGGGTGTGGCTGCAGAAGAAGTTAGCGGAGATGTAAGAAGTTAATTGGTACTATTTGTGCATGATGTGGTATAGTGATCTTACCTAATAATTACATAGGAATCACTTTTCTTCTACTTGGGAGATAATCTCCCATCTCCAGAAATAAATTGTAGAACCCTCACCACTGGCAAGTGTATTGCTGTCTTTGGAAAAAAGTAAAGACGTGATAGAATTTGTGTGTCCTATTGAAATAGTCTGTTGTGTGCCGTTGTGTAGTTTCAATATCCGTATTGTACCATCGTCACTTGCGCTGGCAAGCATCTTGTTATCCGATGAAAATACTAAGGCAGAAATAGCGTCTGTGTGTAGTCTGAACTTAGTACGCTGTTTGCGAAAAATGCCACGGTTATCCGCCTTCCAAAGATATATTCTGTTGTCTCGCCCTCCACTTGCAAGCGTCCTGCCATCCGAAGTAAATGTTAAAGATGTAACCTGCCCTTTATGAGCCTTAAGGGTTATCAAGTGTTTTTGCGTTTGAGGATTCCAGAAGTGGATTTTGCCATTATCGTCTCTAGTAACGAGTCTCACACCGTCCTTTGAGAATGCTACCGAACAAGTTTCTCTTGTGAGAATAGTGGACTGTGTAACGATACCGCGTTCGTTTGTATTCCATAATTGAGTTGTCCTGTCATCACTTACGCTAAAAAGTTTAGTCCCATCAGGTGAAAATTTTAGGGTGGTTATTCCTTTTGTATGTCCTACGAAAGTAGCGATGTGTTTTCTGGTAGGTATGTGCCACAACCAAATTGTCTCATCTGGATTTGCACTTGCAAGCATTGTTTTTTCTGGTGAAAACGCCACAGCACCAATACCGTCAATGCGCGCACTGAGAGTTTTACGTAATTGCAAGGTGCGTATATCCCAAAATTGAATATCATGTCCTCTGCAAATGGCGAACGTTTTACCATCCGGTGAGAATGCCGTAGAGGTAGAATAAGAAGAATATTTCTGTTTTTCAAAACTATAGCGTGATCTGCCCGTTTGAATGTCCCATAATCGTACTGTGCCATAATTATTTGAAATTGCAAGTGTATTGCCATCTGGTGAATACGTAAATGTGAAACCTGAGAGAATATGGAGAAGTTCGTGTGTGTTTACATCCCATAATTGAGCAGTGTTGTATCCTTTTCCATCAAATGTGTGATATCGTTCCCAGAGGTAGCGAGCATCTGCCCATCTGGAGAGAATATATTGGAACGAATTGAGTTCTTTAAAGGTATAGAAGGGTTGGTCGCAGTACTCCACAAATGAAGCTCCCTAATCAAATTTGCAGCGACGAAGCGTCCATCAGGTGAAATTCGATAGAGGAAACCATATCAATTCGTTCAGTGAGCGTAGCACGGTGTTTACCTGTTTGGACATCCCATAACCTGATGTTGCTGTTCCGCCCTCCACTTGCAAGTGTTTTGCCATCTGGTGAAAATGCTATAACAGTTGAATAAAGATTGCCCTCATGTCCCGTGAGTGTAACACGGTGTTTACCTGTATCGGTGTTCCACAATCGAATGTCCCAACTCGCGCTGGCAAGTGTTTTGCTATCTGGCGAAAATGTGATGGAATGAACTCTCGCAGGATGTCCCGTAAGAGTTTGAATGTGTTCACCAATTTGCACATCCCATAATCGAATATCCCAGCTCGCACTGGCAAATAAGCGGCTATCAGGTGAGAAGGCAACAGAATGAATCCGATCAGCATGCCCGGAAAGCATTGCAATATTTTCATAAGTAACCGTATCGTACAACAAGACAACTGTTTTATTTACCACCGCAAGACGTGTGCCATCAGGTGAATACATGAGTTTGAAGTTACTTTCGTCTTTCATATTGTCACCAAGAAAAGTTTTAGCACCTCTGGGTAATATCCGTCCGCTGGCTAAAGCACTTTGAAGCACAAAGAACATAAGTAACAATAGGATCAGATAGAAAAGGCAACGAGTCTTTTTCATAATTGGAGTCTCCTGATTCATTGATTTTCACGTCGAATACAATTATTTGAAATAAGTTTTCTATATCAAAGTAGCGTTGGAGTAGCCGTTAGTTATTTTTTGGTTGTGCGATTTTATGCCAATCCCAAAGGACAACAATGCCACCTCCACTACTTGCGAGTGTTTTTCCATCCGAAGAAAAGACCAAAGACGTAATTGGATGTGGATGCTCCGCGAGTGCTAATCGGAGTTTGCCAGTTTCTATATCAAATAACCGTATAGGACTCCATCCAATTGCAAGTGTTTTACCATCTGGTGAAAAAGCAATAGTATCAGCATAAATGTCCGCGAAAATGGATAAGGGTTGTCTGTTGACACCACGAGCATGTGCATCCCACAATTGGAACCGTCCTGAACCTGCACACACGAGAGTTTTACCATCCGGAGAAAAAGTAAGATTCTCAACTGTATCAGAAGCAAAGCGGTCAGGAACTGCGTCCCATGTAAGAGTTGAGAGAAGTTGACCTGTCTCTGTATCCCACAAACGAGTGGTCATATTTCGCCATACTCTGATGGGGTTGGAAGACCATCCTTCCCCGCGCTTGCCAACATGGTGCTGTCTGGAGAAAAAACTATCGAATTAATACTCCCAAAATGCCCTGCAAGTTTATGGTGTAGTTCGCCAGTGTGGGTATTCCACAATAGAATATTGAATTGCCCAGTGCAGGCAAGTATTGCACCATCTGGTGTAAATGCTACATGAAGGTAACTTGATATATCACCTTGAAGCATGGCACCTGGTTCACCTGTATCGGTGTGCCACAATTGGATTGTGTATTTACCACTTTTGCTGGCATACATCTTACCATCAGCAGAAAACGCGAGAGGTAATACTTTGCCTGCCTCACCTTTAAGAGTATGGAGTCTCTGAGCAGTAGCAATATCCCACAGATGAGTAGTTCCATTTTTACGTTCAATTGCAAATACTTTGCTGTCAGGTGAAAGCGGTACAGAGGTGAGCAGACCTTTTTCAATTGTTAGTGTAGTTCTGTGTTTCCATATCCTAAAACCAAATTTCATTTTCATTCGCGCATACTAAGGTGTTGCCATTTGGAGAGAACGTTACGGACAACATCTTTTTTTCTAAAGTAGCAACTATTTTCCGCGTATTCACATCCCATAGTCCTACTGACGTATTCTTCTTACCTCCAGTAACCGCAAGCATCTCCCCATCCAGTGAAAATGCAATTGAGCCAATACTTTCCGGATGGTCTTCAAGAGTTGTAAGCTGTGTCCCCGTTTTTGTGTTCCACAATCGAATTGTGCCATCTTGACCTGCACTTGCCAATGTGACATCATCCGGTGCAAATGCCACAGCATCAATTTCAACCGTATATCCCTCAAGGCTAACTTTTTGTTCACCAGTATTTGTGTCCACAACTCAATCGCTATATTGTTTTCATCTCTTGCAATCGCAAGTGTTTTACCATCTGGTGAAACGGGTGTGTAAAGTTTTTGTACAAAGATTATGCGGCTTTGTGTTTAGATACCAATAACTATCCCAAGCATTATTCTTTTACAAACATCGCCACCCAAGTACAGCGTTGATACCCGGTTTCTCTCGCCTCATAGAAGCCTGTTTACATCTTTGCCCGACAACATGTTTACAGGCACTCTCAATCACACCACTGCCAATCTGATATCCTTTTTCTCTAAACGCTTGATACCGCATATGCTTCGCGTGTTTTTCGAAATACTTCGCTTCTATTTCTAAAATATCCGAAACTTCCGGGTTCTGTGCTCCTAAGGTGCGGATGCGTGCGACCACTTCTGTGATGTGGCCATCAAAAAGATGCGGTTCCGTCGCTTTTATCCACGCACCAATCGCTTCTATTTCAGTCTCACCAAATGCGTGTTTGGCAACATCATACAGATGAGATTTGGCCTGCCTGTAATCCACAATCTCAACCGCATTGGGGAAGTGTTCATCGGCTAAGTTCCATATCCACGCAGCACCATCGCCAATAAACACAATCTCCTGGGTATCTATAGCTTCTTGATAGATACCGCTGTTTGTCGCTAACGCAAACAACTCTTTACCAAAATGTGCCACATCAGGACGAGACGCAACATAACGGATACTGGATGTTCTGGCACTCGGTATCGCCCCAGAACCTTGTTGCGGATAATCCCTATAAATACAACCAACTTTTACTTCTTTCCAACCATCCAGCGAGTTCGTCCGACAGCCATCACAACTCACATACCATCGCTGATTTTCTACAAGCTTTTGGGTTTCCACTTGTTCACAAACGCTCAAATCTTCTGACCACTCACACACTTTTTGATGAAGTGTCGTGTGGCGGACTTCTATTCCCTGACGAGATAACTCTTCTGACGCTTCTCTAAAGTCAAGAAGTGCCGCCAAACGACACATCGCCTCAGCAACACGATGCGTCCATTGACCTCGCAACTTCTGTTTGGTATCAAACGGCACATGATTATGACCACAAGGACAACGATACACCCAACGTTTTACACGGATAACACCACACAAGGTCGTAATACGCCGCTCTCTTTTACACCACGGACGACACGCTTCCTGATGTTCGGGACATTCAACAGGTTCACCAGACTGTTCACTCGCTTTTTGAGAAATAAATATCTCTAAAAACTTTCGGAATAAGTAGTTTTGGACATAAGAAAAACAGCATAAAATCAGACATAGACTGACATCGTAAGGGCTTCCTGACGAGGAAGATAATTGTTAGACCATTTCTTTTGATGGGAATTGGTTATAGATTGTGTTTAATCTTAAGTAGATAATTTTCAATAATCATCATAATTAAACGCGATTCTATCACGTTTTGTCCTGCTTTTATTTCGTTGAGCAGGAACTGATTATTTTGGTTATACATAACTATCACCTCCTTTTATTTGAGTTAAAAGAGGTGGTCTAACAATCGCTTAACAATCGCTTAACAATCGCTTAACAATTAAAGCATTAAAAAGGAAGTTAATCAAGAAAAAGTAGAAAAGTGCTGTAAATGTAGATGGTTATTGACTTTTTCCTTGATTTAAATGGTAAGAAATGGTATAATATAGGCAAGAAAATAGGGGGCGGACACCCCCTATTGAACCGAAAAAGCGGAGTTGCTTTTTCTAAGTTCTATCTTATCTATATCATATTAAGATAGTATAGCACAATCTTTCAGAATAAAGCAACTCCTTTTGACATATAGGAGTATTCTGATGGATTTAATCAAGGTTATGGAGAGATTCCCAGACCAGTCATCCTGTATTGAGTATCTTGAGAAGATACGATGGAAAGGTAAGCCTCATTGCCCACATTGTGGGATTACCGATGTTTTCAGGCGTAATGAGACGGCAACTGGTCGGATTGGTCGTTGGAATTGTAATGGTTGTAAGGCAACCTTCAAGGTTACTCAAGGCACAGTGTTTCACGGGGCTAAGATCGCACTTCAAAAGTGGTTTCTGGCTATTTCACTAATGGGAAACGCAAAGAAGAGCTTGTCCAGTTATCAGTTGAGTCGTGATTTAGACCTGAATCAGAAGACGGCTTGGTTTATGATGCAACGCATTCGTGCTGAAATGGCTACTAAAGGTCAAACTCTGCTGAAGGGTATTATTGAGGCAGATGAGACTTATATAGGGGGCAAACCTCGGAAAAAGAACAAGCGCGAGGACGATGAACCCGCCAAAAGAGGAAGGGGAACATCAAAATCCGCTATTCTTGGCGCAGTTGAGCGTGGAGGTAAGGTAGTAGCTAAACTTGCTGATGATTTAACGGGAAGGGGTATCCTGGCGTTTATTCGGGATGCTGTCAAAATAGATGAATCCGAACTGATAACCGATGAATATGCTGCTTACAATGAGATCGGAAAGCAGATAAAACATCGGGTTATCAATCACAAAGAACAGTTCGCTGATGGGGATACCCACACGAACACTATTGAAGGTTTTTGGGCGTTGTTGAAACGCGCATGGTATGGACAGCATCACCACTACTCTACTGGGTATATCCCGCTATATGTGGCTGAGGCTTGCTATAAATATAACTACCGGAATGTGGATAGCATATTCTGGAAATTTGTTAATGAAAGTATGAGGTGAAAAAATGACTAAAGAAAAACAAGTCTGCCAAGAATGTGGAAACAAAAAGGCCCGCCTACCTGTAAAAAAAAACAGATGGTAGACCTATTGAACCAATTAAAGCAATATGGAATGGAAGATTTAGGGAATATATCCGAAAAAATTAAGTGTTCGTCCGAGCAACCCTAATCATATCGTCTAAAGTTTCTATTGATACTTTTAAATCTGAGATGATATTTTGTATATCAGTTTGGAGATTTGGTGGAATTGCACCGCTTTCAACGATCAAACAGCATTTACAAAGTGGTCGAATCTGTAAGGCACGGACATCTTTGGGGTTAATTTCTAATGCTGTTTCTACATAAGCGAGGGCATCAACAAAATTACCTGTTCTGAATTCATTGAGGCTAAGTCGGATTAACTCAGCTGCTTGTCTGGTGGATTTCATGGTTTTCTTCCCTATTTGTTGGTATGTTCGATTATAAACACGCCAAACTGATGTCGGATTTCTTTTGGCATTGAAGTGTCGAGGGTAGTCCACCCGAATTCTTGATTGGAAAGAACCCAATTTCTTAAATCTGAAGTGAGTGGATACAGGAAATGTTCGTTTTCAATAGCATTAACATACATTTTCCACATCTTTTTAGTATGTTCATCGCTTGATTGATCCATCTTTTCTTTGTCAGCTCGAAGATGTGTTACCATAAAAAATACTACGATGATAACAAAGACACTGAAAATTATCATATTGTACCCCTTAAATTGTAGGTTTGGTCATCCAGTAAATCCCAACTTCTCCACAAAAGAAGTGGGCATCCCTGGTGACCAAACCATAACACCTAACTTACATTAGATATGGGATACCCATAGTCCAATGGTGTTATAGTTTGGTCTGTTAAGAATTCTACAATTTTAAGAAGGGGAATGTCAAGTTAAAGGTGGGAATTTTGAAAAAAGTGGAGAAAAAAATGAGAAATCTAATGTCCGAAACTACTTATTCCGAAAAGTTTTGTATATTTTGATTAGTTTTAGGTCGTGCTGCGAACAAATTCAACAGCATGATGAATTGAGTAGAAGTGACTTAACCAGGGCACGAGATGTGGGTGGTTCATTCGTTATTCTTATTTTGGGTTTCTAGTAATTGCAGTTGTTCAATGTCATTTTCATCTGTGGGGCGAAATTTCCCTACATTCTTGCCTTTTGCTTTCCGTTCCTTAAAGGATGTATCCACCACATGCAACGCGAGTTCCTCTTGGATTTTAGGCATTTCACTGCGAGGATTATCTAATCTGTCACACGTCATTTTTATATAAGCATCGCTTCTGTCAATGCCTATATATTTATGTCCTAAAAGTTTTGCTGCAACTGCAGTAGTGCCGCTGCCAATGTAGGGATCTAACACAATGCCTTGTGTCTCTGTTCCTAATATTGATATAATCACACGAGCTGGCAACCAGAGGGGAAACGGGGCAGGATGCGGATTCTTTTTTCCATTTTCAGGCACACCGCGCCATATCGATGTAAACTTTGCATCCTTCGATTCCAATTCCTTGCCAATCAAGTAATTCCCTATTGGCTTATACAGCCAATAGATACGTTCTTCCACTTGCCAAAACCGCCAACCACGTATGTTTCCGGCGATCATCCTGTCCCAGATGATTTCCTGTTTTACCGTCCACTTTGTTTTTCGCAACCAGTCCATAGGATGATACATGTTGCCTCTATCCCACCTTATTTTATGATTGTAGAAAAACGATCCCCCAGGGGCGGTTACACGGTAAATCTCATCAAGAACATTTACTTGGTTCTGCTGATATTTCGGTTCCGGCATGACATCTTTATATACATCATACACCACATTTTTTACAAGCCAACCTTTCTGCTTTTCTTGCTTATTATATGGAGGTGAAGTTATGCCTACATTGATGACATCATCATCTATCTTATGCAGAACGCTCAGGGTGTCGCCTTCAATGAGTTTGCCTTCTCCAAGCGTATCCTCTGTAATTCGCTTGCTCTCTAGCAAGTTATCATTAAGAAGGTGTTGGTTAGTAATATTCATCTTGATATCTCCTCCAAATATTGGAAGAAGGGACCAGATATGTGCTCCCGTACTTTGTCGAGTTCAGCCCTCGGTACTATAAAAATTGTTTTTAGGCTCTCTGCGTCCTTGTAATGCATATATGTAAAGGATGCGCTTCGCAGATATTCACCACTTTTATCGCCTTGAGGAAAACGGCGTTCAAGTTGTTCTTGCAATCGGGATGTGAAACCTTGTTCGTTGAAACTGAACCCTAATATATAAATGAGTTGCCCATCAACAAATCCAGCAGTCAACATGTTAGGATTTTCTTCTTGGTGTCTTTCGCACTTTCCCCAACTGTAATCTGTGAAATTACCTCCGCCATCCAATTTAGCTGGGTTCTTTGCTGTGGATTTCCTGCGAACATTACGAGGTTTGATTTCGCAGTAGTCGACCTTTCCTGTAAGCGTATTCTGTCTTAAACCGTTATAGCCTAGCTTTTCTTCGTTGGGTTCATACCCTGCTACTAATGCTACAACTAACTCGCGCATAGTAGAAGAGTTCAAATCGTTGAAATAAGTCATGAGAAGGTCTAGAAGTATCGCAACCAAGTTAGGTTTGGATTTACCCAGCAGATTGTTGTGAATTCCATCGTGTTCTTTCGTGGCAAAATCTTTGATAAGTTCTTTAAGTTCCTGGTTCACGTCTGTGTATCTCCTCTTCAATGATTCTCAAACAATCACCATAATAAAATTGGGTCATAAAATGTTCTTCAGAAGAATATATGCCTATTTACCACCCAATAACGAATATTTTATAAATTAATACGCAGAATTAGCAGTATTCACAACAATATGCGTATTAACTTCGCGCCCCCATTTTGATAGCGTCTTGCACGAGGTATATGACATTGCTTAACGGTTCGCTATATTTTTGATGTATGAGGCTTTTATATTTCAGAATATATTATTTCCGGAGTTAACCAATAATTGTACATTAACTCTCGTAATGCCTTATGAAAATATTCCTTTGCATTATGAGATATTACAACAGTTTTGATTAACGTATTCAAGTTTGTTCTGATTTGGACTCCTTTAGGTATCTTCCACATTAGATTAGTATCATATTGTCGGGAGAATGGGGTGTCTTCTCTGAACATTTTATCGCTGTAAAAGGGTATTTCTGATGTATAGAGCCGATCTAAGTAATGTTTACAGATAGATTCGAATGAAATAGTTGCTCTGATTTCGTGTTCGTCCTCATATATCTTTCTTTTATGCATAATTGGAGCGTAAAATAATTCAAGCACATTGTTAGGATTGTTTAAGTCTTGTGATGAAAAATCTTCATAACCTTCAATATATTCTGTTTTATAGTCTTTATATTTTACCTTACCTATATGAATATCATAACTGACAGATTTAACACTTTCTATTAGATCGCTAATAGTCGTTTGAATGGCTATGGATGTAGGGCTTTTGTCTCCATATTCTGCCCACATAGCATGGCTTTCAGTATCTCTTATAAACCAACAGTTACAAAACATGAGATAGTTAGAAAAGTCGTATAGTAATGTTCGGAAGGAGTGTAGTTCTTTTAAAAACACTTCTTTATCGCGTTTTCCTAAAGGCGATTCCAAAAAGTCTATTTCTTCGAAGAATACCTCATCTTGTTTTATTGGTGTGTTTTCTTCATCTAATAAATTTGTTTTATAGACTTCTTCTAAGGACTTATTCGATAGTGTTCCTTCGTATCTGTCATTGAATGCGTAAATATTCGGAAAATAAAGCAATTCTTCACTGAACATTGCCATAAATTTATCTATAGACATGTACCTCCATATTTTGCTCTCTGGTGGTGGCGTGTCAAAGTAAGGACTTTTTTGGTAGGGCATTTCTGATAAATATAATTCTACGTGATTGCTTAACGGTTTGCTAATTTTCTCTCTACATTTTGCAGAGACATTGAGCTATAAATTGTGCTAATTTTGATCGTTGAGTGGTGGTCTAAATTGTGCAATCAAACGATGCTCAATATCAAAGCAGGATTCTGAAGGTCGAGGCACATAAACCCAAATACAATTCATACCATGATCAAGAGCTTCACCCCATTTTTCATGGTTTGGATTCAATCGCGTTCTAAAAGCCTCTGTTTGCCCAATGTATAGGAATTGGGTGCCATTTCCGCCTTGGGCATTGGATGGGACTTTTGAAAAGATGTAGACCCCAGGGGGCATTGTAAATTGGTCCCTCTAAATCATAAACTACAAATTGGTATGTATAGTTACCCACGCTGACATTCATTGGTCCAATCCTTGCCATTTTTTGTCTCCTTACGTTTTTTTGAACCAGGCAATAAGGCAATCTTTTAATATCACCGAGGTCGATGGAAAATATTTATGCTGAAGCAAGTACATTATTTCTTGCCATCTGCCTTCAAACTTCTCGCCAAACTCTTTTTCCCCACCGGTTGATAAGGGCCCTAAAATCATCGGTTTGGTTGCATTATTTCTTTCCCAGAGTCCCTTGCCACCAAAATCGTTGTGTATAAAGTGCAGTGCAACTCCAGCGCGTTCCTTATCGGAAAGATTTGATCTGGTGCAGTGCGCAACGCCGTAACAGAAAAAGAGCACGCCACCCGCTTTTAATTCAATCGGCACAGCACGTTCTTCAGGTGGATCACATCGAATGTGGTGATCGCTTAACGGGTCACGGTAGTGTTCATAAGATTCACGGTGACTGCCGGGAATTACGTGTATACATCCATTTTCAACGTTAGCATCGTGAATGGCAATCCACATAGCGGTGCCGCGCAATGGGTCAGCAATTTTGAAATATGCGTTATCCTGATGCCAACTTGTGCCAACACCGACTTTCGGAGGCTTCCAGAACGCTTGATCCAGTTGCAACATGAATTCATCACCGATGAGTTGTTTAACAGAGGATACAACTTTGGGATGAAAAGGTAAAGCTTTGTGCAAGTCACTGCGATTATTTAAGGGAATAACCTGCAGGTTCTGACGTTTACCTTCGTTGTCGCGTTTCGTGCCATCCTCTTGTACTGCACAGTTGATGCCGCTTCCTTGTTCGAGTGCAGTATTATAGATATGTTCCAATTCAAGCCGAAGCGCATCTGCTTCAACTGGTGTAAAAAAACCATCAATTGCAAGAAAGCCGTTTTCCTTGAAATGGACAAGTTGTTTTTCAGTTAATTGCATATCAAACTATCTTTCCTACTTTTTATTTGATTGGAGTTCATAAAGATTTAGCAATTGTCAGGATGCGAAATCTAAACATCTGGAATAAGTGTATCATGTTTCACATGTTTTTGCCATAGATATTTTGCAAACAAAAGTCGATCCTTGAATTCGGAAATTGATAATCCATAGTATTATGTGTTTTTCAAGCAAATTTAGTTTTTTACAGATTTAATTTGACTTATGAGGTAAACTTGAGTATAATTAGCCATAATAGGAAACTATTGTTAATATGATTCGTTATCAATTATATTAGACTTAATACAGTCTTACGGTTAGTATTTCTACTTAGGAGGTAACTTTAGTTTTATGTCGGAGAAATGTGTATTCGTGAAAAAACAATTTATTTTTTATTCTATAATTTTGTTAATTTATTTGTTGATCTTATTATCGTTTCTATCTGAAGCAATAGCACAACCTGTGAACATTCCCGATCCTGGTCTACGTGCTGCGATGGAAACAGCACTCGGAAAAACCGCTGGAGATACAATCACCCAAGCAGAAATGGGAGATGAGAGTTTCAAAATCTTTCTCGCAAGCAAAAGGAATATTAGCGATTTGACAGGACTCGAATATGCAACCAGTCTACAATATGTGTATCTTGAGTGGAACTCAATATCAGATCTTTCACCTTTATCTAATTTAACCGGTTTGGAACATCTACACCTTGAAAATAACCAGATATCAGACCTTTCACCACTCTCCAACATAACTGCTCTACAGAGTATGAACATTTCATACAACAATCTTACAAGTCTGGATGGTTTACCAGACCTAAGTTTGACGTATGCACTATATTTTCATTACAACCAAATAACCAATATAATGCCTTTATAGTAAAACCTGTAATTACTTATACACTTTTATAATATCATCAATAGAGGTCTCAGCGTTGTATTGACGTATTCGCTTGATGTTAGCGAAATCTTTCTCAATCGGATTCAACTCCGGTGAATACGGCGGTAAAAACAACAAACTCGCACCGCATTCCCGGATCAATGCTTCTGTTTGTGAACCTTTGTGGAAAGAGGCATTATCCATAATCACAACGTGGCTGTCGTCAAGCAAAGGACATAACATCTCCGAAAGCCATGCGTTGAAGGCAACCGCATCGCAACTACCTTCGAAAAGCACAGGCACTGTGAAACATCCATCAAGACGTGCCGCAATCAAGGTTGTGGTGGTATACCGATGACTTGGCACTTTATCTTCAACACGGACACCTTTCGGGCATAAGCATACCGACGGAAATCGGTTTCGGTGAAACCACTTTCGTCAAGATAAACCGGTTTTTTGCCATGCTCGTGTGTCTCTTGTTGAAGTGCCGAGAGATACTCTTGGCGTTTTACCGGACACTGTTCTTTGTAGGTCGTGGTCTTTTTTTTCGCGTGATATTGAGTTTTGCCAAGGCATAAAAGATGCCGTTTGTTGAAACACCGAAGTGTTTGGCACGTTCGGCGAGTGTGCTATCGGGAAAATCGGCAACATGTTGTTGAAGCACATCATAATCAATGTGTCGGGGCCCTTTGGGACCCGGCTTCTCATAGGCAAAGGGGTCTTCTGCTTCTAACCAGTTATAGATCGTCCTTCTTGAGACACCGAAGGTGCGTTCTGCGGCGGCTTTACTGCCACCATTATTGATGAAATCAAGCACGCGTTTGCGTCCATCTGTTGAATATGCCATAATCATAAAGGCTAACATAAATCACAGAAAATGTAAACTTATTTTCAGGATCTACTATAATAGATCACACCGAATTGACCAGTGTCAATAACCCATATTCTATCAATGTAAACTTGGAGGGAAACCCATTAGACGATGATTCTGTTAATGTCTACTTTCCAACACTGTTTTTTGATAGGAATATAAGTGTTACTTTCACGACCACATTCTTGAAGAAGGTTTCAGGGGACAACCAGACAGCAACCACTAGCACGACGCTGCAGCCATTTGTCATTGAGGTAGTCAATTACAAACATCAAAAACTCTCTGGAGTCGATGTGCGTTTTGAACTTACTTCGGGGAGCGGTAATTTTGCAAATGGCTCTAACAAATATGGTTACGAAACCTTGGAGACAACAACTAATGCTGATGGCAAGGCATCCACAACACTTACTACCGGATCTAAAACTGGCACGTACCGCATTTCTGTGCATGCAAGAGTAGTGCATTCAAGGTATATTGGAATAGAGAGCACGGAGCCTTTTACCTTAACGGTTATAGAAACCACACTTCCTCCACAACAGCAACAAGAAACGCAGCAACAGCAAGAAGATCCGCAAGAACAAGAACAACCATTGCAGCAGGAACAGGAAAGGCAACAGCAATCTGAGCCAGATGCACAGCCGGAACCGCCTTCACAGCAACAACAAGAACCAGTAGATGGATCTGATACAGATATTACACAGCAACAACAAGAACCTCCACCGCAGCAGGAACAGGAAAGGCAACAGCAATCTGAGCCAGATGCACAACCGGAACCGCCTTCACAGCAACAACAAGAACCAGTAGATGGATCTGATACAGATACTCCAAAGCAACAACAAGAGCCTCTACCACAGCAGGAACAGGAAGAACAAGGGCAACAGCAATCTGAGCCAGATGCACAACCTGAGCCGAATTATACTATAATTCCTTTTGATTATGAAAAGGAAGGTGTTGGTAAAGTTGTAGGCTCATGTAAAAAGTAAGTGCTATTTTTTCAAAGTTATGTTAGCGTGTTACCTATGGACTTTCCAATACAATCTCTCCTGGATGAAGAAAAAACTCAAGCGTGGGTGTTGGATCATTTCCACCCTCAAGGGCTGTGTTGCCCAAAATGCCAAGCGAGCGTGGCGGAGGCACGCAAGTTCCGTCCGACTGAAACAAGTGGTCTACAAGTGTATCGCTGCAAACACTGTGAGAGCATCTACAACCTCTATACCGGGACGGTCTTTGCTGGCACGCAGTTTCGTCCCTCACAGGTCGTTCTGCTTTTGCGCGGTGTCTGTCAAGGTGTTTCAAGTGCACAACTCGGGTGTGAACTGGGTCTAAGTCGTCAAACCGTTCTTTCTATAAGACGTAAACTCCAAACTTCGGCAGAGCAGATACAACCCGAAGCTGCTTTACCTGATGCTGAAGTCGAAACAGATGAGATGTTTCAAAACGCCGGTGAAAAAGGCGATAAGCACGTTGATGCTTCGGATCCGCCGCGTCGGCGTGGCAATAAACGCAGGGGACATGGGACTTATGACAATGATCGTCCGCCTATTGTTGGGACGAAAGGTCGCGAAAGCGGTCTCCTGAGATTACGTGTTGTGCGGCACACCGATTCTGCGACGCTTTCAACACACGTTCATCAGTGGACGTTGCCGACTTCAACGGTGTATACGGATGGTTGGCGTGGCTATAACCGTATTCAGCGCGCCCGTGAGATTGTTCTCCATAAGGATGGCGAGTGGGCAAGAGACGCAGACGGTGATGGTCTTTACGAGATCCATACAAGGACGATTGAAGGTGCCTGGACGACGCTGCGAAACTTCCTTCGTCCCTTTCGTGGCGTTCATAAAAAGTTCCTCGCCGGTTACGTCGCAATCTGTGAGTTCGTCATGAATCTAAAAGCTGTCAGTGTTGATTTTATAGCAAAACTTGTCAAAAGCACTTACTCTTGACATGAGCGAAGTTGTATTTAGTGAGCTTATGTTAACTCGTCTTGGTAAATATCCTCAATGGGTAGAATTATGTAATACAACAGATCAAGACATTAATATTAATGAATGGAAAATTGTCGGTAGATATTTAGATGATTCAGATACAATTAACATATTAGAATCTCAGGTTATTTCAAAATATTTTACGATAAAAGGTAAAGAAACAGTTTTAATAGTAAGTTTTGCAATGCCAAATTCCAGGGATAGAATCTCTAAAGGTTTAGCAGATAAAGTTTATACTTTACAATCGGAACTTAAAAACTTCTGGAATTATAAAGGATTGGTATTAGAATTACAAGATGTGGAAGGTAATGCTATAGATCGTATTGGCAATCTAAACGAAAAAGGCGAAATCGTTTGGGAAATACCTATGCTTGTTCGGAATAAAAGAATTTCTTTGATGAGAAGGCTGAAATCTGTTCGATTACAAGCATATAATTTTACTTTTGGAATAAAAGAATTCGGATGGTTCCCTGCTGAGAAAGTTAAACGCCTGATTGAAAATAGGGTTCAACATTATTACGGTAGATATTCGGATATAGGAACTCCAGGATATAGAACAGAAGATGATACATTACCTGTTACGCTATCTTCGTTTAGTCCTCAGCTAAATAAAAACGGACAAATAATTCTAAGTTGGATTACTGAATCTGAAATAGATAATGCGGGGTTCAATGTCCTGCGAAGTCAATCCAAGCAGGGTCCGTTTGTGAAAGTCAACCCGAAACTCATCCGAGGTGCCGGCACCACAGGCGAACGCAACACCTACACATGGACAGACACAACTGCTAAACCGAATGTTGAGTATTACTATCGGATTGAAGATGTATCTTATGCTGGCAAACGTCAAACGCTAACTACAACCCGTTTGAAAGGATTGATCTCTGCCCAGAATCGATTTACCACACGGTGGGCACAATTAAAATCAAGGCGTTAACACAGCAATATTGCGATATTCTAACTGAACTACCAAAAAGCGGACGATCAACTTCGGTTTTTTGTCCGCTTTTCTTTTTGGAGGCATCAGTTTTACAAGATAGATCAAATACGCGAACCAAGCGTCACATGATTTGTCCGCAGTCGTCGAACCTTTGCACAATGGAGGCTATGAGATAGATTTAATAATCCTTCTATTGAAAATTTTTCAAGAAATTACGAACTTTTCTAAACTTAAAAAGACTAAAATTAACGAATGTTTTAGGTTTATCAAAATATAGCGAAACATAAAAATAAATAGACATAATTTTGGAGTTGTGGTTTTTGTAGTCGCGTGATTCATTGCCAAATCAACTCCAAATGCGACGAGTGCCATACGCGCGCTCGGCACTGATTTGGCGTGTGGCATTTGGTGCCTTTTACATTCACGCAGTAAGTTTGAAAATGTCATTGGGCAAATGTATCAATAATTATATGCTTTACAATAAAATTTGAAAGGAATTTAATGTTACGGAAAATTTTACTTATCCTCATCATAATGTCAACAGCGTGTATCGTAGCACTCACTCTCAACATTATTGATACCGCTAAAGTTGAAGCAGAAAAAACAGAAGAAATCGCTGAAATATCAAAAAAACCGTCCATTGTAGCATTAGCGACAGCCATGAAAAGTTTTCGCGAATCACTGAGCGAGGAACTGCTTGCCGATGCTTCTTTTCCACTTGGACATAAAGAATCGTATTCATGGTCGAATTTACCGGCAACTATGGGCGATGATCGTGGGGGTATTGATTTCGGTAAGTTGTCCGTAGATCAATTGGCTCGTTTCCATAAAGTTTTGGATGTGTTCTTGAGTGATGAAGGTTACACTAAAGTTTCTCTGATTACCAAAAAATCTGAAACACCTCTCAGCAAAATTAAACCCGATTTTTGGGATTCACGCCCCTACTATATCGCATTATTTGGAAATCCAGAGACAGATGGGTCGTGGGGATTCCAGTTGGATGGACATCATTTGGCACTCAACTTTTTGGTGCACGGCGATGAAGTCTCTATCGTCCCTGCCCATATCGGAACGCAACCAACAACCATCAACGGCACTGTAGTACTTGAAGGCGAAAGAGGCAACGCATTAGCCTTACTCAATAGTCTTGACGCGAACCAGAAAGAGAAGACGATACAAACAGGTGGTCGTCGCGGACTTAAAGCTGGGCCCGGCAGGTCAACCGACCCTTTCCTGAATTACGATTATTCCGATTTTGTGGGCGTGGGTTTAAAGGCATCAGAGATGAACGATGCGCAAAAAGAGAATATCCGAAAACTGATTAAAACTTACGTCTACAATCTTGAAACCGAGTTTGCTGATGTCTGGATGAAAGATATTGATGCTGGACTTGACGATACCTATTTCGTTTGGATCGGTGGCACAACTGAAAACGATTCGATTTACTATCGTGTCTTCAACCCCGCAGTCTGGATTGAATTCAACGACGAAGGCAGAATCGGTAATGGTCCGAATCATATCCATACGATTATCCGTTCACCAAACGGCAAAGACTACGGTATTTTTGCCTTAAATCGCGGTCCTAAGACACTCTTGGAACACTACTTTTTGGCAGACCATCATGAGTTAAGTGGTAATTTGTTTGATTACAAAATTGTAGAATTTCAAGCGAGATTATCTCACCATTCTCATATCGATCATTCCCACTAAACATTGCTCATGGCATTTCGTCTATAATATATGGCTGTTCCTGGTTTGTCATATCTATATTCTACAAAACCCAACTTCAATATGTTAATATTAAAAGAGAAAGATTGAACCTAATCTGTTTTGGTTCAATCGAATTTTCAAATCCAATAAATCAGAAAAAGGAAATAATTTTATGAAGTTTTATATGCTGGGTTCGCTGCTTTTAATGTTTTTGTTCGTAGCAGGACTCAGCTGTCGTACCGATGAAATAACCAGAGATGACTCGAAAGATGCTGCAAGTCGCGTCGGACAAATAGTCGGAGATGACACAAACCGTGTCGGAGATGATGCTAATGATGAAGTAATCACTACTTTAGCTACCACGATGCAAAACTTTCGCAAGTCGTTGAGTAACAAACTCCTCGCTGATATTTCGTTTTCGCTTGAGGACAAAGAATTCTATTCATGGAGCAATCTACCGCCGAGTCAGTCCGAACGAGGCGGTATTAGTTTTGGTCAACTGTCTGAGAAGCAATTGAGACTCTTCTACGAACTCTTGGACGTTTTCTTGAGTGACGAAGGCTATATAAAAGTCTCTCTCATTACAAAAGACGTTGAAACGCTCCTGAGTAATGTCAGACCTGGCCTTTGGGATCCGAATGCTTACCACATTGCTTTATTTGGCAATCCGGAGACAGATGAATCGTGGGGTTTTCAGTTAGATGGACATCATTTGGCACTCAACTTTTTGATGCAAGACGATGTTGTTTCTATCGTTCCAGCGTTTATCGGAGCTGAGCCTGCAACCATCAACGGCACTGAAGTACTCGGAGCCGAGAGAGAGCGTGCATTTACCTTATTCAAAAGTCTTCACGCGGTTCAGAGGAAAGTGGCAATTCAAATAGGTGACCGTGGATTGCAGGTGGGGCCCGGTGATTCAACCGATCCTTACCTAAATTATGATTATGCTGATTTTGAGGGTATCGGTTTGAAGGCTTCAGAGATGAACAACACCCAAAAAGAACACTTACGCAATCTCATTAAGACGTATGTTTATAATCTTGAAACTGAGTTTGCAGATGTCTGGATGGCTGACATTGATGCGAGATTTGAGGATACCTATTTCGTCTGGATCGGTGGCGCAACCACCAACGATCCAATTTACTACCGCGTTTTCAACCCTGCTGTCTGGATTGAATATAACAATGAAGAAGGGTTTGGGCCTGGTAGACCCGATGGGCAAGGTCCACCCGACGGACAGGAACCACCCAATAGACCCGACGGACAGGAACCACCCAATAGACCCGATGGGCAGGGTCCGCCGAATGGACAAGGTCCACCCAATGGACAGGGACCACCTAATGGGCAAGGTCCTCCAAATGGGCAGGGTCCGCCCGATGGAGAAGGTCCACCCAATGGTCCAGGTGGTCTTATTCTTAACCATGTCCATACAATCACTCGTTCACCAAATGGAAAGGACTACGGCATTTTTGCCTTAAATCGCGGTCCCAAGACACTCTTGGAACACTACGCTCTGGCAGATCATCACAAAGCCAGCAATAAGTTCTTTGATTATAGAATCGCTAAACCGTCAGAAAAAGAAAATTTGGAGACACACTAATGTTTGATCAAGTTTTAGAACAAGTTGAAACACAGTGCCGAGAAGAACGAATTCCGATGTTGGGACCTGAAAAGGCAAAACTTCTGGCAAGTTGTGTTGAAAAGGCAAAACCATCTCTTATCGTAGAGTGTGGCACTGCTATCGGTTACTCTGGATTGTGGATGTTACGCGTTTTGAAAACTTTAGGCACAGGACGTTTGATAACGGTAGAGATAGACGCTAACAACGCACAACGGGCGCGCGAAAATTTTGAAAGGGCAGGTGTGGCAGACCTTGTCGATTCACGTATTGGGGATGCCGCAGAAGTACTCAAAACAATTCAAGACCCTGTAGATTTTCTATTCCTTGACAACAACAAAGATGGTTATTTTGCGTGCTTCCAAGCGATCAAATCGCGGCTAACGAACCCAGCGACGATTGTGGCAGATAACGTTGGCATGGGGGCGGAACGAATGGCAGATTATCTGGAGCATGTTCGTTCACACTACGAGTCCGAAACACATTGGTTTGAAAGCCGACGACGTAGAAGACGTGACGGGAACGAAGCGGAAAATCAAAGACAGCGAAGACGCGACGGGATGGAAGTTAGCATCTATCGTTGCTCATGAATACATTGTAAAGTTAAATTAGGAGGATTATATGAAAAAACACACAATTTATCAATGGAGTTGGCTATTAAGCATAATAAGTGTATTCACTTTGATAAACAGTGCCAACGCTCAAGAATGGACGCAGAAAGCAGATATGGTAAATCCGAGACTATTTTTCTCGGTTTCTGTTGTTGACAAAGAAATATATGTTATTGGTGGGACGCTTGGTAATCCGATAGATAGCGTTGAAGCTTACGTCCCTGAAACAAATAAATGGGTTAAGAAAGCGAGTATGTTATCTGCAAGGGTAGGTGTTGTTACTTGTGAAGTCGGCGGGAAAATATATGCTATTGGCGGATGGGACGGGCAAAATCCAGCTCTCGGCACAGTCGAAGAATACGATCCAAAGACTGACACATGGACACAAAAAGCAGATATGCCTACCCCACGTTCATTTTTCTCTGCTGTTACCGTAGAAGGTAAAATTTATACCTTTGGTGGGGTTGCACAAAATGTCGGACCTGTGTTACCGGTTGTTGAAGAATACGATCCAAGCACAGACATATGGACACAAAAAGCAGATATGCCAAATCCCCGATCGGGTATGGCTGCAGCGGAATTTAGGAATAAAATATACCTTATCGGTGGAGTTCCAGCAGTGCAAGGCCCCGTAGTTAAAACTGTTGAAGAATATGACCCAAACACAGACACATGGACACAAAAAGCAGATATGCCTATCCCCAGAACCGCTCTTGCCGTTAGTGTCCTCAATGCAAAAATCTACGCAATTGGTGGGGCACCTGCTGTGCAAGGTCCCGGTTTGACAACAGTTGAGGTTTACGATCCATTAACAGACACATGGGCAGAAAGCATAGATATGCCAACGGCACGTGTTTTCTTAGGAGCAGGAACTGTCAACAACAAAATCTACGCTGTAGGAGGTGTTGTTGAAGGGATTGGTCCCAAAATTTTACCTACCGTAGAGGAGTTCAATCCAAGCAATCTGAACGTAGCAGCATTGGATAAATTTCTCACGTTCTGGGGAAACATAAAAATTGAGAATTAGTGTGTTATGTGTCAATTTAAGAAAATGAATTTTAATTTATCGTAACTAAGCGGTTTGCGTTGTCTGAACCAGGATTCTCAGGATTTACAGATTTCCATGATTGAGAGTATCTGCACAGCGTAAGGATAATCCTGAAAATCCAATAATCTTGTAAATCTTGGTTCTGACAATTCGTGCTGAACTTGACCTGTACACTAAATTGACACATGCAAGGTTTTACGACACTTTAACCAACATACATCATTTGTCAAACTCACTTCATTTATCCCTTCTTTTAGCACACGGCACAATAATGGAATCCACCATGCCGTGTAGAATTTTCTTATCTGCGGGACAGACAGCAGCCTGAATTCCACCGAGTTTCACGGTATCGCCTGTGACAAAATAGTATGGGCGGAGAAGTGGACGGCATGCCATCTCTTGAACATCCTCAGCGTCAAAATCGTAGTATTGCATTCGTACCCGTTTAGCGGTGTGAAATTGCTGTAGGACATGCGGTGTTTTTGCAAAATTCGCAAGACTATTTTCGATCGCGGCTTCCCACTCTTCCGTAGGAAGATCATGTCCAATTTTCACGCCACGGCTACCCCATGCAAGTTCCGAAAACCCCGAAGGTTTGATAACCAATTCTCGCTGTCGCTGCGTTACAGAGCTGAGTTGTCGCCAGTCCGTTACAGGAGCATTATCTATCTCTAAGTTTGGAATCACTGCATGTGGTGGTAAAGGGCGCGGATCAAGGATCCATGTCTGTGGGATCGCTTTTTGTAGAAACGGATAGGTTTTTTTTCCAAGTTGACGTTGCCAAAATGACTGGAGTGATGGATGGTGGAAGAGCGCAAGACACAATTTTTCTTCCAAGTATGCCTTCGGGGGTGGTGTCATCACAACGGTGCGTTTTTTCGCACTATAGAAGATTAACTCTGCTTTGGGAATGTTGGGAAGATCAAACAACTCATAGAAACGGTAAACGACATCAACATCCATTCTGACATCTTCACTCTCTATAAAAAGTCTGTCTTCGGTAAAGATTATCTCGTGAGGTTTCACAGCAACAGTTCTAAGTCCGGTATCACAAAGTGCATTAGCAAGCCATATCATCTCTGGTCGATAATCTTCTGATTCATCAGAAACGACAATTGCAAGTGTAGGATCATCTTTCTTTGCCAAAACACGGATCATCTCAGCGTATCCATTCACCATGCCGTCTTTACCACCAATGATGGAATACCCGAGTTTCGTATATAATCTTGATAGACAGCCTGTAGCACCGATAAAACCAGGTATAGAATCTAATTCTGTAATCACCTTCGTGTCGTCGGTAGTAGGCAAAATATCGGGTCGCAGGACACCTGGGAGTTGGCTTTTGAAACGGTTCATTCGCCCCTGCTGGATGACAGTTTCTGGTTTGCCAATATCTAAATATTCTGCTACCCAAGCAGGTTGAATGCCTCTTGCACTTTGGGAATAGAGTAGATTACAGGCGCGATAAAAATTCAATAGATGGGGACCGAGTTCCTCAAACCAATTCAACTCCTCTTGTGAAATCCAGAACGGTTCCGGTGAGATTCTCCAAGACGTATTACAATCGGGGTGAACGTTCCGTTTTTCTGCAGAAAATAATTTTTCCTTCGGTATCTCATCATTGATAAACAGACATATCTGTTTTGCATCCAAATTAATACTCCCTTGTCGTATACGATTTTGCTAACAAGTACGTTGTCGATTCCCAAATTGTTGGTTATGTGATGTTTCAATAGTCTGGTTAGAACCACGCGTACCACATAGGATTGACAGCACATTACAGGAGAACCTGCTTGACAAAATCAATCTTTTCTTGCGCAGCTATAGATTTCAAAACGGAGCGTGGCACCAGGCTATCCACATTTATGAGTGTTAGCGCAACTTCTCCGACACGAGACCGTCCAACCGTCATATCCGCTATATTGATGTTGTGCTCACCCAAAATGGTTCCGATTAACCCGATCATCCCTGGCTGATCTCGGTTGTAAATGAGAAGTATGTATCCTTCTGGCGTGGCGTTCAGGTGAAGTTGGTTAATACGGACGATGCGGATATCTTTTCGTCCAAAAGTTGTCCCAGCAATAAGTGTTTCTCCCCTATCCGTGGTAATGGTGACAGTAATCAAGTTCGAAAAATCCGCTTCGGCATCGCTCTTTGCTTCAGTCACTGAAATTCCGCGCTGCTTAATTAGAAAAGGCGCGTTAACATAATTAACCTCGTTGAGTACTGGTGACAATAACCCTTTCTGCAGAGCGACAGTGATGGGCGTTACATCCTCTTTCTGAAATAAGGCACCGCCATAATGGATTTTAATTGCTGAGATTTGTCCTTCAACAATTTGGGAATGAAAACTGCCGATCTTTTCTGCCAGTTCAAGATAGGGTCCCAAAATTTCAAACATTCTCGGATCAATTTTAGGATGATTAACTGGGTTAGCGACAGGTTTACCTTGTAGTGCATTGATTACTTGCTGTGCTACTTCAATAGCAACGTGTTCTTGTGCCTCAGTTGTTGATGCGCCGAGGTGTGGTAATGCAAGCACGTTATCCAGTTCAAGGAGTGGACTATCAATAGCAGGCTCATCTTCAAAAACATCAAGCGCAGCACCAGCGATCTGTTTCTCTTTCAGCGCGTGATAGAGCGCATTTTCGTCAATGATACCGCCACGTGCACAGTTTATTAGACGCCCGGTGGGTTTCATACTCTGAAATTCAGCCTCTCCGACACTGTGGTAGGTTTCCGCATTGAGATGGGTATGAATGGAAATATAATCTGATTCCCGGAATAGGGTTTCGCGATCAACGAGGCGGACTCCCATTTTTTTAGCAGCGTTAGTGGAGATATAAGGGTCATAAGCAATGAGTTGCATGCCGAAAGCGAGTGCCCGCTTCGTAACTTCACGTCCAATTCTACCGAGTCCGACGGTGCCGAAGACCTTGCCGTATAATTCAACACCGATGAAGTCGTTCCGCTGCCAAGTTCTGTTTTTCAGGGAGATGCCAGCAGGCACAATGTTCCGTGCCAAAGCTAATAAGAGCGCGATGGTGTGTTCCGCTGCTGCTATCGTATTCCCTGTCGGCGTATTGACGATTAAAATGCCGTTTCGCGTGGCAGCTTCTACATCAATGTTATCTACACCGACCCCAGCGCGTCCAATAACCTTTAGCCTCTTTGCTGCCTCAATTACATCTGCTGTTACTCTGGTCTCACTTCTAATAAGTAGGGCATCGTAATCAGCAATACGTTCTAACAATTTCTCATGGGTTAACTCTAACTTGACATCAACCTTGAAATCGCCGCTTTTGATTAAAACATCTAAACCCTGCTGCGATAGCAAATCGCTAACCAGCACTTTGTCCATAATCGAAATTCCTCCCGCCAACGCATAAGGCATCTTAAATTGTAGCACCTTTGTTGAATGCTGTCAATTATATTTTAGGCAGGCAGGGTTATTTAGTTTTCGGCTTTTTATCCATTTTAGCCGAAAAATCGATGCTGGGAGGTCGATCCCATCAAATACCATAAGCGCATTTGGTGTTGATTCACAGCGGAGAGTCTTAACCGAAAATCTTAAATTTCGGAAAACTATAGTGAATTGTGAAATAAATAGACAGGTTGTGACCCCACATGCACAGGGAACCGTCCCTCAGTAGGCGAGGTTTCCTAACCTCGCCTGTTCAGAGTGTCTTGTTAATTCTAAAATCTACCATAAATGACCCCAGATGTATTGCAGAAATCCTTGACATCACTTCGGTTTTGGAGTATACTCAATTTATACATTTGACAGGCGGGTAAATTTCGTATTAGTCGTTAGCTATTATTGAGGCTGTTGTCAATGTTTTCCGAGAAAGTTTGACACCATAGGTGTCCACCCAATCTAATTTCCGCTAAGGTTAGCGGTAGTAGCACATATTCACTTAACACACATCACGGTAAAATATGAACAACCCAAATATTATCTATATCCATTCTCACGATACAGGACGGTATGTGCAGCCTTACGGTCATGCAATTCCGACCCCGAACATTCAAAAATTAGCGGAAGAGGGAGCACTGTTCCGCAATGCCTTTTGTGCAAACCCAACCTGTTCGCCATCGCGCGCAGCACTGCTCACCGGACAGTGGGCACACAGCTGCGGCATGGGCGGATTGGCAAACCGCGGGTGGAGTCTACCTGTACCGGAACATCTCATCCCACACACACTGAATAAAGCCGGTTACGCTACTGCATTAGCAGGCTTCCAGCATGTCGTACGCAATGTTAAGGACACAGGTTACCAACGGATCTTAGCCCAAGAAAACGGCAACGCTGGTGCAGAACAACGTGCGTGTGCGTTTCTTGACGAAAAACCTAATGAACCATTCTTCTTAGATGTTGGATTTGGAGAAACACATCGCCGCGCAAAAGGGTTTGCTCCGCCGCCAGACGGTGAACCGAAAACCGATCCGCGCTATGTTAAACCGCCCGCACCGTTTCCTGATACATCTGTAACTCGACAAGATATGGCGGAATACATAGATTCTGCGCGCAGACTTGATTGGAAAATGGGAAAAGTTTTTGATGCATTGGAAGAAAACGGACTTGCTGAAAACACACTTGTGATATGCACGACAGACCACGGACTCGCTTTTCCCCGTATGAAATGTCACGTTACCGATCACGGTATCGGCGTAATGCTAATTGCCCGAGGACCAGGCGGATTTGATAGTGGAAAAGTCGTAGATGGGTTAGTCAGCCAAATTGACCTGTTTCCTACTATCTGTGAATTGGCTGAGATTGAACCGCCTGAGTGGTTACAGGGAAATTCTATTCTTCCTTTGGTTCGTGGTGAGTCTGATGATATTCATGATGCTATTTTTGCCGAAGTCAATTATCACTGCTGTTATGAACCGCAGCGCGCTGTCCGAACCAAGCGATGGAAATACATCAGGCGGTATGACAACGCCAAACAGTGGGCACTGCCTAACTGCGATGATAGTATCAGTAAATCTTATATGCTGGAGAATGATTGGGCAAGTCAACCTATAGAATCGGAACGGTTATATGATGTAGTATTTGATTCTTCGGAAGCGCATAATCTCGTTGGAAATCCGGATTATGCTGATGTTTTGGCAGAAATGCGCCAACGTTTAGAGCAATGGAGAACGGATACGGCCGATCCTGTAGACGAAAACCAGATTATGACACCGCCAGACACTGTGGTGCTAAACGATCCGTCCGATGTGTCACCTGGGGATAAACGTTATCCTGCGGCAGAGATTCTCTGATTCTTGATGTACTGTCCTCTTGTTCTTCTGGGCAATTGGAGATTAATGTGGTTTATCATACATTAGCCTGTCTGAAACTGACACAGATTAACATCTGTCCATGTTATAGGGTATTGCTGCAAATTTTCAATTATCCATTTACGCTCGTATATTTGCACATCATTCGCTCGACTGAGTTCGCGTGCTTCTCTAGTAAAAGTTCGGTTTGTTGTAACAACAAGTTGGAAAGTTGCACCATACTTTTCTTCATAAAAAGGTTTTGCGGCGATAATCTCATTCACAGCATCATTTCCAGGTTTTCCTCCAGCTTGACGCTGTTTGACTTGTATCAGGAGTCCAAAGTTTTCTACCTGACTTGGGTGTACAACAACATCTGCACCTTTGTCACCGGAATGAGGTGTTAATTCAACACGGTATCCCTGTTTTCGAAAAAGTGCGGTGATAAAAACTTCAAAGGATCGGGGCTCAAGTTTGTCAACATCTTCAATTGTCAGTGGTTGACCGATTTTCGTTGGTTGACCGATTTTCGTTTCGGAAGGCGTTAGCAGTACAGCATCTAAAATCTCTGCAGGTTTTACTTCTGCTCGCTCTGTTGGAAACAACGTATTTTGAGAAAGTTGGCGTTTTCGCTCAAGGAGTTCGTGGAGAATCACATCAAATGTTTTAAATTCCGGGTGAGTTGCCATTGGGAGGTAGATGTGGACCGCCCGTTCTTGTCCGATGCGATATACTCGATCGCTTGCTTGGTCTTCTTTAGCAGGATTCCACCAACGACTATAATGAATCACATGGTTTGCCTCTGTGATATTGAGACCAACACCAGCAGAGAGAGGTGACATGATAATAGCATTGAATCCTGGAGTCTCTTGGAAACGATCAACGGCTTGTTGACGACTCATTTTCATTGAGTTCTCTTTTTGTTTACTTCCAGGGGTATCGCCATTGACAATAGAAATATTTTCTAACTCAAATCGTTCTTTAATGACCTTTGCAAGAAGATGCTGCGTCTTTCGACGTTCTGCAAACAGTATGACCTTTTCGTCATCAGAGCGAATTTTATTAAGAAGTTCTTCAGTGACTATCAATTTTGCCGATTGATTGATTAACTCATTGGTAGGAACTTGCTCCAATTGCGAATCGGATAATGAGGGGTGATCGGAGATGTCGCGTAGTTGATGAAGAATTTGCAAAATACGGTTGCGTTGTTGCGGTCCTGTTGCTCCACTATCTTTTGTGGATTGAAGGGCAACTTGATAACGTTCTGCTTGTGTTGGAGGCATCTCATGTTGACACATTTCTACATGAACATGCTTTTTGGGAAGATCATCAAGAATATCAGTTTTTAGTCGTCTTTTGAGGTGAACACCGATACGTTTACGAATTTGTTCTCCAAGCGCACGAATGTCTGTCTCAGGCTTTTCAAGAGGGCGGCAAAATTCATTATTGAATTTTTTCGCGCTATCAAAATTACCCGGTGTCACGAAATCAGTGATGCACCACAAATCCATCAACGAGTTTTCGACAGGGGTTCCGGTCATAGCAATACGAAAATCGGTCTTGAGTGCTTTCAATGCGTTTGTGACGAGCGTTCCCGGTGTTTTAATTTTTTGTGCTTCGTCAATGATAACCGTTGCCCATTGAACTAAGCCTAAATCCAATTGGAAATCTCGGACGGTCTCATAGGTAGTTAGTACTACATCGGATTTTTGGAGACGTGTGACATCAAGTGCGCCACGCTTTTTCCGTAATTCCTTTAGCCGTTCCGCGCCTTTTATCTCTGGAATCTGGATTTTGGTAGCTTGGGACAGGTCAATTTTATAGTTTTTCAGTTCTTTTCCATATAACGTGATAAAATTCAACGCGCCGTTGTTGAAAAACTTTTGATATTCCGCTGCCCAATTTTCTAAAAGTGCAATGGGGGCAACGATAAGGTACGGGTTCCGTTCCGATTCTTGTGAGCGATATCTTGCATGATGCCATTCCAGAAAGCAGAGTACTTGTAACGTCTTGCCAAGTCCCATATCATCAGCAAGTAATCCACCAGGATACTTTCTCTGCGAAAGTTGTTGCACCCATGCAAGTCCTTCCTCTTGATGTGGCAAAAGATTGAATTCTTCTTTGAGGTTTGGTGCGGGTTCAAGTAGATACCGAAATGGTTCTGTAACCGAAGAACCTTTTGGAGCGACAAAATCAGATTCTTCAATGTTCTCATCAATAATTAAAACTGCCGTATCCGATTTTTCACCTGGTGCAGGGTACGGTTTTTTGCGGCGTTTAAGCCGCTCTTTAATGAACGGGAGAAGTTCCTCAAGATCGGAAGTCGGAATCTGCTGTCCCTTCCATGTCACCTGTTTTTGGCCACTTCGCCTTGCTTCACCAATCACATTTTCCAATTCTATAAGTTCCTCTTCGGTTTTAACCTGAATTTTTATCCGTTCACCTGATTCATTCTCAACTGAAATACCAGGAATCCATTCACTTTTGTATGGCGAAACAAATGGATAGACCCTCGGTTGGTAAATGCCAATTTCAAGGACACGCTCGCTGAAGGATAAATTCTCATCTGTTGGATCAAGTTCAACGATGTCTGGATCAAAGTATTCTTGTGGGTGTTTAGCCATCTCCGTGAGCTGTTCGCGAGAAACGCGTCGATTGTCTTTAACGGCTTCCAATGCCTCTCTTTGTTTACTTTGGAAGAGTACGCGGGTTTTGCCACCGTCAGGACGAGGTAAATTGTAAGTGGTTTCAGCATTCGGAAATTTATCAAAAACCTCTTCAAACTTTTCGTTGTCAACCCCTGCCACGTCAGGTATTATCTCAACTTCATCGCCAGACTCCCGCAGGCGCAAGCGAACGGTTTCCGGCGCAACAACTTCGTTTTGGTTAAGGTAAAGATCAAGGGCAGCACCTATCCCTTTTGCGAGACCTTTTATCTTTGCAAATTCAAGTAAATTGGTTTCAAAATTTTTGTCAGTAGTGCCTCGTGTATTGAACGCATCCAAAGCCTCCAGAAGTACAAACTGTTCGTGTGACAAGAGATATACCCAATTTTTTGTCAAACGTAAAATACAGCCAATCCGTTTTGGATGCAAAGGTTTTAGGTCCGGCTGTAGAAACTGATAATTGTATCGGAACTCTGGTTGGTTAAACGTTCCGTGTGATCGGATTTCGATATCAAACGGATACGGTTCAGGCAAACCGAGTAACCCATGTTCAACTGACTCAAGTTGGCATACTTCCTCATTAGGGATATGTATACCTTTGTCTGCCAATTCCCCTTGACCGTTATCAAGTAGCTCCTTGAGTAACAGCCATTGTGCTTGTGCCTGGTGAGCATCTGTTGGCAAGTTTGAGGCGTATTCAATTAGAGACAGGTTTTCTGATGGTGAAGTAAACAGAATACCTTTTTTTGTTTCTTGCCAATTGAATTGTAACTGTTTAGGACTATTTCTTTGGAATAGATTTCTCATTTTACTACCCTAATAACCGATAACTCCGTTGCGGTTCTACGCCAAGTTCATTGTATATCCACGATTCAAACTTTCTTTGCCAAGAATATTTTTCAGCACTGAAGTGATTCATTTTATATCTCGCCCATAGTTGATTTTTCAACTCGCCCATAGTATAAGCTGAGTCACTTAATTCAAAAGGAAGGTTGCTGTTTCGGTAGACATAGCATGCACCTGCAGTACTAAACTCAACAAAAGTATACTCTCCTATCTGAATAATGAAAGCATGTTGGTTGGAACTGCCTCCTGTCAATGTAGCAGGACGGCGTTCGTTGTAGTATTGCAAGGCTTCAGGGTCTTCTATAAAAAGTTTTTCAACATTTTTGCGTAACACAGGACGACAGGAGGTAATGTGCTCAAGATAAGCAAGCCAAAACGCTTTTCTATAGGCAAATTTTTGGTCATTGCAGGCTTTGGCTACGATATCAAAGAAAAATTCGAGGTCTGCTTCTGTAAGCCATTTGGTGAAGATTTTGCGTGCTTCCTTCGAAACACCATGCCATTTTACGTCAGGACCAACAATTCGTGGATCTTGCCATTTTTGAAGAACATAGGACTGAACAGGTTGTCGTAAGTCTTCAGGAGCATTAATGCCAAGTTGCTCAATAACTCCCGATAATACGGAGCGGCTGGTTTGATCGTTATTGTGCCTCTCCAAAAAGTTGCTAACATCCGCCAAAACATCTCGATTAATATTTTTGTTGAGTGAAATAAATGCCTCTGCAATCGCACCGAAATAGCGGTAACAATGTGTATCTTCGTGCCGTTCAAGTTCAAGGAATGACCAGGTATCTGAGAGTTTCTTATTTGAGCGAAGTAGTTCTGTCGCAAGTTGCGTCGCGCTGTTTTCCTCACAATACCATTTCATATTTGTTTTCAGTTCTCGCGCGAATTTTCGGGATCCGTTGTAATCGGTCAAATGTTTTTTGATAAAAGCGCGTAGCATGCTGGCATTTGGTGCATCCCATGTTTGTAGCAATGCATTGAAAATTCCCGGGAGGTAGCTGATACGAAAACGTTCTTCTATTAGTTGTAAGGCATCGTGCAGTTGCGGTGTATCTACAATTCGGGGCTGATTTTTTTCGGAGAAAGTTAATGCCCATGTAAGTTGTCGGATACGTTTACGATTGTCAAATTCTCGATATAATTTGCCATCCCGACTCGTCTGAATGAATAAGTGATAAATCTGGCGGAGGTCCTCTTGATTCGGTGGTTCATAACCATCATTACCATGTTTTTTCACAATTTCCTCCAGAATATCAAGATTCTGTTGACTGGGTTTAGAGGGCTGCGGTGCGCGCCGAGCAAACACATCGGCATTAAAATCAAATTCTAATATTTTTTTAGCGGACTTCACGATTTTTCTCCAATATTTTTGCAAGTTCCTTGATTTCTTCAAGCTGCTTTTCTGCGTTAGTCCGTACTCGGAACTCTACTCGTCTTGATTCTTCTCTATTTTGTATGCCATCATCCGGATTAACAATCAATTTACTTGAAGATAAACCATTAGCAGTCAAGTACCGCTGTATCCAGTCTCTATTACTACCAATTGCAGGTATCTGAAGCACATATTGCAGCACACTTCTTGTTCTGTCTTGTGATAATTCCATATTGAGAATATAGGCATCTTGTTGACTTACTATCTCTGACCATTCACTTGATGTGTGCCCCTCAATTCGAATTTCTGCAATGTCATTAATATAATCAGAGCGTTGCAAAATTTCTATATAACGTGGAAAGAAATCATCCAAAATTTCTTTGAATGCAAACTGCACTTCTGCCTGTCCTTGTGCAAATAACACTTTTGGCTCTCTGAAGCGGACAGAAAGTTTCTCTCTATCCAAAACAGCATTCCATTTTGGAAGATCTTTTTCAAATTCTCTCTTAAGGTCTTTGTATAGATTTTCGCGTTTCTTTACATATTCTGTAAAGATTTCCAATAATCTTTTGTTAATTTCATCTAATCTTTTGTTAATTTCATCAATACGATCTACTTCTTTCGTTAAGTTTAACATAACAAAAGATAGCAGCAGCACAAAAATTAATAGTAATCCTGCCATCAAATCGCCTAATGAAAGACTGAACGGGTTTTCGTCTGTAAGTGTTTTAGATTTAGAAGGTGTTCTTTGCATTATCTGTTATCTTGCTGATGCATCAACTGTTCAATTCTATCGTTCAAGTCCTCAAAATTATCATCAAGTGCTTCAATGCTGTTGGAAAGTGCTGCAACAGCTTTAGTTAATTGATCTGAGAAGTCACTAAGGTAGGTATTAATTGACTCGCGAGCGGAAACAGAATAGGTATTCAAGCCCTTTTCAATTTGTTCAAAAATACCCTGTAACCCTTCGTCAATTGTTTGAAAACGTTGTGTTGAGTTGTCTATCAATTGCTGTGTCCGCTCATGTAAGTTTCCAAGTTGCTGAATTGTTTCTCTATTTGCCGTGAGATATCTTTCGTTTTCTTGATTGAACACCATACCTGCCTGCATCAGTTGTTGTCCTGCATTTTCCAATTGGTCTGATCCTGTGGTCAACTGTTTAGAAAACGCTTGTACTGTTTTAATAATTTGGTGGACACTTGCTAAGCTTGCTCTCATCTCTTCCAACATTTTTTGTCCGCTTGCAAGTGTCTCATGTGAATTAGCAATCTGCGCGTTGAAAACTTCGGTTTGCGTGCTTTGTTGCTGTAAGAGTTCGCTGATACTCTTTTCAGCACCTTGGACGGTTTCACTGAGTCTCCTGGTAATTTGATCCATAAGTTGCGAGATTCTATCTGTTGCATCAACGGAGGCTTGTGCTGTTTCCGAAGTAATTTTTCCGATTGCTTCTTGCTGTTGTTTAAGTGTATCAGTAATTGACTGTCTTAATTCAACAATTGTCGTTTGAAGCGTTTGAATACTCTCATCTGAAACATCTTTCATTTTTCCCATCTGTCGATCTAATTGTTCACCTGTTTGTTTTGCTGCTAATTCTACAACCGATTGGAGTGTTTTTATCATCTCATCCATCATGTTTTTCATCTGATCTGCTTGTTCTTGAGACGTTTCTGCTAACAATTGGCGAGTCTGATTAATCTGCTCTTGTATACTTGCTATCATCATTTTTATCTGCTCTGGTAAATTCTTCAGACTCTGACTTGCCTCACCTACGGTTTTAGCAAGTTCTTCCATTTGTGTCACTGTTGACGTAGAAAGGTTTTTTTGGAATTCTTCTATAAGTTTTCCAATTGCCTCTGTCGAAGATTCCTCTTTTTGCTGACGCAATTCTTCAATTGCTTCCATTAATCTCTCAAGGATCGGTCTCAATTGTTCTAAAATTGTTGTGCTGAAGGCTTCAACAGTTTTGTTTAGCTCGCTTAGAATTTCCTGTCTTCCCTCTGCCATAGCACTTTTAATATCGTTTGCCAAATCCGTCGAAAACGATTTAAGAGCTGCTGTCTGTTGTGCTAATTCATCTTCTTGTCTAAACGCAATTTCCTCTGCAACTGTTAATGTAAATATCCTACCAAGTGAACGCTGCAGATTCACAATTTCACTGCCCACTCCTCCGATTGCCAACTTCTCCACTGCGTTAAACAATAGTGAAGCCATCATTCCCCAAACGGATGTAACAAACGCCGTTGATACACCAGAAAGGAGTTCTCTTATCGCATTTTTAATTTCTTCTGTGTTTTGAAAGTCAATGCTTGAAAACGGTATCAATCCCCAAACTAAGCCAACAAAAGTACCAAGAATCCCGAATCCGACCAATATAGCGGAAATGCTATTCCAAAATCGGAGATTCATATATTGCCCAAGTAGACGGTCTTCACTGAAGAAAAATGATGCTTCATCTGTTTTGTATACTATTTCTTGGTTTTCATCGTGTTGGCGTGTAATCAGTGAATCCGCAAACTCCTGCCATGCTTCAGCAAATTTTGCTTTGCGATCAAACTCTTCTTTTAATTCCTGTAAAATTGAAGGTTGAGCAGGTCTGTTGAATTGATGGATTTTCCGCGTTAAACTTCTAATTAAACGGTATCGGATGAAAATTTTTATACCAAAATAAGTCAACAATATGAGGAAGGATCCACCAATGATATAAACAAAAATATCCGAAATTTGGTCATTAGGTGTTTCTTGCCATGGCAGTAACAATGTTAAAAATTCATTCATATAATTTGCCTTTAGGACAGTTTTTAGTAGATTGATGTATAAATTGGCACTGATGCATGTTTATTCTTCATTTCTTTTTAAGAGGGTATTGATTAAATAATGATGCGGTAATTAGTGGGTACCCTCTGAACCACTCTGCATCACATTTCAATTAGACAGAACTTACGCAAATTGGGGAGAAAAAGGAAGTATTGGACTTAAAAAGTCGTTATTTCGGTGTTTTTAACCCCCTAAATCCCCCTTACAAGGGGACTTTTGAACCTATTGCGTAAGTCCTGTTAGAGTAGAGTTAATGATAACACTTATGACAAAAATTGTCAATCAAAATCAAACTAATAAACTGATTTTGATTGACAGATGTATCTAAAACCTATATCCTTATTGAAAACAAACTCGCTGCTCTATAGAGGACACCATGAAGAATTGCCCAAGATGTCAACACACTCACTTCGTCAAAAACGGGTTCGTCAAAACTAAACAACGCTATAAATGCAAAAACTGCGGTTATCAATGGACGCGCACAACACCCCGGGGGAAACCACAAGCACAGAAAACTCTCGCCGTTCTCTTATATTGCCACGGCATCTCAATGAATGCTATCTCAAAACTTGTCGGATGCCACGTAACAACTGTGCTTCAATGGATACGCACCTTTGCTAAAAAACAGGCACCGAAACAAACACTCACACCCGGCACCACCGCCTGCTTGGAACTTGATGAGATGTGGCACTATATTGGGAACAAGAAAAACAAACTCTGGATATGGAAGGCACTTGACAGAAACACAGGATACCTCATTGACTGGGAATGTGGTGGGCGTGATAAACAAACCCTTGAAAAACTCACGGCAAGGCTCTCAACCCTCAATGCTAAGATATATTACACAGACAAATGGCAGGTCTATGAGTCGGTCCTACCTGCCGTAAAACATGTTCAGGATAAAGCGGAGACGCATCGCATTGAACGCAACAATGGTCGGATGCGCCACTGGTTCGGACGCTTCAAGCGCAAGTCCATTATTGTTTCCAAAAGCATAGAAATGGTGGATTTGACGATTGCTTTGTTCGCACGATTTCGTGTCAATGGCAACGTGTTTGACATTTTAAAACTCGACGGAATAGAAAACATGAATATCATTATTTAACCAATACTCTCCTTTTTAAAACATCCTGCCTTAATGTCAGCACGGACTTTTTGAGCAAGTTGAGCGAGTTGATCTTGTGATTCAGCAAAAGCCTTATCCCATCGCTGTTCATCTTCAAGCTCTTCAAGAATGATGGCAGCAATGGCATCCTGCTGTTCTGGGGGCAGTTTATATACCTCAGTAAGCACTTTTTCAAGTAGCTGCGTCATAATTTTCTCCTTTGAAATTCTACTTTAAATCACACGTAGGTCTACGTTAATATCAACATCACGCGCCAACGTATTCGTTACGGGTGAAGCGGCAAGGGTTTCCTCCCAAAGCGTTTCCAAAACCTCGTCATCCGCATCCGATGCAACATAAATTGTGCCGCGCACCTCTTTAAAACCGCTATGACCACCCTGTTCCGTGCCAAGAAAGACAAAGATGTTGTCAATTTGACCGCTTAAGGAAATCTCCAACTCATCAATTTCAATCTTCTGTTGTGAAGCGCGAATCTGAAACCCCATCGCCAGACATGCACCGAGTGCACTGAGAACATATTCTACAGCACTTGGTGCAGCATCCCGCACATCGAAACTTGCGGGTTGTCCCACCGACCATGAATGATTTCTGCAGAAAACTTTCGCCTGTAAACCACCATCCCAATGGATACGTGTTTGCCATCGGTAATCCCGCGCTTGCGCGTATGCAGAATCCGCATCCTGCTCCGATTCACCACGCTGCACAAAATATTTGTTATGCGCTGCAGCCGGTCGCCATCCAAGGTAAGGGTTTTCGGTCATTCGACACCACGCGGGCAGATCCTCTTTGACACTAATCTCTGTGCTACGAATCTCAAGCACTTCACCGTCCGGCACTTTTTCCATAGATTTCCGAATCAGAAGAAGTAGTCCGGAACCGCAGTCAAGGTTTCCGCCTTCACAAATGTGCGGTGTCTGCAAGGAATCTGGTGCTTGTAAATCTTCTTCTCGCATTTTGCTATTTTATCCTATAGGTAATTTTTTGATGATGCGCGTTTCTCTCTCGATTCTGAGATAAGGTACTCTGATGAATTGTTTTTAAGTATATTTAGGGGATTGTAGGTATTTTAAGGTAAGCTATTGCAGATTATATTTCGGAATAAGTCGTTTTGGACTTGACAAAAGTTGGAAAAGTGCGCTAAACCCTTGTAAATAAAGGGTTTTCATAGTATAATATCAGTAAGAAAATAGGGGGTATCAACCCCCTATTTGAAACTCAAAAAAGCGAGTTGCTTTTCTGGTTCACACTTATCTGATATTGTATCAGAAACTATCAGAAAAATGCAACTCCAAAAAACAGGAGTGTTTTCTGATGGATTTAATCAAGGTGATGAAGACGTTCTCAACGCAAGAGGATTGCATCGAATATCTGGAGCGGCTCCGATGGAAAGAATCGCCAGAATGCCCGCATTGTCCAAGTCTAAACGCCCGAAGGCGGAACGAACGCGAGGTTGGGCGTGTCGGACGCTGGAACTGCCACGATTGCCGTGCTACATTCAAGGTGACACACGGCACAATATTTCACGGCACGAAGATACCGCTCCAAAAGTGGTTTCTCGCTATCGCTCTCATGGCAAACGCAAAGAAAAGTTTGTCCTCCCATCAACTTGCGCGCGATTTAGGGATGAAACAGAAAGCTGCTTGGTGTCTAATGATGGCTATACGCACAGAGATGGGAAAGGATAATGTCCTACTACAAGGGGTCATTGAAGCAGATGAAACCTATATCGGTGGTAAGCGTCGCAAAGACTATGACCGGGAGGATGGTGAACCCCGTAAACGCGGACGCGGCACCGCTAAAGATGCCGTGCTGGGCGCAGTCGCACGTGGTGGACACGCCATCGCACAACTCGTATCCAACGCCACTGGTGAGACGATCTCCGACTTCATCAACAGATTCGTCAATACCGAAGATTCTGAACTCATTACCGATCAGTATAGAGGCTACAACGAAATCGGTAAGGAAATGAAACATGAGACACTTAACCGTAGTGAGAAATGGGAGGCTGGCGACATCCATACCAATACGATGGAAGGCTTTTGGTCTTTCGTCAAGAGGGCATGGTATGGACAACAACACCACTACTCAACAAGATACACGCCCCTGTATCTCGCAGAGGCAGGCTATAAATATAACTACCGAGAAACCAACATCTTTGAGAAGTTTCTCACCGAAAGTATAACGTGAGAAATCTGAAAAATAAAAACTTCCAAGTCCAAAACGACTTATTGCGAAAAGAAATGTCATACAGTGAAAAATAATTTGATTATCAATGAGACCTGCAAAGTTGTCCTATTGACACCTTCTTTTGAAGGAAGACACCATGACAAACACATAGCCGATATGGTGGGCTATTGTGTGCCACAGGGTAGCACATTGTCCCAAGATACCGGTTTTCAGGGTTTCGTTCTCCCGGATATAAACATCATTCAACCGAAGAAAAAACCGAGAGGTAGAGAACGGACGAATGAAGAAAAAGAAAACAATAGAAAGATAGCGTCTATACGCATACGCGTTGAACATGCGATTAGTGGTGTCAAAAGATGCCGCATTGTCAAAGATAAACTCAGGAATTGGAAGAAAGGGTTTTGTGATTTAGTTATGGAAACCTGTTGTGGTTTACACAATTTTCGCCTAAACTTCAGACCCTGGCGTTATGAAACTCCTTCTATTTAATTCATTATAATGTCTATTATGTAACTAGTGGACAATAGAGAACAAAGTCCACTGGGTGCGCGATGTTGTGTTTGGAGAAGATACCTCTCCCGTCCGATATGGTGCCATTTTACAGATGATGGCAGCATTACGCAATATCGGTATTGCGGTTCGCAGGATATACTGCTATCGCTGGACAATACGATATTTCGCTTCAAAACCTAAACTTGCAGTAAAACTCATAAATTGAATATTCTTAAAACTAAATAGCCCTGTCTGATGTGGAATTGACCTTGAAACCACCCGCCATAATGTTGTTGTATGGTTCATTCGGTTCTCGTCCGACGGGACGCATCTCCGGTGTATGGTACCCGAATCGGACAGCTTTCCGCCACTCATCTGTGCGATTAACCTCAGACCAATGGATAAGACAATAACTAAAGAAGATAACATCGCCTGCTTTTGCGGGAATAGGAATTGAGTCGATGAAATCAGGATGGAATTTATCTGTTGGCAGATGTGGGGCAGTATCATGCCCGGTAATATGCTCGCGTGGCCCCTCTTTATGGCTACCTGGCACAACCCTTAGTGCCCCGCTTTCAAAAGGTGCATCGTCAAGATGTACGAGGCAGTCAACGAAATCAAGACCATCGTGTGGGTAAAACGGATAGTCCTGATGCATTGGAAATGGTGTGCCTTTTTCCGGTAGTTTCGCATGCAGCACCGTGTGATGCCACTGAACTGTGTTGCCGATGAGTGACTGCACTGCCCCCGTCAAACCCTCATGGAAAATCACTCTCCCCCAGGTAGCAGAATAGAAGTGAGGGTTGTGCATAAAAACTGCTTTTGTGGTCTGTTGGTCTTCCTCTTTGAGGTATTTGGTTCGCCACGGTCCGGGCCACCCAATAGTCTCTTGTCCCCAATTGTTTATGATCTGCACCATTTCAGATGCAAGTTCTTCGGTTTCCTCTCGTGTGAAAAGCTGTTCTACCTTGAGATAACCGTTCTCATTGTAAAAATCTACCTGATCTTGCGTTAGCATGTTAAACTCCTTGCTCTTAAATGCATTCTGCGTTATTGATTATACAAATTTTACGTAAAAACCACACAGTTTGTCAACACTTTTATACATTCAACTTATCTCCACTCTTGTAGGATTGATTTGCAACAGCGAACATTCTTGAAATTAGCAATCTTAGAGAGGATTCCACTGCAGTTCATTTGAAGATATCTTAGAAAATTCAATCAAAATATTCATCTTCATTAAACCGTGTCCACGACTTAAACACTGGGAACGGTGCGGGTAAGCTGCCATCAGGATCGTTCAGTTTAAACTGCATCTTCTTGCTATCAAAAAGATTTCGGATCGAAATGGAGATTCCCGACGTTTCTATGCAATTGTCGCATTCGGTAGGAAGATTCTGATGTGAACGCTGTTCTTCAAAATAAATTCTATATTCCGAACCCGCCTTTTCAACCTGATAATCCTGTGCTAAAATCTCCCACTCTTTTAGGGCGGTATCACCTTCAGAATACTGTGCCCAAAGACTGATTATTTTGTCACTGTCGTCAAAGAAATCAAGGATAATTCCTTTGCGTTTATCCGCGTCCTTAGAAGGGTCAAATTGTCGAAAAGACCGATCTTTCAGTTCGGATTTTACACGTTCTTCCTCTTCACTACCTACTGGTTCTAATGGATTACCGCACGACACATAAAATAAACAAGTACACATCAAAATTACTGACAAGGAAAACGTGGTTACATCTTTTATGTTAACTTTCAAATATATTTGTTTGAAAAATTTTGAGTATGGCATCCCGTTTACCTTCTTTTTGTTGTGTGTTTTGAAATGAATTTTAACATTGTAAAAGTTAGTTTGTCAAGTGTATGTCAAATTCTTGCAGAATTACAAACCGTATTCACTACATCTGAAATTATGCTTGATTCATTACCTGCCTTCTGATAAAATGCCGACTATGGTAAAGTCTATAACTATTATATATTTACATGTAGATCACTTACGTAGCATCAAAGAAATTAGACATCAAAGGGTTTTATGGACATAAGAAATTACAAAATACTTAAGTTTGTATTAGCAATTATCGCTATACTTGTATGGTTATCGGCTTGTGATCAAATGGAAGATTCTGAAGATACCAGTGAACAAATTCCCATCGGTTTAGTTTTACCGCTGACAGAGAGGCTTGCCACCCCTTTTGGCGAACCTATGCAACAAGCCTTGGAATTGGCACTCAAAGAGATAAACGATATACAACTCGCCAATTCAAATCTTAAGTTTATTATTGAGGACGATCGGAGCACCGTTGATGGGGCAATTGAGGCTTATAATAAACTGATTCATGAAGATGAGGTCTCTGTTATCCTCGGTCCCGCGACCTCAAGTGCAACTAAACAGACTTTTCCAATCGCACAAGAAAATCAGATTGTAGCAATTAGTCCGACATCCGCTGCGCGTGGACTCAGCGCAATTGGTGATTATGTTTTTCGCATCGCGCTTACCACAGATGTGTTAGTTCCTAATGGTATTCAGGCAACACATGCGAAACTTGGCTATCAAAAGGTGGCTACACTATACGATGAAACCGATGATTTTTCCGTTGATGGAGACGCAGCGTTAAAGGAAGCACTAACTGCAAAGGGCGTAATAATTCTTGGCACTGAAACATTTCGAGGTGGCGAAACCGAAGATTTTTCGGAGCAGTTAACGCGTCTAAAAGCGTTAAATCCGGATGCTATTTTTGTCTCATCTTTACCACCAGAAAAGCCTGGAATTCTGGTCAAAGCTGACGAACTCGGTATATCTGTCACATTTATCATTCGCACCTTACTGAAGCCGATGTTGAAGCTGCAGGCGAAGCAGCTGAAGGTGCTATTACATTCGTAGGGTGGGGCACTGCAGTTGATACACCGGGAAATCAAGTCTTTATAGAGAATTATACTGCAACGTACGGTATAGAGCCAAACAACTACGCTGCCCGTTCTTACACAGCACTTTATATTCTGGCGAAGGCGATTGCCAACGCTGAATCCACAGAGGCATCGGCTATTCAGGATGCACTCGCCAATATCAGCGATTTTGACACGATATTAGGCAAGTTTTCATTTGACGAAAATGGGGATGCTGTTTATGATCCGAAAATCCTGATTGTCAAGGATGGCAAATTAGCTATTTTTGAGTAACTCCTTGCAATATATGTTGTTTAGGACTAATGTATGACAAGTTCTTGCAGCACTTTTCATCGTGAAAAAAGAAGCAGTTCCTGTTATTTCACCCTATACATTATTTTTATTCTTATTTAGGAATGCAATTTGTCGCAGTTGGTACTTACACATTTTTTGTTGTTAAATTCGAAAGTTGTGCGCATGATAATAAATGGTTGAATATTAGAGCGTATCTCATAAATCCAATTTTGTTAGGTTTCGCTCTGTTTTATCCAAGAATGCGCTTATGGCAGGCGGCGGACTTAGAAGCCTGCCTGCTGCAAGGAGTGCTTTATGATAATTGAATGGCTTGGCGCAACTAAATTTCGATTGACATTCAATTCCAAGCATGGTATTATTTTGTTGCAAAGATCCAAAGCGGAACATACAGTTGCACAGCATTTTAGGACTCATCAGATGGCATTTACAGATTTCAATTCAATCGTCCAAGTGCAGGAAGCCTTCAAAATTAAATATACCGAAGCAGAGTATATTCAATACGTGGATATTGAACCTTCCGAAGCATTTTTGGAGGAATTCAAATTCAGTCAGCGTCACATCAACGTGTTTTCATCAGAAGCAGCCCGTTGTGAAAATGTGATTTATCCAGTTTTGAGGGACGTGTACAAAAACTATGTAGAATAGTTTGCGTTGTGGAGCCATGAATTGATTTCTTACGATGAGGTGCTGAGTGGCACGCCTGATTACCTGGTCTCAACAAAATCTGCGTTGGGAAAAACGGTGCCGGGGATTCCAATCATTATCGTTGCAGAAGCAAAACGGAACGACTTTGTTAAGGGATGGGGACAGTGTTTAGCAGAATTGGTTGCCGTTCAAAAAATCAACGATGACGATAAAAAAACAGTTTACGGAATTGTAACGGATGGTGAGTTTTGGCAATTCGGAAAATTAGCTGGAAATCAGTTTACGCGTAACGAAACTGCCCTTACAATAAATGAGCTAAAAAAGGTATTCGGTGCAATTGGGTATCTCATGAATGCCAATTTGCCCGAAGCTTGATAGTTGATAGGTAGGAGCGAGCGGACAAAAGCACTCCATTTACCGAAGTAATTCCATCTGCTGCCCCTCAAAATGACGACCCGACTTCTGGGTTGGTCGGATTCGCCACGCATCCGGCAAGCGAACAAGCGTGTTGATAATATCTGGGTTCTTAAAGTATTCATCATCTAACTGCCAGAACTGGAGTCGGGGATACGTTTTGTTGTTATGCTCAAAACTGCCCATATTCTCTGCTATTTGACGCATTTTCGGACTTACCGGCGCAATCGTGATAAAAATACCGACTTCCGCTTTGTGTTCCTCCATCACATGACAGAAAGCACGTACCTGTGTGATGTTCGGTTTGCCTGTCTTGACCTCTGCCAATATGCGTGCATCTGTCTCTTTCATTTGCTGTGGATTCCATAAGGTGACATGCCCAATACCGTCAAGCCCGCCATCGCCGACATCTTTAGTCGGTCTCAACCCAAGCCGCGTCACTGCCCAATTTGAGAAGTCGTGATACTTGCGTTTATCACCATCTTTCAGCAACCTGTGAACTTCCTGCATGTTGGTCGGATACCCTTCAATTTGATAATCAATAGAAGGTTTTAACCCGTGCCGATCTGCTAACCGCTCCCGCATCGGGTCCAGCGCGAGAATTGTTATGTCAATACCCATCCATCGCCGTTTGAGCGTGTGTGCTGCATCAATCGTTGTGCCGCAACCGCAGAACGGATCTAAAACGATATCGCCTTCATTGCTGGAAGCTCTGATTAAACGTTCATAAAGCGCAAGCGGTTTCTGTGTGGGATAGCCAAGGCGTTCCTTGGAAGCGCGCGCAAGTGGATTTATGTCTGTAATGACATCGTGGACTCTTGCTCCTTTTGATGTTGATAGGTAACGCTTGAATCCTGGAACTTTACCTCTCGGCGGCCAATAAATTAATCCATTTTCATCTAACACATCCAATTTTTCGTGAACCGAGAGCGATTCATAATTCTCTGGCGGTTCAACACTTTTGGGCCACGCTTCTCGGCGTGGTGTACTCCAATGCCTACCTACTTCACTTGGATTTATACCTCGCCACGGCTTACCTGACTCCCCTTCTTGTGTTACCCCTGGGGCATACAAATCACCAACTCTGTAGAGGCCCCTTTCGTCATGGTGGCGATAAAACTTCTTTACATATTCTGGATCATGTTCTGTATAAACAGGATTCCATACTGCTTTGCTACTTTTGCTATAGAACAGGATTGTATCGTGAACCCTGCCGTACTGCTTACCATCATTATGTGCGTTTGTGCGTTGCCAGATAATCTCATTCCTAAAATTCTCTACGCCGAAGATAGCATCCATCATGCCTTTTAGATAGTGGCTCGCTGTTGGATCGCAGTGCAAATACATACTCCCCTTTTTGGTGAGTATACGGTGCATTTCGGCAAGACGCGGTCCCATAAAGGCAAGATAGGCACGCATTGCGCCACTGTCGCCAGATACTGCGTTTAGCAACACCATGTCGTATCCTTTGAGGCAGGTATCAAGTGCTTTGTAAGCGTCATTGGAAATTGCACGTGATTCTATGTCGGTGCGCGTGTTTTGTGCGGTAGTGTCCCAAGTCCACGTATCGGTAAACGCTTTTTTCTGTGCAAGGGAGTCACCGAGAAATGTGTTATAGTTTCGCCCACTGTTGAAAGGTGGATCGGTGCAGATTAGATGGACGCGTTCGTCCTCCATCTCGCGCAAAATTTCAAGATTATCGCCGAAGTAGAGTTTGTTCATTGTGATTCTCCACTGTGTGATCTGAGTTCACGAAGAAGATAATCGATCTCGACTGCAAGTTCCGAATCATCATTAGCAATCCGCTTAGCCAATGGAAAGGCTGTTTGGAGATCTGTTATTTCCTCCTCAAAACGACCTAATTCCTTTTTAGCAAGTGCGCGCTGGTAGTAGATATATGCATCATCAGGATCCATGTTAAAAGGGGTACTCAGACTAATAGCTTTGTCATAGTCGTCAATAGCTAATTCATATTTCTTTAGTCCAAAGTTTGCAAGGCCTCGTTTGTAATAGGATTTTCTATCGTCATATATCCGAATTACCTCGTTATAATCGTCAATAGCTGCCTTATATTGTTTGAGCTCATATTTAGCCCATCCTCGCGATCGGTAAATATCATGGCTACCAGCAGATCTGCGAATTGCTTCATCAAAATCGTCAATAGCTTCTTCGTATTGTTTTTGTGCAGCTTTGGCAAGTCCGCGGTAGTTATAGGAATTTATATCATTAGGAAATATACGAATCACCTCACTATAATCCTCAATAGCTGGTGCGTATCGCTTTAGATTAAAATTCGCATTACCTCGCGCTCGATAAAAATCTGCATAATCGTCGGGTTTTCGGTCAATTGCCTTGCTATAATCATCAATCGCTAATTCGTATTGTTGTAGCTCAAAATTTACATGTCCGCGCTGATAGTAAGCAGAGGCATCATCGGGGTTCAGATGAATCGCCTCGTCATAATCAGTAATCGCTGACTCATATTTACCTCTTTGGAATTCTCTATAAGCACGCTCCCTATATTCAGAGGCGGGGAGAAGAATATATGGTACATCCTGACTGCGTTGCTGTGCAAAACCATCAAAATCAGGAAACAACATATCTTCAGTGATACCATAGATTCGCTGTAGAGACTTTCGAATCTTTTCCTTGCTACTTTCGTCAATGATACATTCTGCGTCAGGGTTAATGTCAAGAACTCCGAACAAGAAGATAGATTGCTGCGCTATAATACGATTATTTTGATGCCGAGGTTGCCATTGATAAAGTTTCTCTTTTATATTACCTTTACTATCATGAAAAAAATCATTAATCTTTTTTTCAAGGGATTCCAGTGTAATCACACTAAATCCTGAAGTTATCTCTGTAAAAGTGGAATCACCTGGCCGTACCGCAACAACCTTACCACCTTTTGACGTATCCTTTGAACTTTTCTTGCATGCAAACCAAAGGGCAACAAGCACATTGTAGGTAAAATCTATTAAACAAGTGGCCGCGCCATAGTGCTGAAATTCAGCAAGTATTTCTAAATCCTCCAACCTCCGTCCGTCTCTACGGTCGTGCCCACGAAAACGTGCATCTCTAATCATATCCCTATTGATTTGCAAGAATCTTTCAAAATCTCCATCCTGTCTTTCATCGCTATCTCGCCCTTTTTTCAAACGCCGATAAGCGGACGCGTCAATTTTATAATCTACGCTTGATACCCCTCGAAACAAGTATTTTTCAGCATCTTCTTCATCTTCTTCGGAATCAAATTGAGATGCCCATTTCAAAAACCCGTTTAGCGTTTTAATATAGTGCAGTATAAACCAAAAGCCCCGTCTTGGATTCTTTGCAAGCCCGGATTGCTTCATCGCGGCCAGTGCTCGCGTGACAGGATAAGAACTTCTGGAAACTGCTGGCAGTCCTCCACGCTCAAGATGCGTTTCATCTACAACCCTTACGATTTCTCGTTTTGGGACAGTTTGTCCTGCGAATAGTTCTTGAATAAGTTCTCGCGCTATCTTTAGTGTGAGAGATTGTCCAACATATTTATACTGGTCATTCATAGACATGTTTTCCCTTTATTTTTAAAGTTATCACAAAGCATACTTCTACTCATAAGGCGCAAGCACATCTTCCACAGAACGTGTCCCTGAAAACCAGCCAACAATCTTCCGCAACACCTCATCAAGCAGAATATCTGGACAGGAAGCACCCGCAGTCAGGACAATATCAACTGGACTCCCATCAAGATGTTCAGTCGGTAGCCAATCCTCCGTTATCTGCACCTTTTTTGTCTCAAGTTCCAAATGACGAATCTGTTTAGGACTGAGTAACTCCTCCGCGTCTCGGACAAAATAGGTCGGTAACTTGTGTTCACAAAGTTCCACAAGATGGCTTGTGTTGGAAGAATTGTATCCCCCGACGACAACCGCAACATCCCCACCTTCAGCGATAAGCGCGAGCGTTGCGTCCTGGTTCTCTTTCGTGGCATAGCAGAGCGTATCCTTCGTATCAGCAAAATGTTCCGCAAGATTCTCTTCACCGTATCTCTCAATAATAGCCTGCCGTAACAAATCAGCGATGGCTTGTGTCTCTGTGGCGAGCATCGTGGTCTGGTTGACAACACCGATGCGCTTGAGGTGGGTGTCTGGGTGGAAGCCTTCGGTATATCGGTCGACAAATTGTTCAAAGAAAAAGTCGGCATCTGCATCGCCGCGTATTACCTTTGCGAGGTCTTCTGCCTCCGCAAGATCGCGAACGACAACGACAGGTGCCTCCGCTTGCGCATGGGAAAACGTGGCGCGGGTCTCCTCATGATACCTTTTGCCATGCACAACAACGGTGTAATCCTGCTTACCAATATCCTGGCTCCGCTTCCATACCTTTTCAACGAACGGGCACGTTGTATTGTAGGACGAGAGCGTAACCCCGCGATCGTTGAGTTCCGCTTCAACTTCTAAAGTTGTGCCGAAGGCAGGAACAATGACAACATCATCAGGTACCAAGACATCAAACGGTAGCAACGGATTTCCCTCAGTATCAGAGAGAAATTGCACGCCGTGATGTCTTAAATTTTCGTTGACGCGAGGATTATGGATAATCTCAGATAGCAGGAAAATTCGCTTGTCCGGATTCTCCTCAAGTGCGCGATATGCTATCTCAACAGCATTTTCTACACCATAACAGAACCCGAAGTGACGTGCGATCTTAAAACGGACAGGTCCAAAATCTAAAACGGAGGGGGATAGGTCCCGTTTACGAGCGTCCATATTCCGCCGCGATGTCTTGACAGCGGAAATAATAGGACTTTCATAAAAGCGGGGTAAATTAAAAGTACGGGGCATCTTTCAAATTGTTTTTAGGGCAATTTTATGCACTGAGGACTCTTCTACCCTTTGCTCGACGGCGCGCGAGGATTTTTCTTCCATAACGGGTAGACATCCGTTTTCGAAATCCGAGCTTGTTTTTTCGTTTTCGCCTATGTGGCTGATACGTACGCTTCATAACGCTTTTCCTTTCTATTTCCTTCCTTGTAGTATCCACCAAAATTACGATATATGTTTCTTACCTTAAATAATAAGGATACCCGATTTTTCTCAATTTGTCAAATTTTTCTGTGAAATCGGGCGGATAAATATTTTGTCAATTGTTTGTTCACGGGTTACGTAGATTCTGTAGGAGCGACCGGGAGGTCGCTCGGACAGAAGAAAATCTGAGTCAATGCTTAATACCTGCAGCACTTGAGAATCGGGGTTGAAAACCCCTCCTACAAGAAAAAAGAACGGTTAATGACAAAAACTTTACATACCCTGTGAAATCGGGCGGGTAAATGTTTTGGCAAGTTACCAACAAAAAGTAAACGTTAGGTTTAACAGCGTTTGCTCTAACTGACATAGGTAAGAGGTGCAATGAATTGCGCGACTACAAACGCCGCAAAGCCCAAAGGAAATATGTAAGTATTCTTGGACTTGATAATAAACAATTAACGTCCATACTGCTTCATCACTTGTTTCAACTGATCCAGCGGAATGGCATGCATCGTATTGCCGTTACGCCCTGTCGTCGTTGTTGCCATAGTCATGGAATTAATAATCGCTTCTTCTGTTGCCTCTATGGCTGCCTGAAAGAGCAAACTCAAACGTCTGTTGACTACCATTTGAATCTGAAAGGTGCCACTTTCGGTGTTGCTCGGAAAAACGTTTGCAGTTGAAAACGCGATAACGAACTCACCGCTGCTGTCTGTGCTCGGTGTACCTGTGCGGGCAAGTCCATGTGTCGCACGAATTGCCAACTGTTTCAACTGACGGTGCGTCAACGGCGCATCCGTTGCGATAACAATTATAAATGACCCATCTCTACCCGGTTTCAATTGATCATCTTCCAACGCCTTACCTATCGGCACACCGTCAATGCGCAATTGGTGCCGTCTTCCACCGTTGGAGTTTACCAATACACCGACTTTCCACCCGCCGCTGTTCGGTGGTAGCACTCGCGAAGCGGTGCCGATACCTGCTTTGAAACCGTAGCATCGCATGCCTGTGCCCCCGCCGACACATCCCTCTGCTACCGGACCAGATGCCGCTTTTTCTATTGCCTCAATCGCGTGTTTCGGTTTTACGTGCAGCCCACTGATGTCATTCAAACCGCCATCGTAGCATTCTGCCACAATCGGAAGCACAATGTTATCGTTTGGATACCGCTTCACAATATATCGGACAACACCATCGTGGACAGCACCAACACTCAGGGTATTTGTGAGTAAAATTGGCGACTCAATCCATCCTGCTTGGTTAATTCGAGCGATGCCAGTGGCTTCACCGTTGCCGTGTATAGTGTGCGCCGCACTAAACAGCCGCATCTTCCAAATATCCTTGTGCGGAAGGATAGCGGTAACACCGGTGCGTATTGAATCACCCTCATTTAGGGTAACGTGTCCGACCTTGACACCGGGGACATCGGTGATGGCATTATATTCGCCAGTTGGAAACGTGCCGATGTGAATGCCGAGGTCGCGTGCCCGTGATCGGGGTGTCTCTGCTTCCTGTGCACTGGAAAAACTTGTTAACTGGACCAAAATTGCACAGATAGTCAAAAAAATCAGAAATTTAGAACGTGCGAAGAAAGAGACGACATATCTTACCTTGGATTTTTTGATGAAAGTAACATACATGTTCATGCCTTGAGTTGCTCCCTATAGATTGCGCGAATATGATTAAAAATAGCGATGTAAGCAGGGGAACGATAATCCGGATACGTCCATTCCCACGGTTGGAACGTTTTATGATAAAAACGGAGTGTTATTTCTGCATAGATACCATCGCGGAGATAGATGCGGTGTGCATGGTCCTTCGTTGATGCAAGCACTAACTTTGCCATACAAACGTAACCTACATCTAAATTGACACGCCGCCGTGAGATATTTTCCTGTGCAGAAGCTTGTTCTACCTGATTCGTAAACAGTTTCTTATCAGCTAACGCCCCAGCATCAATCAGATTTTCAAAACTGATAAACTGCCTTTGCAGTTCTCTTCCCATTTCATCTTCGTAGTAAGTTGTGCTGTCGAACGGCAAAAGTTCGCTGGTATAGTCAACGGGCCCGAATTGATCTGTTAGTTGCTGATAGACGGTTGGTAAGATCGGAGGATCTGCTGTCAGAACGGCGATAATTGCTTTGACAGGTAGTTGTTCTATAAGTGTTCTCATAATTGCCCGAATTTTACGAGGTTTGTGCTACACCCGAATCGAAAATACAGATTTACATGCGAAATGTGGGTCAAAATTAGAAATTTCACAAAATTCTGCATTTTTTCTTGACATTTTGTAAACCTTGATGTATAATTTTACGTTACGCTTTTAAGAAGTTGCAAAACTGTACGTGTTGTGGTAACTTTTAGGAAGTATATAATTTCTTCAAAAAATAGGCAACTGTTTTTGTATTTAAATGAGGAATGTTCACAATTGTTTAGTGTTGTGTCATAGACTGTCAAGTACTTCGTATGCTTCTTTTTCCGCTATTATGAAGTCAGGTGGTTTGTCGCGCCCAATGCCTGATAGTACCGAATAATCAGATTCGTCGTGTTACGTATCTATTCCGTTAGAGTAGAGGATTGTGGTAGCAAAGAAAGATAATCCGGTTCGTCTTTGACAACTCTAAATTTATGAACCCTTACAGCAATTCGGTCTTCTGTTTGTTAATTCGTACTCTCTTTGAAGAAAAGCGAATTGGATCGCAATTGTTAATTGTGAGAACCGGTATATTGCCCGCTATTCGCAATTCAACACAATGTTTCACTACCCCAAGCAGCATCTCACGTATAAAAACAGAAACAACAGAAGTCGTGAAAGAAAACCCAATTATTTAGTAATGAAAATAGTTTGCTGAGTATCAGTTATCGGCAAGTCCCACTTTTCCGACAATTGAAATATACTTTTCTGTTAACTATTCGTTACAGTCAGTCTAATCGTAAAAACTTTTCAACCCATCAGCGACCCGCGCAAGGTGAAAATTTATGCCCGATATAAATAAAAGTAATGGAAGTTCGGCAGCGTTACGACAGCGTGTCTCCTTTGCCAAAACCCCTTCAGTTCTTGATTTGCCTGATTTAATTGAGACCCAAAAGCGATCTTACACCGCATTTCTGCAACGTTTTGTTGAAGAAAATGAACGCGAGTTGAAAGGGCTTCAGGCATTGTTCAAGGAAGTTTTTCCGATTTATGACTTTAAAGAGACGACAAGTCTTGAATTCGTCAGCTACACGCTCAGTCCACCAACACATGATCTTTCAGATTGCCAATCCCGTGGTCTCAACTATCAGGTACGGGTACAAGCCCGTCTGATGTGCGTTGAACGCGAAAAGGATGAAGACACAGGTCAGACGCGTGTTTTAGACATCACAGAATCTGATGTCTATCTTGGCGATATCCCTTTAATGACTGAAAATGGAACGTTTATTATCAACGGCTCCGAACGCGTGATTGTTAATCAGTTACAGCGGTCTCCAGGTGTAATTTTTCTTGACAAATCTGCAGCAAGTGCACAGAAACTCCCAACAGGTCAGATTATCCCTTACCGAGGTGCCTGGATAGAGTTTGAATATGATTCAAAGGACTGCATCCACGTCCGGTTAGACCGGAAGAAAAAACTATTAGCCACCGTGCTCTTACGTGCGCTCGGTTGGGAAACGGACGCGGATATCCTGAAACTTTTCAGCAGCACGGAGGTCGTTCCGATGAAGCAGGACGTTGTTGGGCGAGTTATCGCCGAGCCTGTCGCCCATCCGGATTCTGGCGAAGTTCTGCTTGAAGCAAACACAAAGTTGTCTGAGATAGAGTTTGATCGACTCATTGAAGCTAAGGTGTCAGAAGTAGAAGTGCTGGTTGAATCTGATGAGCAAGAACTTCGTTATTTGCGGAATACCCTTTCGCGTGATACGGTGAAGGCTTATGCGGGAGGCACACTGCAAGAAGGGGCATTACTTGAGATCTTCCGCACCTTGCGACCAGGCGATGCCCCGACACGCGAAGCGGCCTCAGCTTGTTTGGAACGTCTCTTTTTTGACGGTGCACGTTACGATTTAGGCACTGTCGGAAGATACAAACTCAATTCACAACTCAGTGATCTATCTGTCTATCTTGATGAATCTAGTGATATGCCATCAGAAGATATGCGGGTGCTGCGGAAAGAAGATATTGCCGCTACCTTGCAACATCTGATGCACATCCGAAACGGGCACAGAACGGTAGATGATTTAGACCATCTCGGGAATCGACGGGTACGGGTAATCGGAGAACTTCTTGAGAATCAATTCCGTATTGCACTGCTGCAGATGCGTAGAGCAACACGGGAAAAACTTAGCACTACTAGCGATGCCCAGCTGAAAAACCCTAAGAATTTGGTGAATCCAAAGCCACTCATGATGGCACTTCGAGAGTTTTTCGGGTCTAACCAACTCTCCCAGTTCATGCAACAGATTAACCCGTTGGATGAACTTACTCATAAACGGCGTATCTCGGCAATTGGTCCCGGCGGTCTGCATCGTGACCGTGCCACTGCAGCGGTGAGAGACGTGCATCGTACGCATTATGGACGTGTCTGTCCCTTAGAAACGCCTGAAGGTCCCTCTATCGGTCTTATCGTTTCCTTGGCGACGTTTGCACGTGTTAATCCGTACGGATTTTTAGAAACACCTTACCGTGTGGTCCGTAACGGTAAAATCACCAAAGATGTAAAATATCTCACAGCAGATGCAGAGGACAAATATCACATTGCTCCTGCAGATGCTATATCTTCCCGTAACAAGTCAAAAACCCTTCGTACCCGCAAAGGTGAAGAGGTGATTGAGCGCAGTCTTGCTGACATTGACTACATCGGTATTGCTCCGCAACAGATTGTCGGTGTTTCCGCTGCACTTGTGCCTTTTTTAGAGCATGAAGATGCTAACCGTGCCCTCATGGGTGCTAACCACCAACGTCAAGCAGTTCCGCTAATCTGTCCAGAAGCACCGTGGGTAGGCACTGGTATGGAGCACCGCGCTGCACGGGATGCCAATGCCATGATCATCGCGCACCGAGGTGGTGTCGTTTCAAGCCTTGATGCGGAGGAGATCCTGATTCGCACTGGACAAGCACTTCATGTTGAGGAAGGTGAGCATGCTTTCAGTGAGATGGGTTACGATGTCTACAAACTGAAAAACTTCAAACGGAGCAACAGTGGGACCTGTATCCATCAGCGGCCACGCGTGAATATCGGAGATGTTGTTGAAGCTGGTGATGTCATTGCCGATGGCACCGCTACTGAAGGCGGTGAACTCGCTCTCGGTAGAAACGTACTCTGCGCCTATATGCCGTGGGGAGGTCATAACTTTGAGGACTCCATCCTCATCAGTGACTCGCTTATCAAGAACGACACATTTACCTCTATCCATATTGAGGAATTCGAAGTCACGGCGAGGCAGACAAAGATGGGGGACGAAGAGATCACCCGTGATATTCCAAACATGTCCTCCCGCAGTTTGGCACAACTTGATGACGAGGGCATTATTCGGGTTGGAAGTGTTGTGGGAACCGGTAGTATTCTGGTTGGAAAAATTTCACCGAAAGGGGAAAGTGAATATGGTCCGGAAGAGAAACTGCTACGCGCGATTTTCGGTGAAAAAGTCAAGGAAGTCAAGGATGCTTCTGCTTATACCCGTCCTGGTGTAGAAGGGGTTGTCATTGATGTAAAAGTATTCTCTCGCCAAACTACCTCGAATAGCGAGCAAACCGCATGGCGACAAGAGGCACTCCGCAAACAAGTTGAGCAAACGTGGAAAGAACAGTGTAAACAAGTTTCTGAACGTCTGACGGAAGAATTGCGCGAGACTTTGATTAACAAAGAGCTTGCGTATCCAACAACTTTCGAAAATGATAATGAGACTGAAGATGGAGAAAATGCTGAATCACCACAGCAGCTGCAAGCAGGTGACGTGGTGACGCGTGAATATCTGGATACACTGTCGCAAAGCAAGCTTGAAGCCCTTCAGATTACAGATACAGATGCAACATCTTATATCAAAAGTCTTCAAGAACTTGCTACCGGCCGCATGAATGCCTACACAGAGGAAAAAAATGCGGCGTTAGAGAAACTTGCTGCAGGTGAAGAATTGAAACCGGGCGTTTTGAAACTTGTCAAAGTTTATGTGGCAAGCCGCCGTCCTATCTCCGTCGGCGATAAAATGGCGGGACGCTACGGAAACAAAGGTGTTGTCGCTAAGATTTTACCTGAAGAAGATATGCCATACCTACCGGATGGCACCCCTGTTGATATTGTATTAAATCCACTCGGTGTGCCTTCTCGGATGAATGTCGGGCAAATCCTTGAGATACATTTAGGCTTGGCATGCAAGGAACTCGGTTTGCACATTTCCTCACCCGTATTTGACGGTGCTACGGAAGAAGAGGTGTTTGACATATTGGCGAAAACGGATTTACCCAAAAACGTTAAACAGACCGGCAAAAGTGTTCTTTATGACGGACGGACCGGAGAACCGTTCGGACAAGAGGTGACAGTCGGTTATGTCTATTTCCTCAAATTGAATCACCTCGTTGCAGATAAGATGCATGCGCGTTCAACAGGTCCTTACTCCTTGGTAACGCAGCAACCGCTTGGCGGTAAAGCACAACATGGCGGCCAACGACTCGGTGAGATGGAAGTATGGGCATTGGAAGCTTATGGTGCAGCACACACACTGCAAGAGATGTTGACTATCAAATCGGACGATGTGAAAGGTAGGACTAAAATCTATGAGTCTATTGTGAAAGGTCAAAGTCCCATGAAACCTGGCACCCCTGAATCTTTCAACGTGTTGGTGAGAGAACTGCAGAGCCTCGGCTTAAATGTTGAGTTATCTGAAGGCGACCCCGCGGATGCCGACTTAGATCAGACAGCCTTCCATGATGTTGGCTTTCCACTCTTACACACGTTGGATACAACGGAACCCATAGATGAGGAACCACCCCTAAAACTGGCATGGAACACCGACGATACCGAATAGTTTAAGGCTAAAGGGCTATCGGCTATCGGAAAAAGGGTTCACACACATTATACATCTCTATACCGAGAGCCGATGGCTAAAAGTCGAAAACCATTCCCTACACCCATTAAAGGAGCAAAAGAATGGCAGACAAAGAAAATCGATTTAATCGTATCTCTATCAGTATCGCATCGCCTGATCAGATAAAAGATTGGGCAAAACGGACATCTTGTAAGCGGCGGAATCCAGCGAATGATGCATGGACGTGTCCCGAGAAAGGCACTTGTGATTGCGGTGAAATCAAAAAGGCAGAAACGATTAACTACCGCAGTTTTCGCCCTGAACATCAAGGTTTATTTTGTGAAGCCACGTTTGGACCGCAGAAGGATTTTGAGTGCAGTTGCGGTAAGTACAAGCGGATTAAGCACAAAGGTCTTATCTGTGACCAGTGTGGAGTTGAAGTAACAAAATCACAAGTACGACGAGAACGACTCGGTTATATCAAACTCGCCACGCCAGTCTCCCATATATGGTTTTTCAAGGGAATCCCGTCGAGGCTTGGAACATTTCTCGAACTCGCATCCCGCCAAGTTGAGCGGGTTCTCTATTTTGAAGCGTTCATTGTCACAGAAGTCATTGATGACAGTTGTGGGGTGGCGGAAAAAGATATTCTCACAGAGACGGACGTGAACGCTAAACTGCGCGAGCATCCAGACTCCTTCCGAGCAGGAACGGGTGCTGAGGCAATTCAGGAACTGCTGCGCAAAATTGATCTGCCTGAAGATGTCGAAAAATTCAAGCAGGAACTTGAGGAAACTTCAAGCCACCAGAAAAAAGTTAAACTTTCAAAACAGCTCAAGATGGTAGCAGGGTTTGATAAGGCAGACATGCATCCTGATTGGATGATTCTTGATGTGCTGCCTGTGATTAGCCCTGACCTCCGCCCGTTAGTCTCTCTGGAAGGTGGTAGATTTGCAACAAGCGACCTCAACGATCTGTATCGTCGCGTCATTAACCGAAACAACCGTCTGCAAAAGCTTATTGACCTCCGTTCACCGGAAGTCATCCTTCGAAATGAAAAACGGATGCTTCAGGAATCCGTTGATGCTTTTTTGGATAACGGCAGACACGGACGCCGCGTTACTGGACCTGGCAAACGCGCGCTCAAATCCTTGTCCGATATCCTCAAAGGTAAAGTCGGGCGTTTCCGGCAAAACCTTCTTGGAAAACGTGTTGACTATTCCGGCAGAAGTGTGATTGTTGTCGGTCCCGAATTGGAACTTCATCAGTGTGGGTTACCCAAATTAATGGCTGTTGAACTGTTCAAGCCATTCATTATTGAAAAACTTTTGGCATCTGGAGAAGTACAGACTATCAAACGTGGGAAGCACCTAACCGAACACGTTACACCGGACTCACCTGTCTGGGAAGCATTAGAGGAAGTTATCGCTGACCACCCGGTGTTATTAAATCGTCCACCGACGCTCCATCGACTCGGGATTCAGGCGTTTATGCCGGTACTCGTTGAGGGTAAATCGATTCGGATTCCACCGCTCGTCTGTAAGGCGTTCAATGCTGATTTTGATGGTGACCAGATGGCAGTTCATGTTCCTTTGTCTATTGAAGCGCGCACAGAAGCTAAAATGTTACTGCTCAGTAGTGGTAATATTCTTAAGCCTTCTCACGGGGAACCGATTACGGTGCCGGAACTTGATATGATTTTAGGCGCGAGTTTTCTTACAAAGGTACTACCAGAACATCAAGAACGGGCAGAACTACTCCACGCTGCATACACAGAAAAATCGGAATCCGTAGAAAAAGACAGCATATTTGCGACATTAGAAAGTGAACCGTGGGCAAAACGCCGCTTTACATCTGTGGATGAGGTGACACACGCACAAGGTTGTGGCACGCTAAAACTGCATGATTCGGTTCTACTCTTTTTCAAAGAACATCGCGAACCTATCCTTACGACCGTCGGACGTATTATTTTCAATGAGGTGCTTCCACGGATGAACGGTACCGCCTCACTCGCTTGGAAAGATGAGATAACAGGACTTGAATTGCCGTTTTTCAATGAGGAAGCACGTGGCAAGCGTTTGTCACACCTTGTTAAACGTTGTTTCAACGAACTTGGAACCGCAGAAACTGTATCCTTGTTAGATCGGTTACAGAAGCTTAGCTTTGAGTACGCAACTCGCAGCGGAATCTCTCCCGGGATACAGGACTACCTGATTCCCCTTGACAAAACCGACATCCTTGCTAAAGCAAGTAAACAAATTGAACGTCTCAATGAGCAGGAAAATCTTGAGGCGGAGGAATTAGAGAACGAGAAGATTCGGATATGGTATGACGCTGTCACAAAAATTGAGAAGGCACTGTTCACCGCTCTTCCAGAAACTAAAACCTATTTGGTTGAACAAGATAAAGAAGTAGAAGGTTTTAGTCCTGTCTATATAATGGCAGATAGTGGCGCACGTGCACGTCCAAATCCTTTCAGGCAAATCAGCGCGATCGTTGGATTGAAGTCAAGGCAGAGCGGTGAAATTTTGCCCACGCCGATTCAATCTTCCTATCGGGAAGGTTTGGATGTGCTTGACTACTTTACGTCAACCTACGGTTCACGTAAAGGATTGGTAGATACCGCGATGAAAACTGCGGCCTCTGGATATCTCACACGGAAATTGGTTGATGTCGCGCAAGATGTTATGATTTCCGAAGATGACTGCGGCACAACGCACGGTGTCCTTAAGTTCACCACAGATGCAGGATCCATAGGATTCAAAATTAGTGGGCGTGTTATTGTGGATCCTATCAAGTTTTCTATTGAACACTACGATGCAAACACAGTGCCCAATATTCAGGGGCGTGTTGTGTACGTGGTGACCGAAGTATCTGATGGAATCATAGGTCAAGAAGATCATTACAAAGTTACCGAAGTCCCCGATACCATTATAAAGGTAACTAAGGTACCCGATGGTGTTGATGGTATTATAGGTCAAATGGACCACTACAAGGTGACCGAAATACCAGATTATCCCATCAAAGGGGAGGATGAGCACTACAAGGTGACTGCACTCTCTGATCCTATTGCTGCGAAAAAGGTGCCTTTTACGGAACTTTCTCATTTTCATTCGTCTTTTGAGAAGGAAGTCTATCAGTTCCTTTCAGACAGTGGATATGAAGTTACTTCTCAGGTTAAAATTGATACTCCAGATGGGCCTAATGATTACCGCCTAATTGACATCGCTGTAAATGCTGACAAACAAGGTGAGTACTGGATCGGTATAGAATGTGACGGTCCTGACCACGATGAACATGAGAGAAAAGTGAAAGATAGCAAAAAGCAGCAAGAACTTGAAGAATTAGGATGGAAAATATTACATATATCAGGAGAAGATTGGCCTGGTGAAAACTCTGATGAGGTTAAAGAGAAACTCTTAGCCGCTGTGGAAGATGCTAAAAAATCCATATCTACTAGTAAGGGTGGGAGTCAAACCGAAGCAGATTGGGAAAAATTTTACGAAAAGTATCCTAGTATTCGCCCCGATGTATCCTTGGAAATCACCGAGGTCAACAATCCAGAGTGTCTACGCAAGGTCAGTGAACTGATAACTGAAGGTGAATGTGATCAAATCCTTGAAAAATATTCGCTAAAGGTAGGTGCCGAACTCACTCCGAAAGAATGGAGGAAGTATAGCAAGGCGTGGAAGGGGCTTGAAGCCGAGCACTTTTGGTGTATCACTGAAGTCAACAATCTTGAGTGTACGTTGAAGAAAAAAGAGGTTATATCTGATGCTGAGTATCAGAAGGCACTTAAGGATTATCAATGTCCTGTGAAGGTAGGTGACCAACTCACTCCAAAAGAGTGGAAAACCCACAGTGAGACGTGGAAGGGGCTAAACGCTGATCTCTTCTGGAAGATCACCAAAGTCATTCATTCAGAGTGTCCGCATAAGAAGGACGATCTCATTTCCGATGCTGAGTATCAGAAGGCACTTAAGGATTATCAATGTCCTGTGAAGGTAGGTGACCAACTCACTCCAAAAGAGTGGAAAACCCACAGTGACAAATGGAAAGGATTAAAAAGTGAACAATGTCCTGTGAAGGTAGGTGACCAACTCACTCCAAAAGAGTGGAAAACCCACAGTGACAGATGGAAAGGTCTAAAAGCTGATTCCTTCTGGAAGATCACTGAAGTCAACAATTCAGAATGTTCGTTGAAGGTTGGTGATATCATTTCCGATGCTGAATATCAGAAAGCGCGTAATGACTATGAATCTCCGAAGATAGATGAAGAGCTCACTCCAGAAGAGTGGAAAATCCAAAACAAGGTGTGGAAGGGATTAGAATCTGAGCGTTTGTGGAGGATTGACGAAGGAACACTTCTTACCCCCCAAGACGCTGATAAAATTGAAGAGGAAGACGTTTCCAGCGTTCGAGTTCGCTCTGTGTTGACTTGTGAGGCGGAGAAAGGCACCTGCGCTGCGTGCTACGGTGCTGATTTGACATCAGGACACCTCGCGAATGTTGGAGAAGCTATCGGTATTATCGCAGCGCAGTCCATTGGCGAACCCGGCACCCAATTGACGATGCGTACCTTCCATACTGGCGGTGCGGTTGAAGATATGAGTGAACACCTCGCGCGTAAGATTCTTGCCAAAGCTGCAGGGACCGTGCGGTTTCGTGATTTCATTCCCACACGCACCGTCCATGAAAAAGACGGACTCTGGATTGCACAACAGATTGCTGAACACCTTGACCAACCTAAATATAAGGTCAAAACCGTCCAACATCCTGAATGTAAGCTGCAACCCGAAGAACTTCTTACTGAAAAACAGTATCAAGAGAATCTTGAACGTTATCCTGGTTTTGAGGTGGAACTGATCACCTACGAAGTTGCCAAAATTAACCGCATGGATGTTATTGAGGCGAACGCTGGAGAAGGCTCTCCGTTGCAAGAGAGGCAGTATCTCACTGAGCATGAGTACGTCAAGTACTCCCAACAGTATTCGTTGTTCCGATGCTCTGAACCACATTATCGTGTGGAAAGTGTAAAACATCCGGAAACTTCGTTGAAGGAAGGAACACTGTTGACGGAAAGTGAGGCTGAAGCATGGCGTACAGAAATCCGACCGTTTGATGGTGAATGGGTGTATCAAACGGAAAAAGGTGCTATTCTCACCGAAGGTGAATATCTCCGACGGCAGAACAGTGTTACTGCGAAGATGAAGTATCAAATTCAGACAGTAACGCCCGCGCGCTGCCCATATAAGGAAGGAAAACTACTCACACCGGAAGAAGAGAGCCAATATCATCTGGAGCTCGGTGACCCAGTGTATACCGTAACAGAAGTCAGTGATGGTATTGACTTAACTGAGAAGCAAGAATTGACTGCTACAGAATTCCGCCGCGCACAAGAGATGCATAAAGCATTTGATGTGCAACGCCCATCAACGCCTGTGTGTCGCGTCATACAGGTAAGGCACCCAGAGTGTCCGCTAAAGCCTGGAGAACTCATTGAAATCGAAAACTTAGAGGCACTTCGAGAGAAATTCAGTGGCGTTACTGCAGAACGGCTCAAATACCGGATAACTGCTGTTCACCATCCCGATTGTAAGTTAGAACCCGAAGAAACCCTGCTCACCGAAAATGAGAAAAAAGCGGTGTTGAAGGTATATCCAGGATTTGAGGTTAATGTCGCTAAAAATGAAGGGGCATTTAATGTTGAACGCCTCTATCGTATCGCAGCCTCACACCATCCCGACTTCCCTATTGCTGTAGATGAACTCATCACACAATCTGAGTCGAATCGTTTACGGCGTAACTTTAAAGGGTTTGACTTCGAGAAACTTTACCTACACGTTCCTGAAGGTGCTGAAACTGAAGAAGTTATGGCAGAAACGGACTACAAGGTACTCGTTAAACAGCACCGGGAGACCGATACACCGCTACCTGACGTAAAACTGATGTATCATGTCCTTGCAGTTCATCATGCCGATTGTCCGTTCACTGCTGGACAGCAGATTGACGAAACTGAGTATAAACGTGCACAACGGCTCTACAAAGGCTTTGATACTGAACGTGTATATAAGGTGACGAATGTCAACTCAACCGAAACTGAGGTTACTGTAGGTATCATCCTCAGTGATGCGGACTATAAAAAAGAATCGGCAGCCACTTCAAAGAATACCTATCAAGTGACAAAGGTAACGCATCCGAACTGCACACTTTCTGTTGGTCAAGAGCTGAAAGATTGGGAGTACGCCACTGCACTTGAACAATATACTGGCGTTGATGTTGATGGTCTAATCGAAACTTTCCGTATTGACATTGACATCCCCGGTGGTGGGCGCGTGTCGCACCTTATTCCCGCAGGATACTCTGTCTCTGTCAAAGACGGACAGAAAGTGACCGCACAGCATCCGTTAGCGGAATTGCACGAAAAAACCACGAACCTTGATATCGTGGTAGGTATCCCGCGTGTGACAGAACTCTTTGAAGCACGTCGCCCCAAGCGCGAAGACGCTGCTGAAATTGCTGAAATTGGTGGGTACGTGCAACTCACTGGGCAGAAGGCTGGGGTGCCCCAATACCGAATCGTAGATGGTGCTACCAAAAGTCGTCTATATTCTATTCCCGATGAGAAACGCCGCGTTGATGATGGCGATTGGGTCAAAGCAGGGCAACCTTTAACCGATGGATACCTAAATCCACACGATATCCTCGCTATCGGGAGGACTACCCTTAATGGGCATTCCCTTGAAGGTGAAGAAGCACTTTGGACATACCTCGTTGATGAGGTCCAGGCGGTCTATGGGACCAACACGATCAACGACAAGCATGTTGAGGTTATTGTACGGCAAATGCTTCAAAAGATACGCATTCTATCTGTTGGTGACACTGCGTTCTACGCGAATGATGAAGTCACCCGACATAGGTTCCACGTCGAAAACAGGCGCGTTGCGCAAGAAGGCGGTACCCCAGCAACAGGTGAACCCGTCTTGCAGAGTATCAGCAAAGCATCGCTCAGCACCGATAGTTTCATCTCTGCAGCTAGTTTCCAGCAGACCCCGAAAGTTCTCACTGATGCCGCTGTTGAAGGGCAAACAGACATGCTTATAGGTCTAAAGGAGAACGTGATTCTTGGACGCCTCATCCCCGCAGGTACCGGTTTCTCTGAGTGGCACGAACTTGAAGTGTCCCGTGACGCAATTGCCAATCCGGAACCGGAAGCACTGCCCGAACCGATTTCTGAATCTGAAACGGTTTCTGAAACGGTTGAGGAATAATACCAAATTAACTTGATCCCACTCGGTAGGCGCGCTTTGTAAGCGCGCTGTCTGCCCATAAAAATAAGACTAATCCCGTTAATTCGGTATAACCCCAGTTGTCTAATTATCTGTTCATAAATTACTTGTAGGGCGGGGTCTTTGTACCCCGCCTTTTCTATTACTATAAATTTGGTGCTACCATTTCACTCGGCACAACGAGCGTATCAAACTCTTCTGCTGTTAACACGCCCTCTTCAACTGCGACTTCGCGCAGTGTTGAACCTTCCCGATGTGCCTTCTGTGCAAGTTTTGCTGCTACATCGTAACCTATCCGAGGTGTCAATGCTGTTACCAACATCAAGGATGCCTCCAGATAACCGGTGATTACCGATTGGTTCGCTTCAATTCCAACAACGCAGTGTTGCCGAAACGCATCACACGCATCTGATAGTAACCGAATTGATTGCAGACTGTTGAAAGCGATCACAGGCATAAAAACGTTTAGCTCAAAGTTGCCTGCACTGCCAGCCAAAGATATCGTTGTATCGTTGCCAATCACCTGTGCACAAACCATCGTCATCGCTTCACACTGCGTTGGATTGACTTTACCGGGCATGATGGAGCTTCCCGGTTCGTTCTCTGGTAAAATCAATTCACCGATACCGCATCGGGGACCGCTACCTAACCAACGGATGTCGTTGGCAATCTTATACAATGCGCAAGCAAGACGTTTCATGGCACCGCTTGCTGATACGAGCGCGTCACGACTTCCTAACGCTTCGAACTTATTCGGAGCACTCACAAACGGATGTCCAGTGCGTTCAGTAATACGAGATGCTACTGCGTCTGCATAATCAGGATGCGTATTCAACCCTGTTCCGACTGCCGTTCCACCGATCGGAAGCTCATATAGGTGCGGCAACGTATTCTTAATCGCCTCCTGTGCATGTGCTACCTGATGCGCATACCCACCGAAGACTTGTCCTAAGGTCAGAGGTGTGGCATCCATCAAATGCGTTCTGCCAGTCTTTACAATTCCCGAAAATTCCCGCGCCTTATCCTCTAATGCACCTTGTAACGCTGCTGCTGCGGGTAGTAGGCGTTCAACGCACTGCGTCACAACCGCTATATGAATAGCAGTCGGAAAAACATCGTTCGTCGATTGCGAACGATTCACATGGTCATTCGGATGCACAGGGGATTTCACACCGCGACTTTCCCCGGCGAGTTCATTCGCGCGGTTTGCGATGACTTCATTGATATTCATGTGTGTCTGTGTCCCACTACCTGTTTGCCAAATCCGAAGTGGGAACTGGTCTGCAAGACCACCATCTGCGACTTCGTCCGCAGCACGGCAGATGAGGTCAGCTATTTCTGGGGTAATACCACCGAGCTCAACGTTGACAGTGGCAGCCGCATGCTTAATAATCGCAAGTGAGCGAATGAATGTAGGTGGAAAATATTCGTCCCCGATATCAAAATTGATGTATGCGCGCTGTGTCTGTGCACCCCAATATGCATCCTCAGGGACCTCTACATCGCCTAAACTATCTTTTTCTATTCGTGTTTTCATCAAATTCCTCTTTTCAATGATTGCGTTTTTATGCTGACGGGAATTATCTTTTTTGATTGCGCGTAAAGACTCCGTCTGTTTTCTATTTAGCAGTTTCAATTTTAACGCAAAAACGGGCGTGTGTCAAGCGATGGGTTTTTATTGGGTGCGTAAAGTTTTTGTCATTGTATGCAGGACGTTTTGTAAGTTGTAATTAGGACGTTTTGCACGTCCCAAGGACGTGCTAATGTCAAGCGGTACAAGGAATAGGACGTGATTTTAAGTTTTTTATGTTCCCTTCTCTTTGTTCTTTGGACATTTTAGGTATATTTACGCCTTGGTTTATTATGTAATAATAATTATAACATAAATAAGTATGATTGTCAATAATTAAGTAAAATTTTCTAAAGGTGATTTGTGGCAAAACTTTACATACCCGTTTTTATTCAAAACGGGTGATTTGCAAATCTGTTGCTCTTGTGATATACTTCTAATTTACAGTTTAAGGAGGTACTGAAGAGCATACCGTAAGATATGTCTGCTTCCCAATTCTACTTGATTAAGGATTTTATCATGCACAACAACCGCACTTTAATTCGCGGCGACAATTTAGAAGAGATGCGTAAGTTCCCGGACGCATGCGTTGACCTTATTGCCACAGACCCACCGTTCAATTCCAAACGCGACTACTTCGTTCCATATCGTGATGAACGTGGGCAAGAACCTGACTCTCTTGTCAAGGCGTTTACCGATACTTGGATATGGGGCGATGCTGCAGAGGAAACCTGCAGGCATCTCATCGTTGAGGAAGGTGGACAGATAGGTGATGCTATTCAAGGACTACGGCAATTTTTGAATGAAACACCGATGATGGCATACCTTGTGATGATGGCTGCAAGAATCGTTGAGATGCGCCGGGTCCTCAAAGACACAGGTTCACTTTACCTCCACTGTGATCCCTCTGCAAGCCACTATCTCAAAATCATTCTTGATACGGTTTTTGGTGCCGGAAATTTCAGAAATGAGATTGTGTGGTGTTATCGGGGTGGTGGTGTCCCAAAAAGTGATTTTTCAAGAAAACACGACATACTTTTTAGGTATTCTAAAACCAATGATATGATTTTTAATGTTGACGATATTAGAGTGCCTTATTCACAAGAGAGTCAAGATAGACTAAAATATAAAGCAAGAGCGTTCAGAGGGAACAGAGTTTATGACAACTATAATATGAATGAAAAAGGAAAACACCCTGAAGATTGGTGGGTAATGCAACCTATAATGCCATCTTCCAAGGAACGCACTGGATACCCTACACAAAAACCTTTAGAACTTTATGAACGTATCGTCAAAGCGTCATCAAACAAGGGTGACCTCGTCTTAGATCCGTTTTGCGGTTGTGGAACAACGCTAATGGCAGCCGAATCACAGGAAAGGCAATGGATAGGAATAGATCTCACCTACCTTGCAACGGGGGCAGTCAAAATGCAGGTAGAAAAGTTCTTTCCACAACTGCGCGATAGCATTACTATTACAGGCACGCCAGAAGATGCAACAACAGCATTGCAACTCGCTAGCACCGATTCGAGAGGCTTTGAAGAGTGGTGTGTAACGTATGTGCTGAAGTTTAAATCGAATGCAAAAAAAGTAGCAGACGGTGGCATTGATGGCACGTACACATTTCCCATCGGCAAGGTAAAAGGTAGGCAGGCGTACGGCAAGATGGTCGCGCAGGTTAAGGGTGGTAATTATACGCTAAGTCAGATTCGAGATTTCCGCACAGCGATGCTCAATGAGAAAGCGGACCTTGGGGTTTTTGTAGTCACGAGGAAACCGACACAGGGCATGTTGAACGAGGCACAGCGAGCAGGAATCTATGAGCATCCAGTTTATGACATGTCAATTCCGTGTGTTCAAATTTATGAGATTCAGGATTTTTTCAAGGGTATTTTTCCAAAAATGCCTCTTGGTGAAAGGCAGTTGTTGTAACGATTTTTTGGCGATGCGAATTTCAACCTCAAATTCTAAAGATGAGAATAAAAGTCTATTGTCGTTTAACGATAGACTTTCTTGCAATTTGGTTGATTAAACCCATATATGCTGTCGTTGAAGCAATTTTGTTTGTACTACTTTTGGTTTTGGTTGGATGTTCATTTCGTCAAATATCTGTTCAATTAACTTTTTCATAAAAGGATCTGCTTTATCCGATAGAAACACTTTCTCAATAAGAATTTCAGGTTTAATATGCAAAGATATACCATTCATAGGTAGTTCTATACACCCCCAGGTGTTTTTCCATTTCTTATTAATTGTTAATGGTATCTCGCGAACTTGCCCTATAGTGAGAAAACTACTTAATATCTTGCTATAATATTCATTAAGCATTATGAGTCTAACTTCATTTTCGTCCTCATATTCTTTTTGTTTGTGCAAAAATCTCTTGTAGTCAAAATTGTGATCATAACGTGGTTGACGATTTTCCCACCTGATATTCAAACCGAAATCAACCGTATTGTCGTAGTCAATATACTTGATTTTTCCTATGCGAAAAATTTTCCTATATCCATTGACACCTTCTTTTACACGTTCAACAGTTGTTTTAATAGCAACACCTTCATTACCATATCTGTCCCACATACTAACAGATTGATTAGGTTGTAAATACCAACAGGAACACAGTGTTTGACGAGAGGCTCCTGCTGTATCAATACCTGAATGAAACGGCGGGGTACTTCCATGAACTGTATCTCCTTTCCATTTAGGATTATATTCCTTATTTATTTTCTCACCTATAGCAAGAATTTCTTTTACATTCTTCTGCGGTATCTGACCTTCTGCCGGATCATTAAATAAAGAGGCTTTCGCGAAAAATAACCCATTCTTTAATAAATCCATAAATTTAGCGAAACTCATGTAACGCCATAAAGTATCACTATCCGAAGGTTCAACAAACGGATCCGATATTTCGGTGTTTTGCACATTCTCTAGTGTCATCTCCCACTCCATTATTCGATTCTGTTAGTGGTTCAATTTTAACGCAAAAACGGGCGTGTGTCAAGCGATGGGTTTTTATACATAATTTGAGATTTAACTTGCCAAAGCCTCTGAAACATGGTATTATTTAAAATTAAAGTATTCCAGAACAGAACGATAAAATAGTGCAAGCAAATTTATCATTAGTCAATCCTTACCTGACGCACCAGCAAATACCGCCTCCGCACAGTTACCGTTACCGACAGTGGTGTGCAAGAGGTTATCAATTGCACCTCCATCCTATTTCACCTGATAGTGAATTAGGCACATGTATTGGTCAAATGAGTTGGGTGGGGGCACATGCACATGCACACGACTATTTATGGGCTTCAGCGGGTAACATGGGGGTGATACTATCAGAACCGATAGATGCGAAATGTCTTATTGATTATGATGGGTCACCACGGTATGCATTACCTGCAGCAATTGTTGTAAAAGGGTTGGCAGGCAGGCATGTACTTTTGACTAAATCGGGGTCGCGGTTAGACATGATAGGCATAGAGCACCCCGCGCTAAATCTTACGGTCATTGAGGTAGAAGCAGATGGAACACACTATCGAATGCGTTTTGGCACTCAGACACAGGCTGAGATAGAGAATTCCACAGTACTGGAAAATACGTCACAGCAGTGTGTGCCCACGAGTGAGATGTTCCATTACCTACTGATTTTTGAGCAGCTGGAAAAACACGGATTTCAAGCCTTAGTCCACTTGCAGCCGAAGTTTCTAAACCTAATCTCGCGCACAGAACACGGGCACCCAGATCGTTTTTATAATTTTCTTAAGGGATACGAACCGGAGACACCTATCATTTACGATCCTTCTGGTGGGATTGGGTTCGTCCAAGAACGAGTACCTGGGATACCGGAATTGTCTTATGAGAGTTTGTGCCTTTTTGAAAACGGTTCTGCCCCAATGCGTCATATTCTTTACTGGGTTGGACATGGCACCTTCTCACGTGGGACAGACCTTTTGGATGCTTACAAACACGCCGAGTACTTTGAAGCGGTAGCGCGAATGGCATGGGAAGCAAATCAGCGACATGTCTCTGTGGAAGCGTATAGCGAAGAAATCGTCAACTGTATCCTCCGTGAATTTAACGCCAGCCGCACACAGTCAAAAGATGAATCGGTAGAACAAGGTCAACCCACAGTACAATTAGACGTAGAACAAGATGATCGCACGCCAGAAAATTTGTATAACTATCCATAACACTTTTATTGTAAAATCGTGAAATGTGAACCCTACAGTAGCGCATAAATAATACTAAATTCCATAGTTGCCTACCAGCATATTTATATTAGAAACCTTAGAAAGATAGGATGCGTAGTGTTAATTACTAAGATTTGCAAAGGAGACATTTAATGAAAGAAACACAGCAACCGCCTGTGATAGAAGATACACAAGAACCACAACAGACAAATCCGCAAAACTTAGAATCCTATCTCAGAGACAATATTTTTGGAGACGATTTCCGTAATTACAATGAAAAACTCGAAAGATTGACCCAAGAATTTGAAACTGTCCAACAGAATATCGCTGAAGTCGAAGCAAGGTTATTGAAGGAAATATCAGATGTAAAAGCGCAATACGGTAATATACCGGACAACATAGTGCGTCGCGTTGATAGTCGTATAGACGAACTCATTAGTCGTAGTGAGAATGACCTTGAAAAGTTGTCCATGCTCATCAATGAGTTTGCAACTGATTTTCAGGCGCAAATTGATGGGCTTCAGACGGAAACACAAATGCTCCAAAACACCAACCAGCTAGACCGACAAGCTCTTGCGGATGCTTTGATAGCGATCGGTACTCAACTGAAAAAAGAATAAAAGAATTATGAAAAACACAACACTCTTTCTCATTTTTGTCTTTCTATTTATACAGACCAGCATCACATTAAATGCTTCGCAGTCGGACACTGAAGAGATATCTGTCATCGCCATAGGGGATATTACAGTAGGAAGCAGCTTGACACCATTGATCGAACGTCAGGGTGCGGGTATATTTTTTGAGGGCACAGCATCTGTCATTCAATCAGCAGATGTTGCAACAGTATCCCTTAACACCAGCATTTCAGATAGAGGGGAGCCGGATCCGAGGCGAGAACTGCGTTTCCGTGCTGCACCTGGACTTGCGCGTGCACTCGCAAATGCAGGGTTTGACGCAATATCCTTAGCGACACCATATATCATGGATTTTGGGGTTGAAGCACTTGAAGATACGGTAACCAATTTGGAATGGTATAACGTTAAATCAATGGGAGCTGGAACTTCACCTGAAGCGGCAAATGCCCCTGCATGGTTGGATGTCAACTCTAAAAAAGTTGCCTTATTGGCGTATTTGCGCGGAAATGAATTCAATATGGCATCGCTGAACGTTGTTGCATCTGCTGCCTATAGCCAAATGATGAATGCTGTCCGACAGGTAGATGAAACCGCAGAACTTGTTATTGTCTGGCTCCATTGGGGTAAGAGAGAATCAGAAACGGCAACACGACAAGCAAGTGTTGGACGCCAACGCATCTTTGCACAAGCACTCATTGATGCTGGTGCCGATTTAGTTTTGTGCCAACAACTCCATACCCTTGGTGGGATAGAACTCTACAACGAAAAACCAATTATCTACAGTTTGGCAGACTTCATCTATGACACCTATGAGTTACAGCATGCACGCACAATTATTCCTAAAGTGACTTTTGTAGAAGGAGCACTCAAGTCTATTGAATTAATACCTATTTTAACAGATAAACGGGGTGCGTCAATTCCTCAACCGATCCTCCTCAAAGCCAAAGATTCTGCTTCAGAGACTACCGATGTTACTGATGAAAATTTGGAAGAATCCGCTATAGAGACATTGCAAGATTATCAAAAACGGTGCGCTGAACTTAAGACAGAGGTAGTTATTGAAGGAGAACGCGGATGGATTAACAGTGTCCATCAGTCCAGCAAAGATGCTTCAGATGAACAGTAAACTTTCTTTTATAGTTCTGGGAATGCTTGCGGGAGGCTCCTCATATATCGCCTTAGAAGTTTTAAAATGATGCTGTATGAAGATCAGCGTAGCGATGCAGCTGAGTTGAGAGAATTAGAAAAGGAGAAAAGATAGTAATGGAAATTGAACACGAAAACACCACAGAACCTGAAAATTCTGAAGAACATGAGAACGTTGAAAAAACCTTAGAGACGGCGGAACTAGCGGTCCTCCCAGTAGATGATCTTGTAATTTTTCCCTATATGCCGCCATCTCCACCATTCCCGCCGCATCATGTTGCGTTGTCAGGAAAGATGGTTATGGATGCTGTTGACGATGCGATGTTAAACGGTGATCGGATGCTCTGTATTTTCCAAACCACTTCAGGTCGCAGTCTCGACACAGACCCGCGCGCAGTGAAAGACATGACCTTGGAAGAATTACGTCCTATTGGCAGTCTAATTCACATTCCTCGTGCGAAAAAAGATGAAGAAGATATGCTATTTCTTGCCAATGGTCGTGCTCGGGTTCAAATTGAGGAGATACTTCACACTGAGCCATTCTTAAAGGCACGCGTTCGTCTTCTACAAGATGAAGATGAAGTGGATATTGAAGATGGTGACGAGGGCGATTTAGAAATCGAAGCACTTGTTCGTAGTACCGACGAAATGTTCCAACGGATTGTCCAACTATCCTCCCGTTATCAGGAAGAATATGGGATCCTGACCAAAAGTATTGATGAACCTGGGCGTTTAGCCGATTATATCGCCGCTGTCTTAGACCTTAAACCTCAAGAAAAGCAGCAGGTTCTTGAGGCAATCCCGATCATTGATCGACTGAATAAACTTACTGTGATCCTCGCAAAAGAGGTTGACCTCCATGAGTTGGAAAGCAAAATTCAATCCAATGCACAAGCTGTTATCAATAAAGGACAACGTGAATACTTTCTACGTGAACAACTCAAAGCAATTCAGACAGAACTTGGTGAGGCAGATGATTTAGCGTCTGATGTTAACGAAATGCGCGAACAGTTGAAAGATGCCAATTTACCGTCGAAAGCACACAAAGCAGCTATCAAAGAACTGAATCGTCTTTCCAAAATGCAATCCTATTCTCCAGAATCAACCGTATCACGGAATTATTTGGATTGGCTTCTTAATCTACCGTGGGCAGTCAACACAGAAGACTCTATCGACCTCTCAAAGGCGATGGAGATTCTTGATGCAGACCACTACAATTTGACGAAAGTCAAAGAACGTATTGTTGAACATCTTGCTGTGCGAATTCTCAAGTCTGACATGAAGGGACCTATCTTTTGTTTCGTAGGACCGCCTGGGGTGGGAAAAACATCTCTCGGTAGATCAATTGCGCGCGCTATCGGTAGAAAATTTGTCCGTCTCTCCTTAGGTGGGATGCACGACGAAGCCGAGATTCGCGGGCATCGGCGCACCTATATCGGTTCAATGCCTGGTCGTATCATTAAAGGGCTACGGCAGGCAGAATCCAATAATCCAGTCTTTATGCTTGACGAAGTAGACAAGCTCGGTTCCGATTTTCGAGGTGATCCTGCGGCTGCATTACTTGAAGTGCTCGATCCTGAACAAAACCATGCATTCACTGATAATTATTTGGATGTTCCATTTGACTTGTCGCAGATCATGTTCATCACGACAGCAAACCAACTTCACACAATTCCGCCACCACTTCGCGATCGAATGGAAACAATTGAGTTGCCGGGTTACACTTCAACCGAGAAAAAGCAGATTGCTAAACAGTATCTCATCCCTCGTCAACTTACGGAAAATGGAATTACTAAAAAGCAATTAGGTATTTCCAGTGCAGCGATTGAAAAGGTCATCATGAAATATACCCGCGAGGCAGGTGTTCGGAATCTGGAGCGCGAACTTGGCAAGCTCTGCCGCAAATCCGCACGCCGCGTGGCAGAAGGTCAAACTGACCGTGCTAAGATTGGTATTAGAGAAATACCGAATTATCTCGGTCCCCCAAAGTTTGACTCTGAAATCGCTGGTAGAACTGCTGATGTCGGTGTTGCTACCGGGCTCTCTGTCACACCTGCCGGCGGTGAAATCCTGTTTGTAGAAGCAACTGCCTCACAAAAGCAAAGTGGAAAGGGCGACCTCCTTATCACTGGGCAGATAGGGGGTGTGATGCAAGAATCGGCACAAACTGCATTAACTTATATCAAATCGCAAGCGTCTTCACTTGAATTCGATTCACTCGTACTACAAGATGATATCCACATCCATGTGCCTGCGGGGTCTATTCCCAAGGACGGTCCCTCTGCAGGCATCACAATTGCCGCTGCCCTGGCTTCTATAGCTACAAAGCGAGGCATTGATCCAGAAATCGCTATGACTGGGGAGTTGACCTTGAGAGGCAGGGTGTTGCCTATTGGCGGTATCAAAGAGAAAATCCTTGCTGCTAAACAGGCGGGTATTAAAAAAGTCATTGTCCCACAAGGGAATCAAAAGGATTTTGTTGAGATTCCAGAAGATATCCAGGAAGGACTTGCATTCTACTTTGTTGAAAATATGTCCGAAGTCTTTTCTGAGGTATTTGTATAATTTGTGGGAAAATTTCTAAACATGAAACGTTTATGGAAAATGGTTGAAAACTTGACCGCATAATAAAATTTAAATGTTGAACGAAATTCGAGGTATTAAATAGCCTCGTTGAATTGGTAGCACAATATCATTATGAATTCCTTGTTAAAGGAAGGAGATATGACATGAAAAGCGTAAGATGGAACAGTATAGTTCCTATCCTCATCGTATGTGCCATCGCTGCATTTACATACATGCTGGTTTCCCCATCTTGTTGGGGAAATACAGACAGCGAAGGACAACTTGATAATAAAACAAAAGAAGGTGCGCCGCTTTTTCTTAAAAATATTGCACCAATCCTTGATAAAATGGGGTGTTCTGCTGGTCTCTGCCACGGTAAATTCGGTGGTCAAGGTGGCTTGAATCTGTCCTTACTCACTCTCAATCCAGAAAGTGATTATGAACCGATTGTGCATCACAGCCGGGGCAGGCGTATCAATCTTCTTGAACCCGAGCAGAGTCTCCTTTATCTAAAACCAACTGGACAAGTTCCACATGCAGGTGGATTGAGATTTGATCCTAATTCTGATGAAGCGGAAACCATCTTGCGATGGATATCTGCTGGGGCTCCCTTTTCACCTGACGAACCGCGTTTGGAAAAACTTGAACTTGAACCGAAAGAAGCTGTTTTTACTTCTGTTGGTGAAACCACGCAGCTAAAAGCACTCGCCTATTTCACTGATGGGTCAATAGAAGATGTTACAGCTCAAGCTGTTTATGAATCTAAAGATGAGCCTGTAGCTACGGTTACACCATCTGGACTGGTGACGAGTACGCGTTGGGGTGGCACTGCTATCTTAGCAAGATACTTAGGCGTTGTCTCCTCCAGTTTCATTACTGTACCGAGAGAATCTGATGGAAAACCGTACCCGGAAATTCTAACAAACAATTTTATCGATGAGTTCGTTGCAGCAAAACTCAAAAAATTAAATGTGCGCGCTTCCGAACTATCTTCAGATTCCGAATTCGTTCGGAGGATCTATCTGGATACTGTCGGAAAGTTGCCTACATCTGATGAGGTCAAAGAGTTCCTCGCTGATTCAAACCCAGAGAAACGTTCGCGTCTAATTGATACGCTAATGGAAACACCAGAATGGGTTGATCTGCGGACATTAAAAATGGCTGATATGTTGCGAGTACACCCGCGAAGACTCGGAAACGGTGAATTTGGTGACCGTGCCGCTGTCATTTTCCACGAGTTTATCCGAGATTCCGTTGCTGAAAACACACCGTATAACAAGTTTGTACACGATGTGTTGACTGCCACCGGTAGTACCTATCAGAACGGACCGACCAACTATTATCGGATAGAACGTCAACCTTCAGGCAGAGCCGAAACCACAGCGCAAGTGTTCCTCGGTATCCGTCTCAGTTGTGCCCGATGTCATAAACATCCTTTTGACGAGTGGACAACCGACGATTATTGGAACTTCGCCGCATTCACAGGTAAAGTCAACACCCGTGGAGGTGAACTCTACCAAGAACTGGTCGTCTATCACAACCCCGGAGGACGTGTTATTAACCAATCCGTGCAAGGGAATCGGGGACAAGTCGCACAGCCGACCTTCCTTGGCGGTGAAACGCTTCCAGAGGCATATAGAGAGGATGCGATACAGCATCTCGCTGATTGGATTACTGCCGATTCAAATCCATACTTTGCAAAGGCGACCGTCAACCGTTTGTGGAGTTACTATTTCGGTAGGGGAATCGTTGACCCCGTTGACGATATGCGTGCGACAACGCCCGCAAGTGTTGAAGGGCTCTTAGAAGCATTAGCGGAAGAGTTTATCAGAAGCGGGTATGATACCAAACATATTATCAAACTGATGTTAAACTCTCGAACCTATCAACTCTCCGCAAAACCGAACGAAACGAATGAATTAGATGATAGATTTTTCTCTCGTTTTATGCCACGCCCCATGATGGCACAAGTATTGCTTGATGTGCTAAATGATGTAACGGGTAAATCGGAGAAATATGGGAGGTACCCAGAAGGAACTCGCGCCATAGAGTTGCCGCTCCCAGTGGGTAACCGTTTCCTTAGTCTTTTCGGACGTTCAAATAGGGAATTCTTAGGTAACTTAGATCCGCTACTTGAACCGACGCTTACCCAAGCACTTCACATCATCAACTCACCTTATGTAAACGGAAAGTTGAGGGATGGCAATGGCACTATTACCGAGCTTCTTGAACCGAAGTCCGGCGAAAAACTGCCACCAGCAGAATTGGTGACGGAGTTGTATCTAATGACTTTGAGTCGTTTACCCACTGAAGTGGAACTTGAAAAGGCTACGACATATCTTACCGAAGGTTCAAAAGAACGTGAAGACACAGAGGACCTGCTCTGGGCACTTATTTCTTCCCGTGCCTTCCTCTTCAATCGGTAAGTATGTCTAAGCATTAAACTCTTAGGCAGGCGAGATAGACGATGCGGATTGCCGTATCTGTCTATCTCATCTGCCATTTTTTGTTTAAAGGATAGTATTGGTTAACTAATAAAAGAGGAGTTGTTTGCTCGCGTTTCTATAAACATTCCGCCCCGCTGGGGCTGCCGATTTTTTAGGTAATTTATAATCTTGAGGATCTATCCCAATAATATCGGAAGGATAGACAATTTTTGACAAATATTCACCCTCATTTGAATTATAGACTTGCAGGTCGTGGCGTTCATTGTTATAATGTACGCTATGACAATTCTTGAAGCGATCTTTCTCGGCATTTTACAAGGATTAACCGAATTTCTCCCCGTTAGTAGCTCAGGACATCTTGTTTTAGCACAAAAGTTTCTCGAATTGGAAGAACCACTTGTCCTTTTTGATGTAATGTTACATGTAGGGACATTAGTCGCTGTCCTTGTCGTCTATCGAGACGCAATAGCAAGATTAATGGTCGATGGATTATCTGTGCTTGTTGACACGCAGCTTTATCGGAAACCGATTGCCACGCTCAACGCGTCCCATGAACTCAGATTTATATGGTTGATACTGCTCGGAACTATACCGACAGGTATCGTCGCAGTGCTGTTCAAGACAGAGTTGGAATCCTTCTTTGATGAAACGTTGCTTGTCAGCACCATGCTAATTCTCACTGGTATAATTCTTCAATTACCTCGCCTGCGCAAAGAGGACACGGATAGCACCGATGCTATAACTGAGAAACTCAAAACGTGGCACGCACCGCTTATTGGCGTTGCACAAGGATGTGCGATTACACCCGGTATCTCTCGTTCTGGAACAACGATTTCACTTGCGCTATTTTTGGGAATTCCAGCGAAAACTGCTGCGGAATACTCCTTCCTGCTTTCAATTCCCGCTATTCTTGGTGCCGTTGCGCTAAAAATACGGGATATTGATGACACCACCATCCCTTTCTATATTGTGGCTGCAGGAATGCTTGCCTCGTTTATTGTCGGTTATATCGCGTTGCGATTTCTACTGGCTATTTTAAACCGAGGCAAATTCTCTCTATTTTCCTATTACTGCGTTGCGTTAGGGCTCATTTCACTCTTCGTCGCCTTAATCCAGTAGGTGGCGATGCATCCAAACACCTTTTTGTTGTAGTTCTTGACATCTACTATCAAACCTATACTATCTAATATATCGCAAATTTCTTTTTCGCTTTGTAGCGTGTTACGGATCCACTTTTTCCCTGTGCATCTATAAATTAGACTGGCGAGATACATCTGCAACGGTTTTAGCCTGAAACGTTTCAGATAATGGAGCGGAAATCCCAATCCGTGTCCAGAAATAGCAAGAGTGCCGCCCGGTTTTAGAACGCGTGTGAGTTCAGTTAAGGCGATTTTATCATCAGGCACATGCGGCAAAACGAGAAAACAGGTTACGAGATCGAAGGTTTCGTCTGCAAAAGGTAAGGTCGGGAGTGAACCGCGAATAAAGGCAGGAAATGTTGAAAGCAGAGCTATGAATTTTTCGATTTTAGAACGTCCAATAGTTAAGAAGGTCTCATCTACGTCAACACCGATTAGGAGCTGCGGATGGTCTACTGATAGTGCAGCAAGAAGGTTTCCTGGTCCGCATCCGACATCCAATACTTTTTTGCCAGCAGCCTTGATGTTGAGCGTGTTAAGTTGTTTTCGTGTTGTGCCTTGTTCCAATTCTCGGTAAGCGTTCTGAATATAGGCACGATGCCATTTTGTTAATTTGTTAGTGTCCATAATAAATTTCGGCTCATGTAAAAAGTAAGTGCTATTTTTTCAAAGTTATGTTAGCGTGTTACCTATGGACTTTCCAATACAATCTCTCCTGGATGAAGAAAAAACTCAAGCGTGGGTGTTGGATCATTTCCACCTTCAAGGGCTGTGTTGCCCAAAATGCCAAGCGAGCGTGGCGGAGGCACGCAAGTTCCGTCCGACTGAAACAAGTGGTCTACAAGTGTATCGCTGCAAACACTGTGAGAGCATCTACAACCTCTATACCGGGACGGTCTTTGCTGGCACGCAGTTTCGTCCCTCACAGGTCGTTCTGCTTTTGCGCGGTGTCTGTCAAGGTGTTTCAAGTGCACAACTCGGGTGTGAACTGGGTCTAAGTCGTCAAACCGTTCTTTCTATAAGACGTAAACTCCAAACTTCGGCAGAGCAGATACAACCCGAAGCTGCTTTACCTGATGCTGAAGTCGAAACAGATGAGATGTTTCAAAACGCCGGTGAAAAAGGCGATAAGCACGTTGATGCTTCGGATCCGCCGCGTCGGCGTGGCAATAAACGCAGGGAACATGGGACTTATGACAATGATCGTCCGCCTATTGTTGGGACGAAAGGTCGCGAAAGCGGTCTCCTGAGATTACGTGTTGTGCGGCACACCGATTCTGCGACGCTTTCAACACACGTTCATCAGTGGACGTTGCCGACTTCAACGGTGTATACGGATGGTTGGCGTGGCTATAACCGTATTCAGCGCGCCCGTGAGATTGTTCTCCATAAGGATGGCGAGTGGGCAAGAGACGCAGACGGTGATGGTCTTTACGAGATCCATACAAGGACGATTGAAGGTGCCTGGACGACGCTGCGAAACTTCCTTCGTCCCTTTCGTGGCGTTCATAAAAAGTTCCTCGCCGGTTACGTCGCAATCTGTGAGTTCGTCATGAATCTAAAAGCTGTCAGTGTTGATTTTATAGCAAAACTTGTCAAAAGCACTTACTCTTGACATGAGCGTAAATTTCTTATCCATCTGCCAATTCGCTGTGGAATTGTCGTCAGCTCTGCGCGAAAGCGGATGAGTTCAGCATCATCAGAAATCGGAATAGTTTTCAGTTGATAGAGTGGTGTATTAACCCGGTTCCATCCTATATCTGTTGTGCGTGCGGAACGGAACCCTCCTGCTTTGACAATCTCAATCTCGCGTTCGGTATAATCCCCATTTGGGTAACTGAAATGCTGACATTCAATTCCCAAAAACTTCTCTAAGTCGGTTTTGCTGCCAAGTATCTCTTGTTTACATTCTGTTTCCGCACATTGTGGCAGGATGGGATGGAATTGGGTGTGCGGTTGAAAGTCAACGTTTTGCATCATCTCTTTCATCTCATCGGTATTCAATGCCTGTCTATCTTGATGTTCCTTTTCAAGTTCAAAGCTAGCCGAATCCTTGAGAAGTGTTAACCTTTCTGCATTCGGTAGTTTTTTCAGATGCTCTTTCTCTTTTTTAGACTGTCCCGCAATTTTAAACCAGAAATGTCGGTATGTGTTGATTATCTGTGTGCATACATAGATTGTTGGACGAATTTTAGACTGTTTGATAATTGGCAAGAGTGCGATATTACCAGCGTGTCCGTCGTCGATCGTAATCACAACGCTTTTCGGAGGGATTTCGGAAAAATCTTTTTTGTAGATAGCTGAGACTAACGTATCTAATGAGATAATTTTAAAATGCCGAGAAAGATAAGCGATATGTTTTGCAAAGATGTCGGGCGGTACGTCGTGATACATGAGGATCGCAACCCGGTTCCGGCACACCCACTCTCGGATGAACAACGGAATGCCAAATAAGCAGAGAAAGGTTGAAACAGCATTTTTGGCAAAGTTTGAGAGCCGGTAAGACATGATTGCTGCCTATAAGAAGCTTTGATAAATATCTTCTAATTTTTGGAGAGATTTGGCACTGTCGAACTTTTGCTGAATGGTAGCGCGTGCATTTTTACCTAACTCACACGCAAACGCAGGTTCTGCCAGTAGACGATGCAATGCTTCTGCTAACGCCACCGAATCCTGTGATGGAACTCGGATGCCGTTTTTTTTATTTTCAACCAGGTCTCTGATCCCGCCAACATCTGATGCGATGCACGGCATGCCGATACCCATCGCCTCAATCAACGCATTTGGCGAACCTTCGTGTAGCGAGGGAAGCACAAAGACATCCGCTTTCAAAAGCTCAGAAAAGACATCCTCACAAAACCCAGGGAACATGACCTTATCCGATATGTACACTGCCGTTAGCGCACGAAGTTCTGACTCCAGTTCACCGTCACCGAGAAACGTGCATCGCCACTTAATGTTTTTACGATTTAGTAAGTTTAATGCCTCTATCAAATAACGGTGACCTTTTTCCGGTGCAAAGCGTCCAACACTTACTATTAACTTCTCTTCAGTTGCATCTTTTCGCTTCTGAGTCCAGGCATCGGTAGGTAGTTCCAATAGATTGGGAATGCTATAAATCTTTTTATCTGGATACAGTTGGTGGAGATGTCGTGCAATCTGCTCTGAATTCGTCAGAAGGCAGTCCGCAGTATTGTAAATCAGTTTTTCCGTAAGCCAGAGTCGGAATTTGCTGTATCTTGCATGGTAATCACCCCGCTGTGAGGCAATGAATGGAATCTTTCGCCACAATCCGAATTTATGGGAAACACCGCAGAGGAAATTAGAATACCACAGCCAACTATGCACAATGTCGGGTTCAACTGCCTTAACAATCCCACCGAGTGCGAATGCTTTTTCTATCAGTTTCATCCGTTTGCTTTCACCTGTGAGTATGGTTACATCTCGAACGCAAGGAAGCGCGGCAAGTTCACTGAGGCGTTCCCCTTCAGCACGACTTAGCACAACGGACACTTCATATTGGTCAGGTGCGAACCGTGTTAACGTCTTGAATAGTTGTGATTCTGCACCGTCTTTTGTCATGGAATCAATAACATAAAGAATTCGCATCGCGATCTATTTTCTCAATTTTGTGGGTGAACCGTGTGATACACTACCAATAACGTGAGTCTGATAATAATACTATAGTTTGGACAATTTTATTTTTGCTAAAAAGCAGAAAAGAGGTTATCCTTTCATAATAAACAACATTGGCTCATGTAAAAAGTAAGTGCTATTTTTTCAAAGTTATGTTAGCGTGTTACCTATGGACTTTCCAATACAATCTCTCCTGGATGAAGAAAAAACTCAAGCGTGGGTGTTGGATCATTTCCACCTTCAAGGGCTGTGTTGCCCAAAATGCCAAGCGAGCGTGGCGGAGGCACGCAAGTTCCGTCCGACTGAAACAAGTGGTCTACAAGTGTATCGCTGCAAACACTGTGAGAGCATCTACAACCTCTATACCGGGACGGTCTTTGCTGGCACGCAGTTTCGTCCCTCACAGGTCGTTCTGCTTTTGCGCGGTGTCTGTCAAGGTGTTTCAAGTGCACAACTCGGGTGTGAACTGGGTCTAAGTCGTCAAACCGTTCTTTCTATAAGACGTAAACTCCAAACTTCGGCAGAGCAGATACAACCCGAAGCTGCTTTACCTGATGCTGAAGTCGAAACAGATGAGATGTTTCAAAACGCCGGTGAAAAAGGCGATAAGCACGTTGATGCTTCGGATCCGCCGCGTCGGCGTGGCAATAAACGCAGGGGACATGGGACTTATGACAATGATCGTCCGCCTATTGTTGGGACGAAAGGTCGCGAAAGCGGTCTCCTGAGATTACGTGTTGTGCGGCACACCGATTCTGCGACGCTTTCAACACACGTTCATCAGTGGACGTTGCCGACTTCAACGGTGTATACGGATGGTTGGCGTGGCTATAACCGTATTCAGCGCGCCCGTGAGATTGTTCTCCATAAGGATGGCGAGTGGGCAAGAGACGCAGACGGTGATGGTCTTTACGAGATCCATACAAGGACGATTGAAGGTGCCTGGACGACGCTGCGAAACTTCCTTCGTCCCTTTCGTGGCGTTCATAAAAAGTTCCTCGCCGGTTACGTCGCAATCTGTGAGTTCGTCATGAATCTAAAAGCTGTCAGTGTTGATTTTATAGCAAAACTCGTCAAAAGCACTTACTCTTGACATGAGCGAACAACATTTTGAAAGGATGTTGGACAATGGATCCTCTTTTCCGCTTAGAAACTATGTTATCAGATTATAAGTGTCTCTTCAAGCATAACAACTGATATTTTATCAATTAGAAATGTTATTAAATTAGGAAGAGGAAATTGAATAGGACAGTTCAAAAAGAATATCCTACCTTTATCGTAGCAGCAGGTTCCCGTGCCCATCCGTTGTTTTCTTAGCCAGAAATGGCGAGGAGAACCCAAGACCTTAACCTACACATAATAGACATTATAACTAATTAGTTGTCCGTTTGGTTAGTCTCTATTATACTTATTACAATCGGACAATAGGAGGCTAACTCATGATAAGTTTTCAAGAACTAAGGGACAAACCTGATACGCTCCTGTCCCTCACCGGATATACCTTAGAAGATTGGACTGAACTATCACCTTATTTTACTAAATGTTTTTTAGAGTATGTTCAAACACATACCCTTGCAGGAAAACCGCGCAAAAAACGGAGATATAAACCGTATAAAAATAGTCGTTTTGATACACCTGAAGATATGTTGCTATTTATACTGATTTACCTTCGTGAAGCACCGAAACAAGTGCTATTCGGTGCGCTCTTTGGCATGTCTCAACCTCTTGCTAATAGATGGATTCACTTGCTTTTATCGATATTGAACAAAGCATTAGCAGAACTTGGAGAGTTGCCATCTCGGGAAACAGACCCCGCACCTATATGTGCTCCATCAAAAGTATCAACTCAAAATCAAGAAGGAGAACATTTTTTTCATGATAGCACCGAACGCCCTATACGACGCCCAAAAGACCCGTCAACTCAAAAGGCGTATTATAGTGGTAAAAAGAAATGCCATACAGTGAAAAATAATCTGATTATCAATGAGACCTGCAAAGTCGTCCTATTGACACCTTCTTTTGAAGGAAGACACCATGACAAACACATAGCCGATATGGTGGGCTATTGTGTGCCACAGGGTAGCACATTGTCCCAAGATACCGGTTTTCAGGGTTTCGTTCTCCCGGATATAAACATCATTCAACCGAAGAAAAAACCGAGAGGTAGAGAACGGACGAATGAAGAAAAAGAAAACAATAGAAAGATAGCGTCTATACGCATACGCGTTGAACATGCGATTAGTGGTGTCAAAAGATGCCGCATTGTCAAAGATAAACTCAGGAATTGGAAGAAAGGGTTTTGTGATTTAGTTATGGAAACTTGTTGTGGTTTACACAACTTCCGACTAAACTTTAGACCCTCGCGTTATGAAACTCCTGTTATTTAAATCATTATAATGTCTAATTTATGAGACAGACTATAATCCTGCGAATCCTTATTCAAAAACATTCAAAACTTTAGTTCAGCGGAGATGAAATCCGATTTGAAACGTTCCTCAAAAATTCGGGCATAATTAATATACACATCAACGATCCGCAGACCAACGCCGCCAGTGAAAAAACCGTTTGAATTGCCAACCCGCATAGAAAAAAACGATGACGGCACCCATTCAACACCAAAGTAAAACTCTTGCTCCGCATCCTCGGTAGAGAGTGCGATGTCTGCCGAGAATTGATATGTGTCATAACGGTAGGCGGTGCCAAGCGTCACCCACTGAACACCGCGCCCTTCAAGGTTCTGCAACAGACAACCGAATTTGAGTTCTGGACGCGGTTTAAAGAGCAAACCGATGTCGTAAGAGGTGTGGTAACCAAAGAATTGGTAATAATCAGAAGGATGCCGCCGTTTGAACTTGAGGCTTAATCCTATAGCAAGATACGCACCGAGTTGGCGTGCGACACCGTAATAGTTGAAATCAGGGATACCACTTGCAACATCAAGGGCTATTTTGTTCCCCCAATAGAGACTGTAGCCACGCCAGCTATAACCAATGCCTTTCGGGTCAAACCGGTAATAGTGTTGATCGTGAAACTTGGTGACACCAAAAAGTTTAACGCCCTGCCACTGAATCAACCCCGCAGGATTCCAAAACCCGGCGGTAGCATCGTCAGCAACAGCAGTAAAAGCGTTCCCCATCGCTAATGCACGCGCGCCTACATAAAGCGGACGCGCAGTTTCAAACGGAAATTCTGTCTGTCCCAATGCTGACATTGTAAGCAGCAGGAAGTAGACAACAAAAAAGCAAGCGCGAGGTTTCTGGACATAACGTCCCGAAAACCTGAATTTAATCATTTCTCTCCGCTTAGTGACGTTCAATTCCCGCTAAAACTTTAGCGAGTTCTGTTTTTGATATAGATTTACCGTCCGGTGTCGGAACAGACTGGTTTTTTTCTGCATTATGTCATCCTCCAGCACCAGGATTTAAGGTTTCAGTGTCTTGTTTTAAGTATAGTATAAACGTGTGTTGATGTCAAGAAGATGTCCAGGGGCATTCAATTCTCCAGTAGTTGCAACCTTCTGCTCAAAGTCCCTCCTCTGTAGGAGCGACCTCCTAGTCGCGGCTGGACGGCTAAAACGCACAAAAAACCGAAAACTGAATGGCTCCGCAGGAGCATTTATAATTTGTTGACACCTTTCTGTTTTTTTGCTACAATAGTTTCATTCATAAAAAATTAAGGAGGAATTGAAATGCTTAGAAATCTAATCTTGTTAGGATTTCAGTGATATTAATATTCGCTGTCAGTTACACTTACGCTGTTGAAGAGGGTGACATCTTAGTTTACTACTCTTTTGATAAACTTGACGATAAGATATTCAAGGACAACTCTGGCAATGGTAACGATGCAGAATTAACCGGGAATGGCGAACTCGTTGACGGTCAAGTTCGTAAAGCGGTTCACTTAACCGGAGGCGTTGTCCAAATGAGTCCTGCTAACGATTTTGTTGTTCCAATCGGTGAAAAGGGACAATTTACGATGGAAGCTTGGTTCTACCTGAATAGTCATGCAGATTATGATGGCATCGTCTCAATTGAAGTGCCTGGTGGAGATTGTTGTGAATTTCGTCTGATGGTGAACCCCAATTTTAAACCGTTTTGGGATGCAGGTCATCACCAAGACAAAAGTCTTGACAACTTCACATTTGAACTGAATGAATGGTACCACTACGTTTTAGCCTTTGATGGCAAGGATGGGGAAATATACGTCAACGGTGATTTTATCGGAGAACAGCCTGAAAACTTTGAGTTTCCCAAGTACAAAGAGGCATTCATATATATCGGTGCAGGTGAAAGCGCAAACAGTCACAAGGCTGAGAATGTGATTATTGATGAAGCCGTCATCTATTCAAAAGCGTTGACTGAAGATGAGGTTAAAGCTTCTATGGAATTGGGAGTTGCTGGTGCCTTGGCGGTGGAAGCGGGAAACAAATTGGCAGTTACCTGGGGACAACTGAAAACAGCTTTTTAGCATGTAACGCAATCTGTCCCTATCGGAGACTCCCATTTATGAAATTTGGGTTTTTATCAAAAATCTTTGAAGGTGCTTTGAGCATTGAGAAGACTTATAATCAGTGTGACAAGGCATTGGGTGCTTTGCGTTCTTACAATGAAAAACAGGAACAGGAAAATGCCTCGTTTTCGGCTTCAGAAAGGGCAGAACTTGATAATATTGTCAACATTGCTATAGAAAACGCCACGCGCCTTGTTGAAAAAGAAGGTGAACGGAATTGGCCCGGTGTTTTCCGTGAGATGCACAAGAACTTGGCAAATATCTATTTGGAGCTTGATGAATACGATAAAGTTCGTGATGCTTGTGAACGTTTGCAAAACTACGGCGAAGTAGGCAAACTGGATGCTGAGGAGGTTATCAAGAATCTCAACGAAAGAGAGAACGGCGAATCTTCAGAACCGCAAACGACACCCTCGGACCAAGAACCTAACCAATAACAATATCTATATACCGCTATGCCAAAACATAGGAATTTGAATGGCGGTATATAGAGATGTAACATTCTCTTAACCATCCGAAATAGCAAAACTGAATACTCTGAAATCATTTGAAATCAAACGTTCATAATTTACTTATCCCTTTTGTTCCCGACATTGAAAAATGGCTTTTCTGAACCCGGCTGCGTTCTACCTGATTGGAACTATTCCTATCGTGATTGCGCTGCATTTTCTAAGGCTGCGCCGACAACGTTACGTTGTGCCGAGTATGATGCTCTGGCTTGCCAATGCTGAGGACCAGAAAGCGAATATCCCTTTTCAACGCCTGCGGAATCTGCTACTCCTCATTTTACAAAGTCTGTTCTTACTCGTTATAATCGTTAGCGTTGCGCGTCCTGCGTTGCGAATTCCCGGCATAATTCACGGCAAAATAATCTTTATCGTTGACAATTCGGCAAGTATGCAGTCGAAAGAGCTGGGAGAAACCCGACTTGCACTTGCTAAACAGGAAGTACTGAAACACATTAATCAGGTTTCTGCCAGTGGGGGCATGATGATTATGGCAACGCATGCCCCCAAGCCTTATATTCAACAAGCATTTACGACAGATAAAGATAAACTGCGCCGTGCTGTGGAAAATATTGTGCCAACACACGCAGTCGGCGGGTTTACATCAGTTTTTGATTATGCGACGCGCTATGCGGATTCACCGCAGGATCAAATCTTTTTTATTAGCGATTCGTTTGAAAAATTGCCGACTACATCTGTGCCCATCAACAAAATCTCAGTCAGAGGGGCAGCAGAAAACATAGGTATTGTGCAATTCAGTGTGGAAAGAATTGCTGACGAATATAAGGTTCTCGCAGGTATTCAGAATTGGACAGATACAGAAAGGGAAATAGATATCCAGTTAGGACTTGAAGGTGGAACAGCAATTGCTGAAAAAACCTTGACACTTCCCGCTGGCGAGGTAAAATCTGTTCCGTTTTCTATCAATGCGGAAAGGCTGGAAGGTGTTGCGATTCGTCTCCATCTTGTTGATGTGGCTGACGACTTTGAATTGGACAACGAGGTTTGGGCAATTCTCAACGCGAAACGGCAACTCCGAATCCTGCTCGTTAGCGATAGGAATCAATCTTTGTTGACGGAACTTTTGAGGAGTTCCGGGGACTATGTTGAACTACAGACAGTATCCACAGATGAATACCACGGCACGAGTGATGCAGATGTCATAATTTTTGATGGCGGAATCCTTCCGACACACGACTTTTTGAACATTCCCGGCACAGAGAGCATAATCTTTATTAATTGGCAACAAGAATTACCTTTCATGACAGAACCTTCTGTTGAAATCGTCCCAACCCTTGTTTCCGTTATCAAAGAAAACAAAACGCATCCGATTATGCGGGACGTATCTATTATGGGATTACAAGTAAAGGAATCTGTGCGTAGAGAATTGCCTCTCTGGGGAAATTCGCTTATTGAAACAGAGAAAGGCACGTTGGTATGGTTTGGCACTAAGGCGGACAGACAATTTCTGGTATTTGAATTCGATGCGTTTAATCCAGAAATTTCTTCTTTCCCCACTACTATTCCGGATGCCCCGCTGTTTATGTATCACTGCTTAGCTTGGCTTGAATCTAATGCTGTACCGATCAAGGCTATTACTGCTCAAAGAAACAGCACAACGCCCACATTCCGAACCGGAGAACATGTAAAAATTGATTTGCCGATGCAGGAGAAATCTACTATTAGGGTGCAAAAACCTGATGGGAATATGCTTGAACTTAAGAATTCGGTGTTTGCCGAAACAGACCAAATGGGTATTTATTCTGTCTTTGCAGGAGATTCCCTATTTGGACGATTCGCCGTTAATTTACTTGATGCAACGGAATCTGCGCTTTTATCCTCCAAAACAGACTTAAACACACAAACACAAGTAAACGAAAAAGATTTACTACAGCCTATTTCGCAGGAAGTGTGGCAATGGACAGCGTTATTCGCTGTCTGCCTGCTCTTGTGTGAGTGGTGGTTCTACCACCGTACTTAACCCTTCAAGAATCCGATTTACCAATCTCTCTTTCGACATAGCACCGACGATTACTTTTATGACGTTTCCTTCATAGAATAGGAGGTAAATCGGTGTTCCTCGTATATGATATTCTGCTGTTGTTACTGGATTGTCGTTCACGTCTAATTTTGCTACGACGAAAACGTTACGATATTCTAAGGTAATTTCAGACACAACTGGTCTCATCAATAAACAGTAGATTCAGTAATCGGACTTAAATTCGACTAAGATAGGCAGTTTTGCGCCACGCACTATGTTGTCAAACGTCTGATCGGTTAATTCAAGTGGAATGCCAGAATACTTACCAAAGTGGCTCGCGACCAATGTAAGGTCATCAATGTTGACAGCACTGTCCCCGTTTACATCGGGGTTGGGATACTGATCTTCAGAAGGTGTTTCACCAAAGTGCAAGGCAACAAATACCAAATCACGGATATTCACTATTCCATCTGCATTGACATCAGAGGCAAGCAGGATATCAAAATCTGTTTCTTGGGCATACCCAACTGTAAACAGCAATAGCATGAGAAGTAAACATATCCATTTTTTCATTTGCATTTCCTTATACAAGCAATAGATACGGGTTCTGAATATATTGAGACACTGTTTGCAAGAACTGTGCAGCAGGAGCACCGTCCACAACACGGTGATCAAACGTCAAACTTAAGGTTAGCATGTGCCGAATAGCGATCTCATCGTTATAGACAACCGGTTTCTTGAGAATCCGCCCTACTCCAAGGATAGCACATTCAGGCGGATTGATGATAGGTGTGAATGCATCGACTCCAAAATTGCCGAGGTTTGTCAAGGTAAAGGTGCCGCCTTGAAGTTCTCCGGGGGTAAGTTGATTACCGCGCGCTTTTTCTGCCAAGTTTTTTATCTGCTCAGAGATAGCGGCTAAACCTATTTTATCAACATTGCGGATGACCGGCACGACGAGTCCATCTTCTAATGCGACTGCAACCCCAATATTGATATCCGCTAATAGGCGAATTCCGTCATCTGTGAGTGTCGCGTTGAGGCGTGGATGTTCTCGCAATGCATTAGCAATAATTTTCACAATTAGATCGGTGTAGGTGAGGCTCACCTCTCTTTTCTGTAATTCTTCGTTGAAGAGTTCGCGTAATTCTACAAGGGTTGTAGCGTCAACTTCTGTATGAAGTGTGACACTTGCGTTCGTTTGAACGCTCATCGTCATACGTTCGGCGATGATTTTACGGATGCCGCTAAGCTCAATAACTTCTGAAGCAGCGGGTTCAGTACGAAATGCCTGAGCGGGTATCTCATCGGTGGCTTGCAACACGTCATCTCGGACAATTCTGCCATCAGGACCGGAACCGGCAATAGATGTAATATCGATCCCAAATTCTTTTGCTAATCGGCGAGCGAGCGGCGAGGCTTTGAGACGCGTTGATTCAGTCGGAGTCGGCTCTCTCGTTTCAATGTAGCGATGGACATCACTTTCAAGGATACGACCTCCAGGACCAGACGCTTTTACTTGCGTTAAGTCAATAGCGAGTTTTTCAGCGAGTTGTTGTGCTGCAGGGGATGCTTTAATGTGTTCCGTCGTTTGTGTAGTCTGTTGAGACTCTATTTTCGTTGGTGTAGCAGGTGTCGGGGCACGCTGCTCTGGTTTATCAGACTCCTGTGGTTCTGCTGTGGTATCTGCTTTAACGCGTTCAACTTCTTCCCCCGGGGCCGCGATAATCGCTAAAAGCGCATTAACAGGGACATTACTACCTTCTTCTGGGAGAATTTGTGCGATGACACCGTCAGTAGGAGATTCCTGTTCATGGACAACTTTATCCGTTTCAATTTCCAGAAGGGGTTGCCCTTGTGTCACGGTATCGCCTTCCTTAACAAGCCATTTGCCGATTTTCCCTTTTGTCATTGTCTGGTCCATCTGGAGCATTCTCAGTTCAACAGCCATCAAGTTTCTCCTAATTTCTTTTCACATCTCACCCTTTAGTTTCTTCAATAAATTGTATGAGTAATTCAACGTTTTCATCTTTTTCGAGAATAAGCGCAATTTTATGATATTGATCTCCCTTGAAAAATGCCTGCACAAAGGGGCTAAAAGCAATCAGCAATTGGGACCCTAAAAAGTTGAGAGGTTTCCCCGTCTCTAAAAAAAGGATAGCTGGCGTGGTTAGACTTCGGCGTACAATCCATTGTGCCAGTTTTTCAAGCAGCGCGTGCTGCTCGGATTCTGGAATATCGTCAAGAACGACTGGTATTTCTGGATTTGAATTGAACATAATTAGCACCCACCTGATGCATAGCTATTCGTGAGGCGATATCTCAGATTTTAGAGATCCAAATCACTCAGATATTCAGCGATATGCTTGGGTTGACCATCAACTGTCGTTTCCATCGCAGCGATGACAAGTGCGAAACTTTTTATATTGTCCTCAACCCGTGTTTTAGATGGTTCACCACCGTCAAGCCAATTTAGGAACTCATCAAATAGATGGTGATGATGCTCATAGCGAACTGGCGGTGCTACGTAGACTTCCTTTTCGCCGCCAACACGATGGATAGTCATCTGGTTTCCGCCTGCGATTTCGACTGCCCCTTGTTCAAACTCGGCGCGGTAGTACTCATGGTTCCAGCAGTATTCCATGCCAGCCGCCGAGCTGTTGCCTTCATAAGAGGTATGAACACCGTTGTCCATACGCATTAGATAGAAACCGCTTGAATAATGCTTAAAACTTGACCATTCCGGATTCCATCCAAACCCGATCAAGGTTTCACAGTCACCGCCAGAGAGAAACCGAAGCATGTCCAAGTGATGAACGGAACCTTCAATGAGGAGCCCGAAATCCATATCATGCCGCCACGCTCCCCACGCGGAATAGCGACGAAAGTCGCACCCATATCTACCGACAACGTATTGAAGTCCTCCCAATCTACCTTCATCACGAATACGTATCAATTCCTGTTTATTATCCGCATACCGATAGTTTTGAATTATCGTGCACGGCAATCCCGTTTTTTGTGAGGTGCGTACCATTGCTTTCGCTGCATCCCATGTATCAGCGATCGGTTTTTCGCAAATAACGGGTATTCCGTTTTCCATGGCAGCAATTGCGGCGGGATTGTGGAATTTAGGTGGAACAGCAATACCACAAAAATCTGCTTTGACCGTTGCACACGCCTCGTTAAAGTCTGTGAAGCGTTGTGAGGTGCTCAACCCTAAAGCCTCGCCTTGTACTGTGAGAACATCTGTATTCACATCCACTAAACCGACTATTTCAATCCGATCACTGAAATCATGAGTTAAGATGCGGATCCAGTTAGCCGCCATACCACCTCCACCAATCATCAAACATGTTTGTTTTGCCATAAATTTTCTCCTTTTCGAATTCTAACGGTGCTCAATCTAACCTATGTGCTATAGTCATGAGATTCAAACAAGAAATTCAGGATTAGAGGGACAGGTCACTCAGGTATTCAGTGATATGCTTGGGTTGACCATCAACTGTCGTTTCCATCGCAGCGATGACAAGGACAAAACTCTTGATATTGTCTTCAATCCGTGTATCAGAGGGTTTGCCGCCTTCAAGCCAATTTAAAAATTCATCAAACAGATGATGGTGCGCGTAGTGTGGAATACCTGGTGCCTCATATACCTCTCTCTCACCACCGACACGATGAATAGTCATCTGGTTTCCACCTGCGATTTCTACTGCTCCTTGCTCAAATTCAGCGCGGTAGTGTTCACCATTCCAACAGTTAATGATACCTGCTGCGGAACTGTTTCCCTCATAAGAAGTGTGGACACCGTTATCCATCCGCATTAAGTAGTATCCGCTGGAGTAGTGCTTAAAACTTGACCATTTCGGATTCCATCCGAATCCAACCAAAGTTTCACAATCGCCGCCGGAGAGAAATCGGAGCATATCAAGGTGATGGACTGATGCCTCAAAAAGAAGGCTAAAATCCATGTCGTGCCGCCAATCCACACCCCATGAGAGATAGCGACGATAATCACAAGCATATCTTCCGACAATGTGTTGGAGTCTCCCTAATCTACCCTCATTACGGATGCGAACCAATTCTTGTTTATTGTTCGCATAGCGATAGTTTTGGATAATAGCACACGGCAATCCCGTTTTTTGTGAGGTGCGTACCATCGCTTTTGCTGCGTCCAAAGTATCCGCAATCGGTTTTTCGCAGATGACAGGCATTCCATTTTCCATAGCTGCAATTGCGGCGGGACTGTGGAATTGCGGTGGCGTTGCAACACCACAAAAATCTGCTTTGACAGACGCACACGCTTCGTTGAAATCTATGAAAAGTTGTGAAGAATTTAACCCTAACGCCTCACCCTGGTTTTTTAGGACATCTTCCTTAACATCTGCCAAACCAACAATCTCAACGCGGTCACTAAAATTATTTCTGAAGTTGTGAATCCAACCGCCAGCCATACCGCTTCCACCAATCATCAAACATGTGTGTTTTGCCATAATTTCTCCTTTTCAAAACCACTGATATGTAAGAGGCGCAATGAATTGCGCGACTACAAACAATGCAAATCTAAAATGTACAGGTATTTTAGATTTGATAATAAACTATGTCTTTAAACTGTCTTGCATTAATTTGCCGCGTAATACGTAATCATCTTTGCCGTTCCGGACGCGTTCAAGTTCAGCTTCTGTAGCCTCCCGTCGTACTATTGCAGGTACTCCCATCGCCACAGATCCAGCAGGGATTTCCTGTCCTTCACGTACAAGTGTTCCGGCGGCAACAATGGCGCGTTCGCCAATTTTGCAACCTGTCAGAAGAATCGCACCCATTCCGATTAATGCTTCGTTGTCAATAGAACAGCTGTGAAGAATTGCTCCGTGTCCAACGGTAACATCATCACCGATAAGACACGGTATCTCTTTGTCCATGTGTATCACCGTTCCATCCTGAATGTTTGTGCGGCACCCGATGCGTATCGGTTCAAGGTCGCCTCGGAGGACGGTGTTAAACCATACAGTTGATTCTTCACCGATTGTTACGTCTCCAATTATCATTGCCCCTGGGGCGACAAAGACAGAGGAATGTATATTTGGTGTTATGCCTTCATATTGTATTATCATATACCCTTCTTTCATGTACTTTTAAACTACTAATATCTGAAACATCTTAGAGAGAGTCTCGTGTTGAGTTGGAGTTTCATATCATGGTTTCTTATTCAGCGTATTCATTACGTCACTTACCCTTCGAATAGCATTAAAAATATTGATGTAATCCACCTTAAATCTTGATTCTCTAATATCAACCACAGTTGATTTGATATGTAGTGTAGCCTCATCACCAGTTGCAGCCAATGGGTGATGTAAAATGAATGCTCGCTGCTGCTCTTGATCTTCAAAAACAGGGACACCGTTGTAATCCTTATATTCAAGGCTTTGGGGAAGTTTTTCCAGGTTCTTTTTTACTGGGTCTACGAGGGTAGACCAATAGTCTTTTTGGAGGTCCATCTGATAGTTTTCGTTCAGGCAAAGTTGTGCTACATCAAGCCCTAATCGCCAATCCAGAAATGGATGATAAGGCATGTTGGAGTAATCACGCATACACCCTCTGTTGTAGCAAGATGAATCACAATCTTTGCTATGAGCAATCAGTCGTTCTGCAAAATCATCATCGGGGTTAGTCATATCTTTAAGTAATTGAACTAATCGGAAAGGTATTCCTTTAGCATCAGTCTCACCGAGATGACGGCAGTAACCCGCACCATTTGCTAATGCATCAGCGATGAATATTTGTTGTTTAGGAATCCCGTTTTCTATCACGGGACGAATTTCAACCCGCAATTCCTTTGGTGACACGTCCAATTGTTTCGCTGCAAACTGACGGAACAGGAAACCGAAGGAATACGAGGCTGCACGCCAGTATTCTCCTTGTAATTTATTTGAAGTGCCTTCTGGTATTTCGTCAACCTCAATTAACAAAATATCAGTAGTTGTAGATGCATAAAATGCAAATTTTCGCGTTTTCCCTTCAAGGTGTCCATCTTCATTGAAATCGTGCCTTCCACTTTTTTGGGCAAGTTCACTGCAGACTTCAGCCGAAACAAGAGCATTGCTATCTTTCTGTTTACGAAGTTTGAAAAACCCCTCATTGTTAGTATTAATAGAAAATAGTTTTAGTTTACGCTCTACTCCCGACCTAAAATTATGTTGTGTTGTCAATTTTGCTGGCACATCTGATGGAAGGCGTGAATATGTTGCTCGTGGTGCCCTGTTAAAATTCTCATGAGCATCATCTGGCTTGAAATTGGTCAGGAAACCTTTGGGTTCAATACCTTGGATTAGCTTAAATTTGCTATCTGTACATATTCCACATTTCTTTTTGTTTTCAATAGATTCAGTGAAAACGGCTTTACAACTTTCACAGAACCCTATAGATTTTTCACGTCCAATATCCCTTTCTGTTCCCATAGTATTGCCATCTGGTATATAAGAAACTATGCCGATAGATGTGTGGATTTTTTTATCCTTGACAGTTTCAGCACCCGGGGCAAATTGGTTAATAGCGATGTCAATGTTTCTGTCAACAACACCAGATGTCGGGGGCCAATTGGATCTACGCGGTTGTTGATGATACAATAAACGTATACCTGTTGGAAACCCAAACATCGGCAGCAGCCCCGACTCCGCGAGTGCCTGGCTTAAATCATCATCTTTGAATAGATGGTTATCTATGCAGTTGCTAATTTCATTTTCAAGTTTGTTGATGACCCAATGTGTCAATTCATCTGTTGCGTTTTTAGTATCTAATTCCGTTTGTGCTGCAAGCACTTGAACGATTTTTGGTATCGTTTCTTGGTGTGTTTGGATCCATGTGGATAGTTTTTCACGATTAGTTGACCAATTGGAAACTTTTCCGAAATTACCGTGGACGTTTCTCTCATTAGCATTTTCAGTGTCGGAGTGCGGGAAAGCGTTAAATAAAACTTCTTTTGCTAATACCCGACGAATGATGTCCTGACTCCGGAGATCCAGATATGGCTGCGGTGTTTCGTCATTTGTAATCTGATTTGTATGTGAAAAATAGTGATCGTCATGGGTTCTAAGGCGGCAAAGCGTTAAGGAGTAGGCTATCGGTTCACCGCGTCTTCCTGCACGTCCAACGCGCTGTTGATAATTGAACCGCTGTGGTGGGACATTCCCCATTAATACAATTGAAAGTGCCCCGATATCGACCCCAGCTTCCAAAGTTGTTGTTACGCTGAGAAGGTCGATTTCATCCGTTTTCTTATTTTCATCATCAAGTATTACATCTTGAAACCACCGTTGCCGGGTAGGTCGTTCTTCAGAATCAGTTTGTGCAGTTAACTCTTCGCAATGAAAACGGTAAGGCTGAATACCAAGTTCCTTAGGATCAACTTGGTAGGTATAGTACCCACCGTACTGTTCTAATTTATCCAAATTTTTATCAATTTCCTCTAATTCTCCAAGGCATTTCGTGTTTGTGCAAATCCCACCCGCATTGTAAAGGTGCTTTCGTTTACACTTTAAACACCGATAGATTGTGTTGCTTTGAGATAAACGAATACTCAAATCTTCTACACGTATGAGATAGCCATCAAAGGTGCTGGATGCTTCAATCTGTTCGCCAATTGTTTTTATAAGTTCATCGACAGAACACTCTAATGGAGTTGCCGATTTCACGAGATATTCTTCGACAAACTTTGGCATATCCATCTCAAGAAAAAGAAAGGGATTTATATTGGTGCGCTTTCTTTCACCAAGAATACGTGTAACTGAAGCCATTATTTCTGTAGGATTAACGTTATTAAGTCTCCACTTATCAGGATTTATCTTAGGTTCACACCATGCGAGTCCTAATCCTTCTAAACCCATATCTTTTCTTGCAAACAGGATTCGTTCTGCAATTACTCTTTTAAATTCGGACTCAATATCCCTTATAAGGGTTTTATGGTGAGGTTCAAGTTGTCTATTTGAGCGTAACACAGCCGGATCGCGTTCCCAATCACAAAGGTTCAACCAACTATCACCGTTATAAGAACTATCAACTTTTTGACCGTAGCCACCGGGATTCATGCCGTGGTTAATAAATTCTTTAAAACATTCTTCCTGAAGAACGGTAAACGGAAAGTTACACTCAAGTGCAATTAATTGACTTTTTTGATCTTCTGTTAAAGATTTGCCATCGTAAATATCCCAAAATATAGATTGTTCGTCTGGAAAATTAGCGATAAGGCGATTAATTGGATCGCGTGCTTCTTCGCGAGTCATGCGTCCATTTTGGAAATCACGAAGTAGTGTAAAATCAGATTCTTCTGTCTGTTTTTTCATCGTATCAATAACGATGAGTCTAATCATATCTCGATAGTGTGCCCATTGTAGCCCAACAGCATATTTCGCTGCATCTTGTCGACTATCAGAGAAGATAATAGTTTTTCGATCGGATTGTTCTTTAACGGTCGCTTGCAAAGTTTGTGTAAGTATTTGGATAATCTTCTGCAAACCTGTACCCATATCATGGAGTGGTGAATAGGTTTCCTCTTTCCCGCTGATTGGTTTTGGCTTGTTTGTGTGATCCCACGCGTCACCACAATTGGGGCAATATTTTGGAATTTCTGAACACCAATCCTCTGGCTTGTCAATGTTATAAAAATAACCGTTGTAATTCACAGAATTGCGTGTGAGTTTTCCTTCGGCATGCTTGAAATGCCCTGGTGCCCACCGTCTTTTAATACCATGTTTTTCCCACGATCTATCTGGTTCAGGTATTTGTTTTCTCTGCCAGAAGATAGCATAAGTTTCATAGTTTCTATCCCTAACGCCTTTTTCAGGCAAACTTGTTAATTCTTGATAATCCCCGCTTAGGTACCAACTTGGTGGCTTTTCGGATATCTGCTGTTTATATCCTCCCAGAAAGAGATCTCCACAGGTTTCACAGTTTAACAGTTCTAAGACTCGTGAGCCACATTGATCACACAAAACGCGTCTATTTGCGAATAGTTTTCCGATGGTAGCATCTTCGTGTTCTCCTTGACACTTTGGATTGCTACATGCCCATAGTCCTTCATAGTTTTTGAAAAAGTAATGTACGCGTAGCGGCAATAATGCTTGATTTTTCTTTGAATCTTTTTGCTGAATTAGATAGCGAATTAAGCCCTGAATTGTTTCTTCGGTAATTGGTGTTGAAGCGACCTTGTTTGCAGCATCAAGCATGTCTTCAACCGTTGAGGCGTGCAGCTTACCCTTACAGTAGCAAAGCTGCGCTACAGCAGATTTGATGCGATCTTTTGGAATCTTATCCAATTCAGTAGAATCAGCATTACGATTAAATACTTCAAAATGCTTTGCGTGTTTTAGGCATTCCCGAAGTTCAGTTCTTTTTTCACTGTGTGGAGGCGAACCAATAATATTAAATCTTTTCCCACGTGCAAAAAACTGACGGAGGTATTTACGCGCTTCATCTTCTTCACTACCTTCATCTTTTACGCGCTCTTTATTCCCTTCAAGTGATGCACTTGAAGCAATGATACGTAACTTTGGCGAGTCGGGGTCAAGACCGAGTCTATTAAAAAGCGTCCGAAGTAAAAACGCGACTTCTGAACCAGATGTGCCTCTGTAGGAATGTAGTTCATCAACAACGAGATGAAAAATGCTATCTGGCTGTTCCAGCCATTTTTTGGTTTCTTCAAATATTGGCAGTTCCAAATCTCGTGTGAGCATAATGTTCAACATCGAATAGTTTGTGATTAATATATCAGGGGGGCGGTTTTGCATGTCCCAACGGGTCCACATTTCAGCCGTATCAACATCGGTTGAAGGAAAATAATAGCGTTTTTTTGGTGAATCTTTTACTTTTTCAAATTGCTTACGTAGATCATCAAGTTTAGTTCGGAGTCTTCTCAAACTATTACTGTTTTCCGCGCCTGACACTGGTGTCAAACTGTTATATCGTCCGAAGTAAAATCGGTTATTACCGCGTTTATCGTTTAGCCATTGGCGTGCTTTTGGACTATCACAAGCGCGACGTAGCCGCATCAGCTGGTCTTCAACAAGAGCATTGAGCGGGTACATAATCAACGCTCGGATAGCAGCGGGTCGGGTTTCTCCTTTACGTTGTGGAATACGAGTTCCTACTGATCGTTCATGAGTACGCCACCATGGATGGTCTATATTTCGCTTTCCATAACTCGTCCAAGCTCGTGATTCTTTGATAAGATAGCTGAAGATTGGCAGTAAAAAGCATTCTGTTTTACCTGAACCTGTGCCAGTTGTAACAACGACATCCTCTCCATCAAAAACGGATGCTTTAATTGCATCTGCCTGATGTTCATAGAGATGGCGATCTTTTGGGGCAAGCCCTTCTTCGCCTCCAGTAGCGAGAAATTCACCAAGTTCAGAAGTGAGTTTTAGATCATCACACAATTCCGTTAATGTTCTTTTTGAGGAAGGATATGGAAATATTGGTTCAAAACGAGGATCCTGAAAAAGCAAACCATTTTTGCGTAATAACTCGTCTCTTTCTTCTTCTAACTTCTCGCTATTGAAACCCATAATGGTTTGTATGTAACGAATGTAAGAATCGCAAAGCAGTTTGTATGTTTTAAAAGGATCGGTTTTTATAGGATCAGACATCAACTTTCTCCCAGTTTTGATATAGTGATTTGGTTAATTGATATGCAATACCTTTGTGAACATGAGAATAACGATAAAATTTATCCTTTTTTGTAGATAATACAGATTTTGGTGGGGAACCATAACAGAGTGTTACACATCGGTCTAAAATTAGTGGTATCTGCAACGGAGACTTTACAAACCATTTATAATCTTTTTTCCGATAATATACAAATCCCGTTGTTTTACCGGCATCGGAAAGTGCAAGCCATGTGCCCCAATCGCGTGGCACTCTTCTTTGATCATCACCAGATTTTAAGATGTAAATATTGCGACCGAATTGTGGAATTTCATAGAGTCCATTACCTCGTTGTCGTTGGTTAAAAGGTTCAAATTTCAAGGTTTTGTGATTAAACTTTTTTCGAGATTCAGAAAGCAGTGTATCACTCGTAGGGAAACTGGAGCGTTTTGGTTTTGGTAGTATTTGTGACAATTTCGCGGAAAATTCGAGGCTGATATGAATGTCTAAATTTTCGATTTCCGTGAAAGGCGTTTCATCAATATCGCTGATAATAATCGTTGCTGGCGCATTTTTATTCGATTCTGAGCGAAGTTTCCCACCAATGTCGGAAACACATTTTTCTACTTCCTTAAGTAAGGCAGGGGTTCTACTTCCTACAAGAACATATCTATTTTTTACTGCTGTTTCTAAAAGAACGGTAGGACCAATTGTAACATGTGATAATTGCATAGGGTCGAAATCAAGATGTCCCAATCTCGCAAGATATTTTAGGTAAGTAGAGATATATTCAAAACGTCGTTGATCACCGGTCAATCTATCAATTGCATCCTTGAATTTTGTCCAACTTACTTCACCTTCATGTGATAAATAATAAAGTAGTTTATCAAAGACATTAATTTCAGTTAGATTCATTATTTTTCTCCCGAGCCTTTTGTAAACCTTTGTAGAAATGTGGTAATTCCCATTCTTCCCAATTGTCTCTACTGTAAATGCTATCAACGATCTCAGTTTGTTTTTCAATCCATGGCAAAAGACGTAAGGTTAATGCCCAATCAAGTGCAAGCGTAGGCGTTAAGATGTTGTGTGAAAGTTGTAGAAAATGGGAAATTTCGGGAATAATTTTCTCCGGAAGTTGTACTTCCATATTTTCGATTATCGTCTGGAGTTTCTTAAGCAAATCAAACTGCTTTTCAAAACTCACACTTGCACTCGTATCCGGATGACACCAAGACACCCATTTACTCCGAGTAATAACATGTAGATCTTCCAAATGTCGCACATTAATTGGTGCTTGTTCGTTTGGTTTGGGTAAACGAGCGACTCTTTCATAAAAGTCTTCACTTGTTATGCAACGATTAGTTCCTGAACAACGGGTGAGAAACACCTTCATGCCATCATCGCAAGTCTTTTTGATCCAATCAAGGAAAGATGGGAAATAAGAATCTGGATACGATTTATCACAGTTGTTTAGATGGATTGCCCAAGGCATATCACCTAACTTAAGCATTTCCTGAATTGAGATAGCAAGCTCTATTTTTTCAAGACGTTTATCAAAACATACTTCGGAAAAGAGACCAGGAAACCAATCCTGCGATCCAAGCCATCCCATTTCCACATTGATTTTTGTGATATGTAAATGATCACCGCATATCAGCTGCCAAATTTTGATTAATCTGTCATCGGTAATCTCAAGTGCAGGAAAGGCTTTCATAGCAATATGAACAGCTGCAGCTATTTCTTCGGAATCGTCCTTTTCTTCCAAATTCGTTAAACCAAACTTTTGCTGGAAAATGGACATTTTTTCCAGATACTCCTCTTCATTGCTGTAACTTCCAGTTTCCGAGGTTAATTTGGATTCATAATGTCTCCCGATCTCTATAGCTTGACGTGCGATTCGTTGAACCTTCGTTTGATTTTGTTCCTCTACTATAGATTTAATTTCAGCAATAGCACTGTCCATGCTACCAAGCCGTTCTGCAATAGATTGGTTGATGTTTTGGATTTGCTGTTTAAGTTGCGCGGTTGTCTCCTTAAGGTGATTAACGAAGTCATTTTGTGAATTCTCAAGTGCATCAATCCGAGTTTTCAGAGATGTCTCAACTTCACCAATCTGAGATTTGAGAGATTCAATCAATTGTTTTAATCGACTAACATTTTCAGAAACATTTAACTGTGTTAACTGATCTTCAAAAGACTGTTGGACTTCTGCAACTCGTTGATCTAATGCTTGTTGTAGTTCACTTATAAGGTCTAAGTTAGAAATTTGGGTGCGAAGTTCTTCAATTTCTTGGCGAAGTCTTTCAACATGTTTGGGTAGTTGTTCTATTTGTTGTTTCCGTTCAATCTTCTCTTGAGGTTGTGCCTTATCAATTAATTCTTCTATCCGTTCATCTTCGTTAAAATGACCATATTCGTAAAAGCGTCGTATTGTCTCCTGATCAATCTGATTGTTGAGACTTGCTTCCAGCAAGATTTCGAAACATTGTATATCAAGTTCACTGTTCGGAGGTGTAATACAGATATGGTTTTCATCAAAATCTGCGTTGTTGTCAAACTCAAGTAGAATGTCATTTAGTGCTTGGTGAGATCCAACCCAATACCTCCAAGTGTTATTGAATAAATTCCAAACGGTAGAATTAGGATTAGTAAGTTCTTGTTCATCTTTTAGATTGGAAATCAACTTTGGAACCGTCAGAGTCAGTGGAGCATGCCCAGGTCGGAATCCTGTAACGGTTCGGGGAAGTAATTGATTTCGAATAAAGGTCTGCCCTTGACTTTCTGTTACTTCTTCTAAGAAGGCAACAAAATCTTCTACACTCCGTTCAATTAAAATTCTTCGCTTTGCTTCTGGATAAGGTTTTGCTTGCAAGGCTACTCACCTCCTCGTTTACGGAGATCATCATACGATAGGGCTTTTTCTTTGTATTGCTGTAATTTTTTCTGAACAAGGGATTGCATAGCAACGTTCTCATCTAAATATTGGATTGTTTCGTCAAACCGTTCCGGGATTGATGAACCGTTGTTTTTGAGTTCAATTGCCAATTTTAGGACTGATGAAATGAGTTGGGCAGGTGCTACTTTGTCATATTTGTGGGGCAGTGGTTCTATTGGAACTTCAACCACGTCCTCCCATGTCGTATCGGGGATGTCTGTCCCGAACAACTTTGCACCGGCGAGCCACACTCCAGATTTCTCCGTAATTTCGGCTATTGTATCTTTAGAATAAGTGGGAATAGTATCTCTGTTTTTGGATAGTACGGTTGTATGCACTTTCTCTTGGGGCATTTCCGGACGTTTTGGTGTAATTATGTGCAATGTGGTTTGAAGACAGTCAAGATATGAAAGCTGATATTTATCCGTATCAGGCTTATCTGGAAGTTCAATTTTTCGATTACTTGGAATATCAACGGGTTGTTCATTCATATATAACGGCTCATCGGAATCTGAAATAAGATTGGGAATAACAATGGTGGGGAGACAGAAATCAATATACGAGTTTCTTTGCCCACCTAAGAGCAATCCGCCCACAAATTTAATTTGATCTGTTTCTGATGTTGTGATCCGAAATCCATAGAGAGAAGAATCAGATAAACGGGTTGGTTTTGCCTTGATGTATTGCCAACCTGTTCCTTTACCTCCGATACGAATTGGTTTCGATGCAGATATTTTGTCGCAAACCTGTTCTAAAAATGATGTAACTTCCCATTCTAATTGCTTACAATAGACGATAAGGTGGTCTTCATGTAACAATAGGTTGTTTGTGCTTAGCCAACCGTCAGCAAGATCTTCATCCCATCGGAAAACCCATATATCAGAAGATTTTATCCGATAAGTAAATGGATTTGCATCAGTCGTATTTAGTTCAATACCTTTTCGTAATATCTGAAATGACAAGTGCTCAGCACGCACAGCAATTGGTTTGAACCACTGCTCATTGAGTGATTGTAGAGTTTTAATATGGAGAGCGTTTTCTTTGAAAGTAATTTGGCTTTTTTGCCTACGTCTGAACCAATAACAAACCTCATCAATTTCATCAGGCATATCGAACAGTTGGACACTAATTGATGTAGAACTTAGTCTTGTTGTGCCGCGTCGTATCTTCTCCCAAACTTCCCCGTCCCAGTTTATTAAAAGTAATTGAATTTGATCTAATATCAGTCGAATTTCCGCTGTCTTCTGATCCATAATGGGTCGTTTAATTTTCAATGATAGGTTTGTAAATGATTGACATGAACGAATTATATCCAGAAGTTGTGATTCGTCAAGGTAAGCACCTTGCTTTAGATCCATTTCCTTGAAGATAGCTTGAAGAATATGTTCGTCATGTTTGCTAATCAGGCATTGCGAAATCGGATACCAAACATATCTTGGATGACCTTGTGTGAGGTAGAGTTTTACATCATACTTATCTTCCACCCAATCTTTGAGGTATATCCAAAATTCTTCCCAACCCTTAGTCTTGAGTCCTTTTGGTTTTCCTTTATTGGGTTTGTTAAACAGAAGTTTATTTAACTGAATATAGTAATTGGTATTAAATGCTTCTTCAGAGGTTTCCATCCTACTTGCCGCAAGTACACAAAGTGCAAGGAAAGCAACATGTGGGGGATCTTTTTCTGCTGGAGAAATTCTTCGTAGCCAAATCTCATCGGTAGGAATAACTCTATTTAAAACAACTTTTTTTCTGACAACCTCTTTCAAACTTTCTTCGGGATCATCTACATCGAAACCTGCATGTTTAGCGATTTCGGGCAGTGTATCAGAGGTTGTGTGTAAAAAGACTTTTTCCCCAGGTTCACGATCTTCAAAAAAGTAGGAAATGATTGCTTTGTTCCATTGTTCATAAGTTACCATGACTCTTCATCCCGATTATCAAAATAGTTTGCGGCGCGCGGTCCACGCTATAAGTAGCGTTGAGCATCTTCAATTCTGATTTTACCATTGTAGCAGATTAAACGATTTGTGATGATCTTTTATTTCACTCGGTTATCGCATCACATGCACTATAGACACATCTGTCATCACTTGAATATGCCTTTATAACAAGTTGCAGTATATAATTACCTTCCATAATTTTAAAGACACAATATTAGATGGCATTGGGTGCATAATTTGATTTCTAATGTTGCGCAACTAACAACTTGCGAAGATTACCTATGCCGTATCTATAAGACATTACGAACGCGCCCGCGAGTAGAATCAGCATTACGAAAAATAGCACAATGTGTTTTGTATACCATGCTATTATAGGGACGATGACGAATGCCACATCAATAATAAGTGTCACGGTGAAGGTTAAAACTCGTAAAATCGGTTTCGGTTGATGTGTCAGTTCTGCCATCCAAGGTAATGTGCCGATTGTTGTGTTTAATGCGCAACCTGCAGGAAGCGTTATGAACGGTGTGAGAAGCACCAGCACCCAATTGTTTGCCGGAATTCGGAGCAGGTAAATAGCAATTAATGACCAGAACTCGGCGTAGACCAACGCACATAGCAAGGCTGTAAAAAACTTACTTGTGAATATCAGTTTAGGTGTAACGGGTGCGGATTTCAACATCCACCATGTTTTCGCTTCATCGCGAAGACCGTTGCAACTAATACCGAATGTAATGAGCAAACTATAAAGTAGCACCTGAACAGTGAGAATTCCGGCTGCGTTTTCATCTGCGCCGCTGCCATCTACAAGCAAAAAACCGATGTGAACTGCCAAAAAGAACGTGAGCATGATGATCGCAATCACCCGTCCACTATGTCTGATGAAGATTAGAAAATCTTTCAACATCATGGATTGTATCTTGCCGCGTCCGAAAGTAACAACAATTCGGCTCAGGTCTGAAGCGGCAGCATTTCCGTTCGTTCGTACGGACTTACGCTTGGATTTCAATTGGCGGATATTTTCCCATCCGCGTTGGTATATCCATTGTGCTGTGAGTGTTGCAAACCCCGCTGAGATAAGACTTATCGCGAACCCACCAAGTGCCCATCGCAACCGCACCCATACCGTAGATTCAGTTCCCCAACTCAACAGCAGTTTCCCTATCCATTCGTGTGGATACCACGTGGCGACGGTATCTGCTGTTCTTGCGGAAGCCCAATCAAGCAGAACACGTTTTATCGGTAATAGCCCACCCCTAGAAAATAAGGTGAAGGATAGTAGGAAACCTACCGTCACGCCTATTACGGTGCCGAGTATCTTAAGTGTTGTGAGAAGACCTGCGGATGAAAAGAATCGGGCAATCACCATCATGCTGATGGTAACATAACTCGCAATCATGATAAGAAGGCACACGGACACAGGAAATAACACTGCATAAAAATGCCACGGCAATTCATATATCACACCGAAAACTACCCACGGTGGCCCCAAAAAACAGAGTATACTCAGAAATCGGGTGGCAGTAATATGGATAAATTTATATCCGAAGATTGCGATAGGTTGAATCGGTGCTGCGTGTAAAAGTGGTGTGTCCGGTGCCTCATATAGTATTTTCAAAGAACTTTCCATCAATTCCTTCATCACAATAATAATCCCGAACAGCATGAAACCGTTAATCACACTCAAAAGAAGTTGCGGGGGTGCGTCTGTGAACCGCAGATGCGAGAAAAGAGTATAGCCTAATACCGACAATGCAACGATGAAAATGAGGTATCCGATACCCTTCAAAACGCTTTTTCGCCATGCTTGTCTATCGTGTTTAAAACTGTTCAACCATGCATGGCAATCTGCTTTTAGCAGTATCTTAATATTTCTTAACATTCGGTTCTCAAACAGAATATAAAATTTATAACGCGTAGTGAATCAACGCCGAATGCGCGTATGGCATCGTCCAGATTGAACTCATATCTTTTAGACATCTGCGGTAAGATCAAGAAAAATATCCTCAAGTGTCTCTGCCTGATGCTGGTTAATATCTGTGGGTTGTGCACGCAATTCACGTTTCTTCTGCTGTAATTCAGCCAGCGTCCCAACAGCAATAAGTCGACCTTTGCTGATAATACCAACCCGGTCACAAATCCTTTCCGCAATTTCGAGAATATGTGTTGTCATAAAGACAGTACAGCCTTGCTCACAACGTTCTCGCAGAATTTCCCTGACGGTACGTGCACTTCTCGGATCTAACCCGCTGGTAGGTTCATCAAGAAAAAGAATTTGCGGATGATGTATGAGAACAGAGATGAGCAGAATTTTCTTCTGCATGCCATAGGAATACCCTTTAATCTGGTCATCAGCAGCATCAACGAGTTCAAGCTGTTCAAGCAATGCCCCCATTCCACTTTCAGCTTGTCGTGGCGGCACCTCATACAAATCAGATATCATCCGCACGAACTGTCTACCGCTTAACGCTTCATAAAGTTGTGGTGTATCTGGCATAAGACCGAGAATCGCTTTCGCCTGTAAACTCTGTTTTTGTATATCGTACCCGCCGAGTGTTGCCGTGCCGGATGTGGGACGGAGCAAACCTGTGAGCATATTGATTGTGGTTGTCTTACCCGCACCATTGGGTCCGAGAAATCCAAATATTTCACCAGAGTCTACATGCAGCATGAGTGAATCCACAGCACACAAGTCACCGAAATATTTGGTTAAATTTGAGGTTTCAATCATTTTTGACTACTGCCAAGGACATCGCTTTTGAGTGCTGCAAGTGCTTCGTCCAGGTTAAAATCATCTTCGCGTGTTTCAGTCTTCACGGTGGTGCGCCGATTGCGTTCTTCCCACCTTTTTGCTTTTGCTTCTGTCTTTTTCAGTTCCTGTTCTGCCTGTTGAAACGTTATATTATCAGCAAGCAGATCAAACTCTGCCAATAATTTATAAAATTCTGCCCGGGTTTCTGCCTGTTTTTGACGGCGGGCTAAGGTTTTTACCCGCTTTGACGCATCTTGAAATTGCTGATAAAATTCGAGAAGTGCCGCTTTAAGGTTTGCTACTACAGTTTCCTGTGCATGAACCTGTTGTTCTAAATCGTTTGCACGTTGCTGATACTGTTGCTTGCGCTGTCGTGCTTCGGTTGCTCTTTCTGTGTCACTATCGTTTAAAGCAGCGTCTACCTTTGCTTCCCATATCTGCCCTGCTTCAACGGTTTCTTGATAAGCCTGCTTGAGTATTTGTTCCTCAGCGATAGCTGTGGCAACAAGTTTTTTCGCCTCAGCGATTCGTTTTTTCATATCAACAACGGTTTTTTCAAGAAGCGATTCGTTGCCTTCTATCTCATCTATAAATTGGTTGATACTCTCTTTTATCTGTTCTGAAATTTCCTTTAGCCTTTTCATGTTTATACCTCCGAGTGTCTACTATATCCTATTTCGGACGATAATTGTGAATTGTGTTGATTATTTACCACTCAGTATTCTTGTATTGAAGGTTTGGTCTTGAATATACCACTCATACTAATTGAGACATCTAACCTTAAGAAGATAGGAAAAATATTTTTGATTCTTCGTACAAACCATAGAAAAGTTTATAATTACTTGGACACCATTAACAGCGCACTTACAAAGCGCGCCTACCGCAGTGTATAATACGCAATATGGAAACAAGATATTTCTACAACATCTCGTAATTAGCGTTGACAAGTTCAACGCCAAAAATTGCCAACCGACTCATAATGCTCCTGATTGCGGGGATATTGTTATCAATTAGAATCGAGGAACGATTGTGTAGTGCTGCAGCTTCTCCGAATGATCCGCTGCCAGCAAAAAAATCCATAAGTGTGTCTCCGGAGGATGAATGCACTTTGACAATACGGTTAAGAATTCCGAGCGGTTTTTGTGTCGGATAGCCGGTTTTTTCTTGTCCATTAGTGCTGACAATTGTATGCCACCAGACATCGGTAGGTGTTTTACCTCGCGCTGCCTTCTCTTTGCCGACTAAACCGGGTGCCATATAAGGTATCCTATCCATCTCATCAAAATTGAAGGTATAACGTTTCGGGGTTTTAGCGTACCACAGGATATTATCGTGCTTGGCGGGCCATCGCGATTTGGACCGTCCACCGTAATCGTAAGCCCAAATAATTTCATTGACAAAGGAGTCGCGTCCAAATATCTCATCAAGTATTATTTTACAGTAATGCACCTCCCGGTAATCAATATGCAGAAAAAAACTTCCATAAGGATGCATTACCCGGTATGCCTCTTCAAAACGGGGACGTAAAAACTGCAAGTAGACATCCGAACTCTCGAACTTATCGGAGTAGTGTCTTGTTTTGCCTTTATAGGTTCTGTATGTCTTGCCTTGGAAACCGATACGATCACCTTGATCATCCTGTTCAACCTGCAATTCAGTGCGCAATTGGTATTTTCCTGTGTTGAACGGCGGATCAATATATATTAGATTAATACTCTCATCAGAGACATACTTCTGAAGAATTGTGAGATTATCCCCATAATAGAGACGGTGTTTAGACATGCGGATCTTTTCTAATTCGTGCTTTCAAACACGCTATAAGATTTGAAACAAGGTTACTTTTTTGTGGATAAATTATATCAAAATATGTATAATTTATCAACTGGATTCGCGATAGATATTTATCTTGACGATATCTGTTTTTTCGTGTAAAATTAAAAAATATGTGAAAATCAGAAAGTTTGAACGGGTTCCCCGCAAAAGGAGTCAATATGGCTGTCTTACTTGGATTAGATGTCGGTGACGTAAGGATTGGTGTGGCAGTTAGTGATGTGCTTGGAAGTGGTGCACATCCATTGTGTACGCTGACTCGGACAAATCGACAACGTGATATAACAGCAATAGGTGACCTCGTCTCTATCCACAAGGTGGAACGAATCGTGATTGGACTACCTATCTCACTTGACGGAACCGTTGGCACACAAGCAGAGAAGGTGCAAAAATTTGGGAATAGGTTAGCGCAAGGACTTCAGATCCCTGTTGAGTTTTTGGATGAGAGGTTTACGACATCGGAAGCAGAAGAAATATTGGATCAAGTCAACATGGATCCGAAAGACCGAAAAAAAGTTATTGACCAAATTTCAGCTGTGATAATCTTGGACGAGTATTTGCGTGATAACATAGGCGAAAAGTAAGGATAAGTTCCCAACATTTTCGCCAACTCAGTGTTGTAAATTATATGATTAGGCAGCGTTGATTTGGAGACATCCCATGTTCCTACGGAATATAGGAGCAGTATTGACTTCAAAACGAGTTCAGACGGTTGTGTTATACGCGCTTGGCTGTCTTGGAATCATCTGCTTCAGTGCGGTCTTGGTTGGTGGATACTACCTATCCCCAACCGCATCATCAGAGGAGATTGTGTCTATTACGATTGATCCTGGCAGTAGCACAGCAACAATTGCGAAACATCTTGCGACCAATAATTTAATTCGAAGTCCTTTTGTTTTCAAAGTTGCGGTACGGTATCGGGGGATAGGCACTCAACTGCGTGCTGGTACTTATCAACTCAGTCGTAATATGTCGCTCACGCGGATTCTTGATGAACTCAAGAAAGGGCAAATTGAGTTTCAGACTTTTACTGTCCCTGAAGGTATTACGTCAACAGCAATTGCTGAACTTTGGGAAACCTCTGGATTTGGCACGGGAGAAGCGTTTCGGGCAGCAATGCAGTTACCTGAATTACTGCAAAAATACGTGCCTGAAAGTGCTACAGCGGAAGGCTACCTTTTTCCAAACACGTATAAATTCGCTAAGGGTAGTACAGCCGAAACAGTTGTTAAGATGATGTTGGCTGAATCTGATAAACGTTGGAACGAGACATTGACAGAAGAAGCAGAAGTATTCGGTTTTACGCGGCACCAAGTAATTACGCTTGCATCCATTATTCAAAGAGAGGCAGGATCTGAGTCAGAAATACCTCAAATTGCGAGTGTTTTTCACAATCGGCTTAAGCATAACTGGCGACTTCAAGCGGATCCGACTGTGCTTTACGCACTGGGTGATCCGAAACGTCTATTGACGAGAGAAGACCTAAAAGTTGAATCGCCTTACAACACCTATCTTCATAAAGGTTTGCCGCCCGGTCCAATCGGTAATCCAGGAATGGCTTCGATTTTAGGTGCGCTGAGACCAGAAAAAACATCTTATTACTATTTTGTCGCTATTGAGACGGGACAACATCATTTCTCAAAGACGCTTGCTGAACATAATCGGATGATTCGCCAAATTAGACAGAAAAGAGCCTCCTCAGAAAAACGATAGAATAATAAAATGGACGATACATCAACACACAAAATAAACATATACTAGTGAACGGAGTCATACATATATATGGGAAATGTTGAATCTCAACAAACACTTCAGTCTGAAGTCACAATTTCTGGAAAAGGGTTGATGCTGGGAGAACCGGTTACGCTGACAATAAAGCCAGCTCCTGCGAATTCCGGTATTGTTTTTCAGCGGATTGATAAGCCGGGGACACCGGAGGTGAAAGTTTGTCCGGAGAATTGTGCAGAGGTATTACCGCGTTGTACTAGTTTACAACATGGCGACACAACAATAAGTAGCATTGAACATCTTTTGTCTGCCTTAGGTGGTCTCAAGATTGACAATGCAAGGGTGGAACTTGATGCACAGGAACCTCCAGGGCTTGATGGTAGCGCGCTACCGTATGTCGCGAAAATCCAAGAAGTTGGATTGGCAGCGCAAGATGCTCCCCGTCGTTTCATTGAAGTATCCGACCCCTTTGCTGTTTGTGATGGTAACAAGCAACTTATCTTTCTCCCATCCGATACTTTTGAGGTTACCTTTGCTTATGATCATCCGAATACAATCCCACAATTTGTCACATGGGAGATGACTGAAGATACCTATATTCGCGAAATTGCACCCGCTCGCAGTTTCTGTTTTGAGGCTGAAATTGAAGCATTGCAATCGCTGGGAATTGGGAAAGGCGCAAGTTATGAGAACGTCGTCGTTATAAAACCAGATGGGCAGACGAGTTCGGAGTTAAGGTTCAAAGACGAATTTGTTCGTCATAAAACGCTTGACCTAATTGGTGATCTTTACCTTGCGGGATACCTGCCGAAAGCGCGAGTCATCGCTATGCGCAGTGGGCACACATTCCATGCCGAATTTGTTCAGACTCTGGCAGAAAAAGGGTTCCTTGATTTTGTACAGGCGGATGATGGTGAGAAAAATCAACCCGTTGAAGCGAAGGAGATTTATCGAATTCTACCACATCGGCACCCGATGTGTTTACTCGATCGAGTAATTGAATTTGAGAACGGAAAACGCGCTGTCGGCATAAAAAATCTAACGTACAATGAACCTATATTTGAAGGACATTTTCCAGCGCAACCAGTGATGCCGGGCGTTTTGCAAGTAGAGGCACTTGCACAGCTCGGTGCATGGTTGTTGCTTCAGGAAATCGGAGAAGAGGAGCAACTCGGTTATTTCCGATCTATCAGCAAAGCAACTTTTCGGAAAACGGTTATACCTGGGGATCAACTTCGATTAGAAGTTGAGATCGTTCAGCGGCGCAGCACCTTGGCACGAATCACTGGGGAGGTGTATGTAGGCGATGCTCTCGCGGCGGAAGCTGAATTGTCTATTGCACTTGCACCTACAGGAAACGGGTAAACTCAACAATGACAACATCCTCGTGAATGTATTTTGATAACACAAAAATAATTAGAAAGTAGAGGCAAACTTGTGACAGCGACAAACATTCATCCAACCGCAATTATTTCACCTAAGTCCGAATTGGGAGAAGGTGTTCACATTGATCCTTATACCATTGTTGAAGACCATGTTCAGATTGGTGCTAATACTGTGATCGGGCCGCATGTTCAGATCGGAAAATGGACGACTATTGGTGAAGATTGCCAAATCTTTTTCGGTGCAACCGTCGGAAATCCCTCAAAGGACCTCAAATATAGTGGTGGACGGAGTTATGTCCGCATCGGCAACCGAAATGTCCTGCGTGAGTACGTCTCTATCTCTCGTTCAACTTTTGAAGATGGCGAAACTGTTATTGGCGATGATAATCTTTTAATGAATTGGGTGAATATTGCTCATGACTCTATTATCGGCAGCAGAACGATTATGGCGAATTTTGCCACACTTGCTGGTCATGTTACCATTGAAGATGATGTTCGCCTCGGTGCTTACGCTGCACTTCATCAATTTGTTCGTGTCGGTAAAATGGCGATGGCGGGTGGTTGTTCAAAAATTGTTCAAGACATCCCACCGTTCGCGCTTTCGGCTGGTCAACCTGCCCGTGTCCGAGACTTAAATCGCATCGGTATTCGGACATCACAAATCAATCCGTTATCGAAACTTTCCCCCGAAACATTTGCCCTCCTAAAAAAAGCTTTCCGTATTTTGTTCCGTTCTGGTTTACCGTTGAGACATGCTGTTAGCAAAGTGAAAGAGGAATTACCAGCAGATCCAGAAGTTGAATATCTACTCCAGTTTATAGAATCGTCCAAACGTGGTATCGGTTTTAGCCATCCTAATCGTTCTGTGAAAGGCGATATGTAGTCATAATACTTAGACGCAAAAATTTAATTAAGAGAATATTTATGTAAAGATAGATAAAACGATCTTAGGTTGTTAAAAATGGTGATAATAGAGTTATTTGTTTACGTCTTCATAGTATCTATGATGGTAGTTTGCGTAAACGTTATGAAAAAAAAGGGACTTTTCAAGAAATTAGATTTTCTCTATTTTTGTGTCCTGTTATCTCTAATTATTTCACAGATAATTATCATTACAGCACTGATATTCATCTCACCACAATCATTAGATTCTATTTCTTTCATAACCCCTATTTGTATAGGCACAATATTAGTCTTGGCTCTCATTTACTTTATAACCCGAATAACGGTATCATCAACTGATATCCAAGAATATGCGCTAATATCCACTACATGGGCAATGTTTATCGCGTTTGGAGCAAGTTATTGTGCGATATTGATATGGTTCCCAAAAACAAAAATAGATCTATACAGATTGCCCATTGCATTGGCTTTGTGTATTGGTATGCAATATTACCCACCTGTACTTGATCAGTTAGCCAAGTTGAAAGATGTACCTGAAAAGGATATGGAGGGACAAAATGAAGCAGTAATTAACGTAACCGCTGAAAATGATGTGGAAGAGCATGAAGAGACCATTATAAAGTTAACAACTGAAGCTTGGTACCTTGCGAAAACATTTGAACATGCAATTTTACAGCTTAAAATAGATCAACCCAGACGTTATACAAGTCGAATAGAATGGTTTTTAAAGAAAGCAGAAGAATCCCTTAATGATGTAGGTTTACGGATCGTCAATGTTGAAGGACACGCTTATGATGCAGGAATGGCTGCGGACCCCGTAGATCCACCGAAGAACATTGGTGTTAACGATTCTTTGGAAGTCACTTGGATGATTGAACCAATAATAATGAAGGGAACAAATTTAATCAAAAGAGGAAAAGTTTATTTAAGGAAAACAGAATCATGAATAATTTTATCGGTATCGACTTAGGTACAACAAATAGTGTCATCTACGTATACGACGGCGCAGAAACAGTACTCATTAAAAGCAGAGAAGGAAACGATGTAACTCCATCAGTCATTTATTATGACCCACGAGGAAGAAAACAAATTGGGCACGCAGCTTATACGTTGTGGCCAATATATCCTAAAAGTTGTGCAAAGTCATTCAAACGTAGAATGGGAGAAGACCACTTAATTGAACTCTCCGCAGTGAATCTCACCGTGACACCTGAAGAATGTTCTGTGGACATATTGAAAGAGTTGTTTGGTTCCCCCGAGCTAGAGGAAATCAGAAAATCGTCTGAAACAGGCACAGTTATTACTGTACCTGCGGCATTCAATCAGAAAGCAAGATACGCGACAAGACAAGCTGCGGAAATGGCGGGAATTGGCAAAGTTGAACTGATGCAAGAGCCTGTTGCAGCGGTGATGAGTTTTATGAGAACACACAACGCCGATGGCACCTTTCTAATCTACGATCTCGGTGGCGGGACGTTTGACGTGGCCATTGCACAAAGTACTGGAGGAAAGGTAAACCTTCTTGCACACGGTGGAATAGAAGTTTGCGGTGGAGAGGATTTTGATCGTCTAATTGTAGATAATATTATTCTACCTCAATTATATGAGAAATACGATTTGCCAGATGATTTAGATAAAAACAAAGATTTCGAAAATTTTACTTCTATATTCGATCGTTCAGCAGAACGGGCAAAGATAGAATTATCCCGCAGTGAAGAATCTACTATAACCATTCCTCCTACACAGGGCACTTTACCTGATTGTCTAAAAGATTTAAAAGGTGAAACAATCTTCCAGGAGTTCCCTTTGCGACGTGATACTTTTGACAAGCTAATAGTAGAGAAAATAAACGACACAATAAATTGTGCTCGTAAAACAATGGAAGAATGTGGTGTAAACGCACACGATATTGACCGTATCGTCTGGGTTGGCGGCCCGACACATTACAAACCTTTGCGGGACAAAGTATCTTCAGAACTTGGAATTAACGGTGAAATTGAAATATCAAAATACAAACCCATGACCGCTGTAGCTGAAGGCGCGAGTCTTTTTGCAGAATCTATTGACTGGAGTTCTGAAGATTATAAAATGAAACCTACCCGCGGTCAAATATCTTCTGATGAATTAACATTAAGTTTTAATTACACAGCACGAACACCAAGCGATACATCAAAGATTGCTGTGCAAGTAGGAGGAGAGGTTCCCTTGGGTTTTGAATTCCAAATTGATAGTCTTGATACTGCATCGACATCTGGAAGGATTCCGCTAAAACATGGGACAACCGTAGACGTTAACTTGACAAAGCCAGGGGAGAATACGTTTAAAGTAGTTGTATATGACGCTGTCGGAGAACCTATAGAACAGCACGAAATTGTCATCACAAAAACTACTGCTATTGTTGAAGCTATTCCATCTCCATCATCAATAAGTTTAGTAGTTCATGACAAATCTATTGGTAAAGATATTCTTGTTCCGTTGATAGAAAAGGGAGATACGCTACCTAAAAAGGTCAGCGTTCCTGGGCTAAAAGCTCGCAAAGCACTTGAAGCTGGTTCATCTGAATTCCTAAATTTTATCCTACTGGAGGGTGAATTTAAGGAAGATATTTATGCCAATGAAAATATCGGTGAATTCAAAATAAAGGGCACCGATTTTTATGAAGGTGTTATTCCCGAAAGCGCGGACTTAATATGTAATTTTGAGATAAAGAACTCGGCAGAAATCAAATTAAAGTTAGAAGTGCCAGATATCCGTGGCATATTTGAATTATGCAAAACAGATCACTATTCTCCTGATGAAGGAAAACGCAATTATACTTTAATCGCCAATGAGATAATTGAAAAGGGAATCGTTGTACGCAACAGTATAAACGAGATTAAAGACGTTGTGGATGATCCAAAGTTAGATCAGGCACTACAAAAACTTGAAACACCTCTCTCACTTGATTCCGATGAATCTGATCCTGATAAGGTAAAAGAAGCAGATCAGTGTATCACACAAGCTAAGGAACTCCTTGAGGAAGTGAAAAGAAAAAATCGGAAGGGAATCTGTCAGGTTGAACTGAATAGTGAACTCACATTTTTTGATATGTATTGTCGACAGCATTCACGTCCCTCGGAGGAAAGAGCGTTTGACAGTCTTGTAGCAACTGCTCAGCGTTCCATTGATAATAACGATAATGACTTTGATGAGCATTTGGATGAACTTAGAGCCAGGATTTTTGAAATTCTCTGGAGGCAGCCCTGGTTTATAATTGAAAGGTTCAAACGCCTGATCAGTACTCCTCAGTTTTTTACAGACAGTGCTCGTTTTGAGGAACTTGCATTGAAAGGAAAGCAACTTTTAGGCAGTGATCTCATTCGTAGATATGAAGAGCTCTCGCCAGCAGAGAAATATCAAACTGCGATTATTGACGATGGAACTATTGAAGAACTACGTGAGATTGTAAGGCAGATGATGTTAATACCTCGCTTTGAGGATGACAAAACAACTGAACGTGATATTGTTGTCAATATATTCAAGGTATGATTTACAGAATAATTATTGAGAATGGATTTATTTGATAACCCCTTTCATATTCTTGGCTTGACACCGCGAGATGATATACGTAGAATTGAAGAATCAGCTGAAGAACGTAGTCTGTTATCTGATGTTGACGCTTGTATGAAGGCAAGGTCTATACTAACAAACCCGCGCAAGCGCATCTCTGCTGAGGTAGCATGGCTGCCAGGTGTCAACCAAAATCGCGCAGATGAAATGCTAATGTTGTTAGAGGCATCAGCAGGGAGCCACCGTTGCCGTGATAAGTTAACATCTATAATTCCAGTTGATTCGCTTGCCGCTGCACTATCCCGTTTGCCTTGTGCTGAAACATATAATGTTGCTGACGAAGTGTTAGATTTATTGAAACTATCGGAGGAACATTTTTTACTTGAAAGCATATTTCAACCTAAGAGACATTCAAATAAAATAGATACTCTAAAGCAAATTCGTCAGTACCTCTGCATAGAGAAACTTAACTCTATTGCACGATCAAACATACTTGCTGCTAGGATGTGCCGTTTACCAAACTACATGCCCGACGATATCGCTAAATGGATACTTGCAATTGCCCAAGCATTTGAGGATATTGATCCAGAAACGGTGTGTGCAACACTCAACATAGAACGTAGAGAGGCAAGTTTCCCAGAAATTACTGACGTTTCATCTGTAGCAGTAGAAATCCAGAATCGTAGATATTATTATCAACAGGTTATTAAATCGGTATTGAGTAATATACATTCTGCTAAAGAACGTTTGAATGCTATTATGATGATAGTTGATGAATCTACAATTGTTCATAAAAAGAATCGTAAACCACTTTTGATAGACGACACCATTGATGCCTATGCAGTGAAGGCTACACCAATTCTTGAAAACGAAGAAAAGAATATTAATACACAAGATCAGAAACTGCGATATGCTGCAGATATAATAGCTTCTGATACAACTTTAGCCCCACTGGTGGATAAACTCATTCAAGCTGTTAAAAACTGGCACAATATGGCACAACCAATCTTACTCAAGAAAAAAAGAATGGGCTTTCATGATGATGCAAGTCACAGTGTCGCTATGAAGGTCCGACAATTGGCTATATACCTTTATAATGAACATGATAAACTTGGTATTTCTCAACAAATCTTGTGTATGTTACGAGAAGTGTTCGCGGAGGTACCCACAATTACCGAACGCATCACCGCTGACCTTGAAACACTAAATAAAATAGCCGACCAACGTGAACAGAAAAACTAACCTCGATTACTGGAGCAGGTTTGGATCTATTAAAAAATCCTTTTCATATTTTAGGTGCCACGCCGCGAGATAACCGCCAAAGAATAATGGAACTCGCGGAGGAACAGAGTCTGTTATCAGATCCAAATAAATGTGCTGCTGCACGTGCAGTGCTGATTAACCCGCGTAACCGTATTTCAGCTGAAGTAGCGTGGCTGCCCGGAGTTAATCCAGAACATATAGAATCAGTGTTAAAGCAGTTAGTTTCTCCAAGTCAATACCTACTCAACATTATAGGACTGTCATCGATTGCAAGTGCTAATGTCTTTACGGCTGGATTGTCACGTCTTACAAATATTGCTTCTGCAAACATTGTAGAGTGGATTCTTGCAATTTCTCACGCTTATGAAAGAATTGATCCTGAAGAAGTTAGGGGAACACTTAACGAAGAACGCAATTTATCGGGCTTTCCCCAAATTGCGGATTTATCAGTGATAACTGCCGAAATTCAAAACCAAAGACGTTATTATAGTCAAACACTCTCCTTTGTAATCAACAATCTATCCGTAGCTGAACGTGCAAGAATATTAACTTTAACACTTGAGACAGTAATAGGCAATGATAACAACCGATATCCTATATTGATTGATGACTTAATTCAGTCGTATGAAGTTGAGGTCGGGAATGATTTAGAAAAAAAACAGAAAATAATTGAAGCACAAGACAAAAAACTTCGATCAATGGCAGATGCAAAAAATCCAGATACTACGCTGCAACCGATTGTGAATCAACTAATTGAAGCCGTTAAAGATTGGGACACCATTGCACAACCGATCCAACTGAGTAAAAGAAGTAGAGGTGAACGACATGCCGCCAGCTTTGAAATTGCAAGTCACCTCAGAATATTGGGTGCTGACCTATTCAAAATATTTAGTGATGATCCAATTAATGAGTATGGTAAGTTTGAATTCTCCTGGAAAATCCTAAATATGATCAAGGAAGTATTTGCAGAAGTGCCCGAAATTGTTGAAGGGATTGATAGAGATTTAAAGCTATTAAAGGAACAAATACCTTTTGTTACTGGGGTAAAAAAATTTAAAGAAATTAGCACACAAGTTGAAAAGCTTAAGGAAGCAGCAGATGCCAAAAAACCTGATTATACTTTAACTCCTATGGTCAACCAACTCATACAAACTGTCAAAACATGGGATACCTCTACACAACCTATTGAGGCAAATAGCACAGTAGCAATTGTTGTGAGAAACATTGCCCTTCATCTTTGGAATGAACATCAAAAACTTGAATTCGCCATTCAGATAACATTTTCACTCACTCTACTCTTTAAGGATGGTGTACCTGGGATGGATAAGATAAACAAGCAATTAGTTGATGATACCGCAGAATTAATTATGATTAAACAAGGATGGCCAAGAGGTGGAACCGGATGCCTTTTACAAATTATCATCTTCAGTATTCTTGGACTGATAGGCGCATTGTTACAAGGTTGTTAGGTCCTAAGGTTTGCAAATATGTTTATCGGATAATATAAAATCTACGGAGCACGAATTATGAACGGAGAATGTCTATCTCATTTATTAACAGAAGAAGAGCGAAACCATTTTGAAAACAGGGATACCTTTCAATGAGGATAACCGTACCCTTTCTGCCTTGACTACAATTTACTTTATTGCAGAGTCTAATTGGTTTGGATTTTTAGTTTCTCTTGTGAGAGGAACAGCTTTATTGTTGCGAAGTTCAGTAAGTATTGTTTCAACCGGTATACCTTCACTTATAGCATTTTCTAATACAGATAATACTTCATCCTTAGCTTCTTCTCTAATTTTGTCTTTGTATATTTTTGCCCATCCGTACATGATGCCCTCCCAAATGTTAGATATTATAAAGAACCAGCCTATTATTAACGTCATAAGGACTGCGGTTCGTGTTAGTATTGTATCGCCTAGATCTTTTATGTACCAATCAAGTGTTAAGTCAAGAATAGTGCTGATAATGATTAGGGTTGAAAACGTAACAATGAATACATAAAACCAATTTTTTCGGATTCGGACTAACGATACGTATTCACTTTGATTTTCCATATCACAATTGTACCTTTATTTTTATAGTTTGTCAAGCAAAATTATGTGTTCTTTTTGACATATCAGTATGTTATAAGATATAATAAGAGATGGATATACTCTATATTATTTCATATATGGTTAAGTATGGACAAATAAATTATGCTAAAGAAGATTCAGATACAAAAGTCGTTGTAAAAATTAGGGATGTGGAGTGCTAATTATGAACGGAGAATGTCTATCTCATTTATTAACAGAAGAAGAGCGAAATCATTTTGAAGAACAGGGATACCTTTACGTGCCGAATGCGCTATCATCAGAGATGGTGGAGCATCTAACGAATGTTGTCAATAAACTTCATAATTATTGGTATATTGCTCTGCGTGCGATTCAACCCACATCCTGTGGATGTAAACGGTGTCATGCACAGTTATATCCAGGTTAGCAGCGTATTGATGTGATACCATATCCCACAGTGTCATGTGCTATTTAAACACTATACAGACTATCTAAAGGAGTAAAACGTTATGAGAATTCTTCTAACAGGACATAAGGGTTTCCTCGGCAGACACATCCATAAGATACTCAAATTCAATGACGAACATGACGTTTACGGACTTGATTGCGATTCCAAATATAGTGTGTTTGTTGACATGTTTCGGGAATTGAAGTGTGATGGCGTTAAATTTGATTTAGTAGTTCACAGCGGTGCTATCAGCAATTCTCAAGTAACAGACAACTTACTTTGGCAACTCAACTACAGAGCCAGCACAGAATTTGCGGATTACTGCGAACAGACCAATACAAAATTGATCTTTATTTCGTCGGCAGCAGCGATTGATCCTGATGTTCCTTATGGATGGAGCAAACACTGTGCTGAGTTTTATATCTCCCAAACTGTTACCAGAATGAATCTATGTATCCTGCGACCTTTCAATATTTGGGATTATGACGAGTTCGGAAAAGAGAGTCCAAGTATTGTATTCAAGATTTTGACAGGGAAACTGGAGAGGGCATATAAAGGATGTCTCCGTGATTTTGTTCATGTGTCTAATGTTGCTAACGCGGTACAACGCGTAGTGAATGATTGGGAACATGGTGTATTTGATATCGGTACTGCGCAGCCGACGAATATAGCAACATTAGTTGATCAGTTGTACCAACACGGAAAAAAATACAAGCACCCGAAACCTACAATTGTGAATGAATGTCCTATCCGAGAAAGTCTTGTAGCGAGACCCGATAAACTCCTGCCAAACTGGAACGCAACACCGATAGAAGAGTATCTTGTAGAATTACAAAAACATCTTAGAGAAAGCGACAAAAGGTAATCAGGACAAGGAGTGCTAATTATGAACGAAGAATGCCTTTCTCACTTATTAACAGAAGAAGAGCGAAATCATTTCGAAGAACAGGGATACCTTTACGTGTCGAACGCGCTATCATCGGAGATGGTGGAACATCTTACGAACGCTATAGATAAACTTCATAGCGATGTGCTTGCAACTGGCAAGGCAAAACCGGACAATCACTGGGGTATGTCAAATTTCTTAGAGGTAGACGATGCTTTTTTAGACCTTGTTGACCTACCGACAACGCTACCTAAAGTGTGGGGTATTCTGGGATGGAATATCTATCTCTACCACGCACACATGCACGTTAAACCACCTGCCCCGCAAGATGCACAAGAGGGTGACGGATGGTTGGAATGGCATCAAGATAGCGGTCGCGTCAATATTGAGATGGAGACACACCCGCGTCCCCGCTTATCCTTGAAAGTCGCATATTTCCTCACAGATGTCTCCGAACCCGGTCGCGGTAACTTTTACATTCGTCCCGGTAGCCATTTCTCGGATGTGCCGCTGCCTGAATTGGAAATCAGTCGTGACCCACGCGAAAAGACTGCAGCAGGTATTCCCGAAGATGCAATGTCGGTCTGTGTGGAACATGGGACAGCAGTACTGTTTGATAGGCGACTTTGGCACTCGCGTAGCCCAAATACCTCAGAGATGACTCGGAAGGCTCTCTTTTACGGTTATGGGTACCGATGGATTCGTCCTAAAGACGATATGACAGTTGAACACCTCTATGAACGCTGCGATCCGATCCGCCGTCAATTGCTTGGTGCTGCTGTGAGAAATAATGGTCGCTATGTCCCAACTGATGAGGATGTGCCGTTGCGGGGATGGCTCATTGAGCAATTTGGTGAGAACGCTGTGTATACACAGGGACCTCTCGGATCCTAATCCACGTATTTTCCAAACTTTAGGGAAGCAGACATACCTTTCCAAAGTTCTTACGCGACTCCAGCAGTTGGTGCGCTTTAGCCGCTTGCTCTAAAGGTAGTGTTCGATCAATGATGGGGATTAACCGTCTCTGTTCTGCAAGGCGGACAAGGGTTCGGAGTTCAGTCGGAGTGCCTAACGCAGACCCCATGATGGTGAGTTGTTTTTGATACATTTTTCGGATGTTTATTTCCCCAATGTTGCCCGTTGTTACACCGCAAGACACGAGCCTGCCGTTTTTGGCGAGACTACTGATACTCTGTTCCCATGTTGCAGCACCTACATGTTCCAGAACAACATCAACACCACGACCGTTTGTCTCCTCAAGTATTACTTCTGAGAAATCAATATCAGTATAATTAATGGTAACATCAGCACCGAATTGTTTGGCGCGTGCTAATTTTTCATCCGTACTCGCTGTCGCAAAGATGCGCGCCCCGACAAGTTTGGCGATTTGTAAGCCCGCACTTCCGACATTTCCGCCAGCACCCAGTATCAATATATCATCTCCCGCGCGGAGTTGTGCACGCGTGATGAGCATGTGCCATGCTGTCAGGTAAGCAATCGGCAGTGCTGATGCTTCAACGAAAGACAATGTATTCGCTATCTGAATCGCATTTTTGGTTGGTGCTTTGACGAACTCGGCATAACCGCCATCGGTTTGGAATCCGAGCAGCTGCTGTGTGTCACATAGATTTTCATAACCGTTGATGCAGTCGTTACAGATACCGCACGGAATACATGGCGCAAGGAGCACACGGTCTCCGATAGCGAGTTCGGGATGTGTTCCAGAAATTTCGGCAATTTCACCAGCAATGTCAGATCCTAAAATGTGGGGTGTGCCAGTTTCTTCAAGTTTCTGCTTTATCTCAGGGCGGTTGCGCCGCGCGTGGATATCAAGATAGTTGACAGCACACGCTTTAACCTTGACAAGGATTTCCTCGGGGCCAAGAGTAGGTACGGCGACCTCTTGATACTGCAATACGTCAATTTCACCTTGTTCTGAAAACGCAATTGTTTTCATTCTCACATCCAATCTGAATCGATACATTCCGTGCTCTTATGGTGAATCAAATCTATGGTACGGATAGCGTCCCTAACCGTAAGCACCATGGTTGAGGAACCCGAGCAATCGGCGTAACCTCGGATTTGCGTCCCGATAAACCGATTCTGACATTGTGTAATTCATAAACGGATAGTATTTATGACCAACAAGTCGGCGCGCGTAGGTCACCTGCGTAATGTATCGAGTGCGTTGGCTACGATTCGGACCGCCACGGTGCCCATACCTGATTGTTGAACATAGCAACGCTGCCCGCTTGGCCAAGGTTGTAACGGATTTTCTCTTCCCACTCCGTCCCTTCTACCGGATTCGGAGGGGATGCACCGAAAAGATGCGAACCCGGAATAACCTCTGTTCCGCCATGTTCAATCTTGGTGACATCGGTGAGGTAGTAATTTGCGGTGAAGAGTAGCACTGGAAGTTTGACATTTGTAGGTGGTTCCCCCTCTGTGACGATGTAGTGTAGTGCATCGTCTTGATGCCAGCTCGTAATTCCACCGCCGGGGCGTGTTTGAAAGGAGTTATTGTGTATAACGTGGCAATTATTCGCTACAAGTGCTTCAGCAAACGATGCAATTGGTTCAAGGTCAAATAACCTCAGGTTTGCCTTGCTATGTTCAAACATGCGATGACACAAGTGCATCGTTGATTCGTGATTTCCACCATTTAAACCGTTTGGATTATTTTCAAGTGACCAATCCAAATCCTGCCGAAGTTCCGCACAGTGTGGCGGAGTCGACACATCTTCAAGGAATAGGCATCCGTCACGGTGGAAGGTTTCAACCCATTCCTGAATTTGCTCTGGACTGACATCCTGCTCCGACCAATAAAGCGTCTCATACATAAAATACCCCTTCGTAATCCGAAATAGGCGGAGCTCATACCCCGCCTAAATATGATTGTCAGATCGCAGCTATAACGGGTAAATTACCCCATAGCAGCCGCAACGATAATACCGAGTGAAACAAGGACACCTGCAACGGCAATACCCGCAGCAGTGTTATTCTCTTCAGCAATTTGCCGGTTGAGGTCATACGGCGTTGCCATATCAAAGACCTTATATCCGATCATTAAAATGATTAAGCCAACAATGCTAAAGACTGCCACTAAAATAATATCTCGTGCAATCATCTGCCAATTAAACATTGAGATATTTTCTGCCGCAGCACCATCATCCTGTGCACTAACCTGCGTTGAAAATATAGCGAAGACGCACAGTGACACCATAACTAAGCAGAATGTTGTTGATACGATTCTTTGCGCTTTCATGGTTCCTCCAATTGGGACAAAACGCCCCGTTACAAAAGTTTGAAAATGTGCAAAAGTTTGTAAGAACGATAGATTTCATTTCTATTCTAAATTTATACAACTTTATACACTTTACGAAATTTTGGTAATTTATTCAACCTTTTTAAGAAGTTGAAACTGCATCTCTGTAGTAGTATGAATCTGTTTAATCAGGATTGCGTCTTTTTCTTCAAGATAACGCCATCCAGATGTGACCTCTTCTAAGGAATCAACTTGAGGAATATCAAAAGGAGCATCATCTTTATCGCCACCACTCTCTGCGATTTGCGCACGCATGAGGGAAGGGGCTTGTTCATAACCGGTAATCAGGGTGTGGCTTATTTCATTTTCCGCATAGTTAAGAGTCCATTTTAATTCACCATTCCGGGATATGGTAACAGATTCGGGATTCGCACCAGAACTCAAATGGATTGAACCTGAGATTGCAGTCTTAACGCCTGGGTCAAGTCCACGGAGCATATAGACATTGGCCATAATATCTTCAGGATTGAGATGTGGACCTTTACCTTCGGTGCAGAACCCGTAAAATCCATCAGGATACGTGCCTTTCAGTTCACCATCCGTCCACTGCTGATACATTGCACTTATTGTAATGCCTTCAGCAATTTTCCGCCATCTTTCGTCCCGTGTATGTTGATTCAGTCTTTGCAAATAGTAGGCATATACCAAACCGTTCCACTGTACCGGCACACCAAGCCAAGAATGGGTATAAAAGGTTGTTCCGAAAACCGGTATGGAAGCGAACTGCATGCCGGGTCGGTCAGCGAGATGCCAATGATATAAGAATGGCAGCCCCGTCTCTGCCCAATATTCAGCACGTTTTAGATATGATTTATTACCGATAACTTCATGTGCTTCCACATAGACACCGATTGCATGTGCGGCAGCGAGGATATCCGGCTCATATAGTGGACATTCCCACGCTTGTGCGCCTCGCGGCACGGAAAAACGATCCATGAAAGAGAGTGCTTTCTTGCCTGCTTCCAGCGAAGCACTGTTACCCGTGATGCGGGCATGTTTTAGGAGTTTGAGTGCCTTTGCTGCACACGTGCCAAGAACGACATCACCCGCTTTCCCAAGGTTTTGTGTTTTCTCAGATGTCGGATTAAAACCCCAACTACCATCTTCGGCTTGAGACTCAATTATGGGCTGCACCTCAGCTTCATAGTATCCCAACGCAGCATCTAAGTGTCCGAAATAGAACGGAAACTCTCCGCTTAGAATATGGCACGATCCACGAGCAGCCAAACCGCTAGCACCAACGTCAGCAATTGTTTTTTCTGCTATTTCCTTAACCCGCCCCTTAACATCTTCAGATTTCGTCACTAAATAATCGTACCAAAGTAAGGTAGCAAATCCGGGTTCGTTATGGGAAGCCCAATCAACGCAGTGTCTGGATTGTCTTGTCTCTTCATCCCAAACCGTGTGCATGAATCCGTGCCGCGATAGCATAATCTCCTCTTCATCATTGCGAGGAGGTTCAAGTCGTTCAGGAGTGCCGTACGCGTCTGTCCAATGTGCAATTCCATCTAAGATAGAGGCGTTTCCATCAGCAATAATCTCACAGTCCATTGTGACTGGACGTTCCGGCGTTAACTGATAAGCAGTTTCAGCAACAAGTGTATTCTCCTGCACCCATTCCAGCACAGTCGGAAGAAAGAGACCCATTAGATGATTTCTCTCTTGATGATGCCAATTGGGTGAAGCAAATACAGCAGAAACATTTTGTGCTTCACCATCCCAACTTTGCAATGGATTCCAAGCGATCCCGACAACCGATTTCTGAATCTCAACTACCATCACAGGAACAGTGATCTTATAGGGATGCGGGACCAATCGATTGTTAAGCGGTGGTGCCGCGTCACGGGTATTTGAAGAGGGTTCACCACCTTCAAGGAATTCGAGACCGGGAAATAGAGCTGCAGTTTTCTTTTCGCGGCTGCTCTTATGTCCAGCGTAAATTTCTGTACCTCGGAAAGCGAGAAGTTCACGTTCCCTATCAGTCGTTAATCGATATGTCGTTTTGATGCGTTTTGCATCTTCCGTGAGGATCAACTGTAACTGAAGCGTCCAGGTAACCTCATCCGAATCTTTGTGTTCACTTGTTAGGTGGACAATGGATTCACCAAGGCTATTACCTGCTAATTGGACATCGTTTGGAACAAAATTTAGGTTGTGGATGACATCATCAGAAAGATAGGTTGCCTCAGCAATCATTTTGGAGGTCGCTACCTGCTGATAGCTACTGCCTTTCGCCACGAAAATCGCGTAATATTCGAAACCAACCTCTGTTTTTATTTGTGAGGATATACCCTTATTAGATTTTCGATTGTTTGACTTGGATTGTTCACTGCTATGAACAAAAACGATACGGAGATTTTTATTTCCAAGTACCACATGTTCACCGTGCATGTAGGTATGGAGTTCCGGAACGACCTGCGTTTCGAGCTTCGGCAATGCCGGGCAGATGTGAACAACTCCCTTCATCCGTTCACCTACTTTGGGAGTGTGAGACTTAAGCGAAACAGAAAAATTGAGGTCAGTTTGATGTGGAACTCCACGTGCATACCATACAAAAGTTGATGTGTCACCGGGGGCAATTGTCTTCACATTATGTGCGGATCGACCGCGTCGCAACTTAAGATCGCTGATGCTAAGTCGCGTTTTACTATCCTTTCCGAGAGGTCCCGCACCAACGTTTTTGATAGTGCATTGGACTTCAAACGCTTCTCCTGTGCCAACGACCGCTGCTGTTGGTCCCACACTCACGATTTCTAATTTCGGTTGTGCAGCGTAAAGCACTAAATCAATTGGTTCAATATCTAATTGGTTATAAATTTCAGCAGCAATTTCATGTGCAGGTGTAAAACCGTCACGATTGAATTCAAATAGAGCTGTGCGATCCTCAGGCAATTTCGCAATCGCAAGTCCACATTGTATTTCTGAAGGCAGTGCTTGTGGATCCTTAGCACCCTTTTTCGTTGAGGCAGCTTCTGTCCGAGTGAGTTTGAGAAGTTTTGGTTGTCCCCATAGTGCCCATGCAAAGCTGCTATTACCCTCAACATTACATTGCGTGATAAAAACAAGTTCAACTTTTTCACCAGCGGAACGAGTCAAATCTATGCCGTTTTGGGTCCAATTGCATTCTGTTGAAACAGATTCAAAACATTGTTCACTAGAAATTTCAATAGAAAATTTAACACCGCCGGGTTGTCTTTGCGGATCATCAAACACGACACCATCTCTTAGACCGATACTGAAATATAGACAGAGGTTCTCGTTATCCTCAACTGAAGGCAGGTCTAATTCATAGACAATTCGTGCAGAACCGGTCGATGATGGGTGTTCAAAGAGTGCAGGTTTGGTAACACCTCCTGCTGAATCTGCCATGCTTGCTGATATGTGTTCGGCACCAGAGTGCTGGCTTTCCTCAAACATCGCAACGAAATCAAACAATTCCTCATTCTCTCCGAGAGAATAGGGGATTTGCGGTTCGGTTGGAGCGGGTGTTTCATCAACTTCAGGTGCCGCTTCTTCCCCTGGTGCTTCTTCAGTTTCAGGTTTTTTATCTTCCTCTGATGCTTGTTCGGTCTCAGACATTACTTCAACTTCAGATTGCATATCTTCCGCTGGTGTATCTTCAGACTCGGATGTATGATCTGCCTCAGACATATCTTCAGTTTCAGGCATCATCTCAACTTCTGGTGTCCCTTCAACTTCAGATGTTTCTTGAGGTTCAGGTGTTTCTTCGGAGTGAGGTGTTTCTGCCTCTTCTGATGAAGCATCCGAATCAGATTCCGGCTGTGCGTCATCAGAGGTTTCTTCCCCTGCCATTTCTTCAACAGGTTCTGGAGAATCAGGATTAGGAGTCTCATGTTGATGTTCAGACTCCGGTTGTTCTTGATCAACTACCTCTTCGTCATTATGTGTTTCTTCTTCCATTTTTCCGATAAGAAAATGTTGGAAAAACGTCAGCATTTTATATCTCCTCTGGTCTATTTAGGACAGAAAATGGTATTTATTGCTTCTCTTGCCACTGCTGTTTTTTCTGTTTCATTTCATCGTTGATAACGAGGTCAGATGATGGCGTTTGGTTCGCCTCGTCAATGATCCAAGTGCCATCTTCATCTTTCAGCACAGGTTTACGTTGTCCAACAGGTAACACATCAAACGGTTTATGCGGCTCTATCTGATACCAATATGCAACAGAGGACATCTCATTGCTAAGATGGTTGCCGTGTCCGTGTTCAATTGTCACCCGAATCTCCTTCTCAAAACGGATAGGGTTCTCTAAGTGGAACACATAGGATGTCTGGTAACCATTGGTATTGTTTTCGTGAATAGACGAACCGTTATGTGCGAACGCGTTCTGTTGCATGCCCCACGCCTGATTGAGATAATCCTCTGACCCAGTGCCGTGCAAATCGGGAGGCCACTTATAACCATCTATCCAAATCATATCATCGCCTTCGCCCCACCACGTGCCTTGGAAGTTGCTGACAGAAAGGTTACACCCAATGTAGTGTCCTCTACCTTCTGCGGATAAAATAAGATAGTTGTTGTCCCATGCAAGACGTTCGGCATTTATGATATTCGCTTCCGCTGTGTTAACTTTGATTTCATGTCCCCACCCATCACAAGGATTTTCGCGATGAAATTGCGCATGAAAATAGGCAACATCCTCACCGTGTTCTGTGGGATATAGTTCATAATCAACATAAAAGTATTGACGGTGCGGTGTCTCACCTTCGTTGACAAGTTCAATTCGGGCAGCACGGTTAAACGGCATTTGTAAGTAGCAGTTCAACGCACACCCCGTATTAAATTTGTTGTTGCTATGCGTAGATGCTGACAAGGGAATTGAATCGTAAGAGTTAACGATTTCGTTTCCAAGACCAAAAAAATCGCCTAACGGACACAAAACACTCGGATGTTCCTCATCGTCCCAAAACATCTGAATTAGAACATTCCGATAACCGTTCGGTTGTGTCATCCAGATATGATTGATACATCCCGGACCTCTAATATCGGCAAGGACGCGAGTTTCACCGGGAGCAATATCCCATGCATCGTTATTTCGCCCTGTGGTATCCCACGAGGAGGCGCGTCCAGACCGCGCATCTTTCACACGCGTCAACGATGCCAATATTCCATCAACATAGTTCATTAATTTAATTCCTATACAAGTCCTTTACGCTATTTTCAAGCGAATTAAAAGTTATAAACTGCTGTTTTCAAATCAATTATAACACAAGAATATCCAATTTTCTAAATACTTTCCGAATCATAATACAATCCTACGATAAGAGAAGAGTATTTTCATAGTTTAGACATTCTGGGGGTTCCAACGTTTCAAAGCAAATTCTACAATCTTGTCTGCTCTTTGGTTAATGGAAACATGATTCCATCGATCTGCTTTCGGATTCCAATACTTTCTCAATTCAAGCTGTGTTTTGAGCGGGGCTTTACTATACTGATCATCTTTGTCATCAAAATCCTGATTCGATTTACTAGCATTTGCTGAACGCGAGTCTAGCACCAAATTTCCGATACTGTGGAGATAATTCTCCTCGAAATCGGCAATAGACAAGATTGAGTCATCTACAACAACTTTCTTACTGTCTCTAGGGTTTTGTGGGATGATATGATCAATTGTAAATTTTGTCCGCGTGTGCGTATTCATAAACGTCTCATGGGACATTTCAGGAAAAAGTGGGCGTTCTGTCAATCTGAGATGGTTCTCGTACTTCCAGAATAAATACCGCAAATCGCCAGTATCAACAACCTCGTAAAATCTGGGTTGGCGTAGAGATCGCTCAAATTCAGAATCGTTGCAATACGATTTTACAAAATCTTGAAGGCCTATGATGAGTTGATCGAAATCCCCATTAAAATCCCTTGATAACCGGTACAGTTGACTAACTCCTTTATCAGACCGAGATTTAGTAATACCGAAACGGAATCCAATAATTTCTACTAATTGTGTAACACGTTTGAAATACTGCATTTTATCCGAATCGTCTAGTTTATAGCTTTTGATGAGCAAGGGATAAAACGCCGCTGGGCGATTGAGGGTATGTCAAGGAGATAAGAGTCGCGATTCAGAAGCAATTTTTTCATAAATTTAAAACTCTGTCTTAGTACCTTACTATACCTACTGATGAAATTCGCTGCAACTGTCTTCCTATCCTCATTAATCAGGTCATTTAACTGTTGATTAACCATCCGAACAGAGTCTTGGTATTCTTTGTCCTTCCATTTTTCAAAAGCGATGGAGTGGTACTGCAAAATTAAATCTTCAGCAGTCTTGCCGAATTCACCTCTAATTTTTCCAGAATCTTCAATTTCCTCATAATCTCGGTAAATTTTGCTAAACCGATTTTGAAGATTTTCCAAGCGATTCTCTGGGTTTTCCGATGTAAGGTAGGTTTTGTGCATCAAGAAACTTTTGACTTTCTCTAAACTAGTCAGCGATTTTCCCCGGTTATTGGTTGTCTCAAACATTAATGCGGCAGCAGAATCATCTTCTACTGAATAAGTTAAGACTTTCATTCCCCCAATCTTTTCTATGAAATCCTCGACTTTATCTGGGTGTGCTTCTATCCAGTCATTGAGGAGCTCTTTCGCTTTAAGCAATCGGAATTGCGAGGGTGTTTCCGCGTCATTGTCACCAGACCCGTTATCTTCCAAAATACAAGATTCAAAAAAGTCGTTATCAATGTCCAAAACTCGAAGTTTATATATATCAAAATCTTGGATGTAAATACGTTTTAACAGTTTGACATTGTTACATTCTTCCTGTTGTGCTAAAAGCAGTTTCATAAAGATTATGATCGTTGTAATACGCTGTTGACCGTCAACAATGTCTATAATGTTAAATTCGCCCTCTGGTTCCTGTTTCTGAAGCAGAATAGTTCCGAAGAAATGATCTTTGTTGGTATCTTGATTTTCTAGATCCTCAACAAAGGCATCAAGTTGTTCTTTTTCCCAGGCATAAGCCCGTTGATATTTGGGAATGTTGAAAATTGTGCTACTATCAAACAAAGTTTTAATTGTTTTTTGTCCGTCTTGCAATTGCTGCCTCCTTATTTTTTAGTTGTTTAGAACAGATTTCATCTTTTCCAACCCAATCCGAGCAACCTCTGCAGGGTCTTCCTCCCAATAACTCGGATTGAACAGTTCTAACGAGATAACACCCGAATAGTCTGCATCTTTCAAAATAGAGATCATCCGCTTTAGATCGAGAATACCATCACCCGGATAAACCCTATCAGCATCAGATTGTTCTGCACGTTCAGGTTCGGCAGGCGCGTCGTTGAAGTGGAACACTGCGATTTTATCACCAGGAATGCCTTCCATATCCTCTATTTCTCCGCCACCACGATAGATATGGAACGGGTCAAGCACAATTGTGCTATTTGGATGGTCAGCGACTTCTATCACTTCCCACGCATGTTTCACCTGATTAACGCCATCAACAAAACCGAGGAATTCCATCGCAGGTTTAACACCAAATTCTCGTCCGAGTTCAAGTAGTTTACGGTAATTCTCACCGCCTAACTGCAAGTCTGCTACTTCACGCGGTGGACTTGAGATGATATAGGTTGCACCGACAGCGGCGGCTTGCGCCATCCGTTTTTTAGCGTCTTCCATCGCTTTCTGAAGTTCCGCACCAGTTGCATTGAGCCATCCGTGCAACGCTATGACGGTAGGCACGGTAAGCCCTTGATCATCAAGTGCTTTTTTTACATCAGCGAGCGAACCACCTTGTTCCTCATAATCAGACAGATCGTTATTCCACAACTCAATTGCTGTATACCCAGTTTCTCCTGCAATCCGAATTTTATCCATCAAATCGGCAGGACGAATCGTACTTGTATTTAACCCTAACTGAAATTGTCCCATTCTATCTCCTTATTTGTCCATCAAAGCGCGAATGAATCGCACATCTACACGAGCAAGATCAATCACACTGTCCACGGGTTCGCCACTGTATTCACTATGAAAGCTAACGGGTCCTGAAAATTCCATTGTTTTCAACGTGTCAAGTGCTGTTTCCCAATCAACAAAGCCTTTTCCGATACGGACGACCTTACCGCCTCGCATTCCGGGTGAACGCGCGAGGTCTTTGAAGGCAATCACAGCGAGGTGTGAGCTGACAATATCAAGTGCCATGTTAATCGGTTCACCAACAATTGACAGGTGTCCCGTGTCAGCAAAAACGCCAATATGTTGTGGGTCAAACTCCTTCACAAGGTTCATCACTGCACACGAGTTAAGCCCCATAGAAGTTCCCGAATGGTTATGAATGCACGTGCGGGGTCCATATTTATCAGAGAGTTTGGCAAATCTGTCAAGCTGGCTACGGATAAAATCAACCTGTGCCCAGTAACCGCCATCCCCTGCGTGCCAATGCCAATATCCTAATTTGATATTTTCAACACCCGCTTCACCCGCAGCAGCAAAAACGCGGACTGTCTCTTCTTCAGAGGGGTCTAAAAAATCTCCAGGGGTAGTCACAAGCGGAATAGACAAACCCGCTTCCGCAAACTGTTTCGCGGCTGCGGGTAATTCCTTTTCTGCATTTTCGGGATTTACTGGATAACCGGGACGAACACAAAGGTCGGCACCTTTAACTCCCACTGCTTGTAATGCAGTGATAATGTCTGGAATTTCTAAACCTTCCAGATGTTTTGTGAACATTATAAATTTCATATTTTAGTCTGTTTCAAAATTGTAGGAGGACTTTGTAAGTCCAATGTAGTTGGAGTACACCTACTACCTTACCAATCCACCACAGAACCATCATCTGGATGGTAAGATTCAGGATTTCGCCAATCGTGGTCAATTTTATCTTCAAGAGCGTCTTCATCAAGTTCAATCCCTAATCCTGGACCTGTAGGTAGTTCAACGAATCCGTCTTTGAATACAAACGGATTTTTGAGATACCCTTCACCGAGGGTTGTATGTTCTTGCATCACAAAATTAGGAATAGAAGCATCCAGCTGAATACACGCAGCTAACGAAATAGGACCGAGCGGGTTGTGCGGTGCGATACCACCGTAATAAGCTTCTGCCATGCCAGCGATGATGCGCACTTCGTTGATGCCACCCGCATGACATAAATCCGGTTGCAGAATAGATGCTGCCTGTTTCTCCAAGATCTCACGGAATCCCCATTTGGTGAAAACCCGTTCACCTGTTGCAATCGGTAAATGTGTGCTACGCGCGATCTCTGCGAGTGTATCTACATTTTGACACTGAATCGGCTCTTCAACAAACATCGGTTGATACGGTTCCAACGCCTTAATCAACACCTTCGCTGTCTGTGGACTCACAGCACCGTGAAAGTCAATTGCCAAATCAACCTCTGTCCCTGCAGCTTCACGCAATGCTGCAAAGTGATTGACGGCTCTGTCTATGAATGCCTTGTTTTCGATGATCCGTGCGGGTCTACCACCAGCAACACCAGTTTTAAATGCGGTAAATCCTTTGTCTATCCACTCTTGAATCCCTTGTGGGTCACCTCCACCTTTATACAACCTAATACGATCTCGGGTTGGTCCACCAAAAAGTTGGTAAACGGGAACACCGAGTGATTTCCCTGCTAAATCCCAGAGTGCCTGTTCAACGCCGCTCAGTGCACTCGTAAGAATGGGACCCCCACGGTAAAATGCATGACGATACATCGCCTGCCAATGATGGACTACACGTCTTGGATCTTCGCCAATAAGGTAAGGTGCAAGCTCGTCAACGGCTTGTGCACACGTTTTCGCGCGTCCTTCTAAAATCGGTTCTCCGAGACCAACTAATCCTTCATCGGTGTGTATTTTTAGAAAGAGCCAACGTGGCTGTACAAGAAAAGTTTCTAATTTCGTTATTTTCATGGAGGGTTCACCTTGAACATGTTACGACACTACAAGCGTGCCTCTATTTTTATTTTATGGTATCATCATGTCTATAATTTGTCAATTATTTTTCGCGTTTGTTCAATTCAGACACTGCAAATAATACTTAAAGCATGCTATAATCTCACAACAAAAGTCACTTTACCCAAACACAAATTACACCTAATTCAGATCAACCCAGTTTTTCCTCTATTTTCTGTTAAATTTTGCATAAATCGCGTAACTTTATGCAACCTTTGCCTCTGAAATTAGAGTCGAACTCATAGCGAGTACGAGCTAAGCATCGTTGAAAGTCCCCCGAAAGTTTATCATTGAATATGCTAAATAACGAAAACCTAAACGGGTTTCTTTAAGTTTATCGTAGCTAAGAGCGAGTTTCCGATAAGTCCCTTGCCAACCGAAAGTTCGCTCTACTTTATATCGGTTTTTGTCCATATCTTTGCTAAACCACCGGAACTTGCGAGCGATGACAATAGGTTCTTTGGCATTCCGTCGGTTCGGATAGATCACTGGGATAATCCCTTGTTCTTTGATAATCTTATGATCCTCTTTGGAATCAAAACCGGAATCCAGCGTTAGCGCAGATGCGCTGAGATCCATCCCAATGCGATGGGTAAAGGTGATAAAATCTGCGAATGCTTCGGGCAAAATCGTTGTCCCATGGTGATTGACCGGTTTGGTGGTTATCGGACTGACGATGAACCCTTGATTGTCGGTGATGGTCAACTCTTTTTCACCTTTCTGATGTTTGTGTCCCGAATAGCCGATGCCATTGCCCCTTTTTTTACGACGGTATTTGACCCATCACCATGAAGTTGAGAGGTGTCAAGTTGATCGGTATCAAGCAGATGTATGATAGACGCTTCAAAAAGTTTCTGATAAGAGCCGTCTTTTGACCATCTATTATGCCATTTATAGACATTAGACCAATGGAGTTCAGGATGCCGTGTGCGGAGCCGCTCCCATTGAATGCCAGTATGCAAAACATAGAGGATATAGTTGAATATCTTATAGAAGGAGAGTTTGGGCTTTGGCCCTTTCACTCGTTTCTTTAGATGGGGCAAGATATAACGATTAAAATCCTTGCGGGAAACCTGCTTGGGAATACCTTTGTATCTCGGAACCTTTTGAGTTTCGTCTGCCATAATAAAACCTTTCATAAAGTAAATGTGGATGTCCAGTGAAAAAAAGGGACATAAACTATATCCTTTTCTTTCCCTATTCTACCACATCCTTATGTTTTACTCAATATGACTTCAGTATGTAAGGGCAAAAAGATTAATAAAGGTTGGGCAGGACAGGTACTTGAGAGACATTTAGGTCTGCCAATCAATTCATCACAATCACCTAACTTCGGATCTTGGGAACTAAAAACAATTCCCTTGAAATACCTGAAAAGCGGCAAGTTGACGGTTAAAGAGACAATGGCTGTAACAATGATTGATCCATATAATGTTGAACGAACTGATTTTGAAAATAGTCATTTGTTAATCAAATTAAGACGAATGATAGTAGCTGCAAGAATTTGGGAAAGTCAAAAAGAAGAAAGATCAATTTTACACCGTGTAACAACTTTCGATTTAGATGATCCAGAAGTCTACAGTCAAGTAAAAGAAGATTATGACTTAGTTAGAGAAACTATCTGCACGCAAGGGTTTTCTGCTCTTACTGGCAAAATGGGTGTATACATTCAACCGAGAACAAAAGGTGCTGGACATGGAAGCACCTCAAGAGCTTTTTATGCAAGGACTTCTTTTCTAAAGAAATTCATCTTCCCTGAATTCTCAGATGAGAAATAAAAAATATGATCAGTTACAGACCTTATGTTGGGTAAACCCAAGGAGAAGCCGACATGGAGGAATTAAAAGAACTTCGCGTATCGAACGATGCGATGAACGATTCTGAGGAGTTACGTGCCAGGATGTCGGAAGCGGGGTATCTTTTCTTCAAGAAACTGCAAGACCCTGACAAACTCTGGGCATTGCGGCGAGAGATGCTAACGACCATGCAAGAAGGCAGTTGGCTCATAGCAGGTACCGATCCGATGGATGGCATCGCAGATATTTCCACACAGTGTACCGAAGGAGATGCGGAGTACACCGATGTATACCATGAAGTCTATAAGTTAGAAGCGTTCCACCGTTCTGGACATTGGGATGAAGTTGTAGATATGGTGGAAAAAATCATCGGCAGCGCAGTGCTGCCGCATCCGCAAAAGATTGCACGCCTCTGGTACCCAAAGTATACCGCCCATACCACACCGATACACCAAGATTTTGTCCACTTTCAAGGAAATTTCCAAACCTATACTTGTTGGGCACCCGTTGGCAATTGCCCGATAGAATTGGGAGGTTTAGCGGTGCTTCCCGGTTCGCATAAAGTCGATAAAGTAATGGAACATCATTTCTCGCTTGGAGCTGGTGGTCTGTGTGTAAATGCGGACGAGTTGTCGGATGAATGGCATTCCACGAACTATGAAATTGGCGATACATTGATATTTCCTGCTTTGACCATCCACAAGGCACTGCCAAATTTGACTGAAGATCGGCTGCGTGTGTCGCTTGACAATCGCTATCAGGCAGTTGATGACCCAATTGCAGAACACATGCTTGAGCCGCATCTGAACATCTTCAACTCGTTGCAGTGGGACAATGTTTACGAGAACTGGAACTCTGACGAACTCAAATATTACTGGAAAGACCTTGACCTCACCGTTATACCGAGAGATTTCAGCTACGGAAACAAGGGGTTTGCGGAGGCATTGGACTTGGCAAGGAATGGCGACGATCGCGCAGTGCTTCATTTAAACCGAGTCATCAAACGTGATCCTACAACCGATTTAGCGAAGAAAGCAGCTGCGGTTCTGCAGGAAGTGAACGTTGATACTTCAGTTAATCATCCCTAAAGTTGCAGAACACGAAACGTATTCCTCAATTTGTGAATACTTACTAAAAATCTCAACACTCTGTGATTCAAAATATAAGAAGACAACTCAGGATAATCTGGTGCTAAGTTAAAATTGGCTGAACATTTCATCAAAATGAGATTTTCTTCAGCCATTTTGTTTTTAGTGCCAGATTTTTTCAGAAACCTAACAATAACAGGAGTTCGAAATAAGAATTCGAGTGTATTTGTAGGTTAGGTAGAGCGGTAAAAAACAATCTGCTGTTACCAAGTATTCACAGGAATTATGCGTTTCAGCACCTATTGTATGGATAGGTATAGCGAAACCTAACAATTAACCGCCGCGAACCTGAAAGCGTGTTGGGTTTCACGTTGTTCTACCCATAGGAGTCAATTTAAAAATATATATCCGTTTTTTATGGATGTGTATGGTTTCCCCAGAGGGCGACAGGTGTATCTGTCTTGATGAAGGGACATAGGTATGAGATTCACCTTTCGCACCCGCTGGTACTTGTTTTTTGGTAGTGTTGCATGTTCTATACACCTTTCGCACCGCTGGTGCTGCTTGGCGGGCACAGGACCCGCCCTACAATGTTAAGTGCATATAGCACACTAAATTGACGGCTATGACATTTCCGGATGGAAACAAAACCCGTGAGTTTTCTCTGCGAGCGAGTGCAAACGTTGAAATAGGCACTGAAAAATGGATTACATTCAGGCTGCGTTCGACAAAACACCATAAGCCAAATCTCAATGCTGTCTTTAAATACATGTTCAGCGAAGACTTCGTTCTGTATCTCGTTTACGGTGATCAAGATGCAAAGGAGACTGTCAACCAACTGTTTGCGAAGATAGCATTCATTTGGTAGTTTCCATTTCAATTGAGGTGCGGCATATTACGCAGACAAATAGAGGATGATATGCCGTACTTCCTGGACTACTTTTGCGTTGATGGTTCGCAGACATCTTTGAAATAATCGTATGTCCAATCTACAACTCGATATCCACAGTTGCTATAAAAAAGAATTGGAAGGTATTCATAACATTCAGTACTAAGTGAGGCGTGTCGGTATCCGACCTTGTGCATCTCTTGAAGTGAGTACTGAAGCAAGTATTTCCCCAAACCTTTTCCCTGAAACCTATCTTCAACACTAAGCTATTCCGTATAAACCCAGTCTTGTGCATCGGCGTGGCTTGAAAACTCACCACCGCAGACAGACAAACAGATACCAAACCTTTCACCTTCTTGGTGGGCACGCACAGTGCAGTTTGGACGTTGTCCACGTCCCTGTTTCCAATCTACAGATAGTGTTACCGGCAGTCTTGAAGGTATTGGTGTGACAGCGTAGTTTTCCCAATCTAAGAAGACTTGACAATAGCGGGGACGGTAACCGTTGTGTCCAAGAAGGGCATGAACATGATCAAGGGTAATCGAAAGTTTGGCGTGCATAAAATGATAAAAATCATAGCGATAGCAGCGAGCGTGCGAACAGAAAGCGATAATTTTAGGTACGTTAAACGTATTCAGATAGGCTTCTGCTTTTTCAAGCAAGGTTTGTCCCGCATGTCGCGCACCGCGTTCGTAACCCAAAAAACCGAATAACACCTTCGTGCACTTCATCGTTTTTTCCATACCGATGATGACCAACGTGAATAAACGCCAGCACCACACCATTTTGCATTGCGACAAACGCAGTTTCGGAATCAAGGACATCATCGGTATTTTGATTTGCCCAGTAGTACCGTTCATCTCAGCAGCCAATTCTGCCTGCTTTACGGGGTAGCAATGCGGCACGTCGGCGGTTAGGCGATTATAAAATTGCGTTAAAGGAACAAGAAAACCGGGTGTATATTGAAAAATTTCCATCAATTTTTTCTATCTCTTTTTATGGAGCATCCCACAGTAGAATTGTTCCATCATTATTTCCACTGCAGAAACAGGGAATAAGATGCTGCGCTTAAAGTTGTGCTAATCATTTGAATCGCGCATTTCTACACGTGCGTTGGAGTTTCAAATAGGACTTTTTCATACTCATAAGTCCTATCAACAACACGATAACCGCAGTTGCTATAAAAGAGAAGGGCGCGATAATTATCCCAACTCGTGCTAATTTGTGCGTGCCGATATCCGACCTTATGCATCTCTTGAAGCGTGTAGTTAAGCAGATATCGACCTAAACCTTTCCCTTGATATTTATTTTCAATTTCGATCCAAATAGTATGAAGCCAATTTTGTGCATCAGGATGGGATGAAAACTCACCGCCAGAGACAGAACAACATTCACCAATCTGTTCATTCTCTCGGTAGACTTTTACGATGCAGTCTGGACGTTGTCCACGTCCTTGTACCCAGTCAACAGAAAGTTTTATCGGTATAGGTGATGGTATCGGTTTAACATTGTAGTTTTCCCAGTCTAAAAAGATCCAACGCTGAAGACGGTGGTATCCGTTGAATCCAAGGAGGGCATGAACTTGATCAAGGGCATCCGATAGATTAGCGTGTTCAAGATGATAAAAACGATATTCAAAACCAGATCGGAAAGCGAAAATTCTGGTTACGTTAAACGTTTTCAGATAGGTCTCCGCCTTTTCAAGTACGGCTTGTCCAGCATGCCGCGCACCGCGTTCGTAACCTAAGAACCGAATAATACCTATATTCTCTTCTCCGTTTTCTTCAATCGGACTTAGACAAACGTGAATAAACGCTTCCACAGTACCATCAGCTATCGTCACGAAAGCTGTTTCAGACTCATGTTCCCTCTGCTTTTTATTGTCTTTACAAATAGTAACTCCACGCATCGCAGTAGCGAATTCCTCCCCTTTTACGGGGTAGCAATGCGGCACATCGGCGGTTAAGCGATTGTAAAATTGAGTTAGAGGTGTAAGAATATCAGGCGTATATTGGACAATTTTCATCTATTTGTCTGTTTTTTTACGGGCAGTAGGAACGGTTAGTATTACTACTCGGGGGTTGTGTTTCAGAGATGTCTTTGACGTAGTCGTATGTCGAATCAACAACATTATAACCGCAGTTGCTGTAAAAGATGAAGTGCACAGTAGTCATAGCAGTCCGTACTAAGTGAGGCATGTCGCTATCCAACTTTGTATCAGAAGATGTTTAATCAAGTTGATTTGGTATCATAAGATAAAGAGCATAGCAAATTTTGAATCTAATGTCAATTTATTCTATATTTACACACTGCGGTAGGCGTGGTTTGAAACCGTGCCTACAATGGAGTGTTCACATATTTTCGGAATTTACTATAAATTGAAGATTAGTTCCACGCCATACTAATTTTGGTGATAGCCTCCACAATCTGATCCATGTCTGATTCTGATCCAAGGAGAAGATTTTGGAAAAGCCACACACTCTGATCACAAACTAATTCTGCATTTGGACATGGTAATGACCTTATAAGGTGTGGGTATTTATCAGCGACGTGTGCCATTCCCAGTTCCTGAGATAAAGGAGAACGGTAACCGATTGAACACGGTATCCCTTCTGCAGATAGGGCATTGACGAATTCCTGTCTCGATTTTCCGCCGAAGCCTTCGGAATCATACTTCATACAGTAAAGGTGGTACCCATGTTTTGTAACCCAGGCTGCAAGTTTTGGTGGTGTGATACCAGAAATCATTTTCAACGAATTTGAGAGATACGTTGCATTTCGATTGCGAAGGTCGGTTTGCGCCTCAAGGAGTTCTAAGCGCACTAGTAAGATTGCTGCGAGATATTCAGATGGACGGTAGTTCCATCCGAGTCGCGGGTATTCCCATCTTGCACCGCCGGGCGCACGTCCCACATTCATGAAGGCACAAACACGGTCGTGGATATCTTTGTCGTCTGTCGTAACCATGCCACCTTCACCAGAAGTAAGATTTTTCGACGATTGAAAACTAAATGCACCCACATCACCGAGACTGCCGACCTTTTCTGTTTGGTATTCTGCACCGTGTGCCTGCGCGCAATCTTCAATAATTTTAAGCTTATGATGTTTGGCAATTTCTTGTAACGCTCCCATATCTGCAGGATGCCCACCAAGGTGGACAGGGAGAATTGCACAAGTTTCTGATCGAATCGCAGCCGCTACCGCTTCGGGATCAATCGTAAACGTATTAGGGCAAATATCCACAAACGCGACGGTACATCTACGTTCCAAAACAGCACTTGCTGTCGCTACAAACGTATAGTTTGGAACGATGACTTCTCCGCCATCGCTGAACCCATCAAGGTCAAGCGCACCAGCTAACGCTGCACTGATAGAATCTGTCCCGTGTGGCATAAAGAGGGCGTAATTTGTGCCAGAATATACAGCATATTGCTCACAAAAACGTGGTATCATTGTGCCACCTAATCCTTCGTTACCACTCATATAGACATCACGAAGCAACGGCTCAATCTGCAATTCCCATTCATCAGATGTCCGTATCGGCCAGGAAGACCACGGGTGGGTTTGTGTGTTTCGTACAGGCGTACCGCCAGAAATCGCTAACTGGTTGGACATGTGAGTCTCCGAAGGGTATAAAAATCGGTTGTAAATTATTGTGTAATTTACATTTTGTAACCCACAAGATACCCTAATATAGAAATAATTGCAAGGAAATACGCACGTAGGATGTAAGGTTGTAGTAAAGTTTGCGCACCTATCTTATTGTAAGGGTGTGGCATTAGTCCTTCCACAGTTTCGATCTTCACACTTGCCGAAGTCAATCAGATGTTGACACAGATGGACATGCCGGGTGTTGTTGTTGTTCAAGCACAGATCGCCATTGGTCGATTGAGCGTGCAGCTTAGTTTGCAATTTATCTGGTATTTATCAAATCTCTACAGATTTCAATATCTATTTAGGATGATAGATCATGCGATAAAAATCAAGTAAATTTATAAAGTCAAAACGCATTTTCATGATGTTATACCCTTTTTGAAGTGATTATCATTAGGGACCAGACGATTGTAAGAAATATCAGTCAGTTATTTATACATGCCAAAAATAACTGAACCAACGAAGTGTTCACATCTGTATAACTATTCTTTCCCATTCCAGAAAATCCAATTTAAAGTCAACAAAAATCTAAATTATACGTCTTATAGTGCATAACACACCAGAACAGGAGTCATCGCGCTATAATGAAAAATTTTTTTCTTCTAATTCTATTTTTGTTGACTATCACATCTTTGCCGCTTTTTGCACAAACAGGCACTATTGAAGGCACCGTCTATAATAAAGATACAGGAAAACCACTTGCAGGTGCAGAAGTCCACATCCTTGAAACGGATGAACGCCAAAAGAGTGATACAGACGGAAAAGTCTGGTTCACAGGTGTTGCGCCCGGCACATACACCCTCACAATCACACATCCCTCTTTTACCACGCCTACAAGAACCTCCGTTGAGGTAACCGCAGGGCATACCACGCAAGCAAAAATGTCCCTCGGTGAAGTATTTGAGTTAGAAACAGTCGTCGTTGAAGGGGAGCGCGTTCCACCAACGGTGAGCCGTAAGGATATCCGCGGCAGCGAACTTCTACGGATCGCTGGTGCAGGCACCGATGCACTAAAGGGGTTGACAACACTCCCAAGTATCGGCATTCCAAACGATTTTTTTGGTGTGCTTTATATCCGTGGTAGTGAACCTGGATCTAATCTCTACTATCTTGACAGAACACCTCTCGGATACCCGTTCCATTGGGGCGGTTTGCTTTCAACCATCAGTTCAGAAACGATTGATACAATTGACATTTATGCAGGTGGATACGGAGCGCAATTTGGTTTAGATTCGCAATCCGTGATTGACATCCATGCACGCGACAGTATTGATGACAAGTTTGATGGGAAATTCAACCTCAATATTTGGTATTCTGAAGGGTTACTGGAAGGAAAAATCGGCGATAAGGGATATCTATCTGTCTCCGGACGACGAAGTTACTTAGATCTTATCATTGGACCTATTGCTGAAAGGCAGAGTGGATCAGAACAGCAGTTTCCCTATTTTTCTGATTATCAGTTAAAGTTTGCCTATCCGCTTACTGAAAAACATCATCTCACAGTTAATGCATTTGCGGCAACAGACCATTTTCATTTTGAATCTGAAGAAACAAGTGCGGAATTACAGATAGGAGATGATGAAATGGAATCACAGCCATTCACTTCTTCTGCCTTTTTCAAAAACGGATTCAACGGGCAAGGATTCCATCTCCGTTCAAACTTCACCGATAATCTCACTTCACATTTATCGCTTACCCGATCACTTAACTTTCTCGATATAGACTTTAATGCGACCATCTCAGAAACTACCTATAGAGATGAAAACGGTGAGCTGATCTCAAGATCCACAGAATCCGCTGAATACCTATTAAAGGTTAATGTCCCTGTCTATACACTCCGCGAAGACCTGTCTTATAGGTTTACACCTACACTTCATCTTGAACCGGGATTTCTCTTTGCTTTTAGTCCTGCAAATAGTACTGAACATGCAAGTTTTCCCGCATTTGAAGATGAAGTTCCAGATGAAGAGAGACTACAAGAATTATTGCGAACAGATCCAGAGAAGGTAGAGTTTGACGATGATGGAAATGCGCGGGTACGCACGACTGATATAAGAGACTATGAATTCGGACACGATTTACAACGTGCTGAAGGCTATCTACAAACACGATACGACCCTCTGCCTGCACTTTCAGTCGCGCTCGGTGTTCGGCTTGATTATCTTGATTTGATAGAGCAGGTTTCCATTCAACCACGCGGGAGCGTAAGTATCACACTTCCAATCGGTTCTAACCTTCGATTCGCTTACGGACATTATGAACAGAGTCCACAACTCTCTCAGCTATTATCAGAGAATGGGAACACAACGTTAAAATCCAGTCTTGCGCGCCACTATATCATGGAGATAGAACATGAACTCTCATCTCAAACAGAATTGAAGTTTGCTACATATTACAAAGACATGCAGAAATTGATTACCGAGGATGAGGTGTCAAATTTCCTCAATCATGGTGCTTCGTATGTTGGCGGTGTAGAGACGTTCTTGCGCCATCGTGTTCCTGATAAGTTCTTCGGGTGGATATCTTATGCATACACGCACGCAGAACGGCGCGAAAATCCTGACATTGCATATCAACCTTATCTTTTTGATAATACACACATCGTTAGCATTGTGGCAAACTATAACTTCAGTCTTGATTTCGAAATCGGCGCGAAGTGGCAATATCTAAGCGGAACATCTGAGGCACCTATCAGTACATTTATACTGATTCAAGACCCAGTGACGCGCGGGTTAAACCCACTCTTTGCAGGTTTCGATCGAGCTTTGAGTGCGAAACTAGCACCGTATCACAAATTAGATTTCAGGATTAGCAAAAAATGGGACTTTATGGGAATGAAGATAGGTGGTTTCATTGAGATACTAAATGTATACAACCGTAAAAATAAAATCACGTTTATTCAGGAAGCGGGAACATTTGAGATACAAGGTGAGGAATTCACAATTGAAGAGAATGAAATTGGAGAAACTGATCAACTTCCGCGGCTACCCTATTTCGGCTTGACGATTGAATTTTAATTCAGGACAACTACAACATTTTTTGGAAATTCAGGTTATAGAAATTGTATAATTTAATGTGCTATACCACCTACTATGGTGAATTATAAAAATACGCAATGAGTAGTTTTGGACTTGAAATTTTTTCTCAAATTTTTCACTTGACACTCAAATTCTTTCCATGTTATACTATTCTCAAGTTCGTTGGGCAGGATTTCTATCGCAACACTCCTTGTGTTGTGTCCTGCCCTCACCCATAGAAAGGTGTAAACGAACCTACGAACGATACCCGTTTAACGTATCAATTTTATATGCTTGAACAGTGCATAACGCACTGGAAATACGCTATGCACCAATTTATCTCAAGCAAAGTGAGGTATACTATGGCTAAAAAAGCCACTGGCACGCGTGTACGCGATGCCAAAGATGGACGGTTCCTTCCCAAAGGCACGGACAAACGCCGTCCCGCCACAACGGTGAAAGAAACTGTCAAACCTCACAAGCGGTGTAAATAATCCGCTTGCAAACATGTAGGGGGTCTTTTGATCCCCTACATACACATTTTACCTCACAAAAGGAACATTGATGAAAACTTTGTCGTTTATAATGGTTGTGATGTTATTCACTACGCCATATCTCACACTTGCACAACAAACAAGTGATGCTGCGCAAGCAATATTTGATGCACGACGTGATGCAACACTTGCAAACACTCAAATATGGGGAACTGTTGGTTGTCTACTTGGTGTTACCGGTATGTTAATTGCGTATGTTGTCACACCAACGGTACTACCAGAAAAATTGCTTGGAAAATCACCAGAATATGTTGCTTATTACACAAGCATTTATCAAAAACTTGTGAAAAACGACCAAATAACACATGCTACAATAGGATGTGTTATTGGAACTGGCACTATGGTGGGACTTTGGATAATTTTAATTTCAGCTGCTGATTCTCCATACGGGTATTAGCAATTCCAACCAACGAGGGGACTCTGTCCCCTCTAACCCCAAAGGAGACTAAACCCATGTGGGTAATATTCAAGCCGCCTTCCGATCCTGTTGATTTTTCACTTTTAGCCTTACATACAGAGAGTTTTGTAGAACTCGCCCTTGTAAAACTTGATACAAATTTTCGCGTAGTGATTCAGAAACCTTTTGACACGGACAATGAGAGGTTGGAATTTGCTCTTGACATGATCGATGCTCTGAAAGATGGAAAGCCAACTTTTGAACTTCCACAGCATTTTCCCTCAAATCCTGATGACAAAAAGAACAAGATTGATAAGGCATACCTTTAGTTGTGTCCATCATCGCATACTTTCATTAACAAACTTATCAAAGATACTGTCAATGCTCCTATAGTTGTATTTATAGCACGCCTCTGCTACATACAGGGGCGTATATTTAGTCCAGTAGTGGTGATGACTTCCATACCAAGCTCGTTTGAGTAGACTCCAAAACCCCTCAATTGTGTTTGTGTGGACATCACCCTCAACAAATTGCGTTTGATGATCTATGATATGGTGTTTCATCTCCTTGCCGATAGCGAGATACGCCTTATACTCATCGGTCATCAACTCCGAATCCTCAACTTTGACGACTCTTCGGATAAAGTCTAAAATAGTCCGTCCTGTCAAATCTTTAGCGAGTTGTGCTACAACTTTCCCGCCCCGCTGTACTGCCCCGATAATAGCGTCTTTCTCTGTTCCACGTCCACGCTTGGCAGGCACGTGGTCTTCCTTCTTATTAGGCTTACGAGGTTTACCCCCGATGTAAGTTTCATCTGCCTCTATGATGCCTTGTAGTAGCACGTTACCTTTCTTTGCCATTTCAGCACGGATACGAGTCATGATATACCATGCTGTCTTTTGATTCAAGTCTAAATCGCGCGCAAGTTGATGACTTGACAAACTTTTCTTCGCATTCGTTATCAACGAAATAGCCAAAAACCACTTCTGTAACGCTATCTTTGTCCCGTGAAACACCGACCTGCACGTCACCTTGAAACTCACTTGGCACTCGTGGCAGTTCCAACGACCGATACGACCGATTTCTGTTTCTGTCCGTTCTCCTATATGATCGCTTTCACAATGCGGACACACAGGTTTACCTCGCCACCGAATCTTCTCTAAATGCGAAATACAACTCTCTTGATCGGGAAAACGCTCCATCACCTTCAACAAATCCATCAGATAACTCCTTGAAATAGGAGTTGCTTTTTCTGACGGATTTCTGATATAATACCAGATAAGATTAGAACCGTCAAAAAGCAACTCGCTTTTTGTGTTCATTTAGGGGGCTACCAACCCCCTATTTTCTTATCTATATTATACCATATAAACCCAGTGGACACAAGGCTTTATAGCGATTTTTTAAAATTTTTCTCAAGTCCAAAACTACTCATTGCGTTTATTTTTTCATTTCACCTTGTGAGCGATGCTATTAAGGACGACGCAATGGTCCTTTATCTTTCGTTTGATGAGGGAAAGGGAAAAGATGTAGAAGACCTGAGTGGCAATGGAAATGATGGCACGCTTGAAGGTGATGTCCAATGGATGCAAAATGGAAAGATCCAATCAGCGGTGTTTTTTAATGAACAGGTTCAGCAAGGGGTTGTCGCGGTCAAAGCGTCTAATAGCCTGGCGATTACCAAGAGTTTGACTATGGAAGTATGGGTATACCCAGAGAGTGTCGGTGATTTTCGCAATGTGCGCGGGCAGGAGAATCCTCATACGTATTATCTGAGTATCCATCAAGGTAAACCTTCAGTATGGATTGGCAGCGGCGGTGCTGGTGGGAAAACATGGAACAGCGCAAAAAGCAGTATTCCGCTCAATAAATGGTCACATGTCGCTGCTGTTTACGAGTTCAATAAGGAACTTCGGTTTTATATTAACGGCAAGCTTGATCAGACCCATAAACTGGAGGGTGAAATTCCTACTTCTAACGCAGACCATTGGTTTGGCAATCGCTTGGATGGTGCATGGCCTTATAAGGGAATGCTTGATGAATTTGTCATCTACAACCGTGCCCTGACAGAAGCTGAGATTCAGCAGGATATGAATCAGGTCTTAAGTGTATCACCATTGGGCAAATCTGCGACGACTTGGGGTATGCTAAAAAAGGCTGAGAGATAAGCGTCCAATTTTAATATTTCTCGCGCCAGAGCGAAGCTCAAAGTAACAAAAAGATAGATCTCATCGGTAGATGGAAAACACAATGAGCGATTTAAAACAGTATATTGAAAACGTAAGGCGAGAGATACCGAGCTGAAAATGTTACGCTTTCGACATTGAGAAAGTATGCGGAAGTTGTCGGGAAAAATTACGTTTTCGGTAGGATAGTATAAGGAGGCATATTGATGAGCAAATTGAGATTCGCATGTCATCTCATACAGTTTGGTGGTGAACAGCAAGAAAATCCAGAAAAAGTGTTGCGAGAAGTCGCAGATGCCGGTTGGGAAGGGGTTGAAAGTGTTCCTATTGAGGGAACAGACAGACTTGTTGAAATGGCAACACTTGCACGTAGTTTAGGACTGCACATCGTCAACGCGGGCGGTGCAGGACTTGACAGGATAAGATTTAATATCACGCTTGGTAATAATGCTGCCGAAGTTCCAGTGTTAGGTCGGAGCTCGTGGGGTGGTGCGAATCCAAGTGATGCGGATTTTGAGAACGCCGCCCGTACATTAGATGACATCCTCGCGTTTTGCTATGCACACCATATCAAAGGCTTCCATCATGCACATCTCGGCACATTGATTGAGACGGTTGAGGATGCAGAACGTCTCTTGGCTGTAGCACCGAGTCTCTGGCTGCTGTTTGATACAGGACACATGCTTGCAGCTGGGAGCGACCCTATGAAAGTTTTTGATAGCGAACTTTTGCGTAATCGAATTGGACATGTCCACCTCAAAGACTGTCACGCGGATGACCCGGAAACTTGGGATTACCGAACGCAACGTTTTGGCGAGAAAGCGCGTTTTGCTGAACTGGGTGCAGGAAACCTTGGGCTTGATGTCAAAGCAGTTCTTGAAGGACTTGAATCTGTCGGCTATGATGGATGGGTTTCGATTGAACTTGACCGTCCGTATCCACCGCGTCCGCTTGCTGAAGCTGCAAAGGTGAATCGAGAATACCTTCGGGATTTAGGGTATTGAACGGAGGGACGCTACCATGCTGAAGCGAATCAAAATTCAAGGTTACAAATCACTTGCGGATCTTGAACTAAATCTCGAACCTCTTTCTGTGCTGGTTGGTCCTAACGCCTCAGGAAAGAGCAATTTCCTTGATGCCTTGCAACTTCTGTCTCGGATGGCGACCTGTCAGACCTTGGAAGAAGCATTCGACCCACCCTACCGAGGCCATCCGCTGGAATCGTTCACTTTTGGAGATGAGGGCATTAAGAGTCTCCTGAAAAAGGAAAAAGTGTCGTTTAGTATAGAGGTAGATGTTCTACTTTCTACAGATGTTATTGAAAGCATCAATAAGCGAATCCAAGAAATAAGGGAAACAACGATAAAGGACACAAAAAGTGTAAATAAACCTGTTTCAGACCGGCGGCTGCCCGTGAATGAGAATTATCTGCGATATCGGATTGAGATTGAAATGCTTCCAAAGCAAGGATTTTTACGTGTGGCAGATGAATATCTCGCGGCACTCAGTACCGAAGGGCAACCAAAACGAAACAGGAAGGCTTTTTTAGAGCGAAGGCAGAATCGGTTGCATTTGCGGATGGAGGGACAGTCGCATCCGCTTTACTATGAACGTTATCTTGATTATAGTATCCTTTCGAGGTCGCACTATCCACCTCACTATCCTCATTTGACTGCAATGCAGCAAGAGTTGGCGAACTGGCTTACTTTCTACCTTGAGCCAAGAGAACAGATGCGACTCCCAAATCCGGTCAGGGCGGTTCACGATATTGGACCAATGGGAGAGGATCTCGCAGCCTTTCTCAATACCTTGCAAGCTCGTAATAAGCGTCAATTTGAATCTGTTGAGAAATCTCTCCATACCATGATTCCATCTATAACGGGAATTAATGTTAGTGTCAATGAATTAGGTGAAGTTGAATTGGATCTTCGTGAAGGTGAAAAGCGCATTTCTGCCCGCGTCTTATCCGAGGGTACACTCCGAATTTTAGGACTTTTAGCACTCGTTGGTTCCGAAGAGTCTCCAGCGTTGATAGGATTTGAAGAACCTGAAAATGGGATTCACCCTCGCAGAATTCGTCGCATTGCTCGCTTTTTGGAAACTCGTATGATTCTCCAAGATATCCAATTCATTGTAACAACACATTCATCACTTTTGCCTGACCTCGTACCTTACGAATCTTTATACGTTTGTCGCAAAGTCAACGGCAACACAAAAATTGAGTCGTTAAAGATGATGGATACAGGACCACTATGGAGGAAATCAGATACTGAGGTAGCATTGGACGACGAAGATGCTTTGTCCCCTTCTGAACGTATTTTGAGAGGGGACTTTGATGCGTAATATCAATCTATTTGTTGAAGATGTTGCCCATGAGGATTTTCTCACGGCATTGATTCAGCCTCAACATCCGTAATCTTTCTAACTGAATTCCTTCACTCTTCATCTAAACCCGCAGCATGCCTTTGAGCAGCAGGGTCACCCGCAGCATAGTATATCCCACTATCTTGATCAACATAGAGCATAACAGGCACAGCGATTGGAGAGGATTGTGCTTTAACCTGATGACCGCGCCCTGCAAGTTCTTCCTGAACGTTCTCGCTCACACTATCACTGATAGTCAACGAACCTGGACCCTTAAACGTCTGCTCACGATTAGGATTTGGATCAAACGAATCTTGGCGATGTGCAGTGGCAAAACGCGGTGCTGTCACAGCCTCTTCAGGTTTCAAACCAAACTCAACAAAATTGAGCAGCAGATTCATTGTTGCTTGGTCTTGCAGATCACCACCTGCAACACTGATTGCTAAAATAGGCGCGCCATCCTTTAGAACCAATGTAGGCGTAAGCGTAATTCTCGGACGCTTCCCAGGCTCAATACAGTTCGGATGTCCGGGAGTCGTATTGAGGCTCCGCAAGCGATTACCGTAACTGACACCTGTGGTGCCTGTACCTCCTGCGTGATAGACGTTCGCACTCGGTGTAGCAGAAACGACATTACCCCACCTATCAGCAACTACACAAGTTGTTGTCCCACCGACACCGGGGCGGAATACACCATCTGATTTTAGCGGTTTCATATTTTCTACGTCACCTGGTCGTGCCTCGTGTGATGCTTTTTTCATATCAATTAGCGGTCTGCGAATCTCGGTGTATGCATCGGAAAGTAGCTTAGACATAGGGACATCTACAAATTCTGGATCCGCGTAATATTCATCTCGGTCTGCCATTGCCAACTTGAGTGCTTCAGTGACCACATGCACGTAATCTGCAGAGAAGTGTCCCATGTCTTTGAGATCAAAACCTTCCAACAGACGCAGTGCTTGACAAAGATAGGGACCTTGTGTCCACGGACCACACTTGCACACTGTATAACCTTGATACTCCACCGTTACCGGCTCTTCAATTAGTGTAACATGGGCAGCAAGGTCCCTCTTACGAAGAAATCCACTCTTTTCAATGTAAAATGCCTCTAATTCATCAGCAATGTCCCTATGAACACCGTTCCGTCCATAAAACCGATCGCTTGCCGCTTGCACTTTCTGCTCACGACTCCCAGATGTTTTGTGTTCCTCATCAACCATTCGCCGTAGGGTAACCGCCAATTTAGAGTGCCACTCCGCCTTTCCAGCATCAAGCAGTGCCAGTGTGGGTGCTACGATTTCCTCAAACGTCATGGTCCCGTACTGTTTAAGCGTGGTCGTGCAGAGATCAACAACCGATGGCACAGGTGCCATTTTGATGTCGCCGTTTGGAATACCGTTCTCCATATACCAATCGATAGCACTTTGTGAAAGCGGGGCACGCCCCTGTCCGGAGAGTGATTTCACTTCCTGCTTTTCGGCATCAAAAATAAGAAGTGGCACCTCACCCCCGATCGAACACGCACCGTGGTCTGTGACGTTGAGCGCAAGAATCGTTCCTGCAGCTGCATCAGCAGCGTTTCCACCTGCTTCTAAAATCTCAATCCCTGCTGCGACTGCCTTTGCACCTCCAGCCGCAACGACACCTACGTTGCTACTTGCTTTCCAACCAATTTCTTGAAAGTTTGCCATTCATGTCTCCTTTTCTTATTCGTTAGAATCATCGTTCATGGGTTTTTCAGGTAGATTGAAGCGCATATCACCATCAATACATAGTATGGTACAACTACACCAACCCCACCTTTTGTATTTTCCTTTTCCATGAGTATATATCACCTGAGTTAATTGTTCATCAGTAATTGCGATAGTATAACGGCTGTTAATCCTATAACTTCCAGCAGGAATCTGCAATCGCTGAATCTTCTTTTCATCATTCGCAATTAGGTTTATCTCTAAAGGTTCAGATTCACTCGCTCTGAAATAGCATCTAACCTCATACTCTCCATTAGGAAGTGCTACCTGAAAAACACCATCTTCCTCTCCCAAAATACTGTCACGGTACATCTGTGGAACCTCTAATTCACTTTTGAAATCGTCCCTTGCTGACTGCGTCAGCCAACCGTATTTTCCATCGGTGAAAACTGTATCCGTATACACAGGGATAAATCCGGGTGCCGTTTGTGCATCGCGAGGTTGCATATCAAATGCGATACCAACTGTTCCGCTCACAGTTGCGTATCCGGTAAGGTGCGCTTGCGGCGATAGAGACGATTGTAGTCGTTGGAATCAATGAGGTCGTACTCTTGCTCCAAACCAGCGACATCATCGTACTCTGTTTGCCATACGATAACGAAGTCAGCAGGCAAATCCTTTCGCTTATACCGCAACGGAAAATGATCTGTATTGGCCTCATAGTTGTCGAGATAGGCAATCCCCTTTTTCACAGCAAGCAAGCATTCAATGTGTCCAAAAGGTTCAACATACTTCGGTTCAAAACCGAGTGAATCAGATAAACCACCCCATTCACCCGGTTCACTCGTGAGAATTGTGTGTTTCTCATCCATTCCTTCCAATGACAGCGCGTTAGCGATATCCTGATTCAGCATCGTGTAAGTGTGCACATTGTAACTGAGATGCCATAAGGATAGCACGATGATAACACCCGCCATTCCGTAATTGATGTGCCGATGGAGGTTGATAGCGAAGAACGGAAGCAATATCAGGAATATGTATAGGTGAAAACGGTCGTTTATCCAACCCCCGCTGAAGCCCGACCAAGGCGATATGAAATACATCGCTGTGACGAGGATTGCCAAGGCCAGAAATCCGTCTGTTTGGGTTACAATGCGCGTCCAGAGTCGTTCGTCGGATGTGTCCAATTCCTTTTGATAGCCCCGGACTCTGCTGATAACTGTGAGAACAAAGGCGATCCCAAAAAGTGCCAACAACATCCGTCCGATGAGCACATGATCGTCCCGAAACGCGACCAGAGATTTCATAGAGAAGAAGTAGTTTATAAGCCATTCAAACCCTCTATGGTCCCCACCATGCCCGTGCGTGTTAACAAGGTAGAGGTAGTAGGATAGCATGATATAGTAAGCAGGGATTAGCACAACGATGAAAATCAGTGTAGGTTTGAGTTTTATCATCCCATCCTTAAAGCGATGCATCGGTGGATGTGTTGTTTTCTTATAGCCCCATACCTCGCGTAAGACATCGTAAACCGATGAGAAAAGCACAAAGAATGTCAGTGATATGATGAGCAACGCATAGGAGTGGTAGTGGGTGAAGTAAGTCGCCAACAGCAATATGTATATGACCGCAATGTTTGTCCAACGCAATTTATCCCTGACTCGCCACCAATAACCCATCGTGAAGAAAAACAGGGACATACTGAGAACAAAGTTGTAGAATCCCATGTGAAGCAGGTAGTTGTAGGCATAGATAAACCCAACCAACCCGAAAACTATGTTTTTCTTCTGTACACCGTTCAGGAAATAGAAGAGAGACAACGGTAAAAGACCGATGCAGAACGTAAGCACAATCTTTTCACAAACAATCGGCGGGAAGACGTACATCAGTACGACCATAAGCGCGTGGGACATCCAGTTAGGGAAGAGGGTAGGGTTCAGTTCGTAGACTTCGCGCAATCTATAGTTTTCGTGCTTGTGGTACTCCTTCAGGACATACGCGTTGTAGATATGGCTTGCCCCATCCTGAGTTGGAAAATACTTAAAACCCCAAACCGGCAGAAGATGTATCACTAACAGCACAATAAAAGTAAAATATCCAATAAACAATTGACTTATTTTCATGATGCTTCCAAAGTTATTAACGTGGTTTGTCTTCTACCTGTTTGAAATTCCATGAGCAATCACAACAGTAATACCACATGCGATTGAAAAAGTCAAGCACAGACTCTCATTTGGGTATGTAAAGTTTTTGGCATGAAGATTACGCGGCTTCTGTGTCTGGATACCAATATCCGTCCCAAATCATTATTCTTCAACAAACACCGCCAATGATAAGTTCCAAATCCACGCAGCACCATCCCGATAAAGACAACTTCTTGGGTATCTATAGCTTCTTGATAGATACCGCTGTGCGTTGCTAACGCAACAACTCCTTACCAAAATGCGCCGCATCAGGACGAGTTGCAACATAACGGATACTTGGCATCCTCACACTCAGTGTCGCATCCGAACCCTGTTGCGGATAATCCCTGTAAATACAACCAACTTTTACTTCTTTCCAACCATCCGGTGAGTTCGTCCGACAGCCATCACAACTCACATACCATCGCTGATTGACCTCAAGTTTTTGTGTTTCCACCTGTTCACAAACGCTCAACTTTTGAGACCATTCACCCACTTTCTGTTGTAACGTCGTATGGCGGACTTCTATCCCTGACGAGACAACTCCGAAGCAGCTTCTCTAAAGTCAAGAAGTGCTGCCAGACGACACATTGCTTCTGCCACACGATGCGTGTATTTGCCCTTCAACTTCTGGTTGGCCTCCCACGGCACATAGGTATGTCCACGATCACAACAATACACCCAACGCTCTACACGGATAACACCACATAGCGTCGTCATATACCGAACTCTTGGACGCAACGGACGACACGCTTGTTGACACTGTGGACATTCAACAGGTTCACTCACTTTCTCAGATGCCTTTTGAGAGACACACATCTCTAAAGCCTCTGTTCCCACAAACGGACTTTTTCTGAGACAAGCACTTCGGTATCTTCTAATGATACACACTCTTGTGAAGTGAGGTCTGACACAAAATCCTCTACTTCTCTTACAAACTGGGTCGTTTCTTCTCTATGTTCATTGACTTCACAACTTTCTGATGATATACTAAACATTGGTACCCTCTCCTATATGAGTATATAGTTTATTAGGTAAGGATACCATTTTTATAAATACTTCGCAAGACCCCACTCAATTCATTTTTATGCCAAAAACTTTACACACCCCAAAGCAGAAATTCACTTGACTTCTAACGGAAAAATAAGATAAAATCTATAGAACAAATCTGTGATGAGGAGATGACTATGAGAACAGTCAAATTAGGTTTAATTGGTGCGGGCGGTATTGCGCAGGCACATTGTGGAACGCTTGCAGAAATTAAAGGTGCTGAGATTATCGCAGCTGCTGATCTGGTTCCGGGAAATTTGGAACGAGCGAAAGAACGGTGGGAAATCAAAAACACATTTACGGATTACAACGAAATGCTCAAAATGGACGAGATTGAGGCAGTGTATGTGTGTACCCCTACAGGTGTGCATTCTGCACCTACCGTTGCAGCATTAAACGCGGGCAAACACGTTTTCTGTGAAAAGCCGATGGAGGCAACGTTGGACGCGGCAACTGCTATGTGGCGCGCTTCAGTAGAAAACGATAAGATTCTGAGGATCGGTCTCAAACTTCGTTATTCGCCACAAGTCATCAAAGCGAAAGAGGTTGTGGACGCGGGCACACTTGGCGACATCTACTATGTTGAAACCGTGGCAGACCGGCGGCGCGGAAATCCCGGTGGAAGTTTTATCCGTAAAGCAACTGCCGGTTTAGGTGCGTCTGCAGACATCGGTGTTTACGCATTGGATACCGCACTCTATTTAATGGGGCATCCCAAACCTATTGCTGTCTCTGGTATTACATCTAACTACCTTAGCCTACATAACACATGGAATCCCGCACTTAGAGAGACAGAAGTGGAAGACTTCGGTGTGGGTTGGGTAGTTTTTGACAACGGCGCACGCATGGTCTTTAAGACGTGTTGGTGCATGAATATGGATTCTCTGGGCGGCACAATTTTTCTCGGTAAAAAAGCGGGGTTGCGAATCGGTATCGGCGAAGTCCGCGGTCCGCAAGATGGAGTTCGCGTCTATGGCGACAAGGATGGCAAAATACACGACGAAACGTTCACTGAGTTTGAATCAGTAAGTGTATTCCATGAAGAGGATAGCGCATTTATTGATGCAGTCCGTGAAGGCAAACCTTCCCCGATTGATCCTTATGGTGTGTTGCTTACGAATGTGATCATTCAGGGAGTCATTGATTCTTCAGAGGCTGGTGGACGCGAAGTAGCAGTAACAGTACCGACGTTGTAACCACCAAATTTGGCTATCCTTTTTAACTTTGGAGACTCTATTATTAAGTTATAAGTTGAAGACGAAGAAAACCTGTCTTGGTGGTGATGATGTCAGTTTGGCATAATTCAACAACGGATGGGTTTTCTCGACAAAAAGGGGTTTGTCCACGATGGAACCATTTGAAATTGCAGGAAAAAAATTCAAATTAGCGTCCCGAGCGGCTCGGATGTTCGCGCTCTTCTTTGATCTAATTGTCACCTCTTTTTGCTCTTCCATTTTAGTCTCATTTATTGGGGATTGCTATTAATGCCCCGAAATGCTGTTATGACCCTTCCGTTTATGATGTTGCTAAGTATAGTACTATGGAGTGCCGGACTACTTTTCATGGATGGATTCAAAAACGGACAAGGATTTGGCAAAAGGGTACTATCATTACAGGTTATTCGGTTGAGAGATGGCAAACCGTGTTCCTTTAAGGATTCTTTCATTCGTCGAGTCACAGGTTTTTTCCAGCCGTTTGATCTGCTCTTTGCACTCGGTGGCAAAAGGCAGCGAATGGGTGATAAATTCGCGGAGACGGTTGTCGTGAAATATGAACCTTATCTTGAAGAAATCGCAGCCGAAGCAGTAAAAGACCCCGAAAAGGTTTTAGAGAATGCAATCCTTGAAATGACAAACCGGCTGTCAGAGGCAAAACAAAAGGTTGATGCGTCTATTGGAATTGAAAAGCAGTTTCAGAACGCTTATGAAGGTGCCGTTGTGCAAGCGGAAAGGTGTGAGGAACGGGCAACTATAGCGATACAGGCAGGGAGAGAAGACTTGGCACGCGAGGATATCGCACAACGCAACGAATATCGGCAACTTGCAAACCGCTACAAAACACAGTGGGATGAACAGAAACAGGTCGTAGCTGACCTCACGACTCTGCTTGAAACGCTCCAAAAGAAGACTGAGGAAGCAGAAAGAAAAAGAGATATTGTCATCGCACAACACAGAAATGTTGATGCACACCAGCATCTTCAGGAAACATTAACAGAAATGCAAGATGGGACAGCGTTTGAAATTCTCAATAAAATGGAACAAAATGCCAGTGAAGCCGCCACGTTAGCAAGAGCAGCATCTGAAGTAGATATCGATCTTAGAGATACAAAGTTAAACAGAGAATTTGCTGGTTATGCTGAAGAAGCATCAATTGACAACGATCTCGCAGAATTAAAAGCGAAATTACAGTAAACGCAGACAACCCTTGAAAACTATCAAGTCTATTCCCTTCAGTTTTCTACAAACTTGTATTCAGATCAAGAACCCTATTTAAGGCTATCCGAGCATGCTCTAAACTCAACACAATTTTGAGTGGGGCAGTACAAAAACGGATATTCCAACAACAATCTTTTAACTATCTTTTTTGAAGCAGCAAACTCTTATAAGATGGGAGGAGTTGCAATAATGTCTATTGTTAGGGTCGCAGGAAAAAAGTTTAAATTGGCATCTCGATGGGCGAGGTTAGGTGCGTTTTTACTTGATATAGGTTTCTTGGGTTTTTGCCAAGGTATTGTGTTTCTTGGCGGTTTTTTAGAAGCGAATTTTCTTGACAATGTTGTTGGTCTACACTATCGGTTTGTAGATGGTTTAACAATAAGCACAATGGTCTTTTTAAGTGCTGCCTTGTGGATATTTGGCATATTTTTTATGGACGGTGTCAAAAATGGGGCTGGATTTGGAAAGAAACTCTTATCTTTACGGATAGTCCGTTTGAAAGATGGAAAACCTGCGAACTTTAAAGATGCGTTCATCCGTCGTTTTTCAGCGATATTTCAGCCTATTGACTGGTTATTCGCGTTGGGGAAAGAAAAACAGCGGATGGGTGATAAACTCGCCGAGACAGTTGTTATCAAATTAGATTCAATACTCGTCGAAATGGTGTCTGAAACGGAATCTGAGGTCGAATCTGAAAAGGAAGATGAAGAAAAGGACCTTGAAAAGGTTTTAGAGGATGTAATCCTTGAGATCACAAATCGGTTTTCAGAAGCAAAACATAAGGTTGATGCTTCTATAGGAATAGAGAAACAGTTTCAAAACGCTCATGAGGGTGCTGTTGTCCAAGCCGAACGGTGTGAGGAACGCGCAATTATCTCACTCAAGGCTGGACGTGAAGACCTTGCGCGGGAAGACCTCACACAAAGAAATGAATACAGACAACTTGCAACTCAATATAAAACGCAGTGGGAAGAACAGAAACAGACAGTCGCACATCTCACAACACTCCTTGAAACACTGCAACAGAAAACTCAGGAAACACAGAGGGAAAGGGATGTTGTCATTGCACAACACAGAAACGTTGACGCACACGAACATCTGCACCAAACGTTGACAGAGTTCCAAGATAGTGAAGCTTTTGAGATTCTTAAGAAAATGGGACAAAATGTAACTGAAGCTGCAGCTTTAGCAAAAGCAGCGTCCGAAGTAGATATTGAATTCAAAGACATCAAATTGCATCGTGAATTTGCGAATTACGCGGAAGACGAATCAATTGACAAAGAACTCTCGGAATTAAAGGCGAAATTACAATAGGAGGATTTTGTAACTGCTATTCTCTCTTGGTGTATAATATGGACAATCAAAAATTACCGAATATTGTATTTATTATGGCAGATGATATGGGCTATGGCGATGTCGGATGCTATAACCCGGACTCAAAAATTCCCACCCCTAATATGGATCAACTTGCGCAGGAAGGAATTCGCTTCACAGATGCACATTCCCCTTCTGCTGTTTGCACGCCGACGCGATATGGTGTCTTAACAGGCAGATATTGCTGGCGGAGTCGTCTAAAACGTGGTGTGCTTTACGGATACGAACCCCCTTTAATCGAATCAGAAAGACTAACAGTTGCTGGTTTGCTGAAAGATACAGGTTACAACACCGCATGTGTCGGTAAATGGCATTTAGGACTCGGATTTTCGACAAAACCGGGATACGATTACGATTTCGATGCGCCGCTGCCTTGGGGGAATGCCAAACGAGAATTAGAGGAACATATAAATTTCAACGCACCATTGACAAGCGGTCCAATTGATATCGGTTTTGACTATTTCTATGGCACCTCAGGCTGCCCAACGTGCCAACCCCCTTACGGTTTTATTGAAAATGACGCTTTTGTTGAAATTCCAAGTGAATACCGTGGAGTGCCAGATTTTACAGGTCGACCAGGGATGACTGCCCCGAGTTGGCAGCATAAAGATGCCGACCCGATGATTGCACAAAAGGCTGTTGAATATATTGACGCACAAGCCGATTCGGATGAACCGTTCTTTCTTTATCTGACACCCTCGGCACCGCATGAACCGTGTGTCGTCGAGGTTGTGCCAGAATTTGCCCGCGGGCAGAGCGATGCTGGACCGCGCGGCGATCTGGTCTGGTTAGTAGATTGGATGGTGGGTGAAATAATGGAAGCGTTAGATCGTACAGGTAAAACCGACGAGACTTTGATTTTTGTTACAAGCGACAACGGCGCACTGCCTGGCGACCGAATTCGGGGTGGCAACAGTCCGATGCCATATAATCTCTATGACCACAAATCTTGCGGAGACTGGCGCGGATACAAAGCACACATCTGGGAAGGCGGACATCGCGAACCGTTTATTGCGCGCTGGCCGGGTGTCATTCAACCTAATACGGCAACGGATGAATTGGTCTGCTTAACAGATCTGATGGCAACATCTGCAGCGATCGTAGGATCGGATGTCCCCGACGATGCTGGACAGGACAGTTGTAATATTTTGTCCGCACTGTTAGGTGAAGAGACAGAAAAACCGCTACGAGAGGCTATTGTACATCATTCCAGTACCGGCGTTTTTTCTATACGGCACGGCGAGTGGAAATTGGTTTTAGGCACACAGGGATCGGGCGGATGGCCTCCACCCCGCGATGGAGGTCCTAAACCAGGGACTCCAGGGCAGTTATATCATATTTTTGATGACCCAGGTGAAACTGAAAATCTGTGGTCAAGTCGTCCCGAAATTGTGCAACGATTAACGGTATTGTTGGACAGGTTTAAACAGGAAGGTCACAGCAGAATGTAAAGGTTACAAATCCTCAGATTTAAAGAGTAGAGTCCGTAACTCGCCATGCGGCATAGGAGAGAGATTGACAGATATCTTCTTCTTCCAAATAGGGATAAGCATTCAGAATATCAGCATTGGAATAACCAGAGGCAATCAATCCAACAACTGTTCCGACGGTAACCCGCATGCCTCGGATACATGCTTTGCCACCCATTACATTTGGATCAAACGTTATGCGGTCAAGATTTTGCAATGTTTCTTCTCTTGCTATCAAAATTACGTGTTAGTCTGAAATTTTTATTGCACATATTATCAAAGAATAATAAAATTGTACTCTTAAAGAGATTATACGTCAAACTAAATCAGCAGGCGTACCCGCGCTCCACAATAATGATAGGAATAACACTATGGAAACAACCAAACTTGATTCACTCTTCCGCTTATCAGGCCCCTCACAGGAAGAGATTGATTCATTTCATAACGATGGGTACATCGCTTACCCAGATGTTTTCACTGACGATGGAAGAGAAGGCTTAATTGAGGAAATAACACAACGTTTTGAACCTACGCGTCAGTATATTGAAACATTGAATAACGGTGATGAACAGGAGCGCGCCTATTTCATCCGTCCATGGAACGATCGCGGTGAATATAGCGATAGACTTATTGACGATCCCTTTATTACAGCACTGATACGGGCAACCATCGGCGACGCGTACCACTTCTGTCACTCTGCACTCAACATCGCACCCCGTGGAATCGGGCCAATTCAATTTCATCAGGACCATCACCATTGGAAGCATGAGAACCCGGTCAACCTTGCAGAACGTGATAACTACTACATCCAGATACTGTACTATCCGAACGGCTTCACACGCGGTGATCGGAATCTAAAAGTTATACCGGGTAGCCACAAGGTCGCGCCGACGAAAGAGGCAACACCGGATCGGATGCTCACAGGCGAGTTTGACATAGAGGCTGGACGCACATTGGAAGAGAAACGGCTTGAATTGCCGCCAGGAAGTATGGTCTACATCGACGCTCGCATCTTCCACGGAGTGGAAGCGAAGTCTGTGGATTCCCCGCAGCTTTACCGTATTTTCAACATAGACATCTTCAAAGAGGCGGGCCCGCCGCATCGTTACACCCAAGAAATCCCTTCGGAATGGATAGAACGTGCCACTCCGGAACGTCAGAAGTTATTTGATCGTGAGGCGTATACAGAGGGTTGTTGGAACTCGTAATACTTGATTAGAGCTTTAGGAGACAATGACAATTCAATATACCTTGATGTTTCAACGATTAGGGTTGACTTAAATCTCTGATTAGAGTATATTGGTATTACTGTTTCCCAGATATTTTCTGTATTAACTTCCACATTCTCGAAAAAGGAAATTATATGTCCCCACCAAACTTGATCACCGATCAAATTCCGTATTCAGATCTTCGTCCGAATATTCTCTGGATCTCTTTAGAGGATACAACCCCCAGATTTGGTTGCTATGGAGACCCAATCGCTTGCACCCCAAATATTGACCGACTCGCTGCTGGCGGATGTCGGTTTCCAAATGCCTTTTCAACGGCGGGTGTCTGTGCGCCCAGTCGTTCCGCTATCATCACCGGTATGTATCAAACCTCTATTGGAACACACCACATGCGAACGACGCATACGCGCAATATGCCATACAGGCCAACGCCGTATTCTGCTGTTCCGCCACCCTACGTCAAAACCTTTACGGAATACTTGAGAGGTACTGGCTACTACTGCACTAACAATAGCAAAACCGATTATCAGTTTACACCACCGGTTACTGCATGGGATGACAGCAGTAATAAAGCACACTGGCGAAATCGCAAGGAAGGACAGTCCTTCTTTTCAGTTTTTAACCCTACAGTTACGCATGAAAGCGGTATGTGGGAACGAAACGATAGACCTTTGAAAACTAACCCAGATGATGTGAAATTACCGCCGTATCTTCCAGACACCCCCAAAGCACGTGCCGCACTCGCCCGACAGTATGATAACCTTGCCACAGCCGATGCGCGTGTGGGTAAGTTGTTAGGACAGTTGGAAGAAGATGGACTCGCAGAAAATACGATCGTTTTTCTCTGGAGCGACCACGGTGAAGGACTCCCCCGTGGAAAACGATGGCCCTACGATGCAGGGATACGCATTCCGTTGATTGTACGATGGCACGGACAAATTAGTCCAGGAACTGAAAGTGATCAATTGGTGAGTTTGATTGACCTCGGACCAACTGTGCTGTCGTTATGTGGTGTACAAGCACCGCAACATCTTCAAGGAAAAACCTTCCTCGGCCCAGAAACAGAAGAACGTGACTATATCTTCGCAACGCGCGACCGTTACGATGAATCCTACGACATGATACGTGCTGTACGCGACAAAAAGTATAAATACATCCGCAATTACTATCCGGAAAAACCGTATCTTCTCTGGGTTCCTTACCGAAACCGACACCCTGTGATGCAGGAGATGTGGCGACTGTATGCTGAAGGCAAATTAGAGGGAGACCAATTGGTCATGTTCCAATCACCACGTCCAACAGAAGAGCTCTATGATGTTGAAAATGACAAATTTGAACTTAATAACTTGGCGCAGAATGCAGCACATGCAAATGTGCTTGAGCGGATGCGTGGAGCGTTGGCGCAGTGGCAATCTGAATTTGGGGATATGGGAGATATATCTGAAGAACAGATGGTGGCAAAGTGGTACCCTAACGGGGTGCAACCACAAACAGCGTCCCCAATCTTTATTCCAATTAACACATCTCATCCCGGTAGGGAGCCTGCTAATGAGGCTGGCAAGTGGGAAGCACCTCTGCTTTTGCAACTCCACTGTTCTACGCAAGGCGCATCAATTGCGTATACAACAGAACAGGGTGAAGACGTTCAATGGCAGTTGTATACCGAGCCTTTGCGTTTGCCGAAAGGTCAAACAACCGTGCGGGCAAAAGCAATTCGGATAGGGTACAAAGAGAGTGATGAGAAATCCTTAAACGTCACAGTTTCATAAATAGAATTATAGTAAATCTAAAACATATACAATTCCTTGTAGGCGAGCTTTGTAAGCGCGCTGTCAATCGTGTTAAGTAATTATAGTTTACCATAGTGCTACCCAATAAGGAGAAGATTAACAATGGCTCAAGAAAAAAATCAAGACTATTATGTATACATTGGCACCTATACACATGGAGATAGCGAAGGAATCTACGTCTATCGCTTAGATAGTGAGACCGGTGCATTAGAATATTCCAGTAAGATAACAGGCGTAGAAAATCCTTCGTTTTTGGATATTCATCCAAGTGGTCGTTATCTTTACTCAGTAAATGAGATCGGTGAATTTAATGGTAAAGCAAGCGGGGCAGTCACAGCATTTTACATCCATCGGAGTACGGGAGAGATCAGTTTCCTTAACCAGCGAGCTACGGGTGGCGGAGCACCTTGTCACGTAAGTGTAGATGCTACGGGCAAATATCTGCTTGTGGCAAATTACGGTGGAGGAAGTGTTGCTGCGTTACCTATTGGGAAAGATGGAAGACTCGGTGAAGCATCTGATTTCGTTCAACACAGCGGCTCCAGCGTCAATCCGAGACGTCAATCTGAACCCCATGCACATGCTATTATGATTGATTCCGACAATCGTTTCGCCTTTGCACCTGACCTCGGACTTGATAAAATCCTTATCTATCAGCTGAATCTGGAAGATGGAAAACTCATTCCTAACACACAGCCGTGGGCTCAAGTACATCCGGGTGCAGGTCCACGCCACCTTGATTTTCATCCAAACGGTAAATACGTGTATGTGATTAATGAATTGGATTCTACTTTCACCGCATTTCAGTATGACGCAAGCACGGGAACACTCACTGAAATTCAAACAATTTCAACGCTACCCGAAGACTTTGATGGTACCAGCCACTGTGCTGATGTTCACGTCCATCCTTCCGGAAAATTTCTATACGGGTCTAATCGTGGGCATGATAGTATAGTCATCTGCTCAATTGATGAAGAAACTGGAATGCTTACTTACATTGACTGTGAATCGACGCAAGGACAAACACCACGCAACTTCGGTTTGAATCCTGCCGGCACTTTCCTTTTGGCTGCCAATCAATCAACAAATTCGATTGCCACGTTTGCGGTTGATGCGGATACCGGTAAACTGACTGAAACAGGTAATATTGCAGAAGTGCCAAACCCAGTCTGCTTAAAAATGCTTGCATGCAGTGCATAACAAAAGAAACGGAGGGATATTTTCATACGCAATAAGTAGTTTTGGACTTGGATTTTAAGGACATACTTTAGGTTTTTGAAATGGGTTATACATTTTTGATGGTATTCTCCATGACCAATTAAGGTGGTCAAATTCAATATTTTTGGTGAATGAGTATGTTTTATATGCAAGGTTATCTTCGGTTTGGGGAAGTTTATGCAAAACAAGTTCTTCGGGAGATACTTTTCTAAATTTACGGGCTTGTGCGACAAAAATGATTTTAGATTCTGCGTTAATGCATACGAGAGCAGATTTGTTACGGACTGGTTCTTTGCTTGCATAATTACCGGGATTAGTTTATACATATCACCAGCATATACCGTAATATCGGCAAATACTAATTTTTGTTGAGGGTTCTCAAATGGGGAAACGGATATAGGCTTGTATAATTCCACGTTTTCACTAAAAGATGTGCTCGCCTGCCATGACTCGTAGTTTAAATGTAGATTACTATGTTGAGAACCGCTAATTATTTTTGCACATGCGTCAGGTCGGAAATGTAAATCCCTGTATTTAGGGTCACTAAGTAATTCTGCGTATTCAGGGTTATTGATTATTTCTTTGCGTCTTTCAAACCCTGTAGAAACCATTTGCCAAGTTGTTTAAACACTCCCTCGTGTGCTACGTATGAAGGTTGGTTGTCCTCATTTAATATCACCAACGCATTTTCATTTTTCAGTGGGAATCCGAGCTCTTGATATTCCATAGATACAAATGCAAAATTCATAAGATTTTACCTCTTATACCAAATTAACTTGATTCAACTTGTAGTCGCGCTTTGTAAGCACGCTGTCTACCCCAAAAAAAGACTAATCCCGTTAATTTGGTATTATACCATTTTTTGACAAGTGAAATTAAGAAAAATCAATAAATATAAGGGTTCATGACACTTTTTTCAAACTAATTTTCAGGCGTTTTTTAAAGGGTTTTCAAGCCCAAAATTACTTATTGCGTTTTCATATCCACCTGTTTCTTCCGATTGTGTTGTTTCCAAAACTTGCTATTGCACAAATATCCTATCTTTGTTGCCGACGTTGCCTACGATGTTCTCCGAGTTTATCCCAAGGATAGATAAAGCAGCGGTTCGCCCAGTCTTGATACAGACCATCCAACTCCTTCACCTTTTCCGGATGCTTGTCAGCGATATTGTCGATTTCTGTGCGTTCTGCTTGCAAATCATAGAGTTCCCAATCTCCAGGGAATCTACAAACAAGTTTCCAATCCCCTTGACGCACAGCACAATTGCCTTCATGTTCCCAAAGAAGGACATCTTTACCGTTATCTTTATCATCAAAAATCGGGACTAAACTTGTTCCTTCTAAAGGCAAAATCGGCTTACCATCGTGTTCTTCAGGGTAACTTGCCCCGGAGACCTCCAGGCACGTTGCCATCATATCAGGAAGTTGTCCTGGTTGATGGCGTAGTTCACCTGCCGATTTTATAGCATCGGGCCAGTGGGCGATCAGCGGAGTCGCGATTCCACCCTCATGCACCCAATGCTTGTATAAACGGAACGGTGTATTAGACAGATTTGCCCATGGAACTCCATAACTCTGATAGGTAGTTTCAGGCCCGGGCATAATGCTCGGATCGTTACCACGATAAACAGGTTTTCCATCAGAGGTAGTCTGCGTGCTGATGAGTGAACCGCCATCACGTTTCGCGGGCGGACCACCGAGTTCTTCCGCACAACCGCCGTTATCGGCTAAAAACAGGATCAGCGTATTGTCTAATTGTCCTGTTTCTTCAAGCGTGTTAATGATTCGTCCAATGCCTGCGTCCATGCGTGTGATTTGGGCAGCATAGACCTCCATTCGACGTTGGTTCCACTCCTTATATTGTGCCTCACTCCACGGTCGTTGTGACGGATCACGAGCAGTCAGTTGCCATGGTTCATCCAAAATCTTCATCTCGCGCATCCGTGATAACCGCTCTTCTCGCAGTTCATCCCATCCTGCAGCGAAACGTCCATTGTATGCTGCGATGTCCTCTTCGTGTGCATGTAGGGGCCAGTGTGGTGCCGTATATGCCGCGTAAGTGAAGAACGGACTATCAGCTTTCTTATCGTGGTGATTCTGAATAAATTTCACCGCCTCATCACTGACGGCATCTGTAAAGAAATACCCTTCTGGAAGTTCGTCACTATCAAGCCGCGTGTTATCTCGTGTTAAGGTGTTTGGTTTCCAAAAGTTGGCTGCACCCGTAATAATTCCATAGTATTCATCAAAACCACGTTGACACGGCCAACTATGTTTGGGACCGTCTGGACCGGTGTGTCGAGAAATATGCCATTTACCGCTCATATAAGTGCCGTAGCCTTCTGAACGGACGGCATCTGCAATTGTGATACAGCGGTCATTTAGGTCGCCGCGATAACCATCCAAGCCGTCGTCGCCCATCATGTGCCCTACACCGGTTTGATGTGGGTGAAGGCCGGTAAGCATTGAAGCACGAGAAGGACAACACCTTGCGGTATTATAGAACTGTGTGAACCGAAGTCCACCCGCGGCGAGTCGGTCTAAATTCGGAGTATGAACTTCTCCGCCATAGCACCCTAAGTCTGAAAAGCCCATATCATCATTCAAAATAAGAACTATATTAGGGTTTTTGTTTTCACTCATAAAATAGACACCTCTTTTGAAAGTAATTATCAACATATTTCTGGATTTGTTATAAAAAGATTGCCGAATTCAACATGCTTTCTGGCATCGTCAGTGATAGAATTGCCGTATGCATCTTTAATATTTATTTTCTCGTTTTGGACTGCTCTAAATTTGTACTCCGATCACCAAGAGTTTTGCGATGGGTTGAGGAGGAAGCACTACTACTTCCCGTATTCAGTAGTAAGCGGCTACCGTCCTCACTTGCAAGTCGATTAAATAATTGTTTTGCATCTGCGTAAGCCTTGACAGGGATCGCCCGTTGTTTTAATGTAAAACTAAGGAAATAACTAACTAAGCCTCCATGTTGGGTGTACCGCCTTTCCATTGCTGCAAAACTTGTGGTTTGTTGAAAATCAGGTGGTAACACAGCAGTCCATCCATCTGGCAAGTGAATCTGAATTATTTTCTCAAGTTTCATGGGATAACTTAGGTCAAGTGGATACGTCCGTTCTGATGCGGCAACAATTTCTGCATAGTCCGCAAACTCATCAATTGGCAACGGCAGGAGTATTTGTTTATTTAAATGAATTGCATAATTTTCAACATGGAACTTGAGTGCTATTTCGACCGGTAAGTCAAGATCGCCTAACTCGGAGATGTTGACAGAATCCACATGAATGTTCGGAATTTGCTGGCTCAGTTCTGCAGCAAGCGTATTTTTCCATTCAGTAGGGAGAATCTGCTTATATGTCCAACGAGCATCCAAGTTGTATTGACCAGTCATGTGGATTCGAATTTCTCCATGTACATCCCCTTTTCTACTTAACCACAATTCCGTTGTTGACACGAGTTTGTTAGACTCTGCCGGATAAACAGGTATATCAACAAAAGTGCCACGCATATCGCCTATGAAAAATCCTACTCGCCCTTGGTCAATATAGGGCAAATTACCATAACTACAGGTTTCGGATGTTGCATCCAACCATATATAGTTGTCATTACCCGCAGGAATAGCGGCGATCATATGGTTAAACTGACTTAGGGATGGCAAAGCAGTATCAACTCTCTGATATGGTGAGGTGCTAAGCATAACCGGATACGCTTTTATACCGACAAGGTCAAGCATTGAAATGAGAAGGGTCGTTTTATCCTTGCAATCTCCATATTGCTTTTTGAGAACTTCGGCAGCAGGCGAAGGCTGATATGCGCTCTGTCCAAGTTCAATACCAACGTAGCGGATGTGTTTTGCGACATAATGGTAAATAGTCCGAATCATCGCCTCGTCAGTAGTTAGATTTTCTGTGAGTTTTTCAACAGTTTCCTGTAAGTGCTGGTCAGGCGCGTAGCGTCCTTTTGCGAGGTTTTTATACCACTTGTATACATCATCCCAAGATGGAATTGAGGAATAACTTAACCGCGCTGCGATGTCGTTGACATGGGGCATACCGTCTTCTAACTTCAGTGCTGGCATTTTGCCGGATCGCCAAATATATAAAACAATTCCATTTTCTTGGTATGATACCTCTGGTTCAATCTCAAAGTTTTCAACTTTCCATTGGAGGTACCAATCTTGTGGCATCCTGAGCGCATAAGTTGTTTCAAGCGTTGCTTCTGAGGATTGAAAGTTAAATCCACCCGTAATCCAAGTTTCGCTGCCAGTCACACGTTCAAATTTATCTTCAAGTGTCACCTGGTATTCAATACAGACCCCCGGTGCTAACCCTACCATAGAAATTACACGCCACATCATATCGGAATAAAGATTCCGAGATAATAACCCAGGTGGTGTTACATTGTTGAATGCTTCATCGGGTGGCAGATGCACCGTGTCATCAGGTGCGATCGTCCGCGCAATGTTAACCTCAATATTTTGCGAATTCGGTTGGTATGGAATAGCGATATCCCCGTATTTCTGTATTCCTCTTTCAGTTAAAAGTTTCACAACTTGATGCGTAGTGTAACGCGACTGTCCAGTCGGCAAAACATCATGGCTGAAATGGTTGAATAAAATAATGACATCAGCGTCCGGATAGTCACTTGAGGTAGGCGCATTTTCGATAATTTGGGAAACGTCAGGATTGAGAATGGGAACGGGAGAAACTGTTGCAATCTCAACCTGCGTAGGGTTCAATTGTGCCAATGCTTGCAACCTTGACACAGCAAATAGATTGTCAGGGGCAATTTGTAAAAGCTGCTGATATTGCAGTTGTGCTTCAAAATAACGTTGGTGGTCCTCATATATTGAAGCAAGTTGTTGCCTTGCCCACACATCATGCGGAAACAACCGAATTGATTCACGTAGTTCTGCGATTGCTTCACCGACTTCGCCTCGCTCCAAATAAATTAATCCCAAGTAATTATGCAAATTTTCGGATTCTGGACGTTCACATTTTGGATCGAGAGCCAATGCTCTGCGAAGTACAGACTCAGCGTCATCATCTCGGTTTAACTGTTTATACGCTAAACCGAGATGATTTAACGCATAAAGTTCATCTTCAGAGATGCTCAGAACTCGTTCATAATATTGCGCCGCATTTCCGTAATCCCTCAGTTTTTCAAAAATGTATCCTCCGTAGTTAAGCGCGGAGATGTGGTTTGGCTCAAGTGCCAAGAAAGCTACAAATGCGTCTCTTGCTTTTTCATATTCTTCAAGTTGGAAGTAAATCTCGGCGATTTTATACTGTATTCCGCTTGAATTCGGACGAACTTTTATAGCGGCTTGATATGCAGTAAGCGCATCTCGTAGATGACCTTGTTGTAGGGCGGTATTACCTGTCTTTGTGTGTTCGCGCCATTGCTGATTTCGTTCAATCAGCGGGTCAACAATCATAGGTGAACTAGATTGTGTTTTTGGAAATATAGCGCAACCACCAAAGGCAAAAAGGAGGCTTAACACTAATAGCTGAAGACATCTACGAAACATTATTTTGTATCTCCATGTTCCTTTTGAAGTTTCGGATTTTTGGCGTGGCGTTCTTTATCGCGTTTGGATCTTTTTATCATTGATTCTTTGAAAGCGTCTTCAAGCTGAATTCCCGTTTGATTTGCCAAACATAGGAGGACAAACAAAATATCTGCCATTTCCTCTGCCAATTCCAAATCCATCTCATTTTCTTTAAAACTCTGTTCACCGTATTGGCGTGCCATTATCCTGGCTAACTCGCCTACCTCTTCCATGAGAATGGCTGTATTGGTTAATTCTGAAAAATAACGCACGCCAAGAGTATTAATCCAGTCGTCTACTACTTTTTGGCAATTTTCGAGTGTGTAGTCCATTAGGTCGTCCATTTAATTTAAAACATATATCGGTATTGTAGCAGCATTCGCAACAGAAGTAAACTATTTTCCGTTGCAATTCGTTTAGAAATATAGTTCAAATTAGTAGTGGCATTAAGTTTTTTGCATACTTGTCGTATTAGATTGGAATATCGTCAACAATGCAACACTGCTTCTAAATTTAGATTGAAGTACCTTGATTTTTTTTGAAAATTTGGTTTATAATTCACTACAAATCTTATTTTCAAAAGGACTTAAACATGGGAATCACAGATAACGAAAAACAATTTTATGAGGCAAATGGTTATCTTCTGATAAAAGGACTTGTTTCCTCAGAAGACATCTCGCAAATTTTGGTGGAAGTTGACGATATTCATAACCGTATGGCTGAACAACCTACTGACGGTATAGGGATTTCGTGGGAAGTATACGATGATCCCGATCATCCACCGCTTATAAAGCAGTTAATGCATAGTGAGTTGGTAAGTCCGACACTTAATAAACTCCTACGTTCCAATGCGGTTCTTGATGTGCTGGAAGCGACGATGGGACCTGATATCTCGTTATATCACAGCAAACTCCTTCCGAAGGCTGGCGGTGATGGAACAGCTATTCCATGGCACCAAGATTATGCCTATTGGAAAAATGATCACAACAAGCCTGTGATGATTAATTGTCAATTGGCTATCAATGAAGCAAACCTTGAGAATGGATGTATTCAGTTTGTACCAGGCAGCCATAATTGGGGTCTGCAGGAGCACGAGCGTAAGCATCAAACGTTCGGTGTTTTCCTACCGGGACACTATCAGGAACGGGAAGATGCTGTTGCTGTAGAAATGGAACCGGGAGACGGTGTCTTTTTTAACGCTCTCATAATACACGGTTCCGCACCTAACGTCTCAAAAAAGGATAGGTTAATGAATACATTTGCCTATAATGTTACCGGAAACGGAACATCGCAATCGCGTGAGGTGTTACGCGGTAAGGAGTTTGACTCATGAAACGTGTAGATTGTGTCTGGCATTTTCTCTGTTTTTTCTTAATCACCGTTGCAATTGGTTGTGGCAGCGATGAAACATTAAATAAAAACCTGGCACCGGTGATTTCAGTGTTTGAAGCAGAATCGGAGATAGTTGCACCGGGAGCACAAGTACCTATTCGGCTAATAGCTAATGACCTTGAGAATAATATTTTGACATATTCTTGGTATGCAACCGATGGAGAAATAGAGGGAGATGCCTCTGGCGCAATCTGGAACGCACCTGAAACTGAACGAAAATACCATATTCAGGTGACTGTTAGTGATGGTGAAAAGTCTACCACCAGCACACTTGATATCCAAGTATGGCGGGAACGACCAGGTAACTATTATCCGTTAGCAGTAGGGAATATCTGGCGATATCGCGATGCAGAAGGCACCCAAGTCACCTTTGAAATCGTAGATACGATACAAATTCAATTGAAAGGTGGGGAAACTGTCGAAAGTTTTGTTCTTCAAAAATCGAACTCGGCGGAAGGTCTGGAGAACATTGTGGACTATTCCTATCTCGGTCACAGCTTTAACGAAAATGGGAAAATATCTGCCATTGTTCAGCATGCTACAACTATTACGCCCGGCTCAGAGGACACAATGATGTTTGTTCCGTTTCTCCCTCTGTATCAATTCCCACTCATCCCAGGTCAGAAATGGCGGGTAAATTTTGAGGCAAAATTAGTCCCTGAACTTTTTCCATTGGATAGCGGCGTTGACGAATTTGAGGTGCTTTCTGAAGAAACCATCACTGTACCTGCGGGAACTTTTAATAACGTTTTTGCGGTTCAAGAATCATTTCACTGGGTATATGATCCGAAAGTTTTAGATTTCTCTCTTGACACTACTATTGTCCAAAAATGGGTTGCACCAGATGTAGGACTCATTAAATTTACGCAAACACAAACCCGGGGCGATGTTCCGGTCGAAACAACCTTTGAGCTTGAATCCTTTGAACTCAAAAATAAGTAGACTCAGAAAAGGGGTCCGTAAAGTGGAAGAACCAACGAAAAAGTTGGACATTTTGACAACAACAGTGGGGTCTTATCCAGTTCCATCGTGGCTTCACACAATGCCTACGGAACAAGCTCTGATTGACGCAACGCGTGTTGTAGTAGATACTCAGCGGCAACATGGCATTGACTTACCAACTGATGGTGAACTATATCGCTTTGATGTGAATCATCCTGATACGAATGGGATGATTGACTATTTTATCCATCCGCTTTCAGGTGTAAGGGCAGAGGTAGGACGGCAGGAATGGCACGAGTTCAGGCAGATGCAAACGATGTCGTTTCGAGCGAAACCTGCTGGGGTCGTTGAAAACGCATTAGGGGAAGGCACACTAAACCTTATTTCCGATTGTGAGCGGACTGTGAGTGTCGCTGGCAGAAATCTTAAGTTTACGGTAACAAGTCCTTATATGCTTGCCCGGACATTGCTGGATAAATATTACGGGGACTTTGACGAATTGTTATACGCGTTGGCAGAAGTATTATCCGCTCAGGTACGAGAACTCAATTGTGCATACCTTCAAATTGATGAAGCAAATATACCGGGAAATCCTGAAGACGGACCTCGTGCAGCTGAGGCGATAAATATAGTCCTTGATGCGTTTGAAGGAGAAAAGGCGGTTCATTTCTGCTTTGGCAACTATGGCGGACAAGTGATACAGAAAGGGAATTGGGAAGCTCTTATTGACTTCTTGAATACGCTTCGGTGTGACCATCTGGTATTGGAGTTGGAACATCGTCCAGATGCTGATCTTGAGGCACTCAAGGACGTATCCTCAAATATCCGTCTCGGTATAGGCGTAATTGATGTTAAAGTGAACCCTGTTGAAACACCAGATGATGTCGCAGCTAGTATAGAAAAAGCGGAACAGGTGTTGGGTGCAGGACGGGTTGGTTGGGTACATCCGGACTGCGGATTTTGGATGCTTCAACGTTCTGTGGTTGACAGAAAAATAGAGGCACTCGTTAAGGGCAGGGACAAATACCTCGGCATCACATCATAGTAAGAAATTGGAATAAGAGAACACAATTTCTAAGTAATAAGAGTGCTTTTTAAACAAGTGTTTTGGTGGTGTGTGTTTACAGACACGCACCACCAATTTTATTTGCATAACAGAAAATGAATTGACTTATTGTGTCAGGAATGGTAATCTTCTTTTGTAAAGTATCTATTGGTCGGAAGTTTTTAATACATTAATTTGCATCAATTCTGTAGAAGACTTTTGGTGCGCTGCACAGTTTGACTACGCGAATAGCATTTAGAAAGGATACACATGTCTGAAGTTCAACTATCAGGATTCAAAAGGTATCAAAATATCGCTGGTGTCGCTGGCTGCATAGGATTTGTACTTGGAACGGTAATTCCTGGCATAGGGATGCTGACCCATGAGTGGCAATGTCCATTTGGGGATGGCATTTTTCAGACCTTAGGGTTTTTAGCGATCACAGGGTTCATCAGTGCAATTGTCTTAGGTAACCTCGTTGCTTTTTTATTGATTGGAATAGCCAAATATCAGCAGCAGGTTTCACGCAAAACACCACAAAGAGATGGAGACATTGATGGAAATTGATATTTTGCACATTATTCTGCTTATAGGCGCAGGGATGTTTGCAGGTTTTGTCAACACTATTGCTTTCGGCGGTTCAATGTTAACACTCTTTGCCTTAGTGAAGATAATACCTTTTGCTATTGATGTGCCGAACCTCCCTGCAGGCACTAACGTGACAAACATAGCCAATGGAACAAATAGGGTAGCGATCCTCTTTCAAAACTTTAGTGCAATTTTAGGGTTTCACCGCAAAGGCATTTCAAATTTCCGGCACGCTATTAATCTTACAATCCCAGCAGTTGCTGGTGCGGGTATAGGGGCATACATCGCAACTTTAACTTCTGATGAGGTATTCAAGCCAGTTCTTGCTATTGTCATGGTTACGATGCTCCTTTTAACTTTGTTTAATCCGACCGAATGGCTGCACCAAAAAATAAACCCGAGTGAGACACAGTATAAAATCATCACTACCATTGCTCTCTTTTTTGTAGGAATTTATGGAGGGTTTATTCAGGCAGGTGTTGGCTTACTGGTTATAGCAACCTTGCGGATTCTTGATGGTGGCGATCTGGTCATTACCAACGCGCTCAAGGTGTTTATAATTTTTTTTTATACAATCATCGCACTCGGTATCTTTGTTATGAAGGGACAAGTCAATTGGATTTTAGGTCCAACGTTAGCCGTTGGAAATGCCACTGGAGCATGGATTGGCAGCCATTTGGCAGTAAAGATGGGTGACAAATGGATTAAAGTGGTATTAGTTGTCGTTGTGATTGCCTCTGTAATAAACCTCTTGTGGGAAACGTTTTAGATTGTAGGTTGTTTAAGGACTTGATGTAGGACGTAAGACTACCTATCCAGTGGAATGGTGAATTAGTCTAACGTTGATTTTCTGTGGGAAGGTGAAAAGATTTTAATCGATTAGCAACTAATTCTTCTCTGCTTATCTGCGATATTTCGTGTAATAGTTCCAAAATTTGCTTAGGAATATCTGTCTGTTCACCAACAAATTTTAGGTTCTGTCGTTTCAAACCCGACAATGTTGGAAACTCTTCCTTTTCAGGTTTCAATATAACGTACCCACCCATCCATCCTATCTCTTGTATGGCGGCACTCCACTCGTAAGTTTCATCAAAGACTGTAATTATAGGCTCTGTTAGTTTTAGCAATTGCAATTTTGTGTTCTGAATCGCAGTGGCTAAAGCTAAAGAAGCAGGATGTTGTATTGTAGCACTCCGTATAAGAGGTAAGTTCCACAAAACTATAGGCTTATTAAGGCGTTGTGCAAGGTCGGTTAACCGAAGGAAGCGTCTCCAATCGGAAGGTTGTTCAAGACTTTGGGCATTCCCATGTAACAAAACAACTTTTATCTCATGGAGTTTAGCGAACCCGGCGAATTCAAAATTTCCTTGTCCACCGGTTCTGTCCCCGTAGAGCTGAATTGTCTTTTCAAACAGAAGGTGTTGATAATTAAAATTGAGTGATGGCATATTGCCTGTCTGCTATAAAAAAAGCAGGGAGGTGTTTTATGGACACCTGCCCTGCATAAATGAACATGTCAATTTAGTTACTCACCACTACGTCCACCGATTGCATTAATAGCAAACCATCCGATACCAGCTGCGACTGTTGTGATAAAAACGAGGGCGCGTTTGGCTGTGGAAACCTCTTCATGCACACCTTTCGCATCCGCTATCATCATTTTCAGTTCACTGATACCCTTCTGATTTGTTTCAATCTGTGTCAAAACATTTTTCACGTCCCCTTCAAAACTTTTGATGCTTTCTTGCATTGCTTTTAAATCCTTTTGGAGAGCAGCGTGCATCTCATTTGAAGAATCAAGGAGACCTTTCAGTTCGTCCAATTGTTTTTGGATAGCATTTCTGCTAGATCTGACAAGTTTTTTCACATCGGTAGCTGCGTCAGTACCAGATTTCTTGACTGTTTCAATCAGTTTTTCTTGGGATTTTAGACTGTCTTCAAGTGCTTTAATTTGTTTCTGGAGCGTAGCAGCACTCTCATTCACACCCTTAATTTCGCCCATCAATTTTTCCCGTGTTGCTTCAGATTCTTCGAGTTCAGCACGTAATTTCTCTAACTCTGCCTTTAGTTTTGCAACATCACCCTCAACTTTTTTAACTATCGGCGGCATCATTGCTACAGGGATACGCAATTTTTCGCCAGGATAGATCCAATCAGGGTCGGAAAAATCGTTATATTTACTAAGCTCTCTCCATCGGAGAGGGTCTTTCAAATGTTTCTGGCAGAGATCCCAAAGGGTATCACCTTTCTCAATGGTGATTAGCGTAGTCTCATCATTGCCCTCTTTCGGGGTGATTCGCGCCGAGGCGGATAAAACATATACACCACCGAGTGCAGCGCAGATATAGAGAATCATTGCTAATTTTAGCGTGGATATTATCATTTTCATCAGTATTCTCCTGTTAGGTGCTAAAATTCATAGGAGACGGAAACAAAATGTGTGCTTCCTGCTCCATTAATTTCACTTGCCATACCATCTTGAATAGCGTAGTCAAGCTGTAGTCCGGCAATGTTCACGCCAAATCCACCAAAAAGGTTACGGACATCACGTGATGCCCTCATGCCTGCGCGTAGCGCAAATTCGGTCGATCTGTTAGTGAAAATCGTATATTCAACACCGCCACGGAGGCTAAAAGCACTCTCATCAAGGTTGACGAACTCTTGCTCAATATCTGCTGCAAATGTAACGACATTGCCCATATAGAGATCATAAGCTACACCAACATCAACGACCATAGGCACAGTGGCTTCACCAAGGGAAGCACCGAGGTATTTAGCGACAATACCGTAATGGAATGTGGGAACGTGTACATTTCCATCTTGTGCTTCGCCATGCACGTGAAGTGCTTGTCCCATCATTCTTTCGCTGACATCAATAGGCAAGGCATGTCCCATCAACCCGATATCTACGCCACCGAAACCACTCTGGTTTTCAACGCTATCTACACCGAAATTGTCCGACAACATTCGACCAGTTAGACCGATATTGAAGTGTCCGAAGGTAATACCGTAAGAGAGGGAATAAGCGTTTGAACTATAATCAGCTTTACCACCGTAATCACCTGATGCGTCATATATATTATAATCAGACACACCGAAATTTGTAGCGGCTAACCCGATAGATCCATAAGATCCAAGTGTTTTTGTTATGGCGATGAAATTATGACTTCTATCAAGTGATAGTCTCTGTGTAGAGAAATTGAGACTTAGGTCTGCCGCTGAACCGAGTCCTGCTGGATTCCAGACAGTGGCTGTTGCATCTTCTGCAATTGCTGTGAAAGCACCGCCTAAACCGATTGAACGGGCACCTGCACCCAGACGTAAATGAGGCATAGCGTTGACCTCGCCCTCAGCAAAACAGACAGGCGACACAGCTAGGATAAGAAATAAAACGGGTATTAAACCGCATAGCAATTTTTGCTTTGTGATAGACATTTATATCCTCCTTCGTAGCCTCACCATCGGAATTGGGAACAATACCCAATTCCGATATGTGGACTACTGTTTACTTAGCGCGTCAGAGCGAGCTTAAGTATGACGTATTCCGGCTCAACACCACCTGTTACCATGATCTGGCAGATATAGATGCCGCGAGCTAAGTCTTCGCCACTACTGGTTTTTCCGTCCCAACCGATTCCATTCTCGCCAGTGTAATTTCCAGCAGACATAACCACGTTATCCCGCAGTGTCCGCACTGGGCGGAGTGTACTGTCATAAATAACAATAGTGACTGTGGACATCCGGTTAAGTCCGAAGGAAATACGCGTGTTTGTCACAAACGGATTTGGGAAGTTAAACGGCTTCGCCAATATCGGACCCTCTTCTTTTTCAACAAAGAAACTGAACTGATATACAGCAGTGTTTGCTTCGCGAGCACCGTCACTCTCATCAGAGACGTTACCTTGCTGATGTGCATTGTCTGATACCTCTATTGTATATGTATACAACCCCGGTTTATTAAAACCATCAGAAGGTGTATAAATCACCTGAGTAGCTGACATCTGTTCATCAGTGAGGTTAATCGTAACTGGCTTAGCTTTACCTGTAGCAGAATCCAGTACCATCGGTGATTCAAGGACAAGACGGATCGAATCAACATTGACCCCAGTTTCAGCATCACCATAAGTGATTGAAATGGTTGGTTTTACGGATTCTTCATTGTGCTTAATCATCAACCGTGCACCGTTCTGCGGTGATGACGATGTGATGATAGGCGCAGCGGTATCAAAGTCAACCGAAAAGCTGCCTTTCGCCGTTGAAGAATTACCGAATGTATCAATCGCTCGAACTTCAATCGAGTAAGTACCCTCAGAGAGTGGTGTTTCAGGATGGAAGTCTAAACGTGTAATACCATCGTTGGTTCTATCTTCATCATCATCTTTGGTTTCACCCTTCACCTCTTCGCCATTACTATCCATAACGACGATGGAGATTGTTTCTACACCTGATTCATCGGTAGCACTCACCGAAATATTCGGGAGTCCAGCATGAATAGTGCCAGATGGAGTGATTGCAGAGATTACCGGTGCAGCCTCATCAACCTCCAGTGTGAATCGCCAACTGAATGCTCTTGTGCCGCCCAGACTGGTAGCTTCCAGACTTATGATATGTGTACCTGGTTTAAAGCTATCTGTAAGCTCAACCTTCTTATCAGCATTTTGAGCAGGTACGGAGATATACGGTCTTGTTGGTTGTTTAGTACTGAAGCCTTGACCGAAGTCATATATGCTGAACTTCACACTCAATATCGCAGACTGCTCATCAGTGATAACAGCGGCGAGCGTTATCCCGAATTTTTCATCAAGGACATCCTGCTTATTGAGTTTAACCACGCCAGATGGAGACACTTCTGAAATGACAGGTGGCGTTGAATCCAACTTTACATTGAAGACGACATTTGCCTGCGCTCTTTTACCGTTTTCATCAGTAACTTCAACGAATACATGGTATTCACCAGTACTCAATGCATCAGCAGGGGCATAAACAAATTGATTGCTATCTTCTACTACCTCTACCTGAGCATCTTCACCGTTGATAGTAAATGTTGTCACCTCAACATCAGTCATACCAGAAAATTCACCTCTGATAACCGGTTTGCCATCACCGTAAGTTTGGCCTGGTGCTGGTGAAAGGATAGCAACTGATGGTCCTGGTATATTGATAATGAATTCAGCAGAAGTCATTGCTGATTTACCATTAGCATCTGTCACTTCAACCTCAACCGTGCGTTTACCATCGCCTAACGGGGGGTCATCAGGTGTATAGGTGAAACCATTATCTGCTGGGCCATCATTAGGAACAACTTCTCTGTCATCAACGATAAGTTTCACTGTAACATCACCAACGCCAGTAAATTCACCACTGACAATCGGAGCACCGTTGTCATAAGTGTGGCCAGCAGTAGGTGATAGAAGCGTGACAGTCGGTTCAGGGTAAACTACTAAGAATTCTGCTGAGGTCTCGGCAGTTTTACCATTCGCATCCGTGATCTTTACAGATACCTCGTGTGTACCTTCATCAAACTTATCTGATGTATAAGTAAACTGGTTACCTACTACAGACACTTTAGCATCATCAATAGCTTCTGGACCAACCATAAGGTCAACATCAACAGGAGCTACACCGGTAAACATACCTGAGATATGACTGAAGGTATGATCATAAGTGTCACCTGCTACAGGTGAAGCAAGCGATACGGTCGGAACAGGATAGACTACTGAGAACTCTGCTGAGGTCTCGGCAGTTTTACCATTCGCATCCGTGATCTTTACAGATACCTCGTGTGTACCTTCATCAAACTTATCTGATGTATAAGTAAACTGGTTACCTACTACAGACACTTTAGCATCATCAATAGCTTCTGGACCAACCATAAGGTCAACATCAACAGGAGCTACACCGGTAAACATACCTGAGATATGACTGAAGGTATGATCATAAGTGTCACCTGCTACAGGTGAAGCAAGCGATACGGTCGGAACAGGTAGTCTGATTGTGAAAACAGATGTTGCTTTTGCTGTCTTTCCGTTAGCATCAGTGGCTACAGCAACAAGTGTGTATTCACCATCATCTAACGCATCAGCAGGTGTAAACTCAAATGTGTTTTCATTTTCTGTTGCAGAAACAGTTTCACCATCAAGCGTAAGGCTTAGTGATACTGGTGTAGCAACACCTGAGAAATCACCTGTGATAACCGGCATGCTAATATCATACATTTCTACAGCATGTAACGCAACTGACGGACCCGGTATATCCACTTCAAAGTCAGCAGATGCTTCTTCCATATTGCCGTTAGCATCTGTAACGACAACTTTGACTGTATAGCCACCATGGCTCAGTGCGTCTGTCGGTGTATAAGTGAAATCATTTCCACTTACTTCCGCCGGCACTACTTCACCATCAATAGAGACTATTACCTTCACAGGATCAGCACCTGAAAAAGTACCTGTAATAATAGGCATACCGTGATCATAGACTTGACCCGCAGCCGGTGTAGTTATTGTGGCTGTCGGAACAAGTAGTCTGATTGTGAAAACAGATGTTGCTTTTGCTGTCTTTCCGTTAGCATCAGTGGCTACAGCAACAAGTGTGTATTCACCATCATCTAACGCATCAGCAGGTGTAAACTCAAATGTGTTTTCATTTTCTGTTGCAGAAACAGTTTCACCATCAAGCGTAAGGCTTAGTGATACTGGTGTAGCAACACCTGAGAAATCACCTGTGATAACCGGCATGCTAATATCATACATTTCTACAGCATGTAACGCAACTGACGGACCCGGTATATCCACTTCAAAGTCAGCAGATGCTTCTTCCATATTGCCGTTAGCATCTGTAACGACAACTTTGACTGTATAGCCACCATGGCTCAGTGCGTCTGTCGGTGTATAAGTGAAATCATTTCCACTTACTTCCGCCGGCACTACTTCACCATCAATAGAGACTATTACCTTCACAGGATCAGCACCTGAAAAAGTACCTGTAATAATAGGCATACCGTGATCATAGACTTGACCCGCAGCCGGTGTAGTTATTGTGGCTGTCGGAACAGGTAGTCTGATTGTGAAAACAGATGTTGCTTTTGCTGTCTTTCCGTTAGCATCAGTGGCTACAGCAACAAGTGTGTATTCACCATCATCTAACGCATCAGCAGGTGTAAACTCAAATGTGTTTTCACTTTCTGTTGCAGAAACAGTTTCACCATCAAGCGTAAGGCTTAGTGATACTGGTGTAGCAACACCTGAGAAATCACCTGTGATAACCGGCATGCTAATATCATACATTTCTACAGCATGTAACGCAACTGACGGACCCGGTATATCCACTTCAAAGTCAGCAGATGCTTCTTCCATATTGCCGTTAGCATCTGTAACGACAACTTTGACTGTATAGCCACCATGGCTCAGTGCGTCTGTCGGTGTATAAGTGAAATCATTTCCACTTACTTCCGCCGGCACTACTTCACCATCAATAGAGACTATTACCTTCACAGGATCAGCACCTGAAAAAGTACCTGTAATAATAGGCATACCGTGATCATAGACTTGACCCGCAGCCGGTGTAGTTATTGTGGCTGTCGGAACAGGTAGTCTGATTGTGAAAACAGATGTTGCTTTTGCTGTCTTTCCGTTAGCATCAGTGGCTACAGCAACAAGTGTGTATTCACCATCATCTAACGCATCAGCAGGTGTAAACTCAAATGTGTTTTCACTTTCTGTTGCAGAAACAGTTTCACCATCAAGCGTAAGGCTTAGTGATACTGGTGTAGCAACACCTGAGAAATCACCTGTGATAACCGGCATGCTAATATCATACATTTCTACAGCATGTAACGCAACTGACGGACCCGGTATATCTACCGTGAAAACAGCAGATGTCTCAGCGGTTCTACCATTAGCATCCGTAACTTTAACAGCAATCATGTGTTCACCATCACTCAGCGCAACCGCTGGCGTGTAAGTGAATTCATTGTTTTCATTTACATCTGCTATGACAGCTGTGCCATCAATAGAGAGTGTAACCGCTATAGGATCAGCACCTGAGAAATCACCCGTGATAACCGGTTGGCCGTGGTCAAGTATTTGACCCGCAGCGGGGGTAAGAATTGCGACTGTCGGAACCGGTAATTTTACCGAGAAGATAACAGTTGCATCCATACTCTTACCATTAGCGTCGGTGACTTTAGCAATGAGCGTATACTCACCATCGTCCAAAGATGGATCAGGCGTATAATCAAATGTGTTATCAACTACTGTTGCCGGGACAACTTCACCTTCAAGGGTGAGGGTGAACTCAAGATCAGTTTCACCTCCGAATTCACCTCGGACAACCGGCTTACCGTGCTCATATTCCTGACCCGCAGCGGGCGTAAGAATCGCAACTGTCGGACCTGGTATATCAACCGTGAAGTCAGTAGTTGTTTTGGCGGTTCTGCCGTTAGCGTCCATGACTTCAGCAACAACCTGATGCTTACCATCACTTAATGCTCCTGCAGGCGTGTAGGTGAATTGGTTGTTATCGTTCACGACTGGCTCAACAAGTATTTCATCAATAGAGAGTGTAACCGTTATAGGTTCAGCACCTGAGAAATCACCAGCGATAATCGGTTTACCATTGTCATATACTTGAGCCGCATGAGGTGAGTGGATAACTACTGTCGGAACTGGCAATCTTATGGAGAAGATAGCAGTTGCTTCAGCAGTCTTACCATTCGCATCAGTCGCTGTAGCTACGAGTGTATATCTACCATCATCTAATGCGTCAACAGGTGTATAATCGAATTCTTTACCTTTATCGTTTACTGGAACAGCTTCACTGTCAAGCGTGAGACTTAGTTCCACTGGCATAGCAACACCTGAATACTCACCTTGAATAACAGGTCTGCTGATATCATACATTTGCCCTGCATCAGGCACATGAATCATAACTGTCGGACCCGGTATATCAATCATGAAGTCAGTAGATGTCTTGGCAGTTCTGCCGTTAGCGTCTGTGACTACAGCAACAACCGTATGTGGACCATCACTCAACTCTTCTGTCGGTGTGAAAGTGAATTGGTTGTTTTTGTCGTTCACGACTGCTTCAACAGCTTCACCATCAATAGAGAGTGCAACCGCTATAGGAGCAGCACCTGAGAAATCACCAGCAATAATCGGTGTACCATTGTCATATACTTGCGCCGCATGAGGTGAGTGGATAGCGACTGTCGGAACTGGTAATCTTATCGTAAAGATAGCAGTTGCTTCGGCAGTCTTACCATTCGCATCGGTGACTTTAGCTACGAGCGTGTATTCACCATCATCTAATGCGCCAACAGGTGTATAATCGAATTCTTTACCTTTATCGTTTACTGGAACAACTTCACCCTCAAGAGTGAGGCTTAGTGATACTGGCGCAGCAACACCTGAATACTCACCTACGATAGTCGGTCTGCTGATATCATACATTTGCCCTGCATCAGGCACATGAATCATAACTGTCGGACCCGGTATATCAATCATGAAGTCAGTAGATGTCTCGGCGGTTCTGCCGTTATCGTCTGTGACTACAGCAACAACCGTATGTGGACCATTACTCAATTCTTCTGTCGGTGTGTAGGTGAATTGGTTATTGTCGTTCACGACTGGCTCAACAGCTTCACCATCAATAGAGAGTGTAACTACTATTGGAGCAGCACCTGAGAAATCACCAGCGATAATCGGTGTGCCATTGTCATATACTTGAGCCGCATGAGGTGAGTGAATAGCGACTGTCGGAACTGGTAATTCTACTGTAAAGGTTAGAGATGTTTCAGCAGTTAAACCACTACCATCTGTAACTTCAACAGCGACCGTGTATTCGCCATCCTCTAACACTCCATCTGCATCTTTATCTTTTTCAGGAAGCGTATACGTAAATTCGTTATCGCTTTCTACTACGTCAACAGGTTCACCGTTAATGGTAAACTTCGTAATCTCAACATCCCCACCACCAGCAAAGAAACCGGTAATTTCTTCCGTACTGTGGTCGAGAGTTTGTCCAGAAGCAGGTGCAGTAATTACGACCGTTGGGTTTATACCTTCAACAGCAAACGATACTGACTGTTCTCCGATGTTCCCCAGGATATCTGAAACCTGGATTGTGAACATATATGCCCCACCAGCAAGTCTGTCTGTGCGGGTATAGACAACAGAGTCTAAATCCTGCTCAACCATGCTCTGATCAACATCAACAGGTACTGCGTCCTGAACAACTTCTTCCGGACGGAGCCGTGCTAATAAAACGGCAGCAGTATCTTTCATACTTACACCACTACCATCACTTACACCACTACCCAAATCACCATCACCGAAACCAGCAAGAAGCGTTGGCAAGTCATTAACTGTAGCCCCTTCTACGGGTGTTTCAATGGCGATCATTGGACCGGTGTTGTCCAAGTTAATCGTTGCTAACGGGAAGGTTACAGAACCGTTCCGTTTAGTTACCTGACCGTGCGGTGTATACCATCCATCCACTACTGCAGAAAGTTCACTTGCCATCAGTGAGAAAGCATTTTCTACATCACTACCTGCAGCATAAGTAACTGGTTGCCCATCAATAAGAACACCTATAAGTTCTTCAACTGCCAGTGAACCGCTATTAACATTGAAACTCAAAGCGATTGATTCTTTTAGAGGGAACCTGCCTTGAAGTTCTCCAATAGTTTCTTGGAGTAGGTGTCTGTCTGGTGATTCACCATCAACTGCCGTTACAGTAAGGTCCGTAATATCACTTACTCGGAAGTTTACGATATTCACGGTGATCACTGGTGAAGGTCTATCAAGTTCACCTTGTACTTGCACATTGCCGAATTCATCAACAACGAGTGCATGATACATATAGGTACCATTCGCAAGTAGACCGACATCAATTTCAATACTTCCTACTTCAAGGCTACCATCGGTTTCGGTTACTGTTCCATCAGGAGCAGTTTGAACCAGAACGGTCTTCCCACCAACATAAGTGATTGGATCTGCAGTCGGTTCAATGGTAAATATAGCGATTGGTGAAGGAACTGTAAGATCAACGATTCCACCGACAGTAACGCTGCCATCTTCATTCGCAGCGATAGATCCTGCGACATCAGCAATATCAGTGATGTTCGTCGGACCGAGTGGTGGGACATCATCTTTATTGTCTAATGAGAAAGACGCTTCCACACCATCCCGTTGTGGGTATTCAGGTTGATCCAGATTTTTATTTTTCGGTGTGAGTGACCATGCACGCACCTCATATTGGTTTGCGTCTAAGGCCGCGTCACGTTCAGGATCACCATCGCCTCGGTTGATGGTATCATCCAGTTTGATGGTATTTTCTGGAGTGACGGTATCTTCCAATGCCAACTCACGTGTATCCACTATAAACGTCCATTTCATGTAGCGCGTGGGAATTTCCACTTCCGATTCTTCACCGGACACAGTGCCAACTTCAGTAATTCCGACAAGACCACCAGTAATATCGGCTAAATCGCCAATACCTGGCACATCGGATACATCCACAGGTACAGGGTCTACAGCAGTACCAGTAATACGTTCCCACGTATCATCAATGGGTCGTTTTACCTCAACACGAATACCTTCTGTTGGAGGTGAAGTAAGATAGTATGTATACACATTGAAAGTGAGTTCACCTTGCGGTGCACCACTATCAGGATTTACCATTCCGTCCGAATTTACAACGCCGATTGCCATCACACCCGGATCGGGTCGGTAAGTGTTTTCAACATTCACCGTGATTTCATCGCCATCGTAGTCATCTGCCTGAATGTTTCCGTATTCAAGGAACATTGCGTCAGCAGCAGTGACATCATCATAAGACATCGCTTTGTCATACGCTAACGCATGAAGTTGGAACGTAAAGACTTCGCCTTTTGGATTATAGACTAATTCTTCTGGATTTTCGAAATAGCTGTCTTCAATATATCTGTTATTGTAGACAAAATCATCGTCATCCATTAATGTGCCAACATCAACTGTTATTGTAAAGACACCACTACCTTCGGCAGTTTCGGTTATGTCACCGATAATAGCACCTTCAGGTAGAGTTGTTAGCAACTTAACCGATGCGTAAGTCTTACGGACGGCTGTTGGTGTAATCGTGAACGTAACTACAGGAGAGTTGACTTCGGGGTCGTATTTATCAACGAGACCGCCAACTGTGTAAGTTCCGTCACCATTGTCCATAAAGACAAGGTTAACTGCGTCAATGCTTGTTGCGACAACGTTCGTCGGACCGAGTGGAGCGACATCGTCATCGTTGTCAACGGAGAACATGGCTGTTACACCCTCAACGCTGTGTTCAACACCATCGGTCGCAACTGCAGTAGCACGTACCATATACGGGTTATCATCAAGGGATACATCCCGTGCACCGGGGTTATCCTTATTGATGCTATCTTCTAAAGTAGTCGTATCTACTTCAATAGACCATCTATGGTATGCCTCGGGCCACGTAACAGGATACGGGTGTACCATATCTTTGGCTTTGGCAGCATCAATGTCAGCAACAATAGGCATCAATTCCGCTTCAACAGCGGCTTCAGACATCTCAGCAGTACCAACACTTATCCATTCTGCATCCGTGTCACGTTTAACCTCAAACTGAACCTGCATCATCGGTGCAGAGGTCGGATCGGGAGTATATCCGTTGATAGTAATTGTACCTTGCGGTGCTTCACTATCCGGATTCGTGACCATTGCGGGGTCTACGGTTAACGCTAACACCCCAGGGGCAGGACGACGATTGTTTGCAACGTTGACGGTGATTTTCGATCCGTCAGTGTCGGACATATCTTCCTGCACGTTCTCAATCTCCGGGTGGAATGGATGATTTTCGTCAGAAACTAGGGCATGGAACATATAAGGTCCGTTTGCCAAGTACGTTTCGTTGTCAATCAGCGTACCGATATCAACAGTTACTTCAAAGATACCACTACCGTCGGCAGTCTCGGTCGCTACAACAGTCTCCATAGGCTCACTAATGAGCGTGCCTTCAAGAGTGCTTATCAACCGCACGTTGTCGTAGGTTTTGCGCTCAGCTGTTGGTGTGATAGTCAGGGTAATAACTGGCGAATTGACAGCATCGTCATGTTTATCAACGAGGCCACCTACCGTGTAGTTTCCATCGTCATCCTTCATAAAGACAGGATCAACAGCATTAACATCATCAATACTGTTGATGACAATATGGGTCGGACCGAGGGGTGCGACATCGTCAATATTGTCTATTGAGAGATCGGCTATTACACCTTCTACATAGCGTTCAACCCCATCAATCGCTGCAGCACGCACCATATACGCGTTCTCATCCTTAGTGTGATCGCGCGCGGCGGGGCTATCCGCTGTGATGGTATCTGTCAAGAACGTGGTATCAAAATCAACAGACCATCTGTAGTACATCTCTGGCCAAGCGACAGGGTATGGGTGTTCCATATCCTTCGTTTTGGCAATATCAATGCCAGGAAGAATTGGTTCCAATTCCACTTCAACAGCATCTTGGCGTTTATCTTGTCCGGCATCAATTCTTACTAATGTCCATTCCTCTTCACCTGGACGTTTAACCTCAAACCGAATCTTCTGTGTCGGTGCAGATGTCGGATTGGGGGTATAACCGTTGAAAGTGATCACACCACGATAACCACCACTATCCGGATTCGGACCTATATCTTTATCGGGATCTATAGTTATCGCTAAGGCACCAGGCGCAGGACGGCGGGTGTTTGCAACATTGACCGTGATTAACGTTCCATCGGTTGCAGACAAATCTTCTTGCACATTACCGAATTCGTCAAAAGCCAAGGCGTGGAACATATAAGGCCCGTTTTTCACGTATTCGTCGTTGTCAGCAAGTTCGTCGTCGTCAGTAAGCGTCCCAATATCGAAAATGGCTACTTCAAAAACGCCTTCTTCGTCGGCTGGGGTTACCTCTACCCTCACTGTATTTTCAGGGAAATCCGGCGTTACCAATTTCACCAATTCGTAGGTTCCCAGAGGAGCTTGCGGTTTGATGGTGAAGGTAACTACTGGCGAATCGACAGCAGCATCATGTCTATCAACGAGGCCGCCAACTGTGTAGCTGCCATCTTCAGCAACTTCAACGGGCCTGTCAATAAAGACCTTGTCACTATCACTAAACGCCTTAAGGTTTGTTACGCTAACGTGGGTAAGACCGCGAGGTGCTACATCGTCAACGTTATCAACAGAGAAGTTTGTGCGGGCATCAGAAGACCATTCTAATTTGTCCATACTAATAGCAACAGCACGAACCTCGTATTTGTTGTCGTCAACCACCACGTAACCGTCAACCACCTCGTATCGGTTGGTGATCTCATTGAAGATATAATCCTGCCGCGCACCGGGGCTATCCTTCGTGATTGTATCACCATCACCCTCATTTAAGGTAGCGGTATCCACGGTAATAGACCATTGATGGTACGTGTCAGGAGGACCAATCGGGTTTTCCAAGTCGTCAGCTTCTACAGTAAAATCCAGGCCTTCTGTAGTTTCGCCGATGACTTCCCAATCTTCATCTTCGGGCCGTTTAGCTTCAAATCGGACAGATTCGGTTTCTGGGCCTGTTAACTCTGGGGTATAACCGTTAATAACGATTGTACCTTGGGGTGCACCACTATCAGGATTGGTTTTTGTGATGGACATAGGATCCACCATAATTGCCAACACCTCAGGCGGATGAAGACCAGCATCTAACTTTATCTCAAATTCCACCGGTGCATCAGGGGGCGTTAAACCTTCGGTCAGCTCGTTGGTTGCCTCAGCACGAACCCTAACAGTGTCACCAGCCATTATCAAGTCGTCAAACACCTCAGCAGTGAGATTTTCCCATTTAATTGGGAGCGTTGAACCTGCTTGAGTGTCAGCCAGATCAAGTCCACCGATATCCTGCCAGTCACCGTTAGCATCCATGTATTGCACCATCGCAGTTGCAGGATGCTCGGTGCGCTCGGTTACGTGGACAGTTAATGTCACATCGTCCAAAGTATTTGAGTAGATGGTTCCAGTTTTATGCGGAGTATCAGGAACAGGATCGCCATCATCATTAAAGTCGCCAATACTGACAGCAGTGACCTCTGCTGTGTCAAACTCTGGCGGCACTATTTTGATACGCATAGCAGGAGGTTCGTAAGAACCAACATTGAAGAGATTATCAATACCCATTGCGCGAATACCGTAATCTCCAACCAGGAGATCCATATTCTCACCCTGAATAGGTATCGTCATCGTCACTTGTGTCTCATCAAAGATCAGCGGCACAAGGTTTATGTCGTCTACTACGGCACCTATAAGATCCCGAAGTTCTATATATTGCTCCGGAGTGGGTTTTATACCAAACGTTTTAAAGAACGCATCTGCCGATTTCAGTATCCCTGCCAATAGCGGTATCTGATCACTATTCTGTATCGCATCAAGAGTTAGCAGATTTAGTATACCCAAGATATCACTCACGGACTGCGTTGAAAGATAATCTACATCCGGATTTGGGTGTCCTTCCAATTGTCCTTTGACCTCATCCCAAATATCAGACGCTAACATCATAGACTCAATACCCAACGGCAACCAAGTACCTTCAGGGTGAGGATTCCCATGCTCGTCCAACTTAATCATTTGGAGAATAAGATACCCTTTGTCTACTCCTAACTCATACAACTTTTCAGGCGTAGCCGTAATACTCAACGTAGCAGCACCTGGTTCAGGAGCAGTAACAACAAAGACATCTCCGTCCTCATAAGCACTAACGTTATTACCGGATGTAACCTTGATACCTGCTGTCGGTGCACTCGTATCAACAGTGAAATCCTCTTGAATTTGATCCAACGGATTTCCTTCTGAATCGTATGCAAGTGCTTCTAAAAAATATGTTTCTTCAGCAAGACCATCAAAATTCGCAACCCAAATTGAATCAGTCTCCAGATCTACATCATACAAAGTGAAAGCAGAAGCCAACATCGGGTCAAATGTGAGTTGAAGGTCCGTAATTAAGGCATCAACGCTACTCAGCAAGAGACGCTGTAGGTTTCTCAATTGTTGGGCGGGAATCGCTTCCTGAATTTCCTTACCAGTAACTACTTCACCGCCTACAGCTTTTAAACCTAAGGCTACAACATCGGATGAAGTCGCCACTTTGCCAATTTCAGTTCGAATCGCGTCGGTGAATAATGCCTCAAAAATCCCGTGATCACGTAATTGGATATTACGCGGGTCTGGCATCGCCCAACCCGTAATTGTATGGGTCTTCGTTCCTACCGCAATTTGCCCGGGCTTTGAAAATGCCTCATCAAGTGCTTGGAGGTCCAAAATCTCTAATGTCACCGGTTCGGTGAGTACCACTTCAAAGTAGTAAAAGGTATTACCAGGTGTGATGCGGACATCTCTTGTTTCCCAAACAAAAGAACCATCTTCTTGGCGAATCGCTGTCATATTTTCGGCACTGGGCAAATCCTTCAATTCTTCTAACGTTTTCGCATACCGAAGAACAACGCTGGAAAACAACTGTGCGCCTTCGCCTAAAGCGGGCCATGCCGGTAAGTTCGTAGCAGCGAGTGTCTCCTCCAATCGGAAGGTATAAAGGATAGTATCTGCGTGTAGGACCTCTTTCGTAACCTTCTGACCTTCAACTGTTCTTCCATCGGTAAGACTAAACCTAACACCACCAATATCAGCTGATGGATAGCGTGCATAAACGTTCAAACTATCACGGGTTAGATATTTGGTCTCGTTTGGCACGTTAAGATAGATAAGTTCACCAAGGTAATCAGGTGTAATAGCATTACCAAAGTTCTCATGATCTAACTGAGCCGCTTCCTTTGCAAAAATAGGGAGAGGCTGTTGAGAGAATAAATTATTCTTAATCTGCTTTTTAGGGAGAATCCCTTGTGGCACCTGTGCAAGAATGAAATCAACCAACGGATCTACCAAGGCATCTCCTTCCAAAGGCAGTCCAGATGGTAAAGCTTGCTCAATAAGCTGCGCCACAAATCGCCTTCCACCAATCCTGTTAAGTGAAAGTCCACCAAGTCGCAACTCGCCATCCGGGGACGCTATTGGAGCAAATGGATCGACAACCGGTTTAACCGGTTTATCAGGCGGTTTCTCCCTTATAGCAAATGTTAGTACAAAGGTTGCCGGGGATGAATCCGCCGTACCGTCATTAGCTGTCAGCGTTAATGTGACAGTCGCGCCAGGAATGGTAGGCATTTCCGTGGTGGGAGCAGCCTGCGTAACTCTCACACTACCGGTGAGCGTTCCGCTGGGGATGCTGTAATATTTCGCTGCATCAACGGGGTCCACCGAAATAGAACCTGTTACGGTAACCGGGTCTCCGTTAACATCCGTAGTAGCAAAAACAACATTAAACGAACCACTTTGCTCAGCTACCGGGGGCGAAGTTGTAATTTCTAACGTCGGCGGTGCTGGATCTACTACTGGTGGATCAGGCGGATCTACTGGCGGATCTGCCTCAATTTTAGCCAAAAGCACCTTTACTGCTTCTGCGTTTTGGATCAAAGTCCGTACAGTAGAATCCTTAAGCATTTTTTGGATTGCTTCCATACTTAAAAGACTTTGGTAATTAGCTTTATCTTGGTCAGACAAGCTCGGTAATGCAAATCCTATCAGACTCGGATTCGCAAGAACCGTATCTAAAGCTCCTTCAAAACCTCCAAATTGATCAAGTAATGGATTCTCCAATACCGCAGGATCGCTTAGCGATGTGAGGACTCCTATAACCAAGCTTCGAATTGTCACATCACCTTGAATGACTGTATCATCAGTAAGCGTTGCGCTGTACTCGTCATACACCTGTTGGGCGAGTTCCTCAGGAGTTGGATCCGCGTCTTGCCCAAACACAGTGTCTGGTATTGAACTGTAAAAAACACACAATGTAAAAATCAAAAAACAAACAAGTGTTCGTTTTTTCATTAACTCTTCCTCCTCGTTAAGTCTACGCAAAAACGAGACTAAATACTGAAGTTTTAGATGGGCAAGCGGGAACACGACAAAAACGACCGGAGGTAGGTGTTTGCCCATCCAATTCTAACATCCTACAACCAAGCATTAAATTTCTTTTTCCTATACGTAATTCACCCAGGATAGTCCTAAATATATCCGTAATGAAGGTCAAAAACAAGCAAATAATTTGGGCACCGAATTGTATTTGACCCATGCAAATCCTTATGGACGATTTACATAACTGATTTGGGTGATTACACAAATAATGTTTTATTGACTTAAAGTTAGCCCTTAAATATAAGAACGTTTGCTATTTTAACAAAAGTGACAAAAAAAAGCAAGCATTTTAATCGGTACACGGCGTTTTATTTTAGAAATTCGGTAAATTTCCCCACCTAATCTATATATCATCGATTAAATTGCAATCGGTATTTAATATAATACCATAATTTTGAAAGCATGTCAAATGAAATTCGCAATATTTCTGCATAATACAATAGCAACTAAAGCAATTTTCAGAATTTAATTGACATATTAACAAAAACCGAATTAATTGTCAACCTAAAAAATTCACTTAAGTTTAAATTTGTTATGTTGACAATTTCAGATTTGCGGCGTTTGTAGTCGCGCAATTCATTGCGCCTCTAACGGTACAACTATATCGGGTTAAAACCCCTCCTACAAGAAGAAAGGATAGTGTTTTCTCAAGCGTCACGGTGCAACACCGCTTACTTCCGCCATAGGTACCCATTCCGATTCTGGTGTCTTTGACGTAAGTTGATAGCGCAAACGCGCTTTGAGTATATCACCGGTGTTAACATCAAAAACAAACGTTCGCTTCTCATCTGGGTTAAGACGGTTTTCTTCCTTTTCAGAGATTAAAACCTGTTTTTTCTGATGCTGTGTCCCATCAGGTGCAAGGTGCGTCACATCAAGAACGATAACACGATACGTGCCACCCGGTAAGAGATGTCCCGCCTTATTCTGAAGGATCACAGTCGCTTTCTTATCAGCAAACTCAATCTTAAGTGTCGCAGCACTTTTAAGCTGCGCGACACTGCGACTACCTCGCCACGTATGTTTCCTTCCCTTGATACTTTCGTAACTTGCTGTGCTTTGTATCCGATTGACAACCGGCATGTGGCACGTAGCACAACTCATCTTTTCTGTAGCAAACCTACTCTCAAGGAAGCTGGACACTTGATCGTGTTCAGGCACACTCGGTTGCCCATGACACGTAGCACAAAGCTTTGTCGGTTCCTTATAAATCGGATCGGTTATATTTACATGAAAATTAGTCTCGGCACTTGCCGGCGGACCGTGCATTGCACCATCTGTATCAAGATGACATACAAGACATGAAACGCCAGAGTCACGTTCTACGTTACGCAATTTTGGCATTTTCCCAATACCGGTCACGAGGATAGGTTCTGGGGCATGGCATGGGTCACAACTCTTTTCTCTGTCAGTAATCTGTTTTGCTGCTTCCTGATAAATTCCATCTACCCATGCTTGTGCGTGCATAGATTTTTCCCATTCGCGCCAAATTGCCGGATGGCAACTCTTACATCTTCCATCTTTAAATGAGCGGTACATTTCCTTGTGCTGATCCGCATCGCTTTTCACATCAGAAACAAGGTTTCCGAATAATGTTAAAACGCATAACCCTAACAGAGATACACATAAACCCAAAATGCATCGCCTAAGCCTTACAAAGAAACGCATCTCTATCCCTCTATATAATTGTATCAAGCGGCATTGATGCAACTCTTGTTGGGGGCTTTGTCCGCCCGATCTACTTGCTCTATATCGTATCAAGCAAGGTTAATGCTGCTTGTTCGCCACTGTTTATACAATCTGGAATACCGATACCGTGATAAGCATTACCTGCTAAAGCAAGACCGGACAAGCCTTTTGCGAGTTCTTCAATCTCACGGACAAGTTTTTGGTGTCCGACCAGATACTGTGCCATGGCCTGTGAATGTTGGCTAACGATTGAAAAAATAGGTTCTGCTTCAATTCCAAGCAACTTCGTTACGTCTTTAAGTACAGTATAGATTATATCCTTCTGATTCGTGCTTTCTTTCGTGTTACCTTTAATGCTATTGGAGTTTTCGCCTACAAATGCACGCAGCAACACATGATCTGCAGGAGCACGATTTTCAAATTTAACACTACTAAACGAACATCCAATAAGGTTAAGTTGCTCTGTCAGGGGGACAACAAACCCCATCCCATTGAGTAGGTGTTGGACATCCTCACGGCGGAAAGCCAGATTAACCGTTGCAGATGATGTGTAAGGAATAGCAGATAACTTTTTGGCAAGGGGCGTTGAAACTGTTGACAAAACCTTGCTTGTTTGTGGTGCAGGGAGTGCGATGCAAAGCATATCCGCCTCTAACATCTCGGCATTATTAAGGCAAACGCGCCAACTCATTTCACTCTCTTTTTTCTGAATAGCAGTAACACAAGAATGCAAACGGATACATCCAAAGAGATTATCAGCAAGCGTGTCTACCAACGCCTGCATCCCGGTTGCAAAAGATAAAAACAGACTATAGCGCGGTCCGCTTGTCCCACGGCTGGTTTGGGTAGACTTCCGTTTTTGTGCTAAAAGTGCCCTGATGATGCTTCCGTGTTCCCGTTCCATTTCCAAAAATCGTGGAAACGTTGCTTTCAGGCTTAGGTTTTCTGCATCTGATGTGTAGATGCCGCCTATCATCGGTTGTGCCATACGTTTAAATGCCTCGTTACCGAGTCTACGTCTAACGAAATCTGCAACCGATTCATCATCAATATCGCTTTGGCGTGAGATAAATAGATCCAAAACTATCCGAAATTTACCTCGCCAACTGAAGATAGGGCTTTTCAAGAAAGGTCCGAACGATCCCGGTGCCATCATGTAAAAGCCTTCGGGGACCGGAACTAATTTGCCGTTACGAAGGACAAAACTTCGCCTCACCTTTGGATTTGTGCCTATCAATTTGTCGGCAATACCGAGTTCTTCGCACAGTGCTTTAGCCCACGGTTTTGTTGAGATAAATGCATCAGGACCGTGCTCAATGACGAATCCATCTCGGTGTTCAGTTTGAATAACGCCACCAATCCTATCGCTCGCTTCAAGTAGTGTAAGCGCAAGCGGAATGCCTCTTTTTTCAGCTTCACGTTTCAGACGATAGGCAGCAGCTAAACCTGTGATTCCACCACCAATAACGATTGCACGTTTCTGTTCTTGTGCCATCACAGTATTCCTTAGAATGCCAACTGAGTTGATGCGTTTGTCCTCGCGCAATTCATTGCGCCTCTTACATTCACAAAAGGTTAGGACAATTATAGTGAATTTAAAACAACTGCACATTCTCTATTCAGTTGATGCGTTTGTCCTCGCGCAATTCATTGCGCCTCTTACATTCACAAAAATGCGTTGAAATTGCCACGTGCCCAAAAGGTATTAATAATTTATAGACTTTACTATAAAACGTAATCCTATTTCTCAGACTTTTCACAGACAAAACCTGCAAGCATATTAATAAATTTGGGATGGTCACCGACAGTGCCTGCCCGAATAAAATCAATCCCGTAAGTATCCGCTGTTTCCGTTGCCTCTATGTCAAGGTCATATAGCACCTCAACGTGGTCACAGAGGAATCCGATAGGGGACGCAACAACAGTGTCAACACCTTCTGCGTTCTTTGCTTTAAGCCAATCATTGATATCGGGTTGTGTCCATGGGATTGGACTGTTTTCAACCTCGCTCTGATATGCGAAGTTGAAACGTTTTTTACCAATCTCTTGTGCAACTGCTTCGCCGGTCATTTCAAACTGTTGTGAGTAAGGTGAGGTGTCCGCTGAGACTTGGGGAATTGCATGTGCTGTGAACACCAGTTCAGCACGTTCTAACTTATCGCCACACGTTGTTTTGATAATTTCAGCGATGGCACCGACATATCCGTTGTGCGTGTACCAAGGGTCAAGATAATCAATTGTCGGTTTCTCACCTTCGACTGCGTCAATTCCTTTTTCAACTGCCAGTTGGTACCATTCCCAGCTCACTTTGGATTGGTGCGGTGCCATGATAATACCGAGTATTTTGCGGTGTCCCTTTTTTGCCATTTCAGCAATGACTTCCTTTAAATAAGGTGTCCAATGCCTAAATCCTGCGTAAACAGGTAATGGCAGATTGTGTTGTAGTGCCTTTTCTAATGCTTTGGCTTGTTTATAAGTCAATTCGTTGAATGGCGAAAATCCACCCAATTTTATGTAATGGGATGAGATGTCTTTTACACGTTCTTTTTGAGATTCATCTTCACCGGCAATTCCTTCAACAAAACAGTATGCTTCACCGGGACAATTATCGGTATCATATTTTTTACAACATCCGGGGGTTGGTCCGCCGAATGCTACAAGTAAAACGCTATCATATTTCATTTTGCCTCCTATGCCATATTTGCCATTTGTGCTGGCATAAACCGTGGGTCAATAACAATTGCCTGTGCAAATGCTTCATGTGCAAGTTTTTCATTGGAATTTGTGCGATGCGCAAGTCCGATGAAAAAGTATGCTTGTGCAAGCTGCGTGCCTTGAATTCCACTAACTAAGGCTTTATAAATTGATCCCATACCAGGTGTCGGATCATCACCATTCCGAAAAGCTGAGAAGATGTAGTTGGCTCCGTGCAAAAGGTGTGCAGGAGCATAATCAGGGTCTATTTCAAGGGCAGTGTTAAGTGCATTTTTTGCCTCATAGAAAAAATCCCCCTTCTCAAGCACACTTGACACGGTGCGAGATGCTTGTGTAAGTAAGTCTGCATATTCTGTCCATGCCTCTGGTAGGTTGGAAAATTTTTCGGTTGCGGATTTCAAAATAGCAATAGCTAATCCTAAGTCGTTGCCTTCTGCAACTTCTTCTGCAGTTTCACGATATGCCTCAAAGTCCTTCAGTTCTTGTGTGCGTTGTTTAAGAATCTTAGTCCCTGCTGTTGGAATAACAGACGGTTTGAAGTGTTGCCAACCCGGCTCAGGGTCGTCAATCAACCCGCGATATACACGTAGAATCGCATAACGGGGTGTTCCCCAAACTTCCGCAATATCCCGAATCCAGTTCGGCAAGTTGCCTTCCATGTCCGTTAACAATTCTGCCAAAGACATGCCTTGTTCAACCCGTTTCCGTACTTCTGTAAGGAAATAGGACTCAATTTTGAGCAATAGGTCTATTTCAGCATCGTGGGCTAAAGGTCCGTGTCCGGGTAGCACATGTTCTGGGGCATAAGTGCGAAGTTCTTTGATAGTATTGATCCAATCGTGGTTTGCCATAAGCCCCTCATTCATGACGGGTTGCCCAAAAATAGGAAAACTTCCTGTCATAACTGTGTCACCAGAAACGATACACCCTTCTGCTGGAATCCTGATGGCACTCGCGTCATCAGTTTCTGCTTTCCCTAAGTGAATGAGGTGCAAGGGTTGATTGCCTAAATCAAGTTCGGTTTCATGGGTGAACGTCTGCTGTGGAAGAAACGGAGGATCACCAAGACTGAAACCGCGAGAACGCAAAAACGCCTCCTGACGCGGTGCCCTATTCACCATAAAGTCTTTCGTCATCTCTCGTGCTATAACGGTCGCCCCTTCTTGACGAAAAATTATGTTCCCATTTGTATGATCCCAATGATAATGTGTATTAATTGCATATAATATCGGTTTATCTGTGATAGTTCGAATTGCGTTGAGGAGTCGTTTTCCCATCGTCTGATTTACCTGCGTATCAACTACGGCAACACCGTTATCCCCTATAATAATAGAGGAGTTGACGATATTACGAAACAGATAAACTTGATCTGTTACCTTAACAAGTTGTCCATACTGACGTGGTGCGAAAGGATTTTCTTGTATATTTTGCATCAATTACCCTGAAGTTTTTTTGCGATATTTACGAAATGTTTTACGTTTTCAAAAGGTGTGTCTCTATGAAGTCCATGACTAAGATTTAGGATATGTCCTGTCTTGCCACCTTGTTCTAAACAAGTACGCACAACTTCTGTTATATCAGCACAGGTCCCGTCGCGGAGGATATCGTTATCAACATTTCCCTGAAAGGCGACTGAACCACCTGTTTCCGTTTTGGCTTTTCTGAGGTCTACGCATTTTCCGATGCTCAGCACATCTGCACCGCTTTGATGCATTAAATCTACATAAGAACACTCTTTCGCGAAGAGAATTCCCGGTGCGTCTGAATTGAGTTCAGCGAAAATCCTTTGATGATACGGAAACGCGAAATTTTCATACATCTCCCGCGATAACACATCTGCGATTGACTCAAACAGTTGAACAATCTGAGCACCTTCGCTAATTTGGTAATTCAAATATTCAATTGTCATCGCAGTCAATTTATTTAATAGATTATGCAGAAGTTCTGATGTTTCTTCCATCATTTCAAAAACTGGTGTTGCTTTGTCCGATATTCCAGCACCTTTTTTCATTGGGCTTTCCCCCGCAATAAGGAAAAATGCAAGTGTTAAAGGCGCACCAGCAAAACCGACCAGCGGTAGTTCTCCATTCAAGGTTTCACGTAGTGTGCGAATAACATGTCCGGTGTACTCTAATTGTACAGGTGGTTCATCTAGTGGCTTAAGTGCTTCTACTTGTGATTGTGTTCGTATCGGCTGGCTTAAAACGGGACCGGGTGAAAATCGGAAGTGCGCGCCCATCGGTGAAAGTGGTGTCAGAATATCTTTATATACAATAATGGCATCTACACCGATGCGCTTGGGAAGAAGCGATATTTTGACCGCATGTTCTACATCGGTATGTGACATCGGGGTAGGACAAGTTCGGAACAGGCGTTCCAACGGGAGGTTAAGGTTTTCTCGAATTTGCCGATAAAGAGGGTCTGACCTTCCAGCCTGCCGCATCATCCACACAGGCACGCGTTCTACTGGCAGACATCTTGATGCGCGAAGAAGTAAATCATTTTTTAATTGTAATTTCATTAAGTAGGTTAAACCTTTCTAACACACTTTAACCTGCCACATACTGTTACGAGTTTGCCTGTGGATTCTTCCGCAACAATCCTGTATGCTTACCTATCGCGTCCCTTATCATTTCAAGTTGTTGTGAGAGATTCATTGAGATAAACCTCTCTTCTGTCGCCGTTCCAGAAACTGCCGTAGTTTAGCAAAACTTTTAACGTTTTTCATAATCCTGCCGCTTTCCCGCTCTTCAAGATAGAGTAAAAACCCCATAACATAGAGACTCACCAAAAATAGTAGAAAACCAGTTAAGCACTGTGCAATCGCACGATAATTTAGTTTTAAACCGAGGTAAGGGGTGACAACTACTTCGTCGACGGTCGCAGCAGATGGGTTCTGCTCAGGCCACTCAACCGATACAAGGTCACCCCACCCAGTCATTCCGAGCGATAAAAAAACGATTGATAAGGCAAAAACAATAAAAAATGGTATGCCCATGTTCTATACCGACTTAAGAAGATACCTTTATCAACCCTTTAGTGCAGCTATCTTCTCGATTGCGGACCTTTGTAATTCCTTCAACAAGTGATTCAAGTGGAAACTCGTGACTAATGATTTTGTCCATGTTAACATCGCCACTCGAAATGAGTTGAACAGCCTCTTCCCATGTATCGGGTGCTAACCATGAGAACCTAATGGTTTTATCCATGAGGATGGTGTCAAGGATAGGAACTTGCATGACATCTTTATCGCCAGGAAGTCCAAAGATTACGACGGTTGCGTGTCTACCCGTAACTTCAAGTGCGGTATGAATGGCATCAAGCGAGCTCGTTGCCGTAATTGCCCGGTCTGCCAATTCACCATTATTGAGTTCTTGAATTGCTGCACCGAGGTCTTCAACATAGTGCGGTGAGTCGGTATCTTTGACGTTAACAACTACGTCCGCACCAAGGTCTTTACCACAGTCTAAACGATAGTCGCGAGTCCCAACAAGCAGCACGTTTTTCAAGCCACGGCTTTTAAGAACTTGTACCATCATCAGACCGATTGGACCGGGTCCAAAGACAACAGCAGTTTGCCCTGCTTCTGCTTTGAGATTGTTAACAGCGTATAATCCGCATGCAAGAGGTTCAGTGAGTGCCCCCTGCTCGTACGTAACGTTTTCGGGTAGTTTTACCGTCCAACGGTAGTCAGAGACAGCGTATTCCGCAAAGCCGCCATCAACACCTACACCTAAGATACGTTTTTCTGGACACAGGTTGGACAACCCTTTTTTACTCCAAAAAGAATTTGGGTTTGATTGGACAGGATTGACGACAACTCTGTCGCCGACTTTAAATCCACCTGTTTTCGCTGCGTCGCTACCAACCTCGACGACTTCACCAGTAAATTCGTGACCGAGGATTAACGGACCTTTGCCATCGTCTGTTTCAAGTGAACTATTTCCGAAATAGTAAGCTACATCCGAACCGCAAATGCCTACTGAACGGACTTGCACTAACAGGTCTGCATCACCGTGAGTAGGCACGGGTCGGTCTTCAAGATTCATCGATTCAGGTTCATAGAAAATTTGGGATTTCATTATGCGCCTCCTAACTTTAATGAATACCGTTAGTTTAACATACTTGCGTTAAATTTACAATAAAATTTATATTTCACCAGATACAAATCTGATCTACCAAACCTACGGATGTTTCCTGATTTATTAGTAATTTTTGATGAATAACTCTTTCCCTTTAGCTGCTGAATCTTTACGATAATTGTTCATCCCGTATTGTAGGGTCCATTCGCAAACATCAGCAAAATCAAATAGTTTACGAATCATTGGCGAGTCGTCGTAAGTGATGAGCCATTTATGCTTACACTTTTTTATATTTTCGGAGAACTGCTTGTGGTTAAAAGTGGTGTGTAAAGTGCCTCGCGTTCCGTATAACTTTGATTCTGTCGCTTTCCAATAGGGTGGGTCAAGAAAAATAAAGACATCGTTGTTACTATCAAAAAGACTTTCTGTGTAATCTTCATTCGTGATTTTGACTCCAGAAAGCGTGTGCGAAATCATTTCTACCCGAGCAATGGATGATCGCGTGAAACGTTTCTCATAAGCGCCTTGCGAATATCCTCCTGAATCCACGACACCCGAAAATGTAATGCGATTCAAGACAAAAAACCGCACTGCCCGCTCAAATTCGGAGAGCATGTCCTTGTCGTTGCACAGTAAATCCCTGTCCTTCGCCAATTCCTGAAATAAAGCGCGACCGTCTTTGGTGGTTGTGTGTATTTTTGTCAGTTCATCAACGAGATCAGAAACGTTATCCCTTACCTGTTTCCAGAAACAGTATAGATCATAGTTCAAGTCATTAATCCAATACGATTTGATATTGTCACCAAAAATGCTTCGGATAGCAAAGAAGACGGAACCCCCACCAACAAAAGGTTCACGGAACTCGGTTATCTTTGTAGGAATCAATGGGAGAATCTGTTTTATTGCTCTTGATTTCCCACCAGGGTACCGCAGTGGGCTTTTAACTGTTTTTAGCATTGCTTCTTGTAATCCAAATTTGTAAATTGTTTTCTTCTGCTTCCTTGTTGAGCAGTGTTATTGTTTTCTGTTTTGCAGGTGTTAGTTTATTCTCTTTGCAGAAACCAGAAACGAGATCATCGGCACAAGGTAGATTTAAAGTTCCCGTCAGATTACCAGTCAGTTTTAAACGGGTGATAAACGGGACATCTGTCTTGTCATCAACATTTACTTGTTCCATATTCACGAAAAGGATGAGTTTGAACAAACCGTCTATTATGTCAACATTAGATGGAAGTTTTTCTTTAGTTGTATTTTTAGACTCTTGTATGACTAATTTGTTGTTCTCCCAATAAATTTCATCTGCCGTTAAATGATATTCCCCTCCGAGATCATTTAAAATAGAGAAAACCCCTTTAGGATTATCATCCAGAGATTCAAGTTTATGCACCGTCAATGTTTCTCGAAGCGCGGCTTTCTGTGATGAAGAGAGCGTTTCCCGTTTGAAAGCCTCAAGATCAAATTTATTGTCAACTTTGAATTTTTCGAGTGTGTCTAAGTGGTCTTGTGGATTGTGTAGATCAACCTTTTTTTCACGCGATATTTTTTCATAACTGGCAACGGCATTTAAATAAACTTTCTCAAAATCACTCTTAAAATGCGTTGTATTCCAGTGCAATGCAGTTGTCTGATACCGACTTATCTCAAGCAACTTTTCTTGCACACTTTCAGCGTTTAGCACTTGGTCAGTGATTCTGTTTGTCGATCCTGCTTTTCTCTTTGCGTCATCATACCAAGCCAAGATGATATAGACATTCAGCAGATTCATCCATGAGAATGTGATGAAGTTGATCCGGTCATTATTTGTGTCAGCACCCTCGTCTTTGATAATCGGTATAATCGTGACTCTTTTTGTATTGAGACCATACGTGTTATATATACGTGGAAAAGGATACGTTCGGGTTCGTTTTGGAGTTTTCCATTGTGAGTATGCGAGATTGTTTCCTGAAGTCCCTAAGTTAATCAACCCGTAAGCACCCGCCTTGTTTATATCAAATTGGGCAATATCGTGACACTTCAATCTTTCCTTTCCCAGAAAAGGTTTGTATTTTACATTTCTCACATAACCTTTTAAAGAGACTGTCTTCATAAAACGCTCCCGTGTTAGAAATTCTTAGGTGGTCTCTGAAATGTGTCTATGAGGGGATGCAGAAAGTATATCATATATAGTTGCAATTTTCAAAACCTTTTGCGGTTCATCTGTTAAAAGTAGCAGGTACACGCAGCGTACCGTCAGAATCTCGGATTACGCCAAATCAACACAGAATGGCTCTGATATTTCGCAGTGTCACACCCAACAAATCGGATTTAGCAAATCCGCCGCTTTTAAAAAATAAACCGCATTGATAAAAACAGATACCGACTACAAAACTCACCCAAAAACACCGTAATTATCGCAATGAAAAGAAAACCGGTCGATGCTCGCGTTGCTCCAACTTCATCAAGCTCAACAGATTTGGGACGCAAACAATCCCATGTAATAAAATAAAGAAGCAGTGTGCCGCCAAACCCAATTCCTAACCGTATCCAAAAGATGAGTTGATAATGAAAGTTAAAAGGCACAAGATCTTGGGCTTGCAACCTAAAAAACATATTTACACAGAACAGAGAGATTGACAAAACAAGTGTCCCTAACAAAACAGTGTTAAACCGTCTCAGATAAGCCACAGGCAATTCAGGTGTGACAAGATACCAATGTCCAAACCACATCCCTGTATGAACTATCCCAAGTAAGACTGCTGACACAAGGAATTGTATAGGCAACAAAACTTGTCCACCGGGAAATTGAACGGTTTCAAAATAGTGTAGCGCACTAAAAAATATCCAAACACTACCGCTGAGAATTCCGCTATAGAATAGTATCTCAGTGAGTATAGACGATTTGAACCACCAACTCAGCGTATAACCAAAGATAATAAGAACGAAACTTAGTACGAGAACGGATTCAACGTTCTGCCAAAACCCGAAAAAATTAGTAAATGTTACGGGTTGCTCATTAAGGTAAAGATTAGCACAACGTGCTAATCCACTCACGAGTAGATACATGCCTCCCATCAACCGATAATAGTTTGCACCGACCACACCTTTCGGTATGAGAAACATAACAGCAACCCCACCTACCGCGAGTTGGCTGAAAACAAGATAAAAAATCTCTGCGATACTGAACATCTGTTTGAAAGGGAAACCCCATTACAGTTTGCGACCATAATGGGGTTAGCGTAATACCAATTCTATTTAATATTGTCTCATTAAGGAATTCAACTGTTTTTGTCAGATGAAGGAACTTTCTTCTGTAGGAGCGACCTCCCGGTCGCGACCAGGAGGTCGCTCCTACAATATTCCTCCGCAAATGAGACATTATATATTAGAAATGGTATAAGTTCACTTTATAAATATGCCTCCATTGTCCGAAGGCGATGACTCACATTATACAATCTCTACGACTGCGCCGACCGCTTCAAGTTTCTCTTTGGTTTTCTCAGCTTCTTCTTTGCTGACACCCTCTTGGACAGCAACAGGTGCAGATTCAACCTTTTCTTTTGCTTCCTTCAAACCGAGCCCAGTAATGGCGCGAACTTCTTTAATAAGAGGAATTTTCTGTCCACCGATTTCTTTGATTTGGACATCAAATTCGGTTTTCTCAGCTTCTTCAGCCTCTTCAGCTTCTGCAGCACCACCTGCCGCTGGCATTACTCCTGGCATTGCCATCGCTGGCATAGCAGAAGCACTCACACCAAATTTTTCTTCCAATGCTTTTACCAACTCGGAGAGCTCCAGAACAGTCATCTCGCTAATTTCATCTATCAATTTTTCTATATCTGCCATTGTTAAAATCCTTTCTTAATCTGAATATGGTTATGCCTCTTCGGCTGCTTTCTTCTGTTCGGTGATCTGTGTTAGCACAGATGTCACCTGACCTATTGTATTACTAAGCACATTAACAAACCGCGTCATTGGTGACCCGTTATTCAGGACCCCAACAAGTCCATACAGCGGATCACTGATGCCTCCGATAACCTGACCTATCAATACCTCTCTTGAAGGCATATCCTTGAGAGCTTTAACTGCATCCGCGTCTACAACCTGTTTTCCAAGGATGCCACCTTTAATTTGTAAACTCTCATGTTCCTCACTAAACTCAAGTAGAATTTTACTAGAGATTGCGGGGTCATCGCTCGCTGCAAGTGCGGTATTACCTTTTAAATATGGCGCAAGACCTTCGATTTCTTTTTCTTGCGCAACAACGTTAATTAATGTATTCTTACAGACTTTATATTGAATGTTCGCGGCGCGTAACTGCTGACGTAAATCATTCACCTCTGCCACGGACAGTCCTTGAAAGTCTGTCAAAAGAATAACGTCCGAGCTTTCAAAAAGCTCACGAATTTGTCCAACCTGCTGAACATTTGCTTCATTCGGCATAGGTTAGCTCCTTTCACATCTTGACCACTCCGTCCAGAAATAGAAAAACCCCCAGAGACCTGGAGGCTTACCTAACTACGGATGCTAAAAACTGATTCCGTCTTAAATGAGACGGATGCTTTCTAACCATATCCGAGTCTCGGTAGGTAATTAAGCCAATGGCTCCTACTCTCTACAACTCTATTCTGTTTTACGGAATTTGTCGTCTGGTTCCTTAAAATATGCAACGTCTTGTAGCTAACGTGCATCTCCAATATTAATACGATTTCACTAATTACACAAATTGTTGGGGATCAATTCGGATGCCAACACCCATCGTGGAGGAAATAGCAACACTTCTAATATATCGACCTTTTGTAGCTGCAGGACGTGCCTTGACGAGTGCGTCCATGACAGTGTTAAGGTTATCCTTAATCTGTGGCTCATCAAACGAAACTTTTCCTATTGGGACGTGCACAATACCGGATGCACGCTCAACTCGGTATTCAATCTGTCCCGCTTTGATATTCTGCAGTGTTTCGGATACATCCATTGTCACGGTGCCCGCTTTTGGATTAGGCATTAACCCGCGCGGTCCGAGAATTCGCCCTAGCTTTGGCATAATACTCCGCATTAGGTCTGGCGTAGCAATTGTTGCATCAAAATCAAGCCAACCATCAACGATTTTGTCAACTAAATCATCGGTTCCGACAAAGTCAGCACCTGCTTCCTCAGCTTCACGCGCTTTGTCACCTTCGGCAAATACAACAACACGAACAGATTTACCGGTGCCGTGCGGAAGCGCAACTGTGCCACGGATATTCTGTTCAGCGATTGTCGCATTTACACCAAGACGCGAAGCTAAATCAACAGTTTCATCAAACTTCGCTGTGCTCGTCTTTTTTAAAAGAGATATAGCTTCATCTACAGTGTGAAATTTAAGTCTCTCAACATGTTGCTGAATATCACGATAGCGTTTTCCATTTTTCGCCATATTGTTCTCCAAGTAATCTCAAATACACTTTTCTGGTATGGAGATCCGTGTCTACGTCTCTCACGCCACTATACCAGACCTGCGTATCAGTTAATTGTTAAACCCATACTTCGTGCGGTACCTTCAACCATTCGCATAGCGGCTTCTATATCTGTTGTATTGAGATCAGGTAATTTCGTTTGGGCAATCTCGCGAATCTGATCTATAGTAACAGTTGAGACCTTATTCCGATTCGGTTCTCCAGACCCTTTGGCAATTTTCGCGGCAGATTTGAGCAAAACTGCCGCTGGCGGAGATTTGACTGCAAATGAAAAAGATCGGTCACTATAGCATGTAATAATAGTGGTAACAATCATGCCACTTTGCTGCTGCGTCTGTGCATTGAAGGATTTGATAAATTCCTGCAGGTTAATCATATAAGGTGCAAGACTCGGACCAACCGGCGGCTGCGGAGTTGCCTGCCCAGATACCAACTGAAGTTTGACTTCACCTGCCACTTTTTTTGCCATTTTGTTTACTACTCCATATCTTCCAAATAATTAGAGCCTCTCAACACCCATGAATCCCAATTCAAGTGGTGTTGATCGTCCAAAGATTGTAATAGAAAGATTTAATCGTTGACGTTGCATATCAATTCCAAGGATCTCAGCAGTGAAGGAACTGAAAGGCCCCTCAATAACACGAACTTTATCACCAACAGAGTACACCACCTCTGGCACAGGTGTTGTTTCCTCAACGGTTGAACTTTCCAACATCCGTTCTACATCTTCCGAACTCAGTGGAATTGGATTGGCATTTCCCAAAAATTGCATGACACCAGGAGTGTCTTGAACAAATGCCCAACTTTTTTGTCCGATCGAATTTTCTGCATGCGGACCAATTTCATGCTGAGAGTTAATAAGAACATACCCCGGATAAGTTGGACCGCTCCGGATCTTTCGTTTTCCGTCCTCATTCTTAACGGTAGTGGAGATAGGCACGTTAATCTGTAGGATTTCGTCCTGTAGTTCCTTATCAACATCCGAATCAGACGAGAGACGTCTCTCAAGATTAGACTGTATTTTCTTTTCGTGTCCAGTGTAAACCTGAACAATATACCAATAGCCAGTCATGATCAATTCCTATTGCTCTATGAGCCAACTGAAGAAACAATGTCGGAAGTAAAACTTAAGCAATTTGTTAAGGCTTAATCGAATTACCTTTTCTGCCACTGTCAATATCGTAAGCACAAACTGGATGTGGAGTTTGCCATAGACACCACACCGAGTTGCATATTCTTATTTAAGTTAACGGAGGAATATATTTCTTAAAAATGACATCCCGAACCCTTTAAGCGGATCATCAGGTTTAAAAATGTATTGACTAATAAGAACAACGACGATAGGAATGCACGCTACAGCAGTGGCGAGCAACCGTCGGTTTTCTAAGCCTTTACTAAGAACAAACACTGCGATCGGGATTGCAACAAGAACCAAATTAACAGGCCAGTCCCAAATAGGACTTCCAGTATTTCCGTCAACCAACCAGATGAAAACCCCTAACATTGCAGAAGCAATTAAAACGACAATTGTACTGCCGCGCACCTGATCCAAGTCGGGTTTAGACACCTTTTGCCATTCCAAAATAATATTCTGAATATAATTTTTAATTCGTGCTATCATGATACAAGGCAGGCCAGGAGGGATTCGAACCCCCAACATCCGGTTTTGGAGACCGGCGCTCTACCAGTTCGAGCTACTGGCCTGTGGAATAATTTACCTAATCTCCTTATGGAGGGTATGCTTCCGGCAGAAACGACAATACTTCTTACGTTCATACCGATCCTGCTGTGTCCGCCGATTGCGTGTTGTTACATAATTTCGTTGTTTGCATGTGTCACATGCTAAAGTCACAATGTCTCTGGGCATAATTTTTCCTGCCTTACGTATTTATAGGTGGAGCCGACGACCGGGATTGAACCGGTGACCTCGTCCTTACCAAGGACGCGCTCTACCTACTGAGCTACGTCGGCAAGTCATAGTGTGTCACAAGCGGGAGACGGGATTCGAACCCGCGACGCATGGCTTGGAAGGCCAATGCTCTACCAGCTGAGCTACTCCCGCATAAAACCGAATGGGGGCGGACGGATTCGAACCGCCGTAGGCGTAGCCAACAGATTTACAGTCTGCCCTTTTTGACCGCTCAAGCACACCCCCAAATTGGAAGCTGACGAGAGGAATCGAACCTCCAACCTAGTGATTACAAATCACTTGCTCTACCATTGAGCCACGTCAGCACTCAACCGTTCCTCTCTTCACTTATCAGTGAAATGTCCTATCACCTCTCATACACATTCCTAAAAACTTCTGAGGCATTACAATATTCACCCTTAAAGTATACATACTTTAAGGGTATTTGTCAAGCAAAATCTTATCTGTTCGCTATCTTTACGTTACATCAGCATCTGCTTCAACATCAGCGTTCTCCACATCAGGAGATGTTGCAGCATCAGCGTTCTCGGCATCTACAGAAACTTCAGTGTCTTCGGCATCCGCATCTGTGTCCTCAGTCGGACTCTCACCGAAGAGTTCAGCAATATGTTCATCTCCTTCTACCGCATCATAACCGTCAGATTCAGAAGTAAAGATAGACTTAATTTCAGGTTCCACAGCTTTTGGATCAAGTTTTTGGTATGACAATTCACCCGAAGCCAATTCTTCAGTTGCGATAGAGACAGGTTTCTGCTTTTTGGTTAACCCCGCTCCAATCAGTTCATCATTCAAAGCACGGGCGCGTTTTGCGATAACGTTTACTGCCAGATATTTGTTTGGCACATGTTTGACCAAATCTTCAAGGTAGATAATTGCCATTATTTTCTCTCCATTTATTCAAGACCTCATTGTATAATTATACCGAAATTCTTATGTGAAGTCAAATTAATTTTGACATGTCCTTGGTAAAATGGTAAAATTGTATTATTGACGTAACTGAACACGTGGAAGGATAATAAAACGAATGGAAAATACCGTAAAAATCATTTTGGAAAAGGTACTTGCAGGGGACCGATTAAACTTTGATGACGCACTAACACTTTTTAAAAGCCATGACCTACTACCGTTAGGGCACGCCGCAGATGTTATCCGCCACCGAAAACATCCAGAAGGCTACATAACTTACATTGTTGATAGAAACGTTAACTACACCAATTGGTGTTATGTTGATTGCGAATTTTGCGCCTTCTACCGCCACCGAAAAGACCCTGATGCTTATGTCATGGAGCGTGAAGTACTCGGACAAAAAATCCAAGAAACCCTTGATTTAGGTGGCGAACTTATTCTCATGCAAGGGGGACTACATCCGAAACTCAAATTGGAATGGTATGAAAACTTGCTCCGTTGGATAAAAGCCAACTACAAAATCCATGTTCACGGATTTTCGCCCCCAGAATTAGATTGGTTCGCCAAGATTAATAAGATGCCTTTGCGGGAAACACTCATTCGCCTTCGAGATGCTGGACTTGACTCTATCCCTGGTGGCGGTGCTGAAATCCTAACTGATCACGCCCGGAACGAAATTAGTCCCAAAAAATGTACAGCGGACGAATGGCTTGAAGTTATGAGGCAGGGGCATAATGTCGGTCTCAAGTCCAGTGCTACCATGATGTATGGACACGTTGAGAGTTATGCTGAACGCGTGGAACACCTAATGCGGCTGCGTGATCTTCAAGATGAAACCGGCGGGTTCACAGCATTTATTTGCTGGTCATTTCAACCAAGCAACACCGAACTTGCACACATCCCACCCGCAGGCAGTTTTGAATATCTCAAGACCTTAGCAATCTCCCGTTTATTTCTGGATAATATTGACAACTTCCAATCGTCATGGGTTACGCAGGGACCCAAAATTGGTCAACTCTCACTCAAGTTCGGTGCCAATGATATGGGTGGAACGATGATAGAAGAAAACGTTGTCAGTAAAGCAGGTACCGTTTATTGCATGCCGATAGAAGAAATTGAACGGACAATCTCTGAATTGGGATATGTTCCAAAACGTAGAAACTTTTTCTATGACATCCTGAATTAGCGATAGTCCTCATGGATCCAGATATTCGCGTCTATTACCTTTTTACGTGAAGCAAACCAATTCTCGTAAGCATCCTTTTTCTTCTGCTGAAGGATTGTTTGAAAACGCTGTGTTTTTTGGGCAGGATCCGTTCGGAATAATTCTACATCCGGTTCTACGCGTTCGACTAATTCAATGATGTAAACCGATACGTCACCTGTAACCGATTCGTCACCTATAAATGGTCCACTGACATCACCCACAGACATTTTAAAGGCAGCAAACATCACTTCCTTTGAGTCGCCCATACCAGAAACGTAGTGTCTTCTTGGATTAAGATTAAAAAGGCTGCTCTCTTGAACAGACTTTTGGTCTGCAGTTGTACCTTCAGGTGCTTTATATTTTTTTACTAAGTCATCTAACGACTCACTACCTGTGCGTTGATTAAACAGATTTTGTGCATCCACTAAAGCATTCTCTTTGGCTTTTTTCTGACGCAAATTGTCAATAACATCTACTTTAACGTCCTCAAATTCAGGAATAGCAGCAGGTTTCTTTCCAAGAACAGTTGCAACAAAATAGGCTGTAACGTTTCCGCCGAATCTCTTCGTTTCGATTGTTTTTGTCACGCCTACTTCCATGTCAAAAAGTTCCGTAGTCAATCCTCCGTAAAGCCCGTTCAATCCGATATTTGGAATTTCTCTAACATCTTTACTGAAAAAATCTGTTTCTCCCACAGCAAGTGATAGTTCCTTATACCTATCAAGCCCAATTGCGGTTTCATAGTCTTCAACCTCAATATCAAACAAGAGATTATTTGCGATATTCTCCGCGTTCTCCACACCATTGATTTGAACCAGTTTTTCCCGAATTTCGCTTTCCACCTGAGGGAAGGATTGAAGCACCGGCTCTTTTCTTTCTTCCAATTGAATAATGTGGTACCCGAAAGAGGTTTCAATCAGATCACTAACTTCTCCTGGGTTTAATGTGTCAAAACAGGCTTCTTCAAAGGGTTTTACCATGTCTCCACGGGCAAAATAGTCTCCGGGCGGAAGTTTTGGATTACGTCCTCTCAAAGCACCGCCATTTTCTTTTGAGGGGCCGTCTGAATGTTCTTTCGCCAAATCTGCAAACGGTGTTCCCGCCTCTAATTCCGCTTTGACAGTTTTAAGCAATTCTTCTGCTGCCGTTTTCGTTTCCGCTTTTTGTTCATCGGTGGCGTTATCGGGGAACTTTTTCAAGATGTGCCGTGCTTTGACTGCTTCAATCTCCGGTTCTAAAAATTCGTTTTGATTTTCAGTGTAATACGTTTCTATATCCGACTGTGAGACGAAGTCAGCAGGGTTAACCCTGATAAACCTTATGTTTACTTGTTCCTCCGTTTTATACTCTTCCTGGTTTTCCTGAAAGTACACTTCCGCTTCTGCATCATCTACGTTAACAGTCGAAATATAGTCGCTGTGTCGAAATTCAATGAATTTTACCTTTGCCTTGTCCGCCTCAAGCCGATAAGCTTGTTCAGCTTCAATATCGGTTACCAATTCAAGCTCTTGGATACTATCCCGAAGTGCTGTTGCACTGAGATAGAAACGCACTTGCTCTTTTAAGTAATTTGCGCCCTCATATCCTAATTGATTATACTGTTGGAGAAGGTTTTCATCGCTTCGGATATAACGTTTAATCTCTGCGTCGCTAATATTAACACTACCTTCAATAACACGTTTGATCAAGGTAGCAATGATTTTTTTTTGCGTTTGTTTCCGGTCAGATTGTCCTCCAAACCGTTGGTTCTGTTGAGACCGCATTTCCTGTGATATCCTCTCTTCAAAACTACCTCTGGTCACTTCTAACGCATCAATTTTGAGAACGACCTCTTTCTCAGTCCCTTCTTTCCGTTGAAAATCAAGACCAATAAATATTGTGACTATGACAAAGACAACAGCGATAACCCACATAAAGATTTGGGCTATAAATTTTTCCCGTAGAAAGATGATCATGCGTAATATTTCTCCTTTATTTTTGAATTATACTGCATGTTAATGATACCCTATAGTAGCAAATTTTTCAATTAATTTTTTATTTAACACTTGCATTTTGTTGTGTTTTAACATATAATTTGTGTAAGAGTGCTCATGAAAATAGATAACGTTACAGATTTTAACCTTAAATATACTTTAGAATCTGGGCAATCATTTCGATGGAACCGGGTGGATGCTGCATATTTCGGTGTCGTTGAGGGACGGATACTCAAAATCCAACAAAACGGCGATACCTTAATTATAGATAGTTCTAAAGACGAAGACGAACCAATTTTTACAACACACCTGTCCCATTATCTCGACTTACACCGAGAATTAGCATCAATTTTAGCAGAAGTCAACGTTGATGCCTATATTGATCGTGCAATTGATCGGTTCTGGGGAATGCGTCTTCTGAATCAGGAGTTATGGGAAACTATCGCATCATTTATCTTGTCGCAAAATAATAACATGGCGCGTATCCGCAGCATTATCCGATCGCTTTCTGAACGTTTCGGAAGAAAGTTGGTGTTTGAAAGTTATGTGGATTATACTTTTCCAACACCACAAACGTTGGCTGATGCAGGAGTTGATGAAATTTTTGCTTGTGGCACTGGGTATCGCGCGAGTTATCTATGGAATGCAGCACGCAACATTGTCAACGGAGAACTTGTGCTTGATGTGTTAAAGCAGATGCCTTACACAGAAGCAAAACATGAATTAATGAAATTGCAGGGAATCGGCGAAAAAGTCGCAGATTGCATCTGTCTTTTTTCGCTTGGACACCTTGAAGCATTGCCTGTTGATGTTTGGATAAAGCGAATTTTTGAGCAAATATATCTTCGCAAACGCTCAACATCGCGCGAGATTTGTGAATTTGCCAAAAATTACTTCGGTGAATTTGTCGGGTATGCACAACAGTATCTATTTCACTACGCTCAGAACCAACCCAATTGGGCAGATGCCGAACATCTTGCATTACGTTACAAACAAAGGTAATATAACGTGAGTTTGAAATAAGAATTCAAGTGTATTGTAGGTTGGGTAGAGCGGTAAAAAACAATCTGCTGCTACCAAGTATTCATAGGAGTTATGCGTTTCAGCACCTATCGTATGGATAGGTATAGCGAAACCCAACAATTAACCGCCGCAAACATGAAAGCGTGTTAGGTTTCACGTTGTTCTACCCCGCAGCGTGCCATACGCGCACGCTGCGTTGATTTGGACGGATGCCCAAAGCGCATTTGGCGTTGATTCCCTACGAGGCTTAGTCGAACTCACGTTAATATAAACTTTCATATATTGCAGTAAGTTGGACTACAAGCATCTCATAAATCACCATAGCTACAATTCATTGGTATATCCTAATAGGTTGGGTTGAACGGAGTGAACTCAACAAAATTGTATCTTGAGATGCACTGTAAATAATAGAAGTTAGCTAAAAAGTAAATTTAGGAGGATTCAATGTCTGAAACAACAGGAAAAAACGTGGTATCTCTTTTAGAAGAACATGTTGACCTTGCTATCTCAACCGTCAAAAAATTAAGGGATGAAAAACTTGAACTTGAAGCAGAAATTGCACGACTCAACAGCGATGTACTGCAACGTGATGCCAGAATTCAGGAATTGGAAAACCTCAATAGTGAGATGCGAGAAGCAGCGGAACTCACACGCTTAGCTACTGAAGAAGAGCGCGTAGGAATTCGACGTCAACTTGAGGGATTAATGGCAGAACTCAAAGAACCAGATGGCACATCAGAAAATGCTGATAAAACAGAAAGCAATACTGAAGCTGAGGTAACATTTACGGCTAATTAAAGAGGTACATACTGAAGACAAAACTTGTGCGTGTCTTAGTCCTTTCTCATTCGTATATAATGAAACCGTATCGGAGGAAGTTCAACCTCATTGCAGCGAAGCCGGATGTTGCAATGCGTGTGCTCACGCCTGATCGTTGGTACGAAAGTATTCAAGAGATACATTTTGCGCCAGAGTCTGACGCTCACTGTGAAGAGTTACCTTGTCCCATACGATTTTCTGGCTATGGCAGTCGTTTTTACTATCGGAGCGGCATAGCACAGCATTTCAAGGACTTTCAGCCCGATATTATCCATCTTGAAGAGGAAGCATGGAGTCTCAACGCTTTGCAGACGGTACGACTGAAACGCAAGTACTGTCCAAAGAGTCGATTCATCTTTCGCACCTCGCTTAGCATTCCATCTAAACAACGTTTTGGCCCCTTACCTGTTTGGATTGAAAGCCGCGTTTTCCGCGAAACCGACATGGCTTTTCCACTCAGCGAAAATGCGGGCAAAATATTAAGGCAAAGAGGGTATAGTGGTGCGCAGATTCCGTTTCCAAATGGCGTTGATATTTCGCTGTTTCAGAAGCAGGATATGAGCCAACTGAAAACATCTCTTGGACTTGCCAACTGTTTTGTCATCGGTTATGTTGGCAGGTTAATTCAGATGAAAGGCGTTGACACGGTCATTGAAGCGGCAGCAACGTTTGACTTCCCGTTCAAACTTTTAATAGTTGGACGCGGCGAGGATAAGTCAAAATTCCAAGAGATCGCCGCAAAACATCAAATCTCTGAGAAAATTGTCTGGATAGACGCCGTTCCCCCCGAAGAAGTTCCCGATTACCTTAACTGTATGGATACATTGGTTTTACCGTCCCGCACGACTGCAGACTGGGTAGAATTTTTCGGTAGAGTACTTATTGAAGGAATGGCATGCGAAGTTCCAGTTATCGGGTCAGATTCAGGAGAAATCTCACAGGTTATTGGAGATGCTGGATTAGTCTTTCCAGAAGGAGACACCGCGGCTTTGGCTGAACGGATACGCAAAATTGCTAACGATCCTACACTTCGAGAATCTCTTCAAAAACGTGGTTTAGAGAGGGTACAACATTTCACGTGGGAGACAATTGCGCAACGCACCTATGAAGTTTATCAGCAACTCTTGACCTAATTTGTAGCACGAGGTCTCTGGGCTCTCCTCACAATGCTGACTTTACCGGAAGACGGCGAATCAAGTTAATTTGATATTACACCCTTGCATGTATTCTGATGATGTAATTGTAGGGTAGGAATGCCCCCGACTGGACTCGAACCAGCATGCCAATTAAGGCACAGGCCCTCAACCTGCCGTGTATACCAATTCCACCACAGGGGCATTTAAGCGTCTAATAATTATACTTTTTAACGAGCAGAAAGTCAAATTAATTGTAGGAATTCCGTATCTCAAGAAAAAACTTGTTTTTCTACTGGCATTTCTCATAATTGTTCTAAACCCAATAATCATCAGTCCAAAACACTTATACAGGCATGAAAATGCGTTCTCCATTATGATAATTCTGCTTGTTTTTCCGTTGAAAAAACCATTAAATTGACAATTTCATAAGGCTAAGTTTTCACCCAATGGGCATCCATTGAGAATATATCAATCAGCATTTTCATAACCTCATATTGAGAGTGAGAGATCGTTGATAGATATTGGCTTCTGAGTGCTTTTGAGAAATACCAGCTGTAGTTATTTACTTGACTTCTTGGTGTATCGGTGTTATCCTCTAATTGTATTCAGGATTTGATAATTACTTATCAAACTCTATCCAATTTTCAGCCACTTTTTTACTATTCTGACACAGCAGCATATCACAAGGAATAATAATGGAAAAACTACACGAAAACCCGTTTGTTGTAAATAAACTGGAGCGTATTCTAAAAGAAGATTATCCATTCTTGGAATATAGTGATCAGGTGTCTAAAAAATTATCAGAAGATTTTTTGGAGCGAGTGAGAAATGATGAACTATATGTCCGAGTAAAACCAAAAATGGAGCGGACGGAACGTGGCGGAAGTGTTATTGAAGATATATGTGATAAGTTATCTCAAGCGATAAATGTTCCACTTATGTCAGAAGTGTGTCCCCCAGGTCGGTTCTACAAAAGCGGTGATGAAAGTTCTCGGCAAAATTTAGATACCGAGTGGACTGCATTTCGTTTATACAAAGCAATGATAAACCAAGACCCCAACATTCACGGCGGCGAGCCAGTGTTTATCGGCACACGGGTGCCGATAAAGTCGCTGATTGATCATCTAAAAGCAGGAGAGAGCCTTGATGACTTTCTTGATGGGTTCACTTCTGTGTCGAGAGAGCAGGCAATCGCATTTTTAGAGTTCGCGTTGGAAACGGTATTTGAGACATTAAACACGATAAAATCGGAGGAGATCTCAGATGATAAATTACAAAGAAATAAATCAAAGAAACCGAGAGATAGCTACTAAAAATGCTACTCCAGAAGAAAATAAATTAAAAAAGAAGTATGGGAGAATATTTGAATCAGAACATTGCACACAACGCCTTGATGAAAGGGGTCTTGAAATTCGCAGAGATCGTGTCCGCAGTAGACTGCTTGAATTAGAACGTTTTCCTGCTGCTTTGTTTGATGAAGAAAGGAAAACACTTATATTTATGGTTCCACAGAATAAAAGGGACTGGTTAGCAGAAACAGTGTTTGAGGTAAATGGATTGGCAGAAGCGAGGCGGAAGGCTCAAAAAGAGGATTATCAGTTTTTGGTATTCTAAAGTGTGTGTATTTCATAAATACTTCATCTTTACGAACATCAAGGTACGTCTGTAAATATGCCTGTCTACGAAATCATATTGCGGTTGTACCCTTGTCCTTTATCTGTGTCAATACAGATTCTAATACAAAGAGGAAACAAAATGCGAACTCTACATAAGTATGAATTTGGAATGTCCGATATTTCGGTAACAATGGGAAAGCGGTTTGATGCTGCTGTGAACAACGTCTCTCTTTTCCTCAAGAATAAAATATCACCATCTGAAGTCGAATTGGATGCTATTTCAGAACTGAAAGGCATGTTTAACCGTTCCATACGTAAGGATCAATGGAATTGGTTTACTGTTTATAATAGACTCGGATGTCCGCCTAAAAACGAGATGGAATCTATTGTTTATCAATTAGTAAAACTCCGAAAGAGTATAAAAGAAAACGACTTTGAACAATCAATGTCAATACGAAAGGATTTGGTCAACAGTACACTTCCGACTTACTTAAGTCAATGGAAGAATCGGACGAAAGTCCCGAATGCACAGGGAAAGAGCGGGTGGTTGTATGTACTATCAAGAAAAGATGAACCTGACATTTTGAAAATAGGTATGACGACACGCTCTGTGGAAGAGCGTGTTAGGGAGATAAACTCACACACAGGTGTATTGAAACCATATTCTGCAAGAACTGTTTACAAGGTAGATAATGCAGAAGAAGCTGAGAAACTTGTTCACAAATTGCTTTCTGAATATCGAATACGATACGATAGAGAATTTTTCCAAATTCCGTTTAAGGAAGCCGTTGGAATGATTGAAAAAGTACTTTCTCCTCACCTCAGATGGACGCAAGGTCAAGTAGAATGGTTTGATGAAAACAAAGGTTATGGTTTCATAATAAGTGAAGAACATGAGCATCGCAATATCTTTGTCCATAAGTCTCAAATTATGGACGAAATCTGTTCATTAAAACCTGGTCAGAAAGTAAAATTTGATATACGTCAGATGGATAAGGGCTTATCTGCTGAAAATATCGTTCCTATCAAAGAATGAAAATGAAAAGGAAGTAGCGGACGTGAATATGATAAGTCATATCAAGGAATATCTCAACAAGATGGATGAAACACTTGGGAAGATTGCAGCCAGTATAGAAGAGCTATCTCAAAAGCAATGATCAATGCTACAACTCTCTGATGAAGAAAAATTACGAAAAGGCTATATATGGGCGGAACAAAACAACTGAGTCTTTTTGATGATGATAATAATGAGAGTGCCCGCGACTATGAACGCCCCATTGCAATGCTGGGATGTTTTTGTTCCACTTGCAAAGAATATGTGTTTTATATCATGCGGGATGGCACCGATGTGTTTTATAACAACGTGGGACCGCCCTGGCTACGTCATATTTGTAAAGATGACATAACACTGCCGATACAAATCCCTGACAGAACTCAAAAAGCATTATCCTACAATGCTCGTGGTATAGACAAGACAGAAAAGGGAAAACACGGAGACGCTGGAGACGCTATTTCGGATTACAATATAGCAATTAGACTTGATCCAATAAACGGATTCTTCTACTTCAATCGTGGCTTAGCTAAGGCAGAACTTCACCGTCAATCTCTGAAGGCTTATAATAGAAGTATTGAAGAACACGGTATTAATCCAATGTTTGTATCACATCTTCAGACTGAAGCTGCAGCTGCGATTCTTTCAGCAATTCGTGATTTTGATACAGCAATCCGACTTTTACCTGACTTTGCTAAAGCATACCTAAATCGTGGTATATTGAAGGCAGGACTTGCCCCTGCTCGCGATTCTGAGAGTCTCCTGCTTTGGGCGATATTTTTCTCGGATGAGTATGATGGTATTTTACGCAAGGTAGATGTCACTAACAGTCGCCTGGCGGCGTATACGGGTGCGATCGCAGACTACGATAAGGTGCTTTGTCTTGAACCTAATTATACGAAAGCCTATATCTATCGAGGGCAAGCGAAACACGAACTTAGACAATATATAGATGCGATTTCAGACTATGATACTGCCATCCATCTTAATTCTGATGACGCGGAAACCTACTTCTGTCGAGCAGAGGCAAAGACATCTCTTGGGGGTGATCGATATGCTGCTGCGATTGCGGACTACGATACAGCGATCCGTCTCAAACCTGACTATGTAGAAGCCTATTTTAGGCGGGCACATGCGAATGAAATGTGCGGGCAATACGAAGCAGCAATTTCAGATTATGATGCGATCCTACAATATTATTCTGAAAGCACCCTCGCTTACCACTGGCGTGCCAGGGCAAAAAGAGAACTTAATCAAATAGAGGCAGCAGAGCAAGATTGCCACATAGCGTTGAAACTTGCAACAAAAAAAAACGATGTGAAAATGAAAAAGCGGATACAAAGGCAACTACGCCAACTGACAGATATAAACAAGCAGAAGTAGAAAGGAGATCACAGCAATGAGTACGTCAAGAAAACCACTTATCATGGATTACTTCAAGAAAAATCCCGAAAGAGAGATACACACATCCGAAGTACGTGAAGGTGTCAAAGAATCCTTCGAAACTCATGGCAAAAAACTGCAAGACATCAGCACAGATGTCAACCAACTTTCTGGCGAGGGGAGATTGATAAAGATAAAGGGGAAGCAAGGTTTCTACAAATACGATCCTGACTTTGAACGGGAAGGCGAATTCCACGATTTTTCCGAAGTCAACAAAGCAGCTATTTTCCGCAGAGACGGGTATAAGTGCATGATCTGTGGACTTGGACAGCAAGATGGCATTGAAATCGCTGCCGACCACAAAATCCCAAGGTCTAAAGGTGGCGAGAATTCCCTTGAGAATGGACAGACGCTCTGCTATAAGCATAACTCAATGAAGAAAAACTACTCACAGACAGAGGCAGGTAAGCGTTTTTTCATAAAGGTTTATGAGGACGCAATGAAAGTTGATGACCGAGAAATGATAGCATTCTGCCATGATATTTTCAATGTCTACAACAAACACGATATAGATGGGCATATAAAGGTATGACAATTGACACGCTAAGCCTTTAAGAAGAACCAATGATGCAAAATATTGTCCCGATTGATCACCCAAGCAATCTGCAACTCACCGATGACGATAAACTTCGGATCGGCATCGCGTGGGACGCTCTCTCTAAATTCCAGACGTGCTTATCAACTGGCGTGGAGACAGCTTGATGAATTCCTATCCGATTTTCAGATAGCATTTTCATGACTTCAATTCAAGTAAACCCTTGTCTATTTTGGCAGCTAAGCCACTTGAGAAATGTCAGTTCTATATCTTTTTTGGCATACTTACCGTCTAACATATCTATAATTGCTAAAATCATTCTCATAGGAATTGGAAACGGATGCAAAATTCTGAGCCAGCATTAGAACATCTTCTCGCGAAAGAACTTGAGGGAGAAGTGCGCTTTGATGCATACTCAAAGGCACTCTATAGTACGGATGCAAGCCTCTACCAAATTGAACCGATTGGTGTTGTTGTTCCCAAACATAAAGAGGACGTAATCAAAACAGTCCAGATTGCTGCTGAACGTAAAATCCCTATTCTCCCCCGCGGTGGTGGAACGAGTCTCGCAGGACAAAGCGTTGGCAAAGCAATCGTCTTGGACATGTCCAAGTTCATGAACGAACTTATTGAGGTTAACGTCGATGAACACTGGGCACGCGTGCAACCGGGTATCGTTCTTGACGAGTTAAATCACCAACTCAAACCACATGGACTCATGTATGCTCCCGATGTAGCAACAAGTAGCCGCGCGAACGTCGGCGGCACCATCGGTAATAACTCCGCAGGTTCACACTCCCTTATCTACGGTAAAACGATTGACCATGTGATGTCGTTAGACCTTGTCCTCGCGAACGGTGATGAGATTACAGCAGCCCCTTTATCATTTACCGAAGTCGCATCCAAAAAAGAAGGTGATTCTTTAGAAGCACAAATCTATCAAGAACTTTGCAGAATCTGTGCTGAAAATACAGATGAAATCCGTAAACGCTATCCACGAATTTTGCGCAGAGTCGCAGGTTATAACCTTGACGAATATGTTTCAGATGCTGGTTCAAAAGAGGTAACCCCCTATCGACGAGACGGGTGTGATGCCTACCGTCCTTTCAGTTTGGCAAAAATTGTGGTCGGTTCCGAAGGCACATTGGCAACAATCACTGAGGCGAAGATCAATTTGGTCCTAGTGCCAAAAATGACGTGTCTGTGTGTTGTTCATTTCAAGTCGCTCATCGCTGCTATGGAGGCGATGCAACCGATCTTAGCGTGCAACCCAACCGCAGTTGAACTGATTGACAAAACGATAATTGACATGGCACAAGGATCTTTGGAGTTTTCACGACTAACCAGCTTCATCCAAGGCAGCCCCGAAGCACTCCTCGCTGTTGAATTTTACGGTGAAACAGAAACGGAGATGAAGGAACACATAGACCATCTTGAAAAAACTTTGCGGCGTGCTGGATTCGGTTTTGCGTTTGTGCGATGTTTTACTGCTGAAGAAAAAGCGCGCGTCTGGGAAACCCGTAAAGCAGGTCTCGGTTTACTGATGGGAATGAAAGGCGACGCAAAACCGATTGGATTTGTGGAAGATGCTGCTGTCGCAATTGAAAACCTACCTGAATATGTCCGCCGATTCGACGAAATTGTCAAGAAACACGATACGACTGCCTCTTACTATGCCCACGCAAGTGTCGGATTACTCCACAACCGTCCGATTATTAATCTGAAATCAGAGTCAGATATTCAAAAGATGCACAATATCGCAAGCGAGGTGCGCGACCTACTTATGAACCTTGGCGGTGCAATGAGCGGAGAACACGGCGATGGACTTGTACGAAGTGAATGGATTGAGAGCATGTTTGGTCCACAGATATATCAGGCACTCCGAGAAGTAAAAGAAGCTTTCGACCCAGACGGTATTATGAACCCCGGTAAAATCATTGATCCTCCACCAATGACAGAAAACCTCCGATTCGGCGCAAAATATAACACCATTAAAATTGATACCTATTTCGATTTTTCTGCACAAGATGGATTCGGTAGGGCAATCGAGATGTGCAACGGAGTCGGTGCGTGTCGCAAAACACTTACTGGTACGATGTGCCCCTCCTTCATCGCAACGCGAGAAGAGGAACATTCTACGCGCGGACGTGCCAATGCACTCCGATCTGTTATCTCTGGTGCTTTACCACACACAGATTTCACAAGTGAACGTTTATACGATGTGCTAGACTTATGCCTCGGTTGCAAAGCGTGTAAAGCAGAGTGCCCCTCCAATGTTGACATGGCAAAAATAAAATACGAGATGCTTGCACACTACCGAAAAGCAAACGGACTTCCACTCCGTAATCGGCTTTTCGGTGAAATTGGGTCATTCGCTGTATTAGGTTCAGCATTTGCTCCTGTTTCCAATTGGGCAACGAATAACCCACTTTCCAAGTGGATGGCTGAGAAAATACTCGGTGTTGACCGCCGCCGTGATATGCCTACGTTTGTTCATCAAACTTTTGAGAAATGGTTCCGAAAACGCCGATCAACACAAACGTCTGATAAAAAAGTCGTGCTGTTTCACGATACCTTTATGAATCACAGTGAACCGAATATCGGTAAAGCTGCGGTGCATGTCTTGGAATCAGCCGGATTTGAGGTAATTTTGCCGGAGAAACGTTGTTGTGGTAGACCGCTAATCTCTGAGGGAATGCTTGACAGAGCCATTGAAAACGCAAATTATAATATTGACCAACTCTACACTTATGCGGAAGCAGGAATCCCAATTGTTGGGTGTGAACCGAGTTGCACATCTACCTTGACTGACGATTATGTTGACCTTATTAGCACAAATAAGGCAAAACAGGTTGCTGAGACTACCTGCTCACTGGAAGAATTTATCCTTCAGGCACACCAAAACGGTGAACTCCCACTCACTTTTGAAACCGAGCCACGCGAAGTTTTGTTACACGGACACTGTCACCAGAGAGCACTAGTTGGTATCCAACCCGTGTTGCAAATGCTTGAGTTACCGCAGGCGCACAACGTCACAACTATTGATTCAAGTTGTTGTGGCATGGCAGGTTCATTTGGGTACGAAAAAACACACTACGAACTTTCTATGAACATTGGCGAACTCCGCCTTTTCCCAACTATCCGTGAAAAATCTGGAGAATTTACGCTGACTGCGTCAGGATTTTCCTGCCGACATCAGCTTCAACACGGGACAGGTATCCAGCCAAAGCATCCGATTGAAGTGTTAAGTGAAGCGATAAAGTCGGATAATAATATGTAATACCAATTAACTTGATCCCACTCGGTAGGCACGGTTTCATGAAGATAAAAAATAATTCGGTAATTTTCTAGCAACGCTCGGTGCGCTTAGAAACCGCACCTAATACCAAGAAAAATGAGATAAACCAAGTTAATTTGATATAAGGTATATGCCTCGTGTTTATGTGAGGAGATGAAGAATGTCTAAAATTTATGAACCACTTGATGACTTTAAAACTGTTGATCTACCTGAAAAAGAGATGCCTTTCTGGAAGATAGCAGGACCTGGTGCTATCTTAGTCGGTTTGTCTATTGGTGCGGGTGAAATTATAATTTGGCCCCTAATCGCCGCGGAACATGGCGGCAGCATGGTCTGGGCAGCTGTCCTCGGCGTATTTCTCCAACTCTGGATCAACTTTGAGGTCGGCAGATGGACAATCGCAACAGGCGAAACCGTATACACTGGCTATAGCCGTATTTGGCGAGGTTTTGGACCCATTTTCATTTTACTCACTGTTGTAGGTTGGCTTGCCCCCGGTTGGGCACGTGCATCAGGACTCGCCCTCAAAGCACTCCTGATTGGTCCTGGCGGTTGGGGTTCAGATACCTTCTGGACAGTTGTTACATTCGCAGCTGTTGCCCTAATTCTCTTCGGTCCAAAAATGGTCTATCAATCTGTTGAAAGAACAGTCGAACTGCTCGTCGCAATTGTCACGATTGGGCTTATCCTTGTCGTCATCGCCGTAGGTTCGCTTGATACATGGAAAGAGTTGGGTTCTGGTATAATTAACGTCGGGTATATCGCTGAAGGAATGACTGTCAAAAGACTCTTTATTGCTATCGTTTTCGCTGGTGCTGGCGGAACTGCCAACCTATTCTATACGTTCTATCTGCGTGATAAAAATATCGGGATGGGCGCACGATTGCCATCGCTACTCAACCCGCTCCGTGGGCGCGACGAAACAATTTCTTCTACTGGTTTTATGTGTGAAGAGACAGAAGAAAACCAACGACGCTTTTCTGCATGGTGGAAATACATCAAGCAGGACCAAATAATCTTCTTTTGGGCACTCAATACCATCACTATCATGCTGTTCATTTTTGGAGCTCTCGCAGTCCTACACCCACAAGGCATTGTTCCAGAAAAAGGGCAACTCATCTACGACGAAGCAAACATATTAAAAGGTATCTGGGGAATGCCCGGACAGTTTATCTTTTTACTCGTCGGCGTGGCAACGCTTTTCGGGACACAACTGGCATTGGTAGATGGCGTCGGACGTTCTATTTCGGACATTATCTACACAAACTTCAAAGGTGCCAAAAAACGCACTTTGAGCTGGTGGTATCTCCTCATAGTAGGCATCTGGATTGTTGGCGGATGTGTGATAACTTTTGTGATGGAACAGTTAAACGTCAGTGAGCTTGGGTTTCTTTTTAATGCCGCCTATATGGGTGGTTTCGCTATGGCTCTCTATGTCCCGCTTACGCTCTATATGAACTACCGATTTTTACCTAAGTTTGCTAAACCTAAAACCATTTCAACTATAATGATGTTCATTGCCTCAGCTGTTTATGTCGGGTTTGCTATTTCAAGTATTATATGGGAAATTAAACGATTCATCGGAGGATAAAATGGGTAAGAATACTCAGAAAGCCTTTTTTGAAAGGGAAGGCTATCTCATTGTTGAAAATCTATTATCATCTACAGAGGTGGAAGAATGTCAAGCAGAGATTCAACTGCTACATCAATTTGCTGCAGGTCAGGAATCGGAGGCAGAAAAGGAACGGGCAGACATCGCACGTAGACACGTACAACGCGAACCTTTCGCAAAAGACGAAACGCAAGGCGATAGATTACCCGTGCTACGTAAAGCGGAAAATACGCGCCAGTATTCAGAAGTATTTCAGAATTTGGCACAACATCCGAACCTTATTGCAGTACTCCAAAACCTTCTCGGAGAAGACCTGCTCCTCTTTAGAAGCACCTTAATGTTCAAACCCGCTTTCCACGGTTCATCACATGGGCTGCACCAGGATTCAGCATATTGGCCAATGGAACCACCGAGGTTAGTCACGGTCAGCATTTCCCTTAACGATGCTACACCAGAGAACGGTTGTTTTAAAGTCATTCCGCGAAGCCATCTATGGGGCGTTCAAGAGTGGGGCGGAATTGCCCGGCAACAAGACGCAGAACTCACTGATCGGGAGGAGGTTGCAAAACAGCAGATGGATGTACCACTTTCCGGAGGCAGTGCGCTGTTTTTCCATAGCCTCATGGTGCACGGTTCTGGTCCTAACACAACACCTAATCCGAGAAACACCGCGCTATACGCTTATTTCTCACCAGAAGTCAGATATGTTACAAAAGATGGAAAAGGGGAGCGCACCTTCCCTGTTGTAGCAGGATTAAACGGAAAAACGGAACTCACGTTCGCTGCACAGATGGCATCCTAAGTGTCGCTTCAGTAAAATAAGTAGTAAGCACGTTTCGGTGTTGTGTGCTAATGTGCGGCACACAACACCGAATTTACGTAAATGCTATACCTTAATTTTAATTTGTTTTCAGCGTAACACCTACACCACAACAGTATTGCGCAAAACGCCAATCCCCTCAATCTCAACTTCAACTACATCGCCATCTTTCAACGCAGTTGTTGTGCCCGGTGTACCAGTGTAAACCGCATCACCTGGCTCTAAAGTTATCGCTTGCGAGATGAAACTAACAATCACTGGCACAGGAAAAATGAGGTCACCGGTGGTTTGAGACTGAACCGCGTTCCCGTTGATACGGGTTTCTAATTGTAGGTCCCCATACTCAACATCTGTAGCAATAACTGGCCCCATTGGTCCAAAGGTATCAGACGCTTTAGCACGCCACCATTGCAAATCGTTTTTCTGCCATGTACGAGCACTGACATCGTTCCCACAGGTTACGCCCAAGATATTTGCTTCCGCTTCAGCAGGGGTTGCTTTACACGTCCGTTCCTTAATTATCACCACTAATTCGCCTTCTGCATGCACATCATCATCATCACCTTCAGGAAGCACAATATTACCCTCCGGATTATTAATACACGATGGTGTTTTGATAAAGATTTCCGGATTTTTAGGCTCCGGTGCATCCCCCAAGTGGCTTCGATAATTCAAACCAACGGCTAACACCTTTGACGGTGTTGTCGGGGCAAGTAGTTTCACGTCTTCTAAAGCGACGGTATCTCCAGTTTCACTATAGTCCGTAAACGGGCATCCATCCAACGTTCGCAAACTATTTCCAGTAACAATACCGTATCCAATTGTTCCATTCAAATCATATCGAGCAAATTTCATAAATAATTCCTCCATTTTTATTGTTACAAAAATTCACCATTTTGTCAAATGCTTTTACTGTACCAATCAGACCATTAAATTATCGCTAAGCCCGATTGTGATTCAAATTCAATTAGCTTTTGTCAATAGAACTGTAGGTTGATTTGAACAAAAATCCGCGTAATCCGTGCAAATCCGCTATTCAGACAATTGACAAAACTTTACACACCCCATTGATCACAGAGCCATTCAGTTTTCGAAAACATATCAATGTATGTGTAGGTAATAATCATGTGTGGCATGACATTTCACGCCACACATGATGGACTTCACCGTAAAGATTACCCTAAAATCATTTGAGGTGAACAATGACAAAACCAAAGTCTCGCCATCTACTTGAAATGTTAGCAGAAGTTCCAGATTTACGCTATCCACGAGGCAAACGCCATCCGCTCTCTGCCATTTAGGTCTTACGGTTGTCGCAATACTGTGGGGTTATCGTAGTTAGTGCTATCGCACAATAGGGGCGCACTTATCACCCGCACTCGCCCGGGCACTTGGGTTCACACACAAAAAAACATCTTTGTATCAATACCGATGCGAACGCACGCATACCCGCACAGGAAAACAACACTTGGATACAATATCGGATAACAAGTCTGCCACAGAAGACGGCTCTGCAGCACGACTTTTGACACTACGGCGTGGACATTGGGCAATAGAAAGCTTGGCGCATCACACCCGCAATATGTTGTTTGGTGAACATGCTTCGCAAGGGTGGTGTGGTAGTATTCCACAAGTAATGTGTGCATTATGAAATGTGGTGTTCAGTCTTTTGCGTGTCTCTGGATACACAAAAATAGCATACGCACTCCGATATTTCGCCGCACACCCAGACCAAGTACTTAAACTTATCGGAATAAATACCGAAAATTGAATGGCTCTAATGAAGTATCCAATCCACTTTACAAGAAACTCTGCAGGCATTACATGGAAACCCCTAACAATCCCCGCGTCAGCTGAAAATCTGTATTTCCTTTGCCGTGCAACTTTGGAGTATACCGACGCGAAGCCACCTCCACAATCAACGTTAACATCTCGTCAACATCAACAGATGTCAAATCCAAATCTGCACCAAAGTTAGTTTGCGTATTAGAATCCGTAGAAGCTTGAATCAGTGGCACCATCACATGTGATTGCAGCGGTGCCCCAACGATATGCGCAAGTGCAAGTCCTACACCCGTCGCGCCTAAACCTGTCAATATCTCTGTCGGTTGATCGGTGGGGGTCTCCATGATGTGGAAACCTGCCTTTTCAACTTTTTGCCCATAAGCCAAAGTTAATGAGGAAGCTAAAGATTCCGTCAAGAACGTGGCATTTGAGGGAACAACTACCGTTCCACCTGCGGTAACAATGGCATCTGTCAATCGCATGAGGGACTGCGAAACAGGCTCAGTCGCCTCGCCGGTTGAAGTAACCGCTATACAGAGGTGTTCTAACCCAGCATCAATAATTGGAACGGAAGGTTTATCAGCCAGTTCATCTGCAAACCAATTGTGTACCTTCTCAATTACCGCATCAATTCCACCATCTAATTGCACACTTGCCCAACCGTAGCATTCAGGTGAAATACCCAGTTTCTGAATTTCATGTCGGACGTGGTCATTGTGCGTCTTTTCACAACCGTGCTCAAGTAGCAAACCAAGTGCTACCGTCGGATGTGTCAGGTGTCCGATCATGGTGCGGGTGTATATCTCTTCGGAACGTCCGCTTGAAACACCACATCCTTCCGTATGTGCAAGTGCTACAAAACGGGATATTCCTTGCGATTTTCCGATCCTGTGTTCGTTGCATTGGTGCGCAATCATCTGTGCAATCTGACCAGAACAGAGGCTTGTCGGCAAGATAAGCGCGAGTTGATCGCTACGACACCCGTCTGCTGTCTGAAAAGCCTGAAAAGTGTATGCAGCTGTAGAAATCTTGCTTTCTTCCGCTAATTTAATCGGCACGGGTTCCCCAGATTTAACCGCTGATGCCTCAAGCGCAGGCGATAAATCCGTAGGGCCTGTCTGTTTCCAATCACGCCACAGCGAAACTTGGGAATGTCCCGCCTTTTCTCCTACCGAACGCTCACCTGATGCGACATTCACCGTCAGATCAAGCATCTCTTCACCAAGCTGGTCCATCGGTGTTCCATTGAGATAAGCCCCAGCATTCACATCCATATCCATTTCAAGCATCTTATATCGACCAGTCGTGGTGACAATCTTAATCGTCGGCACGAACGGAAAATTTGTAATCGAACCGTTGCCTGTAACAAAGAAAATCATATTTGATCCAGACGCAACCTGCCCCGCGATACTTTCTAAATCGTTGCCCGGACTATCCATAAAATAGTATCCCGGTTTGTCCATCAATTCACTATAATTGATGACGTAGTCAAGACAGACATCAGGGTGTCGCTTCATCGCTGCACCGATTGACTTTATGGCAATGTTATAGAGACCCCGAAAATTATTCCCACCAGACGGATTCCCTTCTGCAGAATGCCCATGCCATCCGACCCGTTCCTTAAATTTTTCTACTGTACTGAGGAATTTCTGTGCTGTCGGCAGGTCGCGAACGTTTTGCAAAAGATACGCCTCCGCACCGATGAGCTCATCCGTTTCTGCGAGATTAGCACATCCGCCATAACGGATGACCTCCATCGCAACATAAGCCGCCAGTGGATTCCCAGACACACCCGAAAAGGCATCCGAACCGCCACATTGCAACGCTATTTTGAGATTTTCCAAAGACTGTTCGCTACGTGAAACACTATTAACGGAATCTAACCACCCATTAATTATCTCAGTGCCTTGAACCAAGTTTGCATCAAAACTACCTGCAATCCTAAAGAAATCATGTATCACATTATCAAGTTCATACCCTCCGCGCAGCATATATTCTTTGAGCATCTCGTTTGTGACCGCTTCATCGCCGTAGTCAACAAGAAGGATCGCACCGATATTTGGATGCACCGTAAAACCAGCAAGCGTCCGAAGCAGCATATCCACATTATTTGGAGTATTTCCCTCTCCACCTTCAGTATGAGTCACAGAAACGATACCGTCTATGTTAGAAAATCTTTCTGCACTTCCCGAACACTCGTCTGCAAGCCTTCTTGCAAAGCCAGAGGTGCGTGCTGTCGTGCCCATCACAACGATATAGTTCCGTGTTCCAACCCCTCGATTTCCAAGACGTTGATAGCCGAGAAATTGGCGATCTTCTGCATAACATTCCACCTGTTTCCCCGGACTAAATTCTGTTTCATCTAACGTATAAGGCACCATCATATCAGTAAAGTTCGGACTAGCTGGCAACTCAAAATTCAGATTTCTAATCGACAATGAATCGATCATCTTCTGATTGCATACATAATTGCCAGAAGCAATAGAACGTGACGCATAACCAAAAGGCAATCCCCAAGACAGTAGCGGATCACCCTCTGTAATCGGTTGGAGGGCAAATCGATGCCCTTCTAACACGGTGTGAGATAAAGAAAACTGTTCGCTATTGTGCCGAATCTGTATGCCTGCATCTAATCTTTGCGTAGCAATAGCGACGTTATCACCTGCTGAAGGTAACCGCGCAACATTAGTAAAATTATATGTCATTGGACCTCCTAACGATATTATTTTTAACGGCGATAGATACTCACCTCAATGGCATCTTGTTTTACCCAAGGCAGATCAATGTCAAACCAATGCGTTTCGCATTCATAGCGGGCGCGGACGTGTTCAAGGTAATCCGCCATAGAATCTGCACCGATCCCAACGTTGTCCGCTAATACGGTTGCCGGATTTGTCAATTGTGATTCAATCGCCTGAAAACATGGGAAATAATTATCGAAATTATTGTCAAGAAGTAGAAAATCCACAGGTTCTTGGATGCTTTTGAGTACCTCTTGCGCATCACCTATGCGAGAGTCAACAAGATCAGCTAAACCAGCACGTTCAAAATTGCCGCGTGCTTGATTAGCACGGTTTGCATCAATTTCAATTGTTATCAAACGACCAGTACCTGCAGCCCTTAACACCCGCAACATCCACAAACCGGAATATCCGATAGCAGTTCCGCATTCAACAATCAGTGATGGCTTCGCCTTCTCTACACAGTCAGCGAGAAATTTTGCCTTTTCGGGTCCTAACATCGGAATTCTCTCTTCCCTACACTGTGCCTCAACCTCTTGTAATACCTGATCAAACATATAATCCTCCATAGGAAACAGTCGCTTCCATTGAATTTGACACCACATAAACAGATATGGTAACATTTTTATATCATTTAGTAGCAATAGATGATACAACTTTGCCTAAAACGTGTTAATTCTGAACAGATGAGATAATCATACACGAAAACCGTATTAGGGTCAAGTTGTAGGCGTTGGAACCAGGGCTATTTAGTTTTAGACTTTTGTCCAGTTTATCCGAAAAGTCGCGATTCGGAGATCGCTCCTACAGCGGAAAGTCTTAAATTGAAAATCTAAATATTCGGAGAACTAAATAACCCTGCTTATGTCAAGGCTTACTTGACTTATGCATGCGCGTATGCTATTCTGTACGGACACTGCACACAGGAAGAATTGAATGTCAGATCAAGATTTCCGAGAAAGAGTACTTGAATCCTTGTCGCGGATTGAGACACAAGCAAGAGAAAACAACGCACGTGTGGAAAACGTCTCAATTCTCTGGATACCAGCGTCGGTGCTTTGGAACGCGATGTAGGGTGGATAAAAGGGAAATTGGAAGGTAAGCAAGAAGGCAGCAGTAAAGTGTTGGCTGTCCTTACTGTGTGTCCTGCTGTCGGTGCCGCGATTATTGCCATCATCGCCTTGATAACTTAAAATAACGAGAGTACGTAGGTTGGGTAGAGCGACAGTGAAACCCAAACTTTTTATTTCTGAACCAGGATTTGCAGATTTTCAGGATTGAGAGTATCCGCACAGTATAAGTGCGTAAGTTGGGTAGAGTTATCAAAACCCAACATGTATACTTTGAAGATCCGCCTTAGATGTTTGTTAGATAATCAACTAACCTTTGCAACAAACGTTTATACCGTTCTTCTGAAATGCTACCGATTGTCCACGCACCAGGCGACGCGGGATCACGACCAGAAAACTAAGTCAAATCAGAGATTCCGAGCGTAGACCGCTTAATACGAATCAGCATCAGTCGGTGAAATAATTTCATCAAATCCGTGAATGTACTGATTCAACCTTGTCCTTAGACCACATACAAGCAAGTCACGGTAAGGTCATGGCATTTCTTGCAGAACAATTGTAGGACTATACTTTAACTCCTCATTAGCTTGGAACAACGGCGCAAGAATAACATCACTTTCCTTCATAATCCGGGTTCACCTATTTAAGCATATCTATTAGACATTATAATGATTTAAATAACAGGAGTTTCATAACGCCAGGGTCTAAAGTTTAGTCGGAAGTTGTGTAAACCACAACAAGTTTCCATAACTAAATCACAAAACCCTTTCTTCCAATTCCTGAGTTTATCTTTGACAATGCGGCATCTTTTGACACCACTAATCGCATGTTCAACGCGTATGCGTATAGACGCTATCTTTCTATTGTTTTCTTTTTCTTCATTCGTCCGTTCTCTACCTCTCGGTTTTTTCTTTGGTTGAATGATGTTTATATCCGGGAGAACGAAACCCTGAAAACCGGTATCTTGGGACAATGTGCTACCCTGTGGCACACAATAGCCCACCATATCGGCTATGTGTTTGTCATGGTGTCTTCCTTCAAAAGAAGGTGTCAATAGGACGACTTTGCAGGCCTCATTGATAATCAGATTATTTTTCACTGTATGGCATTTCTTTTTACCACTATAATACGCCTTTTGAGTTGACAGGTCTTTTGGGCGTCGTATAGGGCGTTCGGTGCTATCATGAAAAAAATGTTCTCCTTCTTGATTTTGAGTTGATACTTTTGATGGAGCACATATAGGTGCGGGGTCTGTTTCCCGAGATGGCAACTCTCCAAGTTCTGCTAATGCTTTGTTCAATATCGATAAAAGCAAGTGAATCCATCTATTAGCAAGAGGTTGAGACATGCCAAAGAGCGCACCGAATAGCACTTGTTTCGGTGCTTCACGAAGGTAAATCAGTATAAATAGCAACATATCTTCAGGTGTATCAAAACGACTATTTTTATACGGTTTATATCTCCGTTTTTTGCGCGGTTTTCCTGCAAGGGTATGTGTTTGAACATACTCTAAAAAACATTTAGTAAAATAAGGTGATAGTTCAGTCCAATCTTCTAAGGTATATCCGGTGAGGGACAGGAGCGTATCAGGTTTGTCCCTTAGTTCTTGAAAACTTATCATGAGTTAGCCTCCTATTGTCCGATTGTAATAAGTATAATAGAGACTAACCAAACGGACAACTAATTAGTTATTCAAGGAATAATGTCTAATAAATACCATAGACAAGTAGCTACCTAATTTCATTCATAAACTCCTTTCAATACACATATATTCTATTGCTTCTAAGTGTTGAGGTTTACCATTCTGCAAGTTAGAAGGAAGGACACGACACGGGTTTATGCCGAACTCCCTAAATGAGTACGTTAAGGATATTATATCTCAACAAAATTATCAAGAAAAAGTTGGGTGGGGAAAGCGAGGCGTATACAAGTATACGCGTATACATGTAGTAGCCGATACGGGCTGGTGGGTTTTCTGTCCGCTCTTTGTAGGAGGGAAACCTTGTCCGCCCGGTTTGACTCGCTTCCCTTTTGTCTGAACCAGGATTTACAGGATTATCAGATTTCCAGGATTGTAAGCGTATCCGCGTTTGGAGTCGCGCAATTTACGCGCCTCTTTTCTGCTACAATATTGCCCAAACCTTAGTTGTGACAACAAGTTAGCTTTAATAGCGCGCTTTGAGCGCACCCCAAACCGTTGGAAGTTTGCCAGCTGCTTGAACAGCAATAATCGCACTCAATGTGCATTCATCAGCAGTATTACAAATTGTCCAATTGTCAAAAGATACAATTGTACTTTCGGGTGGTTCTTTGCTTGACCCTCCGTTTAGACCCACTTGACCGCTCTTCGGTCTAAGATCTCCAAAATCCAATGGGCTTTCAAGGAGCCAATCTTCCGGTTCTGCTTCGCCATCTTCCCAGATTTTGCCCGTAAGACCCGCGTCTGATATTTCAGCCTTCATCCAGTACCACGTACCGATTTCTATCGGACCGAACGGAGGATTAGCATCATTATCCTTCCAAGCACGATGGTCATTGAGGAATTCCACATTATTCAGAAACTCATGAATAAGAAACGCGTAACCCGCGCCATCGCCTGGATCAAGACGAAATCCCATTCCACAACGCGCATGATCACCATCTCCCCACTTATCAACGCGGATCATCACCAACCCAGTATGCGGCTCCTCAAATTCGCCATTCAGAACGAGATACGTGTGGTCACCAGGGGTTTCCTGGGTCTGACTGATAACGCCGCCCTCTTCTACCCATTCACCTACATGGTCTTTGAACTCATATTTCGCATCAATTATCTCATCTTCAAAATCGTCATAATATAAAACCTCACCAGAACTACTTGAAGTCCAGGCAAAAATGACGACATATATCAGTATAAAGAAGAAGGCTCATGTAAAAAGTAAGTGCTATTTTTTCAAAGTTATGTTAGCGTGTTACCTATGGACTTTCCAATACAATCTCTCCTGGATGAAGAAAAAACTCAAGCGTGGGTGTTGGATCATTTCCACCTTCAAGGGCTGTGTTGCCCAAAATGCCAAGCGAGCGTGGCGGAGGCACGCAAGTTCCGTCCGACTGAAACAAGTGGTCTACAAGTGTATCGCTGCAAACACTGTGAGAGCATCTACAACCTCTATACCGGGACGGTCTTTGCTGGCACGCAGTTTCGTCCCTCACAGGTCGTTCTGCTTTTGCGCGGTGTCTGTCAAGGTGTTTCAAGTGCACAACTCGGGTGTGAACTGGGTCTAAGTCGTCAAACCGTTCTTTCTATAAGACGTAAACTCCAAACTTCGGCAGAGCAGATACAACCCGAAGCTGCTTTACCTGATGCTGAAGTCGAAACAGATGAGATGTTTCAAAACGCCGGTGAAAAAGGCGATAAGCACGTTGATGCTTCGGATCCGCCGCGTCGGCGTGGCAATAAACGCAGGGAACATGGGACTTATGACAATGATCGTCCGCCTATTGTTGGGACGAAAGGTCGCGAAAGCGGTCTCCTGAGATTACGTGTTGTGCGGCACACCGATTCTGCGACGCTTTCAACACACGTTCATCAGTGGACGTTGCCGACTTCAACGGTGTATACGGATGGTTGGCGTGGCTATAACCGTATTCAGCGCGCCCGTGAGATTGTTCTCCATAAGGATGGCGAGTGGGCAAGAGACGCAGACGGTGATGGTCTTTACGAGATCCATACAAGGACGATTGAAGGTGTCTGGACGACGCTGCGAAACTTCCTTCGTCCCTTTCGTGGCGTTCATAAAAAGTTCCTCGCCGGTTACGTCGCAATCTGTGAGTTCATCATGAATCTAAAAGCTGTCAGTGTTGATTTTATAGCAAAACTCGTCAAAAGCACTTACTCTTGACATGAGCGAAGAAGAAATATTTGTGGGTTGCTAAATTTTTTAAAATATTCATAAAACGAACCTCCTTCAAAACTATTCGTAATCAATTTGCCTCAGCATCGGATGATAGCATCTCGCCCATAGGGGATTCTGTTATTCTTATGGTATGGCACGTTGATTGACACCATCTGTATAAAAGGCAAGGACTTTATCTAACGGAATAAGTCGTTTTGGACTTGACAAAAGTTGGAAAAGTGCGCTAAACCCTTGTAAATAAAGGGTTTTCATAGTATAATATCAGTAAGAAAATAGGGGGTATCAACCCCCTATTTGAAACTCAAAAAAGCGAGTTGCTTTTCTGGTTCACACTTATCTGATATTGTATCAGAAACTATCAGAAAAATGCAACTCCAAAAAACAGGAGTGTTTTCTGATGGATTTAATCAAGGTGATGAAGACGTTCTCAATGCAAGAGGATTGCATCGAATATCTGGAGCGGCTCCGATGGAAAGAATCGCCAGAATGCCCGCATTGTCCAAGTCTAAACGCCCGAAGGCGGAACGAACGCGAGGTTGGGCGTGTCGGACGCTGGAACTGCCACGATTGCCGTGCTACATTCAAGGTGACACACGGCACAATATTTCACGGCACGAAGATACCGCTCCAAAAGTGGTTTCTCGCTATCGCTCTCATGGCAAACGCAAAGAAAAGTTTGTCCTCCCATCAACTTGCGCGCGATTTAGGGATGAAACAGAAAGCTGCTTGGTGTCTAATGATGGCTATACGCACAGAGATGGGAAAGGATAATGTCCTACTACAAGGGGTCATTGAAGCAGATGAAACCTATATCGGTGGTAAGCGTCGCAAAGACTATGACCGGGAGGATGGTGAACCCCGTAAACGCGGACGCGGCACCGCTAAAGATGCCGTGCTGGGCGCAGTCGCACGTGGTGGACACGTCATCGCACAACTCGTATCCAACGCCACTGGTGAGACGATCTCCGACTTCATCAACAGATTCGTCAATACCGAAGATTCTGAACTCATTACCGATCAGTATAGAGGCTACAACGAAATCGGTAAGGAAATGAAACATGAGACACTTAACCGTAGTGAGAAATGGGAGGCTGGCGACATCCATACCAATACGATGGAAGGCTTTTGGTCTTTCGTCAAGAGGGCATGGTATGGACAACAACACCACTACTCAACAAGATACACGCCCCTGTATCTCGCAGAGGCAGGCTATAAATATAACTACCGAGAAACCAACATCTTTGAGAAGTTTCTCACCGAAAGTATAACGTGAGAAATCTGAAAAATAAAAACTTCCAAGTCCAAAACGACTTATTGCGTTTTTTTATATATCTGGTTAAGGCGCGTCTGGATATCTGCTGGGAGAGGTGGTGGTGCTGGAATAGCACATGTGATGGGGAGGATGGGTCCAATGTTCTTCAGTGCACGGTTTTGGCGGGTATTTGTCTTGGTACGCACGCGTTTGATCTTTGGCGGCGGGATATGCGGTGCGTCGTGCCATTCATCTCCGTGCCAGTGTCCGCCATGTGCTGCACCGGGTGGAGGTGGTTTTGCAGTGTTGTGGGTGTTTGCATCTTCTACTTCTCGTGTTGTGCTCGGGGTCAGTCCATCGTAAATAAAAAGTCCGATATAGAGTAACACGAGTGCCCCAAGCGCACCGAGTAGAGAAGATTTCCAATAGTCTTTTACAAATTCCATCATATCCGTTTCCCCTTTATTGGTGGTTTCCTGCGGAGAGTTTTGACTAAAATAATGGTACAAGAATTAGCGGTCCCCTTTTTAACCGCGCAAAAATTCGGCATCAATTGGAAAAATAATAACATATTTGGTCAAAGAAGTCAAGAAAAAAATATTTGACGATTTTTTTCTTGACTTCTTCTGATAAGCGTTGCCCCTTTGTATCTGAGAAACAACCAACCTATCAAAGGCATCCCTATGAACTACCCGAGCCGTCAAGCAACACACTCCATCAAATATGGACACATCAACAAGGGCGTGTAAAGTTTTTGTTACACAAGTTCTCTACGCAAGAGTAAGAGGCGCGCCTACCAATGGCAATGTGTTTGACATCTTAAATCTCGAAGGAAAACCACAACCGAATACCATTAGTTAGGCAATACCCTTAAACTTTACAGGCCCACACACCATATTTCTCTTGACTTTTTTCCAGAATTGGCTATCATGCAATAAAAAGGAGTGTTTGGGTATACTTGAAAACCTATCTTGAAACCTATGAAAAATATTAAACTTGCATCAGGACACGAAATACCGATGTTAGGCTTAGGAACCTGGCGACTAAAAGGTAAGCAGTGCGAGCGAATTATCAAAAAAGCAATTGAATTGGGATATACCCATATTGATACAGCGTGGATGTATGAAAACCAGCGGTCAATTGGGAAAGCACTGCAAGATATTCGCGTTGAACGTGAGCAACTCTTTGTCACCTCTAAAATTTGGCACACCCATCTTAAACAGGCCGATGTGCTCGCGCAATTTGATATATGTCAAAGTGATTTACAGGTGGACTATGTTGACCTGCTACTAATCCATTGGCCAAGTGACGCTGTGCCGTTTGAGGAAACTTTTGCTGCCTTCCAAGAAATATACGATGCAGGCAAAGTGAAAAGCATCGGCATCAGCAATTTTAGCATCGCACAAGTGAAACGGGCGTGTGAGATATCTGAACTTCCAATTTGCACAAATCAGGTTGAATATCATGTCCGGAACAACAAGGAAGAGTTGCGAGATTATTGCGCAACACGCAACATTCCTATCACCGCTCACCGACCGCTCGCCGTGGGAAACCTTGCGGGAGACACGGAACTAACAAAAATCGGAAACAGACACGGAAAGACTGCAGCACAAGTCGCATTACGTTGGCTGATACAGAAAGGAATTATTACAATTCCTAAATCTGGTTCGGAGCCACATCTACGTGAGAATTTAGACATCTTTGAATGGCAGTTAACAGAAGCGGAAATGCAGACACTCGAAAAGGAGTAGATACACATTATGTGCTGTAACTTCGGACTAAACTGTGAGAAAGGAACAACATAAACGCATGAAATTCGGGTTGTTTTATGAACACCAAATCCCACGCCCATGGGAAGAAGGGGCAGAACACAAACTTTTCCAAGATGCTTTAGACCAAGTAGAATTGGCTGACAAACTTGGATTTGACTATATTTGGGAGGTAGAACACCACTTCCTTGAAGAGTATTCACATTCTTCTGCACCAGAGGTATTTCTCGCAGCATGTAGCCAGCGCACAAAGCAGATTCGGCTTGGGCATGGAATTGTCCTGATGCCACCAGCATATAATCACCCTGCACGTGTAGCCGAACGTATTGCTACGCTTGACCTGGTGTCAAACGGACGTGTAGAATGGGGAACAGGCGAATCGGCATCACACATGGAACTCGGTGGATTCAACATTGACCCAAAATGTAAGCGAGAGATGTGGGAGGAATGTACACGCGAAACTGCTAAAATGATGACGCAGGCACCTTATGCGGGTTATGACGGAAAGCATTTTTCAATGCCGCCTCGCAACGTTGTCCCGAAACCTTTGCAAACACCACACCCGCGACCATGGATAGCCTGCTCCAGCAGAGAGAGTCTCCGATACGCCGCCAGACATGGATTAGGCGCGCTAACCTTTGCCTTTGTTGATGCAAACGAAGCTAAATTCTGGGTTGAGGAATATTATGAAATCTTTGAAAACGAATGCACACCTCTGACACAAAGGGTAAACCCGAACATTGCGATGGTGTCCGGTTTTTCCTGCCATACCAACGAGGATATTGCCCTCGCCCGCGGTTTAGATGGATTACGTTTCTTCCGATTTGCCCTTGCGCACTACTATTATAATGGATCACAAATTCCGGGAGAAACGGATATTTGGAAACTGTATAGACATTTAAAGCAAGACCCCGCTGAAGCACGTGCGGGAATTGGAACTCCTGACCAAGTACGTGAACATTTAGAGATAATGGAGAACGCGGGGGTTGATCAGGTCGTTTTCATTCAGCAAGCTGGAATGAACCGACACGAAGATATATGCGAATCGTTAGAACTATTTGCGGAACAAGTTATACCGGATTTCAAAGCACGGGATGCAGCACACAACAAGCGAAAAAATGAGCGGCTCGCGGATACAATCACAGCAGCTGAAGCATGTAAACCTGCTTTGACATCTCTGAGTGAAACTCCAATAGTAGATTCTTACCCTGTACTCAAGAAAAAACTTGAGGTAAAAGCATCGGAAGCAGATGAACCTGAGATGAGTGATGATGGGAAAAAATTTCTGCTTTCAATAGAGGGTGGAAATCGACAAAAGGCGTGAGGATGCCAAACGAGTGATGGATTATCATGAAAAATGTATTGGTAATTGACGACGACGAGAAGATCTGTTGGGCATTTAAGCAGTTTCTGGAAGGTGAAGGTTATAACGCCAGCATCGCGAACAGTGCTGAGGAGGGTTTACGGCGCATTGCATCAGACAAGCCGGACGTGGTTTTGCTTGATGTCAAATTACCGGGGATGAGCGGCTTGGAGGCATTGGAAGAAATTAAGACGCACCACCCGTGGGTAATTGTCGTTATAATTACTGCTTATGACGATGTGGATACAACAATAGAGGCAATGCGTTTACACGCCTTCGATTTTGTCCCTAAACCGATCGATTTAGATGTCGTGAGAAGCGTGCTTGAGCGCGCCTTCCGAACGCAATCCGTTCGAAGCACTTTGCCAACGGAAACTGATCGCGATTCTCCAATGGAGCAACGCGGGCATCAACTCGTTGGAAAAAGCGAGCAGATGCGAGAAATTTACAAACTCATCGGCGTGATGGCGAGCAACACTACAACAGTGCTAATTGAAGGTGAAACAGGCACAGGAAAAGACCTCGTCGCACGCGCAATTCACGCAGGAAGTGAACGCAAAGATGAACCGTTTATTCCAGTTGATTGTGGCGCGCTTCCCGATGGACTGTTAGAGAGTGAATTGTTCGGCTACGAAGCAGGTGCCTTCACCGATGCTAAAGCAGAGGGAAAACCCGGGCGATTTGAATTAGCAGATGGCGGTACGCTTTTTCTTGATGAAGTCGCTAACATGAGCCCCGCATTGCAGGTCAAATTGCTACGGACATTACAAACACAAGAAATTGAAAGGTTAGGTGGAACGCAAACCCTTAAAGTAGATGTCCGTGTCATCGCCGCTACGAATCGGGAACTTGGACAGATGGTTGAACTTGGGCAGTTCCGCACGGATATCTACTACCGTTTCAAACGTATCTCAATCCATCTTCCCCCTTTGCGGGAACGACAGGAAGATATTCCGCTGCTTGTCACGCATTTCTTACAACTCATCCAAACTGAACTCGGCAAACCGATCCGTGGTATCTCAGAAGAAGGCATGGAACTGATACAAAATTATACTTGGCCGGGTAATGTTCGAGAATTGGAAAACTGCCTCAGAAGCGCAGCTGCACTTTCTCGATCAGATGTAATTCTGCCAGATGACCTACCCTCGGAAATACACTCAGGTCGCAGCACTGATACCTCTAACATTTCACATCTGGAAACCTCATTAAAATCTATTTTACAAGACATGACGAAAGCAGCTATTGCCGAAGGCAGACCGCGATTTTTCAATGATATTGTAGCACTGTTGGAAGAAACGCTTATTGAACTTGCATTAGATGAATGCTCGGATAATCATAGCAAAACTGCCGAATTACTCGGCATCAGCCGCACGACTCTCAGAAAAAAGATAAACAAGCATCGTGACAACATATAATAGAAAACAGGACATTATGGATGCGTGCATTCGTATTGCACATCGAGGGGCATCGGGGAGTGCGCCAGAAAATACGCTTGCGGCATTCAAGAAAGCGATTGAGATCGGCGTGGATGCCGTTGAATTTGACCTGCACGGCACCGCCGACGGTGAAATTGTTGTGATACACGATCCTTCCTTGGATAGAACAACAGACATGCACGGTCCAATAAAACAAACAACCTTAGAAACTATCAAGCAGGCAGATGCGGGGGCATGGTTTGATGAACAGTTTGCAGGTGAACCGGTACCGACACTTGCAGAAGCATTAGAATGTATCACAGACAAAGCAATTGCGGTTTTGGAGATTAAGGATTCTTTGATCACTGAAGCAGTTGTAGAAAAAATCCGAGAGATGAACGTGCTTGAACTGACCGTTGTTATCTCCTTCCATTCCGCCGTTTTACAAACTGTTCGCTCCTTAGAACCACGAATCCCAACAGGCTGGCTTATCGGGAGTAGCAACGAACACACACACCCTATCCAGTTGTGCCAGCAACTCGGTTCACTCGGAAGCAGTCTGCTTAACGTCAATCACCAACTGATAACCGCTGAATTCGCTTACGAAGTCCGCCGACGTGGTATAACACTATGGAGTTGGACAGTGGATGATATCGAACGTATACGTCAAATGTGCGCTTTCGGCGTGCAGGGTATCACGTCTAATCACCCAGAGTGTTTTTTAAAGGTTTAGCTTTTGCGCCAGAATTCAATCGCAATATAAGCAAGAATCGGATAAGAGAGCAACGCTGTTGACCAAGCAATCCCTTCTAATCCCCAATACTGCATGAAAATCCAATTGAGAACCGGATTCAGGATAAGTCTGATAAGCGTTGCTGTGACAACTGTCAAATGGTCTTGACGTGCGAGATGCGCACGGACAAGCAATCTGCTAATTAGTCTCGGAAGCGTTCCGATTAGGTAAATACCAAGCAGGGAAGCAATATGACTTTGTCCCTCTACAGACAATTTCCCATGCCCATATAATAGTGACACAATATCTGACCGGAAAACATAAAAACCGAGTAGAAACGGCACCATCAGAACGATCACCATCAAAACACCTCTCCATACACTTTGCTGCAGCTGCTTTACATTTTCTGATGAGGATATCTTTGCCCAATGTGAAAGTAGAACGGGAAGCGTCACGCCTGTCAGCGTTTCAGGAATAGCACACAAACGGAGTGCATAGTAAAGTTTTGAGACTGAACTCGCTCCGAGTGTGCTTGCCATGCCTCTGTCAACAACAGGATTTAATCCGTCTGATATAGCGGCACCCATCATCAGGAGGCATTGTCGCAGAAATAGTTTGGGGTATGGAACATCCGTTGCATCTGAAGTGTTGCGTTTCAGACTAAAAAAATCGCGCAACGGAAGTTTAAGGATAACACCACATCGTTGAAATAGAATTATTGCTTGAAACAGTTCACCGATGATTAAGGCAAGCGGAATGCTAAACCAACTCATATACGGTTTACATAAAAATATAGTTCCTATCACAAGGACAGCGCGTAACCCCTGCACAATCACGGGTAGATGAAATGCTTGGTAGGTGTCTAAAATCGCCTTGAGCATCCAGCGGACAGATGCGATAATTGTGAAGCAGAGGAATCCACAAACAATGCCGATAGCAGTAGAAACCGTAAGTCCCGCGTTTGAAAAAAAAAGTTGCGAGATTCCCCATGAAATAGAGGCTAATAGACAGCATAGCCACGGCATTAACATCATATAACGCGAAAGAATGGATTGGACACAACGTTGTGCCTCTATTTCGCCTTTCGCACGCGCTTCCGCTAACAAAGGAACGAGGACAGAGTAAGCAGAAGCAGCACTAAGCAACTCAATAAGAAATGCAGCGATGCCCCAATAGTAGTAGATAAAATCCATCTCCGCAGTATCGCCGAACCAATTACCGAGGGCAACGTCGATGAGAAAAAATGTGCCAACACGTCCTATAAGGCTGAGGAGTGTAATAAGCAGGACGTGCTTGAAGAGGGAGGTTTGAGGTTGGGAATCATTGTTCAACATGAAATGATTGAAGTGGACAGAGTTGTAGACCTCTTAAAATACGGCTTTAGAAGTACAACTCTGCCTGTTGCTGAAAACCATCACCTATCTACCATGAAATATGTTAGAAGCGATTCTTAATAGATGCCCATGTCGTCGCCAGTTTATTCGCTGGCTCACCAGATAGTCAATGCTTTTTCGCTTTCAGGAAATCCTTATCAGTTGGTTGGAACGGATCGTTGAGACCATGAAAACGTCGAACAATATCGCTGAATCAACTTATACCATATCTAATTGACAAAATATCATAATAGCTTGTTTTATACCATACACCTTTCGCACCGCTGGTGCTTGGTTTCTTGTGGTATACTTTTCTATACACCTTCCGCACCGCTGGTGCTGAGATACGATTGATTATAGCCTCGGAGAGGCGATAGGTGTATAGAAGCTGATGTCTGTGTTTACCAAGCCCCAGAGGGGCGACAGGTGTCCATTTTTTCCACCGCATAACACTAAAATCGACGCATAAGGGTATCGCAAACTCTACCCGACGGACGAAATAATGCAATATAATCTCTTAGAAATGGTATTACAAGTATAAGCAGTTTAATTGAAATGCCTCTGTGCCTCATAGTTACACTTCCATGATCTCTATCAGCAATGGCGCGGTTCATTGTCGTGTATTCTAAGTCTGTTCCTACTGTGACACCTATTCGTGCCGGATTTGCGTTAATGTTCAATGCTTAGTTCCCTGGACAGTCTCACCCACAAAGTATTATATATTTGCATCTGAAAAATGTCAAGACTATACATCATAACACAGAGCCATTCAGTTTTCCGCGGTTTCTTGAAAATCAGCGTGAATTATTCTTGTGGGAGGGGTTTGTAACCCCAATTTACGCGAATTATAGTGCGCTAAGTCCCAATGTTGCATTCTGAAAACCTAAAACTAAATGATCCTAGATAGAAATATAGAAATGTTTGTCGGTAATAGATTTTATCCGTTTTAGTCAGGGAGTTGTGCCCGAAGGTAGAAGCTATAGGATACCTAAATGCTTCAAATTGAGTGAAATTACTGCTTGACAGATTTTATTGACTATGGTATGGTATTAACACATTTTAGAAGGAGGAATGTCTTTATCTCCGTATCAGAATACCTACTTTGTTAGGTATCGGAGAGTTTTGGTAAACATATATATGAAAGTAGCAGCAATGTTTGGTGAAGGTAAAGGTGGCGTGGTTGACAAACCTGATCCCAAGGCAGCTGGGGATGTCGTAGTCGTTAAAATTCATGCCGTTCCGATGTGTACTGAATATAAAGGATTTAAAGGCGGTGGTACAGGTGAACACTTTGGTCACGAAGCAGCGGGTGAAGTCGTTGAAGTGGCACAACCTGGTCGTGTCAAGGTAGGGGATCACGTCGTTGTGCAACCACAGAACGCTTGTGGCAAGTGCAATATGTGTGTTACCGGCGAGCATATTCACTGTACTGGTGGGCGTAACATTCGGGAAATACTCGGAACAGATCCTGCTGGTGCGACTTATGCACAGTATATGCATAAAATGGAGGATCTGCTATTTCCAATTCCTGATGGAATGAGTTATGCACACGGTGGAATGGCATGCTGTGGACTCGGACCGACATTTGGTGCAATGGAACAGATGCAAGTCGATGCGTTGGATACTGTGATGGTAACCGGTTTAGGTCCTGTAGGACTTGGTGGTATCATCAATGCTAGTTATCGTGGTGCGCGTGTTATCGGTGTAGAAAGCCATCCCTACCGTGCCGAACTCGCCAAAAAGTTAGGCGCAGAAGTCGTCCTAAACCCAAATGATGAAGATATTCTCAATCAAATTCGCGAGTTGACAAACGGTATCGGAATTGACAAAGCAGTTGACTGCTCAGGCGCATCTGCAGCACATCGGTTGATGGTTGATGCAGCCCGAAGAAAGGGTCAGGTTACGTTCGTTGGAGAAGGTGGAGAATTTCCGCTTGCCGCAAGCAGAGATATGATTCGTAAAGGTCTAGTTTTACGGGGGAATTGGCACTACAACCTCGGTTTCTATCCAAAATTGATGAAGGTTATCCAAGAATCAACCGATAAATTAAACACCTACATCACCCATACTTTCCCAATGCGTGAAGTACAGAAAGCGTGGGAATTGCAGTCGACAGGTGAGTGTGGTAAGGTCGTGCTGGATCCGTGGGCGTAGTCTATCGGAAACCCTTGTATATATTAAAATCTAAAATAAGGAAATATTTTGTAGGCGCGGTTTCCAACCGTGCCTACAAGCAGTGATATACTATCTCGCGGACTTGATTTGTGCCCACGTTAAAGTTAGGTATCCTGTCTTAGCGTTGAATTTTAAAATTGAGTGTCATTAGAGTCAGCAGCCGCTCAGTGTCAGCACCGGTTCGGTGGTATCTGGCTCAGGAGGTGCCACCGTGCTATCCAAATCTCCAAAGCAGAGTGCAAAGGCACCCTCTCCGAACCATGAACCCAATGTCAGATGATAATTATCAATATTGTTGTGTGGCAAAAAATCTGCCCACTTGGTGTGGTCGTGCCGCGCAAAGAAATAGTGGCGATCCCCATCCCATCAAAGTTCCTCGTTCATGAAATGCGGTAGGAGGTAGTCGGTATCGGGTCCATATCCTCCGGATTGACATACTCAAGCAGTATCTTAAGGGCCGCGATGAAATCCTCCATCAAGCCGCCCGCTTTGCAGTATGCAACTATGTTGTTCTAGTCAGCGAGTCGAACACCTTCACCCAATTGCGCCTTACACTCAGCTTTGAGGTCTTCTGTCTCATCCAAATCGTACGCAATGACGTGGAACCGTTGGTAACTCGCTGCAATTTGTTGTTTTTGCATAGGTGAAACTCCTTTTTATTGATTGCTGTTTTGTATGAAATCCTTAATGTCAGTAAGGACATTCAGTTCTCTGTGGTTTTCCCGAGATCCTGATCAAGGGCTTTCCACAGGGGTTAGCTCTCCGAATATTGATGCATCGCCCATAAGACGAAAAACCGAAAACTAAATTGCCCTACACTCATGCTATTTCATACTTGACACAACCTATAATTTTTGCGAAAATAACCCTATGCCACGCAAAAACAAGATTCTCAATATTGGCGATACTGCACCTTTATTTTCACTTCCGTCTCATCGTCGGCAGGCGGTGTCACTCACATCTTATCGCGACGAACAGCACGTCGTCTTGACCTTTTTCCGAGGGACTTGGTGACCAAATAGCCGCCGCCAGTTGGCAGCAGTACAAGAACATTCCGATAATTACGCGGAATACAACGCCACACCGATCAGTATTGCGGGACAGTGGCCTCGGGAACTGCGAGGATATGCCGAACGGAACGGAATTACGTACCCGCTATTGGTTGACAAGGATCGGTGTGTCATTAAGAGTTATGGCGTATACCACTGGCTCAGCTTTGAGGCTTACAACATCGCCAGACCCGCAACGTTTATCATTGACAAACTCGGTATTATTCGGTATATGTATATTGGGTCGCATCAATTCGATTCGGTAGATCATGCTGAAGTGCTTGAATGTTTGAAGTCAGTAGACGGTGCTAAAAATGATTTTGAATTGCAGTGAAAATGTGGTATACTATTAAGTGAAATGTTCTTGTGGAAGGGGTTTTTAACCCCGCAGCGTACCAAACGCGCGCTGCGTTTATTTAGATAATATGTCGCGCTTACAAAGCGCGCCTACAAAATGTACAGCATTGTAGGTGATACATTGCGATGAACGAGACGCATATAACATTTATGCAACGCGCATTGGCTTTGGCACAACGCGGAAAAGGACGCACAAGTCCGAATCCGCTTGTAGGTGCGGTGATTGTTAATACTGGGAAGATTGTAGGTGAAGGTTATCATCAAGAGGTAGGCGGACCCCACGCGGAAATTCATGCGTTGCAAGCAGCCGATGAGAAAGCAAAAGGCGGGACACTTTACGTGAATCTTGAGCCTTGTTGTCATTGGGGACGAACACCGCCTTGCACCGACGCGCTTATCCAAGCCGGAATCGCACACGTTTACGCTGCACATCGTGACCCGAATCCAAAGGTCACAGGAAAGGGCATCCAGCAGTTAGAACAGGCAGGTATAAATGTCACCGTTGAATTATGTGCTGATGACGCGGAAAAACTGAATGAGGTTTATATAAAATATGTGAAAACGGGTCACCCGTTTGTTATATTGAAAATGGCGATGAGTCTTGATGGAAAGCTCGCAACGTCCACGGGTGAATCACAATGGATTACGTCCCAAGCATCACGGCAAAAGGTTCATGAACTTCGCAATGAAGCAGACGCAATTCTTGTCGGCATCGGGACTATTACAAGCGATAATCCTGCTTTAACTACCCGACTGCCGCACAAACAGGGAAAAGACCCAACACGTGTTGTTCTGGATTCCTACGGACGAACACCTACATCAGCAAAGGTTTTCAACTCAGAGAGCGAAGCAGGTGTCATTATTGCTGTTACACCGCAGGCACCAGCAAAAAACATCGCTATTTTGGAGAAGGCGGGTGCCGAAGTCATTGTAACACCAGCGAAAGAAGGACAGGTCTGTTTCAAAACATTGATGGAGACATTAGGTGCACAAGGCATAACAAGTGTTTTGGTAGAGGGGGGCGGTAAAGTCAACACAAGCGCATTAGCGTCCGGTGTTGTGGATAAGGCGATGTGTTTTGTGGCACCCAAATTCATTGGAGGGAATCAGGCACCGGGCGTCCTTGACGGTGAAGGAATTGCACGTTTGGCTGATGCACAGCAATTAGAACGACTGACAATCACCGAACTCGGTTGTGACATATTAATTGAGGGATATTTCGTTAATAATGTTTACCGGAATCATTGAAGAAATTGGCACGATAGCCGAAGTACATCCGAAATCCAGTGGTGTAACTGTCAAAATTAAGGCAGAAACAGTGTTGGAGGATACCAAAGTAGGAGATAGTATCGCCGTTGAAGGTCCCTGTCTGACAGTCCGTGATCTTGAACAAGATGGATTCATTTCCGATATCAGTGAGGAAACCTGCCGCAGAACTACCTTGCGTTCATGTAAAGTCGGCATGCCTGTCAATCTGGAACGTTCACTCCGATTAGGTGATCGACTTGGAGGACACCTCGTATTAGGTCATGTGGACGAAATTGCTACCATCAGCGGATGGAAACACGAAGGCTCTGCTTCAATCCTCCAGATAACAGTCAGTCCAAACGTGAAACCTTACATTGCCTACAAAGGCTCTATTGCTGTTGATGGTGTAAGTTTAACAATAGCGAACGTTTTTGATAATAAATTTGAGGTAGCTCTCATTCCTTACACTTTACAAGTTACAACCCTTGGAGGAAAACGAAACGGCGAAAATGTTAACATTGAAGTTGATGTGATAGCACGTTATATTGAAACTCTTATGCAACATCAGATAACGCCATCACCGACACTTGATTTAGAATTTTTACAAAAACATGGATACGGTTAAAGAATTGAAGCCAAAAATACATCATGAAATTTAGCACTATTCCTGAAGCCCTCTCAGCCATTAAAGCGGGTGAAATAATTATTGTCGTTGATGAACCTGACCGTGAAAATGAAGGCGATCTTATCATGGCAGCGGAAAAGGTTACAGCAGAATCCATCAACTTTATGGCAAAACACGGGCGCGGGTTGATATGTCTTCCCACTTGTTCCGAAAGACTCAATGAACTTCAGCTTAATCCAATGGTCATTGACAACACCGCGCAGATGCAAACTGCATTTACTGTGACAATTGATGCGAAGGAAGTCACCACGGGAATTTCTGCCCAAGAACGAGCGTATACCATTCGTAAATTTGTCGATGAAAACGCTGTCCCTACGGACTTTGTGAGACCGGGACATATCTTCCCATTGGAAGCAAAACCAGGCGGTGTGCTCCGACGCGCTGGACATACGGAAGCAACAGTTGATTTGGCAAGACTCGCTGGATTATACCCAGCGGGGGTTCTGTGTGAAGTCCTCAACGACGATGGCACTATGGCACGTGTTCCAGAGTTACTTGAATTTGCACAACATCACGACCTTAAAATCATAACTATTTCTGACCTCATCGCCTACCGCCGAACAACGGAAACTCTGATTAAACGAGTTTCAACTGCTACTATCCCAACTGTACACGGAGAATTCAAACTCCACGCTTATGAGAGTAGCGTTGACGGGACACCACCACCGAATGATTCGACTGACACTCATGTCGCTTTAACCAAAGGGCAAATTGCCGATGGAAACCCTATATTGGTAAGGGTCCACTCCCAATGCTTGACAGGTGATGTCTTTGGCTCACTTCGTTGTGATTGCGGAGAGCAACTCCAAATTGCGCTTCAAAACATTGAGAAAGAGGGTAGGGGTGTGCTGCTGTATATGCGGCAGGAAGGTAGAGGCATGGGGCTTAAAGACAAGATTCGCGCGTATCATCTGCAAGACAATGAAGGGTTGGATACTGTTGAAGCCAATGAACGTCTTGGATTTCCGCCAGATTTACGCGATTACGGTATAGGGGCGCAAATTCTCGTTGATTTAGGGGTTAAAAAGATGCGGCTAATGACAAACAATCCGCACAAAGTCAAAGGGTTGTCAGGATATGGTTTAGAGATTGTGGAACAAATTCCTTTACAAACAACACCGAATCCATTTAACCAACGTTATCTACAGACAAAGCGCACAAAACTCGGACACCTCCTCTAAAATATAAAAGCGAATTTCTTGTAGGAATAATAAATATGCCAAACATCTATGAAGGTGACCTAAATAGCAGCGGACTCAAATTCGGAATCGTTGTAAGCCGATTTAACAGTTTCATCACCACAAAACTTTTGGATGGCGCACTTGATGCTATTAAACGCCACGGCGGTGATTTAGATGCAGTTGATGTTGTCTGGATTCCTGGTGCTTTTGAAACGCCAAGTATCGCCAAACAACTTGCCGAAAGTGAGCGATACGATGCGCTTATCTGTATCGGTGCCGTTATTCGCGGTGCTACACCGCATTTTGATTACGTTGCGGGTGAGAGTGCCAAAGGTATCGCACAAGTTTCTCTTAATACTGGCATTCCGATTATCTATGGAATTATTACCACAGATACGATTGAACAAGCAATTGAACGCGCCGGAACGAAAGCAGGAAATAAAGGTGCGGAAGCAGCGGTAACCGCAATTGAAATGGCAAACCTTCGCAAACAACTTCAAACGCTTGATTCTTGAGGTGTTCGTGAATGAACAAACTCTATTCCGTTGATAACTTCGTCCTACAGAGACGCTAAACCCCCACACTAATCAAGGAGGTTTGGATGATACGCTACATTTTGACCAACAGATGGATACTCGGCTGTGTCGCATTACTGATCTACTTCAGTACCGTTTGTGTGGTTAAGTCTAAAGACGATACAGCAACTTACAAATTCTCTAAAGCTGAATTTTACAAAACCTTAAGTGGGCAGGCGTTCTACAGTGAAGATACTGTTCTGAATATTGCGTATTCTCCTGATAACAAGTATCTGATAGTGGCGGGTCCTATAGGTCTTCTACGGTATGAAACGCAAACCTACCAAAAGCCATTCTTATTCACAAGAGATAAAAATATTGGTAGTGTAACATTTAGTCCTGATGGCAAGATACTTGCCAGTGTAAATGGGCACAATATCCGTTTGTGGGATACTGTGACAGGCAAACATAAACAGACTATCACGGGACATAAGAATGATGTCGAGGGTGTAGTGTTCAGTCCTAACGGTAAAACGCTCGCAAGTTGGAGTAGGAATGGTTGGGGTTTTGCCTCTACTATCCATCTATGGGACGCTAAGACAGGTAAACGTAAACAGACTATCACTGAGTGTGAGCGTTACCGGAACATACCGTCCCGTTTGTGGGATGGTATCCTTGGAATTCTCGGAATGAAACTAACAGCTTGTAGAGCGGTACTAGCGGCACTTCATGTCTTTGACCTAACATTTAGTCCTGATGGCAAGATACTTGCCATTTCCGGTGGGCACTACATCTATTTATGCAATAATAAGTCAGGTATCTATAAACGTGCCCTCAAAGCGGATACGACTATTTTTTGTATAGCGTTTAGTCCAGACGGTAAGACTTTGGCAGGTGGAGGATCGGATGGAACTATCCATCTTTGGGATGCTAAAACAGGTGAACAGCAACAAAACCTTACTGGGCACAAGGATACTGTTTTCAGTCTAACGTTCAGTCCAGATGGACGAATGCTTGTAAGTGGGAGTCGTAATGGAATCATCAGTCTTTGGGATGCTAAAACAGGTGAACAGAAACAAAATCTTACTGGACATACGAATGTTGTCAATAGCGTAGTGTTCAATCCAGATGGAAAAATGCTCGCAAGTGCGGGATGGGATGGCAAAGTTCTTTTATGGAATTTCAATGTTGACAATTAAACGCTTATCCTGCGCGCAGACAACACGCGCTACACAACCTCAACACCTCGCCCCGCGGAGGCGTGTAAAATACTCCCATTGTGATGTTGATTACGCACGTCCTGCGGGAGACGCTAAACCTCACACTAATAATCTGAAAGGAGAATACTATGTCTGTTATAGAAACTCCAGATGAAATAGCTTATATTTTATCCAGTAATTGCAATCTACGTGTTCAGGAATTAAATGGTATGTATCATATTATTAATGTGGAAGACAACAACAAAATTTATGTCGCCTATGATAATAAAACAGAAGCCGAAGAAAATCTGAAGGACCTCCAGAATGCTCTGGCTTCTGGTTTAAAGGTTGGAGTCTTAAAACCAAGAGTAAGTTAGGCGAATGAACGTCCAAAACCGCACCGTATTTTCACACGATAACCTCCCTATTCTACGCGGAATAGACAGCGAGTCCGTAGACTTGATCTATCTTGACCCGCCGTTTAACTCTAACCGCAACTATGCTGCGCCGATTGGAAGCGAGGCAGCTGGTGCTGCGTTCAAAGACACATGGACGCTTTCTGATGTAGACAATGCATGGCACGGTGAGATAGCCGACCGCGAACCCGCGCTCTATCAAGCCATCCACGCAGCGGAGTTGACACACGGCAAAGGTATGAAGTCTTACCTGATTATGATGGCAGTGCGGTTGTTAGAGATGAAGCGCGTGCTAAAAGACACAGGGAGCATTTATCTGCACTGCGACCCAACTGCCAGCCACTATCTCAAAACTCTGATGGATAGTGTGTTTGGAAGGAAAAACTTTAGGAATGAGGTTGTATGGCAGCGCACAAACACGCGTAGTCATGGCCAGCAGTTCGGCAGGATTCACGATATAATGCTGTTTTATAGCAAAAGCAGCCAAAAAGTATGGAATAATGTCTATACAGAACACGATCCGGAGTACGTAAAGAAAGCTTATCGTCATCGCGACGAGAGAGGACTTTACCGAGTCGGTGATCTAACGGCAGGAAGTGTGACAGAAAAAGGTGAGTCTGGTCAACCTTGGCGGGGTGTAGATCCGAGTCTTGTTGGTAGAAATTGGAGCACACCACGCAGAGAAGCTTGGCCAGAAGGTGTTGAACCGCCTGACAATTATGAGGAACTTTCTGTTCACGAGAGACTAGAGGCTTTGGACGCTGCTGGTTTGATATATTGGCCACCAAGAGGTAGGGTCCCATGTTTCAAGCGTTACTTATCAACATCACACGGAAGAAGAGTAAACGATGTGATTTCGGATATAAATCCGATTGCAAGTAAATCTAAAGAACGTGTCGGCTACCCTACACAGAAACCTGTCGCATTGTTAGAACGTATCATCAAAGCGAGTAGCAACAAAGGCGATATCGTGTTAGACCCGTTCTGTGGGTGTGCGACTACGTGCGTTGCTGCCGAGCGGTTACAACGTCAATGGATCGGTATAGACATATCACCGAAAGCGGTTGATCTTGTGCGTGTGCGTCTGGAGAACGAGGTCGGCATGTTCGGAGACGTTATCCATCGCACCGACATCCCTCAACGGAGTGAGCGGCTCCCCAATTATCGCACCCACAAACATACGTTGTTCGGTAAGCAGGAAGGGTTATGTAATGGATGCCGGACTCAATTCCCGTTTCGGAATATGACGGTTGACCACATCGTGCCACAATCGCAAGGCGGCACCGACCACGAGGATAACCTACAACTGCTCTGCGGTGCGTGTAATTCAACGAAAGGCTCTGGCACGCAGGCACAACTCATCGCCCGCTTGAAAGAACAGGGCGTGTTACGGTAAACAGATATATAACTGTCAATTTAAGGAATAATATCTATATTTTGGATGTGTGCAGCCCCAGAGGGGCGAAAGGTGTATAGAACAGTCGGAACGTCTATTCACAAAGCCCCAGAGGGGCGAAAGGTGTATATTATATGTGGTGTAATACACCTGTCGCACCGCTGGTGCTGCTGCCTTCGCGAATCAACACCTTTTTGCTTATAGCACACGCTAAATTGACGGTTATGTGTTAGAGTAAATAGATGTGGCATAAGAAAAAAGAATGAAGGACACACAAAACATAAATGATTGCAATTATAGACTACAAAGCTGGAAACCTCACAAGTGTTGCACGTGCTTTGGATCGACTCGGCTATGAAAACCGGATCACGGATGATGCTGAAACCATTCTTGCCGCAGAACGCGTTATCTTCCCCGGAGTCGGTGCTGCCAAAGCGACTATGGGAAATTTGCAAGATCGTTGTCTTGACGATATTCTCTTCAAATTTTACGAATCCGGTAAACCGATGTTAGGTATCTGTATCGGCATTCAAATCCTTTTTGAACATAGTGAGGAGGAAGATACCGAGTGTCTCGGACTACTTTCCGGTTGCGTAAAAAAATACACCACTCACAAACGGCTCAAAGTACCGCAAATCGGATGGAATGAAGTCCAGCAAGTACGTCCACACCATATCTTTGAAGGTGTCCCTAATCCTGCTCACTTCTACTTCGTAAATGCCTATTATCCTGTTCCACAAATGGAAGAAACTATCATCGGAAAAACAACGTACGGTCTCGAATTCTGTAGTGCAATTGCCCATAACAACCTCATTGCAACACAATTTCATTTGGAGAAGAGTGGTCGCGTTGGTTTAAAAATGTTGGCGAACTTTTTAAATTGGCGAGTAGGTTAACTCAGATTGATGAGCGAGAATCAACGCAGCGTGCGCGTGAGGTTCTCTGCAGGTTGTAATCTCAAACGCCACGCAAACGTCTCATGAAAACGCTATTTTTATCACTCGGTGTGCTATGTGTCAATATTATTATATATGTATCGGGGGTGCCTCAATATTATCTTATCGTCTTACATCTATACTACGGTGTGATGCTGTTAGCAGCAATTTACGAAAATTCGCGTAATCAGAATTTTTTGCTTGGTTTGACAACTGCTGCCAATTGGGTGTACGTTTTACGATACCCTCTACAAATAGAGAACTTTGCCGTAGTGTTCCTGTATCCAATCGTTGGGTACATCTTGGTCAGAACAATTCGTCAGTTGCAGATTCAGCGCGTGAACCGAGTTAAAGAGATGAATAGGATTAGTACCGAAAAGACTACATTAGAAAAGCGGGTACGCGACCTATTGATCGTCTTTGAGGTGAGCCAAGCAGCAAATGCAGCACTTGAACTTGAAGAACTTTTCCATCGAATTATTGAAATCCTTTCAAAGCGACTTGGCATCTATCGCGGAACCTTAAATCTTTATGACAACGGCAGGGTGGTTCAACCAATTGAGGTGAATTTAGGACTAACAGCGGCGGAACTAAAGCGGGGCACCGATCACCAAATAGAGAAAATTGAGAGAGAAGTTCTGGCAGATGGCATAGCGAGGGGAGTCCCACATCAACGCATCCCGCAACCATCCGTTAAATTATTTTCGCCTGAACAGGTTGAATCTAAAGATAAAATTGACTTCTGGTGCTTACCTGTGATTGTAGAGGATCAAATCATCGGGACATTGCGGATTGACAAGGCGAAAGATGAACTTACAGCATCCGAAGACCTACAGGTATTAGAAATTATCGCCTCAATAATTGCGCAGCGCGTGAAAATCAAACAGACAATTGACGCGTTGGTTCAATCAGAACGTTTAGCAGCACTCGGTAAATTGGTCACAACAATTGCCCATGAGGTTAGGAATCCGCTCGGAAGTATCCGGTTGGCAACACAGCTCCTCAGTGAACCCGTTGACCGATTCACACCGCTGTCTAAAGATGAACAGGCAGAAATTGACGAATATACCTCAATTATTATCAAAGAGGTAGATCGGCTTAACCGATCTATTGAGCAGCTGCTTGCTTTCGGTAAGCCAGCAACCGCAGATGCGGAATTTTGCAATATTCACGATTTACTTGATAACTGTCTCGCTACGTATCAACCAGAATTTGACCGCCATAACATAAACGTCGTTCGCGACTATGCCGAATGCCCATCCGTGAATATCAATCAGGACGGGATAACACAAGTCATTTTCAATCTGTTTTCTAACGCTATTGAAGCGATGGAAACCGGTGGGACGTTAACAATTAAAACCTATACACAAGAAGAAGCGAAAACCGCTTACATTCGGCTACAAGACACGGGGCCGGGGATTTCCGCAAGCGATGTTCCAAATCTTTTTGATGCCTTTTACACGACAAAACAGAAGGGGACAGGACTTGGACTTTACATAAGTCAAAAGATTTTGGCAGAACACGAAGGCAGCATAGAAGTTGACGGTTCTCTTTCAACCGGTACTGCTTTTATTATATCGCTTCCCAATACAGTTTATTGAAAATCAATTGGATCAACGTGAACGAAGAACAAAATTTCAACTAAAACCGGAAGCACAAATAGCCATCACATCCGCAGTTTGACTTAACCTAAAACGAAAGGACACTCAAATTGACACGTTTAGAAGAACTCCAGCCTGGTATCATAGTTAAAGGCATATTACCCGACGAACAAGTGACAGTAGTATCTGCGACTCTGCAAGGAGATGATGCTGTTGAACTTGTTTACAAAGATTCACATGGTACACCTCGTATTGAACTTCTTTACCGGGATAGAGAAGCCTCACTTGAAATTGTGATTGAGGAATTACCGTGGCGTTTTGATGGAGACGGTGAGATGTTTCGGCTTATATCCGAAGCCTATCGCATTCAATTATCATACCTATTTGATCCGTTGCTTGCGGTGCATACCTCACAAGTGGTTCCGTTGCCTCATCAGATTACAGCAGTGTATGAAGAAATGCTGCCTCGTCAACCGCTGCGGTATCTCCTTGCGGATGATCCCGGTGCCGGAAAAACAATCATGACGGGACTGTATTTGAAAGAGCTTATTGTGCGGGGTGATTTGGAAAGGTGCATGATTGTATGTCCGGGTAGTCTTGTAGAACAGTGGCGTGATGAAATGTATCGTCGTTTTCATTTGTCCTTTGAAATTCTTACCCCTGATAATTCAGCTGTGCCCGCCGTAAATCCGTTTGTGGTAAAGAATCTACTGATTTGTAGGCTAGATCAGTTGAGTCGTAACGAGGCTATTCAAGAAAAAATAAAAGAAGCGGATTGGGATATAATCGTGTGCGATGAAGCACATAAGATGTCTGCTACATTCTCTGGGCGTAAATTGCAAACGACAAAACGTTATCGTCTTGGAGAACTACTGAGTAAACAGACAAGACACTTTCTCCTGCTAACGGCTACCCCTCATAATGGCAAGGAGGAAGATTTTCAACTTTTCATGGCATTATTAGACGCGGATCGTTTTGAAGGACGTTTCCGAGATGGTGTTCATCGTGTGGATACCTCTGATTTGATGCGTAGAATGGTCAAAGAAGACTTGTTAAAGTTTGATGGGACACGTTTATTCCCAGAACGGCGTGCGTATACGATAAACTATGAACTCTCATATTTAGAAAAACGTCTCTACGATAGCGTAACAGAATACGTTCGTGTAGAGATGAATCGTGCAGACCGTCTTGACAAGCAACGCGTAAACAGGGTTAGTTTCGCTCTAACGATCTTACAGCGTCGACTTGCGTCATCACCAGAAGCGATTTATCGTTCCATTCAAAATCGTCGGAATAGATTAGAGGATCGGTTGGAGGAAGAACAGAACAATGGAAAATTAGAAAGAGAAAAGGATTTACCGCTTTCTTTTTCAGATGATGAGGACGTGGACAATTTTTTTGATGAATCGACAACTAAAGAAGTAGAAGAGACTGAGGAAAAAATCGTATCGAATACGACTGCAGCGGAAAATATTAATGAGTTGAAAGCTGAGATTCAGACGCTCTGTCGGTTGGAGAGTCTTGCCCAACGTGTTCGCGAAAGTGGCACAGATCGGAAGTGGGAGGAGTTGTCAAATCTTCTAAAAGGTGAAAGCGAAGCGGCAGCTGCTAAAGAGTTATTCGATCCGCAAGGGCACCGTCGCAAGCTGATTATTTTCACTGAGCATCGGGATACGCTGCATTATTTGACAAACCGGATCCGGACGTTGCTTGGGCGTAATGAGGCTGTTGTCACGATTAGCGGCGATACGCGAATCGCAGACCGTAGTAAAATACAGGAAGCGTTCCGGCAAGACCCAGACGTGCAAGTGCTGGTTGCAACTGATGCAGCAGCTGAAGGTATAAACTTACAACGTGCGCATCTGATGGTGAACTACGATCTTCCATGGAACCCGAACCGTATTGAACAACGTTTTGGTCGTATACACCGCATTGGACAAACAGAAATGTGTCATCTCTGGAATCTTGTTGCCTCAGAAACACGTGAGGGTGAAGTTTTTCAGACACTACTTTATAAGATTGAACAGCAAGCTGAGGCCCTGGGGCCTGCTGTTTTTGATGTGCTTGGCAAATGTTTTCCTGCCACGTCGCTGCGAAAACTTCTGATTGAAGCTATTCGTGAAGGCGACAACCCGGAAGTCAAAGCAGAGTTGGAGAAGAAAATTGAAGGTAAATTTGATACAGAGCATTTACGAGAATTGATGGATGAAAATGTTTTGAGTCACGGCATAATTGACATATCACGGATCGGACACATTCGTGAAGAAATGGAACGGGCGGAAACCCGTCGTTTACAACCTCACTTTGTCGCTTCCTTTTTCTGTAAAGCGTTTTCCTCTCTGAATGGCAATTTATATGAAGACGAGCCGGGACGCTATAGAATTAATTATGTCCCGGCTGACATACGTAATCGGGATATACGGATACCAGGCAAATATGATCGGATTACGTTTGAAAAGGATAAGATAGATATTCCGAAAAAAACCGCAAGCGGAGTTTATTTTTCCTGGGAGCCCGTTACTTGATGCAACATTAGAAGCGATTTTAGAAGGCAATCGTAATCTGCTCAAACAAGGAGCAGTTTTGGTTGACCCGAATGAACAAAATAAAGGTGTCCGTGTTTTATTCTACCTCGAATGTGCTATTCAAGATGGACGAATAAATCGCGATGGAAAACGCAATAAGATTTCACAGGAACTCCTATTCGTTGAAATTGATAGCAATAAAAACATTAGTAATCCGGGGTATGCTCCCTATCTTGACTACCGTCCGATAACTGAAGCGGAGTTACCACAGGTTTACCCTTTGTTAGAAGCAGATTGGCTAAACGAGGATTTAGAATCGGAAATTAAGAATTATGCGGTAAAACGCCTTATCCCACAGCAACTTAGCCGAGTAAAGGAGCATAGAGAGAATTTAGTCCACAAGAGAATGGATGCAGTTCAGAAAAGACTACAATATGAGGTAAACTATTGGGAAGACATAGTCAAACAGGGTAAAGAATTCGAAGAATGGATTGAAAGCCTCACAGAAGCAGATCGTACAAGATATGAAGTAGACCCGGCAAAGGTAAAAAGGAAAATGGAAAATGCAGAACAACGAGTTGATGAGTTCAGGGCAAGGCTAAATAAACGGGTAGAAGAAGCGGAGCAGGAACTACATATTTCAGCAATGCCACCGCAAGTGATTGGTGGCGCGCTTATTGTGCCGCAGTGTTTATTGGATACATCCGATGAAGACGAATCTGTCCCCGTTGATATTTTACAAACTGACAGGGCACGGATTGATAGGCTTGCAGTCGATGCTGTTATGGAAGCGGAACGTGATCTTGGTCACGAACCTAAAGAGATGCCTCATCAAAATCCTGGCTTTGATATTGAGTCTAAAGATTCAAAGACTAATCAGTTGCGTTTTATTGAGGTGAAAGGAAAGTCCAAGGACGCTACGACTGTTACTATTTCTAAAACACAGATTCTTACTGCCCTCAACAAGCCGGACAGTTTCATTCTCGCAATCGTTGTAGTAGAAGATGAGGCAGCCAAAGAAATCCACTACATTCGAAAGCCATTTGAGAAAGATTTGGACTTCGGTGTAACAAGTGTAAACTATGACCTCAAAGAACTGCTTGACCGTTCGGAAGAGCCAAGTTAGGGTAGATTTCCTTTAAAACAGAGGTATTAAAAGAAGAATACCTCAATGGGTATTGCAACTTTCAATTTTAGTGTCTCTCATAAATCTGAAAAGTGAGGACAATTTATGCCTTATTCAGTCTTAATTGCCGATGACGACCACAGTCTACGTTTAGTCTTAAGTGCCGCGCTTGAAAAAGCAGGCTATTATACTGTCAAAGCACGAAATGGGAAAGAGGCTATTGATTGCGTTGAGACAAACGAGTTTGATGTAATCCTTCTGGATATCTTCTTAGGAGATGCAGACGGACTGGAGTTGATAGAATCTATTCAGGGATTGAATCCGACTGCGGCAATTATTATCATCACTGGACACGGAACAACACAAACTGCGATTGAAGCTGCCAAACGCCGCGCATATAGTTACCTTACAAAACCTATTGACCGAAATGAACTACTTGATCTGGTCAACCGTGCAGCATCTGCAGCAAGTATTACGAAAGAGGAAACGGAGATCAGTGTCGCACAAACAGCACAAACGATTGATGGACAAGGAAGAATGGTGGGGCAGAGTCCTGCGATGCAAACTGTTTATCAGATTATTGGACGTGCTGCAGTCAGTGGTGAAACCGTGCTCATTATGGGTGAAAGCGGCACAGGTAAAGAATTGGTAGCGGAACTGATTCATCAAAATAGTCCACGCAATGAAAATCCGTTTGTCGTGGTTGATTGTAGTGCTATACCTCCGGGTCTTATTGAAAGCACACTTTTTGGGCACGTCAAAGGTGCATTCACAGATGCTCATGCCGACCGTAAGGGTAAGTTTGAACAGGCGGATAGCGGAACAATTTTTCTTGATGAAGTGGGTGAATTGCCTATTGATGTGCAAATGAAATTGTTACGTGTTCTTCAGGAACGAGAAATAGAACCGGTGGGTAGCAATGAGACGCGATCAGTGAACGTGCGAATTATTGCTGCAACTAACCGAAAACTGGACGCTGCAATAGCACAAAAGAAATTTCGAGACGATCTCTACTACCGTTTGAATGTTGTACCTATTTCGTTACCCCCTCTCAAAGAAAGAAAAGAGGATATTCCAGAACTTATTGACCTATTTACAAGCCGATTCGCTCAGGAATATCAACTTCCCAAAATTGGGATCGCCTCTGATACAATAAAGAAACTTATTGCGTATGAGTGGCCCGGAAACGTTCGCGAGCTTGAAAATGTTATCAAACGCGCCCTTGTGATGTGCTCTGGGCAGATGTTACTTACAGAACATTTTTCACAAATTTTCGAGAAACCGCTTACAAATAGCACGATAGATCATCAAAACTTGGATCAACAGATTTACGCGCTACTTCAGGGTGAAGTGATGCGTTATCTGGAATCTGAAGCAGATGCTGGAGAATTGTACGCCGCAATTCGATCGATTTTTGAGAAGCCGCTCTTTGAAATTGTCCTTGAACATACTGAGGGAAATCGCAGCAAAGCTTCAGAGATACTTGGAATCAACCGAAACACGCTTCATACAAAGTTAAACGAATATGGCATCAAATAACAGTTTATAAATCAGGACTTTCGCATTGCCCCCTTGATAAGGGGGGTTAGGGGGTTAAATAGGCAGAATTGGTGCTTTTAACCCCCTAAATCCCCCTTATCAGTGGGACTTTTAAACACATTGCGTAAGCCCTGTAAATTTAAATGAATTAAATCAAAATGAGATAATACTAATGGATATAGGAAAAGTAATTGGAACCGTTGTCGCGACCCGAAAGGACCCGAGCTTAGAAGGCACACGTCTTCTCATCGTGGAACCTTTAGATGAAAAACAGAACCCTATTTCCGCGCCTCTCGTTGCAGTTGATACGTTACAGGACGCAGGGGTAGGAGAAATCGTCTATATCGTTACTGGGGGAGATGCTGTAGGTGTTATGCCCGGAAAGCGGATGCCGGTAGATGTAGCGATTGTTGGTATTGTGGATTCGGTCTCTCTGCTTGAAGAACTGAGTTAAACACTATCCAAATATATCGCGAGATTAAGGTTTTTATGTACTTAGCAAAAGTAATTGGCAAAGTAGTTTCAGTGATTAAGCATCCGGCATATCAAAATCGAACGTTGCTGCTTGTCCAACCGTTGAGTCTAAGATCCGAACTCGTTCGCACACCAACAATTGCTGTTGATTATGTGGGCGCAGGTGAAGGTGACACGGTGATTGTAGGTGCCGGTCCTGGCGTTGCGCAAGAGGTTTTCGGTATAGAAAACGCACCAATCCGGGAACTTATAATGGGCATTGTAGATCATTTTGATGTAGAATTTCTGGAGGAAACAAAATGGGACGAGTAAACAGAAAAAGTTTCGTAAAACTTTTCCGAAACTTACCACGTTGTTCTATTTTCACGAAAACCTATACAGATGTAACTTGGTGGAAAAATGTATTCTACGTACTCAGTCTATTTTTTATCTGTTTAAATCTTAATGCTTGCCGACTTGCTGCGCTATTGTCAACGCAGTACAGTGAAAATATCGCGCGAGCCAACTACGGCACGGAAGCGAACCACCCGGGTATGAACGATGGCAACCTCCAAACTGTAGCAACCCTTCCCGCGAAGAATGTGCGTAACTTCATCATTCGATTTACAGACGTACATCCTGTCCGAAAAATCGTCATTCACAACGAGAATCTATTTCGGTTTGAGATGGAATATCTGAACCCTGAAACAGATGAATGGGAAACTTTCCATTCTGTTGTTCAGCGGCGCGACTTAGAAGGCAAGCGTGCACAATCCAAATTCGTTTTTGATAGGTTGAACTTTCACACGCAGATGGTCCGGATAGTTGTTACTCGGACTGTAGATGACATCGTTGTGAACAAAGTTGTCCTTGATCCTGGCGACAGAGTGGTAAACGAACGTCAAATGATAGGAGGCCAATACTTTCCGCACCACCGAGTCATTCAACCATCAATAGCCCAAATCCGAGAAATTGAGGTCTACCACCTCGCAAAAAACAAGTGAGAGAATTCCTCATTCTCTCGTTCCCCTGAATATCTGGTTATAAAATGAAACACACTACATTTCTAACAGCAATTTTAATTCTTTTAAAGATTGTATCATTCTGTGACGTTATGCCGCTGGAGGCAGCAGCGGACCAAACTAACCGAGCGTCAGCGAAAGAGATAATACCCGACAGCGGAAAAATTCAACTGATAAGTGCAACTCCACAAGGGGTTACGATTCAACTCACTATTCCCAAATCAGATTTTGAGATTGAAACATTGGAGCACGACGGCAAACAGTTTCAAAGACTCTCATTCCCAGGATGTCGTTTCACAACTGAACAAGGAATTCCCCGCCTGCCCATGCAAACTACACTGATAGGGGTTCCGTCTGACGCGAGTTTTACGGTCCGCATCGTTGAAAGTGAAGATTTTAGCACATATAAACTAAAACATACGATAGCGAATAGCAGATGGGATTTCAAGAGAGAGGCATCAAACCGAGGACAAAGATCCAATAATGCATATACTACCAATCAATTTTTCCCACGCAATCTTACGAAAATTGGAACAGCTGGTTGGATTCGAGAAAACCGTGTTCTTCCTATTCAACTAAACCCTGTTCAATATAATCCTGTCAGCGGCGTAGTTAAACTCTACCATCGGCTTGTAGTTGAGGTGCAATTCAACGGATCAGCAAACGCCCCGTCAGCGATTCAAGGATTCCCTCGTCCGGAATCTGCTGTTTATGAGGAAATGTTCAAAAATCTACTGATTAATCCACAAGCTGCTAAGCAGTGGCGTTCCTCAGTTATGCATGCGATTCCAGGGAGCGATTCATCCACAGTTGGAACACTAACTGGAGATAGTTCTCTCTTCTCTTTACCCAGTGCCCCAGCAATCACCTCACCTCGCTACAAAATCATTATCGCTGAGTCCGGTATGTACCGAATCGCAGCAAGCGATTTAGCAGCAGCTGGTGTTGATATAACGACTATCAGACCATCCACATTGACGCTTTCAAACAAAGGGAAGCAGATTCCAATCTTCGTGCGGAACGCAGGTAACGGGAGCACAGCAGATAGTGCCATAGGGTTTGACGCAGAAGGTGAAATCATCTTCTACGGAGAACGTCATAGTGGTGAAAAAACTTATTTTGACCACTATTCAGATGAAAATGTCTATTGGCTTTCGTGGAATGCAGGGCCGGGGCTCAGAATGGAAACGACATTGGTTTCCACAGAAACACCTGAATTTTCTACAGATACACCCGCCCTCTATCAACCTAACAACTTTCTCACACGCGCCCACTTTGAAAAGGATAATCAGTTACGGCGTTTTAAAAATTTTGGCCTACCAGAAGGAAGTGAGTACGAAGATTTTGGCGGTAGTATCCAAGTACGACATTTCCTTCTCAATACTCTACCTGATTTGCCAAACGACAGTTGGTTTTGGGCACAAATCACTGCGCCAGAAACAAGGGCTTTTCCTTTTTTTATCAAAGGTGTTGCCGGAACCGGTCAGTCTGCCACTATACGCGTTGCATTGCACGGTAGATCAGAAGATGCACATTTTACGGAACTGTGGTTGAATAATGATATTGTGCTTGGAACACCAAGATGGATCGGGGATACGGAATATCAATTTGAGAATCGAGAAATCTCACAATCTATACTCAAAAACGGAAGGAATACAATTGGTGCGGTTAGCCCTGGAGGACAAGGATTGGATCTCATTATGTTGAACTGGTTTGAAATTGATTATTGGCGAACGTATGAAGCAGTAAACAGTGTCCTACCCTTTTCAATCACCTTAATACCTGATGACGAAACCGGTAATATAAATCCTAATTTTAAAGTTGAGTTAAAAAGCTTCTCTAACCCTAATATTAAAATTTATGGTGTTGACGGCACTCGTTATATCGGTTTTGTTCCAATGGAAGATGAGGATATGCCGGGGGTCTACAGTGTTGATTTTCAATCATCACGTATCGGAGGCGTGCCACAAATCCAACCTGATGAACCGCTACCCCTCAACACAGCTATCCAATATATTGCCCTCACAAAAGACAAATACCGAAAACCTAAGAAAATTATTAAGGATATACCATCCGACCTACGCGGTCTACATAACGGTGCAGATTACATCATCATTACGGATACAGAATTTATGCGAGACGTGCAACCCCTTGCCGAATTCCGAAACCAGCAAGGGATGCGCACTAAAGTGGCAGATGTACAGAATATTTATGATGAGTTTAATTATGGAATTCTCAATCCTTACGCACTCCGAGATTTCCTTAAGTATGCTTATCAAAACTGGCAACCACCAGCACCGACCTATGTGTTGTTAGTTGGAGATACAAGCCTAAAAGACAAGATTTTTTTTGTGCCTACAACTCAGGTGCAAGTCCCAGGTTACGGTTCATCGGCAAGCGATCATCAGTTTGTTACTTTCCGCGGCACTGATAGTTTCGCAGACATGCTAATTGGAAGAGTACCAGCAACAAATAGTGTAGATGTCCGGATATTCGTTGAACGTGCAATCAACTATGAGACCACTGCTGAAATAGGGCCCTGGCACAAACGTATACTTATGCTTGCAGGTTCAGACGAGGAATTTCACGCTCAAACCGATGGACTAATTGATGAGAAAAGCCTCAATGCCAAATACGAAACTAAGCGTATCTATGCGCCCCCAACAGTCGAAGAAGAACTATCCTTAGGTGAAGGCAGCACTCCCGTTGGTCGACAGGTTATTGATGGGTTCAACGATGGCGCGTGCCTCGTTAATTATATTGGTCATGGTGGTGGAGGTGTCTGGTCGTCCAGCCGTATGATGGATTTGGAGGACCCACACAAAAACTTAACTAATATTTCGCAGCTGCCTTTTGTTATCAGTATGACCTGTTTTACTGGTGAATTTGACAGTCCCACAGGTTGCCTCGCTGAAGAATTCCTCCGTTCGGAAAGTGGGGGTGCCATCGCCGTTATCGGTGGAACCAGCATCGGACTATTAGTGCAAGATCATATCCTCAATGAAGAGATTTTTAAGGTTATCTTTAGCAACAATACCCAGAATGTCGGTGCCATCCTTGCCGAAGCGAAAACACAGTTTCTGATTAACGCACCAGGATACCTCGATCTCGCTGATGTCTTCACACTTTTCGGGGATCCAGCGACTCGGTTGAGATTACCACACACGCAGCTGCAAGTAACAGTTGATGTAGACGAGGAAGTTAATCAAGATGGGTTCAAGACAGAAACGTTGTTGTCTGTTTCTGGGAAACTACTTAACCCTGATTTTAACGGGGACGCAGAGATAACTGTCCTTCCGAACATGCCGGATAGAAATATAAAAAAGAGGCGTCCAAAACGCAGTCCATCAGATACGGTTGTTCAACGCTCTATAGACAATGCCCCTCGGATGGAAACCGTAGCGGTAGTTGATGGAAAGTTCAAAGCAAAAATACAGATCCCCTTCAACAGTGCTTTTGATGCATGGAATATGAGAGTTTACGCATGGAATGCCAAAGAAGATGCAATAGGATATACTGATTATATTCCGCTTGAACGATATATCAAAAACATCCGTATTGAACCTTATCCCGTTCCACTCAATCAACCTGTCCATTTTTACGTTGACGTGGTCAATGAAAGTGCAATTGACGAAATAACACTCTATTGGAGTCTGTATGTTATAGAAGACCGTCGCACAGAGGCAGACCCTATTCGGATGGTTCGTCATGAAGGAACAACCTATAGAACTGAACACCCTATCCCCCCATATTCATCAGATAAGCAAATTGATTATTACCTACTTGTGAAACCAAAGACTGGACGCATACTTCAGACAGAAGTTGTCACCTATGATGTGGGTAAAGCGGATCTCGTCGTTTTAGAACACACTATCACATGGGACACTGATGCGCCATTTCATCTTTCTGCACATATCGAAAATCAAGGTTCTCTTTTTGCAAAAAATGTGCCTGTCCGTTTTTTTCAAATGCCATCGACTAGTAATGCTGAGACACAAGAGGTTACGCTTGAGACACTTCAGAGTGCGACACCTATTGGAAATGTTCAGATACTGCGAGAAGTTCCTCCCGAGGGTCGTGTCACAGCAAGTGTGCCGTGGCAACCTGCTCCCGGTACATACCTTGTTACGGTATTTGTAGATATGCCATCGGAACAACAGCCGGATGGTATTCTTATTGAACAGAGCGAGCATAACAACAGCGCATCACGGAAATTTGAAAACAATCGTATCTTCCTTGCACCTGAAAATATTAACAAACCAATTCAGAGTTCAGATGGGATTTTTCGCGTCACAATTCCACCTGGGAGTCTTCAAACGCACACAACAATGACGTTTGAAACAAAAGCGTTAACCATTACAAACCAACCGGACATTATCCACATTCCTACAGTGACCGAACAGACAACACCTATTGTATATTCGCTGGACTTCAACCAACAAACTGAATTGACAGGCACGGCAACGTTTTTGAAAACCGAGAGCGAAGCGGCACACATTTATATGCAAGACGATGAAACGGGCAACTGGATTCGGGTCGGAAAGCAGATAAAGAACGGTGAAACTATATCTGCGGAGGTAAAACTGCCCGGCACATTCGCACTGCTGTCCCACACAGATTCTGAACGACCCTCCATGGAATTAACCGTTGAAAATCAAGGATTTATTGATGGGGATTATATCTCTGATACACCAACAATCTCAGCAAGGATTGAGGATGCAAACGGCATTGATCCCCGTCCAGAGAATATTATTCTCACCAAGAATGGTAATCGCGTCCCACAAGATGAGTACACAATATCTGCTTCTCCAACAAGCAGCAACATACTTCTGATAACCTATACACCGCTCAATCCGTTGCAAGTAGGCAAGTACCGAATTCGATTGCAGGCGCAGGATGCAAACGGTAATGTAGCGGACACCGAGCGAATAGCCAGGGTTTCAGGTGGATTTGAAATCAAAAACATCGCAAACTTTCCAAACCCGTTCCGTCCTGGACAAGGCGCAGGAAAGGGGACAGACTTTGCCTACTATCTCACGACAAGCGCGGACAAGGTTAGCCTCAAAATATATACACTTACAGGCAAGCTTATCACTACTGTTGATACGCTTGATGCGGCAACCTCTTACAATGAATACCACTACGATGGTTTGGATGCAGATGGTGAACCCCTCGCCAACGGTGTCTATATCTACAAATTCACTGCTACCAAAGGTGATGTACGCGCGCAGAAAGTTGGTAAGATCGTGGTCCTCAAGTAGGGGAACGTGAATTCTGTAGCGAAAACTGTCAGCTTGCACCACAACGTACTTCTTATATCCAATTACCCCGATTGTAGCGCGGAGTCCTTGTACCTCGCGATGCTAATACCATTTCTCAATAATTATATTCCCATTTGCGACTTTCGTGAAATATTTAAAATTTGTGATTTGGGCAATAGCTGCCTTCGTATACTTTCTCAAGATTTGTGTGATTTTGTCCTGCATTTCCTCTATTGACCCCAATGTGTGCTGAAACAATTTGGCTTTGATGTCTTGCCAGAGTCTTTCGATCGGGTTCAACTCTGGACTATAAGGGGGTAGAAAAATCAAGGCGATGTTGTCAGGAAGTTGTAAAGACTTCGCCTGATGAAAACGACCATTATCAAGCACAAGGATATTTAGCGTCTCTGGAAAAGTCTTTGCTAACTCATCGATGAATACTTGGAAACAGACACCATTGAGCCAGGACATTTCAAGGAAGAAACTTTCTCCTGTTATCGGTTCCACAGCACCGTATAGATAAAGGTTCTGGAAAGTGTAATTGATGTTGGCAATCGGTTTGACACCGGACACAGTAATACGCCGAGACGACACAGGCAAAAGACCGCATCTTGACTCATCTTGGCAAAAAAGTCGGGCGTTTTGAAAAGATGATGTGTGCTGCGAAATCACGTTCTCAACGGTTATCGTGAAGTTGGCAGCGAACGCATCACACGCTTTTTGGTTTTTTTATGACTTTTGCGAGGCACTTTGAGTTTGGCTTTCCATTTATAGCGAACTAACGCGTGAACAGTTTTATAGTTCATTTGGACACCGAAGGTTTCGGCAATATAGTCTGTTATCAACAGATCTTGTTGTTCTTTAGATAGCCGAGGGGGATGCCCCGGGGAATAATGCCGATCCAAAAGCGCATCAAGTCCTTCGGACTCATAAGTCGCTATCCAGTGTCCAATCGTTTTTCGGTTAACACCTATCAGCGCGGCTGCTTGTTTGCGAGTTGTCGCGTGACCACTGCGAAATAGGTAAAGGGCTGTCAATCTTTGCTTTTGATAACCTACGGGTGTCTTTCTCAACAGGCTTTTCAACTCTGAAACACTTTCTGTAATCTCTGGAGGCTTTATGTGCATTGGTGTCAATCCTATGATTTGTATAATTGGAAAAAGTGTAGCAGAAATTGAAAACTTTTAAAAGGATAAATATATACAAGAAATGGTATTATTTGTATTTTCCTGAAGTGCCACAATATCTATAGAAGGTTTCTTTAACCGATATGTATACGCAATTAACGCAGCTACCACACCCACTTTGATGGAAAGCCACAAGTATCGTCATGACCTCACTTTTATGAAGTTTTGAGGGACGATTACGCTTTTTAGGGCTTCGGTATCTGGTAAAGGTTGGGAAGCCATTTGTTTTTCGAAGCCAATAAAAAAGTCGTCAATATCAGAAAAAAGGTGTTCAATATCCATGGAGAACTCCTTGATATAGAAAAAATCTACCCAATAAGTAGTTTTGGATTTGCGATTTCTCTAAAATTCGAATTTAACTTGCAAAATCCTTCTTTTCTTGTATACTTTGCAAAGATTGTTTAGACTTCTTCCAAGAACTCATTGATGCCTAAAGACCAACCGATATTTGATCTGCGTTCACGTATAAATTTGAAAAATGTGAAGAAACCAAGTTCTGGATATCTCTAACATTTGTCATTTTCACCTCACACTTTCATTGACAAACTTATCAAAGATGCTGTTAACGTTGCGGTATTCCGGGGCTCGTGGCCACTGGTGACGATTGGTCTGAAGATGTTATCCATCCAGAAGACGATCCTCTTGATCGACGAGGCGAAATATCAAATGAAAGATTTAGTTGTTTTCCGTATCCGGGTTATCCGGACGCTAATTGTGAACCGCCAAATGAGTGATTTTTGATCGCACACTGTTCGGATATCTCTCGCGGAAAATACTGTGAGGCAAGTTGTAGTCAGCAGAGACTATTGTCTTTGAAATATTCCCAAGTCTAAAAACTTCGGATTCTTCGGAATCCCAAGTTTTTAGACTTGCACATTAGGAGTATTTGATAACAGAATTGACACATAATTGTCAAGAAAACACAGGAGCGGGCATTCCTCCCTGCTTAAAGAAAACCAGGGGTCTTCTGTCCGAAGTTTAGATGAACAAACTTCATCCACTTTTTCTAATATCCAGTATGTTGATATTTGCCGCTGTTCAAGGCGTATTCTCCGAGACTTGGGTTGAAGATTTTAGTACAAAACGTCTTAGTTCATGGAAAATACACGAGCATGTTCTCAGATCCATCTCCATCTGGCAGCCAAAAGATGATCACCTTGATGTTTGGATAGATCCGTTTGAGGGTCCCGGTATCTTTGGCATATATCCGCTTGAATTCATCGGTTTTCCCATTAAAGTTGGAGAACTTAATGTCAAAATCAGTATACTTGAAGCAAGCGGAGGGAGTATTGGAATTTTTATAGGACAATATGATAACCACGGTGGCATATTTAACAAAACTATTAAGTTTCTCCACACCCCTTTTTTGAATACATTAATTCGGGTAGGAGCAGATATTCAATTACCGCCACTGTTGGTAAACAATGTTGGTAACGTGGTTTTCCCTTAAAAGAAATAGAAATTTCTTTTAGTAAGGGACATTTCGAGTTTTTGTCGCAGAGGAATCTGATCACAGAATTCCGAGGCCCGAAACTACGGGAAATTGATTGTATTGGGTTAATTGCTTATGTATGGGTAGGTGCAAACGCGTTTGGAGATTTTGTATTGGATGACTTTATAATTTCTGGTCCTAATGTCCTAGTGTTCAGGGATTTGAGTGTGCGTCCGACAGGCAAGGCTGCAGTTTTGTGGGGAGAGTTAAAACGTCCTTAGTCGTCACGACAAGCAGGTTCGTTTTCAATGAACAATAATGTTGCTTCTGGGACTTTCAATGTGTAGCATGATCGGTTTGGTGGCGGACTAATACCCAATTAATCCGATTTGTAGCGCGAGGTCCCGTGCCTTGCAATGCGCCGACTTTATCCGAAAATGTCGAATCAAGTTAATTTGGTATAAGAAAACATCTTGCTCAAAAATAGACACGAAATGAGGAAAAGAAAAGATTAGGATAACTGCCGAACTCTGATTGCAATTGGGTCAAATCACCATCTTTAGGTCGCTTTCCAAGACTGATAAACCCACCGACAGACAGATGAATATCCTCTGCGATGTTATAGGCAATCTGTGGTGCAATCCAAGTTGATGGATCGGATAGATTAAACAGCATCTGTCCACTGATACTGATTAACGGTGTTAGTTGATGTGATATACCGGGAGCAAGATAGTGGACACCCAACAGATAAACACCGCCACGGGTATATGCAGAGTGGTCTAAATTGGCGAGAAAATTATCGGGTTTAGCTGTCCCCGCACCATTAAAATGATATTCAATAAATGCGTAGGTCTCGCCGCTGAAGCTATAATCCAAACCGAAAGATGTCCGTAGGTAGTCGTCTGATGCAATGCGTCCGCCATCAAACGGATCGGTAAAAACGTAAGCCGTTTCTAACCAAAACCCCGCTCCACCTATACCACGTGCTATATCTAAACCAACCAGTAGATCTCTCTGAAATTCTAAAAGTAAAATTGAGAAATCCGTCTCAGCGGCATTCAATTGTGTCCTAAGAAAGATAGCACTCTTGTCAAAGTCAAAGTTGGTACCGAAAATGTATCCGGTATCCACCTCACCCAGAATCCCAACAGGAATACGGATACGAACTGCATCCACCCCCACGCGATCTTCTGTATCCAGTTGGTCATAATTAAAAGGCACGACAACATCGGTTGGATTTATAATCCGGGCAGCACCCCAAGCAATTGCATCTCGACCGATGGATATGTCAGCAAAATCCGTACTAAACTGAACCGCTGCACGATCAAAATTATGATAGATACCGACACTACTCATTGGTTCATCTTTACCCGGATAAAGCAACGAGTCAAAATCTGCAACGCGATAACGTGAAGAAGCGGTACCTATAGCAAAAGGGGATTGAGAAAAGAGTGAGGGGTCTTGAACGCGCGGGGTAAAATCATAGGCGAAAGCAAAGGAAAGCGAGTCCGTAGGTACATAAGAGAGATTTAGTCGCAGTCGGTTGACTACAACACCCGTCACCGGTGTGTCTGGGAGCGGGGAATCAAAGGCTGTAAAAAAGTTCTTGTAATAACCACTGACACGGAATTCAGCGTTAGCGGCACCAAATAGTGGTATTGTCAGTAAGCAGATAAGTAAGATTGTTTTTCTCATCTTCTGAACCCACTATTTTGTTTCATCACTATCAACTTTACCGTCGCGAAGTGTAATCAACCGTCTGGCACTTTCCATAACCATCTGATCGTGGGTAGAAAAGATGAATGTCATGCCAGTTTCCAAATTCAGTTGACGCATCATTTCAAGCAGGTCTGCTCCTGTTTTGGAGTCAAGGTTCGCAGTCGGTTCATCGGCAAGAATAATCGTGGGTTCAGACACCATAGCGCGCGCAATAGCCACGCGCTGTTGCTGCCCACCAGAAAGCTGCGTAGGAAGCCGATCTTCAACATCCTTTAACCCAACTGCTTCAAGCATTGCTGTAACACGATCGTGTCGCTCTGATTTAGGAACACCAGCCAAGAGCATGATGTATTCAACGTTTTCTTCAACTGTTAACACAGGAATCAGATTGTAAGCCTGAAAAATGAACCCAATGTTATCCCGTCGAAAATCAGAGAGTTCGTTACCGCTCATTTCTGATAGCACCTTGCCAGCAAGCAGCACTTTCCCTTCAGTAGGACTATCCAATCCAGAAATGATGTTGAGAAAGGTGGTTTTACCGGATCCTGATGGTCCGACCAACGCAGTGAATTCCCCTGATTTGATTGTTAAATCTATCCCGTTAAGAGCATTGATAGGTATTCCGTCAGGTTCATAAACTCTTGTCACATCTTCAGTAACAATGACAGTTGTATTTTGATTCTGTTCCATGATAACTTTCCTAAAAACTGCGCCGCATTGCGTCTACAGGGGACATTTTAGCAACATGCCGAGCAGGATACAGTCCGGCAACAATAGTGAAAACAAAGACCGATACAGGATAAATGATGAACTGTTGAGCCTCTAAGACAGGATAGATAAATTCCTGTATTGTCACACCCATCATCTCTATACCGGTATAATTAAGACCGACACGTGCAAAGATCGCTGTCAAAACGAAGCCGAGAATTGCCCCCAGAGCAATACTTACAATTGCCAATGCACCCGCTTCAAATAAGACAACACGCGCCATTCCAAACGGACGTGTTCCAACGGCACGCAACACCCCAAACTCAAACATTCGCTCATATAATGACATAAAAAGTGTATTGATAATTCCAAAAATGACCACGCCAAACAATACTGCTCCCATGATGTACTTACTGTATTTTGACATCTCAAATATCGTAGTCAATTGTGGAAGAATGTCAATCCAACTTTCCGCTTTATTACCAAACTGAGAATATGTCTCCCAAAATCGCAACTCTCGGTTTTGAGAGTACGTAGTTTCAGTGAATTTGATCGCAATTTCATGAACATCCTTACCAATTGCAAGCATTTCCTGTGCTTTATGTAATCTAATGAACGCCATCCCGCTATTCATTCCTTCGTCAGCAAACTTAAAAATGCCGGAAACACGGAACCTCTCTTGAGAAAACTCACCAGTATGTGCTTGCGAAACCGTCACAGGCACTTTGTCACCAAGTCCAACTTCCAATACTTCCGCGAGTTTAGCACCTATCACAATATCACTTTCACTGCTCCCTTCAAAATAGACACCCTCAATTATAGCATCATCAATTTGGGACAAGTATTTTTCGGTAGATGGATTCACACCGACAAGGTTAATGGCACTATTCGCATTCGCAGCGGAACGTATCATCCCAAACGCGAATGTTCTTCGGGTAATATATTGGACGATTGCCTCCTTAGACAGATTAGCCGTCACCTTTTCAAGTTCCTGAATTGTCAACTCCGCCTCTTGTGTATCTCGATAACTTTCACGATGTATCTGTGCATCACCAAGGAAGGACGCAGTCGCTGTTCTGATCATATTCTCTTGCATCCCAATCATAAGTGCATCAACAAAAATTAGGGCTGCCAGACCGATACCGATTGCTATTGCAGCGATAATCGTCCGCCTTTTATTGCGAAAAAGATTTCTCCATGCAAGTTTTATTAGAATCAACCACATCGTTTTGATCCTTTAGTGTGTTCGCATCGCCTTTGCAGGTAAAATTCGGGCAGCTTTTATCGCCGGATATAGACTTACTAACATGGCTGAAAACATCACAGTGATAGCAGGAATCGTTAAGCTTCGGAGATTAACTTCGGCATGCATCGTTCCAAATTTCATGCCGCCGTAGGTAAATTCCTGAGGGAGTTTGATACCGTATATAGATAATACGTAATTGAATAGAGTGCCAAACAATGCACCGATGCAAATACTTGCAATTGCGATGATGAACACTTCACAGATCACCAACCAGAAAACTTGTATCGGTTTTGTGCCGACTGCTTTCAGTACTCCGTACTCACGTGTTCGTTCAAGCACAGACATCAAAACAGTATTAAGAACACCTATTGCAACAATCAACATAATTACAAACCTTCCAATGGCATCACCCTTCTGATCGGCTTGCATGGCTTTATAAAAGGATTCGGCTACTTCCTGCCAAGGTAAAACCTCAAGTGGTGAATCACTGAGACTTTCTCTAATCGAATCCGTAATTTTAGCAACTTGATTAATATTTGAGACAATCACAACAATTTCGTGGACGCGTCCCGGAAGCACAAACAATTCCTGTGCTGCCTCAAGGTTTAAATAACAAGTCACCCGATCTGTTGCGTCATCACCGCTTTCTGCAATACCAACAATTGTATATATGTCATTTGCAATAGAACCATCGGCTGCTTGTGAAAAAATCACAATTTCACTCTCTAATCCCGCATTGAGGTTTTTTTCAAGTCCTTTGCCAATCACAACTTCATGAGAAACGTTGTGTGCAAATGGTCTCCCCTCAACCACTTTTTGATTAAATTGCGTGGCTTTGTTCTCTTTATCCACATCAATCCCTATGATTTGGACTGCCGTGCTTTTTTCTTCCACTGAACCGAGTCCTGCTGTATATACCCGTGGTGTCCACGCTTCAACCCCTGCTATACTTTGAATAATCTCATCGACAACAGCAGAATTGTCGATCGTTTTATAGAGCGACGGTTTATCAAGGTACCCTTCAAGATGTACCTGAATGTGTCCGATTCGGTTTCGTGTGAACGTCGAAATCATGTCCCCATACACACCGTCGGACCAGCCGATGAATACTGAGGATAGCGTAAACCCGACAATCATCGCAAGTGCAGTAAGAATTGTCCGCCGTTTTTGACGGAAGATGTTTCGGAATGCAATTTTAAGTATCATAATAATAGACACACTGTGTGCTACAAAACGAATTATTGTAGAAGTCATATTGAGTAAAACATAAGGATGTGGTAAAATAGGGAAAGAAAAGGGTATAATTTATGTCCCTTTCTTTCCACTTCAGATACCGCTTTACTTTATGAAAGGTGTTATTATGGCAAACGAGGCTCAAAAATCACCAAAATACAACTGTATTCCCAAACAGGTTTCCCGTAAAGATTTCAATCGTTATATCTTACCACATTTAGCGAAACGAGTCAAAGGCCCGAAACCGAAACTCTCCTTGGACAAGATATTCAACTATATCCTCTATGTTTTACATACGGGTATTCAATGGGATCAACTCCGAACCCGGCATCCTGAACTCCATTGGTCTAATATCTATAAATGGCATAATCGGTGGTCAAAAGATGGCTCGTATCAGAAACTTTTTGAGGCATCAGTGATACACGTGCTTGACACCGACCAACTTGACACCTCTCAACTTCATGGAGATGGGTCAAATACCGTCGTGAAAAAAGGGGTGACAACATCGGTTATTCAGGCCACAAACATCAAAAAGGTGAAAAAGAGTTGACCATCACTGACAATCAGGGGTTCATCATCAGCCCGATAACCATCAAACCTGTCAACCAACATCATACAAGATTTTGCCCGAAGCATTCACCGATCTTATCGCCTTTGCTAATCGTATTGGAATGGATCTTAGTGCTTCCGCTCTAACACTGGATTCCGGTTTTGATTCCAAAGAGAATCATAAAATTATCAAACAACACGGGCTGCTCCCGGTGATATATCCGAACCGGCGGAATGCCAAAGAACCTATTGTAATTGCCCGTCCGTTCCGGTGGTTTAACAAGAAAATGGACAAAGACCGATATAAAGTGGAGCGAACCTTGGGTTGGCAAGGGACTTATCGGAAACTCGCCCTTAGTTATGATAAACTGAAAGAAACCCGTTTAGGTTTTCGTAATTTAGCATATTCAATGATAAACTTTCGGAGAACTTTCAACGATGCTTAGCTCTTACTCGCTATGAGTTCCCTAATATAGTCCATTGCTTCTCACCACTTGTTAAATCCATGATTCTATTTTGCCGTTTTTACTTAAACTCGTAAGTGTTTTTTCATCAGGTGAATACATCATGTTAACTATGCCAGTATTCTCACTTCTATAGAGTATCTTATCACTCCAGTTTTCAACATTCCAAACCCGAATTCCATCATCACTTCCACTTACAATGGTCTCTCCATCCTGCGAATACGCTACAGAATTAACCTTACCCGTATGACCTTCAAGTGTCTTAATATGCTTTCGTCGCTCATGTCAAGAGTAAGTGCTTTTGACGAGTTTTGCTATAAAATCAACACTGACAGCTTTTAGATTCATGACGAACTCACAGATTGCGACGTAACCGGCGAGGAACTTTTTATGAACGCCACGAAAGGGACGAAGGAAGTTTCGCAGCGTCGTCCAGGCACCTTCAATCGTCCTTGTATGGATCTCGTAAAGACCATCACCGTCTGCGTCTCTTGCCCACTCGCCATCCTTATGGAGAACAATCTCACGGGCGCGCTGAATACGGTTATAGCCACGCCAACCATCCGTATACACCGTTGAAGTCGGCAACGTCCACTGATGAACGTGTGTTGAAAGCGTCGCAGAATCGGTGTGCCGCACAACACGTAATCTCAGGAGACCGCTTTCGCGACCTTTCGTCCCAACAATAGGCGGACGATCATTGTCATAAGTCCCATGTCCCCTGCGTTTATTGCCACGCCGACGCGGCGGATCCGAAGCATCAACGTGCTTATCGCCTTTTTCACCGGCGTTTTGAAACATCTCATCTGTTTCGACTTCAGCATCAGGTAAAGCAGCTTCGGGTTGTATCTGCTCTGCCGAAGTTTGGAGTTTACGTCTTATAGAAAGAACGGTTTGACGACTTAGACCCAGTTCACACCCGAGTTGTGCACTTGAAACACCTTGACAGACACCGCGCAAAAGCAGAACGACCTGTGAGGGACGAAACTGCGTGCCAGCAAAGACCGTCCCGGTATAGAGGTTGTAGATGCTCTCACAGTGTTTGCAGCGATACACTTGTAGACCACTTGTTTCAGTCGGACGGAACTTGCGTGCCTCCGCCACGCTCGCTTGGCATTTTGGGCAACACAGCCCTTGAGGGTGGAAATGATCCAACACCCACGCTTGAGTTTTTTCTTCATCCAGGAGAGATTGTATTGGAAAGTCCATAGGTAACACGCTAACATAACTTTGAAAAAATAGCACTTACTTTTTACATGAGCCGCTTTCGTTTATCCACATCCCAAATTCGAATCGTCCAATCATTACTACCACTTGCAAGGATTTTCCCATCTGGAGAATAGGCAACCGAATTGACCAGTTCTGTATGTCCTCTTAGGAAGGCTTCCTCGGTGCCAGTGCGGACATTATAAAGCCATATACCGATAGAACATGCTACGGCAAGTTGGTTTCCGTCTGGAGAAAACGCCATATCCGTTAGCCACCCTTTTCCGAGCCGTGCTTTAACACCTTCAGGTAACCCCATCGGTTGAAGTCTTGCGCAAAACCGTTCGGTAGGAAAGTAGTAGAAACTAACAACAAACTCAGTATGATTAACAGTCTCTTTTTCATCTGATGGTTCCGCTTGGGGTGTTAAGTTTTCGGGTGTCCCACGTTCGTTTTAATCTAACGGTCCAAGAATAATGGTAGGTCAAAAGGTGACAAGAAAATGCATACATGTCGAAAGTTGACCTGCAAAATACAAATCACAAGGGACATTCTGAAGTTTAGCACACGTATGGATTGAATTCAAGCAATTTTAGCATTTCCCGAGAGGCATCAAGTTGTCGTGTTTGCACATATAATCAGCACTAAGGACGCGCTGTTACCCACATAAATCGGGCTAACAAAGCACTCCTACAAAAGCACCTCGCAAGAATTGAATAGTTCTGAACAACAATCTTTTTGTGGTAAATTGAGCAGAATTGTAGTATACTATTATATCATGTCAACCAAACTTCAAAACATACGCAACTTCTGTATTTTAGGACACATTGATCACGGAAAAAGCACACTGAGTGACCGACTCTTAGAGCAGACAGACACGCTTGCCGAAAGAGAAATGCGCGAACAGGTGCTTGATTTGATGGACTTAGAACGGGAACGCGGTATTACTATTAAAGCCACTGCTGTTAAACTACACTATTGTGCTAATGATGAAAAACTATACGAACTAAACTTGATTGATACCCCTGGGCATGTCGATTTTACTTACGAGGTATCTCGTAGTCTCGCTGCATGCGAAGGAGCAATTTTAATTGTTGATGCAGCACAAGGTGTTGAAGCGCAAACCTTGGCAAACGCATATCTTGCAATTGAAAGCGAACTTGAGATTATCCCTGTTATCAATAAAATTGATTTACCCGCTGCGCAGCCTGATGAAGTCAAACGACAGATAGAGGAGATTATCGGCATTCCGGCCGATGAGGCACTCCTTGTAAGCGCAAAAGCGGGAATCGGAATTCCTGCTATATTAGAGGCAATTGTCAACCGAATTCCACCACCTGTAGGTGAATCTGATGCGCCTTTAAAGGCACTTGTGCTTGATTCTGTTTACAACAACTATCGCGGTGTAATTATGTACACCCGTATATTTGATGGGAGCGTGGCACCGGGAGAAAAGATTCAACTGATGCAGACAAAACGGTCTTATGAAGTTGAAGAAGTTGGCATTTTTACACCTCAGATGCAACCCGCAGCCGAACTTAAGACAGGAGCAGTAGGCTATCTCATTGCAGGCATTCGGGACATCGACAACGCAAAAATCGGTGATACAATTACACACCATTTGCATCCGACCTCTGACCCCCTCCCCGGATACCAAGAAATTAAACCGCTTGTATTTAGCGGACTTTTTCCAGCAGACACCAATCAATTCCATGCGTTACGAGAGGCACTTGATAAACTTCGTCTAAACGATGCTTCTTTCACTTATGAACCGGAGACATCTGTCGCGCTCGGATTTGGGTTTCGATGTGGATTTTTAGGTTTACTCCACATGGAAATTATCCATGAACGTCTTGAGCGCGAATTTGAACTCTCACTTGTTCGCACTGCCCCCAGTGTGATGTATAGAGTTTTTCTAAAGGCCGGTGAGCATGTGTTAGTAGACAATCCCGCGCATCTCCCTGAAATCCTGAACATCGAACGAATTGAGGAACCGTATGTCAATATTGATGTTATCGTGCCGCGAGAGTATATCGGAAATGCGATGGAACTTTGCCAGAAGCGGCGAGGTATATATAAACGGATGAACCAACTTGATGCTGCACGTGTGCAGCTGCTCTATGAACTCCCGCTGAGTGAGATGTTAACGGATTTTTACCCAAAACTCAAATCGCTGACTCGCGGTTACGGTTCACTGGAATACGATATCGGTGAATACAAAACAGAGAATCTTGTTAAGTTAGACGTGCTTCTTAATGGTAAACCTGTAGATGCGCTTTCAACCATTTTACCTCGTGAAACTGCGGAAGCACGTGGAAAAATTTTGGTTAGTAAATTGAGAGAGTTGATTCCTCGACAAATGTTTGAGATTCCAATTCAAGCAGCGATTGGGAACAAGATTGTCGCACGTGAGTCTGTCAGAGCACTTCGGAAAAATGTCACTGCGAAATGTTACGGAGGCGATATCACACGAAAACGGAAATTGTTGGAAAGACAGAAACAAGGTAAAAAACGTCTCAAACAGATTGGGAATGTTGATGTTCCACAGGAAGCATTTACGGCAATGCTTACGACTGATGAATAATACAAAAGATGCAAAAACAGCAGAGTATACTTATCCGTAGGAAGAAAGACATGAAACAAATTAGAATGTATTCCAATTTGATATTTATTGTTTTTCTGTCTCTTTTAAGTTCACTAACATTTGCAGCTACGATTAATGTTCCTGCAGATCAACCTACAATTCAATCTGGAATTGATATAGCGCAAAATGGTGACACTGTTTTGGTAGATGATGGAATCTATAGAGGCGAAGGAAATGTGAATCTTGATTTTAAGGGAAAAAGGATAATTCTTAAGTCACGTAATGGTGCTGAGGCAACGATTATTGACTGTGAGAAAATGTTTGAAACCAGAGGATTTATCTTCCAAAATGATGAAACAGTTGATTCTGTGTTAAATGGTTTTACAATTAAGAATGGGGACCAGAAATTTGGCGGTGGAATCTACCTTATATATGCTTCACCGACAATTAAAAACTGTACGATTGACAGTAACCAATCTATCAACGGTGGTGGTGATGGAATCTTTTGCTATAGTTCCGATCCAATCATAACAGATTGCACAATTACACGCAATTTTGGTGGCGGTATTTTCATTTCAGGAAATACCGAACATAAGAGGGTTGTTTTGAAAGACACCCCTACACAACCCACGCTTAAAATTACACGATTGCTGAGAATTCAGGTAATGGAATTTACTGTATGAACGATGTAGACCCGATTATCAATAATTGTGTTGTTTCTCAAAACAGTGCTCGCGGTATTATTTACTCTTACACACGAACAAGCAATCCTATTACTAATTGTCGGATTGAACGAAATGCTGGGGGTGGTTTAATAGCTTGGGAAGATACTGTTTTGAAAATTGAGAATTCGATCATTGTACGGAATACAGCCAGACATGGTGGAGGAATTCACTGTAATTGGTCATCAGAGATTTGGGTTACTGACTGTGTTATTGCATATAATGATGCAATATACTCTGGTGGAGGGATTCAGTGTGAGGCGATCTTAGGAGCGGTAAATATCAAGCATTGTACAATTACAGAAAACACGGCTGGCACTCAAGGTGGTGGGATTTCTGCTATTATCCACAGAGATCTTGTTATCTGCAGAAATCGTTTTAACTTAACCGATTCAATAGTTTGGGGAAATTCATCTAATGGGACGCATGCAGAAGTTTTCGCTCTGGGTAGGGGTATAGTCATTAAATCATGTGATATTGGTGATGGGCTTGACGGGATTGGCCTGGTTGCGGATGGGGACAAGTTTATTTATGAAGACAACATAGATAAGGATCCTCTGTTTGTTGATGCCGACTCAGGCGATTTTCGGCTTAAAGCTAATAGTCCAGCTGCGGCAATGGGTGTACGGGAACATACTCAGATTGAACCATATGCTGTGTCACAATACGGAAAACGATTGGTAAGATGGGCAGATTTAAAACGCAAAATAGCGTATCGCTTCAATCTTTTGTGAATGAATCTATTGGTTATGATTTAAACAAGCGTGTATCTCATAAGCAAAAATGGCGAGGCACAGAGACCTCGCCCTACAAGTGATTTAGTTGTAAAACTCAATGTAGGAGAATGTATCTCATCATAGATACTTTATTATGAAGAAAGAATATCCGAATCAAACACATTCAACCAAATCCAAATTATCTAAAGCTCAACAATTTAAAGGTATTATATTTACACTTATTTTCGTTTTTGGATTCTTTCGTCCATTTATAGTTGATGCGTATCTAATTCCATCTGGTTCAATGGAAGACACGCTCCTCGTTGGTGATCGGATTTTGGTTTGTAAGTTTATGTACGGCTTTAAAATTCCTGGCACAGATTTAAGGGTATTTGATTTCCACAAACCCGCTCGTGGAGACGTTTTTGTTTTTATCCCACCGCATGAGAGAAATCTTCACTTCATCAAAAGAATTGTGGCAGTTGAAGGTGATACGGTTTATACCGCAGGTGAAAAACTCTACGTTAACGGTCAGCGGGTTGACGACCAAAGTTATACGAAACACTTACCTTATAGTCATTTTCGGCAGGATTTTCCGCCATTCCGAAATCCTGAATATTTTCCTCAAGACAAACAATATACCGATTTCACCTTGACGGAAAACCAGTTTAGACATAAATTTCCAGAAGGTAAACCGTTCACGGTTCCAAAAGGCATGGTCTTTGCAATGGGAGACAATCGTGATCTGAGTAGCGATAGCCGTACCTGGGGACCGGTGGGTGTGGATGATATTAAAGGACAAGCATTTATGGTCATGTGGTCAATACACAACCAACCTACAAAATTGTGGGAGATATGGAAGATCGCCAGCAATATTCGTTTTAATCGTATCGGCAAACTCATCCGTTAAGGATTTGAAAACCTAATTCTAAAAATAAAATCATCTAAAAGTAAGAAAGGATACCGTCTGATTACAGCGGTTTCAAACTTTATGAGCACTGATGTTCAATTATCAAAATGGCAGAAATTTCGAAAAACAGTCGTCTGGGAATATACCCAAGTTATTGTCGTTGCACTTATTCTTGTTTTCGGGTTTATACGCCCCTTTGTTGTAGAAGCCTTTAAAATCCCATCCGGTTCAATGGAGGATACGCTGCTTATCGGAGACCGAATTCTGGTATGCAAGTTTATCTACGGGTTTAAAATCCCTGGGACTGAAATCAGAGTTTTCGATTTTCACAAACCTGCCCGAGGGGATGTTTTTGTTTTTATTCCACCGCATGAGACAAATAGGAATTTCATCAAGCGCATTGTGGCAGTAGCAGGCGATACGGTCCACACAAAGGGAAAAACCTTGTATGTTAACGGAATGGCTGTTGATGATAGTGGGTACACCAAGCACGTCGGAGGTCGTTTCATTAGACGAGGTGATTTCCCTCCTTTCCGCCTGCCAGAGGAGTATATGAAGGATAATGAAATCTACGCTCATTATATCTTGAAAGATAGTCAATTTAAACGCCAATTTCCTGAAGGCAAACCGTTTACTGTTCCAGAAGGATTTGTTTTTGCGATGGGTGATAACCGAGATCAGAGCAGTGATAGCCGCACATGGGGACCTGTGAATGTTGATGATATAAAAGGGCAAGCCTTCATGGTATACTGGTCCTTTAAAAATCGACGCACAAAGATATGGGAGGTGTGGAAGATAATTGGTAATATACGATTCAATCGAATCGGGAAACTTATCCACTCACAACATGGACTCAACTGATGCAGCAAGATAGACGACATCTTATCATTGGGACAGCAGGGCATGTTGACCACGGTAAAACTGCGTTGGTTGGCACGCTCACAGGCATTGAAACAGATCGCCTCAAAGAGGAACGGGAGCGAGGTTTATCTATTGAGTTAGGTTTCGCTTATTTTGACCTTCCTGATAGCTCACGCGCCGGGATTGTTGATGTGCCTGGGCATGAGAAATTCATCCGAAACATGTTGTCCGGTGCTTATGGAATGGATATTGTTCTTTTTGTTGTTGATGCCAAAGAAGGTGTGCAAGAACAGACGCTTGAACACTTGGCTATTTTAGATTTACTCAGCATTTCAAACGGCATCCTTGTGATGACGAAGTCCGATTTAGCAACCCGTGACGAATTGGCTGAAGCAACAGAAATGACTCAGGAGATGCTTGTCGGCACATCGCTTGAAGGTATTCCTTCTGTCAGTGTATCCTCCATAACTGGTGAAGGGATTGACACCTTAAAGCGGATGATTGTCAAACAGGTTGATCTGGCTACCAAAGCACAAGAACATGATGGAATTCCGCGGTTATATGTTGATCGTGTGTTTACTGTTCAAGGTTTTGGGGTTGTTGTTACAGGCACGCTTATCGGTGGATCGGTTAATCGTGATCAGAGAATGGTCATTCTGCCGCAAGGCGATGTTGTGCGCGTGCGAGGTATACAGGTGCATAACGAACACGCTGATGTTGCGCAAGCTGGACAAAGAACTGCACTCAATCTATCTGGCACTACTGCCCATAACATTCAACGTGGTGATGTGTTGTGTCCCATTAATTTTTCACAAGTTACTGATAATATTGACGTGTCGTTGCAAGTTTTATCCTCATTTCCGAGAATACTTGAACATTGGGGTCGGTTTCGCGCGTATCTCGGCACACGTGAACTATTTTGTCGATTGATTTTATTAGTTGACGAAGCAATTCTCCCGGGGGACAGAGTTCAGGTACAACTCCGCTTGGAACAGCCTATTTTAACGTTTAGAGGCGACCGGATCATTTTGCGAGATTTTTCTGCACAACATACTGTCGGCGGCGGCGAAGTTATTAACCCGTTCGCACCGAAACATAAACGTTTTACGCAAGAGACCATTACAACATTGGCACAGTGGGAAGAATCGGATGATACCCAGGTCGTAAACGCAGTGTTAGAAAATAGTCCGACAATGTGCGTTGTGGAATCGTTTCTCTATTATTATCTGCCGTATTCACAAGCCGAAGTGAAATACATTTTGGACACTTTGGAATCCAAACGGAAAATTGTGCGATGGGATAAATCAGGCAGAACACCTCTTGTATCTGATTCTGCCCGTACTGCAGAAGCAACAGACAAACTGCTGACAGCGTTGTCAAGATTTCACAAAAAAGAACCACTCCTTGCAGGACAAAATGCTTCGCTACTTTGCCGCGATCTTGAACTTGATGAGATTGCGTTTGAGAAGATAACAGATCGTCTAATTAAATTGAAGGACCTTGTGAAGGATGGGAATCTGCTCCGTTTGTCTTTGCATGAAATCCAATTTTCCGAAGAGGAGTCAACTGCAAAAGAAACACTTGAAAAATTATTTTTGGACGCAGGAATAAACACACCCGGGCTTAATGAACTGAAAACGCTACTTCCAGAGTATTCACCTCAGGTGATTGAATCGACTTTTTTTGCTTTACTGAACCTTGGACAATTTATCAAAACAGCAGATAATTTCTTTATCCACAGAGAAGTATTTGAAGAGATAAAAGGATTATTAACCAGTTATCTCCGTGAAAATGGGACAATAACGGTTGCAGAATTTCGGGAACTGGCAGGAACTTCAAGAAAATATGCGGTGCCTTTCCTTGAATATTGTGACACGCAAAATGTTACAATTCGCGATGGAAACGTCCGTAGATTGTCATCAAGGCAAAATTAGTATCAGATTGGGTTATTGATGGTGAAACATATAATTGTAGACACCAGTTTGTAGGCGCGTTTTGTCCGCGCGCTGATCGATATGCCCATACGCGCATTCGGGGCATTTGGCGTTGATTTGGTAATGAATTACGCGACTACAATTCAGTCAACCTAAAAATGTTATTGACGTTTTAACTTTACTATAAAACACCTAAACGCGCTTCTACTTTATGGGGGAGGATAGGGCCTGGTGGCTCTACCGGTCTTCAAAATCGGCTTGTCCATGCAAGTGGATAGGTGGGTTCGATTCCCACCCTCTCCCGCCATGATTATAGTTGTTCCCCACTTCAACGGTGATATGAGATGGTAAAACACCTTCCGATAGTTGATCCTAACACCTCACAACGGCGGCACCCATCTTGGATTAAGGCGCGCATTCCCGGCGGTGGCAACTATGCTGAACTAAAAGAATTAATGCGAGATCTTCAGCTTCACACTGTCTGTGAAGAAGCGCGTTGTCCCAACATTGGCGAATGTTGGGACAGCCGCACGGTTACATTTATGATTTTAGGGGATGTTTGTACACGCAGGTGCATGTTTTGTGCGGTGAAGAAAGGCAAACCCGGTGGTGCCGTAGATACAGATGAGCCACGAAGACTTGGCAAAGCAGTTGCCTACTTGAAGCTAAACCATGTTGTCATTACCTCCGTTAACCGCGACGATCTACCGGATGGTGGTGCAGGTGTATTTGCAGATTGTATCACAGCAGCGCGAAAGCACCGTCCGAGTTGTACTATAGAAGTTCTTATCCCCGATCTTGAAGGGAATTGGGACGCGCTTAATGTTATCGTCCAAGCAGGTCCAGAAGTGCTCAATCACAATACTGAAACAGTTCATCGTCTATACCGTCGTGCTCGTCCGTACGCGAATTACCAACAAACACTTACACTTCTCAAAGTCGGTAAAAATTTGAATCCAGAAATGCTTACGAAGTCGGGACTTATGGTCGGATTAGGTGAAACCTTAATAGAACTTTTACAGACGATGCAGGACATTCGGGATACAAGCTGCGATATTCTCACTATTGGACAATATCTCTCACCTTCCGCACGCCACCTACCGATTCAACGCTACTATACCCCCGAAGAATTTGAGGAACTTAAAGACGCAGGTATTGAGATGGGCTTTCGGCATGTTGAATCGGGTCCATTAGTACGAAGTTCTTATCATGCGGGGGAACAGGTGCAATTATCCAGCTTGTTGTAGTTCGGGCTTATAACTCTTCCCATAAGAATGCTTCGCGAACATTGAATGGTTCTCTAAATCAATTCAATTTTATGCGAATTTTTTCAGGAATGTGGTATACTAACATAACTTGAGTTTGACTACACCGCGTAGGGAATCAACGTCGAATGCGCTTTGGGTATCCGTCCAAATCAACGCAGCGTGCGCGTATAGCACGCTGCGGGGTAGAACAACGTGAACCCAACACGCTTTCATGTTTGCGGCGGTTAATTGTTGGGTTTCGCTATATCTATCCATACGATAGGTGCTGAAAAGCATAACCCCTGTGAAAACTTGGTAGCAGCAGATTGTTTTTTACCGCTCTACCCAACCTACAAATACACTTGAATTCTTATTTCGAACTCACGTTAACATAAAAACAGATACTTTATTGCCGCAAGGCACCCAATAAACCTCGTTGTCAGAAATAACAAGCAAAAGCGTAAAAAAGGAAAAATCATGGTTCATGTAGTAATAAATGGCGCATGCGGCCGTATGGGACGACTGATTATCCAAGGCGTTGCGCAACAAGATGATATGGAACTTGTTGGAGCAATTGAATTTGCATCGCATCCACAAATAGGCAGCGATGCCGGTGTTGTTGCAGGTATAGGTGAACTTGGCGTTATAATCACAAGTGAACTCAAAGATGTTATTGCAAGTGCAGATGTTATCATTGAATTCTCAAAACCGGATGCCACGTTGCAGCATCTGCGACAAGTTGTAGATGCAGATAAAGCGATGGTAATTGCAACGACCGGATTTAGCACTGACGAGTTAGCCGAAGTCCAAGAACTTGCATCAAAGATTCGATGTGTGATGGCACCGAACATGAGTCTCGGTGTTAACGTTATGATCAAGGCCCTTGAATTAATTGCCAAATCACTCGGTGATGACTATAACGTTGAGGTGATAGAAGCACATCACAACCATAAAGCGGACTCACCCAGTGGTACCGCTCTCAGATTAGCAGAGACTGTATCCACAGCACTTGGCCGTGATTTGGCAGAAGTGGGTATCTATGGTCGGCACGGCATCATCGGACCACGGCCACAGAAACAGATAGGGATACACGCGATTCGCGGTGGTGACATCGCAGGCGATCACACTGTCATGTTTGCGACTGAAGGTGAACAGTTAAGTGTAGTACACCGCGCGCACAGCCCTGAAGCGTTTGCAAAGGGTGCTATTCGAGCGGCGAGATGGGTGGTGAATGCTGCCCGAGGATTACACGATGTCAGCGAAGTCCTTTTTGAGAATAAAAAATAGATGGGCAAATCGGACACTTTCATTTCTGCTTCTCTTAAATCTTGTTACGATTTTATCCATCATTGGTTGTTCCAACACACCCAAAAATACGAGAGGTGTGTGGAAAACCGTCCTAAAAGGTGATTGGAGTGCACATCTATACGGGGTCCACTTTATTTCTGAAACACACGGCTGGGCAGTTGGGAATTCGGTTGGTGTGTTTTCTGGTCATGGTGTTGATGAGACAGACCGATCTTATACCGAAGGTGCAGAGAGCATTATCCTGCATACAGCAGATGGTGGTAAGAATTGGCACAGACAAAACAGCGGAATTTATGGAAAACCGCTGCGAGATGTGTTTTTTCGGAATGCATCTGAAGGGTGGTGTGTAGGTGAGGGAGGCGTTGTCATACACACAACCGATGGTGGACAAACATGGGAACAGCTTGAAACAGGCACACAATATAATCTACACAGTCTATATCTTGGTGAAGTTACAGGTTGGATCGTAGGTGATTGGGGCACACTTCTCAAAACAACTGATGGTGGCAAAACATATCAAAAAGTTGATGGAGATGTTTTTGAAGAAAAATCACTAAAAGATATTCATTTTACTGACAACTCCCATGGGTGGATTGTTACCTACAGCACCCCTAATGACACAGAAAACTCAGGCTATATCTACCATACCACGGATGGTGGACAGACATGGGAAGAACAGTTTTCGACAAAATCCGCGCTGTTTAGTTTACATTTTGTTGACAAGATGGCAGGCTGGGTGGTAGGAGATCAACGCAGCCTCTATGTTACAACAGATGGCGGAAAAAATTGGGAATTTGTCACTGACGGAAGTAGCCAACGTCACAAGGAAAAATACGGTCAACCTGATTATCTCGGCAAAGAAGGTTTACATACTTTTACCCTTTACGATGTTGACTTCGCAGATAATCAGCACGGTTGGATTGTAGGGGATTTAGGTGTTATCCTTCATACTGCAACTGGTATCAAAAAAGATGGTAGTAGCGTATGGAAACACCAGCGCGGCGGCCCACGTTTTCACAACAGTGCTGACGATCTCTTATTAGCGGTTGACTTTGTTTCAAAAAAAATAGGGTGGGCGGTTGGTGAAAATGGCACTATTTTACATACTCGCAACGGTGGTTTAACATGGGAGGCACAATCAAGTCCAACGCATCTATTTTATGATGTCTGTATAGTTTCAAAGGATAAGGGGTATGTTGTCGGTGATCGGGGTGCGATTCTACAAACCCACGACGGTGGTACTAAGTGGCAAGCACAGGATAGCCGTACCGCTGAATGCTTCGGTGCCACTCATTTTGTATCACCTCAAAAAGGGTGGGCAGTCGCGGAGGCAGGTGTTATTCTGCGGACAACAAACGGTGGTGCAGTTTGGCAGCAACAAACCTCTAATACGAAGCAAGTCCTATTCGCTGTTTTCTTTGTAGATGAAGAAACCGGTTGGTGTGTAGGGAATGCGGGTGAAATTGTCCACACTTCCAATGGTGGCAAAACTTGGTCTCGTCAACAGAGTGGGGTTACTTCTAACCTATTTGATATTCACTTTACATCAAAACGAGAAGGATGGGTAGTTGGGCTATTTGGAACGCTTTTATACACTGTTGATGGCGGAAATCGATGGCAACTTTCAACTTTAAGTCGTCAACTTACGAAAATGGACAGAAACAAAAATATCTGGTTAAATGCTGTCTATTTTGTTTCTGCAAAAATAGGGTGGGTTGTTGGTGAAGATGGGTTTATTTTCCATACGAAGGATGGCGGAAAAAGTTGGTTTCGCCAAGAGAGCCACACCCAAAACTTCCTTTACGATGTGTTTTTTATTTCTGAATTAGAAGGATGGGCGGTTGGAAAAGAGGGGATAGTGCTACACACTAAAGATAGCGGTGAAAACTGGAGACCGCAGCGAACCGATACCCAGACAGATTTGACATCAATTCACATGAGTAGTCCTCAAAGCGGATTAGTGACAGGACAGGGTGGAACGATTCTAAAATATGAAGTTGAAGTGCTTAAATAAGGATAGAAATATGACAGGCGAACAAAAATATCTATTTGATTTGCAAGGTTTTATCGTTTTGAAAGATGTTGTCCCGCCTACAGTCATTGAATCGTGCAACGCTGTGCTTGATCAGTATGAGAAGATGAACCCCAACGATTACCCGCCGCCGTTATGCCTCGGCACAAAGCGAACAGAGAAAGAACTCTATATCTCAAACATTCTGGAGGCAGATTGTGTATTTAGTGCGCTTGTTGACATTCCAGAGGTGTTAGACGTAGTTGAAGGGGTGACCGGTGGACCGTATCGACTCAATCATACCTATACAATTTATCGTTGGGGCGGCGGTTATACCGGCTTACACATGCATGGAACGCCAATTATTCCTAAGTGTCAGTATCACTGCAAAAATGGAGAGATGGTTTCTACATTGACGAAAGCTGTTTTTCCAATGCTTGATTGTGATGTTGAAGACAGGTGTTTCGCAGTAATACCCGGTGCACATAAAAGCAATTTTCCTAAGCCGTGGGGTAATCATCCCGATGAAAATCCTGTGGTTACGCCTATACCGGCTAAAGCGGGAGATGCGATCATTTTCACAGAGGCACTCACACACGGTTCCGTCATCAATGTCTCAGGAAAACCGCGCAGAACCCTTTACTACTGCTACAGTATCGGTTATATGCCGGATTGGGGTGGTCAGGGATTACATTTTAGTCCAAACATAATGAATCAACTCAACGAAACGCAGCAAGCGATTCTTCAATTAAAATAAATTTGGTGAAACCCGCCCACCGCAGGGCAATATTATACATAGGAGAAAATACAATCTTGATTACACTCGCAGAACGGTTACAGAAACTTCCACCGTATCTTTTTGTGGATTTGCGCCAAAAAATGGCGGCTGCCAAAGAGCGAGGTGTTGATGTCATAAGCCTTGGCATTGGGGACCCTGATTTTCCAACACCTGATTTGGTCGTGGATACCTTGTGTAGCAGAATTCAAAATACAGACGATCCTGATAGACACCGTTATGGGTGCGACAATCCTGTTGCCGAATTTCCTGAGGCAGTACGCGATTTTTATCAACACCGCTATGGGGTTTCTTTGTCTGAAAATCAGATTGTCACTACGCTCGGCAGTAAGGATGCAATTGTCAAAATGGCGTTGGGCATACTGAATCCTGGTGATATCGGTATCGCTGCAAGCCCGGGTTATCCTACATATAATATTGGACATGTGTTTGCGAGTGCAACGACATATTATGCACCGCTCTTACGGGCAAACGATTTCTATGTTGACTTAGATGCGATTCCAGATGAAGTGAAACGTCTCGCTAAAGTCCTATGGATTAACTATCCGAACAACCCAACGACAGCAATTGCCGATCTGGACTTTTTTGAACGGACTGTTGAATTTGGTCGGCAAAACAACATCCTCATCGCACACGACAACGCTTATAGTGAAAATACTTACGACGGTTATCGGTCGCCGAGTATTCTGCAGGTAGATGGAGCTGAGGAGGTTGCTGTTGAGTTCTTTTCCTTGAGCAAAGCGTTCAATATGACAGGCTGGCGATTAGGATTTGTAGTCGGCAATCCGTCAGTCGTTGACGCAGTGAAAAAGGTTAAAGATAATATTGACAATGGATCGCTACGTGCTTTACAATTTTCTGGTGCGAAAGCACTTTCAATTGCTGATGAAATCATACCTAAACTGAACGTAATTTATCAAAAACGCAGAGATATGGTGGTTGATGCACTGACACATAGTGGGTGGCTCCTTGAAAAGCCTAAAGCCACGATGTACGTCTGGGCACCAGTACCAGAACGTTTTAATGGCTCAAGTCGCGCATTTGCCACAGCACTTCTTGAAGAAGCAGGTGTTGTCGTAACGCCCGGACTCGGATATGGACAATGGAGCGAAGGCTATTTCAGGATTTCTCTTACTTATCCTAATCAGGTGATTGACGAAGCTATTTCTCGAATTCGAGATTTTTCTGCAAAGACATTATAAGTTTTTATATTGCATATCTATCATAGTAGGTTATACAATTAGTGATATACCTTTGATCGGTGCGCTTAGAAAGCGTGCCTTCCAATAGCTGCAGCAATGTGCTTTATGCTAAAGATCAAAACAATAGGAGAACTAAATGACCCTAACTATAAAAGGTGGTTTGTTGTGAATGGTTTGAAAAAAATAGTTTTCATCTTAATCTTGAGTTTCTGCCTTGGATTGGTTGAACACGTTATAGCGTATGAACAGATGAAAACCTATACTGTGGCAGACGGTCTTGTAGGCCCGATAGTACCCGTTATCTTTCAGGATAGCCGAGGAGTGCTGTGGTTCGGTTCTGATAGGGGTGGTGTAAGCCGTTTTGATGGAAATACCTTTGATCCCTACTCTGGCGATTCAAAAGCTTTTCGTGGTCGAACAATAGACATCGTTGAAGATAGGTGGGGGCATATCTGGTTTTTAAGTAAACACCCATCTGAAGGCGTAGGCGTTGTCAGTCGATATAACGGGGATGCTTTTGAATACTTTAATGATGGTAACTGTCTTACAGTTGATAATGAAGGAAATGTATGGGTCGGAGGCAATAATTTTATAATCCGATATACTGCTCTAAATAGCCAAGATGCCCCCCAACCATTCCAACTTAACATCGGTGGGGCATCCGTTGCGAAGATAAACGTCATTTTCCAAAGTCGAGACGGCACAATATGGATAGGCGGAAACGATGCACAAGGTGTACTTATTATACGTTTTGATGGTGACGTAAACGTTTGGCAAAGTGCAAACCTACAACGTGTGGACAACCTACCAAATCTTCCCAAAGACCGCGCTATTCATGCGATCGCGCAAGATTCTGACGATAACCTCTGGTTCGGTGGACAATCGCTACTTCTTCGCTATGATGGCACGCAATTTGAACAAGTATTGGACACTACTACCGCAGGGCCCAGCAGACAAAGTGGTACACTTCAGGCTATCAGCTTTTTGGAAAAAGGAAATGTATCTGTTAAAAGCGATACACGAGGAAGGATATGGTTTAGCGATAATAGACAATTGAGTTGCTGGGAAGGTAATAATATTCACCGATTGAGAAATTTAACACTGGAAGCAAACCAAGATTTTTATCTGCATGGTTCCTTTGAAATTGAAGATGCATGGAACAAACTCTGGTTTGCCAGTGAAACTGGTGCGCATCTATACGAAGACAAATATTTTGAAGGAGAAGCTGCAGGTATTTTTCACTTGGAATCCCTGTTGACGGCTTCATCAGAATTGGCATACAAAGTTTACCGGGTTGACGATGGACTCGGTAGTGATAATATTCAGACTATCTTTGAATCGATGGACGGTAAAATCTGGTTTGGTCACGACAACGGTGTGACGGTTTTTGAACCGCAACCAGCAATCGTTAGTCATACAACCCGTGCAATTTTAGGAAGCAATAGTGTTCGGATGATGTATTTGGATAGCACTGGCGCGCTCTGGCTTAGCATTCCTGGTGGTGTTGCCCGATACGTTGCAAAAGAGGATAAACTCTATCAATATCCATTAGCAGACATTCCAAACATTGCTGTGCAAACCGATAGTTTCAAATTTGAGGTCAACCTTAAAATCCAGGGAGTAAATAAACGCACTGAGATAATCAAAATTTTTGAGACTGATGGTGATATTTGGTTTTTGGATAAGCCTATTCAGCACCAAGAGGGTTTTACCATTTTCAGAATTTTCCGCTATAGGAATGGAGAATTTGAGAACCTTTCTCTTAATATTCAGGCTGAAATTGGTCCCGGTGGAGAGACCATCTACAACGATTCAGAACCAATTGTGTCTTCAAGTACTAATCCTTGGATCGCTTTAGGTGGTTGGCTTTTCCTGCCAAGGAGCAACGGGTTACATCGTTTCTCATCAGACGTTGCCGTGAAAGTTATCGCTTTTAAAACGATCGAATCTTTACCGCCTGCGAACGCAGATATTACAGCACTACATATCGACAGTCAAAACCGACTGTGGTGTTATTTTGAAACAGGAGAAGTGAAACGATTTTCGAATATTCGTACAAGCGGTAGAATTCGTGCTGAAGTACTTCCACTAAAATCGGTGGTTCCGGTCTTAGGTATTGCTGAAGGAAAAGTTGTAAAATGGTTCTACAACACTGTCAGTGGGCAGTTAATGTATTGGGAGAATCCTGACATTGGAAATACGCTAACTGAGCTTCCAGGCTCAGCAAGTGGGCCACCACTCTTAACTGTGCAAACTTCTACCGTTTCAACAGAACTGCAGCCAAATAATTCTACAGAACTCGGAAATAATGAATTAGAACTGATTACTTTTGTTTTTGAGGATGGTATCAAGACATACCACGGTACCGAGTTGAAAAACGCTGTATCTGTTGAACTTGACAAGGTCAGAGGCGCACTTACTTCCACTGATGGCGATCTCTGGTTAGCCACTTCTCAGGGGGCAATTCGGTATGATGGTGCGGAAGTCACCGCTTATTCAACAGCAGATGGCTTCCTTGTTGATGATTTACGTGATGTGCATGAAGATCATTGGGGCAACTTATGGTTTGCTACGTGGGGTGGTGGTGTCGTCCGATACGATGGCAACTTTTTTCAATCTGTTACGACCAAGGACGGCTTAATTCATAACAATGTTTCAAGCATTCATGCGTCTAACGAGGAAGAACTATGGTTTGGGACGGAAGGTGGTGCTACACAGTATCGAGCAGGTTTTGGAGCACTTCCATTTTGCCGAATCATCTCTGTTGACGCGGGAAAATCTTTCACAGAACCTTTTATGGCAGAATCCGTCAAACGTACATTTACGGAGATAAAGGAACTACTACCTGCCCGGATCAAAGGCATTACTATCAGTTATCAGGGGATCAATCCACTTAGAGATGATGTGGAATACAGATATAGATTACTCGGTTTTTACAATTGGACATGGCAAACAATTCCGTCTGGTATCAAGCGACTTAATATCAACCCATTCAAGGGTGTTTCATCATCATATGCTTATACTCCGGAAGAAGTTGGAACATCCAAAAGTTTACCGCAAATTCGCTATGAAGGTCTAAAATCAGGGAATTATACCTTTTTGATAAAAGCATTTCGTGAAGGGTGGCCTTATACACAACAACCAGCGGTTTTGAATTTTACGATTGATGAACCTATTTGGACTCGATGGCGTAATTTCCTACCCTCTCTAATTTTACTCGCAGCTGCGGGGTCCCTGCTTTTTAGATTGATTATAAACCGAAAACAGACAGCACAGTTACGCCTTGAAATGCGAGAAAAAGAAGAAGCCGATATGCTGCGAATCCGTGCTGAGTTGAACGAAGCACAAAATATACAAATGGGGCTCTTGCCTGATCAAGCACCACATACGCCAGATTTTGATATTGCAGGAATGTCAATTCCTGCCACGCAGGTAGGAGGCGATTTTTTCGATTACTTAACTGTGGCGAACGGGCAAACTGCCATTGCTGTCGCAGATGCAGCAGGAAAAGGTATACGCGGTGCAATGAATGCTGTGCTTACAAATGGCATGTTACATGAAGTTGCCCGATTTAAGTCAGAAGCTGATGTTATCCTGAGTGACCTCAATGCAGGATTGGCTCCCCGAATGTACGGCCCCAGTTTTATTGCGCTCAACTTGGCAGTCCTTAACGAATCTGAAAAACAAGTTGACTACGCTAACGGCGGGCAACCTTACCCAATTCTCAAAAGAGGATCTGAAATTATTGAAATTGAAAATAGTGACCTCCCCTTGGGAAGTATGAAAAGCGTACAATATGAATCTATCACTTTAGATTTAGATGAGGGGGATTTTCTTATCTTCCATTCGGATGGTTTGATAGAAGCTCTTAACGCTGATCACGATATGTATGGAACCGAACGATTCAAAGAGTTGGCTGCCCAAATACCTAATGAATGCAGTGCTGAAGAGGTGATTCAACGTATCGTTGATGATGTTAAAAGTTTCGTTAAGGAAGCTGAACAGTACGATGATTTAACACTTGTTGTGGTCAGACGGCTATCTATATCTGAATAGAACGGGAGTTTAGCACAATTGGAAGAAGTTCATCCACGGAATTTTGCACCATGCTTGGTGTATGGCAGCATTTTACGATTATTTTAAGAATTGCTTTCATTAGTAATTTTGTACCCCACTGTGTTTACCGATTGCATGGCGGATCTTGTTGATCGATAAGATCGCGTGCCATCCGAAGCCGAGAAGCCGCATCGTTCTCAAAATAGACACAGATAGAATTAACGAATCTTCTACTTACACATACCCACTTCTCGTAATTCTGTAAGCAACTCGTAAGCCTACCTGTTTCGCCAATATACAAAGGTTCGTATGAAATGTATAGTCCATTTTCTACCCGTGTGAAGATATAAACTGCGCCAATATCAGGTAAATCCGCGTGTAAAGGGTAAAGCGTAAACGGATATGCCTGACCCGAAGCACCGACAAAATAGACTACTTTATTTTCTGTTTTTTTCATATTATTTTTTTTCATAATCGGTAGGAGTGAACGCTTATTTTGAATATCATCACGATTTGGAAATCGTTCTTACCGGTGTCAAAATTCGGATACAATGACGGTGCTGCCGGAAGCTTCCTGTTGGCGTTCAACCTCGTTCATCTTTTCTGTTGGTATTTCCACAAACTCCTTGAATTTTAAATGCGGTGCACTTTTACGGACACGCATCATAAGACTAGCGAACCGTTTTTTATCAATTCCATCCTCGACTAAAATCTCTACTTTTGATTCTAACTTGTGTGCTTCTACAAGTATTGGCAAGTTGAGCAGCTGAGCATCCTCAAAATCATTATAAATCAGGATACGACGGTCGGGAATTTTATTTTTACACTTCATACAGTTTGCGTTACAAAGAGAAGGCAACAACCCTTGTAATCCGCTAATCTTGTGAATCCTGGTTCAGACGTGTCGAGTTTTACGTGTGCTCTACTTGACCTGCACTATTGCGAAATTAACAATATTAAATAGCCTCCCATTATCCCGCATCCAGTCCCGGTCCCCGTTGCTGCCCACTTTGTCCGGAGGGATCTAACTTTTGTCCTATAGGCATCTGTATAAAACTTAACATATTCAGGCGATTTTCCGATCAAACGTTCAAGGGACAGATTGGGTTGAGAGTTATAAATCGCAGTGAATGGAACGAAGAGACTAACTACGGCACATCCAAACACTCCAAACAAATTAGGATCAATGCACCCGTAACCGAAATAATCACTTTCTGAACCTGTAGCCAACCCAACGATCATACCGGTTGTACAGCTAAGGACAGTAATACCTACACCTGTCCCGAACCACAAAAATCTATTGATATCGCTACTCGCATCCTGTTCTGCAGCGGCTTTTATCTCAAGACGCATAGTGTTTGTATCTCGTGCCGCCGCAGATTCTGTTTGAGTCTGCGGCGGAACCTGTTGCGCGAGCGTGGTAAACGACGTGCTGAAAATCAGCACTGCCATCAAAAGAACTGAAACATGAAACATAAAACTTGTTTTCACTTTATTTCTCCTATTTTTGTTTCGGTGCGGTTAGAAACCGGACCTACCAGCTCGGACATCTTCGGTATGCGCTGTTTCCAACTGTGCTTACAGTAATAATCTCATTTTTTTCCACCTCCATTTATGGTAAGTGTGAGGGTTTTAACGTCTCCTCGCAGGACGCAGGAGTCTGTCTATGAAAGTCACGTCATATCTGTCTATGAAAGTCACGTCATAGACGTGCGTGAGTTTTACGTCTTCCCGCAGGACGGTTGTAAACATAAGCATTTTTCAGGTTGGGAATATTTTCTCTACACGCCCTCCCTCATAGCGAGACCTTAAAGTGTTTGATATCTGCCGTTCTCTGCCAATGTTATTACACCAACAGACTTTAATCTCCAAGAGGTCACTCTACAGAAGATGGGTTAATATTTCTTAATCATCCCCCAACTTGTGGCTAATTTACCTTGTGGGTCTACACTGGTGGCCCCTTCTAATCCGTTCTGTCGGATGGCATCAATCTGACTCAAACTCAAGTCAACATTGAAGATAGCGACTTCATCAAATGAACCGAGCATAAAGGCGTGGGTGCCACCTGTCAACTTTGCACCAATATTGACCGCTTGCGTCTCAATGTTCGTGCCCATGGCGTGTTTGACTCCCGTTGTTTCCTGAAGTTCACCGTCTATATATAGGTCGTGAGCTTCCACAGCATCCGACCCTATTGGCAAAACGACAGCTATGTGGTGCCACTCGCCATCGCAGATGTTGTCTGTACCGATATCGTTACCACCGTTGACTTCCACCCGCAAAAAGCATTCATTGCCTGATGGGTGCGCCCGGATGTAGTATTTTTGTCCCGAACTATTCACTCCCCATTTAACCAAGGAATGAGCTCTTACAACTGTAGTTTTAAACCAGAAAATAGTCGTTCGTGGTTCAGAGCCACCGATGCCGTTGTAACCTGTGACAATGACGTTATCATCATCCCCATCGAATTCCAGGCAGGTCCCAAAGACACCCTCAACGTATTTTGCCCCAATGATTTCACCATCTCGACCATTATTAGAGAAGTCTTTGGCAACGTTTTCGTTTCCATCGTCAAAGAGATAGGCGAACTCAATAGTGTCCCCGTCAATCACGGCAGAATGGCTGATACCGGTAATTGACACCGTGAAAATGATAACAGTTAAACAAACTGCTATGTGTTTAATTTGGATTCTAAATTTCATCTTTTTCCTCCAGTGTAAAATATTAAAGTTTGGACAATTTTAGGAACTGTCGCTTGTCTGAATCGCTGGCGCGTTATAGCACAAACTTTTAGTTTGTGCCCTATTAGACGCAAACTAAAAGTTTGCGCTACAGAGTTTGATACACCTGTCGCCCCACTGGGGCTAATGTTTAATCTTGTAAAACTTATATTTTTCTGCGATTTTACGGACTGACAGAAGTCGTTGAAAAATACTTTGGACAGCCCCAGCGGGGCGATATGTCTATAAATAGGTTATCCTTGTCCGAAAACACAATTGGCACTCACATACCGCTTCTACGGAGCTAAAGATATCGTAACAACACGTTTCTATAAACATCCTGTCCCTACAGGACTAAAGAGGTTCGGCTCATGTAAAAAGTAAGTGCTATTTTTTCAAAGTTATGTTAGCGTGTTACCTATGGACTTTCCAATACAATCTCTCCTGGATGAAGAAAAAACTCAAGCGTGGGTGTTGGATCATTTCCACCCTCAAGGGCTGTGTTGCCCAAAATGCCAAGCGAGCGTGGCGGAGGCACGCAAGTTCCGTCCGACTGAAACAAGTGGTCTACAAGTGTATCGCTGCAAACACTGTGAGAGCATCTACAACCTCTATACCGGGACGGTCTTTGCTGGCACGCAGTTTCGTCCCTCACAGGTCGTTCTGCTTTTGCGCGGTGTCTGTCAAGGTGTTTCAAGTGCACAACTCGGGTGTGAACTGGGTCTAAGTCGTCAAACCGTTCTTTCTATAAGACGTAAACTCCAAACTTCGGCAGAGCAGATACAACCCGAAGCTGCTTTACCTGATGCTGAAGTCGAAACAGATGAGATGTTTCAAAACGCCGGTGAAAAAGGCGATAAGCACGTTGATGCTTCGGATCCGCCGCGTCGGCGTGGCAATAAACGCAGGGGACATGGGACTTATGACAATGATCGTCCGCCTATTGTTGGGACGAAAGGTCGCGAAAGCGGTCTCCTGAGATTACGTGTTGTGCGGCACACCGATTCTGCGACGCTTTCAACACACGTTCATCAGTGGACGTTGCCGACTTCAACGGTGTATACGGATGGTTGGCGTGGCTATAACCGTATTCAGCGCGCCCGTGAGATTGTTCTCCATAAGGATGGCGAGTGGGCAAGAGACGCAGACGGTGATGGTCTTTACGAGATCCATACAAGGACGATTGAAGGTGCCTGGACGACGCTGCGAAACTTCCTTCGTCCCTTTCGTGGCGTTCATAAAAAGTTCCTCGCCGGTTACGTCGCAATCTGTGAGTTCGTCATGAATCTAAAAGCTGTCAGTGTTGATTTTATAGCAAAACTCGTCAAAAGCACTTACTCTTGACATGAGCGGAGGTTCTTTTGAATGATCTTGGTTCTTGATAGTATCAACGTATTATGGGAATTCACTATAACCAAGCAACTAAACAAAAATCTAAAAATCGTCCAAACTTTAGTTACCTTGAAACCTTTATCTCTCCCCATGCGATAGCAAGTTTCTTTTGAGGACTAACAGCAAGTCCTTTTGAATTGAAGTTCCGTTCGATTTCATCATCTGTTAGCGCACGATTATAGATACCCACCTCGTCTATTAGCCCTTCAAAATATCTACGAGTGGTTTTGTTGATTCGGACAGATGCGCCAATGAACAAGGGAGATTCTGTGGTAATATCTGTGCCTTCAGTCTCTCCTCCCTCAGCGTCGAACTTACCGTCAATATAGATGCGAGTCGTATCCGATCTATCTGCAATAAAGAGGACATGATGCCATTTTCCATCAACCACTTCCCCGGCTGAAATAAAGTCGAGCATCGGACCGGCACCGCCTTCGTTCGCAATCGTCACACTCACTTGAGTCGTCCTGATTTTCCAGAGGATCCTGCCGTTGCCGCCTCCATCTCCCTTACTAACAATTGTAGACTGTGCTCCGTCCAATTCTGGTGGTTTGTCAACTTTGATCCATGCCATCATCGAGAAATCTTTGTCATCGCCAAAATCCAGACTACCATTGGCGGGCGAGACAACATCAATCGCGTCTGGTTCCCCTCCGAATTCAAACGCTTCACCGAATTTGCCTTTGATATGCCGAGGTGCACCTACAATCGTTCTGTCATTGCCTCCTACACGATCTTTAACGGTATTGCCTTGAACATCTGCAACATCAAAACTCCAGTAACTAACTAGTCTGTCTTTAACAACTTGGCTTTCAAGGGGATTAGTCTGCAAAACCAAGATCGCTAAAGCCAAAATCAAACCTTTTTTTGCGTTCATCTGACCTGTCCTCTCTTATGTTGAATAATATTATGAAATCGTTTGCTTGTTCAGCACCGTATACTGGTATGCCAAGTCGTTTTCTTATTCTGTTCGGTAGGAGCGATTTTCCGACAAATCATGCAGAATATCATACGCGTATTCTGCCAGGCGCATTTGGCGTTGATTCACCGCTCCTATTGTCCGAAAACGAACAGACGCTCTTGTGGGAGGCGTTTGCAACGCCGATATATCGCGCTTACAAAGTGCTCCCCAAAGAAATCTTACCGACTGTTGGCTGCCAACTTGTATAAGCCCGATGCGGTTTTCTAACCGCAGTTGTCGATCAGTGTTATTCAGGCGCATCCGTGTCGGGTGCGACAACTGAATAAGGTTGTGGCATGCCGTTACGAATCACCAAAATGCCTGCACTTTTGACTGCTCTACGTTTCTCGTCAAAATGTGAAATAAGAGTTGCACCACTGTAATCGGTGATAGCGGCAATTGCATCGCGAACCGCGACAGGGTCGATGGATTGCGCTGTTTCAATGCCGATTGCCAACAGGCGCATATTATCATAATTAGATTCACACATTTCTTTTTCTCCTTATTAGATTCACGATGAAAACTTGATAGTTCATTGTTAAATTCTCTCTTTTCAAAATATAGGATATGTCAATTATTGATAATTAAGTTACTTTTTTTATATGTCATAATATAGTATTTATACATTTTCAGAACTTACGCAAATTGGGGAGAAAAAGGAAGTATTGGACTTAAAAAGTCGTTATTTCGGTGTTTTTAACCCCCTAAATCCCCCTTACAAGGGGACTTTTGAACCTATTGCGTAAGTCCTGATTTTTTAGAGAGTAGAAAATAAATAGATTGGGGAAGATGCGAACACTTGACTAAGCAGAGGATTTGTGATATTATGTTTAGCGTGTGTAGATCGGAAAATAAACAATACAGATGTAGGTTGAGCAGAGCGCAGCGAAACCCAACATTGAAACTTTAACAAAAATATGTCAATGAGATAAACATCTTGAAAAATATTATTGAATGCTGCCACCAACGGCATAAAAAATCGCTTAAGCAGCGGAAAACGGTGCCGACACCTGCCATGTTGAGCAAAGGTTATCCGCATCAGTATAAAGTTTATTGCGCATACAAGCATCCTGTGCTGCTTGATGACCTGGAGCAGGCGGAAATTTCCTTTATGCCAATAGGGCGCGCACCCGATTACGATAGGGGACCCAGAGATTTTGGAGGGCACCGGTTCTTCACACGCCAAGGGATGAAAGAGTGGCGAACCAGACGATGGGACGCATCCTGGGGAATTCAGATTTACACCGGTGTCCCCTCAGAACGCAACAGCGCGCGATGGCACGATATCGATTTCAAATATGAAGCGATTCTTGCCGCCCCCGATGCCGTCTTCGCCTGTATTGAGGCACTTGTCAACTCCGTTGTGAACCCGCTATTAACGCTGTCAAAGTCTGGCGGGCTGCGTTTCTCTTGCAGAATCCAGGATTACCTCCATTCGGACACTATAGAGGAAAAGCTGTACACCTATAAACACACACCGACCCTGAAAAATCCATATCACCGAGATGTTTACCTCGAAATATTTGGTGAAAAGGGATATAGCCGTTGGGATGCACGTTACGAGATTCTCTTGGGAAATTTGTTAGACCCCCCTATGATTTCAAAGGAAGTTCTCTTTGCTCCACTTGATGCACTCCGCGTGAAACTGCACGAACCAGCTTCCGACCACATACAGGAACAGATTGTCACTAATACGCCATCATCCCTCGGCTCACAGAATCTTGATCTCGCAAAAGAGGCGTTTCTGAAGCGCGGTTTCACGTACTTACGACAGGAGAACGGTTTTCACCACTGGACACAACACGGCGGCGATGTTAGCAACACAGAGGTCCTGTTGTGGGAAAACGAGGACACTGTATGGGTCCGCACCCTAACTCCTAATGCTGGACTTCCTATGGAAGCAACCCCCATAACAGATATATGGAACGAGACCGGTATTGTGCCACCGACACTCGCGTCTACACTACCTGTCTCCGATAATATGCTCGTTGTGCAGGAAGGAAAACTGAGTCCATTGGCGGTAAGACGTCCCGCGCCGATGCTGCATAAGCCGGAAGTTCCTCAAAACGCTTATGGGTCTTCTGAAGAGACTGCCGCGCAGCTGCAGCGTCCGTTTGACAGAAAAGCACACATTATCGGACTTAATGTTGAGGCAGGTGATGATACAGAATTCCATCTCCTCAACAACAGGGTAACCTGCCTAAACGTGCCGACCGCCACGTTAGCGGAAGAAGCAGAACAACGTCTTCAAAATCAGAATCTGCCATCGGTCGTCCGTTGGAAACCTCGGATGCATCTCTGGGAGCAGGTGAAAGATATACCTTTTGATGTGCGTATAGTGAACCCGTTTCAACACGGCAATGTCTGTGAGGATGCAGAACGGTGCCAAACGCTTGAGGAAAAGGGTGGAAACCCAAGCGAGATTATATGTCCGCAGTGTCCCGTCTGGACAGCGTGTCAGGAACGTGGATATTTATCGCAACCCGCCGCATTACAACGCGCCAAAACACAGATATTGGAGTCACCCCAACTCTTTTTCGATCCACAACACGCGAAAGTGACTGAAGAGATATTTGAAACAGAAAATCGGGTTTGTATCCTCAATCATGTGCAGGCGTACGATCTGTTCCTGGTATGTAGACTCCCAAGAACCGTAATGGAGGCGTGGATTGTAAACTGGCAAGGGAGTGCTTTAGGAAACTTTGCCAACGCCTTACTAAATGCTTTAGAAATTAGAGGTAACACCCATAGCGATGCTGTCAAACGGGTCCGCACTGTGATACAGACGTTTGAATGGCAAGAAAAAGAACTTATCTATCAGATGTGCCACGTCAACGTGCGGGGCAGGGTGGTAAAGCGGGGGACGGTTGATGAAGATACTGACAAGGAATTGGCGCGCTTTACTATTGAGTTTGAGGGTGGTGCCGCTGCTTACATCCCTTTAAACGAAAACGCCGCAGATAGACTCACAGCGAAGGGACTACTTGTTTTCTCACTTCGAGATTTCGTGCTAAGCGAAGACACGAGAATCCCGATGCCGATGGCACAAGCAATTCAATTAGGTATCTTGTGTCTTGAGAACATACAGTGCATTCAGACATTCCCGACAGTCTGTCCGGATCCAACTTGGACGTATTGGCATCAGCTCAAGTGCTTTTTTGCGTCCTACACGCGAGATGCTGACGCACCGATTCGGTGGTGGAAGCATAAAGTTTTGAGATTCAGGGTGCCACCGGTGCTGCACCCGAGTGTAAAAAAACTTGTGTTAATGGCAATAACACTTTCTGAGCAGCACCTTCGTAAAACGTTTCCAAATGATGATATTGAAGTGAGTCGTATTAAGCCAACACCGTGGCTAACGGGAAACCAGGTTTTTCAGATTCGCACAGGTCTTTATCCACGCGAGGCAATTTTAGACTACGGCAATGTATGGAAGGCGATTGGCGTTTCCAAAATAGGACAACGCATTTTTGCTGGTATTCGTGCAGAAATTGAAAGAGAACCGAGCGTTAAGCATCTAATTGTCGCGGGTTGGCTAATGCAAAATAAGTTGGAGAAGATCGTAGCAACGGAGAACGTCTGTTTCCTAACCGATATCGGTAGCACAGTCGGTGTGAACACCGATCCTGAAGGGGCAGATGTCATCTGGATAATCGGATTGCCGGAGCGACCAATAGGTGTCATTTGGGAACGTTCGCAAGTGCTGTTCGGAAATGATGACAAACCGCTCTGTTATGACCGAGAAACGGATCCCTATCACTATAAAGACGAACGGGTTCAGAGTGTTTATGAAGCGGCAATGGTCCGGGTCATCACGCAATTTGTAGGACACGCGCAGTTGAATCGCCAGACCGGTAAGAAAGTCATGCTGCTCACAGGCTTGCCGTTGCCAGATATTACCGACAGACCTGAAACGCTTCTTTTCGATTGGGAAGATTTTGAGATAGCTGGCGGGTTAGATAGACTGGCTAAAATGATAGAAACACGTCAACGTTTTGAAACGGAACGTGACAATCTAACGGCTGAATCCGGCAAAGACAAAGTGCAGCAGGTCTTGGGATGCTCTGAAAGGCAGGCGCACCGTGTGCTACAAAAGCTCAGGGGCGGTAAGCTTCTAGATTCAACCTTCCGCGAACAAATCCTCTCTTTCCTCGCCAATGGTGAGAAAAAAGCAGCTGAAATGATCGCAGCTATTGATGGAAACCCAGCAGCGATACATCATGAACTCGTGCGGCTTACCAAACTCGGTGAGATTGTAAAGGTGCGATGGGGTGTGTATGCACTCCCAGAAGTTTAGAATCTATGCATTTTTAAAGTCAATCACTGATTGGCGATATTCCTCTGGAAGCCCGATGTCAAATCGTTTTCCCTTCACAACATAACCGGAAAACCCATCCGCCTTTCGCAATTCATCCAAACAAGAAGTGAGTTGAAATTCGCCTCGTTCACGGAAGTTGTGTTCAATATTCTGCTCAAGAAACCCAAAAATCTGTGGTTCTATGACATAGATACCGAATACTGTAAGGAAACTATTATCATCCATTCCATCAACATGTAGATGTTGTCGTGCGTATTCAGGGTCCGGTTTTTCGTAAAATTCTGTGACTGATAGCATTGAGCCTTCTTCTTTCCATATACCCGTAACACATCCAAAGTTCGAGAGTTCCTCAATTGGTGTTTCTTTTAATCCTAACACGCTGTGCCCAATTCGTTCGTAAGCCTCCAAGACCTGTTTGGCACATGAGTTTGGTTCATCAGAACCGTAGAGATGATCACCTAACATCAACAGAAAAGGTTCATTCCCAACCCACTCACGAGCGCAGTAGACAGCATGACCGAAACCTTCCTGAACGTCCTGAGTGACAAAAGAAATTCGGCTACCTAATTCGATTAAGTAATCACAGTAAGCCTTATTTTCTTTGCTAAGTTTGTTGTAGTGTTCAATACGAGGCGGCATTTTAAAAAAAGATTCAAATAGGTCTATATCCGCGCGCTGTACAATCAGACACACTTCCTCAATGCCTGCATTAACAGCTTCCTCAACGATTGCCATAATTGCAGGTTTAGCGCGCCCATTACGATCAATAATGGGAAAGAGCTCCTTCTTCATCGCCTTTGAAGCAGGAAAAAGTCGAGTGCCAAATCCAGCGGCTGGGATAACAGCCTTACGAACATGTCGGCTTGCCTCAATGACGAGTTTCAGGCACGACATCTGTAGATCTCTTTCAATGATTTCAATGACTCGCCTTTGACTCTCTTCGTCCTTGACAATGAATTGTGCTGATCCGTCACCTTGTGAACCAACCCCTTTGCCGCCCCATGTGTATGGTTGAATTGGTTCATAATTTAGAACTTTGTGAAGGATTGGTGCAGTCAATTGTGATGGACAGGCGGGTATCAGATGTTTGTCAAACTCATGTTGGGTGCGTGTCATCAACTTTCCGACAGCTTTGGCATCTCCCTGTCGAAGTGCTTCATAAGCGGCGTGTGTGATTTCCTTACTCAAGGGACCTAAATAGTGTTGGACACTTTTCTGTAAATCATTTTCAGCAAATGGATAACAGTGATGTAACTGATTTAATATGAGGAGTGTATCTTTCCCTGCCCCCAAGTCAACAATTACCATGTATAAGTTCGCTGGCACACTGAATTCTCGAACATCAATCAGGTCTCCATCAAAACTCATGAGGATTGGATGTTGATACGCACATCCTTGATCCATCCTTCCGCACCTTGAAGGGGTAGTAGTCTCACCACGGTAGGCATATTCCATCTCTCCGCGCGTCGTCATTTTGAGGTCATATATTCGGTTAAAAGCACGTGCAACCAACACGCAGATAGCTGCACTTGAGGAAAGCCCTTTTTTTACAGGTAAATCTGTCAGATAGTTATCAATCTCTAATCCTTGGACGCGGTAATTAGTGAGTATCTGATAGGCGACTCCCGCAGCATAGCTGAAAAAGCTCCCTTTTTCCGCTTCTGCAAGTAATGCTGCAGGTTCCATCGGCAAAGTATAGGGGCCGTGGCGTGTGCCATCGCTAAGACTCGTTTTCAAAATGAGGCTTGTTGGGTGCGGTTGTACTTCAGCGTAGACCCCTTGATTCGTGCTTGTGATTAGGGTATACCCCTTCTCAAGCTCTGCATTATTTAGTCGATAACGAGCTGCCCAATCGCTGTGTTCACCAAAAAGGCAGATACGTCCTGGCACAAAAAGTTTCATAATTCCTCCTTACATTCCTACTGATCGGTAGAGATGATTTTGTCTCCCTTGTTACTCTATGTTATATCAGGATTCGTTCTACATCTTTCGGGCATGCTGACACCGTTGAATCCAATCTTGTGCAGAAAGTTTAGTTCCCAAAGATAATGTTTGATTGGTCGCTATTGCTGAAAACATTTTTTCGGCAATTTTGTAATCTTTCTGGCGAAATGCATTGATCCCCAATAACCAACGGGATTTCAATGCAAGTTGAGGTGGTATTATCTCCTTATCTTTTTTTCGGCTCAAGTCTAACGCATGGTGGAGATATTGTGTGCTTAGCTCCCAAGCCTTTTCTTTATGAAGTAACTCCCCTGCCAAAAAATAGGCTAACCAAGCGTCAGGTTCAGCACCGATAACTTGCTGTAGTAAAGCCATTTTTGTTGCACTCCCAATGCGTTCTGCATGAGTGTTTGAAATAAGAATACGCCGCAACCGTCTTTTTGAATCAGATGTATAAGTTTCCGAAAGTGCCGCTTTACGTTTGAAAAGATTCTGTTCTACTGTTTCGCGAGGCGCGAGCAAAACTGCTTTTGTATAGGCAGATAGCGCATCTTCATGTTTAGCCTGAAGCCAATAAATATCTCCTAATAGTTGTGCCGCCTCAGCTCTATAAGATGCTTTTTCATTAGAAATAATTCGTTTTGCATGGGATATAGTAAGGTCAAAATCTCCGGTGTAAAATGTGCTGAACATCAATCCTCGCAATGTTATTGAATTATCAGGTTCATCCGACAGCATCTGTTGAAACGTTTGGGCTGCAAAAACGTAATCTTTCCTATAAAATGCCTGCCAAGATTTCTCTCGTAATGCCGCCATTTCATGAGCACATACTTGTTCAAAGATTCCGCCGTGTTTTAGACGGCGTTCGACATAAGATATCTCGCTGTCTTGCAAAGTCACTTCGTTTAATAAGAATTTAGTCCATTCTCTCTCCAAAACACTCAAATCTTTCGCGAAACTTTTCGACAAATTCCCAAACGGAAAAGCACTTTTTAACTTATCTAATCCATAAGTGTTCACAAGGAAACGGATAAAGGATCCTGCAAGCAGATAACTTCGCGAGCTCGCGTGTCTCCAAAACCCGATACTCATGACACTGGAGAGGGGTGGTGCAACCTTAAATTGATGCATTGCTTTAGCCCATTGATGGACTGTAAGTTTTCCCTCATCCCAGTCTGCAGCAACCGCGATGCCTTCGTGGACTCCTACGTTCAAACTAACATTCCAAGGTGACCAATCGGCAGTCAACACGTGGACAAGTTCATGTTTTAGAACAGGATGTGGGAAACTTAGTGAATGGATGTGAAATCCGTAACCAAACGGGTCTTCAACAAATGTACTCCCAGCCCCGATCAGTCTTTTTTTCTGTTCAGGGGACGCATACAGATAAGCGCGAACTTTCCTTGAAATTTGTGTCTGCAAATAGCCAGACAACTGAGTATAACGAAACTCACAATCGTCCGCAAATAGATCTATTTCTTCCTCAAGTTCACGGGCATAGAAGATTTCAAAATGCGCTGTTTCTCTATAGCCACCCAATTCTTGTGCGATGTCGCCACGCGTTGGACGTATCCATAATTTCCCTGAGAAAAATTCGAAACTGACTATTGCCACAACCAATACGCATACCGATATAATTCGCCAAAGTGAATTCTCAGAAGGATGTTGTATAAGGTTTCGCCACCGAAGTTTAGGAACGAAACTTGTTTCCCTGCCAACTTCACATGCATAGATTGAAATTGTTAAGAATAGTATTGCCCATAAAAGCGTTTTTACTCGTGCTGTTAACAGCACAGATGTAATTGGAATCACAAAATCGTAAATTGGTCCAGGAAAATATCCGAGAATAGGATGAAAAGCAAATACTGGCGGATGAAAAATCAAATTTGTTATGGCAGGAACACATGAAAGAATCAGAAACGCGAGATATGCCAGATATGCAAGCCACCGTTTTGCTATCCAGATATTGAAAAACACGCCAGCTGCCGTTACAGCAACACAACTGAGTATTGGCAATATGAAGAAAAAAAGAAATCCTTCGGTAAAATTGCAGTTTTTAACGCGGAACGCATTAAGTAAGATTATGGTAAGTGGTAATATGAGTAATAGAGCATTAGACCTCAATGCACGTAAAAAACACCTCAGAACTATATGACGAGGCGATCCAGTGAGAACATCCGGATCCCGTTTCATAACCTGTAATTCGGTCATTGCCACATGTGCACCAGCAAAAGTTATACAGAGTGTAATAATCGCACAAAACTCGAAAGCAAGGATATTAAACAGTGGTACTGTGGCAAGTACCAATGCTAAAACCCCAAAACCTGTGAACCACAGCCAATATGAAAAGGTTTTATAGATCATAAGATTTAATCGTTGCTAACGTCGCTCAACTGTGGATAATATCGGTTCCCTGTCTCAAAAGTATGTGCCAAGTTTATGTTATATATCTGCATTATTGTGTTTTCCACATCTATTATTTTAACCAAACATCTGCTCAATTGTCAAAAGAATTTTGGAAACATTTATACTACTTGACACAAACCCACAATTTTTGCTAAAATAATGTCAAAACAACAAGATGAGGAGAATCCATGAACCGTAGAAACTTTTTAATTACTGGAAGCACAGCATTAGCAGGAATGTTTCTGGCTACCAATCCATTTAGTCTCTATGCACAACAAGATGAACATGATGAGCATGAACACGGTTACGAACTTCCAAAACTACGTTATAAATATGATGCACTTGAACCGCATATTGACAAACGTACAATGGAAATCCATCACGGTAAACATCACCAAAGTTATGTGAATAAACTCAATGCTGCTGTCGGAGACAATCATGACTTAGCAGACCAGTCAATTGAGGATTTGCTTCGAAATATCGAAAAAGTGCCGATGAATATCCGCCAAGCCGTTATTAATAGCGGTGGTGGACATGCCAATCACACGCTATTCTGGAGTGCTATGATTTCTGGCGGTAGAGAATTAAAAGGGAAAGTTGCAGAAGCTATTCAATCCGCCTTTGGTTCGCTTGATGCAGGCAGCGAGATGTTTGACAAAACAGCAAAAACGCATTTCGGATCAGGTTGGGCTTGGCTCGTTGTTGATGATAAGAAGAAATTGCAGATTTACGCCACTAAGAATCAGGATAGTCCACTGATGCAGGGGCATACACCTATTCTTGGACTTGATGTTTGGGAACATGCTTACTATCTGAAATATCAAAACAGACGCGCCGATTATATTGATGCGTGGAGCAAAGTCGTCAATTGGACACAGGTTAACCTCAACTACGTCGCTGCTATGAAAGCGTAAAGGAAGTATTATGAAGCGCAGAGATTTTTTACGACGTAGTGGCTTAACACTTACAGGATTACTGTTAAGTCCTATGGCAGTTTACGCTTTCCCAAGTCGCGAAGGTGAAGAACTCATTCCTTTTCTTGATCAGCCTGAATCATCTTCAAAGCGAGTTCTGCTTGATTGGACTGAATTGGATGCGTTCATCACACCGAACGATAAGTTCTTTAACGTATCTCATTACGGCAGACCAAAAATAGATCTCGCGACATGGACACTGGAAATCAGTGGTTTGGTTGACAATCCACTGATGCTGACTATTGAAGATATCAAGGCACGACCAAAGCAGGATGTGACCTTTACTTTAGAATGTTCCGGTAATCACGGCTTTCCTACATTCACTGGTGCAATCGGTAACGCAAAATGGGGCGGTACACCCCTTGCACCTATTCTTAAAGAGGCAGGTATCCAAGAGAAAGGTATTGAGGTTATTTTCTTCGGACACGACTCTGGCACGGAGGAAGTGAGAAAGGTCAAAATGCGGCAAAACTTTGCACGGAGCATGTCTGTTGAAGACGCACTGCAGGACACTCACCTACTCTGTTACGAGATGAACGGTGAACCTTTGCCTGATGGGAACGGGGCACCACTTCGTCTAATTGCCCCTGGTTGGTATGGCATTGCATGCGTCAAATGGCTCAAACGTATTGAGGTTCGTGATACCCAGTTTATGGGAAGATTCATGGGTCGAGACTATGTAACAATACGTAAAGAAACCCGTCCCGACGGTGAAGAGGTCTGGATGGAAACTTCTGTCGGAAAAACGCAATTGAAATCCTTAGCTGCAAAGGTGACACATATAGGCGATGAATACCGTATCTATGGAGCTGCCTGGGGTGCACCTATACAGAAAGTTGAGGTCAGCATTGACGGCGGACCTTGGCAAAAGGCAACTATTGACCCTGAAGAAGATGCAGAATTCGCATGGAAAATCTGGCATCTCAAATGGGACAATCCGTTAAAAGGTGAACACACCATCGTTTCAAGAGCAATTGATACTGATGGCAATATCCAACCGGCAGCTGATTCTGACTACATTACAGGAAAACAGACCTATTGGGAAAGCAACGGACAGATTGTCCGCAAGATTCTTATCAAATAGGAGAACGAATTGTGATAAACATAACCGATGAACAGAAGCAGCAGTACCAAAAAGAAGGCTACTTCATTTTGGAGAGTGTGATTCCTGAGCTGCTTCGTGGCGAATGCGGAACATTCATCAGTCAGATGGATGAGCGGATGGATCGGGAAAACACAGATGTGCTCGGTCTTAATCATAGGAACAAACGTTATTTTGTTTCAAACTGCTTCAGACAACAACCAACGCTTCGAGAATTTCTGTGCAGCGATCTGATGGCTGATGTATGCCGTGCTACCTTAGGTGATACCGCTTATCTTTTTTGGGAACAGTATGTTGTCAAAGGTGCTGAGGCAGGTATGAAGTTTAGTTGGCATCAGGATTCAGGTTATGTCGGTTACCCGGATCATAAACCTTATCTAACATGCTGGTGTGCGCTTGATGATATGTCTGAGGAGAATGGCACAGTATATGTTATGCCGTTTTCACACATTGGCGTTCGTTCGTGGGTGAAGCATATCCGTGATGAGGAAAGCAACGATCTTGTGGGATATTTCGGTCCGGAAAAGGGTGTGCCTGCCATCGTGCCTGCGGGGAGCATTGTTGTGTTTACAAGTATCAATTTTCACTGTAGCGGCACGAACTCTACAAACACGATGCGGCGTGCGTACCTTGCACAGTATTCCGCAGAGCCTCTTCTTTCACACGATGGTAGCCGTTTGTGGGGTAGTGCGGAGCCGTTGTTGAAAGATGGGAAGTCTGCTGTGGGTGAGCCGCCACCTGATATTTCGTAGTGGTGTGAATGAAGATGTCTATTCTACTCAGTGTTGTCAAGTTCTTGCAGTGATTGTTTAACTTCATCTATAAGTTCTTGGTTGTCTTCTTGTTCTGCCAATTCCAAAGTTTTTTGAAAATCTATTCTTGCTTCCTGAGTTCTACCCAATATGAGATTTGCTTTACCTCGTGTATCATAGGCTTCAGCATAATCCAAACTAAGACAGATGGATTCGGTACAGTCAGCAATAGCATCTTCATAGTTACCTTGTAAGATTTTAGAAATTCCACGATTGTGGTAAGCATAGATACAATCTTTATTTAATTGGATAGTCTTATCAAAGTCAGCAATAGCATCTTCAAGTTGACCTAGTTTACCTTGATCAATTCCTCTGTTAAGGTAAGCATACGCATAATCTGGATCGAGTCGGATAGCCTCGCTGTAGTCACGAATTGCAAACTCGTGTCTTTCTAACTGTCCTTTTATATATCCACGGTTATAATAGGTAACAGCATCCTGTTTTAAGCAGAGAGCACTATCATAATCAACAATAGCATCTTCAAGTTGACCTAATTCCCGCTTTGCATCCCCTCTGCTTTTGTATGCTTGTGGATAATTGGGTTTTAATCGAATGGTCTCACTATAGTCTATAATAGCGTCTGCGTACTGTCCGATCAGACTTTTTACATTTCCACGGAGGAAATAAGCAAAATCTGTCATATCTATAGCAGAATCAACTTTTAGGTTTAGGGCTATATTGAGGTCTTTAATCGCTTCTTCAAGTTCCCCTTTCATGAACATCGCTACTCCCCGCATAAGGAAAATATAGAAATAATCTGGTCTAAGTCGGATACTCTCATCAAAGTCAGCAATGGCAGAATCCAACATTTCTTGCATTACCTTACTTAGTCCCCGTCTGAAGTAGGTCTCCGCATCGTCAGAGTTATAGTGTAATGCTTCGTTATAATCAGCAATCGCAGCCTCATGTTGACCTAGCACTGACTTTGCGTACCCTCGCATAAAATACGTTGTTCCATCATCTGGGTTGTGTAAAAGAACCTCGTTAAAATCACAAATAGCTTCCTTATGTTGCCCAAGAGCGTTTCTTGCACCGCCCCGAGTCGCGTAAGCAATATGGACAGAGGTCTCATCCACTGTTAATTGAAGTGCGTTATTAACGTCAGTAATGGCAGCCTCATATTGACCAAGTACCCTATTTATACAACCGCGAATGAGGTAAGCAGAGTAAACACAAACTTCATCCGAATTCAATTGGATAACTTCATCGAAATCAGCAATAGCAGTTTCATATTGACTCAGCGCGCATTTTACACTGGCACGTCTGAGGTAGGCATAAATATCAACAGGATTAATCCGAAGTACTTCATTAAAGTCGTCAACTGCAGATTCATAATTTCTCTGTGCCCGTTTAACTTCGCCGCGATAGTAGAAAGCCATAGCGTAATTTCGATGCAAACGTATTGCCTGATCGTAAGCAGAAATTGCATCTTTTTTCTTACCTCCTTCCAAAAAAAGGTTTCCGATGGAGAAAAAAGCCTCTGCGGCTAAAGCGTTTATGGATTTTTCAGATGCACTGGTAGGATTTTCCCTTTTATCCTCATCTTTCATGTAGTTCGGATTTACTCCTTCCATTAGTTCAGGAAATAAATCTGTCAGTTTTGGAAAATGATCATTTTCATACTTTGTGGTGAGAACACCGATAAAATCCATCAATGATGCCAAGGGATGTTCATCATTATCACCGACGATATAGATTAACTCTTTCAACGTTTCATCAAGTCTTTTATAATCAGTTTTTGTCAATGAGGCAAAATCATGATTCTCGTTTTGCATTACTAAGTCAGTTAACCCTTTTAGAACTTCCTCAAGCCATTCGTAATCGCTTTCTGGGTAAGGATCAAATTCAATTTGTTGTGTAGAGGTATGCTTTGGTTCAGAAGGAAACATCAAAATTTCAGGTGCAAATTCCGACATCATATTCAGCTGCTTCACACTGAACTCAGCAATTGCCTCTTTTTGGAGTAAAGTGCTAATCTCAGTGTAATCAAGGGAGAAATTAGATTCTGAATATGTTGATGTTTGTGACAATTTTTGTCCAATAGACATCTCAGTTAACATAATTCATTTTCTCCAATTTCCTGTATCATATTCGTTATGAGTTAACACCTGATCAATAACCACAACCTGCATTGTGTACTGAACAACTGTAATCAGGCGAGCATCATTTCCACTAATGTTGAAAACCGTCAGTGTAATTGGGTTGCGATTAAATCTTTGAGGACGAACCTTCACTGGAGAAACGCGTCCGAACGTTTCACGCAACTCAATAATTAACTTAAAATTTCCTTCCCTCATCAATTGTGTCCAACGGTTAAGAGAATCTCGTGTATTAGGATGTCGTATAGCAAATTTCGTTAATTCATTTTCTCGAACTATTCGCATAAAATTAGTCGTATAGTATGTATACTGTCTCAAAAGATGTATCTATTTTCAATGGCGGATGAAACCCTGGAGACAATGCATTTCACTATCTTGTTGGATCTACGTCACAATTCTCAATTATTATAGCATACAAGAATCTAAAGAACAAGCAAAATGCTTTGATAGAACAGCACTTTCTTTACTCATACTCTCTCAGGAATTATTCTTTAGTCAAATGCCGACTAAACCGAGCTAGATAATTCCCAATTTTATCCTGAATACCCCGCGCTGATGTCGCCGATCCAACATAATGGCTAATAAGAATACCGAATGCAAATACTTCACCTTCCGCTGTTTTGGTATAGCCAGCAAGCGCGGAAACACCACTCAACGTCCCCGTTTTTGCACGCAATGTTTTTTCAGCATACATCCCTTGCATCCGATTTTTTAACGTGCCATCAACACCAGCAATCGGCAGCGATGCCATATACTCTGGCATCAACTCAAAATTGTGATACATATAAACAAGCAGCTTTGTGAGCAATTCAGTGTTGAGGAGATTGTACCGAGAAAGTCCAGAACCATCAACAAATCGGTGTGCAGGTGGTTCACCCATTATTTCACCTAAAAATTCAGTGACAGCCTCTCTCCCTTTTTTCCATGTTCCCGGTTCGCCTTTCACTTCAGCACCAATTGTTTTGAAAAGGAACTCCGCAATCCAATTGTCGCTCGGTTTATTCATCAATTTGATAATGTCGGCAAGTGGCGGCGACAGATGTGTAGCGACACTACGTGCATCTGATGGCACCTTTCCCGATACCACCTGTCCTACTACATTAATGCCTTTTTGCATCAGTGTGGTTTTCAGAAGATGTCCACATGCGATGGCTCTACTTTCCATGCTCGTATCAGGTTCAATGCTTCGGATACTTAAAGCACTAATCCGAAGTAGTTTATCATCCCACATCCATCCTGGACCTTCCCGAACAGTGTCAAGGTAGGTTTCGTCAATAACAATGTCACCCTCTATTGAGGTTATGCCAGATTGAACTAACGCATCACACAATTTTACTATATCTTCAGACTGAAGCACCGGATCAGCACTGCCTTTGAGATAGACATTTTCTACCATTTGTGCGTCTGTAGCCATATCAATATAAAGCGTTGTTTCAAACTGATAGTCCGATCCCAGTTTCGCCAGAGCAGTTGCTGCCGTAAAGAGTTTCGTCGTAGAAGCGGGATGATGTAATTTTTGCGCGTTTTTAGCGTAAACCACCTCACCTGTTTCAACTGCAACCACCTTTATGCCGATACTTGCAGTTGTAAACAACACGTCCTGCAAAACAGTATCTATATCAGTATGTAGTTTTTCGAGTGAGTCACAAGGCGTTGTTGGCGGTGGGGTTTCGATCGGTTTTGTTGTCAATATCCCACAACTTGCAAACAACAATACGCAGCAGATAAGAAAGATATTATTGCTTCTCATGATTTTAATAGTAGCATACTTTTTTAGATTATGAAAGCAAAACATCTTGTGAATTTACAAGAGTTGCAAGATAAATGTACGATTACAATAATCTTGACTTTTTCCCTGAAATGTGATAGAATTCCAATAAAGAATTAAACGGGTATTGCCACATAAAGGAGACATTGAATTTTGGCGTTGTAGGGCGAAGTTTGCAAGCCAAAACTTGCTGTTAGACGCAACATGGTTGAATTTTACGATACAACACTCAGGGATGGTAGCCAAGCTGAAGGCGTAGCATTTTCTGTAGAAGATAAACTTATCATCATAGAGGCACTTGATAAGTTAGGAATCCGCTACATTGAAGGTGGTTATCCCGGTTCGAATCCCAAAGATATAGAATTTTTCAAGCGCGTAAAAGGTATGACATTAGAGACAGCAACAATTGTGCCGTTTGGTAGTACTCGATATCCCTCCTATGATCCAGAGGATGACCCCAACCTGTCTGCTTTGCTTGATACAAGCACAAGAAATGTTACGATTTTTGGTAAAAGTTGGCGATTCCATGCAACTGATGTCTTACGGGTTTCACCAGAAGAGAACTTAGAATTAATTGAGAGTTCTGTTCAGTATCTCGTGGAAAACGGCCGTGAAGTGATTTACGATGCGGAACACTTTTTTGATGGTTACGCTGACGACTCAGAGTATGCAGTTGAGACGCTACGTGCTGCTGCAGCAGGTGGTGCAAAATGTATTGTCCTGTGTGATACGAACGGAGGCAGACTGCCCTTAGAAATTCAGGAAGGTGTTAAAGTAGCAATGTCGGCACTCCCTTTACCTATTGGGATTCATGCACACAATGACGCGGGTATGGGCGCAGCCAACTCTGTCTTAGCCGTGCAAGCCGGTGCAAATCATGTTCAGGGAACATTCAATGGCTACGGTGAACGATGTGGAAATGCCAATCTTGCCTCTATCATCCCCACAATTCAGCTGAAGTTAGGTATTGAGTGTATCAGCGATACCCAGTTACAAGCATTGACGAACGTATCTCGGTTAATCAGTGAGTTAGCAAACCTTCCGCATGATGAACGTCAGCCGTATGTTGGGCGTTCCGCTTTCGCACACAAAGGTGGCTTACACACGGATGCGATCCGTAAAAACCGCCTCACGTATGAACATATTGTCCCTGAAAAAGTTGGTAATGCGCAACGCATTCTTGTTTCCGACCAGGCGGGGCGAGGCACCATCATGAAAAAAATTGAGATGGAGTATCCGAATTACGACAAAAACTCTCCACAGGTACTGGAACTCTTCAACCGCCTCAAAGAAGCCGAAAGCGATGGATATCAATATGAAGCCGCTGAAGCCTCTTTTGAGCTCTTGACACGTAAAGTCTTTAATGGATATGAATCCTTTTTTGAACATTTCGGTTTTCGCGTCATTATCGAGAAATTCACCGACCACACTATGCGTTCAGAGGCAACAGTGAAGGTCACAACACCAGATGATGCTACTACCCACACTGCAGCGGATGGTGATGGTCCCGTCAACGCGCTGGATACCGCACTCAGAAAGGCACTTGAACAGTTCTACCCTGCCCTACAGAAAGTCCGATTGATGGACTACAAGGTTCGGGTACTAGACACCAAAGCTGGTACCGGTTCAAAGGTGCGAGTGCTTATTGAAGCAAGCGATGGGGAAACGAGTTGGGGGACTGTCGGTGTTTCAGAGAACATCATATCGGCAAGTTACGAGGCTCTGATTGATAGTTTTGAATATAAGCTGTACAAAGACAAAGATTCGGTACGGTAAATCCAATCGACTGACATGTAACCCTAAATTTCCTTGACAGTAATTTTCGCAAATGTTATACTAATTATAACATTTATTGGAGGTGTAACATGGGAAATTTAGATCAAATTGAGAAGGATGCACAGAAACTTATCGCGCTGTGCCAAAAAGAGAAACCAACAAAGACCGATAAGCAAAAGATGCTGGCACTACACACCGATATCCTATCCAGCATTGAAAGTCTAACTGAATGCGAACTCTGTGGTGCTATCAGTGAAGTGATTGTAACGATGACGTTGGCTGATGTTACAGCTAAATTGTGCAAGGAATGCGGTTTTAAAGCGTTGAAAGCGGGAAAAATCCAGAAAACGACATCCCGAAAACGGACTCACACGGTGAAACCGCTGAATTCAGGTTCAAAGGAGACAACAACTAAACCGGATAAATCCACAAAAGAACCTGAGTCGCCAGCAGAATTACATACTCGTGTGGAAGAGCAGACGGGGATTAAGAAAACCGATGTCAAACGCTTACACAAAATTATTCAGGACATAGCAACTCCTATGAACCTCGCGCATACTTTGACTTATGTAAAACGCGAGGTAGAAAACGCCAAACTGAAAGTGGATGAGGGTGCGTTAGAAAAAGCGGTGGAAATCTTGACAGCTGCTTAACTGGTTGGAATATCCTTTACCCAGTCACGATGCTCCTGATACCATTCAACAAGTGCTGTTATCCCTTCTCGGAAACTGACTTGTGGTCGCCACCCTAAAAGTTGTTCAGCTTTCTGGATATTTGCCCACGTAGCACGCACGTCCGCAGGATGGAACGGTTTATGTGATAGTTCCGCCTTCTTGCCGACAAGTTCCTCTATCAGTCTAATAGTATCAATTAACACAATTGGATTATCTGAACCGAGATTGATGACCGAATATCCAAGCGGTTTCAACCCTGCTATCACACCGCGTGCAATATCTTCAACATAGGTATAATCGCGTGAGGATTGTTTGCCATCACCGTAAACAATTACCGGTCTCCCTTCACTAATCCATTGGACGAAACGGAATGCGCTCATATCTGGACGACCAGCAGGTCCGTAGACGGTAAAGAAACGAAAAATAGTTACGTTAATGTCGTAGAGATGGTGGTAACTGTGGCAGAGTGCCTCTGCTCCCTTTTTTGAAGCAGCATAGGGGGACAGTGGACCGTTTGTGTCTGCCTCTTCACTGAACGGAAGCAGATTTTTTGCCCCGTATAAGCTTGAGGTAGAAGCCAACACAAATTTCTTTATTTCAGTTTTACGACAGAGTTCCAACAAGTTTAAGGTGCCTGTCACGTTCGTATCAATGTAAACCCACGGATCTTCAACGGATTGCCGAACTCCGGCACGCGCTGCGAGATTAATTACCGCATCATAAGATATGTTAAATATTGAATCTAAAGACGCATAATCGCAAATATCTACAGACTGAAAATGAAATTCGGGTAACTCTTGGAGTTGGGCAAGTCGCCATTTCTTAACTGTCACATCATAAGCATCATTTAGATTATCAATGCCTACTACGGTATGTCCGTCTGCTATTAGAAATTCGGTAACTTTCCACCCTATAAATCCAGCACATCCTGTGACAAGATATTTCATACCAACCTCATTAATTCATCTGAACTAACTTGCGCCACCTTCTGGCATATCTTCAGAAACAATCTCATGGTTATGCGTCCACTCACCATCTGCCATGAAATCATCAATCTGCTGTAGAAAAAGCGATAGTTCCATTTTTGCTTCTTCACACTTCGTCTCCATTTCTGTTCCAAGTTCTTGCAATCTCGGTTCCTGCTGTGCCATTAAATTGTTAGTTCTATCAACCTTCTGCTTAATGCGTATGATATTTTCATAATTAGCGTCCGGCTTGTTGCAAAGTATCATTAGTTCTCGGAAAAATCCTATTCCTCGATCTAACTTGGACAAACCACCGCTTACATAAGTTAGTTCAATACGATACCGCTCTAAGTCTGCAGTAGTAAAAAAGTCAGAGAGTTTCTCTAAAGTTTCACTCAATTCAGTAAGTTGAATTTGCTTTTCAGACCAGAGTATCTTTTTTGCGATGCCATCCGCGCTGTTGTTGTCAATTACAGGTGCGTGGTTTCTAAGATTTTTCTGAAGTTGTTTTTCTAAGTTCGCTAATTCTGATCGTAGATTTCTTATATTCTGTCTAAATTCTTCACAATAGACACGAAAATCAGGAAGTTTGCCATGGAGTTCCCGATATTTCTGCTTCAGTTTTTCAACTTTTAAGATATAGGATGGGTACTCAATCTTAAGATTCTTTGAAATCTCAATTTTCAATTTACGGACTTTCAGATGACTTGGCGCAGCTCTTTCCAGACTCATGAGGCCACATAAAGTCACCATTGAACCTGAAAATGAGAGGAGCATTGAACCGATAAAAAATATGATGCTTCCCGCTGCTTGAGCCAATCCCAGCCATCCTATTACACCGAAAAATGAACCGCTGCCTATGAGAACCATTGGAAAGGACAAGTATTTTGTGATTTCGCCTTTGGCTTTGGAATCCATTTTTTCTCTCCTTTGGGTCGTATAATACCTTAGTCCATTATGTGGAATCACAGATTAAGGTTTTTCAGTTAATAGAACATCAATCTGTTTTTTGAGTTCCACATAAATCTCTGGTTTGAAATTCGCTTTTCGATGAAACACGATTTTTCCTTGTGATGAAATCAGATACAGATTCGGCTTCTTCTTTTCTGTATGATAACGTTGATGTGCTTCCCCTTTCCAATCAAGCAGGAACGTCACGGGTGGTGGTTTTCTCTTCAATTGAAACCGGATAAACCGTTTGGGTATAAATCCTGGTACACTTCGCAAATCACCAATAATATAAGCAGTTACTCGCTTATCTTTATTATAATCTTTTTGGAATGCTTCTGCCCATTTGTCATCTTCCTTCCGAATTTTCCGATTGCCCATAATCAAAAAAACAAGTTTTCCGCGTAACTTCTTTAAATGATGCTGTTTCTCCTCAGCATCTTGAAGTGTAAAATCCGGTGCAGCATCACCCATTTTTGGTGGTTTATCCTTCGCAAAGCTTGCAACACCTACTAACATAATGCAAATGAACAGACATGTGGCTATTTTCATCATATTTGTATTTTAGCATAACTGGTAAATTGATGTCAAGTAGTGACGGAAAATATTCAGAGCTATTCAGTTTTCGGTTTTTTGTGCGTTTTAGGCGTAAAGTCGCGACCGGTGAATCAACGCTAAATGCGTCAAATCAACGACAAGTGCGTGTATGGCACTTATCGTGTGGCATTTGTCGGGTCGTTCCTACAGAGGAGGGATCTTGAGCAGAAAATAGTAACTACTGGAGCATTGAATGGCTCTGGAAAACATTACCTCTAATTTTGCGTTGATATCAGCGAAAAAATTTGTTATTATATTGAAATAGTTATCTTGTAAAGGTATTTCACTTATGAACGCTGAACCAACCGCTATAGACGAACTACTCACTCAGATTCGTCAACATCTTCTGCCACGGGTTGCAAGCCTTACTGAGTTCCAGTCAGTAACTGAGTTGCACCAATTTCGTAGTCGTTTGCATAGCATCCACAACTTTTGTCTTCGTGCACAACTGTCGGATGAGATTAGCAATCAAGTTGAGGTAATGCTTTCAACGAGTGCAAGTTTTTGGCACCTAATCGCCGAAAACGAATTGCTGCTGACGAACTTGAAAGATTTTACGCGCGTTCGCACCTTCTCCGCAGAAGCAGAAGGAGTAACCAACTTAGAAGAACTCCTCTCTGGCGAGGACACGCTTCGGGATGTGATTATCAACAGTATCGCTTTTATGCTAAATTGGAAGGCGAATACTATCTGGGTAGATTCTGCTAAGAAGGCACGCACTGCGCTGACAAAAAATTATATGCTTGAGATTCAGGATAGGATTTGGCAGTTCATCAAAGAGAGTCAACAACAATCAGAACCAGTTGATGTGGCACAGTCTGAAAGGATTCGGGAACGCGCAGAAAAGTTTATAGAACTCATCCAGGTTAGTGATTTTACCACTGAAGCTCAAATAACATTACTGATGCAAATTTACACCATGTTACTACGGTTCCAACTCGGGCAACTGATTATCCAGTTAGAAAACCTACAAGAAAATGAAACTGATTAAAGGAATTCGTTTTATGCAGAGAGAACTATTTGAATCACTCGTCGAAGTTATAGCGACATTAAGAGGTGAAAACGGGTGCCCCTGGGATCGGGAACAGACGCATGCATCGCTAAAACCCACGCTGATTGAGGAAACTTATGAGACAGTTGAAGCAATTGATTCTGGCGATCCAGGAAAATTAAAAGAGGAACTTGGTGATCTCTTGCTGAACATCATGCTCCAAGCACAGATCGCTGCAGAAAACCGAGATTTTGACATCTACGATGTGATTGACTCGTTAACAGAAAAATTAATTCGAAGACACCCGCATGTGTTTGGCGATGTTCATGTGGATAACGCTGAAGAAGTCGTTAAAAACTGGGAAGCCATTAAACGCCAAGAGACTGGTTACGAAGATCGAAAATCTGTGCTTGATGGTATTCCGAATGCGCTTCCTGCTTTGCTGCGTAGTCAGAAAATACAGAAACGGGCAGCGCGAGTCGGTTTTGATTGGGATAACATCGCTGATGTGCTTGCGAAGGTGGACGAAGAGTTAGCAGAGGTCAAGGAAAGCCTGAACGAAAATCACCCTGACGCAGTTGAGATGGAAATCGGGGATCTTCTGTTTGCTGTTGTAAATTTGTGTCGTTTTGTGGATCTCCAAGCCGAAGAGACGTTGCGAAAATCAAACCGTAAGTTTATCGCGCGTTTTAAACGAATGGAAGCAGAACTTGAAAAACAGGGAAAAACCTTTGCCGGGCAAACACTTGCAGAACTTGACGAAATTTGGGAAGATGTCAAAAAAGATGAACCATGAAAGCCCTTGATAAGTTTCGAACCTACCCAGAATATGAAAAGTATTCCCAGCTTATCAGTGAATTGGATCCGAACGCACCACCACAGGTAGTAATTGTACATCGAACATCTGATCCCATTTGTGAATCAGGTAAAAAACTCGGTATCTTTTCCGGTTCTTTTAATCCGCTTACTGTAGCGCACATCAAAATGGTTGAGGAAGCACGCGAGCGTTTTCAACTTGATGAACTGCTTTTGCTTCTTGCTAAGGCAAACGTTGATAAAGACATATTTGGGTGGCCGTTAGCTGGCAGAATTCTGACACTCAAACGTTATGCGGAAAATCAAAACGATGTTTCAGTTGGTATATCCAGTCATGGTCGATACATTGACAAAGTCACGGCTCTAAAAGCGGTGTATCCTGCCGAAACTGAGTATCATTTTATTATTGGTTACGATACGCTGGTACGGATTTTTGATCCGAAATACTACGCGGATGTGCATGCAGAATTACAGCATCTTTTTTCGCAGTGCCGTTTCATTGTGGCAAATCGTGACCATGTGGACATAGAAACGATAAAACAATTCCTTGCTCAACCCAAACTTCAACCGTACAGTTTATCTGTGGCACACCTAATACTTCCAGATTTCTATGCAGAAGTTTCCTCCACTGAGGTGCGTCAGCGAATAGCGGAGGGAGATATCATCTCTCATTTAGTCCCACCTATTATTGCCGAATTTTTGGAATAGCATTCCGAACTCCATCTATAGTTAATAACTGGCTTCCCCAATTTTTTGCATGCATAAATGCGCGCATCTAAATGTTCACAAAGTAGACAAGAGTAAAAAAGGCGAGTTTCAGGAATAGGTTGAAAATGCGCGCATCTGTTCGCTATTTCACCCATCTCGTTTAGATGTGTTTGGAAAACGATGTTATTCAACCAAGATTTAGCGGCAAGGTCTATTGCACGTTTTTTCTCTCCAAATCGTGCCCATATTTTGTTAAAAACCTCTGCCAGGATGGCGCGATATGTTTGTTCACCGGGAGGTTCAGGAGAATAAAGCGTCACTTCGTTTCGGATGCAATAATTCGCGAGCCTTTTGAGCAGACTAATATCACCTTTTCCGTATTCCTGGCGCAATTCAGCTTTGAACCTTTGCTGAAACTCATCCCATCCAATAACACGCGACTCCCATTTTTCCAACAAAGACACAGAAGGTGTGAGTTCAGGTATTGCTCTGATACCTTCCACTTTTTGATGGCAGATAAGGAACTTATTATGCGTGTCATTTGTTGTTCGGTTTTCGAATGTGTCCAAATACAGCACGATCTGCATCCTCTTTAGAAATACTGTTACCTATTTATATTTTAACGTTAAAACAAAAGTAATGTTTAGTTTAGTTTGTTTATATTTTAACGTTAAAATTAAATTTACGCAACAAAATTTCTTAATTTGACACACTCTGTATACTATTTAGATTTGACTATAGCTATTGGAACGTAATAGATTTAGATTAGTCGGGACGTAGTGGATCTAAGAGATGTCAGCTAAAAACGCATCTGTATTTTATGGGATGTATGTTATCTGAATTATGGATTACGTGGGTTTTTGGGAAACCTTAATCTAACTACTGCTCTTTCGCATAAATTGGGTTTTCAAGGAGAGATTGAACTTCATAGATTGAACCCTTCTTTTCGGAATAAGGTTCGGGCATACGTACTGGCGTAGGGACAATACGCGGTTGGTTTGTGGGTTCACCTTGAATAATGAAGTCGTTGAATGTATCCCAATCTGGAATGCCTTTCAGCGGCCAAGCATCCACAGCACAATACTGGAAAAGCATCAAGCGGCGAGGTTTGTCAGAGGTGTTTGGCGCAGATCCGTGTAAGGCTCGAACGTGATGGATCGTAATTCCACCTGCTTTCAACTCAATAGGCACAGCACCATCTGGCGTGAAATCGAGGTCGGTAACAGCACCAATAAAAGCACCGTTTTGGTGATGATTCAGGGTTGGTCCTTTGTGGGAACCCGGAAGTATCATCAGTGCTCCATTTTCTACAGTCATGTCGTCAATAACTACGCCAACTGCAAGCAGGTCGTCATTCGTGTGTGGGTAAAACGCCCAATCCTGATGCCATTCAACGGGACTACCAAATTCAGGGTATTTCATATTGAGTTTGTGTCCGTTATACCGAATCCCATCTCCGATGAGCTGGGCAACAATGCCAAGGATATTAGGATGGCGTAAGGTCTGGTCATAGACTGTATGGTATAGACATGGATTTTTGATACGGCGTACGCGTGGGTTTGCAGCGGAGTGTCCAGGTTCAAGATCGAAAATGTCGTTATGTTCTGTGGCTTCTCTCGATTTTTCAACAAATTCATCGGTAACACGACGAAGTGCTGCTACCTCCGCATCGGTTAACACAGCCTCAACACCGAGATAGCCATTTTTTTCATAAAAATCAAGTTGTGCCTGTGTAAGCATCATGTCGTCTCCTTGATGTGATGTTGCTATTCTACGCAAGTTCCTGGAAAATTTCTTCCGCAATGCGGGGCTGCTCATTTCCTCTAATTATTCGCGTCGGGTTCTATTAAAATCATAAATGAGGTTTTATTGGGTAGAAAAAACTATTTCTGTGCAAACGACTATAAACTTCGTCTCACCACATATCCAATAAAATTCCCATTTTATATCTATTCCTTCAGATTGAGTCAATACGGAATCAATTCCCCATGTTGGTCCATAATCCTGCAGTGCCGATGATATTTCAAATGATTTGACACCCTTAAATTCGACACAAACGAACTGTTCATGTTCTTTTCCATAAGGGTAGTAGTTGATCGTGAGAATAATTGTCTTATCAGCACTTCCGATTCCTGTAGCCTCGCCATTCTCATCTAAGCCTTTGTAATTTTCAAACTTAATTTCGATCCCCGCAACGTAATCATCATGAAAATGATCAAAATGCTTCAGGGCTTCATCAACTTCTGCGATATTAGTAGCTTTGATATTAGTAACTTCAAGTGTTGGCATTTCTATCCCTCCATGATATTATGACATAATTATACACTATTCTCATTATTAGTTTCAATTAGTTTTTCATATATGTTCTGCACCTTTTGGACATGCTTTTCAACGCAGAAAACATTCTCTGCATGTTTTCTGGCTGCAGCACCCATCTGAACACAGCGCGCAGGATTTCCAGCAAGTTGAACAATCCTATCTGCGATTGCCTCAATTGAGTCTAAAGGTATAACATATCCTGTTACACTGTCTACAATCATTTCAGAGGTGCTACCGATTGGCGTGCCGATGGCAGGTTTACCCGATGCCATCGCTTCAGCGATGACACTCCCAGCTGATAATGTAACCAATAGGTCAAGTTCTCGCATTGCGCAGGGCATGTCGTTACGATGTCCCGTGAAATGTATCACCTCTTCTAACTTATATTGGGATACCAATTGACGAACCTCTTTATCATAAGCGCGATGCTCAGGTGTATCAAGCGCAGCACCAATGATGTGAAATCGAACGTTTTGGCACTGCTTGACAACCTGAGATGCTATCTCAACAAAAGTTTTTTGGCGTTTAAAGGGTTCAATCCTACCTACTATCCCGACCACAAAAGGTTCCGATTGTTTATTATCTATAGGATCAGGTTGAAAAACGGAAAGATCAACACAGTTTAAGATAACATCAATTTTTTCAGAAGAAATACTTGCTTGAATAAGTGGAGTTTTACTCTGTTCAGAGATCGCAATGATGCGATTGACACGATCAAATTCATACTTTGCAACTTGTGCAGGTGTTAAAAGATTCCGCACATGCGAAATAACAGGAATGTTCAGTTGATTTTTAACTTGCAACATATACGAGTTGAGCCACGAATCGGAGGTATGGACTAATTGTATATTGTGCTTTATTGCGAGGTCGGTTAACTTAGCAGCAGCGGTGTGGCGAGTAAAACGAGATATAACTCGACGCCATGGGGGAAGATTGAGAACAGTGGTGAGGATATTCGCTTCCCTTAATTGTTCAGTGAATATACCGTCGTCTGGACAGACAATGATCGGTTGATAACGTTTTCTGTCCAGATGTGTAACAAGGTAAAAAAGTTGTTTTTCGCCCCCACCGACGTTTGATCCACAATGACTAAGGTAAAGTATATGAATCATCTGTTTTTATCAGTAGGAGCGATTTCTTTGATTACACCGGAAAATCGAGATGTTGATCTCTGAAAACTTGACTCACGGATCTGTGTTGGTGAACTCTGAGAATGGCTTCAGCGAGAAGTGGGGCAATGGAAAGCACTTTGATTTTCCCATCAAGTTGCTTTTCAGCTGGGACAGGAATTGTATCTGTGGTGACCACTTCACGAATTGAAGGATGACTGAGTCGTTCCAATGCGGGACCAACGAGCACTGCATGTGCGATGCTGACATAAGCAGGTTTTGCGCCCGCTGCTGCCAACGCTTGTGCTTGCTCGTAAATACTACCTCCCGTTGCAATTTCATCATCAATAACAATCGGGGTTTTACCCTTCACGTCACCAACAAGTTCAACGAATTCGACATCTTGTCCATCAGCACCGTTCCGCCGCTTATGCATAATGGCTAATGGGAGACGAAGAATTTTGGCGTATTTTTCTGCAAGCTTTGCACGCCCAACATCAGGTGCAACAATCACGCCGTTTTCAATCTGTTTTTCACGGAAATAATTTGCCAAAGTTGTTAGGGCAGTGAGATGATCCATCGGAATATCAAAGAAACCTTGGATCTGTGGGACGTGTAAATCGATCGCCATGACACGACTTGCACCTGCAGTGGTTATTAGATTTGCTACAAGCTTCGCGCTAATTGGTTCGCGCCCTGTCGTTTTATGATCTTGACGGGCATACCCGAAGTATGGAATAATTGCGGTGATCTGCCGTGCCGATGCGCGTTTCATCGCATCAATCGTGAGGAGAAGTTCCATCAGGTTTTCGTTAGCGGGTTCACACGTAGGTTGAATGTGATAGATGTCTGTTCCCCGAACACTTTCTTCAAGTTGTACTTTTGTTTCGCTGTTAGGAAATGGACCGATTGTAATTTTACCCAGTTCAACGCCTATAATCGCGGCGATCTCTTTTGCCAAAGCCGGGTTCGCGCGTCCGGCAAATAGCCTAAAATCGTTGCGAACTTGCTGGTTTTGGTCTATCAATATGGACATGCCAAAATCTCCTTAGTAATTTATAGCAACGAGAAATTGTATTAGTTTTTCACAAATTTGGTAGACACAATTAGATCAGGGATTCACCTGTCATTTCAGAAGGTTGTGGTAAACCGAGGAGACGAAGTACGGTCGGTGCAATGTCGGCAAGCCGTCCCCCTGTCCGCAGTTTATATCCGCTGTATCGGTCATCAACAACAATTAGATCAACATCATACGTGGTGTGTGCCGTATGAATACCGCCGGTCTCTGGGTCAATCATCTGCTCACAGTTGCCGTGATCTGCTGTGACGATGAGTGCACCACCTTTTTTTAGAACAGCATTAACGATCTTTCCTACACCTATATCTACCGTCTCTACAGCCTTGATAGCAGCAGAGAGTGAACCGGTATGTCCTACCATGTCGCCGTTGGCGTAGTTTAAAACCATCAGATCATATTTGTCAGAAGCAATTCGGCGCAACATCTCATCTGTAACACCGGGAGCTGACATCTCAGGCTTCTGATCGTAGGTAGTAACCTCGCGTGGAGAAGCTATGATTTGACGTTCTTCACCTTTGTCTGGCTCATCTCGGTAATCATTGAAAAAGAAGGTAACATGTGGAAACTTCTCCGTTTCGGCACACCGGAACTGCGTTAGACCTGTCTCACTGACGTAAGCACCGAGCGTATTACGCATTTTAGGCGGTTTTTTGGCAGCTGCTTCAACAGGCATTCCCTGTTCATATTCAGTCATCGTAACAAATTTAACGCTCATTTTGCAATTCCGTTTAAAACCCATTTCTCGCGTGACACCGTCTTTTCCTTCTGCTTGATATGGAAATGTATCAAGGCAGAAAGCTTTGGTGAGTTCCCGGGGTCGGTCCCCTCGGAAGTTATAGAAAATAACAGCATCTCCATCTGCAATTCGCGGCAATGGTTTACCTTTATTATCAACAACTACAGTTGGTCTGATAAATTCGTCTCCCTTACGATTGGCATCATCAGGATTCTTGTAGTAATCACTATATGCTTCTTCAGCATCCGGAACGCGCGAACCAACACCTTCGGTTAATAGACGATATGCTATCTCTACTCGTTCCCATCGGTCATCTCGATCCATCGCATAGTAGCGACCGATAACCGAGGCTATCCGCCCAATGCTGAGCTCTTTTAGTTTCGCCTTAATCTGTTCGCAAAGCTGAATGCCGAGGTCGGGTTGGCAATCGCGTCCATCACTGAAGTTGTGAATGAAGACTTGATTAGTTTCTAATCCGTTGTTTTTCGCGAGGGAGAGCAATCCGTAGAGGTGTTCAAGCGAACTGTGAACGCCTGCATCGCTTGCTAACCCCATCAGATGTAAGTTTGTTCGGTTGGTTTTGACATGTGCAATTGTTTCCAAAAGCACTTCGTTCCGGGAGAATTCACCGGAACGAATCATATTACTGATGCGTAGGAGTTCCTGATTGACAATACGTCCTGCGCCGATATTCTGATGTCCGACTTCACTGTTGCCGATGACACCTGGTGGTAAACCGACATTTTTGCCAGAGGTGTGAATTAGGACATGTGGATAGTTCTGCCGCAACCAGTCATCTACAGGCGTTTTTGCGAGATGAATAGCGTTGGCTTCCTGAAATTCAGGATACGGATTATTGCCCCAACCGTCTCGAATGATGAGAACGATGGGGCGTTTTTGCTGGCTTGTCATACAAATTCCTCTAAAAACCCTTTATTTTTCCCCACGTTGTGGTGGGTTTTCCCTGTGCTTCCACGTCCGCGGGTGTATCCATGACTCTTTGGATGTCCGCTTCGCTTAGGGTCTTGTCGTAAAGCCGAACCTCATCTATTTTACCGGAAACCAGTCAGTCGCTCGACCGTTATCATCCCCGCCTATCCACAGTTCTAAATCGGAGGGCGCAATTTTGACATTGTTAGCTTTTTCACCTTCTAATTTACCGTTTATATAGACCTTCAAAGTCTTTCCATCAAACGTTCCGGCGAAATGATACCATTCACCAACTTTCCAATCGGTTGTTTTAGATTCAGCAAAAGTATTGTCCGGTTTCACGAGAAAATCAATGCTGTTCGTGTTGCCGAAGTCAAAAATGACGAAGATAGAGTTATTCTTAACCATCAAACGGCGGCTCGTTAGGACATCGTTTGGACTGAACCATGCCATCAGCGTGATATTTTCTTGTATGTCCAGTGCGGCGTTATCTGCAACTGCAACGTGGTCATCCACGCCGTCAAATTCCAGTGCGGTCCCGAATTTCCCCGCAACCCATTTGGGTGCACCCTTAAATTCTCCATCATGTCCGTTGCCAGTAGCATCTGCTGCTGTTTTGCCAGTGCCCTCGTCAAAAGACCAATAAGCGACGAGACCGTCTTCAGCAGGGTTCGCAATACTTAGACTCGTGATAATTAGTGAGCATAGTAACAACACAAAGGTAACTTTAGGCATTATGATTTCTCCTCTGTAAAAGCAAGTTTAGATTCGTCTCTTGGAGTGCGTTAATATTATAACATGTTTTTTGAGACGGTGGGAATTAAAATGTGGAAATTTGTTTGGAATTTTATGGATAGAAAAGATAGGAAATTTCAGGGTTTTCAGAGTAAATGTGAAAAATCTATAAATAGAAAAGTTGCAATAAATTCAGTCTGGGTATGGGTTTGTGGGAGGTTAAGGGTAGATGTTATTTAAAGCGACTCTGAAAATTGGATGGGTCGTTAATTTCGTTTGCCAAATTTTTATTTCCGCGTTCCCACCTTAGAAAGCAATTTCTTAAGATAGTTTGCAGGAATGGCAAAGTTCAGATTCTGTCCTGCTGTTATAGTTGATACTGCAATACCGATAACCTCTCCTTTGCTGTTAAGCACAGGACCGCCACTGCTACCTTTGGAAATCGGTGCAGTAATTTGGATACGTTCGCTACTAACCTTGAATTTACGGACACCACTGACGATACCATCTGAAAATGTTCCTTCCAAAAACCCTATCGGATTGCCAGCGATGTAGACAGACTCACCAACCTGTACTTTATCACTTTTGCCGAGGGGAAGGAACGGCGCGCCAATATCTGAAACCTTGATAATAGCTAAATCTTGTCGAGAATCCATAGCGACAATACCTGCTATAGGGTACTTTCTATCAGTCCCAACACGTTTAACATATCCTCTCAGTACTCCTTCTACGACGTGAAGATTAGTGGCAATCATGCCGCGCTCTACAAAGAAACCACTCCCTGAGCTCAGCGGGTGTCTATTGGCATCTTCCATAACGACTAAGACTGTAGAGGCTAAGGCTTTTTTGGCGATTTGCTGTGGGGTTTGTACAGTTAACTCACCGAGATAAAATAGTTCAGATATTTTTTTTGGATAGGTTTTGAGTCTACCTTTTTCAGATAATTCTGTTATCCATTCAATGATTCGAGTACGTTGCTTGTTCTGCTTGACTTTTCGCTCAACGTCGTTTTTGGCTTCATCAAACGATTGATTGCGAGCCGGTTGCTGTTCCTCTTTCCTGAAAATAAGATAATAAGTTTCATCATTAACTTTAGTCTCAAAGACGACATCTGTCATTTCGCCAACCTTCATGACAAAAACAGCATTAATGAATTCCGACCAAGGAATCGAAGCAGTTCTAGAAAAGAAAAAGGTGTTACCAGGGTCTTCTTCAGTAGTCCCTGGTCCATCTGCTAATTTGCCTTCTTCAAAGAGTTGCTTTGCCATCTCAATTATATCTCTACCGGCCTTGATGACTTTTAAAGTTTTGTTAGCTAGATCTTCATCTTTAAATGTGATACAAGTTGCGCGAACTTTAGCTTCACTAACGTAGTAATTCTTATGTGCTTCGTAATAAGACATAAGATCTTCATCAGTATAACTTACTTTTGCATCTACTTCGATTTCAGTAAGTTTTTCTATCATCAGTTGATGGGTATAGTCCTCTAGTTTTTTGAAATGCTCGGACGTTACCTGGAAATTCTCGGGGTGGCCGATCCTTCTTTTACTACCTATTAATTCATGGTGATAATCTTTGACCTTCTGAAGAATTTGTGGATCTTCGTTGAGTTTTTTGTCTTTTGCGAGACAAAGAATTAATCGACTCTCTGCCATGAGTTGCATATAGGTCACAAGTCCCTCTTTACTTTGATATTGACGTTGCTTGTGTTCTGGCAGCTGACTAATTTCTTTCATCATATCTTCAAAAGTAATTTGCTGTTTTCCTCTCCATTCAAATTCGGCGATGACAACTCTGTCTGCGTCATTTGCTTTTCCAATACAAATGTTGAAAAGGAGGATTTCTGCAAGAATTAAGCATAAAATTAAGGAAATGCTATTATATTTTTTCATAAGTGCTGTTCTTTCCCTTTGGCCATTAAAGAGATTGAATGGATACTAAAAAATTCTCCTTTGAAATCAATATTTTTCCTACTACCTTGAGAATAACTAAGTCTGATATTCTTCATAAACGGATCTTAAAAAGTCAACTCCTGCCTTTCCGAATCGATTGCAAATTTCATTGGCAATATCCTTATACCCTTTTTTATATAGAATTCGAACGGTTTCTTCAACTTCGACTTTTTGCGTTTGTCCGAGGAACCACATTTCACGCGTAGGAATTTCCAAATAAATTTTCCCAACTTTCTGAGGTGTTGTCAACACATGTCTCTGCAAAGCCTCAATAACACTTGATAAGGTAAAAGCGTAACCTGGGACCTTGTCAAGATAGTTCATGGATACTCTTATCCAAGCGAGCACTTCATCATCTATTTTATCAATTAGCCCTAACCACATGGAAAGAAGACTTAAAACTGCCTGATATTCCTTTTCTTCACTATGTTGCGAAAGGATTTTAAACAAGGCACGCCACGCTGGCATAACTTTTACCTTTACTTTGTCGGATAGATTATCCTTGCGGCGCGAGAAAAAATAGACTACGCTAGAAAGAAGATTTGGGTTACCACTGTGTATCAACTGATAAATAAGGCTGCTTTTATCATTCAAAGCTTCGCTATCTTCTATCCAACCGGTACAGATATGCTTAACAAGTCTATCTAACACTTCAGCGTCAGCAAAATGGGTACTCAATGCTTTTCGATAGTGTCCGTGTGTTTTTAGCAAAGAATAAAATTCCTCGCGGACTCCGGGATGTAACAAATATCCAGAAAAAGCGGCTTGCCAATGATCTTCATCATGCTGTGGGAAAATGCTGTCTATATTCTCTATAACCCACCTTTCATCAAGATATGCCAAGTATGGTAAGTAAATCCCAAGCGTATAAGAAAACTCAAGCGATGGTTCAACGTTTCTATCTAATCTTTTGGTGAAATCTGTTCTGATGGACTGTGGCCATCGGCAATCTTCAAGTTCATCTTCGTTTGTACGGGCGAACCGTAAGGCATAGTTTATCATTGCCGAAAACACTTTACCTCTATCTGAATTCAGGACATCGGTAGAGAGATTATTGAGGGTTGACACACTCTGTTGAGCATTTTCTACGAGAACCAATAAAATTTGTTCTGCAAGAGGCAAAAGTTGTGCATCAAATGCATGTTTATCACTTTTTGTTCCCTCTGATATTAAATCTGCTGCACCGGAAAAAAACCAATTCCTATAGTTAAAGCCAGTTTCATACTGCTCGGTCCAGAATCGTTTGGACGAGAAGGTTTGATATATGAATTTCAGCAGTACCGCCCAGTTGAACTCTTTTCCATTTCGCCACGCGTTGTGGAAACCTTGTAATAGTGAAGATAGGTACAGATTGCGAACTCCTTGGAAGGGTAGCAGATTATCCGAAAACCGTTGAGGGTCCGCTTCCACACATTTTGCTAACGTATCCGCGAGTCCTTGACCTTCAAGGTCTGGCAAACCGATAATTTTTGCTTCTTTGTAATCATTCAGATAAGCAGCGACCTGAGTATTTGACATCTTAGAAAGTTCATTAACTGTCAGTGGTCTCATAGGACTGATTGCCCCTGACTTAGGCATAATCCCAGAATTCTTTATATTTTCTTTATGTAGTTGGTCATATTTTTTATAGGTTGTAGCAACCTTTTCATTGCCTGTTTCCAAAAGCGCAGAAAGCCATTCGCGCCTTCTGTAAGCCACATATTTCGCCTGCGTTTCGTCGTCTTTATTGTCTGTTAGTTCTGGGTTGATTCTATCCATTGTAATATCTGCTCCATTTCGTCATCGTCAAAAGTAGAACTATTGGTTTGAATCAATTGGTACATTTCGGGTTTCAATTCATATTCATCAAGTGGATTGCCTTCCCATTCCCAAAACATTTGTTTCAAATTGCCGTAATGTTGGCTTATCGATTTGACTGCAATCCGTCTAATAATGGTATGTGGTTCGTTTAGCAGAGCTTGGACTGTTTCCTTGATATTATTAGGTTCAGCATACTGAAAGAGACAACTTGTAAAACTTACTACCAATTCCGTGTAATCCGCATGTGAGAGTTGAGAAAGATCACTTTCAACTAATTGTATGAAATTAAACAGATAAGCATCTGCATTAGCAAGTGTTCGGATTTGCGTAAGTGCAATCTGTGCAGCTTCAACGCCACATAAATTCGCGATAGCTTGCCCATGTTTTTTGAGGGCATCTTCAAGCCAATGCTCATCCATTATAGGACAGATTCGCCCATCAACAGATCTGACTTCAAGCATTATTTTGAGTAGTTCAAGGGTTAACTTTTGTACGCCTCCATCAAGAAACTTAGGTAGAATTGTTTGACCTATTTCTTGATCCACTGTTCCACTGTTCCATTTGGATTTCAGTGCTGTTCCCATAAAAGCGATATGTTGAGATTCTATCCTGTCCGTTGGAAGTACAGCGATAATTTTGATAATCTGCAGGTCTGTACGATCATTCTCAATTCTCTCCCCATTGTCGTCAGTATAATTGATGATAGCATCAACTATTTCGACCAGGATTCTGATTATCTGGCCAGATCGTCGATTTTTAGTTTGGTCTGCGACCTCCACTACGTATTCCAGAGCATGCCAGCTGGGAGTCCTATAGTATCCGGGCTGATCAGGCACTTCTTGGGGCGGAGGATTGTATTTTGGATTGAAATATTCAGCGTTATTCAGGAATTCCAACCATCCGCGATGTTTAAGTTCTCCAAAGAAATATGGATATCCTGGCCCAGCTTCTAACGGATCAGGTTTTACCATATTAGGCAAAGTATTTTTTATTTCCTTAGTAGGAACCTTGTGGTCAAGAATTTGTTTTATTACATGAGAGGAAAAATTGAGGTAACTCCCTACTAGATTTGCTAGAACACCCTCAAAAGTTTCCCAAAGGGGCATAAATTCTTCTAGCGGCCGAGGAGGTTTTCCAACACCATGATCGTGGTCGAAATCGTTAAATCTTATTGAAACATCTATCCAGTGGGTAGCAATATTTACACGGTTTGCAACATTTGAAGGCGGTAAATTATCAATATCCAGATTTAGTGTTTTAAAAATTGAAGCAAGTTTTTTTGATAGACTTAATCCGTTGTTCCTACAGACGATTCTCCATTCGTGCCCTGTCATGATTTGTCAATGGCGTAGATGATCGCAAATTATCAATATCTAAGTCTAAGGCTGCTAGGATTAATGCAATTTGTTTTGGTTGTGCAAACCCCTTTCCATCAAGTAGGTTAAATATTTTCTTAGTATCCTCTTTTGTCGGCAGAAGATCTTTTAAACCACTGTCAATTTCCTTGGCAAGATGCCCTAACAGACTCGCTGCGGTTTGCAGATTCCTAACATGAAGAATTTTGAGCCCATCCAGATAGAAGGCGGCTATTTCTTCTCCAATATTTTTCAGGTTTAAGTGAATGTCGCGTTGCTGAGGGTTTAACTCCGGGACAAGGTTCGTAACTCCGCCTGTTACTTGCGATGGGTCTTGTTCTCCATCAATTCCGTCATTCATTCTTCTTTCATCTCCTCCCCCCAAAATTTCATAATAACATATTAACATATTCCAAAGCAAAATGTCAACTATTTTGCTGCGTCTTATTTTCCTTGCAATTATTTCTATATTAGGGTATCCTGTGGGTTACAAAATGTAAATTACACAATAATTTACAACCGATTTTTATACCCTTCGGAGACTCACATGTCCAACCAGTTAACGATTTCTGGCGGCACGCCTGTACGAAACACACAAACCCACCCGTGGCCCTTCTGGCCGATACGGACATCTGATGAATGGGAATTGCAGATTGAGCCGTTGCTTCGTGATGTCTATATGAGTGGTAACGAAGGATTAGGTGGCACAATGATACCACGTTTTTGTGAGCAATATGCTGTATATTCTGGCACAAATTACGCCCTTTTTATGCCACACGGGACAGATTCTATCAGTGCAGCGTTAGCTGGTGCGCTTGACCTTGATGGGTTCAGCGATGGCGGAGAAGTCATCGTTCCAAACTATACGTTTGTAGCGACAGCAAGTGCTGTTTTGGAACGTAGATGTACCGTCGCGTTTGTGGATATTTGCCCTAATACGTTTACGATTGATCCCGAAGCGGTAGCGGCTGCGATTCGATCAGAAACTTGTGCAATTCTCCCTGTCCACCTCGGTGGACATCCAGTAGATATGGGCGCGTTACAAGAAATTGCCAAACATCATCAGCTCAAAATTATTGAAGATTGCGCGCAGGCACACGGTGCAGAATACCTGAGAAAAAAGGTTGGTAGTCTTGGTGATGTGGGTGCATTTAGTTTTCAATCGTCGAAAAATCTTACTTCTGGTGAAGGTGGCATGGTTACGACAGACGACAAAGATATCCACGACCGTGTTTGTGCCTTCATGAATGTGGGACGTGCGCCCGGCGGTGCAAGATGGGAATATCCACGGCTTGGGTGGAACTACCGTCCATCTGAATATCTCGCAGCAATCTTATTGGTGCGCTTAGAACTCCTTGAGGCGCAAACCGACCTTCGCAATCGAAATGCAACCTATCTCTCAAATTCGTTGAAAACGATTTCAGGAATCACACCCCCAAAACTTGCAGCATGGGTTACAAAACATGGGTACCACCTTTACTGTATGAAGTATGATCCTGATGGCTTCGGAGGAAAATCGAGACAGGAATTCGTCAACGCCCTATCTGCAGAAGGGATACCGTGTTCAATCGGTTACCGTTCTCCTTTATCTCAGGAGCCGGGAATGGCACACGTCGCTGATAAATACCCGCATCTTATACGGTCATTGCCATGCCCAAATGCCGAATTAGTTTGTGATCAGAGTGTGTGGCTTTTCCAAAATCTTCTCCTTGGATCAGAATCGGACATGGATCAGGTTGTGGAGGCTATCACCAAAATTAGTATGGCGTGGAACTGATCTTCAATTTATGAACTCATAGCGAGTACGAGCTAAGCATCGTTGAAAGTTCTCCGAAAGTTTATCATTGAATATGCTAAATTACGAAAACCTAAACGGGTTTCTTTGAGTTTATCATAACTAAGGGCAAGTTTCCGATAAGTCCCTTGCCAACCAAAGGTTCGCTCCACTTTATATCGGTCTTTGTCCATTTCTTTGTTAAACCACCGGAACGGACGGGCAATTACAATAGGTTCTTTGGCATTCCGTCGGTTCGGATATATCACCGGGAGCAGCCCGTGTTGTTTGATAATCTTATGATTCTCTTTGGAATCAAAACCGGAATCCAGTGTTAGAACGGAAGCACTAAGATCCATTCCAATACGATTAGCAAAGGCGATAAGATCGGTGAATGCTTCGGGCAAAATCTTTACGGGAAACCTGTTTGGGAATACAGTTGTATTTTGGTGATTTTTGAGCCTCGTTTGCCATAATAACACCTTTCATAAAGTAAATCGGTATCTGAAGTGGAAAGAATGGGACATAAATTATACCCTTTTCTTTCCCTATTTTACCACATCCTTATGTTTTACTCAATATGACTTCGTACAAAAACTTTACACACCCTTACGCAGCTCATAGAATTTATCGCTTGACATTTTTCGCTATCTCTTGTAATTTGTTGAATATACGAACAGATATAGGACAATATGTCAATGCCAGAAATTAATCCTACAACCGATGCACTTAACACCCTTCGCGAAAAACTCCGCGAAATGTTTCATTTCACACATACCGATCTGGACTTCGGTATCTTTCGCATCCTCAAAATCAAACGTGATGAAGTCAACCAATTCATAGATGAAAAGTTGCCTGCAATAGTTGACGAAGCACTCACAGAAGTTGCCAAGGCACTTTACGACAGTCAACTTACACTGGTCAAGGAATATGTAAATGAATATGGTAGCCGGAGGCATAGGGAGTGTCTTGAGAACATTGTAATGGAAGCTCAAACACTCATAGATTTTCTTCAGACTGAAGATCAGGAAGAACTTATCTCCCCATTACAAACCGACCCAGATAAACTCAAAGCACACCTTGCTTTTCGTGTCTATAATCACATCCACAACTTTTTTGAAGGTTACTACAGAGATGGGGATTTCGGTTACAACGACAGAAGTACCGCACATTATAAAATAAATTATCCTGATGAGACAAACTATAACGGGACTGATATACTTTTTCATTGGAAATGTCGGGACAGTTATTATGTAAAAACTGCAACGGGTTTCAATAGCGTAGCCTTTGAGATTGAAGGTAAACGGATTGAATATCGGTTAGAAGGAAAAGCGAGCTCCAGTATTGCACAGAACAGTAACCGTGATAATTTTAAACACTACCGCTTTGATAGAATTGAACCGCCCGAACCCGGTAACGCTGAGCCAACATGGTGTGTTATTCTCCATTTAGCAGAAACCTCAACGCCAAAAGTGGAGATATATCGTGAGATGAACGTGCAGATTTTTGGCGAGACAGATGATGTGAATATCTATCTGCACGAACGCCCAAAGAAGGGTAAGGAACAAAGCAAACCGATCTTTAAGGACTTGGCAGATACTTACGACAAGGTGCAAAACGGAAAATTGCAAGGTATTAAGGCACTGCAAGTTAACTTGACAAACTATGCGGGAAAGTTGGCAGACCGACTTGACTTCAGGGACAAGGCACTCGGTAAAAACAAAACAGAACGGCAGGCAACACTTGAAAAACGCCCAAGAGTACGTAGATTCCACACATTTGATAAATATTTAAACACCTTTTTTGTTGGCATGGATTCCGATTACTTTATCCATAAAGACTTGGATAAATTCCTTAAAACGGAGCAACGCCGTTATATCCAAAACATCATCCTCGGCGATTTGGACACACTCCTGAACCTCAGTCCTGAAAATCCCGCGTTCGCTATTGCAACCGCATTCCGCAGAGTCACCGATGAGGTAATTGCGCTACTTGTTACCGTGGAGACGTTCCAAAAGCAGCTGTTTCTGATGAAGAAAAAGGTTATCACCACAGATTATCTTATCTCTATAGGTAAAATTTCGGAGGTATCAAAAGTTGACCCTGAGAAACGTGAGGCACTCTTCTCTCAAATTCTGGAAAACAAGGCACAACTTGATGACTGGCGAGACACATTCGGTATTGACATTAGGGAGCAGCTGCCATTGCTTGACGGGGTGTATCCGACTTTACCGCTTGACACGCGGTATTTTGATGAAACTTTCGTTGACAAACTCCTCGCGCTATTTGATGATTTAGAATCACAAATCGATGGAGTGCTTCTCAACAGCGAAAACTTTCAGGCATTGGACCTGCTTCAGGAAAAATATAGAAGTCGATTAAATTGTGTATATATTGACCCACCGTACAACACTCAAGGTTCTCCAATTCTATATAAAAACGACTATAAAAATTCTTCTTGGTTGTCGTTAATGTGCGACCGGCTTTTGTTATCAAAAGAGCTTTTACAGAATAAAGGGATTATTTGTGTGGCTATTGACGACGTAGAGATCTCGCCATTGCGATTCCTTTTAGCAGATCTTTTTGAGAAAGAGTTAGGGATTGCTGCAGTGCGTTCAAATCCGCAAGGACGAGCGAGAAAAGGTTATTTTTCACCAGCGCATGAATATGCTATTTTCTACGGAAATTCGGGAGCATCACCTGGTAGTTTACCAAAGACAGAAAAGCAGAAAAACAGTTATCCACACCAAGATGCACAAGGACGATTTACGTGGGACAATCTAATACGGCGACCTCCGGGCGATAACAGAGTAGATGTGCCAACTATGTTTTATCCGATTTACGTTAAGCGAGATAACACTATCCGAATTCCAGATATGACATGGGATGAGTCAACACGTTTTTATAATGTTTTAGAAAAACCTTATGAGGATGAAGTGTCTGTCTGGCCTATTAAAGCAGGGGTGGAAAAAAGGTGGCGACATGGCTGGGAAAAAGTATCAAGAGAAAGAGACGAATACCGGGTTCGACGCGCGGATAACATTCAAGTCGAATATAAATCACGTATGCAGGAGGACGCTGTCCCGAAAACATGGTGGAGTGAGGGCACTTATGCCGCAGCCCGCTATGGAACAACAGCATTGGAGGAAATTCTGGGAAATAACAACTTCAACTTTCCAAAATCAGTTTTTCTAGTATCTGACTGTTTGCTGGCTTGCGGCCTGATATCTGATGGAATGGTATTGGATTATTTTGCTGGTAGCGGCACCACAGGACATGCCGTACTCAACCTCAACAAAACTGATAAAGAAAAAGATAAGGACAAAGGTAATCGCAAATTTATCCTTGTTGAAATGGGCAATTATTTTGAAAGTACATTGAAGGAGCGGATTCGTCGCGTCATGTTCTCTGAAAATTGGAAAGATGGTAAACCTGACGCAAAAAAGAAAATTGATGGCACCGTAGGCATTGTCAAGTATCAACGTCTGGAACAGTATGAGGATGTCCTCAACAACCTTACAACCTTACCACCGAACGAAAACACCGAGACAGAGCTCCCCGTAAAATACCTCTATCGTCCTGAGGAACAGCAAATTCGGTTGATGATGGATATGCGCGCCCCATTTTCTAATCGTATCACTTACGGTAAGGATAGCACAGAAGGTTACGTAGATGTTTTGGAAACCTACTGTTATCTTAAAGGGCTTGCAGTTCAGCGGCGGCTACGTTTTGATTTAGAGGATCAGGTCTATCGGGTTGTTCGGAGTGGTACACGGGCAGTCGTGTTCCGCAACGTGTCAGATGACATGGAAGATACAGAGGCTTTGTTGGAGATTTTGAATGATGCGCGGTTAGCGGGTGTTACACAGTTAGACGTTAACTATGATGCGAATCAGAATGAGCTGCTTGCAGGTTCAGATTTGCGGCAGATTCACATTATCACCATATCGGATTTTGACTCAGGGTCGGTGTGGGATACTGTTGAGATTTAAACGTGTCCTGGTAGGTGCGGTTTCCTAACCGCACAAGACGACGGTGTGGGATACTGTTGAGATTTAGCAATAAAAAACATTGATTTTTGATACAGTTTATGATAAACTTGCTACGAGAAGTTCGTTAGATGCAAAACCCCTGCCGTAATACGACTCAAGGGAGAAAATACAATGGAAAAATCAACCACTATCCGAGAGATTGTCCAGCGATTAGAAACGCTTTCGCCCGGGCAACAGAGACAGGTCTTAGACTTCACGCTAGAGTTGTCCGGAGAATCCCCAAAAGGAATATCTGGTAAAGAACTGCTTAAATTTGTTGGGTTGTTCCCACCTGAAGACTTGGAAGAAATAAAGCAAGCGATTGAGGAGGACTGTGGACAGGTCGATGCGTCAGAATGGTAAGTACCTTTTAGATACCAACATCGTTATCGGAATGTTTACCGGTGACAAGGCGATCCAAGAGAAAATGCAAAATATAGATAAAATGTTCTTGGCTTCACCCGTTGTTGGTGAACTTTGCTATGGTGCGCGTAAATCGAGTAGGCCTACAGAAAATTTCGCGAAAGTTAACCGTCTCACACAATGATTTCCACTTTTCTCTTGCGATTTAGAAACCGCGCGATGGTACGGAAATATAAAAGATCAGTTGCGGCGGAAAGGTAGCCTCATACCGGATAATGATATCTGGATTGCAGCGATTGCTATTCAGCATGGATTAATTCTCGTTACACGAGACTCGCATTTTGATGAAGTTGAATCTTTGCAGCAGAACGCTGGTAAACACAAAGCATAAAGACATTTTTACGACACATTGGACAGACGCAATTCAGTTTCTTATTGATGCCAGGAAAATTCCCCGTGATGTAGGAGAAAACTAATGCTTCATGCACTGGAATTAGAAAATTTTAAAGCATTTGGAAAACGTGCACGTATTCCGTTTGCACCGATAACGCTCATTTTCGGGGAAAATAGTGCCGGAAAGAGTTCAATCTTGCATGCACTCTATCTCCTCAAGCAGACAATAGAAAGCAGAGAGTCAGGAGCTTTACTACTTCCGCGAACTGAAAATGGGATTGTAGATCTCGGTAGTTTCCAGGAAATGCTATTTGATCACGATCTGGATCGGACACTTTCAATTCGCGTTGAAACAACAATGAATGAAAAGGATTCGTCTTGGTTACCATCAGAAAGCGGTAAAATAGCAATTGAATTTGATTTCAAGAGACCTTCGCTTGAGGAGGAAATCCTTTTGGATCAAATTGGAATTTACGATGGCGAATCCGCTGAATGTATCGCCAAATTTCGTTCATTGGAAACATCTGAAGAACCTGAGGAATTTTGGGAAAGAATGGGATTTTTTCCGGATCCATCTTTGCTTAGTTTTACCCTTTCAAAATTACCTTTGGTAGATTGTATTTGGTTAACAAAGTCCATAAAGTACTGGAAATATGAGTTTGAGTGGTGTAAAAATAATAAAGAGGAAATACTTAATCGGCTCAGGGTAGATGAGGCACATTCAAAAGAATCACATGAGAGAGCGCGAGAAAAAAATAAGAACAGCCAGAGATTGGCTGGCGAGGTATTTCAGGAATCTGAAAAACGGTATATGAAAGAGATTGAGTACTTAAGTGTTAATCTCAAACTGTTCTCATCAGATTTTGACTTAGAAACCTACATTTCCAAGAGACACAACGAAGAGATAAACACGGCTCTAATGTTGCAGGGTTTCCTACCAAGTAGAATTATGTCTATTAAAAGAAACCATTGGATAACAGGATTCCGCTCGTTATTCCATCGTCAATCCGATAATACAGAAATTTTTGATGTTGGTGAACTTGCTATAGCAGCAGGCCGCGCATTGGAACAAACTTTAGATTATCTTTTCCCGATGAGTCCTTTTCGGTGCCCCCCGCAAAGATGGTACATCTTTTCAGGCACCGGTCCTGAGGATGTCGGATACCAAGGCGACTTGCTACCAGATTTACTCTTCCGTAGACCTGAACTGGTAAAAGAAACAGACACATGGCTAAAACGTCTTGACATGGGGTACGAGTTAGATGTGAAATCAGTAAGAGAAAATTCAGGTGATCTTTTTGAGGTGAGACTTATAGATACACGCCGAAAAGAACACGTAAATGTTGGACTCCCAGATGTCGGTTACGGAATCAGTCAACTACTTCCGTTTATCGTTCAGAGTTTGTTATCGGAAAAACAAATTATCTCCATTGAACAACCCGAAGTCCATGTGCATCCGAAGTTGCAAGCGGACCTGGGTGACCTGTTAGCGGAATGCATTAAAGAACCGCGCCAAAATCAATTTATTGTTGAAACCCATAGTGAGCATCTGATTTTACGTTTGCAACGCTTAGTCTATAAAAGGGAGATTAAGCCAGAGGATGTCTCGGTTATCTATGTGAGTCGTGGACCTGAAGGGGCAAAAGCAGAACGTTTGCGTCTTGATGATGAGGGTGATTTTATTGATGAGTGGCCTAGTGGGTTTTTCCTGGAACGTCTTCGGGAATTGAGATAACAGAAGGAGTTGTGTCCATGCTGGTAAGTGCAGTCGTTGATCCTTCTGCGTTTGATGTGGCGTATTTTGACGAACTTTACACGATTCAAACGGTAGATCTCTTAAAGGGTATCCAAAGAAACGGACTGTTGATTGTTGATTCGAAAAACAAGCTGCGAGATGCTCTCGTTAAACAAGTTGTATCTCTGCCAATCAAGCCGCAGCAGCGATTGCGATTTTTAATTCAAGAGCTCCTCCTGAAAAAGAAATCAAAACGAGTCATTGCATGTTTTATCTCCCCAAATGATACATCATCGGCAAGTCTTTCAGATTTAGCATATCACCTGAAAACAGATACCAAAGCGGATGCTTTAGTTGTTGGAAAGGAAAGCCTAGAAACGCTAAAATCTGACCGAAGGTTTAATGAGGGCATTGTTCCGTTATCAGAATATCGTGATAGCGATTTTGAGAAAGACCGCCAGCGATATGAGAACCAAGTAGGACCTATAGACGAACTCTCAAAATCGGAAATAGAAGATATCATTATCCGTTCGGTCCGTTTCACCAAATGGCTACGGTTTTACGACGCATATATTGGGTCCGGAGAAAATACGAGTCGTTTCCGAAAGGGTATTGAGTATATTTTATCGCTATGGCATGAACACGGTTTTTTTGCAGCTGAGCAAGGTATTGGAACCGTGGAAATATTTACCTGTAGTGCTGATCGGATTCGGGACGACGAGACAGATCACGCCAGAGAAAGTAAGTTGAAACGGAATCAGGAAAATCACCGAAAAATTATCCGACATCTCATGGATCCGTTAAAAGAACAATTCCCTCGTTGGTGGCAGATAAAGTTGTCTGTAAAGGACGATCCAACAGTATTTTCCATGCAAGATATTTAGAAACACAACACGCTGTTATCAGAGTCGATCGAGGTTTTGATCTCTTTAAGCAAAATGGTGGATTTCGGCAAAATTTTTTTACCCTAAATATGGCTGAAAGTTCTCACCTGAAAGAGTGTCGTGATTTACCGGATGCAGACCTTGATGGTGCATCCTGAACGAGTATTTAACCTTAACATCTTCAGTAAACCCATGGCACTATATCAAGAATACGAAGCAAAAATCTTAACCGAAAAAGGAATTGACATCCGAAATGATGGAACAAAGCGGGAGATTGAGTTGTACGACCCGAATCAGGCGTTACAACTGCCCGTTGAACCTTTGGAACGGATTCAGGATTTCCTTAACGAATACAACTATCTGACAAAAAATAATTTTGAACTCCGCTATTATCAGGTATTGGCACTGCTTTTCACTGATCAATTCTTTGTTGACCGCAAACAATCTGCAGGACATGAACTGAACAGTGGACAGGAGGAGGAGCAGCGGATGCTGGCGTATTGGATGGCAACAGGGAGCGGCAAAACCCTCGTTATGCATCTCAATATCCTCCAGTATTTGCACCATTTCTGTGAAAAAGATAATTTCCGATTCCAAATCTATCTGACAACCCCTTTGGCAAATCTAATTAAACAACATGAACGTGAGTTAGAACCCTACGTACGCAAACTCAATGAAACCTATAATAACCGAATTGAGCTCACAATTGATACGACACAAGGGCTTTTGCAGAAGGATGAAGATTATTTCCGCTTGCCAGATGACGGAGAAATTCGCCGACTCATTTTAGTAGACGAAGCACACATCGGCTTGACCAGTCAGGAATCAGGAAAATTCAGGGAATTACGGAGCCGTCTCAATGTAGGTGCTTCCTTCCTATTTGAATATTCTGCCACCTTTCACAACGTCGCCAAAGAATTAAAAGATGAATACGATAACGCAATCATCTATCGCTACGATTATGCCCGATTTTATGGTGATGGTTATGGCAAGGACCACTTTTTCAAACCGATCACTGCGGATGCAGTCGCTACCGAATCTGATGAAGAAATTAAAGACAATTTGGATGAATGTCTCAGGGTGATGGAGGAAAAGTTACGAACATTCAAAAGAATCCAAAATGACGAAGATTATGATAATGACTTGACTGTACATCGTCCTTTGATGGCGTTTATGGGACATACAGTCGAAAATCCGAAAGAGGAAGGTGAAGGCGACGAAGTCTCTGACATTCAAAAGGTATTGGATTATCTTGCTGCGCTGAGTCAGGAAGAACGCCAAAGTTTTAGAACCATTTTTAGAGATGATATTATCGGTCCACTTGTCGTAGCACGCAATCCAGAAAACAGTAGCGAATTACTTTTATCTTATGGCGATGGTGAAAAGTGGGGTATGATTAACGTTGGGGATGCTGCGAGTTTTTACAACAGCATTGTCAATAACCGTATTGAAACACGTGATGAGGCAATTGAAAATCCAAATCTCCACTTTGAAAATCTTGATAACGAATCCAGTCCAATAAATGTCCTGATTGGAAGTCGTAAGTTTGCAGAAGGTTGGAACTCCTACCGCCTCTCCGTAATTGATCTGATTAACTTGGGAAGCTCCAAAGGCAACCTCATTATACAGATTTTTGGGCGCGGTGTTCGGTTACGTGGGAAAGGCGGCAATGGCAAACGGCGGCACTTCGATCACAAGTCTAATTACTACTTACTCAGCAGTGATAAGGAATCTGCTATCCGTAGATTGGAAACGTTAACCGTTTTTAGTTTGCGGCGAAGTTACCTTGAACACTTTATTAATGAAGTTCACGCTGGCGGTGTTTCGCTTCAACACGTCTTCAAGATTCCCGTAAATCCAATGGTTTTTAAAGTGGATGGTAATACATCAGTTAACTTTGAGAACTATTGCCACAAATTGCCCATCTTTAAGCAGGGTGACACAGCAGGTAGTGGTATCAAGCGGGTTGTTCTCAACGGAGCAGAAATCCATTATACCTATTTTGATGATGGCACTGAAAAATCTGGTACTATCAAAAAATGGCGAAAATTAGCGTTAGATTACCGAACGGATAAAGAGAAAAATGCACTGAATGTGTACGAAAACTTGCATCAAAATAATGAAAAGTATTTTTGTTATCTGAATAGGGCAAAGCTTGCCACCGTTATTCACCGTGAGGCGAAAAAAAACCATCTGCAACTTTTTGGCAGGGAAAATTGTAAGCCTACTATCATTGATTTCTTATCACTCGTTGAGGAAATTCGTTATCGGGAACAGGTACCAGACCCAATTGCGTGGACAGATCGACTCAATCGCCAAATCGTAATTGACGTCACTCGTAAACTGCAGAACCGTATAAACGCTCATATCAATCGTGTAAACTATGTTTATGAACCGTTAGATAGGGATAATTTTATCTACGAGTATACTGTCACGAAAGAATTTTCGACGCAAGGTAAATTGGACGCTTTTCTAAAGAAGGTTGAAAACGCAGAATTAAACCCTCTTGAAGAAAATCCACACTCACAAATCAAAAGTAAATTACAGTTGTCTTTGCTCCGAGGACATCGGCACATTTATGAACCTTTGATGCGCCCTCAAAATGAAGTGGAAAACGGGCATCGCGATATTCAATTATCACCGGATAGACTGAATGCAGGTGAAAAAAAATTTGTTGAAAATCTGACAGAGTATATCAAGTTAAACTATTTGCGGAATGAAAGATATGAATTCTATCTAATGCGGAATGTGCAGAAGATCGGCATCTATTTGGAGAGTGATGCAGGAAGTTTTTATCCCGATTTTGTGCTATGGGTGCTTGATATTGGGCAGAATATAACACATATTCTTTTTATTGATCCAAAAGGACAACGAGGCATCATTGACGATACGACTCTTGATTATAAGGACCATCCAAAGGTAAAACTCGCGCAAAAATCAGAGGACAAAACGCTTGTCACCCTTGAAAAGCAATTAAAGGTTAAACAAGATGGAGCATTTTGTCTCGATTCATTTCTATTACTGCGAGACAGTTCGGGGTTAGGAAAAGAAAAATCCGTTGAATGGATTGAAGAGAATATGCTGTCCTATAACGTTCTCCGATTGGACTGGCACGACAAAAAGGAAGATGGTTCAACCAGTCGGCTTTTCAACGATGAGAAATCATATTTGGATTTAATGTTTGAGAAAGTTGGAATTCAACAGTGAGACAAAATAAGAAAGTAGACGGGTTCAAAAAACCCGCCTACTAAACCAATCGTTTACAATGCTATCTGCCCTCTATTTTTTTGCTCTATACTCTTGTAGAAGCGCGTTAATCTTATCAAGAAACTTTTGAGAGTATATTTCCCCGACAAGTGCTTTGTGAGTTTCGACAGCGAGGGCATCCCATGCCTCTCGCTCCGCCTCATCAAACTTAACTATCTTAATGCCAGCTTTCTGTGTCAGTGCCTCAATCGCTTTTTCATTATCTCTCCGGATTTCCAGAATCATCTTGTTCTGATATTTGTCACCGATTTCACGTAGAACTTTTTGTTGATCAGGCGTAAGTTGATCAAATTTCTCCTTCGTAATAACAGTTGCGCCAACACCAACACTTACCGGGAGATCTGTCATGTATTTAAATTTATCGTGCCATTGCAGTGCCACAGTGACATAAGGTGATGCGGTTAGCGCATTGAGATGCCCCGAATAGAGGGATTGAAGCACCTGTGTAACTTCTCTGGGAACAGTTGCGATCTTCGCTCTTTTATAAAATTCAAGCGCAATCTTGTCGCTTGTTCGTGCCCACATCTTGACACTCGGTGACTGCAGATCGGCAATAGTCCTAATCGGTTGATTGCTGAAAATGTAGTAATAACCTATATCCCCCATCCCGATCAGAACATAGCCTTTATCCAAAAACGCTTTATCTAAATCTTCACGAAGATAGTTGCGAACATAGTCAAGCTCTTCGTAAGTTTTGAACATTCGGGGCAGTTGAAAAATGAGAACCTCTTTCTGTATTTCGCCAAGTCCGTTGGCTGTCATAGCACCAGAGTGAAGGAGGCCATTTCGCATTTTGCTAATAACATCAAGTTCATCCCCTTGTATACCGTTCGCATAGAATCGGAATTTGATTTGACCATCCGTCTTTGTGAGAATTTCTTTTGCCATCGCATTGAAATTGTTCATCCAAGTAGACCCTTTAGGTGCGAGTGTAGCGAACTTAATAGACTCAACAGCAAAAAGAGATGTTGGTAAACAGAACAACCCCAAAATTAATAGAATTACACCAGCCAAACCAGCTGCGTAGATTTTCTTGTTGATTTTCTTGTTGCACATTATTCAGTTTCTCCTTCTTCCATTTCTAAATCAAAAAGTACATCAGTTTGAGAGAGCCAACGTTTCGCCCGTGACTTTGCTATCGAAGTCGCGGCTTCCTGTCCAGGATACATGTCCGATGGCGCATCAATAATTTCCTGTAGTGATTTTTTGTAAAGTTCCACATCCTGTTTCGGATAAGCGTAGTATCGCGCCAGATAGAATTTACTCATCAGGAACTTGCCGTTATTAATCTCATCAACCTTATCAATGTGTTCCTTTGCTTTCTCAGGATCACCACCGATTGCTGGTGATCTGTCGCCGTAATAGACAGCATAGAACAAGTGCGCGCTACCGAAGTAGAAGGTTTCGTCTAATTCAAGTATACGCCGCATCATCTGTTCCACCCGACTAAGGTCAATGACTTGCATCGGGTCATCTTTCTGCAGGCTAATACCGCGTGCAATAGCATAAGCTGCCCAAAATAGCGGTTCCACGTCCTTCTTTTTCAGTTTCATAAGTGCACTTTCAAACACTTCCTTATCAACTGTTCTTGCATTTTTTAAGGCTTTTTCTGATTTTGCCAATGCCTTCAACGCATACATTTCAGAACGCGCGTAGTGATTAATTGCTTCTGCACGCAACTTCTCCGCTGTCTCAGTGTCACCTTCTATCTCCGCTTCTTCCATCTTATCTTCAAGAAATCCGCTGTAAGATGAATGTGCGCGGGCAGTCTTAACAATTAAAGACTTATTCCCTAACTTTGATAAACGTTCAAGTGTCTTGAGGTTTTTCTCAAGGGTGGATTCCACCACCACTAAGTCACTCTCCTCTTGAATTTTGGATAACTTACTTAAACCACATCCACCTACAAGTATAGGTAGTAGTAGTAGTAAAAGAGCAATCTGAAAATAAAACTTGCTGTATATCATCGATGTTGTATTTACCTCCTATCAGCGTTGTGCGTCCATGTGTTGACGCAAATTTCAGTCGCGAAAAAATGCGACATCGGTAATTTCACTAATGGTAAAGAAAAAGTGGTATATCCGTCTTTTGAATTAGATGCTGTGTAACACTACCGACAAAGAATTCGCGAACGCTTTTTCTTCCGTAAGCTCCCATCACAAGTAGATCAATATCGTTTTCAGTGATATAGGTTTTTACCTCAACATCAGGATTTCCACTTCGCGTTACCAAGTTTGGATTAATACCATAACTCTGAAAGAACTCCCCTAAGTTAGACAACAGTTTCTCTGCATCTTCACTACTATCGCTCACTGTGAATAAGGTTATATCACAAGCATTCCAAATTCCGAGCAAAAGGAACATGTGAACAACCTTTGCAGCAGGGATACTATTGTCATACGCAACCAATACCTTCTCAATTTTCCGAACTGAATCAGGAACAGCGAGGACAGGTGTGAGCCCATTTTTCAATATCTTCTCAAGAGTGCCAAAGGTTTCATGATCAGAATATCCGAAAAAGGTTTTTTTGCCTATCACAGTAAAATCATGGAATTTGGATTCCTCAATAATTTCAGAGAAAGGGCTACCTGTATCAGCGTGCAGGACGGATTTGATCTTGCGGGATTCACAAGTACTCGCAAATGCATCAAGAATCGCCTTCGCTTTTTGACGTGTTTCTTCCAACAGATGCTTTTCACGCTGCACATCATAATGTGTGCCACCGAGCGGTACGGGACTACCTGTTGATTGAATACCGGGTAGATCAATAATGGCGGCTCCAGTAATTGTAGCATTGTGTGCAAGTGCAATTTCACAGGCATATTCTTTCGCTGCTTCCGCGTAATTAGAACCATCTAAGCCCAGTAAAACTTTAGCAAAATCTGGGTTTCCCATTGTAAGGAATTTCTCCTTTCTTCATAGACATGCGATTGGAAACCCGCATGTCCGAATTCTATAGTCGGTGTATCAAGATGTGTCTTATATTTTATTGGATATAAAAGGCAGACCAACGACTGTCCCGCTGACACGCCCCTCCGAAGTTTCAATTTGAATTCGGCTGCCATTTTCTGTGACTGCCATTCGGAGGTATCCCAACGCAATCGGTTTTTTGAGAGTTGGGGAATACGTTGAACTTGTAATCCATCCTACCTCTTTCTCTCCGCTGAAAATTTTTGAGTCCTGTGGTATAGGATTTTCTGCGTCTATTTCAATCCCGCGCAAAAGGCGGTTCGGGTGTCCGCGATACTTCATACGTGCGACTATCTCTTGACCGATATAACACCCTTTCTCAAAATCAATGGCGTGTTCTAATTCTGCCTCAAGTGGGATGATCGAATCGGTTAATTCTGTGCCGTATCTTGGTGTGCCTGCTTCAATCCTAAGGGATTCTAACGCATCCCACCCGATTGCTTGAACACCAGGCCTCTCATCCATCAACTTTTCCCATAACGTTTCCAACTTATCGGTCGAAATGTAAAGGTGGTATCCACATTCTCCGACAGTATCCGATCTCACACAAACAACCCATTGTTGATCGAATAAGCAGAATCGGGAATGATACTCTGTTAAACTATTCAAATTCTCTGCATTCAAAACAGATTGAACCAATTCTGCAGATTTCGGTCCATAAACGGCGATTGCTCCTAAATTATCCGTTGCCACAGAAAGTTCCACATCATCTGCAATAATGTACTTGTCCAATTCCGAGAAAACATCTTCCGCGCTTTCAGGGGCAGTGCTGATATAAATTGCATCTTCCAAGACATATACCTTCATATCTGCGATAATTTTGCCGCGATTTGTTAAAAGTGTAGCGTAATTGCCCTCCCCAAATGAGAGACCTTCAACATTGTTAGAGATGAGTCGGTGCAAAAATTCTGCCCGATCCTCACCAGTCAAACAAAGCGTGCCGAGGTATGAAATATCAACAATTCCGACATCACTTCTAACGGCATTATGCTCAGAAACAGCATCGGTAAATTGGACAGCCAAGTTCCAGCCTTCGTGTCTTTCACCAAAAGTAGCATCGAGTTTACGATGGATATTATAAAGCGGAGTTGTTTTCATTTTTACCTATTTTTATACTATTGTTTACACATCTAAAACATCCGTTCCAAACGCCAAATTATCCTTGGTGTACGTAACGAGTACACAACGTTAAGTGGAACGGCAATTTCAATCGCAGTGCTCAAGGGTTGTAGACTACTAGGTGGACTGATAAAAAACGACACGCCAACACCAATTGAAGTCTTAAATTGGCTTAGAGAAAATTCAGAAAACAGGTTTTCATCAAACCACCACACACGTCCAGTATCCAGAAAGGAGCTGAGTGCCCATCCAAACACAGCATCTACGTCAGTGTTAATACGAGTTTCTTGAAAAAGTCGATACTCAATATTGAGAAGAATTCGCCTATCTCCTGCAAATACGTTGAAATCGTATCCACGCAAAGTGGTTGCGCCACCGAGATAAAGAAGACGTTGCCTTGGTAAGGCTGCGTTCGAAAAATCTCCTGAAAATCGGATATTCAAATGATGAGGTCCGAACAAAGGCGTATAACGAACCATTTCAAATTTGAGAAAGTTAAATATATAATCACCGCCAAGATTTCCACCTGCCATTTCAATCCCAAAATGTCCGCGCCATCCACGCCGTGTTCGTTCATTTGGCCAAAGCACCAAGTGACTTCCAACATATTGAGGACCTTCAATCGTAGATTTGTGATCTCGAGTATCAAACGTATAACTGAGGGAAAGCATTTTCAAAAGCCCGCTATCAATTCGAGAATTGCCACGTTTAACGCGTTTGCGGTCAAAATAACTCCAGTCAGTTGATTTAGAAAGATTATTATGGTCCTCCTGCGTGAATTCAAGTCGCATTAGCACGGATTTTCCATACCTTTGGGCAACCCAAATGTGTTCCCCCTGACGTTGATAATAATCTTGGAGGGTGGTGCCGTAGACTGCAGCATTGAGATCAACTTCAATAGGCAGTAGACGATAGTTATTAGAACTGATGTCTGTAAGTTTGAATAGACCAATACCCATTGCCAAAGGGTAACGCTTAAAAAAACTTTTTTCAATCCCAAAGTTATAATTCCAAATTTTACTGGAAAAACCACGACTGATTGAACCGAAAAGTTGTTCCTCTCCGGTAAAGTGAGTTGAAAGTGTTCCACCTGTACCGAGGACCAATCCATGAACACGGTTGAAACCAAGAACAGGATACCATCCGGGTTTAATGAAAGGTTGCTCTTCAATATCAACAATCAAAATGTTTCTTCCACCTTCGCGTTGCACATGCCAATCCCGAATTGATTTGAAATCTTCGCTGGTTTTACTGAGTTTTTCGCGCAATTGATTGATTTTCGTTTGTCCCAGAGTGTGGTAATATACACTTTCAGTATTTATATCAAGTGCTGATACGAGTTCAGTTCGTGAAATGCGGCGATTTCCAGTAAAACGAATCTCATCCAAGTGACCTTCGTTAACGTTATACTGCAGCGTATCGTTGACGAATTCATGCGTAACCTTAGCAAATGGGTAACCACGGTTCACATAAAAATCGGTTATCATCTGCTGTTTCAAGTTTACATTATCATCAGCAAGATATCCTACTGATAGGTCAAACCAATCCTTGATAAATTGTACAGGAAAACTCCTATTTCCGCGGATTTTTATTTGGCTTGCGAACTTCACAGGTACCTCAGTTACACTGATTTGCACAATGACTTTCAATGGTTCGGTGTTCGGAAGATTTACAATTTCACTACTATTGGTGCCTTTAGATTCTGCATCTGCCAGAGAGGTGCCGGACAGATTAACCGATGGGGATGCAGCTTCGTCAGTATTCAGTACGACTGTTTTTAATTGCACCTCCAAAAACCAATCAGAGTTCTCTAATTCGGCAATTAACCATGCCAATTGTTCGTTTGTAATGGTATCACCCGACGCAATTGGGATGTGCTCAAGTACAACCTCAGTTGGAATTGTTGTGTTCCCTTCAATCTCTATTGCTGTAACTTCTAAACTTTCCGAGACTTCAAAAGTTTTTGATGCAGATGGCTGCGTCTTGACTAATTTTAACGTCCCCATTCCCTCTTTCCAATGCGGCCACCAAGTATACTCTTCATCATAAATCGGCAACCAATAACTGTACTCACGATGTAGGGTCGGTTCAAAATCTTCGTTATTTCCAAGTTTACCTTGTGCTTTACGGTGCACATTAAGCAGCCATGTGTCTATATCTTTTTTTTCCGCAGAGCTACGTGGAAAAGCGACCTCAAAACTCCAGAAAGTTGTGTTAATTTGGGTGGCAACTTTGGCTTCCGAATTCCAAGAACTATCGCCTTTGAACATTTCTACTGAATCATCTATTGGCTCACGGGGAACATCATTCGGAGCGAATCTATAATTCGGGAATCCTTCTTTTTTAACCCATTGGTCAAAAAACGCACCTATCGGATTTACGATTAGGTGAGAATAGCCTTCAGTTTCTGGATTCATATCAAGCAGAATTTCAACAGACTCATCTTCCCAGATAGGTGAATCATGTTGTGTTTGCGAAACACGGGGCACTTCAAAACTTGAGAAGTGTACTCTTGCACCAATATAAAGATGTTGTGCATCCCACATTAGATACACATCGGTCGCATTTTCAGCAGTTTCAGCACCCGTTGAATTCTGAAAAGGAGAGAGTGCTGTAGCATTTAACCACGCTTTTTCTGATAAATTTCCATCAATAGTGGGAGGTTGTCCAGTTAAGGGGATAGGTTCTACCAATTCAGTTGAGGTCAACTCATCTGGCGCAGTCGATTCAGAATCTTCAGGTGCGCTGCGGAGTCTCGGATTCGGTAGAACTGAAATTGCATCCGTTGCTGTTAACCGGAGCAGTGGTCCTCCCCCGTTGATGGTACCTGTGTTATTTTCAATTTCTGATGGGAGGTTAATAATATAAAGTTGTTTCTCACTCTTTAATTCAACATCAGCCGGATAATTATTGGGAAGGAGTAGCCCGATTCCACCACCAATGGCAGTTAAATCCAATGGTACTGCAAGATCATCAAGCAGGGTGAGGTCTATTGAACCATTGTGTGTTTTTATCTGATTTTGTCCCGGGGTCAACAAAATTTTGCCTTGAATGCGACCTTGCATTACTTCAACATTGTAATTTCCTAACGTTTCATCTAAATGTAAGTTTCCCATCTCATTTGTGATTTCTATCTTTCCGCGGAGGCGGTGAAGGTATATATCTCCGGATTTTACTTTGAGTTGCACCGAAACATCGGGTGGTGTTTTAATTGCATAGTTCAAATGGAGCTGTTTTTTTATATCAGGTGCACTTTGGTTTTCAAATATCGCCTTGAACGCGTCTTCCGGCAGTTGTGAATTTAACTGAAGTGTCCCATCCGTTTTTATTCCAGTTAGGGATATGTTTTCCAGAAAAGTCTTTGTAAAGAGTGGATTGTGTTCCAGCACCCGCTTTTCGAGCGTAACACTAATTGTGTCTTTATCTTCCGCATTACTATCTATAGCAATAATTTTTACGTTACCAGGTATATCTAAATTGAGTTGCAATTGGTAGACATCTTCAAAACTGAAAGTCTGCGAAGAAATTGCAGGGGGTGCTGTGGCTACTGTTCCATTCTTAACTGCTTCTATAGACTGAGCAGAGAGGCATATTCCAAACAAAATAAAACAAAACGACAATTGATAATGTGCTAGCTTAATCACAAATCTTATCATAACTAATGAGTAGGGAATAGCGCGTCTACCGAGAACTATCTATGTATTTTTATGCTTTGCTATAAAAAACTTGACACGTTTAAAATAATACTTTATACTTATTAAGAATGTCAAGAAGTTTCTTACGAAACAAGGTAACTTAAATATAAACAAAATCGTTATTGTACAAATAAGTTACAACGATTGAAAGGTGTCTGTCCACAAACCAGTTATCATCGGAGCAAGTAGATGTCCAATTCGCTTACAGAATATCGTTTTTCATTTGGCCCCTGGAATATACACGAGGGTGCCGATCCTTTTGGGCCTCCTGTGCGGGAGTCGTTCAGTTTTGATGAAAAGGTCGAATTTTACCGTGACCTTAGCTTTAACGGAATTCAATTTCATGATGATGATGTCGTGCCTGATATTGACAACAAAACGCACGCACAGTTAATATCCCGCGCAAAAAGTGTGAAAACACAAATTGATAACCACGGTTTGATCGTAGAAGTGATTGCACCCCGGTTGTGGGAGTCACCACTGACGATTGATGGTGCTTTCACCTCAAATTCGGAAAAAGAAAGACAGTACGCGCTTGAACGCTCAAAACGTTGCGTTGATATTGCGAATGTACTTGAGTGTAAAAATTTTGTTTTATGGCTTGCCCGTGAAGGCACCTATATTCGTGAAACAAAGAGTTCAGCAAACGCAGTTGGATATATATTAGATGCAATTAACGTTTTACTTGACTACGATCCAGAGATTCGGATACTGATTGAACCGAAACCAAATGAACCGATGGACATTGCTTATATACCAACGATTGGACACGCTATCGGTTTGGCTTATGCGAGCCAAGACCCAGAACGCGTTGGTGGATTAATTGAAACAGCACATGCCATTCTCGCTGGGTTAGAACCATCGGATGAAATGGGGTATGCCTTATTTCACAGGAAACTTTGGAGCGTGCATCTAAATGACCAGAACGGTCTCAAATTTGATCAAGATAAAGCATTCGGTTCAGCCAATTTACGGCGTGCTTTTAATCAAGTGCGAGTGCTTGAAGAAAACGGCTACGGGCGGAATGGAGAATTCGTAGGATTAGATGTCAAAGTTATGCGCACACAACCGCGTGACATTTCTACAAAACATTTATTAAGTAGTCGCAGAACTTTTCTTAACCTACTTGAAAAGGTACGGACGTTTGATAGAAAAGTGGAGCAGGAGTTTATCGCAGCGCGAGATTACGAAGGTTTAGATTTCTATATACTTGAACACTTACTTGGGATATAGCTATTCAGAAGATGTACCTAAAATACCATCCTACCTTATATGAATTCAACCCCTTATCAACAGAACATTTAGGATGATTGAGGAAAACAAGCATGACAATGGAGAAGAAGCCTTTATTTCCTGACAAACCTCTATTTGAGGAGGGAGGACCGCGTTATCGATCTGTAGTCCTGGTCGGTCCTCCAGGTGTCGGCAAGGGAACACAAGGCAAACTGTTATCACACATTCCCGGCATTTTTCACCTTTCCAGCGGGGATATGTTTCGAGAACTTGATGAAAATACTGAATTGGGGCAACTCTTTCATGAATATGCAACGCACGGTGAGTTCGTCCCAGACGATATTACAATTAAAACATGGCAAGGATACGTCAGGACGAAAGTGGAACAAAAAGTCTACAATCCGGAAACCGATTTACTTGTTCTTGACGGTATCCCCCGGAATATTGCACAAGCCGAATTATTATCCCCTTATATTAATACCCTTAGGATCCTTTTCATGGTTTGTGAAGATCGGGAAGTAATGTTTGAGCGAATACGCGGGCGAGCACTAAAAGAACAACGACGGGATGATGCTGATGAGTTAGTTGCTCGGTATAGATGGGATCTATACAAACGGGATACGGAACCGTTGATAGATCACTATCCGCAAGAAATGATTAGAATTATTGACGCTGACACTATTCCAGCTGAGGTGTTGTCGCAAATTTTAGCTGCGATTATTCCAATTCAGAAGGCATGTTTTTCCCCACCTCACCTATAAAACCCTTTTCCGTATATTACAAGTGCAAAACGCAAAAAATTTCCAAAAAAGTTGCAACTTTTTGAACTTAGGGTATAATACACACGTAATTTGACGTAAATGAGAGGGGTGTCTAATTGTTCGGCTTAGTACCAGCAGGTAACGATACACTGCAGGTGCTTCTTTTATTTTTGTAGTTTCGCAATTTATCGAATTATTTACAGAAACCCCATATAAATTATGTGTAGGGATAACTCCTATATACTTGAATGATTTGGAATAAAACAACTTAACTGTAGTAGGAAAACATGAAACGTAACATGTATTGGGGATTCGGTGGGATTGTTTTATTACTCGGAATTGCTGGTGTTTTCTTACTAATACCACAGAATATTGAACTGAGGACAGACCGAAGCAACAGTCATCTATGCAGGAAGGGGGCAAGCCTCCATCACTAGTGGAACACGTAGAAACACAGTCCCAAAAATTGGCAGAGGTCTCTATAAACTGGCCGGAAGGTGCAGATTGGCCTGTCAATTGGGAAGAGTTAACGGCACTCCCCCTGAAGAGTACTATAAGCTTTCCCAAGAAAAACAAGATTAGCCATCGCGCGCGCATTCTACGTGTCGTATGGACTGGATATACCACCAGCGGGACATCACTACGGCCAAAATAGTGAAACTGGGGAGTGGGAACTCCATCCTAACAATGAACCTATCATAACGATTCGTTGGAAAGGAAACTCATACGGGCAGTTACATCAACTCACCGATGAAGAATATGAGCGATATAAGGCACTTCGCAGAATTGCCAAAAACACAGAATCTGTGGCATCACACCTTGCAGGAGGTGGACGTCCGGGTCAGTTCCTAGCTTACCCTTTAGCGGCGTGTGAATTGGCAAAGCAGTGGTACGACGAACTCCGTGAAAAAACGCGTGGGCCCGCTCCGAGTGCTACTGCAGGTGCACTTTACGATAGAGAATACACGGACGCTGATAGAGAGCACGATCACCGCTTAATACGCGAGGCGATTGACGCAGTGACACCACCCCTAGGGATGGCAGCGTTGATGATACGATTCTGAATCAGATCCTTGATGAAATTGAGGCAGAACTTGGCATCATAATTGAACGGGAAACCCAGGCAGATAAGGATTCCCGTAAGGCGTTTGAACAAATATTAATCCACCTGGCAAATGAATAAGAGAAAAAAGATGGAAAAATGGATTTCATGTTCTTATTGGTTGTGCTTTTCTTCGCACCGCAAATCAGCACTGCTAACGGTAATAACACAAGCAAAACAAATCAGGAATTGACGACGACAGCGAATGTCTATTTGAACTCTTCAAATAGCACAGTCGGTGAGGTAAACGGTGGCAAAACATTGGGGTCCAATATCTGTAGAATTTGAATACTGGACAGTTAGAATATTTTGAGGAATACCCAAAGAGAAAATATCCGGCTACTGTAGATTGGTATGACAAAGAAGTAAAGGTTTATGCGGTTATTGAAGCAACCTTTAGTCCGGTACGTAACATTTCCTTTCGTGCTGACGCAAGAGTCGACGGTAGATTGTCGTAACGTGAAAAGAAAATATCTTGGTATTTTAGATTTGCCTACAATGACAAAACTTTACACATCTAAGCTGAACCCTTATTCGCGGCGATGATATAGACGAATCTCAGGATGAATCAATGCTCGCATCGGAAAGGGAGCTCCATTGTCGGATATGCTGATACCTAAGAACTGTGGGCTGCGTCTGAATGTCTTGTGTAATTCACAACGGCTGTCCTCACCTAAAATCTCTTTGTAAAATTCAAGCGTCCCTTTAACTTCAATATCTTCAAGCGGATACCAATCCTGCTTTTCATATTTTTTGGGATACTGCGTATATTTTTCAAAGACTTCCCTGTTCGGTTGGATGATTAAAATCCATTCTGCCTCTTCATCTGGATATACCATATCCCTATCTAATTCAGGTATAAGCCAATCAAATAAAATTTCTGGGGCGCGTGCAATTGAACTGTCATGTGGTATATTTGTTGATATCCATTCAGACGCTTCCTGCCCAGTAGGTTGCGATAGCATAACGGATGCAAATGCAACGGTGTAAACGAATGAATAAAGCCAGACTGCATTTCCCAAGACAATACCAATCCACTTGTGAAGTGTAATTAAAAGGACAGCAGCAAGAACTGTAAGCGCGGGATAGAGAATCAGCAGATGCCGCGTAAAGGAAACCTTAAACGTTCCAATGAACAGTAGATATGGGATCGCAAAAGCCAATATTAACAACCCCTTCTGTATCTTTTCATCAGAAAATAGATTTGTAGCGGAAGTTTTTCTCAGAAATGGGACTGATTTGGCAAGTGTAAACATTACACCCAAACTCACCAGAAGGGCAAGTGGCAATCCCATTCCCCACTTCAAGAGCGTCCACAGGTATAGAAACCGATGTGCCCAACCTGTGTCCCCAGTTGCAAATAGTCCAAAGTGTCCGCGATGGTAATGCATCGTTTCATACCAGAAATCCTCAAAAAAGAGATTCCAATCTGATGACACCAGATCGATCAGCCAATACGGACAAACAAGCGTAAAAGTTAAAGCACAAATACCAATTATCGTAGCAAGCTTCCGATAAAAATTTTCTGTACCAATTAAAATCAAAAGGGATAGAACGACGAAGACGGTTGGAAACTTCACCGCAATACCGATCCCCGCAACGATACCTAACCACAGACAGGTTCGGAACGTGAGATGAGTATTTCGCGCAGCTAACCAGAGGAATAAGGTGACGCAAAAGGTGGCAGGAATGTCAACGAGTGCGAAACGCGATTCGTTCGTGGCATGTAACATCGCAACCGCTAAGAAACCCGCAGCAATCTGTCCGACACGCTTATTATAACACCTTGTGCCAAGGCAATAGGTTAACCAAATCGTCCCTGTTGACAACGACACATTGAAAAACCGTGCTATCCAGATTACACGCGCTTCAGTCATATCTACGTCGCAGCTCGAAAGAACTTTGCCCACCAGAGCAATCAGGTAGAACCACGCTGTTCCGGGCCAGTTATAGATTTCAGGTGCTGCTGTGAAACTGATGAGATTTTGGATGTCTCGTGCAATGAGGGTTTCACGAGGATCAGGTGAATCGGGTAAACCAACACCTATGCCGAGAATGCGGAGTACAAAACCGATAGCAAGAATGGCAGGCATTACAAAAAGGTCAAAATTGTATGAGTTATCTCGAAGGGTAATCGGTAATTTCATTTTAGACGCTTAACGCGACACTTTTGTCCACAATTCGGTAGGAAATATTTCTCGGATGCGGGCGATCTCTTTTGTCATTAACGGGAGTTCTAATTTTTTAAAGATTTCTTTCCATCGTTTAGACTGAGTGCTATCAACGTAGACAGGTACAAACCCTAAATTAAGATAGGTTTTTATCGCGGGCAGACGAAAATCATCCGTGTCAAGCATAGAACAGGTAAAGTCATTGTCGCGAAAATAGTAGAGAACAGCAAGCGATACCCATTTACCGAGTTTATGCCCCGTATGTACGTCTAAAACGCCTACCATGTGGACGTATCCAACATCTGTCTCATCAATGGATTGCCGCCACGCACATGCTGTACTAACCGGGGTATCTTGGTATGTTACAAAATAGAGTCCATCTGGTACAAACACATCTCGGCCCGTAATCTCATTCCGTGTGTCTTGTGCAGTGCGTTCTCTTCCACCGAAAGAATTGCTGATGATGTTTGCCCAATACACCTCGTCACCTTCTCGGTAGGTTCGGATAGCGTAGCCAGCAGGGAGTTCTAATTTCGGTAGATCTTTCAGGTTCGCTCTGACCATTCTGAGTTGTCGTGCCATCTGCTAATTCCTTCCGATTTTGCAAATTTTTAATCTGTGCCCGACATCATTATATCACATATAAAAAATACCAGCAAAACCTTTACATTATTTTTGGAAAATGCTATAATTGAAATCAACACTGTATGATGTTCGTACGTAATAGATAACCTTCACTTGCAAAAAGTATGTAGAAAGGCGCGAAAACAGGTGAATCGACCGCTTAAAAGAAACCCTAATATCGTTCTTGTCGGTTATATGGGGACAGGAAAAACCTCTGTCGGTAAAAGGCTTTCCTCGCAATTGCGGATGCGATTCATTGATACTGACAGTGTTATTGAAAAAGATAATCGGAGACGCATCAGTGATATTTTTGCGCAAGACGGTGAAGTTGTTTTTCGTCAACTTGAGAGTGAGGCTGTTCACAAAGTTTCAGAACTACACAATCATGTTATTTCGACTGGAGGTGGTGTCGTTTTGAAAGAGGCAAACGTCGCGAAACTTAAAGAAAACGGTGTTGTTTTCTGCTTAACAGCAACGCCTGAGGAAATCTATCGGCGCGTTGGTCATCAAACACACCGTCCCCTGCTCCAAACCCCCGATGCGATGGAAACAATTCGAAATATGTTAGTGGAACGTACACCTCATTATGCACAAGCGGATTATACGGTGGAAACAACCGGAAGATCGTTCAGTGAAATTATCGCGCACATTAAAAAAATCTACTATACGGACGCAGCCCCTCAAAAACACCCGAGAAAACAAAATGATAAAAACCTTACACGTTGAACTTAATGAGAACAGTTATCCGCTATTCGTCGGGGCGGGGATTCTCAACCGGATTGGGAAATTTCTGAAGTCTTATGCTAAATCTACAAAGGTGCTAATTGTTACAGATACTTTCGTTAATCATCGTTATGCTCCCCTTGTCTCGGAAAATCTAAAAGATGCGGGGTTTGACATTGCTACCTTTGATGTTCCTGTCGGTGAAGGAAGTAAATCGTTAGAGCAATTATCCCAAATACTGGATAGCTTAATTGATAACCAACTTGATAGGAGTTCAACGCTCATTGCTCTCGGTGGCGGTGTGGTGGGAGATTTGGGTGGGTTTGCGGCAGCAGTATACATGCGAGGTATCGCTTACGTGCAAATCCCAACCACCTTGCAGGCACAAGTTGACGCAAGCGTCGGCGGTAAAACAGCAATTAATCACCCCAAAGGCAAAAATCTTATCGGTGTGTTCCACCAACCAAAATTAGTGCTGATTGATGTCAATACGCTTGAAACCTTACCGCAACGGGATATCCGTGCAGGACTCATTGAAGTGATCAAGATGGGTGTCATCCGCGATGAGTCTTTGTTTGAAATGGTAGAAGAATACCTTGACGCGATATTAAATTTAGATGTAGCAACGTTAATTGAGATGATCGCTTGTGCATGTGCGAACAAAGCAGATATAGTCGCAAAAGATGAAAAAGAGAGCGGTTTGCGAATGGTGCTTAACTATGGACACACCTTCGGTCATGCACTTGAGGCATTAACACACTACAAAAAATATAGACATGGAGAAGCTGTTTCTATCGGCATAAATTGCGCAGCACGATTAGCAGTCAATTTGGGAATGTTCTCTGAAACCGACTTTGAACGTCAACACACTCTTTTAAATCGCGCAAAATTGCCGCTGACTTTTCCATCTGATCTTTCTCCCGTAGCGATATGCGATGCCATGTATTTAGATAAAAAAACACTCGGTGGTAAACTGCGCCTCATATTACCGACATGTATTGGAGAAGTCGTTATCCGAGACGATGTGACAGACACACAGATTATAGAAGCAATTTCACAATGTTATTAGTTTATAATTCCAACTCTTTTTTGAGGAATGTATGACATACAATAAAACAATTTTATGGGTAGTCGTTTGCTCGGTTTTATTTTTATGCGGCACCTACGCGTTTAGCCAAGAGCCTGCGCCTCCATCAAACGTAACTGCAAAGGATACCCCAAACGATACCACCAGCATCACCATTACATGGGATAAAGCTCAAAAAGATAGTGGTATCACAGGCTATCAAATACTACGTAGTACACCCGATGGAACATTTGAGATGATTGCTGAAATATTGAAAGCAGGCGAAACAAGATACAAAGACAAGGACATACAACAAGGTGAGACTTACGAATATATTGTCCGTGCTGTTACCGACACCGAAGTGACAGTGGATTCAGAAAAATCCGCTCCTGCCAAAGCGACAGACCAATGGTTTCACCCCGGCAAAATCCAACTTTTTATTGCAATGCTAATTTTTTCAGCAGCGATTCTTGGAAGTATATACCTTTCCCGAAATAGCAAAGAGGTATTCGTTCGCCGTATTCCTGGACTTGAAGCAGTAGATGAGGCAATCGGCAGAGCAACCGAGATGGGACGATCCATTTTATACGTGTTAGGGTTAGGCGGTGTCAGTGGACCTGCCACTATCGCGAGTATGACAATTCTCGGACAGGTCGCACGACGAACCGCAGATTATGAAACAACCCTACGCGTACCCTGTAATGATCCGATTGTCCTGAACGTAGTTCGTGAAATGGTAAAAGCCTCATATCTTGATGAAGGTCGTCCCGATGCCTATAGCGAGGAGAATATCTTCTTTCTCACCGATAGCCAATTCGCTTATGCTGCTGGTGTAGACGGGATGATGCTACGTGAAAAACCTGCTGCCATATTTTTACAAGGTACATTCTACGCAGAATCACTTATCCTTGCAGAAACCGGTAATTCCATCGGCGCGATTCAGATTGCTGGAACAGATTCTGAACACCAACTCCCCTTCTTAATCACAGCATGTGATTATACCTTGATTGGTGAAGAATTGTACGCCGCAAGTGCCTACCTCTCCAATGAACCGATGCTACTCGGAAGCCTCAGAGGACAAGATTGGGGAAAAATACTCATTTTTGCAACCATTGTTCTTGGCGTGGTTCTTGAACTATTCGGTGTTAACTGGATAACAACGCTCTTACAACGGTTGGATTAGGAGGTATAATGAAGAGACAAATTCCCTTAATTCTCTGCTTTCTTTTCGGGGTAGTTATAATTTTTACACAGTTCAGTCCACATTCATTTTCTCAAGGAGTTTATGAAGAAATAATGAGTTGGGCACGGATTATAACACCTTTCGCCTTAGTGTTCAGCACAATAACACTTCTCCAAACTCATGTCACCCGTATTAGTCGCCGTACTGAACATTGGCAGTACAGTTTTCTTGTTTTTGCGGGAATCGCAATTATGGTGGCGGTGGGAATCCCCTTTGGTCCCCAACACCCCATCTTTGAATGGTTATTTAACAATGTGCAACTGCCGATGGATGCGACTATGTTTTCGCTGCTCGCTTTCTTTATCGCATCGGCAGCGTACCGTGCATTCCGCGCACGAAACACTGAGGCAACGCTACTCCTAATTACTGCAGTAATTGTTATGTTGGGAAATGTGCCTGTTGGTGATTTAATTTGGAACACTTTAATATCGTGGACACCTTGGGCAGAAACATTAGCTAATGGTTCCTCAGGCATGAAACAGTGGATTTTAGACAATCCGAATCTCTCTGCCAGACGTGGTATTATCCTCGGTGTGAGTTTAGGAGTTATTTCACAGTCCATCCGCATTATCTTAGGTATTGAACGTTCATATCTTGGTGGAGGAGATTAACGCATGCTAACTAAATTGGTAAATATGGATCGACGAATTGTTTTTATTCTGGTTGCGTTGGCAGTCATCATCCCCATGTTGTTATCTGTCAGTTTACCCGTATCAATTTCCGAACCGACTCAGAAACTCTACGACTTTATTGATCAACTTCCCGCAGGATCAACGATTATGCTTGTTTTTGACTACGGTCCCTCCTCTTTAGCGGAACTGAATCCTATGGCTAAAGCAATACTGAAACAGTGTTTTGAAAAAGATGTTAAAGTTATCGGACTTACGCTTTATGCCGTGGGAACAACTATGGGAAGTGATCTGATGGAGGAAGTCGCAAAAGAAAAAGATGCTGTCAACGGTGAAGATTATGTTTTCCTCGGATTTCGTCCTGGTATCGAATTAGTGATTCTCGGCATGGGAACTGATATCGCAAGTATCTATGAAAATGATTATTACCGAACACCTATTGCCGAATTACCGATGATGGAAAACATTACGAACTACGATCAGATTGAATTAGTTATTGATCTATCTTCTGGAAGTTTAACAGAGTCATGGATTACCTTTGCGAATGTGCAATTCAATCAGCAAATCGCCGCGGGTGTCACAGGTGTCATTATCTCGCAAATGTATCCTTATTTGCAAACCGGACAATTAATAGGTCTGATATCAGGTATTGCTGGTGCTGCCGAATATGAACATTTAATTAACGCCCCCGCAAAAGGGATGTTGTGGATAAATGTTGAATCGTTTGTACATCTGTTGATCGTTTTATTGGTGATTATTGGCAACATCGCCTTCTTTGTTCAGAGAAAGCAAGAGGAGTAAATTAATGGAACTTTTGGGCATCTGGATTGCCGCATTTTTAACATTATGCATATATAGTTTTCTTTACCGAGACAATCCGTTTTATCGGTTTGCAGAATATCTCTTCGTAGGTATGTCAGTCGGATACGGTATCGTCCTTTCTTATCATCAAGGATTTATACCGTTTGCATGGCAACCATTTTGGGCAGCAGTAACAGGGGAATCGCTATTAGGTTTAATTAAGCTAATTCCCATTGGGGTTGGGTTGTTATTTTTCGCTGGGTTATCACCACGACATACTTGGTTGATTCGGTTTCCGAGTGCGATCCTCATCGGTGTGGGTTGTGGGCTTGCTATTCCAAATGTTCTTCGAGCCCATATTTTTGAGCAAACACGTGGAACAGTTGAACCGTTTTCAGAAATTCATAATCAAATTACAGGGGTCAGTGTAGAAGCAATGCCTCCTGGAGAATTTACTGCTCTCGTTATCGGGGCAGCCCTTATGGTAATTGGCGTAATTTGCACACTCACATATTTTTTCTTTTCGGTAGAACACAGAGGTCCCGTCAAATGGATATCAAAGGTCGGAATTGCCTTTCTCATGATAGGGTTCGGTTCAGCATTTGGAAACACCGTTATGGGGCGTGTGGCTCTACTAATTCAACGTGTTGATTTTCTAATAAACGATTGGCTCGATTCAATTGTTGCGTTTTTCGGATGAGGACCTCACCTCAAACTGCAATGTTCATCATATAAGGAGAAATCTACATGAAACTCGGATATAGCACATGGGGAATGCCTACTGTCCCTATAAATACCGCAATATCCCACATTGCTAACCTTGGATTCGATGGGATTGAACTGACCATCATTCCGCCCTTTACGACCGAGCTTAGCACACTTGATGCGGTAGAACGAAAACGCATTGCGTCAATGCTGAAACAGCATAACTTGGCATTACCAGCAATCGCTGCGCATTCTAATCTGATGGATATCGATCCAGAGTCTCATGCAAGAAATATGTGGCGGCTTAAAGGCGGTGTTGATTTGGCTGTGGAACTTGCACAGGGGGAGGAACTACCAGTAGTGAATACTACCTCTCGTGGAAAACCGGAAGAGTGGGATACAAAAAAAGACTTCCTCGCTGAGAGGGTTGGTGAGTTGGTTGATTATGGGGCATCCAAAGGTGTTACGATTGCGATGGAACCGCACATCGGCGCAACCATTGATACTCCCGATAAAGTGCTTGAACTTCTTGAAATCGTTAATTCCCCTTATTTCAAAGTTAACTTCGACATTAGCCATTTTGACATCGTTGGAATGCCCACGGAAGACACTGTGTCTGCCTTAGCTGCAGTCTCTGCACATACACACGTCAAAGATCAGCGCGGTATCGCACCAGACTTTGAATTCCTTATCCCCGGTGAGGGCACTTTTGATTATGTCGGTTATCTTAAGGCGATGCAGGCACATGGATATGATGGGTTTATCACTGCTGAAGTCAGTTTTATGGTACAGGCACGTGAAAACTACGATCCGCTTGCGGCTGTTACGTTATCTTATGAGACGTTGTCCAAAGCATTTGTTGATGCTGGAATTAATCGGGTTGAACGGACAAGGACTTACGCAAATTTGAATGTGTCAAAATTAAACTCGCATTGACCGTTAAGATTGTTGGGTTTCGCAAGCTCTACCCATAGGTGTCAACTTAAGGATTTTCGAATATAAATAATGCTTTTCAGTCCTGTAGAAACGCTATGTTTATAGTACGCTGCGAAACCCTTCTTTAGCACCAGCGGTGCGACAGGTGTGTATTATATGTGTGTTGTGATACACCTTTCGCCCCTCTGGAGCTTTGTCTGTGTGCTACCGCGCGTTTTCTATACACCTGTCGCCCCTCTGGGGCTAAAACACAAATAAAATAGAGGTTAAAATCCTGAAGTTGACAGTTATTGGTTTCGCAAACTCAACACAACCTACAATATAAACTTTCAGTAACACTCATCAACTGAAAATTCTTAAAACTAAATAACCCTGGTATTTTGGAGTATCTCTTGCATTATGTTGGAAACCTGTGTTAATATAGACATCGGAACACCTCTTTTGTAGAAATAAATTGTGTTATTTTCTACATTATGCAAGAGGTGTCTCCACTTTGCAACACTTAACTTAGACACATAAAACACACATATTCGATCCTTAAATTGACACCTATGGGTAGAGCTTGCGAAACCCAACTACCTCAGAAAACAGGAGTTTTCTAAATGAAACATCTCAAACCACTACTCGCCTGCTTACTGCTATCTATTCTGATACCGGTAGCATCCGAGTCCGTAGAATATACTGTGCAAACTGTATATTTCATGCCGACGGATAGTATCGACAGGTCTGATTGGTTGGATTTGGATAATATCATGAAGAATAATCAGGAAGTATATCGTAGTGAAATGGATCGTCATGGGTTTCCCGGCAAGACCTTTAGATTAGAAACCGATAACCAAGGGCAAGTTATTGTCCATAAATTTAACGGCAAACATAATAAAGCACATTATAGTGGCGACACAATATCTTTAGTTAAACAGGAATTAGAGAAAAAATTTAATGATAAGAAAAATATATATGTCATTGTTATGGCGGGTATGCCTGCACTTCAGGACGGAAGGGCAGGAGGCACAGCCGATACCAACCCTGGCGGATGGTGGGATAAAGGGGAAGATCACGCTTATGTTCTTAGTGGAGAAACCACGAAAGCGAACACAGAGCAAGTTATATTGCATGAGTTGGGACATGCTTTTGGCTTATGGCATATAGTGTTATATGATCCGCAGGAATTTATATTAGGCTCAGGCAAAAAACTCTCTTTACACGAAGCAAAGTGGTTATCCAAGTCCTATTATTTCAACGATGTATGGATTTTTGGTTTTGCACCGAGTATAGTGAAGTTTCATGGTGCTGAAGCATTTGGTGACGATATTCGTTTTCGTATAGATGTTTCAGACCCCAATGGACTACACCAAGCCTATGCATTTTTGAATACAAACATCATCGGTTGGGATTTTCTCAATGGCAACAATGATACAGCAATTATAGATGTAGAACACAGATTTATTGAAAATAATACGACTGTTTGGATACAACTTATGGATAATAACGGTAATTGGTTATGGTATCCTAAAAATTATGTTTTACCCGAGCAGCCTATATCTGCAAACGATGGTAAGCTGAAATACCTAACGATTAGAGATATGCGAGCCGATTCACTTGTTCCCACAAATAATCCCAACGAGTGGTGCGGTTGGGAAAACGCTGGTATTTTTGAAAAGCAACCGAATAGACCCAGACCACGATTACCGGATTGGTATATTGATGTACCAAAATTAAATGAGTGGGATAGTTGGTTCTATTCACACGCGAAAAGTCGTTTTGTCTATGATGTTAGTAGTGGTGATTATAACAGATTTGAAGCCACTCTTTATATGCCGAATCCATGCGATGGCGCAGCAGATATAGAAGTGATTTGTTTAGCAGATGACGTTGAAGTTTACTGGTCCGGTACATTGCGTCCTCCTGCTGCACAAAATAAGCAGATTGTAGTAGATTTTCCGAGTGACACAAAAACATTCACGATAAAAATAACAGATGCAAAAGATGATATATTTTGTGACCATTTTGTTTTAGGAAATGCGCGCGTGTTTATTTCTGAGCCTCTTGATAACAATGTGGTTGAAGTTGAAGAAAATTTATCAGTCAGTTCACACAATAAACTCACAACCTCTTGGGCAAAACTCAAAAGGAGGATAAAATGAACGAATTATAGGATAAATCAGGACTATTTGTAGAAAACGATAATCGTGATTCGTACCCACTGTTGGATCCGAATTTGAGTCAACTCAGTAGAAAGGATTTGATCGATAAACTTAAATCGGTAATGGACAACCTTGGTTTAGCTGATGTTGATGAATTTTTTGAGATGCTTCATATTCCATTTGACGACTCTATTCGTTTGGAGCTAAAGCAGTCATTGGAATTGTTCTCCCTGAACAAGGAATAAATTGTCGGGTTTGCTTTGCTCTACCCCATAGGTGTCAATTTAGTGATAGATATTCTTGTAGGAGGGCTTTGTAAGCCCGAATATATTGGACTGTAGCACAAACTTTTAGTTTGTGCATCAAAAAGGGACGCAAACTAAAAGTTTGCGCTACAAAGAGAACACTACAATCTTGTAAATCCGATAATCCTGTCAATCTTGGTTCAGACAATTCGAGATTCTGACAAGAAAAACGGATTCATCTCCTTAAATTGACAGTTATGGGTTTCGCAAGTTCAACCTAACCTACAGACTACAAACAGCAGGAAAGCTATGAAACCAAACATTCTTCTTCTCATGACAGATCAGCAGCGATGGGATGCAATGGGCTGCAGTGGAGACTGGGTTCAAACCCCAAATTTAGATCGAATTGCAGGTGAAGGTGTTCGATTCACCAACTGCGTCACTACCTCTCCGGTTTGTGTCCCTACACGGCTCAGTTTAGCAACAGGTTTATATCCGCATAATACCGGTGTTTGGAATAATATGAGACATACCATGTCGGCAGAAACGCCGACATGGATGCAGGCAGTTCGAGACGCTGGTTATCAAACAAGCCTGTTCGGTAAAACACACCTTCACCCTCAAGGCAACAACGACATGCGTGAGTGTGAAGATTTGTTGAACGCCTATGGCTTAGACGATGTGGACGAGATCGGAGGGCCACGGGCGAGTACGCGTCTCAAGTCACACATGACAGCAATGTGGGAAGAGAAAGGGTTGTGGGATGCATACCGTGCCGATTATCGTGAACGATTCAGCACAAAACCTTACCTTGTCCGTCCCTCAACACTCGGACTTGAAAACTACGCGGATGTCTATGTTGGACAGCAAGCAAAGCAGTATCTTCAAAACTATGACCACCAAGAACCGTGGTGCTGTTGGGTTAGTTTCGGAGGACCCCATGAACCTTGGGATACACCTGAACCCTACGCCAGCATGTATGACCCGAATGATATGCCACCACCAATTCCCCGACAAGCAGCCGGAGTTCGCCCTCGTGGCAATTTGGATAATATGATGAATCGGATGAACCCCAAATTTGAAGAAGGTGAAATCGGAAAACTCCGCGCAGACTATGCCGGTAATGTCACGCTCATTGATGCGCAGATTGGCGAAATTCTTGAAGCAATTCAGGAGCGCGGTGAACTCGAAAATACCGTCATCATCCACTGCTCCGATCACGGAGAAATGAATGGCGATTATGGGTTGATTTACAAAAGCAACTTCCTCAACGGTGCTGTCCGCGTCCCACTACTTGTCCGAACTCCCGAAACAGTGAAAAATGCTGCAGAAGATCTTGTGTGTGAAAGTCCTGTTGAATGGATTGATATTGGACCTACACTTGTTGAATTGGCAGGTGGCGAGTTAAAGCACCGTCAATTCGGAAAATCCTTGAATCCTGTTCTTGCTGATACAGAATCAACGCACCGTGAATTTGCTATTTCTGAAATATCAGGTGAAATTATGTTGTTAAATCAGGAATGGAAAATCGCATTAAATACAGATGGTAAACCGTATCTCTTATTTAATGTGCAAAACGATCCCGATGAAACAAATAATCTCGCGGGGTTACCCGAGATGAAAGAATTAGAGACAGAATTACGGTTGCAAATTTTAGAACATCTATTTCAAACTCAAAAGTAATAGAATGGTTGCCCTTTTTCGTGCAGCATGACGTTAAATTTGCCCCATTTGGTGCATAATTCTGATTGTTATGTAGGAAAAACGCTTGTAATTAGCGATCATGGAATTGGCACGTAAATTGCTAACATGTTTGCATAATGCTTATGATATTCCTTGGAGGTAAGAACAATGCGTATCAAAAGATTTTCAGGAGCACTTTTAATTTCGTTAGTGTTCCATTTCATCGTTGTGTTTTTCATCGGATTTCATTTAACGAACCAAGAAACACTAGTGTTGAAAGACCTTGTTCGTTTAGATACATTTTCAGCTCCAGAAGCACCGAAAGCAAAGCTGCGTAAACCAATTGTCAAATCTATAATGAGTCCACCAAATGCTCCATTGCCAACGGTGGTCACCCATACTAATCAACCTATATCCAATAAGTCATCGTCCTTAGCTTTTTCTGGGCCTGCTTCAAGTGCACCTGCCACCGTGAGAGGTGCCGCCGGAAGTAGTGTTCAAGTCAAAGTGGCTACAGACGAAGCTAAATCGGCAATATCCGATTATAGCGGTTATATCCCAAAAAGTAGTGATCAAGCCAAAGTTCTACCTACACGTGCGCCACAAATAGCAGCACTACAAGGTGCTATGCCAGCATCGCAACTAAATCCACCAAACGGTGCTGCTTATGACGATGTTTTCTATAAAAACCATGGCACCAATCCATTTATTGATACAGAAGACGACAATTTCTCAACCTTTGGTATGGATGTAGATACCGCTTCATACTCTGTAATGCGGCGTTATCTCCGTGATGGGATCCTTCCACCATCAGATGCAGTACGCGTTGAAGAATTTGTTAACGCGTTTGATTACAACTATAAACCTCCATCCGAAGAAGCATTCGCCGTTCATATTGAAGGCGCACCTTCAAAATTTGGTGAAGGTAAACGGCTTCAATTGTTGCGAATCGGCATTCAAGGTCGCGTCATCTCAGACAATGACCGCAAAGACGCAATACTTACTTTTGTGATTGATGTCTCCGGTTCAATGGAACGTGAAAACAGGTTGGAGTTAGTAAAAAAAGCATTAGCACTTCTACTTGATCAACTCCGTCCTGGGGATGCGGTCGGTATCGTTGTTTACGGATCTAATGCACGTGTCGTGCTTCCACACACTGGTATTGAAAATCGTGAACATATCTTACAAGCTATCAATAAACTTCACCCAGATGGATCAACGAATGCTGAGGCAGGGCTTCGGATGGGATACAAACTCGCGCTAAAGAATTCAAAATCTGACTGCATCAACCGCGTAGTTCTCTGTTCGGATGGTGTAGCAAACGTGGGACAAACAGGTCCAGATGCAATTCTTAAAGAGATAAACACATATCTCAAGGAAGGTGTAACACTTACTACAGTTGGCTTCGGCATGGGAAATTACAACGACGTTCTGATGGAACAACTTGCCAACAAAGGCAACGGCAGTTACGCCTACGTCGATACGCTCAAAGAGGCAAAACGCGTCTTTGTAGAAAATCTGACAGGCACGCTGCAAGTTATTGCCAAAGATGCCAAAATTCAGGTTGAGTTCAATTCGAAAACTGTCAGTCGTTTTCGACTCCTCGGTTATGAGAATCGATCCCTTGCACACGAAGATTTCCGAAAAGACGATGTGGATGCGGGTGAAATCGGTTCAGGGCATAGTGTAACCGCGCTCTATGAGATTAAACTCCACGAAAATGCTGATGGCAAACTCGCCACCGTCTTTATTAGACACGAAGACCCCGATACACAACGTGTTACAGAGGTTAGTGAGACAATTTCCACGAATCAACTAAAAGAGGCGTTTGCAGATACATCTTCTGAATACCAGCTTGTCGCAGCTGTAGCGGAATTTGCTGAAATCCTTCGGGAAAGTTTTTGGGCAAAAGAAGGGAGTATGGCATCTGTCCAACAGACGATTGAAGGTGTTCTACCGAATATCCACTCAAAAACGCCTCAACACAAACAGCGCAAAGAAGAACTGTTAAACCTTGTTCGTGAGGCGCGCCGCTTGAAGGAACAGAAAGAGGGATAATCTTTTTACAGGGCGATTTCGTTTTCGCATTTACTGCAAGCAAAATCGCCCTTGATTCTAAAGATGTTTTTCGGTATTCTTAAGAAACAGATCCAGCAACATAACGGAGATGTCTATGAAATACAGAACAACGTGGCTCATTTGCCTATTCATTGTTGCGATGTGTGGCAGTACAGCTGCAGAACTTGACACACTCGAAAAATTACGAACACCGGACTGGGATGTTTGGCTTGGAGATGGTGGATATGACCTTGCCCTAATGGGTGATAAGGCCGCTCCGTTTTTAGTCCAAGTACTTGCAGATGAAAATGAACATGCGCGGTGGCATGCGCACTATTTTTTGGATAGATTTTACGCAGATACACACGTCTTATCAGCACTTACCGAATTATTTCTAACAAATGAAGATAGTTTAATTTGTGGTAATGCTGCGAGCTTAATCGCGAGTGTAGATGCGGAGTATGCTCGACAGTTGATGGTTCAATTCCTGAATGATGTTGAGAGACAAGACATTGCCCAAAATATGCTGATACACCTTGGGGATGAAAGAGTTATTCCAAGACTGGTTAAGAGATTTGAGGACCCAAAAATAGATCAGAATATTAGGTGGTATATTGCTTCTATATTGGCAGATTTTAAACAAAAAAGCGTAGTTCCTGCTCTTCTTAAAAAATATGATGCCTTGAAATATCAATGGCAGGAAAAAGAAAAAGTCGCAGAAAAACTTGCCAATATTGGAGATGTTAGAGCACTTCCTGTCTTACTCAATTATCTTATTAAACACAGTAACTTATCAATAAAAATCATAAACGCATTCTCACAATCGGACCCTTCAATTGTACAACCACTATTAGAGAAATTAGAACAGCTTAAATCTAATAAATCTTCATACATGCGATGGGCAATTTTCGACATACTTGGAAATCAAACGGATCCCGCATTTATTCCTGTCTACGAGAAAGTTATTCTTGAAACAGATGATTCTAACCTCCAAGCTGCAATGGCACGTGCTTTGGGAAATATGGGAGAAAAAGGTTTTGAATCTCTATTGAAAATTGTGCGGCAGAAACCAAATTCAATGGCTTTAAGAGTTTTAGCAACGTATAACAGTTCAGCTGCGATTGATGCAGTTACATCATTGGCATTAGATGAATCTTTCACGCTTCGCACGGAAGCTATTCAAGCACTATTGCAATATGGGAGTTCATGGAAAGCAGAGATCTTTGAACACATGCTGTTATTACTTGCTGATACCGATCTTGAGGTGAGACTTTTGACAATTGATCTTATTCGACGAATGAACCTTACCGTTATGGCACCAGCATTGAAAAAACTCACAGAGGAGGCTAAAGGAAGTACTCAGAATGCCGCACACATGGTATATGACATTCTACATGATAAACCACAGTTGGAACTTGGAATTGAATTGAGCAAGGAACGATATGATTATGGACAACCTATTTCATTAACTTATCGCATCACAAATATTAGTGATCATCCCATTAAAATTGCCTTATATAAAACACTTAAGTCAACTTTTTTAAAGTTAGAAATTCAACAACCGGATGGAACCTTCGCCAAATATATTGGTCCAATAGCAAAACTTGCTCCATTAACATTAAATGATTTCCAAACACTACAACCCGATGATGAAATAACTGGGACAATTCTCTTTACAAAATATTATAAACTACGGCAACCAGGTCGTTACACTGTACAATTACGGGTCTCACAAAGAAAGGGTGGATTAATCCTGCCATCTACGTTCCCAACATTTGACAGAAGGATACCACTCAATCTACAAATAAAACCCAGTTTTTTTGCATGGCCATATACCCTCATCTCCCCCAAAATGCATTTCAATATTGAACCGCCTCCTGTTGACAAGTTCAATCAGATGATTGCAAGCATAGATCCTGAATTGATTACAGAGGAAAATAGCAGAGAAATAGCCAATACTTGTGGCTTGTTAGGTGAATTACGGAAGCCTGAAGCAATTCCGACTCTGAAAAAACTTGCGCTGATAAAAGATGAAGACCTTGATCATTCGCGTCAAATGGTCCGAACCGCTGCAGGTGATGCGTTACTGAAGTTTTCTGATCCTGATCTAGTACCGACATGGATTGAAATGCTCAATATAGGATATCAAACTATACACGATTGTATAGAAGCATTAGGCACAAGTGGTGACGCACGCGCTATTGAACCTCTCCGACAAATCGCTTTCTGTCCAGGTAATTATGGACTGCCAGAAAAAGCTGCCCTTGCGCTTCAACAACTTGGTGACAATAGTGGTGTTGAATGGTTCAAAAAGGTGGCATATCGCAAACTGCGACACTGGCAAAAGGACAAACGTGAGAAAGGGGTTTGGATACTTAATAGTCTATATCCGCGAAAAGAGCGAATTACCACACGATTGCACAACCTGAGAAATCCTCGGTTCTATGCTAAAAACTACGATTTATTTCTAAATTGGGCAATTATTCGAGAAAAAGCAGCAATGCTTAGCGGTTTAAAGGAATTGCTGAAACACGAAAATCTCATTATTCAACGCGCCGCTGCTTATGAACTTGCATATCGTGGTGACAGATCTGGAGTCCACTATATTAAAAAGGATTTATATGCAAATGATTCTTCAACCCGAATGCATGCTCGGGACACACTTGTCAAATTACAATCCGAATAGCAAGTATGAGTTTTCGCTGACCTGAAATATTAAACTTTTTTCTTACTTAAACGTCTAAACAAACGTGTAGAGTTGAGATGCACCTTCTCATTCCATGGTGTGTTGATGGCGCAATTCAATAACCTGTGTCAAGCGACTCTAACCTTCGCTAATTTAGTAGAGCAACTCACTAATCAAGTAAACCCAAAACTAAAAAAATAAAGGAGATCATGATGAAAAAATCAGGTTTCTACACATTGGCACGAAGCCTTTTCGTTCCCCGCTTAGACGAAGTACGTCAATTTGAAAATCTAATTATCAAGCATTATCTTGCTAATGTTTCAATAGAAAATCAACAAGCAACAACAGATGTTGAGGTCGTTTTTACTAATCCTAACGACTTTCCCATTGAAGGTATATTTATTTTCCCGCTGCCTGATGGTGCAGACACCGTAGATGTTGATATTCGCACTGATGGTAATTTGGTAGAACCGGACTTCCTCGGAAAAAATAGTTTAGCGAAATTCTATAAAAGCGTCCTCCAAGCACAGGACACCCAAATTCTACAGGAAATTGGCAGTTCAGCACTGAAGGTAGAAGTGTTGTCAATCCTCGCTGGTGATGAGTGCAAGGTTCAGATTCGTTATAATGAATGTGTTGAGGCGGTTGATGAAAACTTCGTGTACACCCACCATTTGCGATCCAACCAACCTATTGGTAGTCTCGCGATGTCAATAGCAATTGAAGGTAAACATGCTATTGGGACAATAGAGTCTCTTTCGCATGACGTCAGGATTGACCAAGAAAGTGGTTCTCTTGCACGTATCACCTACCAAGCAACTGATGTTAAGTTAGATAAGGATTTCGTGTGTTCCTATTCCTTCACCAGTCACGATTCCGATGGAGTTGAACTGCTCAATTTTGAGGAACAAATGGAAGTTTCAGATGTTTTATCAATGTCTATTAATAAACTTGCTACCCCTACTGCTGTTAGAGAGCAGACCTCTCTCCACAGAGGAGCGCAAAGACTTGGGGAAATGAGGCAGTTGAAAAGAAACTTATCGTGGGGATTTGGATTAAATCCGCCAAATGGGGCAGCTTATCACGATGTGTTCTTCAAGGGACACGGAACCAATCCATTTATTGATACGGAAGATGATAACCTTTCAACATTCGGCATGGATGCTGATTCTGCTTCCTATGCCGTGACGCGCCGCTATCTCCGAGACGAACATCTCCCGCCACCAGAGGCAGTAAGGGTTGAGGAATTTATCAACACTTTTGATTATGACTATACACCCCCAACGGACGCAGCCTTTGCTGTGCATCTTGAAGGCGCACCTTCAAAATTTGGCACGGGCAAACGGCTTCAGTTGCTGCATATCGGAATTCAAGGGCATGTCATCCCAGACACTGACCGTAAAGATGCAGTCCTCACTTTTGTAATTGATGTCTCTGGTTCAATGCAGATGGAAAGTCGGTTAGAACTTGTGAAGAAGGCATTGCGACTTTTAGTGGACCAACTCCGTCCCACCGACAAGATAGGCATTGTTGTGTACGGTACCGATGCACGGGTCGTCCTCCCGCATACCAGCAATGTGAATCGCGATCACATATTGGAAAAAATCGATTCGCTATGTCCAGAAGGTGTGACGAATCTTGAAGACGGACTTCAGCAGGCCTACGAACTTGCGAGCAGGAACGCACAGACTGATTGCATCAACCGTGTTATTCTCTGTTCAGATGGTGTTGCGAACTCCGGTCAAACTGCACCTGAATCGCTCCTCAAAGAAATTCGAGATTATGTTGACGATGGAATTTTCTTGACCACAATCGGTTTCGGCATGGGAAATTACAACGATGTTCTGATGGAGGAACTTGCCAAGAAAGGCAACGGGAATTATGCTTATGTTGACACACTCAAAGAGGCGAAACGTATCTTTGTCGAAAATCTGACTGGTACGTTGCAAGTAATTGCTAAAGATGCTAAAATTCAGGTTGAGTTTAACGAGAAAACGGTCAGTCGATTCCGATTGTTAGGATACGAAAATCGCAGAATGGATCATGAAGATTTCCGTAACGACGATGCGGATGCAGGTGAAATCGGTTCGGGACACAGCGTTACTGCTCTTTATGAAATCAAACTCAACAAAGGTGTGGACCAAGGCAAACTCGCCACCGTCTATATCAGACATGAAGACCCCGATACAGCAAAGGTTACGGAAGTCAGTGAAAAACTTCTCGTTGAAGATATTAAAGGTAAATTTGAAGATGCTTCCCCAGATTTTCAGTTTGCTGCTGCAGTGGCGCAATTTGCTGAAATCCTACGGGAAAGTTATTGGGCAAAGGATGATAGTTTAAGTGCAGTACAACGAACGCTTAAAGGTATCCTGCCGAACATCCAAGCCAAAATACCACAGCACGAGGAGCAGAAAAAAGAACTGTTCCATCTTGTGCGTAAAGCACGTGAATTAAAAGACAAGGCTGAAGCACAAGCAAGTTAATGCCGTTTATCTTGTAGGACGAAAGTAATTCTCAATTGGCGCGTCTATTTTTAGCGATTGGCGCGTCCTTACAACATTTTCAAGAAATCCGATAAATGCAACGTTTTCACATACAACGGAGGTTTTCCATGAAAAGACTACATTTTCCAGCGGCGTTGTTAATCCTGTTCTTTATAGGATTTGCCCAATTCGTGCAGGCACAAGGCATCATTGTCACACGTACAAACAACGTCTCGCGAATTGAAACCCTAAGAATTGAAAAACACCATGTGAACGTCTCTATTGACAACCAACTTGCAACAACGAAAATTGATCAGATTTTTGCCAACCCAAACAACTTACAACTTGAAGGCACATATCTTTTCCCACTTGAAGATGATGTAGCCGTTTCAGATTTCGTGCTATACATAGATGGAAAGCCGGTCAAAGCGGAATTGCTTGCGAAAGACAGGGCGCGTAATATCTACGAAGGCATTGTCCGTTCCATGCAAGACCCAGCACTTCTTGAGTATGTTGGCACTCGTGCTTTTCAAGCAAGGGTGTTCCCCATCCCGCCCAACGGGGAAAGACGTATCCAACTTGAATACTCACAGATTATTGATGTGGATTCTGGTCTCGCCAAGTATACCTACCCGCTGCGAACCGACAAATTTACCCACCAACCCGTAGGGAGTCTCGCAGTTTCAATCGACCTTAAAAGCCAACACGCGCTTAAAACAATCTATTCACCATCACATGAGGTAGCAGTCAACCGCAAAAACGATCATCGTGCTAACATCAGTTATGAAGGCACAAACGTCCACGTAAAACGCGATTTCACCTGCTACTATTCCCTTTCCGACAAAGATTTCGGTATTGACCTGATTACCCATCGCGACGATGTTGACGAAGACGGCTTTTTTATGCTTCTGATCTCCCCAAAATATGAGGTGAAGAAGAAGGATATTATTGAGAAGGATTTCATCTTTATCCTTGACCGTTCTGGGAGTATGAAAGGACCAAAAATAGAACAGGCGAAAAAAGCACTCCGCTTTTGCGTAAACAATCTAAACGATAAAGACCGATTTAACCTGATCCTATTCAATACAGATGTTGAGCCGTTCTCTGAAAATTTAGTTTCAGTGAAACAGGCGCGTGAAAACGCGCTTACTTTCATTGACGATATTGCGGGAAACGGCGGCACAAATATCAATGACGCTTTGCTCGCTGCTTTAGCCGATAAACCAGATACGAAGCGGCCACGCATTGTTATTTTCTTAACTGACGGGGAAGCAACCGTCGGTGAAACAGATACCGCACGAATTCTCAAGAACGTCTCTGGCGCAAACGATGATAAATCCCGTGTCTTTGTGTTTGGTGTAGGCTACGATGTCAACGTCAATTTGCTCGATAAAATGGCTGAGCAAAATGGCGGCACCCGTCAATATGTTAAACCACAAGAGAACTTAGAAGTTGCCGTATCCGCTTTCTTCACGAAGGTAAGTGAACCTGTTCTCGTCAATTTGGCTTTGAATATCCAGAACATCAAAACCAAAAACCTCTATCCACAGAAACTGCCACATCTGTTTCGCGGTTCACAGTTGACAGTACTTGGCAGGTATGCGGGAAGCGGAAAAACAAAGATGACCCTACGCGGAGACATCAACGGCAAACAACAGGAATTCTCTAACACGGCAAAGTTCCCAAGACAGGAATCGGATCATCAATTTCTGCCGAGGTTGTGGGCACAGCGCAAGGTGGCATATCTCGTTGACGAAGTTAGGCTCAACGGTAAAAACAAAGAATTGATTGACGAAATTGTGCGTCTCAGTGAAAAATACGGAATTATGACCCCATACACCTCATTTCTTGTTACCGAAGAGGAATCCGTACTCAGTTCAGATTCAGCCGCAAGAGCGGGAGGGGGAAGATCAATACCACGAGCAGCAATGAGACCCGCTCCAAAAATATCTGAGTATAGTGCTTCAGAAGGCGAAGAAACAAGCAAAGCACTACCAAAACGCGCTCCAGAAGTCGCAAAAGTCGAAACAAGCAAAGCACTACAGCAACTTCGGACGCAAGAACAAGTTGCAGATTCGGTTATCACTATTAAAAACGTCAAAAACAAGACCTTTCATCTCCGTGAAAAAGTCTGGGTGGATAGTACACACAAATCGGAAACCGACACAACGAAGATAGAATTCGGAAGTGATGCCTATTTTGAGTTGCTTACGAAAGAGACTGAATTGGCAAAATATCTTTCAATCGGAAAGCATGTGATCGTTTGCTACAAGGGAACATGTTATGAAATACATCCACCTAAGCAGCCGCAAGAGTAGTTCCAAAATCCTTCTCATTAAACCCGCTTAATCGTATAAATATTTATTTCAGTTGTCTTTTGATCCAAGGAAATTGAGCAGGTGGATTTTTCAAAAGTAAATCCGTTTTCACGGATGCATTTGAGAAATCCATCTGCATTTTTTCTATTCGGTTCAGAAAAAATAGCGATACCGTCAGTAGTAAGTAGATTCTGAAGTAAACCTAAAATCGGTTGCCAATTTTGTTCCTCATATATCACATCTGAAGCGAGGATAACGTCAAATTTGCTTTGAAAGCATGGTGCGTTCCAATCCATCTGGACAAAAACCGCAAAATCGATGCCGTTTTGTTGCGAATTGTGCAATGCAAATTGAAGTGCGTCATGTTCAAAGTCTGTAAAAACAACTTTACTACCCGCTTTACATGCGACAATTCCAGCGAGTCCAAAACCGCAACCGATCTCAAGTATATGTTGACCCGAGAGTGTTCCCTCCAATTCCGATACGTGCCGCGCTAAAGCGATAGCAGACTCCCAGAGATACGTCCAATAAGGTAAATAGAGTGTGCCGTCACAATCTTCTCGACTCAATTTATCCAAGAAACGGTCAGGGTTATCTACAATCGTCAGTTGAATCGTTTCATTCCCTAACGAAATAGCAGTGTTTGTGATCGGATAATCTTTCAAGCGATTTTTATCCTTATGCAAAGTAGTAGGCATGCTCTGCGTGCCGTAACCGCATTCAATGTTGATTTGCTACGCACTTAAGTTGATCTCACGTTTATGTAAGAATTATATCACTGTTCACAGCTTTTCTCACACTTATCTGCAACCATCTACTACTTTTCCTCTTGACATCTGTCAAAAAAATCTTTAAAATGTGAGTAGCTAAACCTGAAGGAGAGGAAAACAGAGATATGTCACAAACTGACGCAAATCAACCGAATGTTATTGTCTTTTTTACGGACCAACAGCGGTGGGACACCTCTGGCTTGCACGGCAATCCGCTTGATTTAATGCCAAACTTTGATCGGATGGCACAACGAGGCACGCATGTCCACCGTTCTTTTACATGTCAACCTGTCTGCGGACCCGCGCGTTCATGCCTACAAACCGGACTATACGCGACACGCACTGGATGTTTCCGTAACGGCATCCCGTTATCACCCAATCTTAAAACACTTGCCCATCATTTCGGTGATGCAGGCTACGCTACTGGATACATCGGAAAGTGGCACCTCTATTCAGGTGGCACTGGACCCGGACCTGTGCCACCTGAACATCGCGGTGGATATAACTATTGGTTAGCGTCCAATGTGCTGGAAATGACCTCTGATGCATACCAGACAAGACTATTTGATAACGACAATCAACCTGTTGACCTGCCCGGCTATCGTGTAGATGCGGTAACCGATGCGGTTATACGTTATGTTGACCAACACAAAAACGATCCTTTCTATCTTTTTACATCGTATATTGAACCGCATCACCAAAACCATCTGGACGATTATCCGCCGCCGGATGGATATAGGGAAAGGTATACAGGGAAGTGGATACCACCTGATTTAGCCGCGCTGGGTGGTTCAACACATCAGCACTTAGGAGGCTACTACGGCATGGTGAAAAGATTGGACGAAGCACTCGGAAGACTATTAGATACTCTCAAAAGCCTTCATCTACTTGAGAATACAATTATTCTGTTCACCTCTGACCACGGGTGCCATTTCAAAACGCGCAATAGTGAATATAAGCGTTCGTGCCATGAAAGTTCTATCCGCGTGCCAACGGCTTTCCACGGACCAAGGTTCATAGGCGGTGGACAGATTCAACAGCTCGTGAGTCTTGTAGACCTTCCGCCGACACTTCTGGATGCAGCAGGTTTGGCTGTGCCTGATGAGATGCAAGGTCGGTCGATTCTGCCGTTATTGCGGGGTGAAACAGAAGATTGGCCTGATGAGGTGTTCGTCCAAATTAGCGAAGCTCAGGTAGGACGTGCTGTCCGCACCCAACGTTGGAAATATGGTGTAGATGCCCCTAAAAAGAGTGGCGGAAAAGACGCTGGCTCTGACGTATATGTAGAGCAGTACCTTTATGACCTTGACGCAGATCCCTACGAGTTGCGAAATCTCGTAGGACTTCGTTCGCATGAAAATGTGGCAGAAGTAATGCGGGAACGACTTATTCGGCGGATGGTTGAAGCAGGTGAAGATGCACCGACTATTGAACCAGCACCGCAACAAGGAAGCGGACAACGCCGCGCATCTAAAGGAGAAGCGAGAGGTTAGCAATGAAAATTACAGATGTCATTACCCTGGTAATGGGGACAAGTTGGCGAAATTTAACTTTCGTTAAAGTTGAAACTGACGAAGGATTAACCGGTATTAGCGAGGTGCGGATGAACAACCGCACAGATGCACTCGTTGCATATATTGACGGTGCAAAACGTAGACATGTTATCGGAAGCGACCCGTTCAATACGGAAGACCTTTACCAACGTATGTTTCGGGACGACTATGGACGTGCTGGTGAAATCGTGGCAACTGGCATTAGCGTCATTGAGATCGCGTGTTGGGATATTATCGGCAAGGCGTTGAATCAACCCGTCTATCGTTTGCTTGGCGGTGCCTGCCGCAATAAAATCAAGGCTTACGCTAACGGTTGGTATCGTGTTGAACGGACACCTGAAGAATTTCACGATGCTGCAAAAAAGGTGCTTGAAAAAGGTTATAAAGCACTCAAGTTTGATCCATTTGGGGCAGGCTATTATGAACTCTCTTATGAGGAGAAATTGAAATCTGTTTCACTTGTAGAATCCGTGCGCGATGCTGTTGGACCCGATGTCGAAATACTCGTTGAGATGCATGGTCGATTTAGTCCGTACACTGCAATAGAGATAGCCGCAGAATTGGAGCAATTTCAACCGAGTTGGGTCGAGGAGCCGGTACCGCCTGATAACATCGCAGCACTCGCAAAAGCAGCTGAAAAGATCAATCTACCTATTGCCACAGGAGAACGACTTCATAGCAAATATGAGTATCGCGAGTTGATTAACTTGCAAGCGGCGGATATCCTACAACCCGACATTACCCAGACTGGTGGATTTTTGGAAACCAAGAAAATCGCTGCGATGGGAGATATGTGTTATATGACGGTCGCCCCACATAACGTCGGCGGACCGGTTTCAACAGCGACTGCCTTGCACTTCGCTGCATGTACAACCAACTTCAAAATTCAGGAGCATTTCAACGATTTTTCTGAAGCTTGGGTAAAAGAAGCCGCAACCGGCTGTCCAGAGGTTATAGATGGATACTTTAGTCTTCCCGATGGACCAGGACTCGGCATGAAATTGAATGAAGACCTCATTGCGGCGCATCCGTATCGCGAAGGGTCATTCAACCTCTGGGAAGATGATTGGCATAAACGGGAGTATTAGGTTCAGATGGTTTCTCATGAACATGATGGCGTGGTGTCTGCAAAATGCTTGAACTCGGAAGCATTGTGTGGTATACTTAGAATAAGAACGTTGAAAACTAAAACATCGCCACTTTGACAATTTTCAAGAATTCTTTGATTCATTCGGTCAACGGAAATCGTACTTACAAACATTAAAGATCTGAATTTGGCAAACAGCGGTTTTATTGACCCTAAAGATGTCCGCCGTGTCATTGTTAAAGACGCACTTATTGATACTGGGGCGACGCGGTTATCATTGCCGAAACCGATCATTGAACAGCTCGGCTTGACACCCTTCGGTAGAGCAAAGGCGAAAACCGCAAATGGTACCGTAGACCGGATTATTTATTCAGAAGTGCGATTTACCGTATTGGAACGGGAGGGAACGCTTCCGGTAACGGACCTGCCAGCGGATGCACCTGTCCTTGTTGGACACATGGTCCTGGAACAACTTGACCTCTGTTTAGACATTATACCATTTCTAATAAATTATCTTTCATTAGGGATTTGTCCGTGGAAGAAACCCCCTTATCAGGGGGACTTTTAAAGAATAGTCGTTATGTAAGTTTTTCAAATAGAAATGGTATTAGAAAAGGGTTAATCTATAATCCAGATCACGACAACGAGTGGATTGAAGAGGCATGGTAACAATCACATGGCGAAGGAGGTAGTGTAGAAGCATTCCAATGAGTTTTCACTATAAAAATGGGTATCTCTACTGCGAAAAATTGAGAGTTAAAGACATTCAGGAAGAGATGCCCTACAGTCCGTTTTATCTTTATAGCCTCGCGCAGCTTGAGGCAAACTACGCTGCCTATCAAAAAGCACTTACGGGAATCAATGCAATCATAGGCTATGCCGTGAAGGCAAACAACAATCTTTCACTTCTGAAACGCTTAAGCGCGCTCGGTAGCGGTGCAGTGTTGGTGAGTGGAAATGAACTACGGTTGTCACTTGCCTCCGGATTCGATCTGAAGCGGACAATCCTAAACGGCAACGGTAAGACCCTTGAAGAACTCAGTCTTGCAGTTGAACACGGTGTGCTGATTAACATTGACAGCGAATTTGATTTGCGCCACATTCAGCAGACTGCAAAGCAGCTTGACATACCCGCGAATGTTCTGATCCGCATCAATCCTGATGTAGATCCAGAGGTTCATCCTTATGTCTCAACAGGGATGAAAAATTCCAAGTTTGGCATACGGAATGAACGACTTTATTGGTTTTTAGACGAAATTCGCAAAGATGATCTGTTGAATTTAGTCGGTGTTCACTGCCATCTTGGTTCAACGATTAAGAAGGTGCGGATTTTCCGGGATGCCACAGAGATTATGCTTGATTTCATGCGTGCTATTCAAGCGGAGGGTTTTTCACCACACTATCTCAATATCGGTGGCGGGTTAGGGATTGATTATGAACGTTCTGGTGATAATATTCCGACACCCACAGACCTCATCAATTCAATTCGTGGTCTACTCACAGATGACATCATGCTGATTATTGAACCCGGCCGCTCCATCATTGGTAATACGGCAGTTTTTGTGAATCGGGTAACCGGTGTTAAAACAAATGGTAACAAGCATTTTATCGTCACAGACGGTAGTATGGCAGAACTCATCCGACCGAGCCTTTACGATGCGTATCAGCATATTGAGTTTATTGAACCGGTTGATGGTAAGGTTGAGATTTATGATGTCGTAGGTCCCGTCTGCGAATCTGCGGATTTTCTCGGTAAGGAACGCAAATTACCGACACCGTCAGAGGGAATAGGTCTTGTGGTTTGTGATGCGGGTGCTTACTGTCACGCAATGAGTTCTAACTATAATCTAAAGATGCGTCCACCGGAATATCTCGTTGATGGTGACAAACTCACCTGCATTCGTAGAGTTGAGACTCTTGACGATTATCTAAGGTTATTTGAAGTGTAGTAACGTGAGTTCAAAATAAGAAATGAAGTGTAGGTTGGGTAGAGCGCAGCGAAACCCATAGCTGTCAATTTAAGCAAAGTTCAGCGTATTTTTGATTATGAAATAGTGTTGTAAAGTGGGAACACCTTTTGTATCATGTAGAGAACAAATCTATTTTATTCTACAGAAAAGGTGTTCCAAAGTCTATACTAACACAGGTTTCCGGCAAAATGCAAGAGATTCTTCATTGGGACAGGTTAGGGCAGATGTGTAAATATTCTGTCAAACATGAAGTGCGTGCCCAGCGGATTATAGATTATGCAAATTTACCGATCTGCTATTTCGATTCAATTACCGTTTGCACTCAACATGCACCTATGGCATTCGGTGGGGACGATATGTTTGTAGACAGGTTATCCTATCTCTTTAGTCCCGTAGGGACGATATGTCTATAACATTAGTAAACGCGCTTTGTAAGCGCGCCTAGCAATAAGTGTCTATTTATTTTATATTTCTCAATAAATGTATTTGCCACTATAAGTTGAGGATGTAAATCTGATATATTTATTTGCGCCGCCTTTTTCGATCAACTTCTAAAATTTCCTTATCCATTACGCTAACAACTTCTTTCACTAACTCCGGAAGTTTCTTAAGCGAAGACGTGTAAACTGCTGTCGTCACCATAACAAATGTATTTTGTAGAAGTTGGTTAGTTTCTTCCCATTTTTCTGGAATGATATTCGGTTTAATCCTATCAATATCAAGTGGTTTGAGAAAATTAGCGCATAGTGAAATAATTGACTTCGTTTTTTCTTCATTATCTTTCTGTACCCATATTGCCGTAACCGGGATTATCAGATCGGCTTCTCTATCATTTTCAACAAGTATAACGTCTTTTATGTTTCGTAATTCGCTTAAGAAAAGTGGTGCAAGTTCCTTTCTTAAATCTTCATGAGATGCAAAACGGATCGCTAACTTATAGCCGCTTTGTGTAAGCGGAACAAACGATTCTAATTCTGAATTTTTGGTAAGTTTCGGCGGATTTTCATTTTTCGATTTATCGGATTTTTGTGTATCATTCTGTGGGATCGCATTTATGTTTGAAACAAGGACAACACCCGCTAAGAGAAAAGTAACAATTATAATCCCGGATAAAGACCTTAACATTGTGTACTCCTTTTTATTGTAATCGGTTCATTGTAGTAAGTCTACAATAATTGATTGAAGGGTATGCATAAATTATTCAATGTAAAATATGTGCTTAAAGGTAGTAGGCACCCTCTGCGTGCCGTACACAGATGTCCGAGTACAATGAATTGCGCTACCGTAAATGTCCGAGGCGACTAATACACTTACGGTATTGTCACCTCGGACATTTACCTTCGTATAAGTTTCAACGTCTCATAATTGCAAGTTTATTTTCAGAATGCGGAATTATTTTTGTGGTGGCAACACATCTTGCCAATGTCCATCCGGTCTGCCATTTTCCCGAAGACCTGCTTTTGACCACCATGAATTTTCTCGATTTCTCGGGTGCCACCGGTCAAAATTAATTCCTATCTGAATAGGGGTTGTAGTCTGTGGATAATCCAACATTTCCCATGGTATCTCCATCTCAACAACCCAACCGTCATCCACTATATTCGCTGCAACCTTCCATAAGTTCGGCGCATCGCTCTTTTGGACATCTTTTGGAGGACGACTGACATATTTACTGCCAAGAGGATTTGCCATAAAAAATGTCCGATCCCTAAATTGATGCGTATGAAACGGATCAATTGTAAACAAAACCCAATCCTCGCGTTTTGGTCTGACTTGATGTTCTGTCTGATGTGCAACGATTTCCTCAGGCTTGTCATCGTAAAGATACCATCCCGTATAAATCGCTTTATCGGTATAGACCATTCTGACTTCAGTTTGGTTTTTGGCAAGTTCACCACCGGTATTTCTGTCGGTAAAATCAACTGCCTTGGGTGCAATTTGCCAACAAGGATCATCCAAATTCCCATCAATAGTTGGCGGTAATTCTACCTTTACTGCAAGGAGTTCTTTTGGAATTATTGTCGCTTTTTCAAATGCTTCAACGAGTTCGCGTGGCGGTCCACAACCGCAACCTGAAGACTCTTTTTGTTCTACCTTCTTTGAATTCATCCTTTTGGAATTAGGGTTTACAGTGTTAAAGAAATATTGGTTATTATGCTGTATAGCGGTATGCCTAGCTACGTTCCGTACCCATGTTTCGAATGATCTTATTAATAGAAAAGAATCTAACGAATTGATTACCTTACCCAACGTACGGGACTCAAGTGTTTTTATCTCATCATCATAACTCCTAAAGAAACTCTCAAGAACATTTCGGATCAAGGGTTTTAATCGGTCTTTTAGCAATTCTGTTGCTTCACAATCACCTTTTGTTGCTGCGGTAATTAGTTTTTCGTATGTCTCCATATCGTTTTGATTTTGCGTTTGAACAAATTCTGACGACATAATTTCTCCTTTGTTTGGTTCCACATCAAACTCCTTTCGCAGGAGTGATCGTATTTCTCTGAGTTTCGTCTTGACGGTGCCGATCAGCAGGTCAAGCTCTTCGGCAATCTCTTTCATACGCCATGATTCTAAATAGTACAATACTGCAACGGAACGCACCCGCTGAGGAAGATGCCGGACTGCTTCTCTTACCTCAGTACGAAGCTCATTTTCCCGGAAGCGTGGTGCTGCCTCTCGGTCAATCTGCTCAACTAACTCTGCATCGGTGTGCGGGATTTCATCTCTTGAGCGATTAGCAGAAGCGTAGTACCTGTTACAAGCGGTATAAGCAATTTTCTGCAGCCATGGTCCAAAACTATCTACTTTCTTAAGCCTGCCGATGTTATCCCATATTGCTACCCATATATCTGTGAGTATTTCTTCAGCATCCTGAATTTGGCGCGAGTTAGCTATTATCACATGCCAGATTCGTGGCGTATACCGAGACATAAGTTCAGAAAAAGCTGCTTCATTAAGGTTTTGTACTAATCGTATAAGTTCTTCATCTTTTAGACTTTCAATGAATTCTAAATCATTGTACATAAAAAAATCCCAATTAGGTTTTAATATATAGAGGGAAGGTTTTTGGGCAAAAGGTTTAAAAAAAACGATTTGAGATTAGTTTGAAGAATCTTTTGAAAGGACTTTAACGAACTCATAAGTCCAATCCACTGCCCGATAACCACAGTTGCTGTAAAAGAGAAATGCGCGATGGTTGTATAAATTCGTGCTAATAGCTGCATGTCGGTATCCGATTTGATGCATTTCTTGAAGCGTGTACTGGAGTAGGTAACGTCCCAAACCTTGTCCTTGAAACTCATTTTCTACACCGAGCCACAAGGTATGAAGCCAATCTTGTGCATCCGGATGACTTGAAAACTCTCCACCGGAGACAGAATTACACTCACCTACTTCCTTATCGTCTTGATAGGCTTTTACGGTGCAGTTCGGACGTTGTCCACGTCCATGTTCCCAATTTACAGAAAGCGTTACTAGCAGATCTGAAGGTCTTGGAGTAACGGCGTAGTTTTCCCAATCTAAAAAGACTTGATTGTCATCAGGGCTATAACCGTTCAAGCGGAGAAGTGCTTGAACATGATCAAGTGCATCGGATAAACATGCGTGCTCAAAATGATAGAAACGATACCGACAGTCCAATGAGAAAGCGAAAATTTTGGGAACGTTATATGTTTTCAGATAAGTTTCTGCCTTTTCAAGCACTGCTTGCCCCGCCTGCCGTGTACCGCGCTCGTAACCAAAAAACCGAATAACACCAATGTCCTCTTCTCTGTTTTTTCCAATGTGTCCGACACCGACGTGAATAAGTGCCTGTACTTCACCATCTGTTATAGCTACATAGGCAGTTTCGGAATCAAGTCCACCTTCTTTAGCATCGGATTTTCCTGTTGTAACACCGCACAACGCAATCGCCATTTCCTCTTCTTTTACAGGATAACAGTGTGGAACATTGATAGTTTGTCGATTATAAAATTGAGTTAAGGGTGTTTGTATATCGGTGGTGTATTGATGAATTTCCATCGGTTTCTCTCCAAAGAAATGGCGAGGCACGGAGTCCTCGTCATTTCTTTGATTTATGAGATAGGTTAATATAAAGTTTTGAACTTCCTGAATCAAAATTAGGAAGTCTACACTGAGAGGTTTAGTATTTAGGGATCTATTTCCCAGAGAAGCACAGAGCCATCATGACTACTGCTAACGAGGATGTTGCCATCAGGACTGAACGCGAGACTGCTGACCTGATCAGTATGACCTGTAAGTGTATTCTTCTGCTCACCGGTGTGTGCATCAAAGAGACAGATGTTCTTACTTCTATCTCCACTCACAAGGGTTTTTCCATCTGGACTAAAAGCTAACGCATAACTGTGATGCCAATCCGATCCTCTGAGCATCATCTTGTTCTTGCCTGTGTCAACATCCCAAAAGCGGATGGTAGTGTCGTCACTCCCACTCGCAAGGGTTTTTCCGTCTGGGGTGAACGTTAAAGCATTCACCCAATCTACATGTCCTCTAAGTGTCTTGTTTTTGCCAGTGTCAATATCCCAAAGGCGGATGGTGCCGTCCAAACTCCCACCCGCAAGAATTCTACCATCCAGGCTGAATACTAAGCAACTCATCTGATCTAAATCTCCGGTAAGAGTTTTCTTGTGTTTGCCTGTGTGTACATCCCATAAGGATATAGTTTTCTCGTCAACCCCACTTGCAAATGTATTCCCATCGGGACTAAGTGCGGGGGTACAGGGACTATCCACATAGAATTTATTCTTGTTTTCACCTGTGTGTAAATTCCATATACCTATACCTTCGTCAGTTCCGCAAACAAGAATTTTTCCATCTGGACTGAACAGCATGCTGCGTGTCCAGTGAGTGATATCCTTAGACCGATTGATCGTTTTGATGTGTTGTCCTGTGTCCCGCATTCCACAAGCGAACAAGATCATCGGTAGACCCACTTGCAATGATGTTGCCATCCTTGTTGAACGCAACACTCAAGGCAGATTCTGAATGTCCAGTGAATCTGTGTTTTTCGGCACCAGTGCGGGTATCCCAAAAACGGATAGTGCCATCACCACTTCCACTTGCAAGGGTTTTTCCATCAGGGTTAAACACGAAGCCTCGAACATACCGGGTGTGTGCATATTGCGCCTGTGGTCCAGTGAGTGTTAGTCTGTGTTTGCCTGTGTTGGCATCCCATAGACGGATAGTTTCATCTCTGAATGACGCAGTAGCGAGTGTATTTCCATCAGGACTAAACGCTAAGTTGTCAATACGTTCCTTATGTTCGGTGAGTGTCATCTTGAGTTTGCCTGTATCCAAGTCGTGGAGGTAGATTGTGCCATTGTCACTGCCAATCGCGACTGTTTTCACATCCGGATTAAACGCCGCGCCCGTAACAGAACAATCGGGATGCAAAGCAAAGGTCTTCTTGTGTTTACCCGTGATTGAATTCCACAGACTGATTTTGTCGTCCCAACTTACACCCACAATTGTCTGTCCATCTGGCGTGAATGATAACATAGTTAGGCGTTCAGAATCTTTCGTGAGTGTATACATCTGTTCTCCAGTGATTGTGTCCCATAAACAGATAGTGCCGTCCCGACTATCACTTGCGAGTGTTTTTCCATCTGGACTGAATGCCACGTTTGAGATCAAATATGTATGTCCGGTAAGCGTTTTTTGCGTCCCCGTATTTCTATCCAACAGGATGATGGTGCCGTAGTCGCTACTTCCACTCGCGAGGATGCGTCCATCCGGACTAAATGCAAGGCAGTCAACTGTTCCCTTATGTCCAGTGAGAAGACTAGCTTCTTGATATACTGTTACATCATAAAGCCAAATACCAATTCCACTTGCAACAGCAAGAAACTTTCCATCGGGAGAATACTGTATTTCATTTATCCTTCCTTTACCGAAACGGGCTTTAGCATCTTCAGGTAAGTGCCATTGCATAGGATCTTGTGCCAAGTTATTTTCCACTTTTTTTGTTCCTTTTGTTAGACCTTTGTCGCTGTTTTTATCAACAATAGCATCACGCCCAACCCGATTTTGTAAATCGGGTTTTGATTGTATATCAAGAACAAGAGGCGCGTCAACAATTTCAATTGTAGTTTCTGATTCTGCGTCAACACTATACGGTTGCTGAAAATTAGTGATGATTTGATTGCTCGCTCCCATTAGCAAAATTACCAAAATAGCAGATATGCCTAAAGCTGCAAGAGGTGAAAACGGTTTCGCTCCCGATGGGGACATCTGTTTCACTTTGTCAATCTGCTGCCTGATGTTCTCAGTTAGGTTGGCAGGGAGTCGGATCCCGCCAAGGGTTTCTCGAATTATAGATTCTTCATTTCTTAATCGTTTGCGAGCACGTTGAAGTCGGCTTTTAACCGTGTTCGGGGACACACCTAAAAACTTGCTTATCTCCTTGCAGGTCATTTCTCCGAGATAGTGGAGGACCATCACCGTACGTTCGCTCTCCGGTAGTTTTTCCAGAAGTCTTTGAACAATTTTACGTTGATGTTCAACTGCTGCTTTTTCACGCTGTTTTGTTACATAACTGGCATAAGCAGTCTTCTCCAATGTTTCTTCACTGATGGCTTCCATCAATTGCATATCCAGTTTCTTCTTTCGTAGCCACGCGATGCAACGTCGATCAGCGATTACATACAACCATCCCGCAAACTGCTTTGGGTTCTTCAGTGTGGTCAGTTTCTTGTACACATGGAGGAAGGTGTCTTGTGTAATTTCTTCAGCGATATGGAAATCGCCAATTTTCCGCCATGCAAGCGCGTGAACACTTTTTTGGTATTTTTTACCAAAATACTGAAAGCAGCTTGGTCACCTGATAATATACTTTGAATCAGTTCAACATCGTCTCTTTCCATTTGAGAACTCCTATAATCAATTTAGACTTACAATTCTTGGTGACGCGATTATTAGGTGGAAAGGTTGCAGAATTGTCATAATTGGAAAGAAATTACAGATATGGCGTTAGATCCCAAAGGAGGATGGTGCCATCAAAACCACCACTTGCCAAGATAGTGCTATCCGGTGAAAACGCAAGACATTGAATATCTGTTGGATGTCCCAGAAAAGTGACGATATTTTCACCGGTGCGAATATCCCATAACCGAACAGGAACTTTCTCTACACCTGGTTCCCAAACTTCACCATAAGCCAAATACTGTCCGCAAGGAGAAAACTCTATCGGATCTACAGAGGGGATACTAGTTTCAGTATTTGACACTACAAGAGGTATGTGTATTGCCACGCGTGCTTCACACTGCTCAATATCCCACACAAGTATTCTATCATCGCTAAACTTACCAGCAATTAGATTTCCACATGGAGAAAACACCTGGGGTACAAAAGCGGTTAACTCTTCAAACCGTTCTTCTAACGTGTCTATGTATTCCTCGTCAAAAGGACCATGCATCAAAAAATTTTCTGGGAATTCACCGATTTCTTCACCGCACATCACGTCCCACAACCGAACTGTGCTGTCAGTATCTCTGCTGATAAGGCGTGTGCCATCTGGACTGAACTTCACAAAATTGATACCATCCGTATGTTTACCTCTGAGTATGTGTTGCATCTGTCCGCTTGCGACATCCCATACATAGACGGCACCGTTTTCAGGGTCATTTTCATGCCAGTCATCAATATCGGTTCCATTCCCACAGGCAAGGAGATTTGTGGTGGGTGAATATGCCATCGCGAACCGATCAGGCTCAGGAACCGTCAGTTTGGCTATCGGTTCACTTTGTCCAAGCTCCCACAAAAAAAGCACATCTCCCCAGAAGGACTCATCAGAAGGTTCCGGTGGGAAACCGGCGACACAGAGTTTTCCTATGTAGGTTACAAAAACGGCATAGGTCTCACAGCGCGGTTCAACGTCTACATGCTGGTGGCAATGACTTGCTACGTCCCATAGCACAATACCTCCAAAATTACGGTACCCTGTACAGAGTGTTTTTCCATCAAGTGAAAATACCATAGAATGTGGATAACCGAGTTCCCATGGCAGTATAGATAAAGCATCAGTATCCCTCACCGTCTTTACTTTCACTTCAAAATCGCTTTTCAAAGCGAGATGCATTCCGTGGGAAAAGCGAGAACTTTCAATCTCCCAATTCTCAAAAACGTAACGTTTTTCACGCTGTCCCACGTCCCATATAGCAATTGTGGTCTCATCATGAGAGATGCCCGCTGCACGCAGGATGCCATCGGGGGTATAGGAAACATTCATCAGATGATCACCGAACGATGGATATGTCTGATGCAGCTGCCAAGTGGAAGTATCCCATATTTGAACAGTCCCCTTTACCCCTCCAGCGGCAAGGAACTGTCCACAAGGTGAAAAACTGAGAGATTGCACACCTTCGGGATGTCCCATGAGGCGAGTGATGCGTTCACAGGTTGTTATATCCCATACGGAAATGAAATCGGCGAACCCCGCACTTGCAAGCGCATAGGGAGTGATACACCATGCAAGAAAGCGATTGTCGTGTGAAAATGTCAAAGCACCTGGTGAATTGTAAAATTGTTCATTTTCATCGTTAGGCAATCCAATTTCTTCAGGAACGTCCTTTAGTTCTGTGTCCAGGGCACCAGTTGCCGCATGCCAGATATAAACAGCACACTCGGCATTTAGTTCTGCAATACTTCCACAAATCGCAGCAAGCCATTGTCCCGATGGAGAAAAACAGAGTAAATCTCTAATAGGCTGCGGAGGCATGTCCATAACAGCCCCCAAATCCCCTGTTTGCACATTCCACACTTTGACCACCTGATTACCATTACTATCAGAATTTAAGATGGCTAACCACGGTTTTTCAGTTGCGGAGCATAGGGCAATACAGTCAATCATACCCCGATCCGTTTCAAACAGCGTAATAGGGGTGCGTGTGGTGAGGTCATACCACCACACGCCTGCCCAACTTCCAACAGCGAGACACCTCCCATCCGGTGAAACAGCTAAATCAATGACCTGCCCTTGTCCGAAGCGCGCAATTGCACCCTGTGGTAATCTCCAGGTGGTGAAAGCATCCCTATCTGACATATCCTGAATTTGAATCGTTTTTTGCATGACTAAATTCCTTAGTGTTATTCTCAGTAGATATTTAGAAACAAAGACAATGTGAAGCACGTTACAGATAAGGCATCAAATCCCATAGGAGTATGGAGCCATCATAACTTGCACTCGCTAAGAGTTTATTATCAGGTGAAAATGCCAGTGCCTGCATGTCTGTGCCATGTCCCCAAAAGGTGACAAGATGTTTACCCGTTTCTACTTCCCACAAACAGATCGGCATCTTCTCCATACCGGGTTGCCACCATGCGCCTGCGGCAAAATAGTCCCCACACTGCGAAAATGCTAATGGAAACATTTTCTGACATTCCTTTGGCAGCGAGAGATGCATGTGGAGTTCACAGCGCGTGATGTCCCACAGCATAATTTCGTTCATACCTGCAGCCAAGTACCGCCCACACGGCGAAAACGCGAACTCGTCTGTCACCTGATCTTGTGTTATAGACGTTATGAACATTTCGCCATGGGTGATGTCCCACAATTGGACATATTCTCCAAGACAAGCGAGATACTTGCCACAGGGAGAAAATCCTATGATTCCTCCAAGGCTATCACCCGGAAATGCGATTATTTCTTCACCATGTTCCATATCCCACAGCCGAATAGGTGTGAAACGCGACTCACTTGTGAGAAGACTTCCATCGGGACTGAACGCTAACTCACTAATTTTATCTTCGTTATCTTCATCATCTTCATCATCTTCATCGTCTTGATAAAGCGGATGTGTTAATTCATGAAGTTTCTCCCCACTTTGCACATCCCACACTTTTAGGTTGCCATCTGCGTCAGCATAAGCGAAAAGTGTTCCTGTTGGTGATAATGCAGGAAATGCACTCCAATATTTGCGTCCTGTTCCTTCAATAAGCGGAGTTCTATCGCGATCAGCCTCCCAAAGTGTAACAGTGTCATCTTTGATGCTAGCGACATGGAGTTTTTCGCTCTCAGATTTATATACAAACTGATTTTTCTCAGCAGATTCCACTTTAACTGCAGGACGTGAACGCCTGCTTGCAACATCCCATAACACTACACCCTCGTGATAATGTTCAGCGGCTAAGGTGTTTCCATCATCCGAAAACACTACCGATGTAGGATAAGAGATAGGCGAATGGGTAAGCTGGCGCGTGTTAGAGTTAGCAAGTGTCCACACGTTGATGAAATCGTGTCTGCATTCATAAGCAAGCTGCGAACCGTTCGAAAAGACTATGGTTTTACCCCAATGATTGAAATAGGAATAGTCTTCGGTATTTCCTAATATTTGATCAGTATAAAGTTGTTCTCCGCTTTCCAAGTTACAAACAGAGATAGTGGAAGGAGCGGTATCCTCATAAGCCATAATCGCAGCACGGAGGATTCCCTCCGGTGAATAGGAAGGAATGATGCGATATACGTCACCAAAATCTGTGTATGCCTGCACCTGTTGCCAAGTGTTAACATTCCAGACGTACACTGCGCCATCTTCACCGCCAGAGGCGAGAAACTGTCCACACGGTGAAAAGCAGATCTTAGTTATCTCTTTGGTGTGTGCAATGAGAGATGCAATTTGTTGACCACTTTCCATATCCCAGACTACTATTGCATCTGCATTGTGATCCGTGTCAATGATGCACGTAGATGCTATCAGTTGCGTATCAGGTGAAAAACAGATAGGACGGGTAAAACGAGCTTTCTTAACGTTTGCAGTGAATTTAGCAAACAGTTCGCCAGTTTTTGCATGCCAGATTTCAACGGTATGAGAACTTGCATAGGCAGCTGCAAGATATTGACTATCAGGTGAAAAAGTTAGTCCTGTAATATAATCATCCGACTCTACTTGTGTTAAGCATGCACTATTCCGGATATCCAATACTTTTAAAATTCGATCTGAATTGCTGACAGCAATCCATTTTCCGTTAGGTGAAAAGGTAACACATCCAACCATACCCCGTTTCGTTTCCCATAATGCGACAGGAGATAGCATTTCCAAGTCATACAACCATAGTCCTACCCAAGTTCCGACAGCAAGATAACGTTCATCTGAGGAAAACGCAATATCAGGCACCCAGCCGCGCCCTAATCGAGCAACTGCACCTTCGGGGAGTGCCCATGTAGTTACGTCATCTCCGTAGTTCCCTACTGGAACGGGAACTACTGACTTTTTGTTTTCCATAAAATATCTCCTTGCGTTTTACTGATACGGTTTCATATCCCATAAATAGATGACACCGTCATAGCCTCCACTTGCCAAAAGCGTCCCATCTGGCGAAAAAGTAACAGATTCTACATCACTTTTATGACCAGAAAATTCTACAACGAGCTGTGCTGTTTCCACATCCCAGATTTGAATATTCGCATTTTTTCCTCTACCGCCAACAACGAGAAGAGAACTGTTCGGAGAAAATACAAATGACTCAACCCTGACTGTTTCAAGTGTCACATTTTTCTGCCCCGTCTTTGTATCCCATAGATAAACCTTGTTTTCAGAGGTTGTGGCAAGATAGGTGCTATCAGGTGAAAAGGTAACTTCTCTGACCAAAGAAGGATGTTCGAGGGTAGCAATCTCTTTCCCTGTGCCAACCTCCCAGACCTTTGCAGTCTGGTCAATAGGACTCCCCTCAGGAGAAATGAAATAAAGGAATCCATCTTCTTCCTGTATTTCAAAATTGCGTCCTCCCCCACTTACCAGAAGTGTATCATCAGGTGAGAATGTGACAACATACACTGCCCCTATATGACCAGAAAACGTCCGTAAATGTTCTTGTGTCGCGATATTCCAGAGTTTGACCTCTCTATCTATACCGCCCGTAGCTGCAAGCATAGCACTTGGAGAAACTGCGGCAGACAGAACTTCTGTCTGATGATCAAATGCAGCTTTCTGTTCTTCATCTATCAATAGAATAGCTGCATTTTCTGAACGGCTTAATCCAATATAGTTTCCTTCGGCTGAAAACGTTAGTGATTTCGCTTGTCCCACCTCTCGATCAATTGTCTTGATGTCTTTTCCAGATACGATATCCCATACCTTGATAGCAGAAAGTTCTGACATACCAACTACGTGTCTTCCATCAGGCGAAAAACTGACAAGCCAACTGTACCAACTGCGTGGATGCGTGAGAGAGAGATCCTTTATTTTTCTATCTGTCCATCTTCCGTCTTGAAGATATGCCGAAGTGCCATCAGCAACACAACGCACATCGGTTTCACCCTCCGAAAAACGGGTAGCCAAAAGCAACCCATCCTGAGAAAAATCAACTGAAGACACAGAATCGTTGTGAGGGATAGTCCAACGCGCTTCACCAGTATCAATATCCCACAGTGTCGCATTACCATTCCGAGTGCCAGCTGCCAAAAGCGTGCCATCGGGCGAAAAGGCAACTGAACTCACATAATCTGTATTCTTGAAGGCAACGATCTCTGTTCCGGTAGCAACGTCCCACAGTGTCGCAATACCATCCCAATTTCCCGTTGCGATTCGGGTACTGTCTGGAGAAAAAGTAACAGCAGAGAGAAGTCCCGTGCCTTCTACAGCGAATAATCTTACAAAATCCTCAGTGTGCGCTTCGTAGAGCCATACACCGATACGGGATGCCACAGCAATAAGATTCCTATCTGGAGAAATGGCAGTATCAGATATACCTCCCCTGCCGAACCGAGCAATTGCCTTTTCAGGTAAAAAGAGCCTGTTTTCTTGTGGATAGTTCTGCACGAAATCTTTGGTTTGCATATTAAACACTCCGTAAAAACAATTTGAAAATAAAAATAAGAGGCACGTGAATTGCGCGACTACAAACAGCACACGTCAAAAGAACAATAACTAAGCTGATATTTCTCAAAACGCTCAGAAGTCAATATCTATCAACGCTTTCTCAATATGAGATAATGAAAATGCTAATTGATATGCACCTATTGTCCGAGAAAATCACTTTATTTTCAACACAAAACAGAGTGAAATTGTCAATTAAATGGGTTTACCTACGAAAAAAACAGGCAAAATCATCATGACGAATACGCATTTTTATGTCTGTCCACGTGCTTTAGGGTGGTGGTTATTAGGTTCGGAATAATTATGAGAAATATCAGAAGAAAATGTCTGTCCGTTTATGAACACTTCTCAATAGGCCTGACTATTGAGACTGTCCTATATTTAGTCCTATAGGGACAATATGTTTATAGAAACGAGATAATCCATCTCTTTAACTCCGTCCGAGCGAAATGTGAAATAAAACGCTATAAACATTCCGCCCCTATGGGAAAACCAAAGAATTGGGGGTGCTTCTGTTGCTATAAACATATCGTCCCTACCAAATCAACGCCGAATGCGCGTATGGCATTCGGCGGGACTAAAGAGCATTCTCATATTTGAAAAACCACTAAATTGACGCCTATGGGTGCGGTTAGAAACGGCACCTACCGAGTGGGATCAAGTTAATTTGGTATCATATCCCATAAATAGATAACACCGTCAAAGCCTCCACTTGCGAGTAGCGTGCCATCGGGAGAAAACGCAACAGATTCCACATCACTCTTATGTCCAGAAAATTCTACAACGAGTTCTGCCGTCTCTACATTCCATATCTGAATTTTCGGGTTCCGACCTGTACCTCCAACGGCAAGGAAAGTGCCATTCGGTGAAAATGCAAATGACTCAACCGATCCTGTTTCAAATGCAACATTTTCTTGCCACGTCCTTGTATCCCATAGATAAACTTTTTTTCCAGAGGCTGTGGCAAGGCGTGTGCTATCAGGTGAGAAGACAACCACCCCAACTACGGTGGGATGTTGAAGAATGGCAATCTCCATTCCTGTTTCAATATCCCAGACTTTGGCGGTTTGGTCCATAGGGCTATCTCCACTCATGAATATATATTCAGCTCCATCTTTTTCCTGTATTTCCATTTTGTGCCCACCCCCACTCACTAACCGTGTGCAATCAGGCGAGAAAGCAAGGGTCTTAATTAATCCTGTATGCCCAAAAAATGTCTGTAACTGTGCTTGTGTCTCTACGCTCCAGAGGTTGATCATTCCATCAAAACCGCCAATTGCCACAAGTTTGCTATCTAAAGAGATAGCAGCAGCCGTAATATCTTTGATAGAGAACACTGCCATCTGTTCCTCATCTACCCATAACGTGGCTGTATCCTCGACGAAACGGCTTAATCCAATATAGTTGCCTTCGGCAGAAAACGTTAAAGATTCCGCTTGTCCCATATCCCGATCAATTGTCTTGATGTTTTTTCCAGATATGACATCCCACACCTTGATTGCAGAACATTCTGCCATACTAATCAAGTGTTTCCCATCCGGCGAAAAACTTACGAGCCAACCGTATAAATCCCGTGGATGATTTAGAGGCGGTTTCCTTGTACTTTTTGGCCATTTTCCCTCATTAAGAGATGCCGAAGTACCATCAGTAATACAACGCACGTCCGTCTCTCCGCCCGAAAAACGGGTTGCCATATACCTATTATCTATTGAGAAAACAATGGATGTAGCAGATTTTTCATGAGTGAAATCCCATATTGCTTCGCCACTCTAAACATCCCACAGTGTCGTGCAACCATCTCTGTCGCTTGCAATGCGATCGCCTGTGGCGAAAAATTGACCATTCGGTGAAAAGGCAATGCAATTAATACCACCATCATTAACGGTGAAATCATGCCCCGAGTCAAATGTAATATCTACCTCCTTCTTCTGATGGCTGAAACACCGACGATTTTCACCCGTTTCTACATCCCACAAATTTGCCGTGCTATCCCAACTACTGGTTGCCAAAAGCAATCCATCCAGCGAAAATGTAGTTGAAGTCACACAATCTTCGTGGGAAATAGTCCATCGTGCCACACCGGTATCAATATCCCACAGTGTTGCTTTATCATTCCGAGTGCCAGTTGCCAAAAACTTTCCATCCGGAGAAAAAGCGACTGAAGTCACATAATCTGTATTAGTGAAGGAAACAAGTTCTGTTCCGGTAGCAACATCCCACAGTGTCGCAATACCATCCCAATCCCCCGTTGCGATCTGAGTGCCATCTGGAGAAAAGGCGACCCTTGAAAGGAGACCTGTGCCATCTACTGCGATTAGCCTTACAAAATCCTCGGTATGCGCTTCGTAGAGCCACACACCAATGCGGGATGCCACAGCAATAAGATTTCCATCTGGGGATATTGCCGTCGCAGATACACTCCCTCTGGCGAACCGAGCAATTGCCTTTTCCGGTAAAAAGAGCCGGTTTTCTTGTGGATAGTTCTGCACGAAATCTTTGGTAAGCATATCAAATACTCCTTAATAAATTGTTTGAAAATGAAAATAAGAGGCACGTGAATTGCGCGACTACAAACACCACACGTCAAAAGAATAATGACTGATATTTATCAAAATTCTTCATATGTCAATGTTTATCAATGTTTTCTTGGTATTTGTTCATGAAAATGCTCGCTGAGATCAGACAGCATCTGCCTCTGTCCTGAAAGTTCAAGTTGTCCTTGATGAAAGGTTTTTCGCACGGAGCGACTGACCTGCTGTATCAAAAGGTAGCTCATCACTTTCACACCTAAGTTCGCATACGCGCCATTCCGTCCTTTTAGGCTCATGGATGCGAGGTTTAGGTCTGTTTTTAGATGCCGCCAATACTGTTCTATACCGTGGTGTTGAGACCATATCCGTAGGATTTCACACGCACGCAGCGGTTTCCCGAATACCAGCATTGTTCGGATTTTGCCACGGTCTGCCAAGAACAACACCACTACTTTTCCAAAAGTTGGACTTGTGGCTTTAGTGCGATAGACCGGTTTATCGCAACCCCATTGATTGGAGAGGAGTTTGATCGACTTTTTATGCTCCGAGAGTTTCACCTTTTTTTCATCAATCGTCATCACATAGTTGCTTTTTCCGTGCACAAGGATCGTTTCAAATCCCATTTCTCGCAAGGTGTCAATCAAGTGGTGGCTGCCATACCACGCATCGAAGGTGATCGGATAGTTTCGGATATCTATTCCGGTCTCTTCAAAGAAGAACACCACTTCCTTGAACATAGTGATGACACAGGAGGGTTTATCCGTGTTCCCGCGTCCTTGTTTGCTGATCAGTCGCATATTCAGCGGAATGATCTGATTTTTAATCTTTATTGTGATCCCCAATATATTTTGTCCCTTCATCGGCTGATTTGCTTGAGAAGACCACCAATCAGATACGTAGGAGAGTTCCGCTCCATAACGGAAAACAAAGGTATCATCCAACTGATGACGATACACAGACGCGATAGGGTAGAAGCACTTTTTGATACTGCCTCCTGTAGCACCTCTAACGCAATAGAACACCCGATACGCACAAAAAGATGCTGCCAGAGATAAAGACTCATCGTATTCAGTGCCCGATATAGTCTCGCTTTCGGAATAGACAGCGCATCCGCCACTTGATTCGGGTTAGTAAGTCCAAACAGATGACAGATTGACAAAAACACTAAGGTATGAACAAGACCCTGTTTCAAGGTGCGAAACTGTGAAGATAGAAGTAGTTGAAAAAAGGTTATAGATTTGATAAGCTGAGTTAGCATGAGATGTCCTCCTAATGCATTTTATGTCTGAAACTGTAATTAGGATGGGCTCTCATGCTATAAAAGTCAAGGAAAATGGACACAGCAAAAACGCATTTCCATGGTGTTACACCTTGTTTCTATTGATGATTATTAGGTTGAAGACCATTCTGAGAAATATCAGGTAGATAATTCAGACGTTTCATAAAACCTCATAGAGGTGACAGCAGGTGCTTTATTATTTAGCTGCCTCTGCCGCTATGTGCTCAGGTTTAATAACTTCGTCTCCATTGTCAATGGCACGTTGTGCCACGGCGCGCATCTTAATTGAGGCTTCAACATCACCTGCTGTTTCCATGTAATCCGCTAATTTTATATATTCAGAAACAGGCATTTGATCATTTCGGTTCAAGCTGCTGTTCACCATCACTGCAAGATCAAAGAAGGTCTTCACCTTGAGATTCGGGATTCCATCTATTTCTTGCTGAAGATTAAACAACTCTCTTTGCAGCTGGAGGAACTCATCCATCTTTTGTCGGCCAATTGTTGAAGTGCTTACAGCTCCTCCTTCTGCTGCTATCAATGCCTTGATTTGCGTAAAAATCTTCTTCTGTTGCTGCCTGATTTCTCGTTTTGCTATCTCTTCAACCGAGAGGACTTCCTTCACCTCTTCTTCCTCCGCAGTAACCTTCTTGAGTAATTTTTCTACATCTGCATCAGAAACTTTTCCCTCCGCAGCAACCTCCTTGTGTAATTTTTCTACATCTGCATCAGAGACCTTTCCTATATTAGCTTTTTCAGCACCGACACTGCGATCATTTACCACCTCTGGCGTTTCTTTTTTCTTGTCGCTTTCCTTTAACTTGTCTGCCTCAGCAGCCTCCTGTTGAGGTTGCCGGATATCTGAGCGTTCGTGTTGAACCCATAACACGGCGACCCCAGCCATTAGAATAATGAGAGCGACAAGCCCCCAGTATTGTTTGCGTTTCATGGTGTTCCTCCTATAAGATTGAAGTTATCCTTTTGTTCTGCTGCATCCAGCAAGCAGGACCGTTTGGAGAGTGGACAAGGCTGTTTTTCCTGTCCATCCTGATTACACTCTGATCGATTCGGTATACATAATAGAGTCTTTTAACGTTAAAAAGGATAGCAAGAATTTACTGCACTATGTTAGTCGGTGTACACCTGTTTTTTACAATGCTTGGTGATTCCCATCTTTAGTAGAAATAGGCAGCATTTTCGGTAAACTGACATGGGATGATACGTTCTACGCCTTGGATGCGGATCCAGAAGGCGAAAAACAGGAAGCAGAAAAACAGTAAACAACTTAGAATTTTCTGATAGAAAGCCGACATAAAACTACTCAATTGGATCTATGTTAAGGGTGATTTGTTCCCACATTTCTCTGGGAAACTCGTTTATGGGGATTAATTTCCCAGACTCTATTTCTGTCTTTGTTTTGAGTAAATGTTGAAGATGACCCTCGTTTCCGAGATGTGGATAAAGTTTCACTTGAAGTTCCGCATGTCTTATCTGATCATCTATGTGCATGTTCAGTACGGAATATCCATTTGAAAGAGAAACGCGATTCTCTATAGTCTTTCTCTCCAATTGCAAAAATTCGTCGATTTCAGCAGGATTGTCATGATTCTTAACAAGCCACGTTCTCAGTTTCGCTATTTGTTGGTTTGTCGTCATATCGAAAAAGCGGACGGTACTTTTGTGTTCTTCGGAAACTTTTTGTGAAGTATCCGAATGCTTAAGTGCATGGGAATGATTCATGTCATCTTCCAGTTTGGTTACTTCTAGCGAATTGGGTGCCTCTTCCCCCATATCATGGTGGTGATGGGTTCCGTGTCCCGATTCGGTTTTTTCGGAGGTGTCCTGCTCACCTACTGTTTGCAGCGGCACCCCAGAATTCGTGTCTATAGGTTTCTCGCCCTCTGAACCGACCTCTTTTACTTGTGGGAGACTTTCAACAAACTTGTTTGTATCGTACCACATGTAGGCGGTAAACCCAATAGCAAGAATAACTATAGTTGCGGATATTGAGTATAAGGTTTTCATGTGTTTTAACTCCTTAAAATTATTCATCAAGCATGAAACGAAGCACACCACTACCGAACGTTCCAACATAGAGTGTCTTCCGATCAACATCAAAACAAGAAACAGGGTATGGAATTTCTGGTGTAATCTGTTCCCATACGTCTGAATTCTTTTTTAATTGGTATACTTTTTGCCCAACTTGACCATATACCGTTGTGCCATCTACTGCAAATCTATCAACGACAAGGTGTTTTTCTTTTCCATCAGTTATAATATGCCAATCAGTGCCGTTTCTTGACGACACGACACCTTTGTCGGTTGCCACATAGATAGTTTGTCCCACGAAGGCTATTGAGTTAAAATGGTCAACAGAAAGTGGTAAATTTGCTGTGACATCGTTCCAAGTATCTCCTTCATCAAAAGATTGCATGAGGTGTCCATCTCTTTTGCCGACGTAAACCGTCTCACCCGAAACAGCAAGTTTGAAACCGGTATAATCAAGGATGTCAGCGAATTCGTCAAAAGGAGGCGGTTCACCTTTATCTATTAATCCTGTGTCGTACCATTCAGTAGCACCAGGTTTCCATCTGAAGAGTTTTTTGGTGTATTCTGCATAATAGGTTGTACCACTAACGGCAAAGTTTCCGGGTACCGTTCCAATAGCAGGTAGGTTACTTTGTTCAAAAGTGGGGGTTTCACGAATGAAGGTTTTCTTACCGTTTTTTGTTGATAAACGATTAATTTTCATATCCCCTATTTTCATCTCGGGAACTTGCACATTTTTGACAATGGTACTTGCTTGCGCTAACATTCTATCAGTTCTTACATAGACTGACTCGTGGAAAATCTTCAGACTCATAGTAAAATCTCCCCCTACGAGGAAAACATTTGTCCACAATTCACCTCCATCAGTTGAGGTGACAAGTCCTTCAGGTGTAATCGCATAAAGGGCATCATTAACAGCAACTAAAGTCAAGATGGAGGTTCCTGTTAACCCTGAATTAAATTGTTGCCATGACTTGCCACCATCCGTACTACGATAAATGCCGTATGCGTTGGAAGTATATATGGTATTTGGGTTTAACATCACAGGGACTGGAGTTATGTTGTGTATACTGCCGTTATTTGAAGTATCATCTAATACCCAATTTCCTTCTCCATCAATTGAGTAGGACTGGTAATCGCTATCTATTACTACGATTCTACCTTTTACTGCGGCTATCTTTACATTCAAGTTGGGTCCCATCCCTGTAAACGGAAATTGGTGCATCCTGGGTCCTAATACTTGTAATGGAAAATAAGACTTTCTCATATTGATAATTTTGTCTTTGTGTGCAATCAAATTCCATGAATCACCGCTATCAATTGAATGATAAAGCTTCCAACCGAAATTACTAACTGATTTTTTATCTCCTAAGGGCAACTTAACTGCATAGGTCCCTCTTAGTTTTATCGGTAAGACTACAACAAAGAGTTGATTTCCTACAACTGCCAAATCATGAATGCCAATTTCTTTTTCCTGTGCATTCCCCTGGCCGATGGATATTTTTTCCCAGATATCGTCATTGAGACGATAAAGACCTTTATCGGTTCCTGCAAAGAGAGTACTTTTAATAGCGGCAATTGCGCGAATTTTGTTGCCTGTTTGCTCATTGATTAAATGTGTCCACGGCATCCATGATGTGCCACCATCCTTGGAACGGAATACCCCTTCACGGTGACCGAGATAAAATGTGTGATCCGTTATTACCATGCCAATAGGCACACCTCCCGGATGCTTGCCGAGCGTCCTCCATTTTTCACCTCTATCTGTAGACGCTAACACTTCTGTTTTCGTGGCAAAGTAGAGGGTATCACCACTCTCTACCATTTGTCCCCAACCCTCTCCCTCAATTTCTGCGCTGGGTGAAAGTATATTACGGGTGTTGATGAGTTTCCACGCACTTCCATCATCTGTAAGCCTATAGAGACCACTGAGTGTGCCTGCGTACATGTCACCGCGAGTTGTTGCAAAGAGATAAGTGACTGCACCCCCTTCCAGTCCCTTTGCCTGAATCCATTTCTGTTTGGACTTTAGAATCTCTGACTCTTGAGCTTGTGCTGCAGCGAACAGAGAGGCATCTGATTTCTGTCCCGTACCGTTGTTCTTACCTGAAACATTTGAACGACCAATTGCGGTCCGAACAGCAGGTTTTGCTGGCGTGTCAATGACAAGTTGCGTTTCTGTTATTTCAATTGTCGGTTCTGATTGCGCATCAAAACGATACGGTTTCTGAAAACGATATAGATGTTGCGCACCAATTCCCATCAATAGGACAACTAAAATGGCTGAGGCAGCAGATATGGCTAACGGCACCAGAGGTTTGCTTCCAGAAGGTACTATTGGATTGAGGCGTGAAATCTCTTTCATAATATTTTCCGTTAATTGTGTCGGCAGTTGGAAACTGCTAAGGTTTTCTTTAATCATTGTTTCATCCTTTTTCATTTTATTCCTTGCACGGTGAAGTCTACTGCGAACCGTGTTCGGAGATACACCCAAAAACTTGCCGATGTCTTCACATGTCATCTCTGCGATGTAATACAGATTGACTACTGTTCGCTCGCTTTCTTGTAGCTTACTTAGCAATTTCTGGACTATTGCACGTCTTTTTTGATTTGCTGCTTCTTCGCGTTGTTGGGTCATATATTCTGAATAGTACACCTCCTCTAATTCAACTGTGTCTGTCGCTTCTAACGATTGTGGTTGTGGTGATTTCTTTCTGTGCCACGCAATACATTTGCGGTTTGCAATCACGTATAGCCACCCCGCAAAACGATTATGGTCTGTGAGCGTCGAAAGTTTTTGGAATGCTGTAAAGAACGCATCCTGCGTAATCTCTTGCGCAATGTGGAAATCACCAATTTTCTGCCACGCCAACGCGTGTATCTGTTTTTGGTATTTTTCCACAAGTGCAGCAAACGCTTGCTGATCACCTTCTAATGTTTGTTGAATCAGATCAGAATCATCGTATGTCATCTGATACCTCAATAGCAAATTGATCTTTCATAATATATAGACGCGATTTTGTGGTATAGAATTGCATATTTTGGAAAAAAATGCAAATTTGGAGGGAAGAACGATAATTTTTTTCAAATGTGAGAAGGGATTTGTGGAGAATTATAAAAAAGCACCCTACTAATAGGAGTGTTATAAAACCTACTAATAGGCGCGCATTATAATTTACTGGTAGGCGCGCTTGATGAAGATTAATTTTAAAATTCGGTCCTTTTCTGTCCACACGAGGCAGGTTTACCCTTGCTGGCGAGGTTTCCTAACCTCGCCAAAGGACCGATTTGTTTTCTTAATCTTCATGTAAGCGCGCCGAAAAGAATAATGTAAACTGTAAATCAACTATAAGCAGTTTATTGCTCAATCCGAATTTTATACACTCCGCTATTGACAGTACCAGCGTAAAGAAAACCGTCAACTACTGCTAAAGATGAAACCTGTTGTGTAAGAGAACCAATCGACTTCCAATGTTGTTTCTCTTCTATCCATTGGAAAATACCTGTAGATGTACTGACATACACCTCAGTACCATCTGTTCCAATTGATGTAGCAGATATCTCATCCAGACCATCGTTGATGGGTGCCCAAGTATCGCCTCCATCCCTGGAACGAAATACCCCCTTGTTCCAAATGGTTACATATAACGTTGAACCAACCCATTTGAGATCAGACAAACCGCCATCAATCATATCCGTTGAGTGAATAGGCTCCCAACGGTTCTCTTTAAAACGGTAGATTTCACTATCTCCAGTAACCGCAATCACATTCTCACTATTTGCAGATATTAGCCAGATGTTGTGATGTACCAAACCAAGTTTGGTAAGACCCGTTTTCTGATCCCACTGGAAGACTCCACTGTCCCATGTGCCCATATAAAATGTATTGCCAACTACATCCATACTTACAATTCCATATCTGTGAAAAGTTCAACCAAAGTTTTATTTTTTCTATTCAACCTGTAAACACTATCACCCTCACCACCAAGATGAGATGGAATATATTTATCATCACCAAAGTAAGCACCGATGTAGAGCTCTCCATCTGATACACAAATGGTTAGAACACCACATTTGCTCTGCTTTGAAGGATCGTTTATAGGCAACCATGTATCTCCACCGTCGGCAGAATAGACAATTTTTCTACCAACAACGGTGTATAGTTTATCACCAATGACCTCTAATTTTCTGACAGATGTATTTATTATGCCAGTGTTACATTCTACCCAAGAATCCCCTGCGTCTGTTGTGCGAAAGACTCCATTTTTAGATGTGCCTATGAAGACAGTATTATCATTGATTGGTAACAATGATAATACATCACCATGCATTACCCCATCATTGATTGATATCCATGAATCACCCATATCCTCCGAAAGATAGATCAAACCGTCAGAAGTGCCAGCGTATAGCCTCCCACCTTGCACGGCAATTGTCTGAACGTCATCACTTTCTTCTTTTACTTTTTCTGGGGTGATGAGCGTCCATGAGTCGCCTACGTCATTTGACCGGAAGATCCCAGATTTTTTCCCCATATATCCACTCAAAAAAAGTAAATGTTTCATTGAAGCGAACGACTCAACATGTAAATCAGATGAAGAATGTTGCTTAGGTGAAGAATTTAATCCTGGTTTATCTTGCGAATTGTTTTCCGACTCAACCCCATCTGAATGCTCAACGTCAACTGGATTGGTAAGTGTCCACGAGTCTTCATTCCCTGTTCTACGAAAGAGTCCTTTTCTTGTAGTAGCAACCAGCATTGTCCCATGACTTGAGAGTCTAAAAACCTCCATCACTGTTAGCAGGTCATTCTCTAAGAGCATCCCATGAAACGTCGTCGTTCCAAGTCCGTCATTGATTTGTGCCCATGAATTACCATCTTTAGACTGCCAAACACCTTTGAAATGTGTACTAACGTAGATATGGTCATCAAGGATCACAATACCACTGATTTCCCCAGGGCGTTGGATAGCAGATACAGGTTGCCAGGTGTTGCCAATATCAGTAGAAACGTATAATGCCTCCCACCTGCCTGCATAGATCTTATTCCCCTTTTCCGCGAATGCAGTAACATCCATAAATCGCCCTTCATTGTTTAATCCAGTATTAACTGGTGTCCAGTTGTTTCCATTATCAGTGGAGCGAAAAATACCTGCGTTCTCTGTCCCCGCGAAGAGCACGCCATTAGTGGTTTCATAAAGCGTTGTTATCTTGCCACCGTAAGGTCCATTCGTCTGTTTCCATTTACCTTTGAAATTAGTTCTTTCAGTATCATCCGTCTGTGCTCCAGTAAATAGTGATGTATCCGGTTCCTGTCCCGTTCCATCATTGTTACTGAGAACATCCGAACGTCCAACTTGATTGTTTATTGAAGGTTTGGCAGAGGATTCCAAGACTATTTGTGTGTCAACGATTTCAATCGTTGGTTTTGATGTTGCCTTTATACTATAAGGCTTTTGAAACCGAATTAGATTTTGCGCCCCAAAGCCTATCAGCAAAAAAACTATTATTGCTGATGCAGCGGATATTGCTAACGGTACTAAAGGTTTATTTCCTGAAGGTGCTATTGGATTAAGACGTGAAATTTCCTTCATGATGTTTTCTGTCATTTGTGCTGGCAGTTGGAAACTGCTAAGATTTTCTTGAATCACTGCTTCCTCCTTCTTTAACCTCTCTCGGGCGCGATGCAGCCGACTTTTAACCGTGTTCGGCGACACACCCAAAAACCTACCAATCTCTTCACATGTTAAGCCTGCAAGGTAATGCATCGTTACGACTGTCCGTTCACTTTCTCGGAGTTTATTGAGCAACTTCCGAACAATCGCTCGCTGATTTTTATTCGCTGCTTCTTCACGTTGCCGAGACACATAATCTGAATAATACACCTCTTCTAACTCCATAGGGTCTGTTTCCTCCAGAGATTGAAGTTGCGGTTTTTTCTTTCGGTGCCACATATTACACTTGTTACTGGTAATGACATATAGCCATCCCGCAAAGCGGTTGTGATGTGTGAGGGTTGAAAGTTTTTGATACGCTGTGATGAAGGCATCTTGTGTTATCTCTTGCGCGATGTGAAAATCACCAATTTTCTGCCACGCCAGCGCGTGTATCTGCTCTTGGTATTTTTCTACAAGTGCAGCAAAGGCTTGGGAATCACCTTCAAGTGTGCGTTCAATCAACTCAGCATCATCATGTTTCATGGAACACCTCACAAACAAAACTAATCTTTTAAGTTAAAGATGCTATTTGGCATTTGAAGGTTGCATTTTTGAGAAAAAAGTACGTGATTGAGAGCGGCAAACTAATTTGGTGCAGTTTGCTTCGGTAAAAAGATTATGAAGAAATCGCTTTATTGGAGAGTATTGCTTTAAGGAGTATAGCACAAAGTTAGACAATTGCCAACTATAGTAAATCAGGATGGTGTGTAGTATTTTGTCAAAATGACTGAAAAGTGTCGTGTTGGGTTTCGCGAGTTCTACTTAATCTATGGGGTATACTTGCAGTAGATAGGCGCGCTTTGTAAGCGCGCCTATCTACTGTCTGGAAAAGTAGAATAAACTGTTTTTTTAGAAAAGACACAGTTTATTCTACATTGTGAATTTCTACTTCAAGGATCATTGATCCGAGGTAAGTGAGTTCAAGCAAGTCTTATGGATTATTTGTTCTCCTCGTTTTCCGAGTTATCAGATTTGATTTCATAACTTTTTAATTCAAGAGCTATATCCTCATCTTCATTCTTGAATTTGACGATTCCCACGTTTGGGGCTAGCCACAATGTTTTAATTGATTCGTCAACTTCTTGTTCTTCGTTGGCTTCTTGTTCAAGAAGAGGTTGAGATTGCTCTGCAGGAAGTTTTGTGCTTGTAGTAGTTTCAACAGTACGATACTCAATTTTTAAGCAGTCTTTAAAAGTTCCTGCTTCAGTTTCAACGGTTTCTGTTCCAATAACTTTTCCGGTTTGTACAACTTTAACCGAGGATGAATTGATAGGGTGATCTTCGGTTGTGTGCAGATCAACCTGAATACTAAGAGACATATCCAATTTATATTGATATTCCATAGCAATCCATTCTTCATTAAAAGTAGCAGGTGTTAGCAAAAGATAGAAATGATCTTGTGCTGTGGGATCAACGGTATAATCCAAATCAATGGTGACTCCAGGTGGGAGTTGATCGACAATCTCTTGTTGGTTCAACTGCTCCTGTAATTGCTCCTGTGTTTCCTGCATATTTTCACTCATGCGCGATTTGATCACATCTTCTATATCACTACCGGCATAAAATGAAATCCAATTTTCATTGACTTGATATAGGAAGGGATGTATAATCCAATCATAATTTTCCCAATCTTCAATTGCGGGTTCATAACTAAAGGCACGAAATGTCTCACCTTCAACATCTTTTTCCTCAATAGCGTACCGAGTGAGTTCATTTCCATCTTGATCTACATAAACCCAAGAACTACCGAGTTTATCCGGAAAATAGTAGGTTGCTTGTTCGTTAGCGAGTAGCGTTACACCTAAACAAAATATAAGCAGTAAAGCGGAAATTGACCGAAAATAATTCAACATTGTTTATCCTCCAATTTGTATTTAACTTTCTTTACCTGATCAGAACGGAAGTCCTGACAGAATAAAATTGTTCGTACTATAGTAAAATTATACTATGTTTGGGAATTTATTATATTTTAGAGACCAAAGCAGAAAAGAGAGTCCCTTTTCTGTATTACAAAATTGTATAATGATTGGGTATTAAAATGGATATTCTTTCCTATTTAGTTTCTATTTTGTTAGACTATCAACAACTTATACCAAATTAACGGGATTAGAAGTTTTCTAATAGCGGTTAGCATTGCGAGGCACGGAGACCTCGCGCTACAAATCGCGTTAATTGCGTATTACTTAAGAACGGAAATTGCAAATGATGCATTTCGCTAATATAGTGAATTTTAGAATTACTTGGACACTTTGATTCGGTGTGTTTAGGAAACCAGATTTACCGAGTGTGTTGTAGCACAAACTTTTAGTTTATGCGCCCGTGGAACGCAAACTAAAAGTTTGCTCTACAAAAAATTGCTTATACCGAACTCACGACTCACGTTATATATAAAAACTACACAGTCATCTGTGAATTTAATATATACCTGCAAAATAGATTTTGTGAATTAAGGTTTCAATTCATTTTCAGCGACAACTTTATGTGGATTACCGAATTTGTTAGGTTTCACGAGTTCTACCTAACTTATGAGGTGTACTTGTCAGTAAGCACTCCTACCTATTGTCCGGAAAAGTAAAACAAACTGTTTTTTCTTTCAAATAAAGAAGGTTAGGTGATTAGGTAAAACTACTCGTCAAGCGTGAAGCTGAGCACACCTCGTCCGCTTGTTCCAACATAAAGCATATTCCCATCCACATCAAAACAGTTAACAGGATATGGGATTTCTCGCTTGATCTGCTCCCATGTATCCGAATCTTCTTTAACCTGATACACCTTTTGCCCAGCATGACCGAATACCGTTGTACCATCCACTGCAAACCTGTCTACGACGAGAGGTGTTCCCTCTACGTCGGTGAGAATGTGCCAATCAGTACCATAACTTGAACGAATAACACCTTTGTCGGTTGCTACATAGACAGTTTCACCAGCAAACGTAATTGTATTGAAACTTTCAACAGTAAACGGTAAATTTGCAATGACAGTACTCATATCGTTCCAAGTGTTTCCCTCATCAAACGATTGCAGCAGATGTCCATTCTGCTTACCAACGTAAACAGTTTCACCTGAAACGGCAAATTTATCCATATCCGTTACTCCAATGTCGTACCAATTCAGAGTGCCAATACTCCATCTGAAAAGTTTGTCATTATATTTCACGTAGTAAGCAGTGTCTGTAACAGCAAAACTTCCGAGAGATGGTTTCATGCGAATTCTATTTTCGTCTATCACAATTTCAATCGACTTGTTATCTTTCATAAATTTTAAACTGGGTATTTCAGATATACTTTTGAGACTATTGTCTTCAGAAGATAATCGCAAGTATCTGGATGTTCCTTTTGCATAAGCTCTTACATAGAGTTCATCGTCGAATTCTACAATATGTGTGAGGTGGCCTATATGTCCGAGAACTGGAGTCCACGATTCACCTCTATCAGTAGAATTGACAAACCCTGTTTCTGTGTTAGCAAAGAGTACCCCGTTTATAACATTTAAATGTTTGACATTTGTATTCACAAGTCCGGTATTAAATTGATGCCATGATTTGCCCGCATCAGTAGAACGCTGAATTCCTTGTGTTCCGCCTCTATAGAAAGTGTTCCCATTCAACAGTGCTGTATCTGAAGCATACGCTACATTGTCAGGATGTTCTATGCGTGTCCAATTTTCACCTGCATCACCTGAATAATATTCTGCTTTACTCGTCATCACTATTACCTTTTTCCCGGATGCAGTGATCTCTGTTATATTTAATAGTAATGGGTTTATGATGCCATCCTTGTTGGTCAATAAAGATGGAACATCAACCGTATAACTATCTTTTTTCAAGTCACCATCTAATTTCGGAGTAATAGAATCCCACGACTCGCCGAGGTCAATTGAACGATAAATAGCAAAATCATTAGGTAGTTGAGAATCGCCCGTATTATCAGTTACTTCTATCCGATCAAGGTCGCCTGATGATGTCTTTATTTCAATTTGTTGATGTGTCTGGTTACGATTTATTGCTGCATTCTTCTTCTTTGCTGAGACGTATAACCTATTGTCTGAGGTTGTTAATGCAAAAATTGAATCAGTTGTTTTGCCAGATCTATCCTCTTGACTGATGGGTAAATGTTCCCATATTTCATTATTGAAACGAAAAAGCCCCTTATCGGTACCAGCAAAGACAGTATTTTCAATGGCAGCTATTGCGCGAATTTTCCTGTCTGTTACCCTCCCTGAGAGCGGAATCCATGATTTACCAAAATCAACCGTGCGATATATTCCGTTAGTATAAGCTAAATAAACAACTATGTTGCTTCGCGAGCCTTGGTTCCCATCAGTTATCACCATGCCGACAAGTTGACCTTCTGGACACTTACAGAGTGTTTCCCAATTTTCGCCTCTATCTGAAGAAGCTAATATCTCTTTATTGGTCGCAAGGTAGAGAATATCCTGACGTTCTACGACGGGCCACCACATCCTTCTTGTTGCTTTTGTAGAGCGTGAAGGTCCCTTGATTTTGCTAATAAATTTCCACGCCTGTCCATCATCTGTGAGTCTGTAGAGACCGTGCTCGGCACCGGCGTATATGTTCCCACGCGTTGTTTTGAAGAGGGTGGATACTGCACCGCCTTCTGGTCCTTTTGTTTGTACCCACTGTGATTTCGACTTTGATACTTCAGTTCCATCTGCATTTGCTGCAGCGAATAGCGGATCATCGGGTTTCTGACCTTCACCGTTGCTCTTACCTGTTATATCCGAATGTCCGACATGATTTCTAACAGCAGGTCTTGCTGGAGAATCAATGACAAGTTGTGCTTCTGATATTTCAATCATCGGTTCTGATTGTGCGTTTAAGCTATACGGTTTCTGAAAGCGGTATAGGTTTTGTGCCCCAATTCCCATCAGTAATAAAACAAAAACAGCAGAGACAGCAGAAACAGCCAATGGTACCAACGGTTTACTACCTGAAGGTGCTACTGGATTAAATCGTGAAATTTCCTTCATAATGTTTTCTGTCATTTGTGTCGGGAGTTGGAAACTGCTAAGGTTTTCTTTTATCATATTTTCCTCCTTCTTTAATCTATTACGTGCGCGACTCAGACGACTCCTAATGGTATTTGAAGATACACCAAGGAATTCGCCAATCGATTCACACGTCATTTCACCAAGATAGTGAAGTGTCATCACTGTGCGTTCACTCTCTGGTAATTTTTTGAGCAAATCTCTAACCAGTTCACGCCGATTTTCGTCGGCATCTGCCTCTCGCTGTTCTTCCATGTATTGTGTATATGCCACTTGGTCCACCTCATTGTTATCAACGGTTTCTAAGGATTGCATGGGTAGACGTTTCTTACGGAGCCATTCACAACACAAGCGTGTGGCAATAACATAGAGCCATCCAGAAAACAGGTTATGGTTCTTCAATGTCCCGAGTTTCTGGTATGCTCGGAGAAAAGCGTCTTGTGTAATCTCCTGGGCAATATGGAAATCGCCAATTTTCTGCCATGCGAGTGCGTGCACACCCTTTTGGTATTTTTCTACTAAAGCGGTGAATGCCGATTGGTCACCGTCTAATGTACGCTGAATCATCTCAGCATCCTTCTTTTTCATGGGAATCCTCCGGAGTTTTTACATTCACTTGATTAATTAGACGCACTTTAGGTTATAAAATGTTGCATTATTTTCAAATATTGAAAATTAATCTATTTTAACTTTTTATGTTGTAACTCAATAATATTTTTCAATTTTGTTGGCAATTATGTTATACTTACATGCTATACTTTAAAAGACGAACACTTCAATAAAAAAGATTTTATAACCCGATATGTTCACATGGATGGAGGCAATGAATGGAACAGCTGATAACAGATGAACAGTGGGAGCATTTTTCGGAATACGGTTACGTTCGCATCGGTCAGGTTGCCACTGATGATGAATTAGCTGATTTACAGCAACGCATGGATGACATCATGCTGGGTAAGGCACCCCTTGATTATAACCAAATCATGATGCAGCTTGACAGAGCACCCGGAACAAACGCCCCCGGCCCTCAGTCTGCAGGACATAAGGGGGCAACGTTGTTGTATCGGAAAATTCAGAATCTTGAATTTGATCCGTATTTTTTATCGTATCTCCAGAACCCTACCTTCAAGGAAGCGTGTGCGAAAATCTATGGGGATGACGTTCCAATTTTATGTTTCCGAGCAATGTTTATGAATAAGCCTGCACGCGAAGGCACCTATCTCGTTTGGCATCAAGATAGATGGACAGACCTTGACCGTGACCCGCAGATTACCATTTATACCGCCTTGGACCCAGCAACGATAGAGAATGGATGTATGCACATTATTCCCGGTTCACACAGCAGCCTTATTAATCCTTCACACGGTTCTGGATTTCTGACACAAGAACAGATTGACGACATTGTTGAAAATTCTACACCGCATCCTCTGGAATTGAAAGCAGGAGAGGTGGTTTTGCTACATAATTGGATGCTTCACAGTTCAGGTACAAACCAAACGGATATTCCACGACGGGCTTTTAGTGTCTGCTACATGCATGGCGAAACGCGATCCCGTCACGGTTCAACCTTTAGAAGCGTATTCGGTGAAGACGCGTTGAGCGTGGAAGATTTAGCTAAAACTGCTTAGGAAACAACGCAGGCGTGGTGTTCACGTTTTTTATGAAGTCGCGACCAGGAGGGTCGCTCCTACAGAAAAGACACTTTAGTTTTGGACTAAATTATTATAATGATTAAGAAGCAATTTATTCTGTATTGAATCAAGCTTTGAAATTCGCAACACTATCCATATTTTATGATAATTATTGTTGAAGGAGTAAAAAAATGGATCCTCTTTCTGGTTTCAGTATTTTCTTCGGATTTCTTGTTGTTTTCATTATACTATTGTTTATAGTGGTTTTTCCAAATTCCAACTATACCGAAATAGACAGATTTGGCAGAAGATACCGTAGACATTTGTTCTACCCAGGGCGATTCTGTCCAGGATGCGGTTTGAGGATAATTACAAATATTCCAAAATGTCTTTCTTGTAAACGAGATTTCTCAAAGAATAGTTAAGGTACAAAAACACAACACCGTGGTAATTAAGTTTATGTCGTTTATTTTTTCATACCACACATATTATTCAAGTATTAGGTCAACACATGTCAGAAGTTACATATCAAGGTTCGGAAAACTTGCCCGAAGATGAAAACTTCAGGTCTGGATACGTAAGTATCATCGGTGCACCCAACGTTGGAAAATCAACCCTGCTTAATACCATCTTAGGACAGAAATTAGCGATAGTCACCCCCAAACCGCAAACAACTCGCAATCAGATTCGCGGGATTGTTACCACCGACACACATCAGATGGTTTTTGTTGATACGCCAGGACTGATGGATCCGAAGTACCGCTTGCAATCTGAGATGGTGCGAACTGCTTATGGGGCTTTACGCGATGCGGACGTAATTCTTTTCGTTATTGATGTTGCACACCCTATTAAAGAGATTGAAGACAAGATTATAGAACGACTTCGCCGCATCAAAGTTGCCAAAACAATTCTCGTTCTAAACAAGATAGACCTGGTTGCCAAACCGACCCTATTACCTCTTTTCGACAATTACAGTGAAAAGTTTGAATTTGGTGCAATGATACCGATCTCTGCCCAAACTGCTGATGGTGTGCCGCTTCTGCTGGAGCAAACCGAGTCCTATTTGCTGCCAGGACCGCGCTATTTCCCGGAAGATCAACTCAGCGATCTACCGGAACGATTTTTCATCTCCGAAACAATCAGAGAGAAAATAATGCTTATCACGCAACGTGAAGTCCCTTATGCATCTGCTGTTGTGATAGAGGAATTTGAGAAAAGGCAACGCCGCAACTCGGAAGAAATCATTTATATCCGAGCAATTGTTTACACTGAAAGGCAGTCACAAAAGCAGATAATTATTGGTAAAGGCGGGAAGTTGATTAAACGCGTTGGCGAATTGGCACGTCTTGATATAGAGAAGTTCTTGGATACCTCTGTCTTTTTAGAATTATACGTGACTGTCAAATCGGATTGGCGTAGAGACGTGCGTAAACTCAGAGAATTAGGTGGGTTTTTAGATTTATAGCAGATGAAGGTTAAAAAGCGGATAGTCTACCGATAACCGACAACTATTAAAAGAGGAATAATGCTATGGCAGAAGCGTCAATTGACATACACGGCGCAAGAGAACATAACCTAAAAAATATTGATATCCAATTACCGAAAGATAAGTTGATTGTTTTCACTGGGGTCAGTGGTTCAGGCAAATCCTCACTTGCTATTGATACCGTGTATGCCGAAGGACAAAGGCGATATATAGAATCGCTCTCCGCTTATGCACGACAATTTTTGGGACAACTCGGTAAAGCCGAAGTTGATAAGATAGTCGGTTTGTCACCATCAATTGCCATTGACCAAGGTTCCACAGGACATAACCCCCGCTCAACGGTTGCGACCGTAACCGAAATATACGATTACCTTCGCGTTTTATTTGCCCGCGCAGGACAATTCAACTGCCTTGAATGTGGACAAGAGGTAGGTTCACAAACGATCGCCGACATCGTTACACGGATAATCAGTTTCCCCCCTCGTACACGCCTCATGATTTTAGCACCTATCGTGAGAGGTAGGCGCGGAGAATATCGTAAAGAGTTATCAGACGCTCGCAAGATGGGCTTTGTTCGCGCTCGAATTGATGGTGAAGTACACGAAATCAGTTCAGACATCTCGCTCAACCCGAATCAAACCCACAACATTGATATTGTCGTCGATAGAATCATTATTAAAGACGATATACATAGTCGCGTTGCTGATGCCGTAGAAACTGCGCTTACAATTGGAGATGATAGTCTAATTGTGAATGTTGTGTCTTCAGATAGTGATACCTCACGAACGGCTTCGAATGGCGAAGATCTCCTATTTAGTAGACAGTATGCCTGCACAAACTGCCAAATTAGTTACGATGTGCCTGAACCTCGCCACTTTTCCTTTAACAGTCCTTACGGTATGTGTGAGCATTGTCGAGGATTAGGTCTGCAAATGGCAATTTCTCCACGGCTAATCATCGTAGATGAAACGCTACCTGTCCTTGAAGGCGCGATACTTTTGTGGGAAAAACCGGGGCCTGAAGAGAAAATTGTCCTCCGTACCCTTGCATCACATCTTAAGTTCAGTTTAAAAACCGCTTGGAAGGATTTGACACATGAGCAGCAGCATGCCATCCTATATGGCACTGGTGACACTGTGCTCACTTTTTACCAGCCTTCAAGAGATAGCAGGCGGCGGCGGAAAAAGTTTCGCGGCAGATTTCAAGGACTGATTCCTGCACATGAGCAACGATTTCTCTGGTTAGACGTTAACGAAGATGGAGACTCTAACCTTCCCGATTATTTTGTCAAGATGCCGTGCCAGGCATGTGATGGAACTCGCTTGAAAGAAGGGGTTAAAGCCACCACCATAGATGGAATGAACATCACTAATGTCCTTGATATGTCAATTCAGGACGCAACAACCTTTTTCAATACTGTTGAACTTCCGGATCGCGAGGCTTTCATCGCGTCAGAACTGTTAAAAGAGATCCGATCACGCATGGGTTTTCTCATGGACGTTGGATTAGGATATCTCACCTTGTCGCGTTCCGCGCCGACACTGTCCGGTGGCGAAGCACAACGAATCCGCTTGGCAAGCCAGGTCGGTGCTGGACTTCGCGATGTGACTTATGTGCTTGATGAACCAAGCATCGGATTACATCCTCGTGACCATGCCGGCTTGCTGAAAACACTTTTAAACCTCCGTGATCAAGGCAATACTGTTATCGTCGTTGAACACGATGAAGCGACTATGTTAGTTGCCGATTGGTTAGTTGATTTTGGACCGGGTGCTGGTATAAAAGGCGGGCAGATTACCGGTATGGGAACACCTGACCAATTCATAAAAGAGTGCGACTCTCTTACAGGCGAATATCTACGAGGTGAAAAAGAGATTGTGCACCCTGAGTCGCGACGATCTATAGGCGATCGGTGGGTGCAAATCTGCAACGCGCGTCAAAACAACCTAAAAGAGATTAGTCCTAAAATCCCAGTTGGTACTTTGTGCTGTGTGACAGGTGTGAGCGGTTCAGGAAAAAGTTCGCTCATCCATGATATTCTCTACAGCGCACTTGCACGAGACCTAATGAAGGCGAAAACTGTGCCAGGTGACTACGACAGAATTCAAGGTATCATTGAAGACGAAACCGTCCCCGTTCCCGATGTCATTGATAAAATTATTAACATTAACATGGCACCCATCGGACGGACACCCCGCTCTAATCCCGCAACCTATACAAAGGTATTTGATGCAATCCGAGCCTTCTATACGAACTTGCCTGATGCCAAACTACGCGGATATAAACCGGGACGATTTAGTTTCAACGTTCCCGGTGGAAGATGTGAAGCATGCACCGGCAATGGTGCTAAAAAAGTTGACATGGGATTGCTTGCAGACGTTTGGGTAGAATGCGATGTGTGTAACGGAAAACGTTATAACAACGAAACGCTCACCATTAAATATAAAGAGAAAAGTATTTCCGATGTGCTTGAAATGGATATTGAAACTGCCCTTGCCCATTTCTCCGATCTCCCCAAAATTGCGAGAGGATTACAATTACTTCACGATGTTGGTTTGGAATATATCAAACTTGGACAACCTGCGCCTACGCTTTCCGGTGGTGAAGCACAACGGATTAAACTCTCAAAGGAACTTTCTAAACGAAGCACTGGCAAAACGCTCTACATACTTGATGAACCCACAACTGGTCTACACTTTGACGATGTAAACAAACTTTTGACCATTCTCCATCGCTTGGTTGACGATGGTAACACTGTGGTCGTGGTTGAACACAATCTTGAGGTAGTCAATTCAGCGGATTATCTTATTGACTTAGGTCCTGAAGGTGGTATCGGTGGCGGTGAAATTGTCGCTATAGGCACGCCTGAAGAGGTTAAAGATATACCAGAATCCTATACGGGGCAAGCCCTCCATGGTGAATTCGATCTCTGGAAGTCCTTAGACACAAAACACAATATCACAGAAAACGGTATCGTGCCGCAGCCCGTTCTTGATGAAACGGACACTGTAACCTCTAAATCCATTCTCGTACGTGGTGCGCAAGAAAACAATCTGAAAAGCATTGATATTGAAATTCCGCATCAACGGTTAACCGCATTTACTGGCGTTAGCGGGTCTGGCAAAACATCGCTTGCGCTTGATACCATTTATGCTGAAGGACAACGTCGTTATATTGAGACGCTTAGCACTTATGCTCGCCAATTTATTGGAACTATGGAAAAGCCTAAAGTCTCAAAGATTGAAGGGTTGTCGCCAGCGATTGCAATATCGCATTCAAGTCCCAGCCAAAACCCGCGCTCCACAGTGGCAACGATTACCGAAATCCATGAAGGTCTACGAACCCTTTATGCAAGATGGGGGCAACCGCACTGCCCTGATTGCCAAATAGAGGTCCGCCCTCAGACCGCACAGGAAATAGTTGAGCATGTTTACCAACTCGTACCAGAAAAGAGAGTAGATATTTTGTCACCACTTACAAATTTTCGTATTCAAAATATACAGAAAATCTCTGATAACCTTTCTCGAATGACTGATTTTGAAGTGGTAATAGATGCGGACCGTACCCCAGGCTTGAAAGGGAATGAGGACTATGCCGATGCGTTTCGCAGGTTGCAAAAAAGAGGTTTCGCGCGTGTCCAAATTGACGGTGAGATTTGTCGACTTGATGAAACACCAGAAATCCACAAACGGCGTCGCCATGAAGTCTTTCTTGTTATTGACCGCGTTCAACTTGCTGATGACGAAAAGAGCCGTTTCACAGAAGCAGTAGAATTAGCACTGATAGAAAGTGAAGGCTTTGTTATTATAGAGGAGAAAAAAGATAGTGGGAAACCAAACAGATATTTCTTCAGTGAACATGCGATGTGTTCAAAATGCGGTCGGAATTTTCCGCAGCTGACTCCTCGACACTTCTCATTTAACAATAAGTTAGGGGCATGCGGCTACTGTGATGGTCTCGGTGGATCTGATTCGGTAAGACATAAAATATGTACAGCCTGCCAGGGTACTCGGTTGGATGAATTCCCCCGTAACGTCAAATTCTCTGATAAAACCATTGCTGAATTGATGGCGATGTCAATTTCGGAGATCATAAAATTTTTCGGCACGCGCGTGAAAGCAATAGAAAAACACCTCACAACAAGCGCGGGTGCGCAAGCAGCAATAGCAGCCAGAGAGCAGGTAAGGGATGTATCTACCTCAAGAGCAACGCATCCTACACTCCACGCCCATACTTCGCCTGAGTTTGAAGCGCAGCTGCTACGTCAAATTCAGATTCGTCTCAATTTCTTAGAGGACATCGGACTCGGATATCTTGGATTGGACAGACCTGCCCCAACGCTCTCTGGCGGAGAAATCCGCAGAATACGTCTCGCGAGCCAACTTGGCACTGGACTCACTGGCGTAACTTACATCCTTGATGAACCGAGTATCGGTTTGCACCCACGCGATCAAGAACGGTTGATTTTAGCGATGAAGGATTTACGCGATATTGGCAATAGCGTGCTTGTGGTTGAACACGATCGGGATACTATTTTAGCCGCAGACCATATCATTGATTTCGGTCCTAAAGCGGGTAAGCAGGGGGGTGAAATAGTCGCTACCGGTTCGCCTACTGCCTTTACCGATTCGGAACCTATATCCTATCCCTCCCCAACACTTACAAAGACTGCAGGGGACTCAGGTGAAACAACACTTAACACTCAAGTTAAGGGGGTGACACAAGCCTATCTCTCTAATGAGATGCAAATCCCTGTGCCAGCTGTTCGGCGCAAAGGCTCAGGAAAATGGCTGAAGTTGTTCGGTGCGAAGACAAACAACCTTAAAAACATAGACATTGAAATCCCGTATGGAACACTCACATGCGTTACAGGTGTTTCAGGGTGCGGAAAGAGTTCACTTATTGAAGGCACACTAAGACCGGCTTTGGAAACTCGACGCTCCATCAGAAAAGGAAGCGAACAAACAAACAATCCGTATGGAACAGCCAAGTACGATAGTATCCAAGGAACAAGTTCAATCGAACGGGTTATCCACGTTGATCAGAAACCGATTGGTGAGACACCTCGTTCAAATCCTGCAACCTATACTGATCTATTCACCAAAATTCGTGAAATGTTTGCCGAGTTACCGGATGCTAAACTTCGCGGATTTAACCGCGGACGCTTCAGTTTTAACCTTTCTTACGGGCAGTGCGAAGTATGTGATGGGCACCGTTTTAATCGCGTGGAGATGCACTTCCTTCCTGACGTATGGATACCTTGCGAGAACTGTAACAGCACAGGGTATAATGCTGAAACACTTGAAGTTCGTTACAAGGGCAAAAACATTGCCGAAGTATTACAGATGACAGTGTTGGAAGCACTTGACCTATTCAGCAATATCAATCGCATCAAACGTCCACTCCAAACATTAGCGGATGTCGGTTTGGACTATATCCAGTTGGGACAAGCTGCGACAACGTTATCAGGCGGTGAGGCGCAGCGCGTCAAACTTGCGAAGGAACTTGCCCGTCGTCAAACCGGAACTACCCTCTATATCATGGATGAACCGACGACCGGATTGCACTTTGATGATGTCCAAAAACTACTTAACGTGCTCAATAAACTTGTTGACGCTGGTAATACGATTGTCGCTGTGGAACACAACATGGATGTTATCAAATCGGCTGACTGGGTTATCGATTTGGGTCCAGAGGGCAGCGATGACGGTGGATATCTTATTGCGATGGACACACCTGAAGAGGTCGCCAAGGTTGGGGAATCGCACACTGCACGTTTCCTACGCGATGTGTTATAGAAATGGTAATCGGTTTTCGCTTGCGAGGTTTTAACCTTAACGTGAGTTTGATAAATAGTTTAGTGGTTACTTATCATTGGAAACGGATATTTAATTTCCTTAAGTTCTTTGCGTTTGAGTGAAGGTTTCTTCTTCAGATTGGTATATGCGATCAAGGCAGCAACTGTATTCACCTGAAAATTAGCATAACTTCTGTGCCGTGTATGTTGGATTTCTGTCTGGCTTTTGAGTTCTTTATTTACTGACTCAATGAGCATCCGTTTTTTCAGGAGTTCTGCGTCAATATCAGACAAGGGTTCTGACTTCATGTTCTTGCGCACTTTGTAAACGAGTGACACACCACCTTCCCGCAGTTCATTTCGCAGTTTTTTGTTGATATATCCTTTATCAGCATAAAGTTTACCAAATAGTCCTTTGGTCAACTGTGGAACGGGTTGCCGGTCATCCGTGTTTCCGGGTGTCACCATAGCAGACAGAAGATCGCCTTGATCGTTGATAACGAGATGCAGTTTGAACCCATAGAACCACCCCATAGAGGTTTTGGATCGCTCTGCCCCATCAGCAAAGACACGATGCGTTGAAATCCGACGATTGTGGCAAACTGGAAGTGTCGTTGAGCCAATAAAGGAAGTTCCACTACATTCACCGAAACGAGTGTTCAGATAAATAGACAACGGCATCAAAACCTCTTTGGCAAGTTGCACAAACCGACTATAGCTGACAAGGTTTGGAAACGCCCAGCGGAGACTGCCACAGACATGTTCTTGTACTGCCATCGGAAATTCGGGCCACTCTCTAAGACAAGATTATGGTATAATATCCATCTACTTGAAAGGAGTATCCGATGGCGAAACGAAAACGAAGAAACTTCACCCCCGAGTTTAAAGCCGAAGTTGTTCTTGAGGCTCTCAGCGTTGAAAGTTCCCAAGCAGAAGTGTGTCGGCGACATAACCTCATCGATGAACAACTTTCAAAGTGGAAGCGACAGCTTCTTGAAAAAGCGGCGACCCTCTTTGAACCCGCTGATAAACAGTCTGATGCCTCTGCGGAGCGGATCGCCCAACTTGAGCAACTCGTTGGGCGGTTGACCTTGGCACTTGACATCCAAAAAAAAGCCTCAACTTACTTGAGCTAACCCCGATGGAGCAACGAGAAATGGTTACGGCATTACGGACAGACTTTTCGGTTCGGCAGATATGTGAGACACTCGGTTTCAACCGAAGCAACCTCTATTATCACTCCAAGCAGGCCCCGTGTGAAGCGGGCCTCCAGGATGAAATAGAGACGTTATCTTTGCTATATCCAACATACGGATATAGGCGTCCCACACAGTTGTTGGTGCGTAACGGATACACCATCGGGTATAAACGTGTTGCCCGATTGATGAAGTCCGTCAACCTCTCGGTTTCTGTCAAGCGTGTCTGTCAAACCACGACATCCGTTGCGGGTGTGCGTCCCTGGAGCAATCGCCTTGAAAACCTTGATGTCTCCCGATGTGATCAGGTCTGGGTGGGCGATATCACCTACGTCCGCCTCAAAGGACACTTTATCTATGTTTGTCTGCTCATGGATGTCTTCACTCGCATGATCAGAGGGTGGTATATCAGTCAACACTTGACGCAATCTCTAACGTTGAAACCTTTGGAGACAGCATTATGTCAAAATGTCCCAGAGATCCATCATTCTGATCAAGGCGTTCAATATCTTTCAAATGCGTCCATCTCACTGCTTAGGCATCATGGGATTGAGATTTCAGTCGCCCGGAGAGGGTGTCCTTGGGAGAACGGATATGCTGAAAGACTTATCCGCACGCTCAAGGAAGAAGAAGTTCATCTCAACGACTATGAGGACATCCACGAAGCGAGAGCCCGCATTGGGCATTTTATTACACAAGTGTATAATCACAAACGCCCTCACTCTGCGTTAGGGTATTTGACACCTGTGGAATTTGAGCAAAAAAACTTGTCTTAACTTTGCTAAATTTTGGTCTGAATAAACGGTAGCACTTCAATGTTGTTAATAGTCATTATGGCAGTAACATTGGTAGTAATTGGAGTGCAACAGGTCTTTACTATGATCAAACAACATGGGCAAGATGAACTCCGTACAGAACTTAAAGAACTTCGCGCAGAGATTGAACTCCTCAAGCAGAGCAGTAAGCCACATCCCGAATCATCTTAGTTAGAGATGCCGAAGACAATCACTAATCGTCTCCTTGATATGGATGTCTCTTGTAGGAACGGTTTTTTAACCGAGATTTCAACAAATATGTTAAACAAATGGAAAGTCCTCATAACCGATTACGCTTGGTCATCTATTGAACCCGAACGACAGGTACTTGCAAAAGTTGGGGCAGAACTTACTGTGGCGGAAACAGGTGAGGAAGCAGAACTCCTCACCCTCGCGCCGACGGTGGACGGTATTCTCACATGTTGGAAACCGATTCGCAAGTGTGTCATTGACGCAGCCAAAAAGTGTCAAATTATCGCTCGTTGCGGTATCGGGTTAGACAACATTGATGTGAAAAGTGCCACTGAGAACGGGATCATCGTTACTAATGTTCCAACATATTGTGTTGATGAAGTCTCTGACCACGCGATGGCACTTCTGCTCGCTTGTGTCAGAAAAATACCACGTTTCAATGCGGCAGTTAAATCTGGTATATGGGATCAGAATATCGGACCTCAGATGTTCAGATTACGTGGAAAAACTTTAGGTATTGTAGGATTCGGACACATCGGAAAGGCGATTATCCCAAAAGCGAAAGCATTTGGACTTGCTGTGAAAATCTATTCTCCGCGTGCCTCATCTGAATTAATTCGATATCACGGTGCGGAAAAAGTCTCTTTTCAAGAACTTCTCAAAACATCAGATTTTATCACGATTCACGCACCTTTGACACCTGAGACAGAACACATGTTCAGTTTTGACGAATTTCGTATAATGAAACCGACAACGTTCCTAATCAACACTGCGCGAGGCGGGATTGTAAACACAGCAGCACTTACTGACGCACTGCGAAATGGTGAGATTGCAGGTGCAGGTTTGGATGTATTGGAAACCGAACCGCCACAATCGGAGGAAGCTCTGTTCAGTCTTGACAATGTGGTCATCACACCGCACGCTGCTTTTATCTCTGAAGAATCAATCCTTGAATTAGAGGTCACCGCCGCTACGTGTGTGGCACAAGTATTAACTGGTCAACTGCCGGAATCGGTTGTAAACCCATCGGTTTTGGAACGTCCAAACCTTCGTACGAAATCACTCATGAAAAAGAAAACATAATAGCACAACTAAACACAACACAAAATGGAGAACTACATGCAACAACTTCCTGATGCAACAGGACACTTCGGACAGTTCGGTGGAAGATATGTCCCCGAAACTCTTATGCCCGCACTTTTAGAATTGGAAGAGGCATACACAACACTCAAAGATAATTCCGATTTTCAAAAGGAATTTCGGTATTACCTCAGTGAATATGTCGGGAGACCAAATCCGCTCTACTATGCAGAACGGTTAACTGAAACCCTCGGTGGCGCAAAAATATACCTTAAAAGAGAAGACCTGAACCATACAGGCGCACACAAGATCAACAGTGCAATCGGACAGATATTGCTTGCACGGTGGATGGGCAAAAAACGTATCATCGCCGAGACCGGTGCGGGGCAACACGGCGTAGCGACAGCAACCGTCGCTGCTAAGTTTGATATGGAATGCGAAGTCTATATGGGTGAAGAGGATATAGAACGACAAGCACTCAACGTATTCCGCATGCGGTTGATGGGAACAAAAGTTGTGCCTATCAATTCAGGTTCACGTACGCTCAAAGATGCCATCAATGCCTGTTTCCGAGATTGGGTTACAAATGTCCGCACAACATATTTGCTTCTCGGCTCAGTTGTCGGGGCGCATCCTTACCCCATGATCGTTAGAGACTTCCAAGCTGTTATCGGCGAAGAAGCGAAAGCACAAATTTTAGAACAGGAGGGTATCTTACCGGATTGTGTCGTTGCCTGTGTTGGCGGTGGCAGTAATTCTCTCGGTATGTTCCATCCATTTTATCATGACGAGTCTGTTCGCCTTATCGGTGTTGAAGCAGCAGGTGAGAGTATCCGTAGCGGACGGCACGCCGCACCGCTCATTGCAGGAAGTGTTGGTGTTTTTCACGGTGCAAAGTGCTATCTATTGCAAGAAGATGATGGACAGATAACACCTGCCCATTCGATTTCCGCGGGGTTAGATTACCCTGGTGTAGGTCCGGAACACAGTTATTATCGAGAAATTGGTAGAGCGGAATATGTGCCGATTACCGATACAGAGGCCGTGGAAGGATTTCAGTTGTTGTCGGAGACTGAGGGAATCATTCCAGCATTAGAATCCGCGCATGCCATTGCGTACCTACGTGAACTTGCGCCGAAACTTGGTGACGGCAAAACCATCGTAGTATGCCTATCTGGACGTGGTGATAAAGATGTTTATACAATTGCAAAGGAGTTGGGCATTACTTTGTAGATAAGAGTCTATATTGAGATTACTATATGTTGAATTTTTACAATCTGTTATAGAGATATAAACCTTTTATAACGAAATTAGACGCCGCCATTCTTCCATTATTGTGGTAATATAAGTGAAGATATCGTGTCGTTTCTTAAATAGTATCAAATGACCATAGGATAGCTGGAAGGCTGATGTTTATTGGCTTCCCAGCGATCGTTGATGAGTGGGTTGCGTTGGGATCGCGAGCATCCTCTTTGAGAAATGATGCGTTTAGCGATAAACGTGTCTAAAGTATAGCAAAACCAGTAGCGGTTGTCAACCATATTTTCAAGGCACCTGCCCCGGTTTTGCGAAGTAAAGTTCGTCGGGAACATAGGATTAGGGTCTCATTGGGCTTCTCCTTGGTGAGTGGCTTCATCGTTTGAGTCTGAATTGGCAAGGTCTGCATCTATGGCTTGGAGTTGGTGCTGCGGTATGAGGTCGAGATATTGAGAGATGACGCGTTTAGAAAGTCGTGTAATCTGTGAGATTTTATCAATATCTGCGGTTGCTTTCCGAACGACTTTGACGCTCTCATAATCGCGAATGTATCGGTCAACTGCCTCCTTAGAGTGTTTGGTCTTTGCGGCAATCCTGGGGGTGAGATGTCCTTGAAGATAGAGGGTTATGATCTCTTTCTTATGGGTAATAGCCCCCGATAAGTCATGGATATTGCCACGGGTGGGCAAGAGTTCTCCAGTGGTTTTTTGCCATTCATTAACATAATCACAGACAACGGCATCGCAGACATTGAGCAAAACTGCCAAGTCGAGTTGTGTCAATAATGCCCCTTGGTCATAAGCTTGATGACACCAGCGGACCAAGCGATTGATCCGCAATTGCCGGGAGGTGAAACCGTTGCGAAAGGATTCAATATCCTCTGCGGCGAGGTAAGTCAGGATGACGGGTTTCATGCGGGTTTTGACGATGGACTTTCCTCTTTCTGGATGCTCTTCAATAGGGACGGCCATCCAAACGAGTTGTCCATAACTCAAGAAACGCTCATCCGGGAGTTGATCGCCGGTGGCGAGTTTCTCCAAAGGAAGGGTAATCACGAAATAGTCTTCAACGGTCTTAAGAATATCATCAACAATGGCGGTGGCAGTGACTTCGCCTTTGTCATAACCATAGTCATTGAGAAAGCGGTGAATGAGCAACTGTCGTAGGGACTTATCGTTGATGCGTCTGAATTTCTTCTCGTTGATTTGCGTGCGGGTTAGAGGTTTGCTCATGAGAGGTCCCCCTTTTTTGTGTCCTCAGGTTCTGGGTGAAGGAGTTGGGTCATGCGATCTGTGTGTTGGTATTCCTCATAGAGTGAGAGATACTCGCGGATCAACCGGTCAGATAGATGGGTGATCAGGCGTATCTGTGCGTTAGGAAAGCCTTGATGATGGAGCGTAGCGACTTGTGTAAAGTCTTTCAAGTAGCGGTAGACAGCTCGTTCGCTGTGGTTCGTCTTTTTCTCGATTTCGGTGAAGGTATAGGCTTTGAAATATAACTCCAGGACCTGGGTTTTATGAGAAGTGCCGGGGCCCATGTCGTGTTTCGTCCCGCGCGTCATAACGAAATACCCATCCTGCTTCAAGTGTCGAATGTCGCGTTTGACTGTAGCAGGACTGGTGGTTAATAATACAGCTAAATCCTCGTAGCTCAGTAAGGCATCTTGGTCATAAGCTTCTTGGGTCAATCGGAGGATCCGATGCCGTCTGAGTCCTGCGAGACCATAATTCGCTAAGACTTCAAGATCGGCGTTTGTGTCATTGAGAGTTAGCCGACAGGAAACTTTTTTCGCTAAAGCGATATGTTTACCTGCGGGTTCCTCTGCGGCGACTGCCTCGTAGCAGATTTGCCCTGATGTCAGGTGCACATCGGCGTGTTGTTCAAAGTAGGTGGAAATCTGTTTATAGTAGGCTTCAGCAACGAGAGGCATTAGATTAAAGTCTGCTGAAATCTTCTGAATAATCGCGGCTCTGGCATTCTTGGATTCGAGCCGAGTGATACCGTAAGCGGTATCCTTCTTGCGGTTCATATTGACCTCCATGAATAGATTATCGGGGATCCGAGGACATCTACTCGTTAGTTTAACGAATACTAATAGTATAACTCATGGGGTCATTTGATACAAACTATAAATAGCAGTATTATACAAATGAATTGCAATCAGATTATCTGTATAAACACTTATAGATGAGAAATTAAAATTCACAGATTTTATCATGTCCAAAACTACTTATTGCGTTACTAAAAAGTGAAAAAGATGTCCAGTGAACAATACCTTGACACCTTAGATTTTTCGCACCAATTATATGCTGAAATACCACGCGAATTGGAATTCCGGGCAACGACTGTAGCAGAAGCGGAAGAATGGCAGCGTGTTTTACGTCATTGTATAGACAACTATATATCAAATGTGTTACAATATGCGGAGATGCTCGATCTTGTTTGAAACGGGATATAGTTTTTACGGTGTCGGAGCGTATGAGTTCCTTAAACAGGTTTTGTAAAAGGGAGAATTAGGTGGCGATAGAACTGTTTTCAATTGGAACTGAGTTAGTCCTCGGACAAATTCAGGATACCAACGCCCACTGGATTGCACAGCAGATACTACAATACGGTGGGGAATTACACCGAGTAACTATGCTACGCGATAATTTTGATGAGATGACTGATGCGTTGGATGGTGCAATTCAACGTGAAACAGCACTTATTCTTACAACGGGAGGACTCGGACCAACACCGGATGATATGACCGTGACTGTTGTCGCATCACTCATTGGCACAAAACCTGTTGTGAATGAAGAGACCATGGCAGAATACCGAAAACGCCGTGAGATGTCTGAAAACGATCCGCTTAATGAAGCACTAACCAAGATGGCAACTGTGCCAGAAACAGCACAAGTACTTCAGAATCCTGCGGGATGGGCACCCTGCATAAGTGTTACTCATAAGCAATCTACTATTATGATGATGCCAGGTCCACCACGCGAGATGAAAGCGATTTTCGAAACTCATATTCAACCCTTGATAGGCGAACGTTACCGTGCTGAGATTAGTACCGCACGGATTTATGTAAATATGTTTGAAGCGGAAGTTTCACCACTGATGCAGAAAGTGATGGAACGTCATCCAGATGTATATCTAAAGGCTTATGTTGCCCTACGTAATGTGGAAGGCAATAAAATGCCCGTTGACCTCGTTTCAACTCACTCTGATAGAGCAGATTCCGAAAAGCAGCTGCGATTAGCAGTAAATTATTTTAGGGAACTTGTTGTTGAATCAGGTAAATCTTTTAGTTTTGATGATGAATCTTAGCGTCTGTTTGTTTTTTCAAAGAGACTAACAAAATCTATTTTTGAAAGGAGACCCATATTTTGAAACGTAAACCCGCAGGAAAAAAGCGGAAATTCCAACCAAGGTCCGGTAAAAAAGGCGGATCAAATCGTAAACAAAAACTTAAAAAACAACGAGATGATTCTGTAGATGCCGATCTTGATAAAGAATCTACTCAACGAACCCAACTTCAAAATGGTAAAATTGAGGTCGAAGGTGTTGTTGTTGAACCTTTACCAAACGCCATGTTTCGTGTCGAGTTGGATAACAAGCATAAAATTCTCGCCCATATTTCTGGTAGAATGAGAAAATTCTGGATCAAAATTGAGCCGGGTGACAAGGTAACCGTAGAACTGTCTCCCTATGATTTGACACGAGGCCGTATCACATATCGTAAGCCATGAAACCGACTACCTTAGTTTACATCAATAGCAATGAGGAAAAGGAAATTCATCGATTACTTAATGCTATTGAGGAAAAACGTGAACAGGTTGAAGAACTTACTGTGACTATGGATCACCTGCAATCAGAGGTTGACCTATTCCAGCACAGGTACAATGCTCACATTGGACGTTATTACCTTGAGCTTGATAAGGTTGAGCTTGAAACAAAGGAGTATCGTCTTCGACTGCAATTACGCCGAGAAGATGTGAGTGAGACAGAAATTGAAGCACGGGTTAAATCGTGCTTCAGGGAAAACCGTTCACGCATTGATGCTTGTGAAACGGAGAAAGAAGATCAGCAAAAATCTCAAAAAAACGAACTTCCAGATCAAGAAGTGAAGTTCTTGCAAAATCTCTACCGTAAACTTGCTAAAAGGTTTCATCCAGACAAAGCAAAGCATTCTGAAGAGCAAAACCGGCGAGAACAGTTAATGCCGCTTATAAATCGTGCATATCAGGAGCAAGACGTTGAAATCTTGAAGCGTTTAAGTTTCGGAGAAACTGACTTTCCGATTGATTCTGAATATACAATTGCAGAAAAAAGGGAACGGCTACAATCCGAATTGCGAAACCTTAATAGAGCAACGAGTGAATTGCGGTCCGAGATAAACAGGGTTAAGGCAGGGCGTACCTATCACTTGAAGCAGCAAGTAGAATCCGAAGATAAAAGTGGGAGGGACCTACTTACGACTCTCGCCTCTGATTTAAAACGTAAAGTTCAATCAAGTCGCGCACAATTGACCCGTCTTATTAACGTATGGAAAGGTTCAAGCGATTCTTAACTACCTATAAAACAAATGCATATTCATTTGATATAAAACGGAAGGAACATCTATGCAACTAACTAACAAAGTCGCTATTGTTACTGGTGCTGGACGGGGAATCGGCAGAGCAATTGCCATTGCTTACGCTGCAGAAGGTGCTTATGTTGTGATCGCAGCACGAAGCCATGATCAACTTAATAACGTAGCAGATGTGATTTCAGCAAATGGTGGAAATGTTCTTGCAGTGCCAACTGATATACGGAATCGTACTGAAGTGGAAAATCTTGTCAAGAAGACTATGGATAGTTTCCGACAAATAGATATCCTTGTCAATAACGCTGGTATCAATCCAAGAGGCTTGTTTTTAGACACTACCGATGAGGCGTGGGATGAGGTATGGAAGATCAACGTCATGGGTGTCGTCCACTGTTGCCGTGCGGTGTTGCCTATTATGCAGCAGCAGAAAAGTGGAAATATCATCAACATTGGATCAGGAATGGGACAGGTTGGTCATGCGAACCTTAGCATCTATTGTGCATCTAAAGCGGCTTTGCACGGGTTGACACAAGCAATTGCTGAAGAGGTGTGGCAGGACGGTATCATCGCCAATGTCCTGATACCCGGTCCAGTTAAAACAGAACTCTCAAAACCTGTTTGGAAAGATGACAATATCATCAGAGCACAAAGTGATCCGTGGAAGGAGCCAGAGCAGGTTGTCGCATCTGCGCTGTTCCTCGCAACCCAGTCTCCTGACAGCGGCATGACAGGACAGATTCTGAGTATCATGCGCCGAAACAGTCCTTAAAGCAGCGTTTGGAGTAAATTCGGATAGTATTCTATTTTCCTTTATAACGGAAACTTAACACGCCTGCCCTCTTGTGCCGAACGATACGCGCCCAAAACCATCTCCACAGAAACCCTTCCATCTTCTACTGTTACATCAGACTCCGTATCATTTTTCAAGCAGTCAATAAACGGACGTGGGACACCAGCAATCCGTTCTCCGTGGCTGTTTGGGATTTCGATCCCAAGGTCTTTCCATGACGGTTCATCTCGCGTATAAAGTTTTAACGCCACTGCGTCTTCAGAACGTGGAACGTTACACGAAGGTCCATCCCCATAGTTCTGAATGACAACGCCTTCATCACCATAGATTTCAGTCGTATTTTCACCGGCAAGTGTCACAGAGGTATTTATCAGAATTGTCATTGCACCACTCGGAAACCGATAGACAGCAACACCCGTGTCATCAGGGGCAACATCTGTTAAAACGTTATCTATTTCAGCAATGACACTGCTTGGCTTACCGAGCATCCAGTAGATAAAATCGGTAGCATGAGACGCATCATCCATGAACATGCCCATATTTTTTACTGGATCAATGTGCCAACGACTCGGGCCCGTTACAAAAGCCTTGTTAAAGAGAACGTTGATGCAGTGTCGGCGGCGCAGCATCCCAATTTTACCCAACACACCGCTCTCAATCAATTCTTTCATTGCTATATTGGCAGAGTCACGACGCATCTGATGCGCCATCATGAATTTAACACCAGATTTTTGCACCGCCTCAGCAATCTTATCACAATCTTCCAAGGTAAGTGCCATCGGTTTTTGACAAAGGATGTGTTTGCCTTCTGATGCTGCTGCCTCCACCATCTCCGCGTGACGATTTGTCTCACAAGTTACGATAACAGCATCTATTTCAGGGTTATTGACAACATCTTCAAGGTGAGGTGAGAAGTTCATTCCAAATTGTGATGCGGCGTTTTTGCCGCGTTCAAGGTTATCGTCCCAACATCCAATGAGTTTGACATCGTCAAACGTCTGCATCTTGTTGCAGTATGAGTTCGCGTGTCCATGTGCAAAACTTATTATACCTATACCAATTTTTGTATTCATATATGCGTTATCCAATTTGTAAGTATCTGTAGTGGATCAATTTTTGGGTTAAAGACAAACAGTCCTTCAGTTTGAGCTGCTCTGAGAAGACGTTGGTCTGAGGCTATGAGTACTAACGTGTCACCGGTATTACGAAGTTCTGTTGCGATGTCCAACGCTGAGCGCAATACCATTGCGATAACGCTATTGAGCGAGTAGGTTTTAATCAAAGACATTGAGATTAAAACAAGCGTATCTGGAATGGAAATCGTCTTGAAATCTGAGTAACTGTCGATTATTTCATAATTAAAGTTAATTCCCGCTTGAGAAAAATCAAGGTTTGTAATTCGACCATCATTTTTCTTTCTCACACAAATCCAAAACAGTTCAACAACACCTTGAATTAAACACATTAGGCGGTTCAAAGGAACATTAGTGAAAATGAAATTGACTTTATCACTACCAATTTCTTGGGTATAACGTTTGACAAGGGCACTGGCATCAAAATACAGAGCCATTCAATTTTCGGTATCTCTCCCGATGAATTTGAGTGCTTGCTCTGGATGTGCGGCAAAATATCGGCGTGAATATGCTATTTCAGCGTATCCAGATGTGCGCAAAAGACTGATCACCGCATTTCGTAATGCACACATTATACCATATCTAATTGACAAATTGTCATAGTAACCTGTAGGTTGGGTAGAACGAAACTGAGAAAGAAAATGCTGATAGCCAAACATATCTTAAATTACATACTTACACATTCCAGCGAGGTGGCCAGTGAAACCCAACTTTTCACACTTTTGTTGGGTTCGCTCCGCTCTACCCTTATGTGTCAACTTAAGGATTTTTGTGATAATGATATGTCGTCTTCAACCCCGTAGGGACTATATGTAGGACAGTCTCAATCATCATGCCTATTGAGAAGTGTTCATAAAAACACAGATATTTTCTTAAGTTGACAGCTATTGGTTTCGCTCCGCTCTACCCAACCTACGAATTAATGCAATATACTCACTTAGAAATGGTATTACTTGTGCAAGCCCCGGCCATGCCAAATAGTCTGTGAGGCGGTGCTGGCAGTAAGCGTGCGTGTTTGTATCCAACCGTGTCCGTTTTCAACAGCACTATAACTGCGATACCCACACAGCATTGCGACAACCGTGAGACCTAAATAGCTGGGAGCGGATGGCGTTTGCCTTGTGACTTGCGAGAATCAGGAACTTCTACTAACATTTCAAGTAGATGACAAGACTTTTGTTTTGTCATTTTTCACCTCAAATGATTTTAGACTAATCTCTAAGGTGAAGTCCATCATGTGTGGCGTGAAAAGTCAGGCCACACATGATGATAACCTATACAACAATATGTATTTCGAAAATTGAATGGCTCTGTAATATCTTCGTTTCGCCTTGAATTTTATCCCTCCAGCGTGTATAATATAGTAAAATCCTAAAATATGTGAACACTTTTGGGAAGTTCGGTTTGAAACCGCACCTACCGTCCTATGTTGTAGCACAAACTGTTAGTTTGTGTTTCCGTATCTGTGTGAACTGACAGTTTGCGCTACAGCAGCGTATAAGTAATTATGAATTTTACCATAACTTGCAAATTCTGCAAGTTAGCTCAATAACGTGAATTGACCAAAGTATTGTTTTCTTTTCAGAGTACTCACTCTGAAAAAGCCTATACTGCAAAACTACCCATGAAGTCAGTTCTAATAAGAGTTATCAACATTTTGTCAACGCAACCATTTTGCATTTACTCTGAAATTATCAATATGTTTGTAGAGAATATCCATAATTGCGTAAATAGGTAACCAGAAATAAAAATCTTCAAGAACGTCAAATTTCTTATACCGAACTCACATTTAAATAAGAATAATGTACACACATAAACTAACACAAACAATGAAATCACTGTCTATTCCCATTATCCTATTCTTTGTAACATTTCTATCTGTCGGAAACACACTCCCCCCAGACGCTGAACTCCAAAGTGCAATCCAAACTGCCCGAAAGTTCACCAATCTCAAGCCAAGATACACCCTAAACGAAATAACGGAATGCGCAACCGATAGTTTTGTCACCATCGCAAAGAATTGGCAAAATATCCCTTCAACATATCGTCAGGAACTTAAGCCAATTTTCCTACGACCTGGACTCCCCGGTAGTTTTTTCGGTGATATCAAATTGTCAGAACATTTCAACACACCGCACTTCAGACTTCATTACACGCGCGTTGGACCGCATGCCCCGCCGCTTGAGGATTTTCACCCGCGCAACGGTGTTCCTGATTATGTCGATCTCTGTGCTGATGCTATGGAACGTGCTCATCACCTCCAAATTGACCTGATGGGTTTCAAGACCCCATACATTGATATTTGGGCAGCACAAAATGGAGGCGACCGTAGATTTGATGTATATCTCTTTACATTCCCCGCACTCGGTATCACAACCGCAGACTGGTTTGAAGGTCGTGTATTATCCACTGCGTTGACAGTGGCACCCTATTTCATGATCAATTCCCGTATTTACGATTATGTTGGAAAAGCGGAGGGAATACGTTATCTTGAAACAACGTGTGCACATGAATTTTTGCACGGCATTCAGTTCGCCTACAATGCCTATATGCCGACATGGTTCATGGAGGCATCCGCTACGTGGATAGAAGTTATGACTTACGATGGTGGAGTAATTGACGATGGCGATACGCTCCCCGATCCTGATGAACCTAACGAAACAAATTCTTACAACTATTACATCCATCAACTCCGCCGTTGGTTTCTCATTCCCGATATTTCGCTTGAAAGCCGCATCGGTGACCACGAGTACGGTTCGGTAGTATGGGCACTGTATATGGCAGAAAGGTTTGGCTATGACATCATACGGCAATTTTACAGAGACTCCACCGATGGAAGCTATCGTGAGATGGCTAATTTCGACGATGTCTTTATCAATAACGGCACGACGCTTGCCGAAGCATTCAAAACTTTTACGGTGTGGAACTATTTCACACATACTCGCGCCAATACAAACAGCGAACTTCCCGGCTATAGGAACGCAGATCGGTTTCCACCTGTTGCCATTCATCTAAACGACGTTCACACGCATTATCCGATTCATACCGATTTCAATTCAGAAGCAATGCCAGAACATTTTTCGTGTCGGTATATTGTCTTCCGTCCAGCAGGTATTATGCCGGAATTCGGAATTAAAATTGATGGTGCAGACCTTGCACCCATAGATATGAGTAACTTGACACAAACCGACCAAGCAAGAATTCAAAGGGAATTAAACCGACACACATTTACGGGACTGCGTGGATGGGCAGCCAAATTTGTCGTCAAAAAACGGAACGGAAGCACCGAAATCAGAGAAGCATTCACCTATCAACGCTCCCAAGAAGCGCAAATGACGTTCACAGATTTTGGAGGAGACATTCAGGAAATTACGCTCGTTCTTATTAATATGCACCCTGATGTTGAACAGGTTATAATTCCCGGTGGTACTTTTGGCGGTTCTATCAGTTATATGGCAGGTGCACCTCCGACAGGTCAACTTTCAAACGCTCAAGTCTCTCAAGGCACTAATGGACCTCTTGTGACGTGGAATATTGACAATCTAGCTGGTATTCGGGGAGTTGTAATCGTCAGAAAACGCTCTCTACTACAGCACGAAACGGATGTCCCCCAACCTTTTCAAAATTCCGATGAAGTGATCGCCGCTACTGACCGCGATGGTAACGGCATCCCTGAAGATAATATAACTATCGTTGGACGTGTGAGTCTAAATCAAACCCAATTTGAAGATACTACCATCTTCCAAGATGTTGATTTAGACTTTACCGATCCAGATCACGTTTATTATTACAAAAAGGTTCATTATTTATATGCCGTTGTGCCTGTTGACGCGATAGGCATTATGGGAACACCAAGCATAGCACCGGATAGTATTACGCCAAGTGTTGATACAGCAAACGAGGCACCTGCATTCTTCATTACTACACAACCACATCGCACAGGTGAGTGGTATGTTGAAGTTCAAAGCACACGTTCCCTGCAAAGTGCTCCGCAGTTGTTGGTAAAAAGTCCTAACAAAGACAGTTATACCATCATTTTGACGCAAGAGTCGGCGACAAAATGGCGCGGAACCCTACGCACAAACGGTTTTCCACCGACAGGCATCTATCTCTATAAGATTAGCGGGAAAACGCCTTCTGGTATAACAGGGAATAAAATTTGGCAAGGACAAACCTTCAAGTATGTTGTGAATAACACAAACCGAAACGTATTGGTTGCACCTAATCCGCTTCGTGCTGGGCAAGGGGGGCATCTAACCTTTTATCCAAAAGGATTAAAAGTTGAAATCTACGATGTATTAGGCAATTTAATTAAGGTAATTGATAACGCATCCGAATGGGATTGCACAAACCAACGCGGCGAAAACGTCTGCACCGGACTTTACTTTTTCCGTGCTACCGATGGAAATGGATTCCAAAGTACCGGAAAATTCTCTGTGGTGAAATAATGAATAGTTATCGGTTCTCAGTATCTCGTTATGTCATTCTCGTTCTATTACTGCTTCTCATGAGTTGTGGCGAAGAAGGACTGATTGATCCGCACGGTGAAACCACACTGCCCTCACCCGATACAGTAGGAGTGTTCAACGCTATTGATTTCCCGACAGATACGGGATCAGCATGGACATACATCAATGTTGACACTGGGCAGGAACACACGCTACGCATTGGCGGCACTCGCGACATCAGCGGAACGACACATCGCCAACAAACGACCATCAGGGAAATTAGTCCCGCCGAACTCGACGAATGCGACCTTGAAGTAGTTGATCACTTGGCAGGGAATGCATACTACATTCGATTAGATACTGATTTTTTTGAAGGATGCTCATATCCAATTTTGGCTACCTACTTTACAAAAACACCGCAAGCGTTTATAGAATCCGCATTTGATATCTTACATTCGTTCGAAAATCCAGTAATTCACCAAAAACATTTTCCACCACGTCGGCTATGGGATTTTCCATTGGAAGTCGGCAAGGAATGGGTTGTTTTTGAAAAAACTGCAGGAATACCTGTTTCTGCTACCCGTTTTGTCGCAGATAAGAATGTGCCAGTTACCGTGCCTGCGGGAAGTTACAATACATATCTTGTTTACGAGGAGATAGTTTACGGCATCAGTGATGACCCGTCAATTCGTCTGATTAGTCCTCCTGCAGTATATTGGGTTGCGCCTTCAGTCGGTGTTGTTCGGTATAGATTCAGCCGTTACCGCGCTACCGATACATTTCAGACACAAACCTTCGCGCTAAAAAGTGTACACCTACCCGGACCCCATACAGATTAAGCTTTTGTAATGCGAATATGAAAACTCTTGCTCATCGTAACATACCGATTACCATTATCGGCGGCGGCATTCACGGCATCTCTATTGCCCTCCGATTGCTACGCGACATGCCGACAGCAGCACGACACATCGCAATCTTAGACCGGCATCCTCAACCGCTCACCGAATGGAGAAGCAAAACGGAATGTCAAGGTATGACGTTTCTCCGTTCCCCAGCAGTGCATCATATTACCCCCGATCCTTTAGGTATCGTTGAATATGCTGAATGCCACAACCGAACAAATGAATTGGCACCGCCATACTCGCAACCATCTACCGCGATCTTTTGGGATTTCTGCAACGATGCACTTGCTGAAATCGTGAAGTATCCTGTCTACTATCAGTTTGAGGTGGCTAAATTACGGTGGGACAAAGGGGCAGGAAAATATCCGTTTCGCTTGATTTCGGCAAACAATCAAGGGTTTCGCAGTCGTTGTGTTATTGTTGCTATCGGTGCTGAGGATTGCGCTTACGTACCACCTGAGTTTGCCGAATGGCAACGCCAATATCCGGATAGGATTGTACACGCATCCCAATTTTCAGTGAATTGCAAACAATGGGTAGAGAATAGCGGTAAAATGGTGATAGTTGGGGGTGGATTGACAGCAGGAACGCTTACGAGAAGTCTCAGTGAACGCGGGTATCACGTGGTGCTAATTGCTCGGAAGCAGTTGAAGACAGAACAGTTCGATTTTCCGCCGATCTGGTTAGGTCCCAAAGCACTTACCGAATTTGAAAGCGAGACCGATTTTCAGCGGCGATACCAAATTATCCAAGAAAACAGAGGGGAAGGTAGCATCACTTCCGATGTGATGGAAACTCTGAAGGATACCGCAAAAGTACATATCTATCCTGAAACCAATATCCACAACATTGTCGCTGTGAAAGAGGATAACTCTGCACAGGGCTTAAAGGTTGAAACAACACACGGAATGATTACGAATGTTCACCGTGTTATTCTTGCAACGGGGTATAGATTTAATCTTCGCCGTTACGGATTCCTAAGAGAACTAATTCGGCAGCACCCGATCCCACTTGTCTGTGGTTTTCCGCAGTTAGATTCCAATTTACAATTCCACCCAATCGAGAATCTGTTTGGCTCAGGCACCGTTGCGCAACTCCAAATCGGACCCGCATCGGGTAACATCGCAGGGACAAACCTTGCCTACGAACGTTTTCGCGAAAAACTGTTTGCACAACTTCCACGGACATTCACACGTACATAAAAAGGAGCGGTTAGGAAACCGCTCCTACCGTGGTATTCCTTGTTTCGATTTGACTATAAATTACCGCGTAAGGGCATACGCCACAACATTCATACCCTGCTCAAATGCCCACATCCGTTGTTCCTCGCCGCCGGGACTACACGGTCTGCCCTCCCACGCACAATTTAGATCGCTGGGACAAAAATAGACAATCACGCGGTCTCCATCCATGATTGCCTCGTCGTAATCGGAGATGCCGCGGATACGTTTATCGCCGCCGAGGTACTCATCGTGCGGATAGAGGGTGTGATAAATCGGATGACTCATCTCCAGATGTTCAAATTTCTTTTCCGAATAGACCTGCCGCATCATTTCGTAGATATGCGGGCGCAAGCCGCCGCGGTAGTTGTTAAGACGTGCATCACAATCTTCGACGTGGAGGAAGCCGCCACGTTCAAAGTATTCTCTCAACTTGCGGATCTGAGCATCAGAAAGCCGCATTCCGCTCCGGGTTCTGCCGTGTCCTGTCATATAGAGAAACGGATAATTAAACAGCCAAGAATCATCTATGTCTACGTACTGTGGATGGTTACGCAGGTTAACATCAATTGCGGTATTCTTGGCAAGCACCTGCGAAAACATTAGATCTGATTGCCAGAGATAAGTGTTGACGAGATTGGTATACCAATCGCCGCCGGGGTATTTGAGCCGGACAAATGTGAATTTTTCGCCTGTCGGATCCATGCCAGGGTGATGGTGTTCAATGAATTCTCGCCTGCCAGTGCGTGTATTATAAGCCCAGTGCATATCGCGTGTAGAATCATAAAGGATATATTCTCCAAACTGGGACTGTGCCTCCGCTGACCGAAGCAATCCGCCGCCAGCCGCCGCGGAAGTCGCAAGTCCCACAGAACTTTTGATGAAGGCACGGCGTGAGAAACGATGCTTGGTTTTCTTTGTCTGTTTTCTATTGATTGACATGTTTCTGTCCTCCTACAGATGTCTACATATTTTCTTTCACTATAATTGCGTGAGTTCGAAAAATGCCGTAGGTTGGGTAGAACAACGTGAAACCCAACTATTTTTACACCCCAACGGTTGAGGTTGAATTGCTGGGTTTCGCTGCGCTCTACCCAACGGACATCTACATTTGGATCTTATTATCTAACTCACGTTATAATTCTAATAAGGTTTTCCCAATAGTTCAAACGTAACGCTTTGTGCTGCGCCTCCTTGCATCTTCGTAGAGGTTTGGGTACTCGCAATTGCACGGATGCGGTGGCTCCCGATACCGAGTTCTTTAAGTGCCTTGGCAGCCGCATCAGATCGTTGTGTAGCAAGAATTTTATTTGCCGCCGGGTCTCCTTCTTTGCGCGTGTGACCAACAACTCTGAGATAATACTGCGGAAACGATTTAAGGTTTGATGCAATTTCAGTGAGGGCACGTTTGCTGTCACGATGAATGCGAGCATTCCCTCTACCAAATTGGATCGGTTCTATTTTCATCGCTGCGACAGGCGCGAGCGTGTTCCAATTTGTGTCAGATAGCGGATTCAGCGCAGTCTCTTCCCGAACTTCCTCCTCTACGACAAGTGCTGTATCAACGAAAATATCATCTAACCCGTCCGTGCCACTTGCGTTCAACACACCGGGATGAAATTTATCATGGTGAAGTGAGCGCAAAATGCCTTCATAGAATAGGTTTCCGTACTTCCCCGACAACGGGTCTGCTGAGAGTGAATTGGTTTTGACGAGTACTTGCATGATCTTAGCGATCATCGTCTCAAGTTTCTCAGTCTCTTTTGCTTCTGTCCCAGAAATTACTCCGAAATGGGCGTAATTCTCAACGGTGTTCCGCCATTCAATGCCTTTAACAAGTTGACTCGCCTCGTTTCGGTTAAGTGCATCGCCGTACTGCTTAGCGTCCGCTTCGATTAAGGACAGCAACCCGTCAGGTTGGTTAGTATAATCATAGTTTGCACGCAGATACGCCTGCACAACATGTGTAACAAGTTCGCGTTGTGAGTCTAAATATTCGCGCTGCACCACTAACACATCAACAATATAACCTTTCAGTTTTGAACTGTCTAACAGCAGATGCACACCATCAATCGCGAGTGCCTTTGTCACGTAAGGCTCCCACAAAACGTAGGCGGACGGCTCATCTGGATCCGCGGATTTGAGTTTTTTATAGACATCTTGAGCACCGTTTGCATCGGATGCCCAAGAAGCGGGGAGGCTCGGTAGACTCATCGTGTTAATCATAATTCGGGCGAGTGTTTCGCTCGGTGAATCTGGTGTAAGCACAATACGCGCTTTCGGATTGCTCAAATTTGGGATGGTTGCAACGCCTCGCTTGTGTGCAACAATCGCATCTGCACCTTTGGATTCATCAATGACGAGAACAATTGAACCAGGAAAATCACCGATTACATTACCCGCTTTTAGGTAGGCATCAACGGTAAAAACTGCCATCTTCACCTTACCACTTTTCAGGTCGCGTGCTCTGCGGACATAATCGGCTTTATCGTCAACAAAGGTAAGCTTAATCGATTGACGATCCAGTAGGTTCTTTACAGCGTCTGATCGAAGTATCGCGTATCCGGGGAAAGAGTCGTGTGCCACTTTAATTTCGTGGTCATATCGCTGCGTACTGGTTTTTTCAACGAGTTTGTCGCGTCTACCACCAATACGGGGTTCAACGAGAAACTTATAGGCAAGTCCGATTATACCGATGATAATCAGCCAACTCGCCACCATGATGATTCTGCTTCTTTTTTTGGCTTCCATATCTTTATTCCTAATACCTATAAACGATGATTGCAAACAGTATTTAGGTAATCCACGTCGAATGTCACGTATGACAGTCGACGGGTTGAACAGCGTGAACCTAACATTTTATGGTGTCTATAGATGTATGCTGTTGGGTTTCGCGCACTCAACCCATAACTGTCAACTTAGTGTGCGCTATAAGCAAAAAAGGTGTTGATTCAAGAAGGCAGCAGCACCAGCGGTGCGGAATGTGTATAGAAAACAGTCCAACACCCTCTTGAGCCCCAGCGGTGCAGCATGCGCGTATGGCATGCTGCATGAGGTGTATTACAACCACATATAATGGACACCTTTCGCACCGCTGGGGCTTTGTGGATGGGCGTTACGACTGTTCTATACACCTTTCGCCCCTCTGGGGCTACACACATCCAAAATACAGGTTTATTTCCTTAAATTGACAGTTGTGGGTTTCGCGCACTCAACCCAACCTACGGACTTTTGATAACCAACGACTATCTCCCCATTCGTCTAAAAATAATAAAGCCTACAATTACGACAATGAGACCGATAATGATCCATCCGCTGTTGCCACTACTGCGTTTTTGGACAGGTTGTGGTATCGGTTGTGGCGACGGTGTTTGCGGTTGCAATGGCGCGGTCTTTTCTGGTGCGACAGTAATTGCGGTATTTCTCGGCGGTGTTGTAATTCGTTGAATAAGGTCTAAAGCGACTTCCGATGAGAGCGGTTCAATGTCCTCAAATGCATCTTCACCATCAATGTCAGTCCCAGTTCCACCAGTTTCGGCAAAGATTTGCGAGACTGCTGCCACAAGTTCACCCGGATTGTCCGCTCTGCGATAACTATCCGCATCCGTTGCCAACTTGTGATCGGTTTTCATATCAACACCGATAACGTCCACGCGAATCTGTCGGTTCAAAATCTCAGGTGTATATTGCGCTACTCTGTCCTGATCTTGTGCCTCACCGTCCGTCACAATCAACAACCGATAGTTACCGTAGTTATACTGTTTTTCCCGCTGCTCAAGTAAACGATTTGCCCCAATGCGTATATATCTTCCGAGCGGGGTGCCACCCTCAGGCTGTGGCAAATCAATCGCCGCTATCAGTCTATCTGTATCCTTTGGCCCCAACGGATACACCCAATCGTCCAGAATATTGCGACCACTGAATACGAGTAACCCGATATTGGTGCCATCAGGAACTTTTGCCAACACCTCCTTGAGAGCTGCCTTAGCCGCGTCCATCTTAGACTTCGTCTGGTCTGCACGAAACTTTTCTCTCATAGAGCCAGAGGCATCAAGGATTACGACAATATTGTCAGTATGAAGGTCATTCTCTGCAATACCTGCCTGAACAAAAACGAATAAATAGAGGACAAGAAGACACCATGCTTTTACCAGTTTCACAAGAGGCTCCTATCTAACGAGCTAAAAGTCGAAATCGGAGGCAGCAACCGCTTCCGCCGAAACCTTGATGAGTGCAAATTCAACACGCCGGTTTTCCGCAGCCTCTGCGGGGCTTGTCGGCTTCGGAATAATAGGTTCCTTAATGCCGACACCGACCGGTACAATCTGATCAATATCAATACGTGCATTTTTTTGCCGGGCATAATTGATGATTGCCTGTTTAACCGCTTCACCACGTTGTTCTGATAGCTTGAGCGCAGCACGCATCACTTGGTAAGGACTTTCAACGCCGCTACCATCGTCAAATATCTTCTGCTCTATAAGACGAATTAATTCGGCAGTATTTTCGAGGCTAAAAGGTTTACCATTCATAAAATATCTGTAGTTTCCGCGCGTACCAGTTCGCTTCAAAATTCCTTTTTGGATCGCAGTTTTAACCAGCACACTTAGTGTCCGCGACGGATCACTATGACCCTTTATCGCAATGGCAGCGTTACCATATTTAGCGGCGAGTTCAAGCACTCTGTCAAATTCACTACTATATTGAGTAGCACTAAACGTGTCCTGATTCGCATCAAATTGAATAGTAAAGGAGATAAGCGTTTTCTCATCAAGCACTGCGTCTTCATTAAACGATTCAATCTCTGCGCGGACAGTTTCCTTTTTGAAACGCGTCTGTTTTAGCTGCGTAGAGGCAGTTACAGTTGTGGCAAGCAGATTCTTGAAGGTGTTAGAGTTGAAATTCAGGTCTGAGGGGAGGAGTGCGTATCGTTGCTTTGCAAATCCCCAATTGACAGCCATATCCAATCCTGCTTTATTGAATCCTTCAAAACCCGTAATAGTATTAGTCGGGTCGTTGAAAAAGGCGACATTGCCGGGCTGCCCGACAAAAGTGCAATCTGCAATTAAGCCGTGTGCATCCTCTTCAAGCGTTGGCAGCACATCTTTTCCGTAGATAGTCTGCATCGTTGTTAGCAGCTTATTGTATTGTGTCGATCCACTTTTTTCATAAACTTTTTTAAGGGCAATGACCTCTTCAGACCCCTTCAGATAACCAGCAAAAAATCGCTCAATAAGGGGCTTGTAAGTATCATAGAAATCCTTTCGGCATGCATATACATCAGCGATTGAACGGGAGAGTGTAGCAGTGCTAACGACGACGTGTGCACCTTTCACGGTGCCTTCTGCCCCTGTGCCAGTATTATCAGGACCGCCTGTCAATCCTATCATGTCAGGCGTAATGACAAAACACCCTGCGACAGATGTGTCGTTTCGGAAACGTTCTGCCGGTCCATTTGCACCTGTTAATTCGTCTACCCACACGAGTTGGACATTTGCTTTTGAGAGTCGGGCAGTTTTCAACATATCGTAGAGCATCCCAACGTGCGGACCGCCCTTTTGAATGGCAATCTTTTTGCCGCTAAGATCGGAAATCTTGCGAATGTTAGCACGTCCTACGAAATGGTCGCCTGCTGACCAAGTTAACTGTCCAAAGACAACGGGCTTTGTGTTGGGATCGCGTCCCACAGCTTCACTTGCCTGGGCTATCATTCTAAAAGTACCACGTAGGATAGGGGATTTACCTGAGAGATAGTCTTTGACCTGCTGCTGAAAATTGTCACCTGGCACCAATTTTAGGTTCAACCCAAGTTTTTCCATGATTGTACCGGGCTGGGTTGTCAATCCACCGTTGGCGTGGAACAACGCAGATTCACCACCCCACGTAATATACGGCACAACCAAGGGGGAGATTGATGTCACCTCACGAACCGTAACGGGTCCGACCGCATCAACAAAACGTTCTTGCGCCTTTGCCGAAAACACAAGGCAAAGGAGCGTCAGGTAAAATAGATTATATTTCAAAAATCGGCGGAATACCTTACGTGTGTTTGCTCCGGATCCATGGCAACCGCGTAAAACAGAATTTCTTTTCATGTCTTTTCCTCTTGTTGGGATACCCATGTTCAAATTTACTCGTTATTATGTATTTTATCATATCTGTTAAAAAATATCCACTCTTTTTTATCACTGTGAAATTTGAAACACGTTCCATCAAAGGTTCAAAACTATAAGAGCACTAATTGCTGTTGCAAAATTCGCGTTTATGATTGAATTGACAAGAAGGTGAAAACATCAAAAAATTTGCGATTTTTAACTTGACATTTTTTGAAACCTATAGTATGATGTGCACGTTACAAAACGTAATTATGATTTAAATTGTAGTGAATTTTATCATCTTGTTTAAAACTGTTATCAACATTGCTACCGCTATGCAGCGAAATATAGGAGAAACGGATATGATGACATTCATAAAAGAATTTTGGAAATCTTCTCTACTTGGCGCGCTCGGTGCACTCCTGCTACTCTACATTGGGTTGCTTATTTACGATGGACTGACCGAGAACGCAACACAAGAAGCAGTAGATGCAAACACCCATAACGCCGCAAAACCACCTCTACCCGGTGCAGCACCGCACACCCCGCCGCCAAAAATCAAACGCGTGCGTACCAAGGTCAATGCCCGCCAAAACTCCACCCTGAAGAATATTGGACCTATCCCCCCTATCACAAGTGCTATTCCACCGCCGCCACTCCTCCCAACAGATATCCAGACGCGCCTTAACCAGATATTTCAAGAAATGGTTCTTGCAGGCACAATGCACGAGGTAAAAAATGGCGAAAAAGTTATAACTGAGGCAGCATATAAAAGAAACTATGATGTGCTTGTCGGCGATAGGGTCCCAGAGGATGCTGTCACCTTCCTTGAAACATATCAAATTTATAACCCACTCATTTTAGACGAATTGGAACCTCGCCGTGCTATCGACTACCTCTATAAAGTAAGGGCACGTTGGAAAGACAGAGAAACTTACGCGAGACGTGTCCTCGCCAGAGATTCGGGCAACCCAGATGCCCAAATGGTGCTGTTGAGTGCAGAACCGGATAACGCAACAGCGGCTGCAGGATACCGAGATATCGTCAACAGAGATCCTGAGAATATCGGCGCACTAAACGCATTAGGATATCGACTACATTACGACCATCCAGATGAGGCAATTCAGCATCTCAAGAAAGCGAACAGTCTCAACCCTACACCTAATTTCTTTAGTTTGGGATTAGCGTCCGAACGACTCGGCGATCTCAAAACTGCATGGCTCTACTACAGAAAGCAGCAAACGATAGAAAACGGCAGTCTCGTTGAAGCACATAAACTCGCCATTGAAAGAGGCAGCCCCGTATATGCACCGATTTCGCGCACACCTTCTCCGATATCTGAATCCGATGAAATGCTAATGGACATTGGAGAGATGACACACGAAGAAACGTTTGCACCGGTTGCTGAAGAAACCCCTTGGCTACCGGAACTTCCATCCCAGGAACGCCATCCATCGGAAAATCAACTGGCAGACAAGGAAAACCGAAAAGCCGCACGCTCCGAAGCCACACGTGCAGAATTTCAACAACAACACGCTGCCGCACAGCGAGAGTTAGAAGAGTTCCTCAAATGGGCGGAGAGCATCATGAACGCGGAGGATTCTATTGACCCCAGTAACTTCCTATCCAAGGAATTCGCGGCACACCTCAACGGCGGTGATGCGCAATTTGCCCCGGAACGCACCATCCGCGCTTATGAAATGATTGAACGATACGGTCCCGATAAAGGCTTGCAGAAGCTTAAAGAAAAGGACCCTGAACTTGCGGAACAGATGGAACGTCTCCTTGAAGCAAAACAACCATCTCGCCGTAATAACTCGCAAAACAGAAAATGAAGAATGTCCCAGTGTTTTAGATTTAACCATAAACCCATCATAGAAAAAAGGAGATTCAAATGAGATTTACATCTGATATTTATCAAAATTCTTCATATGTCAATGTTTATCAATGTTTTCTTGGTATTTGTTCATGAAAATGCTCGCTGAGATCAGACAGCATCTGCCTCTGTCCTGAAAGTTCAAGTTGTTCTTGATGAAAGGTTTTTCGCACGGAGCGACTGACCTGCTGTATCAAAAGGTAGCTCATCACTTTCACACCTAAGTTCACATACGCGCCATTCTGTCCTTTTAGGCTCATGGATGCGAGGTTTAGGTCTGTTTTTAGATGCCGCCAATACTGTTCTATACCGTGGTGTTGAGACCATATCCGCAGGATTTCACAAGCACGGAGTGGTTTCCCGAATACGAGCATTGTTCGGACTTTGCCACGGTCTGCCAAGAACAACACCACTACTTTTCCAAAAGTTGGACTTGTGGCTTTAGTCCGATAGACCGGTTTATCGCACCCCCATTGATTGGAGAGGAGTTTGATCGACTTTTTATGTTCCGAGAGTTTCGCCCTTTTTTCATCAATCGTCATCACATAGTTGCTTTTTCCGTGCACAAGGATCGTTTCAAATCCCATTTCTCGCAAGGTGTCAATCAAGTGGTGGCTGCCATACCACGAATCGAAGGTGATCGGATAGTTTCGGATATCTATTCCGGTCTCTTCAAAGAAGGACACCACTTCCTTGAACATAGTGATGACACAAGAGGGTTTATCCGTGTTCCCGCGTCCTTGTTTGCTGACCAGTCGCATATTCAGCGGAATGATCTGATTTCCAATCTTTAGGACGATCCCCAATATATTTTGCCCCTTCATCGGCTGTTTTGCTTGAGAAGACCACCAATTGGATGTGTAGGCGAGACCCTCTCCATAGCGGAAAACAAAGGTATCATCCACACTGATGACGATACACAGACGCGATAGAGAAGCAGCACTTTTTGATACTGCCTCCTGTAGCACCTCTAACGCAATAGAACACCCGATACGCACAAAAAGATGCTGCCAGAGATAAAGACTCATCGTGTTCAGTTCCCGATATAGCCTCGTTTTCGGAATAGACAACGCATCCGCCACTTGATCCGGGTTAGTGAGCCCAAACAGATGGCAGGTTGACAAAAACACTAAGGTATGAACAAAATGCTGTTTCAAGGTCCGAAACTGTGAAGATAGAAGTTCTTGAAAAAAAGTGGTAGATTTGATAAGCTGAGTTAGCATGAGATATCCTCCTAATGTTTGTTTATATTCAAATCTGTAATTAGGATGCTATCTCATGCTATAAAAGTCAAGGAAAATGGACACAGCAAAAACGCATTTTCATGGTGCTATACCTTGTTTCTATTGATTATTATTAGGTTCAAGACCATTCTGAGAAATATCAGACTAATTGATCTTAGTCAAGGACTGAAAATTGAGCCATATAATCCTAAAGGATTAGGACTGAGAGGTAAGGTTTACTGGCATTTAGGCAACATTGACAATGCAATGAATGACTTTAGCAAAGCTATCAAATTGAATGCAGATGATCCTACAGTATTTAATTTTCGCGGAATAGGTTACGCTAGCGCAGGAAAATTAGATGAGGCAATAAAGGATTTTAATAAATCTCTAAAAATCAACTCGGATGATCCTGAAGTACTGAAGAACCGTGCAAAACTTTACTGTCAAAAAAGTAAATTCGACGAAGCGAAAATTGATCTTAACAGGGTTTTGGAGCTCTATCCAAACGAATCCGAAGCATTAAAACTTCTCACTATAATTCAACAAAAAAGAAGTGAACGAAATGAGAACTAAATTCGGGCATTTTTGATAAGACAGTACAATTCGTTTCAAGGATAAAAAATTCTCAGAATTGGACTACAATCCCTCCATACCCGCGTCCCGATACTTGGTGTGCTCAATCAATGCAATTTAAACATCTGTACTTTCTTCATTCTGCATCGGATCCTCTTTGGTGAGTTCCCCATTTGGCAATTCATAATAGAGGTGTCCGTTTATATCGTAAACATTAGGAATCCCTTTTTTGCGGTTTTCTTCCTGTGCTTTTTTAGCAGCACGATTTGCAATCCTTAAGAGTTTCCGTCCCTGTTTGTAGGTTTCAATGTCTAATTCATCTTGATGCATTACATTCCTCCAATGCTAATGTTTCGCATAAAAAATTCGAAAATATCTCTATTTGTAACAGTGATTCAATTTTCAAATGCCAAGAAGGTTTACCAGAATTATAGAACATATTCTACCGTGGAATGTAATTACTCAGAAAATCCGCTGCCTTGACAATTGGAATTCCTTGATATGAACCAAGCGCAAGCAAATGGTTATCTCCACTGATAATTAAATCAACTTTCGCTTCCAATGCACAAGCAATGATAATATTATCATCTGGATCATCTGGTACAGCATTAACGGTTATAGACCCGGAGACCATGATTGCAAATTCGCGTAGCATCTCAAGATACTCAGCAATATCCTCATCTGATAGGTTGTATTTTTGTTGGATACGTGGTCGGTATACAACTATCTCAAACTCCTCCAATATGAGAGGAGAAATTGCAAGTTCAATTACACCAGCACGCCAAAGCCGTAAGATTTGAGCTGGACGCCCATTAGGTTGAATAATCGCACTGATATGCTGATTTGTATCCAGTACGATACGCATATCAAGACAACTCGCTTTTCTTCAATACTTTCTCCGCGCGTGTCTCATCAATTGCTTGTTCTATATCGTCTTGAGCTTCTTCTTCACTCACTTTTGGTACTTTCTCCCAAATTCTATCCAGCACAGAAAAGGCTTCTTCTCGCTGTTTAATCAACCGATCATAGATTTCAATTGGAACGATCGCAGCAAGTGGCTTGTTAGCATTTTTGATTATCAACTGATCTCCGTTGTGGTAAACCCCATTAAGGAGTTCAACAAACTTCTGTTGCAGTTCAATTGCAGAAACTTCTTTGCTCATTGTTTTCTCCTATTGTCATTGGTATGCCGCTGGCGAATATGTTTCAAAGTATATCACAAATTTGTTGAATTATCAAAGGTTTACCGTTGCTTCGACCAACAAAACGCTTTACATTCTCATTCATTTAATATACAATTATGGTAGATTTTAGAATTCTTTATACACTCTGCATCGGCGAGGTTAGGAAACCTCGCCTACCGAGTGGTGAAAGTATTTATTTTTATAAATCACCATAAACCAAAAAATTGGAGAAAAGTGTTCTATGCAGCTTTACGAAGCCATCAGTCCCTTAGATTTCAGATATTATGGCGGCGATGATGTTTTTATGAAACGTCTCCTGCCCTATGTTTCTGAGGCAGGATATGTCACCTATCAGGCAAAGGTGGAGGCAGCGTTGACACGCACGTTGGCAAACTATGGTGTCTGTTCATCAGCGATTGCCGATGAAGTCGAACAAGCAGTGGAACTGGTAACAGCAGAAGAAGTATACGAGGAACAGAAACGTATTCGACATAACATCCGATCACTTGTCAATGTGATTCGGAGCAAAATTAGCCCGGAAGCACGTCCGTATGTGCATCTGTTCGCAACCTCAGCAGACATTTTAGATACTGCAACAGCCTTGCGATTCAAAGCACTGATCGAAAACGTTATTGTTCCGGACATGGTTGAACTGGAAAAGCAGTTGATTGCCTTAGCGCGTGAACATGCAGAGATACCGCAAATTGGTAGGACGCACGGTCAACACGCAGAACCTATAACGTTCGGTTATGCGTTAGCACTCTACATCAGTCGTCTTGGCACCCGAATTGAGAAGATTCATGAAGCGGGACAAAATCTACGCGGACAATTTTCTGGTGCGGTGGGAGCATTTAACGGATTATCGCTAATACATGATAGTCCAGAACAGATTGAGACAGATTTTCTCGCACTACTCGGTTTGAAGCCATCGGATACGCACACGTCAACACAGTGTGTGGAACCGGAATTTATCTCCGATGTGGCGTATCATGTCACAGCGGCATATACAGTGCTTGCGAATTTCGCTGATGATATGCGGCACCTCTACCGCACCGAAATCGCTGAGGTCGGCAGGAAGTATAACCCGCAACTTGTTGGTTCGTCCACGATGCCTCACAAAGTTAATCCAGAGGCGTATGAGAACATCAAAAGTTTGTGGAAAGCGTTTGTTCCCCGCATGCAGACCGTTTTTATGGATAGCATTTTGGAACATCAGCGCGACCTGACCAATTCTGCATCCAGTCGATTTTTGACGGAATTATTTACGGCGTTTGATTATTCAATCTATCGACTGCGGCGTGCGTTAGATGAAATGGATGTCAAGATAGAGAACATGCAACGCAACCTTGAGATGAGTGCAGAAGACACAATTGCAGAACCGATATATCTATTGATGGCATATTACGGATTTCCAGATGCCTACGATCATACCCGTAAGTTGATAGCACAAGTACGTCAAACTGGAAAAACTTTGACAACACTATTATGGGAGGATGAGATCTTTCGACCGTTCCTTGATAAGTTAACGGAACCGCAACGTGAGGCACTCCGCGCCCCAACGAATTATATTGGTGCTTCGGTACGGCGAACCCACGCGACCTGTGATGAATGGGAAAGTCGGGTAGAAAACCTTACTCCTATATAAACGAAAAACGTCGCGGGTGCCGCGAACTTAAACAAGACCAAAGTAAAGTTCTCACACGACAGAAAATGTTTGATATTATCTACTTAGGACGGCGATGTATCCGTTTTATCAAACGCTACCCGCGTACGTGGACAATAATTGGCTTGCTAACGTTTTTCTGTATCTGTATCGGTATCTGGGTAGGCAGAGAGGTGCGGTTTGGAAAAATACCGGACTATTTCAAATCTTATACCGATCCTGAGCGAAGTGATGAGACAAAGCAGGTGTTGCCTGGAATTGTCCATCGGCAGATACTGGATGACGGTGTGTTGACGAACATCCTTTCAGTAGAGCCAGATGCGGTAGATATCCATCCGTATCGCGCCCTAAGCGCGGGTATCGGCACCGAACATTTACCCTCAATTGCGAAACGACACCAAGCACCTATTGCAATTAATGGCGGGTTCTATGAGATGGCAGGCACTTTTCGCGGAGAGTCGGTCGGGGCACTGAAAATTGATGGTGAATGGGTAAGCGAACCAGAGCAGGGACGCGGGGTTATCGGGTTTAGAACCGTCAATGGAAAAATTGAGGCGTATATAGATCGAATTGCCCTCCGGCATGAACTTGTCTTGCCAAATGGCACGGCATTAATAATTGACGGTATCAATCGGGGGCGTTTGAGAAACGAACTGGTACTATACCGTCCCTACTTTCACAGCGTAACGTTGACGATGCATGATGGCGTTGAAGTTGCCGTCCGAAACGATGAGGTGGTGGACATTTATGATGGACAGGGAAGTTCACGCATTCCTGCTGATGGTTATGTTCTTTCAGCAAATGGAAAGAAGCGGGCATTGCTGTTGGAACATATCGCTCGTGGCGATTCGGTGAAGATCAGCGAGACAATTATTCCTGAACGCGTTGGGGACAGTAATTTGTGGGCAAGTTTTGCGCATATTATCGGCGGCGGTCCCTTATTATTAAGGCATGGTATCACATCTACAACAGAAGTGTATGAACGTGAAGGATTTGATCGTGCGTTTCACAGTTTTTGGCATCCGCGCACCGCAGTTGGTAAAAAAGCAGATGGTGCTCTCCTCTTTGTCACAATAACTGGAGCGAAACCGGGTGTGCGACGCGGTGTTATGTTGCAGAAACTCGCGAAACTTTTTCTGAAATGGGGCGCGACAGATGCTGTCAATTTGGATGGCGGTTATTCATCAATGATGATCATTCGGAATCAGGTGGTGAGTGTCAAGCGACCACAACCCGCCCGGACTCCGTCTAAGGATAAATCAAAACCCGCTGCACCAGACAAACAACCTGATAATAAATCTAAATCCGCTTCACCAGATAAACAACCTTATAAGAACGCTAAACTGTCGTCACCAGATAAACAACCTTATAAGAACGCTAAACTGTCGTCACCAGATAAACAACCGTCCAAAAAAGCAGCACCTGAGAAGAACACAAAGACTGCACGCGGTAACCGTAGGATTCGTCCTACGTCAAGGTTCCAAGGGCGCGCGGTTTCAGATGCTATCTTGATTTTTCCGCGCAGATCTGATGTGTCAAAGTAGGGTAGTTACTTGGAAATCTTGTCTGCAATTACAGATTTTATTTTCAACATCTCGATGTGCTGAATGGACAGCAAAGTCTACGGTCCGTGGTTTACGGATCGGCAACCGTATTCCCAAATGCCGATGCCACAATGATCAAGTCCTGAATATTCACAACACCATCGTCGTTGAGATCCGGTTCTGCTTCCCCAAAAGCATTCGCGACAGCAACTAAATCTTGAATATTCACAACACCGTCCCCATTAATATCTTCGGACAGTTGTGATGGTGCAATATCCCATAGTAACACAGTCCCATCGCTACTGCCACTTGCGATTGTCTTGCTATCCGGACTGAAAGCGACGCTAGTAACAAAATACGTATGCCCTATAAGTGCGCGGCGGGGTTCTCCTCCTGTTTGGGCATCCCACAAACGGATGGTATGGTCGCTACTGCCACTTGCGATTGTCTTGCCATCCGGACTGAAAGCGATGCTAAAGACAGCACCTCCACTCCATGTAAGTGTTTGGAGAAGTGTACCTGTGTCCACATCCCAAAGATGTATAGTGCGGTTGCGACCACCGTCACTTACGAGCTTTTTCCCATCCGGGCTAAACGCGAGCGTACTGCCAGCACTTAGAGGCACTGTGATTGTGCGGAGGAGTGTGCCTGTGTCCGCATCCAACAGATAGATAGGTCCGTCCCAACTGCCACTTGCGATTGTTTTTCCATCCGGACTAAGGACCACATTATAAAAGCCTCGAACTGCATCCCATGTGATTGTGCGGAGGAGTGTGCCTGTGTCCGCATCCCACAGATGAATAGTGCGGTAATTCCTGCCACTGACAATTGTTTTTCCATCCGGACTGAACACGACGCTATCGCCATACGCTCTGATTGTGCGGATGTGTGTGCCTGTGTCCGCATTCCACAGACGAATAGTGCTGTCCGCACTGCTACTTGCGATTGTTTTGTTATCTGGGCTGAACGCTACGCTATCGACCCGACGATCATGTCCCGTGAGGAGACGAAGAAGCTTACCTGTGTCAGTATCCCACAGATAGATAGTACCTTTGTTGCTGCCGCTTGCGATTATTTCCCCATCCGGACTAAACTCAACGTTAGAGGATAAAAACAAATGCTCAGTGAGTTTGCGGATGGGTTGTCCTGTGTGGGCATCCCACAAACGGATAGTGCTGTCACTAGTGCTGTCCCTCCCACTACTTGCGATTTTATTGCCATCCGGACTGAACACTACGCTATAAGTACTCTCCGCATGCCCCGTGAGTATACGAAGAGGTGTGCCTGTGTCCGCATCCCACAGATGGATAGTACCGAGGTGGCTACTGCTACTTGCAAGTGTTTTTCCATCCGGACTGAAAACGACGCTATTAACAAAAGCAAAATGCTCTGTAATCCCGCTGAGCCTGTAGAGAGGTGTGCCTGTGTCCGCATCCCACAGACGGATAGTGCCGTCGCTACCGCCGCTTGCGATTTTTTTCCCATCCGGACTGAATACCACGCTAAGGACATCACCATGATCATAATTCCTTATGAGCGTACGGAGGAGCATGCCTGTATCCACATCCCACAGGTTGATAAAACTTGTTTGATTACCGCCTGCAAGTGTCTTCCCATCCGGACTGAACGCAACGCTAAGGTAGGCATAAGTTGCTTCTACATCGCCGCGACCACCTCCACCCTGGTGTCCTATTAATTTATGGAGGAGTGTGCCTGTGTCCGCATCCCACAGACGGAGGGTATGATCCCTACTGCCACTTGCGATTTTTTTCCCATCCGGACTGAACGCTACGCTCTGGACCGTCCCTCCATGCCCGGTAAGCGTGCGGATGTGTTGTCCTGTGTCCACATTCCACAGACGAATAGTTCTGTCCGTACTCCCACTTGCGATTGTTTTTCCATCCGGACTAAATACGACACTAATAACTCTACCTGTATGCCCTGTGAGTAGGTCAAGCTCCTCACCAGTCTCCGCATCGTAGAGCCAAACTCCGATGGAGCTTGCCACCGCCAAACGCGTGCCATCTGGAGAGTATGCTATCTCATATATCCTACCTTTACCGAAACGCATTTTCGCACCTTCGGGTAGATGCCATTGCGGTGAATCTTGCGGAAAAATGTTCGGAGTAAATGTAAGTGCCGCAAACAAAATGGTTAAAATCAAAAGGAATTTAGTCTTCATTGTCCAATATCTCCTTTTTATGGAAATCATTACAAACCCAGGACAAAGGTAGGAGGGAATTCCGATTCCCGACCGGTCACGATTCGGAGATCGCTCCTACGGAATGTGTCATGATTTGAAAATCGCTCCTACCGTTTATGTGGCATTAAGCGTGCTATTCTTCAGTGGCAGAAACCGTATTCCCAAATGCCGATGCCACAATGATCAAGTCCTGAATATTAACAACACCATCGTCGTTGAGATCCGGTTCTGCTTCCCCAAAAGCATTCGCGACAGCAACTAAATCTTGAATATTCACAACACCGTCCCCATTAATATCTTCGGACAGTTGTGAAGGTGCAATATCCCACAGGAGCACCGTACCATCCCCACTTACACTTGCGAGCGTGCTTCCATCCGGACTAAACGTTACGTGCTCCACAGGATATGCATGCCTTGTGAAGGTGCGTAAATGTTCTCCAGTATCGGCATCCCATAGATGAATAGTGTTGTCTCCCTGTCTACCGCCATAATTGAAACCAGTACCACTTGCGATTGTCCTGCCATCCGGGCTAAATGCGACACTCTCGATATAGGTCAAACCAACTGTGTGAACTCGAGACAGTATGATTGTTTGAAGGGATGTGCCTGTGTCGGCATCCCACAGATGGATAGTGCGGGCACGACCGTTACTTACGATCTTTTTCCCATCTGGACTGAACGCGATACTATTAATAAAACGGTTTTCCACTGTGATTGTGTGGAGGGGTGTGCCTGTGTCCGCATCCCACAAACGAATAGTGCCATCATCACTGCCACTTGCGATTGTCTTGCCATCCGGGCTGAACACTACACTATTGATAATATTCGTATGTCCTATGAGCGTGCGGAGGGGTGTGCCTGTGTCCGCATCCCACAGACGGATGGTTCTGTCCGTACTGCCACTTGCGATTTTTTTTCCATCTGGACTGAATGCTACGCTACGGACCGAAAACGCGTGTCCTGTGAGTGTGCGGAGGGGTGTGCCTGTGTCGATATCCCACAGACGGATAATGCGCTCACCGCCACTTACGAGTTTTTTTCCATCCGGACTGAACGCTATGCTGCGGACCGAAAACGTATGTCCTGTGAGCGTACGGAGAAGTTGTCCTGTGTCGGCATCCCACAGATGGATGGTTTTGTCCGTGATGCCACTTGCGAGTGTTTTCCCATCCGGACTGAACACAGCGTTAGTAGAGGCAAAAAACAAATGCAAAGGCAAAGTGAGTGTGCGGAGGGGTTCTCCTGTATCGGTATCCCACAGACGGATGGTTCTGTCCGCACTTCTACTTGTGAGTGTTTTGCCATCCGGGCTGAACGCTACACTAATAACACTTTTCGTATGCCCTATGAGTGTGTGGAGAAGTTGTCCCGTATCAACATCCCACAGACGGATGGTTTTGTCCGTGATGCCACCTGCGATTGTCTTGCCATCCGGACTAAATACGACGTGTGAAATCCCCCATATACGCTCTGTGATTGTGATTGTGCGGAGAAGTGTGCCTGTATCGGTATCCCACAGACGGATGGTTCTGTCCGTGCTGCCACTTGCGAGTGTTTTCCCATCCGGGCTGAACGCTACACTAACAACATAATTCGCATGCTCTATGAGTGTGTGAAGAAGTTGTCCCGTATTAACGTCCCACAGACGGATGGTTTTGTCCGTGCTGCCACTTGCGAGTGTCTTGCCATCCGGGCTGAACGCTATGCTATGGACCGCACCTATATGCCCTGCAACACCTATATGCCCTGTGAGTGTGTGAAGGGGTGTGCCTGTGTCGGTATTCCACAGACGGATTGTATCGTCCCAACTGCTACTTGCGATTTTTTTCCCATCCGGGCTGAACGCTATACTAATAACACCTTTCGTATGCCCTATAAGTGTGTGGAGAAGTTGCCTTGTGTTCACATCCCATAGGCGGATTTTGTTGTCCTGATTGCCACTTGCGATTTTTTTTCCATCCGGACTGAACGCCACGCTTCTGACAGCAACCGTATGCACCGTGAGTAGGTCAAGTTCCTCACCAGTTTCCGCATCGTAGAGCCAAGTTCCGATAGAACTTCCTACCGCAAAACGCGTGCCATCTGGAGAGTATGCTATCTCATGTATCTGTCCTTTACCGAGGCGCATTTTCGCACCTTCGGGTAGATGCCATTGCAGGGAATCTTGGGCAAAGGTGTTTAGAGTAAATATAAGTATTGTAAACAAAATGGTTAAAATCAAAAGGAATTTAGTCTTCATTGTCCAATATCTCCTTTTTATGGAAATCATTACAAACCCAGGACAAAGGTAGGAGGGAATTCCGATTCCCGACCGGTCACGATTCGGAGATCGCTCCTACGGAATGTGTCATGATTTGAAAATCGCTCCTACCGTTTATGTGGCATTAAGCGTGCTATTCTTCAGTGGCAGAAACCGTATTCCCAAATGCTGATGCCACAATGAGCAAGTCCAGTATATCAGCAACTCCATCGCCGTTAAGATCCGGTTTCGTTTCCCCAAAAGCATTCGCGACAACAATCAAGTCTTTAATATTGACAATACCGTCCTTATTGACATCTTCGGGCAGTTGTGATGGGACAATATCCCATAGTAGCACCGTGCTGTCATGACCGCCACTTGCGATTGTCTTGCCATCCGGACTGAACACAACGCTTGTGACAGAATCCGTATGCCCTGTGAGGGGACAGAGGTGTTGTTGTCCTGTATTGGCATTCCACAAACGGATAGTTCTGTCTCCACTGCCACTTGCGATTGTCTTGCCATCCGGACTGAATACGATACTCGTAACCCAATCCGTATGTCCTATGAAAGTTCGGATGGGTTGTCCTGTATTGGCATTCCACAAACGGATGATGTTATCAAAACCGCCACTTGCGATTGTCTTGCTATCCGGACTGAATACGACACTCGTAACCCAATCTGTATGTCCTATGAAAGTTCGGATGGGTTGTCCTGTATTGGCATTCCAAAGATGGACTGTCTTGTCACTACCTCCACTTACGATAGTTTTACCATCCGGACTGAAATCGATGCTAGAGACGAAATCATCTACCAAAGTAAGTGCTTGGTAATTATTGATCTGATTTCTTCTTGGCACCCGGAGAGTACGGAGGTACTTTCCTGTGTTCACATCCCATAACTCGATGAAACCAAGCGCATTACTAACTACTATTTTTTTTCCATACGGACCGAACGATATTTCTCCGATCCTCCCCCAATTCCATGTGAGTGTGTAGAGGTGTGTACCTGTTTCCACATCTTGTAGATAGATGGTACCGTCTAAACTTCCAGTTGCAAGTTTTTTTCCATCCGGGCTGAACTTTGCGCATGTAATCAGATCCGTATGTCCTGTAAGTAGGTCAAATTTCTCGCCTGTCTGTGCATCGTAGAGCCAAGTGCCAATAGAACTCACCACCACTAAACGCTCGTCATTTGGAGAATATGCTATCTCAAATACGTAACCTTTACCGAAAAATATTTTCGTCTCTTCTCGTAAACGCCATTGCTGTGAATCTTGGGCAAAGGTATTTGGGGTAAATGCAAGTGCCCCAAACAGAATGATTAAAATTAAAAACAATTTGGTCTTCATTGTCCAGTTCCTCCTTTTGCTTATCAGCGTAGGTTGGGTTCAGTTGCTTCTACCCAACCTACACACTGCTGTCATTGTAGACATAGGGTATAAATTCCCCAGCTATTCTTCAGAGAAAAAACTTAATTCAAAATGCTGTAGTGACATACAACAAATCTATAATATCAACGATACCATCCCTGTTAACATCCGCAGTGGTTGGAGCGGTACTACCCATACGTGATACAACATAGATTAGGTCAAGAATATTAACAACACCGTCCAAATTAACATCTTCGCGCTGTATAGTATAAAATCCGCTTGCGGAAATATACTTTCTATAGGGACGAAATCCACCAGCGGGAGACTGTGGACCAGATGTGGTTGGGGATAGGGCATAGTCTTGATCATGATGACAGGCGAACTGGGTTACAAATTGGTTTACCCCGTCTCCTACCTCCCACATATAGCAATTTGGGTTGTTATAATCCGGACAATGATGAAGACTAACACCGTGCCCAATTTCATGGGCAATGATAGAATTTGTAAAACCTGTAGTATCCCCTATCCCCCAAGCTCCGATATGTTTTGATATCCTTGAAGTAAAAATACAACCTCTTGTGTTGGATGAGGGAGGACCAAGTCCCATTTCACCGAGTGCAGTACCTTGGTAATGGTAACAGTTAGATAGTTGCATTGGGTCATTCGTAAGTCGAATGGCGTAAACTCGTTTATATGTATCACCGCTTTCTCTTTCAATTTCAAAGTCGTAGACTTGTCCCCCATCCCACGTTACCTCCGATGACGACATTTGATGTATGGTCATAGGCAAAGTAGTCGCACCACCGATACCAGCATTCGATTGGACGAAAACATCCCATGCATTGGGATCGGTGTCTGTCCAGGCACCGTTGACATACAGACCTCGGTATTCGTTGAGGACAGTGATGTTATCGCCGTAATTGGAATTGATGCCACTATCATTATCGTCATCCCGCCCGTAGTTCACGGTTGCATCGTTTCGCCAGCCATCGGCAATTTTATTGCCGTTTTCATCTCTGGGTATTTTTACGGTAACCGTGTTGGATGTGTAGGTAACCGGGGTGGATGCGCCGTCGGATCCAGATGCAGTCAATTGTAATTCGCCATAAGCGGCGTAGTCACGACAAAGAACGGTAAGGGATACCGTCCCCGTCTCCGAGATGTTGTAGCTAAGTTTTCGCTTGTTATTATCATCTGGCTTTGTCCACCCTATGTTAACAAAAAATCCAAGATCGTCAGAATCTTCTCCGTAATGCTCAAATACAGAATACATATTTCCAGAAGCACCAGGATAGGTTGTCACATTTAGGAGCTCTGCGACTAGCATCCCACTGGAGAAATCGGCAGGGACGGTGACACTTATCTCAAAAGTCAGCGAATTGTTCACTTCCGGTCGCCAATTTGGGTCAAGATCTGATACTTCAATCTGGATGGATGTTATTTGCTGTGCATCCAGGGTGGTGTTTCCATGGTTAAAAAGGCATAGAAGGCACAAGATGCCGATTAAAATACATGTACTGATATTTCTCAGAATGGTCTTGAACCTAATAATAATCAATAGAAACAAGGTATAGCACCATGAAAATGCGTTTTTGCTGTGTCCATTTTCCTTGACTTTTATAGCATGAGATAGCATCCTAATTACAGATTTGAATATAAACAAACATTAGGAGGATATCTCATGCTAACTCAGCTTATCAAATCTACCACTTTTTTTCAAGAACTTCTATCTTCACAGTTTCGGACCTTGAAACAGCATTTTGTTCATACCTTAGTGTTTTTGTCAACCTGCCATCTGTTTGGGCTCACTAACCCGGATCAAGTGGCGGATGCGTTGTCTATTCCGAAAACGAGGCTATATCGGGAACTGAACACGATGAGTCTTTATCTCTGGCAGCATCTTTTTGTGCGTATCGGGTGTTCTATTGCGTTAGAGGTGCTACAGGAGGCAGTATCAAAAAGTGCTGCTTCTCTATCGCGTCTACGTATCGTCATCAGTGTGGATGATACCTTTGTTTTCCGCTATGGAGAGGGTCTCGCCTACACATCCAATTGGTGGTCTTCTCAAGCAAAACAGCCGATGAAGGGGCAAAATATATTGGGGATCGTCCTAAAGATTGGAAATCAGATCATTCCGCTGAATATGCGACTGGTCAGCAAACAAGGACGCGGGAACACGGATAAACCCTCTTGTGTCATCACTATGTTCAAGGAAGTGGTGTCCTTCTTTGAAGAGACCGGAATAGATATCCGAAACTATCCGATCACCTTCGATTCGTGGTATGGCAGCCACCACTTGATTGACACCTTGCGAGAAATGGGATTTGAAACGATCCTTGTGCACGGAAAAAGCAACTATGTGATGACGATTGATGAAAAAAAGGTGAAACTCTCGGAGCATAAAAAGTCGATCAAACTCCTCTCCAATCAATGGGGGTGCGATAAACCGGTCTATCGGACTAAAGCCACAAGTCCAACTTTTGGAAAAGTAGTGGTGTTGTTCTTGGCAGACCGTGGCAAAGTCCGAACAATGCTCGTATTCGGGAAACCACTCCGTGCTTGTGAAATCCTGCGGATATGGTCTCAACACCACGGTATAGAACAGTATTGGCGGTATCTAAAAACAGACCTAAACCTCGCATCCATGAGCCTAAAAGGACGGAATGGCGCGTATGCGAACTTAGGTGTGAAAGTGATGAGCTACCTTTTGATACAGCAGGTCAGTCGCTCCGTGCGAAAAACCTTTCATCAAGGACAACTTGAACTTTCAGGACAGAGGCAGATGCTGTCTGATCTCAGCGAGCATTTTCATGAACAAATACCAAGAAAACATTGATAAACATTGACATATGAAGAATTTTGATAAATATCAATTAGTGCTTTTTCTAATTCACCATTATTAGCATAAATTTGTCCCCGATTAAAATATGGTCTCGCTGAGTTCGGGTCAATGTCTATCTCTTTTCTACAATCGCGTAGTGCTTTATCTTTTTCGCCTTTCTGGGCATAAACACGACTTCTATGATGATAAGAAAAACCCGGTTCTACAAGGGACATAACTTCATTAAAAGCGGTATTCATATCAACAGGATCAAAATACAAAGATTTTGTTAAATCTTCTTCTGCCTTTTCCAATTCCTTTTTCATGCACCAAACATAACCCTTATGTTTGTAAGCACTAGCAAAGTCATACTTCAAATTTATCGCTTTATTGTAACATTGAATGGCTTTATCGTAATCTTCATTATCTTCAAGTTCTAAACCTTCTCGAAAATTCTTATGAGCTTCTTTACGTTCTTCTTCTTTTTTGATGAATCCTAAATAATCTGGGAAGATAGTTTCCTCAGAAATCCCATTCGCTTTTAAATATTCCATAATAGGAACTTTTAAGTTTTTTGGAATTCTACGTACATAATAATGATCAACTTCCTCAACATACAATTCAGGGCAATCAACTAACACACTTTTTTGTGCTGCAGCACGACCCTCTACAAGGTGTAATTCTTTCTTCTGAGACATATTGTGCATTTTGTATTTTTCATTATCTGTCCGTAAAAGTATGATTCTACCATCTGCATCAAATTCTTTACGACAAGCAAAAAACATAGCTATACGATAATCTTTTGTAAAATCCAGTAGGTGCGTTCCGTAACCAATATGTTGTAGTATAGCTACCATACTCAAGTGATCCGTGTTGTTTTCTTCGCCTATACGACGCTGTAGATTTTTTAACATCTCTTGTTGACTATCTTGAATTGCTTCCTTTGATGCTGTAAAATTAAAGTGAATTTCTAAACCTCGTGTATCAACTGTTAGACCAGGAATATCGGTCAGTATTGTAGATGGCATAAACGTATCTTTGACATTACTGTATTCTCGTAGAGCACCACAGGCTACTTTGTCATAACATTTTGGTTCACCTCGAAACACACATTCAGCATCTTGAATTTGTTTTTCAATCTCATCAATTATAGCTTGGATTTCATGTAATTTGTCTTTATACATTTTAATTTCCTTTGAAATTTATATCGTCACTGTGCAATTTGGCGCGTGATTTCCAAAACCATCAAATAAAAATCTATGAAGTGCTACCGTTTATTCAGACCAAAATTTAGCAAAGTTAAGACAAGTTTTTTTGCTCAAATTCCACAGGTGTCAAATACCCTAACGCAGAGTGAGGGCGTTTGTGATTATACACTTGTGTAATAAAATGCCCAATGCGGGTTCTTGCTTCGTGGATGTCCTCATAGTCATTGAGATGAACTTCTTCTTCCTTGAGCGTGCGGATAAGTCTTTCAGCATATCCGTTCTCCCAAGGACACCCTCTCCGGGCGACTGAAATCTCAATCCCATGATGCCTAAGCAGTGAGATGGACGCATTTGAAAGATATTGAACGCCTTGATCAGAATGATGGATCTCTGGGACACTTTGACATAATGCTGTCTCCAAGGGTTTCAACGTCAGAGATTGCGTCAAGTGTTGACTGATATGCCACCCTCTGATCATGCGAGTGAAGACATCCATGAGCAGACAAACATAGATAAAGTGTCCTTTGAGGCGGACGTAGGTAATATCGCCCACCCAGACCTGATTACATCGGGAGACATCAAGGTTTTCAAGGCGATTGCTCCAGGGACGCACACCCGCAACGGATGTCGTGGTTTGACAGACACGCTTGACAGAAACCGAGAGGTTGGCGGACTTCATCAATCGGGCAACACGTTTATACCCGATGGTGTATCCGCTACGCACCAACAACTGTGTGGGACGCCTATATCCGTATGTTGGATATAGCAAAGATAACGTCTCTATTTCATCCTGGAGGCCCGCTTCACACGGGGCCTGCTTGGAGTGATAATAGAGGTTGCTTCGGTTGAAACCGAGTGTCTCACATATCTGCCGAACCGAAAAGTCTGTCCGTAATGCCGTAACCATTTCTCGCTGCTCCATCGAGGCTAACTCAAGTAAGTTGAGGCTTTTTTTTGGATGTCAAGTGCCAAGGTCAACCGCCCAACGAGTTGCTCAAGTTGGGCGATCCGCTCCGCAGAGGCATCAGACTGTTTATCAGCGGGTTCAAAGAGGGTCGCCGCTTTTTCAAGAAGCTGTCGCTTCCACTTTGAAAGTTGTTCATCGATGAGGTTATGTCGCCGACACACTTCTGCTTGGGAACTTTCAACGCTGAGAGCCTCAAGAACAACTTCGGCTTTAAACTCGGGGGTGAAGTTTCTTCGTTTTCGTTTCGCCATCGGATACTCCTTTCAAGGAGATGGATATTATACCATAATCTTGTCTTAGAGAGCGGCCCGAATTTCCGGTGGCAGTACAGTATTACATTTCCTGAATTAGCGATTAAAGTATTGATCACGTTGGAGGAAACCATAATTGTAGTCATAGTGCTGAGATCCTCAATATCAGAATCTAACCCTGTGGTAGCAACACCAATGACTTCGTTGTTCTTATTCATAACGGGGCTGCCGAAAGCCCCAGTAATAAATTCGGTTTTTATTTGGTAACGTATGTTGTCACCGTATCTGCCTTGAATGTAACCTGCTCTACCCTCGTATCCCGTCTCTAAATGGTATCCTATGATATAAACTGGATCGTTTATTTGGATGGTGTCGCTGTTTCCGATGGATAGTGGGACACTTATGTTATCAACTTTAAGAAGTACCAGATTGCTTTTTGCATCATAGGCGGTTACCCTTCAATAGTGATGTCTTCCTTACCGTTAATCTGAACATTTTTGTATTGGCTCAACGGGAAAATATCCATTTCGTTCTGTTTCTTACCTAAGCGAGATGTGGAGTGCTCCCTTATTGTCTCATATTGATTTGGGGAGAACGGAATAACAGTTTCAGCCTTGGCAAGAACAGCTATGGTCGTCACTATCTTGTCTGGTTCTACATAGAAACCTGTTGCAGTTATAATGTTTGGATATTCTGAGTCTAATTCAAAGTTTTCGCTGTCATCAATTTCTATTTCCAAGTAAACTGTAGATTCTTTATTGTTATCAAGAATTTGTTGTTGTAACAATGCATCTTTTCCCTCTTTCATGGTCATTCACCTTCTATTGCCTTTATCATTTGTTAGTTTGACTTATTTTCAAATCCGGGTCTAATTCTTTTGCTTTCGTAAAGTCGGCTTCTGCTGCTTCGTGCCGCCCAAGTGCTTCTTTTGCCTTCCCACGCTCGTTGTAGTAGAGAGCTTTATTCGGATTTAGGCGAATGGATTCATTGAAATCTTCAATTGCACCCTCATGATCATCAAGTGCAGCTTTTGCCACGCCGCGAATGTGATGGATAGCAGTACGACATGCGACACATTTTCCTTCTAACCCAAGTGCCTTATCATTATCGGCTACGATCTCTTGATATAGGTTTTGCGATGCTGTGGTATTCCCCTGTTTCGTTTCAACCTTTGCTAACTGATATTTTGTCTGTCCACGGTGATTGTAGGTGTACAACCCTCCTATTTTTAAATTAATAGCTTCAGTATAGTCGCTTATTGCACTTTGATAAAGTTTTTGTGCCGTATCCAAATTTTGCAGTTGATTTTCAAATTCTCCGAAAATATATTTTGATCTTCCCCTGTTATAGTAGGATCGTACCGGCTTCTGTTTTTGATTGATAACTTCAGTAAGATCGCCAATTGCCTCTTGATATAATCTTCGTGCCGCGCTCAGGTTTTTCTGTTTCGCTTCAATCGGTCCCTGAATAATAACTTCAGTAAAGTCATCAATTACTGCTTGGTATATATTTAGAGCTTCTGACGTTTTTCCCTGCGTAATTCTTGTTTTGGCGACACGTAACCTCACCTGTACTTGAATATTGAGCCACTTATCTTCCCCAAATATACTCCTTATGAATCTTTGCAAACGGCAGGCGACAGAAAGTTTGATAACTCTCCACTTCCATGAAAGGAATATCCCAAATCGCGAAAAACTAAATCGTTCCCGATTGAGTTTGAGGGCAGCGAGTGAATCAGGGAGTGCCTCGTCCAATTTCGCTAAGGACTTCTTCGCTACGGCTCTGCCATTGTAGGCATCAGCCACATCAGGGTTGAGTTTTATGGCAGCGTCATAGAGTGCTATTGCTTCCTTTATATCACCGTGTTGACTACTAAGATAGCCATCATTATATTTTACATAAGCACGTATGCGATCCCTATTTTGCCATGTTTCAAGAGACTCCACTTCTCCGGTATGTTCCAACGGAAGTTTGAGAACATTTGAGGAAATAGTTCTGTATTTTGTTGGTGTATCTTGTTTAGAATATGCTTCTGAAGATTGGACAACGGAAACAACTTCGCCTTTAGCATTCAGTACAGGACTACCGCTATACCCTCGTCCAGAAGGAATATTGAATTCTATCCAGTGGTGTTTACCGCTATTTCGGATGCTATCCACAGTGCCTTCCACGCGGTTTACTTTTCCTTCACGACAACCTATGAGACAGACTCGGTCACCTATCCGAACCCTCCTGCTGTCGCCAAGAGGAAATGGCGTAGCTTTTTCTACAATCTTTAAAACAGCGAGGTCATTTATATCGTCAAAGGCTATAATACCTTCAACAGTGTAAGCTGTTCCTGTTTTTTGACACTTTACTCCGACTAATTCGCCGTCAATGAGAACATGAACGTTGGTAACAATTTTGTCAGGTTCAATGAAAAACCCACTGCCTCTACCGGTTTTATCCTTACCCTCATAGGCGTTTTCCAAGCGAACAACTGTACCTATGATTTCTTCTACATTTTGCTGGGATAGATTGTCTCTTTCTTGTTGCATTGGTATGTTCTCCTATTGCCTGTGCCTTAGTCTCTAAGACTTGTCTTTAAAATCTTGGTCTAATTCCTTTGCTTTCGCAAAATCTGCCTCCGCATCTTCCTGCTGTCCGAGTGCTTCTTTTGAAAGCCCACGGTCGTTATAGTACAATGCCTTCTTTGGTCTGAGTCGGATGGATTCATTGAAATCTTCTATGGCACCGTAATGATCGCTTAAGGCAGCTTTTGCAGCACCACGAGTGTGATAGATAGCAGACCGACGTTTAGTATTCTTTGACTCTAACCGGAGTGCTTCATCACCGTCGGAGGCCGCTTCTTGATATAGTTTTTGTGCCTCCGCGGTGTTTCCTTTTTTAGTTTCAAGTTGCCCCAAGAGGTATTTCACCCATTCCCGCCCATTATAGAATTTTCCTCTCTTCGGTCTTTGATTGATAGCTTCCGTAAAGTTGTCAATCCCGCTCGGTATAAATTTCGAGCTTCTGCTATATTTCCTTGTTCAGCTCTTGCTTTGGCAAGACGGAACTTCACCTGCCCTTGAATTGCCAACCAATTATCTGCACCAAATACATTCCTTATAAACCTGAGAATAAGACTCATTAAAAAAAGTTTGGCAATTTTCCACTTCCATAAACAGAATGTCCCAAAACCTGAAAAACTAAATCGTTCAGGTTCGAGTCGGAGAGCAGTAAGTGAATCTGCAAATGCTTCATCATACCTCCCTATGGAAAACTTAGTTGAGGCTCGATTATTGTAGATGTCCGACAAATCAGGATTAAGTTTGAGAGCAGTATCATAGTGTACTATTGCCTCCTTATATTCACCTTGTTCTCGATTATCATCTCCTTCATATGCTGCTACATAGGCACGTATTTGTGAACGTTCTTGCCATACATTAATAGGTTCCACGTTTCTTTCCTCCTTCAGCAGAAACTTGAGAACATTGGAGGAAATGGTTCTACCTGTCCCCGGTGCGCTGTTATCAAAAGATATTTCTCCAGCTGCGGCAACGGCTATTACTTCACCTTTAACGTTTAGCACGGGACCTCCGCTATTCCCTTCATAAAGCTTAAAATTTAGCCACAGGTGTTTGCCGCTATTTCGGATGCTGTGTACAGTGCTTTCCACGCTGCTCACTTTTTTCTTAGGGTAACCTATAACACAAACTTGGTCACCTTTCCGAACTATACTGCTGTCACCGAGGGGAAATGATGTCCGTTCTTCTGCAACCTTTAAAACAGCGAGGTCGTTTATATCATCAAATGCTATGATGCCTTCAATATAGTGTAAACTGTTTCTGTGTCAACGTGCATTGCTGTGACTTTTGTTGCTCCAGCAAGGACATGAACGTTTGTTACAATTTTGTCGCGTTCTACAAAGAAACCACTACCCCGGAAACCTTGAACTGCTACCAGAATTCCATCTATATAGCAAGGGTTTTCTATTTCAAGGCAAACCGTGGCACCTTGTGTTTCTATGGTATTCTGCTTGAGTGAACTATCTTTTTCTTGTTCCATAAAGGTGTTTCCTTTCAACTATATCCATTATACACTAATTCTCAGGATTTGTACCAAAAAGATTTGACATCACACTATAGCATGTAGTATCATACATTAATAAACATACAATCTAATCAGGATTATAAGATGCTTTATCAATCGCTTACCACACTCACATCGCAATACAAAAGGTCTGCGCGCGACACTGCCGGACATCAAGACCACCTTCGCGTCATACACATTATTATTGCTATTCGTCGTGTTGTGGTGGGTTAATCACAAGCAGATAAGAAGTATTATTGAGACGCGCCCATCACTGAAACAGACAATTTCGGTGGGGCGTTTTGTTTTTTAACAATTACTGAGACTAATGAGGGAATTTCGCATGTTTGAAGAGGTATCACCGCAATTCACGTTTGCTGAGAAGGAGAAACAGATCTTAGCGTTCTGGAGTGAAAACGACATCTTTCAGAAGAGTATGGAGATGTACAAAGACGCGCCACCCTTTATTTTTCTTGAGGGACCACCGTTTGCAAATGCCCCGCCCGGTGTGCATCACGTCCTTGCACGCATCATGAAAGACGCTGTCTGCCGTTATAAGACCATGACAGGACATTACGTCCACAGAAAAGCGGGGTGGGACACACATGGACTTCCCGTAGAATATCAGGTCGAAAAGCAACTCAACATCACAAATAAAGCGGAACTGGAAGCTTACGGCGTTCAGAATTTTATTGAAAAATGCAAAGAGAACGTCTTCCAATACGAACAGGATTGGCGGCAGATGACAGAACGTATCGGGTTCTGGGTAAATTTAGATGAGGCGTATATCACGTTGTCAAACGATTACATTGAGAGTGTCTGGTGGGTGTTGCGGCAAGCATGGGATAAAAAACTATTGTATCAGGGACATAAGGTGCAACCGTATTGCTATAGGTGTGGCACAACCTTGGCAAGCCACGAAGTCGCGCTCGGTTACCAAGAAGTTGATGACCCATCCATCTTTGTGCGATTTCCACTCAAAAACAGAGAGAATACTTATCTACTTGTTTGGACAACGACACCGTGGACGTTACCATCTAACGTTGCTGTGGCTGTCGGTGAAGATTTCGATTACGTCGCCGTTGAACAGAACGGACAACACCTCATCCTCGCGAAGGAATGTATGCCGAGTCTATTTGGCGATGAACCCCCGCAAATCGTTGAAAACTATAAGGGCATTGACCTACTCAATTGGGAATACGAACCGCTTTTTGACAGTGGACAACATCCGGAAAAATGCCATTATGTTGTCCCAGGTGATTTCGTCACGACGACTGAGGGTAGCGGTATAGTCCATATTGCTCCCGCTTTCGGGCAAGATGACTACGATATTGGGCAAAAATATAATTTACCGTTAGTGCAATTGGTGGGGGCAGATGGCAAATTTGTCGCAGAGGTTAAAGATGTGTGGGCAGGTGAATACGTCAAAGACGCTGACCCGAAAATCATTGAGAACTTGGACAGACGAGGGTTGTTGTTCAAAGCTACCGAGTATACTCACCAATATCCGTTCTGTTGGCGATGCGATACCCCGCTGCTCTACTATGCGCGCGAATCGTGGTTTATCCGCACGACCACCATTAGAGACCAAATGCGTCAGCACAATCAGGAAATCAACTGGTACCCTGAGCATATCAAAGACGGTAGGTTCGGTAATTGGTTGGAAAATAATATCGACTGGGGATTGAGTCGTGAACGTTATTGGGGAACACCGCTACCAATCTGGATTTGTGACGATTGTGGACATCAACACTGTGTTGGTAGTATTGCCGAATTGAAGGAACTTGGCACCGATGTGCCTGACGATATTGAACTGCACCGTCCTTATGTGGATGACGTTGTGCTTACCTGTGAGAAATGCAGTAGCACGATGCATCGCATACAGGATGTGATTGATTGTTGGTTTGACTCAGGATGTGCACACACCGCGCAATGGCATTATCCTTTTGAAAACAAGGAACTGTTTGAGCGTGCCTATCCCGCAGATTTCATCTCGGAAGCAATCGATCAGACCCGCGGGTGGTTCTATAGTCTCTTAGCAACCGGCACACTCCTCTACGACAAACCCGCCTATAAAAACTGCCTCTGCCTTGAACTAATTCTCGCTTCAGACGGGCAGAAGATGAGTAAGAGTCGGGGCAACACGGTAGATCCGTGGACGATTTTAAACGAGCAGGGTGCAGACGCAATGCGGTGGTATATGTTCACAGCATCACCGCCTTGGGCACAGCGGACTTTCAAACTTGAAGGTATTGACGAAGCGTTGAAAAAGTTTATGGGAACGCTTCACAACGTTTATAGTTTTTTTGTGATGTATGCTAACTTAGAACAGGTTGATGTCTTGCAAGATGCACCTCCGTTTGCGGAACGTGCTATCGTAGACAAATGGATTTTATCCCGCCTGCATACCTTAATTAACAAGGTGCGCGGTGACATGGAGAATTACCATCTCACGAATGCACCTCGCGCCATTGAGGCGTTTGTGGATGACCTTAGCAACTGGTATGTTCGCCGTTCCCGCGACCGTTTCTGGGGTTCGGAAGCAGGACAGGACAAACAAGCTGCCTACGCAACGCTTTATGAGGTGCTTGTTACTGTAGCGAAACTCGCTGCGCCATTTATTCCATTTTTAGCGGATGAACTCTACCGCAACTTAGTCGGTTCGCTTGACCCCGATGCGCCGCTCAGTGTCCACCTTGCGGAATATCCAGCCGCAGATGCTGCGTTGATAGATACTGAATTAGAAAACGATATGGCTTTCACACGCGAAGTCATCAGTATGGGGCATGCCGCTCGGAATCGTTCCGGTATTAAGACACGCCAACCACTTGCTGAAATAACGCTTGGTGGATTATCCGATACAGAAAAAGAGACCGTCAATCGTTTGGCAGCATTTGTTCACGATGAATTGAATGTTAAGGAAATTGTCTTCACAGAAGATTTAGATGCGTTTGCACAAGTTACACTCAAACCGAATTTCCGGGTGTTGGGACCAAAGTACGGCAAAGGCGTGCAGGCAATCGCAAAGGCACTCGCTACCGCAGATACTATGCAGATAAAAGCGGAATTGGAATCAAACGGGAGTCTTCAGCTTGAAGCGTCTGGTGAAACCTACACGCTTGAGCAGTCAGAAATTGACGTGCAGACACAGAATAGGGAAGGATTTTTTGTAGAAGTAGACGCGAAGAAATTTGTGGCACTTTCAACGGAACTGACGCATGAGTTGGTGCTTGAAGGCATGGCACGCGAACTTGTCAACAAAATACAGAACATGCGGAAGGATGCCGATTTTAATGTGTCTGATCGGATTAGACTTAGTTTGAACACATCATCCGCGCTGGTGGTAGAAGCGTTTGAAACACATCGGGATTATATCCTATCGGAGACTTTGACGACTGAGGTCGTTGAATCTCCGGGTGAGAATGCATTTAGTCTTGATCAGAAACTCAACGGCGAACCAGCGACGCTGAGTGTTGAACAGGTGTAGAATCGCATTTTATGCAGTTAAATGAATAGGCAGGTAACCTTAATGATTACCTGCCTGTTTCTTCTATAGGAATCGGTGCCTCAACTACCACCGCATTCGGGACAGGAAGTATCACCTGAGAAAAAGCAGTTCCATTTATTTTCACCTCGAGTGTCATAAAATGAGAAGTTCCAGACATCTGCAACCGCATTATGGGACAGTGCAGGGCGCGATCTATTCCAATCTCGCACTTTTACATACCGGGTTTCCGATCCCGATTCACCAGACGGAATACCTACCCATTTCCACGCTACTATTTCAGGACTGGATCCGTCTATATCACCCCATGCCCAACAAGGAAATTGATTAATAGCGCGTATAGTATCCCAATTTGTGCGGTCCACATCCAATATGATGAAATCCTCTGCTTTTACCTTCTCATCCACTTCTCCTTCCCACGTATCATTTTTAGCATCATCCTCATAACAGACACTTGCATATAAGTCATACTCGCCTCCGTAATCATTAACAACTTTGCCGTTCCATCTTGGGGCTTCACCGTCAACTCTGGCGTACGCCTGAAGGTGAATGCCGTAGCCTCCTCTTAAAATTGCCTGAAGCCTGTGCGACATTTTTTCGCGCCAATTGTCGCCTTCACCTGGATAGTCTATGTCCGCTATAATATAGGCTTCAGCGAATAAAGGTCCATCCCAATCTTCTGCGATACATCCTGCCCAATACTTATTTACGGTCTTTTTGGCTTTGTCGTTGTAAGCAAAAAGGGAAATGGTGCTACAACCGAGTATTGTAAAAATCAGTGTGTAACTTATAAAACGTTTCATGTGTTTCTCCTTATTTTGGTAAATCAAGGAAGGTATAGGGGTCTATACCGCCCTCTTCATACAGTATTAGTTGGATACCAGGAAAGTCAGACGCAGTAACACTTTCATGCCGCTTTCTTCTTTCTTCTTCAATGGGTTCCATGTAATCTCCATCATCAGAATGACCGGTAGAGCGGCGGAGATATCGTCTTCCGTAGGATGTCTCACCCCATTCCACATAACGGATGCCTTTGATGATAGGATATACCAAACCATTTTTCATAACAACCCCTTTAACAGGGACATTCTGTTTTAGAAGTTTGATCCTGACACGCGTTAATAACTCAGATTCAGCATTCCTGCGAGGCCATGTAATCGGACCGAACCCTTCCGGCAATTCCGGATAGGGTCCGAACCCGTAAGGGGAGACAAGCTGATCTTGAGAAACCGGTATTGGCGGGGGTGTCTTACCAATGTAGATGTCCCCTTCTTTATATGTCTTGGTTTCTGTATCGGCACTTGTGTCCGTTTCCGCCACTGTCCCAGCTGTTGTTTTCTCCGTGTTTGGCGTTGTACTATCTGCAGGTATATCAGCTGCCTCGCTATCAGTTACCGCTTTCTTAGCTGCCCATTGCCGGAGCAGTTCAGCAGTCTCCGCTGCCGATTTTCTGTCAGGTGCCGTATCGTATCGGTACCAGAACACACACGCTATAGCAAACACGATCAGGAAGCAAAACCCCCCAATAACCCACTTATTGCCAATAATATCACGAAACATTTTAGACCTCCTTTTGTTTATGACACGCCCGTATGCAACATATCAGTTGAGAAGAATAGAACACAACAGTCAAGCAAACCGAGTATTATAGTAATTTCCTGCAATACAATTACCTTAAGACAATTATTTAGTAATTATAGATAATTAACGATTGTCTTAAAATGAATTATATCAAATTTGCAAAAAAAATCAAGTTAAATTTGCATAATTTTGGAAATTAGTAGAAAATTGAGGAATTATGACAAAAAATTCGCTTAATCTGTGCAAATTGTCTGAACCAGGATTACCAGATTATCAGGATTACCAGATTATCAGGATTAGGATATTCCCATCTGTGATTTTTTAAGTTGTGAGGCATTTTCCCAATACTGATTTACATTTCTCTTTTTGGTGTCAGCCCAAAGCACCGTGAGGGTGCACGCGAGTATTGTAAAAATCAGTGTGTAACTTATAAAACGTTTCATGTGTTTCTCCTTATTTTGGTAAATCAAGGAAGGTATAGGGGTCTATACCGCCCTCTTCATACAGTATTAGTTGGATACCAGGAAAGTCAGACGCAGTGACACTTTCATGCCGCTTTCTTCTTTCTTCTTCAATGGTTTCCATGTAATCGCCATCATCAGGATGACCGGTAGAGCGGCGGAGATATCGTCTTCCGTAGGATGTCTCACCCCATTCCACATAACAGATGCCTTTGATGATAGGATATATCAAGCCATTCTTCATAACAATTCCTTCTACAGGAACACCTTGATTTAGAAGTTCTATCTCCATGCGTATCATTAACTCAGATTCAGCATGTTTGCGGGGCCATGTAATGGGACCGAACCCTTCCGGCAATTCCGGATAGGGTCCGAATCCGTAAGGGGAGACAAGCTGATCTTGAGAAACCGGTATTGGCGGGGGTGTCTTACCAATGTAGATGTCCCCTTCTTTGTATGTCTTGGTTTCTGCCTCGGTGCTTGTGTCCGTTTCCGCCACTGCCCTGGTTGTTTTCTCCGTGTTTGGCGTTGTACTATCTGCAGGTATATCAGCTGCCTCGCTATCAGTTACCGCTTTCTTAGCTGCCCATTGCCGGAGCAGTTCAGCAGTCTCCGCTGCCGATTTTCTGTCAGGTGCCGTATCGTATCGGTACCAGAACACACACGCTATAGCAAACACGATCAGGAAGCAAAAACCGCCAATAAACCACTTGTTGGTAAGAATATCGCGAAACATTTAATACCTCCTTTTGTTTATGGCATCCTTGTGTGGTGTGTCTGTTGAAAAGGATTGGTTACATCAGTCAAGCAAACCGAATATTACAGTAATTTCCTGCAATACAATCTTATCAAGACAGTTATATATAATTGTAAATGTATATAATTGTCTCAATACGATAATTATATACATTCTGCAAAAAAAATCAAGTAAAATTTGAAAAATACGAGAATTAGGTAAAAATTTGAGGAATTATGATAAATAATTCGCGAAATCTGCGTAATCCGCCCTATTTTTTCGGTTGGAGACTATATTTAAGCACACCCTCTGCATCAGTAAACCGTAGATACAGTGCCCACGTCCAACTGTTCTGTTCAACGCTACACACAACCGCGTTCCATCCTGCTTTCAACTGGCACGGAATCGTATCTGCATCTGGGGTTATACGTCGGTAGACCCGCTTTTTGTGAATCTCTGTGCCGTTTAACCACACCGTAACCGTCTCATCGCTGCCTAACAGCAGAACAGTGTCCATCGCTTTTGGTGTATAGATGTATGTAACCGCGTATCCCACCACGCCTGTGTTCATACCGATGTTCGCTCGTAAATCCAGCATACCGCTTGTTCTGGTCTCTGCTTCACGCCAACGGATCGTTTTTCCTTCAATTCCTTTATAAGTTTCGTTCAGATTCAGCAGGTTTTCTGAAGAAATCAATGGAACTGTCGTGTTGACATCTGCCTTCGGAAACGGACCTAAAATCATATAACGCCGAACAAACGGAGAAGCATGCAATATCTGATAGGAATCAACTCCAACTTTATAACCTGTCGCCTCAGTTGATTTACCGACACTCCTCAATATGATTTGGTTATCTCCTTGGTTCAGTGAGACAGTGCCGAAAGTTACCAACGTTCCAGCAATCAGTTCCGGGTGGTAGCAATCATAAGGTTGACCAACCTTTGTTCCATTAACGGTGAGTTCTGCTTGTCCATATTCCGGTCCTTGGGTCAAGACAGCACTGATTTCATACAGGTTTTTATAGGGAACTTCAATCTTTTGATGTACTGCTGCGCCTGATATTTTGGCATCCAATGCAACGTGCCCACCATCAATATCAATCCCAGCATCACGATAGTTTTCTAACTTATATCCCTCTGACTCTTGCACGTCTAACGAGGATACTGCCGATTGTGTGTTTTTGGGTGGTATTTTCCACTGTTTCTTATACCAAAATTGTGGTAGTGCGTAGATATCGCGCGCTTCGTTTGTCAAATAGAGATTATAACCTTCAAAACAGATCGCCTCACCAAGAAAATTGTGCCGCAAGACCCACGGTTTTCTCTGAATCATCTGTGCTAAGTCGCCAGCAGCGTCGTGATATACCCAGAGGGAATTGTATGTGCAGACAGCCAATCGCTTTCCGTCCTCCGAGATACCAGCACCTGTAACTTGTTTCGCTCCTGCGAACTCACCGACACGTTCCAAAACCTGCTTCGCGTCCGCATTCAATTCGGGAAAACGGTAAAGCACCGCTCCTGCTTGTTCTTTAGACACAATATAGGGTATGCCATCTGCAATAAACAGACCTTCTGCATCTACATTTTTATCAGGGTACTGATACGGATACTTCGCTATGACTTTTGCTTCTGCCTCAGTGTACGGGTTCGGTTCTTTCACGACAACCACATTTAAATCAAATCGCATTCTGCTGTTATTGCCGATGTCACCGATCCAGAGTTGCCCCTTGTCGTCAATACCGAGTGCTTCCCAATCAAAATTTCGGGTACCGCGGACTTTGATTTCTCGGATTGATTCACCATTCCGTTTTGTTGCGTAAAGGAGTGCGGGGTTGCCGGAGTCGTTCAACGTCCAATAGACATCTTCAAACTGTTTACTCACAACAATACCAGAACTCTCTCGAATATCGGGATGTGTGTATCTGCCTGTGGGTTGCCACGGTGGAATGCCAAACGGGGTGGGTTCTTCAGCGATAGCGATTGTGGTTACGAAGATGAAAATAAGCGAGTAACGTAGCAAATTCATTTATCAGCGATTCCTTAAATGTTCGTGATTATAATGGCAAAAGTATAACACATCCAATCCGATTCGTCAAAGACATACGGTCAGAAAAATGAATTGACATTTCCTCCAGAATCTGTTAAAATGGAATATACAAAAATAGATGTTGTACCATTTCTAAATGATTGCTTTTCATTAACAAAAACACCTTTTATAGTCGCGCAATTCGTTACCCTCTTATCTTTACAATAGAACGTTGCAACCATTCATGTGTAAAAGTGTATAAATAATTATAGGTTTTACGATAGTTAAAAATAAAACTAAAGAGGTATTCTGATGAAAAGAAACACAAGTTTAAGCACTCTTTTACTCATTTTCGTCGCTATTATCAGTTCGTGTGCAACGTCAACCAACCAAATAAACCCCCCAAGCGATTTTGAAATTTTAAGCTCTTTTGAAAACGCCATTACTAATATCGTGAATCAGAGTATGCCTGCTATTGTTAGTCTTTCCGTTAGAAAAGAAGAACGAAAGGATAACAAAACTATTGATACATCAGGGACGGGCTCCGGTTTTATTTTTCGGAAAGATGGCTATATCCTAACCAACGAACACGTCGTGCGCGGATCAAAAAGCATCAGGGTGACGTTGTTTGATGGCAGCGCGTTTAATGCAAGATTGGTCGGGGGCGATCAGAACACTGATATTGCGGTTATAAAAATTGATCAAGAAGAAGAATTTCCGGTTCTTACGATGGCGGATTCAGCAAAGATTCGAATAGGACAATTTGCTGTCGCCATCGGCGACCCACTACGATATAGGTATACTGTGACGGCAGGTATCGTCGGCGGCAAAGATCGTTGTTTTCATCCAAAAACAACGATCTTTCAATATCATAATAATTACATCCAAACGGATGCTTGGATTAACCCAGGCAGTAGCGGTGGTCCCTTGCTGAATATCCAAGGCGAGGTTATTGGTATCAATTCCTTAAACCCGGGAGAAGGATCAACCTTAGCTATTAATAGTAATCTCGCTAAAAAAATTGGGCATCAACTGATTACACATGGAAGAGTTATCCGTGGCTACTTTGATGCTGATCTGCAAAATGTTTCAAAAGGTCTCAAAATTACAAAAGTAAAACCAGACACGCCTGCATCCCAATGCGGTTTAAAACGGAATGACATCATCGTTGAATTCGATGAGGAAAAGGTGCCGGAACTCTATGAATTCAGATTGATGGTTGCGGAATGCCAAATCGGCAAGCAATATCCCATTAAGGTAGTACGACAAAAACAGGAAATCACACTCAATGTGACTATTGATGAGATGCCACCTGAATTGGTAGGACGCTCTGTTAAAACTGAGTCTGTTTCTTGGAAAAAGCTTGGGTTAGCCCTGAGAAAGTTGGAGGATGGGAATTATCAAAGATATACCTACCTCACTGATCAAGATCGCGGCATTATCGTTGAAAAGGTTAAGAAAGATTCTCTCGGGTTCAACGCAAAAATTCCGCGTGGCGCACTCATCGTTGCTATCAATGGACAAGAAATCACCGACGTTCAAACCCTTGAAACGTTCCTTCAAGATAAACAAAACATAACAGGTATGATGGTTCTTGATATTAAAAGTATTCATGGCACACAAAAAGTAGCGATCAATTTAAAAATAGTTAACTGAAAATGGGGTGTGGACAAATTTCGCATATCTGACACCCACTATCCTACTCGTGTTGTAGTGCAAACTAACAGTTTGCATTACAAGCGGTTTTTTTACCGAACTCACGTTATCTATCCTAACTTCGGCAACTTTTGTTCCATTTAAAACCTCAGAATTTGGTATAATCTTGATAAAAACTTCTGAAAGAAGGAATTGTTTGATGAGAAAAAAGATTTATTATTGTGTCCCACTCCTTTTTGTTATCATTTTATCTTCATGTGCCTCCCGAATCAAGCAACCGCGCAATTTGGAACTGTTAAGTGCCATTGAAAACGCATTTGTTGATATTGCTGCGCAAAGTAAACCTGCTATTGTAGGGGTTGTCGCCAGAAATAGAACTAAAGATTTTTATCGAGAAGGCTCTGGATTTATTTTTCGGAAAGACGGTTATATTCTAACAAACGACCACATCGTACATGATGCGGAACGGCTTGCAGTGGAATTGTTAGACGGTAGCATACTTGATGCGAAATTAGTCGGAACGGATATCATCACAGATGTTGCTGTCTTAAAAGTTGAGAGAGAAAAGGAATTCCCTATTCTTCCATTAGCTGACTCCGACAAGGTTCGAGTGGGACAATTTGCCATCGCAATAGGTAACCCTTTTCAACTTGACTTTACCGTAACAACTGGTATTGTGAGCGGTAAAGGACGTTCTGTCCCCCTTGGATTGCGCGTCATTCGTCACCAAAACTTCATCCAAACGGATGCGTGGATTAACACCGGTAGCAGCGGCGGTCCTCTACTAAACATCTATGGAGAAGTTATCGGCATCAATGCCTTAATTCGTAAGGTTGAAAATACACCCGCTCCGGCAAGAGCAGGTGCGGGATTTGCGATTCCAAGCAATCTTGTTAACACTATTGGCAATCAGCTGGTAGCAAATGGTAAAATTATTCGTGGTTACCTCGGTATTTCCATGCAGGAGGTCTCAAAAGGCATTCGCATTGAAAGAGTAGGAATAGGAACACCTGCTCACAGAGCAGGTTTAGAATGGCGTGACATCATCTTTGAATACAATGGGAAAAAGGTGCAAAAATCCCTTGAATTCCAGACGCTCATAGCAGAATCACAAGTTGGCAAACAATCTATCATCAAGGTGTTGCGGCGTGGGAAAGAAAGAACATTTAATGTGACAATTGACGAAATGCCGCCGGAAATGGCAGGGTTACCTATTGTAGATGAATCTGTTTCATGGAAAACACTTGGATTGGCAGTACGGAAACTGGAAAAGAGTGATTTTCAAAGATATACCTACCTATCAGATAAAGACCGCGGCGTAATCGTCGCAAGGGTAAAGGAAAACGCCCCTGGGTTCAACGCAAAAATTCCGCGCGGAGCACTCATCCTTGCAATCAATGGAAAAGAAATTACCGACGTTCAAACGCTTGAAGCGTTTCTGCAGCTTGAGCGAGATGCTTTAGAACTTATTCTTGACATTAAGAGCAGCCACGGCACAGAAAAATTAAAGGTTCAGCTGCAAAAATAGCCTTCGGTTAAAAGTGTTTTGCACATCTGGGACTTTAATTAAGAACTGATAGCAATATAGTGGAAACACATGGCACAAACACCCAAAACTTTGACCCTTAGAGATATTTTTAGTCCTGGCGGTATCATCTCACAGCATCTTTCGGGATATGAGTTTCGCGAGGGGCAGCTTCACATGTCAAATGCGGTTGCCCGCGCATTTGCTGCATCTGAACATCTGATCGTTGAAGCTGGAACGGGTGTCGGAAAAAGTTTCGCATATCTTATTCCAGCCATTTCACTCGCACTTAGAACAGACCAAACAGTTGTTATATCGACCAATACCATCAGCTTGCAGGAACAGCTCGTTACCAAAGATATTCCGTTTCTGCAAAGCGTACTTCCTCGTGATTTCAAGGCGGTCCTTGCAAAAGGACGGCGTAACTACCTCTCGCGACGACGATTGGAAAGCTTACTTACTTATGAACGTGGCTTATTTGACACGATGGAAGAGGTTGATATGGTAAAGAATATTGTTGCTTGGGTCGAAACGACTATCGACGGCAGCCGTGCCGATCTCCCCATACAACCGAAGTCTCAAATATGGGATAAGGTGGCATCTGATCGGGATAACTGCCTTGGTCGCAAATGTCCTACCTACGATGTCTGTTTCTACTTCAAGGCGCGGAACGAGATGCACGAAGCGGACCTGCTCATCGTCAATCATCACCTCCTATTTAGTGATTTGGCTATTCGGCGTATTGACCCATCAGCTGGGATTCTTCCCAACTATGATTACCTGATCATTGATGAAGCACATCATTTGGAAGCCACAGCAACACATCATACCAGTCTTGAAATTAGCAACACCAAGGTCAAATGGTTGTTAGACGCACTCCACAACCAGAGAAACGAAACCGGAACAGCATCACGATTTGACTCAACACAACTTATTAATGCGGTTGATGAAGCACGTGAACAAGCAAACCTATTTTTTGACACCGTTGCCGAGTACTTTGCCGATACAGATAGATATACTGCGACAAAAAGAATTGACGAAAACAGTGTTGCTGAGGTTTTTGCGAAAGGAAATGTATTAGACGCGCCGTTGTCGCGCATCGAAAAGACGCTTAAACAACTTCACGATAACGCCACAACGGATGACGATGAACAGGAATTGGCTTCATACTATAACCAATGTAAAAGGCTTCGGGAAGAACTGGACCTAATGATTCGGCAACCTGATACAGACTATATCTACTGGGTAGAAACTTCAAGTTGGGGTCGAACGCCTCGCATTCTTCTGAACGCTACTCCTATAAATGTTAGCCGGATGTTACAGGAGAATCTCTTTGATGCAAAAGAGAGCGTTGTGATGACAAGTGCTACACTATCAACCAATCGCAATTTCGATTACTTTAAAAACCGGATCGGTATAAGTGAGTGCCAGGAGCTACTTTTACACTCCCCGTTTAACTTTAAGGAGCAAGTAAAAATTCATATTCCGCGTTCTATGCCAGATCCGAATAGTACTGAGTTTATACCCGCCGCCATTCAAGAAATAAAACATTATCTCAAATTGACGCATGGCAAAGCGTTTATCCTGTTTACCAGCTACAAGATGATGGATGAAGTTTACGAGGCGGTTGCTCCCTACCTTGCTGAAATCGGTATTGATACTTTTAAACAGGGAGGAGAACTTTCACGGACAGATATGCTACAGGCGTTCCGTGAGGATACAAATTCTGTGTTGTTTGGGACTTCCAGTTTCTGGGAAGGCGTTGATGTACGAGGTGAAGCACTGAGTAGCGTGATTATCACAAGACTCCCGTTTGAAGTACCAACACATCCGGTCATTGAAGCACGTGTCAAACAGATTAAAGAACAGGGCGGAAATGAGTTCATGGAATTCAGTTTGCCGGAAGCCGTACTCCGTCTTAAACAAGGATTCGGGCGACTTATCCGAACACAAACCGATCAGGGTATCGTGGTAATTCTGGATTCACGTATCAGAACCCGGAGTTATGGCAAACTATTTTTAGATTCTCTTCCACCTTGTGATATTGTTAACTGAATTTCGGTATATCTACTGTGAAAGACCACATTCCCATATTCTGAAAAAGGCGTTTGATGCGGTTATCCACATCAAACGCCTTTTCAGTTGAGAGCAGGAAAATATATAACCGGAACAAAACGTATCAGGTTAAGTATTCCCATAACAATCTTAATATGTTTATATTTCACATGTTTGTCTCGTTTGGGTTTGAATTCCGCAACTGTTCCGATTCCTGACGACATCTAAAGGTAGGAGGGAACTCCGATTCCCGATACCGTGTCGCGATTCGGAGATCGCTCCTACAGAATATGAACAGTTGTGAAGAACAACAAAACTATTACGTAACTAGCACAAGTCGTTATCTTAATAACGTTGTGGGGCAGGTTGAGCAGCCCGAGTACCTCTGTGGTGCGTAAACGGGAACTTAAACTCTATCGTTTGATAACGTTGGGCACCTCCAGGAGGTGGAACTTTTTCAATCGGCAGAATCACACTGAGGGCAAGGGCATTTAGTTTTGTCTGTCTGAATGGAAGGAAACCTTCCACACTCTCTCCAGGTTCAACACCAAGGTGGGGCGCGCCAACATGTTTTTCAACAATAGGCATACGCTTTTCAATTAAGATCTCTCGCGCCTTTTCAAGACTGTTTTTAACATAAAGGCCAGAGGCACGCGACATAAAGGTGAATCGATCCTTTAAATCATTATAATCAAGTCCCTCGTAGAAGTTTTCACCTTGGTCAGCTATTTGGCAATTTTTTACATCAAAGATGATGGATTGCTTCCGATTGTTGGTAATCTTCACGTAAAACACATCCGTTTTGTCGCCTTGGCGGAGTGCCTCAGTTTCGTAAAAAGGTGAAAATGCGTTACCCAGATTATATTTTCGATCCAGATCTGTCCTGCGCCAATAACAGATGGAAACAGTAATGTCATCCAGTGTTTTGGTGAGGATAGGTTGTTTCGCCTGTACTTTAAAAGCCTGCGGATAGTCCGAAACTAATACGACATCTACTTTCTTCCTGTCTTCGTTTTCCGTGGGCAATTCAATTTGTTTTTCTGTTTCCATCCAGTCTGTCAAAAAATTATGCCATTTATCAATAGCGTGCGCGTATTCCGAAAAAGCGAATAAATACGTTAAAGCTTTAGTATTCGCCGTCTCTGCTTCAACAAATCGATATCCGACTGTTTGCAGTCCGTGTTTATCCAATATAGGCTTTGCAAGATCTATGGAAGGAATTGCTGGAATCGACACATCTGGGGAAGGATTATCACCTTTTTCCATTAATGCACTTGCGATATTATCCACAGGATGAATCGGCGACAAACTTGCTAAGGACCTACCACCACATCCTGCTACGACAAATCCTAATAAAAAGAGTATCCCCAGATTCAGCAGTGTCAATTTTCTCCGCTGCCTGTCGATTCGCTTGCTTCGGTATAAACTCCTCCTCACATATCTCGGTGCATTCTCACATGATTTTGTTTGCTTATTAAACCATTTCATTGATAAAATTGCCTCCTTGCCTACCATTTTGTGTATGGCAACTTAGTTTAGATGTTTGTCAAAAGACGTAATTTTAAGATACCATACCTGTGTTTTTTCGTCAACAAGATTATGTCGCTTAATCAGAATCATTCAGTTTTTATAGTGAATTATAGAAATAAGTAGACATTCTTCTTTGGTTTTGCGGCGTTTGTAGTCGCGCAATTCATTTCGCCTTGGACATCCACATTTGTATCTGACTGTGCTACAACAGTGTCCAAATAATTATAGAATTTACTATAAAAGGAATATCAACTAACTATCTGAGGATACTGAGTTTACCGATGTCTCGGACGACCGAATTTCCCTGGGTTGCAGCAATGTGGTAAATATAGATGCCGGAAGCAAGCGGGGTTCCGCGAAGATTTGAGCCGTCCCACTGAAATTTTCCGGGGGCGAACACATTCTGATGTGTCTTACTGTAGACCTTTTCCCCTTTAATAGTAAAGATTTCAAGAGATACGGTTTCTGCGGATTGAGAGGCGGAGAGTTGATACGCAAACGTCATTTCCGATGTTGATGCTGATGGACGAAAAGGATTTGGATAAACACGGGTCTGAGTGAGAGCGAAAGATTCGGGGTCCAGTTGTTCTACTAATAATTTGTATGATGCAACGCTGCTAAATCCACCATCGGATGTTACCTTGAGATATAACGTTTGCTGTGTCATGGGTTGGTAAAGAATTTGGTATCCCAGTGCATCAGGTGCTTTCTCTCCTATTGCCACCGTTTTGCCTGTCATTGTCAGGAGTGATAAACGGTAATCCAGATTTACTGGAATATCCGAGAGTATAGCGCGGACTGTTTTGCCGCGAGCAGCTTCAACTTGATAATAATCTTGGGTATCCGAAGCATCATATAGAAAGGAGTAGTAGGGTTGGCTATAGAAGATTGGAAATGCTGTTTCTATGGTGTCGTTCGGTTCATAAGTGTCGCCAAATGAGACGAGCATCTGCATAATTATACCCTCAGGGCCAATATTAGTGATAGATATACCGGAAGGCGTTCCATTGTTCGCGCTGCTGTTAGGCAAAGTTCCGGGCGTAAAGGCAGTTTGGTCATCATCTGCAGAATAGGCTGCACCCGCAGTGACAGTTTGGATGTCTATAAAGCCGGGGTCATCAGGTCGGATACCGAAGTGTTCAGGATCGTTAGGGTCTTCAAGCCAAATCTGCTGTCCGGCATCATAACTGCCCAGCCGTCGAACCTGCGTCTCATCAATGTGCCAAATAAGGATACCCGATTCGGGTAGATAGGTGTCAAAAGTAGCACCGGAGTCTTTATAGCGGTTTTCGATAAGAAAAAATTCTCTGTTAGTCACAGTGGTCTGTAATGGAGACTCACCACCGATGATAGTGTACGATTCCCGAGCATGTGGAATATCAATTTTGAAAAGTTTGTCTGTTTTGGGAGACAGTTCAAAACTTGGAACAGATACCTGACCACTTTGTGTGATGTTAACAGGTTTAATCCAACCGAGGCGACCATTTTCCGGGCGAGCATCAAAATCCCATTTAAGATAACCCATGATGTGGCTGGGTGCTAAACCGTTTCCGATTCCAAAGATATTTTGCCCTTGATACGGACCGAATGCTCCCATTAATCCCCACTTATGATCACGTGCATCTGTAAAGTTTAACCCGTAGACATCTGGCGCACCGAAGTCGTGGAAGAATTCATGAAAGTAGATGCCCAAGTGGGGTTTATCAAAGCCCGGTTCTTCGGCGACAACAATGGCAGTATCAACTCGAACACCATCAATAATAACATTGACACTTGGTGTTAGGATTGACCAGATATCGTCATCCTCTTCAGTGGTTGCTTCGTCATTGCCTGCATGAATGATAAAAAGGTGGTCTACGATTCCGTCTTTATCGCGATCGTACTTTGAAAAATCGACGGTTGCGTCTACAGCGCGACACGCCTCAGCAATTAGTTCCCGATAACGTGTGACATTTCTCACTCCTTCCCCATAATAACGCATCGGTTTCTGCGCGCGAATCCATTTGTTACCTGCTGGCAGAACACCGCCAACTGGTCCCGGCTGTACATCCATCTGGTGATATGAGTTTTCGCGAAAGTAGGTTTTTAGGGAAACCCCTGTTTCAGCAAACAGATATTCATTGAATTCTGCGCTGGTTCTTTTACCGGGTTGGTCGCTGAAATCAATTTTAAGAGCGAGGACATATTCAATACCATCCGGTTGTAGGATGCTCTGCTCTCTTGCTAAGCAGCATCCATCCAACGCTTGTAAGTATCTTGAGACACCGAGTTCAGAATTATGTCCAGCGGAGGGCTTTGGCTTCAATTCTCCGGTAGTTGGGTCAATGTCAAAATAGAGATAGGGATTGGGAGGCGCAGCAAAACTGAGTGTTGTAAATATGAGGAAACACCCCAAGCAAAACACCAGAGATGCAAAGGGCTTGTCAATCAAATTCACCACCACATTTCCTGCATAAGATATAGAATTGGATGTCATCAGAGTGGGCGTGTTGTTTGATCAGATCAACTGCTTGGTCCGGCAAATTTTCTTCACATTTATGGCATTTGTAGAGTGAACCTTCAAGTTCGGCAAATCTTCTGATATCACCCCAGATATCGCGGAGCCAGTATTTAAACTCCCATGGAAATTCGGTCTCAACAGCTTTTGAAATCTCAACTGCATGGCGAATTAATTTTTGGCATTCGTCAAAGGTTGCCGGTTCATAGGGATGCGGTACTGTGTGGACTGGGATCGGTTTTCCTTCGGACGCGGTTTCTGGGTTGAATCGACGGGAACGTGTGAGCAAAATTTGATCTAACCACGCGCCTGGTTCTCTACCTTTTGACCAGAGACGGTAGTAGCCTTTGCGTTTGATGCGGAAGTAACCAGGGATAGATTTATCGAGCGGGTGCGTTGCGGTATCCCACAGCCAGCGGTTCCATTTGGAGGTGTCGCCGGGTACTGCCCAAATTTTGATCGCGTTGGGTCCCCCTTCTTCATCCCAAGGAAATGGTTCTGCATCTTCAATACCGATCCAGTATGAATCCTGATTGCTCGCTTTATAGTGGGTGCGGATCCAAACATACCATTTACCGGTTTTCGGGATGTAGATTTCATAGGTGCCGCGAGCACCTCTCGCGCTGTCAATCGCTTTTCCGTTAGATGCTTCTTCGTTTTCCACAATCTTCACCCTATTATCAAAATGTATCGCGGATTCTGCTTCAATAATAAGAGTGTTTCTTGGGACACGAATTAATTCATCCCTTTCCTTTCTTTTTTCTTGATCGGCTTCTTCCTTTTCTTTCTCTTCTTCTGGGAGTGTTTGCTCCGATTCAATATAACTACTTCCGAACCGTTGACATGCGCGTTCAAACTGTTTTTCAGAGAGGTTCGCATCGTAGAAGCAGTCTCGGACCCCTTTCTTCCAGAGGTCCAGCAGAAGGAACATCGCTTTTAGATTTCCATCAGGTCGTTTGCGAGTGCCGACGACAATGAGCATGCCGGTATCTCGTGAACGACTGACAAGGCAAAGGTGAAGTGGAAATTCGGGAGGGGTAACTTTTCGGCTTCTTACGATGAGCGGACTATAATATTTACAGTGATGGTCGCATCCAGGTATTTTCGCGCGTTTAGCACTACAACATCCCGGGCAAATTATCATGCCACTGAGAGCCGGACATGCGCGCTTTCCATTATTAGAACGGCATGTCCGGCACCTTTGTGTTTTGATACGTTTCTGTCTGGTGGGAAGTCTCTGATGGCGCATGGTTTACCGGCTTTCGTTTCATCAATTTGCATACTGATGCAACCTGAACGCCGAAGGCGTGTTATTTGCAATGTTAATGGGCGGACACTCCGCAGCTGAAACTTAAAACTAACCTGTTAACTTGGGCGGTTTACAAGGTCGGCAAGATATTCTGCGATTTTGTCTGTTACCTGTTCGGCATCTACATCGGCAAAGTTAAAGAGTTCCTTAAGCATCGGTGAAATCGCACCTGTGTCAAGCAACGCATTCGCAAGCCGTCCCATGCTGCTTCGGTTGATGCCGCCTTTGCCGTCATTATTACCCATATCAAGTATTTTGATACTATCAATTTTCTCTACCGGACGCATCAGTTGTTCAACAATCTCTGGTGCTTCATCAATCAGTTCAAGGATAGCTTCTTGAACGAGAACACGTTGTTCAGCGACATTACGGGCTTCGTATTCTGCCATTTCACCCTGTGCTTTCGCACGGGCTTCCGACAACACAGCATCAGCGAGACGTTCAATCGGCTGTGCTTGTGCTTCGGCACCAATGATTGCCACATCACGTTGCCATTCAGCTTCTTTCACCTGTTCGGTGGCGGTAACATTGACTTCAGCACCGACGCGTTCTGCCTCAGCAACCAGTTTCTCTTTCTCCGCCAGTGCGGTAAGCTGCTGTTTGTTGGCAACGTCAATCTTCCTATCTTCGTCAGTGAGAGCGACTCGTAATTCTTGGTTGATGCGGGATTGTTCGACCGACAACATCTTGGCAATTTCGGTGAGTTCAACATGTTTGTTTTGGTCAATCTGTGCGGTTTCAACAACAAGGTTTTTCTCAATCTCGCGTTGTTGCACTTGTTGTTCTTGTGCGAACTTAGCGGTTTGCACGGTCAAGTCTCGCTCAACATCTCGCAACATAACGCCCTCTTCCTGAGCGATGCGCGCCTTTTCTACGAACAACTCTTTTTCTATATCACGTTCTTGTACCTGTTGTTCCATACTTATCTTGCTGACTTCAACGTTTAATGTCTTAGCGATTTCTGCAAGTTCAACATGTTTGTTTTGGTCAATCTGTGCGGTTTCAACAACGAGGTTCTTTTCAATCTCGCGTTGTTGCACTTGTTGTTCTTGTGCGAACTTAGCGGTTTGCACGGTCAAGTCTCGCTCAATATCTCGCAACATCACACCCTCTTCCTGAGCGATACGTGCTTTCTCTACGAACAATTCTTTTTCTATCTCGCGAACCGCAATTGTCTGTTCCTGTTCAATTTTTTCCATTTGAACAGTGAGATGCTGCTCAATCTCGGCAAGTTGGACAACTTTGGTTTGTTCAATCTGCCTTGTTTCAACAATAAGGTTTTTCTCAATTTCTCGTTCTTGGACAATTTGCTCTGCTGCAACGCGTTCGAATTCAACATCACGGTTCATTTCGATTTCCCGTTCTTGTACAATCTGTTCCTGTGCAATACGGGCACGCTCAACTTCTTGTTTCATTTCGTATTCGCGCTCTTGAATACTTTGTTGCATCTCAAACTGATATTTAATAGTTTCAGCTTCACGCTCCGCATCGTAGATAATGATATTTCGCTGTTGATCAGCTTCTGCCCATGCTTGTTCCTGTTCTGCTCTAAGTATCCGAATTGTCCGCTCAACCTCAATATCTTTTATGGCAGCTTCTTTCGCTTTTATGGCAGCTTCTTTATCCCGTTCTTGCTCGGCAGTGATTTCAATGATTTCTCGGATACCAACAGCGTCAAATCGATTCTCAGGATTTAGCATGTCAATGGGTGTTTGATCGACCCTGATAATGGAAACGGTATCAAGTGTCAAGCCGTTATGGAGTCTCAGATTTTCTCCACAAGCCTCTTGAACATTATCAGCGAATTCAATGCGTTTTTGAAGGAGGTCCTGAATTTCACTGTCGGCAGCAACGCTTCTTAAGGCACCATCCAACATCGGCTCAATTAACTCACGGACTGTTTCCGGTGTCATTGATTTGTCACCGAGGGCTTGGGCGGCTTTTAATATCTCTTCCTCATCTGGATTAACCTTAATATAGAAGACGACTTCAACATCGGCCCGGTTGAAGTTGTTGGTAATCAAAGAATCAGATTGTTCCCGAAGAACTTCAATTCGCATAGTGTTGAGGGACATCTCTTTGATTTCATGGATAATTGTGTTAACCCAGAGACCACTGGTAATACGGATCTTTTCCCTGGCACCACCTGTTCTGACAAGTGCAACATCCGCCTTCGGTATCCTATAGCGGATAACTGTGGTAGCCAACACAACCAAAATTGCGATCAGGATGGCGGAGACAACTATCATCACCCGGATTGTTTGTGTAACGTCATCAAAGAAACTGAAGGTAAACCATCCAACAGCAATAGCAACGGCGATTAAGAAGACAACAACAAGAATAAAACGCATCACTTTCTCCTATAAATATAACATCACTTTCAGAAATTGTTTCTATTGGAAGATTATGTCACCGCTTTGGTTTGTCCTATAACGTCCCTTGAGTGGTTGGCGTGGAGAGGTTTGCCAAGCAAGGCTTGCTAAATAACAGAGGGTATTTTCAATCAAAGGTTTGGCGACCGCCGTGCGATGGGCATCTCGCGTATCTACGGCAAAGCCAACGTAGTATCCCTCACCCCACTGCAACTGGATGCTGATGGGGGTGCCATTATCTTCTCTGACTACCAACTTGCGGTAACTTGGGTCATTGGTAACCCAATGGTCGTCCGTCACCAAATTATCAACGTTGATCTTATGGGGCCAAGTAAACATACCTGTTTTTTGTCCATCCTCGGTAATAGTTACGTTGGAATCTTCAGCTCCAACAACATCAATAGGATGACGATTTACAGGTAGCCAGTCCCCACGCCATGCAGGTTCAGATGCATGGACACCATCGGGAGGCACGATATTGTTATCCATAGCGGATGTCCACACGATACCGCCTTTCCTGACGAAGTCTCTGATGTCATCATCAGCATCTTCAACGAAATACTCTCCGTCATGCCCGGTGGCAAACCAAGTGAACCAAATGATGTCGTAATCAAAGAGGGAAATGTGGGAAAGTTTGACAGCATTCTTTGGATCACCTCGGTTGTCGGGATTATCGTTAATATGGACTGTTGTATATTGAAATTCTAAACCTTCAAGCGTAGTAAAAGATTCTAAAACGGCAGGTTCACCTGTTAGATTATCACCAACAACGATTAGCACGCGAAAGACTCCTAACGGCACTATCTTTATGGAGGACATAATATCAGAAAACGATTGTGAATGGGGTAGGGAGCGAAGATTCCTGATTGACTTCTGAAATTCACGAGAGTTCAAGTCTATGTTTATCCTACGCCCTTCGAAATTCACATGTTCGTAAAAGATGATATGACACCCACTGAAGGGGAAACTCGGACCGCGCTGAATACGGACAGAAGAGATCATATCATTCATACCGATTTCAAACATTGAACTGACATCACGCATGATAACGCTTCGCTGACCACTGAAATCTATATCTCGAAACACCTCTATGATAACAGGAACTGCACCATACTCCGGTGGTGTCGGATGTGCGGCTGGACTAAAACTTATTGAGGTAATCGCATCACCGAAATTGTAAGGTATTTCATGGATGTTCGGGTAGAATCCTGGTGCTAAGACCAATCGTCTTCCTTGAAAATTTGCATGCTCATGAAAAATTGCTTTGTAGTTAAGAGATGCGCTGAAGCCAGGTCCCTTGTATATCTTAATAGAAGAGATAACGTCTTGGGCACCTATCTCACCAGTATTTGGGATGGATTCTATGAGGGTTATCTTGCGTCCTTGATAATTGACGTGTTCAAAGACTTCAACGACTAACCTTGACATGTTCGCCATTTTTTTGCCCTTCGCTGAAGGTCATTATATATTATATATTGTATGCTGGTTTAATAATTTATTATATCATTGAATTAAAGGTTTGTCAAGGAAAAAGAAAACTAGTGTCATTTTGCACTTGACATCCTATAAAAAATATGGTAGTTTTTTGCAAACATAATGTTCATTAAAAAGTGCTTTCACAATTATCAGAAAGGTTTTTATTTTTCGTCCGTCTTATACTTGACAAACACTTGGCTTGTAACTTGCTCCTATACATATTTTGACAGATTTTCTGCTCAAAGACTTGGGATAACACCGATGCGCTATAACAAAATTCTTGTCCTGATCGGCTTTCTGGGTGTTAGTGCTTTCATGGTCTACTTTCTCATTAAGATGGAGGACTCAGAGAAGAAAAAAAGAGCTGCCTCTATACCAATTGAACTTCCGTATACGTGGGTAGGCAATATTAGCGAAGCACCAATTGCGGAACCTTCCGGTGTAACCTATCATCCAATACGACGGACTCTGTTCGTTGTAGACGATGAAGGATATATCCATGAAATCTGCACCGATGGAAAAGTTGTTCAAACAAAGGATCTTCAAGGGCGTGACCTTGAAGGAATTACGACTAACCCTACAACCGGACAGCTTTATGCTGCTGTTGAAGATGATGAAGCCATCTTGGAAATTAATCCACAGACACTCACGGTTCAACGGGAATATAAAATCAACCGTTCTTTTGAAGGCAAAACACTCTTGAAAAAGGGCGGCATGGGAATGGAAGCGATCGCATTTGTCCCAGACCTTTCACATCCGGAAGGCGGTACTTTCTGGATCGGTAATCAATCCGCTAATCTCAAACCGAGCGGTGAACCTTCAGTTGTATGTGAAGTGGTCGTGCCGCTTAGTGCCCCTGAAACAGAAGTAGCGGAAGGGACTATCATCCGTTTTTTTGAGATGGATTTTATTGATATTTCTGGACTTGCCTACGATACACAAGCAGATTTTCTTGTGTTAATTAGTGATACAACAAACCTTTTGGTCGAACTCAAACGAGATGGCACTCTCCTCCATCGCTATCTATTGCCAGGGGATGACCAAGAAGGTGTAACATTAGATGGACTCGGTTATATGTATATTGCACAGGAAAGCGGACAGGTCATCAAGTTAGCTGATCGGAGACTTCGTTAAACACCCATGTTTTCTACAATGGAAAATTGGCAAACCCGAGTCTTACGAGTATTTTCATGGGAAAATTGGTGTAAATATCTAAATTTTTGCGAATTTTTAGAAAAAAGTTGAAATTTTCTGTAACCTAGCTTGCAATATATAACGTTGAATTGGGTGAATATGGAAATTATGCGCGTCTAACATAAAGTTGCACCGCATTAACCTATTTTGCAAAAAGGGGATTTAACAATGAAAAACCGAGATATGAATACCACAATCAGAAAGTGACCACGCTGGATGCCTACCACCTGAGCAGGATTTGCTCACGCAGCATACGTCGGTTGGCGAATTTTAACTATAAGTTAATACCCCCCCTCCACTTCACGTTCGTTAATTTTATTACTTCACAAAGTCTTATCGCAGATGTTAGCAGCTGCGATATTTTCGCGCCCGCACGCGCGCGCTGTTTCACACGGAGTGTCTCGTCGCGGGCTTTTGTTGTTGCATTTGCTGTACGTTAATTTGGCTTGACATATTTTAATGGAGGATATACAATTGTGAAAACGAAGTTATTAACTACAAAAGTTGACGTGGCAGCCATGGCTGCATACCGGAAAAACAGGCAGAGACTCATCACTGCAGTAGTTCTCATTTTGATTAGCGGGGTTATTCTGTCTGGTGCTATTAAAATGACACGCGCAACACAGATGGATAAACTTGACTGCACAGAACAACCCCGATCTGACAGTATTATATTGGAAAAACAGGAAACGCCTTGTCCAAAATCAATCGGACCGCCTTGCACGCGCGAAGCAGGGAAATAGAGGAGGAACGGACATGAAATTTTTTAGAAACAACGCGTATTGGATACTCGGTATCCTTATCGGTATCGGTATTAGCACCGTGATTTTGGTACAACGCGGACAACAACAGGTGGTGGAAGCTGTCCAAAACATACCTGATATTGCCGATCACACACCGGATGCGAAAAAACCCCCACCGCCCGGAGAGACAGAGGAAACGGGTTATTGGCATGGTGACCATTGGCACAAAACATCGTATGCCGCTCCTGCAAAGAGAAAACCCCCAAGGGCGGTTCTAAAAACAACCCGTTCTCCATCAAAAACGGATACGGACCTCCCAACACTAAAGCAATGGAAACACCATCCACATAGACCTGACTACGAGAGAAGAACTTCCACAGAGATTATGTCAGAACTTGGTGTCCCACAAGAAAAAATAGATCTTATTCACCAAATTGGAGAGGAGATGTCTATCGTCCCCGACGTTGACGTAAGTCTGGAAGCATGGATTTTAGGAAAACGTCAAGAAGTGATTAACATTTTGACAGAAGGACTGGATACCGCAAGTGCCTTTAAAGTACTTAGGACTTTTCCGTCGGGATCGTATGTTAGAGAACGTGCCCGTGAATATGCGCAACGTGCCATAGATGAAAACCCCGATTTCCTTGAAGGGCGTCTTTACCTCGTCTACAGAGGTCCAGACGATGCACGGTCAGCAGCGGAGTTCCGAGAAATACTGAGAGACTTCCCGGATTCAATCGGTGCCTTAACCGGTTTGGGGGTTAACCTCGCTATGGATCATCCGGTAGAGGCAATTTACCACCTGAAGCGTGCAAACCGCATGGACCCCTCAGCAGGACTTGCTGCGTTAGGAAGAGCATATCAGCGATTAGGGGACTACAAAACTGCTTGGGTATATCTTAAGAAGGCACAAACCTATCTGCATGGTCCGCTTTTAGATGGTTATATTGAAGCAATTGAAGCTGGAAGACCCAGGATTCAACCGTTGCCCCAGCTTAAAGAAAAACGCCTTGAAAACACCGGCAAACTGCCTGAGGTGCAAGATGCTTTTCCACAAGACACTGGCACTGTCTCAGAAACATCGCGTGATGATACCGCGTGGTTCAAAGAAACCTCACCTCAGTTTGGATCTGAACACAAGACAGTAGACTCCGACCGTGATCGCGCAGCTGCCGCCGCAAAACAGGCACACGAAGAGTTCCTGAAAAATCAAGAACTCTTACAAAAGGAGCTCAACGATTTTCTGCAATGGGCAGAAACAATCATGAACGCAGATACGCCTATGGATTCCAATAACTTTCTAATGAAGGAGATGGAGGCCTTCCTCAAAGGTGGGCAAGCCCAATTTGAACCGGACCGTATTGTCCGTGCCTTTGAGACCTTAGAACGCTACGGTTCTGAAGAAGGAATAAAACATCTCCAGAAGAACGATCCCGAGGTCGCGAAGCAGGTGCAACGCCTCCTCGCTGAAAAACGTCTACCGCACCCAAAAAAGTAAAGGAGACACTTTTATGAAAAACAGAACATTCCTTTTTGTCAGCATATTCTGCCTCTGCTGTGTACTTCTTGGCATACCCTGCATTTCGGAGGGAAAACTCATTACGTTAATTTGGCTTGACATATTTTAATGGAGGATATACAATTGTGAAAACGAAGTTATTAACTACAAAAGTTGACGTGGCAGCCATGGCTGCATACCGGAAAAACAGGCGGAGACTCATCACTGCAGTAGTTCTCATTTTGATTAGCGGGGTTATTCTGACCGGTGCTATTAAAATGACACGCGCAACACAGATGGATAAACTTGACTGCATAGAACAACCCCGATCTGACAGTATCATATTGGAAAAACAGGAAACGCCTTGTCCAAAATCAATCGGACCGCCTTGCACGCGCGAAGCAGGGAAATAGAGGAGGAACGGACATGAGATTCTTTAGAAACAACGCGTATTGGATACTCGGTATCCTTATCGGTATCGGTATTAGCACGGTGATTTTGATACAACGTGGGAAACCACAACAGGACACAGAAACCGCGCAGCACACCCCCTCTGCGGAACCGAATCAGCAGGGACCCCGTGTATCACAATCCTCAAAACGAGGAGTTAAACCACCTCCACCTGGCGAAACCACAGAAAGCGGACATTGGCGCAACGGGGTGTGGCACAAAACATCTCCCGTACCTACCCCTGTTCGTAAGGAGAGTATAATGAGCCGGCTCGGCTGTGGTGTTATCAGTCCCCAGCCTATCCTGTATACAGTCGGACAACTGAAACAGAAGCGTGAGTGGCGTAAAATGATGGAAGCTGATGAAATAACGCGAGAAGAATATTCTGAGAAAGTGCTTCAACTGACAGTAGGCGATATGGACATGGAGTCTGCGGTCCGTTTTTATGAAAAACATGGCAACTATAGTCCGGCACTCTTAGCGCGCCTAGATACCGTGAGTGCTTTTAAACATCTGAAAGTGGTGCACGAACAAATTACGTTCCATCCAAATACAAGATCGTACGATCTCCTTCGCGCCCATGCTGAACGAGTTCTTTCGGAAACAGCTTCGGATAGTCCTGAGCACTTTGAGGCGAAGTTGTTTCTTGCGGATACCGATCAAGACGCTTCCCGTGCGGTCTCCCTGTATCGTGAGTTGCTACAGAGGGATCCGTATTCGCAGCATATTGTCCATTCAGTGCTTGAAGAAGCGATCCCCGTGCGGCGTCACATCTACGTTCATTTAGGGAATCGCCTGTGGAGAGACCAACCGGAGGAGGCGATCCCGTATCTCAAGTTGGCAGCGAAGTTGGATGAGCCGCATGGGGACTATCCCGTGATGAGCAATCATATATTAGGTGAAGCGTATGAACGTATAGGTGACTACAAGACAGCTTGGGTTTACCACAAGCGTGCGTATAAGAAGACGGGGCATTGGAAGCCTAAATCTCATATTAAAGCGATTGAAGCTGGCACGCCTTATATTCTCCCAATTGCGGAGGAGAAATTCGATGTCAGTGTGCCCCACGATATGGGGAATCCATTTGATGTGGACAACAGCACCTCAATCCCCGAAACGTTCCCTGAGGACACCCCCCACTGGTCTGATGACTCCCCGTCGCTGCCACTAAAACAGGACACGGTGGATCCTGAGGCCACAAGGGCAGCAGCTGCCAAAAAGGCACGCGAGGAATTCAAGAAACTTGAAGAAATAACACGCAACAAGGAATTCAACGATTTTTTTGAATGGGTGGAAAGCATTGAAAACGCTGCATCTCCTATTGATACGAATAACTTCCTGATGAAGGAGATGGAGATATATCTAAAAGGTGGGGAAGCACAGTTTGACCTCGAACGTATCATCCGAGCTTTTGAAACGATGGAACGCTACGGTGCCAAAGAGGGGATAAAACATCTTCAAAAAAATGACCCAGATGTCGCCGCACAGGTGCAGCGGCTTCTTGAAGCAAAACGCCCTAAAAAGTGAAGATAAGGAGACTATTATGAAGAACACGTTTTTTGTCATCAGTTTACTCATTTTTCTTCTGTTTTTCGGTAGTACAGGTATCTCAAACGTTGGGAAAGTTACTATCAGCAAACTTGAACAAGCCGATCCAAGTTGGCTGCCGGAATGGAAGTCTGATGTTGCGATATATATAGACGTAACAGTTACACCCCATTTCTCTGGTGGATGGCTTTATGCGGGTCTTTCGGATGTATCAATCTATCAAGGTGTCTGTGGAAACTACGGGGATAACATGGATGCTGATCTTCAGTTGTTATTGTCCGCGCAAAAACCCGATACCAGTTCAGAAGAAAGGCGAACAGATTGGGATGAAGAAAACGGGCAATTCGAGATATGGATTCCACCAGAGAACGATGGGAATGTAAAGACGTTCTACTATTTACTCGCTGTCAGTTGTTTTGATACCGCTGCTTTTGGTATCTTGGATGTTTCCACATCAAGTTCAATAAAGGATGATACAAAAGCACTACGCATACCGCGAGATACCACCCCTAAAAACAAGATTGCGGATGCTTGGGAAGATACGAATTGCAACGCTGCGCAAAAAGCAGATATTACGAAAGATGCGGAGCGTGTGGATGCCGATAACAATCGATATAAGGGAGACGGACTTTCTATAATCGCAGAATATCGCGGTTTTTCTGAAAAGTTGACGAGAGATGAAGAGGACAATGTCATTGATATACATCACTTCCGGTGTTCTCCATCGCAAAAAGATTTTTTCGCGATTATAGAAGATAGTCTTGCTGAAGATGGGTGTGGCAATGCAAATGATCTCCCAAAACACTCGTGTCATATCCTCTCATCGGAATGCGTCAGAAATCCCGATGGGCCAAAGGAAGGTGATGACGCTGATGACAGTCGTTATGTCAACTACAACAATGAAGACTTGGAAGGGTATAAACAGGTCTGGGCGATTGATGTTATAACAAGTGCCGACATAATCCCATCAGCTAACAATAGGTTTAAATTAGGTTATGCCTCTTCTAAAGCGGCACCTAGTTATCAGTCAGAGGCAATCGTCTATACAACAACATTGGATACGCATTTTGCAGATGACAAAGAGGCTTTGATACCGAATATATTGGCACACGAGATAGGCCACTGTGTCAATCTGGGGCATTGTCCTACAGATGATGACGAAGATGAAGATGATGGAGAAAATGCGGAGGATGAGAAGGAGAGGGACTGCTACATGTGGTTTTTGATTGACACGCCGCGAGACAAATATTATACACATCATTTGGAAGATTATGCCACGACGCGTCCACACTTCGCGCCAATGCCTGGCATTGACGCGGAACCTGTAGTTGTTAACGAGGAAGAAGATGAGAACAATGTTGTCAATCCCATAAGTACGAACACCGGCATCAGTCTTGATCATGGATGCGATTACAATGCTGTCAATGACTACTGCACGGACACCGGCACGTGTGGATCCCCTTCAGATTTCAATACCAATGGACTGTGTGGGCATCGGTGGTGTATCTGTCCAGCTGCGCCGAGTTTTGCTCCCACTTTATCTATCACCTCGGACAGCTATCTTCCGGGTGATGCTTTATCTGCTGTTGTCACCTGTGAGGCACCTATTTATGGGGCGCATCTGTTCGTGCGTACGCCGGGGGACTTAAGCACCTATGGCACACAAATAGGATGGTTCCCTGGCACCACCACCACAACGACATTGACGCTGCCTTACACGTTCCCCGATACCGCTCCAGGTGGCGAGTATAAGATTACGGCGCGTGTGTATCCGTGGGAGGGGAGTACGTATGGCGATCCAGATTATTTATCCGACTACGTGACGGTGTCAAGTCCGACACCTGTGCTGAGTTTTGCTCCCAGTTTGTCCGTCGTCGGTTCAAGCAGCTATAGTGCGGGTGATTCTTTGTCTCCGGTTGTCACATGTGAGTTACCTATTTATGGGGCGCATCTGTTTGTGCGTACGCCGGGTGATACAAGTACCTATGGCACAACAATCGGATGGTTCTCTGGCAGCACCACGGCAACATCATTAACGTTGCCTTACACGTTCCCTACTGACGCTGCGAGTGGCAGCTATAAGATCACTGCGCGTGTGTATCCGTGGAATGGTGATGCGTGGGGCGATCCGGATTATTTATCTGACTACGTGTCGGTTGAGTAGTTGTCCTTTAGATTAGAAAGGGGCGTGTCTTGGAACTGACAGGCAGATATTCTTTTGGGTATCTGCCTGTTTTTTGTAAAGGAGCACTTAATGAAAGTAAAATCCTTCATAATAGGTCTTATCATCCCGTTACTCCTCACTGCTGGTATCATTCTATATCTGCAACATGCACCAAAATTGGCACCCGCAACTGAAATTCCGCATCAAAAAGATGTAATAGCAAATGTGGAACAACCGAAGGTAAACGCTGTCAATTCCAACACAACTGCAGAAAACCCTGACGCGTTCTACCAACTCATCATAGACACCAACATCTTCCGTCCACTCGGTTGGCAACCGCCCAGAAAACAGCCGGACTATACCCTCATCGGCACAGCAGTTTCCCAGAACACAGCAGATTCAAAGGCGTTTATATTGGAGCGGCGTTCAAATCGGTTGCATACTGTCAAAGTCGGGGACACCCTTGACGATGTACGTGTAAAAGAGATTCAATCAAAACGTGTTACACTGCATGAAGCAGGAAAAGACATAGTCCTGCATGGCGGCAGGCTGCAGTTTTTCTAATATCAATTAACTTGCTTAGAAGTTTTGTGAAAAAGTCAGCATTGTGAGGAGAATCCAGAGACCTTGCACTACAAATCGGGTTAATTGGGTATCACTCGGTATCTTGGAGACGAAGCACAACTACTCCCGGCATCAAATCTAAGATAGGATTAAGAGATGCATACTGTTCAGCCGTGTAACCGCAATCTACACGCCACAACACCTGAACATTGCCCTCATCATAGATAACACCTGTCGCAAGTTTATTACCTTTGGCATCTTCTAACTGAAAACTTCTGCGGCGTTTTGTGTCCATAGCAGGACCTTTGGGTAGTGAAAAGATTAATTTCTGTCGGAATGACAACACACATTTCAAACAGCAACAAAGTCGGCATCCACTTGATTAGCAATCACGCCAGCTTCGTGCCCACGGTTGAGCAGTTCCTGTACTGCTGTCCTCCCACTCTCCCCATAATCCAGTGTATAATCATTAACATACATTCCGACAAACTTGTCCGCGAGGTCGGTTTCCATGTCTCGAGCGTAGGTCATTGCATATTCAAGTCCACGTTCGCGATGTTCAAGTGAATATTGAATACTCTGCTTTATAAGGGAAGTTACGGATCGGATTTTCTCAGAACCGAGATTGCGGCGGATAACGTTTGCACCGAGAGGTAAAGGCAATCCAGTTTCCTCATACCACCATTCTCCTAAATCAACTATTTTATGAAGTCCTTCGCGCGCGTAAGTGAGTTGTCCCTCATGGATGATAAGTCCTGCGTCAACTTCACCTTGCTGCACTGCCTCAATAATCTGATCAAAGCGGTATGTTTCTACTTCAACATCGGGTTGATAGAGTTTCATTGTCAAATAGGCTGTGGTCATCTCGCCCGGTATAGCGATACGTTTACCGGTAAGAGATTCCATCGGTGCTTTCGAAACGACAAGGGGACCATACTTATCTCCAATACTTGCGCCGCAAGGCATAAGTGCGTAATCATTTGCAACATAAGCATAAGCATGGACAGAAATCGCTGTAACTTCAAGTTCTGCTGCCAATGCACGTCGATTCAGGGTTTCAATGTCTTCTATAACGTGGACAATTTCATAGGGCCCAGTTGGAATAAGTCCTTTTGCAAGGGCGTAGAACATAAAGGCATCATCGGAATCTGGACTATGGCCTATCCGAATTTTCTCTGTCTCTGGCATCAAATGTTTCCTTTCTAACTTTGTTATTTCCGCGAAGTTTGTGGTATCATGATAAACATGGCAGCACAAAAATATCTTTACCTAATGGCAATTCCTTCTCAACTTACCGAACTTGCATCCGCAGAATCAGTTGCATTAACGGGTGCGGTACCGGATGCGTACGGTATTACGATTTCGGACACGTGTATTGATGTGCGCCGGGGTGCTTACCTCAAAAGTTGTACTGAAATTCTCTTTGAAACTGCAAGTATCACCGAACTTTGCGTGAACATCCGTTCTGCAGGTTTACATGCAGACGACTTTCGGGTATCAGTTGTTAAAAAGCCTCACAGTCTAAATCTTAACTCAATGACGTTGGCGAGTCAGATAGGCGGCGTTATTGGCGGTAAACCGAATTTGTCGTCTCCGAGAGTCGTCTTTCTAACCGTCATCACACCCGACAAAATTTGGTTTGGTCGCCTTCGCTCCGAATCCGATGGGATGTGGGTTACACACGATCAGCGTCCGCACGTGACCTCCAGTTCACTTCCTGCAAGGTTAGCCCTCGCGCTCGTAAACCTTGTGGCTTCTCCGGGTGAACATCTTCTTGACCCATGTTGTGGTACTGGCACGATTGTCTTGTCGGCTGCACATAATGGACTTCGGGCAACCGGTTATGATATCAATCCGCGCATGGTCGGTGCCACGACCAAAAACCTCAAACATTTTGGCCTCACGGCTAACGTGCAATTAGAAGATGCTCGGACGATACAGGGGCGGTTTGATGCAGTTGCCACTGATCTTCCTTACGGTATAAGTCTTGTGAAAGATACCGCTGCAGCCGCAGAGATTCTGGAAAACCTGCACATCTGTGCACCAAAAGCAGGATTTATTGATACCCGCGACCTCAGTCAACCGCTTTCTGATTTAGGGTATCAGGTAGAGACTATTATTCCAGTACCGAAGCTGCGTCTTGTTCGACGTATTTTTATAACTTCCAAAGGTGATCAATAGTCATCAATATTTTCGTAAAAATCGGTTTCTGGCAAGTACTCACCTTCATCAAGTTCATCTTCTTCGTAGTCTTCATATTCCTCTAAACTCAAAAGTGAGTCCAGTTCACTGAGATTATCAATGTAGATTTTGCAAATCCAGCCATCACCTTCTGGCACACTATTGATGAGTTCAATGTCTTCTTCAAGTGCTGAATTGACTTCGTAAATCTCTCCAGCAACAGGGGCATAAAGATAAAAGTTTCCTCCGGTTTCAGTTTCAATTCTACCAATAATTTCACCTTGTTCGCATTCTTGCTCAGGGGACACATCAACAAAAATAACCTCGCCGTACATGAGCTGGGCGCGTTCTGTGATGCCAATAGTTCCGTCTGTGTCAACAACTTCAATCCATTCATGTGTTGTAGTATATTTCACTGTGCTCAACGTGCATTCCTCCTACAAGTTATAATATCACTGTAAACCTGTATTTCTAATTCCAATGCTTTGAAGTTGTGCTTGGAAAGTTTCCAGCACTTTTTGTTGAATCCGAATTGCGATAATTGGGTTTGGATCATACTCAATGTTTATTACTTGACCTCCTAAACGTTTACATAGTGTGACAACTGTACCTATATGGGCGTAAGGGACCTTTACGTGTAAATCGTGATAAAAGGTACGGGTTTCTAAAGTTGCGTTTTCGAGGCATGCCCGTGCACATGCGCCGTAAGCTCGAATTAACCCACCAATTCCAAGGTTGATACCACCGTAATACCGTGCAACAACAATTGTGGTATTAGATAATCCGGTGGCGCGAATCGCAGCGAGAATAGGGGGACCCGCAGCATTTGTCGGTTCACCCGCATCTGTAGCATATTCCAACTTGTCGTCACTACTGCCGAGACTATAAGCATAACAGTAGTGGGTGGCTTGACGAATCCGTGATCGGACATCCGCAACAAACGCTTTAACTTCAGCGCGGCTATTTACTGCCGATGCCTCTCCAAAAAACCTCGATTTTTTCACCACATGTTTAGCAGTAGCAATTCCGACAATTGTTTGGTACTCGCCTGACATAATTTATAACGTGAATTCAACTAAAGTAGGGAATCAACGCCGAACGCGCTTATGGCATCCGTCCAAATCAACACAGCGTGCGCGTATGGCACGCTGCGGGTAGAACAATTTGAAAGCCTTATGTGTCAATTTAAGCACTTAATTTTCTCTGAATCAAGGATTTACACAGATTACGCGAATTTTGGGATTAGCAGCGTTTGTAGTCGCGCAATTCACGCGCCTTTTATATTGTGGGAGGGGTTTTCAACCCCGTCAAATGCTATACGCGCATTTGACGTTGATTCGGATTGATTACATATCGGGATTAGAAAGCCTTCCACAAGAAATAATGGCATCGGAAATATCCATTTTCCACTACTGAACCTAACTTAACATTGACACCTATGGGTTTCGCTGTGCTTCTACCCAATCTACACTTGATTTCTTATTTCGTTTTTGAAATTTTCAGAGTATTCAGATGAAGGATGTATTTAGGATTACGTGTTCAGGGTAGTCTAAACACATCATCTAAACACATCATAGGAAATTTAAAAATCCTGCCCGATTGAAAAGGTGTAAACAGAAGTGCCTTGGACAATGTGTATACGTTCATCCTCAGACACAGTCGGTTTGAACTGGGGGGTATAAGCTGCGTTTAGTGTTATGTTTGCGACCCGCACGCCAAATCCTAAGCAGAGACCTTCCGCTTTCCAATTCCGCTCTTCCATCTCAAGCATAGCTTCTTCTAAAAGAAAAACTGAGGCGTAACGCTTTTCTGTATCCCTGAGATATCCGATTCTACCGCCAACGCAGTTGCGATACCAAACCTCAGCACCGAGGTTGGTTCGGACACCATCACTAAAAGGGGGGTGAATATCTAATCCCACACGTAGGGCAAAGTTTGAAATTTCGCGTTGATACGTTATACCGGCAATGACATCACGGCGAATTTTATCTGGAATAGCAGGATCAACAAACGACAAACCATTACTTAAATTACGTATGACAACGCCTACCTGAACAGCATTCCCAACTTTTTGAATAATTCCAACATTATAGGCGTAACCACGGCCGAAATGCTCTGCCCCCGATACATCGGTAACTTTAGAACGTAACCACCTGACATCAAACCCCACAACGGTGCCTTCCAAGGTATTTAAACCGTAACCGAGCCCAACAGCAAGATTATTTTCTGGGAAATTGTTAAGTGCTTTTCCTTGATGATTAACGCGGCGAAAAGGCCCCTCATGTGCTGTGGATAGCGCGACACCTATCGTGCCGAACTTGCCTATTGGAAACGCCCAATTCAATGCTTCAATGCCAGAGGCACGTTGTTCATACCGGCTATAATCTTCGTAATTCACATTGAAATTCGGTTTGGAAAGTAGGGCTATAGTGTGTGGGAAACGGGTCATGTGAATTACAAACCGGTTTCCTCCAGGGACACTGATACCAGCAGGGTTGTTACCGAGAGCATTTGCACCACCGGTCGCTCCAACAAAACTACCACCCATGCCACGATGTTCGGCACCAAGCAGCTGTTTAAGAAACCTGTCTGCTTCTGCTGTTGTGTTCGTCTCTGAGGTAATCCCATCCGAAACGGTAAAACAGAAGACAAGGAAAAATATACAAACCAACAACGAAATTTGTAAAAAATGTGAGGACACAATCCAATTGGGCAAAAAATCTAATTTTCTTTTCACTTTCTTTATTCCAAAGATTATGTGTAGGGACATCACTTTTGCAAGAATAACTCAAGTTGCCACCTTTTCTCGAACGCTCTTGTGGGAGAGGTCTCTAACCCCGATGAATGCCATACGCGCATTCGGCGTTGATTCACTACACTTGATTCCTTATTTCGAACTCACGTTATAGTTGTGTCAATATTAACCTTGTCCTTCTAAGTAGAACAAAGTGTTACCTGTGCGACAGCGTAATCAACGGCATGTGACAGACTGACAAAGGTCGTAACAACACCGAGTTCTGCGGCATATTCCTTCACTTGCCCGTGTAAGACGAGTGATGGTTTTCCAACAGCATCCGCGCATATTTCTACATCCTGCCAATACATTCCAACCGTTAAGCCAGTACCGAGTGCTTTCAGTGTTGCCTCCTTCGCAGCAAACCGAGCGGCGAGCCTCGCGTAACGAGTCGGTGTTTTTCCGCAATAGGTAAGTTCCTGCGGCGTATAGACACGATGCTCAAACTTACTCCCCCACCGAAGAGAGAGGCGTTTAATCCGTTCAACCTCAATAATATCTATCCCGATCCCTTGGATTTTCTGTTGGAGCATCAATTTCCCTTTACCGACAAAGAATATCTGTCATCTGTGCTGCGCGGACTGTAGCCTTCACATCATGAACGCGTACAATATCTGCGCCATGTGCGATAGCCCAACACACCGTAGCAAGAGTGCCTTCAACCCTTTCAGTTACAGGAAGATTTAACAGGTTACCAATAAACGATTTCCGAGATGTGCCAAGTAATATCGGTTTATTTAGACGTTTGAATACATCCAGACATTTTAAGATTTGTAGGTTCTGTTTGATAGTTTTACCAAATCCGATGCCTGGGTCTATAATCACTCGATTAGGGTCAATACCGTTTTGCGTAGCATTGTTAATCCAATTCCCTAACGCCTCGTAAACTTCTTTCACAACATCTTTATACTGAGGTGCGCGTTGCATAGTGCGCGGTGTTCCTTTCATGTGCATCAGAATAACACCCGCTTCCATTTCTGCTGCGACTTGTGCCATTGCGGTATCCCCGCGAAGTGCTGTAATATCGTTGATGATATGTGCCCCAACTTCAAGGGCGTGTTGTGCCACAACTGCTTTTGTGGTATCAATGGAAAGTAGAACGTCCAGTTGTTCAGAAATGAGTGCACGGATAACTGGTAATACCCGATCTAATTCTACGTCTGCTGGCACCGGTTCTGCACCTGGACGAGACGACTCGCCTCCGATATCAATCATGGTTGCCCCCTCTGCGACCATCGTTTTAGCATGTGCAATAGCGGTGTTCACATCCAAGTAGGCACCGCCATCGGAAAATGAATCGGGGGTAACGTTTAAGGCACCCATAATATGGGTGCTGCCGCCAAAAGCAAGTTGTTTACCTCGGCAGTTCATGTGAGGATTTTAGCTGGCAACTGTGGCCGGGGACCGAGGATCTCTTCAATCTCTTCGGTGATTAATGTTTCTCGTTCTAAGAGAGCATCTGCGAGCAGCTTCAAGCCCTCAAGGTTTGTCTCTATAATTTCTCTCGCCTTATCGTAACACTCCATTACAATGTCGTAAACTGCTTTATCAATTGCAATCGCGGTCTGTTCACTGTAATCTTGATGAACTGCCAGTTCCTTGCCGAGGAAGATCTGTTCATCTCTTCTGCCAAAAGTCAACGGTCCCATTGGACTCATACCCCATTGGGTGACCATTCGGCGGGCAAGGCGGGTTGCTTGTTCAAAATCGTTTTGCGCGCCAGTCGTCTGCTCGTGGAAGATAATTTCTTCAGCAACACGGCCACCGAGCGCGAAGATAATATGCGCGAGGAGCCTCTTCTTATTTAGATTATGCCGTTCTTCAAGTGGGAGCATAGCGGTTACACCGAGTGCTCTACCGCGTGGCACAATTGTACATTTATAGTTAGGGTCGCTTTCTGGCACGAAATGCAACATAAGCGCATGCCCCGCTTCATGATAGGCAGTGATGCGTCTTTCTTCCTCACTAATGACCAAACTACGGCGTTCGGGTCCCATCAAGACGCGGTCTTTCGCTTCGTCAAAGCAGCTCATGTCAATCATTTCTTTATCTTGTCTCGCCGCAAGCAGGGCGGCTTCATTCGCCATATTTTTCAGGTCTGCTCCAGAAAATCCTGGTGTCGCTTTTGCTAATATCTCTAAATTGACATCCTCCGAAATTTTATAGGGTTCTTTTGTATGAACAGTGAGAATAGCTTGTCTACCGCGAACATCAGGCAAATCAACGATGATTTGACGGTCGAATCTACCGGGCCGTAATAGGGCAGGGTCAAGAACATCCGGACGGTTTGTCGCTGCAATCAAAATAACGCCTTCAGATGTCTCAAACCCTTGCATTTGAACAAGCAGTGCATTTAAAGTTTGCTCACGTTCATCGTGCCCACCACCAATTCCGGCACCTCGATGGCGACCGACCGCATCAAGTTCATCAATAAAGATAATGCACGGAGCGTTTTTCTTTCCTTCATCAAATAGGTCTCGTACGCGAGATGCTCCTACACCGACAAACATTTCTACAAAGTCGGAACCGCTTATGCTAAAAAATGGCACATCTGCTTCACCTGCGACAGCTTGCGCCAGCATTGTTTTACCAGTCCCGGGAGGACCGACTAACAACACACCTTTGGGAATTGTTCCACCGAGGCGTTCAAACTTTTTAGGTGCTTTAAGGAATTCGATAACCTCTTCAAGTGCATCTTTTGCTTCGTCTACACCTGCGACATCTTCAAAGGTAACTTTCTTTTCATTTTCAGTATGGAGCCTCGCGCGGCTTTTACCAAAAGAGAGTGCGCGGTTTCCACTCCCTTGCATCTGGCGAGAAAGGAAAATCATCAGACCTAAGAATATCAATAACGGCACTATTGTCGTACCGAAAACGAGCAGCCATTCAGGAAAATTAGAGGCAGGATCAACATCGTAAGGAATCCGATACTCATCAAGTTTTTCTTGGATGTTGTATTCATCATTTGTATCACGACTTGTTTTAAATTCTCCCTTCCATTTTGGCGGGAATACCGTTTTTTCATTCTCCAGCTCTTCTCTAACCTTTTCCACATAATTCTCTCGAAACTTACCTTCAATCCATTCGTCATCAAGAATTAGGTAACCTTCGAAGAAGTTCTTTTTCTCCGTTATGTAGCGATGAAAGTCAGATGTTGCCAACTGATGAACTTGGTCACTCCGGTTGATAAGCTGGTAGATAGCAACAACAACAACCAACCCCAAAATAAACCACACAAACATGTTTTTTGTGTTCTTGTTCACAACCAATCGCCTCGTTTCTATTTTAACGTAAGTTTAATTAATGGTAAATTTGAACATAATTCACCATTTCAGTGAACTTTACCCACAAAACTACGCTATTAGGTGCGGTTTCCTAACCGCACTTACTATCAAACTCACGTTATTTTTAAAATTTATCAGATTTAGAACGATGCTGCAGATTATGGCACGCATTCAGGACAAGCACTGAAATTGAATACGTTCAACAACTTTTGTCGTAATCTGCTGTTCCGCGTTTGTTTTTTGAAAATATATTTAAAACTTTATGGGTAAATTATAACATACTTTTAACTTAATATCAACTGAATTTTGAAAAAATCCTATAGAAGTCCCAATCTAACTGAATTCGTGTTGTTTCAACTTAGCCAAAAAGTCAAAGCCGGTATGTTGCTTAAACCCGAGTACCACAAGCACGTTTAGCGTTGATTCGGCAGGACACAGTGGATCCCCCAACCAATTGGATGAGAAATTACTGGACTTACAAAGCCCTCCCATAAGAATGTTTGCCAGAATTAAAGGTTTGCGCTGAAATTAATTTCAGTTGACAGAGTTAAATTGACTATGATATACTAAATTCCAATCATGTCCAAAGGAGGATTCATGGAGTGCGTAAACAGATTCTTTTGGCCGGTGTACTATTACTGACAGTGGTATCTTATACGTTAGGGCATCTTAAAGACGAAAATCTTCAAAATTTTCAATATAACGCGGAACTTGTTTCTGTCGCACCTATCGTTGATGGATATCTTGATGACCCCGTGTGGGAAGAAGCGTTACCTGGCAAACTCAACCGAGAGATCATGGCCGGACATCAATGGATGGAATCCGATGATTTCACCGGATCCTTCAAAGCAGTCTGGCGTGGCGGATTCCTATATGTCGCCATCAAAATACAAGACGATCAGTTTGAAAAATATCAATCTAAACTTCTTAGGGAAGATCGACTTATCCTCTATATTGATCAATTTCACTACCAGCGTAAGGATAACCTCTATCGCTATGAAATTCCGATAGGAATAGAGGAAGGCGTTCTGAAATCACCTTTAGCATCAGTCGCTTGGGGAAATGATGGTCAAACGTGTGAACTAAGTTTTCGGCTTGGAGACATCGCAAGTAAAGGTAATACTATCGGTTTTAGTATAGCCTATAATGACGTTGATAATGGCCAATTACAAAATAAAATCGCTTGGGGACCAGAAGGCTATACAGAACAGGACAACATGCTTCCTGATATCGTTTTCACAGCGAAAATAAATCCTAATGCGCAGCAAAAATTGATCCGATGGGGGCAAATCAAAAGACTCTACTAAATAACATATCAGGACAAATTTCAACATTAGCACACCGCTAAAAATGCTGGAATTTGTCCCTAAAAATGGGGAACAGGTGTATTATATCGGAAAAACTTTAGAACTTATGGGTATAGTCTGCTTGGGTGCTGCCCTCTTTTTGGGCCTTGTAAATCCTTTTGAGTATAGTGCAGCTAAAGCAATGGGTGTTGAGATGGGTTTCTTGGCACTCGGTATTATTGTCTTTTTCGTTGGAAGACTTATTGAAAAACAGCGTTAGAATTATCGCGTATTCGTCATAATTCAACAGACATCAATCAAACCGTGTCTGTTTTAAACTTCGTATTAAAAATCAAATGTAATGCTGAACATTAAGCGATAGCCCTACTCCCTTTCCTGTGGCAGTGATAGGGTATTAGATTGGTCTGCGCGGATGTAGCCGTAGACCGGAATACGAATTGGGGATGACGTTGCTGAGGTGATGATTCGGATATCTTCGCGCAACAGAATAGATGATTTTGATACATTCCAAGACACTTGGAACTGCTTTTCGTAATGTGTTGAATGTGCGTTGGATAGCATTGGGCTGTGAATCTCCATAACCTTTCTTCGGTTGAATGATGTTTATATCCGGGAGAACGAAACCCTGAAAACCGGTATCTTGGGACAATGTGCTACCCTGTGGCACACAATAGCCCACCATATCGGCTATGTGTTTGTCATGGTGTCTTCCTTCAAAAGAAGGTGTCAATAGGACGACTTTGCAGGCCTCATTGATAATCAGATTATTTTTCACTGTATGGCATTTCTTTTTACCACTATAATACGCCTTTTGAGTTGACAGGTCTTTTGGGCGTCGTATAGGGCGTTCGGTGCTATCATGAAAAAAATGTTCTCCTTCTTGATTTTGAGTTGATACTTTTGATGGAGCACATATAGGTGCGGGGTCTGTTTCCCGAGATGGCAACTCTCCAAGTTCTGCTAATGCTTTGTTCAATATCGATAAAAGCAAGTGAATCCATCTATTAGCAAGAGGTTGAGACATGCCAAAGAGCGCACCGAATAGCACTTGTTTCGGTGCTTCACGAAGGTAAATCAGTATAAATAGCAACATATCTTCAGGTGTATCAAAACGACTATTTTTATACGGTTTATATCTCCGTTTTTTGCGCGGTTTTCCTGCAAGGGTATGTGTTTGAACATACTCTAAAAAACATTTAGTAAAATAAGGTGATAGTTCAGTCCAATCTTCTAAGGTATATCCGGTGAGGGACAGGAGCGTATCAGGTTTGTCCCTTAGTTCTTGAAAACTTATCATGAGTTAGCCTCCTATTGTCCGATTGTAATAAGTATAATAGAGACTAACCAAACGGACAACTAATTAGTTATAATGTCTAATATAAAGTATAGTATAAAAGACAGTATAGATCAAACAGTATTCGCTCATGTCAAGAGTAAGTGCTTTTGACGAGTTTTGCTATAAAATCAACACTGACAGCTTTTAGATTCATGACGAACTCACAGATTGCGACGTAACCGGCGAGGAACTTTTTATGAACGCCACGAAAGGGACGAAGGAAGTTTCGCAGCGTCGTCCAGGCACCTTCAATCGTCCTTGTATGGATCTCGTAAAGACCATCACCGTCTGCGTCTCTTGCCTACTCGCCATCCTTATGGAGAACAATCTCACGGGCGCGCTGAATACGGTTATAGCCACGCCAACCATCCGTATACACCGTTGAAGTCGGCAACGTCCACTGATGAACGTGTGTTGAAAGCGTCGCAGAATCGGTGTGCCGCACAACACGTAATCTCAGGAGACCGCTTTCGCGACCTTTCGTCCCAACAATAGGCGGACGATCATTGTCATAAGTCCCATGTCCCCTGCGTTTATTGCCACGCCGACGCGGCGGATCCGAAGCATCAACGTGCTTATCGCCTTTTTCACCGGCGTTTTGAAACATCTCATCTGTTTCGACTTCAGCATCAGGTAAAGCAGCTTCGGGTTGTATCTGCTCTGCCGAAGTTTGGAGTTTACGTCTTATAGAAAGAACGGTTTGACGACTTAGACCCAGTTCACACCCGAGTTGTGCACTTGAAACACCTTGACAGACACCGCGCAAAAGCAGAACGACCTGTGAGGGACGAAACTGCGTGCCAGCAAAGACCGTCCCGGTATAGAGGTTGTAGATGCTCTCACAGTGTTTGCAGCGATACACTTGTAGACCACTTGTTTCAGTCGGACGGAACTTGCGTGCCTCCGCCACGCTCGCTTGGCATTTTGGGCAACACAGCCCTTGAGGGTGGAAATGATCCAACACCCACGCTTGAGTTTTTTCTTCATCCAGGAGAGATTGTATTGGAAAGTCCATAGGTAACACGCTAACATAACTTTGAAAAAATAGCACTTACTTTTTACATGAGCCAAGATTGTTTCCTTCCTTAGAACAGCGGCACGAAAGAATTTCCCGCTTTTTGCAAAATTGATTTACGGGTACAGTATAAGTATTTCATACCCGTTTGTCAAGTCCAAGCAAAAAACGCCCCTGACCGCCCAACACATCGGAGGCGTTTTATTCTTAAATATAACAGGACGTAACAGAACCACAGATACACGTGTTTTGCCGACTTGACATTTCACACGTTGTGTGGTACTATACAGCAACGTGTGTTTTGGACAATTGTGATTTGATTGGAGTAATCAGATAAAGCAAGTGCAAAGCAAAAACGTATGGGATGCCCACCTATCGTTAACGTCTTTCTTGCTGAATATAATGTTATGCATGATACCTAGAATCCCCGTCCTTTAGGGCGGGGTGTAACGTTAAATTAAATAGCCCTAGTACCTGCTTGTCAATTTCACGTCCGCAGTCTCAATCGAAATATCGGGACTACGGATGATAGGTTGACTATCGTAGAGATTTTAACTGCCCCCAAACAACGCTGACTTTCCCTGTTGGGTCAACCGATTGTGATTCCGTTGCAAAGCGATTTGAAATGAGTTCTGCATATTCGGTTGCGACTTGTTCGTTTCCTGGTATCACAGTGCCGCAGCAAGAGGTATGGAAATTGATAAACCATCCCTTCATATCTTCTGTTCTGTAAGCGATTGGATCAGCATTTGCGCCGTTATCTGCATAACTTTCAAACTCAAAATCGTTTTGTTCTAAAATATCGATACCAACAGCTCGGTTTGATGTCCATTGTTTAAGTGAAGGTATGTACTACTTACCAAGGTCTGTCGGTGTAACTGTAATTGCCGGGTCCTGTGCTTGTGTGACCTGAACACCGAATACGCTTTGCTGTCCTACCTCCGCTGGGGCAACTCGTGCATTAGCATCAAAATCCCAATAATAGTAGAACGGAAAATCTCCTATGAATCCACCGATACCACCTTCCCTTAACCAAGAATGAATGAGATCGTCTTTCCCCTTATTCTGAAATATTGTTTCAGGTGTATTTCCTTGGGTGATAATATAGATACCTTTCGGGTTCGCATCCATATATTCTACTAAACCGTCAGCACCAACAATTTCCGCAGTGAGTTTTTTATCTTTAAGTTTTTCTACAATGAGGTCTGCTAACTGTTTCGCATTTTGAATACCTAAGCCATTGCCGTTTTCCATTTTTACATCGTAAACGACAGCGACATCCTGTCCGAAACTGTAACTCACGAAAGTTAGCGCGATAATTGATACAAAACAAAATAATCTTTTCATTGGCGTTTTCTCCTACATAGGAACTTAAATTGGTTATAACATCATTAAATCTTCGTTAGATGATTTAGTAAAATGTGATTCGGCGTAGCGCGTTTCAGCTTCGGTTTTCTAAACGCAGTTACTGGGAGAATCTTTTGTTTGTACGGAATGGAAACTCGGCGGCGTGTGTCTGCTATTTAGGAAATAGGGGCAGATTGGAAACCGCCCCTACAAATACGCCAAATCGGATTTTAGGCGTTTGCCAAATAGAGTTCGTTAACCTTGCTCCAGTTGACGACATTTTTCCACGCCTCAACGTAGTCTGGACGACGGTTCTGATAGTTCAGATAGTACGCGTGTTCCCAGACATCAATTCCGAGAATAGGCGTATGCCCCTGCATAATTGGACTATCTTGATTTGCTGTGGAGTAAATTTCCAATCCATTATCGCCAATAACAAGCCATGCCCAACCAGAACCGAAACGTTTGGTTGCAGTAGTTATGAATTCTTCATTCGCAGCATCAAGCGATCCAAAGGCAGATTTTATCGCTTCTCCGACTTCACCACTGCTGGGTTCACCACCGTTGGGACTCATAATGGACCAGAAAAGCGAATGGTTTGCATGCCCACCACCGTTGTTGATGACTGCCTGACGAATGTCTTCTGGTACTTGATCAATATTACTAAGTAGTTCTTTAACATCTAATTTAGCAAGGTCGTCATGACCTTCTAATGCAGCATTCAGATTGTTTACATAACCTTGATGGTGTTTGCCATGATGGATTTCCATCGTTTGTGCGTCAATATACGGTTCCAAAGCATCATGTGCATAAGGGAGTTCTGGTAATGTGTGTGCCATTTAAAATAGCCTCCTTCAAAATTTAGGTCATAAAAAAGTATAACAGAATTATGGAAAGCATGCAAGTTTTTTGATCAGCGTAAAAACACCGAATTTAGACTGGGTTAGAAAGGAAAGACAGAAAATTTCTACTGAAACGAAAATTATACGTCTGTTTGGGATGCCTCAGCAAATGCACCGACACGGCAAACTCGTTTGTAAGCACAATAATTACACGGTTGGGTAATATCTTTAGGAGTGATAGGTGCGGCACCTTCCTCTTCCGAATCTACAAATGAATCAACACACGTGATGAGGGGAAAGTTACCGTTAGCAATACTGTTAACATACTGTTGAACATAACCATTAACGCGCGCAAGTCGTACGTCAAAAAGTTCGTCGTTTAATAACTGCCCACTTTTATTCGCCTGTTTCCATTCGTTACCGTTGAAAGTTCTGTAAGCAATATCATTCAATGATTCTACCCCGATGCCAAGTTCAACTGTGCATTCATCCAACCTGATTTTGTGATAGAGTCCAGATGTTGGTTCTAATCCGGTTATCCCTTTTTCATCTAATAGTTTCTTTGCGATTTGTAAATAGATGGACAGCTGGAGACTTCGCCCATTAAGAATCTCGGATATTCTAATCGTGGAACTTCCCGTCTTATAATCAATAATATTAAAGCTCCCTTCACCCATATCAATACGATCTATTCTGCCTTTCATAAGCACGTTGCCAATGAGAATCGGTTCAGAATGACTAAGTTTCGGATCCCCAGATTCACCTGTTCGTCCAATATTAACCTCAAAAAAGCTTGGCAGAACATGTAGATCATAGGCACGCTCCGCTTCCAGCCATTTATGTAGTGATGCGCGCAGTTTATCTATATCTGTTTTCCAAAAAAGATTGTCTTCACTGACATCCGAACGTGGAGTGCGTTTTTCCTCAGATTTGGAGTGTAGCACTTCATCTAATTGTCGTTTTGCTTCTTCAAAAACTTCATCATTACATTTTCTAATGGGAACATCTCCTCGCTCCCTTCGTTCCATATAGAAGGTGCAAAGGATTTGATGTACCAACTCTCCTTTTTCTTGACTGGACAGTTCATCCTCAAGCTCGTCCTCTTTGATTTTAGACTTCAGCACTTTGGCAACAAAGTACTGAAAGGGACATTTAGCATAAGTCTCTAAATCTGTGACCGAATAAGGTTCATTGCGATGTGTTTTCAAATCAGACTGACTCTCGGAAGTGAGTTCTTCTACAGTCAAAATTCCTTCATACGCCGATTTATCGTGTGTTTCCTCACGACTCTTTTCAACTGAAACGACATGATCAATTAAGGAACGCATATTTTCAAGATTACGAGGAAATTCATCTTGGGACGGCTTTTCTGCTGACCATACATGATTGCCGTACGCACTGAGGAAACCGGGTATACTCTTTGACATAAGATTTGCAATTTCGTCCGTTCCGATCTTGGCAATTGCCTCTAATTGTATTTTGAATAAAGAGGGAATTAGTTCAGATACACCTTCGCGTTTCGGTGCAAGTAGATACAGCCGTTCCCGAAAAGATTTGAGAACCCGATAGAATAACAATCGATTATCGTGCAGTTGTTCATCCTCAGTACGATATGGGATTTCTGGTAGCAGCGGATCAGGACGATACGTTTGTGGAAACCCACCGTCTACGAAATCGCCTAAAAAGACAGTATCAAACTCTAAACTTCTTAGTTCGCTGAGTGGGACAATCCTGACAGTTTCACCTTTTGCCCGTGCCCTGCTTTGATAGTGTGTATGCCTTGCAATATAGTGAAGTTTTTTAATAAAATTATCAAGACGATATGACTCCTCCCCTTCCCTTAACACAGCACAAAGTTCTTGGACGATTTCAGTGAATTGATGATATGCGTTTACCTCACCTTCAACGATTTCACGATTTTTTGAAAGCATCGGGTTTAGAATGTGTTGGAGGACTTCGCCCTCTTTGAGAAAGCCATCAACATATCCCTGAAATGCTTCTGGATCAAGTTGACCTGTGCCTGTTTGGTTGGTGTCTGATACAGGTTCAACATCAGAGAAATAGACATCGCCTATAGATTCTCGGTTTGATGAAAGTCGAGAAAAGATTGCTTTGACGACCTCTGATTTTGTCAACGGAATGCTTTCTGAAAGCAAATAGGGAATGTCGTAAGCAGGAAAAATCTCGGCGATGCGCTGTTGATATTGACCCAAGCTATAATAGGCTACACAGATATCTCCAAAGTTACAATCCCCATCCGATACATGTTGCTGGATTAGACATGCAATCTCTTCTACCTCTTCGGATCGGTCGGTCGGTTCCAAAACTTTAATGTTTTCTGTTAGATCAATTCTGTGATCCGAGATAGTATTCGTGCGGAACAGATTTTCTGCGAAATGCCGGTGTCGGTTAGCATCGCGTTCATACGCCGTATCAATGCAGGCTTTCGCGGCTCTAAATTGCGAGACGAGGTCAATTATATTTTTATAGAGGTCCTCATTATCCTCAACGCAATCAGTGCGGAACCACATCTCTATCTCAGACATTTCAGCAATGCGTTTTAAAAGTTTTATGTCTGCTTTTGAAAGTACCGTGAACCCTTCAACAACAACAAAGTCGGTATGGGGAAACGCTCTTTTGATGAATTCTGCCTTGAAATTGTTCGCGAGGTACAGATGTTTTCCCTTCTCATCTATCCATCGATTTTTGAGTTTTGCCTCATATTCGTTATAAATGTGAATAAGATCGGTCTTGGTTCTATTGTCTGCATCAAAGTTTGGTTTGCTCTCGCCTTGATCCCTAAGGTGATTTATCGTGTTCGCGATAAGGGAGAGTGTGCTATCAGGAACAGCACTGTTTTCAATTGGACGAAATGCATTATATCGGTAGGTACCAGTATTGGCTGAGTCCGGGTCTGCTATTTCGTGAAGCCAGAGGTTTTGAAGTCCTGATGAAATGTGTTGTCTTGATGGACGAACTTGATTGTATAACCTTTGGACAAAATCTTCGCTGGTATACACCTGCAAATTGGCAACCGCCCGATTTGGATGATACGCAATCAACTCGCGTTGGCGTTTCAAGCGCGCAGCATCGGTCGGCACAACAACTACAAAGGTGGCTGCCTCATCGTTCTGAATACGGGTTTTAAGGATGGCTTCTATATCTCTCATTTTGGGAGTTACGACAGAGGTAGTATGCTTATTACTTTACTTGTGTTCCAAGTGGAACTTCGGTTTCAGGAGTTATCAATACCACGGAATCACTGCTCGCCGCAAGAATCATGCCGTGTGATTCAACATTGCGAATCGTAGCGGGTTCTAAATTAACCACAACAATTACCTGTTTGCCGATCAAGGTATCTGGCTTATAGTGCTCTGCAATTCCTGCGACCACTTGCCGTTTCTCTGTGCCGAGGTCTACCTGCATTTTGAATAGGCGGTCAGCACCTTCAATTGGGTCAACTGCGATGATGCGCCCAACCCGCAAATCCAGTTTTTGGAATTCGGCAAAGGAGACAAGCTCAGTCGTTTTATCTTCCGACTTCTGTTTGGGTTTAGCTGTTTTTGGCTGCGGTGCTTTTTCTTTTTTCAGATCAATACGCGGGAAGATGGGTTCACCTCTGCTGACCTTTATATCCACAGGCAAACGCCCCCACTCTGCAACAGTATCGAATTTCGTTAAACCGATCTGTTTTTGAATTTTCTCAGCAGTATCCGGAATAAACGGTGATACCAGCACAGAGATGAATCGCAATGCTTCTAAACTATTGTAAAGAATAGTTCCCATTCTCGGTTTTGTCTCTGGCTTCGCAAGGGTCCAGACTTCGGTCTGTTGCACATAGCGGTTGATGCGTCGCACAAACTCCCAGATAGTCTCCAATGCGCTGTCGAATGCAAACGACACCATATACGCCTCTACATTATCAAACGTTTCTTGCGCCATCGTCGCAACCTCATTGTCAAATTCACCTGGGGTTGTCGGTGCTGGTATCCCATCAAAGTTTTTATTGACCAACCCGAGGACACGATTCAGCAGATTACCTAAATCGTTTGCAAGGTCTGCATTGTAGCGTTCATGCAAACGAGCAGGACGGTAGTCACCATCGTTCCCAAAGCTAAACTCGCGCAGCAGATAATAACGGAACGCGTCCACACCATAAGTCGCAATGTCGGCATCCATATCGATGACGATACCACGCGTTTTACTCAACGCCTCGCCATCCTTCGTCAACCAACCGTGTCCGACGATCTGCTTCGGAAGTGGTAAGTTGGCAGACATCAACATCGCAGGCCAAAGCAACGCGTGAAAACGGGTGATGTCCTTCGCCATCATGTGAACATCAGCGGGCCAAAACGTTTGGTAACGCTCACTTTCGGTTTCATAACCAAGTGCGGTCATATAGTTACTCAAAGCCTCTATCCAGATGTAGATAATATGCTCTGGATCAAATGGAAACGGAATTCCCCATGATAGGGAGGAACGGGAAATACTGACATCTTGTAACCCGGATTCCAGGAAGTTTACTAACTCATTGCGCCGAGTTGCGGGGTAAACAAAATCCGGATTCTCGCGAATATGCGCAAGTAGTCGATCCTGATACTTGGAGAGCCTAAAGAAATAGTTCTCTTCTTCTAACCACTGCAGAGGTATTTTATGATCAGGGCAGATTTTCTCATCTGTCAGCTCTTTTTCTGGAAAGAACTCTTCACATGAGAGACAATAAAATCCTTCGTAGGTGCCTTTATACACATCACCACTCTCATAGAGCACATTCAGGAATTTCTGTGCACCGCGCTTGTGTATATCGCTTGTTGTGCGCAAGAAAATATCGTTCGAGATATTCAGATGTTCCCACAGTTTGATAAAAATCGGTGCCATCTTGTCGCAGAAAGCTTGCGGAGAGACACCTTCCTCTTTCGCAGCGTTATACACATTGACAGCATGTTCATCAACGCCAGTAAGGAAGAATACTTCATCACCCTTGAGGCGGTGATAACGTGCCAAAACATCGGCTGCGATAGTGGTATAGGCGTGTCCTGCGTGTGGTTCACCGTTGACGTAGTAGATGGGGGTGGTGACGTAAAATGTATTCATTATATTCTTTTTATGATTAAATCCGTTTTATACTTTTGTTCATAAACTGGCATTATAGTAGATTTTACAATTAACTTTACATGTTATTCAGCGCGCTTACAAAGCATCAAACCAATACTAAATGTGCGGACAGAAACCCACGGAGCGTGCCTGCTACCATGTGTGTAAACATATTTTTATATTTCACTATAAGCCCTATTTTAACCTTAACAAAACCCATCTGTCAAGGATTATCGGAGATTGTGAGATCACAATCAGGCAATACAACCTTTGACTTCTTACCGCCATGTATGCTTGGCTCCGCACACAAACGCTCCTGAAGAATCCGAACCCCTTCATGAACCTCCGGATGCCTCTCCTCACTGAAGCCAAGTACCTCAGACAACAAGCGGCGATCAAGTTCATGACGCACCTTATCTTCATACATCTGGTTAAACGGAAGCATCTTTTTATGCTTTATCTCATCAAAGATACCTTTAGCGTTTTGTAAAGCTGCTTCATCCAATTGCTGCACATCTAGTGTTGGCATGGAACTCAGAGCTTTCAGTCTGATCCATCCCCGTCCTGCCTGTCGTTTGGCAGAATGCATCCAATAACACAACATTCCCAAAGTTGAATTACTCCACAAACTCCAAACATAGTCATACAATACATGATCAAATTTAACAGTAGGAAGTAAATTGACTCCAATAGTAGGGCTTTCTGTAAAGAGTACTGCTAAAGAATTTACATTAAAGTGTAAGGCTGCATTATGGTGAACACGACTACTTTTTCCCAGGACTTGTTGCGCTCTGTCCCAAGAATTAGAACGAATAATAGCGTGGCAATCCGGGGAAACCAACAACGTACGTTGGTGCTCAGAATTGACATGCCATAGGCCGGGATATAAGTCTGTATCAGATGTTTCCTCTTCTATATCGAATGGTCCGTCTGAATTCTTTCGATGATCATAGGAGTGGATTGTCGCAATCTCGCCTACAGAAGTCATGGGAATTTCAAGTTTCTCTTGTTGCTGAGGTAACCAGATATGTCCATTTGCTAGGTGATGAGCACATTGAATCAGAGCGAATTCCTTAATCCGTGAAGCTGCCCATACATCTTGTAATGAACAATTTAAAGCTTGTCCAATTTCTCTATTTCCAACTTTGATAGGGTTTCCACCAATCGGAGGATCTTCCAAACATCTGACTTTTTGAAGACGTTGGATACCCTTTGCCATCTCAAATGCCTCTAAATGACTATCTGGTCTTTGATGAAGACAGACAAACGTACCACGGCCTGTATTTTCTGATTTTCCCTTGCGGGCCACGACGAGACACTCAGCCATACTTGTGTCCGCGGAAAATGCACAGTCTTCGATTTTTGAGGCCGCAATGGTAATAACTACCACATCATTGTATTTTTGTGTCCACAGGTTTCGTGCTTTTTCCCAGTCTGGAGAAGTCAGTACAATGATTGGAAGAACGAACCCCATCACACTCTGCCCATTTGGTTTAAGTGCTTTGTCTGCTAAGTCAACAAAGTAGGAAGCAAGATGACCGCTATTTCCGATTGAATCCTTGATGTTTCGAAGCCTGCGTTTCATTTCCGCTGCTATGGTCGGATCTCTATCTCCAAAGAGAGTTTTAGGAATATCAGGGTCAGCGGCATTATTGTCAGCACCTGCCCGTGTGAAAGGTGGATTATCAACCACTACATCCATTTCCTCATGTCGGAATTCTTGTTGTGGCGTGTCGTCTTGGGAGGCTCCCCCTTGTACTCTCTGCGTATTTATTAAGTCCAATGGCAGTACCCCCTCCGGATCTTCAATCCAATCCAATGTTCCTAATGCGTATAGTCCATCTGAACGTTTGGTGCCGTATTCCATGACGTCAATACGCGTTTTTCCAATCTTTACATCGGGAAAATTGCTTGCAATCAGTGCGGCGGTGAGGTGGCTGGCATTTGGCATAATATCACACCCAACGAGGTTGTTTTCGACCATGTGCTGATGAATGTCTCGCCCATTTCCATTTGTCTGTTCATATAGTGTCAATATTCGCTGGTAAACCCCATTTAATAAAGCACCGGTACCACAGGCAAAATCTGCTACCTTGAGTTCGGATAAAGACTTTCTTATAGTTTCACAATCACCATTCATCAAGATGTCATCAGGTAAAACGAGTGCTGCAAGCAATGCTACAGATTCGGGGCGCGTGTAATATGTTTTAATAAACTTCCGGTCAACAGTTAAGCGTTGAAACACAATCCCTGCCAATTCATGCACCTGAGCAAGTCCTCTATCTACCAATTTCTGTGCTGTGTTTCGTAAGAGATACAAAACCCGCCCTACTAATCTATCATCTGAAGCTAACATATCAACGAGTTTAGAAGCAACATCAAAAATTGGACGATAATTTACATGACGAATTTGGTCCCATGCCTCCAAGATTTGCGTAGACTTCAACCTTTCGTTGAGTGCACGAAGTTGACTGAGAGATGGGACGGTTTCCAGGCCGGGGCTGCGTGCAAGTGAACTCTGAAATACAAAAGCGTTTGTAATGATTAACATCGCCATCCGGGAGGTTTGTTCGCATGCTTCTTGATGGAGAATTTCTTCAATCTGTCGTCCAATCTCCGGGCGTTCATGTATCGCTGCTTCTAAGAGTAGTGCGGTTTCATTCACACCATGTTCTAAATCATAAGCGGCTTTGGTAACCTTTGAGATAGGAATAGCACCTATGCAAATTGCTGTGGCGACATCCGTTAAACTTGCTTTAATCCACCCGTCATTCGGAAAGCGGTGGACATCCTCGGGGGTATCACCGCTGAGCAGAACATAATAGAGGTCATCGGCGTTGCGTAATTTATCTTCCAACTCGCGATGTGGTATTCCTCGTAACCGATGTGGCAATCTTAGTGCCATTGCAGTGGCTACACGTTCGTAAGATGTAAGTTGTTTACCTAAGTGTTTTCTCGCTTGTGCTTCACCGCTAAGGTCTGGAGTGTTAGGTTTATCTATTTTTACCTCTATAACAACAGGATCGCGCCCATTCTCTTTAACGGTAAGATCCGGCCGTTCACCTTCTCGGAGGAACGTTTGCGTATTCTGTGGTTCTACGTCCCACTCAGTACGCATCGTTTCAAGTATGTCAACAAGTTTAGCGGTAATAGTGTCTTCGTGTAGCATACTGTTCCAATAATCCTAATTCTCTGTAACCCAGTCCGCTGTGGCTTCTGCAAATTCTTTGGAGAGTTCTTCAGAAATAGTCTGTTCAAGAACTTCAATTATATCTTGTCGGAATTTTTCCCAATCTTCACCACGGCGTGTGAAGCGGTACATATCAGAGAATTCAATAAACATAGTGTCATTGGGTTCGGACATTGATTCAAAATAACGTTTAACTTCCATTGTTTTCCTCATCTAAATTATGGATTTCTACAAGTCGTCTTTACTAAATAATTCCAATCTTCTTGGATACAAAATGCAACCGATTTTGAAATTTATGACGCTTGCATCCATTCGTGAATTTCCCAATTTGTCTCAAGTGCATGTTTGCGTAGTGCCTTACTTGGATTTACAGCAATCGGATTGCCTACACAATCTAACATCGGCAGATCGGATTTGCTGTCACTATAGGCATAACAGATATCAAGCGGTATTTCTGCTTGCCCAGCGAACTTTTTCAACACAATTGCCTTTTGCTCTCCGATAAGCGGTTCATCTGTCAGTTCACCGGTAAACTTTCCATCTTGTTCTTTAAGTTCAGGTGCTAAAATAGAATCCACTCCGAAATACGCTGCAATTGGTCGGACAATAAAATCAAGTGAACCTGTTAGAAGAACAACTTGATCCCCTTGCGCTTTATGCTCCTCTATTTGCGATATGGCTTCGGGAAATATCTTCTTACGGAGGTAGCTTCCGAACATTTCAGTTGCTAATGCCTTTACCGCCGCCGCATCCATGCCACGATAATTTTGATAGAAGACCCGATTAAACCTTTCTCTACTAATCCGATCTAAAATTAGATAATACACGACCTTCGGTAGAAAACCGATGATCCACAATAATTTCATGATCGGTGACAGCGAAGAAGTACGTAACCAGATGTAGCAATGCACGATGGTCGAACTCAGTAACGTGCCATCTACATCAAAAAACGCAATAGCTTTTTTCTGAAGCGATTCCATTTTAAACCCTAACGTAGTGTCTCACCGAGTTCGGCAACACGGTTTTCAAGTTCAGTCAAAAATTTCTGGTATATCTCTGAATTTTCCGTGATCTCCTCCGGTTTTTGTGAAACTTCAAATAGAAGCGGTTTCCCAAAAACAATCCGAATCGGATGTTTTTTCGGAAGGTTCTGTCCCTTCGGTAGGACTTCAAATGCGCCTTCAATGTAAGTAGGTATAATAGGCACTTGTTGTCCATAAACCAATAGGCTAAGAATCCCCGGTTTGAAAGGCTGCAGTTTCCCATCAAGTGAACGCGTACCTTCTGGAAAAATCAGCAACCCATTGTTCTGTTCCATCACTTCGTTAGCCATCCGTAAATCCTGTAAGAACTGCGTGAAATTGCCGTCACGTTCTATAGGAAGTGCATTAAGGCAATTGTGTGCAAACCATCCTTGGAACCGATTACCGAACCAATAGTCCCGCGCAGCAAGCGTCCACAATCGGTGCGATTCATGTCCTAAAGCCGTAATAACTGTCAACGTATCTAAATGGCTTGTATGATTAGGCGTGATGATATAAGGTTTTCCTATAGGAATATTCTCCAAACCGAAACACTCAAACGAAAAACGTTGTTGATACAGGCTTCGGATAGCACCACGGAAAGCGCGCGCATACCAATGCGGTTTTTGTCGCAGCTCTAAAAGTTTTTCTGATGCTTCGGTGGATTGTATAGGATCCGTTTTTTCAAAAGCCAGCGTTAACTCAACAACATCGTTGACCGTCTGCAAATTGGCAACCATCGCATCAGGAATCGTTTGACCCAGTTGAGATTCAAGGAGCATTAGCAGGTCAAGCCGCGTAAGCGAATCAAGCCCAAGATCAGTATCCAAACGGTTTTCTCTGCGAATCTTATTCGCGGGCATGCGTGCTAACCGCGCAAGTGGCATTAAAATATCTTCTGGGATATTCTTACTTTGCTGACAGTCAGATTCATCCATAACTGAGACTTGTTCATTAACGAGATACGCCTCTAACTGCTCTTTAACCCGTTTTCTGTCAATTGTTCCGTTCTCGGTTTTCGGTAAAACGTCCTGAAACAGATGCGATTTGTGAAATTGTTGGTAACTTGGCAGCTGTTTTGCTGTTTTCTGCAGGTGGTCCTGAATTTCTGCCGTAGTTTTCTCGTTGCTTTCTGCGGGAACAATCACCGCATGGATAGCAACATCCGAACCGTCTTCATCAGGAATTCCAACGACACACATCTCAGCAATAGCAGGACTGTCCTGATAAAGTGCCTCCAATTCAATAGGGTAAACATTTTTGCCAGAGGCGGGAACGATAACATCCTTACAATGTCCTGTGATATAGAGATAACCCTCCCCATCAATATATCCAAGATCGCCAGTATAGAGCCAACCATCGCGGATAGCTTTCTCGGTGGCTTGTGGATTTTGATAGTACCCTTTCATATTACTGGGACCCTTGGCAATAATCTCACCGATACCATCGCAATTCGGATTTACAATCTGAAATTCTACGCCTTCCACAGCCGGTCCGACAGACCCACGTTTGCTATTGAGATAAGGATTGACACTCAAAACAGGTGCTGTTTCAGTCATTCCATAGCCTTGATAAAGTGTCATACCAAATTTTTGGAACCCGTCATAAATTGCATCGGCGAGAGCAGCACCACCGCTGACAAGGACGCGAATATGACCCCCCATAACTGCTTGTGCCTTTTCGGCTAAGGTTTCTCCTGGTGTGTCTTTGCGCGATGCCTGTCGCTCAATAGTGCTTTGAAGCATCTGAAAAAGTCGCGGCACACTGATAAATGCTGTGGTCTTATCCTCACGCATCGTTTTCAAAAGTGTTGTCGGGCGAAAAGCATTGACATAAGTAGCAGTGGTGCCACTATAAAGTGCCATTAGCAGACTACATGAAAAACTCAGTGCATGATACAGTGGGAGTGCTGACAAGATACGTTCCGAATCTGTCGGAGGCAGTGCCTTTGCAACGGCTTTAACGTTTGAGATAAATCCGCCATGAGTCAGCATTGCACCTTTCGCGTCTACAGTTGTTCCCATCGTGAAAATAATAGATGCGACGGTATCTGGTGAAACCTCTACGTTTGGAAAATCCTCTGGGATATCTTCATCAGAATCAATCACTTCGTTAAACCTATTAATATTCTGCAACGGAACTTTTGCATCAGTCAACAGTGCAGATGACTGAGTTAAAACAGCATCGGATGCAAGGATTGCTTTCGCATCGGTGAACTCAGCAATTGCTAATATTTCGCGTGTAGGGGTCTGCGCGTCAAGAGGGACAACCGCAACACCGATTTGCGAGGCGGCGAGGTAAGCAATACACCATTCTGGTTGGTTTTCTGAGACTAAAACAACTCGATCCTCTTTACGTAATCCGCTTTTCCATAATTGGAACGCAACTTGGCGTGAACGCGTATAGGTTTCAGCGTAGGTATAACGCTCCCATTCTCCATCGTTTACCATCTGAAGGGCAATTTTTTCGGGAATACGTTTTGCCTGAATTTCAATTAAATCTATGATCGTTCGGGGAGAGATACTGTCTATCGGATTTGGAGCTGGGGAAGGAGACTCGTTCGCTTCCTCTTGAGACGGTGTTTTTCGATTTTTTGAAGAGTCGGAAACTTCCTCCACTTTTTGTGTGTCAGATGTGCTGTCCTCAAGTTTTAGCACATGTCGCTTGATGCCGGGAATGTGAATCTCCTGAAAATACTGCTTCCAATGAATTTGAGAAACATCAAAGCTGAAGCGTTGCTGCTCTTCAGGTGATAGTCCGTCGTAAAGCCTCTGCATCTTTTCCGTTTCAAATTCAAAGTTTGTTCGGGTATAAGGCGCGTAAATTCGAATGTAATGCAATAGAGCTTTTATGGCACTCTGTCTTAGAATGAGTCTTCTACGTTGTCGTTTTGCTGATTTCATCGGCAATAGCGCGAGTGCCTTAATTGTGCGATCAAGCATGCGCATTTTGCCATCTACTTTCTTTTCGAATAACTCCAGACTGGGAAACTGCCACACGGGGACTGGAACCGGTTTTCCATTTTCCATCATAGGATTTTCAGTAAAATAGCCATAAGTTGCATCAACAATGCCACGAAAATATAGCGGATTCTGGGTGCCAGTTGCAACATGGTAAACCTCAATTCCACCACTATTCGCTATTGCTTCGGCAGCGGCTAACATTGCATTCACGACGAAATCAACGGGAATAATATCCAATATAATATCTGGGTCAGCTGGAAAATCGGGGATACGCCCCTTCGCAAAACCGACAATAAGCGGTTCGGACATCCGATACTTACCGAGCCACCCAGGGTGGGGCTCAGCAACACTACTTTCAATAATTGAAGGGCGAACAATCGCAGTAGGAAGGTCACCACGTAATTCCATGATTACTTGTTCAGCAAGGAATTTCATGTAGGTATAAGTATCGTTCCATCCGCGTGAACGCGCGTGTTCAAGTCCTGCTTCAACCAGACGCGCCTCAAGCCATTCTGCTCTAGCTTTTTCAACAAGCACCTCTAAGTTTTTCCGACTCCCACGCTTGTTTGCCTGTAATTGTTTTTGCGCTATCTGTTGAAAACGCGCTGTCTGCACGGGTGCCTCAGCTTCATCGCGAATAGACTGGCTCAACGCGAGCAGATAGTCAATTTCTTCCGAGAGTGTTGGTGGAATTGCTGTTCCGGTTTTTTCATTATGTTGTTGCGCGTATTCTTCGTAAGGTAGGTGAAGTTCCTCTGCCACTCGCCCAGGTGTATCACCGCAGACGTAAGCTGTTGAAACATGAAGAAAAACTACATTAGCACAACCCTTTGCGAACGTGACAACATGTTTGGCGGCGAGTGTGTTACCTTTTAGCGAGGCATCAAAAGGAGGGTCAAAGTCAACGAGTCCTGCGATATTAATAAAAACGTCTATCTCATTCTGAAGACGTTGGTAGTCCGCATCACTAAAGCCGAGACGTTCATCCATCAGTTCGCCTTCAACCGCAGTAACTTTATCCATAACCCATGTCTTAAACTGTGTGCCGTGCAACCGACGTAATGCATCAAAAACATCGGAAGTTAACAGTTCATTTTCAAAACGTTCTTGGGCAGAGGTAACTTTACCGTTCGACTCAACCCGGCTTCTGATGAGGAGGTATATTTTTTTTACATCTGGAAGGGAAGTTAGAATTTTGGCAAGCATCGGCTGCCCGAGGAAGGCAGTCCCGCCAGTAATTAGTAGGACCTTTCCACGAAAAAAATCGGTTATTGACATAATTTCCTTTTTGTCTCATGTAATGTTTAGTTTCACCAGTAGAACTACTTTTATTGGAGCTGCCGGATTTACGTAAGTCTTGGTCAGTCGCATTGCATGGGGTTTGAGGGTATTCCATTCAAACAGATGTACTTTAACACATCTGATATTAAAAGTCAAGATATTGTTACATACGGCAGGGTTATTTAGTTTTCGGTTTTTCTGCTATATTTTTCACATTTCTATATAAACCACCTTTAGGTCGGGTAGAGCTTGCGAAACCCGCCAAATGCCATACGCGCATTTGGCGTTGATTTGGACACGTTTAGGTCCTGTCGGGTTTCGCTACCGCTCTATCCGACCTGCGAAATAAACTACCAGTAACACTCATTAACTGATAATTCTTAAAACTAAATAGCCCTGGACTTACGCAATAGGTTCAAACAAAAGTCCCCTTGATAAGGGGATTTAGGGTTAAAATACCGAAATGACGACTTTTTAAGTTCAATATCATGCAGAATACCACACGCGTATTCTACCTTTTCTAACGTGAGTTTGATAAATATTTTTAGAAGTTACATATCATTGGCAACTGACAGTCTTTTTCCTGAAGTTCTTTATGTTTGAGTGAAGGTTTCTTCTTCAGACAGGTATAAGCGATCAAGGCAGCAACTGTGTTCACTTGAAAGTTAACAGGACTTCTATGTCGTGTGTGTTGTCCCTCTGTCTGACTTTTGAGTTCTTTATTTACGGACTCAACGAGCATCCGTTTCTTCAAGAGTGCTGCATCAGACAAAGGTTCAGGTTTCATATTCGGACGCACTTTGTAAATGAGGGACACGCCTTCTTCTTGGAGTCTCTCCCGCAGATTTTTGGCGATATATCCTTTATCGGCAAATAGTTTGCCAAAGAGCCCACGACACAACTGTAGCACGGGTTGCCTGTCATCTACGTTTCCCGTGCCACCATAGCGGACAACAGTTCACCTTGGTCGTTGATGACGACATGTAGTTTGAACCCATAGAACCATCCCATAGAAGTTTTAGCACGACCCGCACACTCAGCGAAGACGCGATGCGTTGAAATCCGACGATTGTGGCAGACCGGAAGGGGTGTTGAGTCTATGAAGGAAATCCCACGACATTCACCGAAACGGGTGTTCAGAAAAATAGACAACGGAACCAATACCTCTTGTGAGAGCTGCACAAAACGACTATAGCTGACAAGTTTTGGAAACGCCCAACGCAACTGGCAGCAAACATAATCCTGATAATAGGCTTTAAGATTTTTATACTGCTTCTGATGAAAATGCACAAGTATCGTCATGACTTCGCTCGGATGAAGACACCGAAGTCTGCCACGGGTATTGCTTGTTCCGGGGATTTCCGGTAACTGGTGTTGTGCTTGATATTGTTCGGACGCAAGAAAAAAGTCGTCAATTTCACAGAAAAGTGTTATGATATCCATCAGAGAACTCCTTTGTCCGTATTTGATATACTTCATAATAACAAAGGGGTTCTCTATTTACCAGTTTTTAATTATCAAACTCACGTTACCGTTATAAAAATTATTGTAAACGCCTGGACCGAGCAGTTCCTTCGTCACCTGAACGACGTAAGGGTTCGCAACGATGTCACTAAAGATATATGGAGCAAACGGAGGCGGTCCCTGCTGGAGATGCCCTTTGAGCATCCCTGCACCACCCCATTTTTTCGCTTTAATCAGGATTTGCGAATCGGCATCCATCCGTTCTCGTAATATATCCAGATGCTCATCGTTAATAATGTTCTCTATGACAACATACCCATCAACGCTAATCGCTTCAACTGCTTGTTTGATATGCGTTTCTGTGAGTTTGCCAGCAGATAATTCATTCGGTTGAGCTGTTATTACCATTGAAAAATTCCTCATAGAGTGCTTGAACTGCAATGTCCATATCTGTTGATTTTACGCCAAACATCATGCTAACCTCATTTGAACCTTGGTTGATAATTTCTATATTTACTTTCGCACTTGCTAATGCACTTGTTGCTCGTGAGGCTATACCGACAGTGTGCCGCATACCTTCACCGACAACCCTATCTGTCGGTTCATCAGATACTTGCTAAGGTAGACACAACAGACATTGCTCATCGCGGCAATACCCACAACAGGGATTTTCCTTGAGTTGCAGTGCGGAACAATCAATGTGCCAGCAGATTTTGGATTGTGCGTATTTCGGATGTGGACAGGCACCATTGCGCGATACACAGGTTCAAGTGCCTCATCGTGAAATACTGAAAAACCGGCGTAAGAAAGTTCGCGCATCTCACGGTAGGTTAGTTCCGCAATCGGGGCAGGATTCGGCACAATAGAAGGATTTGCAGCGAACACTGAGTCAACATCTGTGAAGTTCTCATAGACTTCTGCCCGAACAGCACTAGCGAGAATAGCACCGGTAATATCTGATCCCCCACGAGAAAAGGTTACAATATTGCCTTCTTTTGAATATCCGAAAAAGCCTGGGAAGATCGTGATACCGGAACGTTCGCTTAGACTTCACAGGCGGTTATATGCCTCAGGAAGAACTTGCGCACTGCCCGGTTCGTCGGACAGTAGTAAGCCAGCGTCCTTCGGATTCACGTAGTGTGCTTCTACGCCGCGTGCTTGCAACACCTGCGCAATTAGACAGGCACAATTATCCTCTCCGCCTGCCTTCTTGTATCCATATAGAGATCAGCATCGGTTGTGCTGTTTTCTAAACGTTGAGTCAAGTCTTTTGCGATAGGTTCAATAACCTCGGCGGGGAGTTCCAATTCAGAAGCGATATTCCTGTAACGTTCAATTGCCTCAGCACATTCCGATGCACCGATTTTTCCCATTAGTCTTTCCGATGCGGCTGCAATCAGCAGGTCGGTTACTTTTATGTCTTGACTGTGGCGTTTCCGGGTGCTGATACGACAATTAACCGCCATGTGGAGTCGGTTGTGATGATGTCACAAACTCGGTGAACCTGCTCGCCCGTTGCGAGGGAACTCCCACCAAACTTTGATACTTTTAACAATCCATAGCCTCCAATTCAATATTGTCCGTTGGTAACAATTATACCACAGTTCTAATTATTAAAGAAAGGGATTCATAAATCACGTGTGTTGGGGATATGATTTTATGTCAGCGCAGTGGAGGTTTTGACGAAAAGAAAGACAGACACCGCTAAAGGGGACCTGCCAGTTTTTTAATAGAGGTTGATGAGAGATTTAGCGGAGAATCCCTACCATTTATGTAGTCCGCCAGCAATACAAGACTCTCGCAGACATCGATAGTAACGCACATTGCAGGCAGTGCAGGTTCGCTCTTTGTGGTAGTGGCGATGCCAGGGGTTGCAGTTCCAGTAAGAGTGTCCGTGTGTGCAGGTTGCTCGATGTTGTGTGCTGCTTGTCACCGAACCGCCATCACAAGTCTCAGGACCGGTTCTGGTGTTCCCACAAGTTATAAGGTATTGGTGCGTGTGCGACTGACACGCATAGAAGTTAGTGACCGTACAACTATCGCCGTTCACATTCGTTTCTGAACAACTCGCTTGTAATGAATGATCTGCGCCATCACATTCATAATGTGCATGCATGGATGGACAAATCTCATATACCCACTCGTGATCAGAGGCAGCGATTTGACACAAATACCCTACGTGTGTTGCATCACCACACGGCGCGGTGCCCCATTCATGGCCGCTTGCTTGACACATATAGTAGGAATGCGTACAGCCACCCACTGTATAAGCGTGGTTGCTTGCATCACTTGAGGCGATGCCGGTATGCACCCCACAAGCACCCGTGATAAGCGAGGTGTATTGATGCGTGTGCGATTCACAAGCATAGAAGTTTGTCACCGTGCAAGTATTCCCGTTTTCATCTGTTTCGGAGCAACTAGCTTGGAGTGTGTGCTGTGATGCTGTCACATCCGAGTAGGTATGTCCGCAGGGTCCAGTTATAGTACAAAGGAAGCATCCATTTGAACAGTAAGTGCAGTTGCTAGTATTATCGACAAATTCACTGTTATCATTACCTGAATTGGCTTGAGTGGTGTCTTTCCTACATGTATGATTTGCTCCTGAACTACTGCAGCTAGGTGTCTCACTCCTCATTACCCGTATGGTAGAATTTAGAGAACTGTTGGAATCTGTGTCAAGTCTCCCTTTCGCCCATGGATTCGCATTTAGGGAAGTTGGGGAGATAGGATGAGTACCATTCTTACCAGCCGTTTCATAGAGGTCAAAATTACGCTGCCTCTCGTCTTCCAAGAAAGCACTACCTAAAAAGACAGCATGTCTTTTGAACACAGTTTTTGCTGTTGTCGTTGACCTATTATTGTCAGTATTCTTGGTTCTTTTTAACTTATCATACTTATAGGGGCCATCCGGTGACGATTCTTCATTTTCTCTGTTTATGCCATCACCAGAGGGAGCATCAAGAACAGCACCGTCCCCTGTAAGCCAAGCCCAACCTTCCGCATCATAGTTCACATTTCTACCTTCAATGTTAGTCATGGGGACTGCAGATATGCTTACTGTTGCCGTGCTATTATAGTAGATCCTGAAAATAAGTTTACATTTTCTGTGATTTATGTTAGCCTTTATGATTATGGCATATTCAACAGATGGACGCAAACGCGTGCTTGATTTCATCAATAATGGTGGCAGTAAAGCCGCCGCAGAACGCACTTTTCGTGTCTCAAGAAGAACGATCTATAACTGGTTGGAAGCAGAAGACCCCTTCGCCTGTGAAAAACCGGGACCCAAAGGTCCCCGAGATATTGATTATGACGCACTTCAGCAACATGTTGCCGATTTCCCAGATTCCACACTCGCCGAACGTGCCAAACACTTCGGTGTTTCAACAAACGGCATCTTTTATGCCTTCTCAAAACTCAATATTACGCGAAAAAAAGACAACGACCTACAAAGAACAGTGTCCGATAAAACGCCAAGAGTATCTTTCGGCACTTCAACAAGAGACACACGAGCATGGCAAAAAACCGGTTTATCTTGACGAAAGTGGTTTCACTGAAACCACTTTCCGTCGGTATGCTTATGCCCCGAAAGGTGTCCGTGTTGAAGATAAAGTGCCAAGCCATCGGTATACCACCACGACGCTGATTGCGGCACGGCTTGATGGATGTTTCACAGCACCTGTGCTTTTCAAGGGCAGTTGCGATGTGATCGCCTTCAACAGTTGGCTTTCGGAAATGTTGTGTCCATTGCTTGACGATAGCCATGTTGTGATTATGGATAATGCGTCTTTCCACAAAGGTTCACAGACGGCGGCATTGATCCGGGATTGCGGTGCGAGTTTGTTGTTTTTACCACCGTATTCACCGGAGTTGAATCCGATTGAGAAGGATTTCGCCAACATCAAGCGGATACGTCAATACAATGCTCAGACTTCTATTGATGATATTATAAAAGTGTATAAGTAATTACGGGATTTACTATAAGATAGTAAACTTCGCAACCGGAACAATAACCACGTTCCGCATATTTGATGCTCTGAATTGCAAAAGGTTTATCAGCATCGTCATTATTATCATCTAAAGGATGAACAGCTTTGTCGGGTTCCGGTTCACTCCAACTGTGTAATATGACTTTCTGTTGTTGTGCTTGTATGTGAAGTGTCGGAACCATTAGCATAAAGGCTGCTAATAGAAATATAAAAAGTTTTTTCATTTTCGAATTGCCTCCTGTGTATAAGGGTTAATGTTAAAATCCCACCCACTCAACGCTTCAAGTTCTTCATCGGAAGTATCGTTTAGGTGGATCTTGACGAGGGTTGCATCTTTACCAGAATGCCCAGTCCGAATTGTCCGCAGCGTCCCGTTATATCCGTGGATATGCGGATCATTAGGGTCTGGGTGCCCCTTGCCTTCGTAGTATGTGAACTCATAGTAGTAGCCTGATTTTTCGCGGAACGTGCGTCTGTCTGGGAGCGTAATCTTGTTCCAATCTGGATGTTCTCTACCAATCTCCACGAGCCGCACATCATCAAACAAGTAGTCCTTTTTGAAACTAAGTTCTACTATCTCAGGATAATCAAGGGCATGTTGCAGCATCCAGTCCACTCGCTCTGTTGCCGGACCGATAGGGGTGTAATCAATGGGAATAAGACCGTCGCTGCCTTTGGTGTGGGTACTAATAACATTATTTGCATAATAGAACTTTTCTGCTTCAATAAATGCCGACCAGATATCGGCGAGAGGTCGCTTGGGATTATATTTTTCTATTATTTCACGGAATATGGTTCTTACCTCCTCTTTTTCCACCTCAGAGAGGTCGTCACCTTGAACACCAATCCACTTAGGGGGACATTTGAGGTGTTCGGGAACGCCATCTGCCAAAAGTGGGTTTGAGGATGTTTGTCCGCGAGGGTAGGGTACATTAACGGAAGATTTCACAGCTTCACCTGGCGTATCCTCCGTCTCTGGTTTACCGGGCGAAGTTTCATGCCAGTGGTCGCCGTGCCAATACCCGCTATCCTCCGTTTCGCCAGGGGGAGGTGGTTTGACCACGTCTTTTGCTGCCAAATCATCCCGTATCTTTTTTTGGAAGACTTCTTCTGATGGTGGGTTATAGACTGTTATCGTTTCGGTGTCTTTGTCTATCAACAAGAACACGATTGCGATACCGATTAAAACGATGAGGACAATACTTCCTCGGACCATATTCCTATTCATGAGTTTTCTCCTTCTTGGACGGTTGTTCACCTTGCTCTGCTGTATTCAGCGGGCAAGGCAATTTCTGTTCTGGACAAGGCGGTTGCTGTTCCTCCTTAATACAGTCTTTCCGTGTCCATTCAGGGCAGGAGGTTGTGTCTGTCTGCGTGGCATCAATAATTTTGATTGCACCGAACAGAAGAACCCCACTTATCAAAACGAGAATCGCTGCAGTGATAAGTTTCCGCTTGTTTTTCTTGCGTTTTGGTTTGTGAAAAACAGACGAGGTTTCCTCAACACGTTGTGGCTCCTCTTGTGTGTCAAGTTCTTTTAGGGACAAGAATCCCAAAGTGTGATGACAAGTGTGACAATACTGAGGCGGATCCCGTGTTCCTCAAAAAAGAGTGGAAACATCGGCATCACGATAAATCCTCCCAATGCGGCCACAACTGCCAAATCGGCGTTTTTTGCGGTAAAATCTGGTTTTCATACTAAACAGAGCTCATGCCAAAAGGTTGACATGAATTCCTCCTAAAAAGTGGTATATTATACCTTTCATAATTAAAGACACAGTATTAGGTCGGAAAGGGTGCATAGTATGAAAAAATTTTAATTAGGATGATTTACAAAAAAGTACTACTGTTTTACGGAAACCTCATGTTTAGGATGTGGTAGTATAACGCGAAGATAAAATTACTGCACTGCATGTTTTGAAACCCCGTCTACAACCGGGGTTTCAAAACACTTCTGCAAGAAAGAGGCGAGTTATTTTTTTCGGGTTTGTCCTTCAAACGGTGTACGTAGATCGTAACGTCCCTCCTCAAGAACAGGGAGCGTGCCATCATTAACCATCAATTCAAGCGGCAATTCTTTGGTTTCAAGCGGCATGTTGACGACATTCTTAATGCGTAAAGATTCATAAATTGCCATCATAATTTCAATTGTGTATCGAGCTTGTTCTCCTCTGCCGCGGTGGGTCGGTATTTTGCCCTCTATCCACTCAATTAGTTCTTGGAACTGATTTTTGGGTTGCGATGGAGGCGTAATTGTCTGCCAACCTTTGGCATCTCCGTTTTGGAGCAGGACTGTTCCGTTATCGCCGTTGCGAATTAGCCCCTCTGTGCCAGAAATTCTTGGCATAGACACAGATGGATCGGGTAGATCGCCTTCGTAGATAGCGCGTGCGCCCCCTTCAAAGCAAACTAATCCCATACAGAGGTCTTCACAGATCGTGCGGCGTTCCCATCGGTCAGTAGTACGCGCTGTTTGCCCGATAACCCACAACGTCTCTGGATCGGACAATAGGTAACGCCAACCATCAATGGCGTGAGTGCCCGTATTAAGTAGACCCGCGTTCGATTTCGCGCGATGATGAAGCGTTGTCGGTTTGCCAATTGCACCTGTCGCGACAAGTCTGCGAATTTCTGTATTCACAGGACTGTACCTGCCCTGGTGGCCGATGACAAGTTTGACATTGTTCTGTTCACATGCGGCAAGCATATCATCTGCCTGCCCAAGTGAAACGGACATCGGTTTTTCACCGATGATACCTTTTACGCCAGCGTTCGCTGCAGCAACCGTAGCTTCAGCACGCGGTCCCTGCCACGTCGTGATACTGACGATGTCCAAATCCTCTTTTGCTAACATCTCATCAACATCGGTGTAGATAGCCGGTACATCAAATTCATCCGCGACACGTTTTACGGATTCTTCGTAGATATCCATCGCTGCCACGATCTCAGCATTCGGTTGTTTTTGCCATGATCTGGAATGGGACCTGCCCATTCCGCCGCAGCCGATGATTCCGATACGATATGTTTGATCTGTTGCCATAATCTTGGTTTCCTTTGATTTGGGTTCAACATTCGGTCATATAAGTATAATGTATCAATTTCTGTTGTTTTCGTCAACAAAATTTCATTTCCACCTCATCTTTGTGCGTATGAAAAGGTTTGACAAACTTCAGGAATTATGAAAAACTAAAACATAACAAAAAGAAGGGAGATTATCGTAATGGCAGACTATGAAGATAAAGGATCACAGATTCGAGTGACAAACCTTGAAGCTTACCCGATGGGTGAGAAAGCATACATCAAGATTGAAACCAACATGGACGTTACCGGGTGGGGTGAGATCAACAATATGGAGACGACCGTCACCTGTGAATTGGCACGTTCTTTGTCCAAACTAATTATCGGTGAAAACCCGACGCGTATTGAACATCACTGGCAACGGCTATTTCGCGCACACCGCAATATCCGCGGTGGTGGATTGATGGTGCACACTATTTCTGCTATTGATATGGCATTGTGGGATATTGCTGGAAAACTGTGGGGTGTGCCCGTCTATCGCCTACTGGGTGGTCCCTGTCGGGATAAAATTTGGAAGTATCCGAGTCCAAAAGCGATTAAAACGGGACCGGGTGGTTCAAAGCCGTTCGCTGGCACGCCCGATGAGATTGCGAATATGGTGCAAAGAGTTCACGACACACGAGAGAAAGTCGGCACTGATGGGGCTGTTATGTTCGATGCGCACAGCTGCTTGCCGCCGCCTATCCTCAAACAATTTGCAGGACATCTCAAACCTGATGATCTGCTCTTTTTAGAAGAAGCATGGGTGCCGGGAAACATTGAAGTTATGCGCAAGGTCCGAGAATCCGTCCCTGTGCCGTTAGCAACTGGCGAACGTGATCGCACAATATGGGAAGTGCGAGAGATTCTTGAAGCGCAAGTAATTGACATCCTTCAACCCGATGTTGGACATGGGGGTGGCATCACCCAAGTCAAGAAGGTCGCTGCGCTTGCAGAAGCACACCACGTGCCCATAGCACCGCACTGCACAATGTCCTATCTCGGTCTCACCGCAAGTTTTCATCTATCCGCCTCGGTACCGTTTTTCCTGATCCACGAAGGCTATGAGAACGTGCTTCCGGCTGGAGTCGCACATAAAACGTGGGAGATGGACGATGAAGGGTACGTTTCACTACCTGAAGGTCCAGGTTTAGGCGTTGAAGTAGATGAAACTAAGGTTGTTGAGGTCAGTAATCAAGGAAGATGGTTTAACTGGCCCAATAGTCGTTTAACCGATGGTTCGGTCGCAGATTATTAGTCCGTAAGAACGGAAGATCAGAGCGACCCGAAAGTTTACATATCTATCCAGTAAAAGAAGGATTGTCTCAGAAACCGATGGACCCAAACGCTGTGCCGATCTTTACGGAGCTTGTGTGCGGATATCTTTATGTTAACAACACTCATTCGACGAGAACTTCTTGACAATCTGATGACCTTCCGTTTTGCCGCGGTGTTACTCATCACACTGTTGCTTGTTGTCGCGAACACCGCTGTGCTCATCCAAGATTACGAACAGCGGTTGGAGAGTTACAATGATGCTGTCAAAACACATTATGAGGAATTATGGAAGGCAAAAACCTATTCTACGATGTACCTGTTTGTTGACCGCGCTCCGAATCCCTTGAGTATTTTCAATGTCGGATTAGATAAACGCTTAGGAAACCTTGTTGGCATCTATCACGGATTTGTGTCGTCCCTATGGGATGCCCAAAAGCATGGTACAGACAACCCATTTATCGCGTTTTTTTCTTCGATCGATATTGCCTATATCTTTGAGGTAATCCTCAGCTTGATGGGCTTAATATTTGCTTATGACGCTATTGCGGGGGGAGCGCGAGCGCGGCACCTTACGTCTTGTTTTGGCACAACCTATCCGACGCGGGGACATTCTCCTTGCCAAATATGTCAGCGCGATGGTATGTCTGTTAGTGCCGCTGATACTAAGTTTACTCTTCGCACTACTATTGTTAATCCGTTCTATTCCGTTGTCGTCTGCTGATTTCCTTCGAATCGGGGGAATTGTTTTCACATCGTTTGCTTACCTATCCATATTTTACCTCATCGGGTTGCTAATTTCCGTAGTGACGCGTAGAACAGGTACAGCGTTAATGCTCGCCATGTTCGTATGGGGTTTTCTGATACTTGTGTATCCGAACCTAATTCGGGCCACGGTTAACTCGGGAGGCGATATTCAGGCACGTACAAAGACAGCTGAGAATCAAATTCAAAAGATTTTGGATGAATATGAAAGAAAGCGACAAAAGTTCCTTGAAAACGAAGGGGTCGCCGAGGAGAAATCGCAGCTTAGCGAGGTTTTGGGGCTTTATACCGAAGCGTCCGTCGATCCAGTAACCTTGTCCCCTTACCTCGAAAATATGAGCCTTATTTCAGAAATCCCTCCGGAATTTGAGCATTACGTCCCCATCGCGAAGAGATATTATAATTTTGTTGAGCCGCTAGCTATCCGCACCGCAGATAAGGCGTGGCGCATCCAGAAGCAGGCACTTGATGACATTTTCGTTCAACAAGCTACAATTGATAGTATATTGTTGAAATTCTCACCCGTAGGTATTTATGATGATGCAACGCAAGCATGGGCAGGCACAGACTTGCTGGGACTCAGAGATTTTTTTGAGACAGGACGACGTTACCGAAAAACTTTGATTGATTATTTCTACGCAAAAGATGCATTCGCGTCCCGGCAATGGTTTGTCGCTGATAAAGGCGCGGTAAATTGGAGTACCCTTCCGGAATTCGCTTTCGAGAGACGGGATGTATTGACGAATGTAAAACGGGCATTACCGGATATGTTTCTACTTCTGATATGTAACCTTATCTTGTTCATGGGGATAGTTCTTATTTTTATCAGAAGCGAAGTGTAGGATGGCTATCGGCTTTCAGCAGTCTGTAGTCAATTTATTCTTGTGGGAGGGTTGCAGCGCAAGACGTTTTTTTATATGTGAAACCAAGTGCTTTTGCGAGTTTAAAGCACCCAGGTTGCGATGGATGTCCAGCTTTTATGACCGTACATCAAACCGAGGCAACAAGCGCAAGGATTGACACCAACGGATGTCGTTTGTCTTTTATTGCGTGGTTTGACGCTTCTGCTAATATTTCAATCAAGTGGTAATACCAAATTAACGGGATTAGTCTTATTTTTCTGGGCAGACTGCGCGCGGACAAAGCGCGCCTACCGAGTGGGATCAAGTTAATTTGGTATAAGAGGATATTTTTGTCATGGTTCATCTCAAAGAGTTGGTTTTTTAAGGTGAAATATAGCAGATGTAGCGAGAAAAATCACGCTACATCTGCATATAATATAAAATAACATTTGTGATAAATACTACAAGAAAAATCGAAACTAAATAGCCCTGAGTGGATGATATCCCACATTGACATCCGTTACGTTCCATGCTATACTTTCAAAAAGGAGTACTGGTCATGGTTACCCAAAAGGACATTCAAGCCACATGTGACGACATCGTACGCGAATTCTCGCCGCTTCAGATCATTCTGTTTGGTTCTTATGCGTATGGGACACCTACGGAAGACTCGGATATTGATTTGCTGGTAGTGATGGATATCCCAGAATCGGAGACAAGCCGTCAAGCGGCGGAGATTTGGCAGCGTATCCCGCGCCGTTTCAGTATGGATTTGTTGGTACGCTCATCAGAAGAGATCGCTTATCGCATTTCTCATAACGACTGGTTTCTGCGCGAGATCACCGAAAAAGGTGAAGTGCTTTATGAATCCGTAGGATTTTCCTACAATAAGACAGATCGCAAAGGAACACCCAATAAGGAAAAGTACGCTATGAATCCATTAACACTTGAGTGGGCACAGAAAGCTGAAAGAGACTATACTGCGATAGCGTTGCATAAGCAAGTGACATCGCCAGATTTTGATCTCATTTGCTTCCATGCGCAACAGTGTATAGAAAAGTATTTAAAGGCATGGATTCAAGAGGCAAATATCCCTTTTCCGAAATCACATGATTTGTTAGGATTGTTAGGTTTGATTCTTCCAACTATTCCGAGTTGGCATGATTGGCAGACTGATCTTTCGATTATTGCACCATACGCTGTGGAATTTCGTTACCCCGGAAAGTCAGCAACAGCTGAAAATGCAGAGCATGCAGTGAAAACCTGTAATATTGTTCGCGAGGCGGTTCGCGAAGCGTTGAAACTATCGGAAAGGCAGGTATAGTTCGTGAACGCAGAAACAACAATCATTATCCCTAAATTAGAACTCTCCCCGCAGGAACGCGCTGAAAGTAAACTTATGCCAGAGAACATTGATGCTGCCGCGCGCCTTTTACGCGAGACGGGATTAGTTGTCATTGAGGATGTGCTCCCGCGCGATTGGATAGAAGAGGTAAACGTCGTGATGCAAGCAGTACTTGATATGGGAGAAGAGGCACATAACGGTACCCACCCGATGTTAAAAATGCCGTTCATGGATGCGCGTATCATTGACAACCCCTTTGCAATGCCGATAATGAAAGCTGCGATGGGTGAGAAGATTTTCGCGTATTTGCCCTACGGATGCAACTCAACTGCCCCCGGCTCCGAGATACAATGGATTCATCGAGATTCCGGTCAACTCTTCCCAGAATTGCCGTTCGCGCTGCCGGTTTCAACAATCGTTGTCAATATCCCGCTCGTAGATTTCACGGTGGAAAACGGAGCAACAGAGGTTTGGCCCGGGTCACATCTAATCGTTGATGATGCAGCAGTACGCAATACACCCTACAACGTTTGTGAGGAGGCTCGTGCGGCACAACTCCCCTCATTTCAGTTAGTGATGCCCGCAGGCTCTGTCGTAGTGAGGGATATGCGGTGCTGGCACCGGGCAACGCCGAACCGGTCACAAACTCCCCGTCACATGCTCGCGCTGGTCTATTTCCGAAGGTTTCATCATTCACCCGATGCGCCAAACATATTCAACGCACGAGTTTCAGAAGAGATATGGGCGAACATGTCCGAAGACGCACAAGAGGTATATCGGTTTCAGGCACACAGTTAGGGAATCATTGTATTATAAGAGGAATTTATGGAACGTACACTGCTTATTCATCCAGATATGTCCGATATTGATAGAGAGCACGGATTCTCCAATATCAATGGACCGTCGCTTGTTCGCGTGCCAGAATGGGTAGAGAACCCTCTGGGTAAATACTATCTCTATTTTGCACACCATCGCGGTGCTTACATCCGCTTAGCTTATGCTGATGAGATCGAAGGTCCTTATACTGTCTACCGTCCTGGCACACTACATCGTGATAACACAGTCTTTAAGGGATGCGATCACATCGCGTCGCCAGATGTCCATATAGACAAGGAAAACCGCCGCTTTATCATGTATTTTCACGGAAATTATCGCGGTGGACAGGCGACTTGTTGGGCAACCTCTCTTGATGGTATATATTACACAGCATCTGAAACATTAGAAAAGCAGCAGGGCCCCTATTTCCGTGTTTTTTGGTGGAAAGGTCTTCCTTATGCAACGAATCACAACATGCTGAATCGCGGAAAAACTGCTGAATGGACGACTGTATTTGAAAGACGCGACGCTCCCCTCTTTCCTGGGGAACCGGGTAAAGGCAGAGACGGCACTCCGCGCCATACAGCGAACCGTCTTGTGGGAGATACCTTAACTGTTTATTATTCGCTTTATGATGGAACCCCGGAGCGGATTTTAAAAAGCACAGTGAAACTTACAGAAGATTGGAATGATTGGCATCCATCCCTGCCGATAGAGGTTATCGCTCCAAAATATGATTTTGAGGGTGTGGATATCCCGATTGTCCCTTCAACGAATGGACTTGACAGGGAACGGGTGCATCAACTGCGTGACCCGGATATCTATTGTGAGGATGGGGAAACGTGGCTTCTCTATTCTGTGGCGGGCGAACAAGGGATTGCGATTATGAAACTTTCATCAGAATAGTTGTAGGGTAAGGCACCTTGCACTTCTATTTATGTTTTATAATGCTGACGTAACAACTTTTACGTGCGGCTTGTGATTCGTGGAGAATCTTCAATTGCGACAAATCTGTAAATTTGCTGTAGAGGGAGTTCGGCATCAACTGATACAAGTAGGAGTAAATCCTCAAGCGAAGTCAATTTATTTGACACCCACCGATTATCTTCACGAAAATTATGTTCAATCGAGACCTGATCCTGTGAATAAGTACGTATTCTTGCAATGATGCTAATTGCTGATAATGCCTGAATTTCTCACCTTTGTCATACGCCTCGGTTGATTGGGAAAGCACCTCTATGACAACTATAGGATTGATAAGCGTGTCGAATTCATTATCTTCAAAGCGTGGTTTATCACAGACAACAGTAATATCTGGATAAAAGTAAGAAGTTCCTGCACCGATTCCGACGCGCATATCGCTGGCAAAAACTCCACATCCCCGCTCTGTCAATCGGTTGTAGAGTCCGGTTGCAGTATTCATCGTGATAAGATTGTGCGCGACGCTCGCTCCGGACATAGCGACGATCTCTCCGCTCAAGTATTCGCTTTTGAGTGTCGCCTTCCGTTCTAAAGCGATATATTCCTTGGGAGTCAGATAGGTTTGGGCTGCAATTGATGACATGAGTGTTTCCTATGTTATAGGTTTCGCGATATGTGGTCTGTCCGTTGTACTCAACCTTGTAATCTGTTAATTGAAAGAATAACACATTTTCAGAGTGATTGCAACATCGTATAACGTCTTGCTATTCGGGTGCTAAGGCACGTAACCGATTAACCGTTTTTATGACCTCATCGGAGACGATTTCAACCTCTTCTGCTGTGTTGTAACGCCCCAAACCGAAACGGATAGCAGTTACCGCCAATTCATTTGGAACTCCCATTGCAACTAAAACGTGCGATGGCGTAACAGATTCGGAATCACATGCCGAACCTGTTGATACCGCAACACTTTTTAGACCCATCAAGAGTGCATGACTTTGCACACCCGCAAAACAGAGATTCAAGTTCCCCAACAAACGTTTTTCAGGATGACCATTAAGATGAATATCCGTTAACTGCGCTGCTAATCTCTGATGGAGTGTATCGCGCAAAGGTTCAACTACTTTTTCCTCTGTTTTCATATCCATTGCAGTTTGGCACGCCTCACACGCTGCACCCAAACCGACAATTCCTGCCACATTCAGTGTGCCCGGGCGGATACCACTCTCCTGACCGCCCCCATAGAAAAGCGGTGAAAGATGATTACCACCTTGCATATAAAGTGCCCCAATGCCTTTCGGTCCGTAAATCTTATGCGCGGTTATTGATGCCATATCAAGTCCCAACATATCCATATTCGATTCAAGTTTGCCGATACCTTGCACTGCATCTGAGTGAAACAGCACGCCGTGTTTGGAAGCGATAGCAGCGATTTCACGGATCGGATTAATAGTGCCCACCTCGTTATTTGCGTACATGAAACTCATCAAAATGGTTTTCGGTGTAATGGCGGCTTCCACGTCATCAGGGTTTACCATCCCGTATCTATCAACCGGCAGATAAGTGGTTTCAAAACCTTCTGCGTCTAAGGCGTGGCATGTATCAAGGATCGCGTGATGTTCAGCAGTGCTGGTGATGATGTGGTTTCCTTTATCTTTATGAGCATAGGCAGCACCTCTGATGGCAAGGTTATCCGATTCTGTTGCCCCACTTGTGAAGATTATCTCCTCTGATGAGCAACCCAGCAGGTTTGCAACTTGATGCCGTGACTTATCCACTGAATCCTTCGCCGCAATGCCGTAAGGATGTGTGCTGGCAGCATTACCGAAGTGTGTGGTTAAATACGGCAGCATTGCATCTAACACTTCTGAAGCAATAGGTGTTGTCGCATGGTTATCCATGTAGATGATGTCATTCACGGGAATTCGTTCCTTTTCTACGAAGATCGCGCTTGTAAGTGCGCCTATAGGAATATGAGCGCGCTTACAAAGCGCGCCTACAAGCAGCATAATAGAAGTGCTTACAAAGTGTCAAATACTACACGCGCATTTGACGGCGTGTGCCAATTGTTTTAAAGATGTTCTCTGAACATGTCCATCAACCCATCAGGTGGATCAAAAGGCAATTCAATAACGGTGTTAGTCAAACCGCTATAATAGATACCGAGGAGCAGATTGAATTCCGCCAGAGATTGAGGTAGGTGTGTCGGATGCACCTTGCTTTCATCGTCAAGCCAGTCAAACATAGCCTCTGTCAAATTGGTTTGAGCGACAGCATTTTGGTCACCGTAACTCAGGTTACCACCTTCATAACCGCCTTCTGGCGTGTAACGTTCCCAACTCTCAAAACGCCAGTGTACAAAGCCTTTTTCGCCAAAGACACAGACGCGCTTATGTCGGCTACTGCCTGTTCCGGGATTCACACGTGGTGCCATCTCAGGTCCGAAAGCAACTGAGACTTGGACACCGTTTTCATAAGTGACTAATCCAGTAGCGTTCGCGGGTGAAGGTTGTGCTCCGTCCAGATTCCCAGCACCTGCGATTTGCCCCATCACTTTCACCGGTTGGGAGTTGTCAATATAGGAGGAGACTAACTGCAGCACGTGTGGTGCTTGATCTACGGGTGGGTTCCGCGCGCTCGCCTCAATAAATTTAATTGCACCTATTTTGCCTTCTGATACGTCCCGTTTTAACTCAAGATTTTTGGGGTGGAAATTCAGTTGTGTATTGATAGCAATCTTCGTCTTAGTGCGATGGGCGAGTTCGTAGATTTGTCGCCAGTCTTCGCTTTCAACCGCAATCGGTTTCTCAATAACTATAGCAGGGACACCGTGCTCTGAAGCCTGATTCAGCAGTGGATACCGAATCCGTTCGTTGGTACCGCGTAAAACCGGTGCGGTTACAATGTGTAACAGATCGGGTTTTTCCTTGGAAAGCATTTCATCAAAATCAGTGTAGCGGGCATCTATATCAAATTCGTCGCCGAACCCGTTCAGTAAGTCTTCCTTCATATCACAGATAGCGGCGAGTTTTCCACCTTTAACATTATCATAAGCACGGGCGTGAGCGCGGGCACGTCCACGACACCCTAAAATTGCACACTTATACATACTATTCTCCTTAGTTCAATATAATTCCAAATTCTACACGTTCCTGGAAGAACTTCCATTAGCGTCTTATTCGCTATTATACGTTGAATGCATAATAAAAGCAAATTATATGATTGATAAATGGTTTTTGGTTTGTGAGACTAAAAGTAGCACCAATACCAACAATTATGCCTTCAATTAACTTGCAAATGTAACAAAAACAACATATAATTAAAACATATTTTCAAACAAGGAGCAACACATGCGTATAAAGGTTATTATTACATTTCTCTGTGCGATACTGGCATTAGGCGTGTTTGTCGGTTATAATGATGCTCAGATCAATCCTGAGAAGATCGTCGGTATCTGGCTACTTGACGAAGGCAAAGGCGATGTTGCTGAAGACGCATCAGGAAATGGGTATGATGGCACAATCACACAATCAGATTGGGTTGATGGGAAAGTTGATGGCGCGCTTGATATTAAGAGAGGTGGTACTGTTACAATTCCGTTCGGTAAAGGAGTCGTAACCGATAAGATGAGTTTTATCCTATGGATTCAGTTTACCAATCTCGCGGAACAGCAAAACTATTTTTCTATACATGATCAGAGCAACAACCGCTATGTGCCTTATAAAGAAAGTCCAAATGTCCTACGTAGTTGGAGCAATAACTGGAACGTTAGCAGCGGTGTAACCGTCAAAGCAGGGACATGGTATCACGTTGCGAACACTTACGATGGAACTACAGCAAAGATTTACGTTAATGGCGAAGAGAAAGTCTCGCAACCGGTGCCAAAGTTCCAACTTCAAGACCAGGATCAGACCGCATGGCTTGCCACTGACAAAGGGGCTAGCTTCAAGTCTGCATGTATTATGGACGAGGTTGGACTGTTTAACGATGCCCTCTCTAAAGAAGAGATCAGAGTATTATGAATAACGGTATCCACCATACTGCTTTTGCTGTGGAACCTGCAGGTAAACTTCCTACGGTATGGGGAAAACTGAAGCATCAATAGTAATTATTGTAGATTTTATAATTAATGATATATTTGATTGGCGCGCTTACAAAGCGCGCCTACCTGTGAATGTTAGAGGCATCTACAGTTTAAAGTAATTTTGTGTTGTTTGACGGGTAACAAACCGTATCTTAAATCACCCGTTTGACATAGACATAATACGCGCCAAGCGATAATTCTCCCGTTTCATCAGAGAATTGTGTGTGGAGGCGTGTCTGTCCCGCTTTAAGATTGAACGTAAACGTTACACCTACTGCATCAGGTTTAATAGCTTGCGTTGCCGACTGATCGTTGATACGAATTTGTGCGGTTTTCAAATCTAATGCGCGGCCACCGTTATAAAGGTCAATGTTTTCACCCGGGATCCCTTCCGTGATTGCCCTGTTTTCCTCACGGGGCCAGCGGCGCAACTCAAAACTATACGCACCATCTTCAGGAATTTCAACTGCCCAATAACCGTTGCATTCCATCCCGTTCCGTATAGATCCTTGATTCCAAGCATTTCCATTACCGTGCCAATCGTGTGTTGTTATGCACGCAACCTGTTCATTTTGTGTGCCGACCACAATCGGACACTCCTCATCAAATCGTTCCGAAACTAACGTCCACCATGCTTCATAATGTTCACGTAGTTCCGCAACAACTTCGGGATGTGCATCAGCGATATCCTCTCGTTGTCCGGGATCTGCTTGGATGTCGTAAAGTTCGGTGCCATTGATGAGTCGCCATCTTTGTGACATCGTCGCACTATGTTTCCACTTAATCGGATTTTCAACACGCTGCGAATCTGTAACGATTACCCGATCTTCCCATTCCACAAGTTTATCTTGCAGTAACGGTGAGATGCTGGTGCCGTGGAAACGGGAGGTATCTGACATCTCTAAATCGCAGAGGTCAATTAACGTCGGAAGTAGGTCAATGTTGGCTGTGAGTTCGTCTACCTCTTTCTTTTGTGAGAAACCTCCGCCGGGCCAATGCATAAAGAGCGGCACGCGATGTCCACCCTCATAAGGTGAACCTTTTTTGCCACGCATCCCGGCATTGTATCCTGACTTGACGAACTGTTGTCCATCTAAGTCGCATCCTGCGGCAGAACCGTTGTCGGTCATAAAGATTAGAATAGTATTTTCCTCAAGTCCAAGTACTTTAAGGTGGTGTCGGAGTCGCGCCATGTTATCGTCTATATTGGTAATCATGCCATAGAAACAGGCACGCGCTTCCGGTTCCCCTTTCCTTCGGTAAACCTCACTATAGGCATCAGGAACGCGGAACGGACCGTGCGGTGCATTGGTTGGAATATAGCAGAAAAATGGACGATTCCGATTCCTCTCAATAAACTTCATCCCCTCTTGAAACCAAACATCGGTGCAATACCCCTCAAACGGCTGTTCAGAACCGTTGCTAAAATAGGTATCGTCAAAATAGTCGTTACCCCAATAGTCGAGGGTTTGGCTGATACCACCGCCTCCGTGATAAAGTGCTTCTTCAAAGCCACGGTCGTGCGGACGGAACGGGTAGTTATCGCCAAGATGCCATTTACCGAACATGCCGGTTTTATAGCCGTTGCGTCTGAAGATATCTGCTATCGTGACCTCATCGCTGCGGAGCAGCGATCTGCCTCCGATAGTATGCCACACACCTGCTGAGTTGCAGTATCTACCGGTCATGATACCTGCGCGCGTCGGGGAACAGGTAGGCCCAACATGCAGGTTCCGCAGTTGCATGCTCTCTCCTGCGAGTGCGTCTAAATTCGGGGTGTTGATAACGGGGTTTCCGGTACATCCCAAATCGCCGTAGCCTTGGTCATCGGTGATAACAAAGACAAGATTAGGTTGTGTCTGTTGTGCCACGATAATATCTCCTTTCTTTTTCGGTAGGTACTTTATTGTTTATTATAAATGTCGACCCTATTCCAACGCCTTTTTAATTCGATCTAATCCACGATGAATCTCCATCAAAGATGTAGCAAAGGAGAGCCGCAAATTGTTATCCGCACCGAATCCGTTACCCGGCACAACGCCAACACCTGCTGAACCGAGCAGATAATCGGTTATGTCCATTGACCCTTCGATCTTTTTACCATCAAACGTTCTGCCGTAGTGTTCAGAAAAATCGGGAAAGATGTAGAACGCGCCTTGCGGTTTGACATAACTGACTCTGTCAATCTCATCAAAACGTTCACAGATAACATCGCGGCGTTCTTCAAATGCTTGACGCATCTCCTCAACGGCATCTTGCGGTTCGTTGAGTGCAGCTACTGCTGCTTTCTGGGCAATGGAGGTCGGATTTGAGGTGCTGTGTGACTGAATGCGAGACATCGCTGAAACCGCATCTTCGGGACCAGCAGTATACCCGATGCGCCATCCTGTCATGGAATAGGCTTTGGAGACCCCGTTGACGACAAAGGTAATCGCTTTCGTCTCTTCGTTGAATGATGCGGGACTCTGATGTGTCGCACCGTCATAAAGCAGTGCTTCATAGATTTCATCGGAGATGAGATAGACCTGATGTTTCACTGCGAGGGCTGCTATCTGCTTGAGCGTTTCCACATCATAAGTGGTACCAGTAGGATTGCTTGGACTGTTAATCAGAATCGCTTTTGTTTTTGGTGTTATCGCTGCTTCAACTTGTTCGGGTTGCATGCAGAAGTTTTGTTCGGCTGTGGTTTCAATCACACGTGGGACAGCACCTGCTAACTTAATCTGCTGTGGATAGCTCACCCAATACGGTGCGGCGAAGATGACCTCATCGCCCGGATCGCAGATCGCTTGCATGATGTTATAGAGGGTGTGTTTTGCCCCACAGGAAACAATGACTTGAGATGCAGTATAATCCAGTCCGTTGTCTTTTTTGAATTTGTCCACGATTGCCTCCCGTAGTTCGGGAATACCGGGAACGGGTGTGTATTTCGTAAAGCCAGCATCAAGTGCAGCAACAGCGGCGGCTTTGATATAATCAGGTGTATCAAAATCGGGTTCGCCTGCTCCGAATTTGACGACATCTACGCCATCAGCGATCAGGGCGTTAATTTTAGCGGTGATGGCTAAGGTGGATGATGGTGTTACGTTTAGACTTCGTTGTGATAGTGAAATCATTAGTTCTCCTTACTTTTAAGTATCACAAAGACCGGGAATGAACCACTACTAAGTGGTAGTTACCCGATTAGACAAGATAAACCAAAACCAAGATTGGCAAACTCCTTGACATAACAGTTATAAGCTTCTTCATCAAACAAGACAAACTGGATACGTTCTGGTACCATTTCGTTATTCTGATGTGCGTGTTCAACAAATTCTTTCACGGCTTTTAGGGCAATAGGTGTTGCTTTTTCAATTGGAAAGCCAAAATTACCTGTACTAATAGCTGGGAAAGCGATAGACCTGATTCCGTTTTCTACTGCAAGGTGAAGGCTATTTTTGTAGCAAAGGGCAAGCACATTTGCTTCATCTTGTCCCCCACCAGCGAAAATGGGACCTACGGCATGAATAACTTTACTTACGAGTAAGTTACCTCCTGTCGTAATTACAGCATTGCCTTGAGGAAGAAAACTGTTGCGTTTTTGAATAATCTCTTGACTTTCGCTATCAATTTTTCCACCTGCCGCATCCCGAATTTTTTGATCTACCCCGGTCACTGTCACTCTTGCCAGTGTGGGAGTTGCTGTGGTCACAATAGCGTCTACCTCTGCCTTAATAATATTCCCGTGAATGAGTTCAAGTTGAGTTTTATTAGGAGGAATCCCCGGTACTGGATCTACACCGAGTTCCCTCTCAAATTGGGAGCGAGTAATCGGGTCAAACCGATAATGTTCATCATTTTTCTTAAGAAAAGTCCACTCATAAGGATCTGTATCATCGGCGAATAGTCCCAATTTGGCAACGGTTGGACTGATGTAACCCTCCAATTGAACTATTCCATCGTTTCCATCATATCCAATGTGTTTACACTCTGTAATAGCGACTGGGTTTTCTTCACTATTCAAGAGCACAACATCTGCCCGTCCTACTATATTACCACCAGCACCAAAACGAATTTCATATTCCCGCTTTGTAGAAAAATTTGCGAATTTAGGTGTATCGAAATAACGCATGACTGCGCCAACGACAATCCCTTCATGATCTACTTGAGCATAATGGCAAATAGAGCACAACTGATATGAATCTTCACAACGCTGACCACAATTCGGACACTCATTTGACGTTGTTTGCATTTGTGTTGGCGGTTCTGTAACCTTGGTTATATTATTTGTATCGTCAATTTCAATTCGATATGCACTTGCTCTTTCAAAGATCCCCAATTGTCCTTTTACATTTACACGCTCACCTATTTCAAGGGGAAACGGAAGATCAATCTCTGGCGGGATTACACACTCAATTCTGTCATCAGATTCTCCATCTGCAGTTGTATCTTTGAGTTTCAAGATTGTATAATTCATACGTGTTCCAAAAACGTCTGAAATTTCGCCTTGAACCTCGCCTGGATGAGCTTATAGGGTATCCTCCAAAGTATTTGTTAGAGTACTAACTGATACGGATTGATCTGGTAAGGGGTCTTCAGGCAAATTTATTTTTTTGACCATGAACCTATATTCACTTTTAGTTCCATAGACATAAATCTGCCCCTTTACAGACACTTTGTTTCCATCTGCAGGTAAATTCTCTTGGAGAGGTTCCCAATTCGCGAAAATGACACATTCAATTTTCTTAGAATTGTCTTTGAGAGTAAAATAGGTATTGCCATTTCGTGGACAGTTGACATTTGAAATTTTGCCTTGCAGCCAGACATCTTGCAGTTCATCGTTAGCCGCAACAATGCTTATTAAGTGCCGCGTAATCTCACTAACATTTGACATATATCTCCCCTTTCTTATATCTTATATTAAAACCAATTGAAGTACAGAAATACTTACCCATAATGTTATCGCCAGTTGTTTGTAAAACAAAGATTCATGCTGCTTCCAATAAGGTTCAATTCCCTTATGATGTCAAGATGCGTCTAAATTCATCAAGACTTGGCACTTGAACTGCCTCGCGATGCAACTGCTTAAGGTGCTGTAATTCTTCAATGCTTTCAATCATAGGTTTCAACGTTTGCACGTTACTGGGTTGAAAACGGACATCTAACACATCAAGTATATCTTCAATAGCATTTTTCCGTTCACCTTTCTCTGTAAAATATTGAGCAAAAGATGATTCGTGCATAGTTTCCTCCGAATAAAATATTACGAATGTCTTGAAAATCAAATATCATGTCAGACAAAATAACCATAGAGGCAAGATAATCCGGCTTGTCTGCCTCGTCCATCGGGATAGTTTGCGCAACCTCAACACATTCCCGCAACCACTGATCAGAATCCATCTCCTCTGGTGGTTTCATCAAATTCAGAAAGTTCTTTTGTCATAAAGTCTTCGCGAGTTGTTTCAGTAAATCCTTCTGTTTGCGCGACAATGACTTGGGAATTTCCACAACAAGGCGAACTCGTAAATCTCCGTTTCGCCCAGATAGGTCTATTATCCCCTGCCCACGAAGCCGTAACTGCTGTCCAGGTTGTGCACCTGATGGTATTTTGAGTTCCACGTTTCCTGTTAGGGTTTGCACACGAACAGTGCCACCTAACGCGGCAGTTGTTATTGGCACCTTCACATCCGTCACCAGATCAAGTCCATCCCGTGACAAGGTTGGATGCGGTTGAACTGAGATTTTGACTAACAGGTCCCCTGATGTTCCCGCGCTGATAGATTCCCCATGTCCGCGAACCCGTAGTGTTTGACCATCTTTGATACCAGGGGGAATCTTAAGGGTAATATTTTTACCATGGACGCTGACCTCTTTCTGATTCCCAAGCACCGCATCAGCAAAGGATATAGCAAGGTTAATGCGGAGGTCACGCCCACGATACGTGCGGGTTGTCCGCCGTTGTGGTCCAAACACATCGCCGAAAGCATCGCCAAATCCACCGTAAGCCGAACGCCCAAAAATATCGTTCAGATTAAGGTTTGTGAAGATGTCATCCATATTGGTGTATCCCTCAAACCCCATACCGTGAACGCCGGCATGTCCACGCGTATCGTAGACACGTCGCTTTTCAGGATCGGATAGCACCGAATATGCATTGGATGCCTCTTTGAATTTCTCTTCAGCAGCTTTGTCCCCAGGATTCTTATCCGGATGGTATTTGACTGCCAATTTACGGTAGGCTTTTTTAATTTCTTCTGAAGTGGCGTTTCTGTTAACGCCGAGTATTTCGTAGTAGTCTCTCATAGTCTCCCTAAGGCATGATTATTATTTTGGGTGGTCTTGTTTGCTATCTATGGATGCCATCCTACAATAATTCTACCAATTCATAAACAGTAGCGATGTTATGTCGTTCTTTTACAAGTGAACTACCGAATTCGAGTATAGCGGTTTCAACTCGCAATTTTCGTTGCACATCTATAATACTCTCAATATCCTTAACGTGTGCTGCACCAACGATACGTCGTAACATCTCCATTCCAGTAAACCCTACGGATTCGTTGAAGATAATTTGTAAGGTGCGAAACTTCAGGGAGGGATCCATCTTAAATTCTTCTGTGTAGGTCTCCCAGGTTTGGATAATGGCGGTAATTATTTCCGACTGTGCTTTGGTGTTGTCTATATGTGAATAGTAGGATAACAAGTAATTTGCCCAAAATAGACCAACATCAAATCCTACAGGACCGTAAAAAGCAAACTCTGAATCTATTACCTTGGCAGATTTGTCACTGACCATTACACTGCCAGTATGGAGATCTCCGTGTGTTAACCCGCGCTGTACTGTAAGAAAAATACTCTTTAGTTCATCTGCCTTTTGCAAAAATTGTTGGTCAGTTTTCAGTTGGTCAACCGCGGTACCCATCCCATCCGTCCAGAAATTTGTTTCATGCTCGGTAAAGGGCAGTGTGAAAACGTAGTCTGCTGTGATCGATTGCATGACGGTGTTGGCAAAATCATCTCGGTACTTATGTACTGAAACACTGTCAAGATTGTTCATATAGGTTTGGCTATGTACACGACCCATAAACCTCCCTATTTGTTCAGGAACAGTTTGATTAACTTTTCCAGCAATAAGATCATCTCGCAGCAAATTATAACCGCGAAGATCCTCCATCACAATTACCGCTGCATCACTGTCAAAATAGTATTGTGTCGGGACTGTTTCACCTGCAAATCTATTGTACACCTCAAGTGCTCGGGATTCGTAAGTCAAGCGATCGCGTGACAATGGATAGTCAGGCCCCAAAATCTTAATATAGGGTGGTGCCTGTTTCAACACGAGTGAAGACTCCGGTTGTGCTGCGTCGGAAACCCTATAGACAAAATTTAGATTTCCGTCCCCGATTTCCTCAGAATGCAGCTCCGTATCGGGGCCAAAAAAACCGATCTCAGTCTGACGTTCGCGAAGATATTGAGGGATGGTTTCTCTGTTTAGTTCCATCTTATGATAAGGACACCCGACAAGAAGTCTTTACCTACAGCAAGAGTTCTTCTGCAATTTGGATTGCATTTAAGGCGGCACCTTTACGAAGATTGTCAGCGACAACCCACAAATTTAAGCCGTTCGGGATTGATAAATCTTCACGGATGCGTCCGACATATACATCATCTTTGCCTGCGGCATCTATAGCCATGGGATACTCATAATTATCCGCATCATCAATTAATTGCACGCCGGGGGCATCAGCGAGGCACTTGCGCGCTTCAGCAGTAGTTAGTTTTTCGTGTGTCTCAACGTTAATCGATTCAGAATGGGCAAAGAAGACAGGCACGCGGACAGTTGTGGCAGAAACCCCGATAGTATTATCGGAAAGGATTTTATGGGTTTCGTTTACCATCTTCAGCTCCTCTTCGCTATCACCTGTGTCAGTGAAGGGCCAATCAAAAGCCACATTAAAAGCCATCTGATGCGGAAACCTATCAAGGGTGATCGGTTTACCTTCCAACGCCTCGGTTGTTTGTAGAATCAACTCATTCACTGCTCGTCCACTTTTACCGGAAACGCTCTGGTACGTAGAAACAACGATTCTTTTGATACCAACAGCATCGTAAATCGGTTTGAGTGCGACCATCATCTGGATGGTTGAACAGTTTGGATTCGCAATAAGACCGTTGTGTTTTAAAGCAGCATCCATGTTGACTTCCGGCACAACCAACGGGGTATCATCGTTCATGCGGAAAGCACTTGTGTTGTCAATAACTAATGCGCCCTTTTCAACCGCTGTAGGAATAAATTCCCGGCTAACTGACGCGCCTGCTGATGAAAAAACAAGGTCTATCTCTTCAAACGAGTCGTGCGTCAACTCTTCAATGACTATATGTGCACCTTTAAACGTTAAGATTTCGCCTGCTGACCTGTGAGATGCCAACAGTTTTAGACTACTAACAGGAAAGGAGCGTTCTCCTAAAAGCTCCAACATAGTGTTGCCAACTGCCCCTGTTGCACCGACAATTGCAACACGATAACTCTCATGCATTTTTTATTTACCTCTGAGCGATCTTTTTTATAATGTTACCACAATATTGAGACTTAAGCAAACCTGTTTTCAGAGCATGTTCAGGTATCTGTAGGTAACATTATGGCAATTTACAGACTATCTCATAAATCGTGGATGGGTTTTGTAAGTCCTATACTTGCATTTGCCTGAACCAAGATTTACAAGATTATAGGATTCTTAGGATTATTGATTTGTGCCTCACTATGCCTAAAATCTAATTATCCTTGTCTATCACTCGCGTTAATGTTATTATAATCGCTAAATGCATCTATTAGGAGAACGTTTATGAGACTAACGCAAGAACAGAAAGAAACCTACCGGACAGACGGAGTCTTGGTGGTCAAAAATGCATTAACAGATGAGGACCTCCAACCGGTAATAGATGAAATTGAGGATTGGATTTCAGAACGCGCGATTTCGCTGCATCAGCAAGAAAAGATTGAAAACCTATATGAAGATGAACCATTTGACAAGCGGTTTGGAAAACTCCTTGCACAGTCTGGGGAAATCGGAGGCGGACTGGACATTATGCACTATCGGGGCAAAGCTATCTTTGAATTCATGAGAAACGACAATCTGCTTGACGTTATTGAAGGCATTGTCGGTCCCGAAATAACCTGCAACCCCATTCAGCATGTGCGAGCGAAACCGCCAGTGGTTGACGGGAATGCGAGTTGGGCAGGTGGCGTTCCGTGGCATCAAGACGCGGGTGTTATGATGGAAGAGGCAGAAGGTTCAAATATCGTCACCTATTGGCTATCATTGGGCGATAGCACAATTGAAATGGGATGCCTTGAAGCCTTGCCTGGTATTACCGAAGATATCGGATACCTCACACATCAGAAAGAGGGTGGTACCATGATTGTGCCAGATCTGATGCCAGATGTTGAACCGATGATGTTGGAATGTTATCTGGCCGACATCATCTTACTAAGCCGGTTTACGCCGCACCGTTCGCAGCCGAACAAGTCTGACCGGTGCCGTTGGTCGTTGGATCTGCGTTTTCAGACGACAGGACATCATACAGGCAGAACAGCACACCCTGATTTTATCGTCCGCAGCCGCAAAAAACCTGAAATTGTTCTGACAGACCATGCAGAATGGTGTCATCTGTGGGTAGACGCATTTGAAAACCCACGCGGCGTAGCTAAACATCGGTCTATATAACATAATCCAGAGACTCATGCATTTTAACACAATTTTGTTGCATTTAATTTGCTTACGTGCTAAACTCTATTCGTTTCAACAATTCCTTATTGTATCAAACGAAGGCTTGAAGAACCAGAAAGTTCTCTGGTCATTATGAAATACAGAGGATGTTAATTTTGTTAAGAATTACCACATTTATTCTAAGTTTACTGTTCATTTTGGGCTTCAACATGCTCGGTTCAGCAGAGATATCAAATGATATGATTGTTGCTGCGTGGCTTTTTGATGGCGATGCCAAGGATGTTTCTGAAAATGGGTTTGATGGTGAACTTCAAGGTGGAAAATTTGTTGATGGCAAAATAGGTAAAGCAATTGAGTTAAACGGTACAAACGAATGGGTTAACATCAATAAGAGGATGGGTTCGTTTGAAGAAATCACATTCGCACACTGGGTCAAATGTACAGGCAGAGAAAGCGGTTGGCGAGTCTTCTTCAACGTCACAGGATAGAAAGCTGGTGATATTCACTATCAGTTGCATACTAACAATAAAGTAGAATTTTCTATTCACAGTAACCCTGGTGGCAACGATAGGTTCGCCAACTTCGCTGTAGTAGGCGGTGAATTGAACAAATGGGTACATATCGCAACCGCTTACAGTGCAACGGATAAGAAGATTTACTTTTATATCAACGGCAAACTAGACGCAGAGCACGATTGGGGTGGGAACCCTGGTGTACTTGACCCTGGCAGAATCGGTGACTAGGGCGGTAGCCGACAGTGGCAAGGCCTTCTTGATGAATTCGTCATCTTCAAAACTGTGTTAAGCGAGGACGATATTAATTCTGTTATGAACGATGGAATAGAGGGCGGCCTCGCCGTTGATCCAAAAGCAAAACTGGCTGTCACATGGGGTAGTCTGAAAAAATAGGAATGGATTGCAGCTGCCGTCAGTTAATGTTCTGCTGGAAAATCACGAAGCTCCAGAATAAACTGAAAGATACACAGTGGCATGTAATCTTAGTATAGCACGGGCGGATTTCATATCCGCCCTACATTGGAGCGGTAGCAACGAATTTGTATTGTGTAAGACCGAAAAAGAGTTAACAAATGTTCCAGTATTGACTATGAGAAAAATACTACTCATCATCTTAGGAATTTTCATCCTTTTTACGGTTGCTTGGATACTTATACAAGTGCTTAAGTGGATTTTTGCCGCTTTTGTCTCTCTTCTCGCCTTTGTTCTTAGTGTGGCTGTGTTCATTATTCTCGTTGGTGGCGCATTTCTAATTATCAGGCAGATTTTTAAAAGATAGAAAATGCTGGTGATGTGCGATGTAACTTGCAACAGATTATTCAAAAGGTTAATTAAAATGAAAAAATATACCAAATCTCTAAAGTCCGTAACTAATGTTATGGCAGTTATAGTAGGGTTCGTTCTAATATTTTGTATGACGAACTTGACTTTTGCAGCTCGCAATAAGCAGTACGTTGCTAAACAGATTTCCAATTTTAGAGTAGGCGGTGACATCAGTGAATGGGAGCTCGCTGAAGCTGTCGCTTTTGATGAACTAAAAGATGCAGGGGCAGGATTTCCTAATGCAAATGATTTTACTGGCAAGGGACGCGTCGCATGGAGTTCAAAAGACCCGACCCGTATTTACTTTCTTGTTGAAATCACAGACGATGTACTCCAAGAAATCCATCCAGAAGATGATAAGTGGTGGGAAGACGATAGCGTTGAATTTATGTTTGATTTCGACAACGAGATGGTAGAAGCTTCTCTCGTCCAATGGACCCTCGGTGCCAATGGGTTAGACATGTCCGCCGCCGCATCACCAGACAATACACAATGGGCACTTTCCAGGAACTTCAATAATTACATCTACGAAGTTGCCATTGACCCGACAGCACGGCGCGGTCCAAATCCAGGTAACCCGGATAGAGGAAAGGACTTTAAAGCAAAAGATGGGTTAACTATCGGATTGAGTTTCCACATGAATGATTGTGAGAACAATGTACGTGAACATCAGATCGGATGGATACCCGGTCAAGCATGGGATCCGCTCAACTTCGGTGACCTCATTTTTGACAAAGAATATTTGGCTGTAGAACCTTCAGGCAAACTTGCATTAACGTGGGCAGCAATCAAACAATAATTTTCCTACCATGTCCATTTTTCGTGGGCATGGTCTCTCCTACCAATCTGCCAAATATAATCCGATACTTCTGAATTGGAATTACTTTCCGCTTATCCCATTGATACCTGCATGCTTCAGCAATGTATTAACAACCTTTGACGAGGGAAACTCACCCAATGTATAGTCTGAACGGAAAAGTCGCTTTAGTGACAGGTGCGGGTGGCAAAAACGGGATCGGACGCGCAATCGCTACGCGTTTAGCAAAAGAAGGTGCAAATGTTGCTGTCAACGACATAACCGAACACCCTTATGCCGCCGACGGTACGGAGTGGCAGGGGTTGCCGGATGTCGTTCGCGAAATCGAAGCGATGAACCAACGTGCTATCAGCGTTGTTGCGGACGTATCGGATGCAAAACAGGTCAGCGAAATGGCAGACAAAATCGTCTCTCATTTCGGAAAAATTGACATCCTCGTTAACAATGCTGGGACAAAAGCGGGAAAGGACCGCGTGCCTGTCGTTGACCTTGCTGAAGAGGATTGGGATAGAGTGCAAAGTGTCAACGTGAAGGGGGTGTTCCTCTGTTGCAAAGCAGTGGCACGTCATCTTATCGCACAAGGAACAGGAGGCAAAATCATCAACATTTCCTCTGTTACAGGGAAACGAGGGTCTGCGCGTTATGCAGCTTACTGTGCCTCCAAATTCGCAGTAATTGGTTTAACACAGTCACTTGCACATGAACTCGCACCGTATCAAGTTAATGTCAATGCTATCTGTCCAAGTCTTGTGGATACCGAACGCGTAGCACATTTAGCTGCTGCTATGATGTCTACAGACCTCTCAATTGACGAACAACGCGCGGAGTTTGCCCGTCGTTCTGAGGTATCAGTCCCGTTAGGGCGACTTGCCGAGGGTGCTGATGTAGCAAATATGGCAGCATTTCTCGCCTCAGATGAAGCCGCTTATCTTACAGGACTGTCTGTCACCGTATCAGGCGGTTCAGTAATGGATTAGTTGAGAGTCGAAATCGATTCGTAATTTCCCTACCCATTATTTCGCTAAGATAGAACGCCTCTGAAGAGGAGTCCAAATAACTTGACAAAATCTCAAATACCGTTTAGAATTCACAAAAAATACGTACTGGAGACAAGAATGAAACTCGCGATATGCAACGAAATGTTTGAAAATTGGAAAATTGAAGATGTATTCACCTACGCTGCTGAACTCGGATATGATGCGGTCGAAATCGCCCCATTTACATTGGCAGACTCGGTTTTAGACATCAGTGAAACGGAAAGGACGCGCATCCGCAAAGCCGCCGAAGCCGCAAAGATAGAAATCGCAGGACTTCACTGGCTTCTCGTTTCACCACCGGGACTCTATATCAACCATCCAGACGCAGGGATTCGGAACGAAACGCGTGACTATTTACTTGCCCTAATTGAACTCTGTGCAGATTTAGACGGACAGATACTGGTTTTCGGGTCACCTCAGCAGCGGAATGTCATGGATCCACTCACCTTTGAACAGGCATGGGACTCCACACGGGACACCTTCGCAGAAGGGGCAGAACTCGCTGGTGAAAGAGACGTAGTATTGTGCATGGAGCCGTTGTCAAGCGATCAAACTAATTTTATCACAAACCCCGATAAAGCGGTTGAGATGGTTAATGCCGTGAACCACCCTAATTTCCAGATGATTTTGGATGTCTGTAGCACTGCAAAAGAGGGCTTAGACATGCCAACACAGATTCGAAACTGTGCCAAACACGTTGCACACTTCCACTCCAACGACGACAACGGGTACCTCCCCGGTTCTGGCAATGTGGACTACCCGCCAATCATTGAAGCGTTGAAAGAAATTGATTACAGTGGTTATGTCTCAACAGAGGTTTTCGATTTCAAACCTGACCCAAAAACAATCGCAAAACAGAGTATTGATTTTTTGAACTCCCTACTATGAAATCCGAAATCCACGAATGCTATAACGCTTATAGTAAGCTCAGAACGGAAATGAGTCGTTGGCTCAAACAAAGCATGCTGCTTGACCCACCCGGTCCGAACAATGGCGGCGAAGATGAGGCAAACTACGCACTCGCGTGGTTTCCACACTATCTAATCACAGGTGATCCGACTGTCCTTGAACACTTTGACGCGCTCAAAGCTGCACTTTTCGGTTGGGTTGAACGCGATTGTGTGCATGGATATGAACCGAAGGCGGAAGCACATCACGGACCGGAACCATTTTTGCTCTTTTTGCCTCGTTATATCGGGTTAAAGTCTGATGATGCTGAAGCTATTTCTGTCTTAACCGATGCTGCTGAACATATCGGGAATTGGGTGTCGGAAATATCGCCTTGGTACGATTATAAGCGGGATACCTTTATTGGCTACAATATCGGCACACAATTTGTTGAAAACGATGAAAAGAATGCTTATGAACTTGCAGAGCACTTCCGTTTTATCCACATCGCCCTCGCTGCGTATCGTGTTACCGGCGAAAAGCGATATGTGGATTGGGCATTGCGGTACGGACATAAACGTGCTGAGCGTATCATCGCTGCGCCGGAACCGATGCCGCTCCTCTGGGATTTGAATGAAAATGGACTCGGTGAGGCAGAAGTCAACGCAAAAAATTTACACCGGCTTGTCGCGAGTTCACATCACATTCCGGGCGATCCTTTGGCGGGAATTGAAGTCCTACTTGCCTCTGGTGCTATCTATGCCTTAGGTGACCTTTATCTTCTATCAGGAGAAGAGAGTTGCAAATCCGCAGCGAAGCGCATTGTTGAACCGCTTGTTACATCGCTTAGCGACCCGTATAATGACCCTGCTGCGGCAGCACTCAGTTATTATCGATGGACATTTAATGATACCTGTTTTGATGATGCCATTACTGAAGGTTTACAAGAATTTCCATCTACTTCACCTGAACTGCTGGCACTTATTTTTCCGCAGGAGACTCGCCGCCGGGAACTCGGTGTGGGAAAGCGGGCGGATATGGCGTATTGGGGTGAATGGTCGGACGATGGTTCGGTTAAACCGATTCAGGAACCATCAACTGCGACATTAACGCTCGCCTATCAAGTAACAGGTGAGGTTACCTATGCTGTTAGAGCATTACAGAATGCTGCAACACGTCTGAGTATCGCACGCCGTGTGTTACGCGGCGGAAGAGAACACGCAGATATGGGGGGTGCGGTTTGCTCCGTTGCTGCAGGGCACGGACGCAATTGGGGACAAGGCGCAGTAACCGCTTGTTATGGTCCTCTGTTTCTCGGCACCCGTGAAATCTTGGGTAAAGTTGCCCCGATCATAGACATAAAAAGAACGGGAGAGAAAGGTCAGATGCCATCAACATTTCTTTCCTTGGTACGACCTATTGTTGGAACAGATGATACCGTTGAAGTGGTATTCTATAATAGCGGCGATTCCGCTCTCAAATTTTCGTGGCAGCCACAAAGCTATAAAAAGATTGGAGAACCTTGTTCAACTGAAAAGATTCCATGGCGCGATGAAACGCTTGCAGCAAACGAAATTCAAAAGCGGATTTTGTAAGGGATATTAGGCAAATGTTTTTGGATTTTCGCGTTTGTAGTCGCGCAATTCACACGCTTTTTACATTCGTAATGCGTATTTATGGACACCTCTTTTATATTTCCCAATTAACCTCCGAAATTCTGTGCGACGAGTATCAAATCCCGAATATTTACGGTGCCATCGTTGTTGACATCCGCGTCCACATCCTCCTGACCGAACCGAGAAGCTACAAAAAGAAGGTCCTTGATATTGACAACGCCATCCCCCGTTACATCATAGAGTAGGTTGGAACTGACCAATTCATAGACAATATCTTGACTATTTTCAAATTTAACAGGACCGAAATCCGGTGCGAGCCATTGGTAGGCGGTAGATCGTGTTATTGCTAACGTAGAGGTGGTTATTGTACTTAACTTGATTTTTAGACAGTTCTCAAATGTTCCTGCTGGCGTTACAACATCTTCTACCGCTACAACTTTGTTAACACTGGTGAATGTGATAGGTCCCACTAAGTTGACCTCTAAATCCGCCGTAAACTCCCATGAGTCACCAAGTTCTAAGGACAACGGGTAAAAGAGGATGGGTGGATATAGTACGCCAGCCGCCACGCCGAGTACTTCTGAACCGAGGTCCACTTCAAATTTGTGAAGTTTAATTCCCTCTTCGTCAAATTCGACAAAAAACTTCTCAGTTATGATTGAATCTGTTCCTAAGGTTTCTGTTGTAATTTTGAGCAACGCCAAATCTTTACCGTTTATGGATTCTTCAGATGCTTCAACAGTGTAAGTAAGCCGTTCAGCACCATCCTCGCTCTCCATAACCCATTTATTGCCGAGATTTGTCGGATAATAATTTTGTGCTGCCGCAATAACTGTGATACAGAAGACGAGTATTGCTGACAAAAGAACTCTAAATGTAATCTTTCTGAACATTCAATCCTCCTTGCATAAAATTTGTCTTGAATTGTCTCGTATATACCGAGAGTGGTGCTGTATAAAAAGGAAAACGCCTCGATTCAACTATCGCAGCGTAATCTGTAAAGTAACCGGACTGCTTGTGAAATCAAGGCATTTCACTAAAACAATTTTTCGGCTATACCTACTTTAGGATAACCATTCGACGGGTGGCAGATAAGTTCTTTGTTTGGAGGGTATAGAAATAGATACCGCTTGAAACATGTTCACCCGCGTTATTCTTACCATCCCAATAAGCCGCAGTAGAACTTGTTATGTACGAACCTATTGACTTATGACCCAAGTTTAGCGTCCGAATTAAACTGCCGGAAACATTATAAATCTGAATCGTTACGTTGAAATCTCGACTCAGTTGATAAGGTATCCAGGTCTCTGGATTGAACGGATTCGGGAAGTTCTGACCCAGAATCGTTTCCTTGGGACGCACATCGCCAACTTGCATCTGCACACTCAGATATGCGTTATGAATATCCGTAGTTTGGACTGTGCGTTGGAATGGACCGGACACAATAGTACCACGTTCGTCAAGAAGTGCAATCTCAACCTTATCGCCAACTTTAACGACGCTCTTACGATTCAAGTCTGCCCACACAGCAGAAACGTGTCCTTTGTCGCTGGTAACTTTCTCGGTAGTGACAACATCTGTTCGGAGGTTTTTGGCAACCATGGTGTAAGATGCATCGGTCTCCTTGTCTTGTAAATCACTTGTAACGACAAACGCCCATGCGCTCTTAACTGTAGAGATTTTAGGTGCAGCAGCTGCGTCATCGGATTGCTTTTGCCACGCCGTACCTGAAAATGTAACAACGCCACCAGCGAGGGTATTCACAATATAACCGCTACTACCATCAATGTCGAAACCGTCTCCCTCCTCAGCAGCGGAATAACCGACAAAACTCTGTTTTGCGGCATCTAATTTGATGACAACCGTTGAACCTAACATTGCGGCAAGGGATTTTGCTGTGTAGGGTTCTGCTGGCATCAGTGGAATTGAGATCATGTTTAATCCTGACTCAAGGGCAATATCAAAGCTAGATTCAGTAACAGGTGTAATCGTTAGCATTGCTGTCGGTTCTTTCCAAGCAAATGCTTCACTCACATCTCCAACGCCTTGAATGCCCGGGTGTGGTGTAATTACACCGCCTTCTGTCGGAACGCGAGCATTGCTACCCTCTGGATCTGCATCGGCATCTAAACCGAGCGGACCCGGAATATCGGAAGCAAGTTCTGTGTTCTCTTCACTACCTGCATCGTAAGCCATCAACTCTAACGTCGCTGAAACAGGCATGCCATTTTCATCAAAGAGAGGAACGTCGGTTGCGGCGATGAACCCGTCATTTGTTGACACTAACATTGAGGCAACCGTCAGTGAAGAGTTCAATACATTACCCTTTAACCTAACGGTAACAGACCCGCCGGGAATCACAACATCATCTGCGACAGCAGTGTCTGCACCTACAGCAGTTGCAAATTCCAGTAACCCTGAAACATCTCCATTTTCAGCAAGTGCGACGAGTGCCGGAACCGCTGGTTCCCCGACTGTGGCAAGACCATCACTTGCAAAGTGCGCGGCAAAAATTGGGTGTGAGAAAATTTGCCCACCCATTCCCGGTTCGCCGGTGGTAAGATTGGTCAAGGTAATCTCAAATACTTGATCGCTAATAGGTGGTATACCGGGAGGTAATATAACGATAGGTTCCCGATCAATTGGCACGAAAACAGCACCATCCCCTGTTACGAATTCTAACGGTTCAGCGGTGGCATTGGTTATGACAACGTTTGTTAGACTGATAGAAGATGCTTTTACCTCAACAACTTCAAACGTGACGGTAGCAAGTGTCCCATGACCATCTGACTCCGCGTCGGTTGCAGTCGCTGCGAGTTGGACGCTATTCTCAGTCACTTCAGCCGTATTCACCGATGCACCTGCGGGTAGATAATCACCGTTTGCGCTTGAAATGTATTTTAGTGCTGTTGGATCAAAGTTCACGGTCAATTGGTACCCTGCGACACCTTCGCCATTACCGATGTTAATACTCACTGTGAATTGCTCCCCTACAGCAGGGGACTCGATATTAACAGGGTTTACAAAAATATCAGTAGATGTCTGGAGTATTTCAGGCGTTTCTATTACTGGTTCTTCTGTCGGTTCTACTAGGTTGTAACTTTCCAATTCATATACAATTCCCTGATCATTCTCATATTTGACGGGTCCTACGTCAGGTCCTAACCATTGATAATAGAACGGTCGTTGGGTTACAAGTGCTGTGACGATTTTTCTGCTAATTTTAAGTTTGACGCAGTTTTCAAATGTCCCGATGGGGGTTTCAACATCTTCAACTGCTACAACTTCTATAGTACTTGTTGTGTTTACTGTGCCAACTAAGTTTAGTTCTATTTCCGTTATGATTTCCCACGTACGTCCTATAGGTAAGTCCGCAGGGAAGAAAATCGCAGGTGGATCAAGTATTGCCGCTGCGATGCCGAATGCCCCTTCTTCCAGTTTTGTCCGGTGAAGCTTTAGATCTCCAGCATCATCAGATATATAATAAACGTCGTTATCAACTACATCTGTCCCCAGAGTCTCAGTGAGGATTCTCAGGATAATAATCCCTTCATCTTCATCGGTTTCAGGTTCCTCAATAGAATAGGTGCGACGTTCAGCACCATCTTCACTTAGTAAAACCCACGTGTTGCCGATAGTTGTTGGATAATAATCTTGTGCTGTGGCGGTAAGCACAAAACTACATATAAGACTTAATACTAAGATCGGTTTCAACCAAGACATAGAATTTGTAATTTTCATAATTTAATCTCCTTTTAAGAATATAAACTTGAGCGATGCAAAAAATAAGGGAGTATCACCTCAGCAGAATTTTCGTTGGGTAGGTGTGCATGTCTGATCAGGGATTCTGGATTAGAAGGGTTGTTTAGTCCTTTCGGGTGAATATCATCTTGTTCCGATATATATCGATATCCTAACCACATCCCGATTGCCATAAGCAGAATAGCGGTGACGGTGACAATTAATACTACTTTCCATATTGCCATACTGACTTTTCCAAACGATGTGTGATAGTGGTTATATTTTACCAAATTTTTAAACACCTTTCAAGATGAATTGTTGAAATTTTGTGCGATGAGTATCAAATTAAGGATAGTGACTTTCCCATCGCCATTTACGTATCCTTATACTACATAGCGTCACCTAATATTAATAGTTACTTCAATTGTTACTGTAGTTCTACCTTTATCATTTTCTGCAAAAAGCGTTATTGTGCCGATGATAGGGGCATTCCCAAAGATTCCAGCAACCCATAGATCTTGTTTTCTTTGTGAGTTAGTTGCAAAACCAGTACCATCCCCAGGCGGAACAATGCCTCCAGTCACGGCTACTATTCCTAAATTGTGCACTTCCGATGCATAATCTTCAACATTTTCAAGTATCTTGGCATTGAGTATTCCACCGAGACGCGAACCAGTGACTTGAAACACACGAGACGGCAGTTGCCACACGGGGCGATTCTGCGCTGGTTTAACAGGTGGGCCGGACAATTTGAAACTAATCATCTCAAATACATCATCATCGTCGGTCTGATATTTAACAGGACCGAGATCGGGAGCTAACCACTGATATGATGTTGTCTCAAAGTTTAGAAACGCATTCGTGGCTGATACTTTCAACTCAATTTTAGCACATTTCTGAAATGTTCCGGCTGGCGTTACAACGTCTTCAAATCCAACAACCTCTAAATTGGTAGTGCTTTTTATAGAGATATCAAGTTCAAGAATCGTTGCATCCGCTACTATATCCCACTTATCCCCTAACGCTAATACCTTAGGAAAAAAAGTTGCAGGTGTTGGAAAATTCGCGGTCACGTTAAGCACATTATTATTGACAGTTTGTTGTTCTAAGGCAGTTTTATGGAGCTTGATACCTTCATCGTCAGTCGTCAAAAAGTACTTGTCCGTGTCAACAACCTTGTTATTGTTGATATTCTCAGTTTCAATTTTCAAGAGGATAAATTCTGCATCGGCAGCGTCTTCAGGCCTCTCAAGTGTATAAGTCCGTCTTTGCTTGCCGTTGGTATTCTCTAAAACCCATTCGTTGCCTATATTAGCCGGATAATAATTTTGTGCTGTCGCTGTAAAAGTGAAGTTACAGACAATCCCCAACACCAAAAATAACTTCAGCAGATTCCAAATTGTGGTTGTTTTCATAACTTAAGACTCCATATCCTTTTCCATTGTGAGCATATTGACTTTTTCCAAAATACGTGTGATAATGTTCACATGTTACAACAATTACAATTGATTTTCAAGCAAAAAGAGTGTTGGATGAATTAAAACAGCCTATACTCGCTATAGTAAATTCGAGAAAGGAGAAATGGAGATGCGGTTGGATGAACGCGTTGCAATTGTTACAGGCGGTGGCGGAGGCATTGGAAAAGCAACATGCCTCGCGTTCGCTCGCGAAGGGGCAGATATTGTTATTCCTGAAGTAAATATGATGAATGCTGAGGCGGTTTCAAAAGAGATAGCTGCACTTGATAGGCGATGTGTTGTGATTGAAACGGATGTTGCTGATGGTGAATCCGTGTGTGCGATGGTAAACAGAACACTTGAAGAATTTGAACGAATTGATGTTTTAGTGAACAACGCCGGCATTTTCAGCTATACCCGCATAGATGTATGCACCGAAGCGGAGTGGGATAGGATGATGGCGGTCAACCTTAAAGGTCCTTTTCTCTGTTCACAGGCGGTAATGGAGACGATGAAGGCACAAAAATTTGGACGTATCATCAACCTCGGTTCGTTAGCAGGACAGGTCGGGGGCTTGGTTGCATCTGCGCCTTATTCTGCCTCAAAAGCTGGAGTAATGTGTTTGACAAAATCGTTTGCAAGGGTTTTAGGCGAGTATGGCATTACGGTCAACTCTATCGCACCGGGGATTGCGGCAACCGAGATGGCGAAAAATCATCCGGATATGACCGATCAGATTCCACTTGGACGTGTTGCAGACCCTTCAGAGATAGCGAATGCTATTCTTTTCCTCGCTTCGGAGGAAGGGCAGTATATCACCGGTGCTACGCTTGATGTCAATGGTGGGATTCGGATGGCGTGAAGCAGTGTAGGAAAGGTTTAGATTTCGATGATGTTACCCTATCCGGCGTAAAAAGGCGGATAGAAAGATAGTTATCAGGGCTAAAAGAATGAGGATGTTCAACCAAGGTGAAGGTTTTTTCTGAACCGTCTCAAAAACAGGATAAGGAAACGTTAAGATAATCGCGAGGGTATATATCAGAAAAACGATAAAAAATTTAATACCTAAGACGAGTATGTAGAGGGAGTAATCTGAGGCAGCAGCTTCTGTAGCGGACGTGCGGGCGGTTCTGAAAAAGGCGATAACGTTATACAACCCGGATATAAGGACAGTCAAAAGCGCGCTCCAAACGATTCCGCTGAAACGTCTGAGAGCAGATGAAATAAGGGTGTTTTGATCGGAGAGACGATTAGCAATTGGGATGAGAACGACGCGAAAGAAAAAGAAACCGCCTACAATCAAGACGACAGAACCGACATGCAACCATTGTATCAAAGGTTTGAGGAGCATTATGTAATTCTGGGAATCGGAACGCGTTATCGGTTATCAGAAGGATTACTGACAACCGATAACGATATTTATGTGATTACACTACCGGCTTTCCACCAACAGGGTTGAAACAGGAACGCGACTGCTTGCACGCGTTAGGCGACACAAATTGGTCATCAGGTCCGACCACCTGCATTGTGCAATTGCACCAATAGTGTGTTCCAGGATTCTCTTCAACAAGATTTTGTAAGTTACCACCAGGAATGTAAATAGCCTTTGTGCGAAGGTCCTGGCATATCGGACGGCTAAAAATTGGAAGTGTTTTTCCCTCTAACATGTTCATCCTCCTATTTACTTACTGCCATCATTGCGGCACGACTAATGAGATTTTGGGTTAAGGTCACCTTATACGCATTGTCGTTCATAGGTTCTGCATCCTTAACGGCTTCCGCGCCTGCCTTCATACTGACCGAGTCGTTAATCATCTTACCAGTGAGAACGACTTCAGCCTCAGCAGAACGCCATGGCGCGGAGGCAACCCCACCGAGAACGATGCTGGCGGTTTGACAGGTTTGTCCCATCATCTCAAAGACACCTGCCACACTTGCCAATGCAAAATCGGGTGCACCTTTCTCTCGTGCTTTCAGATAAAAACTCTTTGTATTCGGTTTGGGCTTTGGCACCTGAACTTCAACAACGATTTCATTCGGTTCAAGCACGTTTTCCCGAAACGGATTTGCCGCTGGCAAGGTAAAGAATTCTTCAACTTTTAATGTTTTCTCACCTTCTGGGCCTGCAATTTTGAGAGACGCGTTCAGTGCGATCAATGCTGGCGCAATGTCTGAGGGATGCACAATATAAACAGGATCCCCGCCGAAGATAGCATGGTATTTGCTCAAGCCATCAACAGCATAACAGATATCTCCACCTTTTTTAAGGCAATTGACGGTCTCATCTCGGTAATACCAACAACGCGGGCGTTGACAGAGATTGCCACCAAGGGTGCCGGCATTCCGAATCTGTGGTGTAGCGACGGAACCGGCTGCCTCTGCCAACACGGTGTAGTGTTGCCGAATAGCCGGGTGCATCGCAATATCAGCGACAGTAGTTAATGCCCCGATTTTTAAGCCGGACGCATCTGCTTTGATACTATCCATTCCGGGTAACGTCTTGAGATTAATCAGTGTTTTAGGGGTTTCAATGTACTCCTTGAGTTCACCGAGCAGGTCGGTTCCCCCTGCTATCATCATTACCTCCCCCCATCCGCTATCACTCAATAGAGAGGTAACCTGTTTCAGACTTGTCGCGTTGACGTAACTAAATTTATCCATTGTTTACCTCCTTATGCCTTCTTCTCAGCAAGCGCGGTGAGGACTTTATCCGGTGTAATCGGTAATTCCCGAATTCGGACACCAATTGCATTGTAAACAGCATTTGCGATTGCGCCAAGCGTTGGAATACAAGGCGGTTCCCCGACACCTGTAACTTTCCGATGCGTATCAAAAACGATTGACTTGATTTCAGGTATCTCAAAGGTTCCAGGAACCTTGTAATCCTCAAGGTTTGCGTTGAGCATCCGTCCGGTTTGCGGATCCATGATCCGTTCTTCCAAGAGTGCTTGCCCTAAGCCCATTATAACGCCGCCATTTATTTGGCTTTCCGTTGTTAATCGGTTAATTGCCAATCCGCAATCTTGGACAGCGACAATCTTAAGGACTTTGACATTACCTGTCTCAGTATCAACTTCAATTTCAGCAAACTGAGTGCCTGCAACATTGCTTTGTCGGAGTTCCTGGTCCCAATTTCCGCCTTCACTAATACTCTCCTGTCCGAGTAGACCTGTAGCCTGATGCCAAGTAACCGTCTTTGTCCGGTCAGAAGCAACGTAGATAGTGCCAGTTCCGACGCGCAAGTCATCTACCGGTGCCTGCAGTAAGGGCGCGACGTGTTCAAACAATTTCTGTTTCGCTGCTGCAGCTGCGGTTTTGATGACCGGTGCGACAGAGGCAGTCGTTTGGCTTCCGCCACTACCGCCGGAAGGTAGTCCAGGACCACTATCGCCAATTTTGACTGAAATATCGGTTGGTGCGAGTCCTAACTCTTCTGCGACGATGATAGCAATGGCAGTTCGAATACCAGTGCCGAGGTCTTGCGTACCAGTGACCGCTTCGACGGTGCCATCAGAATTAATGGTAACACGCGCTTGCGTGCCTCTACCGCCGCCACCGCCCCATTGGCCACTACCAACACCCATACCGCGCTTTTTTACACCTGTTCCGGAACCGGGCACGCTGTTGCGTCTGTGCCATCCGATTTCCTGTGCGCCGAGGGTATATTGCGCTTGACGCACTTCACTTGAGTCATTAATACGTCGAAACTCAAGCGGGTTCATTCCCAGTTTCTCTGCCAGTTCATCCATCAATGAATCCATAGCAAAAGCACCTTGCGGATGTCCTGGTGCACGCATGGCGCGTTGGTTACCAGCATTGGTAGCCACGTTAAAACGTTCGGTTCGTCTATTTGGAACATGGTAAACATAAGGTGCTTGAAATCCTGCACCGCTGGATATACCACCTGTGCCGTAGCCTCGCATATCATAAGCGATAAGTCGTCCATCGCGTGTCGCGCCTGCCTTTACATGCTGTGTCATTGACGGTCTATTACCCGCTACGAGGTGTTCAGCCTTCCGAGTCAACATTAATTTCACAGGTCTGTTCGTAATGCGAGACAATTGTGCTGCGGTGTGTCCTTCTACGCCAGGACCGAATTTGCTTCCAAAACCACCCCCCATGTGCTCAGTGATGACTCTGACTTGGTTTGCAGGTAGTTCAAAGCGACGTGCAAGGTCATTGCGAACCCCAAAAACCGCCTGTGTGGATGCCCAAACGGTTAGACTCTGTTCATCTGTCCATTCAGCAACGTGCCCGTGTGTTTCCAAGCAGACATGTGTTTGGACGGGGGCGTGATAGGTGGCTTCTACTGTAACAGCAGCTTCAGAAAAACCAGCTTCCACGTCGCCTTGTTCGTTAATGCCTGGATTACTCTGATTTCCCTTCCAATCATCCCGAATTTGCGGTGCACCTTCTGCCATCGCATCCGCTTCCGTAACAACGAAGGGTAATTCTTCCAATTCAACATAAATCAACCGTAGTGCGTCTTTAACGATGTCGTCGGTTTCTGCGGCAACTGCTGCGATCTCTTGTCCTTGATAACGTAGCTTTCTGCCGACTTCAATTAATGGAATAACCGCTTTGACACCGGGCAGTACTTCCGCACGGGTTAGATCGAGATCCTTTACGGTTGCATGTGCAACTTCAGATCGCAGAATGCGTCCATAAAGCATTCCCGGTCGATTTATATCAAAGGTATACTTCGCTTTTCCTGTAACTTTTTCTTTACCGGACAAACGGGTAATCCGTTTGCCAATAAGTCGAGACTGACTTGCTTCTCCCCATGATGCCATCTGTTTTCTCCTTTCAATACAAACGCGTTCATACTGACGGGTACTTAGCCAAAACTACATCTTCTCTGAAGCGGTTTCGACTGCGTCAAATATAAACGGGTAAGTGCCGCAACGACAAGTATTGCCCGATAAGCCATCCTTAATCTCTGTGATCGTGGGCTTTTTGTTTTCGTTCAAGAGTGCCACTGATGAGACGATGAAGCCGGGAGTGCAAAATCCGCACATCATTGCATCATGTTTGATGAATGCATCTTGTACTGGATGCAATTCATCTCCATTTGCGATGCCCTCTACGGTTGTTATCTGTTTCCCTTGCGCGCCCATTGCAAGCATCATACATGCATAAACAGATTTTCCATCAACCAAGACAGTGCATCCGCCGCATTCACCCTTGTCACAGATAAGTTTTGCCCCAGTCAAATCGACATTGTTTCCGCCTGTATCAATTCCATCGCGCAAGACTGTCAACAACGTGGTGCGCGCTTCAACTTCAATCTGATATGACTTTTCATTGATATTCAACTGAATTTTCGCTGTGGAGATCGCTCCGTCGGTTTGCGCTTCCGCCGTTTCCGCATCACCGACCAAGATCGCTGGTGCTACAGTTGCGGCAACGGTTCCGGTCCCTACGCCCTTCAAGAAACTCCGACGCGAAATATTCGTGCCCTGTTTTTTCTCTTTATCTGACATGCCTTCCCTCCTTTGCTTGTGTATATCCAAATAATAAAATCAACAAACGTATAAAGCCTATACTCCTTGATCTAACAGACATGAAAAACGCCTATATGCTTTAATTTTAGTAAAATTTATCACGTTTCACTTTTTTTATCAAGCGAAATTAATAATGTGGTGTGTAATTATTTTGTAAAACGGTATTGTCTGAATTGCGGATTATCACGGATTACGCGAATTGAGAATCTGTAACATCAGGTAATCCGCTAAGGAGAGAGTTTTCTGTTACAGTGAATGTCTACGAGGGCGTTAGCATTGCGGCGATGTCTTCGGGTAGTTTAATCCCATTTTTCTGTTCAAATCATGACAAAATACGGAGAACCTAAGTTGTTGTGGCTTAAGCCGATTACCGCAGGACAAATAATCCCGCATTTGCATCTCTCACAAATTCTTTAATATCAGCGAAATGCTTTCTCAAATTGTATTCAACAGCACCCGTCGAGCAATTCCCTATCTTGATCCAAATCACTTTTGGGGGATAGCCGTGAATAACACTCCTATTCCTGAAATCCGTGTCCTTTGAAACGATGGAATAATCGTTATCGCGAGCGTAATCCCATAACTCGGTATCCGTTGCCGTATCTAACCCTATAGTTTTGACATGGGTAGAATTAGGAAATAGATCCGCCAGCAGCGTCACCAGTTGGTCAGATAGGTTCTGATCGAATAGAAGTTTCATCTGTGTAAACGACCACCTGTGATTTTTCCTTGTCCGCAGCATAAGCAAAACAGGCGCGAATGTCTGTCTCGGTTAACTCGGGAAAATCGTGAAGAACTTCCGCTACTGTCATACCCGATGCAAGGTATTCAAAGACATCGTAAACGGTGATCCGCATTCCCCGAATACAAGGCTGCCCGCTGCGTTTACCCGGTTCAATGGTAATTATGTCTCTATAGTTGTTCATGGTATCCACCTCTTTCCACAAATAGTTGCAGAAAGTATATCACAACTTGAGCCAGTTATCAACGGATTTAATGGGAGTTTTAATTGGCGGGTTTAGAGATTTCGTGTTCTTGTGAAGAAAATGAGGTGGGCGTGATTTTTTGTTTCTGAATCTCGGATTATACGGATGACGCAGATTGAAAGTTCGCGTCATCTGTGTTCAGATAATTTCATTCCGCCTTGCTAGAAAAATTGAATTTCCGAAAGATTTTTTAGATCCTCGTTAGTCTTATACGAATTCAAGAAGTTTTCAAAATTCATTACGGTGATACCGAATGTTTTTAACTGATCATCAATACTAAGAATTTTTTGATCCTCTGTCAGAAAAATATCTCTCCCAAATAAGTAATGAGCATGGAGATGATCCCAGTCCAGATATCCTGGAGGAGTTTCACCTCTCGGTGTAAAATAATTGTCAACAATTGACTCTGTAAATTTTAAAAATTCAGTACTCCCTGGTTTATTGAACTTTGGATTAATAAGGAATCGTTTAGCCTTACTGTCAAAACAGAAACGCATAATGGAGGGAATCTTTCGAATATAGTAATATGAAAGAAACTCTTCTTCATCTGGACGTAGCTTAATATCTTCACGAATTCGCTCAGTAACCGCTAAATCCACCCAATATTTCTCTCGGAATTCCAGCATATTTATAGATTCTCCTCTTTTCATTTTGAGGAACACGTCTGTATCTAAGGTCACTGATGGAAGACTATAGATATACTGTCCCTTTATTACACCTGACTGCTCACGGTGCCTTAATATATTTAGTGTTCTTGAAGTAGGGAAAGTTAGCGTTATACCGATTTCTGGCAAATCAACTTGGTTAATATTACGAGCATTGTCAATCGTAACTTTCCTAAATATGTCCAGTGTATTTGTTACAGCCTGAACTCGAAAATCATCACAGTCTTGACGTATCTTGTCAATCTCTTTCTTGGGACAATGTAAAATTCCTTGCAATTGGTTCTTTTTGTCTTTACGTTCTATCCGAAGATGCTTTTTTAAATCGTTGTTCTGCAAAGACTTATTAAGGCATTTCTCTATCTCAAAACAGATCTGTTTAAGCATGCGATCTTCTACTTGATTATGAAATATTTCCCAACTTTGGGATTCCACAGAATCCTCACTAAAAAAGGCTCTAAACTCTATTTTGTTATGTCTTTTAACCTTCATATTACATATATCTGGATTATTACTCCGAAAGTCTTCAATCGCTTCAGTGCATGCTTTATCCATTTCGGCTTTAGATTCAGTTGCTTCTTCTTTTAAACCCTGTACTAGTGCAGCAGTCAAATCATCCATTATGCTCTCCTATTTTTTTCCATAATGCGAATCTCATTTGGTGTTAAATTATACAATTCCTGATATTTCTCAGAATGGTCTTGAACCTAATAATAATCAATAGAAACAAGGTATAGCACCATGAAAATGCGTTTTTGCTGTGTCCATTTTCCTTGACTTTTATAGCATGAGATAGCATCCTAATTACAGATTTGAATATAAACAAACATTAGGAGGATATCTCATGCTAACTCAGCTTATCAAATCTACCACTTTTTTTCAAGAACTTCTATCTTCACAGTTTCGGACCTTGAAACAGCATTTTGTTCATACCTTAGTGTTTTTGTCAACCTGCCATCTGTTTGGGCTCACTAACCCGGATCAAGTGGCGGATGCGTTGTCTATTCCGAAAACGAGGCTATATCGGGAACTGAACACGATGAGTCTTTATCTCTGGCAGCATCTTTTTGTGCGTATCGGGTGTTCTATTGCGTTAGAGGTGCTACAGGAGGCAGTATCAAAAAGTGCTGCTTCTCTATCGCGTCTACGTATCGTCATCAGTGTGGATGATACCTTTGTTTTCCGCTATGGAGAGGGTCTCGCCTACACATCCAATTGGTGGTCTTCTCAAGCAAAACAGCCAATGAAGGGGCAAAATATATTGGGGATCGTCCTAAAGATTGGAAATCAGATCATTCCCCTGAATATGCGACTGGTCAGCAAACAAGGACGCGGGAACACGGATAAACCCTCTTGTGTCATCACTATGTTCAAGGAAGTGGTGTCCTTCTTTGAAGAGACCGGAATAGATATCCGAAACTATCCGATCACCTTCGATTCGTGGTATGGCAGCCACCACTTGATTGACACCTTGCGAGAAATGGGATTTGAAACGATCCTTGTGCACGGAAAAAGCAACTATGTGATGACGATTGATGAAAAAAAGGTGAAACTCTCGGAGCATAAAAAGTCGATCAAACTCCTCTCCAATCAATGGGGGTGCGATAAACCGGTCTATCGGACTAAAGCCACAAGTCCAACTTTTGGAAAAGTAGTGGTGTTGTTCTTGGCAGACCGTGGCAAAGTCCGAACAATGCTCGTATTCGGGAAACCACTCCGTGCTTGTGAAATCCTGCGGATATGGTCTCAACACCACGGTATAGAACAGTATTGGCGGTATCTAAAAACAGACCTAAACCTCGCATCCATGAGCCTAAAAGGACGGAATGGCGCGTATGCGAACTTAGGTGTGAAAGTGATGAGCTACCTTTTGATACAGCAGGTCAGTCGCTCCGTGCGAAAAACCTTTCATCAAGGACAACTTGAACTTTCAGGACAGAGGCAGATGCTGTCTGATCTCAGCGAGCATTTTCATGAACAAATACCAAGAAAACATTGATAAACATTGACATATGAAGAATTTTGATAAATATCAGAATTCATACACCCGTGCATCAATCTCATTTTCAAGAGGAGAACATCTGCATCTGGATCGGTATGTTTAGCAGAGAGAATTTGATTGAAGGTTTTCACCTATGGGTGTGTAATGTGTATCAAAAGTTTAGATTGAAACGGAGCGGCACCCTACCTAAAATTGAAAAGTGCTTAATTATATGTGGAAATTAATTTTAGAATAGGGTAACATATTAACATATTGATTCGTCTGAAAGAAATTTTTGTTTATCAACCTTGCCAAATCAAAAGGCTGTAGATGCGTCAATAACATTCTGAAAAATCATCACATTAATTGACAACCGTGGTGGCGAACATACCTAACATCTTCACATTTTTTATAGTTAAAAGGAGTTATGATGGCTGAAAATACTTTTGAAATCACCGACGATACGTTTGAGGGAATGGTGCTTACATCAGATACACCTGTCGTTGTTGACTTTTGGGCAGAGTGGTGCGGTCCGTGCAAAATGATTGCGCCTATTTTGGAGGAACTTGCCGCCGAAAATGCGGACACTTTCAAAGTAGGGAAGGTCAACGTGGATGACAATCGTCAAACTGCAATGAAATATAGTGTGCGAAGCATTCCGACGCTGCTTGTCTTTAAAGATGGGCAAGTCGCGGACCAGATTGTCGGCGCAATGCCTAAAGATGCGCTCAAGAAGAAAATCTTGGAAGCTATTTAATCTATCCTCCTCTATGTAGAAGCATCAGAGCCGGAGCAGTCCTGCTTCGGCAGGCTTCTGCAAAGATTTCTCGGTTCGCAAACCTAACAACCCCACGCGTAACACACCATCATGTTTTGGCGATTTGTCTACAACACGTTCACACTTCCCGTTATGTTCATCGGTTTTCATTTGGCAGCGTGTTGCAATCGCAAAATTCGTGAGGGTATCGTTGGACGGCGACAAGTATTTGAGAAATTGAAGCGTCAACTCAACGATGCCCGTAATTTAAAAAAAACATTTTGGTTTCATTTTACTTCTGTCGGGGAGTTTGAACAAGCAAAACCACTGATTGAAGCGATTTACGCAGATGCCCGAATTGTTTTAACTTTCTTTTCACCCTCGGTTGCCCCAAATGTAGAAGCCTATTCTTATGTTGACGCATCCGTTTATCTTCCCTTTGATACCCCTCGAAATGCAGAACGTTTGATAGATATCATTAAACCTACTTGCCTGGTTTTTTCGAGATACGATATTTGGCCTAATCTGGTATGGAAGGCTTCCAAATATGAGATTCCTGTCATTGTCATCGCTGGGACGTTACATGCTGGCTCAAAACGTCTTGGCAGATTCGCGAGGTCTTTTTTCAGCAGTGTGCATCAACATATCACGTTACATTGTGCTATTTCGGAAGCAGATGCCGCTCGGTTTGAACAACTCTGTTCTTCAAAGCATCAGATTGTTGTTACTGGCGATACCCGTTATGAACAGGTTTACCGACGGGCACTTTCGGTTGAACCTGACGCAGAATTTTTCCCAGGGCAATTTACTTTAAAACGTTCTATTCTCATCGCTGGTAGTACTTATGCAGATGATGAGAAGGTCGTATTTGAGGCGTATCAAATTCTTCGTGAAGATGCGCCTGAGCGTTTGCCACGCTTGATTTTAGTGCCACATGAACCGACACTTGCACGGATAACCGAAATTATTTCTGGGTTGAATCGGCGGAAATTGACGTATCGTTGCTTCTCTGAGCTTAACAGTGATGTGAGTTTAGAGAGAATAGATGTTCTCATCATTGACACGGTAGGGATTTTAGCAAAACTGTATCAGTTAGCAGACATCGCATTTGTTGGGGGAAGTTTTCACGGTAGTGTTCACAATGTGATGGAACCTGCAGCGATGGCGAAACCGATCCTGTTTGGTCCTACGATAGAGAATGCTTATGAAGCATCTCTTTTATTAGAAAAAGGTGCGGCGAAACTTGTACATACGCCACAACAGATGGCGACGGTTATCACCGAATGGTTGTCCAATGATGCGGAGAGGATGACTGCTGGCAATATCGGAAAGCAGCTGATTGAAGAAAATCTCGGGACAGTGGAGCGGACATTGGCACATTTGCGGGAGTATGTGTGAATGTTGTGAACCCTATTCACAACATTAGAAAGAAAGTTTTAATATTTTTTAACGCTGCGGAGTAGTTTCCTCATCTGATTTTGTCTGGTAGCGAATTGTTAACACCGGACGCAGGTTTTCATCGGCATGCTCTTTTGATGAGAAAACGATAGGCGCACTCCCATCCCGCAATGCGAAAAGATAACCGGAGTTGTAATCGGGGTTTGCCACCCAAAAGCGGACTGCATCAGTGATTAATTCGCTTTTGAAGATATAACGTTTTCCTGCCTCTTGAATCTCAAAAGCACCATCAATTCGATGCGCGACATCTTCAGATCCGTTGTAATCACTTTCGTTATCACCATCTATCCCAGCTAACATGGCTTGTGCGGGCGGTTTGTTCCATGGCAGGTTGCGATGCAATGCGCTGTTGTAGGTAAGTTCGTTCTCTTCTGCCCGATCAGAGGTGCCTCTGCCCTCACGCCACGGCAGCAGAACGCGACGAAGAACAACGGTCTGAGCAGAATCTGTATCAGTTTGCTGCACGTGGAGGTTAATTGATGCCTCTAATACCTGTGTCGGTTCTCGGATACCCATATCTTCGAATGCATCAAATAGGTCAAAAACGACGAAGAACACGTTTCCACTTGGATTACATAAGAGGGTTGTTTCTGCGCCTGCGTTGTAGTTTCGTGTCTTGCGGTCTTTATTAACAATCAAACTGGTATCCTGCAACCCACCAGAGAATGTAATCGAGTTGCCCGCACCGAAGGTTATTTCGTTTTCAGCAGGCAGTGTTACGTCTATCTCTGTTTGTGTGTTTTTTAGTGTGAGGCAGTAAGCTTTTTCTATCTCTAACGGGGAAGTGAGTAGCAGAACGCGGTTCAACCGTTCATCAAGTAGTGCGAATTCAATTTTAATATCTGGTGTAATTTTATAGATTGAGAGGTCTTCAGCGAATTTTGCTTGCAACTTCCCATCAAATTGAAGTTGAATTGCGGTTTGCGAAAGTGGGATTGCCTTTAATAGTTTAGGGGTATCTTCTGCGGGTTGACTGTCTGCCACCAGGAACACAAAAAACAGAATGTATACAAATGAAAAATAAGCCTTCAAGTTAAACCTCCAAAATTGATATTAATCCACATCTTTTGTGATAAACACGGCGTTAAGCACCTCTCGCTCCTTCTGTCCAGAAGGTTTGTTTATAACTTCATCATTGACAACAAATGTACTTGAGGATCCACCATCAAGATTAATCGCTTCGGTTGCACCGAGTTCAATGAGGATGCTGGCGAGTTCGTAGAGTGTTAAGCCTGTGCTATACTTTGGTTGTCGGCCATCTGCAACAACTAAAAATAGGGTGTCGGTGTTGTAACCCAGCGCAGTTCGTGGTTCATGGCTCAAGTTTAGTATTGAGGTGCGTTTACCGGGGACATGATCCTTTTTATATTTAAGGTGCATATCCACAAGCTCTTGATTTATTTTGCCATTATTGAGGAGTCGCATGCGTCCACCAATAGCATGGCGGACTTGATTCCACTCAGGGGGTGAAAGAGAGAGCGTGAGTGTACCACTTGTTCCTGCATTGAACTGAGAAACTACGGGATTTTTAATCCCCGTACTAATCCAAAGGATTGCGCCGTCTCTGGGTATCGTGCTGTTTCCATCTGTTGAGACCTTTTCTACGCGATAAGGGTGCGCGTAGTTTGGTGTCAAAGGCAGCGGAAGTCCACTGAGGACTATTTCCTTGCCTCTGCGGCGGTTTGTGTGTGTGGATTCACCGAGGCGTGGTGTGTAAAGTGTCACCTGGCATCCATCAAGCCTGCGCTGGTTTATACATCCGATTTCCAATGTGTGGGTACCTATCTGTATACTTGCTTTCATTTCCACAGGAGTACTCAAAAATTCGCCAGATTCGGTTACACCGAAACATGCTCCGTTATCCGTAGGTTGTGTGATGAGTTCACCATCTTGGATATACAAGTTTTCCAAAACGCCGCCGTAACCTCGCAGATCACCAAGGACACCGAAACCACCGTTAACAGCTACAACGACGCGCCGATCACCCCGTTGCGTGCGCCGCTGTGCCATAGAGCGGACAGTCTCTTTTCCAAGAACTTGGGAATTGGCAAGTGCGACTTCAAACTGAAGTGTCGGGTCATTCCGCGACATCTCTGCAACGTAAATTACACAAGTTTCGGCATCCCAGTCGTATCGGTAAATATCGAGTTCGGGTGACAAGTCAGGAAAAAGTTGTGTTTTCTTTCCACCTGCTTGTGATAAAGTACTAATTAGGCATGCTAATAATATAACGATGCACAACCGCAGTCCAAATCGCATTTTCACTCCTTTTTACGACAGATTTCAACAGCAAAGTAGGTAATCGGTTTTTCTATTGGTGGATGAAGTTTTTTGACGGTAAGATGGACGGTATCTATAGCGAATCGTTTTAAAATCTCTGTTGCTATTGTTTCTGCAAGTGCCTCAATCAGTTGAAACGACTGTTGTGTGCCAACATCAACAATGAGATCAACGACTGCGGCGTAATCAATTGTATCCTCAAGTGCATCGGTCCTACCGGCATTTATAAGCGAGCAGTGCAATGTTGCATCGATTTCATAATGTCCACCGACCTGCCGTTCCGCTTTGGGAACACCGTGGTGACCGTGAAATCGAATGCCTTTTATGACGATACTGTCCATATTTTCCACTATGTTTTCTTACGCACGACTTATCCCTATTTTATCAGATAATTCCGTAAATTTCAATGCTAAATTTGACTGCATTCAACTATTATGATATACTTTTAGAAATCAAATTCGAACAGGAAATAGAACAGCAAAGGAGCCCTAATGAAGGTTACAGTCAAATATTTTGCCGTATGCCACGAAATGTTAGATAGATCCGAAGAAGAGATGCAGCTTCCAGAAGGTGCCACCGTCCAAACGATTTTAAAACGACTTGAGGAAGAATGGCCCGAAATTGCTGAGTTTTACGAAGTCATGCAAATGTCTGTCAATTGGGAATATGCCATCGAAGACACCGAACTTGCTGAAGGTGATGAAGTCGCGTTGATTCCTCCGGTGACAGGGGGAAGCGATGTTTAAAATAACCGCTGAAATCATTACAGGTGCAGAGGTTCGGGAAGCTGTAGAGGCACCGGATGCAGGCGCGGTGATTCTGTTTTTTGGCACCGTTCGAAATAACACAGATGGCAGACCGGTAAAACACCTTGAGTATGAGGCATACCCGCCGATGGCAGAAAAGAAGATGGCACAGATTGCAAAAGAAATAGCGGATAAATGGGGTATCCATCGCGTTGCGATGATACACCGCGTCGGCAGGTTAGAAATTGGTGAAGTGAGTGTGGCTGTAGCGGTTGCCTCCCCGCATCGCAAAGATGGGTTTGAAGCGTGTCAATTTGCGATGAATCGCCTAAAGCAGATTGTACCTATCTGGAAACGTGAAGTGTGGGCAGATGGTGAGGCTGAGTGGGTAAAACCGGATGCTGTCTTTTTTGAAGAACTTCCTGAACGGACTTAACTGAGGGTGTGCCTAATAAACAAGGTCATTCTAAATTTACGTGTAATTAGGACATGTGGAGCTTGTATCGTCTGAACTTGAACTTTCAGGATTCAAGGATTTATGGGATTATTTACGAGAATGCTCTACGCGCATTCGGCAGTTGGTTGTTGGCTGTTTAAGTCTCGGATTGGCACAGACTATACAGATTAGACAGACACTGTTCAAAATTGCTCTAATTCTACCGAAATTTCATTATTTCTTCAATTTATGCTTGACTTTTTCGCTCATGTCAAGAGTAAGTGCTTTTGACGAGTTTTGCTATAAAATCAACACTGACAGCTTTTAGATTCATGACGAACTCACAGATTGCGACGTAACCGGCGAGGAACTTTTTATGAACGCCACGAAAGGGACGAAGGAAGTTTCGCAGCGTCGTCCAGGCACCTTCAATCGTCCTTGTATGGATCTCGTAAAGACCATCACCGTCTGCGTCTCTTGCCCACTCGCCATCCTTATGGAGAACAATCTCACGGGCGCGCTGAATACGGTTATAGCCACGCCAACCATCCGTATACACCGTTGAAGTCGGCAACGTCCACTGATGAACGTGTGTTGAAAGCGTCGCAGAATCGGTGTGCCGCACAACACGTAATCTCAGGAGACCGCTTTCGCGACCTTTCGTCCCAACAATAGGCGGACGATCATTGTCATAAGTCCCATGTCCCCTGCGTTTATTGCCACGCCGACGCGGCGGATCCGAAGCATCAACGTGCTTATCGCCTTTTTCACCGGCGTTTTGAAACATCTCATCTGTTTCGACTTCAGCATCAGGTAAAGCAGCTTCGGGTTGTATCTGCTCTGCCGAAGTTTGGAGTTTACGTCTTATAGAAAGAACGGTTTGACGACTTAGACCCAGTTCACACCCGAGTTGTGCACTTGAAACACCTTGACAGACACCGCGCAAAAGCAGAACGACCTGTGAGGGACGAAACTGCGTGCCAGCAAAGACCGTCCCGGTATAGAGGTTGTAGATGCTCTCACAGTGTTTGCAGCGATACACTTGTAGACCACTTGTTTCAGTCGGACGGAACTTGCGTGCCTCCGCCACGCTCGCTTGGCATTTTGGGCAACACAGCCCTTGAGGGTGGAAATGATCCAACACCCACGCTTGAGTTTTTTCTTCATCCATGAGAGATTGTATTGGAAAGTCCATAGGTAACACTCTAACATAACTTTGAAAAAATAGCACTTACTTTTTACATGAGCCGACTTTTTTTGTGATTATTTGCATAATGTATGAAAATTGTCGGGTAAACCTAAACTAACGTGAGCTTGATAAAAGAATTCATTGAGTCAAATTTACTTTAATAATATGCAGGACGGATGCAAATTTGGCAATAAAGGGTATTTTTTGGCACGAAAAGCAATATTTGAGGCACTTTTAACCCCCTTATCAGGGGGACTTTGAACGGTCTGCGTCCATCCAATATTATTATCAAACTCACGTTAACCTTACTAAAGTTGGACAATTTCTGTCTGTTTCATGTTGTGTTCTCAAGTCCTTTCTATTTTTCTATGAGTTTTGTGCGAAGTTGTAACCCACAGAAAAACTATTATAGTTTCAGCAAAGGCAGCCCCAGCGGGGCGAAATGTGTATAGAAAAGCGGGTGAACAACCCTCTTAGCCCCAGCGGGGCGAAATGTGTATCAATTAAATCTTATATTGATGTCTAAGGTGTTTCTATTGACCTTGACTATCACTCAAGAACTCTAAAAATTGTCCAAAGTATAGTTTAACCTTATTAGCGAACTTGAAAACCAAATGTCTCTGTCTGTCAGAGTCATTCAGTTTTCAAGTTTTCTCTGAATTTTTAAAAAGTCGTGACCAAGAGGTCGCTCCTACAGAAGATATACCTTAAAGAGAAAGTGGAAACTACACGATAATTGAATGGTTCTGGGCTAAAGACTAAAAAGATTGACTCCTAAAGTGAAAATAGGTATTATATGAACGTTTTAACGTGGAGCTGAGGCGATAATTCATGAAAAAAGGAGAAACAATTGAGCAGACCGAATATACTTTTTATAATGTCAGACGATCACGCATCTCATGCGATGAGTTGCTACGGGAGTCGCATTAACCAAACCCCACATCTCGACCGAATCGCAGATGGCGGCATGATTTTCCAAAATTGCTTCTGCGTAAACTCTATTTGCACACCCAGTCGTGCGAACATCTTGACTGGAAAGCATAGCCATCTCAATGGTGTCAAGACATTAAGCGACCCACTTGATGGTAGACGACCGAACGTTGCGAAGATGCTTCAGGCGAGCGGTTATCAAACTGCTATGGTTGGCAAATGGCATCTCGGACACGGGGGCAATGCTGATCCTACAGGATTTGACTATTGGAACGTCCTTCCCGGACAAGGCAGCTATTATGACCCTGTGATGATAGAAGAAGATGGAAGAAAAAACCACGAAGGCTATGCGACCGATATCATTACAGATTTCTCGTTGGAATGGCTGCAGAATCGGGATAAAGATCATCCGTTTTTCTTGATGTGTCACCATAAGGCACCGCACCGTCCGTGGGATTCAGATGAAAAGCATGTCCACATGTATGAGGATGAAGATGTTCCGATGCCAGATAACTTCTTTGACGATTACGCAAATCGTTCAAACGCTGCAAGGGACGCTAAGATGCGGGTGTTCGGTCATATGAACGACAGAGATCTAAAAATAGAAAGATTTGGTCCGCCCCCTGAGGGATTGTCTGAGAAAGAGTTGGCAAACTGGCAGTACCAACGTTACATTAAGGAATACCTACGCTGCGTAGCATCAATTGATGACAATGTCGGAAGATTGCTTGACTATCTCGATGCGGATGGTGTTGCTGATGACACAATGGTGATTTATACATCTGATCAGGGATTTTTCTTAGGCGATCACGGTTGGTACGACAAACGGTTTATGTATGAAGAATCTTTGCGCATGCCGTTTATTGTCCGCTATCCGCATGCTATTGAAGCTGGAAGTTCAACAGATGCGATGGCACTGAATATCGATTTTGCTGAGACATGGCTTGATTATGCTAACTTGCCAATACCAGATGATATGCAAGGTGCTAATATGCGTCCTATACTTGAAGGCGAAACACCGGATGATTGGCGAACGTCTATGTACTACCGGTACTGGATGCACCTCTCACACCACTATGTTCCTGCCCACTACGGCATACGAACGCATCAACACAAACTCATCTATTATTACGGAGAGGCACTCGGCACAAGCGGTTCAGTTAACGAGCCAACAGAGCCGGAATGGGAACTCTTTGATTTGGAAAAAGATCCGAACGAAATGTGCAGCGTCTATGACAATCCTGAATATGCTGATGTTGTTAAGGAATTGACTGCAGAATTATACCGTCTCAAAGAAGAGGCAATGGACGACGAGTAGACCGAGTACGACGGATGCGTTTGGACATGCACCTTGCGCATTCAATAGCGTATGGAGGCATAAAATGGCAAAAAATAATCCATTGGAAAATATAGCACCCGGGATGAAGGTTACGGCGCAGATGTCCCCGGAACCGAGCGAAGCTGACTTACAGTTTGCTAAGCAGATGGATGTTGAATATGTTGTTCTCTGGACGAACGGCGCAAATGCAAATTACGACTATTTTATGAGCCGTCGTGAGATTTTTGAGAACGCAGGCTTGAAGATATATGGGTTTGGCAATAGTGATGTCCATAATCAGGATGGGATTGTACTTAACTTAGAAAACCGAGATGTTAAGATTGAACAGTACAAAAATTACATCCGTGATCTCGGTAGGGCAGGGATTCCCTATACAACGTACGCACACATGGGTAACGGTATCTGGAGCACCGAGCGCGAGACTACCCGCGGTGGTGCAAGTGCCCGTGCGTTCAATCTCAAGACTGCAGAAGAAGGACATTGGGGCGGTAATAAATATAAGATGCCGCTTTCGCATGGACGCGAATATAGTGAGGAGGAAATTTGGGGCAACTACACCTACTTCATCAAGCAGGCAGCCCCAGTTGCTGAGGAAGCTGGAGTTATGATTGGTATCCATCCCGATGATCCGCCCGCTGTCCACCTCGCTGGAATCCCAAGATGCATCTTCAGTAGTTTTGAAGGCTACAAACGTGCGCTTGAAATTGCCGACAGTCCGAATGTTGGGATGTGTTTCTGTGTTGGATGTTGGCTTGAAGGCGGGGATTTGATGGGCAAAGATGTTCTTGAGTCTATCCGTTACTTCGGGGAACGCGGCAAGATTTTCAAAGTTCATTTCCGTAATGTTGATCAACCGTTGCCGCATTTCGTTGAAACATTCGTTGATAACGGCTATCAGGATATGTATCACGTGGCAAAAGCACTTCGCGAAGTTGACTTCAACGGTGTAATGATTCCAGACCACATCCCAAGCATGGCAGGCGACCACCGTGTTGGCACAGCGTATACGATCGCCTACATGAATGCGCTTGGGAAGCGGGCAAATGAGGAAGTTGCAGCAGCGTAGGAGTGCTTTAAACCTGTCACCCTCTGGGGTTAAATACAGCGAGATGAATCTGAACATACGATAAAACAATGAGATTTTAGGTCGCAACTTGGTTCACTTACTGTCAAAACTTTATGCATCCATTCGTCTAAAACTTGACAAATTTTTTGCTGCGTGCTAAAATTTGTCCATTACAATTTGCTTTTTTTCTTGCATTTTATATTAAAAAATGCTATAATTTTCCAAACAAGTTAATTTGACCTCTTGCAGAATATGTTAAATTCTGGGGAGGACACGAAAAATCTTAAGCTGGCAAAACCGGACATCTGTTACCCGTGGATAGTTGTCAGCATTTGAATGTGTGATTTGCATGCATTACTGCTATCACCATAATAAAGTTAAATTTCGGCACAGCTAGCAAGCCGAAAAAATAAAATTAGTTTTATGTTGCTCGATTTGACGATTTTGAGAAGCGCGCTTCTTACTCAAAATATTTGAATTTGGGCATACTGAATAAGGAGACTCATAGCTATGAAAAAATTGGCAATTCTTCTCACAATTGCTTGTATAACCATTGCACCAACGGCATTTGCTCAAAATTGGCAACCGGCTGGTGACCAATGGATTGAAAAATGGTGGGGTCTTGATCTGATCCTTAATACTGGAGATTTCAATGTTACGGGAGCACATGATTATCTTGATCAGGGAACGGGTGGTGAATTAAATGACGTTATTGTTTCCACCCGCTACGGTGCTGGACTCACCGGACGTATGAGTGTTGACCTTCCAGACAACGGTGGTCTTCTCGGTTGGGGTGTTGTGGATATTAATACCGAGGATTCAAACAACATGTCAACGAGCCATGGTATTGGTCCAATCAACAATTTCACATGGCAAGGTATTATCCTCATCCTTTCACCTGAGGACCGTACGACGACGATGTACCCAACTCATGATAACTATGCACAAATTTGGCTCAATGGTGAGAAGGTGTACAACAACCCATCATGGACACAAGGTGTAACTAACGCTACTCAACCCACTGATATTGAACTCCTTGAAGGTGAAAACTTCCTGCACTTCAGGTGTGGCGAAGGCGACGGGGGAGATTACGTCAATCTCCGCTTTGAAGAATCCGATGCCGATCTCAAGATTGCCCCGACACTTGATGGGCAATTCCTTAATGTTCTGACACCAGTTGAACCTAAAGGAAAACTGACAACTACGTGGGCAGATATTAAACGCAAATAATCCAAATAATTGACGAGTATTATAAACAAAAAAGCCTGTATCCGTTGGGATATAGGCTTTTTTGTTTAATGCCAAATTTTCAAAACAGGCGTTTATACCAAATTAACCGGATCTATCTTATTTTTCTGGATATTAGGCGCGCGGACAAAGCGCGCCTACCGAGTGAGATTTAGTTAATTTGGTATTATTTCGATTCCGAAATCGTTAACATCTGATTAATAGACACACTCTCCATTTTTTGCTCAATTCCACTTGGCCACACAATCACAATACTATCAACCTCCTTAGCTCCACCCAAACCAAACAGCAACCTCAAATCGCTTCCAGAAGCATAACTTGAACCGCTCTTTGCTTCTGCTATCTGTGTAAAATCGCCTGTTATGAGTTTGACCTTTGCCCCAATACCGTCTCGGTTGCTTCGGGTTCCTACGAGTTTTATGCTAAGCCAGTTTTTCCGATTTCCACCATCGTTTCTGAGCAGGACTGCGCGTTGATCGGAATTCATTACGATTATATCAACATCACCATCGTTGTCGTAGTCGGCATACGCGGCTGCCCTTCCAACAAGTTCCTCCGAGAAATAAGCACCAGAAGTCTGCGAAACCTCTGTATAGGTGCCGTCTCCGTTGTTATGAAAAAGTTGATCCCGTTGCGCATAAGTTTCGTAGTCGGTCAATACCTCAATTACGCCTTGTGGATGGCCGTTTGCACAAAAAATATCAAGGTATCCATCGTTATCGTAATCTAAAAAAAGCGGACTAAAGCCGACAAAAGGCAACGTTGGTTGTTGTAACCTACTCTCCGCTGTAGCATCAAAAAAGAAGAACTCATCGTCCCCAAGATTTTGTAATTTATAGAGTGTTGCTTTTTCGGAATTTGCAACAATAAAGTCAAACCAACCGTCCCGATTATAATCCCCGCAGTCTACTCCCATAGACCCTTCTGCCACCCCATTTTCATCATATCCTACGCCAAGGAACAGACCTTCGTCAGTAAAGGTACCATCGCCATTGTTATGATATAAAAAATTGCGTCCGGTATCGTTAGCGACATAAATATCTGGAAATCGATCGTTATCGTAATCACAGGCAACAGCTGCCATGCCTCGACCTTCACCCGGATTTACCAATCCCGCGGTTTGTGCAACGTTAGTAAAGGTGCCATCACCGTTGTTTCTATAAAGGACATCTGCTGTCCCCTCATAACTCCGAGGATGCCCATAACCGATAATCCCTTTGTATGTTGTTACAGGCATTGACAATTGATAAATGAGATAGTTCACAACAAAAATATCCAAATCACCGTCCAAATCATAATCGAGAAAAATTGCTGCGATACTCCATAGGGAATTATCAATCCCCGCAACTTTCGTTATATTCGTAAAGGTGCCATCCCCATTGTTTCGATAGAGGGTATCTTGTTTAAAGTTGCAGACATATAGGTCAGCATCACCATCGTTATCAATGTCTCCGGCGGATGCAGCCATGCCGTAGCCAATATCACCACAACCCGAAACAGCTGTAACATCTGTAAAACGTCCATCCCCTTCATTACGGTAGAGAACGTTTGCGGCAGTCTCTTGAATAGCATTGTCAGACATACCTTCTACAGGCACCAGCCCGCTGTTAACCAAATAAAGGTCAACGTTGCCATCCGCGTCATAATCAAAAAAGACACCGCCTGAACCCATTGTCTCAATAATGTGTTTATGTTCGGTTTTACCTTTGTTATGTTTGAAGTTTATGCCTGCTTCTTCGGTGACATCCACGAAGACAGGTAGTTGTTCAGCAAAACTACAAATTGCAAATATAATGAATAACGTCAGGTAAATTAAAATGTATTTTGACATTAGGGAACTCACTGAGGGTGGGAGTACTATTTTTTTACTTTCTCTGCTGTTTTCGCCAAGCGGAAACCGACAAAGGATGTTTTTAGCGTAGGATAGAGATAAAATCGGAAGGTCGTACTGCATCGTGTGAGTTTATCTATCCATGAACCGCCTCTGACAATACGCCAACTGCCGGTGGTTGGTCCCGTTGGGTTCTGCTTTGGACTGTGAAAATAGTAGACATCACTGTACCAATCTGCAGTCCATTCCCATACATTACCAGCCATATCCATAGCACCGTAAAAGCTCTTGCCTTTTGGGAAACTACCAACAGGCGCGATACGGTTCTCGTAGCCATCATTTTTGTCAGAGGTATTGGCAAGAGGCGTTATGGCATTACCCCACGGCCATATTCTGTCCGTATAACCACGGGCAGCCTTTTCCCATTCTGCTTCTGTTGGAAGTCGCATGCTTTTCCATTCAGCATAAGCCTTTGCATCATGCCACGATACACCGACAATAGGGTAATCAGGAAATTTTGTTGCCCGTTCAGGCCAGGCACCGATATGGGGAAGATAGGTGAAGTTTTCAGGTGTGTGTTGCGTTGCTTTCTGTGTTGTTTCAGAATCGTTTTCTTGCAAACTACGCCAAAATTCATAATATTCTGCGTTTGTCACCTCGTATTTACTGATATAGTAAGAATCAAGGTAGACTTTATGTGCCGGTTTTTCATCTGTAGCACGTTTGGCACTTCCCATTGTAAAAGTGCCAGCAGGAACTAATATCATCTGATTTTCTTTTTCATCGGCGGAAACACTGATAGCAACACCCACATTTAATAGAAAAATAAGTAATGTTATAGAGAATTGTCTATTATTCAACACATCTGTCCCCGGTTTTAGTATTGATATAATTATTTTTGTGCTTTTTTCTGTTTTGACAAAAAATGCTCATACGCTTGATAATGTTCTTTGGCAAGTTTGTTGTTTCCGAGACTTCGATAGAGTTTTGAAAGGTTCAGATGGTAATAGGGTTGTTCTTCATCTAATTCAATTGCTTTTTGAAACACAACGATTGCTTTTTGAATATTTCCAAGCATCGCGTAAGCACTACCAAGCGTGTTATAAAATACGGCTTGGTTTGGCATGAGTTGAATCGCTTTGCCAGCGTTTTCCACTGCCAACTTCGGATATTTTAGATTTATAAATGCCTGGCTAAGCCCATGATAAAAACCTGCAATTGTGCTTGCAGGTGCGTTTTGTGAGTTTCCAATTTCAATACATTTTTGTAACACCGGAAGCACCTTAGTATATTTTTTTTGACGCATTAACACTTTTGCCAACCCTGTCCATCCTTCAAGGTTATTCGGATCCACACGTGTTAGACGTGTAAAACGTTCATAATCAACGTATTCCTTTTGTAAACGCTGATATATCCGCATTTCTTCTCTACTTTTCTCTCTTTTACCTGAACGGAGATATGCTGTGCCGAGGCCGTAATGAGGTTCTGCGTAGTCCGATGGTCCAAATTTTACCGCTTTTGTAAAGTTCTCTATTGCTTTCTCAACAGCATCCGGAGAATCCTTTAAATTGAGGTATGCTGTGCCGAGCTCATTATAATTCCCGGCAGTATTAGGCTTCAATTTAATGGCTTTGGTTAAAATCTCAACTGCTTCCGAATATTGACGAAGTTTGACGTGTGCTTTGCCGAGTACTTCATGTCCGCGCGCATGTTGTGGTGATAGTGCGATGACTTGTTGCAATGGTCCTAACGCCTCTGCCCACTGATTAAGTTTGAAATAGACAACGCCTAAGGAATAGAGTACCTCAATATTATCTGGTTTCAGTTCCAAAGAGCGTTGGTAAACTTCAACTGCTTTGTTCCAAGACTCGTCTTGGGCATACGCCATCCCTAAATAATGCAGAATCTCATAGTGATTAGGTTCAATAGCGAGTGCTGAATTAAATGCGTCTATTGCTTTCTGGTCTTCGCCTTGGAACAGAAAAATAAACCCTTCTTCTACATGCTGTACGTATGCAGCATGATCATTTTTTTGTGCAATGAGTTCAGAAAGTGGCAAGCATAGACAAAGTATGACTAAAATTTTCATCCAATTTTGCATCTGATTATCCTAATATCTTCTATATTCAGGTTAAGGTTTACATGAGTTCAACTTAAACGCGTAGGTTGAATTGAACAACGTGAAACCCAACGCCTTGACATACTTCCTCTCTCGTAATCGTATTCTTTTGCTAACGATTAGTTCCTGTCGCCTAATTCAAGTAAGAGCTGTTTGTCATCGACTGAATAATTATAGCCGCTGTTGCCTCCCACATCAACACCAAAAATGAGGACAGGAATATCAATGTCCGCAACGCCTCAAGCATCTAAATCCCACACGAACTGCTCAAAATATGAGACTCCGGTAGACATTTCGTCAGCAAAAGCCTTCACAGGCACAATCTCAATTCCAACATCAATGTAGCCCAAGTTGTTAAAAATAGTCATTTTCGCACAGACGTTGTAGACCATAAATGCGTATTTTCCAAACTGAACTTCTACTCCAATCCTCTCTTTCAAAAATCCATTTCTCGAAATGCGGTTTGGCGCATTGGTTTCGGTGAATATCCTTGGCGGTAGTAGTTTGTTGGATAATCACATTTTACACGTTCCTTCTGCCAACCTTTGGATTGGAAGCCTTGGGAAAAGCGCGATTAAGTGCTTTTGGACTATACAGTATTTTTCCCGGCATTGTGATCTCCTCGCTTGTTTTAGTTTTGCACTGTGAGGCATCAACAACAGCGATAATCTCCTCCACCTCTTTTAACAGGTGAGCGTATTCCTTTTGAATAGCATTTCCACCATTGAAGGAATACTCGGCAGTAATAATCATGAGCATCTATTTCCATTCTAAAGGCAGCTGCGCCACACTTTCTTTTCCTGTCGGTTCGTGGATAGGTTTACCGATCGGACGGAGTGGCAATTCTCCATCGGCGAACTTCTGTATCCGTTCACGGGCAATCGCAACATAACTCAAATCAAGTTCAGCAGCAATCGCTTTTCGGTTGTGCTGCAAGGCAGCGATGATCGTTGATCCGACACCACAATACGGGTCAAAAACAATTCTGTCAGGTTGTGTAAGTGCCAACACACACCGTTGAACCAATTCCACAGGAAATTGACACGGATGTTCGGTTTTTTCAGGATGATTTGCCTTTACATTTGGAATATCCCAAATTTCATTTTCCCAGTCTTGTGTCACCACATCCCAAACATCAGAAGGGTTCTTGCCAAGCGGGTTCCCTGAAAGTAGACCGCGTTTTGGTCCTTTGAAATGTCGTTTACCTGGGTATTTTGCAGGAACACGCACTGGATCGAGATTGAAAATGTAGTCGTCACTTTTGGAAAACCATAAGATGACTTCGTAGCGACCCGAAAAACGTTTTGTGCAGTGTAAACCGTGATTAAACCGCCAGATGATCCGATTTCGTAATTTTAAGCCGAAACGTTTGAAAATCTCATAAAAGTAAATATCAAGCGGAAAGACCTCTCCCTTCTCAACGTAATTTCCTACTTGCCAACAGAGATTTCCAGTTTCAGAAAGTACCCGAACCAATTCCACAATTACAGGTTCGTGATTTTTTAGATATGCCTGTAAAGACATTTTCTTCTCGTATTTCTTACCAATGTTGTATGGCGGAGAGGTGATCACCAAATCCACCGAGCTTGACGGAATGGCCTTTAGTAACTCGCTACAATCTCCATCAAAGAGGACTACGTCAGAATTTGTGTCATAGGTATCTGAAATCGTAACCTGACGTTTTGCAAAGTCAAATGTCTCTTTTATTCATCCTGGATTCCTCAACGTTAGTTCGTTTATCCCTGCTACGGTGGGAGGGTGGCAGATATGCTTTACAGTGCTACCGAAGATTGGATGCATATAGTATATCAAAAATATCCGAAAATTACAACGAAATTATGTCTTATGTAGAACGCAGCGAAGTGCCTTTCAGTAGAAGATTGAACTACATAAGGATTGAGTGGTTATGATACTTAAAAAAACTTGCATAAAATTTCATAATAAGGTATCCTTATTTAAAGCTGGTTGTGTCTTGCCACATCCTCAAAGAGATAATAGGATTAATCAGAACCTTTGACAAACTGGAGGAATCTGGATGGCGCAGAAACTATCCGTTGTGATCCCGATTTACAATGAGGCTGAGCATTTAGAGGAAATTCTACGACAAATAAACGCGGTTGAAATCGGGATGGAAAAAGAACTTATTCTGGTTGATGATTGTTCAACAGATGGCACACGCGAAATATTAGAAAGCCTCCAAAATTCAGCTGACAATACGGCAAAAATTTTCTATCATGAGATAAACCGCGGTAAAGGTGCGACCCTTCGAACCGGTTTTGAACATATTACGGGCGATATCACACTCATACAAGACGCGGATTTGGAATATGATCCGCAAGACTACCCGGAATTACTTGAACCCATTTTAACAAACATTGCTGATGTCGTCTATGGCTCTCGATTTATGCAAGGTCGTCAAGAAGGATTGTTACGTAGTTACCTTGCGAACCGATTTCTAACATCCCTGTCAAATTTACTAAACGGCACGAAATTGACAGACATGGAAACCTGTTACAAGGTTATGAAAACTGATATTCTGAAGGATATATCGCTACGTTCAGACAGATTTGGTTTTGAACCGGAGATTACTGCGAAACTCGCGAAACGCAAGTGCAAAATCGTTGATATTCCAATAAGTTATCGCGGTAGAGACTATCATCAAGGAAAGACTGTGAGTTGGAAAGATGGTATTGCAGCGATATTTCATATTTTCAGGTTCCGTTTTTTTTCCTAAATCCACCATATACAAGGAGCATCAATTAACACACCGTGCTAAAAGGTTGAGAGTCTATGGGACATTTGCAGAATTTACTAAAAGAGGTTGACGATATCCTTAATTCGTCTGATATAGTCAAGACACAAACCCCTTTAGCGCAACCTGAAAAACAGGATGATCAACTTCTAAACGCATTACGGCAAAACTTCGGCTATGAAACTTTTCGAGGTGGACAACGGGAAATTATTGAAGCGATTTTAGACGGTGAAAATGTTTTTGCCGTTTTTCCTACTGGTCACGGAAAATCATTATGTTATCAACTTCCGGCATTGATGCTACCTGGAATAACTGTTGTTGTTTCACCCTTGCTCTCTTTAATGAAAGACCAAGTAGACGCTTTAAAGGCACAAGGAATAGAGTCTGTATCACTTATAAATAGCACACAGACATGGGAAGAGTATCGGCGTGAACTCAATCTATTAAGACAGGGAAAAATAAAACTCCTTTATATTTCTCCAGAACGTTTACGAAGTAGGCGGTTTTTAGATTTACTAAATTCTATTGTTATCTCTGTATTTGTGATTGATGAGGCACACTGTATTTCACAATGGGGGCGTGATTTCCGACCTGCTTATCTTTCGATCTGTGAGGCAATTGACACCCTTTTTCCCAAAGCTATTGCGTTATTCACAGCAACCGCTCCTCCAGATATCCAAGAAGATATCCTGAATATACTCAATATCCCAGAACCGAGAGTACTTGTGCGAGGTATTGAACGACCTAATTTGAAATTATCAGTTCACGAATGCGAAGAAAAAGAGCAGAAATATACATTACTTGAAAAAAACATGGGGTTGCTTAAAGGAAATGGTATTATCTATGCGGGGCGGCGAAGCGACACAGAAGAAATTGCCGAGTTTCTCCAAAAACAAGGGTTCCGTGCAGATTATTACCATGCGGGTCGTGAACCGCACGAACGTAAACAGATACAAGAAGCATTTTTTGATGACAGCCGAAATGGATTAGACATCGTTGCTGCTACGAATGCTTTTGGAATGGGGATTGATAAAGCGAATATCCGGTATATCATTCATTGGACAATGACCGGCACCTTAGAGGAATACTGTCAAGAAGTTGGCCGGGCAGGTAGAGATGAGAAAGATTCGCAGTGCCTTTTATTCTATTTTCATAAAGACCGCGAGTTGCATGAATGGTTTATCAAAGAGAGTGCTCCAGACAAACCTTCGCTCCTAAAACTGTTGGAAGTACTTGAAAACTTCAAAGGATCAGAAGAATATCGGTTGATGGTGATGGATGAATTGGTGTGGAAAGTTGGTTTTAAGGAAGCAAAAATACAGGTTGGGTTGACCTATTTGGAAAAACTTGGTTTTGTGAAAAGATGGCATAATGTCCCGTCTCGAGTCTCCGTCCGGTTGAGAACGCAACCTACAGACGAGACATCAGAACAGTCTAAACTTTATGCCCAACTGCGCCAGCGGCGAGTAACAGATATTTTAAGTTTTTGCCAAGACTTTGAACTAAGTCCAAGGTGGGTTATGGAACAACTTGCCGAACTTCAAAACGAGGGTCACCTTCAGTATTGGGGTAAGGATGACCTAATGCTGATTGAATTACTACAGGATAGTGAACTCTTTTCCTCTCTTTCTGAAGAACAGATGGGACTCGGGGACTATGTTAAATACAGACGCAGCCGAATTGACAAGATGGTGTACTACGCAGCATCTGAAGGGTGCAGGATGAAAGTCATTCGTGACTATTTCGGAGAGGAAGTACCAGAGAATTATCGGTGTGGGACTTGCGATAGGTGTTCCTAAACACCGTAATATAAACTTGCGTGGGATATTGCTTTTTCTTGCAACTGATAATCGGATTATTCAAATTGGCTGAAGGGAATTATATTTTGCGGAGTGCGTCTTGAAAAACAGACTGGAGCGGTACACCTTTTTCCTCTGCAAGACATCTACAATCTTCATACTCTGGAACTGTTTTGATTAGGACACCGTTTAAGTAACCGCGTTTGGCTCGAACAGGACCCCATTGGGTATTGATTTCAACATAATCACGATTGAGGATTATACGGTCAGCAGTATAAAATCGAACACCAAAGGTTGTTGTTTCTGTTAGAAGAACTTTTATCAATAGTTCTCGTATGCTGGATGGACAGAGTATGTTTATTTGTATCGCGGGTCTGCCTTTCTTCATAAGAATAGGCATAAAAAATACATCTAAAGCACCGTGTTCAAAAAGCTTGTCCATCACATAACCGCAAATTTCGGGGGACAGGTCATCTACATTCGTTTCAATGATTTCTATAGAGTCGTTAAAACCAAGGACAGTATTCTGTTCGGCAGGTGGTGAGTCACCAGTTGAAGATATTAATTGGTCATGTCTATGCTTAATGTTGTTCAAAGATAATTTTTCACCGATACAGATACGAAGGAGATTTGGCTGCATCTCCAGGTCTCTGGTGCCTGCACCGTAACCGATCTGGTCAATGCTCATATCGGGCATCACCCCAAAGTGTTTTGCGAACGTGGTGATGATGGCTGCACCTGTAGGTGTAACTAATTCTTTGGAGATGTCGGTCTGACGAATCGGAACACCATGTAAGAGTTCCAGCGTACCCGGTACAGGCACGGGCATCATACCGTGGGCACATCGGACAAAACCACGTCCAAGTGAAAGCGGAGAAGCGTAAATTTCTTTAATACCGAGTTCAGCCAAACCGATTACAGCACCAACAATGTCTACTATGGAATCAATTCCGCTGACTTCGTGGAGGTGTACCTTGGTTTTGTGAGAATCGTGTACTTTCGCCTCAGCTTCAGCAAGTCTGTCAAAAATCTGTTTTGCTGTGTCGTGAACATTCGTTTTAAGTTCACTTGCATCAAGCAGGCTAAAAATGTCAGAGAGGTGTCTACTGGGGGCGTGGAAATGATTGTGGTGATGGTCTTCTTGTGAATCGTAGGCGGTCTCAACTATTGCTTGCGTTCCGGAAATACCGTGTTTCGTTGTTTTCTGAAAATGGAGGCTAAATTCATCATCAATTTTTAGTTTTGCTAATTCGGTTGTTAGTACCTCAGGGTCAACTCCCGCATCAACAACAGCACCGAGGACCATGTCACCGCTAATACCGGAGAAGCAATCAAAATATGCGATTTTCAATTGGGAGATTCCTCTGGTTGCGCAGTCGGAATTGAAATGACATCCTTATCGTTGTTGCAGAAGTTTTCTCATCATCGGCAATTGCTAATTTAGCACCTCACATGCCGATGATGAGAAAAAATCTAATATTTTTGAAACAACTCCATCAACAGTTCTTTCGGTTCATGCCGTCTGAGTTTATTGAGTGCCTCAACTTCGATCTGTCTAACCCGTTCACGGCTGATTTTGAGTTTTGTGCCGATATCAGCAAGTGTGTATTCTGTTCCATCAATTAATCCGTAGCGAAGGACAATGACGTGGGTTTCGCGCGGGGTTAGCGTCCTATTAAGGACTTCTTCTAACGCTTCAATTTTGGAGAAGTTAACCAATTCTGTTTCCGGTGTTATCTGAGCATCATCCGGAATTATATCGCGAATTGGTACTTCTGGAGCAGTTTCATTAATCGGTGCATCTAACGAAATAGGGTCTCTCGTTGCTTGCAAAATTTCATCAATCTTTTTTTCGGAAAGTTTAACCTCTTGTGCAATCTCTTTAGTTGTAGGTTCACGACCAAGTTTTATCGTGAGATTGGACTGCACCTGTTTGATCAACCTACGCGTCTCACCGATATAACATGGAACACGGATGATCTGTCCCTGTTGGTCTATTGCCCTTTTTATGGATTGCATTACCCACCAAGTGGCGTAAGTGCTGAAACGATACCGGAGCGTGTGGTCGAATTTCTCAACCGCTTTCATGAGACCGATGCTCCCTTCCTGCATAAGGTCAAGAAAGGTTAAAGCAGTTTTATTGAAATGGTGTTGCTTTGCAATACTCGCGACTAATCGCAGGTTTGCCTCAACGATTTTCATTTTTGTGCCGTGGGCGAGTTTGTCCGCTTCTGTAAGTTTCACCAGCAAAGTTTTGAGACGCAGCAATTCCGTATGAAGCATTTCCAAAAGTGGATTTAGTGTGCTTGTGCTCCACTGGATTTCTGAGGTTTTCCCAACTTTTCCATAAGCAATTTCGTCTAAAAAATCGGAGGATAGTTTATTCAGAAGTTGTGCTACCTCATATATTGTCAATGTAAAAGTTTCAAGCAAACGTGCTTCTTCTTCCTCATCAAGCGGCATTGCATTGATAAGGGAGTCGCGTTCTAAACTATGTGAAAATTGGTTCAACCTTTGTTCTGTAATTGACAACCCAAATTTTTCAGGATTTTGGCGGGCTGCTTCAATGCTTACACGAATTGAAGCTCGCGCATAAACTCTAAACTTCTGTCCGTGTTCAGGTATCCAATTTTCAATTGCTTTAATAAGACCAAGATAACCTGCTTGCAGTAATTCAGGACACATTACTGTTGCATATTCAGGATCATTTACATATTTTTTCAGGAGGTGCAAATTTCCCATAAGGATTTTCGACTTTACTTTCTCTGATTTTTTTCGTTTTCTGTCGAGTTTTTGCAACAAGTTTTCAATAGACTGTACATGTGCGGAAATTTGATCTATAATTAGTCCATGATCTTTTTGAGCAGGTTTTAATTTTTGTTCCGGAATGCGGCGGCTTTTTGTACCAAAATCTAACGTATTTATAATCCAATTCGGAAGCAGTTTGAAGTTTGCCGTAAAACTCTGTACGCCCTCTTGGTAATCTTCAAAGAGTGCTTTCTCTTGTTCGGGTTGCAACAACGGTGTTTTAGCAATAGTCTGCAGGTAAGCGAATGTTTCATCCTTTATAGGAGCAGTATTTTCCTCTTTTTTCTCCTCAGAAGGAAGCAAGTCAAACTCAACTGAATCGGTTGGGTAAAAGTTTTTCATTTTAGTATTTTCCTTATGTCTATGCAAGATTTTGTTTAATCGCATATCCACCAATTGGATGCTTGTGTCTCAATCATTTCCGCGGGATAACTGATGAAAATATTTGTCGCTCTATTCCGTAAAATATATTGAAAATTTTCAACTTACGTTAAAAAACGTCTAACGTTAATGTTTGTTACAAAAGGCACTTCGGTATCTATTAACTTTTGTCAATGCCAGAGAAGCTTATTGAAATCATACAAAAAATGGAGGCAATTTATGCAAGAAAAACCACAAGAAGATGTTGTTCAACGTTTATTAGCAGGTGAATCGTTCGCGAACGAAAACTTAGAAAAAATAGATTTAGCCGACCAATCACTTGTCGGTGCAGATTTTTCTACAGCAAATTTAAGTGGTGCTAACCTTAAAAATGCTGATTTAACGGACGCAAATCTAAATGATGCAAACCTGACTGGAGCTGACCTGTCCGGTGCCGTTCTATTACGAACCTATTTAGTAGGAGCAAATCTTACAGAAGCAACATTGGAGAACGCGAATCTATTTGGAGCGTTTTTGAGTGGAAGTCTTCTATCCGGCACTAATTTTCGCGGTGCAGATTTACGTCGCGCTACGCTTGGTTGTCCTACATGTGTTCCCACTGCTCCTTTTGGTAATCTTACTACTTTTGAGAATGCCAACCTGGAAGAGGCAATTTTTGGTGAAATCAAATTAGACAGTATCGTGTTACTCGGGGCAAATTTCAAAGGTGCGTATCTTTACGAGGTTGATTTATCCGAAGCCATCTATCGCGAAGCCGATCTTGAGGGTGCTATCACTAAACAAGGACGAAACTAACCTTAATAAAGACATAACACGATCTAAGCCGTGCACAACAGCCCTGACTCAACCAAACGTTGGGGCTTTGTGTGGATTTCTAAGTATGGTAATTCTCTTCAAAGAATAAAATCTAAATATTGTTGAAACGTTAATTGTGCTTGCATTATATTGAGACGTTTTTAAATCCAAATAGTTTACAAATCTACAATTTTTTCTTTATTTTTCTATATTCGGTAGAACCGCAGCAATCGTTCCTGTCTTATAATACATTTAACTGCTATCACAAAGTTATCCGAAAATTTGTTGTTCACACAACTTTCGGTAGAGCCCGCCCTTTTCTAATAACTTTGTGTGGTTCCCGCTTTCCACTATTTCACCTTCGTTGATAACTAAAATGTTATCAGCACGCATTACCGTTGAAAGGCGATGCGCAATAATAAAACTTGTTCTACCTTCCATCAAATTCGCTAACGATTTTTGTATAACAACTTCAGATTGGGTATCAAGTGCAGAAGTTGCTTCATCAAGTACGAGAATCGGTGCATCTTTCAGAATAGCGCGTGCGATAGAGATACGTTGCTGTTCCCCGCCAGATAGGTTGCCACCGGCTTCGCCGATTGGCGTGTCGTAGCCTTTAGGCATTTTAGTGATAAAATCGTGTGCGTTCGCCTTTTTTGCCGCGTCAATGATTAATTGTCTGCTTGAACCGGGAGAACCGTATTCAATATTTTCTAAAACTGTGCCATCAAAAAGAAATGTATCTTGTGGTACCAGAGCGATATTTTGCCTTAACGATTTCAATGAGATTTCTTCAATCGGTAAATTATCAATATGAATTGCTCCGGAATCTACCGTATAGAAGCGTTGAAGAAGATTGAGAAGCGTTGTTTTCCCGCTGCCGCTTGGACCGACAAGTGCAATTACCTCCCCTGGTTCTGCGGTAAAACTAACATTTTTAATAACGGGACGTTGTTGATACGCGAACGATACGTTTTGAAATTGGACAGTTCCCCGTACGTTGGGAAGTTCACGCTTTCCATTTGATACACTACCGGGTTCTCTTTCTAAATCAAGCAACGGAAAAATACGTTCGGCAGAAGCAAGACTTATTTGTAAGACATTATTGACACTACCTATGGTCTTGATCGGTTTGAACATCAGTGCGACTATTGCAATATAACCTGCAAACCAACCAATAGTCAGCTTGCCTTCTATGACGTTCCAACACCCAAGTCCTAAAACAGTTGCGATTCCGATAGCCGCCATCCATTCAATAAGTGGTGGGAGGAGTGAAGCAAATCGTGCGCGGCGGATTGCTGAGTTATATTGGCCGGATGTGGTTGATTGAAATCTTTCCATCTCAGTTTTTTCAGTGGTAAAACTCTTTATTATGTTGATTCCGGCAAGAGTCTCCTTGAGTTGTGAGTAGATGTCCGAACTACGTTCTTGAATCTCCGTGCTTGCTTTGCGGACACGTGTTCCTATGCGTGAGATGGAATACGCAATCATTGGAAGCACTAACATGGAGAAGATCGTCATTTGGGCGTTTTTATAGAGCAACACTGTACCAAAAACGGTGACCTGGATAATTGCACGCATTATTGATGCGGTAGCGGCAACTGCCTGCTGCAACACTCGCACATCATCGGTGACCCGTGTCATTACGTCGCCACTGTGATGTTCTGAGAGGGTACCCAGTGGGGCTGAAATGATTTTTTCATATAGGTCATTTCGAACGCGAAAACTCAATTTGTTTCCTACACGTTCCATCAGAAAATCGCTGCCGTAAACAAAAAATCCTTTTACAAAAACCAGACTGAGAAATCCTGCTAAAAGCCAAAAGAAAAAGCGAAGAGCGTCCTCCACATCTGCCAATGTAATTTGGAAACCTTTATATATATTTTCTATGAAAAAAATACGGATAGGAACAGGTTGAGTAAATTGACTGAAACCCTCTAATTCTTTTAGCGAATCAAGCGTATCTGCTAAAATCTGAATTGGTCCAAGATAACAAATAGAGGCGACCAAAGCACAACCCATCGCCAATATAATAGAGCCTTTGTAGGGAGTGAGATAACGCAGAAATCTGAAAAGCACATTCTTTTTTTGCAAAGAATCATCGCCTTGACATGAAGAATCAACCTTCATGCCTATATTAAGTACTCAAAACAACTATAGAATATTGTATTACTGTTTCCCTGCAAACTGATAATCCCCAAACTGCAGAACCTTAATTTTAGAAGCAATTCCCGATTCGCAACGGATACTAAGCACTCGGTTTTGAAAGTCAACAGATTCAATTATACCGATGGCTAAAGTATCACCTGCCTCGTCAACCATTCCAACAAAACGTTGTTTGAAATAAGCGGGTATTTGATCTGAAATAAATGATAAACTCAGATAATCTTTTAGTTTTTTAGTTGTATTTTGCGAAAGATTTCTTCGTGCGATTAGACTTAAAGAGCGATGCCCCCACTCAGCATAAATTATCCCTTCTTCTGTAAGGCGCGTGAGTATCTCTATCTCTTTCTGATTCGCTATTCTTCCGTTAAAAAATGGGGTGTGTGCCCCCCGAATTTGTTCAAATGAAATGCCTTGAAGTTGACTATCTGCAAAATATGCCTTAAACCTTGCTTTTCGATTTCTCTTTCGTGCTTCACTGCTTTTAGTGCGCGTCAACTTATGGGGCAGTAAGTGGTGAATGGTTAGCCAATTTAAATCGCTGTAGCACGCAACAATCCTTTCCAAATCTTTGGAACGGCCAATGCAAACTAAATGATGTGGACGAATGAGATCAATTTTTTGCTGTTTCAGCATTATAGCGGCACCGTCATAAACATATCCGGTTGTATCAATGACAGTGAAATTCGCGCCTGCTTTATGTGCAGCATCTACCATCAATCGGGTTCCAGTCAAAATCGAAAGCAAGTTGCGTTGTGGTGATAATGCCCCCACAAAGTAGAGCGCATCTGCTTTGTGGTTTAAGTCTTGACCTACGGTTTTCTTAGTACCCTCAATCCGTTCGGATTCTATATCAAGGTTTTCTTGCCTAACGTTCATCTCATTTTCGTAACTACCAAAAGGCAAATGCGACTCTGCTCCCTCTGACAAGGACTCAAAAAGTTTCATGCCGATAGTCGTAGGGGGACCGATTTGAGATTGTCCTACATCAGCATCAACAAGCGCGGCTTTCAACAACGCAGCACAAGCAGAATCAATTAGATATTGACAGAATGTTGATTTTCCTGCATCTGATGCGCCAAGAACAAGCACACGTTGGTTTGACATCACAATTTGATCTGCAAGCCGTTTCCAATCTGGATTTATGTGGTACCTGCGATTCATAACGGGTAACTTCTAATTTCCAAGGCTAAGTTCATATCGGAATGTAACACTGGGAAAGCTAAGGAGGTCGTTGAGATGAGAATTGTTTTTTATGCCAAGGAGTTGTTCAAGCAGGGACGACTTTCGCTGCTTGCGGATGACTTTGGGAGTACCTTCAATGTTACCCAGCACGCCAGCAATTTGAATTGCATCTTGTAGGTTTCCTAACCTATCAACCAATTTATGCGTGAGAGCCTGGTTCCCAGAAAAGATGCGTCCATCCGCGAGTTGGACGATTTCGTCTCGAGTGAGGTGATCTCCACGCGATTTAAAGATCGCATCAACGAACTGATTGTAAACATCATCAACAGTTCCTTGAAGAATGGCTTTTTCGTCTTCGGTTAGGTCACGGAAAGCTGATCCTGTATCTTTGAACTGACCGCTTTTAATGACCTGTTGCTCTAAACCGATTTTCTCGTATAAACCTTTCATCTTAGTAAACTGCATGATTACACCGATGCTACCTGTCAAGGTTCCTGGGTTGGCGACAATGGTGTTCGCTGCACAAGCAATGTAATAACCGCCAGAAGCAGCCGTCCCTCCCATTGATGCCACAATAGGTTTTTCCAACTTCGCCAATTCTCGAAAAATCTCTTGAACAGGTGCCACACTCCCGCCCGGTGTATTAATGCGGAGTACAAGTGCCTTCACGTTTGAATCATCTCGATAAGCATGAATGAGTTTAATCGGAACATCAGATTTGGATATGATACCCGTAATATCAAGCACAGCGACTTTTTCACCAATAGACACTGTCCCAACCATCAAACGCAGAATTACAGTGAAGAAAAAGAGAACGACAATAACCGATATGATAATCAATACACGTTTCTGTTTCATTTTTTATTGCTTAGATATGATAGCCATCTTTAAAGTGGTCCTAAATGTTGGGTAGGTTTAGCCGATTCGCTGGGTATGCTCTTTTTCCTTTAGTGGAAAAACGAGCACCCAAAAGGTTTTGAACAACCATCTTATATCGGAAATGAAGCACTGTGTTGCAACGTAGTGAAGGTCAAGTGCTAACTTCTGCGGCATCAATTCTGTTATGTAATAATGCTCTGGATCCGCCTGTGCTTTTAACTTCTTCTCTTCGTTTCGATTCGCTATCTGTGAAGGACCTGTAATACCGGGTTTCACTTGCAGCACCTGCTTTTGTGCTTCGGTATAGTATTTGACGTAATTTGAGGCTTCAGGGCGCGGTCCAATTAAACTCATCTCGCCTTTGATAACATTGATAAGATTCGGAAGCTCGTCCAATTTTGTTATCCGTAAAAAACGACCAATGGGTGTTACACGTGGATCCCTATGTGTCGTGAGACCGATTCCAATTTGATCAGCATTAACAACCATTGTCCTGAACTTATACATTTCAAAAACTATTCCGCCTCTGCCTACGCGTTTAGCCTTGTAAAACACAGGTCCGGTGGATTGTATTTTGGCGAGTAAACATCCGAGTAAGAAAAAGGGCGAAAAGACCAATAAGGCAATTGTTGACAAAAGAGTGTCAATACCGCGTTTCAGCCAATTTGATCGTATACGGATACCTCCACTGACAGAGGAAGTATTCAATACCGCTACGTCATTTGAGGTACGAGAAGAATTTTTGGGAAACATTATAGACCTCTGTCTGTAGGCACAGGTTTAACTATCTCAGTATCTTGGCTGGAACTGATAAGATGCCTTCTAATATCAGATTGATTCGTATCACTACTTGTTATGAATGCGCGATTTGGTTCGTAAGTAGGCACTAATTCTTGGAATTTTGCTATAATTCCATCAGTATCAAGTTCTTCAGCCAATTGTGAAAGTTCTCCAATTTGAGATAGTAGCTGTTCTTCCTCTATATTTTCCATTTGTGCGACAAAAATACGTTGATGTTTAGTCGCTGTCACACCTTCCTGGGGAGTAAGAAGCTCTTCATAGAGTTTTTCACCCGGATCCAAACCAATAAAGTCAATCTTAATGTCTTTATCAAGTTCTAAACCGGAAAGTCGAATCAGGTCACGGGCGAGGTCAAGAATTTTAATAGGTTCACCCATATCCAACATCAGGATTTCTCCACCATTTCCCATAGCTCCTGCTTGGATTAAGAGTTGTACCGCTTCTGGGATCGTCATAAAGTAGCGAGTTGCTTCACGGTGTGTGACTGTGACTGGACCGCCTTTGGCTATTTGTCGTTTGAAGTTTGGCAGGACGCTTGCACGGCTACCGATGACATTGCCGAATCGAACAGCGATAAATTTCGTGCCGTTTCGATTCGCTTTGCATTGGATAAGTTTTTCGGTTACCCGTTTTGAGGCACCGTAGACACTCGTTGGATTGACAGATTTATCCGAGGATACAAGGATGAACGCTTCAACATGATGTTTAATTGCGGCATCAATCAGATTTTTCGTGCCAAGAATGTTATTTTTCACTGCCTCATCCGGATGAATTTCCATGAATTTGACATGTTTATGGGCAGCTGCGTGGAAGATGATATGTGGGCGGTAACGCTTGATGATTTGAAAAACTTTGGAGTTATCTCGAATATCGCCAATGATTAGTTCACGATTAAGCGGGGGATCGGATTCACGCAATTCCATATCAATATGATACAAACTATTTTCACCGCGCCCGAAGAGGAGTAGCAGTTCAGGATCCAATTTTGCGACTTGTCGGCAGAGTTCGGAACCGATAGAACCACCTGCACCAGTTACCATCACCCGTTTTCCAGAGAGATATTTTGAAATCTCGGCTAAGTTAACTGGTGCAGTAGAGCGGTTGAGTAACTCTTCCAATTTTACCTCACGGATGTGGTTGATACTGACCCGACCTTCAACTATAGCGTGTATATTTGGTACTATTTTGAATTGGCATCGTCGATATTTGCACTGTCGGATAATATCGCGAATTTTCCCACCTGGTGCTGATGGTATAGCGATGATAACTTCTTCAATTTCACGTTTCCTTGCAATGTAGGTAAGGTCACGCGTAGTGCCGAGTACTTCAAGACCAGCAATAGTCTTGCCCACTTTCTGCAAGTTATCGTCAATAAACCCAACAGGTAGGTATCCTTTCTCAGGGTGGCTGCGCAATTCCCTTAAGACCCCAATGCCAGCAGCCCTCGCACCAACAATTAGAACTTTGGTTCGTGGTGAGGCAACCTCTTTTAGTCTACCTTCTCGAAAAAGACTATGGGAAAATTTTGCGAAACCGATTAAGAAAACGTTATAGAATACATCAATTAAAAAGAAACTCCAAGTATCAAACCACTTCAGAAATGCCGATAGACTAATAAGTATTAAGCCAGATATGCCAATAGCGGTTGCTAAAGAGCGAAATTCTTTAGCTCCAGCATACTGCCAAATCGGTTTATAAATTCGAAAACATAAGAAGGTAATGATGCGTACTAATGTTATAACAGCAGCAATACCAAATAAAAGTTGGTAAGGCGAAATATCAGATAGAACTGATATCTGCTCGAACCGTGTTAGGACATCAAAGTTGAGTTGCCTACAAGTAAAATAAGTTAAAAGAAATGCAAGATTAATAAGCAGTATGTCAACAACAATTGAAGAACTCCATTTTATTCTGGATTTTTCCATATTACCTCCTCTACTTGGGTGAATTCGTTAGTAACCAGCGTAAAATATAAATGTATAATAGACATTATAACTAATTAGTTGTCCGTTTGGTTAGTCTCTATTATACTTATTACAATCGGACAATAGGAGGCTAACTCATGATAAGTTTTCAAGAACTAAAGGACAAACCTGATACGCTCCTGTCCCTCACCGGATATACTTTAGAAGATTGGACTGAACTATCACCTTATTTTACTAAATGTTTTTTAGAGTATGTTCAAACACATACCCTTGCAGGAAAACCGCGCAAAAAACGGAGATATAAACCGTATAAAAATAGTCGTTTTGATACACCTGAAGATATGTTGCTATTTATACTGATTTACCTTCGTGAAGCACCGAAACAAGTGCTATTCGGTGCGCTCTTTGGCATGTCTCAACCTCTTGCTAATAGATGGATTCACTTGCTTTTATCGATATTGAACAAAGCATTAGCAGAACTTGGAGAGTTGCCATCTCGGGAAACAGACCCCGCACCTATATGTGCTCCATCAAAAGTATCAACTCAAAATCAAGAAGGAGAACATTTTTTTCATGATAGCACCGAACGCCCGATACGACGCCCCAAAGACCCACAAACTCAAAAGGGTTAGGCTCATGTAAAGAATGAGTGCTAATGAAAAAGTTAAACCCGCGTGGCCACTGCGTTTATTGAAAACAACAGCACACACTTTATACATGAGCGAAGGGTTATTATAGTGGTAAAAAGAAATGTCATACAGTGAAAAATAATCTGATTATCAATGAGACCTGCAAAGTTGTCCTATTGACACCCTCTTTTGAAGGAAGACACCATGACAAACACATAGCCGATATGGTGGGCTATTGTGTGCCACAGGGTAGCACATTGTCCCAAGATACCGGTTTTCAGGGTTTCGTTCTCCCGGATATAAACATCATTCAACCGAAGAAAAAACCGAGAGGTAGAGAACGGACGAATGAAGAAAAAGAAAACAATAGAAAGATAGCGTCTATACGCATACGCGTTGAACATGCGATTAGTGGTGTCAAAAGATGCCGCATTGTCAAAGATAAACTCAGGAATTGGAAGAAAGGGTTTTGTGATTTAGTTATGGAAACCTGTTGTGGTTTACACAATTTTCGCCTAAACTTCAGACCCTGGCGTTATGAAACTCCTTCTATTTAATTCATTATAATGTCTAATACCTTTTGACGAATAAATTTCAGTTCCGAAAATTAGATTTGGACGTAAACTTGCTCCAGGCATTCAACGAGTACGGGCCAATCGTAACTTGCTTCAACTCGCTTTCTGCCGGCGTTGGCAAGGTTTTCTCTAATATCAGGATTTTCAATTAGGTGAATGACCCGTTCGGCAAAGATTTCAGGGGTATCCGCGATCAGCAGTTCTTTGTCAACCTCTGCCTCTAAACCCATAGCCCCAATTGAAGTGGTAACAACGGGGGTTCCCATTGCCATTGCCTCTAAGTTCTTTGTTTGAATACCTGAACCGGCACGTAAAGGTGCAACAAAAACAGATGCCTTTTCAAAATAGGGACGAATGTCAGGCACATAACCTGTGACTATGACTCCTTTCTGAGCAGCAAGCCGCTGCACTTGTTCTGTTGGATGATTGCCAACAATAAAAAAAGTGGCATCCTGGTGCCGTTTCTGTATCAAAGGAAAAATGTTTTCGCAGAAGTAGATGACTGCATCTGAGTTCGGAAAATAGTTCATAGTTCCGGTAAAAAGCAGGTTTTTTGCCTTATCGTTTGCCAAATCAGTTTGAACATTTGAATCCAAGTTGTCCATTTCAGCAGTATCTTTTCCGTTAGCTGGGTTTGGATGAAAATATTTGAGATCAACCCCCATAGGAACAACGGATAAATTCAGACTGCCATCTTGATTGAGCAGGTAATCCCGATCAAATTCGGCTACAACGGTTCCGCGATCAAACGCTTTCATAATCTCTACTTCATAACGTCGAACTCGCTTTTCCTCCAATTTTACCAAAAAACGTTTTGGCGTGCAATCTAATTCTGCTCGACGACTCAAATTCAGTGCTAACGAATCACACAAATCCAAAACCTTTGCTGTGCCTTTAGCTTTTATTACATATTGCCCCATACGAAAGAGTTGAGCATGGATTAGTTCAAAATCTTCCTCTGCAAGAAGTTGGTTAATTTTACGCTGCATTTGTGGTGAATACCAATAGTGTACCTGCATAGGAATCCGAGAAAAGCAATGTATCGCTGTATTAATCGACGCAAAGGAAGGGCGAAACCGAACCCACTCCACTCGCTCACAGAAAGGTTGAAGATGCTTAGTCGCTTCAATGTCAGCATCAGATTCAGTAAAGAATACCAGGGTAACATCGTGCCGTTTCGAAAGTTGTTTGATAAAATGGTATGATCGGATGCGGTCCCCTCGCTGTGGAGGATAGGGACACCGCAGACTCAAAAATAAGATTCGCATTTTCTGTTATGACCAATATCAAACAGTGGTTCAGGTAAATGTTACGTAGAAGGTAATTCTGCTTCATCAATCAGCATGACGGGAATCCCATCGCGAATCGGGTAGCGGCGTTGACATTCCCCACGACATACCAGTTTTTGATCATCCTCCACGTGTTCAATTTTGCCTTTACATGCGGGGCACGCGAGAATATCAAGCAACGTTTGCGATAATGTATAAGACTTTTCAGAATTCAAAACAGTTCTCCATAAATGTTAACAGATTGAAAGATCATGTTGTCTCAATTTCTTTAATACTCTTACTGTCCGTGGCATTTCTTATATTTTTTTCCACTACCGCATGGACATTGCTCGTTTCGTCCGACTTTTCGCGTCGTCCCCATTGCCTGCTGTGAAGCAAATTCTGCTTCAGATTTACTATCATAATTAGTATCATAATTAGTATCCCTGCGGGGAGGTGTCCTTTGCGGCGACCTCCTTGGTTGTCTATTCGGCACGCGGCGGGGTGTTTGCGTACTAACTACCATTTTAAATATAAATTCGCTGACTTGGCTTTCGATATTTTGATACATGGATTCAAAGATACCGAGTGCCTCACTTTTGAAAACGACAATTGGGTCTTTGCCTCCATAACCTTCAAATCTAATCCCGTGCTGAATAAAGTCAATATTGTAAAGATGGTCTTTCCAATGGTTGTCAATTCTATCTAAGAGCAGAAGACGTTCAAGGAGTCGCATTGTCTCAGACCCCATTTCAGTCTCACGTCGTTCATAAGCGATTTTGAGTTCTGCAATGATTTCTGCGTAAAGATCATCAGGGGATATTTCGATCAGTGGGGTTTTGAAGGTAGGATTAATCGTGAAAGTCGTTGTCAACCATTTCGAAAATTGGTCAAGCACTTCTGTGTCACGGGGTCCTTTTTCAGGGATAATTTCCTCAATCTGATCAGCGACCACGTTTTCAATCATTTCCCAAACGGTTTCTTTTGGATTTTCATCAGATAGGATTGAATCCCTTAACGAATAGATAGTCTCACGTTGGGCATCCATTACATCGTCAAATTTGAGAATATTCTTACGAATCTCAAAATTCATTTCTTCAACACGAGTCTGTGCTTTTTCAATAGATTTCGTCATCCATGGGTGTTCAAGTGGAATGTTTTCTTCCATTCCGGCTCTCATTCCGACACTGCTCACAAACCCTTGCACACGCTCGGAACCAAACTTTTTCATGAGATCGTCTTCAAGTGAGAGGTAAAATCTTGATGAACCTGGGTCTCCCTGTCTTCCCGCGCGACCACGCAATTGGTTATCAATCCTACGGGAATCATGTCTTTCTGTCCCGATAATGTGTAGCCCACCGGCTTTTAGCACCTGTTCTTTATTCTGTTCGCAAATCGCTTCAGCTTCTCTTAAAGCTGCCTGCCCCTCCTCCGATTCAAGAAAATTAGGGTCAACTTTTTTCTTTCGCAAGGTATCTTTAGCCAAGCCTTCAGGATTACCACCGAGCAAGATATCAACACCCCTACCCGCCATATTGGTAGCGATTGTTACTGCGCCTGGCATTCCAGCTTGGGCAATGATGTCAGCTTCACGAGTATGCTCTTTAGCATTCAACACTTGGTGCTTAATGTTTCGATGTCTCGCTCTGAGAAGTTTACTTAATTTCTCAGAATTTTCTATGGAAATAGTTCCGACCAGGATAGGACGTCCTTTTTCATGCTGTTCATGGATATCTTCCAGAACAGCGTTATATTTTGCTTCCTCGATTAGGTAGATTTGGTCTGGGTGATCAATCCGAATCATCGGTTCATTGGTAGGAACAACAAAGACATCTAACTCATAGATGTGTGCGAATTCGTTCGCCTCGGTTGCGGCTGTACCGGTCATCCCTGCGAGTTTGTCGTACAACCGAAAATAGTTTTGATAAGTGATGGTCGCAAAAGTTTCGCTTTCCTGCGCGATTTTTACGCGTTCCTTTGCCTCAATGGCTTGATGCAACCCTTCATTAAGCCGACGACCGACTAACTTTCTTCCGGTGAATTCATCAATAAGCAGGACTTCACCATTCTCAACGAGATAGTCAATATCGCGTTTGTAGAGATGATGTGCGTTTAAGGCTTGTTTTACATGGTGCACAAGCATGACGTTGTCAGGATCATACATATTGCCTACCCCAAGAAGACGTTCTACTTCTTCAATTCCTTCGTCTGTCAGGGTTACATTCCCGCGAGACTTTCCCTTCTCGTCAATTTCATAATGCTCTTCATTTTGAAGGCGCGCAACGACACTATTAATTCTCCTATAAAGCTCAGCGGGTTTATCAGATGAATCAGAGATAATGAGAGGCGTGCGTGCTTCATCAATGAGGATACTATCTACTTCGTCAAGGATGGCGTAGCGATGACCACGTTGTACTTTTGTCTCTGCTGTTTGCGCTCTGTTATCATTCAGGTAATCAAATCCGAATTGGCTGTGAACGCCGTAGGTGATATCCGCTTTATACGCAAGTTTTTTCTGTTCATAAGGCATCTGGTTCAATGTTAATCCAACGGACAATCCAAGAAAGTTGTATATTGTTCCCATCCACTCAGCATCACGACGGGCAAGATAGTCATTGACAGTGGCGAGGTGAACACCATTCCCAGTAAGCGCGTTCAAATAGATTGCAAGAGTTGAAGTTAGGGTTTTACCTTCACCCGTTCTCATTTCAGCGATAGCACCCTGATGTAGTGCTGCACCACCGATTATCTGAACATCGTAATGCCGCTGTTTCAATGTCCGCACCGCTGTTTCTCGAACAACGGCAAATGCCTCTGGCAATAAGTCATCAAGGGGTGCGCCTGCATCTAATTGTCGACGAAAGTACGGGGTTTTTGCTTGGAGTTGTGCATCCGTTAATTTTTTCATTTCCGGTTCACGTTGGTTGACCGCTTCAGCGACATCACTAAAACGTTTTACATCACGGTCTTCCTTGCTACCGAAAACTTTTGTCATTATTTTTTCAAACATATTCTTCTATGAACTTTATCAAACGTCTGTTCAATATCATTCATCTCCTATTAGCAGTGGTGGCGGTTCCACTGACGCAACTGTTCCGATGGTTTCTATAATATTTTGTCCGTCAATGTGTTTTCGAATTATCGTATATATTAGTGTTGTGCCAACTGACGCGAGAGAAAAGAGATATGCCATAATACCACCTGCAATACATATTAACGTTAACGTTATCAAAATAGCACATATTATCGTTGAGATAGTCGCGACAGGAAGTTGGGATGTATTGACACCCAAAATAATAGTGTTGTCCTGAGAAAAAAGACCCACAAATTTCTGAAGTGGACCTCCCAACCATTTATTGGCAAATGCCATCGATTCTTGTATATATGTTTTATGTAAAAAATACGTTGGCAGTAGGACTATCAAAAACCCAGCAAAACAGAAGATTGCCCAAATTGGCACAAGGATGAGTTTTAGAACGAACAAGAGCACCCCATAGGCTATGAGTCGCCAAGGTTGATTCCATACTACCGCAAAAAGTTGGTATATGGTTTCAAACGTATCTGCACCTGTGGTGGCAACAATAGCTGGCACAAAAAACAGGCTTGAAATAAAAACAGTGATAATAAATGCAAGAAGTAGTCCGAGCAAAAAGGCGATAGGTGTAAAAAGGGACGCTAATCCGAGAATGGGTTTACCAAGAAAAGGGATTTTTCCCAGCAGCGCAACGCTAACCGGTATTAAGAGTAGAAAAAGTCCAATAAAAACTAATCCGAAAAATGATCCGAAGATAGCTTTCCAATGCTGCCTTAAAAAACTTAAAGCACTTCCAACTGAAAAGAAAACATCGCCACGTAACTGTTCAATGGTAATTTTGGAGGCTATTGTACTGACAAGGAAAAAGATAGCTGCAAAGGCAAATATACCTAACCACATTGCTACGGTCGTGAGCATGTTGAATTCGGCAGCGGCAAATGGCGTAACCGGCAAAAAACCGTAGGAACTCCAAAACGTCTTCACTTCTGAGCCTCCCGCAATGAAGAGGCTGAGATAGATCAAAATTTCATAAATCAGGTAGCCGAGAAGTATCCCCACCAGATGAATCCCTATCCTTCTACCACTGAATCCATACCGGTTAGTTTGGGTAATATCCTTGTAGTTGAAGTGGAACTGTTCCATGTTTTTCGCCAGATTTTTCGAAGTGTAAACTCGGACAGTTGAAGTTAGTCTGTGTTGGTCAGAATTATTACGCGGTAACACTATGTTTTATCTTATTATGATACCATAATTTACCCTTTTCTGTCAAATATTTATTTGTTAGGCTTTGAAAAAACTTGACATTTTTTTGAGATTATGCTATATTAATCTTATTCAGTTTTGTATTAGAAAATAGGAGGAAATTGAGATGGCAAAAATTGTAGAATTCAAAGAAATTCCTTTGGAGGACCTGGTAATTGGGGCGAGTCAAGCTCGCTCAAGCAATGATGCGAAAAAAGATCTCGATGATTTGAAAAACAGCATTCAAAAAAAAGGACTTTTAGAACCTATACTCGTTGCTCCATTGGAATCCAGTGATAAATATGAAATTATACTCGGCCAAAGACGTTTTTTAGCACATCACGAACTGAACGAAAAAACAATTATGGCTGGGATACTTGACGAACGTTTGGATGAAATTGACGCAAAAGTGTTGTCGGTAACGGAAAACATTGTTCGTAGCGACCTTAACAGGAAAGACCTTATTGACGTTTGTACTCACCTTTATAAGCATTATGCATCAGTAAAAGCAGTGGCAAAGGAAACAGGACTTTCCACTACAAAAGTTGGGCAGTATGTCAAATATGATAGGTTAATCCCCGATCTTCAAGAGGCTGTCGACACTGGAGAAGCTGACTTGAAGGCTGCCCTTCGTGCTCAGGATGCACTCGCTACAGAAGGCGAACCAGATCCGCAGGAATTCGTAAAACTTGCGAAAGAAATGACGAGCATGAGTGGGGCACAACAGAAGAATATTCAAAATCAATTTGCAGAGAATCCTTTTGCATCTGTAGATGAAGTGATTGAACGTGCAAAGAGTGGTGAAAAGGTTACACAAATTTCTGTTACACTTGGACATCAAATTCATAGAGCATTGGGACGCTTTGCAAAAGATGAAGAGGTCACCATAGATGAGGCAGCTGCACTGTTAATTGAAAAAAGTAGATTATCACCTTAAGAACAGTGACTGAATAAAAAGACAAACATCATCAGAACCGTCATAGACGGTAGAGTGTGCTCATTTTCGATTTTGCGTAATGTTGAGATACATTATAAGGAAAATGTTTAGCAATACCCTACAAAAATATCTCCATGAGATTAAAAACTTGCGAATAGACAGGGCACACGGCAATGCCCCTCACCAACCAGTGCTCTTGTTGGCAATTATTGAGCTGATTGAGCAGGGACAGATTGAAGAAAACAAAGTCACTCTTTCTCCCGGTTTAATGGAGGCATTCGTGAAGTATTGGACAAAAATCACTGATCGAAAGCCTAATCTTGCATTACCATTTTTCCACTTGGATAAACGCCTATTTTGGCATCTTTACGCGAATCCTGGATATGAAACGGCGTTAAGAGTAGTCACTCAGATAAAGACAGTTTCTCGTCTTCGTGAAATTGTGGCTTTCGGTAGTTTTGACGATGAGCTCTTTGCTTTACTTGTTGAACCTGAAACACGAGAGATCATTCGTCAAACAATTATCAGTACCTATTTGTCTGACTTCAAGGAAGAAATCCAAAATCTCATTGCTGAAGAAAGGCAAATTGGTGAATATAGTCAGAAAATACTTGAACAAGTGGAACACGAATTTATTGCGTTACAACAGACAGCACCAATCGAAGCAGAAAATCCAGTTCGCAAACCCGCGTTCCGCCGGGCAATTATGCGAATTTACGAATACACTTGTGTTGTTTGTCAACTTCATATTCTTACATTAGATGGACAAAGTGTGACTGAGGCAGCACACATAATACCGTTTACAATTTCGAACAACGACGATGTGCGGAATGGGATTTCTCTTTGCCAATTACACCATTGGGCATTTGATGAAGGTCTTATTTCTTTTAGCGATACCTATACAGTGATTGTTTCAGAGTTGATGTCGGAGCGGGGACCAACGGAGTGGTTACTAAGTACACTGCGGGATAAGTCAATTTTGCTGCCTGAACAAAAGGAACTTTTTCCGGATCAAGAGGCTTTGAGTTGGCATCGTGAGAAAGTGCTGAGAATATAACTTAGTGGGTTGCCTAATACTATTCATGGAGGAATTTAGGAGACTTGAACGTAATCTTTAAGGGTAAGAAGAATAAAACAGAATTATGAATATTGGTCATTTGATTGTGAAACAGCAGTCTGATTTCGCCTCAGTTCTTTAGGTAAAAACACATCAATTTCCTCATCTGAAAATGTCATATCCTCATTGTACTTCAATGCTTGTTGTGCTTTCTTATAAGCTTTAGAAGTGGTACTTGGTGCACTGGAATAAGCTAAATGAAGGTCTTCCATCAAGATATCCCTTTCATGTTGTATAGTTTCTATCGGTTTTTCTCCAATTATTAGATCCGTGATTAACGATTGATATTTTTCTCGAATAAGCCAAATATTATTTGCTGCTTGTTTATGCTTTTGTGCAAGCTCAGCTAAATTATAATCCTTCGTGTATAGAGTGAAGCCGAGAAGTATGGCAGAAATAAAACTTGCAATGATTGCACCTATTCTTTCTAAACTGAAAAGCTGCGAAATACAACCAACTGTCGTTATCGCAGATAGAACAATTACGCAAGATTTCATTCTTGAAAGGCGTTTCAAAAGAATATCCGCACATTTTTCATGGGTTTTGTGTGAATAAACAACTCTGCCAAAACACTCACGCAGCTGCCCTTCAAGTACCTGACACGGTTCAGACAAGTCATTAAGATGGGAACGAGTTTCCAAAGATTTCTCTCCATTTTTGCTTTGCTGACCATTCACGTTTTGGATTAGCGTTTTCATGTGCTATTGCTTCAAGAGAGATGTTGTAACACCTCTTAGCTTTCCATTGAAAGAGCCCTTTCCCATAAACATACTGTCCACTACCTGGTGCAAGCCAATATTCCTGATCTGCGTCTTGGTTTGCCATAAAGAGAAAGAAATCTCTACACATATAACCGTAGTACAAAAAGGATTTATACCTATATTTCCAGCTGGCGATGAACTGGTAAGTAAGGGTATCAACTAAAAGTCCTCCAATCGGCACAGTCCATTTTGATTTCCATGCCCGCATCATCCTGCACAATGGCACTAAGTTATTGTTGCAATCGTTGTTCCTAGTTCGAATGGCTTCAATTTCCGGCTTCGGGTTCGTTACGCGCCAGCATCCTCCATCATTTGAATCAGGATAAGTGTAACTGTCATTAGTATTGATAAAGGCGGGTACAATTTCAAATGTTATACCATCAGTAAAGGTAATTTCAATTACTTGTCCATCTGCTCCAATAGTTGTAGTTGAATAAGTCTTTGCAATGGAATTTTTTACCGCTTGTAGTAGAGCTGACTGACCATTACCCTCATATTGATCGTACTGTTTGTAAATTGAATAGGGAAGTCGAAAAATCATATCAAGATCACTGAACCCTTGAATGGCAGTATTTCGACCATACGAACCTACATATAGGCTATGTGAAGTATCAGATGTTGTGTTCCAGAAATCTGTGTTTAGTCTACGAGTTATCGCTTTGTAACGAGTGGAAATTGTCCCCCCATCCTGAACTTGGAGATTTCTACAAAACGTGTTAAACCAATTTGCTAATCCCATTTTGATCCTTCAAGAAATTCAATTTTCGGAATAGTTCTAAAAATAACCTTCCTCAATTGTGGTATTTTCGTCTGACTTTTTATATACTAAATGGAACATGTGTGAAATATAAGGTTCTAAGAGTGAGTGTGAATGTTCATCAATTTCAGTGTCAGTAGAGAGCAGGATGACTTGATGACTAACGTACGGAAAATAGCGTTCAACAAGAAGTTCTCGGTGACTGGTGTCCAAGCGACCAAGGGGTGTGCCAGAATCATCGGAAGTGGCTTGCCGGAGGTTTTTGCTAATCCCCACAAAACGGCAGTTGTGTATATCTGCTTTTCACCTGCTGACAATTCTTCTTTTGAGAGCGTGTGATTGTTTGTATCGTAAAGCGTCACAACAAAGCTCTGAGGGTCTATTTCAACGTGTTTAATTCGATTTGTTTTGTGTGAAAGTTGATTGAAACTATCAACAATTGCATTGCTCAACGTAGAAATTTTGGCTTGCGTCAATTGTTTCGTATACTCCGAAAGGACTGAATGTACATCGTGTACTTGTTCTTGGCGTCGAATGTGTGCTTGTCCAAGCTGCTGATTATAACGTAATTTTTCACGTTTTCGCTCCGCTATCTCAAGTTGGTAAGTCAAGGAGTGGATAGATTCGTTTGCATCTTGCGCTTGCTTGCGTAACTGTCCAAGTTTCTGGTTTAATACCGACAGTTTCTCAATCATCGGTTTCAAAACCTCTTCTGCTGGCACTCTTTGGAGATCTTCTTCAACTTTTTTCAATTCTGATTGTGCCTCCTTTAGCGAATTGTTCAATTCGACAAATTCCTGAGGGACATCGTTGAGACAGGCATCAATCCAGTCAAATAGATTTCCGTACTCGGAAGGGGAACGGTCACGGATTATTTTGAATCCTCCCAATTCTTTTGGGCGTCTACGTCGCTTTTTCAATAGTGGGGTAAGTTTAGTATGGACTGCTTTTATTTCAGTTTCAGATAAAGACGCATCATCCCAAAATGTGGCGGACGTGATGGTTTCAAGAAGCTGCTTATTTTGGGTTTTCAAGGCACGCTTTTCCGCTTCCCACTCGTCTAATTCTATCTCTTTAAGAAGTCTATCTCTTAACTTTTCAAGTAGTTCAGGAACTAATGAGAACGGAAATAGTTCTTCACAAAGGTCACGAATGTCATTTTCTAACGCCTCAATATCAGCAAGGAGTTTTCCTTGTTGTAAATTTAGATTTTCCCTTTTCTCTGCATAACCGCCGCCTTCGGCAGCAATACGTGCTTCTTGGCGTGCAATCTGCGTCTCTAATTTCTCAATTTTATCCTGTAGTGTTTCTTTGTGTATTTCGGCATCTACAAACAAAGTTTCAAGAGTAGAGATTTCTGATTCTATCGCTTCTATTTCTTCTTTAATGGGTTCTGGACTGTCGCGCTTGACCAGACGGTTTGCATAGATTCGCAAATCCGATTGTAACCTTTCCACTAAATTTAGACCGAGCAATGCTTTAGTTGATTCTGCAAGAAACTGATCGTGACTTGAGTCATCAACCAATTTCTGGATATCTTCACCGTCAAAAAAGAAAAACTGTGATACTCCAACTGGAACGAGTTCATTGATATATTCTTGCCAGTGTGATGCTTCAATGTTTACGTTTAAATTGTTATTTTCGGAAAAGGTCAAACCTTCATTTATAGAGCGGTGGGTTTTACCTTGCTGCCGCCAAGAACGTTCTACACGGTACAATTTTTTTTCACCACTGCGTGCATATTCAAATTCAAGTGATACAGAAGCCTGATTTAATGGTAATGTTGCGGATGGGGTGCGGTGGATCATTGTGGAAAGGTACTCATAATATTCATTATCGCTAACACGGGCCCCAGCGAACGTTTGCCGTAGAGACAGAGGCGAACTGCATCAAGCAGCATCGTTTTACCGGAACCATTCATTCCACCAATTAAGATTATAGGTCCCGTACCATTAGGTGTCAGTTGTACGGACTGGGTTCCGTGGAACAAACCGAAGTTATTAAGGGTAAGTTTGTGGAGAATCATTGTTGCCCACTACTATCTACGCTGTCGCGTACTTTTTCTTCCGAACGCCAATCCTCATGGAAAATAGTATCAATTTGGGATTGTATTCCTGCACGCCTACTCATCCCATCCATCTGTCGCTCGATATCTAACAATTTTGCCACAAGTGTAACAGGGACTCCATTTTCACTACAGATTTTAGATAACAGTTCCTTATCTGATGCAGTAAAAGCAGTTGTATCGTCAACAATCCACTCGCGCTCACCAACTACATCAGAATAAATCTGTGGCACTGCATCTTCCCAATCTTGGCGTTGGGTTCTCCAAATTTTTCGGATTTCCTCAAGTTCGTCGTCAGTGATAAGTTTGATTTCGGGGTCGGGACCTTCTTTGCGCACCTGTTCTTGGACGTTGAGAAGTTTCTCCAAGAGCTGCTGACAGAATCTCAGCGTATAGGGGCCGTGAATAAGTTTATTATTGAGGATTGTAACTTGACCGTTACTTCGCCTGTGTTCACGGATTCCAGGTTTATTTTCGGGTTCTTGCGTTTCAGCGAGAAAGTCGCGGAACTCAAGAAGAGGTAACATCCAATCTTCTTCACTATCAATAAGCCCTTCTATCGCTTTATCTTTTGTAACTACGGTACAGGTCCAGCATCCAAAGCGACTGTTTCCACAAGATGGAGTCGTTTCATCAACAACAAGTGGGCATTCACCTTGAGCATTCGAGTTTCGGTAAAGAGTGACAAGTTCCTTATTATCGTTATTCCATGGTGAAGGGACATTCAACAAATAAAACCAAACATCGTTCAAGCTGAAGTCAATAATAGGTGCGTAGACAAAAGCATTCGGTAACGTGCTATGCCGCAGAAGCGGAGAATTTTGTATACTGTGCAAACTTAAAACTTGATCACGCGTAGCACTCTCGCCCTTACGAACACCAAGTACCATGATAACTTCACCATATTCGGCAACTTTGTCCAAGATAAAACGGTTGGCAGGTTTAATTTTCATGCGGTCAGTGCACCACCTAAATTTACTGTAAGGTGCAGGGTAACCCTTACCAATAAGATTAACCCAAAACGTATCTTCTATTTTTGGACGGACAATATCTGTCTGAAATGGCATTTTTTCTTTGCGTGCAACCTTTTCGAGACGTTCAAGAGTACCCGTAATATAACCCACAATCACTGGCGTTTCAACGAGGGTATCGGATGAGATGACATAAACTGGATACTTTCGATCTTCTGGTGGCAAATCTGCAAGGGCATACCACACGAGTTGAAGTGCAGCAGAAGAATCTTTTCCGCCACTATATCCTATAACCCAAGGACGCGCTTTTTTAAGATAAACTTCTTGAATTTCGCGGTGGATATCATCAGGAGTGCGTGAATCAAAGATACTATAAGAAGTTTCTGCCATAATTCCGCTCCTTCCAAAGAAATTACGTAACGTAACAATACAAAGTTTCATTTACAAGTGGAGACACACAAAATACTCAACGAAGGCATCTCAATTATCAAAGAGAATAGGATCGAAAAAATTTGGACTAATATCCTCGAATGAGAGAGCTGTAATCTTAATCTGCTCCAAGAGGTGATTCATATCAAAATCAATTTTCCAAGGACTTTTGAAAAAGAAGTAGTGTGTCCCTTTTGGAATTTTGTTAGGTTTCTTTTCTATCTGGAAAACAGCGATCCGTGCTGAATCTACATAGTAACAATTATCTAAGTTATCATAGAATGCACCGTCACTATAAGTCCAAAAGAAGGTATAAGGTTCATAGTCCTTAAAATAATTTGGGTCAGCGATCATATAGTGACCAGGTGGCAATGTGGCAGATTCTATTGGCATGTGAATTTTCCCTTTTTAATAAACTACTCCCAATTTTATCATGTGTAATGATATTGTACCATAATTACATGCAAAAAGACAATAAAAAATTTTAATAGTTATAATGCTTTTTTGAGGATTCAACCGAATTGTAGGTTGACTCCCATTCGACGATGTGATACAATAATTCTATCAATAAAAATGAATAAAACCGAAGGTATCTACACTAACCCAAATAGATTTCAGCAATTGAATTGACGGATCTACTTTCAATAGGTTATACGAAAAACTTTATGAACCAAATCTTTGCTTGCGTCCTCATCATCACTTTCATTCTCACGTGCGTTCCTGTGGTAGCGGATAACACAGACATCCACGAAAATGCTGGCACTCGCGCGATGACATTCCTCAAAATAGGTGTCGGTGCGAAGGCGATAGGGATGGGAGAGTCTCAAGTCGCTGTGACCGATGATCTTTACGCGTCGTATTGGAATCCCGCCGGTCTCGCGAAACTTCAAAAGCCGCAACTTGCACTCATGCATAATGAATGGTTCGCAGAAATCAATCACGAGTTCGTTGGGTTTGCGCTTCCGATTGGGAAAAAAAACACAGTTGGCGTAAGTGCGAATTTCTTATCCTACGGTGAACTGGATGGACGCGATCAAGACGGGAATGAGACAACGATATTCCGTCCTTACGATCTTGCAATGATTCTCTCGTACGCACGTGGTTTCGGTAAGACGTTAGCTTTGGGTGTAAACGCAAAATTATTGCGGGAACAGATCGTTGACGAAAGCGGTAGCGGGATAGCATTCGATTTCGGTGGATTATACACTTTTTCGGACATTCCGCTTTCATTCGGCTTCAATGCCCAGCACGTGGGACCACGAGTGAAATTTATAGAGGATACGTTTGAACTCCCTTTTACTTTCAGATTTGGGGGCGCGTATAAACTTTGGAACGAGGCTGTTATCTTAACGATGGACATCATCCGCCCTACCGACAATGATAACGCTGTTGGGACAGGAATAGGCTATACGATAGGCAACGTATTGCAACTTCGGACAGGCTATAAATACAAATTCGGTGGAAACGATTTAGGCGCGATTTCAGGACTGAGAGGGGGTTTTGGCTTGACGCTTCGACGGTTCCAGATTGATTACGCCCTTATATCTTTCGGTGACTTGGGACTGGCACACCGATTTTCTTTGATTGCGAATTTTTAACAACACCGTTTTTCGGATAGTGTTATTCAGAAGCAGCCTTAATAAATGCCTCAAATAGTTTGTGTCTGTGTTCACGGAATTCCTCGGTGGCGAGCATCCGCTCTGGATGGTATTGCACACCTACGACAAACCGCTTTGATGGATTTTCAATAGCCTCAACGATACCATCATTTGAACGAGCTGTTACAACAAACCCTTCACCAACCTTGTCTACTGCTTGATGATGTGCTGAATTGACGAAGTCTTTACTTTTGCCTACAAGTTTGCTTAACAGACTGCTAGGTTCAATCTCAATTTCATGCAGGGAATCCTCACCACCTACCTGAGGATGTGTGAGAGTTTCTTGTGGATATTCAGACTCTATATCTTGATATATGTCCCCGCCCATTGCAACATTCATGATCTGGATACCAAAACAAATCCCTATAGTAGGGGTATCCTTTTCAATCGCCTGCTTGAATATTGACAACTCTAATTCATCACGATCCTCGTTAACATATTTTAGTGTAGGATGCCATTCTTGATTGAAATTTTTTGGATCAAGGTCACCACCCCCCGGTAGTAAAAGCCCATCAATACCTGCGGCAAATTCTTCAATAGATTGTTCGTCTCGGACCAAAAAGCGAACGACTCCTCCGTGCTGCTCAATTACGTTTTTATAGTTCTCAAACTTATACTTTGCTGCAGAATCTACCGCAGGAATACCAATAATAGGTGCCATGTCTTATTCCCTTCGTATAATTGTTTTTTGGAGGATCTCGAAAATCAGGAATTAGGTTTTAAAGTATACCTTATTATGGCAACAGAAAACAATCCAATCCGAATTACGTTTGCATTAACTAGAGTATGCATGATATAATTAGCACATGGCATTTATGTTGGACGAAGTTGCTGGAAAAGAGATATCCATCACAGAGGAAGGCGAGTTGGTACTCACCTATTGCTATGGTGAGTCGGTATCGCGTTCATATTTTCATCCGATCTATGCTCCGAATGGACAAGTAGTGACGGAGGGAATAGGGGAAACTGAACAAAGACATTTACCAGGGATATGTTTCTCATTTGGAACAGTGAAAGACGAAAACGGGAATCCTATTCCACTGCATCGGAGTGTTCCGAAACTCGATAGAGAAACATCTAAATCCTCTGCAACTGAAGAATTAGCCAAATTCGTTTGTGAGACAACTTGGGAAGATTCTAATCCTGTCCTGATAGAGACATTTAAAGCGACAGTTCACCCGCTCCAAAATGATGTGCGGATTCTGGACTTGAAGGTAGTTCTGCACACACCTTCTAACCCTGTTGAATTTATAGACGACTTCGGACTGGGGTACTACGCGGTAGAGATGGAATATCGGAAGGCGGCAGATTCAAACGGGAGAATTGGCGAATCGGAAGTAAACGGACAAGAATCGGAGTGGGGAACGTTGTGTGGAATCACTGCTAATACAGCTATTGGCGTGGCAATCCTTTCACACCCTGAAAATGGTAAAACGCGCTTCCTCGCTGAGGATGCGTACCTTGGTTTTCTGTTCACACAAACCCCACGGTTTATTTTAGATGCCAACGCAACTCGGACGTTAAAATATCGTGTGGTAATCTATATTGGAGATCTGTTTACGATTGACATATCGGATTATTATCAAAACTACCTGCCTTCAAACAATGTAAGTTTGTAGGCACAATTAGGAAAAGTGGTGACACCCGATCTTACCGAATTAACTCATGCACAATTTTGTGCATGGCTGGAGTCAATTGTGAATAGCGCGTTCTTTGCCTCCCGTGCACGTCTCACCGCTCTGCTCGCCGAAAATGCCACTAAAGATGTGCTTGAAGATGAGTTCCGTGAGTTTTTTGAGGGCATAGGAGTAAAATTTACTAAGATAAATAGGTGCGGAAAAACCAGTGACAATAAATACAACAAACAACTTACCTATCTATAAAAACGTTCCAAAACTGGATTTGCAGATACCCTCATCACTCCGCAGCCAGGCACCAGCGCGCAATGTCTATATTGAAACTTATGGATGTCAGATGAACGTCAGTGATAGTGAACTAATGGCAGGCATCTTGACGCAAGCAGGACACCGGACCGTTTCCGACATTGTTGATGCCGATGTCATCTTACTCAATACTTGTGCCATTCGAGAGAACGCTGAAACTAAAGTCATCAATCGGCTTAAGCATTTGAATCATCAGAAGCGGCGAGAAGGTAATCTAATTATCGGGGTTTGCGGATGTATGGCACAACATCTTCGAGACAAACTTCTGGAAGCTGCACCGTATGTAGACCTTGTAATGGGACCCGATGCGTATCGTAATCTACCGATGGCACTCAATGCTGTAGCCAATGGTGACCCCTTCCTTAATTTACAGTTGGATAAGAGCGAGGACTATGCAGACATTGCTCCTATTCGAAAAGAAGGCATTCGGGCATGGCTCACTATTCAGCGCGGATGCGATAAGATGTGTACCTTCTGTATCGTTCCGTTTGTAAGGGGTAGAGAACGAAGCATACCACTAAAACTCCTCATAGATGATGTCAAGCGACTTGTTGATGAAGGGTTTAAAGAGATTGTTCTACTCGGACAAACCGTAAATTCTTATCACGATGGTCGTCATGATTTTGGAAAACTTCTATGGTCTATTGCTGAAGTTGACGGTGTGGAACGGGTACGATTTACATCTCCTCACCCAGCAGATGCAACTGACAGCATGATTGATGCAATAGAAAATTGTCCACAGGTGTGTAAACAACTTCATCTTCCGTTGCAATCCGGTTCAACAACGGTATTAGAACGCATGCGGCGTACCTACACAGCAGAGGAATATCGTGAACTGGTTTCAAAACTCAGGGAACGGATTCCACAGATCGCGCTTTCAACTGATGTGATTGTGGGCTTTTGTGGAGAAACCGAAGAAGATTTTCTGCAAACCTACCAACTGATGGCAGACATCCGATTCGATTCTGCGTTTATGTTCAAGTACTCTGAACGGGAAGGGACGTTAGCGGATAAAACATTATTCGACGATGTACCTGAAGTTGAAAAAGGGAGACGTTTGAATGAGATTATTTCGCTGCAAGAGCAAATCTCTATGGACATCAATCATGAGACATTAGGATCAACTGTTCCTGTTTTAGTTGAAGGAAAAAGTCGACGTGATGCGGAGCAGTATCAAGGTAAAACAGATACGTTCAAGACGACAGTTTTTCCGAAGGAAAACACTCAGGTCGGTGATATAGTAAATGTCCAAATCCATTCTGCTACGGCACATACGTTGATTGGAGAAATTGTCGGATAACAACGTTAACAGTATAGGTTTTCTGTGAAGTTATTTTGCCTTGGGCATTTTTTAACTGAAAACCACTTTTTAAAATATGCAAAAAATAAGAATCAAAAACAGAGCCGAAATTGAGAAAATGAAGCACAGCGGTCAAGCAGCGGCTCAAGTTCTGCAGGCAATTTCAGATGCAATTCAGCCTGGGATTACTACTTATGAATTAGAGATGGTCTCCCGCAAAACGATTGCTAACCTGAATGCCACCTCATCATTTCTTGGGTATCAAATTCCACAGCACAGTCCTTACCCCGCCACAATCTGTGTCTCTGTCAACAACAAAGTCATTCACGGTATCCCTGATAAGTCGGAAGAACTCCTGGAGGGCGACATTATCGGTGTGGACACTGCTGTGAACATAGACGGTTTTCACGGCGATAACGCCTTTACTTTTCCAGTAGGAAAAATCTCAGTCGAAGCACAGAAATTACTTGATGTAACAAAAGCTTCGCTGTATGCTGCCATATCAGCAGCAAAACCGGGAAACCGTATAGGTGATGTCTCTTTCCAACTGCAAAATGTTGCTGAAAAAGCCGGATTTTCCGTAATTCAGAATTTTTCTGGGCACGGTATCGGTCGGCATCTGCATGAAGAACCGCAAGTGCCTACTACCGGAACGCCGGGGCGTGGGGTCCGTCTAAGACCAGGAATGGTGCTCGCCATTGAAGCAATGGTAAACGCTGGACACCCAAGCGTAGATGCCTTAGGAGATGGGTGGACAATTGCGACATCAGATGGAAGCTTATCTGCCCTTTTTGAGCATACAGTGGCTGTTCTATCGGATGGCCCCGAAATTCTAACTGGGAGTCCAATATGGGAAAATCAGTAAAAATTCTTACCTTCGTCAGCGCAATCCTGATCTTCATCGCCCTCTATCTTATCTTCTCCTATGCCCAGATTGAAAAGTCAATGTTAGAGGTTCAGAAGATTTTTTTCTTCCACGTTTCAGCTGCGATGACTGTATATCTGGCGTTCGGTGTAAACTTTATATTTAGCATCAAGTATTTGATTAAACGCAAACCGGACGACGATCTGCTGGCAGCTTCAGCAGCAGAAATAGGTCTTATTTTTTGTACTATTGTGCTGCTTTCTGGTCCCATTTGGGCAAAATATGCTTGGAATACCTGGTGGAACTGGGAAGCACGACTTACGAGTACACTCGTTCTTTGGCTAATGTACGTTGGGTATTTCATTCTTCGTTCTGCTTTAGCTGAAGACAAACGCAGACTCTATTCGGCGGTGCTTGGAATTATCGCCTTCCTCAATGTGCCGATTGTCCATTTTGCCACAAAATTGTGGGAAGAAAAAACACATCCAGGGCGTGGATCAAAATTTAATGTTGTTCCATCAATACTGCATACATGGATTGTGGTGTTAGTAGCATTCATTATACTTTTTACACTTTTATTAATCCTACAGTCCCAGATTAAAAAGACAGAGTCACGCTATGAAGTGATCCGCCGGAAACATTTAGAGGAGATATCTTGATGCGAATTGTAATCTTATTAAGTTTTTTGATCGTATTCAGTTTGCTGTTCTTGACAATTCAGGTGCCAACTTTGGACCGTGAAAAGGTTGAAGTGGTTATCAAGGAGGCAATCTCGGAATCTCAAGTTACTGCAGAGGATGAAGACATTGTAAAACAAGCAGTCACACTTTCAATAGAAAAACTGGAATCGGCACAACGCACGCGCCTTAAATACCTTGTATCCGCTTATCTGATAATCTGGTTGGTTTTTATGCTCTACTTGTTGCGATTGGGAAAACAGCAGCAAGCGTTAGATCAACGTCTCGCACAATTGGAACAAGAGACATCTGGTGGTGAGGAAGAATCTGGAATTGATTCTCATAACGCACCGCAACAGTAAGGTCGGACATACGCATCTAATCCGCAGAAAGAACATCTCAGAAAACATGACGAAAACAAAAGTCGCTAATTTTAGCGAACTCGAAGACCGTGTACCTGCTTACGCCCTTGTTGCGAATGTAGATTTAGTCATTATCCGATATGATAACCAGATTTCTGTGTTATACGGAAGATGCCATCATCGCGGCGCGCTGCTTGCAGACGGTTATATTGATGGTGAGAACCTGATTTGTGGCGTTCACTTTTGGGATTATCGCTACGATACGGGTATAAGCGAGTACCTGAATTCTGAATGTCTTGCTAAGTTTTCCGCGTGGTTAGAAGATGACGGGGTATATGTTGACGAAGATGAAATTCGTGAGTGGGAAAAAGAGAACCCACAACCCTATCATCGTGATCAATATCAGGGAACCTATCAGGACATCCATGGGACAACAGAAGAACCTTTTGTTGCTGAAATTCAGGAATTAGCAAGCAATGGACTTAGTAAAGTTGGTCATCATGGTCAGACTGCAGCAATGGGTGTGCTTCGAAATGATCTGCCGAATTGGGATGATCTACAGTTTGTGGTGGCACAACTACACAAAACTCCACATCTTGATGAAACATTGGTTGGTACTGAATTAGTTATCGGTCCACGGGCTAAGAAACCGCTGCGGTTAGAGATTCCCATCTTTGTTTCCGATATGAGTTTCGGGGCATTATCGGCTGAAGCGAAAATAGCATTGGCAAAGGGCGCGGAAATGGCAGGCACAGGTATCTGCTCTGGTGAAGGCGGCATGCTACAAGCAGAGGCTGAGGCAAACAGTCGTTATTTTTATGAGTTAGCATCTGCAAGATTTGGTTTCTCTTTTGAAAAATTAGATCCTGCGCAAGCGTTTCACTTCAAAGGCGGACAAGGGGCAAAAACAGGAACCGGTGGACATCTGCCCGGTAGCAAGGTAACCGAAGAAATAGCATCTGTTCGCGGGTTGTCCGCAGGACAACCGGCAATCTCACCTGCGCGGTTTCCCGATTGGGAAACGTTAGACGGTTTCGCCAAATTCGCGGAATTAGTTCGGAAAGAAACCGGTGGCATTCCGATTGGGTTTAAGCTCTCCGCACAACATATTGAAAAGGATATTGAAGCGGCACTCCACATCGGCGTGGATTACATTATTTTGGATGGTCGTGGTGGTGGCACTGGTGCTGCGCCACTTCTGTTCCGGGACAACATTTCAGTGCCGACAATGCCTGCGTTAGCACGTGCACGTAAGTATCTTGATGATACTGGGAATAGCGATGTAACGCTTATCATCACTGGTGGTTTGAGAACATCGGCAGATTTTGCCAAAGCATTGGCACTCGGTGCAGATGGCGTTGCGATCGCGAATTCAGCAATGCAAGCGATCGGGTGTATCGGGATGCGGGCGTGTCATACTAACAATTGTCCTGTCGGAATTGCCACGCAAAAGGAGCATTTGCGTGCACGATTGAAGGTTCATGCTGCAGCGCAAAGGTTGAATAGGTTTTTATCTGCCTCTGTTGAATTAATGCAGGTTTTAGCACGAGCATGTGGACATAAGCATTTGAACCAATTTAACCCAGATGACCTAACCACTTGGAAACGCGAAATCGCATATTTGACAGGTATAAAATATGCAGGACTCGTGCCGTTGTAAGGCTCTGAGTAGTGTTTCCTAATTTACAAACTAACAAGCCAATTGGATAATGATGCAACTTGGTCAGCTTTTGTCAAGTTAGCTGCGTTCTTCAGTGTTCCTTCCTCAAGATGTCTCCAAATTTCCTGTGCCATACTGTCAACAATAACAGCTCCGATAAAAAAGATGTCTGGTGACAAGTTTTCAGTTGCAAAAGATGTTCTGATCCGTGTTAATGCCGTTTGTGCGGTTTTCCAATGTTCATCTGCACCAGCAGGATCAATTCCTCCTTTCAATTCACCAAAGGCGATAAACTGTTCAGGAACTCTGAAAATTGCAGGCTTTATCTCGTCTGTGGTACAGCAGAGAAGGCACATATCTATATTTTTCTTAACTAATGGAATAGTTTTATTGTAAATTAGTGTTCGCGTTTCACCATTCCTTTCCCAACTAAGCCCTTTTACACTCAATTCTATATCTGCTTCACCATTTTTTCCTGTGATCCATGTGTTACTAACAGTGTTATACCACTGGTAAGTCGTCTCAGTTAGTGTCAGTGCAGAAATAATTGCACGGGTTAGTTTCCTTTCTGCTAACTTGCCTGCAATATTCCGCATCGCACCACCTAACGAATCCCCACGTGTCAAGAGAAATCGATAAACTAATTCCTCAACAAACTCTGTGCCAACTGGTTCTAAAAAATTCTCTATTAATTGTTCTATTGCTCTTGTTTGGTTGATTTCATCTGTGTGTCTAACTGCCTTATCTGAAAATCCTGCAGCTGTCAGTAACGCGGTTTTAATCCCATCAATTTTAAGTAAGTCAATAGGGTATTTAGCTTGCTGTGCTAAAACTTTCAATGCTCTTGCTTGTTCTACAAAAGGAGTAGCCTGTCGATTCCTTTCCAATGCAAGAGTAACAAAACCGGCGCGGATTTCCTCTGGAGGAGTAATTAGGTCCGTACTACCAGTTAAATGTTGAATATACAACACTATCTTTTTCTCCAGACATATACACATTTACGAAGAGGTATGCGACCATAAGTGCCCATTTGCTGACTGCTATTTCCCTTTTTTCCTGGTACTACGAGTATTTTTTCAACTTCAAACCCCAACGTTCGTGCTATATCGGATAAAATCAGGTCTACAGAAATGCTAACACCTGCGTAGCGCACATTATCATTGACCATAAAGAGACGCGCATTCGGTCTTAGCAAGCGGAAACATTCACCAATGACGCACGCCATTTCAGAAAAATAACCGCGGACCATTCTCGGAATGCTGTTGTTGTTTAATGTACCAGCCGCCTTTTCGTGCTCAAGATAGGTGTTTATTGTTTTAAGCAATTTCTGATTGTTGACTGCTTCTATAAATGGAGACCACTTCGGACAAATTTTCAATAAATCCTTCTCTCTGTTTTCTACCGTACAACTGAGCATTTCCTGCCGTAAATCACAAACTTCTTCATGGGTCAAACCCAACATCGCCAACTCAAGAGCGTAGGTCCGAGTATAATCGTAACGGTTGCAATAAGGGGGCGAAGTCATGATTGCATCATAAGTTGATGTTTCTAAGGAGGGTAAAATTTCAAGACACGAGTCTTTAAACAACCGAATATCACTTGATGTTTGTGTTACAGGAAAGAGAGTTGTGGGTGTTTCAGCAGAAGTTACATCTGATAAAATCTCTTTTAGTTTTGCAGTTATTGCAGCCTCAAATGAAAGAATTGCCCCTTTATTGAACGGCTTTGTGCCTGGTCGTATTTTGCCCGAGCGCGCATCCCAACGCAGATATTGTCCATCTTTTCGGGTATAACTAATCGATTCTAAAACGCACAACAATGCAAGACGAAGAATTGCCTGAATCTTCTCACTCTCCTGCTGTAGTGCACCCCTGTAACGTTCAATTGCTTCTAATGTTTCTGAAGGATAGGCACCATTTGTAATCCGGAACGTGCTAAATGGCACTTTCTCCGGAAATTCCCTCCATGGTTGAGAGACTATCCAGCACTCAAACGTAGCAATTTCATTAGAGGTCAAGCCTTTTTGCAATAAAAGTCGTGTTTGGATAATTTCCTGTCCAATAGGCAGCAATTCAATCCCGTCAGCGTGAATATCTTGCTCACTTGCGGCAAAGAGTGTTGTGCCTATACCTGCGAATGGGTCAAGCACTGTTCCCCGCATTCCACCTTCATAACCGCCCAGAAAATAGGCAACAAGTCCCGCCGAAAACGCTTCTTTGTATTTATACCAACTATATGCTGGTTTATCTTTGTTTCCTTGAAAACTCACAATTTTCCGAGATAAAAATGGAGCGATTGATAATTGTGATTTGAAATCCTCAGTGAGTTCAACATCAAGTGCAGTGATTTCGTTAAGCAGCTCAGAGGTTTGTGATTGGATTTCGTCTTTTTGAGAAGTCATAAGTACCTCACTGATCACTATCCGGTATATCTTCCCAATTGTGTTCGGGTGAATACCCTAATTCCTTTTTTGCTTGCTTCCAGTCGTAACGCGAGTCTGCCCGACCAGCGACTGCGTTATATGCGCCGTAATTTACGTGTTCCGTTTCAATAGCACGTTCCACACACTGTGCAACATCCCTCGGATCAACGTAAACAAACCAAGGATCGGTTACGACTTCAGGTGCTGAAGGACCGGGATTTTGCCCATCTCCTGCTATGACACCTGGACGGACATGAATTACTTTCAATCCGTGTGCTTGATGGTAGGCTAAGCCGATCTGCTCACCGAGGTGTTTTGCTAACGCATAATAAAGGTCGCCTCTACCAAACTGAAACGCATCGCCAACCTGATAAGGCAATTGGACCCCTGGCGCAGGTGGGCATGCAGCAATACTTGAGATGTTAACCAATTTTTGCACGCCCTGCCGCACACATGCCTCAGCGACATTCCATGTTCCCTTTACCATTACATCTGCAAATAAAGGGTTAGGTTTACCGTGTCGTTCCCTTACCAGCGCGACGAGGTGAACGACAGCATCTTGCTCTGCACACGCATCTTCAATTTCAGATGCATTTGTTACATCTGCTTTGATAAATGTTGTTCCATCAAACTCGCGCTTCGGTTCAACAATATCAGTCAGTGTCAGTTGATATTCGGTGTGCAACCGCTCAATGATGAATTGGGCAAGATAGCCAGAAGCACCGGTAATCAGAATCTTTTCAATAACCATCTGTTTTTAGCTACCCGTTTGCGAACAGCACATCACTATAGAGTGCATCGTTGTAGCCAACAAAAAAGGTATTCCCTGTCTTGACCGTTGGGGCACGCAAACTACCACTGCGTCCCAAAACTGCTTTCAGAATTGATTCACGGTCATCATCATTTGGGACAAAGGTTTCCACGCTCTTACCCTTCGCGACAACTATCCGATCAGCATTTACCATTAAATCCCATACAGCGTCTGCTTCCAGTTTTTCTTTTCGCGCATCAGATCGGTTTTCTGCTTGTAAGTTGTGTGTGTCAAGAACCTCTTGCACTTTTTTGCATGAGTTTCAGCTATTCCGAAAATAGATCCAGTCTATCATTACAATTCCTCCACTTTAATAAATTTGCCTGTATTGCGACTTTTAATTGCCGCGTCAATCAATTCAAGCGTGTGAAGTGCGTCAGCGAAAGTGGAACGGATCAGTGTTCTATCCGCCGTTTCAATAGCACGTAGCCACGCTTCAGTTTTGTCTAAACCTAAACTGTTTTGCGAAACAGCAGATTCATTTATTGTATCACCATTAAAATAGCCGCGAATTGCGTTATCCGCCATATTTGCTTGCAAGCGTAAATGCGGTCCTACAACCTCAACTTCAAAGCAAAACCCTTCGGTACCACAGTGATTCATGTGTGTTCCGAAAACGCCATTGTCCAATTCGTAAGTCATCTGGATAGCATTTTCAGCGTCAAATTCGGTTCGGTCTAACGCCATATTTTTTACAGCCAATGCGTGTGCTTGCATAGGTTTCGGATTTCCTAAAACAAACCTTGCACAATCAAGCACATGCACCGCTTGTTCTGCTAAGGGACCACCGCTTATCTCAGACTGTAGAAACCAGGTAGGCATTTGAAAATTGAGGTAGTAATTGATTGTGCAGACTGTTCGCACCAGATGGACAGTCTCTGAAGTGATTAATGCCTTCAGTCGTTCGTAGAGAGGATGGTACCGGAGTTGAAATCCGACCGCTGCGATCACATCTGCTTTTTCAATACATTCAAGACATTTTTGTCCTTCAGCAATATTCAGTGCGGGCGGTTTCTCAACCATCAATGCGATACCGCGTTCGCACGCCATCTGGATAGGCTCTAAACGAACAGGAGGTGGCGTTGTAATCACCACCCCGTTCATTTCTATATCAAAAAAATCACCCAATACATCGGTAGCAAGTTCAGTATCGGCAAGCGTTGCAAGTTCTTGTGCTACCTCAAGCCGAACATCGTGAACAGCAACTACACGCGCGCCGTAGCCGGTTATTGCACTATGATGATGTCTTCCCATCCTGCCAGCACCAATAATGCCGATGGTTAAGGGATCAATGCCGCGATCTGTACTCAAGGCGGTTTTTTGCTGCATCATTTACGCTTCAAGTTACCTTATACCATTTCTATTTGAAAAACTTACATAACGACTATTCTTTAAAAGTCCCCCTGATAAGGGGGTTTCTTCCACGGACAAATCCCTAATGAAAGATAATTTATTAGAAATGGTATTATACCATTTCTAATAGATTGTATTGCATTATTTCGTCCGTCGGGTAGAGCTTGCGATACCCTTATGCGTCGATTTTAGTGTTATGCGGTGGAAAATATACACCTGTCGCCCCTCTGGAGCTTGGTAAACACAGACATCAGCTGCTATATACCTCATGCAGCATGCCATACGCGCATGCTGCCTCTCCGAGGCTATAGTCAATCGTATCAGCACCAGCGGTGCGGAAGGTGTATAGAAAAGTATACCACAAGAAACTAAGCACCAGCGGTGCGAAAGGTGTATGGTATAAAACAAGCTATTATGATATTATGTCAATTAGATATGGTATTACATATTGTTAGAATTTATCAGTTTTAACTTGTGCCCAGATTGTCGTTAGTTTAGCAGTTGGTTCAACTGCCATCGGATCATTGCCTCCATAAATCTCAATTTCATCAATACGCGCGCCATTATTGGCACGAATGTGGATGCGCAGCCAACGTGCTTCTACATCTTCAAATGTAAACTCAGTAGTTTTGCTAATTGGTGCCCCCTCGTGGGTGTAGACTTTTTTCCATGTATCTGCATAGAGTTTGCATCTGCCTTGGTTGTTGCGACGAGGATGTCAAAATCGGCAGCTGTGCGGTCAATGAAGCCTTGCGAATGATCACTTGCAAAAAAGATGCGGTTCACATTAGCGACAGCACCGATGTCGATCTCTGCCCAGCCGGGGATCGTATCAATGATCCAACTACGGCAGTTGTTGTAGAAGCCATCATTAAGATATTCCGTGCAGTGCCGGTGGGGACACCACCCTGCTAATAGGGAAGAAGCCTCCGCTTTAGCATCTTTCAATAAAGCCAAATTCGGTTGTTTATCCCGAACCGTTGGCACAAATTCGGGTCCCGGTTTACCGTCAGCATCACAAGCTTTAGTTGCTGCATCAATATCCTGTTCTTTGAATTCGTAGCGTCCGAATTTTTCCGGTCCCTTCTCCTCGTTATGGATTGCAAAAGCCGCAGGCGCATTTAACATGACTACCACCCCAAGCAAACAGTACATTATACGTCTCATCGGAAATACCTCCTTATAGCAGCAGAGGCATTGCGAATAGAATTAGGAGGCTTTTGTCAAAATGATTTCGCGGTAGTTGTGCGAAAACCCTTCCATAACTATGCAACAACGCTCAGTGCTACTTGAGTCTTGGTTGTTTTAGCGTTGGATTTCTTTGTAAAAGGTTTTTGTATTTGTCACGGAATTCAATACTTCGTGCACTTTAGGTTTATACGGAATCAGAAAAAATTTCTTAGCTACCGCAGTTATAAAATTCTTTCCCATCACTCTATATCCCTCTGCATCGGGATGCAAGTTATCCGGGAGCAGGTCAACAAAGTCAGGACCGAATACGTCTAAACCGCTGACGTAATGAATATTATCGTCACCATAAGTTTGCAGTGCTTCGGCAGCTGCTTGCACCTCTTCACGCATTTTCTGCAGATTGAAACCAACAGCGTTTGGGTTTTCTTCTCTGTTCGGACAGTAGATAGGTGACATCAGGACGATAGGTATGTCCGTATGTTTTTCACGAATAATCTGTACTGCGCCGACAATTGCCGGACGAAACGCACGAGGTCCCAAACTAGATGCCCCTTGGATGTTGATGCCGAGACACATTGAGATATAGTTAGCTGGTAGGTCACGGATCATCCGCGCTATCATAGAATCAAGGTGACACTGCCCACCATAACCGAGACAAGTTAAGTTGAACCCTTGATCGCGTGCCACAACCCCTGGCCATGTCTGCGTTGGTGATGCCGCTGAGCGGCACTGGGTGATAGAGCTTCCATAAGTGATCCACCGTGGACGTTTATCAATGAACGGTTCTAATGTCGCGCCATCATCTATGTTTAAATTACGAAGTTGAAACCTTCCGAATTGTGGCAACCATAATTCAATTAATTTGTCCTGACCCGACAGATTCTCAAAGACGAAGCTGTTTTTTCCCTTCAGATCAAACGATTCAATGAATTCTCCATTACAACAGAGGTCAAGCATACCGGATTCGCGCTGCTCAACGATACTGCCCGAAACGCGGGTGGTGTTACTCCGAAAGCTGACACGAACCCCTGCGGGCATCGCTGAGCGTTCTAATAACGGTTCTGGAAATAGCACGTGCATCTGGTGAGGAGTTCGCCACGGCATAAGTGAGTCATCTGTTTTCTCAAGAGACACAACGCCTTGCCAATTCAGATGTGGGGCATCAGGTTTCAATTGCATAATAAAAAATTTTCCTTACGTTTTTGGTGTAGAGGTTACATTGCCTCAACAACAGCGCGAAGTTGACGAATACCATCTAACATCTGTTGCGGGTTTCCCCAATGTTCAATGCTTGCTGCGCCGGTAAACCCATCATTGACAAGTGTTCTTAACAACTGTTCATATTTTAAGTCTGTGTCTCGAATCGGATCCAGATTTTTCTCTCGATTCGGTTTGACATGCACATGCCGCACAAGTCCCTTAATATGTGAATATCCATCCGGTAAAGGGAGTTCACCACAGTGTAAACCGTTATTAACATCCCAACATGAAGCGAGTGCCGGACTATTACCAAGCGCATCAATAACTGCACGTGTCTCTTCACAGGTGCCCACAAGTGTGGCATCTTCATTTTCAAAAGCGAGGATAACGTTTGCGCTCTCAGCAATTGGAACGACAGGGGCAAGTTTTTCAGCAATTCGTTCCAAATAATCGTTAATATCCGGGCGGGATGTCTCTTTAAGCCTACGATTTGGATTCCAAAATGCAAATCCTCGAATTATCTGTGTTTCAAATGCATGTGCAAGTTCAACCATTCGATCGAAGTGTCGTAGGTGCCGTTCATACTCCTGTGGATTGTCTATTGGGCATTTCCCGAAAGGTGAACCGATACTGACAACCTTGACATCATAAGAACTTAGTACATCCTGCGCGCGCTTTACGTCGTCATCATCAATTTCGGTAACGTGTTTGCCCCAAACGCCACCACGCACTTCCGCAGCAGTGGCACCGGCTTCCACACCGAGTTTTATAGCTTCCTCAAAATCTTCTCTGGAAACTTCATCAGCAAAAAAACAGACATCTATCATTTCAAAATCCTGCAAGTTCTCTCATGTTATCTACTTTAGTTGAGGGACACGTCACAAAATGGAACTTTTCACACCTCAACAGCATATATCTGGGAAAATGCAGGCTCCTTTCTAAATTTACCAACACACTAAATTACGGTCTTATCCAAGAATGAGATTACGCGATGAAAAATATAACCACTGCTACAACAGCTGAGATTGCGCCAACAACATTAGCAGTGAGATAACGTGATAAGCATTGAAAGACACCACTTAAGAGGAAAAACGAACCAGAGATAATGAGTAGTATCCCTGATCGGTGGCCTGGTTCATCTTGCAGAAATGTATAACCATCAACAAAATTATATATTCCAATGAGCAAGCAAAGAACAATACTTGGCCACTTCATCCATTTTGTTTTTTGATTGAGTGTTCTAATCCGAGCAAACATTACTTTGCTATCCTCCTAATTCTTCAGGTGGGAAGCGATAAAAGGTGCGAATTTTATCAATATCTCAAGCGGCGATTCTTTCTCTGAAAGTGTCACTTCTAACACTGCCTCATTTTCTTTGACTGTTATCCAAGCAAGGATCGGAAATATTTCATCTGCTGGTACAACATCATTTTCTATCTGCATAGCACCATTAATCAACTCTAACAACTTCGCAATGTTTAGTTTTACAACTACCAGTGGGTTTTTAGGTAAACGCTTTAAGTAGGATGGCTTCTTTTTTGCCTGAAGTTCATCTACGATTGAATACATCTGGTCTTCAGAAAAACTTAAAAGAGCGAGCCCATCCCTTTCAGCATAGTAGATATTCGAAGCAAACATCGCAACTTTTGTGCCTTTATAGTTAGTGTGGGATACAGAAGTATTCTGCAGGTTAGAAAGACTGTTACTTATTTGATCCCATTTGAGGCGGTTACTGGGAAAGAAAATTAAGCTTCCGAGTGTATCTACGTTTGCTGCATCAATCTCAAAGTTGTTATCTATTTCAAGTTCAAGGCTTTCCAAAGCATTCGGATCAAACAGCGTTAAATCATCAACAGACAAGGCGATTTCGCCAGTCAAACCAGCGATGACATCTTCCTCAAAGTTGAGATTCAAAATCCCTTCAAGAAACGTAATGAAAGCATAAGCCTCATCCGATTCTGCATTTTCAATTGCAATTTGAGCAAGCTGCCACACATTTTCTAAGCAGCTTGGCGCAACAGCAATAAACAGGTCTTCCTCCCCAGGCAAGCTTTTAAGTATTTCCATTTCGCCCCCCTCTTGCAGAAAAGGCCCAATTTTGCTTTCTAGGAGGGTGGGATCGAATTCGGTATAAATCTGAAGAAGCGGCTTTGTATCAAGCAAGTTGAGTTTAGCATAAACATTTTTAAAAGTCTCCAGTTGTACTCTCACATTAGCATCCATATCTTCGACCAAAGGCAATACCTCTGATACATTAATCGAAACGCTCAATTGTCCTTCCCCGAACTTTTTAGAAGCTTTTGAATACGATATGCTTTTTTGAATAGATGGTACTCTCTTGCGGTAGGTGTCAATTAACTTTTCAAAACTATTCTCCTCAATGCCTACAACAAGAAAATCACTTACAAATCCATAAGTGAAAAGGACTTCCTGTAACTGGAGTGTATTGTATTTAACCCCCCTATATTCCCCTGCATTAAGTTTTAACGTGCCTTCAGACAAACCAATAAAACCGGTCAAAATTTTGGTCAATCGTTGCAGTTCTGCAAGATTTCCACCTGAATGCACAACAAATCCACCCTGAACGGTATCTGTCTCTGATTTCCACAATGCGAACCCTGTTTGGTATCCTACAGTGTCAATTAAACCGAACACATCAGTGCGAACGATCCCTTGTGCCATCAACAAACCCTGTTGCATTTGCTGCCAATCTGCTTTGTCTATGAGTAGATCGCGGGTTTTCTCCCAATTTTCCGAAATCTCAATTTCACTGTAAACTTCATCAATATCTTTAAGTTGGACGTATACGAAACTTTCTGCGGGAATAAAGTTAGTCACCTTTGCTGCGTGTGCGGAAACAGGAATACCAACTATTAAAAGTGTGAAAATGATTAATTTAAGTATGTTAATCCAAGGCAGTGATGAACTGTGATCTTGAACTAAGGTTTTGAATTTCATCAGAACACCTCCATTTTAGGGAACTCGAATTTCTTCAACCATTGCTTGCACCTCTTCAGGTGGAGGCGGCGTGAAAGCAGATACGGTAGTAGCAACAATAAAATTTAACACCATGCCGAGAGTACCGATTCCTTCAGGGGATATGCCCCATAGCCAATGCTCTGGCTTGTTAAGATCGGGTTCTATAAATTTGAAAAAGATGATATACGCTGCTGTAAAAGTGATACCGACAATCATTCCTGTTACTGCGCCAGCTTTGTTCATCCGCTTAGAGAAAATTCCCATGACGATTGCGGGGAAAAATGAACTTGCAGCGAGTCCAAAAGCAAATGCGACGACTTGTCCTACAAATCCGGGTGGGTTGATACCAAAATAGCCTGTGATGCAGACCGCAAAACCGGCTGCGATTCGTGCTGCGGTCAATTCGTTTTTCTCTGATAAATCTCGGACAATACAACCTTTAAGTAAGTCATGGGCAATAGCAGTTGAGATAACTAAAAGAAGTCCGGCCGCTGTAAACAAAGCGGCTGCCAAGCCACCCGCTGCAACTAATCCTACAATCCAATTCGGAAGTTTCGCGATTTCCGGATTCGCCAACACCATGATGTCCCTGTCAATTTCGAGTTCATTCTCTACATCGGATTTTGGTCCACGGTACTGAATTGCACCATCACCGTTTAAATCGTTAAACGTAATAAGTTTAATCGCTTCCCAATTCTTAAACCACTCTGGCACGTCCTGATATTTGACATCTATTAATTCGCCATCCTGTTCAGAAGTTACAGTATTGAGGAGATTAGTTCGTGCAAAGATTGCTACTGCGGGGGCAGTTGTATAGAGCAGTGCAATAAATAGTAATGCCCATCCTGCAGAAATCCTTGCTTCTGAAGCTTTTCGGACTGTGTAGAAACGGATAATCACGTGCGGAAGTCCGGCTGTTCCTAACATTAGGGCAGCCGTAATGAAAAAGACATCAATCGTAGATTTGCTTCCATCAGTGTACCGATCAAAACCGAGTGCTTCGTGCAGTCCGTTGAGGCGGTCTAAGAGGTACACGCCTGTATTATCTGCTGCGCCCAATCCCAACTGGGAATAGGGTTGCCGGTAATTAAGATTGAGATGAAAATAGCAGGCACGAGGTAAGCAAACATGAGGACACAATATTGTGCAACCTGCGTGTAGGTAATGCCTTTCATCCCTCCGAGGACAGCATAAAAGAACACAATCCCCATGCCTATCAGTACACCTATTGTAATATTGACATTCAGAAACCGGGAAAAGACAATACCGACACCGCGCATCTGTCCTGCGACGTAGGTAAATGAGACAAACACAGCGCACACAACAGCAACAACCCGTGCCAACTGTGAATAATACCGATCACCGACAAAATCGGGCACGGTATACTTACCGAATTTACGGAGGTAGGGTGCCAATAGCAGTGCAAGTAACACATATCCGCCGGTCCATCCAAGCAGGTAGACGGATCCGTCGCGTCCCATAAACGAAATGAGTCCTGCCATTGAGATGAAGGATGCAGCACTCATCCAATCCGCCGCTGTTGCCATCCGTTCACAACCGGATGCACGTTGCTGCCAGCAACATAGAAGTCCCCTGTTGAACGTGCTCTGGACCAGACCGCAAGTCCGATATACAATGCAAAGGTGAGGCCAACCATTACGAAAGTCCAGGCTTGTACACTCATGTTTATTCAGAATCCTCCGCATCACGATCAGCCTGATATTTTTTATCTAAACGGTTCATCAACCATGCGTAGACAAAAATCAGTACAACAAAAATCCATATAGATGCTTGCTGTGCAAAATAGAAGCCGAGGCGCAACCCACCGAATTGAATTTTGTCAAGTTGTTCGACAAAAACAATTGAGCATAGATACGATGTAATAAACCAAATTCCGAGTAGAATAGCGAGATATTGTAGATTTTTCCGCCAATATGCCCGGTGTTTATTTGAAGTTGCCAAAAAATTATTCTCCTCCGCTTAACTGCAAATCTTAAAGGTGATATTCTTACCTATACTGAATAGTATCATAATACTGTAATTTTGTCAATAATTCTCAGGAAACATTAGTCGTTCAATATGCTCAATCAAAATATGTAATACCTTAATATGGATTTCCTGTATCCGATCTGCGGTATCACCAGGCGCAATTAGGTAAGTATTACAATGGTGTTTGAGCCTTCCGCCATCTCTACCGATCAACCCGAACACGTGCATCTGTCGTGATTTTGCTGCTTCAGCCGCACGAACAACATTTTCCGAATTACCACTTGTTGAGAGTGCCACTAACAGATCACCGGGGTGTCCAAGTGCCAGCAGTGGACGAGCGAACACCTCCGCAAACCCGAAATCGTTTGCTGTGCAGGTGATATGCCCTGCATCGCTTAGCGCAATAACAGGAAGAGGTTTCCGATTATCCCGAAACTTTCCGGTGCACTCTTCTGCAAAGTGGATGGCATCGCACAAACTGCCACCATTGCCACACGTAAAGATTCTTCCCTGCTGTTCAAAAACGTCTCGCATCAGGGCTGCTGTTTCGGCAATGATTGCGATATTGTCAGGGTTTTGGATAAACCGATTAAGCACGTCCTGTGCATCTAACAGCGCATTACGAACGCTATGCAAGATGTCCATTAATGTTTCTCCTGCTTGTTTAATGAGTGGAGTTTACTTATAGTTTGTATCAAATGACCCCATGAGTTATACTATTAGTATTCGTTAAACTAACGAGTAGATGTCCTCGGATCCCCGATAATCTATTCATGGAGGTCGATATGAACCGCAAGAAGGATACCGCTTACGGTATCACTCGGCTCGAATCCAAGAATGCCAGAGCCGCGATTATTCAGAAGATTTCAGCAGACTTTAATCTAATGCCTCTCGTTGCTGAAGCCTACTATAAACAGATTTCCACCTACTTTGAACAACACGCCGATGTGCACCTGACATCAGGGCAAATCTGCTACGAGGCAGTCGCCGCAGAGGAACCCGCAGGTAAACATATCGCTTTAGCGAAAAAAGTTTCCTGTCGGCTAACTCTCAATGACACAAACGCCGATCTTGAAGTCTTAGCGAATTATGGTCTCGCAGGACTCAGACGGCATCGGATCCTCCGATTGACCCAAGAAGCTTATGACCAAGATGCCTTACTGAGCTACGAGGATTTAGCTGTATTATTAACCACCAGTCCTGCTACAGTCAAACGCGACATTCGACACTTGAAGCAGGATGGGTATTTCGTTATGACGCGCGGGACGAAACACGACATGGGCCCCGGCACTTCTCATAAAACCCAGGTCCTGGAGTTATATTTCAAAGCCTATACCTTCACCGAAATCGAGAAAAAGACGAACCACAGCGAACGAGCTGTCTACCGCTACTTGAAAGACTTTACACAAGTCGCTACGCTCCATCATCAAGGCTTTCCTAACGCACAGATACGCCTGATCACCCATCTATCTGACCGGTTGATCCGCGAGTATCTCTCACTCTATGAGGAATACCAACACACAGATCGCATGACCCAACTCCTTCACCCAGAACCTGAGGACACAAAAAAGGGGGACCTCTCATGAGCAAACCTCTAACCCGCACGCAAATCAACGAGAAGAAATTCAGACGCATCAACGATAAGTCCCTACGACAGTTGCTCATTCACCGCTTTCTCAATGACTATGGTTATGACAAAGGCGAAGTCACTGCCACCGCCATTGTTGATGATATTCTTAAGACCGTTGAAGACTATTTCGTGATTACCCTTCCTTTGGAGAAACTCGCCACCGGCGATCAACTCCCGGATGAGCGTTTCTTGAGTTATGGACAACTCGTTTGGATGGCCGTCCCTATTGAAGAGCATCCAGAAAGAGGAAAGTCCATCGTCAAAACCCGCATGAAACCCGTCATCCTGACTTACCTCGCCGCAGAGGATATTGAATCCTTTCGCAACGGTTTCACCTCCCGGCAATTGCGGATCAATCGCTTGGTCCGCTGGTGTCATCAAGCTTATGACCAAGGGGCATTATTGACACAACTCGACTTGGCAGTTTTGCTCAATGTCTGCGATGCCGTTGTCTGTGATTATGTTAATGAATGGCAAAAAACCACTGGAGAACTCTTGCCCACCCGTGGCAATATCCATGACTTATCGGGGGCTATTACCCATAAGAAAGAGATCATAACCCTCTATCTTCAAGGACATCTCACCCCCAGGATTGCCGCAAAGACCAAACACTCTAAGGAGGCAGTTGATAGATACATTCGCGATTATGAGAGCGTCAAAGTCGTTCGGAAAGCAACCGCAGATATTGATAAAATCTCACAGATTACACGACTTTCTAAACGCGTCATCTCTCAATATCTCGACCTCATACCGCAGCACCAACTCCAAGCCATAGATGCAGACCTTGCCAATTCAGACTCAAACGATGAAGCCACTCACCAAGGAGAAGCCCAATGAGACCCTAATCCTATGTTCCCGACGAACTTTACTTCGCAAAACCGGGGCAGGTGCCTTGAAAATATGGTTGACAACCGCTACTGGTTTTGCTATACTTTAGACACGTTTATCGCTAAACGCATCATTTCTCAAAGAGGATGCTCGCGATCCCAACGCAACCCACTCATTAATGATCGCTGGGAAGCCAATAAACATCAACCTTCCAGATATCCTATGGTCATTTGATACTATTTCCATATCAGCATCTTCCGCGTAGAGTTGAAGCTGCCTGCTGTTAAAGTATAGAAATAGACACCACTTGCAACCGCCTCACCGACTTCATTTTTACCATCCCAATATGCCGCACGGGTTTGATCATGATAGATTCCCGCAGTTTTATGTCCAAGGTTGAGGGTACGTATCACTGTTCCATCTACTGCGTAAATGGAAATCGTTACATCTGCGGGTTCTGCTAATTGATAAGGTATCCACGTTTCAGGGTTGAACGGATTTGGATAATTCGGTAGAAGTGCTGTCTCTTTCGGTGTCAACAATGCTAAGAGATTTTCTAAAAAGAGAATGCCCTTTTGTGCAATTGCATCTGTCAAATCCAGTTGTTGTGCTTGGGATAGCCACTTTTGCACTCGGTCACTTGTAAAAGCAACCCCTTGGTAGCGATTCCACACTGCAGGCGCAGCAGCTGCGTCATTGATCGCCCCAGCGACTGTAATCATATCTACAATATTGACAACACCATCCTCATTGACATCTGCGGGGTTTCCGCCTGCTGAAACCTGTCCCAAACTTGATGCAACCTGGACCACGTCCAAGATGCTCACGACTCCATCTCTGTTAACATCTCCCAGAAGCGGTTCAATCACCTCTGCACTTTGAAAGGTAGGAACATAACGATATCCATTTGGAGCAACCAGATACCCAGAGACACTTACAGTTGAGGCTTTGACATCAAGAACTTCAAATGTTATCGTCTCAAGTGTGCCGTCACCGTTGCCAATCTCACCAGACAGATAATTTCCCTCACTGCGCGATATCTCTTTAAGAGCGGACTGATCATAGTCCAGTGTTAACTCAGAACGTGCAACATTTTGACCGTCGGCAATATTAACGTTAAAAACAAGTTGCTCACCGATAGCAGGAGACAGCACTTCGGATGGGGTAATGCTGACAACAGCAGGAGAGGAGAACTCGGGTGGTATAATCTTTCCTTCATAAATGAGATAGGGCGTGTTTATATAACCTATGCCTTGAAATCTGATATTAGATTCTCTTACATCAATCACCTCAAAGGTTATTTTTGCCAATGTGCCTTTGCCTGGACCAAAACGTGATTCAAACCTTACGAAACCTAGGCTGGTTGTATAGGTAAAGTCCGACTCAAAAGTACTTGAAAGATATATTAAATCCCCGCCAGTAGTTTCAACATAACGAATGGCACGTGAATTAAAGTATAAGTTAAAATAGGCTTCCTGTACTTTTGGTCCCATATCAGCTTCAATGTTGATAGTAAACCTCTCACCGATTGCGGGAGATACTATGGGATAGGGCGTGATTTTAAAACATCTGGTGATAGTCCATAGACGGACGGTAGGGTCCCAACTCCCAGTTGCGATTGTTTTACCGTCTGGACTGAATGCGACACTATCGACCGTACTCATTTTTTGATACGTATCACTAAAACTACCGATCCTTCTTGCAGTGGCTATTTCCCACAGTTGGATGCCCCTGGGATAAACCCCGCTTGCGATTGTTTTTCCATCAGGACTGAATGCCACGCTAAGGGCACCCTGGTTACTCTGGGTGAATGTATTGATTTTTTCGGCAGTGGCGACATCCCACAAATAGATATAGCGGGTCTCACCCCCAGTTGCGATTGTTTTGCCATCAGGGCTAAACGCTAAACTCCAGACATCACCCGGATGCTCTGTGATTGTGTTGATGTTCTCAGCAGTGGCTACATCCCAAAAACGGACGGTGTCGTCCCAACTCCCACTTGCAACCATTTTGCCATCCGGACTAAATGCCACAGTTAAGACCCTACCCTTATGCCCAGTGAGTGTCGCAATGTTTGTAGTAATAGCTACATCCCACAGTCGGATAGTCCGGTCATAACTTCCGCTTGCGAGTATCTTCCCATCAGGACTAAACGCTAAGGAAGAAATCGCAGCTGTATGCCCTTTGAGTGTGTGGATGTTTTCAGCAGTAACGACATCCCACAAACGGATTGTGTTGTCCCAACCCCCACTTACGACTATTCTGCCATCCGGACTGAACGCCACAGCATAGACCTCAGCCGTATGCCCTTTGAGTGTGTGGATGTTTTCACGAGTGGCAACATTCCACAGACGGACGGTGTTGTCCCAACCGCCACTTACGAGCATTTCGCCATCCGGACTGAATGCGACGCTATCAACTTTACCCGTATGCCCTTCAAAGGTAGCAGAACCAAAAAATCCGGCAAAGGAGTTTAGAGAAAAAACGGTAGACAGAATAAGTACGGTCAGAAATATTTTCATGGTAAATCCTCGTTTTATGTCATTTTATATCTGGGGTTAGATCGTTACTAAGTTTGTTACCATGCAGATGACTACTGTTGGTTCTATATACTATCGGTTTATATCTCCTGTATTTTATCAAGAAAGAAGGTCGCTCATGTCAAGAGTAAGTGCTTTTGACGAGTTTTGCTATAAAATCAACACTGACAGCTTTTAGATTCATGACGAACTCACAGATTGCGACGTAACCGGCGAGGAACTTTTTATGAACGCCACGAAAGGGACGAAGGAAGTTTCGCAGCGTCGTCCAGGCACCTTCAATCGTCCTTGTATGGATCTCGTAAAGACCATCACCGTCTGCGTCTCTTGCCCACTCGCCATCCTTATGGAGAACAATCTCACGGGCGCGCTGAATACGGTTATAGCCACGCCAACCATCCGTATACACCGTTGAAGTCGGCAACGTCCACTGATGAACGTGTGTTGAAAGCGTCGCAGAATCGGTGTGCCGCACAACACGTAATCTCAGGAGACCGCTTTCGCGACCTTTCGTCCCAACAATAGGCGGACGATCATTGTCATAAGTCCCATGTCCCCTGCGTTTATTGCCACGCCGACGCGGCGGATCCGAAGCATCAACGTGCTTATCGCCTTTTTCACCGGCGTTTTGAAACATCTCATCTGTTTCGACTTCAGCATCAGGTAAAGCAGCTTCGGGTTGTATCTGCTCTGCCGAAGTTTGGAGTTTACGTCTTATAGAAAGAACGGTTTGACGACTTAGACCCAGTTCACACCCGAGTTGTGCACTTGAAACACCTTGACAGACACCGCGCAAAAGCAGAACGACCTGTGAGGGACGAAACTGCGTGCCAGCAAAGACCGTCCCGGTATAGAGGTTGTAGATGCTCTCACAGTGTTTGCAGCGATACACTTGTAGACCACTTGTTTCAGTCGGACGGAACTTGCGTGCCTCCGCCACGCTCGCTTGGCATTTTGGGCAACACAGCCCTTGAAGGTGGAAATGATCCAACACCCACGCTTGAGTTTTTTCTTCATCCAGGAGAGATTGTATTGGAAAGTCCATAGGTAACACGCTAACATAACTTTGAAAAAATAGCACTTACTTTTTACATGAGCCAAGAAGGTTTCTTTCGAATCATTTTCTGCAAACCTGACGCTAAATCCGGAAAATTTCCCCTAACTTTCCGCCAAGAACGCGCCCCGCACCAAGCAGACACGCAATTAAGATTAGCATCCCTACAACGCCAAGCGCACTCGCTATGTACGGACCTTGACCAACACGTTGGGAAAGTGACCAAATTGCTTTTGTAATCGGATAGTGCTGGTTCTGAGTCGCTAAAATCAGGCTTTCACTTACCTCAAGCATAGAAAAGGAAAAAACCAGAATCGCACCGGCAAGGATATTGGCAAAAACCAGAGGTAATGTGATTTTATAAAGTGTTCGCATGGGTGTTGCCCCCATGTTCTGTGATGCTTCTTCGTAGGTTACGCTGGTTTGCTGGAAACCTGCATATATTGCACGTAACATATACGGTAACCGCCGCACAGCGTAACCAATAATCAAGAGAAACGTCGGATTTTTTCTCGGATCAATCACAGCAATAAACCCCTCTGGAAGATTCCGCAAAAGAAATGAGGTATCCGAGAAACTTCCCATATATCCGAAAGCAATCGCAACACCCGGCAGTGCCAAAGGTAACATCGCAACCGCATCTAACAAATTGTGGAACGGAAGACGTTTGCGGGTGAGGAGATACGCGATCGCAACACCAACAATCAGTGCAATTAACGTGCTAAAGATACTGTATTTCAGACTGTTGAGAATACTCGGTAATGTATCGGAATGTGTGAATGTCTCTACATAGTGCGCAAAGGTGAACGATTTCGGTAGTACGGTCATGTTCCATTGACCTTCATTCGGTGTTAAGGATGCCAAAATGACACTGATGTGAGGTAACAACGCAATGAACGTCAATCCACCGATAAACAGGTAGATAACGCAGCGCATCCACAATTTTGCATTTGTCTCACGAGAAGTTACGTGGCCTCGTCCGAGCATTTCATAGTGTTTGCTACCTGTCCACCGCTTTGAAGCATAAAATGCAAGAGCAGTCAGCACAATAACAAGGACTACAAGTGCATATCCCATCGGATTTACGTTCGCTTCAGTTACTTGTCGGAAAATCTTGACAGCAATCACCTTGTTGTAGTCAAAAATCAATGGTGTGCCAAGGTCGGTAAATGCCCAGATAAAGACGAGAATCGCACCAGCAAAATAACCGGGCATCATTAAAGGCAGTGTAATTCGCCGGAATATTTGGAATCGCGATGCGCCGAGGTTTTCTGCAGCTTCCTCTAAACTCGGATCAACATTTGCCAATGCAGCAACAATGTTTAGATACATAATGGGGTATAAGTGTAACGTTGACAACAAAACTACACCCCAAAAACCTCCCTCAAACCAGTCAATAGGGTCATTTTCGGTTAAATTCATCAGATGAAGTTTGTCAAGAAGCATGTTTATGCTACCATAATTTCCGAAAAATTTTTGCATTCCGATAGCCCCAACAAACGGAGGCATTATCATCGGAATTAAAATCACAGATCGAAGTGTATTGCGACCTGGATATTGGTAGCGGGTGAGAAAATATGCCAGCGGAAGACTAACGATGCTCGTCAACAGCGTAACCATAACACCAATTTTGAAACTATTGATAACCAGTTCTCTTTTGTTCGGATCAGTTACCATCAGTTTAAAATATGTTAGGTCAAATCTGTTTTCAATCCAGAATGCTTCTTTGAAAACATAGAGGAGGGGGTATATGAGGAATGCAACAAAAAACAGCGTTGTCAGTACCAGGATGAGTGTGATAGGTGGCGTTAAATCGTATTTTCGCCTAATTTTGTCTATTAAGGACAGATTATTGAGGGTGTTATCTTTAGCCTTTGGGCGATTGAACATCTTTTTCTCCAGTATGACAATCTACAATATGTTATAGAACTGCACTTGTAATTATACCGTGTATTGCGTTGAATTGCATCTATTTTTACTTTGCCTTGCTGCAATTTGTAAACCTGAAATTAATAAATTGTAATGTGCACATCTACACACTATCAAAATAAGACACTTGCTTACCACTACAATGCAAAATTGCTTATAGGCATGTCTCAATTTTGACACATCATTTTCCATTATTTTTGTGTTCTAATGAAAAACCCCACCTTATTCCGATTAGCACCCGACGAATTTAGACTGAAATTCAGCGATTGTATAGTTGCCGGAATACAACATACAAGTCTTAACATGATATCAACACACTGCATTCTAATCACCGAACAGAATTTCAAACTGCTAATTTCCGAATTGGCATCGTTTTTGCTCAACTTAAATAAATTTACATATTGATTTGAAACCGAGCAAGGGATTAATCGTTTAGTATTACAACACTTTTGCAACATTTGAAACATGTTCACAAGTGTCAAGCATAAAAGTCTTTTAAGTTAATAAATAATAATGGAAACCTTGAAATGTTTGCTAAACATCTCAGCAGATGTGTATGGCAACAAAATTGAAGACTGTGTGCGATTAATAAATACAAGTACGATTAATAAATACAAATTTTAATTAAATATTAGTTTTAAGAACTCTATCAGTCCAAGAATTGTAAACCTTTGAAATAAACAAAATGAACGGGAATACTCATGTTGAGTACCTAAAGTAATTTAGGTTTGCAGGAGGCACAATTGATGTTTAACGTAATTCTCATAAGTGGTTTGTGTTCCTTGATGGGAATTGGTGCTGGATACTTGATTCTTAGTGCTTTTTTTGCGGGAGTTCAACATATCGCTAAGCCTCGGATTGTTGAATTCAAAAAAGCAACAAAAAATCTTGACAACTGACACCTTTTCTGTTATCATAGTTATCGAATTTATGCGGTCAAAACAGATGTACAACGTGTTCCGTTATGAAATTGACGTAAGTTTCGGAACGCGTGGCCGAACACCTGAATAGATGCCGTCTAAAGGAAATTGGGTGTGATAGTTTTAAGGAGCGAGCATAAGCGGGCAACGAAGCATTGATATGCAGTATCAAGACCTTCATCCTTGGAATGTCACACCTCAAGAAGCACGACAACTCCAAAACGATTTACGCCATCAGGTAGTCCCGGTAGATCAGTTTGATACAATCAAAACGGTCGCAGGAGTAGATATCGGACTCAAAAACAATATTGCACTTGCATCTGTGGTAGTGTTGAACTTCCCCGATTTACAAGTAGTAGACGGTGTAGTTGCTGAAAGTCATGTCAGTTTTCCTTACATACCAGGATTTTTATCATTTCGCGAAATACCACCGCTTCTGGTGGCTTTCGCGCGTCTACAAACAGAACCAGACTTGGTGATAGTAGACGGTCAAGGAATTGCGCACCCAAGACGGTTTGGACTTGCATCCCACTTAGGGTTGATTTTGGATAAACCGACGATTGGTTGTGCTAAGTCTCGTTTGTGCGGACAATACACTGAACCAGACACGGAAAAAGGTGCTTACACATATCTTTTGGACAAAGACGAGACTATTGGGGCTGCGCTCCGAACGCGCACTAACGTTAGCGTTGTTTACGTATCAATCGGACACCGTATTTCACTGGATTCAGCACGGAAGTTTACTATCGCATGTTGTCCAAGATTCCGCTTACCAGAAACTACCCGTTATGCCCATAAAGCCGCATCCGGTAAAATTCTTGAGGGTGTGGCTTTTGTTAAGGAGGGTGAATAGGTCTCTGAACAAGATGTGATGTTCGCCAAATGCAAAAAATAAAATAGCACGAATAAACCTTTTCCTATTACATCAATAATAAAATCTCCGTAAAATCATGAATGATAGCAATCCGTTACACTGGTCATTTGACTACAATCATGGCGCACAAAACCCTGATTTTGCAAAGGAACTGATTGAGTTGCTACATGGGTATGATGTTAAATCTGCTACCCATGACACAAACGCGGATGCAGACAATTCTACAAAGCACGTTTATCAAATATTACCGAATTTCTGGCGCGGCTATCAGAGAAGAGATATTCCAGATAAAGCATTAAGTATTGGAACGGTTATCATTGAACGCCAGAAAGGTAACGGTGATATTTGGAACTATAATGTCCGATACCAGAATACAACAAGCGGCGAAAATTTACAGTTCCACTTCTGTTGTCGTGATGAATGCTACCGCCCACTTCATGAAAGTTGGCGCGTTGATGTTCAAAATAGTTGCAACGACGCATATTCCGGACTAGCGTGGGATGGACACCTCACCGTAGACGCAGAGATTCGACTTCACATTAACGGCACTGAAGTCACTACGGGGACAGTGGACAACTCCCTATCGTTGACGTGCAATTGGGCACTTTTTGATGTTATTCCCGCGCTTGCTGAAAAGATGAAAAAGTCTGGCGATCACGTAGATATCGTCCTACTTGAAGACCTTGAGCAATTTAGACCGAAAAATAAACTCGGCTTCCTTGATTCAATACAATCCCCGATTTCACTTGATGGCTATTATCTTTACGGTGCAGGTGTCTTGCCATCGTATTGGTGGGTTGATGCAAACGGGAACATCGCTATTGTTGCAAGTGTTTTTGAGACGTTGGTGCTTCAAGAGAAGACGGGGAGTCCCTCATGAGCAAACGTCCCAATATCCTTTTCATTAACACCGACCAACACTCATGGAACGCTGTATCTGCCTACGGAAATCCGTATCTCTACACGCCTAATATTGACGGACTCCACCGAAATGGAACATCTTTCAAAAAATCTTACTGCACCGATCCGGTATGTGCTGCGGCACGCTCCAGTTGGGCAACAGGATTATACACATCCGAAACAGGTGTGCCTTTCAACGGAGGACAACTTCACACAGAAATTCCCGATATAGGGCAGGTACTCAATGCAAGTGGCTATAGGGTGTTCCATTGCGGAAAATGGCATGTTCCCGGCAGGAATGTACGTGAAAGTTTTGAGACACTCTACTACGGACAAAACAATATTGGGGCAGGTGGTGCTGCATATTACGATTCAGCATCTACTCATGCAGTAGCAGATTTCTTAACGAATTACGATGGCGATAAACCGTTCTATCTGCAAATTGGATACATTGATCCGCATGACGTGTGTGAATATCTACACAACCATGAGGAAAAACACATACCAAATCCGGTAGAACAGGGAATTCTTACAGAAGACGATTTGCCACCGCTACCTGATAACTTTAACTACGATGAACGTGAAACGGTATTAAATCGCGTCTGTAAACGGGTTGATGACGCGCTTATCCATGCGCGCATCCTAAAAGCGGTTCGCAGTTGGGACGAACTCCAGTGGCGTTATCTAAGGTGGAACTATTACAGATTTATTGAAAAAGTTGACGCAGAGATCGGTAGAGTGCTTTCTTTGCTGCGACAAACGTCTTTTTGTGATAACACGTTAATCATCTTTAGTGCCGACCACGGTGAGGCGTGTGGAAGCCACCAGCTGTTTCAGAAATTCGCGCTTTATGAAGAAAGCGTGCAGGTGCCGTTCATCATTTCATGCTTAGGGGAGGGTGTTTCTGTCCAGAAAGATCGATTTGATGAAACACACTTCGTCTCCAGTGTAGACCTATTTCCAACTGTCTCTGATTACGCAGACAGTGATACACCTAAAGGGTGTCAAGGAATGAGCCTCCGTGCACTTGCAGAAGGCAAAGATATTCCTTGGCGGGAATATGCTTACATAGAGAGCAATTATTGGGGACGCGCAATTGTCACTGATCGGTATAAATACGTTACAGAATACAAACCGAAAGCGGTGGAGGATTTTGTGCCGCCCGGACCAGCTGCTGAGCAGCTTGGACTTGCCCAATTGTTTGACTTGCATGACGATCCATGTGAGACAAAAAACCTTGCAGAAGACGCAGCTTACGGAGAAGTCGTCAAAGAGTGCAGAGAAAAACTCCTTGCTCAAGAAAATAAACTCAATAGGCAGCAGATTGTTCATCAAGGTCCACAAAGAGTCATATCAAATTGGGGTAAACGGCTGCGGGAATATTGGGAACACGGTAGATAAGACATAGGAAAACAAATTTGTTAACACATATTTAAAAAATACCAGGACTTCGGAAAATGAATATATTTTCAAAACGCTTAAATCGACTTCCGCCATACATGTTCGGCAAACTTAAGCAGTTGACGCATGAACGGCGGCAACAGGGAATAGATATAATTGATTTGGGGATGGGTAATCCTAATCAACCGACCCCGCAACCCATTATTGATAAACTCACAGAAGCAGCGCAGGAGCTCCGAAATCACCGTTATTCTGCATCTCGCGGCATCTACAACCTGCGGAGAGAAGTCAGTTGGCACTATGAACGCCGATTCGGTGTAGATATTGATCCGAATGAGGAAGCGATTGCTGTCATCGGCACTAAAGAAGGATTAGGGCATCTCGCTTTAGCCTTGATTGATGATGGGGACTTGGCGATGGTGCCTAATCCAACATTCCCTATTCACATGTATAGTGTAGTCCTTGCAGGTGGAAGCGTTGTGAGCATTCCGTTAACAGAGGAAAACGCTTTTGTCCCCTCCCTCGCAGAAATCACACGTGATATATGGCCGAGACCGAAGGTGTTGATATTGAGTTTTCCACATAATCCTACCGGCGCAGTGGTAGAGTTGGATTTTTTTGAAGAGGTCGTCCAGTTCGCAAAACAACAGGATATGGTGGTAATCCATGATCTGGCTTATGCGGACATTGTCTTTGATGGGTATAAAGCACCGAGTTTTCTACAAGCAAAGGGTGCGAAAGATGTTGGCGTTGAGTTTATATCTCTCTCAAAATCGTATAACATGGCGGGTTGGCGATGCGGGTTCGCTGCTGGCAATCGTGATATCATTGAGGCACTCGCACGGATAAAAGGATATTACGATTACGGAATTTTCGCACCTATTCAGGTCGCTGCGATTATGGCACTGCGTACACCAGAAGATGTGGTCATGGAAAACGCAGCTGTTTATCGGAAACGCCGTGATGTGTTAGTTGATGGGTTAAACCGAATCGGATGGAAAGTGTTGAAACCGCAGGCTTCAATGTTTGTGTGGGCACCTATTCCTGAAGCATGGAAACACCTCAACTCTTTAGACTTTTCAATGAAACTCTTAAATGAAGCGGAGGTCTGTGTCTCTCCCGGTGCTGGGTTTGGACACAACGGTGAAGGTTATATCCGCATTGCGCTTGTAGAGAATGAGGATCGGATTCGGCAAGCGGTGCGGCAAATTCGGCGAGCGTTGTTTAAATAATTGAGAATAGACGCGGTTTATAACCGCGTCTATCGTTTAAAAATTCCTATCCCTCTATTCCAATCCCCACTGTTTTTTCGCTTCCTCAAACGAAATCTTCTGACCTCCAGTGTGCGATATAGGATTTTTGCCTACCCACCGCTCATCAATCGGGTGTTCTGCGGGTTGGAATCTTATGTCACAACTGATGCGCCACCGATCCGATAGATTCTTGGTGGACATGTGCATCGTGTGCATAGTGAAGACAATGACATCACCCATCTCAAAATCCGCTGTCTGCCATTCCCCGCCGTACTTCTCACTAATTGCTATCGGATCGCGCCCGAAATGCCCTGGGGTACCATCTTTATCCACATCCGTTTTGCCATAAGTATCGCGCACTGGTGCAAAACTTTCCAGATTGTGCGATCCGACAAGAACAGTCAACGTCCCCATCGTCGCTGGCACATCACCGAATGGAATCCAGCAGGTGTGCAACTGCTTTGACCCTCTGCCCATATAGACAAAATCAAAATGCGGTCCCGACCAACCATCAGGACGAACGAACCGAAGCCACTTGTAATCAAACGTGCGGGTATCGCCACCAAAAAAGTTTCGGAAAAAGGTAAAGAGTTGGTCACCTTCCAAAACGGACAACACATCCGGATGATGTGTAACCGCAGGCGCGCCCATCGTCCGCCCCGGACTTCCCGGTCCAGCAATAGCATCCATCATTTCAGTTCCCGGTTTAAAAACTTCATCTTTTCCATTGCCTTCGGCGTATTCAAGGATAGCCCGTCGTGCTGCCATCACCTTGTCCTTGTCAATTAAACCGCGAGCGAGTAGATACCCGTCCTCCGCTATCTGTTTATGCAAGCCTTCTGCCGAATCAAGCACGGCGTTGCAGTCCCGCAGCACACCAAGGTGTGGTCCTGGAAATGTGACTTCATGTTCTCCCACAAAAACGGTTTCTGCCATTATTTTCCTCCGAATAGGGGTTTCGCCCTAAGTTGAAAAGTATTATGTCTTCATTATTATCAAATAATTAACGCCTTTTTGTGTAATGCATTGAATCAGTTGTGCTACTTCCCAATCTTGAGAGATATTTGATTTTGCATTAGTATTTTAACAAAAGTCACCAATTAGTGCAAGATGATAACTTACATCTGAAAGATTGTTGTTGACAACACGATGCGTGAATAATACAATATCAACAAAATACCTTTGGGGCTTTACTTATGGAACACTATTTACAGATTCAAAAACCTGAACTTGGATACACTTACGAGTTTGAAACCAATCAGCTTTCCCTCATGTCCGAATGTTTGGAGGCACACGGGTTTGCAATTATCAAAGACGTATTACCTCCCAAATTGGTGGACAGTTTGAAACAAGCCGTTTTTGATGGCACAGATCCAAACAGAGAATTGGAGCATGGACAGAGTCGTACCCGACATGCTTGGATAGAATCAGGTGCTGGTGCATGGCAGCTTCTGGAATATGAACCGTTCATGAAAGTCCATCGGCACTTGATTGGCACGGATGAACTGACCGTGCATCGGTCCGCTGCTATCATCCGGATGCCGGGATCGCATCCTGTTGCATGGTATACCGATTGGTGTGGGTTTTCGACGGATACACCAAAGAATTCTGGTGATGTGCTGAACCGTGGGATGTGGCCATCCGGCAAATGGTTTTACATAACGGGTTCGCGTCCCGAACACGGTGGTTTATGCGTGATTGCGGATTCTCACGTGGAGAATTGGGAAGGACCAGAAGGGTTCAACCTGACCGCAGATAAGCGTTCATTTTACAAAGTAGGTGGAGAAGGGAAGGCATATACAGATTTTGATGTTCCGGGTGTAGTGCCGCTCTTTACCAATCCTGGTGATATGATTGTGTTTGCGCATCGGACGTATCACGCCGCATTTCCGAATCAGATTGACGAGATACGGTTGTCATGCGCTATCGGTTTTCGGAGCAGAGTGCATCATATTGATATTCCGTGGGAGATACCAGGCGTAGGCAAGCATTTCTTAGCGGACTTACCATCGCATTTGCATCAATATACGCACGGATACACCAGCATTGATCTGAATTGGCGGGGGTAGATATTTTATTGTGCTGGATACGTAGCAAGTTGACGATCCTGTTCCGGCAGTGCACCTTCTTTGAGCCACTTAATAGGTTGTTCTTCTTCTGTCCGTTCAGGGTTTACCCAGATAATATCTTGGATTTCACCAACCCGTTGAGATGCTCGTGCAAAAAGTTCACGAACGGTTTGATCAAGCGAAATGACAGTCTTATCAGTTTCCAGTGCCGCTTGGAGAAGGTGAAAATCTTTTTGCATTACTTCAATATCATCTTCGTCATCTGTTGTGTTTGTGACCTTGTCTTGAAGCTCATCATATTCCGGTGGATCAATACGATCCACTCTTCTACGCGCGTCCATTGACGCTCTCCACTCAAGGGCAAAGCGTGATTGATGTCTTTTCCACTCATCACTGATTTTTCTTGTCATTACAATCCTATGATTTTGCGTCATCACTCCCTTTAGGAAGTCACGGCAATTGATGGCCCTCGGATCAGTTGCATCTTCATCACCGGATGATCGCACAACATCAGTGTCAATCACTAATCGTTTTGAATCTCTTGCTCTCACGAAGTCTCCATTTTGCCAAATCTAACGTTGTCAACAGCATCAAGAAAACGACTCTGTGCGTTGAGGCTGACATCATCAAAATCTACGGACCACTTACCGTAAGTTCCCGCTTCGTCCAGGTCAACACTGTCAACCTCGGTAATACCATCTTCGTTCCGTGAAAACCAGTGCAGTTTGACCAAATCGGGGGAGAGTTTTCCTTCTGCGACAAGCGTTTGAACTCCTAAAAGCAGTAGTGAACTGTGCGTTTCAGCAACGACACGCACCCCACGTTTTGCTGCATCTGCCAGCACTTGTGCTAACGCGACTTGTGCGTTAGGATGTAGGTGCAGCTCCGGTTGTTCAATATAAACCAGTCGCCCCGGTTCTGCAGCAATCAGTGCCACTAAAACAGGTAGGACTTGAGATACACCGAATCCCACGTCGGCAATGCTTACCATGTCAGGATTATCAGTTCTATAGCGAGGAATACGACCAACCTGAAGTTCAATACCGACATCCCCAATTTTTTGGGCACTGACTTTTCCTGTCAGTCCAAGCGTATGAAGGGTATCTGCTACTTGTTTCAGGCGTTCATCTGCCGTTTCTTGCCATTCGTGAATGACACTTGCCGCGTAATTTTCAAACGTGCCAGGATACCGAGGACCAGTGCTGCTCAATTTATAGATACGTTCAGGATTGCCGCGTAATCCGGGAAGGTGAATAGCGTTGAAAATGTAGGATTCAACAGAATTGTAGGTGACGTTGAAGAGACGATCACCATCTTTAGATTCAAAACACAAAAAACAGCGTGAACGTTTCACTGCGTTAAAATCGTTTCGCACTGGACCTTGGTCCCCTAGTGCCCTGATTTCTTCAACCGACATTTCAGGATATAGGGTAAAATGTTTGAAAGATAATGTTTTGGTAATTTGTTTTACTTCAACCGTCATTTCGACAATTTTAAACCCGATCTGTCCATTTCTGAAAGTTGTCTCCACCGAGTGGGCAAAATCAGAGTCACGAGTCTTAATCTGTATCTGAAATTGATCTGTTCCCTTTTCGTCAGGTAAAGTGGACAGAAATTGCGCTGTCTCCGTAAATTGAACGTTTGGTCCATCAATCAGCAGCGGTCCCGGATCATAGGGTGCCTCCAGGGTCTGCTTCAGCATCAGTAGTGGTTGCATGATACTGGATTTCCCCGAACTGTTCGCACCAGCAAGGATCGTCAATGGACGGATGTCAATTTCACATTCCTCCGCTATTGACTTGAAACCCTTTACAGCTATCTTGGTAATGCCTGAGATATTTTCTTCTGGCATGCGTGTTCTACTCCTATCCTATTCTTCACAAGGATTTTCAACCGGAATTGGTTTGCTCGGTTCTTCATATATCAACTTTACCCGTATTGTTCCAGATTGTTGAGGCAGTGGTATAATTATGACAGCATCCAAGTTAAGGATGTCTCCTTCGTCATAGGTTGGAAAGGTGAGACGTTGCTTTTGTTTTTACTGGTTGCGTTTGTAGATTGTGGTGTTTTCATGACATGTTTAACACTCCTGTTGCTTATAATTTTATCAGAAGTTGGTAGTAAGTGCAAACGATTTACTCTGTTTCTGTATCATCCTGTAAATGCCTGCGTATAACGTGAATTCGATTTATTGTAAATGTTGAACATAATTCACCATTTCAGCGAACTTTACCCACAAAAACCTACAGAACATGGGGAAATCGGGATTACCGATTTAAATACTTAAACTTCAAAAGTTTGTGCTACAACAATCCGCGATCCAAACAAGCGCGCTTCCAAAGCGCACCAACACTGTGGGAGGGAAACCTTGTCCGCCCGATTTGTTATCGGCGTTGAAAACACCTCCCACAAGCATATATGGCACTCTAAATTGACGCTTATGGTGCATGATGCGTTTGAACCGGCAACCGGTCAAGCGGAGATCGTGATTTCGCCGCGTAGAGATACTGCGAGTCATATTCAACTCATTGAGAAAGTGATAGAGAAGTTTCCTTGCGAGAAGTGGTTGCTGATTGAAGATAATCTTTCGACGCATCATAGTCGTGATGTCAAGACGGCACTCTTGGCGTGGCCGGAGGTGTGAGTGCAGTTTATTCCGAAATATGCGTGTTGGTTGAATCTGATAGAACCGTAGTGGAAACAGTTGAGGTCTCTGGCAACTCAAAGGCAGAAGGTTTGAGACGCTTGATGAACTCACGGATGCGCTCAACGGTGCGGTGAGTTGGTGGAATGCCTACAAGCACCCATACGAATGGAAGAAAATGCCACAACAGCAACCGTGATACAAGTTAGGTGCCTATGACACCAACATGGAAAACATAACTTAAATACTTACCGAGTGAACCATTTAGCAACTACTGGAGAATTGAATATAGAAGCCGTTGAAAAAGGTTGTAGATATGATAAGATGTTGTTGCGTGAGATAACCTCCTAATGCGTAATTAGGTATGAGTTTTACTAATTAAGATGGTATCTCATGCGCTAAAAGTCAAGAAAATCTACAAACAAATCACATTTCATGGCGTTATACCTTTTTATGTTGATTGTTATTAGGTACTGCACGATTGTAAGAAATATCAGTGGATTTATTATAAAAACACGCCGTGTGTGAATAAAGGGCGCATTTACTATAACATTATAACATGTTTGTAAGTATGACAAACGTAACACCACGAAATTTTGTTATTTGCCAACGCAGAACTGTGAGAAAATCCGATCCAGGATATCTTCAGTAGTTGTTTTGCCTACGATGTCACCGAGGGCATCAAGACTGATACGCAGGTCAACAGAAACGAGATCAGGCGGCATCTCATTTTCTAAGCTCGCTATTACATCATCAAGAGCTTCTTGTGCGCGGCGTAGTGCATCGTGATGGCGAGCATTGGTAATAATCGGAGATTCGCCCATGACGAATTTTCCACCAAGCAGCTCTTCATAGATAGCAGTTTTCAGTGCATCAATCCCTTTTCCTTCGGTAATTGCTGTTTGAACAACACGCGCCTTTGGACAATGGTTAGTTAATGCCTGTGTTTGTGTGATATTGGGGAGATCAATTTTATTTAGAATCAGAATTGCACGGTGCGAATTCGTTACCTGTAAAAGCTCAATATCTGCTTCATTTAAGGGTTGCGATGCGTCGAACATTAGCAGCCGAAATTCCGCTTTATTGAGAACATCTCTACTTCTTTGGACACCTTGTTTTTCAACAATGTCGTCTGTCTGTCGTAGCCCTGCGGTATCAATGAGATTTATCGGAATACCACCAAGGTTGATGGATTCATCAATCGTGTCGCGTGTTGTGCCGGGGATGTCTGTGACAATGGCACGCGCAGACCGAACAAGTGCGTTAAATAGACTTGATTTTCCGACATTCGGTTTGCCTAAAATGGCAACGTTGACCCCCTCCTTGATAAGCCTTCCTTCTGAAGCAGTTTGAAGTAAGTGCACTAAATCTGCCTTAACAGCGCGGGCAGTATGAAGCTGTGTTTCTACCTTCATAAAATCCAGGTCTTCATCTGGAAAATCTATGGATGCTTCAATTTCTGCCAACAAGGATGCAAGTCTATCACTGAGGTTATTTACATTTTCAGAGAGTTTACCTTCAAGTGCCTGAATTGCGATTTTACGACTGAGTTCTGTTTTTGAGCTGATAAGTTCTGCTACGGCTTCAGCTTGTGCAAGATCAAGTCTACCGTTTAGAAACGCGCGTTTAGTAAATTCGCCCGGTTCAGCAAGTCTTGCGCCTGTCTTTACAACCAAATCTAACACGGTTGTCAGGGTAACAATCCCGCCATGGCAGTTAAATTCAACAATGTCTTCAGTGGTATATGTTTTCGGAGCACGCATAACACCGAGCATCACTTCGTCAATGACTTCATCGGATGCGGAAGTATCTATAATATGCCCGTATGTGAGTGTATGCGATGGGAGTTCGGCGGGTAGAACCGCACGTGAGGGACGAAACAACTGAGAAGCAATCGGAATTGCAAGCGGACCGCTGACGCGTACTATCCCGATGCCTCCTTCGCCTCGCGGTGTTGCAATGGCGGCGATGGTATCGTCAAATTTCATATTGCAATCCCCGTTCTTATAGATGCAAGGCAAGGTCACCCAGGGGATCGGTAGCCGCCTCGTTGATTTGGTGTGTCACAAGGTTGGTCGTATATCTATGGGTCAATAGTTGTCTTGTCTTGTAATCACAACGCGCCGCATATCACCTTCTCCTTGGCTAAATGTTGAAACATTTTCATCTGATTGTAAGGTAAGATGAATTACGCGACGATCCTTGGCAGACATTGGCGCGAGAACGACATCCTGACGCGTCCGTTTGACTTTTGCGGCAACTTGATGCGCAAGTTCTGTGAGCATATGCTCTTTCCGTTCGCGGTATCCTTCGGTATTGACAAACACCTTTTTCTTAGCGAGTGCGTTTTTATTGATGATACAATTGAGGATACGTTCCATAGCATCAAGCGTTTGCCCATGCTTGCCGATAAGTAGTGCTGGCGAATCAGTAACCATGTTGAGGTGCAGACTTCCTTCAATAAAGTTAGATTCAACTTCACCACCAATGTCCATCCGGGTGAGGATTTCCTTCAAAACGGTTTCAGGAGCAGTCGCAATATCTTCCTTAAGCGTAGCTCGGATTTTGGCGGGTTTCGCACCAAAACTCAAAATCCCTTTAGTCGGTTCGTTAATAATTAATATGCTGACTTGTTCGCGCGTCGCTTCAAGCTGCGTGAGTGCAATTTCGATTGCCTCTTCGACAGTTTCTGCTTCAGTTTCAATATAGTTTTGCAAGTGGCAGTACTCCTTAATTAGGTTTGCGTTTTGAGGTGTTTTCCTGATTTTCGGGTTCGCCATCATGGAAATATTTTGTTTGTATATATTGTTGAGCAACAGTAAAGACATTATTACATAACCAATATAACACAAATCCAGAAGCCCAGTTATAAAAAATGAAAATGAAGATAAGCGGCATAAACTGCATGATTTTCGCTTGTGTAGTAGTCGTAGCCGGTGTCGCTGACATACCACCGACAAATTTCTGCTGAAGCCAAGTTGTTAGTCCGTTCAAGATAGGCAAAAATCGGATAGCGTCTATATATATAAAGCGGGAAATTAGTGGAATCGTAAACGGAAGCGAAATCAATGTATCCGGTGCCGAGAGATCATTAATCCACAGGAAGAAAGGCGCGCCTCGCAATTCAACCGCACTTCCAAGCAGTGCAAATAATGCCCAGAAAATAGGAAGCTGCGGAATCCAAGGGATACATCCGCTCAACGGGTTCACACCGTTTTCTTTGTAAATACGCATTGTTGCTTTGTTCAGTTTTTGGGGATCGTCTCGATATTTTTCTTTTAATTCGGTCAATTGCGGCTGAAGTTGCTGCATCTTCTTCATTGAAACATGTGCTTTACGGGTGAGTGGAAAAGAAATTACCTTAACTAACGCAGTTAAAAGGATAATCGCTACCCCATAGTTCCGAAAGACACTGTACAACACCTTGACTAACCAAAGCATTCCCCAAGCCAAGGGTCCGAAAATACCGAAATCAATGACCTTGTGTAGGTTGATCGGGGTTTCCGAGCCATTTGGTGCAGTGATCTTCTTCAGAAGTGCGTCATCTTTGGGACCAATGTAAAGTCGAAAAACATGGGTTTGTTCTTGCTGAGAATTTAGTTTGAAACTTGGAATTGTCAATACAGCAGTCTCTGTAGGTGCTGTAACGAGAATATCTCTTGTTTCATTTACAGCTGCATTATGCAGTCTATAGGTAGCCTTGATTTGCGGATCGGGAATCATTATTGCACTAAAGTATTGGCTATTAAGCCCCGCCCAAAGTACAGTTTCAAACGCAACCTCATCTTTCAGTTCGCGTATTGGTTTTCCTGTACCAATATAAGTTCTAGCACCTTCAGCACCACGGCGTCCAGGTTTTCTTGCCTTTTTTTCGTGTACGAGCAGGTCAGCATTAATCCCTGGTCCCCAACGGAGTTCGTAGCCATTCGCGTTTTCATTTCCGCCAATTTGCAACGGTACAGAACCATCTGAAACGTTTTCAAACTTTATCGCCAAATCAACCGTATAACTATCGTCGTTATAAAAGGTAAATTGTTTGGCAACCTTCAATTGCTCTCCTATCGTAGTCGTAAAGGTAAGTGTCCCCTTCTCTTTTGTATCTGAGAGTTGAATTCCTTGTGGCTTGTCCGCCTTCCAGATGGCACGAAGTAAATCAAGCTGCAGATTTGTATTTCCCAACCGAAGGGCAAGACAGTTAAGTGCTGTCTCAGGAATAAGGTTCAACGGCAGGTCTTCTGATAGATTAGATCTGTCAGGGAAACGTAGATTTCCACTTTCATTCTTTTCTACTAATTCCCATTTCTTAACTATTGCCAATCTCTCGTTAAAAGTAATATCGTAAGTATTCGTTCTGACACGTACCTGTGGATCGTCGGGATTATCCTCTGGCGTAGCCAGAGAATCCGCATCAGTGGGATCATCTCCCATTTCTCCGATATCAGTATCGGGTGTGTCACCTTGGGGTGTTTGTTCAGTAATTGGGACTTCGTTCTGTTCAGGCGTAAAACTTTTGCGAAATATCATGCTCCATGCAATCATGACTGCAATCATTAGAACGAGTGCAAGAATATAGCGGGCTCCCATTTAAATTTAAATACTCCTCTTTCTGGTTATAGCGGGAAGTTTTTGTGATTCACCATACATTGAATGTGAACATAAGATCAGTGTTTTTGTTACTGAAGCGGGTCAAAACCCCCTGGGTGATAGGGATGGCATTTTACCAATCGTCTTAGCGTTAACCAGATGCCTTTGAAGGTCCCATACCGCTCTAAGGCTTGCTGTGCGTAATGTGAACAAGTCGGATGAAAACGACACGTTGGAGGAAAAAGTGGAGAGATAAAGCGACGATATCCGCGGATAGCGTAAAGGATTAATTGGCTCATTTTTCTTTCACATCATCGCACTGGCAGGATGTGTTTTTTAGACCTAATGGACTTCCTCTTAACAGTAATTCGACTCCATCCGCTTTTCACAAATCTCTATGCTGTCAAGTGTGTCTATAAGCCTGTTTCTTTGATCGTCAAGATTGATGCTCTACGGAACAATTTGTGCAAACTTTCTTTAGCTTGCTGTCCTGAAAGACCGTAGGCAGCTTTCCTGCCGACAACCACAATATCGTACTGAGGGGGCAGTTCAAGCTTAAGCGTCCGAAACGCCTCACGAATGAGCCGTTTTACACGGTTTCTCTGAACACTGTTACCAACTTTTTTACTAACTGTTATTCCTAAACGGGGTTGACTGATTTGCGTGTGGTAGACATAAATAACGAAGTAGGTATCCCAGTACTTTTTACCCTTTTTATATGCTCTCTGAAATTCCCAAGACTTTTTAAGCCTTTCCGGATGTGGTTGATACGGCATACGTTAAGACTTGTTCAGATTTAGTTAATGTAAAGGTACTTTTTCCATGACGGATGATAACCCCGAAAATGACGGTTGAGTTGCAAATACGTTAAGATTGAAGGCGTTTTCGGTAGACGTTTCAGCTTGAATTGCGTCTCATGAAGCATCCGACTGCCTTTTTTGTTGTTGCACTTTTTGCAAGCAGTCACAACGTTTTCCCATGTTGTTTTTCCGCCCTTTGAAATAGGCACAACATGGTCAAGTGTAAGCAGAGAGGCAGAAAGTTCTCGTAGGCAATACTGACACGTATGTTGATCGCGCGCGAGGACATTTTTACGAGAAAACTTGACCACACTACGCGGAACATGAACGTAGTTTACCAAACGAATAACGTGCGGTACTTTAACGACAGACGATGGTGACCTTATTTCCGAGTCAGACACTTCTTCTGTCTGAGCAGTCCCCTTGAAAACCATCTTCAAGGCGCGTCTGAGGTTGCAAACATTGATTGCTTCATAGCTTGCGTTTAGTACCAAAACAGTGACATCCACTCGCCCTGTCCTCCTACAAGCAAGGCATTCAGACTTTACACATATACAATTTTAACACATCTACTCGGGAATTGCAACTAAAAATCTATCTCCTTCAGAACCATTCAATTTTCGGTATCTATCCCGATGAGTTTGAGTACTTGCTCTGGATGTGCGGCAAAATATCGGAGTGAATATGCTATTTCCTTGTGCAAGCCCCGGGCATGCCAAATAGTCTGTGAGAGCGGTGCTGGCAGTAAGCGTGCGTGTTTGTATCCAACCGTGTCCTTTTTCAAATGTTTCGTGAGTGTCTATATGTGCGCCGAGAGCAGCGTGTGTCTTTTTGAGTGCTTCAGTCTGTCCGGATGCTGTTCTTGCTGATGGCACGGGTTCAAATAAGGTGCGAATATCATCTAAAAGCGATTTCCAGAGCCATTCAATTCTCCAGTAGTTGCAACCTTCTGCTCAAGGCCCTCCTCTGTAGGAGCGACCTCCCGGTCGCGACTTTACGATTAAAACGCACAAAAAACCGAAAACGGTGTGTAAAGTTTTTGTCAATTTCTAAATCTCGGATTACACGGATTGCGCGGATTTTGGGAAACTTGGTGTCAAATCAATGGCAAATGCGCGCTTGATATATTGGAAATCGGGGTTGAAAACCCCTCCTACAAGAGAAAGGGAATGGTTAATGCCAAAAATGGTATCCTATCCTAATAAATTATGAACAAAATAGGAGAGGATACCGATGTTTAGTATATCATTAGAGCGTTGTGAAGTCAAAGCGTTTGAAGGCGTATTTCAGAAGTTTGTAGAAGAATTCAACGATTTTGCGGGAGAGATGTTTTCCGATCCGTGTATACCGTTAGAAGAAGTGGAGTTTCGTGTATTTGAGGCATCTCGTTCGTGGTGTCAAAAGTTTTCGGAATAAGTAGTTTCGGACATTAGATTTCTCATTTTTTTCTCCACTTTTTTCAAAATTCCCACCTTTAACTTGACATTCCCCTTCTTAAAATTGTAGAATTCTTAACAGACCAAACTATAACACCATTGGACTATGGGTATCCCATATCTAATGTAAGTTAGGTGTTATGGTTTGGTCACCAGGGATGCCCACTTCTTTTGTGGAGAAGTTGGGATTTACTGGATGACCAAACCTACAATTTAAGGGGTACAATATGATAATTTTCAGTGTCTTTGTTATCATCGTAGTATTTTTTATGGTAACACATCTTCGAGCTGACAAAGAAAAGATGGATCAATCAAGCGATGAACATACTAAAAAGATGTGGAAAATGTATGTTAATGCTATTGAAAACGAACATTTCCTGTATCCACTCACTTCAGATTTAAGAAATTGGGTTCTTTCCAATCAAGAATTCGGGTGGACTACCCTCGACACTTCAATGCCAAAAGAAATCCGACATCAGTTTGGCGTGTTTATAATCGAACATGCCAACAAATAGGGAAGAAAACCATGAAATCCACCAGACAAGCAGCTGAGTTAATCCGACTTAGCCTCAATGAATTCAGAACAGGTAATTTTGTTGATGCCCTCGCTTATGTAGAAACAGCATTAGAAATTAACCCCAAAGATGTCCGTGCCTTACAGATTCGACCACTTTGTAAATGCTGTTTGATCGTTGAAAGCGGTGCAATTCCACCAAATCTCCAAACTGATATACAAAATATCATCTCAGATTTAAAAGTATCAATAGAAACTTTAGACGATATGATTAGGGTTGCTCGGACGAACACTTAATTTTTTCGGATATATTCCCTAAATCTTCCATTCCATATTGCTTTAATTGGTTCAATAGGTCTACCATCTGTTTTTTTTTACAGGTAGGCGGGCCTTTTTGTTTCCACATTCTTGGCAGACTTGTTTTTCTTTAGTCATTTTTTCACCTCATACTTTCATTAACAAATTTCCAGAATATGCTATCCACATTCCGGTAGTTATATTTATAGCAAGCCTCAGCCACATATAGCGGGATATACCCAGTAGAGTAGTGGTGATGCTGTCCATACCATGCGCGTTTCAACAACGCCCAAAAACCTTCAATAGTGTTCGTGTGGGTATCCCCATCAGCGAACTGTTCTTTGTGATTGATAACCCGATGTTTTATCTGCTTTCCGATCTCATTGTAAGCAGCATATTCATCGGTTATCAGTTCGGATTCATCTATTTTGACAGCATCCCGAATAAACGCCAGGATACCCCTTCCCGTTAAATCATCAGCAAGTTTAGCTACTACCTTACCTCCACGCTCAACTGCGCCAAGAATAGCGGATTTTGATGTTCCCCTTCCTCTTTTGGCGGGTTCATCGTCCTCGCGCTTGTTCTTTTTCCGAGGTTTGCCCCCTATATAAGTCTCATCTGCCTCAATAATACCCTTCAGCAGAGTTTGACCTTTAGTAGCCATTTCAGCACGAATGCGTTGCATCATAAACCAAGCCGTCTTCTGATTCAGGTCTAAATCACGACTCAACTGATAACTGGACAAGCTCTTCTTTGCGTTTCCCATTAGTGAAATAGCCAGAAACCACTTTTGAAGTGCGATCTTAGCCCCGTGAAACACTGTGCCTTGAGTAACCTTGAAGGTTGCCTTACAACCATTACAATTCCAACGACCAATCCGACCAGTTGCCGTCTCATTACGCCTGAAAACATCGGTAATCCCACAATGTGGGCAATGAGGCTTACCTTTCCATCGTATCTTCTCAAGATACTCAATACAGGATGACTGGTCTGGGAATCTCTCCATAACCTTGATTAAATCCATCAGAATACTCCTATATGTCAAAAGGAGTTGCTTTATTCTGAAAGATTGTGCTATACTATCTTAATATGATATAGATAAGATAGAACTTAGAAAAAGCAACTCCGCTTTTTCGGTTCAATAGGGGGTGTCCGCCCCCTATTTTCTTGCCTATATTATACCATTTCTTACCATTTAAATCAAGGAAAAAGTCAATAACCATCTACATTTACAGCACTTTTCTACTTTTTCTTGATTAACTTCCTTTTTAATGCTTTAATTGTTAAGCGATTGTTAAGCAATTGTTAAGCGATTGTTAAGCGATTGTTAAGCGATTGTTAAGCGATTGTTAGACCACCTCTTTTAACTCAAATAAAAGGAGGTGATAGTTATGTATAACCAAAATAATCAGTTCCTGCTCAACGAAATAAAAGCAGGACAAAACGTGATAGAATCGCGTTTAATTATGATGATTATTGAAAATTATCTACTTAAGATTAAACACAATCTATAACCAATTCCCATCAAAAGAAATGGTCTAACAATTATCTTCCTCGTCAGGAAGCCCTTACGATGTCAGTCTATGTCTGATTTTATGCTGTTTTTCTTATGTCCAAAACTACTTATTCCGAATGAAAAAGGGTGTGTAAAGTTTTGTACAGGTATGAATTGGAAAGATGTTACAAGTTTTACCCAAAAATGGTATCCTATCCTAATAAATTATGAACAAAATAGGAGAGGATACCGATGTTTAGTATATCATTAGAGCGTTGTGAAGTCAAAGCGTTTGAAGGCGTATTTCAGAAGTTTGTAGAAGAATTCAACGATTTTGCGGGAGAGATGTTTTCCGATCCGTGTATACCGTTAGAAGAAGCGGAGTTTCGTGTATTTGAGGCATCTCGTTCGTGGTGTCAAAAGTTTTTAGAGATATTTATTTCTCAAAAAGCGAGTGAACAGTCTGGTGAACCTGTTGAATGTCCCGAACATCAGGAAGTGTGTCGTCCGTGGTGTAAAAGAGAGCGGCGTATTACGACCTTGTGTGGTGTTATCCGTGTAAAACGTTGGGTGTATCGTTGTCCTTGTGGTCATAATCATGTGCCGTTTGATACCAAACAGAAGTTGCGAGGTCAATGGACGCATCGTGTTGCTGAGGCGATGTGTCGTTTGGCGGCACTTCTTGACTTTAGAGAAGCGTCGGAAGAGTTATCTCGTCAGGGAATAGAAGTCCGCCAGTAGAAAATCAGCGATGGTATGTGAGTTGTGATGGCTGTCGGACGAACTCACTGGATGGTTGGGAAGAAGTAAAAGTTGGTTGTATTTATAGGGATTATCCGCAACAAGGTTCTGGGGCGATACCGAGTGCCAGAACATCCAGTATCCGTTATGTTGCGTCTCGTCCTGATGTGGCACATTTTGGTAAAGAGTTGTTTGCGTTAGCGACAAACAGCGGTATCTATCAAGAAGCTATAGATACCCAGGAGATTGTGTTTATTGGCGATGGTGCTGCGTGGATATGGAACTTAGCCGATGAATACTTCCCCAATGCGGTTGAGATTGTGGATTACAGGCAGGCCAAATCTCATCTGTATGATGTTGCCAAACACGCATTTGGTGAGACTGAAATAGAAGCGATTGGTGCGTGGATAAAAGCGACGGAACCGCATCTTTTTGATGGCCACATCACAGAAATGGTCGCACGCATCCGCACCTTAGGAGCACAGAACCCGGAAGTTTCGGATATTTTAGAAAGAGAAGCGAAGTATTTCGAAAAACACGCGAAGCGTATGCGGTATCAAGCGTTTAGAGAAAAAGGATATTAGATTGGCAGTGGTGTGATTGAGAGTGCCTGTAAACATGTTGTCGGGCAAAGATGTAAACGGGCTTCTATGAGGTGGGAGAAACCGGGTATCAACGCTGTACTTGGGTGGCGATGTTTGTATAAGAATAATGCTTGGGATAGTTATTGGTATCTAAACACAAAAGCCGCATAATCTTTGTACAAAAACTTTACACACCCGATGTTAGGTTTGAGGTTGTTTTTTTATTGGGATAGTGCTATAATAGTGTCAATATGGAATCTGCCAAGAATTTTAAGGAAACCCAAATGAAAGATTTTGCGTTTACAGGGGGCAGACCCGACCCTTACACGTTTCCGACAGAGGCTTTGATTGAAGCAAGTGCAAAGGCCCTGCGAAAATTGGGTGGTCAATTGGTTAATTATCCCGGTGAATCTGGCTATCGTGGATTGCGTGAACTGGCATCAATGCGTTTTGAACGTCGAGAAGGTGTTCCACTCCCAGTAGATAATACCTCAATTACCTCAGGGTCAATGCAGGCACTGGAATTGGTGTTGGGGACATTTATTAAACCGGGCGATACGGTGTTAACGGAGGAATTTACCTATAGCGGCACACTCGGTATTATGCGGCATCTTAAGGCAAATATCGTCGGGGTACCGATGGATTATATAGACGGAATGAATATGGACGCGCTGGAGGATAAGCTAAAAGAACTTAAGCGTCAAAATGTCATGCCTTCTCTGATCTACACAACCTCTAACCACCAAAACCCGACTGGTGCGATTTTGTCGCTTGAACGACGGCACCGCATGTTGGAATTGACAGAAGAATACGACACACTGATTGTAGAAGATGATTGCTACGGTGACATTGATTTTGTGCCCAACCCGACACCCGCATCACTGTTTAAGTTAGATACATCAAACCGTGTTATTTTCATTGCAACATTCTCAAAAATTTTGGGAGCTGGGGTGCGACAAGGATATTTCGTTGCTAAACAACCGTATTATGGGATGGTTCACCACAACCGTTGGGATGGTGGAACGAGCGCGCTTGCGAGTGCTATCGTGGCAGAGTTTTTCATGGAACATCTTGAGGCACACCTTGAAAAGACAAATACTGCTGTCGGTGCTAAATGTCAAGCTGTAATAGACACGCTTGAAGAACATGTTAGTGACTTCTGTACGTGGACAAAGCCGCGCGGTGGACTTTTCCTCTGGATAGACCTACCGGAATCGACCGATCTGAATAAGTTAAATGAGTTGGCATCGGCGAAAGGTGTAGGCTATAGCAACGGTAGTGCCTTCCATTATGCAGGCAATCCGGTGAAAGCGATTCGGTTAGCGTATGCATATTGCCATGTAGATGACATTTCAGAAGGAATTACTTATCTGGCTGAAGCCATCCAAAGCGCACAAGTTGCAGCAGTAGATGCAGCTGCAGCAGATTAAGACAATGCAGACATCACTTCAACTTATTGACGCTGCTATATTGTAGCGGAGGAGAGTTTTGCGTAATATCATCCTTTTTTCATTAGATACGCTCCGTGCGTCAAGCATGAGTTGTTATGGGCATACTCACCTGACAACACCACATCTTGACGCATTGGTTGCGGATGCTACCCTATTTGAAAGTTGTATTAGTCCACATATCCCGACGCATCCGGCACATACGACGATGTTCACTGGGAAAGATGTGCTGACTCACCAAATTATCACGCAAGGTGGGCGTTTAAACCTTTCTGAGAACATCAAAACGCTTCCAGAATTGCTAAGCGAAGCAGGATACTTTACTGTGGCTGCGGACAATTTGGGGCGTTGGTTTCAACGCGGTTTTCCGGACAATCAATATCGCGGCTATCAGTGGAAGACACGTTACCGTAGTGCACGGAAAGCAGAAGCTGTGAATCAAACAGCAATAGAGGTGTTGGAACTCGCGCAATCGCAGGATAAGCCGTGGTTTGCGTTTCTGCACTATTGGGATCCGCACACGCCTTACCTGCCACCGCTTCCATTTGAGCGGATGTTTTACAGCGGAGATGAATGCGATCCGAACAATCGGAGCATGGATGCTGTTTACGCCTGCGAACCGTTTACAGATTATTTTCGGCAGTGGATGTGTAAGCCGGATCCGGATGATCCTGACAACATCGCGAAAAAACGTCTCTGGACAGACCGTAGATATGTGAATTCGCTATATGACGCTTCAATTGCTTATATGGATGCGTCTCTATCGCAACTTTTCCAATATCTGCGCGATTGCGGACTAATGGAAGAGACACTTTTGGTTATTACGGCTGACCACGGTGAGGAACTTGATGAACACGAACTTTGGTATGATCACCACGGGTTGTATCAGACAAATTGTCACATTCCGTTGGTACTACACTGTCCTGCGGTTATTCCGAAAGAACAACGGCTTGATGGATTGGTGTCACTAAAGGATATTGCCCCAACTGTTCTGGATTATGCTGGACAAAGCGTGCTGGCGGAACGAGAAGAGATGGAAGGTGCAAGTATCCGCGCTTTGGTTGAAAATGGCAAAGATGACGGTTCGTGTGATGCGATCTACCTGACAGAATGCGGTTGGATGAAAAAGCGCGGATGGCAGACACGAAAATGGAAACTGATTGTGGAGACTGGTGGCACACCTACCGTTTACGGCACACCCGATATTGAACTCTACGATCTTGAGGAAGACCCTGATGAGATTTACAGTTTGGCAGAGGAAGCGGATGATGTTGTAGCGCAATTGAGAAATGATATGGATGCCTTTTTGAAGCTTCGGTTGGCTGAAACAGGGCTGCCTGACCCCACGGTTGAACAAGATATTACGATGCGGCGGATTGGGGATAAATCCAAGGCAGTGCCGCTACCTTAATGGTTTTGTGTTGAATGCAGTCGAACCAACTCCAAAAATTCCTTGACCGATATGTCGGCATTCCGATCAGCATATTGCTATCTTTAATTAAAATTGTTAGAACTTTTCTGGATAGGAAAGTTAAGTCGCGAAATCAAGGATTAGGTTCTGATAGCGAAACCGGCTTTTCTACAGTCCCTCCTAAAAAGATTCTGTTCATTCAACTCTCCGCGTTGGGTGACACAATCTTGGCGATTCCCACCGTCCGTGCCTTGCGCCAAAGCTTTCCACAAGCAGAACTATCGTTCTTGGCTTCACCGACAAATCTCTCATATTTGGAACGGTGTCCCTACATTGACCGGCGGATCCTGTTCCGTTACCCTTTCTACCAATTAATTCGGATGCTTCGTCAGGAGCATTTTGATTGGGTGATTGATCTGGAGCATTGGTCGCGGTTTAGTGTGATCCTCGCTTATGCTACGGGGGCACCTCGCCTTGTCGGATTCAGTGATGCTCATCAATACCGACACTACCTGTTTACCGATGTTGTCCCGCATATTCAAGGAAAGCACGAAGTTCTTAATTTTCTAAGCATTGCGCATGAATTGGGATGCAGTGCCGATAATACAAACCTTGCAGTTTGGATTGGCGCAATGGAAAGCGAATGGTGTCAGAATTTGTTGGCACAGAAACAGGTGGATCCGTTGGTTGTACTGCATCCGGAGGCGGGTCGGCGTGGTGAACCGCGTCGGCGGTGGCCGCAGGAAAGGTATGTTACGCTGGCGGATGCATTGGCAGCTCGTTACGGTGCGCGAATTATTTTGACGGGTGCGCCGGATGAACTGGCGGTATCGCAGTGGATCACGGAGCGGACGAAGTGTAAGACGGTCTGCCTTGCGGGGCAAACGCAAGTGAATCAACTCGCAGCGTTGTTTGCGAGAGCGGATTTAGTCATTAGTGGGAATTGTGGACCGATGCATCTTGCGGCGGCGGCGGGAACACCAGTTATCGCAATTCACGGACCGACGAATTCGGTGCAATGGGGTCCTTGGACTGATAAGTCAACATGTCTTGAGGCGACTGTGCCGTGCAGCCCATGCCTTAATTTGGGATTTGAGTATGCATGTCAGGCGTTGCCGGATGGGACATCGCCTTGTATGCGGACGATTGCAGTGGTGGATGTTTTACAAGCATGTGAGGTGTATTTGGGATAGATGTTGTCACCCCTCTGACACTGTAGAGCGGGTCTCTATACCCAGCATAGTTTGGATAATTCCAACACCTCATTGGTATGGTCTACACCTCGTTTCGGACATCTATTTTGCCTGTCACTGCTTCGGAGATGAGGGATTGACGGTATTCTTTGAGAAGTTCAATTTTTCGCTGCTCCGTGGATATCAGTTCGTTAATCTGTTTGGTTTTGCGATCAAGGAAGTTGGCGATTTGATGTTGTTCGGAATCAGGAGGTATGGGTAAGAGTAGATTCTCAATTGATGGTTTTCCCAAACCATATCTGGTAATTCCATTTGACTCCAACTCAAAATATCTTCTCGTCCTATCGGATTGAATGAATCTAAAAACAAACCCCCCACGACAAGCATAAGGTCTAATCATTGTTAAATGATAACCACAGACAACATTGTCCAAATTGTCTTTGACAAATGTTGGAACACCAATATCATCTGGAGTCTCAGAATCTTTGGTAATTATAACATCACCTTTCCTCAAAGCAAATTTCGTAAACTCACGTTCTTTACAACTACCCTTTTCTAAAACGGTATCAACTGTAATATAGTCGTTGTAATAGACATCCGTATAATTGCATAGTCTGACCTGAATCTCATCTGGAAAAATGTGTTTATCAACATTACTTGGTAGTATTTTGGCAACGTATTTGAGTCTATTGACTTCCCAATGTCTCGGTATTTCCGCAATCCACTCCACGCCCGACGGTTTCATCTCCACATTTGGGTCAAGTCCCTTTGTCACTGCTTGATTTATCAGTGCGGTGCGTTGCTCCTGCAGCAGTTCTATCCGTCTTTCTTTGATGCGGATGAGTTGGTCAATCTGTTCGGTTTTGCGGTCCAGGAAGTTTGCAATTTGGCGTTGTTCTTGTTCAGATGGTACTGATATAAATAATTCGTTAATAGATTGTGCATTAAGGTTAGCTAACCCAGTAGTCGTTTCACTTTGATACTTATACTGTTCTCTTGCAAGAGGACAGTTCATGAAGTAATGCAGGAATTTGCTGTTGATATGATTCTGGGTTCGAAGTCTTTGAACAAAGTTCGAATAACAAACGAACATAGACTCAATTCTTTCATTAACCAGCCCTGTTTTACCAATATGGTCTTGGCTACCACTGGATTTTGTGATTACTAAATCACCTTTCTTCAGCAAAAATCTTTCTGTTTCTTCATTGTTGAGTTCCCGTTTTATTAATCTCTGTAAATCCCAATGACCATCTATCGTGATTTCCGTTGACCGAAGGACATAAGTACCATTTCCAAATTCATCATCTTCGCCCCAAATACCACCAGAGTTTTCAGTAAGATGAAACTTCAGCCGACTATATCTCCAATGGGTTGGTATCTCTCCAATCCATTTCACGCCGCTGTCTTTATATTCAGGATAACGCTTCATAACTCTAAACCTCACTTCAAGTCTTTTTTCTCCGATACATCCTTAAGTTCTTGCTTCTCGAATAATACATGCCACGCAATCCTGACTAACAATACAAGGAATACCCCTTGAAGGACTACACCTATGAAAAATGACCCCAGTGGTGAATTTGGTTTGCCAAAGGAAAAATACAAGAAACTTCTGGCGAAGGCACCATAAATTGCTTATGGACCGCCGCAAAAGCCCCGCTTGCCAGGAAAGCCACCAATGCTTTTAGTTCACGCCAGAATTTGTTATTATCTTCCATAGGACAAAATTTAACTTGTAAAATTACTTAACTGATATTTCCCAGAATTTATCCTCTAATTCACCTACTTTGTCTAACAGCTTGTGCTAATTATTTCTCTATTTTATTTCCTAATGACCAAGAACCACTGCTCTTGCTCGCTGAACGTTAAGACCTACAACCCCATCATTAGCTTCTCAAGTCGCGGATGAAATACCGCATGTAATTTTTCAAGCATATCAACTAACCATTCGTGTTGATTATACCAATCTTTTTCATTGGTAGGATCTGCATCTTGATTTCTGAAAGCCACACGTTTCTCAGATTTTGCCCTTGCCCACCATTCCAATTTGTCACCAAAGTCTCTCTCAATTTCTTCTTCCTGCACCCTTAAAGAGTAGAAGTGCCCTATTGCATTTGTTCCTCTCATGACCAACGAAGCACTGATTTCCTTGTGTTTAATAGTCTGCCTTGCTCTTAACGAAAAACCTTTTATTCCAATCTGCAAATCTCGGTAATGAGATGCATTAGCCGTTGGCCGTTGTAGATAACTGTCTCGCCGGTTTAGATGCTTACATAGCTCTGTCCAGTATTTAATATTCTGTAATTGTCTTTCAGTAAAATTTTCCGCTATAACTGGTTCAGATCCCATTTTACATGAAGTCCGTAATGCGCCGTGTGACACTGCATTGGACATCATTTCTGTCGGCGGCAGATTAATGGGAGATGCCCCTCCAAAAGATGTGAAAATTGAACTCAGGATATGAAAAGGTGGCATGGATCCATTGTTTACAGCGTCTGAAAGAAATATCGGATCAATGTCAGCTTGTTCTGAAACGCTAAGAATCCCACCTTGTGCCTCTATTACATTTTTTATTCCCTTCAGAAAAAATGCCTTGTCGCCATCATCTAAATATTCTTCAAGAGAAACTTCAAGGTAACCGATAACATCTTCTGGATCAGAAAGACGTTCCATTAAAATTTCATGCCATGTTCTAAATCGTTCCATCATTATATCCCTCATATCTTTGTTTGGCATCTAACGAATATTCTTTAGCACGTTCAATATCACGTGTTTGTGATGACTTATCACCAGCACACAGAATCAGAATAGTCTTGCTATCTGATTCTGTAAAATAGATGTTAAAATAGATACGGTAACCAGGACCAAAATCAAGACGTAGTTCATAAAGATTAGTCCCTATACGTTTATAATCCCCCATATTCCCATTCTCTACTCGGTCCATTCTCTTTTCGATTCTACCTCGCGTAGTTCTATCTCGGATTGAAGCCAACCATTCCGTGAAGGGCTCTTTCCCACTTGAAGTACGGTACGTGTCTACCGCCAGTTGGCGCGTATCATCCATTCCTCATCTCCATATTCAAGATTCTCTGCTGAGCGTGTTGTGTAACCCTTCAACTTGAATTCTAACACATTGTATGTTACAATACAAGTTAAGTTGAGACGCAATCGACAATCCTATACAACCGAATCACTTATGGTATGCCATCACATCAATAATCTTTCAGAACTCCAATACCTCATTCAGCAAGCCTTCACTTTTCTGTCTGAATCGCGGATTATGCAGATTTATCGGATTTCGCGGATTACATCAAAAGCACACAACAAGCCGTTCTGCCAGTTAAATGCCTCTTGAAATGTCAAAGTCAAAAATCCGTGAAATCCGCGTAATTTGTGAAAATCTGCGATTCTGAAAATCTGCAGATTCTTTTCGCCAATACATCCAACTATCAGACACATGTAGTTTCACTTCTCGTTGGTAGTTTTCAAATACTTCCTTAGGACTTAGTAAAAAGAAATCGGGAGGATTAACATCCTCCCGATTTCTATAACGAGATTTTTCTCATAAACCCTACCCGCAGGCTGAGCCTGCTTACTATTTATGAGATTGTCTCTGAGATTAGTACATGTCACCACCGGGAGGCATAGGTGGTGCTGCCGCTTCCTTCTCAGGAATTTCAGCGATGATCGTTTCGGTGGTAATCATTAACGCTGCAATACTAGCTGCGTTTTGAAGTGCCACACGCACAACCTTGGTTGGATCGGGGATGCCGGCTTCAAACATGTCGATGAAGCGTTCTTCGCGCGCATCATAGCCAATGTTCCCGCCATCATCTTTGACCTTTGCGATAATGACAGAATCTTCTTTTCCGGCGTTTTTAACGATCTGGCGAAGTGGGTCTTCAAGTGCGCGAGCAACAATAGAGATACCGACCTGCTCGGTGTCATCTTCAAGTTTGAGTTCAGCAAGCGCGGTTTGTGCTCTAACGAGAGCGACACCCCCACCGACAACAATGCCTTCTTCAACAGCTGCGCGTGTGGCGTGCATTGCGTCTTCAACGCGAGCCTTCTTTTCTTTCATTTCAACTTCGGTTGCTGCACCGACATTAATAACAGCGACACCACCGGCGAGTTTTGCAAGGCGTTCCTGCAATTTTTCGCGATCATAATCGGATGTGGTATCCTCAATCTGCCGTCGGATCTGGTCAATACGTCCCTGAATTGCCTCGGTACTGCCAGCACCTTCAACAACGGTTGTGTTATCTTTGTCAATAACAATCCGTTTGGCACTGCCAAGATCGTTTGCGGTGACGTTTTCAAGCTTGATGCCGAGGTCTTCGGAGATGACGCGTCCATTTGTCAGGACAGCGATATCTTCAAGCATCGCTTTTCTGCGATCACCGTAGCCGGGTGCTTTGACAGCCGCACAGCGGAGTGCGCCGCGAATTTTGTTAACAACGGTGGTTGCAAGAGCTTCGCCTTCAACATCTTCTGCGATAATCAGTAGTGGTTTGCCTTGTTGCGCGACCTGTTCCAAAACAGGAACGAGGTCTTTCATGGTGCTAACTTTTTTCTCGTGGATCAGAATTACAGCGTCTTCCAAAACCGCTTCCATGCGGTCAGCATCCGTCACGAAATAGGGTGATAAATAGCCTCTGTCAAACTGCATCCCTTCAACAACATCAAGGTTGGTATCAAGGCTTTTTGCTTCTTCAACAGTGATGACACCATCTTTTCCGACTCTATCCATAGCGTCAGCGATGAGGTTCCCAATATCAGAATCGTTGTTAGCGGAGATAGCCGCGACTTGCGCGATTTCTGTTTTCTCCGAAACTTCTTTACTGAGTTCTTGAATAGAATCAACGACTGTATCAACTGCTTTTTCAATACCGCGTTTGAGTGCCATTGGGTTATGGCCAGCGGCGACGTTTTTCAAACCTTCTCGATAGATAGACTGTGCCAAAATGGTAGCAGTTGTCGTTCCGTCCCCAGCGACATCGCTGGTTTTGGATGCGACCTCTTTGACCATCTGTGCCCCCATATTTTCATAAGGGTCTTCCAATTCAATTTCCTTTGCGACCGTCACGCCATCTTTTGTGATGGTAGGAGCTCCGAATTTCTTGTCAAGAACAACGTTGCGCCCTTTCGGACCGAGGGTGACTTTGACTGCTTCTGCTAACTTGTCAACGCCCTGCTTAATAGCATTCCGAGCTTCTTCATCAAACGCTAACTGTTTTGCTGCCATGTGTATAACTCCTTACTTAATTAGTTAACCTTGGCTAAGATATCATCTTCGCGCAAGATGAGAAATTCAATGTTATCATAAGTAACTTCGGTACCGCCATATTTTGCGAATAGGACTTTATCGCCGACTTCAACATCAACTGCTTGCCGTTCGCCGTTATCAAGCATACGGCCTTTGCCGACCGCAACAACTTCGCCCTCTTGAGGCTTCTCTCTGGCGGTGTCAGGGATGATAATCCCGCCACTGGTTTTCTGTTCATCCTCTTCGGAACGTTTGACGAGGATTCGATCGCCAAGGGGTACAAGTGCCATATCTATAATTTCCTCCTAATGAGTTATTAACGTATTACGGGTTTTGTTTAAATTTTGTTGTAAAACCCGGTTAGATAATCTTATACGTTTTATAGTATAGCAAGATACGTGCCAATTCTCGGAATATAGATGGACTCACACTTGACGGGGTTTTCTATATTTTTCACTGTGTAAAATCGTGACAATTTGTCTATATTCTTTGAAGTTTCGTGAAAAGTGTGCCATTTTGGCATAGTTGTTTTTAGTTTCCTTGAGGGTGAACATCAAGCACTATGTACATTGAACAACCTGTCCGGTGCTGGCAGATTGGTATGCTGCGGCAATGATGGTGTTTGCCCTTAAGCCATCGTTGCCACTGGCAAGCGGTGCGGTGTCTGTCGCAACACATTCCGCAAAATGTGCAAACTGGTGTTGATACAGGTCCTCAAATTGAGATGTGATAACCTGTTTTTCACCATTAAAACAGGTGTGGATTTTCCACCCGTCGTCGTTCAAAACGGATACGGTGCCTTCTGTGCCGTAGAGTTCAAGGACAATATCGCATTGTGCGACAGAGAAACTGAGGTCTGTGAACGCTTGTGCGCCATTGTGAAACCGCATTAGAATACCGCCGGTTTCCTCGACTTGGTAGTTGTAGATTGGACTGTTACAAAATGCGGCGACCTCTGTGACCTCTCCGATGAGGTAACGGAGCATATCAATACTATGCGGTCCCAAATCCATCATACATCCACCGCCGCCTTTATCGGGTTGTGCGCGCCACTCGTCGGTGGTTAATAGGTATTTTTTCAGGAATGGCATCCTGCCGTGAACTATCCGTCCAAGGCGGTTTTCGTCAACCCACGTTCTAATCTGCTGAAAACAGGAATGGAATCGGAAGAGAAAGCAGACTTGTAGATGCACGTCGTTTGCTTCACATGCAGCGATCATCCGTTCACATTCTTGTGGCGTGAGTGCCATCGGTTTGTCGCAGAGGACATGTAAACCGTGTTCTGCGACATTGATGACTTGTTCACAGTGCAAATTGACCGGAGTTGCGACGTATATCGCGTCAAGTTCGGAGTCAGCGAGTAGATCGTTAACGTTGTTATATCCTACTGTAGCGTTATGCTCTGTTGCGAGTTGTTTGGCGCGTGCTACGTCTCGTGAAAAAAGGGCATGCAGTTCTGCGCCTGTTGCTTTTTGGATGGCGGGCATTGCTCGGCGTTGTGCTACGCTTCCTGCACCGAGTACGCCCCATTTTAGTGTCATTTATATGACTCCTTGTGTTTTTAATCGCTCAATTAATTTTTCTTGTGTGCTTTTGCCTTTTGTTGCGTTACACGTGTGGCAAAGTAGTTGCAGGTTTTTTGGATGATCGGTGCCTCCTTTAGATTGTGGCACGATATGATCTACGGTGAGGTTTCTGATTTTGAAGTGATCTCGGCAGCCATTGCAGAATCCTTCTTGCTCACCGTAAAGATAGTTTTTGTGGACTGTGTAGTTTGGCAACTTTTTTTGTTGAGTTGCTTGCGGTTCAGTGTCGGTTCTAATTGGGGGTTCGCGCGTAACAGTGACATCTGATATCTGAAGAGGAGAAAATAAAGCACCTTGTTCGCTTGCTTCATCAAGACGGATTTTTGTGATAACTTCTGCGGCGGGTGAAATGTCTATACCGATCCATTGCCGTTGAAGTTTCTCTGCAGCAACGCAAGCAGTGGCACAACCACAAAATGGGTCTAACACAAAATCACCCTCATTGGAGGAGGCTTTGATAATGCGGTCAAGAAGGGCAAGCGGTTTTTGTGTTGGGTATCCTGTTCGTTCTTTTCCTGCTGCAATAGACACATCGATCCATAATGAACCTATGGGTTTACCTGCATATTGGTCTGCGTAAGATTTACGTAGGGGACGTTTTTCTTCACGCCAAATAATATCGCCAGCTTCATCCATTTTTATCAATTTTTCTTTACTGACGCGCCAACCTGATGGATGAGGGTTTTTTACACCTTTGTATTCATAACATAAATTTGGACGAGCTCCCATTGACGGTTGACAGAATAGCGGAGTTTGTGTGTTATATCTGCGCCCATTTGAATCGGTATGGGGGAATTTTTCAAGTATCTCTGCTTCTGTTAAAGATTGAGTGACTTTATTATGTGTAAAAATTTCTGATTTAGAATAATGAAATATATTATCGGTGTCCCTGCCAAGTGATCTGCTTTCGAATTGACTACCCTTTGCGCGCCCTGATGCGCGCTGCCACACAATTTCGTTCCGAAGGTTTTTTCTGCCAAATAGACTGTCTAATACTAATTTCAAATAGTGACTTGCGGTGGGATCACAATGGAGATAGATTGAACCCGTAGATTTTAGAATTCTATGCATTTCAATCAGTCTGATACTCATTGCCATAAGGTAGATCGTCATAGAATGATCGTAGGTATACTCGGCGGCTTGGATAATCTGATGGATATGTGGATAGTGCTCAGCGATTTCACTATACCAACCGTCTTTGACATCCTCATTCGTCCAGATGTCCTTAAATTCTGCGCCTTCTGCGGGTGAACCGATGGGGGCTTTCCACTGTTTACCCGATTTAAAAGGTGGGTCAAGATAAATAAGGTCAACTGTTTGAGAATCTATACCTTGCATAATGTCAAGATTATCAGCAATAAAAAGGGTTCTGTTTTTAACGTTCATAACAGCAACTCCGACATGTATAGATTGTGCAGACTTTCACATTGATAAATAGCATATCATATTTTTCGAATGAAATCAAGGGACTGTAGATACCTGTCTGAACCATGATTTTCGGGATTGTTGTCTGAATCGCGGATTATCCGCAATTCAGATTTCGGTTGACATCTGCTGATCTTGCATGTTATTATTACCTTTAAACAACTCACATTGTGCGGGTGAAAAGTGATGCTACAACCGAACTCGGATCTTTCTGCTGCCGGCAGCGCATACAGCCATATAGGTAAGCCTAACATGGCCATTGGAGAGTATATAAAGACAGCAACTGCCATCAATGATGAAGCGGATGCGTACAACAAACGTGGTATTGCTTATTGTGAAAAAGGAAAGTATGACGAGGGAATCGCACAGTTTAACAATGTGATCGCACTGGTTCCAGAGTTTACCAATGCCTATTACAATCGAGGCATCACCTACGCTCGCAAAGGCGATTTCGACAACGCTATCAAGAACTTCAATAAGACGATACAACTCAAACCTGATTATGCCAATGCTTACAACGGTCTCGGATTTGCTTACGCCAATAAAGACGATTTTGATAACGCCATAGAAAACTTTGATAAAGCAATACAACTCAATCCCGATGATGCTAAAGCATACTATAATCGCGGTACTGTTTACTTCAATAAAGACGATTTAGACAATGCTCTAGAAGACTATAATAGATCAGTAAAACTAAATTCCAATGATGCAAACACCTATTACAATCGTGGATTTACTTACGCCAATAAAGACGATTTTGATAACGCCATAAAAGACTATACTTCCGCTGTAGAACTTAAACCCAATTATGCTGAGGCATATAACGGTCGCGGGGCTGCTTACGCCAATAAAGACGATTTTGATAATGCTATAAAAGACTATAACATAGCAATACAACTCAAACCGGAGTGTGCGGGGTTCTATTACAATCGGGGTGCTGCTTACGCCAATAAAGACGATTTTGATAATGCTATAAAAGACTATAACATAGCAATACAACTCAAACCGGATTATGCCGAGGTATACAACAACCGGGGCACTGCTTACGCCAATAAAGACGATTTAGATAATGCCATAAAAGACTATAATAAAGTAATACAACTACAACCCGATTATATCAACGCCTATTATAATCGGGGCAACGCGTATCGTGCCAAAGTTGAGTTAGACAATGCAATTGCGGATTATACTGAAGCACTAAAACTCAGACCGAAGGTTGCCGAATACTATTACACACGAGGCGAAGCGTGGCTGCTTGCGAAAGATTGGGAAGAAGCGAAAACCGACCTGACAGCTGCACTCCTACAAGACGTAGATGTCGCGGATGTGTTTCACAATACATACAGGAGCATAGATGCTTTTGAACAGAAAATAGAGGATCGTTTGCCAAAAGAGATTGTTGATCTGTTGACACCACGAAGCGAGCCGTTTGAAATTGATAAAGAGGCGCGGATAGCATTAGGCATGAAGTATTACGGAGACGATATACTCAGCAGTGGACTCGCGGCGCGCCTTGCGAGGGTGCCACGCGTTGAATTCATATTGCTGATGGGGGATTATGGACTCTCTCCTTTGTATGTTAATGAAGAAGAGCTCATCAATAGCGGATTTTAAGAATGCCGATACAACCAGTTATTAGCAATACGAGTCCGCTTATTGGTCTTTCGGGTCTCAATTGCCTTCCGTTATTACGAGATCTCTACACCGAGGTGTGGATTCCAAGAGAAGTTGAAAAAGAGTTTTTAGTAGTAGATCAAACATTCTATCGGGAAGTACTCAACAAAGCACCGTGGATTAAAGTTGTAGATGTGACAAATTCCCAAAGTGCTACAATTTATCAAGGTATTGACGCTGGAGAAGCCGAAGTTTTCGCGCTAGCAGTTGAACATGATGCACGGCTTGTTATTCTTGATGAAAATAAGGGAAGACGGAGAGCCACAAAAGTTGGATTAAAGGTTAAGGGCACATTAGGCGTTTTGCTGGAGGCAAAGGAAGAGGGTTTGATTGTTGCTACCAAACCACTTTTAATTCAGTTGCGGGCTAACGGCATGCGACTGAGTGAATCGCTCATCAATAAAGTCTTACAAGAAGCAGGTGAGATAGATTAGTTGAACTTACTATTGAAAACTATTCAGTGTACTCCTCAACTCATTAATAGATGTATGCCGGTTGCAAATAGGACGATTAGTATGATTCTGGAAAAGATTCGTTCTGGGAATCGATTGTTCAGGAATACCCCGACCTGTACGCCGAGTCCGACAAACGGGAGAAGTGCTAAAGCTTCAATAATGAGTTCGAACGAAAACATTCCGAGTTGAAAATATGCCGGAATCTTAGCCAGATTGATAAAAAAGTAAAGTAATGTTGTTGTTGCAACGAATGTTCGGTTGCCTAACCTTTGTGGTAGAAGATACATGACGATGACCGGTCCCGCCATGTGTGCGAGCGTTGAAAATATGCCTGCAAGGGTGCCTAATAGTAAGCCATGCCATGTTTTGAAGTGTATCACCGGTTCTTCCGCAGCATCTGGGTTCAGTCGCTGTTTCAGTTGGGATCGAGAAAATTCTAATGTGGCAAATAGACAAGCAATCCCTCCGATTATCTTCTTTAGGTGGACATCTGAAATGTCTTTTAAGATGAAACTGGCGAGTGCAATGCCGATTATGGCTCCGGGAATCAATTGCTAGATGCTTTTGCGGTGCCACTGTTTCCAGTAGTGTCCCAGTGAGATGACATCTGTTGAGAAAAGTAAAGGGAGCATGAGTGCGATGACGTTTCGTGCAGGCCGGAACTGCGTAAATAGCGGGACAACTATCATGCCGATGCCGCCGCCGAAGCCTGCTTTGCTTACACCTGTGAGCCATGTCCCAAAACATAAAATGATTATTTCGTAAATACGGTTTCTCCTGTTGCGGTTCCGATGTGTTATTGTGCGATTTATGATAGCGGATTTTGTCGGTTTTGTCAAGGTGGAATTGGTGGGCGGTTTGTCGGAATTACGATGCACAGCTGCCAAAAAAGTTAGGTTTCGCAAGCTCTACCCAACCTACGGTCTGCCATCCACATAAATCGGGATAGAAGGCCTCCCACAAGAGTATTTCGTGACAATTGAATGGCTCTGAAGGTGAAGTATATCTTGCATTTTATCGGAAACCTGTGTTAGTATAGACACTGGTATACCTCTTTTGTAGAATTACTTTTGAACAATTTTTAGAGTTCTTGAGTGATAGTCTGTGTTAATAGAAACACCGTAGACATCAACATAAGATTTATTGATACACATTTCGCCCCGCTGGGGCTAATACCAAATTAACGGGATTAGTATTTTTCTGATAAAGTCAGTATTGCGAGGCACGGAGACCTCGCGCTACAAATCGGGTTAATTTGGTATAAGAGGGTTGTTTACCCGCGTTTCTATACACATTTCGCTCCGCTGGGGCTCAATCCTTTAGGGTATCGTTTTTCTATATACCTTTCGCCCCGCTGGGGCTTACACAACTATAAAAAACAGATGCATTTCCTAAAATTGACGCTTATGGGCAGTTAGGAAACCGCACCTACAGGGATTGGGAATAATTAGAATTACCGAATTAAAAAATTAAACTTCATCAAAGCGTGCCTACCAGATCCTACTTATCTCTTATTTTCTATCTATTGTGAGGACATATTTCAATGAAACAGATCCGAATTTTTTGTTTACTATTTTTGTTTTTTATTCTGCCGATCAGTGTGGTGATGGCTGATTTAAACGTCGTCTGGGTTCGGACAGGTGTAGTGCTTGAATCTGAAACGAAAGGCGAACTTAGCGAGAAAATTGAAGTTGCTATCGGACAGGATACCACAAGATTTAAAACGGTGTCATCACAAAAAATTGATGAGAAACGGGTTTTACTGCAATTTGCTTGGCATCCGAATAAAAGTTATAAATTCCGTTTAAGTCAAAACACAATTAAAGCGATTTCTCCGCTGAAACCTGTTCCTTACCTCATCCGGACGATTGAGTTAGATGGTCTCTTGTCGCTGATGGAAAATCTACGTCAACCTGCAAAACCGACTGCAGTTGCTTTTGGGGACGGAACTGGGACACATAAACTTGCAGTTGCTACAGATAGGGGACACCTTGCGATTATCCAACCGATGACAGGTGAGACGGTTTGGAAAACCCGTATTTCAGAAGGTTATGTTAGGCACATCGCATTTAGTGTTGATAATTCCGTACTTTACATTGGCGAACAAGCGGCGGACGGATTTATCTATTGTTATGACCTGACAGGTGCGACTCCAGAGTTTCGTTGGAAATACCGGACAGCAGACGATATTGAGACCTCTATGCCGAGTAATCCAGGGAGTGTATATGCGTGGGTTAGTTATCCCGGTCAGTCGTGTATGCGGACACTGCCTAACGGAGATCTATTAGTTGCAGGCGTGCATTCGTGGACACATAATGAAATGCCTCAAAAGTGGTCTATGCTCTATCGGTTTGACGCTAAAACGGGGAATGTCAAATGGAAATGGCCTCGTGAGGAGGCTATGCATAAGATATTTCGATGGTTTGACATCAGTGCTGATGGAAAAGTGCTTGCACTTGTTTCAGATGAAAGTGGTAAGGGGAATGGGACACTATCTGTGATTGATGTGGCGGCTGGAACAGAAAATTGGCACGCGGATATTGAACCGCTTACTCCGTATTTTGAAGGGGTTACTTTTTGGCGCGGAGTCAGCATGTCATCGGATGGTAAGTTTATCAACATTACAACGGATGATGGACGCGCTTTCATTTTTGATGTAAACCTTTCGGAACCGATATGGAAACAGAATTTAGCAACACCGATGGAAGTGAGCGGTGTGCCGATTATTGCGACAACCGGCACGATTGGTGCAACAGACGCTGCCGCTCTATTTGTTACAGGCGATACGTATATCCCATACCATCTTCAAAAGGGGGCACAACGTCCGTCTACACTGCATCCTAACGGAATGACGGTTTTTGCGTATTCGTGGGGTGGAGAAAAGGTTTGGCAGTGGAAGCTTGAGAATATGCCGCAAGGTTTACGTATTGATACGAAGGGACGGTATGCTGCATTGGCTGTTTCTAAGCGGAGTCAAAATCCGAACGAAAGTCTCCATGGCGTTTCTATGTTCGATCTGACTGTAAAGGGTGATGGGTTGGCAAAATATCTTTACACCTATCGCACGGAGGGGCAGCTCCCTTACGATGCGCTTGCTATTAGTCAGGATGGATCGTTTATCGCTATCGTTGAGATGCCGATTGTGATGCCTGATGAGACGCTACGTGGTAAAAATCGGGTGCATGTGTTGTATTGATTTTTTAACATGGAAATTAGCGTTGACAACGGTTACTTCCCACTATATACTTAGTATACGGACGATAGTTGATTGTTGTAAAAAATACAGACGGCTAACAGGCATCAAATTAATAGGAATCGAAATGCGGCAGTTTACAGATGCGGAGTTGCTACAAATTATTGAGGACGATGAATCTGATCGAATTGAGTTCAAGGAGTCTCTGTCCGGCAGTGCTCCAAAAGAAATTAGGGAGGCTATTTGCGCTTTTGCCAACGATCTGCCTCGCCACGAAAAACCAGGATTCGTTTTTATCGGGATAAGGAAAGATAAAACTATTGCAGGTCTATCGGTTACGGACGAATTACTCCGACAATTGGCAGATATGAAAACAGATGGAAATACCGTGCCGCCACCGTCGCTGGCCGTTGAAAAACGTGTGTTGCGAGGAAAGGAAGTTGCCGTAGTTAAAGTGGAACCTTCCGATTCACCGCCAGTGCGATATAAAAGTGCCATCCATATACGTATTGGACCACGGCGAGGCACCGCAACAATACAAGATGAAAGGGTTCTCAACGAAAAACGCCGATATGGGGACCGTCCATTTGACTTGTATCCTATCCCCACCGCCAGCATTTCTGACCTCAATCTTGCCTTGTTCAATTACGAGTATCTACCGCAAGCTGTTTCTGAAGAGATATTAGCACTTAACGAACGAACTTTGAATGAACAATTGGCAGCTACAAAGATGATCACTGCTGCCGACCAACCAACGCCTACTGTACTTGGAATTCTCACTATCGGAAAGAATCCTCAAGATTTTCTATATGGGGCTTATGTGCAGTTCCTCAGAATTGATGGGAATGAACTCGTAGATCCGATTCTTGACAGCGAAGAGATTCGTGGGGCTATTTCTGACCAAATTCGCCGTTTAGACGATAAACTGATTGCGCATAACCGAGTTGCCGTTGATATTATGTCGGGTCCTGTTGAGAAGCGAACTGCACTTTATCCGATTGAGGCACTGCAACAGATTACCCGAAATGCGATCATGCACAGGACTTATGAAGGGACAAATGCACCAGTACGTGTGTACTGGTTCAACAACCGGATTGAGGTTTTTAGCCCCGGAGGTATATTCGGTGCTGTAACCCCTGAGAATTTTGGTAAACCAGGTCTTACTGACTATCGGAACCCCAATTTGGCGGAAGCGATGCGAACTCTCGGCTTTGTGCAGCATTTCGGTATGGGTATATTAATAGCAAGAAGATTATTGGAAGAAGCCGGTCAGCCAGAACCGCAATTTGAGATTGATAATGCTAATGCAATCGCTACAATAAAAGCGGTGTCAAATACCAAGAGGGCATGACGATGTCTGTGCCAGTTTTAACTTTTTTTAATAACAAAGGCGGTGTTGGTAAAACATCCCTTGTTTATCATCTTGCGTGGATGCTATCCGACATGGGTTATCGTGTACTCGCGTGCGACCTTGATCCGCAGGCAAACCTTACTAGTATGTTTATCAATGAGGAACGCCTGGAAGTACTATGGCCTGACAGTGGGGAAAGAAAAACTATCTATAATGCACTCCAACCACTTTTGGATGGAACAGGAGACATTGAATCGCCTCACTTAGAAAATATAACACAGGACATGTTTACTCCTGGACTGAACCTCATTGTCGGAGATCTCCTGCTATCTTCGACCGAAGACGAACTTTCAAGTCAATGGCCGGAATGTTTGGACCGTCGTCCGCGTGCCTTCCGAGTGATTTCGGCACTATGGCGAATTTTGCAAAAAGCGGCAAATGATCGGCAAACCGATATTATCTTGGTGGATGTAGGTCCCAACTTAGGTGCCTTGAACAGGGCAGTGTTAGTTGCTACTGATTACGTTATTGTTCCACTCGGGGCTGATCTTTTCTCTCTTCAAGGGCTGCGGAACCTCGGTCCGACGCTACAAGATTGGCGAAACGGTTGGAAAGACAGGTATAGTCGAAACCCTATTTCTGATTTATTTATACCTAAAGGATTGATTCAACCGATTGGCTATGTGGTCCAACAACACGGTGTTCGTTTAGGGTGTCCGGTCAAGGCTTACGACAAATGGGTTAATCGGATGCCCGCTGAATACGCTCGGAATCTATTAGGCGATCACAAGGGTCCGTATGCCGAAACCCCGACAGAAGATGAAAAAAATGCCCTTGCTACCGTCAAACACTATCGTAGTCTTGTCCCGATGGCACAAGAGGCGCGCAAACCTATTTTTCATCTCAAACCAGCTGACGGAGCTATTGGTGCCCATTCCACTGCTGCCTATTCTGCATCCCTTGACTTCAAGATTTTGGCAGAGAAAATAATAAATAGGGTAGGAATTGGAAAGGTGTTTTAGACACAAAATAGCATCTTGCTTTGCCTTTAATCTTTCCTTTTACACTCTGGCCACGGATAGACGTGTTTTCCGAATCTCTGTGCCAACGTTAAGATCGAAGTCTATATCCCAAACTTCTTCCCAACGCGGATTAGTAGCTATGGTATTAGTTTGAAACGCGTATTTCTATTCAGCAGATTTTGATTTTACGGGTACCTTCACGTTTAGACAACTGAGGCGGCACTGTATGCTCCAGCCATATTTGTTTCCGTTCCAATAATGTATAATTCATTTTTACCTTGTTGCCTTGAGGAGGATGTTGTGGTATTTGACGAGTGCGTCAAGTTTTTTCTCCTTAGAAGTTTCCTTGTCGTCAAGGATTTCGGTGACGATGGTTTCGATTCGTCTTTGGACATAGCGGAGTGCATCATTATTATTATTGGGTCGGTTATTCCCGTACCTCCTCCACCTATATACCAACTGATAAGGTTCAAGGTTTAGTACTTCCGCGAGTTTGAGGATGTTCCGATGTTTTGGGAAGTCGTCCTTGCTGAGCCATCGGGTAAGGGTTCGATAGGCGACACCGATTTTTTCTTGTAAGTCTGTGAGTGCAAGATTGCGTTCTTTCATTCGGACACGGACGAGGGTAGCATCAAGTGAGTAAGATTCGGCATCAAAGAGCTCCTCTTCTGCGTTAGTTTCGTTGCCTTCCTCGGTTGTGTTATTCATCATGTTGTGATATGTCTCAACGGTTTCTTCGCATCCAAGTGTCTTTGCAATTTCAATTAGTGATTCTTCAAGGGTTTCAATATCCGGCGTTTCCTTATCCGAGGTTTCTATATTCAGGGTTTCCTCATCCAAGGTTTCTACATCAATGTTCATAATGTTCCTCATATTGTGTGTAAATTGGGACGTTTTGCACGTCCCACGGACGTGCTAATGTCAAGCGGTACAAGAATTAGGACGTGTTTTCATGTTTTTTGCTCTTGTTCGGTTTCGTAAGTTCAATCCAATACAATACTGATAATCTTAGTTAAGACAGATGGCGGGAAACACAGGGACCCCGCTCTACAATGTAACGGGCATGGTAGCAAGACGCGCAGAAAACGTGGAATGCAAAGCCCAAATACAACTTTACGAGTTCCAGCTTTACGGACTGGGAGTTTGCAGCTATTGACGTGAGGTATGGTCGTTTCTGAGAAGCTGCGGTGTCTCTGAAAATGCCACGACTCTATGAGATTTTAAACGGTCCTTTTCTACGGAATTATGTTTGGTTCGGTTTCTGGGGCCGTTAGTGTCAGTTGAACCTCCGCAACTCTGTGAGATTTTAAACGACATATTCCTGTGGGTATGTAGAACATATCTCATAAATCCGATTGTAATCGGGGTTACAAACCCCTCCTACAAGAAATGTAGGATATTGTCGGGGTTACAAACCCTCCAAGATTTATGAAATAGATGTTTCATACATATCTGAGTTTCCATTGATGCCGTTGGGCAACGGAAATCCCCCACGACTTCGTGAGAATTTACGCGATCCTTTTCCGTGTTGGTGTTGTTTCGTCTCCGTTTGGTGTCGCGGATCCAAAGAGACTGCCCACGGCTCCTAATCGAGATTTCGAGCGACTGTTGTGGCTGTAAAGTTGTGTTCCCGTGTGGTCGCTTCGTCAGGGAACCTCACCCCCTCTTAGAGTATCAAAAGCTCGTGTTGCCGTATTGGGCGTTGCATTCTAAACACGTGTTAATTATACGATGCTTTTTTGTGTTAAATCAAATAAAAAGTGTGGTGATTTATTGGATATATATTGGGATTATATTGGATATATATTGTTCATGCGTTTTTTCTGTGTGAATCTCGGATTTTCGCCAAATCAACGGCAATATATCGGGTTGAAAACCCCTCCTACAAAAGAGAGGCAGGTTAATGTCAAAAACTTTACGCACCTTGCTTGGGTGTAATACCAAATTAACAGGATCCCACTCGGTGCGGTTAGGAAACCGCACCTACCGTCGGGAAAATAGGACAAATCGGGTTAATTTGATATAAGAAGTGTCAGAGGCATTCAGTTTTCGGTTTTGAATGCAGGAATCGGGATAAGGAAGGGCATGACTTGTATAGTCATGCCCTTTTTCACAAAAAGTTATTGTTGTGATTGATCGTAAAGATAGTATGTTATAGTGTTGAAAACAGAACCGGCGAGGCAGCCAATCATGGCGGCCTGACTGCGTTGCTTTCGTGCTTCTCGCTGGTAAATTTCTGTATAGAAGTTAGTATATTCCGCAGACTTTCCAACAAATCGAGAGGCAGGTATTGTAGGTTTATTGACATAGACATAAGCCACGGCACACACACTACAAAAAAAGCCTCCAATTCCCCAAGAGATTGTTGAAATATCCTGGCTCGCATCACGTTTCGCATCTGCTTCTGCACGTTGGATTTCAGATTCTTGCGCTTGTGGTGCGATGGGATACAGAAAGATGCTGAACAACATCAACACAATTGCGGAAATAGCGATTGATCTTTTCATTGGTAACTCCTTTTAGAGATAAAATTGGCTGACGATATAGATATGCATTTGATATGTTGACTGGAACAAATTCAATTACTACATTCTGTTTATATGAACCAGAACGCAACAACTTCTGAATTTGATATCAATAACGTAATATATTTGGATAATGTTTACATTATGTAGTGTATTTTTTATTCTACATAACGCGTTGTGATAGTTAACATTTGGTATGTTTATATTTCAGATGTTTGTCTCGTTTGGTTTTGAATTCCGCAACTTTTCCGATTACTGACGACATCCAAAGGTAGGAGGGATCTCCGAATCCCGACACCGTGTCACGATTCGGAGATCCCTCGGACAAAATATGAACAGTTGTGAAGAACAACTTGGGGTGATTTGAAGGCAAGTTGGTAGGGGCAAGTTGAGAATATGCAAGCGTGTATGATGTTTATTCACTACAAGATGTTGTCTGAATCGCCCCACATAGTATTCATTTTCCCGCGGTAATGTAGCCACCGTTTGCCTATTTTTTCTCCCTCATGTGGCTGATGGCTTGAATTGCGGACTGAGGGATTATAGGTTGGACTTCTCGAATGGCATTCCAATCAATCACGGCTGTCCACAATTTTTCTTCTTCTGAATAGTGAACGATGCCCTCAACCTCTAACTCTTCGCTATAGATGATAAGGGATTGTCCATCTTGCAGTTCAATTCCTTGACGTTCGAGATCTGCTATCGTACCAGCGCAGTTCAACCGCACCCTGCCTTTTACGTCTGTGTTGTGGAAGTCTGCGAAAACTTTGAGTTCGTTCATCTTCTTTCCCTCCCAGGATTTGGAACTGTCGGTGTCAGTAGTTTACTAACTTGTTTGGGTGTCAGTCCTGTCAACGTTGCATGATGAGGACTCCGACCAGCAGTTCGTACCACATCACCACCTGCTTTCCGGACCTCCGCAACGGCTGTTATGCCAATTTGTCTGTGCGGAATGGTTTGTGCTAATTCCGCAACGGAAACACCTTCGGCACTTTCTACCGACACACCAGTGATTCCAGCCGGATGCGTGCTAGTCCCTCGTTGAATGTCGCTCGCTTGGTTTCTGCCGCCACGAACAACGAGAGCATCGTCCGGAATTCTTAAGCCGCTGATTTCCATTCCCTATTATCCATTTTACCGTATTAATTTTAACACTGTCAAGTGATAGTTGCGCGGTTTGTGGAGCCGTCTGAATCTCGGATGGCGCAGATTGTCTCTCTTGTCTGAATCGCGGTTTACGCGGATGACGCAGATTTACGCGGATTTTTTGTTGGTATTTCAAGGTGCTTTTTACAGGATTGGCGTATACGTACAGCAGAAGACTAATCAGCGTCATCCGCGTAATCTGTGCAAATCTGCGATTCTGACAATTTTTTGTTGGACTGCTATGCCTGCGGGGGTGTTAGCAGTGCGGCGATGTCTTCTGGTAACTGAATACCCGTTTTCTGCTCAAAATCCGCAACACTTTCATAGTCGTTACGAAATGCAGCAACGATATCAACTCCCATCTCCTTCGCAGTTATCAGATCGGCTTTGGCTTTTTCCCAATCTTTGAGATGCAACCACACTTCTCCGCGATTATGATAGGCTTTGTCATTATCAGGTTGTATTTCTATTGCTTTGTTATAGTCCTCAATCGCCTTGCCATACAGTCCTTTTTTATTATAAACGACACCCCGATTGTAATAGACTTTGTCATTATCAGGTTGTATTTCTATCGCTTTATTGAAGTCTTCAATTGCCTTTTGAAACTTACCTATTCTGCAGTAAGCATTCCCACGATTATTATAGGCAGGTGTGTAATCTGGTTTATATTTTATCGACTCGGTATAATACTGAATGGCATTTTCATATTCTTGCTGTTTCACTTCAGTGGTTGTCGCTTCATCTGCTCTATTTTGACAAGTTACACCTCTATAAAACTGCGTGTAAGCATCTCCATGAATGTCTTGATTTCTAATAAATCCATAAAGATCATTATAGATTGTCTCCGTATAAATGCCATGGTACTTTCGTAGATGTTGTAGCATAGTTTTTTTTAGATTTGCCGGAATAATAACTATGTTGTCCTTATGCGGTTCAATAAAGCCTTTAGGATGACGAACAAACACACTTTTTTGCCCAGCGACGCGATGTCGTGGATTCCGAGGATACCTTATCATGTCCTGTATTTCATCCGCTTTTTGAAGTATCACTCGACCCTCTTTATCATGGTGACCATCGCAAGCAAAGAATAGCGCAACCAAGTAGTCAGTTGTGAAGTCAATTAGATTAGTCTTTCCTCCATAATGCTGGATTTCAGTAAGAATCTCAAAATCTACAGTTTCAGCAGTATCTTCTTCTCTCACGCTAAACATTCTTGCGAAAATCGGGCGAAAATCCTTGGGCAAATCACCTGTCAGCGGAAGATGTCCTGTATGTTTTTTAGCACCGTTAAGCATCTCTTTTTGGACAACCTCTATATCAAATCCTTGCATATCTCCCACATCAAAATCTCGGTAAAGGTTTGAGGACACTTTTTTATTGCATTGACGTTCACCGCGGAAAATGTAACCCCCATCACCAGATTTTTCCTCAATTTCGTTGATTTTTTCCTTAACCTTGCTCAAGTCATTTTCAGTACTCATAATTTATCCTCCAAAATCTAAATAGTTAATTTTTTCACAGCAGCTACAGAGACGCTACAAACTCAAAAATCCGCGTAATCCGTGTAATCCGCGCAAATCCGCGATTCATACACTCCCCTCCACAATAGCAATCTCACCGTCAGTTAAGTCGTATAAGCCGTATACCAGTTTATCAATCTCATCTTCAAGGGAGGAAGTGTCAGCGTCCGGGGCAGTGCGTTTTGCGTCAAGGATTTTGTCAACTCGTATTTCAATCTGTTCGATAATAGGTTGATTTGCATCTGTGATAGGTGGAACATGTATCAACTCAACGTATTGCTTTTTCCACTCAAAAGCATAACCTAAAGGAATCCCTAACTTTACAAACTCCCAATTAAATATATTTGAGTTCATGCATGCTAATAGATACTTGATATCGTTAGAATCTGAGGTTAAAAGATTTGCTGGTGCATTGATAAATACACTCGGAGCCGCATAACAAAAAGTGCTACTATAAGCGATGTTTCCCCAAACTATCTTTTCCTTATCAAATTCGGAATAATAAGCACAAGCCCTAAGATTCCACCAATTTTCACCTTGGTCATCTCTTTCAAATAGTCCTTTTCCTTTCACTCTTATTCTTCCAGAGTCGATCTGTTCTCCAATATCTTCAAGGTGACCGAAGATAGCAGGATACCTATTCGGAATATCCAGATCGTAACCAGTTGCAAGAATATAAAATCCCGATGGTCTGGCGTAGTAGCGTTTAATATCACGTCCACGCAAAACGGGTTTGATGATTTCGGCCGACCTCGGATCTTGCTCAATAAGTTCCTCACGTTTTGCCTCGTCTATAATAAACGCCTCATTACAACCTGTCACAATTCCACGATAGATGTTTATATCCCACTCTTTAAGCGGTGTTCCGACATCCTCAATTTTGCGTTTTATGTTGAGTTCAGCAGATGAAAGAATCGCCCACGGTTCATCTTCTGTGGGCATCTCCATATCCACGCCATTATCTTTTAGGTGTTGGGCAATATTATCGGTCTGTCTGTCAAAGTCTGCACCAATGGTTGCAGCTCTAAAGGAATTAACATCATCAAATATTGAGTTGTTTCGTACAAGAAGAATGTTCGTGTCCACAGTAGCATCAAACACGTCAGGTCCCATATCCAGTAATTGAACGGGTTGTATGTGTAAGATGAAATAATTTCTCAACTTTTTACCATAGCCAGCGCGCATCCATTTGTTGGAAGTTATGAAACAGAGATGTCCTGTGCTTTTCAAGAGTTTATGCCCTTTTTCATAGAACAGGCAGTAAATGTCACCTGTGCGGGCAAAGGTATCAAAACCCACATTTTGATAGAGATTTCCAAGTCTCCCACCATCCTTTTGCAATTGGACATAAGGCGGATTGCCAATCACCACATCAAACCCATCCGTAACCCCAAACATCAATTCAGGATCAAACCATTCTGCTATTTCATTCTGGTCATAGATATCCCACTGCGCGATATTATCTGCGTCATCAGCAAACGCACCGAGACTCTTTAGTTCTGCTGCCAATTCAGCGCGCAATTTTTCGTCTTTAGTTTTGCAGTCTCGCTTCTGTTTTCGTGTGGTCGCGTGGAAATGTCGTTCACGATTGTTGCATAGTTCTTGTTCCAAATTCACTGCTTTTTGGCTTTTCAACGACATCTGCAATTTAAGCCCTATCAATGTATCTGCAGCAACAAACCGCGTCTCCAAATTCGGCAGAGGCTTGATACCAAAGTTCTCCGCGCCGCTGTCAGGTTTCTGCTCAATCGTAAGAGAGATAAAAAAGCGAAGTTTGGCAATTTGACACGCAATCGGTTGAATATCTACACCGAAGATGCTATTTTGTATCAGATACAACTTCCGTCCGAAGTCAGAATCTCGGTAACGTTCAAAAGTCTCACTGATTTCGGTCAGTTCATCATCGCGTTCCTGTTGATTTTGGGTGTTGAATGCCGCAGCAGCGCGTTTTCCGGCAAGTTCCTTCTGTAATGCTTCCCATCGGTTGTTATCGGGGTCAAGTCGCCGCAGTGCAAGAGTCAACTTGTGCAACACGCCCATCGGAAACGCCCCAGAACCGACCGCTGGATCCAATATCTTGAATTCAGAGATTGTTTTCACAATGTCATCTGTTTCGCGGTCATCAAACCATTCGCTTGCATCGTCAAATATCTGTGCATAGTCAAACAGATACCGCAATCGTTCATCCCAAGGGACTTCATTGTCAACAGTCGGTTGACACTTTTGGGATAACGTAGCGATGAGAGCCTCCTCCACCATATAGTCTACGATGGCGCGCGGGGTATAGTAGGAACCTGTCATCTTGCGCGCCGTTTCTCCTGTTTCTGGGTTGATAGCGGCGAGTAAGTTTTCGAACACTCTGCCGAGCAGTTCGGGGTCCAATGCAACCTCCTGATCTATCGGTGTGTTTTCCTCAACAGTGAATTTGTAATGTTCGAGGAGGGGAATCAATCCTTGCTGGACATCAAAAAAGAGGTGGTTCGGGATGGATAACTTATGGTACTGATTATCAGAGAAGCAGTCTATTCTGTAACCACCTTCACCTGTTGCCTTAAAACTATCCAGACAATCGAACAAGCCGCCGTTGATGAACGGCGTTTGTGCAAAGACAGATAGCAGTTTATCAGGGTCTTGCATCTGCTTTTTGTAACGATACCGTGAGAAATTGCGATGATTAGCATTGCCTCCCTTACTAAACGTCCGTTTGTCAATCTCCGTGTTTAACGTGGCGAAAAAGAGGTTTTGTAGCACGGCGCGATAGTAGGAATCGCCGTTATCAAAGTCATCTTCATTCAATAGGTCTTGGATTTGTGCTTTGTTAAACAACGCATCTGCCACCAATCCTTTTTCCTTGATAAACCAGATAAAGAGTAGGCGTGTGATGAGGCGAATGACATGCTCTTCCGGTTTTATCACACGATTCTCATCTGTCGGGAACGTTGCTGTTTCTACTGCCCATTCATACCAAGCGAACAGTTTCCGGTAGAACTGTTTATTAAGCTCTTCTGTATTGAGAATCTTTTCCCATTCATCGTGGAGCGTATCAAAGTTGTTAACCTCTTGAGTCTGGATGAGATTGCGGAGGTAAAGGTCATAGATTATTTCAATATGGGCGCGATTAGGTTTATTTAGGTTTATATCCTTGATGAGTGTAACTTTCTCCAAAACCTGTCTGGACTTATCTCGTTTGTGATGTCTGCGATTGATGATTGCAAGGGAAAGATAATCACTATATCGGAACATTACCATTATTGAATATGGTACTTCCTTACAAATAAAACGGGTAATGTCTGCAAGTTGGGTGCGTGTAAAGGCAGGACCATCAAGTTCGACAGCCACGAACATATAAGATGTTCTGAGATTTTCGTTTATGTTAGTGCTCTCAAATAAGAATTGGCGTTCAGGTGTTCGTTGCTGGTTAATCTCTTCATCTGTTATTTGCATGATGCGACTATAGCTTTGCCATTTTTCAAGGCGGAGTTTCTTGGATGGATTAGAAGTTTCAAGAGCAGATTCAAGGAGATTGTTATACTTCTCATTATCTAACGCATCATTACTGATCCGCTTACTACGATAACCGAGGATATCTAAGAGTTGTGTTGCAGCGTCTCTTATCGGTTGGCTATCAAATTCCTTTAGGGCGTTTTCAATGTTCTGTTTGATTGTTCTTTCTGAATTCATAGGCTACCTTTCGTGTTATTTTGTAGCGTAAACTTCCAGTTTGTGCCTCTGTGTAGCGTAAACTTCCAGTTTGCGAAAAAGAGAACTCTACAGAAGACACAATCTGGAAGATTGTGGTACAAAGATACACAACTCAGTATAAGTCTTTTTGTAGCGCAAACTTCCAGTTTGTGCCTCTGTGTAGCGTAAACTTCCAGTTTGTGCCTCTGTGTAGCGTAAACTTCCAGTTTGTGCCTCTGTGTAGCGTAAACTTCCAGTTTGCGAAAAAGAGAACTCTACAGAAGACACAATCTGGAAGATTGTGGTACAAAGATACACAACTCTGTATAAATCTTTTTGTAGCACAATCTTCCAGTTTGTGCATCCATAGAACGCAAACTGGAAGTTTACGTCACAAAGATTTCAGATGTCGCTAAAGATCGCATGTTTTGGATAGATAGTTCCACTTCCATTCTTTCCATTCTTTGACTAAACCTATTTTTACTGGATTGTTGAGGACATACATAATAATCCGATGCAGTTCATCTGGATTACGGATACAATGGTCGTAACTTTCCTGTTGCCAAAATGCACCACTACGACCTAATATTTGATTTGCTTTTTGTGCTGTATAACTTTTGAGTGAATGCATGATGGAAGATAACGAATGATAACTAATATTGTCAGTCTGTTTATCGCCTGTTACAGAAGGTTGGATTTTCAGTGGTGTAAATACGACATGGACATGGTTTGCCATAATGCAGTATGAAATTAAAGAATATACTTTTCCATTTAGGTGGTGAAGGCTCTCAGTTACCAATTTAGCAATCTGTTCGTTTTTGAGCCATATTGGCCCGTTATGTGCCTGATCTAATGTTTCTTCGAATTTTCGGAACCACTCACGTTTCTTTTCTCGGATATCTTGTTTCTGTTTGAATGTTATCTGTTCTACTGCTTCAAGTTTTCTCTTTTCTGTAATGTACTGTTGTAAGATGTGTCTCGGTATTGATCCTGTCAGGTTAAATGTTATGAAGAAGGTTGCACCTGGAGGTTGTATATGTGGTAAGTTACGACGATAATATGGTTTGTAGTTATATTGATTCATTTTTAGTTTTTTCCGTTTTACATCTATATTTTTTTGTAGCGTCCACTTACAGTTTGCGCATGTGCATCCCTGTAGCGTCCACTTACAGTTTGCGCATGTGCATCCCTGTAGCGTCCACTTACAGTTTGCGCATGTGCATCCCTGTAGCGTCCACTTACAGTTTGCGCATGTGCATCCCTGTAGCGTCCACTTACAGTTTGCGAAAAAGAGAATCTACAGAAGACACAATCTGGAAGATTGTGCTACAGAAAGACAGATTGTGGTACGACATGGGCTAATGTCTAATGACCAACCACGTGACCAACTCAAATTCAGTTTCCTCTGTAATCTGACTATCGGCAGTGGGCAGGAGCGCATCAGGGCTTGAATCAAGCTGATCGTTTACCTTCCGAATATACTCTTTCTGAATGGACTCTAACGCAGCGTCAGAAAGTATCTGATATATGTCCATATCACTGCCGTTGTTGGTATATTCGTTGAATTTGTCACACAGATTGGTGTCTGGTTCAGATTTTCCAATACAGAGTGCACTGAACCGTTCTAATATCCGTTTTGGATTGTTGAAACCGATAGAAACCACTTCATCATCGGTGACATACACGAGATAATATGGATGGATAGGATTCAGTTTTTCGCCTTCTTTGTTGTCCTCTTCCGTAAAGACCTGTTTTAAACAGAAGATAACACCCGGTTTTATATCAACAGGTTTTCCGTGCTGATCAATTGGTTCGGTTACAGCATATAAACCCAAATCCGCTTGGCGTAACTCGTCCTCTCTGGTCTGTAAATAGTTGAGGAGTTGTGCGCGGAAATCGTCGAGTGTGAACTGATTGATATTCAGTTGCTCATCCAAATCATCAAAGTCAAGGTTATCGGTTTGCATACGTCGGAGTTGTTCATCTCGATGTGACCAGACGCGCTCCAAATTATCATCTCTGTTTTCCGGTGTGAGTGGATTGTCGTAACCTGTAGCCGTTAGATTAACGAGAGCCATGCGTGCCTCAACCCGAACTTTCAGATTGATGTACGCGTCAAGTTCAGGTGTAGGCCAAAAGTTAACCATACGGATTGTTTTGTTCTTGCTACCGATTCGGTCAATCCGTCCGAAACGTTGGATAATCCGCACAGGGTTCCAGTGTATATCGTAATTAATAAGATAATCACAGTCCTGTAGGTTTTGCCCTTCAGATATACAATCCGTTCCGATGAGGAGGTCAATTTCTGGTGTTTCTTCTGCTGTGTCATCTGTTGTTCGTTCTTTGGAGATAGGAGAGAAATTGGTCAAAATTTCATTGAAATCTGTATTACCGTAGGTCGTTTTATTTGCTGAACCTGTTACGACAGCACACTCAATCTGTAGTGTTTCTTTTGCCCATTCATAGAGATTTTCATATAGATAATTGGCAGTATCGGCAAAAGCGGTAAAGACAAGGACTTTGGGGTTTAGTTTTCCCTCCACATTTTTCGTTGGGCTTTGTGCCTTATTGGTTATAAGCTCCTTGAGTTGCTCTAATTTAGCATCTCTGTCAGGCGTAATGTTAGCTGCAGCGCGTTGTATTCTTGTTAGTTGTTCTCTATCGTTCTGTAGGTCTTCCAGCCATGCTTCAAGGTTAAGGTGTTCATATTGGTAGATATCATTTTCCGCATCTTCTATGCCATTCAGCAGGTCTTCATCCTCTCCATATTCTCCTTCTGCTTCTGCAAACGCATTGTAATCTACATCACTTTCAGTTTCATCATGTAAGAAATCTTGTATGTCAATTGCAAGTTTATTTATTTTTTCAATGGTGCGTTTTAATGTTGAATCGAAGGAGTAGACACTGCTCTCAAGCCGTTTGAGAAAGTTCACCTTCATCATACCGATAAGGTTACTCTCACGATGCTTTAGAATTCTATCATCATAATGGTGCAGACAATCCGGTTTGATATAAAAGGAGGGGTTGAAGAGAGCGAGTTTATAACCATCAATCTGGGTGCTTATGTTTTGGAAACTGGGGAATATGCCATCCGTATCAATATCAGGATAGACAGGTACCGGTTTTTCCCTATCGGGGAACTTGATCTTTGCATCCTCAGTATCATGATAGAATTTAATAATATGTTCTCTGGATCGTGCGATGGTGAGTCTATCTAATAAATTGAAAAAATCAGTATTCAAGCTTTCAGCGAGACTATCCTGTCTTTGCGCTTGATTAGAAAGATCACCGTTTCGTTCTGTCCATTTTTCAAACCGATTTTGAGCGTTTCTCAGTGTTTCTCTAACGCTATTTATACCTGTATTTTGAAAAGCATCGTCATTGTCCTCAGTGATAAGGCGGACCTGGTTTTCGAGGTCGGTCAGTTTGTTGTTCACGGGTGTTGCAGATAGCATAAGCACCTGTGTTTGACACCCATTTTTGATAATCTCCTCCAATAGTTTGTTATATCGACTTCTGCGTAATAGTAGCCCTTCCTCATATTTATCAGTCGGTCGGTTTCGGAAATTGTGTGATTCATCAATAACGACGAGGTCGAAATTTTCCCAATCATAATCTGATGGACCTCTGTCTGTCAAGTCTGAGTGTGCGCGGACGTTGTAACGAAAGTTATCTTTTCTTAATGGATTATTTTTTCTTTGATAGTTTAATGAATAGAGTGTCCAGTTCTGTTCTAACTTTTTTGGACACAACACCAACACATTCGCGCCCCGTATTTCAAAGTATTTTATGATGGCAAGTGCTTCAAAGGTCTTACCTAATCCTACACTATCGGCGATGATACAGCCGTTATATGCCTTAAGTTTTTGGATGCATGCCTGAACACCGTGTTTCTGAAATTCGTATAGTTTTTTCCAGATTTCTGATAGCTGGAACTTTGGATTTTCTTGTGCGAAATCCGCATCCGTCGCATTTTCCAAGAAGTCTTCAAAGACATGGTACAAGGTCTTAAAATAGATGAATTCCGGGTCTTTGTCTGTGTATATATTTTCAAGGTATTGTTTAACTGCTTCTTTTACATCATGCACCTGATCCGATTCCCAGAGGTTATCAAACCACTTTTTCAGGTCCGCACAGTCGCTTTTGCTATCCACTTCAAGGTTGAGTTCAATGTTGCTTGCTTTTTCATTCAATCCCAAACCGCGCACTGTAAAGTTGGAACTGCCGAGAATTGCGTCTTCACTCCCGTCCTTCTCAATATAATACATCTTGCCGTGTAAGAAATTGGATTTAGCGACCGACTTGATTTCTACTTTATCTTCAATCCAATCGTAACATGCTTTAGCAATCGCATTTTGGGGCAGGTAATTCTTTAGTTCTAAACCTTCTTCTGTAAGACGAAAGACTTTGCTTTCTGTTTTACTGGGGTCCATACCTTGGATAAAACTCGGTTCGCCGAACAGAAAACGGAGGCCTTTTATGTTAGTGAGTTCGTCTTTGAGTGCGTTGAAAGCGTAGATGGTGAAATAGGCTGAGACAAAGGAGAGTGATGACCCGTCTTGGATTTTATCACGCAGAAAATCTGCGACGGTGCCGTACATTTTGTTGTCTCGAATGCGGGAGTTTTGTGACATCGTGTTTCTTTTTGGAATCCTTCATGAGTATATGTATAATTGCGACATAATAACCTTGAATTCATTCCGAACGAATTTTATGATACCAAGTACACATAAAAATAGCAAGCATAAAAATCCGAAATGTGCTAAACTAATTACATCACTGGAATACATCACAATAGGAGAAAATAATGAAAAAATGGATAGTATGTTTGGCAACAATCCTCTGTTTAGGAGTTGCTGTCTGCAGTAGCGATGCAAAGGAACTGACTTTGGACGATATTTTTCCAACCGACAAGGTTTTAGATATACAGATCACCGTTTCGGAACAGGATTGGAATAAGATTCGGTTTCAGTCTCGGAATTTTGTTGAGGTGCTGAACGAGTCTCGGCAATTTAAACCACCGGAACATCCGTATACTTACGTTGAAGCGAGTGTGAGTATTGATGGTGTGGTGTTTCCAAAAGTAGGCCTCCGCAAAAAAGGGTTCATCGGTTCTCAAAGCCATACGCGCCCATCACTTAAAATCAAATTGAATCATGTTGATAAAAAAGGCGGCATTGACAGACTGAAGAACCTGACGCTTAATAACAACCAGCAGGATGCGAGCCAGGTCAGTCAATTCATGGGATACGCCTTATTCAATACGATCAGTTCTCCAGCACCACGTTGCGCTTATGCGAAGGTAACGGTGAACGGTGAAAACTTGGGGATATACTCCCATGTGGAGAGCATGCGCGAACCGTTGCTGAAAGGCACTTTCGGAAATGACAACGGCACACTCTATGAAAGTTCAGTGGTTGATTTTTATAAAGAGTGGGAGAATAGTTTTGAACATAAAAGAGGTGACGATGCGCGCGGTAGAGAAAAAATAAAAGCGTTGATTGATGTTCTCGCAGATGATCAGGTGACTGAACAAGCTATCGGCGAACATGTTGATTTAGATAGTTTTTATCGGTTCTGGGCAACGGAAGGGCTACTCGGTTTTTGGGACGGGTATTCTGGGAACAATAACAACTTCTTCGTCTATCTCAATCCGGAAACAGATAAGTTTCATTTCTTACCGTGGGGCGCGGACTCATTGTTCACTAAATTTAGTATACTTGCACACCAGAGAAATTCACGCGCACCGATTTCAGTCAAGACACAAGGTTTGATTGCCTATAGCCTCTATCAACTTGAAGCGGGTAGAGAACGGTATGCCAAAACGATGATGGAAATTCTTGAAAAACACTGGAACGAGGTTACGCTGCTTGCCGAAGTGGACAGAATATCTGCGATGATTGAACAACACATGATCCCCGCACAACGTTCGTTTCGAGAGGAAGGAAGATGGGGTGAAGGAAAAACTATCTCTTTTGCGGATAAGTTAGATGAGACTCGCGACTTTATCCGGACGCGCAAAAGCGAGGTTTTAGCTGAGGTAGCTGGCGGCATGCCTGTCTGGAAAAGGAGACCGAACCCTCCAATTGTTATGGGACCTGATGGGTTTGATAGTAAGTTTATGAGACAGTTTATTGAGTTGCCGGAAGACAATTTGTGGGGTGCAGCGAGGACTGGCGACCTTAAAGGCATTAAACGTTATCTTGCAGAAGGTGCGGATATCAATGAGCTTTCTCCAGAAACGAACATATCCCCTCTATCATGGGCAACTATGATGGGACACACAAAAGCTGCCGAATTGCTTCTTCAACTCGGTGCAGATGTTAACGTAAGGCAGGAGGATGGGGGAACTCCTTTGCACGTTGCAGTCGCTTTAGGGCGCGCCGAAATCGCTGAACTTCTCATCAAAGAAGGGGCAGATGTTAACGCGAAGAACCGTCGCGGTGATGTTCCGGCGAGTGCTTTACACATTCCTTGGGGAATGCTTAAATTCATGACAGGAATATTTGATATTGAGTTGGAACAGAAGGAGGTTGAAGCCGGTAGAGCCAAAATTGCGGAGATGCTCAATGTCAACCGCTCCTCAAAACCGCAAGGAGTCGCGAATGACATATGGGAAGCTGTGTTCATCGGTGACCTCAAAGTGGTTAAGCAGGCAATAGCCGATGGAACGGATGTCAATGCGAGGAATCCGCAGTTTGGGGAACCGATGTTATCCACAGCTGCGCTGATGGGACACACAGAGATTATTACTTTCCTGCTGGAGAAGGGTGCGGATATCAATGCCCGGAATGGAGATGGCAATACAGCGTTACACGCCGCAGCATTCCTTGGACGTGCTGAAGCGGTGGAATTGCTCATGGAACATGATGTAGATGTCAATGTCCGAAATAATGACGGGGGTAGTGCCATGGACAGCGCGACACTTGACTGGGGAATCACACAAGGGATATTGGGATTTCTCCAAATTGAAGTGGATGAGGCAAAAGTCAAAGCAGGTAGAGCAAAGGTAGTGAGACTTCTCACTGGACGGATGAAAAATGTTTCGCAATCACACAACCTGTGGAAAGCATCTGCGGAAGGCGATCTTTCAGCTATCAAAAACGCTTTGGATAATGGCTCGGATTTGAACACGCTTGATCCGCAATTCGGAATAAATCCGTTAGGATGGGCAGCGTTGAGCGGACAAACAGATGTGGCGAAATTGCTTCTTGAGAAGGGCGCAACTGTCAATTCTCGGCATCGAGACGGATCAACAGCGTTGCATGGTGCGGCATTTCTCGGACGCGTTGAAACTGTGAAACTACTTCTTGAGAAAGGGGCAGATATTAACATCCGAAAAAATGATGGTATGACACCTATGGATGTGGCACAAATCGACTGGGGTTTGACAGAGTTTGTGGTTGGACTTTTACAGATGGAAGTGGATGAGAAAAAAGTTAAAGCTGGCAGAGTTGAGGTTATAAAACTTCTTTCAAATCAGAAAAAATAGGCTGTGGGCATTCGGAAATTGAAACCATTCCATCTATAGTATAAGGAGGAATCTGATGCTGAATTCGCAAACGAACCCAGAATCTGTTCAAGAACTACCAGTGCCAAGCACTATGACTATGGAGGAATTTCTTGAAAACGATTTAGAGGGATATGAGTATGTAAAAGGAGAATTAGTGCCGATGGCAGCTGCAGCAATTGTCCATGGTGAAATAGGTTCTAACGTTCATTTACTTTTAGGATTGTACGTTCGTGAAAATAAGTTAGGACGTTTGTATTCTCTTGAAACGACGTTTCAATTGGGGGACCGAGTTGTTAAACCTGATATTGCGTTTGTATCGACAGAACGGTTGTCAGAAGATAAATTAAAAGGATTCTCTGTGGCTCCTGATCTCGCTATTGAGATAGTTTCGCCTTCAGATAAGCATTATGATGTTACAGAAAAGGCATTAGCCTATCTGAAGGCGGGGACACGGCTTGTCTGGGTTATTGAACCGATTGCGAAGACGGTGATGATCTATCGTGCTGAAACGGACTTTACACTGCTAAACTATGAAGATACACTAACAGGTGAGGATGTTGTGGAAGGGTTTTCGTGTGCAGTCGCGGAACTTTTTGAGTAGATTTTGAAGAAAACCGAAACAAGTTACGACAAACATTGAAAATAAATTGTTAATTTTTCTGCGATGTGATAAAATATTTTCCACGTCAGTTTATGAGATGTCTGGTGTAGTCTGTTACACTCGGTTTTTCCATTGATTTTATTCCTAAGTTTATGTACAGGTGGTTGTGCTCAACCCCGCAATATTGTTTTTAAGGGATCATATCTAAATATTTGCAAAGAAACTTTGTCTTATTCCCATGCAGTCGTTGAGGTTCTTTATTTATGAACTTTAAGGAATTTGAAAGAGTAGAATATAAACACAATATCCTATTTGAAGTACTATTTCAGGCGCGTTTTCCTGAAATTCTTAGAATCTTGCAGGAGGAACCTGTTGAATTTCAGGAAATATTAAGGAAAGAAGGGTACCCAGAACTTGTCTCAGATATTCCTGCTTTGCCCAACAATATGCTATCTAAAGAACTCGAAGATAAGATTTCTACCGCTAAAGTTTTGCATTTCTTTTCTGAGAAAAGAGATTGGAAAGTGTCTTTAGCACAAAATTTTATCGCTCTTACTTGTAATGGGTATTACAATAATTATAAAGACTTTAGAGAAAGATTGGAAAAGGTTTTACTAATATTTACTGGGATTTATGAACCTTCCTATTTCATTCGGACTGGTCTAAGACATAAAAATATAGCTAATCGAACTTCACTTCCCCACGTAAAACATAGTGTTGAGGTTTTTATCCCAGAATATATATTTCCAGAATTAGCAACCTTCATAGCAAAAGATATTGAGGCTTTGCAAAAAATAATTCAATTCAATGATGGTGAAATGAAAGCGAACGTAGTCCATATCTTGTCCAAGGTATCTGGAAGGTTTAGACAAAAGCAATTCGCTAATGAGAAATCATATATAATTGACATTGACTGCTTTCTTGAAAGCAAAACAAAGGAAATAAAAAATGTCCTTACAAAATGTGATATATTCAAACGACTTAACTGGAACATCTTCCAGTGGAGTATCACTGATGCCTTACGCGAAACAATGGAAGAGTCAGGGTCATGAGAAAGCCAATATTCTACTTGGGACATCAAAATTGGATGATTATACGGACTTAACTACGTGGTTGTACGCACCTATAGTTTTCCAGCGAAGATGGGTCACAAGTGCCAATTCAGAACTAAAGGATCTTATCCTATTCTGTCATAGGCCTGAAATATTAGCGCGATTTAATGTCCTAGCGCAGCGGGAAGACAACTGGGATGGGTACGAATCAAAAAAGCCAACCCAGCTAACCTTAGTCCATGCTAAACTTATTATAGAAGAATTGTTAGCCTCTATTATTTCTGCTGGACACCAGTTGCTGACTCCGTTCATCTCCAGTGATGAAAATGGTTATATAACTGCAGAATGGTACGAAGGAGAACGAGAATTACATCTGTTAATCGGAGAAAATGAAGCAGAATACCTCCAAGTCTGGGGAACCAATATTGACACGGAGATGCGGGAAGGTTTTCTTAGTTGTGACAATTATCTAGCACTTTGGGAATGGTTATTTCATGTATAAAAACGCCCCCGTATGGGACGATGAGGAACTCTATCGAAGCGTACGAAATGAACTTGGGGTAGAGTACATCTATTATGAAGGAAAACTACGAATTCGTAGCGATGCTTTTCGTGATATAGGTAAAAAACCGTCCGTAGACAGAGCGAAGTTGAAAGATTTTACCCCATTTACGACCCCAATCCAAAATCCGATCCAGAAAACTACGCCCATTCACAAATTATCGTAAACCCTGATTTTTTTCGCACAGACATTTTTGACACAGATAGCAAAAAAAGAGAACATTCGATAAACTAAAGAAGGCACTTGCTAGACTTGCGACAAAAAGAGGGTGGACATTAGCACCAAGAACCAATTAATTAAAGTAATCTGTTAGTCTTTATCTACCTTTCGCTGCCGTAACGAAATTAACCTCTAGTACGTTTGCAATAAGAAGCAAGTTTATGTCTATACCGACAAAAGATTGAAGTTCTCAACTAGCACCAGAAAGGGAATACCCAATGGCAAAACCGATTAACTACACTGACATCTTAGAAACAGGCGACAGCGATATTTACGACATCCAAACGCACGCCGCCGGCCCGGAAGGCAGCCTGCCACTCACACCAGAGATGCTTCTCAACCGTCCAAGCGGGGATATTTTCGGCTTGAGCCACAATACGGCGATGGGGTGGGCACCGACAGAACTGCGACGAGAGGAATTTCTGATTCTCAGCACGCAAGGCGGTATCCGCGCGCCTGATGGTAGTCCTATTGCACTTGGATATCATACCGGACATTGGGAAGTAGGACTTCTGATGCAGGCGGTCGCGAATGAGCTTAAAGAACTTGCAGCAATTCCGTTTGCAGGTTACTGTTCCGATCCATGTGATGGGCGGACACAAGGCACCGTCGGTATGATGGATAGTCTTGCCTATCGGAACGATGCAGCACAGATTTTTCGCCGACTCATCCGTTCTTTGCCGACACGAAAAGGTGTTGTCGGTGTTGCTACTTGCGATAAAGGCATGCCTGCGATGATGATGGCACTTGCTTCAATGCGAGAATTACCGGCTGTCCTCGTTCCGGGAGGTGTCACGTTGCCACCGACGACAGGCGAGGATGCCGGGAAGATTCAGACAATCGGTGCGCGTTTCGCACACGGTGAAATTAGCCTGCAAGATGCAGCGGATATGGGATGCCGTGCGTGTGCTACTCCTGGTGGCGGATGTCAATTCTTAGGAACTGCGGCAACTTCGCAGGTTGTCGGTGAAGCGTTAGGGATGAGTTTGACACACACAGCGTTAGCACCATCAGGACAGAACATCTGGTCGGATATGGGATTGCGTTCTGCGCGTGCAGTGGTGAATTTAGCCGCAAAGGGGTTGACGATGAAGGATATCGTTACACCTGAAGCAATTCGAAACGCGATGGTAGTGCACGCTGCGTTTGGTGGGTCTACGAACCTGCTGTTACATATTCCTGCGATAGCGCATGCTGCTGGACTGCAACGTCCAACAGTAGACGACTGGACGGAGGTCAATCAACAAGTTCCGCGCCTCGTTGATGTGTTGCCGAATGGTCCGGTAGGACATCCCACAGTTCGTGTTTTTCTTGCGGGTGGGGTGCCTGAAGTTATGCTGCACCTACGCAAATTGGGAGGTCTCCTCAACGAAGATGTGCGGACAGCAACAGGTGAACCTCTCGGTAGAAATCTTGATTGGTGGGAAACTTCGGAACGACGGCAGCGCGTACGGGAATTGCTTGAAGAACGGGATAACGTTGCACCTGATGAAGTAATTCTGAGTCCAGATACCGCTAAAGCAGCGGGATTGACGAGCACTGTCACGTTTCCACGCGGGAACCTCGCACCAGAGGGTTCTGTCATCAAAAGCACTGCCATTGATCCGAGCGTTGTTGATGCAGATGGCGTGTATCGGATGACAGGACCGGCGCGTGTGTTCGTTCGGGAATCTGATGCGATACAGACACTCAAAGGTCAAGGTAAAAATAACATGAAACCTGGAGACATCATGGTATTGTGTTGTCGTGGTCCACAAGGCACCGGAATGGAAGAGGTATATCAACTTACATCAGCACTCAAACATCTATCGTTTGGAAAGCAAATCGCTTTAATAACGGACGCGCGATTTTCCGGTGTCTCAACAGGTGCTTGTATCGGACATGTTGGGCCAGAGGCACTTGCGGGTGGTCCGATAGGGAAAGTGCTTGATGGCGACATAATTCAAATTGAGATTGATACCCTGCGGCTGGAAGGGAGCATTGATCTGGTAGGACATGGCAGTGAGCATTTTGGTGCGGCTGCGGGGGAACGTGCGTTAGCAGAACGGCAACCGCGCCCCGACCTCTCACCGGATGATGCGTTACCTGACGATACCCGTCTGTGGGCAGCATTGCAATCTGTTGGTGGTGGCACATGGGGTGGTTGCGTCTACGACGTGGATGCGATTCTGAACGCGTTAAAATAGGGACGATTTGGCGAAATTTGCTATGAAAAAATTGAAATATTGGGCACCACCCTTACTCTACATGGCACTCATTTTTGTCATTTCGTCTATGGAACAACCGCCGCTTCCGATGCCGAAGTTTGAGTGGCTGACAATTGACAAACTCTACCATTTCATAGAATACGGCATTCTCGGTGTGTTGCTGGCTATAGCGTTTGTGAACGTTACACCAAAATGGCTGCCTGCAGGTTGGATATGGGTTGCTGCTGCGCTCATCTCAATTCTCTACGGGGCAAGTGATGAATGGCATCAAACTTTTGTTCCTGGCAGATTTGCTACGGTCGCAGATTGGGTTTCTGATGTATTCGGTGCAATTGCGGGTGTGGTAGGCGTTTATTTTTATTATAGAAGAAAGAACAAGAAAAGGAGTTACTACCTCTAAGGCGTTACCGCACGCAACGGAAACCGTAGTCATAGATTGTGTTCATGGGTGAAAGCAGAAAGCGATGGGCAACGCAGATGCCTTGTGGTGAAGCACTCCAACCACCGCGCAACACGCGCTCAGTTTTATAGTAGATCCTGAAAATAAGTTTACATTTTCTGTGATTTATGTTAGCCTTTATGATTATGGCATATTCAACAGATGGACGCAAACGCGTGCTTGATTTCATCAATAATGGTGGCAGTAAAGCCGCCGCAGAACGCACTTTTCGTGTCTCAAGAAGAACGATCTATAACTGGTTGGAAGCAGAAGACCCCTTCGCCTGTGAAAAACCGGGACCCAAAGGTCCCCGAGATATTGATTATGACGCACTTCAGCAACATGTTGCCGATTTCCCAGATTCCACACTCGCCGAACGTGCCAAACACTTCGGTGTTTCAACAAACGGCATCTTTTATGCCTTCTCAAAACTCAATATTACGCGAAAAAAAGACAACGACCTACAAAGAACAGTGTCCGATAAAACGCCAAGAGTATCTTTCGGCACTTCAACAAGAGACACAGGAGCATGGCAAAAAACCGGTTTATCTTGACGAAAGTGGTTTCACTGAAACCACTTTCCGTCGGTATGCTTATGCCCCGAAAGGTGTCCGTGTTGAAGATAAAGTGCCAAGCCATCGGTATACCACCACGACGCTGATTGCGGCACGGCTTGATGGATGTTTCACAGCACCTGTGCTTTTCAAGGGCAGTTGCGATGCGGTCGCCTTCAACAGTTGGCTTTCGGAAATGTTGTGTCCATTGCTTGACGATAGCCATGTTGTGATTATGGATAATGCGTCTTTCCACAAAGGTTCACAGACGGCGGCATTGATCCGGGATTGCGGTGTGAGTTTGTTGTTTTTACCGCCGTATTCACCGGAGTTGAATCCGATTGAGAAGGATTTCGCCAACATCAAGCGGATACGTCAATACAATGCTCAGACTTCTATTGATGATATTATAAAAGTGTATAAGTAATTACGGGATTTACTATAAATAACCGTCCAAATGGTGAGGCGAACGATCGTCGGCTCCACTATTTGATTCATGTGTTCTACTGAAATAATTATCATATAATGTATAGCGTGGTTGATCGCCATGGCAATCTGGGCCTGTCATTTTATCCCCGCCATTAGCCCAGAAAACTAAGCCTACCGATTTACTTGTAGCACTAGCACCGTGGCCTGCACCTTTGTTTGTATTGTCTTCAAACAAACCAAAGAAACAGTTTGTAGTCCCATTTAATCCACCTATAGAATTATGGCCATATCTCTCATCCATAATCACAGATAATATAGTTACTGTAGAACAGGATTGTAGTGCAATAGGTGAGATTGTGTTCGAAAATCTACAACGTCGAACCCAAGAATGCGACACCCCGAACAGTTTAATGAAATTCCAGCCGTGATCAACATTATGCTCAAAATCCTTATTAAAAGCAGTATCAAAATGCAGGTCTTCGAATCCAAAGTTCTCCTGCAACCTACCGGGCGCGATACTGTAATTTTCATTAAGAGGTGTCATCGTTGGAGACTTTATAGTGATAACATTACCTACAACACTATCAATTTCATGATACTCTTGAATTGTTATTCCATTTGCACGTATCGTCGTAAAATTAGAGTCGATTTGACTCCTTGTTTTTGATGAATGATCTGCCCAATCATCACCCATTAATCCGCTTGCTGCAATAGCAAGGTATTTACGACCTACGAAACCGCTGGCATCAACCACCTCAAAAGACTTGACACCTCTAGGATAGTCTCCTTGAGATTGAGTAGCACCTGGAAGACCTGAATTCCAAGGGGTTGTAAATAAATGCTTGTAGAATTCTGGTATAAAGTTATGCATTTTGATTGTTGTACTGCCATCGGAAATTCGGGCCACTCTCTAAGACAAGATTATGGTATAATATCCATCTCCTTGAAAGGAGTATCCGATGGCGAAACGAAAACGAAGAAACTTCACCCCCGAGTTTAAAGCCGAAGTTGTTCTTGAGGCTCTCAGCGTTGAAAGTTCCCAAGCAGAAGTGTGTCGGCGACATAACCTCATCGATGAACAACTTTCAAAGTGGAAGCGACAGCTTCTTGAAAAAGCGGCGACCCTCTTTGAACCCGCTGATAAACAGTCTGATGCCTCTGCGGAGCGGATCGCCCAACTTGAGCAACTCGTTGGGCGGTTGACCCTGGCACTTGACATCCAAAAAAAAGCCTCAACTTACTTGAGCTAACCCCGATGGAGCAGCGAGAAATGGTTACGGCATTACGGACAGACTTTTCGGTTCGGCAGATATGTGAGACACTCGGTTTCAACCGAAGCAACCTCTATTATCACCCCAAGCAGGCCCCGTGTGAAGCGGGCCTCCAGGATGAAATAGAGACGTTATCTTTGCTATATCCAACATACGGATATAGGCGTCCCACACAGTTGTTGGTGCGTAACGGATACACCATCGGGTATAAACGTGTTGCCCGATTGATGAAGTCCGCCAACCTCTCGGTTTCTGTCAAGCGTGTCTGTCAAACCACGACATCCGTTGCGGGTGTGCGTCCCTGGAGCAATCGCCTTGAAAACCTTGATGTCTCCCGATGTGATCAGGTCTGGGTGGGCGATATCACCTACGTCCGCCTCAAAGGACACTTTATCTATGTTTGTCTGCTCATGGATGTCTTCACTCGCATGATCAGAGGGTGGTATATCAGTCAACACTTGACGCAATCTCTAACGTTGAAACCTTTGGAGACAGCATTATGTCAAAATGTCCCAGAGATCCATCATTCTGATCAAGGCGTTCAATATCTTTCAAATGCGTCCATCTCACTGCTTAGGCATCATGGGATTGAGATTTCAGTCGCCCGGAGAGGGTGTCCTTGGGAGAACGGATATGCTGAAAGACTTATCCGCACGCTCAAGGAAGAAGAAGTTCATCTCAATGACTATGAGGACATCCACGAAGCGAGAGCCCGCATTGGGCATTTTATTACACAAGTATATAATCACAAACGCCCTCACTCTGCGTTAGGGTATTTGACACCTGTGGAATTTGAGCAAAAAAACTTGTCTTAACTTTGCTAAATTTTGGTCTGAATAAACGGTAGCACTTCAATCTGTCGGTGACCGGTCTACCGACTATCCAATGAGTATAGTTTGCAACTATAGCCTCGCCTCCCTCAACTTTATATACCTTTATATACCTTAATAGTCAAATAACCGATTACGTTTCCAGCAGTCACCGCGGTATCCGCTATTCCTTGTTCATTAGTACGTGTAACTTGAGGTGACAGCGTAGCACTGCATGAGTGACTGCAAACTTTATCTCTACACCTTCAAGAGCCACACCAGTAGTGTTGTTCGTAACTTTCAGTTTAAGCGTTTTCGGCAGATACTCGCCTACCATACCATTTTGATACCGACCGGCAATCGGATCATATTTAGTGCCATGAGAAACAAACGAAGACTGAACTGTTAATGGAATTGATAAAAGAACGACGCTCATGTAAAAGGTGTGTGCGGTTATTTTCATGAAGGCAATGGCCACACGGGTTAAATTTTCATTTGCACTCATTCTTTACATGAGCCAAGAACGATTAACACTGCTGCAAATAAAACTAATCCTTTCATTGATCTTATCTCCTTAAATGCCCAATCGTGGGCATTTAGAATTTTTGAATTTCTTTACAATACTTTCGTTAATTATCCAGGGGTTAGTTCAGGTTACACGCTTTATGGTCTAAAATGCTAAACTATGAATCTCAAAATGAACCTGTTAATCCTATTAAGTCTTATTATTTTTATTTTAATTAATAATAGACTTAATATGATTAATTATGCCAAAATCTCACGCAAATGCCAAGATAAAATCGCTGAAAAGGACCTAATTTGCTCAAAAAAGGATTATTACAGGCATTTTGGGGTGGGTGTGTAACGAAGACAGATCATCTTCTGTAGGAGCGATTTCCTAATCACGACCCGTCTTTGTAGGAGCGATTTGCGGATCGCGACCGTGTCGGGTTCTCCTAATCACGACCCGTCTTTGTAGGAGCGATTTGCGGATCGCGACCGTGTCGGGTCCTCCTAATCACGACCCGTCTTTGTAGGAGCGATTTGCGGATCGCGACCGTGTCGGGTCCTCCTAATCACGACCCGTCTTTGTAGGAGCGATTTCCTAATCGCGACCATGCGTAATAGGTCACGATCCGCAAATCGCTCCTATAGGTAGTTTATATAGAAATGTGAAAAATATAGTAGAAAAACCGAAACTAAATTGCCCTGCCGATAAGTAAAAAATATTTTGCTAAAATTATTGAAATATGTTATAATCCAACGCAAACCGACAAACGATAGGAGTTAATGAATGTCAGAACAGTATCAGCCTAAGCCTGAGCATAAGTTTACTTTCGGGCTGTGGACCGTGGGAAATCCAGGACGTGATCCATTCGGTGACGTTGTTAGACCCCCCTTGAAACCCACCTATAGCGTCAAAAAATTAAGCGAATTGGGGGCGTACGGAGTCAACTTACACGATAATGACCTGGTACCATTTGATGCTTCAGCTGCTGAACGCGACAAAATTGTCAGTGAATTCAAGAAGGCACTTACCGATCACGGTATGAAAGTGCCGATGGCAACAACTAACCTCTTTTATCATCCAATTTTTAAAGATGGGGCGTTTACCTCAAATGATCCAAAGGTCAGAGCATTTGCAATTCAGAAAACGTTGAATGCTATTGATCTCGGTGTTGAACTTGGGGCAAAAGTATATGTGTTCTGGGGAGGACGCGAAGGTGCAGAAGTAGATGCCGCTAAAAACGGTACGGACACCGTAAAATGGAACCGTGAGGCGATGAACTACTTCACGTACTACGTCAAAGACCAAGAATATGATCTCAAATTTGCTTTAGAAGCGAAGCCGAATGAACCTCGCGGTGACATCTATCTACCGACAACGGGGCATATGCTTCACTTTATTGAAACGCTTGACCATCCGGAAATGGTTGGTGTTAACCCCGAATTCGCTCATGAAACGATGGCTGGTTTGAGTTTTATCCACGGTGTCGCGCAGGCTTATGAAGCAGGGAAACTTTTCCATATTGATCTCAATGACCAGAAGATGAGCCGTTTTGATCAGGACTTACGTTTTGCATCGGAGAATATAAAAAGCGCGTTCTTCCTCGTAAAATTTCTTGAAGATGTCAACTGGGATGGCAATAGACACTTTGATGCACACGCCTACCGAACTGAAGATGAAGAAGGTGTTTGGGATTTCGCTGCAGGCTGTATGCGTAGTTATCTGATTCTGAAAGAAAAAGCGCGTCGATTCAATGAAGACGCTGAGATCCAAGGTATTCTCTCTGAACTGCATGCAGGTGATGCTGTACTTGAGGCACTTATGGCGAATTATAGTGCTGAGAACACAGAAAAACTTAGAAAGATTGATTTCCAACCGGATACTATTGCTCAGAAAGGGCTTGGATACGAAAAGTTAGACCAACTTACTTTTGAGATTTTAACTGGAGTCCGATAAACGTTTTTTTGCAGCTGCTACATAAAAAGTCGGGATTTCGCTTATGAGTACACTGATAATCGCTGTTTTGAGTTTTGTCGGCTTTATTGTTGCATACAATACGTATGGGAAGTGGTTAGCGAGAAAGATTTTCGGTTTAGATCCTCAGGCTAAGGTTCCAAGTGAAGAACTTAAAGATGATGTTGATTATGTTCCTACCAAAAAAGAGATAATTTTTGGACATCACTTCACTAGCATCGCCGGTACCGGTCCAATCGTCGGTCCCGCCATCGCTGTTTTTTGGGGTTGGTTGCCAGCGTTGTTATGGGTTGTTATCGGGTCGGTTTTCATTGGTGCGGTTCATGATTTTGGCGCGCTTGTCGTCTCACTACGTAATCGAGGACAAAGCGTCGGTGAGGTAGCTGGTCGGATGATCGGTCCACGCGCCAAATTTCTTTTCCTTTTCGTACTTTTTATGGGCTTGACTATTGTCCTTGCAATCTTCGGCTTGGTCATAGCCCTAATATTTTCCTACTATCCTGAGTCAGTATTGTCTGTCTGGGTAGAAATTCCGCTTGCTGTAGTGATCGGCATCTGGATTTATCGCCGAGGCGGCAATATCCTCATCCCCTCTATCATTGCACTCGGTGTCATGTACCTAGCGATGGCACTCGGTGCATATCTCCTGCCTGTTGACTTAGGAAAATGGTTAGGAATACCTCTGCTGGGACCAACCTACTTGAACGTTGTTGTAATTTGGACATTAGTTCTTTTTGTCTACTGCTTCATCGCATCAGTGCTACCGGTATGGACGCTCTTACAACCCCGTGATTTCATCAACAGCCATGAATTGGTATTAGCATTGGTTCTTTTAGTGCTTGGACTTGCTGTTGCAGGATTGACAGGTAAAGCGGACCTTTTTGCTTCTGCCCCCGCAGTAGCTTCAGACATCCCGCCCGATGCCCCGCCTATTTGGCCCTTCCTCTTTATCACAATTGCGTGTGGTGCTGTGAGCGGTTTCCACTGCATGGTCAGTTCCGGTACCTCAAGTAAACAAGTCGCATCTGAAGGAGATGCACAATACGTTGGGTATGGAGCAATGCTGCTTGAGGGTGGACTTGCCGTTGTCGTTATTATTGCGTGCTGTGCGGGTATCGGCATGGGCATTTTCACCCGCACCTCTGACCCTGCCAGTGCAGGAGGTTATACGTTCCAAGCAGTCGTCAAAGAAGGAAGCACACAACCCGTTGTTAATCAAGATGCATGGAGAGAGCGATATGCTACTACCACAACTGTGACAAACGCTGATGGTACTACCAAGGTCGTCGGAGGTTGGGCAAGTCACAATCTCAGAGAGAAGGTGAGTGCATTCGTGGATGGTGGTGGGAATTTCCTTGCCTCCCTCGGTATTCCGCTTAAGATGAGCATTTCGATAATGGCTGTACTTGTTGCCAGTTTCGCTGCCACAACATTAGATACTGCAACGCGACTCCAACGTTACGTTATTCAAGAGTTAGCAGAAACTGCCAATTTTAAACCTTTAACTAATCGCTACATTGCTACTGCTTTCGCTTTGGTGCTTGCAGCTGCAGTGGCATTGCTGCAGGGGCCGAGTGGTCCAGGTAGTGGTGGGTTGACACTTTGGCCTCTCTTCGGGGCGACAAATCAACTCTTGGCTGGATTAGCCTTTATGGTGATTGTCTTCTATCTCGTGCGCCGTAACAAGCCAATCTGGTTCGCTTTCCTTCCGATGGTAGTCATGCTCCTCATGCCTGCTTGGGCAATGCTATATCAGATGTTCAATCCGGAATCGGGTTGGTTATTTGAAGGAAAATATCTTCTCTTCGGGTTCGGTCTTGTCGTTGAGGCATTGCAGCTCTGGATGATAGTTGAAGGTGTCATCGCATGGCGAAATGCACGAGGTAATTACCCCGAACTTCCTCCGTTGGAAACTATTGCTGCTGATTAAAAGGGATAGACCGAAGACTCAGCATTTGAATAATCTATTCCAACGCCATCCTGTCAAAATCTCCCATAGATATCAATTTAAGAAAACCGCGAAACGCCTGACACTCCACGAACCTACCGGACCTGGAGAACGGCTAATTGAGAACTATCCTCACCGTCAAAATCTTTCATAACCCCAACTTTAATAAAATTAAACTTGACTTTAATATTATTTAAGTATATAATATATTTAATACCTTAAAAACGCGCAACAGTCATCATTGAGGTGGAACAGTAAGTTTCATGAATTTAGGTTAAGTCGTAGGTTGGGTTGAACGCAAGTGATGTCCAACCTAACACGCTCTTTTAAAAACAATTGAAATCATGCCATTTGTATAGTATAATATATTTCATAATACGCAGTTACCGATAGGTCCGGATTCTTGAAACACGACAAATTTGTTTCTAATATTCTCATTTTTTTTTGGATAGTTTGTTATGTAGTACTGCTCGGTTTCACCCCACTGCTGCACGATCATGACCATGAGCATGAGCATGCTGAATCTTCACATTCAGATGAAAGTTGTGTAGCGTGTGTATTCATCAATACCCACGTCGAGTTCGAAATCCAACCAATTGCAATAATCCTTCCTATACTTTGCAGTGGAACGCTTCCACTAAGCGAAGTTGTTTTTCTCCCCTTAATCCATACAGCAAACATCCAGAGTCGGGCACCGCCTATATTCTCCAATTCAATCTAAGATTTTCATTTCTAAGGATACAATTTGTCTTTAGTTATAATTTCGCGCAGGAAGTAGGAATTTGTAGAAGCCATTATGAGGGACAATGTGTAGATACAACTGTTCTTGTGTAGATTTGCGCGCCTTTGTATCCACTGTTTTTGTCCTCCTTCTGTGCCTCATATCTGGTTTATGGATGTTTAGGAAGTGCAACATTTTCGAGCGTCTTCCTAAGTGCTATCGTTGTACCTATACATCTATTATTGTATCTGCACACTTTGTGCTGATAGTCATAAATTTTTAGGCACGTATTTTGTGCCGTAAACAATTGGAGAATATAATGATTATATACTTTTTTGAACGGAACTTTTCTGTAGCCATTTCTCGATTACTCCTACTTACTTTTGTCGTGATGCTACCCTTTATCGGTGGTTGCGGTGAAGATGACAACCCTATCAAGGATGACCACGGCCATGAGGGAGAGGAAACGCTTCACGTTGATGCGGACGGTGTTTTACTTAAAGTTGATGGTGTGGAGGTCTATCGTCAGTTTCAAGAATCTCAAACCGGGGAGATCACCCTCGGCGAAAACGACGAAATTGAGGTACAAGTTATCTTCCTCGACCGCCATGAGGAAGGATTGCGTCTTGACGAGATTGCTGATGCTGAAGAAGATGAGCACGGTGATGAGGAAGCCTTTGGTTTAGCAATAACCGAGTACGATTCAACCATTATTGAAATCCACATGTCGGAAGAAGGCGAAGAGGATGGGCATGCCGAAGATGTGCATGGTGAAGAAGAATATGAGTTGAGTTTTGAAGTCGTTGGACTAAAAGCAGGCAATACAACGATCAAACTTCAACTGCTGCACGGCGACCATCCCGATTTCACGGCAATTCCGATACCAGTAACTGTGCAATAAGGAAATTTCCATGCGTATTTTTGGAGATTCATGTATTTGTAAATGTGCTTCAGTAGGTGCGCTATTAAAGCGTGCCATGGGTGTCAATTTAAAGGATATCTACATATTCCACAAGACCGTAGGCGCGCTTTGTAAGCGCGCATTGAAAAGAACCGAGTTTGTAGTCGCGCAATTCATTACGCCTCTTTTGGAATTTGTTGGGTCTCGCAAGCTCTACCCAACTTACGGACTGGAAAGTGCAGTTAATTTATCTTGTGTAAGTTCGGTGCGGTTAGGAAACCGCACCTACCAGGGGTGGAGAATCGCTAAAATTGATGCCTATGGTGTGCTTTTAAAGCGTGCCTACCTATTGGCACTGGCATTGGGAATTTGTTGTTTGTTCTGCTATATCAGAAACGTTCAAAGTGAGCAGGTTAAAACATGGCAGCTGCGTGGGGAAGTTATTGACAATCAAAGTCATTCCCGACTCGGGGAGGTAACTGTAAGTATAATCGAGGTAGATAAGACAACCCAGACAGACGCAAACGGCCAGTTTCAATTTGAAGCAGTGCCAGAAGGACAATATACACTTCAGTTCACCAAATCCGACTATCTGTCGGTTGAACAAGTTGTAGATGTAAATTCATCTACCAGTTATTTGCAGGTTGAATTGAAACTGTCAGCATTTCAACTTGAAACGGTTACGGTTCTTGGCTCAAACCGATCACTTGATCAGTATGAGAAAACAACTGATATTGCTTTGGATGAAGTAACACTCGAAAAACGGATGGGTATGACGTTAGCAAATACGTTGTCGGATCAGCTTGGAATCTCGCAACGAACAATGGGAAAGGCTGTAGCACGACCAGTCATTAGAGGTTTAGGTGGAGACAGGTTGCTCATCCTTGAAAACGGTGAACGCACCGGCGACAAATCCGCATCAAGTGCTGATCATGCTGTTGCAATTGACCCTACCTCTGCTAAAGGGATTGAAGTTACCCGCGGTCCCGCCTCGCTTATCTACGGGTCCAGCACCTTAGGGGGTGTTATCAATGTTAAACGGAACAGCATCCCTCAAATCCTTCCGGAACACCCTACCATGAGGTTGACGTTTCAAGGCGAATCTGTCAATACCGGTCTAACGGCAACGACAGGATTCATGGTGCCACTCGGTGACTTCGCTGGAAATCTTCAGTGGAATCGTCGTATCGCCTCGGATACCCAAACGCCGATAGGTGTCCTTGAAAACACTGAACTTTCAAATTTCAATTTTTCTGCCGGCACTTCCCTAATCAAACCATGGGGATTTATCGGTGCATCGGGGGGACGTTACCGTTCTGATTACGGTATTCCAGGGTCACCTGAGGGACATATCAGCGGTGTTAACATAGCACTTGACCGTCAACGCTACGATGCACACATGGAGTTTCGTTTCAACCATGAGTGGATTAATAAAGTGAAATTCCAGACAGCGTATACCCGCTATGAACATCAAGAATTAGAGTCAAATGGTTCACTTGGTGTGGAATTCGGTGTGCTTACCCACAACTTTTCGGCGATGGTATACCTATTTGACAACGTTATCACTGGCATGTGGGGAGAATACAGAGATCACGCAACAGGAGGGTTTTACTGGACACCGCATACCCGTGAATTCGCATTAGCAGGATTCTATCTGAGCCAGCAAGATTTTGATCGTCTAACGTTACAGGGGGCTATCCGCTACGATATAAGACGTGCAGAACCGTTTAGCCCCGGCACTGTCATTCAAGCAGGTACAGTTGAACGTCGTGACTTTGGCGGTTTATCAATGGCTGTTTCTGGCATCTACCACTGGCATCACAACATTAACACTGGTGCAACTATAATGAAAACTTTTCGCGCCCCTGGTATAGAAGAACTTTTTTCTGATGGGCCGCATCTTGCAGTCTACTCTTACGAAATCGGTAATGCTGAATTGGAACCAGAAAACGGGTTTGGCAGTGAACTTTTCGCAGAATATTCAAGCGACAAATTTAAGCTAAACCTCACACTGTTCCAAAATCACATTCATGGTTACCTTATTCCAACCAATACGGGTGAGAAAGAGTGGGGAAGCGGTGCTGCAGGTTGGTTGTGGATCTATCAATACACGGGACGCGACGTGGTCATGAATGGCGCGGAGATGCACATTGAAACAGAAATTCTGCCTCGCTTTAACGTGCAAATAGATATGAGTTATGTCAACGGAACACTTGAAGCTGTTGGTGAACCCTTAGAACGCATTCCACCACTAAATGGAAAATTCGGTTTCAATTATACTTTAGCCCCTTTTCAATTTCACCTGACTTCCCGCTATTCTGCAAGCCAAACTCGACTCGGAGAATTTGAAGAGCCAACAGACGGATATATCATCCATGATGCAGGGTTTTACCTCAATTTTATGTGGTGGCAGCTTGAAAATCTATTTGTTTTTGAGGTAGAAAATATATTAGATACTACCTACCACGATCACCTATCTCGCATCAAATCTGTGATGCCAGAACCGGGTAGGAATGTAAAGTTTTTGTACAAACTTAATTTTTAGTATATACTTGATGGAACGTGAGATCGATAAGTTGGTGAAAGTGAACCTTTGTTATTCCGATCCCTTCGGCGAATAGGATTTAGACAAGAAAGATTCACCTGCGCTAAACCTCAACACGTACAAACGCGAGATAAGCACCCGACAGCAGCACCACGACAAACATCATTAGACATTATAATGAATTAGTTTTAAATTTGTTAACCTCTGTTATACTGACTTATTATCTTACGATAGGAGGTTAACTCATGACCAATTTTCAAGATCTCAAGGACAGACCTGATGCGTTTCTGTCCCTCACCGGATATACATTAGAAGAGTTTACAGAACTATTACCTCATTTTTCTTGTTGTTTTTTAGAATATATGCGAACACATACCCTTGATGGCAAACCACGCAAAAATCGGAGATATAAACCCTATAAAAATAGTCGTTTTGCTTGCCATGAAGATATGTTGCTATTTATCTTGATTTACCTGCGTGATGCTCCGAAACAAGTTCTATTGGGTGCGCTCTTTGGTATGTCTCAACCTCTTGCTAATAGATGGATTCACTTGCTTTTATCAATATTGAACAAAGCATTAGCAAAACTTGAAGAGTTGCCATCTCGGGAAACAGACCCCGCCCCTATATGTGCTCCATCAAAAGTATCAACTCAAAATCAAGAAGGAGAACATTTTTTTCATGATAGCACCGAACGCCCGATACGATGCCCCAAAGACCCACAAACTCAAAAGGGTTATTATAGTGGTAAAAAGAAATGTCATACAGTGAAAAATAATTTGATTATCAATGAGACCTGCAAAGTCGTCCTATTGACACCTTCTTTTGAAGGAAGACACCATGACAAACACATAGCCGATATGGTGGGCTATTGTGTGCCACAGGGTAGCACATTGTCCCAAGATACCGGTTTTCAGGGTTTCGTTCTCCCGGATATAAACATCATTCAACCGAAGAAAAAACCGAGAGGTAGAGAACGGACGAATGAAGAAAAAGAAAACAATAGAAAGATAGCGTCTATACGCATACGCGTTGAACATGCGATTAGTGGTGTCAAAAGATGCCGCATTGTCAAAGATAAACTCAGGAATTGGAAGAAAGGGTTTTGTGATTTAGTTATGGAAACCTATTGTGGTTTACACAATTTTCGCCTAAACTTCAGACCCTGGCGTTATGAAACTCCTGTTATTTAAATCATTATAATGTCTATTGTTATGACACACTTGCGCATGGTGTGGCGTATTCGTTAGTCACTTTGGGTGTCCACTTAAAAAGTTAGGGCACCCTGGCGACTAAACCATTACTACCTAAATTTAATTTTAGATAAAGGGTACCCATATTGGCAAGTAATGTTTTAGTCGTTCTAGTATTAACGTGAGCTCGGTGTAAGAAATAACGTGAGTTTCGGTATAGATAGAAGGATTTTTTACCTGTTTTTTACCTCCTAAACCCCTAAAACAGGGGGAATCAGTGGAAAAATACCCACGAACTTGTGAAAGTAGACTTATACCGAACTCACGTTAATCATAACACGAAATAAAGCAAAACGCAAATTTTTTTGAAAAAAGTTTCGTTTTGGTATTTTAGCCTGCAAAAGCGGGTAATACCTTTAAAAAAACCATGTGGATCAACGTCAAATGTGTATAGTATTCTGTAGGTTTCCAAAGTAAAAAGAGGATCGGTATGGCATCAACGAAAAAACTTGCATCTTTTCGCATTTGTGGTATAATCTAATTAAAAATAACAGATAATCCAGTATTAAAATGAAGGAGATTGTTGCCATGCAAGCATTTGAGTATATCGCTGCGAAAACGGTATCTGAAGTTGTCGCACTGCTTGATGAAAAAGGTGACCAAGCCCGAATTCTCGCTGGTGGCACGGACCTCATCGTTCAAGCGAGAGAAGGCAAACGTACTTTAGACTGGATGGTAGACATCAAATCCATTCCTGAAGTTAATGTATTAGCCTATGACTCGGAAACAGGGTTGACCCTTGGTGCTGCGGTGCCGTGCTATCAGATTTATGCTGTGGATGTAATTTGCGATGCTTATCCCGGTTTAGTAGATGCAACCAAAATTATTGGAGGCACCGCCATTCAGGGACGCGCTGCGGTAGGAGGGAACCTTTGCAACGCTTCACCTGCTGCCGATTGTATACCGCCTCTAATTGTCCTAAACGCTACTTGTGTCATCGCTGGTTCAAATGGAGAACGCGAAGTACCTGTTGAAGATTTCTGCACCGGCCCCGGACAGACTGTACTCGGAAAAGGTGAGATACTTGTCTCTGTGAAAGTCCCATCACCGCAGCAAAATTCCAGCTCCTACTATCTCAGATTTATCCCGCGCAACGAAATGGATATTGCGGTCGTCGGTGCAGGTGCCGCTGTCGTATTAGATGATGCGAAACAGCGGATTGTCTCTGCCCGCATTGCGCTCGGTGCTGTCGCTCCCACGCCGCTCTTTGCTGAGGAAGCCAGCGCGCTTCTCGCTGGGAAAGAAATTTCTGATGCCGCTATTGACGAAGCATCACAAGCCGCACAATCTATCGCCCGTCCGATTAGCGACATGCGCGGCACTGCCGAACAACGAACACATCTCGTTGGTGTCCTGACGCGACGTGCACTTAATGGAGCAATTCAAAGAGTCAAAGACGCAGCGTAATTCTACTGGGATTTATCAAACTCAAAACCGTGCTGCGTATTGGGATGGCAGAAACGCAGTCGGTGAACCTGTGGCAAGCGGTGTTTATTTCTATACACTCACCGCAGGCGACTTCACCGCGACGCGGAAGATGTTGATAATGAAATAGTATCAAATGACCATAGGATAGCTGGAAGGCTGATGTTTATTGGCTTCCCAGCGATCGTTGATGAGTGGGTTGCGTTGGGATCGCGAGCATCCTCTTTGAGAAATGATGCGTTTAGCGATAAACGTGTCTAAAGTATAGCAAAACCAGTAGCGGTTGTCAACCATATTTTCAAGGCACCTGCCCCGGTTTTGCGAAGTAAAGTTCGTCGGGAACATAGGATTAGGGTCTCATTGGGCTTCTCCTTGGTGAGTGGCTTCATCGTTTGAGTCTGAATTGGCAAGGTCTGCATCTATGGCTTGGAGTTGGTGCTGCGGTATGAGGTCGAGATATTGAGAGATGACGCGTTTAGAAAGTCGGGTGATCTGTGAGATTTTGTCAATATCTGCGGTAGCGGTTCGCACGACTTTGACGCTCTCATAATCGCGAATGTATCGGTCAACTGCCTCCTTAGAGTGTTTGGTCTTTGCGGCAATCCTGGGGGTGAGATGTGCTTGAAGATAGAGGGTTATGATCTCTTTCTTGTGGGTAATAGCACCCGATAAGTCATGGATATTGCCACGGGTGGGCAAGAGTTCTCCAGTGGTTTTTTGCCATTCATTGACATAATCACTGACGACAGCATCACAGACATTGAGCAAAACTGCCAAGTCGAGTTGGGTCAATAATGCCCCTTGGTCATAAGCTTGATGACACCAGCGGACCAAGCGATTGATCCGCAGTTGCCGGGAGGTAAAGCCATTGCGAAACGATTCAATATCCTCTGCGGCGAGGTAAGTCAGGATGACAGGTTTCATGCGGGTTTTGACGATGGATTTTCCTCTCTCTGGATGTTCCTCAATGGGGACAGCCATCCAAACGAGGTGTCCATAACTCAGGTATCGCTCCTCAGGGAGTGAGTCGCCCGTGGCGAGTTTCTCCAAAGGGAGGGTAATTACGAAATAGTCCTCAACGGTCTTGAGAATGTCATCAACAATGGCAGTCGCCGTGACTTCGCCTTTGTCATACCCGTAGTCATTGAGAAAGCGATGGATCAGCAACTGTCGTAGGGACTTATCGTTGATGCGTCTGAATTTCTTCTCGTTGATTTGCGTGCGGGTTAGAGGTTTGCTCATGAGAGGTCCCCCTTTTTTGTGTCCTCAGGTTCTGGGTGAAGGAGTTGGGTCATGCGATCTGTGTGTTGGTATTCCTCATAGAGTGAGAGATACTCGCGGATCAACCGGTCAGATAGATGTGTGATCAGGCGTATCTGTGCGTTAGGAAAGCCTTGATGATGGAGCGTAGCGACTTGTGTAAAGTCTTTCAAGTAGCGGTAGACAGCTCGTTCGCTGTGGTTCGTCTTTTTCTCGATTTCGGTGAAGGTATAGGCTTTGAAATATAACTCCAGGACCTGGGTTTTATGAGAAGTGCCGGGGCCCATGTCGTGTTTCGTCCCGCGCGTCATAACGAAATACCTATCCTGCTTCAAGTGTCGAATGTCGCGTTTGACTGTAGCAGGACTGGTGGTTAATAATACAGCTAAATCCTCGTAGCTCAGTAAGGCATCTTGGTCATAAGCTTCTTGGGTCAATCGGAGGATCCGATGCCGTCTGAGTCCTGCGAGACCATAATTCGCTAAGACTTCAAGATCGGCGTTTGTGTCATTGAGAGTTAGCCGACAGGAAACTTTTTTCGCTAAAGCGATATGTTTACCTGCGGGTTCCTCTGCGGCGACTGCCTCGTAGCAGATTTGCCCTGATGTCAGGTGCACATCGGCGTGTTGTTCAAAGTAGGTGGAAATCTGTTTATAGTAGGCTTCAGCAACGAGAGGCATGAGATTAAAGTCTGCTGAAATCTTCTGAATAATCGCGGCTCTGGCATTCTTGGATTCGAGCCGAGTGATACCGTAAGCGGTATCCTTCTTGCGGTTCATATTGACCTCCATGAATAGATTATCGGGGATCCGAGGACATCTACTCGTTAGTTTAACGAATACTAATAGTATAACTCATGGGGTCATTTGATACAAACTATAAGTAGATTATGACGCGTTCTGCGGGGAGATGTAAACCCCCGTACAAATAACACTAATAAGAGGAGATAACTATGATTTTAAAACAGAAATTAGCATATATGGCACTGGGCGCGCTTATCGCGTCTATCGGATACTTTATCGGCACCATGAATAACCTAAACGCTGAAGACGAAGTTGCACGGGTTAAAAAGTTGATTGTTAGTGAAAGTATTACTGTAGGGGATGAAAACTCCGAAGACCATGTATTCATAAATAATAACATCGTCCATGTAAGTGATGAAAACCTGAATAAATTGATATTATCACCAGATGAAATAGTATTCATGGATATGGAATCCGTTGCACAATTGTTACAAATCATGGGGGATCCAAAGAGAGACTTTAGAGACCTTGAATATTTAAAAAGAACCAATAGAAAATTAGAAACCGTGTCAAAACTAACATTGAGTCTAAAGGATCTCCTCCCCAAAATTGAAATGCGCCTACCTAATGGCAAAAAGATAACTTTGTCAATTAACAAGCAGGCGGAAATTAAGTTAAGTAATGGTGGTTTGAAATCCAAAACAGTTGCTGTTGATTGATAAACCAAGAAGGATAACAAAATGGACAGCTTGTTAATGGAAGTAAAGGAGATAAACCATGTCAGTTCCGAATTCAGCACAAGTCTATCTAAATCGGGGGAAAGCAGAGGCAGCACATTATAAATATGCGGCTGCGATTCAGGCTTATGATACCGCTATAAGTCTTGATCCTAACTTCGCAGAAGCCTACTACTATCGGGGTGTGGCAAAGGGGTTTCTATGTCAATTCAAAGCGTCGATGTCGGATTTTGATGTTGCGATCCGTCTCAATCCTGATCATGTAGAAGCACTTCTTGAGCGGGGGGTTGCAAAAGAAGAAGAAAATGAATATGCGGCTGCGATTTCTGATTATGATAATGTTATCTGTCTTACCCCCGATGATGCGTATGTTTACACCCTTCGTGGAATAGTGAAGCAAAAACTCGGTGATTATGCGGCTGCGCTTTTGGATTTTGATACTGCGATAAAACTCAATTCTTCTGAGGCGATATATACTACCTTCGGGGGCAGGTGAAAGTATCCCTTAAGCAATATGAGGCTGCGCTTTCGGATTTTGATATGGCTATAAAACTCAATGCGGGTAAGAAGTTGCCTGCTCTTGGTTACTATGAGCGTGGTTTTGCAAAATACTGTCTTGGGAAATATGAATCCTCAATCTCGGATTTTGATGCAGAGATAAAACAAAATGCTAATAATGCAGAGGCTTATTACTATCGGGGACTGGCAAAGGCAGCTCTTGATCGAATAGATGAGGCGGAACAGGATTGGCGTTCCGCATTGAAGTTTGTACCGAAAGAGGGCGATGTACAACTCAAAAATAAAATTGAACGCTTACTCAACAATCTTAAATAGAAAGGAGTTTAGATGGAATGTCCGAGACAAAGAATACCTATGAAGATCGTAGTAGAGTTGGAAAAAGTGTTAAAAAAATTATCAAAAATGAATTGAAAGGAACAGCTAGTATAACAGAGATCGAGGAACAAGTGAAAAAGCACCTTCCACCTGAAGATAGTACATACGTGGATAGCGTAATTAGTAATGTTCTGTTGAGCCTGAAATCAGGGGGGTATGTAAAACAGATTCCTAAACAAAATGATATTTGGGAAATCTATCCATTATCTCAACGTATTTTCGGAGAAGGAGAGGGAAAAGTATATGTTTTCTATGACCGCCAAGTAGAACAGGAAGGAAGTGCTATTTGGCTATGCAATGTCGGTTCAACTGCTCGTACTGTTGAGGAAAGAGTTAATGAGCAAACAGATCAATGGCTCAAAGACCCTACAATCGGACTCATTATCAAAATGAATGATGACTACGAAGAATTGGAAACGAAAATACATGAAACCCTGAAGATATTTAAGCGCAAACGGAAGGAATATAAAGGGAGAAAATTAAAAGGGACAAAGTGGTTTGAAACTTCTCCCGATGAAGTGATAAAAATAGTGACATTTATTGGTGACTTCATACCGAATTTATGCCCACAAGATTTTCCGCAAGTCAAAAAATCACTATAGAGGGTATATATGCAACAAACACTACTCTATCTTGGCACAACCACAAATCCCCGACTACAATCAGTCAAAAACGCACTGCTGCTAAACTATCCAAATCCATTTAACCCCGAAACATGGATACCTTATCACCTTGCGAAGCCGGCAGATGTCACACTCACGATCTATGCTGCGAATGGTGCTTTAGTTCGGAAACTGGATTTGGGACAGCAGCCAGCCGGTATGTACCAAGCCAAGAGCCGTGCTGCGTATTGGGATGGCAGGAATGCCGTAGGTGAGCCTGTGGCAAGCGGTCTCTATTTCTATACATTGACAGCGGGCGATTTTACGGCTACCCGTAGAATGCTTATTCTAAAATAGCGAATTATGAAAATAAGCAAACATTTTCTTGGCATTTGCGGCGTTTGAAGTCGCGCAATTCATTGACAAATCCAGGCAGCATGTGCGTGTGGCATGCTGCGCCTCAGACACTCTGCGGTAGACAAGGTTCTTAACCACGCCTACTGCAGAGTGCCGAAGTAATTCAAAAATCTACTATAAATACGAAAGGAAACCGATACTATGGCGAGAAAATCGCACGTTCAAACCACAATCAATGGCGAAGCGGTAGAATTTCTCTGCGAACCTCGGCAAAGTCTACTGGAAGTCCTCAGAGATGAACTCCACCTCACTGGCGCAAAAGAGGGATGCAACAACGGGAACTGCGGTGCATGCAGTGTTATTCTTGATGGTAGACTCGTTAACTCATGCCTTGTCCTCGGCGTAGAAACTGATGGTAAATCTGTTGAAACCATTGAAGGACTCGCTGACCCAGATAAATTGCACCCGATCCAAGATGCCTTCCTCGAAAACGCAGCACTACAGTGTGGTATTTGCACCCCAGGTTTTATTATGAGTGCAAAAGCCCTACTTGATAAAAATCCAAACCCAACGGAACATGAAATCCGATACTGGTTGGCTGGAAATTTATGCCGCTGTACCGGTTACGATAAAATCGTCCGCGCTGTGCTTGATGCAGCCGCAGCTACCTAAAAGGAGCGTCTTTATGTCTGAAAAGAAAGAGTATAAAGTTATCGGAACTCGACCCATCCGGCACGATGGCGTTGATAAAGTCACCGGTAGGGCAATTTATGGGGCTGATTTTCAGATTACCGGACTCCTGCACAGCAGGGTCCTCCGGAGTCCGCATGCCCATGCACGAATTGTCTCAATCGACACAAGCCGTGCCGAAGCACAGCCTGGTGTTAAAGGTGTTGTCACTGCGCAAGACCTGCCCGCGGCAGAGGACAAAATGGCAGACCTTGGGGAAGGTCCAGTTAATCTCAAATATCTTTGCGATAACATTTTAGCAAGTGATAAGGTGCTTTATAAGGGACACGCCATCGCCGCTGTCGCAGCAACGAATCCGCATATCGCCGAAGAAGCGTGTGAACTCATTGATGTTGAATATGAGGTGCTGCCGCCTGTGTTAGAAGTGCGCGAAGCGATGGAACCAGATGCACCCATACTCCATGAAAGCTTGAGAACATCTTCACTTGGTGAAACAGGTGACAAACCGAGCAACGTCGCCAGTCACCTCCAGTTTAAAAAAGGGGATATTGAAAAAGGCTTCGACGAGGCAGATATCGTGATTGAACGAGAATTCGTTACCGGCACCGTTCATCAAGGATATATTGAACCGCACAACGCCACAGCACTTTACAATCCCGATGGACACTTAACGGTATGGTGTAGCACGCAAGGCGCGTTTACCGTTCGTGAACAACTTGCCGAAATTCTACAATACCCGATTTCCAAAATCAAGGTTGTTCCATTGGAGATCGGTGGCGGTTTTGGCGGTAAGATCAACGTTTACGTTAAACCTGTCGCGGCACTACTTGCGAAGAAAACCGGTAAACCTGTTAAAGTCCTTATGAACCGTGCCGATGTATTTGAAGGCACAGGTCCGACCCCCGCGTCTTATATTACGGTTAAGATGGGGGCTACCAAAGATGGCAAAATCACCGCTGCCCAAACATCTCTCGTCTTTGAAGCAGGCGCATATCCCGGTTCACCTGTCGGTGCAGGTGCAATGTGTATCTTCGCACCCTACAACATTGAAAACGTCCTAATTGATGGCTACGATGTTGTTGTCAATAAACCGAAGACTGCTCCCTACCGTGCGCCAGGTGCGACCAACGCAGCGTTCGGTTCAGAAACCGTGCTTGACGAACTGGCAGAAAAACTAAACATAGATCCGCTTGAGATACGTCTTAGCAACGGTGCTAAAGAAGGGGATCGGCGCGCAGACGGACCTGTTTTCCCGCGCATCGGCTTTATTGAAACGATTGAAGCGGCAAAGACACATCCCCACTACGCAGCACCGAATGGGAAAAAATATCATGGACGCGGTGTTGCATCCGGTTTCTGGTTTAACATAGGTTTGGAATCCAGCGTTACAATTAACGTCAACCCCGATGGCACAGTTAACCTCGTTGAAGGTTCTACGGACATCGGCGGCACCCGTGCCTCAATTGCGATGCAAGCGGCGGAAGTACTTGGTATTTCCGCTGAATCGGTAAACCCAACCGTTGTTGATACTAATTCTATCGGCTACACTGCTGTGACTGGCGGCAGTCGCACAACTTATGCGACTGGCTATGCTGCCTATGAAGCAGCACAAGATGTAGTCCAACAGATGATTGCTCGTGCTGCAAAACTCTGGGATGTTGATGAAGCTAATGTGCAGTTTTCTGATGGCGAATTTTCAAGTATCAACGGTAAAGAGGAACAGATTAGTTTCCGTGACCTATCTGCGAGACTCGGTGAAACCGGCGGTCCCGTTATTGGCAGAGCCACAATGAACCCCGCAGGAGCTGGCGGCGCATTCGCAACACACGTTGTTGATGTGGCAGTGGACGTAGAAACCGGCAAGGTTGAAATTCTACGTTACACCGCAACGCAAGATGCGGGGAAAGCCATCCATCCGAGTTATGTTGAAGGGCAAATTCAGGGTGGAGTCGTTCAAGGTATCGGTTGGGCATTAAACGAGGAATACATCTACAACGCAGAAGGCACAATGACAAACGCAAGTTTCCTTGATTACCGTATGCCGACCTGCTTAGACCTGCCGATGATTGACGCTGTTATCGTAGAGGTACCGAATCCAGGACATCCGTATGGTGTCCGTGGAGTCGGTGAAGTTCCGATTGTCCCACCACCCGCTGCGATTGCCAATGCAATTTATAATGCTGTCGGTATCCGCATGACTGAATTACCGATGTCCCCCGACCGCCTCCTAAAAGCGATGGGCAAAATCTAATTCGTTTCGTATTCGGAGCTTTCATGTATCGGGTGAGGTATCCTTGCCTCGCCCGATACATGAAAGTCTAAAATACTTATGCTGACAGCATCATAATTAATGGAACTCCTCCAATGCCGATTGTAGCTATTCCCGCACTCATGCGCAGCCTAACAAATGGTGAAGATAGCGTCACTATCTCCGGAACAACGATCCGAGAGGTTATTGACAACCTTGAGATCTGTTACCCAGGAACAAAAGAAAAACTCTGTGAAGGTGGTAGAATTCGCCCTGGGATTGCTGTCTATCTTAACGGCATCCTCATCCGAGAAGGTTTGCGTGAACGCGTTGACGAAGACGCAGAACTCCATTTTCTGCCTGCCATCAGCGGCGGTGTCAGATAAACTTCCAATTAACCCTACTGTTCTGTCTATTTTCAATTGTGGGTAAATTGTTTAGATATCGGATACCGTTGCCAACACCAACACATCTTCTGTAGGAGCGACCTCCCGGTCACGACTCTTGCCGCACAAATTGAATGAACAAACATTACAATATATTGGAACATTTTGATATATCAAGTGTGTCATTTTAAAGACGTGGCACTTCGGCACGCATATCGCGCACCAAAATGTCCTATCGTGAATTAACTACTTTAGAGAAAGGAGAGACAATGTTCAAACAACTTGATTTAAGGGTGATCGGGGGCATGGTAATTATCGCTATTCTTCTCTTAGCAGGCACCCATTTTTTCTCACGATGGAGTTATGATCGTTTCGTATCAGACATTCGGGAACCTCCCCAATCCACTACGTCATCTGGCCCTGCTTCGGAAAACGATATAATTAAACCTTCCGAACAGTCTAAGTCGGCACTATCACCAAAATCAGTTAACGAAAATCTTGAGATTGAACCAAAACCTGTAGTTGAGCCAGAGTTGATTAAAACCATAGAAGCAAAGGAAATGCCTGCAGAAATGGCAAAGGCAGTTGAACCTGCGTCCGAGTTCGATGCTACGTCCCTACTTCCCGCGTTTGGGATACCAGAAGAAATCAGCTCACTGCTTGACGAGGATGCTGAAGCTGCAGACTTTGAAAAGGCACAGGCACATCTCACGGAGAAGTTCGGTCCATCTCCCGAAGTTGAAGCGATAATTGACAAACTGAAACAGATGTCTGGTCGTCCGGTTCAACTTGAGGAGGTTACCGCGCTTTTTGAGGCATGGATTCAGGTTTTGCCCGAGGAACAGCATGAAAGCCGCCGACAATTGATGAATGTGCTTACGCAGATCAATCAGGTAAAAGCTCTTGGAGGTGATGGTCCAGTCCACATTAGTATCCAGGTTCAAGAACCAGAGAATGTAGAGGAATGAAGATGCGTTAAACTCTAAAACAGGACATTTAACCGCTTGTATTAATGAATTCTGCGGATGAAATACCTCTATTCCACGATCACAAGTTGATATAAACGCTTAAATTCATTAATACACATAATTTTTGGCATAATTATGCTTTTTTTACAATTTTATTTGACAAACCTACTTTTAGGGTGTATAATTAACATTACCTTTCGATTCAGGAAGGTGAAGTTGTTCTTTGAAAGTTAAATAGTGAACGTGACGTGCCTATTATATAGCTTGTGAGTGCGCTTCAATTATTTGAAGATGTACTTCAATACTTTTGTGAGAGTATGATACCGGCTCAGGACGAACGCTGGCGGCGTGGATTAGGCATGCAAGCCGAACGAGAAACCGTACTTCGGTATGGTGGAAAGTGGCGAAAGGGTGAGTAACGCGTGGGTAATTTGCCTCTGAGATGGGGACAACAACTCGAAAGGGTTGCTAATACCAAATACGATTGGGAATGCTTCGGTGCTCCCAATGAAAGGTGGCTTCGGCTGCCGCTCGGAGATTAGCCCGCGTCCTATTAGCTTGTTGGTGTGGTAACGGCACACCAAGGCGACGATGGGTAGCTGGTCTGAGAGGATGGTCAGCCACATTGGGACTGAGACACTGCCCAAACTCCTACGGGAGGCTGCAGTCGAGAATATTTCGCAATGGGGGAAACCCTGACGATGCGACGCCGCGTGGGGGATGAAGGCTTTCGGGTCGTAAACCTCTGTGTTACGGGATGAATTGGTCGTTGCTGATAACGCAACGGTTTTGACGTTACCGTAGTAGAAAGCCCCAGCTAACTACGTGCCAGCAGCTGCGGTAATACGTAGGGGGCAAGCGTTGTCCGGAATCACTGGGCGTAAAGCGCGCGCAGGCGGTGGAGTAAGTCAGACGTGAAAGGGTTCGGCTCAACCGAACCACTGCGTTTGATACTGCCTCACTTGAGTCTGGAAGAGGAAAGTGGAATGAACGGTGTAGCGGTGAAATGCTCAGATATCGTTTAGAACACCCGTGGCGAAGGCGGCTTTCTGGTCTAAGACTGACGCTCATGCGCGAAAGTTTGGGGAGCAACCGGGATTAGATACCCCGCTAGTCCTTACTGTAAACGATGGGTACTAAGTGTAGGGGGTATTGATTCCCTCTGTGCTGTAGCTAACGCATTAAGTACCCCGCCTGGGGAGTACGGCCGCAAGGTTAAAACTCAAGGTAATTGACGGGGGGCCGCACAAGCGGTGGAGCATGTCGCTTAATTCGACGCAACGCGAAGAACCTTAACCAGGGCTTGACATCGCAGTGACCGCTATAGAAATATAGTTTTCCTTCGGGACACTATGACAGGTGCTGCATGGCTGTCGTCAGCTCGTGTCGTGAGATGTTGGGTTAAGTCCCGCAACGAGCGCAACCCTTGTCTTTAGTTGCCATCAGGTAATGCTGGGGACTCTAAAGAGACCGCTGGTGATGAGCCAGAGGAAGGTGGGGATGACGTCAAGTCCGCATGGCCCTTTGATGCCCTGGGCTGCACACGTGCTACAATGGTCGGTACAGAGGGAAGCAAAACCGCGAGGTGGAGCAAATCCCAAAAAGCCGGCCCCAGTTCGGATTGTAGTCTGAAACTCGACTACATGAAGTTGGAATCGCTAGTAATCGCGAATCAGCAGGTCGCGGTGAATCCGTTCCCGGCCCTTGTACACACCGCCCGTCACGCCATGGGAGTTGGTAGCATTCAAAGACGGTGACCTAACCTTTGGGAGGGAGCTGTTTAAAGTGAGACCGATGACCGGGGCGAAGTCGTAACAAGGTAGCCGTAGGGGAACCTGCGGCTGGATCACCTCCTTTCTAAGGAGCATTAACAAGGGAATTCTCACACAATCTCCTTGTTCAATACGCTCTTTATCTTACAAGGCATATTACGACTTCCTATTTAACTTTCAAAAAACACGCTTTCTGCCTTCTCCTATGGGCTTATAGCTCAGAAGGTTAGAGCGCGCGCCTGATAAGCGCGAGGTCCCTGGTTCGATTCCAGGTAAGCCCATTTCTTTTTTAAATTCTCCAACCATTCCGATTAATTAACATCCAACCCCACATTTTAATCAGATTTTGTATAGTTTTTGTCATTATCCACCCAACAATATCTTTCCTATAAAGGAAATATCTTCAATTTGTGTTTAGTTTCATCGCACCGAATGTCATCCCAATAGGGAAACAGATGTATAGTTGCGAGTAGACTTTTCATCCTATTTGACTATATATTTACGCATCCGCGTTACTGAGAGTAGAGTTCAGTTGATTACCTTATTCACCTGATTTTCAATATAAAGAATAACTTTCTTACCACCCATTTCCTGTTCCTTTGCAGCGCGAGGCACCTATGCCTTGAAGTGTCTATTTTATTAGAACGTATCTCATAAATCCCAAATTTGCTGGTTTCACAGTGTTAACCCAACCTATAACGCACAATGAATTGTGCTTATACAATTGCTGCGTATTGTAAATCAAGCTTACGATTTATTAGATAGACTATAAAGATTTAAAATAAAGGAGATTTAATGGAATCCACAAAAATACAAACACCTATTCCGTTTAATTTTGACGATAGCGAAGTATCTAAATGGGCACTTCCCGAAGGCGCAATCGCCCGATTAGGACGCGGTAGTGTCCGGGATATGGAATTCTCACCGGATGGACAGTACTTCGCTGTTGGATCAACTATGGGGCTTTGGATCTATCAATACGCCACGTTATCCCCTATTGCCCTGTGGGAAACAGATAGAGGGTATATTGACAAAGTTACATTTTCGCCCGATGGTCAATGGATTGCTGCATATACATATCTCCAAGCACTCAGAGTGTGGGACATCCATAATCAGATGTGTGTTGCGGAGATGGAGTTACCGAAAGGGCAGATTCGTTTGTCTTCTATAAAACCGATCTTTTCTCAAGATGGAGAACAACTCGTCGCTTTCAATTATCCCACCAGGAGGGTTTATATCTGGTGTCCGCGCACCGGCACGTTAAAAAATGAAATAGAAATGAAATTAAGTGATACTGACATCAAATCCATAAATGCCATCTATCCAAGCTACTTTTCTCCAGATTTGAGTTTGTTGGCAGGGACGTGTTACGATCATAGAAACCGTACCGCTGAATTCATTGCAGTGTGGCAGGTAGAAACGGGAGAACAAATCACTCGTCTTGATTGGACTGAAAGGTGGGGTCGTCATTGCTTTTCGCCGTGTGGACGATTTTTTGCTGCCACTGGTTCAGAAGGAAGGTTACATGTGTGGGACGTGGAGACTGGAAACCTTGAGGAAACCTATACCGATCACGAGGATGCTCAAATACATCCATATTATACACCGGAAGGTGAATTAATAGCCGCGGTAGTCTTTCCATCTCAGCCTAAACTTGAAGTCTGGAATTTAGAAAAAGGCGAAAAAATCGACACATGTGAACATCAGAGCAAGGGTAGTTCTGTTCGTTTTTCGGAGAGTGGTACACAATTCGCCTATACTGATAGTGGTGAAATCAAAGTCTGGATAGAAGGTAGACCCATCGCTCAAGCATGCCCGACTATTCAGGGACACACTGGGACTGTCGGTTCATTAGTCTTCGCACCGGATGAAAAAACGTTAGTGACTGCCTACTGGGGTAGGAACACGGTTTTATGGGATGTTTCAAGTCAGTGTGTCCGACATCTGACCGAAAAAGAACTGCTCAATAGTATACGTGATGTTTACCCGACTTCAATCGGGACAATCTTTGCTGTTGGCGGAGACGAAAAAACATTAGAGGTATGTGAGTTTGGAAGCGGTGAATCCATCGCTGAAATCCCTATCCCTGAATCTGGGTTGTCATCGGGAACGGGGACCGATGCGTTAGCACTGACAGGTCAACGGTTGGCACGTGCTGGCAAAGATCGCAACATCTATGTGTGGGAGTACACACCTTCATCTAATGAAATAAACGATGGAGGAAACTGGGAAAAGTGTGCCGTCCTTATAGGACACGCAGAATATGTTAATGCGTTGGCATTGAGTGCCGATGGAAAGCGGCTTGCAAGTATCCCTATAGTGCGTCGTCCACAAGAACGAACCGCTCTATTATGGGATGTTGATGCTGAAGAACAGATTACCCAGTTACCCCTAACTACGCCGGAACGGGGAGGATATAACAGTTACCAGGCGGGAATAACGTTTTCACCAGATGGCAACATAATCGCTGGTGGATTTTGGAACGAGATTGTTCTGTGGGATGCAACAGACGGCAAAACGCTTATGACGATTCCACAATCGGAAGAGAATCAGCGACCAATTACACTTCGTTTCACGCCGTGCGGTCAATATTTGGTTGCGGGTGCTTGGTGGAAAGGTGGACTAAAAAAGACATCCATCTGTTTATGGGAAGTCGCAACAGGTAAGAATATCACCACGTTCAAGGGACATACCACTGATGTACAGTGCTTCGCATTTTCCCAGGACTGCACCGTTCTCGCAAGCGGGGGACATGATGGTGCGATTTACCTCTGGAATCTGAAACCCTTCATAAATTCATAAACCTTACCCTGTTTATTTGTCAATAGTAGGCATTAGGTTATTACTTAGTGCCTAAACAAGTTAGCAATTGCTATGAGGAGAAAATTCATGCAAGATAATCAAATGCAGTCTGTTGACACGGATGAGACAACTTGGCACCTTACTGAAGGTGCGATCGGTAGATTAGCGCGAGGACGAGTAAAGGATATGTCCTTTTCTGCTGATGGTAAATATCTTGCTGTCGCAACGCTTATAGGTTGTTGGTTGTATGACCGATCATCGCTGAAACCGATCGCTTTATTTGATACAGAAAGCGGGATGCTTTCTGCTGTTATCTTTTCGCACGACACACAATTGATTGCAACCAGTAATTTTGATGGTGTTGTAAAGATTTGGAATACACAAAACCTACAGTGCATTGCAAAGATAGACCACCGCAAGAATGTAGAGGCAACGACAGGAGGGTTTTTGAACCTCCATTTTTCTCAAGATAACCAATTGAAGTGCTACCGTTTATTCAGACCAAAATTTAGCAAAGTTAAGACAAGTTTTTTTGCTCAAATTCCACAGGTGTCAAATACCCTAACGCAGAGTGAGGGCGTTTGTGATTATATACTTGTGTAATAAAATGCCCAATGCGGGCTCTCGCTTCGTGGATGTCCTCATAGTCGTTGAGATGAACTTCTTCTTCCTTGAGCGTGCGGATAAGTCTTTCAGCATATCCGTTCTCCCAAGGACACCCTCTCCGGGCGACTGAAATCTCAATCCCATGATGCCTAAGCAGTGAGATGGACGCATTTGAAAGATATTGAACGCCTTGATCAGAATGATGGATCTCTGGGACATTTTGACATAATGCTGTCTCCAAAGGTTTCAACGTTAGAGATTGCGTCAAGTGTTGACTGATATACCACCCTCTGATCATGCGAGTGAAGACATCCATGAGCAGACAAACATAGATAAAGTGTCCTTTGAGGCGGACGTAGGTGATATCGCCCACCCAGACCTGATCACATCGGGAGACATCAAGGTTTTCAAGGCGATTGCTCCAGGGACGCACACCCGCAACGGATGTCGTGGTTTGACAGACACGCTTGACAGAAACCGAGAGGTTGGCGGACTTCATCAATCGGGCAACACGTTTATACCCGATGGTGTATCCGCTACGCACCAACAACTGTGTGGGACGCCTATATCCGTATGTTGGATATAGCAAAGATAACGTCTCTATTTCATCCTGGAGGCCCGCTTCACACGGGGCCTGCTTGGAGTGATAATAGAGGTTGCTTCGGTTGAAACCGAGTGTCTCACATATCTGCCGAACCGAAAAGTCTGTCCGTAATGCCGTAACCATTTCTCGCTGCTCCATCGAGGCTAACTCAAGTAAGTTGAGGCTTTTTTTTGGATGTCAAGTGCCAAGGTCAACCGCCCAACGAGTTGCTCAAGTTGGGCGATCCGCTCCGCAGAGGCATCAGACTGTTTATCAGCGGGTTCAAAGAGGGTCGCCGCTTTTTCAAGAAGCTGTCGCTTCCACTTTGAAAGTTGTTCATCGATGAGGTTATGTCGCCGACACACTTCTGCTTGGGAACTTTCAACGCTGAGAGCCTCAAGAACAACTTCGGCTTTAAACTCGGGGGTGAAGTTTCTTCGTTTTCGTTTCGCCATCGGATACTCCTTTCAAGGAGATGGATATTATACCATAATCTTGTCTTAGAGAGCGGCCCGAATTTCCGGTGGCAGTACAATATTAATTAACCTATAATTTACCAAGTTTTGTGTATACCATTATCAAAAATTTGCATACCGGTTGCATCATGACCGCATTTATTTTTTATCTGTGATGTTTTATACACGATTAAAAAACGCAATGAGTAGTTTTGGACTTGATAAAAAATTTTAAAAATCGCTATAAAGCCTTGTGTCCACTGGGTTTATATGGTATAATATAGATAAGAAAAAAGGGAGGTTGTAGCCTCCCAATTAACCCAAAAAGCAGAGTTGCTTTCTGAAGGTTTAATCTTATCTGATATTGTATCAGAAGTCCGTCAGAAAAAGCAACTCCTATTTCAAGGAGTTATCTGATGGATTTGTTGAAGGTGATGGAACGTTTCCCGGATCAAGAGAGTTGTATTTCGCATTTAGAGAAGATTCGTTGGCGAGGTAAACCTGTGTGTCCGCATTGTGAAAGCGGTCATGTGGGCAGGCGTGAGGAGACAAAGATCGGTCGTATCGGTCGTTGGAACTGCCACGAGTGCCAAGTGAGTTTCAAGGTGACGTGCAGGTCGGTGTTTCACGGGACAAAGGTAGTGTTACAGAAGTGGTTTTTAGCTATTTCGTTGATAACGAATGCGAAGAAAAGTTTGTCAAGTCATCAACTTGCGCGCGATTTAGACTTGAATCAAAAGACAGCATGGTTTATAATGACTCGTATCCGTGCTGAAATGGCGAAGAAAGGCGGGGCTTTACTACAAGGTATCATTGAAGCAGATGAGACCTATATTGGCGGTAAACCTCGTAAAAAGAACAAACGTGAAGATGATGAACCACATAAACGTGGCAGAGGCACTGAAAAAACTGCTATAATAGGAGCAGTGCAGCGTGGAGGTAGGGTTGTCGCACAAGTGGCACACAACCTCACAGGACGCACTATCCTTGAGTTTATTCGGAGTGCTGTAAACCTAAAAAATCGGAACTAATAACCGATGAATATCAGGCTTACAACGCTATTGGGAAAGAAATGAAGCACGCTGTTATCAACCACAAGGTGCAGTTTGCTGAGGGTGATGTCCATACGAACACGATTGAGGGCTTCTGGTCGCTTCTCAAACGCGCTTGGTATGGAAGTCATCACCACTATCAGACAGGATACACACCGCTATATGTGGCGGAAGCGTGCTATAAGTATAACTATAGGAGCGTTGACAGCATCTTTGATAAGTTTGTCAATGAAAGTATGAGATGAGTGAACAAATTGAAGTAAGAAAAGAAGGACCACGCAGTAAAGAACAACATATCCAATTCCTACGCGGTCCTATGACTGATTTAGTAAAAAGAACGAATATCGGTGACACAAAAAGACTTAACAAAGGTCTTCATCTTATTGATGAAATGTGTCAAAAGGTTAATTCTGTGAAAGATAATTAAGAACACTATTCACATAACTAACTTGTGAATTAATTTCATTTGTCTTTTTCACAAATATACTCAAAGCCTGTGTTAGTTGATGGATAGATTTTAAATCTTTACTTTTAAAATCGTTATATGCTTTTTCAAGGTCATCCAGAAGTGGAGTAATTAAAAGTTCTGCTACTCCTTTCTGAATATCTTCTTTTCGTTGAAGTTGTCCTTGTTGTTCTTGGACTAAATTATTCATCGGATTTCTCCTTTGTGGTTAGAGGGGACAGAGTCCCCTCGTTGTTGGGTTATTTAGGTGGGTTGCCATACTTGTTTGGTTCGGGATCACCTTTACTGAAAGCAAGCATAAACCAAATGACTATACCAATCGGAGGTATGTAAAATAGGATAAGATACCAAGCAGATCTACCAAAATCATGGCATCGTTTCACGATAACAGCGTTATCACACCAGAAGAATTTCACGATACTAATTGGTATCATAAAAGCGTAATACGCAATTTCACCTACTGTATATATCAAAAATGCCCCAAAAAGTTATGTATAATAAACCAGTACCTAAGAAATATATCCAAAAGTCTTTTCGGTTTATTCTACCTTTGAATGAAAACGACAATTGTTTCCAGTTGGTTTTAAATTCATCTGGACGTGACAATGCTGGAGGTATTATAACCTCATCTATTGGTGATTCCCACGGTGGTGTGCTTACAGGATTAAGAATAACGCCACCAGGTCCAACTTTTTTGTGCATCCTAAACTCCTTTGGCATAGGACACAGCACAATGGGGTTTTAGATGCAAAGACTCCATTGTGTGAGTCCATAAAATATATGAAATGTGTTGCATTGATTCACGAATTCACACACACGAATTTTCCGATGTTAGGCGGTTGAGGTAGAGACCGCGCCTTGCGACGCGGCTAACATTCTCTACCAAAATTCGTGATGTTAATAGGATACTATACTGGCAGGATTTTGTCAAGTGAAAAATTTTTCTCAAATTTATCAAGTCCAAAACTACTCATTGCGTAAATTTATATGGTATTATTTCATTAGACGTAGTATGCCAATGGTTTGTAAAAACCGTACCATATTGAACTAAAAGTTTAGAAAAAGAGGAGGATATCAAGGGGCAAGTTATAAAACCACGATTATGATGCGTGTAAATAGCGTCTGTAGTTACCCCACAAGGCAACTACAGACGTTGATACGTTACATCGAAAAACTACCGACAAAGACGTTATTGGCTGCATCGCCTTGCTGCCAATTAACTGGCAAGTGCGTATCTTTATAGCGATAGATTTCAGATTTTCCCACAATCGCATTTTGAACTGTTGTTAACGGTTCATACCAAATTTGGTGGGGTTGTGTGCATTTGGCGCACGGATAACGATTCGCAGATAATGTAAACACTTTCCCAACCGTCACATCGTATTTTGTTCCTTTTTTGGTAAATGTGGTGGGGGCGATTTGCGTTGCGACAACTTTACCGAGAACATCAGAACGTTTCGTGACAAGCATATTGGTGAGCGCAGCGCGTTGTTCTGGTGTGGCTTTTGCGTCCACATACAATACACTCTTGCGTGTCTTTGTATCAATCGCCAAATTGTTTTTGGCACTGACAACAGCAACAACGGTTAATCCATCTAATGCGACGTTGTTCCAACTGCCATTATGGATGTTCCAAACAAGTGTTGCCTCTTTACCACCTTCCACAAATTCCGCACCGAAATGGCATGCGCCGACATAAACACTTGCTGACCGGGCTTCTATATACTCACCTTGCACAATCGGGTTTTCTGTAGCAATTGCAAACCCAGATATTAGGATAAGTGCCAAGGTTGTAAAAACAATGATCCTTTTCATAACAATTTCTCCCTTCTGATTTCAGATTCGCCTTTCTAAATGCTAAAACGGAACTGCTCTTTTAATTTTATTATACCAGAATGTTATTAAAAAATCAAGAAAACTATAATCCTGCTTCAGATAACAATCTGTGAAGGGTTCCACCTAATATTTCCGCTTTGTCGGTTTCAGGGATAAAGGTGCAATGGGTGCGGAACGCCTCAAGTGCGTGTTGATAGGTCATAAAATTGCGGACTACCGGATAGTCTGATCCCCAACACAGGCGACCAGGACCAAAATGTTCATAAAGCGCACGAACAATCCAGTGTGTATCCGAATACGGATAGTCCCACGAAACCTGTGAGACATAAGCAAACCCCGACATCTTCACGTGGATATTTGGAACATTTGCAGATGCAAGCACTTCTTTGAGTTGCGGGTAAGGATGTTCCTCACCTGCCCGCGCACCAGCCATGTGATGGCACAGAAAGGGAACCTTGGGGAACTGTGCTGCTAATTTACGGAGCGGAACGTGTTGATGACTTCCCATAGCGATGCTTGCAATTAGTCTAAGTTCTGCTGTTGTTTGAAAGAAACGTTGTCCCTCTTCCGAAAAGAACCAACTGCCATCGTCATCGCCTCTGAGGTAGTGGGTGTAACCTTTGAGTTTATATCTCTCCACTTCGGTTTTGAGCCGCTCAGCTGCGCCATCGGTGTGATATGTTTCTGTCCAAGAACAATCTACATCGGCGAACTGAATAAGTCGTTCAGGATAGCGTTTAACACATTCCGCAGCATAGTCGTTATTGTCGATATTTCTATCAATGCGTGCACAGATAAGGACTGCCTGATCAACGTTGTGCAAATCCATTTCATGGAGGAGTTGTTCAACTATTCCACGGCTTTCATCATCAGGGACAGGAGGTTGGTAAGGCCAGCGGGGCCATGCGTGTGTATGAGAATCAATTATCATTGTTGTTTCCTCAAAGTTAAGGTGCTGTTTTATCAAAATGCTAACCACTGAGTGTGCTAATGTTCTAAAGACAATCCAAGCATTAAGGCACCGAGTTTCTGCTTATCTGTTTCCTGCAAATCACTGGCAAGTTCATCATCAGCGGCAGGTATGACAATTCCAGCAATTTTGCCATTGTACATAACCGCTATCCTATCGCTGAGGTGAAGTAGTTCCTCCAATTCAGAGGACACAAGTAAAACTGATTTTCCACGGTTACGTGCCTGAATAAGACGTGTATGAACAAATTTCGCAGCATGAACGTCCAGACCACGCGTCGGGTGTGCAGCAATGATAAGGGAAGGATCGCCGGACAATTCACGGGCAACGACAACCTTCTGCTGATTTCCGCCGGAGAGCGTTTTGATCGGTTCTGCAATATTTCCAGCTCGAATCTGGTATCTGTCCAATGCGTTTATCGTAAATCGTTGGATGTTTTTTGCATTTAGCATTGCGTTATGAGAAAACAGTTTCTGTTTATGTTTCCCAATAATAAAATTTTCATCAATTCGGTTATTTAGACTAACCCCGTGGCGATGTCTATCTGCAGGCAGATGCGCGACGTGTTTTTCTCGGAATTCTGCTGGTGATGCGTTGATGACAGATTCTCCGTTTAAGGTGATTTTCCCATGCTGAATATGTTTCAACCCCGTAAGCACTTCAATCAGTTCCGTTTGCCCGTTTCCTTCTACACCTGCTATTCCAACAATTTCACCTGAGAAAACATCAAGGTTAATTCCATCAAGTAGGTTTTTACCTGTCCCAGCTTTTAACTTTACATCTTCTAAGTGTAGCATAGGATTTTCTTGGTCGATTTCCTTTCGCTCTATTGAGCTTTGAAGGACTGGTTCGCCAAGTATTAGTTCCGCCAACAGATTTGGATTAGTATCGGAAATAGAAGATGTCGCCACGGCTTTCCCGCGGCGCATCACGGTAACAGTATCGGCTATCGTCATCACTTCATCAAGTTTATGGGTTATGATGATTATGCTCTTACCCTCTTTTTTAAGACTACGCATGCATTCAAACAACCCCTCAATCTCTTGTGGGACAAGCACAGCAGTCGGTTCATCCATAATCAAGATTTCGGCACCGTGGTAAAGGACTTTTAGGATTTCTGTGTGTTGTTGTGCGCCAATGGGTAGGGATTCTATAGGAGTGTTCAAAGGCACATCAAACCCAACTTGTTCAGCGAGTTCTGTTACTTCATCTTCAGCCTTTTGATAATCCAGGAGGGTTCCGAATTTACATGTCTCTTTTGCGAGGATAATGTTTTGAAGTGCAGTGAAAGCAGGAATTAATGTAAAATGTTGCTGAATCATTCCTAAACCGAGACGCATTGCTCGCCGCGGTGTTGGGATAGTAACAGGTTGTCTATCAACATAGATTTCCCCTTCGTCCGATTGATATAATCCGTAAAGGATTTTCATCAACGTAGATTTACCTGCGCCGTTCTCTCCAACAATAGCGTGTATTTCACCGCGCTGTAGCGTAAAATCTACGGCATCGTTAGCTTGTACCTGTCCAAATCGTTTACCGATGCCGCGCATCTCAATAATTGGTACTTGTGCCATTATTCTGTTCTTACACGCCTTTAGTTTTAAACTTCAGAACACTTTTAAATTTACTTCGGTATGTGCAAACCTTGCGTATCTATGTACTTCGTTGGGAGAAGCATTTCCGATACAGTGCCACTATCTCTTCTGCCGAAGCTTGACGAGGATTGTTTGCTGGACTCCCGCTTGCAATTGCATCAATTGCCATCTGATCAATAACCTGCTCAAACTTCTCTCCATCAATACCAATTTCTCCAAGACGCGGCATTTGTATATCGTTGACAAGACGTTCCACTGCCGAAATCGCTGCATCTGCTTGTTTCATCGGGGACAATCCTTCAATCGGTTCACCCATTGCTTGCGCAATATCAGCAAAACGTTTTGGCGCACCGACAACGCTAAACTCCATCACATCAAGCAGCAGCACAGCGTTTGATAAACCGTGATGAATATGGAAATATGCACCGATGGGTCGGGACATGCCGTGGACTAATGCCACAGATGAATTGCTGAACGCCATACCTGCAATTGACGCACCGAGCATCATATCTGTTCGGGCGGGGATGTTTTCTCCATCTGCCCATGCTTGTCGCAATGAACCTGAAATCAATCCGATTGCTTTCAATGCGAGTGCATCTGTCATCAGTTGGGCGCGTTTTGAGATGTATGCCTCTATTGCATGTGTCAAGGCATCAACGCCAACAGCAGCAGTCAGGTGCGGCGGGGTTGTGAGGGATAACAACGGATCGACCAGTGCAACAGATGCAAGTAAACACGCACTACTCAGCATCATTTTGACATTACGATCTGTATCAGTAACAACGGTGACTTTAGAAACTTCGCTTCCTGTACCAGCGGTAGTAGGGATCGCAATCAATGGAGCACCTGGATTGGGGATTTTGTCCACACCCATATAGTCAGCAAATTCGCCATCGTTGGTGAGTTTCATGGCGATGCCTTTTCCGCAGTCAATCGCGCTGCCTCCACCGAGACTTATTATCACATTGCAGTTTTCGGCAAGGTATTGCTTTAGTCCGTCCGTAACGTTATGTAACGTTGGGTCGGGTGTGACATCAGAAAAGATAGAGGTGGCTATTTCAGCATTGTGCAAGTATTGGGCAATTTGGTCGGTATATCCAATTTTGGCAATGCCTGGGTCTGTTACGATGAGTGCGTTCGTAGCACCGAGTCGTTTTGCTTGTTCACCGACTTTTTTAGATGCACCAGCACCTGTAATGATTGTAGGAGGGAGTGAGAATGTGGTAGGCAATTTTCATTTTCCTGCGCAAAAAATATTTTAACGATAGGCAAGCAGATTAATACACCTCTGTAAGTGGTGTTCTATCTTTTTTGAAGTATACCACAAAACTGAATATAATCAAACAATTTCAGAATTAATGTCGGAAATGTCTAACACCTGTCAACACCATTGCCATACCGTAAGCGTCCGCAGTCTCAATCACAGCCGCATCGTTTACTGAGCCACCGGGTTGAATGACTGCACGGATGCCAGCCTCTCCAGCAATTTCAACACCGTCAGGGAATGGAAAGAAGGCATCAGAAGCTAAAACTGAGTCTTTTGCCTTTTCACCCGCCTTCCGGACAGCAATAATAGCAGCATCTACACGGCTCATCTGTCCCGCACCGATGCCGACCGTTTGTGTGTCCTGAGCAAGCAGGATACAGTTGGATTTGACATGCTTACATGCCTTCCAGGCAAAAAGTAAAGATTCTATCTCTTTGTCCGTGGGTTTACGTTTAGTGACAAATTGTAAGCCACTTTTTTCAATGTTATGCGTATCCTGTTCTTGAACAAGCACGCCGCCGGTTACATTACGCATTTGCATGGGATTTGTTACGGCACACGGAGTGTGCCTACTATTATGCAACGGTCCTGTTTCAAGGATCCGGCGGTTTTCAACACGAGACAATGCACGCAATGCTTTTTCGGTGTAACTCGGCGCGATTATCGCTTCAATTTTCACTCCTGATTTTGCAGCATCGCGAATCGTGTTTGCTGTCTGAATTGTCACTTTTCGATTTAAACCGACAATTGAACCGAAAGCAGAAGTTCTATCACATTCAAGGGCGTTTATAAAGGCATCTTGTAGGTTGCCTGCAGTCGCAAGCCCGCACGGATTATTATGCTTGATGATTGCACAGGTAGGGGTTTTAAAGTCCTTAACAATCTCTAAGGCGGCATCTAAATCAAGAATGTTGTTGAACGATAGCGGTGATCCATTCAGCTGCTTTGCCCATGCAGCACATGGCGCAGGTGCAGTTTCAGTCTTATAGAAAGCAGCACTTTGGTGCGGATTTTCACCGTATCTTAACGATTCAGCTTTCTGAAAACGGAGCGTCAGAATATCGCTGAATTCTCCATCTGTTTCCAAATTGGTAAGATAGGTAGAAATTGCGTTGTCGTAATGTGCGGTGTGGAGAAACGCTGTTTTTGCTAACTCAAATCGTCCCGCTTCGGATAGACATGCATCGTTGGCATCTAAATCAGCAATAATTCGTGGATATTGATTGGGATTTGTGAGGACTGCAACGTGCCTGTAATTTTTTGCTGCAGCGCGAATCATTGTCGGTCCGCCGATGTCAATATTTTCAATTGCTTCCTCAAGTGTGACATCGGGTTTAGCAACGGTTGCTTCAAACGGATAGAGGTTGCAAATCACCATGTCGATCGGTTTTATGCCGTTATCTTTTGCCTGCGCTGCGTGTTCCAAATTGTCCCATTTCGCCAACAATCCGCCATGGATTTTAGGGTGAAGTGTCTTAACTCTTCCGTCTAACATTTCAGGAAAACCGGTATAGTCAGAGACATCAATGAGTTCAATTCCAGTCTCACGGAGGTGTCGGGCTGTACCGCTAGTGGAAAGGATTTCAACACCGCATTCCACAAGCACATTTGCGATCTCTATGAGATCCGTTTTGTCATAAGTGCTGATGAGCGCGCGTTCAATTTTCTTCATATTTCGTCCGTCTTAACCTCTATTCTATTTTCAATCTTACAGGAGATGGTATAATCCTAACATATAAGTGATCTGGTGGGAGAGGTCTGTAACCTTGATACTGTAAACTCAAATACATTTTTATGTTACATATCTGGGAAACCCAAAGCCATCATTTGCCACGTGGCTTCGTGCAGGAATCTGCGCCCGTGTCGGTATAATCAAATCCATTTCAGATGTATTTTCAATAACAGTGCCGTCACCGATACGCACTTCATCTCCAATCATAATTTTCCCAGGATGTTCTGCTGCACCGCGGATAGTTCCGATGACAACCGATGAACCAATACGACACCGTTGATCAATTTCAACAAACCCGTAAATCTCGGTATTTGTCCCGATAGTCGTGCGGTCAGCAATTTGGACTGGCCCGAGGAGGCTTGTATCTGTGCCTATCTCCACGAAGTCGCCGATGACTGGGTGTCGTTGCTTCACTTTCACACTCAACCCCCCAAGTGTGCAAGGGTAGATAACGCACCCAGAACCGATAATACCAGTTTGACCGGTCGTAACACCACGATGTGGATGTTCTAATAGATTGGCATCGCCTATCTGGGTTTCTGGATGTAAATCGGCTTGGTAATAACGACCGCCGAGTTCCGAAATAGCACGCGGTAACAACGGAACCGGGATTCTGTGGAGGTCTGGATTATCATCCGGTGGTTCGCTACGCGTCAAAGCGTGTGCCACATCGTGGTAGAATAGCACGCGCCACCCAGGATAAGTGCTGACTACCAGTTGAAGTTGATATTCAAAAACGGAAGCAAGATTCAAAGTGCCGAGAAAATCTTGATATGGGTCAAAACTTCGTTCCTTAATTGCGTTGTCAATTTGGGAACGGAAATCAAGAGCTGCAAGTTTTTCGCGAGAGATACCGTTATGTAGGAGATACGCATCCCAGACAGCCGGATCTTTGAGGGATGCGAAACGATTCCAAAGTGCGCGACTTTTGAGTCGAGGCAGTTCCCAGAGGAGTGAAAAAGCAGTTTCAAGGGCAACACCCAGATGTGTTTCGTCCGTAACTGCCAAAAACGATTGTGCGACCATCGCATACAACTGATCTGCTACCTCTTCGATCGCTTCCGAAAGTTCACGTTTTTGGTTAAAAAGATGTGGGGCATTGTGAGATCCTGGGGCAACGCATTCCAATAGATTTCCCAGAACGGTTTCAAGAATGTCACGATTGACAAACCCCCGCCCTGAACGTTGCGATAACCCTTCTCGACTTGTGCTGTCTATCCGTAAGACGTTAAGTTCTGACTTGCTGTAGATGGGGCGGAGTCTTTCCAACGTTTGAGTCAGCAGTGGTTTTTTTCGCTGTTCATAAGAGACATCAAATAGTGTGGTTTCAGACATATTCTTATCGGGAAGTGTGAAGTCAAGAAGTAAATGAGAATAGACGCATTGTTCCCTTTCCTTTCTACTATTCTTCCATCAGTCCTATGTATCAAGCATGTTCCCACTAATTAAAGTAGGGTTAATAAAATAGAAGTCAGCATTTAGAATGGTAGAGGAATGCCAACTCGTTCAGCAACTGTTTTCAACTGTTCCTGATGTGCCTCGCCAACCGGAATGCCGATTTCTGCCCATTCCCGTTCGCGCTCCCATTCTAATCCACCGGGCAGATCCGCTCGGTCATAACCCGGTGCAGGTCGCATCTGTCGTGCATCGTAAATATGTTGGTCGATCTCCGCTTTATACTCGTCAATTGGTCGGAACCGGGAAATATCAATCGCTGCAATGAAAGCACCTTGATTGGCACCTTCCCAGATTGTTGGGGGATCTGGAGGCTTATCAAATAGCCAGATGCCTGCCATAAACCCCCCGAGTGCATGACTCACATGACTCAAACCCAACATCTTGAAGAACGCAGCGGGACTCTGTTCAAACGCCTGTTCTAACGGCAGCCTGGCATCAATGCCGGTTGCCATATCGGCGACTATGGGCGGCTGGTTGCCCGCCGGAATCGCAAAACTCATCGGCGAAGCTCCAGTTGCGGTGGCAATCACACCGCCAGGGCTGTGGCGAAAACGGTGGCAAGAGACGGCAAACCCGGCGCAATCCGCTTCAAGCGCGAGCCGTGAATACTTGCCAGCACTCCCAAAGTGGAAGTGATTCCGACTCGTTGCAGCACCTAATCCCATCTCTTTGGCTTTTTTGACCGCTGCCTTTGCAGCATGATACGAAGCAAAATGTCCCATACCGCCATCGCCGTCATAGACCGCCGTCGTCGGGGATTCATCAATGCATCGGACGTTTGGACGTGGATTTACTTTGCCGTCAAGCATCATTCCCACATATCCCGGCGTTTGCCACGTGCCATGACTGAACACACCGCGCAGATCAGTGAGAACAAGCAGGTGAGCCATGTGCGCAGCACCCTCCTCCGAGGTCCCTGCCTTCTGGAAAGCTTCACTGATGAAACCTTGCATTGTATCTGGCATAACGCGGATAAATTCTTTTGGAACTACATTCATCTTTTATTACCTTTACTTTCTAAAAACCTCTTGTGCAGCGGTTACACCCGCACCAAGGGCAACATCATAGCCGATTTCTGCTAAACCCCTCTCAAAAGCAGAGATAGCAACGATAACATCGTTTTCGTTCATCCAGCCGAGGTGTGCAATACGAATGATCTTACCACTCAAATCACTCTGTCCACCTGCATACGTGATGCCGTGTTTTTCTCGCATCATCTTAACAAATGCTTTTCCATCAATTTCTTCAGGTAAACGGATTGAAGTTAATGTATTGGCAGGGCATGTTGCGAATAGCGGCAGTCCAATCGCCTTAACAGCACTTCGTGTTGCAATAGCCATACGGTTGTGGCGAGAAATGGTATTTCGGATACCCTCTACACAGACTCTATTTAGCGCACATTGCAGTGCTGTAAGGAGCGTAATAGCTGGTGTATAGGGAACTGAACCTTCAAGTCCACTTTGATGCGCCTTGCGGAAATCAAGATAATACTTCGGCAGGTCAGAACGATCAACCGCTTCCCATGCACGACGATTCAGCGCAGCGAAAGCGAGACCCGGTGGTGTCATCAAACCTTTTTGTGAACAGGACACGACAACATCAACACCCCAATTGTCCATCTGTAAATCGTCTGCACCGAGTGCGCTAACCGCATCAACAACAAGCAGCGTTGGACTGGATTGTGTTAAACGCGCGAGTGCCTGAATGTCGTGCAAAGCCCCTGTAGACGTTTCACAAAGTGTAGCGAAAACCGCTTTTACGTCCGGATGAGTGGTTAACTGTGCTTCCACTGCTTCAGGTGCGACTGAATCTTCCCATGCAACATCAATAGGGATAACTTCAATCTCATAAGCCTCACAGATTTCTGCCCACCGTTCACCAAATTTGCCACTTCGAATAACTATAACTTTATCACCTCGGCACAATAGATTAGCAACTGCTCCGTCCATTGCACCTGTTCCAGACGATGTCAAGAAGAGAACGTCATTGTCAGTTTGAAAAACGTGTTTAAGTTTTTCCAAAACGTCTTTAATTAACGCTATAGCATCTTCACTTCGGTGGTAATCAATCGGCTGCGCCATTGCTAACAACGCTTCTGGCGGAATTGGCGTTGGACCTGGCGTAAAGAGATAACTTTTTTTCATGGTTGACCTAAGCGGTTCCCACAGCTCCAGGAGTTTTACCTTCAACGTGCAGAACAACCCACTCTCGGCTAAGGAGTTGTAGCACTGACACAATTGCTTCGCGTTGCCCTGCACTATCCATCGGAACCTCTATTGTGAGGGTTGCAAATTCCTCTTTTTGCACGTCACCGTCTTTGTCAAACTTCATCGGTGTGATCTGTATCTTTTTTAGTTTTGCATCCATATTTTATTAATCCTCCAAATTAAATTATCTTAATCTGACATTTCTCACAATTGTTCGGCTCATGTAAAAAATAAGTGCAAATGAAACTTTTTACCCCTATGACCATTGACTTCGTGAAAACAAACGCACACACATTTTACATGAGTGAAGTTTTTCTAATTCCTCTAAACCTAATAACATCAATACGAAATACCTATAAAAAACCCATTTAATGGACAATTTATTCTATTTTGTATTGAAAATAAAGTGCTTTTTTCACATAATGGAGGTTTATCAATTAGTATTTTTTAGCATTTTCATAACCGCGTATTGAGAGACCATAGATAGATACTGATTTCTGAGTGCTTTTGAGAAATATCAGTTAATGAGTTTGCATAATTATTGTATAATTGGTTCTCAATGGCCCCTATTCGTGCGCTTACAAAGCGCGCCTACCGCACATGTAAATATTACTGATCTTTTGTATGGTTGACGGCACACGGAGTGTGCCTACTACTATTAAGAAACATTCATGAATGAATCCAGATCAATACATTCTCCATTGCGGCGTGCAGATTCCCAACCTGCTAAAACAGGTGCTAAAGAGAAAAGTCCATCGTGATAATCACTTTGTAATATACTTGCATCTTCTGTCTGAACAGCACGGATAAAAGTTTTATCCTGTTCTAACCACGGATTAAATTCCTCTGCCTGATAAAACTTCTCACCGTTTACCTCAATCTTGTCGTATCGGTAGATTGCAAGATGTCCACCTTCATAGAAAACGGTAAACCAAGGTTCGTCTTTCGGACTCGTACCAGCAGAAACAAAGTTGAGTGTCATCGTAGCACCGTTCTCAAAGCAGTAATTGAAAATAGACGATAGCGGCGTGGCATAAGCTGAGCGTTCACAATAGAACGCTTGCGCACGGACAACGTTCAATCCTGTCATAAAACGGCTATAATCTGTCGCATGAACACCCCAATCAAGAGCGCGACTACCCGATTTATTCATATCTGCCCACCACGTTTTTGCTTCGCTCCCCGCTGCAGACGGTAGTCTCCCATAACTTTGGAAGCGGACATGGACGACCTTTTTATCAGCCAAAAATTCGCGTGCTTTTTGGAAAATCGGGCGGTACCTTTCGCGAAACCCGACAGTACTGATAACCCCTGATTGCTGAATTGCTTTATCAATTCGATTTGCCACCTGCATTGTAAGTGCCTGCGGTTTTTCACTGAAAATATGTATGCCTTTTTCCGCAGCAATGACTTCAACATCAGTCCGTACATAAGCTGGCACGATAGAGTATAACACGTCAAAATCTTGCGTATCAAGCATTTCGTGTGCACCACCATTCTCGCTATGGTAGACATGTGCGCCGTTGAAACGTTCCACTGTTTCTTGTACCGTTTTCACATTACTATCACACACTGCAACAATATTAACGGAATCCTGCTGTAAAAGGTTCGGAATTCGGGTTCGGTTTGCAAAATTTCCGCATCCGTAGAAAGCAACGCGAACTTTGGAGGTTGTTGACACAATACGTGTACTCCCATTTGTTAAAGTCGGACATTCAAGATAGATGCAATAATTGCTATTCGCTTTAATTAGTTTTTACGCCAAGGCGGAACAGTCCATGTGTTAAACCAATCCCATTTCCAGATAACCTGTTTCTCTGGCATTTTAATTTCGTATTCTATTCCAGCAGTAAAAGGAAATATGTTGGTTTTCTCTCCTACAATTTCACGGATTGACTCAATGAACGCCATTTCATCGGTGACGTTTGGAGGCCAATGCCCTTCAGGTATCGGATCCGATTTTCGATTAGTGCGATAGTGTGTCGGTATCATGAAACGGGGTTGGATGAGTTCTATCAGTTTAATTAGCCGATCTGCAAGCCCAGCACCGAGACCAAGTTTCATGTGAATCAGGAAATCAACTTTACTTTGGAGGTTTGCCAGTGCTGGATACGGTTCGTGCAAATCACCGATGTGTAGGATAGAGACATTCTTTGCAAGGTGTGTAATGAAATAGCCGTTTGTTGGCAAATCAGGCGTTTGGTTCTCGCCACTTTCAATTGTCTCGACGTGAATAGGACCGAGGTCAAGTATCTCTGAACCTTGAAATGAACGGGACGTGCCTTGCTTGTCGTTGAGATGTTTGGGGTATAGTATCTGGACTTTATTGGCAGGGACATGCTTGGTTATCGGTAGGTCGCGTTCAAAGGCAGCATCCCCGTATTTTTCATTGATGGGCAGGGCAGGCGTGATGCATCCAGAATTAACAAATAACTTTTTAAAACGTGTGCCACAACACAATTTCTGTAAGGTGGCGGGGTGGCAGTGGTCGAAATGCTCATGGGAGATGAAGATGTAATCATATATCGGTTCGGCATCCGCTAAGTTCTTATTGAACAAATAGGGATCAAATGCGATATTTACATCGCCAAAACATGCGTCAAATGCACCGCACCCCCACCATCTCAGAAATATGCTTTCCATAGCGAATACCTCTTTTCTTCCTTATAGTTCAGTAAGGTCGAATAATTGCTAATCTTGGGATCATTTGGAAGTGGCGAGTGTTTTTTGTATAAAGGGTTGCACCGCGCTCCATGACTGTCGCTGCGATAAGTGCATCTCCCATGAGAAGTCCATGACTCAGATAGTACGATTCTATCAGTTGAAGAGCACTTTGTGACGCGGTAGGAGTTATAGGTAAAAGGATACATTTTTGAAGAAATTTCTGTAATTCCTTCATCTCATCTTTATTCCGACAACCAATGGTTAATTCTATAGCAGAGACGATACTAATCTCAATTTTTTCCGTTTCCCTTTCCGCCAAAAATCCGATTGCCTCTCCAACACCGTTCATAGCATCAATAAGAATATCGGTATCAATTATTCCGTTCGTGTTATTCGTTCTAAACATTTTTCTCTCTGTTTTCTAACCCATGCAACACTGTCGCGCATATCCTCTCTGTCAGCCCACATTCCAAAGCAAGGCAATTTAGTAAAGTCTTCGTGATCATCGGATGTCGTGCTTTGGCTATCATCAGTGTCAATCGGTTCAATTTGTATGCGGACTTTGGTGCCTTCTGGCAACGACAAAGGCTTAGATAAAACAATGCCACCGTTGTTTACCTCGCCTTGTTCTATTATTAAAGCCATTTTTTTCTCCCATTACTTAATCAGTTCGGTTTTAGTAAGCATAAAATTACGCAATTAGCCGTTTTGGACTTAGGAAATTCGGTAGGTTGTTATGAAAGTACATTTTTGCATTAATCACTTCCGATATTTTGATGCACCATAGTATATTTCAAGCACTATCAAACATGCTAATATAGTTGATAATACATACCTAACAACAGATAAAAGCCTTAATAACATCGCAATTACACACCGTAATAGTATAACGGATTATTCACCCTTGGCACGATGTTGGCAAGAAAGTAACTTAATTAGTTTGTATCTTTTTTAACTCTTTTAATATATCTTCACTATGACTTATTACATATTTTTCGCAATTATTTAACTGTAACATATTTGATTTTTGCACTATTAATTTCTGGTTATTAATAAGTTCTTTTTGTTTTTCATTTTGATAAAAATGTATGACTGTATATGGGTTAAGAGGTAAAGTTATCATCATGTCTTCAGACACTAAAAATACTGATATAGGTTCAATTTTATCTATATTTTCAGTGAATATCCGCTGACATATTAACTTGTTCTTTGACCTTTGTATATTTTTGATTTCCTCCATTAACTCATGGTGCGCCTGTTTTTTCAATTTATTTGCAACCTCAATATCTGTTATTTCTTGTGCTATTTCCTGCATTGTTTGCCACACATGTATTTTTGGTGATACATACGATAAAAGACTGAATTGGATTGAATCTAGGTAGACTGGTCTGTCACTTGTAATATATTTTTGATATTGATTAACACCCTCTTTTATTCTATGGATTATAAAGTCCCACTTTGTTAGTATCTGATACATAAGTTTCAATAGGTTTAGTGTGCCTTGTTCTTCTTTTTCTGATTCTTTACCTTTTGTTAATATCTTATAAAAACATGATCTAATAGATGGATCATTTGATATAAAATAGGAAGTTAGTAATTTAATTTCATTTATGGACTGAGATGTAAATTCGCCCCTTACTACAGAATCTATTGAATATCGTGATACTCTTTCTATTTTTGCAAACATCTCCTCTGTGGGTTTTGTGTTATATCCTCTTATATAATTTAACCTTGAAATTTTTCGGGTTGATATAATCCCACTCTTGTCCATTGCGTATACTCTTTGTCTGCTCGGCTCCCTGAATGACTCGAAGCTAAATCGCCTAGTATACGATTGTGAAATAATATGATGTCTTCTATTATCGTTTGATTATATTTGCTGTCGAAGTTCATAATGTAACGTGAGTTCAGTATAAGTAATTTTGGGCATCGGTGCGGTTAGAAACCGCACCTACCGTGGCTTTGAGAGTAGAATTCAAGGCATTAAAAACTTCATTTCTCTTACACCGAGCTCACGTTAATGTAACTCCATCAAGGTGAGATTTGTGTTACCTATTAGCATAAATATCATAATAATATTTTGTCAAATAAACTCGTCAAACATAACCAGCGTTAACCCTCAGATGACGCAAGGTTCAAGTCCAAAACGATTGAATGCGTAAAATTATAGTACAAATCTATTTCATTAACCACATTTTTCGCACACTTTGGGTATTGCCAGCCTTAAACTGATAGAAATAGATTCCACTGGCAACAGTTTCGCCATTTGCGTTTTTGCCATCCCAATATAATTTCTTTTCACCACGCGATTGTTGTCCAATTTTAAATTCTCGTACCAAATCTCCACTCTGAGAAAAAATTGAAAATTTCACATCACTGGATTCAAAAAGATTATACGGTATCCACGTTTCAGGGTTAAATGGGTTAGGATAGTTTTGAAACACCTCTGCAGTTTTGATCTTTCCCCACGTTGTCGCCTGTTTTCCTGTTGGTTCAACCGCGACTACAAACTTTTGCATTTCTCCTTCAGTAAAAATGAACAGGTCTGATGCGTATAGGTGTTCATAAGTTTCGACAATTCCAGATGGCCATGTCAGCGTAATTGAATCGATTCTATTAGCACCTGCCAGTCCAAATTCAAGTTCTAAACTGTCGCTACCGAGAAAGCCGGTGCCGCAGATTAATTCTTGCGTTTGAACGAAGTCCCTTACTTTCACTGCAACCCGTGTGCCGATGCCATCGCGGTTGCTTTTTGTTCCATGCAAACGAATTTTGAGACGTTGATTCTTAGCTAAGTTGCGCCGAAGGGCAGGATAATTGGACCGCCATGGAGGATCAAGATCGTTTAGAAGAAGTGTATTGCCAGTGTTGTTGACGACAAAGAAATCGACATCGCCATCGTTATCAAAATCTCCAGCAGTTGCACCACGTGCGACGGTATCAACAGTTGTATTGAACGCATCGGAACGATCTACAAACTTTCCATCTTTAGTATTATGATAGAGACGGTTACGGTTTGTCTTTTGCGAATTATCTACATCACCGTTGACAACATAAAGGTCGCGATATCCATCGTTATCAAAGTCAATGAAACTGGCATACCAACCTACACCTACGTTCGCAACGCCAACATCTTCAGCAACGTTAGTAAAGGTGCCATCACCGTTATTTCGCCAGAGCAGATCTTCATCGTAGTTTGTAACGAAAAGATCAAGGTCAGTATCGTTGTCATAGTCTCCGACGCAAAGTCCCATCGCACCAGTTGGTTTTCCTCTGATGAGCGTAACAATGCCAGATTGCTCCGAAACATCTGTGAAGGTGCCATCACCTCTGTTGCGATAGAGTTTATCAGGACCGTGGTCGTTTGCTACGAACAAATCTGCCCATGTATCGCCATCGTAATCAAAAAAGATTGCACCCCAAGCAATTCCATCATCTGCGACTCCTGCCGAGTCTGTTACCTCTTCAAAAGTGCCATCTCCTTTGTTCCGATATAGCACGTTTATTCTGGGAGCAGGATCAAAAACTAAAAGGGAGACCGGGCGTCCCCAGTTCGCAACATAGATATCAAGCCATCCATCGTGGTCATAATCAGCAACCGAGGCACTGGTACCGTGCTGGGCATCAGTGACCCCCTGCCTCTTCACTTACATCTGTGAAGGTGCTATCCCCATTGTTCATGAAGAGAAAGTTTGGTCCCGCACAGGTTACATAAAGATCACGCCAACCATCATTGTTATAGTCAAACCAGACGCACCCGCGTCCGTTTGGCGTGTTTGCCACCCCTGCTTCGGCTGCTATATCCATAAATGTTCCATCACCGTTATTATGGTAAAGCGCATTGGGTAAACTACCATCTCCAACAACGAAGATGTCAAGCCAGCAGCCATCGTTATCGTAATCTACAGCGGCGGTTCCGGGGCCCATCCAAGCCCCGGAATTCGGATCTATTGGAGTTTCTCGCTGATGAACTCCTGCCACTTGACTTACATCTGTGAAAGTCTCAGCCAGTAGAGGAGAAACGACACAGAAACAGAGAAATATGATTAAGCTGCATCGCATTGCTTTTGTCCTCCTTAATATCGGGTTTTGACTGCTCCCCAAGTTGTTGTTGCTTTACCACCCGGTTCAACAGGAAACTCGTTCATATTGTCTTGGAAATATTCGTATTCAACCTCAAGCGTACCACCTTGATCGTTGGCAACGCCGGCATAGATACCGAGCCAAAGTGGCGGAGTCAGGGCAAAGTTATCTTGTCCGATATCTACCCAATCCTCATCATCCATTGCTTTATACCATGCAGTGTATGTATCACCCTCTTTTTTGAGTCGGAGGGACATTTCGATGTCACCCCAATCACCAAATCTCCATTGTATATCATCCGGTTCCAACCCAGCTTCCCTGGTTTGATACTGGATGTGCCCCCTATTAGCAGCATCTCTTGACCAGAATTTAATTGTCACCCAATTATTGTCAGAAGGGCTTTTTACAAGCAGCCCATTTACACTGCTATTTGTATCCCATCTGGCGAAGAAACGGGTTTCAACATCAAACATATCAGTTTCAGTTTCCTGATATAAGAAATGCGACATGTCGTTTGCCCAGAGATCCCTATTTGCATCATCAGTCTTAATGTACAGGAATCCGTCGTGGGTTTCGCTGATATCCCAATTTGCTGGCTCGTTTTGCCATTTCCAATTTGGATTCTGCAATTCGCCACCATCAAACGGGTCACCGAATGATTCAGCTGCATCTGCAGTAATTACCCACACAGACATCGGTGTGAGTAAACAGATGATAGCACTATAACCAACAATTTTCCAAAAGTTACGGTTTTTCATAAATATAACCTCCTGTCTTCAATTGTAACGGAAGTTACGGATGTTTATCAATATAAAATTGAAATTTTTTAGTCTGTTCTTAAGGGAATGCAAGGCACAGAGACCTCGCGCTACAGCATAGCAGAATATTTCATCAAACTCAACGGTTTTCTTCAACACGGATAATTTGATTTGTGGATAGATTCTCAAGCCTTTGGATATGTCCTCCTGGCCATTTCACTTCAATGGATTGCACTTTTGTGTGGGTGCGAAGCCCAAAATGAACCGTGTGCTTACTCCCAGAGGCGTAGCTGCCGCCACAAGTAACTTCTCTGACTTGTGTTGTGTTATCAGTTTTCAGATAAACTTTCGCGCCGATTCCATCGCGATTGTTTTTAGTACCGACTAATTTGATTTTCAACCAATTGTTTACCCTTTTAGAATCGTTCTGTAGAAGTATGGGTTTTCCACCACAAGTTGTGATGAGAATATCCGTGTCCCCATCTTTATCGTAATCACCGATGGCGGTGCCGCGCGCAACTACTGGACGTGTGAAAAACTTTCCTGCTACTTTAGAAATTTCCTTGAAATTTCCTGTTCCGGTGTTACTGAAAAATTGGTATGTCTGTTTGTAGGATAGCGATGGTGTGATTTGCGAGACGTTGTCCCATACATGCCCGTTCGCTACGAAAAGGTCCAAAGTGCCGGTATTGTCGGCATCAAGAAATTGTGTACCAAAACCGAGTTGTGAGAAACTGGGCTCTGCAAGTCCTGTTTCAAACGTAGTCATTGTGTAAAATCCATTGCCATCGTTGTGGAAAAGACTGTTGACTTCCAGCGAAAAGTTTGTAACAAAAAGGTCTAAAACACCGTCGTTATCGTAATCTCCATTTGCAATCCCCATACTTGCCGTTGCGCGTCCCTCTGAATTATATGCAATCCCTGCTGTGATTGCAACATCGGTAAATGTTCCATCACCGTTGTTGCGATAAAGAAAATCTTGGACAGCATCGTTTGCCACGAAAATATCGGGATAGCCATCATTGTTGTAATTTGTGAAGATAACGCCTAACCCTTTTCCAGCATTACGCACCCTGACTTTGTAGTGACATCTGTAAAAGTACCATCGCCGTTGTTGCGATAAAGCGTATCCGGTGCGCCTGGGTATTCGTGTGGGCCGCAGTAAATATGAACGCCTTGCAGTGAACAGGCATGTGCAGTTTTAACATGATAATCGAGATAGTTTGTCACATACAGATCGAGATATCCATCAAGGTTATAGTCTCCGAAGGACGCGCTGACACTCCAGTGTGAATCGCCGACACCAGCATTGTTTGTAACATCTGTGAAAGTGCCATCGCTATTGTTGCGATAGAGTTGGTTCCTTCCGAAGTTGGTGAGATACAAGTCTGCATCGCCATCGTTGTCGTAATCAGCGGAGAGACAACCCATTCCATAACCAAAATTTTCCTGAAATCTCGATTGTATAGTTACATCGGTAAACGTTCCATCGCCATTGTTATGATAAAGAACGTTCATCTCATCAGGTTGGGTACGGGGTTGAGAAACGTTCTCACAAGATTTACCACTATTGACAAGATAGATATCAGGGAAACCGTCATTGTCATAGTCAAAGAATAGGCAACCAGCTCCCATCGTTTCGGGTAGATATTTCTGTTCGGATGCTCCGTTGATATGTCTGAAATGGATTCCAGCTGCTTCAGTCTGTTCGGTAAAGAGGATCGTTGGTTCATCTGCGTTTAAGGGCAGAAGGTATGTGAAAAATAGCGCGCAGATGAATAGGAGGTGTGAAGTATTTTCCATCGCATCGAATAAATTGTGGCATGTACTATCAAGGGGAATTGGAATCTGTGCTTTTCATTAACTTGGTAATTTTGTCCAATTGTTGGCGTGCATATGGAACAATGCTGTTGTCCGGATATGTTGTGAGCAGTGTCGTGTAGGTATCCAGAGCATTCGTGAAATCTCTCTTTTTATGATAAATCTCTGCGATTTGCGTTAGAGCTTCCGCTGCTAAGGGACTATTTTGCGAAACGACCTGTCGATATGAATGAATAGCATCACCATAAGCATGTTGGGAACGATATATTGAACCAAGAAGCATCCACAGATCATCAACAATAAGTGCTTTCGGATGGAGTGAAATCGTGTCTTCACACTGTGTTGTCGCTGCTTTGATGTCACCGGTCATGTAGAGCTGCAGCGCGTTAGCATAGTCAGTTAACGGTATGGTGAGATAGTCTTGATTGTCTTGGATTAGGACAATTCGTTCAAGTGCATCGTTCGTGAGTTTATCTGATTGCGAGATACGGATCACCTTTCTATATTCCGTGACAGCGTTTTCAAATTCTGTGGCGAAGAAGTACGAGTCGCCAATTAGTTTGCGTGCTGCTGCACTTGAACGATTGACACTGTCGGCTATGGGAGTCAAGTCCTGCCTTGCAAGGGTATATCTTTTTAGAAGGATATGGCATTCTGCAAGTAGCAATTGCGCTTCCGTATATTGGTTAGAAATTAAACGTTTAGCAAGCAGTGGTTGGAGCGTCATTTGCGCAGCTTTGGGATCATGAAGACCACGCAATTGAATCTGTGCAAGCAGGAGTTGACTGTCAATGGAAGCAGGACTATTCATGCCTAATTCCTTTAGGATATTGGCTGCCTCACCCCACTGCTCTGCATTTCGGTAAAGTTTTGCAAGTTTATATCGTGTATTTGTGAGTATCCTTATGTCTCTTGAAAGCTGCAACAGTTTTTTATAAAAATCAATTGCTGATGGGTTTTGGTTGCGTTCTAAAACATCTCCGAATCTTTCCAATGTTGCGTCAATTGAAGTGGGATAGTTTCGGTGGAGTTGCGTGAACGTTTTAAGTGCTTCGTCAAGTTGGTCTGCATAGAAAAACAATTCCCCCAAAGTCAACGCGTTATTTAGATTTTGCGGAGCAGACTGATAGACTTTTCGGTATTGGGCAATCAGTTTTTCACGGAGGAATCTTTGTCGTTCGCCTTGATAAATTTCAAGCATCGCTTTCCATATTGATGTACGTTGACTGCCGCTCGGACCGATGCTTTGTAACCCATCAAGATAGGTAGCGGCCGCTTTTTCAATATCTCCCTGAATATTGTAAGCTCCCGCAAGCTGGATATAGAGGTACCCATATCTCGGATTCGCCTTAATCGCTTGCTGAAACGCTTTTATCGCTTCAGTGTACATTTTGTGAGATAGGTAAATTGTCCCCAGCTGCTGATGTTGATCAAAATTACCTACTACCAATTTTTTCCATTCAGCTATTGCCTGTTCCTTGTTGCCAAGTTCAGCATAGAGAGAACCAAGTTTTTGTCGGATAGATGTATTTGCAGGATTCTTTTCAAGCACATCCTTATAGAGTTCCAATGCTTTCTGATACTTTCCCTGTTGTTGATATAAGTTTGCAAGCTCCTCTAAAAGGGTTGTATCAGTCGGATTAAGTTTCATCCGTTCCGTGATAAGTTTTTCGGCATCAGCAAAGCGTTCATTTTGCGTATATAGGCGAACAAGACTGCTCACTGCAGTTGAGCGATAGATTGAATTCGGATAATTATTCAAGAAAGACTTATAACTCGCCATGGCATCTTCATACTTGCCTTCTACATATTGATAGTACGCAGTAAGGTAAGCAGCAACTGCAGCCGCAGCACTGTCAGGATGTTGTTTCACAATGTGCTTACATAGTACAATAGCCTCTTTGAACTGATAACGTTGCCGATACAGATTAGAGAGTTGATGTACGGCTTGTGTCGCGTAAGACCCATCAGGATCGTCATCTATAATCTCCTTAAAGATGCGGCGTGCCTCCGCGTCTTCGCCAAGTTTCGTGTAGCTCTGACCCAGCATGAGGCGCATGGAATCCTTTTGGCTCCGACTCAGTTTGGTTTTAAGCAACGCTTGATATGCTTTGATCGCTTCCGAGTACCGTTTTTTGTAATAGTGATCGTTTGCATCCTGAATAGCGTTTAATGTCCGAATTCTTGCCGCTGCATCATCGTTAGGTTGTACCTGCGCAAAAACATAGGTGCCAACAAAGAGGAGTAGCATTACAATTGGCACTGAGATTGAAATTCGCTTCAAGTAGGCAATTGATTGTAGCATTTTACTGTCCATTTTCCTTCCCTATAATCTTGTTATCACATTAAACCCAGACTCACAGTGAGTGCCATGCCGTATATCATACAGGTTTCGTCAATATCAAACTGCGGGTGATGGCACATGTTAACGATACCTTTCTGTTCATTCCCCGCACCGACCATCACAAAACAGGCAGGAATCTTCTGTGAGTAGCAGGCAAAATCTTCGCCTCCAAGTATTGGGGATATCGGAAAAATGACATTTTCCTCTCCAACTAAAGCCTGCGCTGAGGAGACTGCTGTGTCAACACATGGTTCATGGTTGTAGGTGACTGGACATCCCTCTTGGTAAGTGAAAGTATAAGTTGCATTGTGGGCATTTGCAATTCCAGCAAGTAGGTTTTCCAACTGTGCCCTAACCCGTTTTTGAACCTCTTTTTCCAGAGTTCGTACCGTACCACCAAGTGTTACAGAGGCAGGAATAACGTTTTTAGCATCTCCACCCTGGAACTGTGTAATGCTGACAACCGCAGAGTCTAACGGATCCACATATCTTGAAACAACTGACTGTGCAGCGTTTACAAACTGTGTGCCAAGGATAATCGGGTCAACAGTAAGGTGTGGAAAAGCAGCGTGTCCGCCTCTTCCTGTGATAGTAATCTCAAAGGTATCCGATTGCGCGAGCATCGGACCAGCACAAGTGGCATACTGGCCGACAGCATAAAGCGGAAAGACATGTATACCGTAGATTTCGTCAACATCATCCAGTGCGCCATCTGATATCATTGCTTGTGCACCACCTGGGAACGATTCCTCACACGGTTGAAAGATGAATCGGATATTGGCATTGAGCCGACTTTCGAGATGCGATAAAATTCTGGCGGTACCGATGAGCATCGCAGTGTGTGCATCGTGTCCGCATAGGTGCGCTTTGCCGTTAATCTTCGATTTATAGGGTACATCCGTAAGTTCTCGAATTGGGAGCGCGTCCATATCTGCGCGCAACGCGATCCGTTTGGTTGCACCTGAAACTTCAAAATCACCGACAACCCCTGTTTTTCCGATGCCGGTTTTGACTTGGATGCCGAGTGCGTCAAGCGCATCAGCGGCAATCCCTGCGGTGCGTTCAACATCAAAACCGAGTTCAGGATGCTGATGGATATCGCGTCGGATAGCGACAATGTCGTTAAAATGATGATGGCACTGTTCAAAAATTAGATCTTTCATTTTGGTTATGGAAACCTTGCGGAGCCCGCCTATACTACTCTGGTTACGGCACGCGGAGTGCCTACTACTATTAATATGTTAGTGTTCTTCGGAGAATACTTTTGTCTCCCTTATCATTTTCGAGGCGATAGATGACGGTATAGATGCCGGGAATAGTCTGAAATGCAGCCCTATCAAGTTCAGGTGTCAATTCTATCGCTGTTGAAGTATCATCTGGAATATCTTTTTTCTGCGTGAAGGGGCCGTAGCATCTCTCCCCCAAAGGGTTGAGCACCTTCCACGTCAGCTTTATCTGTTTAGGACGCGGTGGATTGTTAACATACACAGTGATTTTATCACCAACATTGCTATCATCAACACTGAGAATGCCTAATTTAGATAACATCTTGACCGTTAAAGTTAATGGCGGAACATATTCGAGAAAACCTTTCCCAGGAATTGCGCGCCAAGTGCCGCCTGTCCCCATAGCAATTTGTTTGATCGGCAGGTAATCCAGACCAATTACTTCAACGCGAATTTGTTCCCTTTGCAAGGTTTCAATCACCTGATCCAGACTATAAGAAGACCTACCATCAAAATCAGCGTCATGGAATGCAGCATCACTTGCGAGGATGAAGAAACGTTGCGCGTTTCGGCGGAATTTAATCTTTTGGACGGCTGTCATCAGTGCATCTAATCCTGCCTCCGAGATGTCTCCGCCTCGGTCTACGTCTATCTTAAAAAGCCAGTTTTTGAGAGTGCCGAGGTCATCTGTCTGTCCATAAGTTTTAGCCTTATCCGTAAATGTTACCAACCCATAATTGGCATCACGACCATCCCGTTTGAAGGCATCAAAAATGAAATCAAAATATGCTCGGATACCGCGTATATTGTCAATCATACTCGCGGTTTCATCAAGGACAAAAACGATATCAACCTTTTTTGTGGTCGTTGCTGCTGTGAGTTCTTGCGCGATAGCCTTCATCATTTTGATATAAATTGCGCTAACGTTGCCTTCACCAGAATAACTACCGCCACCCCATGCATTGCCCATTCCTGGTGCCCGGAGCACATCACCGCGTCGACTTCCGTAGTAAATCTTCGGCGTACCAACCGTCGGCGATACACCACCTAAAGCATCATTTGTATCTAATGCTATACGACTCGTATCTGCCTGAGGGACCTCCTGTGTTGTTTCAGAAGCGGCTGACAAAGCAATCAAATCACGACTAAACTTATCAGTTTTAGTGGGAACATTGAGTTTTTGTGATATTTTAGGGTTCGGAACAACAGGAGTACCGTTTGTAACAGTGCCTCCTGGCTTTCGATGAACATTCAGGTTTTCCTGCCTACGCATTTGATCAGTGGAGAGATACGGTTGATCACTTTCAATTGTTAGCAAATCGGTGTTCAAATTAACTTGGGGTTTCGGGGGTGCGGGCAGTTTTTCAACCTTTTCTACAATAGGAGCGGGTGATTCTTCAACCTGTACTGGTGGCTTTACTACAGCAGGACGAGGCATCTGAAAAATGTTAACGATAAACCCCCCTCTGAAAGGCGTGCGCAATTCATCTTTCGGATAAAGCCACCACACACAAAACAGCAAAACAATGTGGATGAGCAGCGAATATATTAGATATGGATGTTGATCTTTTTTGTATTTCATTTCAACTGAGTTTGTATACTTTTTAGGTATGTTGTCTTAATCCATCTACAAGATTATGAATTCAGATATAGACACGCATCTAACACACTTAGGACTTCGTCAATGAGCCAAGTGGATGCCTTTTCAAGGAACTCAACATCACGGCTTGCATAATCAACAGATTTAATCTGCTCTACCATAATGTATCCTGTAAGTGAAGACTTCAATGGAATTTTTACGTGGAACGGAACATTTCTGAATGTGTTGGTTATAGGACACACCATAGCTAGCTGGGTGTGAATATTAAATAAAGTGTTGCTGACGACCAATGCCGGGCATCTACCTTTTTGTTCATATCCTGATTGCGGATCAAAAGATAGACAAACGAAATCTCCCTTCTCTGGAATATATCTTGGCATCTACCATACCTCTTTACCAACCGGCTTGCCCCAATCTGTTTCTTCTGGTTGATAGTCCTCTGGCATTTCGGCAAGTAATGTCTGAAAATCGGTTCGTCTAAGTGCTTGAGCAGCAGATTCAATAATAATCCTACCGTTCTGTACCGTAACCTGGACCTCGTCCCCTACGTTCATTTGTGCTGCTTCCAACATATTCTTCGTAAAATAGATGCCATCGCTATTTTCTGATTTTTGGATTTTGGTTAGCATAACTTTCCTCCGTATTTAAAATCTCTCATAAATTGCTTAGCATGTTTCAAATAGGAAACGCTTATAAATGAAATTCTACGACATCTCCATCATAAACTACATCGTTACGACTGACGGGTTGACCATCGTGCCATTCGGGTCCCCATATCCGTGCGAACTTGAATTCAGCAAAATCTTTGTGTAAGCCGAGGGCAGCATCAAGTACAGTTGCACCGTGCTGAAGAACAATAGGGTCATCGCGGTCTATCGGTTTGCCCGGAGCTTTCGGATAAACACGGACGATGTTCAACGTGTCGTAGAGTGCTTGCAATAAAGCATCTTTACCTTCGCCTGTTTCAGCAGAAATCGGATAAATATGAAAATCTTCTCCATAAAACTCGGTAAGAATTTCTAACCTATCTGATGCACCCAGTGTGTCCAATTGATTAGCAACGACGAGGTATTCTGTCGCATCATCCTCAGCATCGCCTTTTTGATCATTCAGTACTGTTAGTACTATGTCTAATTCGTCTAACAGATTATCACTCGCAAGACTCACGACCGCCAAGCACAAGTCGGCATTCCTAACCAATGTCAACACCGTTGAGGAAATAAAATCCTGCATAATAGAGGGCGTATCAATCAGTTGGAATTGGATATTTTCATAAGACAGCATCCCAACGACTGGTATCGTTGTCGTATATGGTGTCGGCGACACCTCAGATTTTGCTTTTGTGAAATTGGCGAGCATCAGCGATTTTCCGCTATTTGGTGGACCGAACATAACAATTTGCCCAGCTCCCTGCTTCGGAATATGTTCACTATTTCCCCTTTTTCCTGAACTCTTACCCCCTTTTCCAGACGAATCTTTTTTCAGTACAGCAATACGTTTTCGGAGATCCGATACGACTTTCTCCGTTCCCTTGTGTTTCGGAACAATACGCAGCATCTCCTCTAACAGACTGAGCCGCTCCGCATCCGTTTTGGCTGCTTCATGCTGATGTTTGAGTTTATAGTATGTTGGAGGCAGGTTTGCTGGCATAATGGCACTCCGAATCTTTGTTTGCAATCTCTCAAGAAAACTGGTAAAATCAAAGATGTTATTGCCAGAAGTGCAGAGCAGTTAACACTATTCTGTGCAATGCGTTGAAGATGAGGCGTTGTCATGCGAACCAATTTATAGAACTACCGTAAATTGCTTCAATAGAATTATTACATCTGATTTTACATAATATCAAAAATTTATTCTTATGTCAAGCCAATTTAAGTGTCTACCCTATAAGTTCTTAATAGCGCAAACCTACGCAATTTTTCTATTCACACTTTTTCCCTCAATTTCGGTAAATGCTGAGCGTGGAGATGAACTCATTACTGAGGTGAAGTCCGATGCGTTAGTTTCCCATGTTACGGCACTGCAGGAAAATATCTCGTATCATCCGAATGAACTAGCTTACCGCACACGCAGTGCACATCATCGGAAAGCGACAGATAACGTTGTAGATTACATCAAATTTAAGTTTCGCAGCTCCGGACAGCTACAAGTGAGTGAGCAGATCGTTGGCGGTATTCGGAATGTTGTAGCAGTTCTACCACCGAAGCCGACTTCATCAAGCAAACGTGTCTTTATTATCTGTGCACATTACGACACGCAAGCCGGACGTGAACCGAATTGGAATCCTTTGGCATCAAGTGCGCCCGGAGCAAACAAAAACGGCACAGGTGTTGCGGCAATGTTGGAAATCGCCAATATCCTAAGTCAGTATGAATATAATCATGAAATAAAATTTATTGCTTTGGGTGGCGAGGAACTCGGTTTTTTGGGGAGTCGCAACTATGTCCGAGAAGCAGTTGGAAATGGAAATCCCCACAACAATTTTTCAACGACAACGCGCACACCGGATTCCGAAAAAATTGCCGCCGTTTTTAATTTAGACATGATTGGGTTCAACTGGAAAAGTGACCTTGTTGAAGTAATTTCCAACAGAGATTCAGCATGGTTAAGTCGTGCGCTCATAATTTCTAACTCATGGTATGACATCGGCTTGAAAATTCGGCGAACGCAGGATGAATTTATTGACATCTCTTCACACAAACCTTTCTGGGATTCAGGCTATCCGGCAGTCACATTAATTGAAAGTTCAACACCGTGGCGTGATTCGCAAAACTACGATGTCAATCCTTTCTATCATACATTCCGCGATACTGTTGATAAGATCAACTTCCGTTTGGTGACAAAGATTACACAACTTTTGCTTGTCACAGTGGATAGTCTCCTCACTGATATGTTCCAACCTGAACGGCAAATGCCACAGATTACGTTTGAACTACCCGATATCGTCAAACAGAATCCACTGCAAATCAATGGCACATTCCGTTCCGATTTTCCAATTGATATTATTTTTCATCCAAGCGGTGTGGAGGCAAAGTTAGATAGAGAAAATCAAACCTACACAGCAACGATTCCGCTGGCTCCTGGGGTAAATACCCTGCTTGGCATAGCACGGTATCCACTGGGTGCTACTTCAGTGAAGCGATCTGTCGTTTTAGAAGAAGCATTCGTATGGAAAGATGTAATCATATCCCCTAATCCTGTACGTTCCAACAATCCAACAGAATTCCGCGTTGAGGGAAATCTGGAAATTACTGGTATGAAGGTTCACATCTACGATGTTCACGGTAGCTTAATTAAAAGAGTCGAGGGGGTAGAGGACAGACTCAACAAACGGGTTTGGCGGACATGGTGGAATCAGCAAACCGCCTATGGGTTAGCCGTATCGGCAGGGATTTATATCTGTTATATTTCAGTCGATGTAAAAGGTGAAACATATACCCTCGTGAAAAAGGTGGCTGTTATGCGGTGACAGTGGGTCAAATAATCTTAATTGTCTGAACCAGGATTTACGCGGTATATGAATAATCAATTTAATTTGGTATTATAAACAAGAGGCGTAATGAATTGCGCGACTACAAACGCAGTAAACTCAAAGAAAAAATAGACAAACACAGATTTTTGTGGTATCATTAAGGAAGGTATAAAGCCAAGATAAATTTAAAAGGAGTTTTACGTTTTGAATAGACAATCTGCAAAGAAACATGCACGCGCGGATGCCAAAAAACGAACGCGGAACAGACACCGTAAAACCACTTTCAGAACTTCGCTCAAAAATGCTGAATTAGCACTGCAGGAAGGTGACGTGGAAAAGGCACAAGAATTGTGCAAAGTTACCGCGAGTTTGCTTGACAGAGCCGCCAGTAAAGGTGTCATCAAAAAAGGCATGGCGAATCGCCAAAAATCCCGAATCACGCGTCAGTTAAACACGCTCACTGCACAATCTGCCTAATTACATCAGTACTAATTGCCCTATATACTTGAATCAATCAAGAGTACATCTCTCTGGTAGGTGCGGTTTGAAATCATGCCTGTAGCATCGTTAGCGTCTAGGAAGAATAAAACATGAACGCACGCGAAGTCGCATTGGTATGTCTGTTAGACCTTTCTAAGACTGATGAGTCAATTTCGTCTGTCGTTGATAACGCATTCAGGCAGTACACGCTAAACGGTCGCGAACGCCGATTGGCAAACGCTCTTGTGTATGGCGTTGTTCGGTGGCAAAACCAGTTGGATTGGGTGCTGGAACATTTTGTCAATCCCCGGTTTCAATTGGATGTGAAGCATCGCGCGATCCTCCGACTCGGTGCATTTCAATTATTACACCTTGATGGCATCCCCGCCCACGCTGCTATTTTTGAAACCGTCCAACTTACAAAAGATAATCGGAAAACCACGGGTTTTATCAATGCTGTTTTGCGTGCCGTTCAACGCAAGAGTTCAGAATTGTCCTATCCTTCACTTGACACTCACCCAGTAGAACATATATCTTTGTCCTTATCATATCCGAAGTGGTTAATCAAAAGGTGGGTTCAAGCGCGCGGACTCGCTTGGACTTTGGCGTTCTGTGAAGCGAGTAATCAGGTGGCTCCGCTTACTTTCCGAGTGAATTCCCTTCTAACAGATCGCGACGAACTTTGCGAATCTCTAAAATCAAGTGGGCTATCTACTGCAATTTCAAAAATCACGCCAGATGGAATTGTGGTTGAAAACCGATCAATCACCACCTACGATGAAATTTCCCATTCTACTGGTGAGAAAACGTTAAAAGATCTGCTTAATCGTAATGATCTCTATGTGCAAGACGAAAGTGCGATGTTAGTCCCACATCTTCTCATGTCGGAATCCTCCCAATTAGTGGTGGATTTGTGTGCATCACCAGGGGGTAAGACGACGCACATAGCGTGTATGATGGAAAATTCTGGAAAGATTATCGCCGCTGATATTTCAGAAAAGAAACTTGCTATTTTACGAGAAAATTGCAAACGTATCGGTGTTCAAAACGTGGAACCTCGAACAATAGATGCCGCAAAAGCGGATCTTAGTTTCATCAACGCTGCAGATGCCGTGCTAATTGATGTTCCGTGTTCAGGATTCGGTACACTCCGACGGCATCCAGATATCCGTTGGAACAAAACATTTAATCAACTTTGTGCCCTCAACGACCTTCAGTATTACTTCTTGGAAAATGCTGCCCCACATATTAAAAATGGTAGCATTTTAGTTTACAGCACTTGTACAATCGAACCGCAGGAAAACGAGGAAGTCATCAACCGATTTTTGAAGAAATTTCCTATGTTTACTGTAGAACATGCGGGTGAATTTTTACCTGATGTGCCACAGAGTGCAATAACACCAGAAGGATTTCTCCAAACGTTTCCCCACGAACACAGTGTTGATGGCACTTTCGCTGCAAGGCTTCGTCGAGTTTCATCTTAACAAATGATCGATTTTAAACTTTACGTTATCACCAACAGAGTTCAGTGTGCACCCAAGCCTTTACTCACAGTTATCTCTGAAATTTTAGATGCCGGTGTCAAAGCAATCCAGTTACGTGAAAAGGATTTAGATGATATTGCTTTGTACGAGTTAGCGCAACCCATTTCAAAGTTGTGTAGAACAAACAACGCAAGTCTATTTATCAATACCAATGTGCAAGTTGCGGTTGATGTAGGTGCTATAGGCGTTCATTTGCCCGACATTGATAAATCTGTTGAGGAAGTGAAAGCACAATCAGGCGACGATTTTCTGGTTGGCTGCTCAATACACGGTGTTGATAGTGCTAAAAAAAGGGAGGCTGAAGGCGCAGATTTTGTAACCTATAGTCCAATCTATCCGACAAAAAGCAAACCGGGATATGGACCGTCGGTTGGAATAGTAAATCTCCAAAAGTTGGTAGAGCAGGTCAAGTTGCCTGTGTTCGCGCTTGGTGGGATTACACCGTTACATGTTAGTGAATGTTTGGAGGCGGGCGCATCCGGGGTTGCAGTGATGTCTGGTATTATGTCGTCCACAAATGCAGCTCAACACGCGAGGGATTTCTCAGCGTGCTATGTTAGACAACATACTCTTACTCATAGGCGGATCTAAAATAGGGTGAGTTGGACATCACTCAAGTCACCGTTGCCAAACACTACTTTGATCAGATCCGTATTGTTCATGACTCCTTCAACATGTTCAGCATTCTTGCCCCAACCGTATAGTGGCACATTGCTGACGGTATGTCCGCTTGTAGACCAAGAGATTTCAGGTACTTTTCCTTGTCCGTTGCTTTTTTGCACCCGCAATCCACCCGTTTCGTGGTCTGCTGTGACCTGTTTCACCCGCTGCATAGTAACTCGCGGCTTTGACTGCTTCAAAACCTATCCCGTCCCCGATACATAATAATTATCAGGACGGACGCATTTTTTCTTAAAGTCCCACTGATAAGGGGGATTAGGGGGTTTAAAACACCCAAATAAGGACTTTTAACCCCCCTAACCCCCCTTATCAAGGGGGAATGCGTCCGTCCTGTCCTTATAAAATAAAGAAATGGCAGGGGAACGTGTCCCCTGCCGTTACAATGGTTAGGGCTTTATTTTTTCAACGTTCCCCACGTTACTTTTTTTTTGCCGACTGCGGTCACAGCATGTGCATCATCGCTGATCCAATCCAGTGTCCCATCTGTGCCCGGATGTCTGTTAGCCGTGTGATCTCGTGCGTCTGGATATGATACTTATAGATATTGCTCGGTGGAGACACAAACCCGCGCGGTAGCAGTTTGTTCACAGGTATGCTGACATACGCACTGAAAACGATTGATTTACCGTCATCCATCCAATCCATACCATACCCTTTCCAGTTACTCGGTATTCGTAGTTTTCTAACGTTCTCTCCGTTCTGATCACAAATCATATACTGAAACGCCTTGTAGAAAAGAAAGTTCCCCTCATTCGGTATGAACACGTATTTATACTCTATTTGTTGAAAAACAATCTGTTTACCGTTAGGTGACCAGCGCGGTCTCGATCGGTAATTCGTGAATTCTCCACCAACGCGGTGCGGGAGAAGTTCGCGCGGGTTTTGACCATCCGAACCCATAATCCAAATCGTGCTACCATTGCCCCCGCGTGGATGTGCAAATACAATATGCTTGCCATCTGGCGACCAATCGCATTGGATACCCCAGCTATCTGATATTTGTTTCATCTTCCCTGTCTTTATGTTTAGCACGACGATGCTATATTTGGACGTGTTGTTTATCCGAACTGACCTTCGAAAAACGATAGATTTACCATCCGGTGAAAATCTACCCGTATTGATATAACTATCATCGTCTTCTGTGAGTTGCCGAACATTCGTGCCGTCCGCATTCATCAAGAAAAGAACACCATTTCCGTTTATCCGCGCGCGTCTCTTAAATAGAATCTGTTTACCGTCTGGTGACCAGGAAGTGGGGTATGGCTGCAACTCTTTGTCTTCGGTGATAAGCGTCTGGTTGCTACCGTCATCGTCCATAACGTAGATACCCTCCACACCGTCGCGTACGGAGCCAAAAACGATTTTGGCAGACGCTCCAGTTGATAAAAGTAGTAGCAAGAGACTGAGCAAAACGACTTTGTGTAAACGCATGGCTATTCTCCTTGTGAGAAATGGCAGGGGAACGTGTCCCCTGCCGTTATAGTGGATTTATGGATTGTGTTCTTCCGTAAACTCCAGAACAGTTGTATCCGCTTCCCAGTCGTCTACGATAGTCTTACCCTGTACTACACCATGCACTTGGAGGTGCGTATGTGCATCAAAATAAAGCGTTTCATTACGTCCGATCGGTCCTTCGAATGGATATTCGATCACCCCAGAATTGGCGGAATCAGAATACGATTGTCCGGCCGGAAGCGGAACGGAAACAATGGGTGTGTTAAAAGGCGGATCTCGTTTTCCCCACTCCACGCCCCCGTCTGCGGTGTACTTCTGCTGTCGGAACCAGGATGCGACCGCGAAGTCGTGCTCGGTGCCGTTGTAGGCATAGACATAAGCCTCCATAACGAAAGCGGTTCCGTTGAAATAGTGGCGTGTGACATACGCGTAGCCAGCGACACCGGTGACACGGGGTTTTTCCCAGGATGTCTGTAGGATGCCATTAGCAAAACTGGGGACGGATTCAAAGGATCTCACCTTGTAGGAATCGGAATCCATGAAAATCAATATCCTCCAAGCATACACCCAGTCCCATATCCTGTCCCAATCCACATTCTCCAGATCCTCCACATACGTGAAAGCAGCAAATGCCTCTATCGTATGTTTTTCCCCTTGAACGGCACCGGGTATTTTACCGTAGGGGGAGAAATAGGATTTAGTTTTGACACCATCGCCCCGGTCTATATCTACGAGCTTATCGTCAACATACCATTCTATCCAAAGATATGGCACGTCGGTTTTTAGATGCGCCATGTGGTATGTGTAATCACCATACGTCTGAACTTCGGTATCAGACGGGAATTCCACAATTTCATAAGCATCGCTGCTATTTATCCCAATTAGCAATAGAGAACATAGCATCGCCGCTGCAATGCCGATTGATCTTAATATCCGCATTTTATAGCTCCTTTTAAGGTGACATGCTTTTGTAGCATATCGGTTATTTATCAGGTTCCCTATCCTTTTCGGTAGACCTTCTACACGTTGAATAAAGGATTGGGACACCCTGGCTACGTCACGCAAATTCCGTGCCAATCTGGAAAGGACTGTACTGACAGGGTTTTCTACAAAATATTGAGAAAAAGCTGCACAAAATGGGCATATTTAATAACCCAAGTTGCCACCTATAACTTTTTATACCAACTAACTTGATTAGAAATCTTCTGATCAATTAACAAGAATCTCATTGAATAATGAACGAGTCTTTTCAGTCCATTTTCCGTAATCCTGCAAAAACGCCTCTACGATAGATGTATTATCAGTTTCCGTGTATCCAAGCCGCCGTGCTAATTGTGTCAATTCTGATCGGTTTGTAGGCAACGCATCTAATGCGCGATCATGCACAATCCGCAATGCGTTTTCGACGCACCTAAGATATTGATACGCTTCTGATAATCCGGTGCGCTGTTCTTCTGTAAGCACACCAATAGCGTGCAATCTGTCAATTGCGAGGAGCGTATTTGGCACCCGGACAGAAGTCGTATCCGTGCCGTGGATAAGTTGAAGGGTTTGCACAGCGAATTCAATGTCAACAAGTCCGCCATATCCCGACTTCACGTTAGCAGTGGGTTTTTGCACTTTTCCGCTTCGTCTACGTCTTGGTTTAGTTTTTCGGGTGGCTTGTGCTTCCTTTCGTTGGCGTGTCCGCACAATTTCAGCAATATCTTCAGAAGTAAGTGGCTGCCGATAACTAAAGGCATGAGCCATCTCCATAAATTGGTTTCCTACGCCCTCCACATCTCCTGCTACGACGCGCGCGCGTGTGAGTGCTTGACGTTCCCAAATTTCTGCGGTATGATCGTAGTAATTCTGATACCCTTTGAGCGGCAATGCAATCGCGCCACCCGTGCCGTAAGGACGGAGCCGTAGATCAAGTTCATAAATACTCATGTCGTGATTCCCGCCAAGCTGGTTTACCAACTCCAAACCGAGGATTGAGAAGTATTCCGAATTTGGCATACCTTGTGTTGTTTCGCCATCTGCTGTATAGACATACATGACATCTAAATCTGAGCTGAAGTTGAGTTCTCGACCGCCAAACTTGCCCATTGCTATGATGGCGAACGTAACAGGTGTTCGGTCATTGATCAGCGGAGTGCCGTGTTCTTCACGCAGCTGCGCGTCAATTTGCGGATAAATACCTTGCAGTATTGCTTCGGCTAAATCGGATAGTTCTTCGGTCGTCGTAGGCAGGTCAGCGTTGCCGAGGATATTTCGTAAGGCAATACGCCAAATCTCATCGTTCTTGTAACGCCTGAGTGCTCTCAGTAAGTGAGCATCAGGTGTATTCGCAAGAATTTGTAAAACCTCTTCTTGTTTTTTGGCAAGTGTTTTAGGGTATTCGGTAAAAGTCGGCACTGTCAATAGGTCAAACAGTTCTGGACTTGCAATCAGTAAATCCGCCAAGTAAAGGCTGGAACCACAAACACTTGTGAGTGCTTCAAGTGCCCCTTGTCTTTCCATGAACATGGTGTAGTAGCTGCTCCGCGCGCCGACCTTAGCGGCAAACGCATCAAAGTAACGAAGTGCCATGTCCGGATCGGGGGATTCACTTAAACATTTCAGAAGGACCGGGGCGAGTTTGAAAAAAGTTCGTCTAACTGCAGGTGAGAACTGCTGTCCATCCGTGCCGTTAGCAAGTTGCCTTAGTAAACGATGTGCTTCGCGCGCATTCTCAAAACCGAACTTGCCCAATTGCATCTGAATCTCTTCGGGGTTATCTTGGCTAAGCAGAACTGGTACATCTAACCGATCCGGTTCATGGACGTTCATGACTTTCTCAAAAATTTCACGGACACGCGTTTTGTGGGTTCGGTAATCTTGGCGAAATGTTTCAAGCGCAGCAGCACGGTAACCTAACCGTCTGGCAAGTTGGATTTCCTCTTCTTCTTTGACTGGAACTGCGTAACGTTGTTGGTCCGCCTCAATTTGAATGCAGTTTTCAACCCTTCTTAAATACCGATAAGCTTCCGATAGCGCGTCTGCGTCCTGTGCATCCAGTTGTTCGTTAGCCTTCAACGCCGCGATAGTCTCCAAAGTATTCTGGGAACAGAGTGACTTTCGCTTTCCACCATGAATCATCTGAAGGCACTGGACGGTAAACTCAATATCCCGAATAGCACCCGGACCGAGTTTCACATGCTTTTCAAGGTCTGCCCTTTCACCTACGAGTCGTTCCTCTATACGCATTTTAGTATTGTGAATATCTACCTTAATTTCATTGAGCGTTACACCGTCTAAGTAGCGTTGATATACAAACGGCTGTATCATACGGATAAACTCATCGCCAAACGCCATATCCCCCGCGACAGGACGTGCTTTAATTAATGCCTGACGTTCCCATAAATCACCCCACCCTTCATAATAACTTTCGTAGCTTTCCATAGAACGGATGATGACCCCTGCGCTGCTTTCCGGCCGCAAACGGATATCCACACGAAACACATATCCTTCTACCGTTACCTCACTCATCGCTTTAATTATAAACTCACACAACCGGGAATAGTATTCGCTATTATCAACACCTTCATCGGTTTGTCCTTCGTCTGAATAAACAAAGATCAAGTCAATATCAGAACTAAAGTTGAGTTCAAAGCCGCCAAGTTTCCCCATTCCGATAACAGCAAAGCGACAGGGTGCTGTGCCATCTTCATTGAGCGGAGTACCGAACTTCGATTTCATCATCTGGTCACGCCCGATTTCATAGCAGTGCTGCAGTGCAGCTTCTGCCAAATTGGTCATCTCCAATGTCGTTGTCTCAACATCTGCAGCATGAAGCAAGTCACGCAGTGCTATACGAAGACTTTCGCGCTGTTTATATCGCCGAATGATATGAAGCTTCTGATCAACGTCTCGATATCTGCCGATTGCCGTAGAAAGTTCGTTATACATGCTGTCAGGTGTTTTCAACGCGTCCATCACATTGGCATCAATGATGTCGTAAAAATAGATGGGATTACGAATCAGTATTTCTGACAGATATGAGGACGCACCAAAAATGAGCATCACCGTTTGCATCAGAAACGGTGCATCCCGCAACAGTTGATAGACCCATTTCCGATTAAATGCTACGACTGTAAAACGGGAAAAATTAGTTAATGCTGCTTCGGGATTGGGAGAGTCAAGGCAGGTTTCTAACAACGGAATAACGATATCTGCAAAATAGGATCGGGTGTCTGTATCTTCTGTGGCGAGTTCTTGTATGCCTCGCAATATAGATTCGCTGTCCACGCCTCCGTCTCTATCGGATACGTCTGATAAAATCCGATGAATTTCTTCTCTCTGACGTTGTGGGAGTGGCAGTTCTGCGTAATTCATCATATCTCCTCTATATGCAACGCTACGATTAAATTTATTTTAGCACACGCTTGTTTTGATTGCAAATCAATTTGTCTGAACATTATTATTGCTTTTTGTCTGAACCATGGGATTAGGCAGATTACACAAATTCCGAGGATTTTGGGGACCTGCTGTCAAATCAACGCTGCTTAGTGCTTCTAAAAATATTGCATTTTTCGGCAAAAGATGCTATTATTTACCTATAGAAAAAATAGCACAAAACCGAAGAGCATGTCATTAGAAGGAACAACATGATTGTTTAAAATCTGTTTATTTATTAAAATGATAGTTGATTTCTTGTTTTGCTCTCGGTCCCGAGTTCACCTATATCAACAAAAGTTGTTGATCTTTGAGTTAAAATATGTTATAATTATGTTAACGTTAATTAAAACAAGTAATTTATTACTTGTAGTGAAATTGAAATATGTGAACATTTCCAGCAGGTGCTTTATGAGCGCGCTGTCAATGGTGTCTATGTAATTGCAGGTTTACTATGATAGCACTTCTGGACCAATCAATCGGTATACGATTCCCGTATTAGACATCTGCTACGCCCGATGTTGTATAAACACTCCCGCGAAACTCTTGAAAGGTATTGCTTATGAAATTAGACCATTCTTCTTGCGCGTTAGTTATCGTAGGCGGTTGGAACGCACATATATTTAATCCAAATTGGATTAGAAGATATCTTTTTGATGGGAAAAAAGAGAAATTAAAGGTTGATATCCTGGCAGAACTACTCCACGGTTTTAACCCACAATTTGCTTCACAACGAGTATCGTCTAAAGAAATTAGAATTCAATTGCAAGGTAATAAATTAAGTATTAGTCTAGTAGAAAGCAAAGATGAAAACTTTAGACGTATAGAAGAAATTGCATTGTTACTCACAGGTTATTTGCCACATACCCCTGTTTCAGGATTCGGTGTCAATTTTGTTTTCATTGACAACAAAATTAGTGAAGATATCGAAAGTATTATTCGTCCAAAAGATCTTGGTAAAATTGAGAAGTTTGGTGCATTATTAATCGGACAACAATATACACGTAATTTGGAATTGGATGGCAGAATCCTTAATTTTACGATTGAAGTCAAAAATGAGAAGGTTATTTTTAAATTAAATTTTCATTTCGTCAAAAATGAGAAGGTTATACTTTTAAATTAAATTTTCATTTCGAGATTCGCGATTTAACCCAATTCAAGACGAAAATATCTGAAACTTCCATACTTGAATTGAAGGAAAAGGCAGCAAAATTTATCTCTGAAATCTATCGTTCGGAATTGAAAGGGGAAACTGAATGAATAAATGGAATGATACAAGTATCACTCCTGAAGAAGAAGATACTTTATCAAAAGATATATCCTACGATAAAACGTCTATAAAAACTTTTAATTCAGAAATTGATCTAGACACCAAATTTCAAGAGTTAGAAAAAGATGTAACCTGGAGAAAAGTTCAAGACGATAATTTTCGGACACCTGAAATCCGTGTTTTTGATGTTGCCGCGTACATTTTAGAGAAAAAAGGGATAATGAGTACCATGAAACTTCAGAAACTGGTATATTATAGTCAAGCATGGTCAATGGTGTGGGATGAGAAACCTTTATTTGAGGAAAACATTGAGGCTTGGGCAAATGGTCCCGTTGTAAGAGATTTATTTTATTATCATCGCGGAAGATACTAAATAGAAACCGTAGAAATTGGCAACCCGCGTTTGTTAGATCAGGAACAGCAAATACCGTTGATGCGGTGCTTGATTACTATGGGGATAAATCCGCCCAATGGCTAATTGAACTTACACACCTTGAAGACCCTTGGATCCTGGCAAGAGAGGGTCTGCCCCCACTGGAGCGTGGAGATAAGGTTATACCATTAGACGCGATGGCAGATTATTATAGTTCCTTGCCAGTTGAGGAAGATCTTGATGAGTAGGAAAAATCCTCGTCGAGGCCGTGACCCGAAAGGAAGAAAGAAAGCCACATCTGCTCGTACCCCGAGCACTCAAAATAAGCAACTTGTGTGGAAAGTTTCAAAAATTGACGATGAAGGTCAATGGGGTTGGAATAATATATCTTGTCCTGATTTCCTCAGGAATATATGGGGCAAGATGCGTAACTTTGAAACTATGACATGGGGTCAAATATTAGGTAGAAGTCACCACATGATACCTGTCAGTGACATCATAAAACCTGCCCAAGAACGGCTACGAGAACTAAAACATGATGATCAAGAGGAATTGGTTTCATTTCGTATAAGTGGCAGAAAACGCCTTTGGGCAATTCGATCGGAAACAGAGGCTTTTCTATTATGGTGGGATTCTAACCATGAAATTTTCCCTTCACACCTGAGGAGCACTTAATCAGGTTTCTATGCTTGTAACAACTGTATTTTACAACTAGGATATTCAGAGGCTGAATCCTCCAAATTCTATAATGTAATTCTTGAGTACATTTCCTTTTATACTAAATATTAGTTTGAGTCATCAGTCAACCTACCGTGAGACAGGTTAATTCCCACTTTACGTCGTATCTCCAAAAGCGATAATTGAGGAACTCTCATGAATGATGAAATTTTGAAAGAATGTCAACAAGCGAAGGAACGACTTGCCGTGTTGTTCGGTGATGTGGATTCTCTGATGGATTTTTTGAAAAAACGCCGGGAACAGCGTATAAAGCAGGGGCGAAATATACTGATTTTTCTCCTTATCGCAAGAAGATGCAAGAAAAATCTGAGTCCAAACTAAAAACTAATTCTTCATAATTTTATCTAAGTCCCAAATCAAAATTGTGCCGTCTTTACTTCCACTTGCAAGCATTTTGCCATCAGCGGAAAATGCCAACGCTTTAACCCAGTTGTTATGTTTAGACAAGGTTGTTATAAGATTTCCGGTATCCACTTCAATTAGACAGATATCCAGAGAGTCTCCGATAGCAAGAATTTTGCTATCATTAGAAAATGCCAACGCGTAGCAACTAAGGCGATCAAATTCAGGATAGGACAGAATAAGTTCGTCGGTGCCAAACTTCCAAAGGGCAACCCGACCTCCTACAGCAGTAGCGAGAAGCGTGTTATCTGGTGAAGATGTGAGAGCCGTAACGTCAGTATGTGTAGAATATTTAAAAATTTCATTTTTATGTGGCATAAACTTAAATTTAACGGAATGAAGCCATGAATCCCAAAATTCAAATTCCAACACTTTTTTACTACCAATTTCTTGTTCGTTCAAAACAATTATTGTCTCTCCATTGTGTGAAAATGTTAATGGTGAAAATTCTGAAATTAGTGGTAAGAGAAACTGATAGTCCATTGAAGCGTGAAGTTGACCGGTATCAATGTCACGGATACAAATTTTATAGGAAGATTGTTCCCTACTTGTACTAGCACATAAACCGCGTTTCGCATTAAAAGCCCAAATTTGTTCTGCATCAGCAGACGTTAGTGTTAAGGTAGACATGAGTTGGCCCGTAGATACATCCCATTTATGAATTATGGGAGTTTCATAACCACCGCTGATTAGCGTTTTACTATCGGATGAAAACGTCAACGCACCTATACTATTCCAGTGACCAGAAACACTAAAACGCTGTTGTTTCGTTGATGTATCCCAAAACCGAATTACCCCATCTCCACCACTCACAAGGGTTTTACCATCAGGCGAAAACGATAACCACCCCACGTATCCTCTAAACGTATGGATATGGTGCCCAGTGTGTGGATCCCAAAGGCGGATTGTACCATCCCATCCAGTACTGGCTAGCGTTTTGCCATCAGGAGAAAATTCTAAGCTTATGGTTTTACCGTGCAGTTCGGGCAGCGTCCTTAATATTTCACCACTAACACCATCAAATAAATAGATGTTTCGATTCTCCGACCTGCTGAAACTATTTGCACAAGCTAGTATTTTTCCATTAGGGGAAAACGCTAGAGCAGTAACCGCTGAATCCATGGCTGTTGAAAAAAACAACATTCTTCCAGTTTCAACATCCCACCAACGCAGTCCATTACTTTGTTTCAGTTCATCATTAACATGAGAACCACTAACTATAGTTTTTCCATTTGGTGAAACCGCGAGAGACAAAATTTGCCATGTATGTCCTGTAAGGGTTTTAGAAATAGTCCTGTTCGCCACATCCCAAAACCTAATTATTTTATCACTTGTACTTACCAGCGTTCGTCCATCAGGAAAAAAACCAAATTGTTAGCCGCTGATTCTGTGAGCGTAAATAGATGCTGCCCAGTGTGAGGTTCCCACAGATGGATACCATCTGAACCACCACTTGCTAACATTTTGCTATTTGATGAGAACGCCAATGAATTAACCGGATAGCTGTGTTTTTGCAGCAACCTAATTTCTTTACCAGAATGAGCGTCATACAACCAAACTCCGATGGAACTTGCTACTGCAATCAGGTCGCCATTTGGTGAATGCTTTAGGTCGTAAATTTGCCCTTTCCCAAGACGAAGCGTAGCATTTTCAGGAAGTCCCCATTTCATATAGTCCTGAGCACATACGTTTAGAGAAAACAGAATCAAGACTAACAATAAGGGAACAATCAGTAAATTTTTCGAGGGTATTGCCTAACTAATGATATTCATGGTTTCCATTCCGCCAAGTTTTAAAATGTCAAACACGTCTCCATTAACACGAAATCGTGCGAACAAGGCAATCGTTAGGTTCACCATCTCCACACTTTTTGAAACAATAATGGACGGACGTTTGAACCGGCCGAACCAGTGCCGCATCAAGCAATTGTTGCGTTCAATGCGATGTGTCTCCGCCTTCGTTTGAACATGTTTTGAAGCAGGTAGGATGGATTCGTCCACCTGCCACTTGTCGGTGTAGGACATTTTGACATTCAAGGCTTTGAGGCGATGCGTCAGTTTTTCAAGGGTTTCTGTGTTGCGTCCGCCGCATTGCCAATCTATGAGGTATCCTGTGTTCCTGTCAAGTGCTTTCCATATCCAAAGTTTGTTTTTCTTCTTTCCGATATAATGCCACATTTCATCAAGCTCCAAAACTACGGTGGATCCGGGTGAAAATGTCCGTTTCGGGGCGTGTTTTTTCGCATAGGAGCGTCCCCATTTGAGAACAGTTGTTACATGAATGTTGAAGAGTTTTGAGATAGCATTCATTGAAATACCGTGGCAGTCCAAGAGCAGAGCGAGGGTTTTATGTGTCTGGGGTTTACCTCGTGGTGTTTTGCGTGTGAATTGATAGTGGCAACTTGGACATTTATAACGTTGTTTTGCGTTGACGAACCCGTTTTTGACGAAGTGAATATGTTGACATCTTGGACACGCTTTCATGGTATCCTCCTGTGAGTAGAAATGAGTTGTTTTCAATGAGGATACAAGTTTTAGGCATATAAGTCAATGAAAATCAGTCTGATTTTTTCATTGACAACTCTCGTTATAAGTGTTATCATTACCGCAACTGAAATATGATGCAGCGCGGTTCAGAGGGTATCCCGCTAATTCTTGCATCATTATTTAACCAATACCCTCCAAAAATGAACATTTCAGATGTTTGCTATCTGAACAGGGTTGTTCTGACACAATACCTGGTGGTTTCGTTTTAACTGTTAGTTACTACCCCCACTTCACATTTGTTAATTATTTCAGTGGACAAGGTCGTATTGCAGACGTTAGAAGCTGCAGTATTTTCGCGCCCGCACGTGCACTTCGTTTCTATGAAGTGTTTCGCCGCGGGCTTTTGTTGTTGCATCGCGGACACCGCAATGCTTGTTATCCCTATTCTATTCGCGCACAACGCACATCAAAACAGAATAGGTGCAACTACTTACAATTTGTTTATTTTATTTACACAAAAACGGAGACGTGCTAAAATAGATACGTCTCCTTGGTATAACTAACAATAAGGAGAAAATTGTGAAAAATTTAGCAATGATAGCCCTCATCGGGCTAATAGGATTGACCTGTTTTGTTTCAACGCATCTTCACGCGCACGTCTATACGGACGATGGTGAGATTGCACATCCATGGTCAGAATCAGAGCGCGTTGAGGGATTCGGCGGAAAACATCAGATCCTAACTTTTGTATACGGACGCGTTGTAGTATGGACGGGGTATGAATACCCAATAGCTCACAGCGTTCATTCAGCATACATCAATAATTATTCGGGAGGTCTCCCTGACTGGCCGGATCAGATTAACGATCTTCGATTCTACGTTGACTTCGTCAGCAGGATTGAAGGACCTCTTAGTTATGCGGATGACGATGTTTGGAGCCACCACGGCTTTTTAGGTTCGTATTGGGCAAATAATCCCGATGATCTTGGCTACTGGTGGGTGGACGACGAGCATCTTAAGGAATACAATCTGGGTACTAAACATGCGGGCAGATACACGCTTACTGCAGAGTCTACCTTAACAGCAAAGAAGGATCTTAATGGTGATGGGATTAGAGAGATAGATATATGGGAGGTAGATGACGAACTGGTTATTGAACTTGTCCACCAGCCTCTGGGCATAGACGATTGGAATTGGGATGGGCAGTAACCCCTTCAAACTGAATGCGGATGTCTACCACTACTGCGTTCTTAATGGCGGGCGCGGATGTATATCTTGCGTCCGCCCTAATCATAGGAGAAAAGTGATGAAACTTGCTAACTTTAAGAAACTTTTAATCCTACACGTTACACAAATTTTAATATCTTGTTGTCTCCTCTTGTTGTTTGTTCCTTACGTTGCCAATGCCAAAATCGCCTATAACGCGTACGGCAGTATCTACGTCATGAACGATGATGGCAGTGGCAGACGTAGGTTAACAGACAATCAGTTTTGGGAGCTCAGACCGCGGTGGTCACCGGATGGAACGCGTATCGCTTTTGATAGGAACCTTGAGAAGGACACACAAAAGTATCAACTTTTTATCATGAACGCAGACGGCACTAACCAACAGCAGCTCACCCACAGCGTTGAAGGCGATATAAACGGAGCTTCTGCATGGTCACCAGACGGAAGATATTTGGCATTTAAGAGCAACAGAAGTGGACATCGGGAAATTTATGTGATGGATTTGGAAAGTCGAGAGGTAAAACAGTTAACGGATGCTAAAGGTAAAAAAGGCTCAGGTTCATACAGTCCTGATTGGTCCCCGAACGGCGAAGAGATTGTCTATGGAAAGTTTGTCCCAAGCGGTAAAGGGATCAGTCATAAAACCGTCTGGATCATGTCCACGGATGGACAGAACCAGCGACCATTCGTGCCAGATCCGGATGGAGAAGATGGATTCGTTTTCAGGTTCTACCCACGTTGGTCAACAGATGGAAAACAGATTCTCTTTATTGAATCAATAGGACAGTGGGAACACCCTGTCAACCGATTCGTTATTCTGTCTAAAACCGGTAGGAAAAAGGAAATTGATATTGATGAGAAGATCGGTGGAGAGTGGGCAGGTGGCGGGTTGAGTTGGATGGACAACGGGCGCACTATTCTTTTCTCAGCAAAACGGACAGATGTTCCCGAAAAGGACCCGGATCATGACATCTACAAGTATGAGATTGCGACACGTAGACTCAGGCGATTGACACGGGAACCGAGTTTTGACTATTATCCGGATTGGATAGAGGGACCTTTGCCTGTGTCTCCGCAGGGAAAGTTGCCCATGCAGTGGGGAAATATAAAAGCGTTATATGGTGTTGAGACATCCATCGAAAATGAAAAGTATGCGTCTCCATGAATTATTTTGAGAGTACCACCTAACTTATAGATTTTACACTTTTCGAAGGACTTGCTCTTACAGTAGAATTTAGATAAAGGAAATATGCTAACAAAACGAATAATACCATGTTTAGACGTACGTGCAGGAAAAGTTACCAAAGGCATCGCTTTTGAAGGCAATGTTGATGTTGGCGATCCAGTGGAAATGGCGCGATTTTATTACGAAGGTGGTGCTGACGAACTCGTTTTTTACGACATCACGGCAAGCAATGAACGGCGCGATATCATGATTGATGTCGTTTCAGCTGTCGCATCAGAGATCTTCATTCCGTTTTCTGTCGGCGGTGGATTGCGCACGCTTGAGGATATGCGGCGCGTCCTACTTGCTGGCGCAGAAAAGGTCAGTATAGATTCCGGTGCAGTGCGCAACCCTGATATTATTTCTGAGGGGGCGCGAGCGTTCGGCAGTCAGTGTGTCGTATTGAGTATGCAGGTAAAAAAGGTCGCCAAAAGTGAACAGATTCCAAGCGGATATGAAATCTATATTGATGGTGGACGGAAACCGGTCGGTTGGGATGCATTGGAATGGTCAGCCCGTGGTGTTGACTTGGGCGCGGGTGAAATTGTAGTTAATAGTATTGATGCGGATGGCACTAAGGCAGGGTATGAATTGGCATTAACGGGTGCTATCGCGGATTTGGTACCAGTCCCTGTAATTGCTTCTGGAGGTGCGGGAAATCCGCAACATCTACGTGATGTTTTTGTCGAAAGCAATGCCGATGCGGCGATTGTCGCTTCTATCACCCACTATGGCGAATTCACGATTGAAAGCATCAAAACCTATCTATCGGATGAAGGTGTGAGTGTACGCGATACGTGGTAGAGAGTTCAGCGCAAACAACGTTTGTAGTTGTGCAACTCATTGTGGGAGGGTTTTGTAAACCCGATATATTTGATGATTGGATAAACCATTGTTTTCGTTTAACCCTATCCACTCCGTTTTAACCTCCCCACGCGTTTCGCATATCTTTCGGCAAGATGAAAAACCCAAAACCCAAATGGTATAAGGACCATACCGATAATTAGCAATAGCAACAGATTTCCTGCTTGGCTTTCAATTGAAGCATTTTCCAACATTGCTGCACGTATGGATCGGAGCGTGTAAGTCGCCGGTGAAATTTGTGAGAGCGGTTGAAGCCAGTCCGGCAATACCTCGATTTCATAATAGATGCCGGATACTAATAACAACACTGATTGAAGAATACCCGTCGCAGCTTGTCCTTTTTCTGGTGAGAGCAGTGGAAAAATAGCAGCCATCAAACCGATACCGATAAAGGATAGACTCGAAACAGCAACGGTTACTCCCATTGTGATCCAATTTGCATTCCCTAAGTTGATGTGTTCACCGAAAAAGAAGGGCATTATCGCCAAAACTAACCCAGTTCGTAATAGCCCATATAGAATCGCGAAGAGGCATGAACCCACAAGATGTGTGATGCGGTAAATCGGTGCCATGAAAGTATATTCAATTGTGCCTTCCCACCGTTCCCATGTAATTGCATCGCTAACCTCACGCATCATAATAGAAAGAAAACCCCAAATCAGTGCGCCAATCACAAGGTAAAGCACGTCTTCGCTACTCCCACGTCCAACCATAATTAAACCAATAGTTAACGCGTTGACAATAGAGTAACTGAAAAATAGAATCTCCCAATTCAGATACCGCTTTAGCAGATTAAAATTTCTCTCAATAAAAGCGTAAGAGATAACAGTTTCTCGCCTGAGATTCAGCATTGTCTTATTCTTCTCCCTCCTCTATCGCTTTTCCTGTCAGCGCGATGAAGACATCTTCTAATGTCACCGGCGCACTGTCTTTCGATGAGACCTTGGCGATCAATTCCTTAACAGTGCCTTCAGCAATAAACTTGCCGTTATCAATAATAGCGATCCTGTCGCACAACCTCTCTGCCTCTACCATATCATGTGTCGTAAGCACGATAACAGCGTTGCGTTCGTTTCGGATATCCTCAATGAAGGCTTGCACATCGCGTTTGGATTTCGGATCAAGGCCTGTTGTCGGTTCATCAAGTAACAGAAGCATCGGTGTAGTTAACAAGGCGCGTGCAATAGCGACCTTCTGTTGCATGCCACGCGAGAGTTGTTCCATTTCTGCATCCATCCGCTTCACATCAAAACCGAGTCTTTCCAAAATGTCGCGTGCCTTCTTGGTAGCTTCCGCAGCTGAGATGCCGTAGAGCCGTGCGGCATAAATCAGATTTTCTGCGGAAGAAAGACGTTTAAAAAAGGATGCCTCAACAGAGACGCGGTTCATGACACGTCTCACCTTCATACTATTTGTTACGACATCATCTCCAAAGACGTGAATGCTCCCCGCATCTGGCAAGAGAAGCGTTGAGATGAGACGAATTAAGGTAGATTTCCCTGAACCGTTCACACCCAAGATGCCATAAATTTCACCGATGTTGACATCTAAAGAGACACCATCAACTGCGCGAATTGTCTCTTTTTCGCGCTTGAACAACTGGCGAATCTTCTGATGAAAACGTAGTTTTTCGTCCGACTTTTTGGGTCGGTGAAAATGTTTCGTAACACCGCGGACGGTTAATCCGTAGATTGGTGCTGCCACCTGTTTCCCTTTCATAAAACGGAATGAGTTCTAAACAATCGACATTTCGGATAAGTCTTATATATTATACCCAATTTTTGTGAGCATTTGGCAACCTATTTTTAAGCATGTAAATATTTTGCTGTCTGAATCGCGATTTTGACAATAGACAGACCGCGCTTAACGACAAAATTTTTACACACACTCATGCTCAGGGTTATTTAGTTTTATAAATATTCAGTTTATTAGAGCGTATCTCATAAATAATCAAATAATCTAAAAAGTCTTTTAATAAGTACTCACCTCTGTTAAACTTTTGAGCATGTCTGAAAGTTAGGAGATGGTTTGTATGGAACTGAGTGATAAAGCGTGGAAAATCGTTGAGCCACTGTTGCTTGAACTGTCGACTGGACAGCGTGGGAGACCTTGGCGTGGAAATAGAGAAGTGTTAGATGCGATACTTTGGGTGTTGCGGACAGGAGCACCGTGGCGTGATTTACCGAAGAAGTATCCGCCGTATCAAACGTGCCATCGTCGTTTCCAGAAATGGTCTACTGATGGAACGCTGGAAAAAGTGCTTAAAGCTGTAGCAGATAAACTTCACAAACGGCATCAACTAAATCTGAGTGAGTGCTACATTGATGCGAAGTTCATTGCAGCGGAAAAAGGGGGTGCTTGTGTCGGTAAGACGAAGTGTGGTAAAGGGGCAAAACTTGTAGCGATTACAGAAAAGCGTGGGGGACCTGTGGGTGTTCTGATGGCGAGCGCATCACGCCCTGATGTGCGTCTGGTTGAACTGGCGTTGGATGCGTGTTTTGTCTCGGCAGTACCAAATGCCAGCTTGACATCCTGTAAAACCAAGAGGTTGTTAGCGTGTTTCTCTTTGACCCCACAACTTTTTAATGGTATACTAAGCATTGGTATCCGTTCCTATCAACAAAAAATGGTTTTAGGAAGGGTGCTATTTTTCGATAGACCTCGCAACATTTCGCCATACATACTTTTGACAAATATGTTACACATCTAAAAATGAAAATCGATTTGAAATCTGCCCAAGATTATGTTAAAATTCAAAATCAACAGGAGGGAAATATGAAAGTAGGTATTAGAGACGGGATGCTACGCGTTCCGTTTGAAGAATCGTTTAAGAAAGCAAAAGAGATTGGTTTTGATGGAATAGAAGTCTGCATGGGTGTAAATTATCGGCAGCACACGCTTTGGAAAGAAGGTGGGATTGACACAGTAAATAGCCTTGCTGAAGAAGCGGGCATTGAAGTATCATCGTTGTCACCGGGTGGTTTTACGGCATTTTCTTTTATGCATCCAACGGATAGTGTGCGGTCAGAAGGCATTGCGAAGTTGCAGTATCTCGCGGAAACATGCCCGAAATTAGGAGTGAATGTAATTCTTGTGCCGTTTTTTAGTGGCGGTCAAATTGCGGATGAGCATATCACCGCGTCTCGTTTCCTTGATGGGTTAAAGGCTGCCGCAGAAACTGCTGAAAAACAGAACGTTTTTCTCGCAATTGAATCCACATTAAGTGCGGACCAACACCAACAAATTATTGACCAAGTCAGTTCAAAAAATGTTGGCGTATATTATGATATGGGAAATGCGACAAATTTCGGCTACGACTCACCTTCAGAAATTCGGAGTTTAGGCAGTTCAATCGTACAAATGCATATTAAAGACACGGGCGGTAACCACGCTGGTGAAGGTGATGTTGACTTCCCCGCAGTTTTTGAGTCGGCACATGCGATTGGCTACGATAGTTGGTTTGTCTTGGAAACACCAGGGAAAGACGACCCGATCGCGTCAGCAGCAAAGAACCTAAACTTTGTCAGGAACAACTTTTGAACTTGATAGATTGTGGCTGTAGGACGATTTTTAATTATCCTACAGAAAACCGAGTAGTCCAAGAGAAAAGACATTGAGAAATAATCATTTATTTACAAAAAGACGCGATACCTCGCACTGCCCAACGGGAGGGTTGGAATGAGCAATTCAACAAAATTGGTTATCCCACAACCAGAAGTTAAGAAACTATTATCGCTCCCAACACGCGAAGCAGAACAACTTTTTCGGAGTTATGAAAAAGATCAGCAACTTGAGATTATCCGTGCCACCCGCAACCCCAAACAACGAGAAGAATTGTATTATCTCGTTCCAGATTGCACAGAATTAATTCAGGAGAGTCCTACTGAAGATGTTCTACAGGTGTTAGACACACTCCTTGGAACCGGCCTCGCTTGCGGTCTATTACCATGTTTGTCCAACGAACAATTTGAAGAGATCATTGATATTGCTATTTGGCACGACGGAAAGTTAGATGAAAATTCGCTGAATCTGTGGCTGTTTGAATTATCTGAATGTGAGAGAGATGACCTTAGTCGGTTCCTCAGACAAATAGATTTGCGCATTCTTGCTGGGCTCCTTAAGAATCGTGTTAGGTTGAAAGGTGCTCTCAGTGCGATGATGGTAGATGAAGGTATCATTGATCCGAGTTCACCCTCAATTGACTGTAAAGATGAACAAGCCAAAGCAATTCTCAATGCAATATGGGAGGCAGATGGCGACCTCTTCACGCAACTCTTACGAGAAATGTTTGTCCTTGACAGAGAGGTTGATGTAGAAACCGAATTAGTCTCCGCATTAGAAAAGGCAAGCGCAGAAAGAGCTGAACGTGTCAAAGCACGCGATGAAAAAGCCGGAATCAAAGTCACTGAATCTGACTTGCAGCAGCATGTTGACTTGGATTCGCTTGAACTTGCCGAGGATGAAGAGGATAATGCGGACGAGTAAATTTTCCCTCGTAACAGACGCAGCCCTTGATGGGCAATCTTTCTTGGCTCGTACCTTAGTGCATGGCGATACCCTCGGCAGAATTGATGCCGATAAAGCGGAGGTGCTATCTGAGGATATCGCTGCACTTGCACATAAACTTATTACTATGAAGGTTGATGACCTTTCCGATGAAGCAGCACTCCGTGCACAGATTCAAACCTCCTTTGCTTTGACGAGTTTAGGCTTAGAATACGGAAGCAGTGGAAATTTGGACAAAGCAGTGCAAGTGCTGCTTGCAAACCCTATCTTCAAATTTTTCCAAATTGGTAATACGCTCACAGATAAATTACTGAAAAAGGCAAGCCATATTCTTGAACACGCGGTGATTCAACCGCCTGAATCCCTTACCCATCTTGATATTGACAACGTTCGTATCTATAACCATGCCGAAGCGGAATTTTTAAACGCCCTACCTGCATACCACACTACGATTTCCACTGCCCAAGTAACAATAAGAAATAACCATCCGCCTCGAGCCTTTACAAATCTGTCTGATATGGAGATTATCCGCCAACAGTTAGATTATATTGAGGCTCGGTGGAATTATGTCCAAACATTGCCACTAGACGATATTTTTACGATTGACCCACCACTCAGCATCGCTATTGACCCAATTCAAACGTTAACACTCAGTTTGATGGCAAATTTAACGTTGTATTATGAGCCTGATTTGCAGTTAGAAGCCGACACGCTTTCCGATTTTCGAGACATCATCTATGATGAAAGCAGTGGTGAGATTCGTTCTGCACCTTGCCAACGTCTGCTTGATTGGATTGAAAACTATCTTGAGCAGGATAATCAATCTGATGTGGTAAAACAGTATACTGTGGCGTACTGGGATGCATGTCTAAAAGAGATGGTTGATCCCGATACCAATACAGGGATATTGCTGTGATGCGCTTCCCTCAGTGTTTAGTTTAACCTAACCTCTCCCCTTGTGGGAGGGTTTTGTAAACCCTCCCACAAGAAAGAATAACATTTGACAAATCCAATTTTGGTTGTTGAACCCAACCTACACTTGAATCCTTTATTGAACTTACGCTAAGTAGGTTGCATATCACGTAAATTTGTGGTATCATACTTTCACATAAAGTAAGAATTTCCGGATTGTAGGATATTGCGGTGTTCGCCAACGTGTGGAAGCCGTATAGAAAAGATGCAATTAGAAACTGCGACGTTTGGTGCGGGTTGTTTTTGGTGTGTTGAGGCAGTTTTTCAGCAAGTAGAAGGCGTTCATAAGGTCGTTTCAGGTTACACGGGTGGCACGACAGTCAATCCCAATTATCGTGCTGTATGTATGGGGATGACAGGACACGCAGAGGTTATTCAGATACAGTTTGATCCTGATGTTATTGCTTACGAAGAACTGTTGGAAGTTTTCTGGCAAACACACGATCCGACAACGTTAAATCGGCAAGGGAACGATGTCGGCACACAGTATCGTTCTGCCATTTTCTACCATTCTGAAACACAGCGTTCTATTGCTGAAGAATCTAAAGCAGAGATGGATAAATCTGATATATGGGATGACCCGATTGTCACGGAGATCACAGAGGTTGATGTCTTCTATCCTGCTGAAGACTATCACCAAAACTATTTCCAATTGAATCCGAGGCAACCGTATTGTCAACTCGTGATTCATCCGAAGATGAATAAGTTCACAAAAGATTTTAATGATAAGCTCAAATCTAAATAGGGTACTCTCTTAAATGCTGGAAGATGGCTGTGTGAGTCCACTTCCTTGTATTGAGAGACCCTTTTATTTTTTTAGTTGGGAGGTAAGAGTATTGAAACCGAATTTTATTGGTGTTATATTGACTGCTGCACTTTCACTTTGTTTCATCACGAACAATGTGATTGCACAAGACGCGGAACCACCGACATCTGTGAAAGTAGAATCGCCGCGGCGTGTTACAATCGTTTCAGAAAAGACTTATAATGGGCTTTTACAACCGCGTGCAGAAGTTAAGGTGTATGCCAACATTCAGGGAAAAATCATAAGCCTAAATGCAGAAGCTGGACAGACCGTGGCAAAAGGAGATATGTTAGCGCAGAGCAGTGCGCGCCAAGCGAGCATTGATGCAATAAAGACTGAGGTGGTGTTGAGCGTGGCGAAATCGCAGCTAACAACAACAGAGGCAAACGCGCAGGCGCGTGTAGAAACGCAGCTTGTGACAGCAAAAGAGGCGGTTGCAGAAGCAGAGGCGAAGCTTGAGGAGACAAAATCACTTGCCGAAATGCGTGTACGAAATCAGTTGATACAGGCGGAATCTGCCTACAAAGCTGCCGAGTCAAACTTTGAACGTTCAAAGGTAAGCGCGAAACAGGGGTTGGAACGTGCGAAAGCGGAGTATACCAAAGCTACTTCCGATTTTGAACGGGATAAAGAACTTCACAAAAAAGAGCTTATCAGTGACAGTGATTTTGAATCATCAGAAACGCGTTACAAACTGGTGCAAAGCCGACATGAAGAAGCTGTAGCTGCATCAAGCCAGTATGAGGATGGCACAGCGCAAGTCGCAGTGGAAAAGGCAAAAGCAGAATTGGCAGTTGCGAGGAAAATAGTGGAGAGCCGCGGTTGGGAGCGTGAAATCGCCGCTGCTGAATCAAAGGTCACACAAGCAAAAGCCAACCTTGTGACCGCTCAAAAACTCGTGGATGCCAAAGCATGGGAACGCGAAATAGCAATCGCGCAATCTGCTGTCAGTGAAGCAGAAGAACAGATGAAACTTGCTCGGGAACAGGTGAATCAAGCAGCTATTATTTCTCCAATTGATGGCGTTATTTCTCAGCGTCACCTTGAGGTAGGGGACTATGCTAAATCCGCTGCTTCGCCGGGGCAACCGGTGTTTACGGTTGTTGCAATTGATGTACTCAAAGCCGTTTGGACGGTGCCTGTTAGTGATATAAGCCAAATTAAGAATGGAAATATGGTGTTAATCTCTGCAGCTTCCGGCATTCAAAACATTATAGGGACAATTGATTTCATCAGTCCAATTGTCAAACAGGGAGAGAATACAGTCGTGGTTCACGCTACGCTGCGTAATTCAACTGACATGAATAATGATGAGACCGATTCCTCTGCTTCCACTGATAATAGCAGGTTGAAACCGGGCACATCCATTACCATCTCTATCAAAACGGGTGAGCGGAAAAACGTGTTGTTGCTTCCACGTCGTGCTGTTCTGCAGATTCAGAACGGAAAAGGTAACATTTTTGTCGTTGAGGAAAATGTGGCACGCCTAAAACAGGTGAACGTGGAAGGAATATACGGGAGCGAAATAGAGGTTACCTCGCGCCTTGCACAGACAACACGAGTGATTGTTGATGATCAGCATCTGCTTAAAAATGGGGTTTCAGTTTCAGTTGTGCGCGATTAACTATATCTGACTACTTCCTACTTAAAACATACACTTGAATCTGTTCCCATTTCCGTTTAGACCGATGCGTTGCGACTCGCCTTTTAAAGAGGTTTCTACAGACAAAACCTGACTCACCTATTATTGCTTCAAGGTTCGCTATTGCTTTTGGTCCGGATGCATCCGCATACCCTAAAAGTAGCGTTCCATCAGGTTTTAAGTAATTCGGCACCTGTTCAAAAAAACGTTTCAATGTTTGCTGTTTTTCGTCATGGATTGCCAATTCCGCTCTGTTTCGCACTCGCGCAACCACCCACGGCGCATTGAAAATAATAATGTCGAATTGGACTGACGGAAACGGATCAAACAAGTCTCCAGGTGGCATGACGTGCAAATTCTCTGAATTTGATAACACCCGCTGAACATTCAATTTCGTTGTTGCTACTGCTTCTGGAAGTAAATCTGATGCGTATACTTCCGCCCCCTCCCCGAATTCCTGCCGAGCGAGCAGTGTCAAGCACCCACTGCCACTACCGACATCCGCAATTATGGGGGTGCTGTGCAAGTTTTCACTTCGGACACTTTGTAGTGCCTCTTGAAAACATTCAATTGTTTCCTGAGAACGCGGTGCAAGCACGTTTTCGGACGCAACAAGGGATTCACCTAAGGCATTGATAGGATAAATCTCTTCAAGCGCGTGTCGAATACGTTGAATTTTAACGATAGGCATGAGAAACGGACAATCTTGATTAGCGTCTGGCAGTTCACCAATCAATTCCAGTAAATGCGGCAACACGGGAGCAGGTTCAACCTGAAGTATGCCATCCTTATCCGCCCAACACATCAAATTCGATAGCACCGCATCTCGAGCCTGTTTCGGATTGTTGCGTTTCCCACGCGACTTTCCTTTTTTAAACTGATCGGTATTTGACGTTGATAATTCCTTTTTGTGTCGCTGGATATAGTCCATTACGGTGGTAATTTGTTCCCATTCCCCTTCAACAACAGCAACGCCACCCCGTTGAATATGTGTAAAAATACGCCCGAGATGTTCTAACTCTTGATGAGCAAACAACTTTACGCTTCCCCGTGCAAAGACTGCTTCCCGACATTCAGTAGGGACATAAAGTTCTCCAATATGACTAACGGAATAAAATGTGTTCATTTTGTGTGGGAGGGTTTAGCGGATTGCCACAATCTCCCCAGTTTTTACTGATTCCGCTTCTTTGTAGCAGAGAAGAAGTGCGTCTCTTGCACCTACACCCGACAGTGCTGTCGGTGCCTCCTCCCAATCAAGTGCATCAACAGCGTATTGGATCTCAGCGGTAAATGCATCAATCGGGTCAACTTCGCCTAAATCCACTTGTTCAACGTTGCCATCCTCGGTGATGAGTGTCAGCGGCACTGCAGTAGAAGGCTCACCTGCAAGCGTCGAGAAATCAAACAAAAGTGTCGCTTTTTCAAGATAGAGTTCAAACCCGTGTGAAAAGGCTCTACCCTTTTGTGAGATCGCGCCTGATGAACAACTCACCGTTAGTTCCTTATCATTGTAGATATATTGTGTCGTCAAATAGTCCACGAAATTACCACCTACCAACTTACCTTGTGAAAAAACAGCATCGGGAACACCACAGAGCAGTTGAATAAAATGTGTATCGTGAATATGCAAATCGATGCCAGGACCGCCACTTTTTTCAATGTCGGCAATGTCTCTTGACCAACTCGGTTTAGAGATAACACGCTTAAAATGTGCGCCGAGAAGTGCACCATATTCCCCGCTTTCAACAAGTTTTTTTGCATACGCATATTCAGCAAAGAAAGGCAGCACATGCGCCACCATAAATTCTTTGTCTGTTTGTTCAGAAAGTTCAACAATTTCGTTTGCATCGTCAATGTCAATAGAGATCGGTTTTTCAACGAGAGTATGCTTTCCCGCCTTAAGAGATGCAATGCTAACAGATTTATGAAGATGTGTAGGTAAACATATATCAACCAGATCAATGTCTTCATCGGCAAGTAGTTCGTCAATATCACTGTATTTTCGGATGTTAGAGAGGTCTTCCATTCCACCACGGGGTCCAAAATTACCTTGAATACCTGTCCAATCACCATTGAGTTTTTTCGGATCACGCGTACAGATAGCAACTACTTCTGCCCCCGTTCCTCGTTGAATACCATAGTAGTGAATCATCCCCATAAATCCGATGCCAACAATTCCGATTTTTATCATTTTTTTATCCTTATTCTATAGAAGAAGGCACAGATGTCTGATCTTATAAGGACACCTGTGCCGTTTAAAATTAGTGAAAGCCAGCGGTTAGTAGGCAATAGTTCTTTGCTTAATATTGCCCCAGGTTGTCGCGGCTTTATTTTTCGGTGTAACAGCGAGAAGACCACCGCCCATTGACTCGTTGATTTCATCTTCGCTGAGTGCGCGACTCCATATTGCGGCATCGTCAATCATACCGTTATTGAACCCGTAGTTTGCACGGTCCTTAGCGCATCCGATCCGCAGGTCTTGATCGTTAGTGCCGGTAAAATTAAACGCCTCGGCATGTTCAAGTGCTAATTCACCATCAACATAGACTTTCATCGTTTCACCATTGAAGGTTCCGACGACATAGTGCCACGTTTGTGCTTTTAGCGAGTGCGGTTTGTCCAATCTGGGACGGGCATTACCACTTCCTAACATCACATTCATATTCTTGCCACCTTCAAAAGCACCCATACCGTAGGAGGTATGCTCACCTCCGTTATGGCAGTTTTTATCAAACCACTGTCCATCACTATTCCACGCTTCTCGATAGATCCAGGAGGCCATGGTAATTTCACCGCTGATTTTCAGTTTTTCGTGAGCGGGAACGTTCACACAATCCGCGCCTTTAGCGGTGATCTTGATCGCATTGCCATTTTTGCCTGTGACAATTTCAGCATTAGCAACGATGTTTGCATCTAATCCATTAGGAGAACTATCATGAATCGTTTTGTCTTCAACAACGTCAAACGTGAAGTAGACGACAAGATCGTCTTCAAGTCCTGCCATAAGACTACTGACTGTGATTAACATTAGTATGGCTAAGAAGGAAAACATTATTGATCGTACCATTGGAATACCTCCTATTAACGTTACAATTAAACTTTATACCTCTTCCCGCTGCTACTGCGGACCTAAACTCGTATAACGCGGATGTTACCATGTTATAGAAATATATTATAGCGACTCAAATTTAAAATCAAGACAAATTTATGTCTCATATTTTGGAGACAATCGGTGAAATTGGGTTATCTGAATTCTGTTCCACAAATGTAGTGTAGATGCTAAGAACTGTCGAATTTTCTCTAATTGTCTTGTGCATCGTTAATTTGCAAATCTTCAAAGGGTTTTCCATCAGCATCGGTAATTCGCAGATAATATCCCCATCCGCCTTCTTCATTGCAAACTTTGACAAGGATACTGTTTTTGCCTACTTTCAACTTTACGGGAATAGTGTAGCGGTCAACTATTGCTGCATGTGCTTGCGTATTGGCAAATACTTCATTGCCATTTAACCAGATTTTGCTTTGGTCGTCGCTATCAAATCGGAATTGCACTTCTCGCTCGTCAGGTGAAGTAACGGTTGCCCATGCGTAGGAAACACGCCAATTAATGTCCTTCCCGAAATCAATAAACCCATCGAAAACATCATCTGTAAACTTTTTCCAACTTATCTGTTCACCTACGCCTTCATATTTTGCAGTCTTATCAATCTGCGTTATGTCTTCGGGAATGTACACAGTATTGTATCCGACTCCTGCAGTATTGTCAAACGGGCCTAGAATCAACCACGCATTTTCATGAATGATGCCCGTTTGCCGCATTTGTTCCATTGCCTTATCGGGCATGTTGTTTTTGCTATAGTATTCAGCCAAGCCGAGGTTGACATTTAGGTGGAATGTTGGTTCGGGAGGCGGCGCGTTCAGCAACGCATCGGCAGTTTTGAATTTCAAATCCTCAAACGAATTGCCGTCAGCGTCAGTAAGCCGCATATACAAATCCCAAGTTTGCGATGAATTGCAGACTTTGATAAGGATAGTGTTCTCTCCCTGTTTCAATGTAACTGGAATGGTATGACGATCAATTTGTACACCACCACCACCAATACTAGCTCTGGAATGTTCAAAGACCCTCTTCCCGTTTAACCAGATAATCCCTTGGTCATCGCTGTCAAATCGGAATGTAATGTCACGTTCATCTGGCGAAATAACAACCGCCCATACATAAGCTGCGCTCCAATCATTGATACCGTCGTCGTTACCGAAATCGTAACGTCCATCTAATTTATTATCGCTCGACTTTTCCCAACTGATGAGCTTATCCTTATCTCTCCCGAAATATTTTGCGGTTGTGTCAATTTGTGTGGTTTCCTCATGGATATAGGCATATAAAACACCACTTGAATCTATATTCTTAAACGGTCCGAGCGTTATCCAACGCGTTTCAGGAATAAAGCCCCCCTTCAAAACATAACTTTCTGCAGTTTTAGGCATTCCTTTCTGACTATAGAATTGTGCAATCATACGGTGTGCATTTGCGCGGGCACTGGCATTTCCCGATGGAATGGTGTTTATTAATGTATCAAGCATTTGAATGTGTCGTTCCTTGTCGTTAGCTTTATTACTTGCTTTGATAATTTTTTCCCAAAACTGGTCCGATGAATAATCTGAGGAGACCATGTTAACACACATTTTGAACTGTTCAAGTGCGTCATCATAATTACCATTTACGATATAAGCGGTACCTAAGGTAGTGAGATAATCGATTGATCCTGTTACACTTAATGATGCACGTTTTGCGAAATTTAAGGCTGTTCCTGGAAACATGTCTCTATCAAGCAGTTTCTCTGCAAAATCTCTATAGTAACGATAATAGTTTTGTCGGTTCAACTCTTTTTTTCGAATCTTTAACCATTTGGCGTAAGCAAGTTCAGATTTTTCAACATCTCCCGTTTTCTTATAGGCATCGCCTAACAGTTCGTGTAGGACAGCACTCTCTTCTAATTTCGGTTGCATCTCTTCAAGGATCGCAATCCATTTTTCCGTTTGATCTTCGTCAGCATAAAGACTCTGGATGGCATTAATTGCACTCTCATACTCGCGCTGCGTAAGGGGGGCTTTCAATGCTCGACGATACATTGCTTCTACTTGTGACGTATCCTCCTTTTTCTTATAGATTTGTGCCAACAAGTTGTAGAATTCATACGAATTAGGCTGCTGTTCAATTGCTTTTTCGTAAATAGCAATTGTCTTTTCAAAGTCATCAGATTTTAAAATCTCAAAAATTGGACGCGTGTAAGACTCCAGTTTGGTATTTCCAATTAGTTTGCCATCATTTTTGTTAGGTGAAGAATCGAATATTCTGCCTTCCGTCTCTTTGTCAAATTTCCAATATCCAACTAAACCCTGTTCATCCCCGTTGAGTTGTGTGTTCATATCCGAACGAATCTCATCTACAGTACGCGCAACGTTCCATACACGCACCTCATCAATTTGTCCTACAAAAGAGGATTGTGCCTCCTGGTCTATTCTATGTGTAGCACCTATGCGTAATGGAAGACGACATTTAACGAAACTATCTTCTCCATTATAATGTCTATGTCCAACTTCATACCCATTAACGAAAATCTTCATGTAATCCTTCTTTGCATTGATAACACCAGCAATGTGAGTCCATGTGTTTAATTTTATGAGATCCGGTGGAGAATAAAGGGAGGCGTACCCTCCATCTTGAGGTGAGGAAGAAATTTTGAGTTTCCCATCCGATCTAATAACAAGGATGTAACTTCGTTGCCTATAATTTTGTTTTTGCTCATCACTTCTCAAGATAATGCGTACATATCTGTCTGGGTAACTGGTTGGTTTTATCCACGCAGACACCGTCACTTGTTCAGTAATGTTGTCTAAAGACTCACTGTCACCGATTTCAACGAAACTCCCATTTCCGCCAAGCGTAAGCGCAATGCCTTCAGTCACTTCACCTGTCTCACGTTTCTCCAGTGGCAGATTTTGATAAAGGGAACCAAGTTTTTTGTACCACTGTGAGTTGTCAGGTTGAAGTTTATTGAGTTTTTCATATTGCTCAACTGCCTCTTTGATTTTGTTGCTCGATTCGTAACTTTGTGCAAGTTCAGAAAGGGCATTTGGATCATCAGGGTTTTGTTCAACCTTCTTTAATTGTTCTGGTATCCACTTTTCGTATAGTTTCCCGTCTTTTGCTGCCTTGTGCATACCGGATCTTGCATCTGCTCTGGCACTACTCCATGTTACATCACGCTCCATCTGCTTGTACACATTGTAAGCTTCTTCATACTGTTTTTCAGCTATATGACTATTACCAAGAATTTTGTATATAGTTTCATAGATGGAACTACCTCTGTAACTACTACTATCAGCAAGTACAGAATTTCCGAATTTAATAGCCCAAGTGTACATTTTATTATCATAACAGATAGTTGCGAGTTCAGCGAGAACCCACCGATCATCCTTTTTGCTGCTTGATGAGAGTGCCTTTTCGCCTTGGGCAATCAGTTTTTTCGCCAATTCAGGCTGCCCCATTTGATTTACAAGCATCGCAGCCTTAAAGAAACTACGGACATTGATTGGGTCAGCTTTAGAAAGCGCGATGTAGGTATCAGCAGCTTTTTTGTAATTTTTCGCATCGTTATAAATCTTAGCAAGCATTTCAAGGGTGGTAGGATTCTCTGGATCCTTGTCAAGCTTGGCTTCAAAGAAAGCCTCTAACTGTTTTAGCTGATTCTGACCTCTGTAAACATTCATCAAAGCCTCGCGTGTACGATCACTATAGTAATCAAGTATTATACCGGAAGAAGTGTAACGGATTGTCCTATTGGAAGAACCAGAATTAACAATTTTTTCGTAGATTTCTAACGCAGCATCTGTCTTGCCGAGTTTGACGTATAAGTCAATCAAATCGTTAGAGATCCCATTCCGATCATAATCATACTGAGTCATGTCAAGTGCTTTGTTATATGCGACAGTTGCTTTTTCCAGATTTCCTGTATTCCGAAAACGTTGCGCAAGCGTCTTTTGCATTTCGGGGCTAATCGTATTCTCACTTTCCGCTTTGAGTAGCATCTCATCTAATTTACCGATTTGGCGGTATAAACCTATCAGTTTTTGTTCAATTCTCTCACGATCATAGTCTCTTGCGGTATATTGAATCGCTTCTTTGAACGCATGGCCGGCGGAATCGGCATCACCTATGTAAGTATATAGACCCGCTAATACTTGCCAGAGTTGCTGATTTCCCGGAATGAGTTCAACGGCTTTTTCATAAGCAGTGACAGCATCTTCAAGTCGGGCATCGTTAACATATAGCTTTGCCATTCGCACATAATGGGCACCAGTTTGTGGATCATCTTCAATGTATTTCTGGGCAAGATCAAATGCCTCGTTTAGCTTGCCTGCTTCTTGAAAACTGTTGACAAGTCCATCTTGATACTTGGTATTTTCTGGGTCTGCATCAAGCAGTGCCGTCCATGTTTCTGATGCCTTTTCATGCTCATTAATGCGGGTGTAGACGTTTGCAAGTTGCGCGCGAGATTCAAAATCCTCCGGCACTGAATTGGCAATATGTTCGTAAATCTGAACAGCTTTGGAGAGATCGTTTGACCGCTCATATTCTTTCGCCATCAAACGCTGCATTCCGATGTCCAATTCTTTTGTCTTTTCCGTAAGTTGATCGGTCGTTTCAAGTTCTCCACGTTGTTTATAGATTTCAATGAGTTGTTCTTGTGCATCTTCACGGTAATAGGATGAAGCTGACATATCGTTGGTGATTTCGGTATAGACTGTTTCCGCATCGTTCCACATTTCGTGTTGCATGTATGTTGAGGCAAGTCTCCTTTTATCATATATGCTGCCGCCACTATTTTGCATAGTCTGGATATTGCCCATTTTACGAAATGCGTTTTGTGCCTTTTCCTTCTTACCTTTCTTAGCGTATGCCGCTCCCAATTTCCGGTAACATGTTGCAAGTTCCCATGAATTCTCACGTTCAAGTTTCTCAGCGGCGGCCTCAAGTAGACGGAATTGGAGATCATTACCACCAGCTTTTTCACAAGTACTGGCGAGGTTGAAGAGCCATTGCGTTTGGACAGACATGAGTGCATTATCAATCAATGTCGTAACATGCAGGTTCGCGCCTTCAATATCCTCTGCTTTAATCTTCATAGATGCTACAAGATATAATAGTTTAGCGTCCGTAGGCTCTTCAGCGAGTTTTGCCTCATATTCTGCGATGAACTTTTCTAATTCACCACTTTCCTTATAGAATTCGGAGAGTTTTAATACGTAGGACACCTGGGCGTTTGCTAAATCAGCAGTTTCAGATTTTTCTTGCAGGAATTTGATCGCTCTCTCACGTCCACCAGCTACCTCATGGAATTCAGCAATTTTTAATACAAACTCCACTTGTGAGAGAGATGTTACACCAAGTTCCTGTTTCTCAGTTAAGTACTGAATTGCTTTTTCAGGGCCGCCAGCAGCAACATAAGCTGATGCTAATTCTTGGTAAACGTAGTTCCATCCCGGATGAACTTCAAGAATCTTTTCGAATATCTCAACAGCATCTTTAGGTCTATTTTCGGTCAGACACCGCCGTGCGACTTTCTGCGTGAAATCGTTACCTGCGTATTGTCCAACAGGAAGAATTATATCTTTTGTGAGAGAAATCAGTTCATCAAATTTGCCAGTAGCAATAAAGGCATCTATCGCCCCTTCATAATCGTAGCCGAGTGCGGATGAGTCGTTTTTTAGAAGTATCTCATATTGTGGTACAGCTTCTTTTACTTTTCCACTTTGCTCTAACATCTGAACGTATCTGAGGCGAGTGTTCCTGTCCTTAGGTCGTAGTGCCAGTGCCGCCTTAAATGCTTCTGCAGCTTTGTTAATCTGATCAGAGCTCTCATAGAACATTGCAAGTTTGAGTTGAGCTTGGAAGGACTCCGGTTTTTTTTCGACCTCCGCGATATACGAATTTTCCTGACTCTTTATATTTTGGGAGCGACGGACTAAATTAGTCGCTTGTTGGAAATTCGATGCGTACATCGTTCGTCCGTAGCGGTCAGGGTGGTAGGCGAAACGTAGGGCACGTTCCGCAAGCCGTGCTGCATCTTGTCCTCTACCGAGCCCTTCCAGATGTTCCCCCAAATCCATCAGGAAATTCGGACTACGTTGTGTCATCGCTAATGCCATCGCTTTTTGGGCTGTAGCAATCGCGTACTGTGTGAAGCCTGCATCTTGAAGGTTGTACGAGAACTCATAAAGTTCTTGTGCACTAGTCGGTGAATTCAAGAGTTTTGCTATCAACTCACGTAAAGTGACAGTATCACCTGTCTGAATGGCAAGCTGCAGTAATAGATCGTTATATTGGCGACGGTTTCTTGGCTCTGACTCAGCAATCTCCTCAACTATAATTAGAGCCTCCCTAAATTTCCCTGTCTGAATAGAGACAAACGCTGTGTTGAGTTTAAGCGTAAGGTCATCCGGAAATTCTTTTTGCAGGGTGGAGAGGACCTCTTGTGCTTTGTCGCGTTTTCCATCCCACCAATAGCAGTAACTGAGTGCCAAACTTGGATAGATACGGTTCCTACCTTTTTCTGCGTTTAACTCTTTTTGGAATTTGATATATAACGTTTCCTGTAAATTCCGCAACCAAAACTCGCGGAAAATCAATCTGAGATAGTTTAAACGCTCTTGATTGAAGTATGCTGTTGCTGTAGGATAACTGGCATGGACAGGTCTATAGCCTCCGTAAGAGTATGATGACTGTGTAAGTGCAGTAATACGCCTTGGATTCGCAGAATCGGGTTTTGTGCGCTCACAGAAAGTCCAGAAAAGCGCAACCGCTTTATCGGGTTCTCCTTGACGAATGTACGTGTCTGTGAGGTCCTGAAACAGATATCTATACTCCCGCTGCTTCGCTTGCGGAGGGAGAGGTAGATTAACAAGGATTCTTTCCGCAATATCTGTCTTTTCAACCAGATGGAAAGCAGAAACTAACTTAAAACCGGTATCAATATCAGTGACATTTACATCTTCAATTTCACTTAAAAGTTTTGTCGCATCCTCTTTTTTGTCCTCATAATAAAGTAATTCGGCGTATTCCGCAATATATCTGACCCGCGCCTCGGGAGCCAACCCAGGTATACCCTCAAGTAATTTTTTCAACGTTTCATAATTGCCGTTTTCCTGCATTACGCGTTGCAATCGTATCGGTTGGTATGCCAAATCATTGGGTGAAATTTCAATCAACTTGTCAAAAACTTCTTTAGCCTTTTCGTTGTATTGGATCAAAGTATAGAGCCTCGCCAAGGTTTCAAGTGTCTTGACATCTGTAGGATTAACTTCGGCATCTTCCTCAAATTGTGTAACGAATTCAGTAAGTTTTCCCTGCTGCTGCGCGATTGTGGTCAAATGGACAAGAGCACCAGCTTGTGCCTCTTCAAAAGTTTTCGGCATCCATGGCATACTACCACCCGCAAATGTTGGTTTACTTTGGATCTGTCCGATGCTTCCACGCGAAATCTCAAATTTGTTTATATCAATTCCGGGGATGGCAGAATAAGCAAAAATTGTTGATTTTGTAGTCCCGCGCTTTGCCATATTTCCAGGGGGTTCAGACATGTCAAGAATCCGACGGAAATAGACCCGAGCACGTTCTGCTTCATTCATTCCAACCAACATAGATCCCAACCGATAAAGTGGGAGGTGTGCATCAGTTCCAGCGATTTTCTCAGATGCGCGTTCAAGCACAAAAAATGCTTCTTCAGACAACCCGTGCCGAAGCAGTAAGGCTGCAAGTTTAACTTCCGCCTCAAGTGTCTGATTTTTAGCATGAAGCAGTTTTGTCCATGCTTGAATTGCTTCCTGTTCACGTCCGACATCAAACAACAATTCTCCAAGTTTCTGTTGGTGAGTCGGATCAGGGTCTGCTTTGACAAGCCGTTGTTGATAAGTAAGAGCATCCTGTATATCTCCAAGTTCCACACTGATTCGTACTAGGTGGTCCAAGAGTTCTGGATTTTCGCGCTGTTTGTTTAATGCCTGTGCCAATTGGAAGCGAGCACTCGGCAGGTCCCCCTCCATCCGGTGGAGTTCGGCAAGCGCAAGAACAGGTGCCACCCAAGAGGTATTTGATTTTGCCAGCTGCTTTAATTTTTCTTCAAACTCCCCACGTCTGCCGAGGTCATAATATACTTCAGAGAGGGGTTTGACAAAAGTGAGTTTATCACTAACATTATCGATCAAGTTCCAACACCGCCAATACTGAGCGAGTGCTTGTTGAAGTTTTCCTGAAAGTTTATAAACAGCTGCCAATTCAGCGCGTGTGTCAATCGCTTCGGGTCGCAGACGAATCGCCTGTTTTAGACTGTCTATAGCGGTATCATAGTTTTTGGATTGTTTCGCAATTTGTGCAAGCAGTTGATGTCCCTCAGGATTGCGTGGACTATGCGCAATAACGCGCTTTGCGGATGCTGTGGCCGCCTCAAAATCCATCACGTTCAGGTACGACTTTGCGATGTTCGCGTGGTATTCACGAGCATTTGCGCTGTCTATCTCAATTAGAAATATGTAGATGGCATTTGCCTCATCGCGTCTACCTTGCCGGGTGTATACCTCCGCGAGCCACCGATTCACACCCACGTCATTAGACTTGAGTTGTTTGGCTTTCAAAAGAACTTCCAATGCATAAGTAATATTGCCCAACTTGAGATACATTTTGGCAAGTTGTTTTTGGTGTGAAAATACCTCCGCAGCTGCTAACCCAGGTTTGTCAAGTTCAGTTTCCAGCAGTTCGATTTTATCTAAAAGGGTGCCTTGTCTACGGTAGAGTTCAATCCTTTTATCATCCATTTTCTCGGCAAAAAACGCATTCGGCGCAAGTTTCATCGCCGCTGTGTATTCCGTGAGTGCCGCATCATAATCTCTGTTCTCCATGAGGTGCTTAGCCAATGCTTCGCGATAGCGATATTCATCGGGCATTAATTCAACGGCTTTTCGGATTGCAGCAACAGCCTCAGTTTTGAAATTTTTTGCCTTGAACAGTTGGGCCAGTCGATCATAATTCGCAGCGATCGCTTTATCGTCAGCGACCATTCGATTCCAGGTTTCTATAGCCTTATCACGATTTCCTTGCCGTAAGTAAAATTCACCAAAATATTCAATATACTCAAAATTATTAGGTGCAAGCGAGATTGCTTTTTCATATTGTGCAGCAGCATCGTCCACCCATTCATGTCCAGCGTAAATTTCAGCAAGAATGAGATGTGTGCCAGCGTTGTTTGGATCACGGTCAATCATTTTCTGATATACCGTTTTAGCTTTGTCCTGATTTCCAAGCTGTAGATACAACTCACCGAGTTCGCGGTAGATACCAAAATCGTCAGGATCTTGTTGACTAAGTACTTCGTATTCCGCAGCAGCATCTTCAAACTTTTCCACATTGCGGAGGGACGCGATAAGATTTAAACGTAGGTTTGCATCGGTTGGGGCAAGTTCTAATCCTTTTCGATACGTGCTGATACCTTCTTCAAGCTGCTGATTCTCAATATATGCGGCAGCAAGCAAACCGAGAAGTTCCGGTTCATTTGGTGTTGCTTCAAGTTTACCTTGGTAGTATTCGATTAAGCCTTCCCAATTGCTGTCAGCCGCGAAGATACCGATAATACGGTGTTGAAGGTCTTTACGCAGCCAGTTGCCCGGAGCTGTTAGCGCAAGTGCCGTATCGTAACTTTGGATCGCATTCTCATAGTTGCCTTTCGATTCATGGATATTGCCAATTTCCCTATGACTCAAACAGATCCGATACGGGTCGTCCTTTTTCAGTTCAATAATCGCCTTGTGTTGTGCGATTGCCTGTTCGTATAGTTCCTGCTCACGGAAAAGGTCTGCAAGTTCAATACGTGCAAAGATGTCCTGCGGATCAAATTCAGATATTTTTCTCCATGCCTGAATTGCTTCGTCCACTCTGTCACGACGGAAATGAGCGTTGCCGAGTGCCTTATAGATTGCCGTTAACTCTTCCGGTGGCACATCCTGTGATTGTTCCGACAATGTTGCAGCTTTTGTCAACTTTTGGATTGCTTCCTCATGTTGACGCAAAGCCCCATGCATCTGTCCCAAAGCAAAATGGGAATAATAATTGTTCGGAGCGAGTTCAACTGCGCGTTGATATGCAGTGATTGCTTCAGCGTCTTTACCAAGACGTTTGTATATGTGTCCTAAAATAAGTTGGAGGTTAGAATCGTTGGGTTTGGCTTTCGCCTCAGTCTGATAATCGCTGAGCATTGCGTCTAACCCAGCACCTTCAAGATAAAATTGATAGACTCGGTCAAATGTACTTCCTTCTTTCGGTTTACGGCTAAGCATAAGCTTATAACGTTCAATGATTTTTTGATCGTTCGCTTCATCTTGGGCAAAGGCGAGTGCGGAAAGAAATAGCGTGGAGACAAAAAGATACAACAAACAAACGACAATTAAACTTCTTCCTCGTCCGAACATTAAAAGACCTCCATGTAGGAATAGTGGAGAGAGTGAACAGGCACCTCATTCATTAGGGCACCTACAGACAATACTAACATGGTATATCAATTAGCTAAAAAGTTTTGTATATTTTGATTAGTTTTAGGTCGTGCTGCGAACAAATTCAACAGCATGATGAATTGAGTAGAAGTGACTTAACCAGGGCACCGAGATGTGGGTGGTTCATTCGTTATTCTTATTTTGGGTTTCTAGTAGTTGCAGTTGTTCAATGTCATTTTCATCTGTGGGGCGAAATTTCCCTACATTCTTGCCTTTTGCTTTCCGTTCCTTAAAGGATGTATCCACCACATGCAACGCGAGTTCCTCTTGGATTTTAGGCATTTCACTGCGAGGATTATCTAATCTGTCACACGTCATTTTTATATAAGCATCGCTTCTGTCAATGCCTATATATTTACGGAATAAGTAGTTTTGGACATAAGAAAAACAGCATAAAATCAGACATAGACTGACATCGTAAGGGCTTCCTGACGAGGAAGATAATTGTTAGACCATTTCTTTTGATGGGAATTGGTTATAGATTGTGTTTAATCTTAAGTAGATAATTTTCAATAATCATCATAATTAAACGCGATTCTATCACGTTTTGTCCTGCTTTTATTTCGTTGAGCAGGAACTGATTATTTTGGTTATACATAACTATCACCTCCTTTTATTTGAGTTAAAAGAGGAAATGTACTGCCACCGGAAATTCGGGCCACTCTCTAAGACAAGATTATGGTATAATATCCATCTCCTTGAAAGGAGTATCCGATGGCGAAACGAAAACGAAGAAACTTCACCCCCGAGTTTAAAGCCGAAGTTGTTCTTGAGGTTCTCAGCGTTGAAAGTTCCCAAGCAGAAGTGTGTCGGCGACATAACCTCAGCGATGAACAACTTTCAAAGTGGAAGCGACAGCTTCTTGAAAAAGCGGCGACCCTCTTTGAACCCGCTGATAAACAGTCTGATGCCTCTGCGGAGCGGATCGCCCAACTTGAGCAACTCGTTGGGCGGTTGACCTTGGCACTTGACATCCAAAAAAAAGCCTCAACTTACTTGAGTTAGCCTCGATGGAGCAGCGAGAAATGGTTACGGCATTACGGACAGACTTTTCGGTTCGGCAGATATGTGAGACACTCGGTTTCAACCGAAGCAACCTCTATTATCACTCCAAGCAGGCCCCGTGTGAAGCGGGCCTCCAGGATGAAATAGAGACGTTATCTTTGCTATATCCAACATACGGATATAGGCGTCCCACACAGTTGTTGGTGCGTAGCGGATACACCATCGGGTATAAACGTGTTGCCCGATTGATGAAGTCCGCCAACCTCTCGGTTTCTGTCAAGCGTGTCTGTCAAACCACGACATCCGTTGCGGGTGTGCGTCCCTGGAGCAATCGCCTTGAAAACCTTGATGTCTCCCGATGTAATCAGGTCTGGGTGGGCGATATTACCTACGTCCGCCTCAAAGGACACTTTATCTATGTTTGTCTGCTCATGGATGTCTTCACTCGCATGATCAGAGGGTGGCATATCAGTCAACACTTGACGCAATCTCTGACGTTGAAACCCTTGGAGACAGCATTATGTCAAAGTGTCCCAGAGATCCATCATTCTGATCAAGGCGTTCAATATCTTTCAAATGCGTCCATCTCACTGCTTAGGCATCATGGGATTGAGATTTCAGTCGCCCGGAGAGGGTGTCCTTGGGAGAACGGATATGCTGAAAGACTTATCCACACGCTCAAGGAAGAAGAAGTTCATCTCAATGACTATGAGGACATCCACGAAGCAAGAACCCGCATTGGGCATTTTATTACACAAGTGTATAATCACAAACGCCCTCACTCTGCGTTAGGGTATTTGACACCTGTGGAATTTGAGCAAAAAAACTTGTCTTAACTTTGCTAAATTTTGGTCTGAATAAACGGTAGCACTTCATCTATCTTATCTATATCATATTAAGATAGTATAGCACAATCTTTCAGAATAAAGCAACTCCTTTTGACATATAGGAGTATTCTGATGGATTTAATCAAGGTTATGGAGAGATTCCCAGACCAGTCATCCTGTATTGAGTATCTTGAGAAGATACGATGGAAAGGTAAGCCTCATTGCCCACATTGTGGGATTACCGATGTTTTCAGGCGTAATGAGACGGCAACTGGTCGGATTGGTCGTTGGAATTGTAATGGTTGTAAGGCAACCTTCAAGGTTACTCAAGGCACAGTGTTTCACGGGGCTAAGATCGCACTTCAAAAGTGGTTTCTGGCTATTTCACTAATGGGAAACGCAAAGAAGAGCTTGTCCAGTTATCAGTTGAGTCGTGATTTAGACCTGAATCAGAAGACGGCTTGGTTTATGATGCAACGCATTCGTGCTGAAATGGCTACTAAAGGTCAAACTCTGCTGAAGGGTATTATTGAGGCAGATGAGACTTATATAGGAGGCAAACCTCGGAAAAAGAACAAGCGCGAGGACGATGAACCCGCCAAAAGAGGAAGGGGAACATCAAAATCCGCTATTCTTGGCGCAGTTGAGCGTGGAGGTAAGGTAGTAGCTAAACTTGCTGATGATTTAACGGGAAGGGGTATCCTGGCGTTTATTCGGGATGCTGTCAAAATAGATGAATCCGAACTGATAACCGATGAATATGCTGCTTACAATGAGATCGGAAAGCAGATAAAACATCGGGTTATCAATCACAAAGAACAGTTCGCTGATGGGGATACCCACACGAACACTATTGAAGGTTTTTGGGCGTTGTTGAAACGCGCATGGTATGGACAGCATCACCACTACTCTACTGGGTATATCCCGCTATATGTGGCTGAGGCTTGCTATAAATATAACTACCGGAATGTGGATAGCATATTCTGGAAATTTGTTAATGAAAGTATGAGGTGAAAAAATGACTAAAGAAAAACAAGTCTGCCAAGAATGTGGAAACAAAAAGGCCCGCCTACCTGTAAAAAAAAACAGATGGTAGACCTATTGAACCAATTAAAGCAATATGGAATGGAAGATTTAGGGAATATATCCGAAAAAATTAAGTGTTCGTCCGAGCAACCCTAATCATATCGTCTAAAGTTTCTATTGATACTTTTAAATCTGAGATGATATTTTGTATATCAGTTTGGAGATTTGGTGGAATTGCACCGCTTTCAACGATCAAACAGCATTTACAAAGTGGTCGAATCTGTAAGGCACGGACATCTTTGGGGTTAATTTCTAATGCTGTTTCTACATAAGCGAGGGCATCAACAAAATTACCTGTTCTGAATTCATTGAGGCTAAGTCGGATTAACTCAGCTGCTTGTCTGGTGGATTTCATGGTTTTCTTCCCTATTTGTTGGCATGTTCGATTATAAACACGCCAAACTGATGTCGGATTTCTTTTGGCATTGAAGTGTCGAGGGTAGTCCACCCGAATTCTTGATTGGAAAGAACCCAATTTCTTAAATCTGAAGTGAGTGGATACAGGAAATGTTCGTTTTCAATAGCATTAACATACATTTTCCACATCTTTTTAGTATGTTCATCGCTTGATTGATCCATCTTTTCTTTGTCAGCTCGAAGATGTGTTACCATAAAAAATACTACGATGATAACAAAGACACTGAAAATTATCATATTGTACCCCTTAAATTGTAGGTTTGGTCATCCAGTAAATCCCAACTTCTCCACAAAAGAAGTGGGCATCCCTGGTGACCAAACCATAACACCTAACTTACATTAGATATGGGATACCCATAGTCCAATGGTGTTATAGTTTGGTCTGTTAAGAATTCTACAATTTTAAGAAGGGGAATGTCAAGTTAAAGGTGGGAATTTTGAAAAAAGTGGAGAAAAAAATGAGAAATCTAATGTCCGAAACTACTTATTCCGTTTAGTTTTAGACTTTTTGTCCAGTTTATCCGAAAAGTCGCGATTCGGAGATCGCTCGGACAGCGGAAAGTCTTAAATTGAAAATCTAAATATTCGGAGAACTAAATAGCCCTGCCTGTTCTTTATGTTCATTGACTTCACAACTTTTTGATGATATACTAAACATTGGTATCCTCCTATATGAGTATATAGTTTATTAGGTGAGGATACCATTTTTATAAATACTTCGCAAGGCCCACTCAATTCATTTTTATGCCAAAAACTTTACACACCCTAGAAACGTTATACTCACAGTGGATCAAAAATGTATTACATGAGATTAAACTTACACAGAAGCGTATTGGAGGGACAGTGAAAATTCCAAACATTTTTATTATCGGAGAAAATTCACAAGCAGGAACATATATATTGCGAATTCGACTTAAAGAAGATACCGAATTACAATTCGGACGATTTAAGAAAGGTAAACTAATTTCATTACCCGCGGGCGACTATACTTATGTAGGTTCTGCGCTTTCAGAAAAAGGTGCTACCTCACTCGCCCGCCGACTTGTTCGACACGCAACGCGAAGCAGTGATAAACCGCCACACGCTATCAGAGAAGAAATGGTAAAACAATTCCTTGAATGCGGTTTGGGACCGCCCGACCCACTACCAAAAAGCGGTAAAAAATTGTTCTGGAACATCGATTTTTTGTTGGATTTAGAATTAACTGAGATAATCAACATTATCGCAATTCGCTCTCCTGAACGGTTGGAATATACAATTGCTGAATTCCTTGAACATAATGCAGATACACAGATAATCGAAAAGAGTTTAAGAGCGAATGATGCACCGCGCAATACGCATGTCTTACGCGTCAACGCAGACGATACATGGTGGACATCAATAGCGGATAATATGCAGGTAAATTATTCATCTCACTCAACATAAAAAGGATTCACTATGTCACAACAACCCAATATCTTATTTTTACTTACCGATCAGCAACGTTTTGATTCGTTGGGTTGCAACGGTGCCCCCGTTTGCAAAACGTCTGCAGTAGACATCATCGCTGCAACAGGCATGCGTTTCACAAAAGCGTATACACCGATAGCACTTTGCTCACCTGCACGCGGGTCTTTACTCACTGGACTCTATCCGCATAACCATGGGCAACTCTCAAACATGGGGAATTTCAACGCGGTATTCTCAGATCAGATTCTCAACAAACCCGCATATCCACAACTACTGAAAGCCGCTGGATATAACGTGGCGTGCGTCGGAAAATGGCATCTTGCAAAACAAGGTGATACCGAGTTCTGGGGCTACGACAAATGGCATCCGTATAGCGAATGGCATCAGTGGCTGCGAAATGATGGGATTGATTTTAGGATTGACCGAGATGCGGTGCAACCTTTTGAATGGGGAGGAGAAGCACCTTTCTACGGGAGGCTTCCACTCCCTGCTGAACGAACGATGGAGGCGTGGACAGCAGATAAAACGATTGAATTAATCAACAACTATACCAATTCTGATCAACCGTTTATGATTGCCGCCAATTTCTTCGGACCACATTTTCCTTATGCTGTTCCAGAGCCTTACGATACGATGTACGACCCAGATTCTGTCGAACGTTGGGGCAACTTTGATGAACAGTTCATCAACAAACCGCTTATCCAGCAAAAAGAGATGCTCCGATGGAACTCCAGTCATTTGACATGGCAGGATTGGCAGAAAGTTATTGCTGCGTATTGGGGATTTTGCACCTTCATTGACGACCAAGTTCAACGAATAATTGGTTGCCTTGAAGAAAACGGTTTGGCAGAAAACACTATCCTCATCTTTTCAACTGACCACGGTGACATGCTCGGTAGCCATCGACTTTTCAACAAGGGATTTCACATGTACGAGGAGACACATCACATTCCACTTGTGATTCGGTGGCCTGGAGTAACTTCACCTGGAACGACCTGTAATGAATTTGTGAACCTTGTTGACCTTATGCCGACATTTTTGGAAATTGGTCGTGCAACAATACCTGACAATCTTGATGGGAGGTCTATTGTGCCACTACTCAGAGGCGAAACGGTATCAGATTGGCCGAATGATGTTTTTGCTGAATTTCATGGATACGAAGCAACGCTTGCAACTGTGCGAATGGTACGCACCGATTCGTGGAAATACGTCTACAATCCATACAGTGAAGACGAACTCTACGATATGCAGAGCGACCCGTATGAACTTCACAATCTCGCAACACATCTCGGATACAAACACGTACTTCGCCGCATGAAAGAACGTATGGTCAAACGGTTACGTGAAACAAGAGATAATATCGTTATAGAAGGTGGATGGCAGAGCAATTCGTATGATCTGCTTGTGTCTGACAGAGAGCGGTAGTTCTCAAAAGTCTTTAGACCTTTACTACAAACCCACATCCCTGCTGAAACCACTCCCGAAAAATCGTATTTTCATTGTAAGTGCGTTTTGCCTGCGAACCTGTTGCTTGTGAAAGATCAATTGTAGCTGAAACGATTTCATCACCGAAAAATCCTGCTTCTTTGAGTACATTACCGTTCGGATGAACAATTTTGGAGTTGCCATGTGACGACCCTGTAGCCTTTAGATCATCTGGATTCGCGGGTGTGTTTGCCATCACAAGATAAATCCCGTTTTCCGTTGCGCGCGAAATCGGCATAGCACGATAGGCAGAGAGTTTATGTTCGGATAGCAATCCCGATTCACAAGAGCAAAAGAAGCAGATTTGCGCCCCCATCGCAGCAGGCAGTTTCACGAGTTCAGGATAGCGAACATCGTGGCAGATGATAAAGCAACATGCAACATCTGCTAACTGCACAATTGGCAGTTTACCGCGATTATTCGCACACCACTTCTCCCCAGCAAGGAACGTCTTCCCATAACGGTATTTAAGGCTACCTTGCTGATCAAATATGGCTAAGTCGTTGTGCCAATTTTCGCCATCGTGATGTGCAGAACCAATGATTACTGCCATTTTGTAGCGGTGTGCGGCTTCAGCGATTTTTGCCTCCGCCTCCTTAAATACCTGTGGCGACACCTGTTCCCAATAATCAGTATCACAGCAGTAACCGAATAGACATCCCTCAGGAAATGCTACAATCTGGATATTGTTTTCTGCACACGCTTCAATTTGCTGTAGTACTTTTGTAGTGCTTGCATGGACATCTTTACTTGTAAGCAGTTGGCACGCTGCGACTTTAATTTGGTTATTAGCCATCTGAATGCTATCTCCTTTTACAATGCGTTTAGGTTGGATGTTCAACTTTTATCTGCTCAGGGTTTTAAAGGCTAAGAAATTATACCATTTTCCGAATGTTATACCATATCTAATTGACAACATATCATAATAGCTTGTTTTATACCATACACCTTTCGCACCGCTGGTGCTCAGATACGATTGACTATAGCCTCGGAGATGCAGCATGCGCGTATGGCATGCTGCATGAGGTGTCCAGCAGCTGATGTCTGTGTTTACCAAGCCCCAGAGGGGCGACAGGTGTCCATTTTTCCACCGCATAACACTAAAATTGACGCATAAGGGTATCGCAAGCTCTACCCGACGGACGAAATAATGCAATACAATCTCTTAGAAATGGTATTAGCCTACTTTTCCCAGAAACCATTCAGTTATCAGTTTTCATAATCTAAATGCGTAAGAAAATACCTAAAAAAGTGTTAAAAACAGGCGCAATGAATTGCGCGACTACAAACGCGTTCTTCTTAAGAAATCCGCGATTCAGACAGGCGCGTGTATACAGTCGTGACCAGTGAATCAATGCCTTAAACGTACCATTGTGCTTGCGCATTAAAAAGCCGGGCATACAGCCCATCATTTTCCAATAACGTCACATGGCTGCCATCCTCAACAATGGTGCCGTTATCAAGCACAAGAATCCGATCGCAGGTGCGTACCGAAGATAAACGGTGCGAAATCAATACCGATGCCCGCCCGACACCGCGTTCAATAAATTGTTCATAAACCGCTTGTTCCGCTAACGGGTCAAGTGCGGCGGTAGGTTCATCAAGCACGACGATCCACGGCGTTTCCCGCATAAAACTTCGGGCAGTCGCGATCCGCTGCCATTCGCCACCAGAAAGGTCGCGTCCACCGAATGTGGGTCCGAGCATTGTGTCATACCCATCCGAAAGCCCGTCAATAACCGAAACAGCACCACCGGATGCAGCAGCCACCTCCATCCGATCCGGATGTTCTATATCCCCAAAGACAATATTCTCGTTTACAGTGAGATGATACTTCGTGAAATCCTGAAACACCGCACTACAATGTTTCATCCAATCGGGACGATTTTCTGTATCTAATGGCACATCTCCTATACGAATGATGCCGGTGTGCGGACGGTAGAGCCCGAGCAATAATCGAGCTAATGTAGTTTTCCCTGCCCCGTTAGGTCCAACGAGTGCGACGCGTTCACCGACTTTGAATGTCAACGTTATGTTATTCAATGCCGATTCTCGGGCATTGGGATAGAAGAACGAAACATTCTCTAACACAATACCTTGTGTTGCCGGAAAATGTGTTGAAGCAATGTCAGACTGAGGTTCCACAGCAGATGGAACTTTCCCTTTTGATGTTGATAAATCATCTTTCTGCGACGCGGTGTCTAATTCTTTGTCTAAAAATGGATACAAATCACCGGATAATCGGCGCATATCATCTGCTATCCAATTAAAATACATGGCGATGCTGTTCCAGAGACCCTCCAATTGAAGCGTAGCGGCGGCGGCGGCAATATAGGTGCCGAGCGTTAGTCCTCCACGGAAGACAGGCTGCAACAGAAAAATAAGGGACCCCGCATACAAAACACCTCGTAGAATGTCGAGGGAAAGATGTGCGAAGAACTTACGCCTTTCAATTGCGCCTTTCCCTTGTATCAACATATCCCACAACTTTTGCCACCGCGCAATCCAAATCTCCTGCGTTTGGTATAACCGAACTTCCTTGCCAGCACCGCGATCCGTCAGAAGCCCTTCCAATGCGCCCCGTTCTCGCTCATGCGGCGTATGTCCGACCATGAAAATGTAATGATCTGCTGCAAAACGCAAACGACTCCACCAAGAAACAATGCCCGAAAACGCGGGCAGAAACGTCAGCAATGGATGATAATTCCAGAGCACAATACCAAGTGTCACCACACTAATTAAGTCTTGAAGGCTCTCAACGAGATTCCATAGAACTTCATCAAAATTGAGACCCGAAATGGAACGCGCACGTGCCAACGTGTTCTGAAATTCTCCTGTCTGTAATTCCACCAATTCAGTAGCATCTGCTTTGCGGGCGATCCCTTCGTTAATCATCACTTCTATTTTTTCTCTGAGGTGGGTACTCAGTGGTTCTTTTAAATGGCTCACAAAAAGTCTAAAAAGTTGGAGACCTACCATTCCGAGTAACCAGGGGACCACTTGTTGCCACCATTTTGGATCACCGATCGCGTCGGTAATAGCATTGACCAAATGCTCAATCACGAAGAACTCGCCAGCAGGCAGAACCCCCATTATGAGTGTGATGATCAACAGGAACAAGAGGATTAGCGCACCACTCTTCCAAATGATACCAAAAGTGCGTGCGTAGGCGCGTATCCCTTCCTTCGCAGCTCGCCACCATTTTCCTGTCTGTTCTGTTCCTTTTTGCATTGTTATACCTTTTGAATGACTATCAGAATACGGTTAACATTGTAGGACAGGGTCTCTGTGCCTCGCCTCTTTTGTCTGAACCAGGATTTTCAGGATTTTCAGGATTGTTGACGGTTGACTTTCTCGGTACTGTCAATGCATATTCCGGTAATCTTGCGAAAACGACTCCCTATTGCAGTCTGTAGGTTGGTAGAGCATGCGAAACCCAACATAATTGAACGCAATCTAACAGATTGCCTACAGAAGAAATCTGCGTTGCAAACACCTCCTACAAGAGAAACGGACGGAGACCTACGGCGTGTGCCTGCTACCTTTAAATCAACGAGAATCCTTCTGGTACCAACGTGCTTGTGCCTTAAAAAAGCGCGTATAGAGTCCATTTTCAGCAAGCAATTCTTCATGTGTGCCATCTTCAACAATCCTGCCACCGTCCAATATCAAGATACGGTCTGCAAGACGGGTAGAGCCAATCCGATGCGAAATAAGAAACGTCATCCGCCCCCCAACGAGTTGAAGGAACTGCTGATAGAGTTCGACCTCAGCCTCAGGGTCCAGTGCGGCAGTCGGTTCATCGAGGACAAGTACCTGCGGATTTCGTACCAACGCCCGCGCGAGTGCAATCTTTTGCCATTCCCCACCAGACAGTTCAGCACCATCACCCTCTTCACCGAGCGAAGGGTCAAGGAATGTATCTAAACCGCGCGGGAAAGTTTTAAAGCGATCCGCCAACCCGAGTGCATTCACGACATCCCAAAGCGCGTCGTCGTTGATATGGAAGTTCGGGGGACCTGGGACAAGTTCCTCCCGCACAGGATGCCGAAACCGCGTAAAATCTTGGAAAACAGCTGCACAGTTGCGCGCAAACTGATCGGGCGCAATAGACACGACATCTACCCCATCGTAGCAGATCGCCCCATCATCTGGCTGATATAGACCGAGCAATAGTTTAATAAGCGTTGACTTCCCAGCACCGTTTGCTCCCACGATGCTAATAATCTCACCGGGACGCACATGAAAGTTTATGTCCTGTAGCACATCGTCGTCCGATTTCGGATATCGGAATCGGAGATTACGCACCGTCACACCCTCTTGTAGTGGCTTAGGAAACCTTTCAGTCCCTGCCTGTGAGCGATTCTTTTCGGCACTTTCAAGAAAGAGATGCAAATCGCGAAGCAACGGCAAATCCTGAAAAATGTGTTCTATTTCCCGAAGCAACCCCGCAAGAATACCTTGAAAACTTGTTGCGGCAGCGGTGAGAACAACATAATCTCCAAGCGTTAACTGCCCATCAACAATTTGAGCCGCAAGAATAAAAATAGCAACCGAGTAGGCAGCGAGTTCAGCAACGGTTGTGCCGATAGAAGCCCTTATCTCTGTCCATATCTTCCCAAACTCCTCTTTCCGCCACGTTTGATGGTTTGTCCGCTATCGTCCCCAAAGTCGATCGAAAAGACCGAATAGCCGGACTTCTTGTCCAGAAGCAGGACCCAATAGAAGATCAAGTATGTACCGCATCATACGACGGATCGGTGTCGCGTCATAATCGTAGATATATCCCGTTTGGGCAGCCCTAATTTTCAGCCAAGCGGATGGAATCGCCGGTAACACCACCAACACAAGAATCGGGTCCACGATCCATAGAATCACACCGTACCCCACAAGCGTTGCAAAGAGTTTGCCAATTTCCGTTAGAAATAGCAGGAGATTGGTGAGACGGTGTTCAAAGGCTTTGCGTGCGCGTTGTATCAAATCATACGTCTGTGGTTGATCAAAAACAACGAAATTAATCTGGGTCGCGGCTTCAATTAAGACACGGTGATGATAGTTTTCAATTCTGTGCTGCAACTGCCACGTCACGTATCCCGCGCATGTCCCCGTAAGACTTCGCGCGAGTGCCAAAACAACTAAAGCGATGACCCAAGGTGCTGCTGTCTGTAGACTCGGTGCCGCCTCGTTCGCGAGGATCGCAACAATCACATTCACCAACCCGCGGCTTGCCCAGAGCGTGCCAATAGGAAAACACCCATCTACGAGTGAAAAAAGAACTTGTGCAATCGTTCTAACGGGGCTGACCTTCCAAGCGACGAAGAAAAAGCGTCGTAGTGTCTTTAGTGCAGAAGTGCGAGATTCTGATTCTATGTTATGAGAATTAGGATCATCGTCAAACATTTATGTCCTCTCTTTGAAGATTATCTCAACAGTTTTACTGAAGAACTGAAGACAACTAGTTGCCAAAAACCATTCTATTACGATTTATGCAATTGTTCTACAAATTATATCCAAGAAGGTTTGAAAATGCCTTAAAAACTGTTGCAATTCACGATTTTGGGGTCGTATAATTAATGAAACATAATCTCTCAATAAAAGTTTGCACTTCATACCAACTTCTGATATACTATACTGCAAGTGTATTCTTTTTACAAAATATGATTCAAGGGCAATACCCGTAAAGCATTTTGGGAAAATTGATAACCCTTTTACTATCACGAAATCACGAGGAACAATCGATTGCCAGAACAGAAAGCAACTAATATTACGTGGCATGAAACTACTGTCACAGTGGAAGACAGGGAAGAACTCCTCAACCAAAAAGGTTGTGTCGTATGGTTTACAGGCCTCTCCGGTTCAGGAAAATCAACATTGGCAAATGCAGTGGCGCACCTATTACATGAGCGCAAGCATCACACTTATGTCTTAGATGGCGACAATGTCCGCCATGGATTGAACAAAAATTTAGGCTTCTCTCCGGAAGACCGTGAAGAAAATATTCGCCGAGTCGGTGAAGTGGCAAAACTTTTTGTCGATGCAGGCACTATCGTTATGACAGCATTCATTTCGCCATACCGCGCCGACCGTGACCAAGCAAGAGGTCTCATTGCTGAAAATAGGTTCGTTGAAGTCTTTGTTGAGTGTCCGCTTGATGTTTGCGAAGAACGCGACCCGAAAGGTCTATACAAAAAAGCACGTTCTGGAGAAATTAAAGAATTTACTGGTATCAGTGCTCCCTATGAAGCACCTCACAAGCCGGAGGTTGTTGTGAACACTGCAGAACTGTCTGTTTTTGAATCCGCACTGAAGGTTATTAGGTTTCTTGAGAAAACGGCTTTGGTCCCATCGGAAAATTAACCTTAAGTAAATCTACGAAGCCACTTGATGTAATGACACGCTTGCTTCGCAAAAATCATCGGAAATGTTTGGAGAATTATGAAACTGATCCAATTTCACTTACCTAACTTAGGTAAGCGAGTCGGGATTGTCACCCGTGAAAACGAAGTTATTGACGTGACGAGTGACGAATCACCCGGTGTATTAGAGGTGTTGGAACTCGCCTATAAAGAACGGGTGACTCTGGGCGTGCTTTTGGCAGATATCCAAGAAAAGGTATCACCGCCACCACCGATGCGGTTTACCGCACTCCACGGTGCTGAACCAACATCAGACGAAGATAATGGATTGACCTTAGAGAAATTGGACGTTTCACCTGATGAAAAAATTCCGCACTTACTGGTCCCAATAGATGCCCCTGAGGTATGGGGATGTGGAGTTACCTACAAACGCAGCGCGGATATGCGCGACGACGATAGCGAACAAGATATTTACAGCCGTGTTTACTACGCTGATAGACCTGAAATCTTTTTCAAAGCGACACCACCACGTTGTGTTGGGCCAAACGGTTTTATAGGTATCCGCAGTGATTCTGTTCTGACAGCAGCAGAACCAGAGATCGCTTATATTCTTGGTGCCGACGGTGACATCATCGGATACACCCTCTGCAACGATGTGTCTGCTTGGGATATTGAGAGCGACAATCCACTCTATCTGCCGCAATCAAAAATATATTATGGATGTTGTGCACTCGGTCCCATGTTCCTAACGACTTCTGAAGTAGATAATCCATACAGTCTGCAGATGAAGTGTACTATCCTTCGTGAAGAAAAAGAGATTTACGTAGGTGAAGTAAACACGTCCCAAATTAACTGGAAGTTTGAACAACTCACTGAGTTTTTGATGCGTGATAACCCGATCCCGTTTGGCACTGTCGTTTCCACTGGTACCGGAATTATCGTTCCAAATGATTTGCCGCTTGCCCCGAACGATGTCGTGCAAATTGAAGTTGAAGGTTTCGGTACGCTTTTGAATCCTGTGAAACAACTCTAAAGAGGTGTTGTATGCCAGAGGGGTGATGTATGCAAAACAGTGTGCCATATATCGGTAGGCACAAAACGGAATTGGATACGCCTGCGTTGTTAATTGATCTGGATAAAATGGAAGCCAATATCCGGAAGATGGCGGATTATTTCACGTCTGTCAACGCGGACTTGAGACCTCACCTCAAAACACATAAAACACCGATTATCGCGCATAAACAGATTGCTGCAGGTGCTATCGGCGTTACATGCGCAAAATTGGGGGAAGCAGAGGCAGTCGTTCATGCTGGCATCCGAGATGTTCTAATTGCCAATCAGATTGTTGGCACACAAAAAATAGCGCGCCTCATCAATCTCGCAAAGCACTCGGAAATTATGGTTGCTGTGGATAACGCACAGAATGTGCAAGCAATTTCCGAAGCCGCATTAGCAAAAGGTGTAACGATAAGAATTTTAGTGGAAGTCAACATCGGCATGAAGCGGTGTGGCGTTGAACCCGGTAAAGCAACACTTGAGTTGGCACATCAAGTGTGCAAGAGTCCAAACTTGAAGTTTGAAGGATTGATGGGATATGAGGGACATACCGTCGCAAATCCAAACCGAACTGAGCGGGAGGTTTCAACACGCGAATCAATGCAACACTTGATTGAAACAAAACATTTTCTTGAAAAGCATGGAATAGAAGTTTCAATTATGAGCGGGGGTGGCACTGGGACCTTTGATATTACAGGGAGCATTCCCGAAATGACAGAGGTGCAGGCAGGTTCATACGTCTTTATGGATTCTACTTATCGCAATGTTGAAGGTGTTGGGGAGAAGTTCAATTGTGCCTTATCAGTTTTGGCGACCGTCGTCAGTCGTCCCGAACAAAACCGCATTATTGTAGATGCAGGCCTGAAAGTGCTTACGAAGGAGTTCGGTATTCCGCAACCGATTGGGATTCAAGGTCTTGAAATGACCGGACTTTCCGAAGAGCATGGCAAAATGCAGGCTACCGATACAAATATTCCTCTGATACCGGGGGAGAAACTGGAAATATTACCTACTCACTGTTGTACAACTGTTAATCTTCACGACAAATATTACGGCCTCCGAAACGACATTGTCGAATCTGTGTGGGAAATTACCGCAAGAGGGAGAGCACAATAATGATCACAACAACGACCAATACGATTGAAGGCAGGCAAATCGGACAATATCTTGGTTTAGTGACAGGTGAGGCGATTATGGGCGCGAATATCTTTCGTGATTTTCTCGCTGGCATTACAGATATGATTGGCGGACGATCCAAAACTTATGAAAGTAAACTTGCTGATGCACGTGAGACCGCAATCCGAGAAATGCAGGAGATAGCGCAACGTCAAGGGGCAGACGCTGTCGTCGGTATTGACATTGACTATCAGGTGCTTGTGCCAGTAACGGCATGCTGATGGTAACAGCAACCGGAACTGCTGTTAAGCTTAAATAAATTGGACTTATCTCTCTGCTGCTTTCGCAGGTTCTTTGAATGCACGCACAATTTGCATGCACTCCAAATTTTGTAAGTCCTATAATCAATTGTTTACTATAACACAGGACTTACGCATTTCCTCTTAAAGTCCCCCTGATAAGGGGGTTAGGGGGGTTAAAATACCAAAATTCTGCTTATTTAACCCCCCTAACCCCCTTATCAAGGGGGAATGCGTAAGTCCTGTAACAAACATAAAATCGCAACTAAAAACAGAATTTCTTAGGAGGGAATTTCAGTGCAAAATCTAAAATCGGTATATAAACAAAATATAAAACGCAAACGTTATAACTTGATAGGGGTACTTGCTGCAAGTATTTTTATATTGACACAGTTGAGTGCTCATGGCTACATTTCTGTACGTTATACCATCCCACAAATTGCCAATGAGAGTACTAACATTGTCTTTGGAACTATCACAGAAGTCAACACTAACCGAAAGACCGCTAATATTAAGGTAGAAAAAAACCTCAAAGGTAAAAGCGAATTTGAAGTGATTAGAATTCGTTTTGATATCTTTAAAGGCGATGAGGACCATAGGGGAGAGATCGCACGATTTCTAAAACAAGGCGAACCGATCGTGGTTTGTTACCTACAAGAAAAAGGACGAATTGACGCACTCGCGCACACAAGAGGGAAATGGTTTCAACTACAACTCACAAAAGATCCGGAACGAGGTTGGGGTAGATGGGGTTTTACTCACTTTGAGAAATACCTCAATAAGGATAAGGTTTCGAGAAGAGATTCAACACCCGAATTCCAGAAAGAGGTACGCGCAATACTTGATGGAGGTGTAATCCGACTCTTTCTTCTGAACAGAAAGAACTATCAAGAAGAACTTCCTGTTATCTCCAACATTAATAAGGCGGGAAAACGTTGGATCGCTTGTAAGCAGACAACGGATCGTGATCTACCGGGACTCAGTAAAACTGACATATTATGGCTCGGCTACCGCGCAATTGATGATGGCAGGTACCTCCTAAATCAGCACCGTGAGAAACGGATTAAAGATTTTGTGAAAGAGGGCGGGATTGTCATTGTTTCTGGGCAAGACAGCGATCCAAACCGCCCCTGTGGTTCCGGTTGGTTACCTGAGCCACTCAAAGGTGTAGAAAGCGACCACCGGAATGATTTTCAACCCACTTCAAAAGCAGGTGACCTCTTTAAAGCACCGCACCGTATCCGTTCAGGACATCTTTCACTTGACGACTCATGGAATGGATGGAACGATAAGTATGAGGTGCTCGCGACTACCAATAGCGGCAAAGAAATTGTTGTTGCTAAATTGAGATATGGGAAAGGTATGTATCTCATCACAAACCTTCGCAACGATAGTAAAGAAAATACAGCTCAAAACGGCCCTATGCTTGAGAATCTTATGCATTTTGCCGTCCAATTCTTGGAAAAATCCAAATAGTACGGGAGTTACAACGTATGAGAAAAACCACATGGACACTGACTTTAAGTCTCATATCGGTTTTTGTCTGTTTCACAACGGCTGCGCATGCAGTTATACCACAGCTTCTTGGGCCTCTCACTGCGCTGCTTAGCATTATCCCGCAAATTCTTGCATTTGTAGGTGTTGCTATTCTCACTTCACTTGTATTTGCACGTGACACAACCAAGATGCTTTTTTACAAAGTGCAAGACTTCCTTACTTTCCGGAGAATTATTGTCTCTGTTGTTAGCCTGGTTGTGCTAATTGGTCTCGCGGTTTTAACCTTTCAATTTGTCGGGAAGGGAATCAATCAAAGCACCCCTACAATTGATGGAGGCACTCAGCAAACTGGTACGGAAAATGTGAGAAATCTCACGGCATGGACAACGTTCCGAAGTAATGCAAACCGTACTGGTCATGTTGATGACTTACCCGGTCCAACAAGCGGAACGCCTTCCTGGGTTTTCAAAGCTAAGGGTATGAAAACGGTTCAATTCCTTTCATCACCTACTATCGTTGGTAATCGTCTTTATATTGGTGCTACTCGCGGTGCAGTTTTTTCTGTTAGCGGTGCAACTTACTGTATTGATACAGATACGCAGAAAGTCATCTGGGAGAACAACTCAGAAATACCAATCTTTTCTTCACCCGCCGTTGTCGCAGGTAGAGTTTACATCGGTGAAGGTTTTCATTTAGATAGTGGCTGTAGGCTCAGATGCCTTGACGCTAAGACGGGTGAACCTTTCTGGAGTTTCAAAACTGCAAGTCATGTTGAGTCAACCCCGTTTATTACCCAAGGAAGACTTTACTTCACTGCAGGGGCAGATGGTGTCTACTGTGTTGACGCACTCGCAGGTGAACAGATTTGGCATTTTCCTGCTGTGCATGCGGATATGTCCCCATTAGTCAAAGACGGTAAGGTCTACTTTGGGACCGGTTACGGTCAGCATAAATTATATGCTGTGGATGCACAAACAGGTGAGGAAATCTGGTCTCAACCGATGCCGTATCCTGTTTGGGGAAGCCCAAGCGCGCACGAAAACTTGGTCTTTTTCGGCTTAGGTACAGGAGATTTTTCTGAAAGTGCGTCTATTCCAAGAGGAAAAGCCATCGCTGTAAACGCCGAAACTGGCGACACGGTGTGGGAATACGAAGCAGGGGATGCTGTTCTCACAGCGATTGCTGTCCACAACAATTATGTTACGTTCGGATCTCGCGACGGTTTTGTCTATACACTCGCGGCTGCGGATGGAGAACTCCATTGGAAAACTTATCTCAAGGGAGTCGTCGTATCATCACCTGCTGTTACACAAGATACAGTTTACGCTGCAACGGGATCCGGTAGCATCTACGCACTAAATATTGAAGATGGTAGCATCCAATGGGAATATGGTACGCAAGATATTGAGTATGGGTTGAAATTGTATTCTTCGCCAGCTATCGCAAACGGTAAACTATATATCGGCTCAAGTGACAGATATATTTTCTGCTTGGGTGGCAAAGATTCTGTTCAAACTATTGGTGATCGTTAACAATTTGGTCAGTTTACAAAATTACCTTGAAATTTTGTTATAATTATCTTAAAATACATTGAGTGTGAATTATGTACACGGAGTTTTCGGATAATAAAATTTAACTTCTAACAAGGAGAATATAAGATGAAAAAGTTTTTGATTGCAATTACACTATTGCTATTTTTAACAAGCGTTGCAGCAGATGCACAGTGGCGTAGCGATACGCATGACGTTTACAATGCGCTTCAAAAACCTGCTGACATTACCATTGATGGCGAACTTGATAATGAAGAGGGATGGGAAGGTGTTATTGAAACAGTTACAGGTACCGATGGTGAACCATTCTGTGGTGTTGAATTTGAAAACCTTGGTGCTTTTGAAAATCAGGGTGGAAAGTGGAACGGAGCAGATGACCACGAAACCTGTTTCATGATTGTGTGGGATGCCGATGCTGTTTATATTGCACTAGGCGTTACTGATGACGAGCATCAACATTCTGGTGGTGGTGCTTGGAAGGGTGATAGTACTCAACTTATTTTTGAAATGACTGGAAAACGAGGTGACGATTTAGCCATGTGGCACTATAACGTTGCCTTAGACGATAAAGCTGAAAATTTAATTACCGGTAATGAGATACCCGCAAAAAATGGTCTCACTGCAGGTGAGGATTTTGCCATCGTCCGAAATGAAAATGAGAAAGAAACTTATTATGAAATCAGATTCTCTGCTGATGAATTGAATGGGGGCGATAAATTCACTGAGGGTTTCGAATTCGGGCTTGGCATCTGTGTCAATGATGGCGATAAAGACGCTCCTGGTCAAAAAGGTTGGAGTGGATGGTATCCACATTCTATTGTCCACGGAAAGAATTCTGAAAAAACAGGTCTCGTCAAACTCACAGATGAAACTCTCGCTGTTGAAGCTAAAAACAAGTTAACGACAACATGGGGTAGGTTAAAATCAGTCCGATAAAGGTTTTGACATGCTTCAATCTATATCCGTGGTTTTGGAAAATTGTAGTAGGCGCGCTTTGTAAGCGCGCTTGCGGAAGTGTACTCGTGTTTTATTTTATTATAAACCAGGACTTACGCATTCCCCCCTTGATAAGGGGGTTAGGGGGTTAAATAGGCAGAATTTGGTGCTTTTAACCCCCTAACCCCCTTATCAAGGGGACTTCTAAACCAACTGCGTAAGTCCTGATAAACGTTACTTTTGGGCAGAAATGCCTGCCCAAAAATTACTAACAAATTAAGCAACGTTGTTGCATTATTGAAAGTTCCACCAAGGTGGAAACAATTAATATTAAAAAAGAGAGGGAAATTAGATGACAAAATATGTTTTTGTACTGGCTGCGCTATTCGCAGCAGTATCATTATTCGCAATTAATATCGCAGATGCACAGTGGCGCAGCGAAACACACGATGTTTACAATGCCCCTACTGGTATTGACGTTACAATTGATGGAAATCTTGACGAATGGGCAGGTGTGATGGACTCAGTTACAGGCACCGACGGCAGCACGTTTTGCGGTGTTGAATTTGAAGGAAGGGATAGTGTAGTTAAAGTTTGGGAAGACTTAGGGGGCACTTGGAGCGGTCCCGAAGACCATGAGACCTGTTTCATGATTGTGTGGAATGCCGATGCGGTCTATCTTGCGCTTGAGGTTACCGATGACGAACATGAACACGGCGGAGCAAATCCATGGGAAGGAGATGGCGCACAACTCACCTTTACACTTGGTGGCGAGCGGGCATCACAACAACCTCAGTTCCTGTATAATGGAGCGTTAGACAATGGTGCAGAGAACATCATCACACAGAACATGAATGAGAGGACCCACAACAACCCTGGACTCGTTGCTGGTGAGGATGTTGCTATTATCCGAGACGAGAGTGCCAAGAAAACCTATTATGAATTTAAATTCGTTCCTGCGAATTTCGGTCTTGATATCACACTTAGTGAAGGACTTGAATTTGGGTTAAGCATCTGTGTCAATGATGGCGATAATGACGCTCCTGGTCAAAAAGGTTGGAGTGGATGGTATCCGCATGCTATTGTCCACGGGAAAAATCCTGAAAAGACCGGCCTTGTTGTCCTTAGCAGTGAAGCTGTAACTGCCGTTGAACCAGCGGATAAATTAACTACTACCTGGGGCAACTTAAAGTCTGTCCGATAGTGGTTTTGCATTTGTCAATATTTTTCCATTATAGTGGTTCATACGGACCACTATAATGGAAAAGATATGTTGTCAATCAAATTAGAGGAAGAGGAAAACCGGGAGATAATGCCCAATATTCCATTTATCGCATTTTCAGATTCGCCCACCTCGTTGTGAGCTTCCCATCTGATTCAACAGCAGCAAATACAAATTCTTCAACATAGTTCAGCAAATTCTCCATGAAAAGCTTTGCCATGTCTTTCGTATGGTCATCTTTACCTGCAATATAGTATGCATCAGGTGCAATTGCCATCATCAGGAACTTACCTTTCCCGTATTCCGCTTCCATAATGACAGGTTGTCCCGAATTTTCAACTTCCCCCAGCACGTCAAATCCTGTCTGAGAAGCGATGGCTTCCCAAACAGTAGGCCAGCCTTTTAATCCCCAGTCTTTAAACGTATCCTCACTCATACGGTTTGGTTCGTTAAAGAGCGGATGGTCCGCGTCTAATATTTTAAAAGATGCACTATCAGAGTCACCCCGAACACAACTCAATTCAGGCGGCAACCAATCCACATTCGCTTCGTTCTGATCAGCTTGGGTCGGTTCCCAGACGACACCACCATTTACGACGAAATCCTGAATCGCTTTTGCATTCTTGTCAAGGTTTTGGTGCAATCCAGCATTGTTAGTTGTCATGCTACCGATTAAGAAAATTCTATTTTCCGCTTTGAGAGGTAGCTCCCCACCTTCAAGTGCCTCTGTCAGATCATCGTACTCAACTTTGAATTCATTCAGTGTCTGACGCAACGCATCAACCTCTGTCCACGGGTCAGCAAAATCAACAACAGCAATTTTAGCAGCTTCTACAGCCATTACGCTCAAAACGAGGTTCAAAATACAGAACCATGCAAACAAACGGTAAAACATAAGTTTATCTCCTTTTTTAGAGGGTATTGGTTAAATAATGATGCAAGAATTAGCGGGATACCCTCTGAACCGCTCTGCATCACATTTCAATTAGAGTAGAGTTAATGATAACACTTATGACAAAAATTGTCAATCAAAATCAAACTAATAAACTGATTTTGATTGACAGATGTATCTAAAACCTATATCCTTATTGAAAACAAACTCGCTGCTCTATAGAGGACACCATGAAGAATTGCCCAAGATGTCAACACACTCACTTCGTCAAAAACGGGTTCGTCAAAACTAAACAACGCTATAAATGCAAAAACTGCGGTTATCAATGGACGCGCACAACACCCCGGGGGAAACCACAAGCACAGAAAACTCTCGCCGTTCTCTTATATTGCCACGGCATCTCAATGAATGCTATCTCAAAACTTGTCGGATGCCACGTAACAACTGTGCTTCAATGGATACGCACCTTTGCTAAAAAACAGGCACCGAAACAAACACTCACACCCGGCACCACCGTCTGCTTGGAACTTGATGAGATGTGGCACTATATTGGGAACAAGAAAAACAAACTCTGGATATGGAAGGCACTTGACAGAAACACAGGATACCTCATTGACTGGGAATGTGGTGGGCGTGATAAACAAACCCTTGAAAAACTCACGGCAAGGCTCTCAACCCTCAATGCTAAGATATATTACACAGACAAATGGCAGGTCTATGAGTCGGTCCTACCTGCCGTAAAACATGTTCAGGATAAAGCGGAGACGCATCGCATTGAACGCAACAATGGTCGGATGCGCCACTGGTTCGGACGCTTCAAGCGCAAGTCCATTATTGTTTCCAAAAGCATAGAAATGGTGGATTTGACGATTGCTTTGTTCGCACGATTTCGTGTCAATGGCAACGTGTTTGACATTTTAAAACTCGACGGAATAGAAAACATGAATATCATTATTTAACCAATACTCTCCGAAATCTTAGCATATAATGAACTATTTTCGATTAAAACGGTGTATGCATGTCTAAAATCTTGTCCGCAGCAACTTGGGTTAATGATCGTGATGGTCAGTTTTATGGTAGTGTAACCGAAGCAGATCAACACCAAAATCATCTTCAATATGTCGCCACACAGAATGAATATGATTCGCATTGTTCTGCGTGTTGTCATACTCTACAAAGAATAGTGGTCCATGAACTCGGTAGTAGTGAGGTGTCCTACGTTCTTCACCACCTGCCCAGGCAAAGTGAATGTCATTAACACTGCTGTCACGTAGTTTACGGCGTTCGATCTTTGCAACCTCATCCGGAAGTCGATCAATATATTCATGAATCAATTGAACCAGAAGTTCGCGTTGATACGTTTGCATCATTTCAACTGCTAATCCTTCAACTGCCTCAAAATCAACTTTGGGGGCGTTACGCGTCAGAATATCGGGCGGTGCTTCCGTATTGATGAGGGCGTGAGTTTTTTGATACGGCGTTAGACTCGCTAAGAGTTGACGTGCCAAATCTTCCTCAGCGAAAAGGACTCTTAAACCCTTCTTTTCACCTTGTGGCACTTCTGCAGGGTTTGAACCAAAGAAAAAAGGGTTGGGAGAAATCAACTCGCGATTGACAACCGTAAAGTTAAGAGAGACATGATGCCCTTCAGTGCGCCACCCCCACGCACTATTCCCTGTTGGATCACCAAAGACGGTGAAAAAGTAGAATTCAGGATCACGTTTGAGTCTTCCTTCTCCGTTTGTATTCTCAATTTCGCCGAGTGTGGTCTCTAAATTAATGATTGCACGGGCTTTCTGATATCCATTAGCACTTAACCCACTTTCCATCAGTGCAAACGCCGCTTCTTGTTGTTTCGTATTTAGTTCTTTGAGTGAAACACCTTGCCGTTCCCACATTTCAATTGGAATGTAGTGCCATCGAAACCGTTCATTTCCATCAAATGGTTGGCACGCTTTTTCGCGTAAAGTAGGAGGCAAAACGTCCAGAAAATTCACTGCTGCCTGTGCCATCCGTTCTGCTGTTTCTGAAGCTGGGATTACTAAGGGTGTTGTATGAGAATTAGAATGTGCGTGTGCCACTGAAAATACCTCCGTTGGTTTTTACTGTTATCATTTTACCTTAATTTTCTTCAAAAATCCACTTAAATTGGCATCTATTGACTTTATTTATAACACAATCTGTATGAAGATTAAAAATAATTGGGTAATTCCATAACCATCATGCCGGGTGCGGTTAGGAAACCACACTATAGATATCAATTTAAGAAAAACGTTGCGGTTTGGAAACTGCACCTACTGAGAATGAAATTGACAAAATTTGACACAAAACCGAAATTTCTGTAAACTTAATAAAACACATCTACGTTAAAGAAGTAAGTTGTCACAAACTGAACGAAAGTCTGGCAGAAATTATGGACAAATTGATTGACGATGAAATGCTTGTTGCACAGTTCAAATCCGGTAGCCAGAAGGCTTTTGATGAATTGATGAAACGCTATGAACGTAGAATCTTCGGGTATCTTCTGCGTTCTGTTAGAAATTACGAAGATGCCGAAGAGTTAACGCTTGAAGTCTTTTTCAAGGCATATCGCGCGCTCAATTCATGGGAACCAAAAGCAAAATTTTCCACATGGCTATACACAATTGCCTCTAATCTATCTATTGATTATCACCGTTCTAAATCCCGACAACCTGTTTTTACGTTTGAAGATGAAGATGTCATTGAAACGAGACTCGTGGCTACAGACATCTCAAGCAACCCCGAAAAACAACTTGAAGATAAAGAACGTGGACGCATCATCCGAGAAGCTGTTGACGAACTCTCCTCAAAACAGAAGGCAGTTTTTATGTTAACACGATATGAAGGTCTACAGATTAAGGAAGTTGCCGCGACACTCGGAATGGCTGAAGGGACAGTAAAGATTCATCTTCACCGCGCAATCAAAAAGTTACAAACTATACTACGACCCTTATGGGAAAATAACGAAATATAGGAGGTACGTTCATGCCTAAATGTAATAGATCTGAAGCACAAGCCATTGATTATTTATATGGTGAGTTAGACGCATCACAAGTTGTGGATTTTGAACGGCATCTTACGACATGTGATCGTTGCGTTAGACAGGTCACCGCTTTTAAATATGTGCTTCACCTTGTGGATGAAGCAGAGGAAGAATTAGCTCCTCATGCGATTGCTCCACACAACCTGCAGATGAAACTGTACAAGCGACTCGCTGCGGTGCCACCTGATAAGCCTTCACTACGTTCGCGCTTATCAGATTTTTCGTCAAATATCCTATTAGTTTTGCAGGAACAGAAAGTGGCCAGCATCTGTCTTTTCACTGTTGCGGTAATTACTGTCGCATTTTTTGTTGGAAATCCGTTCCGTCCCGGACCACCTAAGGATGAACCCGAGTCAGCGGCCGCGCGTATTGAACAGTACAGACATCAGGGCATTCAACGCAGCTTGGATGATGTACTGCGAAATAAGCATCTACGTAATTCAGATGATTGGGATACAGTCAGTCAACTGAATCGCGTCAAAGACCGAGCCCAAGGTACCGATTTGGCAATTATTGCCAACAAACACCTAAAACGTGTTAATTCAAAACTCTGAACGTCTGAATACTTAGACGATCTCTCAAATTAATAGGGTTTTTCGTGGGAAAATTGAAGTTTACTTTTCTAATCTATTTTTGCGTTTCAGGTATCTTGCTATTGATGCTTGCGGTTTTATCCACTGCACACGCGCAGCGTGATGAGGTAACCTCCTTAGTTCAGGAAAGACGCTATCCAGAAGCTACCGCCAAGCTGAAAAAACTCGCGGAATCTGCCAAAGATATTGAAACCCAGAGTTGGTGTTACTACCAACTCGGCGAGATCTATTACAACTATACACAGCAATATCCAGAGGCACTCAAGGCATATAAAAAAATTCTCAGTATGAGAGCCGATGGGTTGCCCATCGCTGAGATTTTTCTCTCGTATATAAAGATTGGTGATGTGTACAGTAGGATGGGAGAATATGAGAAGGCTATTCATAGTTTCCGCACGCTCGTTGGCACGGCACCAGAAATACATTTCGTATATAAAATCGGATTACAGAAAATACGAGACATTCGAACTGCACTAAAAAACCTACAGATTCAGGAAGAGATTGTACGTACCTACAAAGGCACCCCGCTTGAGGCAGTTGCCCAATTTCAGATTGCTGAACTCTATCGAACTCACTCTCAACTCAATCAACCTGAACAAGCAATCGCAGCATATCAAGTATTACTTGAAAAACACCCTACTGACAAGTTAGCTGCTGAAGCACAATGGCGGATCGCGCATTTAAGGCACACAGTGTTTCATCAATCGCAGTCAGCCGTTGATGCCTACAAGAGAGTAGCAGACAATTATCCAACCAGCAATTTTGCTGCGGAAGCACTCTTTCATATTGCAAGTATCCATCGCGAAGTGGAAGAATATCAACTGGCACTCACTGTATACGATACAATCGCTGAGCAATACCCTAACTTCTGGAATATGCACGCGGTTTTTTATTGGTCAGGCATCTGCCATGAGAAAATTCAGAACTATACCGAAGCACTTAGTGCTTTTACCACATTTCTTAAAGTTTACCTTCCCAATCTTGATCCGGTGTACCTTGGGCAGATTGCGATGTATAATAAAAGTGTTGCAGAAGTGACCAAGCTGCTTCACACAAAAATTGAGACGTTAACACAACTGATACCAAAGCACGAATTCGAAAAACTTGAAAAGGCTGTGGAAGATGGGCACTACGATAAGGCATTAACAATTGCGCGTAACCTTATCATCACCGCCACGAATTCACAATTTGCCAAACGTGCTGCATCGCAACTACGTTCCATCAAACATCGTGCAACAATTCAAAATCTACGCACACAAATTCAGGACAATCGATTAAACACTGCCGAAAAAGTCAGAACTCAACTGCAGATTGCTACTATCTATGAACGCGAATTGCTTGATTATTCCAAAGCGGTTGATGCATATAGAAAAGTAGTAAAGGAGCATCCTAAATCGCCTTATGCTGCTGAAGCACGCTATCGCATCGGCATCATTTATGCAGATATACTTGAAAAACCGAATTCTGCACTCCAAACTTTCAACGCAATAATCACACACCATCCGAATACCCTGCAAGCAATGATGGCAACCTTCCAAGTCGGTGAAATCTATAGGAAACTCCAACGATTTGAAGAGGCGTTGGAAGCCTATCAGACGACAATCGGATACCCTGAACGTGAACTCTATCTTCCTGGCGGATATAAAGATAGTTTTGCAGATAGAGCACAATTTCGTATCGGCAGGGTTCATTTTGAAGACCAACGTTATACTGATGCGCGCTTCGCTTTTGAAGAGTTTATCAAGAGCCGTACCGGATCGCCACGGTCCGCTGCCGCGCATATCTACTTAGCAGTTATGCACCATGAAAGCGGAGAGAAGGATACCGCAGCAGATTATTACCAAAAAGCGGAGATGATGCTTGCTAATAATCCTATCCAGATGCAGATGGTCATAGACGAAGCAGGCACTCTCGGATTTCAAAGTTCAGATACTGTCCTAAGTTTCTTAAGTGATCGTCAAAAACGCCTTAAGTCCGAGTAGCGTTCACAAGTAGAAAAGTGTATGCAAATTTATAATAAGGCGTATAATTAATTGAGACATTTTGGTCCAATGACTATTCCAATACCTTCCCCGGAATGTAAGAGGCGCGTGAATTGCGCGACTACAAACGCAGCAAACTCACAAAAAATGTATAAGTATTTTGGACTACACTGTAACCCATAGACAAAAACGATGTAATCTGTTATAATAAATGTCATACCAAACAAGGGATTTGGCACCGTTTTACAAATGCGTCAAGGCACCTAATCCCATAGTGAAATTCGTTCAACACCTGTAAACTGGAGGAAAAGGCATTTGTCAGCTGAAATCCTTAATGGCACTCGCCTCGCGCAGCACATTCGTAGCAAAATCCGAAAGCAAGTCAAAAAACTCACGTTTACTCCTGGACTCGCTGTTATTCAAGTCGGTGATGATCCCGCATCAACCCTCTATATCAAACACAAACAGCGCGATTGTGAAAAAGTCCACTTCCATTCAGAAGTCACCCGACTACCTGCTGAGATAACGCAACGAGCACTCATTGACCAAGTTGCTGAATTAAATGATCGTCAAGACATACACGGTATTTTGGTGCAAATGCCGCTGCCAGATACAATTGACGAACAAGCAGTTATAGATGCTATTGTCCCTCATAAGGATGCAGATGGCTTGACACCCTTCAATTTAGGTAATCTATTTATCAATCGGGCAGCGGTTACCCCTTGCACCCCCACAGGGATTATTCGACTCATTGAATTAACAGGCAAACCAATTGAAGGTAAACACGCTGTGTGTGTAGGTAGAAGCCATCTTATCGGGAAGCCAGTGGGAGTGATGCTTCTCAACCGCAACGCTACCGTCACTTACTGCCATTCACGCACCAAAAATCTCGCTGAAGTGATAAAGCAAGCGGATATTCTTGTAGCAGCTGTTGGGAAGCCTGAATTGATAACTGCGGACATGGTTAAACCAGGGACAACCGTCATTGATGTTGGTATTAATTCCGTTGACGGTCGTCTTGTCGGTGATGTCAAATTTGATGAAGTTAAAGAGATTGCAGGTTTTATTACGCCAGTCCCAGGAGGTGTAGGTCCGTTAACACGGGCAATGTTGTTGGAAAATACACTGAAGTTAGCAAAGAAATAGATAGTTTCAGGTCACGGCTATCCATGCTATTCTTTCAATTTGTGTTTCTTTTCCATTAGGATTTTGAAAATCATAGAAATCTAATAGTCTCAGACAATTGGAGGATATTTATGGCATTTCCAGGATTTGAATTGAATAATAAGATAATGTTGATTACCGGTTCCGGCAAAGGTATCGGTAGGGGCATCGCGCTCGCTGCATCTCAGATGGGGGCGAAGATTGTCTTGAATAGCCGCACACGTTCTGATCTTGACGAGGTTGCAGCAGAGATTCAAGCGAACGGTGGTGAAGCGGAACCTGTCGTGTTTGATGTGAGCGATATGAAATCTGCAGCAGAAGGCGCACAAGCCGCTGTTGACGTATGGGGAAGAGTTGATGTTCTCGTTAACAATGCAGGGACCAATCGACCCAAACCTGCCTTGGAACTGACTGAAGAGGATTGGGATGCCATCTATGATCTCAATCTAAAAGGTCTATTCTTTTTAACGCAAACACTTGTCAAACCGATGATCGAGCGGGAGAGCGGAAAAATTATCAACATCTCCTCCACTATGGGTTTAGTGGGGGGACCGCTACGTACTGCTTACTCAGGTAGTAAGGGTGGGGTTGTTTTGTTAACCAAAGGGCTCGCAGTAGAGTGGGCACCTCATAACGTCACTGTCAATGCAGTCGCTCCGGCATTCACCCGCACACCACTTGCAGATGTTTTGCTGCAACGAAAAGAATTCTACGAGGATGTTGTCCGCCGCATTCCCATGGGACGTGTTGGCGAGGTAGATGAGGTTGTTGGTGCTGTTCTGTTCTTAGCCTCGGATGCAGCAAATTGGGTTACAGGACAAACTATCGCTGTTGATGGTGGTTGGGTTGCATGGTAGTTTACAACTACATCAATTTTTAGTTAGTGGGAAAATGTTATCAAGCGGTACTTATCTTCTGTTTTATAACCATTCCACTTTCTTATTGAACTTACACTGATATTTCGTAATTTTTCTTGAAATATCGTTTAATAATAGATTATAATTTAACTGTTTATTATAAAGAATTGTGTTTAATTTCGACTGCATGAGATTTAAACGATGGGACGGTAAATAATTGTCGTTCTGGGTAAAATTGCAATTAAGCCAACAGAAATTATTTCATTACTGAATAGCATGCCTATTTTTGAAATAGATTCAGATTAACTCAAGTCGAAACCATTTTTAAAATTTAGAAAAACTCTATTTAGGAGAAGATATAGTGAAACGTTTTTTTGTTTTAGCAGGGATCGCAATCGTAATTCTATGTCAGTTGAGTTGTTCCTCTGATGAAGAGCAAGCACGAATTGAGAATCCTGCAATAGTTGATGCAATAGGTGAGTTTAATGCTGCCCCAATAGTTGGTGAGGTTGAACTCGAAAGCATGTATGAAGATGAAGTCCGCAGGCTTGCAACAAAAACGCCAATTGAAATTATTACCGCCATTGAAGGTACAAGTAAGGTAATAGTTGAGGCTGAATTCCGTAGAGTTCAAACCTCCGGTTTTGGATTTCCACTTTACGAGTGTGTGTTGACAGATGAGGCAGTTACCGCTATGGGTGGTCTGGCACAAGGGATGTCTGGAAGTCCTGTTGGAACTGCTGGACGTGTTTTCGGTGCACTTGCGTATGGTGATGCATGGGCAAAAGCTCCACATCGGTTCTGGGTAACACCCATTGATGCGATGGAGGCTACGCTTGACCATAATACTTTTGGTGAATTCCTGGACCCCGCACCAGCCGCACCGGGTGCTGTCGTCAATGCTACTTATACAGCAGTAAAAACACCTGTTACGATTTCTGGAATTGACTCTAACAGACTACAACAACTTTCTTCACACCTTGAAGGCACACGATTCAATTCTGTTGAATTCTTCTCACGGATCGGTGGAGCCCCTGCAGCACCGCCTGCTAATGCTTCCCTAAATCTGTCAGCAGGGGACATGATTGGTGTTGCTATCGTAACTGGAGACGTTGTTAATACTATGGGATTTGGAACTGTGACACAAGTTTATGGCGACAAATTCGTTGCCTTTGGTCATGACATGTTCCTTGATGGCAAAGCATCATTACCTGTATATAGAGCTGTCGTAGATGGAATCGTTCCCAGTACAGAGATAGCATACAAGTCCGCAAGTGCTTATGGAAATCCAATCGGCACAATTACCAAAGACCTTAGACCTGGGATTGTTGGCGAACTTGGTAAATTACCTCCAACGATTCCTGTAACAGTTACTTATCAACCTGTCAATAGTCCTGAACCAATTCAGAAACACCATAAAGTTGCTTATGGACAAGAATGGGCTATTCCAATTGTTGCGGCAACGACCCTTGATGCAATCCGAATGGAGGTTAGTCCTGGAACTATTGAGGCAAACGTAGCCATCAGTTTTAAAGAGACTAAAAACGTCTATACAGAATCGTTCCGGTCCATCTCATCCGATCCGTATGAAAGTGTATTGGCAAACATGGATTATATAGTTGAGTCATTTACAAATATACTTGCAAATGGTGCTGGCAGAGCAACCATAGATGAAATCCACATCTCTATAGCAGACCTGCCCTATATTCTCCATACAGAGATTACGGACATTCATGTTATTGGGGAAGTTAAGCAAGGTGAAGAAGCTACGTTCGTTCTTGAGATGCTGCCCCACTGGAGTGCTGCTGGACAGAGCCGCAAAATGTATAGAGAAGTGAAACTTCGGGTACCTGAGAATTTCATTGCTGGTCCAGCTAGCTTATCTATAGCCGCTGCAACTGAATATGGCTTTAATCCGTTCAGTAATCCATTCGTCCCATCCCCAGAGAATTTGGATCAACTGATTGGACAACTGAAAGATACGCAGTTTGACAAAGGCTTAATCCTCGTAACGCTTGCTGCATTGGAGGAGGAGCCTGAACCGATAGATCCTTCTTTAGAAGGAATTTTCGAAAAGTTCTTCGAAGAGTTTTTCACTGCCTTATTTGAAAACTTACCTGAAGATGGTGAAACCTCACCTGAAGATGGTGAAACCCCACCTGAAGATGGTGAAACCCCACCTGAAGATGGTGAAACCCCACCTGAAGATGGTGAAACCCCACCTGAAGATGGTGAAATGATTGAAATGGTTGATCAAGAAGAGTTGATGGATGACCTTGCACCAACCCCGCGTCCGATACCTATTACTGGAACTGCGCTTGTTGTCTACCGCTTCATCGTAACAGGTGATACAGAGATTGAAATAGAAGTTCAACCTGCTGCAGTTGAAATTGATCCTGAAATTGATCCTGAAGTTGAATAATAGTAACGCACATTTATCCTAAATATGGGCAGGTCATAGTGCCTGCCCATATTTCATTCCACTATCCAATTTTTGATTTTGAGTTCTTGAAGTAGGTATATGTAAACCCGATTACAGATGCTATTCACATCTTATTGGTGACCGATCCACATAACATTTGACAATGTTAATAATGAGTTCAATATCTTTACGCGCAGATTCAAGAGGAGTATAACACGCCTCACCTTCCGTGATACACGTATGAAAATGGCGGAGTTCCCGCACAAACGCGCTCTCCCATTCAATAGCAGGTGTTTTACTATAAGTTGTTCCATCTGCATCTATACCTTGTATTGTCACCTCCGACAAAATTCCTCGTGAAAAACCGGTTGGATAAGACACTAATACTCGTTTGTTATCGCCGTAGATTTCTAATGTCTCTTTAAAGTCCCACAGATCAGGCAGGTCTACCCAAGTAGCAATGCAACGCGCACCGTTCGGAAAGCCAAAAACAATGCACACGCCTTGCCCACCAGACCATACTTCAGCACTTATCACTTCACTCGGTGAACCAAGCATCACGCGCAAGCTGTAGATATCGTGAATCATACTGCCAGACAGCAAAAAAAAATGCACGTTGTGCTTCTGGCGATACATCGCCAATCGCTTCTGAGCGTGCTACTTCACGCGCAGCATGTGCAGGGGCGAACGCATCTGGTGGCAAATCGTCGAAACGTTCCACGTCAAATTGGCTAAGGTGCAATCGATTGTTCGGATGCAAGTGATTTATCTGAACAAACCGATAACTTTCCATTGTATCAACTTCCTGTTTAGCGAGTTGAAATGCCGGGTCATGCACCTTCATATAACCCGCTTGTCCAACTGTTCCCGCTTTTTGTTGTGCATCAATCATCGCATCAACCTCTTGCAATGAAAAGCAAACCGGTTTCTCAATAAAGACATGCTTCCCTGCTTCAAACGCCGCAAGTGCAACTTCCGTTTTCGGGTCTCCATGACACAGCAGCACCGCATCAACATCACTGTCTAAGAGTTTGCTATAATCTGTTACGAATTCAGGAATATGGAATCTCTTCGCTGCTGCTTGCGCTGCTCCGGGCGACAGGTCACACACAATCGGGACTTCAAACTCACGGTGAAGTTGGGTTAGGTTCGGCAAATGATGAACCTGTGCAATTGCACCACACCCGATAACACCAATCTTTACGCGGCTCATTATGTTTTTAACCTCCAGCAGTAAATTCTCTGAATATGTTCTTATACCATATCTAATTGACAAAATATCATAATAGCTTGTTTTATACCATACACCTTTCGCACCGCTGGTGCTTGGTTTCTTGTGGTATACTTTTCTATACACCTTCCGCACCGCTGGTGCTGAGATACGATTGACTATAGCCTCGGAGAGGCAGCATGCGCGTATGGCATGCTGCATGAGGTGTCCAGCAGCTGATGTCTGTGTTTACCAAGCCCCAGAGGGGCGACAGGTGTCCATTTTTTCCACCGCATAACACTAAAATTGACGCATAAGGGTACCGCAAGCTCTACCCGACGGACGAAATAATGCAACACAATCTCTTAGAAATGGTATTATCGTATCATATATCCATAATAGATGCACCCATTTCCTATGCGATAACAGATTGCCAAAATTAAAAATTTGATTTGACACCTAAATACAGTATGTGATAATCTGTATGTATTAGCGTGCTTCAACGTTTAGCGTGACATAATGCGAAATATTAAACTTGTGCTTGAATATGATGGCACCAATTACCACGGATGGCAGACGCAACCGAATCTTCCGACTGTACAGGGTACAGTTGAGAAGGCATTGACACAGTTAACCAAAACGCAGATACAAATTATCGGAGCGGGCAGAACAGATACTGGTGTTCACGCTGAGGGACAGGTAGCAAACTTTCATACAGATTCACAAATTCCGATTATTGCTTTTCAGAAAGGGCTTAATGCCCTTTTACCGCGTGACATTGTTGTTTCTTCAGCAATAGAGGTGTCAGCAGATTTTCATGCGCGGTTTAGTGCAACAAGTCGGCGGTATCGGTATACGATTTTAAATCGAGCGTACCCTTCAGCACTTTTGCGGCACACTGCTTATTTCTACCCCGCGGCAATTGACGTGAAGTCAGCAGATGCCCTCTGCCAAAGCATCGTTGGAAAATGCGATTTTTCTTCTTTCCAAAAAACCGGGAGTGATAGGTTGAACCCTGTGTGTGAGATTTTTGAAGCTTGCTGTTGGAAGGTAGATAAATACGTTTACTTTGAAATTGAAGCGGATTCGTTTTTGCGAGGCATGGTTCGTGCTATTGTCGGCACAATCCTGAAATGCGTGAAACACGCTTCTGGCAATTTGGATAATGCATGTGCTCAGTTCCACAGCATTTTAGAAGCAAAGGACAGAGCATTAGCGGGTGCATCAGCCCCGGCACACGGGTTGTCACTTATCCGTGTTGAGTACAACGACTAATAAAAAATGAGGTCTTTATGAATTACGCCCAAGTCTTGAATGAATTGGAAACACTGGTAACTGAAACTTTTGGTCTTTGGGAACATAACCGAGTTGGATTCCAATGGCGGCACTATACGTGGAACCACACAATGCGCGTCCGCGCAATGAGCATGGAACTCGGTAGACGCGAAGGCGGTGATGTCAAGCTGCTGGAGGTCGCTGGAACCCTACACGACATCACGAAACGTTACGATGGTGTTATCTTGACGGATGACAACGGAAAACGTATTCTTGACCATAACGGCTTCTGGCTAAACGAAATGCTTACTCCGGCGGGAAAAAACATTGTCACAGAACTTTACAATAAACACAATCTTCACGGAAAGGTACATCACGAATCTGGGGCAGTGATCACTGAAAACATTTTGGCGATGTACGATTTTGAACCGGCGTTTGTGGAAGCCGCAACATCTGTCGTTTTGGCACACCTGAAGCCGATGAATCTGACTGCTGAAGACTTTAAGCTGTTGTATAGCAGCATCGAAAACCAGATTCTATATGATGCAGATACCATGGATCCAAATATTGGATATACCGGCTTTTTCCGTAATATCCATATCCACGCGTATTTCGCACTTCAACGCGGAAATTTTGATTTAGAGGAGTATGTCAGAAATTTGCCACGTTGGATTAATTCCAAGCAGGAATTTGTTGACAAACTGCTAACCGAGTCGTCACGTGAAGTCGCGCAAGCCCGACAAGATCGGAATCAGCAACTCTTTGCCCAAATGGTGGGTGAATTAGAGGATATGGAGATCAATCGCAAATACGGATTACTCGGTATCATTGAGTATTTTGTCAGTGAGACAGAAGACCCGCATTTCATGAATCAGCTTAATTATCTCCAAACCGGATGGCTTCCAAAACGACAGCAGTGGGTGGCTGAAGAGGAGAAAAGCGAATCAGCGCGCGAACGCGCACAAGCCGCTGTCAATCGAGTTAACGATTTCTTGACATCACTTGAACGCGAAGGTCAAGGCGAAATTTAAGGAGTAATTCTATGAATCATCAAGAAATAGATAAACCGCAAGACGTTGCTACGACACTAACACCAATTCTGTATCCCGATGACCTATATCACTTTGATACAGTAGCCAATAGCATCTCTGGCAGTTTTGCAGGGGTAACCGATGCGGGTATCGAATATTTTCATCAGCACGGATACCTTGTCATTGAAGATGCCTTTACCCCGGATGAAGTCCAGGATGCTATAGCAGGTATGGTGCATCTGATGGATGGAAAAAACTCCGACTTTCGAGCAATCCAATTTGAGCCAAAACTCGCGAAACTCAAGGATGAGATGAACGCTGATAAACGCCGCGATGCGATCAGAAAAATTTTCAACTACGTAAATTATGAGCCACGTCTGAACGCTATGGCAGCACACTCCGGACTTCTCAATGTGCTGGAACGAATTATGGATGACAAACCTGCGCTTTTTCAAGACATGGCGTTGGTTAAGCCGCCGCGTTTCGGTTCCGAAAAACCGTGGCATCAAGATTGTGCCTATTTTAATTTGGAACACGGAACAACTGTTGTCGGCGTGTGGATCGCCTTAGACGAAGCTACACCTGAAAACGGGTGCATGCACATCATTCCTCGGTCTCATAGCGAGGGACCGATGATTCACTTCAAAAGGCGAGATTGGCAGATCTGCGATACAGATGTTCCTGTTGCTCGCGATACGATGGTGCCGCTTCAACCGGGAGGTTGTCTATTCTGGCACGGATTGACCCATCACGGAAGTCCTGTTAACCACTCCTCGCAACGCCGCCGCGCATTGCAGTTTCATTATAAACCTGCAAGTTCGGAAGATATTACCACACAAGAACGGATGGAAGTGTACGGGAGTGAGGGAAAAGAGGTAGATTGCTAATCGAACTCGCCCAAATTTTCTGTCCCACCTACTCTAACGTTTTATCAAGTTTTCGGCACAAAACCCAATCCTTTGAATCAACGCCAAATGCCATACGCGGATGAGGCGTTGATTCCCTACAAGTTACTATGACAATTTGTCAATTAGATATGGTATAACAGTTTCCAAAAGGAGAACTAACACATGAAAACGAAACGCTATTTCACATTGACACTCCTCATCTTTGTAACACTTGCGTTTGTACCAAACGGTTTTGTGTCAGAAACGGCAGCCCAAGAGATTTCAATACCGGACCCAACTTTAAAAGCGAGACTTTGTAAAGTATTTAATAAGCCATCTAATTGCATAATCACAAAACAGGATATGGAAAGGTTAACGGAACTTGACATCGTTGTCCTTAAGCCCGGTGCTGACAGAGAAAAAAACATTATAGGGCTTGAATACGCAATTAATTTGACAAGACTTGACATCCATCGTACGGAAGTTAGCGATATAACGCCACTATCAGGGCTAACAAAATTAACATACTTACAGATGGCTTCTAATGAAATCATGGACATCAAACCCTTGGCAGAATTGATAAATCTGGAGTATATACAAATGGGAGGCAATAACGTGAGTGATCTCACACCACTATCAGGGCTAACAAAATTAACAACATTATACCTTAGCACTAATCAAATCACGGACATCAGTCCGCTCGCCGAGTTGACAAATCTGACAAGTTTATTGCTTCGTCATAATCAAATCGCAGACATAAATCCTCTCACTGAGTTGACAAATCTGACAGGTTTATGGCTTGATGGCAACCAACTCACGGACATTAGCACACTCACTGCGTTGACAAATCTGACAGGATTAGGTCTTTCTAAAAATCAACTCACGGACACGGACATTAGCCCACTCGCTGCGTTGACAAATCTGACAAGTTTAGATCTTGCTAACAATCAAATCACGGACATTAGCCCACTCGCTGCGTTGACAAATCTCACGAGTTTAAGGCTTTATGGCAACCAAATTAGTGATGTGAGTCCCCTCACAGAACTCACAAATCTCAAAACATTATACGTTTACGACAATCCGATTAAGAACCGAAAACCGCTCCTCGCGCTATTGGAACAGAATCCGGGTATAAAAATCTATCTTAAAAGTCGCAGGGAAGCATTGCCAGTTACCCTATCCCATTTCAGTGCCGAACACACCGATGCAGGCATTATCCTCAAATGGACAACGGAGTCGGAGGTAGATAACGCGGGTTTTTACATCTACCGCAGTCCAACAAAGGACGGTGAATTCAAAGTTGTCAACACCGAACTCATTCAAGGTGCTGGCACTACAGGTGAACGCAATGAATACACGTGGACAGATACCACCGCTAAACCGAATACCTTCTACTATTATCGGATAGAAGATGTGTCGCATGCTGGGGAACAGGAACGGTTAGCAACTGTTCGATTAAAAGGTCTTGTGTCTGCGAAAGGTAAACGGACTACAAGTTGGGCAGATTTGAAAGTGCAAGAATAATTTCTAACAATAGCGGTAGGAAACGTGGATACCTTATCAGCTTGCAAAACCTGCGAAGGTGTCGCTGACGATTTTCAATATGCGTGGCATCGTGGTGCGGGAGATAACGTTAGGGCATCAGCCTGCGGGTATGTATCGGAGCCGTGCCCGTGCTATCCATTGGAATGGCAGAAACGAAATCGGTGAACGCGTGGCGAGTGGTGTTTATTTCTATATGCTCAAAGCTGGGGATTACACGGCTACGCGCAAAATGTTGATTCTGAAATAGTATCAAATGACCATAGGATAGCTGGAAGGCTGATGTTTATTGGCTTCCCAGCGATCGTTGATGAGTGGGTTGCGTTGGGATCGCGAGCATCCTCTTTGAGAAATGATGCGTTTAGCGATAAACGTGTCTAAAGTATAGCAAAACCAGTAGCGGTTGTCAACCATATTTTCAAGGCACCTGCCCCGGTTTTGCGAAGTAAAGTTCGTCGGGAACATAGGATTAGGGTCTCATTGGGCTTCTCCTTGGTGAGTGGCTTCATCGTTTGAGTCTGAATTGGCAAGGTCTGCATCTATGGCTTGGAGTTGGTGCTGCGGTATGAGGTCGAGATATTGAGAGATGACGCGTTTAGAAAGTCGTGTAATCTGTGAGATTTTATCAATATCTGCGGTTGCTTTCCGAACGACTTTGACGCTCTCATAATCGCGAATGTATCGGTCAACTGCCTCCTTAGAGTGTTTGGTCTTTGCGGCAATCCTGGGGGTGAGATGTCCTTGAAGATAGAGGGTTATGATCTCTTTCTTATGGGTAATAGCCCCCGATAAGTCATGGATATTGCCACGGGTGGGCAAGAGTTCTCCAGTGGTTTTTTGCCATTCATTAACATAATCACAGACAACGGCATCGCAGACATTGAGCAAAACTGCCAAGTCGAGTTGTGTCAATAATGCCCCTTGGTCATAAGCTTGATGACACCAGCGGACCAAGCGATTGATCCGCAATTGCCGGGAGGTGAAACCGTTGCGAAAGGATTCAATATCCTCTGCGGCGAGGTAAGTCAGGATGACGGGTTTCATGCGGGTTTTGACGATGGACTTTCCTCTTTCTGGATGCTCTTCAATAGGGACGGCCATCCAAACGAGTTGTCCATAACTCAAGAAACGCTCATCCGGGAGTTGATCGCCGGTGGCGAGTTTCTCCAAAGGAAGGGTAATCACGAAATAGTCTTCAACGGTCTTAAGAATATCATCAACAATGGCGGTGGCAGTGACTTCGCCTTTGTCATAACCATAGTCATTGAGAAAGCGGTGAATGAGCAACTGTCGTAGGGACTTATCGTTGATGCGTCTGAATTTCTTCTCGTTGATTTGCGTGCGGGTTAGAGGTTTGCTCATGAGAGGTCCCCCTTTTTTGTGTCCTCAGGTTCTGGGTGAAGGAGTTGGGTTATGCGATCTGTGTGTTGGTATTCCTCATAGAGTGAGAGATACTCGCGGATCAACCGGTCAGATAGATGGGTGATCAGGCGTATCTGTGCGTTAGGAAAGCCTTGATGATGGAGCGTAGCGACTTGTGTAAAGTCTTTCAAGTAGCGGTAGACAGCTCGTTCGCTGTGGTTCGTCTTTTTCTCGATTTCGGTGAAGGTATAGGCTTTGAAATATAACTCCAGGACCTGGGTTTTATGAGAAGTGCCGGGGCCCATGTCGTGTTTCGTCCCGCGCGTCATAACGAAATACCCATCCTGCTTCAAGTGTCGAATGTCGCGTTTGACTGTAGCAGGACTGGTGGTTAATAATACAGCTAAATCCTCGTAGCTCAGTAAGGCATCTTGGTCATAAGCTTCTTGGGTCAATCGGAGGATCCGATGCCGTCTGAGTCCTGCGAGACCATAATTCGCTAAGACTTCAAGATCGGCGTTTGTGTCATTGAGAGTTAGCCGACAGGAAACTTTTTTCGCTAAAGCGATATGTTTACCTGCGGGTTCCTCTGCGGCGACTGCCTCGTAGCAGATTTGCCCTGATGTCAGGTGCACATCGGCGTGTTGTTCAAAGTAGGTGGAAATCTGTTTATAGTAGGCTTCAGCAACGAGAGGCATTAGATTAAAGTCTGCTGAAATCTTCTGAATAATCGCGGCTCTGGCATTCTTGGATTCGAGCCGAGTGATACCGTAAGCGGTATCCTTCTTGCGGTTCATATTGACCTCCATGAATAGATTATCGGGGATCCGAGGACATCTACTCGTTAGTTTAACGAATACTAATAGTATAACTCATGGGGTCATTTGATACAAACTATAAATAACGCAAAACAGTAGATGCGGTTTCATGAAGATTAATTTATTAATTCGGTAATTCTAATTTTCTCCATTACCGGTAGGTGCGGTTTCCTAACCGCACCGAGCATTGCAAGAAAATTACCGAATTATTTTTTATCTTCATCTAACCGCACCTACAAACGATGGAAAACAGATTAGTAAAGATTGGTGAGGCTGCAGAACTCATTGGTTCAACGCCTGCCACATTACGTAAATGGGAAAAGACTGGTGAGAAACTTCTAACCTCAAGGTCTCGCCTTGGGAGAGGCGACTCATGCTAAACGCGCATTGGGCGTTGATTTGATATAGAATAACGTGAGTTTGATATATGGCAAATTCTAAAAATATGCGGACATTTTCGTAGGGGTTAGGTTGCCTAACCCCTACGGTCGAGGGGAGCTCGCCCCTACGAGAAGCACGAAGTCTCGTTTTTACCAAACTCACGTTAGAATAATATCTCCCGAATGACTAATACCAAATTAACTTGATTAGAAGTTTTCCGATAAAGTCAGGATTGTGAGACACGGGGACCTCGCGCTACAAATCCCGTTAATTGGGTATTACAAACTAAACTGTTTCAATTGGTTCATCTAATAAAGTTGAGGCGTTAACCTCAAAATCAAATCCGTATTGTTTAACAACCGATCTGACCGTCTCTGTAACCCAGTCGTCACTATATGGTGATGTGATGACTTCACCAATCAATGTCCTGACATCAACATTAAAAGACATGCCAGTTTTACAAGTATCTCGGAATTCTTTATTTAAACAGGACTTACGCATTCCCCCTTGATAAGGGGGGTTAGGGGGGTTAAATAAGCAGATGCCATCAAGGATGCTACCACTTATGCGCCCATCCCGCAGTTCAAAATCGTTATTTCCGTGTTTTTAACCCCCTAAGTCCCCCTTATCAAGGGGACTTTAAGAGAAAATGCGTAAGTCCTGTTAAAATGATTTCTGGCATAGTTTCTGAACTGATAAAGTTACCATCCTTATCAATATATTTCATAAAAAATGTTTGAGGGTTTGCTATAATAGCGCGGAATTCTTGTTCGTATTCAAACGTTTTTCTCTTGTGGAAATACCAAGTATATAACATACTCATTTCTGATAAATTTTGTGGGACCGGGTATTCATAGTGATTAATATATTCTATTTTGCCGAGAAATACCTCATAACCTTCGCTCAAGCAGTCTTTAAAATCACCGAAGGTCGTTTTGATGGCAATACCACTATTATGCATGTGATATTTTTCCCACATCGCCATGGATTCTTCCTCTGCATGATGCCAGCAGCTACACAAAGTATACTTAGGCCAATTTTCTTGGAACTTCTCTAAGGTATTAATATCAGCGACTGTGTCATGGTAAAACGACTTTACTGACGGAGGCGTAAAGCCTTCAAAAGGATCGTCCAACTTATCGGCTCTTGTAAAGAATAAACTTTTTGTCCCTAAAAGACTAACAAATTTCTCAAGACTCATATATTTCCATAGAAAGGCTGTATCTTCAGGCAGACTAATTCCGGGTAGAACGCTATACATAATAGTTCCTTGATCGGATTAATTACCGACTTTCAACGCGTTTGATATGAAACGACACGGATATCTTTGAAGGCGTGGCATCAAAATTACCATCTTTCGGAAGAATTAGCCTCCAATAATTGAAGTCCTCTGATGGATAATTAAACATAGACATTTGTGCTCCAAACGCATGTTCCAACTTTGAGGCGAATACTTTGAATACCTCTATCTCAGTTTCGCCTTTTTTGGGACCACGCGCGAGTTTCAATATCGTTTGCTTAATGCCTTCTTCATCTTTTACATTAATATTCATTGGTGAAATCTTGATTGGTTCAATGGTATAGGCGTGTTCGTTAATCATTATGTTATCCTCTTTATGCGTAATATGCGGGGTTAACGTCATTGTACGGTTGATTGATTGTCGGTTTGTTGGGTTTCGTGAGGTTCAGTCCAACCTATAATACCAAATTAACTTGATTCGAAGTTTTCTGATAGCGGTTAGCATTGCGAGGCACGGGGACCTCGCGCTACAAATCCCGTTAATTCGGTATAAGACTACGAAAAAGAACACTGCAGACAAGAAACCTTCATAAATGTAAAACCATATCGTTTGCATTAAAACAAAAATGATCGAAAAAATCAAGTATAAACAGAAATTACATTATACCAAATTAACTTGATTCGACGTCTTCAGATAAAGTCAAGCATTGCGAGGCACGGGGACCTCGCGGGACAAATCGGGTTAATTGGGTATTGGACCAAATTAACGCGATTTATCTCATTTTTCTTGGGACTAGGTGCGGTTAGATGAAGATTAAGAATTTAAGTCGGTAATCCCGATTTCCACAGGACCGGTAGGTGCGGTTAGATGAAGATTAAGAATTTAATCGGGTAATTTTCAGTTTCCTTATAGAATCCGGTGCGGTTAATGAAGTTTAAGAAAATATTTCGGTAATTCTATATTGCCCCAGGCCTGGTAGGTGCGGTTTCCTAACCGCACCGGGCTTCACCAAGAAATTACCGAATTAATAAATTAATCTTCATCAAACCGCACCTACCGAGTGGGATCAAGTTAATTTGGTATTAGACGCACTCGGCTGAATCGTTTGCCTTACACTGTTGTGATACTTTCTGCACATTACCTGCCCAGTATAACGGACAGGACTGAGACCTACCTATTTGATGAAACCGATCTTGAAGTCGCCGGCAGTAAAAATTGAAATTACGGAAAGCAAATGACCTCTGACTTGACTGTGACTAGGTTTATCCACAAAACTACCCATCCGGCAACGCATAAACACCCCACCGAACCTTAACAATCTCACCCGTATCTACAAGTCGCCTAAGTTCATTATCTATTGATTTCGGATTTCCATCAATAGCTGCCGCGAGTTCCGATGCTTTTTTCTCGCCATTCGCAAGTAGAGAGAGTATCTGCTCTCGGAAAGAGACACGTGGTATGTTGCCTCCTCGCAGTTTATTCAACAAACGGTTTGCATGCGCTGTAGAGCATCCCAAGATACGTTCCACCTCTGTTCTACTGGTTTCAGCAGTTATTGCAGCACTTTCAGCCTCAAAACGCTCGCGTGTCGTTATTACCTCCGGCAACTTGTGTAGCCCACCTGCAACCTCAAAATCTTCCCAGTCAAACAGAAGCGTCTCAGGTCTATCGGTAATATCTGGCAATGGGAAACTTGCGATCAGCACAACCTTCTTATTTGGCAAATAGGTCAAGCCTGCCCGTCCTATAATCTTACTGAGTAAACCGCCAACGAGTGTTTCATAAACGTTCTGGACACGTTGGTCTTTATACCGGTGAGATTCCATTTCAATTTCATAGCAGAGCGGTGTTTCGTTGTTTCCATATAAAATCTGTGCTCTTCGCCAAATGATACCATGTGCCCAATACGGTGTGTCGACTATCCATAAGACTTGTGCTTCTTGAAAAGCGGTCTCTAACCCTTCTAATACTTTGAAATCCGTGATGAAACAGACGTTGTCACTTTCTGCGACATCTGGCAATTGCTTGATAATTGACCTGTCGGTAACAATCGCATGCTTAACGGTTGGGTCGCGTGCAATTTCTGATCGGATACCTTGAAAAAAACGTTGTCCCATTTTAGATACGCCAAGAACGTTCCAACTTTTGTTATGTTCTAACACTGTTTCCCGTGGATAGGTGCCTGTACGTATCTGAAAAACCTGATTTCCCTTGACCCAGGCTGCCGGTTTAACACGAATGACTTTGATCTCTTCATTCGGGAACGCTTTCCGTAAATCTCGCTCAGAAAAGGTTGATGACATTAACAGCAAGCGTTTGACGCTTGAATGCAGCACTGGCGGCATCCATAAATGCAAGACGTTGTGATGCAATATCATCGGTGCATCCGCATCCTGTGTGTAATATGCCAAGAAATGTTTCAGCTGATGCCAGAACGTCCAGTTCGGATACCGACAAACAGTGGGAAATTTCTGAATGCTCTGGACGGTCTCCGTGTTCAAGATGCCCAATTGAATAGCTTCTGCCATCTGCATAGGGATTTTCATGTCTTCGTTCAGCACGAAAGAGTTAGGGATAAAAAGTGGCAACCCCTTTGCAGTGAGTGTCCCTTTAGCGTTTTTGTCTAATGGAATGTAAGCAGAAGCACCGCCTTCAAACTCGATGGTGAACTGCGCCAATTCCTTTCCGGTTTCAGCATCAACATATCCGCGATTGATGACTTTCCCTTTCACAGGCACTTGACACATCTGTCTGATGAGTTCCGCTTCGTATTGTTGAAACGCTTCCACCGCAGTGCGAATCCGTCTAACAGCATTATCATTCGGATCGGTTTTGATTTCTAATGCGTTCAACAACGCTTTGGCAAACTTTCCCAAAATCTCCCTTTGCCAGTTGACACTCCATTCTTCTAATATCCTTTTTGGCATATAACATTCAAAAAACAGACCTTGCGGTGGGATTTGATCAATGATACAAAGCCGTTCTGTCCCATCAACTTTTTCAAGGAGCTCTGCTACGATTTTCGAGTATTGCGGATCGTAAAACTGATAAAGTGTTCCCGATATTTGTGCTGTGGCGCGTTTTAATGCGGCGGGTTGTGATAGATAGCCGCGATCCTGGCATTCTGTCTGAATAGGGCATTGCGGGCAAATACTTTCATTCGGGTTGCCTCCCCTTGCCTCAAGTGTGCTGCACCGTTCATAATCCTCACACATATTTCCGTGTTGGAAGGGGGTTGCCATCCGCACGTCAACAGGTATATCTTTCACATGATCCCATCGGAATCTCCGCGACCGCCAACGTGCGACCGATTGCACATTGCGCTTTTGAAATTGTTTTGCTATCTCTTCTACTGTCCAAAAACCCGCGTTCAAACTGATAGCCCCACCGTTGAGAACATAGGAGCCGGCTGCATAAGTTTTACCTGCCCCTGTTTCGGCAATGAGCCCAATAATGCGTTCCGTCCTGTCAAAAACTTGTTGGATCTGAACTTTATTCTGTTCGTGTGTGTTGTAATTCTTTTGCGTCTGTTCCGGCTTCCGCAGCACAGGAGGTAGGCGTTTTATTGCCAATGGACTCAGTTTTCCCGCCCGGACAGCAAGCACCTTATCGGATACAGGCAGGCCGGTAGCAGGTACCGGTGGTATAATGCCGGTATCATCCCAGATATCTGTGATAGACGTGGCATTCATGGGGAATTCAGTATTCGGTGTAGCCGCGCGGACCCACACGGTGCCGCGGTCCTCCCATAATAACACAGAGATGTCTCTACCCTCGCTGCCCTGACGGGTCCACTGGTGAAAATTGTCCTCCTGTTTAACATAAGAATAGCCGTGTTCCAAAAACGCATCTTTTGCGAGATCAAGCAGATTTGAACCGAGGGATGGCGGCACAACGGTGCTGGCTTGGGGATCCGGTTTCAGGGTTTGCTGCCCAAGTGGTGTAGGGTCATGAATCTCAGCACGAAGTTTATCAATAACGGTAAAAAGTACCTCTTCGGAAATCACGGGTGGGTCTAACAGATTTCCAAGCAGTATTTCGTAGCGTGCATCCCAGCGGTTGTAACTCTCTTTCCCGAAGATTTCGAGATACACGTCTCGTTGATGTGGATTTTCCGTGCTCGGTGTGTGCTTATAGATATACTGCTTCGCCTCATGGGTATTTGGATGCAGATAATCCGGGACTCTACAAGAAAAACGCAATCCGCCAGACTTTGACATTGTCAACAACGGGTTTACAACAGCATTGACAAGTGTCTCGATACAGTTCAAAACAGCGTCCGGTGCAGCACATAGTGCCTGATATGTAAAATTGAGGTCGTGCCATTGTGCCTCATCGCGTTCGGAGGGGATACCTGTATACACCTGAATTCCCCATGATGTTTTCCATCGTCTTATTCCCCAATTATCTACGGTTTGGCGTTTCAAGAACCTTTCACCGCCAACAGGGTTTGGACCGTGGTCATTGTTAGGGGCGCGTCCTATTGGCATAAAAGAGATGGCTGCCTGTTCCAAGTCATACAACCTGACAGGATATCTGTATGCGCAATAGACTGTGAAATGATAAGGAAGTCCTTTGTAAGGCGCAGGTGTTATGATTGTTTTTCGTTGCCGAAGCGGTTTCTTGTGCCGTTGATGGCAGCGTTCAATAATATTTTTCAATGATTGCATGGTTTCTAAAAAGAAGTGTGATATAGCAGGCACGCATTAGAGAATTGGTGGCACATCAGGACGACTTACGCAAATTGAGCAGAAAGGCACATATTGGACTTAAAAAGTCGTTATTTCAGTGTTTTTAACCCCTCAATTCCCCTTATCAGGGGGACTTTAAGAGGAAATGCGTAAGTCTTGTACATAATAGCATGAAATCCTTTTTTGGTCAAGATTATTGCTCTACAGGTTTACGAATTTATTGACAAATTGATTATAATGAATTATAATTTCCATATTAAATCATAAATATGATATAATATACTATACTTAAAATTAGATTTAACATGGAATTATCAATTTTTTTTGACCGTGTTTGTGCTTCACAGCAAAGGGGTAAGTAATTATGAAACGGCAGTTAATTCGTCTTGTCTTCTTTTAATCACGCTAACATAAATGTAGTGATAACATCAACTATTAAAGTTTTAAAATGCTATGTATTTAAGGAGAAAACAATGAAAAGGTTAGTTTTACTTTCAACCATAATGTTTACCTGTTTTTTAATTTTATCAACAACACAAGCACAAGTTACTATAGATAGTATATCAAGCGATAATCAAATAGGTGCAGCTGGATATCCGCTGCCGAACCCTTTGCATGTTGAAGTGGAAAAAGATGGAGTCCGTATACCAAATCATCCAGTAGAATTTACAGTACTTTCTGGTAGTGGATATCTTATTATTACAAATGATAAAACAGATAACACAGGCAGAATTAAATCAACATTTATTCTTGGGCCTGAAGCAGGAGAAAATACAGTTGAAGTAAAAGTAACTGTTGATGGTAAAAATTACGGTAAAATAATGAGGGCGACTGGTATTCGTCCTATTACTGATATATTTGATCGAACATCAGGATCAACTCCAAATATCTGGCGGAAATTTATTGGAGAAGATGTCCCTGGCGATGTGCCTAATCTTATAGATTATTCTTATGCAGGATATAAGAATGGTGAAGAACCAATTCCTGATGTTACGGGTACAATCTATGATGTGACTTCTTACGGTGCTATTCCAAATGATAATTTGTCAGATACTCAAGCAATTAAAGATACTCTTAGTGCTGCTGAAGACGGAGGGATTGTATTCTTTCCTCCTGGGCAATATGATGTTCTTCTTCCGGGTGAACCCCTTGAAAAGATTGATGTAGGAAGGCGTGGTGGTTCTGGAAATATTGTTCTCAGGGGTAGTGGCGCTCAAGGGGCGATTAGGAATGGAACTACTATTAAAATGCACGAAAATTTAGAGGGTCATCTTCATTGTTTATTTGAAGGTATATGGCAGCATAATGGTAGTGATCATGCAACGCCAATTGTAGGTGAATTCCCAAGAGGCACAAAGTCCTTTGATGTAGCAGATTCATCTCGGCTTTTGGACAAGCAGTTTCTTATTATTATTACAACGAGTGGATTGTTTGATGATGATTGGGCAGAACATTCTTCACGTTCAATAAATGAGATGAGCAATAGGTTTACAGAGATTCGTAGCAGAGGAATACATATTAAAGAATTCCATGAAATAGATAGGATAGAAGGTAATAGGGTTTATATTAAAGCACCTACTACAACACCGCTTAATTCTAATTATTCAGTATATTGGAAAAATTTACAAACAAATATTGGTTTTGAAGATATACATTTCGATGGGAATCTTCAAGAACCGTATAAACATAATGTGCAACCGGGTCGTGGTTGGATAGCATTGAGACATGTCGCACATTCATGGGTTCAGCGATGTAGGTTCTCTAATAGTACTATTGGAGTTTGGATTAGCGGATATGGATGTTCAGTGCTTTCTGTAATACAAGATGGTAGGCGCGGTCATTATACTGCTGCTGCAGCTAGTGCAACATATTGCCTAATCGGATTATTAGAAGATCATACTGATTTTGGTGCTATACATGGCATTAATATAAGTGGAAAATCATCTGGAAATGTTGCTTGGGGAATTGGAGGCCCTGTGATAGATGGACCTGATACACATGGAAACCAACCACGTAATACATTACTTGATAATTATCATAGCCAAACACATGAAAGTAGTAGTGGACAATATAGAAGATTACCTCATCATTTAGATGGTTGGACAAGATGGAATAATGTTTCAGAAGAAAGTAGATTACTTGATATGTGGACAACGAATCCTGAATATTATTTTATTACACAATCTAATCTGATAGGGTATGTTGGTGCATCTGGTCTTAGTAATACATATTCAGAATTTTCTGGAAGTAATGTCCATCCAAATTCACTTTATGAAGCACAATTAGAAAGGCGTTTAGGCTATTTGCCTCTATGGGTAGATACTTCTAAACATAACTATAATGAGTTTTTTGGATTAATTTTTGGAGGGGAACTACCACCGCCACGCAAACTTGCAGAGGACGTAAACGATGATAGGACTGTTAACATCCAAGATTTAGTGTTAGTTGCCGGGCGTTTAGGGCAATCAGGCGCAAATAGTGCTGATGTCAACGGTGATGGTGTTGTTAACATTCAGGACCTCGTCCTCGTTGCTGGCGCATTGGGCAGCAGTGCCACTGCACCGTCACTTTATGCCAAAGACTTCTCTATGCTCACGGCTGCAGATGTCAAAAAGTGGCTATCTGAAGCACAGCAGTTGGATCTGACAGATGCGAAGTCGTTACAAGGTATTCTCTTTTTACAACAACTCCTCGCCGCACTGACAAACCCGAAAGAGACAGCACTTTTACCGAACTATCCGAACCCGTTCAACCCAGAGACGTGGATACCTTATTATCTTGCAAAAGCGAGTGATGTGCAGATTACGATTTATGATATGCGCGGTACCGTTGTCCGCCGATTGGATTTAGGGCATCAGCGGGAAGGCTATTACACCCACCGAAGCCGCACCGCACATTGGGATGGACGCAATGCAATCGGCGAGCGCGTTGCGAGTGGTCTCTATTTCTATCAACTACAAGCAGACAATATGTCGCTCCTGCGCAAAATGGTTATTTTGAAGTAACACCTTGTCTGAACCAGGATTTTCAGGATGGACAGATTTCCAGGATTATTGGGTTTCCTTGATTGCGAGTCTGGCTCTTATTAGGATTAGCGTTAGATGCGTAATCTGTTGAAAAGGGCTATTTATCTCAGATGTCCCTATAATCCTGAAAATCCTATAATCTTGTGAATCCTGGTTCAGACAAATGGAAAATCTTGTAACATAGGGCTTGAAAAGCCCTCCCACAAGAAAGATAAGAAGCTAAATTGTCGGGTGCTTCTACCCGACTTACGAACTGTGAGCGAAAAAAGTTCACAGTCATTTAAACATAAAGAGAAATTCAAAATGCGTAATAAACTTTTAACTTCACTATTCACCCTCGTCATTGTTGTAGTTTTCTGTTCTATTGCATCAGCAAGTTTACAAGATGGCTTAATTGTCTATTATCCATTTGATGAGGCAAATGGACAAACCGCTGCGGATAGCAGTGGAAATGTTAACAACGCGACTCTTACCGGCAGTGCCAGTTGGGAAGCAACAGGTGGAAAAATTGGGGGTGCGTTGGCACTTGATGGCAGTGGCAGCACTGCAGAAGATACAAACGGTGCCAACTACATCAATGGACTCACCGCTTTTTCGATCTCAGTTTGGGTAAAATCCACATCGGTAGACTCCGACAGAGGAATCATTCACGGCATAGACCCTGACGGTAGCGACAACATATTCACCTTACGATATGATGCTAAAGGTTGGGCTGGAGGCGGTACGAACGTCATCAAAGCAGGCATTAGTACGACAAGCGGACAGCAGCAATATGAAAGTGTAAGTGAGGTCCAAACCACAGAATGGCAACACCTCGTGTTAACCTGGAGTAGTGGTAATCTACTTGCGCTCTATATTGATGGTGAACTTGATGAACCCACCGATAATACGGAGGCTACCGAAGGCGCGATCACGGATGTAGAAAAATTCCTCATCGGTAAAGGTGCCAAAGATAATGAAAGCAGGTTATGGGAGGGCCTGATTGATGAAGTTCACCTTTACGATAGAGGACTTGAGGATGGCGAAATTGCCGGGTTGGCATCTGGTCTAAATGTTACGCCAGTTGAAGCGCGTGGCAAGTTTGCAACTATTTGGGGCAGCTTAAAGCACTAATTGCCAATACTTGGAAATCCGAACCTTAAAGGAGAAAACAATGAAAAGGTTAGTTTTACTTTCAACCATAATGTTTACCTGTTTTTTAATTTTATTAACAACACAAGCACAAGTTACTATAGATAGTATATCAAGCGATAATCAAATAGGTGCAGCTGGATATCCGCTGCCGAACCCTTTGCATGTTGAAGTGGAAAAAGATGGAGTCCGTATACCAAATCATCCAGTAGAATTTACAGTACTTTCTGGTAGTGGATATCTTATTATTACAAATGATAAAACAGATAACACAGGCAGAATTAAATCAACATTTATTCTTGGGCCTGAAGCAGGAGAAAATACAGTTGAAGTAAAAGTAACTGTTGATGGTAAAAATTACGGTAAAATAATGAGGGCGACTGGTATTCGTCCTATTACTGATATATTTGATCGAACATCAGGATCAACTCCAAATATCTGGCGGAAATTTATTGGAGAAGATGTCCCTGGTAATGTGCCTAATCTTATAGATTACTCTTATGCAGGATATAAGAATGGTGAAGAACCAATTCCTGATGTTACAGGTACAATCTATGATGTGACTTCTTACGGTGCTATTCCAAATGATAATATGTCAGATACTCAAGCAATTAAAGATGCTCTTAGTGCTGCTGAAGATGGAGGGATTGTATTCTTTCCTCCTGGACAATATGATGTTCTTCTTCAGGGTGAGCCACTTGAAAAGATTGATGTAGGAAAGCGTGGTGGTTCTGGAAATATTGTTCTCAGGGGTAGTGGCGCTCAAGGGGCGATTAGGAATGGAACTACTATTAAAATGCACGAAAATTTAGAGGATCATCTTGATTGTTTATTTGAAGGTATATGGCAGCATAATGGTAGTGATCATAAAACGCCAATTGTAGGTGAATTCCCAAGAGGCACAAAGTCCTTTGATGTGGCGGATTCATCTCGACTTTTGGACAAGCAGTTTATTATAATTACAGCGAGTGGATTGTTTGATGATGATTGGGCAGAACATTCTTCACGTTCAATAAATGAGATGAGCAATAGGTTTACAAATATTCGTAGTAACGGAATAGATGTTCGTGAATCTCATGAAATAGACCGAATAGAAGATAATAGAGTTTATATTAAAGCACCTACTACAACGCCGCTTAATTCTAATTATTCAGTATATTGGAAAAATTTACAAACAAATATTGGGTTTGAAGATATACATTTCGATGGGAATCTTCAAGAACCGTATAAACATAATGTGCAACCGGGTCGTGGTTGGATAGCATTGAGACATGTCGCACATTCATGGGTTCAGCGATGTAGGTTCTCTAATAGTACTATTGGAGTTTGGATTAGCGGATATGCATGTTCAGTGCTTTCTGTAATACAAGATGGTGGGCGCGGTCATTATACTGCTGCTGCAGCTAGTGCAACATATTGCCTAATCGGATTATTAGAAGATCATACGGATTTGGGTGCTATACATGGCATTAATATAAGTGGAAAATCATCTGGAAATGTTGTTTGGGGAATTGGAGGCCCTGTGATAGATGGACCTGATACACATGGAAACCAACCACGTAATACATTACTTGATAATTATCATAGCCAAACACATGAAAGTAGTAGTGGCCGATATAATAGATTACCTCATCATTTAGATGGTTGGACAAGATGGAATAATGTTTCAGAAGAAAGTAGATTACTTGATATGTGGACAACGAATCCTGAATATTATTTTATTACACAATCTAATCTGATAGGGTATGTTGGTGCATCTGGTCTTAGTAATACATATTCAGAATTTTTTGGAAGTAATGTCCATCCCAATTCACTTTATGAAGCACAATTAGAAAGGCGTTTAGGCTATTTGCCTCTATGGGTAGATACTTCTAAACATAACTATAATGAGTTTTTTGGATTAATTTTTGGAGGGGAACTACCACCGCCACGCAAACTTGCAGAGGACGTAAACGATGATGGGGCTGTTAACATCCAAGATTTGGTGTTGGTTGCCGGGCGTTTAGGACAATCAGGCGCAAATAGTGCTGATGTCAACGGCGACGGGATTGTCAATATTCAGGACCTTGTCCTCGTTGCTGGCGCATTGGGCACCAGTGCCGCTGCACCCTCTCTGCATCTCCAATCCCTTGATAAACTAACGGCAGCAAATGTCAAACAGTGGCTCTCCCAAGCACAGCAGTTGGGTCTCACGGATGCGAAGTCGTTACAAGGTATTCTCTTTTTACAACAACTCCTTGAGGCGTTGACACCGAAAGAGACAGCACTCTTGCCAAACTTCCCCAACCCGTTCAACCCTGAGACGTGGATACCGTATCACTTATCCAAGCCCGCTAATGTCACATTGACGATCTACAATGCGCGTGGTGTCGTGGTTCGGGAATTGAGTTTAGGACATCAGGTTGCAGGGTACTACACGAGCAAAAAACGTGCTGCCTATTGGGATGGTGAAAACGAATTCGGTGAGAAGGTTGCGGCAGGGGTCTATTTCTATCAACTACAGGCGGACAGTGTGTCCTTCCTGCGTAAAATGGTTATTTTGAAGTAATGCCTTGTCTGAACCAGGATTTTCAGGATTTCCAGATTTCCAGGATTATTGGGTTTCTTTGATTGCAAGTTGTCTCTTATTAGGGTTAGCATTAGATGGGTAATCTTCTGTAATCCTGAAAATCCTATAATCCTGTGAATCCTGGTTCAGACAGAATCTCGGTTAGCAAACCGCATCTACCGTCTGAAACTAACAAAAAAGGAGTTTATGTTGAAAACACAATTTCTAAATCAAAAGTATGTCTTATCTATTTTAGTATCTCTTTTAATTATTCTCGGCACATATGGCACGAGTTATGCGGCTGTCACGCCTGTTACCGATCGCACACCACAAGTGCGCGATGAAATCGTAGCTGCTGTGCCGGGCGTGGACGCTGCTGCCGATGTGACTGAAACACATCTCGCAGCAATAACGAGTCTCGATCTACGCGGTGCCAGTATTTCAGCACTGAAAACAGGCGATTTTTCTGGCTTGACTGGGCTTACCAATCTCAATCTGTATAACAACGAACTCAGTAGTCTGCCTGATGGCATTTTTGCAGGGTTAACTACATTGACAACGCTCCGTTTAGGTGGCAACACTGTTGACCCGTTACCGATTACTGTATCAATAGAAAAGGTTGATAATAGACAGTTCAAGGTTGTTGTGCCGACCGGTGCGCCGTTTGATATTGTCCTACCGCTCAGTGCCATGAACGGCAGCATTGCGAGCGAGGCAACCAACATCACTATATCTAAGGGTAGCACGGAGAGCAGTGCCCTCACAGTATCCCGCACAGCCGACACGACCGCTGCTGTCACTGTTGATATTGGCACGTTACCGAGTCTACCGCTGCACCATTACGGTTATGTGCTATCCAAATCTGACGCACTTCCGCTTGAGGTTATCGGTGAAGTAACCACGATCCCGGTAGACCCTGACCATCCGGTAGTTCCCGACCCTGACCCGCCGGTAGTTCCCGACCCCGACCCGCCGGTAGTTCCCGACCCCGACCCGCCGGTAGTTCCCGACCCCGACCCGCCGGTAGTTCCCGACCCCGACCCGCCGGTAGTTCCTGACCCCGACCCGCCGGTAGTTTCCGACCCCGACCCACCAACACCAACAAATACTGCGCCGATGTTTTCTGATGGCGATATCACTACCCGCATAGTCGCAGAAAACACGGCAGCAGGTGTCAACATCGGCAGTGCGGTCGCTGCAACAGATGCGGATACCAGCGATACCTTGACTTGGACGCTTGGTGGCATTGATGCAGCAGCGTTTGACATTGATTCTACTACCGGACAGTTGACAACAAAAGCAGCATTGGATTATGAAGCGAAGCGCGTCTATTCGGTATCAATCACTGTCTCTGATGGTAACCTTACAGATACAATAAGAGTCATCATCAGTATTATTGATACAGCTGATACCGTCTTAGTCTCAATGTCACTTCCTGTCAGCGAACGGACACCGCAAGTGCGTGACGCTATCGTTGCTTCGGTCCCGGGCGTAAGTTCAGCGAATGCTGTGACTGATGCACACCTTGCAGCAATTACGAGCCTCAATCTTCGCGGTGCTGGCATTTCAGCCCTGAAAACAGGTGATTTTTCTGGATTGACCGGACTGACAAGTCTCAATCTATACAACAACATGCTGAGCAGCCTGCCGAATGGTATCTTTGCAGGACTTACCGCATTGACAAGCCTTCGGTTAGGTAGAAACTTGATTGATCCGTTACCGCTCATGGTATCGCTACAGCAAGTTGATGCAAATCAGTTCCAAGCCGTCATCCCGACAGGTGCGCCGTTTGATATTATGTTACCGATTGGTGCGATGATGGTCACTATTCCGAAAGGCATCTTCACAAGTGCGCCCTTCACCGTCGTTGATATGGCAACCGTGAATATCGGCGCGTTACCCGGACTACCTCCGAACCATTTCGGCTACGCGTTCTCTAAATCAACCGTCTGTAACCGCACACCTGAAGTAGCAGAAGCGATCGCAGCTGCGGTGCTGGATGTAACCGATTGCCGTAATGTAAGCGACATCCAGCTTGCAACAATCACAAACCTTGACTTAAGTGGCAAGGGGATCACTGCGCTGAGTAGTGATGATTTCGCAGGGATGTTGTCTCTCACAACGCTCAATTTGGCGAATAATCAACTGACGAGTTTACCCGATGGTATTTTCAGAGACTTGGTATCGCTGCAAGAACTCAACTTGAGTGGTAATACTGTTGACCCATTTCCTCTGAATATATCGCTCCAGAAGGTTGGCGTAAATCAGATCAAAGTTCTTGCCTTGACAGGCGCGCCTTTTGATATTGTGCTGCCTGTCACCGTCGAAAATGGGAGCATTGCTGATGGTAGTGCTACCATTACCGTTCCCAGAGGCAGTGTGGAAACCGAACCTCTCCCCTTATTCCGCACTGCCGGCACGACGGGTCTTGTCACGGTGGATATCGGTACCTTGCCAAGTCTGCCTGCAACGCATACCGGCTACGCGCTTGTTAAATCTAATCAACAGCCGTTGGAAGTTCTCAGTGACATAAACGTAGCACCCGTATTCACAGCGGGAGTAAGTGCCACCCGCAGCATAGCAGAAAATACAGCAGCAGGCACAAATATCGGGAATGCAATAGCTGCAACAGATGCTGATAATGACACGCTTACCTGGACATTGAGTGGGACAGATGCAGCGTCGTTTGATATTGTCAACACATCGGGGCAACTGCAAACAAAAGCAGCCTTAGATTATGAAACGAAAAACTCTTATTCCGTGACGCTAACCGTCTCTGATGGCACGCTCACAGATAGCATCACCGTCACTATTACTGTTATTGACATAGACGAGAACCGTGCGCCTGTGTTCACGGAAGGTGAAAGTGCAACGCGATCAATAGCAGAAAACACGGCATCGGGTGAGAATATCGGTGAACCGATCTCTGCGACTGATGCAGATAACGATACTTTGGCATATAGCCTCGGTGGGTCAGACGCATCAGCATTTGCCATTGATACAGAGTCTGGGCAGCTCAAAACAAACGCAGCCTTAGATTATGAAACGAAGAACTCCTATTCAGTAGCGATCACCGTCTCTGATGGAAAAATGACAGACACGATTAGTGTCACAATCAGCGTCACAGATATAGAAGAGAAACCCGCAACGGGCGGTGATGTTACCACGAAAGAACCTGATCTCACGTCTACAAACAATGCGCCTATGTTCACGGAAGGCACCAGCACAACCCGTTCTATAGCGGAGAATACCGGTGCGGGTGTAGACATCAGTTCAGCCATTTCTGCGACCGATGCGGATAACGACACGCTCACCTATAGCCTGAGTGGCACGGATACGTCATCATTCAGTATTGATAGCACAACCGGACAGTTGCGCACAAGTGCAGCTCTTGACTATGAAAAGAAGACCTCCTATTCGGTAACAATCACTGTGTCCGATGGTAGCCTCACAGATACGATCGCTGTCACCATCACCGTCACGGACATAGATGAGAACAGCACACCCGTGTTCACGGATGGCGATAGCGCGACCCGCTCTATTGCTGAAAACACGGGGTCTGGTGTAGATATTAGCACAGCTGTGTCTGCTACGGATGCAGATAATGATACGTTGGAATATAGCCTCGGTGGCACGGATGCGTCATCATTTAGCATTGATAGCACCTCCGGGCAGCTGCGCACAAGTGCAGCCCTTGACTATGAAACTAAGACATCCTATTCGGTGACAATCACCGTCTCTGATGGCAAGGGCGGTAGTGATAGTATCTCTGTCACGATTAGTATTACCGATGTGGACGAGGCACCCGCAAACACCGCGCCCGCGTTTGCAGATGATAGCGCAACCCTCACCGTTGCTGAAAGGACAGGGTCTGGAGTCAATATCGGCAGTGTGATCACTGCGACAGATGCTGATAATGATACCTTGACCTATAGCCTCGGCGGCACAGATGCGTCATCGTTCAGTATTGATAGCACAACCGGGCAGTTGCAAACTAAGGCAGCTCTTGACTATGAAAGCAAGTCTTCTTACTCGGTAACCGTTATCGCCTCTGATGGCACGCTCACAGATAGCATCACCGTCACAATCAACGTCAGTGATGTCAATGAGGCACCTGTTTTCTCGGATGGGAGTAGTACGCCCCGTGTTATTGCTGAGAACGTACCTGCAGGCATCAATATCGGCAGTGCTGTGTCTGCTACGGATCCAGACAACGATACGTTGACTTACACGCTCGGTGGCACGGATGTGGCAGCGTTTAGCATTGATAATGCAACCGGACAACTGAAGACCAGTGCTGATCTTGATTTTGAAAGGCAGACCTCCTATTCGGTAACAATCAATGTCTCGGATGGGAGTCTGACAGACACGATCACGGTCACCATCAACGTCACAGACCTTGACGAAATACCGGCAAACACCCCTCCGGAGTTTGCAGATGGTGAAAGCACAACACGCTCCATTGCAGAAAACAGCACATCAGGCACAAACATCGGGGCTGTTATCGCTGCCACAGATGCAGACAACAACAAACTCGCGTATTTTCTCAGTGGAGACGATGCGTCTGCGTTCAGTGTTGATGATAGCTCAGGGCAGTTGCTAACAAGTGCTGCACTTGATTATGAAGCGAAATCTTCCTATACGGTAACGGTCACCGTGTCCGATGGTAGCAGCACAGATACGATCACCGTCACGATAAACGTCACGAATGTGAATGAGGCACCTGTCATTGCGGACAGTACCGACACAACTTTGTCTATCGCAGAGAACACGGCAGCAGGCGTGAATATCGGTGGCACGCTCTCCGCAACCGATCCGGATGATGGCGATACGCTGGAATATACCCTCGGTGGCACGGATGCGTCATCGTTTGGCATCGGTAGCACAACCGGGCAGTTGCGCACAAGCGCAGCTCTTGACTATGAAAGGAAAACATCTTATTCGGTAATAATCACCGTTTCTGATGGCACGCTTACCGATACTATTAGTGTCACTATCAGTGTCACAGACGTAGATGAGAACCGCGCACCAGCGTTTGCCAGTGAAAGCACGACCCGCTCCATCGCTGAGAATACCGGCTCTGGCGTGGACATAGGCGATGCTGTCTCTGCTACAGATGCGGATGACGATACTTTGGAATATACCCTCAGTGGCACGGATGCGGGTTCGTTTAGTATCGGTAGCACAAACGGGCAGTTGCGAACCAAGGATCCCCTTGACTATGAAAACAAGACATCCTATTCAGTAACAATCACTGTGTCTGATGGCACGCTCACAGATACGATCGCCGTCACTATCACTATCATAGACGTAGATGAGAACCGCGCACCAACGTTTGCCAGTGAAAGCACGACACGCCCCATTGCAGAGAACACAGGATCCGGTGTGAACATCGGCAATGCCGTCTCTGCTACAGATGCGGATAACGATACTTTGGAATATAGTCTCGGTGGCACGGATAATGCTTCATTTAGCATTGATAGCACAACCGGGCAACTCCGCACAAGTGCAGCTCTCAATTATGAAAGCAAGACATCCTATTCGGTAACCGTCTCTGTCTTTGATGGGAATGGCGGGAGTGATCGCATTACCGTCAGAATAAACGTCACAAATGTCAACGAGGCACCTGTCTTCAGCAATGGTAGCAGCACGACCCGTTCCATTGCTGAAAACACAGCCTCCGGTGAAAACATCGGCAGTGCCGTCCCCGCAACCGACCCTGATAATGATGATTTGACCTATACCCTTAGTGGCACAGATGCGTCCTCGTTTGGTATCAATAGCACAAACGGACAACTTCGCACAAGCACTGCTCTTGACTATGAAAGGAAGACATCCTACTCGGTAACGATCACTGTTTCTGATGGGAATGGTGGTAGCGATAGTATTACCGTCACGATAAACGTCACAAATGTCAACGAGGCACCTGTCTTCAGCGATGGTAGCAGCACGACCCGTTCCATTGCTGAAAACACAGCCTCCGGTGAAAACATCGGCAGTCCCGTCTCTGCCACAGATGCGGATAACGATACGCTCACCTATACACTCGGTGGCACAGATGCGTCCTCGTTTGGTATTGTTCGCAGTTCCGGGCAATTGCAAACAAGTGCCTCCCTTGACTATGATACCAAGTCCTCCTATTCGGTTACCGTCTCTGTTTTTGATGGCAATGGGGGGACCGATACTATCAACGTCACTATCAGTGTCACGGAGAGTCGTCCCGGAGATGACAAACAAATAGAGCCAGAATCAAACAGTGCCCCCGTGTTCACGGATGGTGACAGCACAACCCGTTCCGTTGCGGAAAACACAAGTGCAGGTGAAAATATCGGCACTGCCGTTGCGGCGACAGATGAAAATAATGATACGTTGACATACACGCTCGGTGGCACAGATGCTGCATCGTTTGGTATTGTCAACACAACAGGACAGTTGCAAACGAGTGCTGCGCTTGATTATGACACGAAGAACACCTACACGGTGACAATCACTGTCTCCGATGGCAATGGGGGCACCGATACTATCACTGTGAGGATCAACGTCACAGAGAGCAGCGATGACATAAGCCCCATCAGTGATCGCACACAACAGGTGCAAGATGCGATCATTGCTGCGGTCCCGGGCGTAACTTCTGCAGATGATGTGACTGAGACGCACCTTGCCGCTATTACCGAACTTGAAATAAATAGCGTAGGGCTCACAGGACTGAAAGACGGTGATTTCAATGGACTCACAGGACTGACAAAACTTGAGATAGAAAATAATCAGTCGTTAGGGTCTTTGCCGTCAGATATTTTTGACGAACTCACCGCACTGACAGAACTCAGTTTGTTAGACAACGGTTTGAGTTCCTTGCCATCAGGTATTCTTGACAATAACACCGCACTGGAGACACTCTGGCTGAACAATAACGGTTTAGGGTCTTTGCCATCAGATATTTTTGACAATAACACTGCACTGAAAAACCTTAACCTGCGTCAAGCCAGTCTGACTTCTTTGCCATCGGATGTCTTTGATGGGCTCACCGAACTCACAAAACTTGACTTGGATAAAAACAGTTTGAGTTCTTTGCCGTCAGATATTCTTGACGAGCTCACTTCACTGACAGAACTCAAAATGTGGGACAACAGTTTGAGTTCTTTGCCATCGGATGTCTTTGATGGGCTCACCGCACTCACAAAACTTGACCTTTCGAGTAACCAGTTGAATTCTCTGCCGTCTGATATTTTTGACGAACTCACCGCACTAAAAAACCTCAACCTATGGACTAACCAGTTGAGTTCTTTGCCATCGGGTGTTTTTGACAATAACACCGCACTAGAAGACCTTAACCTATCGTCTAACAAGTTGAGTTCTTTGCCATCGGGTGTTTTTGACAATAACACCGCACTGAAAATACTTGACCTGCAAAGCAATAAAATCAGTGATATGTCTGCCGTTGAAAATGTGACATCACTCACACATTTACATGTTGAAGTGAACCCGATTTCGGATTACGGACCGCTCCGCAGGCTCAAGCTCAAGAAGCCGAGTATATTCATAGATATCACGATTCCACCCGAGGAGGGTGCAAACAACGCCCCCGTGTTCACGGATGGTAGCAGCACAACGCGCGCTGTGCAGGAAGGAACCAGTTCCGGCGAAGACATCGGTCCTGCCGTTGCAGCAACAGATGCGGATGAGGACACGTTGACTTGGACGCTCAGTGGCACGGATGCTGCATCGTTTGGTATTGTCAGCACAACAGGGCAGCTGCAAACCAAGGATCAACTTGACTATGACACGAAGAGCACCTACACGGTGACAATCACTGTCTCCGATGGGGAAGGCGGAAGCGATACTATCACTGTGAGGATCAACGTCACAGAGAGCGGCGATGACCTGGGTCCCCTCAGTAATCGCACGCCGCAGGTGCGCGACGCTATTGTTGCCGCAGTGTCGGGTGTAACTTCCGCTGCTGATGTTACCGCGGCGCACCTTGCCGCTATTACCGAACTTGAACTAAATAGCGTAGGGCTCACTAGACTGAATGCCGGTGATTTCAACGGGCTCACCGGACTGACAAAACTTGAGATAGAACATAATCAGTCGTTAGGGCCTTTGCCGTCTGATATTTTTGACGAACTCACCGCACTGACAGAACTCAGTCTGTGGGACAACGGCTTGAGTTCCTTGCCATCAGGTGTTTTTGACGAGCTCACCGCACTGGATACACTCTGGCTGCCCGGCAACGGTTTATGGTCTTTGCCATCAGGTATTTTTGACGAGCTCACCGCACTGAAAAACCTTCACCTGCATCAAAACCGGTTAAGTTCCTTGCTGTCAGGTATTTTTGACGAGCTCACCGTACTGGAAAAAATTAACTTTGAGTCTAACTGGTTAAGTTCCTTGTCATCGGATGTTTTTGACAATAACACCGCACTGAAAGAACTTGACCTGTCTGAGAACAAGTTGACTTCTTTGCCATCTGATGTTTTTGATGGGCTCACCGAACTCACAAAACTTGACCTTGCGATTAACCAATTGAGTTCTCTGCCGTCGGGTATTTTTGACGAGCTCACCGCACTAAAAGACCTCAACCTATGGAGAAACCGGTTGACTTCCTTGCCATCGGGTGTTTTTGACGAGCTCACCGCACTGGAAAACCTTAACCTATCGTCTAACCGGTTGAGTTCTTTGCCATCGGGTGTTTTTGACAATAATACCGTATTGAAAAAACTTAACCTGCAAAACAATCAAATCGGTGATATGTCTGCCGTTGAAAATGTGACATCACTTACACATTTGCATATCGCTGGGAACCCGATTGTGAGTCAGGCACCAATCCTCAGGCTGCTTGAAAACAACCCTGATATGTACATAGATTACAATCTTAATTTGCTCTCCGGACGTACACCACAGGTGCAAGATGCTATCGTTGCTGCGATCCCGGGCGTAAATTCTCCGAATGATGTGACTGCGGAACATATTGCCGCTATTACCGAACTTGAAATAATCAATGCAGGGGCAGTAAGCCTGAAAGCCAGTGATTTCGATGATCTTACCGCTCTGACAAAACTTGAGATAGAAAAAAATCCGTTGTTGACTTCATTGCCATCAGATGTCTTTGACGAGCTCACTTCACTGACAGAACTCAGTTTGTGGGACAACGGTTTGAATTCCTTGCCATCGGGTATTTTTGACGAACTCACCGCACTGGAAGACCTCAGTCTATACGAGAACGACTTGACTTCCTTGCCATCAGATGTCTTTGATGGGCTCACCGCACTGAAAATACTTGACCTACAAAACAATAAAATCGATGATATGTCTGCCGTTGAAAATGTGACATCACTCACATCCTTACATATCAGCGGGAACCCGATTTCGGATTACGGTCCGCTTCGCAGGCTCAAGCAGAATAATCCGAATGTAAACATAGATATCACGATTCCACCTGAGGAGAGTGCGAACAACGCCCCCGTGTTCACTGATGGTGAAAGCACAACCCGCTCCGTTGCGGAGAATACGGATGCTGGTGAAAACATCGGTGATCCTGTATCCGCTACAGATTCGGATACCAGTGATACGTTGACCTGGACGCTTAGTGGGACGGATGCAGAATCCTTTGATATTGTCGACACAACAGGGCAGCTGCAAACGAGTGCTGCGCTTGACTATGACACGAAGAACACCTATACGGTGACAATCACCGTCTCCGATGGAAACGGTGGAACTGACACAATCACCGTTACTATCAACGTCACAGAAGTCGACGATAACATTGCTCCTTTGTCCACGGATAATCGTCCCGGCCAGAACAAACAAACGGATCAAGACGTAGACCAAGTGACAAACAACGCCCCCGTATTCACGGAAGGCGATAGCACAACCCGCGCCATAGATGAAAACACGGCTGCGGATACAAACATCGGCAGTGCAGTTACAGCGACCGATGCGGATAACGACCCGTTGGAATATACCCTCGGTGGCTACAACGCTGCATCGTTTGACATTGACAGCGAAACAGGCCATCTGAAAACCAAGGCATGGCTTGACTATGAAAGAAAAAACTCCTATACGGTGACAATTACTGTTTCTGATGGCAGTCTTACTGATTCTATCACCGTTACTATCAATGTCAATAATGTAAATGATGCACCCGCGTTCGCAATTGTCTCAATAGTAGCCGCAGGCTCTGAGTCTCCACCTGTGACCCGATCAGTCGCAGAGAATACGGCGGCGGGTGAAAACATCGGCACGCCAGTGGCTGCAGTAGATCAGGAGAACGACACCTTAATGTATACCCTTAGTGGTGACGATGCGTCGTCATTCAGCATTGACAGCGAAACCGGACAACTGAAAACCAAGGCAGCCCTTGACTATGAAACAAAGACATCTTATTCAGTAACAATCACTGTGTCTGATGGTAGCCTCACAGATACCATCGCCGTCACTATCAATGTCACGGATGTAGACGATAACCGCGCCCCCGTGTTCTTACTAAGTAACATCATCCGGAGCATAGAAATAGATGGAGATACCGCCGCCGGTACAAATATCGGGGATCCTGTGTCTGCGACAGATGCGGACAACGACACCTTGACATACACGCTCGGTGGCACAGATGCTGCATCGTTTGACATTGATAGCACAACAGGGCAGCTGCAAACCACTGCCGCTTTCATTAGCGATACGCGATCTGACTATTCAGTCATCGTCACTGCTACTGATGGCAACGGGGGGAGTGCAAGCGTTGACGTGACGGTTACTGCTACACGCAGGGCACCGCAAGTAACAAACAATGCACCAGTTTTCCAATATGGTAGCAGCATCACCTTATCTATAAATAAGGGCGAAGAAGTAGGCACTTCTATCCGCGCGACTGATGAAGATGATGACATATTGACATATAGTCTTGGTGGTACTGATGCATCATTGTTTAGTCTTGATGAGGACCATGAATACTACTTGAAAAGCAATGCAGCACTCGATTACGACGGTAAAACTTCTTATTCCGTCACAATCACCGTTTCCGACGGCAATGGCGGCAGCGATACAACCACCGTCACTATAACAGATCCTGCACCTGAAGTTGAGATTTGGACACTGATCTACCGTGAAGAACCAGACTGGGTTCTAAAATTGGATACAGAAACCGGTATTGTAAGGGCTTCCTTCTCTGGCTTGTTTGTAACAAGTCTTTTTAAACATAATTCCATAAGTTTTACTCGACCTCCAGGGGTCCAGTTTGACAACTCTTTTCAGGTAAGTGTTGTGTTTCAAGAGGAGGTATCAGGCTTTGAACAGTCAGAGCTGACACTTACAGATAACACCGCTGGAGCTACTATAAGCGGTTGGCGATCGCAAGAAACGTGGTTTGGATATGTTGTTGATGCCGACATTGATGTCACGATGAGTGGGTCAGTGACTTTCAATGTTGCAGCAGGTGCTGCCACCGATAGCGCAGGCCAGCCAAACCCTGTGGCTGAATCAAAAACAGTTACAGTTACTATTGAACTTACTGATTACCCGCCCTGGGATGTCAATGAGGATGGTAGTGTCGATGCAACGGATTCGGCACTTGTAACCGCTGCATTAGGGCAAACCGGAGAGGATATTGTTAATTCTCGCACGGATGTCAATTGGGACAACACAGTTGATGCTGATGATGTGACACTTGTAACCTACCACATTGAGGATGAAGAGGTAGCTCCATCAATCATAAGAGCGTTTTCCTTGCTGGATAAGAAAACACTTGAAAAGTTAGATCCAGCAACACTTCAAGGCTATTTAGACATCTTACGCACCGAAAGCGACGGTTCACCCAGGTATCTACGGGCAATTGCCATAGTCGAAAGTGTATTAGCAGCTATACGTCCAAATAAAACGCAGTTACTCGCCAACTATCCCAACCCGTTCAATCCTGAGACGTGGATACCTTATCACTTAGCAAAAGCGAGTGACGTGCAGATTACTATCTACGATGCGCGTGGTGCCGTTGTCCGCCAACTGGATTTAGGGCATCAGCGGGAAGGCTACTACACCCACCGAAGCCGCGCTGCGCATTGGGAGGGCAAAAACGATGTTGGGGAACGAGTCGCAACTGGTATCTATTTCTATCAACTGCAGGCGGACAATGTGTCCTTCCTGCGCAAAATGGTTATTTTGAAGTAAACGCAAAATGTAGCACAAACTTTCAGTTTGTGCAAGGACGACACAAACTAAAGTTTGTGCTACAAAGAAGTGATAGGTGCGGTTTCTAACCGCACCTACTGTAACTTATGTAATAGTTTACAACCGAAAAACATTATTAACATTACTAACATTATTAAGGAGTTTATCATGAAAACGCTTATAGGAAATAAAAAGTATGTCGTATCCATTTTCGTGACGATTTTAATAGTTTTTGGTGCAGCTCTGCCGTTGGAAGTTATCAGTGCACCGTCTAACAGTGCGCCGGTGTTCACGGATGGCACTTCCACCACTCATACAATCGCCGAAAATACCGCATCGGGCATAAACATCGGCACTCCCGTGAGTGCGACAGATGTAAACAACGATACCTTAACTTATAGTCTCAGCGGCACGGATGCCGCTGTGTTTAGTATTGATAACAATACTGGTCAACTGAGAACCAAGTCCGCACTTGATTACGAAACAAAACAGACCTATACCGTAATCGTAACCGTCTCCGATGGCAGCTTGACCGACACTATCACTATTACTATCAACATCACCGATATACCAGAAGTGAGTTTGACAGCACGTTTTGAAGCATTGCCAGAATCACATGATGGCAGCACGTTCACGTTTGAGCTTCACTTTAGTGAGAAAATCAGGATTAGTTACAGGAACGTGCGGGATGACGTACTCAACGTGACCGGCGGCACGGTGAAAGCCGTGAGACGCTTGCAGCAGGGCAGCAACCTTGGTTGGGAAATCACTATTGAACCCGAATCAAATGCGGAGGTGTCTATCGTCCTGCTACCGACAGAAGATTGTGATGCAGTAGGCGCAGTATGCACGACTGACAGACGCCCCTTATCGAGTGAGTTAAGGGTAATTGTTCCCGGACCTAGTATCCCTGAGGCCCCGAAACGGTATCGCCTATCAGCAATCACACCACAGGTGCGCGATGCGATTGTCGCGGCACTCCCCGGTGTGAATAGTGCCAACGATGTAACGGAAGCACACCTCGCTACGATTACCAGTCTCAATCTGCGCAATAAGGGTATTTCAACGCTGAATGCAGGCGATTTTGACGGACTAACAGCACTTACGGAACTCCAATTGCAAGGTAACCAATTGAGAACACTTCCTGCCGATGTGTTCTCTGAGCTGTCATCCCTGAAAACGCTCGATTTGGGTAATAATCAGTTGACAAGTCTATCGCCAGAAGTGTTTTCTGGATTAACCGCGGTGACAGACCTCCACATACATAACAATCAGTTGGCGACTCTCCCGCAAAATCTATTTTCTGGAATGTCGTCTCTGACACAGATTAACATACACTCCAATAGGTTGAGGAGTATACATGAGGACGCGTTTTCGGGTTTACCATCACTGACGCAACTCTTTCTGCGTAATAACAGACTTACGAGTCTACCTCAAGATGTGTTTTCGGGATTGTCAAAACTACAATACCTCTATTTGGATGGTAACCAACTGACAGACCTGCCCACGGCCGTGTTTTCCGGTTTATCATCATTGATACAACTGCTTTTGAATGGCAATCAACTTTCAACGCTACCAGCGGGGGTATTTCGTGGATTGACTAGATTGACATTGCTCCAGCTACAAGCTAACAGCGTGGCCCTCATGCCGTTGACTGTGTCATTAGAAAAGGTCGGGGTGAACCAGTTTAAAGCGACCGCGCCTGCGGGTGCGCCGTTCGCAATTATCCTGCCTGTTAGCGTTGCGAATGGCAGCATCAGCGGCGGCGCAACTACGCTTACAATTCCGCAAGGGGGCGTGGAGAGTACATCTCGGACTGTGACGCGCACGTCCGGCACAACGGGTGCAGTTACTGTGGATATTGGAAACCCATTGCCGGGGCTACCTACGCGACATAGAGGCTACGAACCTGTCAAATCTGCCAATCTACCGTTGACGATCTTCAACGCGCCCAGCAACCGTGCGCCGGTGTTCACGGATGGCGCAGCCGTCACCCGCTCCGTAGCAGAAAACACCGCCTCCGGCATAAACATCGGCAGTGCGATTGGTGCGACAGATGCGGACAATGATAGCTTAACCTATAGTCTCAGCGGCACCGATGCATCCGCATTCAGTATTGTTAGCACAACAGGGCAGCTGCAAACCAGTGCTGCACTTGACTACGAAGCTAAGAACTCATATACGGTAACGGTCACGGCTTTTGATGGTAGCAGCACGGATACTATCACCGTTACAATCAACGTTACAGACGCAAACGATGCGCCGACCCTCACCGATGGCACAAGCACATCACGTTCCGTTGCGGAGAACACCGCTGCCGGTAATGACATCGGCACACCTGTCGCTGCAACCGATCCAGATAACGACACCTTAGAATATAGTCTCGGTGGCACGGATGCGGCATCGTTTGGCATCAATAGCACAAACGGGCAGCTCCGCACAAGCGCATCTCTCAATTATGAAAGCAGGTCCTCCTATTCTGTGACAATCTCTGTCTCTGATGGGAACGGCGGTAGTGATAGCATTAGCGTCACAATCAATGTCACGAATGTCAACGAGGCACCCGCGTTTAAACATAGCAGCGATACGCGCTCCATTCCTGAGAATACCGCTGCAAATACAAGCATCGGTAATGCTTTGGATGTGAGTGAGCCTGATGGTGACTCGTTGACCTATAGTCTGGGTGGCGCGGATGCAGCATCGTTTACCTTTGATAGCACGACCAGAAGGTTGCTAACCAAGGCAGCACTTGACTATGAAACAAAGACATCCTATACCGTAGTTGTAACGGTATCAGATGGAACCCTTACGGATACTATTACTATCACGATCAATGTCACGAATGTCAACGAGGCACCCGTGTTCAGTGATAGCAGCAGCACATCACGGTCTATCGCAGAAAATACAGCCTCCGGTAATAACATCGGCAGTGCGGTTGCTGCGACTGATCCGGATAGTGGTACTACGCTCACCTATACACTCGGTGGCACGGATGCGGCATCTTTTGGTATTGTTAGCAGTTCCGGGCAGCTGCAAACCAAAGCAGCCCTGGAGTATGAAACAAAGACATCTTACTCGGTCACGGTCTCTGTTTCTGATGGGAATGGGGGGACAGATAGCATTACTGTCACGATTAATGTTACCGACGTACCCGATACACCAGATCCGCCGCTCAGTGAACGCACACAGCAGGTGCGCGATGCTATTGTTGCCGCAGTGCCGGGGGTTAGTTCTGCAGATGATGTGACTGCAACGCACCTCGCAGCTATTACTTCACTTGGTCTTGGCAATAAAGGGATCACAACACTGAAAACCGGTGATTTTGATGGATTGACTTCACTGACATCGCTCGATCTGGGCGATAACAGCATCAGCGATATATCTCCGCTTCAAAACTTGACAAATCTGACATGGCTCTATCTGTCCTATAACAGCATCAGCGATATATCTGTGCTTGAAAACTTGACAAATCTCACATGGCTCCATCTGAGCAATAATACCAGCCTCAGCGATATATCTGCGCTTGAAGATTTGACAAATCTCACATCGCTCTATCTGTACAATACCAGCCTCAGCGATATATCTGTGCTTGAAGATTTGACAAATCTCACAACGCTCTATCTGTCCTATAACCGCCTCATCGATATATCTGCGCTTGAAGATTTGACAAATCTCAGATACCTCTATCTGCGCTCTAACCGCCTCAGCGATATATCTGCGCTTGAAGATTTGACAAATCTGACAAGGCTCTGGCTCCGGGGAAATCCGATATCAGATTACGGACCGCTCCTCAGACTCATCGCAGCAATTGAGGCAGCTGGTAGAAGTTTAGACCTTGATATTACAATTCCAACACCACCGGTGTTCACGGATGGCGCAGCCGTTACCCGCTCCGTAGCAGAAAACACCGCCTCCGGCATAAACATCGGCAGTGCGGTTGGTGCGACAGATGCGGACAATGATAGCTTAACCTATAGTCTCAGCGGCACCGATGCATCCGCATTCAGTATTGTTAGCACAACAGGGCAGCTGCAAACCAGTGCTGCACTTGACTACGAAGCTAAGAACTCATATACGGTAACGGTCACGGCTTTTGATGGTAGCAGCACGGATACTATCACCGTTACAATCAACGTTACAGACGCAAACGATGCGCCGACCCTCACTGATGGCACAAGCACATCACGTTCCGTTGCGGAGAACACCGCTGCCGGTAATAACATCGGTACTGCCGTTGCTGCGACAGATGCGGATGACGATACGTTGACTTGGACGCTCGGTGGCACGGATGCGGCATCGTTTGGCATCAATAGCACAAACGGGCAGCTCCGCACAAGCGCATCTCTCAATTATGAAAGCAGGTCCTCCTATTCTGTGACAATCTCTGTCTCTGATGGGAACGGCGGTAGTGATAGCATTAGCGTCACAATCAACGTTACAGACGCAAACGATGCACCGACCCTCACTGATGGCACAAGCACATCACGTTCCGTTGCGGAGAACACCGCTGCCGGTAATAACATCGGTACTGCCGTTGCTGCGACAGATGCGGATGACGATACGTTGACTTGGACGCTCGGTGGCACGGATGCGGCATCTTTTGGTATTGTTAGTAGTTCTGGGCAGCTGCAAACCAAAGCATCCCTCAATTATGAAACAAAGACATCTTACTCGGTCACGGTCTCTGTTTCTGATGGGAATGGGGGGACAGATAGCATTACCGTCACGATTAATGTTACCGACGTACCCGATACACCAGATCCGCCGCTCAGTGAACGCACACGGCAGGTGCGTGATGCTATTGTTGCTGCAGTGCCGGGGGTTAGTTCTGCAGATGATGTGACAGCAACACACCTCGCAGCGATTACTTTACTTCGTCTTGACGATAAAGGGATCACAACACTGCAAACCGGTGATTTTGATGGATTGACTTCACTGACAAGGCTCGATCTGTACAATAACAGCCTCAGCGATATATCTGCCCTTGAAGACTTGACAAATCTGACAACGCTCTATCTGTCCGGTAACAGCCTCAGCGATATATCTGCCCTTGAAGACTTGACAAATCTGACAACGCTCAGTCTGCCCGATAACAACCTCAGCGATATATCTGCCCTTGAAGACTTGACAAATCTGACAACGCTCGGTCTGACCGATAACAGCATCAGCGATATATCAACGCTTCAAAACTTGACAAATCTGACAACGCTCGGTCTGGACGATAACAGCCTCAGCGATATATCTCCACTTGAAAACTTGACAAATCTGAGATACCTCACGCTCGCTAAAAATTCGATATCAGATTACGGACCGCTCCGTAGACTCATCGCAGCAATCGAGGCAGCTGGTGGACGTTTACACCTTGATATTACAATTCCACCACCAATTGATCCGCCGCTCAGTGAACGCACACGGCAGGTGCGCGATGCTATTGTTGCCGCAGTGTCGGGGGTTAGTTCTGCAGATGATGTGACTGCAACACACCTCGCAGCTATTACTTCACTTAGTCTTGACAATAAAGGGATCACAACACTGCAAACCGGTGATTTTGATGGATTGACTTCACTGACAAGGCTCTCTCTGGGCGATAACAGCATCAGCGATATATCAACGCTTCAAAACTTGACAAATCTCACATTGCTCGATCTGTCCTATAACCCCCTCAGCGATATATCTCCGCTTCAAAACTTGACAAATCTCACATTGCTCGATCTGACCGATAACAGCATCGGCGATATATCTCCGCTTCAAAACTTGACAAATCTCACAACGCTCTATCTGTCCTATAACCCCCTCAGCGATATATCTCCGCTTCAAAACTTGACAAATCTCAGATACCTCTATCTGATCGATAACAGCATCATCGATATATCTCCGCTTCAAAACTTGACAAATCTCACATGGCTCCTTCTGTCCTATAACAGCATCATCGATATATCTCCGCTTCAAAACTTGACAAATCTGACATTGCTCCATCTGCCCGATAACAGCATCATCGATATATCTGCGCTTCAAAACTTGACAAATCTGACAACGCTCGATCTGTCCGATAACAGCATCAGCGATATATCTGCGCTTGAAAGCTTGACAAATCTGGGAAGGCTCAATCTCCGTGGAAATACGATTTCAGATTACGGACCGCTCCTCAGACTCATCGCAGCAATCGAGGCAGCTGATAGAAGTTTAGACCTTGATATTACAATTCCAATTGATCCGCCGCTCAGTGAACGCACACGGCAGGTGCGCGATGCTATTGTTGCTGCAGTGCCGGGGGTTAGTTCTGCAGATGATGTGACTGCAGCACACCTCGCTGCTATTAAAGAACTTGACATAAGGGAATCGGGCATTTCATCACTGCAAGCAGGTGATTTTAATGGTCTCACCGCACTCACAGACCTCGATCTGCGGAATAACAGCCTCAGCGATATATCTGCGCTTCAAAACTTGACAAATCTGACATATCTCACTCTGCGGGATAACAGCCTCAGCGATATATCTGCGCTTCACAACTTGACAAGTCTCACAGACCTCAATCTGGGCAATAATACCAGCCTCAGCGATATATCTCCGCTTGAAAACTTGACAAATCTCACATCGCTCTATCTGCAGGATACCAGCATCAGCGATATATCTCCGCTTCAAAACTTGACAAATCTGACAACGCTCTATCTGGACGATACCAGCATCAGCGATATATCTGTGCTTGAACATTTGACAAATCTGAGAGCACTCAATCTGGGCAATAATACCAGCCTCAGCGATATATCTGTGCTTGAAAACTTGACAAATCTGAGATACCTCTCTTTGTCCGATACCAGCCTCAGCAATATATCTGCGCTTGAAAGCTTGACAAATCTGACAAGGCTCAATCTCAGTGGAAATACGATATCAGATTACGGACCGCTCCGCAGACTCATCGCCGCAATCGAGGCAGCTGGTGGACGTTTAAACCTTGATATTACAATTCCAATACCAATTGATCCGCCGCTCAGTGAACGCACACGGCAGGTGCGTGATGCTATTGTTGCTGCAGTGCCGAGGGTTAGTTCTGCAGATGATGTGACAGGAACACACCTCGCAGCTATTACTTTGCTTAATCTTATAAATAAAGGGATCACAACACTGCAAACCGGTGATTTTGATGGATTGACTTCACTGACATACCTCTATCTAAACAATAACCGCATTAGCGATATATCTCCGCTTGAAGATTTGACAAATCTCAGACACCTCTATCTAAACAATACCAGCATCAGCGATATATCTCCGCTTCAAAACTTGACAAATCTGACATGGCTCCATCTGCGCTCTAACAGCATCAGCGATATATCTGCGCTTGAAGATTTGACAAATCTGACAAGGCTCTATCTCCGTGGAAATACGATTTCAGATTACGGACCGCTCCGCAGACTCATCGCAGCAATCGAGGTAGCTGGTGGAAGTTTAAGACTTGATATTACAATTCCACCTGAGGGTGGTAACACCGCCCCGACCTTCACAGACGGCATCAGCACCACGCGCTCCATCGCAGAAAACACGGCAGCCGGCATAAACATCGGCAGTGCCGTCTCTGCAACCGATCCAGATAACGACACCTTAGAATATAGTCTCGGTGGCACAGATGCGTCCTCGTTTGACATTAACAGCACAAACGGGCAGTTGCGCACAAGCGCAGCTCTCAATTATGAAAGCAGGTCCTCCTATTCTGTGACAATCTCTGTCTCCGATGGGAATGGTGGGAGTGATAGCATCACCGTTACAATCAACGTTACAGACGCAAACGATGCACCGACCCTCACTGATGGCACAAGCACATCACGTTCCGTTGCGGAGAACACCGCTGCCGGTAATAACATCGGTACTGCCGTTGCTGCGACAGATGCGGATGACGATACGTTGACTTGGACGCTCGGTGGCACGGATGCGGCATCGTTTGGCATCAATAGCACAAACGGGCAGCTCCGCACAAGCGCATCTCTCAATTATGAAAGCAGGTCCTCCTATTCTGTGACAATCTCTGTCTCTGATGGGAACGGCGGTAGTGATAGCATTAGCGTCACAATCAATGTCACGAATGTCAACGAGGCACCCGCGTTTAAACATAGCAGCGATACGCGCTCCATTCCTGAGAATACCGCTGCAAATACAAGCATCGGTAATGCTTTGGATGTGAGTGAGCCTGATGGTGACTCGTTGACCTATAGTCTGGGTGGCGCGGATGCAGCATCGTTTACCTTTGATAGCACGACCAGAAGGTTGCTAACCAAGGCAGCACTTGACTATGAAACAAAGACATCCTATACCGTAGTTATAACGGTATCAGATGGAACCCTTACGGATACTATTACTATCACGATCAATGTCACGAATGTCAACGAGGCACCCGTGTTCAGTGATAGCAGCAGCACATCACGGTCTATCGCAGAAAATACAGCCTCCGGTAATAACATCGGCAGTGCGGTTGCTGCGACTGATCCGGATAGTGGTACTACGCTCACCTATACACTCGGTGGCACGGATGCGGCATCTTTTGGTATTGTTAGTAGTTCCGGGCAGCTGCAAACCAAAGCATCCCTCAATTATGAAACAAAGACATCTTACTCGGTCACGGTCTCTGTTTCTGATGGGAATGGGGGGACAGATAGCATTACTGTCACGATTAATGTTACCGACGTACCCGATACACCAGATCCGCCGCTCAGTGAACGCACACAGCAGGTGCGTGATGCTATTGTTGCTGCAGTGCCGGGGGTTAGTTCTGCAGATGATGTGACTGCAGCACACCTCGCTGCTATTACAGAACTTGACATAAGGGGATCGGGCATTTCATCACTGCAAGCAGGTGATTTTAATGGTCTCACCGCACTCACAGACCTCGATCTGCGGAATAACAGCCTCATCGATATATCTGCGCTTGAAAACTTGACAAATCTGACATATCTCACTCTGCGGGATAACAGCCTCAGCGATATATCTGCGCTTGAAAACTTGACAAGTCTCACATCGCTCAATCTGGGCAATAATACCAGCATCAGCGATATATCTGCGCTTGAACATTTGACAAATCTGACATTGCTCTATCTGTACAATACCAGCATCAGCGATATATCAACGCTTCAACATTTGACAAATCTGACAACGCTCGAACTGTCCGGTACCAGCATCAGCGATATATCTCCACTTGAAGACTTGACAAATCTGAGATGGCTCACGCTCGCTGGAAATACGATATCAGATTACGGACCGCTCCGCAGACTCATCGCAGCAATCGAGGCAGCTGGTGGACGTTTAAACCTTGATATTACAATTCCAACACCAATTGATCCGCCGCTCAGTGAACGCACACGGCAGGTGCGTGATGCTATTGTTGCTGCAGTGCCGGGGGTTAGTTCAGCAGATGATGTGACAGCAACACATCTCGCTGCTATTACTTTGCTTAATCTTATAAATAAAGGGATCACAACACTGCAAACCGGTGATTTTGATGGATTGACTTCACTGACATACCTCTATCTAAACAATAACAGCATCAGCGATATATCTGCGCTTGAACATTTGACAAATCTCAGATACCTCTATCTGCGCTCTAACAGCATCAGCGATATATCTGCGCTTGAACATTTGACAAATCTGACATCGCTCAGGCTCGCTGGAAATACGATATCAGATTACGGACCGCTCCGCAGACTCATCGCAGCAATCGAGGCAGCTGATGGAAGTTTAAGACTTGATATTACAATTCCAACACCAATTGATCCGCCGCTCAGTGAACGCACACAACAGGTGCGTGATGCTATTGTTGCCGCAGTGCCGGGGGTTAGTTCTGCAGATGATGTGACAGGAACACACCTCGCAGCTATTACTTCACTTAGTCTTAACGATAAAGGGATCACAACACTGCAAACCGGTGATTTTGATGGATTGACTTCACTGACAAGGCTCAAGCTGGGCGATAACAGCCTCAGCGATATATCAACGCTTCAAAACTTGACAAATCTGACAAATCTGACAACGCTCGATCTGCGCTCTAACCGCATCAGCGATATATCAACGCTTCAAAACTTGACAAATCTGACATGGCTCTATCTGACCAATAACAGCATCAGCGATATATCTCCGCTTCAAAACTTGACAAATCTGACAAGGCTCTGGCTCTGGGGGAATCCGATATCAGATTACGAACCGCTCCGCAGACTCATCGCAGCAATCGAGGCAGCTGGTGGACGTTTAAACCTTGATATTACAATTCCACTTCTGCCGCTCAGTGAACGCACACGGCAGGTGCGTGATGCTATTGTTGCTGCAGTGCCGGGGGTTAGTTCTGCAGATGATGTGACAGCAAGACACCTCGCAGCTATTACTTTGCTTAGTCTTGACAATAAAGGGATCACAACACTGCAAACCGGTGATTTTGATGGATTGACTTCACTGACAAGGCTCCATCTGGGCGATAACAGCCTCAGCGATATATCTCCACTTCAAAACTTGACAAATCTGACAAGGCTCTGGCTCCGGGGAAATCCGATATCAGATTACGGACCGCTCCGCAGACTCATCGCAGTAATTGAGGCAGCTGGTAGAAGTTTATACCTTGATATAACAATTCCTGAAGAAGCTGACAACCGTGCCCTGTCAGCACCAGCAACGCCTATACAAACTGAACTCCTTCCCAACTTCCCCAACCCGTTCAACCCTGAGACGTGGATACCGTATCAACTGTCCAAGCCAGCAGAGGTCACGTTGACAATCTACGATATGCGGGGCGTTGTGGTGCGGCAGTTGAAGTTAGGCCAGAAACCTGCGGGTGTTTATCTGAGTCGTAGCCGTGCTATCCATTGGGATGGTAAAAACACATTCGGTGAGAAGGTTGCGGCAGGGGTCTATTTCTATCAACTGCAGGCGGACAGTGTGTCCTTCCTGCGCAAAATGGCTATTTTGAAGTAATGCCTTGTCTGAACCAGGATTTTCAGGATTTCCAGATTTCCAGGATTATTGGGTTTCTTTGATTGCAAGTTGTCTCTTATTAGGGTTAGCATTAGATGGGTAATCTTCTGTAATCCTGAAAATCCTATAATCCTGTGAATCCTGGTTCAGACAGAATCTCGGTTAGCAAACCGCATCTACCGTCTGAAACTAACAAAAAAGGAGTTTATGTTGAAAACACAATTTCTAAATCAAAAGTATGTCTTATCTATTTTAGTATCTCTTTTAATTATTCTCGGCACATATGGCACGAGTTATGCGGCTGTCACGCCTGTTACCGATCGCACACCACAAGTGCGCGATGAAATCGTAGCTGCTGTGCCGGGCATAAATACTGCCAGCGATGTAACCGAAACACACCTCGCAGCGATTACTTTGCTTCGTCTTGGAAATAAAGGGATCACAACACTGCAAGAAGGTGATTTTGATGGATTGACTTCACTGACAACGCTCGGTCTGTCCTCTAACGGCCTCAGCGATATATCAACGCTTCAAAACTTGACAAATCTGACATACCTCACTCTGAACGCTAACAGCATCAGCGATATATCAACGCTTCAAAACTTGACAAATCTGACATACCTCACTCTGTCCAGTAACAGCATCAGCGATATATCTGCCCTTGAAGAGTTGACTTCACTGACAACGCTCGGTCTGACCAGTAACAGCATCAGCGATATATCTCCGCTTGAAGACTTGACTTCACTGACAAAGCTCTATCTGGGCGGTAACAGCATCAGCGATATATCTCCACTTGAAGACTTGACAAATCTGACAACGCTCAAGCTCGCTGGAAATGGGATATCAGATTACGGACCGCTCCGCAGACTCATCGCAGCAATAGAGGCAGCTAGTAGAAGTTTACGGCCTGATATTACAATTCCATCTCTGCCGCTCAGTGAACGCACACAACAGGTGCAGGATGCTATTGTTGCTGCAGCAGGTGTGAATTCAGCAGATGATGTGACAGCAACACACCTCGCAGCGATTACTTCACTTAGTCTTGACAATAAAGGGATCACAACACTGCAAACCGGTGATTTTGATGGATTGACTTCACTGACAACGCTCTATCTGCGGGATAACAGCCTCAGCGATATATTAACGCTTCAAAACTTGACAAATCTGACATACCTCAATCTGCGGGATAACAGCATCAGCGATATATCAACGCTTCAAAACTTGACAAATCTGACATACCTCAATCTGCGGGATAACAGCATCAGCGATATATCAACGCTTCAAAACTTGACAAATCTGACATACCTCAATCTGTCCGGTAACAGCATCAGCAATATATCTGCGCTTGAAGAGTTGACAAATCTGACAACGCTCGGTCTGACCAGTAACAGCATCATCGATATATCAACGCTTGAAGAGTTGACTTCACTGACAACGCTCTATCTGGGCGGTAACAGCATCAGCGATATATCAACGCTTGAAGAGTTGACAAATCTGACAAAGCTCTATCTGCACTCTAACAGCATCAGCGATATATCTCCACTTGAAGACTTGACAAATCTGACAACGCTCAAGCTCGCTGGAAATTCTATTTCAGATTATGGACCGCTCCGCACACTCATCGAAGCAATTGTGGCAGCTAATGGAAGTTTATGGCTTGATATTCCAATTCCAACACCAATCCGCACACAACAGGTGCGTGATGCTATTGTCCTAGCTGTGCCAGGGGTTAGTTCTGCAGATGATGTGACAGCAACACACCTCGCAGCTATTACTTCGCTTCGTCTTGACAATAAAGGGATCACAACACTGCAAACCGGTGATTTTGATGGATTGACTTCACTGACAACGCTCAATCTGTCCCGTAACAGCATCAGCGATATATCAACGCTTCAAAACTTGACAAATCTCACATACCTCACTCTGTCCCGTAACAGCCTCAGCGATATATCAACGCTTCAAAACTTGACAAATCTCACATACCTCACTCTGTCCCGTAACAGCCTCAGCGATATATCACCACTTGAAGACTTGACAAATCTCACAACGCTCTATCTGGGTGCTAACAGCCTCAGCGATATATCAACGCTTCAAAACTTGACAAATCTCACAACGCTCTATCTGGGTGCTAACAGCCTCAGCGATATATCAACGCTTCAAAACTTGACAAATCTCACATACCTCTATCTGTACGATAACAGCATCAGCGATATATCAACGCTTCAAAACTTGACAAATCTGACATGGCTCAATCTCTCTGGAAATCCGATATCAGATTACGGACCGCTCCGCAGACTCATTGCAGTAATCAAGGAAGCTGGTGGACGTTTATACCTTGATATTACAATTCCAACACCAATCAGTGAACGCACACGGCAGGTGCAGGATGCTATTGTTGCCGCAGTGCCGGGGGTTAGTTCTGCAGATGATGTGACTGCAACGCACCTCGCAGCTATTACTTCGCTTTATCTTATAAATAAAGGGATCACAACACTGCAAACCGGTGATTTTGATGGATTGACTTCACTGACAGGGCTCTCTCTGTACGGTAACAGCATCAGCGATATATCTGCCCTTGAAGATTTGACAAATCTGACATACCTCAATCTGTGCCATAACAGCATCAGCGATATATCAACGCTTCAAAACTTGACAAATCTCACATACCTCTATCTGTGGAATAACAGCATCAGCGATATATCTGCCCTTGAAGATTTGACAAATCTGACAGGGCTCGGTCTGCGCCATAACAGCATCAGCGATATATCAACGCTTCAAAACTTGACAAATCTGACATCGCTCAATCTGTACGGTAACAGCATCAGCGATATATCAACGCTTCAAAACTTGACAAATCTGACAGGGCTCTGTCTGGACGATAACAGCATCAGCGATATATCAACGCTTCAAAACTTGACAAATCTGATAGGGCTCTCTCTGGACGATAACAGCATCAGCGATATATCAACGCTTCAAAACTTGACAAATCTGACACACCTCTATCTGGACGATAACAGCATCAGCGATATATCTGCCCTTGAAGATTTGACAAATCTGACATACCTCGATCTGCGCCATAACAGCATCAGCGATATATCAACGCTTCAAAACTTGACAAATCTGACAACGCTCGATCTCAGTAGAAATACGATATCAGATTACGGACCGCTCCGTAGACTCATTGCAGTAATCAAGGCAGCTGATGGAAGTTTATGGCTTGATATTACAATTCCACCTCTGCCGCTCAGTGAACGCACACAACAGGTGCGTGATGCTATTGTCCGAGCAGCAGGTGTGAATTCAGCAGATGATGTGACTGCGGCACACCTCGCAGCTATTACTTCACTTCGTCTTGACAATAAAGGGATCACAACACTGCAATTAGGTGATTTTGATGGATTGATTTCACTGACATCGCTCAATCTGCGGGATAATGGCCTCAGCGATATATCAACGCTTCAAAACTTGACAAATCTGACAAGGCTCAATCTGCGGGATAACGGCATCAGCGATATATCAACGCTTGAAAACTTGACAAATCTCACATACCTCAATCTGTCCGGTAACAGTATCAGCAATATATCGGCACTTGAAGACTTGACTTCACTGACAACGCTCGGTCTGACCAGTAACAGCATCATCGATATATCAACGCTTGAAGAGTCAACTTCACTGACAACGCTCTATCTGGGCGGTAACAGCATCAGCGATATATCAACGCTTGAAGAGTTGACTTCACTGACAACGCTCTATCTGCACTCTAACAGCATCAGCGACATATCTCCACTTGAAGACTTGACAAATCTGGGAAGGCTCAAGCTCGCTGGAAATTCTATTTCAGATTATGGACCGCTCCGCACACTCGTCGCAGCAATTGAGGCACTTCCGGATCATCCAGGTTTAGACCTTGATATAACAATTCCTGAAGAAGCTGACAACCGTGCGCCGTCAGCACAAACAACGCCTATACAAACTGAACTCCTTCCCAACTTCCCCAACCCGTTCAATCCTGAGACGTGGATACCGTATCAGTTGGCAGCACCTGCCGATGTTAGCATCTCTATCTATTCTGCAGATGGTAAGATAGTTCGAACGCTAGCGTTAGGACACCTGCCCGCTGGCACCTATCAAAGTCGCAGTCGTGCAGCGTATTGGGATGGTAAAAATGAGTTCGGTGAATCTGTTGCAAGTGGTATCTATTTTTATACACTCACTGCAGGTGATTTTTCTGCTACGCGCAAGATGTTGATACGAAAGTAAATTTGAAAAATATGGAAGATTGGAAAAATCGGAGATAAACGCTTCTATTTTTCCAATCTTCCATCCAATATCAATAAAAAGGAGAACCAACTCATGAAAACGATGTTATGTTTTACACTTACACTACTAACATTTGTAATGCTTGCCTTTGTACCGAACAGTTTTGCACAAGCGAATGAACCTCACAATATCGTCCGACTTATCTATTTTGTTCCCCGCGATCGCACACCTGATCCAGATATAAACGCAAAGTTCGATAAGTTGATAAAAAACATGCAGACGTTTTTCGCCAATGAGATGGAACGCCCACGGATTCGGCAGAAAAACTTTCGTGTTTGAAGCGGATAGTGACGGCAACACTGTCGTACATCGCGTAAATGGAGACTTTGATGATGCGTATTACCACAGTGATGACACTACGGCTAAGGTTGATAAGGAAGTTTCTCAACAATTTGACTTGACTAAAAATATCTACTTCATTGTTGTGGATGTTAGCACTAGACAGATAGGTGCCAACTGTGGGACAGCAAGCGTCAAGACAAATGTGACAGGAGATTGGGGAGGAATCGCTCTCATACCCGCAGATGGAGTTTGTTCAGGTCCAGATTTTGAAGGTATGGTTCCTCATCATGAACTTGGGCATTGCTTTGGCTTAAGGCACGATTTCAGAAATAATGTCTATCTCATGTCTTACGGATCCAAAACCGAATTGTCATTGTGTAGTGCTGAATGGTTGGATGCCCATCGCTATTTCAATACTCGCCAAACTCCACCCGACCGTGGTGAAACGACGATCCAGATGCTTCAACCAACTGCCTCTCCACCCTATGGTATTCGCCTCCAATTCACCGTAAGTGATCCTGATGGACTCCAGATTGCACACTTGTTAACAGTAGCGACTTCTGGAGATGAAGGAGCAGGTGATGTTAAATTGCTGGGCTGCAAAAATTTAACAGGTGAAAATCAGACCGTCGAGTTTGTGACGACTGAGTTATCAACGCAATCTGAATCTGTAAGTCTTCACGTTATTGATGGTGTTGGAAATTTCACAATATATGGATTTCCAATCAATGTTACCGACACGTTTTCTGACGAGATTGTCACAATACCAGATGTGAATTTAGCAACCGTGGTGCGGGAAGCGTTGGGATTAGCACCTAACAGCACCATCACACAATTGGATATGCTTGGGTTAACACAACTTACTAGTTTTAGGAGTCGACAAATTACGAATCTTACGGGGCTCGAACATGCGCGAAATCTAAAGTACTTGGATCTTTATTACAATCAGATTAGTGATATTGCTATCTTGGCACAGTTACCGAATTTAGTATATGTGGACCTATTAGGTAATCAGATTAGCGATTTCAGTGCTCTCAAAGATCTACCCAATTTACTCCGTATAAAGCTATCAGACAATCCTATTGATGATATAAGTTCCATCGCAGAATTTACGCAGTTGACAGATGTATTCCTGGGTTCCCTTCAAACACCGATCCAGGATTTGAAGCCATTTTCTGGACTAACCAATTTGATAAACTTACGACTTTATAATAACCAAATTAATGATGTCAGTCCACTTGCATGATTGACAGAATTGTGGTACTTACAACTCGGTGGCAATCAAATTAGCGATATTAGTCCGCTTGCAGGATTGACAAAATTGCGATCTTTAGATCTCCAGGGTAATCAAATTAGCGATATTAATCCGCTTGCAGGATTGACAGAATTGAAGTGGAGATTACGTCTTGAAAACAATCAAATCAGTGATGTAAGTCCACTCACAGAGCTAATTAACCTTGAAGCATTATACCTTCAAGGAAATCCAATTAAGGATAGAGAACCGCTCCTCGCACTCTTGCGAAAGAACCCAGATGTCAAGATATATCTCAAGCGCGGTGAAGATCCGCTGCCTGTCACCTTATCCCATTTCCGCGCACAACACACCGAAGCAGGCGTTGTGCTGAAATGGACAACCGAATCGGAAATTGACAATGCAGGCTTCTACATCTATCGCAGTCGTACAAAAGATGGTGAGTTCAAGGTTGTCAACCCTCAAATGATACAAGGTGCTGGCACTACAGGTGAACGCAATGCGTATACATGGACTGATACCACTGCCAAATCGAATACTGTGTATTTTTATCAAATAGAGGATGTGTCACATGCAGGTGTTCGGAAGCAGTTAGCAACCGTTCGGTTGCGAGGATTAGTGTCCGCAAGTGGTAAGTTTACTACAAGTTGGGCTAATTTGAAAGGACAAGACTAATATTGCGCTAAAGTGGTGCTTGTTCAAAAACCGTATCCGCGCCGACCCCAATCTGAACCGGTGCCAAATACGGACGTATCGCTTCCGTATCCACTTGCACACCGAGCCCGGGTAGCTCTTTCACCTGCACCATTCCATCTGAATCAATCTGAAAAGGTTGCTTTACCAGACGTTGCGATAATTCTGAACCCGCAGCAGGATATTCCAATAGATTGAAATCTGGGTTTGTGGCAAAAACATGAAGTGCAGCGGCAAGGCTGAGATGGCTTTTAAAGGTGTGATTAACATACTGGACACCATGCTTTTCTGCAAGTCTGCACACCCGAAAAGAGGGCAAAATGCCACCGATGCGTCCCGTGTCAATCTGCACAAACTGGATGCCACCATGCACGATGAGGTCTTCAGCCATACGATAGGTGTTTGAACCCTCCCCTGCAGCGATGGAAACAGATGGATTCATCTCGGTTAGTGATCTGTACGCATCAACCGCATCCGGAGCAAGCGGTTCCTCCAACCAGGTGGGAGAAAATTGGGAAAATGCTTGCGCGCGACTGAAAGCAGTTTCGTAATCAGTTCCCCAAATAACGCCAGCATCTATCATAATTTGTGCATCAGTTCCCATGCCTTCACGTGCAGCACACACAAGTGCAATGTCGTTTTCCTCACCAAATCGTCCCATCGGTCCCCAACCAAACTTTGCAGCGCGATATCCCCGTTCGCGCAAACCTGCTGCGATATGATAAGTGACTTCTGGCGTATCACCGAAAAGGACAGACGCATAAGGCAATTTCGGATGTGCTGTGTCAGACGTGTCAGACATCTCCGCAAGAAGGCAGTAGACAGGTTTTTCTAACTTCTTTCCGACCACATCCCATAGCGCGATTTCTGCTCCGCTATAAGCGTGTTGTATCTGTTGAATGTCCAACCCGTTCCGTAGCACCTTTTCACTCAAGCGAAGCACATCGTCAGGAGCATCAAGTGTTTCACCAATTAGCGAAGTGTGAATGTTGATGATATTTCCATGTGACATCGGGCAGCAATAGACTGCAATGCTGACCAACGGAGAGGCATCACACTCTCCCCATCCTTCAATCCCCGCATCTGTACGAATTCGGACTAAAAGCGTATCTTGCGTTCCATCAGCCGCCGATGTGATGTCTGGCATCCGAAAATAGAAAGGGTCTACGGCTACAATTTTCATTCTTCAGCGGGTGGGTTTTCCTCCGTGGCTTCAGCATCCTCAGAAGAAATAGCAGCTACAGACGACTCATCCTGTTCTCTGGTTGAAATCGTTATAGAACGCATGACGGAAACAACAAACCAACCCACTAAACCTGCTGCTGCGCCAGCGCAAACTGAGATCGCAGCACCTCTCGGTGTGACAAACTGGTCTAATGTCTCTCGGTCTACTGCACAAGATATATTATTGATATTTTTTATCGCAACACTACGTTTTTCACCGTATTGCACATATTCTACGGTCGGTGGTTCGTCAGCTTCAATTTTTACATTGGCGTTCAATTCACCGGTATTTACAGCGATATTGCTTTCACCTTGTTCGCCGACCCAAGATGCTTTAACGCCTTTAACACCTTCTTCATCCCGAATCGGTTCCACACGCGTACTTGATAGAACCCGACCAAGAAAATTAAGTGTAATATCCTTAGATTTTGAAAAAGCAAGTCGAAAATTTTCTGAATTCATGGTTATCTCTCCCTACAGAATCTTAACTACTATTTTCTCATGTTCACGTAAAAAAGGCAACCTTATTAGATGTCTTTGCAGATACGTTCAATTTTTGTACACAGAAATCGGGTTTACAAAGCCCTTGCACAACATTACTTCCCGAAATTGAATAGTTCAAAAAATAAATTTTGACACAAGCGTAGTTTTAAATTAAAATGTAAAACGAATATATTGAGTCTGTCTAACATTTAACGGCAATCCACAAAGATTGTTAACACTTAAAAGGGACTGTTGCTAAATTTCTTCTGCGACATAATATTTGTGAATTCAAACAACTCAGCAAAAGGTATCTTCATAACGGGAACAGGGACAGAAATTGGCAAAACAGTAATTGCCGGTGGTATCTCAGCCTCACTTAAGCAGGCTGGTGTTAATGTTGGTGTCATGAAACCAATCAGCACAGGAGGGACGACTGATGCTCAATTTCTGAAACGTGCTGCAAAAGTTGATGATCCGCTTACGTTAATTAATCCGATTTGCCTTCGATATCCGTTAGCACCGTCAGTATCTGCAAGATTGGAAGGCAAAACAATTGACTTTTCAACGATAAAGACAGCTTATGCAGAATTGAACGAGAGATATGATTTCTTGGTAGTAGAAGGTGTTGGTGGCATTGCTGTGCCGCTTGATAACGATTTTCTCGTGGCACATCTCATCAGTCAACTAAACCTGCCGGTACTTATCGTTGCTCAAGCAGGTTTAGGAACTATAAACCATACAATGCTAACTGTCGCATTTGCCCGACAGTTCAATTTACGGATACTCGGAATTGTTCTAAATCATCTTCATCTGGATACACCAGGACTTGCAGAACAGACAAATCCTGCAGAAATTGAAAGGTTAACACAGATACCAGTACTTGGTGTTCTACCGTTTGAAAAACGTATACACACTCCAAATCCCGATATTGAGTTTTTAATAGATTTTATAAATCAGCATGTGGAATGGGACAAATTGGGACACTAATTAAAAGCGATAGGCAAGTTCCGCTTACCGCAACTAAGTTCAAAGAGACGTAATAAATCAACACCTCATGCGCTTAAGACATTTTTTGACTACAAACACCGCAAAATCACTCAAAAATCGATAGATATTTTCATATTTTTCTATAAATCGTAAAAATTTCACGTTTTTTGCAGTAATGTTGTAACCAAATTCAGATAATTTTCGTATTTTGGTTAAGGGGTAGAATTACAAAGTGCTGTGTTAGTTTAACCACTTGGCAGTGAGATGTTTGAAATTGGTTTTGTGTAAAATCAATGAACCATGTATAACCGTGTATAACCGTGTATAAGGACATCCGCGGAACAATTCATATTGTCATGTGGAATCTGTGCTTTTAAAGTGACAGCGATTCCTTATTTATTTGCTGAAATACGGGGATGTCAGTTTTCAAGAAGTTCCTTAAGTAGAGATGTGAGTTCTTCGTTTTCAGCGGCAAGTTCAAAAGCACGTTTCTTTTTACTTTCACGCGAATTCTCGGGTTGGTTAGATGTTCCTGGTTCCCAGAGCACTTCAACGTTTTTGGGGTTCAAACGGTCATAGGTTATTTTGACGAGGGTGAGCAGATAATTTTCAGGAATGAGAACGATCCAGTCAATCGTTTCACCACGTTCTGAATATTGTCTGTCCACAGTTAGCTTTGATTCTTGATAAGGTGCGTTTTTCTTAACCCACTGTTTACGCCCGAGTGCATCAACTTCAAATAATCCGACTTCAAGCCAATTGCGACCTGCACCATTAGGTTTTGTGGTAACTTCAATACGATGCATGTTGTTTAATTCTCCGTTTTTAGATTAAAATTGCTTCCTTAAACCTATTGGGGATTTCAGTGGAAAACATATAAAGTTTAGCATGCAATATAAAAAAAATCAAGTCAATTCATAAGATTCAAGTATTTTAAATAAAACCGGATATTCCATTGTCTCCGTAACTTTGAAAAACGTGAAATAGTTTGACATCTAATATAAGATGTGTTACACTCAAAAGTATTCACAGTTCCGACATTTTAAGTTTCACGATATGTTTTAAATTGGTTTTACATTACTTTAATCCTATAACTGTTTACTTGCTTTAAGTTAAGGAAATTCAAACATGCAAGTCAAGATGAAATACGGTCACGGTACAGTTGCGGTAGACATTCCGGACAAAAATTTAGCAGGTGTACTGGAAACCGCACAAAGTGTACCGTTAGCTGATGCTGACAAAGCGGTCCGGGAAGTGATTTCGAACCCTATTGCTTCACCCCCCTTAGCAGAAGTGGCGAAAGGGCGTGACTCTGCGTGTATTGTAATTTCCGACATTACCCGTCCAGTACCGAATCAAGTGATTCTACCGCCGATACTTGAAACACTTGAACAGGCAGGGATGCCACGCGAGAAGATTACTATTCTTATCGCTACAGGTATTCACCGTCCCAATGAGGGAAAAGAACTTGAAGAAATGGTTGGTCGTTTGATCATGGACACGTATCGTATCGTCAACCATTTTTCTCAAAAGCCAGAAACACATACATATCTTGGCAAGACGCATAAAAGCACACCAGTTCACATTGATAAGACTTACCTCGTAGCGGATCTGAAGATTGTAACAGGACTGATTGAACCTCATTTGATGGCAGGATATTCTGGCGGGCGTAAAGCTATCTGCCCCGGTCTCGCTTCTATTGAAACGATGAAGGTGATGCATGGTCCTGAACTGATGGAACATCCAAAATCCGCTGTCGGTATCTTGGAGGGCAACCCTTTCCACATGGAAGCAACCGAGATCGCTCTGATGGCTGGTGTTGATTTTAGCCTTAATGTGGCAATTGATAAACAGCGACAGATAACAGGTGTTTTTGCAGGAGATATGGTTGAATCTCACCAAGTTGGTGCACAATTCGTTGAAAAGTTGGTGAAAGTTACTTTACCTGCTCCTGTTGATGCAGTTGTTGTTTCCAGTGCAGGGTATCCGTTGGACACTACATTTTATCAGGCTATTAAAGGCTTACTCACAGCTGTTGAAATTGTCAAACAGGGTGGTAGTATTCTACTTGTAGCCGCTTGTAGTGAGGGTATTGGCAGCAAACCGTTCACTGATCTACTCTTCAAAACTGATGACCTTACTGCTTTTGTTGAAGGACTTTACAATCCCGCCAACTTCGTTATTGATCAGTGGCAATTGGAAGAATTGGCAAAAGTTGCTCGGAAAGCCGACATCTATTTTTATACAGATGGCATTCCGTATCAGCAGAGATCCAAACTGTTTGTATATCCGTTGAAAAACCCACAGGAAGGAATTGAAGAGTTTTTGGCACGTTACGGTGAAGATATTCAGATAGCAGCGATTCCTGAAGGGCCGTACGTGCTTGCCAAAATAGGCAGTGCTTCATCCTAAACCTATGCAGGTAAATGCCGTTTTAAACTTCACACTGAGGAATTATCCTCACATCAATATGGTTTCAGCGTGAGAAAAATGGAAAAATCAATCGTGAAACTCAGAGGATATAAAGATGGTTTACATCTGATTATCAATCCGAAAGTCTCCCTGCCTGAGGTTGAGGCAGCAATTCGTGAGTTGCTGGTTGGAATGAATCAACCGTTAGCAGGAACTTCTGTCCATATTGATATGAAGACAGCCCCATTAACATCCCAAGATCTGAAAAAATTGGAAACACACCTAACAGAAAACTATGATCTTGTTGTCAGTGGTGTCAACGTATTTGATGAAAAGAACGAATCGCCAATTTTGGCGGCACCTGCAACGCATAGTATCTCTCCGAATTTGACTGCCGACAATCACCCGAATTTTGAACAATCTCAAATTGTCCGTCAAACGATTCGGTCAGGACAGACAACATCTTGTTTAGTTGGAAGTGTAATTATTTATGGAGATGTGAATCCTGGCGGAGAAGTTGTAGCCGCTGGAGATATCATTGTTCTTGGAGCGTTACGTGGAAACGCACATGCGGGTGTGCATGGGAGCCTTTCCTCGGTCATTATCTCAATGGAGTTGGTGCCATTACAACTTCAAATCGGTTCGTATGTAAATCGTCCCCCGATAGGACAAAAGCCGAGAGGATATCCCGAAATCGCTCGCGTTGGTGCTGAAGATATTATCATCGTAGAGGAATTTATTAAATTCTAAAAGAAGGAGGGTTGACTATGGGTAAGGTTATCGTGATTACTTCTGGAAAAGGGGGAGTCGGTAAAACGACATCAACGGCAAACCTTGGGACCGCGTTAGCGATGATTGGCAAAACAGTGGTTGTAGTTGATGCTGACGTTGGGTTGCGGAACCTTGATGTCGTAATGGGATTAGAGAGCCGAGTCGTTTTTACTTCTATGGACGTTTTAGATAAACGATGTGAGCTTGATAAAGCCCTTGTTAAAGACCGACGCGTCGGAGATTTAGTGTTACTCGCTGCTTCACAACGCAACAGAAAAGATGATATTAAACCTGAACAGATGCAGGATATCTGTGAAAAACTCAAAGAAGAATATGATTTCGTACTTGTTGACTCTCCTGCGGGAATTGAACAAGGTTTTCACAACGCTGCCGCTGGCGCAGAGGAGGCAATTATCATCACTACTCCAGACGTTTCAGCCATACGTGATGCTGACCGTATCATTGGGCTCTTGCAACAACAAGGAATTGAACCGATTAACTTGGTATTGAATCGGTTGTCGCCAACACTCGTTAAAAAGGGGACTATGATTAGTAAGAATGATGTATTAGACATTCTGAACATTAATCTTCTCGGCGTTGTTCCTGAGGATACCGGTGTTATCGCCTCTACAAATCGTGGTGTTCCGCTTGTTCATAACGATGGGTCTCCTGGGGCAGAGGCGTATATGCGAATAGCGCGGCGCATGGCGGGACAACGAGTTCCAATCCCTGAAATGCGAGAAAAAAACTTTTTTTCTAATATATTGAACTGGTTTTCAAGAACTAAATAAGGGGTTACTATGGATTTCAAAAGGTTATTTACTCGCAAGTCTAAATCAAGCAATATCGCTACACAGCGTTTACAACTCATTCTAACACAAGATCGGTTTGAGGTGAACGATGACTCAATGAAAAAACTACAGTTTGAATTAACTGAAGTGTTGGCAAAATACTTTGAATTCACGATGAACTCTGTCTCAATGTCTATAAAACGTGAAGGCAATTCCTATGTGTTGATGGCAGATTTTCCATATAGTAGGTCAAATAAACTTCGTTAAACTTCGTCGTTGTTTCCGAGTTTGACGAATTAGAGAATTAACTCCCAAATTGCTTTTGCTACGCCGTTTTCGTCATTAGTTGTAGTGATGTAATCTGCCACGGTTTTAACTGCGGCAACTGCGTTTCCCATCGCGATCCCAAAACCTGCTGTTTGGAGCAGGCTTTCATCGTTATAACTATCACCAAAAGCGACAACCGAATCTATCGGTATGTTGAACCGATTTGCAAGTGCTGTCAACGCTCGACCTTTAGTAACCTTCGGGTTCATGAATTCTATGTACTCTGCTTGTGTCTGCGTTACATAAAGTTTTTCTGCGTAAGTAGATTTGAAATTTTTTAATAACGGCTGCAATTTTTCTGGCGTATGTATAATGAGCAGCTTTGTTGGTGTTTTACCTGCTAACTGTTGCAAATCCCCGATCGGTTTAGCGGGAACACCGGTTCGTGATTCATACAAATTACTCCACGCATTCTTCTCCGCGACATACAATTCATCGTCTAAGCAAAAGTTCAGATGTAAATTCTGATTGACGCAATCCTTGACGATTGCCATAGCATCATCTGCTGAAACAGGTGTATGATGATATACTTCACCTATAGTCGCATGTTTTACCATTCCACCATTATATGAAATAATAGGATTTTCCAATCCGATCCGATCACTAATCGGTTGAATAGATTGGTGCATCCTTCCGGATACTAAGACAACCAGGACTTCTTTTGCTGCAAGCTGCTGAAGTGCCTCAAAGTTTTCCATTGATAAATTGTGATTGTTGTTCAATAGTGTTCCATCTAAATCAAAAGCTGCTAAACGACAAGGTATTTTCATATCTATTTAAAATCCATCAAATATTCGGGTTTTACCGAAATTACCAAATTGCTTGTTCTGTTTTGCTATCAAATAGGTGCATCTGTTTTTCATCAAAATCCAACCAAATAGTATCCCCCACCTCAATTGAAAAAGTTGGGTGTGTTCTGACACGGAGTAGAACAGGTTCTTTGGTTTCTTGATGTGTTCCAAGCCGTAAGTCAAGAATGTTCACAGCACCAAGGGGTTCAATGAGGTGTACGTCTGCAGAAATTTTTCGTCCGACCAGTTCTCTGGATGCCGTAATATGCTCAGGTCGGACACCCAAAACATAGTCGTTTTTCTGTGTATTCGCGTTTAGGTGGGATTTCTGTTGCAGAGAGAGTTCCAACCGCACATTGGTATGGCTCAATTGCAACGCGGTTTTGCCTTCATGAGAGGTAAGCTCGGCATCCAGTAGATTCATAGTCGGCATACCCATGAACCCCGCAACAAAAAGGCTTTGCGGTTTGTTATAAATCTGGTGAGGTGTGCCGATTTGTTGTAGCATGCCTTGATGGATAACAGCAATTCGATCTGCAAGAGACATCGCTTCAACCTGATCATGCGTAACAAAAATGGTAGTTGCTCCGATTTCGTGTTGAAGTCGTTTTATTTCTGCTCGCGTATCAATTCGGAGTTTTGCGTCTAAATTCGCCATCGGTTCATCAAGGAGATAGACTTTCGGTTGGCGTACCATTGCACGTCCAAGTGCAACACGTTGCATCTCACCTCCACTAAGCACACTCGGTTTCCGATTTAAAATATCGGATATTTGTAAAATCTGCGCGACCTTTTTAACCCGCTCATCAATCTCCGATTTTACAACCTTCACCGCTTTCAGCGGAAATGCAATATTATCGTATACACTCAGATGTGGATAGAGTGCATAAAATTGAAACACAAAAGCAATGTCCCTGTCTGCAGGGGATTGATCGTTTACACGTTGACCGTCAATTAGAATGTCGCCTTCTTCAGGGTGTTCTAACCCGGCGATTAAGCGAAGTGTTGTTGTCTTTCCACAACCAGAAGGACCTAAGAATACAACAAATTCCTTATCTTCAATTTCCAAGTTGAAATCTTTGATTGCGATAACATCGCCGAACCGTTTTTCTATGTTTTGTAATTTGATATGTGCCATAATCTGCCCATAATCGTGAACTCTGTTTACTTTTTTACGCGTATCACGTTAGTCTACCACAAATTCCGTGAATTGAAAAGATAAAATCATGTTTAACCCATAGCCATTCAATTGTCACGAAATACTCTTGTGGGCGGGTTTTCTAAGTCCGATTTATGTGGATAACAAACGGGCAGAATCCCGATTCCTGCATTCAAAAACCGAAAACTGAATGCCTCTGATGTTCAACCGGATAGAGCAGTATTGACATGTCGCTATTACGGACGATGGTCAGTATTTATCGGAGGTTCGTCATTATCCACAAAACGTTCGATCGTGTTATGGGTGGCAGGACGTGTTCGGAAGTCCGCAATCCACGGTTCGCGGAAATATGCCTGTTTTTCTCTCGGAAGCCCATTTAGTACGTCTGGTGGAATACGAAGACGATGCCAATGCGTTGCGAGGTGCGCGTAAGCATTTAGCACCGCTATGCGCGGGGTGTCACGTTGCCATTTGGGACCAGCGTGGCAAAGGTTTTCCGTAAAAAAGATCGCACTACCAGCAGAACACTCATAAGTCATTAGTAAAGGACTCCGTTTTCCATCTTCTAACGACATGTGATCCGGATGCATCGGGAAATTTGCTTTATGACTACCTGCAATAAAATGTGTGCCGCCATCGTTTTTAGAGACATCAGTGAGTTCAAAGACTACGCGCACCATTCCTGCATGAATCCTGCCGTTGTTCACACGATAACCGAAGATAGGGTCTGCTTGTCGGGGACCACCGCCATGCAGTCCACCGTGCTCTTGTCCCTTTTCACGCCACCCGAAAAAAGTGCTCTCCATTCGGATATCGGGTCCGATGAGTTGGTGCAACACCTCAATTACTTTCGGATGATCAATAAGAACACTCGCGGGACCGCCTGGGACAGCTCGGTGTTCTGGTGGTAGAGATTCTGGGTTATGCCGGATCCGATCAAGCTGGTTAACAATCGCATCCACTTCGTCCTTGCTCAGAATCGCGGGACGAACGAGGAAACCGGCTAAGTCAAAGCGAAATTTTTCTTCATCAGTCATAGTTTTCAATATCCTTTGCTAAGATATGGAGCAATTCTGTTTCTCCATCAAAAGTTTTTACCAAAGTTTCAATTTATAGCCTAATTTTTTTGAATGCCTCAATCTGTGCAGTAATCGCACGCTCCGTTGGCAGACGTTCAGCACTTGATGCGCCATAGAATCCCACAACACTCTTAGTATTTTCCAAGACGTACGTAGCGTCTTCCGGCTCAGCAATAGGACCCCCGTGACAAATCACAAGAATTTCAGGATTAACCCCTTTCGCAGCGTCATGAATGGCTTGCACACGTTTCGCTGCATCCGCAAGCGTAAAGGCAGTTTTTGCACCGATAGAGCCTTTCGCCGTCAATCCCATGTGTGCGACGAGGATATCCGCGCCTGCATCCGCCATCTGCTCCGCTTCGGTTTCGTTGAAGGCATACGGCGTAGTGAGTAGCCCCATCTGATGCGCCGTCCGAATCATCTCAACTTCAGGAACGTATCCCATATCTGTTTCCTCAAGGAGTTGTCGGAATGTGCCATCAATCAGCCCCACTGTCGGAAAATTTTGCACACCTGAAAACCCGATAGCATCTATCTGACCTAAGAATATATCCATCAAGCGAAACGGGTCTGTGCCGCAGACCCCTGCAAGTACAGGCGTTTTTTTGATGACAGGGAGAACTTCGCTCGCCATCTCAACGACAATCTGGTTTGCGTCACCGTAAGGCATCATGCCAGCGAGTGAACCTCTACCCGCCATCCGGAATCTACCAGAGTTATAGATGATAATCAGGTCAATGCCACCGGCTTCTTCGCATTTCGCTGAGATGCCTGTACCTGCACCTGCCCCGATAATGGGTTTGCCTGCGTCAATATTGGCACGTAAACTTGCTAAAATATCTTCACGTTTGAATTTCATTTTTGTATCCTTTTGGTTAACAAATTCTGATTGTTGGTAGAAGTGCGTGTGAGAATTATATCAAAATTTTCGATTTAGTGTCATGTCTTTTTTAGCCGAGGCATCATTAAACACAATTTAATAATTCTTAGGACTATGTATTTTTCCTGAAATTATACTTTGTAAATTATTGGACACATTGATTAAACTGTGGCATAATAACCATATAGAGAAATTATATTTTAATTTTAGGAATTAAAACGTGAGTTCGATAAAAGAGTTCAAATTTGGATGTTATGTTTCGCTTACGTCCATCTAATACCAAATTAACTTGATCCCATTCGGTAGGCGCGCTTTGTAAGCGCGCAGTCTGCCCAGAAAATAAGACTAATCCCGTTAATTTAGTATAACCACAAAAACCAAAACAAATACCTTTGCTCCGTAGGAGCAATATGTTTATAGTAACCATCCAACGCAGCACTCCCGCTCCTACGGAGCGCAAATGAAAAAGTTTAACCCATGTGGCCATTGCCTTCATTAAAAACAACCGCACACACTTTTTACATGAGCCAATAAATTTTCTAAGTTCTAATTGCTTGTACAAATCGCAGAAACACACTTGAAAACTTCTTATTACATACAGGAGGAATTAATTTCATGAGAAGAGCGATGGTTCTCACTTTTAGCTTAATTATTGTTTGGAATCTATTTCTATCAAATGCCTTTGCACAAAATCCTACTGTTGATTCACATGTCCTTAAAGGACATACGGATAGAGTTACTTCCGTAGCGTTTAGTCCGGATGGACAAACGCTTGCGAGTAGTAGTTGGGATAAGACGATCCGGTTATGGGACATACACACTGGAAGCACCAAAGCTACCTTTGAAGGACATACGGATTATGTTTATTGCGTAGCGTTCAGTCCGGATGGGACGATACTCGCGAGTGGAAGTGAAGATTACAGCATTCGGTTGTGGGATGTACACACTGGAAAACTCTTAAATACCATCTGGTGGCATATAGGTGGTGTCTATTCCTTGGCGTTCAGTCCAGATGGTAACCTGCTTGCCAGTGGCGGTGAAGACAAAACGATTCAACTGTTTGATGGTCGCACTGGAACTTTCAAAGATGCCTTTAAAGGACATAAAGAATACATCTACTCTTTAGCATTCAGCCCACACGGGAGGACACTTATTAGTGGAAGTGGACTACAACGTGTGGGGTTCCGTCCTACTGCAGAAACAGGTAGAGAAGCGGATAGAGATAATGTCGGAGATGTTTGGTTATGGAATGTACTCGCCAAAAAACGCCAAACCACACTTAAAGGACACACACATGATGTGTATGTGCTCGCTTTTAGTTCTGATGGGACTAAGCTCGCAGGAGGTGGGGGATTAAGGTTTACAGGACGCTTTGCCTCCCTTGATCCTCAGAAAGGTCAAATAACAGGTGGAGATATTTGGGTGTGGGATCTCCGCACCAAAAAACTGGAAACTACGCTTACTGGACACATGAATGATGTCTATTCTCTTGCCTTCAGTCCAGATGGAGCCACTATTGCCAGTGGAAGTTTGGACAAGACGGTTTCCTTGTGGAACGCTGGCACCGGACAACATAAAGCCACACTTACAGGTCATGAAGCAGGTATTGCATCCCTTGCCTATAGTCCAGATGGGCTAATGCTCGCAAGCGGAAGTTTTGATAGCACTGTCCGGTTGTGGAAATTCCCCACTCCTCTTGTTAGTGTTACACCTTCTCCGGTGAAGTCTCCTACTATCGGAGAGAAGCTAATCTTCAACCTTGATATTGCCAATGGGCAAGACATTACAGGCTATCGGTTAACCGTGGAGTTTGATGAAGCGTGTCTGCGATATGTTTCAAGCAGCAACGGGAACTATCTATCCGATAAAGCGTCTTTTGTGTCTCACTTTTTGAATAAGAATCACGTGACGCTTGCCGCTACCTCTCCTGTCAAAGCCGATAGTAGTAGTGGCACACTTGCAGTCCTTACGTTTGAAGTTATCGCTATTAAAGCATCAACAGTGAACTTATCTAAGGCAAACGTTTCTGATCGGCATGGTAGCCGTTTCCAACCGACTCTTAAAAATGGGCAGATAGTTGATCCGCAAAAAGCATCAGATGATATAAACAAAAATAAACATTGAAACTGCCACGTATTGTCCTTAATTTCTATACCCACACCGCAGACAAGTTCACTGCCACGCGAAAATACTGATAAGAAAGTAATACCATTTCTGAATAATTATATTCCATTTGCGCCTTTCGTGAAATATCTAAAATTTGTGATTTGAGCAATAGCTGCCTTCGTATACTTTCTCAAGATTTGTGTGATTTTGTCCTGCATTTCCTCTATTGACCCCAATGTGTGCTGAAACAATTTGGCTTTGATGTCTTGCCAGAGTCTTTCGATCGGGTTCAACTCTGGACTATAAGGGGGTAGAAAAATCAAGGCGATGTTATCAGGAAGTTGTAAGGATTTCGCCTGATGAAAACGACCATTATCAAGCACAAGGATATTTAGCGTCTCTGGAAAAGTCTTTGCTAACTCATCAATGAATACTTGGAAACAGACACCATTGAGCCAGGGCATTTCAAGGAAGAAACTTTCTCCTGTTATCGGTTCCACAGCACCGTATAGATAAAGGTTCTGGAAAGTGTAATTGATGTTGGCAATCGGTTTGACACCGGACACAGTAATACGCCGAGACGACACAGGCAAAAGACCGCATCTTGACTCATCTTGGCAAAAAAGTCGGGCGTTTTGAAAAGATGATGTGTGCTGCGAAATCACGTTCTCAACGGTTGTCGCGAAGTTGGCAGCGAACGCATCACACGCTTTTTGGTTTTTTTATGACTTTTGCGAGGCACTTTGAGTTTGGCTTTCCATTTATAGCGAACTAACGCGTGAACAGTTTTATAGTGCATTTGGACACCGAAGGTTTCTTCAATATAGTCTGTTATCTGTTGATAACTTGAAAAACCCTCCGGTTTTTCAAGTTCCGCCCGCAACAGATCTTGTTGTTCTTTAGATAGCCGAGGGGGACACCCCGGGGAATAATGCCGATCCAAAAGCGCATCAAGTCCTTCAGTCTCATAAGTCGCTATCCAGTGTCCAATCGTTTTTCGGTTAACACCTATCAGCGCGGCTGCTTGTTTGTGAGTTGTCGCTTGACCACTACGAAATAGGTAAAGGGCTGTCAATCTTTGCTTTTGATAACCTACTGATGTCTTTCTCAACAGGCTTTTCAACTCTGAAACACTTTCTGTAATCTCTGGAGGTTTTATGTGCATTGGTATCAATCCTATGATTTGTATAATTGGAAAAAGTGTAGCAGAAATTGAAAATCTTTAAAAGGATAAATATATACAAGAAATGGTATTATATCAAATTAACAGGATTGTCCTGTTTTCCGGACGGTAGGTGCGGTTTCCTAACCGCACCTAATACCAAGAAAATAAGATAAATCCAGTTAATTTGCTATAAGTTCTAACTCATTTAAAGTCCGCGCCATCATGTCATAAGCAATTTGTGCCTTTTCCATTCGCATTTGCGGAAAGGTTTCCACAGATATATATTATCGTAGCCGGCTTTGCCTAAGCTTTCAGCGAAAGTGTGAAAATCTAACTCGTCACCTTCCTCACCGGGAATTAGAAATGTGCTGTAGGGATACATGCCTGTTACGCCTTTGATATGGCAGTGTGCAGTTAAATGTCCCAATTTTTCGGTGACTTCAGCAATATCCTCACCTAAGTGATAGAAATTGGTGATGTCATTGAGTGCCTTCAGAGAGTCGGATCCTACATGTTCAATCAGCAGGGTGACTTTAGATGATGAATCAATTGTCGTAGCTTCGTGATTGTGGATATTCATCGTTATCCCAAGCTCTTCGGCACGGCGGCAGATCGGCTTTAGCATATCAACAAGCAATTTCCACGCAAACGCATCACCCTTTTCTCCTCCGTATCCAGGAGAAAATTGACTCCGTGTGCCCCAAGTGCTACTGCCACATCTTGAAGCATGGCATAGTGATCAATCGCTGCTTGCTTATCCTCTAATGCCAGTTGATACAGTCCCTTTCCGGTAAATGGATTAATGACAGAGACCTTTAATCCGTAGTCGGTTGTCATCGTTTTAACTTCTTTGAGGAGGGTATCTGTTATCTCGCCAGAGGGGATATGTGCTTCTGGTCCGCACATCATCTCAATCGCATCGTAGCCGACTTCGGAGAGGATAGAGATAACTTCTTGGAGTGGCAGGTCTTTCATGCCACCTGCATGATATGATATGCCGATCATTAGGGGTTTTCCTTTCAAATGATATTTTAGGACATGAATGTGCGCTTTAACCCTGTCAATATTTTTACTTACTCAGGTTTCCACCACGGTGCAAGTCGGGGAGGTGAACCGAAACCAAGTTTTTCACCGCGGCAATATTCACTAAGTTTTCTCCCCCATATCTCAACGTTTTGTTTCGTCTTTGATGAATTTCCCCACCTATACCAAAATCGGTAAACGAGAGCATGGAGTTTAGGATCGTTATCTTGTGATTCTTTATAGAGTTCTACTTTTTCTTCAATTTGGTAATGCCATCATTTAGCAGTAGGTGAAAGAGCGGGTATCATTTGCTCAAAAACAGCGGAAATTCGAAATAAGTCACGGGTTTGTAAAGTTTCTCTGTAGACTTCTCGGCAACTACGTTCTTGTTGGGCAATTTCGTACGCCCATGCAGCGTGATTACGAACCCACCAACTTTTATCGTTTGATTTCAAATTTTCAAGCAATTCAACAGCATCGTCGGTTCCAAACCATGGTAGAATCGAAACACCAAGATTGCGTTCCTTTGCATAATGGCTCTTTAAAAATTCATGTGTCACCAAATTCCATAATTCTTCTTTACCTCCTCCAGCCAAAGCAGCAATTGTCATAAACATTATTTCTTCATCATTTTGACATTCCTCTAAGAGTTCCTGTCTGAACTGACGATGTTCAGGATGTTTATAAAACTCCACTTGCCAGAGTTGATAGAGGAAATTTGTTGCTTCGTATTGAGTCATACAGTTTACTGCATTCCATTGGCGGTAATACCGTATTGCCATATTCGGTTCAAAGCGTAATAGCAAACGGAAAACGGTATCTGTAAAGTTCCGTAGTGGACCATAGTACTGTGAAGGGTGGGAAATTACGGTGAGATATTGGTCCGCTAATTGCTTGAAAACTTCCATGTTCTGTTTTGCCCATTTCTGAAGTACTTCTTCGTTGACCACAAACTGTGTTTCCTCAACATGATTGAGATCTGTTTCTCCATCTTGAAGAATTGAACACATATTCTCTATAAACTCCTTGCCCCATCGTGAAAAATTGTGACGTTGATTTGGCATACAGAGAAAACATCCAATAATTTCTAAAGGCAGTAATGATATGAGCGTCTCATATGATGGGATATCTTTACCTTTGTAAATTGGTATAGTGAACTGTCTCCCATTTTGCGACAAAAGATGTTCACGTATTTTCTCATCGGTCAGAGTTTCAGTTAGAAATAAGTATGAATCTGATAATGTTAAATAAAGTATTGGAGATGTTCCAGTTGAATCAGGTTCTCTCAGTTTCAACTCTTCCAACGCCCACAATAATGCGTTGTCATCAATTTGAGTTCCACCAGCGTAAAGCGCACACCAATAATCCCGTTCCGATAATTTTCCTTGGTTTCCGTTAGACACAATATGATCATCTTCGGGGGAAGATCTAAGTGTTTCCGATTTTTTCTTTGCCTTTTTAACAATTTCATCTGGTAACAATTTCATGAGCAAATGCGTAATCAAGCCTCCACCAATTGAATGCCTAAGAGGTTCCACTGAACTCAGAAATTCAAACCAATCAATCAAGTAATTTGAGTTTTCCTCAGAAGCAGAAAATAGTAAGGTTTTTGTCAGCAAGGAAGTCAAATAAGAAGCATTAGAAGATGATTCGTCCGTATGAACGTCTTGAATGAGATCCTGCTTCATTCCAAGAATTGCTGTCGAAATTTTTTCGCAATCTTTATCAGTAAAAATAAGTCCTTGAATTGACAAAAGTTTGAACTGTGCCCATCTTTGATTCAGGGTGTTAAGTTTCAGATTGCAGGCAAGTTCGGCGTAACCTTTAGGATCATTCTTGGCAACCCATGGTATTAAGTTTTGTATACAATAGACATTATAATGATTTAAATAACAGGAGTTTCATAACGCGAGGGTCTAAAGTTTAGTCGGAAGTTGTGTAAACCACAACAAGTTTCCATAACTAAATCACAAAACCCTTTCTTCCAATTCCTGAGTTTATCTTTGACAATGCGGCATCTTTTGACACCACTAATCGCATGTTCAACGCGTATGCGTATAGACGCTATCTTTCTATTGTTTTCTTTTTCTTCATTCGTCCGTTCTCTACCTCTCGGTTTTTTCTTTGGTTGAATGATGTTTATATCCGGGAGAACGAAACCCTGAAAACCGGTATCTTGGGACAATGTGCTACCCTGTGGCACACAATAGCCCACCATATCGGCTATGTGTTTGTCAGGGTGTCTTCCTTCAAAAGAAGGTGTCAATAGGACGACTTTGCAGGTCTCATTGATAATCAGATTATTTTTCACTGTATGGCATTTCTTTTTACCACTATAATACGCCTTTTGAGTTGACGGGTCTTTTGGGCGTCGTATAGGGCGTTCGGTGCTATCATGAAAAAAATGTTCTCCTTCTTGATTTTGAGTTGATACTTTTGATGGAGCACATATAGGTGCGGGGTCTGTTTCCCGAGATGGCAACTCTCCAAGTTCTGCTAATGCTTTGTTCAATATCGATAAAAGCAAGTGAATCCATCTATTAGCAAGAGGTTGAGACATGCCAAAGAGCGCACCGAATAGCACTTGTTTCGGTGCTTCACGAAGGTAAATCAGTATAAATAGCAACATATCTTCAGGTGTATCAAAACGACTATTTTTATACGGTTTATATCTCCGTTTTTTGCGCGGTTTTCCTGCAAGGGTATGTGTTTGAACATACTCTAAAAAACATTTAGTAAAATAAGGTGATAGTTCAGTCCAATCTTCTAAGGTATATCCGGTGAGGGACAGGAGCGTATCAGGTTTGTCCCTTAGTTCTTGAAAACTTATCATGAGTTAGCCTCCTATTGTCCGATTGTAATAAGTATAATAGAGACTAACCAAACGGACAACTAATTAGTTATAATGTCTAATAATCCTCAAGTGTAGCATCTACCCCCGTACCAAGTTCAGTATTTTCTAAAATGTACTGTAATACCTCCTTGATTCTAACTAAATCATCATCACGCAAATCCGGCAAATCTGTCCGAATTGCTAAATAATCAAGACCATGGTAATTGTCTTTCACATTTTCTTCTGGTGACCTGTCTTTTAATAACTTTTCTTGGGCACGGATACGATCAATAAAGGGCTTGAATTTCTTATTCCATTGTTCGGCAAATTCTCTCCACTCTTTGTTCTCCTCAGAAGGCGGACGCTGCAGTAGTTGAGGCAAATTTACCAGATTAAGTTCATCCGCTAAACCATGCACTCCTGTTAACAAAGTTTCATCGGTTTGAACTTCTCCTGCTAACGTAAGTAGATCGTCTAAAACATCTTCAGTGAATTCCCAACGCATTAACCTTCCGATATTTTTGTTAAACTGTGGGTTTTCCTTATGAATTACATAGCAACGGGCAAGTGTAGATAAAAAATGATGCTCTGGTCTTTGTGACAAAATTGAAAGTGCTGTTGTTGCTAATCGGATATGTGTATAGTACATTGTCGGGAATGGAAGACTCTTGGGATCAATAATATCGCCTTTTATATATTCATCAGTGTATGTAGGAAGAAGCCATTTGGTAAGACGCGATTCTAAGTGATTAAGCTGGCCTTTTTGGTTTCGCCAGATTTTTGCCAACGGTTCAATAAATGCGTCCTCTTCATTTGGTGAAATTTGATCCCGAAATTTAGCTTCAACAAGTTGTGCATAAGCGTTAGTATCTTTTTCTACCCAAAAAGAAATACGTTCCTTTGTAATCTGTGCGTTGTGACTATTAATCCACGCAAGCATCAATGCAGCCCGTTTTTGTGAAAGATGATCATGTGATATATCTGGATCGGGAGAAATTGCAGTGATTTGCAGCGCAACAAATAGTGCTTCGGTTCTCAGGTCTTCTGAAGGTATTGGTTCCAGGGCATTCTGGAAGCCTTTTGCAAAATCTGTTACTTCGGTAAATTCCATACACTCACAAAGTGTTGAAAGGTAAAATGCCCAACACAATAAAACGTGGTCTGCACTTAACTCTGCATGAAATTGCCTTGCTTTACGGGCAATGCGTTGTTCTTCTAAGTCTATGCGTGTTTTGGTGTAGTCCGAAAAGCATTCTTTAAGGAGTTTAGCAGAAACTATTGGCGCATCCTCAATTTTATTCCACTCAATTTGTTGAGCAAGATGTAATAGAAAATCTTTAACATCTTCGACACGAGTCCATCCGAGTTTTTCGCGAATTTGTGAATCTGAGTGTTCAATTTTGTAATGCAAATCTGCTAACAAGATCATTTCTTTGGTAACGACATCAAAAGAACCTAACTCATCTTTTAGTTCAATATACCTTTGAAAATATCGTGGGATTCTTGCAATCTCCTTTAATGAATCTGGTAAGTCATGAGGTTGCATTCCTTCTCTGGATAATGCCTCTTGCAATTCAGGCTCATTAAATGGGAGAACTGGAATTTTATGGCACTTATTCCATAAATATCTCTTAAAATGTGGGTAATCATCTAAAGGCCGCGTGGTAAATAGAAAACGAATTTTATCTTGCCATTCGCTCTCAGGTTGAAAGTATTCGCTGAGAATAACTTGTGATGCTTCAATAGCATCACGTTCATTAACACCGTCGAGGACTATAAGAGTTTTTCTCCAAATTTTCGCTATCTTGTTTTGAAGTTTGGAAATTTTTTCTTGCTTATGAGACTCATAGATTGAACTCAAACAGTTCTTAAGCAAATCAGAAATAGACATACACCCATTCCAATCTTTACTATCTAACCAAAAAGTAACAATATTTTCGCTTTCATGAATTGAATTCATCCATTTAGCAGCAAGCCAAGTTTTTCCTGTACCTTCCTCACCTTGAAGATAACAAATAGGAACATCGTCCCTTTCCCACCAATCGGCTATTTTTGATTCTATTTCTTGTCGATCTATTGCTTGTGACAAGTTAATATGGTTAAAGCCTTCATCCCTGCTAAAACGATCTAACAGATATTTTTCAACATCCTTTTTGACATGATATTGGGATTGAATTCCACTGTCTAATTTAGATTTGAGTTCTTCTAATTTCTTCTCCGTTTCTGAATCATTTTTGATTTCTCCAATCCAAGTCAAGAATTCTTCATCTGTGTTTGATGAGTCGAAAAAATGGCAGATTTCCTCCCAAAAGTTAACACACAATGCTCCAATATCTGATAGTTCGTCAGACAGTACAAGTGAGACGATATCCAAGCCAGTATTTTTTTCAATAATTTCTAATTTATCAAGCAGCTGTGCAGAAATATCACGTGAGACCACTAAAACATATACTTGGAGATTTTGTAAATGATCTTTTGTAATATGGATGTCTCCGACAATTTCTACATCCCTGAGATTACTATTGTCGCTGTAATTTGTACTGCCACCGGAAATTCGGGCCACTCTCTAAGACAAGATTATGGTATAATATCCATCTCCTTGAAAGGAGTATCCGATGGCGAAACGAAAACGAAGAAACTTCACCCCCGAGTTTAAAGCCGAAGTTGTTCTTGAGGTTCTCAGCGTTGAAAGTTCCCAAGCAGAAGTGTGTCGGCGACATAACCTCATCGATGAACAACTTTCAAAGTGGAAGCGACAGCTTCTTGAAAAAGCGGCGACCCTCTTTGAACCCGCTGATAAACAGTCTGATGCCTCTGCGGAGCGGATCGCCCAACTTGAGCAGCTCGTTGGGCGGTTGACCTTGGCACTTGACATCCAAAAAAAAGCCTCAACTTACTTGAGTTAGCCTCGATGGAGCAGCGAGAAATGGTTACGGCATTACGGACAGACTTTTCGGTTCGGCAGATATGTGAGACACTCGGTTTCAACCGAAGCAACCTCTATTATCACCCCAAGCAGGCCCCGTGTGAAGCGGGCCTCCAGGATGAAATAGAGACGTTATCTTTGCTATATCCAACATACGGATATAGGCGTCCCACACAGTTGTTGGTGCGTAACGGATACACCATCGGGTATAAACGTGTTGCCCGATTGATGAAGTCCGCCAACCTCTCGGTTTCTGTCAAGCGTGTCTGTCAAACCACGACATCCGTTGCGGGTGTGCGTCCCTGGAGCAATCGCCTTGAAAACCTTGATGTCTCCCGATGTAATCAGGCCTGGGTGGGCGATATTACCTACGTCCGCCTCAAAGGACACTTTATCTATGTTTGTCTGCTCATGGATGTCTTCACTCGCATGATCAGAGGGTGGCATATCAGTCAACACTTGACGCAATCTCTGACGTTGAAACCCTTGGAGACAGCATTATGTCAAAGTGTCCCAGAGATCCATCATTCTGATCAAGGCGTTCAATATCTTTCAAATGCGTCCATCTCACTGCTTAGGCATCATGGGATTGAGATTTCAGTCGCCCGGAGAGGGTGTCCTTGGGAGAACGGATATGCTGAAAGACTTATCCGCACGCTCAAGGAAGAAGAAGTTCATCTCAATGACTATGAGGACATCCACGAAGCAAGAACCCGCATTGGGCATTTTATTACACAAGTGTATAATCACAAACGCCCTCACTCTGCGTTAGGGTATTTGACACCTGTGGAATTTGAGCAAAAAAACTTGTCTTAACTTTGCTAAATTTTGGTCTGAATAAACGGTAGCACTTCAAGGTGAAGTTTCTTCGTTTTCGTTTCGCCATCGGATACTCCTTTCAAGTAGATGGATATTATACCATAATCTTGTCTTAGAGAGTGGCCCGAATTTCCGATGGCAGTACAAAATAAACCTATATTTTGGATATCTAAGCCCCAGAGGGGCGAAAGGTGTATATGTGTACGTGTTGTCAGACACTGTCACCCCGCTGGGGTTCAAGAGACTGTTTGAGGCTGTTTTCTGGACACATTCCGCACCGCTGGTGCTGCTTTCATCACAAATCAACATCTTTTTTTTTTGCATATAGCACACTAAATTGACACCTATGGGTTTCGCAAGCTCTACCCAACCTACACAATAGACATTATAACTAATTAGTTGTCCGTTTGGTTAGTCTCTATTATACTTATTACAATCGGACAATAGGAGGCTAACTCATGATAAGTTTTCAAGAACTAAGGGACAAACCTGATACGCTCCTGTCCCTCACCGGATATACCTTAGAAGATTGGACTGAACTATCACCTTATTTTACTAAATGTTTTTTAGAGTATGTTCAAACACATACCCTTGCAGGAAAACCGCGCAAAAAACGGAGATATAAACCGTATAAAAATAGTCGTTTTGATACACCTGAAGATATGTTGCTATTTATACTGATTTACCTTCGTGAAGCACCGAAACAAGTGCTATTCGGTGCGCTCTTTGGCATGTCTCAACCTCTTGCTAATAGATGGATTCACTTGCTTTTATCGATATTGAACAAAGCATTAGCAGAACTTGGAGAGTTGCCATCTCGGGAAACAGACCCCGCACCTATATGTGCTCCATCAAAAGTATCAACTCAAAATCAAGAAGGAGAACATTTTTTTCATGATAGCACCGAACGCCCTATACGACGCCCAAAAGACCCGTCAACTCAAAAGGCGTATTATAGTGGTAAAAAGAAATGCCATACAGTGAAAAATAATCTGATTATCAATGAGACCTGCAAAGTCGTCCTATTGACACCTTCTTTTGAAGGAAGACACCCTGACAAACACATAGCCGATATGGTGGGCTATTGTGTGCCACAGGGTAGCACATTGTCCCAAGATACCGGTTTTCAGGGTTTCGTTCTCCCGGATATAAACATCATTCAACCAAAGAAAAAACCGAGAGGTAGAGAACGGACGAATGAAGAAAAAGAAAACAATAGAAAGATAGCGTCTATACGCATACGCGTTGAACATGCGATTAGTGGTGTCAAAAGATGCCGCATTGTCAAAGATAAACTCAGGAATTGGAAGAAAGGGTTTTGTGATTTAGTTATGGAAACTTGTTGTGGTTTACACAACTTCCGACTAAACTTTAGACCCTCGCGTTATGAAACTTCTGTTATTTAAATCATTATAATGTCTAATATATCGGGGTTAGAAAGCCCTCCCACAAGAAAGAGGGAAGGGTCAATGTCAAAAACATAGCACAAAATTCTTATTTTTAACTTGTTTTCGAAATGCAAGTATGTTATCATATTATTAATGTTCACCTGCAGAACTATGAAGTCATTAAAGAAGCAGCATACGTAATAGTAAAATCTTTTGTATGAACAGCGTCAGAATTTGCACCTATCCCGCAGGTGTAAATATTATTTTCATGCACATAGCGGGTCAAAATAAGGAGTTGCATTCCCAAGTATAGATACTTGCGTTGAGAATGCATAAAAAATTAATGAGATCAGGATTATGGATCCCCGAATATGATACGCCTGAATTATGGCACCAAGAGATTTCCCGGCGCAGTTTTTTCAAATATGGGGTAAGTAGTTTTCTGGGGCTCGTTGCAATGCAACATTTTGGTACGACAGGTGCCGCACAGCTGGAAGAGGTTATTCCGCGAGCGAAACACTGTATCGTAATGTTTATGAGCGGCGGACCGAGTCAGTTAGATACTTTCGACCCGAAACAACCTTCGGTAAAAAACAGCGGACCTTTCTTGCCGATTCCTACGAGTGTTAAAGGTATTGAGTTTTCCGAACATCTCCCCTTTGTTGCTGAACAGGCGCATCACCTTTCCGTTATTCGTTCAATGGTATCTCGCGAAGGCAACCATGAACGCGCACGATATTTACTGCATACCGGCTACGCACCCGGCGGCGCAGTCCGACACCCCACTTTGGGTTCATTGACCTCTTACTATCTTGATGACGACGCATCTCACTTGCCAAGTTGTGTGAATATCAATTCGCCAACATACTCCGGTGGGTTCCTTGGCGCATCACACGATCCGTTTGTTGTGAATAATCCGTTGAAACCGGTTGATGATCTGAAGTATCCCCCACAGATGGATACACACCGTTTTCGCGAACGTCTCAAAATGCTTAAGAACCTTGAGAAAGATTTCATCGCCAAACGTCCTGGACTTGGGACAGAAGCGCATGAAGCTATCTACAAAAAGGCTGACGAACTCATTAACTCACCCAATGTTAAAGCGTTTGAACTTAAGGAAGAACCGGCTGAGGTACGTGAAGCTTACGGTATGAACCGTTTCGGACAAGGTTGTTTGATGGCGAGACGGCTTGTTGAATCTGGCGTTAAATTTGTTGAAATCACGCTTGATGGTTGGGATACGCACGAAAACAACTTTGAAAGAACGAAAGAACTCCTGAACCTTGTTGACCCAGCATTTGCAATGCTTATCAAAGACCTGAGCGAACGTGATCTGCTTGACGAAACCATCATCCTATGGCTTGGCGAATTCGGACGAACACCGAAAATTAATATGGACGATGGACGCGACCACCACCCGAACGGTTGGTCAGCTGTTATAGCAGGCGGCGGTACCCAGGGTGGACAAGTCATTGGTGGCACAAACGAAGATGGAACAAAGGTTGTCTCCGCTCCGGTTGCTGTGCAGGACCTATTTGCATCGCTCTGCTTTGCGCTGGGGATTGACTATCAAGAAGAGAATATGTCTCGTTCTGGTCGTCCGATACGGGTCGTCAATGAAGGTACTGTCATTGAAGAACTGTTTGTATAAAAGATGAGTCAATTTAAGAATTGATTTTCTTGTGAGAGGGAAACCTTGTCCGCCCGATTTCCTAACTCAAGGTAGGCGCGCTTTTTAAGCGCGCCCGTTGCTAATCAAGCGTTTATCTTGTGGGAGGGAAACCTTGTAAGCCCCCATATTATGTCTTGTAGCATCGAAAATCGGGTTTGAAAAACCCTCCCACAAGAGTGGATCACCCTCCCATAAGAAAGATTAGACGCTAAGTTGACACATAAGGGTAGAGCGCAGCGAAATCCAATACCTCAACCACTGGATGTGATAACCTGTCAAACTCAAACGTAGTTTTACAATTCAGATGGTAGGGACCTTGCACAAGGTGCGAAATGCGAGTTATCGCTGGCAAATTTAAGGGTAGACGTTTGGCTACACCTAAAAACATGACCGTCCGCCCTACGACCGATAGAGTTAAAGAGTCTGTTTTTAGTATTTTACGGGAACACGTGATTAATACCAGGTTTCTTGACTTATGCGCTGGCACTGGCAACATTGGGATTGAAGCTCTGAGTCGTGGTGCTAAGCAAGTAACCTTCTTGGAACAAAACCTGAAGTGCCTTCGTTTGATTGAACGGAATCTCCAAGCATGCGGTTTAGAGACGAGTGATCCGAAAGTTCAGTTGATACGGAGAGATGTTACGAAAGGTATTGTTACGTTACGCATGCAGGATGAGGCATTTGAGTTGATCTATTTTGATCCGCCTTACAGTGCGGAGATTTACATCAGATGCCTCATGCAAATTTCAGATGCTTGCATACTTCAATCTACGGGAATGCTATTGGTAGAACACCACAAACATACTGAATTGCCTTTAGATATCGGATCACTAAGATGTAATAGACAAAAGCAGTATGGGGACACATGTGTTAGTTTCTACCGTTACACTAAGGAAAACGTGCATGAAACTTGAGGATATAGCCATATCACGGCAGGGAAAACTCGTCGTAATAAACCATCCAAAATACCAAATCGAATTTAATTTATCAAAAGGAACATGGAACTATAGCAATAAAAACGACAAAACAATTATCAAAAACGCGTTCACACAAATTAGCCTGAAAGATGAAATCATCTTGAAAACGTCTAATGCTGGGTTTCGGGAATTCTACACGGGACCAGTGAAAACAGACGATTTTGGGATCCATCAAACCTTACGGTTTTCTTATGAAACCGAAGCAACCAAGAAGCAGCATCAGAACGGCGATGCTCACAGTTTGGGTGAAAAGCCTGACAACTTGGAACAAGCACCCAATTCGGGTTCACCGCAAGATGTTGATGTGGATGCGAATGATGTATCTGATGGCACCGGTGTCCGTATACATACCTACCTCACCTGCTACGCGGACCACCCCTATATTTTACTGAAAGTTGGCGTTGAAAACTTAAACTCAACACCGATTTGCCTATCAAATATCACGCTTATTGATATTTCAGCACAGCATGGCGCAGTGCAATTGGGTGGTCACCCGTCTCAATACCATCTTTTCCTCAAAATGCCGCCGATATCTCCCAGTGCTGACACCCATCGTAAAATCTATGATGGATTCCGTTTAAACCAGGATAATACCTTACAACCGTGTCAGGATGGCATTCTATACGACACCGATAGCCAGAAGTCGTTCTTGTTCGGGTTTATCACAGCCAACAAGTGGTGGCCTCGCATGGAGATAGGTTATCAAGGCTCAAAACGCAAATCTCAACAAGGGTTAACAACTTGGGCACTTTACCATGATTGTGAACACAAAACGTGTCAAATAGGCGAAGAGGTTACATCGGAAATTGGATATCTCGATTTTTCAGAGGATGCCGCATCATCGTATACGCGTTATACCGAACGCCTCGCCGCAGAAAACAGTTCTGACAACGTCCCATCCGAAAACCGTATTCACCGGAATATTTTCACTGGTTGGAGCTTGTCATCGGGAAATATGCAGGGAGAGCTGTCAGCGAATTCAATTGGTGAACAAACCCGATCAATTGCTCAAAATCCCCTGTTTAAACCTGAACTTACGGGCGGAATAGACTACATTCATCTGGAATCGGGATGGCAGGTAAGTCGCGGTTATTTGTCATTGAACGCGGATCATTTTCCTGAAGGCATGGCATCGGTGGTTGAGCAAATTCACGATAATGGGTTCAAAGCGGGCATCTGTATTGATCCGTTTGGGATTGAACGTAATTCAGAATTAATCCAAAAGTATCCTGAAGTATGCCTACGATCTAAAAACAGAGAAAAAACGCCATCAGGAAAAGGTAAGGCAAAACCCGCAGATGTTGATGCACCTGTTGAAGTCCATTTACCCGGGAGTAAAGCAGCACTTGCCATATTAGATGCTTCTCATCCAGAAACACAGACACACGTCCGGAAAGTAATTAAAAAGTTAGTAGATGAATGGGGATACGACTTAATTAAGATAGATTTGTCGAGTTATACAAGTGGTATGATGACGGTCGCACCAAATGTGACGTGGCATGACAGTTCTCTTACCTCAGCAGAATTGTACCGGTTGGCTGTCCGTTTGCTCAAAGAAGTGGTAGAGTCTACTGAAAATAAGGTTATTCTCGCTGGTTATAACATAATTGAGAGTGTCTGTATTGGAAGTTTTGATCTTAATTACCCGCTTTTGCGTCAGAAGCAAGTAGATAGCAGTGACTCTTGGCATCAACAAAATGGAACAAAGCACAGACTGAGTCGCTATGCTGGGTATCTAAACGCACATGACACCCTCTGGAATCATGTTTACGGTGACTTATTTGTTGATGAACCGCGTCCTATAAATGAGGCGATTGTTGAAATGACTACCGCTGCTTTGAGTGGTGCTACAGTTTTATGTGTGAATACGCCTACGACCATTTCACCACTAAGGGCTGGATTAGTGGCAAAATTATTACCACTTTCCGGTAATGCAGCGACCCCGATTGACCGGTACGACGAACCGTTTCCACAAATTTGGCACTTGCCTGTTAAAACACCGCGTGAAGATTGGAATCTTGTTGGTGTCTTTAATTGGAAAGACCAACAAGACGATATCCATCTGAATTTAGATTTATTTGGACTTAATCCAGATAAAGACTATCTCGTTCACGATTTTTGGATGCGCCAATACTTAGGTGTTGTTTCTAAAAATGTAACGTTGTTGAATATGGCACCTCGGACCACAAAACTTTTGTGTCTCCGTGAAGAACAAGAGGTACCACAACTGCTCTCCACGGACATCCATTATACACAAGGAAGCGTTGAGATTTTGTCAGCAGGTTGGGATAGCCACAGCCAAAGTTATCTCATCATCTGTCAACCAACGAGGCAGTCAGCGGGAACATTTTTTATTCATGTGCCAGAGGATTATATCCCGATCGGTGTATCTGGTTACGGCAGCGATTATCAATACAGTTGGGACAGACCTATTTATCAGTTGACTTTTGGTGCAACTGAGTCGTTGATCCACGCGAGCATTCAATTTACGAAGACAATAGGTGGCACCCCGAAATCATGACAAATCGCCAAACACAGATCCAAAACATCAAAACACGTGCAAGCGTTTGTACAGATTGCGATTTGGCGAAAACCCGAGTTAATGTTGTCTGTGGCAGTGGCGATGTCAACGCAAAATTAGTTATTGTTGGTGAAGGTCCATCTGCCGCAGATAATCACACAGGATTTCCATTCTCAGGTCCCGCAGGCAACATGTTAGATGAAGTGCTGACTGCAAATGGACTCACACGGAGTGACATCTGGCTAACGAATATTATAAAATGCCGTGCAGTAGGATTGAAAGACGGTGAATTGAAAAACCGTTTACCGAAGGCAGCAGAAATTAAGGCATGTTCAAAATGGCTTGATAGTGAATTAACTTTGATTCAACCCTCGGTAATTTTATGTTTAGGTGCTCCCGCTGCAAAAACACTTATTCATCCCCGATTCCGTATTACAGAAGAACGCGGCAAGTGGTTTACGGATACTCGTTATGCACCTTTTGCTATGGCAACTTATAATCCAGCCTACGTTTTACGACAAGAAGGGGATAATTTTACTACAACGCGTCGAACCATCATAGACGATATTGTGGAAGCGAAACGGAAACTGGATCAGGCTAAAGACATTCCGAAATCAACACTTTTTTAAAGGATATTATTAGGAACGCACCGCGCGCCTCCACAAAGAATGAATTCTAAAAAACAGATTGCAATAGAGGCTGTCCTTAAAGCGGGAGAACTTTGCCAACAGGTACAGGATGAGATGGTATCAACGGATGCTATTCAAAAAAGTGACCGTAGTCCTGTAACCGTAGCAGATTTTGGATCGCAAGCACTGATATGCAAAGCGATTGGGGATGCTTTTCCTGAAGACATTATTGTTGCTGAAGAGGACGCTCAATCCCTTAAAGAAAATCCCACACTTCTGGGACGTGTTACAGAATATGTCAATCAGTTTGTAACGGAAGACGCACAGCAGCAAGAAAATATTTCCACTCAAAACGTTTGCGAATGGATTGACAGAGGAAGCGGTGAAATAGAGGAAAGTTTTTGGACGCTTGATCCGATTGATGGCACCAAAGGCTTTCTTCGCCAAGATCAGTACGCAATTGCTTTGGCGTGGATAGTTAATAACGAAGTTCAACTTGGAGTTTTAGGATGTCCGAATCTACCGCATCAATTGGATGTTACCGATTCTGAACGCGGCTGTCTCTTTGTTGCTGTTCGTGGTGAAGGCACAACTATCTATACAACAAAAGGTGAACTATTAGGAAAAATACGCGTTTCGGAAAACGCATCTCGGTTAGCAGAAAGTTTTGAATTCACACATGGCGACAGCAATACGCATACCCAAATTGCGAACAAACTCGGACTTAATAAACCGCCACTTCAAATTGACAGTCAAGCAAAATACGGTATAGTCGCACGCGGCGAAGCGTCTCTCTATATTCGTCTTCCGAATCCGGAGTATCCTGACTATCGCGAATGTATTTGGGACCATGCTGCAGGGCTTATTGTGGTTGAAGAGGCTGGCGGAAAAGTAACTGATGCGAACGGAAAATCGTTGAGTTTCCTTAGCGGCAGACGCATGACCGACAATCGCGGTGTCGTGGCGACCAATAGAACGTTACATAAGCAGGTTTTGTCAATCATATCTTCTTTATAAGACGAATTTTTACTAATGACTATTGGGCAAAACTATGGTGAAATATGAAAATAAGTAAACACCTACTGGTAGGCGCGCTTTGTAAGCGCGCCGATGGACGGTGTATTGTTATATTGTAAAATCTACTATAAAAGGAGATTTTATGAAAGCAGGGCAAATTGTTGCACCACATCATATTGAAATTATTGATATAGATAAACCAAATCTGGCAGACTATCCAGATGGCACAGTGATGATTAAGACCCTCCACAGTGCTGTCTGTGGTAGTGATATGCCATCTTTTGTACTTGAACATCCTGCTGATCGTTATCCGCTTGGGAAGGGGCTTTCCATTCACGAGGCAATTGGCGTTGTTACCGATAGTAAGTCGGAGAAATTCAAAGTTGGGGACGAAGTACTCGCGCTCCCGCGTCATATCGGTGGATGTTCAGAATACTTTCTATCCGATGAGAGTGTTACTGTGCCGTTAGTAGAATATCATCGGAAAGATTGTATCCTGATGTCTCAGCCTCTCGGAACCGTTGTTTGGGCATGTCGAAAGTTAGGAAATCTGCTCAATTTGGATACAGTCATTATAGGGCAGGGACCGATGGGACAGCTTTTTACGCACATGTTGAGCAACCTCGGTGCGAAAACAGTAATAGCAACTGATTTGGTGGACTTTCGACTTGAAGTATCCAAGCAGATGCGCGCCACACATACGATAAATTCCGCCAATGAAGATATTGTTACCGCTGTTAAAGAGATAACTGATGGCAGAATGGCTGACCTTGTGATTGAAGTCGTGGGGCATCAAACAGAAACAATCAACACGTGCCTGCAACTGCTGAAACGGGGCGCAACACTCCTCGCTTTCGGAGTGCCAGACGATGAGGTATACAATTTTCAGTTCGCTGAATTCTTCAGGAAAAATATCCGATTCCTCGGTTCGGTTGGTCCCGATGTGCCGAACGACTTCCCGTTAGCAATGGATATGATTGCCCAAGGTCGTATTGACGTGTCACCGATTATCACACACCATCTGCCGTTCACCGAAGCACAAAAAGGCTTTGAGATGGCACTGCATAAGAAGGATGAAGCAGTCAAGATAGTATTTGATTATCCGTAAGGTGTTTCTCTACAAAGTACTGAACCATTCAATTGACGAAACTCTTGTAGGAGGGCTTTGTAAGCCCGCCTAATGCGTACTACCATTAAACAGAAAGAGGTAATTCAACGATACGCCCCTCACGGCTTGATTGATAAATAGCGAGGATAATTTCAACCGATTTGCGTCCCTCACGACCGTCAACCAAATGGGATGCATCGGTTTCAAGACCATTGATAAGGTTCTCCATCTGCCGACGGTGATTCGCGTTATTGATGGCACGGGGGTCAGAGGCACCACCGCCAGTATCTGTCTGTTGAGCGAATTTTTCTCGAATCTCTGCATCTTCAGGAAGTTCAGGGTCAAATTCCCATTTCACGATGTCCTCTTCCTCTAAAATCGCGGTGCCTTTTGTGCCACAGATTTCAGTCTTCTTAAACATACCGGGGTAAGCAGCGGTTGTGCCTTCAATGACACCTAACGCGCCATTTTCAAACCGAAGCGCAGCAACAGCGACATCTTCTACTTCAATGCGTTCGTGTGCCAACGTATCAGTAAATGCTTGCACAGACTGGACGGGACCCATATAATACTGTAGTAGGTCAATAGCGTGTATAGATTGATTCATCAGGACACCGCCACCGTCAAGGTTCCGCGTGCCGCGCCAACCGCCGCTATCGTAATACTCTTGGGAACGATACCATTTGATATAGGCATCACCCAAGGTTAACTTACCGAACCGTCCACTGTCAATTGTAGATTTTATGAGTTGTGCCCCCTCAGTAAATCGTGAATTGAAAATGGCGCATAGTCGAACACCTGCTTCATCGCAGGCTTGGATAATTTCATCGCACCGTTGTAAAGTGATTTCCAGCGGTTTTTCAACAATAACATGTTTACCTGCTTCTGCGGCGGCAACAGCCGGTTCAAGATGTGCACCACTCGGCGTACAAACACAAACGATATCAAGATCGTCCCGTTTGAGCATCTCGGTGTAATCGGCATAACCTTCAACGTTGTATTTATCTGTGAGTCGTTTTGCGTTGTCCGCATTTCGAGAACTCACAGCAACTAATTGACCGTGTTCTAAATCGGAAATTGCGGCAGAATGAAAATCAGAAATCATTCCACACCCTATGATACCAAAACCGTAAGTTTTCATTTTTTGTATTCCTTCTGTGAGCTAAGAAACCCCAATTGAAATTTTGAACTGCGACTTTATAATAAATTTTAATTATGGCTTCAAACGAAAATCAAACTCAAGAACATGAACCTATAGACGAACTTGACACGGATCCGAACGAAACTCAAGAACATGAATCTATTGAAGATTCCGATGCTGAACAAGCACCAACAAATAAAGTTTTCAGAATCGGTTGTATGACGTTTTGCCTTGCGGTGACATTACTGTTTTTGTGGGTCTGGCACCATCAAACACAGTTCAATGACAACTATCGAAAAGCATCCTTCCACATGCGTAACGGCGAACCCGAACAAGCTATTGAAGCATATCAAAAAGCGATCAAAAACAAAAGTCGTACCATTTTTTTCAAAAATGCTCCTTCTGCGTACAATAACCTTGGACAAGCTTACTTACAGGCGAATCAATATTCACAAGCCATTGAAACCTTCAAGAAAGCGATACGGATGGCACCGTATATGGCAGAAGTTTATGTCAATTTGGCAACCGTCTATCTCCAGAAAAACGAACCTACCAATGCCCGTAAGATATGCCTACATGCGCTACAAACTTTTCCCGAAGCTCCACTATTGCACTATAACCTTGCGTGTGCTTATGCCCTTTCGGATGAACCGCAAAAATCTTTAGAATCCCTTAAGCAAGCGGTAAACCTTGATCCGGAGCTCAAAGATTTTGCTCAGAAAGAAGGCGCGCTAAAGCACATTGTGCCTGTACTCCCCTAATTGCAATCATCTAAATGATTGTATGATTGCATTTCCTTTGCAACTTCAAGGAATCACAGCAACGTAAACTTGCGAATGCCCCGATACATCCGAGGTATACACCACCGCCGTTTCATCAGGACTAAAAGATGGATGCGGATGTGTCCACTGCGGACCATACACCGTATCCACTTTCATCTCCATCCAACTCAACGATTTCTCACGATCCCCTGCCTGTTGTGCTGCTGCCCAATCCGCAGCGAGTGCATACCGATCCTTTTTCCATTGACTTCCACTTGACGAACTCTGCGGATAACAGATAGGCACATGTTCCCCCGTTTTCACATCAACCAACCGCAACCCGATATCTGGATGGACAGTATCACACAACACCTTTGTCCCAGTCCGATTACTCGCAATATGCCACGCATTAAAGTCTGAGATTGTCTGCATCTCAAGCGTATCTAACGATATGCGCCGCAAGGCATAAGGCCAATGTGTTACAATCAATTCGTCCTGCGATCCAAGAAAGGCCTCGTGGACAAGAAACTCGTTGTTACCATGCTGATACAGCATTCGATTTTCGGTGCCATCACGGTTAATAGTCCACATACGTGGCGCGGGGTCACCGGAATAGGCAATCATATCCGCATGTTTCGGATGGAACTGAGGATGGATAATCGTCTGTTCCGGTGAGGTATAGACAATCTCACCGCCGCTGCCATCGGTCGCAGTGACAGTAATGTGTGATTTCCCATCACGTTTCATCGCTGTTACGATAAACTTTTCATCTGCACTCACACTGCATTCCCCAAGGCTACCATCCGGAAATTCTGCAAGTACACGTTCCTCAAAAGTGTCAAGATGAATCGCTTTAATAGAATCTCCTTCTGTGTAAAAGAGTTCTGTTCCGTCTTTTGTGATTACACCAGAATACCCATGCACTTCGTCACCATTCGTCAACTGCACAATATCTCCATTAGGAAATTCGAGTTTGAAGAAATTCGCTTTCCCTGAACGATAGGAGGTGAAAATCAGATGGTTTTGGTCTGGCGTAAAGGATGGGGTTAGAAAATAGAGGTTATGGTTAATGGTCGTATCGTTTGTAAGTTGATAAATATGCGCTCTCGTATTTTGATCCTCAAATTCCTGTAGTTCTGATGGATGAACGGAACCTTTTGCGAATTTTGCCATAATTTCTCCCTAAAGGCAACACTTCTGTCTTAACCAAAAGAATGTTTTTTATAAGTTCAACAACCAAGTGCTATTTTGCCTTCAATAATAGCAAATATACATCGTTTTGACAAGTATATTTTGCCAGGTCCAAATGCCCTCGCTACAACTCCAGAGCCATTCAATTCTCCAGTAGTTGCTACCTTCTGCTCAAGGTTCCTCCTCTGTAGGAGCGACCTCTCGGTCGCGACTTTACGATTAAAACACACAAAAAACCGAAAACTGAATGCCTCTGCTACAACTCAAATTCACGTTGACGTATAATTTATAACGTGGTATACTTTAACGGATTTACAGATATTATCTCATAATATAAAGGGCGTGTTTCCGAAGCACGCACCACCGAATTAGTGTAAAAATTGATTAGAATAAATGTAGGAGGAATTTTTATGAAGCGGGGAATCTTATTTTCAATAGTCTTGACTTTGTTGCTTTGCACAACACCCTTCGTGCTTGCCCAAAAATCGTGGGTGAAGGTAAGCGAATCTCAGTGGCAAGGTTCTTTTTCTGATGTTTTTTTCGTAGACGCTCAACACGGATGGATTGTCGGTAGCAATTCAACGATATTAAATACAATAGATGGCGGTAAGACATGGAAACAGCAACCGAATCAACCCTTACCATTTAAAATTGAGTTGAAGAAAGTGCGGTTTATCAGTACTACAATTGGTTGGGCAGTTGGGGATGACGGTACGGTCATAAAAACACTTAATGGTGGACAAGAGTGGAACAAATTATCCACCGGTACCCGTGTGGCACTGTTAGGTGTCTCATTCACTGATGCACAGAATGGCTGGGCGTGTGGTGATGGCGGATTCGTGATGCATACTAAGGACGGTGGTGTTTCGTGGTATAAACAGACTATCGGAACCAATAACACAATCGAAGGTATTCACTTCGTCAATTCTCTAGTCGGTTGGGCCGCGGGAGGTGGTGGCACCTTACTTCATACGACCGACGGTGGGAACACATGGCAGAACCCCAAAATTAATACAGCTAGCACCCTTGATGCGATTTCGATGCTGGACGACACAATTGGCTGGGCAGTTGGAGCGGGCGGTGCTATTGTTGGGACTACGGACGGAATAAATTGGGAAGTTCAGCAGAGTAATGTGCCAAATTCCAACGGGATGCCTGAACCGATTTGGGATGTACATTTCGCAAATAAAAATATTGGTATCGCAGCGGCAGAATTCGGTGTAATTCTCAGAACAAAGGATGGCGGGAAAACGTGGAGACCGCTCAACTATCGACCTGTAGCTGCGCGTCTGCAAGGCGTTCAAATGATGAGTCCCACTGAAGCATGGATAGTCGGAGATAAGGCGACAATCCTTCACACAACCGATGGTGGGGCAACTTGGGAAGTCGTTTCTAATACAAACGATCTACGCGCTATCCATTTTCATAACGACAAACTCGGTTGGACAGTCGGTTTAGCTGGAAGTGTTCTACATACTAACGATGGCGGTAAAACATGGAATCCTCAAAATAGTGGGAATGTATTTGAGCTTTTCGGAGTCGGTTTTGTTGACGCAAACAGAGGCTACATCGTTGGTAGTAACGCAGCTTTACTTGAAACGCTTGATGGCGGAAACACATGGAAAAGTGTAAGTAACCCGAGGGATGAAGGTGGACACTCTGTTGATCGGATCCAGTATGGAGAGATGGGTTTTCGCAGCCAAGTAGCATCCTACGGTTTGAGTTTTGGTACTGCGACCCACGCATGGTTAGTAGGTGGAACAGGGAAAGTAATGCGGACCACCGACAGCGGACAAACGTGGATTGGACAAGACATAGATCCCGGATATACAGGAGCAGGCTTTAACATCCTATTCGGTGTCCATTTCATAAATGACAAAGTCGGTTTAGTAGTCGGTATGGGAGGAACAATCGCTAAGACAACTGATGGCGGCGAAACTTGGCGTATCACCATGGGTTTCGCGCAATTGCAGGATGTTTATGCTATTAACCCGCAAACCGCGTGGGTTGCTGGCAGTCAAGGCACAATCATGGTTACCACTGATGGTGGTGAGACATGGATTGATCAAACAGTTCCAACCGATGAAAACCTCAACGCTATACTCTTTGTAACCGAAAAAGAGGGATGGGTAGTCGGTGATAAAGGCATAATACTATATACTTCTGATGGTGGTGTTACATGGTTGAAGTCTAATTCCCCAACCACGAACAATCTGAGGGATATTGTGAAAATGCCGAACGGGACGTTGTGGATCGTCGGTGATTCAACAACAATTCTTCGCTATTAAATCTATAATTCACACCGATAGGTACGCTTCGGATGCACCTATCATATATTATGAGATGCTATCTGATACCAAATTAACTTAGTCTCACTCGGTATGCGTGCTTTGTAAGCGCGCATAATACCCAGAAAATAAGATAAATCCAGTTAATTTGGTATAACGAATTAATCTGATATGAGGTGCTAGATCCAATTTTGCACTCATTTGGAGGAAACAACACACATGAATTTTTCACGGTTCCATTACTCAATTTGGGTAGGAACCTTTTTACTACTTTTGATAACTTTTTCTATATCCGCAGAAGAACCCAAAGTGTTAAACCTTGAACAAAGTTTGCAAATTGCCAAACAAAGTAATCTCACGATTCAGGCTGCAGAACAAAAACTGAAATCCGCTGAGGCACAAATTAGTGTTGCCCGTGCAGCAATGTTACCACGACTTTCAGCAAATGGCAACTATACCTATTTCAAAGATGTCCAAAAATCGGTTATACAGGCAGATGGCGGTTTCGGGTTTCCTATGCCTGACGAAGATATGCCTGACGAAGATATGCCTGACGAAGATATGAATGACATGTCAACACCGAGTATGGATAATGAAGCTGAGCTGATTGAATTAGAGTTTGGAGCGCACCACAATCTTCAAGGTACAGTGAGTTTAACGCAACCTGTGTTTGCTTGGGGACGCTACTACTACGGCTACCAAGCCGCAAAACTTGGATATGAAGTGGCACAAAAAGAGTTAACAGCTGCATACAATAAACTTCGTTTGGATGTATATGAGGCATTCTATCGGGTTTTGATAGTCCAAGAATTTGTGAAAGTCGCTGAACAAAGCGTGGAACTTATTGAGAAACAACTCGGCATCGCGCAAACGTCTTTTGATGCTGGGGCGACAACCAATTTCGATGTGCTTCGTGCGAAAGTGCAACTTGCAAATGCAAAATCATTACTGATTCGTGCCAAAAATGGTGTCAAAACAGCAAAAAATGCCTACAAAACATTACTGAACCTACCCCTCTCTGAAGCGATTTCAGTAGAGGGTTCTTTTGAGATTACTGAAGTCAAAATTCAACTTGATGAATTAATAAAATTGGCTCTTGAAAAGCGTGCGGAAATCACTCGGTCACAACTCAACGAACAAGCTGGTCAAAAACAACTGAGTGTTGCGAAGACCCGAAACCTGCCTGATCTCGCTTTTTTCTCGAACTATCAAATTTCTCATAATGAAAGACTCACCCAAATGAACCGTATTTGGAGTCTTGGATTGCAAATAAATATCCCAATTTTCGATGGATTTGCTTCTCGTGCGGGAGTAAAACAGAGTGAATCGGTTCTAAAACAACTTCAATTAGGCACAAAACAGACGATGTCCATTGTTGAATCTGAAGTGCGGAATGCCTATCTTGCCTTACTTGAAGCAAAAACCCTGATTGATGTTCAGCGTGAAACCGTGGCGCAGGCACAAGAAAGTGTCCGGATTGCTACACTTCGATTTGAAAACGGTATGATTACCACTGTTGAACTTGCCGACACACAACTCGCTTTGATGCAATCGAAAGTCAACCGTCTGCAAGCACAACACGATTATGTTGTCGGTCTGGCACGGCTGGAAAAAGCATTAGGGCAAAAAATACAATAGATAACTTAAAACTTAACCTAAAAAAGATACTTGTTGTAGGTTTTACAATTGACGGAACATTGTTGATCAGCGCGCTTACTATCAGGTGTCTACAGATTTTATTTTTACCATTGTCTAAAGGTGGGCAATCTTACCCACTTGCTGAAGGAGAATTACACAATTGAAAAAATTTTGGATTGGCATTATCATAATTGCAGTGATAGCTGTTATCGCAATGTTCCGATTTTTGAAACCTGAAAAACCGGTAGTAGAACAAGAAGCACAAACCGATATTGCTAAACCTGTAGAAATCGTGAAAGCGAAACGGGGAGAAATTCGTTCAGAACTTCAGTTGTCAGGGACAATTGAAGCGGAATCGCGTGTGAACGTGATTCCCAAAACTTCCGGACGCATTATTGACATTCTTAAAACTGAAGGTGACCGAGTCAATAAAGGTGATAAGCTTGCTGTCATTGAGCATGAGGAGTTAAAACTCGCAGTAGAACAAGCAGATGCGACCCTCGAAGCTGCTGAAACCGGGTACTCTCAGGCACAGCAACTCGCTGAGGTGCGCGTCCATTCACAGGTAGCACAAGCAAAAGCACAAGTTAACGCAGCTGAAATTTCGCTACAACAGGTGAAAGAACTTGCTGAAATTCGCACAACCACGCAAATTGACCAAGCTGAAGCAGGGTTAAAATCTCTTGTTGCAAATCTGGAAAAAATTAAAACGGGTGCGCGCGATGAAGATCGGCGGCAAGCTCAAGCAGGTTTGAATCAGGCAAAGGCTAACCTCGTCAATGCGCAAAGCAACTACGCCCGTATGGCACAACTTTTTAAAAACGGTGCGATTAGTCAACAATCTTTAGAAAACAGTCAGACACAGTTGGATGTTGTTACAGCACAACATAAAATTGCCAAAGAACAAGTTCAATTGATTGATAACGGTGCTCGTGAGGAAGATATCCAAGCGATGGCAGCACAGGTTGAACAAGCAAAGGCTGCTCTGATATTGGCACAAGCACAAGCTTCCACCAAAACTTGGGAAAAAGACATCGCACTTGCACGATCTCAAGTTGAAACAGCACGAGCAGGACTTACATCCGCACACGCATTAGAAAAAGCAAAAAGTTGGGAAGCGGAAATTACCATTGCGAAAACCGGACGTACCCAAGCAAGCATCGCGCTCAAACTTGCACAGAAACGGCTTAGAGATGCCACAATTGAAGCACCCATTGCGGGTATTGTTTCACAACGTTTCTTAGATTTGGGAGGCATGGCTGTGCCAACAGCACCACTATTTGAAATTGTGGATATTGACACAGTCAAAGCGACAGCGGATGTCATTGAAGCACAGTTAAGCCAATTGAAATTGAATCAACAAGCCGTAATCAATATTGATGGGATCGAGACCCCAATATTAACCACGATTGCATATATTAGTCCGACATTGCAACCGCTGCAGCGCACAGCAACCGTTGAATTTCGTATTGATAACTCCGCAGGTACGCTGAAACCGGGAATGTTCGCAAAAGTTACCGTCCCTGTTAAGGTGCGGAAAGATACCATACTGGTTCCCCGCACTTCACTGATTGAAGATGCTGAAACGAAAACGCAGAACGTTTTTGTCGTTGAAGCAGGAGTAAGCCAACGCCGTCCTGTGGAGATAGGACTCGCGCGTGGCGGTGAAGTTGAAGTTGTGAATGGACTGAATGAAGGTGAATCCGTTGTCATTGCCGGGCAGCATTCTCTCAAAGTTGGTGACAGTGTTACGGTTGTCAATCCCTAGAATCCTCATGCAAATCCTTTAAGTACTTTAAAATATGTGGCAGATAGGCACAAAGGTGAATAGCAAAAACGTAAACCGTTCAGGATCTGACGCGTCTAATATAATAGACATTATAATGAATTAAATAGAAGGAGTTTCATAACGCCAGGGTCTGAAGTTTAGGCGAAAATTGTGTAAACCACAACAGGTTTCCATAACTAAATCACAAAACCCTTTCTTCCAATTCCTGAGTTTATCTTTGACAATGCGGCATCTTTTGACACCACTAATCGCATGTTCAACGCGTATGCGTATAGACGCTATCTTTCTATTGTTTTCTTTTTCTTCATTCGTCCGTTCTCTACCTCTCGGTTTTTTCTTCGGTTGAATGATGTTTATATCCGGGAGGGTGAAACCCTGAAAACCGGTATCTTGGGACAATGTGCTACCCTGTGGCACACAATAGCCCACCATATCGGCTATGTGTTTGTCAGGGTGTCTTCCTTCAAAAGAAGGTGTACTGCCACCGGAAATTCGGGCCGCTCTCTAAGACAAGATTATGGTATAATATCCATCTCCTTGAAAGGAGTATCCGATGGCGAAACGAAAACGAAGAAACTTCACCCCCGAGTTTAAAGCCGAAGTTGTTCTTGAGGCTCTCAGCGTTGAAAGTTCCCAAGCAGAAGTGTGTCGGCGACATAACCTCATCGATGAACAACTTTCAAAGTGGAAGCGACAGCTTCTTGAAAAAGCGGCGACCCTCTTTGAACCCGCTGATAAACAGTCTGATGCCTCTGCGGAGCGGATCGCCCAACTTGAGCAACTCGTTGGGCGGTTGACCTTGGCACTTGACATCCAAAAAAAAGCCTCAACTTACTTGAGTTAGCCTCGATGGAGCAGCGAGAAATGGTTACGGCATTACGGACAGACTTTTCGGTTCGGCAGATATGTGAGACACTCGGTTTCAACCGAAGCAACCTCTATTATCACTCCAAGCAGGCCCCGTGTGAAGCGGGCCTCCAGGATGAAATAGAGACGTTATCTTTGCTATATCCAACATACGGATATAGGCGTCCCACACAGTTGTTGGTGCGTAACGGATACACCATCGGGTATAAACGTGTTGCCCGATTGATGAAGTCCGCCAACCTCTCGGTTTCTGTCAAGCGTGTCTGTCAAACCACGACATCCGTTGCGGGTGTGCGTCCCTGGAGCAATCGCCTTGAAAACCTTGATGTCTCCCGATGTAATCAGGCCTGGGTGGGCGATATTACCTACGTCCGCCTCAAAGGACACTTTATCTATGTTTGTCTGCTCATGGATGTCTTCACTCGCATGATCAGAGGGTGGCATATCAGTCAACACTTGACGCAATCTCTGACGTTGAAACCCTTGGAGACAGCATTATGTCAAAGTGTCCCAGAGATCCATCATTCTGATCAAGGCGTTCAATATCTTTCAAATGCGTCCATCTCACTGCTTAGGCATCATGGGATTGAGATTTCAGTCGCCCGGAGAGGGTGTCCTTGGGAGAACGGATATGCTGAAAGACTTATCCGCACGCTCAAGGAAGAAGAAGTTCATCTCAATGACTATGAGGACATCCACGAAGCAAGAACCCGCATTGGGCATTTTATTACACAAGTGTATAATCACAAACGCCCTCACTCTGCGTTAGGGTATTTGACACCTGTGGAATTTGAGCAAAAAAACTTGTCTTAACTTTGCTAAATTTTGGTCTGAATAAACGGTAGCACTTCAAAGATAGTCCTAATGAACATGGAATTAAACCTATTAATCTTATACATGAATATAAAAATGGTTGGGGGGCAAATGATATTACAGATGATAAAACTAATACAGGTGAACCTATAATTATTCAAAATATTACCTTTGAAAAAGGCATTTCGCTTTCACCTCCTGATCATCCTAATAATTCCATACTTAAATATGATCTTACTGCAAATAATTATATTGAGTTTCAAGGTTATATAGGTATGGTTATCGTTAATAGGGATAGGGATAAAGTAAATAATAATGCTGATGCGAGTTGTAATGTAGGTGGAAGTTCTATCTTTATCTTTAAAATAGATAAAAAAGAAGTTTATAAATCTGCTGTATTAACTGGCAAAGATTCTGCAGTATTCGTTGAGTTTGATATACCTTCTAATTCTAAGGAATTAGAAATTATTATTAATAGTAGTTTGGATGGTAGCTGGTGTGATCGCCCAGCTATAGGTGATGCTAAATTAATATCTGATGAAACTATTGTAAATAATCAACAAATATCTGTGAAACCTAAAAATAAGTTGACTACAACATGGGCAGAAATGAAACAATAACGTAATCAGAGACAAAAAACAGACCTAATTTGAAAACTATAAAAGATTTTATAATTAACGATACTCCATTGATTTGCGCGTTTTCCACCAGATGTTGATATGTTTTATATTACACCATAATAAAAGGAGAATAGATTGAAACAATTAACTTGCTTACTTTTACTGCTATTTTGTATTACTACACTTGCATTCGCACAGGGACTCCCGATGGCAGAGCCGGAAGATGTTGGTGTTTCTTCCGAACGTCTGGAACGTATCCGTCCGGTCCTGCAAGGCTACGTCGACAAAGGACAACTACCAGGATTCCTTACTGTTGTGGCGAGGAAAGGGAAAATTGCACATTTTGAGACCATCGGCATGCGAGATGTTGAGAATAAAAAACCGGTTGAAGCGGATACGATATTCCGTATCTATTCAATGTCGAAACCGATTACTAGCGTTGCTGTGATGATACTCTACGATGAGGGACATATTAAACTTGATGATCCTGTTGAAAACTATATTCCCGCATTCAAAGACATGAAGGTTTTTAACAATGAACAGACAGAAACGCATGACGCTAAGAATAAGATGACGATCAAGCATCTACTCACACATACTTCCGGATTGACTTACGGGTGGGGTGGTAAACCTATTGATAAGTTTTACAGTGAATTAAAAGTTTTCAAACGTGGATCCACTTTAGCCGATATGGCACAAAAACTGGGGAAAATCCCGCTCGTTTCTGAACCCGGCGAAAGATGGAACTACGGTGTTTCTACGGATGTTCTCGGTTATCTTGTGGAGGTAGTTTCGGAAATGCCATTTGAAGAATTTTTACAGACGAAGATTTTCAAACCACTCGGAATGGTAGATACTGCGTTTTCAGTGCCGAAGGAAAAAGTAGAACGATTTGCGGCTTTATATAGACCTACAGAAGAAGGTGGACTAAAACTTGTGGGAAACCCACCGCTTGCAACCGATGATGTCACTTTCTTTCCTTCTGGCGGCGGTGGGCTTGTTGCAACGGCTGCGGATTACCTGCGTTTCTGTCAGATGTTACTCAATGGTGGTAAATTGGATGGCGTACGCATTTTAAAATCCGAAACCGTTGAACTCATGCGTTATCCACATCATCAGTATAGAAAAGGTGGTGCATTCGGACTCGGATTTCATGTTGTAACCCGTGAGGATGGCGATAAGGAAAAACGGTCTACAGGAGCATTCAGTTGGAGCGGTGCAGCTGCTACTACCTTTTGGATTGACCCAGAAAAAGAACTCATCGGAATTCTGATGACGCAGCTACGCAATAACCGTTATCCTTTTCAAGGCGAATTCAGGAAGTTCACCTATCAGTCTTTAATAGAGTCAGAACCAGAACAGTAGGATAATCGGCAAAAAATGACATATCCAAGTTGCCACTAAATCTATTACGGACAACTTGAGTGATTAACTAAGGAGAGATAGACTTATGGACTATGGAATTCCGCGCGCGGTGCCTGAAGAAGTCGGCATCTCCGCAGCGCGGTTGGAGCGGATTTCCCCAGTCATGCAACGTTGGGTTGACAATGATAAAATCCCTGGCGCATTGACGATGATAGCACGTGAAGGTAGACTTGTCCATTTTGAAAAGTTTGGAATGCAGGACGTTGCAACAGCAAAACCGATAGAATTTGATACCATCTTCCGTATCTATTCAATGACGAAACCGATTACCAGCATCGCCGTGATGATGCTCTATGAGGAGGGACATTTTCAACTCGATTCGCCTGTGTCCGAATTTATCCCCGCTTTTAAAGACATGAAGGTTTACGCGAATCATGGGGATGCTATTGTTGATGCGGAACGAGAGATGACGGTCAAACATCTCCTCACGCATACCTCCGGACTTATCTATGGTGGCGACTGGGTGCACCCGATTAATGATCGGTATAGAGAGGCAAATTTTTTCACTGGTGACCTCGCACACATGGTAAATGAACTCGGTAATATCCCGTTATTACATCATCCGGGCGACGCGTGGAATTACGGCATGTCTACCGATGTTCTCGGCTATCTTGTGGAAGTGGTCTCTGGAATGCCGTTTGCAGAGTTCTTGAAAAGGCGAATTTTTGAACCTTTAGACATGGTAGATACGGACTTCTCTGTTCCAGAAGAAAAGACTGATCGATACGCCACGTTATACGAACCCGCTGAAGATGGTGGTATTCAGGTGATTAAGAATGCGCCTGTTTCAAGTGGACCCCTTAGTTTTTTCCATGCGGGCGGCGCGGGGCTACAGTCAACTGCCGCAGATTACCTCCGCTTTTGCCAAATGATGCTCAATGAAGGTGAATTAGACGGTACCCGTTTGCTCGGTAGAAAAACGGTAGAACTTACCACAATGAATCATATCTCTGAAGATTGGCAACCAATGTGGAGAACAGGAAGCGGTTTCGGGTTAGGATTTGCTGTTGTCACCAATGTTGCCGATACACACGCCCTCGGTTCCTTAGGCATTTATAGTTGGGGTGGTCTTGCAAGCACTATATTTTGGATCGATCCGGTGGAAGAATTGATCGCCATTCTAATGACGCAATTGATCGGCGATTCACCTTTCCATGCCCAATTCCGGGTGCTAACTTATCAATCTATTATTGATTAGGGAGAATGTGTCAATAATCATTTCCTATAGGAGAAGAATAAGTCTATGAAGATCGCAGTCGTAACCGGAGAACACGGATTTCGCGAAAAAGATTTTGACGCAGTCTTTAAAAGCATGGAAGGTATTGCGTTCGTTCAAGAAGATTTGGATGACTTTGTGGAAGACCCAAACCAGAAAGCATACGACACCGTTGTCTTTTACAACTTCCACCGTCCATATCCAACAGAGGCACAAGCGAAAGTCATTCTGGGTCTTACCGAACGTGGGCAGGGATTAGTTATACTGCATCACGCACTTCTCGCTTTTCCAGAATGGGATGCATATTCTGATATGTGTGGGATTGATGATCGAGGAGATTTTGACTACTCCCCGCGGGAGACGCTACAGGTACAAATCGCTGATCCTACCCACCCGATTACTGAAGGGCTCGCTGATTGGGAGATGGGTGACGAAACCTATATGATGAAATCCGCAGGTGGTGACAGTACTATCCTGCTAACCGTTGATCATCCGAATAGTATGGACGTGATAGGTTGGGCGCGGGAATATGGAAACTCACGTATCTTTTGCCTACAGAGCGGACATAACGACGTTACCTATTCTAATCCTAACTTCCGGAAGATATTGCGGCGCGGTATTGAGTGGTGCACCAAAGGATAATCGGGAGCATCAATGAAACCGCGTATTTTTTTCCCTCCGCCACCTCCGAGGCATTTGGAAGCGCGTCCCCCGAATTGGAATTACTCGTGTTCTTCTCTTACTTTCAACGATACTTGTAAACACAGATAAAGGAAAAACGATGGCGCATACTTCGTATTCAGTCGGTGTAAAAAAGGTTGATGGATTTCAGGTTTACTACATACAACAAAACGGGAAGGCAGTGGCTGAAATCGCGCCTGCCCTCGGCAATAACTGTTATGTGTTCAAAGTTGCGGATGGTAACGGATGGCTTAACCTAATTGATCCGCCCCCAGATTTAGCGACGTTAGAACAACGTCCAACCGCTTTCGGCAACCCAATTCTTTTTCCTTTTCCCAACCGAATCCGAAACGGAAAATGGGAATTTGAGGGGAAAACTTATCAGTTCGACAAACAACCTGAATCGCCTACGACAATACACGGTCTACTGTTGAACCGTCCTTATGAAGTTGACAAACATGCAGCTAATGAGAACGGTGCAACATTGGTTTGTTCGCTCAATTCTCAAGATTTTCCTGATGTCAGTCGCCAATATCCTTTTCCTTTCAAAATTGAGATTACCTATACCCTAAAAGATGCTGTGTTAACGATGGAGGTTTCTATCAAAAACACAAGCGATGGGAATATGCCGATGGGGTTCGGCATTCATCCCTATTTTAACGTAAACCTAACCGGAACAGCAGATGCATCAAAAGCTTTGATCACCGTTCCTGCCAACAAGTATTGGGAATTGGACGATGTTCTCGTTCCAACGGGCATACAACACGATGTTACAGGAACACTCGATTTACGCGAAGGACAACCATTTTCAAAATTGAAACTTGATCATGTTTTCACAGATGTTGAATTGGTTGACGGTGTAAGTCGATGCCACATTGAAAATCGAGATACAGGATACGGCATGGTGATGGAATCGGATGTGCAGTTTAGGGAATTGGTTATCTATACGCCACCAGGAAGAGATGCCATCTGTTTTGAACCTTACACCTGTCCGACAGATGCTATCAATTTAGAGGTGAAAGGTATTCCTGCAGGTGTGATAGTGTTGGCACCGGAAAAGACATTTTTGGCAACTGTACGTATATTGCCTATAGTATCAGATTAACTTAATTCTACTCTGTAGGCGCGCTTTGTAAGCGCGCCTACCGTTCGGACGAATCGGATAAATCCAGTTAATTCGGTATAATTCCAAAATCGAATAATGGTGATGAAATAAAATGAGAACGTTCACACTAATGCTCTTTTCTATTCTGCTCATACTTACTAAGCCGTGTGATGCTATCTTCGAAGGCACTGCCAATGCCGACATCTTTATCAAAATCTATGAGCAGCGTGGTGATTTCGGTAGGCTTGCTCTCTGGCACGAAGCTGCTGCAGAATGTCTCACTTTGATTTCTGTGCTGATGAACGAGATCGTCCTCAATTACTACAAAAGAAATGGGTACGCGGAGTGGGTAGAGCGCACAGAAAAAGAGCGGTTAGAAATTCAGGAACAACGCCAATTTCACCTCACGCGTGCCAAAGCTGCATGGAAAAAATCAAAAACTACTGAGGCTGCTCTTACCAAGGAACGCGAAAAGATTGCAAAGTTCATTACGACTTGGCTACCACACTATCCTGATAGGTTTTACAACTTTGGCATCTACGCGACCTTTTTTAGAGAACAACAGGAGCACGCTGAACAGAAAAGAGATTATGCAAAAGTTCTCCGATTTGAAGCCGATGCAGCAGAGATGTGCGCGTCACTATATCAAAAAATACCAATAGAATATGGATTGAAAAGTTATGAAAAACTTCGAGATGCGTATCTCCGACATGCCACCCTACTTCGAACAATTGCGAAGCATTCCCCGGGAGAATTACCCCCTGAAGTAAAGGTTGGTAAACAGATACAACTTCAGAAACCAAAACCTAAAATATCACCGCAGAAAAAAGCGGATGCAATTCTTAACATCGCAAAATCTAATCAGCGTTTGAAAACCTTGTTGGCAGCTCAGAAAGGTGTTCGTGAATATGCATGGTTTCAAGGGTTTGCCTGGACAGTTAGTTTCTATAACCACAGTTGGGGCAATCTCGCTATTGTCATTATTGACGACAAGACAGGAAAAGTTTTAAACATCTTGAAAGGCGAACGCGAGACAAATAAACTTGAACCTCTGGATTAGCATTCTATGAATCAGCAGACATCTTCAAAAATTCTGCCTCTATTGGCACTCCTAATTGTCGGACTTTTTTGTAATTGCGCTGTTGTTGGAAATGCCGCGCTATCCGAACAGATCACCCCTGGTGAGTTATTAATCCGCCTAACACCAGAAGCATCAACGGATCTACACCTATTGCAGTCTAAATCACTGATAGCAGCATTGTATGCAAAACACGGCGTGGAATCTCTGAAACCCTCCTTTCCATTTTTGCTCGATTCCGCTAACCATGCTGCTAAGCTTAAGCGAACCTATCTCCTACGGTTTTCACCAATCGCGGCCCTTCCCGCACTTAAAGCAGCGTTTGAGCAGAGCGAACTGACTGAGGCGGTTGCGTATAATTATCTTCGTCCAACTTTAGCAGATGAAATTGTCCCCAACGACCCAAAATACTCAGAACAGTGGAGTTTACCGTTGATGAAATTACCGCAAGCCTGGGCAATTGAGAAGGGGAACCGTAATATAGTTATTGCCATCATCGATTCTGGCATTGATTATAGGCACGACGACCTTGCATCAAAAATTTGGGTAAATCCTGGCGAGATCCCCGACAATGGCTTAGATGATGATGGAAACGGTTACATTGATGATATGCACGGATGGGATTTTACCGATGCCCCCAATCTACAGGCGGAAGGCGATTTTATAGAGGGTGATAATGAACCGATTGATGAATCTGGACACGGAACGCATGTCGCGGGTATCGCAGGTGCAATGCCAAATAACGGTATCGGTATTGCGGGTGTGGCGTGGAATTGTCCGCTAATGGCAGTACGCGCAGGGCTCTCGCTTGGTGGAAGTTCTCGCTTGCAGGATGATGACTCCGCCGCAGCGATTGTTTACGCCGCAGATAACGGCGCAAGCATCATCAATATGAGTTGGGGAAGCGCACAACACTCCTTTGTTATCCAAGATGCTATTGATTATGCCCATGCGCATGGTGTCGTGTTAATAGGCGCGGCGGGCAATTCACAGGAATCCGAGAGCATTTTTCCTGCGGGCTACAGAAAAGTCATCTCTGTAGCATCAACGAACCAACACAAACAGCGATTCTACCGATCAAATTTCGGAGCATCCATTGATATTGGTGCCCCCGGAAACGCCATCCTCAGCACACAAATTCGGAACGACTATCGTATTCTTACCGGGACCTCTATGGCTGCACCACACGTCGCAGGTGTTGCAGCATTGATGCGCGCAAAACGGCCCGCTCTTACCCATGAAGAGATTCGGCAGATACTCATCAATACTGCCGATGTTGTTTTACAAGAGGATAGCGATGAACCTGATCCAAAACTTGCTGGTGCCGGCACTGTCAATGCCGAACGAACGTTGTTAGCAAGCGGTGTTTTACAAGCACGAATTCATGCGCCGCAAACGAATAGTGGTGGGTCTAATTCAATTACATTCATCGGCACTGCGGGAGGATATAAGTTTAAGTCGTGGCAGCTATTTTATGGAAGTTCTACTGTACCTGCCGCATTTGTTCCGTTTACCGATCCCATATCAACACAAAAAATCGCGGAACAGTTAGTCGTATGGGACACCACAAATGTGCCCGAAGACGTTTACACAGTCCGCCTCGTCGTTACGGGTAGAGACGGTAGTCAGACACATGACCAGGTTGTCCTAACGGTAGACCGAACACCACCCGAAATTCTTTCCATCACCGCAACTGAAACGCTTTACAAAAACAGTTCTACCATGATTTTCACATGGGCGACAGACGATGTAACTCGAAACACCTTCTATTATCGCCGCACCGGCGGAATTGCACCTTTTGCATCTATTGAGGAAAGGGAACTTGGAAAAGAACATTTTTTCTCGCTCGGTTTAGGAACAGGACATTACCAGTTTTACATTGTGGCACAGAACACCGTCGGTTTAAAAACGGTTAATGACAACAATGGGAAGTACTACGCAATTGACGTAATCGGTAGTTCTATTTCGCCACACGGGTTCACTGAGACCAGTCTCGGTATTTCACCCCTGCACATCGCAAGTGTTACTGCGGATTTTGACAAAGATGGATTATTCGAACTTATTGGTGCGCCCCTTTCTGATGCCTCTAAAGGCCAACTTACCATCCCTCATCGTCTCGTTATTTATGAACGCTCGCCTATAGGCAAATATAAACTTGTACATGCCCTTTCCGACATTGCAACGGTTGCTGATTCTGCGGATATCCTGAATCAAGATGTAAATTTAGAAACGCTCACACCGTGGGCAGTCCAAGACACAGACAACGATGGTTTGTTGGAGATCCTCGCAAATGACAAAGATCGAACTTTCCTGATAGAGAGTCTTACACCTAATGGTTACCCAGAGCAAATTATTTGGGAGACGACATTCATTTCAGGTGGTGAAATCGCTGACCTTGATGGCGATGGCAAAAAGGAAATTATTGGTGTTGATAACAATAACCGCAGGATCCTCATCTTTGAGAATAGAGGGGATAATCTGTATGACAGAACTGCCGAGTTAGTTAATGAAACAGAAGGGAAAAATATATTTGATCGACACATTGTAATTGACGATTTTAATGCCGATGGAAACATTGATTTTGTTGTTGGCGATAGTGAAGGCGAACTGTTCATCTATTCTGCTACGGCAAATGATAATTTCCGCTTGCAGTGGAAAACACAACTTGGTATTGATGAAGTTAGGCAGTTAATCTCTGGAGATTTAACTGGGGATGGAATGCCGGAGCTTGTTGTTGGCGGCACTTTATCACCGCCTGGTGTTCCTTCGGTCTCACCTATATGGAAGTTTCTTGTCCTTACGTATACATCTGGTAAGTATGTACCGCTTTGGGGACAAGCGATAGCACCGTATCGGCTAAATGGGAACAGTCTTGCTATAGCTGATCTTGACAGTGACAGACATAACGAACTTGCGGTCATCACATATCCGAACCTCTACGTAATGAAATGGGATGGCGCAACATTCATACCGATTTATCACCAAGAAGTTGCTGAAACACCCGTCCTCTTCACAGCGGATTTAAACAGTAATGGATTTCATGAATTCTACGTTAACCTTGAAAGAGGTCTAAGTTTCATTGAATCTGCTTTTGCGACTGATAGCAATTCTGTTGCTGCGCTCACACCATGGGATGTTTCTGCAACGCCTTTAACATCAAAAGTCGTTCAAGTTAAGTGGGAGGCTATGGAAGATACACACATGTCAACCGTTTTTACTGTCTATCGTGCGGATGGGGGAAAACGGAAGGCACCTGCTGACACCGAGTTTGAGGCAATCGCTCAGAATCTCACCGCCACCAGATACTTAGACAGGACAGCTGAGACAGATACAACCTATTGGTATGCTATTACAGTGAAGGGAGAAACAGGTATAGAAACAGAACGTAGTAAAGCGGTATCCGCGACACCGCGCCTCTCTCCCAAAATTATTCATGCTGCCTATCAACCTCCCAATTGGGTAATTGTTACCTTTGATCGACAGATGAACGCAACTATTAGTGATGAGCGTCGATATCGCTTACGCGAACCGAATCAACTGGGAGGACTTCGACCGGTATCCGCTATCCGTGACAGAATGGGAACACGCGCGCTCTTAGTCTTTGATACAATAAACCTACAATCGCTAATTGCTGTTCCAACAAACCGATATGAGATTGCCGTTTCCAACGTAGCCGATACTGATGAAAACCAGATTCAAGCCGCTACCAGTGCGGTTGAAATTCAGCGAAGTGTTGAAGAAGCAGCGGTGAAAGATTTCACAAAGTTACGCGTCTACCCGAACCCGGTCCGTCCGAATTTATCAGACAAAGGTGCAGTTACTTTTGATAAAGTGCCTATCGGCACCCGTATTCAACTTTTTACACCTAAGGGAGAATTGATTGAGGATTTGAACGTTACCGAAAGCGATGGAAACAGGAAAGAGTGGTGGTTGACAAACGGCAGCATCGGTGATATAGCCACCGGTATCTATATCTATATGCTTGAATTTGAAACAGAAAAAAAAGTAGGAAAGATCGCTGTGATTAAGTGATTTCGTTATCACAATCTATCTTCTAAATTGTGGGAGGGCTTTGTAAGCCCGATTTAGAAAAGTCGCAGCTGTAACGAGTTAACCGATATGAACGATTTTATCCTTATCGCAAACCCAATATCCGGCAAAGGCAAGGCAAAGACAGTTGCTGAGCAAGCACACGCCGCGCTAACTACAGCGAGCCACAACGGTGAGATTGCACTAACGACTGGCACAGGAGATGCAAAACGTTTTGCACACGAAGCAGTTTCAAATGGAATTAGGTGGGTGATTGCCTGCGGGGGAGATGGCACGCTTCATGAGATTGTCAACAGTATTGCAACTGTCCCGGATGTCACTTTAAGCATCCTTCCATGCGGACGCGGCAACGATTTAGCCACGGCTGTTGGCATCTCACGAAAACCGCAGCTTGCCATTCAGACTTTATTGAATGGCAAGACCAGATGTATTGATTTAGGTCACGTCCGTTCAGAAAAGGGGAGTGAACACTATTTCACCACGATAACGACTTGTGGTTACGATACTGAGGTCAGTCGCCGCGCTGCGGCACGCACCACACCATTTTCAGGAACTGCATCTTACGTCTATGCTGCTATCGCTACACTTTCCGACTACGAGTGTCCATTCGTCCGAATTGAAGGCGACTTCGGCACTCGTGAAAGACATATCCTACTCGCTGCCACAGGAATTACAAGCAGCTATGGCGGTGGGTTTAAGATTGTACCAAACGCACGTTTTGATGATGGACTTTTTGATATCTGTATCATTCGCGCCCTCCCATCCTTTACGGTACTACGACTCATGGTTACGTTATTCTGGGGTGGTCACGCCTCTCATCCTGCTGTGGAAATCCATCAGACCCGTAGTTTGAAGATTGAGACCGATCCACCGGTCATGCTTTACGCCGATGGAGAGCCGATGTGCGAAACACCTGCCACAATTGAGATTATCAAGCATGGACTCACTGTTCTTGTGCCATCATAAATGTTTGGTCCACTGCTAAAGCCGTAGGTTGGATTGGACAACGTGAAATCCAACAATCAGCGTAATCCGTTTTAAACCCACCTTGACTTTTAAGGATGAACATGATACTATATGTCAAAGTTTGAGTAGGTCTTGATTAGCGTAACTCTGGATAGCCACTTGTCACTTATTAACATGTGAAAAATCGTCAATGCGTGATGCATGTCCGCGGACAATTAATTTTTATCAAATTCCAAACGGTACCGTACCTTTCACAGAATGATTCAATTCAATTAATGATACAAAGGTAAAAAAGCGGATTCAAGCACGCCTATTTTCCGTCGAAGCTGGCAACCTTGGCGACCATAAATCTGTAGGTGACGGCGTTTGGGAACTAAAGCTTGACTTCGGTGCAGGTCATCGTATCTATTATGGTGAAGTGGATAATACAATCGTTCTCCTACTTTGTGCTGGCGACAAGTCTTCGCAAAATCGGGATATTGAACGGGCAAAAAACTATTGGACAGAATACAAGGAGAGGCAAAATGACTAAAATATATGGAACATGGAAAGCATTCATGATAGACCAACTTGCCGAAGAAGAAGATATAAGTGGTTTCCTCTCTGCTGTAATGGAAGAATATCAAACCCATGGGAATGCAGCCGTAATTCAGATATCCTTACAGAGTGTCGTTGAAGCAAGGGGCGGAATTTCCGAATTCGCCAAGAAAACCGACATTGAGCCACAAGTTCTCTCGGATGTGTTAACGAGCACTGAAGCACCACGGATTGACACGCTTAGAACTATACTCAATGCTTTAGGATGCTGTCTTTCAATTGCGTCTTTAGAAACTGTAGATACCCATATTGAAATTGCTGCTGATGCGCCGATAGGAACAGCAAGTCAGCAGATAGATGCGATTTTAAATGAGTCATGAGCACACAAAATTACCTAAACGAGATCAAGCAGATAACGTGAAACTACCAGAAGAAGACATCATCGCAATGCTAACGCCCTCACAAGTATAGCAGTGAAACAAAGAGATTACGATTGTGGAGGGTGCGGTGTCAGGGTTATGTAGGTTGGGTAGAGCGTCAGCGAAGCCTAACATACATCTGAATCCTTATTTCGAACCTACCTAAATTAAGATTCGTCTGGATACATACCCGCTATCACATCAGCATACTTTTCAATAATAACGTTCCGTTTCAACTTCAGCGTCGGGGTCATCTCGTCCTCTTCTTGAGAGAATTCTTTTTCAAGCAGGGCAAACCTTCTAACCTGTTCAAAGTCCGAGAAATCTGTCAAACGTTCCCGAATCTCACGCTGAATGAGTTGTTGCACCTCGCGCGTTTTCAGCATCTCCGGCAAATCAGATGTATCAACGTCGTTATCCGATGCCCATGATTTGAGCGCATCAAAATTCGGCACAATCAGTGCAGCAACATTTTTACGTTCATTCCCCACCAACATAATCTGATCAATAAAAGGACTTTGCACCAGTTGGCTCTCTATCGGTTGCGGTGCCACATTTTTACCGTTGGAAAGCACGATGATATTTTTCTTCCGATCAGTAATTTTGAGAAATCCGTCTTCGTCAATAATACCGATGTCGCCAGTGTGAAACCATCCCTCAGAATTGATAACCTCTGCAGTTGCATCTTCATTGTTAAAATAACCCTTCATGACGTGCGGGCCACGGGTTAAAATCTCACCATCTTCAGCGATACGCACTTCAATACCGGGAATAGGCACACCGACCGTCCCGAACTTCCATTTAGCAGGATGGTTTAAGCTGATGACAGGCGAGGTTTCTGTTAAGCCGTATCCTTCTAATATCAAAATTCCTGCTGCGTGGAAAAACTCGGCAATTGACTGCGGTAACGCTGCACCACCAGACACAAAGAATCGTAGTTGTCCACCTGTTGCCGCTTTTAATTTTGCAAAAACAAGTTTGTCTGCAATGCTTTGCTGTAATTGCAATATCGCAGACGGTTTTTCCCCCTGCTGAATTTTTGAACTCACCGCTGAACCGACCGATACACCCCAGTGGAAAATCTTCTGTTTGAGCGATGATCCCGCCTGCACAGCACGCAAAACCCTATCGTGCATCGTTTCATACAGACGTGGCACGCTGAGCATTACCGTAGGCGAAACCTCCTGCATATTCTGCGCGACTGTGAATGTGCTTTCAGCGTACGCTACCTTCGCCCCAGAAAACAGTGCCACATAGTGTCCACCAAGCCGTTCAAAGACGTGCGATAACGGGAGGAAAGATAACAATATATCTGTTTCTCCGATATCAATCAGCGATTTTGCTGCATGAAAGTTTGATAAAAAATTCGCATGCGTTAGCATAACGCCTTTCGGGTTACCAGTTGTGCCGGATGTATAGATAATTGTAGCAATGTCATCTTCATTCACTTCATTTTCATCAAGTGCATCTGCCTCAGCATCTCGACGACAAACTTCCTCAAATTCGATAACGCCTTCTGAGGATTCGCCTTCAATCGCATCAAAGATAATTATCTGTTTGAGTGTCTCTACTTCATCGCGGATTGCGACAACTTTCTCTAACTGAGCTTTAGTTGAGACGCAGATAATTTTTGCCCCAGAATCTTTGAGAATATAACCGACCTGTGCCGCAGTCAACGTTGAAAACATCGGCACGTTAACTGCACCAGATTTAAGAATACCGAAGTCCGAGATTGCCCATTCGGGACGATTTTCGGATAGAATGGCTACTCTGTCCCCCTTTTGCACGCCTGATGCCTTTAACCCTTTACTGAAAGCATCAACCGATTCACCGAATTCGGTGTAAGAAATGTCCTGATAGGTGCCACCTTTCGGTTTGTATGCCAATGCCGGTTTGTTACCGTACTGCTGAATTGACTGCTCAAACATAGATATCAGTGTCATATTGTCTCCCCTGCTGTTGTTTTTTGAGGCTATTGTAACACACAGCATGATGCGAGTCAAGTTAAACGATTCAGGATTATGTCATTGTTTATAGTTTCATCTGAAAACACCTAAACATTCAACGGTCAATTTTAATGTTATGCCTATATTGCATTTACGCTTGACGAAATCCTGTTTCCGTTCGATGCCAGTTCTGCCCTTGGTCAGGGTGACGAAATGGTATACTTCTACCCAATAACTGTTTTAGGATGTCGCTTTCAGTTGCTAACACATCATCAGTTAACTGTCGAGGCATATCCTCTTGTGGATAGACGACCGAACGGTTATACATGCCGAGTAATCCAACGCGCGGTGCGTCCGTGGTATTCGGAAGGCATTGATGCCAGATCGCACCGTTTGTGAATAGGATAGAGCCTTTCAGCGCGATTGCAACACTCATCTCAAGTCCTTCTGCTTCTCCCAATTCGGGTCGGCGGAGTGTTTTGTGTGATTCAGCGATACACGCCGTTGCACCATTTTCTGCTGTGAAATCATCTAACATCCATACCGTTTGCCCCGTTAGAGAGCCAGACGGAAACGGGGCTTGCATCGCCCAATACGGGTAGTCAATATGCCAACCACCTGCCGGCGCGCCCGGTCCGACGATATTTGCCGTAAATGTGGATGCAATCACATCCTCGCCGAGCATCCGCTTCCACACTGCTACCACGGTCGGATGCTGAATGAGGCTACGGAAGATGGGTGATTTTCCGACAATTGCCCAGACGCGTCGGATTTTACCGTTGCCATAACTATGATCACGTCCATTTGTAATGTCTTCTTCAACAAGTTTCCAGATCGCTTCACGGGCTTCGTCTGCTTCTTCAGCTGAAATCACATTCTCAATGGTATGGAACCCGATTTCGCGTAGATCATGTTCAACAAGGTCAAGCCTTTCTGAATTTAATGCTGATTTAATTTTCATCATGTCTTACCTCTGTACTACTTAATACGTGGTAGATTGCGAATTGTCTCAATAATTCTATCTTCTAAGTCATCCGCATCGCTATTTGGCACCCGATTGTGTTTATCCATCCAAGCGATGTTTTCTGCCACGCTTTCAGTTACCGGAATTTGTGGATTGAATTCAGGTAACGCTGCTGCAAGTTTTTCGTGGCTGAATATCTGTGTATGCCCGAAGTTACCCCGCAATCCACTGAACCGTTCCGGTGCCATCGTTATTAGTGTTTCTTGGGATACATGCACAATTTCTATGTTAACACCGAGTGCCTCTGCAGCTGCACAGTGCCATTCGTCCCACGTACGTGCCTGCGGATGGACGAGATTGTATATTTCACCAAAACATTCGGATTTGCCGAGTATGTCTGCGAACGCAACACCTGCATCTCGCGATGCAAGGAATTGAAAATAGTTTAATCCATCACCCGCTGAAAGGATCGGTTTTCCCTTTCGCAATCGATCAATCCAACTGCCATCTCCTCCCACCTGTCGGTGCAGATTAATTCCCGGTCCGTGTGTGTAAGATGGCTTGAAAATCGTTACAGGAAATCCATCGCGTTCATGAGCTTCTAACAGAAGGTTGTCTGCGGCGACTTTATTGAGTCCATACCCCGACGTGCCTTGCAAAGGTGCTCTTTCGGATAGATTTATTCCGCTGAACGGCGGTCCGTATGTCATCACAGTGGAGCATTGCACGAAATGTCCAACGCGTCCCTGGCATGCACGCAATGCAGATGCTGCATCTTCGGCATTGAAACTAATCATATCAATAACGGCATCCCAATTTTCCGCGCCGACTTTTGCCTCAAAATCGCCGCGATGTTGCCGGTCGTCATGAATCACACGGACATCTGCAGGTGGTAGGTCAACATGCTGTCCACGGTTAAATAGTACGACTTCGCGGTTTCTGTTTAGCAGTGCCGCCACAATTCCACGACTGATGTTGCCTGTCCCACCGATAACTAAGACTTTCATTGTTAAATCTCTCCTCTATAACACAATCTCTATATTAACCCAAGTTGCTACCTTTTAAAAATTCGATCAATTCCCTTATCGTTACGGTGTTTAATCTTCGCTCCATAGGTGTCAACTTAAGAAAATATCTGTGTTTTTATGAACACCTCTCAATAGGCATGATTATTGAGACTGTCCCATATTTAGTCCCATAGGGACGATATGTTTATAGCACACCGTATTAACATATCTCTTTAGCTCCGTCCGAGCGACATATATAGAGTGTCATACTCATGCTATAACATACCGCCCTACGGGGCTCAAGGGACTGATTACCTCGTTTTCTATAAACATATCGTCCCTACGGGACTGAAGATCATTACTCATATTAGGAAAATCCTTAAGTTGACACATAATGGGGTGTTTAATCTTCGCTCCAGCGGAGCGATATGTTTATAGAAAAAGTTAGTCCCTTCTTCCGCTCCAGCGGAGCGGTATGTCCAGTAACTGTAAGTAGCATTTATCTGAGAGTTCTGTGTAGATGACGTTTTCCATGTTTCGGTGGCAACTTAGGTTAGTATAATACAATATAACAGGGAACTTGAAACAAAATACTTGTCTGAACAAGGATTTTCAGGATTGGGAGTTCTGCACCGAAAACCTATAGCATAATACAATATTACGGGTAACTTTACAAGAAATACTTTGTCTGAACAAAGATTACCAGAATTTCAGGATTAGGAATGTCTACATCTAAAAGTAACCGCGTAACATTAACATCTGCTATGATACAATAGATAATTACCGAGGCTGTCACAAAAACCTTTGATGAGAACTAATCTTGGTAATCCTGTAATACCAATTAACGGGATTTGTCTTATTTCCCGTATGGTAGGCTCTGTACAAAAACCAATTCAACATGACTTTTTACCGCGCATGTGCTATACTGATACTATAAAATCTTATGAGACTGGAGTTTAATTTGATGAATGCTGAATGGGTTGTTTATGAAGGGAACGAGGGCCCCGGTAGGGGCAAACATATTGTTCTGGTAAGTGGTGATGAGGAGTATCGTTCCGAAGAAGCGTTGCCGATGTTGGGGAAGGCGTTAGCGACACACCACGGATTCCGATGTACGGTACTGTTCGCCATCAATCCGGAAACTGGTGAGATTGATCCGAATGTGCAGACGAACATACCGGGGCTGCATCATCTGGAATCAGCGGATATGTTGGTATTGTTCACGCGTTTCCGCGAGCTGCCCGATGAACAGATGAAATATATTGTGGACTATACGAATGCTGGTAACCCTGTGATGGGGCTACGCACAGCGACACACGCCTTCAGTTATAGCCGAGACCTTGAGAGCCCTTACGCGAAATATAGTTTCAACAACAAAGATTTCGAAGGTGGCTACGGTAGGCAAGTGCTCGGGGAAACTTGGGTGAATCATCACGGACATCACGGTAAAGAGAGTGCGCGCGGTGTTATTGATGAGGCGATGAAGGATCACCCTATCCTTAAGAGTGTTACAGATATATGGGGTCCTTCGGATGTTTACGGTATTAAAGAATTGACAGGAGACGCACAGGTGTTGGTGCACGGACAGGTGCTGGTCGGTATGGAACCGACAGACGCGCCGAAAGCAGATACCGTCACGATGCCGTTGGCATGGATCAAAACCTATACCGGCGATACGGGGAACACCTCGCGCGTCTTCAACACTACGGCGGGCGCATCTGTCGATTTAGAGAGCGAAGGACTTCGCCGTCTCCTTGTGAACGGATGTTATTGGTGCATGGGGATGGAGGACGTAATTCCTGAGGCGAGTGTCGTTGATTATGTCGGGGATTATGCGCCGACTTTCTTCGGTTTCGGTACGTTTGAGAAGGGTTTTAAACCCTCTGATCATGCGTTGTAGGACGAGGTTTCTGTTCCCACTAAGGTAGGGCCCACTTTCTTGTGGGAGGGCTTTCCAAGCCCGATTTTCCTTCTTGCCTATCGGCGTTTGAAATGCCCCTACAAGAGAATGTCCGTTTTTTGTAGGTTGGGGTGAGTGTGCGAAACCCATAGGTGTCAATTTAAGGAAATAAACCTATATTTGGATATCTAAGCCCCAGAGGGGCGAAAGGTGTATAGACACGCGCCCCCTACCAAACTCAAACCCCAGAGGGGCGAAAGGTGTATATGTGTACGTGTTGTCAGACACCTGTCACCCCGCTGGGGTTCAAGAGACTGTTTGACACTGTTTTCTGGACACATTCCGCACCGCTGGTGCTGCTTTCATCACAAATCAGCATCTTTTTGCATATAGCACACTAAATTGACACCTATGGGTTGAGTGTGCGAAACCCAGCAAATCTGCGTAATCCATCTAATTCGCGATTCAGAGACAAACTTACAGAGATAAGATACCACCCTCAACCAGCATCGGTGCTCCGGTCATATATCGGGATTCATCAGATGCTAAATAGACTGCTGCCCAAGCGATGTCTTCCGGTTCACCGATACCTAACGGATGCATATCCTCAATCTCTCTGTTTATCGCTTCGGGGTTTTCCTGTTGTGCTATAAATTCTTGATACAACTCGGTGTTAATCGTGCCGGGACACAGACTGTTGACGCGGATATTGTCTTCAGCATACCGCACTGCCATGCTGCGTGTTAGATGTACCACCGCTGCCTTTGAGGACGTATAGGCAGGGTGCATCGGAAATCCGACGAATGCGGATTCACTTCCCATATTGATAATCGTGCCGCCACCCGCAGCACGCATCAACGGGATAACTGATCTTGAGACGAGATAGATACTCTTGACATTGACTGCGTATTGCCGATCCCAGTCCGCTTCAGAAATATGCTCCAATTCACCAACGACAGCGATTCCCGCATTGTTAAACAATACATTCGGTGATCCAAGTTCCGAGGTGACTTGATGCGCGGCAGCTTCAATCTGTGCGGTATCTGTCACATCGCACTGGCAGAAAATTGACGTGCCGCCTTCCGTTTGAATTTGGTGTGTGACCGCTTCGCCGCGTTCTGCATTCAGATCCCAGATAGCCACAGCTGCGCCTTCTGCTGCAAAGAGTTCTGCGCTTTTTGCGCCGATGCCGCGCGCTGCTCCTGTGATAATTGCGATTTTATCTTTCAGTCGATTCGGCATGTGTGTTCCTTATTGGCTTCTTGTGGGAGAGCTTCTAAGCCCGCTGCCTGCCATACGCACACGATGCATTGATTTGGGGCGCGGAAAAATGTTTCACAAGCACCAGAGGTGTGGAAGGTGTATAGAAATTGCATTCTCCCAGAGATATGCCCCAGCGGGGCGAAAGGTGTATATTTAGAGTTTTCCCAGAAGCTTAACCCACCGATCCCATGTTGCTTTGACTGCGGCTTTCTGAGTTTCGCTTGCATCTTCTTCCATGCCTCGTCTTAAGAATCCGTGCCCTACACCTTTATATATAACTGGTTCGTAGGTGACTTTTGCTGCGTCTGCTGCCGCTTTGGTAGCATCAATTGTGGCATTAATACGGTTGTCATTCTCTCCATAGAACCCGTATACTGGTGCAGAAATCTTGGGTATATCCTCAACAGGTGGAGCTGAACCGTAAAACACAAAACCTGCAGCGATCTCATCAGATTTAACAGCGTAGTTAAATGTTTTTCCACCACCCCAGCAGAATCCAGAAACAGCAACCTTATCGTTCGTTGAAGGTAGGTCGCGAAGATATTTAGACACCGCATCCAGATCTGCTGTCACGCGCTCCGATTTGAGTCCACGAATAGCACGACGGACATCATCACCAGAGTCAAAACTGTCTGTTCCGCCTCCATCGGGCCCCATACCTGAAAGCAGGTCTGGACAGATCGCAACAAACCCATCGGCAGCAAGTCTATCTGCGACGAGACGTATCCAATCGGTTAACCCAAATATTTCGTGGATGACGATGATGGCGGTCGCGGGTTCTTTCACTTCTGGATAAACAATAAAGGCGTTGATTTCGTGTGCATCAGCGGCGGTGATTTTAACCCACTCCCCATGACGTGGTGATTTCTCAAGCTCATCTTTTATACTATCAGCATCTGCGCTGCTTGCAAGAAATAGACCGGTTAAGAGGATAGTTAACATTAATACATGATAGATTTTCATGATTTCTCCTTTGGTTGTTGGATATTGTCCGAACCAAAATAGTCCGATAACGAAAAAAGTTGGGTTTCGCTTTGCTTTACCCATAGGCATCAATTTAAGAAATAAGTAAACTTGTTTCTTAATATAAGAGGTGTTGTCAAGTGAAAACACCTCTTATATTAGACATTATAACTAATTAGTTGTCCGTTTGGTTAGTCTCTATTATACTTATTACAATCGGACAATAGGAGGCTAACTCATGATAAGTTTTCAAGAACTAAGGGACAAACCTGATACGCTCCTGTCCCTCACCGGATATACCTTAGAAGATTGGACTGAACTATCACCTTATTTTACTAAATGTTTTGGCTCATGTAAAAAGTAAGTGCTATTTTTTCAAAGTTATGTTAGCGTGTTACCTATGGACTTTCCAATACAATCTCTCCTGGATGAAGAAAAAACTCAAGCGTGGGTGTTGGATCATTTCCACCTTCAAGGGCTGTGTTGCCCAAAATGCCAAGCGAGCGTGGCGGAGGCACGCAAGTTCCGTCCGACTGAAACAAGTGGTCTACAAGTGTATCGCTGCAAACACTGTGAGAGCATCTACAACCTCTATACCGGGACGGTCTTTGCTGGCACGCAGTTTCGTCCCTCACAGGTCGTTCTGCTTTTGCGCGGTGTCTGTCAAGGTGTTTCAAGTGCACAACTCGGGTGTGAACTGGGTCTAAGTCGTCAAACCGTTCTTTCTATAAGACGTAAACTCCAAACTTCGGCAGAGCAGATACAACCCGAAGCTGCTTTACCTGATGCTGAAGTCGAAACAGATGAGATGTTTCAAAACGCCGGTGAAAAAGGCGATAAGCACGTTGATGCTTCGGATCCGCCGCGTCGGCGTGGCAATAAACGCAGGGGACATGGGACTTATGACAATGATCGTCCGCCTATTGTTGGGACGAAAGGTCGCGAAAGCGGTCTCCTGAGATTACGTGTTGTGCGGCACACCGATTCTGCGACGCTTTCAACACACGTTCATCAGTGGACGTTGCCGACTTCAACGGTGTATACGGATGGTTGGCGTGGCTATAACCGTATTCAGCGCGCCCGTGAGATTGTTCTCCATAAGGATGGCGAGTGGGCAAGAGACGCAGACGGTGATGGTCTTTACGAGATCCATACAAGGACGATTGAAGGTGTCTGGACGACGCTGCGAAACTTCCTTCGTCCCTTTCGTGGCGTTCATAAAAAGTTCCTCGCCGGTTACGTCGCAATCTGTGAGTTCGTCATGAATCTAAAAGCTGTCAGTGTTGATTTTATAGCAAAACTCGTCAAAAGCACTTACTCTTGACATGAGCGAATGTTTTTTAGAGTATGTTCAAACACATACCCTTGCAGGAAAACCGCGCAAAAAACGGAGATATAAACCGTATAAAAATAGTCGTTTTGATACACCTGAAGATATGTTGCTATTTATACTGATTTACCTTCGTGAAGCACCGAAACAAGTGCTATTCGGTGCGCTCTTTGGCATGTCTCAACCTCTTGCTAATAGATGGATTCACTTGCTTTTATCGATATTGAACAAAGCATTAGCAGAACTTGGAGAGTTGCCATCTCGGGAAACAGACCCCGCACCTATATGTGCTCCATCAAAAGTATCAACTCAAAATCAAGAAGGAGAACATTTTTTTCATGATAGCACCGAACGCCCGATACGACGCCCCAAAGACCCACAAACTCAAAAGGGTTATTATAGTGGTAAAAAGAAATGTCATACAGTGAAAAATAATCTGATTATCAATGAGGCCTGCAAAGTTGTCCTATTAACACCCTCTTTTGAAGGAAGACACCATGACAAACACATAGCCGATATGGTGGGCTATTGTGTGCCACAGGGTAGCACATTGTCCCAAGATACCGGTTTTCAGGGTTTCGTTCTCCCGGATATAAACATCATTCAACCGAAGAAAAAACCGAGAGGTAGAGAACGGACGAATGAAGAAAAAGAAAACAATAGAAAGATAGCGTCTATACGCATACGCGTTGAACATGCGATTAGTGGTGTCAAAAGATGCCGCATTGTCAAAGATAAACTCAGGAATTGGAAGAAAGGGTTTTGTGATTTAGTTATGGAAACCTGTTGTGGTTTACACAATTTTCGCCTAAACTTCAGACCCTGGCGTTATGAAACTCCTTCTATTTAATTCATTATAATGTCTATTATATAGTGTAGAAAAACTACATTTTACTTCTACAAAAGAGGTGTTTCCAATGTATACATTATCACAGGTTCCCAATAAAATGCAACAGATTCTAACAACGACTGCCGATGAAACCGCACATCAACATGGTTTTGTTGAAAGAAGTCGTAAACTCACAGGCAGTCGGTTTGTTGAGACACTTGTTTTCACTTGGTTAGCAAGTCCAGATGCAACCTATACCGAACTTGCCCAAACCGCTGGTGTTCTCGGCACACCTATCATACGACAGGCGATTGAACAGCGTTTCACGCCCGAAGCTGCATCGACCTTGAAAACCACTTTGATGTTGCCACTGGCACTTTTGAACACTTTCAATTCACTGATGGTACCACACAGGATTGCACGGCTGAAAACAGATGCCGATGCGGACACCGGGGCGTTTACGTCTGGCAGATCGCGATTATTTTTCACTTGACACCCTCGGAAAACTTTCCGAGGCAGGTGTCTTTTGGATAACACAGTTGAAAGTTGATTGTTCTCTCTTTGACGACGCAGAAACACCATTTTGTTTACTAAAATGGCTCAAGACCCAAACCACACACTTGCGAAATACAAGTCGCTGTTGGGAAAACAAAGCGTATCCAAGCGCGCTTGGTGGCTCAAAAACTTTCCGAACAGGAGACCCAAAAACGCATCAAGGAGATCAAATATCGCGAAAAAATCACTAAATTGATGCCTATGGGTTTCGCATACTCTACCCGACCTACAAGACTGATGGCCGACAGCCGATAGCCGAATGCCTCTATGTCGTGTCTCGCTATCGCTCTACCCATAACTGTCAATTTTGTGTATGGTTTAGCAAAACGGTGCTAAACTGACCCCTGACCGCTACTTATAGTTTGTATCAAATGACCCCATGAGTTATACTATTAGTATTCGTTAAACTAACGAGTAGATGTCCTCGGATCCCCGATAATCTATTCATGGAGGTCAATATGAACCGCAAGAAGGATACCGCTTACGGTATCACTCGGCTCGAATCCAAGAATGCCAGAGCCGCGATTATTCAGAAGATTTCAGCAGACTTTAATCTAATGCCTCTCGTTGCTGAAGCCTACTATAAACAGATTTCCACCTACTTTGAACAACACGCCGATGTGCACCTGACATCAGGGCAAATCTGCTACGAGGCAGTCGCCGCAGAGGAACCCGCAGGTAAACATATCGCTTTAGCGAAAAAAGTTTCCTGTCGGCTAACTCTCAATGACACAAACGCCGATCTTGAAGTCTTAGCGAATTATGGTCTCGCAGGACTCAGACGGCATCGGATCCTCCGATTGACCCAAGAAGCTTATGACCAAGATGCCTTACTGAGCTACGAGGATTTAGCTGTATTATTAACCACCAGTCCTGCTACAGTCAAACGCGACATTCGACACTTGAAGCAGGATGGGTATTTCGTTATGACGCGCGGGACGAAACACGACATGGGCCCCGGCACTTCTCATAAAACCCAGGTCCTGGAGTTATATTTCAAAGCCTATACCTTCACCGAAATCGAGAAAAAGACGAACCACAGCGAACGAGCTGTCTACCGCTACTTGAAAGACTTTACACAAGTCGCTACGCTCCATCATCAAGGCTTTCCTAACGCACAGATACGCCTGATCACCCATCTATCTGACCGGTTGATCCGCGAGTATCTCTCACTCTATGAGGAATACCAACACACAGATCGCATGACCCAACTCCTTCACCCAGAACCTGAGGACACAAAAAAGGGGGACCTCTCATGAGCAAACCTCTAACCCGCACGCAAATCAACGAGAAGAAATTCAGACGCATCAACGATAAGTCCCTACGACAGTTGCTCATTCACCGCTTTCTCAATGACTATGGTTATGACAAAGGCGAAGTCACTGCCACCGCCATTGTTGATGATATTCTTAAGACCGTTGAAGACTATTTCGTGATTACCCTTCCTTTGGAGAAACTCGCCACCGGCGATCAACTCCCGGATGAGCGTTTCTTGAGTTATGGACAACTCGTTTGGATGGCCGTCCCTATTGAAGAGCATCCAGAAAGAGGAAAGTCCATCGTCAAAACCCGCATGAAACCCGTCATCCTGACTTACCTCGCCGCAGAGGATATTGAATCCTTTCGCAACGGTTTCACCTCCCGGCAATTGCGGATCAATCGCTTGGTCCGCTGGTGTCATCAAGCTTATGACCAAGGGGCATTATTGACACAACTCGACTTGGCAGTTTTGCTCAATGTCTGCGATGCCGTTGTCTGTGATTATGTTAATGAATGGCAAAAAACCACTGGAGAACTCTTGCCCACCCGTGGCAATATCCATGACTTATCGGGGGCTATTACCCATAAGAAAGAGATCATAACCCTCTATCTTCAAGGACATCTCACCCCCAGGATTGCCGCAAAGACCAAACACTCTAAGGAGGCAGTTGACCGATACATTCGCGATTATGAGAGCGTCAAAGTCGTTCGGAAAGCAACCGCAGATATTGATAAAATCTCACAGATTACACGACTTTCTAAACGCGTCATCTCTCAATATCTCGACCTCATACCGCAGCACCAACTCCAAGCCATAGATGCAGACCTTGCCAATTCAGACTCAAACGATGAAGCCACTCACCAAGGAGAAGCCCAATGAGACCCTAATCCTATGTTCCCGACGAACTTTACTTCGCAAAACCGGGGCAGGTGCCTTGAAAATATGGTTGACAACCGCTACTGGTTTTGCTATACTTTAGACACGTTTATCGCTAAACGCATCATTTCTCAAAGAGGATGCTCGCGATCCCAACGCAACCCACTCATCAACGATCGCTGGGAAGCCAATAAACATCAGCCTTCCAGCTATCCTATGGTCATTTGATACTATTTCAGAATCAACATCTTTCGTGTTGCAGTGAAATCACCTGTGGTAAGCGTATAGAAATACACGCCACTCACAACAGATTCACCTAAAGCGTTTTTGCCATCCCAATACGCTGCACGACTGCGACTTTGATAGGTGCCAGCGGATAAATGTCCTAATGCAAGCGTCCGAACTAACCTACCATCTGCAGCATAGATAGAGATGCTAACATCGGCAGGTGCTGCCAACTGATACGGTATCCATGTTTCAGGATTGAACGGATTTGGATAGTTAGCAAGCAGTGCTGTCTCTTGCGGAGCCAATGTTTGCAAAATTTGTTCCAACACCTGAATTCCTCGTTCATAAGAAAGTCGATTTGACTCTGAGGTATGGATGATTTGTGACGGTACTTGCTTAGCAAGCGTTAACCACTCCTGCACCTGCGCTGCAGTAAGTTGCTCTCTTGAAAGCGATTGCACAGAAGGCGCAGATTCAATATTTCTCAATGCGTTCACAAGCAAATAGAGATCCGAAATATTGACAATACCATCACCGTTGAGGTCTGCGGGACTGGCCCCAGTTTCTCCGAAACTTGACGCAACCAGCACTACATCCAATATATTCAGTACACCGTCGTTGTTCACATCTGCGAATACCGTGAGAACTTGCTTTAAACTCATCGGGAGTGGGAATGCCCACAAAAGGACTGTTCCATCGAAACTGCCGCTTGCAATTATGCTTCCATTCGGACTTACTGCCACACTAGTGATAGAATATGTGTGACCTTCAAGTGTATGAAGCTGCTCTCCAGTTGCAATGTCCCACAAGCGGATAGTTGCGTCGTAACTGCCACTAACGAGTACTTTACCATCTGGACTAAAAACAATACTTGTAGCATTCGCAGGAAGATCTGTGGGTACATCTCCAGTCAATTCTTCCGGCGCGCCTACTGGAATTTCGCGATCAATCGGTCTGCGGAATGTCTGAAGAAGATCCGCTGTTTGAACATCCCATAAGGAGACCTTGTCACCACCACCACTGGCAAGCATGGTGCCATCCGGACTGAATGCAACTGCCCAAACATCATCCTCATGTTCGCTGATAGTGTGTATAACATCGCGTGTTTCCATGTCCCATAAGATAATCTTATCGTCACGACTACCACTGGCAAGCATAGTGCCATCCGGACTGAACGCAAGTGTCTCAACACCTGCTTCATGCTCCCACAACCCGCCCATGTAACGACCTGTGGCAACATTCCACAAACGGATGCTGTCGTCCTCACTACCACTCGCCAAGATGCTACCATCCGGACTGAACGCAAGACTAATCAGATAAGAATAATGTCCTCTGAGTGTCTTTATGTGTTCGCCTGTAAGTGCGTCCCACAATCGGACGGTGTTGTCTTGGCTACCACTTGCGAGTGTTCTGCCATCAGGACTGAACACAACAATGTCAACATCATCTTGGTGACCGATGAGGGTATGCCGAAGTTGACCCGTATCCGCATCCCAGAGGCGGATAGTTTTGTCCCAACTCCGAGTCGCAAGGATGGTACCATCAGCACTGAAGGTGACGCTCACAACAGCATCAGTATGTCCAGTGATAGTCTCCAGATGTTCACCTGTAACAGGGTCCCATGAACGTATTGACGCATCCCATGCACCACTTGTGAGCACGGTGCCATCCGGCGTGAAAGCAAGTCCGTAGACATCAGCGGTATGATCGGTAAGTGTGTTTAAGTGATTGCCTGTGGCTGCATCCCACAATCGGACGGTGTCATCTTCACCCGCACTCGCCAGAATACTGCCATCGGGACTAAATTTCATGTCATAGATATGTGAGGTATGTCCGATAAGGGTGTCCTTGATCGTCCATGTTGTCGTATCCCATAGATGAATAAGCGCGTTCAAATCTCCGCTTGCGAGCGTTTTACCATCGGGACTGACCACAACACTGTCAACATTATCTCGATGTTCTTTAAGTGTTTGCAGCTCTTCTCCTGTGGCAACATCCCATATTCTGATCGTATCATCTCGACTACCACTGATAATCGTGCTTCCGTCAGCACTGAAAGCAACACTGTTGATACCATCTGTATGTCCTCTTAGGGTGTGTAGCAGTTCGCCTGTTTCAAGATTCCACAGTCGAATAGTTCTGTCTCTACTACCACTGGCGAGCGTTTTCCCATCAGGACTGAAAACGAGGCTACGGATACTTGCCCAATGTCGATCGAGTGTCTGTAGGATTTCACCTGTTACAGGATCCCATAAACGGATGACCCCATCCGCACTGCCCCCTGCAAGAATGCTCCCATCAGGGGAATATGAAAGTGCAGAAATGGCATATCCATATCCAGTCAATAGTGTAATTTCTTCATCGGTTGCGGTGTCATAAATCCAAATACCGAGGCAGCCTGCAGCTGCAAGTCGTGTGCCATCCGGCGAATACTGAATTTCATATAGCCAGCCTTTGCCGAGACGCGCTGTAGCACCTTCAGGCAGATGCCATTGCGGCGAATCTTGAGCGAAAACGTTGGGTTGATAGAACGTTGAAACACAAAGTAGTGTCAAAAATATAAAAAACAAACTTTTTTTCACAATAAAATTCTCCTTTTCCTGATTGAGGAAATATTATAGTAGATTTTACAATTAACGATACATTTTGATCAGCGCGCTTAGATAGCGCGTCTGCCAACTAATATAAGAGGCGCAATGAATTGCGCGACTACAAACGGGTTTTTTGTTAATGTGATGCCATCATTCAGAAATGGTATTATACACTATAATTCGGCTAAAATTGCCCAGAGACAGAGATACGTTGCGAACCGCCGAGGGTGTGCGTGTTGAAAGCGTAATCAACAAAAAACGTCATAGTGCTAACACGCAATTGGAGTCCAGTTCCAGCAGAAAATCCATGCCCATTCCAACCGCAGCGCAAAGCAAGTGTGTTGAAGAGCCAATATTCTGCCCCAGTGCGAAAGACAACTCCTCCCTCTGTATCAGTTCCTTCTTCCAAATCACCTTGGTCAGTTTCAAAGTCTGCGCCGATGCTGCCTTTGCCGAAACTTGGAAAGGTAAATTGGTATGCTCCGCCAAATCGTAGTCTTCGTCCGCGAGTGAATGTTGGTTTATCTGCTGTATCCCACCGAATTTGTGTGCCAGTGGCATCAAGCAACATTGCACCGAACCGCAAACCTTTATACGGTGTCAGAATAAAACCGATGTCAATGCCAAAACCGTTTCCACTGTACTCAAAAATAGATTGGTTAAGAAGTTTAAGGTTGCCACCGACAGCAGCAATCGAGTGTATTTGACGGGCATAGGAGATAAGCAGCGCGTTGTCTGTATTACTGAAATACTCCGCAACTGTGGGTCTGTCAATGTAAGGTTCACCTTCATCTTTAGTGCCGTTGCCGTTTATGTCCTGATAATCGCCGAGAAAGCCGTTATTATCAACATCAATAAAGGTTGTGCGCGGTATATCGTCAACCCCAAGTCGAATCCAGCTCAGACCGAGGCTACCGATATCCTCAATCTGATGGACATAGTTAACGAAATTGTAGTTAACTAAGCCTTTGCTAAGAAAACCGCCATCACCAGTACTAAAGGTATCGGAATACATAGCAGAAAAACTATGTCTTTTGACTTTCGTCAATCCTGCCGGATTCCAATAGGTAGCAGTCGCATCGTCAGCGATTGCAACAAATGCGCTTCCCATTCCGAGCGCACGCGCACCCACGCCATGGCTGAGAAAATCAGCTGCGTGCGACCCTTCATCAGCGGCGAAAGCGATTAAGGGTAAGATAATTAGACATAGTATGAGTAAAGAGAAAGAGATTTTTGATATTTTCATAATCATTTTTAGCCCGGTGCAAAGTCATAGATAGGTTCACGGATAATGACACTTAAGACACTCCAGAACGCACCTACGCAGTATTCACCGAGAATAACTCCAAAGAAGAAGAAAATCATTTTTCGATATGTGCTGGGTCCGCCAAATCGGAGTGCCATCCACTTAAGGAATGTACTGATTACGAGACAACTCCAAAAATAGCCAACCCCGTACGTCATGGAAATAGGATAGCCTGCAGGATGTAGGGGCCACCAAATAAAACGCATCCGCATAAACATGAGTAAAAAGGTAAATCCCATACCGCTTGCCATGAAACTCATAGCTGGGACGTTCGGATCGCGCGGAAAAGCGAAAAGACCGGATAACCATCCGAATTGACCGATATGACCAACTGATGGACCTATTCCACCCCCTGCCCCAGTGATTGCTCCGCCAAGGCGGTAAAGTTCACTAAGCGTTGCCCAAAATGCTGAGATTGAACCCAGCACAACAGCAATTAACATTGCCAATACTAAACGTTTCGTGTTCATATTTGCCCGTTCTGCCATCTTGAAGGCTTCAAGTTGATGCGGCATGATATGTTCACGATACCCGCGTCCACTGAAAAACCAAAAGTATGGAAAAACTGTTAGATTGTTCGGACCAATGCGGCGTGTTCCAAGGATATTAACTAAGAATTGTTGTGCATTACACATCCCCGCCATCTCATGTGCCGGGGGACCAAGTTCAGCGCGCACTCGTGTAATAGCGATTGAGATAGCATAGAAAAATCCGAAGAAGGGAAGGATAATTGGTAACGTCATGCCTGCTTTCATACAGAACCAGATAATATACAGACTTGCTATGATAATCAATAGGAATGCCGTGCGATATCGGATCGGTTCCTCTGAATCGTCAATACCTCCCTTCATCCCCATTATAGTTCGGACGACTCGGACAATATGTCTGCGCGTTACCAATAGCGCGATGACAAAAATCGCCATCCAACCCCCTATGGACTGTTCACTGCTATATGGGAAGGGGGCAGGGAACCCGACCGCACTGCCGAAAACGCGTTGAATCTTTTCGAACAGATAGAAGAACCATAACGAGAAAGATAGATCAAGTGGTAAAAGAAAACCTAACCCGATTACAAAGGGGTAGAGTGGAACAGGAATATTGCCCACTGCGTTCCAAGGTTTTTCGGTGAAAAACGTCCCCCAATTCCGGGCATTATGTCGAACGCTGAAATCGGGTAAAATTGGGAAAAAGTGCGCTAACCCGTGCCAAACGTTCAGTACCGCAGCGATGATAAATCCATACCATAGGAGCCTGTTTCGGAAGAGCTGCGCTCTGCCGCCACCTTCAGTAATCGCCATCGGGAGTTGGATTATGGGATATGCCAGTTTTTCGTTTTCAGTCCACTGTTTACGAATGAGGACATTTAGACAAATCATGATGGCACCAAGAGCAAGTATAAATGATGTCCACCACAAGGTTGGGATTATCCACGCACCGCCAATCTGTGCGTTATAAAACGGCGTATCTCCTTCATAAAATCCGCGCAGTATTTCTTTGTCGGATACAACGAGGTGTTGTGGGATATAACTGTGGAATGTGCCAGCCCAATCGTTCTCTATAGTAGCAAACCAAAACGCGTGCGGAAGTGCGGGTATAGTTAAAGCCAACATATCGTGTCCTGCCAAACCAGAGGCGATCGAAAGCATCGCATATATGGTTATCATCTCACCCTGTTTCAATGCATATCCTGGTGCTACTCGTTTTAGGCAGAGATTTATCAGGATTAGGAAAAAGATGTTGAGAACAACATTCCAGAACAAGGAGATAGTGGTTGGATGCCCGGAGTGCCATACGCACTCAACTTCAACGATCCAAAACACGTTGGGTGGGATTAAGAAAATGGCAATGAGTATAGCACGCCAAGTAACACCGAAATCATGACGTTCGTTTGGTTCGCTCAGGTTTTGCACAGTTGATTTCCATTATTCATATAATACCAAATTAACTTGATTCCAATTTATCGGTGCGGTTAGGAAACCGCACCTACCGTCCGGAAATAGGACAAATCCCGTTAATTTAGTATAATAAATCGGGCTTTCAAAGTTTCCGTCCCACAAGAAATTTTCCTCTCGATAAAAAGATGTACAAATTATGATGCGTCACAATCAATTTTTCTTCGGAAGTTAAAAATGGGTCAGCGGTTCGTTCTCTTTCAATTCCCATTCGCAATGACCGAATTCGCAAGCACCGGGTGTTGAACCACTAAAGGTTGTCGTTGCAATCCCCCACGCCAATTTATAGGCAGAGAGAATTTGTGTCAAAGAAGTGGAGACATCCCCATAGCAGAGCATAGCGACCGTACCGCCACCGCCACCGCCCGTGATTTTAGCACCGTAGATGCCGCCTTGTTCGCCAATTTTTTGTGCGATATTGACAAGTCCATCTATTTCGGGAGAGCCGAGTCCCGCCAAATCCCGATAACTTGCATTCGATTCATACATGAGGTTACCTGCCTCTTTGAGATAGATATGTGCGCGATCTGGATATTGATTGACATTTTTTAGTGCCTCTATAAATTGCTTAACCCGTGCGTTTTCATAAATCGGATGCGTCACCCGATCTCTGACAGCATAAATTTTTTCAGCTTCTACCTTTGTGACGGTATCAACGATGTCACCATATTTATTTAGAAATTCGCTACCTTGCATCTGTTCAGGTAAAAGCGGTTCACAATGTTCCTGAAATTCTTGGACAGACAGGTTACACAGATAGTTGTCTTTCAACTTTTCCCATCCAAGTTCTTTTTTCAAAATCGTCAACCCCATGAATGCTGCGGTTCGCGTGTCAATATAGGCAGTGCTTTTTGTACTTCGAGGGACTTTGGTGTGGATACCGATGAAACTAACATTGGGTGGACAAGCAACGAATTCAAGGATTTTATCGGGTTGGCACAGAATAGAGAGAATCTTGTTCCTCGTCCCAAGGACAGAAGTTACCTGGTCCATAATACCGCAAGGTGCTCCAACAATTCTATTTTCTACAATTTGTGCCAGCCGTGCAATTTCCATCGCTTCTAATTTTAAATCGTAGAGTTGATTGAGTGCCGTCAAAGTTGCCACTTCAATCGCTGCAGATGAAGCGATGCCTGCACCCATCGGAATATCGCTTTTGATAACAACTACCGCACCGTGTGGAAAATTTTCAATCTTTTCTTCTTTTAGCAGTGTGTAAAAACAACCGAGTACGTACCCTGCCCATGTTGTTCGCTCATCCTCACTGAATAGATTGCGAACCTGTGTATACGATTTGAGAACACCTTCAGCGTAAAAATCGTCAAGCGACATCTGAAAACTTGGTTTTAACTGGTCATCGGCTTCAAGCGTGAGCGCATAGAGGTTTCTATCTTCCCTTGCTTGGCATGCTGCGGCAGCCGCACGGTTTAACGTCATCTCAAAGACGTTTGAGCCGCAGTAGTCCGCGATACCACCCATTATATCAAGCCTTGCTGGCGCGCGGGTAACGATGATCCTCCCTTCTTTCTGTAAGCCGTGTGGCCACAAGACATCTGGGGAATCACATTGTAAAAGGTATTCAAGTTCAACAACCTGAAGCGTTTTTTCTTTGGGACCGTGAAGCTGCTCAACTTTCATTAGCTTAGTTCAATTCAGTTGTATAATTAAGTGTTTGAGTGCTATTGCTGCAGTTTTCTGTGCTTTTTGCTTTCTGCCAAAAGGATCAGTCATAGGTCTTTCTTCAGCACGATGTATTATACGGTCTAACCAATATAAAACCTGATTCAGATACTCTTTCGTATCTGGGTGTTCTGGAATTCTCTCTATTTCTTTGATTATTACACGCGCGCTATTAAGTAAGCGTTCCATGTGTTGTTTAGGGGTCATACGCAATTCATCATCTATATAATCATAGGGGTCGGCGCGTCCTGATAGGAGTCTTAATCTGCCGTAGGGTAGGTTTTCAAGAAACTTTTTCTCTTCCATTTTCGCTTCCTCGTCATTGATTATGAAAGAATAATAGTCAATAATTGAGTCGTTTAGTAATAATGCCGCAATTTTCCGTGCTTCTTGCTTTCTTGCAGAACGCCGAGTCCAGGATCTCCTATTTTCTGTTCGGGAGATTATACGGTCTAAACTGTATAGGACAATATGTATATATGCGTCCATATCACGGTCTGATATGCCCTCTACTTCTTTGATTATCTTACGCATGCAATGAAGTAAACGCATCATGGGGTGTTTATTGATTTCCTTAGTTTTTCTGATAAGGCGAACACAGAAAACAACAATTGCGCCAATAACTGTAGTAGCAATATATACATACGAGATTTTCATTTTTTCTGATACTCGGTTCTTTTGAACGCATTATTGTGGTTTTATTATACCACTTAATATATTTAGGACTTACGCATTTCCTCTTAAAGTGCCTCTTGATAAGGGGATTTAGAGGGTTAAAATTCCGAAATAACGACCGTTTAAGTCCAATATGTCCTTTTCTACTCAATTTGCGTAAGTCCTATATAAGCTTTCCTTTTATTCACCTAATAACCAATTACTCTATATCACGTACCGCCTGTCCTTCATTTTCAATTAAATGTTCGGCGAGGATATGTGGTATTGCTCCGCTCTTCTTACCGCAACCAATACAGCACCAAAAATACTGTACTGCCATCGGAAATTCGGGCCACTCTCTAAGACAAGATTATGGTATAATATCCATCTACTTGAAAGGAGTATCCGATGGCGAAACGAAAACGAAGAAACTTCACCTCCGAGTTTAAAGCCGAAGTTGTTCTTGAGGCTCTCAGCGTTGAAAGTTCCCAAGCAGAAGTGTGTCGGCGACATAACCTCATCGATGAACAACTTTCAAAGTGGAAGCGACAGCTTCTTGAAAAAGCGGCGACCCTCTTTGAACCCGCTGATAAACAGTCTGATGCCTCTGCGGAGCGGATCGCCCAACTTGAGCAACTCGTTGGGCGGTTGACCTTGGCACTTGACATCCAAAAAAAAGCCTCAACTTACTTGAGTTAGCCTCGATGGAGCAGCGAGAAATGGTTACGGCATTACGGACAGACTTTTCGGTTCGGCAGATATGTGAGACACTCGGTTTCAACCGAAGCAACCTCTATTATCACTCCAAGCAGGCCCCGTGTGAAGCGGGCCTCCAGGATGAAATAGAGACGTTATCTTTGCTATATCCAACATACGGATATAGGCGTCCCACACAGTTGTTGGTGCGTAACGGATACACCATCGGGTATAAACGTGTTGCCCGATTGATGAAGTCCGCCAACCTCTCGGTTTCTGTCAAGCGTGTCTGTCAAACCACGACATCCGTTGCGGGTGTGCGTCCCTGGAGCAATCGCCTTGAAAACCTTGATGTCTCCCGATGTAATCAGGCCTGGGTGGGCGATATTACCTACGTCCGCCTCAAAGGACACTTTATCTATGTTTGTCTGCTCATGGATGTCTTCACTCGCATGATCAGAGGGTGGCATATCAGTCAACACTTGACGCAATCTCTGACGTTGAAACCCTTGGAGACAGCATTATGTCAAAGTGTCCCAGAGATCCATCATTCTGATCAAGGCGTTCAATATCTTTCAAATGCGTCCATCTCACTGCTTAGGCATCATGGGATTGAGATTTCAGTCGCCCGGAGAGGGTGTCCTTGGGAGAACGGATATGCTGAAAGACTTATCCGCACGCTCAAGGAAGAAGAAGTTCATCTCAATGACTATGAGGACATCCACGAAGCAAGAACCCGCATTGGGCATTTTATTACACAAGTGTATAATCACAAACGCCCTCACTCTGCGTTAGGGTATTTGACACCTGTGGAATTTGAGCAAAAAAACTTGTCTTAACTTTGCTAAATTTTGGTCTGAATAAACGGTAGCACTTCAGTATCAGGTTTGTCCTTTAGTTCTTGAAAACTTATCATGAGTTAGCCTCCTATTGTCCGATTGTAATAAGTATAATAGAGACTAACCAAACGGACAACTAATTAGTTATAATGTCTAGTGAACCTAATGCAACCGTAGGGAACAAAACCGTTATCTGTGGAGATTGGACGAAACACAAAACCGATCAACAAACTGGCTAAAAATATTGATTGCTTTATCAAATTGGTCTAATGCCATCCATTCATCAACGGTATGTGCCTGTAAAATACTTCCCGGACCTATAATGACTGTTTCCATGTGCTTGGAGAAGACCGCTGCATCAGTGCTGTAAGCGACAGTATGAGGTTTCGTGTCTCTGGTGATTTCGAGTGCTGCTTGGATGATTTCAGCATCAGGCGGCGTACGCACGGGACCGGCATTGATGAATAGGTCAAACTCCAACCCATATTTTTCCGCTGCATCGCGTCCCCGATCTATCCATACCTGCGGAGCATCACCCGGCATCGGACGATAGTTAATATTACATATACTTAGCGGTGAGGTAATATTAGCGGTACATTCTCCATCACTGATAGTGATATTCCAATCAGTAAAGGGGGGAGTGAATTCAGAATTGAAGTATCGGGTATCGGTTGTCAATTCCTGATGGACTTCCCGCATTTCTGAAAGAAACGGAATGAGTTTGAGGTTCGCATTGTCACCTTCACCTGTGCTGCTGTGTGCGGCGCGCCCGTGTGCAGTGACGGAAAAACGAACTGCACCTTTGTGCGCGTAAACGGCTTTCAGTTCAGTCGGTTCGCCAACTACCCCGTATTGTGGAAACCCATGTTTTTTAAACATCTCCGACTTTTCGGCGACAGCACTTGCCCCAAAATAACCTACCTCCTCATCAGCCGTGATAACCACATAGAGTGGAGCATCTAACTGGGACGCAGCATAATAGGATGCCACCTCAATCATACAAGCGACACTCCCTTTCATATCACAGCTGCCGCGTCCATACATCTTGCCATCAACGATCCGTGCCTCAAAAGGGTTTTCTGACCAACCGATTGCGGGGACGGTATCTATGTGTCCGAGAAGTGCCAATCCACGCTCACTTGTGTTGCGTCCTTTTCTGCCGATCAGATTTACTTTTAGTACACCCTCCGGATCGGTATATTCAACCCGTTCCACTTCGCAATCAACGGATTCCAACGTTCTGGTGAGAAAGTCCATCACCTCAACGTTGCTTTTAGGACTCACTGTGTCATATCCGATAAGTGTTTGTGTCAATTCTATTGCATTCATAGTTCTCAATTCTATAAAAAATAAGACTTACGTAACCCCGCCAATTATGGCATAGTATGAACAATTCTTATAGCTCTCTAAAGCTACTGAGATTTAATCTGTCCCAAGTGAGAGATAGTTTCTCAGTAGGACTTACGACATCTAAACCTTCTGCATTCATGTTCTGATTGACCTCATCTTCACTTAGATCTCGATTATAAACGCGAACTTCGTCAATGAGTCCCTTCCAATAGACATCTACAGTAAAGCCTAATAAAAACGGTTCATTGTCTACAGCAACAGTAGTTTCTTGGGATTTTATTAACTCTCCATCTTGATATAGGGACGCTGTCTCACCGTCGGTCAACATTGCTATATGAGACTATTCTCCTTCTTTCAATTCACCGTCTTGGTGGAAGTCAACCCATTCCCAACCACCTTGAAACTGATACTGGGAACTATATCTTAGGACATATCCTGTCCTGCTCCAGCCTGCCGCCTTAATGAAAATGCCTTGATAATTTTGTGTTTCCGCGATTTGGATCCACATTTCTATGGTGCCTGCTTTATCTATCTGGAGCGACTTTGAATCAGGCACCTCAACAAAATCGTCCCTTCCATCAAATTCCATCGCCTCGCTGAATTTACCTTCTACTGCTTTTGGTTCACCTTTGATAGTTCCATTATTCTCTCCCCAGACATCTTTAACCGTTTCTCCTTGCATACTCGCCTTATTAAAGGTCCAATAACTAACGAGTCCTTCAGTAACAAATTGGGCATTCGCCATATTAGCACACATAAAAGTGAGTACTATAACAAGGGTAAAAGTCAGGGACAAAACTTTGTTAAACATTTTTCCTCTCATTAGAGAGCCTCCTTATATAAGGAGTTATAGGAGTTTTGTAGGCAAAATAAATTCACGACAACTTTCGCTACCGTTTTCAAATTACTCGCTTTTCACATATAGTTAAAAACAAGTATAGTATTATTTCGGACTGATGTCAAGATAATTCCATGGCTATTCAGGGTTATTATAGTAGATTTTACAATTAACAATACATCTTTGCTCGGCGCGCTTACAAAGTGCTTCTACTAAAAGATAGGAAGAGGGTCGTTCCTATGGACAGGTAGCACATAGTCTCCACCCGCATCTGCCAATTGGGCGCAGCAAGCACGCTGTGTCAAAAGGGCATCCGTTGTTATGATTTTACCACTGACATCAAATGCTTTGAGGATTTGTGTTGAGACAGGCACTTCGTAAGTTTTGTCGCTGATACCGCGTTGCGTGAGTGTGATCCCTAACTCCTGAGAAACGACAGAGAGTCCGTGTTTTGTTGTCGCATCTTGTTTAAAGGTGAAGTATAGCAGACGTAGTGTGAAAGGCACGCTACATCTGCATATCATAGAATATTAACCTTTGTGAAAAATATCAAAAGAAAACCTAAAACTAAATAACACTGTGTGGTTTGAAGTATCTCTTGCATTTTGTCGGAAACCTATGTTAGTATAACCCAAGTTGCCACTTATTTCGCGAATGCTCTTGTAGGGGTTTCTAACCCGATGAATGCCATACGCGCATTCATCGTTGATTTGGATTTATAGCGGAAGACATCATATCAAGAGGAAAATCCTTGTCCTTTCAATTAAAAACAGTTCTGTATACTTGAAATTTTATCCATGGGAACTTAAGTTAGTATAGACATTGGAACACCTCTTTTGTAGAATTAAGTAGTGTTATTTTCTACATTATGCAAGAGGTGTCTCCACTTTGCAACACTTTTTAATCGCTAAAATACAGATATTTGTCCTTAAATTGACATCTATGGGTTTCGCTACACTCTACCCATAACTGTCAACTTAAGCGATTTCCGAATACGAGTAATACTCTTCAGTCCCGTAGGGACTGTATGTTTATAGAAAAACGTATTATAGCCTCTTTCGCTCCGTAGGTGCGATATGTCCAACAAAAACGTTATACAGATATCGCACCTACGGAGCGAAAGAGATTGAGAACATCGGGTACTATAAACATATAGTCCCTACGGGACTAAATATAGGACAGTCTCAATCATCATGCCTATTGAGAAGTGTTCATAAAAACACAGATATTTTCTTAAATTGACATCTATAGGTTTCGCTACACTCTACCTAACCTAACCTACTCGCTTTTATAAAGATACCCAGAACGGACTGCAAGGAACTTAAAATAATGATTTGGCATATCGCAAAACGCGAAATTTACGACACTCTCAATAGTCTTCGTTTCGCATTGACGACAGTTCTCCTGCTGGCATTGATGCTCACCAATGCCGTTGTGTATCTGCGCGAACATCCCTCACGGACACAGGCGTATCACAACGCAGCTGCCGATGCTGTAAAGACATTAGAAGCACGCAGCACCAGTTTATACCGCCTCGCGACAGAAGGTCCTGGCGATTTCCACAAAGCACCTTCACCCCTCCGCTTCTGTGCAGAAGGTGATGAAGCGTTTCTGTCAACTCACGCTCGCGGAGAAAACTACTTTAGCGACATTGCCAATGTGAGACCGCTCTGGCGGGTGACTTACCCACAAAAGACACCAAATCTCCACAATATCCGCCCTGATTTTACCACGCTGGATTGGGCGTTTATTGTCGGCTATGTGCTGAGTTTCGTGGCAATACTGTTTGCCTTTGATTCGGTTTCTGGTGAACTGGAACGAGGGACATTGCGATTGATATTGGCAAACCCTATCCCGCGGCACACTATACTGATTGGGAAGTTTTTAGGCACATTTATCAGCATTAATATTCCGTTTGCTATTGCGGTTTTAATGAACCTACTTCTGATTTCCTCTTCAGATGCAGTGCAGCTGACTGCCGAGTCGTGCGGACGTTTAGGCATCTTGTCCGTTATCGTTATCCTCTATACGTGCCTCTTTATCGCGTTAGGGATCCTCGTTTCCGCTGCAGTGCGAGAGAGTGGGGTGAGTCTTGTAGTGCTGCTGTTAATCTGGGTGAGTTTTGTGGTTTTTATGCCGAACACGTTGGCATCTATTGGTAGCCGAACGGCGGTGCCTATGGTGTATATAGAATTTCGCAATGAGTAGTTTTGGACTTGATAAATTTGAGAAAAATTTTTCACTTGACAAAATCCTGCCAGTATAGTATCCTATTAACATCACGAATTTTGGTAGAGAATGTTAGCCGCGTCGCAAGGCGCGGTCTCTACCTCAACCGCCTAACATCGGAAAATTCGTGTGTGTGAATTCGTGAATCAATGCAACACATTTCATATATTTTATGGACTCACACAATGGAGTCTTTGCATCTAAAACCCCATTGTGCTGTGTCCTATGCCAAAGGAGTTTAGGATGCACAAAAAAGTTGGACCTGGTGGCGTTATTCTTAATCCTGTAAGCACACCACCGTGGGAATCACCAATAGATGAGGTTATAATACCTCCAGCATTGTCACGTCCAGATGAATTTAAAACCAACTGGAAACAATTGTCGTTTTCATTCAAAGGTAGAATAAACCGAAAAGACTTTTGGATATATTTCTTAGGTACTGGTTTATTATACATAACTTTTTGGGGCATTTTTGATATATACAGTAGGTGAAATTGCGTATTACGCTTTTATGATACCAATTAGTATCGTGAAATTCTTCTGGTGTGATAACGCTGTTATCGTGAAACGATGCCATGATTTTGGTAGATCTGCTTGGTATCTTATCCTATTTTACATACCTCCGATTGGTATAGTCATTTGGTTTATGCTTGCTTTCAGTAAAGGTGATCCCGAACCAAACAAGTATGGCAACCCACCTAAATAACCCAACAACGAGGGGACTCTGTCCCCTCTAACCACAAAGGAGAAATCCGATGAATAATTTAGTCCAAGAACAACAAGGACAACTTCAACGAAAAGAAGATATTCAGAAAGGAGTAGCAGAACTTTTAATTACTCCACTTCTGGATGACCTTGAAAAAGCATATAACGATTTTAAAAGTAAAGATTTAAAATCTATCCATCAACTAACACAGGCTTTGAGTATATTTGTGAAAAAGACAAATGAAATTAATTCACAAGTTAGTTATGTGAATAGTGTTCTTAATTATCTTTCACAGAATTAACCTTTTGACACATTTCATCAATAAGATGAAGACCTTTGTTAAGTCTTTTTGTGTCACCGATATTCGTTCTTTTTACTAAATCAGTCATAGGACCGCGTAGGAATTGGATATGTTGTTCTTTACTGCGTGGTCCTTCTTTTCTTACTTCAATTTGTTCACTCATCTCATACTTTCATTGACAAACTTATCAAAGATGCTGTCAACGCTCCTATAGTTATACTTATAGCACGCTTCCGCCACATATAGCGGTGTGTATCCTGTCTGATAGTGGTGATGACTTCCATACCAAGCGCGTTTGAGAAGCGACCAGAAGCCCTCAATCGTGTTCGTATGGACATCACCCTCAGCAAACTGCACCTTGTGGTTGATAACAGCGTGCTTCATTTCTTTCCCAATAGCGTTGTAAGCCTGATATTCATCGGTTATTAGTTCCGATTTTTTAGGTTTACAGCACTCCGAATAAACTCAAGGATAGTGCGTCCTGTGAGGTTGTGTGCCACTTGTGCGACAACCCTACCTCCACGCTGCACTGCTCCTATTATAGCAGTTTTTTCAGTGCCTCTGCCACGTTTATGTGGTTCATCATCTTCACGTTTGTTCTTTTTACGAGGTTTACCGCCAATATAGGTCTCATCTGCTTCAATGATACCTTGTAGTAAAGCCCCGCCTTTCTTCGCCATTTCAGCACGGATACGAGTCATTATAAACCATGCTGTCTTTTGATTCAAGTCTAAATCGCGCGCAAGTTGATGACTTGACAAACTTTTCTTCGCATTCGTTATCAACGAAATAGCTAAAAACCACTTCTGTAACACTACCTTTGTCCCGTGAAACACCGACCTGCACGTCACCTTGAAACTCACTTGGCACTCGTGGCAGTTCCAACGACCGATACGACCGATCTTTGTCTCCTCACGCCTGCCCACATGACCGCTTTCACAATGCGGACACACAGGTTTACCTCGCCAACGAATCTTCTCTAAATGCGAAATACAACTCTCTTGATCCGGGAAACGTTCCATCACCTTCAACAAATCCATCAGATAACTCCTTGAAATAGGAGTTGCTTTTTCTGACGGACTTCTGATACAATATCAGATAAGATTAAACCTTCAGAAAGCAACTCTGCTTTTTGGGTTAATTGGGAGGCTACAACCTCCCTTTTTTCTTATCTATATTATACCATATAAACCCAGTGGACACAAGGCTTTATAGCGATTTTTAAAATTTTTTATCAAGTCCAAAACTACTCATTGCGAAAATGTATTGATAGGAGAATTAGTGAACACAAATACAACATCGGAGGAACGGAAGTTTGGACTAAATGCTGACGAACTTTCACATTGGAACGAAAACGGATACTTTGTCCGCCTAAACGTTTTTACCGAAGAAGAAAACGACTGTTTAGGTCAAATCGCTGATGGCATTGTTGATGGAAAACGACCCTTCCCAGACTATCATATCTTTGAAAACGCTTTAGTCAGAGACGGTAAAGTTAAAGCACAAGGCATCTACGCGATGCACAATATCCAATATGTAAGTTGTAATAATCCAGAATTTCTTGCGCGTACCCGCGATTGTCGTCTAACGGATCCCGTCGTTGACATACTCGGTCCAGATATCCTTGGTCTCAACAATCTGTATTTTTGGAAGCCTCCAAAGATTGGCTTAGGTTTCCCGTGGCATCAAGATAAATGGTATTTTAACCATCAATATAAAACCGGAACGACAGTCGCAACATGGACTGCAATTGATGCAGCAGATAAAGAAAACGGTTGTCTATACGTTATCCCTGGCAGCCACAAGTATGAAGTTCATGAACATAAAGAAATTGAAGGTCCACAACAAGGAGAGTTTAGACAGGCACAAGGTGTTCGTGATGAAGATGGTGTTGCGGTAGAAGTCCCTGCTGGAGCAGTAATCTGGTTCAATAGCCAAGTTCTACATAAAAGCACTGATAACCAAAGTCTACGTTTCAGACGTGCAAACGTAGCACATTATGTCAGCGCAAAGCACATTATGTCAGTGCAAAAGCAGAATGGACACGTCCTGAGGCTGTAAATAAAAAACGACCTCCCATGTGGATTCGTGGTGAAACCTACCCGGGTATGGCAGATGAAGTTCAATGGGACGTTATACCAATTTTAGGATCCGAGTAAATAAAGTGAGGCTATAGTGAAATCTAAAATTACCTTTACAATTCTCTATAGGTTTGCGGGGTTTGTAGTCGCGCAATTCATTGCATCTCTTACATTTGAATATTGGCATTTGTCGCCTCTTACATTCTGTAGGAGCGATCTCCGAATCGCAACTACAGAACTCCTGTGGAAGCGGTTTGTAACGCTATGTCAATAGAATCTTACACTTTCCGTAATCTGTCCGAATTATAAAGCCCCAGCAGGGCGACAGGTATATAGAACGTGGTAAAACCAACCTCCTTAGCCCCAGTGGGCGAAATGTGTAACATAATTCAATATTGAAAGAGGAGCAAAGTAAATGATAGACACACTAAAACTACCAGCTATTCTCAAAAAAGTCTACGACGATCCAGCAAAACCCGATTCAGCCTTTTTAGATCTCGAAATTGTTCCTGGAGAAATTTTTAAAATAGATACCTCTATGCTACAAGAACTCTGTGATGAACTAAAGTATGGCATACCCCTAATTGAGAATGGTCGCACCAACATGCTACCTTACGGTATAAGTCGGGATGCGAAAATTGAAGAAGGTTGCTTGTCTACAAGGATTCAAGTGTTGAAAGGTCTACAACTTGGTGGACAACATAGTCTTACTGATATTTCTCAGAATGGTCTTCAACCTAATAATCATCAATAGAAACAAGGTGTAACGCCATGGAAATGCGTTTTTGCTGTGTCCATTTTCCTTGACTTTTATAGCATGAGATAGCATCCTAATACCATTTCTGAATAATTATATTCCATTTGCGACTTTCGTGAAATATTTAAAATTTGTGATTTGAGCAATAGCTGCCTTCGTATACTTTCTCAAGATTTGTGTGATTTTGTCCTGCATTTCCTCTATTGACCCCAATGTGTGCTGAAACAATTTGGCTTTGATGTCTTGCCAGAGTCTTTCGATCGGGTTCAACTCTGGACTATAAGGGGGTAGAAAAATCAAGGCGATATTGTCAGGAAGTTGTAGCGATTTCGCCTGATGAAAACGACCATTATCAAGCACAAGGACATTTAGCGTCTTTGGAAAAGTCTTTGCTAACTCATCAATGAATACTTGGAAACAGACACCATTGAGCCAGGGCATTTCAAGGAAGAAACTTTCTCCTGTTATCGGTTCCACAGCTCCGTATAGATAAAGGCTCTGGTAAGTGTGATCAACATTGGCAATCGGTTTAACACCGCGTAAAGTGGGACGCCGAGACGACACAGGCAAAAGACCACACCTTGACTCGTCTTGGCAAAAAAGTCGGACGCTTTGAAAAGAAGATGCCTTCTCCGAAATCACCTCCTCAACTTTGGTAGCGAAGTTAGCAACGAACGCATCACACGCTACATCGTTTTTTTTATGACTTTTGCGAGGCACTTTGAGTTTCGCATTCCATTTATACCGAACTAACGCATGAACTGTTTTATAGTGCATTTGGACACCGAAGGTTTCTTCAATATAATCTGTTATCTGTTGATAACTGGAAAAACCTTCTGGTTTTTGAAGTTCCGCTCGCAGCAGCTCTTGTTGTTCTTTGGATAACCGAGGGGGACGCCCGGGGAATAATCACGATCCAAAAGCGCATCAAGTCCTTTAGTCTCATAAGTCGCTATCCAGTGTCCAATCGTTTTTCGGCTGACACCTAACCTCTCAGCGACTTGCTTGCGAGTTATTGCTTGACCACTACGAAATAGGTAAAGGGCTGTCAATCTTTGCTTTTGATAACCTACTGATGTCTTTCTCAACAGGCTTTTCAACTCTGAAACACTTTCTGTAATCTCTGGAGGCTTTATGTGCATTGGTATCAATCCTATGATTTGTATAATTGGAAAAAGTATAGCAGAAATTGAAAACTTTTAAAAGGATAAAGGCTCATGTAAAAAGTAAGTGCTATTTTTTCAAAGTTATGTTAGCGTGTTACCTATGGACTTTCCAATACAATCTCTCATGGATGAAGAAAAAACTCAAGCGTGGGTGTTGGATCATTTCCACCCTCAAGGGCTGTGTTGCCCAAAATGCCAAGCGAGCGTGGCGGAGGCACGCAAGTTCCGTCCGACTGAAACAAGTGGTCTACAAGTGTATCGCTGCAAACACTGTGAGAGCATCTACAACCTCTATACCGGGACGGTCTTTGCTGGCACGCAGTTTCGTCCCTCACAGGTCGTTCTGCTTTTGCGCGGTGTCTGTCAAGGTGTTTCAAGTGCACAACTCGGGCGTGAACTGGGTCTAAGTCGTCAAACCGTTCTTTCTATAAGACGTAAACTCCAAACTTCGGCAGAGCAGATACAACCCGAAGCTGCTTTACCTGATGCTGAAGTCGAAACAGATGAGATGTTTCAAAACGCCGGTGAAAAAGGCGATAAGCACGTTGATGCTTCGGATCCGCCGCGTCGGCGTGGCAATAAACGCAGGGGACATGGGACTTATGACAATGATCGTCCGCCTATTGTTGGGACGAAAGGTCGCGAAAGCGGTCTCCTGAGATTACGTGTTGTGCGGCACACCGATTCTGCGACGCTTTCAACACACGTTCATCAGTGGACGTTGCCGACTTCAACGGTGTATACGGATGGTTGGCGTGGCTATAACCGTATTCAGCGCGCCCGTGAGATTGTTCTCCATAAGGATGGCGAGTGGGCAAGAGACGCAGACGGTGATGGTCTTTACGAGATCCATACAAGGACGATTGAAGGTGTCTGGACGACGCTGCGAAACTTCCTTCGTCCCTTTCGTGGCGTTCATAAAAAGTTCCTCGCCGGTTACGTCGCAATCTGTGAGTTCGTCATGAATCTAAAAGCTGTCAGTGTTGATTTTATAGCAAAACTCGTCAAAAGCACTTACTCTTGACATGAGCGAAGGATAAATATATACAAGAAATGGTATAACTTGAAGAACAGAAAGAAAAACCAACAGCTAAACGACACCTCCATAGCGAGAAAGTAGGTTATCCCTATGACGGAAAAATAGAGAAAGAACCGAAATTGGGGCCACCAACCTATCACAACCCACGGACGTTCTGTAAATGGTGTGTAAAGGTCATACCGATTCGGAATAGAGGGAAGTGCGGGGAAATATTCGTGCAGACCATTGAGCAGATGAAATGCTGCGGCGATCCCAAACCCTATCCATACGAGCCGATTCTTAAAAAAACCATCCAGATTACCGTGCGTTGAGGTTTGCTGAACCATCTCTACGGGAACAGTAACGAGTGGAAAAATAAATCTTTCGCGTTCTATCCACTGTTTTCGCACAACAATCGATACACAGATTGTTACACAATAGAGCAGGATGATGAAAACTGTCCATACTAAAAGAGGCTTTACCCAGAGTGCCCACGGAACAAACGACTCTCCCTCATAAAAATTTGTAACGGCGTGTTTATCCCACACTATTAACCATTCGGGTAAGTGTGGATGTAGCGTTTCTGCCCATTCGTTTTCAGACGTGGCAAAATAGACCGGTGCAGCCAAGTTGGGAAGTAAAAACCCTATCATCCCTTTCGACGGAATCGCTGAACTTACCCCCATCATCACCCATATTATTATCAACTCCACTGGTTTTAACGTTGCGCGAGGAAATACCTTCTTTAGAATTGGGTTGATGGCAATCGTAAGAAAAATCAGTGTAAATACTGCCCCTAAAGGAAAGTGATTTCCGGCTATGTCTGTTCCTTGGAGGTAGTAGTCGTTGTAAGGTGTAATTGCGGTTTGTAAGATGACGAGTGCTAAACCGATTAGAAGTGCTCTCAAGGTCATCTATTTTCCACCTCGTTTTGGGCATAATTTTTAATGTTGAAAGTAGACAGTACGTTAGTGTGAAGCGACACGAGGTATCATCTGTGGATGTGCATAGACGGTTGCGTCAAAACTCTTTTGCATGAGTTCCCACTTGATGGCTTGGTAATCGGCATCGTCAGAGAGGTCGTTGTGTTCCCAAGGATCGTTATCAAGATCATACAGTTCGCAAATCCCTTTCTGATGATACACAACGAGTTTCCAACGTCGGTTTCGATACATTGTGGCATGGGTTTGGTCAGGTGTTGAAAGTGCTCCGAAAAATTCGCAACGGACAGCTTCTCGATGTTCGCTGATAGAAACATCACCACGTAGTAGTGGCGCGAGTGATCTACCCTGCACATAATAGGGTATCTCCATACCTAACACATCATATAGTGTGGGGACAATATCAAGTAGTTCAACGAGCACATCGCTTTGAACGTTTTGCAAGAAGTGTATTGGACAAGAGATGATAAGCGGCACCCTTGCCAATCCTTCATAAAAACGGCATCCTTTGTATGCCAACCCGTGGTCCCCAAGCAATTCTCCGTGATCGGAAGTGAAAATAACGATGGTGTTTTCACGAAGCCCTTCAGCATCAAGGTGGTCAAGTATACGTCCAAACTCATCGTCAATCTGTTCAATCATGGCATAATAGGAAGCCTGCATCTGCTTATCATCCCACTCTGAAGGTGGTTTCGCCTGAGATTGAAAATCGATGCCAGCATCAGTTAATTTGGACTGAAAGGGTATGTCGCTTTCCTGAAAGTGAGAACCAGGCAGTGTCTCTGGGTCATACCGCCGATAATATTCCCAGGGTGCGTCAAAACCAGGGTGAGGGTCAAACGGATTGATGTTTAGCATCCACGGCTGATTTTTCCGGCGATTTTTGTTGATAAATTCGATCGTTTTTTCGGTGCACCAATAAGTCTGATGGAGATGGGGTGGGATATTATTGCATTCAGGTGTCGGTTCAGGAAAACGTCCAGTATTTTTCTTTGGCTTTTGGACGACCACTCGCTGTTGCAGCAGTTTACCAAGCTCCTCACCTTGTGAGCGTAGCCAATCTGCATATTCGTGTCCGAATGCGTTTGGCTTTCCGTGGTCGTGGCTATATTGAAAGTAGCGGTAGCCATCGTTCACGCGGTGTTCTTGTCCATCAAACGCACTTGCGAGATGAAGTTTGCCAATCAAACCGCAGTCGTAACCGTTTTGTGCGAGCACATGAGAGATAAGTCGGTCTTCGTAATATTGCGGAAAAACCGGGTTGCCGTTTCCGGTAACACTCACAGCTGAAGGATACATGCCGGTCATAAAACTCGCACGAGAAGGTGTGCAAATCGGAGATTGGCAATAGGCATGGGTGAATGCTGTTGATTGACGAACAAATTCGTCAAGTCTTGGGGTGTGGATATGTGGATTTCCTAACGCTCCGATGGTGTCAAAACGTTGTTGATCTGTACAATACCATAGGATATTTGGACGTTTTTCCATTGTTATTCCTTTCCGTTCCTACCGAGTAAACTGCGTTTATTGAAGTTCGTAAGTTATCAACTATTTTATCAAATCTTTGCCTTTCAAGTAAGAAAAATTTTACGGTTCCCAATTTGGACTTGAAAAATAGCGATTATGTTGGTATGCTAATAGTGCAAATAGAAAAGAAAACATGGAGATTTCAATGAAGATATTAATAGTGGTTAATATGATTGCACTTACAAATGCCTATCCCGTAGATGTGTTGGATATTCAGAAAGCCATTGAATCATTTGCTCGTAGGCATAGTGCTGAGATACTTGATATTGATGAAGTTTACCAAGAAAAGACAGGCCAACATATTACAATACCCGCGTATCCAAATTCCAATCTAACAGCAATGGCAAAGGAAATCAAAGCTGAAATAATCTCGAAAACTGGTGGAGAACTGGATTATCTGATATTGTTGGGAGATGAATCCATTATTCCGATGTGGGAAATTGGCTTGGGTGGGACGCGCCTCCACACCGATTCTTTTTATGCGGATTTGAATGGCGATGGTCTTCCTGAAGTTGTGACGGCACGGATGCTTGGGAATCCTGAGGCGATGAAGCGGCAACTGAGCAAAACTGCCGAATCCTGTGGACCGGATGCGACGATTATGTGCTCGGAGGATACCCGTATCCATTTGGAAACGCAGCAGTTTCTTGATGTGTTGGCACAACAGGGACATCAGGTCAAAGTGATCGGCAGAGGTGGAACGAAACGTCTGCCGCAGTCGGATTTGATTATCCATTTTGGACATGGCAGTCCGCAAAATTTGAGCAATCGGTTCGGTGAAGACTTTGTGACAACGAAAGGCATGCCAGCATTGCCACGACATCCGATTGCGATTATTAACGGATGTGCAACCACACCGCCCGGTTCATCGCTTTTACGAGCATTTTTGAATAACGGTTGTCGCACCTACCTCGGCAGTACTGCTGTTGTTCCGGGAATGATTCCTGCACGGTATACGAATCAACTAATTATGCATTTTCTGAATGCTTACAAAACACATCCAGACTGGTCTGTTGCCAAACTTTTTACCGAAGCACGCGCCGAATACGCACGCGTGACTCTGCTTCCTGAGATATTATTAGAACTTGAACAGGTAGAGACTATACACAAGTTTGCGGGAGATATGCGAACACACCTACTGACGTTTCTTGAGTGGCACGCGTATGGTTCGCCTTTTGCCTGTCTACATCAAGGAATAGCCGATCCAGTTTTTGCCAAGCATCCGCTGGTCGAATCCGTGGTATTTCTCAAATCACAAGGGCAGAATGCTGTTGAATCAAACTTCAACATCGCTGAGGAGGACGGTCAACCGATTCTATTCCTTCGGGCGGATTGGTTGAATTCAGTATCATCTTCGCTTGTGCTTCGGATTAAGCAAAACGGTCAAAATATCCAAGAGTTGAAAGGTAACACGCACATCGTCTTTCAGCATATTGAAGATATTTGTGTCGGTGGCCATGTTGATGGGGATATGTATCACGCTTATTGGTTACTGCCATTAGAGAGAAAAGTGGGGCAAAACGACTTGCGTGTTGAACTTGTCAGCCAAAAGGGAGCAGTAACTATTTTGCCAGAATCTGCAATAGAGATTTGGCCTGAATGGGAAACGATTTCTGCACCTAATGAGTAGTTTTCATGGTTGCTAAAACGAAATGACGCAACTATAGCAGGTTGGCAAGCCTACTACTAATACCATTTCTAATAAATTATTTTTCATTAGGGATTTGTCCGTGGAAGAAACCCCCTAAGTCCCCCTTATCAGGGGGACTTTTAAAGAATAGTCGTTATGTAAGTTTTTCAAATAGAAATGGTATAATACCAAATTAACGTTATTATTATTTTTCTGATAAAGTCAGCATTGCGAGGAGAACCCAGAGACCTTGCGCTACAAATCGGGTTAATTTGGTATAAGCACAAGTGCCGAGCGAGCAAAGAAACACTACAACGCACCGAAAAAGAAACAGGCAGATACCCAAAAAGGATACCTGCCTGTTGTTCAAAGGAAAAAAGCACCGTCAGTGGTTGTTTGCATTAGGACAATTGATACTCTCGTCTGTGCAGTCGCTACAATTTGGTGTCATATCCACAGTCACGGTATAGGTTTCCTCACCATACTCAGACATGTCGGACCATCGGTAAATGCTCGCGGTTATCAGAAAATCTCCGGTATGCATGGATCCGCTTGGAAACGTGTAGGTGAGCGATGCTGTCGTTGATGTGCCGTCACCGTAGTCATCTTCTATATATGTTCCACGGGCATTTGTCTCCCACGGTGCCTTCACATACCAACTTACATTGTAATAAGGTTCACTGGTGACAAGAGTCAGTGTAGCACTGTCTCCGGGTTCGGGTATCTGGTCTGCATTGACAAGGTAAATGCGGGGGGCGGGGGTAGGATCTGGGAAGGGGGTAACTGGATCATCATCATCATCGTCATCATCATCAGGAGTGCGGTCAGGGATATCGATAATATCCTCCTCCTCATCAGGACTAATGTCTCCAGGTCTCTTTCTGATCAATGTTGACGTAGTAGAGAAAAAGGGAGCCGCGACAGCCCTATAATGTTTATTTTCGGTGGGATGGTAGACTTTTGCCTTAGCAAACGCATCACAATCCCAAATGGTGATCGACGGATCGTATGTAGTTAACCAGTCTCTATCCTTTTGACTACCATGTTCACTCATGCCGCCTTTTTTCCCTACGATTTTACCTTCCTTGTCATAAGGTTCTTCGTCTGTTGCCCAGCTATGCTCGAGCTGCGCTATCAGATGCCAGGTACCTTTAACATTTGAGTACTCATAGCCTGATGAAAACGAGGCGTAGGCGACGAGCTCATGTGCCCAATCCAGTTGTGCTGCAGTCACACGGACATGCGTTAAGAGAGCCCCTTCATAATCTGATCCAAGCATCTGCACCTTCCAAACCGTACCTCTCCAGGTATAAGACTTACTCTCTTTTTGCCCTCATTGGAGACATAGTTGTGGGAACGAATGTCGGATTGGATTGTCAATATTGAAGCAAGTATTGCGATTATACAAAACACTTTTCTCATCTGTTTCTCCTTTATTTAGGTTTCGGTAAGTCTAAAAAAGTATAAGGATTAATTCCTTCTGATATATCTAAAACTTTTATGCCAGGGGGAATGTCGCTTTCTAATAAACCGGTTTCATCACTTCTACGGGCACGGAGGGCTTCGATATCATCCGGATGTCCATCTACATATCGAATTTTTCTTCCGACTTCATGCCCAAAAATCTTCCAACGCGGTCCCCATTTAACGTAGATTGTGCCACGTATCGTTGGGTAAAATAGCCCGGTTGACTTTAGCGTCCCGAAGCCTTCAACTTTCTCACCACGTTTCCATAACTCTACCCAAAGACGATACATTAATTCGTAATTTGGATCGTCTTTATATGGGTCGTTCGGGTTCGGTGGATCAAACATATCTTGATGTGGAAAGTCGGGTGGCAGTTCTGGGTAAGGACCAAACCCGAATGGTGACACGCGAATGTCTGTTGCCGTTTCGGTTTCGCCTTGTGCCTCTATTGCTTCGGCATCTGTAGTCACCATCGCATCGGTTGTTATGGGTTTCTCCGCGGTTGGCGTGGTGCTATCCGCAGGGGGTTTGGTTTCGTTTTTCGGCACGTTGTTTGCATCCGCCTTTTGGTCTATTTCCCATTGGCGTGCCATTTCAGCAGATTTCGCTGCTGCTTTTCTGTCCGGTGCCGTGTCGTGTTGGTACCATAAATAACACGCACCGGCAACGATAATCAGCAGCGCAACGCCGCCGATTATCCATTTGTAGGGTATGATGTTACGTGCCATCATAGACCTCCTTGTTGTGAGTTCTACCACACGTGCACATTGTATGGTGTTGTGTTTAGTCGCCAGGGTACCTGTTCCTGCGGTGGTCTTTCCCACCTGCTTAAAAAGGAACAGGCACCCTTGGCGACTAAACCAGAGTTATCTAATCAGGACTTACGCAAATTGGGGAGAAAAAGGAAGTATTGGACTTAAAAAGTAGTTGTTTCGGTGTTTTTAACCCCCTAAATCCCCCTTATCAAGGGGACTTTTGAACCTATTGCGTAAGTCCTGCTAATATAATTTTAGATAAAGGGTACCCATGTTGAAAACTCTGTTTTAGTCGTTATTAGCATTATAACACGAAATAAAGCAGAATGCAATTTTTAAAAAGTGCAATTTTCGTTTTTCCGATCTTAAATTTCTATGGATGACTATTCTACCGGTCAGCACCGTAATCTGGTTCTTTTCCCGAGCGGACGACCCATTCTGCGAAAACAGACTTAAATGACTTTGCTTTGTCTCCAAAGTGGATATACTGAATACTGTTCACTGGAACAGAGACAGATTCGTAAATTGGTGAACGTCCAAGCAAGTTGTCGCCTTTAACCTCAAGTGGTTCAAAAATCAGGATCGGATTGTGGATCAACGCGAAACGGACTTCGGACTGAGTGGTTTTTGGTTTTTGGTCATCGTCTGCGTCTTTTGCTGATTCCTTGGGATCGTCAACGCTAATATCAATTATTCGAGCCACCCGGTTTATAGGAATGATAATCTTCTTCAGTTTTGATTCAAACTGAATTGTCTCTCCATTGAAACTGATTAATTTTCCGCGCTTTAAATCACCGTTGTTTGCCACAAGAATATGGTTCGGTGGATTATCTCGGTTGAAACGTGGCACGGTTAACGCGCGTTCTACTTTCTCATCCAACTTCTCAGCTTGGGTTTCAAGTGGGTCAAACAAGATTTCAACCCCGCGCTTTAAGGCAGCGGCTGTTACAAAATCATTTGCCGCGAAGTCTCCCACGATTTTAATATTTTGTAACATCTGTACATCCAGGTTGCCGCCTTTTACTGTAAATTCCAGGCTATTACCATCTTTGTTTCTACGCACCGTAGCCTCCAGAATTCTGCCATCTTCTAAAATGATGCGATGTTTATCTCCACCTGTAATGGTAATTGGATTTCGGTTTTCCTTCCTACCATGCGTTTTTCCGCGGGAAAACTCAATACCTTTCATATAAGCTGAGTCTATGCGCGTCGTGCTGATAAAGGGGGAACGAAAATTGATAGCGGTTTCATCGTAAGACAGGATTTGACATGGGATGACTTCTCCATTTTTCAGATGCAATAGATGCGGGAACATCTTCACATCAAAAGGTTGTAGTCTTGATATCCGTTTATTATTGCGCTCTATGCGGGCGGATCGGTTATTTGCAAGACGCGCCGGCTCCGACGCACCTACAGGCTGCCATTGGATACTGGATATGTCGTTACTGTCAAATATAACGTAACCACGTAGACTGCCCGTTGGAAAAAACATCTTATCATAATCTTTGATAGGTTGTTTAGTTTCAACTTTAGACTCAAGCCGAAATAGTGAAGCACCAGCGAATGAACAGGTTATTGGTTCGTCTGCAAAGGATGTCTGTAGTAAAACACTATCTGGGTTCAATTGCAGAACCTTTCCCCGTACAACAGCCCCATCAGTATATGTCAATGCAAGATGTTCGTTGTTTGTTGCCAATGTCATACCCAGTTGAACAACACGATCAATCTCCAGTAGGTCAATATCGGATCGTGTTCCATCCGTGCCGAGGACATAGCCTTTGTCTTTTTCAACAAACAACTTTCCGTAGAAGACTTCCTCATTCATCATGTGAACTCTGGGTTTAGAATAATCTACTTGTTGAATTTTAAGATTGCCGGACTGCTGATAGACCCTTAACCGTCGCACTGTCAGATTTTGCCCTCGATTATAGATATAGAGTCCGGAGGCTTCAACGGTGGGACTAACATCGTTAAGTTCCAACAGCAAATTGCCATTTAGGTCAAGGATCTTTAGCATACGGAGGTCTTGATCATAAGCGAGTCGCAAACGAAAGTTATGGCGATCTGGTTCAATTTTCATTATAGGTTCAAATAGTGTGCCTTGAACAACTACGAGTTCGTTAACCCACGTTTCTAACCGCAACGCCTCGTACAGGTTTTTACCGAGTGCAAAAACAAAACCGGGGGAACCTGTCGTGGATGCCAGTTCAAGGTCAATTTCAAAACGCTTCGGCCATTCAGTCGGGTAGAAGATGTTCGCTTTGCCTTGATCTGTGTGCGGATGTCCTCCGCTATCGGCATACCAACCGGTGTGTTGATTATTATCGGGCAATTGCTTTTGGTTTTTAGTTTCACCTTTCTGAGATGCTTTCCAAGCTGACAGTCGAGAACCGTCAAAAACGAGGTTGGAATGCTCGCGATTTTCAAATAAGTAAATTGATGATCGATTCACTCGAAACCTACCATAACGTTTACTGGAAAAGAGAAGTGTGTCTTCATCTGAACCGATAATATCCGCAGTCCAGATATCACCTGATACGGTGCCGACGCGAAAAGTCTCCGTTGCTGTTGTCGGTTGTTTGGAGAAAACAATTGAATCCAAAACGCTAATGTCAACAACCAACTCATCTGCAAAATAAGGTGATGTCCAACGAATCTTCCCTGATTTACTGTCTAATAACTTACCGGAAAGCGTATCACCATTTTTCCAACGTAAAAGTGTTTCCTGAGCTTGTGTCGTGGCAGAAAGCCACAAACTCGCGAGCGTAATGGCAATCGCCAATATATTTTTTAGGCCCCTCTGCATTGCATTTCTCCTTCTTGTAGTATTCAGCATTCGGTGCTTACCAGCAGATGTTTACATATTGTTAACGTGAGTTCAATACTTACTATGATTGAGACTGTCCCATATTTAGTCCCGTAGGGACGATATGTTTATAGAAAAATGTTACCACCCCTCTTGAGTTCCGTAGGAACGATATGTTTATAGAGACACGATTTGCATACACATACCGCTCCTACGGAACTCAAGAAGGGTTGACGCTTTTGCTATAAACATTCCGCCTCTACGAGGCTACACCACAGCTAAAAACGGATTCATTCCTTAAATTGACACTTATGGTTTCGCTGCGCTCTACCCAACCTACAAATACAACTTGAAAATTTACCTGAATAGCACATAAATTGTCCAAACTACTGTCAATGGCTGTCTATCTTTCGTAAATAGGCAAAAGGCGATAGTTCAAAGCTAAGGTTAGCACAGCCATCCCTGTGCCGTAGGCTTTGCCATAGGAACTGTTGAAACTTCCATCTTCTTGTTGCATCTGTTGAAGTCGCGCGATGGTGCGTTGATTCCAAGCTTGCCATGTTTCGAAATCGCTTTGAAACAGAGCCTGAGCCATATAATATAGCGTATAGAACATGTAACCCCCACTGAGATTATAGGTAGCTCTGCGTTTGATGAATTCGGAAGCGGCTTTGTATTCTGGCGTATCCTTTCGCTTTCCAATAGCGTAAACGAGGGTTGCGATTGCAGTACGAGTGAGTCCATCGCCATGGCTCCCTGAAGGTGTATAGGAGACACTCCCGCTTCGCGTAGTGCAGGTTTGAAAAAAGTTCAATGCCTTGTCAATAGCTTCATTGGAAACTTCAACACCAGCGTTTCGCGCACCAAATATCCCCATTAATACGGTTCCCGCGACAGTTGTGTCCGCATCTCGAGCTTGTGGTGAATAACGCCAAGCACCCCAAGGATTTTTTTCTTGTGCTGTTAACGCACATCGCACTGCAAGTTCTAAAGATGCACTGAGAGTTCGTCTGCGATTTGCAGGTACATCACTCCCTTTCCAAAGCAGCTCTTCGCTTACTGCACCGTACGCCTCGGACAGTGCTAACATGGCAAACCCGTGGTGGTACATTGATGCATGACCGCTCGTCCCCATGTATCCTGTTTTAGCGTTTTGATTAGCGATGATGTGGTGCAAGGCTCTACGAATGTTTGTGGCATAAGGTCCGTAATCAGGGTCTTCACCACTTGCCATCAATGCCATGACACAAATACCTGTGATTCCTGCGCCATTTCGTGAACCTGGCCAACTTCCGTCTTGCAACTGCGTATTAGCGAGATACCGCAAACTTCGGTCATTGATGCTTCTAACCGCTGGCGGGACACCCGTGCCGTAGCGGAGAGTGGGATCTTGTGCGTAAGCTGGTTCGCTGAAAAACGTGCCCAGCAACATTAGGAAACCCGAAAATCCCATAATGAATGTGTTTCTATTTATCAGTAAACCTGAAACTTTTTTGTATCTTGTCATGATTATCTACCTCCTTTAAATACACTTTGCTGCCAAGGACTCAGTATCTCGTGGTCCATCCGAATGAATAATTCAGCAAACATCATTTGCAGTTCCTTATAATTCAATGAGGGTATAGTTAACTGTGCTGTTATCATTTTTATCTGTTGCCGCTGTGCCTCGTTAAGCAGCACAATCATATCTATGAAAGCCAAAGCGAGATTCCGAGATGCTTGTATGCGGAAATTCTTTCGTTCCGCTTGATGTGCTTTGTATTGTAAGTAGACATCTTCAGAGAGGACATCTTTGATTGCCTGTTGGTACAGGGGATGATTAGTAATCTGGTGCAGTTCAATTTTATCCCACCGTTTATTTGTGTCTTTCTCGCCCCATAACTCGTTCTTCATGGATCCAAGCTTCTCAATAGCCTCATCGCGAGATATGGATTGCCACATGAACGCCTGCATGAGATCTCCTATTTCAGCAATAAATTTGAAATCATCATCAATGTTCGGAATTTGCGCTTCAAGGTATTGTTGGATCACTCCTTTAGTAGCGATTTCCAAACGCTTTGATGCACTTTCGTTGAGCGTGCCTAACTGTTCAGTATGTGCCATCAGTATTGCTTCAGCCAAGATCCACTTTTGAGATTTGGGGGGGACCTTATTGATTTCATCCTTCTCAGCAGCATTTTCCGATGGCACTTCAAAAGTCTCAATACCAACTAAATCCTTTCCATCATAAAAATCAATCATCACTTCCCAAATTTTTGACTGTGTTTGGTTCAGTACGCTATCCAGAGATATGTGCAATTTATTATGTAACAGATCGCCTATTGCCTTCGGCAATGGTCCATTCATAATATTCATTAAGTCCAACTCTGGTTTATCATTTATTGTGTTGAGCAACAATTTCTCAATTTTTTCGCGTTGGTTGACTGTCAGACTGAGTGCTTGGTCAAGGAATGCTGTCATAAATTGAGCAATTGCTTGTTGAACTTGCTGTTGCCGCGCTTTCATGAAATCCAGATAATCCTGAAGTTGTGTTTCCGTTAGGTATTTGGCGAATGCTGGCTTATAATTAGGGTGTGATAACATTCCTAAAATAAATCCTATGCTGCCATATTTTTCTGCCTCTGCAAAGTCTTCTATTTCTTCTCCGTTTTTCTGCTCTAACACAGTATCAAGTGCTTCAAAAATTGACCTGTGAAGTTTTTTAACAATAGACGCATCCAACTTGTAACGTTTGCCGATATCTTCAGCAACATGCTGTAGTAAACCTTCAGCAAAACGTGTTTCAAAATCGTCTTTTTTTCTCATTTTGATCCGGTCAAAACGTTCACCACCGGCAGCGACTACCTTTGATTTTCCAACCCAAGGATTGTATCCTCTTTTATAGACATTGATAGTATAACGTCCTGCTGGGAGACCTGTATATTCATATTTACCTTCGACATCAGTTTTTACTTTCCACTCTTTTCCATCTGAACCAACAATCTTAACTGTAGCACCTTGAATTGGGGCGTTTTCGCCCATTACTTCAATAACCTCGCCTCCGATGGTTGCGCCATTTATAGCGTTTTTTTCTGCGAAAGCGATGCATGCGGACATACTGATACAAGCAATTATTAGTACAAAACTAAAGTAACGCCTATAATTATTGATACATTTTAGTCCCCAGATTAATTTCAAACATGTTAATGCGTATGTAAGAGGCGCAATGAATTGCGTGACTACAAACGCCGCTAATCCAAAGAAAAATGTATAGGTGTTTTTTGATTTTACTATAAGACAGGTCATTTGTTCTGATTATCCTTGTAATTATTTACTCTGCAGCCCCATGCTGAATCTCAAGTTCATTCCGCTGCCAAGGACTTAACATGTCGTGGTTTACCTGTTGGAAAAGTTGATAGAACATATTCATTGGAGCATCCCCCTCTAATGGTGGCAGAGTTAACTGTGCTGCTGTCGTTTCTAACTGTTTCCGTTGTGCGTCGTTTAAGAGCAGCCGTATATCCATCAACGCTACTGCTAAATCTCGCGAAGCTTGTTGTCGAAAATTGTCTCTTTCCGCTTGGCGTGAGGTATATTGGGCGTATGCATCTTCAGAAAGAATATCTTTGATTGCTTCTTGATAGAGCGGATGATTTGTGATGTCAACAGCATAGGGTTCACCTGTTTCTTCATATTCAATATTCTCACCCCATAACTTTTCGGTCAGGTCTCCGAGTTTTTTATCGGCTTGTTCAGGGGTTAATTCGCGAGCCGCGAGTGCGCCCATGATTTTGGCTTCGGCTTCGCGGTACATTGCCATACGTTCTTTAGTTTCAAGGTATTGCTGAACCACACCTTTAACGGCTAAAGTTAACCGTTGTGATGCGCGTTCATTGAGTTTCCCTAACATCTCGGTGTGTGCTGTGAGTTTAGCTTCAAGGAACTGTTTCATGCGTTCCTGAGATTCCAGTTTTTCGTCTTTAGGTCCTATGCCCAATTTTTTCTGTAATTCATCAAGTTTTGCTGCAGCTTCTTCCTCGGTCATTCTACCGTCATCAACCGCCTTCTTAATATTTGCTTCGGTTCTGGCGAAGAAAATTTTGCGGCTCTCTTTCTCGTCATCGTCCACGTTTACCAACGCCTGCCAAATTTTCCTCTGGGTTTTGGTCAATATCCCATTTAGCGAGATTTCCGATCTGTGGCGGACAAGGTCTGCTGCTTTCAGTGAATCTAACGTCAACATGTTACTTGAAGTTAATTTTAATCCATCCGTTTTGTCATGTAGCAATTGCACAACATATTTGCGTTGCTCCGCAGTCAAGCAAAGTTCCTGATCAAACAATGCAGTCAATTGGTAGGCGATAGCTTGTTTCTCTCGGTGTCTTCGTGTGTTGATGAAATCGGTGTAATCTTGTAGTTGCGTCTCGGTTAGGTGTTCGGTAAATATCACTTTAATGTCAAAATGCAACAACAATCCCTCAAGTACGTCCAAGTTTCGATCATTCACATCAACTAAGTAGGTTGACAAGGTTCTGTGACGTTTGATGGCAGTCTCAAATGTTTTACGAATTGACTGAAGAAGTGCATCGGCAACTGTCTCGTCCAAATCATGGTGCTTCACCATATTTTCGGTAACGTAATGGAATAAAGGCATAATTCTATGTTTGACACGCTGTCTGGCATGATTCATGAAGTTGAACATTTTGAGATCAACAATTTCGTTTTTCCCATTAACTACCACAGCAGAGATTCTAAATCTGTCTCCGTATCCTTCTTTTTTGGAGTAGACATTATAGATACCTGCAGGAAGATTGGCGCATTTATAATTACCGTTGGCATCAGTCTTTACTGTAAACTTCTTCTTGCTGTCTGTGGTGAAAATCTTGACTTCAACGCCTTCAATTGGATTTTGTTCTGGGGTTGTGTCAGTAATCTTGCCTCGGATGGTTCCACCCTCCGCAGCTTTATCGTCTGTGAAGGCGATGCATGCAGACATGCTGATAAAAGCTATTACGGTAAGCACAAAACTAAAACGAATCATCTATCCAACCCCTTTGTGATTTTTTCTTTCTCCTGCCGAATTCATATTTCGTCCATAACTTTAATCTGGAATTGTAGCCAGACCAGTTTGCCATTCTTTACCTTTTTTACCTGCGTAGAGCATGACATAAGTATCATCGATTTTAAGGATTTGACCCGTCAGCACACCGTCGCAATCATAAGCATCAGGGTCGTCCGATGGTGTAAATACGGGATTGTACGGATTTGGCTCAAAGGTGCGAAAATCACGAGTCCGCACATGTCCGATCCGCCAGACTTCGCCATCGAATCCACCATAGAGAATATGGAAATACTGTGGTCCTTTGAACAATTCGGTTTCGCGAACAGATTGGCTGTCCCATGTTTGCCCGCTACCTGTGAAAACAGGATTGGCAGGATTTTTTGTGACCGATGTTGGATCGTTCGTCGGTGCGGTTGCATGACACATCGTCAATCCCTCTCCGAACGACCGTGTCGCCTTCCCGGTATAAATGATATGAATCGTATCCTCCACTATAGCAACCGAAGGATGAGTCGAACCGTGCCGGTCGTGTTCAGTATCTGCAGGAATGACAGGGGTGTGCTGCACGCGCTCCCACTTACCCAGGTCCCCATCGATCACAAGTAAACCGGTCTGTTCGGGTGTTATTCTCCCTTTGCCCCGATAATACATGAAGTCATATTGAGTAAAACATAAAGATGTGGTAAAATAGAGAAAGAAAAGGGGATCTTTACGTCCCTTTCTACCTCATATATCCATTCACATTATGAAAGATGTTATTATGACAGACAAGACTCAAAAGCCCCAAAATACAAATGTATTCCGAAGCAGGTTTCCCGTAAGGATTTCAATCATTATATCTTACCTCATTTAGCGAAACGAGTCAAAGGCCCAAAGCCGAAACTCTCCTTGGACAAGATATTCAACTATATCCTCTATGTTTTACATACGGGTATTCAATGGGATCAACTCCGAACCCGGCATCCTGAACTCCATTGGTCTAATATCTATAAATGGCATAATCGGTGGTCAAAAGATGGCTCGTATCAGAAACTTTTTGAGGCATCAGTGATACACCTGCTTGACACCGACCAACTTGACACCTCTCAACTTCATGGAGATGGGTCAAATACCGCCGTGAAAAAAGGGGACAACATCGGTTATTCAGGCCACAAACATCAAAAAGGTGAAAAAGAGTTGATCATCACTGACAATCAAGGGTTCATCATCAGCCCGATAACCATCAAACCTGTCAACCAACATGGGACAAAGATTTTGCCCGAAACATTCACCGATCTTATCGCCTTTGCTAATCGTATTGGAATGGACCTCAATGCTTCCGTTCTAACACTGGACTCCGGTTTTGATTCCAAAAAGAATCATAAGATTATCAAACAACACGGGCTGCTCCCGGTGATATATCCGAACCGGCGGAATGCCAAAGAACCTATTGTGATTGCCCGTCCGTTCCGGTGGTTTAACAAAGAAATGGACAAAGACCGATATAAAGTGGAGCGAACCTTGGGTTGGCAAGAGACTTATCGGAAACTTGCCCTTAGTTATGATAAACTCAAAGAAACACGCTTAGGTTTTCGTAATTTAGCATATTCAATGATAAACTTTCGGAGAACTTTCAACGATGCTTAGCTCTTACTCGCTATGAGTTCAGACATAAAACAGTGTTACAATGAGAAATTAATTCCGCGCTTCAGGGGTGACTTTCAACTTTACCTGTTTCCCATCGCGCATCACAACAACCTCAACAGGCTCCCCAATTTTCACTGCATCAAGCGCATAGGTAAAGTCATAGATATTTCCAATCTTTTTAGTGCCGAATTCAATGATGACATCTCCACTTTTTAAACCCGCTTTATCAGCAGGACCACCAGCGATAACGCCAGAGAGTTTAACACCAACGTCTTCGGTGGTATAATCAGGAATAGTCCCTAAATATGCTCGTAGCGTGCCACGACTTCCCTCCTCAGGTTTGTTTCGTTCTACTTTTACGTATTCTGGTCGCGTATCCGCGCTGATTAGGTCTGAAATAATTCCATAAGCCAGACTTGAGATACGTTCTAAACCAGCATAGTTGAGGGTCTCAGGATCATCGGTCGGACGGTTATAGTTCTTGTGTAACCCAGTAAAGAAACTGAGGACAGGAACATTTTTCGGATAGAAGGCTGTCACATCTGTTGGCATATACGGATCTTTTTTTAGTGCCAGATTAAAACCGATAAGGACATTCCGTTTTTCAATTAACTTTGTCCAAATAGGCGAAGACCCGATACCTTGCAGGACAAGCTTGTTATTGCGGAGTCGTCCTACCATATCAAAGTTAATGTAAGCAGCAACGTCCTTTAAAGGAAGCACAGGATCATTCACAAAATGCGTAGACCCGATGAGTCCGAGTTCTTCACCCGACCATAATGCAAAGATAATACCTCTCTTAAATTTTTCTGGCTGATTTTGACGTTCTTCACTGAACATCTCTGCTAATTTTAGGACAACAGCAGTGCCTGAAGCGTTATCATCAGCACCGTTATGAATTTGTCCTTTTTCTCCTTTTTTCGCGAGTGATCCGATCTCACCGTAACCGATATGATCGTAGTGTGCACCAACGATGATATATTCGCTGTCCTCAGTTTGATGGGTTGGCGGGAGCATCGCGAGGACATTATTATCCGATTTCTTAATCTTTTCAATGGAGGCAGCTATCTTGATTTTGACATCGGGTAACGGAAATTGTCCGACAAAGTGCGGATTCTCATCGTCAAGTCCAGTTTGAACTTCTGTCAAGTCTTTGCCTGCTTGTGCTAAGAGGGCATTTGCGACAGTATGGGTAATAGAACCCGCGATAATGCCAGAATCAGCACTGCCGCTGTCAAAATTAAGTGGGATTATCTTGCCGGCGTTTGGAGAATTTGGACCGGCAACGACAAGGAACGCTTTCGCACCGTTTTCCCGTGCCTGTACTGCCTTATAGCGGATTCCTGCATACCGAATCAATTGCTGTCGGCGTTCAGCCTTCACGCCTTCTGGAACGTAGCGAAGTGCAACAACAATCTTATCCTTCACATCTATACCGGCATAAGAATTATAACCTTCACCCGCCTCTCCGGGGACTGATAACCCATATCCAACAAACACGACTTCACCCTCAACTACACCGTTGCTTGAAAAAGAAAGCGGTAAGAAATCCTGCTCTACCTTGAATTCAAGCTGCCCCTCAGAACCCGCTATTTTGCGTGTGAGATAGAAAAGGTTCTCATTTGGTATAATTTTTCTTCCTGCCGTGAACTCAAAAGTTTGAAAATAACTGCCTTCTTCACCTGCAGGTGGTAGGTTGAGTTTGGAAAATTGCTCTACAATGTAATCTGCAGCGCGTTTTGAACCTTTAGAACCGGTCATCCTGCCTTCTAAAGCATCGTCTGCCAGGAATTCAACGTGTTCCTGGATACGGCTTTTTATTTCATTAGCAAAATCAGTAAACGCTAATTCGGATTCGGATTCCGTCTCTATAGGTTCTGGAATTCTTGAAATTTCGCGTCTCGGTGAAATCGAAATCGCTTCTAACGCCGCTTCATGATTCCATGATGCAAGATAGAGTTGTGAAACCTTTTGATTGTTGCGTGTTGAGGTCCAGCACAAGCGATTACCATCGGGTGAAAAGACAGGAAGTCCATCAAATCCATCAGTTGAGGTGACCTGAACCGGGTCATGTCTGCCCATTGCATCTACAAGATATAACTCAAAATTGGAAAAGCCGAGCTTGTTAGAAGCAAAAATGACATAAGCACCACTCGGATGGAAATAGGGTGCCCAAGACATGCTGTCGAAATCTGTCAAACGTCTTATGCCGGAACCGTCCATCCGCATCGTATAGATATCTGCTGTGCTGCCATCCGGTGAAAAGTGCCGCCAGACAATGTATTGTCCATCTGGGGTGAAAAAGGGACCGCCATCATATCCCGGCGAATCTGTCAAACGTATCTGATTGGAACCGTCAGCGTCCATAATATAGATTTCACCAAAATAGGCTGGATCAACTTCAAGCTGTTTTAGGTCCTTTGGAGACAGTTCACTTTTTGGATATGCGTCTCGCAAAGAGCAGAAAACGATGTATTTGCCATCAGGAGAATATGAACCTTCCGCATCGTAACCGTGCGCGTCTGTCAGTTGCGTCAGATTGCTTCCATCGCGATTCGCTGAGAAAATGTCCATAGCCTCATCGTAATCCCAACTATAGCGGCGTTCTTTCCCAGACGCTCGGAAATTAAGTTCCTCTTCCTGCTTCGCTTCTGCAAAAATATCGTGATGCGTAGAGGCGTAAAGCACTTCGTCAGTACTGGGACGAAAGAAAGCACACGTGGTTTTTCCAACGCCAGGTGAAACCCTATGTGTATCTCCCGTTAAAAGATTTAAGAGATAAATTTGATAGAACGGGTTGTCCGACTCGCGTTCACTTTGAAAGATCAGCGCGTTTCCATCTTCGGAGAAATAACCTTCTCCTGCACGTTTTCCATCATAAGTGAGTTGGCGGATATTACTGAGAAATCTTTCCTCTCCAATAGAATCACTTTCTATTTCATCTCCATTAGCATTGGGTAGTGATGCGTTACTCGTTAGAGAAACAGTAATAAACATCACACATAACAGACTGATCCATTTGATACGGGGCATCTCAATCCCTCCCATTTTGGTAAAAATTCCGTAGAGTTCCTATCAAGTTTCCTTTTTTGGCATGCTATAGATACTGAGCCGCCTTCTGTTTGAGGAACGCAAGCCCGTCTGTAGCGAGACTTTCGGCACTCGGTGCAATATCACGCCAGATACATGTCGCAGCCGCAATTTCTTTGACAGCAGGCGTAAACGACTCTATTACAAGCCATCTGTCGTAGTTTACCTTTGCAAGCGCACCGAATACGCCATCCCAATCAACAAGCCCTGTGCCGGGAGTTCCACGATCATTTTCACAACAGTGCATGTGATGCAGGTAATTCCCAGTATTAATAATCGCGTCTGCTTGATTTTTTTCCTCAATGTTCATGTGGAATGTATCCAAATGCACCTTGAAGTATGGGCTATCCACCGCTTGACAAAGTTTAACGGCATCTTCGGCAATGTTAACGAAATAGGTTTCAAAGCGGTTGAGCGGTTCGCTTGCAAGCGTAACACCGTGTTTTCCCCCGAATTCGGCTACCTCTTGTAAGCCTTCAACACACCAGCTCCATTCTTGTTCGTTTCTACCACGTCCAACGAGTTTTCCTACTGCACTATACATCGGTCCAACGAGCGTATCTGCCCCCAATTCAGCAATAACCTCAATTGTACGCTTGAGATACGTTTTCCCGTTTTCGCGAATAGCAGGGTCTTCGTCAATTGGATTCCTATCGCCTGCCATGATATTGCACCCGACAGTCTCTAAGCCAGTTTCTTTCAGTAATCTTTGGGTATAAGGGATGTCCACCGTATCTGGATCAAAAATTGGGATTTCCACTCCGTCAAATCCCATTTCAGCGACTTTCGGAATAAGGTCAGCAGTTTCTCTGTCAAATTTATCTGCCCACAATAATAAATTTACACCAAACTTTGGCATTTTTGTTGTTCTCCTTATAGTCTATTTTTTCATAGTTGATACAAAATCCAACCGTAAAATGTTTTCACAATGATAGGAATAAAAGGCTTTCAATCCGGAGTATATTCAGATGCTAACACATAAAGGAAGTGGCAAGTTAGTTTAGCTGCTTTTTTATTCTTTTGATCGGATAACTTCCGAACATTCTGATTTTCCGAATCCTCCTGCAAATCAAATACCAATCGTGAACCTGCGGGTAAAAATATCGGTTCTTGATAGTAGTATATATCTTGCCACTTAAAGTCAGATGCCTTAATCCATAGCATTTTAATATGTTCATCAGTTTGAGTTTTGGCAACAATCCGCATATTATGTTTATATGCATCTATTGATGGATATACACCGTAAACATAGACATCGGATTTGAAGTCGTATGAAGAAAACACATTATACTGATTCAAATTTCTTGGTTTCTTCAGTAGGCGGTTCATGAGAGTTGCTTTACGTAACTGTGCGGTCTCTGGTGTTTTTGAAAAATAGAGTCCTACCCGCAAACCGTCGTGTTCCTGATGATCAGCGTTGTGATATTCTATGTTTAGGATTATATTTTTCTCCTTTGGCAACAGATACCCGATGCCTTCAGGTAGAAGTACAGGAGCAAAACCCGGTGTACATACACCATGTAAACCCTTTTCACTGATGTTAGGGCTTATTCCAATTGAAATTACATGAGATCCATCAAGTTGATCAGTTCGCATTGTAAAGATTTTTGCACCAAAGGTTGCGGTAACGCCGCGCACTGTTTTATTTTTCTCTAATTGAAAATCTACTCCTTGTATGTATATATCTTTCTTAAAATTATCTGTAATGACAATTGAGGCATGGCACTTGGCAAATTCCTCGGGGGTATCAATAACCCAATCAGGTTTTCCGAGTGTCCATGTCTCCGAAGATAGTGGTGTAGTTTTGTCATTGGTTGCGGGACCTGCTGCCGTGCCAGTTTTAACCCATTTCGCTATCATATCAATTTCGGTGTCTGTGAGTCGTCTTTCGTTTTTGAATTCGCCAAAACCATGCACCGGTTTCCATGGAGGCATGAGGCGTGCCTGCGTGTATTCGGCAATTTTGACAGCGCGTGTCTTCACGTTATCATAGTCCGCAAGCGCGAACGGTGCTATCCCATCCTGATGATGACAGGTTAGGCAATTTTTTTGTAGTATCGGTGCGATATGTTCACTATAGGTTATCTGGTTTTGGACAGGCAATTCGGGGAGATGGATTGTACATCCAAAAGCGGGTGTCTCTTTCACTGGCACAGGTTTTCCATTCAACACTGCTACGAGTGCATCTTTCAGGTAATTATGCTTTACCCGTGTTTCGTAGCGATTATCGTCAATCGGGCCACGGTAGCGCAGAATACCAGACATATCAATAAGATGTGCCTGTGGGGTCATCGTCGCACCGAGATGGCGAGCTAAACTTCCATCGGTATCCTTGACAATCGGGAACGGGTACTCTGCCCGTGCTATGTATGCCTTGACATCATCTACCGAATCGTTTTCGTTGGAATAGACACCGATAAAGGTAACATGTCTGGCAGAAAATTCGGCATCCATCCGCTTCAACCGCATTGCGTATCGTTGGGCAACTGGGCATTCTGCGGATAGGAACACAAAAACAACTGATCCCTGCTTGATGAGGGTGTTAAGGTGGAATGTTTTATCTTCCAGGGATGTAAAGGTTACATTTGGAAGTTGGGCATCAACAGGCACACTCACATGCTGCTTTGACGATTCTTGAATGACGCGATGTTTTTTCGGTATCGTATAGTCTGACTGTGCGTCCGCTGCTATTGGTAGGGCAAGAAGTAAGAGTACGATAATTGCAATTTTGTGTGTCATTATAACAGGTACCTTATCCCCTTCGGGAGTTCACCAGTATAACGTATTGCTGCACCACCTTTATAATGCCCTGAAGCATTATAAATATCAGCACGGGATTTACTATGGACTAAAACGCGTCCTGACAGAAGTTCTGTGTTTTCGCTGTGTTCGCAATCAACGATAAACAACCATTCGTCAGGATATTTCTGTTCCGTTTCCTCAAATGTCAGTCGTTCATTAGACATTTATGTTTCCTCCTTGCAAGGAATATCTATATCACGCGATCTGCTAAAGTTTATAACATTATACCTTATTTTAGAAGATGTTATCAAACCTTTTAAAGCAATTCGTGAACTTTAAATATCAGCCACTTCCGAAACATCTGACATCTTGTAGGTTGGGTGGAACACCGTGAAACCCTTATGTCAATTTAAGGAAATAAACCTATATTTTGGATATCTAAGCCCCAGAGGGACGAAAGGTGTATAGAACAGTCGTAACCCCCATTCACAAAGCCCCAGAGGGGCGAAAGGTGTCCATTATATGGGTTGTAATACACCTGTCGCACCGCTGGGCTCAAGAGGGTGTTGGAGGTTGTTTTCTTACACATTCCGCACTGCTGGTGCTGCTGGCGTGGCGCAGAGACCCCGCCCTACAGTAGAAACACATGCCGTTTTCTTTATCCATTGCTCCTATGTGACAAAATATTTACACATCCTATTTTTTCTGGACATTTTTTCTTGAATGTGATATTATGTTAACAATTATGAAAGCGGTACCCGTTTGCGCGGATTTCCGCTCAACATCACAATTTAGGCAAATGCCTCATTTTGATCGCTCAAGTTAAAATAAGGAGAGAACTAATGTTTAATTCTGTTTTTCACCGACACGTCCCCTATCTGGCTGGACTTACTGTTCTTTTGTTAATGGCAGTATCAATTCCAGTTCTTGCAGAAGGGGAAAAAGTCCAATGGGGAACTTCTATTGCAGAAGCAACCTCACAAGCCACTGAAACCGGCAAACCCATTATGATGGACTTCTATACAGATTGGTGAGGTTGGTGTAAGCGGCTGGATGCCGACACATTCACGGATGCGCGTATTGTTACCATCGCAGAGAATTTCATTCCTGTCAAAGTAAACCCAGAAATTAAGGAACAACCTGCAAATGAGGAAGCACGGAAAAAATACGGGGTTAGAGGATTCCCCGCAATTCTGTTTATTGCCCCGGATGGTGGTGTTATCAAGAACCACTCAGGTTACGCGGCTCCTGATGAATTTTTACCTGTAATGGAAGATGTCCTAAAAAAAGAGGCAGAATTCCAAGAAAAATTGGCGAAATTCATGGAAAAGCCTGACGATCCCAAACTGAACCGTGAAATTGCCATTCTCTATCTGAAACGGCAACAAATTGACAAAGCACTTCCGATCAGTAAAAAGATGCCTGACGATGTTGAACTCAACCGCGAATTCGGTATCTTTTATCTTGGTAAGAATGAAATTGACAAAGCACTTCTGATTAGCAAAAAGATGCCTAATGATGTTGAACTTAACCGCGAATTCGGTTTCTTTTATCTTAGTAAGAACGAAATTGGCAAAGCACTTCTGATTAGTGAGAAGATGCCTAATGATGTCAAGTTGAACCACAAAATCGCTGTTACCTATTTGCAACAGAAGAAAATTAAGAAAGCACTCCCGTTCAGTGAAAGGGTTTTCGAAAAAGACCCAGAAAACATTTCGGGACTTCTTCCTGATATGCACATGCAAATCGGACTCACTTACGTCAATCTGATTCAAGGCAAAGCAGAAGGTGTAGCAGCTGAAAGCGCAAAAATGGCTGAGATGCACTTCCAAAAAGTCATAAACACATATCCAAAGAGCAGTGTTTATGACTTTGCTCAGTATTATCTTGGGGTTACCTATTCACTCGACGGACAGCTTGATAAATCTATTGCGGTGCTTGAAAAGTTAATGAATCACACCACCAATGAACGGTTGAAGCAAGGTGCTGAGAAAGTACTGACAGATGTCAAAAAATCATCTGCGGAAGCCGCAGATGAAGGCGACAACTAAACTTGTAATTTAGCAACTTCCGCGGGGGTCAGAAATCGATACTGCCCCTGCGGGAGATTGCCCAACCCTAATGTGCCGACACGCGTTCGTTTCAATCGGATCACTCGGTGCCCCACCGCCTTAAACATAAAACGGACCTGCCGTTTTTTTCCTTCGTGGATAATCACCCTAAGTTTTGATACTGTCTCGTTCTTATCTGCTCTTTTCTTCACTGTTGAAATAGGAACATGCTTCACATTTAACCGCTTGATTTTTGCCGGGGATGTTATTCCGCCAGGAATAGCGACACCATTACGTAAGCGGTCCAGTGCGCGATTGCTTGGAACACCGTTTACCCACGCGAGATAGGTCTTTTCAATCTCATGACTGGGATGCATCAACCGATAAGCGAATTTTCCATCGTTCGTAAATAGCAGAAGACCTTCAGTCTCTAAATCCAAACGCCCTACTGGATAAATAGATTTAGGTAGATCCGCTAAAAGATCCATTACCGTAGGACGACCGCGCTCATCACGACGGGTTGTCAAATAACCAGTAGGTTTATTCAACATGAGATAGATACATTCTGTTAGCGGTTCAACCTGTTTTCCTTCAAATTCAATATAATCCTTTTCCACGTCAATTGGGTGCCCAGGAATGACAATCTTTGTGCCGTTTACGGAGACATGTCCCTCACGAATTGCTCGTTTTACTGCTCGTCGAGAGGCGATACCTGAAGTAGCGATATATTTCTCAAGCCGCACTGTTGTCCCCTACCCATGACTACAATTCTATCTGCCAATTTCTCTCTGTTGCTATTCGGCGAAGCTCCCGATTCGGGTTTACCGCGACTGGATAGCCAAACAATTCAAGTTTATAAACATCAGAGTGATGGTTTCCATAAGCATAAGAGGTGCTAAGGTCAAACCCATGTGTCATAGCGAGTTGGTGCGCCAGGGATGCCTTGTTCTGAGCATAAGGACGCAATCCGATACGTTTGCCGGTAAACCTTCCATCAACGACCTCTAACTCGTCTGCAATCATGATGTCTGTCTGAAAATGCTCATGAAAGAGTTCAACCAGAAACGATAGCGAACCAGACATCAGAATTACCGTTCGTCCTTCACTGCGGTGGGTGTGTATTAACGTTGAGATGTGAGGTGTTATACTATCACGAAGTGAATTGGCAAAACATTCCCGTGCAAGTTCACAAAGGTGGTGCTGTTCTAAACCGCGCAGATGGACTTTGTTTGATTTTGCCTCAGGATACGATCTGACTTTCAGAAAATAGGACATCCACGCCAGCAGATTTGATACAGGAATTTCCCCGTGGCTCAGCAAATGTTTGAGAAAAACTTTCTCAGAGGAAAGACGAATAAGCGTTCCATCAAGGTCGAAGATAGCACACGTTTTTTTCATTGTATATCCTGTCCTAACACAGCCCGGTAAGCTTTGACCGCAGCTTCTAACCCGATATAGAGAGCATCTGCCATCAAGTGGTGTCCAATAGAAACTTCAAGCAGTCCTGGTAATTTCTGCATCAAAGGTAGATTATCAAGATTGAGATCATGCCCTGCGTTTGTACCAAGACCTAAATCAAGTGCCTTTTCACCAGCTTTCTTCAAAAGCGAAAATTCGCGTTCGATTTCAGCATCGGTCTGCGCCATCGCATAAGGTTCAGTGTAGAGTTCAATTCTGTCTGCACCGATGTCCGCTGTTCTCTCTATCTGTTCAAGATCGGTTCCGCTAAACAGACTAATACGGATTCCAGCATTTTTCAGAGTGTTTATTATTGGTTTCAACATGTCGCCATCTTTTTGGACATTCCAGACGGTGTGGCTGGTGATTTCTCCGCTGACAACTGGGACGAGTGTGCATTGTGTTGGTTGCACCTCCAACACCATTTCAAGAAGTCCTGGGCGTGGATCACCTTCAATATTATATTCAATGTTGTATTTTTTTTCGGCATTTATCTTTTTTAACCGTTCTGCGATTTCATAGACATCCGTTGGTCTAATATGACGTTGATCCTCACGGGGATGCACCGTAATGCCTTGTGCACCGGCATCAATACAAGTATTGACAGCAGTAAGGACATCCGGAATGTCACCTCCCCTCGAATTTCGTAATGTTGCGACTTTGTTAACATTGACGCTCAAACAGATCATCTTTTCTCCTTTATCTCTTTTAGGTGTTGTTAGAGGCACACTCATTAAATTTTACAATTAGCGATGCACCTTGATCAGCGCGCTTACAAAGCGCGCCTACCGGTAGATGTAATATTTTACTATACTATGAATAGAATTATGGAAAAATACCAAGCTGCATATAGGATTGCGCAATTTTATGAATAGCATTGATAAACGCCGCTGTTCTGCTATCTACAACATCTTTTCCGTATTTCAATCGGGTTTCTCGGATTTCTTGATACGCGTTTATCATGGTATCTTGAAGACCTGAGTTCACCAAATCTGTTTCATCGGCACCGTGTACAGGTCCGCGTTCATCGTCGGAAAATTGGTATCCTGTGGCTTGTTCTATAAAGAGGAGCATTGCATTGTACGCGCTTTCTTCATACCTTCTGGCAAGCCGTCCGAATCCGACGTGCGATAAATTACGGAGCCATTCAAAGTAGGAGACGGTTACACCACCAGAGTTTAGATATGTATCCGGAATGATTAGAACTCCACGTTGTCGCAATATTTCATGAGCTATTGAGGTGGTTGGACCGTTAGCAGCTTCGGCAACAATCCGAGCTTTTATATGTGGTGCGTTATCCGCAGTTATCTGATTTTCTAACGCTGCGGGAACAAGAATGTCACATTCCAACTCCAAACTGTGGTTCGGATTCTCAATAAACGTTGCGTCTGGAAAATGCCGAATTGAGCCAGTTTCTTCTCGAAACATAGACACTTTTTCAATATCTAATCCATTCTGGTTATAGATTGCCCCCTCTACTTCGGCGATTCCGATAACTATTGCCTCATATTTGCTTAAGAATTTTGCGGCATGATATCCGACATTTCCAAAGCCTTGAATTACAACGGTTTTCCCTTTCAGACCGGGAGCAAGTCCTACCTGCTTCATATCGTCTTCAAAACTGCATACCTCTTCCAATCCGAAGGCTACACCTTGTCCTGTAGCCTCTCTACGTCCTTGAATTCCGTTCTGTTCAATCGGTTTTCCAGTTACACACGCGATAGCATTGAGTTTGTCGGGTGACATTGTGAGATATGTATCAAGAATCCACGCCATCTCGTTTTCACTTGTTCCGAAATCAGGCGCAGGCACATCCACACCGGGACCGATATAGTTCTTCTGGATCAGTTCATAAGTATAGCGACGGGTGATTCTTTCCAATTCACTCTCAGAATACTCATTTCTGTCAAGTTGTATGCCCCCTTTTGCGCCTCCAAACGGCAGGTTTACCAGTGCGCATTTATAGGTCATCAAAGCGGCAAGTGCCATTATCTCATCTTCGTTTACCAATGTACTGTAGCGGATTCCACCTTTTGTTGGAAGGTTGTGATGGCTATGTTCGGCACGCCATCCGTGCATCGTTTGAATGGTACCGTCATCACGTTTTAATGGAAAGGTAAAATGACAGGAACTGTTACAAATTTTGATTTGGTCCAGTAAACCCTGCGGGTATTCTGTGAACTGAGCAGCTTTGTCAAAATCCTTGTTTACTTTTTGGAAAAATGATAAGTTTTCTGCCATTTTATTTTATCCTTTCAGTGGTATCCAACGCATCGTTTCTATTGTGAGTATTTAGACAATATCACGTTTATCCTTTTCTATCGAAGGACAGCGAAAAAGACTTACCGTTGCCTAATGTATTTTTGTAATCTTGCATCTGCTTGAACCTCGCCAACGTAGATGTCTCCATGCGAATCTAACCAGATACCGTGTGGACAAGCCACAAATTCTCCAGGAACGGTACTGCCGTGCTCACTACCCCATTGTGAAACTACTTCCCCATCCAAAGTCATAATCGAGACGCGCTGCTCAAGTTCTGCAACGTACACAAGCTCGTCTTCGTCAATAAAAATCGTGTCGGGTTGCAGCAGGTCACTCCATTCCTCAATGTATTCTCCATCCAAAGTGAAAAACTGGATCCGATTATTTTCTCGGTCTGCAACCATAAGCCGATTGCGAGGGTCAACTCTGACACAGTGTGGTAAGTCAAATTCCCCAGGACCTGTTCCCGGTTTTCCCCAAGATTTAATTAACTCTCCGTCGGGTGAATATTTATGAATCCGCGCATTGTCATATCCGTCACTGATATACATCTCACCATCTGGACCGAGTGCTAAATCTGTCGGCAGATTGAAGGGTTTACCCTCTGCACCGGGCTTGTCCATTGTGCCGAGGGTCATGAGCAGTTCCCCGTCTGTAGTGAATTTATGCATCACGTGCGTTTCGCGTTCCACACAATAGATGTTATCATCGTCATCAATGAAAATACCGTGTGCATCCTTGAGAATATCATCACCCCAAGAGGTTAGGAAATTCCCATCACGGTCAAAAACCACCATCGGATGTTCGCTTCGGCTATAGACATAGACACGATCCTGTGAATCAACAGCAACAGCAGGAATCCATCCAAATTCCCAGCCATCCGGTAGTGTCCACCAATTTTCTTGCACCTTATATTGATGCGTTCCTTGTCCAAAAATCATGAAGGTCTCCCTATTTTCAAATGAATTGATAGTCATTTTAACAAATATATTGCTATATATCAAGAGGAATTTAACTTGATAGGTGTGTAGAAATTTTGGTTTATACGTCAATTTACGAGGCAAGTATCGTGTTTTTCTGGGAAGGGGATGTGAGGATTGTCTGAATAGCGGATAAAATGGATTACGCGGATTTTAGATATGTCTATTTTTCCCGTTCATCCAACCCACGTCCAAAATTAACACCTATAAGGCAAGTTAATCATTACTCTTTTGGAAGAGTTTGTATTTTAACATAAAACGTAGGTGTCGTGATGCATCTCTGATAGCATTCAGTTTTGACTCGCCTGCACGTGGGTGATAGGTAATAGGGATTTCAAGTATTTTTAAATCTGTCTCTACCGCTTTAATAACCATTTCAGAGGCGAATTCCATGCCGGTTGTTTGCAGTGCCATTCGTTTATAGGCATCAACCGTGAATGAACGCATCCCGCAGTGTGAATCTGATATGTATGTCCCAAAAAGGACACGCAAGATGCCAGACAAAATAGGGTTGCCGATGTAGCGGCGTGCCCACGGCATTGCCCCTGGCAGGATTTCACCCTTGAATCGATTGCCCATCACAAGGTCGTATCCATTTTGAAGAGGTGTGATGAACCGTTCTAAATCTGTGAAATCATACGTATCATCGGAGTCTCCCATGACAATGTATTGCCCTTGTGCTGCTGCAAAGCCCGCGAGGTAGGCAGCACCGTATCCGCGAACCGGTTGATGGACAACCCTTGCTCCGAGACGTTCAGTGATTGCAACAGAGTCATCAGTCGATCCATTATCCGCAATAACGACTTCGCCTTGAATGCCTAAAGATTTCAGTGTAGATTGTGCTTTCTTAATGCAGGTGCCGAGGGTTTCTTCCTCGTTAAGACATGGCATGACGACAGAAACTTCTATTTCCATTGACATTATATCCTTTTTGTCATTTTGACGATTTTTTATTGCGTATGAAACCAAATGAATCCACTTTTTGCTGTTGAACGAAAACTTTCACCCTATCGGCACGTGCTATGATTTCTCCCATAGAGAGTCGTTCACTGTTTCGCCATTCTGCGTTGGGCCTCCGGAACCAGTCGGGCTGTTCGATTGAATCTTCTATTGAAATCGAAAATGCGACATTCGGGTTGGTAGTATGATAGGTGGGATAGAAACGGGCATTCCAGAGACAACATTGGGAAGCGTTTGCCCTCTTTTCTTCGTTCCAAATTGCTTCGGGGGTTAGCTCATGATGGTGTAGCCATTGGAGAATAGATTGTCCGAAAAGCGTGGCATCGTCTCCACAGACAGTCGGCACATCCATCACACCGTAAATCAAGTTTACCCATCCCTCGTCCAATGGAACTTGACACGAGATCGACGTGTGTGCCTTAATCGGGTGTTTAATCAATTCAAGGTATTCCTGCGTCGTGCCTGTGTGCGCAAACTCAAGCGATGGCGGACTGCAGACACTAAAGCGAAGCATAGACAACTTTTCCCATAATAGTGTCCAAAGGTATGGGTGTTTGCTCGTAAACCGGTAACGATCAGTTTTGCTTGCCATCGCGGGGAGTATATCTCCGTGCAGATCGACGTAAACATCTTCAGGGAATAAGTTGGCTAACGATTGTAGTTGCATCATCGCAGTGGGGCGAAAGAGTAAAATGCCTGTATCAATTGCAACCCTCCCTGAGGGGTCGCAAACACCTGCATCACGCAACTTTTCAGCAGGGTGCTTTTGTAGACAATGCTGGACTTCCTGCGTGTTTTTAGCAATGTCATAGACACCGTGTCGGCTTCCGAGTTCAATAGATCCCCAATAGGCGATTCCTGTCACGTCGAATCCTTCGGAAAGTGAAATTGAATCGGGAGACGATGACATTGCACCAGAGGTGTTCAATTGGATCCATGTGTCCCCACATGCTACCACTATTCCCGCATCAATCTGAGCACCGATGGGCGTGAGAAAATGATACATTACTTCAAAGATGGAATCCATTGGTGGTGGAAGCGGGGCAAACACTTTTCCAAAAAGACTTTGATGGGGAATCCGTCGACTGTCTCCGCCCGAGTGGAGTATAAGAAGGCGGGAATCTACCCTGTCCGTTTCTTGACCGTTGCTTTGCAACTGTCTGAGAACGTGGAATGTTGCCCCCCACTGCCTATTCTTACCCCACCGGGGTCTGGAATAACAAGGTATTCCGTCTCCGGATGGAGTACCCCCTTTTTTTTCAAGTGTTGTAGTTGGAGTCGGTAGACAACCGCTTGAGACTCATTTGTAGCGGTAATTACACATCTGTCCCAGACTTTATCACGCACTGTCATCTCCTGATAGATATATATTCACACATCACCGCTCTACAACAAAATCATTGTATTTTTTCCAATGATTTTTCTGATTACAGAGCATTACTTTTAGCCAACGCGGCATGTACTGATGGTTGGCACCTAAAAAATAGCCGAAGAATCTCATAAACTCGTAAAGCATAGCGTAAGGAATGTGTTTTACGCCTCCGTGTTTTATCATGTATAGACATTCGGCTTTGAGATATTTTAAGCCTTCTGATATTTCTCAGAATGGTCTTGAACCTAATAATAATCAATAGAAACAAGGTATAGCACCATGAAAATGCGTTTTTGCTGTGTCCATTTTCCTTGACTTTTATAGCATGAGATAGCATCCTAATTACAGATTTGAATATAAACAAACATTAGGAGGATATCTCATGCTAACTCAGCTTATCAAATCTACCACTTTTTTTCAAGAACTTCTATCTTCACAGTTTCGGACCTTGAAAGAGCATTTTGTTAATACCTTAGTGTTTTTGTCAACCTGTCATCTGTTTGGGCTCACTAACCCGAATCAAGTGGCGGATGCGTTGTCTATTCCGAAAACGAGGCTATATCGGGAACTGAACACGATGAGTCTTTATCTCTGGCAGCATCTTTTTGTGCGTATCGGGTGTTCTATTGCGTTAGAGGTGCTACAGGAGGCAGTATCAAAAAGTGCTGCTTCTCTATCGCGTCTACGTATCGTCATCAGTGTGGATGATACCTTTGTTTTCCGCTATGGAGAGGGTCTCGCCTACACATCCAATTGGTGGTCTTCTCAAGCAAAACAGCCGATGAAGGGGCAAAATATATTGGGGATCGTCCTAAAGATTGGAAATCAGATCATTCCGCTGAATATGCGACTGGTCAGCAAACAAGGCCGCGGGAACACGGATAAACCCTCTTGTGTCATCACTATGTTCAAGGAAGTGGTGTCCTTCTTTGAAGAGACCGGAATAGATATCCGAAACTATCCGATCACCTTCGATGCGTGGTATGGCAGCCACCACTTGATTGACACCTTGCGAGAAATGGGATTTGAAACGATCCTTGTGCACGGAAAAAGCAACTATGTGATGACGATTGATGAAAAAAAGGTGAAACTCTCGGAGCATAAAAAGTCGATCAAACTCCTCTCCAATCAATGGGGGTGCGATAAACCGGTCTATCGGACTAAAGCCACAAGTCCAACTTTTGGAAAAGTAGTGGTGTTGTTCTTGGCAGACCGTGGCAAAGTCCGAACAATGCTCGTATTCGGGAAACCACTCCGTGCTTGTGAAATCCTGCGGATATGGTCTCAACACCACGGTATAGAACAGTATTGGCGGTATCTAAAAACAGACCTAAACCTCGCATCCATGAGCCTAAAAGGACGGAATGGCGCGTATGCGAACTTAGGTGTGAAAGTGATGAGCTACCTTTTGATACAGCAGGTCAGTCGCTCCGTGCGAAAAACCTTTCATCAAGGACAACTTGAACTTTCAGGACAGAGGCAGATGCTGTCTGATCTCAGCGAGCATTTTCATGAACAAATACCAAGAAAACATTGATAAACATTGACATATGAAGAATTTTGATAAATATCAGAGCAAATAGTCTACCTTCTTTTGTGTAAAATAAGGAATACGGATCGCCAAAGTCTGGATAAACATTCTTTTGTGAACCTGTTGCTATCTCCCACACACGTAGTACCCCATCATCGGATGCAACGAATTGTCCACACGGTGAAATAGCGATATCGTCTACCCAATCGTCGTGTCCAGTAAAAAGTGCAATCTGTTCGCGTGATGTCACATCCCATACTGAGACACAACGGTCAATACCTTCGTCGTCGTTCAAGGTTTCGTCAGCACATGCTCCCGCCAATAAACGACTATCTGATGAAAAGACGAAATCCTGGCCCGCAAATTTGATAATTGGTTTACCTGTTTCGGGATTCCACACGTAAGTTTGTGTTTCTTCTGTGTCTGGATTCAAAAGTTCGTCGTCGTTTGAATAACGTTTGGGATTCCCAGCGACCGCGGCAAGAAGTTCACCATTTGGGGAAAATTGGAGTTGCCAAATATCGTTTGACTTCCATTTGTGTTCTCCACGATCCATTTGTGCGATGCATTCACCAGTTTGGACATCCAACACTTTAACAATGCCCTCCATGCTTGCTGTAGCAATCCATTTTCCATTTGACGAACATTTGAGAGCTACATAGGCATCTTGATCGTCTATCTGCATGACACACTCACCGCTTTGGATATCCATAACCTTGATGGTGCTGAACCCTGTATATATGATGATCCATTTCCCATCCGGTGAAAAATCGAAGGAAAAGACGTGTCCTTCACCCGGTTCCCATAACGAAACAGGTAATGTAGTCAAGACATCATACCACCATAACCCTAACTCAGTCGGGACAGCAATAAACTTTCCATTAGGCGAAAGTCTGAGACCTCTCGTGTTCCCTTTACCAAACCTCACAATTGCTCCCTTCGGTAGTGCCCAAGTATTCCCGGTTGGGTCGTTGGCAACAACATTCAGCTGTGCGGGTATTCGGATTGGTTCCGCTTTATCTGTGTCAATCTGAATTGGACTGTGTGATTCAACATTTTTTGAAGACATAACTCCTCCTCTTATTGGTTCTGCATCAAATTCTTCACGCAGGAGCGTTCGTATCTCTCTTAATTTTGTTTTTACTGTACCAACAGCGAGATTGAACTCCTCTGCAATTTCTTTGATACTCCATGATTCTAAATAAAACAATTCTGCTACAGAGCGTACCTTTTGTGGTAGGTTATGGATAGCTTCTTTTACATCAGCAATTAATTGTGCTTCTCTATATCGCGCTGCAGCATATTGGTCAATGTGTTCAATTATCACGGAGCGTTGATGCGGTATTTCATTTCGTGATTGTCTCGCCAAAGTGTAGTATCGCTTGCAGGCGTTGTAGGCAATACGGTGCAACCATGCACCAAAACTTTCGATTTTCTGGAGTCCGCCAATATTTTGCCATACCGCTATCCAGATGTCAGTGTGAATTTCTTCAGCGTCTCTAAGTTGTCTCGAATTAGCAACAATGACACCCCTAATCCGTGGTGTCCAACGGGAAATCAGTTCTGCAAAAGCTGCTTCGTTCCTGTTTTGTACGAGTTGAATCAATTCTTGATCTGTTAGATTACTGAAAGCAAGCAAATCGTTGTGCATAAACAAATTCCAGAGCAAGTTTTAATATAGAGAGGAGGGTTTATGGAAAAAAGGTTTAAAATTATCTATGGATTTTTGAATCACAGATACGGTGTCAAATCCCAAAGCTGGACAGTGCCATCATGACTCGCACTGGCTAAAAGTTTGTTGTCTGGAGAGAAGGCGAGTATCTGCATTTCTGTGGTGTGTCCCCTAAAGGTGACAAGATGTTTACCATTCTTGACTTCAAACAAACAGATTGGAAAGATATTTAAATCCTGATCCCACGATCCATTGTTAGCCAAGTACTTCCCGCACGAAGAAAATACAGGATCTTCAACATATTCGATTTCTGGAGGTAGTGACAACCTCGCTTCAATATGAAACCGGGTTAGTGTATACAAGTTTGTTTCATCCTCACAGGGTCTACGGTGGGTGATGTCCCAAATTAGCAAATCTTCTTTTCCACAGCAAGAAAGGTACTGTCCACACGGTGAAAATTCGATGATTCCCGTGACATTATCACTTGGAAACGGATCAAACTCTTCACCAAGTTCCATGTCCCATAGTCTGACATTATTAGACCTTGATTCACTTGCGAGTAATTTTCCATCATGACTGAATTTCAACTCATCAACAAAATCACCATCATCTTCGTCATCGTTGTCATTGCCTGGCTCAAGGGGATGTATCAATTCATAGAGTTTCTTCCCACTTTGTACATCCCATACTTTTAGGTTACCATCTGCATCGGCATAAGCGAAAAGCGTGCCATTCGGTGCTAATGCAGGAAAAGCACTCCAGTATTCTCGTCCAGTTGCTTCAATAAGTGGAGTCCCGTCACCATCAGCCTCCCAAAGCGTAACGTTATCATCTATGATACTCGCGACAAGAAGTTTACCGCCATCAGTTTTATATACAAACTGATTTTTTCCAGCAGATTCCACTTGAACTGCGGGACGTGAACGTTTACTGGCAATATCCCATAATACAACACCTTCCTGGTGGTGTTTCACAGCCAAAGTTTTTCCATCCTGTGAGAATACCATTGATTTAGGAAATGAGATAGGAGAATGTGTAAATTGACGTTTGACAGGATTGTCAGAAGTCCATACGTTGATAAATTCATGTCGGCATTCGTAAGCAAGTTGTGAACCGTTTGAAAATACGACATTATTGCCCCATTCAAAGATAGAGAAAAATTCTGTTGCTGTATTACCCCATACTTGATCGGTGTAAAGTTTCTCATCACTTTCAAGGTCACGGACAGAGATAGTGGCGGGACCGGTATCCTCATAATGGACAATCGCTGCGCGTAGAATGCCATCTGGTGTCCAAGAAGGCATAATGCGATACACACGACCAAAATCGGTATAACACTGCACTTGTTGCCAAGTATCCACATCCCAGACGTACACTGTGCCATCTTCACCACCGGAGGCGAGGAACTTCCCGCAAGGTGAAAAGCAGAGAGACGTTACCCAATAGGTGTGTGCTGAGAGGCACGCAATTTGTTCGCCGCTTTCCATACTCCACACTGTTATTGACTCCGCTCTGTCAGTGGTAGCGGATCTACACGTAGACGCTATCAGTTGAGTATCAGGTGAGAAACAAATAGGTCGGTAGATGCCACCTTCTTCAATGTCTGCAGTCAATCTTGCAAACGGTTTACCGGTTTCCGTATGCCATACTTCAATAACTGACGAACGATCATAAGCCACGGCGAGATACTGGTTATCGTGGGAAAAGGTCATTCTATATATGAAATTCTCTAATTTGACCTGTGTCCAGAACGTACCATTCTGGACATTCCAAATCTTAAGCATTCGACCTGAATGACTGGCGGCAATCCATTTTCCGTTAGGTGAAAAGGCGACAGATTCGACCATCCCTCGTTCTACATTCCAAAGTGCAATAGGGGAGAGCGTTGCGAGGTCATATAACCAGAGTCCTAATAAGGTTCCAATGGCAAGATACTGCCCATTAGCTGAGAATGTCATTTTAGGTTCACTTCCGCGCCCTAATCTTGCGATAGCACCTTCGGGGAGTGCCCAAGTTGTTACATCATTTGCGTCAGCACCTATTGGCCTGGAAATTTCTATTATTTTGTCATGCATCGACAGGTCTCCTATATTTACAGATAAGTTTTCAGATCCCAAAGTAGGATAATACCATCATAGCTCGAACTGGCTAAAAGTTTGTTGTCTGGAGAGAAGGCGATTTCTTCCAACTCATCTGAGGGACCCTGAAAGGTGACAAGATGTTTACCACTCGCGACTTCCCATAGATCAATAGGATACCTCTCTAAATCTTTGTGCGATGTTTGAAGTGCTATGTACTTCCCACACGAAGAATGTGCTGATGGACCCTCAAATTGTTCGAATTCTGGTGGTATTGACAACCTTTTTTCTATTTCAACCCATGTCGGGTTACACAAGCAGGTTACATCTTCACAGTATTCCCGTTGGGTGATATCCCAATATCGCTTCCCTTCTTTTCCCAAGTAAGCATGGTACCGTCCACACCTGCAAAATCGGACTCCCTTGATTTCATCACCTGGCAACGGTTTTATCTCTTCACCAAGTTCCATGTCCCACAGTCTGACATTATGAGATTTTGATTCACTTACAAGTAATTTTCCATCCTGACTGAATTTCAACTCATCAACAAAATCGCCATCATCCTCATCATCGTCGTCATCAGATGGCTCAAGAGGATGAGTGAATTCATGAAGTTTCTCTCCATTCAGCACATCCCACACTTGTACGGTGCCATCCTCGCCAGCATAAGCGAATAGCGTTCCTGTCAGTGCTAATGCCGGAGATGCGCTCCAGTATTCACGTCCAGTTCCTTCAATAAGTGGTATTCCATTGCCATCAGCTTCCCATAGTGTAACAGTGTCATTTTTGATACTTGCGACATGGAGTTTACCACTAACGGTTTTATATACAAACTGATTTTTTCCGGCAGATTCCACTTTAACTGCTGGACGCGAACGTTTACTTTCAATATCCCATAATACAACACCTTCTTGAAAGTGTTCAGCAGCTAATGTTTTACCATCCTGGGAGAATACAATCGTTCTCGGCCACGAGATAGGCGAATGCGTGAATTGACGTTTGACAGGATTATCAAAAGTCCATACGTTGATAAATTCGTGTCGACATTCGTAAGCAAGTTGTGAACCGTTAGAAAACAGGACATTGTTTCCCCAATTACCGATGGAGGCAAATCTTATCGTATTACCCCAAACTTGATCATTATAAAGTTGCTCATTACTTTCAAGGTCACGTAAAGAGATAGTAGCGGGACCGGTCTCGTCATAATTCACAATCGCTGCACGTAGAATTCCATCTGGTGAATAGGAGGGGATAATACTATACACGTGACCATAATCGGTATAACATTTCACTTGTTGCCAAGTATTAACATCCCATACGTACACTGTGCTATCTTTACCTCCAGAGGCAAGGAACTGCCCACACGGTGAAAAGCAAAGAGTAGTTACCCAACGTGTATGTGCTGAGAGACACGCAATTTGTTCGCCGCTTTTCATATCCCATACTACTATTGAGCCTGCTTCATCAGAATTAGCGGACATACACGTAGACGCAATCAGTCGAGTATCAGGTGAGAAACTAATAGGTTGGTAATGTCCTACTCTTTCATCGTCTGCAGTGAATTTTGCAAACGGCTTGCCGGTTTCCGCATGCCAGACTTCAACAACAGGGGTGCTATCATAGACAGAAGAATTAACTGCGATATACCTATTGTCGTGGGAAAAGGTCACGCTTTCTGCGGAAGTCTCAAATTTGACTTGTGTCAAGCACGTACCATTCTGGACATCCAAAATCTTAACAAGTCTACCTGAAAAACTGGCGGCTATCCATTTTCCGTTAGGCGAAAAAACTACAGATTCGACATACTTTTGTTCCGTCTCCCAAAGTGCGACAGGGGTTAGTGTTGCGAGGTCATATAACCAGAGTCCTGTGCACGTGCCAATGACAAGGGACTGCTCATTAGGTGAGAACGCCATTTCAGGTTCACTTCCGCGCCCTAATCGGGCAATCGCGCCTTCGGGGAGTGCCCAAGTTGTTACATCACCTTCAAGTGAACCTGCTAGCACAGGAATTGTGGGTTTTTGGTTTTCCATAAAATTATCTCCTTGTCTTTGATCAGGAGTATCTTGAAGTATGGGTTCTTCCAGTTTTAAGCGATTTCGCGCTCGGTTGAGTCGGCTCTTTACCGTGTTCAGAGATACACCTAAATACTGGCTAATTGCTTTACAGGACATTTCTCCAAGATAGTGGAGGATCATCGTTGTGCGTTCGGCATTTGGCAGCTTTTCCAGAAGGCTATCAACGATTTCACGGCGACGCACTGCGGATGCTTCTTCACGTTGTTCTGCTACATAAGAGGCATAAGCAGTTTTTTCCAGTATCTCTTCACCGATAACTTCCAGAGATTGCATCACCAATCTTTTCTTCCGCAGCCATGCAATGCATTGTCTATCAGCAATCACATACAACCATCCAGCAAATTGATTTGGATCTTTTAAGGTTGGCAATTTTTTGTATACGTGTAGGAAGGTATCTTGCGTAATTTCTTCAGCGATATGGAAATCACCGATTTTGCGCCATGCCAGGGCATGAATGCCCTTTTGGTATTTTCGGACTAAACTACTGAAAGCAGCTTCGTCGCCAGACAAAATGCTGTCAATCAATTCAACGTCGTCTTTTTCCATTAGAGACCTCGTAAGAACATATACCTACAATTAATAGTGACGCGATTTTGAGGTTGTAAGGTTGCATGACCGTCATAATTTGAAAACTTATTTATTGTAAAGTCTATAATTCGGTTATGAGAAGCGCGCGTTTGCAGTGCACATCTACACGAATGATGATTGCACCTATAAGGAAGAATTGGTACGTCTTTAAAAGAAGAAAATTAAGTTATGAGGAAAATTAGCGCGCTTACCAAGGAAATTGGTGCGCTTTGAAGAACTAAAAAGAAGGTTTAAGCATGTGCCGGAACCTGTTTTTTAGTGGAAGAAACGGCTTCATTTAAGCTGTGTTCATCTCCGATTAACTCGCGACAAACATCGGCAATATGCTGTGCAGCACAACCGTTCTGCACAGGTGTCAATTGTTGAAGTTCATCCATGTCCAGAACAGAATAGACCTCTTTGCCAAGAGCTAATCCTACGTATATCGTTGATGAATAACTGGTGATCAGTGCGTCAGAATTAGCAATCATTTCTTCAGCACTCCCTGAGGTATAGACGAGGGCATCGGGTGCCAACCTCTTAATTTCGGCTGTGCGCCGTTCAAATTTTTCGTTGGGATGAAGTTTGAAAATCAGCTGCCGTCCCTGTGCAATTTCAAGGGCTTTCTTGATGAACTTTTTCCGATTCTCATAACGGAATTTCTCGCGCAGATCAGAGGTGCAAACCAGAACATACCCTTTATGTGGGAAGTCGTTATCATAGTACTTCTGGCAATTATCGAAATTCGGAATACCTGTCACACGAATTTTCTCCGGCTTAACCCCTTTTTGGATAAACAAGTCACGATAACCTTCACCAGCAACGCAGTAGTAGTCGAAATTGTTGCTTATGCCGTTCGCTGAAGTCCCAGCAAACCATTTTGGCAGAAATTTGAAGGTTTTTACGAGATGATAAGAAAATCTCTCTGGGTCTGTGATTCCCTCTTGGACGACAATGCGTTTTTTGTCTTGTATATTTTTCTGTACGACGAGATCACTACATGTGACAACCAAATCATAATCGTGTTGCGTGCCCCCATAGTCAATAGGCATTTTGTGTTCTTCAAGGTAACGGCGGCATTCTCCAGCACGTTTATCTCCGATAATTGTGAATTCAACAAGTTTAAGTTTATTAAGAAATTTGATAAGTCCGTCAGCATAAAACGGTGTGAAATACTTTTCGTATTCAGGTAACTCTTGAGCGATTTGTTGCATCTGCGTTGTGATGTTCATTGAACCGCATATAAACAGAATCTTCTTTTTCATCAGAAATCACCTTTTTAAGTTATTGCAGTAGAATTTTTTTATTAAGGAAAACCTGCAGAATCAAAGCCTCAATACGAATTTATACTCTCAATATATTTTGCAGAAGTATTTAGAAAAATAAGCGATTGCGTTGCGACACATTATACCAATTAACAAAAATTTACTATATATTTTTTTGGAAAATATTTTAGATTTAAAATTTATTTGTGCACAGAAATGTGTGGAAGAATATTGGAACTGCATTTAACCAACGAACAGATAAAGAGATGCCAAGTTCCAAAACATTCAGTATTGGAACGCAAAATGTGGAAAAAGTTTGCGTCAAGTTCTTGGCAGAATAGGATTTTACTACATGACGAACCACATTCCTATATGGGCAGTAAGAATTCCGAGAAGCGCACCTGCGAGTACATCAGTCGGATAATGTACCCCGAGATATACACGTGCGACACCGACCATTGATGCCCAGACAAATATTCCAATTTGTAATGCTGGAACAGGAAAGAGATTCGATAGCAGTGTCATCACAAGGAACGCCGAGGTAGTATGTCCTGATGGAAAACTAAACTGATCCGGTGGTCGAACTCGGAACTGAACATCATCAATTTTCGCAAAGGGACGGTCACGTTTCATTGACTGTTTCAGCAGATGGTAGAAAAATCTCTCAATTGGGAATGCAACAACTGCCGACAACAAAAACGGTGTACCAACTGTACTTTCAAACCTGAGAAATAGGTAGATTGCAATAAACGGATACAAATATCCGTTAGCAGTCCAAGAAATCAGACGAAGCGAACGATTCAAAAACCGTCTATCGCTCCAACCAAAGATGCGATGGAATAGCAACGTATCCCATCGGGTAACATTATTGGTAAATTCTCTTAGCATGGTAATAAAGTAGTGTATGCGCAAATAGGAACGCATACTACATTTTCAGTCATTCAACCAAAATTATGATTGTGACATCAATGTATCTTTCCTCCTTAATCTTTCCATAGCAGATTTTTCACCTGGATAAACCCGCTTAACACCGTCACCCAGAGAGGCTTCAACGGTGCGGATGTATTTGACTAAACGGTCAAAACCCTGTGGTTCAACGGATGCGGCTTGATCGCTACCCCACATTGCCCGATCAAGGGTGATGTGCCTTTCAACAAAACAAGCATGAAGTGTTACTGCGGCGAGGGTTGTTGGAAGACCTACCTCATGTCCTGAATAACCTATTGGACATTCAAACATATTAGAAAGCGTTGTTATTGTACGTAAATTTAATTGATCTGGTGGGCAAGGATAGGTGCCGTTACAGTGTAGAAGAATTAGATCGTCTTGTCCAACGAGTTGGACAGCGGCTTTCACCTGGTCAAGCGTAGACATCCCTGTAGACAAAATCAGCAGACGGTTTATCGATCGATGATACTCCAACAATTCAGCATCGGTTAACGCTGCCGATGGAATTTTGTAGCACGGTGGATTAAATTGTTCTATAAAATCCACAGAAGGCTCATCCCAACAAGAAGCAAACCAAGCTATGCCTTTGGCACGACAATATTCATCAATTTCTGTATATTCGTCAATGCCGAATTCTACTTTGTAGCGGTACTCCATATAACTGATGTATCCCCACGGAGTCCTACGCATCTGATCCCGTTGTTCGGCAGGCACACATATCTCAGGTGTCCGTTTTTGAAACTTGACAGCATCACATCCCGCCTTTACAGCAGCGTCAATGAGGGATTTCGCAATGTCAATGTCACCATTGTGGTTGATCCCAATTTCGGCAACGATATAAACGGGTTGTCCCATTCCGACATGTTTTTCTCCAATCTGAACAACTTGAGACATTTTTTTCTCCTTTTTAGTATTATCTTAGTTCAGGTGCGTTCAAGAGACTGTGTTCCCTAATGCGATTTTAACAGTAGGTCACAAAATTCGCGAACTGCACCATAGCCGCCGCGATTGATAAGAACAACATCTGCAGCATTAAGCACAGAAGGATGTGCATCGGCAACAGCAATTCCACATCCTACGATATTGATGCACTCTAAGTCATTCACATCATTTCCGATGTAAACGACATCATCCATGTTTGCCTCGTATTGTTTTGTCAATCTCAATAGGGCGGAACGTTTATCGTCAATCCCTTGATCACATGGAAGGTTGAGTTTTTTACATCGTGCGGCTACAACAGGGTTTCGTTCAGTGGAAAGCACAACGACTTGAACACCGCTTTTGCGTAGCATAGATAACCCCATGCCGTCACTACGATTACAAGCAACGGATTCCTCTCCTGATTCTGAAACCCAAACCCTATTATCGGTCAGGACACCATCAAAATCTAGCACAACTAAAGCTGGTTTAGATGGAATCGTATTTTTCTGATTGTCTGTTGATTGTATGTTAAGGTCAATTTCTTTAGGAAAATCAATATCAAGGTTGTTACGTAACAACTTCCACTCTGCATGTTCCCAGTCTTCAAGGGTATCAATATCGGTGCAGTATTTCGGTTCTATTATTAACGGTAGCACCCGTTCACCTGTGAGCGAGTTTTTTTCAACAATTGTTTCATAACGAATCACGTCAAGGTGGCCTGTTTGCCAATAGGTTTTTGGTAATTGCTGGCGTGGCATGTTGTATGGTTCCGAAAATTCATCACCTAACAGTGGAATAAGATATCTTGCGCCCACCCGCCACATTTTGTAAGGGTTTTGTTGAGACGGAATTACAGTACGAACGCAATCAGCCCGATTATTCTCTGACAGCAATTTAACGGCAGCATCAATTGAACCTTTTGGACGCAGCGGGGATGTGGGACGAAGCTGAACAATCACTTGTGGCACATAGTTTTCATTACTTTTAAACCAAGCGAGTGCATGTTCAAAGAGCGGGAAATCCTGTGCGTCATCTGTTGCTAACGCATCTGGGCGCATAAACAGCACTTCAGCTCCATAAACTTTGGCAACATCAGCGATTTCCTCGTCATCAGTAGAAATAATGAGTCGTGTGACTGATAAAGATGCCAGAGCAGAGGCGATGCTATAAGCGATCAAAGGGTGTCCACCGAGGTTTCGTATGTTTTTACCAGGAATACCTTTTGAGCCACCGCGCGCTTGAACGACCCCTAATACCTCCAACTTTTTAGAATTCAAGGATGGGTTTGACTTTTGATCTACCATGCTGTCCAACCTCCATCAACCACAAGATTTGCCCCTGTCATATACGATGCAGCATCAGAAGCAACAAATAGGAGTGCCCCGCAGTATTCCGATTTTTCTGCCATGCGTCCAAGTGGAGTCCGGTAACTATAACGTCTCACAAATTCATCATCGTGTTCATTAAATACACCGCCAAGTGTCAATGCGTTAACACGTATGTTTTTTCCTGCCCAATACGTTGCGAGGTAGCGCGTTAAACCGAGCACGGCACTTTTTGTGACAGAGTAAGTAATAGGTTTATAGGTTCGGATTTTTGTCGGATCATCTGGTTCATAAAGTCTTTGATCTGGTCCAACGACTCCATAAGTTGAGCATATATTGATGATAACGCCGCTTTTCTGTTTAAGCATCGGTGAAGCTACAGCTTGCGAACAGAGAAACATTCCGGTCAAATCAACTGCTACACTTGCATTCCATAGTTCCAACGGGTAGTCTTCAAAGGTGTTTGTGTGTTCAGATGCATGCTCAGTATCGAATTTTGGATCAAGGGCTGCGTTGTTAACAAGAATATCTATTCTGCCAAATTCGTCAAGGGTTCGGGTTACCATTGATTGCACAGACATTTTATCCGTGACATCAGTCTCAACACCGATTGCTTTTGGGTTTCCATCTGTGCTGATGAGGCTTGCGTAATCCTTCGCAGCACCGCCCTGCAAATCGGCAATGACGACATGTGCAGAGGCTTCGATAAACGCGCGGCAATATTCCTTTCCCAACATGCCTGCACCACCTGTAACGATAGCGACCTTTCCTTGTAAATCAAAATAATCTTTGTCCATACAGAAACCCTTGATGTCGTCAGGCAACACAACTATGCGATTATGATTTCTTTCCCTTCTCTGCTTGACTCTTTCGCTGCGAGCACAATCTTTTGTGTGGCAATTCCATCGTTCAGATTAACACACGGTTCTGTTCCACTTTCAATACAATTTAGGAAATGTTCAACTTCTCCAACAAAAAGTGTATTGCGCTCAAAATCGGGTGACATTTCCTCTATTTCCCATTTTTCAGTGTCAGTCTGATACCAATGGACTGCGCCATCTTCGTTATCCCAGAGAATACGTCCCCGTTGTCCTGTAATCTGTAGTGTATGTGTAGGTGGACGTTGAACATAGTCAAGATGGACAGTTCCATTTGCGCCATTTTCAAATCGGAGCATCACATTCGCTGTGTCCTCAACCTCAATGTCTAACCCACCCTCTTGTGCTGTCATCGCCGATACTGCGTCAACCTCTCCAATAAGCCATCGCAGGTAATCAAAAGGATGGCACAATGTCAGTAAAACACCACCACCAAGGTCGCTGCGTGCTGCATATCCGTCACGGTAATCTTCCCAAGGATGCCATGCAGGTAGGTATTCTCCCCAATGAACGTGAATAGATGTAACCGGACCGATAGCATCATTATTAAGTAATTCCTTAATATGCTGCAAGCCAGGGTGAAAGCGAAATTGGAAGCCTACAAGAACTCTCACGTCTTGTCGCTTCACAATGTCTGCTAAGGTTGACACCCGATCCATCGTATGAGAAATTGGTTTCTCTAATAATAGGTGGCAACCAGCTTCAGCAGCAAGGATCGCAACATCAAGGTGAAGTGAAGTCGGATTTGAGATAACGACAACATCAGGACTATGATTCTGAAGTGCCTCCGCTAAATCCTGTTCCGTGGGCAAACCGGCTAATTTATCATCTGGAAGTGTGGAACGACGTGAGCGTAACAATACAAATTCTCCCGCATTCAAGGCTTGCAAATTCCGCAAATGTCGTCTGCCAATAGAACCCAATCCAGCAATCAGAATTTTCATTGTTCTACTATCATCTCCCTATTACCTGACAAACTCAGTTTTAAATTACGACAAAAAAATGTTTATTAAGTATACAACATACAATGACATATTTCAAGGATAATACATAAGCAATGGGGAATTCATTCCTAATCTCGTTAAAACGTGTATTTTTGCGCTTCTGTTTACACATTGGGGTTTTTTGACACGGTTTGAAGTGCCAACGCTAATTAGGGCCAAAAAATCAGTAAAGTTAAGACAAGTTTTGTTGTTCAAATTCAACAGGTGTCAAATACCCTAACGCCGAGTGAGGGCGTTTGTGATGATACACCTGTGTGATAAAATGCCCGATGCGTGTGCTGGCATCGGTTATATCCTCATAATCATTGAGATGAACTTCTTCCTCTTTGAGAGTTCGGATGGGTCTCCTTTCAGCATACCCGTTCTCCCACGGACACCCTCTACGCGCTAAGGAAATCTCAATGCCGTGCTGTTTCAGCGTTGAGATATAGGCACTTGAAAGGGACTGAACCCCTTGATCGCTATGGTGGCTCTCTGGGATACTTTGGCGTCCTGCCTGTTCCAAGGCTTTCAGGGTCAGAGATGTGTTCAAATGTTGGCTGACCTGCCACCCTCTTATCATGCGAGTGAATACATCCATGAGCACCGAAACATAGACGAAGCGTCTGTGGAGACGGACATACGTTATATCGCCAACTCAGACCTGATCACATCGACAGATGTCAAGTGCTTCAAGGCGATTCACCCAAGGCTGCGCACCTTCAAGCGATCTCGTAGTTTGACTGGAAACCCCTTTGACCGAAACCGACAAGTTCTGGGATTTCATCAATCGGGCGACGCGCCGATACCCAATGGTGTATCCCATACCCAACAGCATCTGCGTGATACGCCTATACCCATATTTCGGATAACGCGCACATAACTTCTCTATTTCCTCACCAAGCACCTCTTCAGAAGGATCCCTTTTCGGGTGATAATAGAGAAGGCTCCGGTTGAAACCCAGCGTCTCACAAATCTGGTGAACTGAATAATCGTCCCGCAACGCCTCAACGAGGTTTCGCTTATCAGACGAGGTAACTCAACCAAGTGGAGGCTTTTTTTGGGATGTCTAATGCCACGGTTAACCGTCCAACGAGTTGTTCAAGGTGGGCGATCCGCTCGGCCGCCTCGCTGGATCGCTTATCCGTGGAGGCAAACAGAGATGCCGCATTTTCAACGAGTTGCTGCTTCCACTTTGAGAGCTGGTCTTCGCTGAGGTTATGGCGGCGACACACTTCTGCTTGGGAACTTTCACCGCTGAAGGCCTCAAGAACAACCTCCGCTTTAAACTCGGGGGTGAAGCTTCTTCGTTTTCGTTTCGCCATCGGATACTCCTTATAATTAGGTTGTTATTATACCACAATCTTGGTTTAGACAGTGGCCCTAATTTCCGATGGCAGTACAGAATACGATGAGTCTTTATCTCTGGCAGCATCTTTTTGTGCGTATCGGGTGTTCTATTGCGTTAGAGGTGCTATAGGAGGCAGTATCAAAAAGTGCTTCTACCCTATCGCGTCTGTGTATCGTCATCAGTGTGGATGATACCTTTGTTTTCCGTTATGGAGCGGAGCTCTTCTACGTATCTGATTGGTGGTCTTCTCAAGCAAATCAGCCGATGAAGAGACAAAATATATTGGGGATCACAATAAAGATTGGAAATCAGATCATTCCGCTGAATATGCGACTGGTCAGCAAACAAGGCCGCGGGAACACGGATAAACCCTCCTGTGTCATCACTATGTTCAAGGAAGTGGTGTCCTTCTTTGAAGAGACCGGAATAGATATCCGAAACTATCCGATCACCTTCGATGCGTGGTATGGCAGCCACCACTTGATTGACACCTTGCGAGAAATGGGATTTGAAACGATCCTTGTGCACGGAAAAAGCAACTATGTGATGATGATTGATGAAAAAAGGGCGAAACTCTCGGAGCATAAAAAGCCGATCAAACTCCTCTCCAATCAATGGGGTTGCGATAAACCGGTCTATCGCACTAAAGCCACAAGTCCAACTTTTGGAAAAGTAGTGGTGTTGTTCTTGGCAGACCGTGGCAAAGTCCGAACAATGCTCGTATTCGGGAAACCACTCCGTGCTTGTGAAATCCTGCGGATATGGTCTCAACACCACGGTATAGAACAGTATTGGCGGTATCTAAAAACAGACCTAAACCTCGCATCCATGAGCCTAAAAGGACGGAATGGCGCGTATGCGAACTTAGGTGTGAAAGTGATGAGCTACCTTTTGATACAGCAGGTCAGTCGCTCCGTGCGAAAAACCTTTCATCAAGGACAACTTGAACTTTCAGGACAGAGGCAGATGCTGTCTGATCTCAGCGAGCATTTTCATGAACAAATACCAAGAAAACATTGATAAACATTGACATATGAAGAATTTTGATAAATATCAGAATTAGAATTAGATGAACAAATGTATCTTAAGAGCATCAATTACGATGAGTCTTTGAGCGCGTCTCGGAGCCAGATTTTTCAATTCATTGAGAATCATCAGAAGGAATTTAAAGCAGCAATGCAAGGTAAAGATTTCTATAGTGTCCGTGATTTAGTGGATACATACTACCAAGAACTTCGCGACGCTTTAGTTAACAACACAAACGATGAAAAATAAATTTGCTATAACCATAAATCCTCGCTAGAGTTTTAGGAATCATCGCAGCAACTGATACCATTTCTAATTGATCGCTTTTCATTAACAAAACATGCGTTTGTAGTCGCGCAATTCATTGCGCCTCTTACATTCTGTAGGAGCGATCTCCGAATCACAATTACAGAACTCCTGTGGAAGCAATTTGTAACGTTATGTCAATAGAATCTTACACTTTCCGTAATCTGTCCGAATTCTAAACCCCGCAGGGCGGAATGTTTATAGAAATACAGTGATCCACACCTCTTTGGCCCCAGCGAGGCGAAATATGTGGAAGCATCTTTCAGAGCTGTAAAGCGTTACGTTCAACCTAACCTAATCTACCATACGGAACTTTTAAAATTGTCCAAAGTTTAGTAGAATTTATGAAAGGGGCATTAATTAATGGACACAAATACAACAGCCGAAGAACGGAAGTTTAGACTGATGCCTAAAGAACGATCCTCTTGGGACGAAAATGGATACTTTGTCCGTTACAACGTTTTTACCGAAGAAGAAAACGATGTGCTCCGCCAAGTCGTAGACGACATTGCTGTGGGGAAACGACCATTCCCTGCTGCAAATCTTCACCAAAACGCATTAGTTAGAGATGGAAAAACTGAAGCATCAGGTACCCACGCGATGCACTGTATTCATCATATAAATAAATATTCACCTGAATTCCTTGCACGCACACGTGATAAGCGTCTAACGGATCCAATTGTTGACTTAATTGGTCCAGATATCCTCGGTCTCAACAATCTGTATATTTGGAAACCTCCCAAAATCGGCTTAGGTTTTCCATGGCATCAAGACAAATGGTATTTTAACAATCAGTATATAACCACAAAAACAGTCGGAACATGGACTGCTATTGATGCAGCAGATGTAGACAATGGGTGTCTATACGTTATTCCCGGTAGCCACAAATATGGCGTTCTTGAGCATGAAAACCTTGAAGGATCACAACAGAATGAGTTTAAGATAGCACGCGGTGCGCGGGACGAAGATGGTATTGCTGTTGAAGCTCCACCTGGAGCAGTAGTTTGGTTCAACAACCAAATTCTCCATAAAAGCACTGATAACCAAAGTCTTCGCTTTCGACGTTGTAATGTTGCACATTATATTAGTGCAGATTCAGAACGTGTACCTAATAAGAATGTAAAGAATGTGCGCCCAGTCATGTGGATTCGGGGTAATACATATTCAGAAAAGATGGAACCAGTATCTCGTGAGGTTTTGCCCATTCCAGAATCCGATTGAAAAGTGCTGATGGACGATTCAGATACTGCTACCGGGAAAGAGCGTTTGACGAAGCAAATCGCCAGTGTAAATAGCACTTGGAAGGACTTCACACTCCGCCCAACACCCTGGGCATTTGTTGACCCATTTCCGCTGTTTCTGAATGTCGGTGTTTTCCCAGAGTTTGTCAAACTTTTGTTCACGCAGATTACCAACAGATGTCGTATTAAATTGACAGGTCGGTACACGTCCATCTGGTAGTATGCGTAGATGTGAATTTAATGCGACACATTTTGGGTTAGGTTTGCCTTTATCGCCAAGTAAACGATTGCGTATACCAAGTAGATAGTATTTCTTGGCAATTCTATCCATGAGCGGATAACTCCGTAAATCCTTTTCTATCTCGTTAAATAGATCGTTGAGATGCTCATCAGTAAATTCTCCGAAAGTTGCGAATTCCCCTATCTGCGTTGGTGCGACATCTACCTCTTCTTCCAGATTGTAGGTTGCGCTGATGTCATACGCCATAACAACGTTATTCCGAATACCTAAAGGTTTCAAGAAATCCCGCAGGCGTTTGTAGTGTTCAACACCCTCTGCGTCAACGATTGTTTGATTTACCGAGAGGCTCATCCGCAATTCCTTCTGACGTGGCGCGAGGGATTCAAGGGTTTTGACGATAAAATCCCAGGCCTTATCGTGTCCTCGGACGGTGTTATGCTTATCTTTCATCCCGTCTACAGAAACGAGCATGCTCAACGGAACATCCTGTTTTCGCTCTTCACAGAACTGGACAATCCGATCGGTTAGAAATCCATTTGTGGTGACATGGAGTATTAAAGGGCGAAGTTTTTCCTGAGTAAGATGTGCAATTTCCAACATATCGCGCCGCACAAACGGTTCACCACCTGTTAACCGAACCGCATCCATGCGTGGGAGTTGATCGAAGATGTTTTCTATTTCTTGAAGGCTAAGATCGTTCGGAGAAGGTTTACGCCATGAATCGCACATGATGCAACGAGCGTTGCATGAAAAGGTCACGGTGTACGTCAAAAAACGCGGCTGTGTTACCTTGCGTAGCCTTGATCGCCAGAGGGTAGGCAGAAATGATAGAATGCGGTTCATCTGATGATTCCTTATACTCGGAGATTTATGCAGCCCCGGGCAAATATTGATTAATTATTTTCAAAGCAGTGGTATTTCCGTGTACCTGACCACGGTTAATGCGTGCCCGAAACGCGTCACACTGTTCCATAAAATATCGGGTATAAAGGGGTGTAATTTGTTCCATATTCACAGTCATCCCTGCGCCAGCTTCTCGGAGAAAGTGTCCGTTAATACGCTGTTCGTGGTTGCCGTGCTCTGGCATAGCGAGCACAGGTTTTTCAAGGTATAATGCTTCCCCGATGAGTTGATTTCCAGCAGTGCTGATTAATGCGCGGCTGGTAGCAAGGTCTTCAATAAACCTGTGCATGTCAATTTCACAGAACCGGAAACGTCCAGTAGACGGTTGTGCACCGAGTCCATAGATCCGCATCTCACATCCGCAAGCTTCTAATGCTTCAAAAACTTCTGGAGAGCCAAAACGTCTTAAATAGACAACAATGTGGTCGCCATGTTCAGGTGTTGCCTCTAATACCTCAGCTCTTAACAGCACCCCAATTTGGGAAACGTCCTTAGCATTCGTCTTCAGCGGCGGAAAGTAGAAAGAAGAAACAACTGTTTGCACCTGTCCATGATAATACCCGCGTACAATCTGTGCCATTAAAAAAGCGTGTCGCTGTAGGTCTGCTGGAAGTTTGCTCAGGTCTGAGACGAGTAAAAAATGCTGATGATCAAGACTGATAAACGGGATTCCCGCTTGTCGTGCTGCTCTGGGGAGTGCTGGTTCAAAATCGGTAATAACTAAATCAGGGGTTTCTTTCTCAATATCGTCTTGGATGCGCTTCGACAGGGCAGCATATCCTGCGATATAGTGCAACCCCTCCATTCCCGTCTTAAGCGTGTCAAGCTGCCGCCGTCCTGTTGAAGGGCAATCCTTGTAATGAAAAACTAACCCCGGAATGTGTTTTACTTCAACATCTGTGTCTTCATACACCGGATGCAACAAATCATAAGCGTGACCAGGCGCATAGATTACTATTCTGTGATGCTTCCGTAATTCCTCAACAACAGCACGGACACGTGTCGCATGTCCTCGCCCCTCGCCTGAAAGACTATAGAAAATCGTTGCCATAGGTGAATGTCCTTTGCATACAGTCAACAGATATGTTGGCGAATCACAGTGTGGCTATGTTGGAGACGCTTAAGGATTATACTATAACAATGTTACATAGTTGTCCGTTTGACGTATAAAATATGTGTAGGTTTATTAGCGTATCATCCGAATAGGTAATAGCTTTCAGTACTTTGACAAAAGATTCCTTGTGCGTTATACTAACACGTAAGAAAATTATTTGCAAGGGATATGTTCGTAAAACCTACATGTCCAGGAGAATTATATGTCTAAGTATGCTCACGCGCTGAGAATTTTTGTGATGTTTGCTGTTCTATTTTTTCTGGCGAACGTTACAACCACTGCCCAAAAACCCGATTTTCCAGACCGAATTCCTATTGTTGAACGCCCTTTTTCTGAAGACCCTGACAAGTTCACTTTCGCTATAATTGGAGATAAAACTGGCGGAGGATTAGATAAGTGGCCGGTATTTGACCGCGCAATAGATGAAATCAACACATTGAAACCGGACTTTGCCATCATGGTTGGGGATTTAATACAAGGCGACACAACAGACGAGGATCAACTCGCAGCAGAATGGCAAGAATTTTGGGATCATCAATCCGATTTAATCGTCCCATTCCTACCATTACCGGGCAACCATGACATTACCAATCCAGTTATGTATGATTATTGGAAGAAAAACATCGGACGAACCTATTCGGCATTTACCTACAAAAATTGTCTATTTCTATTGCTCAATACTGAAGAATGGCACACAAACAGTGGTGAATGGACGAACTGGTTTGGGGAAGAACAGATTGAATATGTGAAATCCCAATTGACACAACACACGGATGTGCGGCATACGTTTGTCATGTTGCACAGACCTTTATGGCTGCAGAAACATTCCGGCTGGGAAGAAATTGAAGCAGTACTCGGAGAACGCGCATATACAGTCTTTGCGGGGCACTATCATAACCTGACACTTCATACACGCAACGACCGCCGATACTTTGTGCTTGGTGCTACTGGTGGCGGATTTACACCGCAGGCAGTGCGGGAATACGGTGCATTTGACCACTACAGTCTCGTAACCGTTGACAACAAAGATGTCAATATCGCGATTATCGAACCGGGCAACATCCACCCAGCAGACCTTTCAACCGCAGCATTTAAAGACAAAGTTTCCAAACTACTTACCTTTAAGCCTGAATTTTATCTCAACAAAGATAATCCATTTTCCAGTGGAAGTCTTGAAATCTCGCTGGAAAATACGCTTGAAAAACTGCTGAAAGTTGAAATAGCTTTCGATCCGAGTCAGAATTGGCAGATTTCTCCAAATCAATTATCTTTTGAAGCAAAACCTGGGCAAACTACAAAAACGGCTGTCACCTTTTCAGTTCCATCGGGTGACTTCCTCCCATTTCCTATCTACAAGTATTCCGTACTATACGGTGGCGAACAATTATTAAGCAGCAGGCAATTGTTTCACCCTATTGCCAGAGAACACATGCGCGTCCTAAAAAATTGGATGCTTCTCGGACCATTTGACCTCGGCGTAGAAAAAGCACCCGCTGACTCAAAAGACGTTCCACAAAGTTTTCTTGAAATTCCTCTACACGATATTAATCTTAATAAAACCTATCAAGGTAAATCAGGAAAAATCACTTGGCAAGAACATCTATCTGAAAAGGAACGGATCAAATTAGATGCTATCTTCGAAAACGCTGAGATGGCTTACGGTTTCGGCATAACCTATATCAAGAGTCCTGATGCACGGCGTGTTTTTGCACAGATTGGGTGGGGAAGCAATCTCGGAAGACTTTATCTTAACGGGGTTGAGATTCCTGGTGCTGCTATCCCAGGCAAACATCTATTTTCCTGGTGGGCGCATTTTGAATTACCCTTGAAGGAAGGCTGGAACACCTTGACGATCCTTTCTGGAGATTATAATGGGTGGTGGGATTATCGGATGGAAGTCGCAGACCCAACTAACGTGCTTCAGTTTAGTTCAAAGCCCACAACAAAAGATTAAAAAGGTAGGCATTTCATTCTCCTCTCCGACACTTCACAAACACTAAAATTTGACAAAAAACCTTATACACGTTATATTATAGTAGATCCCAAAAATAAGTTTACATTTTCTGTGATTTATGTTAGCCTTTATGATTATGGCATATTCAACAGATGGACGCAAAAGCGTGCTTGATTTCATCAATAATGGTGGCAGTAAAGCCGCCGCAGAACGCACCTTCGGTGTCTCAAGAAGGACGATCTATAACTGGTTAGAAGCAGAAGACCCCTTTGCCTATGAGAAGCCGGGTCCCAAAGGGCCCCGACACATTGATTATGATGCGCTTCAACAACATGTTGCCGATTTTCCCGATAGCACACTCGCCGAACGTGCCAAACACTTCGGTGTTTCAACAAACGGCATCTTTTATGCCTTGGCAAAACTCAATATCACGCGAAAAAAAGACCACGACCTACAAAGAACAGTGTCCGGTAAAACGCCAAGAGTATCTCTCGGCACTTCAACAAGAGACACACGAGCATGGCAAAAAACCGGTTTATCTTGACGAAAGTGGTTTCACCGAAACCGATTTCCGTCGGTATGCTTATGCCCGAAAGGTGTCCGTGTTGAAGATAAAGTGCCAAGTCATCGGTATACCACCACAACCTTGATTGCGGCACGTCTTGATGGATGTTTCACAGTGCCTGTGCTTTTCGAAGGTAGTTGCGATGCGGTTGCCTTCAACGCATGGCTTTCGGAGATGTTATGTCCTTTGCTTGACGACAGCCACGTTGTGATTATGGATAATGCCCCTTTCCACAAAGGTTCACAGACGGCGGCATTGATCCGGGAATGCGGTGCGAGTTTGTTGTTTTTACCGCCGTATTCCCCGGAGTTGAATCCGATTGAGAAGGATTTCGCTAACATCAAGCGGATACGTCAATACAACGCTGAGACCTCTATTGATGATATTATATATTGATGATATTATAAAAGTGTATAAGTAATTACAGGTTTTACTATAAAAGCAAGAAAGTTCCTTCAAGGATGGAATTATGACTTACCTCAATTCAGCAATTTACTGTGACTGGGAAAACAACGGTTTTCTGAAAATCCCTGGCTTTTTCAGTACCGAAGAGATAGACGCTTTACAAACGTGTGTCTCTGAAATCTCATCTTGGGAAACGACAGAAGACAAGTGGATGCATCACTACGAATCAACACCAAATGGCGCACGACTCTCTCGTTCGGAAAATTTTGTGCCGTATCATACCGATATAAAAAACACCGTAACAGGCGGTAAAGTTTTAGAAGTTGTTTCTGATTTGATGACAGAACCAGCAATTCTCTACAAAGAGAAAATCAATTACAAGTATCCCGGTGGCGGCGGTTACGCTGCGCATCAGGACGCTCCCGCCTACGAGTTCGTGGATTTCCATATTACCTGTCTAATTTCAGTGGATTCAGCAACACCACAAAGCGGATGTCTCTATTTTGCTCCAGGTAGGCATCAGGAAGGGTTTATCGCGCTGGATGAAAAGGGTTGTGTCGCTCCCGAAACTGCCGTTGCAATGGAGTGGGTCCCCGTTCCTACAGATCCTGGAGACATCCTACTTTTCGGCTCTTACATTCCACATAAGAGTCCCACTAACCGCTCAAATGAACCGAGACGTATTATCTATCTCACCTATAACGCAAAATCGCAAGGAGACTGGCGTGAGCAGTATTATGCTGACAAACGGCAAGCCTTTGCACAATATGCAAAAGAAGGTTCAAATCGAGACGAACAAATTAGCAAAATCGCACATTTTCAAGGAAAAGCAGTAAATCATGCCCAGTAATAACAAATTTCAACTTGCAAGCGGCGTTGAAAAGTTCGTTGATCTTACCTTAGCACAGGAAATGAGCACCGCAACACCAGAGCAAAAGGTTGACATCCTATTCAACTACATAGAAAATAAAGGGCAGTCGTTTTACGATGAGGCCGTAACACAGTTAGAACACGCACTCCAATGTGCTACGCTTGCCAAGCAGAAGAATGCGAGTCCCACGCTGATTACGAGCGCATTACTCCACGACATCGGACATTTTATCTTAGATGAACACAATGCGGATATTGCCTTTCTGGATGCCGACCTGAATCACGAGGAGATTGGCGCGCAATATCTGGAACCGTTCTTTCCGGAAGCCGTTACAACGCCAATCCGACTACATGTGCCAGCGAAAAAATATTTATGCACGATTGATGCTATCTACTATGATGGGTTATCCAATGCGTCAAAAACGAGTCTCAAACTTCAGGGAGGTGTTATGTCTGATAAAGAGCAGGAGGCATTTGAACAAATTCCGCATTTTCGGGACGCGCTCACCTTACGGCGATGGGACGATATGGCTAAGGTAAAAGGGTTAGAGACTGTAGGGTTAGAAACCTACCGAGATGTTGTGCAACAGTGTTTACTGTAGAATTCAATTTTAGTCTTGTAGGCGCGTTTTGTAAGCGCGCTGCTAATAGGGTTCAAGTAATTATAGGTTTTACTATAGCAACTGAAGGGAGAAAAAATGAATTATGAAGCAATTGAATCGAAGTTTATCGCAACACCAGAAAAAGGTGAGGTCTCCTCACTTCTAATCCGTCCAGACAACGCAAAATGGCTGTTAGTGCTTGGGCATGGCGCAGGCACAAATATGCGCCATTCAACACTTCAGACCATCTCCGAACGATTAGCAGATATCGGCATCGCAACGTTCCGATATCAGTTTCCTTACATGGAACGGGGTGGTGGCGGCAGAGAATCAGAGGCGGTTGCGCTGCAAACAGTCCGATCTGCTGCAGCTGCTGCACATGAAGCAGCAAGCGATCTGTCCATCCTCGTCGGCGGACACTCCTATAGCGGACGTATGTCCTCAATGTCTGCAGCAAAAGCACCGATTGAACATGTGCGTGGACTTGTTTTCTTTGCTTTTCCGTTGCATCCTTCTGGTAGAGAAGGCACGGAACGCGCGGAACACCTGGCTGATGTCACAATTCCAATGCTATTCCTGTCTGGCACACGCGATAAGTTGGCAAATCTTGAGTTGTTGGAACCCGTCTGCGAAAAACTTGGCGACAAGACGATTTTACATCTGCTGGACACCGCTGACCATGGATTCAAAATCCTAAAACGTTCGCGTCAATCTGATGAGGACGTTTTTGTTGAAATGGCGCGGGTGTTGAGTGAATGGGCAGAAAAGTTGAGTTGATAATCCATGTTTTTATTCAAAACACTAAACAAAATCACCCAATACGACTTTTTATTTAGATTGCAATTTTACGATATCCTGTGATACCCTATTTTTATAAACCATTAAAGGAGTGAATAATGAGTAAAAAGAAAAAAATGACTGGAACATGTGCATTATGTAATGCCCAAAATATTGAACTTACAATAGAACACATATTCCCTGGTGCCAAACGTAATCATACTAAACCATTCCAAGTGAAAATCAAAGATCCAATGTACATATCTATGACAGAAAAGCCACAATCAAGAAATTTTCAAGAATTAAGTAGAGCAGGATTAGTTACACACGAACAAGGTGGACCGAAAAAATATAGTTTATGTGAAAAATGTAACAATACTACAGGATCTTGGTATGGAAACGCATACATAGATTGGAAAAAACAGTGGGATCAGATTGCAAATTCTGACCTAACACCTGATGTCCAAAGTATAGAAGGAGAAATAAGATTCAATCCTTTAAGGCTTTTAAAGCAAATCGTGAGTTGTTTCATATCCATAGATTATCCAAATCATAAAGGGGATCTCTCAATAGAAAATAATCTTCGAAATTTACAACCTAAACTTTTTGATTTCGTGCTTGACCGAGAGATGAGATGTGACTTTGACGATCTACATATTTTTGTACATCTGCTCCGCAGTAATATCGGTCAAGGTTTCTATACTGGACACATAGATGCTTACGACACGATTCGAAACAGAAATATTAATCCGAAGACTCTTAGTCTTATTGACAATCACCTACAATACTCATTAATATTTGATACCAACAGTCCATATGAACCAAAATATAACCCTAAGCAAATACTGGATATTTCTAAATACAGTGTTTATCAAGATCAAGAAATTACAAAAAAGTTAAGGATACAAGAGATAGATGGACTACTCAAAATTGAAGCAGTTCCACAGACAACACAAACTTAATCAGAATCGGTTATCGTCTACTGATAGTTAACCAAACATTCGGGAGGATTCATACATTATTATGTTCACAAATCCATATTCCATTTACATAGATAAACGTCCGATGCGGATCGTGTTCCTTGTGAATCCTTCACAGGACAGTATTGAGATAGTCGATCAAATAATAAATTTCAACCGGGGATTGTGGGGTGGTCGTTTCAACCCAATTATTCTAACTGATGGAATCACAATCGAAGATAATTGGTGGAAGTTTCTACGTGACGTTGACCCAGATATTATCAAACCCTTAGTGCCACTGAGCAATGAACTCATAGAAAAATTTGAGAACTTCCTATCTCCTTTGACAATTGAAGAGTTTCGAGAAGATGACAATTCAAGATTAGTAACAGGGGTTAGTACACGCATTTCCCCCGCCCGTGCAAATCCTAAATCAGTAAATATCCCTGAAACATTGGTATTGTTTGGAGAACCAATACTTGGACTTTTTAATGTAGATGAGATGGATACCAACGTGGATAAACTTTTTATTAACCGCAATTTTGGAGTATCTGCAAACGGAAGGTATCATCACGGTTGGGATGCATTTGATATTCCGAAATCGCTTGAGGCATCGTTATCACGAGGAGAGGTGCCTCAAGAGGTACATGAAGGGTTTATAGAAAAAGGACTTGAAGAAAAAGGTATACCTTTTTCTCAGGAAGTGTTCAGTAAAGAATCAGTGCAAAAACCTGGAAATTGGGCAATAATAGATAAAGAAAATAACGGTATACACTACATTGAACGAAAGGATGAAAAATTAATTGTTCATCCTTATAGGAAAAGTAAGAGTCTCAACTCTAATGAGATTGAGATTGAGAAAAATATATACTTAACGGTTGATCAGGAAAGTCTCGTTGATGCTTTATCAGAACTCGCTAACACAAATAATATAATATACCGTGATCAAATTTGTGCTTTTCCGAATACAGAACGAGATGTTGATAAACAAGAACAAGATCGTTTTCAAGTTATTGTGGGCGATACCATAGAAGATCTTGTCTATTTTTGGAACAGACCTTGGTTGATAAGTCGATGGAAACGCCAGTATATGTATCAGTTATGGGTTCCCACTGCCTTAGCAACCGATCCAAATATGGAAGATGCTCTATGTGCTTGGATTAGCAAAAACTCTTGGATTGAGCGGCAGAACACCAAAACAGTCCAGTTTGTGAGTTTCAGCACTGAAGAAGAGGATCTCAAGAATATTGCAAGTAGATTTCAAAATAAACTGAGGACGCATACAGACGTAAAATGTTACGGTGATCCTCAAATACCTAATTTTCGTCCTGAATATCCATTATTCTCACTACGCGAAAATCCATTTTCCGATAGAGATAGTAATATTGAACTTCATAGGGGACAAGGTAATACAAACATACTTGAATTAACTGAACCAAACGGATTATTACAACATGATCCGGACGGTCATTGGATGGCAGATTTTTATATTGAGTTCACTCATGATCGGTATGGAAATACCGACGATGTAATAAGGAGAATGGATGGGCATTTCCTTCTCTGGATGTTTCCAAGCCGAAATCATTTGACGTATTACATGTTTGACAGATTTAGCAGAATCAGACAAAATAACTTCTCTTCAGCTCTGATGAAAAGAGGAGAAAAAGTATTAAAGTTCACCATGGAGAATCCTGAGTCGGTAGTATCTTCTCTGTTTTTTAATAATAATCGTCATGTGTATGCTAACAATGATCCACGCACTCAGATTACAAAAACAGAATACTATCACGCTGACATATCCGACAAAGGGAAATACTTACAAGGTGTCTTGGAACTGTTCGGTAATCTGACTTTAGCGTATGAGGTGTTTAGGAACCCATATTGGCGATCTATGTTTGATATTTTATCCAAAAACACTAACGCAGTACAGAACGCTCAAGAATTTGTTACTAACAAAATTAGAAAACTTATAGATAGGTCGGGTACGTTGACTGCAGATGATAAAAACGCAATTGAATCACTGGCAACGCAGGCAATAAATCTTGCTAAAGTTCTCACATTAAAACAGAAAGAGTCACCTTTCAAAGCATTTACAGCAGAAGCTGAGGCATGGCAAGATAAGTTTTTTGAAAATGAAAATTCAACAGGTAACTATTCTGAAAAGGATCTAACGGGTTTTGGTTTTAGTGCAGAAGAGGTTAAAGATAATCTTTCGGAACTTACGCAAAGGAATATTATTCAGATTGGCGTAAGACCACAATGTCCTACTAATTGCGGTATGACAAACTGGTACCATGTAGACGATATTGGTCAGCACTTAATTTGTCAAGGGTGCAGGATACCGTTTCCTTTACAGCCGGAACTTGATTGGTACTATAGATTGAATAATCTCGTCCATGCTGCACATGCCCAACATGGAACTACACCTCTGATTTTGGTTTTGGGACAATTGCTTGATGAAAGCAGAGACTCTTTCCTCTATTCTCCGAATTTAAATCTATATGCTGAACGTCAGGACACATCATCCGAAGACTTAGATTTAATTGCAGAAATAGATATTGCATGCATTCAGGATGGCAAATTCATTATCGGTGAAGTCAAGCAATCAATAGGTCTTTTCAATATAAATGATTTTGATAAAACGGCAGAAATTGCCAAGAAAGTAAAGCCAGACATAGTTTTGTTTTCATGTATAGATAAGCAACAACCATCTCAAAACATAACTAATCACATAGAAAGAATCAAAAAAGAACTATGTCCACTTGAAATTGATGTAATATGGTATGAATTGAAATCTTTGGATTACTCATATAGCGTGTAGTAACAATAACAAAACTGCTATCACTGGAAGAACAATGTATAACATTTCAACCAAACGTATTGACAAACAGTTCCTCCCAAATACATATCAAGGGACATTAAGAGAACCGCTCTATCGCAGATTTATCACAGAAAGTGCCGCTGAAGATGAGATAGAGGAGCTACTCCTGAAAAGGCGTTTACTCGTCAAGGAAGGGCAGGAGATTCGCGCCTCTGTGGCAGGGATATTGATGTGCTATGACACACTCGATGAGTATTAAAAGCAAAAGGTGCGTGATTTGTTCTATTACAAATGCGCACCTATCAGTTTTTGCAAACTATTATTCAAAATGAATACAACGCAGTTACGGAAACCAACATCCCCAATTCAAACGCATCACTATCAGCATCATAAAGGGTTTCCTGTTGTATCGGCAACATCAACATAATAGACAGCGGAACGTTATAAGGAGTCGCAATGGACGCGCCCAGCGATGCCATACTAAAACGTAAACCAGTATTGATGTCCTTTTCCCCTGCCCAATACGCATAGGATTGATAAAGACCAAGATAACTCGTTTGAAGCGAAAGCCACTTATTCACCCGATAATTCAATCCACCAGTGTAGGTAACATCCCACGAACCGCGATAGGTCTTGCTGTTTTCATAGAAAGGAACCTTACCTCGGATACTTGCATTTGCAGCTAACCCGCCATAGACAGGAAAACTGTAGCGCATATCCGCAATCGGATTAAATGTCCCTGTGCCGAATTGGATGTGTAGATGTTGCTTTCCCATATCTCCGAGCACCCACGGGTCCTCTTCGGTTTTGCCAAACGGAATTGTCGTGCCGAGTTTTGCCGTGAGCATGTCGTTTTTTCCAAGAATTCCATGCTTGGTATAACCTAACAGAAGATCCATATCCGAAACACCGCTATAGGTCGCGTTACGATGGTGGATATCCTGATTCCGTAACATGGCATTTTTCATTTCAGGATCATCAACCGAATCGATATCTGGAATACTTGCATCTTGACTTTTTATCTCATAAGGCTGGGTCGCTTCCAATCGCCACTCTCCACTGAGTTGATATTTAAATCCGACATCAAACCGGACTACGTTCAACTGCACTTCATGTCGATGATCTGCTACCTCTATAACGTTACCAGTAGAAGAAAGTCCTTTTTTTTCAAGGTGTCCACCTTGTGCGCTGAATCCGCGTGTGCCAAAAGAGACTTGAAATTTCTTTTGCTCTGAAGTTAAACTAACTTCACTACCCCCACCCTGTGGGATTGTGGGGTTGCTTCACGCGCCTCAGCTCTCTTGTGCGAAACCGAGGGAGATGAAAATGAATTGGATGGCTAAAATTACCGAAAGGAGGTTTTTCATATTGTCTTTACCTCAGGATAATGTGTTTTGTATTGTTAGTTGATGTTTATCGTTCAGTTGTTCGGTTAAATTCATTTTGTCCCTTCCCATGTAAATTCTAACAGGTTTTATCTTACGATGTCAATGTAAATTGTATCAAATTGATGTTGACATCTCTGGACTGATACCATATACTTTATTGAGCAATAATTGTGTAATAGACAAGCATATGTACTGCCATCGGAAATTCGGGCCGCTCTCTAAGACAAGATTATGGTATAATATCCATCTCCTTGAAAGGAGTATCCGATGGCGAAACGAAAACGAAGAAACTTCACCCCCGAGTTTAAAGCCGAAGTTGTTCTTGAGGCTCTCAGCGTTGAAAGTTCCCAAGCAGAAGTGTGTCGGCGACATAACCTCATCGATGAACAACTTTCAAAGTGGAAGCGACAGCTTCTTGAAAAAGCGGCGACCCTCTTTGAACCCGCTGATAAACAGTCTGATGCCTCTGCGGAGCGGATCGCCCAACTTGAGCAACTCGTTGGGCGGTTGACCTTGGCACTTGACATCCAAAAAAAAGCCTCAACTTACTTGAGTTAGCCTCGATGGAGCAGCGAGAAATGGTTACGGCATTACGGACAGACTTTTCGGTTCGGCAGATATGTGAGACACTCGGTTTCAACCGAAGCAACCTCTATTATCACTCCAAGCAGGCCCCGTGTGAAGCGGGCCTCCAGGATGAAATAGAGACGTTATCTTTGCTATATCCAACATACGGATATAGGCGTCCCACACAGTTGTTGGTGCGTAGCGGATACACCATCGGGTATAAACGTGTTGCCCGATTGATGAAGTCCGCCAACCTCTCGGTTTCTGTCAAGCGTGTCTGTCAAACCACGACATCCGTTGCGGGTGTGCGTCCCTGGAGCAATCGCCTTGAAAACCTTGATGTCTCCCGATGTAATCAGGTCTGGGTGGGCGATATTACCTACGTCCGCCTCAAAGGACACTTTATCTATGTTTGTCTGCTCATGGATGTCTTCACTCGCATGATCAGAGGGTGGCATATCAGTCAACACTTGACGCAATCTCTGACGTTGAAACCCTTGGAGACAGCATTATGTCAAAGTGTCCCAGAGATCCATCATTCTGATCAAGGCGTTCAATATCTTTCAAATGCGTCCATCTCACTGCTTAGGCATCATGGGATTGAGATTTCAGTCGCCCGGAGAGGGTGTCCTTGGGAGAACGGATATGCTGAAAGACTTATCCGCACGCTCAAGGAAGAAGAAGTTCATCTCAATGACTATGAGGACATCCACGAAGCAAGAACCCGCATTGGGCATTTTATTACACAAGTGTATAATCACAAACGCCCTCACTCTGCGTTAGGGTATTTGACACCTGTGGAATTTGAGCAAAAAAACTTGTCTTAACTTTGCTAAATTTTGGTCTGAATAAACGGTAGCACTTCAATAATTGGATTGACTTGTGTCATGCAACATAAAACATAAATGAGGCAAAAAGATGGCTCACAATACATTAACCATTTCAGATGTACAGGAAATGAAGTCTTTTTCATTACTTTCGGTATTGCAGCTTTCGTCAGATGGTGAGTGGCTTGCCTATGTCGTGAAGGATCCCAATCGAAAGTCACCATCTGAACAGAAAACCACAGAATTCTCAGGATTTCTTTCTACTGGCGCACCCGTTCATGCTCATTGTAATGAGGTCTGGGTTGCCAATATCAGGACAAAGGAGTCTTACAAGCTTGGTTCAGATGTGGGAGTTGACTGGGCACCAAGGTGGTCACCAGATGGACGCTATGTCGCATTTTGCTCTGACCGAATGGGTGCTCCGCAACTTTGGGTTTGGGATAAAATTGAAAATAAACAGTGGCGAATTAGCGAAAAACCGATTTGTCCAGTATACGGTTTTGAAGCACCACAGTGGACATCAGATGGAAAACAACTCATTACAAGATTACGGCCAGAAGATATGGATATTTCCACAATTATTTCTCCTGATTCTGAGGGACAAGCTATAAATGTCTGGCAGACTGAAACAGATGAACAGTTTTCTTCAAAGAAGAAACTAAATTCAGTCGCATATCTCAAGGCGGATTTAGCGGTTTTCGACTTTGAGACTGGTGACGTATCGATTTTGATGCGGGGATTACATGCATTAGACATGTCCCTTTCTCCGAATAACACTACAGTTGCGGTGATGAACTTGATAGGACCGGAAAAATTGACATCTCAGGCAACCCTTTTTGAGTTGTTATTAGTACCTTTAGATGGAACACCAATACGACGCTTGGCGACAAAAATAAGACATGGAGCAAGAGTCGTGAGTTGGGCACCAGATGCTGAGCAGCTGGTATTTGCTCACCCGGATGGTCTCTTTTTGACATCAACACAGGGCGATGAACAGAAAAACCTTACCGAGAATTTTGCAGAGAACCCTCGGTTTTTCACACGACCATTATGGAACGCATCAGGAAACTCGGTTTTCTGCGGTTTTGATGGACATGTGTGGGAGATTGCATCAGACGGAAGCAATGCGCGGAAACTTACAGAAGGCTTGAATCGAGACATCGTTTGCATCATAGCGAAAGTGAGGACACATGCCGTTTGGCAATCAAGCGAAGAACGAGCTATCTGTATCCAAACCCATGATCCAGAAACGAGAAAAGATGGTTTTTATTCGATAAACACTGCTGAAGCACGTGCTACCTGTCTGTTTGAGGAGCCTATTCATCTATTCCATCCTTGGTCAATTCTTGATGATTTTGAGGTTGTGGGTGATGGCACACAGATTGTATATAGATCAGAAGATACGACTCGATCAGAAGAAATCTGGACATTCGATATAGTCACGGGAAAACGACATCAAGTTACTGAGCTCAATCCACATCTATATAATTTAGACTTTGGTGAAATCCGTCTCATCAAATCAGAAACAGTGGAAGGTCAATGTTTCCGTCATGTTTTGATGCTGCCAGCCAACTACGAGGCAGGAAAGTGTTATCCTTTAATTACATGGGTCTATCCCGGAGACAACTTATCAAGGTATGCTTATAGTTTTGGGTTCCAACGGAGGACAGAGATTAACTTTCAACTGCTTGCAGCACAAGGTTTTGCAATACTCGGTGTTGATATGCCGCCTGAATCCAACGAATCGTTAAAAGATATGTCTGGATTCGTGCTATCGGTCGTAGACGAAGTAATTGAAATGGGTATCGCCGATCCAAATCGTTTGGGAATAATGGGATTCAGTTACGGTGGATACAGTACAGTGGGAGTGATAACGCAAACCACCCGTTTCAAAGCAGCATCTTGCGGCGGCGGTCTCTACAATTTGACTAGCTTTTACGGGCAACTTTCTAAAGAGGGACATAGTAACCGCATTGGTTGGGCAGAAGAGGGACAGGGACGTATGCGCGGTTCGCTCTGGCAACAACACCAGCGATATATTGACAATTCGCCCATATTTCATTTGGATAAGGTTGAAACACCGTTATTTATTTATTGTGGAGAAGGTTTTGGCGGTTTTGACTATGCGCAATCTGGAGAACTTTTTTCTGGATTACGTAGACTTAAGAAGGAAGCGACTTTTGCCTGGTACAGGGGAGAAGGCCATCATCCACTTAGTTGGCAATCCGAACAGCAAGCCGATTGCTGGGAACGGATCATCGGTTGGTTTGAAAAACATCTCAATTGAAGAACGTCACACCCTATTTGCTTGACACAAGCAAATAGGGCAAAATTAGAATATGCTTCTATACAATATGTATAAAATTTAAAATTTGGTGAATAATGAGTACATTTGAAGTAATAGTTAATGCTAAAACACATTTGGTTGTTGACACCGATACGGGACGTTGTTTAGGAGGGATTGGTGCAAACTTTTACCGTCCCTTTGTCTTTCCATTCTATACGCCTGCTGGACATACTGTTATTCAAGAATTTGCTTTTGATCATCCATTTCACAATGGCATCTTTGTTGGGCAAGCACCTGTGAAGATTGGAGACCGAGAAGCATGGTTTTGGGGAGCACCGCCACGGCGTTCCTTTACAGACAGACTCTTTGAGAATTTGGGACGTATGGAAACGGGGAAAGAAATTGACATAGCACCACATGCAGATGGCGTTCAATTCGTTCAGAAGATTATCTGGCGCGATACCAACGAAGAGCCTTTGATTGACGAAATTCGCGCTGTCAATCTATACTCCCTTGCTGATGCTACAGTTTGCGACATGACAAGTGAAAAGATGGCTGCCTACGGTGCCGTTGAATATCCGCAAACCAAGTACGGGAGCATCGGTATGCGTGTTGAACCGAGACTTTTACCTGTCATGGGAGGCGTTGTTATCGGTGATAACAATCGCAGAGGTAAAGTTGAAGCTCTCCAAGGTATATCGGACTTTGTGGCATACCAAAACCAACTTACAGGGCATGGGCATTTTGGTGTCTTTATGACAATTCTTGATGAAGATGTTCGCGGTCCGTGGTTCATTCGGGATTACGGTATGGCACTCTATAACCCGACACAGACAGGTCCAGTTTCAACGCAAGCAAATGAGACATGGAAGATCTCCCTTCGGTTTGTTGCTTACGATGGTGAATTGACAACTGCCAGAGCTGAGAAGTGGTGTGCGATGTAGATGGAAACAGAAAACGTTCTTGAACTTCAAAACATTACGAAGACATTCGGTGACCTTGTCGCAGTTGACAATGTAGATTTTGAACTGCAAGCCGGTGAAATCCACGCGATTTTAGGGGAGAACGGTGCAGGAAAATCCACCCTAATGAACCTCATCTACGGACTTTACCAACCCTCAGGTGGGAGCATCCATATCTCTGGCAAATCAAAAATTTTCAGATCCCCGCGTGATGCGATTGTCAACGGCATCGGCATGGTGCATCAACATTTTATGTTAATCGAGAATCTCACTGTCGCTGAAAATATAGCACTCACTGTCGCGCAATTTAGTTCAAGAGATGGGACAACAGACTCTGTTGAACCTGACTTGGAATCCTCACCTAAAGAAAACGGAAACCCCATAAAACTCAGCAAGTTTCGGTATAAAAAAGATGAAGCAATCCGGATCACCGAAGTACTTTCACAGAGATTCGGTCTGGCAGTTGATCCAAGTGCGCTTGTACGCACGCTCTCAGTGGGATTAAAACAGCGGGTTGAAATTCTAAAGGCACTTGCAGTTGATGCCCGCATTCTGATACTTGATGAACCGACAGCAGTGCTGAGTCCACAAGAGGTTACCGATTTTTTTACGATTCTGCGTGCCTTACAAGCTGATAATCGCTCAATCATTTTTATTAGCCACAAAATGAAAGAGGTATTAGAAATCAGCGATAGGATTACGGTTTTGAGACGTGGCAAAAAAGTATATCACGGGAAGACAGGCGAACTTTCTGCTCGTGGACTTGCCAGAGAGATGCTTGGTGAGGAAATATCGGAGGTAGAACGGAAAGAGAACAAAGCAACAACTCACAAAGTGCTAAATATCTCAGGATTGACAGTATTGGGAGCCCGAAACGAAATCGCAGTTGAAGATGTCTCTATTGAAACATATCGTGGTGAGATTGTCGGGATAGCAGGGGTGGATGGAAACGGTCAACGTGAATTGGCAGAAGCAATTATGGGATTGCGTCCTACTGCTTCTGGAACGGTAGAGGTTTTAGGTATGCAACCTGTGGGAACAAAAAACATCCGTCGGTGTGGTGTCGGTTACATTCCTGAAGATAGGCGGACTATGGGTATAATTACTTCGTTTTCTACAGCCGACAATCTGATGTTGAACATAACGCATTTTGAACATGTGGCAAAATGGGGAATATTAGATCAGAAAGCAAAAAATGAGGCAGCGATGCAACTTATTGAAGCTTACGACATTCGCCCACCTTCCGTCAATACGCCTGCCTCAGCACTTTCAGGTGGAAATCAACAGAAAATTGTTCTCGCAAGAGAAATTTCACCGCAACCTGAGCTGCTTGTTGCGGTTAACCCTACACGTGGATTAGATGTCAGTGCTGCACAATATGTGCATCAGAATTTACTTGCACAGCGCGACCGAAAAAAATCTGTACTCTTGATTTCAACAGAGTTAGACGAAGTCTTACAGATAAGTGATAGACTCTACGTGATGTCAAGAGGAAGACTAATTGATGCCACTACCCACCGTAATAATATTGAAGCATTGGGATTATTAATGATGGGAGAAACGGATACAGATGCATAATTTTCCTGAAATATATCGTAAAGCGAAATCCATAAGTTTCAGCACGATGGAAAAATATCCCAGCTTTTTCCAATGGGTGGTGGTGCCGAACCTGATTTTAGCGAGCGCGTTCATAACAAACGGCATCATTATATTATTGTTTGGCTATAATCCAATAGAGGCATACAAAGAAGCTTTTATAGTGACATTCGGTTCTCTACGTGGGGTAGGTGAAACGTTAGTAAAAAGCACCCCTTTTCTAATGACCGGGCTTTCTGTCGCGATGGCGTTTCGGTGCGGAATATGGAATATCGGTGCTGAGGGGCAGTTTCTCGTAGGTGCATTGGCGGCAACATGGTTCGGAACGAAGATAGCAACATTCCTGCCCAGCACCTCTTGGATAGGGGTACCACTTTGTCTCAGCATTGCAGTGCTTGCAGGTGGTATGTGGGGTGTTTTCCCAGCGGTACTCAAGATAAAACGTGGTGTCAACGAAGTTATAAGCACAATTATGTTGAATTATGTTGCAATTCAATTTGTCAGCCTAATGGTAGATGGCGGTCCATTGCAGGAGGCATCCAAAACCGGTCCGCAGAGTGACCCGATCGTCAAATGGGTGGAGTTGCCACGTCTTTTCGAATCACATCGAATTCATCCCGGTATCGGTATCGCAGTTTTATTGGCTGTTGTCTTAACATTCGTTCTGTTTCGTACTACGTTTGGATATCAGCTCCGTGCCGTAGGTGAAGGAGCAGCAGCGGCAGAGGCCGCAGGAATTTCAATTACATATAACACGCTGCGCGTCTTTTTTATTAGTGGAGCACTCGCTGGGCTCGGCGGGGCAATTGAACTCATGGCACTCGCCCCTCGGCTTACCAAACAGTTTTCACCAGGATACGGCTATACGGCTATTGCAGTTGCTCTATTGGCGAAATTGCATCCACTCGGAACGGTTGGGACAGCACTGTTGTTTGGCGCACTAACGAGGGGTTCGTTTGCTATGGAGGCGGAAGTCGGCATCTCCAGCAAGGTGACTTTGATGATGCAAGCAATAATTCTTCTTTTTGTTGTTGGATCAAGTTCTTTTAAATTTCTTCGTAAAAGAGCGTTGTAGGGTATACGAAATTCGGTTGATTGAAATGATTATAGATGAAGAGAAGGAGTGGACATTATAGAGATGTTTGAAGATATCCTCGCTGCTACGATCCGTGGAGCAACACCTCTTTTGCTTGCTGCATTAGGAGAAGTGATTGCACAACGTGCTGGTGTCATTAACATTGGCATTGAAGGCATGATGCTTATCGGTGCTCTTTTTGGAATGGTTGCGTCATTTTATACTGCTGGACTGCCGTTTTTGGCACCGTGGATCGGCATTTTGGTAGCGGGGTTAGGGGGACTGATGACCGCTGCCCTCTTCGCGTTTTTAGCGGTAAGACAGCGTGGAGACCAGATTGTCATCGGCACAGCGGTGACACTGTTAGCGTTAGGATTCACACAAGTAGTATATCAGCGACTATTTGGGAAAACTGGTAGTCCGCAGAGCGTTCCATATTTCAAACAAATTGATGTACCATTCCTCTCAGAGATTCCACTATTCGGGAAGGCACTATTTTCACACAATGTCATTGTCTTTCTGACTTTTCTACTTGTGCCGTGTGTTTACTTCTTCCTTTACCACACACAACAGGGACTACGGGTTCGAGCTTGTGGGGAACATCCGAAAGCGATTTCTACTGTTGGCTCAAACGTGTCACTTTTGCGGACGATGTGTCTGTTGTTTGCAGGAACTATGGCGGGGATAGGTGGAGGTTATTTGTCGCTTGCAGATGTGCCTTACTTCACACCCGGAATGACATCTGGGCGAGGTTTTATTGCGTTGGCTATTGTAATTTTCGGCAAGTGGCATCCCGTGAAAGCCTGTGGTGCCGCACTACTTTTCGGTTTCGGATTTGCACTGGATAATCGGTTTCAGGCATCTGGGTTGGGGATCCAATATCAGTGGTTTTTGATGTTGCCTTTTGTGCTTTGTTTAGCGGTACTGGCAGGTTTTGTAGGTAGGGCAGAGGCACCACTGGCATTGGGAAGACCTTATGACCAATCGGAATAGTCCATGATTTCTAAAACGTACTGCCTACACGAAAAAATAATGAATTTATCGGGACCTCCGGGACTGAGATAAGCGGTACGGCATAATCAATTCCAAAGCTGAAAGGTCCCCAGTTTAATCGTAGACCAACACCTAAAGCGGAAGGCAGCCAGTCATACTGAATGTCCTCCCAAGTGTCCCAAACATTTCCTGAATCGAAGAAGAGAATACCTTGAATTGGGTCAAAAATTGGGAAACGTAATTCAGTATTAAAGATAAATTGAACGTTGCCACGGTGTTTGCGGGTGATATCCTCAGGTCCCAATCCTCTCTCCTCATATCCGCGGACTGTTGTGCTGCCTCCTGCCCAAAATCGTTCAAAGGAAATTAATTCTGCCTTGCTGTTCGCTTTAGTTTGGAGACCTGGGGTGTAACCGAATCGGAGTGCTGTTGCTAACACAAGTCCGCGCTCGTTTAGTTTTTTGTGATAGCGAGTATCTGCTGTTATTTTGTAAAAGCTGCTTTTCCCACCTAAAACACCTCCTGCAACTTCGACTGTAGCCTCGTTTAACATACCTGATGTTGGGTTTAAAGATGGAAACCGACTGTCTTGTCTCCATAAAAAACGTAGACTACTGACAGTTGTTGACGGGTTTGGAATTAAAGGGACTATCGCGGTATCTATTGTTTCAGAGGTATCTTTTAAATCACGATAGCTGTATTCTAAATTCAGGCGATGTGCCCCAGGTAACTTTCTACTGAGTATAAAACTTCCTTGCAGTGCCCGAACGTCATCGTCTTCTTCCAATTTCCTTCCCAAAAACTGTAAACTACCGCTTATTCTACCTATGAGCCAAGGTTCAGTTAGGGTTGTATCGTATAGATAACCGCGTGTTCCCCATCTGCCCCGTAATCTGAATCGAACATTTCGTTTAAAGAGGTTACGATGACTCAGCGCAATTGTGCCGCGTAGGCCGTCTGAAGAACTTGCACCGGCACTTGCACCGTATGCGCCTGGTTTCCGTTTTTGGAGTCGGATTTCAACATCTTTGGCTATTGGTTGCGGTGAAGAATGAATTGATGAACTGTTTGTATCAAAATTACTTGGTTGTTCTTCAAGGACTGTTGGCACTACCGGTCCCGCGCGGATTCCAGGTTCAAAAATTCCTGTATTATAGAGATTTTGGGTAGCCCGACTCAACTTTTCAAGCGTAAAGAGGGTGCCTGGCAGGTGTGCCACCTCGCGTTTGAGAATGTTTTGTTTAACACCAATGTCGCCAGCAAAATGAAAATTGCCGAACACTACTTGGTTTCCCTCATCTATCTCTAAATGTAGGATGCCATGTTCAAATACAGCAAGTTGTTCCTTTTCCTGCTTGAGCGTATAACGAGCGTTACCATCAGTATCCTGGATAATCCACTCTTCACCTATTTTAGTAGCAATAAATGTTCCGGCAAGTGGTAAATTGTGTTTTCTAAATGTATCACTTAATTTCTTAGGTAGTGTACCAGCATCCAATTGTTTCGCAAAATTGCCCTTCACCTGAAAAACTGGAGTGTCCGTTTTTTGTAGAAAATATGTGTTTTTGATCTTAGCAAAAAAGTAACCGCGATCTTGATATGCTTTAAGTATTGCGTTCTCATAATTTTTTTGGACCAACAGCGCATTTGGGACCGGGAGTGGACTTGGCAAAGCTTCAAAGAGAGTAGTCGTGTCAAGAATACTGTTTCCGATAAAATGACATCGGTAAATAATTTCTTTGTAGGGTTCAGAAAATGTAAGGTTTATAGAGATTTCTCCAACATTCCGATTATTAGCGTTTTGTTTCACAATATCTTGTTTTATAAGTACTCCACGATAACCAGCTTTTTCATACAAAATTTTCAAGATTCTCTTATCTCTTTCAAGCGTAAGCTCTGAAAAAAAACGTCTCCTAATATGTCGAGAGAAAAAATTGACAGGTATGGTCTCCATCTCTCGAAGCAAATCTTTTGCTGGAAACGCCTCATTGCCGGTGAATTCAACTTTAGTCACAATGTATCTCGTGCCCGGCTTAATAATAAATTTTACATGGAGAGGAGAATTGGTTAATTTTTCTAAATCAACTTTTGTCCCATCATATCCCTTTGCTGCAAAGTGCCTCTCTACAGTCTGCACCCATCGAGATTGATCATTGATTAAAGATGTTATTTTGTTTCTGAGTTGATCTTTTTCTGACTCTTGTCTGTTTATGCCTAATTTTGCCAGAAAATTGCGAATAGGAGAGTCGTGAATAATTGGTTTTCCGTTCTCATCCACATAATCAAGCAAGAGTTGTATACCTTCATTTATTTCGAGTGTCAGCACACCGGATTGGGGGTAAAAGTTAGGTTTAATTTTAGGACTCGGATAGTACTTTTTTCTATAAAGGTCGCGAATTGCCGCAATATCTTCATCAACATCAGATCTGCGATATACTTTTCCGACACGGGGTTGACATATTTCTTTGATGTGTTCTGAGAATATTGCAGTAGTTCCGTGAATTTGAAATTTTTTGATAACCGTAGGATTTCTCAAGTTGATCTGATATGTTAAACTTCTGTCACTGGCAATTGCATTGACACTAACATCTGCGCGAAAATAACCGTTATCAGCACATACTGCTTTGATAGAATCGACATCTTTTTTCTCAATTACGGGGACATACATTTCCCCAGGTTTGAGTCTTATAACAGTGCTGATATTCCTCCTGAGTTCATTAGAGAGTACACCGCGAATATCAATTTTCTGGATGCGCATTACATTTTCTAAGTCAAATTTGAGCGCAATTCCCCCGTGTGTTTCTAATGTGTAAACGTTGACCTGAGAGAACTGTTGTAACGAATAAAGCGAAATAACGCTACGTTGCACAGCATAACGCGAAAACTGTGAACCCACTGTTATGTACGTCAATCTTTTCAGTGTATTGAGAGTTTCGTTGTTTGTCACAGGCAGTTCGTCAATTAGGTACTCAATTTTAACAACTTTTTCTCGTTGTAAGATTGCTGGAGATTTATTCTGAGGTTGAGAGATATCTGTAATTTGTGCGAAAACGGATTTAACGGTAAGAAAACAGAGTAGCATTAGAATAAGAGCACAATGTATACGTCCCTTAACCGACCAAACAGAACAGGGTTTCGGTGTATTGTTGAGACCCGATTTACACATTTTAGAAACGGCCCTCCAGCAGTTGAACATCTACCCCATATTTGTTTTGTTCATCACGTTCCATTTTAATTGGTATTTTTCTGCCAAAGATGGATACCTGCTTTTCTGCGATGATGTGACGTTCGTCACGATCGAAACCTTTAGAGATTGTGAAGGTGATCCCACCAAACGATAGCGAGAAGGAATTACCTGGTAAAAGGAGCGCAAGAACGTCTGCCTCCGTAAAAATCTCAGTTGTAGATGAATTGGTTGGTTCTGCCTGATAACTGGGTTTCGCGTTTTTAAGGGTGCCTGTAACAGTCGCTGTAATGGCTACATCCGCTGTGCTTCCGTCTTTAAGTAATACACCGCGAATTGGATTCGGCAGTTGTAGCGAAATATCTAAATCAGGATTAAAGTCGTTAGGGTTCTGGTTTCTGATAGTTGAACCTTCAACAATTTCAAAAATTTGTGTAACAGTGCTAATTATCCCTCTGAGGAGAGAAACATTACCTATGAAAATAGGGTTTTGAATCGTACCTGTGAGTCGGCCACTACAACCAATTTCAATGTCGGTAGGTCCACCTAACGATGAAAGAAAGTGAAAATTGTCTAGTATTTCAATGCCAACATATAGCTGGAGACTGCGCAAGAATGGAGTGTCAAATGCAAGTTCCACATCACTTACAGTACTACCACTGAACCAATCTCGAACGTTTTCCCAATTTTGTTCGTAGTGTCCAGAATGGATATTAAGATCTCCTATGAGAGTTGGTATTGTAATATTGCCATGTAGATGTAGATTGTCAGAACTTACGTTAATCTGATACGACCCTGGCTCCTCAAAGTTGCAATTTTGCAAGCTTGCCTTAAGGTCAATTTCGTCTAACTTTAGCCAATCGGAGGTAATTTTACCGTTAGCGGAAAAGTCACCATCATTCAATTGGCCTTGTAGCCGTTGAATTTCTAAACCTGTATCCGAGAAGGCAAATGAGGTATCAAGCTGTTCAAAAGAAACGGGCGAGCCCTCCAATTTTAAGGATACCTGGTTAAATTCACCCTTACCTTTCAGTTGTGGTGCATTTAGTGTGCCAGTAATAGTTGCCTTGATTGTTCCTTGTCCATTAGCGGATTGAATAAGTGGTTCAATCAAGGGCAATACCCCAAGTTCATCTAATTGCAAGTCAATCCTAACCTCCATATCCTTAGAGAACGGTTTCGCTTGAAGTTTTGAAAAGGAAAGGAAATAAGGAAACTTCCCTGAACAGATGAGTCGATTGTTCCCTAATCTAAGAATCTCAGTATTTTCTGGAATTGCCCACTGCTGATCTTTAGAACGATAGTAGAGTTCGCCTGTGAATTTATCGATGTTTGCTTGGTTAATTGTGAGTTTATGTCCATCAAACTCTACTGTTACCTCTGGTGCTGCATAAGTGTTTGTGATATTGATTTCAGTTGACAACATTCCGTTGAGCTTATATGCATCAAGATTCGCATCTGATAAAACAGAATTTAGAGCAGAGATATTAAAATTCTCCAGTTTCAGATTGGCAAATATACTACCTTGCATGTTCCATCTTCCATAACAAGCGAAAATAAGCGGTTCCTGTGTTACGGTAGCAGGGATTGCAATAGTATTTTTAAGTTTGAGTGCCTCAACTTTGAATTCGCCTGAAGTCAGAGAAATCGGAATTAATTCTGGATTTACAAATTTATATTTTTGATCCAGAACCGTAAAACCGAGAGAAAATTCATTAATGGTGAATACTGCTTCTGCTTTCTGACTGAGCCTGTCAAAGGTGATAACTTCGCGTATTTTGGGAATTGGAGTTTTCTCTCCGTTTTCAAAAAAAGTATCAAATGGTATTTTCAATTGTGTAAGTATAACCGTAACATGACCGCTCACTTCCTCTAAGGAATCTTGTGGAATTACCTGACGTAGGGTGGAACCGAGAGGATATTGCTTTAAGGTCAAACCGTTTACTGAGAATGACTTCGGTGTCAAACCGTCAAGTTCCAATTCGCCCTCTTGGAGATTACACGTTCCATCTTCTATTTCAAATTGAAACGCTGTAAGTTCAATAGCCTTCTCGCGTGCCTTGAGTTGAACTTCAACGTTTTTGAGAGGCGGATAAAATTTCTTTAGGTGGAGATGCGGAGCGTGAAAATAGACATTCCCTTCCAAATAAGGTGAACGGGTCGTACCTTTAAGTGTCAGATCAATATCCGTAACACCATCAGCTTCTGAAAATACGTTATCAAATCCTGGAAAAAAATTGAGAGGAAGTTCTGTTCCATTCAGTTGAACCATAATAGGTACATCAAGGAAACGTTCTGATAAATCAATCTCTGTAAAAGACAGATCGAACGGAACCGTGCCTTTGAGTGTTAACGTGTCACCGTTATTTGCAAGTTCAGTACTTAGTGTAAACAATTTGTTAGCATATTCCGCCTTCCCCTGCCAATGTAATGGCAAATCAACCTCCTGCTCTAACAGATCGGTGAGTATTCCTTGCCATTCCAGCGATATGTTTGGGGAGACAAGCGGACCATCAAGACTAACGTCAACACTGGTTTCTATTTTAGGAGAGGTGACCTGTAACGGGAAAAGGGTGGTAATGTTATTGTTATTTAATTTGAAGTCTATCGGCAAGGTATTCGCAATTTGGTAGTTATATGCTTGTAAATTGAGTTCATCTATCTTGCATGTTGCTGTTATGAGTTCCTCGGTGAAACCTGTTCCAGCTAAATTTGCTGTGCCACTAACTGTACCACTTAGGGGAAATTGCCGTTGCTGGAAAAAAGTGATAAAATCACCTACCTCCAGTTTTTCAACTGACACACCCATATCAAATTTAATTTCGTCTTTATTTTGGGTTGAAAACGAAGTGCCACCTTTTAAATGAAAATTGCCTGACCCTATCTGTCCATCCACAACTAAGTCGCGAATATGTACCAATTCCTTTCTGACAGTCGTTACCGCATGCAGTTTTTCAAGTATGATTGGTTTAGCAAACGCACCAAACTTTATGGGATGGTTATCAGTTGTATTCGCATTTAAATCAATAACAGGTTCAGCGATGGTGCCATCCACATTTAGTAATACCCCGATATTGCCTTCAATTAGAGCAGAATCTTCAACCGTTAGACGTTTTGCAACCTCTACAGACATACTGTTCATGATTATATCTGAAAACTTCGCTAAATTGAGATTGAGAGTGTTGAGTTCAAAGTTGAGTTTGGAACTGTTAAAATCATCGGGGTTGATTGCGATATTTCCTTCTACCGCGACCAAATTATCCAACACCTGCATTGAGAAAGGTTTGATAAGGACAGTGTTATTTTGATATGTTAATTCACCGTTTGCATCACTTATACCGATATCTCCTACATCAGTTTCTACAACTAACGTTGGTATCATCCAATTGAGATCAATGATAGGATCGGTCAAGGTTCCTTTTGTTTTTAATTCAAATTGTGCTGCACCAGAAATTGGGAGTCCTAATGCTGCACCAAAAGATTCAAGCGTTAAGTCTTGGTCGGGTTTGGAAGAAATGTTGATTTCCTCAGTCTTTGCATCAATGGTGCCAGTGAGTTGAATAAATGGAGATTTTTTGCCCTTCACACTTAAGGAACTATCGGCAATCGTTAGAATATCGTCTTCTAATTTTAAACGAATTTGCTTCGGATTTATCATGTGCAATGAATTGTATTGAAGTAGTGTTTTGCTGATAGAAATATCAACATCGTAGGGATAAACGCGTTTTTTAGAAGGTTTCACTGGGTCTGTAGAAGTTAATTCTGCAATCGTGCCTTTTACTTCAACAGTGCCATCAAAAGTACCAGTAATAACATCAAGCGAAGAATGTAAAATGCGTAGAATGGGGGTGGCAGCGGTGTTATCACTCGTCAGTGTAATCTGGTAGGGATTATCTTTGGCATTACTGATTATACCCTCAATGCTACACGTGTCCGCAAGTGCTTTTCCAGTTAATTTGTAGTAGTCGGGTTCACTGGTAAGTTCTTTTTGCTTTTTGAGGATGGCCTGTAGAGAGGCATCGCCGAGAGGATTACCCTCGAACGTAAGGTCTGAAAAGGTTAAATCAGTGTGGAATACCAAGTCTTGGGACTTTTTTTGATACGAATCAATGTTGACATCCATTTTGCCATCAAGTGGAAAATCAGAAATATCTGCAGCCAGTGAAAGTGCAGCCAATTGAACCGGCTTGGCTTTATTGTTTTTTAGACTGAATTCAAATTCTCCATTACTTTTTACATGTGCATTGAATGTAACTAATTGACCGCGTGTCGTTATCTTAAAATCAGGTATTGTAAGTGAGTAGTCGTCAATTTCTAACGGAAGTGTTACGGTATCTAAATTGATGCCCCATGCTTTTCCAGAATCAACTGCCAAACTTCCCTCACCATCAAGATGATCAATGAGTGAACCGTATAATTTTAGTTCACCTCTCATATTACCTTCAATGGGGTACGCTTGTTGAAAAAGGAGATTGTTGTAATCAGCGTCCAGAACAAGCGGCTCAGCGACGACGCGAAAATTAGCGGGGAGTTTGCCGTCTATACTGACATTGCCCTCAATGGAAACGTTCGTATCTCCGTTTTCACCTTTTTTCGTCAAGTGTGTGTTTTGAAAATAAACAACTCTATCTACAAACCGAAAATCTCCTGTTAAACTTCCAAGTGGAATCGGTTTTGCCTTATCATGTGCATAGAACGCTTCAGGTACTTCAGCATGTCCGGTAACTGTGCCATCTTTTTTTATTTCTGCTGTTATATCTCCGATACCTTTAAATGGAATAGTGTTGGCAATTTCAAGTAGTTTACCAAAATCAACATTTTTGAGTGTTACATCAAAACTTTCTAAAGATCCATTTATGTCAACGGTTGTATCGTCAATGGTACCATTTGCCGTGATATTTGAACCATTATCAGGTGCTGAAGATATTTTACAATTCAGAGATGAATCTTTCAAAGGTATAGACTCGTCTTTTACAAGAAGACTTGTCCCTGAAAGTTTCACACTACTATCAAGGTGAAAATTCCTTGACGTATTCCCGTTTACCTTTGCCGTGCCGGTAAACGTTCCAGATTCAATCTGAGGTGACTGTGCTGGAAATTCTATGAACATAGACAATAGCGAACTGAGTTGGATATTTTCAACTTCCCAATTACTTTTATATGTAATAGGTTGTTTTACGATGTGCTGTAGTCTTTTGATAAGATTACCTTCAGAGGTGTTATCAAATGTCGCACTGCCACTTCCCGTAAGTTTTCCGTCTGCGACCTGTGCACTGAAATCATCTAACTTTATTTTTGGAACTTCCCCTAATTCCAAAGTTGTGTCAACGTTTAAATTCGTAATATCTATTTGTCTGGTATTAGATTCAGATTTACCAGTTGCTGAGCCAAGGCTTTTCTTGATTGAAAACGCGTCCGATGTACCTGTGAGTTTACCATTTAACGTTGAATTTGTTCCCTTTAAGTCCAGTAGAACTTCGCATGAACCTTCAAGTTGGGTGTCATCTCTAAGAAACTTTTGAACATCTGCTGCATCAATTGTTAGTTTAACAACCGAAGCCCATTTTTCTTTATCCCAATTATAATTGAATTCCTGTATATCTATTTCAGAGTTTCCTGATTTCAGTTGTAGTCTTTCCAAATCACCTTCAGTCGTTGACACATAAAACTGAATATTATTCAACCGCTCAATTAGCATCTCTGTTCCATTAAGTTTGAAACTCCCTTTATCAATAGAGAGGGAGCCTGTATGATCCCAATTTTGGAGCGTACCATCCAACGTAACATCAATATTCGGAAGTTCTAATTCAATGTTCTGCTGTGTATCAGTTAGGCGAATCTCACCTCTTTTGATTTCAACATTAGAAACAGCAAATGCAAAGGAATTATTAGACTCAGAATCAGACGAAGATTCGCGAAGCACATCTGTAAGGTCTACTTGTCCATCTGAACTGCGTGTCACGTTTATCTCTGGGGAGTTGATCTCCAAAGCCGTAACAAGCAATTTGCGTTGTAGCAGCGCAAAAAAATTGTATTTTAGGACGACCTTCTGAGTGGAAAGTATAGGCGGTTTTTCGGTTTCTTTCTCTTTTAGGGCAAATTCCTCTACTTCAACGCCAGTGAAGATATTTCCACCCAATTTGCCGATTCTTACTTTATATTTCTCTTTAATCTGGTTTTCCAAGGCTTGTTGAAGGCGAGGTTTGATAACATTATTTAAGAAAGAGTCTGAACTGGTGTAAAGAAATCCACCGATTAGAAAAAGAAGGATGATTATGGATATTGAAATTAAAACAATCTTTCGTCTTGTCATCATTCTTTTTCCGTATTTTCTACCGTGTTAGCATAAAAAGCGTTGTGGGCGGTGTTAACTACATCACTGACGAAATCTGTTTCCTTTGTAGGAGGGATTTCTAATCCTGAATTCAATTGCGTTGCTGTAATGGGTTTCTGAAACCAGAGTAGATATTCAATATTACCAATGTCTCGATGAATTGGAGAAAAGGTTAACCCCATAGGTTTTGCTGAAAAATTTTCCTGCGCGAAGTCAATCAAATTAACCAACGTTTCCTTATGTACGTTTGGGTCGTCAACAATACCGCCTTTTTTGACGTGATCGCGCCCCGCCTCAAACTGTGGCTTGATGAGTGCAATAACATCCGAAACTCCTAAACTTTCAATTATTACAGGCAATACTTTTCGTAAGGAGATGAAAGAAACATCAATCACTGCTATGTCAAGTGAGTGTGAAAAGAAGTGTTGGTCAATGTAGCGAATATTGGTTTTATCAAGCACGTTCACACGCGGATTATTGCGAAGTTTCCAAGCGAGTTGTCCATACCCGACATCAACCGCGTAAACGAAATCTGCCCCATGTTGAAGCAAACAGTCAGTAAAACCACCAGTGGAAGCACCTACGTCAATTGCAACTTTATTTTCGATGGTAATATCAAAATCTTGTAGTGCTTTTTCAAGTTTCAGTCCACCACGACTGACGTATTTGGGTGGATGTTCAACTTCTATCAGAGCATCTTGCGATACGCGTTGGCCTGGCTTAACCCGTGAATTGTTGTTTACCTTGACTGATCCCGCTAAAATCAACCGCTTCGCTTGGAGGCGGGTTTCAGCCAAACCTCGCTGAACAAGGACTATATCTAACCTTTCCATCTTTCAATCAATTTCTTCATCTAAATGGGAACTCTCGTTGTTACTATCACTATCTAAAAAAGAACTGACTGTAATATTCTTGAGCATGTCAGCTTGAGTTTGTTGAATTTCTCGAAATAACTGCATCAACTTAGGCGATGCCGGCAACACATCAGTAAAATGGCATGTTAGGTCTCCATCTACAACTGCTACAAGCGAGTCAAAGGTGATCTTGCTTAACGAGCAGGCCGGAAGATACCCTTTTGTATCGCCCTCTACCTCATAAATGAACTTTGCTGCTTTAAATCGATTAAAAATTTTATGGACTAATGATTCAGAAACTCTTGCAGTTGCAGCAACATCTGAAACTGAACATGCTCCCTTACCTTCCTGAAAGTGTACTGCAACGATGAGAAATAGTGTTATAACGCCGAGATCATTGATATAACTATTGTTTTCGTCAATAGCCTTTCCGTACGAACCCTTTTTATAATTGGAATACTGAATTGAGTGCGTCACCTCAACTCCTAATAGAATCACAATCCATGTAACGTAAATCCATATAGCCAAGATTACCAACATTGCCAGCGTCCCATAGACTGCATTATAGTCCTGCCACACTAATTCAAAGTAATTGCTAAATGCGATCCGTGCAATTTGGAAAAGCGTCCCTGCCACAAACGTGCCAAATAGTGCAGCCTTCCAGTTAACAGTGGCGTTTGGTAAGGCTATATACATGAAAAATAACAAAAAACAGGTTAAAATCAACGGAAATAGGTTCGCCAGCAACCGATTATCAACAGATGAAAAAATAAAAAAGATTACAAGCGGTCCTACCAACAACAGCATGCAAAAGACTAAGTATTTCTGAAACGCTTTTACAAACGGCAAACGCTGATCGATTCCCCAAATACCATTGAAATGTCCTTCAATAGACATAAACAAGAGTACGGAAACCACAAGGAATAATAGAAAACCACCTACACCGAGTCCCGTTAGATTTCTGTTGGTAAATTCTGATATCCCTGATACTATTTCGTCTGCCCTATAACGGGGGAAGAAATTATCCAAGGCAGCGATCAACGGAGATTCTTTATTTTCAACTACTCCGAAGGTTTTAAGTAAGTAGAGCGCAACCGCTGATAAAGGCACAAAACCGATAAGTGAACTAAACGCAAGCGATGCAGCATGATGTAAGCATTTATGCTGCTTGAATTGAGATAATACGTTCACACTGATCCCACCAAAATGCGTGGAGAATGACCTGAGTAAGTGAAACATCTTATTATACCCAATTAACGCGATTTGTCCTATTTTCCGGACGGTAGGTGTGGTTTCCTAACCGCACCTTATGCGTCAATTTAAGAAAATATCTGAGTTTTTATTAACACTTCTCAATAGGCATGATGATTGAGATTGTCCTATATTTAGTCCCTACGGGACTGAAGAGCATTTCTCATATTTGAAAAACCACTAAATTGATGCCTAAGGTGCGGTTTCCTAACTGCACCGATAGATTGGAATCAAGTTAATTTGGTATTACAGGCTACAGAAACAACAGAAATATGAGAAGGAGAAGAATCGCAATCTTAAGCAAGTCTTTGAAAACTTACATATTTCAATTCCCATTGAATACCGCTTTCCTCATATTTTGCCCTACGACCCCACAGCTAAAGCAATTCCAGCACGGATAATGGCTTGCGTATCATAACCGTACCTATCTTGTAATGTTTTCACGTCGCCATGTTCAATAAACCGATCTGGCACACCGAGTGTCGTTACACGGACATCTGTCACCGACTCCGATGCAAGTGCTTCAAGCACAGCACTGCCGAATCCACCCATCAATACACCATCCTCCACCGTAATAATTTTGGCAATCTGTTTTGCCAAATCAACAATCAGTGTAGTATCTAAAGGTTTGATAAAGCGAGCATTCACCACTGTAGTTTCTATTCCAGTTTCACTCAAAGTTTGCGCTGCCTCAAGTGCTGGGTACACGCGGTTTCCGAGTACTACAATTAGCAGATCGTCACCTTCGCGACAGATTTCAGCTTTGCCGATAGGAAGCGGTGTAGGTTCAGTTGCCAACTTTACGCCAATGCCGATGCCGCGTGGATAACGCAACGCAATAGGACCCATCTCGTATGTCAATGCCGTTTTGAGCATGTGCTGCAATTCATTTTCATCTTTTGGTGCCATTGATACAATATTGGGAATTGAACGTAGGTATGCGATGTCAAAAACGCCATGATGTGTCGGCCCATCTGCACCGACAAGTCCCGCACGGTCAAGAGCAAAGACAACAGGCAAATTTTGAATACAGACATCGTGAAGTACTTGATCGTATCCGCGTTGTAGGAAAGTTGAATAGATGGCTATGACCGGTTTTAGCCCTTCAGTGGCAAGTCCTGCAGCAAAGGTGACAGCGCACTGCTCAGCCAATCCGAGGTCAAAACATCGGTCTGGAAATGCGTCCGAAAACTTGTCTAAACCCGTTCCACCTAACATGGCTGCTGTAACACCTATAATTCTCGGATCTTGTTTTGCCTCTTCAATCAGTGTGCGGCTGAAAACATCTGTGTACTTAGGTATTGCGGATGCGGGACGAATTGATTTACCTGTTTTCACGTCAAACTGACCACTAACACTATAGAACTTAACCGGGTCTTCTTCAGCTGGAAGATATCCCTTTCCTTTTTTTGTAACTACATGCACTAAGATTGGACCGGACAACTGACGAATCCCTGTTAAAACAGGTATTAACGACTCCAAATCATTTCCATCAAGGGGACCGAAATATCGGAATCCGAATTCCTCAAATAGTGTGCCAGGTTTTAGCGATGCTTCAATTTTCTGCGCGAGTGCTTTTGCATCGGATGAGATGAAACTCACCAACTCTTTGGCACCCGAGCGGAGGCGGTTGTAACCACGCGAACTAATCAATTTGTGAAAATGTTTTGAGAATGCCCCGACAGTAGCGGAAATAGACATCTGATTGTCGTTTAGAATAACGATCATGTCCTTTTTGAAATCACCAGCGGCGTTTAACCCTTCAAGTGCCATTCCCCCTGTCAACCCACCATCACCAATGATAGCAACAACTTTGTAGTCATCATTGTTAACATCTCGTGCAGCCGCAATACCTAACGCAGCGGAAATTGAGGTGCTTGAGTGTCCTGCCCCAAAGACATCGTACTTACTTTCTTCACGACTTAAAAAGCCACTGATTCCATCGGTTTGCCGCAACGTATCAAAGGTGTCAACGCGACCAGTAAGCAGTTTATGTGGATAGGCTTGGTGACCAATATCCCATATCAGTTTATCGCGTGGTGTGTCGAAAACGGTGTGCGCTGCGATCGCTAATTCTACTGTACCAAAGTTCGGTGCGAAGTGACCGGGATGATTGGATAGCACTGCCAATAGATAGGCACGCATTTCGTCAGCGAGAGTATTGAGTTCGTCTATATTTAACGTTTTTAGGTCTGCTGGTGACTTAATTTTTTCCAAAACCATCCCTATTCTCCGTTTTCATTTTCGCGTATAGATTCTGATCCGATATCATTGATATCTTCTTGGGACACGTTTTGCACTCTCACCTCTGCAGATTCAAGGAGTTTCCTACACGAACGGACTAAACCAACCCCTTCCTCAAAGAGTGTTAGAGAAGCGTCTAATTCCAACGTATCTGGTGACTCCAACGTTTCTACAATCTCTTTTAGTCTTTCAAGTTTTTCTTCAAAAGTCAAACGGTTTCTCCTTACCTAACAACATCATATAATTTTCGTCAATCTTTTAATCTAAACATTCGTCAACTGTGCAAACAAGGCTACCTTGTGACAGTATTGCAGGTTGATTTCTTATTTTGAACTCACGTTACTTATATTTTAATCTAAACGTTCGTCAACAGTACAAACGAGACTTCCTTGTGAGAGTTTTACATCAAGCCTTTCACCGATATTCACCTGATGGCTTGATGTTACAATATCTCCGGAAGAACGTCTACTAATGCTATATCCCCGCTTTAAGGTTGCTAATGGACTAAGTCCATTTAACCGCGCGGCTAAGGACTGTAAGCGATTATTCTGCACGCCTAATTTATCGTTTATTGCTTTTTGATAAGCCTCCTCAAGTCTGTCAATAGTTTGGGACAACTGATAGATGGTTTCTTTACGTTTCGTTGGTGAAAGCCCCGATTCCAAAGCATCTATTTCAGCGTGTTGCATAGTGAGCCGGCGCATCATGAGTTCGTTCAAACGATTTTTCGCGCCATCTAACTGTGCCAATAGTTCTAATCTATCAGGGACAACGTGTTCTACTGCGGCAGAAGGTGTTGGAGACCGATGATCCGCAACCATATCTGAAATGGTGAAATCTGTTTCATGTCCAACAGCAGAAACAACAGGAATTTCGGAGCTGAATATCGCACGCGCTACAACTTCTTCATTAAATGCCCATAGGTCTTCAATGGAACCTCCTCCACGACCTACAATCAATACATCTATATCAGCTCTTGTGTTCATTGCACGGATGGCGTTTGCGATTTGTGCCGCAGCACGGTCGCCTTGAACAAGTGTCGGGTAAAGCAGGAGTTCAGCTAACGGATAGCGTTTTTGAAGTTGTTGGTGTATATCTTGAATTGCGGCACCTGTTTCAGAGGTGATTACACCGATTTTCTTCGGAAACATGGGTAACGGCTTTTTATGACGATCATCAAATAGTCCCTCATCCGCAAGTTTCAGTTTCAGTTTTTCAAAAGCTCTCTGCAGTGCACCGATCCCAAGGGGTTCTACAGTATTGACAACAATCTGATATTCGCTACCTGCAGCATAGATGCTGATCCGTCCTTGCACTAACACCTCGTCACCGTCACGCGGCAAAAATTGGAGTCGGGATGCGCTATTCCGCCACAAAACGCCCCTGATATTACTGTTCTCATCTTTAAGTGTGAAATAGATATGACCAGACGCGGGACGACTGAGATTTGAAATCTGTCCCTTTACCCATACGTTTTGAAGGCGTGGTTGCTGCTCAATTATACGGGTTAAGGTCTTAGTTATTTCAGTTACACTGAAGATGGTGCGAGGCAGCGGTATCTCTAATTGCATTTTTTCTATCCCTAAAACGAGAGTTTTATGTGAATTTTGTCTACTAATCTATTATCTCACAAGATTTTCAGATCTGATATTGAATCCTTGAAATACTGACAGCTAATCCTGTTTCATCATCTAATTCAATCTGGACTGCGCATAGTTTAATATTATCTTTTGCAACACCAAAGCGCGCAGGCATCAGTGTCAAAAAACTTTGAACCACTTGCTCTTTTCTACTACCGATAACCGAATCGTGGGGGCCTGTCATACCAACATCCGTAATATAAGCGGTGCCTTTCGGAAGTACACGCTCATCTGCTGTTTGAACGTGCGTGTGTGTTCCGATAACTGCACCTACCTTACCATCTGCATGCCATCCCATTGCGATCTTTTCTGAAGTGGCTTCAGCATGAAAATCCAAAATCGCATAAGGAGTTTCCGCTTTCACTTTAGATAGAATCGCATCCAATTCATGGAACGGATTCGTATATCTATTCATGAATATCTGACCTGCCAAATTGATGACTGCAAGTTTGAAGCGTCCATCCATTGAAAGAACGATGGTAAACCCACGTCCAGGCACTTCCGCTGGATAGTTAGCAGGTCGAATCAACTGCGGCGTTGTGTCAATGAAGTCTAAAATTTCTTTCTGATCCCAGACGTGGTTTCCAGTCGTAATCGCAGAAACACCTGAAGCCAACAACTGGTCAACAATTTCAAATGTTAAACCTTTTCCTCCTGCGGCGTTTTCGCCATTGGCAACGATGAAGTCATACGAATTTGCAGAAGTTTTGTGAAGTTCTTTCAAAAATTCGGTTACTGCTCTTCTCCCCGGATTTCCGACTATATCTCCAATAAAAAGTATTTTCATTCTTTTTCATCACATTTCTCGTAATATTTTACGTTTTTGCTCGTGCTTTTTTACTGTAGCGGAATTTTTTATCACAACTTGTGTTTCAAATCTTAATCCACTGTGCAAGGTATTTTGTCGAGTTGCTTATTAATTCACTTGTGAAGTGTGTTTGAGTATCTTACCTGAATAATAAAAGTGTGTTTATATTTTTTCTAATGCATCAAGTGTAAAAACTGATGCGAATGAACATCCGAGTGCATTAATTTTTTCCTCTCCTCCCGCCTGTCGGTCAATAACTGCTACAACATTTTCCACTGTGTGTCCTGCTGCGCGAATCTGTTCAATAGAAGTACAAACCTGTCCCGCAGTCGTGATAACATCTTCTATTACAACGAGTTGACTGTTCTCCTTTACACCTCCCTCTATAAGATTGCAGGTGCCATAAGTCTTTGCTTCTTTACGTACATAAAAACAGGGATGTCCCGTTTGTAAAGAAATCGCGGTCGCGATCGGAATACCCCCTAATTCTAAACCTGCCAAACCGTCAAATATAGACGGAAGAAGTTTCACTATCTCTTCGGCAATTGCAGTAAGCAGTACAGGATTACTTTCAAACCGGTATTTATCCCAATAGAAGTTGCTGATATTTCCAGAGCGGAGTTTGAATTCGCCTGTAAGATATGAAACGGCACGAATCTGCTTTGCCAACTCAGTTTTTGTCATGTTGGGTCACCATTTTGGAATTGGAAGTGATCTAATGCACGTCAATATGTGCAGCATCTGCTGCGACAACATCACCGATAACAGCAGCTTCAGGACAATCAAGGGAATGGAGTTCTTTGACTGCAGCCTCAGCATTTTCCGCTGGCAGCGCAAATAACAATCCGCCAGACGTTTCAGCTTCCATCAAAATGTGACGCATCTCCTCTGTAACTGAAGATTTGAACGTGACCTTATCTGAGAGAAAATCTGTATTGGCAAGATAGGCTTGTGTATAAGTTTTCTTTTTAACGAGCCAAGGAGCATCTTCAAAGTAAGGAACGGCACCGCTATTTATTTTTAGCCGCACATTGTTGCCTGCCGCCATCTCCGATGCGTGACCGAGTAAACCGTATCCGGTGACATCCGTGCAAGCAGTTGCACCATACTTCAACATAACTTCAGAAGCAGTAGTATTAAGCCGCGTCATTGACTCAACTACTTGCGGTAAGACTTCATCACTGATTTTGTCAAATTTCAATCCTGTTGTGAGGATGCCGATCCCGAGATTTTTCGTTAAAATCAAAACATCACCCGGACGCGCACCGTAGTTTCTAACAAATTTCTCCGGATGCACAACACCTGTCACTGCAAGTCCATACATCAGTTCAGGTGAATCCACAGTGTGTCCACCGAGAAGTGCTGCTCCCGCTTCAGCAGCTTTTTCTGCACCACCCTTGACAATATCCCCAAGAATCGAGAGTTCCAGATCATTTTTGGGCCAGCAGGTAATATTCAGTGCTGTTTTCGGAACGCCACCCATACTATAAACATCACTGAGTGAATTTGTCGCTGCAATCGCACCGAATGTATAAGGATCGTCCACGATAGGAGTGAAGTAGTCCACAGTGTTCACGAGGGCGAGATCATCGGAAATGCGGTATATCCCCGCGTCATCAGAGGTTTCTGTGCCGACAAGCAGGTTGGGATCTGTGGATTTGGGCAGGTTACTTAAAATGTGTGCCAGCTCACCCGGAGCTAATTTTGACGCTCACCCCGCACATTTGACGGTCGCTGTAAGACGGATCTTTTTGTTTGTCATATTTTTTGATGTCCAGTAATGCAGTGTTTTTTGAAACCGTTCTGAAAAACATACGCAATCTTTATCAAGTCTCTTCATCAAATAGATATACTACAGCATGCTGCAGTTGCTGAAAAATTAAGTTGAATTGTTGGATGGCTGCGCTGTCACACTTTGCCATTCTATCAGATTTTATATGCATTCGCAAACTTTCTAAAACGCTTTGATAGTACCATGCTTGTGCCTCTACCCCACCGTGAAAACGCTCCCAGACTGCATCACCGATGTCATCGTATTCCGAAATCACGGTTCGTAGATTGTGAAGTTTGTCAGCGCATGTTACAAGGCAAATTTCGGTAGTAGCAGTTTTCAGTGCTTCAATCCGTTCGGTCTTTCGTTCCCGCCACCGCAAGGACTTATTTTCAGAACATCCATCAACAATGTCTGCGATAGGTTCACCAAAGTTTTTTCGGATACATTCTAATGTTAGGTCGGTGTCCTCAACCGTATCGTGCAGAATCCCCGCTATAACCACTGCATCTGAGCATCCTGCGTTCATCAACATCAGACCAACAGCATACGGATGTGTGATATACGGTGTGTGCGTGCCTTTCCGAAATTGCCCATCATGTGCCTGTGCGGCGACTTCTATCGCTTCTTCAATACGGTTTTTTCGGGTGCCATTTTCCGCCATGCGTTTTATCGCTACTCAATTCGCGCCTATAACTATCAGTTTTCAAAACCTTTTGTTAAAAAATTGAAACTAAAAACTGTGTTAAATGATACACTATTTTTACTCATGTCGTCAAGATATTTTAAAATGTGAAATCTTTGATAGAGAAGGATATCCAGTAATGGGCATTCTTAGTGGTGTTATTTAAGGCGCGTATCTTCAGAAAGGAACATATTATGGCTACAATTGCTATTGGCGGGATAATGCACGAATCAAATACGTTTTGCAATACTTTTACTGATTTTGAGGCGTTTTCTTACACAATTGGAGATGAATTATTGTCGATTTGGAAGGACACACACCATGAGATGGGTGGATTTATACAAGGCGTAGTTCTGCACGGTTATACTACTTGTCCGACCTTAATGGCTACTGCGACACCTGCTGGTCCCGTAACTGATGCTGCCTTTGATAAACTTACCGATATGCTTGTCCAACAACTCAAAGCCATACCAGAACTGGATGGACTACTGCTTGCATTGCACGGTGCAATGGTGGTTGAGAGTTATCCCGACGGTGATGGAGAAGTGTTGCGAAGGCTTCAAGACACCTTCGGACAATCTCTGCCAATTGTGGTTACACTTGACCATCATGCAAATGTTTCTCAACAAATGGTTGAGAAATCAACAATGCTTGTGATTTATAAAACTAACCCACATATTGATCAACAGCAGCGCGGTGGACAAGCAGCAGAATTGATGATGCGTATCCTCAAAGGAGAGGTAATCCCTACGCAGACTCTTGCCAAACCGCCGATGCTGCTCAACATCCTGTATCAGAATACAAGTGCTGAACCGATGCGTTCTATTTTGAATGCGGCGAAGCTGCTTGAGGACGATTCCAACACTCTGGTCGCGAATGTTGCATCAGGTTATCCGTATGCAGATGTCTATGAGGCAGGTCCATCATTCGTTGTTGTGACAGATAACAACCCCCAGCTTGCGCAAACAGAAGCTGATCGGCTATCAGATATGTTGTGGAATGTCCGAGACCAATTAACATTGAATTTACCTGATGCGGCGAACGCTGTTCAGCAAGCGATGCAAAGCAATGAACATCCAGTTATTCTTGTTGAAATGGGTGATAATATAGGCGGCGGTTCATCGGGGGATAGCACTTTCATTCTCGCAGAGTTGCTGCGTCAGAAAGCATCGGAATTTGTAGTTGTTCTGTGTGATCCAGAATGCGTGCAAACTTGTATTGAGATAGGTATTGGCAATCAAGTATCTTTGCAAGTCGGTGGGAAAACTGACAATCAACATGGGGATCCTGTACCAATTCGGGGCAAAGTCCGCTTAATCCACGATGGACATTTTATTGAGACGGAACCTCGGCACGGCGGACAAAAATATCACAATCAAGGGTTGACAACTGTCGTTGCTGTAGAGGACTCATTAGTTGTTTTGACAAGTAAACGTCAAACGCCGTTCAGTCTGCAGCAGTTGCTGAGTCTCGGTGTCAATCCGAAGGTGATGCGAATAGCTGTCGTCAAAGCCGCAATCGCATATCGCGCTGCCTATGAACTGATCGCAGGGAGGATTATTGAGGTGGATACACCAGGATTGACTGCGGTAAATCCACAACATTTTTCGTATCGGAATGTTCGGAGACCGCTGTTTCCGTTGGATTGACGAGTTTTAGAATTCTATTGATTTTCTGCTCATTTCATGTTATATTTGTTACTTTAACGTGGTTCGAAAATATCTATTTTAACGTGAGTTCAATAAAAGAATTCAAATTTGGATGTTGTGTTTCGCTTACGTCCATCTAACCACAGAAACCAAAACAAATACCTTTGCTCCGTAGGAGCAATATGTTTATAGCAACCATCCAACGCAGCACTCCGCTCCGTAGGAGCGGTATGTGGCTTCAGCACACACATAGCACTCCTACGGAGCGCAAACTTGGGCATCTGGTTTTCTATAGACATAGCACTCCTCTGGAGTGCTGCAATTGTTCGTCATCAAATCTGGATAGACGGGATATATTGTGTTGGATTCCTCTAAATTATTAAGTCAAACTTTCGATAATATACTATTATTGAACTCTCGTTATTATACCATATTAACGTAATTTTTCTTGTATATATTTTCGCAATGAGTAGTTTTGGACTTGAGAAAAATTTTAAAAAATCGCTATAAAGCCTTGTGTCCACTGGGTTTATATGGTATAATATAGATAAGAAAATAGGGGGTTGGTAGCCCCCTAAATGAACACAAAAAGCGAGTTGCTTTTTGACGGTTCTAATCTTATCTGGTATTATATCAGAAATCCGTCAGAAAAAGCAACTCCTATTTCAAGGAGTTATCTGATGGATTTGTTGAAGGTGATGGAGCGTTTTCCCGATCAAGAGAGTTGTATTTCGCATTTAGAGAAGATTCGGTGGCGAGGTAAACCTGTGTGTCCGCATTGTGAAAGCGATCATATAGGAGAACGGACAGAAACAGAAATCGGTCGTATCGGTCGTTGGAACTGCCACGAGTGCCAAGTGAGTTTCAAGGTGACGTGCAGGTCGGTGTTTCACGGGACAAAGATAGCGTTACAGAAGTGGTTTTTGGCTATTTCGTTGATAACGAATGCGAAGAAAAGTTTGTCAAGTCATCAACTTGCGCGCGATTTAGACTTGAATCAAAAGACAGCATGGTATATCATGACTCGTATCCGTGCTGAAATGGCAAAGAAAGGTAACGTGCTACTACAAGGCATCATAGAGGCAGATGAAACTTACATCGGGGGTAAACCTCGTAAGCCTAATAAGAAGGAAGACCACGTGCCTGCCAAGCGTGGACGTGGAACAGAGAAAGACGCTATTATCGGGGCAGTACAGCGGGGCGGGAAAGTTGTAGCACAACTCGCTAAAGATTTGACAGGACGGACTATTTTAGACTTTATCCGAAGAGTCGTCAAAGTTGAGGATTCGGAGTTGATGACCGATGAGTATAAGGCGTATCTCGCTATCGGCAAGGAGATGAAACACCATATCATAGATCATCAAACGCAATTTGTTGAGGGTGATGTCCACACAAACACAATTGAGGGGTTTTGGAGTCTACTCAAACGAGCTTGGTATGGAAGTCATCACCACTACTGGACTGAATATACGCCCCTGTATGTAGCAGAGGCGTGCTATAAATACAACTATAGGAGCATTGACAGTATCTTTGATAAGTTTGTTAATGAAAGTATGCGGTGATGGACACAACTAAAGGTATGCCTTATCAATCTTGTTCTTTTTGTCATCAGGATTTGAGGGAAAATGCTGTGGAAGTTCAAAAGTTGGCTTTCCATCTTTCAGAGCATCGATCATGTCAAGAGCAAATTCCAACCTCTCATTGTCCGTGTCAAAAGGTTTCTGAATCACTACGCGAAAATTTGTATCAAGTTTTACAAGGGCGAGTTCTACAAAACTCTCTGTATGTAAGGCTAAAAGTGAAAAATCAACAGGATCGGAAGGCGGCTTGAATATTACCCACATGGGTTTAGTCTCCTTTGGGGTTAGAGGGGACAGAGTCCCCTCGTTGGTTGGAATTGCTAATACCCGTATGGAGAATCAGCAGCTGAAATTAAAATTATCCAAAGTCCCACCATAGTGCCAGTTCCAATAACACATCCTATTGTAGCATGTGTTATTTGGTCGTTTTTCACAAGTTTTTGATAAATGCTTGTGTAATAAGCAACATATTCTGGTGATTTTCCAAGCAATTTTTCTGGTAGTACCGTTGGTGTGACAACATACGCAATTAACATACCGGTAACACCAAGTAGACAACCAACAGTTCCCCATATTTGAGTGTTTGCAAGTGTTGCATCACGTCGTGCATCAAATATTGCTTGCGCAGCATCACTTGTTTGTTGTGCAAGTGTGAGATATGGCGTAGTGAATAACATCACAACCATTATAAACGACAAAGTTTTCATCAATGTTCCTTTTGTGAGGTAAAATGTGTATGTAGGGGATCAAAAGACCCCCTACATGTTTGCAAGCGGATTATTTACACCGCTTGTGAGGTTTGACAGTTTCTTTCACCGTTGTGGCGGGACGGCGTTTGTCCGTGCCTTTGGGAAGGAACCGTCCATCTTTGGCATCGCGTACACGCGTGCCAGTGGCTTTTTTAGCCATAGTATACCTCACTTTGCTTGAGATAAATTGGTGCATAGCGTATTTCCAGTGCGTTATGCACTGTTCAAGCATATAAAATTGATACGTTAAACGGGTATCGTTCGTAGGTTCGTTTACACCTTTCTATGGGTGAGGGCAGGACACAACACAAGGAGTGTTGCGATAGAAATCCTGCCCAACGAACTTGAGAATAGTATAACATGGAAAGAATTTGAGTGTCAAGTGAAAAATTTGAGAAAAAATTTCAAGTCCAAAACTACTCATTGCGATGATTTATACGTTTATAATTCTTTGCATCGGGAGTTTTCTGCTGTTAGGCTCTATCAAGATTCTGAATGCAACGCAGACAGAGATGGATTGCACAGAAAAGCCGGACTGTATACTGAAAAAACAGGAAACTCCTTGTCCAAAATCGACAGTGCCGCCTTGCACGGGCGAGGCAGGCAAATAAAGGAGAAACTGACATGAGATTCTTTAGAAACAACGCATATTGGATACTCGGTATCCTTATCGGTATCGGCATCTCAAGTATAATTATGATACAACGTAGTCAACCCGTGCCCCCAAAAAGTGTTAATAACAATTCAGTAGATGAATCCTTTGATGGGGACGAACATAGGGATAATGGCAGATTGCACAACGGATTGTCTGCCCCAACACCAAGAAAGCAAACGTTCTTTCTAAAAAAGGGTAAGATTTCCGCAACCCCAACGAAAATTGAACCAATTCGTCCGATTTTTTCAAAAACAAAATTAGGTTCCGCGGATTATGGCAAGGTACTACCACTAACCTGTGAAACACCACCTCCACCGCCGCCCCCTGACGATATAAAAGCACTCCGTGATCCAATACTTCTGGAGTACCATATCCGCAACGACCTAAATGAAAACCCAATGTCCGAAGAAGAACTCACAGAAAAAGAATTTGAGATATTCTCTGGTGACAAAACTCTGGAGGAAACCCTCACTTTCCTTGAAAAACATCAAATCTATAATGCTGCTATCTTGGACCAACTTGAACCTCGCCGTGCCTTTGAATACATATATGCAGTTCGGGCATACCATAAAGATAAAGCCTATGCGGAACGCGTGCTTGCGGAAGATCCGGATAATCCAGATGCCAGAGCCTGCATGGTGAGTTACGAACTGGACAAGGCAAAAGCCTCTGAGAAATACCGAGAAATTATCGCTATGTACCCTGAGCACTCACCCTCACTTAGTGGATTAGGATCTGTGATCTTTTACGATCACCCTGAAGAAGCCATCCAACACCTTAAAAAAGCAAACCAACTTGACCCCACGCGCGGATTTTTCAGCTTAGGAATGGCTTATGAGAGACTCGGTGATGTTAAAACCGCTTGGCTTTATTACAGAAAACAACAAACGGTCTCGAATGGATCGCGCGTGATCAACCATATACATGCGATTGAAGCAGGCCGTTTTAATTACCGTCCTATTCAGTACGAACGCAAAACACTTAAGTCCCCAGAAGAGGAACTTCAGCAACAAGGGACAAAGGCAATACGTACTGGAGAAAACCCTGTGCAGGTTGTTGAGGAAACACCATGGATGCCCGAACTTCCGCCATTGGAATCGCAGCCAACGGAAAATCAACCTTCAAACAAAGAACAACGAAAGATAGATCATGCTAGAGCCGCACGCGCCGAATTCCAACGCCAACAAAGAGCTACGCAGCAGGAGTTTTACGAATTTCTCGAATGGGCAGAAAGTATCATGAATGAAGACTCTCCGATTGACACCAACAATTTTCTGACGAAAGAACTTGAAGCACACCTCAAAGGTGGAAAAACAACGGTGGCACCCGAACGTCTTGTCCGTGCCTTTGAAATGATCGAACGCTACGGTGGAACGAAAGGACTCCAACATCTCAAAGAGAAAGACCCTGAACTCGCAGCAGAGGTAGAACGTCTTATCAAGGAAAAACAACCTCCATCAGGCAATACGCCGCAAATGGAGGGGAAATAATTCTACCAGGTCAACAGACCGTGTTTGCTGAGATACTGTGTGCTCAACGTGTTATGACTTTACTAAAAAGAAAAGCCCAATATAACCCGTTTGTAAATAAAAAGGAGAATTTTTTATGAGACTCACATACATTTTAGTCGGCATCTTATGCCATTTTGTTTTTTTTAACATCGAAAATATTGCAGAAGTGCAACAACAAAAAGTACAACTAGCAGTACCGCATCTTTCCAGGGAGCTGCCTGTGACGTGGCATCCAGAATCAAATAACTCCCTTACTTTCACGATAAAAATCACAAAACCACCCTATTACTCTGGCGGGGACCTCTACGCAACGCTTTCTGGCGTAACGAATTACACCGGGGCATGTGGAAATTGTCTCACAGCTAGATCTTTGAATCCGGACCTCGTCCTCTTTTGCGACAATTCTATTAACACGGGATGGGAAGTGGAGTCATCTAAGACAAGACTTAGTCAAGAAATACTGCCAAATAATACAAGTTCTACGGTGACGAGTTACAAATCCATCCAAGTAGACAGTACAGACTACGCAGCTTATGGCGTATTAACGTTGGACGCAACTGGATCCACTGGCAACGCGTACCCAGTATCGATCATCATACCTCGCGACATCAACGGCAACAAGATTGCGGATTCATGGCGAAACGATGAAACCACCGCAGATCCAAATAACAACAACCCCTCCAAAAACTATGTAGCGAATTGGGATGAAGAAATTGGGCCCGATTCCCCAAATACCCAACGTGGAGATGGACTTACTGTACTTGACGAATATAGAGGGATTGAGGTTGACGGCTCCTGGACAGATACTGACCCCGAAAGATGGGATGTCTTCATCACATCCGATATCATAAAAACTGATGGAACACCCCATGGTTACGGAAAAGCATCGGGGCTCCCCGAGATGATGCCCCACCTCATGAATTTCAATGAAGTTAATTTTGATTACGGTATTGTCTATAAATATAAGGCATCTGCAGCCCCAATGGAGCAAGGGGTTTTTCCCGTTTACGGAATCAGACTCCAACAGGAAACCAGGACAATCATAAATAACGCACCAGTAGAGGGATTTGGAGAAATGAGTACTGGCTCCTCCCTATTCTGGAACCAAAGGTTTTATTTATACTGGGGCTGCGGTGGAAGATTGGACAAGGTGGAATAGTGAGAACCAATGGAATTGGACACAAGCTCAGCTCAATAACACCATTGACGAATCTGTAGCTAGTACAATTGCCCATGAAATTGGACATGGGGTCCATCTACGCCATTGCCCTAGTTGGAATGAGAGCGACATGAACTGCTATATGTGGCCAGTCGCTGATGCTTTGTCTGACTTGGAGAGTCAATATCACACTCATCATCTACAGGATTACGATTTGAAGTCCCCTTCGTTTCCCCAGCGACCAGAACCCAATGGAATACCTCCTGAAAGAGGTTCGGATGCAGACGGTAATATCATCCGAGCTCCGAGCGATAGTAATAGGCAGGGTAGCAGTGAAACCACAACAAGTCCTGTGATAAACCCCGATAGAGACGACATCTCTACCACAAGTGCCTCATACGGATGCAATAACGTTGCTGAACATGATTGGTGTTCAGACGATGGCACCTGTACAACAATATCTGATGCATCAAGTGACGGACCTTGTGAGCATAGGTGGTGCTTGTGTGCAAATTATAACGGTGGTACTTCCGAAGACACCAGCAATAACGGGAACGATGGTGGCACTTCCGATGACACCAGTTCTGATACTATCATTAGCACCAACACAGGTACCAGTAGCAACGGTTGTGATTATAACGCTGAGCATGACTATTGTTCAGACAGCGGTTCCTGCACAACAACATCCGACTCAACAAGTAACGGACCTTGTGGACATCGGTACTGTTTGTGTGCAAATAATAACGGTGGAGCTTCCTATGGGTGTGGTCAAAGCGAATATGCAGACTATTGCAACGACCAAGGTAGTTGTACGATAGGATCCGCCTCCGGTGTTCCAAGCACCGAGTGTGGAGAAAACTACTGCTGCTGTCCATAGTCTACAGAGGTTTTCCGACATGTAATTAGTGAATACTAACGTGTTAACCTTCCACACTCATGTGATAGTAAGGACTAACATTAAAGGTACAAGGTAATCAAGGCAGATAACGTGTTATCTGCCTTTTCCTTTATATTGGGAGATCACAACATGTCCATAAAAACCGGTGTTATAAGTATGATCATTATTCTGTTTGTCATTGCTGGTGTGCTGTATCTGTCCGCGCAAGGAAAGATGCCCGCTAAGTTACACAGAGATATCGGTTTTCAAAAAATGCAAACCGTCCAAAAACTACCTGCAACAAATCCGATTGAGAAAAAAACAGCGGTTCAGTTTCCGCCTCAAGATAGTAAAAGGAAACGAAATCCAGTACGTTTCAGCAGCACAACCCCGAAAACTCCTGATGAGTTTTACCAGTTCATTATTGACAACAATATCTTCCGTCCGCTTGGTTGGCATCCGCCTAAAAAACAGCCGGACTATACCCTCATCGGCACAGCCGTTTCACAGCATGCAGCGGATTCAAAGGCGTTTATATTGGAGCGGCGTTCAAATCGCTTGCATATCGTCAAAATAGGGGACATCCTTGACGATGTGCGCGTGAAACAGATTCAATCAAAGCAGGTTACACTGTACAAAAAAGGAAAAGACATCATTTTGCGAGGTGGAAGGTTACAGTTTTTTTAAAGCTTCCTCATTTTAATTCTTAGAAAAAATTGGATTTTATGAGAGTTTCACCTACAATTTGCATTCGTTAACTATGAAGGCAGAAAATCCTCATCTCAAAATAGGGTGGATGCCTTGGATGATGAACGATTAAGAATACGAATTGGTTTACCAAATTTTTCGGATAGGAGAATATTCTCATGAGAAAAAAATGGATCTGGAAACTTGCTATCCTCATTCTATTGGCTGGAAGTATAACGGTCTTCGCTCTCACACAACAGAACGTTTCAACTACGATGTCGGACGAAACAGAGCAACCCACTGCGACTACTAATAGTTGTTGTGGTCCCGCCACGGTTAGCAAAACAACGACTGGCTCTATAGGTGGTTGTTGCGGTTCCACCCCTCAGAAAGTGCAACGTTCCGCCACTTCACAACAAGCGACACGTCCAGTGGTTCCCATTGCACGCAAAACAGGACCTCAGACAGCCCGTGGGTGTGGTTGCGGCAGTCGATAGTGTGTAAAGGTTGCCATCAGAAATCCTCAATACATAGGCAGGTGCCCTACCTGCCTTTTCACTTTAACTTGCATTTCAGAACGCGCATATTCAATTGTTTTAATCAGAATTTTCAGTGAAAAAGGAGAAAAGATTGAAACCTAATAGAACGAACATCGCTATTTTTTTATTTCTCAGTACGGCAACTTTCCTCTTAGCGGATGCAACAACTTCTTGTCCCGATAGCCACGCCCCTATCGGTGTAATGGGTGACCATGCACATAAATCAGGTGAAATGATGCTTGCATACCGATTTATGACGATGAATATGCAAGGACTACAATCTGGCAACACCCCCCTTGAAACTGTTGATGTACTCAAAGATTTTATGGTGGCACCGACACAGATGGGGATGCAGATGCACATGCTCGGAGCAATGTTTGCAATACATAACAAAGTCACCCTCATGGGGATGGCAAATTTTCAACAACGCCACATGGAAATGGAGGGCGCACATCATCATAAAGAAGGGCACCATGCACACCCCGTAGGCATCCATGAGATGTCAAGTTCAGGCATCGGTGATGTTAAATTGGATTCTCTGCTCACATTGTGGAAAACAGAAAACCTTTCACTAATCGGCAACGTCGGTCTTTCAATCCCAACAGGATCAATCACACAAAAGGACGCTGATGGACACACGTTTCCTTATCCGATGCAACTTGGTAGTGGATCTTTTGAGGGAAGGCCAGGCATTACATTATTTTCACATCGTGGCAATTGGTCTTACGGCATCCAACTACGCGGTGCCTTTCCACTACATACAAACGCGAATGAATACCGGCAGGGGAACTTTGTTAATGCCACCACATGGAGCGCGCGGCGCATAAGCAACTGGATTAGTCTTAGCGGCAGACTTCTGTTTTCACACATAGGAAATATCAGCGGCAGCCATCCCAACTTGAATCAAAAAACGAGTCCAAGTCATCGTCCAGATTTCCGCGGCAGTACACGATTGGACCTCTTGATTTCAAGCAACCTACTCATACCGAAAGGTACATTTGCAGGTCAACGTCTGGCAGTTGAGTTTCATCTCCCCATCGTTCAATATTTTGAAGGAATACAACTCAAAAACAGATGGCAGATTACGCTTGGTTGGCAATATGCCTTCTTTAGGGCAAATAGCCACTAAACAGATATCGGAATCTCGCTATTCGGATCAATTTCCTCCAATCCCATCGCAAAATGCTCTGTATTCCGGGTATTCGGTTCGATGAGTGTGTATAGTCTTCGCGGTATATCGTCTTCAATCCGCACCACTTCGGAAGTATAACCTTAATGACCGCATATCAAGCCGATGACGATAAGGGCAAGGATTGACTTCAACGGATGTCATTTGCCTTTTTTATTGCGTGGATCTGGCACTTCTGCTAACATATTAATCAAGTGGCAAGAGGAGTGTCTTGTCTTGTTTCACCTCAAAAGAGTTTGTTTTTTAAGGCGAAGTATAGCAGATGTAGCGAGAAAAGTCATGCTACATCTGCATATCATAAAATATTAACGTTTGTGATAAATTACAATAGAAAAATCGAAAACTAAATAACCCTGGGGATAGTCAGAGAAATGAGAATGAAGACGCTACAAATATTACTTGCTGATGTTTGAAAGTTAATTCCAGATGTTCATTGAAGTCGGTGAAAAATCAAATAGTTTGACGTTTTCGCTTGACATAGGCGATAAGATTCCCTTAAAATAGAATGAACACTGTCCATAGGAATCCTGCTGTATGTTTTCAAAACACAAACCGAACCTTGCCATACAACAAATAAGAAAAATTCGTAGAATTACAATATGGGGTGTCGGGTTAATAGGCGGCTCGCTTGGGTTGGCACTGAAAAAAAACGGATTTCAGGGGCAACGCGTCGGTTTAGGACGGAACATCAGCAGACTTGAATACGCACAACAGCAGGATGCAGTTGATCATGTCACAACTGAGGCGACAGAGGGAATTTGCGACAGCGACCTTGTTCTGCTCTGCACACCTGTGGCACTTGTTCCGATGTTCGTTAAACGTATCATTGAATTGGTTGGAACACAAAAAAAACAAATCGTGCTTACGGATGTGGGGAGCACGAAATCGGGATTAGTTAAGTCAGTTGAGACACAATTACAGATGATGCCATCATCAAGTATTTCTTTTGTAGGAGGGCACCCGATGGCAGGTTCACACGAAACAGGTGTTGGTGCTGCGCGGGCGGACCTTTTTGAAAATGCGAAGTGTATCTTAACCCCGACAGAACACACAGATGCGGATGCCTTACAGTTGGTTAAGCACCTATGGGAATTTGTCGGTGCAGTGCCTTATGTGTGTTCGCCTGAAGTTCATGATCAGCTCATCGGTGCTGCAAGTCACCTGCCCCATCTGATTGCAAGTATACTTGCCAACAGCGTGGCAGATGTGGAGACACTTGATAGTAAGGCGTTGGACTTTACAGCGACCGGTTTTCAGGATACCACGCGCATCGCTGCAGGTTCGCCTGAATTATGGACCGGTATTTTTACGCAGAATGCGGATGTCCTTTTGCCTTTAATGGACGTGTTCGTCGAAAATTTGACCGAATTCAAAACCTTTCTTAAAAATTATGATCATGCTGAAATTAAACGGGTACTTACGGAAGCCCAAGATATAGTTATAAACAGAGAGAACATTAGGAAGTAGATGATAAAGATTGGAGATCACGTGACGATTGCGATGGATGGTCCTGCCGGATCTGGGAAAAGCACTGTGGCGCGACGCGTTGCTGAAAAACTCGGATTGCTTTACCTTGATTCCGGGGCGATGTACCGAGCGGTAACAGTGCTGGCAATACAAAATGGCGTAGAGGATAATACCCCTAAACTCATTAACCTTGTAAAAACGTGTCATATTGAATTTCAGGATAATGGCAAAACAATTCTTCTCAATTCTGACGATGTTTCAGTTCAAATACGTACCCCTGAAGTAAACAAATTAGTTGCTGATATTGCGAAAGTTCCAGAGATTCGGCATGAGATTGTTAAGCATCAACGGAGAATTGGCGAAGAAGGAAGTATCATCGCAGAAGGACGCGATTTGACGACTATCGTTTTTCCAAACGCAGATTTAAAATTTTATCTTGATGCCTCTGTCCAAGAACGTGCTAAACGGAGATTTGCTGAACTTGAAGCCCAAAATGTGAATACGACTTTAGAGTCCGTTGAAGCTGAAATTAGTGCACGCGATAAGAAGGATACATCACGAGAACACAGTCCCCTGCGAACTGCTGAGGATGCTATCTGCATAGATACAACGGGTAAAACGATTGACGAAGTGGTTGATTTTATAGTTGCACAGATAAAAGTCGGGATTGGAAAAGCTCAAAATATTGCACGGAGGGTTAAGCACTAACGCTACGACACGTTTTCATGTGGTATACCAATAATCAATTCTGGACACCAAACCGAGTATATCGGTGGGGACATAGACTCACAAATCTATTTTGTAAAGTAATGGGACACCTTGAAGCACAAGGTGTTCATCATATTCCAAGGGAAGGTGGCGTATTGATTGTATCAAACCACATCAGTCTATTGGACCCGGTTATAGTGGGCTCTGCCGCTAATCGTGAAATACATTTTATGGCACGGAGCAATGTTTTCGGTGTTCCGGGTTTAGGTAAGCTTATCACTGCTTATAATGCTTATCCCGTAAATAGAGGCGCACCCGACTTAGGGGCATTGCGAAAAACGATTTCTCTTCTGAAAAACGGTAATGTTGTGCTGATGTTTCCAGAAGGCACGCGGAGTGTTGATGGTAGTTTGGGTAAAGCGCATGATGGCGCATCTTTTATAGCACACCGCGCAAATGTGCGAACAATTCCGGTTTATCATAATGGGGCAGGAAAAATGTTATCTCGTGGGAGTAAACGCCCTCGTCGCGCAAAGGTGACAGTAACGTTTGGAGAACCGATTGATTTTTCCGAAATCGTTGAGTCTGATGTAAAACGCGAAATGTATCAACAGATGGGCGTACAGATGATGGATGCTATAGCAAAATTGCGAAATGAGTCGCTAATTAGTGTTTAGGTTGCCGTGCCTACCGCGCGAAGCGAATGTTTAGTACTTTTAAATTGACATCTATGGATTCGCTAAGATTGTCAAAACATCACCCTCTTGAACCTGATATGTTTTTCCTTCGGCTCTCAACAGTCCTTTGCTGCGTGCCTGGGTATAGCTACCACAATTTACTAAATCTTCCCAGTTAATACACTCAGAACGAACAAATCCGCGTTCAAAATCGGTATGGATTACCCCCGCTGCTTCAACAGCAGTTTGCCCACTCCGAAGCGTCCATGCCCTCGCTTCTTTTGGACCGCCCGTAAAAAATGTTATCAATCCCATGAGTTGATAGGAAATCTTTATAAACCTTTCTAAAGCGGATTCATTCAATCCCATCTCAACCATAAAAACTTCTGCGTCATCAGGATCAAGTTGAGCGATTTCCATCTCTAATTGCGCGGCGAGAACGATGATAGCGGTTTGTGGTCGTGCTTCATATTCGGCAAAACGCTTAAAAATTTCATCCGTTTCATGCAGTTGCGTTTCACTGATGTTGCAGATAAGTAGTAGAGGTTTCTGTGTTAAGAACCCATAACCGCGTATTAACTTTTCCTCGTTATCTGATATTGTAAGGGAGCGAAGCGGTTTTCCGTGCTGTAAGGTCTGCTGACACTCCTCTAAAATCCGAAATTCATTTTGATGTTCAGGGGTCTTCTGGTTTTTCAGAAGTTTTTCAAGTCTATTGAGTCGACCTTCAATAATCTGTAGGTCTGCGAAAGCAAACTCTAAATCTACAGTTTCAATGTCCCGTTCACCGTTAGCGTTTCTGTCAACGTGTGGCACTGTCTCATCTTCAAAAAGCCTGACAACATGTGCAAGCGCGTCAACAGTGCGGAGTTCTGCGAGTACGTTAGCATCTAATTCTACGGGTTGTAGTTGATCAACATCAGAACGCATTGTGGAGCGAGAAGTACCGCCCCTATCAACGTAATCAATCGTAGCGGGGACAATGTTTTTTGCCTGAAAAACATCACGTAACGGTTCCAACCTATCGTCTGGGATGGAAATAGTGCTAAGATTTATCTGTTTCTTGCCGGTGTAGTCCCCAATTTCAGCATTAGAATGTGCTAAAGCGTTGAAAACTGTCGTTTTCCCGACATGCGGTCTACCTACAATACCTATTTTCATAATGGTTATCGGCTTTGTTTTGTGGTTAAGTGTTCTGGTAGATCAAAAGAACATTTAGTTTTAGATTGACAACATCCCTATAAAATGCTAATATATTTGATTATATTTCATCTCATTAATATTAGTGATTAAGCTGAGCATTATTTAGAGGTAAGCGAAAATGAGTACCGAGACCCCGACTTGGAAACGTCATCTGACCAAAGCGTTAACGATATTATTAATTTTTATGGTTTGCCTTTCAATCTTACAGTGGTTTATTATCAAAGCACTTTTCGGTTTTGGCACGGAGATGTTGAAGGATGCTATGGTTAGACAGGCACCAGTAGGTGTAAACCGTGATGATATAATAAATACATTTGAACGAGTCAAAAGTAGAGCGCAACAACTTCCGTTTAGTTTTATCACAGGAAAGATCAACCTTCGGAAAATCAAAGCTGCAGGTGAATATGCTATTGCAGCAAATGCTGACGAAAGTTGGGAAGCAGTGGAAATCAATACTCTCTTGAGGATGCTCAACGCTTCTGTGGGATATAAACGGGAAATTGAGTAATTAATATCAATGCATATAACGCCACCTTATGAAAAATTTGCTTTTGCCTATGACCGGATGATGCGAAACGTCAACTATCCTCGATGGGGTGATTATATCGAATCTCTTTTCGGGAAATACGGTTGTAAACCTCGTAATATCCTTGATTTGGCGTGTGGCACAGGGGCATTGACCCTCCTATTAGCTTCAAAAGGATATACGATGACTGGGATAGATAGAGCAATAGGAATGTTAAATGTTGCTCAAGAAAAAGCAGAAAATCAGGATTTACAAATTGCATTCCATCATGGAGATATGCTCAATTTTCGGTTAAATCAGCAGTTCGACGTTATCCTTTGCACCTATGACAGCATAAATTATGCGGTTAACGAAAATGAATTAAGCAGTGTGTTCAAAACTGTATTAGAGCATCTCACACCTGGTGGGTTGTTTATCTTTGATGTAACAACAGAACGAAATATCGTAGAGCATTTTCACAACAAGACTTTTTCCGAGAACCACGAGGATTTTTCCTACGTTTGGAAGAACAATTACCTCTATCATTCCAAGATGTGCAGAACTTTTCTAACATTTTTTCTCCGAGAAGGTGAGTTGTTTAGACGTTACGAAGAGGTCCATCAGCAACGAATCTTTGAGGTGCAAACGGTGAATGAATTACTGAAAGCTACAGGCTACAAGATGCTGAGTGCTTTCAATATGTATACCTTCAATCGGTGTACTCGCGCTTCAGATCGGATAAACTTTACCGCACAATTAGCGTGAGAGCCATTGAAATGGCTTACAAATCTTGTGCGATGAGATCTCCGACTTCTTCAGTTGTATATCCCATTCGTCCTGCCCCCAGATCTTTAATTTTCCCGCTTGCCAGTAGATCACTGATTGATTTCTCAACTTTAGCTGCTGCTTCAGAGTGTCCAAGGTGGTCAAGCATCATACCTGCAGCACCGATAGCTGCAATCGGGTTAATCTGATTTTTTCCTGTATAACGTGGGGCAGAACCGTGAATCGGTTCAAACATGGCGACACTCTCTGGGTTCAAATTACCTGATGCTGCTACTCCCATACCGCCTTGAATCATCGCTCCAAGGTCAGTGATAATGTCTCCGAACATATTACAGGTTACGATCACATCAAACCATTCTGGATTTTTGACCATCCACATCGTCGTAGCATCAACGAATGCGTATTCCTTTTTAATATCTGGATAGTCTTCTCCGACTTCGTCAAAGACGCGCCGCCACAAGTCGTGTGCATAAGTCAGGACGTTTGCCTTATCGCATAGGGTTAAGGTGTTTTCCTTGTTGCGCTTCCGGGTAAGTTCATACGCATAGCGTACACATCGCTCCACACCTTTATAGGTGTTAATCATCTCTTGAATTGCGACTTCATCACGGGTGCCTCGTTTTAAAAATCCACCGATTCCGGCGTATAGTCCTTCCGTATTTTCACGAACGATGATAAAATCAATATCTTCGGGTCCCTTGTCCTTGAGCGGTGTAGGTACACCCGGATAGAGTTTGACAGGACGTAGATTTATATAGAGATCAAGTTCAAACCGTACTTTTAGTAGGATGCCTTTTTCCAGAATACCTGGTTTGACATCTGGATGTCCGATTGCACCGAGATAAATAGCATCAAGTTCTCGTAGTTCTTCCAATACAGAATCCGGTAACACTTCGCCAGTTGCCAGATATCGGTCTCCACCGACATCGTATTCAACTGTTTCGTATTGAATTCCTTCCTGTGCAGCTGCCGCCCCGAAGACTTTCATAGCCTCACGTGTTACTTCGGGGCCGATTCCATCGCCTGGGATGAGACCGATTTTATACATGAATTCCCTCCAAATGGTTACGTCATTATTTTTGACTCCTTATATTTTAACATATTTGGGGGGATATTGCAAATTTTGGGGTGTGATAGGGCGTGTAAATATTTCGTCACAGGCGTATCTGAAATAGCCAGGTTTAGCACAAGTGATGGAATGTTGCTATACTCGCAAAGGTTGGCACACGGGTAAAGACCACAATATCCAATATGGTAGGACAAGTCTTGATCCGACAGCAGCACCTGCGGAATGCTTACGGAACAGAGTACAAAAATTTCTGATCTTGACAAAGGAGTTGCAGTGAATAGCAAACAAATAGAGCTGATAACTAAGGGGAATGTGCCAAATCAATGCCAAATGTACGTGTGGCATTCCGCCCGTATGACATTCGGTGACTACAAACGCCGCAAATCTAAAATGTATAGGTGTTTTAAATTTTACTATAAATGGTCCTTAAAAGTAGTAGGCACGGATCCGTTGAGTGCACGTATAAATCGGGCGGACAAAGCCCTCCCACAAGAGGACTCGTACGGATTGGTAGATCTGCTTGTGAAGTGTTTCCCTGACTGCTTCGCACCTAATCCCCAATCTTTTCAAAATGAACAAACTCAGACGGTTTCAATCTGACAGAACTCCCATCCTCTGAACTCACGTACCCCATTCTTAAGAGTGTCATCACCTCAAGATAATTAGGGATATTGAAAAGTTGGCGGATAAGCTCGCGATCCTTCTCAGATTCTAAAGGTGCACTGACAAATTGCACACCGATACCCAGGGATGTCGCAGCGAGAAGCATGTTCTGAATTAACATCCCCATGCTCAGCCACATCCATCGAGTAGCCCCTTCACCTGGCGGCTGTCTATTAGTATTCATCGTAACCAATATCAGCAATGGTGCTTCGCGTACCTGTGTAGCAATCTCTTTCGCAGGCAGCTTCCCTGCCCCCAGATGTCCCAAAATAGTTAATGACTTCGCGTTTTTTAGTAACCTCTTCAAAATGCTACCGGTCAGCTTCTCAGGACAATCTTGAAGCAACTTCGGTAGGATAACATGATCTGTGAGCAACACCCCATCTCCACGATCTTTCCATTCCGTTTCGTTTAAACACATCCATAGACTATTGTCCTCCAGAAACTTTGTATCTTTGAACTGTTCAACGATTGCCTGTTCAGTCATATCTGCCAGGACATCTTTTCCTTCAGACTCTTGAATGATGAGCAATTCCCACGGTTGAACGTTAAAAGGGGAAGGTGTCCATCGCGCTGCTTCGATGAGCCTTTTCAGATCAGCTTCATCAATTGGACGATTCTGAAATTCACCACGATAGCTCCGACGTTGTATTATTGCTTCAAATACGTCCATTTAAACTCCGATGCCTTTCCAGAACTTCCTCTGGTGAGGCTGTTCCTGTCGTGCCAATTTTTGTTACGGTAATTGAAGCAACCAGATTTCCAAGATATGCGGCTTCAACTACAGCCTCAGCACCTAAACTACAGAGCGTAGACACTATTCCCGCAGAAACGCTGTCCCCCGCTCCAACCGGGTCAATTTTGTCATCAATCTGAATTCCTGGAATATGTGTCAGTTCTTTGTTGGAATACACAACTACTCCGTCTTCACCAAGTGTTACATATACTGTGTTTCGCGTCTGTTCTGCCAACGCAATCGCAGACCGTTTGGCTGATTCAAGGTCAACTGTTTTTCCATCCCAATTCGGAATAAGTGCGTGTTGTGCTTCAAAACGATTTGGTTTTATGATTACGTTTTGGTAAGTTCCAATCCGGGTGCGGGAATCAGCGAAAAATATCATATCTGGATACGAAAGGGGTAATTCACACAATTCTTTCCGGACACGGTCGGTGATAACCCCCAAATTATCATGAGGCATCTGGTCTCCAATGATGATTCCATCAACTTGTGGAATACATGCTTCAAGAGCATTCAGCACATCAGTTTCAACACTGTCAGCCATCGGCGTTTGGTTTTCAATGTCAAAACGCGGTCCCTCGATTTCTACACCCTCATAGCCTCGGTGAATAGGTTTCAGATAAGTAGGGGTAACCCAATTCGGTACTTGCACCATGAAATCTGTGAGGCATCCCCTTTCTTGCAAACACGCAACAAGTGTTTCCCCAAATCCGTCTTCACCAATAACTCCTAAAGCATAGACTTTTCCGACACCCAATGCTTTTAGATTATTTGTAACTGTTCCGGCTGCACCCGGACTATAGTGTTGTTCAACAACAGGATAGGTATGCCACGGTGTTTCCAGCGACAATGCTGAGCGTGTTTTGTCAATGTACCAGTAGGCATCTAAGTAAAAATCCCCTACCACAAGGATTTGAAGTTCTTGAAATTTTGAAAAAAGTGATTTTAGGGACGCTTCGTTAATCAACGCTTTCTCCGAAACTTTAATAAATGGCAAATTATCCAATTAACGATACTCCATCTATCAGCGCGCTGACAAAGCGCGCCTACCAAAAAGTGTCAATTTTTTATGTTTCACTGTAAACCTATTGAATCATTATATCATAACCAGGCTTTGTGAATGTACACAAATTTATCAGTGATTCATTTTCAAGCAAATTTCGTTCTATTCACACTACACACAATTTACTGGGGAGAAAAAGGTGTCACTTGTGTAGCATTTAGTCCTAATGGTAGGATTATCGCAAGCGGCGGTTGGGATGTTTCCAGTGAATTAAAACGTAGATGGAGCTGACAGGTTAACACTTCAGAACCCACTATGGCAATGGATTTTTATATGACACAACAATTATCGCTTCCACAAGACTCTCTACTGAGGCTGCCTTCGCTATTACATCAACGCGCATGCCATGTTCCTTCGCCGTTGCTTCTGTTGTTGGACCAATAACTGCAACTTGAACATTTTCCAACAAATCCTTAGCCGAATGTGTTGGGAACATCTCAAGAAAGTTTTTAACGGTAGAGGAACTTGTAAACGTAACGTAGTCAATTCTGCCATCCAACAAATCTTTTTCGATAGCGTCGCTGTGTTCGCTTTTCACTTTGACGGTATCGTAAAGAGGAACATCATCAACATGCGCGCCTCTCTCGCGCAAGGTGTTAGGCAGGTCAGCAGTGGCGATCTTCGCTCGCGGGAGCAAAATTTTCTTACCTTGCACATTTTCAATTTCTGTTGCAACAACTCGTCCGCTGGAATGTGAAGGCACAAAATCGGGATGAATACCGATGTTGTTTAGTGCATCAACCGTTTTCGGTCCAATTGCACAAATGCTGCTTCCTCTGAAAACTCGCGCGTCCTTTCCTTTTTCTCGTAAACGTTCATAGTATATCTCAACAGCATTGACACTTGTAAAGATAACCCAATCGTATTCCTCCAACATATCAATTGTTTCGGTAATGTTCAATTGATTTTGTGCTGAGGCACGGGGACCTTGTGCTACAAGTTTTTGAGGAGCATCCGTTATAGGGTGAATTTCTATAGTGGGAAATTGGATAACTTCGGCACCTTTTGTCTCTAAAAGGTCTGCGAATTCGCTTGCTTGTGCACGGGCACGTGTAACAAGGATACGGTTTCCGAAGAGGGGCTTAGTGTCAAACCATTGAAGTTGTTCGCGCAGTCGGTTCACCTCTCCCACAACGATTATTGCAGGGCTTTTCAGTTGAATTGTCTCAACTTTTTCCACAATATCTGCAAGGGTGCCTTGGACTACAAATTGTTGAGGTGTTGTTCCGACACGTACCAAACTCACGGGGGTTTGTGGAGCTCTGCCGTGAGCTGTTAAACGTTCCACAATCTGGCGGAGGTGCGCAACGCCCATATAGACGACAAGGGTGTCTACAGCTGTCGCGAGAGATTCCCATTTGATATTTGAATCGGGGTGCAATGCAGCGGAATGACCTGTGACAAAAGCAACCGACGAAGCGTAGTCTCGATGCGTAACCGGAATTCCGGCGTATGCAGACGCAGCAATTGCAGCGGTAACACCCGGAACAATTTCAAACGGGATGCCTACTTCGGCAAGTGCCATCGCTTCCTCGCCTCCGCGTCCGAAGATATAAGGGTCGCCACCCTTTAGACGGACAACGACTTTACCAGCTTTAGCGTGCTCAACAAGCAAATGATTGAGTTCAGCTTGGCGCGTAGTGCGGATTCTCGGGTCGGGTGCTTTGATCTTTTCGGTGTGTTCAGGACAATGTTCCAGTAACGCGTCATTTAACAACAGATCATAAATAACTACATCGGCTCGCTGTAGACACTCTAATCCTTTTAGGGTAATAAGTTTTTTATCACCTGGACCGGCTCCCACAATGTAAACAATACCAGGGTGTGTTGAGTTTAAAGACATCTTTTAAACCGTTCTATTATGCTTTCAATAATTCATTCGCACCGCTATTACGCAGTTTTTCGGCGACGATTATCCCTAAACGCTTCGCATTGTCTAACTTTCCTGTAGTTCTTTCCACTATACGTAGTTTACCTTCAGGATGACATACAGTACCAATGAGTGAAAGTTCATCATTATTAACAAGTTTAGCATACGCACCAATCGGTACTTGGCATCCACCGCCAAGGCTCTCCAAAACTGCTCTCTCAGCGGTAATCTCAGCTGTTGTCTCACTATCGTTTAGTGGCGCGAGTAGATTCATAACAACACTATCGCCTTCACGTGCTTCAATAGCCAAGGCACCTTGACCGACTGCGGGAACCATCTGCTCTGTATCAAAATATTGGGTGATAATCTCCCGCTTGAAGAGACGTTTAATTCCAGCGGCAGCAAGGATAATCCCATCAAGGTCTGTTTCATGAAGTTTCTGTAACCGAGTATCCACATTACCTCGGACATCAACAACTTGCAAATCGGGACGTATGTGGAGGATTTGTGACTTTCGCCGTGGGCTTGTGGTGCCAATTTTAGCACCGTTCAGCAAATCTTCTAAAGGAAATCCAGTGGAGGTAACAAGCACATCGCGCGGATCCTCCCGCTTGGGGATAGCGGCGATACAAAGTCCTTCTGGCAATTCTGTAGGGAGATCTTTGAGGCTATGAACAGCGAGGTCTATGTCACCATTTAAAAGCGCGATTTCTATCTCTTTGGTAAAAATACCTTTTCCAAGTCCAAGTAAAGAACGATCTTGGATAGTATCTCCGGTGGTTTTGATAATCTTGAGGTCAACCTTAAGATCAGGGAAATGGCGCGCTAATTGTCGTTCAACATATTGTGCTTGCCAAAGGGCGAGTTGACTACCACGCGTGCCGATTGTAACTGAGCTGTTCATTCCTGTTCCTTATCGTCATTATCATCTAACGCGAACAGTTCTTGCAGTGCATGAACATACTGCCCGTGATCGGCATTACCGTCGTTGACTGCGTGGCGTAAATTTTCTATTGGGTGATGGAGGAGTTTTTTGACTATTGCCTGCGTCATAGATGCAACGACTTCTTCTTGTGTGTCCGACAACATAGTTTTACCGATGCACGCTTTGAGTTCGGTTTCGGCTATCAGCTGAAACTGCTGATGCAGTGCTTTAATGGTGGGGTTGACTTCAAGAATTTGCAATTGGTCATGGAACCGTCTTGCCTCTTCCGAGACAATCTGCTCAGCGCGAACCGCCTCCTGTTGCCGTTCTTTGAGGTTAGAGGCAACGACAGTTTCCAAATCATCAATGTTATACAAAAAGGCATGGTCAATTTTGCTTACGTCTGGATCAATGTCACGGGGAACAGCGATGTCAATGAGAAACATATACCGGTGCTTGCGTTTCCTCATAATATCAGCAAGAGGTTTACGTTTGATAAGGTAATCGGAAGCATTCGTGGAACTAATAACAATGTCAGCATCAATCAGAAACTCAAGGTCATTCTCATAAGCGAAAGGAGTTCCTTTAAATTTTTCGGCAATTTTGACAGCGCGTTCATAGGTGCGATTTGCAACGATAACTTTTGAAACACCGTTAGCGACAAGATGTTTTGCTGTCAACTCACTCATTTCACCTGCACCAATAATCGCGACCGTCTTGTTTTCCAACGTATTGAAGATTTTTTTGGCAAGTTCAACAGCGGCGTAACTAATAGAGACAGCTCCCGCAGCAATAGTTGTTTCAGACCGAATCCGTTTACCGACGCTGAACGCCTTGGTAAAAAGACGATTTAGGATGACACCCGCTCCGCCTGCTGAACGTGATATATCGTAAGCCTCTTTAACCTGACCGACGATTTGGGATTCACCAACTACCATGGAATCAAGACTCGCAGTGACTCTGAAGAGATGGCGGATTGTCTCTAAGCCGTGGTGAAGATAACTCCATTTTTTAAGTGTGTCCACACCGACCCGATGATAGTTTGACAGGAATTCCATCAGTGTTTTACCGGGTGTCTCGGCAGCGCGGCGTGAATTCGCAACCGCAAAAACTTCAACACGGTTGCAAGTAGAAAGGATCACTGCCTCTTGAACCTGATAAGATTCACGAAGAGAGTGGAGGGATTCGATGAGTTGTTCTTCGGAAAATGCCAGTTTTTCCCTGAATTCAATGGGAGCGATATGGTGGCTTGTTCCGATGGAAACAATATGATTCATTTTTTTACTTCAACAGTATCTAAAAATGCGACATATCCACAATTTGAGGTAATTATATCACACATTAGGATAGATGTCAAAACAGAATTTTTTTCATCTTACTGGAATTCATGCATGCTTTCCAAAAAGATGTCAACCCCGACAAAATTACAGAGGAAAGCGATGAAACCGATGATTGACGCATACGCCGCTTTTCTACCTCGCCACCCCCAAAATTGGCGTATCCCGATTTGTGCAACATAGATTAACCATGTTATCAACGTGGAGATAACCTTTGGATCTAACCATTTCCAAGGTAGTTCTTGAATATATTGTGTCCAGAGACTCCCAATGATGACTCCCATCGTAAACAGAATTACACCAAGTATTGTACAACGATACCCGAATTCATCGGAAATGCCGAGGGAAGGCAGCAAATTGTGGAAAGGGCTATGTGTCTTTTCGCGAATTTTCTTTTCTGCCATCAGATACATCAACCCAAATCCGAATGCGGCGATAAATGCCGCATAGGCGAGAATAATGAGTGTGACGTGAGGGATTATCCAGTAGGTTTTCAAGAGTTCTGAAGGTGTTGAGGTGTCTACAGAGAAACTATACGAAATCAGGATTGCAATGAATGCGACTGGCATAACGAAACTACCGAGGGCGCGTAGGTCTGTTAAACGGATGATAATCAAATAAATTAACGTGATTGCCCATGCAAATAAGGCGGTTGAGTCTGTCCAGTGTGTCATCGGAAAATGCCCTTGCAGTGACCACCAGAGTATAATAAAAAGTGTTAACAAGGCAAATCCAAGGATTGTACCCCAAAAGGCAATACGTACAATTGTTGGGCGAATAACTGATGCTTCAGTACGATTTCCGATAGCTAGTGAAAGGATCTGAAAAATGCTTGTGGCTAAATATATTAAAACGGTCAGGAGAAATAGAAATTGCATGGTTTTACCAATATTAGTTATAGGTTTGCACGATGAGTGCTTAATAGATCAGATATAAAGTTGTTGGCATGTTCATTTTTGCCGTGTCGCACCCAATTGAAAAGGCATTCGGCGGAACAATCGGGGTTCGTGAGGCTTAAGCAACATGTTTCCGATTGCGGGCTATCAGCAACGTATCCGATGAGTGCCTCAAAAAAATCGCCACGCATCTTTGACGTAGGAAAAGTTTTGAGAACCTCCGGACGGCGTGTGCCAAGAAGATCAATAAAGGCACCGTAACCTTTATTTTCAAATTTATTCAATAGTTTTCTATAGAGACATTCCGCTTTTTCAGCACCCGTACTGCTCCTTGCGGATATGCTTATTATGAGGTTATCATCTATGACAAGATGCGGTGTGAAGTGTGTTCCTGCACTTGGCTCATCAAGAAATTCATGGATAAATCCAACACCATCCTCAAGCGGAATATCTAAAAGAGACCTTTCTGCGGAGATAACAAGAAAAGCGTCTTCAATATTCTGAGATTTTACGTTGTTAGAATTCATACATAAAACATCACCACCACATTGCCGAAGTAGTAATACCCGCTGTTTGATTTCTACTGTTTCTTCCTGACACAAAACTACACATTTCCTATTTTCCAATAGGAGATAAACCGGATAGGGCAACCCAAGATTTTCAATTGGTACTGGTTCCCCATTTTCGTATCCAAGCGTATATAAAGATGACGTGTTTACCATCTCTTCAAAATGCTCTCGGATACGCCGACTCGTCGCGGGGCTTTTGCCGCTGGTTGAGATGCTGATCATGATTTCACCATCCGTTACAACAGAGGCTGCAGCGAAGGTGCATTGCGGAATAACGTCCACCACATTGACTAAGCGGATTCTGTTTTTTTCGTGTGCTTCGGTGTATACTGCGGTGTTAATTGCAGTCCAATCGGTTGCGGCACAGACAAGAGAATACCCGTGCGTATCGCCTATTTTCAACTGCCGTTTGTGCCAACGAATTGTTCCTATTTCTGCAAGGAAGGTTACCAATTCGGTGGCATCGGGGCTAATTACAGTCACGTCGCCACCACTTATGAGCATAGAGACAACTTTTCGTTCAGCAACAGTGCCGCCACCAACAACAAGACATTTTCTATTTTGAAGATTTATGTACACCGGATAAAACATCGCGAATTCTTTAAAATGGGGTATTAGATTGGGAACTCTTTAAAATGAGAAATTATATAACGTTTCCTATTACTTATGAATCCCGTGAAACGACATAATCCGCAAGGTTTTCTAAAGCAATCCGTGCATCTGATTGTGGAACCGTTACCAAAGCCGCTTTTGCCCGGTCTGCGTATCCTTGGGCAACTTTCAAACAGTCGGTTTCAACATGGTATTTTTGGAATAAAGATTCTACAAAGGTAATAGCCTCGGTTTCATCGCTGTTAGGATTTAGCACTTTTTCAAGTGTCTGTTTTTCATCGTCATCACATACCTTTCGGGTATGTATAATAGGAAAGGTAAGTTTCCCTTCGCGAAGATCACCGAAGGCATTTTTTCCCAATTTCTCAGAGTCTTCTACGAAATCAAGCAGATCATCTACGATTTGAAAGGCTGTTCCAATTTGCTGACCGTAAGTTGTGAGGGCATCTGTCTGTTGATCGTTTTTCCCTAAGTGTGCACCGAGAGTGCAAGAGGCAGCAATCAGTTTTCCAGTTTTGAAACTGATAATCTTAAGGTATTCGTCTTCGGATATATCGAAATCACCGCTTTTGTAGGCATGTATTACTTCACCTTCACACATTGCCTGCGTGGTGTCAGCAAGTATCGCCATTGCGGGATCATCTGCACGGCGAGACACAAGCATTGATAGCACGCGTGCATGTAGATAGTCGCCAACAAGCACAGCAACCTTATTGCCCCATTTTGTCTGCAATGTTTCACGACCGCGGCGGATTGCCGCTTCATCAAGAACATCATCGTGAACAAGGGATGCAACATGGATTAACTCAACAACAGCGGCAAGTGTGTGTGCGTCGCTTCCATCGTATCCACACGTTTTTGCGGAAAGCAGAACAAGAATTGGACGGAGCCGTTTACCACCACCTTCAACAACATGTTGAACCGCCATATCTACAAAACTATATTCACTCGCTGTATTTTCAGTAAGTTTCGCCTCTACAGCACTAAGATCGTCAACAATTAATTTGACAATTTGATCGAAACTTGACATTCAATTCCTTTTCTTTTATAGCAAAGTTTGTAATTATTGAGGTACCCTGATAGCGCGCTTACAAAGCGGTCTACCGTCAGTATCTCTTATTTGTATACTTTACTATAGTTTAGAGATTAGCGATTACTTCAGTTGCGGCTTGAACGGTTGTGGTGATGTCCTCTTCAGAATGAACTAAGGACACAAATCCTGCTTCAAATTGGGAAGGAGCAACGTATACACCGCGTTCCAGCAATCCCCAGAAATATTGACGGAAACGTTCTGTATCCGCAGTCCGTGCACCATCGGCATCTGTAACGGATTCTGGTGTGAAATAGAGCATCAACATTGAACCGACACGGCTATGCCACGCGTCAATTCTGTATTTTTGAGTCGCTTCGGCAAGTGCATCTGCAAGGACAGATGCACTGTTTTCGAGTTGTTCGTAGACCCCCGGTTCTGCCAATTTCTTCAAAGTCGTTATTCCTGCAGTGACGGCTAACGGATTTCCTGATAACGTCCCTGCTTGATAGACATCACCTTCTGGCGCGACGCACTGCATAATCTCTCGTTTTCCACCGTAAGCACCAACAGGTAGACCGCCACCGATAATCTTTCCTAAACAGGTCATGTCCGGTATGACGTTATAGTATGATTGTGCACCGCCATAAGCTACACGGAAACCTGTAATTACTTCATCAAAGATTAACACGATACCGTGTTCTTCCGTGATTTCACGGAGTTCATTGAGATAACCTTCGCTCGGTGGGATGATACCCATGTTTCCCATAATTGGCTCAAGAATGAGGCACGCAATTTCATCCTGATTGGCATCAATGGTTGTTTTCAGTGCCTCAGGATCGTTAAATGGGATAATAAGTGTATTGCGAGCGAAGTCCTCTGGAACACCACCACTATCCGAAAGACCGAAGGTAGCAACACCGGAACCCGCTTTTGCCAAAAGATAGTCTACATGTCCATGGTAGCACCCATCTATCTTAACAATTTTGTTGCGTCCGGTATATCCACGTGCGACGCGAATCGCGCTCATCGTGGCTTCGGTGCCTGAGTTGACAAGTCGAACTTGCTCAATGGAAGGCACTGCATTTACAATTATTTCCGCAAGTTCAGTTTCTAATGTAGTCGGTGCACCGAAACTGGTTCCACTTGCGGCTGCGGTGTTGATAGCTTCCACTACATCTAGGTGTGCATGCCCCAATACTAACGGACCCCACGAAGCGACATAATCAATATACTCGTTTCCATCAATGTCGTAAATTTTTGACCCGTTACCTCGTTCAACAAAACGCGGATGTCCGCCGACCTTGCTGAAATTACGGACAGGACTGTTAACACCACCAGGGATAAATTGCTGCGATTTTTGCCAAGCTGATAAAGATTTGCTGCTCTCCAATTCATTCCTCCAATTCAAGATTTAAATTTGTAAAGTTAAGGCATTGAAATTGTCCTACAAAGAAATCGCGACTCACCGAATACCATACGCGCATTCGGTGTTGATTCAAGGTCGCTCCTACAGAAGAGTCTCCAATTGACAAAAGCTAATCTTTTAGCCATTCTACAACTGATTTTGCGAAGTAGGTCAAAATTATATCTGCTCCTGCACGTTTTATGCTTGTTAATACCTCCAGCGCAACCCGCTTTTCGTCAACCCACCCGTTTTGCGCTGCTGCCTTTATCATAGCGTATTCGCCGCTGACGTTATACGCTGCAACAGGCATCTGAAATTCCGTTTTCACTTGATAGATGACATCAAGGTAAGAGAGGGCAGGTTTGACCATCACAATGTCCGCGCCTTCCTCTATATCCAACGTCACTTCCCGTAATGCCTCTTCAGAGTTAGCGGGATCCATCTGATATGAGCGGCGGTCACCAAATTGAGGGGCGGATTCTGCTGCTTCACGAAAGGGACCGTAGAAAGCGGATGCATATTTTGCGGAATACGCCATTATTGGAATATTTTCATAGCCTTCTTCGTCTAAGGCATCGCGAATTGCACCGACACGACCATCCATCATGTCCGAAGGTGCGATGACATCAGCCCCCGCCTGTGCATGCGACAAACTCTCTTTAACAAGCAGATCAAGCGTAGGGTCGTTCTGCACCTCGTTGTCTTCAACGATACCGCAATGACCGTGATCGGTATACTCACAGAGACAAACGTCTGTCATCACAAGCAGGTCGGGGACAGCATCCTTAATGGCACGAACAGCCTGCTGAATGATTCCATCTTCGGAATAAGCTTCAGACCCAAGTGGGTCTTTCGTTTCAGGAATTCCGAACAGGATCGTTCCGGGAATGCCAAGTGATGCAAGTTCTTTTGCAGCGTAGACGAGCCTATCCACTGAGTATTGGTAACATCCCGGCATAGAAGAAATTTCGATTGCTGTCCTTTGCCCGTGGACAACAAACATCGGATAGATTAAGTCATCCACCGATAGATTAGTTTCTTGAACAAGTCGCCGAAGGTTTTCATTTGCACGTAGTCGCCTTGGACGATAAATTGGAAATACGCTCATTCACTCTCCGCCGCATCCGATTTAATTTCGTATTTTTTCAATTCAAGTGTTTTCACTTGGGTTGTGGAATCAGCATTCGCCATTTCTTGTAACAAAGGTCTATCTGCTTCCTGGCGAAACTTTACAATCCCTACGTTAGGAGCTAACCACAACGTAGAAACAGATTCACCTGCTTTAGGATCGCCGGAACTTGATCTTTGTAATTTTGGCATCACAGTTTCAGTGCGGTATTCAATTTTCAAACAGTCTTTAAATGTTCCTGCAGGGATTTCAACAGTTTCTGTTCCTAAGATTTTTCCTGTTTCCAAAATCGTGAAATAGAGAGAAGAATACCTAGATTGTCCAGCTAACTCTGGATCCACTTCAGAATTGTTTTCTGTATAACTTATCTTAACCTTAATTGTCGGTTTGACTCGCATTGCATCCCACTCTTCATTAGGGGTAACGGGAGTTGACAGCATATAGAAATGGTCTTGCGTTTCTATCTCAACTTCCACATCAAATGTAGGATTGAAGTTCGCTTCAGCAGGCATTCTTTGTCGGGACTCTTCCATAGAAACCTCCAATTCTTTTGTAAGGCGTTTCTTGTAAGCTTTCTTAACCTCATCACCAATATGAAACTTAATTCCTGTGTCATCTACCTTAAAAAGCGTGGGATGGACGTAATACTCGTAATTCTCCCAATTTTCAAAGGCAGGTTCATACTCAAAAGCGTGATACGTTTCACCTGCAATCTCTTCGCCTTCAACAGCACGGCGTGTCAATTCGTTTCCATCTTGGTCTTCGTATACCCAGAAACTTCCAACTGTTGCCGGAAAATAGTTTTTCGCCGATTCATTTCCCATCAATGTTGCACTAAAACTAAAAACAAGCAATAATACAAAAACAGTCCGAACTTTTCTCAACATGATGTATTTCTCCAATTAGGAATCAAATTAATGCTTAAGATTTGTGTCCTACACCTTAATTGCTACCATTACTCTCAGAATCTGTGGTTTTGATTTCAAATTCCTTTAATTCAAAAATCTTTTCAGGATTTGGAGGAATAACAATAGGAAAACCCGCATCATCTGGTATCATGTCCAAGAAAATGTGTCCCGATTTTTCTTGGAATTTTACAATTCCGACATTGGGGGCAAACCATAAGGTTGTTACTGTTTCTCCCGGAGGGGCTATTTCATCAGGTTCAGGGATGGGTGTCATTACTGCCGTTGTTTCAGTGCGATACTCAACTTTTAAGCAGTCTTCAAACGTGCCAGCGTCTGTTTCAATAGTTTCTGTCCCAAGAACAATCCCTGTTTCAATAATGGTATAATCTATTGTCAATTGCTCATCTCCTGGGATATCGGCACCGCGAGGGATCAACTTCATGTTGGCTTCAATCTGGTTGACTTCCCACTCCTCATTAACGACAATTTCTTCTGGAAGTAGGAACAAATGGTCTTGCCCTTGGACTTCAATCTCAATATCTAATTGAAAAAGGTTAAGATCAATTTCTGGAGGAACTTGTCCTTTGATTATATCGACGAAAGTATCCATCTCCTTTTTAAGACGTGCCTTGAATGCGTTCTCTGCCTCATCACCAGCAACAAGGGTAATCCCCGCATCGCTAATTTGATATAGAAAGGGATGCATAAAAGGGTTATATTCTGTCCAATCTTCTAACTCAGGTTCATAACTGAAAGCAGGAAAAGTTTTCCCAGCAATCTCTTCACTTTCAATTGCACGACCTGTCAGTTTGTTTCCATCTTGGTCTTCGTAAACCCAAAAACTATCTAACGTGCTGGGATAATATTTTTGTGCCGATTCGTTCCCTAACAAGGTTACGCTAAAACTTAAGACCAGCAAAAATATCAATGCCACACAAATTTTTTTTAACATCAGGAATTCTCCATTTTCGGTTTTTTGATTTCGTTGATGTAAGTCTCAAGGTAACCTGTTAATTACTATTATCGTCTTGCGACACATCAGGAGCTATTTCGTATTTCTTTAATTCAAATGTTTTGACCGAAGCAGCAATGATCTCAGCAGCTTCTTCCTCGGATACTGATGCTTCAACAAGTTCTCTTTCAGACATAGTATGCATAAACATCTTTTCAGCCTCTTGGTGAAATTTGACAATACCAATGTTAAGTGCTAACCATAAGGTTGTCACTGATTCACCAGGCTGGTTTTCTGGTCCTCCCTGTTCGGATGCTATCATTTCTGTTTCCGTTTGGTATTCAATTTTCAAACAGTCTTCAAATGTGCCTGCGGCAGTCTCAACGGTTTCTGTGTTGATGATTTTCCCTGTTTCGCGGATATTAAAACCAAGCGTAATTATTGGTATTTCAGCGGCACCTTGAAAGTCTGGTAAACCCTGTATATCAAACTCCATTGTGATTCTGGCACTAATCTGTGTTGCGTCCCATTCTTCATCCAGAGTTGCTTGAATATCAAGTAAATAGAATTGGCCCTCTGCCTCTACCTCCACATCATAGTTGAGATTAAAGGTAATGTCAAATTCGGATGGAGCGTTAGTTTCTATAGTCTTCTTTGCCAATTGAGTGAAAGTTTCCATCTCTTTGGTGAGACGTGCCTTCACAGCTTTCTCAACCTCATCACCGACAAGGAACGTAACCCACTCCTCTCCAATATTATACAGAGAAGGAAACATATAACGGTTAAAATCTTTCCAGTCTTCTAACTCAGGTTCGTAACTGAACCCGTGATATATTTCACCCGCAATTTCTTCACCTTCAATCGCACGGCGTGTCAGTTCGTTTCCATCTTGGTCTACATAAACCCAATAACTGCCGATCACAGCTGGAAAATATTTTGGGGTTTCCACTTCATTTCCGGGCAGTGCTGCACTGAAACAAAAGATCAGCAAAAATATCATGAAAAGACACAGTTTTTTCAACATTGGCGTTCCTCAGAAAAAGGATAATTAATCTGGGACAGATAGTTTAGGGACACTTTGCCGGATTAATTGCTATCTTCGTTTTCCGATTCTTCCGATTTGATTTCATAACTTTTTAATTCTAATGTAACCACCTCATCGGATTGCTCATTTTCACTCTTGAATTTGACAATTCCGACGTTTGGTGCTAACCACAATGTTGTAAGTGATTCGTTTGTTTGTTGTTCGGGGAGGAGTTGTTTGATCTCGGCGGGGAGGCCAGTATCCATCGTTGTTTTGGTACGATACTCAATTTTTATGCAGTCTTCAAACGTCCCTGCTTCAACTTCAACAGTTTCTTTTCCGATAACGTTACCAGTTTCAATAACATTGGTAGTAGAGGCTATAGACTTCTGTTCTTCTGGAATTTCTACTGGTGCACCTTGAATGTCCATAGTCCATTCAAGTTTTACGTCAAGCTGCATCGCAACCCATTCTTCATTAAAAGTAACAGGTGTCGGTAAAAGATAAAAATAATCTTGTGCTTTAGGCTCAACAGTGTAGTCAATATCAATTGTTATACCGGCAGGAAGTTGTTGCGTGATCTGCTGACGCATTGTAGTGATCGTTTTATCGATTTCTTTACTCAGGATTGCCTTTGTAGCTTTTTCTATTTCATCGCCAACATAAAGTGCCACCCATTCTTCACCGACTTGATAGAGAAAGGGATGCACAGCATACTGATATTTTTCCCAATCATCTATGGCAGGTTCATAACTGAAGGAACGATATGTTTCTCCATCTATCTCTTCTTCCTCAACAGCATATCGAGTTAATTCGTTTCCTTCTTGATCTTCATAAACCCAAAAACTTCCAAGTTTATCCGGGAAATAGAAGTTTGCCCATTCGTTGCCGAGTATGGTTACACTAAAACCAAAAACAAGCAGCAATGTGAAAATAGATCGAAAATATTTCAACACCTTTGAATCCTCCAATTTTATTTTAACCTATCTCTTAAGTATACTCCAATATGATGATCATAACAAGAAAAATGTGGCAGACAATGTTATGAAATGGAAATATATTCTTCTCTTAATTAGTACTCAAGCGGGAAGGAAATGGCAGCACCGTTATTATTCCATGACTTTGCCATGGCAATATCAATTTCTCTGTCTTTGCGCCCATTGTATGCGCCATATTCTGGTTCAGTATCGTTGCGAACTGCATTTGCAAGACTCATTAATTCCGATGCAACGGTAATTTCGCTATCGCTAAGCGGATAATACTGCAATGGATTCTCCCAAACTACTTCAGGTTCCGTATCAGCAACAAGTGCAGCAAGCGTTTCATATCCATCAACGTTGTTTGTTTTGCGCGTGATAGTTACCTGACGTTGTTCGTCCGCATCATCGTTTAAGATGACAGCATCGTCACAAAAGCACATTCCGCGCTCCGCATAAAATTTCGTCCCATTAAAACCACGCAGCGGCGAACCGTAGGAGAGACTACTGAAATTGAAAATTCCAACGGCACCGTCAGCAAATTCAATCACTGCGTGCTGCCAATCCTCATTCTTACGCTGCGGTTGTCCTTTGCGCCACACGTGTTCCTGAACCCTAAACCCTTTTCGGAACCCGTAAACCTGCACCGGTTCGTTATCAAAGCCAACGTAACTCCGTAAAAGACTGATACCGTGGTAGCCGTGGCCTCGAAAATCGTTGTGAGCAACGTTCACCTTCCCAAATACCCCTTCAAGAATCATCGCACGTTTGATTCGCTCGGATGGGCGACGGTAATAGTTTTCGTTGACCTCTAACTTCACACCGTGTTCTTTGGCAGCTTCAATCATTTTATCTGCACGTCCCAGATCGGTATTTACAGGTGTCTCTGTGCAATAACTCACACCGCGTTGCGAACAGAGAAAACCGGGGATATGATTGTTGCTCGCTGTAATCACAATAGAGCAGATATCTGGTTTTTCCTTTTCCAACATCTCTTCTGTATCTGTGTAAGCTGACACTTCATACTTATCTCCCTGCTCTGTGACTCTTCTTTCGTGTACATCACACACTGCAACGAGTTCTAAATCATCTGTTAGTTTTGAAATAAGCGGAAGATATGTATTGGTTCCGCGGTTACCTGTCCCGATATGCGCGATTTTTAGCTTATCCATTCATGTGCTCCTTTAAAATGCTAACACTCACGAATTAAAAATCTATGGACATAGACACCATTTGTTGCTAATATATGGTGTGGTTTTATATTAGCATGTCTGCAACATAATAGCAACTTTTTCTAACACAAAGGAATGAATACATGGTAGGTCCGTTGGACGGAATAAAGGTTTTAGATTTAACGAGAGTGCTGGCGGGACCTTATACAACGATGATCCTTAGCGATCTCGGGGCAGAAGTTATAAAAATTGAACAACCAGGGATTGGCGATGAATCGAGAAATTTCGGTCCTTTCAAGAACGGCTTTAGTCTTTACTTTATGAGTGTGAATCGTGGTAAGCGGAGTGTGACGCTCAATCTAAAAACCGAACGTGGAAAACATATATTCAAGGAACTTGTCAAACAGTGTGACGTTTTAGTAGAAAATTTCCGTCCAGGGACTATGAAAAAGTTTGGTTTAGATTACGATACACTTGTTGCTGAACATCCGTCTCTCATTTATGCTGCATGCTCCGGTTTTGGACATACAGGTCCCTTTGCACAAAAGGGAGCTTATGATATGATTATCCAAGGGATGGGGGGTATCATTAGTATCACTGGTGAGCCGGATGGACCGCCGGTGCGTGTAGGAACATCTATCAGCGACATCACGGCTGCGCTATTCACGACAATCGGTATCCTGTCCGCTTTGCACCATCGCAACAGCACCGGAAAAGGTCAGTTTGTGGATGTTGCCATGCTGGATAGTCTTGTGGCAGTATTGGAGAATGCTATTGTCCGCTATTTCGCCACGGACGAAATTCCTCAACCTTTGGGCAGCCGACACCCTGCGATAACACCGTTTGAAGCGTTTGAATCAGCAGATGGACACATTATCATTGCTATCGGCAACGATACGTTATGGGCAAAATTCTGTGAGCATGTAGATCAGAAAAATCTTATCTCTGATTCACGGTTTAGCTCCAACGGCGAACGAACTGCAAATCATAGTGAGTTGTTTCCTATTCTTTCAGAGATTATGCGTCAACGCACAACAGATGAATGGATTGGCGCACTGGAAAAAATAGGAGTGCCGTGCGGTCCTATAAACACTATTGACAAGGTTGTCAGTCATCCGCAGGTGCAAGCACGGGATATGATTACGCAAGTGATGCATCAACTTACAGGTGCAGTTGAGGTGCCGGGTCTGCCGATTAAACTCTCTGGTACTCCCGGTCATGTAAATGTCCCCGCTCCAAGTCTTGGAGAACATACGGTTGCGGTGTTGACAGATGTGTTGAAAATATCTCCGGATGAAATGGAACACTTAAGGCAGGAAGGAATCATTTAACTTTGTAGTCGCGCAATTCACGCGCCTCTTACATTCACATAGTGTATATGAAATCGCATTAGGATCAAAATATTGATAATTATAAATTATCTACTTACTAAAATAAGCGAGAAAAATTATGTCAAAAAATCATGCTCCAGAATTACAAGGCACTGCTCCTTTAACATTTGAGGGTGATCTTGCCGCACAGATGGTTGAAGACCTTGATAACTACGTAACCCGCGCCACAGAAATCACCGCTGAAAAACGGGAAACGTTGTGGCATCAAGACTATAGTTCCCACACTGCCTACACTGAATCTGTTGAACCGAATAGACATCGTTTCAGAAAGCAGATTGGATGCCTTGATGAACGTTTGCCGAATGATACGCTATCTTATGTTTCTTCGACAAATACTCCCGCACATATTGCAAAAGGTGAAAATTACACCGTATCGCGCGTTCGGTGGAATGTTTTTGATGAGATTGAAGGAGAGGGTCTTTTGTTAGAACCGAAGGACAACGTGCCTGTTGTTGCTCAGGTTATCACATTGCCAGATGCGGATTGGACCCCTGAGATGGTCGCAGGCATAACCGATGAACTTCCGTCATCCGCGCAGTTTGCCCGACATTTAGCGAGTGCTGGATGTCGTGTCGTGGTACCACTTCTGATTAATCGTGAGGATACCTACTCTGGCAATCCAAAAATTGGTGCATTTACCAACCAACCCCATCGTGAATTCGTCTACCGAATGGCATATCAATTGGGAAGACATATTATCGGTTATGAGGTGCAGAAAGTCTTATCACTTGTAGACTGGTTGTCTTCATTTGATGAACCTATCGGGGTTATGGGCTACGGCGAAGGCGGACTGATTGCCTTCTATAGTGCTGCCGTAGACGAACGAATTCAGGCAACGGTTGTCAGCGGTTACTTTCAATCGCGCCAAGATGTATGGCGTGAACCGATATATCGTAACGTGTGGGGACTGCTCCATGAATTTGGCGATGCTGAAATTGCAAGCCTTATTGCGCCACGCCCTTTAATTGTTGAGGCGAGTCGAGGACCTGAGGTGGCAGGACCTCCACCTGCACGAGACGGACGCGGAGGGGCAGCACCTGGACAACTTGTTTCGCCACCGATCGAATCCGTAGAAGTTGAGTTTAATCGTGCACAGCATGTTTTTAAAGAACTCAGTTGTGAAGATAATTTGTATCTGACTTGTCCAGAAGACAGATTGCCCGGTTCGGCAGAAACATTAACCTTTTTTCTCACGAGTCTCGGTATTGAAAATACGCATATTGACAAAGATCAGCCACTTATGCAAGAAACAACTGAGCCTTTTGATTACGAAGCACGTCAACATCGGCAGTTTATGCAACTTGTCAATCTGACGCAACGTTTTTTGCGGGAAGCAGCGACGCGAAGGCAGCAGTTCTTCTGGCAAAAGACTGATACCTCTTCCCTCACAAAATGGGAAGAGACATGTGCAGATGCTAAAACCTATTTTTGGGATGAGGTTATCGGACGGTGCCCCGCACCTGACGTTACTGCTAATCCGAGAACGCGTCTGATTTATGACGAACCCAAATGGAAAGGATATGAAGTTGTGCTTGATGTGTGGAAGGACGTATTTGCTTACGGCATCTTGCTACTTCCGAACGACCTTGAGCCAGAGGAACAACGTCCTGTTGTCGTTTGTCAGCACGGATTAGAGGGTAGACCACAGGATACCGCCAATCCGAACATAAAATCTGTCTATCATTCCTATGCAGCACAGTTGGCAGATAGGGGTTTTATCACTTACGCACCGCAGAACCCGTATATCGGTCAAGACGCTTTCCGCGTTATACAACGTAAAGCGAATCCAATCAAGTGGTCGCTTTTTTCGTTGATAGTCCGCCAGCATGAACGCACGCTTGACTGGTTAGCAGAACTACCGCACGTTGATGAAGACCGAATCGGTTTCTATGGACTCTCTTACGGTGGTAAAACAGCGATGCGTGTGCCAGCATTGCTTGAACGATACGCTTGTTCAATCTGCTCAGCTGATTTCAACGAATGGATTGTGAAAAATGCTGTTTTTGATTCTCGGTATAGCTACATGTTCACTGGCGAATATGAGATGCCGGAGTTCGATTTGGGCAACACGTTCAACTATTCGGAGATGGCAGGATTAATCGCACCACGTCCGTTTATGGTGGAACGCGGTCATGATGATGGTGTCGCACCAGATGAATGGGTTGCACATGAATTCGCAACGGTGCGATGCCTTTACGTCTGTCTCGGTATCCCAGAGAAAACTGAGATAGAATTTTTTAATGGTGGCCATCAGATTAATTCTGATGGCACATTTCAATTCCTGCATCAACATCTAAATTGGTCGCAACCATAGAAAGGTTTTTAATGATATATTCAATTTTCGTCTCTGCTGGACTTGAAAACATAGCACGCCAAGAAATAATTTCGCGCTTCGGGGATACAGAACAATTCAAAATCCTCATGCGCAAACCACAAAGAATTGTGTTCCAATATTCTGGCAATGCAAAAGATTTACTATCACTGCGGGCAGCGGAACATCTGTTCCTTGTGGTAAAACATATTCCTAAAATGACCCGTTCGCGCCGATCATTATCTGCTATTAGTAGTTCGCTTACTCGGTTCAACTTTGCGAAAGCGTTAGCCTGTTGTCGGCAAATCGGTATCAGCATGCGGAAACGGATTCCGTTTCGTGTCATTAGTAGGATGACCGGATTTCGCAACTTTCAAAAACGGGATTTACAGCAAATTGTTGAAAGGGCATTGATCAATCGAGGTTGGCATTTGACACAGTCAAGTTCGGGGTTAGACGTGTGGGCAGAGGTGCATGGTGAGGATGGCTATATCAGTATACGGCTTTCAAAGACTGACATGGCGCAACGTTCCAACAAACTAGTACGCGTGCCACAATCAACTAAACCAACTTTGGCGTATAGCATGGTGTGGCTTTCGCAACCGCATCCGAACGATATATACTTAGATCCGATGTGTGGTTCGGGGACGATTCTGTTGGAGCGTGCTGTTACAGGTCGTTATCGTCACCTTATCGGTGGGGATATTTCTGAAGATGCATTAGACGCTACTCAGAAAAATTTTGGGAGGCAGCATCAACCACGTCAATTCTTTCATTGGGATGCCCAAAAATTGCCACTGCAACCGAACATGATTGACAAAATTGTATGTAATCTACAAATACCCGAAAGAAACGGAAATACCTCTCACCTTGCATATCTATATCGGCAATGTGTTAGTCAGTTTGAAAATGTCCTCAAGTCGGGCGGGAAAATGGTGCTGCTTACATTAAATCATACACTTTTAGACAAAATACTCAAACAGCAGGAATCGTTAAAAACGAGGCAGCAGGTTAATGTAGATGTTGGTGGGAAGCGGGGAAGGATTTTTGTTATTTATCATTTCTAAATGGCGAGGCTCAGAGACCTCGCCCTACAATGATTTGGAACGAGGCACGGGGACCTCGTTCTACAAAATATTGATTCTTTAGATTTCAGGCACTCTCACCGCAACCTCTTTGCCCGCTGCATGCGAGCGGAAGATACCATCCATAATCACATTCGTGAGGAGTACACCCTCCGGTGGTATCGGCGATGGCGCGTCTGCTTTGACGGCTTCACGGAATGCAATCATCTGTGCCGCCCAGTTATCTTCATTTGGGAATCCTGAGAACTGGATAGTCGTCATCCCTTCTGGTGGGTTCGGTTCCGCTGTTAATCCCTCCGATTCGACAAACTTCTTGAGATCACCTGCATACGCATCGGCGTAAATAACCGGTCCATCCAAAGAAATCCCCGCTTTTTTACCGAGACAGAAGTTGCCACCGAGTGAGTTCGCATGCACTGCCCAAGAGATCTTAAACACCATTACGCCACCATTTTCAAATCGGACCCATGCGACACCGAACTCTTCAACATCCATGATACCGCGAAATCTCGGATCTTGCTGCGAGATATAATCCTCTGTGATAGCAGAGACACGCACCGGTTTCGGATACCCCATCGCATACAGCGATCTATGCATATTGTAGACACCGATATCGACGGTTGCCCCCGCGCCCGCTGTCTTTTTGTAGATGAACGTATGTCCCGGATTTCCTCGTCGCCTGCACCCTGCGGATTCAGAGTAATAGATATCACCGAGTAATCCTTCGTCAATCAGCTTCCTCGCGAATTGGAGTCTCGGACTAAACGTGGGATTGAGACCGATTTGTAAGATTTTGCCTGATGCCTTTGCTGCCCGTACCATCGCGGTCGCATCTGGAAGCGTCGCTGCCATCGGTTTTTCACAGAGGACGTGTTTACCAGCGTTCAATGCCGCAACCGTCGGCCGCCGATGTCCCTGATTGTAAGTACAGACACTTACAGCATCAAGTCCGTCCATTTCGAGCATCTTGTTGTAACTTGAAAAGGCGTTCTTTTTCGGGACCCCCCACTCTTCAGCGGCTTGGTTCGCCCTACTTTTGATGATGTCGCACACCGCGATGATCTCAAAACCGCCTACTTTCTCATAGGTACTACGGTGTGCACGTGAAATGCCACCTGTACCAATAATACCTACTCGTACTGCCATATCGTTATCTCCTTATGAGAAATACAATTGTATCGGTGCATTAGTTTAGTGGATATTCTTTTGGAATGCAAGGAAAAATGTGGTATAATTAATGTGTATGTTCTATCCGAATGACAGAAAGGAGGACATCATGAGTATCAATACAGACAAAAAACGACTTTCGCAAACACATACATTAGCAGAAATGCAGCGCGAGTTAAAGTCAAATGATATGGTCACTGTGTATAGAGTGGACAAAGATACAAAAAAACATAGTAAACGTTACATCTTTTGTGCTCTGATTCCATCTTCTCAAATTCAGGATTCGCTTGCTGACTCAACTTGGAATTTGGAACTTTCTGATGGCATGCCAAGTGGTGTAACGTACCACAAACAAGGTGAATTGCAACGCGAATATTTACGTTATGGTGTTGATAATGGTGTTGAACCTTTGATTATTGATAGAAATTTTCATAAAATAAAGGATGATTATAGGGAAATATCCGAAGAATTTCGCTTGTTCCACGAGCTCTATCACGATAGAAAAACGGATCAATACCTCAAGATAGATGACGTTGGAAATGAGGAGATCGTGGCAATTGTCAAACCAGACCGCATCCAGATTCGGCTCAAAGAAATTCGTCAATTCTTGGCAGTCAAGGAGATGCATCTTGCTATTCAATTCATTTTTAGTGAAACTTCATTACATTCGTTGGAAGAACTAGACTTGCAGGCTGGCGACGAAAATTTTCAGGATGGACTGATGTGTTGGATGCTACGGTATGGTGACCTCCACGGAATAAATAATTGTCATGCTTTCAGTCGCTTGGTCGGAAAAAGGTTAGTTGAACCGTTACCAAAGGCAAAAAGTGGTTTCTGGCCCTTCGCGGAGGAAACAGAAGAGAAATTTGAGGAATTCATTATTGATGTTGATGAAAACGGAGATGAAATTATCTACACTTCCAATCCAGATGAACTAAAAACGCCTGCCGATCCAGAAAATATTCGTGGTGTGGATAATGATGCCCCAAGTTATCTAACTCCCGTCCATTTCAGTAAGAAAGTTTTAGGCAAATACATTCAAGAAGAAAAATACAGCGTTGAGGATTCTATTTTAACGTGCGGTAGTTTGTGGTGTGTCTTTATTGATAACCATCACAAAGATAAAGTTTGTATGTGGTTAGGTGATCTTGGACGTGATCTGCCTTATAGCGAACAGCAACATTGGCGACTACATAATATTCCACCAACAGGTGGGATAAGCAAAACGTTTTTTGACCGTCAGTTGGGTGCCCAATTCAAAAATTCAGATATGCCTGAGCATATTTTTGAACAACGTTATCGTGATTTACAAAAGGTGAGTCAAGATCATCTTGGTGAACAGTGGTTGTTACCACTAAGCACTGCAGATGCATATCATCTTGAATGCCTGAGAATTCCCGCAACTGATGAACAGCGCGACTTTGATGAAGTAGTTCTGAGTCTGACAAAGGTTCTAATTGATTCCCTGAATGAAGCATATTTGAAAAAGTTAATTCCTTTTGAGAAACGGAAAGAGTTTAAAGGTAAAAGAGGTATCGGACTACTTGAGACTACCCTACATGTGAACGGCATTGAAGGCGCAGATGTCCACATTACTTTTCTGAAAAAACTCCAAAGTCTACGCTCAAGTGGAAGTGCACATCGAAAAGGGCGTAACTATTTGAAAATTGCAAAGCATTTCGACATTGAAACCCAAAGCCTACGCGATGTGTTTATCGAAATTCTCAACGGTGCAACGAACGTACTTGATTTCTTTATTACGCTTATAAAAAATGGTCGGATCCGCGAATTTGTTGAAAAGAATCAGATGGCGGCAGGATATGCTACTATGGGTGAGATGATTGGAATCGCCGACTCTGGTCCGACTGATGGCTCTGTCAATCACGATGACGTTATCTATGAAACACAGTCTAAAACATGATCTTTGTTGATACAGGTGCTTGGCTCGCTCTCTTAAATCAAAGGGATCAACATCATCGTGATGCTGTGGCTGTGTTTGAAGGTTTACAACAACAGCAAATTCGCCTCCTAACTACAGATTATGTGATTGATGAAACCGCTACCCGTCTCAGGTATGACACGAACCATTCCCTTGCAGTTCAATTCCTGAACCGTATTGACCTCCTTGTGGAGACAGGAGTATTAACCCTTGCAGAAATTGACGAAATGGCGTTTACAAAGGCAAAAACTCTTTTTTGCCAGTATGACTCGGCACGTTTATCCTTTACGGATTGCACCAGTTTTGTGATATGTCGATTTAATAACGTCTCTGAGGCTTTTGCGTTTGACCGCCACTTTACGATAATGGGAATTGATTTGCGGCAGTAGTCATGTTTTACTTCCTCAGCAGCATCTTCCGAGTCGCAGTGAAATCACCTGCAGATAAGGTATAAAAATAGAGACCACTTGCGACCAGTTCACTATTTTCATTACGACCATTCCAATAGGCTGCGCTACTGCGATTCTGATATGTGCCAGCAGGTTGATGTCCCAAATCTAACGTTCGGATAAGGTTTCCACGCACATCATATATTGTTATCGTAACATCAGAGGCAGTTGCTAACTGATACGGAATCCACGTCTCTGGATTGAACGGATTCGGATAGTTTTCCAAGAGGCATGTTTCGGTTGGCATCAAGGCTGCGAGCAGTTGTTCAAGAACTGCAATCCCTTTTTCTACGGTTGCATCTCTATTCGGGAGTCGTTTTGCCTGCTCAATCCATAATTGTAACGTTATCACATCAAGTGTAGCAATCTGATGAGAGTAGGCTGGTGCAGCATTAGTAGAATTAAGTTCATTTACCACCAATAACAGATCAAGAATATCCACAATACCATCCTGATTCACATCAGGATTCGGGTTGACACTTCCAATAATTGTTTCGCCAAAATGTGCTGCAACAAGTACAAGATCGGTCGTATCCACCGTTCCATCTTCGTTTATATCAGCTCGGTTTTCGACTGATGGGGATTCCCCTGCCCTTAGCACAAATTCTTGACGTGTAATATTTCCAAGAACATCAATTACTTTTAACGTAATAGTGCTTGTAGGTAGTGTTGTTAAGAAAGAAATATCGAATTTTACAGTACTACTTTGTGCCTCGATTCGTTGACAACTATGTAACTTGGTACCGGATGCAGGGTCATTTTCAGTTGTTTGAACAAGCAACTGAACTTGATGAATGCCATCAAGTTCAGTAATCTGAAATATAATTGGGAAACTGGTGGCATTTGGTGGATAAGTCTCTGAAGTAAGCATCTGTAGCATAGTCAGATCATTAAAGGCAATATTGTCTGTATTAAAAAACCGACTAACACTCAACCATTCTGCGGCACATTCGGCAAACCGATCCGGAGCCGCACCGTAAGACATGATGTATCTATCGTCTCGAAAGTCGTGGTCTAATCCGAAAGCATGTCCAAGTTCATGGGCTGTGACGTATTTACCTGCATCACCATCAAAACAGTCTCCGGATGCGGGGATAACCGCGTATCCACCACGTGATTTTACCTGACGATCTAATACAAGCCAATCACTGCCACCGACTCCACACACATCCTCTTGTTCAATGGCTTGGCTGCTGACCTCTGCAACAATCAGATAAACGTGTTTTTCCATATCAAACTGCGAAACAACTTCAGCACGAATCTTATTGGTGGTATCCGTGTGATAGTAAAGGTCATGAAACCTTCCATCAACGCGATAGACAACGGTTTGTTCGTTATCATCAGTTTCAAACGTAAATGTTTTTCTGCCGAAGCCATTCGCTTCCATCTGGTCAGCATAAAGGTCCTGTACATCTCTGATGAGACGATTTAGTTTTGTCCACATATTGAGTTGCGCAGCACGGTCACGTGGAATGAAATAGATAATTCTCACCATATCATGCGGAACAGATTGATAAGGCGTTACATCCCAGAGCCGTAACGTTCCATCACTACCTCCACTTGTTAGGGAAGTCCCATCAGGCGAAAAAGAAGCAGCATACACCCACCCTTCGTGTCCAAGAAGTGTCGCGATATTTTCGCCGTTGTGAGTTGTCCAAAGGTTCACTGCTTCATAATCTGTGCCAGCCAATATGCTACTATCTGGCGAAAAAGTGAGGTCAGAAACTGTCCCTTTAGTAGGTAACGTCCCAATGAGTTCCCAATTCGATAGTTTCCATAACTTTACACCCCCGTTATACCCAGCACTTGCAAGTGTTTGGTCATCAGGTGAAAACTTAACAGTAGTTATAAAATCAGGATCACCTTGGAATTGGACAACATCTTGTTGGCTTTGGAGATTCCTTACGTTTATCTGACCACTTGCATCCCCTGTGGCGAGGAATTTTCCATCCGTAGAGAACGCTACAGCAAAAATCCATTCACTATGTCTAAGTGTCATAATTTCTCTGAGCGTATGGATATCCCATATCTTTACGTGTATTCCAGATGTGGCTATTTTTTGCCCATCAGATGAGAAGGAAACCGCTTTGATTTGTGATCGGGCACGGTCGGTAATATGTGAAAGCGTCGAAAGGTGGCGTTTACCTGTCACATCCCACAATTTTAGGGTGGCATCATCGCTACCACTAACAAGCCGCTGTCCATCCGGTGAAAAAGCGATTGAATTGACAATTTCGCTATGGCTACCTAAAGTTGTTACAACTCCCTCTGCCAAATCCCACAATTTAACCGTGTGATTGCCGCCAGCACTGGCAATAAGTGAAGAATTGACAGGTGAATATGCCACCGCTTGAACACTGCCGCCGTGGGTTAATGCGGTGTGGTCTTGAGCAGTGGTAATGAGTGGAAAGATTATGAGAAACGTAATTGTGAGAAATAGGTATCTGTGTTGCATGAGATTTTTTATCCTGGGAAGGTTGGCACAATTAACGCTCGAAAGTTAGAAAGAGATAGGTTTACAGAGGTGTCCTTAAAAAATCGCGGTTGAAAACCGCTCCTACAAAAGATTCTCACATAAATTATCAAAAATCGCGGTTGAAAACCGCTCCTACAAGAAACTCTCATAAAAATTATTGGTAACGCACCTTATCCTCTACTTCAATTATTTCTTCACCTATTGAGATATTCAGATTTTCTGCACATTCCTGCAGTTGATTTTTGATCGTTTCTGGTATTTCAATGCCGTTCTTAAGACGTTCAGCACGGTAGCGGGATTCAAAATCCCCTGGAGCCAAGACTTCATCAAATCCGGTAGCAGGTGGTGTAGCTTTAATGACATCCAAAAAAGCACGAACACCTTTCTGATATTCTGTAACAGGTGTAAAGGCATTGACATCAATTGTTTGCATGAAGATGCCGCCCATCCGTCCGGTTTCAGCATCAAACGTTCCCGCCAATCCTCCGAGCAGACATGTAAACATTGCGAGGGCATATCCCTTATGTTTGCCGAATGCCAGGAGCGCGCCTCCATCGTAGAAATCAGCAGGTTTGATACTTGGTGCGCCATGCTTATCCAAAATGCATCCTTCTGGAAGTTCAGTCCCATTGCTACGCGCAACCTGTATTTTACCTTCAGCAATCACGCTCGTAGCATAGTCAACAATGAAAGGTGTATCATCACCTGTAGGAACACCAATAGCGATAGGATTCGTGCTGAAAGTGCCTTGTGAACCGCCATAAGGCACTGTCGGTCCCGCACCTTTTCCACCCATTCCGACAGAAATAAGCCCGATACAACCTGCTCCCGCCGCGTCTTCCGCATACTCACCCAAACGACCGATATGTCCAGTATTGAAGATGCTCACACAACAAGAAGCAGATGTTTTTGCCTTCGCTATGGCTTTTCGCATTGACCAACGTGAAACATAGTGTCCAAAACAACCGTTTCCCTCAACGCGTAAGGTGTTATCGGTTTCAGCAACAACTTCAGGCTCAGCAGAAGGTTTTATGTGTCCAGCATCAACACCTCTGATATACGCTGGGATTCGGAGCACTCCGTGTGAATCATGACCCGCAAGATGCGCTTTAACAAGAATCTCGGCAACGTCGTTAGCAATGTGTTGAGATGTTCCAGCAGCAACAAAGATGGTTCGTGCAATTGCATGAAGGTGCGGCGCGTGAAAAAGATGTGTTTTTTCCATATATTCTGTCCTTTGAAAAAGTATGTCTGTTCTACAATAAAATTGCGAAAGTATGTTCATATTTTATGCGATATTCTGTCTCTTGTCAAGGAAAACATGAAGATTGAAAATTCAATACGGTGCTGCTATACTATCCAAAAAACTACTATTGGAGCGTAAAGATGCGACAGGTTACAATTTATCGTGAAAAAGGACGTTATGCTGGATGGCCAGCAAACTACGGTGTCTGGTCTTGGGACAACGAAATCGTTGTCGGTTTTACCGTAGGTTATCACAAATCAGATGCAGGGTTTCATCGCCGTGACAAGGATAAACCCTTTACAGCAATGCAAGCACGAAGCACAGATGGTGGCGAAACGTGGACAGTGTCCGAAACACCATGCCGCTTGCCGGGAACAGGAACTTTATCTGCAGACGAACACGTACAGAACAAACACAGACTACAAGAGGATACTGCCTTTAGCACACCGCAAAGTGTCAACTTTGAACATCCAGATTTCGCAATGATGTGCAGCAGGTCTGGTCTGAAAGCTGGCGCACACTCATGGTTTTATACCTCTACCGATCGTTGCTACAGCTGGGATGGTCCGTTCCAACTACCGATGTTCGGTTATACGGGTATTGCAGCACGGACAGACTATCTCATTTCAAGTTCTGATGTGTGTTTACTTTTTTTGACTGCTTCTAAAGCAAATGGACAGGAGGGTTTGGTATTCTGTGCACGTACTACCGATGGTGGCAAGACCTTTTCGCTGCTCTCTCAAATTGGACCGGAGCCAGAAGGTTTCGCGATTATGCCTGCAAGTGTTCGACTCACTGCTTCGCAAATTTTAGTTGCTGTCCGATGCCGCGGTAGAAGTAGCCAGTCAGGCAAAGATTGGCAAAACTTGCAAAACTGGATTGATCTTTACAGTTCAGATGATAATGGACAGACGTGGTATAATATGAACCAACCTGTTGAGGATACAGGGCGCGGTGGAAATCCACCAACGTTAACCCATCTACTTGATGGCAGGCTATGTCTTACTTACGGATTTCGGGACGCACCGCATCACATCTGTGCGAAGTTGAGCAGAGATGATGGCAAAACGTGGGGTGAAGAAATTGTTTTACGGGATAATGGTGGTGATCATGATATCGGATATCCTCGCACCGTTCAACGTCCTGACGGTGTCATGGTAACGGTTTACTATTTTGATGAAGAACCAGACGGTGAACGATTTATTGAAGCAACATTGTGGCAGCCGTAAGTGAAAACCTGTTAGTCCGTATCTGAATCCAATGCAAAACAGATAAGCCGATTTTTGCCGCGAATATACAAACGACCATCTGCTAACACAGGTGCCGCCCAAGCAGGATAGTTTATTAACTGTTTGCCATTTTCATCTGTCGGCACTGATTCAGAGACAAGTTCAGCTTTTTCAGGCGTGCATTTCAGTAACATCAAACGTCCGTACTCACCAAGATAGATGAAGTAATCGTTCACCCAGAGCAATGATGCGCGTTCGTTTACACGCTGCCGCCACATCACCTTACCGGTCTTGAATTCCACACATCGGAGTTCAGCACCACCAGGATGTCTGCCGCTACTACCATAGAGGTAACCCTCATGATGGATAGCAGTATTCCAGTGCAGTTCCATTGCCTTGATTCGGGTGTTCGGTTGATCTTTCCAAACGACTTTATATCCACCTGGACGCACTTGAACGACTGAGCTGCCGATCCCATAAGATTCGCTAATGAAAACAAGATCGTCAGCGACTACCGGACATGATGCGTTGACAGATTCAATCTTACGACTTCGCCACGGATAGTGGAAATCAATTTTGCCTGTTGCAGGTTCAAATCCTACAAGTCCGCCGCGCAAGAAAGCGAATCCCCAACGTCTTCCGTTGATGGTAGCAAAAACAGGACTTGCATAACTCGCAAGTTCATCGGCGATTCGGTAGACGACCTCACCTGTGTGTTTGTTAAAAGCAACGATGCCGCTACTGTTCGGTTTAGGGTTACCGTTTGATACCCAGATATTCTTTGAAGTTCCCGGCGGTGAGCCGCCTATGTGAACGATAAGCAATTCACCCTCAATTGCCGGTGCTGAAGCCACACCGAAGAAGTTTTGAACGACATTAAACTTCGCTGCAGTGTCTATTTTCCAGATGCGTTTCCCGTTCTGCGTGTTAACACAGTGTAACATCCCCGCTGCTCCAAAAATATAGACACGATCCTCATCTACGACAGGACAACACCGCGGTCCGTTATTGTAGCCATACATATCCTCATAGTCTGTGGGATATTCAAATCGCCAAAGTTCGTTACCAATGTCGCTTTCTAAACAGGTAAGACGTGCTATGTCCCCATGGCGTGCAAAGATATATACTCGTCCGTTTGCGATAGTCGGAGCACCGTAACTCGTACCAATTTCTTTTGACCAAAGTATTGGCGGACCTGTCTTTTTCCACGGCGTGATGTTGATCTTTTCTTTCGATTTTCCATTTCGCTCTGGTCCGAGAAAGTCTTGCCAATCTGATGGATGCACTTCAGTCAGAACGAACAGCATCAGAAGGATAAATACAAGTAATAGGAGGTATGTGGATTGGGAAAACCATTTAAGCATGTTTTGAGATGGTATGATAGTTTTAATTTATTGGAAAAAATGACTATATTGCACTACATTTTCCGCTCCGATGGAGCGGAAAAGACAGCCCGTTTAATCTGGAACAACGTTAACAGACAGGGAATCAATTCTCGTTCACAGAATGGTTGTGGATAGTGTCGCTATGGGGTTTTGTAGTGATGGTAGGGACAACATTGGCGTTCTGGGAATCAAGCACGCGCTTTTTGGAAAACAACATGCCCCTGGCGCATCACTACATATCCGTTTTGGGAAGGATTCTAACGCTCCTAAAGAGAAACTGAAAGCGGGTGAACCGCATCCTTGAGATTTATATCTTTGTCATCAATCAAGCAATTATGGAAGATTTTACAATAAACGGTATACCGTTGATCGGCGCGCTTAGAAAACATGCCTACCAGCAGGTGCCTATTTTTTCCTTAATCTGCTATTTCCACAGCATTCCCGCTTTCAGCAGATGCGTAGATAGCATCCGTAATTTGTTGAACGACAAGTGCTTGTTCCAAGCCAGTTATGGGTTGGCGGTTTTCTCGGATTGCTGCTGCAAAATCGGACGTTGGGTTACCGTGATGTGGACCTTCAGTATCCCTGGTATCAGCAAGCGCATCCGAGCTCACTCCGTCTACCGTTGTGGTCTGATTATGGACGACACTAGCTGGGTTACCGTCTCCCATTTTGAGTTTGAGTGAACCTTCCGAACCGATAACCTCCCAGTCGGAATGTGAATGCATTGTCATGAATTCACCACGTTCAAGGGTAATCATCGTTCCATCCTCACACCGGATCAGTGCCGAATAGTGTGTCTCAGCGTCAGAACCAGCAGCGATATGCGATTCAAATATAGGTGGCACTGTCCATGTTTGCGCAAATACGGTTTGCGGTTTCAGTTTCCAGCCAGTCATCCCGAGTAGGAAGTCTATATCATAACACCCCCAATTAACGAGGATACCGCCACCGTTGAGTGCTTTCGCCAGTCGCCACGCGGGCCGAGGTGATCCCGGTTCTTTTCCTGCACCATTAATGGCTCTGCAATGCACAGTACGTAGTTCTCCTAACCCACCTGTTGTGATGAGTTGAGTCACGAGACGGGCAGATTTGTTAAAACGGTTACGAGATGAACAACAGCCAGAAACTAAATCTCCGCGTGCAGCTATCAGTTGATTCACTTCATCAACGTTCATTGCAATCGGTTTTTCAATCAGGACATGTTTTCCTCTTTCAAAGGCACGTAATGCAACTTCAGTACGGTATTGCGTTGGAAATGCAAGCACGATAGCCTCAATATCTTCGTCGTCAAGAAGATCAACGTCAGTCGTATACATTTTTGGGGGATTGAAGCGTTCGGCAGCTCGCTCCCTGTTTGCTTCAATTAAATCTGCCGCAGCGACCAACTCAATATGATCAGAATCTGATGCTATACTGAGATGTCTACTTCCAATGACACCACATCCAATAACACCTAATTTTACTGGTTTCATAAAGTCTCCATGTATGTTTTAGTTTTAGATTAAGCTAAGCCATAGTTCTATAGTTTTGTGAAGTACCTAAATATAACCTGTAGAACCATCTGGTCTGATAGGACAGGTTCTTTGCCAATGAACGTAGTCATTGGCTGTTATTGCGTCTTCGTCAATTTCAACACCAAATCCCGGGCGGTTTCGCAACTCCAAATACCCGTTTTTAGGCATGTAGGGTTCATCTACCCATGAATTCCAAACACTATCAGTCGGGAGAAGATATTCAAGGATTTTAAAGTTCGGAGTCGCGGCAGCGAAGTGAACATTGACAGCAGTTGCCAGTGGTCCCATCGGGTTGTGTGGTGCAACGGTCACATAGTGCGCCTCAGCAATCGCTGCGATTTTGCGCATCTCTAACAATCCGCCGCAGACACACACATCAGGCTGAATGATGTCTGCCCCCTGTGCAGTAATAAGATCAAGGAATTCAGACCGTGTGTACAAGGACTCACCTGTTGCGAGCGGCACCTGCATCTGTGAGCGGAGACGCGACCACGCAGGGATATGTTCGGGACGCAGCGGTTCCTCATAGAAGAACGGATCGTACGGCGCAAGCGCATTGGCGAGTTGAAGTGCACGAATCGGCTCAAAGATTTTGGCATGCGGGTCAAATGCGAACTCCCAATCGTCCGGTGTATTCTGACGTAGTTGTTCAAAGTAGTTAGCAGCCGCAGTGCAGACTCTGCCCCATCGGTCTGCATCCGGATTGAGTTGATAAGGACTTGTTTTGAAAGCGGTGAACCCCCATTCCTCATTAAGTTTACGGGCTTGATCGGAGGCTTCTATACCGTCCCTCCCACCGATACCGTGATAAACACGGATGCGGTCCCGGGCGTGTCCGCCAAGTAGCATGTACACCGGCAATCCAGCTGCTTTTCCACTGATGTCCCAGAGTGCGTGGTCAACTGCTGAGATGACAGCGAGACCGGCACCACCCGGTGGAAAACGAAACTGCTGATGTAGTTTTAGCATGATGTATTCTATCCGACGCGGATCCTCCCCCTGAATCATCTCAAAGATATAGTTGGCAATCGGTTCAACAGAGAGATCTGGTCCTGTAGAATATGCTTCACCCCATCCGTGGATACCTTCATTCGTTTCGACTTTGATCAGACCACGTGGACGGTTGCCAAAGTTCGCCATGAAAGTGTGTATTGCAGTGATTTTCATTGTCAATATGCCTGATAATATTACAAAAGTTTGGGCAATTTATGTCAGTTTCATGTTGAGTTTTCAAGTCCGTTTTGATTTTCAGCGAGTTTTGCGCGAGGACGTAACTCACTGAAAAACCTCAATAGTAGCAAAGAGCAGCCCCAACGGGGCGGAATGTTTATAGAAAACGGTAAAACACACATCTTTAGTCCCGCTGGGGCTGAAATACATACAAATAAGGGTAAATTACCTTAAGTTGACACATAATGGGTTTCGCAAACTCTACCCAACGGACGAATTAATGCAATATAATAACTTAGAAATGGTATAATATCAAACTCACGTTATGGCTAAGATGCATTTCAAACTTTTTAACGATAGATGAGGTGGACACTTTAGTTGTCCACCTCATCTATTATTTTAAGGTTATCACCGATTAAAAAATCCTAATCTCCAGATAGAGAATTACGTCTTTCTTCCATAAGCCCAACCAAGACACACGCTCCCATCCCCAATAGCACAATCGCAAACGGGAAACCTGTAACGAGAGAGGCAGCCTGTAGTGCTTTTAACCCGCCGCCAAGTAATAGCGCAATAGCGACTAAACCCTCTACGGTACACCAGAACACGCGTTGCGGGATCGGTGCGTCAACCTTGCCACCAGCTGCAATGATGTCAATAATCAGAGAGCCAGAGTCGGATGAGGTAACGAAGAAGATAATTGTCAGGAGCATTGCGACACAGGAAAGCAGCGTTGTCCACGGGAGTCCTTCAAACATTTTGAACAGTGCTAGTGGGTAATTATATGTCTCAACTTGTTCGGTTACGCCCGTGAAGCCACCAGTGAGGAACTGGTGGAGAGCAGTGCCACCAAATGCACTAAACCAGAGCAGACACAATAGCGTAGGCAGAAGAAGCACGAAGATGACAAACTCACGAACGGTACGTCCTTTTGAAATCCGTGCAATGAATGTGCCGATGAACGGTGCCCAAGCGATCCACCATGCCCAGTAGAAAGTTGTCCAATCGTGTAGGAAACCAGTGTCCGCACGTCCAACCCAGTTGCTAAGCGGCACAATTTTCATGACATAGGTCCCAAGTCCAGTGAAAATATTACGGAAAATATAACCTGTCGGACCGAGAATGAAAACAGTTACCAGCAATATGAACGCGAGAATGATGTTGAACTGGCTGAGACGTTTGATACCGACATTAATGCCTGTCATCACTGATATCAGCGCGATGGCAGTAATCACTACAATGAGCACTATCATGGTGAGGGCGTTTGCAGGTATCCCAAATAGATCGTTAAGGCCAGAAGTTACCTGTTGCACACCTAAACCGAGGGAGGTTGCCAACCCGAAGATACCTGCAAATATGGCGAATGTATCAATGATGTGTCCAGTCCAACCCCAAATCCGATCACCGAATATGGGATAAAACGCGGAGCGGATGAGGAGAGGTAATCCACGGTTATATGCGTAAAATGCAAGAGCGAGTCCTACGACTCCATAGATTGCCCACCCCTGCAGTCCCCAGTGAAAGACTGTTGCTGCTATACCCAAGGAGGCCGCCGCTTGAACTTTGGGATCTCCGATGTCAGGCACATTTTCTGCGGTGTAAGCTGTCTCTGCGTTATAAACCGTTTCTATCCCCAGCGGCGAATAGCTACCACCCTGAAAATAGGTAACCGGCTCCGACACGCCAAAGAAGAGAAGCCCAATACCCACGCCTGCAGCAAAAAGCATGGCGAGCCAAGTTAAGTAGGAATACTCGGGTTTCGCATCTGTACCTCCTAACCGAATTTTACCGAGAGGTGAGATTGCTACAAACAAGCAAAAGAGAAAGACGAGATTGGCAGTGCCCATGAACAGCCAGTCAAGGTTTGTGGTAAGCCAGACTCGGACATTTCCGAAGAGTGTTGTCGCTTGCTCTTGAAAGATAAGTGAGCCTAGGATAAAAACGATAATAGTGATACTGGAAATTACGAATACAGGAGTCAAGTAAATCTCTAAACCAAATAATTTCTTGTATCTGCCTTCATCAATCTGATGTGGCATCTGTTGGGGTTGTTTTCCTTCTTCGTTCATTTCAATATTCTCCTTTTAGACGGGCAAGCGTGCTTACAAAGCGCGCTTGCCTTAGGATAGCGTCCGCTGATTAGAAATAATAACCGAAGTTAAAATTAAGCCGCCAATTCCAGACATTATTTCCGTTAGCACCAAAGTCTCCGGCACCATCGTAGATATTACCGTAGCCTTCTATCTTGCCATCATCTGTTCTGTTTCCAACAAATGAGTTGCCATTGGAAAGTGCTACATCACTATAGACATACAGTGCGCCCAGGATTGTCCAGCTTGCACCAACTGTCACGAGAGTACTCGCGTTATAGTCTTCTACAGTTTTGAGGATAGTGCTCCACTCTGCATAAGGTGTAACGCTGTCAATCCATGAAATACCTGATGTGTCTATACCGCCATAGCGGAGGGATAACGCAGGTATTAATCCTTCTGATGCGATGGGCCACGCAAAGTCGTAAGCACCCATAGGAATTAAATCCCCGGTACCCCAAGGGGTATCCTCAGCGATATTATGCGCGTAATAGGAAAACTGTGAATAGAGAGTAAAGTCGGCGACGGTGTTTTTCATGTGTGCGGAAACGGCATAGTGGTTACCGCTATCATCGTCCCCCACATCTGTTCCTTTCAGCAATCCGTATTGAAGTGATACCCCAACGTCAGCACTGTCCGCAAGGGTGTAGATAGCACGGAGGTTAAATTGATGCTGTTCATCATATCCGTTTTCCCCGGCACCCCATTCAACGTTTCCGTCTGCATCGGCTTTTTCTTCCCACCTGACAACGTCATAGGCGTATCGAGAACTATTAAGACTACTCCCATCAGTTTGAAATTCACTCTGAAGATAGTAAGCTACATCAAGTGTCAACTGATCAAAGGTGTCATTCCATCTAATTCCCAAATCCATGTCGTCAGCGAGTCCTACATAAAAATGTTGGTCAAAAAACCAACTTGTAGAAACACCGTATGGACTCGGTCCAAAAGGCACTCTTACAATTCCTGCCTTGATAGTACCTAAATCACCAAGGTTATACCCTAACCAGGCTGTATGTATCATACTATAACCGCTTTTTTTACCGAAATATCTGGGATACCACCGGTATTCAATCCTGCCTATGATGTTATTGTAGTCCAGGTCAGCATTCAAGCGGAAAATCTCAAGATCAACATCGCCATTGTTATCACCTCGTCCATCAACTACATTTTTGTCGTCAATTTCGTAGTGCCTTTGACATAGTTAAGACGCATCGCACCACCGATTTTTATAGGGCTTTTCTTAGGTGCTTCTGCCTCAGCAGCCTGTTCTTCGTCTGTATCTGCAATTGCGAATGACGCAACGATCAATAAAATCGTAATTGCGATACTTATGAGGTTTTGATAGTTCAGACCTCTTTTAAAAACACATTTCATGAATTTAGCTCCCCTTATAGATAGACTGTCCCTTATATAGGTATGTCTACTTGTTATGAATAACCTTTGTCTCAACAATTGAAACTATAGTAAAGTAACTTAAGTTGCTATCTAACCAAACATACTAAACTTGTCGCATATATCATATATCATATAAGACAATATTTAGTCTTAATTTGGTTGATTATACTCGGTTTCGACTTATCAGTCAAATTAAAAATGAATATTATTTGAAAATGTGGGAAATATATGTGATGTCCAAGGAAAAGTATGAACCTATAGTCTATTGGGGTGGGAACTTGTGTTGAAAGTCTAAAATAAGTAGATACTTACCTGTAGGTGCATTTTGTAAGCGCGGATCAAGGTGAATCGTTAATTGAAAATCTACTACAATTAATACAAAAACTCGCCCACAAGGTGATGTGGGCGAGTAAGAAAGAACTTATTACATCTGTCACATTCCGGACAACAACATCAATGTTTGAATTAACTGTTTGTAGTCACCAAGGGTGATGAGTAGTTTAGCACCCATCCCGCCATCCCGTACTTTGGTTGAAAAACCGATGCTGTAGTTTTCAGGAATACCCATTAAGATACCTGAGAACATCTGAATTTGTGCGGCAGCGTTTGGATCAGCCTTCGCCACTATAGCCATGAAACTTTTAGTAATAGTTAGTGGAGAAAAACCTAAAAGCAGATTATTTTTCGCTCCCAATTTCTCAATGAGTTTTTGATAACTCTGGTTTTCAGATATGCTTTCACCTATTTTCGCTTTGCTATCAAGTGCTGACTTAATCAGTTCTGCACCACCTATCGCAAAGTAGAACTGATCTTCTGAAAAAGCATAAGACCAGTGCCATTCCTGCGGCATAAAATTAACAACTTCGGGGGACACATCTTCGAAAGCTGCGCTGAAATTGGGAAAGGTGAAGGTTTTAATCTCAACACCATTATGCATCATCGGGTTTCCAACATAAGCCTCATCAAACATACCCATCTGAGAGGCATCATCTACGGACTCTCGGGCAAGTATTATTAATTTTTGGAATTGTTTCAAAAACTGTTCATCCATATATGTTTTCATTTTTTGTTCGTTTTTCAGTTCAGAGATGAACAATAATTCAGGAACAAAACTGTCGTTAAAATTAGCAGAGAAACTCCACTCATCAGCCAGCGATTCAAAAGAACCTTTCATTTGTTCAAGGAGTGCTTCCCAATTTGCATTGGGACCTGAATCATCCATTGTAAAAACTTTTAGCCAATTCATGCCCCATTCAAATAGCACATCTGGACTACCTTGAAAGCCAGCGTTCAAAAAGCCTTGGTTGGGTAGGTCATTGACGATCATTAATTCACCGGGGGTCATCTTTTTTAAGAAATCTTGAATCTGTCCATCACTGTCGAATTTCAGGAACGGCGCGAATTGCACATCTGTTCCTTCAACTCGGAGCGTAGCACTAACAGATTTTATCTCTTCAAGAAGTTCTGTTAGCTGGCTAAACATACCCTCAACCATTGGTACCAGAGCCATGGCTCCGGGGTCACTTTGCATACTGTCAATCATTGATTCAAATTCTACCTTAATTGACTCAATTTGATGAGCGATCATGGATTCAAGGTTAAAATATGCCGCTATCTGATCTGCCCCGTTTAAGATATTGGTTAGGAATGAAGCGTAATCCTGATTTGCTACGATAGACTTCATTTTTCCTTTGGTAATATCAATGACGTTCTCACAAACCTCAGGCTGCTGTGAAAAGACAAGAGTATTTTCCAAAATAGCAAAACTACCACTACCTTTATCAGAACTCCAGTAGGTTATACCGTTATATTCCTTAGGGGCACTTCCCTCTGCTTCTGCCTCAATTACCTGTAGCATTGCGTCTGGATCTGTGAGGTGAACGGTTGCAGAAAGACTCGGCGGATCCAAACTTGTTAGGAATACTGCGAAATCTTGGTTCAAATCTAAGCCAATCTCTTCCAACTCGGCTAAACTTTCAAATCCAGCACCGAAGGAATTCGCCAAAATTTTCGCGAGGAGCTCAGGTGATCCTCCTGCTTGCGGCATCATTTCTGACACGAAGGTGTTAATTCTGTCATCCAATTCTAACAAACTGGGACAATAGATGACACCTAATATGTCTTCCGGTATTAAATTTAAAACACTGTTGTCGGGAATTTCAACTGGGGCAACTTCAGATTTTTGAGGGGTCGTTTCTGCTGTGATACTTTCAGATTCTGCGGCTCTAATTGGTTCAGCTACATAAAAAGTGGTGAATAGAATAGTTATCAAAAATACGACAGCAATAAAGGATAAAGTTAAACGCTTATTCATTCCAATTTCTCCTTAAGAGTAGGACAGCAAGTGCATATCCTCTCCGGACGAGGGTGTTAATTTTGTGTTTTTGCAATTTTTGTTTCAAGTGCGTCAATCTCAGCGTTGGATGTTAACACACTGATTTCGACTTCGTAGTGGCGGCGGCCGCCAGGTCCAATATGCTGTAAGGTGCCGCGTTCGCGTTCCGATGCTCTACCGTCAACTCGGCAGTTTGATGGTTCCAAACCCATCACATAGGCACCTTGACCACACAATTTCCACTGGACAAAGTGAGGGAATTGTGTTTTGTGGTAACGTACAGCAATTCCGATGCCCTGTCCATCGTTAAAACTTCTATTGATAAGCGCAACGCGAATGTGGTTGTCAACATCAGGTTCCATTTCGTGATAGTAGACCTGTTCTTGGAAATCAACGGTGGGTGGTTCCCCGAAGTTATAATTTGTTAAATTATTTTTTGCGTGTTCGTCTCGTGGTGTTACTTGAGATGAGGGTGCCAAAATCTCACTTCCATCAGCAAGTATTGGGAAACCAACATTAATGTGGAAGAGATACATGTGTGGGCAATCCTGATATCCAAGGTTCTCAACAATGTCTTCAATATGCAGTTTACGCGAGCCTAATTCAGTCCAGATACGGCGGGTACGGCACAGATGTTCACCCAATGCTGCGGTTTCTGTAACCTTTCCTTGCGCCCATAAGATATAACGATCACCTTCCCACCGACTGTCAACCCAGACGTTTTTCGCGGGAATGTGCGAAACTCTACCGTGAAATCCGAGCTCCACATCCTCATCTACGTTTGGTTCCCCTGCTTGTGTCATGCCACATGTTGTAAGCAACCCACCATAGAATCCGCGCAACCATCCGAGACCGGTCGGTTCGTAATGTGCTGCCGCTACATCACCGGTACCTGAACGCCAACACAATGGGATTCCGTTATAATCGGCGTAAGATATATCCAGCCCACGGTTCGGTAGAACAGTGAAATTCAATCCGGAACCTGTTCGAAAACTGATCGCATCCGTTCCTTTTTCGTTTCCATCCGCGAGTTGGTATACCTTTGCCTCAGCTACTTGTGAGATGTTTCCCAAGTGGCGAAGCAGTTGTATCCTATCATAGGCTGCTCCAAATAGATTTATCAAATTTTCGTCTCCTTCGCTTTGCGGATATGTTGAATTAGCTCCCCTACTTCAATTGACCGAATTATAGCATAAACGCATAGAAAAAACAAGCGGGGAATCTGTGAACGCTTTTGACCTTATAGAGAGGTCACAGTAAAAAAAGATAGTAAAAATTTTGCACAAACCCTTATACATCAGTACGTAAAATCTTTGCTGCTTCATGGATTACTTGAAGTTTTTGCGCTGCGATTTCTGTTGTATTTACAGGACGATCGGCGAAGGTGCCGAAACCACAGTCCGGATTAAGATAAATCTGTTCTGGTTTTCTATGTTTTAGAAGTGTGCGAACCTTGGCTAATACGAAGTCAACGGATTCCACCTCGGTGGTGCGGGGATCAACTACACCAAGACCTATCTCTTTGTCTGGAGGTAGTTCACCGAGAACATCAATGCTACCAGCCCGTTCTGTAGCATATTCCAATACAAACTGATTGACGTTCATTTGGCTAAAATAGGGAATCAGTAAATCGTAAGAACCGCGAAGTAGGACATCTTCCTGTTGACTCCAGTTGCCACGGCAGACATGAAGTGCCGTTTTCATATTTACATCTATTCCTTCAACGACGCGATTCATTAGTTCAACAGCGAAATTGAGTTCTTCCTCTGGACTGCTCTTTTCGGACAGAGCTGCACACATAAACGTGTGCGTTTCATGTGGTCCTGTAAAAGCAACTTCGGTCAGTACTGGTTCATCAAATTGCACAAATTCGCAACCTGCCTCCTGTAATTCATGCAATTCCTGACGTAGCACCGCTACAACATCGTCTCCTAAGGATTCTTTATCGGGATAAAATTCATAGGATAGCTTCTTAACCCACATTGAGCGAGTCAAAAGATACGGACCAGGAAGTGTGACTTTGATAGGTTTTGTAGTATGCTGTTTGAGAAAAAGATAGTCGTTTAACACAAGGGACGAGGTGCGTTTTAACTTTCCATCAACGACCGGATTTTTTAGGGCAAAAGCGGGGACATCAAGCGCGTTCAGCAGTTGTTCAAATGCGGCTTTATCTTCAACATAGTCAAGCATTTCCGCAAGTGTCATCAAGCGGATGCCATCAATACACTCAGTGATAAAGGAATAAAAGTTGTCCCTACGTTGTTCGCCGTCACTCACGATATTGACTCCGTTTTCTTCTTGCAATTTGAGACTTTCGATCACTGCTTCATCAGCAATAGTGTTAAAGTCCATATCTGTAACGCGTCCCTTTTGTCTGTTTCGCAATGCCTGTGACACGGATCGTGAGCGGGGCATGCTCCCTACAACAGTCACGGGAAAATGTGGTAAATTGTTCATCGTTCTGGTCTCCTTCGTATTTATTGAGTAATGTGGTAAACTCAATTGACAGTGTTGATAGGAAATGATCGCCTCTGCTAACCTAAAAGACTCTCTGGAATCATCTATTCCTCTAACACTCTTTCAAAAATCACGATCACGGCTGTAGATTCTCCGAAAGATGCAGCTGGTTGGATAATTTCGCACAGTCGCCACCCTTCTTTTGCCTCACGATTAAGAGTGCTTTCAAGGTCAGGAATGGTTCTAGATTTAAATCCCCATCCTTTCTGGCTAATTCTTATAATCTTATATTCATATTTCGTCATTACAATGCCTCCTTTCCAACGTTAACTTCAACGTCTTGTTAGGATTCGGTTACATAAGGACGTTTGTCAATGTAATAGACAAGATGTCCTTCGTTTTCATCAAAACCAATTGAACGGTAAAAAGACTCTTCGCAATTAGCAACGATGTAGCCTGTGATGAAGGTTATCCCCATTTGCTCTAATTCACGCAGGAGGTATTCTCCTAATAGGTTTCCTACACCGCTATTATCTGATTCCATCAGTGATCCGTTATTGTATTTCAGATTATCTCCTTGATAACAAATGTCAACGGAAAATTCCATGATGTGTGCGGAAAGCCCGTCAAAGGTAGCGCGTGCAAGTCCGACGAGTTCTGTCTCTGCGTATGCAGCTACTATCAGGTGTGGAAATTCCAATATCCGCGCTGCCACTTCTTTGCCGAACCCAACTTCGCAGATGTCGTTCCGTTCATAGAAGTTGTACAGTTCGTCAGGTGTGATGGTGGGGTTGACTCGGATGTCTAAGTGTTGTGGTGGTGTCATAGTTTTTCCTTCGCTAATATTGGGATGTTTAGTATCTATTTAATGTCATCTTAGGTATGCGACATCTTGTCCTAAGTAGCGTAGGTGAATCATTTTCATCGTATCGGTTCAGGGGTATTTGTGTTACGTTTACTTCCATTCAAGTGTTGCGAAAATGTCTTCAATTCACCCCATTGCCTTAGCAATTTTCCTTGAGGAGAGACAGAGAGATCACCGCTAACCCAATCTCCCCCCATATATTTCTCCGAATGCATGGTGATTCGTGTAATCTTATTTGTTGCAATATGATATTTATAGAAATCATAAGTGCGATCTGGATGGCCAATTGGTTGATCTGGATCAAAATCCGCATCGGCACTGAAAAGTACAGCTTTACCGTTATCCATCCAGGCAATTGAACCGTGTTTCCAATTCTTCGGTATTTTCAGTTGTTTTATGTTATTTCCCTTTAGATCGCAGATCATATACCGATACGCTAAAGGGACAGATTTCCATTTTCCTGGACCTATTTGGACCAGTTCAAACTCACCCTCCTTGTAGAGAATCTGTTTGCCGTTTGGTGACCATCGCGGTCCCTGTCTCCTGATCCGTCTTCCTTCAGGAATTGGAGGAAGGAGTAGGCGCGCGTTTCCACCATCGGCATTCATTATCCAAATATTGACACCCTGATCTGAAAAGACAATATGATGCCCATCCGGAGACCAATCAGGGTAGTTCGCGAGGAAGTCAGCAATTTTTTTGATAGCCTTACTGTCAAGATCCATTACGTAGACACCCAACTTATTGTTGAGATCGCTCGTAAAAACAATACGTTTTCCGTCAGGTGAAAACGATGGGGAAGCATTCAGTCCATGATGGTCAGTGAGTTGATGCAAATTTGCACCATCTGCATCCATAATAAAGAGATCGCCCCATTGCTTGTCTGGTGTTATCACCCTTTCAAAAACAATCCGTTTCCCATCTGGCGACCAACGTGGTTCCGTATCCAAGATAGGTTCCTCGGTGAGTTGCGTAATATTATCACCATCATCATCCATAACAAAGATGCCGCCACGTTTTTCGCCTTGACTAGATTCAAACACAATTTTAGCCCTTGCGTCAGCAACAAAGGAGAGAATAACACATAGAATTGTTAAAAGTATTCTCATTGTGGTTTCCTTCTTCTAATTTTCAGTTTCAATTTCAGAACAAGACTTTTCAGCTTGTATCGGCTCAATCGTAAGTCGGCATCCAAGTACATTGAGTATAGTTCCGAGTGTGTCAATATGCGGTGCTTTATCACTTGAAAGAATCTTCTGCAAGGCATCCGGTGACATGTGGGTTCGCTTGGCAAACTCGGGAAAACCGCCCTGCGCTTCTACAACATTTCTAATCCCTTTCAGAAAGAAGGAGGTATCGCCATCTTCCTGATATTCTTCCAATGCTACATCAAGATAACCAATTGCATGTTCTCGGTTTGCAAGTTCTTCCATTAAAAACTCATGAAAGGTTCGAAGTTTTCTCATGTTTGTGTTTCCTTGTATTCTGACCAATAAGTCTTTGCGCGTTCAATGTCTCTCTGCTGTGATGACTTGTCACCTCCACATAGGACAAGAATAACCATGTGATGTACTTCACCAAAGTAAATCCGATAGCCAGATCCATAGTGGAGTCGTAGTTCAAAAACTCCTTCACCGACAGACCTGCAATCCCCACGATTTCCATCTTTAAGCCGCTCAAGTCTTATTTGAATTCTATATTTTGTGTTAGGATCTCGAATCGATCTATACCATTCGTTAAAAGGTTCCCTGCCATTTGGAGTTCGGTAGAATTGTAGGTCTCGTGGTTGTGTGTTTCGCATTGATAAGCTTCAAAAAAGATAGCATTATGGACAAAGAGAACACTGTTTGGTTTGTTATAAATCAAGGTAAATTTAATATAACAGATTTAACTTTGTCCGTCAATCTAAAATAGGGAACGAACACTAACTGAGGTACGCTTTCAGTTGAAAACGAGAGTCCTTAAAATTCGCTTGTCTATTTGCGTTTTACATGATAGGATAATAATATAATGACGTATTGACATCGGGTTTAAAATTCTAAAGAAATATTACCCGCAGAACTAAAAGGAGAATGGGAGATGCGGCACGAACTCACTGCCGAACAAATTGATTTTTATCGGGAAAACGGATCCCTTGTCATTGAGAACTTTCTTGATGCTGACGAATTAGCCGAATGGCGCAGATGCACGGATGAATCTGTGACCGAACGCCTCGGTGGTTCCGTTGAGGTCATGACAAATCAACTGGATCCGTCAAATTTTTATGCGCGGGTATTTACGCAATGCTTACGTCTATCAGATTCACACTCTGGTATGCGAAAGTTGGTGCATGACCCGAAAATCGGACAGATGGCGACACAATTGGCTGGGGTTGATGGGATGCGAATTTGGCACGATCAAGCATTGATTAAACCGCCAAATGGCAACCCCACGGCATGGCACTTGGATGTCCCGTACTGGTCTTTTGATTCGCGTGATGCTGTTTCGTTCTGGGTTGCGTTAGATGATGCGACACTTGGAAATGGATGTATGTGGTATCTTCCCGGAACCCACAAAACTGCTCGTTTTGAAAACGTCGGTATCGGCGAGAATATAGGTGCGCTGTTTAATGTTTATCCAGAATGGAAAGAATTTGAACCGCAATCAGCACCGTGTCCCGCGGGTTCTATGGTTTGGCACAATGGATTAACTGCACACGGTGCCGGTGCAAACATGACGTTTTCACATCGTAGAGCGATGACGTGTGGATTCATGCCTGATGGATGTACCTTCAATGGAAAGAGAAATATCCTACCTGAACCATATTTTAATTCGCTAAAGGTCGGTGATGTGCTTGACGACGATGTGCAGAATACGCTTGTTTGGCACAACGATTGGGAAAATGAAAAATTGGAAAATTAATTTCGCATTGAAAATAATGGATATGTAAAGGAGAATATGGAACATGGCAAAACAACCAAATATCGTCCTGATGGGGGTTGATTCCCTTCTCGCTACACACATGAGTTGTTATGGGTATTATCAACAGACAACACCACACATTGATAGGTTTGCGGAAGGAGGGACTCTTTTTGAGAAAACTTATAGTCCCCATGTCCCAACAACGAGTGCGTATGCATCTATGCTCACAGGTATGGACACCTTTAGCACGCAAGTCGTAGCACTTCGACACCAAGGACCGCTCCGCGAAGAGGTTAAAACGTTGGCGGAAATTCTGAAGGACGCTGGGTATGATACTACGTGTGTTGGATTCGGTGGACCGAGTGCGCGTGGTTTTGATACTTATCTCGAATTCTCAGGATGGGGACCTGATGATACAGGACGGAGTCCCAAAGCAGAAAACCTAAATAAAACGACTCTTCCTGAGTTGAATCGGTTAATCGATCAAAGTGATGAAAAGCCGTTTTTCCTGTTCCTGCGACACATGGATCCACATTCGCCTTATCTGCCTCCTGCTCCTTATGAACGGATGTTCTACCACGGCGATGCGTGTGATCCGAGCAACAAATCTATGGAACCTGTGATGTCATTCAAACCGTTTTGCGATTACTTTGCTTCATGGATGCCGGTGGGTATTACAGATAAAGATTATGTCATAGCGCAGTATGATGGTGCAGTTGCATATATGGATGCTTGTATTCAGACGCTTTTTAATGCACTTGAAACACGCGGTGTGCTGGACGAAACTATCGTTATTATCAATGGTGACCACGGTGAAACCCTCTATGATCACGAATGCTGGTTTGACCATCACGGAATCTACGATGTAACGCTGCATGTGCCGCTCATCATCCGATATCCGGGTCGTGTGCCTGCTGGAAAGCGTGTCTCTGGATACAACCAACACAAAGACCTTGTGCCGACACTTCTTGAGTTAGCAGATATTGAAACAGACATCGCATTTGATGGTAAAAGCCTCACGTCTCTAATTAGTGGGGAGATTGCATCTTATGATAGCGAGTTTTATATCACAGAATGTACGTGGATGCGTAAGCACGGATGGCGGACACCAGAATGGAAACTGATTGTAGCACTTGAACCCGATTTCCATTACAAGCCGCCTGTCGAACTCTACAACCTCATCCAAGACCCAGATGAGAATAACAATCTTGTTGAGACACATCCTGACATTGTCAACGTTCTGGAAACGCGGATGAAGAACTGGATACTTCAGCGTGAGAAGGAAACTGGACTGTCAAACCCGATTATGAATCAAGGCGATTGGCATGGTCACAAAGGTGTCGGTCCCTTTAAGTCATCCGAGCAGGCGTATAATACGATGCACATCGGAAATCCAGGTGAGGCAGCGCGTTTACAAGCAAAATCACGGGATGAATAACGATTAAGAAAGGAAAACTATATGCCAGATTATACACGAGATGAGGTGTTAGATCGACTCAAATCGGAGTTAGATAAAGGTAAATCCTTGCTTGCTGTCGGTGCAGGAACAGGTATCACTGCGAAATTTGCGGAAAAAGGTGGCGCGGATCTGATTGTGATTTACAACTCTGGTCGCTACAGGATGTCAGGGTTTGGATCATGCGCTGGGCTTTTGGCGTACGGTGATGCAAACGCCATCGTGATGGAAATGGGTGAACGAGAAGTTTTACCTGTTGTGAAGGAAACACCGGTAATCGCTGGCGTGAACGGTACCGATCCTACACGAAGAATGAGTAACTTTCTTAAGCAGATTCGGGATGTAGGTTTTGATGGTGTCAATAACTTTCCTACCGTTGGCGTGATTGATGGCACTTTTCGGGTGACCCTTGAAGAAACAGGAATGGGGTTCTATAAAGAGGTTGAGACAATCGGCATCGCACATGAGATGGATCTGTTTACCATCGTCTATGTCTTTAACCCCGAAGAATCTGAGAATATGGCAAAGGTCGGCGCGGACGTTATTATTGCACACATGGGTACTACGATTGGTGGCACAATTGGTGCTGAAACCGCTTTTACACTCAAAGACGCAGCAGTCCGAGTGCAAGAAATTTGTGATGCTGCGAAGGCACAGAATCCTGATGTGATCTGCTTGTCACACGGTGGTCCTATCTCAAAAGCACCGGAGGCTGCATTTATCAATGAGAATACTGATGCCGTAGGGTTTGTAGGGGCATCCAGCATCGAACGGTTTGCTTGTGAGGAGAGTATTCCGCGGGTTACGGCTTCGTTTAAGGAATGAAAATCGGATGATATAAATTACAGCATGATTTTCAATCTATTATAGTAAAATCTGTAATTATCTGGACACTGCTGTAGCGTCCACTTTCAGTTTGCGCAAGGACGACACAAACTAAAAGTTTGTGCTACAAAATATGCGGTAGGAACTGTTTCCCAACTGGACCGATAACAATGTCCAAGTAATTCTAAAATCTACTATAAAAGGAACTTCAACATGCAATTCAGATTTCCATTTATTACTATCGGACTCCTATTGATTTTTTGTATCTCTGGTTTTGCTCAGCAACCTACAGTCTTGAAACATGGTGGTTCTATTCAATCAATTGAATTCTCGCCCGTGGATACTTCTCTGGTTACCAGTGCCAGTGATTCCCAAACTATTAAACTATGGAATTTGCAGGATAATACCTCAACCACTCTCACAGGACATACAGACAAGGTCAATTCTGTAACGTTTTCACCGGATGGAAAATTGTTAGCGAGTGGTGGCAATGACCGTGCAATAAAAATCTGGGATGTCCAGCGAAAACAACACATCACTACGTTAAAACATACGCCTTCTCGGTCTGGACCATCACAAATCATTTCTGTAGCTTTTTCCCCTGATGGGGAGATGCTTGCAAGTGCGGGGTATCAAAGTGTTAAGTTTTGGGATGTTGACGGTTGGGTAGAGACGGCAACCCTTAAACATGATGACTGGGTACATGCAGTAATTTTTTCTCCGAATGGAAAACACCTTGCCGTCGTAGATGGAAAACGGATGAAGATTTGGGATGTTAAGAAACGACAAATTATCACTCAACTGGAAGGCGATGCAAACTGGATCGGTGCCATAGCCTTTTCTCCTGATAGCCAAACCTTTGCCAGTGGTGGGTCGGAAGGTAAAATCAAATTATGGTCGGTGTCGAATTGGAAAGTCATAGGTAACATAAAAGAGAGTTCATCGGTATCGGACCTTGCTTTTTCACCTGATGGAAAGAGCATCGTTAGTGCTGGTCCTGCAGTAAGCGTTTGGTCTGTTGAAAATGGTAAAAGGTTCACTTCATTCTCAGATCACACCGGCTGGGTTATGGAAGCTGCCTTTTCACCTGACGGAAATACCATTGTAAGTGGAGGTCTTGAGGATGGAACACTCTACGTACAGAAGATTACGAAACAAAAAAAATCACAAGGTAAACCAAACACGGTACGCTTAATCTACTTCATCCCAAATGACCGTTCTCCACAACCAGATATAGATGAAAAGTTAGATAAATTAATAAAGAACGTCCAGAATATTTTCGCTTCACAGATGGAACACCACGGGTTTGGTAGAAAGACTTTTAAGTTTGAAACTGATCCAGCTGGTAAAGCGGTTGTACATCATGTGAAAGGTAAGTTCAAAGATAAATATTATCAAAAAAAGTCTGGAAAGGTCTGGGACGAAATTGATAAACAGTTTGACACGTATAACAATATCTATCTCGCTGCTTTAGATAGTAGCATAGAACTCCTTGATGGTTATGCATGCGGGTTCGGCGGCCCCCGTGGTGATTTTGGGGGAACAGTACTCATCCCCGCTTCGGGGTACTGTTTTTATGAAAGTGATGTGACCGTGCACGAACTCGGACATGCTTTTGGATTGGCACACGATTATCGTAACAATTTGAAGGCTTGGGTAGATTTATATTCAAATGAACCTATGACGACATCTCTCTGTGCCGCACAGTGGTTGGATGTGCATCGCTACTTCAACACTTCCAAAGCCGACTTCAATCAACCGACGACAATTCAAATGGAAACCCCAACTCGTGTTGGTGAAAGCAATAGCGTCCGTTTCCAATTTAACGTAACTGACTCCGATGGACTCCATCAGGCACAATTTCTCATACCCGAATCTCATAAATCTCCTTTCTCAAAATTACAAGATTTTAAAGCAATGAATGGTCAGAAAGACGTTGTTGGATTTGTCACAACACAATTGACACCAAAGACATCATCGGTGACGTTTCGAGTAATTGATAAACGCGGATATTATACCGAAAAGAAGTTTCCGATAACGATGACTCCTCTGCTACCCCCTCCTAAAGTTGTGACAATACCTGATGCTAATTTAGCGGCTGCGGTACGCAAAGCAGTCGGTCTATCGTCAGAAGATCCTATCACGCAATTGGATATGCTTAACTTATTCGGACTTAATCCATTCGGTAGTTTTGATGTCAGCGAACATCAGATAACCGATCTTACCGGTATTGAACACGCGACGAATTTAACAGGTTTAATTCTCAGTAAGAATAAGATCCGCGACATTAGTCTGCTCTCAAAATTAAAGAATTTGCGTGTTTTAAAGATTGATAGAAATCAAATCACAGATATTAAACCGCTCACAGCAATGACAAACTTAAGAGAATTATCGCTCATTCAAAATCCAGTCGAAAATATGTTGTCCCTCCGCGCGCTACTTGAAAAAGCACCAAATATTCAACATGATGTGTGGCACCTTATCTACTCGGTGGAAAAAATTACCGGTCCGTGGCTCTGGATGATCGCGCCAACAGAACCCGGGCAAGGCGGCGCAAATTCCATTGATGTTGACTCACTTTCTACCGTTAGTAAAGGCGTTGTGACTGAAAAAACCGTTGCGGTAAAAGGTGTTAAAGAAGGCGATGTCGTTGGTAATAATGTTTGGAGGCGAGCAAAGATTAGGGGCACCAGCGATAATAATCTCAATGAACTTGTCAAAAAAATCGGTTTCAAAACTGGAAGTGATCCAATAATTGCAGCAAGAGATGTTTACGTGAAAGATCACTCCGCTTACGCACTCATCACACTAAAGTCGACTATTGATCAATCTGATGTGAGGATGTTTGTCGGTAGCGATGATGCTATCAAGGTGTGGCTCAACGGTAAAGTGGTGTATAAAAAAGCTGTGAACCGTGGTGCAGAAAACTTTCAGGATAGCTTCAAGGTTGATTTGAAAGCAGGAGATAACCTTTTGCTGGTTAAAGTTAGTCAGGTCGGTGGTAAGTGGAGTATGTTCGTCGGCATTGATGCGGATGTAACCACAAAATAACGGAGAAATAATGCCTAAAATGGTTGCTGCATTTATCAATGAGAATACTGATGCCATAGGGTTTGTAGGGGCATCCAGCATCGAACGGTTTGCTTGTGAGGAGAGTATTCCGCGGGTTACGGCTTCGTTTAAGGTATGAAATTTCATAATTTAGCTTTGCTGCAACAAAGATTTTCACCTATTTAGGACTACGCAATAAGTTCAAAAGTCCCATGATAAGGAATTTAGGGGTTAAAAACGCCAAAATAACGACTTTTTGCATAAAATATGTCCTTCTCTGCTCAATTTGTGTAAGACCTGAAATTATTAATTTAATTTTTTAGTTGACATAGAATATCTCAATGGGTATAATAATCTGATTAAGACAAGTGTATATTAATGAAAAATTGCTGATATAATGTATTGATGCGATTTATTGAGTGATTACCTGCCGGCGACAAATGGGAATTTTCAATCCTTTTCAATATGCATGAGTCTTATATTTGATTTTTTGAAAATATTATAAAACTTACGCAGGTTGCTCTTTTAAGCGTTATTTGATATGTAGTCGTGCAATTCATTTCGCGTTCTTCGGTGATTTACGATCAATTTCGCCAAGGAGTCTAAATTTGCGTAAGTCTTGCTATTAATAAAAGGAGACTTCCACATGCAATCAAATAAGTTTTTACTTGTTCTTTTTGCGCTCTTATTGAATTTTTGTTTCTCTGGTTTGGCACAGCAACCCACAGTTCTTAAACATGGTGGTTCTATCCAAGCGGTCGAATACTCACCTGTGGATGCCTCGCTTGTTGCCAGTGCCAGTGATGACCACACCGTTAAAATATGGAATTTACAGGATAACACCTCAACAACCCTTACTGGACATACGGACAAAGTTAATACTGTAGCATTCTCTCCGGATGGAAAATTACTCGCGAGTGGTAGCGATGACCGTGTCTTGAAGCTTTGGGATGTCCATCGTAAACAAAATATTGCCACGTTAAAACATAGTTTCGGTGGTTTTGGACCATCAAATATCACTTCTTTAGCATTTTCACCTGATGGACACACCCTCGCGAGTGCAGGATACATTAGTGTGAAATTATGGGATGTTGATAACCATAATGAGATCGGAACATTTAAACATGATGACTGGGTGCTTGCAGTCGTTTTTTCACCGAATGGGCAACTTCTCGCCGCCGTAGATGGAAAACATATAAAAATTTGGGATGTTGAGAAACGACAAGTTATTGCCCGGTTGGAATGTGATAAAATCTGGATCGATGCTATTGCCTTTTCACCAGATAGTCAAACCTTTGCCGGTGCAGGTAGGGAAGGGAATATCAAACTATGGTCGGTGTCAAATTGGAAAGTAGTCGGTAGCATTAAACAGGTTACTTCGGTATTCGATCTCGCCTTTTCGCCGGACGGTAAGAGTCTCGCCAGTGCTAGTTATGCAGAAGTAAGCATTTGGTCTGTTGAAAACGGTAAAAAAATCACTGCAATTACAGGATACACCGGTTGGGTTATGGAAGCAGCCTTCTCACTGGACGGAACCACCATCGCAAGTAGCGGTCTTGATGATGGAACACTCCGTGTCCAGAAGATCATGGAAAGTAAAAAATCACAAAGCGAACCAAATACTGTCCGCTTAATCTACTTCATCCCAAGTGACCGCTCCCCTCAACCTGATATAGATGCAAAGTTAGATAAATTAATAAAGAAGGTACAGCAAATTTTCGCCTCACAGATGGAATACCACGGATTCGGTAGGAAAACCTTTAAGTTTGAAACTGATCCTTCTGGAAATGTGGTCGTACATCATGTAAAAGGCAAGTTCCCAGATAAATATTATCAAAAAAAGTCCATGAAGATATGGGATGAAATTGATAAACAGTTCGATACCTATGACAACATCTATCTTGCTGCTTTAGATAGTAGCATAGAACTCCTTGATGGTTTCGCATGCGGATTTGGCGAACACCGCGGTGATTTTGGCGGAACAGTAGTCATCCCCGCTTCAGGTTACTGCTTTGATGAAAGTGATGTGACCGTCCACGAACTCGGACATGCGTTTGGATTATCACACGACTATCGCAACAATTTGAAACCGTGGATAGATTTATATTCAACTGAACCGATGTCGACATCTTTCTGTGCCGCACAGTGGTTGAATGTACATCGCTATTTCAATTCTCACATAACTGGCCTCAACCAACCCACGACAATTCAGATGGCTACCCCAACACGCGAAGATGAGGCTAACGGTATACGTTTCCAATTTGACATAACTGACCCCGATGGACTCCATCAGGTACAATTCCTTATCGCCGAATCTCATAAATCTCCTTTCTCAAAATTGCAGGATTTTAAAGCCTTGAACGGTGAAAAAAGCACGGTTGAATTCGTCACAACGCGGTTAACACCTAAGGCGACTTCTGTACGGCTTCGAGTCATAGATAAGCATGGATATTTTACCGTACAGAAGTTTCCAATCACCATGACTTCTCTGCTGCCACCACCTAAAGCAATCTCAATACCGGATGCCAATTTAGCGGCTGCGGTGCGCAAAGCTTTGAAATTGTCTCCAGAATCTGCCATTACGCAATTGGATATGCTAAACTTAGTCGGACTTAATACGCACGGAAATTTTGATGTCAGTGATCAAGGTATAACCGACCTTACTGGTATTGAACACGCAACGAATTTAACAAATTTAAATCTCCGTAAGAATCAGATTCATGACATTCGTCCGCTCGCAAAAATGCAGAATTTGCGTGTTTTAAAGATTGATAGAAACCAAATCACAGATATTAAACCGCTTGCAGAGATGACAAACTTAAGGGAATTATCTATAACTCAAAATCCGATTGAAGATTTTTCCCCTATTCGAGTACTACTTGAAAAGAGCCCTAATATCCGTCATAATATGTGGCACCTCATCTACAACGTGGACAAAATTGCTGGTCCGTGGCTCTGGATGATCGCGCCAACTGAACCCGGACAAGGCGGTGCAAATTCCATTGACAGCGATTCACTGGCTACCATTAGTAAAGGCGTTGTGACTGAAAACACCGTGGCAGAAAACGGAGCGAAAGCAGGCGATGTCGCAGGTGATTATGTTTGGACGCGGGCAAAGATTTCTGACACCAGCGATAATAATGTCAATGAAGTTGTCAATAGAATCGATTTCGTTCGCGGCAAGAATAGAAGAACTAAAGCAGATGATTTTTACTTGAAAGACCATTCCGCTTATGCACTCATTACTCTTAAATCTGATACAGATCAGTCTGACGTGAGGATGTTTGCTGGAAGTGATGACGCTATCAAGGTGTGGCTCAACGGTAAAGTAGTGTATAAAAAAGCTGTGAACCGTGGTGCAGAAAACTTTCAGGATAGCTTCAAGGTTGGTTTGAAGGCAGGAGATAACCTTTTGCTGGTTAAAGTTAGTCAGGGCGGTGGTAAATGGAGTATGTTCGTCGGCATTGATGCGGATATAAACACGAAATAACGGAGAAATAACGCCTAAAATGGTTGCTGCATATATCAATGAGAATACAGATACCGTTGGGTTTGTTGGTGCATCCAGCATCGAACGGTTTGCCTGTGAGGAGAGTATTCCACGGGTTACTGCTTCGTTTAAGGAATGAAGATCGTTAACACAATTTTTTGAAAACAGGAAACCTATATGTCAGATGCAAGACAGATGTCCTTATTCATCGGAAACGAAGAGTCAGACAACGGATTCTATGACGCGCTTAATTACATCTGTCAAAACGCCAACACACAATTTGGAAAAGGCAGACTATTCGAACGATTAGTAAGAGCATATCTCCTTGAAGACCCTTTCTATAAAAAGCGGTTTTCGGAAGTGTATCTATGGGCAGAATGGGCGGCGAACCAACCAGGGTTCACTCGTACTGATTTAGGCATTGACCTTGTCGCAATAGAACGTAATAATGGTATTTGTGCTATCCAGTGCAAGTGCTATGCAGAAGACAAACGGGTATCAAAATCCGATATTGATACGTTCATTTCACAATCTAATCGTCAACCCTTTACAGCACGTATTTTTGTTGATACTGGGAAAAGCTGGAGTAAAAACCTACTAAAAGCCATTGATGGATTAGAACCCCCATGCCAACGGATCAGTGCAGCAGACCTCGCAAGTCGACCCGTTCAGTGGCCCGACCTCAGCCTACAAGAACCAGACCAACTAAACTATCAACTGGAAACGTTCAGTCTGCGGGAACATCAGAAAGCAGCGTTTGACGATGTTACCAAAGGTTTTCAAGAATCCGACCGCGGTAAAATGATTATGGCATGCGGCACAGGGAAAACCTTCACCGCACTCCGAATCGCTGAAAAGATTGCTGGTGTCGGCGGCAGGGTATTATATCTTGTCCCTTCCATCGGACTTTTTGCACAGGCAATGCGTGAATGGGCAGAACAGCAGAAAATTTCACATCGCTACATCGGTATATGCTCCGATACAAAAGCAGGAAAAGCGAACGAAGACGCTACCCTCATGGAATTGGAATTCCCTGTTACCACTGATGAAACCGTTATCTCTGAAGCACTACAAAAAAGCGATGAAGGTAATATGAGAGTTGTTTTCTGCACCTATCATTCACTGCCTAAAGTGGAAGAAGCACAGAACACTGGTGTCCCCGCTTTTGATATTATCTTTTGCGATGAAGGACACAGAACCACTGGTGTTGATAGACTTGATGATGATACATCGCCTTTTGTACTTGTCCATGATAATGATCGTATCCGTGCTAAAAAACGCCTCTATATGACTGCGACACCTCGTCTTTATACTGAAAGTGCGAAAACAAAAGCAGCAAAACACGATATTGACGTGTATTCTATGGACGATCCGAACATATACGGTCCCGAATTTCACCGACTCCCCTTCTCCAAAGCAGTAGAACAAGACCTACTCTCCGACTATAAGGTTGTAGTGCTCGCCATGTCCGAACAAGGTGTGCAAGATACGCTACACAACTATCTCAGTAATGGCGGCAGTGAGGTTAACATTAACGACGCGACAAAGATAGTGGGATGTTGGCGCGCACTACAGAACCCCGAAAGAAAATCACCAAACGACGATTCTATCACACCGCTCACCCGCGCCATCGCATTCACAAACACCATCAAGTCGTCAGAAAACCTTGTTGAACATTGGAACGGCATCATAGAAACTGCTATTGAAAAGGTACCAGAAGATCAACGTCCACAAAATTTCACATGCGAAACCGCACACGTTGATGGTAAAAATAACGCACTTGAACGAAAAAAGCTAATTGAATGGCTAAAAGGCGATTCTGAAGGCGTTTGCCGTATTCTCTCTAATGCGAGATGCCTCTCTGAAGGTATTGACGTTCCCGCGCTTGATGCTGTGCTTTTCATGACACCGAGAAACTCACACGTTGACATTGTTCAGGCAGTCGGGCGTGTAATGCGAAAAGCACCCAATAAAGCGTATGGATACATCATATTGCCGGTCGCAATTCCGACAGGTGTAGACCCTGTTGAAGCACTCAACGATAATGAAAGATTTGCCGCGGTGTGGGGTGTCCTCCGCGCACTCCGTTCACACGATGACAGACTGAATGCCGAAATCAATAAAATTGACCTTAACACCGAACCAACTGAAATTATTATCATTGAAGAGGAAAATGGCGATGGTGAATATAGAGAAGGAACTTTAGACCCTGAGCAGTTGACGCTGCCGATCGGTATTCCCGCCGATGCAATTTTCGCTAAGATTGTAGAAAAATGCGGCGACAGAAGATACTGGGAAAGTTGGGCAAAAGATGTCGCAGATATTTTCAAGCGACTCGTTGGACGGATTGAAAATCTATTAGAGGATCCTGAAAATAATGCGCTGCAAGAGTGGTTTGATGATTTCCATAGCGAGTTGACAGAAACGATCAACGACTCAATCACCCGTGAGAGTGCTATTGATATGATGGCACAGCACATTATCACCCGCCCCGTTTTCGAAGCACTCTTTGAGAACTACGATTTTGCGTCCGGCAACCCAGTAGCAAACGCACTGAACAAACTCCAAAACGATTTTGGCGAATTCGGACTTGAGAACGAAACGCGCGATTTAGAAGGATTTTACGAAAGCGTCCAGAATCGCGCCCGTGGACTTGACAATAGCGAAGCACGTCAACGTGTGCTGTTAGAACTCTACGAGAAGTTTTTCGTAACCGCATTGAAAAAGGAAGTTGAACGACTCGGTATCGTCTACACACCAGTTGAGGTTGTGGATTTTATCTTGCACAGTGCCAATGAGGTGTTGCAAGATGAGTTTGGACGAGGCTTAACCGATGAGGGTGTGCATGTGCTGGATCCGTTCACTGGCACTGGCATTTTTCTCACACGCCTGCTGCAGTCCGATATTATCCAAGATGTCGATCTTGAACGCAAATATCGCGAAGAACTCCACGCAAACGAGATCGTCCTGCTGGCATACTACATCGCCACCGTCAACATAGAGGAGACATTCCGCGGACGGCGCGGAGAAGATAGCACCTACGAACCTTTCAACGGTATTGTCTTGGCAGACACCTTCAATCTGAACAAAAAAGAAGACGAACCTACACTTTTCCCGAAAGAGTGGCTGCCAGACAACAGCACACGCGCCGAACGTCAACAGAAACTGCCAATCCAAGTCATAGTTGGCAATCCCCCATGGTCAATCGGACAGAGAAGATCTACAGATGACAATCCGAATGTGGAATATATTGATCTTGAAGAACGTATCAAAGAGACATATTTAGTGTATGCTACAACAACGAATAAAAGGAGTCTTTACGATACATACAAAATGGCAATCCGGTGGGCATCCGATAGAATTGGCGAACAGGGTATCATTGCCTTTGTCACGAACGGATCATGGATTGATAGTAACACAGATGCAGGTATTCGAGCGTGCTTAGTAGAGGAGTTTAGTTCGATTCACATATTACATTTACGAGGAAATCAGCGTACACAAGGAGAACGTTCACGACAAGAAGGGGGTAAAATCTTTGGTAGTGGTTCACGTGCACCTGTCGGTATTTCAATTCTTGTCAAAAATCCGAACGCAACACACGAAGGCTGCAAAATACAATACCGCGACATCGGCGACTACCTCACACGCCAGAAGAAGTTGGAGGAATTACGCGAGGTGGAGTCAATCTCGGGATTTACTGATTGGGACACCATCACACCCGATAAACACAACGACTGGATTGACCAACGCAATGAAGCGTTTGCAAATTTCTATCCAATGGGTTCGGAGGATACAAAGAAAGGTAAAGCGGATAATGCGATATTTAGATTATATGTGAGAGGATTAGAAACGACCAGAGACGCATACATATACAATTTTACAAAGGATACTTGTGCAGAAATCGCTTTGAGGATGACCCAAGATTATCTTGCAGCCCGTTCTGATATGAGTGATAATTCTGATCTTACTGCAGACGAAGCAGCACAACGTCAATCATCAAATATAAAGTGGTCTGATGAACTTATAAATCGGATGACGAGAATAGAAACAGAATTCAATGTCAACTACATACGAAATGTAGCGTACCGACCATTTGTTACCACTAATTGTTACGCTGATCATACTTTCATATCTCGCGCATACCAGATGAACCAGATGTTCCCTGAGAGTACCAGTGAAAATCTTGTCATCTGTACCCCTGGGAAGGGTTCAAAAAAGGATTTTTCCACTCTCATGGTTGATACCATGCCAGATCTCGGTTTCAATGAAGCCACGCGATGTTTTCCACGCTACCAATATCCGAAACCATCGGATACACCAGACGCATCAGAATCACTTCTTGATGTTGACGACACACCTGATCGTATTGACAATATATCAGATACCGCACTTAAGGCATTCCAAAAACATTATAGAACGGATAAAATTACCAAAGATGAAATCTTCTATTATGTTTACGGTATCCTGCACGCCCCCAGCTACCGAGAACAGTTCGCAAATGATCTGTCCAAAATGTTACCGCGTATCCCTTATGCCCCAGACTTCACTGCCTTTGCTGACGCAGGATATAAATTGGCAGAATTCCACCTCAATTACGAGACGTGTGAACAATACCCGCTCAGAGTTGAGTTTCCGAATATGTCCTCATCACCAACAGACCTTGAAGATGCGGACCCAAACCTATTCCTACTAACTGAAAAAGCGATGCGTTATGGGCCTGATATGAAAAGACAGCTTGACATCAATACGAATGTTCGCTTATCCGGTATCCCAGAAGACGCTTACCGCTATATCGTCAACGGCAGATCACCGCTGGAGTGGTTCATTGACCGCTATTATATAAAAACAGACAAGGACAGCGGCATCGTCAATGACCCGAACGGTTGGTTTGCTGATCCGCGCGATTTAGTCACGGCAATCGCCCGCATCATCCACATCAGCGTCCAATCCACCCGCATCATTAACAACTTACCGGCTGAAATTACAACAACTGAAACCTAAAATAGGAATGCAGATAATGAAGGAAGTAGATATGACACATGAAGAATGGAAAAAAGAGTTTAGGAAAGAACTTGACGCGCTTCGCGAACCAATAGAACGCCTTGAGGCACTCCTTACACTCCACCCATACAAATTATCGCGCAATAACTCAATAAGAGAATTATTTTCCGAACTTGAAAATGAAGAGAAAAATGATGCTTTTTACCTTATAGACATTAACCTTCTGGATAAACTCTATCAATTGCTCGTGCTCCTTCCTAAACCCGATTCATACTTAGATTGGATGAAAAAACGATACGAAATATCTGAAATTCAACAATTTACATTGAAAGATTTCATGGATTTCTGCAGTAACTGGGGAAATTATTATGCCGTGCATGAGATGGAAGAAACCGAAAAAGACAAAGTATTGGAAGACATTGCGACTCAGTGTGAACACTGGCAAAAATTGTTAGAATCAGTTCAGTACGAGAAAGACAGCCAACAATTAGCACTTTTTCCGACCCATCCACCGGCACACGTGAATGAAAAACAAACGTTAGAAGGTCTTTCGTATACTTGTAAACCTATTCATTTATTACTTAACAATCACCCTTGGAACCAGAAAGCCAAAGAACTCCTTGATCAAGTATACGAATACCAAACACAATATGACCAAACGCGCAATGGCAATCAACAATTACACGTCATCTCGCTGATGGATTTCGGAATACAGAGCAATCTCGCTGAAATGGTAGAAATTCGACAAAGTGATTGGTTTTCTGATGAAATAGAACATACGATTTACGGTGATTTCCCATATTGGACACCCATACAAGTTATGCATTATATCACGGCACCAATGGATGACCCTGAGTGCACCGTCAACAATCTCCCCGAACTAATGGAAGCCGAAACCACTGTTGACGGTGTGAGGGCACTCTTATGGCATCTGAAAGAACAAATGGCCTATCGGGTCGAGATATGATGGCACACTTAAATTCAGATATTCCAGAAGATGCACATCGCTCTGAGATAGTTAATTGTTCGGGACTATATAAAACATATAAGGACAGCGGCATCGTCAACGACCCAAACGGTTGGTTTGCCGGTCCGCGCGATTTGGTTGCGGCAATTAAGCATATTGTTTATGTGAGTGTGGAATCTGCTCGGATTATTGATAATCTGCCTGCTGAGATAACTGAAACGTAAGGTTATTGGTTGTGTTTATATTCCGGACAAAGTGGTAACTCTAACACAAAAAACTTGAGAAAACAAGCGAGAAACCGTATAATATAAAAAAGGAAACACCAGCGCGGAAAGGGAGGAAATTAGTAAAATATCACTATGTTAGACATCAACGATCTACTCGAGGCTTTAAAAACACGTGTCGAACAGTTTCCGGACCGAAGCGCGAAATGGTTATTAGAAAACACAGACGTCCGATTGATGAGCGGCCGGTGTTAGATCAAATAGTTTCTGAAAACCATCCGTTTTTGGACATCTCAGAGAAGGAGAAACAACTCATGCAGAGCATGGCTGAACATTACTTACAACAAGGCGAAACGCGAACCAAACGCGAATATATTCTCAAACTCGTACAACTCCGATTTCACAATGTGTCAGAACCACTTGCTGAAACGATTCGCAGACTTGATGACCGCAACCGGCTTGAAATGCTCTTTGAGAAAGCCGCCACTACCCAAACGCCTGAGGAACTTCGGACAGAAGTTGATGCACTCGCCGAAGATGAAAACCATAACGAACACTCAGAATAAAACAGAGACAAAAACGACACGTGGATTTATCAAGCAGCGAAATCTTTCTTTAGCAGGTCCCGGTCTATCCTTGCGTTTTAGCTTCGCTTCTGGATGTGTCCAACATTGCAGCTTGGCTGTGGCTTAACTTTGGAAATAACGGAGAAAGTAATGTCCAATAAGGTTAATGAATTTAAAATTTTGAATGCAGATGATACTGAATTGATGCGTATCAGTCAAGAAGGCACGTTGTCCCTAAATCTAAACGAGATGCAGACTATTCAGACCCATTTTGCAGCACTGCAACGCAATCCAACCGATGTAGAGCTTGAGACTATTGCGCAAACGTGGTCGGAGCATTGCGTTCACAAAACCTTTAAAAGCATGATTCTTTACTCTGAAGAGGGCAAGGAAACGGAGCGAATTGATGGTTTGTTTCCAACCTATATTCAACGCGCAACTGAGGAGATCGACAAACCTTGGTGTGTCTCCGTTTTTTCAGACAATGCGGGCATTATTGAATTTGATGAAAATTTCAATCTTGTATTTAAGGTGGAAACGCACAATCATCCATCAGCGATTGAACCTTATGGCGGAGCAGGCACCGGTATTGGTGGCGTTATCCGAGACTCACTCGGCACTGGACTGGGGGCAAAACCGATTCTGAATACAGATGTTTTCTGTTTCGGTATGCCGGATACACCTTATGAGAAGTTGCCGAAGGGGACACTCCACCCTAAACGCGTGTTGAAGGGTGTCGTTGCTGGTGTTCGCGACTACGGTAACCGGATGGGAATTCCTACCGCAAACGGTGCTATTCTTTTTGACACACGTTATACTGCAAACCCCCTCGTCTTTTGTGGAAACGTCGGTTTGATACCAAGAGACAGATGTGATAAATCTGTTGAACCCGGTGATCTTGTTGTTGCGCTTGGTGGTCGCACTGGTCGCGATGGAATTCACGGTGCGACCTTCTCCTCGGCAGAATTGGACGATACTTCAGAAAACCTCGGCAGTGTTGTTCAAATCGGCAACCCCATTATGGAGAAGAAGATAGTTGATGCACTGTTACAGGCACGCGATCGAAACCTGTACCGTTCTATAACTGACTGCGGTGCAGGTGGGTTCTCATCTGCTGTGGGTGAAATGGGAGAAGACACAGGCGCAGAGGTTCATCTGGAACGGGTCCCTCTAAAATACGAGGGATTGGAACCGTGGGAAATCTGGTTGTCGGAAGCACAAGAACGGATGGTAATCGCTGTGCCACCTGAAAATCTGCAGGAACTGATGGAAATTTGTGAAGCAGAAATGGTTGAGGCAACCGTCCTTGGCAGTTTCACAGATACTCACAGGTTGCAGGTTTTTTATGAAGGTGCAGTGGTAGCGGATTTGGATATGGAATTTCTGCATAAAGGCTTGCCGCAACATGTCAAAAAAGCTGTTTGGCAACCGCCACAACACCCTGAAATGCCGTCGCGAGATAGACAAACCGAATCCTATACAGAAGACCTTTGTAAACTCCTTGCAAGTCCAAATATAGCAAGCAAAGAATCTGTTATCCGTCAGTATGATCACGAGGTGCAAGGGGGTATAGTTGTCAAACCTCTCGTTGGAGTCAAAAACGACGGACCGAGCGATGCGTGCGTTGCGACACCAGTCTTAGGAAATCGGAAGGCAGTCATTGTTGCGAACGGTATTAACCCAAAATACAGCGATGTTGATGCGTATCTCAGTGCGGCATCGGCAATTGATGAGGCACTCCGAAACATAGTCGCTGTCGGCGGAACACTTGAAAAGACGGCTTTGCTGGATAATTTCTGTTGGGGAAACCCTGATAAACCGGATCGGCTTGGTGCGTTAGTGCGTGCGGCGAAGGCATGTTATGACATTGCAACTGCTTACGGGACACCGTTCATCTCTGGGAAAGATAGCCTTTACAATGAATACCGTGATACAACAACCGGTGAGCAACGTGCAATTCCTTCGACGTTGCTCATTTCAGCAATCTGTGTCCTGCCGGATATTCGTAAAGCAGTTACTATGGATGTGAAATCCCCTCGTAATCTGATTTATGTTGTTGGAAATACCTATGCTGAATTAGGCGGTTCTCACTACTTTGATATCCACGATTTTATCGGTAACACCGCGCCTATTGTGCGTCCGAGTGAGGGAAAGTTGACTATGGAAACACTCAGTGCTGCGATCAATAGTGGTTTGGTGCGTTCCTGTCATGATTGTTCTGAAGGCGGTATCGGTGTTGCAGCAGCGGAAATGGCATTTTCGGGTGGTTACGGCATGTCATTAAATCTTGACAACGTCCCGACCGGAGCAGAAATTCCTTTTGACGATTTTCTGTTATTTTCAGAATCAAATAGCCGTTTTATTGTTGAAATTGAACAACAACTCCAAGATGCTTTTGAAAATCACATGGCTGAAGTGCCACTTGGTTGTTTAGGCACCGTTACAGAAACACCAGAATTTGTCATCAATGGATTAACAGGCAAGCGAATTGTGGATACTTCAATAGATAACCTCAAATCCGCATGGCAAACACCTTTGCATTCGTAACTTTAAAGCAAGACATGTGTTTTATTAATCAAGGAGAAAAGTGTGAAACCTAAGGCACTTATCTTACGCACAGCGGGAACGAACTGCGATGCTGAAACAGATGCGGCTTTTCAACTCGCTGGTGCGGAAACCGCATTAGTCCACATTCAACACCTCATCGCTGATAAGGTAAATTTATCCGATTATCAAATTCTTGCGATTCCAGGTGGATTCTCTTACGGTGATGATATTGCCGCAGGTATTCTGCTTGCGGTAGAGATGAAACATAAACTGAGAAAGGTTCTCAATCAGTTTGTCGCTGATAAAAAACCGATAATTGGGATATGCAACGGGTTTCAGGTGCTTGTTCGGACAGGTTTACTGCCGGGAGTAGATGACGGTAGTTCAGACGATAACACGGCGATCACGCAGCGTGCTACTTTGGCTATGAACACATCAGCAAAATTTGAATGCCGTTGGATCGAATTGGACACACAACAGAGTCCGTGTGTATTCACAAAAGGAATAAAAACACATCTCTATCTTCCAGTAGCACATGCGGAAGGCAGATTTACTGCACCACCCGATGTTTTGGAAGAATTAGAATCAAACCAGCAGATTGTGTTCCGATATGGCAGTAGTTCAAAACCATCTTCAGATAGAACTGCGTACCCGTACAACCCGAACGGTTCGGATGCGGATATTGCCGGAATCTGTGATGTTACAGGTAGAATTTTCGGTTTGATGCCCCATCCTGAAAGGTTCCTAACTAAATACAACCATCCGCGTTGGACACGAGAGGATCTTCCGGATGAAGGTGATGGTCTCGCGATTTTCAAAAATGCTGTTGATTATGCGAAAGCGAACTTTTGATGCGGAATAAATTATCGCGACGGTTACTCCCTTTCTATATGAAAACACCTATATTTTGGGCATTTATTGTAGTTACATTGCTCGGTGAGGTGCTGTGGATTGCAGCAATATCTAACGATCCGCGGATTGACTTGCATTGGTCAAGTTTTGGATATGCCTTCGGAATTGTACTCGGTTTTATGCAGGGAAAGTGGACATCACGACTGTGGGAAAAGTCCTATCTACAGGTTTTGAAGCGCGAGATTACCTTCTGGCAAGCAAAAGGTGCGAAAAGCTTAACATATTTTACCTGTATTGCCCTCGGCTTACCAATTGCAGGAATAATCTTAATTGAATCGACCGCAAAATTAGCAGGAATTCAATCTTACGTTTTTGGTTTCGTAGGAGGCATGAATGTAGCATTGCTACTGTGGGTCAGGCGCATCCCAAAGTGAAATTTAAAATTAGCATACCCAATTTTGGTCAATTTATAGTGTTATTTTCTGATGATGAAAAAGTTTGATACTGACACATATTATGTGGTATAATTTAAAATAACGGAGGAATTGGTAATGTCATTAGAAAATATGTCTTCACAAGAATGTGTTGTAATCTTTGCATATTTGAACTATCTTCAGACCATGAACGGTAAACAAGTTTCAAAAGTGAAACATGAAAAGCCGCATCGTCCGGAACCGGTGCGTAATCGGGCGAAAAATCCTCAGTATACATTGGAAGATTTGATCGGACAAGAGTCAAATGACGATTTGCATGATGAAAATTTAAAAGTTCGACCTTCCAAGCCTCATCGTCCTGAGAGAATTCGCTGTCCTCTAAACCCTCCTAAGTATACTTTGGCAGATATGCTTGCACAAGAGACTGAAGATGATGAAAATGGTGAATGGGACACAGGTGGTCCGACGGGCAATGAAATATGGTAAAATCTGTTCAGGGAACCTTTCAATATGTTCCCGCTTGCGGCGATGTGGTGCAGATTGACTTTGATCCGCAAGTTGGAAATGAGATTACAAAACGCTGTCCGGCTGTTGTCATATCTCCATGGCAGTTTAACAATGAAAAAGAAGTTTGGCTATTCTTGTCTAATTACTCGAAATGTTAAAGAAACTCCTTTTACAGTGAATATTCCTGAAGGCTTGCAGGTGAGTGGTGTTATTCAAATAGATCAAATTAAGAGTCTTGATTGGCAGGCAAGAAATGCAGAATTTCTTTGTGAAATACCGGATGAAACTATTGACGAGGTTTTAGAAAAAATCGGAGTCCTTTTGCAAATATTATAACATATAGGATGTTATATGAACTTTTACCTCTAAAATATTCGCAATTTGAAGCCTCCGTACTACCGGGGGTTTTGCACTTAACCTGCAACACAAAATATGGATCTCGATAAAAATCAGCAGAAAGCCATCAACCATGTAAAAGGTCCTGCCATCGTTGTTGCTGGACCTGGCAGTGGCAAAACCACTGTCGTTACCGCACGCATTCTGAACCTAATTCAGACACACAATATCCCTGCCTCAAATATCCTCGCCATAGCGTTTAATAAAAAAGCGGTCGAAGAGATGGAAAATCGGATTATGCGGAAACTACCGTCAAAAAATGAGTTGCCTGTGATCCGCACTCTCCACGCTTTCGGCAAAGATATAATCACCAAAAATTATAAACGTGCAGGATTTAAACATTACCCTGAAATTTGGTCAGGTGAAATCGATCAAATCATTGCCCAAGAAAAGAGACAAATTGATCAGATATCGTCAACAACCACAGTCTCTATCTATAAAATCGAGAACAAAATAACAGGTAAGTGTTACATAGGACAGTCAACTAATCCTGAACGACGGAGGCGTGAACATTTTGAACACTCATCAAATGATCGACTCCGTCAAGCCATTCGAGCTGAAGACGAAACGCAGTTCACTTTTGAGGTGTTGGAACAGGTTGAAGGAAGAGAAGCGAATCTACGCGAGGCATACTGGATAAGGTTTTATAGAAACAGAGCAAGTGTATTCAACCGTGCAGACCCGATGCGAGAACAGTATAGCAATCAACTTATGCTTGAAATGTTTTGCCAGCATTTCGACATTCAATACACTGATCATCTGCATAGAAACCCCGATTTTGACAATCTCCGTGAACGTTTCAATGATATAAAAGAGATTGTGATGCGAGCAAAACGGCAGGTAGAAATCGGACTATTTGATCCAAATACGTTACAAAATCCTGTTGCACGTGAATTTGCAAAGAAATATGAAAGCCTCAAATCCGCAGCAAATGCTATCGATTTTGAGGATATGATTATCTACGCCGCAAATCTGTTTGAGACCCATTCTGATGTCCGCCAAACCTACCGAGACAGATACCCATATCTACTTGTTGATGAATTTCAAGATATTGCCCCAACCGACTTTCGACTGATTTCCCAGTTGTCCGAAAACTTGTTCGCTGTCGGAGATGATGACCAAGCGATTTATAGTTTTCGCGGGGGTGATTCTCATATTATGCTAAAATTCTCTGACCGATCAGATGTTGCAAAATATGAAATTACGCGTAATTATCGTTCCACATCAACAATTGTGGAGCATGCCAGAGCCTTGATTGAACGGAATACTCCCCGAATTCGGAAAAACCTACGCGCTTATAATCCGATGAAATGCGAAATTAAAAACATTGAGACAACACTTGAGACGATAACAAAACATCTGTTGGAACAATTATCCGAACCTATTGAGACCGCAATCCTTGTCAGGACAAACTATGAAGTTGACAGGATTCAAGAGATATTATCGGGTGCGTCTCCATCTTTTCTGATTGAGGTGACGACAATACATAAAGCGAAGGGACGAGAATGGGAAAAGGTCATCCTTATCCACAATACTTTGGATCGGAGGTTTCCTCGGCGTGATACCATCCTTGCAGAAGAACGCCGCGTTTTCTATGTGGCAATGACGCGTGCAAAGACTGAACTGATCGTCCTCGGCGGGACTTGCCAATTCGTACCAGAGTTTGAGAAGATTCCGAAAAATATAGGGTATCATTATCGGCAGTTTGTGTATTGGCGGGCAAGACGGAAATTGAAAAAAACAAAAGATGTTAAATAGGGATTGTGCTATAATCGCTAAAAATATGAAACACGGTGTCGATTCTACCTAATGGAAAACAATCAAAAACCAGATAACTCACCTACGCAAAAACAACCTTATCTCCTACAATTCTTCTTTCTCACCTTCATACATACCGTCCTTGACTCTTACGCAACCCTTTTTCCACATCTGCAGCCATTTCTATTGAACAGGTTTGCTTCAATAAGTGCGCGAAATAGTTTTGCGGGCATTCTAATTTCACTGTATAGCATCTTTAGTTCTCTTGGACAGATTCTCTTCGGGTGGCTCTCGGATCAAGCGCGGACAATACATTTTATAACGTTTGGAGTGGCTCTCACAGCAATCGGTTTAAGTTTGGTAGGGATTGCACCTTCAGTGCCTCTCGTATTTGTGTTATTAGCTGTCGGTGGAATAGGTGTTGCTGCTTTTCATCCACAAGCGACTACTTATGCGGGTGCGCTCGCCGCAGAAACGAGAGGGATGGGGATTTCCATTTTTCTTACGGGTGGCAATATCGGTCGCGCGTTAGGACCGCTTGCACTTCTATACATTCCATATCGTTTGGGATACGGACACTTGGTATGGGAGATGATACCTGGATTGCTTGTAGCGTTGCTGGTGCCGATAGTGCTGAAATTTGAGCATGAACTTGACCTAACCGCGTCTGCTCGTGTGCTATCACACGCAGGAAAAACAGAACGTCAAGATTTTTGGCGTGTTGCTGATCCTTATCTTCTACCACTTCTCGCGCTATTTGTTATTGCATCGCTCCGAACCGTTACAATTGCCGGATTAGAAAATTTTCTCTCTATTTACCTTGACGACCTGAAATATTCTGACCAGAAGCGTTCATTAGTTATTGGACTCTATATCTTCGCTGGTTCGATGGGTATCATGGGAAGCGGTTGGTTTCTAAGTCGGGTAAATACACTTGTATTGCTGCTTTTGTCACTTGTCGTTGCACCCCCACTGTTCTATGCCTCACTTCACACCAGCGGTGTAACTTTCCTCGTGCTACTCTTTTTAGGTAACATGGTACTCACAAGTTCAGTAACAATTAATATTATCTTAGCACAGATGATGCTGCGCGGGCATGAGAATATCGCATCAAGTTTTATGATGGGGGCATCGTGGGGTGTCGGTGGTCTACTGAATTTGGTTGTTGGTGCTTTGGGTGATAAATTTGGCTTGCCTATTGTGCTTGATGGGTTAGTGATGGTTCCCCTGCTGGTTGCACCGCTTCTGATTTTCCTACGCAATCAACCGGATTTGTCCAAACCGAATTCAGAGGATTGATAAGGTGGCAAGGTGGATACACCGTACTATAGATGGAAATTTGGATTTAAAAAGCCCACAAGACGCTCAAAAAATGTGTGTTTATGAGATCGCCAACGAGAAGGGCGTAATCAAGCCGGAACTGTTTGAGTTGGATGCCGATACCACTTGTCAATCGACTATCGCGATAACCGATTCGTAATGCCAATGGTGAATTTATTTTGTATTCTATGCCGATATGTGTCTGTCCACCGTAACGCTCCTGCCATTGAAAAGCAAGAATTAATTCTCGCTGGAAAAGGAGTTTGGTGTTGTATGCTAAACCTAAATTCAGATTTGCAGGTATCGATTCTTTGAGAGAGGGCACGGTATTCCAGATCAAGCTTGTCTGAGATATGTCTTGCAGATTGACACCGAACGCAAATCCCCCTACGTTCTCCAGACCGAACAGAGCATTCATATCCGGGAGACGGATTAGCATACCCGCATCAAAACCGTATCCACGGCTTCCGTAACTGGAGAACACAGAAGTAACCTCGTCAAGATCATCGCCTCCGCTGAAGTTCTGGAAGATCCCCTTCACATTTAGACCGAACAGAAATTCTGGCGGAACAGAATCTCTTCCGAAGTTATCCCACCACGATTGACTGATGGCAACGCGTGTCGCAAGTGAAAGGACAAAAGCGTTTTCATTATCACTAAGATAACCTGCGGGGGTAAAGTCTTCTTCCCTTGGTCGGTATTTTGGATTGTTTTTGCGTTGATCGGCACTAATAGAGGGATCAAACGCTGGCACATCGTAATAGATAGGAATATCGTCAATACCCGCCCGAATCCAGGACAGACCAACAGTGAGTTGTGGTAAAACTTTTCCTATCCCACTAACGTAACTAAATGCCCCTAAACCGGAGCGGCGCGTGGCATGCATCATGCAAACTTGATAATTGTGCGAAACGCCTGCTATTCCAGCGGGATTCCAGTACGTAGCGGTAGCATCGTCTGCGATGCTGACATACGCGCCGCCAAGTCCGAGAGCACGTGCGCCAATGCCGTTCGTCAGAAAATCACCTGTGTAGTTTTCTGCGGATGCGGACAAAACGATGATAAAACTGCATCCGATAAGTGCCAAGTATTTTAGTTTAGTCAATGATTCCTATTCCTTCCCAGAGGTATTCAATTGTCGTGAAGTGCTCTTTTGGAATGGCTTTGTAAGCCCGATTAGTAATACACTCTATTTTATGTTTAAGGATTTATAACTTGCACGCATCTAAACCCAACATCACTGCTCAAGAGCGAAGGTTTCTCTCCGAGCCGGTTTGCCACGCGGACACTCTTTGCATTGAAACTCCATGAACCACCACGCACAACACGCCGTGTCTCTATATTTTTGAAGTTATCAACAATCTGACTGATGTCCTCTGCTCCAGCAATAGGGTTGCGCCGAGTAGACTTAGCGTAGAAATCCTTTTGATACGCATCAAGGCACCACTCAGAGACATTGCCTACCATATCATATAAACCGTAAGCGTTTGCAGGATACTTTCCTACGGGTGTTGTCTGCTCGCTATGCGTGCCAGATTTCGTATCTTTGTTATAATTTGCTTTGCTGGCATCAATAGAATTTCCCCAAGGGTATTTCTTTCCAATTAATTCGCCTCTCGCTGCTTTTTCCCATTCTGCCTCAGTCGGTAAACGTTTTCCTACCCACTTCGCATAGGCCATCGAATCGTGCCAACTCACACCGACAACCGGGTGCTGGTCAGTGGGTGAACACCGAAAAACCGAATCGGACAAAGCGCGATGTCCAGTGGCATTGATGAACTGCTTATATTCTCCAACTGTAACCTCATGCGTATCCATATAAAAAGTATCAACGTAAACGGTATGGACAGGTTTCTCGTCACGATCACCGTTTGCACTTCCCATCTGAAATTCACCTGCCGGAATCAATACCATATCAGCGAGTTCCGTTGCTCTTTTGGTTTGTGACAACATACTCGTTGTAATGCAGAAAGTAGCCAACAGTAAGAATATTAACCCGCTTTTCATCAAGACTACACCCGATTTAGATTAAAAGCGTTCCAGTAATACTGATATTTTGTAGATCCCCAGCCGCTATAAATCTCATCCCACTTCATTCGATTGAAATGTGGCAGAAGTGACCCTTCCGTTACAGGTTTGGAGCAACCTTGATAGCGATAATCTACTGATAGTCGGATGCAATCAGGTGTCTGATTGGGAAGTGCTTTGTGAACGGCATGACTGTGAAAGAACATTGCATCACCGATTTCAAAATCTCCACCAACCCAATGCAATCCGTCAGCTTCTAATGGATTCGTGTCAATACCGAGTCCACCCGCACCTAACGCTGGCTTCACTGGAAAAATTCCAAACCGATGCGACCCAGCTAATACAGACAACCCGCCTAAATGCTGCGGACATTCCCCAAGCGGAATCCAACCAGTATATGTCTCTTCAGTGCCCCGAATATGGATAAAATCTTGGTGTGCGGGTGTTGTAAACTTCGTGTTTTCAGGGAACATAATTCTTCCAATATTCCGTGGATGCACCAGTGTTTTTTCTCCGAACAATTTGTCACACATATCTAAAATAGCGGGATGATGTGCAAAAGCGTGGAATGACTCAAGAGATTGGAATTCGTCTAAAACTGGCCAATATCCATCATCACCTTCCATGAAAGGACCACCCGTACGGATTCCATCCATCAGTGTCTCTCCGCCTTTCGCCCACCCGTGTCGATGGCAAATCTCCAAGAAATCTCGACGTAAGTTGTAGATAGATTCTTCATCAATTAATCCACGAAAATACAGATAACCATCTTGCTGTGCTTGCTCGCGAAGTTTCTCAGGTTGATCTAACAACTCATTTGAGACAGTAAAGGGTTTAATTTCTGACATAATCCACTCCTAACCTCCAAGTAATATTACACGTCGTGGTTTTCAATGTTTGAATTATCATTGATATTATACCAACAAAACAGGAGGAGTGTCAACTGATATAGAACATATTACTGACAAAGTTCGGAGCAATTTCGTTTGTACTGTATCACTACAAATTGAAGCCGCCTCTGCTGATTAGCTTTCTTGTTTGTTGTTACTCTCTTCGGTTTTCTTCAAATAATTATAAAAATTCATAATTTTTTGAGAATATGCTACAATTCGGAACAATCCAAAGATAGGGAGGCACAACATGCTTAGTATCAAACATCTTGAAACAATCCCGTTGAGTGTTCCGTTCTACTGTGATCGTGTTAGTCAACACATGCACCGAGCATCAACACACGGCGAACGAGTTTACATTTACCGCGTTGAACTTAGCAATGGTGTTATAGGATATGGCGAAAATTTATATGATGAAACAGGTAATATTGAGCGAATGGTAGGGCAAAATCCGTTCGCATGCATGAACGATGATGGTGTCGGATTCGGTATTCAGATGTCACTTTATGATGCTGTCGGCAAAACGGTCGGGGTATCTGTGTCTGAGCTGATTAGTCCTAAGGTTCGTGAAAGGTGTCCTATTTCTTGGTGGGATATCGACATGCCGCCTGAGGATTGGGTTGCTGAAGTGCAGGAATCGGTCAAAAGAGGTTACACTTCAGCAAAGCTCAAAGCAAGACCGTGGCGAGACATTTTTGCACAAGTTGATGCAGTCGGCGATGCTGTACCTGCAGACTATCGGCTTGATATTGACTTCAACGGCTTCCTGCGAACAGCGGATAACGCTATCCTTGTTTTGCAGCGGTTAGATCAGCATCCGAATGTCGCTATCTATGAGAGTCCATTCTACCTCGGAACAGATATAGAAGGCGCGGGAAGGTTACAGGAGGCTGTTGAAAAACGTATCGTTGAACATTACAACGAATCCTGTTTACATGCGCGTTGTTGTGGTGGATTTGTTGTTGGCGGAGGTGTAAACTCACTACTTCGGACTAATGCACTTTGCGCTTCGTTTGGGCAACCCTTCTGGCTTCAGATGGTCGGCACTGGTATTACAACGGCATACTGTGTGCATCTCGGTGCTGTGCTATCACAAGCTGAATTGCCCGCAATTACTTGCCATGAGTTGTGGGAATCGGATTTACTTGAAAGCCGACTCGCTGTAGTAAATGGAACGATACAGGTCCCAGACTCACCGGGACTGGGGGTTTCAGTAAATAAGGATGCCTTGACAGCATATCGCGTTGAAAAAACTGCACCCACACCGCAGCAGTTGTTCCGAGAAAGTGAGTATACTTGCAGAGTACATATCCCAAATCCTGACGGAGGTGAGACAGTCCACGATTTCAGTGGCGAAGATGTTTATTATCCAGCATTCAGTGAAGGGAAGTATCCGGGGTTCGTACCGGGGGTTTGGATGGAAGTGATTTGATGTGTCACCAAAATTTTATCAACAATCTAAGCTTTTTCTTAAAACAAACTGCTCTGGTTGTTTTCAACTGGAGCAGTTTTTATTCTGTTTCTGCAAAATAATCCGAATCCACCCGTTTTATTTCGTAAGTCTTTGTTGTGGAAACGCCTACGTTGTGATCAATCAGAACAATTTGGAGTCAATTGATCTGAGAAAACCTTGCTATCTTCCAGGGTCATTTAGTTTTAAGAATTTTCAGTTGATGAGTTTAACTGCAAGTATCGTAGGTCGGCTAGAGTTTACGAAACCCGATATGTCAAAAACTATCGGTGTCGGGTTTCGCTTCGCTTTACCCATAAGTGTCAATTTAAGGAAATAAACCTATATTTTGGATATTCAAGCCCCAGCGGGGCAAAAGGTGTATAAGACACGCGACCCCCACCAAACTCAAGCCCCAGCGGGGCGAAAGGTGTCCATGTGCACGTGTTGTCAGACACCTGTCACCCCGCTGGGGTTCAAGAGTGTGTTGGACACCGTTTTCTATACACATTCCGCACCGCTGGTGCTGCTGTCTTCACAAATCAACACCTTTTTGTCATAAAACACACACTAAATTAATGGCTATGGGTTTCGCTTCGCTTTACCCGACCTACAATATCACGAGTTAGGTCGTGAAGCTAAATATATACATCCAACTTGAAAATACACACAAAATGTGCATATAGTAATATTAACGTTTGTGATAAAACACACAAATCGAAAACTAAATAACTCTGGCTATCTTCGGTAAAAACTGCAATTATATTTACGGTTGTGCTAAAATATAGATATATAACCAATACAAATTAAACCGAAAATCCAGGAGCACAAAATGAACGAAGAACTTTTTGTCAGTCAAGAATTTACACCCGTCAACGGATTTACGTCTGGAATCGAAGGACCCGCCTGCAATGCAGATGGCAACTTATACGCCGTAAACTTTGAACGGCAACATACCATCGGCAAGGTAACACCCGAAGGTGAAGCAAGCGTTTTTGTCGAACTACCAACCGGTAGCATCGGCAACGGCATCCGTTTCAACAGCGACGGTTTCATGTTCATCGCAGACTATACGAACCATAATGTTTTAAAAGTGGACATGCAAACGCGCGAAATTAGTGTGCATGCACACGAACCGACAATGAATCAACCGAATGACCTTGCTATTGGTGCTAATGATATATTCTACGCGAGTGATCCGAATTGGGGCGAGTCAACTGGGCAGCTTTGGCGAGTAGATACAGATGGACAGGTTACGTTATTGGAAGCGGACATGGGTACTACAAACGGTATTGAGGTGAGCCCCAATGAGAAGGTGCTTTATGTCAACGAATCGGTGCAGCGCAACATCTGGGCTTATGATCTATCGCCTGAAGGGGATATTAGTAACAAGCGGTTATTAATTCAGTTTCCGGATTTCAATATGGATGGAATGCGCTGTGATATTGAAGGCAATCTCTATGTTACCCGACACGGCAAAGGCACAGTGGCGAAACTCTCACCGGAAGGTGAGGTGATATTGGAAGTAGAATTAACAGGTAAACTCTGCTCAAATATTGCAATTGGAGGTTCTGATGGATGCACGTGCTACGTAACGATGGCAGATCGCGGAAATGTTGAGGTGTTTCGCGCTGACCTTCCCGGTAGAAGTTGGCAGCTATTCCAACGATAAAACACTCTTGACAGGTGATACATTCTATGATATTATTCCTACATTATCAATATTATGAACGAAGTCTAATCTGAAATGGAACATTACGAACATATTTTAAAACGACTTGAAAAAAACGGCAAAACAGTATACGAATATCGCCCCAGAAAATGGGCAATTTCTCTCTATTCTTATCCGATCTATTCACGCACAAAACGTCCTTGAAGTCGGAACCAGCAACGGATATTCTACAATTTGGCTTGCTGCGGCACTGGAAGAGATTGATGGCAGACTCATCACGTTGGAGTCCAATCCAAAGCGCGCAGAAGAAGCGCAAGCACATCTTATAGAAGCCGGATTAAGTAGAATAGTTGATATACGGGTTGGAAACGCACTTGACGAAATCCAAAGTGTGATGCGATCTTTGATTTTGTGTTCCTTGATGCGCAAAAAGACGAATATCTGCGTTATCTGAATTTAGTTCTGCCGATGATACGTGCTGGCGGTTTAATTGTTGCTGACGATACCGTGACGATGCGTGATGAGATGCAGGATTATGTGGAATTCGTTTTTAATACGCCGTTGTTACACTCTGTTGATATTCCGCTGGATGACGGTATTATTTTAAGTTATAGAACCGATGTGTAGGCGTTGATGGGACATTCAAAATTAACAAAAGGTTGAACAATTTTGTAAAATATCTAAAGAATTAAGATGCCCAGTGCTACACTTTCTTATCGATTGTATTGCATGATCAACTTAAAGTCATTAATTTTCGTGGTTATATTGTATGCAAGAAGCAGTAAAGAGCGTATTCGCGACAAGACTGAATGGATTCGTTGAAACACTCAATTCATACGTTAGTACCGCTGACGGTCAATGGACAATCAAGGGTTTTATTGATGTCTTTCGGAAGATTTATACGATTTCATCGGATACGAAAATCGTATCTAAGCTGTTAGAGATCCATCTATACCCTCGATTGTTAACATTTGCAGAAGAAAATGGTTACACGCTTATCCCTGCAGAAAAACAGAATTATTACCCCGATATTTCTTTGGTTCATCAAACTGAAGAATATAAGTTTGCCCTTGATTTTAAAACAACGTACAGAAATCCTGAAAACCCAGAATTCTGTAATGGATTCACGCTTGGTTCACATGGAATTTACTTTGTAGACAGGAACAACCGTAAAAACATTCAGTTTCCCTACAATGAATACGCAGGACATTTCTGTTTGGGTATTATCTATACACGTGCAAGTGCAACGTCAATTGATGAAACAAAGTCATACATGCTTGAACACTTAGATTCAATTCCTTCTGTTATTAGAGATTTTCAGTTTTTTGTGGCTGAAAAATGGAAAATAGCGAGTGACAGAAGCGGCAGCGGCAATACTGCAAACATAGGTAGCATTGATAAAATCGCTGACATTGTATCAGGCAAAGGTATGTTCAACATGTTAGGTGAAAAGTGGTTTGATGACTATTGGATGAATTACGGAAAGATTACCGTGCAGGACGATACAGGCAAAACGAAAAAGATTACAAATTTGCATGATTTTGTAATCTACAGAGGTGGAGACACAAGTCTTATTAACCCGAGAACAAGACGAAGGAAGGGAAACTCGAAATGAAGGTACTTATTCCGCCTATAAAATGTCAGGGTATCAAAAGCAAGTTGGTCACATGGATTGCAGAAACACTCCGATGGGATGGCAAAGGTCTTTGGATTGAGCCGTTTATGGGTTCTGGTGTTGTTGGGTTTAACCTTAAACCGCGTAGGGCACTTTTCTCTGATACGAACCCACATCTCATCGCCTTCTATCAGGGAATAAACAACGGGACTATCACTCCGATTGTTACGCGTGAATTCCTTGAATCAGAAGGGAGCAAGTTAGCAAAGCATGGTGCAGATTACTATTATGAAGTTCGTGAACGGTTTAATGCGGAAAAATCCCCGCATGATTTCCTGTTTTTGAACCGTGCCTGCTTTAATGGACTCATTCGTTTTAATAGAAAGGGCGAGTTTAATGTGCCGTTCGGACACAAACCGGAACGTTTTTCTAAAGCTTATATTACCAAAATTGTGAATCAGGTTGATTGGGTCTGTAAACTTGCCAGCATCAGCGACTGGACTTTTTTACATCAGGATTTTCGCATCACTTTATCTCGTGCAACCGGAGCGGATTTCATTTATTGTGATCCACCTTATGCCGGACGACATACAGATTATTTTAATAGTTGGAACAGAGAGAACGAAAAATCGCTCTATGAGGGTCTGAAAACATCCAAAGCACGATTTATACTCTCGACTTGGCATAGCAACGAACACAGAGAAAATCCAGCTATTCCGACCTTGTGGTTAGAATTTAATATCATTACGCGAGAACATTTTTATCATGTCGGTGCCAATGAATCAAATAGAAAACCTATGTTGGAAGCACTTGTCACAAACTTTGAACTACCAGCAACCAAAGCGATCAAAAATACCGATGAATCTGATGATTATGAAGAAAATAGCCCACAGTTGTATTTCGGAACAAAAAGTAGATAAAGGATATTCAAAATTTCCCTTCAACCCAAACTCTCAAACAAATCAATCCGCTTCACTGAATCGGTTATCCGAGGTATGACGCAGCTCTGTTTGCGTCACAATGCGATTAACCTGTCGCAAGGCACCCCTGCATATCAACCGCCAGATGTAGTCAAAGCTGCAGCAATTGAGGCAATTCAAGAAGGGTATAACCAGTATAGCATTACGTGGGGAGCACCGGAGTTTCGCGAAGCAATCGCACGCAAAATGACGACGTTCAATGACATTCCAACCGATGCTGCCAAAAACGTTACCGTCACTTGTGGTTCAACTGAAGGCATGCTGTCAGCACTGCTTGCAATTATCAACCCTGGTGATGAGGTTATCATTTTTGAACCCTTTTATGAAAACTATGGTCCGGATACAATTATCTCTGGTGCGAAGCCGATGTATGTTGCACTTCGGGAGACACTTGCAACAGATGGTGTGATGCGGTTTACTTACGACATTACCGAACTTCAAAAGGCGTTTTCAGTCAACACAAAAGCGATTATCTTAAACACTCCCAACAATCCGATCGGAAAAGTTTTTACGCTTGACGAACTTCATGAGATAGCGGACCTATGCTGTGTGTATGATTGCATCGCTGTAACTGATGAGATATATGAGCACATGATTTATGACGACAAACCACATATTAGCATCGGATCTCTGCCGCAAATGCAGGATCGGACTATTACTGTGTCAGGGTTGAGTAAAACGTATTCGATGACAGGATGGCGTTTAGGATATGTGATAGCATCTGAGGTTTTAACAGATGCAATCCGCAAAATGCACGATTTCTTGACAGTCGGTGCGCCGCATCCGTTGCAGCGTGCGGGTGTCGCTGCACTCAACTTGCCACCGAGTTATTATCAAGAATTGGTCGCGAAATATGACTTAAATCGCAAACGACTCGTTAATACACTCAGAGAAGCAGGATTTCGCTGTCATCCACCAGAGGCTGCTTATTACATTATGACAGACATCACCGATTTTGGGTTTTCTGATGATACAGCGTTTGCCCATTGGTTAGTAAAAGAAATCGGTGTAGGCGGTGTGCCGGGTTCCAGTTTCTACAGTCGCCCACACCTCGGCAAAACAAAGTTCCGATTTATGTTTAGCATGGCGGATGATATTCTGGTGGAAGCGGGTGAACGGTTGATGAAGATTAAATCAAAAATCTGATCTATAGCAGCAGGTATGGTGAGATAATCTTTATAGAGGTATAACACTATGGACACAGTTCTCGAAAATGAAACACGGGAAATTTATAAAAATGAAATAGAGGCACTTATCCAGCACGACCCGAAATATATCACCCTTGGTCCTGTTGAACTTGAAGCGATTGTGAATGCCTTTGAATTTACTTTGACAAATGGACGCGAAAAAGTCAGAGCCCAAATGCTTTACGACATGATCCAAGAAAAAAGAGACGATTAATATGCGATTAGAGCGTATCCGTCTAAAGACATTCGGTTGTTTTCAACAACAAGATTTTGAACTGTCTGACGGTATCAATCTCATTTTCGGTCCCAACTTCAGCGGAAAAAGCACGCTTGTCAACGCTATCTTTTTCACCTTAACTGGTAAACCGATAGTGCCACGGGTTGATGCTGCAGCGATAAAAAGTGCAAAATCGTATAGTGGGACAGCGGGACTTCAATTCGTAGAAAATGACGAACGATACATGCTTTTCCGTGGGACAGGTAAACGTTTCCAACTCAGACATGAAAAAAATGGTGAGTGGTATATTGTTTTTGATGATAAGCGTATAACGGTAGTTGAGGCTGCTTTGAAAGAGCGATTTGGGATAATGCACGACCGGCTTGCCTTGACAACGTTCCTTCGTGAAGGTGAGATTTTTGAATTTCTTTCCCGTCAACCTGCAACTCGACGCGATATCTTATACGCTCTGCTTGGCATTGACAAATTGATAGAGGTTCGGGAACGGTTTATTGACGCACGCCGCCTCGCTAAACGTGAACGTAACAGGATTCAGGCACATCAGAATAGCCTACGGTTCAATGCACAGAATGCACACAAAACAGAGATTGAAAAGATAGAAGCGAAATTGAAAGAATTAGAAGCGGCATATAGCACGGAAACAGGGGATGCAGAATTAATCGCTGAGTGGAAGCAGAGCAGGAAACAGGCACAAACACAGTTAAATATTCTCACGCAAGAGCGGACAGAAACCTTGAGTGGATTCAACAATATCTCACATCTACGGGACATGATAACGACTATTGAGACCGCTATTAAGGATGCTGCAGGATTAGAAGTGGAACGCGAGGAGCTAATCAAAAAAATCGGCAGCCTTGACTCTCAAATTACTGCGTTGATGAACGTATGTAGTACCCTTAGCACGCTAATTGAGAGTGACGAAGGACATTGCCCCACCTGCCACCAGAAGATTGAACAGGAAATCGTTCAGAAAATTGTTGGGGAAAAGGAGATCGAAAAATCGCATCTCTCAGCTGAATTAGAATCCCACAAAAAAACGCTTACCGAAAAAACCGAAAATTTAGAGAGTCGACAGGAACTTGAACAACGACTCCAGACCTTACAGTCACGCGTATCTCGGTTAGAACAACTTGAACAGGCTATCGGCAAAATAGAGACAGAGCTTGGCACACTCACAATGCGGCTAAGTGAGAAAGGTACGTTAGACGAGGCGGAGACAACGGATGCATCAATCAACAACGATTCCCAATCTGAAAAATCTGTTCCTGCCAATTTGGATAAAGGTCAGTTGAAAGCACAAATAGACAGTCAAAGAAAAAAACTTGAAAAACTCAAGCAGGAAGAAGCAGTGCAATTAGATAGACTTGAGCGACTTCAGAAGGTGAATGCTGAAGCAGAACAGGTTGAAAAGACAACGCTGAGTTTGGAACTTGCTTGTGCGGGGGTAGAAAAAACCATTGATACACTTCAACGCCAAATCCTTAAGCCCGCGGAGGAAGAACTGCATCGCTGGCTTGGGAAGATGGAACTTTTTGGACGCACGCGTATTGACCTGCAACGGCAGCATCTGCTTCCTTCAATTAATATAGACGGTGTAGATCGGAGTTTGATGTTGCTGAGTGGTAGCGAAAAAATGTTCCTGTATCTCTGCTTCAAGGTGGCACTCGCCAAAGTTTTAGGTAATCCCGGTTTCTTTGTGTTTGATGATCCAACGCTTCATTTAGATGGCGAACGAAAAGCATTGATGGTAGATTTTATCCATCAACTTGCTGAGGAGCATCAGGTGGTTGTGACGAGTTACGATGAGGATGTACGTGCAGGATTAGAAGGTGCACATCTGATTGAGATGAAAAAAGAACAGTAGTGGAGTTTGCTAACAAATCCTCTCTTTCATAACCCAAATTGCCACCCAAAGATTATAGGTGTTCAGATCCTGTTTTGCTTGAACATCCTTCCAATTATCCTTCATTTTAAAATCACACAAAGATTTAATTTGACATACAAGTTTAATTTAAGTATTATATTCATATAAAGACATATATTAATAAATTATATAATACAAACATAGTGTTAAATATGGTTTTTTGCAATTGAATCAGGATGTGTGTTTAGGTAGCAATTTAGGTTTTCAAAAACAGTTTATAATGAAATTGATGAAATCAAACGAACAGGAGGATTATATGAAAACATATACTTCAAGCAATCAATTATTTGTTTTAACGTTAGCTATCGTCTTGATAGTCTTGGGCATGGAAGGGATTAGTTACGGACAGAATTTGAACGTTGGTGAACCCCGCACAGTTCGAATGATCTACTTTCTGCCTAATGACCGGCCATATCGTCCCGAAGTAGTTCAGAAGATGAAAGATATGATCCGCACCCTTCAAACCTTCTTTGCTGATCAGATGGAAGTACACGGCTACGGCAGGAAAACCTTTCGCATTGAAACCGATGACAAAGGCGAACCGAAGGTACATCGTGTGGATGGCTTGCACTCTGATAATTATTATCTTACTAATCATCGGCATTGGCAGGAAGTTGATCAGAAGTTTGATAGATCTGCGTACAATGTTTATTTTCTTGTTTGGGACAACAGTAGGAATAGAGTTGATTCGGGTGTAGGTGGAACTGGAGGTGGGGGAAAAAATTGGGGTAATTTGACGGTTCCTGCCATATTTGACTTTGGCCTGGTAGCACATGAGCTGGCACATGCCTTTGGATTGGGACACGATTTTAGAGATGGCAAGTATATCTTGTCTTACGGTCCAGGACAGAATCAGTTATCTGCATGCGCTGCTGAATATCTGGAAGTGCATCCTTATTTTAATCCCAATGTTCCAATTGAAAGAGGGGTAGCTCCCACTATAGAACTGATTTCACCACCTACATTTCCAGCAGGTTCAAAGAGCGTCAAGATTCAACTCAAAGTTAGTGACACAGAAGGGCTGCAGCAAGTGCGTTTAAATGCTTATGCTGCACTATACGCTTGTCGTGGATTAGCAGGCAAAAAACAAGCTATCGTCGAGTTTGAATATGATGGTGCTACTTCGAGTCATGGCTTCATTAGTCTTTCCAGTGCTGTTTCACATTACATGATTGCAAAGGCTATTGATATAAATGGGGATACGAGTGGAATAGTATTTGCACTTGCAGAAAGTTCTTCTTATCATATCCATGCTTTTGAAGAACACACGAACATTGTGAATTCTTTGATGTTTTCGCCTGATGGAACGAAACTCGTATCAGGAGGGGCTCCCGTAAAACTATGGGATGTAGCAACGAAGCGTAATATTGTAAATATTAATGGAAGGAATGCAGTATTCTCCTCCGATGGCAACATGTTAGCCTATGGATTAGGCAACGATGTTAAGCTGTGGGATGTGGCAACACGAAACGATATTGGCACGCTTGAAGGACATACAGGGGAAGTACTTTCGTTGGCGTTCTCACGGGATGGGACAATTCTCGCCTCAGGGGCTTATGATGGTTCAATCAAGTTGTGGGATGTGGCAACACGAAACAATATTGGCACTTTTGAGGAACATAAACATACGAAGGGAGTACTTTCATTGGCATTCTCACCCGATGGAACGATGCTTGCTTCAGGAGCTTATGATGGTTCAACCAAGTTGTGGGATGTGGCAACGCGAAACAACATTGCTTCCTTTAAGGAGGACAGTGTTACAGCATGGATCTATTCTGTGGCATTCTCACCTGATGGGACAATTCTCGCTTCAGGACGAGGAAATGGTCGTGGCAACGTAAAACTGTGGGACGTTACCGCAAAACGCAATATAGTTACCTACCACCATATATTTGGTGTAACTTCTGTCGCATTCTCACCTGATGGCACAATTTTTGCTTCGGGATCACGTGATGGAATTGTCACGCTGCGCAACGTTACCACAAGAAAAACAATAGTTGAACTTCCGCATACCTCAGATGTCTGGTCTGTAGCGTTTTCACCCGACGAAAAGACCTTTGCTTCGGGAACATTTGATGGGACAGTCAATCTATGGGACGTTACATCTTTCCTTTCACAAGAATCTGTTGGTGATACAAAAAAAATCACCATAAGTGAAATTATGGTTGCCTCAAATGACGGAAAGCTGCCACAGTGGATAGAACTTTACAATCACTCACATACACAGGCTGTAAATATAGAAGGATGGACCCTAGAGATTCAAAATCGCGGCACAATAAATTTTAATAAGAATCTGAATGTGACGATCACTTTTAAAGATTTTATCACTTTTAGAAATTTTAAAGAGAAGTCTATTAAGCCACAAGAAACACTCCTGATAGTCTCAAAACAGGGACGATCCTCAGATAATTTGTCAAAAGAACAGATTTACAACCTTAGCATACTACACCCCAATCTCCACCAGAGCAACGTGCTAAGTGAAGAAGGGTTCTACCTGAAATTGAGTAATAGTGCAAGGGAAGTAATTGACGAGGTAGGAAACCTTGATGGTAAGATAAGCACCAACGATAAGCCTGCCTGGCGTTTGCCAACAAGCGTGACGAAAGAGGGCGTGCGTACCTCAATGATACGCAGGCATAACAACGGGACACCGCTTCCTGGAACTACAGAGACAGGGTGGGTTTCTGCTGTTTACACAAAACTATCCACTAATACTTCTACTTATTATGGATACCTTCACGACATCGGAGCACCCGGTATTGAAAGTGGTGGTGCGTTGCCTGTGCAGCTTTCCAGATTCCGAGCAGAGCGTACTGAAGCAGGTGTTATTCTTAAATGGACAACTGAATCCGAGCTGAACAATGCAGGCTTCAACATCTTGCGTAGTGAAACAAAGAATGGGAAATTCATGGTCGTTAACGCCAAACTAATTCAAGGTGCAGGCACAACAGGTGAACGGAACACCTACACATGGAAAGATACTACTGCTAAACCGAATGTCGTCTATTATTACCGGATAGAAGATGTTTCTTATGCGGGGGTTCGACAGCAGTTAACCACAGTTCGGTTGAAAGGTTATGTATCAGCGAGCGGCAAACTTACCACGAGATGGGCAGATTTAAAAATGCAGCAATAATTTTTGGCGAAGTTATTGAAATTAATTTGACATTTTTATAATAATGTGTTAAAATAAATATGCTTTTAAGATGTGCGTTAATTCCTTAACGGAAATCCTAAAAGATATGCGGGAGTAGCTCAGTGGTAGAGCTCCACCTTGCCAAGGTGGAGGTCGCGAGTTCAAATCTCGTCTCCCGCTCCATTTCGGTGGCGTAGCCAAGTGGTAAGGCACGAGTCTGCAAAACTCTTATTCGTCGGTTCGATTCCGACCGCCACCTCCATACCCTTCTATATATGGGCGGTTAGCTCAGGTGGCTAGAGCGTTTGCTTGACATGCAAGAGGTCACAGGTTCAAGTCCTGTACCGCCCATCCTTCCTAAGATTGAATAGTGGTGTTCTGAAATTGTTAGGTGTTCTGAAATTGTTAGGTGTTCTGAAATTGTTAACTGAAACAACGAACATTTAGAGACCCTGTTTATGAAAGCCAAACATTTTATTACAACCCTCATTTTAATTTCTGTTGTCGTCTTACCGAATACTTTTGCCGCGGATATCCCACACACTGTGCTTAAAGGACACACCGATTCGGTTTATAGCGTTGCTTTCAGTCCAAATGGGGGCATGCTTGCAAGTATGAGTGCTGACGAGACTATCCGTCTTTGGAACCCTCAGACACGGGAACTCTTGAGAACCATAAAAACAAGTCGAGGAGGGGGTCTTGCTTTTAGTCCTGATGGTAGTATTCTTGCAAGTGGCGGAGGAAAAGACGAAGTTGTTAATTTGTGGAATCCGAATACTGGTGAACTTCTAAGAACCCTCAAAGGACACCAAGGTAATATCACCAGCGTTGCTTTTAGTCCTGACAGAGATGTACTTGCAAGCGGGAGCAGGGAAGGTAAGATACATCTTTGGAACCCCCATACAGGAGAACTTCTACGAATATTAGAAACAAAACATGTCGACGGTGTTGCTTTCAGTCCTGATGGTAGTATCATAGCGAATGGCGGTGCTGGAGATGCCAACGTCAAAGTGTGGAATCCTGATACAGGAGAACACCTACACACGCTTGAGCCCGCTGTTGAAGATGTTTTTGATGTTGCATTTAGTCCTGAAGGGCACACAGTGGCGAGTGTCGGTTGGGGAGGAACAGACTTATGGAATGCCAATATAGGTGAACTGTCACAATCTTTTCCAAGAGACTTAGGTAGAATTTTTCTATCTGTTGCTTTCAGTCCAGATGGACACCTCCTTGCAGTTGGAAGGGACGACAGGATAATAGACCTCTGGGATGTAGATAGAGCACTGCTTCTGAATACTCTCACAGGACACGAAGGAGATTTTAGAGTTGGCACATCAGCTGTTCATGACGTTGTGTTCAGTCCTGATGGCCACCTGCTCGCAAGTGCAGGTGGTGATGGAACCGTCCGTCTCTGGGAAATAACGCCAGAAAAGGTAGAGCCGCCGCAACTCCCAAAAACTTTAACGCCGCCGCATGCCAAAAGATGGACTGACGATTTCAACGCTGGACACCTTAATTTCTGGACAAAACGTGAACATCAACGTGAAAGAGTCACTTGGCAAGCAACAAACAGACATCTTGTTGGGCAGACACAACCTTTTTGTAACGAACGATTCAATCCCGAGAACGAATTGGCACGCGAAACCAATTACACACTTGAATTCACGGGTTTCCCCATCAATGCCTCCCAACTCCGTGTCAAACTGACAATTCTTTCAGCAAAAAACGCGAATGTTGCTATTTTCATCGGCAAACAACCTGAGAATGAATTCTTTAGTCCCTTCCTGAGTGCTTATCAATTTGCAAGCCATAAACTCGGTAGTCCTGAGGGTTTTAACCCATTAGGAATAGTGGTTGAAAGAGTACCAAAAATTGTACTCAACTTAGACGAAATAGATGTCGTATTTGATCAGGGGCATTTCTATCTTTTCTCTGAAGGTGAATACATCGTTGAATTCAAAGATCCAACTTTACAAAGAATTGACTTCATTGGCATCGCTGTGTTTCCGAAGAATTGTCAGGCTGAGGCTGAAGCAATCATTGATAATTTTGTGATTTCAGGTCCCTCAATTCCTAAGACAAACAGTCTAAGTGTACATCCTAAAGACAAGGCTGCAGTTTTATGGGGAGAGTTGAAGCGGCAGTAAATTCCTCAAGCTCTAACAGGACGATGCGGCATTGCTCAGTAAAAAATAAGGAGAGGTAACTCATGAATCGGTTTTACACACTATCGCTAATTTTTGGGATGCTACTATTCACTACCATAAAGGTTACGGAGGCAAAAACCTGGGTTGAGAATTTCAATACAGGACCCCTTGATTCATGGGCAAAGGTGGATGATGAGAACAGAAATACTTGGATAGCAAAGGATGGACTTTTAGATGTCTGGATACAACCCATGCACTGGGCAGCAATTCAACATCATGATTTCAAATTCACGGGGTTTCCCATCAACGCGGAACAGTTCCGCGTCAAAGTGAACATCCTTGAAGTCCACAACGCATTTGTTGGAATTCTTATTGGGCAACACGATGAACAAGGGCGAATATATAGGCGTACCTATAAATTCCTACACAGAACAATATATGGTCCTATTGAATTTCCTGCCCAAGATCCAGATGTTGATTTCGATAGCCTAAAGGAAATTGAAATTGACTTTGATAATGGACGTTTTGAGCTGTTGTCTGATGGTAAACACATCCTTGATTTTCATGATCCCAACCTTCCAACAGTTGATTGTCTTGGGATAACTGCCCATATATTTAAGCCTGCGTCTGGGCCCTTTCCACTTGCACATTTTGTATTAGATAACTTTGTAATTTCTGGCCCCACTGTTCCCGCGCGCGGCACCCTAAATGTACGTCCCAAAGGTAAGGCTGCGGTTTTATGGGGAGAGCTTAAGCGGAAATAGATCCACCAAGTTTTTTACACGATGTTCGGTATAGTATGTCATAATCATAATAGGAGGTATTAAATGAACAGATTTTTCGCATTTTTTCTGATTCTCTATGTGTTGATATTTGTCGCAGGACAGGTAGTATCTGCAAAGACTTGGGTTGAGGATTTCAGCGATAATAATCTTGATTCATGGAAAAAAGTTGAAGACCACTTCGCCGGAGGCATTTGGGCACCAAAAACCTTCTGAAAGACAAAAAATGGGAGTTTGGATGTTTGGATAGATCCACCTCCCACCCCCGGAATCTTTGAATATTTTCCGCTTGAATTTATAGGATTTCCCATAAAGGCTAAAGACCTTAATGTCAAAGTCAAAATACTTGCGACAACAAGGAATGACAACATTGGGATTATAATGGGGCAATATGGTGCAAGAGGCGGTGTAATGGGTAAAACGTTTAAATTTCTTGACAGGCCTTTTATAGATGGCCAAATTCAAACACCACGTAATTTTGAAATATTACAAATCGCTAATGAATTTGATGAACCGAAATTGCCACTTGAAGAAATTGAAATTTCATTTAACAATGGACACTTCAAATTTTTGTCAAAAGGTGATCTAATAAATGAATTAAAAGTTCCGGACCTCACCACTATTGATTGTATCGGGATAATTGCGTATGTGGGACGGGGGGCAGGACACATTGGAACATTTGTATTAGATAACTTTGTAATTTCTGGTCCCACTGTTCCTGCACATGGCACCCTAAATGTACGTGCTAAAGGTAAGGCTGCAGTTTTGTGGGGAGAACTTAAGCAACAGTAAGTCTTTGAATCTTGAGACGGTGTGCCCGGTTTTGTGCGTTCTAATTATGGTAGGACTTATACCAAATTAACCCGATTTGTAGCGCGAGGTCTCTGTGCCTTGCAATGCTAAACTTTATCAGAAAAATACTCATCAAGTTAATTTGGTAAAAGACACTGTTCCTCCAAAATTTAGTTAGGAACAGTCTAAAAGAATACCATTGGCTGTCAAGTTCTCTTGAAAAATAGAAATAGACTATAATTTTAGAATGGACACCAACTAAGGAATGTCTACATATTACTAAACGCGGCTATCGTCAATCACCAAGTACACCAAAGAAGTTTCCTGAATATGTTGGATGTTTTTGAATTCCTTCCTCGCTGAATACATCTCATTTAATGCGGTAGTCAGTCCCGACCACCACGGTTTACCGTAATCGTGCCATAAAATCACACCCTGTCCGTCCCGCAATAATTCGAGTGCCCGTTTTGAATCATTCAATACATATTCATAGGAATGGGAACCATCTATGAATATGAAATCCACTGTGTTGAAAAATGGAGAAAAATCAAAGGTCGCCGAATCGCCGTACAATTGGGTGATCTTCTGCTCACAATCGGTTCCCAAAAATCTTAGCCCCGAAACCTCCTGATCAACATATTTTTCTTCTCCAGTTTCTAATGGCAAGTCTGTCACAGATAGTTTATCCTTGGGTAGGTCAAGGGTGTAGACTTCGGCTTCCGCTGAAGCATTTGCGGCCAAATTCAGTGTTGTGCGTCCGTCAAACGTGCCGATCTCAAAGAGTCTATTCGGGTTATGCCTTTTCACTAATTTGGACATAACAGTGATCTCGGCGAGCGAGATGTTGCCATCAATGGCGACGGGCTCACGGACCTGAATCGGGATATCTTCTGAGACGACCTTTGCCAATTCAATCGTTGGGACAATGAGGATAGGGGTTTTCTTGACGTAGCCGAACTGGGCACAAATCCGCTCAATAAAAAGACGGTTTTTCTCGAAAAGGAATCCGACCATAAACAGATACAGACAAGAAAATGCGGCATATATATATCTTGTTATGAACGCGCTTATTCGCTTCACTGTCTGAATCCTCTCATTCTTCTCCCATTTTCCCGCAGAAACTCGCCAAGAATCGCGAGCTCTCCGAAATAAAATACAATCGACGCAGGGATTAACCCCCGAATTACAAATGGTCGCGAAAGCGGGGAAGGGTACGCAAGGGTTTTACATAACAAATGATTTGAGCAGTCTGCACGGTAACCCACTGAATTGCACAGCTTGCTACAAACTTTTATATATGATAACACTTTACAAAAAAGAATCAAGAGATATATTGTCTTAATGTTTTACAATATACTTGACATATAAAACATTGTAAAGTAAGGTCTGTTGAATGCTTGTCCTCGTTGTGAACATGTGCACTGTGTCAAAAATGGTAAACCGGATGCAATCTTATTGGTTAAATAGATATTTAAGAAGTTGTCCACCCTCTCGGAAATCCGGAATAATGATGTCTGCCCCAGCACGAATAAGTCGTTCCCGTTTATCAGCGTTCATATTATAGATATTGTCCTCAACGGACGCAACACCCACAGCAATCGCACCTACTGCTTTAGCATTTTCGATCTCCACATACCCATCGCCAACGATAAGAAGTTCACTGCCACTCAGTTTGAAATCTGTGAGAATTTTCTGGATGACCATGGCTTTGGAAAACTTCTTATATTCCCGCAATGCACCGAAAATGCCACCATTAAAATAGGCTGCAACACCGAGAAGTTCCGCTTCATTCTTGACGAATTCAACATCTGTTCCACTCGCGAGATAGCACTTTACACCCAATTCATGCAGACTTTGGAGAAATTCAAGTGCCATTGGAACGCGTAGCGTTTCAGCAGATAACGTTCCTGCCGCAAGGTCCGCAATTCGTTGTTCAACAATCGGAAGTAGATGTTGGTTATACGCATCCTTGTACGCAATCGGATCCTTCGGTTTCCCTCCCCGCTTTTCGATCTCTTCACTTAACTGGATCATCTGATAGATAGTCTGTTTGCCTGTCAATCTATCCACAAATTCGACGACGATTGATTCCAGCTCCTCGCGTGTTTCAGTTGTCTCGGTTTCGGTTTGAAGGAATTCAACCATCATCGGGATCATCACGTTTTGCCATCCGTCTCGAATCAGAGAGATAGTCCCATCAAAATCGAAAACGACATGACGGATGTTCCCTGTTTGGATTTCACTGTGGATTTCAATTTTGGTTCCGTCTAAAACATGCTGCATAGGTGTCCTCACTCTGATAAAGATGTTGATTTCTCGCTGCTTTTCTGATAATATAATGGGACGTTGAAAATTAAGCAACGAAAATCTGTCCTATGGGAAAACGGTATGGATGAAAAAGAAATTCTCAAAAAGATTCGGCGTATTGATATATTCTCCAATCGGTTGGTGAATACTATCTTTGCAGGGGAGTATGAAAGTGTTTTCAAGGGACAGGGAATCACATTTGATGAGGTGCGAGAATATCAGCCTGGCGATGAAATCCGGACGATCGATTGGAATGTTACTGCACGCATGGGACATGCTTATGTCAAGAAGTATGTTGAGGAGCGCGAACTCGTAATGATGTTGATCGTGGATATGAGTGCCTCAACAACCTTCGGAAGTATTCCTGAGACAAAAGCAGAGGTAGCGGCAGAAATTGCCGCACTGCTTGCTTTTTCTGCCATCAAAAACAATGACAAAGTAGGACTCATTTGCTTTACCGATTCAGTTGAACACTATGTTGCACCTCGCAAAGGTAAAAGACATGTGCTGCGGGTCGTTCGTGATATTCTCCGTTTTCAACCCCAAAAAACGGGGACTAATATTGCGGATGCTTTGACATTTGCAGATCGGGTTCTCAAACCGCATAGTGTTGTGTTCCTAATATCAGATTTTATGGGAACGGAATATCAAAAGCAGCTGCGTATGACCAGCAAGCGGCATTCACTGATTGCAATATCCCTACAGGACCGAAGGGAAATGGAGATGCCAAACGTAGGTATAATAGAGTTACAAGATGCGGAGACTGGAGAGCGAATCGTTGTAGATACGCGATCAACACAAGCACGACAGTTATATGCAGAACTTAATGAAAAAAATGCTGCAGAACGTCAACATACTTTTAGGGTAAATCAGGTTGATTTTATTGATATCCAAACAGACGAGTCTTATGTTATACCGTTAATCCGTTTTTTTCGGCAACGTGCTGCGCGTGGTTAGGTATTTTTTCAAACCGTAGGCGATGGTTTGTGACCGCGCAGAACAGATACCATAGTATTATGACAAAACTTGAAGTTCTGAATTTAACACACGCATTCGTTCAAAGCAACAAACAACTGTCAGTACTGAACGAGTTAAACTTTTCAGTGAATACTGGGCAGTTTGTGGCATTGCTTGGTCCCTCTGGATGCGGTAAGAGTACGTTGTTCAATATTATCTCAGGACTTCTCGCACCGCAATCCGGGGAAATTTATCTCAACGGGAAACGTATCCAAGGTAATACAGGCGCGTTCGGGTATATGCAACAGAAGGACCTCCTTCTCCCTTGGCGAACAGTCTTAAAGAACGTACTCATCGGCCCAGAAATACAGAAGGAATCGTTTGGTTCAGCAAAAACGGAAGCACAAAAACTATTGGAGCAGCTCGGTTTGCAGGGGTTTTCAAATAGTTACCCGATGCAGCTTTCGGGTGGGATGCGACAACGCGTTGCTTTGGTCAGGACGCTCCTTTTCCGAAAAGAGATTCTGCTTTTGGATGAACCTTTTGGTGCATTGGATGCAATGACCCGCACTGTGATGCAATCTATTCTTTTAGATATTTGGGACAAAGGCGGTCAGACTGTCCTGTTGATAACCCACGATATTGAGGAAGCACTTCTGCTTGCTGATAAGATATATGTCTTAACTGCCAGACCCGCATCAATAAAAGCGGAAGTTGATGTGCCGTTACCGCGTCCTAGAAGCATCACTGATAGGGAACTAATCAGTCTGAAAGGCGAATTGTTTGAGACGTTAAAGGTAGAAATGCAACAGGTATTTAATACCGCAATGAGTAGTTTTGGACTTGAGAAAAATTTTAAAAAATCGCTATAAAGCCTTGTGTAGACTGGGTTTATATGGTATAATATAGATAAGAAAAAGGGAGGTTGTAGCCTCCCAATTAACCCAAAAAGCAGAGTTGCTTTCTGAAGGTTCTAATCTTATCTGGTATTATATCAGAAATCCGTCAGAAAAAGCAACTCCTATTTCAAGGAGTTATCTGATGGATTTATTGAAGGTGATGGAGCGTTTCCCCGATCAAGAGAGTTGTATTTCGCATTTAGAGAAGATTCGGTGGCGAGGTAAACCTGTGTGTCCGCATTGTGAAAGCGGTCATGTGGGCAGGCGTGAGGAGACAAAGATCGGTCGTATCGGTCGGTGGAACTGCCACGAGTGCCAAGTGAGTTTCAAGGTGACGTGCAGGTCGGTGTTTCACGGGACAAAGATAGTGTTACAGAAGTGGTTTTTAGCTATTTCGTTGATAACGAATGCGAAGAAAAGTTTGTCAAGTCATCAACTGGCGCGCGATTTAGACTTGAATCAAAAGACAGCATGGTTTATGATGGCACGTATTCGTGCTGAAATGGCAAAGAAAGGCGGGGCTTTACTACAAGGTATCATTGAAGCAGATGAGACCTATATTGGCGGTAAATCTCGTAAAAAGAACAAACGTGAAGATGATGAACCACATAAACGTGGCAGAGGAACGGAGAAAACTGCTATAATAGGAGCAGTGCAACGTGGGGGTAGGGTTGTCGCACAGGTGGCACACAACCTCACAGGACGCACTATCCTTGAGTTTATTCGGAGTGCTGTAAACCTAAAAAACTCGGAACTAATAACCGATGAATATCAGGCTTACAACGCTATTGGGAAAGAAATGAAGCACGCTGTTATCAACCACAAGGTGCAGTTTGCTGATGGTGATACACATACAAACACGATTGAAGGGTTCTGGTCACTACTCAAACGGGCTTGGTATGGACAGCATCACCATTATCAGACAGGATACACACCGCTGTATGTGGCGGAAGCGTGCTATAAGTATAACTATAGGAGCGTTGACAGCTTGTTTGTCAAGTTTGTCAATGAAAGTATGAGATGAATGCTATAGATAACCACCCTTTTTCTCCTTTTTCTCCTTTTTCTCTGAGTTCAAATCCGCGCGGGGACGCAGATCAAATACTGATTCGCCAGTCTTTAGGGATTCTACCATCTCTTGAAAGAAGTCCTGAGCCTGTTTGTACGTGTCAAATACATCAAAAACGCAATGCATATATGAGTGATTCGAAAAATGACCGTCGAAATGTTTAATCATGGCAAGATGGTATTTTTTGTCAAAGTTGAATATAGCAATTGCGTTAAAAGATTCAAGATGAACTGCTAAAAGATCAAATTCGGGTCCTTTACGGGGTTCTTCAGTATTACCCACATGGGTTTAATCTCCTTTGTGGTTAGAGGGGACAGGGTCCCCTCGTTGTTGGGTTATTTGGGCGGTTCGCCATACTTGTTTGGTTCGGGATCACCTTTACTGAAAGCAAACATAAACCAAAGGACTATACCAATCAGAGGTATGTAAAGTGGGATAAGATACCAAGCAGATCTACCAAAATCATGGAATCGTTTCACTGTAACAGCGTTATCACACCAGAAGAATTTCACGAAACCAATTGGTATCATAAAAGCGTAATACGCAATTTCACCTACTGTATATATCAAAAATGCCCCAAAAGTTATGTATAATAAACCAGTACCTAAGAAATATATCCAATAGTCTTTTCGGTTTATTCTACCTTTGAATGAAAACGACAATTGTTTCCAGTTGGTTTTAAATTCATCTGGACGTGACAATGCTGGAGGTGTGTTTGTAGGATTAAGGATAACGCCACCAGGTCCAATTTTTCTGTGCATTTTAAGCTCCCTTAGTGAGGTAATATGTGTATGTTAGGGATCAAAGACCCCTAACATGTATGCAAGCGGATTATTTACACCGCTTGCGAGGTTTGTCGGTTTCTTTAACCGTCGTTTTGGGATAGCGTTTTGCTACCCATGGTCGTACGTATCTACCAGTAATGGCACTGCGATACCGCATGACAGGCTTTTTAAAAGCCATAATGCACCTCACTTTGCTTGAGATAAAATGGTGCATAGCGTATCATGCAATGCGTTATGCACTGCTCAAGCATATAAAATTGATACGTTAAACGGGGTATCATCCGGTCATTCGTTTACACTCTGTTAGAAGTGGTGTCAGGGTGCAACATAAGGTATGTTGCACTAACAGCCCTGACAACGAATGATTTTAATAGGATACGTTATTTGAGAGGGGTTTGTCAAGGAAAAAGGTGCAAAGGGTGTTAAAAATTAAAAATTCAGGGGCTTGTTGCAAGTCCAAAACTACTCATTGCGTTTAATACAGACTAATGCTATCTACATTCGCCTTTTCTTATAGGAGGGCTTTGTAAGTCCGATTGCTCTACTTTTGATATTTGAAAGGAGAATATTTTGAAAAAGAAATCATATTTTTTAGCAATAATTCTTGCATATATTTTTACCTTCTCTATAATTGGCTGTGGAGAAGATGACTCGGTAGAAATCCAATCTGTGGATCCGTCCGATGGAAGTACTATATCCACTGACGCAACTATTACTGTAAGTTTTAATCGCACTCCACAAAATCTTACTGTTTCGCCAGGAAAATCAACTACATCTGATAAGATTGTAACTATTACGGGTCCCTTCACATTAGGGAAGCTTGATGTAGAAGTCACTTGGGAAGGTGGGAGCCGTAGACTCACTTTCACTGTAGAAGACCATGTCGTAACCCCTGAAGGCATGGTACTAATTCCTGAAGGAAAATTTCAGTTAGGCAGTATCAGCGGACAAGCAGGAAATGTTGAACAAGCTGGACATCCGGTCTACCTTGACGCGTTCTATATCGACAAATATGAGGTAACGAATATACAATATAAAAAATTCGTTGATGCCAACCCTGAGTGGCAAAAAGAGCATATTGACAGCAAATTTCATGATGGAAATTATCTCGTCAATTGGTCTGGAAATACTTATCCAAGCGAAAAAGCTGACCATCCTGTTATTTATGTGAGTTGGTATGCAGCTGCTGCGTATGCTGAATGGGTAGAAAAGCGTTTACCGACTGAGGCAGAATGGGAAAAAGCTGCACGTGGTGGTGTAGAAGGTCAAAAATATCCGTGGGGAAATTCAATTGACGATAACAAGGCGAACTACACCTTGAATGTTGGCGTTACCGGTAGTACAACGCCTGTTGGGGATTATCCCACTAACGGGTATGGTCTATATGATATGGTTGGAAACGTATTGGAATGGTGTCTTGATGCGTATGATAAAGATTTTTATGAAGATCCACCGGACAGTAATCCGATTGCTGGTGACGATAGTATTAAGGAGGTTATAGATAATTTTAAGAACATTAAATCTTCTCGTGCATTACGGGGTGGTTCATGGGTCGAGAGTGGTCAACCACGTGTATGGATAACTTACCGACGTGGAAATGATCCAGCACGCACAAGCCATCTTACTGGTTTCCGTTGTGCGAAATCAGTAACACCGTAGCAGAAATTAGAGATTGAATATTTGAATTAAATGTGGAAATGCTATTCCTGATTAGAGTCTTTGGTCAATTCATGCCAAAAAGAACGCGATGGTCGGTTCATGTTGTCATACATCGTATAACTTCCCTTTTTACAAAATTCATAAAGTGCTTCTGTAAGTGGAATCTCAAATCCCGATGCTTCTGCTTCAGCAAGAAAATAGAGTAATTCAGGATATTTAACAACGAGCTTTTTTCCTGAGTCATCTATAATACGTTTTGCGATTCTGTCAAACTCTCCACGCCAACCATCACCCATGCCAACAGCGTTACGAATTGCTATCGGATCCACATCAGCATATACGCCAAACGCCATGGCTTCCATGTAAGCAGCAGCACCGAGTCCCATTGCTAATTGATTTACTCCCTTAACGATCTGTCCGGATCCGATCGGACCGCAGTATACCACATATTTCTGCTCACCAAAAACCTCTGCGTGCGAAAAAACATCCAGCAAATCGCTGCCCAGGGAATAACAGTGTTGAAAAAGCGTTGTCCGGTGCGGTAGCTACCTCCTTGTGAAGTCCAGCGAGATATATTTAACATTGTTACCCGCCCTGTCATCGCAAGCAGTGCGAATGCAACTCGGCATAATTGACAGGTCGTCGTTGCGGATAAATGTGGAATAAAAACAGTAAACAGTGCTATAATTTTAGGGTATGGGGATTGTCCTTTCTAAGTTATGTTTAGTTGTTATAACTTTTGGACAACAGCCCTATTTATTCAAGTATTTTTTGGCGAAGGTATTGATTTTATTATAACGCTTTTATGTTGATCACTGGGATTTATGTTGTAGGAGAAAAATATGCCACACACATATAAAACTTGTCTCATCGGATGCGGACGGATGGGCGCAACTATTGACGATGAAGTCGCAGACCGTCCCGATAGTTTCATCTGGCAACCCTTCTCTCACGCTGCAGCCGCTGTTGCTTGTGACAGAACAGACCTCGTCGCTGTCTCCGATGTCTTCGCTGAAAAAGCCGAAGCTATCCGACAACGTTACGGAGCCGAGCGCGCCTATACAGACTACCAACAGATGATTGAAAAAGAGAAACCTGACATCGTCTGTATCGCCACGCGCCCAGGACCACACGCAGATATTACTGTTTTCGCAGCAGAAAACAGTGTCAAGGGTATCTACTGTGAAAAACCGCTTTGCTGTTCTATGGAAGAAGCAGACATCATGGTGGATATTGTTGAAAAGCACGGTGTCAAATTCAACTACGGTACGCAACGCCGCTTCATGCCTATTTATCGCAAAGTGCGCGAACTCGTTGATGCGGGCGAAATCGGCGACATTCAGTGTACCATTGCACAATGCGGTGCAAGCTCCGCGCTTTGGGGATTAACGCACGCCGCCGACATGCTCCTTTTTCTTGCAGGTGATCCAGAGGTTAACTTTGTTCAAGGTACAGTTTCGTGCAAGGACTCAGATTGGGATGGAAATCGCTTGAACGCTGATCCAGCAATTACTTGTGGGTATATCCGTTTTTCCAACGGGGTGCACGGGTATAATACTGCTGGTACAGGACCCGAATTTGAGGTGTGCGGCACAGGTGGCAAAATCCGAGTCCAAAATAACAGCAGAGAAGTTCAATTTCGTAAAAAAGATGGTGCTTTTTATGAGGCCGTACCATTTCCAGAAGTTTCCCGTGCTACTGGTACTGTTATGGGCATAACGGACATCGCCGAAGCACTTGACGAAGACCGTGTAACAAAAGGACCTGTTCATCTTGCACGGCGTAGTCAAGAGACGTTGATGGGCATGATTGAATCGCATCGGTTGGGTGGCAATCGTGTCTCGCTTCCAATGGAAAATCGTTCTCTCTATGTCACAAGAGATAACTGGTAAATTTTGTGAGCAGACATTAACAGTAGGCGTGCCAAAATATGAACCCAAAAATATGAATATAGAAACCCAAATCCAAGAATTTCGTGAGACATTCTATCGCGTCAAGACTGAAATCCAAAAACGTATTGTCGGCCAAGATGCGATCGTTGAAGGCGTTCTTCTTTGTCTACTTGCGAATGGACACGCGCTGCTTGAAGGTATACCCGGTTTAGGCAAAACTCAACTTATCCGGACACTCAGCGAAGCACTTAACCTTACTTTCAAACCGATCCATTTCACACCGGATATGATGCCGTCTGATATCACCGGTACAACCTTTCTCATTGAAGATGAACAGGGCAGAAAGCAGTTTGAATTTCAGCAAGGTCCGATTTTCGCACAACTTATCCTCGCTGATGAGATTAATCGGGCGACACCGCGCACCCAATCAGCACTTCTTGAAGCAATGCAGGACCACACTGTTACGGTTGGGCGGACAAGTCATAAATTAGAAGAGCCTTTTTGTGTTCTCGCCACGCAAAACCCGCTTGAGATGGAGGGTACATACCCGCTTCCAGAGGCACAACTTGATAGGTTTTTATTCAAACTTCTCATAGAATTCCCTGATGAGGATGAGATAGTCCAGATTTTGCGGCGCACTACATCTGGCGCAAATATCACAATTGACAAAGTCACGGATGCCGAAACACTTAACCAGATGCGGCAGCTTGTCCCGCAGGTTATCATCGCAGAACATGTGGAACGACACATCATCCGACTTGTTCGTGCTACGCATCCAGATTCGCCGGATGCACCTGAGATTGTCAAACGTTATGTGCATCTTGGTGCGGGTATCCGTAGCATCCAAGCGATAACCCTCACCGCAAAAATCAAGGCACTTCTTGATGAACGTTATAACGTTGCTTACGCGGATATCGACGCTGTCCTTCTTCCTGCCCTCCGTCACCGCATTCTTCTCAACTTTGAGGGACAAGGTGAGAGTATTAAACCGGATGCTATTATCACCGAAGTCCGCAACACCATAAATCTCTCTTCGTCGTAAAAACGTGCTTTCAAAATCGGTATATTTGCACTGATTGACAATTTAGAATTTTATATTGTCAAAAATACAAAAAAATGATAATATGGAATTCTGTATTGTCAAAAATAGGATAAAACATAGTATGAAAAACTTTATAGCGGGCACATATAAGCAGCAAGGAGGATATAAAAGTTTTACACCTTTCTCAGTAAACCGTTATATTGCTTGGGAAAACCCTCAGATAGATGTTCTTTTAGAACATGCGGGGAGACTTTTAGGGAACTCAACGCCTATGCAGATTTTGTACCGGATGTCGATTTTTTCATCAAAATGAATGTTCTAAAAGAAGCAAGAGACTCTACTAGAATTGAAGGCACCAAAACTGAACTTGATGAAGTTGTTTTACCTCAAGAAGAAATTGATCCGGAAAGACGGGATGATTGGGAAGAAGTCCAAAACTATGTTGGAGCCATGAATTTTGCGATAGCTGAACTTCCAAAAATCCCACTTTCAATGCGACTTCTCAAGGAAACTCATAAAATACTACTCTCTGGTGTTCGTGGAAAAAATAGGGGGCCCGGGGAAATTCGTAAAGGTCAGAATCGGATTGGTGGTTCATCGCTCGCTGACGCAATTTTTGTACCACCTTCTGCTGCAAAACTACCGGATCTCTTAAGTGATCTAGAAAAATTTATGCACAATAAATCCTTACATATACCAGAACTGATTAAAATCGCTATAACACATTATCAGTTTGAAACCATTCACCCTTTCCTTGATGGAAACGGCAGATGCGGAAGGTTGTTAATTATCTTGCAACTCATTAGTGCAAATATACTGAGGAAACCGGTACTCTACATGTCCACCTTTTTTGAGAAAAATAGAGATTCATACTATGAATCGCTCACTACGGTTCGCTCATCAAATGATTTAGAGCAATGGATTATATTTTTCCTAAATGGAATCGCTGAAACTGCTCAGCATGGACTTGAAACATTCAAGGCGATTATTGCACTCAGGGAAGAATATGAAGCAAAAATACTAACTTTAGGTTCTCGGGCAAAAAATGCACACAAACTACTTCACCTTATGTACGCTAAACCAATTGCTAACGTGAGATCGGTTGGAAATAGATTAGATATGGATTTCTCAAGTGCTAATCGCCTACTAAAATCCTTGACAGAACTTGACATACTAAAGGAAATCACAGGACATTCCCGAAATCGTCTCTTTGTCCTTGAGAAATACCTGAATCTCTTTAGAGATTAGCGAACTCCACATAAAATCTTGACATCCCGCGTAGTTCCGCTATAATAGAATTATCAGTAAATATGCGGAGGAAATCATGGCAACAAGGGCAGCACAAACATACCTCACACCAGAAGAATATCACTTTAGAACGTAAAGCAATCCCTGACGCTAACACAGTCAGAAGTGAATATCTCAATGGTAAAGTAATTGGAATGGGCGGCTCTAACCGTGCACACAATCTTATTACAGGTAATATTGCTGCTGAACTCCACGGCAAACTGAAAAGTAGCAAGTGTGAAGTCCTAATGAACGAAATGCGTGTCAGTATTCCCTCGGCAAAGTGCTACTTTTATCCTGATATTGTTGTCTGTGAGGAACCCCGCTTTGAAGATGATGAGTTTGACACGCTTCTCAACCCAATTGTCATCGTAGAGGTGCTCTCTCCCACAACCGAAACGTATGACAGAGGTGAAAAATTATCACATTATCTACAGCTCCAATCCTTGAAAGAATACATCCTTGTTTCCCAGGACAGGGTGAACGCTACCTCCGCAAACAGGATGAATGGACTTATACCTTTTTTCAAGAACTTGAGCAGCAACTTCCGCTTACCGCAATTCAGTGCGAATTGCCTTTGCAGGAAATATACGAGCGCGTCACATTCACTGAGTAAAACCTTTAGGGAATGAACATATTAGGGCAAGGTTTGTAGTTTACCCAGATATCTAACTTCCATTTTTCTTGACATCAAACCAATATTTTCGTATGAAGTCATATTGAGTAAAACATAAGGATGTGGTAAAATAGGGAAAGAAAAGGGTATAATTTATGTCCCATTCTTTCCACTTCAGATACCGCTTTACTTTATGAAAGGTGTTATTATGGCAAACGAGGCTCAAAAATCACCAAAATACAACTGTATTCCCAAACAGGTTTCCCGTAAAGATTTCAATCGTTATATCTTACCACATTTAGCGAAACGAGTCAAAAGCCCGAAACCGAAACTCTCCTTGGACAAGATATTCAACTATATCCTCTATGTTTTACATACGGGTATTCAATGGGATCAACTCCGAACCCGGCATCCTGAACTCCATTGGTCTAATATCTATAAATGGCATAATCAGTGGTCAAAAGATGGCTCGTATCAGAAACTTTTTGAGGCATCAGTGATACACCTGTTTGACACCGACTAACTTGACACCTCTCAACTCATGGAGATGGGTCAAATACCGTCGTGAAAAAAGGAGTGACAACATCGGTTATTCAGGCCACAAACATCAAAAAGGTGAAAAAGAGTTGACCATCACTGACAATCAGGGGTTCATCATCAGCCCGATAACCATCAAACCTGTCAACCAACATCATACAAAGATTTTGCCCGAAACACTCACCGATCTTATCGCCTTTGCTAATCGTATTGGAATGGACCTCAATGCTTCTGCTCTAACACTGGACTCCGGTTTTGATTCCAAAAAGAATCATAAGATTATCAAACAACACGGGCTGCTCCCGGTGATCTATCCGAACCGGCGGAATGCCAAAGAACCTATTGTAATTGCCCGTCCGTTCCGGTGGTTTAACAAAGAAATGGACAAAGACCGATATAAAGTGGAGCGAACCTTGGGTTGGCAAGGGACTTATCGGAAACTCGCCCTTAGTTATGATAAACTCAAAGAAACCCGTTTAGGTTTTCGTAATTTAGCATATTCAATGATAAACTTTCGGAGAACTTTCAACGATGCTTAGCTCTTACTCGCTATGAGTTCATAATATATTAAACATTGGTATCCTCTCTAATAAATGGTAGTTTTAGGAAAGGATACTATTTTTCGGCATACCTCGTAACATCTCTTCAATTCATATTTGTACAAAAACTTTACACACCCTACTATATCTGCTATACTCTTTGGAATGAAATCTGCTTTGAGTTGGAAATTCATGCGTTGGATTGGGATAGTCTGTAATCTACTCGTTATTCTACTTATTGGCGTTGGGTTTTTGGGATGCGCAACAGATAAACAGAAACGTAGCGAATTAGACGTATTTGCTGCGATGAGTTTAACAAATGCTCTCACTGAAATCGGGGAGCAGTTTTCGGCAAAAAACAATGTTAGGGTCTATTACAATTTCGCTGCTTCTTTAATCCTACAACGTCAAATTGAAAAAGGTGCATCAGCAGATATCTTCATTTCTGCGAGTCCAATACAGGTTGATGCCCTTGAAACCCTCGGCTTACTTGAAGATAGAAGTAGATCCGATATTTTAGCGAATCGGTTAGTCCTTGTTTCTCATAAAAACTCAGCTTTATCCGTGGAAACTGTTGATAAGCTTTGCGATGCTGCTGTTTCGAGAATTGCAATTGGACAGCCGGAAATTGTACCTGCTGGCACGTATGTGAAAGAGGCTTTAATTCATTTTGACTTGTGGAATAAGTTACAACCAAAGTTAATCTTTGGAACTGACGTACGTGCGACGCTCGCCTATGTTTCCACAGGAAATGTAGACCTGGCGGTTGTATATGAAACTGATACCACAGTTAGTAATGAGGTCAAAGTTCTTTACCGATTTCCGGCTGATGTGCATACATCTATAGTCTATCCTGCTGTTGTTCTAAAGGACAGCGATCAGAAACATTTAGCACAACAGTTTATCGCGTATCTGAAAAAACACCGTGCTACCGAGATATTTGAAAAGCACGGATTTACCTGCCTATCATCTACTTCGGCACAACAGAGTGCGCCTGACACATTACAATGAGGATAACACCCGCCGAAATCACCGCCCTTATTCTATCTATAAAAGTTGCGTTGTTGAGTCTGATCGTAATGTTTCCGCCAGGACTGTTGGTGGGTTGGCTACTTGCAAAACGGAAATTTCCTGGTAAAAGTATCCTCAATACGTTCGTCATGTTACCATTGGTGCTACCGCCTGTGGTGAGTGGGTATTTGCTCCTTATTCTCTTTAGTAAAAACGGACTCATTGGAGGATTTTTATTTAACGTCTTCAATTTAGAGCTCGTTTTTTCACCTTTCGCTGTTGTAATTGCCGTTTCGATTATCTCGTTTCCTTTATTGGTACGGGGTATCATAACTGGAATGGCATCTGTGCCATCTGAACTTGAAAATGCTGCCCGAACACTTGGTGCATCACCATTTAAGGTCTTCTGGACGATTACATTTCCGCTCGCATATCGTGGAATTATTGGGGGAACAATTCTCGGTTTTTCGAAAAGCCTCGGTGAGTTTGGGGCTACCATCATGGTAGCCGGAAATATCCCCGGTAAAACGCAGACGATGGCTTTGTCAATCTTTAGTGCTGTACAACAAGGAGCAGACGCAACGGTCTATCGGTTGGTGTTTATTTCAACTGTGCTTGCATTTGTTGCGATTTGGTTAACAGAACGTTTCACCCTAAGGTATGATTAGTTCTCGATCATCGCCTTGAATTTTCCCGATATAAACTTCAGTAGTTAAGGCGAAAAATGTCTATATTTTTATACACATAACGGAGAATAAATTATGACTCTGGAAATACTATTAATTTTAATTGGTGGTGGCATATTACTGCTGCTCATCTGGAATTTGGCTCGGCGTTCAAAAAACGATCGATCACAAAGGCGAAAACGGCAGCGTGATGATCATGCTGATAGTCTTGATACTGGTGATGATGTAGAAGATATGCTTTTAACTGGTATTGTCTTAGGTGAAATGTTAGATAATGACGACCAAGGTGACTTGTCTGCTGATACAGATTCCGGAGGATTTGATGGTGGAAATGATGGCGGATTCGACGGTGGCGGTTTTGATGGCGGCGATGGCTTTGATGGCGGCGGATTTGAATAAAACGTTTAAAGCAACTTTAATTCAGAAAACTTATCGGTTTGTATTGGAGTGGCAAACGACATAATGGAATGTTCAAAAACGCTATGACAGATAACACCAAAATCTCACTCAACTTTCGTAAACGCCTCGGTAGTTTTACGTTAGAACTCAATTGCACGCTTGAAAAGAAGGTTACCGCTTTTTTAGGTGCGTCTGGCAGTGGAAAAAGTACGCTCCTCAACTGCATCAGCGGAACGCTGTGTCCTGACGATGGTGAGATTGTATTCAGAGATGAAGCACTTTACACCTCTGATCCAAGAGTTAATGTGCCGCCAGAAAAACGTCGTTTCGGCTATGTGTTTCAAGAGGGATATCTTTTTCCGCATCTCACCGTTGCCCAGAACATCCGTTACGGGCAGCCACGAAACATGCGCAAAAATCTGAAAAGCATTTCCCGAGTGCTTGACATTCTCGAAATATCGGAGCTGCTTGAACGATATCCAAAACAACTCTCTGGCGGACAGCGTCAACGGGTTGCAATTGCACGTGCGCTTGCTATGGAGCCCCGCCTACTTCTCATGGATGAACCACTTGCTTCGCTTGACGGTGGATTGAAAAGTCGAATTATTCCGTATCTGCATCACATTAAGAACGCTTATGAGATACCTATACTTTACGTAACTCATGCTATATCAGAAGCGATGGCACTCGCTGATGAGGCTTTTTTACTTTCTGATGGAAAGATTACAGCAAGTGGAGAACCTTATCAACTGCTAACTGCGCCTTCTGCTTTACCGATTGCAAACTTGACAGGTGTAGAAAACATATTGTCTTTACCCGTTGCAAATTCAGATAAACATAGAGGTATAACTGAATTAGAAATAGGGTCTCAGTGCCTCGTTATCCCTTACATAGATACGGAGATCGGAAAAGAAGTCCCAATCGCCATTCGGGCAGAAGATATTATCGTTTCGCTTGAACCCAATCTGCCAATCAGCGCGCGTAACATGTTGAAGGGAACGATTGATCAGGTTGATGTTGTCGGAGATAAAACAGTGTTGTCTATTCTGGTTGAAACGCATCGCCTTTCAGTGAAAATTACGCATGAAGCGTGTGAACAACTCCAATTATGTGAGGGAAAGGAAGTCTACTGCGTTATCAAGGCAAATGCTATCAATCTGCTTTGGCACGATTCATAAACGTGTCTGAAGTTGCTGCCACAGTTCTTCAACCTGTCTATTTAGTTCTTCAAGTGTTCCGTCATTCTCTATAACAACATCTGCATATTTAACCTTTTCTGACACTGGCATCTGTGAGTTGATACGTGCTTGTGCTTCGCTTTCGGTGAGTGGACGGTTCTGTGCTCTGCTACGTTCTAATGTCCGTTGCAATTGCGTTTCTGGCGAGGCAGTTACAACGACTATCAGATCGACAGAATCGTAAGCCCCAGCTTCAATTAGGAGCGGTGCGTCAAGTAGCACAACGCATGATGGGTCTTCCATCACAAATTTGTGGGCGCGAGTGCGGGAACGTTGGATAATTAACGGATGTAGAATGGCATTCAATCGCTCACGCACTGTTTTGTCTTTGAAAACGATTGCGCCCAATTTTTTCCTGTTGACATCCCCTGATTCTTCAAGGATTTCCTGTCCAAATGTGTCAACAAGTTCACCAATAACGGGACTATCTGCTTTGAGGAGTTGATGTCCGATTTCGTCGGCGTTAATCGGAATTGCACCTTTTTCTGCCAGAAGTTCAGAGACGGTTGTTTTTCCGCAGGCAATGCCGCCTGTTATTCCGACTATGATGCCGCGTTCGCGTTGTGTTTTTGACTTCATGTAATTGAGTATACTTCATAATCTGAAACATGTCAATTCTCAATTGACACCTATTTACCAACGTGCTATAATGAAATCAAATAAAAGCGATCTCATAACCAAAGTTAAGGAAAAGCATGAACCACCAATATACTAATAGCGAAAACACTATTACCACCCTACTCGTCGAAATTTTGATGCCGATGAGTGCCACATGGAAAATTTACGAGCAGACAACGCAACCACTTGTCGAAAATCAAAAGAAACCCGATGCGATTATCCGCACAGTCGAACGTTACCCAATGGGAGTTGAGGTAAAAATTGACTACAAGCGCGGTCCCAATGAAACAGGCGAAAAGCAGGCACGTGAACAGTACTTAGGTAAGACACTCGCGATGACACAGGAGAAACTTACCAGTGCAATGGTAATCCGCATCCCACACAGATTCCGCTCAATGCCACGCGACGAGATTAGTGAAAACCTTGAAGTCTCAAAAGACTTCGCGTATCTCCTTCTTAATCTTGATGATCCACAGCGATTCCCGAAAAAAGGGTGGCTTCACGGCAGTATCGCCGACATCGCAACCGCAATTCGCATTGGTGCTACACCCATCACCAAAATTGAACAAGCAGCCAAAGTGCTGGAAAACGGCATCCATCGTGCTGCTGTTATCGTCAATAGCGCAATTGAACACCGACCCCACATTGGCAAAAAAATAGGTGAACTCCTTGTCCAGGAACCAGGCGACCAAACAACGCAGATGGCGATGTTGATCATCAGCAATGCTCTTGTATTTCAGAGTTCCCTTGCGCGCAAACCAGATTTAGAAAACGTGCCATCACTCAGTGAACTCACCGCAGAATATGGACAACTTGATTCAGACGAAATCCTCCGCGCATGGCGAGAAATCCAAAAGGTTAACTATGCCCCGATTTTCAACGTTGCCTACAATATTGTAGAGACGCTCGCCGCCGATGATAAACTTGTCGGTGGGATTTTGAGTGTGCTAAGAGATACCGCCCGCGAATTAGAAAAGATGGGACTTGCACAAGAACATGAACTTGCAGGAATTGTGTTCCAGAAACTCATTGACAATAGGAAAATTATTAAAGCGAACTATACCCGCCCCGAATCTTCTGCACTGCTCTGTGCCCTTGCGTTACCAGAACTCAACCGCGATCCAAAAAAACTGAAAATTGCAGATTTCGCCTGCGGCACCGGTTCACTCCTCAACGGAGTATATCAAAGGCTGCTGATGCTCTATGAGCAAGCAGGCGGCAAAGGGGAAACCATCCATCAATATATGATGGAGAATAATCTTGTAGGGTGTGACATTCTACCGAATGCTGCGCATCTGACAGCCTCTATTATTGCCAGCACCTACCCAGATGTCCGCATCGGTGGCACACGTATTCACACAATGCCCTACGGCACGCCACGCGCCGACGGACTTTATGCCATCGGTGCTCTCAACTTACTCAGTGATCCATCAGGTACGCTCCCATTGACCCTTGACACAACGGAAACCGCCACGGGACAAGGTACAGAAATTACTGACATGAGAGATACTTTCAGACATAGTGAATTTGACATCGTTATTCAGAATCCGCCCTATACTCGGGCAGGTGCTGATGGAAACTCTAACGTTCCCAAGAGTATTTTCGCAGACAAAAAGGAAGCGGCGGCGATGCGAGCGTCACGTAAAGCACAAGGCCGGCGGCTTTCAGGCAACAATCCTGGGGAGGGTGTTGACTTTGTCGATCTTGCCGATAGGATGCTAAGACCTAACGGCACAATGGCATTTGTGCTACCTGCCACGGCTATTACTGGCAGTAGTTGGCAAAAGGTAAGAAAGCTGTGGGCAGCGGAGTATCATGATGTTCTTGTCATTACTATCGCACATGAAAATATTGAGGAGTGTTCCTTTTCTGCGGATACGGAGATGGCAGAGTGTCTCATTGTTGCGAAGAAAGGTAAACGCAAAAATACGGGAGGCGGTAAATTTGTTTGCCTCAAGCGTTGTCCTAATGGAGAGTTAGAAGCGTTGGAAATCGCAAATGGTCTCCACAAGTTGAAAGATGTCCGCCAATTGGATGATGATACACTAAGCGGCGGTGACCCGATCCGCATAGGGAAGGAGGTTATTGGATATGTGATCTCAGTGCCTATTGTTCAAAGTGATGCAGGATGGCCTCTTTCTTGTGTTAATGACATGGGGGTTGTTCAGTCTGCACATTATCTTGCTAAAGGGTTAATACGCATCCCTCGACAAACTGCAGATATTCAACTCACTATACGGCGTGTTTCAGAAATTGCGACGTTAGGAATTGGTACCAAAGACATAAGAGGCGGCGGTGGCAGGGGGGCATTTGATATTGAAAAGGGATGCTCTGATACTGTGATGTATCCATGCTTATGGCATGTAGAAACTGATGTACAACGAGCGATGATTGTTGCACCAAATGCTCACGCACAGCCTCGCTTAAATTCAGCGGAAAAAGTTAAGAATATAATGAGATTCAATAGTCGGGTGCATTACAACATGGAGTTACGGTTTAATGCGAATTCGTTAGCAGTGATGTTTACCGAACAAGATACTATTGGCGTAAATAAACTTCCGAATGTCTTTTTTGATAACAAAATTCATGAGTATGTATGGACGTTGTGGTGCAACTCAACGTTTGGCTTACTCTGTCACTGGTATCAGAGCGGTAAGCAACAGCACGGAAGGGGTGTTCTGAGTCGAGCCACTTTTGATGCTATGCCTACGTTAGATGTACGAGAACTCTCTGATGATGCATTGGCAAATGCGGAGCGGATTTTCAATCAACTTAAACATAAGAAGATGTTACCATTTAATCAGATGGATGAGGATTCGGTGCGTCATGAACTTGATCGGTTGTTGTTATCAGATGTACTCGGTATCACGGAATCGGAACGTCCGGATGTGCATGAAGGGCTTGATCTACTTCGGAAAATGTTGTGTCAAGAGCCGAGTATCCACGGTGGGAAGAAGTCTAAGGTTGAATTAGATGCGGAGTAGTCTTGTGAAATAGAATATTTATAGAACGAAGAAAGGAAAACAATATGAAAAACTATGAACTTTTTTCAAAACGCCAGAAGCGAATACGTGGTGAAGTTCCTGATGTGTACCAGCATGAAACTATTCCAGAGGAATTACGGATACAAGTAATCCATATCTGGAAAGATGAGTATGGGGAAATTGAGTGTAATTACTATAACATAAGCGATGAGTATGCCTATGAAGCGTATGCATTCATCCACAATAAATTGTGTCGTGAATATGGCATGATTTCACTTGGTGAAGAGGAAGATCTTTTTCAGAGAGTCTGTAATTTTTTCCTGGACACAAAAGAAACAGAAAAGGTGATTGATGTCATTGAGTTCTCGTTTCGATGTTTTGACCCAGAGGTTTCAGATAATAATAAACACTTCTGTTCGAATGTTCCACCTGATCAAGCGATTGATGAACTAAATAATCGATTTCGCGAGCACGGTGTAGGGTATCAGTATGAATCTGGTCAAATAATTAAAGTTGATTCTCAGTTTATTCACACCGAAGTGGTAAAACCTGTGCTGACTTTCCTTTCCGATCCAATGTATGAAGGCGCAAAAGAAGAATTCTTAAATGCACACCAACATTACCGAAAGCACAGATACAAGGAATGTATGAATGAATGTCTCAAAGCATTTGAGAGTTGCCTCAAAGGAATTTGTAAAAAGAGAGGATGGCACTACGATGAAAATAGAGCTACTGCCAAGGATCTAATTGAGATCGTATTTGACAATGAATTGATTCCAACTTACTTGGAATCACACTTTTCAGCGTTGAAAAAAACATTGAAAAATACATTAAAGGATGGACTTCCTACAGTTCGCAATCGCGAGTCCGGACACGGACAGGGACCAGAAATAACAACAGTACCAGAGTACTTAGCTGCTTACGCGCTTCACCTAACGGCATCAAACATACTTTTGTTGACTAAAGCTGATGCAGAACTGAAATAGAAACTAATCCATTAAGAACCTTTATAGTAAAATCCATAATTATTTGGACACTACTGTAGCGTAAACTTCCAGTTTGCTCCCTTATGACACAAAGTGGAAGTTTACGCTACATAGGCAGCAACTTGAGTTACACTTGACAAACTGTATTGAATTATTGTATACTAATACGTAAGTACAATAGTACAAAGTGTATGAGGCGGGATGGGATTCGAACCCCCGTGAGTCAAAAAGACTATTTCCTTGCAAAGAAATTCAGTTCGACCACTCCTGCACATGCTTGTATTATATATAAGACCCGATGGAACTTGAACCCATAACCTACCCTTCGGCAAAGAGTTGCTCTAATCCATTTGAGCTACGGGGGTTATATATTATACCGTAACAACTTAAAAACTGCAAGGTAAGTATCTTTATGAATTCTGAACATGAATCTGAACATGAACATGAAATTGATGACAGAACATTTAATACCTATATTGAAATGCAGAAAGAGGTATCTAAACGAGAGTTTTCGCTTTATGAACAAGTTGACAAATATTTATTTACACTTTCAAGTGCTGGACTAGGTTTTTCTATTGCATTTATTAAAGGTATTATCAATTTATCAACATCATCAAATAATTGGGTGCTGTTTAGTTCATGGTTTTGTTTTATTACTGCAATTGTTCTAAATCTGGTATCGTATTCGCCTGCAAAAAAAGCGTTGCGATTTCAGAGAGAACGTATTGTAAAATATTATTTGCTAGGAGATACCAGTGTATTAGGTGAAAAAAATATATTTTCAGTGCGCGTTGATCTTCTTAGATTTTTTTCAGTCATACTCTATATTGCAGCCCTGATACTAACTTCGTTATTTATTATATTAAATCAAGATAATTTTATTAATCAGATCAATTAAATGGAGGCCTATTGTGAAAAACCAGAAACCAAATAGCCGATCACGAGCGGATACGCCCAATAAGAGTAAACCTATGGTTACAGTTAGAGTGAAAAAATCACAAAATCCGCCTGAAATTATAGTTTTACCAGATAGAGTATTACCTGATAACAAGCCTAATATAGAACCTACCAAACCTGTTGAAAAACCATCTGAAGATAAACCGAGTAGTGAAAAACCATCTGATAAGAAATAAGTGTTTTATTTCTTATAACAACTTGATAACCTAACTAATCCGTTTCAAAATTAGTTGAAACAGATTAGTTAGGTTATCAGTAAAAAAATAAAGCGTATCACGATAACGTGACACGCCAGGGTTATTTAGTTTTAGGGTTTTTGCACATTTTCGTCAAAAAGTCGCGAGCGGAGCTCGCTCCTACAAGCAAGAGGGACATTCAAGAATAACCAAAAATATGGAGAACTAAATAACCCTATTATTCACCGCCTCACGTTGACTCACCAAAAGCGATAATGGAGGCACTCTAATGTGTAAAAATCCAGTGGAAGACATTCGACAGGCCAAGGCGCGTCTCGTCGCCATCTTTGGTGACCTGGAGACCTATAAAGAATTTGTGATGCGTCGGCAGGAGAAACGGTTGAAGCAAAGTGTGAAATATGCAGATTTCTGTACATCTCGTAAGAAGAAATCCGAAACGCCTGTTACCTAAATAGCAAGGAGCAAATTAAGTGGCATCAGAAACAGTCCGAGTCGGTATCATCGGCGCAGGCAGAAACACAAAATCACGACATATCCCTGGACTACAAGCGATTGAAGGCGTTGAGATTATCGGCGTTTGTAATCGGAGTCGAGAGTCATCGCAGCGCGTAGCAGACGAGTTCGGAATCCCTAAAATCTACGACAACTGGCAGGATGCAATTGCCGATAAAGAAACGAATGCGATTGTTATCGGGACATGGCCCTACATGCACTGCCGTGCAACAGTTTCAGCACTTATGGCAAATAAGCACGTGATGTGTGAAGCACGGATGGCAATGAATGCCCGTGAGGCACACGCGATGCGTTTGATGGCACGTCGGAAATCGCAACTTACCGCGCAAATTGTCCCATCACCGATGACACTCCGAGTGGATAACACTATAAAGCGGCACATCACAGACAGATATATCGGAGAGGTGCTTGCCGTTGAAGTGCGTGCAGGCGGTGCGTTTCTGGATAGCGAAGCACCGCTGCAGTGGCGGCAAGATTTTGACCTGAGTGGCATGAACATCATGAGCATGGGAATTTGGTATGAGGCGTTGATGCGTTGGGTCGGAGAAGCGACAAGAGTTATGGCGATGGGTAAAACATTCGTCAAAATGCGTCCTGATGCTGAAGACGTGATGCGTGCGGTGCGAATTCCGGAACATATTGATGTTGTTGGGGAACTCGCTTGTGGTGCACAACTTCACATGCAAATTTCCGCTGTAACAGGGTTGGTAGGTGCACCAGAGGTTTTTATTTTTGGCAGTCAAGGAACCTTGAGATTTTCAGGAAATAAAGTCTACGGTGGACAAAAAGAAGATGATGAACTAAATGAGATTGATATTCCCACTGAGGAGGAAGGTGCGTGGCGAGTAGAAGAGGAATTTGTGAACGCTATCCGTGGCGGGGAGGTTATCACACATACCGACTTTGACACTGGCGTTAAGTATATGGAGTTTACGGAGGCGGTTACGCGGAGTATGTTATCGGGTGCGGCAATTCCTTTGCCGCTTCAAATGTAGACAATTAGTTTTGGCACATCGGCGTGTGCCTACTACCTAATTAAGAAAGGAGAACCATTGACATTAGAAGACCTTTTTGATGTATGCCAAGACCTTGAGCTGCGACAAGCAAAATTATACGCCTCTTTCGCGCTACTTTTGGGAGATGTTGATGAACGGATAGCGAGATTTTGGGAAAGGATGAGTACGGAGGAGTGGCAACACTATATTCTTGTGGATTTTGGTCGTGCTTTATGTATAGAAGCGTTCGGCATTGACACGCCTATATCTTCTGCGGACACAGATGAATCTTCATCACCGATAGCACTACTGCCTGATATATCGATTCAAAAAATCACAGACGCTCTAAATACACACGAATCGAAGGTAGAAAGTGGGAGAATTTCATTGGACGAGGCGTTTGAAATAGCCATTGCCATTGAGGGAAGCGAAACAGATACTATCTATATGTATCTACTCTCTATAATGAGAAAAGCAATTCAAGAAAGCAATCAACCTTATCTTATGAATCGTATTGTGCAGGTTGAAAAGGATATGGTATCGCATGTAGACGGACTCGTGCAAGCAACCCAAAAGTTTGCTAAAGATACCTCCCTTATACGGAAAGCACACCGTTTAAAAGAAGAACACAGTTAATCTATTTTCGTGTGATGCTACGAATGTTGCGCGTTGCATAGCAGGTTGCCTGCTTGTGTACACGCGATCCGTTCTAATTGAAGGGTTGTATGGTTGATGCCGAAACGTTTTTGTAATTCTGCGTTAATCTGTTTGAGAATTTGATCATGAGGCAGCGTAGAATTTTCGTTAATGACAATGTGCGCGCTTAATGCACTATAGTTAGAACAGAGCGACCAAATGTGCATGTCATGAACATCTTTCACCGGGGCTAAATCACAGAGGTGTTTTGCCACCGTGTGAGCGTCAGTATTCCGTGGCGAATTCTCAAGCAGAATATGCACCGCTTCTTTTGTTACGTTAATGGCACCGAAAAGAATTATCCCACCGATAACGAAACTGAGGATCGCATCAATTGGATACCATCCTGTGAAAAAAATGATCACTCCGCCGACGACAACAGCAACAGAAGAAAGCGTATCGCCTACCACATGAAGCACCGCGCTCCGAACGTTTAGGTTGCCATGGCTCTCACCGTGTAGTTGCCACAAGATAAACAGGTTCGCAACCAAGCCGAGACATGCAACAACAAACATCCCTGTCACCTTTATATCCTCCGGTGAATTGTATCGTTGGTACGCTTCGTAAAAAATCCAACCGGAGATACCGATGAGTGAAACGCCGTTGATAAACGCAGCGAAAACCTCCGCACGATGATAGCCGAAAGTCCGAGATGATGTTGCAGGACGTGTTGATAGATAGATTGCCAACCAACTGATTAGAAGCGAGAGAACATCCGACATCACATGCGCAGCGTCACTTAGCAACGCGAGACTTCCTGACCAGATTCCTCCGATAACTTCTCCAAGGAAGACTAAAAACGTTACTAACACTGCAATTTTAAATTTTTTCTGCAGATGTGTCTGATGGCTATGCACATGTGGTTCGTCTTGATGCTGATGATGCTGATGGATATGATTTGGCAAAGTGTCTCCTTAAAGTGATTGGCAACATAATGGACAATCCACTTTTTAGTCAGAGTCACTGGATTTACTTTTCGATTCGCTACTTGTGTCAGTTTTCTTTTCTTTTTTATCGCTTTTTTCTGACGGTGGGTTTTTATCTTTCTTTGCGGATTCCTTGTATCCTTCACTCCGGTGATCAGTGATATAGAAGCCGGACCCTTTGAAAATCAATCCTGCGCCTGCCCCGATGAGTCGTTTAACTTTACCGCCACATTCGGGGCATTCTTCAAGTGGTGGTGCTGTAATACCCTGAAACTTCTCAAACTGAACATCACACTCAAGACACTTATAGTCGTAAGTAGGCATATAACCATTGTCCTCCATTTCTTAGTTGATAAAAAGAACATGTTTTGATTAAATTCTAATGGTTTATCGTGAAATTGTCAAGTCAAATTTGCCAATACACCGAAATTACGTCAAGTTTTACATTAGAGGCATTTTATGCGCTTCCTATATGATATAGACAGTTTCCCACTTGGCAAGGGTCCGATGGTGATGTTAATTCTTTTCCTTATTTCTTCGGTCTTTGTTTTTGCTCCTGCTAAAGAAAAGGGGGAGAATTTAGAATTTTGGATTTTCGCCCCTACCCATTACGAGGAATATCAAGCACGTTTACCAATTTTTGAGACACAGCATCCGGAAGTTAACGTGCAACTTATCAATTATGGCGACACGATGCACGATAAACTCCTCACCGCCTTATTATCCGATTTCGGTGCACCAGACGTTGTTGAAGTTGAGATTGCATCTATCGGTCGTTTCCTCAAAGGGGCAATAGATGAAGTCGGTTTTATTGACTTACGTCCCCGTTTAGAAAAGGAAGGTTGGATGGATAAATTGGTCCTCAGTCGTTTTACACCTTGGTCTTACCGTGACAGAATTTTTGGTATTCCTCACGACTTGCATCCTGTTGTCCTTCTTTATCGTGATGACTTATTTAAAGCTGCTGGTGTTGAGATGACCGAAATTGAAACGTGGGATGACTTTATTGTTGCGGCAAAAAAAGCAACTCGCGATCTCGATGGCGACGGTAAAATTGACCAATATGCGATTGTGCTTGATAGCAAGACAGAAAGCGACTATTTTAACCTATTGCTTCAACGGGGTGGTGGCTTTTTTGATGTTGATGGGAACGTAATAATTGATAGCGATATTGCAATTGAAACATTGGAATTTTTTACATCGTTATTTAATGAACACGAAATTGCCACACCAGTTTACGGCACATGGCATGGACATCCGAGTAACTACGCTGCAATGCAAGACGGAAAAATACTTTCTGTGCTTGCCCCGGATTGGTATGTCGGCCTCCTCAAAAGTCAAGTCCAGCGGATGTCCGGCAAATGGAAGGCTATCAGTATGCCTGCGTGGATGCCCGGTGGCAGACGTACTTCCACTCGCGGCGGAACAATGATCGGGATTACAAAACAGTGCAAGAATCCAGACCTTGCATGGGAACTTCTGAAATTTACCTACTTTGATAGGGCAGGATTGATTAACCGTTATGAAACGACGCGGATTATTCCACCACTCAAAGATGCATGGGATGCACCAATTTTTAAAAAATCAGATACTTACTTGGGCGGGCAGCCACTTGGAAAGTTGTTTATTGAACTTGCACCCGATTTGCCGCCGCTTTATCAGAACCCATATTGGTCTGAAGCAGCGGATTTGCTGAATGATGCAATTTTCAATGCTGTTACTGAAAAACAGACACCGCGGCAAGCCTTGACAGAACTCGCTGAAAAGGTGCGCTCACTTATTGCAAAAGACCAAGAACGTTGGGGAAAAAGGAATTATTGATGAAAACAAAACTGACTACGTCCCGCTTCTGGAATCAGCAACAGAAAATCGCTCCCTATCTTTTTATTGCCCCGTTTTACATCCTCTTTGCTATCTTTTTAGGGTATCCCCTAATCTCATCGCTCATCATGAGTTTTTATGAGATGCGCGGATTCCAGAGTCGAATCTTTGTCGGCTTTGGCAACTTCACCGATCTGTTTAGCGATCCAATCTTTTGGAAATCATTATGGAATACGACCTATTTTGCCATTGGCACCCTAATACTCCAATTACCGATTGCATTGTTACTTGCTATTCTGCTTAATGCAAAGTTCGTAAAAGGGAAGAATTTTCTACGACTCGCCTTTTTTACGCCGGTCCTCGTTGCCGGGGTTTTTGTAGCAATCATCTTTAATCTGATATTTGACCAACGGGCGGGATTGATCAACAACGAATTTATACTTTTTGGAAAAGAAATCGGCTGGCTCAGCCAAGAAGAATATGTTATGCCAGCGGTTATTCTAACAGGTGTTTGGCAGTGGGCAGGTTTCAACATGATCTATTTTTTAGCAGGGCTACAGGGTATTCGGCAGGAACTATATGAAGCAGCAGCAGTTGACGGTGCGAATTGGTGGCAATCGTTTGTGCATATCACGCTGCCGTCTTTACGACCAGTTATAGCGTTCGTCTTTGTTGTTTCTATGATCGGTTCGTTCCAACTCTTTGACTTACCATATATTTTAACGAATGGCGGTGAACCTGCCGATGCTGGTACAACCATCGTGATGTATCTCTATAAAAACGGCTTTCAGTTCATGCGCCTCGGCTATGCCGCGACAATCGGTTGGGTGCTTTTTATCATAATTGCTATTATCTCAGTAGCGCAATTAAAATTACTCGGTGTTTTCCGAGAGGAATAACGGAAAGGAAATTTAATGCAAATATTACCCGCAATAGATCTTCGCGGTGGAAAGTGTGTAAATCTGGTACAGGGTATTGCAGAACAAGAAACTGTCTTCTCTGATTCACCTGTGGAAATGGCAAAGCGATGGCAAGCAGAGGGGGCGGAATATCTTCATCTCGTTGATTTAGACGGTGCATTTCAAGGAGAATCGGCGAACCTACACATTGTCCGTGAAATTGTTGATGTGCTTGATATCCCTGTGCAACTCGGCGGCGGAATCCGGAGTATGGAACAGCTGGATGCAGTTTTAGCGTTAGGCGTGCACCGCGCAATTTTAGGCACGGCTGCGCTAAAACAACCGAGTTTGGTGAAGCAGGCTTGCGCAAAACATGGGAAACGTATCGCTGTAGGTATTGACGCAAGAGACGGTATAGTTGCCACACACGGATGGTTAGAAGTTTCTCAAAAATCTGCTGTTGAATTTGCTGTGGAAATGACTGAAGTGCAAACGCTTATTTACACTGACATCAAAAGCGACGGTATGCTTAAGGGACCTAATGTTGAGACTACTGCGGATATTGTCAATGCGGTGTCAGCAGATGTCATCGGTTCAGGAGGGGTTACCTCACTTTCTGATATTAAAGCATTGAAGGACATCGGTGCCTGCGGTGCAATTATTGGACGAGCATTGTATACCGGTGACCTTGCACTGTGTGATGCAATTGCCGTTGCACGTTAAAAATAATATTAACTGGTATTACACCACATCAGTCACAACACCGAGTCCGATCCGTGATCCCATTTTCTTTACCTCAAACGTTGTGCCAACTTCCATTGCAAGCGGCAATTCGAGAGAAAACGATACATGAGCATTATCTCCAGGGGTAACAATGGATAATTCTGGTGGAAGCTGCAGACTCGCTGGCATATCAATACCCCACAAATGGATTTCAGGTTTATCATTTTCGATAAGTGGGATATGTGTGCCGCTCTCTTCCTGTGTAAGCAGATAGATAAGAGCGGTAAAATCTGAATGCGCCTTTATGGTCTTAGGTGTACACAAAACTTGCCCAATAGACAACCAATCGGGTTCAGACTCTACACTCACTTCATTCTTTTTAATGCTAAGACATTTTGTCTTTATCCGATCGCCCTTACCGACAATATCGACCGCCTGCCCGACAGCAAGATGTCCTTGAACAATCTCACCCCGCACAGTGACGCGTTCCTTCAGCTCCTCTACAATCTCATAGATTGGCATAATGGGCGGTAAGTTTTCAGAATTGACAGGTTTAGGCATACACCGATTCATCGCAAATATCAGGTCAACAATCGGTTTCCACTGATCAGAACCGATCCGATCGCCTTTGTAGTTTAACGCCCTATTGGCATCTCCGACAATTATAGGACTGTTCTGTTCTTCCCATCCATATTCGGTGAGTAAATCGCGCATCTCTTGTTGGCAAATATCTACCAGTTCATCATCTTTTGCGATATTTCGTGTATTGAGAAATGAAATTACCGTTGGCAAATTTATACGGTTCGCTATGCGGAGATGTGCCTCGGAATCCTGTGTAACCCCTTCATCAGCATCCACAATCCAAATGGCACCCTGGATTGCAAATGAACGACTGACTAACATTTTGATAATATCCAGATGTGCTTCACAGTCAATCTGCAAATAGAATTTTCCGCTGGTTTCGTAATCAATTGCCCGATAGGTAATGCCAACACCTTCGCGGATTGGGTGGTGAACTGGTGCTTGCTGTTCAAATTGGTTGTTCGCTTTGGAACGGATTGATCCGATTCGTGCAACGACCTTTGCAATCGCTGCTGTCAACGTTGTTTTACCATGTTCGTCTGCGCCAAGTGTACAGATAGGTAGGGAACGATCTGCGGAACCTCTCTTTGCGTCCATCTATCTCTCCTTCAGGGTCTCTTAATGGGAATGATTGCCTATTGGAATGTGTCTTTTATTATAGCAAAAGTTTGGAGATTGTGCAATAATGTATTACGAAATGGGTGTGTAAAGTTTTTGGCATTAACCATTCCCTTTCTCTTGTAAGAGGGGTTTTCAACCCCGATTTCCAATATCAAGCGCGCATTTGCCATTGATTTGACACCAAGTTCCCAAAATCCGCATAATCCGCGATTCAGAAATTGACAAAAACTTTACACACCCGTACGAAATCGTATATTCATGTAAGTTGATAATAGAAAATCCAAGTTGCTAAAATACACCAAGCGTGATAAATTAATAACATAATGTCACAGCAAAAAACATACAAACGCAACGAACTTGCATCCCTTCTTCAGCAACTGAAATCCGAAGGCAACGTTATCGTCACTACGAACGGATGTTTTGATGTTCTACATTTAGGACATCTCCGCTATCTTCAAGCAGCGCGACGACTCGGTGATTTGCTTGTAGTGGCAGTTAACAGTGATACTTCTGTCCGAGAACTGAAAGGCGAAAATCGTCCTCTCGTTCCCGAAGAAGAGCGCGCTGAAATGCTCGCTGGCTTAGAATGCGTCGATTATGTCGTCATCTTTCCTGAATTAACACCTATTGAATTACTTTCTGAACTCAAACCGAACATTCACGTCAAAGGTGGCGATTATAAATTGGAACAGTTGGTTGAAAGGGAAGTCGTTGAGGCAAACGGAGGCAAGGTAATCGTTGGACTCAATGTACCGGGTAAATCTACAACGAACCTTATAGAAGTAATATGTGAACGACATGGGGATTCGTGATATAGAATACGCAGCATATAGTACTCCATCTACAAAAAACACCGAGGACAAATGCAGATAAACGATTCATTGCAACTTAATGACCTGAAACGTCAGATAGAACGACTTTTTGAATGCTCAGGTCAAAAAATATTGGCTATAGAAGATACGTGGTCTCCTGAAAAAGGCACCCCTGTTTTTACTGTCGCTGGTACTTATACCACGCGAGGTTGGACTGAGTGGACACAAGGATTCCAATTTGGCTCTGCTATCCTTCAATTTGATGCCACAGGTGATGAGCAGTTTCTTGAAATTGGTAGGCAGAACACGATTGAAAAGATGGCACCCCATGTCACACACATCGGTGTGCATGACCACGGTTTCAACAACGTCTCCACTTACGGAAACCTAAGACAACTAATGCGTGAAGGTGTCATTCCGTGGAACGATAGCGAGATGCATTTCTATGAACTTGCACTGAAAGCCTCCGCTGCCGTTCAAGCAAGTCGCTGGACACGAATTAAAGACGGAACGGGCTATATCACCTCTTTCAACGGTCCGCATTCGCTCTTTTCTGACACTATTCGTTCACTACGCGTTTTAGCAATCGGACATACACTCGGTGCAGTACTGATGGGTGAAGGCGATGTCGCTATCAGTCTATTGGAACGCCTGCTCCAACATTCCCAGACGACAGCAGCCTATAACGTCTACTACGGTGAAGGACGTGATGCTTTTGACGTGCAAGGACGTGTTGTGCATGAATCTATCTTCAATACAAATGATGGTAATTACCGTTGTCCCAGCACACAACAAGGTTATTCCCCGTTTTCGACGTGGACACGTGGATTGGCATGGATTATAGCAGGCTACGCTGAACAACTTGAATTTTTTGACACGCTAACTGAAGATGACCTTGAACCTTACGGTGGGTATGTAGAAGTAACCACACACATGCGCAAAGCAGCGGAAGCCACTGCCGATTTCTACATTGAGAACACCGCACAAGATGGCATTCCATATTGGGATACAGGTGCTCCCGGTTTAGCTGAGCTCGGAGATTATTTGGCAGCACCCGCCGATCCGTTCAACGATTTTGAACCGGTGGATAGCTCCGCAGCTGCGATTGCTGCCCAAGGATTAATTCGACTCGGCAACTATCTCAAAAAGCATGGTGAAGCTGAGGCAGGCAACTCCTATTACCAAGCAGGTTTGACGGTAGCAAAGACTCTCTTCGCTGAACCGTATCTCTCTACTTCTGATTCACATCAAGGCTTGTTGTTGCATTCCGTGTATCACCGTCCGAATGGATGGGATTATGTGCCGGAAGGTAGGAAGATTCCGTGCGGTGAGGCATCTATGTGGGGAGATTATCACGCCCGCGAACTTGCGGTCCTGTTGTGGCGGGAGATTATCGGTAAGCCGTATTTAACGTTTTTCTAACCTACATAAACAAATCATTTTTGAGGAGATGACCATGAGCGAAGTCAAAGACACACAAGAGCAGCCGAAGGTTGAAATTGCAGTTGAGAATTTTGGACCTATTGCGGAAGCCAATATCGATTTGCGCCCGTTGACGGTATTTGTTGGTCCCAGTAATACAGGAAAAACTTACGCAATAAGTCGTTTTGGACTTGGAAGTTTTTATTTTTCAGATTTCTCACGTTATACTTTCGGTGAGAAACTTCTCAAAGATGTTGGTTTCTCGGTAGTTATATTTATAGCCTGCCTCTGCGAGATACAGGGGCGTGTATCTTGTTGAGTAGTGGTGTTGTTGTCCATACCATGCCCTCTTGACGAAAGACCAAAAGCCTTCCATCGTATTGGTATGGATGTCGCCAGCCTCCCATTTCTCACTACGGTTAAGTGTCTCATGTTTCATTTCCTTACCGATTTCGTTGTAGCTTCTATACTGATCGGTAATGAGTTCAGAATCTTCGGTATTGACGAATCTGTTGATGAAGTCGGAGATCGTCTCACCAGTGGCGTTGGATACGAGTTGTGCGATGACGTGTCCACCACGTGCGACTGCGCCCAGCACGGCATCTTTAGCGGTGCCGCGTCCGCGTTTACGGGGTTCACCATCCTCCCGGTCATAGTCTTTGCGACGCTTACCACCGATATAGGTTTCATCTGCTTCAATGACCCCTTGTAGTAGGACATTATCCTTTCCCATCTCTGTGCGTATAGCCATCATTAGACACCAAGCAGCTTTCTGTTTCATCCCTAAATCGCGCGCAAGTTGATGGGAGGACAAACTTTTCTTTGCGTTTGCCATGAGAGCGATAGCGAGAAACCGCTTTTGGAGCGGTATCTTCGTGCCGTGAAATATTGTGCCGTGTGTCACCTTGAATGTAGCACGGCAATCGTGGCAGTTCCAGCGTCCGACACGCCCAACCTCGTGTTCGTTCCGCCTTCGGACGTTTAGACTTGGACAATGCGGGCATTCTGGCGATTCTTTCCATCGGAGCCGCTCCAGATATTCGATGCAATCCTCTTGCGTTGAGAACGTCTTCATCACCTTGATTAAATCCATCAGAAAACACTCCTGTTTTTTGGAGTTGCATTTTTCTGATAGTTTCTGATACAATATCAGATAAGTGTGAACCAGAAAAGCAACTCGCTTTTTTGAGTTTCAAATAGGGGGTTGATACCCCCTATTTTCTTACTGATATTATACTATGAAAACCCTTTATTTACAAGGGTTTAGCGCACTTTTCCAACTTTTGTCAAGTCCAAAACGACTTATTCCGAAAACTTATTTTTCTACGCTGGTGTACGCCTTGTACGGTGTATTTCCGGATATGACAGAACCCCAACTTCTATTTCCATCTGGGCTCCAAGGGATTGTAGGTATTTTACATGCTTTACAGAACTTTGTTTTGACAAACGCGAGTCCATCAGCAAAGCAAAAAGTTCAGGATGTGCTCAAAAAACTAAACACCAGTGACAGGGGCCTTTAGATTGTTAGATTTTCCAACAGAACTACGAGATCTCTTAAAGACAATTATTGATGATGCAGAGGTTTTTGGGGACAAACTACAGTCTGAACTCAAAAACTGTTATGATTTTGATGCAATTTTGGAATTAAGACGATTGACAACGGGAGAAAAAAATGAAATGACTGTTTCACTGATGGTTGATGAAAAACAGCAAGACGGTTGGAGTATCAAGTTAAATACATCTGAATCAGATGTTATCCTTAATAGTTCATTCAACGAGACTATGATTCTTATTCCTGAGGGATTGGCAATCTCCACAGACTGGAAAGGTGAAGGTAATTTTAATTTCACTTTTAGCGGAGATTGGGGAGTTGAACTGACAAGCGGAGTAAAAAAAATACATGGTTTTAAGGGAAACATCAAAAATGGAGGAAACCGTTACTACCTTCCTGCTGCCCGGAGCGGCATCATGCAAAGTCATCGAGTGATAGCAACTTCGCTTGTAAAGCGATCAACCCGAGTAGGTTTCGAACGTTTTCCTGAGGTTCCCACTATGTCAGGAGTGATAGCAGACTTTATGGAAAAAATTATCCTTTACGAAGAACCAAAAAAACCGAATGCTGAGATGAAACAACATTCTGAAACTTTGGAAACTGAAGTACTTGCTGGAAAGATACGCTTAAAACCTTCAGCGAGTGGGTATCCGGACTTTCGTTATTTACCACAAGGCACTAATGAAGAATTTCGTCTCAGCCAATCTTCCTCAATGGTATCTGAACTTGCGCCCTTAGTCCTATATCTCCGAAGTCTTGTACAGCCAGGTGATACGCTGATCATTGAAGAACCGGAGGCACACCTACACCCGGGTGCCCAAGCAGGCATGGCAGTCATTCTTGCACGTTTAGTTCGGGCAGGCGTGAAAATAATAATAACAACACATAGCGATTGGTTACTTCAGGAAATAGGGAATCTGATACGTGCAGGAGAACTTGAGAACGCAGGGCAGGAAGTTAGCGACCTGCCGACTTCTCTTCAGACAGAACAAGTTGGAATTTGGCATTTTCAGAAAAATGGAAAGGTGGAAGAAATACCTTACAATCGTATTGACGGCGTTGAACCGATGGAATATTTGGATGTCGCTGAGGACCTTTACAACCGTTCCGCACGTCTACAAAATCGACTTGAAGAAATGAAAGGCAACACTAAGCGTGAATCAGAGTAGAATTCTTGGTGAACTCCGTGCACGTTTTAATACAGGTAGTTTAGTTGATGCATGCAGTGGAGAAGGATGCAATGTTGACATGGATGACATACCATCCGAACGGGTGATTGTAAATCTTGAACATGAGTTTGATTTGCGCCAAAAAACTGAAAAAAGGTGTGACCGACTTCTCTTTTTTATTTCTCCAACTGAAAATAATCTTGTGGGAGTTTCGATTGAACTCAAGAGTGGGACAGCTCGCGAATCAGAGGCAATCGAAAAGTTGGAAAACAGTTTGAAATTTATCGCTCAAATTGTCCCAACTGCAATTCGTTAGCGTTTACTAATTCAGATAGGGCGTTGTGGCAGACCACGGAATCTTGCAGGTGTATTGTTCGGCAAAAGCAGAGTCTAAACGCTGTTTTATCCTTTGTGAGAGGCGCGCTTACAAAGCGCGCCTACGCATATATTTAGGAAATAGGTTTCAACTTACTTATAGTTTGTATCAAATGACCCCATGAGTTATACTATTAGTATTCGTTAAACTAACGGGTAGATGTATTTGCATCGCCGACACTTTCTTCATGGAGGTCAATATGGACCGTAAGAAGGATACCGCCTACGGTATCAATCGACTGGAATCCAAGAATGCCAGAGCCGCTATTATTCAGAAGATTTCAGCAGACTTTAATCTAATGCCTCTCGTTGCTGAAGCCTACTATAAACAGATTTCCACCTACTTTGAACAGCACGCCGATGTGCAACTTACCTCAGGGCAAATCTGCTATGAGGCAGTCGCCGCTGAGGAACCCGCAGGCAAACACATCGCTTTAGCGAAAAAAGTTTCCTGTCGACTCAAACTCAACGATGTTGAAGCCGACCTTGAAGTTTTAGCGACTTATGGGCTCGCAGGTCTCAGACGGCATCGGATCCTCCGATTGACCCAAGAAGCTTATGACCAAGATGCCTTGCTGAGTTATGAGGATTTGGCAGTGTTATTAACTACCAGTCCTGCCACCGTCAAACGCGACATCCGAGCGTTGAAGCAGTCCGGCTATTTCGTGATGACGCGCGGGGCGAAACACGACATGGGCCCGGGACTGTCTCATAAGACGCAGATTCTTGAGTTGTCCTTCAAAGCATACACCTTCACCGAGATTGAGCAAAAGACGAACCACTCCGAACGGGCCGTCTACCGCTACTTGAGGGACTTAATACAAGTCGCCACGCTCCATCATCAAGGTTTTCCTAACGCACAGATACGGCTCATCACTCATCACTCATCTCTCTGACCGGCTGATCCGCGAGTATCTCTCGCTGTCCGAGGAATATCAACACACCGATCGCATGACCCAACTCCTTCACCCAGAGCCCGTGGAGAAAAAAAAGGAGGAACTCTGATGAGCAAACCTTTGACGCGCACCCAAATCAACGAGAAAAAGTTCAGACGCATCAACGATAAATCCCTACGACAGTTGCTGATCCATCGCTTTCTCAATGACTACGGTTATGACAAAGGCGAAGTCACGGCGACAGCTATTGTTGATGATATTCTTAAGACCGTTGAGGACTATTTCGTGATTACCCTTCCTTTGGAGAAACTCGCCACTGGTGACGCACTCCCAGAGGAGCGGCTGCTGAGCTATGGACACCTCGTTTGGATGGCTGTCCCTATTGAAGAGCATCCAGAAAGAGGAAAGTCCATCGTCAAAACCCGCATGAAACCCGTCATCCTGACTTACCTCGCCGCAGAGGATATTGAATCCTTTCGCAACGGTTTCACCTCCCGGCAATTGCGGATCAATCGCTTGGTCCGCTGGTGTCATCAAGCTTATGACCAAGGGGCATTATTGACACAACTCGACTTGGCAGTTTTGCTCAATGTCTGCGATGCCGTTGTCTGTGATTATGTTAATGAATGGCAAAAAACCACTGGAGAACTCTTGCCCACCCGTGGCAATATCCATGACTTATCGGGGGCTATTACCCATAAGAAAGAGATCATAACCCTCTATCTTCAAGGACATCTCACCCCCAGGATTGCCGCAAAGACCAAACACTCTAAGGAGGCAGTTGACCGATACATTCGCGATTATGAGAGCGTCAAAGTCGTTCGGAAAGCAACCGCAGATATTGATAAAATCTCACAGATTACACGACTTTCTAAACGCGTCATCTCTCAATATCTCGACCTCATACCGCAGCACCAACTCCAAGCCATAGATGCAGACCTTGCCAATTCAGACTCAAACGATGAAGCCACTCACCAAGGAGAAGCCCAATGAGACCCTAATCCTATGTTCCCGACGAACTTTACTTCGCAAAACCGGGGCAGGTGCCTTGAAAATATGGTTGACAACCGCTACTGGTTTTGCTATACTTTAGACACGTTTATCGCTAAACGCATCATTTCTCAAAGAGGATGCTCGCGATCCCAACGCAACCCACTCATTAATGATCGCTGGGAAGCCAATAAACATCAACCTTCCAGATATCCTATGGTCATTTGATACTATTTAACAATAAGCATTCTGCGGGTGTGATCATAGCCGCCTGCACGGAGTTGATAGAAGTAAATTCCGCTTGCAACCTTCTCACCATCAGCATTGCGTCCATCCCAAAAAGCAGCTCGGGAACGGTCCGTATAATTATCGGCGAGTTTCAATCCCAGGTCTAATTGTCTCACGACAGCACCGTTTATATCGTAAATAGTAATTTGCACCTCAGCTTCCTTAGCAAGATGGTAAGGTATCCACGTTTCTGGGTTAAAAGGATTCGGATAGTTTGCGAGGAGTTCTGTCTTATCTGGTAGCATCTCAGCTAATAGACGTTCTAAGTTTGCAATACCGCGCTGAAAAACAGGCGAACCATCGTCCGAAATCCGCGCAAGGTCTATCCATGTTTGAATTAGTTCCGTTGTGACATCACCATCTGCAACGTTTTTTACAAGGGCAGGAAATCGCAAAGCAGTTGTTTTTATAGGTGATGCTGCCTCAGCTGATTCTCCTAAATGTTGTGAAACAATGAGTAGGTCTTGAACATCAATTGTTCCATCTCCATTTACGTCTGCTTGTGGATTAGAAAGTTCTGTTTCATCAATATACTGTGCGACCTTAATTAGGTCTTGGATATCAACCTTTCCATCCTGATTGACATCCCAAGCGGGCGTTGTATCTTGGATATGAACAGCTGTTTCGGTGTTTCCTTCCGCCTCAGGAAGTGGGAAGTAAAAAATAGAGCCGGTATTTATGCCTCTAAGATACGGACCGGAATATGCCATCAGATGCGTTGATGTTGCTGTAATATCTACAGTTTTTACTTCACCGACGTTGAAGTTTTCGTCAGGATAAGGTGTGCCATCATGCCCATATACAAAAACTTTACCACGAACATAACCATTCACTTTTGCTAACAAAACGTAGATACGCGTTTCAGTTGTCGCTACGTCCAAAAAAAATGTACCTTCAGTGTCGTGCGGCTTGAGTGTAAAATCCTCATTTGGGTAAGGTGTTCCATCGTGTCCGTAAACATGGAATTTCCTTTCAGACCAATTGACTGCATAAAAGCGCGTTGTAGTGGCAGCAATCTCCGCTGTGTACATACCTACCTCCCTACTTAGAAAAAAATGCCGTTTAGTGCCTGTTCCTGTAATGTCAAACACATAGACTTTTCTTCCACCAGTTGGATTCGATTCATCGGAATCGTTATATGTCTCCACCATAAAAAGATGTGTTTCAGAGGCGGTGATGTGGGTGTTAATGCTGTGTGAGTCTTTTCTATGTTCCGTTCCAAGTTTTATATCCTTATCCGGACGGCGAATTCCATCATGAGTGTAAGCACTTATGTGAGGTATATTATTCTGGGTCCCATAAAACACATAGACAAACTCTTCTGTGCTGGCAATGGTATTTACATAAATTTCTTCGGGGTTGAGGTCCCAGGATGTATATTCTGAATGCGACACAGAAAGCGGTACTGTTATGTCTGCGCTTCCCTTACTATTTGTTGCGGTAACTTTGATATATTCAGTGTTAGCCATCGTAGGGGTGCCTGAAAGCACACCATTTTGCAACGTAAGCCAGTTAGATGACGTATAACCGTCTGTAAAGTAGATCTGTGGCGTTGGGTCCCCTTTTACGAAATCTGCTAAGGAGAGCGTCCAATGGGAACCTTTCACTGCTTCGGGAATTGACACGGGCTTCCAACTCGGCGCGCCTACAGTTACAACAACCTCGGTAACACCAGGGATCGGATATGAATAGACTTTCTGGTCAATAATATCTGCGACAAACAGATGCGCTGGTGTTGCAGTAACACCAGTTGGACTTCTGTTTTCTGTAACAAGTTCAACAATTTCACTGTTCTTCATTTTGCCATCATATTCATAGGGATAGATTTTGTCATCATCACCGTCAACAACATAAAGTCGTGTCGCTGTCGCTGTAATACCGGTGGGTTCACTATGTTTGTGCAGGTTAACATCCTCAGTAGGGTGCCGTGTACCGTCGTGTGCGTAGGTATAGACCTTATCATCCTCGTGGTCAACAACATAAAGTCGTCTTGCTGTCGCTGCAATACCGGTTGGACCTCTATTATCGGGGTCAAGCTTGAAATTGCCGACAGAACCTGTTTCTGTAACATCTAAAATTGAGACGATATCCTCGCTGTTATCAACAATATAGATATGTGTCACCGTAGCAGTGATACCGATTGGGTTTTCTGTGAGTGTCTTGAGGTCTATATCCTGAGCAACATATCGCTCTCCATCGTGTCCGTAAACATAGATTTTGTCATCAATAAGGTCTGTCACATAGATCCGGTTGTCCGTAGCGGCGATACCTTGTGCAGTATCGTTCATGGAATCAAGTGCCCAATTAGGAGATGTTGGACCTTTGACAACCAAATATATCACAATATCCGCCCACTTTACATAGCCAGGGCGTCTGAGAGCACTGGCAGCGGTAACTTGGATAGAATATGTACCCGCCTTTGGCGGTGTCCCTGATAACACGCCTTCTCTTAGCTTTAACCAGTCAGGTGGTGTGTATCCTTGTGTAAAATATATCTCCGGTGTCGGATTACCAGTAACCAAGTCAGTTAAGGTTAATGACCAAGCATCGTGTATCCTTATCTCTGGCACTGAGAAATCATGCCAACTCGGTGCCACAACCCCCGGACCAACGTTTAAGGTGATACTTTCATCCGTACTTCCTTGTTCGTTGGTGGCAGTGAGTTCAATTGTTAACTTACCTGCTGATGAAGGGGTACCTGATAGAACACCATCCTTTAAGGTCAACCATTCTGGTTTTTTATAACCTGTTTTAAAGGTAATGGAAGGATCAGGATTGCCAAATACAAAGTCAAAATCCAGTGAAAGAATCCATGGAATACCTTCGATTGCCTGGTATTTGTAGTAGTCACTACCATTTGTAGCCACTATTGACATTCTTCTAATGTCCCCACCATAGGGTTGCCTACGCTGAATTGTATCTGCGCGTATGGGCCCCCAACTCGGTGCTGCAAGAGGACCGTAGACAAGAACATGTTTATAATTGGAAGGCCACTCTGCTCTCATTGAGATGAAAAATGTGTCTCCATTTACAGCAATACCTGAATCATACGGTATGATTGTCTGATTTCCTATTCGGGCATTTACTAAAAAACTCTCCTCAGGTAAGTACTCAAATACATCGTGGGCATCCAAATCGTAGACAAAAACCTTTGCGTACAATCGAGGGGTGCCTTCATCAGTTATAAACGCCCTATCCAGAACATAAGCGCGGTTTTTTACAATCGTTATACCGCATGGAGCCTTATGGTCAGGATGTAACAAGATAGGGTTACCAGGCAAAGCTTGACTATGTTGTGGAGAATCCAATGAAGGTTTATATCGATAGATTAGCGGAGGTCCTTTGTAATTTTCACCAGCAGCCATCACGTATAGAATTCCTTCTGAGTCAATAGCTAGCCCTATTCCATTCTTAAAATTTTCCATTGCAAGTGGTAGTTGAAGATCTCTTAATGTCGTCTTACCACCATGAATAGTTCCATCTGAATTAAGTAAACAGTGTCGAACGGCATAGTTGTGTTCTTGAGTAAGTACATCAGATGCCCGACGAATAAGCAGATAGATATTGTTATAGTCAACTGTCATACCGGAAGAACCTAGATGAGGATAGGTTACGGATATATTACCTCTCAGTTTGCCGGCATCTGCGAATAAACTGCCCGGTACCCCATCGGAATAGGTTTCGGCATGTATTGTAGCAGCACGACCAAAATAACGTGAACCATCAGCTCCTATATAGACGGTTGTATCAGTCGCAGCTATCCCGGAACCAGAAGGCGGCAAATAGAAATAATAACTTGCTCTGCGAGGCGGTTTTGCAGGCAAAAAGACCTCAGGACGTGCAGCATTTTCTTCCGGAATAGAATACCTATAGACCTTAAGTTGGCGTCCCTCTATTCCATCATCCCTTGATCGGGAAATTAACATATACAATTTTCCACCTAATGGTGTTGTTGTAATGCCTGATAAATAGCGTGAGGGGACGTAAATAGATTCTTTCCTTAGCCCAGTCCATAAGCAGTGTACGAAATCTTCACGTGCGCGTCTACCACCGTCCCGGGTATCGTAGACATAGATTGTAGAATCGTTAGGATTTTGGATATAGACACGGGTATCTGTTGCGGCGATGAAAGCTCTAAGACTCTCATTTGTGGTAAGTTTAAATTCTTTCTCCCAGGAAACGTTCCTTGCGTTTAGATCGCCTTGTGTATCTTTAAACTTGTAAATATCAACTTCATCTAAATAAGAGACATCTGAAACATATATGTGCGTCTCTGTTGCTGCTATACTACTTTTTTGACCTGCAGAGGCATAACGTAAGCCCTCATCATGTAAACGCGTACCATCAAACGCATAGGCATCAATACCGGAACTATCCCAGTATGAAATATAGATAAATTTATTTGTTACTGCAATGCTGTATGGTGTCAGTTCTGTATCTATTTCAAACTCCTCGTCTGGTTTACGTGTTCCTTCATGGTCAAAAACGTAGACTTTCCGTATATAAGACGATCCACTATTGGACGTTCCTCCTATTTCCGGTTGCCTGCCTGCAAACAAGACATAAAAACGCGTAGCTGTCGCCGCAATATCACGCATGAGACCATTTTCGTTAAGGTCTATATCAAGTATAATAGAAGCTTCAATCCCAGCATAAACAAACTCAACAGATAGCATACAAAAGAATAGACAGATTAACGTAAATATGGCAAAACGAAAAATATGTTTTTTCATCAAATGAGACTCCTTTCCTATATAGGAGGTTTTACCAATTCTGAAGCACGGACTTAACACTAATGCAATACAGATAGTAATCTGGTATTCTTATACCAGATTCACGTTTCATAATCAATAAATTTCTCAATACTATACCCAGTTTGAGGTGGGCTATTCACCGATCACATTTTCAATCAGTGATCTCTTCCACAACCTGTTCAACCTGTCCTGTCTCTAACGAACGATTCGCAGCAAGTGTGACCGCAAGTGTCTTGAACGCATCTTCATAGGAAGAACGTACCAGCTCTTGGTCATTTGCTTCAACCGCTTTGATAAACTGCTCAATCTGTCGGAAATAACCGGCTTCGGTGCCGGTATAGTCTATTCCTTCACCGCCAATCTGTCCGCGCAAACTGAGATCGTGCGTCAGTTTGAGATAGATGTCATCTCCCACCAATTCAGTTGCGAAACTATCATGTGCGCGAGCAACACAGGTGCTGGTAATACTTGCTACGGCACCGCTTTTAAACTTCAGATTGCAAACAGTGCACTCCTCAAAATCTGCAATACCTTCAGAGACACCTTTGATACCGAAAGCTTGGACATTTTCAACATCACCAAGGAAATATCGGATTAGGTCAAAGACATGAGTAGTCTGCTCAACCATCTGTCCGCGAGATACTTCAAATTTTCCCCACCACGGATGGTTTGCGCCCATCCGCGTGAGAAACCGTCCAAACCCCATTGTAAGCTTCCGATCTCCTACGAACGCCTTTGCTTTGTCAGTGATGTCGCTATACCGTGCCATATAACCGACTTGGTTGATAACTCCTGCCCTACGAATTGAGGCACTCGTGTGTTGGGCAGTAGCAATGCTATCTGCAACCGGTTTTGCAACAAAGACCGCAGCACCAACCCTTGCAGCATCCGCAACTTGTGTGGTGTGTGCACCGGGTGGGATACAGGTAAAAACGACATCAGGTTTTTCTTTCTGAAGCATTTCCTGATGATCGGTGTATGCAGTAGCATTTTCATCGGCAGCAATCGCTGCTGCGCGTTCAGCGTTTATATCACATATTGATGCAATCGGACGTTGTAGTTGTTTTAGGCTTCGGCGGTAATTACCTGCAATACCGCCAACACCAATAAAAGCAATTTTCAAATCGCTTTGACTCATACTATTTTCTCCTTTGTTTCAACAAGTTGGCAGTTCAATGGGCGGATGCTCAGATCAATTCTCGAATCTTATCTCGAAAATAACAGAAACTGGGAGACGCGTTTTTGTCTACATTCATATATGGAGTTATTTTTTGTGCCCATACTGATTTTACCTTGCCTCTTGCACGCCAAGTTTTCTTTTGCAGCGATTTTGCACCTCCTGCGTATATAGCATCAGCCAGAAGTTCCCACGTTCCGCAAATAGAGTCATTTTGATAACTATTCAGAACATTATCAATGGCTTTTAGGAAAGCTTTCTTGATCGCGGGGATATTCCCAAGCAGCCAGGCTTCACCTTCTTCTATAGCAATACAAAACCGAGTCTCTGGTTTGAGGTTACACGCATTAAGGACAGAAAAAAGTTCTTTTCGAAATGTTTTCAAACACCTTTTATCCAAGTCGCAAACGACAATTACAACTTTGGTAGGATCATTGGCATAACTTTTTCCATAAGCACGGAGCTGCTTTGGTAGATCGTCAAGCAAATGACCAGTATTCGCAGTTGTCGGATTTTGAGATTTTATTGGAAGGTGTCCAATTCCTTTATAGGGATAGATACTGAATGTATGTCGCGCACCGACGATTTTTGGAATCAAAATCTGAAGTGCTTTCTTGCCTGACAAGTCTTCAATAAGTATCTCAAAGTGCATTAATTACCTCGGGTCAAGATAGTCGCTATACCAGAGCCCGCCCAAAGGTAACCCTTCTTCAACCAGGTTATTCACAAGCGGATCTTCGCTTGCCCGACGGATTTTGGAAAACCCATCTTCTTTTTTTTCGAGGATCCAGACCTCTTTCGGGTCTAATGCATTGACAAAGTATGGTTGATGCGTCGTAACAAAAACCTGTGAACCGCCTTTGAGTCCTGTTGCATGTTCTCGGAATTCAGTGGCGAGAATCTCCAAAAGTTTGTGATATAAGTAGTTTTCCGGTTCTTCAATACAAAGAAATGGCGGTGGCGTAGGATTTTCAAGCATCAGAAGATATGCAAACAGTTTGAGTGTTCCATCGGACATTTGCTCAACTTGGAAGGGATCTTGAAAACCTTTTCGCTCATGTCAAGAGTAAGTGCTTTTGACGAGTTTTGCTATAAAATCAACACTGACAGCTTTTAGATTCATGACGAACTCACAGATTGCGACGTAACCGGCGAGGAACTTTTTATGAACGCCACGAAAGGGACGAAGGAAGTTTCGCAGCGTCGTCCAGGCACCTTCAATCGTCCTTGTATGGATCTCGTAAAGACCATCACCGTCTGCGTCTCTTGCCCACTCGCCATCCTTATGGAGAACAATCTCACGGGCGCGCTGAATACGGTTATAGCCACGCCAACCATCCGTATACACCGTTGAAGTCGGCAACGTCCACTGATGAACGTGTGTTGAAAGCGTCGCAGAATCGGTGTGCCGCACAACACGTAATCTCAGGAGACCGCTTTCGCGACCTTTCGTCCCAACAATAGGCGGACGATCATTGTCATAAGTCCCATGTTCCCTGCGTTTATTGCCACGCCGACGCGGCGGATCCGAAGCATCAACGTGCTTATCGCCTTTTTCACCGGCGTTTTGAAACATCTCATCTGTTTCGACTTCAGCATCAGGTAAAGCAGCTTCGGGTTGTATCTGCTCTGCCGAAGTTTGGAGTTTACGTCTTATAGAAAGAACGGTTTGACGACTTAGACCCAGTTCACACCCGAGTTGTGCACTTGAAACACCTTGACAGACACCGCGCAAAAGCAGAACGACCTGTGAGGGACGAAACTGCGTGCCAGCAAAGACCGTCCCGGTATAGAGGTTGTAGATGCTCTCACAGTGTTTGCAGCGATACACTTGTAGACCACTTGTTTCAGTCGGACGGAACTTGCGTGCCTCCGCCACGCTCGCTTGGCATTTTGGGCAACACAGCCCTTGAAGGTGGAAATGATCCAACACCCACGCTTGAGTTTTTTCTTCATCCAGGAGAGATTGTATTGGAAAGTCCATAGGTAACACGCTAACATAACTTTGAAAAAATAGCACTTACTTTTTACATGAGCCAACCTTTTTTCGTTGAACCTGAGTAGTAACCTATTGTCTTCTGTTTTCTTGGTGTCAATTTTTTCTATGCCCGGAATTTTATCTGCGATTTTTTTTTAGAATTACTTGGAAACGTTGAGGGTATTCGCGCTCCATAAATTGCGCAACGTTTCTGAGGTTATCGCCTTGTATATTGAGGTGTTCTTGCGGGCCGGCAAATTGTAAGTTACGTGCTGCATCAGGAGTGAAGTAACTAAGAAACCATCCTTCAATGAACCTACGAAAAGCAGAAATTCGCGGATGCTGCTTCAAAGCACCGAGAGTGGCAATGCCAAGTTTTCGCGGATCCTCCAATTTAATAATCTCAGTCTCGTCGGCTTCCTTATTGACTATGTATTCTAAGAGGTCTAAGTTACTTGAGGCTTGACTTGAGTTCTCGTTATCGTCAATAAGGTCACCTTTTTTTATATCTATCTTTTTAACTTTTTCTTTTTTTTTGCTACTTGAAGTACTTATAATTATTGATTTTATGGATTCAAAAGGAGTTTTCTGATAGCCTTCTTGGTTGCCTTTCCACGCTACCCCACTACCGTTATCAAGTCTTAAAAAAGTATACGGTTCACCGTATTTCTGTCCCTTTCGCCTTTGCCTGAGACGTTCTTGTAGGACATAAGGACGACCAAATTGGTCATCTCCAATTGCTACTTGGTATGTAATAGGTTGAACATTCTTATGTTCTCGGTAGTACACATCAAAAACAATTGGCTCTTTCTCTCCTTGCGAACGTATTTTTTTAAACCTCCGCGATCATCACAAGCTGTCTCGACATCAAACTTAAAAGCATGAGCAAGGAAACCAAACGCATCAAATAATGTGGTCTTACCGACTCCATTTTTTCCAATTATTGCAGTTATAGGAGTGAGCGGTACTTTCCCTTGGTCCCATAGACGACCCAATGTCACATCTTTTAGAACACCATAGTTCCTTACTCTAAAACCTTCTAGTATCGCCATTTGATAATCTTCCTTGAGCTATTTCCGATGATTAAGCATGAACTATTCTCTGTTACACGGGGTGGGGTTTGTAGCGAGAAGATCTGCTTCTTTTTTTATTCGGGAACTGGCATCATCGTCTGGATGAACGCATATACAATTTACACCATTCCTCTGTGCACAGAGCCACTGTTCGTGATACGGGATTCTGTCTTCAAGTGAATGTGTTTGACCGATGTATAGAAACGTATGTGTACCCCTTCCATCGGATCCAACTACACGTTTTGAGAATATGTAAACGGCTCCAACGTCAATGAAAACCGTGTCCGTGGTATAAACCCCAAAGTTGTAGGTGTCCATCTTACCTTGAAAGGTTGCATCGGCTATTTTACCCATGTTGTTGTCCTTTTTTCTAAACTTTTTTATTTTAAAATTAAATATGTAGATCTTTGGTGGTGCGAAGAATTCGTGCGGACATTGAAATAAATTCATTCACATTATACCACATCTAAGACGCTTTTGAAAACTAAATTCGTCCATCTTTTACCGCATGCACTTTAATGAATTACTTATGCGAAAAGTATAGATTTTGAGGAATTTAAATCACGAAAATTCGCATTGGGTCTAATCATCCGCAGGAACAGCAGCCCCTAATAATTCTTCATCAGTTACAGTTCGGAAACGCGCTTCAGGGTCTTTTAGAAAAACTCCGCGCAGGTCAGTAGTGATTGCATACAATGAAGGCATTACAAACAGTGTCATAATCGTTGCAAAGGCAAGACCAAATATGATAGTATTCGCCATCGGCTGCCAGATAGGGGATTTTCCACCAAGCCCCAATGCCATCGGAATAAGTCCGAAAATTGTCGTTAATGAGGTTAAGACAATTGGACGTAGACGAACACTCCCACCTTTAAGAATCGCATACCATCTATTAAAACCGCGTTCTCTGTACTTGTTGATAAAATCAATTAACACAATTGAATCATTCACGACAATCCCCGCAAGTGCGACGATACCGAACATTGCAACCATACTAAGCGTTGCATTGGAAAAGAGTAACCCGACCATCGCGCCTATCATTCCGAACGGCACAGCAAAAAGGATTATGATCGGTTGTGTAAACGATTTGAATTGCGCACCCAATATCATATAGATGACAAGAATTCCAACGATAAAAAGTTTCCATAACTCTCCAAAAGATTCCCGTATTTCGTCAAAGACCCCACGGAAATCAAGCCGATAACCGGGATATAAAGATTCAATATCAGCAAAAGAGTTCATTAATATTTGGTTAACTTTAAATGGTGTGGTTTTCGTTGAATCAACCGCTGCATAAACAGTGATTGCACGTTCTCCTTCAAAGCGGCGGATATCCGCATACCCTTTCTCCTCAGTTATATCAGCAACATCTTTTAAAGGGATAATCGCTCCAGTCGGTGTTGCTATCAATAGGTCGTTCAGTTCTTCTATTGTCTGTAAACGATCCTCTCTGTATTTGACGATTACATCAATTGCTTCATCTGCCTCACGATAGGTTGTCGCCTTTGCACCTTCAATAGCAGTGCGAACAGCCTGAGCAACTTGGCGGGTTGACATTCCAAATTGCGCAGCTTTTTCAGGTTTCAAATAGATACGTAATTCAGATTTACCGACGCGAAAATCGTCTCGTATGTCTTCCACACCATCTATTTGGCTTAATGTTGCTTTAAGTCGATCAGCAATTTCAACTAACTGTTCAAACCGAGTCCCCTTGACCTTTACCTCAACATCTGGTCCTTGGGGTGGACCCCCTTCCAGTTTGACAAAATTGGGTTTTTTTTCCATGCCACTGATATTAGCAGTCTGTTGCCGTAAGGAATCGATGATTTGGTCAGTGTTCCGAGTCCGTTGATCTTTGGGAACAAGTTCAATGATAAGTTCTCCAAAATTGGAACCGTAGGTGATGCCTTTAAGAAGCCCTGAGATAGGTGTATGTAAGCCTATATTGCTAACAATAGCAGCAACTTCATCTTCCGGCAAAGTTTTGGCTGCATCTTCAAGTTGTGCGATTACATCAGTTGTTTCCTGTATGCCGTAGGACGGTGGCATTTCTGCCTTGACGTAAAATTGTGGAAAGTCTTCACCGGGAAAAAGTTCCTTGTCAAGAACTACAAAGGCACTGACGCACGCAATCGTTCCGATAAAGAGAACGCTTCCTACAAAGATATACCGTTTTCGGATCGTTATTTTCAGGATTCTGACATATCTGTTCCGTATAATGTCAAAAATCGTGGCAAACCACGCAAAAAAGCCAGCAAAAAGGATACTTATGGTGAATGCACCTTGAGATCGTGTACGGAGGTTTTCAAGTCTACTGCGTCCTGTCCGTGTTTTGGCTTTTCCCCACTCAGCAACGTGTGCCGGTAAAATTACAAAAACTTCAAAGAGCGAAGCCACTAAGACGATAATTGCCATTATTGGCACGATCCGCATATACTGCCCTGAAACACCTGACATAAACATCAAGGGACCAAATGCACCAATCGTTGTCAAACTTGCCGCTAAAACAGGCCAGCCAACCTCTTCTGCACCGCGAACGGCTGCAACTTTCGGGGATTCTCCTGCCTCTATATGCCGATAGGTGTTCTCTATAACAACGATGGCATCGTCTACAACAATTCCTACGACCAAGATGAGACCAAACAGTGCCACACCACTCAGCGAATAATCCACTATTGACATGAACCAAAAAGTTGCCATAAATGCCACCGGAATACCAAGTGCTGCAAAGAGGGCATTTCGCCATCCGATAAATAGGAAAAGCATGAATATGACAAGAATAAGTCCGAATACAGCATTTGTTTCAAGAATGCCCAACCTCTCTTTTAAGATCACGGAATAGTCGTTCACAGGTGTCAACACTGCACCTTCAGGAAGTTCAACTTGGCGTTTTTTGACTAAATCGCGAAGTTTCGCCACCAAAGAGATAGTGTTGCCCTCTTTCTTTTTTTGAACGCTTAGACTGATAGAGGATTTCCCTTCAATTCTTGAAAGTGTTCGTGCTTCCTCATAATCATCAGATACTGTTGCAACATCTCGAAGTCTAAGTGGTGTCCCTGATGGCTGAACACTGATGATTGTATCACCGATATAGTCAGGATTAGGAAATTCTCCCATTGTTCGCACCATAAACTCCGTGTTACCAATCTCCATTGTTCCTGCGGGTAGATTTAAATTCCCTGCTTGTAGTGCCATTGTAATAGCAGTGATCGGGAGATTATACGCTTTCAACCGATCCGGATCAACCTCAATCCAAATTACTCTATCACGTAGTCCAGCAATTTGCACAGATGCAATGTTTTTAATTTCTAATATCTCGTCTTTTAGATTCTCCGCAATTTCCCGCATTTGAGACTCTGAAATGTTTCCTCCGACAACAATCGTCAACATCGGAAATCCGGAACTAATATCCAATTCCATTACCTTGGGATCGTCTAAAATCTCCTCCGGTAAATCATTTACACCTTCAACAGCAGTGCGGAGATTCTCCATCTCTTTGTCGAAATCTCTGTCACTCATTTCATCAAAATCAACCGAGATAATTGATCTACCCTCTGAAGAAGTGGAAAGCATCAGATTGATTTTGTTGACGTTTTCCTCAATTGCCTCTTCAATTGGTGCAGATATCAGTTTTTCAACCTCTTCCGGGGATGCACCTGGGTATAGTGTCGTTACGGTAGCACTTTGTAGGGCGATTTCCGGGGTGAGTTCCCTTGGTAAGTTGATCCATGCATACAACCCAAAAATAATAATAAGAATCATCAGCATGTTCGCTAAAACAGGGTTATTCACAGACATTTTAGGAATGGACATGAGGGCAAAATTTCTCCTTCGTGTTTATTTTCAATGTTCAGATGTGTATTTTAAGATTAAGGGCGGAAGTGTTCTTATCCGCCCACGTAGTGTGCACTTGAACTGTTTTACCGGTTCGCTTTAATGGTGCCCCAAGTTGTTGCCAATTTGTCGGATGCATCAACAGCTGCGACACCACCGAGTGCTTTATCTAAACCGTTATCCATGATAGTTTTCAAGTCATCTTCAGTGAGTACATCTTTAAATGTAGCCACTTCATCAATAATTCCGACGAAATATGAACCATTATCCCACTTGCCGATTTCAACAGCATTTCCGGTTACGGCAACCTGCCCGGCACGAGAACTTGCGCCAGCGTGTTCACCGTTAACATATACAACAAGATGATCACTGTTTGCTCCACTGTCATAAGTCGCAGCGAAGTGAATCCATGTGTTTGTTTCAGGCACACGTGAAGATGCTCGCGGCTCCCATTCATTTTCAGCATTTACAAAGGCAGACATTTTGTTTTGTTCATGTGGTGGGTCAATACGTAACAGATACTCGTCACTTTTGGCTATAAGTTGTCTCCAATCCCCAATATTAGTTGCATAGAACCATGCCATCATGGTCAGTTCTTCGCCAACTTGAAGTTCAGGTGTAGAGGGAATGGACACCCAATCTCCACCATCAAACTCAAGTCCATCGCCGAATTTTCCATCCTTCCATTTTGCCCCATTAATCGTGCCATTATTGCCCTTACCGGAAGAATCTTCAACATTATTACCTGCACCTTCATCAAATAGCCATACACCGACCACTTTTTCTGGGTCAATCTTAGCAGAACTAATATGTGGTAGCAGCCACACAATTAAACATGTGATTCCTAAAATCAAAACTAATTTTCGCATTTTGTCTCCTTCATTTCTGCACGCGAAAACGTGCATTAATAAGATAATGGATTTTCCGAATTAAACTCTGACTAATTCTATAACTTTAATATTATAACATTTTACGCTATTTTGTGCCAAAAAATTAATACTTCGTGACATTTCTAATTGGACAAACAAATGGAAATATGATAATCTAATCTGAAGAAACACGATAAAATTGTGTAATAAGGAAAACACCATGGAACAAAAAGAACAACTCATTGCAGAACTCTCTGAACTCCTCGGTTCCAAAAATGTCCTAACAGATGCAACCGCTTTGTCGGTATACGAATGTGACGCAGCACCATCTTTTAAGGCATTGCCGGATGTTGTTGTCTTTGCTGATACAACACAACAGGTGTCGGATATTGTCAAGTTAGCGAATAAATATAATACACCATTTATCGCACGCGGCGGTGGAACAGGTTTGAGCGGTGGCATGTTGTCTGTTCAAGGGGGCATAATTATTGCGCTCAATCGAATGGACCGCATCCTTGAAATAGACATTGAAAACGAGCGAGCAGTCATTGAACCGGGAGTTGTCAATCTGCTTTTGTCTCAGGCAGTGCAGGCTCAAGGTTACCATTATGCACCAGACCCATCAAGTCAAAAGGCGTGTACAATCGGTGGTAATATCGCTGAAAACTCTGGCGGTCCTCACACGCTAAAATACGGTGTCACCTCTGACCATGTGCTTGGAATGGAAGTGGTAATGCCGGATGGTGAAATAATCGAATTCGGTGGTGCTGTTGAAGAAGTTCCCGGTTATGATCTACGTGGTGTAATGATCGGTTCTGAAGGCACGTTTGGGATCGTAACAAAAGCGACACTCCGTCTCACACGGAATCCGCAAGCGTATCAAACCGCGCTTGCAGTCTTTGACAAAATGGACGATGCCTCTAATGCTGTTTCAACAATTATCGGTGCGGGAATTATTCCAGCCGCACTTGAAATGATGGATACGCTTGTTATTCGTGCATTGGAGGAAGCATTCAAGTTCGGTTTTCCCCTTGATGCCGAAGCGATTCTAATTGTAGAACTTGACGGTATTAAGGCAGGCATGCAAAATCAAACAGATCGGATACTTGAAATCTTCAAGCAACACAACGCTCGAGAGGTGAACTACGCCAAAGATGATGCGGAACGTCAAGAGCTTTGGAAGGCGCGCAAAAGCGCGTTCGGTTCATTCGGACGACTTGCTCCGAACTATATTACGCAGGATGGGGTTGTGCCACGTACTCGGTTACCAAAGGTACTACGACGTATCTCAGAAATCTCTGAAAAATATCAGATTGCGATTGCGAATGTGTTCCATGCGGGTGATGGTAATATCCATCCGATTGTTCTTTTTGACGAACGTGATCACGACCAGTGTGAACGGGTGGAACATGTGAACAAAGAAATCCTGACCGTATGCGCTGAAGTCGGTGGCACGATCACAGGAGAACACGGTATCGGTGTTGAAAAGATGGATTATATGCCGCTTATCTTCAGTCCTGCTGATTTACAAGTGATGGCGAATGTCAAGGAGATTTTCAATCCGACAGGACTCTGTAATCCCGGTAAGATTTTCCCAACTGCTGAATCATATCAAAAACTTGGTTTGCAACCGGAAAGGTTTGACCAAATCTAACGCTATTTGCCACCTTTACCTGCTGGGTTAAGCGAGTATGGCATTTGTCGGACGTGAGAAGTATCTTCTCCAAACACAACATCCCGCACTCAGTACACCTTGTCTCTATTGCCCAATGTCCCCGACGTTCAGTGAGTAAGCGTTTGGCAGGTGCTTCTGTTGGCTCAAGACTTGTCTACCATATTGGATTTTGTGTGTTTCTTCACCCGTGTGCATGTCTTTGCAAGTATAACGACATTCCATCACTTGTGCTAAACCTGGCTATTTCAGATATCAATAAGAAGCAGAATTAAAAGATTATTTTCCTAACACAGCCACTTTCAAGGAGATCGTCTCATGTCTAAGCTTGAAAAACAACGAACGTTTGTGTTTTTTGTCTTTCTTATATCCTACACGTTATGTTTTACATCAATTATTACTGCTCAAGACGAGGTGCCCGATGAGAAAATCATTGAGCGTTACAAACTGATGCTGCGTCAAAAGCCGAAAGAGGGTAATACATTCGAGCGTTTGTGCCAGTTTTACCTTGAAGACAAGGGGTTAGATGCAATGATTTCCGATTATCAGGCAGAAACACAAGCTAACCCGAACGACCCAAATTTGCACCTTATACTGGGACATATATACAAACGTTTTGCTAAAGATATTAAGGCAGTTTCGGCGTATCAACGTGCAGTTGAGCTTTCTCCGAACGATTATTACACCCATTTCGCATTAGGACAGATGTATACGACTTTGCGTCAAGATAAGGAGGCAATCACAGAATTAGGCAAAGCCGCAGCCTTATTAGAACAAGCACAGACTGTGCCTCCCGAGGAATTGATTGCAATTTATAAGTCCCTTGGACACGTTTATTTCCGTCAAGATAGGGTAAAAGAAGCGATTCAAGCATGGGAAAAAATCTCTGAACTTAATCCACAGAACATCTTCGCCCTTATTGAACTTGCCGATCTTTACTACGAACAGGGTCTTTACTCACAAGCGATAGTGCAACATCAAACAATCATTGAGATTAAAAAAGATGATCCATATCGTGTGTGTCTAAGTCGTCGGGAAATAGGAAATATTCAGGAAGAGAAAGGTGATTATCAGGATGCCATTCAAAGTTACGATGATGCACTTGCCTTGACTGCCCCGGGGAACTGGCTGCGTAAAGACCTTCAAAATCGGATTATCACTATTTACGCCAACGATGCAAACTGGAAAGACCTAATCTCATACTATCAAGAAAAACTTAAAGCAACACCAAAAGAGCCAGAGTTACACGGATTACTTGCTGCAGCATATATTGAAAATCAGCAGTTAGAAGAAGGTATTGCGGCATATAGAAAAGGATTGGAACTTGCTCCAACTGACACGAATTTACGTCTGAACCTTATCAATACCCTTCGCAACGCAGATAAATTTGAGGATGCAGCGGTAGAATACGAAATACTCAGCAAGCAACAACCCGACAATTTTGGTATCTATCGTGAGCTCGGCAAACTGTATTTGCAATTAGAAAACGAAGATAAGGCAAAGGCGACTTATCAGAGAATGATTGACTACGACCCGGAGAATGCAAGCACATACATCACTCTCGCCGAGATTTACACCAACCATAAGTGGACCGCTGATGCTGTCGCAGCATATCAAAAGGCAATCTCGCTCGCCCCCGACAATCTGGATTACATTCGGTATTTCGGTGAATTCTACTTTCGTCAGGGAAACCATGAAAAAGCAATTGAGACATGGAATCGGATGGTTGCCAATGATAAAGGTATCGCTGAAAATTATGACCAGTTGGCACAACTGTTCGGAGCAAAGGAATTACAAACTCAGGCAATCAATGTTAGTCGAAAAGCGGTGCAGTTGATGCCGGAAGCATACCGTTATCGTGAAGCATTAGCGAAAAGGTTGATGGAAAACAAAGCTTACGATGAAGCATTAGCAGAATACACAGAAGCCGCTAAGTTCGCCCCCAACGATTTTTTCGCCGAACAGATTGACGATCGGCGAATTGAAATCTATCGTAGGCAAGGAACGCTCATGGACAAAGTTGAAGCGATGGAGGTTGAACTTCAAAAACCGAATCTTGCTTCTGCCGAGACCTTTGCAAACCATAAGCGACTTGCGAAAATGTATCTAAAATTGGGCAACATCACTCACGCGCTTAAAGTACTATTAAAAGTCAAAACACTCCAACCTGATAATGTAGTTATTAACCGTTGGCTTGCAGACATCTACGACAAGCAGGGACATCGTGAGGCTGCAAATGCTATCTATAAACACTTAATCAAAGTGGACAACACAAATGCACGCGAATATTATGCGAATATAGCGCGTTCTTATCTAAATGTTATGGATTTTGCGGCTGCAACTGCTGCTGCAAAACAAGTTGTTGCACACACCCCTCGCAATCCTGAAGGACATCAGCTGTTGGCGGAAATCGCTAAGCAGTCCAGAGATTTTGAAACTTCAATTAATAGTCTCAGACAGGCAGTACGTCTTCGTCCGGATGCTGTTGACATTTGCATAAAACTTGCTGAAACACTCAAACTTTCGGGCAAGCCGCAAGAAGCTATCGTCCAATACTGGCGATGTTGGGAACTAAGTACTAATGTGGACGACAAACTCAATCTCGTCAAACCGCTTTCTGAAGTATATTATGAATTAGGTAAACGTGGTGAGTTTGAAGAAAAACTGAAGCAGATGGCAAAAGTTGACACAACCTATGTCGGAGCTGTTTTAGCACTATCAGAATTTTATCGCTTGGAGGGCGAATTAGCAAACGCACGTTTCCAATTAGCACGTGCCTTAGACCGAGAACGAGGAAATCCTGAGTTGTTAGAAAGACTGGTTAATATTAGTCTGGACCTCGGTGATATTGCAGATGCTCTCGCCTATCAACAGCGGCTTGTGGAAACACACCCGGATCCCATCAATCACCAAAAACTGGGTGAATTGTTATTTGATGCAGGACGCGAAGAGGAAGCGATTCAGGCATGGGAAAAACTTCTGCATACAAAAAATCATACATTTGAAGTTGGGATCAAATTGGTGACTTTACTGATGCGACATAGGATGCTGGATGATGCTATTACCTTGCTTGGACGAGTATCTGAAAAAGCAAATGATGCAGTATCATTATATCAGGTTGGTGCACTATTTGCCGCAATGACCGAAATAGACAAAACAGAGATGTACTTTCAACGAATTCTGGAAATGCCAAAACCCGTGTCAGCAAAGTTTAATCCAACTCAGCATATAGCTGGAAGATTGTTTGACTCCAAATCTTGGCCTCCAGGAATTAACATTAACGATTTTTATCTCGCGCAAAATCTTGCTTGGGAAGTTTCTTTCGGAATCATCCATTGGGACAGAGGTGAACAAATTTGGAAACCGAGTAGTTTTGAGGAAGCACAAGCCGGTGCCCTTGTTATGTTGAAGGAAATCGCAGAAAGTCAAGGCAAACTATCTGAGCTAATTCAAAAATTTGAGAAAAACGCTGCAGCAAACCCAAAAGATATACGGATTCTTGAAACATTAGCACATTTCTATACTTTAATTGAGGATTCCAAAAAAGCAAACGAAGTGATTGACCGATTAATTGTCGCCGAACCAGATAATCCATTGTATCAAGCCATACGAATGAATCACGCAATTGAGAAAAACCAAGACTCTGATTTCTTAGCGCAGTACATTAATGACGTAACGGACTTACCTCCAGAAATACGATTCTGGTATATAGTACAATACGCGAGCATACTTTCTCGTGAGGGCAGAAAGGCAGATGCTCAAAAACTCGTTGAAAAAATTAAAGATGAAGAAATAACTGACCTTAACACAGGTGCAACATTAATTACGACTCTTGCACAAATAGAGGCAGTTGACAGGGCACAAAAATTACTCGACCAATTTCCAATCCCATCAGGGGAGCCTAACATTCGGACGCAACGAAGCAAGCAGAAATCGTCCATTGAACAACAGTGGCAGCTGTACTTGGATAGTTATCAGAGTCTTACAACTGCTTACATTGCATTAGGACAGACCGACAAAGCAATTGCGCTTTTCTGGAAGTACCTTGAATACAGCAAACCGAACATCACAACAACCGAAAACGTCTCAACACTTGGTTACTCGCCAATTGCTTACGGAGGCTATACTCAGACAGAATCAAATTATACATCCCCAACGATTTACTTTAATCAGAATCGGTTGAAGTTTCTTCAACAAATTTTTAGCCAACTGTGGATGAAAAATCAAAAGGAAACATTGTACGCCAAATTTCAAACGAAATTAGAATCCGCTAAAGGCAAAGACCGTATTTATCCAGCTTTAGCTCTCAGTTATTGTTATTGGTGGGAGGGAAATCGAGACAAAGCACGTGAAATCCTCTATGCACTACAAAAAGAATTTTCTAATGATATTACGCTCAAACTTAACACAGTTTTCATATCTATTCAGACACATCAATATGTAACAGCATTAGATTTGCTTAAAGAATCTGCTGCAGATGATCCGAGAAATCGAGAGCATTACCTTCAGCTTATGTTACAACTTGCCTTGCACACAGGAAATATTGAAACTGTACGCGAGTTAATGGTAAAAAAACTGAATTCAGGGGCAGGAAGTCGAGAACTCTATCAGTTTTCACGACAACTTCAGAACGCAGGACTTACACAATATGCAATTGCTGTCGCAAAAAAAGCGATGTCCTTAATGAGGCAAGAAAAAGATCCATCCGATTTAACTCAATTAGCACAGTATCTAAAAGATCTTGGTCAACATCAGGATGCAGCACTTCTTGCCAAACGTGCTCTGTATCTGGATAACAGAAGTTCTTCACGGAGGCAGGAGTTAGACCAATGGGATTTCCAGCGAGCTCTCCAGCTAACAGCGAAAAATGCAGAAGCTAAGAAAAGACGAGTAGAAGTTACTAAAAAACGCGAATCCTTGTTAGTTGATGCTGCCCAAAAGAATCCCGATTCATTCCAGGCACAAATCAGGTTAGTGGAGTTCTACGAAAGAAGAGAACAGTATAAAAAATCATCAGAGGCTTATAAGGCGGCACTAACACTAAAACCGGAGGATAATGCAACCCGACAGAGATATGCATATATGTTGAAAGAAAATGAACAGTATAAAAATGCCGCAACCCAATATGCTATACTCCTTAAAGATAACCCAGGTCTTTTTAGAACCTATTATTGGTCACTGATCAGTGCATTTATTGAGTCAGAAAAAATTGACGAACTCGTTGCACTCGTAGAAGAAATGCTCGTGACAAAGGAAAATACGTTGACCGAAAGTCAATATATTGGACTCAATATCGCGCGGAACATAGTTGAAGAATATGCTAATAGAACCAAGTACAATCAGGAAGCAGCTATGACCATCATTGAGTTATCTGAGAAGATCGTTGAAATTGATCCAAGCGATATAGATACATATTTGAAACTTGCATCTGCATATTCACACATAAATGAACATGACAAGGCTATTCAGCTCTTGCGTCAAAAACTGGACACAGTAAATAGGGTTTTACTCCAAGAACAGTTAATACTTAAACTTGTTGAGCTTTACAAAACCACTGGCAATTTAGAAGTCTTTTCAAAAGAATACGAAGAAAAATTCGTAGAGAATCCTACAGATACATTCTTGCTTTATCTCGTTACACTCATGAAAATAACTATGAATAATAATGAAGATGCAGCACCGCTCGTTAATCAGATACTTGAGAATGATCCGGCACGAGCAAATTTAAGATGGATAAGAAAATTAGCGAACACCTGTCAGGCTGCTAATAATTACAACCTTGAACTTAAACTGCTCAAAGCGGCTGTTGCACAAGTCAATCTGCAGGATGATAGTACTGTCCAAAGTATATACGATTCAATTGTCATTGCTTATAAAAACAGTGGCGAGATTGAAAAGGCACAAGAGATATGCCGAAAGATAGGCAACATTCAAATTATGCGAAGAGGAGGAAGTATATCAGATAAGGAACAAGTCGCCAAAAAATACATGTCTTTCAGAATGTGGGATGATGCCGAAGCACTGTTTACTGATATCAGAGACAACTGGTTGGTACATTCTTGGAAACGCCGAGAGACACAAGAAAAGTTGCAAGAAATTAAAAAAAGGCAAAGTCAATCTATCAATGCAGCCCAAAATACAGAAAAAATTGACTTCGGAACCCTACGCGCTTTGGCACAACAGTATATGAACAGCAATAAACCTAACGAAGCTATCAAAGCTTATGAGCAGATTACGAAAGCAGTACCAGAGGATCTTGTATCAAAAGAAAAACTGGCAACGCTCTATTCTCGTCAAAATCAGCATAGTAAGGCAGTAGAAATCTGGAATGCTTTACTTGAAAAAGATCCAGTGAACACAAAGTATCAAGATGGACTCGTCAACAGTTACCAGGCTGTTGGCAAATACAGTAAGGCACTTGAACTCGCCCATAAATACATTGATGCAGAACCGGAAATCGGAGTCCACTATGCACGTATCGCAAAACTTTATGCCTCCAAAAAGCAGATTGATGATTCTATCACTGCATACGAAAAAGCAATTGAACTTACACCTGGAGATCAACAAGTTTATCATGAATTGTTAGAACTTTATCTCAGGAAAAATGACATGGATGCTGCCGAAAAAACTTATGAGCAAGCTATCCAATACACTTCTTCAGATTATAGTCGTCAGAATATTGAACGACAGTTAATAAATATCTATCGCAACCATGACAAGCTAGAGGAATTCTTTATACGAGAAGAAAGTAAAGGTACACTTACGTTTAGTATGCAGCGATCAATTGCCCGGAGGTATCGTTATGATGGTGAATTGGAAAAAGCTGTCAATGCATATAAGAAAGCACTGGATATGACCGCCCGGGACAGTGAACGGAAGGAAATCTCTCGAGAGTTGCAACGGATCTACACTGAACTTGCTCGGATGGCAGACAATTTGCTTAAAGCCATGCCAAGTCTCAACCTAAACACCAATTTGACAATGGCTGAATTTTACCGTGAATATGACGAGCCCGAAAAGGCAAAAACGTACATTCAGAAAGCAGGTTTCATCTCTGAAGACTTATGGTTGATTCTCGGACCGTTTGACAACACGAATGGCATCGGGTACGATAAAGCATACATCCCTGAAAACGCAACGCAGATTAACACAACTGAAAAATACGATAGCGTAAATGGCAGTGTAACTTGGGTAATGACTGAGGATGAGACCTTTGATGGATATGTTGAATTCGGCATAGACAGCAATTGGCTGACCACTTATGCATGGACAACACTTACTTCACCTGATGAACGGCAAGCACAAATTCGATTTGGCAGCAGTTGCCAAGCGAAAGTCTGGTTAAATGGTAAAAAGGTGTTCGCGAATACGGAAATTCACGATGCAGAAGTGGACCAGTACACTGTCCCTGTTATACTCAAGCAGGGCAAAAACACTATTCTTGTTAAGGTGTGCAATCAAGAAGAAAAAGCAGGATTCTATCTGCGACTTACTGATATGAATGGAAAACCCTTTGACGATTTGGACTTTCTGGATCCAGAGGAAAATTAACAGGACACTTTTACGGAAAATCTAATGGACACAAAACATATCCGCATTTTAGTTTTCGGAGCGCATCCCGACGATTGTGATATTAAAGCTGGCGGCGTTGCTGCACTATATAGGGAGCAGGGACACCATGTTAAATTCGTTTCTGTTACCAACGGTGATGCCGGACATCATGAAGTGGGTGGTGGTCCTTTAACGCAACGGCGTAATGCAGAAGCACAAGCAGCCGCAGAAATTATCGGCATTGAATATGAATTGCTTGACAACCACGATGGTAAATTGATGCCGACTTTAGAAAATCGGTATCAAATTATCCGCACTATTCGAGAATTCCGGCCAGACCTGATTATGACACACCGCCCCAACGACTATCATCCCGATCATCGTTATACGTCAATACTGGTGCAGGATGCAGCGTATATGGTAACCGTTCCCAATATCTGTGCGCTTACGCCACATCTGGAGAAAAACCCTGTCATTGTGTATTTGAGCGATGGTTTTATGAAACCTATCCCGTTTACACCGGATGTCGTTGTCGGTATTGACACCGTAGTGGGACAGAAAATTGATATGTTGCATTGCCATACATCACAATTCTATGAATGGCTTCCTTACAACAGCGGCACCCTAAATGCAGTTCCCGATAATGCCGAAGTTCGGCGCGAATGGCTTGCAGAACGTTTACGAAATCGTTTCCGTACTATAGCAGAAAAATATCGCGATCTATTAAAAGCACATTACGGGGAAAAAATCGGTGTTAACATTCAATATGCTGAAGCATTTGAATCTTGTGAATACGGTTCTTCACTAACAGCAGAAAATTTACCGGTCCTTTTTCCTTTTTTTGAATAAGACTGCAATTTCAGTTGCAGAACGGGTAAATATAAGGTATCCTATTAGCTGAGACTAAAAGCACTGCAGATTAGGAGTCTACTTTTCTTATATGCCGACCGAACAAGCTAACCCCAAGGTGCTATTTTATATTGTTTGCGTAATCGGTCTTATTTTTGCCATAGTGATGGTTATTCTCTTTTTTAACGCCGCTCCCGCGCGTTCAAACATTGAAGTACATCGGAAGTCTGTAGAAGACGCTGCATGCCTGAATTGCCATTTGAAAGGTGACGAAAAATCACCGACAATGCCACACCTCAACCTCGGCAGATGTAACCTCTGCCACGGGTTAGCGAAGGAAGCGCGCTAAGACTGCAACCCACATTACTTCTGCTTCTGCTTCACGCATCACATGGATACATTGCAATCCGTTTTCCGCCAATACCTCCTGAACCTCTTGCAGTTCTGAATCCAAAATTCCAGAAAAAATGATGTGTCCTTCGGGTCGCAATCGCGAAGGACAATGTGGAATAATAGGAAGAATCACTTTTGTTAGAATATTCCCAACAATTAGATGATATTTGCCATCGGCAGTCTTTATTCCATCGCCTTGATGCAAACGAATTTGTTGCGCCACACCATTAATGGCGAAGTTTGTTTCTGCTACAGGAATTGCTGTCGGGTCAAGTTCAATCGCATCAATTTGTTTTGCGCCTAACTTTATAGCAGCAATTGCAAGTATACCGGAACCTGTTCCGATATCCGCGACGTGTTGATGCGGCTCAATCGTTTGCTCCAACATTTCCAATGATAAACGTGTAGTCGGATGGTAACCGGTGCCAAATGCCATACCAGGATCAAGTCGGATTAGAATACGTGCCTCATCAGGGGGGATTTTATGCCAAGTTGGTGCGATAAGTAGACGTTTGCCGATCCGCTGCGGTGGGAAAGCTGACTTCCACGCATCTGTCCACTCTTCAGATTCAACCCGTTTTAAGTCAATTTTCGCAGGATGTGGTTGGATGCCCCACGTTGGCAGTTTAGAGAGAAAATCTCTAAGATTTTTAACTCTTGTGTTTACACGGTCATCCAGCGGATAATATGCGGTGAGAGAAGTTGTTGAATCGGCAGCGTCTTTCAGTTCAACACCGAAAGTCTCCATTTCAAATAAATAGTTTGCAACAGCTTCAGATGCGTCATTAGAAGTTGTTACAGTAATCCGCGCCCAATTCATTGCGCCTCTTACATTTGAATCTTTTACGATTTATCTTCATCATCGTGAGGACGAAAAAGCTTGTCCCAAAATCCACCGTGTCCAGATTCCGCTGATTTATCTTGTAGTTCAGCAAAGTGTTCTAAAAGTTCGCGTTGCTGTTCATTGAGATTTCTCGGTGTTTCGATCCCGATCTGTACAACGAGGTCTCCGAAGCTAGAACGTCTGTACTCTGGCATTCCTTTACCGGGGATACGCAACTGATCCCCATACTGCGTTCCGCCGGGAATATCCAATTTTTGTGTGCCGTCAATACTATTGATTTCGATGGTGCTGCCTAATGCTGCTTGGACAAACGATATTTTGGCAGAAGTAAGCAGATTGCTACCTTCACGACTAAACCGCTGATGTGGTTTGATTTGAACGACGACAAGTAAATCACCTGGAGGCCCGCCGAGTGTACCCGCTTCCCCTTCTCCACGCAACCGATATTCAAAACCGTTATCTACGCCTTTGTCAATCTTCAGTTTAATTTCGCGTTTCACTCTAATTCGCCCCTGTCCATTACAATTTCTGCATGGATTTTGTATAATTTCACCTTCACCTCGGCAGCGTGGACAGGTTCGGGACATCGTGAAAAAGCCTTGGGATTGGGTTATCTGTCCTCGTCCGTAGCACTGTGGGCAGGTTTCAGCCGTTGAACCTGTTTCTGCTCCACTTCCATTACATTCTGGGCAGGATTCAATGCGAGGAATTTCGATTGTTTCCCCTTTCCCGTAAAAGGCATCTTCAAGAGTGATTTCAAGGTTACATTGTAGGCTGCGACCCTGTTTTGGTCTATGTTGTGTCCTACCGAATCCGCCTAAAACGTCTCCGAAGACTTCGCTCAAAATATCGTCAAAGTTAACCCCAAATCCGTGCCCGCTGGATGCACCTTCAAGTCCGGCATGTCCAAATTGATTGTAACGTTGTCGTTTCTCAGGTGTCCGCAGGACATCATAAGCTTCGGTTGCTTCTTTAAACTTTTCTTCTGCTTCTTTATCACCCGGATTTTTATCCGGATGATATTTAATGGCTAACTTTCTGTAAGCCTTCTTGATTTCGTTTTCATCCGCATCTCGACTTACATCTAATATTTCGTAATAATCCCGTTTTTGCACCATTTGTTTACCTACTTACACTGTGGTTTTAATTTCACCTAATTTTCGGTAGTGTTTTCAACTTCTTGCGCTTCTTTATCCTGATCTTGTGTCTCGTTATCCTCAGAGGGAGACTGCTCATATTTTCCTTTAGAAACCGCGACTTGTGCGGCACGAATTACCTGATCGTGGAGTTGATAGCCGCGTCTGAATTCTTCAATAATATTTCCTTCTGCGACTTCATCTGATTCAGTAGCAAAGACTGCTTCATGTTGATTCGGGTCAAACGTTCCACCGACCACTTCAATTGGTGTGAGTCCATGGATTTTCAGAATATCCATGAGTTGTTTATGAACCAATTGCACCCCTTCGCTGAAGTTTGAAAGATCTGAGGAGGTCTCACTTGATTCAACTTTCTCGTTGACACTTTTTATTGCTGCTTCAAGACTATCTAATACAAGGATCAATCCTTCAATTATGTTTTTATTCGCGTACTTAAGTTGTTTCTGTGCTTCGATTTCCAGACGTTTTTTTGTATTTTCGGCTTCAGCGGCAGTACGTAGCAAACGTTCTCGTTCTGCTTCATATTGTGCACGCTCGGCTTCGGCTATTGCTTCTATCTGTATTTTAAATTCTTCTTTGAGTGCCTCAAGTTCAGCCTCAACGGTTTCTATTGTCCGTTCTTCTGTTTCAGTATCCGTTTCATTAGACGCATCCGTTTCATCTTGAGACACATCAATAAGAAAATCAGGCTTGTCATTGTTTTCTTTTTCTGTCTCTATCTTTATTACTACCTCATTATTTTCAGACATAATGAATTACCTCTCTTTCTTTTGCTTGAATCCTTGTTACTTATGTTTCTATAAGAAAATTTCCTTGCGATGCTCATCCATGAACAACATCCGCAAACTGTTTCATCAAATCAAAGGAACCTGTCTTTTCAAGTATGTTCCCTGTAACGATGAAATCGGCACCAGCACTAACTTTTTCTGCAGCGATTTCCGGCGTTCGGATGCCACCGCCTACAATCAGTGGAATTTCAATTTGCGTTTTCACCGTCGAAATCATAACGTTCGGAACAGGAAGTTCGGCACCGCTTCCAGCTTCTAAATATATCAGCTGCATACCAAGGTATTGCGCAGCCAATGCGTGTGGTGCTGCGATGTCATGTTTATTTCGAGGGATAGGTGCTGTTCCACTCATAAATTCAACAGCCGTTCGGTTACCACCTTCGATGAGCATATAGCCTGTAGGAATGGGTTCCAGAGAATACCGTTGAATCCACGGTGCTGCTTTTACCTGTTCACCGATAAGGTAGTTTGGATTTCGTCCGCTGATTAGACTCATATAAAGAATTGCATCTGCGTGAGGCGTAAGATGCATCGAGTCCCCAGGGAAAAGAACGATAGGCAGTGCTGTTTCTGCTTTTAGGGCTGCCGCAATCGGATGCAGGTCACTTGTCAACAGACTGCCACCAAGGAGAATCGCATCCGCGCCTGCCTGTTCAACTTCGCGCGCAAGTTTAGCACAATTTTCAACTTCACATTCTTCAGGATCAATCAGCACGAGATAACCCGCATTCTGTTTTTCAAGAACCTCGTGTAGATATTTTAGAATACAATTTGATACCAAATGCAAACGTTCCTTAGGTGTTAACACCCATAGTTCTTCAAAATCTTGTAACTTTTCTACGACTCTTTAAAACTAAACAATTTTACCATCTTCTGGTCAATTTGTCAAATTGAAGTCATGAAAATGTCATCTTTTGCCGAGATAATTCGTAGAGTAAAATCCCCGCTGCGACTCCAACATTTAAGGACGATTGTCCTGTTGCCATCGGAATACGGACTAATTCTGTGCAACATTTACGCGTTCCAACCGATAATCCGCTATTTTCGTTACCGACAACAATTGCTGTAGGAGAAAAATGCTCCATACCATTGATATCTTTTTCTGCACTGGCTGTAGCACCAACAACTTTCCACCCTGATGTTTTGAGTTGTTCAATCGTCAAATTAGTGTTTGGTAGGTGGAACATAGGCAGACGACCAACAGCACCACGCGATGCACGGATACAGTTTTTATGAAAAGGACTCGCACCTTCCCCACCAAGTAAGACAGCAGTTGTCCCTGCTGCGTCAGCGGTACGCAATGTCATTCCAAGATTATCAGGGTTTGCTATATTTTCTGCGATAAGCAAGGTACAGTCTTGACTAAAGTGAAAATTAAGTTGTCCAGATTCAGATAAGAAGGGTGGATAGTTGAGATGTACCGACGCGACAATTGAAGGCACTGGACGTATAGTGGTAACTGAACCCATGACACCGTTGTTTACCAGATAATTGGAGAGATTCTCATCAAATGCACGTTTTAGAAAGTTTCTTCCATCAGATGTTGAAACAAAGTTTGTACTGCCATCGGAAATTTAGACCACTGTCTAAACCAAGATTGTGATATAATAACAATCTGATTGAAAGGAGGAACCGATGGCAAAACGAAGAAGATTCACTCCCGAATTTAAGGCTGAAGTTGTTATTGAGGCGCTTAGCGGTCAAAGTTCACAAGCGGAGTTGTGTCGCCGCCATAACCTCAGCGACGAACAACTCTCAAAGTGGAAACGCCAATTCCTTGAAAACGCGGCGACCCTCTTTGAACCTGCTGATAAGCAAACGAATGCGTCTCAACAGCGGATTTCTCAACTTGAGCAACTCGTTGGCAGGTTGACCCTTGCCTTGGACATTCAAAAAAAGCCTCAACTTGGCTGAGTTGAATCCAGCTGAAAAACGAGAAATCGTAAAAACTTTGCGAACCGATTACTCTGTGCGACAGATTTGCGATACACTTGGTTTCAATCGGAGCAGTCTCTATTATCAACCGAAAAAGGACCCTTGTGAAGAGGTGCTCCGACAGGAAATAGAAAAGTTGTCTATGCGTTATCCGAAATTATGATGACATAACGGAGGCTAAAACTCACATCGGGCATTTTATTGAACAGGTGTCCAACCAGAAACGACCTCACTCGGCGTTAGGCTATTTGACACCTATTGAATTTGAGAAAGAACACTTGTCTTAACTTTACGAAATTCTGGTCTAAAAAATCGATGGCACTTCACGTTTTCCTTTTCTGATGTCATATCGGTATGGAGTTGCTGAAGCGTTGTGAAGCAGATATTGATGTCGTTTTCGTTGGCTCCGTCGAAACTGTCTACTTGTGCCACAGCCACCCGTTTCCCTTCAATATGGATGTCTTCACTGAAGAGATATTTTGTCGCACGTGGGTTGAGAAAGTTGTTTTTTGTCTTTTCAATGATGTTGGTGGAGTTGACGAAAAAGAGAAAATTGCGGTAACCCTGCTCATAGAGGTAGAGGATCAAACCTGCCATGATAAGCGTTTTACCGCTACCGGTTGCCATGTTGAAAAGAAAATGCAGAGGCTTTCCCTCACCTGGGAAATCGTTTTCAAAACAGAGAAGGAACCGCGCGAACGCTTCTTTTTGATATTCACGGAGTTCAAAAGTGGGGTTGAGGTTATCGGTGAGATATGTCGGAATTTCGGTGTTTTGGATCTCTCGTCGTCCGAATTGCTCTAATATGAGATCGTATAAAAATTTTTCGGGCATTTTGCTTTTATCAAGTGCTGGAATTAAAGACCCAATTTTCTTTTTGGACAACACCAGCTATTGTAACACATTCTATGTTAGAATCCTTACATACATCAGGGATTCTTGGGTGTTGTAGGTTACCTGTTAATTTTTCCTCGGTTACTACAATTACATTTGGTTGATACCGCTTTGCCAAAGCTATTACCCAAGGATCACCGCCTGATATCCCCTTTTTGAGCTTTAGCATTCCAGGGTACTTTGACAATATTTTACGAACTTCCATTTGATCTGAATCATCAATTTTCAATTCAAGATGTGACTTCAAATTTTCCCGACGGCACCAACCTTTTAAGACTTTATCTCGCATTGCTTCTGCAAATACAAACTCAGACATTTTAAGTCGTTCATTTCTAATAAGCTCCTCAAATTTTTTCCACAATGCCGGAAAGTTTTCCATTGGATACAGAGAACGATACGCATCAATAAGTGAACTTGTATCTAAACTGTAAATTATCTGATTTAGATTAAATAGTGTATTCATGCAAAGATGGATTTCTCAATTTCAAAGAGGTGTTTCGTGTCACAATTAGAAAAAATAGAAGTTAATTCAGAAATAGTAATTTTCTCTTCATAATAAGCACTAAAAGCTGTTTTAGCTAATAACTCACCTGATGCATTAAGAAGTTTTCTATAGTGAGGTCCAGGAAAAGATATTTTTTCAGTTTCTTTTTCTTGAATTTCTTTATGCTTTTTTTGTTGTTTGTTTCTGAAAGTTTGGTACTTTTTATCGGAAATTTCATTGAGTATTAACAGCCTCCGCATGATTACTTCAGGACTCACTTGAAAGTGTTTAGAGATTTCGGATAAGTTTTTTGCAACTGACTTCGATCTTACCATTTTTAACAATTCATCTTCAGGAACCAAAGTCGCTCCCGCCACATAATTGCAAAAAACTTCGATTTCATTCAGATAACTAGATTTCACTTCTTCAAAACTTGTATTCTGAATGGCACTTTCCCCTAGACCTATATGAACTAATTCGTGGAAAATCGTAAAAATTTTGCCGAAAGCACTGTCTTTAGGGTTTATTACAATCACTGGAAAAGGTCTTTGAGCAATGCAAAATCCACGGACCGTTTCTAATTCGACAGATCGATGAGAGATAATTTGACAGACAAGAATACCCTTTGACTCAACAGTTTGCTTCCAAAATTTCAATGTGTTATGTGGATTATTGGTTCGTGGAAGTTCTTTGGGATTGAATTTGAGGAATTGTCTTATTTTTTGTGCAGCTTTAGTATGAGTTTCATTCCTATCAATTTTAAGTGTCACCTCAGGGGGAGTAATATCTAACATTTGGTAAAGATCAATAAGTATTTCCCGCCTTTGGAATGCCTCAATGATGTTGATTCGCAATCTATAAGACTGTTCATCATTAATTGCTAATGGTTCAGGCAAAAACCTATGATCAACAAGTGGTGGAAAACTTGTAGGCGGTTCAGGAAGATAGAAAACAGTTATATGAATATTATAACACTTTGCAATGTCTTTTAATTGCCGTATGGTTGGTTGTGCATTTCCGTTTTCCCATCTCTCCAGCTGTTCGGGTTTTACCTTTATTTTTTTTGCAGCATCGGATAAATTTAGTCGGATATGCTCTTCGCGCGCCCACTTCAGAACTTCCGGCGTAATGAGTGCTTGGACAGATTTAGCCATGGTATACATCCTGCTAATGAGTTAAACGGTTTACCGTTAAAATTTGAAAACTCACAGACAAATTAACTAATAGAGATAACTAAATTAACACATGCTGTTTGGTCTGAATTAAAGTATAACACAAAAGATGTGATTTGTCAAAAAATGATTGTTCAAAGGTATGAAAATTACTTGACAAAATGACAAGTATGTAGTACAATACAATTGCCAGGGACGAAACGGCTCCATGCCACGTGATTGTCGGGCTGCGGTCTGCACAATCCTATATCCCTGGCTTTTCTATTTTCTCCACTGTAGAACTTCTGCTGTCAGCGGTTTGTTCTGTGTATAATAGACACCATTACCGGATTCCCGTATGTCATCAATATCGTGTACAAGTCGAAAAGCGTCCCATAGATATAGCAGATATCGCTCCTCATCTCGCTCATAGAGTCTCTGTAATGCCCAAACAAAATAGTCGACAGCCTGCAAACCTGCATGTTCCTTTGGTGTTGCGGCAGACACATAGGTAACGGGATTGTTGCCGCTGTCCGGTTCTTGTATCAGAGAATCGGATGCAGTTTCAACCAGTTTCTGCAAAGCGTCAAATCTGTTAGATTTGCCTCGTTTTGAGAAAATAATATTAAACCTATTATGCTGACCTAATCTCTCTTTGAACAAACGTCCCATCAAATAGTCGTAAAGTTCATTGGGATGATAGCGATAATCGGGTTCCCGTTTGTTGCGTTGCCGGACGTATTCAAGTACGCTCAATTTATCGGCAACGACAGCAAAAAAACGTAGTCCCCCAGTATCACGTAAAATCTGAAATACATCCCTGCGGACTTCTGGCAAATCATCTTTCGCGTGGAATGCAATTGCTGTTTTTCGTTCATTTGGCTGCATAGATGGTACGTTCTTAAAATAAGAATCATTGATGAGTCGCTCCCGCAATTCATCAAAACGGTCTTTTAACACCACTGGATTCGGCACATCTAATAAACCGAGTATGAAAAATCGGGAACATCCTTCTGTGCCGACTAATGCTTTCCCTGTCTTGGAAAAGAGGACACTGTCTCCACCTTCGTCTACAAAATAGTGACGGATTGAAGTGAGTGTCCCAGAGGTTTGTCTATTCTCCATAAAAGTAGCATGCAGCAAAGTCTATTGTAGCACAAACTTTCAGTTTGTGCATCTTAGCACGCAAACTAAAAGTTTGCGCTACGAAGAACCCCCATAAAACGTCTTATTCAACGCCTTATCTTCCTCACTCACACCAAAATCCGTATCCTCTATTTCGGAGAGGTTGACATAGAGTTGATTTTTATCCAGCAATTCTACCAAGCAATGTTTCTGTGCTTCAAGGTCATCAATTTTGATGAAATCGTCTACCGCTTCTTGTGGCGTTTCTGCATTGACATACCAGTTAAGGAACGAGTTTTGGGCGATGTCTTTCCAGAGTGCAACAAGTTCTTCAGAGGATTGCGCGGCTTGGATTTTGTCCATATATGCTTGGTTGTATTTCCTCAGTTCACAATAGATGAAATCACCACCACCCTGCCAATTAACCGATTTAGAGATACCAAATTGATCACCAGCAATTACTTTTTTTAAGCGTTCAATTGTATAAACTACGCCTTTCCCTAACTGTTCAATGCCAATGTATTGTCTGTTCATTTTGTGAGCAACTGCATTTGTTGTGCCACTTCCCGCAGTAAAATCAAGGATAATATCACTTTCATTTGTCGCAGAAAATATTATACGTCTTAACAATTCTTCATTTTTTTGAGTAAGAAAACCAGTTTTCTCTTTACCAAAACTCTTAATTTGAATTGAATCAAGTTTGTCCAACTCACTGCAATTCCAAGTATCTTCTATGGCTTGTCCTACTCCATCTGGAGTACTTCCATCCCTACGCACATAATTCTCTGGATATGGGATATACTCCTTATTAAAAAACAATTTTTTATTTGTATAAAACAGAATTGTATCGTGATTTCTGACCCAATTCTTCACTGTTGTTTTGAAACCTGATACCCAACCAATCCGCCAAATAATTTCTCGCTGAAAATTGCCTCTACCAAAAATTTCATCCATCAATACTTTACAATAATGGACTTCATTGGCATCAAGATGAACATAGATTGAACCATCATCTTTTAACAATTCTTTAGCCACTTCCAGTCTATTCTTCATAAACGTTAGCCAGGTGGAATGGTTGAATGAGTCGTTATAACCAAATGAATCGTTTCCAGTGTTAAAAGGGGGGTCAATGTAAATCAGTTTAACCTGTCCGCGGAACTGCTGTTTAAGGGTGTGAAGTGCAATGAGGTTATTGCCCTTGATGATAAGGTTTTCGCGGATAATGCCCTTGTCATCGCGTTGGATCTCTGTTACATCCTGTTCACCTGTGGCGGTGTGGCGTTTCCAATTAGTAAGTACCTTCGGATCAAACATGCGGTTGATTTCGTCTTGCGCGAGGATTTCGTTGAAAAATATCTCTTTCCGTTTCTCCTCCTCCTTTGTTTGTCCGCCCTCAAGCACGCAATCTTTGTAGGGCCACACAAGTGAGACTTCGCCGCGTTCTCGGAGAAACCTACCATCAATGTTCAAGCCGATTTTGTTGCGGAATTGGGTATAGGAATTGGCGAGGAAATTCTTTTCATCGATATAATCAATGAAGGTGTTGTGGTTAAAAACCCAATGTCCGTCAATTTCGTCAAAGAAGGTTGTTTTTATCTCTGGGTCGGAAAGAAGTAACCTGATGAGGTTGTGGTTGAGTTGCCATGCGTGGTCTTTGACTGCAGCGGGGAGGAGTTCATCTGATTCGTCAGTAAATTCGGGATGGGTTTTGAGGAGTGCGATCAGTTTTTCGTTGAAGTTCTGTTTTGGCATAAATGTAGTATCTTTCACAGTTCGCCTATACTTATTCAGGAAATGTTACGCGATCATAAATTTCACGCAAAGGCAGTTCAGATTGGACTGAAATAAGCGGTAGGCGTTCCTCAAGGTTTTGAAAATCGGTTAAAATCCACTGGTTCTCTTGGCGGCTGAAGCATTCAACACAAATCTTGTCTTGTGCAACAAGGATGTATTCCTGTAAAGATGGCAGCTGTCGGTAGTGAATAAATTTTTCACCGCGATCATAAGCCTCTGTTGAAGGTGACAAAACTTCTACGAGAATAATTGGATTGAGAAGTATATCAAAGACATCATCTTCAAAACGTGGTTCTTCGCAGACGACAACGACATCGGGGTAGAAATAGGATGAAGTACTGGGTGTACTTACCCGCATTTCGTTTGCATAAGTTTCGCATTCGCCACCTTTCAGCAGATTGCGAAGTTCACCAGATATATTACTGGTAATAAGATTGTGTTCTCGACTTGCACCGGACATTGCGATTATTTTACCCTTAACGTACTCACTTCTAACTGTTTCTGCGTCAGGTATCGCCTTGCGTTCTAAAGTAATATATTCTTCGGGTGTGAGGTATGTTTGTACTGCAGAAGTTGCCATGGGTTCCTCCGGTAATTCACTGATATCTTCATTGTAGCGTAACTGGGAGTGCGTGTCAAGGTTGGCATTGGATTTTGCTGAGGTAAAGCATATTAACTCATAGTTATTTTTATATTCGGATGTTTTAGGATTAAATTGAGTAAATCATTCGACTTGCTTCTTCAAATTCCGGATTAAGTGGGTCAGTAGACAGATATAGTTTTTGGTAAGGTTCATACAGTTGGATATAACTCCAATTTACGCCACATAAAACTTTGCCATTATTAACAAGTTTGATAAATCTACCGCGAAATTTAGCACGGGTATTTTCAGGCGGGGCATGCATGGCGCGACGAATCTGAGTATCGTCCAAAATCCGTTCTGTCAAACCTCGTTTTTCAGCTTTGTAGTAAACACCCGCATCTTGTCGAATGTTATGGTATTCTAAATCCAGGCGTTTCACTTCTGCGGAATCCCAGTTTAGAGAACGGTGTTTGATATAAGTTTCAATCCACTTTCGCTTGATGATCCAGTCAAGTTCACGATCTAATTGCATTGGATCATCTTCAAGACAGGTCATGACGTATTCCCAGCGCGCCATAACCTCATCAGTCGTTGGGTCTGATTCTGCCTGTTCGAGATATCGTTTTGCACATTCAAAGTATTGCCATTGAAGTTCTATAGCAGATAGTCTTTTTCCGTTGTCAAGTTCAATAAGTCGCTTGCAGGTAATGTCTTCAGAGATTTCATGTATCGCTTGCACAGAGTTGCGTAGTGCGAAATGTTCTTCAATAAAATGGTCTTCAATCATCCTGAGAATGATTCCAGTTGTGCCAACTTTCAAAAACGTTGAAAATTCGGACATATTAGAATCACCAACGATGACATGCAACCGCCGATATTTTTCTCGGTCCGCGTGGGGTTCATCGCGCGTGTTGATAATGCCGCGTGCTGTGGTCGTAGCGATGGAAATTTCTTCTCGGATATGTTGTGCGCGCTGTGAAATCTCATAGAAACCTTGATCACTTCGTTTTACTTTGCCCGCGCCTGAGTAAATTTGTCGGGTGACAAAAAAAGGGATGAGTTGTGATGCCAACTGCCGGAAACTAACTTTTTCTCGCTCCATTAGATAGTTTTCATGACAGCCGTAGGTATTTCCTACCGAATCTAAGTTATTTTTAAAAATAGAGATTTTTCCTCGGAAACCGTCTGCTCGCATCCTACGCTCAGCTGTGGTAGCAAGCCGCGTGACGATTCGCTCTCCCGCTTTATCGTGTGCGACCAGTTCAATCACGTCATCGCATTCGGGGGTTGCGTACTCAGGGTGGCACCCAATGTCTTGATAAAACCGTGCGCCGTTTTCCAGAAACACATCGGGATACATCCGTCCAGAAATAATTTCACGGAACAGATACATCACAACATTCTGTACCGTGAGTTTTTTACCTCTGCTTTTTTCAGGGGTACAGATTATTCCGTATTCGGTTTCCAAACCATAAATTCTACGATGCATGGTTAAAAATCTCAGCTATAGCTTCAACGGAAAACCGACGAAATTTACGGCGTCCAGTAGTTGCGTCAAGACACGCAACTTCTATAGTTTGTGGCGATATCTCATACGGTTCCGACTCTTCAGCTTCAATGGTTTCAAAGGTGCGTGCGGCAAGTTGTAATGCTTCAACAAATTCCAAACCTTCTGTGTAAGTATCCTTAAGTATCTCAGCGATAGCATCTGATCTACCGCCTATTACCGCAAATTTTTCCTCTTCCTGATAGGTGCCGTCAAAGTCTATGTAGTAAATCTGGTTGCCGACGGCAGGATTTCCATCGACCTCACACACAAGCAATTCAAGCTCCAGAGGTTTTGCGTCCCATGCCTGGGAGATCGCGCCCATGTGTTGTGAATAGAGATTTGTCAACCATTTTCCGGTGACATCTTCCCGATAATAGGTATATCCTTTTATTTCTGATTCACGAATTCCTGCTACCCGAAGTGCTTCGTATTCAGCAACCCGACCAGTTGATGCAAGTGCAATTTTGTCATAAATTTCAGAAATTTTAAAGGTCATTTTACGTGGGTTTTCAGCAACCATCAAAAGTCCATCTTTATACGCTAAAGCGACAACCTCTTTTGCTTGTTCAATCCCGCGACGGACAAAATCCTTTTTATCTTCCCAAATCTGTTCAGGCGACACGTAGTAAGGTGTAGACATTCATACTCCCTGAAAGGTCTACCGAAAACGCGCATGCTAAACACGTCTACGGGTGTTCTAAGCGGGAAATTAACTCCCGGAACAACTCTGCAACGGTGTCATCCGGGATATCGGAAACACCTTCTTCTGTAATTATCGTCAAGGTTGGAAAGATTTTGCGAATTAAATCTGGACCACCAGTCGCAATATCCTCATCTGCTGCATCCCAGAGAGCTTCTGCAATTGCATTTAGCGCGGACTGTTTTGACATCTGCGGTTGATACAACTTTTTTAGTGTTGAGCGGGCATCTTTCCCACCGGAACCGATAGCATAATAAGTATCTTCCTCGTAACGTCCGCCCAGTGCATCGTACTTAAAAATTCGTCCCTTCCCCTGTTTTAAGTCATAGCCAGCAAAAATCGGCAAAACAATAAGCCCCTGCATGGCTAAACTTAAATTTGATCTAACGAGCGTAGACAGATAGTTAGCTTGCCCATCTAAACTCAAAGATGCCCCTTCTATCTTTTCATAAAATTCAATTTGAACTTGGAAAAGTTTTGCTGTTTCAATACAGGGCCCTGCGACACCAGCAACAGCAATTGCGGAATGCTGATCGATTTTATAAACTTTCTGAATCCGCCGCTCTCCGACTTGGTAGCCTTCTGTTGCTTGGCGGTCTCCTGCGATGATAACTCCATCACTGTAAACAAGTGCAAGGACTGTAGTGCCCTCCAGAAAATTGTGTTGAAGGGTATCCTGCAACCCGTTGAGTCGGTTCCAGTCACCTACCTGATCGGGATATCGGCTTTTCAGAATTTGCAAAAAATCGGAAGTTCCATAGTCACCGGGTTTGAGCAATCCTACTGCCCTCCCCGCTGGATATAGTTTTCAACGAATTCCTCGGAATCCTCTTCTAAAATCTCATCAATTTCATCAAGAAGTGCGTCTAAATCTTCAGTCAACTCGTCAACGTTATCATTGAGTTCGGGATTAGGTTGGATCTCCTCATTTTCATTGATGGGGTGATCTCGGTATTCTTGCTGTTTTTCGCGTGGCATGTGGTACTCCTTTTTAAAGTTTGGGTTACGAAAACCCATATACCTGCGTTATCGCATATTATCAACATCGGGGTTAAACCCCTAATCAACAAAGTTATTTACTGTCAATTCGGATTTGGTTCACGAGTTCATCGACTGTACAGGTGTTTAGCAGTTCACCGACAATTTCTTGTGTGCCAAAGTGCGGACGTTCCATCATAATTTTATCAAAACCGGTTGGACCGTTGAAAATAATTGAATTCCAGCTTACGCTGTGAATATTATTTGGAAATTTTCGTAAACATGTGCCTCGAAAATATGCGCGCGTGTCTAAAGGCGGATGCTGAATTGCATGAACAATTTCCTCATGCGTTAAGATGCATTCAACATGTCCATTTTTGAGCAATCGTGCGTAAAGTCCTTTATCCGGGCGTAAGTCATGATACTGAAGGTCAAGCATCCGAACACGCGGGTCAGTCCATTTAAAATCGTGTCGTGCTACATAAGCATCAATGAGTCTTTTCTTAATAATCCAATCTAAATGCTGTCCTAATGACATTGGATCCATTTGTAAACTTTTTAAGACAAATTCCCATTTATCCAAGACATCTTCAACAATAGGAGTTCGCTCCTCATCCGACAGATATTGATGCGCAAGTTCAAGATACGCTCGTTGAACCTCTATTGCTGTCCATTCGCGACCATCTTTTAGCGCAATCTTGTTTTTACAGGATAGATCACGTGATACAGATTTTACCACCGCAACAGGTTCTTGTAAAGCAAATTGATTACCGACGACACCTTTCTCTATTAATTGCAAGACGATAGCCGTAATACCGACTTTTAAGTAGATAGCGTATTCGGACATGTTTGAATCACCGACGATAACATGTAACCGACGATAAAGTTTTGAATCTGCGTGCGGTTCATCGCGAGTATTGATCAAGGGGCGTTCGACCATTGTGCTGAGACCGACCTCTTTTTCGAAGAAATCCGCTCGTTGTGAAATTTGGAAATCCGTATCGTCGGCCCCGTTTTCTGCACCCACCTTACCGCTTCCGGTAATAATCTGACGTGTTACAAGGAAAGGTGTTAATCCGTTAACAATATCCGAAAATGGCACCTTACGCGACATCAGGTAATTTTCATGTGCTCCGTAACTATGTCCTTTGTAATCCGTATTGTTTTTGTAGATAATAATTTCTTGGTTATCCAGTAGCAACTGCTCTGCAGTGAGACGGCTTAAATCTAAAATGAGTTCGCCTGCTTTTTCATATTTGACGAGGTCTCGAGCGTTTGAGCATTCGGGTGTGCAGTACTCCGGGTGCGCATGGTCCACATAATATCTACCACCGTTTATCAAAATATCGTTGATAACATTGTGGTTCTCGTCCTCCACTGATGTATTTTGCGCTTCTTCCATGAATCCGCGGGCATCCATCAATGGACTTTCTTGTGCGTAATCCCATGAAATCGTTGGAATGTTACGGCTTTTATAGGCGTTTACAACTAATGTTGATGCCGCTATCGGGTCTTGCTCTCGTGCATTTTTGACAGAGATGCCGAATTCAGTTTCGGTGCCGATAATTGTTGGTACTGCCATTATTCTCTTTCGTATTTATAACGTGATTCAAGATACGGATTCAAACACATGTTGGGTTTCGCTACGCTCTGGTTCAGACAATCAGCGCGCTTACAAAGCACGCCTCCCTGAAGTGGGATCGAAACCTACGCACTTCCACATCCGCTGCTATAGGTAAGTTCCACCCTTACTGACTCTCACTTCAGACTTTCGACGCGTTTCAGGTTCATTGATCAGTGCCCGAATGTTGACGATCTTTTCGCCTTTTCTGCCAGAAATCTTTGCCCAGTCATCTGGATTAGTGGTATTCGGTAGGTCCTCGTTTTCACGATACTCTTCTCGAATAGCGGTCTTCAGATCGTCAAGTGAAATCCCCTTTTCCTTTCCTTCAGAATCAATTAAGCGTTTAATTGCTGTCTTTTTCGCGCGTGAAACAATGTTCCTAATCATTGCCCCGCTCACAAAATCCTTAAAAAAGAGGGTTTCGCGTTCACCACGGGTGTATATTACTTCAATAAACCTATTCTCATCTGTAGTCGCGTACATCTCGTCCACAGCAGCGGAGATGAGATGTTCTGAAATACTATCAGTATCACCATCAAATTTATCCATTTCTTCTTTTGCGAACGGAAGATCCGGTGTTAAATAGATAGCAAAAATATCTTTAGCACCGTCCATGTTGGGGCGATCAATCTTTATTTTTATGTCAAGCCTACCCGGTCTCAAAACAGCGGGGTCCAGAAGATCTTGTCGATTGCTTGCCCCTATAACAATAACATCGCGTAAATTTTCTACACCATCAATTTCTGCGAGGAACTGCGGGACCAATGTAGATTCCATGTCGGATGAAATTCCCATGCCGCGTGATCGGAACAAGGAATCCATTTCATCAAAGAAGATGACAACCGGAAAACCCTCTTTGGACTTGTCACGCGCCTTTTGGAAGACTTCTCGTATTTTGCGTTCGGTTTCACCGACATACTTATTGAGAAGTTCGGGTCCCTTAATATTTATAAAATATCCTCTGACATCATCTTTACCGGTCTTTTGCCGGATACTTTCAGCGAGGTTATTCGCCACCGCCCGCGCTATCAATGTTTTTCCGCATCCCGGGGGTCCATACAACAGCACACCTTTCGGTGGTGTCAGATCAAATTCTTTGTACTCATCCGGGTAAAGATAAGGCATTTCAATGGCATCTCGAATCGACTCTATCTGTGTATCCAGTCCACCTATGTCAGCATAACTTATATCCGGCACTTCCTCAAGCAGTAGGTCATCAAGTTCACGTTTTGGCAGTTTTTCGAGGAGCATCCCGCTGGTATGATTCAATAAGACGCTATCCCCTGTCTTCAAAATTTCGTCTTTCAACGCTGCAGAAACGCGCACAACTTGTTCTTCATCTGTTCTGAGGTTGACAATAGCACGGTCAGATTCAAGCACCTCTTTTATCTTAACAACATCACCGTGTTTTTCAGGCGGTTTGATTGCGATGACATTTAAGCCACTATTGACAATGACCTCTTGCCCAACTTGTATTTGATCCGCTTTTATGGCGGGATCAAGGTTAACACGCCATTTTTTCCCGCTGATGTCAACATCAATTGTGTTGTCATCGTTCGCACCAAGGAAGATGCCGTAGTTGTTCGGGGGCGCACTGAGTTGGTCGACCTTTTCTTTTAAAAGCTCAATTTTTTCTTTCGCCTCTTTGAGGGTACTTGTGAGCTTTCGGTTGCGTCTGTGCGCCTGCATCAGTTCACGCGTCATTTCGTATAAGCGCGCATCAACATCTTCATCCGGGGCGGCTCTGAGTTGTCTTCTCAGATCACCCACCTCGTTTTGAAGCATCTCTATTTGCCAATTTAACTCACGGATCAACTGTGGGTAGTCAACCGTATCTGATTCAATCCCTTCAATATCGGGACCTTTTAATAATTCAGATGAAGTTTCTCTTTTGGTAGCCATACAAGAAGTTCTCACTTTCCATTGAAAAGATTGATGGTATGGTAGAATAATGGTCAGATTTTGTCGGACCAACCTTTGGTGTAAAAGTATAGCATGTTGGAAAATTTACATCAAGAAAAAACAACAAGTAGTATTCAGTTTGGATAAAGTATCACTATAAATCGGGTTGAAAACCCCTCCCACAAGAGGCATCTAATCAAAAAATCTAATTTTCATTGTCGTCATCAGACGTGTCTTCAAATTCGGTGTCAATCTCCTCATCAACAACATCAACGCCCGGAATGGATCCTGCCACAGATTCTGATTGGGAAAGTGAACTGAGGTTCTCCCGAATTTTTTTATCAAGTTCAGCCGCCACATCAGGATTCTGCTCCAAATAGGTTTTTACATTATTCCGACCTTGACCTATCCGTTCGTTGTTATATGAGAACCATGAACCTCTTTTATCAATAAACCCGTTTTCGACAGCGATATCTAAAATGGTACCCTCTTTCGATATACCTTTGCCGAAAGTCACGTCAAATTCCGCTTCTTTGAAGGGCGGTGCTACTTTGTTTTTCACGACCTTGACACGGACTCTGTTCCCAAGCACATCTTGTCCTTCTTTGATTTGTGTAGGACGGCGGATTTCCAATCGTACAGAGGTATGAAACTTCAATGCAAGTCCGCCCGGGGTCGTGTCTGGATTCCCAAACATGATGCCGATCTTTTGACGAATCTGATTGGTGAAAATGACGCAAGTTTTTGATTTGTTTGTCACACCGGATAATTTTCTTAATGCCTTCGACATCAAGCGTGGAAGCAATCCGACATGTGTATCACCCATCTCACCTTCAACTTCTGCTTGCGGTGTTAAGGCAGCAACAGAGTCAATAATGACAACATCGATCGCACCACTTCGGATGAGAGTTTCAACAATCTCTAATGCTTGTTCGCCAGAATCCGGTTGTGAAATCAATACGTTTTCGAGATTAACACCAATATTCCGTGCGTAAGTCGTGTCTAAAGCATGCTCAACGTCAATGAATGCTGCGATTCCGCCCAATTTCTGAGCCTCAGCGACAATGTGAAGTGCCAACGTGGTTTTTCCTGTCCCCTCATGTCCAAAAATTTCGATAATTCTTCCTCTCGGAACTCCACCAACGCCCAACGCTATATCAAGCGAAAGGGCTCCTGTAGGAATAGCTTCAACAGGCACCACTTCGTTGTCAGTAAAACGCATAATTGCGCCTTTTCCGTAGGCGCGTTCAACTTGAGAAATAGCTTGGTCAACAGCCTTCTTTTTCTCTTCAGCTTTTTTCTGTTCTTCCGGACTTTTTTTATTTTCCGGCTTTTTTTGATTGTCATTTGCCATTTTCGACTTTCTCCCTGCCCAATTGATAAATTTTGATCGGGGTATAGACTGCACCGCTGGGGTGCAACTCACTTTTGACGAGTGTGATTTTATCAACTGTCAGCAATGTCCCCTCAATAGTTTCAAATTTCTTAAATAAATTGATAAAAGAATTCAAGTTTACTTGGTTTTTTAGCCGTGCAAGTGTAAAATGCGGGTGAAACCGGGTATCATTCGGATACCCCAATTTTACCAGTTCACCGTTTACCGTACGCGCCAACATTGTTGTTTGTGCTGCTCCCTGTTTCAAACCTACCCACAATACACGAGGTCGAACCAAATTTGGAAATGCTCCCATCCCACCAATTTCTACAGAAAATGGCTTATGACTCATCGCCCCTCTTTGCAAGACTGTGCCAATCTCCTGAATACTGTCGGACTCAACGTCTCCAAGAAACTTCAATGTAAGGTGAAAATTCCCAAGTCTTGTCCACGATGCTCCCTCAATCCTTGAGCGAAATACCTCCTGAATCTCTGTTAATTTCGTTTGAATACTTTCTGGTATCTCAATAGCAACAAAACACCGAGTACAATCAGGTTTCATTATGATTACCCTAAACCGAGAACGCCTTTCGGTTGCCGTACAGAAATTCTAAGCCGGAGGCAACTGTCAACACTACAGGTAGATACATCATAAAGTAAATGGGTCCGTGGCGTTGAATGACATATTCAGATACATATTCAAAAGTAACTGACAAGATTAGCAAAACCAAACTTATTAATACCACGATGAGTTGAGAAGTCGTTTTGTATTTTCCCCATTGATTCGCCGATATGACCTCACCATGTTTCGCTACAAATAGGATTCTAAATGCGGTGACGACTACTTCACGCCCAATGATAACTAACACCATCCATCTTGGAATCAATTCTGCCCCATTACCTAAATATTCATGCTGAAAAAGATAGAAACATATTAAAGCAGCACCGACCAAAATTTTATCTACGAACGAGTCCATGAAGCTGCCAAATTCGGTGATTCCTTGCTTGCGTGCAATTCTCCCATCAAAATGGTCTGTTAAGGCAGCCAACCCAAAACAGATTGCTGCAGGCACCATCATTTTGGCGTGAAAAAAGAAGATAAAAGGCAGTGTTAGCAATAATCGTGAAAATGTAAGGAGATTTGCCAACCGAAAAAGATAACGGAAGTTCATAAATGCTTAATTCTCAGAAAGATCGATCACCTCAGCATCTTCAGGATAAACAAACTTGAAAACCTTCGGGTGTAATTTCTTATCTCGTTCGATTTTAGATAACTTTACAATTACGCTACGGCGGCTACCGTCCTCATATTCAATCGCATGACCAAATTGTACGGGGAGCCACTCACCTTCTTTGACCCAGATTTCAATTGTCTCTTTGACATCTCCATCTTTAGGTTTTTCCTTGATAGTTCCATCTTCAGGGGTTTGCTTTGCATTTCTATTTAGAAGATGTGGTTTTGGGGTTAACTGAATTTGGTATACACCTTTTGCGTTCGCTGCTTCATCCGGGACGTGTTTCATATCCCAGTTTTCTGTTACATCCTTCAGAGAGGCACCAATTCCGGGTAATAACTCACGTCGCTGGGCGCTTTGCAACTTCGTTTTATTGACTTGATTGAGCATCGGGGTGTAAGACCATGCGTAAGCACCGTCTAAAACGATGGTTTTTACGATTTTGTTTGGGGCTTTAGGTGCGACATATTCCTTGCGTAGTAGGTTTGGTTTGCCAAATGTAAATCGTCCGCGCGTAACACTTTTTTTAGTTTTAAATAACGTTGTTTCCTCAAATTCTGCACTGAAGTTCTTGGACTTCTCATAAGCCATTTTGAAATTCTGGAAGATTTCATTAACTGTATAAGTATGCCCTATGTTTGAAAAACTTAGGCACAAGCACAGTAGAAGTAAACTGCAAGACAAGCGTTTCACGGCGTTTCTCCTTAACTTAACAAGGAATATCTATTTTCGTTAAATAGTATAGCATAGTCAATTTTACATGTCAATGTTATTTTTTTCTAATTCAGTCTGAATTGCTTTCTCAACGTCTGCTCCTAAAGCATGTACCCGTGTCCAATCTGTAAGATCTACCTCTACAGTATCCGGCTCATCTAACGCACAAGTGACGAGACGTTCTAAAGTTTCTGCGACTTGTGCCTCACGAAACAGTGCCTGAAACCAGATGTTAAACGTTTTGAGGGCATCAGATGATTCAGAAAAAATCCAAAAGATCACCCGACAAAAATCCAACCCTTCGTCAACCGATTGTTGTGAAATCCATACGTCTTCGGGAAATCCATGAAAAAGTTGTAAGAGGTCGGCAATTATAACAGGTATCTCTTGATTGAGATAGGAAATTTCGGGCAGGATATCAAAATGGATAGCATATTTATGGGCATGAAGGGACATCTCAACATTTTGTTTCTGTATAAAATCTACTTTTGTGTTTGACACAAATTTTGTCTCCTAATTTCGCGTTACTCATGTTTTTAGCATTGATTCCATTAATATGGAATGGACAAACCGCATCGCTCGTGGTATAATATATAGATTGCAAATTGGTAAAAGCCATGATGCGTCAATGACACATACCTATCTAAAAAATAAGAGAAAAGTATGACAGAATCTGAACGAATAATACATCTAAAAAATGAACTAAAGCAACGTATTTTGATCCTTGACGGTGCAATGGGATCACTATTGCAGACCTATCGTCTTACGGAAGCAGGTTTCCGAAGCGACCAGTTTGCCGATCATTCGTGCGATCTGAAAGGATATAATGACCTACTCTCTATCACTCAACCGCATATTGTGCGTGAGATACATACAAATTACTGTAGGGTTGGTTCAGACATCATTGAAACGAATACTTTTACCAGCACATCTGTGTCAATGGCTGACTACCAACTTCAAGATGAAGCGTATCAGGTAAATTATGCTGCAGCACAAATCGCTCGTGAGGTTGCAGACGAATGGTCATCCGCTACTAAACCTCGTTTTGTAGCGGGAAGTATGGGACCTACCAATCGCAGCTGCTCCATCTCACCGAACGTAAACGACCCAGGATACCGGAATATTACATTTGCACAATTGGTAGCTGCCTATATCACACAGGCGGAAGGCTTAATTGATGGCGGCGTTGATCTCCTGCTCGTTGAAACCGTGATGGATACCCTTAATTGTAAAGCTGCACTCTTTGCAATACAATCACTTTCTGAAAAGAGAGGCATTGACATACCCCTTATCGTTTCCTCTGACAGAAGTGGCGGCGGTGGGCGCAACCTTTCTGGACAAACAGTTGAGGCTTTCTGGAACTCCGTCCGACATGCCAACCTACTTGCCGTCGGGTTAAACTGTGGGTTCGGCGCACAACAGATCCGCCCCTATTTAGCGGAAATGGCGAAACTCGCGGATATCCCAGTTATATGCTATCCCAACGCTGGACTTCCAAACGAATTCGGTCATTATACGCAGACACCAAATGAAATGGGAAATTGGATGCACGAATTCGCACAAAACGGATTCGTCAATATCGTCGGTGGTTGTTGTGGTAGCCAACCAGAACATATTGAAACGATTGCGAAAGTTGCAGCCGAATATCCTCCAAGGCAGCCTGAACCTCAAGAACACGCTTGCCGAATGAGCGGCTTAGAGGCATTCAACATCACCCCCGATTCTCTCTTTGTTAACGTAGGCGAACGGACAAACGTAACAGGTTCTCGACGCTTTGCAACCCTTATCAAAAAGGATGACTATGAGACCGCCTTAGAGGTAGCACGAGATCAGGTAGAAAACGGTGCCCAGATCATTGATATTAATATGGATGCTGGCATGTTAGATGCGAAAACCGCAATTGTTAAGTTCCTTAATCTCATCGCAGCTGAACCAGACATCAGTCGAGTGCCTATTATGCTGGATTCCAGCAAATGGGACGTGATTGAAGCGGGTTTAGAATGTGTTCAAGGTAAAGGAGTTGTCAACTCAATTAGTTTAAAAGAGGGTGAGGATGACTTTTTAGAAAAGGCACGCCTTATCAGACGATACGGTGCTGCTGTTATCGTGATGGCATTTGACGAAGCGGGACAAGCCGACTCTTTTGAACGAAAAGTTGAGATTTGTCGTCGGGCATACAAACTGCTGACGGAAGCGGTAAACTTTCCGGCAGAGGATATTATCTTTGATCCGAATATCTTTGCTGTAGCGACAGGTATTCCAGAACATAACGAATATGCACTTGCTTTTATAGATGCTTGCAGAGAGATTAAAGCGACTTGTCCGCATGCGCTGGTCAGCGGGGGTGTTAGCAATATCTCTTTTGCCTTCCGTGGCAACGACACGGTGCGTGAGGCAATGCACGCCGCATTTCTATATCATACGATCAATGCTGGCATGGACATGGGAATTGTCAACGCTGGGCAACTCGCTGTATATGACGACCTGCCGAAACCGGTTTTAGAAGCGGTAGAAGATGTCCTATTTAATCGTCGAGAAGACGCAACGGATCAGCTCGTTAACCTCGCGAGTACACTGCAAAGCAGAAAAAAGAAAAGGCGCGTAAACAAGGAATGGCGGAAATTACCTGTAGAAAAACGACTCAGCCATGCGCTCGTGGAAGGAATTATTGAACACATTGAAGCTGATACGGAAGAAGCGCGTCTTATGTATGAACGTCCCATACAGGTAATTGAAGGCCCTTTAATGGATGGGATGGACCGTGTCGGTGAACTTTTTGGTGATGGTAAGATGTTCCTGCCGCAAGTTATAAAAAGCGCGCAGGTGATGAAAAGGGCTGTTGCGCATCTGATTCCGTATATTGAAAGGGAGCAGGCAGCAGGTGCTATTCAATCCAGAGGAAAGATTGTGATGGCGACAGTAAAAGGAGACGTTCATGATATCGGTAAAAATATCGTTGGTGTTGTGCTTGGCTGCAACAATTACGATGTTGTTGATCTTGGTGTGATGGTGCCAGCAGAAGATATATTGGAAACGTCGCGCAGAGAAAACGCAGATATAATCGGATTGAGTGGACTTATCACGCCATCATTAGATGAAATGGTGCACGTCGCTGAAGAGATGGAACGTGAGGGTTTCTGCCTACCACTGCTCATCGGTGGTGCGACTACCTCAAAGGTGCATACCGCAGTTCAGATCGAACAAGCCTATAGTGGTCCAACGATTCACGTCAAGGACGCTTCCCGCAGCGTTGGTGTCGTCAGTAATCTGATGAACAGTGAAAACCAACAAATGTTTGTGGAGCAGACACGCGAAGAATATGCAAAAATCCGTGAACGCCGCGCAAAAAATCGCCAACAAACCAACTTACTGCCGTTCTCTGTCGCACAACAGCGCAAATTCACTCCTGACTGGAAAAATTATCTACCTCCCAAACCACACATGACAGGCATTAAAGTCTTTGATGACTTTCCTTTGACAAAACTTGTTGATTATATTGATTGGACACCCTTTTTTACGACATGGGAAATGATAGGAAAATATCCGAATATATTGGAAAATCCAGAAAGGGGCGCATGGGCGCGGGAACTATTTGAGGATGGTAAAACTCTGCTCAAGAAAATCGTTGAACAGAAAAAGTTTTGTGCGCGAGCTGTTGTGGGAATATTCCCTGCGAACGGTGTCGGTGATGATACGGAAATATATGCTGACGAAGCGAGAAAAGAGGTGATAGGCACGCTGCACCATCTACGTCAACAGACAGAACAACCTTTTTCCAGACCGAACCTCAGTCTTGGGGATTTCATCGCACCGAAGGCGACATCCCTTCCTGACTATATCGGTGCTTTTGCTGTTACAACAGGCATCGGTGTCCCCGAACTCTGCGCCGAATTTGAGAAGAAACTTGACGATTACAACAGCATTATGGCGAAAGCATTAGCAGACCGCTTAGCTGAAGCTTTTACTGAATGTATGCATTGGCATGTCCGCACGACACTTTGGAGTTACGCTAATGATGAAAAGTTAGACAATGAAGCATTGATTACAGAAAAATATCGTGGGATACGTCCTGCCCCCGGGTACCCTGCCTGTCCCGACCATAATCAAAAACGGGTTTTGTTCAAACTGCTACAGGCAACTGAAAATACGGGTATTTCTCTTACTGAGAGTCTTGCGATGTTTCCTGCAGCATCTGTTAGCGGGTGGTATTTTTCACATCCGGATACGCGGTATTTCAGCATTGCCAGAATAGGAGAAGATCAGGTTGTTGATTATGCTGAACGCACTGGAATGGATATGGAAACAGCAAGGCGATGGCTAAAGCCTTTGCTTACATGAGTGTCTCAATCTTAGCAGGCGCGGTTTAAAACCGCGCCTACTGCATTTAACGGGACCAATTTGACACCATATTACTATTGCTTGTGTAACCCGACAACATTGCCGCTCGGATCAAGAAACATCGCAAATGATCCACCAAAATCTGGAATTTCTTGTGGCGGAATTATAATTTTCCCACCATTACTTTCTACCTTCGCAACTGCAGCTTGAAGATCGTCCACAGAAATATAAACGGTTACGTGGTTTGTATATGGCATCTCATCAGTTGTTGGGAAAATATGCCCTTTTATTCCTTGATCCGGAGACGGATCACACAAATGAACACCGTTTGTCTCTGGTGAAATTTCCCACCCAAAAAGTGAACGGTAGAACTCAGATAATTCCTCACCATTTTTGCCTGCAATTTCAAACCACATGACTGGATTACCCATTGGTATTACTCCTTAATAATTTAAAAATTCTAATTTGTATCGGTGTGAAATTGATTCACTACCGATTTTGTTTAACCTATAGCAGTTAAGTGTCGGGTTTCGCTTTACCCAACCTACATCTACTTACTTAAAATCATACACAAGTTTTGTTAATATATCATCTATAACTGGTACAAACCTACGACATTTCTGCTTGGGTCAACGAACATCGCGATTGATCCCATGTTTTCAGGCAGCACCTGCGGCGATACAAGCGTTTTTCCGCCATGATTTTCAATTTTTTTGAATGTCTCCTCAAGATCATCAACCTGTATAAAAATTGTAACACGATTAGAGAAATCCATTTCATCGGATAGCGGAAAAATATGCCCCTTTATTCCGTTGTCAGGCAATGGCGGAGGTGTCGGATCAACGCCATAAATATCGTTAGGAAAATGGGGTATTTTCCAACCAAATGGTAAAATTGTCCAATCAAATAGAGTGCTGTAAAACTCGCGTAATTTCTCAGCGTTTTTACCCACTATTTCAAAAAACATCACTGGATTTCCCATTGACATTACTCCTTTTTGATTATTTAGGTTGATACAAACCGATACGGTTTCCGCTTGGGTCAAGGAACATAGCCAATAACTCACCTTTATCGGATACAACTGTGGGAGGCATGAGAATCCTTCCGCCAATACCCTCAAGTTTCTCAACCGTAGAATGAATATCTTCCACTGTTACATAGATGGTAACATTGTTTGCGAAAGGAACATTGTCTACTAAAGGTATTTCATCGTTTGGCGGGTATATATGGCCTTCAATCCCGTTTTCAGATTCAGAACTTGTCTCAAAGCCGTAATAGCCTGCAGCATATTCTGTCGACTTCCAATCGAAAACGGAACGATAAAAATCACCTAAGGCTTTACTTTTCTCACCTGCTATTTCAAATTTCGTCACTGGATTTGGCATTGAGATTTACTCCTTACTCCGGTTAAGAATAGATTTACCACTATTATAGCCTTTTTTGCAACAAACCGATGCCGTTACCACTCGGATCACGGAACAGAGCATAGTGACTTGCATTTCCCGGAATTTCTTGAGGTCGTGTTAGCATTTTACCCCCAAGTGTTTCCACTTTCTTCAGACAACCCCAGATATCATCAACTTGAACATAGATGATGAGGAGGTTTGTAAAATCCATTTCTTCAGTTGTCTCAAATAGATGTCCTTCTATACCTCTGTTTGATGCCGGATCTGCAATGAATAATTCATCTGTTAGCGGAGATATTTTCCATTCCAACACAGTGCTGTAAAAGTCAATTAACTTTTCGACATCTTTTCCCGCAATTTCGAAATGTAAAACAGAACTGCCCATCGGTATTTCTTCTTCATAAATATGTCATAATCACATCGGAGGCACGGTGATGCTTGTTTTACAACCTCTTAAGTGGGAGTCGCATCTTCCGTTGACAACCAATCAGAAAAAGCTGCGACTAACAATCACCGCTTAAGATTGAAACAGACCGAGGAAGTTACCGCTCGGGTCAGTGAACATAGCGAAGAATCCCTCGCCTTCGGGAACAGGGGCGGGTCCCATAAGTATCTTTCCACCATGACTTTCTACTTGCTTAGCAGAAGCATTGATATCATCTACCTGAATATAAATCGTTACATGGTTTGTAATAGGCATTCCTTCGGTTGTCTGCACAATGTGTCCGTTGATGCCTTGATCCGAATCTGTATCTACAGTATTACCACAATCTTCGTCCTGATTGATGTCCCAACCAAACAAAGAACCATAAAAGTCACATAACGAGGTCTCTTTTTTGCCTGCTATTTCAAACATCGTGACAGGATTTGCCATTTTAATTTTTCCTATTCTAATTTCTATAATCGCAAACATACAGCGGGGAAGATGTGTTCATCACCCGTTTCTTGTAAGTTAATGTCTTTACTAAATTTCGTTCCAGAGGAAGAGCGAGAAGATGATTAATTTGAATTCGGATGCCGGTATAATCCGATGCAGTTACCACTTGGATCAACGAACCATGCAAATGAACCCATGTTCCCAGGAATATCCTGAGGTGGGATAAGGGTCTTACCACCAAGATCTTCTGCCTTATCAAGATAGGTTTGAAGATCGACTACCTCAACATAAACTGTGACGTGGTTTGAAAAACCCATGTCCTCAGTTACAGGAAATATATGCCCGGGTATTCCCACATTTGACTGCGGGTCAATCCCGTACTCACCGCTAGGGCTTTGTTCTGTTTTCCAACCAAATACGGAACTGTAAAAATCATTTAACTCTTCACCGTTTTTACCGGCTATTTCAAAATACGTGACAGGATTTCCCATCGTAATTTACTCCTTACTTAAAATTAAGAACACTGTGAATGATTACATGCCCATGGAAATGGACTAAGGTATAGTGTATGCAGAAAAAATCCGTGAGGGTTCAATCTGTTTTCAACAAATATAAAACGATATAATTTGCTCATCGTTGCATTCTTTTGCCTGCAATTAACACATTTCTTTTCTTTTAGAAACCCTTTTTTGAAGCTAAATCGGTTTGTTATCGGGTGTGAAAATTATGTAAAAAGTTAGAATTGAGGTGCATTATCTGAGGAATTCATTACTTTTTGGTTGATGTTTAGAAAGATCTTTGTTATAATGAAGAAGCGAGATTAGGAAATGATTAACATGGATCTAACATTTGAATTAACAACTGAACACATGATTGACCTGATCAGACTGCAACCGAAAATAGCTAAGGAACACTATGCAAACATCTCACAAATATCTTGATCCAGTAGCACTTTCTCGTATCGGCGGCATGGAACTCGTTGCCCGACTTGTCGTTGAGGGGTTTGTTACCGGGTTACACAAAAGCCCATATCAGGGATTTAGCGTTGAATTCGCTGAACACCGTCAATATATGCCCGGCGATGAAATCCGATATATTGATTGGAAAGTTTACGGTAAATCTGATCGGTATTATGTCAAAAAGTTTGAAGAAGAGACAAACCTACGCGCATATATCCTGCTTGATACCAGTGCATCAATGAACTACAAGTACAAAGATGATACATTGACGAAATTTGAATACGGGTGTTATCTCACTGCAACGCTTACTTATCTGATGCTGAAGCAGCGTGATTCAGTTGGGTTGGCACTTTTTGACACAGACATTACTGAATACATTCCACCGAGAGGGGCAGCAACACATCTGCGTGCGATTATGTCCGCTCTTGAAAATGCTACGCCAGGACAGGAAACTGAGTTGAGCGGCCTCTTCCACGAACTCGCGAAACGGATTGTCCGACGCGGTTTAGTTATTGTAATCTCAGACCTGCTTGATGAACCTTCACATGTTATATCTGCCCTGAAACATCTCCGCCACCAAAAACATGAGGTAATCGTTTTTCACCTACTTGACCAAGCTGAACTCACCTTCCCATATAAAGGGTCAGTTGTTTTTCGAGATATGGAGACGGGACAGACACTTTCTACGCAAGCCGACTCACTTAAAACCGCATACCTTGAAAATCTGAATCAGTTTATTCAGAATTACCGTCGCGGGTGTGGTGCGAGTCAGATTGACTATGTGCAGATGGATACTGCTACTCCGTTTGACCATGCATTGTCGGCATATCTTTCCCGACGCAAGTAAATATTTTGACAAACCATCCGAAATCTCCAATATGTAAACCTTACAACAAGATTTCACGTTTCTCTTGTGAAAAAGTTGATACTCTTTATAAATAAATTTCAGGAGGGTATTGCCTAACTAATGATATTCATGGTTTTCATTCCGCCAAGTTTTAAAATGTCAAACACGTCTCCATTAACACGAAATCGTGCGAACAAGGCAATCGTTAGGTTCACCATCTCCACACTTTTTGAAACAATAATGGACGGACGTTTGAACCGGCCGAACCAGTGCCGCATCAAGCAATTGTTGCGTTCAATGCGATGTGTCTCCGCCTTCGTTTGAACATGTTTTGAAGCAGGTAGGATGGATTCGTCCACCTGCCACTTGTCGGTGTAGGACATTTTGACATTCAAGGCTTTGAGGCGATGCGTCAGTTATAATGCCACATTTCATCAAGCTCCAAAACTACGGTGGATCCGGGTGAAAATGTCCGTTTCGGGGCGTGTTTTTTCGCATAGGAGCGTCCCCATTTGAGAACAGTTGTTACATGAATGTTGAAGAGTTTTGAGATAGCATTCATTGAAATACCGTGGCAGTCCAAGAGCAGAGCGAGGGTTTTATGTGTCTGGGGTTTACCTCGTGGTGTTTTGCGTGTGAATTGATAGTGGCAACTTGGACATTTATAGCGTTGTTTTGCGTTGACGAACCCGTTTTTGACGAAGTGAATATGTTGACATCTTGGACACGCTTTCATGGTATCCTCCTGTGAGTAGAAATGAGTTGTTTTCAATGAGGATACAGGTTTTAGGCATATAAGTCAATGAAAATCAGTCTGATTTTTTCATTGACAACTCTCGTTATAAGTGTTATCATTACCACAACTGAAATATGATGCAGCGCGGTTCAGAGGGTATCCCGCTAATTCTTGCATCATTATTTAACCAATACCCTCAACTACAAAAGGGAGTAAAAAATGAGATTCTTACTGTTTTTCATGTTAGTCGCAACGATATTTACCTTCGGTTGCGGTGAAGATATGGAAAAAGATGTGAAAAAAGAAGAAATGGTGGAAGAAACTCAAACATCGCTGGAAAAAGCGCAAGAAGCGATGGCACGGGTAAATGAGAGAAGAATGGAGGCTTACCAAAAAGCAGAAGAAGCAGGCGATTTCTCGGTTCTGTTTACTGCTGCTGAACCTATCTTCCAAGAAGAACTCGGTTTTGGTCAAGAAGTCTGGCAAAAATTGTTAGATATATGGGAAGACGCGCATGATGAACGCGTTCAAGGATTCTTTGCAGCTGGTAAAGAAGATGAGGGCAAGGCAGAGGCACTAGAATATGTGAACTTCCTTGGCTATTACTTCTCAAAATTTGAGGATCCTGAGAATCCTGAAGGAGGATTAATTCGCGGCGAATTTTGGTTTGAATACATGGCAGCTTATGATGATATTATCATAGAATATTTACGTCTTTCTTATGAAAGTCCGGATTCTACTCAGGCAGTACTCCTTGTTTCACTCAAGAAATCCATAGTTGATGGAAAAGTAAACATTAAGTACCCTGAAGAGTACCCAGAAGAATAGTGATATTGAGATAATTTTCTTGTGGGCGGGGTCTGTAACCTCAGCCCCTACAAGGAAGATACCTATGAAAACATATCGGGTGGCAATATTAGGATGTAGAGGACGCGGCACAGCAGCAGCGCGTGCGTACCACGCGCATCCCCGCACTAAGATTGTTGGACTCTGCGACCTGATTGAGGAAAGACGTAGGACATTGGGCGAGGAAGTCAACGTCACAGCACAGTTTGCTGATCTTGATGAGATGATCCGGCAAACCTCACCTGACATCGTTGCAATCCCTACTGGCACTGAGTTTCACTACGATTTGTGTATGCGCGTGTTAGAACACGGCGTGCATATTGAAGTGGAAAAGCCAATGTGTGTTGATCTTGTGGAAGCAGATACTGTCATCGCGAAAGCTGAGGAAAAAGGCGTGCAAGTTGCAGTGCATCATCAGGGTAGAGTCGGTGCGTCTATGCAAGCGATAGCGCGTGCCTTCAATGCTGGCAAGATCGGTGAATTGCGTTATATGTACGGCAGTGGAAAGGGCTACTACGGTGGTTACGGCTTGATGAACATCGGTACACACATGCTCAACAATATGCTACATTTTGGGAAGCGGTGTGAAAGTGTTGTTGCAAACCTGACAACCGGCGGAAAGCCGATTACGCCTGATGACGTTGTTCCGTCACCGAGTGGGATGGGGACCATCGCAGGGGAATATATCTCCGCAACCTTACAGTATGAAGGCAACGTTACCGGCACGCTGCTGCAACACCGTTTTGACAAGATGGACACGAACGCCTATTCTATGGAACTTTTTGGCAGCGAGGGGAGGCTCTTTTGGAAAAGCGGTGGTGCATGGTATTTACCGACACCGCACTATCTCCCCGATGGACACATGATAAGTGGGAAACGTTGGAACTTATCTATCCTGAGCATTACGACCCAAAGCGTAGCGGATCTGAAATGGATTATTGGTTTGTTGAGAAATATATCAACGCTTTGGATGAGGACAGACCTCATCAGTGCAGCGGTTATGCGGGACGACACATTATTGAGATGATGATGGGTATCTTTGAGTCTGCGGCTTATGGTAAACGTGTGAATCTTCCACAGAAAGACCGTCGCCATCCGTTACTGCGGTGGCGTGAGGAATCGGGGTTACAACCACCAGCAGAGATGCCACGTGGTTATGGTGAGTGGTTAACATTAGAGTCCAAGCGGATTGGGCAATAGATTTGTAGGAAGGGGTTTTCTTGTGGGAGTGAATCAACGCAGCGTGCGCGTGTGGCACACTGCGGGTTTGCAACCCCGACGAAAATATCAATTTCCATCCGCATAAATCTTCGCAATAATCGCGTTTGTCTGCAACCCCGATTCACCCGAACATCGTATCGGTTCACCTATTTTGAGATGATTGACAAAATCTTCCACAAGTCCCGTGTGTGTATGCGGTAACGGTGTTTGCGGCATCTCAACCCGTCCCGCTGATTTTGTTTCAAGTGTCAGATTCCCAGAATTCAATGGTGAACACCGTAAACATCCTGTTGTGCCGTAAACCTCAACATCGTCAATTCCGATGCCGACATTCCAGTTGATATTCGCAACAGCATGCGCGCCACTCTTGAAACGTAATGTGAATACAGCAGAATCGTCAACGGCAGCGTCCAAATGCACTGTCTCAGCGTAGCCTTGCGCAAATGTGATGTCTCCCATCAGATACTTAAGCAGACTGATGCGGTGACTGCCGATGTCCATCAACACACCGCCACCGCTAATCTCTGGGTTAATCCGCCAATTCTTCAAATCGTGGCGATTCGGGTTATAGTAACCGGTACAGTTGATACGTGCAAGTACCACATCACCGATTGCGCCTTCATCTATCAGTGCTTTCATTTTGACGACATTCGGATAGTGGTTTCGGTAGTAAGCGAGCATCAAGATAACACCTGCTTCACGGCAGGCATCTACCATGTGTTGACACTCTTCAACTGTCATCGCCATCGGTTTTTCGCAGAGGACGTGCTTACCCGCTTGTGCGGCACGGATAGTCTGTTCGCAGTGGAGATGTGGCGGCGTTGCAATGTAAATCGCATTGATTTCGTCATCTGATAGGAGTTGGTCTATATCGGTATAAACACGTTTTGCGCCGTGCCTCTCTGCAAATGCCTCGGCTTTGGCGCGATCCCGCCGCATCACAGCGATAAGTTCTGAATCTTCAACTGTGTAGAGCGGGGGTCCACCCTTATGTTCAGCGACATTCCCGCAACCGAGTATGCCCCATCTGAGTGTTGCCATGAAAATGTTCCTTTTCGGCGTAATATGTGTTTCTCAAATGGAGTCGGTTTCGTCAGTGTCTTCGTTTAAGTCCAAAACTTGTTGGAAGGTATCAAGACTTGGTGTCTGCAGCGACGCGCGCCGCAACTGTCTAAGACGTTGCAATGTTTCAATACGTTCAAGCACTGCCTCGACCGCTTGCAAGTTAGCGGAGTGGAAACGCACCTCCAGATTTTCAAGGATGCCCTCGATGAGACTTTCTCGCGTCCCCTGTTCAATGCCCTGTTCAATGCCCTGTTCAATGCCTTGTTCAATGCCTTGTTGCAGGAAATGTTGGATAACCGATGATTCGTGCATGATCGCCTCCATTATAGTTTCACGAATAGTTGCATAGTCAAATATTAAGCCGCTCAAAATCGCTAAATCTGTGAGATAATCCGCCTTTGACACCGCATCTTGCTGCACAGCATCCGCAACCTCAACACATTGCCGAAGCCAATCCTCACCTTTCATATCTGTCGGTGGTTTCATCAATGGCGCAAAAGGTATCAAGCCTTTTACACCCGCCTCCAGAAACGGCAAACCCTCCAAATCGTACAGCCGGATCACCTTATATCGGATACGGATTTCATAGTTCAACATCTCTTGAATATATTCACCGGGGTCGGTTTGCCCTGCCCGCGGGTGCAGGTAGATGACGTGTGAATAAATCGGCAGCTGAAAGGACTCAATTCCTCTGCCAACATAACCTGCCATACGATACGGCATCAGTACCTCTCTGCTATCGTGTGTCTGCATTTCCAAATGTACAATGGCTTCCTTGCCGAGGACGTTCGCGCGTATAAAACTATCCGCACGATTGGATTTGACAGTGGGCTGCTCGGTTTCAAGCACCTCGATCACCTCTGCTTCCGGGATACCGAGGCTAAATCTTAACCAATCTTCGGGGTTTTGGTGAATCAGTACTTTTGAAACGGTATCATATTGTTGCCGCCTATTAGATGCCGGAAACTCTGGTCTTTGTGCCATATCAGATGCACTTACTGGGGGTACAAGTTCGTGCCAGTTCCTTTCTCATAGACAGTGAATTGTTAAAGTTTAACACACACTGGCAGTAGGTGTCAAACAATTTTGGGAATGTGCTTTCTATTCTCTGTTGAACAGCAAACGGAAATTTGTTAGGATATTGTGTAAGGAAAATAGGAGGATGGACAATGGCAACAGATTCAATACTTCAGGGAATTTCCCCATTTTTCATTGTTGATAACCTTGCTGAGTCCATTGACTTCTACAATCAAAAACTCGGTTTTCAGACAGATTTACTTGTCCCTGAAGACGATCCGTTTTTTGGAATAGTGTCTCGTGATAATGTGCGGATACTTCTCAAACAGATTATTGAATACATACATCCAGTTCCAAACCACACTCGGCATGAGTGGGCACGATGGGATGCTTTTATCCTAACTTCTGATCCGGATGCGCTTTTTGCGGAGTATCAGTCGCGTGGATTAGAATTTCACGAACCGCTTGAAAATACCGATGACGGTCTGCGTGCCTTTGAACTGAAGGATCATGATGGTTATGTTTTGTGTTTTGCGAAGCCGCTTTGACAAAATGTCCAAGGCAACCAAGTAGACTGTCCCCGAACAAAATAAATTTGACATTTTAGTTAAAATAAAATATAATTTATTAACCTTTTCGTTAAATTAAAACAACGGTAACAGAACTAATACACTCTTACCTATATTGTAAATAGATAAGAAGTGCATTATATTATTAGGAAGTACTAACCTATGGTTACTACAAACATTGTCCAACGGACATTCAGAATCAGAAGCACACAAGAAGGCACTTGCTTTACAATTGATGTTGATAACCGTCAATACATCGTCACTGCTCGACATCTTGTTGAAAAAGTTGTTGATCAAAGTAGCGTTAAAATAATGCAAGAAAAAAAATGGAAGGACCTCCAGGTTAAATTAGTCGGACACTGTAAAGGAAAGGTCGACATTTCAGTGCTAGCTTCTGACCTCCAAATTTCACCTGCTTTTCCTTTATCTCCTACCATGGATGGAATGATGCTCGGACAGGATGTGTACTTTCTCGGTTTTCCTTTTGGATTGACGAGTGATGTTGGTCCGCTAAATAGAAACTTCCCATTCCCTCTCGTGAAAAAAGGGATTGTTTCTTTGGTTGCTGAACGAGGACAGTATATTCTTTTGGACGGTCATAACAATCCGGGATTCTCTGGTGGTCCGGTTGTTTTTCGCCCAAATAATCATGGTAACGATTTTGCTGTTGCTGGAATCGTAACTGGACATCACTACGTGCGTGAACCTGTGTATCAAGATGACAAGCAAACATCCCTCAGTTATAAATCTAACACGGGTATAATACTTGCCTACAGTATCAAGCACGCATTAGATTTAATTGCCCAGAAACCGATTGGTGTAAAGTTAGAAACCAGTAAGGTTCAAAAATAGTACCATGTTTACTTGTAAAAATCTATTATTTTACTTTTTACTGAATTTGATACTTTAGATTTCAATTCGGAAAGTTTTTTTTCAAGTAAGTCTACAGATTCAAGTATCTTTCGACTTTCTTCTTCGTACTCCGCGAAAGCGTGTTCTATTTCTGTTGCTCCGTTTAGTAGGTAGTCCGGGACAGGTAAGTTTTTTATAACTGGTTGGGATATGTTCTTTTGACATGCCCCTGCTGCCATAGCTGTAAGATATTTTTGAACATCAACAAGATTAATATAACCTGCTATTACGTCAGCCGAAAATCCTTCTTTAATTTTCATTGTGATTACAAAACCAGAAGCAACATAAGAATACTCATCAAAGTTGAAGGATGGATGATTCGTAGACAATGCCACTCCAATAGTGCCTGACCTTGTAATTAATAGCATGTTTGGTTCTAATTCGAGGTAGTTTTTCAGGTCCTTGACTTCATCTGTCAAATAATTTTGATTTTTGTCTATCAGACCATACTCCTTGATTTGAGAAACGGACACGTAGAATGTATTAGTCGGTTCCATAGAGTAGTAGTCTGTTTTAAGATTCATACCATTTCGTACTTCTTCCAAAACTGAACCGAGAGCAAACCAAGTAATTCCAGACGAGGAAAAAAAACTCTCTGCTTGCTTTATATTATTCTTAAAGTGAGTATCACACCTAATTGGAGAAAAACCAGCTATATAATCAAGCGAATTCTTTTCTATTATGATTGCCACAATTTTAACCCTTTCAGTAGTCCCAGAGCAGTTTTTTTATTAGACACATTGATCTTGCTCCAGGAATGAGCGTACTTTAAATTATAAATTTGTACTCCGTTGCTGTCCAGCATTTCCATAAGTTCATTAGGTTTATCTTTCGATCCTTTCTTACCAGCTTTGTAACCTATCTCACAGATAGCGAGGTTATAAAATTCACTTTTGATTTCCTTAGAGACCTGGAGTAAAACCCACTGATCTTTAACATCAGTGACTACCGTCTTTATTTGTGTCTTTAATTTGGTAAAATTATTGGCATCAAATAGAAAAGTAAGGCAGAATCACAATATTTTTCCCAAATTCCTTGTCTAGAAACTCCTCAGTTTTCTTTAAGAAAGTTTTTATACTTTCGGGTTGTCCGGCATCCGTTGGTTCAAAATTTATCTCCTTTTTAGGAGTGGACAAAGTGCTCTTAAAACGGCTTTCCCTCTTGTTAAACAATGCTAAAAATTCGTTCCACAGTTCTTGAAACTGCTTCTCCTCTTTTTCGGTCTTTTTACTTGCAAACAAAAGACTTGTAGATGTGGTTGTGTGAGGTGAAAAAGCATGGTTTGGCAGGGATACTATAGCTTTTATGTTAAAATGTTTATAGAGAAACAACCTTCCTTCAATATCCTCTTTCACTGAGAAAAAACTTTCAGGTAAAACTACTCCTATTCTTCCGCCAGGCTTTAGTAATTGATACCACCGTTCAAGGAAATATGCTTCCGACTTACCTTTAACAATGTCAAAATTTGGTTGGGTGGAAGCTTTGTCTATATTGACGTTGAAAGGTGGATTTGAGATAACTAAGTCAAACTTTTCAATGGTGCTTTTCGGGTAATATGTTCTACCAGTTTTCGGTTTTGATAACATATTGTTTGCTCCCGTAACTTCCAGCTTTGAGTAGTTTTCAAGATTATCTAATCCGTCTGTCCCATAGATATTAGTACTTCCGTCACCATGAAGAATCATGTTAATTTGGCAAGCAGTTGCTAACACTTGTTCATCATCAATGCCATAAACATAATCTATTACCCATTTGTAAGGATTACTTCCTGACATATTGCTTTTGATAAAGTCCGTTACATCATCGTCTCCAGCGGAGATTGATTTGTCCTTCTCAACAACATATTTCTGAACGTACTTCATATAATGCACAAGGAAAGTACCGGTGCCACAAGAAGGATCTATCACAAAAGGCAACCTATACCGTACGTCTTCGTCAGGATTGCGTAACTTTTCAGTAACCAAATTTTCAACTTCAAGCACTGCAAGGATGAACAAAACGATATTCGGGTGAGTGAGAAAAAGCCCCTTTGTTTGTTTAAATGCTTCTCTAATAACCATTTCGTAAAACTCACCTAGTACATCCACGTTCTGGTATCGGTTTTTCTGGAACGAAAGCGAACATAAACATTCTACACATTTGCTGATCAACTGAGGGGGAAATTCGTTGAAGTCAATACCTTTTACATCTTTTAATTCAATGTTCTTATCCTTTGATAAATATTCTAAAAAAGCTCGTCGATACAGTAAGTCAACATCATTAGATAATTCTAACTCACTCTGTGGAGTATTCCCTTTAAACTTTCGCTGAAATTGGTATGTTGTGCCTGCCTTAGTCTTTCGCTCATCATAAATTTTAGAAAGCAAAACTTTATTGAAGTTTTCAAATTTTTTGTTGTCTTCGAGTGTTCCGCCCCAGATATAATCCCAGAGAGTCCTCCATGTGCGTCTAAGAACACCTATTCCAAAACTACCATCTAAATCTTTATAGTTCTTCAGCAAATTTTCTTCATTGCCCGAAAGTTTGACGAAAACATCTTGAACAACTGGTTCCTCATCAGGTTGAACAATATCTACAAGGTGCGGTGTTTTTCCTTGCTGTGTCCACTCATCATAGGTCTTCGATATACTAGTATCAATTCCAATGCAATTCAATGGAAACTGTTCTTTATTAAGGGGAACGTCCACAGATAAATAGAAGAGATACCTTGCTGAATTGTACTTCACAATACTTCCGTAGGGATAAAATAACTGGTTCCTGATAGATGTGTCGCCTACACCCTTCCATTCGTGGACACGCTTTACCTCACAGACAATATCAATTTCTCCCTGTTTACTCTTGATGATTATATCAGTCTCAACGGCTCTTGCCCTATCAGGTCTTCTCCCACCAATTCTAAAACTATCTTCAATTTTAATTCTCTCAGGGTTGTAACCATAATGTTTTATCAGATTAAGCAGTATCAAACATCGGGTTAATTCCTCGTCACTAGGGATCCCTGATATTTTTTCTTCACTCTCTATTTTCCCTTCATTGTAAGTTAGTGTATCACTATTTCTATCAACAGTAACGATCTCACTTTCACTATCCAGGTAAAGTATAGCATCGTAGAAACAAATACGCTCTTCCTCAGAAAATTTTGTTCTCATTAGTTTTGCTCCAATCAGAAATACTTAGTAGTCCGTTTTTATAAGCAGAATGGTAGAACGCCTTCAGCAAAGGACGATTCCATCTCATCAAGTTCATGTATCTGCTACTCAGCATCAACATTCGGCTTCTCTTTCCCTTGCTGCTGAGCAAGTTCCAATCCTTTATCAAAATCCTTCCTTGCTTCGCCCATTTGACCCAACGCTCGCTTCGCAGAACCACGATTGATGTATGCCTCAACGAAATCGGGGTTTAGACGTATCGCCTCATTATGGTCAACAATAGCATCCTGATGTTGACCGATCACATTCTTTGACACACCACGATGCGTATAAGCACTTGCAGAATTCGGATTTAGCAGTATCGCTTCGTCAAAGTCGGCGATGGCATCCTCATGTTTATCTAATGCTCTTTTCGCGGTGCCACGATTGATATATGCCTCAGCAAAATCTGGCTTCAGGCGGATCGCTTCGTCATGGTCGGTAATAGCCTCCTCAGGATTTCCCAGTGAACTTTTTACAACACCGCGACTGGTATGCGCATCAGCGAAATTCGGCATCAGTTCAATCGCTTGGTCGTAAGCAGAGAGTGCCTGGTCTCTTTCATTTTGCTCCGAATGGAGATACCCAATTGAGAAAAAAGCGCGTGCGACAAGGTCATTATTGACCCCCATGGCAGTGTTCGCGATGGATCTCCATTTTTCAATTGCTTCCGATATTTTACCCGTATTCTGCAGCTTATAAACCTCGATTATTGCTTTGTCCTCAAGAGATAATTCAGGGTTCTTTAGAATATCTTCAATGGTTGTCCTAAAAATTTCAACTTTATTCGGATTACTGAAGTCTTTACTCGTCAATTTAGATACAATTTCTTTTAATTTGCTTTGATGCTCCTTGATTTCCTTAAGGGCCTGTGCCACTTCTTTAGCATGTTTTTCTGCTGCAGTAGCCTGTTTACTTGCTTCGTTCACCTGTTTTAGCATTTGGGATTGGACATCCTCAAACCTTTCATAGACGAAATAAGCGGCTATACCCGTTACAACCGGAATGATAATCGTAAAAAAGACAAGAACTATGCAGATAAAGACTAACAACCGATGCATTGAACTGGAGCGGTCATTCAGATATTCGCGCTTTAATTCATTGAATTGGTGTTGAATTGAGGTATCAATTTCTGGATTTTTATCTGATCCATTTGTCTCCTTATCTATAGGATGCTCTGTTGTCTCTGCGAGTTTTTCTTCATGTTTTTCTTTCATTTTCACCACCTTTCATTGGATAGATAATCTTGTAATCAAGTACTTTGTTGCTTTTGTTCCAAGTCAATTTATTCAGGACTTACGCATTCCCCCCTTGATAAGGGGGTTAGGGGGTTAAATAGGCAGAATTTGGTGCTTTTAACCCCCTAAATCCCCCTTATCAGTGGGACTTTTAAACACATTGCGTAAGTCCTGTTATTAACAGTTTTGCGGTTAGTGGATTCTTGAATAGGATAGATGATATTGCGTCCTCCTCTTACACACAGGAGATTTTATCACGTTCGCAAACTCAGGTCAAGTTGTTTTAAATCCATAACTTTTCGAACTTCCTTGACAATTCAATTCGGACAGAGTATAATTGAGAAAAACTATTATCAGAAAGCCGAAACTTAATCATATCCATGAATCGAATTGACAAGAAATTTCAGGAACTCCGGCAGCAAGGTGTCAGTGCATTTATGCCATATGTTTGTGCCGGAGACCCAAACCCAGAACTTACATCTAAACTCTTTCTTACTCTTGAAGAAGTAGGGGCAGACCTTATAGAACTCGGAGTCCCTTTCTCCGACCCGATAGCAGACGGACCCACCATCCAACGCGCAAGTGAACGCGCACTCAAACATCGTATCTCACTCCAGCAAATTCTTGAGATAGTGAAAACGCTTCGCCAACAGACAGATATCCCGATCGCCCTAATGAGTTACTATAACCCGATCTTTCGTATGGGGGAGCAGGCATTTTGCAAAGCAGCACAAGAGGCAGGGGTAGACGGTGTCATCGTGCCTGACTTGCCGCCAGAAGAGGCACAGCCGCTCCTTGAAGTCGCCCCACGGTATAATCTTGCTACTATTTTTCTTGTCGCGCCGACAAGCTCACCGAAACGGATGCAATTGGTTGCATCTGTCAGTACTGGATTTGTCTATTGCGTCTCGGTAACAGGTGTAACGGGGGCTCGGGTAACTTTGTCGGATGAGGTTGCACCGATGATAGCAGAGCTGCGAAAACACACGGACAAACCGATTAGTGTGGGTTTTGGTATATCAACCCCTGAGCAGGCAACACAAGTCGCTCAGATCGCTGACGGGGTGATTGTGGCGAGTGCTATCATCAATATTGCTGAAGAGCGTATGGATGACGAAACGGAATTGCTCACAGCAGTGAAGCAGTTTGCGTCAGAATTGGCGGCAGGTGTGAAATCGTAAAACAGACTCTGAAGTGATACAGTGGCAGAGTCACAGAAACCTCGTCCTACAGTAAACGGCAGCAAGTTACATCCCACGTTTGATGCCAAATTCCGCCTCAAATGCTTCCCAAATTTCTTCCGATATGTTTGCCGTAGCAGCCTCATATCCATCTTCTATTTGCGCTTTGTCAGCGGGACCGAACATTACAACCCCATCTATCGGCGCAGCGAGACAAAACTGCATCGCCAAATGCCGAATATTAACGTTGCGTTCCTGACACCATTTCCACATTGCATAAGCCTTGGGTTCAGCATTCGGATTACGTCTCCGCTCATCTTCAACGTTCGGTTCGGCACCGGTCAAACTCCCCATTCCCAAGGGGCTTGCGAGGATAATGCCGACATCGTGTTCGCTCGCTAACGGCAAGGTCGTTTGCGTCACAGACTGCGATAACAATGTATAGTCAAGGAAGGTGAGAATAATATCAATGTGTCCTGTTTCGATCAGTTGTCTATGAAATTCGTGGGAACGCACCCCCGCACCGATATGTCGAATTAAACCTTCTGCTTTCATCTCCACAAGCGTATCCAATGCGCGTCCTTTTTCCAAAACACTTTCCATGTCCTCTGGATCATGGATTAACACCGCATCCAGATAATCTGTGCGAAGGTCTTTGAGGCTATTGGTAACACTCCATCTTGTGCTATCCGCTGAGAAATCTTTCCTGCGTTCAGGATGTGTGCCGACTTTGGCTTGTAGATAAATCTTTTCCCTCAAACCGTCAGAAAGTGCTTCTCCCCACAAGTGTTCGGCGTGACCTGGATAGGTGTCAATATAGTTGATACCGAGCTCTATAGCACATCGGATTGCACCGATGACTTCAGCATCCGGTTTCCGCCATAACCATGCAGCACCAAGAGCTAAGGCATTTGGACGCATCTCAGTCCTGCCCATCCGACGAGTTTCTAATTTTTGTGCCATAATTCTATTCCTTAGAAGAAAATTGTTCCTACTGATCCTCAAGTGCCTTTCGTAGCTTATGCGTTGAAGTAGCAAGCGACTCCTGCAAGAACGGGTATGGAAACCCACCCCATCGATCAGGCGGGGGTTCATGCGCCTGTGCAATTTTCAGATTCACAAATACGGGACCAACTTGATTCCAGATTCTTGGAAGATCAGTTTCAAGTGTATCTATGTCATCAAATTCATAAACCTGCTGAAAACCTGTCCCCTTTGCAATTGTCATCCAACTGAATCCAACATTACCAGGAATAGGTTGATTCCCGGTCACCTCATAAGTGCCGTTATCACAGACAAAAAGAAGATAGTTGGTAGGCGGCTTTTTCAAACCTGTAATCGTAGCGAGTGTCCCTAAGCACATCAGCATGCTCCCATCTCCGTTAAGCACGACAACCTTTTTTTCGGGTTTGGCAAGTGCAATACCGAGTGCAAAGTCTGCTGCGTGTCCCATAGCACTTCCAACAGACGCATAGTCCAGTGGATGTGTTGATATTTTAGCCCAGGGCACGGTCATTCCCATCGTGGCAACAACGATTTCGTCTGTTCGCTGAGATGCGATAAGTTTTAGACATTCTTCCTTGATAAGCATGAAATCCTCCATTTTCAGTAGAAGAAATTCCTACTTCTTTTCCTCTAACGGTAAAAATTTGATTCTCGGTAGGTTTTGCATCGCTGTAACCATAATTTGAAGGGACTGCTCAAATTCTGTTTTGGTCTCTATTCCATTAATACCGCCATCCCAAATAGTCAATGCCCGATAACTGATCCGTCCTTCATCATCAGGATTTAAGATTATTGACGTAAGGGATGGGTCCGTGTCGATCAATCCGCCTGTCCGTGCCGTGGGATAAATTAATGCTATACCAAGCGGATGCATTCCATTCGGGTCTGTTCCCCAACTCCATAACATCCCCTGTTTTTCGTCAACACCATAAGTTTCCCCAACTTTCGGAATACCGACAACGATAGCATAATCCGAAGGCAGTTCTCTGTCAATATGGATATGATGTTCAATCCACGGGTTCCTACCATAAATAAATGTAGTTGATGTAAGCTGAAATGTTTCACTCTCAATGCCCCATTCCGGTAAAATCCGTTGAATGACCGAACGCATACCACCATTCGCGAGAACCCGAACGTAATCCCCTTCACTTGGTAGAGGAATTAATTCAGATTTCCCTTTATGCCATAGTGCAAACCCACCACACCCGATCAGTCCTTCTTGAGGCGTTAACATAACCATGGTCGTGTTTTCTGGGTTGAGAAGTGCATTTAGTGACAATCCGACTGACTTATAGAGATTGAGTTGCATTTCTGATTTTCGGACAAAGTAATCCTCCTGATTCTCAAAGTCACGGATCACCCACCGATGTTCAGGTTTCTCAATTTCTATACTTAATGCCTGCGGATTTTGGGTCAGTGCAATCTTGTTACTTTCAAAATGCAGCCTTAGTTCAGGTGAAAACGCGCCGCCGTAATCCAATTCACTTTGAAACATCCCATCAACACTGAAAAGTTCTGTACGCTTTTTACCGTATGCGACCACAGCACCGTCCGGCTTCAGAAGATAGGCAATTAAGTCTGATTCCACTGCCGCCACAACGTTAAGTTCAGGAAAAATGCCCGCGCGTGTCTGTTTATTGACATCAAGCGTGAACGTCGCTTTTACATTTGGGTCGTAGAGGATTGAAATCTCCTTCGTCTCTTCCGATGCAAGGTCTAAAAGAAAAACCAACTGATCACGTTCACCGTCATAGTTCAAATCATCTGCTTGAGCAGGGATCATCGCTTCCCGCGGAGCTTTTCCAGTAACAACGGAATACGCTTTAAGGGAAAAATCAGGACTGACTTTTTGAAGTTGCTCTAAAGTCATCACAATTGGAACATTATTCCTATCAATCGGCAGCGTATTTTGGATAGAAAACCGAATGCGATTCGTCTTCTGCTTACCACCAGGAAAAGTACATCCGGCAAACATAATCAAAAACCCTAAAATAAGCGATAAACCCAATTTCAAGGTCTGAATTTGAGGTTTGTTTTTATTATTTATCGTCAATTTTTTCATTTCCACTTAAAATCGTAAAGTATAATTGGTTTTTATAGGTTAGGTAAGACTTCAAGCAACCGTACAATTTCCGATTCGGTGTTATAAAAATGTGGTGAGACTCTGATACCACTACCGCGTTCTGCAGTTATGATATTTTGGTCATGAAGCAGCGCATAAAGTTCTGCAGGTGTGTGTCGTTCGCTTTCAAAAACCACGATCCCCGCGCGTTCAGAATTCAACTCAGCCGTGATTACACGATACCCTTTGGATTCCAACCCGGTAATTAAGGATCCTGTCAATTCCAGAATGTGGGTCCCAATGTTTGAAATACCTACTTCAAGCAACAGCTCAATCGCAGCCTTAAGCCCATATAAACCAACACTATTGTAAGAACCCTCCTCAAATCGGGTTGCATCCGGTTTCTGCGTCAGATCGTAATTCAGAAAATCGCGCGGATTCACAACGCTTGCCCATCCAACATTTGTATTGATAAGCTGTTCCCGTTTTTCATCAGCACAGTAGAAAATCGCTGCCCCCTCTGGTGCCAGCAACCATTTATGCCCATCTGCTGCGAGAATATCAATATGGAACGCTTTCACATCCACCTCAATCGCACCGAGACTCTGAATTGCATCCACCACAAACCAGATATCGCGTTCTTTACATATTTCGCCAATCGCCTTGATGTCGTTTCGGAAGCCAGAGGCAAATTCCACATGACTAATTGTTACGACTCGTGTACGTTCGTCAATCATTTCAACTATATCTTCAAGATAAATACGATCATCCTGTTCGGGGACCATACGTGTTTCGACCCCGTAGCGTTCCTTCAAGCTCCACCACGGATAGACATTTGCCGGAAATTCAACCGCCGTTGTGACGACGTTATCTCCTTCACGCCAGTCAATGCCGTTCGCAGCGATGAGTATACCTTGCGTAGTGTTTTTCATAAACGCGACTTCGGTGGCATTGGCATTGAAAAGCTGTGCTGCAACATCTCGACATATCTCTGCCGTTTCAGCCCAAGATTCAAAGTTGACTGCACCGTTGACGGTTGCATCTTCAACAAAGCCTATCATCGCTTCCCTAACCCGACGTGATAACGGTGCGACACCGGCATGGTTCATATAGATATAGGTATTGGTAACCGGAAATTCGGGTCGCCATTTATCAGATAACGTTTTCAACGCGTTTAACATCTTCCTTTGCATTCAGAAATACCTCAACTCTGTAATCTATTACCCGTTTCGCATTCGCATAAGCTATAGTCTCACCGAACAAGCCACAACAGAATACCAAAATACCTGTATTCATCAAAATGGGGCCAACGTGCGGCACGGCTATCGTTAGGATACAACCCAATGTGAATAACAGCGCGCCTGAAGGACCAAAACATCGAATGGGCCGTCTTGCACAACGAAAAATAAAAAAACGCGCGAGTGCGCCCAGTTCCGCCTCATCGCGCTGTGCTATGGCAATTGTCCACCCTGTAATCAAACTGATTCCTATCAGAGATACTCCTAATCCTATAAAACTAAGAGCAGCAATAATGGCAGTATTGATGAGAAGACATCCTATTATAAAGAAGGGTAGGCTTAGAAACGCAGCGACCCGATACACATTAAATTTGGGGTTGATCTGGTTGTCATACGACTGTTGCATAGGCGGATGTCCATTTGGATTAGATTGTCGCGCGAAAACTGAGAGAATCAACTTAAATGCTAAAATATCCAGTATAACACGCCAAACCCTACCGAGACCGTATTTGCTTGTACCGAAACGGCGCGGGTGATGCGCGACTACAATTTCAGCGATGCGCGCACCTATGACCGTGGACATTGCTGGAATGAACCGATGCATCTCTCCATAAAGTGGGACCTGTTTGATAACTTCAGCTCGATACGCTTTGAGTGAGCAACCGTTGTCATGAATCGCGACACCAGTTACCTTACTAATTATCCAATTGGCAACGACAGAAGGAAGTCGTCTCGTCCAGAATTTATCCTGCCGTTCTCTCCGCCAACCGCATACCAGATCGTAATCTTCGTCAAGTTTCTCAAGTAGATGCGGAATATCGGCAGGGTCATTTTGTAGGTCACCGTCCATGCTGATAATACGCTCACCTTGCGCGAATTCAAAACCCGCTGCCATCGCAGCTGTTTGTCCAGCATTCTCTTGAAATCGCATAACGGCTAAATTCGGTTCCCGCTCCCGCAATTCCGATAGCACTTCAAAGGTGTTATCTTGGCTACCATCGTCTATAAAAAGCACTTCGTAAGTTTCACCAATTGAATCACATACCACCCGAATTTTTTCATATAGTGGTCGGACATTTTCCTCCTCGTTGTAAACTGGGACAACAATCGATAAGTATGGTTTTTGTGTAGCGTTCAATGCTACTCCTTTCGATTTAAAACAATCCGATGCGCTTCAGCAAAGGCATCAAAGGTACCCGCATCAATCCACTCGCCTTGTATAAAACTGTGCTCAAGTTGTCCCTGCTCAATATAGACATTATTAACCGTGGTAATTTCGTACTCACCGCGCGATGAGGGTTCAATTGTTCTGATAATGTCAAATACTGATGAATCGTAGAAATAGAGACCAACAACCGCATAATTGCTTTTGGGATGATCCGGTTTCTCCTCAATCGCTACAATTCGGTTTCTGTCCAAGGTCGCCACCCCGAAACGTTCTGGATCATCTACCTGTTTGAGCAAAACGCGAGCACTTGTTTGCTGTGCGTCAAAATCAGAAACGGCTTGTTGAATTGAGGACTCAAAAATGTTATCTCCCAGCAAGACAACTATACTACCACCAGCAGCAAATCCTTCAGCTAAGGCGAGGGCATTCGCAATACCTTTCGCCTCCTCCTGCACTCGATAGGTGAATTCACAACCGAAGTCTTTTCCACTTCCCAACACGTTCACAAAATCCCCCACATGACTTGGATTTGTAACAATAAGAATATCGGTGATTCCTGCTTCTGTAAGTTGCCGGACGCTGTGAAAAATCATCGGTTCATTGCCAACAGGTAGCAAGTGTTTACTGGTAACCTTGGTAAGCGGGTGTAAACGGGTGCCTAATCCTCCTGCAAGGATTACACCTCTAAGCATCAATTTTTTTGCAGTTTTCAACATCAGTCAGTTTCTAACGCAATTCATCCATGAAAAATCGCGTCGGAACCTCTTACGCTTTCACAATTATGCGTTCTTTCCGCGCCCAGGGAACGTCAATTCAGCGACTCCGGATTTGTCCAACTCACCCAATCCAAGTTCAATCATCCGATCATACTGATCTTTCGTCGCCTGTGCCAGTGGAAGCGCGATGCCAGCATCATTTGCAAGGTCAAGCGCGATACCGGAATCCTTAGACGCATGAGCAGCAGAGAAATAACATTCATGATCGCGTATCTGCATATCCTCTCCATCAGTTTCCAAAACGCGAGAGTTTGCGCCCGTTTGTGCGAAAACTTCCTGCAGCATATCCAGATCCAGACCAAGCGCAGCACCCAATCCAAGCCCCTCCGCGAGTCCCGCAGTGTTGATATTCATTACCATGTTGACCAATGCTTTTACCTGTGCTGCTTGTCCCGCTTCACCGATATAACGCAGGGAAACACTCATTGAATCCAGAATCGCTTGTGCCTTATCAAAAGTCTCTTTTTTACCCCCACACATTAGATAGAGCGTGCCTTCTCGCGCTTGTGTAATGCTGCTCGCCATACAACCCTCAAGACTTTCAGCACCATGCTTTTCCGCAAGACGTTCAATATCAACATGAACTTGTGGGCTAATCGTAGCACAATTGATAAAAACTTTTCCTGATGCCCCTTTGAGTAAACTATCATCTGCATCTTCAGAATAAATCTGCCGCATTGCATTGTCATCTGTTACAACAGTAATGATATAATCCGCCAGTACGGTGACTTGTGCTAATTTGTCTGTAGCCGTTGCTCCAAGCTCTGTTGCCAATTCCTGTGCACGTTCACTTGCAACATCGTACACAGCAACCACCTTAAACCCTTCGTCATTGAGGTGTCGAGCGATGTTCGCTCCCATCCTTCCTACACCTACAACGCCTATTTTATAAGTCGCGTTTTCCATATTCGCCTCCCTACTATAATCAAGATTCACACAAGGAAAATATATCCTTCTAAAGGTTTCCGTTAGATTATTTTACTAATTTTGATCGTATTTGTCAATACGTTTTGTGGCATTGCAAAAATATACTATACCATTCCTTTAAAAAATATGAAAACAGAACTTTTCCTTGACAAATTTTTAAAATCTGTTATTCTTATTGTGACTAATTATCCATGATATTGCTCAACGCATCGGAATAATTTCATTACTCTCAGAAAGGAGAATTAATATGTCAACCAGCACCGTACTGCAACCAACACGGAACCATATCCTTGTCTTTGTTATTATCCCGTCGGTTGTAACAATTCTCGGGTGCCAAGGGGGAATTTACATCTTCTCCATGCCACTGAGCGAGTTGATCCACACTGCAGATGAGGCATTTGACAGTGCGGATGCAGTAATTTTACGCGGAGATACTCCGGAACAGATAGAAAACGCGGACACTAAGCGACAGGAACTTTACAACACAGCTATAGGTCTATATCTGGAAACTGCTATAAAAGATATTAATGGAGTATATGCGCAGCGCGCTCATTATGAAATAGCTAAAATTTACACACGGTATTACCAATTTGATCAATCAATAGAACATTATCAGGCTATTCTTAAACTCGCTGACGTAGGATATTATCCGAGTCAGGCGAAGGAAAAAATCGAGAATATTCGTAAAAATCGAGAAATTGTCAAAGAACAGTTCGCTAAATACCATAACACCAAAATCATTTTTAATAAGACTTCATCAGAGGAGTCTTTTAATTCTGCAGCAGAATCACTATTTCTGGTAGCACAAGCTTACGAAGAAATGGAAGATTTTCTCAAAGCTATCCGTACATATCAGAGAATTGTTGCGGAATTCCCTAAACACGAAAAGGCACCACAAGCCCAGTTCCAGATTGGAAATATTTATTTTTATGACCTCTATGACTATACTAATGCTGGTGGTTGGGGTACCTTTGTGGCAGTAGTCGAGAAATTTCCCAATACTCAGGAAGCCAAGAAAACCCGTCTCTTGCTGAAAAAAGCTGAAAACCTATTAACAGAAATCAAACATCTTCAGGACGAAATTCGGCGGTATAGAGATAAAAAATCGCCAAAATGTAGTTATTCCGATAGAAGAGGTGTTGGAGTGCCCACATTAGGAAAAGAACTTGACGAAAACCGTTTAGCCCAAACGTTCCAAATAATTGCCAAAAATTGGGTTGATATGTGCAATTATCCTCGTGCTATTCAAACTTACAAAACCTTACTCAAAGAAATACCCAATAAAAAATTTGTTGTCGCAGATGCGTTTTATAATATTGCCAATTTACACCAACAAAACAAAGAATACGAACGCGCAATCCATGCTTATAACAAACTTTTTAAGAAAGTGCCAGAGTCCTTAAATTAGCATTGGAAGCGTGAGCCAATTTACCAATAAGCCGTTTGCTTTCACGCCATTCAGAAATATACTGACGCTTATAAAGGTTTCAAGGCATATATACGATCCGCACGGAACAATACAACGTATCTCCGAAAAGCTGAACAGATTGTCCATCAATTTGAACTTGATCAGGACAACGATGGCTATTACTTTTATGAGGAACAAGAAAATAGCACTTCTGCTCAAGATCCGAACTCACAACCGCGAGCAGGGAATTGAAATTAATCAGAAAACGGAACTTTTTTCTTGACAATTTTTGTGTATCTGTTATACTAAAACCATAAATCGCAAACCAGTAAACTTTATCAATTTACTGGGAGGTTTTCATTATTCATTCCTGAGGAGGATTAACAACGATGACCCGTTTCATACCCAGTTTCGCGCTAAGAAACATAGTTCGAAACTCTCTTATTATTCTCGCTTTTGGCATGCTCGTGATAACACATATCGGATGTCAAGGCGGCATTAACATCATTCCATTGAGTGCGAAAATCCAAAATGCCGATAATGCTTTTGACGAGGCAGAAGCCACTTCTACTCGCTCTGAAGACCCAAAACAGAAAGAGAAGGTGCGGGCAAAGCGGCAACAACTTTACGATAGAGCAATGTCCCTTTACCTCGAAATCATTGAACAAGATGCAGAAGGGAGATACGCACAGCGCGCCCACCATCAAATTGCAAAAATCTACAAAAAGCATTATGAGTGGGATAAAGCAAATGGGCATTATCAAGCAATCATTGAGCTTGACCCTACTGGATACTACGCCAATGAAGCAAAGAGCGGTGTCGCTAATATTCGTAAGAACCGTCAGTTAATTGCACAGGAACTTGCGAATTACCAAAACTTTAAAGCTCTTTATGACATTGAAAAAACCGATGAAACATATAATACTGCAGCACAAGCACTTTACAAGGTCGCGCAGGCGTATGAGTCATTGGGAAATTACCCTGAAGCCATCAAAACTTTCGAGAAAATGGTCAAAGAATTTTCGAATCATCAAAAAGCAGTACAAGCGCAATTTCAGGTTGGAAACATTTACTTTTACAAATTGTATGACTACACTAATTCAGGCGGTTGGGGAGCTTTTCTCGCAGTCGCCCAAAAATTTCCCGGTACTTTTGAAGCTGTACAGGTCAAAACAATCTTAACTGAAGCTGAAGAACTCTTGATCAAAATCAAACAATACCAAGATGAAATTCAGCAAAACAGAAGCAAAAAAGCCAAGGCATATGAAGAAAATGATCGGTATGTGGTCCCCTCCGACAGATGGCGAATGGGAAAAATTGAGCTTGTTGTTCAGAATTTTCAAGGTATCGCGAAGAATTGGAAGGAACTACGTAACTTCCCACACGCTATTGAAACTTATAAAGTGTTAATTCGAGATCTTTCGCACAAAAAATTCGCTGTTGCCGATTCTCTATACCGAGTTGGTGACCTTTACCAGCAGAGTGGTCAGTTCGAACGTGCAATACAAGCTTATGAAAACTTGCTTCAAGATGCTGCAGAATCTATATGGCGGAATGAAGCTGTCTATCAACAAGCAGTCTGCTATCGTTCTATTCGAGAATTTGGTGCCGCTTACGAAGGTTTCAAAACGTATATAAGCCTTTCAAAAGGGGAAAGACCCTATCTTCGAGATGCGGAACAGATTGTCCGCCAATATGAACTTGATGAAGATAACGATGGCTATAAATTTTATCAGGAACAGGAAAACGGTACCTCCGACCTAGTACCAAACTCACAACCTGACGCAGAAAACTAAGGATTTTGATGGTTTAAAACTTTCTATGAAGACAAACAAAATTTCAATGGTGTCGCAATAAACCTTGATAACCGATCTTGCTTTGTCTGAAGTAGAAGTTATACAATTTCAAACCGTCTTCTCTTAGGAGAATCCTCCTAAAAATAGCGGTAGCAGGAAGCGGAATCATTCACATATAGAAATACAGTGAGTGTATTGTTATATGAATAAGTGAACACGGGAATGTTCAGAAGCTGGCAACCGTTTGAAGACTTCTTCTTGAATTAGCTCAGGTGTGTAACGGCGTGAGAAGTGATTTAGAACGATATATTCACTCTCAAAACGTTCTAACAGAGACGGTAACATATCCAGATGTAAGTGCTTCGTTTTTTTAGCACGTTCACGATGTTCAGGGGTAATAAAGGTACATTCACAAATCAATAGTTTGCACTGTTTGAGCAACGGGTGTACATCAAGTGAAATGCCTTGCGTATCACCCAAGTATGCAATTAACGGTAGTTGCACCTCGTTAGTTACTTCAACACCTGAACGCTTAAGTGCCACGATTTCTCTGCCGGACAAATCAAGATATTCGGACTTCAGTTTTTTGCGAATTTCACAAATCAGATAGGAAACAGCTGGGACACTATGGTTCCCCGGTAGAATGTGAGCGATTAAATTCTTCCGAAACGGAATAGCGTTCCCAACTTCTACTGGCGTAATCTGATAACCCCAGTTCCGCCCTGTATCAAGGTCAGAAATCCTATTGAGGATGTTCTTCAATTGCTTGAACCCGCTTGACGGAACGTAGATATTTCCAGGTGGCATTTCTGCAAGCCAACGCTGACTTATATAGATTGGTAACCCAAAATAGTGGTCGAGGTGGAAATGCGAAATAAATACATGATTAGTACCGATAAAACGCATTGGACACCTCCCCAAATCAAAAATCAGGTCAAGTTCTTTTACCCTGATGTAAGTCGCAACAGCTGAACTTGATTTTCCTTCAAGTATCCAATTTCCACATTGTAACAATGCCATAGTTAATTATAAAGCGTAATTCTTTTGCTTTCCTTTGGAGAATAGAAATATATGCATGTTAAAATCGGCATAATTGGCGGTAGCGGCTTCTATCAGATAGAAGGTTTAACCGACATCGAAACGATCAAAATTGATACCCCATTTGGTAAACCCAGTGACGCGCTAATTTTGGGGAAACTTGATGAACAACCGGTCATATTTCTACCACGGCATGCAGTGGGACACCCACTTCTTCCTTCTGATATTAATGTCCGTGCTAATATTTATGCCTTAAAGTCTTTAGGTGTAGAATGGATTATCTCCATCAGTGCTGTTGGCAGTCTGAAACAGGAAATTGAACCACGTCACTTCGTTATACCCGATCAACTATACGATCACACAAAAAACCGAGTATCTACCTTCTTCGGTGATGGAATTGCCGCACATATTAGCCTTGCGCATCCGTTCTGTTCACACCTGAGCACACTTTTATATAGTGCTGCGACAGAGGTCGATGCAACTGTTCATAACGGTGGCACCTATATCTGTATGGAAGGACCCGCATTTTCTACACAAGCTGAATCTAATGTGTACCGACACCTCGGTTTTGACATCATCGGGATGACCGCTGCACCGGAAGCCAAACTCGCGCGCGAGGCAGAAATCTGTTATGCTGTCCTTGCATGTTCCACTGATTATGATTGCTGGCATCCCGAACACGATAACGTTACGACTGAGATGATTCTTGACAATCTCCGTTCCAATGTAGAGATTTCCAAACAGATCGTGAAAAATTTAGTTTCCAACATTCCAGACGAACAACGCAATTGCGCTTGTGCCAATGCCCTTCAATATTCTATCGCTACACAACCGGATAAGATTCCGATTGCGAAGCGACATGAGTTAAAACTTCTATTGGACAAATACCTGACGTAACCTATCAAAAATTATATCTGCTTCTGGTTCAGTGAGAATAAGAGGGGGCGCAATAAAAATGATATTCTCCGGTTCGTCTATAGCATGACCGATTTTCCCAACAATAACCCCTTTTTCTCTCAATTGTCCCACAATTTTGTTCGTTTTTGAAGTTTCAAGATGTGCGCCATCGGTTTGAATCAGTTCAACCGCAAGCATCAACCCTTTGCCGCGCACATCACCTACGATAGGTAGCGATTCCAACGTCTTTAGTTTTTCAAGTAGATAACCACCGACCTTTGCAGCATTTTCCCAGAGCCGTTCGGTTTGCAAAATATTCAGGTTTGCCACGCCAGCAGCAGATGCTGCAGGGTGTCCACCATAAGTACAAACTTGTGAAAATTCCCGATTTTCATCGGAATCCCCAAGGAATGTGTTAAATACAGAAGTCGATGCAACACATGCACCGAGTGGAAGATATCCACTTGTCAATCCCTTAGCGAGTGTGATGAGGTCAGGCTGTACGTCCCAATGCTCACAAGCAAACATCTTTCCCGTCCGTCCGAAACCGGTAATCACTTCATCAAGAATAAGTAGCAACCCGTAATCATCACAGATTTTTCGTAATTTGGGGAAATACTCATCAGGTGGCACAATCACTCCGCCACCGCCGATGATAGGTTCCGCAATAACTGCAATTACAGTTTCGGGTCCTTCTGACTGAATTATCCGTTCAATTTCATCAACACATGCAACATTACAGGATGGGTAGTCTAAACCGAGCGGACACCGGTAGCAGTAGGGTGGATGGGCGTGATGGAACCCTGGCACCAGCGGTTCAAATGCTTTCCGTCTTCGCGCCTGTCCTGTCGCCGACATTGCGCCATAGGTAAATCCGTGATAACCACGATATCGACTTATTATCTTGTAGCGATTTTGACCTGGATAAGTTTGCCTACCGTATTGTCGTGCAATTTTGATTGCTGTTTCATTCGCTTCGGACCCGCTGTTACAAAAATAGACGTGGTTCAAATCGCCGGGCAGACATGCTGCTAACTTTTCTGCTAACATAGTCGCAGGAACGTTTATCTGCGAGTGTGGATAGTAAGGCAATTCTTGCATTTGTGCATAGACAGCATCAGCAATTTCCTGCCTGCCGTAACCTACGTTGACATTCCAGAGTGCCGAATAGGCATCAAGATATTCGTTTCCCTCTGCATCTACAAGGGTTGTACCATGTGCCGATTTAAAAACCAACAAATCTGTTTCGTCAAGACGTTGGTGCTGAAACAGCGGGTGCCAAACATGGGATTTATCAATTTCTCTATAATTTACTTCCATTGATGGAAATCTCCCTTAAAGTTTTACATTGATTCCGGGGCTGAAATGCCTAACAGTTTCAATCCATTTGCTAACACCGTTTGCACGCTCTTTACAAGGATAAGTCTCACATAAGTCCGTTCGATATGTGATGTATCTAAGACTCGATGATGGTTATAATATGGATGAAACAAACCTGCTAATTCGGTTAGAAAATGTGGGATTCGATGCGCTTCGCGTTCCTCCGCGCTGGACAGAACAATTGATGGAAATTCCGCTAATTTCCGAATCAATTCATGTTCTTGCGGTTCTGTGAGCAGCTCCAGAGAAACTTCATCAATCGGTTTCAACGCAACCTTCTGTTCTCGTCCTTGTTGAAAAATGCTACAACATCTCGCGTGTGCATACTGTATGTAGAAAACCGGATTTTCATTTGCTTGTGTAATTGCTAATTCAAAATTGAAATCGAGATGTGTATTGTTAGCACGCATCAGGAAAAAGTATCGTGCCACATCAACCGCGAACTGTTCACCGACAGCATCAGCAAGCTTATCAATGAGCATATCAAGGGTAAAAAATTGTCCCTGTCGTTTGGACATATCCCTCCGAGTGCCATCAGAATCAACCAGATTTACCTGTTGAATGATAGCGACTTCCAACCAATCATCTGATAAACCGAGTGCTTTCACAAAATTCTTGAGTCGTGACACATGACCCTGATGATCCGGTCCGAGCAGGTCAATCACTTTGTTAAACCCGCGGTCAAATTTATCGCGATGATAGGCGGCATCCGGAACAAAATAGGTATATTCACCATTGCTTCGGATAACAACACAATCCTTATCATCCCCAAAATCTGTCATGCGAAACCATGTTGCACCTTCTGCTTCATAAAGGTAATTCTTTTCACCGAACAGTTCAATAATTTCCTCAGGTTTTCCACTGTCTCGGATTGCTTTTTCGCTTGTCCACACATCAAAGTTAACACGAAAACGTTCCAAAGAGGCTTTTTGTTGTCCAAGCAGGTGCACAATTCCCTTATCTCGGAAAAGTGCTATCCGTTGTTCCTGACTAAGTTTCAGATATGCGTTACCTTCTTCTGCCACGATAATCTCTGCAAAATCACGTAGGTATTCTCCTTTATATCCACCTTCTGGAATTTCCAAACCTTCTGCACCTAATGCTTGCCGATAGCGCACATCAATTGATTCCCCAAGTCGATCCACTTGTCCACCCGCATCGTTGACATAATACTCACGGATTGCCTCATGACCGACAGTGTTTAGTAAGTTGACAAGCGTATCACCTACAGCAGCTGCGCGACCGCTCACTATGTTAAGCGGACCTGTCGGATTTGCGCTCACAAACTCAATTTGAACCCGCTTTCCAACCCCTATTTCACTACTTCCATAAGCGTCCTTTGTTTCTACAATCGTCCTGAGTGTGTCGTATAACCATTCATTAGAAAGGTAGACATTAATAAAACCCGGTCCAGCAATCTCAAGATCACGGAGGCGCGGGTGTTTATTTTGATTGACATGCTTTTTAATAATTTCAGCAATCGTACGCGGTGCCATCTTCGCACTTTTTGCCAATCCCAAGGCAACCGGGGTAGCAATATCACCATGTTCGGGAGTCTTGGTGGGCGAAAAAGGTATTTCGGGAACCTCCGATATTGGAAGTTCCCCTGCAGCAATTGCAGAACGGATTGCACCTTTTAATATATTGTATATTTCTGATTTGATTTCATCCATATCAACATAACCAAATGTATATTTTCATTTTTCCTTTATGAACTAAAATTTTCAAGTCACAGAATTATATCACAATGGACATCTCAAGTCAATCTTCTTAAACATTGGGGAGAAATTGAGCAGAAGTACTTACAATCTATTTCATAGATCATAGTAACTTGACACTGTGGATGTGTCTTAAAAAGAGGTATTAGGGAAGCGATCTGTGCGGCTATCAGCCATCGGCAGCTCTTCTGCGTTATCCCCAAATTGTAAGGTAATTTCCTGCACTTTTTCTGTGCTATTTATACCAGGTATCCACGTGCAGCCGGGTATGGCGGTCTGGTTGTAGGGTATAAATGACATATCGGGGTGGTGTTTTTTGGATCTGCATCAAAATCATCTCCAAAATATGCGTTCATACAATACCCAGGCCAGCTACTTGAAAGCAATGAGAATGAGACAGATCCGCCTGGATGTACTGCTATACTGGGTAACGTCACGGTTACAATAATAAAGTTATCCTTTTTCGGAACCCAACTATCTGATACATCCAAGACTAAAGATTCTGCTGGGATCGGTGCTTCTTGTGCACCATGTATAAGAAACGGAAAAGTAATAAAAGCAACAAGCAATAGAAAAACAAATGATTTCTTATTCATGGATAGTTTCTCCTTAATCTTCATCATCTACAAAGACGATGCGACCAAAGCGTTTTCCTTCCTTTATTTCAGCGATCCGCTTTTGTGCGCGTTCTCGTGTTTTTTCATCGGTTGTGATCTGCTGTAGATAGTTAAAAGTTTCGATCGACTTCTGTTTTTCGCCATTAAAAAAATACCTTCCCCCTAACTCCTGAAGTGCCCAATCTCGTATATGAACCCACTTCGACCACCTAATGTCGCTCGCGCGCCGAGTCGTGTATTTGGTGCGTATTGTGCGGCTTTCTTGTAGAGTTCAATACTCTCTTGACGGTTCTTAAACTTCATACATTCGCCTAACATAAGCAGGACATACGCGGCGTTTGGGCGCATTTGTAGCAGTTGACGATACCCTTTTTCTCTGTTTTCACTATCGTACGGTTGTGCGTCTGTCCAAATTAGAAGGGTGTGAAAATCATTAGGGTTTTCATCAAGTGCTTGCTGCGCAACTTCCTGAAGATAGAGATCACCACCACCTGCATTTGCTAACATACACTTAGCTGCATCCAGTGGAGGCAAGTCACCAAACGCTATCTTATTCGCGATATACTCCTGTTCTTTAGCAGAAAGTTCCTCTCCCCGTTCTTCAGTAAGTTCTCGGATTAGCTTTCTGTAGCGAGACGACGGGGACTGATTTGGTAGTATTGGCAGCGTATGTTCTTGTCCCGGTGTGCCGACCGTCTTATATTCCATGTGAGCACCCAGTAGACAGCGTTACCGTAATATTCAAATGGTGGGGCTTGCCCATTTATTGTAATATCCTCATAAGGATTTTCGGGCGGGGAAAATGTCGTCGGCAAGGCATCCGAAAGTTGCGGTCCCAACACCTGTTTTGATGGCGTGTCTACAGGAGCTTTATCCGATTGAGCGATTTCCCTGGGAATGTTTTTCTGTGCGCAGCCAGCCAGCAAGATAACAGCGAGTGTCAATGAAGTTGTGAAGGTTTGTATACGAAGTTTCATTCTGTTTCTCCTTCCTTTTAAGTGTTTGTGCGTTCTCAATGTCCTTAAGAGCGTCTTTCCAACAATACGTCTCGTCTAAAGTTTCGTTTTCGCGAATTATACATTTTCCTTCAAAATTTGTCATCATACATTTTAGTGCTGTGTCCACTCAAATTTTATGGGTAAAGGTCGCGATTCGGAGATCGCTCCTACAGAAATGTTGCATATTGTGAATCAACGCCGAATGCGCTTATGACATTCGGCGGGAGGGAACTCCGATTCCCGACTATTGTTGTAACTCACAGCTTGGAAGTGGACACAGCATTATATCAAATTAACGGGATTGATCTTATTTTTCTGGGCAGACAGCGCGCGGACAAAGCGCGCCTACAAGTTGTATCAAGCTAATTTGGTATTAGTCCCAGCGGGCGACAGATGTGTAGGGATGTGTTTTACACTGTCAAAAACTTTACACACCAAGAGTATTTTAGAATTGTTCCAAATACTGTATATCTAACGTTTTATATCAGATATTACAATGATTTAATTGCGAGTCATCATCGGTCTATGATAAACTCTTAACAACCTACATTTAGAACAACCGATAACAAACCATCAAAATCTGTCAAAAAAATTGAGAAAATTCCTCTCAATAACGCGCTATTCACACGAAGTTTTTTTTGCACTACTTTGCCATTATTCTAAAAAATGAAAGAAACTACCGATACGACGCATCATCTTAAAATCTCAAATCTGTCAAAAGACTTCGGAACAATTCAAGTCTTGCGGAATATATCTTTTCGTTTCGCTTCTGGATCATCTGTCGCGATTACAGGACCTTCTGGCTCCGGCAAAAGCACACTGCTACACATCATCGGCACATTAGAAAAACCCTCTAATGGACAAGTTGAAATCAACGGGACCGATCCATTTACGTTATCTGAACCTGAGTTAGCTCGCTATCGAAACTCGGTGATCGGCTTTGTATTTCAGGATCATCATCTGCTACCTCAGTATTCCGTGCTTGAAAATGTTCTCATTCCCACCCTTGCATTCAAGAAGAATCCTGATGTCACGCAACAGGCAGAAGATCTCCTTAAACGAGTCGGATTAATAGATCGTATGTCGCATCGCCCCGCCGAACTTTCCGGTGGTGAACGTCAAAGGGTTGCAATTGCCCGCGCACTTATAAACCGACCCAGTATTCTTCTCTGTGATGAACCGACAGGGAATCTGGATACTACGACTGCAGCGAACATCGCAGATTTGCTATTTGAACTTCACAGTTTACAACATAACATCTTAATTGTTGTGACACATAATCTTGAATTGGCTTCACAGTTCCAGAATCGCTTAAAACTTAGTGATGGTGTTTGCACTATAGAAACCGTGAACGGTAAACGTAATGCACAACAAGGAGAGTCCTAACGGGTATTCAAATTATGCGTAATCTTTGGGTAACCGCTAAACACCATTGGCAAATTCATCTTACAGTTGCGCTTTGCACGGCTGTGGCAACAGGGGTGCTTGCAGGGGCATTAATTGTTGGGGATTCAATGCGGGGGAGTTTACGGGATATCACATTAGAACGCCTCGGTAGCATCCAACATGCCCTTATTACCGATCATTTCTTTCAACAAGAAATAATAAACCTTGAAAACTTGGCACCTGCGATTCTGCTCAACGGGACAGTTGTTGCCACCAAAACCGAAAACCGTGCATCAAAAGTTAACATCTACGGTGTTGAAGATAATTTCTTCAGTTTATGGGATGAGACTTCAGTTCCCAATTGGAACGAAACATCAAATCAACCTTTTGCGGATATAATTATTAACGAAACACTTCAAAAGGAACTTAATGTCCAAATTGGTGATGCGCTCCTTGTTAATTTTCCGAATGCGGTTGAAATCCATCCTGAATTTCTTCTTGGTAAGAGAGACTTGGCAGATGTTATTAAAAGCATCCGCTTGGTGATAAATGACATCATCCCGACTGAGAATGCAGGAAGATTCAGTCTCAACACACATCAAAGCCTACCTCTGAATGCATATATCAAACTGCCCGTTTTGCAAAAAGCACTTGCACAAACAGGTAAAGTAAACGCTCTGTTTACAACGGAAACTGAGCCAATCTTACCGGAATCTCTCATGTTAAGCTTAGATGGACTCGGTTTAAGCATTAATGAGCATGAGAACCATTTCGACCTGCAAAGTCAGCAGTATCTTATAGAACCGGTATTATCTGAAGCAGCGTTACAGGTGGCATCTGAGAATGGTATTTCGACGCTCCCCACCCTCACATACCTTGCAAATACAATATCAATTATTGCCCCATCGCAAGAAGAGTCAAGTATTGCTCCCAAAAAAGTTCCATATTCAACAATCTTAGCACTTCCTGTTGAAAAAGGAGAATTTGCAGACCTACTTAGTAGATACACGACTGAAGAGGAACTGCGTGCAGCAGAAAGCAAATTAAAAGCACTCAATCCATCTACTGAACATTCTGAAATTTACCTCAATAGATGGGCAGCGGACGATCTCGGCGCGAAAGTCGGGGATAAAATCGAGGTTACCTACTATAGTGTCAGCGCAGAAGAAGAGTACGTTACAGAAACAACACAGTTTCTATTAAAAGGCATTGTTCCTATTGAGGACATCGCTGCGGATACAGACTTAATTCCCAATTTTCCCGGCATAAATGATACAACTGATATGTTTGAATGGGATCCACCTTTTCCATTTGATAATTCCCTTATTCGTTCTAAGGACGAGGAATATTGGGATGATTATCAGGCTGCTGCAAAAGCATTTATCTCGTTGAATACTGGCAAGAATCTTTGGCAAAACCGATTCGGTGATCTCACCACAATTCGGATGGGTAAAGTACCCGATCAGAATATTAGCACGACTAGATCACTTTTTGAAACTGAATTCCTCAAAGAAATTGATCCAGAACAGATTGGATTCCAATTTTTATCACTCCGGACAGAAGGACTTCAATCCGCAAAAGGGTCATCAGATTTCGGGATGTTATTTAGCAGCATGAGTGGATTTATTATCATTGCTGTCGCGCTTCTGGTTGGCATGGTGTTCCGTATTGGCGTAGAGCAAAGATCGCGTGAGATCGGAATTCTACAAGCAGTAGGTTATCCGCTTGCCAAAATCCGCCGCAGTTTCCTTTTAGAAGGCGGTATCATTTCTGGTCTCGGTAGTTTATTAGGATGTTTACTCGCTATTGGATATGCACAGCTGATGATATTTGGGTTACAAACGTGGTGGCTACCCGCTATCGGAACAGCGTTTTTGAAACTTCACGTTAGTGTCTGGAGTTTACTTGCAGGGGTGCTCATTTCACTTGCCGTTGTGATGTTCTCTATCCGTACGACTGTCGGAAAATTGGGAAAGATTTCTACCGTATCACTTCTTGCTGGGCAAACTGATTTTGGCGAGGCAAATTCAAAACAGAAAGCAAAGAGTGTTATTGTGTCAAAAATTAGCACAGCAAGGATTTCAGTTTTTTTCGTAGGTCTCTTTTTCGGCACCATGGACAATGGAAGGCTCTTTACTGGAGATTGGAGTGGGATTATTATTGTTATCATACTGGCAGCTTGCGGCCTATTTGGCATCCGTTTAGCAAGCCGAAAAGACGATGGAACAAACCCTAACCTTACCCCCAAAAACATCAAAATGAGTTCTATTTTCTTCTGTATTGGACTCGTTACTGGTGTATTAATAGCTTATTTTACTTTTGGAAGAAGAATCTCTGACACAGTTACATTTTTTGAGCATCCAGTGGTAAAATTCTTAATATTCACAATCACAATCCTTTCCTTGGGTTGGACAATTTTTGCAAAGTGGTTAAGTTCACAGAAGGTGTCAAAACGACTGAGTAGAATGCATTTTGCCATTAAAAACGCTGCGCGACAGCCAGCGCGAAGCAATACATGTGTTACGACTATCAGTTTAGCATGCTGTATTATCGTGGCAGTAGGGGCAAATAGGCAAGAAGCTCTACCAGAGACTGAATACGCTTTTGTCGCTGAATCATCTATATCCTTGCATCATAGTCTAAATACTTCTGAAGGAAGATTAGAACTCGGTTTTTCTGACAAAGATTCTGAAGTGCTATCTAAATCGGTTGTATACCCGTTTCGCGTTCTACCAGGGGAAGATGTCAGTTGTCTAAATCTCTACCAACCAAAGAAACCGCAGATATTGGGTGCATCAGATGCTATACTAAATGGAAAACCTTGGGAAAATTTAAAGCTATCGAACTTTGACGAAGGTAAAATTCCTGCTATCGGTGATCAAAATTCACTACAGTGGATTTTGCATCATAACCCAAAGGAAGATTTTCTGATCCAAGATGAATTTGGAAAACCGCTGCGTTTAAGTATTGATACGATAGAAAATAGTCTTTTCCAGAGTCAACTTATCATCTCGGAATCCGATTTTACGAAATACTTCCCAAGTCAAAGCGGGTATCAATTTTTTCTGATTAAAACACCACCTGAATTGCGGGAAGGAACATCGCAAATACTTGAAAAAACATTAGGGGACTACGGCTTTGATGTTACATCTGCATCGGAACGGTTGGCAAGTTTTCGCGCAGTTCAAAACACCTACATCTCTACTTTTCAGAGCCTTGGAGGTTTGGGAGTACTACTGGGTACATTCGGTTTAGCATTAGTTTTATTAAGAAATATTATGGAACGTCACGGAGAATTAGCAACACTTCGGGCATTCGGTTTTCGTCGAGAATTGCTGTCACGAATGTTGTTTCTTGAAAGCTGCTTTCTTCTTGCTGTAGGAATGCTAATCGGTGTCGTAGCGGGATTAGTTGCGATTCTCGGCTCACAAGGGCATCTACCCGCTTTCCCATGGCTATCCTTAACGATTACCTTGTTATTCATCTTCGGTTTTGGTATAATTGCAAATGCAATTGCTGTTTCGTTTGCACTCAGAAGTCCGTTATTATCAACTCTGAAATCGGAATAGACATGAGATTAGCAAGTTTACTTTTGATCTTTAAAGCATACTATACTTTGGACAATTTTTAGAGTTCTTGAGTGATAGTCAAGATCAATAGAAACACCTCAGACATCAATATAAGATTTATTGATAAACATTTCGCCCCGCTGGGGCTGCCTTTGCTGAACCTATAATAGTTTTTCTGTGAGTTACAACTTTGCACAAAACTCGTAGAAAAATAGAAAGGACTTGAGAACACAACATGAAACAGACAGAAATTGTCCAAACTTTAGTAAAGCATACATGACGCGCCAAATTTATATCGTTCTGTCCATCTTTTTTCTTATATTCTCACTTTTAATACAAGTTGGTTGTTCAAGTGATTCTGACAATGGAGCGTCAACCGCTTTAAATCATACTCAGCAAGGATGGCGTTCTTATTATTCAGGCAATTATACCCAAGCTTTATTGAGTTTTGAACGCGCCCTCAACACTGATCCTGAATTTGGTGATGCACACAACGGAGTCGGTTGGAGTAATCTAAGTCTTGGGCTCTCTCTTTCCCTTGCACAAGAAGGTTTCCAAAATGCTGTGCGATTTGATCCATCTAACGGGGACGCTTGGGTTGGTTTAGCGAATGTGCTATACTTACGATATAAAGATAATTCCGATTTTGAATCGGCAATCCGTGCAATAGATAACGCATTGCAGGCTGATGCACAATACTTGTATCGGCACGATTATCACTCTGAAGCAGAACTTCATGCACTTAAGGCAGCGTGCTACTACTATCTCGGTAAAAATCAGCATGCAAAACAAGAGATTGAGAAAGTGCTAAAAATTGATGCGAAAAATAGAACTGTAGTTGTGCTTCAAAATCTGCTAAAAGAGTAATGTGATACTTAAGAAATTTTTTAGGAGAGAAATATGCCTCAAAAAACTATTACGTCTACACAATTAACAAACTTAAGTCCTGCACATCGTGGTAAAGACTGTAGTTGTGCTTCAAAATCTGCTAAAAGAGTAATGTGATACTTAAGAAATTTTTTAGGAGAGAAATATGCCTCAAAAAACTATTACGTCTACACAATTAACAAACTTAAGTCCTGCACATCGTGGTAAAGTCCGCGATCTCTACGATCTCGGTGATGAATTTCTGATTGTGTCTACTGATCGGATTTCTGCCTTTGATGTTGTCTTGCCGAACGGTATTCCAGATAAAGGCAGAGTTTTAACCGGATTGTCAAAATTCTGGTTCAATTACACCAAATCTGTCGTAGAAAACCATCTTATTTCAACAGAAGTCGAAGAGTATCCCGACACATTACATGCTGATGCTGACCTTTTAAATGGACGTTCAATGCTTGTCAAGAAAGCTAAGCGCGTTGATATTGAATGTGTTGTGCGGAGTTACCTTGCTGGTTCGGGGTGGGCTTCGTATCAGAAAATAGGAGAAATATGCGGACAAAAACTACCCGCGGGACTACGCGAGTCGGATCGGCTACCTGAACTTCTATTCACCCCGACTACCAAAGCAGAGCAAGGTGAGCATGACGAACCAATATCTATTGACCAAATGCGTGATCAGGTTGGTACTGATCTGACCGATCGACTAATTGATATCAGTTTCGCGCTATTCAAGGTGGCAAGTAGGCATGCCGAAAACTCAGGTATCATCCTATGTGACACAAAATTTGAATTCGGTGAACGAGAGGGTGAATTGATCTTGATTGATGAAGTGTTTACACCTGATTCCTCAAGGTTTTGGCCCGCCGCTTTATATGAACCCGGAAAGCCACAACAAAGTTTTGACAAGCAGTTTGTTCGGGATTATCTTTCTGAGATCGGATGGAACAAGCAACCGCCAGCACCTGAGTTACCGGACACTGTGATTACTAAAACGAGCGAGAAATACCGAGAGGCATATCGGCTAATTGTTGGAGAAGAACTTTCGGATTCAAATTAAAATAGATGAAGTGTGTCCTTAAAAGTAGCAGGGCACGCTCCACCGAATGCCACCCTTTTCCGTTGGCATAGAAATTGCGGATTACTAAATATGCCTCCTTAGGTGGGTCGGAACTGCGATCTCTGAAACGCGCATGTGTTAACCGTTATCCAATGCGTTAGGTTAGAATCCCTGATTGTTCTCAACCGATTAGTGACGTGGTTCCGACTCTTTTATCCAATTGTTTGAAGAAATAGTAAATATTCATTAATATTCTAAAAACATTGATCTCACTGATGGATTGTATTAGGATATGTTGTATTTATCAAAACCTCCGAGACTGTATCCCCGCCTTTTAAGGCGGGGATACAGTCTCGCTCTCGTTAATTAGACCAAACATTTGTAGAAAAAGGTTTGATTTTCGGTCTAAAATGTAGTATAATTAGAGTATCAAGTTGGCAGACATAATGAGCGTAATCGCAAGGTTACGTGTCTGCCTACCCACTCATTAGGGGTTAAAAACTTGATACTTGATATACCATGTATAGCACATTGGACAAACTTTTTCGTGCGAGACGTAAGTTGGAATCAAAAGTTTCTCGATTACGAGATTGAAACAAAAAGTTGCTGGTGTTATCAGGTGAGAAACGTCCATCATCGTTCGCAAGTGTAAGGATAATGTTCGATGCTTTGAAAACGTTCAGTTGCGGATAATCAAGCGTCAGTTCTATACCCTCAATACCTTGATTGTTTTCTGAAAGCAAATCGGCTGTGATGTCCTCACCCAGCAGTGTGACATGTATGTAAGGTATTAAATCCCTTTCCCAGATAACATCTTGTGGTGTTGGCATAATTTAAGTGGATTAACTATTTTGTTAATGCTTTAATGCAATATATTTAATTCTGTAAGAGGTGAATTAGCATGTTAATAATATTGGAACATTCTTATACAAGAAATGAATTTATTGATACTCTTGCTATCAATATAAATAATCATGACTCAATCGTTGTTTATAAAGTAAAAGAGTCTAACGATAAAGATGCATACTGTTTAGGTGTTCAAAAATTCCATGATGGCAAATTCTCAAATGATTCTGAGACTTATTATATTTTTGCAGGCTTTCATAGTAAAGATGATTGTCTGATTTTATTTGAAAAGATAATCAGTGCAATTAGATCTGGCAAGCAAATATACGATCTTCGTTCTGAAAAGGATGGTGAGTCAAAACCGATCGAAGGATATGATGGATACGGTGTTATTGGTACTCGTATTCCAGTGTCCTCAGATAGCAACTTTGAAAAATAATGACCATAACACACAATGTAAACTTCTCCTATGCCTCTGCAAATTCCTAACCGCACCCTCTTCATAAAAGGTGATCCATGAAACGATCATTAGTACTCACAATCCTTCTACTCTCCGCTGTATTCATAGGCAACGCCTACGCTCCTGAACCTAAGACATTCAAGGTGTATGTGTATGTCCATGCAAAAAAAGAAGATAAAACTGAACAAATTATAATTGAAAGCCATCTTAAGCGAGAACTACGCGCATTAGGCGATGTTGTCATTGTTGGTAAAAACGATGATTGGGAATGGCGTATTTTTGTGACTGTTCTTGGTATTAAATTCAAAGATGGCACAAAAGACCAATGGGTTTCAATTGCTTCATCTTTACAACGACGTGTGCCTAAGTTTTATTTTGCAATTTATGATTTTGTCGCACCTGGTATACCAGTTTACTCTGTCGAACTAAGCCCCGCTCATTGGTCTAAAGACGACTTACCTGCTTGGTGTATAGCAGAAGCTAATAATTTTGATAAAAGACTTCAAACATGGCGATAAATGAACCAACAAATCCCTAACCGCACCCTCTTCATAGCCGACAACCTTCAATAAGGAGAAATAGATGTCTTTTATATATCCAAATAGAGGTACATTAACAGGATCCATAACTGATGTTTACCAATATAATACAAATACGGGTCCTCTTTTCGGTCTTTTTTTTCGCTTTTTCCCTCCTAAGAATGATGCGGAACATCAGTTAATGCTTTATACAAGAAATGAGAAACTTATAGAAGATGTTCTTCCTTCAATGAAACCTATACCAGTGACTGTTGATATAAGTTCTGAAGGTATAGGATTTGAACTTTTAGATATTAAGATACTGTCGTAATATTTATGATATGAACCTCCAAAACCGCACCCTCTTCATCGCCGACAACCTTAACATCATGCGTGGCATGAACTCCGAAACGGTGGATCTCATATACCTTGATCCACCTTTCAACACAAAGAAACAATACAAAGCCCCCATCGGCTCACCCGCAGAAGGCGCAGAATTCAAGGACATCTGGACAGACGAAGATGTCAAAGACGGCTGGTATAGCGAAATCGCTGAAGACTATCCATATATCCATCAGATTATCCAGGCTGCCGAGCATACTTACGACCACTCCATGATGAATTGAAATCAGAAGTTACTCGATTACGAGATTGAAACATCATAGCAATTGATTGTGTCTGTGTCGTCATGATGTTCATATTGAAATCAGAAGTTACTCGATTACGAGATTGAAACTTCACATATTCAGGCGGAGGATTGATAATCTGCTCAATATTGAAATCAGAAGTTACTCGATTACGAGATTGAAACTGGTGAAAGTCACTGCTGTTGACACCGAAACGCTTACATTGAAATCAGAAGTTTCTTGATTACGGGAAAGCACTATGGTTGGGCGTTTTGAGTATTATTTCTTTTGGTATTGATATTTTATCAAACACGCAGAATTCGGTATCCAAAATCTCACTAATAGCGTTGTATAACTGTTTTATGTGTGAATTTTGACACATTGGATAAACCCATACGGTTAGGTGATTTGATCTGACAACTTTTTCTGTATTTTACATGAAAACGAAAATAGGAATCGGGTATCGTGATGTAAAAAAACTTTCCGTCCCTATTTTAGACGTTGTCTATCTACCGAAAACCCCTCTCTGAAAAATGCGGTGCCGCTGCCAAGCCTGTGCACGCGTGAAATATGCGATAAAGAATCCTCCAAAATTGTCCCTCTTTTATCAAAACCTCCGAGACTAAAACCTCGCCTTTTAAGGCGGGGATACAGTCTCGCCCTCGTTAATTAGACCAAACATTTGTAGAAAAAGGTTTGATTTTCGGTCTAAAATGTAGTATAATTAGAGTATCAAGTTGGCAGACATAATGAGCGTAATCGCAAGGTTACGTGTCTGCCTACTCACTCATTAGGGGTTAAAAACTTGATACTTGATATACCATGTATAGCACATTGGACAAACTTTTTCGTGCGAGACGTAATCGTAATTTGAAGCGATTAACGTGGATAGCACACGATATATGGAACTACTTTTTAGGCTGGCAACGGGCTCGCTACGCTCTTGGACTGCCGTATATGTCCTATAACGAAATGTCTCGGCAGTTCACTATATTGCGTCCGGCACACCCTGAAGTGTTTGCCCATTGGCGTGAGTTAGATTCGTGGGCAGCCCGGCAGATACTGAAAAGGTTGCATATAGGAAACCATAAGCGTTTCTTTGACGGTATTGCCAAGCGTCCACCTAAGTTCCGTTCATGGCGAAAGCCATATTCGTTCACTCTGTCACCCTCTGGTTATGGTTTCTATGGTGATAAGGTTCGGATACAGGATAAATACTATCGTTTTAATCTTAGCCGTCCTATACTCGGTAATATCAAAACGATCACGATAAAGGAAGATAGTCTCGGTGATTTCTATATGTCTGTCGTGTCAGACCCCACTGTTTCCGAAGTCCTACCTAAGACGGGTCATGCTGCAGGGTTTGACTTCGGTATGAAGACAATGTTCACCTGTTCTGACGGCACACTCTACGCATCCCCTGAATTCTATAAAACTTCTATGGCAGCACTGACGAAAGCACAACGCAAACATTCACGCAAAGTTAAAGGTAGCAATAATCGTGAGCGTTCACGAAAAGACGCTGCACGTGTTCACCGTAAAATCAGGCGTAAACGAGACGACCACCATTGGAAACTTGCCAAGCAGTTTGTCCATAAATATGACGCACTCTGCTTTGAAACGCTTACCTTTGAAGGCATGAAGCGTCTATGGGGGCGTAAAGTCTCTGATATTGCGCCCTATGCATTCCACCTGAAGTTGAAACACCAAGCCACAAAACATGGTAAAGAAATCTATCATATTGATAGGTTTGAAGCGACTTCTAAAAACTGTAGCACCTGCGGACAACAGCAAATGCTAATGGACTTGTCTATACGTCAATGGACTTGTAATCGTTGTCCAACTAATCACCACAGAGACGTGAATGCTGCTATAAACATAGTAAAGGTTGGGGCATTAACCTTTGGATTAGAGGGTATCAGACTTGCGATCACAAGCAACCCTCGCAGACTTCAACCGAAGTCGGAAACCCACAATCCGCACCTGAAAGCAAGGGATTCTCTTTTAGAAGAATCCCCCTTGCTTTAGCTGGGGGAGTATGTCAAAACACATGAACGGTGAATCTTGTGAAAAACTTGCTGATATGTCCGTAGCGAATTCCACGCATTGCTCCAAGGCCTTACTCATGATGATTTTTTGCCTCAAGTGATCGACTCATTACCTTGAGTATATTCATGCCAATCGAAAAACGAGTCGTGAAGAACGGATAGGCAGATGGATGAGTGAGTACTTAGAAAGCGATCCTATGCCAAAGATAAAGATTTCCGAATTGTCGTTGGAAGCGTAAGAACTTCTGTCGTAAAATGAGGGAAAACCCGTTGCTTAGTCTTTTTCATGTGTTCACAATAACATATATAAAAATATACGCAATGAGTAGTTTTGGACTTGAAATTTTTTCTCAAATTTTTCACTTGACACTCAAATTCTTTCCATGTTATACTATTCTCAAGTTCGTTGGGCAGGATTTCTATCGCAACACTCCTTGTGTTGTGTCCTGCCCTCACCCATAGAAAGGTGTAAACGAACCTACGAACGATACCCGTTTAACGTATCAATTTTATATGCTTGAACAGTGCATAACGCACTGGAAATACGCTATGCACCAATTTATCTCAAGCAAAGTGAGGTATACTATGGCTAAAAAAGCCACTGGCACGCGTGTACGCGATGCCAAAGACGGACGGTTCCTTCCCAAAGGCACGGACAAACGCCGTCCCGCCACAACGGTGAAAGAAACTGTCAAACCTCACAAGCGGTGTAAATAATCCGCTTGCAAACATGTAGGGGGTCTTTTGATCCCCTACATACACATTTTACCTCACAAAAGGAACATTGATGAAAACTTTGTCGTTTATAATGGTTGTGATGTTATTCACTACGCCATATCTCACACTTGCACAACAAACAAGTGATGCTGCGCAAGCAATATTTGATGCACGACGTGATGCAACACTTGCAAACACTCAAATATGGGGAACTGTTGGTTGTCTACTTGGTGTTACCGGTATGTTAATTGCGTATGTTGTCACACCAATAAAAAACCCATTTAATGGACAATTTATTCTATTTTGTATTGAAAATAAAGTGCTTTTTTCACATAATGGAGGTTTATCAATTAGTATTTTTTAGCATTTTCATAACCGCGTATTGAGAGACCATAGATAGATACTGATTTCTGAGTGCTTTTGAGAAATATCAGGTTGCTTATTACACAAGCATTTATCAAAAACTTGTGAAAAACGACCAAATAACACATGCTACAATAGGATGTGTTATTGGAACTGGCACTATGGTGGGACTTTGGATAATTTTAATTTCAGCTGCTGATTCTCCATACGGGTATTAGCAATTCCAACCAACGAGGGGACTCTGTCCCCTCTAACCCCAAAGGAGACTAAACCCATGTGGGTAATATTCAAGCCGCCTTCCGATCCTGTTGATTTTTCACTTTTAGCCTTACATACAGAGAGTTTTGTAGAACTCGCCCTTGTAAAACTTGATACAAATTTTCGCGTAGTGATTCAGAAACCTTTTGACACGGACAATGAGAGGTTGGAATTTGCTCTTGACATGATCGATGCTCTGAAAGATGGAAAGCCAACTTTTGAACTTCCACAGCATTTTCCCTCAAATCCTGATGACAAAAAGAACAAGATTGATAAGGCATACCTTTAGTTGTGTCCATCACCGCATACTTTCATTAACAAACTTATCAAAGATACTGTCAATGCTCCTATAGTTGTATTTATAGCACGCCTCTGCTACATACAGGGGCGTATATTCAGTCCAGTAGTGGTGATGACTTCCATACCAAGCTCGTTTGAGTAGACTCCAAAACCCCTCAATTGTGTTTGTGTGGACATCACCCTCAACAAATTGCGTTTGATGATCTATGATATGGTGTTTCATCTCCTTGCCGATAGCGAGATACGCCTTATACTCATCGGTCATCAACTCCGAATCCTCAACTTTGACGACTCTTCGGATAAAGTCTAAAATAGTCCGTCCTGTCAAATCTTTAGCGAGTTGTGCTACAACTTTCCCGCCCCGCTGTACTGCCCCGATAATAGCGTCTTTCTCTGTTCCACGTCCACGCTTGGCAGGCACGTGGTCTTCCTTCTTATTAGGCTTACGAGGTTTACCCCCGATGTAAGTTTCATCTGCCTCTATGATGCCTTGTAGTAGCACGTTACCTTTCTTTGCCATTTCAGCACGGATACGAGTCATGATATACCATGCTGTCTTTTGATTCAAGTCTAAATCGCGCGCAAGTTGATGACTTGACAAACTTTTCTTCGCATTCGTTATCAACGAAATAGCCAAAAACCACTTCTGTAACGCTATCTTTGTCCCGTGAAACACCGACCTGCACGTCACCTTGAAACTCACTTGGCACTCGTGGCAGTTCCAACGACCGATACGACCGATTTCTGTTTCTGTCCGTTCTCCTATATGATCGCTTTCACAATGCGGACACACAGGTTTACCTCGCCACCGAATCTTCTCTAAATGCGAAATACAACTCTCTTGATCGGGAAAACGCTCCATCACCTTCAACAAATCCATCAGATAACTCCTTGAAATAGGAGTTGCTTTTTCTGACGGATTTCTGATATAATACCAGATAAGATTAGAACCGTCAAAAAGCAACTCGCTTTTTGTGTTCATTTAGGGGGCTACCAACCCCCTATTTTCTTATCTATATTATACCATATAAACCCAGTGGACACAAGGCTTTATAGCGATTTTTTAAAATTTTTCTCAAGTCCAAAACTACTCATTGCGTAACTTTATATCGCCACGCCGAATGGCATGTTGACACTGACCGTGAAACTGTTGTCCTCCCTCTCTCCGCAACCAATAAAGGAGGCGTTCGGAGAAATCCTGTTCTTCGCCTTGAAGCGTTTGCCAAATTGAACGTCCCTCAATTTCGTGTTTGATAGGAACATCAACTACCTCGCATAGCGTTGGAAAGATATCCATAAGCATCGCTACCTGATCCGTAACATGTCCTTCTGGTATCTGCCCTTGCCACATAGCACACGTAGGCACTCGGATCCCGCCTTCGTACATCTCACCTTTTTGCCCGCGTAGCGGACCGTTATGTGCACCGACCTGCATCGCTCCTCCATTATCTGATGTGTAGATTACAAGCGTATTGGAAAGCTGATCAGTTTCCTCAAGCGTATCAAGTACCCTTCCGATACCCGCATCCATGTGCTCAACGAGTGCCACGTATTTGGCACGCTGGGGTGAAATGTCCAGTTCACGTTCCCTCACGCGTTCGATCCAATCTTCAGGCGGTTGAATTGGTGTATGCGGTGCGTTATATGCAAGATAGAGGAAAAAAGGATGAGATGTATGTGCGTGAGTTCGACAGGACTTACGCAATAATCTACAATTATGTTATACTGTTCTATTATGACTACATTTACACTTTCTAAAAAGAAGCACCACTTATTTTCTGATTATTGTCAATTTTTGTTAGCGAGTTTCACTAATTTTACACAAACCTATTTTGCAAACCATACGGAGAAGTGGAGCCATGATCAACTCAATCGTTTCCTGAGAAACGAAAACATTCCTTCAAGCGAACTCTGGGAATCTGTCAAAGACGACATTGCGTTTGATAAAGATGGATACCTTATCTTTGACGATGTTGTGCTGTCAAAAATATATTCAAAACTGATTGAAGCTGCCTACCCTCAATGGAGTGGTAGCGACAAAAAGGTCATTGAAGGCATCGGTATTGTCACGTGTGTCTATGTTAACCCAAAGACACACGAGTATTGGATCATTGATTACCGCATTTTTGACAAAGACCCTGATGGTAAATCCAAAATTGATCATTTACTTGATATGTTGCACGATGCTTACTTCAAGAAACAACTCTCGTTTCGGACAGTGCTAATGGATGCTTGGTATGTATCCATGAAAGTAATGAAAGCGATTGCGGCACTTTCCAAGGTCTACTATGCGCCCCTGAAACGAAACAGGCTTGTAAATGATACGGATGGTGTTGAACCGCACCAGCAAGTAAAAAGATTTATCTTGGTCTCCATCAGAAACGACACAAGGCAAACGCGTGCATATCAAAAGGTTTCCAAAAGGGTATCAAGTGAAGTTGTTCCGGATTGTGTCTGATACAGGACGCACGGAATATATTGTGACAAACGATTTATCTCAATCGGATGCGAAAGCGACAAAACAACAGTGTCGGGTTCGCTGGAAGATTGAGCAACTTCATCGTGAAATCAAACAATTAACCGGTATTGACAAATGTCAATGCCGCAAACTGCGTGCCCAACGAAACCATATTGCGTGTTGTTTCCAGGTCTGGGTCTGCTTGAAGCGTGCTGCCCGGAAAATCACTCAAACGATTTACGAACTCAAACAAAGTTTATTGGATGATTACGGACGACATCAACTCTCTAATCCTTCAATAATCTTCAAAACTGCGTAAGTCCTGTTCGAATAAAGTCCACGCTCCAGTCCGTAAAGAGGTCAGTGGCGTGCCCCCTCGGATCGATCGTGTCAAAACCGTGCCGCATATAGTTATTTTGATGTCGTAGATGCATGTAATAATCGTCCATCATATCACCGAGGAAACCGTGAAAATGGTCAAAACCTCGTTTGCACGGGTGATTCTCATCTTCAAGCCCCAAATGCCATTTTCCGATGAGCGATGTGCGATAATCTTTCTGTTTTAACATTGAAGGCAACGTGATAGCGTCTTGTCGAAAGTAACCCCAGTTGTTCTGTGCATGGGTGCGAATCACCCCGGGGACACCCGCTCTATCAGGATAGCGTCCAGTCATGAGGGATGCACGGCTTGGGGAACAAACAGAAGAATTCGCATAGAATTGCGTAAAACGCGTTCCCTGTGCAGCAATCCTATCAATATGTGGTGTTTGAATTGACGGTCCGTCGTGCGCCGAGATATCGCCATACCCGTGATCGTCAGCGAGAATAAGTAAAATGTTCGGTAATTTTGCCATAGCCATCTCCATATACGATTTGATTGTTTTTCAAAGAATGTGTAGTCAATCTGCTATCTCACACAATGATGCAGGAACATCTATTGGCACACCGATTCGAGAGACACAAAGTTCTGCGGTGCAGCCAGATTGGGTGATCAGAAATGTACTTATAGGATTTCAACGCGGTGTTCTTCTTTCATCTTAAATATAGCGTTGGTTTCGAAGGGATGATTTGGTATGTCTTTATGATCTAATTTGAAACTAAGGATTGGAGGGAGGGCGTAACACAAAAACATTACGCCCTAATTGGAAAAGGAAGCGTATATTACCGAGATTTGATAGTTCCCCATGTAGTTGCAAGTTTACCAGCAGGCTCAACTGGCAGTAACCCTGCAATACCTTTGTCCATCAAAGAGTTTATATCCTCCTCGGACAGCGCGACGTTGAAAATCGCGACATCATAGAGCATACCGTTAAGAGTTTCTGTAGTGTTGTTCGTCCAACCACCGATGTTGACTTCCGATGTATCCCTGGGCGGAGGACCGCCGAAACCACCGACTGAAGTGAACTCTGTTCCATTTTCATAGATTTTAAAGGTATCCACCCCATCGTAGGTAGCTGTCATATACAACCAAGTATCTTTCTTGAGGGTATTGGTTAAATAATGATGCAAGAATTAGCGGGATACCCTCTGAACTGCGCTGCATCATATTTCAGTTGCGGTAATGATAACACTTACTGATATTTCTCAGAATAGTCTTGAACCTAATAATAATCAATAGAAACAAGGTATAGCACCATGAAAATGCGTTTTTGCTGTGTCCATTTTCCTTGACTTTTATAGCATGAGATAGCATCCTAATTACAGATTTGAATATAAACAAACATTATGAAGTGCTACCGTTTATTCAGACCAAAATTTAGCAAAGTTAAGACAAGTTTTTTTGCTCAAATTCCACAGGTGTCAAATACCCTAACGCAGAGTGAGGGCGTTTGTGATTATACACTTGTGTAATAAAATGCCCAATGCGGGTTCTTGCTTCGTGGATGTCCTCATAGTCATTGAGATGAACTTCTTCTTCCTTGAGCGTGCGGATAAGTCTTTCAGCATATCCGTTCTCCCAAGGACACCCTCTCCGGGCGACTGAAATCTTAATCCCATGATGCCTAAGCAGTGAGATGGACGCATTTGAAAGATATTGAACGCCTTGATCAGAATGATGGATCTCTGGGACACTTTGACATAATGCTGTCTCCAAGGGTTTCAACGTCAGAGATTGCGTCAAGTGTTGACTGATATGCCACCCTCTGATCATGCGAGTGAAGACATCCATGAGCAGACAAACATAGATAAAGTGTCCTTTGAGGCGGACGTAGGTAATATCGCCCACCCAGACCTGATTACATCGGGAGACATCAAGGTTTTCAAGGCGATTGCTCCAGGGACGCACACCCGCAACGGATGTCGTGGTTTGACAGACACGCTTGACAGAAACCGAGAGGTTGGCGGACTTCATCAATCGGGCAACACGTTTATACCCGATGGTGTATCCGCTACGCACCAACAACTGTGTGGGACGCCTATATCCGTATGTTGGATATAGCAAAGATAACGTCTCTATTTCATCCTGGAGGCCCGCTTCACACGGGGCCTGCTTGGAGTGATAATAGAGGTTGCTTCGGTTGAAACCGAGTGTCTCACATATCTGCCGAACCGAAAAGTCTGTCCGTAATGCCGTAACCATTTCTCGCTGCTCCATCGAGGCTAACTCAAGTAAGTTGAGGCTTTTTTTTGGATGTCAAGTGCCAAGGTCAACCGCCCAACGAGTTGCTCAAGTTGGGCGATCCGCTCCGCAGAGGCATCAGACTGTTTATCAGCGGGTTCAAAGAGGGTCGCCGCTTTTTCAAGAAGCTGTCGCTTCCACTTTGAAAGTTGTTCATCGATGAGGTTATGTCGCCGACACACTTCTGCTTGGGAACTTTCAACGCTGAGAGCCTCAAGAACAACTTCGGCTTTAAACTCGGGGGTGAAGTTTCTTCGTTTTCGTTTCGCCATCGGATACTCCTTTCAAGGAGATGGATATTATACCATAATCTTGTCTTAGAGAGTGGCCCGAATTTCCGGTGGCAGTACATTAGGAGGATATCTCATGCTAACTCAGATTATCAAATCTACCACTTTTTTTCAAGAACTTCTATCTTCACAGTTTCAGACCTTGAAACAGCATTTTGTTAATACCTTAGTGTTTTTGTCAACCTGCCATCTGTTTGGGCTCACTAACCCGAATCAAGTGGCGGATGCGTTGTCTATTCCGAAAACGAGGCTATATCGGGAACTGAACACGATGAGTCTTTATCTCTGGCAGCATCTTTTTGTGCGTATCGGGTGTTCTATTGCGTTAGAGGTGCTACAGGAGGCAGTATCAAAAAGTGCTGCTTCTCTATCGCGTCTGTGTATCGTCATCAGTGTGGATGATACCTTTCTTTTCCGCTATGGAGAGGGTCTCGCCTACACATCCAATTGGTGGTCTTCTCAAGCAAAACAGCCGATGAAGGGGCAAAATATATTGGGGATCGTCCTAAAGATTGGAAAACGGATCATTCCCCTGAATATGCGACTGATCAGCAAACAAGGACGCGGGAATACGGATAAACCCTCCTGTGTCATCACTATGTTCAAGGAAATCTTGTCTTTCTTTGAAGGGACCGGAATAGATATCCGAAACTATCCGATCACCTTCGATGCGTGGTATGGTAGCCGCCACTTGATTGACACCTTGCGAGAAATGGGATTTGAAACGATCCTTGTGCACGGAAAAAGCAACTATGTGATGACGATTGATGAAAAAAGGGCGAAACTCTCGGAACATAAAAAGTCGATCCAACTCCTTTCCAATCAATGGGGGTGCGATAAACCGGTCTATCGGACTAAAGCCACAAGTCCAACTTTTGGAAAAGTAGTGGTGTTGTTCTTTGCAGACCGTGGCAAAGTCCGAACAATGCTCGTATTCGGGAAACCGCTGCGTGCGTGTGAAATCCTACGGATATGGTCTCAACACCACGGTATAGAACAGTATTGGCGGTATCTAAAAACAGACCTAAACCTTGCATCCATGAGCCTAAAAGGACGGAATGGCGCGTATGTGAACTTAGGTGTGAAAGTGATGAGCTACCTTTTGATACAGCAGGTCAGTCGCTCCGTGCGAAAAACCTTTCATCAAGGACAACTTGAACTTTCAGGACAGAGGCAGATGCTGTCTGATCTCAGCGAGCATTTTCATGAACAAATACCAAGAAAACATTGATAAACATTGACATATGAAGAATTTTGATAAATATCAGACTTATAACGAGAGTTGTCAATGAAAAAATCAGACTGATTTTCATTGACTTATATGCCTAAAACCTGTATCCTCATTGAAACAACTCATTTCTACTCACAGGAGGATACCATGAAAGCGTGTCCAAGATGTCAACATATTCACTTCGTCAAAAACGGGTTCGTCAACGCAAAACAACGCTATAAATGTCCAAGTTGCCACTATCAATTCACACGCAAAACACCACGAGGTAAACCCCAGACACATAAAACCCTCGCTCTGCTCTTGGACTGCCACGGTATTTCAATGAATGCTATCTCAAAACTCTTCAACATTCATGTAACAACTGTTCTCAAATGGGGACGCTCCTATGCGAAAAAACACGCCCCGAAACGGACATTTTCACCCGGATCCACCGTAGTTTTGAAGCTTGATGAAATGTGGCATTATATCGGAAAGAAGAAAAACAAACTTTGGATATGGAAAGCACTTGACAGGAACACAGGATACCTCATAGATTGGCAATGCGGCGGACGCAACACAGAAACCCTTGAAAAACTGACGCATCGCCTCAAAGCCTTGAATGTCAAAATGTCCTACACCGACAAGTGGCAGGTGGACGAATCCATCCTACCTGCTTCAAAACATGTTCAAACGAAGGCGGAGACACATCGCATTGAACGCAACAATTGCTTGATGCGGCACTGGTTCGGCCGGTTCAAACGTCCGTCCATTATTGTTTCAAAAAGTGTGGAGATGGTGAACCTAACGATTGCCTTGTTCGCACGATTTCGTGTTAATGGAGACGTGTTTGACATTTTAAAACTTAGCGGAATGGAAACCATGAATATCATTAGTTAGGCAATACCCTCAAGATATTTACGATTCATTGATTTTTTCCTTGATTCGTACAATGGTTTGTGAGTGTTTGTCGTTCGATCACGCAGTGTCTGTATCAATATTACTCCAATCCCAGGCGTTTGCGTGTTTCCATATGCCACCGTTTTTGGTTTTTCTCATACTGCTCACGGTAAACATCGTCTTTTAGCTCAAGTATCCGGTGGATGTGGTAAAATCCAGCCAAAACATCGGGGGGCACATTTGTGCCTGCGGATTTAAAGATCCTTTGATACTCCACTAACGCCTTTTCATACTGCCCGGTTTTCATATAACATTTGGCAAGGAGAGGGAAATTTGCGTAGTGCTTCGGTTCAAGTTCAAATGCCTTTTGTACGTATCCGAGGGCTTCTTTAGGGTACGCATTATGGATACTCCGCCCTAAGCCATATAACACTCTGTGGTGATTTGGATTCATTTCATATAGATGCCGAAGGACCTCTACCTTTTTTCGATTAAGTGTATAATCTAATTCGTTCTCAAGCGTTGATACAGCATTTTCCGCCCAGAACAGCATGGTTTCAAAGTCATTCGGGTTCTCCGCGAGTGCTTTATCAAGATAGGGACGCGCTGCTTTCCATGACTTGTTGCTAACACAGATACGCGCTGCTGCCATGTCGTCTAGTCCCTCTATGAGAATCTCGATCCTTCTTCTACGGCGTTCATCAGCTGATAATCCTTTTGTTGCAGTCAATGCTTTCAGTTTGGCTTTTTTCGCAGCATCAAGTGCGTTATCCAGTTTGGGCGTACCCACCGGTGTTTCTACCTTTTTTACCGGTTTAGAGGTTTCTATGACAGGGGTTGGTGTTTTAGACACCTCCGGCGATTGCTCAATCGGTGCCTGTGGCGTGGGTTTTTGACCACATCCAGAACAACCCGCGAGGAATATAATCGCGATCATAAATAAAGTTAAGAACTTTTCTATACGAAGTTCCATTGTTTTTCTCCTTTTGCTTGACTTGCTGAGTCTCAACATGAAGTGCTACCGTTTATTCAGACCAAAATTTAGCAAAGTTAAGACAAGTTTTTTTGCTCAAATTCCACAGGTGTCAAATACCCTAACGCAGAGTGAGGGCGTTTGTGATTATACACTTGTGTAATAAAATGCCCAATGTGGGTTCTTGCTTCGTGGATGTCCTCATAGTCATTGAGATGAACTTCTTCTTCCTTGAGCGTGCGGATAAGTCTTTCAGCATATCCGTTCTCCCAAGGACACCCTCTCCGGGCGACTGAAATCTCAATCCCATGATGCCTAAGCAGTGAGATGGACGCATTTGAAAGATATTGAACGCCTTGATCAGAATGATGGATCTCTGGGACACTTTGACATAATGCTGTCTCCAAGGGTTTCAACGTCAGAGATTGCGTCAAGTGTTGACTGATATGCCACCCTCTGATCATGCGAGTGAAGACATCCATGAGCAGACAAACATAGATAAAGTGTCCTTTGAGGCGGACGTAGGTAATATCGCCCACCCAGACCTGATTACATCGGGAGACATCAAGGTTTTCAAGGCGATTGCTCCAGGGACGCACACCCGCAACGGATGTCGTGGTTTGACAGACACGCTTGACAGAAACCGAGAGGTTGGCGGACTTCATCAATCGGGCAACACGTTTATACCCGATGGTGTATCCGCTACGCACCAACAACTGTGTGGGACGCCTATATCCGTATGTTGGATATAGCAAAGATAACGTCTCTATTTCATCCTGGAGGCCCGCTTCACACGGGGCCTGCTTGGAGTGATAATAGAGGTTGCTTCGGTTGAAACCGAGTGTCTCACATATCTGCCGAACCGAAAAGTCTGTCCGTAATGCCGTAACCATTTCTCGCTGCTCCATCGAGGCTAACTCAAGTAAGTTGAGGCTTTTTTTTGGATGTCAAGTGCCAAGGTCAACCGCCCAACGAGTTGCTCAAGTTGGGCGATCCGCTCCGCAGAGGCATCAGACTGTTTATCAGCGGGTTCAAAGAGGGTCGCCGCTTTTTCAAGAAGCTGTCGCTTCCACTTTGAAAGTTGTTCATCGATGAGGTTATGTCGCCGACACACTTCTGCTTGGGAACTTTCAACGCTGAGAGCCTCAAGAACAACTTCGGCTTTAAACTCGGAGGTGAAGTTTCTTCGTTTTCGTTTCGCCATCGGATACTCCTTTCAAGGAGATGGATATTATACCATAATCTTGTCTTAGAGAGCGGCCCGAATTTCCGGTGGCAGTACAGTATATTTAAGTTGTGCCATTGTTTTAGTTTTAGATTTTAGTCACAAATTGTCAGTTGAACTAAATGCCTCGGGCCAATTCCTCCTTTATATTCTGAATGAGCGAATCCAAATTAACTCATTTCATCTCTTTTTCCTGACTGTATGCACGCTGCATAAGCACTTCTACAGAGTGGAATCTTGTAAATTTGAACTATACGACCGTTTTCACGTTTACCCACAAGAGTGCCATATCCTTCAATATACTCAGAAGGATACTCTAAACGGGAACTTGACTTTTCAGCATTATTCTTTGGTGAGGGGTAGTTAGATACTCGTCCAATTGCTACCATAAACTGATGGAAAGAGATAACAGAACCATGCAAACGAGCCATTTCGTTATAAGCAACCACTCCACGCGCGTGACGGTTCTTTGTTTGATCATAAATTTGCCGAGCTACTTCTGTAAATTGTGTTTTTTTAGAGATTTCGGCAATTTCCGAACCTCCTACGATATGTTGATACTCTTTTATGTCCGATTCGTTTCCAATATTGACTTGACTTGTTGTTGAATTGTGAGGTTTTATCTCGGAATGTTTGCGATCCCTAGGGATGGGTGAATTTATGTTGACTTCAACCTTATCCTTCCAAGGGTTAATAGGTGGAGTGGGGACATTCGGGTTAGAATTATTGGGATTTTCAGAAATATTGTTTTCGCTTAATGCCATTGTTTCTGCCAAAAACTTATTTCTTTGGCTTAGATTTCTTGCGGTCTCTGCCCAACTTGAAGTATCGCAGCGATCCTTTCCTCCAAAACGTTTGTTTTCGTACAGAAGATATCCTTCTCTACAGGCATGTGCGAATAGTTTTTTAGTGATTTCAACTCGATCTACAACATTAGGATAAGCTTTTTCGTTTTTGGTACCACTGAACGTATTTTGTGCAAGATTGTCACGTGAAACGCGATAATTAAGGTTTTGTTCAATCTTGTCAAGCATATCAAAATTCGGTAGTGTCTCAAAGTTTGTTTCAGTATATGTGGATAATACCTTATAGTCAAAGTTCAACTGGCTAAAGCCGACAACAAGATCAGCAGCTTGAAGTTTAGCAATAAGATCCGTAACTTCTGATTTAGTATAGTTGTGATATTTACGGGTTGCAGTGTCATAAATTACAGCGTCTCTAAAACCCATCTGGTCTACTTTAGACCAGCCACCGACCTCGGCAGCTGATTTCTCAGTTCTGATGCCAAGATAAATAACACGGGGTGCGGTCATTTATTGCTCCTTTTGTTTGTTACAACTTATGTCTATTATAGTAAAACCTGTAATTACTTATACACTTTTATAATATCATCAATAGAGGTCTCAGCGTTGTATTGACGTATCCGCTTGATGTTAGCGAAATCTTTCTCAATCGGATTCAACTCCGGTGAATACGGCGGTAAAAACAACAAACTCGCACCGCATTCCCGGATCAATGCTTCTGTTTGTGAACCTTTGTGGAAAGAGGCATTATCCATAATCACAACGTGGCTGTCGTCAAGCAAAGGACATAACATCTCCGAAAGCCATGCGTTGAAGGCAACCGCATCGCAACTACCTTCGAAAAGCACAGGCACTGTGAAACATCCATCAAGACGTGCCGCAATCAAGGTTGTGGTGGTATACCGATGACTTGGCACTTTATCTTCAACACGGACACCTTTCGGGCATAAGCATACCGACGGAAATCGGTTTCGGTGAAACCACTTTCGTCAAGATAAACCGGTTTTTTGCCATGCTCGTGTGTCTCTTGTTGAAGTGCCGAGAGATACTCTTGGCGTTTTACCGGACACTGTTCTTTGTAGGTCGTGGTCTTTTTTTTCGCGTGATATTGAGTTTTGCCAAGGCATAAAAGATGCCGTTTGTTGAAACACCGAAGTGTTTGGCACGTTCGGCGAGTGTGCTATCGGGAAAATCGGCAACATGTTGTTGAAGCGCATCATAATCAATGTGTCGGGGCCCTTTGGGACCCGGCTTCTCATAGGCAAAGGGGTCTTCTGCTTCTAACCAGTTATAGATCGTCCTTCTTGAGACACCGAAGGTGCGTTCTGCGGCGGCTTTACTGCCACCATTATTGATGAAATCAAGCACGCGTTTGCGTCCATCTGTTGAATATGCCATAATCATAAAGGCTAACATAAATCACAGAAAATGTAAACTTATTTTCAGGATCTACTATAAATAAATTATTTTTTGTTTTTCAAAGAGAATTTGCAAATTTGTTTTGTAGTAGAAATGTTTGTTAACAAAGTTTGAGGTTAAAATTGTAGTTTTAGTTTTAGTCACATAGTTTGAACTTTTCAATTTAAGGTTTTAATCACAAATCGTCAGTCATTAATTGTTGTTTATCTGTGGGTTTACCACACCTCCTTGCCTATCGGCTTTCCTGTATCCACTTCCTTGGAAGACTTAGACTTTGACACTTTGGGATCTGGTTCTGGTATATTAGCAAGAAGTTGTTCAAGCGTATAATCAGGGGTTGGGACAGGTCCGCCCTCTTTTTTTGGAGGTGGAACATCTCCATCTGTTACTGCTATATCCTTATCAGATAAACCAGATTTTGGAAATTTTGATGTAATTTTTTTCGGAGCGACATTCGGTTTTTTCATAAGGTAACTCCTTGTTTCTTGGAAATCAAAATTAAATTCTCTGGTTTTTCTGTCTGTACTATTTTGATTTTAACATATTTCATGCTTACGTGCAAGTCAAATTGCCAAAATGGATAAAGTTATTTCCTATAATGATTTACATTTTGCCCACTGAAGTTTTGGGAATATAGCAAATCTGCTGCTGCACTGTAGGTGCTTTTAAAGAGACATATCCATCGGATTCCATGAATCCCATGGATATGGTTTCTATGTTCGTAAGGCAGATAACAACGCCTTTTCAACAGCAATTGGCAGCTGAATTAGGTGAAAACGGTTAGCAGTATAGGCATAATCTTCGCCGCTTTCATCTATAACGCGAATATAGCCGTGAGCCGCTGCCTCATCGTCAGGAATGACGCGATATACCTTTCCCACTTCAAGAGAAGCAGTATATTCTTCGTTATTGAGACATAGACCGAATTGCGGAAATTGTTTCTCTTTTTTATCCATCTTTAATCCAGAAATGGGAGTTTAATTTTGAATTCCTTCTTGCCAATGTTATCAGCTTGATACCAATGAATTTCGGCAAGATGTATTGAGCCATCAACCAAGCGGACGTATGCCACCCCCTTTAACTTGCGCCATTTTCCTTGACCGTACTGACGGTGTAACCGCGCCTGGTTCCGAATGCCACTACCACGACTAATAGTTTCGATTTGCTTGATTTCTCCAACAATTTCAAAATCCATTCCAATATCTTCCAAACTGATATTGAATTGTAGCACATTTCTAACGATTTCTCAAATTAAAACATCTCAAGATCAGGTTAGCATGTGAAACTCATGTCTCACCTTACGGCCAGAAATTATACATCGGTTGCTGCGTCACAACGCTAATAAGACTCCAGATACCGCCTACGGTAAAATCGCCTAACATCAATCCAACAGCAAACATCACGAGTTGCTGAGATGCACGTGGACCGCTGATTCTCAACACCGACCACTTCACGACAGAACTGATCAGCATACAACTCCACAAATATCGCATTCCCCAATCGCTTGAGACAACAAACCCAATCGGATGAAAGGGCCACCAGAAGAACCGCGCTCGCATAAACATCAGAAGCGTCGAAAAAAGCAAACCGATAACAATACCACCGCTTGCATAGAAATTCGGTTCGGTAGGATAATAAAGCCACCGTTGGAGTCCACTGAAAACACGTTCACCGAAACCTATAGACCAACTGCTACTCCCACTCATGTTCAAAGCACCATACGTGTAGAAGATGTAGAGAATAACACCGAATACCATGATTGAGGCAAACGCAGAAATCCCAAGTAGTGCGAAGAACAAACGTCGTGGTGCAATGCTGGAACGTTCCGATAGTTTGAAACCCTCTAACTGATGCGGCATCGGGTTGCTTGTGTAACTCCGATTGAACCATCGGAATAGCGTTAAGGCGACAAGGTTGTTTGTTCCTAATGTCCGCGTGCCGAAACTATCAATGAGGATATGATGATTCGGCATGTTTTCCATCGCATGCACGGGAAACCCCTGTTCCGCGCGCATACGCGTCAATACCAGAACGATGATGAAATAGATTGCAAAAAACAGCGGTATTAACCATAATGACATGCCAATACGTTTGGAAAAAATAAATAGTATGGCAAGTCCACCAACAATACCCCACAGTGCGAATCTGTACGGAATGGGTTCGGCAGAATCTTCACCTGTACGTTTCCGTGCAATCCGGAATACACCGCGAAAATGACGTAGGTTCAGCACTAAGACAGATATGAAAATCCCGATGGCAGCACCAAAGCATTGGCGATCTATGTATGGAAATCCGGGTAAACTGGACAGTCCAACGGCACTTGAGAATACTAATTGCGCTTTATAGAAAAAGAAGAAAAACCAACTGGAGAAGGAAAGGTCAAGAGGCATCAACAACCCCAATCCGATGACAAACGGGTAGTAGGACATACTGATGCCGCCGATGGCGTTCCACGGCTTTTCTGTGAATAGATGCCCAAACCCTTGCCAGCCACCGATTCGCTTAATCGGTAGGGAAGGAATCGTGGGATACAGAAAACTAAAACCGTTGAGTATTGCAATAGATGCTGCAATCCCGAAGCCAACCCATGTGATACGGTGTGAAAACAGCGATTTCGTGTTATGCGTGAGATGAAACGCAATCTGTGTAATCGGATATGCGAGTCGTTCTCGTTCTATCCACTGTTTTCGTAAGATGACATTGATACACAACATTACGAGGACAAGTGCCGTGATGAAAAGCGTCCAAGATAATATTGGCACTATCCACCCACTAAGGATTTTTAGTGTTGAGAGATTGGTTTCGCCTGTATAGTATCCAGCAAGTGTTTTCGGGTCGTCCACGAGAAGCCATCTGGGGAGGTAATCCCAAAATAACTGATTCCATTCGTTTTCGGGGGTTGCGAACCAGAAGGCGTGTCCGACGGTTGTGACGAGAATCGTCATGAGGGTGATGGAAGGAAATGCGCAAGCGGTGCTAAGCAGTATGTAGATGGTGAGGAGTTCCGCATCGGTGAGCAGGCGGATTCGGGATGTGTATCGAACGGCAAGATTAATTAGGGTGAATGCAAAAACAACAAAGACGACATTGTAAAACGGGACGGCATAAGTATTGAGCGCATAACCGACAAGACCAACTTCGCCAGCGATGATCCAATAGAAATTGAACGGAATCAGCACAAGTGTAATGGCAACAGATTTCCATGTGACTCCGTGTGATTTCAGGCGTTCATCTTCTTTCATGTTGCCTTAAGTTTCGTTCAAAAAAGTGGCGAAAGCATCCAGTTCTTCAGAGACATTTTTGAAAAGTTTACCTACCCGCTTTGCATGTTTCTCCGCTTTTTCGTAGATTAATTCGTACCTGTAGATGTTATTAACACGGTGACGGAACTTTAAAAGCCGTTTTAATTTTCTACAAGTTTTTTCAGAAATTACGGGTGGACGTTCCCCTTTAGGTTCTGCCATTTGCGTTAGCAAATCATTATGCCATCTATCTCCACTTGGCATGTGCATATCCACCTCACGAGCAATTCGCTCAAAAATTATCTCAATTCCTCTGTAGACTTCAGCGAGGTCGGAGGCAATCGTCTTTTCTACATATTTTCTATGATTTACAGCAACGACATTAATATCTTGTAGCGCGTTCGTGATGCCTCGGACGGTCCTTTCTATTTTTGTGCGTTCATCAGAGATACGTTGAATTAGTCTATCACGATTCACTGCGTAAGTTCCCTCAGTTTCTGCGTACAATATGGAGTAGGTTTTGTTCATTAATTTGAGAATGTCCGTTTCATCTTTATCAATTGGAATTGCTTGGTTCAAAATCCGTTGACGAAACAACCCATTTGATGATTCAAAATTAATAAGGTCAATCTTAAACTCAGAACTCAATCCCTCTGTTTCCCAAAGTGCATCAAGACATTTGTTATAGGAGATCCCCCAAACAATCATATCTATGTCTGAGTTTTCGGTGAAGCATTCTCGCTCGGTGAGTGAACCGAAGACAGCAACTTTCGACGCACTATAATCTTGATAGAGGACAGTCGCAACGCGATGTGCAGCTTCCCACGCGCGTTGTAGCAATTTCTCGTCTACTTTTCGGTTTTCCCACTGACGTCTAAGGTTTTCTCTGCATTCCGTGAGTTCAGATGGAGACATCTCTCTCGCCGTTGTGGCACTATGCATGCTTAAAACCTCCAAGTAATTTGTCCGTTGCACTACAAAATTGAATTCGTCCAACTGCTTTCTCTATGGTTGAATAGAGCCAGCATAAACATCATCCAGAGCGTCTTCAGGTAGCGGTTCAGGACTGTTTTTCGCAAACTCCAACGCTTCCTCAAGTTCATTTGCAAGTTCTGTTTCAAGTGCATCAAGTTCTTCTTGCGTTACACCTTCCTCTTCAATGAGGACATGAACGAGTCTTCTGATGGGGTCGCGTTGACGTTCCTGTTCTTGAACTTCTTCACGGTCCCGGTAGGATGTGCCTGGATCCCCGATGTGATGTCCCCGGAAGCGGTAGGTATCACAATTGAGGAGCGTAGGTCCGCCACCTTCGCGTGCGCGTTTAACGGCTTCGTCTGCTGCAGCATAAACCTTGAGCACATCGTTTCCATCAACGGTGAGCCCCGGTATATCGTAAGCGGGAGCACGGACAGCGATATCCTCTACCCGTTGATGTTCATGTTGTGGCGTTCCCATACCGAATCGGTTGTTTTCACAAACAAAAACGACAGGCAGTTCCCACACAGCAGCGAGATTAAGCGTTTCATGGAATACACCTTGATTTGTGGCACCGTCGCCGAAGAAAGATACAGCAACCTGCTGCGTGCCTCGGTATTTTGCAGAGAGTGCTGCACCTGCTGCCAATGGAATCCCCGCACCTACGACACCGTTTGCCCCAAGAATACCGGTCTCTTTATCGGCAATGTGCATCGACCCGCCTTTGCCTTTACAGTAGCCGGTCGTGCGGGCAAATAATTCCGCCATCATTCGGTCGCGTTTGCCACCCTTCGCTATGAGATGTCCGTGACCGCGATGCGTGCTGGTGATGTAATCGTCATCTTTCAAGTGAGCACAAACACCTACTGCTGTGGCTTCTTCGCCAATGTATAGGTGCAGAAAACCGGGAAGTTGACCGCTTTGATAAAGCGTCCCAGCGGCTTCTTCAAATTGACGGATCTCTACCATCTTGCGATACATGTAGAACATCTGCTCTTTGGTCGGTATTGACATAATTCCTTCCTATAAAAAAATGTACTTGTCAAAATAATCTTCCATCTAATTCCTGTTTACTATTTCCGTTCACATCCGATACAGGCGCGATACATTGCGGTGAATCATTCGTAGGACGATTAACAAGACTTGACACTGGATACGCCTCCATCTCTCCACCAGGGTAAGGGACAAGAAGTGAACGAAGTGTTTCTGGTGTTTGTTCATCGGATGCAAGCCATTTTGCATAAGCGTCTTGCGGCAAAATCACAGGCATTCTGTGATGAATTGTTTCCAAAAAAGAATTAGGCGAACAAGTAATGATAGTGCAGGAACGGAGCGGTTTTTCCATCCAATTTGCCTTCCATTCCTCCCATAACCCTGTGAATGCAAACGGATTTTGCGATTTGAGACGGATGTAGACTGGTTGTTTGAGTTTTTGGCCGGGCACCTCTTGCCATTCATAGTAGCCATCAGCCAAGATGAGACATCGCCTATGTTTGTAAGCGTTTCGGAAGGATGGTTTTTCTGTTAGCGTTTCTGAACGCGCATTAATCATCCTACTTCCGATTTTTGGGTCTTTTGCCCAAGATGGAATAAGTCCCCAGTGGAAGAATTCGACCTTTTGGACATCTCCATCATCCGGCGTGTTAGCGATGACAGCCACATCTTGTGTCGGTGCAATATTGTATCGTGGGGAAAACTCTAACCGTAGCTGAGGGTCATGAAACATTTTCCCCAACAATTCAGGATTGCATGCAAGGGTAAATCGTCCACACATTTTTATCTCCTTTAATGACAAATGGGTTTAGAATACCCCTTTATTTGAATCAAGGAAACCAACTCGTACGGAGACCTATCTCTGCACTTTGTGCAATTGTATACTGAAAACGTCTGCATTCAATTTATGAAACCTATTTCGGTTGCGGCACCAAAATATCGTCTCTCCAGCGGAGACGGAAGGAGGGGCGCACAAGTGCCTCTGGCGATTGAAGTGTCAAGCCACCGTCTGCAGTTAACACAATGCCGGTAACGAAATCCGCTTCATCAGATGCTAAGAAAAGTGCTACATTAGCAATGTCTTCAGGTTTTCCGTAGCGTCCTATTGGGTAACAATCACGCGAGGCTTGTTCCTCTAACGCATCTGCAGCGAGTGATGCTTCACCGCGTTCACCAACAATCTGACCAGGTGCAATAGCGTTAGCGCGGATGCCTTCCCTACCGTAATCGAGTGCAATACTCCGCGTTAAGGCGTTTAGTCCACCTTTGCCCGCACCGTAAAGTCCAAAACCTGGGTTTGTAATCGTGGCGTTAACAGTAGAGATGAAAACTAAAGTGCCACCCCCGTTTTGAATCATTTCAGGGATACAATACTTTGCGCCGAGCCACGGTCCACCAAGCGTCACACCAAGACTTTCATTCCATTCTTCTGGCGTGAATTCAATCGCTTTTTTCGTGTATGAGTGTGCGGCATTGTGGACCAGTGTTGTTATTTTTCCATAATTTGTTAACGCTGTTTCAACAAGCGTTTCCCACGTTTTTTCATCGGCGACATCACCCATGACAGCAACTGCTTCACCGCCAGCATCTTGAATGCGGTTTACGGTCTCAGCAAGTTTTCCTTCTCGGCGACGCGTGTTGACAACCACTTTCGCGCCTTCGCAAGCAAATTTATAGGCGGTTGCTGCACCGATGCCGCCCCATGCAGCACCAGCGACAATCGCAACTTTTCCTTCCAATCTCATAATTAATTCCTTTCTTAATGATTCGTGAACTCTTGAACTATTATACCATATTTTTCGTTTCTATGCTATAATGCAAAAACTTAAATGAAGGGGGACCTTTGCGTGAAATCAGCGATAAAAGAATGGCTTGACAATTGCGCGGAAAAACTCAACGTAGGTGAACTTACAGTAGAAGACTTGTCCGCTGTGGAAGCAGTGTTGAATTCAGAAAAACAGCTTGTCCTCTATCTCTATTCCAAATCAACTAATCTGCGTTCACCGCTTGGGGCATGGGCATTATATGACCCAACAGCACCGGATGAACCATTACTCCCCTCGCAAGACCCACCTTATGCTTCTGTGCTTGACGCAGTCCGCGACGGATGGCGAATCGTGCAATTTCCACGGCCTGAACTTTACAACTTTTCGGATGTTGAAAACGCTTATCTCAGTTTCGAATTCATTTTAGAAAAAATTGTATAAGGAATAACACAAATGTTTAACGTAGAACCAACACTAAATGATGACCAGGTCATGCGGTTTATACACAACGGTTATATCACGTTAGAAAACATCATTGATACAGATTTTAATCAAAAATGTGAATCCGTTGGTGGAGGAGGCATGGGTGATTTAATTCAAACTGATGAATTTCGCCGAAACGTCCTCCTCCATCCTGAAGTTGCGGGTGTAGCGCGTTCCCTGTTAGGTGTAAATTTCCTTGTGCCGACGAATGCCCATCATCATCTCTTTGAAGCACCACACCGTGGACAAACGTGGCATTCGGACGGACTCACCGAATATGGATATGGTATCACGCACCTTCAGTGCTACTACTATCCAAAAGAAGTAAAAATTGAGGATGGTCCCACAATGATTTTGCCGGGATCACATTTCCGCCTTGTTGACCGGGAAGCGATTGCACATTACGGGGATATTCTCGGACAACTATCGCTCACCGTGCCTGCCGGCTCCGTTGCGATGACACGTTACGGTATTTGGCACAAAGCGGGTCCAAAACTCAACGCGGACAGACGCGGCATGATTAAGTTTTCATATTTCCGTACTGCAATGCCAAAACGGGATTGGGTCCGTGAATCCGATGAAATACCACCTTACCAACACAAAGGTAGACATCCGTATGTAACGGAGGTGGAATCCTACCGAGATCAACACAGAGGTCAATTCACATGGAACTGGTTGTGCGGATTGACGGAAGTGGAGGAAACGCTCCCACCAGATAAGATGTTGGCTCATGTAAAAAGTAAGTGCTATTTTTTCAAAGTTATGTTAGCGTGTTACCTATGGACTTTCCAATACAATCTCTCCTGGATGAAGAAAAAACTCAAGCGTGGGTGTTGGATCATTTCCACCCTCAAGGGCTGTGTTGCCCAAAATGCCAAGCGAGCGTGGCGGAGGCACGCAAGTTCCGTCCGACTGAAACAAGTGGTCTACAAGTGTATCGCTGCAAACACTGTGAGAGCATCTACAACCTCTATACCGGGACGGTCTTTGCTGGCACGCAGTTTCGTCCCTCACAGGTCGTTCTGCTTTTGCGCGGTGTCTGTCAAGGTGTTTCAAGTGCACAACTCGGGTGTGAACTGGGTCTAAGTCGTCAAACCGTTCTTTCTATAAGACGTAAACTCCAAACTTCGGCAGAGCAGATACAACCCGAAGCTGCTTTACCTGATGCTGAAGTCGAAACAGATGAGATGTTTCAAAACGCCGGTGAAAAAGGCGATAAGCACGTTGATGCTTCGGATCCGCCGCGTCGGCGTGGCAATAAACGCAGGGGACATGGGACTTATGACAATGATCGTCCGCCTATTGTTGGGACGAAAGGTCGCGAAAGCGGTCTCCTGAGATTACGTGTTGTGCGGCACACCGATTCTGCGACGCTTTCAACACACGTTCATCAGTGGACGTTGCCGACTTCAACGGTGTATACGGATGGTTGGCGTGGCTATAACCGTATTCAGCGCGCCCGTGAGATTGTTCTCCATAAGGATGGCGAGTGGGCAAGAGACGCAGACGGTGATGGTCTTTACGAGATCCATACAAGGACGATTGAAGGTGCCTGGACGACGCTGCGAAACTTCCTTCGTCCCTTTCGTGGCGTTCATAAAAAGTTCCTCGCCGGTTACGTCGCAATCTGTGAGTTCGTCATGAATCTAAAAGCTGTCAGTGTTGATTTTATAGCAAAACTCGTCAAAAGCACTTACTCTTGACATGAGCGAAGATGTTTTATAGCGGTATCCCGTTGTCAGAAATCAGTCTCCAGTAGGTAAAGTTCCAAAACGCTCTATTTCAGTTCGGTTCAAAGATTTGTTTCATCTTTTTGTTCATCCTTAGTTGCAGAACTATCCAAGGTCTTTGGATACTCCGTTACACCATAGATAGCAAGGATAAAACCAACCACTGATACAAACCCACCGAAACTGAGATCATCAAACGAGCTGCCATCAATTCTGATATTTAGGCTACCTCCAAAAAACAAGATGAAAAAACCGAAGAGTCCTATGCCACCACAACTGAACACCAGGAATCTTGACATCCTTGCTTTCCAAGATGAATGTTGGTTTAACATAAGACAGGTTAGAACAATTACAAAAGATGCAAAAAATAGAACCGTGATGATGTTGAAACTTGATTGGGCGAATTCAACACCTGAATCTCCGTAGTCATCCCAAGGTAAAAGAAAACTAAGAAGTGCAAAAATTCCACCTGCAAGCGTGATAAAACGCGAGTCCTGTCTCATATCTTCTCCTTAAGGTTCTTCTTCTTTTTGCTACGTATCTTGAGATTCAGTACTATTCGCAGTTTTGAAACTACTTAAGACACCGATCATTGCGAGGATATATCCAATAGCAGTGAGAAATGCACCATATCGTGGATTAGTAAGATATTCATGTCCCATTTTCAGATTCAGACTACCACCAAGAGACAGGACCAGAAAGCAGCAGATGCCAACGCTACTGCTAATGAGCACTAAGAATGTGGACCATGATTTCCATGGTGATTGTCGGATTAACCTAAAAGTGCCGACACCGATAATAGCTAAAGAAGCAATAAAAGAAATAATAATAAAGTTGAATCCGCTGTCAAGGAACCGGAAAACTACAATTAAACAAGAGATGGTTCCAATGCTCCCGCCAATTAGAATTAGTAAAATGAAAGGGGTTAAAGATAAACGATACTTCGACAAATACGCACTAATACCGAAGATAGCTATAGCAGCGATAAAAAGGATTATAATCGCTTCAATTCTGCTGTTGACAATCTCAATAATGAAGAAAGAAAAGAAAGCGAGTAGCATGCTACTGATAATAAGTGCCACTATTATAGATACGGGATTCCAAGAGGTATGACGATTCAACATATAAAAACTGATACCAATAAACACCAAAGATGCGATTAGAGCGATTGTAACTAAAGTGCCTTCACCACTGTTGGCAAGTAAAGCACCTGATCTATCCTTTTCCCACGGTAGCGCGAAACAGAAAAATGTTAAAATACCACCCGAAATAGTGATTAAATGTGAATACCGTTTCATTCTTCATCTCCATGGCATAAAGAAACAGAGAGTGGTTAAAATTCCACCTGCAAACATAAAATACTGCGCGTATTGTCTCATCTTAAGTAAAATCTATTGAATTAGTCTAACTATGGGATAACCTCTTGGTGGTTATCTTCCATAGAAATGTCCGATTTTGGAATGTTCCATGCCCCGATAAGCGCAACAAAAAATCCAATGGCTACAGCAAACCACCAGAATTGGGCACTGACAAATTTTTCGACATCCGCTTCAATATTAATAGACTTCGCCATATCCAACATTCTAAGCTGTCCGATATTATCTGATAAGATGAACAAAAAAAGCCCGATAGAAACGCATAAAAACCCAAAGCCACTACTAATAAGCACCGGGATTCTGGATTTCCAAGGTGTTTTTGCGTACAACATGTAAATGCAGACACCAAGAATAACCAATGTGGCGAGGAAGGAAAGTGTCATAAAGGCATCCCCACCCAATGCAAACATAAAACCTGAAATTGTGCCAGTGTTTTCTACTTCTGGAAGTCCCCCGACAAACCTGTTTATATCAAGGGATGACATATCAATTTTTATCCACGGCAAAAAGAAGCAGAGAAGGGCAACGCCTCCACCTACTAATGGGAGTATAAGCGGATTCTGTTTCATAATGGGTTCCTCATATAGCTAAAGTTGAATAGGCAGGTTATTAACCTACTTACTGGATTTAGGACCTAACGCGCACCACACGCCTGCAAACACGCTTGCATGTGTCCACGCGATTCTGCCGCGATCGTGCAACACTGCTCTAAACTATACTCTTTTGCACCGATAACTTCAAGGTTCAGGGGTCCCGTATACCCATTTTCATGCAGAACACGGATGTAACCGACCAAGTCTATATCTCCGCGTCCGTTTGCTTGCAATTCTGGGGCACCAGGACCGCGTTGGGTCCCCTTGCAATCTCGGATATGCACGTGTTTCACGCGTGAGACAACGGCAGCAATCGCTTCCACAGGATTTTCATCCGCGCGATGAATATGCGACGGATCCATGTCTATACCAAATGCAGGTGATGAAATCTCTTCCATAGCGCGAAGGGTTGTTGGTGTATTATAGATGCTCGCACCGACATGTGCCTTGACACATAGCGTTACACCATAGTGTTCTGCCCGCGCCGAGAGGTTACCCAGAGAATCAATAACCCCGGACCAAGCAGATTCATCGTCTGACGAACCGCCAGGACCGCAGTTAACAATTGGAATACCTATCTCAGCAGCAGCCTGAAATGCTAACTCCATCCTTTCGGGATCGCGTGAGGGTTGTTCCATCGCTAACAACTCAAGGTTATATTCTTTTGAGAGACGTTTGATGTCATCAGCGAGTTCCTGCCAGTTTGCGAGGACGAGGTGCTGGCTCATTCCGTCAATCGCAGAAAGCTCAATGCCATCATAGCCAGCCATGGCGATGTGCTTAAAGGCAGTTTCCATATCGTAACCGCCAAAAAGCACCGAATTTGCTCCTAATTTCAAGTGTGGTTTCTCCTTCTATAAAGTCGTGAGATGATTCTCGTGAACATGAGTTTCTACCTGTCTGTTTACCTTACAGTCCACTTAGCGTCGGAAGCGGATGCGGACGTACTAAGATACCACCCTGTTCATAAGATTCCATCGCTGCCCAAGTATATTCCAATGCAGCGAGTGCATCTCTACCAGAGGCACGGATTTTTTCTTTCGGCACGCCGTTTGTGATGTCCTCTAAGAACGCATGAATTCTTAACGGGAAGGTCTGCCCAAAGTCACTGATACCAGATTCAGTGACAACGGTTTCTCCGCCTTCAGGTGCACCAGGAGAGGGCCAAAACGTTACCTTTTCAATGCAGTTTTCAATACAGAATGTGCCGCGAGTACCCGCAAGTTCCACACTCCACCATCCACCGAGTCCAAAGGTAGCATCTCCACGTTGGCTTAGCAGATAACCGATACAGCCGTTTTCAAAACGGAGGTGAATGCTGTTAATAGAGACCATAAGATCGCCTTCTTTACGCCGAAAATGGGGTCGTTCCATAAATGCCTGCACATGCGTCACGTCCCCACAAAAATGACGCATCACACTGAACGGATGTGACAAAAACGCTTTCACGTGAAAATAGGGAAAACCGTCAGAACGTGGTGCTTTAGAATAACTGTAGTTGAATTCTCCACCAGCAAATCCCATCTTGTGAATGCAGTAGACCATCTCCCCAATCTGTCCATTGTCAATATATTTCATTGCCTGTTCAGCAGGTGGCGTGAAGTAGTGATTTAAGTTACAACCGAGGTAGAGATCCATATCCGTAGCAAGTGCTACCATCTCTCGTGCCTGTCCAATATCGTTTGAAATAGGCTTTTCAACGAGGACGTGCTTTCCATTCTCAAGTGCTTCCATCGTCGGTTCATAGTGCCAACTACCGTTCTCATTCCCACCGGTTGTGACATCAACGATGTCCAAATCCGGTTCCCCATCAATCATGTCTGCCAAGCTGTAGTAAGCTTTCACACCGAGGCGTTCCGCTGCGTTATCCGCGCGCTCTTTTACAATATCGCATACTGCAACAAGTTCTGCTAAATCATTATTTGCGTGGCAATTCGCATGATTATTCCCAATTCCACTCATGCCGACTACGCCAACTTTTAATGCCATTTTTTAATTCCTTCCAATAGGTGAAAATAGTCTATAATGATACCATTCTATATCGTTAGTTGTGGTTTGTCAACAAATATCTTAAAATGGCATTTGACTTTTTTGTTAGCTTATACCCAATTAACGGGATTAGTATTTTTCTGATAAAGTCAGTATTGCGAGGAGGACCCAGAGACCTCGCGCTACAAATCGGGTTAATTTGGTATTAGTGGAAGGTTTTGATAAAAAGGAAAGGCAGGCACCACTATAAAGGGTACCTGCCTGTTGAATTGATGTGTGCTCGCGTTCTGTGTTATTGACGGGGTTCATGAAATCTGATGCGCCTGTAATAATCCATACAACTCTGTCCGTTCCGATCGCACAACGCCCACGACTCACCGCAGATGTCCCGCACACCTGGACTCTTCAATTTACGGCGCGTACAAGGCCCCCGTGTTTGGTGCCAATAAAGCGCAGTTGTATCACACGACCAATATTCGTGGCCGTTTATACACCAAATACGATGTCTATTCGGATCCGCAACCTGCTGCGTGCAGGCACTGCGACCACAACTGAAAGTCGGGAACGTGTGCGTATGAGAACTACACGCATAGAAATTGGTAACAGTGCAGGAATGCCCCCATATATTGGTTATGGAACAACTCGCTTGCAATGCATGTGAACTGGATTGACAAACATAGATCGTATGTCCACACCCCCAAGTTTCTGATCTATGGTCGTAGTCCGAGGATGAACCTAGCCAATAGGTATGTCCACAGGGTCCGATGGCAGGACCACTGGTGATCGTGGTTGTTCCATGACTACTCGTCTCCGGACACTGTGCATACACACAGCCCCAATAGACGCGGTTGTTACAAGCTCCCTCGTTGCACGTATACGATACATGATAACCTGAAGTCCCCTCAGCATGAATGCCACACGCATACGTTATCGGACACGCGGAACACATGCCCGTTGTGCAATAATCACAATCCGGTGAGTTGTCGGCAAGTTGGGTGTCAGTACTACTGCCAGCATCTGCTGCTGATGTCCCATGATTACTGTGATTCTTTGTATGCGACAAACAATTGCGATACTTTACCGAACAGCCACTCGTTGTGCAGGTCTGCTTCTCATGTGCCTCCCTATCATCCACATTACAAGCCCAATAATTGCGACCACAGCCATCATCAACATCACGGCTTCTAAGTTCCGTGCTTACTGTCGCTTCTACGTATGTAGCAATAACTCTATTGCTACCGTGAGCGGCCGCTAGAGCAGCTTCTCGTCTCACCTCATCTATATTCCGTGCGGTACCACAATCTAACTTGTGCGTGTCTCGGGCATAATCAAGCGTATCATGCTTATACCCGCAACCGCCAAAACACGAGAACTTGATAAACTCCGCTGGAGACGGTTCGGTCACAAATCGATTAGCATAAATCTTTCAGGGTGGATGAGATGGCGACTGATGATTATTCTCACGATTCTTCCGATTGGCGTATGCATTCCACGCATTTACCTTTGCGTTATAGTCCCTGACAAGAAACTCATATTTGTAGAATGCTTCCATCAGGCTATTGGCACTAATCAACATACCACCATTTTGACTGATCTCGGTCTGAACTTGTTCCGCCACCGTGCCTTGTATCACCGTGCCATGCTTATTCCACAACTGATGATAGTAATACAGATACAGACTATGGTGGCTACTCCCTTCCTCTACAGCCGACTGCAACGTTTGTGTTTTCGCAATCCCGGTCGCAAGGTCTTTAGTTGTGTTATACACTGACACCACCAGTCCCACCCATTTGTCTTGAACAGCACCCGAAACTGCCGAAAACGCAACACCGCCAACACCGTTTATCGCAGATTGGTAATCGCCAACAAGGCCCGACAATGCTGTATAGGCATCGTGAACCTTACGCGCAGCGGGGTCTATATTCAACCTACGCCATTCATCCATCCATTCCTTAAAACTATCTATAATGGCATCATCAGGTTCTGGTGGTGAGTTTGATGATGAATCCACAGGAACAAAAAAAGTGGAAGCAACAACGAAAATCGCTAACACCGTGATGAAAGATTGTAAGTATCTCATTATTTATCACCTCCATCATCTGTTAGAATAGATGGGTCTATAGGTACAATTGCCGGGGGAATTTCGCCACGAATCATCGCACGAAACATCTCACGTGAGAACCCATTCTTTTCTAACAGGGCATCTGCATATGTTTTGTTGCGGAGTTCTCGTAATTTTTCTCTATACTCAAATTTATCTTGATACGTGTCTTCTCCATAATCGCCATTGCTGATTTTCGCACTAAGTATCATATCTTCTTGTTTCGCCCTGTCGAACACTTCAAAAGGGTACTTTTCAGGATGCAACAGTATCTCACCGAGTCTTTTGATAAGTTCTTCAGGTTTCTCAAAGATAGAGTAGTCTATATCGTGGAATCTCCCGTTAGGTTTATAGACAGTCGAAGGGTGTTGGACAACGGGCAGATCCTTGTGCGGTTCGGCGTGCCAAATGCCATCTGCGTGCCGATGCCCTTTTTCTCGGTTTTCTTCTGGCGACTGTGCTTTGGCTGCGTCTTGTGCTTTCTGTGCTGCCAAATCCTGCCTTATCTTTTGCCACTCTTCTTCCGATGGCGGGTTATAGACGGTTTCCGTTTCGGTATCTTTGTCTATCAACAAGAACACACCCGCAATACCGAGCAGGACGATGAGGACAACGATTCCTCTCAATATGTTCCTATTCATCATAATTCTCCTTACTATAAAGTTGTTCACTTTGCGCCGCTGCGTTCAGCGTGCAAGGTGCTTTCTGTTGTGGACAAATCGGTTGCTGTTCCACCTTTGGACAGTCCTTCCGTGTCCATTTAAGGCAGGGTGTTGTGTCTGTCTGTGTAGCATCAATCATTTTGATTGTGCCAAACAGTAGTCCTCCACCGATACAGACAATAAGTGCCGCGGTGAGTCCTATCTTTCGCCTCCGTTGCATTTTCGGTTTCGGGGTCCCCTGTTGTGTGTCCATCTGTTTTAAGGACAAGAATCCCCAAAGCGAAATAACAAGTGCAACGATACTCAGATGGATTCCGTGCTGCTCAAAAAAGAGTGCGAAGTACGAGATAGCGGTGAGTCCACCGAATGCAGCCACGGCTGCGATGTCGGCATTCGCTGTAAAAAATCTTGTTTTCACAATTATATAGCCTCCATTAAAATTTGTCAAGTAAAACTATCTGTTATATCCTATCGTTGTGCATAGTACACGTGCGCAACAAGGATGACAAGCATTGAAACACTTTCCAATGCAACAACAAAAGCCCGCGACGAGACACTCCGTGTGAAACGAAGCCCGCGTGCGGGCGCGAAAATATCGCAGCTGCTAACATCTGCGATAAGACCTTGAAAACTAAATTGGTTAAAATTAACGAATGTGAAGTGGGGGGGGGGTAGTTAACTTATAGTTAAAATCTGCCAACCGACGTATGCCGCATAGACAAATCCTGCTCATGTAACAGGTGTCCCGCGCGGTCATTTTTTGGATTATGGTTTTGATATGTCGGTCCCTCATTGTCAAATCCCCTTATGCGAAAAAATACGGTTTGCAGCGGTGCAACTTTCCACTTCCTCAGAATTTTATGTTGCACACGCATAATTTCCCCAACTGCAATACTAAACGTTTGGATTGGACTCTAAGTTACAGTAAATACGAACTTTTTTCAAAAAATTCGCGATAATTAGCGATTCAGATAAAAAAATACTGGATCCTTCCGATAACCACTTCATTTTAAACTTGTGACAAAAACTTACTTGACATCAATTCCGATACATGCTATTTTGCATTAACAGGACTTACGCATTCCCCCTTGATAAGGGGGGTTAGGGGGGTTAAATAAGCAGAATTTTGGTATTTTAACCCCCTTATCAGGGGGACTTTAAGAGGAAATGCGTAAGTCCTGATTAATTTAAGATTCATACCTTACATCTTAAAGGAGCAATTAGATGAGTATCAGTATCGGGATGGTAGGCTTAGGGATGTTCGGTCCCTCATTTATCCAATCCTACAAAGCACACCCAGACGTACATCGGCTCGCCTTATGCGATTTACAGTCTGATAGGCTATCAAAATGGGCAAAGCAGTTTGAGATTTCCGAGACATATTCAAGCCTGGATGACATCTGCAAATCGGATTTAGATGCGCTTGTCATCATCACGCAGCATTGGATGCACGCACCGCAGGCTATTCAAGCGATGGAATCAGGAAAGCACGTTTACACCGCTGTTCCTGCCGCAGCATCGTTGGATGAATGCGAACAATTGATCAGAACAGTTGAACGCACAGGGATGATCTACATGAACGGTGAGACAAGTTATTTTCGTCCCGAAACAGCCTTCTGTCGTCAGAAAGCAACAGAAGGGGCTTTTGGTGAGTTTGTCCACTGTCGCGCTGAGTATTTCCACGACATGAGTCATGGACTCTACGATGTACTGAAAAACCGATGGGGTGAACAGTGGAGTCGTGACAAATCAGGTGGAATCCCTATGTATTACCCTACACACTCAACCTGTTTTCCAATCTCTGTGATGAACGCACATGCAACCTCGGTTTCCGCTCAAGGGTATATCTATCCAAATGACGACTGGTATCGGTTGGACACTATCCACAAAAACCCTTTTTCCAACGAAGTCGGTCTCTTTACAATGAGCAATGGTGCAACCATGCAAATCTGTGAGTTTAGACGGATAGGTCACCCTGGGTGTGAACGCCCCAGCGGTATCTATGGTACCGAGGGAAGTTACGAGCAGAGTCTTGCAGGAAGTGTATGGGCAGATAAGCAAGGAAGACAGAACATCCAACCTACACAAATGCACGAATACCTACCTAACGCACTTAAGGATAACTTAGGCGGACATGGTGGTTCACATGCTTATCTGGTGCACGAATTTGTTGATTCAGTCAATCGGCAGCGGTTACCGCGCGTCAATGTTTGGGAGGCAGTTCGGTATTGTGCACCTGGACTTGTAGCACATGAATCTGCTCTCCGCGATGGTGAATTGCTCCCAATTCCGGATTGGGGAGATGCGCCAAAAGATTAAAATGTAAAATTCCTCTTGATTTTAATTACTTTTTAGTGTACACTATACTATTTAATAAAAGGTTTCTAACATCACGATACTCAGCAGTGCTATTGACTTACAAGCTTACCTAAATAATAGAAGCAATTGGACACCAATTCAATCCACTACAAATATGAGGTTATATAAGGAGTATAGAATGGCTATTGAATACGCGGGAGCTTACGATGCATCGGCTATCCTTGCTGATGTTGCCCGCGAAATTGAGATTTATGAGATACAACTTGGTAGAGTCCAAGATGGCCAAGTTGAAGAGTCTCTCTTTACCGAATTTAGACTCCGCCACGGAGTTTACGGACAGCGCGATGACAGATCGCAGATGATTCGTGTCAAAATTCCTTTCGGAGGACTCACTGCAGCACAACTTGAAATGCTTGCAGATGTGGCAGAAGAATTCTCGGATAACATCATCCACATTACGACACGTCAAGATGTACAATACCACTACGTTGACATCAACAACACGCCTGAGTTGATGCGCCGCCTCGCAAGCGTTGACATTACCACAAAAGAAGCGTGCGGTAATGTCGTCCGAAACGTCACAGCATGCCCGATCAGCGGTGTTTGCCAAGATGAAACTTTTGATGTAACACCTTACTCAAAGGCGTTGTCAGGGTTCCTGTTAGGTCACCCAGATGCACAAGATTTTGGTCGTAAGTTCAAAATTGCATTTTCCGGTTGTGAAGAACACGCTTGTGGCTTAGCAAATATGCACGACATCGGTGCAGTAGCTGCAGTCAAAGAGATTGATGGCGAAGTTAAGCGCGGCTTTAAACTCTTTGTCGGTGGTGGACTCGGTGCAGTTCCACATCAAGCGAAGGTCCTTGATGATTTCCTCTCAGCAGAGGAACTTCTGCCAATTTCACAATCAATTTGCAGAGTCTTCACACGTTTAGGTGAACGTCGAAATAGAAACAAGGCTCGTCTGAAGTTTGTAATCGCTAAATACGGCATTGAAGAATTCCGAAAAATGGTGTACGAAGAGCGCGAAACACTACGACACGATCCAGAATGGACTTCATATTTGAATAACTTGGATGCCTACAATGAAAGTCCGCTCAAGTCTCCGACACAACTCAACGGCACCTCAAAACCTGATGGATTTGAAGAATGGTATCAATCCAATATTCGGTTACAGAAGCAGCCCGGCTATGCTTTTGTGACGATCACACTTCCGCTCGGTGATATTACTGCCGATCAAACACGTGCATTAGCAGACATATCTCGCAAATATGTGAAAGACACTATCCGTGCCACAGTGGAACAAAACATTGTGCTTCGTTGGGTAACAATGACCGATCTACCCGCGCTCTATCGCGAACTAAAGACTATCGGCTTGGGTGATCCTGGTGCGGAATCAATGGTTGATATTACTGCTTGCCCCGGCACTGACTCTTGCAAACTGGGTGTATCTTCCTCCCGTGGTCTGGCAGCGCATCTGCGAAACTATTTCATTGAAACCGGTGTACAGAATGAAATCAAAGACTTTCGGATTAAGATTAGCGGATGCCCCAACTCTTGCGGACAGCATCACATCGCGAATATTGGCTTCTTCGGCTCTACAAAACGAGTCGGTGGACACAGTGCTCCCTTCTACTTGGTGCTACTCGGTGGACATATGATTGAAAACGCGAGTTCTTACGGACTTGCCACAGGAAAAATCCACGGAAGGTACATCCCAACTTTCATTGAGGAGTTAACAGGTAGGTACACCCAAGAGCGAAACGATGAGGAAACCTTCACCGATTACGTTGCAAGACTCGGTAAAGTGGAAATTAAATCGATTTTGTCCAAGTACGATAAGATTCCTTCTTACGAGGAAGCACCTGAATTTTACATAGACACAGGTGACACGAAAGATTACGAACTCAAAACCGGTGTCGGTGAATGTGCTGGACAGTTGGTCGCACTTGTCTCCATGAAGTTGGAAGAAGCGGATCGGCTTATCTATGAATCTGGTTTGAGTTTGGAAGATGGAACTTTCCAAGAATCAGCAGATAAGGCATTTAATGCTATGATTAAAGCCGCTGATGGTCTCTTGACAACTGTCGGATTGCAATATATTGACGATGCAACGACTATCAATGAATTCCGAACCCGCTTTTTTGATCCCGGCAATTTCTTTGTCGGATACGGTGCACATCTATTCAAGGCAACAGAAGAAGATAGTTCTACTTTCGACCACGAATTGGCACACCGCCACGTGGAAGAAGCTACCCTTTTTGTTGAAGAATCGCATAATGTCTACGGACGCATGCGCATTAAGCAGGAGGAAGAAGAAGAGAGCCTCCGTAAGACGCGCAAATCACGTCCCGCCCCGAAACCGAAAGTGGTCAAGGAGACAAAACCCGTTGAGGAAATCGTTGATAGTCTTGATCTAAAAGGTGTCGCATGCCCATTCAACTACGTCCAAGCGAAAGTCCGGTTGGAAACGATGCAGGCTGGTCAACTCTTAGAAATCACCATTGATGATGGTGAACCGATTGAGAACGTGCCAAAGAGCCTTGCTAACGATGGGCATGATATTCTTGATACCAAGAAAATTGGGCAGCACTACCGACTGACTATCAAGAAAGCTGAGTAGGGTTTTAGCGTAACTCCTATAGGTTTCGCAATAACGTTATGAACGCAGACTGGGCGATTGCTTCTCATGTCCAATTGTTTTGGACAAGCAATCGCCTTTTTATATACCCGATGATCGTAAGGTGATTAGACTATGAATTCTAAAGAGATGTTTGAAGTGCTTGATCGTGTGCGAACTTGGAATACGGAAATGTGCATTGACCTCGCTCGTCGAATTTTAGAAACCGTGGTCCCCGCGCTCACTCTTAAACCAGCTCAAACTATGTCACTTGATGAGGTTGTCGCTATTTTGAAAACAGATGCCCCGCCGCCTACTGACGAAGAATGCAAAAAGATTGTTGAAGAGGAGCGTTTAAAAAAATACGGATGATTCACGCATTATTGGATACAAAAGTACTATCCAACGAAGATAAACCTAATTGACGTTGTTGGAATTGTTCTTAAAGTGCTTGGATATCAACTATCAATCCAACCGATAGAACCTGAAACCTATTCGGATGCGTTAGAGGGACAAAACACATCGGCACATGTAGCAGAAAATCTTACTACGACATAATAATTGTTGAATAAGGAAATTCGTCCAATCCATGCCACGAGGATGTATGAAGTGTCTATAAAGTTTGGTAAAATACGATTTATTACCTCAATTATAGTAGCTGTAGGAGTCTTTTTCGTTACTGGACGCCTCGCTTATGAAAATGGAGTAAGCGAGGGTGGAGCTTTTGCTTTTGCAATTCCAGCGGCACTTTTGACAATAGTATTTTTCATACCAAAATTTCCTCAAATCTTATGGAAATTTGTGCTTGATAGAGTTCGGGAATTAGGAAAGGCTATACGTGGTGAAGAATAACCCCTTTTATACAAAAGGTTACTTAGAGGCAAAATGAAAAACAATCAAGTAATAATTGATCTACAAAAACACTGTTTTAGACTACGTGAACTTCTTGGTCAATTGGATCCGTTCGGATTTATATTGGCGATCGATTGGCTTAATATCGCTGCCGGTGTCGAAAGTGTTAAGGTTTCAACTACAAAGCATGATGATAGTGTAATGTATTGTAGTGGTGCCTTTGAATTTGAAGAGAAGCGCAGCGAACTATTATCTTATTTAACTACAAGACTTACGATTTTTAACTTCGTCTGGGGTAGTTTTGAATCGGTAGTCGAAGCACTTAATCTACCAAGTCTTCCGAAACATCTAAAACAAGTGGGTGATAGTCCAGTAATGAGGACCCTCTGGTTCTTGAAACAAAACTACGGTTCTGAAGAATCCGTTGCTTTCTATAATGATGAAATGCAGAACTTACGTAATCTGGAACCAAAGTATGGATTTTACAATGATAATCGCAAGAAAGTAAACAAATCCCAAAAAACCAATAAACATAAAAAAGTTCACTTTAATGACCATGCTAATTCGCATGGTTTAGGATTGGATATTGTACGGCGTAGTCGCAATGCACTTGCACATGGAAATGCAATAATGCCAATTCCTGATGAGTGGGGTGCAGGAAAAACTGAATTATTAATCTCTGAACAACAACATCTTGAGTTCATTGATACGAGCACTCGTATTATCCTACTTACAGTTCAGATGTTACTGTTTGCGTATCTACAAGGCAAAAGTATAATTGTTGAATGTTTGTTAGATGAATATGGTGATCGTAAAGAATCAACAGCGGAAGATGCCTTGATGGGAATCCATCTAGAGATAGATGAGTAGATTTTAGACTGGACTACCATATGTGAAGGAAAATCGTTCCATAGAGGAAATGTCAATGAACTCAAACAAAACGAAATTACCTCTGACAGACATGACTCCCACGCAATTCCGAGAATGGTTCAATTCAATAGTGAATGAACCACTATTTGCAGATCGCGATAAGCTTGCAGCCTTGCTTGCACAGAACGCTGCCCGTGAAACGCTGGCAGAAGGTTTCCGAGAATTTTTTGAATCCTATTCCTATGATCTGGCATTTGAGTTGGATGTGCAGGAAGCATGTGTGCTTACGGTTTTGGAAGTATCTGAAGAGTTTGCACATCTGAAACAGCGCGTAGCAGCCGTTGAATCTGAGCGGAAAACCTCTCCTATGGAACGGATGACACGAAGACTCGGAGGGATTCCTGATAATGATCTACCTCCGATAAAGGTAGCAGATTTATCTGATAACGAATTCCGCGCACTAACGGAGACACTCGTGAACTCAGAACTATTTGCCGCGCGCGAGCAAGTGGTTACGTTAACGCAGGAACCCTCATCGCCTGTAAATCATGTACAGTTGCAATCAGCGTTTTATGAATTTTTCGTGTGCCATTTGGAATTGGAACAGTTCTTGGAGGATTATGAGTGCGATCCCGACGAAGGCCTTGAGATATGTCCTGAAGTTGCTGAACAACTGAATCGCAGCATCGCTGATTATGAATCTGGAAAAGTTAAGGGCAGATCACTTGAGGAGGTGGCAAAGGATCTCAGGGTTGCGTTGAAATGTACAGATTAGTAATAAAACCACGCGCTGAATCAGATTTACGGCGTTTGAGCACGCCAATCCACGCACGTATACTCAACAAACTGGAACGATTATGCCAAATTTGCGATGATTATCCACATAAGGGACTGAAAGGTCCACATAGCGGAAAATTCAGTTTAAAGGTGGCTAAGGATTACCGAATCCTCTATACGTTTGATAAGCGGATGCAAGAAATAGTTGTTCATCGAGTTGGACACCGTAGCAGCGTGTATTAGCACCATCCCGAAATAGCGTTGAGGGCCATGCATGCACTCAAAGTTCAGTCGTTCAGATAATAAAAAACCGCACATTATCCAATTACACACCGAATGCGATGCGCGCACTCGGTGTTGATTGCTTTAACCAACAACAGAAACCAAATACGCAAACTTACTTGAAATATCAAATCATTTAGGATATAATATTAATATGCCGATATGTTGAAGCAAAAAAATTTGCCCAGAGGTCGTTATGTTGAGGTGGAGCCGTAGTATTACTTCTACTTATCCAACTGGTCGGTTAATGCTCATCTATTTCGGTGTCGGCGTATGCATATTGATTTTTGTGTTTGCGTATTATACGCGCCAAATTTCTCATTTGAATGCTGATATAGAGGACCAGATAGAAATATTTGTAAACCTCGCCGCTGAATTGCCAAGCATTGAAGACCGTGCACTGCAAGAACGGCTGCTTACGGTGATGCGGCAGGAACTTTATGCTGAAAATAGGTCGCGTCGATTTTCATTTATTATAACTGATGCTGAGGGAAACGTTGAAATTTCGCAAGGAATCGACACAAAATTAGATGAGAAAGTCAACGAATATGACACCGTTTCGTTAACAAAAGAGGAGCAAACACTTTTAATGTCGACGTTAGCGCGGATGAAAAGCAAGAATCAGCCGCGAAAAATACCTTTTCTGCAAGAAGATAGACAGATTGCCGGATATTTCTATTACGGGGATGCGGCACCAAGTGAAATGGCACAACTTCCTTTTGCAATAACTGATACTGAAAGAGTACCACAAAAATGGCAGATGTGGAACGATGTTATTACTGCTGAGAATGCGACACCGGCGGAAAAAGAACGCGCAAAAATCTTCGTTCAAAATACGCCAGCTTTCGCTGCCCTTCAAACAACACCTGATTGGCAAGAGGGTTACTTTTATTACGAAATAAAATCGTTTTACGGGTTATTAGTGACACCTATTGTGTTGTGTACTGTTTTGTCACTCTTCGGGTTTGGTTCTATTCTGATCTATCGGTGGATAAAATCTTATGAACATGCGGCGATTTGGGGAGGATTAGCAAAAGAAACAGCGCATCAACTCGGCACTCCTATTTCTGCTTTGTTAGCATGGACCGAGTTATTAGATGAACGGAGTCAGGAAACACGGGATAAAATCCTGGCTGAACTCTCAACAAATATGCAGGGTGATCTTGAACGACTACAGAAAACAACCACTCGGTTTGGAATGATCGGAACGGAGCCAACCAGAACCGAGACCAAACTTGAAGAGGTACTTGCGGAGGTCCTTACATATTTTGAAACGAGGCTGCCTCAGATTAGTCGTAGCGTTGATATAAGCGTTACGCCTCATGATGTACCCGAAATTTCTGCGAATGCACATCTGCTACAATGGGTTTTTGAAAACTTAATTCGCAATTCGCTGGATGCCATGCATAAAGAAGTAGGACATATCGAAATTGAGCCACTCTATGATGACCGCCAAAAACATGTTGTAATCCGATACTCAGATAACGGCAGCGGCATCCCCAGCGAAAATCAACGCGCAATATTTGAACCGGGAATGACGACAAAAACGCACGGATGGGGACTTGGATTGACAATTGTCCAACGAATTATTAGGGATTATCATCACGGAAGCATTCGGTTAGTTGAAAGCAGTCCTGCTGGGACAACTTTTGAAATTCGATTACCGTGTACTGTCTCTTAACGTATTTTCAAGGAAACAATATGCCACAAAAATTACATAAAATCCTATGGATAGACGATGAAATAGAGGCATTGCTGCCCCATAGACGTTTCCTTGAAACCCGCGGATATGATGTCATGCCTGCCACTAACGGTGAAGACGGGATTGAGCTCCTAAAGCAAAACGATACGCAATACGATGCTATCCTGCTTGACCAAGTTATGCCCGGAAAAGATGGCATGGCAACCTTAGATGCAATTCGAACTATTAACGCGCAAATCCCTGTCATTCTTGTGACACAGTCTAGTGATGATAAATTTGTTGATGTCGCCCTTGGAAAACAGGTGACAGATTTTTTGGTAAAGCCAATTGGTGTCGCACAGATCGCTTCTACCCTTAAACGGATACTTGAACAACGACAGATAGTGGAAACCCAAATACCGAGTCGCTACACCAATGACTTTAATACGATTAGCACACTGAAAGCATCAAAACCGAACTGGCAAGATTGGATTGATATTTACGTCAAATTACTGGAATGGGATCTGCTATCTGATCAATTGGCAAAACAGGGCTTAGAAGAGACGCACTTAGAGCAGAAAAAGGAGTGCAATACTGAATTTTCCAATTTTGTGGCGGAAAATTATCCCAATTGGGTAAACGGAAGTCAAGACAGACCTCCATTGTCAGTTGACGTATTAGACCAGCATGTGATGCCGCTACTGCAAGCGAAAATTCCAATCTACTTTATTGTCGTAGACTGTTTTCGGCTTGACCATTGGATGGCGATAGAGCCACTGTTGTACCCATATTTCTCTATCGATCTAAAGTATAGTTTTTCTATTTTGCCAAGTGCAACGATGTACTCTCGGAACGCACTATTTAGCGGGTTGTTTCCAGCAGAATTGGCAAAAGACTATCCACAATATTGGCAGGAAAAATCGGATGGGGGCACCAGTACAAACCAGTTTGAACGACAACTACTTGAAGAGTACTTAAAAAGAAAGGGAATCAGGATCAAACCTGGAGTCCAATATTTCAAGATTTTTGATCTACGCGGAGGAAGTGAATATAAAAAGCGTGTCGCCGCAGCCACACGAGTGAATTTATCTGCATTAGTTGTAAACTTCATTGATATCTTAACGCATCAGCGTTCACAATCCGAAGTATTGCAACAACTCGCACCGGACGAACCAGCTTTTCGAGCATTAGCTCGCTCCTGGTTCGCACATTCGGCACTGTTTGATATCTTACGCCTGATAGCGGACCACGGAGTACACGTTGTGCTCACTACAGACCACGGTTCAGAATTCTGTAACCGCGCAACTCGCGCTTATGGCAATCGAGATACTACCACAAGCCTCCGATTTAAAATTGGGAACAATTTACAATGCGATGATAACCAAGCTGTGTACATTCCTAACCCGCAGGAATATCGGTTACCCGCCGAGACCACCAGCAAGGATTATATTCTCGCTAAAGACGATTATTATTTCGTCTATCCAAACGAATTTTACAAATACAAGCGGCAGTTTCAGGGCGGTTTCCAACATGGTGGCATTTCGATGGGAGAACTGATATTACCTGTTGTGACGTTGACACCGCGGAACGGGTAGTCATCTAAACACAAGGACACCCACCTGAAATTGACTTTTTTAGGAAGAGAAAGACTATGGAAAATTATATTGCTCTCTTTCATAATACGCAACGATGCTCCCGCCTTGAGGATTCAATACGTTCTAAATCCACCATTTCACTGAAATTGAACCCGCGGAATCATTCTTTTTCAAAGCTGCCGCTTTTTGAGATGAACGAATTAACTAACCGAGATGTCTTTTCAAAAAAAGGCATGATAGGAGGAAACGCTAATAATGGAAAAGGAGATACTTATTTCTGACGATGAGTACGAAACGCGCTGTGCAGTTCTTGAGAAAGGAATACTAAATGAAATTCGCATTAAGCGAAAAGCGGTAAAACCTGTCTTAGGTAACCTATATAAAGGACGTGTTGAGAATGTGTTACCAGGTATGCAGGTAGCTTTTGTTGATATAGGTTTAGAACGACATGCTTTTCTACACATCTCAGATCTGAAATATAACAATGGTACTGAGAACGGAAAATCGAATGATGGGTTACCAACTTTAGATTTGCAAGCAACACCGTCAAAAAAGTCGCGTGGCGGCAGAGGATTTCCATATCTTATAACTGATCTCATTTCAAAGAATCAGGAACTTCTTGTGCAAGTCGGGAAGGAGCCGATAGGCAATAAAGGCGCACGTGTTACGAGCAATATCACACTGCCAGGACGTTATGTTGTCTATCTGCCGAACTCATCCACGATCGGGGTTTCGCGACGGCTTGAATCTGAAAGCGAGCGTGACCGATTGCGTGACTTAGCACAAAACTTGAAAGCAGACGTTGAGGGGGGTTTTATTATTCGGACAGCCTCCGAAGGTTTGAGTGAGGAAGAATTTGCCGCTGAAATCCGCTATCTAATCAATCAGTGGAAACAAGCGCGCGAGCGTGCTAAACGGAAAACCGCACCGAGTTTGGTTAGAAGAGACGTGAGTTTCACGAATCAGATTGTTCGCGATATGCTTACCAAAGATGTTAAAAAACTTCTGATCGATTCGCAATCTGGTTATAAAGAAACAATTGATTATGTAACCTCTGTAATGCCAAATATGCTGGATCGGATATCCCTTTACAAAAAAGACTCCGCTCTTTTTGAAGCTTATGGAGTAGAGGAAGAACTGCAAAGAGCACTTAGCGAAAAAATTTGGCTCAAGTGTGGTGGACACATCATCATCCAGCAAACAGAAGCGATGGTCTCGATTGATGTCAACACAGGACGATTCGTCGGAAAATCTGATCCGGATAATACTATTTTAAGCGCGAATCTTGAAGCTGTTGATGAAGTTGTCCGACAAATTCAATTGAGAGACTTAGGTGGAATTATCGTTGTTGACTTCATTGACATGGACGAACCATCTCACCGGAAACAGGTTTTCAAAATACTTCAGGAGGCACTGCGAAAAGACAAGGCGCGCACCAATATTCTCCATTTTTCGGATTTAGGATTAGTGGAGATGACCCGTCAACGCACCCGTCCCAGCCTATCTACTTTGCTTACAGAGCAGTGCCCTTACTGTGAAGGGCATGGGACTATTCTGTCAATTGAAACCGTTGTGATTAGATTGTTCCGTGCAATCAAGACAGCATATAACCATACTCAGCAGTCTAAACTGCGAATTATCGCGAATGATCACATCATCTCACATGTCAACGCGCAGATGTCTGCTAAATTGCGTGAACTTAAGCGGACACTGAAACTGGAATTGACGCTTGAGACTGATGCAGACCTTCACCTTGAAGACTATCGAATTTTTGCCGCAAACGGTGAAGAATTGTTTTTAGATTAATGTTCGGAAGTAAAATAAGCACGTAGTGAATCAACGTTGAATGGGTTTACGGCATTTGTCGGGAACCCATTCCTCAAAAAGAGGGTATGAATAGATTTTGACATTAGGTGCCGAAGTTGTCATACTGTAGTAAAATTTGAAAAATGCGGAATATTTAAAAATTGTGTGATTTTTTTAGAAAAATTTTACATTTTCTGAAACTTGAAGTATAATGTATACATTAGACATTATAATAGACATTATAATGAATTAAATAGAAGGAGTTTCATAACGCCAGGGTCTGAAGTTTAGGCGAAAATTGTGTAAACCACAACAGGTTTCCATAACTAAATCACAAAACCCTTTCTTCCAATTCCTGAGTTTATCTTTGACAATGCGGCATCTTTTGACACCACTAATCGCATGTTCAACGCGTATGCGTATAGACGCTATCTTTCTATTGTTTTCTTTTTCTTCATTCGTCCGTTCTCTACCTCTCGGTTTTTTCTTCGGTTGAATGATGTTTATATCCGGGAGAACGAAACCCTGAAAACCGGTATCTTGGGACAATGTGCTACCCTGTGGCACACAATAGCCCACCATATCGGCTATGTGTTTGTCATGGTGTCTTCCTTCAAAAGAGGGTGTCAATAGGACAACTTTGCAGGTCTCATTGATAATCAAATTATTTTTCACTGTATGACATTTCTTTTCGCAATGAGTAGTTTTGGACTTGAAATTTTTTCTCAAATTTTTCACTTGACACTCAAATTCTTTCCATGTTATACTATTCTCAAGTTCGTTGGGCAGGATTTCTATCGCAACACTCCTTGTGTTGTGTCCTGCCCTCACCCATAGAAAGGTGTAAACGAACCTACGAACGATACCCGTTTAACGTATCAATTTTATATGCTTGAACAGTGCATAACGCACTGGAAATACGCTATGCACCAATTTATCTCAAGCAAAGTGAGGTATACTATGGCTAAAAAAGCCACTGGCACGCGTGTACGCGATGCCAAAGACGGACGGTTCCTTCCCAAAGGCACGGACAAACGCCGTCCCGCCACAACGGTGAAAGAAACTGTCAAACCTCACAAGCGGTGTAAATAATCCGCTTGCAAACATGTAGGGGGTCTTTTGATCCCCTACATACACATTTTACCTCACAAAAGGAACATTGATGAAAACTTTGTCGTTTATAATGGTTGTGATGTTATTCACTACGCCATATCTCACACTTGCACAACAAACAAGTGATGCTGCGCAAGCAATATTTGATGCACGACGTGATGCAACACTTGCAAACACTCAAATATGGGGAACTGTTGGTTGTCTACTTGGTGTTACCGGTATGTTAATTGCGTATGTTGTCACACCAACGGTACTACCAGAAAAATTGCTTGGAAAATCACCAGAATATGTTGCTTATTACACAAGCATTTATCAAAAACTTGTGAAAAACGACCAAATAACACATGCTACAATAGGATGTGTTATTGGAACTGGCACTATGGTGGGACTTTGGATAATTTTAATTTCAGCTGCTGATTCTCCATACGGGTATTAGCAATTCCAACCAACGAGGGGACTCTGTCCCCTCTAACCCCAAAGGAGACTAAACCCATGTGGGTAATATTCAAGCCGCCTTCCGATCCTGTTGATTTTTCACTTTTAGCCTTACATACAGAGAGTTTTGTAGAACTCGCCCTTGTAAAACTTGATACAAATTTTCGCGTAGTGATTCAGAAACCTTTTGACACGGACAATGAGAGGTTGGAATTTGCTCTTGACATGATCGATGCTCTGAAAGATGGAAAGCCAACTTTTGAACTTCCACAGCATTTTCCCTCAAATCCTGATGACAAAAAGAACAAGATTGATAAGGCATACCTTTAGTTGTGTCCATCACCGCATACTTTCATTAACAAACTTATCAAAGATACTGTCAATGCTCCTATAGTTGTATTTATAGCACGCCTCTGCTACATACAGGGGCGTATATTTAGTCCAGTAGTGGTGATGACTTCCATACCAAGCTCGTTTGAGTAGACTCCAAAACCCCTCAATTGTGTTTGTGTGGACATCACCCTCAACAAATTGCGTTTGATGATCTATGATATGGTGTTTCATCTCCTTGCCGATAGCGAGATACGCCTTATACTCATCGGTCATCAACTCCGAATCCTCAACTTTGACGACTCTTCGGATAAAGTCTAAAATAGTCCGTCCTGTCAAATCTTTAGCGAGTTGTGCTACAACTTTCCCGCCCCGCTGTACTGCCCCGATAATAGCGTCTTTCTCTGTTCCACGTCCACGCTTGGCAGGCACGTGGTCTTCCTTCTTATTAGGCTTACGAGGTTTACCCCCGATGTAAGTTTCATCTGCCTCTATGATGCCTTGTAGTAGCACGTTACCTTTCTTTGCCATTTCAGCACGGATACGAGTCATGATATACCATGCTGTCTTTTGATTCAAGTCTAAATCGCGCGCAAGTTGATGACTTGACAAACTTTTCTTCGCATTCGTTATCAACGAAATAGCCAAAAACCACTTCTGTAACGCTATCTTTGTCCCGTGAAACACCGACCTGCACGTCACCTTGAAACTCACTTGGCACTCGTGGCAGTTCCAACGACCGATACGACCGATTTCTGTTTCTGTCCGTTCTCCTATATGATCGCTTTCACAATGCGGACACACAGGTTTACCTCGCCACCGATAAACCCAGTGGACACAAGGCTTTATAGCGATTTTTTAAAATTTTTCTCAAGTCCAAAACTACTCATTGCGTAAATCATTACCTGGTCCCAACGTTGCTGTTTGAGATGTTTCATTGTCCACCTCCTTATGTTAATTCGTTCAAATTGGACTTGCCCTCTTTTCTGTGGGTGAAAAAGAACCGCGGGCATTTCAGGAGGCAATAATTGCCTCAATTATACACTTTTTCTGAAGTTAAAATCAACCAAATAGTAAAACTACTTCTTTTTCTGTTGATTTTCCGTAAACTCGGAGAATTCCAGGTCATATCCTTCAGCGTCCGCTTCTTCCCAAGCTGCCATCCATTTCCTTAAAATTTTCTTTGCCCGAGATACGCGATTCCGCACGGAGGAAGGCTTCAACGAAGGAAAAGCGTCGCGTAATTCTGCGTAAATTTCCTCATAACTTTTATCTTCAAGTCGCATGTAGAGGATCCGCCGATCTAATACAGGCAATTGTTCAATTGCCTGTAGTTGTTTTTCGCGTCGGATCTCGTCCATTTCTCGCTCTTGTGCCTCTTGGTGTGCACTGATAGATACATTACCCATGTCAAATTCAGAAACATCAGAAAAGGATTGCGACTGTAAGCGTTGCTTGTTCTCTTTCTCTCTATACCACGCTGCTACACGTTGTCTGGCTACAGTGTACATCCAATTCAAAACCCTCTCTGGTTCTTTGACTGTATGCAGGTACTCAAATGTTCTTTGGAACGTGTCGTTGGTAAGTTCCTCAGCATCACACCTATTTCCTGCATCTCTTAATCTCTTGAGGATAAAATTATAGATGATCTGACTATTTAACGTATAAAACTCAGTCGTAGCAAAATCAATAACCTCTTTATCGTTAGATTGAAGAATTTGGTAAACTAATTCCGCATTCCGTGCTTGATGTTGTTCATCATTCCACAATTTTACGTTGTCATTCATGGGCAGCCCTTTGTCTGCCGATGAGGATTTTGTGTCTTTGAACTTAATGAATGCGAATTGTGGGTGAACCTCTCATAAAATTCTAAATTTTTTTCATTTTTTTTATAGGATTTATGAAAAATAAGTTATATTGTGCTATAGTAACCCAAATTTATTACCATTAATAGTGTTGTTCATTATGATGTATTTAGCACAGCGGAAGGGGAAAACTATGAAATATATTTACCACAAAGAGGATGCCGAAGTGGTCCGGATCGAAGGCGATGCGCCAAGAACACTATATACGCTCATTGAACCGAATACCCGGAATACAGAGCATTTTGCGATGGGATTAGAGGAAATTGATCCGAATAGCGAGATTCCGATGCATTCACACAGCGAAGCAGAGGAAATTATTTTTGTGTTCGGCGGGAAAGGGAAGGCGTTCGTTGATAATGAGGTTGCTGACTTAAAAGTCGGCGCGGTAATTTATATTCCACCAAACGTTGAACATCGCTTCGTCAATACTGGCGATGAACCGCTCTGGATAACATGGACGCTTTCGCCGCCCGGTTTTGAGAAGCAGATTCGGCAAATTGCGGATGGTTCAGCAGGAATGGAAGTTTTCAGCGAATCTTGATTAGGTTGGCTTAAGAAGTGCTGAGAGACGATGGTGCTACTTCGTAATGTGAAAATTCCAATGAAAATGTCCCACGTCCCTGTGTCATAGAACGGAGGCGGGTTGTATATTGAAACGTCTCTGCAAGCGGAATGATGGCATTGATGATGTTAGACGTATCTTGAGAAGTTGTCTCGTTGATTTGCGCACGACGAGAATTTAGATCACCGATCACTTTTCCGATATGTTCATCTGACACAGTGATGTGCATCTGCATAACCGGTTCAAGGAGCAGTGGATTCGCCAGCTTGACAGCTTTTTCAAAAGCGAGCACAGCTGCCCCTTCAAATGCTATCTCTGAAGAATCGGTAGGATGCGTGGAACCACCAGTGAGCGTCACCTTGATATCTTGGAGTGGATATCCCATCAGTGCGCCGGTACCTAATGCACCTTCAAGGACGTTCTGAATAGACGGAATATACTGACGTGGAATCTGTGTTTCATTAGTTTTGTCCTCAAACTCAAAACCACTACCTCGTTCCAACGGTGCGACCGTAAGCAGCACATCGCCATATATACCTTCCTCATCCGTTTTATAGATATGTGTTCCGCGTGCCTCAGCAGTGCTGCTAATCGTCTCGCGATATGCTACTTGTAACTTACTCACTCGCGCGTTCACACCAAATTCTCGGATCATGCGGTCAGTGAGGATTTCTAAGTGGAGTTCACCCATACCAGAAATAATCCGTTGTCCAGTCTCTTTATCAATACCGACAGTGAAAGTCGGGTCTTCGTCCATAAGTTTTTCAAGCGTTTCCTCCAATGCGTCTGTATCACTGGCGCGTTCAGGTTCAATCGCAATAGAGATAACTGGCGGCGGAAATTCAATCGGTTCAAGCAAAAGCGGGTTATTAATATCGCTCAACGTGTGGCCTGTCTTCGTATTACGCATCCCGACAAGTGCGACAATGTCGCCTGCGTAAGCGGCATCACAACTCGCCTCTTTATTGGCGTGCATCTGAAAAATGCGATTGACACGTTCCCGTTTCTCTGTTGCGACATTATACACGACTGCCCCGCGTTTGAGGGTGCCGGAATAGACGCGGCAATAAACTAATTTATCTACAGTGTCATGACTTGCCACCTTAAATGCTAATGCAGAAAAAGGTTCGGTGTCGTCTGCATGACGAACCGCTTTATCCGTAGTATGGGAACTATCACGTTTGGAAGATTTTCCTTTAGAAGGTTTCGGAATCTCACCTTCAATCGGCGGCACATCAACTGGGGAAGGCAAAAAATCAACAACCGCATTGAGGAGCGGTTGAACCCCTTGATTCTTAAGGGAACTTCCACAAAGGACTGGCACTAAACTCCCTTTCAGTGTGGCGTTTCGAATGCCTGCAATTAATTCGTCACCAGATATCTCATTGCCTTCAAGATATTTTTCAAGAAGGCTATCATCTTCAGTTGCCACATTTTCTATAAGAGATTCGCGAGCGATATCCGCTGCTTCCTGGAATTCGGGTGGGATTTCAACTTCCTCGTATGTTTTTCCTTGGTCGTCAGCATTCCAGTGAATCGCTTGCCTTGAAATAAGATCAATTACTCCCGCAAAATCACGCCCTTCACCGAGCGGTATCTGCAACGGTACAGGGTTTGTCCCGAGTCGTTCCGCCATCATCTCAAGAACACGTGAAAAATTCGCGCCAACTCTATCCATTTTATTAACGAATGCGATGCGCGGTATCTCGTAACGTTCTGCTTGATTCCACACCGTTTCGGATTGCGGCTCTACACCGCCGACAGCACAGAAAAGCGCGATGGCACCATCTAAAACCCGCAATGAACGTTCCACCTCTACAGTGAAATCAACGTGCCCTGGTGTATCAATCAGATGTATCGCATGGTCTTGCCAGAAGCAGGTCGTTGCAGCGGCAGTGATTGTTACGCCGCGTTCCCGTTCCTGCACCATCCAATCCATCTCAGTCGTGCCATCATCTACCGTGCCAAGTTTATGTTTTTTACCGGTATAGAAAAGAATTCGTTCGGTAGTCGTTGTTTTACCTGCGTCAATGTGCGCTGCAATACCGATGTTACGCACATTTTCTATTGGATATTCGCGTGCCATCTGTTTCCTTTAGTAACTGAAAGTATTCCTACATACCGCTGTTCCACTGAAGAACAACGCCAAGTAGTCCAGGATTCCACTCCATAAGCAATTGATACGCCTTCGGTGCTTCGTGTCCTGGCACCCGATGGCTTATTAACGGCGCAACGATGAACCGTTTCTGTGCAATAAGCGATAACATCAATCGACTGTCGTCTTCACTCGTCCAGAAATTCGGTGATGATTCTTCACGCGGACGAATAGAGTTATGTGCACCATAAAGAATTAGCCCTTTTTTATGTACATCACGATAGAAATTAACACTCGGTGTTTCCCCACGCGTGCTCGCTAACAACACAACCCGTGCGCCCCAACCTGCTACATCCAAAGCGGTGCTAATTGCATCTGGATGCCCTGTTGCCTCAATAACAACTGTCGGACCTTTGCCCATGGTAGCACCAGTTAACCGCTCGGAAAAATTCGCATCTTCAGGATTTAGCATGTAGTCTGCGCCAACGCTTTTAGAAAGTTCAAGGCGACTATCGGTTAAATCTGCTGCAATTACTGGTACCGCCCCACTCAGTTTCGAGAGTTGCAATGCAAGTAACCCGATGAGTCCTTGCCCTATGACCAACGTTGCTTCTCCCAATTCGATTTGTGCTTTCCGTACCCCTTGTAGTGCAATGGCACTGAGATTAAAAAAGACTGCTTCTTCGACTGGTGTGTCAGATGATTCTACCTTTAATAACCGATTCGGTGATGCAACAAAGTGGCTGGTGTGTCCTTGTGTTGAAGCGACGCGCTCACCTTCCGTAAATCCGCTGACATCTTTTCCGACCGCTACCACTTTGCCGATATTGCTATAGCCCGGTCGCGACGGATATCTGCCTTGTGCGTTCGGAAGCCCTAATAAAAACGCTCGTTCTGTACCCGGGCTGATAAGTGTGGTTTCTGTTGCGACCAGAACTTCATCGTCTTTGATAGTCGGTAATTCAAACTCTTCAATGTCAACTTTAGCGCGACTCGGCCAAATAACCCGTTGTCCTTTCATGAAACTCAAACCTCTTAAAAAAATGAAGGATAACCGTTTTTTCAGAAGTATATCACAAAAACGACTATCCTTCAAGTTTTAATTAGAACCTACTCACAAATATACCGACGCTCATGTAAAAGTGTATGCGTTTGTTTTTAATGAAGGTAATGGCCACGCGGGTTAAACTTTTTATTAGCACTCATTCTTTACATGAGCCACCCCAAATACAAGTAGTAAACCTACTACACAACCGATTCCCAGAAAAATCAGCAATTTTGAATACTTCAATATATCCTCCTTTGAACTGCTGTAACAATTTTCATTTAAGTTTAACTATTTTAGTGGGTTCATTTTGTAAAGTTAATTGAGGGGTGTGCATAATTAGTTGGTGCAGCAACACAGACAGGAACGCATTTCAGGTGCCGCTTCATTTGTAGAAGTGCGTTTGTAGTCGCGCAATTTATTGCGCCTCTTCGAATTTGGTTGCGGCACGCGGAGCGTGCCTACTACCTTTAAGCGTACATTTTACATTGAATTATTTATGCACACCCCTCAGTTAATTAGGATTTCAGAGTGAAGAGCATACTAACGGCCACGTCCTCTACCTCAACGATATTCGATTCTGATCTGTTCGCGCAGTTCTCGTGCAGCTTTCTCAGACAATCCCCGTATCATAATTTTTTCTTTTGGTATTATCTTTTTTTGCATAGCGGTTTCTCTGGCTTTTCTCATAGCAGCTTCTTTATCGTAAGATTTGGAAACGTTCTCTTTATTGTTATTGTCTGAATCAGATTCCTCTGCTCTGGAACGACCACCACGACGAGAACCTCCAGCTTGGAGGAACTGCATATTTCCACCTTTGAGTGTTATTACTTCACCATTTTTATCCAAAGTGATCTGTTTCTGCTTAATTTCTTTGACAACAGCATCCCCGATTTTATCACCGACCATTGCTGTATAGAATTTATTTGAACGTCTTTCTAAGACGTATGCCTCCGCTTTAGTACCATCAAGGGGAACCGAAGTACCAATAAAAGTGTATTCAGGATCTTTCTTAGAAGGTCTCCAACCGAGAGGGCGAAAGATATTATTGTCTACAATCACACGGTAAAATGCTGATTTATCATCAGAACCGGATTTTTCCGAACGTCCTTGCTCTCCCCATCGTGAACTTTGTTGCCGCCCTTCTCTTGACCAATTCTGTTGGCGACCTTGTGTTCCCCAGTTCAAACTTTGCTGACGGTTGCGAAACTGGCCTACTCGCTGCATCGCTTGTGCTTTCATTTCGTTTGCTTTCGCAGCAATAAATTTCTCTTTTATTTTATTCTGTGCTTGGAGCCGCATCCCAAATACAAGTAATAAAGCTGCTGCACAACCTATTCCCACAATGCTGAGGATTTTTAAATATTTCACTGTATTCTCCTTATTTTCTGCGCAAGTGAAATGCTATTATATACATCCCATATTCCGCAGCGCATGAATACTGGGTTTCTGGCAATTTTGATGCTCAAATTGCACTGTTTTTTTGACTATTTTTGAATTAATTACAAGATTTGATCTGATCACAAAAAATGGAAGAACTCAGTATCTACAAAGGTTTATAGGATTCAATAAATACAAAAAACCTAAAAAAGAACTGCGGAATGCAGGATACATCATAAGGTGTTGTCATTAAGTTAGACTAATTTAACCTAAGTTGCTACCTATAAAATACTTTCGCTCATGTAAAAAGTGTGTGCGGTTGTTTTTAATGAAGGCATGGCCGCGCGGGGTGAACTTTCTTCATTAGCACTCATTCTTTGAACATGAGCCATTTTGCTTTGTGTTTGCCGATTCGTGGAAATTGTAATCCTTTTGAATTCTATCGATCTCCCGGTTTAATCCTTAATGTCACATAATTCCCACGACGGTTTAGATCTTTGACATAAACGAGTGCCAGCTTTTCACCCTTTTCTTTCAACTCTTCAACAATTCTCTTGTAGTCTTTCAGATTTTTAACGGCATTATAATCTATTTCCTCTATGAGATACCCTTTTTGAATGCCATTTTCTGCTGCCGGACTATTCGGCTCGACTTTTACCACGATAACACCGGTTTCATTTAGATACCTATAACGTCTTGCAAGTTCAGGTGTCAATTTTTGAACATGCATCCCGGCAAATGTTTCCGTCTCCGGTTCCTGTTCAGGGGGCATTAACTCGGAATCAGTTGTATCAGACGGTATAAGAGTTGCTAAAACCTCTTCCGTCCGTTTTTCCAATTCAGCAGTTAGCTGTTTCCGTTTTCCGTTTCGGAGCACTTGTATTTGGACAGATGTGCCGACTGCTGTTGCTCCGACAGTATGCCTCAAATGCGATGTATCCTGAATCTGTTCTTTGTTGAATTCAAAAATAATGTCGCCTCTGTGGATACCTGCTTTCTCCGCTGGACTATCCGGGCCTACTTCGGTAACAAGCACGCCGCGTGGCGAGTCAAGTCCAAATTTTTCTGCTAAGTCATGATTGACTTCGCCCATCCAAATACCGAGCCAACCCCGAACAATTTCACCATTTTTAATTAGTTCGGGCAAGATTTGCCGGGCAATATTGCTTGGAATCGCAAAGCCCAAACCTATATTTCCACTTGTAAAACCGCCGGTGGCAATGAAGGTATTAATACCTACTAATTCGCCGCGAATGTTTATCAAGGCTCCACCACTGTTTCCACGATTAATCGGTGCATCGGTTTGAATGAATTTACTATAGGCGGTGTACCCTACGCGTTCTTTGGCACTTACAATACCGCGCGTTACAGTTTGTGAGTAGTTAAGCGGCGTTCCGATTGCAATCACCCATTCGCCCACTTCAAGCGAGTCCGAATCCCCAAACGGTAAGACAGGGAGTTTATTAGCATCAATTTTGATGACAGCTAAATCGGTTCCGCCACCATTTTTTAAGGCTGAATCACGTCCGACTAATTCTGCATCATATTCTTTACCATTGGCAAGGGTGACAGTGATCTCATCCGCCATATCAATAACGTGGTTATTTGTCAGAATATAACCATCATCACTGACAATTACACCGGAGCCGACACCTGTAGTAGGTCTGGGGACGCTGGGTGTGCGGTCTCCAAAAAAGTGTTCAAACAAATCGTCACCAAAAAACCGTCTTAACTCATCTCTGTCCATTCCTTCCGGTGGAATTGGCATCTCAACTTTTTGTTCCGTCTTTGTCGTAATTTGCACGACAGATGATCGCGTCCGCGCTACCAAATTAATGAATGCACGATTCGCACGTTCGAGATACTGAAAATCTTCTAATTCATGAGGTGTTTCGTTTGTTTCACCGATCGCAGTCAGTACAACAAATTCGTCTGTTCCGTGGTTAATAATAAGTCCTGTTGCAACGGCAAGTCCGGCTAATATTAATAGTATTGCCGCGCGTCTGCGAAGTATGTGTCTGAAATTTAACATGATATAAACCTCCAGTGTTATTTATTTTGTCTATTGGACTTTTAAATTTGTTAGTGTTTACGCCTAAAAACACACCTATTATTAAATAAAGTTGCAAAAAAAAAAAGTAACAGTGAAATTACGTTTCATTCACCACGCGAAATTCTATCCACATGTTCACGAACAATATGTTCTGGACATGATTTGATGAATAACCATGCCCCCGGCACCAAAATAATCAACGCTCCAATGAAAATATCGTCAAAACGTCCCACAATCGGCAGAAAATCAAATATGACATCAAGTGGATACACCAAGTAAACAATAGCGAAGGTGCCCGCGAGAATTTCGGAAATAACGAGAATCGCCTTCCGATAGATAGGCACGTGTGCATCGCGGAAAAGCCGCAACGTGAGGCGAATAAAGTTCGGAAAATGGAGAAAGATACGTAAAAAACGAAATATACCTCGTCCTTTACTACCAAAGAAAAAAGGATTCATAATATGTTAATTTTACCAAAATTGATGTATTTTATGCAAATCAATTTATTTTTAGTATATAATTTTGACTTGACATCTGCTACCCTTGTGAGTATACTATCCACGAACTGCATATTTTATAGCAGATTTTACACTTAACGACACACCGTCAATTGGCGCGCTTACAAAGCGCGCCTACCGGATGTCAACATATTTTAATACTCACCATAATGACAGAAGGAGAGATTATGGCAACACAACTCGCCGCCCAACTCTATACGCTTAGGGAATTCACTAAAACCGAAGCAGACATTGTGGAAACTATGAAAAAAGTCAGGCAGCTCGGCTATGAAGCTGTTCAATGTTCTGCCCTCGGTCCGATTGAACCTGAAGCGTTGAAAAAGATTATTGACAATGAAGGTATCACGATCTGCGCGACACACAGTAGTTATACGCGTATGCGTGATGAACCGCAAGCGGTTATTGATGAACATCAATTGTGGGGATGTAAACACGCGGCAATTGGTGGACTTTCAGGTGAATATCGCAGTGCAGAAGGTTATGCACAATTTGCGAAAGAAGCCTCTGAAGTTGCAGCACGGCTTGCAGAAGGTGGTTTGACCTTTTCCTATCACAATCACAGTTTTGAATTGGAACGTTATAATGGACGCACCGGGCTGCAAATCTTATATGAGGAAAGCGACCCGAAATATTTTAATAGCGAAATTGATACCTATTGGATTCAGCACGGAGGTGGCGACCCTGCCGAGTGGATCCGTAAGTTAAAAGGACGCGCGCATATTGTCCATCTCAAAGATATGGCTGTCAAAGGTAACACACAAAGATATGCTGAAGTCGGTGAAGGCAACCTTAATTGGCCAGAGATCTTGAATGCGTGTGAGGACGCTGAAGTTGAATGGTATATTATTGAACAAGATTCCTGTTATGAACGCGATCCATTTGAGAGTTTAGGTATTAGCCTTAAAAACTTGCAAGCCATGGGACTTTCTTAACAGGACGGACGCAATGTGTTTAAAAGTCCCACTGATAAGGGGGATTTAGGGGGTTAAAAGCACCAAATTCTGCCTATTTAACCCCCTTATCAAGGGGGAATGCGTAAGTCCTGCTTAACTAATACCATATTAACTTGATTATTCTTGTAGGCGCGCTTTGTAAGTGCGCTGTTTGCTCAGAAAAATAAGACAATCCTGTTAATTTGGTATAAAACCTAAAAGTTATACAAACTTGGTAGAACATTTAACAAGCTTGATGTTCTGCCAAGTTATTTACAAGCACTGCAGTATTCATGTTTCCGGATTGAATGGGTTTAAATAATTCTACAACAGTGCTGTCGTTATAGGCATAGGGTATAGATAGCGGGGCTATTCTTCAGGGGCGAGAACCGTACTCCCAAGTGCCGATGCCACAATGAGCAAGTCCAGTATATCAACAACTCCATCGTCGTTGAGATCCGGTTCTGCTTCACCAAAAGCATTCGCGACAACAACTAAATCCATAATATTGACAACACCGTCCTTATTGACATCTTCGGGTAGTAGAATAGATAGAACATCCCACAAAATAACGATGCCGAGCCTATCTCCACTTGCGAGTGTCTTGCCATCCGGACTAAACGCAACACTATAGGGCCAATAAGCATGTCCTCCAATCTGTCTTTCATTGAAGGTGTGAATAAGGCTACCTGTGTTTGCATCCCATAAACGAACATTGCGGTTAAAATTGGTACTTGCGATAGTTTTTCCATCCGGACTAAACGCCACGCTGGAGAAACCGTAATGGTTGCTAAAACCTCTAAGTCGGATCGTGTAGAGGGATGTTCCTGTGTCCACATCCCACAGCCGGATGGTGTTATCCCCGCTTCCGCTTGCGATAGTTTTTCCATCCGGACTGAACGCTACCCTATTGACCCGAAGCAGATGCCCTGTGAGTGTGTGGAGGCGTGTTCCTGTGTCCACATCCCACAAACGGATGGTTTTGTCTAAACCTCCACTTGCGATAGTTTTTCCATCCGGACTGAAAACCACACTTGAAATCTCACCCGTACTTTTGATTGTGCGAAGGCGTGTTCCTGTGTTCACATCCCACAGACGAATAGTAGAGTCAAAAATTCCCCCTCCACTTGCGATAGTTTTCCCATCCGGACTGAACGCGACGCTTGAAGCCACCGTCATATGTGCTGCGATTGTGTGGAGACATGTGCCTGCGTCCACATCCCACAAGCAGAGAGTACCCTCAAAACTACTACTTGCGATAGTTTTCCCATCCGGACTGAATGATACGCTTCTAACATCAGAGGTATGTCCCGTAAGCCGGTCAAGTTCTTTACCAGTCTGCGCGTCGAAGAGCAATATTTCAGTAGAACTCGCTATCGCCAGATGTGTGCTATCCGGAGAATAGGCTATATCCTTTACCCAACCCCTACCAGCTTTTCCAATGATTTCAATGCGTATTTTCGCACCTTCCGGGAGCGGCCAATGTGGTAGATTTTGGGCAAAGGTGCTTGAGATAAATGTGAGTCTCACAAATAAAACAGTTAAAATTAAAAATGACTTGATTTTCATTGTCTAGTTTCTCCTTTTGCTTAGAAGAAAGTACAAAATGTTCACCGTGCACGGTAGGTGCGGTTTCCTAACCGCACCGAACTTATCCAAAGAACGGAACACGTGTTCTGTGATCTGGATGGAGCATAGCGTGCGATCCTCGTATATGATGACATGGAGCGGTTAGGAAACCGCGCTTACCTTTTGAGTAGTATCAAGCATGTTATTCTTCAGGGGACGGAACCGTATTCCCAAATGCCGATGCCACAATGAGCAAGTCCAGTATATCAACAACTCCATCGTCGTTGAGATCCGGTTCCGCTTCCCCAAAAGCTTCCGCGACAACAACTAAATCCATAATATTGACAACACCGTCCTTATTGACATCTTCGGGTAGTAGAATAGGTAGGACATCCCACAGGAATACCGTACCGGACCTACTTCCGCTTGCGAGTGTCTTTCCATCCGGACTAAACGCGACACTATAGACGGACTCTGTATGTCCTTTGAACGTGTGAAGAAGGCTACCTGTGTTCACATCCCACAAACGGCTGGTGTTATCATTACTTCCACTTGCGATAGTTTTTCCATCCGGACTGAACACGACACTATAGAAATCAAAATGGGGGTCCAGTCCACTAATTTTGATTTTGATCTTGTGGAGGCGTGTTCCTGTTTCCGAATCCCAGAAACGGATGGTGTTATCACTACTTCCACTTGCGATAGTTTTTCCATCCGGACTGAACGCTATGCTATGGACCCGAAGCATATGCCCTGTGAGTGTGTGGAGGCGTGTTCCTGTGTCGGCATCCCACAGTCGGATGGTTTTGTCTAAACCTCCACTTGCGATAGTTTTTCCATCCGGACTGAAAACCACACTTAAGGTTTCACCTGTACCTGCAATTGTGCGGAGGCGTGCACCTGTGTTCACATCCCACAGTCGAATAGTAGAGTCAAAACCGTCCCCTCCACTTGCGATAGTTTTTCCGTCCGGACTGAACGCTATGCTTGAGACCCACGCCGCATGTGCCATGATTTTGTGGAGGCGTGTGCCTGCGTCCACATCCCACAAATAAATAGTTCCGTCCAAAATTCCACCTGCGATGGTTTTTCCGTCTGGACTGAACGCTACGCTTGTTGCATCAGATGCATTGTCAGTGAGCAGGTTAAGTTCATTACCAATCTGCGCGTCGTAGAGCCGTATTCCAATAGTACTTGCAACAGCCAGACGCGTGCCATCCGGAGAATATGCTATATCCCTTACCCTGCCTTGACCATCTTTACTGATCATATCAATGCGTATTTTCGCACCTTCCGGTAGTTGTTTTTGTGGTGAATCTTGTGTAGAGGTGTTTGGTACAAAGGCAAGCGTTATAAACAAAATGGTTAAAGTCAAAAATAATTTGATCATCATTGTAGAGTTCCTCTTGTTGCTTATCAACGTAGATTGGCTTGAACAGAATGAAACCTATAACTGTCAATTTAAGAAAAGAGTTACACGCTGATACCTTCGGACCGGTAGGTGGAACTTCCTAACCGTGCTTATGTCACACCCTGGCAGGTGCGGTTTCCCGACAAATACCTTATACACATTTGGTGTGGATTCACCGCACATACCAGGATGAGTACGTAACTGACAACTGACGCGCTAAATTGACACTTATGGGTTGCAAGTTCTACCCAATCTACTGGTGTCCACTTTCAGATTGTAAATCGTGAGAATAGTCGAGAATCGGAATTCCCTCCTACAATACGCTACATTTCTGTAGGAACGATCTCCGAATCGTGACCTTTACCCACAAAATTAGGTGGACATAGCACTACTATTACTACTGTTGTAGACATAGAGTATCGAACGCACAGCTATTATTCAGTAGGGCAATCCGCATTTCTAAATGCCGCTGCCATACGTTCTAAATCTGAAATATTAACAAAACCGTCACGGTTAACATCTGCAACATATTGTTCCCATCCACTTGAATCCGATATATACGACGCAACCAGCAATAGGTCTATAATATCAACAACACCGTCCGCATTAACATCTTCAAAACATCGGGTATATATTCTTCCATCAGAACTATACTCCCTAAAAGGAGTAGGACCAGAAGCTTGACGCTGCATATTCTCAAAATCGGTGTGGTGGTAAATTAGATCATAGTCTTGATCATGATGACTAGCATACTCGGTTGTAAAAGCAGTTGCATCGTCCGGAAGTCGCCACAGATAACAGTTGGGCGAGTCATATCTCGGACAGTGTTGGAGAGTAACACCGTGCCCGATTTCATGGGCAATGACAACATTTGTAAAACGTGCAACATCCGTCACACCAAGCATAGATGTACAGTCCGTTATGTTCGTTGTGTAGATGGTCCCTGTTGTGTTACTTACGGGAGGTCCATATGTCATTATTCCCAACAACGTAATGGGGTCACCATCGTCGTCCTCTGTCGCAGTGTCTTCGGCAACTCTAATGGCGTAAACATGTCTCCATGTTTCACCACTCTCTCTTGCGATTTCAAAGGGGTAGACACGCCCGGTATCCCAACATACCTCCGTTGATGACATTTCATGGACAGTCATAGGTAAATAATTGGCATAGCCGATGCCGACATCGGAACGAACGAAGACATCCCAGCCATCGGGGTCGGTATCTGTCCAGGTGCCGTTGACGTAGAGACCACGATATTCGTTGAGGACAGTGATGCTATCGCCAGTTTTAGAATTGGGCCCACTATCATTATCGTCATCTCGCCCATAGTTCACGGTTGCATCGTTTCGCCAGCCATCAGCAATTTTATTGCCGTTCTCATCTCTGGGTATCTTTAGGGTGACAGTGTTGGATGTGTAGCCGGAGCCGGATGCAGTCAATACTAATTCGCCATAAGCGGCGTAATCCGTACAGAAAATGCTAAGGGATATTGTCTGCTCGCTCTCAGAAGTGCTAAGGGTGTACGTGAGTGTGCTCCCATCCTTCACCCACCCCGCATTATAATCCGTATTTTTAGGTAGCGTTAGATCTTGTTCGCATCTTGTTCGCCAGGGCCTGTACACGTCGTATTCCCAGAATCACCATCGTATTCTGTCACATTCTGGAGTTCTGCGACCAGCGTACCGCTGGAGAAACCGGTGGGTACGGTAACGACTATGTCATTAGTCAGGTAAGAGTAAGCTGTTGGTCGCCAATTTGGATCAAGATATGGTTGTTCAATCTGAATGCTCGTTGTTTGTTGTGCTACGAGACCTATGTTTCCAGGAATAAAGAGGCATAGGAGGCACAAGGTGCCGATTAAAACATAAGTAAATTTCATTTGACTCTCCTTTTTCTATGATGGGTTTATGGTTAAATCTAAAACACTGGGACATTCTTCATTTTCTATTTTGCGACTTATTACGGCGAGATGGTTGTTTTGCTTCAATGAGACGTTCCATCTGTTCCGCAAGTTCAGGGTCCTTTTCTTTAAGCTTCTGCAAGCCTTTATCGGGCCCGTATCGTTCAATCATTTCATAAGCGCGGACGGTGCGTTCGGGTGCAAACAGAGCATCATCGCCGTCGAGGTGTGCCGCGAACTCCTTTGAAAGGAAGCCATCGAAATCAGTAGCATCCTCCGTGTTCATGATGCTTTCCGCCCATTTGAGGAACTCTTCAAGCTCCCGTTGTGCGGCAGCTTGCTGTCGTTGGAATTCTGCGCGTGTAACTTCGGCACGTGTGGCTTTTTGGCTATCCTTGTCTGTCAGTTGATTTTCCGATGGGTGGCGTTCCTGGGATGGAAGTTCCGGTAGCCATGGAGTTTCTTCTGCCACCGGTACCAACATTTCTTCGTGTGGTGCTGTCCCAATATCTAATGGCACTTCATCGGATTTTTGTATCGGGGAAGATGTGCGCGAAATTGGTTTATACAGAGGGTTGCCCATTTCAATGGCGCGTTTATGTAGTTCAACGAGGTCACCGTTCTGTATCGTTTGCTGCTTCCTGTAGTAGAGCCATGCGGTTTTGACATCACCGAGCCGTTCGGACGCCAATCCTAAACTAAAATACCCAAGTGTGGAGTCAAGACCGTTTGCTTTCTTTAGGTATCCAATTGCCTCCTCTGGATGGTCGTAATGTAAACGATATCCTAATGCGTTGAGTGCACCGATGTTCTCAGGTTCTCTGTTGACGATATCTCGGTATCCCGCAGCCGCTGTCGCGTTATTCGGTTCTGCACTCAGCAGCACCATTTGGGCATTCGGATTGCCTGGGTCTCTGGCAAGGACACTTTTTGCGTAGGTTTCTCTGTTTTTCTGACGCGCCCTCACTTTATAGAGATAGTCAATGGCGCGGCGAGGTTTCAGTTCGGCTAAAATGAGTGGGTTATAAATTTGATATATTTCAAGGAAGGCGACAGCGTCCTCTGGGTACATATCGCCGACAAGCGCGTCATACCTTCTTTTGTATGCTGCCTCAGTTACAACTTTTTCGCCATCTCGTATTTCGTACATTGTTCCTGCTATAACCATTTCTTTATATATCTGGTTAAGGAGCGTCTGGATATCTGTTGGGAGAGGTGGTGTTACTGGAACGGCACATGTGATAGGGAGGATAGGTCCAATATTCTTTAGTGCGCGGTTTCGGCGGGCATTGGTCTTGGTACGCACGCGTTTGATTTTCGGCGGGGTGTGCGGGGCATCGTGCCATTCGTTTCCGTGCCAGTGTCCGCCATGTGCTGCACCGGGTGGCGAGGGTTTTGCGGTGTTGTAGGCGTTTGCATCTACTACTTCTTGTGTTGCGTTCTCGGTCAGTCCATCGTAAATAAAAAGTCCGATATAGAGTAACACGAGTGCCCCAAGCGCACCGAGTAGAGAAGATTTCCAAAATTCTTTTATGAATGTCATCATATCCGTTTCTCCTTTATTGGTTTCCTGCGTCGTGTGTGCAGGTCAGTAACTCCCAGTATATTTCTGGATGGGACTTCCGGTTCCTATTATGGTTCTCTTTAAAACACTGTTAAGTCTCCTTATACGAAAATATGGTTGATGCCAATGTAGATTTTTCGTTACAACTATATACTACGTGTTAACGTCTACATTAGACTTCAGGTTTCAGAAAATGTAAGATGCGTCTACAATTCACACAATTTTAAATGTCCACACATTTTCAAATTTTATGTAATTAGTGCTTAATGTTAAAACTTTACGGGCTCTTCTAAACAATTTAACTTGACTTTTCCATAAATTTGTGATACTATAATAGGGTAATTAAATTTTAAAACGGGGCGTGGCGCAGCCCGGAAGCGCGCTTGAATGGGGTTCAAGAGGTCGCTGGTTCGAATCCAGTCGCCCCGATTTTTTGAGTGTTAAAACGGATTTGCATATCTGTCCGTTTCCAGCTAAATCAGGTCCGAACGTACACAAAAGAGGCAGTTTCAGTCGTGGATAAATCGTGTATCAATGTAGGCATTTTAGGATGGGGAACAGTCGGTACCGGCGTTTCCAAAATTCTGGTAAATCAAAATACGCTTATCTCTAAAAACAGCGGTGTCCAATTGTGCCTAAAAAAAGTAGTGAAACGGACAATTCCTGCTTCGCGGCATGGGATTGAACTGCCCGATGACTGTTTAACTAGCGACCCTGCTGAAGTCGTTGACAATCCTGAAATTGATATCGTCGTGGAACTCGTCGGTGGTATTACGGATGCACATTCACTCATTACTCGTGCAATCCGAAACGGTAAGCACGTCGTGACAGCGAACAAAGCACTCTTGGCAGAACATGGAGGTGAGTTGTTCCAATTGGCACAGAAACATCAGGTGAGTCTCAATTTTGAGGCGAGCACCGCGGGCGGCATTCCTATTATCAAAACGCTCCAAGAAAGTTTCACTGCCAATCAAATTCAATCCATTTACGGTATTGTAAACGGCACTTGTAACTACATGCTGACTGAAATGCACGAACGTGGTGTCGATTTTTCTGATGTGCTTAAAGATGCTCAGGAAAAAGGTTATGCTGAAGCCGATCCAACACTTGATATTGAGGGTATTGATGCCGCCCAAAAACTGTCCCTTCTCATCGCACTTGCCTATGGTGTGAATCTCTCAATTGACCAATTCCATGTTGAAGGTATCACCGACATTTCCCAGAAAGAGATTCAATATGCGCATGAACTTGGTTATACGATCAAACTGATCGCTATTGCAAAGTTAACTAATGACAATCGTGTAGAGGCTCGGGTACATCCGACACTTCTGCCAGAGCGGAGTCTATTAGCGAACGTTGGTGGTGCCTTTAATGCTGTCTGCGTCATCGGTTCGGCTGTCGGTCCAACGCTCTTTTATGGACAGGGGGCAGGCGAAATGCCTACCGCCAGCGCGGTTGTTGCAGATATTATTGATGCTGCGAAATCTATCCAGTGGGGTGTAAGTTCACCGATTTCCCATGCCTGGCTTGCGAATTCGCAAACTGAAATTACTGTCTGCTCTATTGACGATATTGAAACGCGTTATTACCTTCGTTTTGTAGTAATTGATCGTCCAGGGGTTTTAGCGAGTATTGGCAACATCTTAGGAAACTGTAATATCAGTATTGCCTCAGTCGTTCAAAAAGAACCGCACGATACCGAGACTGTTTCGCTTATGATGTTAACCCATACAGCCCGTGAAAAAAACATGAAAGCTGCGCTTGAACAGATATTAAAGTTAGAAGTCGTTAAAGGTGGTGCGAAACTCATCAGAATTGAAGAAGAAGTGGCCTTTTAAATTCGACAGGCAAAACGATGAAAAACACGTTGGTTTTTGACGTAAGAAATATTCGGGACGGAGTCTTTAACAATTATGAAGTAGAAATCCCAACCTCGCAGCTTGAGCTGGACTTTGAAGACATGCAATTTATTAGCATAGTGCGAGGCATCGTTCAATTGCTTCGTCACGGTGAGGATAATGTCTACGTCAAAGCTGAGGTGTCCACAGCGATAGAAATGCAATGCGGCAAATGTCTTGAACCGTTTAAGATGGATATTGTAGCAACGTTTGAAGTACAGTTCACTCCAAATAGTAACCCCGCAGAGATTGAGTCTGATAATGTTGAGGACGGAGAACGCTACTATGACGGTGAAACGTTTGACATTTCTGAAGACTCACGACGAGCATTAGTAATCCAGATACCGATTTGGCCTCTCTGCTCACAGACGTGTGAAGGCTTATGTGCTGGGTGCGGGGCAAATCTGAATGAAGAATACTGCACTTGCGAAAATACAGATGAAGTTGAATCTGGAGCACCCTATGTCACTTCGCCTTTTGCCGATCTTCCGCAGTTGTTAGAGGCAGCAAAGTTGGAAAATAAATCTAAGCCAGAAAGCCGTAAGGAGATAATTTCTAAAAATGGCACATCCAAAACGTAAAACATCAAAATCGAAGAAAAGAATGCGGAGAAGTCATCACGCGCTCCGGAGTCAGGTTATTACAGATTGCTTATATTGCGGTGAAATGATGGTTTCGCATCGAGTCTGTAAGCATTGTGGGCACTACAAAGGACGATCGGTTCTAAGGTCTACAGAAGAAATGTAGACAAAGCATCAGCGTCTCAATTATCGCCGATTGACCTTTCTCACACATTTATTCTATTGTGTTGATTATTAATAAATCGGCTAAAAAGGATTTTTTAGCATGGATCGATATGCAGCAATCATAGGGACGGGTGCTTATCTACCTGAAACCGTTTTAACCAATTTTGATCTCGAAAAGATGGTGGATACCAGCGACGAATGGATTCGCCAACGCACAGGCATTGTTGAGCGGCGAATCGCCGAAAATGATGTCGCTACATCGGACCTAAGTGTGCATGCATCTCGATTGGCTATTAAACACGCACAAATTGACCCAATTGAAATTGATATGATTCTCGTCGCTACTGTTACACCCGACACGTTTTTCCCATCAACTGCTTGTTATGTGCAGAAAGGTATCGGTGCAAAAAACGCTTCTGCGATGGACATATCAGCAGCATGTTCTGGGTTCCTGTATGGGCTTGATTTAGCAAACGGCTTGATTATATCTGGACAGTATGATACTATTCTTGTAGTCGGTGGTGAAGTTTTTAACAATATTGTAGACTGGAACGATAGAAACACCTGCGTGCTTTTTGGTGATGGTGCCGGTGCTGCCGTTGTCCAAGCCACTGAAGAACCAAAAGGAATCCTTGCCTCTTATATCGGTTCTGATGGCGATTATGCCGATATCAATCTACTCGGCATCCCTGCTGGCGGGTCAAGAATGCCGGTAACATCAGAGGCAATTGACCAGAATTTGAATAAAATTCAAATGAATGGTCGGGAAGTTTTCAAACTCGGGGTTCGGCTCATGCCAGAAGCTGCAGAACGTGTGCTACGGAAAGCAAATGTCAGTATTGATGAAATCGATCTATTAATACCACATCAAGCGAACTTGCGTATCATTGAAGCAGTGGGACATAGGCTTGGCGTGCCACGTGAAAAGGTTTATGTGAACGTTGATAAATACGGTAATACCTCTGCAGCAACTATAATTATCGCATTAGATGAAGCCATTCGAGAAGGAAGTGCAAAACCTGGGGACCTTATACTGCTTGTTACTTTTGGTGCTGGTTTGACATGGGGAAGTACGCTCTTACGGTTGTAAATACGGACTATAGTTTGAGTATAAAACTCGTAGTCATTGCTTTGTACGCGCGCTATCAATAATAACACGGCTTTACCATAAACGCTAAAACTTCTTTAAGCCCCACACACAAAATGACGCAAATCGCCTTTATATTCCCAGGACAAGGGTCACAGAAAGTCGGCATGGGAGCTGAATTGGCGCAGACCTACCCGATTGCCAGAGCTGTTTTTGATGAAGCAGATGCGTCTCTCGGAAAAACATTAAGCCAACTCTGTTTTGAGGGGCCAGAAACAGAACTAAAGCAGACTGAAAACACACAACTTGCTATTTTAACGTGCAGTGTAGCGACATTGAGAGTACTAACACAATTAGAGATTGCGCCGAAGGTTGTAGCAGGGCATAGTTTGGGGGAGTATTCCGCGCTGGTAGCATCTGGCGTACTTGAATTTGCGGATGCGTTACAATTGGTAAGTGCGCGTGCGCAGTTTATGGCGGAAGCAGGTGAGAAACAGAATGGCACAATGGCAGCAATCCTTGGCATGGAAGCAGTGCAACTCCAGCGTTTCTGTGAAAAAGTTGATGGTGTAGTTAAGATCGCCAATTACAACTGTCCCGGACAATTGGTAATTTCAGGGGAAGTTGATGCTGTCAATCAGGTTGTCACGCTCGCCTCGGCGGAAATTGGTGCAAGGCGGTGTCGTTCCTTACCAGTAAGTGGTGCTTTTCACTCACCACTGATGGAATCAGCACAACAGAAGTTTCAATTTGTCCTTGACTCGGTGACGCTACGTCCCCCGCAAATTGATATAGTGATGAACGTTACAGGTGAGTTGGCAACGGATACAGATAACATCAAATATCTGCTTTTTCAACAGATAACACAACCTGTTCAATGGGAAAAAACGCTACACACTATTGAGAAAAGTGGAATCATGGATTTTGTTGAGGTTGGACCGGGGAAAGTTTTATCTGGCTTGGTGAAACGGACGTTGCCCGAAAGTTATGCTTTGAACGTTAAAGACGTTGATACACTCTCACTCGTGACAGATGAATATGGAAATGGTGGATAGATGGAACAACGTGTTTTTTCAGAGGATATGCTGAATGGAAAAACGGCAATCGTAACGGGTGCGTCGCGAGGCATTGGTGCAGCAATCGCACACAGGCTCTGTGAAGTTGGCGCGAACGTTGTGATTTGCTCACGTTCCACCGAGAGCGTTTCGCAAACCGCTAATGTGTTGAAAGACAAAGGTTACACTACACACGCGATGGCTGCTGACATTTCCAAAAAGGAAGATGTTGCAGCACTTATTGAAGAAACAATTGAACAGTTTTTGAAAATTGATATCCTTGTGAACAATGCTGGCATTACGCGTGATATGTTGCTGATGCGTCTCAAGGATGAAGATTGGGATGCCGTTTTACAGACAAATCTTACGGGAACGATGTACTGCACTCGTGCAGTACTGCGTCCGATGATACGGCAAAAAAGCGGACGTATCATCAATATCTCGTCAGTTATCGGATTGATGGGAAATGCAGGACAAGCGAGTTATGCCGCAGCGAAAGCTGGCATCATAGGTTTAACAAAAACGACGGCAAAAGAGGTTGGCACGCGAGGCATTACCGTAAACGCTATCGCACCTGGATTTATTACGACCGACATGACAGCAAAAATACCTGAAGAGTTTCAGAAAAAATTGCTTGAACTTATTCCATTACAGAACTTTGGCACCCCAGAAGATGTGGCAGACACTGTCTGCTTTTTGGCATCTGATGCCGCACGCTATATCACCGGACAAACCCTGCAGGTTGACGGTGGCATGGTAATGTAACTTATATCTCTCTGCCCATAGGCAGTAAATTTGTTTTTTACTATTGGCTTACCGTAGGGACAGGTGTGGATATGGAACTTACCCTACAAGTTAACCTTGAAATTTTTAACGTAGGAGCGGATCCAGCAACCATTCAATTGTAGTTGATTTATCCGCCCTTATGATAGGAGATTAATAACATATTATGGCAACAAACGAAGAACGTCTTATTGAAATCATCTCACACCAACTCGGTATTGACGCAGATAACGTAACCTCAGACGCGTCATTTATGGAAGACTTGGGGGCGGACTCGCTTGATACCGTTGAATTGGTGATGGCACTTGAAGAGGAATTTGACCTTGAGATCCCTGACAGCGACGCTGAAAAGATACAAACTGTTCAAGATGCCCTTGATTACTTAGATGAGCATGTATAGATTCACATATTTAACTAATTTCTTGAGGGCATGCAGCCGAAAACTACATGCCCTTTTCACCTACTTAAGAAAAGGATCGGTCTCGTGGAGCGTGTAGTTATTACAGGAATCGGTGTCCTCAACGCAATTGCCAACACGAAAGAAGAATATTGGGATGCGCTTGCTGTCGGTAAAAACGGAATCGGACCTTTAACCTATTTTGATGCAAGCGAATATCGCACTCAGATCGCCGCTGAGGTTAAGAACTTTGAAGCGGAAAAGTATCTGGATAAGAAAGCTGCATCTCGTCTTCCGCTTTTCATTCAGTACGCACTTGCTGCTTCTATGATGGCACATGAAGATGCCGGTTTGGATATGTCCAAAGTAGATCCCTATCGTGCAGGGGTCCAAATCGGGTCTGGTGTCGGTGGCATAGGTGTCCTTGAGGAGAACGCAGAAGTCCTTATGGATAGAGGTCCTCAACGCGTCAGTCCATTTCTCGTGCCGTTTATGATCATTAATATGGCATCCGGACAGGTGTCTATACAGTTTAACCTAAAAGGCCCCAGTTCTGCTTCTGTTACTGCTTGTGCATCTTCTAATCATTCCATTGGGGAATCATTTCGTTTGATTCAGCACGGATATACAGATGTGATGTTTACAGGTGGAGCTGAATCCGCTATTACACCTTTGGCTTTTGCAGGGTTCTGCTCAATGCGTGCAATGTCTGAACGCAACCATGAACCCGAACGTGCGTCTCGTCCATTCAACAAAGACCGTGATGGCTTTGTGATGGGGGATGGCGCAGGAATTCTTATCCTTGAATCGCTTTCGCATGCAAAAAAACGTGGTGCCTATATCTACGCTGAAATTGCCGGATTCGGCATGACTTCGGATGCGCGCGATATGGTGAGTCCGCCTGAAAACGGCGAAGGTGCAGCTAAAGCTATGGAATTTGCACTCAGCGATGCAAAACTTCCTATAGATGCCGTTAATTATATTAACGCACACGGCACCTCAACTCCGCGTGGTGACATCGCTGAAACTAACGCTATTAAATCCCTCTTCGGGGAACGAGCCTACAAAATTCCGGTTAGTTCCACTAAGTCTATGGTTGGACATCTGCTTGGTGCGGCAGGTGCTGTGGAACTCATCGCCTGCATAGGGGGAATGGAAAAAGGCTTTTTTCCGCCGACTATCAACTACGAAGTGCCAGATGAAGAATGTGATCTGGATTATGTTCCAAATGAGAGTCGTGATGCAAAGAGTGAAGTCGTCCTTTCCAACGCATTCGGCTTTGGTGGGCACAACACCTCTGTAGTTATCCGAAAGTTTTCCGGTTAGTAGTCGGTATATCAGTCCTGTTTTACCATTTGAAAACCTTGTGCATTTAGCATACATCGGTTTCGGCAGCAACATCGGCGACAAACTCGCGTATATTGAGAACGCTATCCATGCCCTATCGGTAGCGGAGGGGATCACTTTACAAACGATTTCCTCACTATACAAAACTGCCCCGGTCGGATATAAAGCGCAGGCAGATTTTCTAAACGGTGTTGTTGCGATCCAAACTTGTCTTTCCCCGCATGCCTTGCTGCATACCTTAAAAGATATTGAAACCACCGTTGGCAGACAGCACCGTACTCGCTGGGGTCCGAGAGAGATTGACATGGATGTGTTGATCTATGGGGACCTATGTCTGCACACCCCTGATCTTATTATCCCTCATCCGGAGATGTATCTCCGCCGTTTCGTGCTTGTTCCATTAGCAGAGGTCGCCCCTGACCTTGTGCATCCCGTTTTCAATGAGAGCATCCTAACTTTGCTTGAGGGTCTTGAGGATGATAAATCTGTCGTGAAAACGGAATTCATAAGATTAAAGGAATATAAGTTACAATAGACAGCGGTGGATATGGATCATAACGAGATACCACAAATACAGAGCGAGTCTTCGCTGTTAAACCAAGATCCGCCAGCCAAATCTCGCTTGGGTATGGGTTCATCAAGTATATCCAAAATCTCTTGTTCAACAGCACGCGATCGCATTATATCTAATACCATATTAACTCGATTATTCTTGTAGGCGCGCTGTCTGCTCAGAAAAATAAAACAAATCCCGTTAATTTGGTATAATGCCAATTATGTAACGAATTCAGCATTTGATTCGGTGTCTAAACAACCAGATCTGAAATTATGTGCTATGCGGATTGAGGTTGATGATGTGTCCAACAAAACTCTATAGTCCTGATTTTGTTACTTGAGTTTTTGAAGCTTTTTCTCAATGCTGGATTTGAGTTCTGCATCGCTTGTTTTTTCAACATATTTCAATGCCATCTGGAGGTCCTGTTTAGCTCCTTGAGTATTACCCAACAGATATTTTGCGAGTCCTCGATTATAGTAAGCTCTGGCATTATCCGGTTCTTGAGAGATAAAAGTATCAAAGTCTTTAATGGCGGCGACGTGCTGCTGAAGTTGCCCTTTTGAAATGCCGCGACATAAGTAGGCACCGTAAAAATCTGGTTTTAAGTGAAGTGTGATGTCAAAGTCATCAATAGCAGCCCTGTGTTGTTCCAATCGATCTTTGGTATATCCTCGTAAAAAGTATGCAGAGGCAAGGTCTGGCTTTAAGTGAATTGCCTTGTCCAAATCGTTGATGGCACCCTTAAAATCTCCTTCTAGTCCCTTCCTACCAGCTCGCATATAGTAGTCTCCAGCAGACATAGATTCTTCTTGTAGCGATAGTGTGGCTAACTCATCTACATTCAATAGGTTTACCGTCCCATCGGTATTACCAGCAACAAGTGTACTGCCATCTGGCGAAAAGCACAAACTGTTGCCATCTCCTGGAAGAATTGTTATAACTTCCCCTTTATCAATGCCCCATAAACGAAGTGTCCCGTCCAAACTCCCGGTAACGAGAGTACTGCCATCTGGTGAAAAACACAAACTAATGATAGCAGAACTATGTCCTATAAGGGTATTAAGGAGTTTTCCAGTCGCAACTGACCACAAACGTACCGTGTTGTCCAAACTTCCGCTGGCGAGCATAGTACCATCTGGCGAAAAAGTAACACACCAGATAGCGTTTTTATGTCCAATGAGAGTCTTAAAAGTATTTCCAGGCACAACTGACCATAAATGAACCGTTGGCTCAAAAACACTTCCACCACCAGCAAGCATCTGTCCATTTGCCGAAAAAGCGATGCATTTTACTCTCCACTCATGCCCTTCAAAAGTTTGTATGTGCGAACCGGTAGCGGTGGACCACAAACGGATTTTTCCGTCCTCACTTCCGAAACTTGCGAAATTGTGACCGTCGGGAGTAAAAATAACACCTCCGAGCCAATCTATATTTCCGGATTGAGTTTTCAAAGGTTTACCCTTAGAATCCGTATTTGCTTTGTAAATATTTTGAAGTTTTCCAGTATTGATGGACCATAATCGCACTGTGCCATCACCACTACCACTAGCGAGCGTTTGTTGATCTGGATAAACGTGTAAACTTGACACAGTGCTCGTGTGTCCAAAAAAAGTACTCAGAAGTTGTCCTGTGGTAGCTTCCCACAATCGCACTACGCCATCATCTCTACCCGCAGCAAATATGTCTTCATCAGGAAAAAAGTACAAACTTGAAACAGCTTTTGTATGTCCTGTAATAATCTTCATGAGGTTTCCGGTATTTGCAGACCACAACCGTACCTTGCTATCATAATCAAGAGGTTTAGACGAACTTGCACTTACAACTGTTAGCCCGTCTGGCGAAAAGCATACGCTGTTGACCTGACCAGTATGTCCATAAAGAGTTTTCAAAGTTTTGCCTGTGAGAGTTGACCAGAATTTAACCGTCCCATCCCAGCTCCCACTGGCTATAGTAGTTCCATCTGGCGAAAAACATACACTGTTAACCCGACTCGTATGCCCCCTAAAAGTTTTTAAGCGTTTTCCTGTGCTAACGTTCCAAATCCCAATTGTTTTGTCCCAACTTGCGCTGGCGAGATGGAGTCCATCCGTACTAAAAACTACGCTCTTGACCCATTCTGTATGGCCTCTGAGTGTATTCAGATGTTGTCCAGTATCAGGGTTCCATAGACGGATAGTATTGTCATCGCTTCCGCTAACAAGCCTGCGCCCATCTGGTGAAAAGCACACACTGTTAACTATCTTCGTATGCCCTTTGAGTGTTTTGAGTTTTTCCCCTGTTTCAGGGTTCCATAAGCGAATTGTATTATCATCGACAAAAATACTGCCACTTCCGGTCGCGAGTTTGCTACCATCGGGACTGAAAGCAATACTGTTGATTTCAGCTGTATGACCTGTTAAGGTTTTCAGGTGTTGGCCTGTTTGTACATCCCACAGTTCGATGTTACCATTACAGCCACCAGCGAGGATCTGACCGTCAGGTGAAAAACACACGCTTGAAATCCAATTCGGATGTTTTGTAAACAGTTTAATTTCTTTTCTAGTATATGAATCATATATCCACACTCCCATACCAGTTGGCACAACCAGTTGACTGCCATCTGGAGAATACACAATATCACCAGTAATTACACCTTTGCCAATCCGGGCAATCACCCCTTCAGGTAGGTTCCATTTTGTATAATCTTGAGCAAACACATCTGGCAAAACCAGAATAACAACTAAAAACAAGACAGTGGAAAGCAAATATGTCTTTTTCATAACGCAGGTTCTCCTATTGACTCTTTTTTCTTTCATAGTTCACATAAAATTTGATAGGAAGATTTGATTACATTTTACATTTTTACGGCTATCTTTTTTTGACTTGGTTAATAAAGACTTTCATATCAAGATTAAGACGATCAGCGATGTCATCCAAAATTCTTTTCATTCTTGTAATAGCAAGACCCGAAAATATGTAATATATCGTCCCTGTATCTGTTTCGACTGTTCTTTGTGCCTTATTAGGATCCTCATTATCCGCTACCAAAGGTATCTTTGCTTCGTATTTATTGAGTTCTTTTACCTTTTCGATGTCTATTTGCTTAATGACCTCAATGAAAGTTTCTATCCCTGTATTCTCTGAAATCCAACTCCCATCCTCCATTTCAACTGCTAAAATATTGGTAGTTCTTGTTTCAGTGGCTGGTTCTGAGAATTCACCGAATAGTTCAACTAATTTTCTGTGTAGACTCTTTCCAGGTGTTCCTCTGTTCTGTTCAATAAGGGCAATGTGCCCACGAGTATAACCAACTTTTGCTGCCAAATCCTCTTGGGTCATTTCAACATCGTCCCGTTTCCTGGCAAGTTGTTCACCAAATGATATTACTACTGTATCTTCAGTATCTGATGTATCTGTAACCACTTGTTCTGCAAACAGATCAGTCTGTTGAACAGCATAACTCTTGATAAATTTTAACGCAATAAGTAGTTTTGGACTTGCAACAAGCCATTGAATTTTTCACTTGACTCTCTTTTCTCCCACATGTTATACTATCCTAACGTTGTTGGTAGGGAATCTCATCTGTCTCGCTTGAGGCAGTCCCTACCAAACCGAATGAGATCGGGAACAACGTTAAGGTTAAACAACGTGATCCTATAAACAAAACACGTACAACCCTTACCATAAGGGAATATCATGGTACTTTTAGTGTGGCCACTTCTTGTATTTGCTTACTATAAGCAAAAATACACGTTGAAAAACTGGCTTTTGTTTTTCGCTATCATTGGATCTATAGTCACTGTTCTCGGTGCTCGAGAATACGCATTAGTAGCATTGGTAGCCCAAATTGTCGGCATACCTATTATTTTTCTGTCGGCAAGATTCACCGCTTGGTGTATCAAACGGTATGTAAACCGAAAGAAAACAGACTAACCCAACAACGAGGTGCCCCTGTCCCCTCTAACTCACAAAGGAACTATCATGTTAATCATATTTCCAAAACCTGAACAAATCACTGGATTTTGTCCATTAGCCGTAAATCTTAATATTTATGATGAAATTGTGATCATCAAGAACAACGAATCAAACTTGTTCAATCTGACTCTGTTGAAACATGTAGACGCTCATGGATCGAACCAATCAACTTTTCTCTACAATTTGGGCATCTTCCAATCCGAGTCAGATTGCTATACATTGTTCCAAAATATTCTCGAAGCTTTGAATTCGGATCAAAAGACATTCGAGCTTCCGCCATCTGTGCTGCAAGCACCGCCTGAACCCGCGGATCATGCAAAGAAACGCCCTGGGTACCTTTAGTTTCACTCATCTCATACTCTCATTAACAAACTTATCAAAGATGCTGTCAATGCTCCTATAGTTATACTTGTAGCACGCCTCTGCGACATACAGGGGCGTATATTCAGTCCAATAGTGGTGATGTGAACCATACCAAGCGCGTTTGAGAAGCGACCAAAACCCCTCAATCGTGTTTGTGTGGACATCACCGTCAACAAATTGCTCTTGATGATTGATGATATGATGCTTCATATCTCTACCGAGTGCGAGATAAGCATTATATTCATCGGTCATCAACTCCGAATCCTGAACTTTCACGGCTCTTCGGATAAAGTCTAAAATAGTCCGTCCTGTCAAATCCCTTGCAAGTTGTGCTACAACTTTCCCACCGCGTTGGACAGCCCCGATGATTGCGTCTTTATCAGTGCCACGACCACGCTTGGCAGGCTCCGCATCTGCTTTCTTGTTCGGCTTGCGAGGTTTACCCCCGATGTAAGTTTCATCAGCCTCTATGATGCCTTGTAATAGCACGTTGCTACCTTTCTTTGCCATTTCAGCACGGATACGAGTCATTATAAACCATGCAGTTTTCTGATTCAAGTCTAAATCACGACTCAACTGGTAACTGGATAACGACTTCTTCGCATTCACAATCAACGAGATCGCCAAAAACCACTTCTGAAGTGCTATCTTTGTCCCGTGAAACACCGTGCCACACGTCACCTTGAAAGTAGCAGTGCAATCATGGCATTGCCAGCGTCCGATGCGTCCCAATTCCGTCTCTGTCCGTTCCGCAACGTTTAGACTATCACAATGCGGACATCTTGGTTCACCACGCCACCGAATATATTCCAAATGCTCAATACATGCTTCTTGGTCAGGAAAACGCTCCATTACCTTCAATAAATCCATCAGATACTCCTTGAAATAGGAGTTGCTTTTTCTGACGGATTTCTGATATAATACCAGATAAGATTAGAACCGTCAAAAAGCAACTCGCTTTTTGTGTTCATTTAGGGGGCTACCAACCCCCTACTTTCTTATCTATATTGTATCATAGTTGCACAATTAAAACAAGTGGAAATGTAGTCTACATCTGTGTTTGTAGCGATTTTTACATGTTTGTTGCAAGTCCAAAACTACTTATTGCGAAACTAAATGGCCCTGTGAAATATCAGGGAATTGTGGTATCATAGCAAGAAACTTTACAAACGGCAGGAGTGCTAATCAAAATCGCTTCTACCGACCAAAGGCAACACACAAAATGATTCATCAAATTGAAATTACCTTACCTGAATATCCGCGCGGTTTTCATCTTATCACAGATGAAATTATGGCATCGCTTGGAGAATTGCCGAGAGTAGGTATCCTTCACCTTTTTATTAAGCACACATCAGCGGGGTTAACCATCAATGAAAATGCAGATCCGACGGTGCGTGAAGATTTTGCCAATAGTTTCGATCGTCTCGTTAAGGAGCGTGAACCTTTCTATAAACACACAATAGAAGGCGATGACGATATGCCAGCACATATCAAAGCGTCGCTTGTTGGTTTTGCCGTATCCATCCCGATTACCGACCATCACCTGAATTTAGGTGTATGGCAGGGAATCTATCTGTGTGAATTCCGTAATCGGGGTGGTAGACGAAACCTAACAGCGACGGTTTATTCTTAGTCCACTTAGCAGTATAGAATGATTAGAAACCATCTCATAGTTTTCATATTTGAAATGGCGAGGCACAGGGACCTCGCCCTACAATGATTTTGAGATCAACTGCAATTTATACCCACGACGATTTCAGTTCATGCACTTTCAACGATACAAGTGTAGCTTCACTGCCCTCAGCGTAAATTCCGATGTCCGCGTTATTGAGATCGGACAGGAAATAGGAGGTCATTGAGAGCGCACCTGAATTGCCGAACGCCTCAATTGAGATGCGATCGACTAAAATCTGTAACTGAATTTTGCCATCTTGTGGGGCGAGAGGACCGCTCCTTTCAAGGAACGTCAACTGCTTTTCAGCGACATTGTATCGGACATCTTGACCACGAATATTGAAGCCGACAGCGGAGGCATTGTTGAGTTCTATCTCTGCACGGATATCAAACAACTCACCGGTCAATCCTGCAAGTAGGTTTTCATCGGGATTGAGCGTTACGTTGCTCCAAACGTGCGTATAGTCATGGATATTTTCGATTTCTGCCACTGGTTCCCGATACAGGCGGATACCCTCTGACGTCGTCCGAAGTGTCAACACACATGGGAAGCTCATTTGCTGATTAAAGGGCATCTCTGGCGGATTACTGCCGTTCATCCATGCGATCTGAATGCGGCGACCATCAGATTCGGGTATGTCACTCCATGTTTGTGCAGCGTAAAAATTAGCACCGAAGTCTGCTCGCTGTGATTCCCCATCTGGTGTGAAAGTGGTTCCGTCAAAATCACCAACATAATATTTACCACCGGCTCCCAAAAAAACCCATTTGGTATTCTCAGGGTCGCCATCAACAGGAAGTTCAAAGATATCTGGGCATTCACCATCAGGTATCTGGATATCAGAGAGTCGTGTCCACTCCTTTAGGTTCGTAGAACCAAAAAAGGCAAAATCATTATTGTTGAGAAAAAGCGTCATCACCCATTTTTGCGTAGGTTCGTGCCAGATCACTTTCGGGTCACGGTTGCTTGCAACGATGTGCTCAATGACGGGATTCCCTTCATATTTTGTCCAACTCCGCCCACGGTCGTTGCTATAGGCGATACTCTGTGTAAACGGCACCTTTTCTGGCGCGTGGCTCCCAGCAGATGTATAAAAATTCACGAGCACTGCCTCGTCGCCTGTCTGAAATCCACCGGTATTGTTCCAATCGACAACGCCGGAACCCGAGAAAATCGTGCCGAGTTCGTCTGGATGGATCGCATGTGGGAGTTGTTTCCAGTGAACGAGGTCAGGACTAACAGCGTGTCCCCATGTCATGTTGCCCCAATTGATGCCGAAAGGATTGTGTTGAAAGAAGAGATGATACTCATCTTTGTAATAAATCAATCCGTTCGGATCGTTGGTCCAGTTTGTTTTCGGTGTGAAGTGGTACTGCGGACGATAGGTTTCCTTGTATGCTGTTTGAATCATTACCTATTCCTTTCTTTTATAGTAAGCGAGTTTCGTAAGCACGCATAACGTTGTTTCGTAGTTTCAAACGCCTTTTCAAAATTTTTCAGATTAGGATTGCAGATTCTCGAGATCTATGCCTCGTTGTTTCAATGGATATTCTATACATGTTCCTCCATTTTGTCAAGGATCCTTGTTTGATTGCGATGAACATTAAATTGTTCCGAAATTGCACTTTTTTTGTAAATTATGCACCCGTTTTGCCGTTCCACGCGTCACTAAATGTTGAGATGAATTGTTGAGATTATTCTTTTGTGGAGGCTACTGATGAAAAACGAAGATGCTGAACTAATTCAACGCACCCTTGCAGGCGATGATAACGCCTTCTCTGAATTAGTGGAGAAATATCAGAAGCAGGTTCACGCGCTTGCATGGCGGAAAGTAGGCGATTTTCACATTGCTGAAGATATTACGCAGGATACCTTCCTCAAAGCGTATCAAAGACTCCATACACTCAAAGAACCACATCGGTTTGCAGGATGGCTCTATGTCATTGCGACGCGACGGTGCCTCGCGTGGTTCCGAAAAAAGCGTTTGTGGCACCAAACACTGGAGAACATAGACACACCAGTAACAAATAAAGATGCTTATTCAAAACATGTTGCAGAGGAACAGGCAAAAACTGTTGACAAGGCACAGCAGGAAGTCGTCAAAAAGTTGCTTGAGACGTTGAAGGAGAGTGACCGCACCGTCATCACGCTTCACTACTTCGGAGAGATGACGTGTGAACAGATGAGTGAGTTTTTAGGTGTATCCGCGAACACAATTAAAAGCCGTCTCCGCCGTGCACGCAACCGCTTGAAAAAGGAGGAACCGATGATCCAAGAGGCAATTAGCAACTTCCAAATTTCACCAAACCTAACCGATAACATCATGCAAGAAATCGCACGACTTAAACCGGCTGCGCCTTCTGGAGGTAAACCTTTGATTCCATGGGTGATAGGTGCATCAAGTGCCGTTTTGATTGCGCTAATGCTTGGCATAGGAAGTCAATATTTAGCACGTTTCCAGCGACCTTATAGTTTAGATGCACAATCTGAAATGGAGGTTGAACTCGTTGACGCGCCTATTGTCCAGAATATCAAGGCGAGACCAGATGTGCTAAATCAACCAGAGGGACGTTCCGATATAGGTGGTAGAGATGATGGTGCTAGTGAGAAATCTAATCAGGTTGTAGGTGATACAGGTGACTATACGCGGTGGAATTTACCGGAAGGGGCAAAACAGAGGTTTGGAAAAGGGACTATAACCGATATGCAGCTGTCACCTGATGGCACACACCTGGCTATTGTAAGTTCTACCGGCGTATGGTTTTATGATATTGACTTAGGTACCGAAACTTCCCTACTTACAAAAGATACAGATTTAATAGGACTTGTCACGTTCTCACCGGATGGTAAAACACTTGCCAGTGCTGGAGGTGACAACATAATCCGGAGTTGGGATGTTGAGAGTGGAAAGCTGCTTTTGAAATTCAATAGTCTTGGCGGTTCACTTTCCTCTTTGAAATTCTTAGCCGATGGAAAAACGCTTACTGGTGTGAATAAGAATAGTACGGTCTGGTTCTGGAACATCACCACCGGAGAACATCTAAAAACTTTCCATCCTGGGGCTTTAGAAAAAATTAAGATCAAAGGCGCACCTTGGACGCTTGCGTTAGATGTCTTTGTTGACTCCACTGGCGTAGTCAAATATGCTATTGGAAACGAGGATGGCACAATTAGCATACAAGATGGAGGGACCAGTCAAGAAATACAAACGCTTGTAGCTCGTACAAATGACGCAGCGTTTTTCAAGGATGCCAGAATACCGCCGGATCCAGAAGAGAAAGATGGCAAAAAGCCATTTCTCACGAACTATAGCGAGGATGGTACACCTTTTCCTATACAATACAATCTGCAAGAATACTCTCCATCACGACTGGGTAAACAACCTGTGAAATGGGTGTACGAACTGAAATTTTCACCGGATGGAAAAATGCTTGTGAGTAAGAGTCGCTATAGGATTTCAATATCAGGAGGATGGACAGGTATTGCAGGTCCTACTGAAATTTGGAATGTTGATACGGGCGAACAACTGGCAGCACTCCCTGAGTATGTAGACGTAAGGTTTGGAGATGATAGCAAAACTCTCGCGCTTATATCACGTAATGCTTTCACAAGAGGAAACTGCGCGATATGGGACATCGTTGCAGAACGTCAAATCGCTGAGTTTCAATCTACAACGGACGTAAAATTTTCAGGTAATGGCAAAAACCTTGCTATAAGAAGAGGCGGAATCTATGATAGAAATGGAGATATCATAGAAAAAGCAAGTTATACGATATGGGATATTGTCACCCAACGTGAAATTGCCTCTCTTATTTTGGATGATGATTTATTTGTAGTTTTGCCAAGAAACCATCTTTTTTCTCAAGATGGGACAATTCTTGTTACTGACAATCAAATTGGCACAGTAGATGTGTGGGAAATAAAAAAGAATACACAACCGCGGACCCTTGCTAAAGACTATGCAAAGGAGATCACGACGTTGGCGTTTACTCATGATGGCAAAACGTTAGCAAGCGGAAGTGATGGTAATATCCAACTCTGGGATACAGAAAGTGGGGACAAACTGACCGCGATTAGGACGGGGAAAAACAACATTGACGGTTTAACCTTTGCCAGAGATAATAAAATCTTAAATACAGTGGGACTTGCTTCCACTGTTCAGTGGGATGTCACTACTGGAACACTGATTAGCACTAACACTGTTCCGATTAACTTGATAGGTCAAGGAATCATAACCTCTTGGGGCGAAGGAATCATAACCTCTTGGGACGATGGAACATCATTTACATTCCCTATATATGTACATTCTCCAAATTTCAGAACATTGGCTACTAAAAATGGGAAAAACAAAATGATTGAGTTGTGGAATGTTCACACCCGCGAACATTTATGTAATCTCACAGAAAAGGCGTATCAATCGTCTAAGGGAGCTATGGCACTAACGCCAGATGGAAGTATGCTCGCAACCGATGATCGATCAGGTAAAGTGTTTTTGTGGGACACACACGCCGACAAACAAATTGCCACGTTCAATACACCCGAAAATTTGATAAAAAAAGTGTTAGGGGTCCTGAAAAACCGGACGTTGACGTTGGAAAGTCACGATATTTATTCTATGACGTTTGATCACAATGGAAAAAACTTGGCAATTGGAATTAGAGATAAAGAGATCCAATTGTGGGACGTTGCTGCCCAAAAACGTGTTAGAACTTTCAAAGCACCACATAAATTTGCAATCTGCAAATTGGCATTCTCGTCAGATGGGATACTTCTCGCGAGTGGAGATACGGGGGGTGAAATTCACTTATGGGAGTCTACCACTGGTGCACATCTTACTTCTTATGAAGGACATAAAGGTAATATCAGTGCTTTAGTGTTTTCCCAAGATAGGAAATTACTTGCGAGCACAAGCAGCCTTGATGGCACCGTCCTCCTGTGGAATGTACCATCTAAATAGGTGAAAGCAGCTGTCTTGCAAACCTATTGCGATTTCAATCGGGTAATTCCTTACGTCTCATAACCATGATTCGAAAATCAAGGTTCACGGAATTACCTTTCCATTTCCCTTCATTCAACATACTTTCCCACCACGGTTTCTTGCCTGCCAAATGAATCTCACACCTTGACAAACCTTCCTGATTTGATACAATAGAATTCACTACATCAAACCATCCTATTAAAAACATGCAGAATTATGCAACCGTTTTCCTCCTAAGTCGCGTCACAAGGTTTCAATATGAAAAGTTGAACCTACTCTTTCTGGAGGCACCTGATGAAAAACGACGATGTTGAACTGATCCAACAAGTTCTCGCTGGCGATGAAAACGCTTTCGCTGAACTTGTGAAAAAATATCAAAAGCCGGTTCACGCGCTGGCTTGGCGAAAAGTTGGGGATTTTCATATAGCGGAAGAGATAACGCAGGACACCTTTCTGAAAGCATATCAAAACCTTGCTACGTTAAAAAAACCACACCGATTTGTGGGGTGGCTTTATGTAATTGCTACACATTGCTGCCATGCGTGGCTCAGGAAAAAACGGATACAAACCGAATCACTTGAGGAATTAGACAGTGATGAGTTAGAACCAGAAGCATATTCCCGTTATGTCGCAGAGCAGGAAGCGAAAGCAATCGCTGAAACACAACGTCAAGTCGTCAAAAAACTGCTTGCTACATTGCCGGAGAGTGAACGCACGGTGATTACACTTCACTACTTCGGTGAGATGACGTGTGAAAAAATGAGTGAGTTTTTAGGTGTATCTGCAAACACGATTAAGAGTCGGCTGCGCCGCGCGAGGAACCGTTTGAAAAAGGAGGAACCGATGATCCGAGAAGCAATTAGCAACTTCCAAATTTCACCAAACCTGACCGATAACATCATGAAAGAAATCGCGAGACTTAACCCTGCTGCACCTGCTGGAAGTAAACCTTTGATCCCGTGGGTGATAGGGGCATCAAGTGCCGTTTTGATTGTGTTGATGCTCGGCATAGGGAGTCAATACTTAGCGCGTTTTCAGCGACCTTATAGTTTAGATGCACAATCTGAGATGACAGTGGACATCATTGATGCACCTATTGTTCAGGATGTTGATGCAAAACCGGATGTGCGAAATCAACCAGGGGAACGTTCTGATACGGGTGGCAGAGATGATGGCACTGGCAAGGAATCGAATCAGGTTGTAGGTGATCAAGGAGACTACACTCTGTGGGGATTACCGGAAGGGGCAAAACGAAGACTCGGCAAAGGAATGTTTACCGATATGCAGCTTTCACCGAATGGCACCCGCTTGGCTATTGCAAGTTCCACAGGAATCTGGCTTTATAATGTCAACACAGGTAAAGAGACCGCCCTCCTTACAATAAATACAGATTTAACAGGATTAGTGGCATTTTCTCCCGATGGAACGAGAATCGCAAGCACTAGTGGTGACAACACATGCCGAATTTGGGATGTTGAAAGCCAGAGACTTCTATCAACATTTAAAGTGCCTAATTATTGGATTCGCTCATTAAGATTTTTAGACGATGGAAAAACGCTCGTAGGTGAGGGATTGATTGACAAGATATCGCACACTCTAACAGGAAAAGTATTGATATGGGATGTTCCAAAAGTCTGGATGTGGAACAGCACCACGGGGAAACTGTTAGATACTTTCACGACAAAACTTCCTAAATTTAATGCACTTAAAGATGCGCGTACCGGTGTTCCGGTAAAAGGTTTTGCCAACGGAGCCCGTGCACTCTTCGCCTTTGAAAATAAAGATTACACGATCAGCGTTAAGGATGGAAGCACAGACCAAGAGATAGCCATATTCCCGCGAACTGAGCAAAAGATAAGAGAATTTGTTTTCTCCCCAGATGGGAAAAGACTTGCAATTGCTTATAGCAAAGGTGTACAGCTCTGGGACGTTGATACAAGCAAACAAATAGCAACTTTTCCTGTTCGGATTCCAAATTTTTCGGGGAATCCAGAGGTCCTTGCATTTTCAAAGGATGGAAAGATTCTTGCAGTTGCAGATTTTAATGATATTTCGGTGTGGAATACTGAAACACATTCCCACATCACTACAATCAAGAATAGAGACGAGGAGGGTATTTGGGAATTTGTGTTATCATCGGATGGGTCAACCATTGTTACCATGAACCAATACGGTACCGTGAATTTGTGGTCTGCAGCTACAGGTAAACATCTACGAACATTTACGACAGAATACACATACAAATTTTCTGCATTAGCGTTCGCTCATGATGGAAAAACCATTGCCAGCAACACACGCAGCAAAATACACTTGTGGGATACAAATACAGGCACCGAAAAATTACAATTGCAAAATCCTGTGCATCCTGCTGTAAGAAACACTCTTTCTACTATGAATAGGGATACACCACTTGGACGTTTTGACCTCAGAAACGACATCGTTAGTATCGCCTTTTCCAGTGGCGATTCAACTCTATCCGCTTCTACTGCTTCTGGTGAAATCAAGGCATGGGATGCTGTCACAGGAAAATACAACACTACATATAATTTCGTAACGGCATCCAGAAACAGATCAGTGAAATCAGCACCTGATATTTTCAAAGTAGCATCTCCGCGCACAACGGAAATGTACCATTTCTATGCTACAGCTTTTGAAAAAGGTTCTCATCTCGTTCAAGTATCCACGTTTTCACCAAGTGGTGAAAAACTGGCTGTCACAAATAAAGACACCGCGATAGAGGTGTGGGATCTGCCAACTGGCAATCAGTTATGTACACTCAAAGGAAGCAATCCAAACTTAAGCGTTGCGTTTGACTATACACTGGCATTCACACCTGATGGCGAAACGCTGGCAATCGGTGAAGGGCAGGATATCCACTTGTCAAATATACATTCTGGTGAAACCTTTGCAAAGTTTAAGATGCCTAAGAAGAAACCGAATTTGATAGACAAAATAAAATCATTCTTTGGTAGAAAACCTATAGATCAGAAAGTTGAGGCTGTAGCATTGGCACAAAATGGAAGAATCCATCTGGCTGCAAGTCAAGCCAAGACAATTTATCTGTGGAATGTTACGACACAAGAACGTATTTTAAGAATCAAAGGACACACAGACGCAGTTTGCAAGTTAGCGTTCACAACCGATGGTACAATCCTCGCTAGTGGTGATGTAGGCGGGATAATTCATTTATGGGATATACCTACAGGACGTAAACTTACCACATACAAACCGTATGCGAGTCCAATTACCCAATTAGTTTTTTCACCTGATGGCAAAACCCTCGCAAGTACAAATTTGCATTCTCACTTTGCAGGAACTATCCTACTTTGGGACGTTCCATCCAAATAGGTAAAACAGTTAACCAAAAATTTCTTCCATTTTCTGTTCATTCAACACACCTTCTACCCACAACTTCTTGTGCAACCAGCCTCAATAATCCAAACATCTTGACAAACCGCTCTGATTTGGTAAAATAGTACTCCATTGCATCGGATCATCCCGATTAAGTATATTTTTTCGGCATTATGCACCCGTTTTGCACCTAACCCGCGTCTTTTAAAGTACAGGGACGATGTTAGTGATGTTATCTTTTTCGCCGATACTGGGAGATAACACTGAGAAATTGTGCTTATCAGAAAGTGACTTATGAAAAACAACGATGTTGAATTGATTCACCGCATCCTTGATGGTGATGATACTGCTTTCTCAACCTTAGTTGGAAAGTATCAGAAGCAGGTTCACGCGCTCGCCTGGCGGAAAATAGGTGATTTCCATATTGCTGAAGAGATAACGCAGGACACCTTTCTGAAAGCATATTAAAACCTTGCTACGTTGAAAAAACCACACCGATTTGCGGGGTGGCTTTATGTAATTGCTACACATTGCTGCCATGCGTGGCTCAGGAAAAAACGGATACAAACCGAATCACTTGAGGAATTAGACAGTGATGAGTTAGAACCAGAAGCATATTCCCGTTATGTCGCAGAGCAGGAAGCGAAGGCAATCGCTGAAACACAACGTCAAGTCGTCAAAAAACTGCTTGCTACATTGCCAGAGAGTGAACGCACGGTGATTACACTTCACTACTTCGGTGAGATGACGTGTGAAAAGATGAGCGAATTTTTAGGTGTATCCGCAAACACGATTAAGAGTCGGCTGCAGCGTGCGCGGAATCGTTTGAAAAAGGAGGAACCGATGATCCGAGAGGCAATTAGCAACTTCCAAATTTCACCAAACCTGCCCGATAACATCATGAAAGAAATCGCACGACTTAAACCTGCTGTGCCTTCCGGCAGCAAACCCTTGGTGCCGTGGGCGGTTGCTGCATCAAGTGCCGTTTTGATTATGTTGATGCTCGGCATAGGCGGCCAATACTTAGCACATTTCCAAAAACCTTATAATTTGGATGCAAAGGCTGAGATGACGGTTGATCTTGTTGATGCACCTATTGTGCTAAATTTTGACACAAAACCGGATGTTCGGCGTGAGTTTGGAAATTTAAATGCACTTGGTAAAAGCAATAACCGTGGAGAGAAACCTGATGAGGTTTTATCGGCTGCGGCGCAGGCGGAAGGAGAAGACGTTTCTGTCCCTAAACAGCAGTGGATTCAGTCTGCACCCCTCGTAGGTAGTTCTGTACAAAGTCTTCTTTCTACACCTGAGGATGATCTCTATACTTTTGCAATAGGGGAAATCTTCAAATTGCCTGCTAACGGGGACACGTGGCAGCACGTTTTTGACATTTCAACATTGAATCATTCTGGCTTAGGAGACCGAATCCTTCTCAAGAAGTGGAACAATAGGCTGTATTATACACAATCAAGTAATCTTTTTGCTTCAACAGATGATGGCAAAACATGGGATTTACTTTACTCTTGGCAGGAAAAGCATCAGAATCCGATTGAGTTGATCCTAACGGATCATGCATTTTATATGGCTTTTGACAGCGGCGTTTTTAGCTCCAAAGATACAGGCAAAACTTGGAAAAGGATTAGTGATGGACTGACAGGGATTAATTCCTTAGCTGAGGTCAAAAACACGCTTTTTGCTGGAACAGACAACGGATTCTATCGCATGGACACTGACGGTTGGAAACGCATGGAATTCCCAGAATCTATCAAAGATGTGTATTCAGTCGCGACGAATCGAGAGCGGGTGTATGTATTGGCAGAACTCAGTAGGGGTTGGAAAAATCCTGAAAAAGTGTCCCGAGGACATGAGCGTGGTTGGGGTGTATTTGGCACAAGTAACCTGGGGAATTCTTGGCTTGATATAACCCCAATAAACGCATGGGCAGTAAATGGTTTTATCCCTTATGCAAAACTGATTGCTGTCGGCGAAACTCTCTTATTAATGGAGAGAGGGATGGTGCGTTCAAACGATGGTGGAATCACATGGTTACCCGCACAATTACCAGGGACCTCACCTCAAATGTATAGTATAGGTCCTGCTGTGGTAGTGAACACGGATACTATTTATGTTGGTAGTGACGACGGACTTCATCGCTCCACTGATGGCGGTAAATCGTGGGACATAATAAATATTACACCAGATGAGAGTGGAATTGATAATCTAATAGCGTTTAAAGACTCTGATAACGGACAAAACATGCTTCCGACTCTCTACGCGAGACTTGGCACTTCAATAGTAAAAACAACCGATAAAGGCGAGTCTTGGAAAGACGTTCAAGTAGAAATTCCGATGTCTGAACCCCACAAAGAAGAACCGCCGAGCATTACGCATATAGTCAAGTCTGGTGGTGTTGTCTATGCAAAAGGTGGAGATTCTCTTATTAACTTTGGAGATAACTATGGCAGAATAAAGACGCTTCTTTATCACGTATCTGGAGATGGTAATACGTTAGTGCCGGTTGAAGGTATTCCTTTTTTTGACTCGGGTCCATTGAAAAACCAATTATCTGAAAAAAGAGGTCCTTTTTTCGACTCGTCAGATAAGGCGTACGTTGAACAGTTGCAAGAGAAATCAGTTGGGGCGACCCAATTCTTTGAACTGTTGGCAAAATCGGATCCCCGGCTACCATCAGATACCTATATGCAATTAGGATTTCGTAATGGTCCGTTTGCAGTCAGTGATGACACGTTCTATATGGAATACAACTTTAAGCTCTTCCGATGGGAACTGGGTGATACTGAATGGTACGACACCGAACAGGAAGAAACCGTTGAATTGTCTTTGGACATAGCGATGAGAGACCTCAAACTTGCCGCTTCAGGGAACACTGTCTATGTCGGAAAACGGGATGGACATCTCGTCGTATCATTTGATAAGGGAACTAATTGGATTGATCTCACATCTGCTCTGCCGTTTCCATTTAAAACTTTCAAAGAGATTGTGTTTGCGGGTCCCACGGTGTATTTGGCAACGGACGCGGGTGTCGCTGCATCAGATAATGGAAAACATTGGCGGTCTGTCACCGATTCAGAGAGGACAAATCTCATCATGGAACGCTTAGCTGTTGATGGTAACACCCTTTATGGCGTTACCGAGAAGACAGGTATCTATCGCTTAAAAAACGGCACTTGGGAACAGGTTGTTTCAGAAATACCAGAAGGTATAACTTCTCTTGCTGTTGACGAAAACACGTTATACGTAGGCACAGAAAACAACGGCATGCTTCATTTTAATCTTGAAAAATAATATAGTAAAGCCTATAATTACTTGAATACTATTGACAGCGCACTTACAAAGCGCGTCTACTATAGGTATTGTATGCGATTTTAGGCTGACTATAAAATTAGCAGATTTTGTCAGGGCTTCTCACCACCTTTTCCTCCAAAAATTTCTCTTTTTGCAGAATTATGCACTATAGGTATTGTATGCGATTTTAGGCTGACTATAAAATTAGCAGATTTTGTCAGGGCGGTGCTAAATGCCGCCCTTTCCTACTTCTCACCACCTTTTCCTCCAAAAATTTCTCTTTTTGCAGAATTATGCAACCGTTTTCCTCCTAAGTCGCGTCACAAGGTTTCAGTATAAAATATTGAACCTATCCTTTCTGGAGGCACCTGATGAAAAACGACGATGTTGAATTGATCCAACGCGTTCTTGCTGGCGATGAAAACGCTTTCGCTGAACTTGTAAAAAAGTATCAAAAGCCGGTGCACGCGCTGGCTTGGCGAAAAATTGGGGATTTCCACATCGCTGAAGAGATAACGCAGGATGCCTTCCTGAAAGTGTATCAGAGACTTCACACCCTGAAAGACCCGAATCAGTTTTCTGGATGGCTGTATGTGATTGCGACGCGCCGATGCTACGCGTGGCTCCGCAAAAAACGGATACGCACACAACCGTTGGAGGACGCAGAAACAACGATGATACTAAGAGATGCTTATTCCCGACATGTCGCAGAAGAACGGGCTAAAACTGCTGTTGAAGCGCAACGCGAAGTGGTCAAGAGACTGCTCTCAAAACTGAAAGAGAGCGAACGCACAGTGATGACGCTTCACTACCTCGGTGAGATGACATGTGAAGAGATTAGCAAGTTCTTAGGGGTGTCTGCGGGAACGATAAAAAGTCGGCTGCAGCGTGCGCGGAACCGTTTACAAAAGGAGGAACCGATGATAAGAGAAGCACTTGACTATTTCCAAATTTCACCTAACTTAACCGATAATATCATGCGAGAAGTCACACGACTTAAGACTGCAACACCTTCTGGTGGCAAACCTTTGGTGCCGTGGGCAGTTGCTGCTTCAAGTGTTGTTTTAATTGTGTTGATGCTTGGCATAGGTAGCCAATATTTAGCGCGTTTTCAGGATCCCTATAGTTTGGATGCACAGACTGAGATGACGATTGAACTTGTTGATGCCCCTATTGTTCTTGACCTTGAAGAAAAGCCGGATGTCCGAAACCAACTGGGAGAAAATTCCGACGCAATCGATAGAAATAACATTACCAAGCAAAACTCTGATGCTATACTGTTTGCTGCCGCACAAGCAGATGATGAAGGAAAAAGTGAAACTTCCAAACAGCAGTGGGTATCAGTAAATGAACCGAGCGCATCCGGTCCGGTATGGAGTTTATCTGCTACCCCTGAACGCGAAATCTACGCTGTTCTTGATGATGCGGGTATATGTAAATTAACCCCTGATGGAGAGACCTGGCAACTCCTTACCCCTATGAAAGGGGGTGGATATTCAAGTACGGCACATATAGCAAAACGGAACAACACGCTCTACTTTACACCGGGGGACGAACTTTTAGTTTCAACGGATGAGGGACAGACGTGGCAATTAGTTGAATCACCGGTCAGACAAGGTGGCAATTGCTATGATTTTGTGTTTACAAATGAGACGTTTTACCTTCGTGTGGGATCGGAGGTATATCGCTCTGATGACGCTGGTAAGTCATGGAGTATAGTTAGTATTGGGGAAGGGGAACAGTACAGCATACGGTACCTGGTTGCGATTAAAAACACGCTATTCGCAGGAGTTGACGCAGGAAAGGTGCCAGGACTCTACCGCCTTGATGGTGACAAGTGGATACATTTACAATTACCAGTGGCGGTTGGAGTAAGTTCTATTCGATCGTTAGTGACGACTAAAAACAACCTCTATGTTACGGTCGTGCCCCCTAAAGCAAAAAGACAGTTTTCACAGAGGAAGGGGCGTACTTGGTGGATATTCCGATCCACTGACATGGGGAATTCATGGACAGACATAACCCCCACAAACGCCTGGTCCCTCCACGGTTCCCCACCCTCAATCGTACTTGTAGCTATAAAGGACACGATATTAGTGATAGGTAGCCACGATGTATCGGTTGCGCGTTCGATTGACAGCGGAAAAACGTGGACGTACGAGGAAAATACCGGTATTTCTCGGAAGAATGCTTTTTTTAGTAGTGTGATGCATGCTGTCGCATTGAACGGAAAGACCTTCTATGTAGGCGGAACAACAGGAATCCACCGTTCCACTGATGGTGGTAAATCGTGGCACAGATTTAATACGGGGTTGAGGAGTAGAGTGGATAAACTGTTCGCTTTTCAGGGAAAGAATAAAACACAGAAACAAGCGTTACCCGTGCTCTACGCTATTACAGAAAGCAAATACGCAGCAGGCGATTTGGTCACTTCTATGGATGGTGGGAAATCTTGGAAAACAGTTGACGTAGTTTCACAATTTACAAAATCCGATCAAGATGATCCTTACAGAGAGACTCCCGTGCCACGTATTGTTACAATACAAACATCAGGCGATGTTCTCTACGCTAAAGGCGAATCGTATGAGAAAAGTCGTAAAACTCTTATGTATCGGATATCGGATGATGGCAATACACTCATCCCAATTGAAGGGATGCCCGCTTTCGACTCTCAATCGTTATACGATGAATTAGAAAAACTACAACAAGGTTTAGGAGACTCTTCTATAAAATGGCCACCAAGCAAGTCATTTATTGAAAATTTGCAAAAAAATAATGTAGGTTCGTCCGAGTTCATGAAAGAAGCAGCAATGGCTCCCGGATCAGAACTTCTTCAACGAGGGCTGCAAGGAACGTTTGCTGTTAGTGATGACACGTTTTACATGGAATACAACCATAAACTTTTCCGATGGAAGCTTGGAGAAAAGGAATGGCATGACACAGGTTTGGAAGAAACTGCCGGTAAGAAATCTGTGGAACTTCAACTCGCTGTTTTAGGTGATATTGTCTATGTCGGAACACGGAATGGGAAGCTTATTCAATCGATTGATGGTGGAGATACATGGTGGGATGTTACCCCACAAGTACTTGTCAACTTAAAATCACCTATCTACAAACCCATTAGAGATATAGCCTTTGCCGGTTCCACGGTTTACGTAGTAACGCGCGAAGGGGTCATAAAGTCGAATGATGGCAAAAATTGGCACACTATAACTGATAAAGTAGGAGAGCATCCGATTATAGAAAAACTGGCTGTTAGCGGCACCACCCTTTACGGTATTTCCATGACAAATCGCTTTTATCGACTGGATAGTGATAGTGGTAAGTGGAAACAAGTTGCCGCAGAGATAGCGGAGAACGTGACTTCCCTCACTGTTGACAGAAACGTGCTATACGTCGGGACAGGCAGACGTGGTGTGCTCCGTTTTGATGTTAGCAGATAATGTATCTTGTCTGGATGGTGCAAAATACCGCCTTTCCTCCTCTATTCTCTCTTTTTCTTTCAAAATTCTCTGTTTTTTGCAGAATTATGCAACCGTTTTCCTCCTAAGTCGCGTCACAAGGTTTCAGTATAAAATATTGAACCTATCCTTTCTGGAGGCACCTGATGAAAAACGACGATGTTGAATTGATCCAACGCGTTCTTGCTGGCGATGAAAACGCTTTCGCTGAACTTGTGAAAAAGTATCAAAAGCCGGTGCACGCGCTGGCTTGGCGAAAAATTGGGGATTTCCACATCGCTGAAGAGATAACGCAGGATGCCTTCCTGAAAGTGTATCAAAGACTTGACACCCTGAAAGATCCGAATCAGTTTTCTGGGTGGCTCTATGTGATTGCAACGCGCCGATGCTATGCTTGGCTCCGCAAAAAACGAGTACGAACACAACCGTTGGAGGACGTAGAGACAACGATGACACAAAGAGATACTTATTCCAAACATGTCACAGAAGAACGCGTTAAAACAACTATTGAGGCACAACGCGAAGTTGTGAAGAGGCTGCTCTCGAAACTGAAAGAGAGCGAACGCACAGTGATGACGCTTCACTACTTCGGTGAGATGACATGTGAAGAGATTAGCAAGTTCTTAGGGGTGTCTGCGGGAACGATAAAAAGTCGGCTGCAGCGTGCGCGGAACCGTTTACAAAAGGAGGAACCGATGATTAGAGAAGCACTCGACCATTTTCAAATTTCACCGAACCTAACCGATAACATTTTGCGCGAAGTAGCGCGACTGAAACCGGGGTTACCTACTGGAAGCAAGCCTTTAGTGCCGTGGGCGGTTGCTGCATCAAGTGCGCTTTTGATTATGTTGATGCTCAGCATAGGGAGTCAATACTTAGCGCGTTTTCAGAAACCTTATAGTTTGGATGCACAGACTGAGATGACGGTTGAACTTATTGACGCGCCTATTGTGCTAAATCTTGAAGTAAAACCAGATATCCAAAATCAACTTGGGAATTCAAAGGCACTTGGTAAAAGTGATAACCGCGGAGAGAAACCTGATGCAGTTTTATTGGCTGCCGCGCAGACGGAAGGGGAAGATGTTTCTGTCGCTAAACAGCAGTGGGTTAAGTCTGAACCCACCAGAGGAAGTATGGTAGAAGGTTTACTTGCAACCTCTGAAGGAGAGATTTACACTTTTGCTCGTGGGCACATATACAAATTGCAAGACGACAGAACGGAATGGCAATACCTTAGCGACATTAGCACACTAGCTGGCGATTGGGAACTTGAAGTTCCTATGGCAAAGTGGGACAACACCCTTTATATTCTCCCATCTAATAAGCTTTTGGCTTCAAAAGATGATGGTAAAACGTGGTATATAGTTCACCAATTGCCGGAAGAATATGATTTTCCAAGAAAACTACTCCTAACAGAACAAGCGTTTTATATCATTTTTGACGAGGGGGCTTTCCGTTCTGAAGATAAAGGCAAGACATGGAAGGATATCAGCAATGAATATCCCGGAGAACTTCAATCTTTAGTAACAATCCAAGACAAGATGTTTGCAATAACAAATTCCGGACTGTATCGCTGGAACAGTGACAGCTGGCAACGCTTAGAATTCCCAGTACCTGAGGCAATAGGCGTCATCACAGCCGCAGCCACTAAAGATCGACTGTATGTAATGGCAGAATTTACGGATCCTGAGGCAGCTTTGAAGGGACAACAACGTACTTGGTGGATATTCCGTTCAACTGACTTGGGAAATTCCTGGAAAGATATAACGCCAACAAACGCATGGTCCTTAGAAGGGTGGCCACCCGGTATCAGACTTGTCGCTGCTGGCGGTACACTTCTGGTAATGGAACGAGGTATGGTGCGCTCCACCGATGGCGGAGATACCTGGATGCCTCCACAAGCTCCTGACATTTCCCCTATGAGGACATTCACTAATATCCCCGCCGTAGCATTAAACGAACGTGTTTTCTACGTCAGTAGCGACGACGAACTCCATCGTTCCACTGATGGCGGCAAATCATGGAACATAGTAAATATTGATCCGGATAAGGATAACAGTTTTATAAGTGATCTAATTGTGTATAACGAAAGCAATAAAGGACAAAACATGCTTCCGACTATTTATGGAAATAATGGGAACCTGCTAAAAACTACTGACAAGGGCAAGTCTTGGAAAACTATTCTACCAGATACACTTATGCAGGATCCCAATAGAAAAGAACCACCTAACATAATCCAGATAGTTAAATCTGACGGTGTTATCTATGCAAAAGGTACAGAATCACCTTTTAGCAGTCCAGAAACACGTATATATCGCATATCTGCAGATGGAAATACATTGGTGCCGATTCAAGACATGCCCATCTTTGATTCATCGCGTTTAGAGAGCCTGTTGCTTAATAGAAATGGGGCTTTTTTGTCAGAAAAATCGTTCGCTAAACAATTGCAAGAAAGTTCCTCTGGTGCAACGCAGTTCTTTAAAAAGTTGGCTCAAATGGATTCTATACACCCGAACTATCGCCGATTATTCCAAGACAATCTTCGCCAATTTGGGTTAATTGGACCGTTTGCAATCAGTGGTGATACGTTCTATATGGAATACAACTTTAAGCTCTTCCGATGGAAGCAGGGGGATACAGAATGGTACGACACCGACCAGGAAGAAACCGTTGAACTGCCTTTGCGCATAGCAATAAGAGAACTCAAACTTGCTGTTTCAGGGAACACTGTCTATGTCGGAAAACGGGATGGACATCTCGTCGTATCATTTGATAAGGGAACTAATTGGATTGATCTCACATCTGCTCTGCCGTTTCCATTTAAAACTTTCAAAGAGATTGTGTTTGCGGGTCCCACGGTGTATTTGGCAACGGACGCGGGTGTCGCTGCATCAGATAATGGAAAACATTGGCGGTCTGTCACCGATTCAGAGAGGACAAATCTCATCATGGAACGCTTAGCTGTTGATGGTAACACCCTTTATGGCGTTACCGAGAAGACAGGTATCTATCGCTTAAAAAACGGCACTTGGGAACAGGTTGTTTCAGAAATACCAGAAGGTATAACTTCTCTTGCTGTTGACGAAAACACGTTATACGTAGGCACAGAAGACCGCGGTATGCGTTATATTAATCTTGAAAAATAGTATAGTAATACCATTTCTTGTATATATTTATCCTTTTAAAAGTTTTCAATTTCTGCTATACTTTTTCCAATTATACAAATCATAGGATTGATACCAATGCACATAAAACCTCCAGAGATTACAGAAAGTGTTTCAGAGTTGAAAAGGCTGTTGAGAAAGACATCAGTAGGTTATCAAAAGCAAAGATTGACAGCCCTTTACCTATTTCGTAGTGGTCAAGCAATAACTCGCAAGCAAGTCGCTGAGAGGTTAGGTGTCAGCCGAAAAACGATTGGACACTGGATAGCGACTTATGAGACTGAAGGACTTGATGCGCTTTTGGATCGTGATTATTCCCCGGGCATCCCCCTCGGTTATCCAAAGAACAACAAGAGCTGCTGCGAGCGGAACTTCAAAAACCAGAAGGTTTTTCCAGTTATCAACAGATAACAGATTATATTGAAGAAACCTTCGGTGTCCAAATGCACTATAAAACAGTTCATGCGTTAGTTCGGTATAAATGGAATGCGAAACTCAAAGTGCCTCGCAAAAGTCATAAAAAAACGATGTAGCGTGTGATGCGTTCGTTGCTAACTTCGCTACCAAAGTTGAGGAGGTGATTTCGGAGAAGGCATCTTCTTTTCAAAGCGTCCGACTTTTTTGCCAAGACGAGTCAAGGTGTGGTCTTTTGCCTGTGTCGTCTCGGCGTCCCACTTTACGCGGTGTTAAACCGATTGCCAATGTTGATCACACTTACCAGAGCCTTTATCTATACGGTGCTGTGGAACCGATAACAGGAGAAAGTTTCTTCCTTGAAATGCCCTGGCTCAATGGTGTCTGTTTCCAAGTATTCATTGATGAGTTAGCAAAGACTTTTCCAAAGACGCTAAATGTCCTTGTGCTTGATAATGGTCGTTTTCATCAGGCGAAATCGCTACAACTTCCTGACAATATCGCCTTGATTTTTCTACCCCCTTATAGTCCAGAGTTGAACCCGATCGAAAGACTCTGGCAAGACATCAAAGCCAAATTGTTTCAGCACACATTGGGGTCAATAGAGGAAATGCAGGACAAAATCACACAAATCTTGAGAAAGTATACGAAGGCAGCTATTGCCCAAATCACAAATTTTAAATATTTCACGAAAGTCGCAAATGGAATATAATTATTCAGAAATGGTATTAGGACATACAGCTTCAGTAGAAACATTGGCATTTTCCGACAATGGAAAAATGCTTGCAAGCGGTTCTGAAGATGGCACCGTGCTCCTCTGGGACTGGGATAAAATTGTGAGAGATGTCAAGTTGGATAATAGATGGCCTGATAACAGATAATGCTTCGAAAAATGTTAAAAAGGCTTGACATATAATATAAGAATGTAGTACACTATTTACATGTGCAAAAAGAGCACAAAATAGATTTCTCTATTGAGTTCCGGCTGTAAACATTTTCACTGAAATTACCAGGTTTTGAAGGAACTATGGTTAACAGGAGGTATACTTCGTGCAGGAAAAATTGATTCTTGAAAAGATTCGCCAAGTGCGCCGCCGTTTGAGCGTGCAAGGATATTTTCAAATGCTCGCGACGTTTCTATTATATGGACTTTTGGTGTGTGTGCCGGTAGTTGTTGCTGATAGCGTCATCACATCTTTTAACATTCCGCCATTGGTATTCCTATGGGTTGCGTGTGGCATTGCAGTGGTCGCTCTCGTAGTCCGTCTCGTTCGACCAATTGATCTTTATGAAGCAGCCCGGGCGATTGACATAGACGCATCTCTTAAGGACCGTGTTGTTAGTGGGTTAGAACAGATTCAACGGAAAACCAATGAAACTTTGACCGCTCTTCAACTTCAAGATACGTCTAAAAGGTTACAAACAGTCCCCATCAAACAGGTTGCGCGATATACTGTTCCGCGTGAAACCAAGCTTATTGCTATTGTCGTAGTGTTTCTCGTCGCTTTCTCGTTTGTAGAGTTTTTCGCACCGCCTGCTACTTCAACGGAAATTGACTTTTCGCCGCAATCGCCGCAAATTGCAGCGGAAGCCGATACGTTATTGAAAACGATTGAAGAGGCGAAGAAAGAGGCTGAAGAAGGCGAGGATCAGGAACTTAAAGAGATCTTGGAAGAGATCGAAAAACGAACGCTTGAATTGAAAAAACCGCAGATTACGCCTAAGGACGCTCTTGCCAGAATGACCGAATTGAGTGCGCTGTTGAAAACGAAAATTGATCCGCTCAAAATGGCGCAGCAGGAAGAACTTATGAAGGGACTCGGACAACAATTCATCGGTAATCCGATCCTTGGCGAATTCGGGCAACAGTTGAAACGCGGTGATTATCAAAAAGCTGCTGAAAAACTTGACAAAGTGGCAAAGGATGTACCGAAGTTTGACCAAGAACAACGTCAGAACTTGTCCGGTGAACTCAAACGTGCGGGCAAAAGTCTAAAGGACACTGACCTTGATGGACTTGGTGGGAAGTTAGCAGGCGCAGGTGAAGCAATGGAAGGGAACGATTCCGAAGGAACGCAAAAAAACCTTAGTGCTTCAAGCAAACAGATACGCGATTTTTCACTCCTTCAGAATCGTAATCAAAAATTGACAGAATTGCTGTGCGAATGTGAGGAATGTAAGGCATGCATAGCAGCATGTTGCCAAGGAAATGGTAATAATCCGACGAATAAAGCAGGCAATAAGACTTCCGAATCCCAACAGGGTGATTTTACCTCACTTGATTCTACCCTCAATCTTGAAAACATCACTGGCGTTCAAGGTGAAGGCAGTTCCACTGTTCAAACAACCAAAGCATCAGCTGAAGGTCAGGAATCTACACTTAGTTATAAAGATGCATATATGAAATATCAGAAGCTTTCTGAAGATGCTTTAACGGAAGAACAGATTCCGCTCGGATATAAGTTCTATGTGAAACGCTACTTTGAATCGATTAAACCGACTGAAGAGTAAATTTAAGTTGTAATACAAATCACCGCAGAGATTATATATCTTTGCGGTGATTTAATGCCAAGCACTATTAGCAGTTAGGGAGAAAAATGTCCGAACAAGTAGAACAAAAACATGAAGAATTCCGCGAGACCTTTCTTAAAATACAAGAAGAGATCTCAAAGCGAATCGTCGGTCAAAAGGAAATTATTGAGGGTGTTCTAATTTGCTTAATGACAGGAGGACATGCGCTATTGGAAGGAGTGCCCGGTTTAGGCAAAACACTACTCATCCGCACACTTAAGGAAGTTCTTGACCTGGAATTTCAAAGGATTCAGTTTACACCTGATCTGATGCCAGCAGACATCGTTGGTACTACCATCGTTGCTGAGGATGAAAACGGACAAAAATTCTTTGAATTCCAACATGGACCTATCTTCGCAAATCTTGTTCTCGCTGACGAAATCAACCGCGCAACCCCTAAAACACAATCTGCCTTGCTTGAGGCGATGCAGGAAAAATCTGTAACAGTCGCCGGACAACATCGCCCTCTGGATTTACCGTTTTTCGTCATGGCAACACAAAATCCCTTGGAAATGGAAGGCACCTATCCTTTGCCAGAAGCACAACTTGACCGCTTCTTTTTCAAGCTCAAGGTTGAATTTCCAAGCCTTGATGAACTTGACCTTGTAATGGAACGCACAACGAAGCGAGAAATGCCGTCTGTTGATAAGGTCTGCGATGGTAAACAAATTAACGATCTGGAGCAGATAGTTCGTGATATTCTTGTTGCTGAAGATGTTCGTAAATATGCGTTGCGAATTGTTATGGGGACACACCCTGAAGTTGAGGATGCACCGGAACTAACGAAAAAATATGTTCGCTATGGATCAAGTCCGCGTGGTGCGCAAGCACTGATTCTCGCAAGTAAGGTCCGCGCAATCCTTGATGGTAGATATAACGTTGCACGTGAGGACATTCAAGCAGTCGCATTTCCAAGTCTACGCCATCGTCTTATTCTCAGCTTTGAAGGCGAAGCAGAAGGTATTGACCCTGACAAAATCATCCAGCATCTGTTAGAAGTAATTGATTGAAAGTGGTTCATAAATAATCCAATTTCAAAGTCGGGTTTCGCTCCGCTCTACCCAACCTACGGGTTGACCTTATCAAGTTAATTTGGTATAACCTCCAAAACGTAGTAGGTATTTAAATGAACGACACACAATCCGCCTTTGACAGCGATTTCCTCAAAAAACTTGAGTATCTCTATATAGTTTCAAAAAAGATCTTTGCCGGACGAATCAAGGCTGAACGTCGTAGCACACGCCGAGGTGTTAGCGTAGAATTCGCAGATTACCGCAACTACACTCCTGGCGATGATTTCCGCTACATTGATTGGAACGCCTTCGCAAGATTAGACGAACTCTTGCTAAAACTCTACGAAGAGCGGGAAGACTTGCACATCTACTTCCTTGTTGATGCAAGCCAATCCATGACTTACGGCGAGCTACCAAAACTGATTTATGCCAAACGGGTTGCCGCTGCACTTGCCTACATCGGTTTATCTAATCTCGACCGTATCGGGATTACTGCTTTTAACACTACCGATATGAACCGGTTGCCTACAGAACGCGGAAAAGGGAAAATTTTCACCGTTCTCAATTTTCTTGATCAGATTAGTGGCATTGGCGAAACAGATCTGGAAAACGCATTTCACAATTTTGTCCACATGACCAAACGTCGCGGGTTAGTCGTTCTTATTTCCGATCTCTTTGATCCGAAAGGGTTTACTGCCGGGCTGAATATGCTGAAATTTCAAAAACATGATCTTTTTGTTATTCACATCATTGACGAAAAGGAAGCGGAACCCAGCCTTCTTGGCGATTACCATCTTGTTGATGTTGAAACTAATCAACTCCGCCCTGTGACCATTAACGAAAATCATATTAAACGCTACAAGGATCTTTTCAACAAATATTGTGATGACCTTGACCGATATTGCACACAGCGAGAGATTAGTATTGTGCGTACAATGACGAAAGCCCCTTTTGAAGAACTTATCCTCCGCATCTTCCGAATGGGTGGTTTTGTGTCTTAACGGATCAATTTTGACCAAAGGTTGTCCGGCTGAAATTGATAGATGAATTTTTTATCTCCCACCTCCCTATTTCTATTTGGTCTTGCGATTCCAATAATTGCGTTGTACATTCTCAAATTGCGGCGGAGACGTGAACCTGTCTCTACCCTGATGTTTTGGGAACAACTTTTTAAAGAGAGACAAACGACTTCTCTGTTTCAAAGACTTAAGCATCTATTATCGCTATTGCTGCAATTGCTATTTCTGGCACTTTTAGTGTTTGCAGTTGCGCGACCGCAGTTCGCATTCATTACGAAGTCCGCGCGACAACTCATCTTGATTGTAGATCATTCGGCAAGCATGAATGCAGTTCTGGTTCTCGATCCTGATAACCCTTCTTCCGAATCCCGGTTGGATTCGGCAAAACAGCAAGCCCTCCGAATAGTGCAAGGACTTCGTTTCATGGATGAAATGTCAGTTATCAGCTGCCATACGCGTCCCGTAATTCATACTCCGTTTACCAATCATCGGAAAACACTCCGACAAGCAATTGAATCAATTAAACCAACCGACATAAAAACAGATCTAAAACCTGCTGTGGATTTAGCATTTGCTGTTGCACAAACAAAACCTAACCCCGAAATTATTATTTTTAGCGATTTTCAATTTGTTTCCGATGATACCCTTGCTGAATTCCAAAAAACACAATCGCAAAACACAAGTTCCGAAGAAGATCAAGTTCAACAAGAAAAGATTAAACTTCATCTGTTGCGAATTGGCGAAGAGAGTAACAATGTTGGCATCACCCAATTTCGCGTGCGCAAAAGCCTTGTTAATGCCTTCGATTACGAAACACTATTGACCGTCGTCAATGCCTCAGATGAAGAAAAGAAGTGTAGTGTTGAACTCTATTTTAACGAGAGTCTCTTTGATGTACGTCCTTACACGATTGCTCCTGGAGAAAGCAAATCTGAGATTTTCAGCAATTTTACCTTTGAAGGCGGCGAACTTAAGGCTGTTTTGGACATCACAGACGCGCTTCCCACTGACAATGTCGCCTACGCAACGTTGCCAAAACGTGAACAGACCTCTATTTTGCTGGTAACAGAAGAAAATCCGTTTCTCGAAAAAGTACTATCCGTTGACGATAAACTGAACCTAACTGTTGTCGCCCCTGCAGAATACGATTCTTCGGCTATTGACGCTCAGGTCGTTATTTTCGATCGGTATAGTCCGCCGACACTCGGTGATGGGAATTACATGTTTATCTACCCTCCCAAATCAGCCAATTCTCCAGATGTCGGAGAAGATACCGCTATCGCAGCATGGGAAATCGGGGAATCGCTTGAAACTCCAATCATCACCGATTGGGATCGGACACATCCTATTCTCCGACACGTCCATTTAGAAAATGTCCTAATCGGTGAGGCATACGAAGTCCAACCTCCATCCACCGCCCAAATCCTTGCGCGTTCATTTGAATCTCCTGTCCTGTTCGTTGATGTAACGCCGAATAGAAAAACCGTCTTCGCTGCTATTAACATCCTGGAATCTGACCTGCCGTTGCGCATTGCATTTCCAGTCATTATAGCCAACACGATCCAGTGGTTCCAACAAGGAGAAGGAATTCAGGAATATCACCTACGGACAGGTAAGGTGCTTCGTTATAAGATAGATTCGCAGGATATATCACAAGCGCAGACTAATCAGCAAGAGGATGTCCCGCCCGAAAACACGCCGATGACTGTAAAGGTTACCGGTCCTAATGACAACACGTGGGACGTTCCTGTTGAAAATGATGAGATGCTCTTTGATCAGACACAACATGCGGGTTTTTACGAGTTGACCACCTCAAATGAACCCACGGACGAGACAGCTGAAAACGAAACGACAGAAGACGATGACCACAAAAAGTTATGGGCTGTCAATCTTGCAAGTGAAACGGAATCACACATCAGTGCTGTTGATGGAATTGAGGATCTATTGACAGAATCTGACCTATTAAGTGGTGGTTCATTTTTCCGCTATCCGCCTTGGATCTACTTGGTTTTTCTCGCTGTGATTTTAAGTGTTGTAGAATGGTTCCTGTATCAGCGAAGAAGAATTGATTAAACTAAAATCATCTCTACACCCCTATCTAATACTCAGAGGCATTCAATTGTCTATTAATTGCACATTCTAACTTATGTTTCTTCTTGTAGGAGCGATCTCCGAATCGCGACGAAAAGCATTGATAGTCGGGAATCGGAGTTCCCTCCTACAATTCATTACCGTAATGTTAATTGGATAATTCATGATAATTAATTGGGAAAACTTGACAATTGAATGCCTCTGATCTAATACCAAATTAACTTGATTAGAAGTCTTTTGAAAAAGTCAGCACTGCAAGGAGAACCCAGAGACCTTGCGCTACAAATTAGGTATAAAATTGCTACTATATGCAAACAGAGTTGACAGATAGTGCTACTATATGCAAATAGAGTTGACATATAGTAGCACTATCTGATATCATCAATATATGGTAAAAAGACAATTCTGGCTTAATCGTATTGAAACTGCTTTGGAACGCCGTTCGGTCGTATGGTTATCAGGCGTGCGCCGAGTTGGAAAAACTTGCCTATGTCAGACACTACCCGATATTATATATTTTGACTGTGAACTACCGCGCGTTAGACGATTAATGGAAGACCCGCAAGGATTTCTTGATAGTATTGGGAGCGGACGGGTTATCCTTGATGAAATCCATCGGTTGCCAAACCCGTCAGAATTGTTAAAAATCGCCGCTGAAACAAACTTATCAAAGTCAACGGTGCATAGGTTATTATGCCGAGTTCTTGCCAGAAAATATGGTAAAACACCTGTAGATTATTTCAAAGAGAGGCGCGTTGAAGCATATACTCAGCGAAAACAAGGTAGGCGAATCCCAAAAGTGATTTGGGATGAAATTGAGTATGCCAGATTTCGCAAAGGGGATACGCTTACGAAAATTTCCATTGAATTCGACATAAGCTATAACACTATACAGGCACACTTCAAAAAATTAAAGGAGGCAGAGAAAGCAGGTGAGCAAAAGAACACTACAGACTGATGGAAAAATTATTGATAATATGCTTGAAATTACCAATTACCATATAGAGTTAGGCGGAGTCCACGACCAAGATCAAGAACCGACCGACGTACTTTTCTATATCGATGAAATTGGAGAAATCCCTATGCCCGTTACAGCAGCACTTATTTGGCGCACACCGCAAGAGCTCAAGTCATTCATAGAAGACCTCGTCGACTTCTACAAGCTCATGTGGCCCGATGCAGAACGCATCAACCCCGATGCTGATGTCAAAAAGCTCCCTTTAAACAATTTGCATTAAAACTGCAAAAATTGTATATTAACAGTATCTACGAAAAAATGGAGGAAAATTATGAACAGTAAATTTTACTGGGGGCTTGGAGCCTTCATGGTCATTTTTATTACAGCGTTTGTTTTTATTATGCAACACGAGCGCGCAGAAATTCGGCAACTCAAAGCCGACTTAGAAGCTGCCCAACAGAAGTTGAAAGATAGTCAGAAACCGAAAACAACCGATCAACCGGTAGCAGAGAACGACTTGGGCCCCGCGGAACCTGGATACAAATGGGTTCGGCATGGGGATCACCACCATCAAGTGCCAATAGACGCACCAGATGTGTGGCAGGGTGAACCACACCTACCTGTAGCACAAGGCGTGCCGGTGCCTCTAACAGCAGCAAAGACGGCGCGTGAAAGAAACCAGATATTGATGGATCATATAGCAAGCAGTCCATTTTTCGAACTGAGAATAGATATGTATAACTTCTTGAAGGAACATCCTGATTTTGATCATGAAACAGCATCGCCAGAACTTGATGCAAAGTGGCAGGATGCTGCTCGTGCAGTAGATGCCAAAATCAGAGATGCCTCAGCTCAAATCTCAGCTGCAATTGAAACCATGAGTCAGGATTCAGATATGTCCCCGATAATCCGAGGTCCCGTCCATAACGAAGGAGATGATAAATAATAGACATTATAATGATTTAAATAACAGGAGTTTCATAACGCCAGGGTCTAAAGTTTAGTCGGAAGTTGTGTAAACCACAACAAGTTTCCATAACTAAATCACAAAACCCTTTCTTCCAATTCCTGAGTTTATCTTTGACAATGCGGCATCTTTTGACACCACTAATCGCATGTTCAACGCGTATGCGTATAGACGCTATCTTTCTATTGTTTTCTTTTTCTTCATTCGTCCGTTCTCTACCTCTCGGTTTTTTCTTCGGTTGAATGATGTTTATATCCGGGAGAACGAAACCCTGAAAACCGGTATCTTGGGACAATGTGCTACCCTGTGGCACACAATAGCCCACCATATCGGCTATGTGTTTGTCAGGGTGTCTTCCTTCAAAAGAAGGTGTCAATAGGACGACTTTGCAGGTCTCATTGATAATCAGATTATTTTTCACTGTATGGCATTTCTTTTTACCACTATAATACGCCTTTTGAGTTGACGGGTCTTTTGGGCGTCGTATCGGGCGTTCGGTGCTATCATGAAAAAAATGTTCTCCTTCTTGATTTTGAGTTGATACTTTTGATGGAGCACATATAGGGGCGGGGTCTGTTTCCCGAGATGGCAACTCTCCAAGTTCTGCTAATGCTTTGTTCAATATCGATAAAAGCAAGTGAATCCATCTATTAGCAAGAGGTTGAGACATGCCAAAGAGCGCACCGAATAGCACTTGTTTCGGTGCTTCACGAAGGTAAATCAGTATAAATAGCAACATATCTTCAGGTGTATCAAAACGACTATTTTTATACGGTTTATATCTCCGTTTTTTGCGCGGTTTTCCTGCAAGGGTATGTGTTTGAACATACTCTAAAAAACATTTAGTAAAATAAGGTGATAGTTCAGTCCAATCTTCTAAGGTATATCCGGTGAGGGACAGGAGCGTATCAGGTTTGTCCTTTAGTTCTTGAAAACTTATCATGAGTTAGCCTCCTATTGTCCGATTGTAATAAGTATAATAGAGACTAACCAAACGGACAACTAATTAGTTATAATGTCTAATGTCTAATGTTAAACTTCAAACATTTACACCGCCTCATTCTTGCGATGTGTGTAATTGTGATTCCGTTAGCAACGCCCAGCTTTGCTCACGAGCTGCCGTCTGTTAACATCCCAACCAGCTATGGATCAACGCATACGATTACGACTTTTGATGAGACATACACGGCAAAAACCGATCATGACCTCAAATTGCTCACAGCAAGATTTGAATTGTCTCTGTTGATATACGAAAAGGACGCTATTCAAAAAGGTCTGGATCGTGACAGATCAGGACTTCGTGACGCAGCTAAAGGTGTTGGTATTCCTTTATTAGCAGGGAAAAAACCTGGGCTTGCTGGGATAATAGTGCTTGTGGATAAAATTTCAGATCTGCTTGATGAAGGTAAACATTTTGAGATTTACCTTGAGTTTATAGACAAGTGGGTTGAGATAGATGCTCAAAATAATAAGATCGCCGGTGCCTATTCCGATAGGGATAAGTTCTACGAAGAATACGCAAAGCGTTGGAGACACAAATACGAGAACGATAACCCTCCGAATCCTGTGCCACCTAAGAACGACCTGGATGACTTATCCACCATGCAACAGAATATCCCTCCGATTGGTGTTAGATGTGGTGGTGCTTGTAATGATTGGTGGCATAACCGCGAGTATACACTAAGCGATATCGGAAACGCAGAGTGGACTGCCCTAGGAATACCTCTAATCAGGGATCCCATAACACGTGTAATTGGCACAGAAGCACCGCTTAATATGCTGGCGGAGTATGCGACAATTCACCAAGCGTGTTGTTTAGGCTGTAGTGATACGTACTGGACGTGTCGTCCGAGGGATGTAGATAAGCATGAGGTTAAGTATTGTAAAATAAAAATAACCTATCGGCCAGGCATTGTAGGGATGAAAGTATTAGGTGTCTGTGGCAAACCGTATCGCAAGTGCGATGATCCCGCCACAAAGGCTGATCATGTATATGTGCCGTATTATTCCTTTACCACAGATTATCGCGGTCGTTATGTTTATTGGGTGAGCGGGATTAGGGGGTATAAGTCCAATTGTGGCGGTGGCGATACAACCGCGCCTCCGGTATCTGTCTACGGTCCCAACGGTGTCGGTTTTATAAATGATCCGGACCAGACTCCGAATTGCGATATGTGCTATGATGGCAGCCCGAATTGTCCCCAAGCCGCCACGCACCATTAGTGAAACAAAACAAAAAACCCCCACACCTACTAAGCGGGGGTTTTTGCCTTTGGAGGAAGATCGTCTTTACCAGGGGAATTCATCCCCTACCGGTTCAGGTTTAGGAATATTGAGCGCGCATAATATCTTGTCCACTGTGCCATCCAGCAGCTCTGACACAGAAACCTGCTGTTCTGAATCGTTACTATCATAAGCACGCAAGAATTCTTCAAGCAGGTATCGCACACGATATGCGGGGGTGAGAGCGTTGAATTGATCTATCCATCATATCCTTGCAAGTTTCGCTATCCACCGCTGGAAGAAATTGAGTTTATTTTTACTTGTGGGATTAACCTGCGAGCCGTATCGTTTTTTGAACCACGCGAGTTGATTCTTCACTTCAGCCGATGCAGTTTTTTCTTGAGCTAATTGCTGTTGAAGCGATGTGATCTGATAACCTTTGACGATATTATCAGATTTATATTTATTGTGATCAGCGTATAGATTAACATTTTTACCAAGCTCGCGGATGGCTTGAGCGAGCAATAAATCGCGCTGTTGCGTGAGCTCATTCGCATAAACGATCATCTCCTCACTAAATTCTTTCTCACGCATCTCTTCTTCCGTCAAAGGTCTAAAAATCGGGGGGTAATTCGGCATTGCGATCCTTTCAATCTATGGGTGGATTGTGAGCGAACCTGAGTTCGTGTTGAAAAAACTTCACAGATTTGATAATCTGTTGATGCATGAGATGTCCTCCTAAGTATAATCAATATATGAATTTTATAATTAGGATGGCAACTCATGCATTTTAAATCAAGGCAAATTTTCAAAATAAACGCATTTTCATGGCTTGAGACCCTCTTTGTAGTGATATTTAGTGGATTCTCCGTTATTCTGATAAATGTCAGCCGAATTTATTTTTTAATCTTCATTTAGATTGTGTTTGTGAGTGCGCAAACTGACAGTTTGTGCTACTAAATCTTACCGAATAATGAACTATTTTCGATTAAAACGGTGTCTGCATGTCTAAAATCTTGTCCGTAGCAACTTGGGTTAAAATTGTGAGTAGTGTCAGTAGTCGGGAATCAGAGTTCCCTCCTACAAAGAGGGTTGTTCTGTAGGAGCGATCTCCGAATAGCGACCTTTACCCGCAAAATTTCGGTAGACACTCCATTAGTTTGGGAACTATCCCAATTAACCTGATTGTACAGAGACATTCAGGTTTTGGTTTTGCATGTAGGAATCGGGATTCTGTCTGTTATCCACAAAGTCGGGGTTAGAAAGTCCTCCCGTAAGCGTATTTCGTGACAATTGGATAGGTCTGAAATGCCCTAATTTGTGTTGCTATCCTCAGAATTTCTATGGTATACTTTTAACGTTGGATAGACTTATCAACCCACTCCGCCGTCACTATCAAAACTTCTCTAAAATAACACGGAAATATGGAAATTACACGACCACTTTTGCTTTTACTGCTACTTTTGCTGCCTGTCCTCTACTATGGTTACCGACGCAGCCTTGTAGATTTGTCACGTCCCCAGCGGTTGATTAGCCTGGGTATCAGAATCATCATTGTGCTGCTCCTTATCTTGAGTGTAGCGGATGTCCAATACCTGAAAACTGATGATAAATTAGCAGTTATGTTCCTTACGGATATTTCAGATAGCATTTCAGAAGATGGCTTGACAAAATCAACAGATTTTATCAACGAAGCACTCAAATTACGTACTGGGACTCAGCAAACCGGTATAATAGCGTTTACAGATAAAGCGGAAATACTTCAAACCTCTCAGGCTGAAAATGAGCAAAAATTTGAAGGTGAATTAAAGCTCGCTGATACTAAGCAAGCTTGGTTAGATGTTGATGAAGACGTTGGTGACACGACAAATATCGCCCAAGCAATTGAAACAGCCTGGAGTGTTTTTCCGGCGAACGCAAACAAGCGCATTGTCCTTATAACGGACGGTATTGAGACACAAGGTGATGCGATACACACCGGACTTCGCGGGAAAGAGTTCGGTATACAGATTGACACGGTGCCGATATATCCAAGTGATGAACCTGAAGTAATGGTGCAGCGAATTGAAGCACCTGCACAGGTAAAACAGGGTGCTCCCTTTAATCTTGAAGTGCTTATCCACAGCAACCATGAGGATATTGCTGAAATTCGTCTGTCCAAGAACAAATTTGAGGCATCTAAAAAGGAGGTGCGGCTTGTTGAAGGTGAAAATCGTGTGGTTTTTTCTGAAACCTCTATGGAAAGCGGCACATTGACCTACGACGTAATCTGCCGATCAACACAGGATACTCGCTATGACAACAATAGAGCATTCGGTATCGTATCTGTCTCCGGTAAACCCAAAATTCTCCTAATTGATGAGAACGAGTCGCAAACCCGATACTTAACGCGAGTGCTTGAGGATGCAAAGATTCGCGTTGATGTTCGTAATGGCTTGGGTGTTCCGGATGAGCTTGCGGATCTACAAAACTATGAACTTGTAATCTTTAGTGACGTTCCTGCTAACCGCCTCAACGAAAAGCAGATGGAACTTATTCGTACTTATGTGCAGGACCTTGGTGGCGGCTTCATGATGCTCGGTAGCGAAAACAGTTATGGACTTGGCGGCTACTATAAAACCCCAATTGAAGAGATTTTGCCTGTACGCACCGACACTGAAAAGAAGAAGGAAACCCCCTCTTTAGCGATGGTGTTGGTGATAGACAAATCTGGAAGTATGGGTGGTATTAAGATTGAATTAGCAAAAGAGGCAGCACGCGCCACTGTAGAACTGCTTGGGCAGCGCGATAAAATTGGTGTTATCGCTTTTGACGGTTCCTCGTTCTGGATTACAGAGATGCATGACGCGTCAGATAAAGCGTTCATTTCGAATCAGGTTGGGTCAATCGTGGCAAGTGGTGGCACTAATCTGTATCCGGCACTGCAACAGGCGTATTATGCCTTGACTGAGACAACTGCCAAACTGAAGCACGTCATCGTTTTGAGTGATGGGCACTCTCAACCTGGGGACTGGTATGGCATCGCAAATTCTATGCACTCGGAACGTATCACGATTTCCACAGTGGGGATCGGCAGTGGTGCAGACATGAATATGCTTGGTGATCTGGCAAAATGGGGCGGCGGACGTGACTATTTTACACAAGACCCGTACAACGTGCCGCAGATATTTGCAAAAGAGACCGTGACCGCTTCAAAATCTGCTATCATTGACGTGCCTTTTATACCGCAACGCATTAAACCGACCCAAGCGTTGAGCGGTATTGATCTTGAACTTGCACCGTTCCTACTCGGGTACGTAGCAACCCAACCACGTCCCACTGCTGAAATTTTTCTTGTTTCCGACCGTGGGGATCCTGTTCTGGCAAGTTGGCAATACGGTTTAGGAAAAGTTGCCGCATTCACATCCGATGCTAAAGCGCGATGGGCTTCGGATTGGTTAGAATGGCCCGGCTATGGCAAATTTTGGACGCAGCTAGTCCGTGATACAATGCGAAAAACAACACTTAGCAATTTCCAAGCTGAAATCACGAAAGAAAAAGGTGTTGCACATCTTGCTATTGATGCGCTCAGTGAAACCGGTGAGTTTCTGAACGAATTGGATAGCGAAATTTCGCTTATTGGTCCAGATCTCAAAAAGAAGCAGCTAACGGTCTCCCAAACCTCGCCTGGACGGTATGAGCTTGACTTTCCAACGCAAGAGGTCGGTCCCTATTTCTTGAACATCATGCAGAAACAGGCAGGAGAAATCGTCAATACTCAAGTAACTGGGACTGTTGTCTCCTATCCTGAAGAGTATCTTGTTCACAACGCTAATGAACCGCTGCTAACGCAGCTCTCAACCGTGTCTGATGGAAAATTCAATATTTCTGCCGAGGATGCGTTTCGTGCCCCAGAAAATCCCGTAGTCCTTCGAATTCATCTGTGGCGACCTTTCCTTATCACCGCCCTATTCTTGTTGCTTATTGATATTGCACTACGGCGTATTGACATGAGACGTTCCTAATCTTTTTGCACTTCACCAAGACGATTATGGAAATTCCACCAATGATGAATAGGAAATGGGTCGCAAGTGCATCTTCAGAGCATTTTATCTATAAAACAGAAGCAAAGCGTCCGTGGACACCTGAAACGGTGCTTGAATTATTAGAACAAGCCTATCATGAATTTGAAAAACTCATGGGACCAGGCTTGGATATTATTATTGAAATCGAAGACCGAATCTGTGCAGTTAACAAGTTGAGTGCAAGAGCTGAGATCAACAAAGCAATCCATTCCCTTGAAGATAACACTATAGAAATTAAATTTATTTGTGAATTTCCACCGAACTATGGTCTTACACAAGGAGAACGAGATTTAGCGTACCATTTTTTTGTGCATGAGTTGTTTCATTGTTGGATTGGTGGAGATGTCTCACCCCCTTATAGCTCGGTTATTGAAGCGATTACCCAATATATGACGAATTGGACACTTGTGCAATTAGGATGGTGTGCTGAAGATCTACTTGATCGGGAGCGAACTAACTGTCAGCAAATTTTAGACAACGCAACCCCGCAACACACAACCATCGCTCACTATAAACTTCTTTTTTACCAGATGCACGCCAACGATTCTGACAAATTACTTGCTTTTTGTAGGGATTTAGCCGATTGTTTCCGGCAGCAACGAAACCAGAGACAAACTGAAGTTTATCCCGTTTTGCAGCAATACTTAGGATCAAAGTTGGCAGAAATTGTAAAATAAAAGGATGGTTGAGGGTGTGTAAATATTTCGGCACATGGGTTCAATGGACGAAGAATCTTTTGTGTTTTTACTGTAGGGCGGCGCACAGGGACCCTACCCTACAATGTTAGTTGGACATTGCACACGCTAAATTGATGGCTATGGTCGTTCCTACAGCGGAGAGTCTTAAGTCGAAAATCTAAATTTTTAGAAAACTAAATGACCTTACTATTCTTGAAATAAACAGATATGAGATATTATTACTGATAGAACATAGAAAATTTCTGGGAGGGACGTTGCGTGATTCGTGAAGCTATTCAGAAGGTAATTGATGGGAATTCTTTGACCGAAGCAGAAATGGTCGGGACAATGGATGAGATCATGGAGGGGCAAACGACAGATGCACAAATTGCTTGCTTCCTGACAGCACTGCGACTCAAAGGGGAAACGATAAAAGAAATTACGGGGGCAGCTCGCGTCATGCGCACCAAAGCCACCACTATCCCGACACAACAGTCGTTGCTCGTTGATACCTGTAGTACAGGTGGCACGGGATTGCACTCATTCAACATTTCAACAACCTCAGCATTTGTTGTTGCAGGAGCGGGTGTTCCTGTTGCTAAACACGGTAACAGAGGTGTAACTCGGCAAAGTGGAAGTGCAAACGTGTTGATGGCATTGGGTGTGAATATTGAGATTCCGCCTGAACACGTGGGGCAGTGCATTGATGAGATTGGTATCGGTTTTCTTTATGCGCCGATGCTGCATGGTGCGATGAAATATGCTATTGGACCTCGTAGAGAAATCGGTATCCGCACAATTTTCAATGCAATCGGACCGCTTACCAATCCAGCAGGTGCGAAGGCACAGGTTCTTGGCGTTTATGCACAGGAACTGACAGAGGTGCACGCGAATGTCCTCAACAATCTTGGAACACAGCATGCATTTGTGGTGCATGGGGACGACGGCTTAGACGAAATCACGACTACGACCACGACGCGCGTCTCGGAACTTGCGAATGGCGAAGTAAAAAACTATACACTTGATCCGACAACTCTTGGGATGCAAAAGGCTGAACCCGCGTCACTTCTCGGGGGCACGCCGGAAGAAAATGCGGAGATCACAACAAGTATTCTTAAAGGTGAAAAAGGCTCTAAACGAGATATTGTGTTGTTAAATGCTGCTGCTGCAATTGTTGCGGGTGGAAAAGCAGAGAGTCTTGAAAATGGACTGGAGCTTGCCACTGTTTCTATTGATTCTGGAAGTGCGTTGGAGAAACTGGAAGGTTTGAAATCGGTATCAAATAAATGAGGGAAATCTTTTGATATTGGACACCATCATAGCCCATAAACGGAAAGAACTGCAAATCGAACAGGAACAGGTGCCGCTTGCCACTCTAAAATCAAAACTTGCAAACCTACTACCTACGAAAGATTTTCGGTCTGCACTTGCACAATCTGACAATATCAATCTCATTGCCGAGGTAAAGAAAAAATCCCCAAGCAAAGGCATCATCCGAAAAGATTTTGACCCAATTCATATAGCTGAAACTTACGCGGAGAACGGTGCGGCAGCCATTTCTGTGTTGACAGATGTTCGTTTTTTTGATGGGAGTCTTGATTATCTTTCCTCTATCCGAAAAGTTGTAGACGTACCACTGCTACGAAAAGATTTTACGATTGATCCGTATCACATTTTTCAAGCACGAGTGGCAGGTGCAGATGCTATTTTACTTATTGTGGCGGCATTAACCTCTGAACAACTGCGTGAATTTATGGACATCGCTGCATCGCTTTCGTTGGCATCTCTGGTAGAGGTGCATACAGAAGCGGAGTTGGCGGTTGCGTTAGAGACGGGGGCAGAGATTATAGGTATTAACAATAGAGATTTGCGCACTTTTCATACAGATTTAGCAACGACTTTCAGGTTACGTGAATCTATTCCTTCGGGGAAGGTTGTTGTCAGTGAGAGCGGTATCTATACGCGTGCTGATGTGGAGTCTTTGCGCGAAGCGGGTATAAACGCTATTTTAGTAGGTGAATCGCTGATGCGCAGTCTTGATATTGGGGAACAGGTTCGGAAATTGATTGGCTAACACCTTCGCTATCGTATATCCCCTACATTGAAATAACCTCTATTCCGTGGCGTTTGAGTAGCGCAGTCGTAACGCCATCTCCTGAGATAAGCGTTCCCGAAAATGATCCATCATAGATGGCACCACAACCACAAGACGGACTTTTGGATTTGAGGATAACGCAGGTTGCCCCTTGTGTTTGTGCTAACTCAAGCGCGTGCCGCGCGCCTTTCAAAAATTCTTCGGTTTTATCTTCGCCATCGGCGGTTATCACTTTCGCCTTACCATCTAAAACATCATTCCCATCGCCACCAACAATTTCGACGGGAGGACGCGGTGTGGGTAGACCACCTGTTTCTTCAGGGCAGACCGGTATAAGTTCGTCTATCTGTAGGCGTTGCATTGCATTTTCATCGAGGCTGTTGCCTCCGTCGTATCGGCAATTTACACCGAGAAGGCACGCACTGACAAGTATTTTCATTCTGTTTCTTCCCATACTTTCACTTGGTCGTCGATCAGTGGAGTATTTCCAGATTTCAAAAGCAGATAGTTTTCTTCAAGACGATGCAAAATTGTTTGTAAGAGTGTTACTCGGCAGATTTCAACGTTGGCAGTTTCTGAAGCAGCAATCCGTAATGATGTTGCGGTTTTACGAAGTGCTGGTGCGAATTCTGCCTCCGTGATGTTGACATTAACACCGAATCCTAACACGAAGAAAGGTTGACGATGCTGGTCGTATTCAAGTTCTGTTAGGACACCCGCAACTTTCTTATTCGCAATCCGAACATCATTTGGCTGTTTAATCCGTGCCGCAAGTTCGGTAATAGCATGTATGCCTTGTGCTATAGAGAGTGCTCCGATGAGGTTCGGTAGATACACGTGTTCCTGTTTCAGTCGATGTCTAAAAACTACAGACGCGAGAATACATTTTCCGAGTAGTGCCTCCCATGTTCTGCCGTATCTGCCACGTCCTGCGGTTTGGTGATCGGCGATGATGAGTGTTCCTTCTTTGGTACTGTCAACTTTTCCGCGTGCGATTGCAATGTCATTGGTTGATGATACTTCAGGATAGAATTCTATATGCGGATTTCCGATAATTTTCGTTTTGAGTGTCTCGCGGAAGGTATTAATTTCTATCACTGTGTTCTACCCATAGGTGTCAATTTAAGGAAATGAATCTATTTTTTGTGAATGTGTAATGTGTATGGTTTCCTCGTAGAGGCGGTATGTTTATAGAAACAAGGTCAAACACGCTCTTGAGCCTCGTAGAGGCGGAATGTTTATAGAATCTATATGTCGCTCCTACGGAGCTCAAGAAATTGATCACTACGTTTTCTATAAACATAGCGTTCCTACGGAACTCAAGGTGTAAAAATCGGGCTTAGAAAGCCCTCCCACAAGAAATATATCCCTAAATTGACACCTAAGGGCTTTTTGGGTTAATCACGCAGCGTGAGCATAAGGCAAGTGGGGGTCACTCCTACAGAAGAAATAGAAGAAATCGGGGTTGGAAAGCCCTCCCACAAGAGGCGGCAATCCGCGGATTCAGACAGATGTGGTGCGGTTAGAAACCGCACCTATAAACTACTTTCCACCGAGTTGGCTGAGATGCTTCTGTGCTTCGACTTTCCACTGTTCAGGTGGATTTAATTCAAGAAAACGTTTCCACTGTGTTTTCGCAAGTTCGTTCCGTTCAGTGTACTCATACATTAAGGCGAGATTGTAGTTTGCGGTCAAATTCCGAGTATCTATTTGTAGTGCGCGTTCAAACTGTTCGGCAGCACCCCCAAGCATATCCATGCTGTAAAGAACATTGGCATACACTATAATAGTGTCAACATGGTTTTCGTTCAAATTGAGTGCTATCTCTAACGTCGCTTTCGCCTTATTTAATTCCAACTCAGAATTGTAGTAGAGATCGCCGAGGCGTTGATATGCTTCAGTGGCTTTATCATCAATTTCTATCTCCTTTTCATAAAATTTGATTGCTTCTTTCCATTTTTCTTCGCGTTCAGCGAGTTTTCCAAGTTGTGTACGAACTCCTTTATATTTTGGATCAAGCTTGATAATCTTTTTGAACGTTTCTTCAGCAAGTTTGGGCTTGTCAATCCAGAGTTGAAGGGTTCCAATATGGAAGTGTGCTTCAATATTTTTTGGGTCTAATTGTACAACCTGTTTAAAATCCTCTAATATCTGACTGCTAAGATAAGTCTTATTTCCAATCCGTTTATAACGGCTGGTAATTATCCCGCGGTTAAAGTAAGCATCAACATGTCTTGGATTTAGCGCAATTGTTTTAAAATACTCATCAACTGCCATTGCAGCATGTTTATGGTAGTTTTCAAGTGTTTCTGCGTGCGTATCTAACAATCGAGCGTAGCTATAATGCCAGTCAAAATGCTCTGGATCGTGTTCGTTTGCTAATCCGTAGTGATGAAGTGTTTGTTCCATGTTATATGCTTTTTGATCTTCGGTACCTTTCTTGAACCGTTTTTCAAAGATGACAGCAAGTGTATGATGGATATTCGGATGGTTGGGTTCAAGTTCCAACGCGGGTTGATATACACGTATCATGTTATCTTCGTCTTTGCGTTGTTCATAGATTCTACCGAGTCGGAAGAAAGGCTCGGGGTTTTCAGGATCAAGAACGATAATTTTCTCATATTGCACAACGGCGTTGTCAATATCGCCTTTCTTTTCATATAATATGCCAGCTTGATATTGCGCATCAAGGTTGTTGGGTTTTAGACGAATGGTTTCCAGAAACGCGGATAGTGCCTCGTCGTCCTGTTCCAACGCGAGATAAGCGCGTGCAGATAAGTAGTGTGCCTGAGCGTCCGCTGGGTCAATAGCGATAATCTTCTTCAAAGCGTCCAGTGCATTTTGATGAGATTCGGTCTGGTTATAGATATTAACCATCTTGTAAAGCACATCAGGACGATTCGCATCTAACTGCAGCGTTTTTTGATAATACACGAGTGCGTTTTCTTTATCCTCATTCCCTTCGTAAGTCTGTCCCAAAAGATAAGTGGCATCAATATCTTCAGGGAATAGGATGGTGTGTATGTTCAACGACTGAATAGCGTCTTTATAGTTGCCCGATTCGAAAGCGGATTTTCCTTGTTCCCAGAAACGCGTCGCCAATGCGGGATCAAGTTCAAGTGCGCGTCGATAATAAGTTACTGCTGTCTCCAGATCGCCTTGTTGACGATATAGATCGCCCAATTGCAAATAGGAATCATTAAAGTGACCGTGTGGCAGTTGCATTTCTAATAAACTCGGATCTGCCTCAACAATCTCAAGCGTTTTTTTGTAATGTTCTATTGCTTTTTGGACATTGCTGGTATCCGCTTCAAGTTTGCCCATATAGAAGTAGGAGCGTGGATCGTCTGGCAGGACAGCCATTGCCTTGTCAAGCAATACGCGTGCGTCATCAGTACTTATTATTCCTGTGAAGTAAGGTTTTAAAGGTTCAAAAAAGGCGTTTTTGAGGGTAGGTTCACCCGCAATTGCTTGTTGATAATGGTTAACTGCAGTATCAACATCGCCTTGAGCGTAAAGAATTTCTGCGACAGCGAAATGCGCGGGACCGTGTGTTGGATTAATTTCCAGTGCGCGTTGATACAACTTTACTGCACCATCTGCGTTGTCTTTCTCAGCGAAAATTACTGCCAGATCAAAGATATCTGTTGCAGTGTAAGGCTGATATTCGGCTGATTTTTGGTATTCTTGCATTGCTTCATCAAAAAACCCTTCCTTAGCAAGCACTTGACCGAGTTTGACGTACGCTGGCGCGAATTTTCGGTTGTTTTGAATGGTACGTTCAAATGTTTCTCGCGCCAGATTCAGATTTCCTTGGGCAAGGTGGACTAACCCGATACCGTAAACTGGGTATTCCCACTTCGGGTTTAAAGCCTGTGCGGCTTCAAAGGATTGGAGTGCTTCGGCATGTTTGCCCTGTTTGAGCAGAACTTCACCGATATAGTAGTGGGCGGGATAGTATTTTGGATTTAATGTGAGACTGGTCTGAAATTTGGATAGTGCCTCATCGTATTTTTTCTGTTTCTTGTAGATTGCGCCGAGACTGAAATGTGCCCAAAACAGCGAAGGGTCAAGCTCCAGTGCGGTTTCAAAATAGCCGATTGCTTTTTCTTGCGCACCTTCATTTTCCTTTGGGTTCGTGAGGGCATAGGTGTAACCTAACGCGTAAATGAATGCTGCATCGTCTGGATGATTAACTTTTTCTGCCTCATAGAGTTGGGTGAGTTCCGCGATGTGTCCCTTCTTTCGCCATTCTGCAATAAACTCGCGATGTTCTTTAGGTGCATCTTTTTTTACTTTTAGGACTTTCGCGAAATCTTTTTGCATATCCCGTTCCCATTTCTCTTGCGCTGAGGTTGTGATAGCAATTAGCAAAAATGAGAGAGAGATTATGAGTAGGACTGTTATTCTTTTCATTTTTTCCTCCTTTGTATGGACGTTTGTTATTGTTGGGGATTGATGTGTTGGGTTTCGCTCCGCTCTACCCAACCTACGGCTATATCGGGCTTAGAAAGCCCTCCCACAAGAAAGAACAGCATTTGACATATCTGTTTTTCGCTGTTAAACCTAATCTACAATCCTATATTAACACTTTTCTGAAAGGATTGCCTCAATTTTTTCGTGTGTCGGCATTGATGGCGTTGCACCGAGTACAGTGACTGCCGCTGCGCCTGCAGCTATGGCGAATGTTACTGCCTCAGATAGACTCTCCCCGTTTGCGAGTGCTGTTGCGAGTGCACCACTGAACGCATCTCCTGCACCGGTTGTGTCCACTGCATCAACAGGAATTGCTGGCACATGTATAGATTGCGTTGGTGTGCAGAGTAATGCTCCTTGTTCTCCAAGTGTTAGCACGACTGCAGAAAGTCCATCTGCTGCTATCTGCGTTTGTAATGCTTTGGCAGCAGCGATACCCGTTTCTGGTGTGCTAACAAGATGTTCTGATAGCACTGTTGCCTCTGTTGCGTTTGGTGTTAGAATATCCACTTGTGCTAACAAACTTGGCGGTAGTGGACGCGCTGGTGCTGGATCTAAAATTACGATTGTGTCGTTTCCTTTTGCTATCTCTATTGCGCTTTGTGAAGCGTCAATCGGTGTCTCTAATTGTAGCAGCAAAACGTCTGCTTCTGCAATACTTTCTGCTGCGTCTGCGATGTCTTTTGATGTGAGGCGCATGTTGGCGCGTGGGACAACGATGATGCTGTTGTCGCCATCCGGTTCCACAACTATCGCGGCGACACCTGTACCGCCTTCTGCATCGGTTTTGACGAATTGGCTGTCGATATTTTCGGACTCAATTGCGGATCGGAGGACATCAGCAAACGGGTCATCGCCTATTCTACCGATAAGCGTAACTTCTGCGCCTAATCGGGCTGCGGCTGTCGCTTGATTGAAGCCTTTGCCACCAGTGAAGATGTCAAACGTTTCTCCGATGAGGGTTTCGCCTCTGTTTGGCATCCGTTCGGCACGAATGACAAGGTCAACGTTTGCACTGCCGAGGACGGTGATTTTAGGCTGCTGCATCGGTGTTTCCGATCCTTTTTCCTAAAGGTCCTTTTATCAGGGCTATTTAGTTTTCGGCATTTTATCTGTTTTGTCAAATAGTCGCGATTCCGAGATCGCTCGGACAGAAGAGGTTTTTACACTTCCGATGCGTTCAATTCTTGTAAAAATGCCTCAACACTGGGTGTGTCAATTGCTATGAGATGCAGCTCTGTCAAAAGATCAATGTCTTGAATAGATTCAAGTGCATGTTCTATGGGTTGTACATTGCTCTGTGGAAAGCGTTTTGTTAGCACAGACTGAATATTATTAATGGAATTTTCACGTGCACCTTTCTGCATTAAGTGTTCAATAAAAGGAGATTCTTGCATCATTTCCTCCGATATAAGTTTTTGTAAAAATGTAAGGTCATGGGCTATGCTGCCCAACGTTGATAACGCAAACAACAGCGTCCCACGCGTCTGTGTGTCAACTGGTGCGGCTTCCGTCTTCTCAACACATTTTTGCAACCATACTTCCGTATTCATGTCCGTAGGCGATCTCATTAAAGGTGTAAAAGGCAACAATCCAACCGATGCTGCTTCCAAAAACGCTGCACCTTCTAAATCCGCCAACCGAATCACATGATACTTATGCTGCAAACCAAGGACATCATTTCCATAACTATAGCCGCCCGGGTCGGTCTGTCCCGCATTTGGACTTAGATATAGCACCACTGAATACACGGGAAGTTCATGGCGTAACAGGAGTTCACTGGTGTATGCAAGCACGCGCAACGGCATCGGTTTATCTCTACTATCCTCGGTTTGCACCTCTATATGAAGAAGGACTGTCTCATTGTGCCATAGCACCTTATATGTCATGTCATTGCGATGCACCTTAATCGTTTGTTGTTCGGTGTCAAGTGTCTCTAAAACTTGGACATCGGGCGTGCCAAAGGATAGCATGGCGAACTCATCGGCGAACCGATCCATCAGGTGCTTCACGATCTCATCATATTGTGCCATGCTAAGTATTATACCTTTGCTATTTCTAAAGGTTCTTTTATTGATTATACTTGACGGGGTGGTGGTTTGTCAAGGGAAGTTTTTTGTGGGGAGGTAGTAGTTTTGCTGTACTGGAGTTGCTACAGTTCTTATGTAGACTGAGTAACAAGCAATTTATTCAGAACATCAAAGGCTTTTTGGAAACGATCAAGCTGTGGATCAGTTAAATCGTTCTCAAGTGATTGGAGGTTCTTGCTCAAATAGAAAGCAGGTCTGTAATGGTTAAACTTTACGTCGTTAGAAATAGGATTATTCTCAAAGTAGTTTTCAAGACGACGGATGATACGCGTGCCTTTTGGCAAATCATTTGTAGTTAAAGATGTCTCAAATACGCTATTTACTAACTTTAAATAAAAGTTAGGATCAAACATATCCTCAATATCTGCTTCATTACCCTGCACAAAGGCTGCGTAAGTGAGAACTTTTTTCTGTTTAAGTAATTTCGTCTTGTATAGGTTTTCAATTCTTTGCTGATCTTTCTTCTGAAAGTCAATAAGAACGGCAATATTCAAATCCTTCTGAGCACCAATCAGTGAAACGAATGTAAAAACCTTGTCAGAACCGCCAACAGGCATAATAGTCCAATCGGAACTCAAACCATCTTTACCTCGTGTCTGAAGAAGTGTAGAGATGGTTTCAATGTACAGTAAGTCAGATACTCCCTCAACGATGAGATTGTTGGGGCCGATAAAAAGTGTCTGAGTAATCTCGTAACCGAGGGCACTCTGAAGTGGAAAAAGACTGTCAGGTATTGCATCAAGCACTTCAGTAATAACTTTTGTCCCTTGTTCCTCTTCAGATAAATTATCAGAATTCGCTTCAATGCTCAAATCTTGGACAATTCTTACACGATCGAAATGTCCCGGATCAACCATAAACGGTGAGTGAGTTGTGTAGATAAGTTGGTGATGTGGGATCAGTTCTTTTTCAAAGTAGTGGAGTAGATCGCCTTGGGCTTTTGCATGAAGGAAGAGTCCTGGTTCGTCCAAGAGTAATATGAGATTTTCGTTTTCCTTGCGAATTTTGTGGTACCAAGCGAGAAAAGAAAAGAACCAGACAAAACCGCGAGATCGAGTTCTAAGTGCAGTGGTAACATAGTGTTTGGTGTCTTCTACGCGCCCCCAGATGTTTGTTCCACTAGTCATACCTTGCGGATCTTCAGGTTGTCCAGGACGGATTTCAAATTTCATCCGAAGGTGTTGGTTTTGGGACCAATAAGGAAGTACTTTTTGAGTAAGAAAGTTTCCTGCTCCTTCTAACTTCGCAATTAAGGATTCCGTTTGACGTGTATTAATAATCTGGTCAAGATCGAGACCCGCAAGTTGAATTAACCCAAGTAATGGATGGTCTGGTTCTTCAAGTGAATCACTTGCAACACGCTGTCTGAGTGTTTCAATGTTATCCTGTCCTTTCATCTGATAGTACTCATCGAAATAAAGGAATTTGGGAATACGATCAACAAGTTGATTCAAAACGGCTGGAGCGTTCGGAGACAAGCCATAGTAAGTATTTTCGTCAGCATCTTCGCTCAAGTCATTGTATGTATATTCGCTACTGCCAATACCCAATCCACCGTAGAAAAGTTTGTTTGAATATCCTTTACGAAGGGTGATGGTTGGGATTTCGTCTTCAGGGTATTCAGACCCAAGAAATTCTCTGGCAATGCTTATGTCCTCGGGTTCAAGCATGTAGGTAGCATGAACAACCTCTGCGTGGTCTTCACCATCTAAAATAGAATCTTCGTAGGCATTCATAGTTTGGCGCGGATAATCATCCGTGACATTAAAATTGCCGTCCGATTCGTTGATTGGATTCAAGCGGTACAGTGCTTTTAATAACGCAGTCTTGCCAGCCTCATTTTTTCCTACTAAACAAGTGACATCGTCAATATCAAACTCGGTTGAATTCTGAATGCTCTGAAAATTCGTTATACGTACTTTTGTAAGTTTCATGTCTTATTACCTATTTGATTATATGATCACAATTCCCTATAATCTCCCTTAAACACCTCTCTGACATGCCAACCGATAAATTCTAAGTCGGGGAGATAGATTTGCCTTTGCGGAAAATTGATTTTCTTTTTGTGGAAATCCGTAAGCGACTCCTTGAGTCCCTTTGTTCCGTGTGCATCATCCGAAACAAGGATGTGTAGTTCTTTGGACAACGTGAACGCCCCAAGGTCAAACAGTTTATGATGCATAACACAGAGGCATAATCCATTCACTTCTTTATTAGGTCCACTATGAGATTTCCATTTGATATGAGAAGCCTCTAGTGCGATTGAGATAGCACCCAATTTCACATCAAAGCCGCAGACAGCACATTTGTACTCATAGGCTTTTAAAACACTATTTCGGAAGTTAGAAAAACGTTCTCTTGTTTCAAAAACTTGGGGAGGGAATTCAATGTCAACTGCTTGTAAAATTTCACTGTGAATTGAATCTGGAAAGTGTTTGTCCAACATCATCTGAACTATTTCAATAGACAATGTAGAATCATTTTGAAGTTGCGCTATGATCTCTTCATGGAAGCCGCCAGAAACGTTACTTTCAAGGAGATCTGTTTTGCTGGCATCACCCGCAGTGTTTGGTGTAATATTTTCGGTGTTGGTCACCTCCCAAACACCATCTCCTTGCAACCTCCAAAATGGATACGCAGTTCCTCGTGTTGTTTGGCTAGGTCCAAATTCTTGTAATAATCTACCAAGACCTTCATCTATTTCAGCGTATGGAACAAGACGAGTCCCATCGCGCAGCAATTTTCCTATCGCATATAGGATTAGTAATGGTTTGTGAGGTGCTCTTTCATCACCTCGTCTCCATATTCTAATGTTATCAAATTTCTCAATGATTAACTCTCTATCCATAGGCATTGGTAATCTCCACAATATCACTTATGGCACACCAGACAAGGCTCCTCATCATCTTCGTCATCGTGAACATCGGTCAAAATCTCTATCAGACGACGGTTCGGTTTTGCTGTTTTTTTGGATACTTTCGCCTGTTCGGTACGTGCCTTGATTTCTGCTATCCGTTCTGGTTCTGCTAATTCCTCCAGGCTTTCACCCTGACTCCACGTGAACCGTTCGCCTGTCTCTGGACTGAATTTCTCGTATCTTTTGGCAAGTTCAAATAGGTCGGGATGTTGCTCTAAGAGACCCACCCATTCGGATTTACGTTGGAAGAAGCAGAAGTAGCACCCGGAACGTGTTCGCCACTTGTAATAGTCGGGCAAACCGAGTCCGCTTTCCTCAAGGATTCTGAAAACGTCCTCTTTGGTGATGCCATCCTCTTTGAATGGGTATTTAGGGATGATGTTTTGGAGGGCGGTCGTTTTCAGCGGTTTGTAGCCGGCACGATCTTCGTCAGCACGGATACCGATATAGTGGAACGCTTTATCTTCGCCGACGTATTCCTCAAAAGGTCTTATTTTGAGTTTGATGGTACACCAACGCACTTGAGAAGATGGTAGCAAGCCTCCGTGTAGTGTTAGCCAGTGATCGAAATCGCGTTCTACGTTGAGACGTGCGATCGGTTTGCCGAGGAACGCTTCAAGGCGGTCCAAAAAATCGTAAGTCTCTGGCAATTCTTTACCGGTATCAGTGAAAAAGTATTCCATCTCTGGCACTCTGTCGCGCATGTAAACGGCAAGTGCTGAGCTGTCTTTTCCACCCGAAAGTCCGAGAAGATGACGTATTTTTTGTGCCATGCTGTCCCTCCCAATTAGGTCTGTTATATTTTTTCTAATTGTAGCATGTTAATTAAAATAAGTCAAGTGTTATTTATCAAATTCTTGCATCATTTTTTTTGAGATTCGCGCTAAAACAGCGAGACGAAATTCGGGGTTTCCGTCTGCATCAAGATCATCAAAAACTTTTGTAATCGCTTGTTCTATTTTATCGGCATGTTCCTCGTCAGTTAAGTTAACAACCCGTTCCTGTTCGTGTTCATTCGGTGTCGTGATGCCTATCCGAATTGTCTCGCCTGACGATTCAGTGTGTTGTAGTTTTTCATAGGACACCGTTTCAAAATGTCGGAATTTCCTTGCGAGTTGAGAGAGATTAATCTCAAATTGTGCCTTATCTGTGTCTATCCAAGATGCGGGTGGTTTTTTGGCGAGAAAGGTTGCGATCGCCTCAATCCAACTTGTGAGATCATGCCCGCCGCTGCAAACTTGGATTAAAAATCCTTTGAGCTGCGTCTCAATTGCTACTTCTAACAAGGGGTCGGCTCTTGTGGCTAATTCTGTGCGGAGTTCTTCTGCGCTTGATTCGGATGTGAACGCTGCCGCGAGCATCTGTTCAAGGGAGTTTAGCAGTTGGTCGTAAGCACTTCCTAATTCGGACAAGGCACCTTGTAACGTATTGAAAAAATCTGAAACTGTCTTTGAATCTGCTGCTTTTGCAGTAAAAGCGGAAAATCCGAGCGACTCCGGTAACTGCTTAAAGAGAAGTTCGTCAGGTTCACGTGCATTTCTGACGGTATCACGCGTTCTTTTTGCCGCATCACTCAACGTTTGGGTTGCCAAAGTGTACTTCGGGAGCCGTCCAATAAAGCGCATCAACGGTGTGACCACCGTCAATAGATCCGGGTTTTCGGTTTCTGTAGGTTGGTTGAGCATCTTCAAAAATTGTGCAAAGAGCTCTGCGCGGATACCCGCTAACCGAAATCGCTTCAGTTCAAATTGCTCTGGTACTTTAAGCAACCGTTCAAAGACTGGGACAGATAGATCCGCAACAAAGGAACCGTTTTCATAAAGTGCGATTTCTGTTCTGTAATGGAAAATCGCAACACACAACAGAATGGGGAGCGGACCATTTCGCACACCGTAAGGCGGCACCATCAGACGCTCATAAAGTTTTATGACAGATTGACGTTTATTTTCACACTTCTCAAGAAATATTTCGATTGCATTCCACACGTGCGTTATTTTGTTTTTATCATCTGCTTTTGGTGGGTGGAACCCCCAAACACCAGAGACCCGACGGTGTATCCCCGTATTCCATAAGAGGGATCGGTAGATACTCATTTCAGCTGGATAGCCAGTGATGCCGAGATTTTCTTTGTCACCGTTTTCAAGCATGGCTTGAATTAATTTCTTGCGTGCGGATGTTGCAGCACCAGAGATTTTACGACGATTGATAAGTTCATTCCGAATGAGGGGTGTTTTGTGAAAAACCGCATCACAGATTTTTGACAAGTGCGCGTTTCGGACACGTTGCGAGTTAATATCTACCGTTTGACCGTTGCTATACCACATACGGATGTCTTCCTTATCTCCGCTAAAAATTGTTGTTAACTGACGGGACATATCGCGTTCAACTTCAACCTGCTGCATTGAGAGTTCGCGCCTTGCGACTGCATCGCTTTCAAGTTCAGGTATGTTGTCCGTAATCCAGTGTAAACATGCAAGTTGCGTGACAGCATCATCCAGAAAACCGATGGAATGCGGGATTGCAATTAGCACCTCTTTGTGATCTGCGGTGTCAATGTTGCCTGCCTTTTCAACGAGCTGCTTAACCTCATATTCATTTGCAGGCAAAGCATAGAGAACGAGTCCGTCTGCATCACCGATCGGTTCTTTGAGGTCTGTATCAAAGTTTTCAAAATCGGTGTAGCGAATAGTGAAGTAGCGCAGGGTCCCTGTTTGAAACAGGTGCCGTCTTGCAACGAGCGGGCGCGTGGGCATGTAGCGCGATAGGTCCGTAGCGAGGGCGATTTTCGTGTCAACGTGTGTTTCTGCCTCACGGAGTTTTGACTCAATATCAATGTCACTCCCTTCCCAGAGTCCGTAAGTGTTGTTGTACCGACGGTGGATAATGATTGATCGTTTTTTCAGTGTTGCAAGTGTTTCAGCAAATTCGGTTGCAAATTCTTCTGTGCCATCGTCTAATGCGTAACGGAGCAGCTGTTCTGAGGCTTTCAAGTTAGGAATTGGTTCACTAACGATGCTGAGTAAACCAATAGTCTTAATCAGTTTAACTGTCATGTCGGATGGGTCTGACAAGTGCGCTATTGCGGATTCAATTTCTACCCACTTTTTGCTGTTTCTTGAAGCATAGAGTTTATTGCCCTGCGTAGCGTTAAGGTAGTCGTATAGGTCCGCGAGCGAAAACGTCTGCAGTCGGTACCCGTCGTAGTGTTGGTTTGAAAGGAAATCTTGTAACCCGTACGGTTCACTTGAGCTGAGAAAAGCGAAGAGGGAACGTTCATTCTGTGCGAATCGTCGAAAAAGTGGTCCGATAAGAAGTGCTACGGTTGGGTGAAGCGGAAGACAACTCTCCAACAGTTGGGAGAATTCGCTCTCGTCAAGTTGGCGCGGTTTAAGTCCTAATTCGGCTGCGGTGTTAAGGTTATCTTTGCAAATAATTTCTGAGGACTTCTCAAGTGCCGTACCGACTAAACGGAGTACCTGTTCTGTAGGTTCGGCAAAGACAACATCTTCAAATCGTCCTTGAACCTTCGCCCATTCTTCGCGTTGCGATTGCGCGGTACGCTGTGCGTAAACGTCAAAAGCTTGATGGAGGATGGTCATTAGAAACAGCGGGGTTCGCTTGCTTCGGTCTGCCAATTCCGCGAGACTCTGCAGGATAAACATATCGCCTTGTGTCGGGTGTTGCGTGGCGTATTCAAGAAATTTTCCGAGTTCGTCAACTACGAGCAACATACCGGAGCCTCCCGCATCACAAATCTCGTGCGTTGCTAATTCAAATAAGCGCGTAACTTCAGAAGCAGATGGTAGGGAGTCATTTTCTACTGTTTCCAACAGATTATCAAGTTCTTGACGTAGTGAAATAGAAATTTGTGTTCCGTTGGATGTGGTGATTCCGCGATCTAAACCGCGCAAAAGAGCGAGTGAAAGTGGTGCACGTTCTCCTGAGATAAGTACTGGACAGAATCCAGAGGGTGTCCGCTTTTCATCACCGTTTGTGCTGATGAATCGTTCATATAACGAGGCATCTCCACGTTTTAGTATTTCAAAAGCTTGTTGTGTTGTCCGGGCATCAGAATTGCCAAGCAGTTTCGCGGCGAAGAGTGCAAATGCTGATTTGCCCGACCCGTAGGGACCGGTAAGTGACCACGCTTTAGATGTTGCCTCATTTTCAAACGTTGCAATGAGACGTGATAACATTTCCCGCGCGGTGACAGTTAAAACGTATCCATCAAGGGCATTTTCTGTATAGAAGTCACGTTCAATGTGCACCGAGCGGCGAAAACGACCTTTTATATGAAAAAGATCTGACAGCGGAACGTTACCCATAATACCTCTTTAAAGCCTGCATCGGATTAAAATCTCTATATCGATAGACCTGCTTCAGGTCAGCGGTTTCGTCGTATAGCAGTGCGCCATCGGTGAGTTGTTCAAGTTTTTCAAGATATATCGTCATCGTGTCTTCGTCTAATCTGAAAATTCGTCCTGGACTTAAGGGGGCGTACATCAGGTCTGTGAAAGACAGTGCGTCCCTTTCGGAAAAACGAACATCCCAAAAGGCTATGAGTGTTGCGGTAACAACCTCAATTGGTAACGTCTCTTTTTCGCCGCGCTGGAATCCATACCCTTCACCATCTGGCAATTCAGCTATTAAGTTGAGTTCAACGAGTGGACAGTCAAACGTCTCTTCCACTACAGCAGCACTGTGACGTGACTGGCAGTAGGTTCGGATAAAGCAATTAACATCCCGTTGAAGTGTGTTGTCAGAAGCAAGCGGCGTGGATTCTTTCTGTTGTCGTACCCATTCGTACAACTCTTTCATGAATGTTGAACGAATGAATTGATTTTTCTTTAGAATATTAAATGCCCAATACCACGCGGTTGCCTGATTGATATTCGTTGTGATCTGCCAGTGAATCAACCACAAAGTGGCAGGATCATCAAGGTACGGGTCAAATCCTTTTTTGTCATCAAAAATGGATTTGCCAAGGATAGTGGGAACGAATCGACCGCGTTGATGATAATCTGCTTTGATGAGTCCTGCAACGCTGCACCAGTGCCGAATAGAATCCACCATGTTTTTTCCGACACCTAAAGTCACAGTAGCGTATTCTGATGAAAAGATCGTTGGATCTTCTGTCGCCGCATCAACGCCCTTCTTTAGCCACGTATACCGAAACGGAAAGGTTTGGTGCCCTGAAAATGATGGATTAATCAGATATGGAGAAGCTGAATGTTCAGCAAGTAGAAGATTTTCCATAGGTGTTATTATACCATAATAACGAAGAATATAGCAATGCAAGTTACGAAAATTCACAGAATAGGATTTGACATTTTTCCGTGATATATGCTATCATAATCGCAACAGTGTCTGAGGTGCAATCCTTTCTAACAAGATAAGCGTAAGGAGCGATATAATGGAACAGAAGAGACCATCCCGTTCGTTCTTTAAGAAAAAGCGGATAATACCGATGATTGTGTGGTATCTAATACTGCTTGGTGGCATCTTGATTTTAATGTGGAAAATACGGGATATTGTTTCGCTGTTTAGAATCTAAGACATTTTATCGGTTTCGGTTTTCAGTTGCTATTATTACTGATTGTAGAGAGCATCTCGTAAATCAGAATTTGTTGGGTTTCGCACGCTCTACCCAACCTACAAAAATTTCAATATTCAGAGGAGAAATCACAACCATGTCCATTTTAAATCCGTTAGGGCGAATTTTGAAGGTTCCCCATATCGCAACATTTGGGTTACTGCTCTGCCTAATGGCATTGTCGGTTGCCGTATCTGCACAGGATAAACTCATAATTATATCTCCCCATCCCGAAAGTATTGAGAAGGAATTCGGCGATAACTTTGAAAAATGGTATGAAGTAGAGACTGGCAGAACAGTTGAAACTGATTGGCGAGATGCCGGCGGCACCTCTACCAACTATCGGAATATTGTATCAGAGTTTGAGCGGGTGCCAGATGGTATCGGTATTGATATTTTCTTTGGCGGTGGAACGGACAGTTATCTGCGTCTTGCTGAGATGGGGTTGTTAACTTCATACAAACTCCCCGATGCCCAACTGAAACAGATTCCACAAATGTATCATGGTATTCCTGTTTATGATGTCAAGCATCGGTGGTATGGTGCGGCGTTGTCAAGTTTCGGTATTATGTATAATGATCAGGTGCGTGAGCTGCGCAAACTCCCTAAAACCACAAAATGGGAGGATTTGGGTGACATCGCTTTGATCAATAGAATTGGTGCAGCGGATCCGAATGAAAGCGGTAGCGCGCATATGATGTATGAGATTATCCTTCAAACGCACGGATGGGATAAGGGATTTGCGCTCCTGACGAAATTGGGCGGAAATGTGAAAAAGTTCTCCGCTGGCTCCAATGTTATTCCAAGGGACGTTGCTAACGGGGAAGTGATTTATGGGTTAGCCATTGATTTTTATGCTTACAGTCAGATAGCGGCAGTGGGTGCTGATAAAATCAAATATGTTTTGCCGACCGATGGTACTGTTGTCAATCCGGACTCCATCGCAATCTTTAAAGGCGCGCCGAACATGGATGTGGCGAAAAAGTTTGTTGCGTTCGTTTTGTCTGAAAAGGCACAAAAACTGTGGATGCTACGCGACAGTGATCCTGAGGGCCCTAAATGGAAAGGTGGACTGAATCGTGCCAGTGTACTCCCAGCACTCTATGATAAATTAGGGGATCGGTGCGTTGTTACGAACCCGTTCGCGTTACAATTAACTCCGTTTCCTTATGATGCTGAAAAAGGCAGTACGCGATGGGATATTGTTAATGATCTTTTTGGTGTTCTCATCATTGATCCGCATGAGGACCTTGTTGATGCATGGAAAGCGATTAGCAATTGTAAAGACGCAGAAAAACGCGAAGCGGCGATAGCAGCACTGGTGGAGATGCCGATTTCTGAAGAGGAGGCAATGAAAATTGCTGCATCAGACTGGAAAGACCAAGTGTATCGGAACGAGAAGATCAAAGAATGGGGACAATTCGCTAAACAGAAGTTCAAAAAAGCAAAAGATTTGGCGAAGTAGTAGTCACATTCCGTGTGCTATCCACCGCGTCTCAGGAGTGCAAAATCGGCATTTGTAGTGCGCAATTCATTGCGTCTCTTTGCCTATAGTTACGGCACACACAGCGTGCCTGCTACTTTTAAGTGTGCCTTTTCACTCTCTTTTCGTGAAAAGATAAACAAACCCGAAAAGCCCACCCACCACAATAACGCAATACACCCCGATATATACCCACACATGAATCAGGTAAGCCATAAAGTGGATACCGATGAAGAGCATCATTGCAAGATTAACATAGATAAAATGTGCACACCCCATTCCGCCTTTCTTTGGGTTGATTTCTTCAGAGAATGGAAAACCCGATTCAGGTTTTGGGTGAAGCAGGATATTATACAAGATAAAGACCAGATTCGGCAAAACATATAAAATCCCTGCTTCCCGCCAAAAGACGATAGCAATAGCGTACAGCAAAAGCGTATACGGCATAACAGCATAGAGCATAGTGGTTATCTGTGCGCCGCGCCATAAGTCAAGAGGTGCCGTAAGCGGTATAACCCTAAACATCCACGATGCCTTCCAATGTTCCGTATACCTGACAGTAGAGAGAAAAATGCTTACGAAGCCTACACCGAAAAAACAGGACACCGTAAAAAACGCGGGGTTTAGTCCGGGAATGTATGACTTCACAATCCATCCCAAATAAAATTTATCTGCCTGTGTAAAGAGAACAAAAAAGCCGATGGAACTTCCAAGCATACCTAATACCCCTTGCAGCATCCTTTTATCTCGGCAGAAATATACTGAACTCATACAAAGACCCGCAAGGATAATGCGGTTTCGGATAATTTTTGCAAACCGAGGGATTTTGACTTTTAACTTGAATTTTTGCTTGATATCCGTTTCTAATAGGTAGGAAAGGTATTTTGAATATGTTTTAGCGATGCTTTGAAGTGGCACAAGGACTAAGAAAGCAGTTGAAATAACGGCGAGTACAGTTAAAATCAGAAAACGGATTTCTATTTGTCCAAGTCCGACCGAGACTGTGGCAGCAAACCAACCGTTCGGAAGGGCATAGAACCATTTTGCAGCGGAGGAAAACATTTCTATAGTAGTATCCTTGGGGATGTCTTTAGGGAGGAAATAAATGATCATCCACACTGATGGAAACAGTACAGGAAATAATCCTTGAGAAAATTTGGCGAGATTTCGTAGTTTTTTATAGGCGTATAGCTTTGTCAAAAACCCTGCAAATGTTGTCATAATACCAATAGTGAATATGCCGGAAATAATAGCGATAGGGAGATAGACTAACGGAAAAAGGATTTGGAGCTGAGAAGATTCTCCACTACGAATCCAAATGCCGCCGATAGCAGGTATGAGATTTAGACAAACCAACAACTTGACAGTATAACTGAGTATCTGTGTCAACTTCACAAGAAAATAGGTGCGCGATGATATCGGTGTATGCGCCACAACGGGATAGTTTATGGGGTAGATGAGAATATCAAAGTAGGGTAGCGTCCATATCCCTATCATCACCATCGATACAGTTATTCCTATCAGTGCGTAGTTATAGACAGAAATGTTTATCAGTAACGGAATAAAGAAAAACGTTGCACTAATCAAAAAACTGAACACGTAGTTCAATATGTTTGAAGCAAGGGGTTGTCCTTCAAGTGATCGTTTCGTGACGGTTTTTTCTGTCTGTAGGAGATATTTGTACTGGGTTGAGGATACGTCAAATATTCCAGCAATTTTCTCAAGCATTCGGTGTGTCCTCCATCACAATCCGAACTGCTTCATCAGTTTTCTCATCAAGTCCTATTGTTTCAGTCAACTGGACAAAAATTTCGTTGAGTGCTGTCTGATTTGTCTGCTGCTGTAACGCCGCCACCGGTGCGTCTGCGATGAGTTTTCCGTTATTGATAATCATAATTCGCGGGCAGAGCGTTTCTGCCACTTCAAGTATGTGTGTGCAGTAGAGTATTGTTTTGCCCAAATCGGCTAAACGTTGGAGTAATGATTTCAGAAATGTCACGGTCGTAACATCGAGATTGGTAAAAGGTTCGTCTAAAAACAGGACATCAATGTATTTCACATGATACCATATTCATAGATTTGTATCACTTGGATTATTACAAGTATCAGACTCATTTAGAGTAGATTTTACAATTAACGATACATCTTGATTGGCGTGCTTACAAGCCACTACAAATGAGGGTGTGGTTAATGCCAAGAACTATACAGACCTCCTACAAACTGGTTAATTGTTGGGTTTCGCTTGCGCTCTACCCAACCTACGAACTGAATGGCTCTGCGCAGCCCATGATTTCCTTGATAATTGTTCAAAGATATGATAAAATGAAAACAGGAAATAAGAGGGACTACAATATATTACAAGTAATCGGATCAAAATGGAGACAGAGTAATTATGAAACGATTGGCATTTTTTACACTTATTATTGGCATCGGATTAATCGGGAATCTGTTACTCTATGCACAACAATCGTCAAATCAGGCGTTTCCACCTGGTTCTGCTAACCCCGAATCTTCAATCAAACGTATGACAGCGACACTGTCCGGAGAGATTATTTGGGAGGGACAGGACCTTTCACAAACAAATGTGTCGGTATATCGCGATGAAAAACTCAAAGACCTTTATACTAGTGGTGTATCCCGTTTGAAAACAGGGACATTCACACTCCGTGTGGAACCGGGTAGGTATTATTTAGTTGCTTATATTGATGTTGATGGTTCCGGCAAATTTGACGAGGGAGATGCTTACGGTGTCTTGGGAGTAAAAGATTGGCAAAATAAAGCGCAAAAACATCAGGCGGTCGATATCGGTTCAAACACACAATTGAAGGGGATAAAGATTCCGATTACGGCTCGTCTGCAACGGACAGGGGATGAACTCAAACTGGTTGCTGCTTCCACATACCGACCAAGTGAGTACCGACGATTCAAGAGCGAGTTAACCCAAGCGACATCAGGTTGTCAAGGCATACTGAAATATACTGAAAAAGCGGTAGGTACTGAAGTCCAACGGCTTATCCTTGCGTATACAGACACGTCATGGAAATATCGGGCTGGGATTGCTGTTGTTGATACCAAAACCGGTGCGTGGGAACTTCGATTGAAACCGGGTAAATACTATCTGATGGCGATTGTTGATAAGAATTCCAGTAACAAACTTGACGTAGGGGACACGTTCGGCTTTTATGGCGTTACAGATATTCATAAACGTGGTGCCTTTCCAGAACCTGTGTTGATTAAACCTAACGCATTTACTGAGGATTTAGAGATCCTGGTTTCTGCCACCTATACTGCGAAACATCAAACGAAAATTCAGGAAAGCACTGCGATTGTTTCTGGTCGTATAATGCCAATTCCACAAACGGGTACAGCGGTTCGGGTTGAAGTATACCCTACTTCTGCGTTGGTGAATCCTATTGTGATAACCAAAACAGATGCAGAAGGGCAGTATTGTCTCCAATTACCGCCAGGTGAGTACTATTTTATCGCGAATCATGACGTGGATGGAGACGGCAAGTACAGCGTAGGTGATAGTCTTGGCGGTTTTGGAACAGACGCAATTGCGACAATACCACCTGCTTTGTTAACCGTTGATGAGGGGAAAACGCGTGCCGTTTACATTCGGATGAGCGCACATTATGATGCGGATGGGCAGCTTGTTGCATTATCCAATTTAGAAAACACGCGTTCTACCGTTGATCTCGGATCGAATCCAACCGCCGGAATACCTTCAGAGGAACAGATGGGGAGTATCACTGGCAAAATCACGTCATTTTTGTCCTCGCGTACTACTAAAGCAGCAAATAAAAACGTTACATCGGAGAATGAGGCACCTGTCCCGGATGGTATTTTGAGTCTGTCTACGACACCGGACTTCAGTTCACCGATGTGGATGCCGCTTTTTCTTGACGAAGATGGCACATACCTTGTTGACGTGAAACCCGGCAAATACTATGTCATGGCAATCGTTGACCAAAACGGTGATGCACGCTCAGGAACATCGGACGGAATCGGGATTTACGGCACACATCAACCAGTGCGCGGCACTCCAGCTGCTATCACCGTGTTTTCCGGCAAAACAACACCACATGTGGATATTGACATTTTAGCGTCTTATGTTGATGAGAAAGGCACAATGGCTGAACTCTCAGATGGTGGACGGTGGAATATCGCACGGATGTATGGGGAACCTGAGGATATTTTCAAATACACACGGAATGGAAAAATGATTGAAGAGTGGATGTATTGGACAAGAGGCTTAGCGTTTCACTTTGAGGCGGATGGTGCTGGTTGGAAACTGAAAAACAGCGACAAATTTGAACCGAACACAGCGAATATTCTTAAAGCTACAGAAACGCCTGAAGAGGATGGAAAGGACAATAAGACTGAGACTAACGAGGGACTACTCCAAGGTTTGAGTGTAGATGGGTTTTCGCTTGCTGCAGAGTCTGTGTTTATCTATTATAGCCATGATGGCGTTTTATGGCGGATAGCTCCGGCTACGGCAGCTGACCGCGCAGTTGATGCTGAAGCAGGCGATGAGTCTTCCGTAGTAGTTGACACACGGGTTGCACCGCTCGGTGCGGGTTTTCGCCCCTCTGCATCGGAAAATGGGACACTTGTTTACCATGATTTTGATGACAATGTCATTCTCAAAGATATTGCTACGGGAAAAAGCATGGTCTTTCTTGATAATCGGCATCTTGCGGAAGATGTCACGATCTCCGCCGATGGTGAATATCTTGCATATTCACATACGGAGCCAAGCGGCCGTAAACGGATCCTTATCCAACATCTACGGAGCGAAGAGATTTTCCGAATTCCTTCAACAGCCCGTGAAATGACTAATCCGGCATGGCGCAGAGATGGACAGCTGCTTGCTTATGCGACTGTGGGAACAATTGAAAATCCGCAAGTTGGGGAAAACCGTAACATCTATGCCTTTGACCATGTAACAAACAGTGTTGAGTCGATCGTTATCTCCCCGGCAGATGATGCGGAACCCGCTTGGCATCCTGCTGACCAAAATATCCTCGCTTTTTCACGCGGGACAGGTGAAAACTCCCGTCAAATTTGGATAGTTACTTTTTCCGATACCGGTCAACCCACAGAGGAAAAAATAACTGAGATGGGCGGTAGTCGTCCCGTCTGGGTGCCACCGAACGGACGCTGGATACTCTATGAAAATAACGGACAACTCTGGACGGTTGATATTACTGACCCTGGCAGTGAATCGCCGTTAATGAGCAATGGAAAAGCTGTTTTTGGGTATCAGCCAATTGCGGTTTCGGTTGAGTGAGGTGTGGCTATTGTTATGTCCGTTATGTTTTGGAAATTTCTTATCAGGAAATAATAAATGAATGTTAATAATCGTACAATCTTTAGTAATGATAATTTACATATATTGCGTGGTTTGGACACCCAGTCCGCAGATCTAATATACCTTGATCCACCTTTCAATTCCAACCGAAATTACGCAGCTCCAATTGGCAGTGAAGCTGCTGGTGCAGCGTTTAAGGATACGTGGACACTATCAGACGTTGACAATGCTTGGCACGGCGAAATCGCAGACCGTGAACCCGCTTTATATCAGGCAATACAGACATCAGAAATAACACACGGAAAGGGAATGAAATCATATCTAATAATGATGTCAATCCGCCTGCTTGAGATGAAACGTGTTTTGAAAGATACAGGAAGTATATACCTTCATTGTGATCCAACAGCAAGTCACTATCTAAAAATTCTTATGGATAGTGTTTTTGGTAAAGAAAACTTTAGAAATGAAATTGTTTGGCAACGCATACAGGGAGCAGGTAAAACAACACAGTATAAAGAAAAATCATACGGCACGTCAACAGACCAAATTCTATATTACGCATATCATAATAGTAAATTTGATATAAATTCAGACCTTATTCCATTCAGTGAAGAATATCTAAAAAAATTCAAATTTAAAGATGAAAAAGGAAAATATGAAAGACGAAATCCATTCAGACCTCCTGGATTAGGAGAGCGTCCAAATCTTTGCTATGAATATAAAGGATTTTATCCGCCAAACCCAAGCGGATGGACTGTAAAAAAATCAACACTACAAAAATTAGATGAAGAAGGTGAACTTGATTTTGCCAACGGAAAAGTATATCGTAAACACCGTTTAAAGGAAGGAATGCCAGCAAATAATTTATGGACAGATATACAGCCAGTATTAGGAAACGAAAAAACAGGCTACCCCACACAAAAACCATTAGCATTATTAGAACGGATAATCAAGGCATCATCAAAAGAAGGTGATATGGTATTAGACCCCTTCTGCGGTTGTGCAACAACCTGCGTGGCAGCAGAGCGTCTAAACCGTCAGTGGATCGGTATTGATATATCAGAAAAAGCCGTAGAACTTGTCAAAATGCGTCTTAAGAAAGAACTTGGAATGTTTTATGATGTAACACACCGAACCGATATACCCAAGCGCAGTGAGAAATTGCCTAATTACCAAACCCACAAACACACACTTTATGGTAAACAGGAAGGTGTCTGCAATGGCTGCCGAACTCATTTTCCATTCCGTAATTTGACTGTAGATCATATTGTCCCACAAAAACACGGTGGCACAGACCACAAGGATAACTTGCAACTTCTCTGTGGGGCTTGTAATTCTACTAAAGGCACTGGAACGCAGGCAGAACTTATTGCTAAACTTAAAGAGCAAGGAGTGTTGTAATCACATGAGAAAACAAATACTACTATTAGACAAATCGTCGCTACAAACACTAAAACAAGAAGAAATTAGTTTTTTACATTCGTTATATGATATTAGGTATAGTCCTATACTGAGTTTTGAATTATTAATAGGATCAATAAAATATGGCAAAGAAAAAATAGATGAATTTATTCAATCAAAAATAAGATTAGAATACCATGTATGTTATGATACAACACCAGAAATAATAAAAAAAGAAATTATAGAAAATATACCGATAACGAAAATGACTTATGCCCAAATAGGTGAAACAGAAGATTTAAAACGTGAAATCAAAAACCTGAACCAGTATGCCAAACAACAATTTGAAGAAGAAGAAAAGATATTTGAAATTTTAAAAAAGTTTTTCGAAAACAATCAAGCCTCTAATTATATAATTGAATTTGCTGAAATAATAGGCCAATTAGGAGACCCACGCATAAATCAAAAAAGGTATATTGAAAAACTACAAAAATACTTATTAAAATACGGCGATGAAAATATAAATAATGATTTGATAAAATTTATTAGGGACAATATCAAAAACAATGATAAGAAATTTAAAAAAGAAATAATGCAAAAAATGTTTCATGCATTAATAATAGACATAGAAACTATTTTTAACAGAAATACAACAAACAGCATTAATGCAATAGCACCAATCGCAAAACTAACAGAAAAAGAAACACAAGAGATAAAAGAAACAATTAACAACAACATAAAAATAAGCCAAAGATACCCTTATACTTTTTTCTGCTACTATATATATTTTCTGTATTTCAATATAGAAAAATGCAAATTTATCATACAAACTAAAGGCACAAATTTTACAAGAGATATAAGATACATATTACACTTGCCATTCTGTGATATTTTTGCTTCAGACGATAAAGACTTAATAGAAATATGCAAAAATATAAACTATGAATATATGAATAAATTAAAACTTACACCATTGGGTTTCGAAAAATTTAATCCCCAATTAATAACAATAAATGAATTACTGTCATAAATACACTAAAATTATCAAATTTTATCATGTCCAAAACTACTAATTGCGTATTTTTATTGTATAATAACCCAAGTTGCCACCTATAACATGAAAATGTCATCTACACAGAATTTTCAGATAAGTGCTACTCACAGTTACTGGACATACCGCTCCGCTGGAGCGGAGGATAAGGACTCACTTTTTCTATAAACATTTCGCTCCGCTGGAGCGAAAGATTAAACACCCTAACGATAAGGGAATTGATTGATTTTCAAAAGGTAGCAACTTGGGTTATAATAGGAGATAACTATGAGTTTTGCAGTGGATAATAAGCGGCTAACGGTCAAAGAAATGTTGAGAAATATCCAAACCAATGGTTATTTATCGTTAAACCTGAAATTTGTGAGAATACAACTCAGCTTATATCTGGTATCGTTCAAGTTCATAGCCCGTCACGCGATATTATTCATAAGGCATCAAAAGAATTTGTCGGTGGCGCAGCTATAAAGTTTACAGGCGAATATACAGATAAAAAACGCAGACATAGCCTAATTTCATACAGCACCCGAAATCCAAGATAACGTGGGTTCAACTTTAAGGATTTAGAGGTACCCGACACGATTCATATTGGTAACAAATCTTTTTCCGCACTCCAGCGGAGTGCTATGTCTATAGAAAACGTGATTCCAAGTTATAGCACTCCAGCGGAGTGCTATGTGTAATGACACCACATACCGCTCCGCTGGAGCGGAAGAAAGAACTAACTCTTTTCTATAAACATTTCGCTCCGCTGGAGCGATAGACTAAACATGCTTACAACGTGTGTTGATTTGGTATTCTACCTTACGCTTGAATGCTTATTTAGAACTCATGCTAAAATAATTAAAATTTAAAATCACAAATTACGAGGAAAATGATAGGTAAATTTTTTGATTTTGCTACAGATATGGTATGAGGTGTATCTATGTATAAACTAAACAAGTTCGCGCTTTCTTTCCTGATAATAGTTTGCCTTACAATGATTATGTCTACCGCCTCAGCACAATATTTGCTTGTACCGATGGAGCAGAAACAGACGAACCATCTGAAAGCTTATGGATTGACATATTGGGCATTAGAGGTGCCGCGTGAATATCAATGTTATTGGTGGCTGAATTATCGGGGCGGTGCATTTGTGATTCCCGATGCGGCGGATGTGCGAGCACGGGCAACACAGATGGGTGTCTCTTTTGAACCGATGAGCAATGTAGAATATCAAACAATCAAAGAGACTATCATTGAAACGAGCAATATGGATGAGATATTATTAGAAAAAGCCCCAAGAATTGCTGTGTATGCGCCACCTGGAGCATCCGTATATCGTGATCCGTGGGACGATGCAGTGAAACTTGCGCTGGATTATGCGGAAATTCCTTATGACCAAATCTGGGACAAAGAGGTGCAGCGCGGGGCATTGCATACAGAAGGCTACGATTGGCTTCACTTACATCATGAAGATTTCTCGGGGCAACACGGGAAATTTCATGGCTCTTTTTCACATCAAGTGTGGTATCAGCAACGGATGGCGTTATTTGAAGGTGCAGCAAAAGAAGCAGGATTTAAGAGTGTCTCTCGCCACAAAGGTCAAACCGCATTGGATATCGCCGATTATGTGGCAAAGGGTGGATTTATATTTGCTATGTGTTCAGCACCCGAAACTTTGGACATTGCTTTGGCTGCAAAAGGTGGGACAATTGATATTGTTGACCCTGTTTTAGACGCTACCCCGATGGCACCCGATTTCCAAAATTTATTGGATTTTGAACGAACGTTCGCTTTCAAGAATTTCACGCTTTACCCGAACCCGAATCGTTATGAGTTCTCAGACGTTGACAATCCGAATCCTGATCGGAGCCCACAGACCGGTGTTGAGGATTTTCAACTGTTTGAATTTTCTGCTAAACATGATCCTATTCCGACAATGCTCACACAAAACCATGTTTCGGAGGTTCGCGGTTATCTTGGACAGACAACATCTTTTAATTTGGACAGGATTCACCCATCTGTTACGATTTTAGCAAAAATTGAAGGGACGAATTATGCCAAGTATATTCACGGCACTTTAGGGAAGGGGACTTTTACGTTCCTCGGTGGACATGACCCTGAGGATTACCGTCACCTCGTTGGTGAGGGGAAGATTCCTACGAATTTAGACCTACACAAGCATTCACCGGGTTATCGGTTGATATTAAATAATATCTTGTTTCCTGCCGCTCGTAAAAAGCCGCAAAAGACATGATAGTCATCGGCGGTCAGCAATCAGCAGTTAGTTAAGAGAAGCCCTCTTTGCTGAATGCTGATGACTGATAACTATAAAACCTATATTCCGCAGCGCATGAATACTGGGTTTATGGTAATTTTGTTGTCTAATTAGGCTGTTTTTTGACTCAATTAGAATTAAATCAAGCCAAAATGTAGTCTACATAAGGATTTATAGCACTTTTTTTAAAGATAAATTTGGGGTGTTAATTTGCAAACAGGCAGAAAATGTATTATAATAATGAAACCGCTGAACACCTAAATATGGGGGAGAGATGGTTCTGGATATGGGGTTAGCACTCATTTTTCGCGGGTTCGATTCCCGCCTCCTCCATAAGGTGTTCAGCGGTTTTTACTCTGAACATAAATATGATACCACAAAAATTGTCAAAATGTCAAATAAAAATGCTAAAAAAGAAAAAGCAAGGGATTTTTGTTAAGGTTTAATCGCAAAACTACTAATTGTGTAAAAATATGAAAACAACACTTGCAACGTGCAACCTGAATCAGTGGGCACTTGACTTTGAGGGAAATTGTGATCGCATCATTGAATCGATTGAACGTGCTAAAGCGACAGGAGCGCGCTATCGGCTCGGTCCTGAACTTGAGATAACGGGTTATTCATGTGAAGATCATTTCCTTGAAGAAGATACGTTACGTCATAGTTGGGAATCCCTGGCACGGATCATAATCGGTGGGCATACCAACGGTATCTTGTGCGATATTGGGATGCCGGTCATGCACAAAAGTGTGCGTTACAACTGCCGCGTGTTTGTCTGTGATGGGAAGATTCTTCTAATTCGTCCAAAATTGGTGCTTGCTGCTGAAGGGAACTATCGGGAGCCACGTTGGTTTACCGCATGGCAAAAAGGATGGACAACGGAACCTTTTCAGGTGCCGCCTGAGATCCTCGAAATCACACCGAATCGTACTGTGCCGATAGGGTGCGCCGTCATTGTGACACACGATACAGTTTTGGCATCGGAAACCTGTGAAGAGTTGTTTGCACCGCACTCCCCGCATATTGATCTTGCATATAACGGCGTTGAGATAATTGCCAATGGATCGGGTTCACATCACGAACTTCGCAAACTTGATACGCGTCTATCGCTGATTCGAAATGCGACAGAAAAATGTGGCGGGGTTTACCTTTATGCGAATCAGCAGGGCTGTGATGGTGGCAGGCTCTATTTCGATGGTTGCGCAACGATAGCGCAAAACGGACACATCCTCACACAAGGCTCACAATTTTCTATCAATGATGTTGAAGTTGTCACAGCGACTGTTGATTTACGGGATGTGCGATCCTATCGCGGTTCAAGAATGAGTGGAGCAGTGCAGGCAAGTCATGGGGTTTCTATTCCGCAAATTTATGCTGATTTTAAGGTGACAGATGTTGAAAAACGTTCTGTCACCGTTCCGAAGGTTGACCTCAACATTCACACGCCTGAAGAAGAGATTGCGCTTGGTCCGGCATGTTGGCTTTGGGATTATCTGAGGCGTTCCGAAGCAGCAGGCTTTTTCGTTCCGCTTTCGGGCGGTTCGGATAGCGGTGCTGTTGCGACGCTTGTCGGTTCTATGTGTCAACTCGTTGCAAAAGCGATTCTTGCTGATATGCCGCACGTTATCCGTGATGCAGAAACGTTGCTTGGTGCCGAATGTGTAGAAAAAATCAAAACCGATTTTAGTGATCCGCAGCCCGCAGCGCAATATATTGCAAATCAGCTGCTCTATACTTGCTACATAGGGACAGCAAACAGTTCTCGTGAAACACGGCATCGCGCAAAACAGTTGGCGAGTGAAATTGGAAGCTATCATCTTGATATCAACATGGAGTCCCTTGTGGGTGCTTTGCGAAAACTGTTTTTTGGTATAACCGGCAAAACGCCTCAGTTCAAGACCGAAGGCGGAAGCACGATAGAGAATCAGGCACTTCAAAACATACAGGCGCGTCTGCGGATGGTCATCAGTTATCTTTTTGCACAGACGTTGCCGTGGGTTCGTAATAGGCGCGGCACGCTTCTTGTCTTAGGCACAGGTAATGTTGACGAGGCGTTGCGTGGTTATCTGACGAAATATGATTGTAGTAGTGCCGACATCAATCCGATTGGAAGTATCAGCAAAACGGATCTACGTAGTTTTCTGCGCTGGGCAGCGGAGCATCTCGGTTATCCAAGCCTCGGCACTATCCTTGAGGCACCGCCAACTGCTGAATTAGAACCTATCACTGAGACCTACACTCAAACCGATGAAGAAGATATGGGAATGACATACACCGAGTTGAGTCGTTTCGGACAGCTCCGAAAAGTGCATCGGTGTGGTCCTGTCAGTATGTTTGAAAAACTTGTTCAGGAATGGAATCATCTACCTGCCGGTGAAGTAGCAGAGAAGGTCAAAAGGTTTTTCCGCTACTACGCTATTAATCGGCATAAGATGACGACATTAACCCCTGCATACCACGCCGAACCCTATTCGCCTGATGACAACCGATTTGACCTACGACAATTCTTATATAATACACGATGGGGTTGGCAGTTTCGTAAAATTGATAAGATGTTAGAGGAGTTGGAAACTGAATGAACTCGCAAGATTTTACCGTAGTGTGTAAGAATTACGCGTTGCTTCTCTACGCTATTTTCTTATTGATGCTACTCATTTTGTTTTCAGTTCAAGCTGCGCCGAGTATACCGCTTAACTTTGACGGTTGGGTGATTGATGCACTTGCTAAACTGGAGATAGCAGGTATCACAGGTGGTTTTCATCGGTATTCTTTGCCACTTTCGCGTGATGATGTGGCAAAAATTATCCAACGCGCTGAAGCAAGGATTAGCACAGGTACGGTCACTGTATCACCTATAGACAGAAAATTATTAGAGCAACTCAAGCGTGAATTTCGATCTGAATTAGCACGAATACACCCACAGGATTCGCACCTTGTTTCCAAACAAAAGACTGATATACGTATACAGCCAGAACTTCGTGGGACGAATAAAGAAATCGCGCCTGCACTTCAAAGCGGATTTCATTACGGTATCGGAAATAACAAGAATCGGCTCACGATATATACAGAGTTAGAATTCTCTAATTTTGAACAAGGTCCCGATTTTATTGAGAGTTTTTTTCTGCCGGATCCGCCGCCGCTTCTGAAATCTGCTGATCAACGTTTTGAAAGATGGCGTGGTGACTATGTTGTTGATTTCAAAAGAAGTTATCTCCAATACCACTTGATGCCTTTTGGAGACGCTGAATTGGACCTTTTGATAGGCAGAGATTTTGTGTTCTGGGGTGGTAGTCCTGACAAATCTGTTGGGATTTCGGACAACTCACCGCCCTTTGAACTTATCCGACTCACTGGCACTTTTCCATGCAAAATAGGGGCACTCAAAGCCACAGCATTTTCTGCACAGCTCAATTCGACGTGGTATGACGATGGCGAAACTCGCTATCTCGCAAAACGTTATCTCAGCGCACATCGGCTTGACTATCAATTCAGCGATTGGCTTGAAATCGGTGCTGCTGAGTGGGTGCTTTACGGTGGCGACGTGCAATCGGTGGCGTGGAACTATCTCAATCCTGTTATTCCGTATTATGCGGTTCAATACAATGCGAAAAATGACGACAACATCATGTTCAGTTTTGATGGGGCAGTGCGTCCGATTGATGGGCTTCGCCTCTATGTAGAGTGGGTGGCAGATGATTTTCAGTATAATCCAGAGACCTCTGATCCACATGCAGTCACATGGCTTATAGGTCTGGAGTGGTATCCACACCGGACAGAACGTCAACTGGGAATACACACAGAATATGTGCGAGTCAATCGATGGGCGTATACGCATCTTGAGTCCGATAATCAGTTTACTCACTTTGGGGCGATGATAGGACATCCGATTGGCACGGATGCGGATATATTTACGTTCCGCGTGTCTTATCAGGCTACACCTTCAGCAGTGATTGAGACTCGTTTTAGTCATCAACGAAACGGGGAGGCGGATATTACTGATCGTTTTTACGGTGAGGACTATCAAAATATTCAGTTTCCTTCAGGCGTAGTTGAAAGGCTTTCTGAAATTCGGGTTGGTTGGAAATATCGCCCAATAACTGCTTGGAAAGGTTCCATCAACTATGCGTGGCGTTATATTCAAAACCTGGATCATGCAGAAGGTGAAACTGAGCAGCAGCACCGTTTTGTTTTTCTGTTTGCTTATGTTTGGGGAAATTAAAAGTGAGGTATAAGGTGTTAATTTAGAAAACTCAACACTTTTGATGTCCTCGCCGGTAGGAGCGGTTTCCTAACCGCTCCAGATAGTCAGTGAAAACCTTCATCTTGTGTATTCCGAACAGTGTTACAAAATAAGAAACCGTGGCGATGGACTTGGATAACCCGGTTCGGTTAGGAAACCGAACCTGCCGCACCTTGAGAAGAGTGGGGTTGGACTCACATGGTAAAGATAACAAGACGCATTTTTGTGAGAATTATCATCTGTACGGTACTGGTTGTGGGATTTGCCACATTTGTCCGTGACTGGAACGGTGTGCGTCTTCTGATTGTTACGCCTGATATTTTGAAGTACCGTCCTGTTATTCAAAAACATGCTGCGACACATCAGTTGGATTGGCGGCTAATTACTGCCCTGATTGTTCAAGAATCGGGATTTAACAAACATGCTGAGAGTGCTGCAGGAGCAAAGGGATTGATGCAGCTGATGCCTGAGACAGCGAAAGAACTTGGTGTTACCGATCCATTTCAGGCTAATGAAAGCATTGCTGGCGCGACCCGTTACCTTCGCGGTTTATACGATCTCTATCAAGAAAGTTCACATCCGAATCGTGTCCGTATTGCCTTAGCCAGTTACAACGGTGGACGTGGGCATATCAGTGATGCACAGAAAATTGCGGGACACCGCAAAGGTGAACCCTATCAGTGGGAATCCATCAGCGCGAATCTCTGTCTACTTACTGAAAAGGATAAAGCTTTACATGCCGAAATTTGGGAGTCGGGTGTGCCACCGCACGGGTATTTTAGAGGATATAAAGAGACTCGTGAGTATGTAAAGCGGGTTATGGGGTATTATGAGCGGCTCTGCTACTTTTCTGAAATTGTGGGTAAAGTAAAATCGTTTATAAGTTGATTACAGGACTTACGCAAATTGAGTAGAAAAACGTGAGTTTGATAATTAAAAACTGGTAAATAGAGAACCTCTTTGTTATTATGAAGTATATCAAATACGGACAAAGGAGTTCTCTGATGGATATCATAACACTTTTCTGTGAAATTGACAACTTTTTTCTTGCGTCCGAACACTATCAAGCACAACACCAGTTACCGGAAATCCCCGGAACAAGCAATACCCGTGGCAGACTTCGGTGTCTTCATCCGAGCGAAGTCATGACGATACTTGTGCATTTTCATCAGAAGCGGTATAAAAACTTTAAAGCCTATTATCAGGATTATGTTTGCTGCCAGTTGCGTTGGGCGTTTCCAAAACTTGTCAGCTATAGTCGTTTTGTGCAGCTCTCACAAGAGGTATTGGTTCCGTTGTCTATTTTTCTGAACACCCGTTTCGGTGAATGTCGTGGGATTTCCTTCATAGACTCAACACCCCTTCCGGTCTGCCACAATCGTCGGATTTCAACGCATCGCGTCTTCGCTGAGTGTGCGGGTCGTGCTAAAACTTCTATGGGATGGTTCTATGGGTTCAAACTACATGTCGTCATCAACGACCAAGGTGAACTGTTGTCCGCTATGGTGGCACGGGGAAACGTAGATGACAGGCAACCCGTGCCACAGTTGTGTCGTGGGCTCTTTGGCAAACTATTTGCCGATAAAGGATATATCGCCAAAAATCTGCGGGAGAGACTCCAAGAAGAAGGCGTGTCCCTCATTTACAAAGTGCGTCCGAATATGAAACCTGAACCTTTGTCTGATGCTGATACAGCACTCTTGAAGAAACGGATGCTCGTTGAGTCCGTAAATAAAGAACTCAAAAGTCAGACAGAGGGACAACACACACGACATAGAAGTCCTGTTAACTTTCAAGTGAACACAGTTGCTGCCTTGATCGCTTATACCTGTCTGAAGAAGAAACCTTTACTCAAACATAAAGAACTTCAGGAAAAAGACTGTCAGTTGCCAATGATATGTAACTTCTAAAAATATTTATCAAACTCACGTTATTAATAGTATGTCTGGCTATTGCACATTACATGCGTTCTACGCGTGTCAGGCAGATGCCCATATCTCTGTTGCGTGGAACTGCGGGCATGTCGAGTATGCGTGTAATCGTAGCACTTTGCAGCATGTTCAAGAACAGTGCACTACCACTAACTCAAATGGTGATAGATGCACGTATACATTTTGGCGATGTAAACATCCGAATGTGCCATCTTATGGACCATCATATACGCATCAATATCCGGTGCCGGTCATTGTAACTTGTGGAAATACGCATACGGGCCCTCAAACGTATGATGGCGGTTCGGTGACAAGCAGCACACGTGATTTATGAATCCCTTTCTTTAATAATTAGAACTGTGGTATAATTGTTACCAACATACGACATTGAATTGGAGGCTATGGATTGTTAAAAGTATCAAAGTTTGGTGGGAGTTCCCTCGCAACAGGCGAGCAGGTTCACCGAGTTTGTGACATTATCACAACCGACTCCACACGGCGGTTAATTGTCGTATCAGCACCCGGAAAACGTCACAGCCAAGACATAAAAGTAACCGACCTGCTGATTGCAGCCGCATCGGAAAGACTAATGGGAAAAATCGGTGCATCGGAATGTGCTGAGGCAATTGAACGTTACAGGAATATCGCTTCTGAATTGGAACTCCCCGCCGAGGTTATTGAACCTATCGCAAAGGACTTGACTCAACGTTTAGAAAACAGCACAACCGATGCTGATCTCTATATGGATACAATGAAGGCAGGCGGAGAGGATAATTGTGCCCGTCTAATTGCGCAGGTGTTGCAAGCACGCGGCGTAGAAGCACACTACGTGAATCCGAAGGACGCTGGCTTACTACTGTCCGACGAACCGGGCAGTGCGCAAGTTCTTCCTGAGGCATATAACCGCCTGCGAAGTCTAAGCGAACGTTCCGGTATCACGATCTTCCCAGGCTTTTTCGGATATTCAAAAGAAGGCAATATTGTAACCTTTTCTCGTGGGGGATCAGATATTACTGGTGCTATTCTCGCCAGTGCTGTTCGGGCAGAAGTCTATGAGAACTTCACAGATGTTGACTCAGTGTTCGCTGCAAATCCTTCTATTGTGCCGAATCCTGCCCCGATTGCGGAACTAACCTACCGTGAGATGCGCGAACTTTCTTACGCCGGTTTTTCAGTATTTCACGATGAGGCACTTGAACCTGTGTATCGCGCAATGGTGCCTGTCCACATCCGAAATACGCACAATCCAAAAGCTGCTGGCACATTGATTGTTCCGCACTGCAACTCAAGGAAAATCCCTGTTGTGGGTATTGCCGCGATGAGCAATGTCTGTTGTGTCTACCTTAGCAAGTATCTGATGAACCGACAGATAGGGTTCGGTAGACGGCTACTTCAGATATTAGAAGGTGAAAATATCTCTTTTGAACATATTCCCTCCGGTATTGACAATATGTCTGTCATCCTCCGAGAAGAAAATCTACCTGCTGAAAAAGAGAAAAGGGTAGTGGAAAAGATTCGGCAAACGCTCGCGCCTGAAGATGTTTCTGTAGAGCGAGGCTTATCTCTCATCATGGTTGTCGGTGAAGGTATGCGGCACACTGTCGGTATAGCCTCACGAGCAACAAGTGCATTAGCAAGTGCGAAAGTAAATATAGAAATTATCAACCAAGGTTCAAATGAGGTTAGCATGATGTTTGGCGTAAAATCAACAGATATGGACATTGCAGTTCAAGCACTCTATGAGGAATTTTTCAATGGTAATAACAGCTCAACCGAATGAATTATCTGCTGGCAAACTCACAGAAACGCATATCAAACAAGCAGTTGAAGCGATTAGCGTTGATGGGTATGTTGTCATAGAGAACATTATTAACGATGAGCATCTGGATATATTACGAGAACGGATGGATGCCGATTCGCAAATCCTGATTAAAGCGAAAAAATGGGGTGGTGCAGGGATGCTCAAAGGGCATCTCCAGCAGGGACCGCCTCCGTTTGCTCCATATATCTTTAGTGACATCGTTGCGAACCCTTACGTTATTCAGGTGACGAAGGAACTGCTCGGTCCAGGCGTTTACAATAATTTTTATAACGGTAACACCAACTGCCCCGGTAGTTCCACACAACCGCTTCATAGAGATGGTGATCATCTGTGGCAAAATATGGAAGTGGCACACCCTGCAGCTGAGGTGGTTGTCAATATTTCACCTCAAGACACAACGGAAGCGAACGGCAGTGTAGAACTGTGGCCCGGATCACATCTGGATGTTAGTGGTCGACACATTGATGAAGAACATGAGGCAGAACGTCGCGAAATCGCGCCACCAATCCGTGCAATTGCGAAAAAAGGGAGCGCGTTGATTCGCGATATGCGGCTTTGGCACCGTGGTGTACCAAACCAATCTGACGAACCACGCCACATGATAGCAATGATTCATCGTGTCCGCTGGTTCCGTTTAGGCAGACGTTTGAAATATCAAACTGGATGTGAAGCCGCTTTTGAAAACAGTGAACTTGACCATAATGCTGAATTCGTAGCCGAGAAATTAGATGATTATCTCTTCAATCCGAAATTCTAAATTTCAGCATAATGCCTATCTGAATTGCTGATCGCTACACACGACACAAGATTAAGCGGATTTACAGAAGTGAGTATCTTATGCAAAATGAAACAAATTGGTTTCCTGCGGAGCCTGACCTCAAAACGGTTTGTGAAAAGTATAAAGACCCTATTTATTCGCTTTCACAGGCGGAAATACCAGCCATTATTCTCCGGAAAGCGTACTCACCTGAACAGTGCCAAGGACTCATCAATAGATTCACAAATATGGGATTGATGCGCGACGAGGCAGACATCAACTCTGCCGATAAGCGCACCCGTATTGATATCGGTACGAGTCTCGGCAATCGTGGCATCGATAAAACCGGTTTTTTAGCGCATGCAGAAGCAACACACCATCTTTTCCAATTTCTATTTGATGGATTTGATAATCCTGTTAACTTGATTTACGAATCCCTCGCTGCGCTTTCCCCCGGAAAAGAGGTTAAGGTTGCACGTGAACCGGACGGATCACTTTACGGTCCGGCTATCTTCCGCGTTCATTACGAAACACATAGTTATAAACCGCACATTGATAGTGTCAAATACCGAGAGCAACGCGCCGATTATGCTGTTTACCGCTTTGAACATCAGTTTGCAGGTGTGTTATGCGTCCAAAATGCGGATGCAACCGGTAGAGGAACACAAGCTATTCTACACCGATGCCTCTGGTCAGAAAACATTCAACCACATATCGCTGCAGAAACGTTTGATACGTATGCTGCTGCGAACGGAATAGATAACTGTCAAGTCAATTTAGGACAAGGGGACCTCTACTTTTTCAACACACGTTGTATCCACGAAGTGCCACCCGTTCAAGGGGCGCGTGCCAGAATAGTCTTGGCAGTATTCATCGGGTATTCCCCAGACGATAACGAAATATTTGTCTGGTCTTAAGTTCCTACCCCTGACATAAACCAGAGTCAACAGTTGAAGCACTGAGTATGTGCTGCCTGCCAATATTCTAACCTACATCGCTTCCCACTAAAAATTGACATTCACATCCTTTTGTGATATACTTCTATTTATGATACACTTTTAAACGAACAACATTCAACATTGCGTAATTGATTCGCACGCTAAAACATTCGGAAGCCAGCTGCCGTAAAGGAGAATCCTCATAATGAAAAAAACGTTGTTATTTATTTTTTTAACCCTACTTTCTGTTTCATCGCTTTTTCTACCCAAAACCTTTGCTCAAGACACTATGCAATTGAGTTTACCGGAAAACGCGAAAGCGCGTCTCGGTAAAGGTAGGCTAAGCGAGCTAACATATTCACCAGATGGCGCACGTCTGGCTGTTGTTAGTTCTATCGGTATTTGGCTTTATAATGCACAAACTTATGAGGAGATGGCATTGTTCACTGGAGAGGCACAGACCGTTTACTGTGCTGCATTTAGTTCAGATAGTCAAACACTTGCCAGTGGGAGTGCTGATGGCACTATCCAACTTTGGAATACTACAACTGGCGAACCTCAAGAGACACTTCCGGGCCACACAGATGTGGTTTCGAGTCTTGCATTTAGTCCAGATAGCCAAACACTTGCCAGTGGGAGTGCTGATGGCACCATACGACTTTGGAATTATACAACTCGTGAACACCTGCGGACGCTTCCCGGGCATTTTGATGCTGTTACGAGTGTTGCATTCAGTCCGTCCGGAGCAACACTTGCAAGCGGCAGTTTAGACACATCTGTCCAATTATGGGATGTTGCAACTGGTGAACAACAATATATCCTTACTGAACATGAAGATTCTGTCTTTAGTGTTGCATTCAGTCCGAATGAAGGAACACTCGCAAGTGCTAGCCGTGATGGCACTATACGGCTTTGGTATACAGCCTTCGGTGTGCTCAAGCAGACACTGCCGGGCCATGAAGGTCCTGTCTATAGTGTCGCGTTTAGTCCAAATGGAGGCACAATTGCGAGTGGTAGTGCAGATGGCACTGTCCGCTTGTGGGATACTGTTACTGGACAACCGCAACAGGAACTTCCTGGTCATACAAATGTTGTTCTAAGTGTCGCGTTTAGCACCAGTGGAGGCACAATTGCGAGTGGTAGTGCAGATGGCACTGTCCGCTTGTGGGATGCTGTCTTCGGTGGACAGCGGCAGGTGCTAACTGGGTATACAAATTATTTTTTGAGCGTTGCGTTCAGTACTAATGGAAACGTGGTAGCAACCGGTGGTTCAGACAACACAATTAATCTGTGGGATGCCACCACGGGGCAACACCAGCAGATGTTAATAGGACATGATGATTGGGTCTGGAGTATTGCCTTCAGTTCTGATGGAAATACGCTTGCGAGTGGTAGTGACGATGGGACTATCCGGTTATGGAATGCATCTACAGGTGAATACCTTCGGACACTTATAGGACACACGGATTGGGTCTGGAGTGTCGCCTTTAGTCCTGATGGGTTTACAATTGCGAGTGGGAGTCAAGACGGCACTATCAAACTATGGGATACTGCTTCCGGAGAAGAGCTGAAAACATTCACTGGGCACACAAATTCTGTTCTGAGTGTTGCTTTCAGTGCAGATGGTTCTACAATTGCGAGTGGTAGTGCAGATGACACTATACAACTATGGGATGTCGCGTCCGGTGAACCTAAGCAAACACTTATTGGACATACGGATTATGTGAGAAGCGTTGCGTTTAGTCCAAATGGCTACATGCTTGCGAGCGGCAGTGATGATAACACTGTCCGAATTTGGGATACTGTCTTTGGGGTTGAACTCCAGACACTTACTGAACATACGAATTGGGTCTGGAGCGTTGCTTATAGTAGGGATGGAGGGACACTTGTTAGTGGTAGTAATGATCGCACCGTTCGTGTATGGGATACTGTGTCAGGTCAACACCTTCAGACACTTACTGGGCATACAAGTGGTATTCTGAGCGTTGCTCTCAGTCCAGATGGGAGCACGCTTGCAAGTAGCAGCTCAGATGGCACATCACTCCTATGGGATTTTACCCCCTCAACTAACACTTATGCCGCTGTTAGTTTTTCTCCATCCTCAGTGGTTTCTCCTGCCATAGATGGGCAGCTTACGTTTTCCCTTAATATTGAAAATGCAGGAAGTGTGGCTGGGTATCAGGCAACCGTTAGGTATGACACATCCGCGCTCCGATATGTCGGAAGTACTGATGGTGGTTTTCTGCCGATGGGGGCGTTTTCTGTGCCAGCAATTGTTAAGGAAAATACAGTAACGCTTGCGGCAACGTCTCTTGCCGGAGAAACTTTCGGAGCTGGCACCCTTGCCACACTTACCTTTGAAATTGTCGCCCCCAAGGCATCTAAGCTAACCTTATCTAACGTGCGACTGACTGATGGCTCAGGTGGCGTTTTTTACGCTCGCGTTGGGGTTGGACAGATAACGACACCTCTACTTCAACAAGGCGACCTGAATGGCGATGGAGTCGTTGACATACAAGATTTGACAATAGTTGCCTCAAATTTTGGGCAGGAGGGGGGAAATCTGGCGGATGTAAACAGTGATGAGATAGTTAATATCGTAGATCTTACCTTGGTTGCAGCGGCTATGGCAAATTCCTCAAGTGCTGCGCCCGCAAGCTGGGGTCGGGACCTTAAGAAAACCCTTACAAAGACACAGGTACAGCAGTGGTTACAGGATGCCCGACAATTAGCACTAACTGATCCCACTTTTCAACGCGGTATCTTGGTATTGGAACAACTCCTTGCAGCACTGGCTCCACAAAAAACAGCACTTCTCCCGAACTATCCAAATCCATTCAATCCTGAAACCTGGATACCGTATCAATTGGCGGAAGCAGCGGATGTAACACTTCATATCCATTCAGGCGATGGAAAGTTGATCCGTACTTTAGTTTTAGGGCATCAGTCTGCCGGACTCTATGAGTATCGCAGCCATGCAGCACATTGGGATGGAAAAAATGAACTTGGTGAACCTGTCGCAAGCGGTGTCTATTTCTACACCCTAACTGCAGGACAATTCACAGCAACACGAAAAATGCTCATTCTGAAATAGTATCAAATGACCATAGGATAGCTGGAAGGCTGATGTTTATTGGAAACTTCCCAGCGATCGTTGATGAGTTGGTTGCGTTGGGATCGCGAGCATCCTCTTTGAGAAACGATGCGCTGAGCGATCCACATGTCTAAAGTATAGCAAAACCGATAGCGGACTGTCAAGCGTCCTTTCAAGGCACCTGCCCCGGTTTTGCGAAGTAAAGTTCGTCGGGAACATAGGATTAGGGTCTCATTGGGCTTCTCCTTGGTGAGTGGCTTCATCGTTTGAGTCTGAATTGGCAAGGTCTGCATCTATGGCTTGGAGTTGGTGCTGCGGTATGAGGTCGAGATATTGAGAGATGACACGTTTAGAAAGTCGTGTAATCTGTGAGATTTTGTCAATATCTGCGGTTGCGGTGTGAACGACTTTGACGCTCTCATAATCGCGGATGTATCGGTCAACTGCCTCCTTAGAGTGTTTGGTCTTTGCGGCAATCCTGGGGGTGAGATGTCCTTGAAGATAGAGGGTTATGATCTCTTTCTTGTGGGTAATAGCCCCCGATAAGTCATGGATATTGCCACGGGTGGGCAAGAGTTCTCCAGTGGTTTTTTGCCATTCATTGACATAATCACTGACGACAGCATCACAGACGTTGAGCAAGACTGCCAAGTCGAGTTGGGTCAATAAGGCACCTTGGTCATAAGTTTGATGACACCAGCGGACCAAGCGATTGATCCGCAGTTGCCGAGAGGTAAAGCCATTGCGAAACGATTCAATATCCTCTGCGGCGAGGTAAGTCAGGATGACAGGTTTCATGCGGGTTTTGACGATGGACTTTCCTCTCTCTGGATGTTCCTCAATGGGGACAGCCATCCAAACGAGGTGTCCATAGCTCAGCAGCCGCTCCTCTGGGAGTGCGTCACCAGTGGCGAGTTTCTCCAAAGGAAGGGTAATCACGAAATAGTCCTCAACGGTTTTGAGAATATCATCAACAATGGCGGTGGCAGTGACTTCGCCTTTGTCATAACCGTAGTCATTGAGAAAGCGGTGGATGAGCAACTGTCGTAGGGACTTATCGTTGATGCGTCTGAATTTCTTCTCGTTGATTTGCGTGCGGGTTAGAGGTTTGCTCATGAGCGGTCCCCCTTTTTTGTGTCCTCAGGTTCTGGGCTAAGGAGTTGGGTCATGCGATCTGTGTGTTGGTATTCCTCATAGAGTGAGAGATACTCGCGGATCAACCGGTCAGATAGATGGGTGATCAGGCGTATCTGTGCGTTAGGAAAGCCTTGATGATGGAGCGTAGCGACTTGTGTGAAGTCCCTCAAGTAGCGGTAGACAGCCCGTTCGGAGTGGTTCGTCTTTTGCTCAATCTCGGTGAAGGTGTATGCTTTGAAGTACAGCTCGAGAATCTGCGTCTTATGAGACAGTCCCGGGCCCATGTCGTGTTTCGCCCCGCGCGTCATCACGAAATAGCCGGACTGCTTCAACGCTCGGATGTCGCGTTTGACGGTGGCAGGACTGGTGGTTAATAACACCGCCAAATCCTCATAACTCAGCAAGGCTTCTTGGTCATAAGCTTCTTGGGTCAATCGGAGGATCCGAGGTCCTCCGTCTGAGACCTGCGAGCCCATAAGTCGCTAAAACTTCAAGGTCGGCTTCAACATCGTTGAGCTTGAGTCGACAGGAAACTTTTTTCGCTAAAGCGATGTGTTTGCCTGCGGGTTCCTCAGCGGCGACTGCCTCATAGCAGATTTGCCCTGAGGTAAGTTGCACATCGGCGTGCTGTTCAAAGTAGGTGGAAATCTGTTTATAGTAGGCTTCAGCAACGAGAGGCATTAGATTAAAGTCTGCTGAAATCTTCTGAATAATAGCGGCTCTGGCATTCTTGGATTCCAGTCGATTGATACCGTAGGCGGTATCCTTCTTACGGTCCATATTGACCTCCATGAAGAAAGTGTCGGCGATGCAAATACATCTACCCGTTAGTTTAACGAATACTAATAGTATAACTCATGGGGGCATTTGATACAAACTATAAGTAATAAAGGTAAACCTGCATAACCCGGTCTAATTAATCACAGCAATGCGTCTGCCAATTCCATAAAATCGTTTACTGCCACATCGGGTTGATATGGTGTATCCTCGTAAGGTAAATCGTAGCGGTTAACAAACGCACCTTGATACCCACACGCCCGCGCGCCCATGATGTCAAATGAATTGGCAGATACCATCAAACACGCATTGACTTCAAGACCCAGGTTGCCTGCGGCACCACGATAAACTGCAGGATGCGGTTTAAACGCACCTACAGATGTAACCGAAATTACATCGTCAAAATCCCATTCAACCCGTTCCGTGACGAGATATTCTAAAAATTCTGGATCCCCATTGGACAACACCACCAATTGATACCGAAATTGGAGCCGCGCAAGTGCAGACAAAACTTCTGGAAAGGGCGAGAGGTGTTGCCATCCATGCATAAACTCTTTTACCGTATCAGGCGACGCATCAATGCCGTTCCGCCTTAGCGTGTAGTGGAGTGCCCGACGGACTGTTTCCAGATACCCACTATGCCCAAGCATCATCATCGTATCTTGGTACTGCTCAATCCGTTGTCTGTAACGCCACTGTTCCCAAAATTCATCTGCGGACAGGTTGTCAACATCTCGGGCATCTAACGATTTACGAATGAACGGTGTAAGGCTGCCTCCTAAATCTAAAATTGTACCGAACAGATCAAAGGTGAGGGCTTTTGTTTCTGCGAAATTCGTCATGAATATCCTTACTATGTTCCTCTACGCATAAAGAAAGGACGGGCACAAAGACCCGCCCTATAGACCATTATACTATCCCAACTCAACTGTCCGCCCTATTGCCATTGCCTCAAAAGCAGCATCAATGACGCGCATCTGATTCACGCAGCTTTCAGGTGAGATACGGTGCGGTTGTCCTGTTTTCAAACATTCGCACATGTGCTCAAGCTGCAATGCAAACTGATTACAAGGATCAATATCAATCACTTGACGACCATCCCTGTTCTGTAGAACAATATTAACAGGAGAACCTCCATTATTCCATGCGGCATCAATTCGAAGCATGCCACCTAACCCTGTCATTTCGGCATACTGACCACCAGCACAATTGAAACCGGTAGAAATCTGGGCAGTTTTTTCATCCGGGAATACTAAGAGTAGGTAGGAAGCATCGTCTACTTCCAATCCTGCTTGAGATGCTCCTGAAACCCGAATCGGTTCAGCACCAAACATAAACCGCGCATGGTGGATATTGTAACACGCCAAATCGTAAATACTACCACCACCCTTTGCTTTGTTAAACCGCCAATTCGCTTCGGGTTTGCGCGTTTCAGGACCACCGCCGCCGCCGCCTGTGCAGAAAGTGCTGCGGAGCGTCATAAACTCACCGATTGCCCCCGAATCAATTAGTTCTTTTGCCTTGATATGCATCGGATGGTGGCGAAACTTAAACGCTTCTGCGACAAGAACACCGTTCTCTTGTGCTGCACCAACGAATGCCTCCGCTTCTGCAGCTGTTGACGTGAAAGGCTTCTCACACAAGATCGCTTTAACTTGACGGGATTCGGATATTTTTATACCTACTTCGGCGTGATAAGCACCCCACGTGCAGATGACCGCAATATCCAAATCTTCAGATTCTAACATCTCTTCTAAAGAGAGATAACGATTTTCGGGATCCACACCGAACCGCTCACCGAAACCTGCTAATGCGCCTTCCGACACATCACAGATCGCAGCCAATTCAGCACTCGGTGCCTGTTGGCACGCGCCGCCGTGTGCATTGGCAATTCCACCAGTTCCAACCAATCCAACTTGGTATATTCCATTTTTTGGCATAATAGTTCCTCTTTTAACAGAATTTTATGAAGAAGATACTTTTAACACATAACCGTTTTCAACAATAGCCTCACGCAAAAATTCAAATGGAAGTTCACGAGGTTCATCAACCCGTTTCCAACGTGCAACCGCCTCCGGACGCACCACAATTCGTCCTAACGGAATGCCCAAATATGCTTCAAGTCGTTTGAGTGTCTCCTCTTGTTTAAGCACGAAGTCCTCAAAACGCACCTGGATAACATGTTTCGATTTCGGTGTGGCTTTCATCAACTGATATTGGTAGTGCCAAGAAATGGCACGCCTCTCGTAAACATCATCCGTTTGTGGATATTCGATGCCAAAGTCACGTAAATTATCTGTTTTGTGGCTACCCAGAATACAATCTCTTGGGTCACGAATCCAATGAATAAAACGTATCTCTGGAAACATGCGCGCTATCCATGGGTATATGAGTGTAGTCTCAGGTATTTTCCAACCCTTGTACGCAGATTTGTCCCGCAGCACATCATCCAAATAGGTATTGATAAGCTGCTCAAACTCGGAGTCAATCGGCATCTTAAACAGCGGCTCGAAATTCCACGATAACCCGCCCTTCCATTTGACGTATTTTGCCATCACACGGCATGCATCGTACATTGCATGTGGTGGAATCTTATCTCCAGATGGATTCAGTTGACTACCCATATAAACACCACTGGCGTACAACGTATGTGAAATGGCTCGTGTGCCAGAGTGCCCACGCCCAATCACTGTGATTAAGGTTTCCATAATTTATAGACCTATACAACGGATATAGAAATAACTTGCTTATTTTTGTAAATTAAATAATAATAGATATAAAGTTCATCATGCTTGAGGCAAGCTCGATCCTCGTTGCTGATTTTAAGGATAACGAGGCAAGCGATGCTGTCAGCATAAGTTTTTTCATTTTAACAAAAATCTGAAACAAAGAAAAGGTATTTTTTACACAGGACTTACGCAAATTGGGGAGAAAAAGGAAGTATTGGATTTAAAAAGTCGTTATTTCGGTGTTTTTAACCCACTAAATCCCCCTTATCAAGGGACTTTTGAACCTGTTGCGTAAATCCTGTTACATAAAAGAGGAGTAGGCATATTACGTATGCCGTAACAAAGGAACTATAATATGCACAAATTTTTAGCAACATTTTGTTTAAGTCTGTTAGCCGTAACATTTATAGGATGTGATAACGTCAAAAAGGTACTTGCTCCCACGCCAGAGCCAACTGTGAAGATCGGTTTTATTGTTGCCGGACAACGTGTTACCTATCCTAACGGGGCAGAGCTGGCTGTGACAGAAATAAACCAGCGCGGCGGATTATTCGGCATGCCTGTTGAGTTGATTGGTCATATTAACAAAGAGGCGGTACTGGATGTCTCTGTACAACTTGCTGAGTCACTGATTGTTGAAGACGAAATCGTCGCGCTGATTGGACCGAATCGTTCTTCTCACGCTGCGGTAGTAGGTCCTGTAGCACAAAAACATAGGATACCGATGGTGACGACAACTGCAACGAACCCAAATGTTACACAAGCTGGTGATTTTGTTTTCATGGCATCTTTTACGGATAGTTTCCAAGGAGCTGTCATGGCACAATTTGCGAAAATGGAACTCGGTATCTCAACCGCTGCAATTTTGACACGAAGCGGCGACCTCTACACAGAAGGAATATCTGAATTTTTTGCAACCAATTTCAACGAACTCGGTGGAGATGTGGTAGAACATGCATTTTATGAGGGAGACACAACAGATTTCATGGAACAGTTAACGCAAATAGCTGAAATGAAACCTGATGTCCTTTTTGCATCCGGTTTTGCTCAAGATATTGTGAATATAACACAACAGGCACGGGCTATTCCGCTGCAAAACGCCGATGGTGAACCGACTATTTTTCTTGGCGCAGATTCATGGGACAGTGAACTTGTGTTTGACGATGAAAATGCTAAAGTAGAAGGCAGTTACTTCAGTGGTCACTTTTCGCCTGATACAGATGAACCGACAGCACGCGCTTTTGTTGACACTTACGAATCCATCTATGAATCTACACCTACTGGAGGCGTTGCTGTAAGTTACGATGCAGTGAAATTGCTTTTTGAAGCAATAGAACGGGCAGGCAGCTTGGATCCAGATGCAATACGTGAGCAACTTGCAGCTACTGAAAATTATGTTGGTGCAACGAGTATCGCACTTTATAACGAAAACCGTCATCCAACCAAGGGTGCTGTTATATTCACAATCAAAAACGGTGAAAAGCTATTTTACCAGCAAATTGATCCTTAGAAAGTAGTAGGTTACTCCGTATGCCGTAACTTATAGCAATTTGCCCGATTTCACCGCTTCGTTGTGAGGCATGTAAATAATCAAATTTATCTGGTTTGGAAGTTTTCATGAGTATTTAGTAAATTTAATATTTCTGGAAGAAAACCGAAACAGTTTTCAACAAAACAGTGTTAGAAAACAAATCGACGGGCTTTTGGAAATGAATTATTTACGATTACGAAAAGGAGATAAACATCATGAAAACTTCCTTTGTTTTGATATACACACTACTCACAATTTCAATCTGTTGTTTTCCCTCAGTTGCACAAGATAACCCGCAAATTGGCTTACCCGAAGGGGCAATAGCACGTATTGGCAAAGGCACCCTTGGTGAAATCCACTTTTCTCCAGATGGTAGCAAACTTGCGGTTTCAACTTCTATCGGAATTTGGCTCCATGCCCCGCAGACAGGAAAAGCATTGGAACTGTTAAAGCGTTCACACATTACACGTCCTTACATTTTTGCATTTTCCCCTGATGGTAAAACAATTGCTAGTACAAGTTGGGGTAAACCTAAACGGACGACTGGACGTGGTATATGGGCAGTGGAGGTGTGGGATGTCGCTACTGGAGAAGACAAAGCAATACTCATAGGACATACAATGCGTGTTAATTCAATCGCGTATTCTCCCGATGGAAAGACTATTGCCACTGGTGGATGGCATTATGATAACACGGTCCGCTTATGGAACGCTCAGACGGGTGAAAATATTTCCACAAGTAGAATGCATACGAAACGGGACACTTTTGTTGTGTTTTCTTCGGATGGGACAACTTACGCTGCTGCTGGGGACGATAACGTGGTACACTTGTGGGATGGGAAAACCGGTGAACACAAAATCACACTTACTGGACATACAAAACACGTTTTCTCCGCGGCATATTCTCCAGATAGCAAGACTATTGCTACAAGCAGTTACGATGGGACGATTCGATTGTGGGATGCTATCACTGGAACTCACAAAACTACGCTCATATCAAAACAAAAAGTAATAATCTCTCTGACATATTCTCCAGATGGAAACACCATCGTCTGCGGAACAGGAAACGGTGACGTGCAATTGTGGGACACACGGACAATGAAACTTAAATCCACCCTCACTGGACACACAGAGAGAGTCAAATCTGTCGCGTATTCTCCCGATGGAAGCACTATCGCTACCGCAAGCGCAGACAAAACGTTGCGGTTATGGGATGCTGCCACCGGTAAATCTAAAGCCATACTCACAGGATATATGCATATCAATACCGCAGCATATTCTCCTGACAGCAAAACAATTGTCACCGGTAGTGAAGATGGTAAGGTGCAATTGTGGGACACGCAAACAGGAAAAATAAAAAACACTTTTACTGGGTACGGTAGAATTTCCAGAGTAACATATTCCCCTGATGGCAAAACAATCGCTGTGGCAAGGCCTTATGATAAGGTTTTCTTGTTAGATACACAAACAGGTAAACATAAAGCAACACTCAAGCATTTTGGTTTGATTGATGAGATTTTTAACGTAATTCAGGATAGAGAGTATGATTTTTCTTCCATGGCGTATTCCCCTGATGGTATAACAATCGTTACAGGATTAGATTGTTATACTCATGAAAAAGGGACGGTGTGTTTGTGGAATGCCAGAACAGGAAAACGTAAAAGAGTCATATATAAAGGACCAGGTGCTGTTCGTACTGTGGTATTTTCGGAGGATGGTAAAAAAATAATTGCTACTGGGGATTGGCAAAAGAAAACACGAGTGTGGGATGTTCAAACAGGTAAGGAACTCACGGCAACACCCACCGATATTCCAGGTGGTTCCAAGAGGTTATTGCATTCCCCGGATGGTACTACAACCGCACACATGAGTCACAATGGCACTGTTTTAATTCAGGAAAGAAAAACAGTCTCACAGAAAGAATAGTCCTAAACCCTTAATTCAAAGCAAACTACATTTATAGTACAACTTATCTCATAAATCAATTGTAGGACGAGGTCTCTGTGTCTCGCCATGTCCCTAATACCCAATTAACTTGATTTGTAGTGTGAGGTCCCCGTGCCTTGCACTGCCAACTTTATCCGAAAACGTCGAATCAAGCTAATTTGGTCAGGACTTACGCATTCCCCCTTGATAAGGGGGTAGGGGGGTTAAAAAGTCGTTATTTCAGTGATTTAACCCCCTAAATCCCCCTTATCAGTGGGACTTTTGAATACATTGCGTAAATCCTGTTGGTATTATACTTTACTATAGTATCAACACGAAATAGGAGAAAAATATGAATAGACCGCCAGAAGAGTTCATCCGTGTAGATGAAGAACGACTTCTCAACTTCAGCACTGCCTGCTTCAAAAAAGCGGGCATTACACACGAACACGCCGCGCTCATCAGCCGCCTACTCGTGAATTCTGATCTGCGCGGGGTCCGTAGCCACGGCACACGAACGCTTAGCGGGTACTGCAGCGGCTTTGAAAATGGCAGTTATAACACGCGCCCTGATATTCGCATTATCCACGAAACACCGACAGCCGTTGTGCTTGATGGAAACGGTACGCTTGGCTATCTTCCGATGGTACGTGCTACCGAACACGCGATCGCGAAAGCGAAAGCGGTCGGCATCGGCATGGGACTTGCACGTTATATCGGACATTACGGTTCGGCGGGTCACTATGCGCGACTATGTAATGAATCGGGTTGCATCGGTTTTTCGGTACAGGGGTATCAGAACCATGGTAATGCTGCAAACCGTGATTCGAAACCGCAACTTGGTTACTACGGAAACCCGCCTATCTGTTTTGCAATCCCCTCAGGTGATGAACCACCAGTCGTGCTTGATGCAGCAACGTCTATTATGGCAGACTACCAACGCGGTCCCGAATTTGATGAATTGCTATCGGTGATTCCCGCAGCTTTCTTTAAGAGCATCGGCTATACGACTGTGGCGTGTCTGCTTGGAGGCGCGTTGACTGGATTCACTGAACCGCCTCCAGAGGATACAGCAAAGTGGAGTGGTGCACGTCATGGTGGCATGGTGCTCGCTATACATATTGAATCCATTGTACCACCCGATCTTTTCCATGCTGAAGTCGATCGGTTGGTGCATGATGTCCGCGAAACCTACGAACCGTTGCCGGGTACTGATCAAGCACTGCTACCCGGTGCAATTGAAGTGGAACGAACAGCACTGCATCGTCGTGAAGGCATCCGTTACGGTGAAATGGAACAGTCATCCGCACGCGCAGCAAGTGAACGTCTTGGTGTTCCACTGCCTTGGGATGAATAGGTTTTAGTTTTATTACGCCATTTCTCTTGATTTGGCATTCGGTGTTAATTTGTATTTTGTAGGAGGGGTTTTCAACCCCGATTTCCATTCAAACTATAGTAAATTATAAGGAGAAAAAATGGTACGTCATATTCAATGGACAATAATAATGCTTCTGATTCAATTTGACCATGCAATATCAATGTAATGAATGTAATAGCATCTACGCGATATCAGAATTGCGGTATCGGTGTGATTGTGGTTCTCCGTTAACTCTTGAAAAAAATGCCTCGTGCCGTTATGAATGGGATACTTCCATAATCTCACTTTGGCGTTACCACGAGGCATTGCTTATTCGCGCGGGCACAGAGATTGTCACCCTTGGGGAAGGCATGACACCACTCATTCCGTTGGACTTAACGGACAACCCAGAACACTACGTGAAACTGGACTACCTCTGTCCAACGGGTTCATATAAAGACCGTGGTGCTTCTGTGTTACTCACACATCTCAAGGCACTTGGAGCCAAAGAGGTAGTAGAGGATTCATCAGGGAATGCGGGTGCAGCAATCGCTGCCTACAGTGCAAGAGCGGGAATTCGCTGCACCATCTACTGCCCTGAATCCACATCAAAAGGTAAATTAAGACAGATTTCCGCTTACGGTGCTGAGCTAAAACTGGTGCCGGGAAATCGCATTGCCACAACAGAAGCAGTTAAACAGGCTGCAGAAAACACCTGCTACGCTTCCCACAATTGGCACCCTTTTTTCTTAGAAGGCACAAAAACGATTGCTTATGAAATTATTGAGCAGTTGGGAGGAAACGTTCCAGCACAAGTGATATGTCCTGTCGGATTCGGAAGCATCTATTTGGGATTGTTTATCGGTTTTCGGGAACTGTACGAAGCGGGGACGATTGATAGCATTCCCCGTTTATTGGGCGTTCAACCTGCAACCTGTTGCCCGATTTACAATGCCTACCGTGACAAAACACCTACCATCTCAAGGATGCGACAAACAGGACAAACCCTTGCCGAAGGAATTACTGCTGAACTACCTGTCCGAGGTGAGATGATTTTGGAGGCTATCCGTTGGACAAAAGGTGCGTTTACTACTGTTGATGATACGGACATCAGGACGGGAATGAAAACGCTTGCGGAGAAAGGTCTCTACGTTGAACCGACCTCTGCAGTTGTTATCAAAGGATATGAGAAGTTTAAGGCGGCAGGTATTATCCAAGAAGGGGATGCAACGGTATCAATTCTTACCGGTAGCGGTTTAAAGGCAAACATAACGTGAGTTCGGTAAGCAATTTTCGGAGTTCGTAGGTTGGGTAGAACAACGTGAAACCCTTATGCGTCAATTTAAGGATTTATTTCAAGTTGGACACATTTTAGCAAACCGAAACTAATAACCTTCTTGTAGGGGCGGGTCTCCGTGCCCGCCCGTTGTTCAGATACATGGGATATGGCGGGGCACGGAGACCCCGCCGGACAATGTGTGCCGGGATTTGCCCACTAAATTGACGCATAAGGGTTTCGCACGCGCTACCCGACCTACATTACTGTGCCTCCTAAATTCCGAGATTCAGACAATTGATTACCATGTTTTGCTATTCTTTCTCGGTAGTGTTGGTATTATCGGGGTTATATGGGGGCGGTTCGTTAAAGGGGATACCCTTTTCAGCTGCCTCCTGCTTGCGTTTTTCCCAATCAGCATACCATGCGCGGTAAATCTCAGCGCGCCCCTGGTTAATGCCTTCAGCTTTGCCTTCAACTTTGCCTTCAACTTTGCCTTCAACTTTGCCTTGTGCAAGGGCTTGTTGTATCTTGCTTGTATAACGGAGCATAATTTCTCCTCCTAACTCAAATATCCCTACAATATAGATGAGTGCCAGTTGGAAGAAGGGCACAACTTCCTTGACGGTGGTTTTGAACGTTTCTAATCCCGTTTGCGGGTGATCTTGTTTTCAAAGTTTACCTCAATTCGGTATTTTAACCCCCTAAATCCCCCTTATCAAGAGGACTTGAATTCGGTATTTTAACCCCCTAAATCCCCCTTATCAAGAGGACTTGAATTCGGTATTTTAACCCCCTAAATCCCCCTTATCAAGAGGACTTGAATTCGGTATTTTAACCCCCTAAATCCCCCTTATCAAGAGGACTTGAATTCGGTATTTTAACCCCCTAAATCCCCCTTATCAAGAGGACTTGCGCGTAAGTCCTATTCAGATAACACTGTCTCTATTATACCCGATTTCGCGAGATAAATCAAGATCGGAAACCATTCGGTATTTTAACCCCTAAATCCCCCTTATCAAGGGGACTTGTGAACCAGCTGCGTTAAAAGTTAAAATAGGAAACTTGCGGGCGCAAGTCTCCTATTAGATAGGTTAGTTGGATTAGGTTAGGTTAATTAAGCTATCCCCGTAGGAAACTGCTGCACCGGAAAATACTGCAGTTTCCTAAATGGGAATAGTTGTTTTAGAAAGATTTCCTTCAATAAGGATACTGCAGTATCCTTATTTGAGGAGAACTGGTTAAATATCCCTGAATTTAACCCTATTGTACCTCTTTCAATCCGCCCCACAATGTGGTCAGCTTGTTCTTTGCCGAGATCAAGCCTTTCAACTTAGTGGTCATGAGCGTTTGACGCTCACCGGCGAAGGATACGTCTTCAATTTGATAATAATATACAAAACCGGGTTTCGCTGTAGCATCAACCCATTTATAGGTATTACGTTCACCTGTGGTACCATGACCTTGGATCATCTTAGCGTTGACCTTTTTGAACTCACCGTTCCGGCTATCGCTACGGAGGATATTAAATCCAGCGTTGTCAAGTTCCGATTCGGTTGTCCATCGGACAACGACTTTGCCGTCTTGCACTGATGGACGGAAAGAGGACAATGAAACTGGTAGTGGTGAACGAACGGTTTGACCCGGTGTGCTAATATCGTCTTCGTTCCCATAATAGGTTACGTCGATTCTGTGGATTCTGCCATCATCACTGGAGAGCACCCAACCTGCGGCTGTTTTTCCATCAGCGATACCACGATTGTATGCTTCAGTAGCAGTATTCGTATTAGCACGAGCGACTGAGATACGATCACCATCTGCGGTATGTGCATCCGGCCATGCCCAACGAGGAGCATCATAACGTTCCGTATCCGTTCTCTCTCCTCGCTTTGCATCTCTCCGATCAGCGAGGTTACTGACTTCGTCAACTAACTGCCGGCTACTCGATGATTCGTTACCTCTGGCATGCAGCGTGATTTTGAAGCCATAGATATTGATAACATCACTACCAGGACCTGACATACCGAAAGTGTTTCTATGTGCCGGGAACAGGGTAAAGATATCAGTATTGGGAAGGCGAACGTCAAACCGAGGTGCTCTGGATGAGGCAATCAGCACAGACGAATTCGGTTTAATTTTCAACCTGTTGAGCAGGATACTTGCATCGGCTTTACCGCCCCATTGCGTGCCATCAGCATCAGTCGAATCGTGATTGATGATGGTAAGCCGCCAGTTGTGTAAGTCTGCACCAACAGTCTTAGACGGGTTACGGAGTTCAATCCACTGTGGGAGTGAGCCGTTTGGTCCATCAGCATACATAATTTCACTGATATAGACAGGACCTGTGATAACGCCATCTTTTGGTTTCAGTGCACCGTTATCATAACCGGGTGTTCCCCCATAAACGGCTCCGCCTGTGATGCGACGTTTATAGCCGACACCTGTGAACCCAGCATCTCGGAATGCTGCCGTACTGTCGGAGGTTGAATTAGCCGTAGAACCAACACCACTACGACCATCTTTCGTTGTCTTATGCTGGCGATAGTGAACCTTGTTTACTTCAAGCTTGTTATCAGTGAACTCTGGTGCCTTAAACGCTCTCAGTGGCCATAGATCAGTGGATGAAACTGCATTAGAATAGTCAGATCTATCCAAATTATCGTGCCATCCAGCAATATCCACAATTTTGTCAAGGTCATCTTTACCAAGTTCAGCGGCATCACTAGCACTGTCTGGTCTGCGCACAATCAGCACGAACTTACCACTGTCTGGTAGACCATTATTCTTAAACTCAATGACCTTATACCGAATTGGACTGTTCCATTCCCATTGTAAATGTTCTGCTTGACTTTTAGAGACGTTGCGTCCAGGGACAAGCGGATGATTCGGATCAGTTGCTGGATCGGATGCAACTAAGAGTAGCACACCACCTGCAGGAATCTTGGCTTTATCATCGTTCGGGAATTCAATAAGGAGTTGGTCAGTATCATCATCAATTACCTTAGAGATTCTGTATTTCCGCAGGTTTTTTTCACTGCCAGAGGCATTGCGAAGCTCAATCCACTCGTACTTTTTATCCGTATCAGAACGGTTCGCGACCTCGTTGATGACAATCGCATCACTTGGAACATTTGTTCGGCTATCTCTAGTGTGCGGCTGTTTCTCAGGTTCAAACGAATTCACCTGTCCGGGTGTGCCTTTATATTCATAAACCACCTGCACATCACCAACAGACACTGCCTTCCGTACATAAACGTTTGAAGATGTCGTCCAACTCCCTGACGCTCTACCATCTCGGTTGCTATACCTTGCACCACTGGCATCGGCATAAGCACCCTTCTTATCTGGTAGCTTGCGTGCCATTGAGACGAAATTTGCGCCTGATACGGTATTACCGTTTGAACCTGGCACATCCCACGCTACGCCACCTGGACGATTGTTAAAGAAGTTCGTCACTACATCAATTGTGCGAGCTGTAAGGCTACCTGTGAGTTTGGTGTCATCGGTAATATCGCGACCTGTGAGTGAATGTAGTTTGACCATCACATCTTTATCGGAGATGTTGTGAAGTTCAATCCACTGTGAGGCACTTTGACTTGCTAAACCGAGTTTACCTTCATCTATACCCCACATAATTTCACTGATACCGACTCTACCGACAGAGATATTTGCAGGATCAGCAGCATCTTCCACAACAAGTGCGCCACCACCACCGGGAGCAGTTCTATCAAATAACTCCTGTAGGTTTGGCATAGTTGCCCATTCTTTTTTCGTAACACCAGCACGGAATACTTGACCTTCCGGTATCAGTGATGCAGGTATTGGCGGATCTGCTGTGGTATCTCCTGGTGTTCCAATGTCTCTAACGACAACAACAAAACTATTTTTGGGAATAGCGAATTCCTCGCTTGTGATCCGAGAAATAGCATCCTCCTCCTCTTCCACCTCCTTTTCCACCTCTATGCCGAGGATATCGAAAGACCGACTATACTGACCGACAGATACCGTCAGTTCATCAGTTTCACCCGCATCTGGAGTGTCGGGCTCCACTACCAAGAAGTAGGTTGTGCCTGATCCCGAAAACTCTCCTTTATCGCCGCCTTCAACTGTAACACCCGCTGCAGTAAGGGGATCTGATGGTGCTACGTTATATACAATTTTTACCGTAAACTCCGCACCACCTTTTCGAGAGTCAGAAGTAGAATCTGTTTCAATATCAATCTGTTGCGATAGTGGCGTGCTATCAACAGTAATTTCTTCCGAGAGGACGAAAGGCGCACCGGCTACTGCTTCTACTTTCATTTTGTAGAAAGTGCCAATACCACCTCGCGGGATAACTACTATTGTCCATATCGTATTAGGATCGGTAGTTGCATCGGCGTTTGAATATAACCCATCATCACCAACTGTGGTAAGATCGTCTGGAAGAATACTTCCGTTCGTAACCGTAATGTTAGTGCGAGAAGGGACATCACCACCGGTAGGAGCTTCATCAAACGTCAATGTCAAAGTAACCGTCTCGCCAAGTCCGATCTCACTTGCAGAAACCGCAACATCCGGGTTTAACAACTCTTTTGGAATGACAGTGAAAGTTGCACTTGCTTCTTGGTTGCTTATACCAGGAACCGCAGCTGTGGGCGGAGGAGACCGAAATGGTGTGCCTACACCGAAGACTTGATTCTCGTTAAGTGTGAGGGTTATTATTAACGGCACGTCATCAGAATCGACTAATAGTGTTACCAGAAAATCGGTCTTGGAAAGCACTTCCACATTTGGGTCATCGTCTGTGTCAACACGCTCAATACTATCGACTGTTATACCAGTGACCTCTGCTCCACCACGAACTGCTCCAGCTACAATATTCCAAACAGCATCCGCGCCAGTTAAGGTAGCACCAAGATCACCATTCGCAATTGGTGTATCTGGATTGTCTACATCAGTCTCATTAGGATTAGCAAAAACTGCCTCACTAAACACGACTTTCACACGAAAATAACCGGTGCCACTTGTAACGAGCGTCTCGCGCGCTGAATTTGTGAGCAACACATTCGCGCCATCCACAGTATCTACTGGGGCGACATCGCCCGTATCAGTAAAATCACCATTGCCATCACCGTCAATACCCGTGGTCATTGAGTCGTCAATCGTAATTGTCGCTGTTGGACCGCCTTCTGCCGCCATTACGGTCGGCACAAGGGCAAACCCTGCAACGAGCAAAACAGAAAAAACTAAAGAAAATGTCAATCGATTTGACAGGTTCATTATAAAATCTCCTATAAATAACTAAAATTAAGTTAAGATTCAGGGAATTAAATCCTCTTAATCTAATCTTCCAATCTCAAATATTAATATTGTGTATTAATATTGTGTAAAAAACAGGGATTACCTGTTTACCTATCTCAATCAATACCACACCCAGTCTGTCTACGTATAAATTGTGCGGTTACCAATTGTTTCTTTGCATCTTGAGCGAAGCATTTACCTTTACGAATGGACTTTGCTTTGCTCTAACCTACATTGTCCAATGCAGATGATAACAACACCTGCATCTTTCTAATATATTAATTATAAGTTAAAACTAATGTAAAGTCAAATTATTTTTTATTTGTCTTTACATTAAATAACATAAATGGGACTCCATAACGGAACTTATCAGTTTTTCTATGTTGTATGGACTTACCAATACCTAATTTTATGTGCGTTCAAGGTTCTGGTTCGCTACTCCGTCACTTGAAGTCTCATATAGAACACAGATTAATTATAACATTAAACTTAATATTAAACAAATTAAGTTTTTCATTATTATACAATATGTATGTCTTAAAATGAATTACATGACATATTGTATACTATTATACGTTAGAAGTCAAGTAAAAATTACAAAAAACACACATTTTTTGCGAATATTCTGCATTTGATGTGAAAATTCTACATTTTATGTGAGAATTTGACATTTTTGAGTTCGTAAGTTGGGTAGAGCGTAGCGAAACCCATAACTGTCAATTTAGTGTGCTATATGCAAAAAAGATACTGATTTGTGACGATAGCATCACCAGCGGTGCGGAATGTGTCCAGAAAACAGTCCCAAACAGTCTCTTGAACCCCGCCAAATCATGCAGAATACCATACGCGTATTCTGCCAAGCGCATTTGGCGGGGCTAAATATGGGACAGTTTCAATCATCATACGCATTGAGCAATGTTTATAAAAACACAGACATTTTTTAAATTAATGCCTATGGTGCGGTTAGGAAACCGCACCTACCGTGGCTGTGAAAACCGCACCTACCGTGGCTGTGAAAACCGCACCTACCGTGGCTGTGAAAGTAGAATTCAAGAATTAAAAAATTCACATCTCGGACACCGAGCTCACGTTAATTCACCATAAATGTAAAAACCTTGATAAAAATTAGGTTTTGTGTTAATATATTATAGTAGATTTTAGAATTACTTGGACATTGTTATCGGTCCAGTTGGGAAACAGTTCCTACCGCATATTTTGTAGCACAAACTTTTAGTTTGTGTCGTCCTTGCGCAAACTGAAAGTGGACGCTACAGCAGTGTCCAGATAATTACAGATTTTACTATAAGATCAGGACTTACGCAATGTGTTTAAAAGTCCCACTGATAAGGGGGATTTAGGGGGTTAAAAGCACCAAATTCTGCCTATTTAACCCCCTAACCCCCTTATCAAGGGGGGAATGCGTAAGTCCTGAAGATATAAGACGACGGTAGGTATACTTGCCTAAGCTTACCGATCAACAGTCTATAAGTTAGTTGGAACAACCGGAAACTCAGCAATTTATCACATTATAGGGGAATCGGTGTTAATTTGGCATTTCGCCTTGTTTAACATTGTAGGGGAGTCCTTGGGTTTCTCTGCCGACAACCGCGTGACAGAATGCGCGTTTGGTATTCTGCATGATTTTGCGTGTAGCTTTTGTCCACATCAACGCACAAGAACATGTAAGAAGTTGGTTAAATATCCCTGTTAGCACCGAATGCGGTTCGGTCCGGAAACCGAACGCGCATTCAGCGTTGATTTGGATGAATCATGCAGAATACCATACGGGCGGAATGCCACACGTGCATTTCACGGGTTTCGCTTACGCTTTGCCTATAGGTGTCAATTTAAAGGTAGTACAACAGGACGGACGCATTCCCCCTTGATAAGGGGGGTTAGGGGGGTTAAAAGGACGGACGCATTCCCCCTTGATAAGGGGGGTTAGGGGGGTTAAAAGGACGGACGCATTCCCCCTTGATAAGGGGGGTTAGGGGGGTTAGACTGGCAGATGCCATCAAGGATTCTACCACTTATGCGTCCATCTCGCAGTTCAAAATCGTTATTTCCGTGTTTTTAACCCCCTAAGTCCCCCTTATCAGGGGGATTTTAAGAGAAAATGCGTCCGTCCTATACAAGAAAGTAAGGTAGTACAACAGGACGGACGCATTCCCCCTTGATAAGGGGGGTTAGGGGGGTTAAAAGGACGGACGCATTCCCCCTTGATAAGGGGGGTTAGGGGGGTTAGACTGGCAGATGCCATCAAGGATTCTACCACTTATGCGTCCATCTCGCAGTTCAAAGTCGTTATTGCCGTGTTTTTAACCCCCTAAGTCCCCCTTATCAGGGGGATTTTAAGAGAAAATGCGTCCGTCCTGTACAAGAAAGTAAGGTAGTACAACAGGACGGACGCATTCCCCCTTGATAAGGGGGGTTAAAAGGACGGACGCATTCCCCCTTGATAGGGGGTTAGGGGGGTTAAAAGGACGGACGCATTCCCCCTTGATAAGGGGGGTTAGGGGGGTTAAAAGGACGGACGCATTCCCCCTTGATAAGGGGGGTTAGGGGGGTTAGACTGGCAGATGCCATCAAGGATTCTACCACTTATGCGTCCATCTCGCAGTTCAAAATCGTTATTTCCGTGTTTTTAACCCCCTAAGTCCCCCTTATCAGGGGGATTTTAAGAGAAAATGCGTCCGTCCTATACAAGAAAGTAAGGTAGTACAACAGGACGGACGCATTCCCCCTTGATAAGGGGGGTTAGGGGGGTTAAAAGGACGGACGCATTCCCCCTTGATAAGGGGGGTTAGGGGGGTTAAAAGGACGGACGCATTCCCCCTTGATAAGGGGGGTTAGGGGGGTTAAACTGGCAGATGCCATCAAGGATTCTACCACTTATGCGTCCATCCCGCAGTTCAAAATCGTTATTTCCGTGTTTTTAACCCCCTAAGTCCCCCTTATCAGGGGGATTTTAAGAGAAAATGCGTCCGTCCTATACAAGAAAGTAAGGTAGTACAACAGGACGGACGCATTCCCCCTTGATAAGGGGGGTTAGGGGGGTTAAAAGGACGGACGCATTCCCCCTTGATAAGGGGGTTAGGGGGTTAAACTGGCAGATGCCATCAAGGATTCTACCACTTATGCGTCCATCCCGCAGTTCAAAATCGTTATTTCCGTGTTTTTAACCCCCTAAGTCCCCCTTATGCAGGGGGACTTTAAGAGAAAATGCGTCCGTCCTATACAAGAAAGTATCGGCGTTCAAAACGCCTCCCACAAAAATATCTACGTTACACTTTACCCACCCTACAGTAGGAAAAGGCGGACATCATGAAAGTTTTAGAAGATATTTTTGAACGTTGTCACCAACGGCATGCAGAAAGAGAATCACTTCGGCAACGCAGAACAGTGGTAACAACAGCATTATACAAACGTTTTCGGTATTGCATTAAGGTGCATTGTGTACGCAGCAATCCGTTGACACTTGATGAACTTGAGAATGCAGATATCTCCTTTATGCCGATAGGCCATGCGCCTGAAAACGATCAAGGTCCACGAGATTTTGGTGGTGATAGGTTCTTGAAGCGGCAAAGTGCTGAAGATTGGCGAATGAAACAGTGGTATGCCTCATGGGGAATTCAGATATATACCGGCATCCCCTCCCAACGTGATAGTGCGCGATGGCACGACTTTGAATTTAAATATGACGCGATTTGTGCCGAACCAGAAGCTGTTTCTACTTGTATTGAAGCACTCATTAACACGACTGCCGCCCCATTGTTGACGATAACAAAATCCGGCGGACTTCGGTTCACTTGCCGAATCCAAGATTACCTGCATCCGAACACCGATGAAGCAAAATTTTTCATCTATAAGCACAAGCCAACGCCAGAAAACCCGAACCACCGGGACATTTACTTGGAATTACGTGGGAACGAGGGTTACAGCCGCTGGGATATGCGGTATGAGATTCTGCTTGGTAATCTGTTAGTGCCACCTATCATCGCCAAAGAGGTGATTTTTGCACCTATTAATAGCCTCCGTGCTGCACTTCACGCACCTGAATCACCTCAAGAAAAATTCCTAAAAGACGCACTAAAAACTGATACCGCTGCCCTACCATCCCTTGGTTCAGAAAATCTTGATCTTGCGAAAGAAGCGTTTTTGAAACGTGGTTTTTCTTATGAACGAGAAGCAAACGGTTTTCACTACTGGACGCACAACGATGTGTACGTGTCGCTATGGGAGGACCAGGACATTGTATGGGTGCGCGCGGCTACACCAAATACCGAGTTTCCAATATATGCTGTGCCAATAACAGCTATATGGGATGACACCGGCATTTCGATGCCAACACCTATCAACGAAAAAATACTCGTCATTCGGGAGGGACACTTAAGTCCATTGGCAATAAAACGTTTGCCGCCGAAACTTCAAAAGCAGCAGACACCACCAAAGGTCCATAAAACACTACAACAGCATTCAGCGCAGCTACAACGTATCTTGAAGCGCGGGACACGTGTTCTCGCACTCACGGCTACCGAAGCAAATATATTAACGAATACCGAAACAGAAGACTATCTTTTGAACAACCATGCAACCAGCCTAAATATACCCGACTCATATATCTCAGAAGCAACAGAACAACGATACCGATCAAAAAAACTGTCCTCTTTTTTCCGCAGGCGGTATATCTTTCACCAGTGGGAGCAGGTGAAAGATATACCGGTAGATGTCCGCATGACAAATCCCTTCCAACACGGCAATGTGTGTGAGGATCCTGAGCGGTTCAGTGCGTTTGAGGAAAAGGGTGGCAATGCAAGTGAAAGTATCTGTCCACAGTGTCCCGTTTGGACAGCATGCCAAGAACGCGGGTATCTATCACAACCGCTTGCATTGCAACGCACAAACGCACAAATATTGTCAATCTGGAAACTGTTTCTGGATCCACAATACACATACCTGTTACAACAGATATTGGGTTCCACTGATGAACCGGAACATATCTGTATCATTGATGAACGTATAACAACAATAAGTTACCTGTTTCCCGAATATAGATTATCAAGAAAAGTCGTGGAGGAATGGGTCGTCAACTGGCGGGGAAATGTTTTGGGCAACTTTGCCGTAGCTTTAATGAATGCGATTGAAACACAAAGCAACCCATATAGTAATCCGGTCGGACCAGTTCGCGCTGTAGTCGAAGCGTTCCAACAACACGCAGCTGAGATAATTCAACAGATGTGTTACATTAATGTACAGGGCAAAGTTGTGGCGCGCGGGATTGTTGACACCAAAACAGGAACAGAATTAGCACGTTACGCAATTGACTTTCACGGCGGCGCAACGGCACACATCCCTTTGGACGCGAATGCTGAAGATAGACTGCGCGCAATGGAGCTGCCCATTTTACCACTCCACAGTCGGGAAGCTGTCCGAGCGATCTCCAAATCGCGACCTTTACCTCCTACTGTAGGAGCGATCTCCGAATCGCGACCTTTACCTCCTAACGAGGATATCTGTATCCCGATGCAGATGGCAGAAGCCGCCGCATTAGGAATCCTGGATCTCCAAACCGTAGAGAAAATAGATTCTTTTCCCACCGTCTGTCGTGATCCAAATTGGACGTATTGGCATCAGTTGCAGCGTTTCTTTGCGCATTATCTGCGGGATGCTGATGCTCCGATGCAGTGGGACGATAAATATCTGAAGTTTTGGATACCACCCAAGCTGCATCCAAACGTCAAACGTCTCTTATTAATATCAACATACCTCTCCGATCAGCAGCTTCGCAAAGTGTTCCCGGATGAAGAAATGGATGTTATTCGTGTTGAACCGACAGCATGGGTGCCAGGTAACAACGTTTTTCAGATCCGCACAAATAGCAAATCGCTACATGAAATTCTAAACTATGATTTCAACTCGGACGTTACCGAGTTGTCTAAATTAGGAGAACGTTACTTTTTAGGTATCCGCGCAGAAATTGATAGAGACCCGAGCATAAAACACGCGATTGCCACAGATACACCAATTATTGATACGTTAGCGGACCTGACAGCAAAGCAGAACGTCTGTTTTGTAGCGGATTATAAAAAGTTGCACAAGATAGAGACACATATTGAAGCTGTCCAGGTCTTATGGATAGTCGGCACGCCATTTTGGCCGCAAGACACACTCTGCCACCACGCGCAAATGTTGTTTGGAAACGACGAAAAACCGCTTAATTATGAAAGAGAAATGTTGTCTCAAGAAATGTGGACTGATTACTTTATAGATGAACGCATACAAAGGGTATATGATCAAAATATCGCGGGGTTACTCACACAGATTGTCGGATACTTTGGACTGAACCGTAGGAAAGGTAAAACGGTAATGCTGCTCAACAACATTGAACTGCCGGACATCACTGATAGACCGGAAACACTTCTTTTTGACTGGGAAGACTTTGAGATCGCTGGTGGGTTACATAAACTTGAGGAAACCGTCCGCACACGTGAACGTTTTGAAGCGGAACGGGCTAACCTAACTGCTGAATCCAGCAGGGAAGAAGTGGAACGTGTGTTAGGATGCTCCTCAAGGCAAGCGAACCGTGTGTTGCAGGAGCTGCGGGGTGGTAACATTCCTCGCGTTACTTTCCGAGAGCAGATCCTCTTTCTTCTTGCCTCTGGTCGAGAGAAAACAACATCATCACTCGTCGCAGCGATTGATAGTAGTCCTCAGGCGATAGGAAATCAGCTCAAACAACTTTTAGATGAAGGCGAGATCGTCCGGGTGCGGCGGGGAGTCTATGCGCTTCCAGAGACGAAAGCAAGTGAGTTCGTAGGTTGGGTAAAGCGTAAGTGAAACCCGTAGGTATCAATTTAAGGAAATGAATGTGTTTTTTGTGAGTTAGGCGTAATGTTTTCTGAACCAGGATTTTCAGGATTATCGGATTACCAGGATTGTTTAGGCTATAAATGTTTTGGGGGCGGATGAACATTGCTGTCTATCTTGAGAAAAACATATAGATGAGAAGTTGCTAATCCTGAAAATCTGGAAATCCTGAAAATCCTGGTTCAGACAAAACTTACGTAATCTAACTTATACCAAATTAACTTGATTATTAGTTTTCTACGTAGCAGTTAGCATTGCAAGGCACGGGGACCTCGCGCTACAAATCGCGTTAATTTGGTATTATACACCAAATTGACACATAAGGGTTTCGCTGCGCTCTACCCGACCTACGAATTCTATGCTACCCGACCTACGAATTTTATGAAGGCACTACCTTATCACAGCCATTCGGTGGATGCTTTCAACGTTTTTATCTCCGAGGACAGCACGAATTTTGTAAAAATAAACCCCATTTGCAAGCGGTGTCCCTTCAGCGTCAAGAGCGTTCCACGTCACCTCGTTATACCCCTCTTTCGCGGAAACATCCTTCAATACACGGATACGCCGTCCTGATGCAGTATAAATGTTTATCTTCACCTCATCTGCATCAAGTGTCAACAGATAGGTAAATGTCGTTTTGCGCTTAAGTGGATTCGGATAGTTGTAGACTTCACAGATACGAAAGGCGGTTTCATCGGGTGAAAAACTTTCGTCATGTTTTTGGAGCAACCGATAGTCGAAACTTGATAGCCATGCAACCTCTTCTTTTAAGGTATTCAACAATTCTACCTCATTCGTCTGATGCGAATAACCAAAAAGAGGACCAAATTCTTCAAACTGCTTTATCAAAGGTTGTATTGATCTTGAGAACTCCGCTGCACTAGCAAGTTTAGCATTAATAGCACTACCAGTGTTAACTTCATAGCCGAGTGCAATAGCTTCCACCAGTTTTTCGCGACTCTGAAACAGCAAAACCCACAACCTCATTAAGTGCATTGCATCGCGCAAATCTTGTGATGCTTCAAGGTCTACCGGTTCCGCGATTTCGTATGCTTCTTGCATCTCATTCGCTGCTCGTAGCTGCGGTGCCAGAAGATTTGTGAATCGTTGGACAGCAGTCTGTGCGATTTTTAATTCTGGAATTGCCAGCGTATTTTCCACAGCTTTGCTACCAATCAGGTTCCAAAACCGTGTTGCTAAACCAGCTGACCCACTGCCGTAGCTGCCACCTATGGAGATGGAACTTGCATAATCGGAAAAATAGCTCGCCAATGTCCATTCATTGATACGTAGGGCACTTAGAATCAACTCTGCTGCTTTTGTGTTTCCATAGCGAGCCACTAATTCATTTCGAAATAGTTGGATATGATCAAGTTGGATATCCCAATTAATACGAGCACTCACGAGTCGGTCAAGATATCCTAAGCCTTGCGCTGCGCCTTGCACAGTGAATCCGCTTAACCCAATAACTTCAGGTGAGTTGGCAAGTTGGCGTACACCTTGTACAAACAGATCGCTTTCAAGCATCCAGAATGGCATTACCTCTTCAACATCATGTGAAAGCACAATGAATCGGTGTCCCATCTCTCCGAGCGCATTCATTTGTGAAATAGGGATATTTGGATCAATGACCGGTTCCCCGTCTGCTCCCCACTTCTGTGAAAAAATAGTACCTTTTGGTAATTGGCGTGCATAGTCGCCATCTGGGTCTTGCAGCCAACTCCTATCATATCCCGAAATATAAAACTTAAAATCCGGACGTACTTCCCGCGCTGCTTTGATAATCGTGAAATATACCTCCCATAGTTTCGCTTGCCCTTCTGGGGAGCGGTCACCACATTCAGGGCAATTGCACGCCCGCGTCTCGTGTCCCCAAGATCGTAGGTGAAATCCAGCGAGAGCAGGGTAGGTTTTCACAATTTCCTGTGTCAATTGCCGTGCGAGCGTGTGGAATTCGGGTTTTGACCAGCAAAACGGTCGATAAGAAACCTCATTCCTGGATGCCCCGTACAATACCTCTGGTCCCAATATATCTGGACGTGCTTTAATAAGTGCCTCTGTAGGTTCACCGGTCACATACATAAAAAGATAGGCATCAATACCACGGTTATTTAAAGCAGTAAAACGGTCTTTGAGCGTTTGAATCCTTTCTAATCGTTGTGCACGCGGCTCATCTTGTAACGCAGAAAAAGCGGATGTATCCACATATTTGAAAGCGGTGCCAAATCCGTCTTCAATTCCGGTTCCGGTCCAAACACCTTCACCACCACTCATATTCACACGTTGTCTTGCGAGCCAATCTGGATCATCTATTTCTAACACTGCTCGAATCGGGTAAAATGGGCGGGATGTTTCGTCCAGAAAGGGCACGCGCAGTGTAGGCAAACGTGCGACTGCTATTTCTGGATGGACAGGTTTGAGTCCTGTCAAAGCGGTGATGCATGCCTCAATAAAGGCATACGCGCCGTAAATTACACCGCGTGATGTGTGGGCAGCCACGACGATAACGATTTCTGTCCCAAGGTCAACGGATTTAATCTGATAACCTTCCTCGCCAATTTCTTCTGGCAATTCAAAACCAACCTTCTCCTGAAGTGTTCGAATCGTTGGATTTGTGATAGGTGTACCTAAAACTATAACCGTCTGCGTTGTTGTAGACTGTTGATTGGTACGCAGTTCAAGCTGAGTACCAGTGAATGTTTCAATAAAGTTCTGGATTTCGGATGCAGCAAATTGCTCTTGCGTTGAAACATTAGCACCAATTTGCACGGTTGCCTTGGGTTCACCCGATACAACAATCGGAATCTCTGCTGCATCCACCTGCAGTGCTAATATTAGAAAACAGAAAACCGTCTGCAAAATAGGATATACGTTTATCTCAGGTCGTATTGCTGAAGTTTTAATGTACATGCTCATGCTCTAACCCAGGAATAAAAAACATAGCACATAAAGTTAAAATCAACCCAATAACAAATGCTATTTTGGTTGAAGAACTAATCTTTTCTTCTGATGGCACACAACCCCCTCGTAAACCGTCCATCACAACATGTAATAATGTCCCTACTGCAAAAGCTGTTAGATACTCTGTCAACTCCATAAAAACACCTTGTTGTAAACTTTCCCCCATGAATGCCCCTACAAACGGAGCCATTATGAGCGGAATGAGATGCAACAGTGTCCGTATAACCCCGTAATTGTGACGTAAGACTGTAGTTATAACTGTCGCTACCGGCAAACGATGAAGTAGTACTCCAAGAGCAAGTACGATGCCATCTGTAGGATCTTTCGCCGCAGTACTGAGATTGAAACCATCCACAATTGCATGAATTGATAAACCGATAAGTGTTAAATTGACTCCCCATACATTTTTCTTATGTACTTCTGTCTGATTACCAAAACGTTCACGAATCCGATGTGTAAGATTCTCCAACATCCAAATCAACAGAAAGCCTACCCACATCACCAAAATCATGAGGTAATTAACCTTCATTAGGTCGCTTTCTTCCCACACAAGATGGACCATTAGCATTAAGACAAAGCCGAACACTGCACCGGCTGTAAAACCGAAAATTAATCGGAATTCAGTCTGTTTATCACGAAAAACAATTGCTAATCCTGCACCAAGCAGCACGGTTACAGATGAAATTGCCAAATAAAGTACTAGCATATCATAAATATATCAAATTTTTCTTTTGACTTCAAGTGAAACTTATGTTATAATTTGTGAATCACACAGTTGAATGTTCAACAAATCGGTTTCCGAAAAGTTCGGATGCCAATTTTAGAGTCTAAACTTGAATCGTTTCTTGTTTCTATAGTAAAATATGGAATATGTAGGCATTTACCTATTAAATGTCAAGGCGTGCTTACATAGTTCGTTTACAATATATCTCAATAATTGTAAGTTTTACTATAAGTGCAGTTACGTTATTTAAGACAAAGAATATTCTAAGGAGTATGATTAATGAAAGTCACATTTAATTTTAAACCCTTTCTGCTTGCGATGTTCATCGCTTTTGCCGTTTGTATGGTATATTTACCTATCTCAGTAGCACAGGAAGAAAGCACAGAAGCGGCTGAGTCTGAATCGACGGAAGCGACCTCTGAAGAAGACGTTGTTGAAATTGAGAGCGTAGTGGTCGTCGGTACGCGGGCAAGACCGCGTTCTATCTTGGATTCAGCGGTCCCGATTGATGTTGTGTCAAACAAATCCTTTGAAAAGCAGGGCGGCGCAGATCTACCGGATTTGCTGAGAACTTTGGTGCCGTCTTACAACATCAATACACAACCGATTAGTGATGCGTCAACGGTGGTGCGTCCGGCGAATTTACGGGGGCTTGCCCCAGATCATACGCTGGTACTGGTCAATAACAAGCGTCGACACCGTGCCTCAGTGATTCACTGGCTCGGGAACGGTTTATCTGATGGTTCACAGGGGCCTGATCTGTCGGCTATTCCGGCAATCGCGCTGAGACAGGTTGAGGTGCTACGAGATGGAGCATCCGCACAATACGGTTCTGATGCCATTGCTGGGGTGATGAATTTTCAATTGAAAGACAACTACGAAGGCGGTTCGTTTGAATTTAAACCCGGTATCTACCAGTACGGCGATGGTCAGCAGTTTGCGCTCGCTGGCAATATCGGTTTAGGTACCCCAGACGCGTGGAGTAGCCTCAGTTTTGAATACGGTGGCGCAGATCCGACCATCCGTTCTGTGCAACGCACTGATGCGATAAACTTGATTAACGCAGGCAATTTCAGAGTGAAAGACCCCGCGCAAATTTGGGGACAGCCGATTATAGAGGGTGACACCAAATTGTTTGCCAACTACGGTGCTACTCTCACAGATACCATTGATTTTTATGGGCATGCCAACTACGCCCGCAAGCGGGTTGAAGGTGGATTCTATTTCCGAAATCCAAACACTCGCAATGGCGTGTTTAGCAAAGCCGATAGCGATATATTGCTCGTCGGGGATTTGCGAGGTTTGACAGACGAGATGGCAGCCTGGGAAGCCCGAAAGGCAGATTGGGAAGCCGAAAATGCGGCAGCAGTGGAGGCCGGAGAGGCGTTTCCCGAACTGTCACCTCACGATGCTGACGATATCCCGATAACCGACGATGTTCCTGATCCAGAACGGTTGCAAGCAGTCAAGAATGACCCGAATCTATTCACATTCCAGGAGATGTTTCCAGGCGGATTCACCCCCAGATTTGGCGCGTTCGCATGGGATAGTTCCGTCGTCGTTGGCGTTAAGGGCACTGCTCTGGAAGAAGCGTTAGGCAACCCCCTAACGTGGGATGTGAGTGGTTCTTTTGGACGGCACCATGCCGATTTCTTTATCTTCAATACCGTCAATGCTTCCCTCGGACCAGATACACCGACATACTTTGATCCGGGCGATTATATCCAGACAGATTACAACCTCAACTTTGATGTAACCTATCTGTTGAACGACATGGTATTCCTCGCTTCTGGTTTGGAATATCGGGACGAAGGATTTGAAATCATAGAGGGCGAACGCGAGTCGCATCAGATCGGGCCCCTCGCAGCGCAAGGCTTCACTGCTGCCTCCAACGGATTTTCGGGGTTCAGCCCAGTTGCGGCAGGCAAATGGCACCGTTACAACGTTGCGGCGTATCTGGAAACTGAAATCAGACCGATTGATCCGCTCCTGATCGCGCTGGCTGTGCGCGGTGAACAATTTGAGATTTTCGGTGGCACCCTGAACTACAAAGCCGCTGTAAACTACAAGGTTACGGAAACGATGCGGTTGCGGGGAAGTTATAGTACTGGGTTCCGCGCACCAACACCCGGGCAGCAAAATACGTTCAATATTACCACTGAATACGATTTTGAGAAGGGTGATCTCGTTAATAAAGGAACAATTCCTTCCACCAACTCTGCTGTCGGTGTTGTGACAGGCAAGGAAGATAACTCGCTTGACCCGGAAACATCAAATAACTTCACAGGTGGATTTACCGTTGATATTTTGGGCGTAAACTTCACGATGGACTTATTTGATATTCGGTTGAAAAACCGGTTATCGGTGTCACAACACTATACATTGACTGACGGGCAGAAGGAGCAGCTCATCGACTCAGGTGTAACCAGTGCAGCGAATCTGGAAACATTCCAGTTCTTTATCAATGACTTCAATTCCACAACCAATGGTATTGACTTTGTCATTACAGCACCAATGCCCAACGGAAACCTCATCGCCGTGTATAACTTCACGTCAACTAAGGTTACCCATCTCGTAGTCGACGGAGAACTCGACGAATTACCTTCTGATTTCGATCCTGCTGTCGAATTAACTCCTGAACTTGAAGCTTTCTTCGATTCTACCACACTGAACGCTGATCGAATCCGGGAACTGCAAGAGAATTTACCTAAACACCGCGGAAGCCTGACTGTCGGTCAATCCATAACGGATGCGTGGGGAGTGCTCGGGCGCGCCAGTTATTTCAGCGGTTGGTTCGATTCTGAAGATTACTTACAGAATCCAGATGTGGAAGGAACTGGAGAATACACTGGAAGGGTTATTTTCGACTTAGAAACCACTTACACCGTGGAGTCCGGATTGGCTCTCACTCTCGGTGGAAGAAATATCCTTAATACCTTTCCCGATGAAAATCCGAATGCTGCTGCTTCTGTTGGTAACAAATACGGACAATTCAGTCCGTTTGGGTTTGATGGCGCGTACTGGTATGCTAAAGTCGGTTACAGTTTCTAAAATATGTAACAAAAACTCGGTAGGCGTGTTTGTAAATCTACAATTCATGCCTACTTAATCAGTTTATTAGTTTGATTTTGATTGACAATTTTTGTCATAAGTGTTATCATTAACTCTACTCTAATTGAAATGTGATGCAGAGTGGTTCAGAGGGTACCCACTAATTACCGCATCATTATTTAACCAATACCCTCGTATTTTGCATATAAAAAGGGAGAGTAAATTATGAAAGGTACATCTGATATTAAGCCGTTTCTGCTCTCGTTTTACATAGCATTAGCGGTTTCTATGGTTTTTTTACCTGTCGCTGTAGCAGATAACCATGAAAGCGATACTGAAACTGAATCAAGCGAAGCATCATCTGACCAAGAAGTCGTGGAACTTGAAGGTTTGGTTATTGTCGGCACGCGTGCAAAGCCACGTTCCATTCTTGAATCCACTGTGCCTATTGATGTCGTGCTCAGCGACGACTTTGTTAAACAGGGTGGGACAGATTTGCCTGATCTATTAAGAAATTTGGTGCCCTCTTACAATGTGAATGCGCAGCCTATTGCTGATGCAGCAACCGTCGTGCGTCCTGCTAACCTACGAGGATTAGCACCTGATCATACGTTGTTACTCGTCAACGGCAAACGGCGCCACCGCGCTTCTGTTATTACTTGGCTCGGCAACGGATTATCCGATGGTTCGCAAGGTGCGGACCTCTCACCTATTCCTTCTATTGCGATTAAACAGATGGAAGTTCTACGAGATGGTGCATCGGCACAATACGGTTCCGATGCTATTGCCGGTGTGATGAACTTACAATTAAAAGACGGTTACAAAGGCGGTTCTTTGGTAATTAAACCCGGTATTTACCAATTTAGTGACGGTCTGACATATTCTGTCGCTGGTAATATCGGTTTAGGACGAGAAGATATCTGGGCAAACCTTAGTTTGGAATACGGTAATGCGGACGAGACAGATCGTTCAGTACAACGGGATGATGCAGCCGCACTTTCCGCCGCAGGAAATAGCAATGTTGCCAATCCCGCTCAACCCTGGGGACACCCGATTATTAGAGACGACATCAAGCTCTTTGCAAACTATGGGATTGATATTGTCAATAACATTCAACTCTACGGTCATGCGAACTACGCGCAGAAGCAAGTTGAAGGCGGGTTCTATTTCCGAAATCCCAATACCCGACCAGCTGTTTTTAGTAACGATGGTGGGGAAACCTTACTCGTTGGACGTTTGTCCGGAGAAGGCGAAGTTCCTGTGGTCCAGATAACCGATAATGTTCCAGACCCAGAGGCTTTACAACAAGTTCTTGAGGATGATGAACTTTTCACATTCCAAGAACTTTTTCCCGGTGGGTTTACCCCCCGATTCGGTGCAGATACCCAAGACGTTTCCGGTCTTGTTGGACTAAGGGGAACAGTCGCTGAGGATTTAGGATGGGATTTGAGCGCATCTTATGGAAGGCACGCTTCTGATTTTTTCATAAAAAACACAGTGAATGCATCTCTTGGACCCGATACACCAACCGAATTTGATCCGGGTGATTATATCCAAGCAGATACCAATATTAACCTTGACTTGACCTATCCATTGCATGACCTCGTTTTCCTCGCCGCTGGCGCAGAATATCGCACAGAGACTTTTGAAATTGTGCAGGGACAAAAAGAGTCTTGGGAAATTGGTCCACTGGCAAGCCAAGGATTTAGTTCAGGTTCAAACGGGTTTCCCGGTTTCAGCGATATTGCGCAAGGCGATTGGACGCGTGCCAATTTCGCGGGATATTTAGAAACGGAATTGAAACCGATTGACCCATGGGTTGTTAGTGCTGCTATCCGAGCCGAAAACTTTGATGATTTTGGTAGCACAATCAACTACAAAGTTGCAACGAGTTATGCTTTCAGCGACGACCTCATGGAATTTCTTACACTTGATCCTGAGGTAGACTTGAGAGTTCGTGGCAGTTACAGTACCGGTTTCCGTGCACCGACACCAGGGCAACAAAATGCCTTTAACGTCACAACGGAATTTGGTGAAAATAATACCTTGGTCAATAAAGGCACTATTCCTTCTACCCATGCTGCCGCAGGTTTGGTGGGTGGTAAGGCACTTGAACCTGAAAAGTCAAAAAACTTTTCTGTTGGAACAGTTATTAGTGATGATGTTGTTAGTGTTACAATAGATTATTTCAATATCAAAGTAGAAGATCGGCTGGCGCCCTCTAAAGACTTTCAACGCGGTGAAGATATTAAGGAGGAGCAAATTCAACAACTGGTTGATGAAGGCATCACGAGTGCCGGAAACCTGCAAGAATTCCGATTTTTTACCAACGAATTTGAAACAAGTACGCAAGGTATTGACATGGTTCTTACAGCACCAATCGCCAAAGGTGTTGTGAGTCTTGCATATAACTACACTGAGACTGAAGTTACCAAACGCAACGCGGATATTTTGGACGACTCACGGGTGCGGCTATTAGAAGAAGGGCTACCCAAGCATCGCGGGAACGTGACGTTAACACAAAATGTTGTCGGTAATTTAGGAGTTTTGGGACGTGTTAATTATTACGGACCTTGGTTCGAATACGCTGTCGGTTCACAAATCTATGACGACGTGTTTTTAGTTGATCTTGAATTTAACTATGCATTTTCTGATAACTTAGGTATCACGGTTGGTGTCAATAATGTATTCAATGTTGAACCTAATAACATTACTTGGTCAGATCCGAATATTGAAAACTTTACAGGTTCAATCGTTGGCAGACCTTTCGGTGAATATAGTCCTTACGGGTTTGGTGGTGCTTTCTGGTATACCAAAATCGGTTACAATTTCTAACGTTATTGTTTCTTAATAGGGAATGGTTTCAAACTGCTCCCTAACACATACCGAATAATAGTAAAATCTAAAATACGTAGACACTCCACAGTTGGTGTCTTACTTTTTAAAGGTGAGATAAATTAAAATGAGTAATCAAAACAGGGATGCAGAATATACAATGGGTAGGAGCGAATCAGAAACGGAACGACTGATTAAACAGTCACAACTCTATGATGATGTGACACGGCGGTTTTTTCTGAGGAGCGGTATTGCCAAAGGCATGAAAGTCCTTGATGTTGGCAGTGGTGCTGGTGACGTTGCCCTCACGCTTGCCGAATTTGTTGGTCCCGAAGGCATTGTTATTGGAGTAGATGTCAACGCTGATATTCTTGAGACAGCGAAAGCGCGTGTGAACGCAGCAGGTGTCACAAATATTGAATTCATAGCGGGTGATACCCGAACGCTTGAACTTTCTAACGATTTTGATGCCGTTGTCGGCAGACTTGTGCTAATGTATATGGCGGATCCCGCAGATGCGCTCAAACATTTGGCAACGCACCTACGCCCCGGTGGAATCGTTGCCTTTCAAGAAGTTGATTTTTCGCCTTATGCTGTTGCTGTACATCCAGATACACCTTTGATAAATGATTTAATTGAGTGGGGACGCACCGTGTTTGAACGTTCCGGCGCACATGTTGAAATGGGAATGGAACTCTACAAAGCCTTTGTTGACGCTGGTTTGCCCGAACCCGCGTTACATTTTGAAGCACCCATGGGTGGTCCCGAAGATTGGCCTGGATACGATTATCTCCAGAACAGTTTTCGGAGTATGCTACCGTTGCTTGAGGCTTACGAGATTGCTACCGCTGATAAGTTAGATATAGACACGCTCGCAGCCCGTATACAAGCAGAAGTCGCTGCATCAAAACGACCAATTATGCTGCCTCCACACGTCACAGCACATGTATCTCTTCCAACATAAAAAGTTTAACGCATGGCAGAAAACCATTCACAGAATTCGTCTGCATTAAATCGCGATGCTACCTACACCTTAGGGCGAACCTCACACGAAACAACGCGGCTCATTGAGCAATCCAGAATCTATGGAGAATCAACAAGACTTCTCTGTGAATGCGCAGGCATTGGAACTGGAATGCGGGTGCTTGAAATCGGGAGTGGTGCTGGCGATGTTGCTTTTACCCTTGCTGAACTTGTCGGAACATCAGGACAAGTCGTTGGCGTTGATGTCAATCCAGCGATTCTGGAAACGGCGCGCCAACGTGCAGTCGATGCTGGTATGAAAAATGTTGGATTCATTGCTGGTGATGCTCAATCAATCGCTTTTGAAAATAAATTTGACGCGCTTGTTGGTCGATTTGTGCTGATGTATATGGCTGATCCAGTAGCGGCGTTAGCGGAATTAATTACACATCTAAAGTCTGGTGGAGTCGTTGCTTTTCAGGAACCGGAATATACACTTTATCCTGCGTTCTCACACCCAGATACACCCCTTATGAATCAACTTTACCAGTGGATTTTGGAGGTGTTTGAGCATTCAGGGGCACATCTTAACATGGGGATTGGACTATATCGGGTTTTTGTTGAGGCAGGTTTACCTCCACCGCAGATGCACTTCCACGCCCCCATCGGTGCAGCAGCGAATTGGGCAGGGTACCGATATATGGCAACTATTTTTCAGAGTCTACTTCCACTTATTGAAAAATATGGAATAGCAACAGCGGAACAAGTGGGTATAGATACATTAAGGGAAAGGCTCCGTCAGGAAGTGCTTTCATCAAAACGTCCATTTTTCTTACCGCTACACGTGACAGCACATGCGCGTTTGATACAATAAGGTTCTGAATACGTATAAATCCCAAACTAACTTAAAGGAAATGGGACAGCTCTTAAACTGTCCCATTTCCTTTTACTATACTTTACCCAAGTTGCTACCTTTTGAAAATCAATCAATTCTCTTATCGTTGGGGTGTTTAATCTTCCGCTCCAGCGGAGCGATATGTTTATAGAAAAAGTTAGTCCTTTCTTCCGCTCCAGCGGAGCGGTATGTCCAGTAACTGTGAGTAGCACTTATCTGAAAATTCTGTGTAGATGACGTTTTCATGTTAGTAGGTGGCAACTTGGGTTATACTTTGGACAATTTTTAGAGTTCTTGAGTGATAGTCAAGGTCAATAGAAACACCTTAGGCATCAATATAAGATTTATTGATAAACATTTCGCCCCGCTGGGGATGCCTTTGCTAAACCTATAATAGTTTTTTTGTGGGTTACAACTTCGCACAAAACTCGTAGAAAAATAGAAAGGACTTGAGAACACAACATGAAACAGACAGAAATTGTCCAAACTTTAGTATACCATAGATTACGAATCTTTAAAAGAGTATTTTCAATCAGAAATCGTATAAGGTATTAAGGTTTCACCGGCTTAACACACCGAAACCCTTCATTAGGATTTGTGTCCGTAGGTGTTCTCCATGCGCGATCAGAGACGCGCAAGTTTTCAGGAATGTGGAGCCAAGAACCACCCCGTAACACGCGATTGTTTTTTAAAGTAATGAAATTATTTATGACTTCATCAATGCTGTTAGCACCCGCAATTGGATTTTGGCGCGGAGAACTGATATAGAAATTTGCATCATACCTATCAAGGCACCACTCCGTTACGTTTCCTGCCATGTCATACAACCCGAACTCGTTAGCGGGATAAGACCCGACTGGCATAGTTGTCCCGTCAATGTTCTTATAATAGTTTGCTTGTGTTGCATCAATTGAATCGCCCCACGGATACGTTTTACCTATCAACCCACCGCGAGCAGCTTTTTCCCATTCAGCCTCTGTCGGTAACCTTTTGCCTACCCATTTTGCGTACGCCATCGCTGCATACCAACTGACATAGACGACTGGGTGGTTGCCTTCTCCGATCGGGTAATCGTTGCCAATCCAATTTACTAAGTAATAGCCATCATGGTATGTGCGCAGAATTTGGTCTTTTCCCCACTGTGGATTGGCATCAACAAACGCTTTATATTCTGCATTCGTCACCTCATATTTATCCATATAAAAGGCATCAAGATAGATGGGATGTGACAGCTTTTCGTCAGGATGACCTTTATTGCTCCCCATCTGGAACTCACCTGCTGGGATAAACACCATTTTAGAATCGGAAGACTCCAGTTTAAATTCAAAAGGCACCTTAACTACAACACTGAACGGTTTTCCTTTCTTAGTAGCAGGATAGAAAGTAGTTTTCTTTAGTGCTTCGATCGCTGCTTCCTCAAATCCGAAACCGAGCTTTGTAAGTGCTACAATGTTTTGTGGTATCCCATTCACATCAATGGTTGCTGTGAGAACAACTTTTCCCTCTTTCTCTGCCCTTTTGGCTTCCTTCGGATATTTAGGTTTCACTAAGTTTTTGAAATGAGGATATTTTGGATCCTGAGCGGTAACGAGTTGGTCGGCTATTAGGTAGCCTGAGGTAAGAAACAGAAAACCGATAATTGTGCTGAGTACTTTGATACCTTTCATATCGCCTCCGTTGTTTTATAAAAAATCCGATGGTAGGTCCGGTTGCCCAACCGAACCGGACTTATCCCAGCAACGGTCCACGAGTTGTCTGAAATGGGCGCGTAAGGTTCGGTTTTTGTGTCCGACACGGAGCGGTTAGGAACTGCTCCTACCGTTTCTGGGTTAAGCGTGTAGTGTTTCTTAAATTACCTATAATGCTGTTAGGAAACCGCTCTTACCACAGCGTATATAATTAACATGAGTTTGATAATAAGTTCCAAATGTAGATGTAGGTTGGGTTTCGCTGCGCTCTACCCAACCTACGGGGAAACTTTATCGCGCCAACTTTTTTAGCAGTATTGGGCTATCTATAACATCTCGGTTCACAATCCATGTTGGCATTTGCCCAGAAGCCACGCTGATAATGCTTTTACACGCGCTCCTACCGTTGCCTTCAAAACACTCATCTGTCCAGCAGATGCTGTGTGGCGTAACGATAACGTTGTCCAGACTTAAAAGCGGATCGTCATCGTTAATCGGCTCCTGTTCAAAGACATCAAGACCTGCTCCTTGGATACGTCCGTTTTGAAGTGCACCAGTGAGTGCCTTCTGGTCAACAATCGGACCGCGTGCGGTGTTAATCAGGTATGCTGTCGGTTTCATCAGTCCGATACATCTTGCATCAATAAGTCCTCGTGTTTCTTCGCTCAACGGGCAGCAAACACAGACAAAATCAGCAGTTCGCATCAGGGTATCCAAGTCTACTATTTCTGCATCGACTTCAGCAGCGTCAGCAGGTGTGATGTATGGATCGAAGGTAATATGACGCATGCCGAAGGGTTTTACCAGTTTAAATGTCTCTTTTCCGATATTGCCCATCCCGACGAGACCGAGCGTTCTTCCGACTAAACCCATGCCCATAAAGTCTTTGGTATCTGTCCATCTGCCAGCTCGGGTAAGTCGATCTTTTATCAACAACTGATGGCTCAAGGATAAGACAAAAGTGAGGATAGAGGTAGCAACGGGTCTGCGAACTCCATCCGGTGCGATTGTCAGTAGTACCCCGTTTTCGGTGCAGGCTTGCACGTCTACCTTATCATATCCTACACCAAACCGTGCGATGATAGCCAACCTATTGACATCTATGAACGTATCTGCCGTGATGCCCGCGCCTAATACCAAAAGCGCGTCATAATCTTGCACCTGTGCAGCAGTCAATGCGGACCTATTTTCTGCAATATATTCCCAGTACAGCCCTGCTTTATCAAACAGCGGACCGGCAATGTTGTCTAAATCAGAACTTCCGTCAGGTTTCAGGAAGTCACGGGTGACACCCACGCGAAATTTGGATTTGTCCATTTACGATTCCTATCCATTCTCTGTATGTACTTGGAAAAAACGGGCTTATTCTGATGCAAGCGATACACTACGGAGATATCTCCATCCCACAGGAGCAAGTTTGAGATTTTGAACGCTTCTGTCAATGACCAAGAGTCTTTGTGCATGTGCCAGCGGAACCCATGGGACATCTCTATGGAAAATCGCTTGTGCTTGCTGATAAAGTTCAATGCGTTCATTTCGATCTGTGCTCATCCTTGCACGTTCCAGAACATCCTGCATCTCATCGCTTTGATAGAAAGCTATATTCAGCGCAGCAGGCTTCTGTGCTGTGGTTTTACTCAAAAGATAGTAGAGAAAATTATCAGGATCTCCGCCAGCACTCCAACCAAGCATTGCCATATCCGTGTTCACCGTTTTCCGTCTTTTCAATATAGGTCTGCCAGTCAAAAGTAACGATTTTTGCCTCAATGCCGATGTTTCGGAGGTCAGATTGCAATGCCTCTGCGAGTGCTTGCCCGTCAGGGATGTAGGGACGTGGAATGGGCAACGCCCATAGGGTTGTCTCAAATCCATCAGGGTAACCTGCTTCTGCAAGAAGTTGTTTGGCGAGTTCTGGATCGTAGGCGTAATCTTCGATTTCATCGTAACTCCATAATGTTGGGGGAATTGGATTCTTCGCCGGAATACCAGTACCTTGATACAGACGTTCAATTATCTCGGTTTTATTGATCGCATGGTTAATTGCAAGCCGAACCTTCAGATTATCAAACGGTGGTTTTTCCAGGTTCATCGCTAGATATCCAACATTGAGACTGGGTTGCATTAAGAGTTCAAGTCTTGCATTCCCGCGAATCATTGCCAATTCATCAGGGTTTGGAAATTCCATCGCATGAAGATTGCTTTGCTGGAGTTCCATTAATCGGTCAGCATTATCAGGAATAGAACGGAAGATCAGTTTATCAATTGCTGGTTTCCCTGCCCAATGTGTATCGTTTGCGGTAAGCAAAATTTGATCATTCCTATCCCATTGGACAAACTTGAAAGGTCCTGTTCCTACAAGATTGTCACCAAAATTTTCACCAAAGTGTGCAACTGCTGCCGGACTCACAATAGCATTTTCAGAAGAAGCCATTGTGCTGAGAAAAGGAGCATACGGTGTTTTGAGAGCAATCTGAACGGTAAAATCATCTAACACAGTAATCCGATCTATAAATTCTTCGTAAAAATTACGGGACAGTGCATTTGGGCGAGTCAATGAAAAGACGACTGCATTAGCGTTTAACGGAGTGCCATCGTGGAATTCGACTCCTTGTCGTAAGTGAAAAGTCCACTTTAACCCATCTGCAGAACTTTCCCACATTTCCGCTACAGCGGGTTCAATATCGGTTGTGTTACCCCTATATTGGACAAGTGTATCGTAGACCATATCACAAACTTTCGCTGATTCCCCGTCAAGCATCTGTGATGGGTCAAGCGTAATAGAATCACCACCCCGTCCAAAAATCAGAGTACTCATTTCGAATGCGCTATCGCCAAACATACTGGCAACGATGATTAAGTCTCTGATGTTGACGATGCCGTCACCGTTGACATCAGGGCTTGGTTCCTGCGCTGGGTCAAAATTTTCGCCAAAATTTGAAGCCACATAGATCAAATCATGGATGTTCACGACACCATCACCGTTGAAGTCACCTGTGACGGTTCCGTTTTGTGCATTAATTCCTGTTAATAGCAGGAGTGAAAAAACGAGAACTATTGCTACAAAAATTACTTTATTCATATTACCTTCCCAGTGAAACATTGCGGAAGTATTTCCAATTCAACGGATGAAGTTTAAGGTTTTTCACCTTTTTGTTAACGACTAAAATCTGTTTTGCGTGTGCCAAAGGTACCCATGGAACATCTTTGTGGAATATCTGCTGTGCTTTTTTATAGAGCGATATTCGCTTCTCTTTATCGGAGGTAGCTCTTGCCTGCTCTAAAACATCTTGCATTGCATCGCTTCGATAAAACGCGATATTGCCCGCGGGCTTTTCTGCTGAAGATTTACTCAAGAGAAAATAGAAGAAGTTATCTGGGTCACCGAGGTCGGCACTCCAGCCTAACATTGCCATATCATGTTCCCCATTTTTCGTTTTTTCAAGGTAGGTGCCCCAATCGTAAGTGACGATTTTTGTTCGAATTCCAATATTTCGGAGTTCAGATTGGATAACTTCTGCAAGTGCACGTCCATCAGGAATATAGGGACGCGGAACAGGGAGTGCCCAAAGTGTGGTTTCAAAACCGTCGGCGTATCCTGCCTCATTGAGAAGTTTTTTTGCCAATTTAGGATCGTAAGCGTAATCCTCAATTGTGTCGTCATAACTCCATAAAGTTGGTGGAATAGGGTTTTTCGCAGGAATGCCGAGACCTTGATACAGATGCTCAATAATCGCTGATTTATTTATGGCATGATTAATCGCGAGTCTCACTTTGTGGTTATCAAACGGAGCTTTGTCCATATTCATCGCCAAATAACCGATACTCATGCCCGGTTGAGACAGCAACTCAAGCGTCTCATCATCCCGAATTTGTTCCAAATCGTCTGGATTTGGGAACTCCATCGCATGGAGACCCCCTTGTTGAAGTTCAATAAGCCTCACAGAGTTGTCAGGAATAGAACGAAAGATTACCCGATCCAAACTTGGCCGTCCGCCCCAATAGTTATCATTTGCCTCAAGCACGATTTTATCCTTCTTATCCCAACGGTCAAATTTGAAAGGACCGGTGCCAACGGGGTTATTGAAATACTCATCACCCGATTTTTTCACTGCCGTTGGACTGACAATGGAAAATGGAGTAATTGCAATCGTATAGATAAAGGGGGCATACGCTGTTTTAAGTTGGATTTGGACGGTAAACTCGTCAACAGCGGTAATTTTGTCCACTATTTCTGCCAACCCGGTAGCAACCCAATAAACATAGCTGCCACTAACGTTATGAAAAGGGTGTGTTTTATCGTGCTGTCGGTTAAGTGAAAAAAGAACGGCTTCAGCATTAAAGGGGGTTCCATCATGGAAGGCTACGCCTTCTCGCAGGAAAAAAGTCCATGTCAAACCGTCCTCTGAACTTTCCCAACTTTTTGCGAGTCCCGGTTCAAGTTCAGTACTCCCGTCTTTATATTGGACAAGGGTATCGTAGATGTTATCGCAAACTTTGAAGGATTCTCCATCTTCTTCAAGAGCTGGGTCTAATCCGACAGAGTCGCCACCACGTCCAAAAATTAACGTGCCTCCCGTTGCGTGAGAATCAGCATCTGCTGGCAAAGATATGGAAACTATTGGTAATGTCAGTGTTATTAACAGGAAAATTAACAGTGAAAAGTTTGATAATAAGAAAGGAATGATGCCAATTTTTTTAACATCTTGATTGAAAAAACATTTAAAAAACTTTATTCTCATAAACTACTCCAATGATCTAAAAGATTTGTTTCATGATATAGGTTTTTTTGAGAAATGTCAAGTCAATTATTAACTTGAGAGGTGTAAATATTTTGTCAAAAGTTTAAGTTGAAGTCCATTTGGTAATTTACACCTTTCGCCCCGCTGGGCTTGTTTTTGGGTAGTGTGTGTTCTATACACCTTCCGCACAACTGGTACTTCTATCTGGGCACGGGGACCCCGACCTACAATGTTAAGTGCGTATGACACATAAGGGTTTCGTTACGCTCTGTCCAACCTACGAACTGACAGATGGTGTTGGCAAATGTATCCTTTCCAATAAGAAATCGTTTTATTAATGGTAAAGTTTACACAGATTTCATATCGTGTGCAGCATCTTGATAAGGAATAGTTCGTTCAAGATAGTAAGATTTGTAATGTGCCGATCTATTTCAAACGAATCTACTTTTATCATAGATCCTAATAGATGTAAGAACGATTTTATCGTAAGATAGAATCGTTCAGTGCTAATACACGCTCATTTTTAATGCCGGAGAAACGGATACGCGAAAAAGTATATCCGTAGATGGATTATGGCATCTTTTGAACAACTCACACAAAATTTATCAGATATGTCGCAGCCTATAGCAACTCGAAGGGCAGCGGTTATAGAAATTGTTGAGGTAGGTGGTGCACAAGCTTTACCTTTTCTCTTGAAAGCATTGTCTGATGTTGCTCCTAGTGTGCGGCGCGAAGCAGCGAACGCTCTTCAGCAATCCAATTTTTCTGAAGCAACGCCCGCACTTGTGGATGCCTTAAAAAAGGAGGACAGCGATTTAACTCGGTGGACTTTAATTGAGGCACTTGGAAACATTGGAACAGCGTCGGCACTGTCTACATTGGAATCCCTTTTAAGTACAGAGATTTCGCCGTTAACTCGTAGGGAAAGTCAGAAAAGTATAGACCTGATTAATGCAAGGCATCCTGATATAGGAACTGCTGAAACAATAGAAGAAATTGACGATACTTTTTCCGATCTGACAAATACTCCAGATTTTACTGATCCCCTGCAATTGGAAGTGGAAGAACCGGAGTTGAGTCAGGAAACTACGAACGAAAGTGTTGAAAGTGAAGACAATCCTGATGATTTGTCGGCAAATTCTGACGAAAAAGCCGAAACTTCATCCGAATTCTCGGTTATTATTGAAGAAGATACCCCTCCCGATGACATTGAAGCACCGATAATTGATTTAACAGTCAAACAAGATGAATCGTCGGACACTACAGTATCTGAAGAATCATCAGATGCTGTAGTGGTACCGCAACCCGTTGAAACTGACACTCAAGATGAAACTAATCCTCCAACGGATTCGGCATCTGGAGAAAAACCGCGGACAAGACTTGTGTCTGCCCCCGCGCTACCGGTCCTTGTTCCAAATACTTCGGTTGTTATTTATGAACAGGAGGAGCAAAATTATAAGCCGAGCACCTTCGCTATGATGTTACGACCTACCGTGTATCTCTCAAAGCGATGGGTCTCACGTACACGTCTCTATCTTGTCCTATTTTGTTTATTGGTTGCTTCAACGATTGCATTAGTATATTCGCAAGTTCAACGGCGACCTCGCTCTCCGTATCTTCCCAATGCTGAGATCGTGCAATTGGATAACCCTGAAGACTATCTTGCGGCGGGAAAGTTTTTCATCCAGCAAGCAGACTATCGCAGTGCCATTGAAGCACTTGAATTTATTCGAGGTGTTGATTCGATTGAGCCTGAATTATTTAAGGATTTATATAAGAATTTAGGGTTTGCCTATTTTCAGGAAAAACAGTATGCGCTTGCTGTGGAAGCTTATGAATTCTATTTACAATTACGGAGAATTCAACCTTATCAACCCTTTGTTGCTGAGGCGGCGTATCCATCTGATGGACCCAGTAAGGACCAGCAGAATTCATCTGATTATAAAACTTATAATATTCTTGGAATTGCTTACAAACATCTCGGACATCTTTACAAAGCACTACGTGCGTATGAAGCCGCAATAAAAATTGCGCCAGAGGAAGCGGAGACTTACAGCAATCTTGCACAACTCTACTCGGATGGGTATCAGCAGAAACACCTCCTCGCGGAAGCCTTAGCTTATGCTGCCGTAAGGCTCAATCCGGATGTTGCGTCTCATCAAGACACGTTGGGATGGATTCTCGGCAAAAGCGGACGATTAAACAAGGCTACAAACGTCTTGGCACAAGCTATTCGACTTCAGAGCGATTATGTTCCTGCTCTCTATCATCTAACGGAGATTGCTCAAAAATCTGCACACCCGGATAAAACACTTGAAGTTGTGCATAAGGATTTCATAAAGAAGACGCACCGAAAAAGGAGATCACGTCAGGATATTTCAAGGATGCTATCTTACATTTATGAGACAGATTCTCAGAAGCTTGCTCGGTTCAATGCTTCACTTCTTCGCCTACGCGGGGTCAAGAGATAATCTGGATGTATAGCGTTTCAGATTGTCTCTCCGTTTATAGTTCTGAACCAGGATTTTCAGATTTGCAGCATTGGGGTATGTCGCGACCGGTGAATCAACGTCAAATGCGCGTGGCAGAATACGCGTGTGGTATTCTGCATGATTTGTCGGGTCACTCCTACAGAAGAGGTCGGGCTTAGGAATCCCTCCCACAAGAAAGAGGAGCATTATAAATCAAGTTTACAAACCCTCCCACGATTTGGAAGACCGACTATAAATCTTATCGGATAACGGAAAGCTTGCCTACTTGTCGCCCCATTTCCGCTTCAAGCACATAGATATAGACACCGCTACTGACACCTGCTAATGACCAAATTTGTCTGCATTTATTTCCTGCAGCCGCATCTTCTGTTGGAACAAGGCATGCAATGTGGTTGCCACTGACATCGTAGACATTAATTCGGCTTCCAGCAGGTAATCTATCAAACGTAATCTGATTGCCTCTCGCTGGATTTGGATAGACGATAACATCTGAGTGGGACTGTGTCAGATATTCTACTGGTAATGTCTTTCCATCTTCAGGAATGTCTGCACCGTATATGTCAGAAAGTTGGAAAGTTTCAATCTCATACTGGTTATCTGTATCAAATACGTCAGCGAGAAACGTTAACACAACTCTTTTGCGTGACCTATCAAAAATAGCAGATTGCGGCACATAATTTTGCACGCTGCTAACTTTTGTTCCGCTTGATTGTTCCTCCTTCTGCGTGCCGCTTCCGTTCTGCTTTTTTTGTCGGTGCAGCTGATAGCGCGAAGGGATTGATGCGGAAATACCCATTGGTTTATCAAACGTTATCAGAAGTTGATGTGGAGGAGAATGTACTGCTGAAATCAGTTGCGGAGGAGCGGTCGGCATGACAGATACCGATGCGGATAAATTTGAAACTTCTCCGCTTGAACTTTGTGATGCTATAGCGTACCAATAGGTTTGCCCTGTTGCGAGTCTTACATCTGTAAAAAGTTTTTCTTGAATACCGTTGCGAATAGGTTTCAACGATTCCTTAGTTTGGCCGCGATAGATTGTATATGCAACTGCATTCTGGTCTGCCTGCCACTGCAGGGAGATTGATGTTTCGTCTAACGGTTTTGCAGTAATACCCCAGGATGGCGTTAGTCGTTTTAGTGTTCCAATAGTGTGAGGACTCTTAAAAACAGTAAAAACGTTCTCGCTATTAAACATCAACTCATTAGTGCCATCGTTATCAATATCAGCAACAATTGGATTGAATGTGCTGGATGCGGGATGGTGCCAAATAGGTCGGTAGGCACTTCCATCGTATTGCACGAGATAGAAGTTTGGTGAAACAGCAATGCACAATTCATTTCTACCATCATTGTTAGCGTCTGCAATAGTTAGTCCACTTTCTCCATCTTGCAGTTCGCGAATACGTTGATGCCACACTGCGCGGTAAGAATTGTTACCGTTTGATGTGTAAATTGTAAAAAGCCAGTGTTGGCGGGGAAGATCTAATTCCGTTGTCCAGACCTTCGCGCCTACAGCAAATTCTGGGGTCCCATCCCCATCCATATCCCCAGCGGCAAAAAGGTGTGGTATCCCCTTGGGTAGGATGCCTATCCATGTTTGTTGATATTGATCATTTCCCACATTTTCATAGATAAATATTTCTCCTTCACTGTCTCCGGATAAAATTTCTATCTGTCCATCAGCATCAAAGTCAGCTATTGCAAACCTTGTTCCGATTCCGTTTTTTCCTTGTGTTGGATTTTCGAGTGTTGCATTGTTCACATAACTATTATTTCCATTAGATTCGTGAATCCAGATAGAATTGGTGACATCATGACGCGATATAATTTCAGGTTTACCGTCTAAATCTATATCTGCAATCGTTCCGCCCCAAACTCCGTTTGCTTTCCAGATTAGCACGGTCGGAAATGCTCCATGTGCGGGTTGTTCCAGTAAAAACGTAAACGTTTCTGTATTTGTTGATGTATTGCCTAAAAGTTCTATGAGTCCATCACCATCTGTATCCGCAGTAGCCCATAAACGTGATATGGATTGATCAAGGGAAGAAATCATGACAGGATTTCCATTATTGTCCATTTCAAAAATATGGGCAGAGGTCGTGCCGGTTTCGACTCCGATAAGTTCTAATTTTCCACTTCCGTTTATATCGTTAGGTGCAATAATAGCGTGCAAACCGAACTGTGCAAATGCTGTTTGGTGTAGATGTGAAGGTTGAATCTGTTCATCGCGCACTGTAATCGGGTATAATTGACCTTCATTATCGTCAATAAGTATGAGTCCAGTCCGATTCTGTGCTTTTAGGCGATATAGATATTCTCCAGATGGCAGCCCCAACTCAGACAGATAAAAGATATGTTGCAGGTTAACTGAATCCGAGCGCGCAACTCGTAGCGGGGAATTATTGGAAATTAGTGCTTGATTTCCTGTTTTCGGATAAATCTCAACTGATCCGATAGTAAGCACATCTGTTTGCCAGATAATAGTTGAATCATAGCGGTTTCCTGATAACCACACCGATGCCTCATGTTTGGAAATTTGGGGAAGCGAATGGCGAATTTCAACGACCGCTTTGTTTCTCACAGTTTTTCCATCTTGACTTTTAACGCTAAGTCGCAGTGTGTATGTACCTTCTTCCAACGGTGAGGTATCCCATTCGTGCAGAACAGTGTTATATTTCGGTTCTGTTTGTGGAAACCCAATTGGAAACCAGAGATCAGGTGTTTCGGTAGCACCGTATTCAAGCCAGTATTGAAGAAATCCTGTGCCACCGGCACTGCCAATAATCTCAATTTTTCTGTTTTTCTCTGATACTTCTGTTTGTGGCAACGATGTGACAGCAATATTGGCGATGAGTCCGATTTGCTCAGTCAATGCTGCATAAGCATCAACCATACCTGCGCCAACAAGATGTGTTTGGGACAGTTGCCTTGCTGAACTTGTCAACCATTGCTGGATTTGGACGTTGGTGCACGATGGATTGGCAGAAATCAACAGTGCTGCGACACCAGAAACATGCGCTGCTGCCATTGAGGTGCCAGATCGGTATGCATATCCGCGTTGCGGCAAAGATTGATCAGTATTAATATCTGTGCTTAATATTTCTTCTCCTGGTGCAGCAATATCTATTGACGCGCCGAAATTGGAATTTCCCAATTGGAGATTTTTATCAAGTGCCGCCACTGATAAAACTTTTTTCAATGCCGCAGGATAATACGCTCCTGGCTCAGGTGAGTTTCCGGCTGCACCGACGAGGACACACCCTCGATTGTAAGCGTATTCAACCGCATCTTGAATAACGAATGCGTTTACTGTGTCTCCGAGGCTCAGATTGATGATGTCTGCGCCGTTATCAGCGGCGTAAACGATGGCTGCAGCGACATCATCATTTTGTAAAAATGCAACTGCCCCAATACGGAATCCTGCCCGTAGTGGCATCAGACAACATCCCCAAGCAATTCCAGCAATTCCGACTCCGTTATTTGCTTCAGCTGCAATTATGCCAGAAACATGCGTTCCGTGTCCTGTTTCATCATCCGGTTCGTTATCGCGTTCTGTCCAATCACCGTGTCCTGGGAACGAAGGTGCATCGGTGAAATCCCAGCCGTTTATATCGTCAATATAACCGTTTATATCGTCATCAATGTTATTTGATGGGATTTCAGCGGGGTTCTGCCAAAGTTGATTACGCAAGTCAGGGTGATCTCTCTTGATGCCACTGTCGACAACTGCTACTATAACAGATCGTTTTCCTTGTTCTATGCTCCACGCTTTTGGCAAATTCATTGCCTTCAGATTCCACTGTTCACTATATCGCGGGTCGTTGGGAGTCGTCTCTGCACAGAACCGATTGAGCCTATTCATTTCAACAGCTTCAATCAAGGCATGTTTCGCATATTTTTGCTGCAATTGTTCTAATCGCGAAGTGGTAGGAAACTGTATGAGATAGCTGCGGCTGAGCAATGGGTGCTGTCCGCCAGGTGTGGTCGGCGGGAAAATAGGTGAAACGGATTTTGCGCCTAATTTTTTGCTGAATGCGCGGAGCTGTACTAAAGAAGTATCTGCATGTAAACGGACAATGAGTTCTCCAGGGGTGTGGTTTATCAATGAGAGGTTAGGTGAATAGGATTGAGATGAACCGATGGTTTGTTCTGAAGCCTCGGTGGTGATGCTACTCTGGAAACATATTAGGAGTATAATGAGATAGATATAAATACGATGTTCCCTCATAAGTTGGTATAACCTTCCGTTTTGAATCTTTAGTTGCAAGCCACTGTCTTTTCTTCAGAAAAAGTAATTGACGTGAGCTCAATTATAGGTGTAGCGAATCAACGCCAAATGCGCGTATGGTATTTGGCGGCTCCTACAGAAGAAATCGGAGTTGGAAAGCACTCCCACAAGAGATAACCTCCCAGAAGAAAAACAGAATAGTATCGGGATTAGAAAGCACTCCCACAAGAAAAATGTTGGGTTTCGCAAGCTCTACCCAACCTACAAACTGAACCAGGATTTCCAGAAAATCAGGTTTATGAAATACACGCTAATAAAATTGTAATTTCCCATGTAATCTGTTATAGTTAATAATAAGTTTAATACATTACATTGCAATAGATACACCAAATTGCCCAACTATAAGCGCAATACAACAATTATACACTTCTCTCAGTTAATTGTATTGAATTCGCGCAGGAAATACAACTTTATCGTTGTGCTGAGGAGTTTAAAAGATGAAAGCATCAGAATTGGTTGTGAAATGTTTGGAGAATGAAGACGTTGAATATATTTTCGGAATACCGGGTGAAGAGAATATGGATTTGATGGATGCTTTGTTGGAATCTAAGATCCAATTTATTCAGACGCGCGATGAACGGGGTGCCGCATTCATGGCAGATGTGTACGGTCGTCTGACAGGCAAGGCAGGGGTCTGTCTTGCGACACTTGGTCCTGGTGCGATGAACCTTGTTACAGGGGTTGCTGATGCGAATATGGATAGGGCTCCACTTGTCGCAATCACAGGGCAAGCAAGTTTAGATAGGATGCACAAAGAATCGCATCAATATATGGACGTGGTTTCAGTCTTCAAACCGATGACCAAATGGAATACGCTTTTGCATCTACCTGAAATTATTCCTGAATCTATCAGCAAAGCCTTTAAGACTGCAACAGGGGAAAAACCGGGCGCGACACACATTGACTTTCCAGAAGATGTGGCAAAGATGGAAATTGATGCCGAACCGATGCGGCACGATTTTCCCAGTGAAGCAGAACCCGTCGTATCCTGTCTACAACGTGCCGCACAACTAATTAACGATGCAAAACAACCGATTATCCTTGCAGGCAACGGTGTTGTTCGTCAAGGCGCATCTCGGATTCTAACCCAATTCGCTGAGATGACAAATATTCCTGTCGCACACACCTTTATGGGCAAAGGGAGCATTCCGTGGACACATCGACTCTCACTCCTCAGCGTCGGTCTTCAAGCACACGATTTTGTCTCATGTGGATTTGACCGTGCAGACCTGGTTATTGCTATTGGATACGATATTGTGGAATACCATCCAAGTCTGTGGAATCCCAATCACGACAAAAAACTAGTCCATATTGATACTGAACCGAGCGAAAGTGATGCTGCTTACGTTACTGATGTCGAAATGGTGGGGAACATTAGACAGAGTATTAGACATTTGATGGCACAGGAAATTTATCCGAAAGATGCGGAATATGCTTCAAACACTTTACGGAAAATAATTCTCGATCAACTTACTGAGCATCGCGATGATAAAGAGTTTCCGATGAAACCGCAAAAGATCTTAAGCGATATCCGTTCTGTCCTTGCCGAAGACGATATTCTCATTTCCGATGTCGGTGCACACAAAATGTGGATCGCTCGGATGTATCCGTGTTATCAACCGAATACATGCATCATCTCAAATGGATTTGCCTCTATGGGCATCGCTGTTCCAGGGGCGTTCGTGGCAAAACTTATTTATCCTGAACGTAAATGTCTTGCGGTATGTGGTGACGGTGGATTCCTGATGAACTCACAGGAACTTGAAACCGCTACGCGAACGGGCGTGCCGTTTGTTACACTTATTTTCAATGATGAGGCGTATGGACTCATCGAATGGAAACAGATGAACAATTTTGGTAGACCGGCACACATTGATTTCACGAACCCTGATTTTGTGAAATATGCAGAGGCATTTGGGGCTAAGGGATATCGGGTTGAAGGCAGTGATGAGCTTGTTCCAATACTAAATGATGCATTCAGTCAGGATGTGCCTTCGGTTATTGATTGTCCCGTCAATTATGCCGAAAATTTACGATTGACAGAGGAACTTGGTCACTTGACATGCCCAATTTAATGATGGTGTGCATAAAAATAACAGGACTGTTCATCTTTATAAAAATTCATAGAATTATGCTTTTTTTCAACAAATTAGGAAATCTTTTGAGATTTAATTTGAATCACTTTTCAGTTTATGATATTATCACGTCAAGAATTATTACTAATCTCAATATTATAAATAATTGACTTGATATGGCTTTTACGATTTAACCTATATTTGCTGAGGATAAGTATCCTCATGTCTGTGATTTTTCGTTTTCCGTTCAACTTTACCTACGCGCTTTTGAAGGAATGGTCTAAAAGCGTTCTCACATATTATAGTAGAATCCGAAAATATGTTTACACTCCGCGATGGGATCTCACATAACACCTTTGTAGGGGCTGGGTTACCCAGCCCCTACGTTCCCTGCCGTATGTGCAAATAATTACGGGTTTTACTATAAAAACCCAAGTTGCTACCTATAAGATTTTAGACATGTAAACACCGTTTTAATCATAAAAGTGTATTATTTGCGAAAGTTTTGTAGCGTAAACTTTCAGTTTGCGCACTTATAGGCACAAACTAAAAGTTTGTGCTACATAGGTGGCAACTTAGGTTATAAAAGGAGAATTTTCATAATGAAAAAGACACAATTTTCTATTTTTTTCATGCTCATTCTTGTTTCAACCCTATACATACCAAATACCTTTGCCCAAGACTACACACAGTGGGGTTTGCCCGATGGCGCGAAAGCACGTCTCGGGAAAGGTACTGTCAATGAAGTAAAGTATTCACCCGATGGCACCAAGCTGGCAGTTGCGAGTAGTATCGGCGTTTGGATCTATGATGCACAGACAGGTGAAGAATTAGACCTATTCACCGGGCATACGGATTGGGTCGAAAGCGTAGCGTTTAGTCCTGATGGCAACACGCTCGCAAGTGGGAGTTCGGACGCTACGATCCGTCTTTGGAATGTAGACACAGGCACACATATACGAACACTACGAGGACATACGGATTCGGTCTACAGCGTAGCGTTTAGTCCTGATGGCAACACGCTCGCAAGTGGGAGTTTGGACGAGACGATCCGTCTTTGGAATGTAGACACAGGCACACATATACGAACACTACGAGGACATACGGGTTGGGTCTACAGCGTAGCGTTTAGTCCTGATGGCAACACCCTCGCAAGTGGGAGTGGGAGTTTGGGCGATGACGATATGATCCGTCTTTGGAATGTAGACACAGGCACACATATACGAACACTACGAGGACATACGGATTCGGTCTTCAGCGTAGCGTTTAGTCCTGATGGCAACACGCTCGCAAGTGGGAGTTGGGACGATACGATCCGTCTTTGGAATGTAGACACAGGCACACATATACGAACACTACGAGGACATACGTATTCGGTCTACAGCGTAGCGTTTAGTCCTGATGGCAACACGCTCACAAGTGGGAGTTTGGACGCTACGATCCGTCTTTGGAATGTAGACACAGGCACACATATACGAACACTACGAGGACATACGTCTTTCGTCGAAAGCGTAGCGTTTAGTCCTGATGGCAACACCCTTGCAAGTGGGAGTTCGGACAGGACGATCCGTCTTTGGAATGTAGACACAGGCACACATATACGAACACTACGAGGACATACGTATTCGGTCTACAGCGTAGCGTTTAGTCCTGATGGCAACACGCTCACAAGTGGGAGTTTGGACGCTACGATCCGTCTTTGGAATGTAGACACAGGCACACATATACGAACACTACGAGGACATACGTATTCGGTCTTCAGCGTAGCGTTTAGTCCTGATGGCAACACGCTCGCAAGTGGGAGTTTGGACGAGACGATCCGTCTTTGGAATGTAGACACAGGCACACATATACGAACACTACGAGGACATACGTCTTTCGTCGAAAGCGTAGCGTTTAGTCCTGATGGCAACACGCTCGCAAGTGGGAGTGATGACAGGACGATCCGTCTTTGGAATGTAGACACAGGCACACATATACGAACACTACAAGGACATACGGATTTGGTCCGCAGCGTAGCGTTTAGTCCTGATGGCAACACGCTCGCAAGTGGGAGTGATGACAGGACGATCCGTCTTTGGAATGTAGACACAGGCACACATATACGAACACTACAAGGACATACGGATTTGGTCCGCAGCGTAGCGTTTAGTCCTGATGGCAACACGCTCGCAAGTGGGAGTAGGGACGGGACGATCCGTCTTTGGAATGTAGACACAGGCACACATATACGAACACTACGAGGACATACGGATTCGGTCCGCAGCGTAGCGTTTAGTCCTGATGGCAACACGCTCGCAAGTGGGAGTAGGGACGAGACGATCCGTCTTTGGAATGTAGACACAGGCACACATATACGAACACTACGAGGACATACGTATTCGGTCTTCAGCGTAGCGTTTAGTCCTGATGGCAACACCCTCGCAAGTGGGAGTTCGGATGGCACCGTGCTTTTGTGGGAAGCCACCCCATCTGCCTCTACACAAACTATTCCATCACCTACTACAGCCACCACGGTGCGTATTTCGTTCACGCCTGTGCAGTCGCTCACAATCGGAGAACTGCTAACGTTACCCATCACTATCACAGACGGTACGAACGTTGCTGGATATCAAGCGACTGTCTCCTACGACACCTCTGCGCTCAGTTACGTCTCCAGTAAAAACGGGGACTATCTGCCTGAAGGTGCGTTTTTTATTTCACCTATTGCTGAAGGGAATAACGTTCAGCTTGCGGCATCGTCTTTTGCTGGAGAAACTATGGGGGATGGCACACTTGCCACGATCACATTTGAAGTCGTTGCTGTCAAAGACTCTACCGTGCGTTTGTCTGATGTCCTATTGACCGATAGCGCGGGGGGTAGTTCAGTCCCACAAACAGAAGACGCTGAGATAATCATACCTCCGAAACTGCCAGAAGATGTGAATGAAGATGGTGTGGTCAACATTATAGACCTAACCTTAGTTGCGTCTAACTTCGGCAAGCAAGGAGAAAATGTTGCTGATGTCAATGGCGATGGTGTTGTAAATATCGTTGATTTGACACTTGTCGCAGCGGCGTTTGGAAATACGGCTGATGCTGCGCCTGCCTTATGGAGCGTCAATGAGAAAGATATGCCGATACGCGCAACGGTAGAAGCATGGCTAAAAGAAGCGCGGCAGATTAACTTGGATAATCCCGATTTTCAGCGTGGTATCCTTATGCTGGAAAGTCTTTTGAAGTCGTTGACGCCGAAAGCAACCGCACTCCTGCCGAACTATCCGAACCCGTTTAATCCTGAGACGTGGATACCTTATCAACTCGCTACGCCCGCTGACGTTAGCATCTCAATCTACACTGCGGATGGCAAATTGATTCGGCAGTTGGATTTGGGGCATCAGCCAGTTGGGATGTATCATCATCGGAGCAACGCTGCGTATTGGGATGGTAAAAATGCTCTGGGTGAATCTGTGGCGAGTGGGGTTTATTTCTATACGTTCACAGCAGGAAAATTCTCTGCTACACGAAAAATGCTCATAAGGAAGTAGGTGTTCTCAATACTAGCTAATTCCGTTTACAGTTTAGTCTATACACTGAATTGAAAGGAGGAAAATCTATGATTTCTATGAAAAATTCACTTTATCTTGGTCTGCTAACTCTGATATTAGCGTCATTATGCCTAATGGGTTGTGCCGGTAAACACGGTAAACTCATGGAAAGGGCGCAAGCAAATTATCGGGTTAACGATTATGAAGCTGCCTTACGCGATGCAGTCATGGCGTTGAAACATAAGCCAGACTATGAAGTGGCACAAAACTTTGTCACCACATTTTTCGATGCCGCAGTGGAGGTACGTCAAACCAGGATAAAAGCCCTTGAAAGAAGATCGGACAGGTTCAGATGGGATCAGATCGTGGTGGAGTACAGAGGTCTTATCAAAATCAATACACTGGTGAAAAGTCTACCCCCCTTAACGCATAAGAAGACTTTGCAGCGAATTACCTTTGAGACAAAGGATTACGTCCCCCAATTTAATGAAGCCTCAACAAAAGCTGCGGAAGCACACTACCGAGAAGGGATTCGCCTTGCGGATTTATCCGATGATCCTGATATTCAGAAGCACGCCGCCAAAGAATTCAAAATGGTTGAAGAATTCATCACTGGTTACAAGGATACCCGTACCCGTTATGAACAAGCTCGAAGTGCTGGTGCTAAGAGGATTGCAATTCTGACGTTTGAGGATAAAAGTGGGAAAGGACGTGCCTACGGTGCCCTTTCAGAGACAATCACTGACAATATCATCAGTAGTATCCTGAACGATAAGGCGGCGACTGAGTTCCTAACGATTGTTTCCCGAAATCATCTTGAACAAGTTATAGCCGAACAAGACTTAAGTTTTACTGGATTGGCTGATAAGCAAACAGTTGCCAGTATAGGAAAGATTCTCGGTGTGCACGAAATAGTTATCGGACAAATTACCCAGATTATCTATATTCCTCCAGAAACCAAAAGGGCAACATTGAATCGAAAAAGGACAGAACATAAGAAGACAGGAACAGAAAAGTACGTTGATAAAAACGGCAAAACCAAAACGAGACCTAAGTACTCTGATGTAACTGTCACTGCCAAACTTCTGCATTATCAATTGACATCTTCTGTTTCAATTATCGGTTCCTACAAAATCCTTGACGCGCAAACCGCCGAACTTAAGAAAGCAGATAACTTTACCACAAAGCATGAATTCAAATCGGAATGGGGAACATTTACAGGTAACGAAACAGCATTATACGCAAATGACCATGTTCTTGTCTCGCGTGAAAAAGAGAATCCGCCTATTGAAGAGGTTATGGTACTTGAGGCATCAAAAAAACTATCAGATGAACTCACGGAAGCTCTAAAAGCGTACGTGCGATAATTAGTCTTACCGTGTTGGAAATTCAACACGGTTTTTCTTTCGATTTACAAGCGAGCGTTTTAGGCGCGTTTACAAGCCTGTCTACGTATTTCTATACTTTACTATATGAGGAGGATACTAACGCAAAAATGGCAGTTTCAACGATTGAATGGGCAAATGGTAGAATAAAGTTAATAGATCAAACACTGCTGCCCAACGAATTCAAACAGATTTATTGTGATGACCTTCCATCAATTTGGGAAGCGATTAAATCCTTACGCGTACGAGGCGCGCCTGCGATCGGCATCGCGGGTGCTTTGGGTGCCGTGCTCGGCATTTGGAATTCTACGGCAAAAAGTTATGACGCGTTTGCGGCAGAGCTCAAATCTGCGACTGATTACCTTGCAACATCACGACCGACAGCTGTTAATCTCTTTTGGGCACTTGATAGAATGACGAGGACAGCGGAAGAGAATAGTCACCTTCCAATTCCCGAACTGAAAACTGTGCTGCTTGCGGAGGCGGAGGAGATTATTGAAGAGGATAAAGCGATGTGTCGTGCTATCGGGCAACACGGCATGGCGTTGCTCAATGAAAACGATACGATTTTGACGCACTGCAATGCTGGCGGATTGGCAACGTCCGACTACGGCACAGCATTAGCCGTAATGTTCAGCGCACATGAGGCAGGTAAGCAGATTCAGGTTTTTGCTGATGAGACTCGCCCCTTGCTACAAGGCGCGCGCCTCACCACGTGGGAGCTGATGCAAGCAGGTATTGACGTTACGCTTATCTGTGATAATATGGCTGCGCAGGTGATGAAAGAGGGCAAAATTCAGTGTGTTATTGTTGGGGCAGATCGGATTGCCGCGAACGGAGATACTGCGAATAAGATCGGCACCTATAATGTAGCCATCCTCGCGCAGGCACACGACATCCCTTTTTATGTTGCTGCACCGACATCAACTTTGGATTTTGCGTTGGAAAACGGTGCTGAGATTCCTATTGAGCAGCGTTCAGCAGAAGAGGTAACAGAAGGGTTCGGTAAACTTACAGCACCTAAAGGTGTGAAGGTCTATAGCCCTGCTTTTGACGTTACACCTGCGTCATTAGTCACCGCAATTATTACAGAAAAAGGTATCGCAAGACAGCCTTATACGGAGAGTCTGGAGGCTTTACGCGACTCGTAAATAGGTTTAACACTTGGTGTGTTATGCTACTTTTGCAATGTTAGCACGGGTGCCGTTTATATCAAAGCAGTCGTACTGATTTGTCCGCATAATTTGCGTAGCAAACGCCATTGCTTGTTTCTCAGTAAGATACCCTTCTGCGATTTCGGCTTCAAGGGCGCGTCGAATCTCGTTTCGTGCTTGAATTGCGTAAGCCATTGCACTTGTTGGCCACCCTGTGTCGCCTCCGAATGCAAATAACTTATTTGATGGCACCGCATGAATGCACCGACGTAGAAAATCACGTGAACTATACGGGTCTATGCTCCATGCCCAGCAAAAATCTACCCAGATGTTGCGATAGTGCTTCGCGAGCGCGACCAATTCATCGTTATAGGGATAAGATATGTGCATTAAAACAAACTTTGCGTCCAGATAGCGAGCGAACAATACACACATATTCCCTGCGGGGATACGACTCACCGGCATCCGATCGTTACCCGCATAGTAGCCGGTATGAATTTTGAACGGGAGATTGTGTTCTATTGTGAGTTCAACGCCGCGTGCCCAACACCAATCGCCAAGACAGAGGCGTGTCGCTTTATCAATCTCTTCGGCGGGTTTTGTTAGCACAGCATTGAGGGCGGCGGTTGCTTCAGCATCGCTCCGTTCAATCCACTTGAGTGTACGATTGTATGCGTGTTGAGCTTTTACTGCGATTGCCTTAGGCGCATGTTTAGCGAAAATCGCTTCCATGCTGCTTTTCAATGAGGCGAGGTCTTTGACTTCAACGCCAGTTTCTGCGTGGATAGCACTTGGATTGACTTGTCCATTGCAGAAAGTTGCCCATGAAAGGTCGTATAGGAAAAAGTCTGGACCGGATGTGTCTGGCGCACATCGCCAACTGAAATCGTCCGTTTGAATATGATCGAGCTTCGCAAGATCGTGTAAGATATGGTAGCGTTTTCCTGGCGTGCGAATTGTTTTGAGTTTATCTTGTGCTTGCGCAAGTCCATCACTTGTCAGTTCGTCAAGTCCATAGATGTGTTTTGCGATGAGACGGACTGCTTCACCGTATCCAGTAAATTGTGTCGCTTCCCATGCTTTTCGTATACCTTCAAACCGAGGTTTGATGTCTTGGGATGGATCCATAAGATTGTGCATCGCTTCTGAGGAGGCACCGGCAGTGCACAAGTCTGCGGGGACATAGTTTCCGAACAGGTCCTGCAGGATATCGGGTCCGTTCTCAACCCAGTCGTTTTCACGTCGCATGTGTTCATGGGTATCAACTAAACGGATAGATTGAATGTGATGTGTTAAATCTGTTGCCATTGAAATACTCCTTATGTTAAACTTTTTGGATTCTAAATGTTAGTACTAAGGTTGAAACCCTTCCCGCAGGTATAGATGTAAAATTCTTTACATAAAAATCGGGCTTGGAAAGCCCACAAAGCTGGTTTGCGAGATTTAAAGCCCACAAAGCTGGTTTGCGAAAATTGAATGGCTTTGAAAAAAGCTCCTTGACAAATACATTTGAATATGATGTACTATTATACGACTTGAAAGTCTTCTTGTTTTTAGCGAGATTCAATATAGAAAGATAGACGTTTAAACTTAACATTCAAAGTCCTATGTTTTATTATAAAGAAAAAGTGTTGTTATGTCAAAAGAAACATCTAATTCAGCTGCGAGTCAAATTCTCGTTGCTTACAATTCTGTTGTTGTCAGGTCTTATTGCGTGGCAAACAGATGATTTCATGTACGGAGGTTGTCGTATTATTTGTCAATTTTGGACAACCACAATTAAATGCTCGCGCAGGCACGCGAATGCTTATAGGCATCTTCCGAATATGGGGGAAAACCACAGGAGCAGATAATGCCTACAGGACGGATTAAGTATTACAATTTGGATAAAGGATTCGGATTTATTGCACAAGATAGCAGTGAAGAGGATGTCTTCTTACACAGTTCTGCAATTAAACAGGCTGATTACGAGGAACTACGTGTCGGACAACGGGTTAAGTATAACGTCGTTGAAGGAGAGAAAGGTTTAGTCGCAAAAAACGTTGAAGTGTTGCTAACACCGACAGAACGACGGTGGTTGCGACAAGGGAAAACTATTATTCCGCGCGGGTACTCAGGGGCCCCTTCTCAAAATCAAGATCAGTTTTTTGATGCAGGTGAATCGCCCTCCAATAATCCGGAAAAGGATGAATTAGACACCGCTTTGAAATATACACCACGACAATCGAAGGTAGAATCTCGAAACGTCGCAACCCCCGCACAAACCAAAACGGTCACAGAAGTAAAGGAACACACTTCAAGGCAGTTGAGTTTCGGTGACCTATATATCCTCAAACAGATCAATTTTGAAACGCCAATGTTTTTTGCATTGTATAATCAAGTGCAATTGCCAGCTATCGTTTTAGAAATGACACTCTCTGGATTAACACTCAATTGCAACGGCAAAGAAAGGATTGTTCCGAAAACTGAGGTGAAGTATTGTTATAAAGACGTTGATGCTGAAAACGTAATAGTGCTGCTGCTTTATAATGAAGACATCAAGGCGAAGCAACTCAAACCTGTTCCCTCTCAAGATGAAATCTTTTTCATTGATCCTGAAACAATTCGACACGCTCGCAAAGATGGAAATTCAATTGAAATCATTCTTCGTGAAGGGGAAATTTTTCACGGTACAGTTGACTGGATCAGTCCGTATGAAATTAAAATGGTGTTGAAAAATGGGTCTAAAGTAGTTGTGTTCCGACATGCTATCTGCGAGTTTTCTGTAGTAGATGAGGAGAAGTGAGATGACAACACAGACTGAAAATGTGATGAAGGCTTATCATGAACTTGTTGCGGAGATAAACCAAGATGTAGTACGTTTACGCGAGGAGTACGGTCGTGTTCCTTGTCCCTCGAATTGTTTTCAATGTTGTTTAAACACTTCAGTAATCCCAATCAGTGAGGTTGAAGCACGGGATCTTAAAACTGGATTGGACGCACTTCCACAACAAGTACGCGCACATATTCGGCAAAAAGCACAGCGGACAATCAAGGTATTGGAAAACAATGGCTATTCGCCTGGAAACATGGTGAAAGATTCTGGGATGGAAGCAATTGAAGTGGTGAAAGGAAAACCTATTGGCGAGTGCCCGATGCTTATCGGTGGGGTTTGTTCCGTCTATGAACACCGACCGGTAATTTGTCGTGTATGGGGTTATCCGATTGATAACGGCAATGAATTAGCTTGTTGCAAAAAAACTTTTATCGGACAACGTCGAAACTTTAAACCTTTGAAATATGCGGACTATTGGCGCAGATGCAAAGACCTTAGTGAGTCTCTTGGTGCTTTACAAAAAACACCCAACTGCTATTTAGTTTCCCAGTTATTAGCAGAATAGATGGTAGGATTGTTGGGGATTGGACAATGTTTGTAAAGCTGAGAGGGGATGTGAAAAGTAGTTAAGAATCCTTTGATTCAGTGAGTTCGCGCAAAAATTCGAAGGTATAAATTCCGGTTTTGTGACCATCGCTCCACTGAAGTTGAACAGCATAACGACCAACACGCTGAATACCTACTAAATGCAGCTTTTCCCAATAATCTTTTGACAGTAACAACCGAAACGGATCATCGACTTGTCTCGCCGCATCACACCGCGCACAAGGACACCTTTCACGGAGTAACCGATATGTATGCTCACTCCGGTGTCCATCTTTCCATTGAATAGCTAAACTATGGGGTAAACGTTTGATTTCGGTAGGTTGAAATTCCTGCATTTGACATCAAACGGGATGTCAATTCAGCACAATACACAAATACTTCAATTAACAACCCGTTTACTCTTTTTCGAGATTATAGGAAGTAATCTGCATTGATTTGTGTGAAGTGTTCCCATTCTTCAGGTACATCCTCTTCCATAAAGATTGCTTCAACGGGACATTCCGGTTCACACACACCACAATCTATACATTCTTCTGGGTCAATGAAAAGTTGATTCACTTCTTCGTATTCGTCGGGGGCATCTGTCGGATGTGGGTGAATACAGTCCACCGGGCACACATCAACACACGCGTTGTCTTTGAGGTCAATACAAGGTTCACAAATAACATAAGTCATCGCATAAATCCTCCTTTTCGTTTGAATTCATACCAAATTTCGTCTCATATTGCGATTGGGACTATTCTAACCTGTATAAATAATACCACATAGTCTTTCATTTTGTCAAGTATTATTTCAGATTCATTCCTTGCAATTAATGGTGAGGATGTGTATAATTGATTTAAATTCCATCTCTGTGGGAGGATAAGTAATGCGCGAAGACAAAGACACACAACCCCTGAACGTCCACATTGCCGTAGAAAATTTTGGACCGATAGAGAAAGCAGAAATAGATTTGCGTCCGCTAACTGTGTTTGTGGGTGAAAGCAATACCGGTAAGACCTATCTTGCCACGCTCATCTATGCATTATTTAACACCTTTGAAGGGTTTTCCCGAGTACCTTTACCACATGCAACAATTTCGCTTTTAAAACAATCAAGGTTCAGTTCTCAGAACGAATTAGATGAAGAGACTCTGGAGACACTTAAAAAACTAAACACGCTTGGACGTACATTCAAATATGCAGATTTTCCAAAGTGGTTATGTACCCATATACATCATTTTCTAAACGAATCTGAAATTTTTGCTAGCGAGCTTAATAGATGTTTCGATCTTGATTCATTTTTTGATATCAAGCGATTCACAAACGACAATACCAATGAACTGTCAGTATCCCTAAAGGTAAGCGAAGAAAATCAATCTCTTTGGTGCTTTGAGATGCAAAGTTCAGAATCTAATGTTTATGTAGACGGATCTGTCAATACAGACAAAGTACTTAAATCTGAGCATGAAGAAGTGTTTAAGAAAACAATGGACTTAGATGATCTTGGATCGTTATTGCGTTGTCCGAAATATAATGAGCTAAATTCATATTTCCTTCCAGCCGCTAAAGGTGGAATTTTGGAAACCCATGGAATAATTATCAGTTCGCTTGTGAATCGTGCTACTCGCGTAGGTTTAGGGAACTTCCCTGAAACTTCTATGCTTACTGGAATGACAGCAGATTTTTTAACGCACCTGATTAACTACAAAGAATATGATAAATCTTCAAATGAAATGATTGAGAGCACTAATCTCCTTGAAAAAGATGTGCTGCGTGGAAAGATTGAGGTCAGACGGCCTGCTGGAGTGGGATATCCCCAATTTCTCTACCGTCCACAGAATGCAGAACAGACATTACGTATGAGTCAATCATCATCAATGGTATCAGAACTCGCACCACTCGTGCTGTACTTGCGTGGTGTTGTTCAACCGGGAGACACACTCATTATAGAAGAACCTGAATCCCATTTGCATCCCAGAGCGCAAACAGAAATCGCCATTATACTTGCTCGTTTAGTGCGAGCTGGTGTGCGCGTAATTATAACGACCCATAGTGATTGGCTTCTTGAGCAAATTGGCAACTTGGTTCGCGAAGGCGAAGTAATGAAATTGGGAAAAAATCAAACAGAACGACCTTCTACTTGGTTGACAGCGGATGAAGTAGGCGCGTGGTGGTTCCATACTGATAAGCCAGTAGAGGAACTCAAGTTCGATCGTATTGAAGGTATTGAACCTCAGGATTATGGAGAGGTAGCTGAGGAGCTCTACAACCGTTCGGTGGACCTCCGAACCTCACTCAGGGAAAAGATGGGAGATAACGCGAGTGAACAGGAGTGAAATCCTTCAGGATATTCGAGATCGGGTGGGGAGCAAAAACCTGTTTTACGCCAATTCGTTCAAAAGAGGTAATTGTAGCGCAGACTTGACCGGTGTATCAGAAAATAATCGAGTTGTAGTGGATTTAGACAAGGTTTTTCCACATGGACGACAAGGAGAAAATCAGTGTGAATGTATTCTCTTTTTCTTTGATACTGCAGAAAACTTCGTTGCGGTTCCAATAGAACTTAAAGGTGGCAAAAATGCTGAGGCAGCAAAAGCAGTAGAACAGTTAAAAGGTGGTGCTGCCTTTGCTGCCACCTATATACCGATAGGTTCTAAAACTTTATGCTTTCCTGTTTTATTCCACAATCATCTGAGTAGGGCAGAAATTAAACGACTCAGGAACAGTCAATCCAGAGTACATTTCAACGGAAAGCCATTTGAGATTAAGACTATACGTTGTGGCGGGGAATTAGCAAAGCTGCTAACCTAATCCAATCCTAACTCCACAACCTATCATGTGAACGTTCAGCATCCCATTCAATTGTAGGCGAAAAATATGCTGTTTCGTTTGGATGCAGATGTTCTCTTATCACCTCTTCATTGAGTTCAATACCTAAGCCAGGTGTCTCTGGAACATTAATATAGCCGTCTTGAATAATCGGATTCGGCAATCCAGTTACCATCTCATCCCACCACGGATTATCCACGGAGTGATTTTCCAATATCATAAAGTTTGATGTAGCCGCAGCGCAGTGAACGCTCGCCATCGCGCAAACAGGAGTCCCCGCCATGTGCAGAGCCATAGCAATACCGTGTTCTTCTGCAAGGTCTCCAATCTTCTTCGTCTCCAAAATCCCACCCGATGTTGCAATATCCGGATGACAAACCGCAATTGCACGGTTTTCAAACAACGGCATGAAATCCTCTTTGCAGTAGATATCCTCGCCTGTGCAGATAGGTGTTGCACAGGAATTGGAAAGACGAACATATTGATTCGTATATTGCCACGGCACCATATCCTCTAACCATGCAAGGTTATACTTCTCTAATGCTCTTGCGAGGCGGATACAATCCTCAATACCGATATGTCCGAAATGATCCACCGCAAGCGGCACCTCATACCCGATAATGTTCCGAACCGTTTCAACATATTCACACAGTACACCGATGCCTTTTTCCGTGAGTCGAATACCGGTAAAGGGGTGCATCAGATTGTGCGTATCTAAATGTCCATCGGGAGCAGAGAGGGTGCCGGGAATGCCGCGGAGTAATCCGACACCGACATCCATCTTGAGAAATGTGAATCCTCTGTCAATACGTTCTTGAAGTTTGTTGCCCATCGCTTCGGCATCTTTCAGCGACGGTGTATCGCTATAGCATCGGATTTTGTCTCGGAATTTTCCACCTGCAAGTTGATAACACGGCACGCCGTAGGCTTTCCCCGCAAGGTCCATCAATGCCATTTCAATACCACTAACACCGCCACCCTGACGTGCGTGGTGACCAAATTGTTTTATCTGCCGAAAGATTTTATCAACGTTACATGGATTTTCACCCAAAATTCTGCTTTTGAGCATTAAGGCATACGTTGGACTCGCACCATCACGAACCTCGCCAAGCCCGTGTATACCCTGATTTATATCCAGTTTCAAGATAGGTCCGCCCACTTGTGTTCGGACAATTCGCATCTCGGTAATTTTGAGTTCTGAGGGGCGGGAAGCGGTATCCACATTTGATAATATGGACTGTGTTTCCATCTGTATTTCCTTAGTAATATGTTAAAGCGGTATCCAAAACACCTAAATGAAGTGCTGCGCGTTGTTCAAACGGCCAAACGGTCGGTGTTTCAGTGATGATGACATGCTCACTATGGAAATGTAACAGGTAAGGTGCTAAACCTTGTGTGCCCCATTCTGAAGCAACTTTGTAAACGCCTTGGGCAATATCAGGGGCATCTTCACCTGAATCTTCGGTATCTATAGGCCCGATAGTTTTGACTACTTCGGCGATCTCCGGTCCTATATGTTGTTCATTCCGCCTGCCTTCATAGAGGTAAAACCCTGTCACCTCGTAGTCCTCGTGAAAGTCTATCGCTAACGTGAATTGCGTTTGACCGATGGCACGTTTGACGATAGCCACTTCACTAACCTCCTCACTTTCAAAAGAGCGGTTAATATCTACACCATCCTTATTTTCACGTGTTTCGTGTACATACCCGTAGGGGTTGATGCATGGAATTACAACAAAACTAAATCTCTGCAAAAGGTCGCTGTTGTTCCGTGCTAAGAACTGCAACGTAGCTTCTACACCTGCGGGTTCATCTCCGTGCATGCCTCCCGTAATCAAGACATTTTTAGGAGTATTCTCTGATGATTCAAGGCGGAGTTGGTATATAGGGTAATTGTGAACCGTGCCGATTAAATTCAACGGCAAGTCTAACTGTTTCAATTGATCAATTATTTCAGTGTAATCGCGCAATATAAATCTTACCTTTGTTATTAGAAAAGTGTCTACTAAATAACCTGTTTTTGCGTAGCGCGCCACTCAACGAAATCCTTTTCAATCTCGTCTGACCATTTTCTATCAATTTCGCCGGGTGTGTAAATTCCTTCTCGCAAACGTTGATGTCCAAATCGGTCGCGGAGTTGAACTTCCTCTCCCTGTTCAACCACCTGCTGCGCGAAGTCCGGTGGAATAAAGATCACCCCGCCGCGCCTGCCTAACACAATATCACCCGGCAAAACGGTCGCTTCAGCAATGCGGATAGGGATGTTAATACCTGTGAGTGTGACGTTAGCAATGCCGGTAGGGTCTACGCCGCGCACAAACGTGGCGAAATCGGGCAATTCATAGATTCCATCAAGGTCTCGGATTCCACCGTCAATAACCATTCCTGTTCCAGTTTTCGCATAGATAGAATTGCCCAAGTTATCACCAGCGAAAGTACCATCCTTGACTTTGCCAAAGAGGTCAACTACGATAACATCGTCACGGACAAGGGTATCAATCACCCAAGAGTTTTGCCCGCCGACGCGACCATCTTTTTCACCTTGTGCAGAGACGGCATCGTTGAAATCCGGACGAATCGGGACAAACGCGCATGTCACTGCCCTACCAACGAGAACACGTTTAGGATGCAGATTCATCCAATCGCCGGCGAACTGAAACTTATAACCGTTACCATTGAGAACACCCCACGCCTGCTCAATGGTGATTGCCTTCATCCGTTGAAGAATATCATCGGGAACGCGAGGTCGTCCATCAGGGAACCTATCCCCTTCCCATAAATATGTTATCGCGAGAATACTCTCTTTGTTAATAAGTTGCACTTTTGTTCCTTCCGTGAAACGGGTTTCGTTATAGTCCCGCGTTTTCCCACACCTGATTAAGTGATTCCGCGGTGGTTTTCGCGGCATCGGCGGGTTCCATTTCGTTCACCTTTTTGCTGAACGGTTCGGGGGTCACAGGTCCCTTATAGCCGATGTTGTCCAGAATTTGTATCAATTCTGTGAGTGGGATAACACCAGTCTCTGCGGGCAGACAACGGATATTATCAATCTGTTCATCCGGATCAATACCTGCTGGGGCATCATTGATGTGGACATAAACAACATCTGATGCGGAAAGTTTTCGCACATCGTCAACGGTGGAGCGACAAGTGTACCAGTGCCATGTATCAAAGAGTAGCCCAACATTCCCCGTACCGACTGAGGCAGCTAGTCCTAACATGGCATCCATTGAATAGGCAAAGAGGTGTTTAGCAGACTTCCGACTTGTCGCCGGTCCAATAAACTCAAGACCTATTGAATGGCCGTGTGCTTTGAGAATTTCTGCGACAGGACGGAGCCGTTTGACAGAGAAATCCCAATTCTGCTGATATGTCATATCGTTTGAAGCGGGTCCCACAACGGTCGTTGTGCGGAAGCATCCGAGTTCAGCAGCAAGTTCTGCACGTGCCGGTAATTGTGCTAATCCTGCATAATAATCTGCATCAGAACCGCGCCAGTTAACGCCGAATCCCCAACCGCCCATCGCAATACCTGACTCTGCCCACAACTCTTTCACATAGTCAACAGAATGTTCTTGAGCAAGTTGATTTGCTTCACCAATATTTAGGTCAAGCCCATCAAATCCAGAGTTTTTTGCTAATGCTAAACCTTCTTTCATGTTTGCATGGATACCGATTGCACCAGTACTTAGATTTTTAAACATGTCTTCTCCTTTTTCATTTCAAATAAAATAAACTCTCAAAATACTGTGAGAAAATTACCTCTTTTCACCGCGCAAAACTTTCGCAGCAACTACCCACGGATAATCGTTATCTTCAGCCTTTGCATCACGATATGTTGGAATCCAGACCCACCGTTCCTTTCCAGAACGGTTCGGATGGCTTGAATGAAGTGTCAGATCATGGAAAAAGACTGCGCCGCCTGCTTCCAATTCAGCAGTAACTGCAAGGCTTTCATCAATTGCATCGGGACGCAAACGATTTCCAAACCCGTGCCCATCGCTCGCGTCGCCATCGTGAACAATAGCAGATTTGTGCGATCCCGGAAAAAGTTTGAGACATCCGTTTTCAACAGTGGCATCGTCAAGCGCAACCCAGATCGAGAGTTTGTGCACACCGTGCCAATAATGCCAATCTTGGTGCCACGGACTCGCAAAGGCCATTGAATCACTTTTGAAAACTACCTTATCGCTCAGAAATTCGATATCTGGTGCGAGGATTTCCGCTAAAATATCAAGTAACCGTGCATCGCCGACCGCTTCCTGAAAGACAGGACTCCGCGCAGCTAAACCAACATAAACGCCGTGTCCGGCGACTGCGCCTGTCTCTTTCTTAACTGCTTCCAGAATGTCAATACACTCAAATTTAAGCCGTTGTACTTCGCTTCGTGTAAACAGATTAGGCACGATAGCAAAACCTATTTGAACAAAATCATCACGCAGGATTGACATGTCAATATTCATTTTAATCTACCTCAATGTGAACCTCGCGCCCCGTCTCACCACTTTTGAGTAAACCTTCCATCATCTTCTGCACAATCAGTCCGTGGCGAAGCGGAGCTTTGCAGTCTTCACCGTCCAAGATACACTCAATAAAATGGTCAGCAATGGCATCCCACGCTTCATTGTACTTACTTTTTGGTAGAGTAACATCTATATCCTCAAATTCACCTTTTTTATCTGTTCGATATACCTTCAATGGACTCAGTGTAGCCCCAGCTTCAGTGCCAAAAAGTTCTATCTGAAACTCTCCAGGTTGATGTGATGCCCAGAAACTTTCTACCTGTAAGCCAACTCCATTTTCAAAGGTAATGAAACCGCCAGCATAATCATCAGAGTCATATTTTTCATACGTCTCTTTCGGTGGTTTTGTACGGTTCCAATAGCCAAGCCCACGAGGACCAAATTTCGCCCCAGCAGCACCGAGAACAGAGATAGGTTTAGGCATACCCATAATCCACCAGACAGAATCAAGCACATGCACCCCCATATCTCGAAATGCGCCGCCTCCTTTCTGAATGAAACCGAGATTCCATGCGGGGATACCACTTCTTCGGACGCTTCGCGCACGCGCATAATATAGTTCACCGAAATAGTTATCGCGATCGAGGTCACCAAAGTGTTGGCAGCTATGACCGAAACGGGTAGAGAGCGACATCATATTAACGACTCCCGCTGCTTCAGCTTCTTTAACTAACTTTTCAGCCGCTTCCTCGCAATCTGCCAACGGTTTAGTCACCATAACGTGCTTGCCGTTCTGCACTGCTTCTAACGCTATCGGCACATGCCACTGATTTGGCGTGCCAACAAACACTGCGTCAATATCAGACGCTTTGCATATCTCTTTGTAATCTGTGTAGAGTTTGACCTTCCCCGGTAAATCCTTCGCGAAGCCTTTCATGCGTTCTTCATCAAGATCGCAGAGTGCTACAACATTTCCTCTTGAGTTTCGCGAGAGTGCTGCCCCATTCGGTCTACCAATCCCCATCCCCACAACAGCAACGCGAACCTGTTTTTTCTTTGATGCCATAATAAATAGTGTCTCCAATTTTGGTAGTTACGGCACACCAAATTAAATCTGAATGTGCTTACGGCATTCGGTGACATGTGCCGACTATTTTAAAACGGTCTGCCAAATCTATTCAATACCGGACTGACTTCGTTTTTGACAGGTTTAATAGACTTGAGGTAAGCCCAAATTGCTTTGAGATCAGCATCGTTCATTTGGGCATAATGCTTCGTCGGCATAGGCGGGAAGATTTTCCTATTGTCAGGATTACCCTGGTGCAGCCCAGTGCGCATTGCTTCAATAAACATTTTCTCTGTCCATTCCCCTAACCCAGTTTCTTTGTCTGGAGTTAAGTTTGATGCGAAACTCGTTCCAAACGGACCAGAAAAAGCACTTAATTGAGGTGAGGTCAAAAGAAAAATCCCTTGCTGCATCATGTTAAAATTATAACGCGGGTAAGGATCACTTGCGGGATGTCCCGCAAGGTACATTTTCATATTGTATTCAGCACCCGCACGCGGTGTATGGCAATATCCACAGGCAGCCACAGCATCAACAAGATATTTACCGCGTTCCACCATATCCCCCTGGCTTTCGACCGAGCGGATACTTATCGCTATTATGACACCGATGAAAAGTATCGTTAAACCAAAAATTAAAAGTTTTCGACGCATTTTATTTCTCCTGTAAAAAATTTAAATCTTGTGCAAATCTCATCTTAATTTAGCACTTTGTGCAAATAGATGCAATAGAAAAAGGCGCGGTTTCCGACCGCGCCTATAAGAAAGTGCTATTTCAGAGATCGCTTCTACTTCCTAATCAACATCTTCCGTGTTGATGTGAAATTGTCTGCAGTTAATGTATAAAAATAGATCCCACTTGCTGCACGCTCCCCTTGTACATTCCTACCATCCCAATACGCAGCACGGTCCCGATGCTCATAAATCCCCGCAGACTAATGTCCTAACTTGAGTGTCCTGACCAATGCTCCATTTACCGCATAAATGTGCAATGATATTATAGCTGCGTCTTAATCATCACCACTTTAACTTTAATAAGACTTACGCAATTTTCACGATTTTTTCAATAAGTTTAACTAAAATGGTGTAATTTTCAGCAGAATTCTGAGTTTCCAGCGCGCTTACAAAGCGCGCCTACCGCTTGTGCGTAGTCCTGTTTAATAATACCAAAAGAAAAGGGATATGTCAATTTATTTCAAAGGTCAGCGATGCTTCTTGTAGGAGTTGCGGATCAGTGAAGGCGATATCAGGTGCGCCATCAAAAATCTTTTCCCCTTCCCGCAGCAACAGAACACGATCTGCATATTTCAAGGTGAGCCGCATGTTATGCGTTGCGAATATGAGAGTCTTGTTCTCTTGTCGGATTTGATTGTAGAGCTCGTCCATCAGATGTTGAAGGTGTTGTGCGTCTTGACCTGTGGTGGGTTCATCAAGAAGGAAGATATCGGGATGCAGTGAAAAGGTAGCAGCGACAGCAACGCGTTGACGTTGTCCGCGTGAAAGCGAATAAGGAGCTTCTTCGGCAAAATCTGCCAGCTTAAATTGGGCAAGCGTCCTATCTACGCGGTTTTTGAGGGTTTCAGTACTCAATCTCAGGTTTTTGGGACCAAATTCCACCTCATCCTTGACGGTTTCTGCCTGCAGCAACAGGTCAGGATTCTGAAAGACTATCCCGACCTTTCCTGCTAACTGATGGAGTTTCAGGCGTTTCGCCCCTTTTCCATCTATAGTAACCTCCCCTGCTGAAGGTTGAAGCAATCTCCCGATGAGATGGAGCAGCGTTGTTTTGCCAGACCCGTTTGCTCCCATGATAGCAATTATCTCTCCACGTGAGACATCACAAGTTATTGACTTCACTGCATGCTTATCGCTGTTTGGATAGCGAAAATGGAGATCTCGGACATTAAGGAGAGTATTGTTTAATGGTAAAAAAGAGGAGGAGTTCGTGCAAACGTCGGTTGAAGATATTTCTGGTTCAGGCACCTCCACACCCAAACTCCGAAAGACTGTTGTGTCTTGAAATGCCTTTACTTTTGGTGCGTTCAAACAGAGTTGCCCTTCGCGCATGAGCCAGACACGGTTGCACAACGGTGCAACTTCTTTGACTTGATGGGTTGCCAACACGACCGTAATCCCCATTTCGGTATTTAGCTGCTTGACTATGTTGAGAATATCTCGCGTTGCACGTGGATCAAGATGACTTGTCGGTTCGTCAAGTAGCAAGACCTGCGGCTGCATTGCACAGATAGAGGCGAGTGCCACACGCTGCTTTTCACCACCGGAGAGATCTACGATACGCCTGTTCTCAAAACCTCTTAAACCTACCTGTTCTAAAGCAGAACTAAGACGTTTTTTGATCTCTTCAGGTGGAAAACCGAGATTTTCGAGTCCAAACGCAATTTCATCTTCTACAAGTGTGCAAAAAAGTTGATTATCAGGATTTTGGAAGAGGAGTGCGGCCTGTTGACAGGTCGCTGCAAGGGGTTGAGTCGCAACGTTTTGACCATTCAAATTTACGATGCCAGTCAACGTTCCTGCCGAAGCATGCGGAATCAAACCGTTCATCGTGCGGAGCAATGTGGTTTTTCCGCAGCCGGTTGGTCCAGTTAGTAAAAGAAAATCACCAGGGGAAATCTCGGCACTGATACCGTGGAGCGTAGGCGTTTCACGACTCGGATAGGTGAAAAAGATATTCTCTATCTGAATTGGCACCATAATAACATACGATTGCCATCAGTCGTGTTGCAATTCTTCAATTTTCACAGGCATAAAACCGAAGAGCTGCTCTAAATGCCCAGTGATCGATTCTTGGAATGTGTCAAATGTTTCCTGAATGTTCTGCTTGAAATCATCATGGAGTTGCGCCTGTTGCGCGCTAACACGGGCAAAGAGTTTACTGAGATAGCTTTGCAACTCAGCAAGACGCTCGCTTTGTGCTTTCGCGAAGGCACCAACAGCCTCCTTAAAAGCTTGAAATTCTGCTTCTAAATACACCTTAAACATAGATTTTTGGAAATTTTCAAGGGCACTATGAGCATCGTAGCGAAAGTCTTTATGGATAGATTCGTATTCCGACTTTACTCTCGCACAAAGTTGCCGTGTGTATTTCTGAATTTCATGCATCCGATCGCCTTGAGCATGTGCGAATTGCGAAATTTTCGCTTTAAACGAATCCATTTCTCCTGTTAAGAACGTTCTAAAATCTTCGACTGCGACGGTATGACGTGTAATTTTTTCCAAATGATACCCCATGACTGCTAATCGGACTGCTTTAGGGAACATCCGGCGATCCTTTTTAACCACTTTCGCCAAAAATTTCGCGTACTCCAGTCCTTGTCTGGAGAAGAGTTGTCGCTGGATTGATAGGAAAAACGCGCGCACTTCGTCTTTTTGAATAGGGCTGACATTATGTGAGGTGTATGGCAGGTGTTGAAGCATTTTATAACAACGCGCAAAATAGTTCTTCAAAGTCGGATCGTAAAGAGTAGAAATTACACGTCGATATTCTTCAATAAGTTTCACGCGCGGCATTTCAGGGACAAAATTCAGGCTCATATCGGTATTATTGCCGCTTGATTCTACGAGCAGTCGATCTTCCTTTTTCAATCGGTGCCAAAGGTCTGTTTCTTTCAGGGCAGTCAACAATCCTGCCATTGCCATCGGGATTCCCGCTTCCTGAATGAAATTGATGTGTGAATCAAACTCGGTATCACCATCAAGACCGATAATAAAACCACCAGTGACTTCCATTCCCTTGTGCTGAATCTTTCTGATAGCATGCAACAGGTAACTCCCCGCGTCCTCCTCTTTACTTGTGTTTTGCCCTTTAGAAGTCGTAATCAGTGCTTCTTCATTAGGCGTTTCAATACCGAGAAATACCATATTAAACCCTGCGATACTCATCGCATCAAGCATTTCGGGGATTTCAACAAGGTTTACACTCGCTTCGGTATAGAGCGAGAACGGAAAACCGCGTTCCTCTTGCCATTTCTTAACGGCAGGGAGTAAACGCATCGCATCACGTTTATTACCGATAAAGTTGTCATCAACGACAAACATTGAACCCGTCCACCCTAACTTATACAACAGTTCAAACTCAGCAAGCATCTGTTCATTGGTTTTAGTACGTGGCACGCGTCCGAATAATTTGGTAATATCGCAAAATTCGCAGTTGAATGGACATCCGCGAGAAAATTGCAGTGCCATTGACCCATAAGCATTTAAATCAATTAAGTCATATCTTGGTGGAGGTGTCTTTGTAATATCCGGTTTTTTGGTTTCTCGATAAACCTCATTTGCTGTCCCGCTTTCAAAATCTGTCAAGAAGTCTTCAAAAATCTCTTCAACCTCACCAAAAAGGAAATGATCTACTGTCCCGTCACATTCTTCTTTAATATTGTCGTAATAAGATGTCGGATGGGGTCCACCTGCAATAATCGGCACGCCAGCGCGATTAGATTGTTCTACAACCTCATAAAGCGATGCTTTTTGAACAATCATCGTTGATGTGAGTACCATATCTGCCCAATCGAGATGTGCATCTGTCAGAGGTTCAATGTTCATATCAACGACTTTTAAGTTGTAATTATTGGGAAACATTCCGGCAATAGTCAATAGTCCAAGAGGAGGCATCGATGATTTTTTACCAAGGAAGTCTAAGGCGTATTTAAAACCCCAATATGATGGTGGGAACTTCGGATAAACAAATAATGCATTTGGCATAGTATGTATTTAACTCCTTGCGGGCGGTACTTTGATGCCCATCTTGCCAAAACTCTTTCAATAGTTAGAAGGAACATAGTCTCAATAAGTATAATACCACAATTTACGCTTTATGTCAAGTAATTCGGTTTTGGTGTAGAATAGGAAAATAAGCCGTTATACCACTTGACAATCGTAGAATCTGCATATACAATTCAAAATGTAAAATACTTCAACAAATAAGGAGTCACAATCAGCACGGGTATTAGAATTGATTATGGCGAGATATCTTACCTCGCCATACACATTCAAATTTACTTACTCTGTCAATCATTACTGAGTTTCCGAAGACTCGGAATGTTCTTTATCAAGTTTTTCAATTAGTTTATCAATCTTCTTCTCTAATTTCTCAATCCTCTGCTTCAATTCTCCAATAGCTTTGGAGTCTTTAGACATATTTGAAGACATACGTGATCCATGTTTTATAACCTTTACGCCTCCTATGTCCATGATAGAGGTTGAATCAAATTTCTGACCCTTAAGCAGTTCCTTTATTTTGTTCGCCAACTGCTCTTCGTCAAGGTTTTCGTCTTCGGCGAGTTTCTTAATCTCCGCTTCCAATTCCTTAACCACTTTGGGGTCTTTGAATATTTTTGATAACTCGGTTGGTCCGACTGTTACAACCTTAACGTCTCCTATCGCAAAGTCAGAGGTAGAGCCAATTTTTGAATTCTTAATCAGATTTTTTATTTTGTTCGCCAACTGCTCTTCGTCAAGGTTTCTGTCTTCGCCAAGTTTCTCAATCATCTTCATCAATTCTTTTAACCCTTTGGTATCTTTGAGGGTTTTTGTGGTCACGTGTGGGCCGATTTGAAAAATCTTTACATCGTCTTTGTCAAGAATAAAGGAAGACTTTATGTTGAGATTTTTAGCCAGTTCCATAACCTTTTTTGCAAATTCATCAGGATTGAGGTTTTCATCTTTGGCGAGTTCCTGAACCTTCTTTTCAAATTCCGTATACCCTTCGATATCTTTGAAGATTTTTGAGATCTTGGTGGATGGTTCTGATATTATAACCTCTACGCCTTCTATGTCATCAAGATTACTAAACAATCCCTTTACCTTTTCCGTAAATGCATCAACATCGAAGTTTTCTTCGTTAAAGTTTTCATCTTCGGCAAGTTCCGTAATGCCTTTCAGGGTTTCGTTAACCTTTTCCAAAACTTCGTCGACCTTACCCTCTAATTCCGCTTCAACTTCGGAATCTGTGGACTTTTTTTCGGAATCTGTGGACTTTTTTTCGGAATCTGTGGACTTTTTTGAAGATACGGAGTCGTTTTGAGCAGTTTCTGCCTCTGAAGGTACTACGAGAAACGCAGCCATTCCCAAAATTATCAAGAGCGTGAGTATATAAACTAAACTTCTAACTTTCATTGTTATCTCCTCTAAAGTTGATGTAAATTGATATCTGTTTCTACGATACCTTGAAATACTCACACCAATTTTTGAAAGAAGTTCCAATTTTCTCAATTGTTAGCAACCAAACAATGGATTGCCCTCACAGCCTTTTCTGTATCTTGGAGTAGTGTGTTTGTATCGCCACTTGATGCAAGTGCTTCGTCAATTTGCTGTGATAGCTCACCGAGTATACACCGCCTCACAATTGAATGTTGTTCCATATACTCATAGACATTATAACGTTTTGGATGCCTCCTGCTTTTTCGAGACAGTGATAACACAATCACCTTCTGTCCGCTGCTTGCGGCTTCACATACCATTGAGAAACTGTCTGCTGATACGATAAGCAGATCGCTTACTGCAAGAATGGTTTGATAGGGATCGTCAATTTTTGAAGGTGAATCGGGTTCAATAAACAATGGACACCAATCGGCGTGCTCAAGACTTGATTTCAAGTATGCCGTGACATCTGATGGCGTTCTACGCGATGTCGTAAGTAGTATTTGAGCGTTCATTTTCTCGGCAACTGCCTTGCAAATCTCGCTTAAATGCTCTGCGTCTTCTATAGTGATAGTCTCATGTTTGTCCGTTCCACCGATGAGTATCCCGATGCGCGGACTGTCCAACAGATTGAGTTTCTGCTGCAATTGTGTTCGCTCGGCATTTAGTGTATCTGGAGAAATAGGGTTTGGAACGCCAATCGTTTTGCAGACATTATCTCTCCGCCCCGCATTGTGCCAGGAAAGCATTGGAAGAATTGCGAGGTCAAAATGACGGATGCCTACAGGCGAAGGTCTGCGACAAGTGATAGTTTTGGCATTGAGGATTTTACCGAGAAGTAAATTGACCGCTGCGAGGGATGAACCTGTTGAAAGAACAATATCTATATCTTGGATTTTTGCAATAGCGTTATAGGCGGATACTTCAAGTGCCCATCGCAAAAGGGCATGCATTAAGAGAGTAGGAAGTTGTACACCTCCGAAAATACACATCAAAATACGCACTATATTATCGCGCCACTTACTTCGGAATTGTATCTCAAGCCACTCCATTTGAGATTCAGGCATTTTCTGAACAATGCCTAAAGATTGCTTGTAATGCCCTGGTTTATTGTCACTTAAGATAACAACTTTCATTTCAATATATATTCAATCAATTCTGTAACACCGCGCTCATCTTCGATTTTTACAATACCTACATGGGGAACAAACCATATTGTTTGGCTGCGCATGGTTGACTCCTCATTAGAAAAAACAATATAGGTGGTTTCAGTGATATATTTTACCTGAAATGCGTTCGCAAACTTACCAGCAGATGTTTCAATAGAATCTTCACCAATTATTTCCCCTTTGATATAAAAATGTACGTCAAAAGGAAATTGGAGGAGAGTTAGGTTTTGTAACATAATGTTTCCATTGACTTTTATATTAAGAGCATCCCATTGAAAATTCGGTTTTAGGGGGATTTGAAAGAAAAAGAGTTCGGGATATAGTTTTGGGTCTACAGCAACATTTATTTCCAATCCTGCAAATTCATCCTTTACTGCATTTGGAAGTTCGGTTTGGATGTAACTATCAATTTTTTCACCGATGTTGAGATGGATTTGATTTTCTGAAAAACGGTTGAAGGTAGGTATCAAGTAATCAAATTCAGGTCCCGCCATAACCGGTGTATTTTCCAAGAACCGATAGTTAATATCGTCTATAACTATTTCTTCTTTGACTAACCATGTCCATTGGATTCCGTCAGCGTTTCGGTAAACCCATCTGCTTCCGATAGCATCGGGGAAGTAGTTCGGTTTTGTTTCTGCAGGTTCCGGTATTTCATCAGAACCGCACGCAAAAAGCAACAAGAGACTGCAGAGAGTGAGAAATAATGCTCGCATTTCATTTGAGATTCTACAGTTCACTTAAATGTTGTCAAGAACAAATATAGTTAAAGGCGCGGTTTCATCCGCGCCTATTAACATCTTACTTTGTTAATCTGCTGACTTTTCCTTGAGTGCTTCGGCAACCATGCTCTCTAACTTTTCACCTCTTGCACTATTAGATATTAATTTGCCCTCTTTGTCAATAAGCCACATATTGGGAATAGAATAAATACCATACTGTTGTGAAACTGGACTATCCCATCCTTTCCCACTGTAAACTTGTCGCCAAGGTATCTCGTTCTTTTTGAGAAAATCACGGAGTTGTTTTTCATCGTTGTCAAGACTGATTCCGATAATATCAAATCCTTTGTCCTTATACTTTTCGTAAACCTTTTTGACGTTGGGCATTTCGGCGACGCACGGTCCACACCACACTGCCCAGAAATCTACTAAAATGACTTTCCCGCGATATGCCTCAAAGGAAATGGGTTTACCGTCGAGATCCGTTGCAGAAAAATCGGGAACCATCTCTCCAAGGAACGCCAATCCTGGCACATACTTTTTCCGATATTCCAATGCCAATTCAGTGTTGCCTCGTTCCTTATGAATCTTAGCAAGTCTCTCAAAGACAACGCGATTTTTTGGCATCTGTTTTTCAAGATCTTCATATAGTTGAAGTTCTTCATCATGCCGATTCATATCCTTGTACATATCTCCCAGATAGGAATTATGCCAAAAATTATCAGGTTTCACGAGAGCCTTGAAACGGTCTATTAGATTCTCAGCATCTTCCATTCGTTCGGCTTTCATATACAGGTTGAGAAGGGTAGGATAACTACTGAAGAAACGTTCATTATCAGGCATTTTCTGAAATCCAGCTTTTAACGCATCAATGGCTGCATCAACGCTACCATAAACTTTGACCGGCGAATTGAACCGTCGCAAAGGTGCCTGATAAACCTTATTTGCAAAACTCAAGTTTAAAGTAGTACGTTCTTTCTTAATTTGATGATGCATACAACGTACAAGCGGTGTGGTATCACCAAACATGGTTCGCATCTCCTGCACCTGTTTTCGCTGCGCGGGGAAGAATTCGTAGCTGTAACTCACAGGCTTATTAGGGTCTATACCTCGGGTATAGAGTGCTTTACCACCATTTTTATCCGCTGGACAGATCAAAATGTCCGCATCTGCTAAGTGTTTAGGAAGAAGGTCTGATAGCCATTCAGGATGATCTCCGTGTTCTTTGTGGTAGGTTTGAATTGCCTTGCCAATTTCTTGGAGATTATGTGTGCAAATCTCAATATTCGTCTTCTTCTGTTTGACAGCAAGGTCTTTGCTCTGTTTCTGTCTTGCTGCTACTTTTAGATTTGCGGAAGTAAGCAGTTGCGTATTCTGCGTATGCTTGTTCCATGTTTTCTTTATTTCCTCTGCTGTGAGAGCAACATTCCACATCTTCACTTCATCAATACTACCATTAAAGAACCTTTTGCGTTTTGTATGTCCACCAAGGGACATACCATTCTTCACCAAGTCCATTCGAACAGGACCTCCCGTTAATACTTCACCATCAATCTCACCGTCAATATACAGAACAGCCTTATCCTGATCTTGTGTCAAAACAAGATAGTACCATTGTGGAAAAAACTCCGTGTATGAACTCGGTACCACAAACTCATAGTCAGGTGTTGCGAGGTAGCATCCAAATAATATGCCAGAAAGGTTGAATGTAAAATGTGGACGTCCACCTTCGTTAAGTCGATATATCAAATCTATCCTGTCGCCGTAGGCAATTCTCTCTGTCGGTTTGAACCATAACTCAATTGTCATTTCTTCTGGTTCATCAACACCGAGTGCAGGAACAGTAAGAGCTCCATTGTTAAATTGGAGTGCTTGACCCACAACGCCGTCACCCCAATCTGCATTTATGATCGTTCCTTCTAACTTATTTGGAGAAACGTCCTCAGTCGTGTTCCCTTTGCCTTCATCAAATGAAAAATGAAAAATTAGATCCTTATCGGTGTTTTGTGCAAAAGCGATTGTTGCAAATAGTATAAGAATTACCGGGGTGAATAGACAGACAAAATTTTTCATGGTTGAAATTCCTCCAAAAATTGCTGATAGAGCTACTATATTTTAACGTGAGTTTGATAAAAGAAATAGTATTGTGTGACAGAAGGAGAACCTTTGATATATAATGAGATAACCAAATCTATTATCAAAATAATGTGTTCAATTATACTATACCCGACCAATTTAGTCAAATTAAATTTCCGAAATTAAACTCAGAGTTCAATAAATTTCTACTCTAATCTAACCGATATTCTCAAATCTTTTTAAATACACCTGATTTTTAGCAAATCCGATAACGAGCAATATAGAAAACAGCGAAATAGTGAACGAGCGGATTCACCTCTTTTCTGCGTCCAATGACTACCGTTGGAAACGAACAGAGATATGAACCGAATGTGATGCCATCTGTAATACTGCAGGTGAGCCGCATCATCACGTCACTTTTAGAGTTACTTTCAATTCGTTACCGTGGTGGTCCACACTATCCTTGATATTATCAGAGTCAACTCGCGTCATTATAGTCAACGCCATATCCAATACTCTTAGGATATGCCGCATCATATAATTAATATCGCCTTTTTTGACACCAGTGAGAAATAAGACTTCACAATGATTCTCATTAGAAAATTTGTGGACTTTTTTGATAATTGATTTTGTGACTCTATCCAATCCTTCTTTTTTGATCGCATCAGGTCCTATTATAATCCGGATCATATTGATTGAACTCTCCTTTTTGCGGGCCCTACCAGTTTCATCACAGAACCTAAATTTGCCTGAGTCCTATAATAATAGATCACGCATATACACAGCGACGAAGAAAACAGCAAAATAATGGACAAGTGGATTCACATCTTTGCTACGTCCAGTGACAATCTTTAAAAACGACATAGAAATAAAACCGAATGAGATACCCTCTGTAATACTGAAAGTCAGCGGCATCATAACAACCGTCAGAGCAGCGGGTATTGCTTCTGTGAAATCATCCCAATTAACGTTGACAAGATCTTTGAGCATCATGCCACCGACAACAATTAATGCAGGTCCAATAATTGGGTAAAGTGGGATAGGACTATCTGGTGTGATATATCCACCACCAACAATTTTAACCAAAGGTGTAAAAAACATTGCCAATAGCATGAAAAGACCAGTAACAATTGCAGTTAATCCAGTGCGTCCTCCTTCGGCAATTCCTGAAGCACTTTCAATGTAACACGTCACTGTAGATGTGCCGAGACAAGCCCCCCCAACTGATCCGATAGCATCACTCAACAGCGCCTGTCTTCCCTTAGAGAGTTTGCCATCCTCAAGAAGATCTGCTTCATGACCAGTAGCAGTCAGTGTTCCAATACTATCGAACATGTCAACTGCAAAAAAGAAAAAAATGTATGGGATAAGTTCCACTATCTTTGTAACATCTGGGAACCGTAATTGCAAAAAAGTTGGTGCGATGGATGGTGGGGCAGAAACAATTCCTTCGAATTTTACAATCCCAAAAATGTAAGAAACTACAGTTGTAGCAAGGATTCCCATTAGCATGGCACCCTTCACTCGGTGTGCCATAAGGGTGAGTATTATTAAAATCCCAAAAATTGAAATCAGTACTGGTTTAGATTGGATATTACCGAGTGTTACAAACGTTGCAGGATGCGAAGTAATTATGCCACTCATACGTAAGCCAATGAAAGCAATGAATGCTCCTATACCCACAGCAATTGCATTGTGGAGGGAAGTAGGAAGGGCATTCATAACTGCCGCTCGCAAACCGACAAACGAAAGTAGGACGAACAACATGCCAGATATGAAAACGATACCTAAAGCATATTGCCATTCCAGTCCAATTCCTAAACATATCTCATAAACGAAATAGGTGTTTATCCCCATTCCTGGAGCAAGAGCAACAGGATAGTTAGCGAGAAATGCCATCAAAAAAGTTGCCCCCGCACTGGAAAGACATGTCGCCACCAATACTGCTCCTTCGTCCATACCAGCTTCTTTTAGAAAAAACGGTTGAACAAAAATAATATACGAGAGCGTCATAAAAGTTGTACTTCCAGCGACAATCTCTCGTCTAATACTCGTGCCATTTTCTCTTAAACGAAATAGTTTTTCTAACATATCCTCTCCCTAATAGTCTCCATCGAATTGACAATCGGTAATTGCTGTGTATGCTGATTTTCACTTGCTCAAAAGTATAGTCAGAGACTTGTTAATATTTAATGAGAGAAAAAATATCCAAGTCTTCCAATTTTTCTCGTCCGTTGAGTTCAGTGAGTTCAATTAAGAGGGCAATGCCTACAATGTCTCCACCCAGTTTTTCAACAAGTTCGACCGTTGCAGCAAGGGTTCCGCCGGTAGCCAATAGATCATCACATATAAGCACACGACTGCCCTTTGGAAAAGCGTCTTGATGAATTGTTAGTGTATCATTACCATATTCAAGTTCGTATTTCACTTCATACGTGTCAAATGGCAGTTTTCCTTTTTTTCGAACAGGCACAAAGCCGACACCTAACCGATGCGCGACTGCAGAGGCAAAAATGAAACCTCGTGACTCGATTCCTACAATTATGTCAACCACCTTATATTTATAATAGTTTGCGAACACCTCAACTGCAGCGCAGAAAACAGCACCATTTCCTAAAAGCGGCGTAATGTCTTTAAATGAAATACCCGGTTCCGGAAAATCCGGTATATTTCGAATAAATTTAGCAAAATCGCTCATACCCTTCCTTTAATTTTAAGTTTGGACAGTTTTTAGAATATCTAAGTTGTCACTAAAAGAAACACGGAGTTTTCAGAATTATTCCAATTAAGTCATGCCATTCCTATGAGGCAACTTATATGAATTTAGTCCCAATATGACGATTATATAATGGTTAGAATAAAAAGTCAAATTAAATCAAGAGTGTTCATAAATCGAGAGTTATCTTATAAAATACTTACGATTTAGTAGAGGAGTTGTGGATTGAACGGAGACGACCATAGAATTGAATTCTGATAAGGTTTAGATTAATTATTATGTTGTAGAGCAAGAGCATGAAGTCACTTACCCTACAGCACAATCATCTCAGTATTATTGACTTTGACGCAGGCGGGTTTCTAATGCTTCTAATTCTTCTAACAAAGCCTTCGGAAGTGTGTCCTCAAACCGTTCGTAATGTTCGCGAATAGACTGAATTTCGTTCAGCCATTCGTCAATATCAACGTTCAGCAATTCCGTCATTTGCTCCGCAGTTACATCAAGTCCGGAGGTATCAATTGCGCCCTTGGCTGGCAAATAACCGATCGGTGTTTCAACCGCTTCACTCTTTCCGCCAATACGTTCAACAATCCACTTTAGAACGCGACTGTTTTCGCCAAAACCGGGCCAGAGCCATCCGCCATCCGCATCTTTGCGGAACCAATTGACGTAGAAGATACGAGGGAGTTTATCAGTATCAGTTTTTTCTCCCATTTCAAGCCAGTGTGCGAAGTAGTCGCCCATGTTGTAACCACAGAACGGGAGCATAGCCATCGGATCACGTCTGAGTTCCCCGACAGTACCTGCCGCAGCTGCAGTGCGTTCAGAGGAAGCAATAGAACCGATAAAGGTGCCGTGTTGCCAATCAAATGCTTCAAAAACAAGTGGGACCGTGGTAGCGCGTCGTCCACCGAACAAAATAGCTGAAATAGGCACACCGTTGGGATTTTCCCAATTCGGATCAATGATAGGGCATTGCGAAGCGGGTGTTGTATAGCGTGCATTGGGGTGGGCTGCGGTTTTTTCATCACCGGGGTGCCATTCTTCACCGAGCCAACTTGTGACGGTTTCGGGTTCCTCTTCGCGCATCTCTTCCCACCACACATCTTCTTCAGGAGTAAGCGCAGCGTTTGTAAAGATAGAGTTTGATCCAAGCGTGTGCATCGCATTCGGGTTGGTATCCATAGATGTTCCTGGTGCAACACCGAAAAAGCCCGCTTCAGGATTGATAGCATAGAGTCTACCATCTTCACCAAACTTCATCCACGCGATGTCATCACCGATAGTTTCTGCTTTCCATCCGGGGATAGTAGGGGTGAGCATTGCAAGGTTCGTTTTGCCACAAGCACTGGGAAACGCTGCAGCAATATAGGTTTTTTCGCCTTCAGGGCTGGTTAATCCCAAAATGAGCATGTGTTCTGCCATCCACCCGTCGTTTTTCGCCATAATAGAGGCGATGCGGAGTGCATAGCATTTTTTGCCGAGCAACGCGTTACCACCGTAGCCGCTGCCGTAAGACCAAATGGAGCGTTCCTCTGGAAAGTGTACTATATATTTATTGTCAGAGTTACAGGGCCAGGAAACATCTTCTTGTCCCGATTCAAGCGGCATACCTACAGAATGTAAGCACGGTACAAAATCGCCATCTTCACCTAAAATATCCAACACATCTTTGCCCATACGCGTCATAATACGCATATTGACAACGACATAAGGTGAATCACTTATTTCTACACCGATATGTGAAATCGGTGACCCAAGTGGCCCCATGCTGAAAGGAACGACGTACATCGTGCGTCCTTTCATACATCCTTTAAAAAGTCTTTTTAGGGTTGTTTTCATTTCATCTGGGTCATGCCAATTGTTCGTAGGTCCTGCTTCAGCTGGGGTTTTGGCACAGATGTACGTTCTTCCTTCAACGCGAGCTACGTCTGCTGGATTAGAACGAGCGAGATAACTGCCAGGTCGCTTATCCGGATTCAACCGAACAAATGTTCCTTTCTGGACCAGTTCCTCACACAATCTGTCGTTCTCTTCTTGAGAACCATCGCACCAATAAATATCATCGGGTTGGCACAGCTCCGCTGCTTCCTGAACCCAACTGAGCAATTTACTATTGTTTGTCATCCAAATCCTCCTCTTTTATTTATCAAATTATATTAGCACAAAATTAGGAATGTTGCAATCAAAATAAAATTAGATATGGAAATTGCGCTACTATAAACAAGCACGCGTAATTTTATTTTAATCAAGACGTTTAAATGCCAATTAGGTTGAAGCTCTTCCAAAAGAAAAGTATATCAAAACGATGCACCTAATTTCACATGAATTTTACCCCGTAGTGCTGAATCCCCAGCTGCAAGTCCATAATCTAACTGTATAATGCCGCCTTTAGATTCAAGTCTTGTCCCGAACCCGTAACCAATTCGAAGTTTATCAAAAACAGATGGTCGGTCAATGAAGGTAACCGATCCTAAATCAACGAAAGTAAATATTTGTGAATTTCGTCCCATAAGGAACCTATATTCGAGATTCGCATGCGCTCTGCGAGGTCCCGAAAACCAATCCTCATCATATCCCCGCAGTGTGTTCGCACCGCCCAGGTAAAACAGTTCTGTCGGTGGAATGTTGACACCCCACGCAGCAGCACCGTGCAACTCAATCGCGATTATTTGGTTTTCCCACATCTGAAAGTACTGTTGAAGGTCAAGCCAGATTTTACGCAGTTTAAAATCACTTCTGGAAAGTTCAACAGCGATACTATCGCGTCTACCGTGTGTAGGATTCAGAAAATAATCTCGCGAATCCCGCGTTAACCGAAGGGTAACACTATACTTCGTCCCACGTTCAATTGAAGCAGGCGTATCGTCTAATAAAGTATTTGTGGATGTAGAAAAGGGGTCTTGTGAGGTTGCAACCGGCAACGGAGATATGATGCCAGCAAACTTAATCCGTTTATAGCCAAGCGTTACCTCACTTTCGTAAAATCTACCGAATGCAGTGTTTCCACTTATACTTGCTGCCTGCTCTTCAGATTCAGCATCATTGAACGGATTGCGTTGTTTGAGTTGACTATACGCTAATCCTAACGTAATCGGTTTTCCGAGAATCCACGGTTCTTTGTATCCGACTCGCAGTGCCTTTAGTAAACCAGATTTCCAAAGGAGGTTAACATCCCGCCCTGTCCCCAATAAGTTTGTCTCACCGAATTCCACAACGCCTGTGAGTTGCGGCACCGATTCTGAACCTTCAACGGGTGGTGCATAGCCGAGGATCCCGATTAAACGTCCTGTTCGTGCTTCAGTAACTTTCGCATGAAATATGAGGGTATCCTCAGTTGTGCCTGCCTCCAACAAATTTGGATGAATGTGGTGAAAGTAACCTAAATTCCTCAATCGGTGGTAACTTTGGTCTATTTTACGCTGGTCAAAATAGTCGTTCGCTTTAACAGGAATTTCCCGTAGTACCACATCGGTTTTTGTTTTCGTGAGTCCACTCACCTTGATCTCACTTAGCCTAACTTTTGCACCTTCCCGTATCTGCAAACCGAAATTTATTCTGCCAGTCCCAGCGGAAAGATTGGTGATAGTAGGTTCAATTTCAACTTTAGGATATCCATGTTCACTGTATAACAGTTGAATCCTCTCAATCCCTTGTTCAAGGGCAGTCTGCGTGAAGAATTGCCCCTTTCGCAAACCGAGTTCGCGTAAGATAATGGATTGAGAAAATAGTTTATTCCCTATAAGCGAAAATTCACCGATACGGAGTCGTTTGCCTTCTCGAATTTTTACGTTAATAGATACTTGTGTATTGCTTGTAGAAATTGGTGAAACGGTTGGCGGGGATATCAGCGCGAACACGAACCCGTTTTTCCGATACGCTAATAGTATACGCTCAAACCCCTCTTTTATTTCGTTGTGAGAATATACTTTTTTTGCTTGCCACTTGAATAGATCGCGCAACCTTTTCTGATTGAAATGTTTATTACCGTCAAAGTTGAGTTGAGGGATGTAGTAGAGGGGGATTGTGTTGATATCCGCTGTTTCGTTTGCAGGTGATGTGTTTTCTGGAGTGACATTCTGCTCTATATTCTGAAAGTCATGCACTGCTCTTGGCGTAGCTGCCAAACAGAGAAGTAGTATGCCGATAATTATGAGGAGTCGGTTTGAGTGCATGTGATGGAAACCTGCGGGTTAAGTGGTAATAATATTTTACCATGCGGGGCACGCTAAATGCAAATGTCTATTAGGTTTCCAATAAGGTTGTCTGAACCAAGATTTTCAGGATTTTGTAGTTTTCCTGATAAACCAATATATTCCAAGAACAGTCGTGAGGATACGTCGTATAAGTTATTTGCGATTATAACCAAAATGGAATTTCACCATCAAGCGTCTCCGGTCTTAAACCCTTTATAGCCATAGAGGATATCTTATCAGCATAGTGTGTAGTCACAGGCAAACGTGGGGGACGAATAGACCCATAATGAAGTAAAGTAAGTGACAAAACAGAGTGGAGAGCATGTTCTAGTGGAAAAGGATGGTGAGTACGAACGCGGATAGGTTGCGGGGTTGCCTTGAATCCCGCCGGAAATTCTGATGAAACTAATAATGCCTCGGTTTCACCCAGTTTAAATATGCTTCCTTTAGGTGCTTTGACAATTTCCTTGTTTTTAGCATAAAGACGCGGTGTTCCACTTTTAATAACTTCAACAAAATAAAACGTAGCTCCAATTTCATTCCCCCATTTCATCAACGCCTCTTTTTCAGAATCCGGCAATTCCCCATCTCGGTGAATAAGAATTTTTTTACCTGTAAACTCTGTTTGCGGAAATATATCATGTAAAATACGTTCTGGAATTATTTCTCCCTCCAGCATTGTTTCACGGATATTATATCGCATCATTTCACCGTTTGCAAAGTAGATTCTTGCCATTCCTGCCGAGTTCATAGTACCCGGACGATTACGTTTTTTCTGACGAGCCACATCAAGCCCAACAACTAGGTCAGCATAGGTTATCGGTTCTGCCAACACATAGGGGATATTACCTATTTTTGCAAGTATCCCTAAAACAACATTCCCTATAATATAATGGTTATTTACATTATTAGGTTGAATAACTTGACTTTGTAAATCTTTTTTTAAAGTTAAATGCTTAAAGTTATCATAAGGTGTCCATTCATCCGTGTCAAAATCAGGTTTTGGGATTATTCCTAAAATAATATCGGGGTTCTTTTGAGCTATTTCCTCAATCGCAGACTCTAATACTTTCCGTGATGGATTAGAAATCTGTTTTTCTATCGCTTGTATCAATTCGTACTGCAGGTTTTCGCTAAGTTCTTTTCTCAAATTTATTCGGAGGCGATTTAATGACGTTTGAGGCGCGGTATTTAAAATCCCGATACGTATCTGCTTGTTGGTTGTGGATTTGTACATACCAAATTTCTTTAGAGAAGTATAGATTGACTCTGAAGGTACAACTTGATCTTTGCCAATTTTCAGTTTAGGATCATACCCAATATCATTTTTGCTAAGAAACAAGTGTGGATGAGTTAATGTGGAATACGCCCGATCTGTTAAACCGCTGCTTTTAATTATTGAGGCTATTTTTTTAATATATTCTGAGCGTTGTAAAACAGGAATTTGTAGTTTCTCACTGATTTTGAAGCGAGCATAATCGGCATTACGTATTTGAATTTGTAAAGCACTAGCAACGTAATGATATTTATCATTAAGTTTAACTACCAATTCATCATCTGGTGCTTGTTCTATCATGCGTTTCATATCAGGATGTGGTTTAAACGCTAACAATCTGACTCGCGTATTGTTTTCACCGAGTTTTCCAACAATTCCCGTGATTTTCATTGAATTTTGAAAACTCGGTTTAGTTTTATCTTTGACGTGTAGACCTAATAGATCGTTGTGTCCGCTGGATGCGATGTACTTTCTCAAATCACCTTTGTATTCCAATTCAGAATTAATAGAAACAGATATTGCAGGATGATTGTCAACTGTCCAACCGCGCAAATCACATCTGCGGTGTACGTAATATGTGTTTTCTTCCCTTCTATATTCCTCCAATGCTTTTTTGATATTTCGTGAAAAATCATTTTGTAGGGAACTTGCAACAAAGTCAGCTATTCCTTGATTTGAAGCTTTGTGGTTAGGACTTACCTTTATAATCTTCTCTAGTGATCGGAGTATATCTTCTTCTGTCGAAGTTTTCCATATTTCTTGCAGAACTTCACTTAAGGACGATTCCACTTGTTGAGAACAATCAGTAATAAGATATTTCTCTACCTTATCCCAATTCCAATGATTGCCGAACTTTGTTTGTAAGCGGTAACCTACTTTCCGTCCTATTTCATTTAATGGAGCAGATCCATTAACCTTCAGTTGGTACAATGTTAGTTCTGGAAGAGCTTCTAAATGGATTGGAAAAATCTCCGTAAATACAACTAATTCGCTTGTCATTTCAGCGGTTGTTCTCCTGTTTGATTTTGGAGTGTTTTAAAGGATCGTTCCTACAGTAGTGTCCTAATTTTAACACATAGAGGGCAAGGTTCGCAAGCAAAAATGGTTTAAACATTGAGTGTTTGTGCTATAGACAGGCGGACTATTAACATTCGCTTAGATTCAGCAGGAGAATACAAATCAACCATGCTTTACTCAACATACCAATTTGGAAAAGGGATCCCCTTCTTCTTAAGCATTGCCAACTCCGCATCAAGATCACATTTAGACTGCTTCCCACCGTGGATACTCGGTTCAGCGCAGAGCATCTCACGGAGTGTCTGCATAGACTTAAGCACGTTATCACTCGTAATTCCCAGCACCTCAGTCAATAGACACCGATCTAATTCCTCGCGCACAGGGTCATGAGCACACTCATTAAAAGGCAACATACGCTTATACTTCAATTGCTCAAAAATCTCTTCTGCTTTTGTTAAGCTTTCTTCTGAGAGTTCGCGGACATCTAATGTTGGTAAAGTTCGCAATGTTCCAATCCATAACTTTCCACGTCCAGAATTTTGTTTGCCACTATGCAACCAATGACAAAACAATCCCAATGTTGAGTTACACCAGAGTGCCCACGGAATCTCATATCGTGCGCTTTCAAATGCCACATTAGTTACTGAAGTTGGACCTATAGAGGGTTTATCAGTGAAAAGTGCAATTAATGAGTTAGAACTAAATCTCATCAACATGTTGTAATGTGTTCTGCTGTTCCGATCTACTCGTTTTTGCACTTCAGTTTCTGCGTTCGGAACGGGAATTGCGCGTGAATCCGGGAGCACAAGCATTGATCGCTGAACTTCGCTCTTTGCATTCCACAAGCAAGCGTACCCATCTTCGTTGGGTTGAAACCCTTCCACTTTACGAAACACATTCCTAACCTCAGCCAATCCCAAAGTCGCGATGTCTCCGACTTGGCAAATTGGAATCTCAGTAACCGTTTCTTGTAACTCTTGTAGCGGTAGTTCCAATCTACCCTTTTTCAGTCGTCGGGCAGACTGAATTACTGCCATTGATTTCACACGCACAGCAACCCACCCTTCACCGCAAGGTAACGGGCAATCAAGCATATATCCAAGGTTTTCTTTACCGACCTTTATCGTATCGCCGCCACTTGGTGCATCTTCTAATCGGTACGTTCCGTTACTTCGGATGATTCTGTTTGTAATCTCAAAAGCCTCAAGTAAACTTTTTGGACGTTGGTTTAGGCAAACAAACTTGCCACGTCCCGTATTATCACTTTTTCCTTTTGTTGCTACAATGATACACTCTGCCATGTCCGTATCGGCAGAAAAAGCACAGTCCAATCCTTTCGCTTCAGCGATAGTTATCACAATCACATCACGGTATTTTGTTGCCCACATGTTACGGACCTTCTGCGAAGTTGGTGAGGCGAGCACCGTTGCAGGCAGAATAAAACCCATTGTACCGTTAGACTTAAGCATTCTATCAGCCAATTCAATAAAGTAGGAACTGAGTCCTGCTTGCCCGTCAGCGACCAACGTATCTTTTTTCTTGAGGGCAGTTTGCATTGCCTTTGTATACTCTTGAGGTCGGTCATTGCCTTGGAAAGGGGATTTAGCACCGTCTATGCCAGCAGGGTCTGCACCTGGTTTCGTAAAAGGTGGATTTTGAATAACGACGTTGAATTTTTCGTACGGAAATTCCTTTTGGAGATCAACTATCCTATTTTCTTCACCACCAACCTGTTCACCCTCCGGTCCCATTGTTGGTAGTGAGAGTTCTTCGTTGAGCAGCTCAAGTGAACCAACTGCGTAAGTTTCATTGTCTAATTTACCATAAGGTGCTGTGAGGATACGCGTGCCGCCGAGTTTCATATCTGCATATCTGCTTGCAAGCGAGGCTGCTGTGAGGTGTGTAGCATTCGGCATAATATCTACACCACCGATGTTTTCCTCTAACATTTTCTGATGGATGTCCCTACCGTTTCCACCGGATTGTTCATACAGAGACAAGATACGTTGATATACACCGTTGAGCAGCGCACCTGTTCCACATGCAAAGTCTGCAACTTTTGGGAGTGGACCTTTGGGCAGTTCAGGCATCACAAGGGTTGACAATAGCACCGCGCTTTCGGGGAGCGTATAGTTCGCCTTTACATATTTCCTGTCAGTGATGAGTTTCTGGAACACTATACCTGCGAGTTCGTGAATCTGCGCGATGCCTGTATCAACAAGGTCTTTGGCAGCCTCACACAGGAGCGTTAAGATAGGTTTGACAAGTCTGTCATCGGTCGCGAGTGCTTCAACGAGGTTACGGGCATCCTCGAATATCGGACGATAATTGACCTTGAGGATTGTGTTCCAATCCTCAATGACATCGGCATAGTCAATTGTCGGTAAAAGTTGGCGGAGTGAACGGACAGATTCCATTTCGGCTTTGCCAGCGAGGGAACTCTGAAAGACAAAGGCATCGGTAATAATCAGTGCTGCCATGCGGAGCGTTTGGGTATGCGGTTTTTCTTCTGAATCATCATCGTCTTTAGAGAAAACCTCTTGGTGCAGAATTGTCTCAATTTTCTTGCCAATAGCAAGATGATCAACGATTGCGTCCTCAAGTAGGTAAGCTGCTTTGTTGATGCTTTTCTCCATCTCCGCTGCTGCTTCTTCAAGTTTAGAGTTCGGCATTGCACCGACGTGAAGTGCATTTGCAATGTCTCCTACAGTGCCTGTTGCCCATCCGTTTTTTGGAAAATGTCCTACGGTTTCACCGATGGTATTGACAAGTTTGTATTGTAGATCGTCCGCAGCGCACAGTTCGGAGTTGACCTCTCCTCCCGACATTGTCTTAAATCGGTCAGGATACAGGATTGCCATGACGTTATTGAGCGTCGGACTGGAGACGTGATATTCAGTTTCAAGTTCGTGAAGGAGTCTTGTTTCGGCTTGTTTGATGAGATTTTTGGCGTTGGTTGTGGTAGCGAATTTTGCCTCAATACCGACAGGTTCTCTGCCACGTTCAATCACGAGTGCATCAAGTTCGCTATTGCCTTTGATGAAGGCGTTGACTTCTGTTTCGAGTTCCCATCCGTGGCGCATATGTCGTAGGATGTTCACTAGTTCGTTTGTGATTGTGGTTTCACGGCGGTTCGGCATGATGTTCCCTATAGTATTTTCACCAATATTCATGTCCGCAAGTCAAAAACGGTTTTGACAGTAGAAGTTTTTCCGGTGTTAAGGGCAGTCTGAATTGCGCGTTTGTAGTCTCGTAAAGGAAATGGAGTGCCGACCAATGGAAGTAATTGTTCTCCGTGTTCCTGTAATAGACGCAATCCGAGCTGAAATGTGTGTATCTGTTCCGCTTTATACGATTCTATGCCATAAGTATACGCACCCCTTACACGTAACTGCTTATACCAGATAGATGTCCAGTCAATGTTTTTCGGTATCCCCGGCATACCGAGTAGGATGACCTCGCCACCTGCCCGCGTGAAACGTAGCGCATCGTCTATTGTAACGCTGGAGCCGATACAGTCAAAGGTAATATCTACCCCTCCCAGTAAAATTTGTTGTCCGAGTTCGGGTTGATAAGATTCCGCATCTGTCAATTCACAGAAAGCGGCGTATTGACTTCTATTTGCTGGTATCACCATATCTGCACCGAAATCGCGTGCAAATTCCTGTTGATGTGGATATTTGGCAAAAATAAGGATTCGGTTTTGATGTCCGAGCATCCGAAGTGCAGCGACGGTGAGCAACCCGATGGTCCCACCCCCGATTATACAGATTTCATCGCTTTCCCCAATTTCAGCCCGCAAAACGCCGTGTAACGCACACGCGAACGGTTCAAGTAGCACCACCAATTCGTCAGATATATCACCAGGAACAAGGTGGAGTTGTGATTGATGTGCCAGGACATATTGACTCCACCCACCTCCTGTATCCTGACAATACCCCGTTTGAATCCCTGCGGAGATACTTCCTTTTGTTATATTTTCACAGTTGGCGAAACATAAGTTTTGGCACTGATGGCACGGCGGATCAATCTCCCGCACCCGACAAGATAGCGCAGGTTCAATTACCACTCTATCACCAATAGACCTACCTTCAACCGCATCACCGATCTCCGCTATATCACCGACGATCTCATGTCCTAACACAAAAGGTGTTGATGTGAAAGGTGAAAAATAGGTACTGCCCTTTGCAGTAATCGTTGCCAAATCGGAGCCGCAGATACCACTGAGTCGTGTTTTGATTTTGACCCATTGAGAGGTTGGTAGTTGTGGCTCAGGTATATCCACAAGCCGTACGCATGAGGCTGCGGACGTATAGAGACTTCGCCACCTTTTGCCAAGATAGCGTATTGCGAGATAACGGGGAATGTTTTTGGAATATAGGATGGCTTCCACTGTGCCTCTTGCCTTTGTTATTTCGAGAGTATTGATAAATCTATGCTTTTAAATCTCAATTTACTCGCTCTGATAATACGCCATCAGAATATCAGCGACTTCAGGTCTTGTGATTTCGGGTGGAGGTTGCTCGCCTGCTGCAAGAATTTCCCGTAGCTTTGTTCCTGAAATAGCGAAATAATCATCGTTTCCGTGTGGGCAATTTCCCATCATGATGATTTCATTGCACTTATTACACCACATCGTCCAGTTGCCTCGGAAAATATCAATTTCTAAGGCATCCGCGGGGATTTCATCAAAGATTGTTTGCGCGTCAAAAGGTCCGTAGAATTTGCCTGCCCCTGCATGGTCGCGTCCGACAATGAAGTGTGATGCGCCACAGTTCTGCCGGAAAACAGCGTGTAGCAGTGCCTCCCGTGGTCCCGCGTAAAGCATATCAAACCCGTAGCCGGTAATAGAGACGGTATTCTCAGGAAAATAGCGTTGGACCATAGTACGGATGGCGGCATCACGCACAGCAGCAGGAATATCACCTGGCTTTAGTTTGCCAAGAAGCATGTGAATTAGCACACCATCAGCGTTGACTTCTCTCTGTGCAATCTTACAGAGCTCTTCATGTGCACGGTGCATCGGGTTACGCGTCTGAAAAGCAACAACCTTTTCCCATCCGCGCGCCACAATGTCTTCGCGGATTTCAACGGCTGTTCGGAATGTGTCAGGGAAGTCCGCAGGAAAATAAGAATAGTTGAGAACTTCAATTGAACCGGAGAGGACATGATCGCCAACATCAGCGAAAGCAGGAACACCAGGATGCTCAGGATCGGTTGTTCCGAAGGTCCTTTCAATGATGAGTTGTTTCTGTTCTGGCGAAAACGTTTCAATTGCCGAAACCTTCATAACCGCTAGTGGAGGATTGCCTTCAACGTTCGGATCGCGCAGTGCAATTCGGTCTCCCTCGCCCAAACCGGTAGGCGCGCTTTGTAAGCACGCAAGTTGATCCGTAGGAACAATGTTCATGATGGGAACGGGCCAAAAGAGTCCATCGGGTAGTTTCATGTCAGAAGCAACGCTTGTGGCTTCAGCGATGTTCATGTATCCTGTCAGCGGTGTGAAATATCCCGATGCAAGCATCACGGCTGATGCAGCGGCACCAGACGAGACTAAAACAGACAGAAGTTGTGCCGCCTCCTTAGTCAGTTCGGCGCGTTGCGCATCATCCGAAACGTAAAGCGGTGTTAGGGTTTCAGCTCCATGTGGTTTAATCATTGAGTTCTCCTTGTACATTCAATTCTGAAATTATAAGAATCACAGTAGTTAGTGTGTATCAGTGATTTAAGATTCACATAAAATCTATAGAAATCTGCAGTGAAATATTCAATAGAAGTCTATTCATCATCTGAAGTAATCTGTTCAACAATACATCCGTTCCATATCCAATGGATGTGTCTTTTACCGGTCTCTATCCGCTTCTTTGACGTGAAAATTACGGGGACGAGATAACCATTTTCCACCTCAACAGTGGCAACTTTTTCAGCCCTTTCGTTGTGAGGCGGTACTATAAGTTTTTTTATGATAAGTTTTCCATTTGCCAACATATTGACTTCGTGTGTTGCAGCTTCTGCGGACTGAAAGATGTTGGTAATGCGATATGTACCATTAGGTAGGTCAAGTCTGAAAGCAGCATCTTCTTTACCAAAAACAGCATCTCTTGCGAGTGGGGTGGGTCCCTCTGGTCCGAGATACGCTGCACGCGGCGAGATTCTCCAGTTTGTGGTCTTCAACGGATCCCTCAGATTCCACTCAGTATCCCACCCGAATTTACCATCCTGATACATTGTTTTTGGTCCGACAATGTGGTAGTTCTCTTCGGCTTCAGCACTGTCAGGTTGCATATCAAATCGGATAATCGGATTACCCTCCTCTGTCTTATCCCAAAGCTCAAGTGCCGGTTCTTGCGTTTTTCTTTTGAATAGTTTAAGACGTTCAGTTTCATGGATAATGTCATAATTTGGTATAAGGTCCGCAAACATCTCGGTTTCTGGATAGTACCAAGCGACAACATAATCTGCGCGAATATAATCTAATGGCGCGCTATCTTTGTTGTTACGATTTACTGGAAAGTAGTCATAGTTAGCTTCATAGTTTGCCATGTGGACAACATCATCAGCATATACGCCATAAAAGGCAGTGGAATGAACAAATGGCGTAACATATTTGATTTCATTCCGCATTTCCATTTTTTTCTCAGTTTTATTGTAGTGTCCAAACTGGAATTCAGATTTATGCCAACCTCCAGACCGATGGTTAAAAGTTGTATGGGGTTCTATTAATTTTGCCCCTGATACAAGTTCAGCCATCTCTGGGGAGATACGTCCATGGTCGTAGGCAGTTCTGCCGAAATGGATTAAGGTGAAAATTACGAGCCATGTAGTGATACCGGAACATAAGATCTTGTGTATATCCGGGACCAACCATGGAACGAGCTTAGGTCGATAGGGATGCAAATTCGTATCAGGTGGCATCTCAGATGGCTTTCTAAAATCCGTGATTAACCAGGGTGCCAATATAAGTAGAATGTATATGTGAATTCGGTCGTTAATCCACCCACCCGGTCCATAACCCCAAGGAGCCTTGATAAACATATAGGTAAACAGAATCGCAATCAGCAAAAACACATCGGTTCGTTTCACCCATTGCTTTCGGAAAATTCTGTATACGACAGAGATCAAAATTGCGAAGCCTAAAATGGCAAGCAGGAAATAGTTAACAGGAATATGCCAATCGGTAAAATAGACTATTGACTTAACACCTAAAAAGTATTCCCAAATCCATTCCATGCCTCTATGACTGCCTGTCTGATGTTGTTTCAGACTCTGTAGGTAATATTCCATCAACACAAAATATATCGGGATCATGTAAAAACAGAATTGGAAAAATGGCTTGAGATCAACAATGAATTTCTTGGTTATAATACCAACACGTTCAGTTCGCGCTCGCCATGCTTCTACTAATGCTTCGCAGCCCCAGATACATCCCGCTGCCACAGAGATTCCTAACACGACTAATCCAAATGATACAATGTGCGACAGATAGGTGAGCAGCAACAAGATATAAAGTATGCTAAGATGTTTTATCTGTATGTTGTCCTTGTGCTTCCACCAGAAACCGAAACTGAAGAAGAAAAACGCAATACTGAGGGTGAAATTGTAAAATCCCATGTAGAGGAGGTAGTTGTATGCAAACGGAAAACCGAGCCAAGCGAACATAAACCTATCCTTTTTTTCTTTGTGAACAGCGTTAAGAAAATAGAAAAAAGAGATAGGGATCATCCCGATTGCGATTGTTAAGAGAACCTTCTCAGACATCACAGGTGGAAAAATGTAGAGGAGTGCAGCGAGCACGATGTGAGATAGCCAGTTCGGAAAGATGGTGATATTGAGTTTCCACGCATCCTGCATTTTATAGTTTGCGTGATCAGAATATTCCTTCAGTACCAATGCGTTGTAAACGTGGCTAGGACCATCTTGAGTGGGAAAGTAGGCAAAAATCCAAATCGGTAGGAGATGTAATATCAACAACACAACAAATAGGTGTTTCCATGATAGATTTCTCCAATTAAACATACTCTGTCTCCGATAAATGCAAGCACAATCTAAGCTTGCGAGTTCTCTTTAAAGTAAAGACAGTGTTGCGTTAAAGGACACTGTTCACACAAAGGTTTTCTGGCATTACAAATCTGTCTACCGAAATATATCAGGTTCATGTGAAAGGGGTATGTTTTTCCCTTCGGTACAATTGGTGGTAACTCATAATGTGCCTTCTCCGCGCTACAATTCGGCGGGATAAGTCCAAGACGTTTGGATATCCGTAGAATATGTGTGTCAACAGGAAAAACTTCTCTGCCACATGCGAAAGAGAGTGTAACAGAAGCAGTTTTGATGCCGATACCCTTATGCTGACAAAGGAATTCTAATGCATCCTCTGTTTTCATGTCGTGGATAAACTCTAACGATAACTCTCCATATTCGGTTTTAAGCCAAGAAAGAAAGTTTTTTATCGTCTCAGTTTTCTGTTTTCCTAACCCCACAATCTTTATTGTCGCCTCAACAGCGTCGGCATCAGCATGCAATACATCTTCCCAAGTAGGAAATTTTTCTCGAAGTTGGACGTACCCCTTATCTCGGCTAACATCAGTGGTATTTTGAGACAAAATGGTCAAGATGAGGCATTCCAAGACATCTTCCGTACCATCCCATTTTGGAATACCAAGTAAATTTTCAAGTGTGTCTGAAATGATTTCTGCTTTCTGATATAATTCCAATTATCTGCCACCATGCCTTACGTTTTCAATATTATATCACAAAAAGAAAAAATCGCAACGCTTTTAACGGAGAAATCTAAAACAGGAAACGGTACATCGGTTGATCCAATGCAACTGCCAATAAACTCCAGAACGCACCTATTACGAATTCACCCAGGACAATTCCGAGAAAAAACGGTATCGCTTTTCGATGTAGACGAATACCACCATATTTGAGTACAAGCCACTTCAGTAGCCATCCAACAAAAATTGATCCTATCATGGGATTGATTGCCCAGCTTCCAGATATGGCATATCCAACAGGATGTAGATTCCACCAGATAAACCGCATCCGTATTGCGGCGAGAACAAGTGTCGCTACAAATCCGAATATTGCAAAACCTATTGCAGGAACATCTGGTGGTGCAGCGTATGTTAACCAAGACTCCAGTCGACCAAAGGATTCTCTACCAAAACCCGCGACACCACCTTCTGCGTAATACATTGAAAGAAATACCCAAAATGAACCGATCGCACCTAATGCAGATGCTAACATCATAAGCATCGCGAACTTTTTTATCGGAATTTTTGCGCCTTCTGCAAGTTTGAACCCCTCAAGTTGATGCGGCATTGCGTGAGAACGGTGGGCACGGTTGAGAAAATAGAGATAGGCGAAACTGGTCAGGTTCACTGCACCCAGTCTACGGATTCCGACTAATCTTGGTAACATCTCGTCTGGACCGATAAAGTGCAAATCATGCACAGGTGAACCGAGTTCTGCACGAAGGCGAGTAATTGCCATTGCTATTGCAAACCATATTGCAAAATAGACAATGATTATCCAAAGACTCATCCCCATCTTGAGGCAAAATCCTACGATAAAGGAGGAACCAGCAATCAGTGCTATAAGAATGAACCTGTATGAAATAGGTTCATCCTGACTCGGTGATTCTCTTGGATGAAGATTGTTTTTCCTCGTGAAAATGCTGTGAGTAACCTGCTTTAAATACCGTCTATTCATCCAGATAGCAAGAACACACAACCCAAGATACGCTCCATGCGATTGCTCTGCTTCATAAGGAAAGCGCGGCAGACCTCGCCATCCCGCCATTGTCCCTAACAACCGCTCCGCTCGCCAAATTAACCAGAATGCCCAACATGAGAAGGAAAGATCAAGCGGTATGAAGAATGAAAGACCTACACCGAATGGAAAAACACCGATAGGACTCCATCCAATGCCGTTCCACGGTCGTTCCGTAAAAATTTGGCGTAAGTCAAATAGTTTACCACCAAGGCTTGGCACAGCAGGAAACAGATAGTTTAATCCGTTGATAATATCAATTGATACACCAATTGCTAACCCTATCCACATCCAAGGGGATCGGAAAAATCCACCATTGGGTGTTGTCATTTCGGACGGCAGTTGGATGATGGGATAGCTGAGTCGTTCGGATTCAACCCATTGCTTCCGAAATATCAAACTCAAACATAACATAACGAGATGGACAGCAACAATAAAGAGTGTCCACCATAAAATCTTGGGTATCCAAGCAATTAGGTTGTGAGATTCGTAAATACTGGAAAACCCGTAATAGTACCCTTCAAGTACACGTTTGTTGCTGACAACTAACCAATCTGGAATGTGTAGATGAAACAGGTTTATCCAGTCATTTTCTGGGGTGGCAAACCAGTGTGCATGACTGATGAGCGGCATTAACACAAGGAATCTATCAACACCTGCGAGTCCCGCACCTATAGATATGCATGTGTAGATAACAAGCAGCTCTGCGCGGTTTAGTTCAAGGACTCGATTCAAACGACGTAAAAGGAGTCCAATACCTAATAAAATTAATATAGTAAAAACAGCATTGTAAAAAAGAGATACCTGTGTTGGACTGCCACCGCCGCGCATAATTGAGGCAGCGACCCACCAACAATTCAGTGGTACTAACACACAGATAAGGAGGATAGAGAATGGACGTATTTTGAGCGTTTTTGTAGAAATTTGTTCACCTTGTTGCATAATTCCTACACAATTTTATAACAGTTTACCCTATAACACAACGATTTTTTTGGATTGTCTACTGAGCATCAGATGTGCTATAATCAATAATAGATACTATATTTGAAGTATGAGAGCAGGTTTCAAACCGTTATGCGAATTTCAAGAAAAAAACTCATCTTCATCATCCTAATTGCATTGGTAGGCATAATCGTTTTGCTATCCATTATCTATCACCAGACTGCCCTTTGGAAACCTGATCAAAGTCTTATCACGTTGCTCCCTGAATCTCCAATTTGTTATTTAACGCTCAAGGAATTGGAGGGGCTTGTCAAGACATTTAACCGAAGTGAGTTCGGGAAACAGGCTGCGCAAATGCCGATCCTCAGCCACATCAAAGAACAACTTTGGTGGAGACAACTGGTATATCAGAAGATGGTGTGGGAATACGAAATGGGTGGTAAACTTGACATGGGAGCTGTCAACGGACACTTCGGAACAGAAGCGATACTCGCGCTTTATCAACGTGAAGAGGAACTTTCGTTTCTGCTCATCACAGAATTGGGCGGACCGGAAAAACTTGCTATTGAAGCAATAACCGCTACCGATGTAATTAATCCTCAATACAAACGGATTCAGACTGAATACAACGGTCTGATCATTAACACAATTACTGGATATCCACTTGATTTTAGTTATACATTCATCGGGAAGATCGGTGTTTTAAGCCTCAATCCGTTGCTATTAGCAGAGGTGATTGACATCTATGCTGGAAAAAAGAGTGGTTTCCTTGTTCAACATCCTAAAAAGAAGAATATACAAGACAGTTACGACCACGATACAAACACAGGGTATTTAGATGTTCCTCATTTATCAGATGTGTTAACAGCTCTGGGGTACAATTTACGTCCGCTAATCGAACAGATTTCCCCTCTGTCCGGCAAAGAGGTGTTCTGGACATTTGGCAATCGGTATGAAGATGGTGTAATTATTTCAAGGTATCGTTTTGGAAATCCGGAAAAACTTGTCCCTTCTAAGTCAGGAGCACAGCAGAAACCTCCATTTCTTCCTGAACAAACAGCGTTAGTCACATTCAATCCGCATCACGATTGGGCTAAAACGTGGAAAATGTTAAAAGAAAACTTGGCGATTGAGGTTGAAACAGAAAAGAATGGTTTTTCCCAACATTTAGACACAGAAATGACCCTCGCAATAGTCACGCATAATGAGGGTGAGGTATCAAAATTTCCTTCTTTAGTTTTGCACGCGCCAATTCAAGACCAAGCCGCATTTACTGAAGATATTGAAAGGCTAAATGATACGAAAATTTTAGTGGCTGGCAAACCGCTTGAATTCCTTGATGAACAAGACTATAAAGGGACAACGGTACAACCTGTCCGGCTACGTCTCAATATTCTGTTGTCATTTACTGGCGGATATGCAATTGTCAATAACCATTTTTTCTTTAGCACGACTCTTGGTGGTTTAAAATCTGTGCTTGATGCGAATTCAGAGGACGCGCCCGCATTAAGTGGCGTAGCATTCTCTGATCATGGTGTGCAGACCTTTATTCAGCCACATCTATTGGTGCCGGAAATAAAACGATTACTTCCAATTGCACCGTTGCTCGCTTCTCTTTCAGGTCAAAAAATAGACGCGGTTATGACACAGTATATCACACAAAATATGTTTCCATTGGAGTCTCTCGGTCCGATTACGGCTGATGTCCATATTGGTGAAGATAGTGTGGAGACAGAAGTGCGGATTGTCCTGGAGAAGTGATTCTTTACAAATGAATAGAGGAGGATAATTATGATGGAAAAAGCGACGCTTGAAGGCGTAGTTGAACGCTTAGATCGCCTTGAAAAAGGGATTGTTGAGTTAAATCAACAACTTTCTTTGCTCGTAGATGCTGTCGTCACACACACCTAAGAATTATAAGACAGGCGAGGAGGTGATGGCATTTCATGGGCGAAACACAAAGCAGCATGCTGATATTATCCGAGAAGTGTTTGAGAAAATAGGTATTTCTGGCAAACCAATTCCTGCCGAAGAGCTACAAGCGCGTATGGCAAAAAACGGCATTCGCGCTGAAGATAACGAGTTTACTCGCGCTATTATTGAGGAACGCGAGAAATAAGTATGTACTACTTCTATTTTGATGCAGAGCCATTCAATTTTCGAAATACATATTGTTGTATAGGTTATCACCATGTGTTGCTTGTCTTTTCACGCCACACATGTCACAAGGCAAACGCCATCCGCTGCCAGCCATTTTAGGTCTCACGGTTGTCGCAATGCTGTGTGGGTATCGCAGTTATAGTGCTGTTGAAAAAGGACACGGTTGGATACAAACACGCACGCTTACTGCTAGCACCGCCCTCACAGACTATTTGTCATGGCCGAGGCTTGCACAAATGTATCAATCAATACCGATGCGAACGCACGCATACCCGCACAGGAAACAACACATTGGATACAATATGGGATAACATGTTTGCCACCAGAAGACGGCGCCGCAGCACGACTTTTGACACTACGGCGTGGACATTGGGCAATAGAGAACTTGGCGCATCACACCCGCGATATGTTGTTTGGTGAAGATGCTTCACAAGTGCGTTGTGGTAGTATTCCACAAGTAATGTGTGCATTACGAAATGCGGTGATCAGTCTTTCGCGCACATCTGGATACACTGAAATAGCATATTCATTCCGATATTTTGCCGCACATCCAGACAAGCACTCAAACTCATCGGGAGAGATACCGAAAATTGAATGGCTCTGCCACACCCTATAACACACTTGCAATTTACTACATTTTGAGGTATAATTATTAAGGTATTGAAAAAGTATAAATTATTATAGTTTAAATAATGAAATCAGGTAACGAAAGCCCTACAAGGGCACAATGTTTGTAGAGGAAATTATCTGTCTTATGTCAACTAAAGTAGGTATTAATGGTTTTGGTCGGATTGGGCGGAACGCGTTTCGTGCAGCATTACTGAATCCGGCATTAGATATAGAGTTCGTTGCTATTAACGATTTAACAAATCCGGAGACGCTTGCACATCTTCTGCAGTATGATTCTATTCATGGAATCTTATCTGACGAGATCGCTGCCACAGAAAATGGTTTAGTTGTTAACGGGCACGAAATGCGAGTTTTCGCTGAACGCGACCCCGCTAACCTACCGTGGGGAGAACTTGGGGTAGAAGTCGTAATTGAATCCACTGGCTTCTTTACAGCGCGGGAAGATGCTGAGAAGCACATCACCTCTGGCGGCGCAAAGAAAGTTGTTATCTCTGCACCGGCAAAAGGTGAAGACATCACTATTGTTATCGGTGTGAATGATGATAAGTACGATAAAACTGAGCATAATATTATCTCTAATGCTTCGTGTACGACGAACTGTCTCGCGCCAGTTGCTAAAGTGCTGCATGAAACGTTTGAGGTTGAAAGTGGATTGATGACCACTGTGCATGCTTACACTGGAGACCAACGCGTTCATGATTTTCCACATAAGGATATGCGTCGAGCACGTGCTGCTACGCTGTCTATGATCCCAACAACAACCGGTGCTGCTGTTGCTGTTGGAAAAGTTCTACCGGAATTGAATGGTAAATTGGATGGATTCGCAATTCGTGTGCCGACACCGAATGTATCTGTTGTTGATCTCACCGTTGAACTCAAGCAAAAGCCGAGTGCAGAAGCGGTTAACGCTGCCTTGAAAGAAGCATCTGAAAATTCGTTAGAGCGTATCTTAGGGTATTCTGAACTGGATCTCGTTTCATCGGATTTCAACGGCAATAAACTCTCCTCCATTCTTGATGCTCCGTTCACAAAAGTGATTGAAAACGGATTGGTTAAAGTCCTTTCATGGTATGATAACGAGTGGGGTTATTCTAACCGCCTTGTTGAACTCGCATCACGAGTACTTTAATGGGAAGGACTATGCGAACACCTATCATTGCAGGAAATTGGAAACTAAATAAAACAATTTCAGAGGCTGTTGCTCTCACGGCTGCGTTAAAAGATTTAGTTGCTGGCTGCACCGGAGTTGAAATTATTGTTGCTCCCGCTTTTACTGCACTTGCTGCTGTCAGTAATATTATACAAGACAGCAACATTCATCTTGCTGCGCAAGATGTCTATTGGGAGGACAGTGGCGCATTTACCGGGGAAGTGTCAGTACCGATGTTGAAAGATGCTGGGTGTGACTACGTTATTATAGGACATTCAGAGCGCCGGCAGTTCTTCAGTGAGACAAATGAGGATGTCAATCAAAAAGTCAAAGCTGCACTCTCTCACGACTTGAAGCCGATTATCTGTGTTGGTGAACAACTGGAAGACAGAGAAGTAGGGCACACAGAAAAGGTAATTGAAAATCATGTTACAGGCGGCATTTCGGACTTATCAGCCGCTGAATTGTTGTCAAGCGTTATAGCCTATGAACCTGTCTGGGCAATCGGCACAGGGAAAACTGCAACGCCTGCACAAGCACAGGAAGTACACAGTTATATCCGGAAATTGTTGAGGAACGCTTACTCCGACGAAGTTGCATCTCAGATATGCATTCAGTACGGTGGTAGTGTGAAACCAGAGAACGCGGCAGACCTTATGTCACAACCCGATGTTGATGGTGCGCTTGTTGGTGGCGCAAGCCTTCAAGCCAAATCTTTCGCTCAAATTGTGAAAAGTGTAATATAACTAAATTAAATTGCCTTGTAGGCAATTTAGAGAGGAATATCTTATGGGAGTTTTCGTAACTATAGCAATCATACTCTTCGTTCCAATTTGTGTCGTCCTGACACTGATTATTCTTTTGCAAGACAGCAAAGGTGAAGGGCTTTCATCAAGTGCTTTTGGCGCATCCGGAATGCAATCTGTACTTGGTGGTCATGGTGCTGCAACATTTCTTAGCAAACTAACAACTTGGATTGCTATAGGATTTATGGTCATTTCGCTCTTCTTGATGCGGTTTTATGGAGAAACAGCAGATGAAACCCTTACACCACTAAATGAAGGAGCACAAGAAGTTCAAGAAGCTGCTGATACTGAAAGCGCGGACGAAGTGGTTGAGGATGCGGGTGAAGAAGATTCAAAAGGCACCGTCACGCCCACAGAAGAAAACAGTGAGGAAACTCCAACTGAAACGACTGAGGAAGATCCAAAGGGCACCATTATACCTAAAGAAGAAACAGAGTAACAAGTGAAGGAAAAAGAGCAGACCGTTGAAGAAACTGACTCTCTCGATTCTGTCTCCGAACAGACACACGCACAAGAAATTTCGTGGCGTGTGCATCCCCTCGTTGAGAGCTGGAAACGGTCCGTGCTGTTATTGCTGTTTCTGTCTTTTATTCTTATCGTTATCAATTCTGGGTTTAAGTCCCCTATTGTTATCCTATTATCCGCAATTTTTCTGATCGGACCGCTCTACAAATACTTTTTACCTTTTCATTACCACTGCGGAATAGAAAATTTCGTTGTCACCGCTTGTTGTTACAAATTGGAGCGTCCTTGGTCAGCATTCCGTAGTTATTACGTTGACAAAAACGGGGTGCTGCTCAGTCCCTTTGCAGAACCTACACGCCTTGAAAACTTTCGAGGTGTTTACATCCGATTTGGAAAACATCCTCCTGAAGAAATCGTAAATTATATCCGCCGCAAACTTAACTCGGAGCCCTAATATGAACGTTCCCGATAAAAAAAGTGACCAAAAAATTGAAACTGCCGATCAATTGAAAACCACCATTTCAGAAGTTGTTAACTCCCAAAATATTACCGATATTCACACGCATCTTTTTAGTCCACCTTTTGACAAACTTTTGTTGTGGGGGATTGATGAACTTTTGACCTATCACTATCTCATCGCTGAGGTATTCCGCAAATCAGATGTCTCGTATCAACACTTTTGGGATATGACTAAAATGCAGCAAGCAGAGCTGATTTGGCAGACACTCTTTATTGAAAACTCACCGATCAGTGAAGCATGCCGCGGGGTTGTGACAACATTGAACGAATTAGGATTGGATGTGGGTTCTCGCAACTTACAGGACTACCGCGACTATTTTTCGGATACCACTGTAGAAGCGTTTATAGACACCGTTTTTGAGAGTTCAAATGTCTCTAAAGTCGTTATGACGAATGACCCGTTTGATCCAACAGAAGCACCGGTGTGGGAATCGGGTGATACAGGTGATACCCGTTTTGAAGCTGCACTTCGGATGGATGTTCTCATTAATAGTTACGAAGAAACGGCTTATGAACATCTACGCGGACTCGGCTATGAAGTTGATCCTAAACTCTCATCTAAAAAAGGCTACAAAGAGGTGCGGCGTTTTTTGGAGACCTGGATCCAGCGAATGAACCCAAAATATATGGCTGTTTCCCTACCACCTGATTTTCAATACCCTGATGATGGTATTCTTGGTCGGTTGTTTGACAACTGTATTTTACCTGTCTCTCGTGAATTCAACGTCCCATTTGCACTGATGATTGGCGTTAAGCGTGCAGTTAACCCTCAACTTCGAATGGCAGGCGATGGCACAGGAAAGGCGGATCTGAGCAGCCTGGAGACACTTCTCCGTGAAAACCCTGACAATAAATTCCTTGTGACACTTCTCTCCCGCGAAAACCAACATGAATTGTGTGTAATAGGACGCAAATTCAAGAATTTGATGATTTTTGGGTGTTGGTGGTTTATGAACAATCCGAGTGTCATTGAAGAGATAACCCGTGAGCGGATAGAGTTACTCGGTTTGAGCGTTATTCCACAACATTCCGATGCGCGAATCTTGGATCAACTTATCTATAAATGGAAGCACTCGCGTCAGACCATTGCTGACGTTTTGGTTGAAAAATACAAATCCCTCTTGGATGTAGGGTGGACACTTACTACGTCAGAGATTGAGCGAGATGTTAACAACTTGTTCGGAGGAAACTTTGAGCGTTTTCTGAATGGGAATTAGCAGTTGTTGTTTGAATTGCCTAAACGTATGGAGTCTGCTGCATGGATATTGGGTTTGTATGGGACGCAGATAAGTATGAGGAGGTTCAAAGGAAGCACAACGTCTGGTTTTATGAAGTGGTTTCTGCTTTTGATGATCACAAGGGATACGATGCTCCGGACCCGCAAGGGCATGCAGATCGGTAGATGTATGTAGGGAAAACTGTCACTAATCGGGTATTGATAATTATTTATATCGCGGAAGGTGAAGAATTCCATCGTTTAATTACCGCTTATGAGGCTAAAGGAGAAGTTCTTAATGAATACTACAAAAGAAGTTGAATTTGATTATGAAGCCTACACGCGGGATAACGCTCCCGAGCCGTCCCAAATCCGACGAGGACCCGAAGCACATAAAAGACGCCGTGAAGTTTTCAAAGCGCGCTTAATCAACCATGTCAACATGGAAATTAAACATGCCAGAGAAATGAGACACGTCTTTATCTCCTACTGCCATGAGAATAAAGCTGCCGTAGATAAACTTTGCCATGCTCTTACCTCAAATGGTGCAACTGTTTGGATAGACAAGGATAATATAAACCCTGGCATGCCGTGGAAGCAAGCGATTCAGCAGACAATTCATCATGGAGATTTCTTTATGGCATGTTTTTCAAAGGAATATAACGCTCGCGAAAAGACATACATGTTTGAAGAATTGTCTATCGCAATTGATAAGCTTCAGGAAAAGCCTATTGATAAAATATGGTTTATCCCTGTAAAATTGAACGAATGCGAGATTCCTGATATTGACATCGGAGAAGGTGAGTCATTACGAACCTTTCAATATGTTAACCTCTATGAAGACTGGAACTCTGGTATTCAGAAGATTCTCAACATCATGCCATCCGGATTCTCTGAATCTATAAACGCTACAGACAAAGAAGAAAAGGAGTCCGGTAACTGCGTGTTATTCCGTCCAGTAAATGGACAGCATTTTTTCATTCCGTTTCAAGAAGTGTGCTGGGATTCAAAGAAGATTTCTCTAACGCTTTCTCCTACGTCATCAAAACATGCTGCTTTTCTGTGTTCATTGAGAAAAGATCGACATGATCTACTCGCTTTTGCACATGAGGAAGATGCAGCATGGGTAAAGCCGCGAGAAGTTTCACAAATTTCAGCCGAAGGAGAGACTGTGTGGAAACTCATTCTCACTGAGGATACGACAGGAAAAGTGTTTAAGCATCGGACAGAGAAAGTCAATTTTGAACATCTTACATTAGATCAGATTGCTAACATGCGGGCTAAACGACTCCTCCTTGATGAAAAGTTAGAAACACCGAGTTCTTCCCTAACGCAAGCGACAGTATTTGACCAGATGCTGTTAGAAGTTCAGATACGCGGCGAACTTTCATCGCAATATGGCAATAGGCTGCAAGCTCTAACATCTCCAATTCCAGAGCTCTATCAACACTTCAAAACAAGACCATTGACATTTAATAAGTTGGCACGGTTGGTTTCAATACTCCATTTGAAGTTATCAAACACGGTTGAAGATATACTCCAATTAGACCTAAAACTGCTCAACCCAACTGCGTTACAGGTAAAATTTAAAGGGCGACGATCCCAATTAGATGTAAACGAAGAACCCGCGCTGATTGAATTTGAGGGAATCTGCCCACTCCCCGAATAATCCCAAAATTACAAGGCCTATTATGGATTAACATCCGCAGGGTGTAGCGTTGCACTTCGGACATCCTACTGCATAGATTTGCGCTGCATCCTCAAGAGAAATACCGAGCAAACTTGCCAAAGTAGTTAGCCAAGCCAAAACATCTGCGAATTCTTCACGTAACCGTTCAATATCCTGCGGCTGTTTGCGAATCTCTTTTGCTAATTCACCTACCTCCTCAACGAACCATGTGAAGGTTAATGGTACTCCTCGTTCAGCATCTCGCGTAAAATAGATGTCTTCAATCTGTTTCTGAAATTTTTGAATTGTCATAATTCTCCTTTTTCTGTATAATAACGCAAGTGTTTGAGATTGTCAATCGAAAATACATTAACCCCAAATCAACTTAGCGTGTCATGTGAAGATGTCTGCATTAGTCTGATTAGGTATACGCTTAGTCCAAGCAGGAGGAGCACTTATGAGTATATTGAAACCTATAATAATCAATGAATCGGAACTTGACTGGGAAGGTTGGGATGACCCAGATATCGCCGCCAAAAGTCCAATTCGCTGGAAACTACTTATCACAGGTGAACGCGGTCCGAGCAGCGGGCTTGTCACAGGAATAGCGGAGATACCCCCTGGTGCTTCGCTTTTGCTTCACCATCATGAGCCAGAAGAAACGTATTACGTCATCAGCGGCAACGGGCACATGGAGATTGACGATTGTGAAGCAGAAATCGGTCCCGGTTCAGCAGTCTACATTCCGCCTAATGCCAAACATACTGTCCGTTGTACTGGAACCGAACCATTGGTTTTCATATTCACCTTTGCTCGCGATTCTTTCGACCAAATCATCTACAATTTTGATGCGTAATTGATCATTCACAAGCAGCTTGAGTTTTCACTATTGAGGTAATTTTAGAATGCCAATCCCAAAAACAGCAGATACTAAACCTATTATTTCAAATGAAGTGGCAAGTCTCATTGACATAGGTGACGGTATCACCTATTTTGAACTACATAGTAAATTGAACATTATTGAAGATAGCACGTTGGGGATTCTTGATTCTGCCCTGGACGTGGTAGAAACGAATTATTCAGGCATGGTAATCGGCACAGAAGCGGACCATTTTTCGGTAGGACTTAACCTCATTCTTTTATTAGAGCGCGCCCGAAGTAAAAACTGGGATGCGATTTCAAAAACACTTAGAAACCTACAGAAAGTTTGCATCCGTCTACGTCTTTCGACAAAACCTGTAGTAGCATCAATAGCTGGTATGGCACTCGGCGGCGGATGTGAAATCGCGTTCGGCGCAGATGCTGTCCAGGCTTTCACCAACAGCAAACTTGGACTTGTTGAACTTCGCGTTGGATTGATCCCCGGCGGTAGTGGGACAACTGAGATGGCATTCCGCTGTTTAGAAAGTCAAGACACATCAGCACCAATTGAGCAGCTATTTTCACATGTCCATACTGCATTTGAAACTATTCATCAAGCGAAAGTTTCGCAAAATGCTACAGATGCAGTAGAACTCGGTTATCTTCGAAAAACCGACCTTATCTCTACGCAAAGAGCCAATCACCTTGATGATGCGAAACAATTGGTACTCTCACTTTGGAAAAGTGGTTATCAACCATCTCAACCGCGGCAGGTATTTGTGTTAGGAGAGGAAGGAATTAAGCGTCAAAAACAGCAAGTTCAGGAATTGCGACAGGCCGATACCGTCAACAATTATGAGCAGTTTCTTGCTGAGAAATTGGCTTACGTACTTTGTGGAGGCATGCTTCCAGCACCGCAGTTTGTTACTGAACAGTACCTGCTTGATCTTGAACACGAGGTATTTCTCAGTCTCTGTAGCAAACCAGAGACCCATGCGCTGATTGAATCCACTCTCAAAAAAGGCAAAAAATGAGAAAGTAATTTCGTTTTTTCGGTTTGAATTGCAATAGAGAGCAAGAAAAGATGTCACCAAGACATTCACAATTTGAATTTAATGTAGGAGGCACGTGAATTGCGCGACTACAAACCCCGCAAATCTAAAGAAATGTGTAAGTATTTTTAGATTGACTAAAGATAAGAACCAAAAACTTGAGGAACAAGAATATGCAGTCTCACGTTTATCTATCTATTGCTGGAGAAAACAGAATCGCTATTTATACGTTTGATGTATCCAATGGCGCGATTGACTTTCAGGAAAATGTTGATGTCAGTGGTTCACCTGGACCATTAACCCCTTCACCGTGTGGTAACTATTTGTATGCCGGACTTCGCTCCAGTCGAGAAATTTCAACTTTCCGTATTGATGAAAAAAATAAACATCTAACACTTTTACGAACAATTAAACTTGATGCGGATACATGCTACATCGCAACAGACAAGACGGGTAATTTTTTACTCTCAGCGTATTACGGTGCTGGCAAGGTTACCGTGCATGCAATCGGAGATGATAAAGCTGTCCAGGGTGAACCGATCCAAATCATAGAAACAGCACCACACGCGCATTACATTGAAACAGACGTATCAAACCGTTTTGCCTTTGTGCCTCACACCGTGCCTCGGAACGCAATTTATCAGTTCCACTTTGATGCTGATACAGGCATGTTGACCCAAAATTTCTTTGGGAATTTAAATCCTGATGATCCAGAAGGACCTCGCCATTACTGCGAACATCCTAACAAACCTATCTTTTATTTCTCAAATGAGCAGGGATCAAGTGTTTCCGCTTACAACCTTCAAAAAGGTGATCCAGAGGTATCGGTCCCAAAGCAAGGTGTTCCCGACTACACCGTTCATGATGCCCCCGGACTTTTGTGGGAGTTTCAAACGCTTTCCACCCTTCCCGCGGATTTTGATGAACATAATAGCTGCGCACAAATTCACATTGATCCGCAAGCGAAGTATCTTTATGTTTCCAATCGCGGGCATGACAGCATAGCGATATTTTCAATTGATGAAAAGAATGGTGAATTAACCGCGTTGGGACATCAACTAACAGAGCCAACACCGCGCGTTTTCAATATTGACGAAACAGGGAATTTCCTATTTGTTGGCGGACAAGGATCAGGGAAACTTGCTACTTATCGTATCAATCGGGGTAGTGGTTTACTCACGCATTTGGAAAGTTATGAGGTTGGTAAAAATCCGATGTGGGTACTTTTTCTGTAGAAAACGGAGAAGCGTAATGTATTATTCTTTTTGAACAACTATGATTTGGTAGATGATATGTTACCAAAATAATATGATGGGAATATGTTTTAGTTAGATTTAAAGAAAGAGAACGGGCATGGTAGTTGGTCTACCATGCCCGCTGTTATTCGTTACACTTTGTCAATTGCTGTGGATACTTTGTCAATTGCTGTGGTGATTTGCTCCGTTGTTGGAAATTTTCGCGCCTCTAACTTAGAGTAGAGCAATTCCTCATTTAGGTATACTTCAAAAGCACCACCACTACTTTCAACGAGCTTCACGTTCTCAACCTGACCACTACATTTTTCTTCTAAGGCTTCTGCCAAACTGGCTGCCCGTGGTTTATAGTTTCAGGATGTGCAATACTCAATTCTAATGTCCATTTGGTATATATCCTCCTGATTATGAAAGGAATTCATCTTAATTTTACCAAATTTTTTTGGAAATTGCAAGTTTTTTCGTCTGCTGAATAAACGTGACATTTTTTATTGTGTGTGATATGCTTAACTTTAATTTCAGCGATTGTAAGAAAATCTTAACCCGAGTCAACAATGGAGGAAGTAACCGTGAAACACTTGGTACACATTTTCGTATGGGTCTTCTCTGTACTGCTTCTACTCAGTTTTTCGCTATCAACAGCGTTTGGGCAGGGAGAGAAGAAGGAAGATTTGATTGGACACTGGACATTTGAAAATGGGGTTGAACAAAAAGATCTTACAGGTAATTTTGGGGATATTGAATTTAGGGGTGCCGAAGTCAAGGATGGCAAATTGCACATCGGCAGCAATAAATGGGCATTGACCACGGGATATGAAGGTCCGAAGATTGGTCCCGATAAAACTTTGGTAACGTGGATATATTTAGACGACCTTAACGTCACACATGGTGCGCCACTTGCAGTAAATAAGAGCAGTGGCGATACGTTTGACACTATCGTCTACGCCGAGAAGCACGCGAAACATTGGATGGCTGGTAGCAGTAACTTTAAACGCACCCAAAATGCATCCCACGGGTCTGCGGAAAAAGAGACAGGTAAACTTATTCAATTGGCAATTTCTTACGAAGATGATGGCGGCAATGCAAAGATTATGATATACCGTAATGGAGAGATAATCGGCGATTATACGATGGGACCAATTGTATCTTGGGTAGCAGGCGATGTGGAAGCACTCTTCGGTCCTCGCGCCCTTATTGCTGGAACAGCCCACGGTTGGGTCGTCGCTCGTGTTGAAGATGCAAGAATCTACAACGCTGTTCTCAGTGAAAAAGAAATTAACAACTTGGTTGTGGATACGCTTGATGTTGAACCGAATGGCAAACTCGCCACGACATGGAGTGCCATAAAAAATAAGTAGACACTTGCCTGTAGGCGCGCTTGTAAGCGCGTCGATCAACGGTGTATCGTTAATTCTAAAATCTATAATAACGTGAGTTTGATAATTAAAAACTGGTAAATAGAGAACCCCTTTGTTATTATGAAGTATATCAAATACGGACAAAGGAGTTCTCTGATGGATATCATAACACTTTTCTGTGAAATTGACGACTTTTTTCTTGCGTCCGAACACTATCAAGCACAACACCAGTTACCGGAAATCCCCGGAACAAGCAATACCCGTGGCAGACTTCGGTGTCTTCATCCGAGCGAAGTCATGACGATACTTGTGCATTTTCATCAGAAGCAGTATAAAAACTTTAAAGCCTATTATCAGGATTATGTTTGCTGCCAGTTGCGTTGGGCGTTTCCAAAACTTGTCAGCTATAGTCGTTTTGTGCAGCTCTCACAAGAGGTATTGGTTCCGTTGTCTATTTTTCTGAACACCCGTTTCGGTGAATGTCGTGGGATTTCCTTCATAGACTCAACACCCCTTCCGGTCTGCCACAATCGTCGGATTTCAGCGCATCGCGTCTTCGCTGAGTGTGCAGGTCGTGCTAAAACTTCTATGGGGTGGTTCTATGGGTTCAAACTACATATCGTCATCAACGACCAAGGTGAACTGTTGTCCGCTATGGTGACACGGGGAAACGTAGATGACAGGCAACCCGTGCCACAGTTGTGTCAAGGGCTCTTTGGCAAAGTTTTTGCTGATAAAGGATATATCGCCAAAAATCTGCGGGAGAGACTCCAAGAAGAAGGCGTGTCCCTCATTTACAAAGTGCGTCCGAATATGAAACCTGAACCTTTGTCTGATGCTGATGCATCACTCTTGAAGAAACGGATGCTCGTTGAGTCCGTAAATAAAAAACTCAAAAGTTAGACAGAGGGACAACACACACGACATAGAAGTCCTGTTAACTTTCAAGTGAACACAGTTTCTGCCTTGATCGCTTATACCTATCTGAAGAAGAAACCTTCACTCAAACATAAAGAACTTCAGGAAAAAGACTGTCAGTTGCCAATGATATGTAACTTCTAAAAATATTTATCAAACTCACGTTAAATTGTACAACGACTGCAAGTTGTTTTACAAACATCAACTGAATTGATTTCAGGAGGTACCACAGCAATGAAAGGGAAAAATAAGGTTAAAATAATCATCGGTATCCTTGGTGTTCTTGCTGTCGGATTCATTGGATTTCAAGTGTTGAAACTCCAATCGTCTGATGTAGAGAGAACACAACGAATCATCAAAACAGTCAAGTTAGAGGAACGGCAAATCACTAAATCTCCATTTGTTCAGAGCACTTCTGATATGGGAACAGAAACACAACAAGAAGAGGTAAACATTGAATCTCCTGAAGTAGAAATGATACCTGTTCCAGAGACCGTGCCTACCGCTCAGAGCAGCGATGCTGAAATCAGAGAGTTTCAAGCATGGCTTTCTTCCATCCCTACGGAGGAGGACACTCTTGAGGAAACAGAATAAGAGGATTCCAATTCAGAAGAGGCAGAAAATGATGAAATCGATTATGAACTTGAGACCTCACGCATAAAAACCACGATTGAGGATCAATGGAGAAATAGTCTTGAAACTTACGATATTGAAGGGTATATGTCCGCGATATGGGAAGATAGCTTCTTCTATGTCAGCGACATGGGCACACCTGACTATCAAGATGATGATCTGATATTTCGGAGCGGTCAACAAGAGCACAATGGGGTATTGAATATGTTCAATACATTGGATGGCATTGAACTGAATCTCTATAGAAGTGGAGATATCGAATTCTTGAGTGATACGCTCGCTATGGTTGACTACGATTACGGACTCAAATTATTCTCGCCCATGCATGGCAATTCCTATCCATCAGGACGCATGATTTTTGTCTTGGAACTTCGAGAAGGTGGAGATTGGCGCATTCTTGAATGGTATGACTTTGCAACCCCAGATCCATAAGAATTCCTCACATCCAGATGGCATCTTCGTCGGCTGTCCATTACTTATCAACGTGAAACGGGACGTCACAATGGATTTTAACAATCAGATTTCTCTGTCAATAGTCATACCGGCATATAATGAAGAGAAGCGAATTGAATGTACAATCAGAAAAACGATACCCTAAAGAATTGAACCCCAGAGGGACGAAAGGTGTATAACTCAAGAGTTTGTTTTACCGCGTATCTATACACCTCATGCAGCATGCCATACGCGCATGCTGCCCCGCGAATCAACGCCAAATGCGCGTATGGTATTTGTCGGAGTTCAAGAGGGTATTTGACACCGTTTTCTATACACATTCCGCCCCTCTGGGGCTATACACCACCCATAAAACATTTTTTCTTAAATTGACACCTATGGGTAGAACAACGTGAAACCTAACACACTTTCATGTTGCGGCGGTTAATTGTTGGGTTTCGCTATACCTATCCATACAATAGGCACTGAAACGCATAACCCCCGTGAAAACTTGGTAGCAGCAGATTGTTTTTTACCGCTCTACCCCACCTACAGATATACTTGAATTCTTATTTTGAACTCACGTTAATTCTAATAATTTCCGCGCACCGTTAAACTTACAATACTATGATTATAGTTGAGGAAATTGAGTATCGGGTCTAACTCATTCGTGTGGTTTTGGGTGAATTGGTAGTCAGCACTCAACGTCAGATAAGACGTGAATTTCCAGTTAAACTGCGCTGTCAAACCGAATTGCGTATCACTACGATTTTCAGCATCTTCCAGTATAAGACCGGTCTCATCCCGAATTTGTCTGCCTTCAAACCACACCCAGAGACGGGAGAATCGGAGTCGAACCCAACGTCCTGTGTCAAACCTATAAAATGTGCTCAACGCTGCTTCAGCACTCGCGAAGTTAAAGAAGTCTATGTTGGAACGGTTTAAAAAGAGGTTAATTTCCTCTTGGAAAACGAAACGTTCCACTGCTGTTTGTATCAACTTCGCAGCACCGAAATGTCGCCAATCTGTCCGACGTTGGCCTTCTTCAATCTTTGCAAATCCTAAGATGAGATTGTTCAAATTGGTTTGGTAACGCCCATATTCAATTGCATACTCTACTTTGCCTAACATCTGTTTGAGCAATCCGAATTGAAGACGTGTAGTTGCCTTATGGTTCATAGAACCGATTAGCAGGAAATCCTCTCTCAGTTGGGATTCATCGTCAAATCGGTGAATTCGCAGATTATATTCTAAAACACGCCCAAAGCGGAGACTGATCTGCTGTTCGATGTTGTTGTAGACATTCAGTGTTCGCTTCAAGCGTTGAAACTGATTAGAGACTGCAAATTCGGGTAAACTTGAAAACGGACGAAAACTTAGTTCACTTGATGAAACATCAGAGAACGCATCAAATTCGTTAAGTTTCCCTGATGCCCCTATGTAGTTTTCGAGCTGGGGGAAGTATTGTAGCTTGAGTCGGAGTTTATTATCCAGAATCGGTAGATCGCCACGCAAATTTACACCTAACCGGTTAATTATACCCTCAAGTTGTGGACTTTCTTGTCCAGCGAGGCTGCTGGTATAGGGATCAACGCTTAATCCAAGTTCAATATGATTGTTAAAGGTATTGGAGAGGTGTGCATCAATTGTCAGTTTTGTGGGGTTAGTTTCGGGTGTTTCGGGTTCAAGTTGTAGCAGCTCCTGTCCGAATTCGCTCTGAAATTGTGCAAAAGCGAGATGGAATTGTCCCGCGAGTAGTAGGTTGCAGATGAATACACCTATCCAAAAAGAGAGTGTTATCTTTTTCAATGGCGACTCCAATTCTATTGTGGTTGAAACATTGCTGTGTCCCTTACCCCAAAGGGACACAATGTTTATAAATCATAGGTGTTTCGCTTTTTACTCAATCATGCCATCTTGTGGACTTGAAGTAGTCGCGTAGAGTTTTCGTGGAATGCGTCCAGCTAAGTACGCGGCTCTACCAGCTTCGACCGCTTTTTTCATCGCTTCTGCCATTAGCACGGGACGATGTGCTTTCGCTACCGCAGTGTTGAGCAGAACACCCTCACACCCTAATTCCATCGCAATCGCTGCATCTGAGGCAGTCCCGACCCCTGCATCAACGATAAGCGGTACTTGCACCAAGTCTCGGATAATCTGAATATTATACGGATTGCGTATCCCCATCCCAGAACCGATCGGTGCACCCAACGGCATCACGGCGGCGCACCCGATATCCTCTAATTTCTTACAGGTGATCGGATCGTCGTTACAATAAGGTAGCACAGTAAATCCATCTTTTACAAGCGTCTCTGCTGCGTTGAGAAGCTGCTCTACATCTGGAAATAACGTCTGTTCATCTCCGATAACTTCAAGTTTAATCAGCGTTGTTTCAAGTGCTTCACGCGCAAGCTGCGCTGTCAGAATAGCGTCCTTTGCCGTGAAACAACCTGCGGTATTGGGAAGGATCGTCATACCACGTTCACGCAGGAGCGCGAACAGATTTTCGCCGGGTGTATCCGTAAATTTCACGCGACGCATTGATATTGTGGCAATTTCCGCACCGCTTGCCACAATAGCCTCTGTCATGATATGAAAATTCGGATATGCCGCTGTTCCGATAAGTAGCCTTGATGTATATGTTTGATCTGCGATTTTGAGTTCTTGCAATTTTCGTCCCACGCCTATTTTTTATAAATTGATTCACCAGCACGCACAATTTGCTTTAGTAAATCTGGATTACTGATATTCTTGAAGATAGACAGATCAATAGTATAAGGCAGCAACTAATTGTCAAGATCATTTGCTATCTTGGAGAGGATTGTGTGTTTTAATGCATTTCCACCGTGGAGTGTCATATCTATGTCAGTACCGTTTTTGTAGTCGGCTCTTGCGCGAGAACCGTATAACACAACATCCTCTACCTGCGGATATCAAACGAACACATCGCGAATTTTTGGAGCGTCTGATCAGATAAACCGTATTTCATTTTTTAGTATAACAGATTCCATACCTCTTTATCAATACATTTCATAACTACAAAATCTGCTATGCGTTTTGTCAGCACTCCGAATCCGCCATTAACCACCCTGAACTGCCCGGATAATCTCAACCTCACTATCCTCGCGAAGTTCTATCTTTTTCCATATCGTTTTCGGAATAACTTCTCTATTGACTGCAACTGCTATGCCGGACTGATCCGGACTCACCTCTAAGTCTATGAGCAATTCGTAGACATTCAAATTGAGGCGTACTTCTCTACCTTCGCCATTCACGTGTATATGCATTTTCAACACCTCTTGTTATCTTAAAAACCTTTCTAACTGAAATGGAGCGATAGTTTCTGACATCTCACCGGTCAAAATCAGTTTAGTAATCTCGTAAGCCGTAATTGGGGTAAGTAAGATGCCGTTGCGATAATGTCCTGTGGCATATATGAGATTTTTAACTGGTGTTTTGCCAAGTATAGGTGCATTGTCTCTGCTACCGGGACGCAATCCTGCCCAAGTTTCCATGATGGGCAATTCATAAACACCCGGCACCACTTCCCACGCGCCGCGAAGCAATTCAAACATACCCCCCGCGGTTAATCGGGTATCAAACCCCATCTCTTCACTCGTCGCGCCGACGATAAGTCTACCATCAGATCGCGGCACCAGATATACTGAGGTCGGATACCTTGCACGTACGGTGCGGATAACTGTTTTTACATCAATACCCTCTTCCATCTGCAATGCCAACATTTGGCCTTTGACGGGACGTACCATCGGTCGGATAGCATCTGGTAAACCTTCAACCTGTGCTGACCAGCATCCAGCTGAAAGAATAACGACATCTGCAGCATAGAATCCTTCTTGTGTATGGATACCATTCGCCACGCCATTCTTTATGTCGACTCTTTCAACAGTGCTATTTTCATGCAACACACCACCGCACGCCTGATAAGCACGTTGGAGTGCCTTGACCATCAACCTATTGTCAACCTGATAGTCGGTTGCACAGTGAATCGCAGCGGTGACACGCGGCGAGAGTGCTGGTTCAATGTCCCGCGCCTCTCGTCCGCTTAACCACTGCACATCCAAACCTAAGTGCTGTTGTGCCGTGTAAAGATGTCGCAGTTGATGCGTATCATCAGTATCCAATCCGACAACAAGCGTGCCTTCCACCCGATAGCCAATGGTCATCTGTGCATCTGCTTCTAATTCGTCAACCCATTGTGGATAGCGTGCTAAACTTTCACTTCCTAACTTCAGCAGTTCCGGTTCTTCCGTATGCGCTTCGGCAAGGGGCGCAAGCATCCCTGCTGCAGCCCAAGAGGCGGCCCGCCCGGCCCGGTCGCGTTCAAAAATGGTGACTGATGCCTCTGCCTTTGTGAGTTGCCACCCGATACCGAGTCCAATCGCACCGCCACCGATGAGAATTATGTTTTTGTTTGCCATTAACGCTTGGGGGCAGCCGTTTCTTCTTCTAATAAATTGATGAAGAGGTCTTCTACCTTGACTGCTTTGGAAATCAATCCTTTTTCAAGTGCGAATTTCGTGAAAGCCTCCCACTTTTCTTTGGACTGTACCTGTGTTGTGGCAAATAGGTCCAACGTATCCCGAAAAGCGAGTTCTTCTAAATCTTTTCGCGCATCAGGATTTGCCTTAAAAAAGAGTTGCAGCGCATTGTCAGGATTCTTTTTCGTAAATTTAATTGCTTCCTGAATTGCCATCATCAGTTTTTTAGCGGTCTCTGGATGCTTTTCTAAAAAAGCGTCATTAGAAATAATGACTAACTCATAATAGTCCGGAATACCGTGTTTCTCAAGAGCGAAAAAATCGGCTTCTTCACCTTCAAGTTTCAGCATATTAATTTCGTAGTTCCGAAATGGTCCGATGACTGCATCAATCTGACCACTCACGAGGGGTGTCATAATATTCGTACCTATGTTTATCAATTCATAGTCATCTTTTGTTAATCCGGCGTTTGCAGCGATCGCATTAAACAGAAGTACATCCAACGGTGCGACCGTGTATCCGATCTTTTTTCCTTTGAAATCTGCCGGGGTTTTAATGCCCGACTTTTTCAAAAAACTGATTGTGTTGAGCGGATGTTCAACAAGTAGCCCGATCGATTTGACGGGTAGAACCTCTTCGCTTGCTCGTGCAATTGTCACGCTCTGTTGGTAGCTTACTGCAAATGGTGCTTTTCCAGCTGCCACAAGTTTCAACGGGGCATTCGGATCACCACCCCATCGCAATTCGACCTCTAACCCATGTTTGGCAAAAGTTTTATTCTGTTGCGCAACATAAAGGGGAGCATGATCTACATTCGGAAACCAATCCAGAAGCAACGTAACCTTCTCCATTTCGGACAGTGGAGCTTTATAGATTGCTTTTACATCGGCATCCACACCGACGAACATACTCCAATTTCCCCAAGCTTGACTTACCTTCATTAACAACAAGTTATTACCCTGTTTTAGGTTAACTTGAAATGTATCTTGATAGCCCCCTGAGCCTCGGTCGACTGAGTTTTTATGAACCACCTCTCCGTTGAGCCATACTTTTACAGAGTCATCACTGCCAACTCTCATCGTCACACCATTCCGGGCAAGCGTAGATTCAAGCGTAATCAAAGCATAAGCTGAATGATCAAACACTTCACCATCTGCCCATCCCAATTTCTCGAAAAGATCCGTAAGGTTATCAATATCACCGACGAAATTATAGGTGTTTTCAATTCCATCAAAGCGAAGTTGATCGAGTGTCCACGCATAATTGCCAACGAAGTCTCCGACGTTTGCACCGTTAGTCGCAACATCTATCTCTGTAATGTCGCCGTCACTGGCAACTGCAAGTGAATCCACATCGGTGGAAGCCGCGCCCCCCTGATCTGGTTCGGTTGGGGCGATCATCCAAAGCCATGGACCGGTCATATACTCTTGGGCGATGCAAGGAGATAGATAGGACATTGAAAACAAAAACAGTGTAAAGAGAAGCGTAGTACATAAATTCATTTTCATCAGAAATCCCTCCTATTTTCGGGAGTGAGAATTCAGTTTATGACAGGTTGCGTGACTGCATTCTGAAACCGAACTTCAATTATTGAATTTCACAGTTTTATAAAAAATCCAAAACTTGTATTATACCATTTCTATGATAGATTTCACAATTAACAACATACTACAAACAGGGTTATTTAGTTTTAAAAATTATTAGTTGATGAGTGTTACTCATAGTTTATTTCGTCCGTCGGGTAGAGCGGTAGTGAAACCCGACAGGAACTAAGCGTGTCGGGTTTCGCAAGCTCTACCCGACGGACAGGTAGTTATATAGAAATGTGAAAAAATATAGCAGAAATACCGAAAACTAAATAACTCTACACTACAAATGAAATTTCTCCGCAGTGATTTGAATAGAGCGTATCTCATAAATCATTTGTAGGGCGAGGTCTCTGTGCCTCGCCATGTCTTGAGAACGGAAACAACGGGCGGGCACAGAGACCCGCCCCTACGATGAAGTTGGATCCTCTGAACAGAACCGTGTTTAACGATTTATGAGATAGACTGTACACTTATCGGACATCTGATATGTTTTTCTGATGCCGTCGCCACGGCATTGCGAATCTTTCCAGCAACGTCATCAGTGCAAAAAGACTTAAACCTAACAGTGTTAGGCAGAAAATAGCCGCGAACATAAGTGAAATCTGGAGCTGCGCATTCGCATACAACATGAGGTAACCAAGTCCAGCACTTGCTCCTACCCATTCACCTATCACCGCCCCAATCGTGGAAATTGATATACCGATCTTTGCTCCTGAGAAGATAAACGGCAGTGCTGATGGAATGCGTACTTTCCAAAGAATCTGCCACCGTGTTGCTCGGAGAATACGAAAGAGATTGACCGTGTCGGGATCGGCGGACTTCAAGCCATCTAATGTATTCAGGACAATTGCAAAAAATACGATTATCGCTGCCATAACAACTTTTGAAGCAATCCCGAATCCAAACCACATTACCAAAAGAGGCGCAATCGCAAACACTGGTACTGTTTGTGAACCAATAACGTAGGGATAGAAAGCTTTTTCAAGCACCGGAAACTCTGACATCAATACTGCTAATGGTATACCGATGCTTACGGCAAGGGCAAACCCGAGGAGCATTTCCTGTAGTGTCACGAGCGTATGTTTCAGCAATTGTCCGCGTTCTACGAATAGTGTCACTAAAATTTTTGAGGGTGTTGGCAGAATAATACGCTTTATATTGAAAAAGTATACTGCTGCTTCCCATATTCCCAACACAGTCAATAGGATAACCACTGGCAATACAAATTTGCTGAACATACGCATCTGTTCTCTTAACAGCAAAAGCCGTCTTCCGTTTTTGGTATAGGGAACATGCCAATGGTTTATCCATGCCTTGGCAGCACCAAAAAAGAAGCGGCTGAGTGCCTCATGATAGGAGGCGCGCAATTTCGTTTTTGTATTTCCCTACGCTGGCATGACCCAGATCAGGTTCAAAGGGTGTTTTCTCAGCTCTTAATCTGGTAAGAGCACCCCATAATGTTATTTCAATTGTATTATATCACGTTCTGACATTTAATGCAAGTTTTAAAAGTGAAATAAATTTCTGTTAATCCACTGGCATTGCTTGATCTGGGATTTCCACACCTTGTTCACTCCAAAACTTGTAGGCACCGCTGTGCAGCGGAATTACAAATGCCTTCGGGGCATTCTCTATTGTCATATCTGCTGCTGCTTGATTTGTTTGCAGCATCGTTTGATGTCCCTCGGCAGAATAAACATGCTTTAGAATGGTATAAACAGTTTCCTCAAGTACTGCTTTGTTGGCAATCAGGACGGTGGGCATTAAAATCGTTTTTACCGATTCAACTTTCCCTTCATAAGCACCCTCTGGCATGCTTCCTGGAAAATAGAAAGGGTATTTTTCATAGAAATCGGACTCTTTAGCAGGTGTGTCAAGATCGATCATTCGGATGGATTTTACCGCTGTTAACTCAATAATTGCACTATTCGGCACACTGACCAGCCATAAGAATCCCCCTACCTGTCCATCTTGAAGAGCTTGGGCACCAGCTGTGCCGCCTCTATAAATTGGCGTAAATTTGCCCCAGATGCCTGCCGACTTTGCAAGACGTTCTAATGTCTGCGCTGTGCCCGATCCAGGGGCACCACAAGCAATTTTATTTCCTACAATGTCTTCAAACTGGCGTAAATTACTATTTTCGAGAGTAGAAAATTGACCGTAGGCAAAATAAAGTAGCGTCACCATCCGTATATTCGTTTTTGGTCCCTCCTCTGCGAAAATCTCTTGTCCGTGGTAACCGAGAGAACTCTCTGATGCAAAAACGACACCGAGGGCGTTCTTATCCTTGTTGATACGTCGCGTATTTTCAATTGAGCCAGCGGAAGCAACAACAGATATTTTTAGATCCAATTCCTGATGTTTAACAATCTGGTTTATGCCTCCAGCAAATTGCGAGAAACTTCCTCCTATCACACCCCCATAAATTGAAAGCCATTTCTTGTTCTGTTTATCACCACAGCCTGTGAAAATTATTAGCGCAACGAGAACAATACAACCCACTGTATATAAAAAATGATACGGTCTTTTTTGCATAAGTATACCTTTATTTTTGGATAATGATAAAAGATAACGCAATGAGTAGTTTTGGACTTGAAATTTTTTCTCAAATTTTTCACTTGACACTCAAATTCTTTCCATGTTATACTATTCTCAAGTTCGTTGGGCAGGATTTCTATCGCAACACTCCTTGTGTTGTGTCCTGCCCTCACCCATAGAAAGGTGTAAACGAACCTACGAACGATACCCGTTTAACGTATCAATTTTATATGCTTGAACAGTGCATAACGCACTGGAAATACGCTATGCACCAATTTATCTCAAGCAAAGTGAGGTATACTATGGCTAAAAAAGCCACTGGCACGCGTGTACGCGATGCCAAAGACGGACGGTTCCTTCCCAAAGGCACGGACAAACGCCGTCCCGCCACAACGGTGAAAGAAACTGTCAAACCTCACAAGCGGTGTAAATAATCCGCTTGCAAACATGTAGGGGGTCTTTTGATCCCCTACATACACATTTTACCTCACAAAAGGAACATTGATGAAAACTTTGTCGTTTATAATGGTTGTGATGTTATTCACTACGCCATATCTCACACTTGCACAACAAACAAGTGATGCTGCGCAAGCAATATTTGATGCACGACGTGATGCAACACTTGCAAACACTCAAATATGGGGAACTGTTGGTTGTCTACTTGGTGTTACCGGTATGTTAATTGCGTATGTTGTCACACCAACGGTACTACCAGAAAAATTGCTTGGAAAATCACCAGAATATGTTGCTTATTACACAAGCATTTATCAAAAACTTGTGAAAAACGACCAAATAACACATGCTACAATAGGATGTGTTATTGGAACTGGCACTATGGTGGGACTTTGGATAATTTTAATTTCAGCTGCTGATTCTCCATACGGGTATTAGCAATTCCAACCAACGAGGGGACTCTGTCCCCTCTAACCCCAAAGGAGACTAAACCCATGTGGGTAATATTCAAGCCGCCTTCCGATCCTGTTGATTTTTCACTTCGCAATAAGTAGTTTTGGACTTGCAACAAGCCATTGAATTTTTCACTTGACTCTCTTTTCTCCCACATGTTATACTATCCTAACGTTGTTGGTAGGGAATCTCATCTGTCTCGCTTGAGGCAGTCCCTACCAAACCGAATGAGATCGGGAACAACGTTAAGGTTAAACAACGTGATCCTATAAACAAAACACGTACAACCCTTACCATAAGGGAATATCATGGTACTTTTAGTGTGGCCACTTCTTGTATTTGCTTACTATAAGCAAAAATACACGTTGAAAAACTGGCTTTTGTTTTTCGCTATCATTGGATCTATAGTCACTGTTCTCGGTGCTCGAGAATACGCATTAGTAGCATTGGTAGCCCAAATTGTCGGCATACCTATTATTTTTCTGTCGGCAAGATTCACCGCTTGGTGTATCAAACGGTATGTAAACCGAAAGAAAACAGACTAACCCAACAACGAGGTGCCCCTGTCCCCTCTAACTCACAAAGGAACTATCATGTTAATCATATTTCCAAAACCTGAACAAATCACTGGATTTTGTCCATTAGCCGTAAATCTTAATATTTATGATGAAATTGTGATCATCAAGAACAACGAATCAAACTTGTTCAATCTGACTCTGTTGAAACATGTAGACGCTCATGGATCGAACCAATCAACTTTTCTCTACAATTTGGGCATCTTCCAATCCGAGTCAGATTGCTATACATTGTTCCAAAATATTCTCGAAGCTTTGAATTCGGATCAAAAGACATTCGAGCTTCCGCCATCTGTGCTGCAAGCACCGCCTGAACCCGCGGATCATGCAAAGAAACGCCCTGGGTACCTTTAGTTTCACTCATCTCATACTCTCATTAACAAACTTATCAAAGATGCTGTCAATGCTCCTATAGTTATACTTGTAGCACGCCTCTGCGACATACAGGGGCGTATATTCAGTCCAATAGTGGTGATGTGAACCATACCAAGCGCGTTTGAGAAGCGACCAAAACCCCTCAATCGTGTTTGTGTGGACATCACCGTCAACAAATTGCTCTTGATGATTGATGATATGATGCTTCATATCTCTACCGAGTGCGAGATAAGCATTATATTCATCGGTCATCAACTCCGAATCCTGAACTTTCACGGCTCTTCGGATAAAGTCTAAAATAGTCCGTCCTGTCAAATCCCTTGCAAGTTGTGCTACAACTTTCCCACCGCGTTGGACAGCCCCGATGATTGCGTCTTTATCAGTGCCACGACCACGCTTGGCAGGCTCCGCATCTGCTTTCTTGTTCGGCTTGCGAGGTTTACCCCCGATGTAAGTTTCATCAGCCTCTATGATGCCTTGTAATAGCACGTTGCTACCTTTCTTTGCCATTTCAGCACGGATACGAGTCATTATAAACCATGCAGTTTTCTGATTCAAGTCTAAATCACGACTCAACTGGTAACTGGATAACGACTTCTTCGCATTCACAATCAACGAGATCGCCAAAAACCACTTCTGAAGTGCTATCTTTGTCCCGTGAAACACCGTGCCACACGTCACCTTGAAAGTAGCAGTGCAATCATGGCATTGCCAGCGTCCGATGCGTCCCAATTCCGTCTCTGTCCGTTCCGCAACGTTTAGACTATCACAATGCGGACATCTTGGTTCACCACGCCACCGAATATATTCCAAATGCTCAATACATGCTTCTTGGTCAGGAAAACGCTCCATTACCTTCAATAAATCCATCAGATACTCCTTGAAATAGGAGTTGCTTTTTCTGACGGATTTCTGATATAATACCAGATAAGATTAGAACCGTCAAAAAGCAACTCGCTTTTTGTGTTCATTTAGGGGGCTACCAACCCCCTACTTTCTTATCTATATTGTATCATAGTTGCACAATTAAAACAAGTGGAAATGTAGTCTACATCTGTGTTTGTAGCGATTTTTACATGTTTGTTGCAAGTCCAAAACTACTTATTGCGTAATAATTTTGGAGGTAAAAATGAGAAGCGACATTCTTGTAACAACTGGGGATATTAAACAGGATTATCAGATTATTGGTCCTGTTTACTTTCAGATCTCAAATAAAGGGATTTTCTCAAATGCCCTTTCTAAACTCGTCAAACAATACGAAGCAGAAATCATAGATATGAAAAGAAGCGGTCAAATGGGAAAGGATCGGGCCGATTGGGGATTTTTGTACGGTGAGTGGAGTGTGGGTCAGAGTGATTTTGAGAAAGCATTTTTCGTTTCAGTTGAAGAACTGAAAAAACGTGCAGCACTCTTAGAAGCAAACGCTATTATAAGTATGCGGCAAGATATTGACTTGGATACAAATAGCTTTCAATACTTTTATCTTCAGATGTACGGAACTGCAGTGAAATTGAGTTAGGTAGGTCGTTGTTTCGCTTCTACTATTGTGAGTGCCTCATTTTAATCTATTTCATAAATCACTTGTAGGGCGAGGTCCCTGTGCCTCGTCGTTTCTTAGCAAGGAAAAATAGAAGGCATAGGGACCCGCCCTACAATACTATGGACTAACAGACAAACATTGGATAAATCAAACTGAACTTAACGATATCGTATTTATGAGATACGCTGTAGTGAGTTCGCCTTACCTTAGGAGTTTACCCATGAAAGTCACAAATATAGAACGTGTTCTTGTTGATGTCCCCTTCACCCCGCGCCAACAGGAAATTACCACCCAAAGCGTGTCCACCGTCTACAACTGGTCACTCCTTGAACTCTGCAAGGTCACGACAGATACTGGACATGTCGGGTGGGGTGAAACCGTTATCCACTATACTTATCGCCGCGTGACGGACGAAAGCGTGCAACGCGTACTTGGTGAAAACCCTGCTGCACACATGAACGATGATTCACTCGGTGCAGGGCTGCAGATGGCACTCTTTGATGTTGTCGGTAAAATTTTGGAGGTGCCGATTTATCGACTCATCGGAACACATTGTCGCGACACCGTGCCTATCTCATGGTGGTGCATTGATTCATCACCAGAAAACTGGGCATCTGAAGCAGCAGATGCTGTGGCAAACGGCTATACCAGCTTCAAAAACAAACCGCGCCCATGGTGGAATACTGTTAAGCAAGTAGAGGCAGTCGCAGAAGTTGTCCCTGCTGACTTCAACTGGACTTAGACCCGAACAGCTCATTGCGCGATGCTGCCACCGCTATTCCAATTTTGCGAAAACTCGCCGCACATCCGAACGTAGCGATCTTTGAATCTCCAATTCCGCAAAACGATGTTGAGGGCAATAAAAAGATTCGTGAAAACGTTGATTGTCCGATTGCGATGCACTTCGGGTCACCGCCCTATACCACATGTATTCGTGAAGATGTATGTGACGGTTTTGTCATCGGCGGTGGCAAATCTCAGACGATACGTGATGGATACCTCAGCGCAGCTGCAGATATGCCATTTTGGCTTCAAATCGTGGGCAACGGATTGACGACCACCTGGGCTGCGCATCTTGGAAGTGTACTTACCCATGCTACTTGGCCAGCAATCACATGCATCAATCTTTACAGTGAACATCTGCTCACGAAACCGATCCAAGTTACAGATGGCTGCCACGTCGTCCCCGATACACCCGGATTAGGCGTTGAGGTTGACGAAGAAGCAATTGAACGTTTTCGTGTTCCCGCTGAAAAATTAGATGCTGATGGATATACTATCCACCCACACCCACGGATACTCAAAACAGCGGTCTATCCTGATGGAAGTTGTATCCACATGGCAGGCGATGGCTTGAGTTATTTCAATGCTGGGAACGGGGATGCATACTTTGAAGGCGCGCGGCTTGAACTCACCTTTGACGACGGTTCTCAGGAATGGGCAGACCTGTTTGAAAAGGTGCGAGAAACCCCTGTGCATGCACATTGGTAATGTTAGGTGAGTTCTTTCCTAATCGGCATCAGATTCTACTTTACTGTAGGGCAGGGTTTCTGTGCCCCGCCGAATAAAGTTACGGCACGATGGAGCGTGACTACTACTATGCATCAAGCAATACACATCCTAATTTTTAGGTGACATTTCCTTAAGTTGCTCTTGATCCATTTTAAAGTGTTTTTCTACTGCCTTATCAGGGGTATCAGCCATTGCTGTTCCTGATTCTCTATCCATATAGTTGACAGACACACTATCTGTGTTAGGAGCAGTCAACGCGACGCTTTCGATTTTCACGCGATCCCCAAGAAGAACTTCACTTACACTTTTGAGCGTTGTTTTATCCACCACAGTAAGGTAATAAAAAGTCCCGCTTCCACCCCAATTATACGAAGTTACGGCAAAGATATATCTATTTCCTTCAACAGCATGTTGATTGAAAAATGTCCATCTAAATCCGTGAGTTTCACCGTCACCAATACCATACTCGCCTTCACCACTAAATGTGCTACCCACGGTAATTTCTAACGGTTGCCCATTTTTGTCCTGCTGCTCCGGAGCAATAAGAACGATTTGAGGCAACACCTCTTCCAATGGTGCGTCTAATTTGATGAAATCCTTCCCACGGTTTTGATTACAACCGAATATTAAGACAACTGCCAAGAGTATTAGCACGAATTTATTTGCATTCAAAAAATTTCTAAAAATCTGATCGGAAACTTGATATAACATCTATCTGTACCTCCAAATTAAATCGTATGACCTCGCTGGTCAATACCAAATCATGTTGTTAGTCACATTATACCAACAAATTGATAATATGTCAATCAAAACCGAGTTTCCATCAGATTAAAACTTGACAGTGTCCACAAAATAGGTTAATATTAAACGAAATAGCGTTGCAAGTTTAATATTTCTGGAGAATGTTAAGCAAAAGGCAAATTTCACCGTATATGAGGGAAATTTGGCAAATGCCTATGAAAAACTATCGTGTCGCAATATTAGGATGCCGTAGCCGAGGCACTTCTGCAGCAAAAGCATACCACGCTCACCCGCGCACAGAAATCGTCGCTCTCTGCGACCTCGTGCAGGAACGGTTAGACGCACTCGGCAAGATCGTGAACGTTTCTACACATTTCACTGATTTAGATGAAATGATTCGTAAGATCACCCCCGATATTGTGGCGATACCGACAGCAACAGACGCGCACTATCCGCTCTGCATGCGTGTGCTTGAACACGGTGTGAACATTGAGGTCGAAAAACCGCTTTGCGTTGATTTAGTTCAAGCAGATGCAATAATGGCAAAAGCAGAAGAGAAAAACGCGCGTGTCGTTGTGCATCATCAAAGACGTGTCAGCCCCACGATGCAGGCAGTTGCCAAAGCACTTGATGATGGTAAAATCGGTGATTTGCGCTATATCTACGCGAGTGGTAAAGGGTATTACGCTGGCTACGGATTGATGAACATTGGGACACATGTCGTTAACAACATGCTCCGTTTCGGTGGACACTGTAGAAGTATAATGACGCAGGCAACAGCAGGTGGACGCGAACTTATACCTGAGGATGTCCTCCCATCACCCGCGGGCATGGGAACAGTCGCAGGTGAATATACGACTTCAGCACTTCAATTTGACAATAATGTAACGGGAACGCTAATTCAACACCGTTTTCCGAAAGTAGATACCGACGCTTATGTGCTTGAACTTTACGGCACTGAAGGCAGATTATTCTGGTCTGAATTGAAAGGTTCGTGGTGGTTACCTACACCGCACTTTGTGCCTGATGGCACGCATGACCGATGGGAGAAACTCACATCAACCTATCCTGAGAATTTTGACAAAAACAGTGGCGCAAACCCTGATGATTACTGCATTGTTGACGAATATGTGAATGCGTTGGACGAAGACCGTGAACACGAATGCAGTGGTGAAGAAGGTCGTCATGTGATTGAGGTTTTAATGGGTATTTTCGAGTCTGCAATTTATGGAACACGGGTAGAACTGCCACAGAAAAATCGGGTGCATTCTTTGCTCAGATGGCGCGATGAAAATGGACTTGGGGCACCTAAAGAGATGCCGCGCGATTACGGCCCCTGGTTATCACAAGAAGACGAACGTTTATATGGACAAGAAAAGACATAAAGCACTCTCAATGTAGAAATTAAAAATAAAGAAATTCACCCTATGTGGTGTAATGTTTATAGCGGAGAATTTTATGCCAAATCCCACAACGAATGCTGACAATATACCGCCAATCCCGATGACAGAGGAGCAGTGTTTTCTCTTCGATACTCGTGGATGGCTTCTGTTTCCCAGTGTGTTAAGTGAAACCGAAATTAAAGAGATGCGTGAGTTCTGCTATCAACTTAAACAGGAACCGGAGTCAATTCCAGAACACCATCGCTCTTCAATCGGAGGTCCCTTAGAATCGTTGACCGACCATCCGGTTGTGTTCGGTTTTATGAACGAATTTTTGACATCCGGTTATGCCAACGAAAACTGCTACGGTTTCCGTTTGGAAGGCACATTCCTTACAATTCGAGCAAACGGTAACGATAACTTCCAACCCCACGGTGGGCGTGGAATGCTCAACTTCCCCGGTAATTCACATACATATCACCTACACCACGACAGAGCACATAGTGGTTTAACGCGGGTTGTATGGGAACTCAATCCTGTTAAAGAACGGGGTGGTGGAACGATGTTCCTGACAGGCAGCCACAAAGGGGCGTTTCCTTCGCCAAAATCAACAGCAGACCGAAATTCCCCATTGTGGGAGGATTATAGTTGTCCAGCAGGATCAGTCCTAATTTTCACTGAGGCAATTACACATACCGGTGCAAAATGGACAGACGACACATTTGACCGGGTCGCTATTTTCAACTGCTATAATACCGTTGGCAACAAATGGCACAGATGGGAACCGCACCCGAAACACGTTGAAGAGATGCCGTTCAAACGCAAGACGCTCTTTCGTCCGGTTTATTGTCAGAATAATACGCCAGCGTTGGATGCGGTGTAACTATACACCTTGTAGTGCCATCGGACATTTTATCGGACAGGTGTATAACCAGAAACAACCTCACTCGGCGTTAAGGTATTTGACACTTGTTGAATTTGAGCAACAACACTTGTCTTAACTTTACTGATTTCGGGTCTAAATTAACGATGCCACTTCAATACACACTTTCAAGTCAAACAACAGAGGAGTATTGTCAATGTTTCCGTTCATCGATGCTTTACGTATTAAGGAGAGCAGTCTAATCGGTTTTTTTGTATTTTTACTCTTATTTTTTATTATTCCGTTAGCTGCCTCATCATTAGAACCTTATTCTGTTCGTGTCGTATATTTCATTGCAAACGATAGTGTAGACGACTCTGAAAAGTTAGGTTTGCCTGAAATAATGAAGAACGTCCAGTCGGTATATAGAGACGAATTGAATCGTAATGGGTTTCCGAATAAAACTTTTAAATTAGAGAATGACGGCGATCGTGTTATAATTCATAAGTTAAACGGCAAGCATGATAAGAATCATTATTATACTCATGATACTTTGGATTTGGTTAAACAAGAACTGCCGAACCATTTTAATACAAAAAAGCATGTCATAGTTATTGTGATGGCTGGATTAAGAGGTGTTCAGTTTGGTCGTGCTTTAGGAATGGGCAAAGCAGGTCCTGACGGATGGTCTGAGATGATGAGTATCATGGTTATGTAATACTTTCTGATCGTAATTCAGATAGTCCAAGAGTAGAGCGTGTTATCATGCATGAATTAGGACATGTTTTTGGTTTATGGCATATTGTATTAACTGATCCAAAAGATTACATCATGGGATCTGGAAGAAAATTTTTCTTGCATGAAGCAATGTGGTTGTCAAACTCACATTATTTTAGGGACGACCATAGTTTCAGTAGGTCGCCAAGAATATCAAATCTTTTTCCAGCAGAAGCACTTATTAAAGACCGCAAGCACTACGTAAGATTTAAGATTGATTTAAGTGATAACGAGGGTATGTATCAGGTATACCTTTTCCGGGATGATACAAACACTGTGGGGTGGGAGTTTATTAAGGGAAGAAGAAATGTATCTGTTATAGATGTAGAACGGAAGTTTTTATTAAACGATGGTATTATCTGGGTGCAGACTATGGATATAGATGGAAATTGGCAGTGGCACAATCAAAATTACAGGATGCCAGACAAGTTGCCTGATCCTGAACCCGAACCAGATCCTGAACCCGAAGAAGTTATATATAAAGATTATATAAACAACGGCACACAGTCGTGGAATTTTGAAAAGGACGCTAAGGGTTGGAAAGTTGCTAACGGAAACTAGTCAGTAGATAATGGATTATATAAAGTTAGTCGTGGTGGTAAAGCTGAGCATTCTTTGGTCGGCCAATCAGACTGGAAAAACTATACTATAGATGCCAAAGTCCGTATAGATGATATTCATTGGGCAGGTATCGTATTCCGTGCCAAGAGTGAGATGGAGTATTACGTTTATTATCTGAATACACTTGATAACAGAAGTGAATTATGGAAACACAATGCAGGTGCGTGGGACAACCGACAAGAAATTGCGTGGACATTTGCAGTTGGTGGAGTTCATATTAAGAATAATGTTTGGTTTAATGTTACTGTAGAAGTGCTTGAAGATAAGTTTATATGTTATATCAATGGTAAGAAGCAAATAGAAAAATTACATGGTAGTTATGAAATAGGAAAAGTTGGTGTATGGACTTGGGAAACTGCTGCCAGTTTTGACGATTTTACTATTTCAAAAATAGATATAGATGATAATTTCGCAGTTGATCCGATTGGAAAATTGACAACTTTGTGGGGTCATATCAAGCAACTTGACTGAAAACTCATGATATAAATTAGATTTAAGACATGCATCATCCCATACTATAGAGAATGAGTGATACTAATAGTTTATACGTAGGCCAGGTAGAACTCATGCGAAACCTGACAGAAACTGAGCGTGTCGGGTTTCGTAAACTCTACCCGACCTACACTGCTATACATCTTTCTGAGGATAAAATTCATTCCTCGTATCGTTTATTCTACACATAATAGTAAATTTATGAAAATCACCAACATCAAATCGTTTGTTTCATCATCAGGACATTTCTTTGTCAAGGTTGAAACCGATGCGGGTATATTCGGCGTTGGCGAAGGAGGCTTAAGACGGCGCGCTCTTGCCTTGTCTGAAGTTGTACGGTCGTTCAAACCTTTCCTCATCGGTGCTAATCCGTTCCAGATTGAGCATCTGTGGCAAGTCATGTTCCGTGGCGGATTTTTCCCTGGCGGTGTCGTTCAATCCGCTGCAGTCAGTGCTGTAGATATTGCATTGTGGGACATCAAGGGAAAAGCACTGAACGTTCCCGTCTATGAATTGTTAGGCGGACGCACGAGAGATAAGGTTGCCTGTTATCCACATAACGGTGGCGGTACTATTGATGCCCTCGTTGAGAGTTGTCGGCAAACTCACGAAGCGGGGTGGAAATTTGTCCGATGGGGTTTGGCAGATGGTGCTGGTACTGGAACGTTTAAACCGAGACGTGCTATTCAGTTCGGATTGGAACAGGTGCAAGCTGTTCGCGAAGCATTAGGAGACAACGTTGAAATCCTTGTTGATGTACATACCCGTCTTGATCCAGCGGATAGCATTGAATTTTGCAACAAAGTTGAACCCTACAATCCATTTTTCATTGAAGACCCGCTACGAAGTGAAAACCCTGCAAGTCTCAGACGATTACGTCAACAAACCTCCGTCCCCATTGCTGTGGGTGAACAATTTGATAGCAAATGGAGCTTCCGCGAAGTCATTGAAGAAGACTTGATAGATTACTGCAGGGTTGACCTATGCATTGCTGGTGGATTGACAGAGGCGCGTAAAATTGCTGGTTGGTGTGAAACACATTATATCCATTTAGCACCGCACAACCCGCTCGGACCGGTTTCCACAGCAGCATGTCTACACCTTTGTTTAGCATCATCGCTTGTCGGCGTGCAGGAACTTCCGCGTGCCCCGATGTCTTCCTTGACCGATGTTTTTCCGGTACAGGTCCCGTTTGAATCAGGTTACCTTTTACCGCCTGAATCCCCCGGTCTCGGCATTGAATTCAACGAGGACGCACTTACCAACGTGTCAACACAAGAATACGGACCACCCCACGGCTTCCAACGCGATGATGGTTCTTATACAAACTGGTAAGAATTTTAGATTGTGTTTACAAAATATAGAATTTACACCCTACAATCGAAAATTGCTTGTGGCGTGAATTTCCGTGCTGCGTGGAAGGGAGATGCAGGATGAGTGAAATAAAAGAGACTTATGACTTTTCAAAACGTCGGATATCAATTTCAGACATATACAACACCAGCGCGGACGTTGTTCTCTTTGATGGGAATTGTAGCGATCTGCTAAAGGACATTCCGTCAAGTTCGGTAGACTTGGTCATTACTTCCCCACCATACAATGTAGGCAAAAAATATGAGAAAAAGATGTCTTTACCGGCATATCTTAAAAATCAGGAACCTGCAATAATAGAACTCGTTCGGGTGCTTGCCGATACCGGAAACCTCTGTTGGCAGGTAGGCAATTATGTTGAGAAGGGCGAGATATTTCCACTTGATATCTACTTTTATGAGATTTTCAAACGGTTCGGTTTAAAACTACGGAATCGGATTATCTGGCGGTTTAATCACGGCTTGCACTGCACAAAACGATTTTCGGGTCGTTATGAGGTTATCTTGTGGTTTTCCAAAAGTGACGACTATATTTTTAATCTCGACCCTGTGCGTGTTCCTGCAAAATATCCGGGAAAGCGACATTTCAAAGGGCCAAAGCAGGGACAACTTTCGGGCAATCCGCTTGGTAAAAATCCATCTGATATTTGGGATGTAGTGACACATGATTGGGAAGATGGCGTGTGGGATATTCCAAATGTAAAAGCGAATCATCCAGAGAAAACCGAACATCCGTGCCAGTTTCCTGTGGAATTAGTTCAGCGATGTGTGTTGGCACTCACGCAACCTGATGGAGTCGTTTTTGACCCGTATTGTGGTGTCGGGTCAACGATCATCGCCGCCTTGCAGCACAACCGTAAAGCAATTGCAGCGGAACTCGATTCAAGTTACATTGAGATTACGCGTGAACGGATACAAAAGTTTGCAGATGGTGAATTACCGCTTCGCCCTCTCGGTAAACCAATCCATGAACCGTCAGGAAAAGAACGTGTTGTCCAATTGCCTTTGGAATGGAATAGGGGATCATGATTATTGCTGCCGAGTATTCCTTCAATGGCGGGGATTCCATAAGAAAGAGACACACCCATCTGTTACAAGAAGTAGAAGACATCATTGCTAATGTTGATGCCTTGCAGTGCAAAACTAAAACAAGCGAGGAAATCACAATGGCAGGCAAAATGTTGTACAGCCCTAAAGTCCTTAATCGTGCTTTTGCCGAGGGCTTTGAATCCAGAAGATGGCAGAAGGAACGTGTAAAATGTGACTATCCGACAGACTACTATCGACCTGGATATTCACCAAAACCTATGCGTCAATCTGCATACAGAGAAATAGATTTTCTAAAAGAGGGACTTGGGGTAGAGGTACAGTTCGGAAAATACGCGTTTATGGTTTACAACGTGTGCGCGAAAATGACCATTTTCCACAACTTAGGCTACATTGATGCGGGCATTGAAATTGTTCCTATAAAATCTTTTGCTGATGAGATGTCTACCGGCGTTTCGTATTTTGAGCAGTTCGTACGGGATTTACAGACACGTGGCGTTGCAGACATTGATATCCCTGTCCTTATCTATGGTATTGATGCGAAAAACAACTCTTGCCTGAATTAGGCAGCAAGACCTCGTAAATTTAAACATTTATAATTATAGATTTAGGTGTCGTTTCAAACCATGCCTATCTGAAGTACACAAGGAGAAACACTTATGACAACCACTGAAATTAAAGCGATGGCTACAAAATATATTATTAATACCTATGGCGATAGAAGTCTCGCATTCGTTAAGGGGGAAGGACCCTATCTATGGGATGCAGAGGGTAAAAAATACCTCGATTTTTTGGGTGGCTTGGCTGTCAACGGCTTAGGACATGCTCACCCAAAAGTTGTCGCCGCAATTCGTGAGCAGGCAGGGAACATCTTACACACCTCTAACCTCTACTACATTCAACAGCAGGCAGAATTAGCGAAACTTCTGATTGATAACTCAGATATGGACCAGTGTTTCTTCTGTAATAGCGGGGCTGAAGCAAATGAAGCCGCCATTAAATTGGCGCGGAAATGGACGAAAGACAGCGGTAGAACAGATGCTTATGAAATCATTACGATGGACAATTCGTTTCATGGGCGCACAATGGCGACTATTACTGCTACAGCCCAGACCAAATATCACGTTGGTTTTGAACCGATGCTTGAAGGCTTTAAATACGTTCCATTTGATGATCTTGATGTGACTGAATCCGCTATCGGACCCAAAACCTGTGCTATATTAGTTGAGCCGATTCAATCAGAAGGCGGTGTTAATATCCCAAGTGATGGCTACCTACAAGGATTGCGAGAACTTTGCGATAAGCATAATCTGCTGCTGATCTTTGACGAAGTGCAAACAGCAATGGGCAGATTAGGAACATTTTTCGGATATCAGAGCTACGGTGTTGTGCCGGATGTAATTACGATGGCAAAGGCACTCGGTAGCGGTGTGCCTATCGGAGCGATGTTAGCCAAACGAAACGTAGCCGAAAGTTTTGTACCGGGCACGCACGCAGCGACATTCGGCGGTAATTTCTTGTCCACCGCTGCAGCCACAGCAACCGTAAAAACTATCCTTGAAGAAAATCTTGCTGTAAATGCGGTAAAAATGGGGAACTACCTTGCAGGTGGTCTAATGGAACTTAAAGGCAAGTATCCGATAAAGGAAGTCCGTGGGAAAGGGTTACTCCGAGGTCTCGTTCTGGAGGTTGATTCGAAACCGCTCGCAGCTAAATGTATTGAAAACGGGTTAGTGACTATCTGCACCAATGACTATGTTCTCCGATTCTTGCCGCCGCTCAATATCAATGCTGGTCATGTTGAGGAAGCGGTGAATATTGTTGAGGAATCGATGTCAGAGGTCTTTTAAATGAGAAATCATTTGACTATCGGGTTCTCTGTGTTCCTCTCAGTATTGATAACAATTATAGGTTGCAGCGTCAAAACTTCTGGTATTGAAGTATCTCCCGTGGAAATGTCGCAATTTACCCCGTATTTAGCAACGCTACAGGAAAGATACGATTTAACGAACTCGCTAAAAACTAGCAAGATGGTAGTCACCATTCAGGAAGCCGATCGCGACCCAGAAGAACTCCGTGAATTACTTTGGTATAAGAAATCTGAGGATGGTGGTGAACTTCTCCATATACAAGCTTTGGGCGGATTTAATGAACCAAAAGGTGTCGCGATTGCAAACGGTAATGAATTCCTGCTCGTTCTGCTTGAAGAACAGGAGGCGTACTTAGGTGAGTTATCTGATGGCATCTTGCGTAAAATCTTCGGTATTGATCTGCGCGTTTCAGATGTCCTAAGTGCTGTCTTTGCAAATCCATTCCTTGACGGGCGCACCAAGAAACTAAAAGTCAAAAGTGCCGGGGAAAAGTTTGTTGTTACTCGCCCTGGTGTTCAAGCGGAACACACAGAAACTATCACTATCCTTGTGAAAGAGGGTGAACCGCGTGTCACTGAATGGCATACCAACGACAAAGATGGACTGCTGGAGCAAAGTGCCATTTTTTCAGACTATCGCGAAGTTGATGGCATCCTTAGATCTCATAGGGTTGAAATTGAACGCCCACTTGAACAAACACGAGTTGTGGTAAAAATGGCACAAGTCCAACTAAACGTTGAAATTAAGGATAGCAGGTTTGATTTTGAACCATTTCTGAGTGGGGACATCAAAGTTATACCGTTGTCTGAACCTATGGGAACCGATGTTCCAGAATGAAAAAAACGAATGTTTTACGGGTTCGTGCCCACGCGAAAATAAACCTCTATCTGGATGTTGTAGGCAAACGAGAGGATGGCTATCACAACCTTGAGACGGTTTTTCATTCGATCGGTTTGCACGATGAGGTTATTTTACGCGAACGATCTGAGAAGGGGATTGCAGTTTATTGTGACAATCCAGATGTGCCATCTGACTCACGCAACCTCGCCTATTGTGCAGCGCAATCCCTCAGTGATATAGTTGGCGGGTTAGGAGGACTTAAGATACAGATAAATAAGCGGATCCCCGTCGCATCAGGATTAGCTGGCGGCAGTGCAAACGCAGCCGCTGTTCTATACGGTGTAAATGAACTATTCGCTTTAGGTTTGTCAAAAAATATGCTAATGGAGATCGGCGCGCAATTAGGTGCAGATGTGCCATTCTGCCTGCACGGCGGCGCAGCTTTTGGCACTGGCAAAGGTGACATCTTAACCCCATTACCCCCGTTATCTGATGTCCCACTTGTGCTAATCAACCCCGGCGTTTCGATTTCAACTACGGATGTATTCAAAAATTTAAATATTCCCTTGACAAAACAACCTAAACAAGGTATAATTATTAAAATTTGTATTGAGAAGGGTGATCTAATCGGTGTCGCGGGGAATCTGTTCAACCTTCTTGAGGTGCCGGTTTTTGCCAAACATCCCGAATTCGCCGAGTTAAAGACCCAGTTATCATCGCAGACTGGGTGTTATGGGGCTCTTATGTCCGGTAGTGGTGCTACGATGTTTGCTTTGATGGAAGACACCGATACAGCGAAGCGGTGTGAATCACACTTCAAAAACAGTCTCAGTTTTTGCACTACCACACAAACCAATCCTATTGGTGTGTGGGTTGATAATAATTGAAGGGCGGTGGCCAAGCGGTAAGGCACAGGTCTTTGGCACCTGCATGCGTAGGTTCGAATCCTACCCGCCCTGTATATTCCAGAAAAGGTTTAGAAGATTAAAATGCAGCAAGCAAAATTAGAAGTTCAACAACGAAACACTTTCGGTAAGCAGAGCGCGCGGGCAATTCGACGCGCAGGTGGTATACCAGCCGTAGTATATGGACGCAAACAGGATACAATTTCGCTTCAAGTTAATGAACGCGAATTCAAACAATTCCTTAGGACATACGGTGAAAACGTCATTGTAAATATAGAAGTCTCCGATGGTAACTCAGAACCCGTCATTATCAAAGAAATCCAACGTGATCCGGTAGAGAAGCAGGTTTTGCTTCATGCAGATTTTATTCGCGTCTCTTTAGATGAACCTGTGACATCAACTGTGCCAATCGTTTTGGTCGGCACGCCCGTTGGGGCACAGGAAGGTGGTGTTATTGAATTCCCTCTCCGTTACTTAACATTGAATTGCCTTCCTTCAGTGATGCCCAATGAAATTACTGTTGACGTGACCAACATGGAGGTCGGTGATATCATCTATGTCCGTGACATAGAACTTGATGATGAGGTTGAACTGTTAGATGAACTCCAGCGAATGATCGTCTCTGTCAGCCAGCCGCGGGTCCAAATTGAAGAAGTGGTAGAACCTGAGGAAGGTGAAGACGGCGAGGAAGGTGAAGATGGCGAGGAAGGTGAAGACGGTGCCGCTGAAGACGGTGGTGAAGAACGCACCGAACCTGAGTTAATTTCACGTAGACGTGGTAACGACCAAGGCGCGGAATAACTTTATCATGTGGTTACGCCCATTTGAGTCCTTATTCCTCTTCCTATTCATTGTCATATTAGTCTCCGCAACGCACGGTATTGCCCAAGCACCTATCGTGCGTTTTGTTGATGGGGACGGTGAAACGCTCGCCGAAGTTGAATTCACACTTCATCAAAAAATAGTTTACTTTCCTGTAGAAACTCTCAAAAATGTCTTTGATTCGGAGATGACCCACCAGTACCATCGCCCAAGGAAACAGCTTACCTTGAAAACCAAAGGTAAGGAAATCCAATTGCGAATGGGTAATACCACAGTCAATATAGATCCCGGAAATCAGACTTTCACGCTCACTGCGCCAGCTCGTACGATTCAAGGGCAACCGATGTTGCCCATCGATTTTTTTCGGCAGATATTGCCTCACCTTGATAATGTTGAGGTACTATATAACCCTAACCTTCAACGGATTAGGATAATGCCAAAAACTTTATGGGCACCAGACGCACCTGAAGATAATCGTGAGTGGACAATTATTCTTGATCCTGGCCACGGAGGAGAGGAAGACTTCGGGTGTAAAAGCCAAATTGGACTTCTTGAAAAGGATATTGTTTTGGCTGTTGCTAAAGAAATCAAAATACTCAGCAATCAACTTGGCCTTTCGATCCATCTAACTCGCGACCAAAATGTCAAAAAAACGCGCGTTCAACGTTTCCAAACCGCTAACCGCAATCAAGGACAGTTGTTTCTTAGTCTGCATTGCAATGCTTCGTTTTCACCGAATCACAGAGGAATGCGACTATACATCAATAATCCTAACGGGCAGCTCCGATCCAGAACTGCTCCCATGCCGGTATTTGGCAGAAAAAGGTTAAACATTCGTACCCAAGCAAATTTTTTGAAGCAGAGCCGGGATTTTGGTGCCGTCCTTCAGAAAGAGTTGAATTTCTTGGCTGAAGAACCAATTGCTATCTCTGAATTTCCAATAATTGCTTTGACAGATGTCTATATGCCAGCCGTTCTATTTGAACTCGGCTACCTCTCTAATATGGATGATGCCACCCGACTTTCAAATCCTGACCATATTGCCGAGCTTGCTCAAGCTATTGTCCGCGCCATCCAATTATATTCTACATCGGTGAATCAATCGTCCAATCCTAACGGATTTCAAGAAAAAGAATAGGCGGACGCAAACTGAACCGCAGTTTTTCTAATGGGACATCTCATTGCCTAACAGTAAGTGCACAGCCACAATGAGTCGATTGGAGCAAGACAGTGAATTTTTTCCGAAAAATTATACACTCAAGACTCTTTATGATATGGGGCATAACTTTGGTTACAATTGTAATCGGTCTTGCTATTACGCTTGTGCTAATTTCTCACTCCAAACAACCAAAAATTATAGATGCTCCACCGAAACTACCGGACATAGCGAATCCTACAGATAAATTGCCCCCACTGCAACAGGTAAACATATTTATTTTAAATCCAACATCACTTGAAATTACGCCAGTTAAAGTAGAACTTCGACTCTATCCCGAACTGACCGAACGACTGAAACAGATTGTTACCGCACTAATTAAAGAGACTCCCCCAAACTATAGGAATCCAATTCCACGTGGAACGTCACTAAATGAAGCCTACATAGATAGTCAAAAGACCGCATATCTGGATTTTTCACGACACCTGGCTGACGGACATATCGGTGGAACAACTGCTGAATTATTAACCGTTATTGCTATTCTTAAAACTGTCTTTGACGCTTTTCCAGACGATATTATACATGTCCAGATTCTAATTGACGGTGAAGAGAAGGATACACTTGCGGGACATATAAACCTATCTCAACCCTTGCGGTTTTGAGTTCACAATACAACTTAGTTAATGGCAGGTAAGAACGCAGCGGAGAAAACCGTGAAACTCATCATCGGACTCGGTAATCCAGGGCTTCGATACGAACATACCAAACACAATATCGGTTTCCGAGTGATTGATGCACTCTACAATAAAATACTGTCGGCAGAGAGTGCTGAAAATGCCGCTACCAAGCGCGTAATCTCTATCTGTAAATCACTCGTCATGCAGACTAAATTGTACGACTCAGATATCATCCTTGCCAAGCCAATGACATACATGAACAGCAGCGGTTCAGCTGTCGCACCTCTTGTCAATCGGTTTGATGTTCCACTTACTGATCTATGCATTATCTACGATGATGTTCACTTGGACATCGGTATGATTCGAATACGACAAAAGGGAAGTGACGGCGGTCAGAAAGGGATGCAATCTATTATCCATCATCTGGGTACAAATGAGTTCCCACGCTTGCGTATCGGCATCGGTGAACCTGTCGGTGACTTAGTGGATTATGTGCTCTCAGAATTTTCGAAAGAAGAAGAAATTGAGATAGGGCATACCATTGAACGTGCGGTTGAAGTGGTCGAAACATATCTCAAAGATGGTATTCTTACGGCAATGAATCGGTTTAATGGTCGCTAATAGGAAAAGAAACCTATGGAGAGGTACTAAAATGGATCAGAAATATCGTATACAGAACGTTGAAAAAATACCGAGTCCTGCATTAGTTGTCTATCTTGAACTAGTTAGGAAGAACATTGCGCACGCTATCACTATTGTTGATGGCGATGTCTCAAAACTTAGACCCCATGCGAAAACACACAAAACAGCGCAGGTAATTGAAATGGAACGTGAAGCGGGTATCCTCAAACACAAATGCGCCACGCTGCGAGAAGCAGAAATGCTCGCACAAAACGGTATAGAAGATATTTTAATCGCATACCAAATGGTGGGTCCAAATATCAATCGGTTTCTGGCACTACAGCAATGGTATCCAAATGCCGATTTCAAGATAATCGTTGACCATAAAGATGCGGTGACGGCCCTCTCTGCCGCTACGGCAAAACTCGGTTTAAACGTTAAAGTGATGCTTGACCTTGATGTGGGAATGCATCGGACCGGGGCACCTGTCAGTGATGGTGCTGTGGAAATCTACGAATCTATTGATCAATCAGATGGTTTACAACCTTGGGGTCTGCATGTATACGATGGACATATTCATGATGAAGGTATTGCAGCACGCCGATACGCTTGCAATCAAAGCCTCATTCAAGTTAAAGAGATGCAAGACATGCTTTCTGCTAAAGGTCTCCCCGTGCCGTTGATTGTGATGGGCGGCACGCCGACATTTCCTATCTATGCCGAAACATCAGGTGTGGAAGCATCACCAGGCACGTTTATATTTCATGACTACGGTTACGCTACGCACTATCCCGACCTCGGTTTTACCCCAGCAGCGTTGCTGCTGAGCCGCGTCATTAGTATTCCTACACCGAACCGTATCACGCTTGATTTAGGACACAAAGCCATCGCCGCTGACCCTGATGGCGTGCGCGGCACTATTTTGAATATTGACGAAGCCGAGGTAGACACACAACACGAGGAACATTGGGCAGTAAATATCCCTGAAGATACCCCTATACAAATCGGACAAGAGGTTTATGTATGCCCGACGCATATCTGTCCATCAGTTGCGCTGCATCCGTTCTACTATATCATAGATGCAGATGGGTATTGTCAGGAAACGTGGGAGGTCACCGCGCGAAATCGAAGTATTTCATGATTCGGACTTACAAAGTTCTCACCCAAGACAAAGAGTTGGGTATTGTCAGGAAACGTGGGAGGTCACCGCGCGAAATCGAAGTATTTCATGATTCGGACTTACAAAGTTCTCACCCAAGACAAAGAGTATGGTTAATGCCAGAAACTTATATCCAAAAGTAAGGAGTTTTTTAACGTTGACCCATATACAAAACGATGGTATGATGACAAAAGATATGGCAAAAAAGTGGGAGTGCTTTAGAAGTAATGGATAAAAACCTGCAGGGCGAAGCACAATGACTCGCCCTGCAAATAAGTGAGTATGTGGCAGGATTAGTTGTTTTCTGCGACTTCATTGATCCAATCTATAAAGAGTTGGACCTGTTCTCCGTTTAAAGGCACTCCATTGATAGGCATTTGTGGTTCTAATCTACCTTCAATATATTTTACAACAAGACTCTCTTGTGCATCGCCTGCTACAAAAGCGGGACCTCTATCTCCACCCTTTTTGAAGGCATCGTAGGTGGATAGGTCAAGGTTAGTGACGTGTCCGGCGACGTGGCACCCGGCAAAGGCACAACTCTGGGTGAGGATTGGTGAAATATCATCCTTAAAAGAAACTTTCGGTTCTTCTGGTTCTTCAACAGGTTCCTCGGTACCAGTATCTGGTTGTTTATCGCCATCTCCGTTGACCACATTTGTAACTGGATCACCTTCGTCACCACAACCGGTAATGAATCCAGCGGTGAGTATAAGGCTAATGGAAAATATCGTAAGTACAACGGAGCAGAAACGATTTAAATCTAAGTTTACCAAACTTTTTCCTCCTTCTGAGAAAATACGCAAAAAAGTAGTTTATTTACATATACCGTATCACCAAATGGAGAAGATGTCAACATGAAAATTTTGATTTACTCAGATATTACATCGGAACAACAGCAGCAGATAGAATCAATTTCTGATACAATACGCATTGTTAATCCACAAAATTCAGAAGAAGCGTTACGCGAAATTGTAGATACTGACATTGTATTTGGTGGGTTTAACCGTGCGCTTTTTGAAAACGCTAAGCAATTGAAGTGGGTGCAAGTGTGGGCAGCAGGTGTAGATGGTATTCTGTTCAAAGAATTTGTTGAAAGTGACGTTATTTTGACAAGTGCGAAAGGGTTTGTCGGAACGCATTTGGCAGATCAGGCGTGGGCATTGATTCTCGGCTTGATTCGGGGCGTTGGTCGTTCGGCGCGGGAACGGACATGGGACAATAAGATGTCAATCCGTTTGGCAGCGTGGGAACTGGGCGAGCGAACACTTGGGATTGTCGGTTTTGGCGGAACAGGGATTGAAGTTGCCCGTCGCGCACAAGGCTTTGATATGCGTGTCATCGCTGTTGACCCAGAACCTGTTGAGGCACCGACATTCGTTCATGAAATCTGGAAGATGGACAGATTTCATGATTTGCTTGCCCAGTCAGACATCGTGTGTATCTGTGCCCCGCTGACATCAGAAACGAAAGGTATGTTTGACGATGCAGCGTTCCAAAGTATGAAATCGCATGCATTACTTATCAACGTCACACGAGGCAAGATAGTTGATGGACCAGCACTGCTGCGTGCCTTAAATGATGGACTCATTGGCGGTGCAGGGTTGGATGTTACACCTGAAGAACCGCTCCCTTCAGATAGTCCGTTGTGGGACATGCCGAATGTCATCATAACACCGCACGTCGCTGGCGGTTCACCGATTCGGATGGATCGGACGGTAGCTCTTTTCTGTGATAACTTAGAACGTTTTCGCGTTGGAAAACCGCTCCTGAGTGTAATAGATAAACGTAAGGGATATTAACGAATTTTCAACTGAGATCGGCAATTTTGACTAGTTGTTTTCCGATATTGCCACCTTTAAGCATGCTAATGAAAGCCGCAGGTGCTTTTCCGATGCCTCCTTCAGCGATTGTCTCTCGGTATTTCAATTTACCCTGCCTAACCCATTCTGTCATTTGGACAAGAGCCTCGGCATGTCTATCGGCAAATTCAAACACGAGGAATCCTTCAATTCGCGCGCGCTTCGTAATGAGATGCCAAAGAAAGCGTGGTCCCGTTTCAGGGTTTTCCAAGTTATATTGTGAAATCTGTCCACAGATAGCCACGCGTCCCTTGACTCTTAAATTCGGAAAAACCGCATCTGTGATTCGCCCACCAACATTGTCAAAATACACGTCAATCCCATCGGGGCAAAGTTCCGCTAATTTCTCGTAATAATTATTGACGTTCTTGTAGTTGAACGCTGCATCAAAACCGAGTTCATCAAGAATATAGGAAACCTTTTCATCAGTACCTGCTGAACCGACAACACGGCACCCTTTGATTTTTGCAATCTGCCCGACCACTGAACCGACCGCGCCTGCTGCACCTGAGACGAATACCGTTTCACCATCTTGAAGTTTGCCAACCTCAAGTAACCCGAAGTATGCTGTCAACCCCGGCATCCCCAAAATTCCGACACCTGTTGAGATCGGGGCGATTGCCGGATCAATTTTCCGCAACTCTTCGCCGCGAGATACACCATATTCCTGCCACCCGATATGCGCATTGACAATATCGCCGACCTGAAAATCGGAATGTTTCGACTTTACAACCTGAGCAATTACTCCACCTACCATAACTTCATTAAATTCAACGTTGGCAGCGTAAGAACGTGCCTGATTCATCCGTCCTCGCATATAAGGATCGACTGAGAGATAGATAGTTTTTAGAAGCACTTGTCCATCTTCGGGTGCCGGAATTGGGGTTTCTACAAGTTTGAAATCAGATTCTTTGGGATACCCAACAGGACGGGAGGCTAACGTAATTTGACGATTCATATTAACTCCTTTTATTGAATTGAACGGGGTCTTCGCCATGAATAACAATCAATTCATGTTGTTGCGAATCCCAAGTAAAGACTTTGACAATCGGAACGATGACACGGACAGCCAAACCGATGCGTCTTTTGTCGGAACGGTTCGCCTCTGAGTGGTGAAGTGTCCGTTCATTAAATAGCACAAATTCCCCCGGTTGCATCTCCAGATTCACGAAATTGCTTGTATCAACGAAACCAAGGTCACCCATCTGACCGAACGCCATATCAGATGTCGCCTTTACGTGCGGGATTACTTTGCGATGCGATCCAGGCACAATCTGCAAACAACTGTTTTCCAGTGTCGCAGAATCAATAGCAATCCATGCCGAAATGATAATTGGCGGTTCAAGGGGCCAATAGTTGAAATCTTGATGCCACGGAATCTCTTTTGCGCCGGGTTCCTTGACAAAAAAGTTGGTGCGCCAGAGCAGTAGATTCGCTCCATATAATGATGCCATCTTTTCAACGATAGTCGGATGTGTGGCAAGGTCATGGATCAACGAAAAATCGAGATGGCGGTTATGCACCCTATTTTTGTGGTCTGGCGCATCAGTTTCGAGTATCTTCTCAATTTCCGGTTGCATGTTGAGCATATCTTCTGGACTACAGAGTGTGAAGGGACCGAGGTATCCCTGTTTCCGAAATTGATCCATCTCATCTTGACTTAACTTATGGTTCGTGTTTGGCATAGTGTAGTTTCCTTCTATTTTTTTTGGCACAGCCTCATTTAGGTGCTAACATCTGCAAAATAGCGCGTTTATCCGATTTACCAACGCCTGTTTTCGGTATTTCGTTAACAAAAACGAACTTGTCCGGTATCCAGAATTTCGGGAATTCGGTAGCAAGGTGTTGTTTCAATATCTCCGAAATACTATCATCCGTCTGTTCCGCAAGAACAACGACTGCAAGCGGTCGTTCACCCCATTTTTCGTCGGGCACACCTATCACCGCTGCCTCGTTTACATGCGGATGTTTCAACAGAACAGCCTCTAATGCGACAGTAGAGATAGACTCTCCACCACTGCGGATAAGTGCCTTCACTCGGTCAACAACCTGCATGTAACCATCCGCGTTGATAGTCACAAGGTCGCCTGTTCGCAACCATCCATCAGCTGTGAAATGTTCAGGTGTCGAGTCATTCTTATAATAGCTGCTTGCTGTCCAAGGACTTCTCACCTGTACCTCTCCGATCGTCCTTCCGTCCCAAGGGAGTTCGCTGCCATATTCACTTGAGAGGCGAATCTGAACGCCGGAAATAGGTCTGCCTTGCATCGTCTTAATCTTCCATTTTTCAGTATCAGGTAAGTTTTGATGTGTTCCGCGCAGGGTACAGAACGTTCCTGTTGGTGACATTTCAGTCATGCCCCATGCATGGCACACCTCAACCCCAAGTTCTTTTTCATAAGCTTCAACGAGCGTAGGTGGTATTGCCTCCCCACCTATTATGAGTTTTTTCAATGAAGATATATCGTGTTTTCTTTTTTGCAATTCAGGCAAAAGTCTTGCCCAGACCGTCGGCACACCAGCAGCAACGGTCACCCTTGTTTCAGCGATGAGGTCAACAATTCGCTCATGGTTAGCACCGGATAACACGGTATCTGCCCCAGCAAACATACATGCGTAAGGAATTCCCCACCCCATCGCGTGGAATATCGGCACAAGCGGCATTACTACATCTGACTCCGTTAATCCGAACACATCTGCTTGATTTACTGCCAGAGTGTGGAGGAACATTGAGCGGTGCGTGTAGAGAACCCCCTTCGGTTCACCGTCTGTTCCGCTTGTGTAACATAGCCCCATCGCCCAATTTTCGTCCGGAATATCCGATATGTAATCATGATCTGCTTCGCAAAAAAACTTTTCATATTCAATAGAAAAGTGAGTACGGGTTTGATCCTTAACAGCATTTACATTAATGAGAACAACTGGCGGACAGTCAATCTCTTGTCGTACTTTGGCAAATTGGTCGAAAAACAATCCATCAACAAAAATGAGTTTGTCCTCTGCCGCTTTGACTATTTTCGCGAGTTGCATTGGAGAGAGGCGAACGTTCAAAGGATGAATGATTGCGCCAGTAAACGGGATTGCGCATAAGAGTTCTAAGTGTTGATAGGTGTTGGAAGCGAAAGTTGCGACTCTATCGCCTGGGCGTATACCGAATTGAGTGATGGCGTTTGCTAATTGTTTCACGCGGGTGTATAGCGTAGCGTAGTTATAGGTATGCACCTTTCCGTTGGACAATAGCGTGTGGACGTGCTTATCAGCATGGATGCGGTGTGCATGCTCACATATCTGAGCGAGTGTCAAAGGATAGTTCATCATTGAGCCAAACATGTTTTCTCTCTTTTCGATCCTCCCAAAATTTGGAACAGAATATCGTATCTATCCAATTTTTCAAAGTGCACACACCTTGGTAGGTGAGGTTTCCTAACCGCATCTATTATCAAACTCACGCAGGACTTACGCATTCCCCCTTGATAAGGGGGGTTAGGGGGGTTAAACTGGCAGATGCATCAAGGATTCTACCACTCATGCGTCCATCCCGCAGTTCAAAGTTGTTATTTCCGTGTTTTTAACCCCCTAAGTCCCCCTTATCAGGGGGACTTTAAGAGAAAATGCGTAAGTCCTGTGACGTTAATATAAACACAATTTAGTTTAGCATAAAAACTGAGTTTGTTGTTAAAAAATCAGAACGTTGGGCTTACAATAGTGTCCCTCCGATATGCAAGTGAAATCATAAAATACTGGTTTTATCAAATTAATTTGCATTTTGCTGTAAAATAAGTCATAATTATGGTATTGTGTGCGGATAAACAGATGAACATCAGGGGTCCATCAAGATCCGCTTCATAATTTATAAAAAATTACACAGATTCTTCAGGTAAAACCTAAGGAGCAATTAAATGCAAATTTCCGAAAATAATAGGTATCTTTGGTATGTTGTCAGTATCTTATTTGGCATCCTATCAGTAATACCGTTGACTGCAAATGCAGATGCACTCAAAGTTGTTGTTCAAGACGAGGATGGAACTGCCATCGCCTCAGCTAAAGTACTAATTGGTGGCGAAGAACAGACAACAGATGATAATGGAGCTGCCATGTTTGATGATGTGGCAGGTGCACAGTCTGTTGAAATTACTGCCATCGGTTTTGTTGACAGACGGATAAATGTTACAGCAGGACAGACCGAATTAATGGTAATGCTTGCCCCAATCCAAACCATCGAATCGATAGTCGTAGTCGGTACGCGGAGTATTGGTCGTCGCGCATTACAAGCACCCGTGCCGATTGAAGTGGTGAACAGAGAACAACTTAGTCTAACAGGACAATCTGAAACCGGTCGCGTCCTTCAGATGTTAGTACCTTCTTTCAACTTTTCCAGTTCATCAATTAGTGATGGTACAGATGCTTTACGTCCAGCCACATTGCGGGGCTTGGGGCCAGACCAGACGTTGGTACTTGTGAACGGCAAACGTCGTCACAAAAGCGCGTTGTTGCACATCAATACTTCGGTTGGTCGTGGTACCGCAGGCACTGATTTCAACGCGATTCCTGCTGCTGCGATTGAACGAATTGAGGTGCTGCGTGATGGTGCTGCCGCACAGTACGGTTCGGATGCTATCGCTGGTGTGATTAACATAGTCTTGAAAGACGATGTTGATACAGGCGACGCGAACCTTTATTGGGGACAAACCTACGAAGGTGATGGTGATACATGGATCGGAAACGCCAACTACGGTATGAAGGTAGGTGAATCCGGTTTCATTAACCTCACAGCAGAGTGGCGCGACAGATACCGCACGAACCGCGCTGGACTCTCTGGTGAGCGTCAATATGACTGGGTAGAAGAAACTGCAGATGTAGAAATTCCAGAACGAGAACCCGATGCCATGCTTGAGGTAAAAGGCGCAGATGGAAATGTAGTAGGTGAAAAGCCAGTGTGGTTTGATTCACCCGAATACACATTTGACCGTCAAAACTTCCGTATCGGTGATGCAGACTCATCACAAAAAGTCGGATTTTACAACTTCGGATTACCAATAGTTGGCGGCATGGAGTTGTATTCATTCGGTGGATACTCCACACGTCAGAACAACAGTGCTGGTTTTTATCGTAGAGCCAACCAAGCAGATCGAACGGTCACTGATATTTATCCTGATGGTTTCCTACCAGAAATCAACACAAGCATTGAAGATGTTTCACTCGCCTTTGGAGCGGCTTGGACACATGAGGCAACGGATCTGAATGTTGATGTGAGTGTCAATCACGGGTTAAACACCTTTGACTTTTTCATTTCCAATTCTATGAATGCCTCTTATGGCGCAGCGAGCCCGACCTCAGCGGATGCGGGTGGATTTGAACTCTCACAGACAGCGTTTAATTTAGATGTCAGCTATCCGCTTGAGTATCAATCCTCGCTTATCAATTTGGCAGGTGGTGTTGAATTTCGTCGTGAAGGATACGGAATCAATGCGGGTGAACCTGTTTCTTGGGTAGACGCCGGACTCGGTGTGGAAGGTGCTGTTGCAGGTATCCAGGTCTTCCCCGGTTTCCGTCCGAATCAAGAAACGGATGAAAGCCGCACGAATATCGCAGGATATGCAGACTTTGAATCATATCTGAGTGGTGGACCCGGAAGTGGACTTCTCGTCGGCGCAGCAGTTCGTGGCGAACAGTATAGCGACTTTGGGGCAACTGTTACAGGGAAAGCAACAGCACGTTATGACTTTACAAAACAGGTTGCTGTTCGCGCTGCAGGTAGCACAGGCTTCCGTGCGCCTTCACTGCAACAACTCTACTTCAATAATATCAGCACACAATTCAAAATTGATGCTGATGACATCAATGGAAACGGTGACACTGAGGAACTTATTCCGCTTGAAGTTGGCACATTCCGTAATGATAGTGATGCTGCGCGTGCACTCGGTATTCCTGAGTTGAAACAGGAGACTGCGTTTAACGTATCTGGTGGTGTCGTGTTGAAACCGCTTGATAAATTATGGCTTTCAGTTGATGGATTCCTTATTCAGATTGACGACCGTATCGTGCTTAGTGGTAGTTTTAGTGCGGACAATGTTGAGGGATTAGCGGAAGCGGGTGCTAATAGTGCACAGGTCTTTACGAACGTCGCGCAGACACGCACACAAGGTGTTGATGTCGCTGCTGGCTATCTGCACGCTTTTGACAACGAATCACTTCTCAATTTGAAAGTTGCCTTTACCTTTGCAGACACCGAAGTTATTGGTGATGTGGAAGCACCCGAAATTTTGGTTGGGTTAGAGGATACACTCTTTCCATCACAAGAACGTTCTATGATTGAAGAGTGGCAGCCGAACACCCGTATTAACGTCAGTGCAGATTACATTGTTGGTGATCTCACTCTTGGTGCAGCGTTGCGCTACTTTGGCGAATATACTGTTCAGGAAGGAAGCGGGGACGATCCCGCTCGTCAAACCTACGGTGGCAAATGGCTAACCGATATTCAAGGTAATTATCAACTGAATGAAGGACTTTCACTGACCATCGGTGCAAACAATCTGTTGGATCAAGTCCCTGATGAAAACGAGATTGGACAGTCACGTGGTGGAAAATTAGAGGATGGTGCTGGACAAGTCATTATTGACTCCCCCGGTGTCTTCACCTATTCCAGAAGGTCGGCACCGTTCGGTTTCAACGGTGGTCTCTACTACGCGAAACTTTCATATAGTTTTTAGTATGATGTTTTGTAGTTAGTCCGATATTTAGGCGCGGTGGAAACCGCGCCTTTTTTATATTTGCGTTTTTATTTATAACGTACCAGCAAAACTGGTGTGTTACCCTTTTTGTTACACAATATTATCACATTATACAAAATAAATAAAAAGAATTGTAAAATTGTGCAAAATGTAGTAAGATTCTAACAGACCAAACTAAAACACTCGTTGAACTACGGGTATCCCATATCCAGTGTAAATTGGGTGTTTTGGTTTGGTCACCAGGGATACCCTCTTCTTTTTAAATGTGAGCAGGGTGTCGGCTGAAATATAGTAAATTATAGATAAGAGCGGAAAACAATCTACAAACCTAAAAAGGGGAGAATTTTCATGTTTAAAAAATATATTACAAAACTATCGGTCATTATTATTTTCGCACTGATTAGTTCCATTAACATTGCAAATGCTCAGGATGCATCTACTTGGATGCCAGATGCGAATCTTAGAACCGTAGTCCGAACTGCACTCAAGCTTGACGCAGATGAACCACTTACGCAACAGCAGATGCTGAACTTAACAGGTCTTTATGTCCCAAAACAAGAAATAACGAACCTCACAGGTTTAGAACACGCTACACAACTCATATCGTTAGTAATTTGGGAAAATCAGATACAGAATATTAAACCCCTTGAAAAGTTAACAAATCTTACGCTTCTCTATATTACTAACAATCCAATTACGGACATCAGTCCACTTGAACAGTTGATCAACCTAAAATTCTTAGGACTTCCGCAAAATCAAATCAGCGATGTAAGTGCCTTGGAAAACTTGGTAGAACTTCAATGGCTACGCCTCGCGGGTAATCCGATTACAGATACGACCCTACTTGTGAACCTCCCGAAGTTGAGTGATGTTGATATTGAGATACCGAGTGTTATCACCGATGCGAATTTACGAGCAGTAGTACGTGAAGCGTTAGGTTTAGGAGTAAATGTGCGCATCACGCCACATGCCATGCAAAGCCTAACGAGACTAAGTGCAATTGCGCTTGGAATAACTAACCTCACCGGACTGGAACATGCGACAAATTTGCGTACATTAATGCTACATAAAAATCAGATTCGTAATCTCAAGCCGCTTGAAAACTTGACAAAACTTGCTTTGCTACTTATTGATAACAATCTCATTACCGACATCAAGCCGCTTACAAAATTGATACACCTGCAGGTCTTAGGGCTTTCTCATAATCAAATCCGCGATATCAGCGTTTTGATAAATCTAAAAAAACTTCTATTGCTACGACTTACGGGGAATCCGATTACCGACACTTCCCCACTTGCAAGTCTTCCGAATATGTATTATGTTGATGTTGAAATAGACGAACCACCACAAGTTGTGCCGAATCGGACACCCGTCACCGTAGGGACGATTTCCGGCCGCACGCTAACAGCGGCAGGTGCATCCGTGGTTGTGGATGTATCCGCCAGCTTTTCGGATCCGGACGCTGATAATCTTAGTTATAGTGTGAGTTCAGATGACACAAGTGTTGCAGCAGTAAGTGTGACTGGTGCCGAGGTCACAATCACCCCGCACAGTGCTGGCAGTGCTATTGTGACGGTGACAGCGAGCGATAGCGTATTGACAGCAACACAGACAATCTCTGTCACTGTCACCGCTGTACCTGTTGCTAATCGCGCACCTGTCACAGTAGGTGCGATTTCTACCCGGACGCTCACAGCGGCAGGTGCATCCGTGATTGTAGATGTGTCCGGCAACTTCCAAGACCCTGACAATGATGACCTCAGTTATAGTGTGAGTTCGGATAACACAGATATTGTGACAGTGAGTATATCCGGTTCCCAAGTAACACTTACGCCGTATAGTGCGGGGAGTGCTGTTGTGACGGTAACAGCAAGTGACGGCGTGTTAACAGCAACGCAGACTATCTCTGTTTCAGTGGTTGTGCCAAATCGTGCGCCTGTCGCCGTTGGGGCGATTTCCCCTCGCACGCTGACAGCGGGTGGTGTGTCTGTGCGCGTGGATGTGTCTGCCAACTTCCAAGACCCTGACAATGATGACCTCAGTTATAGTGCGAGTTCGGATAACACGGGTATTGTATCTGTGAGTGTGTCTAATTCCTTAGTTACGCTGACACCAGTGGGAGCAGGGAATGCTGTCGTGACGGTGATGGCGAGCGATGGCAAGTTGACAGCAACGCAGACTATCTCGGTTTCAGTGGTTGCACCGAATCGTGCGCCTGTCGCCGTGGGGGCGATTTCTGATCGGACGCTGACGGTGGGGGATTCATTGGTCGTTGTAGATGTGTCTGCCAACTTCCAAGACCCTGACAATGATGACCTCAGTTATAGTGCAAGTTCGGAAAACACAGATATAGCGACAGTGAGCGTGGCTGATGCTTTAGTTACGCTGACACCAGTGGGAGCAGGGAATGCTGTCGTGACGGTGACGGCAAGCGATGGCAAGTTGACAGCAACACAGACAATCTCCGTCACTGTCACCGCTGCGCCTGTTGCCAATCGTGCGCCCGTCACCGTGGGAGCGATTTCCGCTCAAACACTAACAACAGCAGGGGATTCGGTAGTTGTGGATGTATCCGGCAGCTTTGAGGATCCAGACGATGACGACCTCAGCTATAGTGTAAGTTCGAATAACACGAATGTTGCGGCAGCGAGTCTGTCTGGTTCCCAAGTCACTATCACCCCGGTAGCGGCAGGAAGTGTGACAATCACCGTTGTAGCGAGCGATGGCAAGTTGACGGCAACGCAGAGTATCTCGGTTTCGGTGGTTGCGGCGAATCGTGCGCCTGTGGCAATTGGTACGATTTCGTCCCGTACACTGGTATCTGAAGGTTCTTCAGAACAAATAGATGTATCCAGCAATTTCCGAGATCCTGATGATGACACACTCACCTATACAGTGAGCTCCAGTGATACCGATATCGCAACCGTGAGTATGGCTGATACCTTAGTAACAATCACACCGGTGGGTGTGGGGAATGCAAGCGTGACAGTGATAGCGAGTGATGGCGAGTTGACGGCAACGCAGAGTATCTCGGTTTCGGTGGTTGCGGCGAATCGTGCGCCTGTGGTAGTTGGCACGATTTCATCTTATACGTTGATGGCGGGTGGTTCTGTTGTGCGCGTGGATGTGTCCGGCAACTTTGAAGACCCTGACAATGATAGCCTCAGTTATGGTGCGATCTCGGATGATACGAGTGTGGCAACCGTGAGCGTGTCTGGTGCCTTAGTGACGATCACGCCAGAGGGAGCAGGAGACGCAACAATCACCGTGACAGCAAGCGATGGCGAGTTGACTGCGACACAGAGTATCTCGGTTTCTGTGGCTGCGGCGAATCGTGCGCCAGTGGCAGTCGGCACGATTTCATCTTATTCGTTGGTGGCAGGTGGCTCAGTTGTGCGCGTAGATGTATCTGGCAACTTTGAAGACCCTGACAATGATAACCTCAGTTATGGTGCGATCTCGGATGATACGAGTGTGGCAACCGTGAGTGTATCCGGTTCTTTAGTGACGATCACGCCAGAGGGAGCAGGGAACGCAACAATCACGGTAACAGCGAGCGATGGAGAGTTGACAGCAACACAAAGCACCTCTGTTTCTGTGGCTGCGGCGAATCGTGCGCCTGTGCCAATCGCCACAATTTCGTCTTATTCGTTGGTGGCGGGTGGTTCACTTGTGCGCGTGGATGTAGCCGGCAACTTTTCGGATCCCGATGATAACACGCTCACCTATACCGCGAGTTCAGATGACACCAGTGTAGCAACCGTGAGCGTGTCCAGTGCGTTAGTGACGATTACACCAGAAGGAACAGGAGACGCTACAATCACGGTAACAGCGAGTGATGGTGAGTTGACAGCAACACAAAGCATTTCTGTTTCTGTGGCTGCGCCGAATCGTGCACCAGTGGCAGTTGGCACGATTTCAGCTGATACCTTAACAGCAGGGGATTCTTCCGTGCAGATAGATGTAGCCGGCAACTTTTCGGATCCCGATGATGACACGCTCACCTACACCGCCAGCTTGGATGATACCAGTGTGGCAACCGTAAGCGTATCTGGTTCTTTAGTGACGATCACACCAGAGGGAACAGGGGACGCAACAATCACCGTGACAGCAAGCGATGGTAAGTTAACAGCAACACAAAGCATTTCTGTTTCTGTGGCTGCGCCGAATCGTGCGCCTGTGGCAGTCGGTTCAATTTCTTCTTATACGTTGATAGCGGGTGGTTCAGTTGTGCGTGTGGATGTATCTGGCAACTTTTCGGATCCTGATGATGACACGCTCACTTATACCGCCAGTTCGGATGATATTAGTGTAGCAACCGCAAGTGTATCTGGCTCCCTTGTGACGATCACGCCAGAAGGAGCAGGGAATACGACAGTCACCGTGACAGCGAGCGATGGTAAGCTAACAGCGACACAGAGTATCTCTGTTTCTGTGGCTGCACCGAATCGTGCCCCCGTGTTCTTACTAAGTAATATCATCCGGAGCATAGAAATAGATGGGGATACCGCCGGTACAAATATCGGGGATCCTGTGTCTGCGACAGATGCGGACAACGACACCTTGACATACACGCTCGGTGGCACAGACGCTGCATCGTTTGACATTGATAGCACAACAGGGCAGCTGCAAACCACTGCCGCTTTCATTAGCGATACGCGATCTGACTATTCAGTCATCGTCACTGCTACTGATGGCAACGGGGGGAGTGCGAGCGTTGACGTGACGGTTACTGCTACCCGCAGGGCACCGCAAGTAACAAACAGTGCACCCGTGTTCACGGATGGCGAAAGCACAACCCGCGCCATAGATGAAAACACGGCGGCGGACACAAACATCGGCACGCCAGTCGATGCTACAGATGCGGATACCAGCGATACCTTGACATACGCGTCCAGTGGCACAGATGCGGACTCGTTTAGCCTTGACAGAACAACCGGACAACTGAAAACGAAAGCATCCCTGGATTATGAAACGAAGAAAACCTATACGGTGAAGATCACTGTCTCCGATGGGAAAAAGAGGAGCGCAACTACCACCGTCACTATTAACGTCAAAGATGTAAACGAGAATGTGACCCCGGTCAGTGACCGCACGCAACAGGTACGCGATGCTATTGTCCGAGCAGTGCCAGGGATTAACTCCGCGGATGATGTGACAGCGGCACATCTTGCCGCGATTACTGCGCTTGATCTTGGATATAGACAAATCACAACACTGCAAGACGGTGATTTTGATGGACTCACCGCACTGACAACGCTCTGGCTGTCCGTTAACCGCATCAGCGATATATCGGCACTTGAAGAGTTGACTGCGTTGACAACGCTCGTTCTAAACAATAATAGCATCAGCGATATATCGGCACTTGAAGACCTGACAGCACTGACAACGCTCAATCTGTCCTCTAACAGCATTAGTGATATATCGGCACTTGAAGAGTTGACAGCACTGACAACGCTCAATCTGTCCTCTAACCGTATCAGCGATATATCAACACTTGAAGAATTGACCAATCTGACATACCTCGATCTATCCGTTAACAGCATTAGCGATATATCGGCACTTGAAGAGTTGACTGCGTTGACAACGCTCTCTTTGTCCGTTAACAGCATTAGCGATATATCGGCACTTGAAGAGTTGACTGCGCTGACACAGCTCTCTTTGAGAAATAACAGCATTAGCGATATATCGGCACTTGAAGAGTTGACTTCACTGGAAACGCTTTCTCTGTCCTCTAACCGTATCAGCGATATATCGGCACTTGAAGAGTTGACCAATCTCACACAGTTGATTCTGTCCTCTAACAGCATTAGCGATATATCGGCACTTGAAGAGTTGACTGCGCTGACAACGCTCGGTCTGCCCTCTAACCGCATCAGCGATATATCGGCACTTGAAGAGTTGACTGCGTTGACACGGCTCTATATGTCCTCTAACCGCATCAGTGATATATCGCCACTTGAAGAGTTGACAGCACTGGAAACGATCGATCTTTACGGTAACGGCATCAGGGATATATCGGCACTTGAAGAGTTGACTTCACTGATAAAACTCGATCTGTCCCGTAACGACATCAGCGATATATCAACACTCGAAGAGTTGACTGCGCTGACAACGTTAAGGCTCAGTGGGAATTCTATTTCAGATTACGCACCGCTCCGCAGGATGCAGGCGAACAATCCGGGTCTAACCATAGATATTGAGATTCCTGCAGAGGATGGCAACGCAGCACCGGCAAGTCAAACACTTCCCACTACCACAGTCCTGCTCTCCAGCTATCCCAATCCATTCAACCCAGAGACGTGGATACCGTATCACTTAGCAAAAGCGAGCGACGTGCAGATTACTATCTACGACGCGCGGGGTGTCGCCGTCCGCCGTTTAGAACTCGGACATCAGCGGGCAGGCTACTATACAAGTCGGAGTCGTGCTGCACATTGGGATGGCACCAATGCTGTTGGCGAACGTGTCGGGAGTGGTATCTATTTCTATCAACTGCAAGCAGATAATAAATCCCTTTTACGGAAAATGCTTATTCTGAAATAGTATCAAATGACCATAGGATAGCTGGAAGGCTGATGTTTATTGGCTTCCCAGCGATCGTTGATGAGTGGGTTGCGTTGGGATCGCGAGCATCCTCTTTGAGAAATGATGCGTTTAGCGATAAACGTGTCTAAAGTATAGCAAAACCAGTAGCGGTTGTCAACCATATTTTCAAGGCACCTGCCCCGGTTTTGCGAAGTAAAGTTCGTCGGGAACATAGGATTAGGGTCTCATTGGGCTTCTCCTTGGTGAGTGGCTTCATCGTTTGAGTCTGAATTGGCAAGGTCTGCATCTATGGCTTGGAGTTGGTGCTGCGGTATGAGGTCGAGATATTGAGAGATGACGCGTTTAGAAAGTCGTGTAATCTGTGAGATTTTATCAATATCTGCGGTTGCTTTCCGAACGACTTTGACGCTCTCATAATCGCGAATGTATCGGTCAACTGCCTCCTTAGAGTGTTTGGTCTTTGCGGCAATCCTGGGGGTGAGATGTCCTTGAAGATAGAGGGTTATGATCTCTTTCTTATGGGTAATAGCCCCCGATAAGTCATGGATATTGCCACGGGTGGGCAAGAGTTCTCCAGTGGTTTTTTGCCATTCATTAACATAATCACAGACAACGGCATCGCAGACATTGAGCAAAACTGCCAAGTCGAGTTGTGTCAATAATGCCCCTTGGTCATAAGCTTGATGACACCAGCGGACCAAGCGATTGATCCGCAATTGCCGGGAGGTGAAACCGTTGCGAAAGGATTCAATATCCTCTGCGGCGAGGTAAGTCAGGATGACGGGTTTCATGCGGGTTTTGACGATGGACTTTCCTCTTTCTGGATGCTCTTCAATAGGGACGGCCATCCAAACGAGTTGTCCATAACTCAAGAAACGCTCATCCGGGAGTTGATCGCCGGTGGCGAGTTTCTCCAAAGGAAGGGTAATCACGAAATAGTCTTCAACGGTCTTAAGAATATCATCAACAATGGCGGTGGCAGTGACTTCGCCTTTGTCATAACCATAGTCATTGAGAAAGCGGTGAATGAGCAACTGTCGTAGGGACTTATCGTTGATGCGTCTGAATTTCTTCTCGTTGATTTGCGTGCGGGTTAGAGGTTTGCTCATGAGAGGTCCCCCTTTTTTGTGTCCTCAGGTTCTGGGTGAAGGAGTTGGGTCATGCGATCTGTGTGTTGGTATTCCTCATAGAGTGAGAGATACTCGCGGATCAACCGGTCAGATAGATGGGTGATCAGGCGTATCTGTGCGTTAGGAAAGCCTTGATGATGGAGCGTAGCGACTTGTGTAAAGTCTTTCAAGTAGCGGTAGACAGCTCGTTCGCTGTGGTTCGTCTTTTTCTCGATTTCGGTGAAGGTATAGGCTTTGAAATATAACTCCAGGACCTGGGTTTTATGAGAAGTGCCGGGGCCCATGTCGTGTTTCGTCCCGCGCGTCATAACGAAATACCCATCCTGCTTCAAGTGTCGAATGTCGCGTTTGACTGTAGCAGGACTGGTGGTTAATAATACAGCTAAATCCTCGTAGCTCAGTAAGGCATCTTGGTCATAAGCTTCTTGGGTCAATCGGAGGATCCGATGCCGTCTGAGTCCTGCGAGACCATAATTCGCTAAGACTTCAAGATCGGCGTTTGTGTCATTGAGAGTTAGCCGACAGGAAACTTTTTTCGCTAAAGCGATATGTTTACCTGCGGGTTCCTCTGCGGCGACTGCCTCGTAGCAGATTTGCCCTGATGTCAGGTGCACATCGGCGTGTTGTTCAAAGTAGGTGGAAATCTGTTTATAGTAGGCTTCAGCAACGAGAGGCATTAGATTAAAGTCTGCTGAAATCTTCTGAATAATCGCGGCTCTGGCATTCTTGGATTCGAGCCGAGTGATACCGTAAGCGGTATCCTTCTTGCGGTTCATATTGACCTCCATGAATAGATTATCGGGGATCCGAGGACATCTACTCGTTAGTTTAACGAATACTAATAGTATAACTCATGGGGTCATTTGATACAAACTATAAGTGAGGAAGAAGATGCCAGATCAGCAATATTCTGTAAACGATTACTCTGTAGGAAACTTGTTAAATTGGATTCAGACCAAAGAAATTGCAATACCTGAAATCCAAAGACCTTTTGTTTGGCAGGCTACAAAGGTGCGCGATTTTATTGATTCTCTGTACCGGGGATATCCTGTTGGATATCTTATAACGTGGAAAGCTCCGGATGTTCGCCTCAAAGATGGAACACAATCAATTGGTCAGCGAATCTTGATTGACGGTCAGCAGCGCGTTATTTCCCTTGAGGCAGCATTACTAGGGAAAAGGTTGTGAAAAAAAAATTACAAGCAAGAGCGAATTGTTATTGCATTTTATCCAATTGAGGAACGTTTTGAAGTATCCAACCCTGTTATCAAAAAGGATGAAGGATGGATTTCTGATATTTCAGTTCTGTTTGATTCAAACTTTAAAATTCTTCACTACTTAGAGGAGTACTGTAAGGATAATGATGGGATAGATAGAGACGAAGTTTTCAATTGTATTGATCGCCTGCAAAAAATCCGGGGTAATAGCCTTGGGGTTGTTGAATTGCAATCGGAATTGGATGTAGAAACGGTGACAGATATATTTGTTCGTATTAATTCTAAAGGAGTTACACTGAATGCATCAGACTTTGCAATGTCCAAGATTGCCTCTGCAGAAAAGTATGGTGGGCACCTACATCGCAAGTGTATTGACTATTTTTGTTATTTGGTATCCTCACCAGGGGCATACAGTAAGTTAGCTGCCAACTCAGATTTCGTTCATACCAAATATTTCACGAAAATGAAATGGCTTGAGAATTGGAGAAATGATCTCTACAGACCTTCTTATACCGATCTGCTTCGAGTAATTTTTATGATAGGGTTCAAGCGTGGACGCTTAAGGGACTTGGTCGCGTTACTATCTGGTCGAAATTTTGAAACACGAACCTTTGAGGATGAAATTGCTGAGAATTCTTTTTCTCGGCTTGAAGATGGACTTATTCGCTATATTAACGGAGTTGACTTTAAGCGTTTCGTAATGATATTGGAATCAGCAGGATTTGTAGATAGTTCAATGATTAACTCAGTGAATACTGTAAATTTCGCTTATGGGTTATATTTGATGCTGCGTGCGGATGGGACAACCCCCCAGGAAATTGAAGGATTGGTACAGCGATGGTTTGTGATGTCAATATTGACAAGTAGATATACTGGAACCACCGAAACTGCATTTGATGAAGATATTCGGAGTATCATCAACCGTGGAGCAAAAGAGTATCTCAATATCATAGATCAAGCAAATCTCTCAGATACTTTCTGGAATGTGGCACTACCGCAACAGATGGAAACTTCAAGTACAAAGAGTCCTTATTTTAATGTTTTTCTAGCTAGTCAAGTAAAAGAAAATAACAAAGGTTTTCTTTCTCGGGACATTACAGTCCGGACCTTGCTTGAAGGACAAAAAGACATTCACCATATTTTTCCACGTAGCTATCTACAAAGTCATAATTTTGCTCCTAAGGATTACAATCAGATAGCAAACTTGGTGATGATGCAGCAAGAGATTAACATTGCAATTGGAAACAAGCCACCTGCAACATACTTTTCAACGTTGCACAATGGATGTGAAACCGGTGAATCCACTTACGGAAGAATAGATGATTCCGAAGAGTTGCAAACCAACTATGATGAACACTGTATTCCCCTTGGTATGGAAACAGTAACTTTTGAGAACTACCCAAAGTTTTTGGAAGAACGTAGAAAACTCATGGCTACGAAGATAAGGGACTACTACAGAATTCTATAAAATCGGTTAAATAACTTTTCTGTAAGCGAAACCCAAATCCGTTCACAGGTTTTAATTTAAAACAAATTGCTACTGGATAGAATACATGCTATAATAACGGCAATTTACCGGCTAACGAGGTGTCACAGTGGCACGCGAGTCCTCAAACTCTGTTTCGGATCTATCCTTGCAAGAAAAGATTCGTAGACTGATAATTCTGCTTTCGTGTAAAGACGGTCCTTTACGGAATTGGCGATTTTTCCCGACTCGGGTTTTACTCCGAAAATTGCGATCAGAATCCGCTGAAATGCGTGCATACGCTGCGGAAGGTTTAGGTAATGTCGGCGATGTGCATGCTGTTTCCCCGCTCATTGACGCGTTATCTGATGATAACACTGCTGTCCGCCGCTTTGCCATCTCCTCCCTCGGACACCTCCGTGATGCGCGTGCCATTGATGGACTCATTCTGTTCCTACAAGACGAAGAACCTGATATGCGTTGTGCTGCTGTTGTGGCACTTGGTGAATTGGGACTGACCGAAGAGAGAGGGGCAAACCCTCCCGTACAAGTAATAGATGCATTGATAAGCAGTGTCACGGATGCCGATAGATCCGTCTGCTCAGCCGTTGTCGTGGCATTAGGGAGAATCGGCAACCCGCAAGCCATTTCCGCACTCAATGCATTAGCAGAAACGACTGAAAGTGAATGGGTCCGCCGATACATCAGTGAAGCATTGCATCAAATTGAAGAACAGAACGTATAAACTTATTAATTGGGTGTTACATGTCAGAAAACAACACGATAGGTTGGAGGAACCAATGAACCGTGAAGACTATCTACTCACCGGAGATGAAGAATACCTTGATGTCTATGACGAATATGAATTCTTAGCCGCACAAGAAGCTGCTGAATATGATGGCGCACTTGTGGAGACAGAAGATGGTTACAAAGCTTCTGTGTGGCTAACTGAAGAAGAAATAGAGGTTGTCTTAGAACTAGCTGAGGCACGCGATATTTCACCTAGACATTTGATTCAAGAATGGATCGTGGAACGTATTGCGGCAGCATCGAAATCGGCAACCTAACCTTTGGAACAACCAGATAACCCAACATTGGGGTATTTTGTAAGCATGCTCTTTAAATGGGTGTGTTATGATGGAATCGGCGTAAACTTTGATTGGAAAGACTTACAACACGTGCTCATCCGTTTTAAAAAAGGCAAAAACCAACATAAACATAAGCCTGATACACTCACCTGCATTCGGGACGATGGGAGTGTAACGTGGACACATATTCAACGTGGATTTGTGCAGCACGATTTTGCACACTATGTAGTTGAAACCACGTTCGGTTTTCAAAATGCATTTTTTGGACGAAGTCATATTGAGTAAAACATAAAGATGTGGTAAAATAGGGAAAGAAAAGGGGATCTTTACGTCCCTTTCTACCTCATATATCCATTCACATTATGAAAGATGTTATTATGACAGACAAGACTCAAAAGCCCAAAATACAAATGTATTCCCAAACAGGTTTCCCGTAAAGATTTCAATCGTTATATCTTACCACATTTAGCGAAACGAGTCAAAGGCCCGAAACCGAAACTCTCCTTGGACAAGATATTCAACTATATCCTCTATGTTTTACATACGGGTATTCAATGGGATCAACTCCGAACCCGGTGCCTGAACCCCATTGGTCTAATATCTATAAATGGCATAATCGGTGGTCAAAAGATGGCTCGTATCAGAAACTTTTTGAGGCATCAGTGATACACGTGCTTGACACCGACCAACTTGACACCTCTCAACTTCATGGAGATGGGTCAAATACCGCCGTGAAAAAAGGGGTGACAACATCGGTTATTCAGGCCACAAACATCAAAAAGGTGAAAAAGAGTTGATCATCACTGACAATCAAGGGTTCATCATCAGCCCGATAACCATCAAACCTGTCAACCAACATGGGACAAAGATTTTGCCCGAAACATTCACCGATCTTATCGCCTTTGCTAATCGTATTGGAATGGATCTTAGTGCTTCCGCTCTAACACTGGATTCCGGCTTTGATTCCAAAAAGAATCATAAGATTATCAAACAACACGGGCTGCTCCCAGTGATATATCCGAACCGGCGGAATGCCAAAGAACCTATTGTAATCGCCCGTCCGTTCCGGTGGTTTAACAAGAAAATGGACAAAGACCGATATAAAGTGGAGCGAACCTTTGGTTGGCAAGGGACTTATCGGAAACTTGCCCTTAGTTATGATAAACTGAAAGAAACCCGTTTAGGTTTTCGTAATTTAGCATATTCAATGATAAACTTTCGGAGAACTTTCAACGATGCTTAGCTCTTACTCGCTATGAGTTCTATACTTATTGCGGCATGGAAGGACATCAAACCCTCCGAAAGTCCTACAAACGCATTCGGCGTTGATTTAGCGAAAAAAAGCGAAACAAAACACCCCTGAAATTACACTAAATTCCATCAGGGATAACGTTATACTCAAACCAACACCGCGTACCATCGGTTTTTAGCGTAATCGCACCGCGTTGATCCGTTCGTAGCTGTACACAATTACGTTCCCGATACCGTGCCACCACATCCGCATGCGGGAATTGATACCGATTCCCTTTGCCGAGAGAAAAGATAGCATAACGCGGCTGCACAGCATCTAAAAACTGCGCGCTGCTTGAGGTTCGGCTTCCGTGATGCGGCACCTTTATAATCTCCGACCTTAAATCCTGCTGAGATGCAATTAACCGATTTTCAGCTTTAGATTCAATATCGCCAGTGAATAAGATATCTACCTCACCGTAACTAACCTTCATGACAAGCGAATCGTCATTCTTATCATCGTCCATAAGATCAGTGGACGCTTTATCAATCGGATGTAGTAGGTTAAGCGTTGCAGTTGTGGTCAATTCAATTTCACCTACGAACTGGAAAGCATAAGGGATGTCTCGCGCTTTGGCAATACTGCGTAATCGTTGATGGGTTTGGGAATTAATTACCATATCCGATAGTCCGAGTATCCGCTTCACCTTATAGTTCTGTAAGATATGCCCGAGCCCGCCTCCATGGTCAATGTCCGGATGCGTGAGTACCACCAAATCAAGTTCCCGAATGCTATTAGCATCAAGATAAGGTTCAATAATTCGTTCACCTACGTCATATTCAACCTCTCTCTGCCGCTTTTCATCGTAATATGAGCGTTGGATGCCGCCGTCAATCAACATCGTTCGCCTATCAGGAAATCTGACGAGAGCTGCGTCCCCTTGTCCAACATCAAGCGTAATGATTTCCAGTAGGCGACCTTTTTCATGAAACGCACTGTCCCACACCCAGATCGTCACCACCGATAGTCCGATGAGGCTTGCCATTTTCCACTGCTTATATACGTATCGCCAATAGGTAATACCTAAACATACCGCTATGTAGACAACGACGAGACCTAACGTTGGCGGTGCTAACTTCATGACACCCCATTCCTGTCCGAAATTTCCGATGAGTTTTAGAAGCATGAAGATCAAGGCATGATTAACCAGTGCCAGCAGTTTAGCGAGTGGAAGTAAGACAAACCCAATACAAACCGATGCTATTCCCACACCAACGATTAACGATACAAGCCCAACCGCAAACGGTCCTACAATTATGCCAAGCGGGTATGCCCGATGAAAGTGAAAAGCGATAAGCAGTCCGGTGCCGAGTTGTGCAGCGAATGTCACGAGGTAGGATAACACCAACCATTTTAGTGCAGTGTTCTTAAATTTGACTGGTATACTTATATCATCTGATTCACCGGTATCCCATAGCCTCCGTAAAGGTTTCTCCATTTTCGGAACAAAATAGACGATGGAAGCCACAGCAACAAATGAGAGTTGAAAACCGACATCCCACACCTGAGTAGGACTTAAAAAGAGTAATGCCAACGCAGCAACCGCAAGCAAGTTGAAAATATCTGCATCACGATCGATGATTGTTGCGAATAGAAATAGGATCGCCATGAGTGAGGCACGAAAGACAGATGGACGGAAACCGACTAAACACGCGTAAATAAAAACTGCCCCAATCGTCAATAGACAAACCACCTTTTTGGGCATCCGAAATATTGACAAGCCGAGGTAACAAAACAGTGCAATGAGTCCAACATGCAAACCCGACACCGCCAGCACATGAAAAGTGCCACTGTTGCGAAAGACATCCAAAGTCTCTGATGGCACATCTCCTCGTTTTCCAAGCAGGATTCCTTTTAGCAATTGCGCATGCAACGCGTTACTCTTTGTAGGAAGGGTTTCCAACCCCGAATAGGCAGCATCAATAATTCGTTCAGTCCGAAGGCGAAGTGCTTCTATCCAACGCAGCGGTGGAAATCCGGATTGTTCGCCTATATGAAGCAGTCCTTGGTGATAAATTATCCCAGAAACATTTTGCCTAGCGAGATAGGATCGATAGTCAAAGCCTCCAGGATTTCTCTGTGTTTGAGGTTGACGCAGCACACCCGTCAGCGTTAGGTGTTTACCGTAACGTAGTGGTATCAATTCCTGAAATCTTATCAAGAATTTTGCTGACACTGTCTGTGCTGGATCAGATAAAAGTTGAATCTGCCCGGCAGCATAGCTTGCTTCCCAAGTTTCGCCGCGTTCCGGCTGATACACAGTTTCGCCTGTAAAGCTAACCGGTTGGTCATAAAAATGGTGCGGAATTATCGGGACGGTAGCGATTCCCAATCTCAGCATTCCGCCTGCAAAGACTGCAATATGAAGCAACAGATAACACAAATATCTTGATCGAGTTCTTGTCAGGATGCTACTGATAAAGCATATTAACACAAATATCCATAGCCACAGGATCGGAATTGATGTCCATTCACCTGTTAAGATACCGAGTAGGAAAGGGATGAGGAAGTAGAGGGCTGGGCGCGGTTTAAATGTCATTTCAGTTTGTGTAGAATTTTGCGGGAATATGCTATTCATTATATTGGGTGCTATAAAAATTATCAAGATTTATGTCTGTGCAAACGTCTTGAAATTTATTATAAGGTATGATATATTTGAGGGTGTGCATAAATAACTGATATTAAAGTGTTTGAAGGTAGTAGGCACGTTCTGCGTGCGGCACACAAGTCAAAGAGGGCAATGAATTGCGCGATTACAAACCCAGTAAATCCAGGTGAAGATGTTCCGAAGTGTGTCAAAATCTATGTATTATACCAAATTAACTTGATTCAACTTGTAGGCGCGCTTTGTAAGCGCGCTGTCCGACCAGAAAAATAAGATAAATCTCGTTAATCTGGTATTATACAAATAATTATGTACACATATCAGGTAATTAACTAAGACAAAGGAATCAAGTGTGAACAAGGAAATTCTTAACTATTTTTCACCGCCACGTATTGAATTTGGGGAGGATGCTATCGCAAACTTGGCAGATCATGTCAAGGTTTTCGGTGACAAAAAACCGCTTATCGTTAGCGATGCGGGTATCCAAAAAGTGGGGATATTGAGCCAAGCGGTCGCGCCGTTGGAAGATGCCAATTTATCCTATGCTATCTATGTAGATATTGAACCGAATCCCACAGATGTTAGTATATCGCAAGGGGTGGAGGTCTACCAGAAAGAAAAATGCGATGTCGTCATCGCTGTTGGCGGTGGGAGTGTGATGGATGCCGCTAAAGCTATCCGCCTCTTGACAACACATGCTCCACCATTGGAACCGTACTATGTAGACTCTGATGGGGCAGATAAGATTCGCGACGGTATGCCACCGTTGATATGTGTGCCAACAACAGCTGGGACAGGTAGTGAAGTATCTCAGGGAGCGATAATTACAGACACCTCGTTACGGACAACTGATCGGTGGCGAAAGCGCGCTATTATTACCCGTTTCAATATGTCTAACCTCGCGCTTCTTGATCCAGCGTTAACTGTGAAGATGCCATCGGCATTGACCGCGACGACCGGCATGGATGCTATTACGCACGGGATTGAGGCGTATGTGGCAACAAAATATCACCCGATTGCCGAGGGTGTGGCATTGAAAGCACTGAAGATGTTGGGCGCAAATATCAGAACTGCATATCATCAAGGGGATGATATTGTCGCGAGGGGAGAGATGTTATTAGCGTCTTGTATGGCAGCGTTTTCATTTCAGAAAGGTCTTGGGGCGGTTCACTCCATTGCACATCAGTTGTCAACTGACGCACCCATCCCGCACGGTGTGGCAAACGCAATCCTCTTACCCCCCGTGATGGAATTTAACCTGCCCTACGTGATTGAGAAGTACGCTGATGTTGCTGATGCTTTAGGCGTTAATGTAGAAGGTATGTCTAAAGGAGAGGCAGCGTGCGCGGCAATTGATGAGATTCGGGAATTGAACGAGGAACTTAATATGCCTACAGGACTCGGAGAAGCTGGATTAGACAGAGAAAAGATCCCAAAACTTGCCGCCGATGCGATGCTTGACCACTGTTATAAACTCAATCCGAGGCAGTGCACAGAGCAGGATATGTTGCATTTACTTGAGGCTGCCTTCTAATATTTCAATGTAACCGCCAAACAGAATAGTCCTGCTACGGAGACAGATTAATGGGTATAATCCAACCCTTTGTATTTGCGGGCTTATAGACATTATTTCGCAGATAATCAGATGTGTGCCATAAGCAGAGGCTTTTCCCATCAGGCATCCAGACGATAGAGGCAAGTTTCATAGATGTCCGGGCAATCGGATATTTCTTACCGCTATCCAAGTTATATACCCAAATTTTCCAGCGGAGCCCCACACAATCTTCACGTTCAAAAAATGCTAACTGATTACCTATTGGTGACCATGCAGGTGTAGTGTGTTTGAGAATCCAATGTTTCGCCGATTCGTCAGTAATTCCGGCAATATGGAGCCGCTTATCGAGAACTGGATCGGAGCGATTGCTCCCAGAAAGCACGTAGGCAAGTCGTGTTCCACCGGCCGACCACTGGAGTTGGCGGACATGTTGATGCTGGGTTGGAATCTGTTTCAAACGTTCCCCTTCTATACTTTGGATACGGATTGCTGCGTAAGGCACTGTGCCGTTGCCAACTTTTTGCTCCTGGACGACCTCAAAAGCGAGTCTATTCCCATCTGGTGACCAAGAAGGCGCGTGCAGATAGGTATAAGCGTATCGAGGTCGTTTAAATAGAGCTCGCGCAACTGCTCTACCGCCGCTACCATCGCTGTTAATCCGATAAACAATATCATACCCCTTTTCACGTCTTCTAAATGCCAGTTGATTGGCGGTAGGGGACCATGCTGGACCTGCACCCTGCACCAGTTTTTTGATATGTCCCAATTCCCAATCGACGGTATAGATATAACGATTTCCCTCTACTTCGACCTCAAATGCCAATAGACGGTTATCCAGCGACCACGATACATGTGGATTGTAAAATTGACCTTCATAGAGTTTTTTTGCTCGTTTCCCTGTTTTGTCCATAATCCAGAGTTCGCTTGCCTCCCAATAACTTCCACTTAAATCCGTTCTCTTTAGCATGGCAATATGTTCGCCATCTGGGCTCCAATACGGGTATTCCGCACCTTCGATCAAATGTATCATCCGAGGGGTTCCACAAAAGTCAGTGTTGAACATAACTCCATTTGTTTCTTTAAATTGTCCAAAAGCCAATTTATCTAACCAGACTATTTCTTTGTTCGGTAGTTCAACCTGATACGAATCCGCTGTGGTTTTGAGAATCGGCAAACTTGTGCCATCATTGAGATGGTATAACGGTGAAGTGTCGTCTTTTTCGGTATATACCGGTGCGTTATCACGCGTAACAACACCATGTTTTCGGGTATCTGCTGCAGAGGGTGTGCTATCTGTCGCATTAGCAAAGGCATAGACAGAACCATCAGTTGATGCTGCATAGAGAATACCATCGGAAATCGCAGGTGCTGCATCAACAGGACCACCGACCTGATGTGACCACGTCTCTGTCTTAGAACCTATATTGATTGCATGAATCTTTCCGTTTCGCGCCCCGACATAAACAAAACCGTTCGCAATGACAGGAAAACTATCACTTCCTTCCGTATAGCCACGCCATAAATTCGTGTTATGCTGTGGAAGAACGGGTCGGAGCACTGCATTTGCACACCCGTATTCAATCCCGTTAATTATCACGGCACGGTTACGTTCTGATTTGAGTTTTCCAGTGATGGCATCCAGCAGGTATATTCGCGTTGGAAACGCACCAGTATAAACTACCCCATCAAACACAACCGGAGGTGCGTCCATCCACCCTTTCGATTTGAATTCCCAAAGTTTTTCACCTGTTTTTGCATCAAGCGCGTAGAATTTGTTATCACGTGTGCTGAAATAGACGCGTCCACCCCATACGGCAACCGAAAAACGGATAGCACTGCCAGCATTGAAAACCCATTTGATTCCCCATTCTTTGGCATTTAAAGCGTAAAGGTTACCGTCTGTGGAACCGATGTAAAGAATTCCGTTTACAATTACTGGCGAAGCTTGTATAGGACCACCAGTTTTAAATTGCCACAGCAACTGAAGCGGTGGCTTAATTTTCTGATCCGGGCTCTTTCCAGAAAATTGCAAGTCATGCATAAACATGTGCCAATCTTCAGCACGAAGCGGGATGATGGGAGGCGTAATGACTTCAGGAGAATCGGTTTTTGGGGATGGCGAATTCTGAGGTTTATCTTGGGAATTACAACCTGACAGAAAACTTAAAGGGATAACAATTGATAGGAGTACAATAAGAGTAATGTATTTGATTATTTGGAACATAATTGACAAAGTATAGTGAAATATAACACTTTCCGTAGGTGTATCGTTAATGTAAAATTTATCGCAATTAGTAGTTTTGGATATTTTGTAGTTTAATTTGTCTTTGCAAGTATTATACTTTCGACTACGTGCCTGCTTATTCTCTAATAAAACTATTGACTCTTTTTAAGGTTTGCCCAAGTTAAGACTAATTTTGATTTTGCTTCAACGGATCTGGGTTCGGGGGCTAAGAGTTTCGCATTCGCGATAATATAATGGTCACAAGTTATATCATCACCGGCATCTGTAATTTTTATAATAAATTCTTTTGTGTTATCAGGAATGTCGAATGTGATGTGTTTATTTTGTGCTTGTGCCCATCTGATTACCCCTGATTTGTAGATTTCTACTTTATCTGCACTGCATATCATTTCTACTGATGCTACATTTTCGCAAGGATTCGGCAGATAGAAATCGGCACCAAAAACTTTATGATCTATTTCTGTTAGTGTTAGATCATATATAAATCGTCCTTCCGCGTGTGCGTAAAACCAGTGATCCCATTTATCTATAAATCGTATGTGTTCTGGTTTTTGAAAACCTTGATGTGGCATCTGGGGAATCTCACCGTCAGGTTCTTTTTCCCAAGTATGCTGCCAACCGTTCCAGTTCCAATTCCAGCCCCACTCTTTGGGTGGATTTATAGGGGTAAGTGCATTGGGATTATCGTATTCAAGGGTTAGATATGTGAAAAGCAAGTCTTTCTTTTCTGTGCCTATAAGTTGATATTCTTTTGTAGTTAGATATCCGTTTCTATCTACGACATGTAGCCAAATTTTTGCTGTTGTTGCATTTATCGCATCATCAGGCATATCAAATATTATTTCTGATCTTAGTTTATTCGAAATAGACTGACAACTGTCTATTCCTGCCATCCTATCGGGTGTTGAATACTCTAATATGACTTGATTTATTCCATCGGGGTCACTGACTTGGAATTTGAGCTTATGTTTTCTATAGTTTATTGTATATATGTTAGGTGATAGCATCTCAATGTGACCTCTTTCATTTTCATGATTGTGGGCCTTATTTAAGAATGGACTAACAGATAATAACATTGCCGAACATTCTGAAAATTGTGTGCATTGCGGGCCGCCCCAGGCCATAATGTATTTAACGTCACGGAAGTCATGCCTAAGATTTAGGGCATGACCAAGTTCATGAGCTATCAAATTTACAACGTTATCTTCACTTACGCATTTGCCCGTTGTGGGAATGCAAACTGGACCGCCTTCATATTGTGCCTTACCACAATAACCGCCTATTAGTCCGTTACTGACGTCAATAGATATGATATAGATATTGTCGTCTACATCATGAAACCTTTGTTTTATCTCCGTTTCTACTTTAACGATCGTGTTGTGATGGTAATATGCGTCGTCAAATTTACCTATAACTTGATGGATTACGGGGTTATTGTTTGCGTCCTTTTCGTATTCAAAAGTCATTCTACCGTATCCGTGAAATTCCATTTGGTCTGCATAGAATTCTTGAGTTTGTTTTATCGGATCTGATAATTTGGGAGGTATGTGTTTTTGGGATGGGCGGTTTTTGGGAACAAAATATACCGCTTTTATTATATGATCTACTGCATTGGCGTTTGTGGTTAGGAATGTGACGCTAAGAAATAGGATTGTTGAAATTATACTCGTTAAGAAAACTTTTTTGAACATATTATATCACCTTATTATAGCGATTTAATTTCGTCCGTTTATGCCGAAACTACTAATTGCTAGAAATATTATAGTTGTAAATGGGCAGAATTTTTGAAGTAACGAAAATCCGTTACTACTAATATAACATGTGCATGCATATATGTCAACTTTTCTTGTAATTGTGTCAATTTTGTGATAAAATTTCTTTTTTACAAACATAACCCGATGTCAAGCACAAACGGTGAAAAGAAATGAATAAATTATTGGCAGAGGTAGACCCACAAATTGTTGAAATTACCGCCAAAGACTTAGCACGTCAGCAAAATTCTCTCATGTTGATTCCATCGGAGAATTACGCCAGTCGAGCCGTTATGGAAATTCAGGGGAGTATCTTAGCGAATAAATACGCTGAGGGTTATCCCGGTGAACGTTACTATAACGGTTGCGAGTTTATGGATGGGGTGGAATCGCTCGCAATTGAACGTGCCAAAGAACTCTTTGGTGCCGAACACGTCAACGTCCAACCGCACGCTGGCACACAGGCGAATATGGCGGCATATCATGCACTGCTTGACCCTGGCGACACCATCTTAGCGATGTCACTCAGTCACGGCGGGCATCTGAGCCATGGCGATAAAGTGAACTTTTCTGGTCGTTATTACAATGTTGCCGCTTATGGTGTAGATGCTGAAACTGAGCTAATTGACATGGAGGCGGTTGCGCGTCTTGCAGCAGAGCATCGTCCAAAACTTATCGTTGTTGGTGCGACAGCATATCCACGGCAGTTTGACTTTTCCGAATGGCGGGATGTTGCTGATTCTGTTGGCGCGTATCTACTCGCGGATATAGCACATATTGCTGGACTTATCGCAGGCGGTGTTCATCCTGATCCGGTCCCATACAGCGATGTTGTTACCACAACAACACACAAAACCTTGCGCGGTCCTCGTGGTGCGATGATAATGTGTAAATCTGAACATGCAGCCAAGATTGATCGGGCAGTGTTTCCCGGTTTACAGGGTGGTCCTTTCCTACACACGATTGCTGCGAGAGCTGTTGCTTTCAAGGAAGCAAGTGAACCTGAGTTCAAAACGTATCAAGCGCAGATCGTTAAGAATGCCAAAGTGCTTGCGGAAAGGCTAATTGAGAACGGCTTCCGATTAGTCAGTGGTGGCACTGAGAATCATCTGATGTTGGTAGACCTGACTTCTAAATATGAGAAATTAAGCGGTAGACAGGCGGCGGATCATCTTGAGAATGCAGGAATTATTGTCAATAAAAACACTATTCCGTTTGACAAAAGGAAACCGAAGACGACAAGCGGCATAAGACTCGGCACCCCGATGGTTACAACGCGCGGCATGAAAGAAGATGAGATGGTTCACATCGCAGATTTTATTACTGAGGCACTTGAAAATAGACAGAAAAAGTCTGTAAAACAGCGAATCCGAGAAAAGGTCAAAGAATTCTGCGTGCAATTTCCGATTTATGAATATTTATAGTAAAATCCGAAAATATGTGAACACCTTTGGGAAGTTCGGTTTGAAACCGCATCTACTGCCCTATGTTGTAGCACAAACTGATAGTTTGTGCTACAACAGCGTATAAGTAATTATGGATTTTACCATAAGCAACAAAAATTTGGACTACAAAGCGGCACTTGCCTACATTGACCAGTTCATTGACTATGAAAGAAGTCCGGACTTTTCACGTCAGGCACGGTTCTACAATCTGAATCGTATTTCGCGATTGCTTGACCTACTCGGAAATCCGCACGACAGCCTGAAAGTGATCCATGTCGCAGGGAGTAAGGGGAAGGGGTCAACTGCTGCACTTATCGCATCGGTGCTAACACATGCAGGCTATAAGACCGGTTTGTTTACGTCCCCACATCTCATAACACCACGAGAAAGGTGTCGTATTGGTGATGAACTCATCTCAGAAGCAGAAGTCGCAATTTACATTGATAAACTCAGACCTGCTATTGAAACCGTCTCCGCTTCAGAATTCGGACGCGTCTCGTTTTTTGAAATATACACTGCGCTTGCTTTTACTTATTTTGCCGACAAAGCAACCGATTTCGCAGTTATTGAAGTTGGCTTAGGAGGGCGGCTTGATGCAACGAACGTCGTCTCACCAGTAACATCTGTTATTACACCGATTGGGTTAGAACATACAACGATATTAGGAGAAACATATACCGAGATAGCGAGCGAAAAAGCGGAAATTATTAAACAGGGATGTCCAGTTGCACTTGCACCGCAACATTCTGAAGCGCGAACTGTTCTTGAAAAAGTTGCAAGCGAACGGAACGCACCAATTGTTGAAGTCAAGAATTTTGTCCGACAAGACCCCGATGTATCAGTTTCACACCTTGTTCTGAATTCAGACGGTGTGCCTATAGCACAGCAATTTGATGTGGAAACGGATTCAGAGCATTATTCGCAGCTTACACTACCACTACTCGGACACCACCAGTATGTAAATGCTACGACTGCCATTGCGGCGATTGAATGTCTGAAACAGAATGGATATGTAATTTCCAAAGATAGTGTTTATGCTGGCTTCAAGAACGTGCAGTGGCACGGGCGGATTCAGCGAGTTATGTCCTCACCGCTTGTTGTGCTTGATGGTGCTCATTCACCTGTCTCAATGGACGCGTTATGCCGTGCAATTCGTGATAATTTTCGTTACACTCAGGCAATTCTTATCGTTAGTATTATGAAAGATAAGGATTTAGCAACAATTGGCGAAATTGTCTCGAAAACAGCGGATTTCGTGATTGCTACACAAGTTTCCGATAACCCGCGTGTCCTGCCTGCAGAAACGATACAAGATGCGTGGTCGGGTATATGCAAAAAGATAACAAATTGTCCATCCCCAGAAAAGGCATTCGCGAAGGGATTATCGTCCGCGTCACCGACAGATTTGATCTGCGTGACTGGTTCGCTCTATCTTATTGGGCAAGCACTCAAATTTTTTAATTAGGAATACCAAAAAATAAAAGAGAGGTTTTTAATGCGTGAAATCACTTGCAAAAGACGGTGGCTAAATTGGAAGTTATTTCTAATTTCCCTACCTGTTTTGAATTTAGCCACCGTAGCTTTTGCCCAATCAGACCCTCCACCTGTGCCGACAATATGGTGGATTGCCCCTGTCGGTGCGCTTATTGCTTTAGTCTTTGCATTCCACTTCTATCGCTCATTGATGAAACAGGACGAAGGGAATGAAACAATGCGTGACATTGCACAGTCTGTCCGCGAAGGTGCGATGGCGTATCTTAGGCAACAATACAAAGTGGTGGGCATCGTTTTTGCTGTCCTCTGCCTCATCTTTATCTTCATGGCTTTTGTCCTCAAGGCTCAAAATAAGGTCGTCCCGTTTGCTTTTCTGACAGGAGGATTTTTCTCAGGACTCTGTGGTTTCTTAGGTATGAAAACCGCGACCAACGCATCCGCACGGACAACAAGTGCTGCGATGAAAGGTCTCAACGCTGGCTTAAAGGTGTCGTTCCGCGCTGGCGCAGTTATGGGGTTGATAGTTGTCGGGTTCGCGCTACTTGACATCACCGGGTGGTTTCTCATTCTCTATTACATCTTTCCAAAGGTATTGCCTGGATTTTTAGAGGTGAACCCTCTACCTCAGATAACAGTCATCATGCTCAGTTTCGGGATGGGAGCTTCAACACAAGCACTATTCGCTCGCGTCGGTGGTGGAATATATACCAAAGCAGCCGATGTCGGTGCCGATCTTGTTGGAAAAGTCGAAGCAGGAATTCCGGAGGACGATCCGCGCAACCCCGCTGTTATTGCAGATAACGTTGGTGATAATGTTGGCGATGTTGCAGGTATGGGGGCAGACCTCTATGAATCTTATGCAGGTTCTATCCTTGCCACTGCAGCCCTCGGTGTTGCTGCTGTTGCTGCCAAAGAGCATGATAACCTCGCGCTTCAGCTTAAGTATCTTTCAGCACCCATGATTATCGCAGGTATCGGCGTGCTTCTCTCTATTGTCGGTATTTATATGGTGCGGACTAAAGAAGGGGCTACGATGCGGCAGTTGATGGGTTCACTTAACCTCGGCATCAACGGCAGTGCAATAGGCATCGCAATTCTCTCTCTTCCCGTATTGCTCTATCTTGGCAAGGAGAAAGGCTTTGATAACGAATGGCAGATTTGGGGCGCAATTGTCACTGGACTTGCCGCAGGATTGATTATCGGCAAAGTTACCGAAATTTTCACCTCTCACGAGTATAAGCCAACCCGTGCCATAGCGAAGCAGGCACAAACGGGACCGGCAACAGTCATTATTGAAGGCATTGCTGTCGGCATGGAATCCACTGCGATCCCTGTTATAACGATTATTGCTGCAGTTGCCATTAGTTACTACCTTCCTGGAGGGAAAAGCGAACCGCTGATGGGACTTTACGGCGTTGGTATAGCCGCTGTCGGGATGCTGGCAACGCTCGGTATTACGCTTGCTACAGATGCTTATGGACCGATCGCAGATAACGCGGGTGGGAATGCTGAAATGGCGAAGCTGGATGAAAGCGTCCGAGAACGGACAGATCAGTTAGATGCCCTCGGCAATACAACTGCAGCAACCGGTAAAGGTTTTGCTATCGGTTCAGCTGCTTTAACCGCGCTCGCGCTCTTGGCAGCCTATCTTGAAGAAATTCGCTACGGACTCATCCACCTGGCTGAGAAAAAGACAATAGAGATCGGCGATGAAACGGTAGAGACACTGAAGGTTACGGTAGATCAATTTATGGATTACTACAACGTCACCTTGATGAACCCGCAAGTCCTGATAGGTCTATTTATCGGTGCAGTAATGGCATTCTATTTCTGCGCGTTGACGATGAAAGCAGTCGGACGTGCCGCTGGTGCTATGGTAGAAGAGGTTCGACGGCAATTTCGCGAGGAACCCGGTATTATGAAAGGTGAGGTGAAACCGGATTACGCTCAATGTGTCAGTATCTCAACTGTTGGTGCACAACGCGAGATGATTTTCCCGTCTCTCATTGCTATCGTCATACCTGTCGCAGTAGGATTGATTTTTAATGTCGCTGGTGTGCTTGGCTTACTTGCAGGCAGTTTGGCAACAGGATTCGTTCTTGCAATCATGATGGCAAACGCTGGTGGCGCATGGGATAACGCTAAAAAGTTTATTGAAGAAGGTAAACACAAGGAAGAATACGGTGAAAAAGGTTCAGAACAACACAAAGCCACTATTGTCGGTGATACCGTTGGTGATCCGTTTAAAGATACATCTGGTCCTTCTCTCAACATCTTGATTAAGTTGATGTCAATGGTTTCTGTTGTTTTTGCCGGTCTCATCGCAAAATATGGTGGTGTGCTTAGCAGTTGGTTAGGTATGCAATAGTTCATTTCCCAAAAAAGGATGGTTATTATGAAGTATTACAATGTTATTGGATTTATAGTTGGCGTGTTTATTCTATTTACAATAGGGTGTCAGCAGATACAGAATCAGATGAGGGTGGAACCTAATAACGGTGAACAAAACGAGAAGCAATATTGGGGCGATGTTATCATTGGAGATGTGGACGACAAGTTTGGAACAGACATTGGTTTTTGGATCAACGCCGCTACGATAACAGGTGATACGTTGACGCTTAACTTAAGATTCAGCAACTGCGGTCCCCAAAATGAAAATTTCACTTTAGAAGTTTCAGAATCGTTTATCGAATCATTTCCCGTTCAGCTCAAAGTTTTACTCAGACATTCAAGAATAGGCCCTTGTGATGTGCTGCTTACTGAAGACTTCCACTTTGATCTTACACCAATCAAAACTATGTATCAGAAGGCTTATCAACAGCAAGCAGGCACGATTATTTTACGTTTGAACAAATATACCGTTTTTCAGCCTCCGATGGAAGACCTAGAACTTGTTTATGAATTCACAATGTAGTCATAATTGTCAAATCTCGGCATGATAGGGAACTATTCCTTGTTTCTGCCTGTCGCTTCTTTAGCATTTGTAGGAGAATACGAACAAATGTCCAATAAGCTAAAACCCCGAAGTTATGCGATTACCGATGGACCCGATCGCGCCGCCGCACGTACTATGCTCATGTTCGGCGATGCAGGACTATCACCGGAAGACCTTGACAAACCGATTATCGGAGTTGCTAATACATGGATTGAGATCGGACCTTGTAACTTCCATTTAAGACGTCTCGCTGCTAAGGTCAAACAGGGAATTCGAGATGCGGGCGGAACACCTCTTGAATTCAATACCGTTAGCATTTCTGATGGCATTACAATGGGGACTGAAGGGATGAAAACCTCGCTTATCAGTCGAGAGATTGTTGCCGATTCAATTGAATTAGTCTCCATTGGTAACATGTTTGATGCCGTTGTCGCGCTGTGCGGATGCGACAAAACTGTTCCCGGCACTGTGATGGCGTTAGCACGTTTAGATATTCCTTCGCTTACGCTCTACGGTGGTTCTATTATGCCGGGCAGTTTTCAAGGACGTGATGTAACTATCCAAGACGTGTTCGAAGCGGTTGGTCAGCATGCTGAAGGCACAATCACAGTAGAAGAATTGGACGATCTGATTAGCAAAGGATGTCCCGGTCCTGGCGCATGCGGTGGACAGTTCACTGCTAATACAATGGCAACTGCTGTTGAAATGTTGGGGATCGCACCAATGGGAAGTGGGAGTGTGCCTGCTGTGGCAGAAGAGAAGGATCAGGAAGCATATAAAGCAGGACAACTTGTAATGGACATGCTCGCTGCTGATCGCCGACCCAGTCAAATTATCACACGCAAGTCTCTTGAAAATGCTATTACCTCTGTTGCAGCTACTGGCGGATCTACTAATGGTGTTTTGCACCTTCTCGCTATTGCACATGAAGCACAAATCCCGTTGACGCTTGAGGATTTCCACGTCATTAGCCAGAGAACACCGGTATTGGCAGACCTGAAGCCCGGCGGCCAGTTTGTTGCTACCGACCTTTACGAGGCGGGCGGTATTCAGTTCTTAGCGAAACGTCTCACAGAAGCTAACTTGCTGCACCCCGATGAACTCACCGTTACTGGAAAAACTATCGGTGAAGAAGCAAACGCTGCCACTGAAACTGCAGGACAACTGGTTGTTAGAGAGGTGGATACCCCTCTGAAACCGACGGGCGGTTTTGCTATCTTGAGAGGTAATCTTGCACCGGACGGATGCGTCATCAAGTTAGCAGGTCAGAAAAAAACGCTCCATCGTGGTCCTGCGCGTATTTTTGAACGCGAAGAGGATACTTTTGCCGCTATCAAAGGTGGGCAGATTAAACCCGGTGATGTGATTGTTATCCGCTATGAGGGTCCTACCGGAGGTCCTGGTATGCGTGAGATGTTAGGCGTTACTGCAGCACTCGTCGGTGCAGGTTTAAGTGAAGATGTAGCACTACTGACCGATGGCAGATTCTCTGGTGCTACGCACGGCTTTATGATTTGTCATGTGGCTCCTGAGGCAGCAAAAGGTGGACCCATCGCTATCCTTCAAGAGGGTGACGAAATCGTGATTGACGCTGAGGCACGCAGGCTCGACGTTACCCTCTCCGATGCTGAAATTCAAGCACGTTTTGAAAAGTGGACTCCTCCCGAACCTCCCTATACACGCGGTGTTATGGCGAAATATGCAAATTCTGTTTCGTCTGCGTCTGAAGGTGCTGTGACGGGGTAAAATCTGCTTTTTCCAACTTATAGTATTTGCAATTAGTAGTTTAGGTTTGAATTATCCTTCCATTTTCGATTTAACTTGACTAATTTCAAAATACGTAGCATGATTAAACCACGAATTGGATAGAGAGTTTCAGCAATCCTCTTAACCTAATAGCACACCAAGACTTCAAAATAGGAGTATACATGAAGATTGGAGTTATCTCAATCATTATGGTAATGCTAATTGCTAGTTATGTAAACATATCTTACGCTCCCGAATCCTTGAGATTTATGGTTCATGTCAATGTGTCTTGCGAAGAAAAAGATGTGAAAGCGTCTATTGAGAGCTACATTAAACGTGAACTTCGCAGTCTACAAGATGTTGCGTTTGTATCAGTTGATGCAGAAAACTATCCACATCTTTTTCAACTGAACTTTATTGCTGTTACAGGCACATATAAAGCAACAGGACAAAAAACTGGAAATATCGCTGTAGCGTATCAATTTCTTGAGAAAATTAGCAGCAATCGCATCAAAAACAATTACATATCCAAAGAAATTTGGAAATCTCTTGAAGGTATTAGAAACCTTATTCACCTTTATCATACATCGGGGGTTGTTACCGATGACACAGAAGATTTGCCTGATATATGTAAACAACTCATCGTAAATTTTGATACGAATGTTCTTGAACCTGTTAGAATAGCAGTTCAAGTTGGTAGAGAACTCGGTAGAAAATTTATCCATGAAAATTCTTCACCTCAGTAATTTTTCATTTAATTTTGTAGTACATTACTTTAAGCAAATCCAGATTCGTTTAATCAAGTGTATACTTATCACAAACCTAACCAGGGCAAGAGAAACCGACTGTCCGTGCTGTGGATGGCTGTGTTGATAGTATTTCTGATTACCAAAAAACTGGAGAAAGTAAGAAATGCAAGAGCAGAACATAGGTAAACCGAAACAAGAGAAACTTCCGAAGAACAACCACCCGTGGAACCAGAAGGCGAAGGAGTTGCTCCTACAAACAGAAACGGAACTGGACGAGGGAGGGCAAACGTATCAGGAACTGGTGGAACAGGGAGAACACCTGCACGTGCTGAATCTGATGGAGTGGGCGATGAGCCAGACTCCCGAACCCCAATGGCTAACCAGTCTGAACAGGACGTATCCGACATGGATGACAGCCCAAGCGATACAGGAACTCAAAAGGATGCGGCCGAAAGCCGCGATGAAATACCTGCTGTCGGTTCCGTGGGACGACGATCCAGAAGTACACGTTCAACCGACGGTAGAGGAGATGAACAGCGTGACGACCCCACTCAATGGCGCGAGGCTGATGATACAGAACCTGGTGGATCACCTGATATTCCTGAACGGTAATCCGTGGGAGTCGCCCGAGAGGAACTAACTGAAGAAGCGTTAAATGCGGTTGCAGGAGCAATTTATCAAGACATTATTTAATGGAATATATTTACGCAAAGGAAAACGAAAATGAGTAAAGAAAAAATAGAATACGAAATAGGCAGCGGCAATGTTTACAAGGATTTGGGATTTCCTAATCCAGAGGAAATGCAAGCAAAAGCACATCTTGTGTTCAAGATTGAAGATATAATAACTGAACGTGGACTCAAGTTAGACGAAGCAGCTATAATCCTCTGTATTGATAAGTCTGAACTTTCAGACCTTTTAGATGGGCGTTTTCGCCATTTTACAATTGAACGGATATTCTCTTTACTTAGAAAGTTGGACCATGACATTGAGATTGTTCTCCACAAAAGACCTGCCAACACACCTCCCGCAGCCCTCCGCATCTCAACTTCCGCTGATTAATTCCAATCTATGCACAGTTATGGAAACCACAGGACAAGTCTATCATATTCAGACAGAGCACAATGGAAAACGGTTAGATCAGTTTCTGATGAGTGTGACTGAAGATGTATCGCGCACCTATCTTCAAAAACTGATTCGTGACGGTGCGGTTACTGTTAATGATACGGTTTCCAAACACCCCAGTTATAAGCTCCGTTCTGGTGACCAAGTTTGCCTTTTGCTACCTGATTCCCGTCCTTTGGAAACCGGACAGCCTGAGAATATCCCGCTTGACATTCTTTACGAAGATAGCCACTTAATTGTGTTGAACAAACCTGCAGGAATGCTTGTTCATCCCGCAAGCGGTGTGAACGTTGGCACACTCGTCAATGCATTGCTTGCACACTGCACTGACCTTTCAGGTATCGGTGGGGTAGAGAGGCCTGGGATCGCTCACAGATTGGACAAAGATACATCAGGGGTTCTCATTGTTGCAAAAACAGATGTTGTGCATCGTGAATTGTCTGTGCAATTCGAAAAACATACTATTACGCGTCAGTACGTCGCTGTTGTCTGCGGTATCCCTACTGAAGTTACGGGTACGATTGACGCTCAAATAGCACGGAGCCGCCGTGACAGACGTCGAATGACCACAGTCAAAAACAACGGTAGATGGGCTGTCACGCATTATCAGGTATTAGAGAGTTACCACAAATTCTCACTCGTTCAGCTCACATTGGAAACAGGACGGCTCCATCAAATTCGTGTGCATCTGCAACACATTGGGCATCCAGTTGCCGGTGATACTATTTATGGAGGTGAGCAACGCGCTTTGAACGATGCGGACTCGCTTCCCGTGAAACATGCGTTTATACAACTCAAACGGCAGGCATTGCATGCGCGTACCCTTCAATTTGAGCACCCTGTTACACATGAACGTATGATTTTTTCAGCACCAAAGCCAGCAGATATGCAGCGGCTTGTTGACGCATTGCGGATGTCTGTCCGCGCACATTTATAATTTGTTTTGGTATTCGTCTCGTCAAAGGTAATTTCTATTTAGGAGATAGATTATGGAATATGTCAATTTTGGTAAAGCAGGTGTTAAGGTAAGTCCGCTTGCGTTGGGATTGGGATTTAGAGGACAAAACGATGAAAGTGCTGCCCAACGTTTGATTGAGCAGGCGATTGATAGGGGTATCAACCTTATTGATTGTGCTAACGTATATGGTCCGATGGATGATCGCGCCAATATTGGTCGTTCTGAGGCTATTCTCGGTAAAGCAATAAAAGGGAAACGGGATGATGTGGTGATTACTTCCAAGGTCTGCAGCCACATCGGGCAGGGACCAAACGACTACGGATTATCACGCTACCATATCATACGTGAGATAGACCGTTCACTGACAAGGTTAGGCACTGACCACATTGATGTCTACCTGATTCACATGGCGGACGATACTACACCGCAAGAGGAGACAATTCGTGCCCTTGACGATCTGGTGCGTTCCGGTAAGGTGCGCTACCTTGGCTGTTGTAATCATCAGGCATGGGAGGTTTGCAAAGCACTCTGGATTGCCGATAGCATCAACGCGACGTCCTATATGTGCGTTCAAAATATGTATAACCTGCTAAATCGAGATTTGGAAACCGAGATGTTTGGATTAGTGCGTGAGGAAGGACTTGGGGTAATGTGTTATAGTCCGTTATCGGTTGGCTTATTGAGCGGTGTCTATTCGCCTGATGGACCGCCGCCTGCTGGAACTCTCTGGGCAAGGCGTTACCGAGATGAATATGATCGTCGGATGCGCGGGGCAACTGGAAAAGTAATTACAACGCTCAAACGGCTTGCAGGTGAGTTAGGAAAAACGCCTGCGCAACTTGCAGTGGCTTGGGTGGTATCACATCCCGAAGTCACCGTCGCTATCAGTGGAAGTGATACGATTGAACAACTGGATGATACCCTTGGTGGTGTTGGTTGGGAATTGGATACGACTGTTCGGGATGAGTTGGATGAGGTGTCGCGCTCGTTTGTGCGTTTGACCGCACCTCCATTTTAATAAGGCTAATCACAAACCAATTTCTGTCAAATCTAAATCGTCTTAAGTTTCTAACGCACCCCTATTCCCAAAACACCACTGAGGATTTGTACTACAAGCCAGACTGCGACTAAAACAACCCCAAAAGGACGTTTTAACTGGCTACCTGAAACGAAAATACCGTATCGGAAAACTATTAAGATAAACAACATTGCGGGGAAAGCGAATAGGAAAAAATGTGCGTCTGCTACTAACCCACCTCTTGTCGCTGCTGCAGAAACCCCTGCCACAAAAAGCACGTTCAGAATATCCGCACCGATGATGTTACCGACCGCTAACTCACCATGCCCACGCCTAACTGCTGTAATTGCTGTTACAAGTTCTGGGAGTGAAGTGCCGAATGCTACCAATGTTAACGAAATAATTGATTCTGGCACCTTAAATCTTGTAGCAAGAATACTTACAGTCGGAATGAGAATTTGGGCAGAAATTACGACGATTGCGATTGACCCGATGAGTTTCAGAAGTGTAAGGGAAGTACTTGATCCACCTGATTCTGCCTTCTCTTCGTCTTCAGGATCGGGTGTTGTTGAACCTGCCCATCGGATAGACTGCCAGATATACAACCCTAACAGTACAACAAAGATGAATCCTATAAATTGTGGAAGTACGCCACCTTGTTTAAAGACTTCCATAGGGGAAGACCACGGAATACATGCTAATACCAAGAGAATACCAGCACTCACCTGAACATTGGACAAGCGCGATGCTAACTGACGGTTGAACGATAACGGTGCAATCAGCGATGCTAATCCTAAAATAAGTCCAGTGTCACATATAATCGAACCGACTGCGTTTCCGAGTGCAAGTCCCGGTTTTCCTTGTACTGCAGACAGCACGGAGACCGCAGCCTCAGGTGTTGTTGTCCCAATACTCACAATCGTAGCACCGATAATCGCTTTCCCTAAACCCCATCGGGTTGAAAGCACAACCGCTTCATCAACAAGCCAGTCTGCGCCTTTGCCGAGTGTATAAAGCATCACCGCAATAATTAGAAAAAGGACTACGTTGGGTAATCCACCAATAAGTTGTTCAATCCAATGTTCCATTAACTATAACTATTCCTTCCAATCTGATTATTATAAACATAGGTTATCACAGACACTTAGCAAAGTCAACAAATTGGTGTCTGACCAGAGCTATTCACTTGATATTGTGGGTGCGAATATGGTATCCTTATATTTATATTTGTACACGGGGGTGAATGGATTCGACGGAGGCGAAAGCATGGTCGCTTTCAAATTCCTCCGGAAGTGGGTTCAATTCCCACCACCTCCATTGAAGTGTATATTGCAACACTTCAACTAATTGCTTCCCTCGCTTCCAATACCTTCGCAACCACTGTTTTCACATCTTCTTCATCAACAAACGGGGATAGGATAAACGATTTCGCTCATGTAAAGAATGTGTGCGGTTGTTTTTAATGAAGACAATGACCAAGCGGGTTAAACTTTTTCATTAGCACTCATTCTTTACATGAGCCAACGATTTTAAGGCGACAATTGGCTCTCCATAAGCGGTTTTACGGTAGCAGTCTGTTGTGGAGATGAAAACACCCCGACCTTCCATCGCCTCAGAATTCACGTATTGGAAGATTTCGCGATTGTAAACGTTGTGTGCAATTAAAATGTCCCGATTAGCAGCATCTTCAAATTCCTGCCGTTTGATTTCAAATGTATCTACACCGACTGGATAAGCACGGAAAAGTGTAACAGTCCCGAAATTTCCCCGATTCAGGACGGTTGTGCCTTCGTGTCCTCCCAGATGTTCTCGTAGAAGTTGCGTCATTTCAACGATGTGTCCAAGAATAGCGCGCAACCCTTCTTCCCCGAACAATCGTAGATTAGCAAGGGCAGCAAGAGTTCCTGTACCAGCTCTTGAGGTTTCAAGCGTGAACATTCCGGGACGATACTGTCCAAAGTGATAGAGATAGGGCATCTGTTCAGGAGACCTTTTCAACATATCCAGATCAGCTTGATTTTTGACTAGTATGAGGCTGGAAATATAAGGCGCGAAGCCAGTTTTGTGGAAGTCAATGCCGACAGAATCTGCAAGGGAAAGGTGTTGTATCCTTCTGCAGGCACCTGCTAAAGCGCGGATGGTGCGCGGACGAAATCCTAAAAGGTTCTCCTCAAAATCGTAGTTATTGAACACAAACCATGCCCATCCGATGACAGCGTCAGCGTGGATATGCGGTTGATAGTCAAGTTCAAATTCATCAACAAGGGTTTCTCGCAAAGCAACGATTTGCAGTAAATTGTCCAAACCGAATGCATCGGTAGTACCCAATGTAGCAATAATACAGGCAATCTTTTTTCCATTCGTGAGTGCTTTTTGCAACTCTTGCTCAAGTAATTCAAGGTCAATTTCGTTTTCAACAGTTGTCGGAATAGTAATCAGATTGTTTGTGCCTATTCCGAGCCAACCCGTAATATTCGCAGCACAGTAATGTCCTGCATCTGACACGAAAACGACTGCATCTTCTGGTGTACCTTTATGCATCGTTTCCGGACATGCTTTTTCTAACCCGATTTTCACTCCGTAGAGTGTCGTTCCGGTTCCACCAAAGGTAAACACACCACCTGACTGTTCCGGATCGTATCCGATCAATTTTGATGTCATGGCAACGACTTCAACTTCTGCCAACGCTACTAATCGACTGGATTCATCCCAACAAAGGTTAGGATTATGTAGAGAAGCAAGGAGTACTCCTATTAGACTCGGAATTGTTGTCGGCGCAATTACATTTTGTTGTGTGCGAGGGTGACCAAAGATAGTCATACCTTGGAGGTAACTCACAAGGTCGGTCGTCACCTCTTCAACTGAGGAAATAGCATCTGGTAACACTGTCTGCTTTGCTTTTTCAAAATCGGCAGGAACGATGCTGTGCAGCCGCGTTATGCTATCTTTTCTCTCGGCAAAGGGAATCGGTATCAATTCCCGCATGCGGATGTGGTGGCACGGTATCGGGAACGTAATTGTGTGCAGCTACGAACGGATCAACGCGGTGCGATTACGCTAAAAACCGATGGTACGCGGTGTTGGTTTGAGTATAACGTTATCCCTGATGGAATTTAGTGTAATTTCAGGGGTGTTTTGTTTCGCTTTTTTTCGCTAAATCAACGCTGAATGTGTTTGTAGGACTTTCGGAGGGTTTGATGTCCTCCCATGCCGCAATAAGTATAGGAATGCTTCTAATTAAGCATATTGCAACGGTAACAGTGGCAAGTATGAGTCCTACTTGTTTCATGATGGGATTTTCAGAGGTATATAGATGCATCCATGAAAAATAAAGAAAGGTAAGCATCTTTAGTACCCCGTAAGTGCCGCGACTGATATATGAACGAATGAGGGTGTGTGTAAACTTGCTTTTTGGTGGCGTGCTATAACGTTGCAGCGTGTCTGTTAAAATACCTCTTGTTATGATAACGATCGGTATCCACACAAGTATATGGCCTGCCACTGTAAAATAAATCCAGAAGACGTTTTCAATAATTCTATCTGCGATTATGTCAAAAGCAGCACCGAACTCAGATGTCTCGTTTCGTTTACGTGCAACGATGCCATCAACAGCATCAAGGACGAAGATAATAGCGATTGTTGTGATGCATGCGATATTTAGGAATGGATGCCGTTTAAACAAAGCAATAACAACGAAGGTTAAAAAGAGGCGGCTGAAGGTTATGGTGTTTGCAAGCATGTATATATACCTAAACGTGTCTATTTTAAAACTTGGTCACTCGGTATTTCGGATCTGGCTGAATGTTACCCGGATAGTGAATCTTCCATATTTTCACCCCCGATTTTTCAAATTTTGTGGCGAATGGATAAATAGGGACAAATGCATCGCTTAACTGTCTGCGGAGAAAAGATTTTCTCGGATCTTTTCCGGTGAGCATAATATGCGTTGCACCGTGTGTTTTTAGGTAGCTGAGTGCTTCCCGTTCCGCCGTTGTGTTGTGGACATGCTTGTAATAGAGATGTACCCAATGTGGTATGTAGGTATCCTGGTCCGTGATGGTTCTAACACCGGCGAGAACGTTGAGTTGGCTACCGTACCCCCAATGTGCAGCAACAATAGGGGTCTCTTTTGCTTTGGGAACAAGATATTTTTTCATCCATTGGAATGCTGCATTGACACGGTTGTTTCCGGGTAGTGGGTTTCGCATCTCTTTCGCTGCATATAACGTCCGATGCGTATGTGCGATTTTTGTTGGCAGCCACATTATTGTTATGAGGAGTATGATGGCGATTCCTGTTTTTAGTGTGTTCGCTTCAAAGTCTTTTCGAAATCTGTCACTGACATATACAGAACTTCTCAATCTCTCACTGAGTGTCTGTGCAATCAATAATATCAAGGCTGCGGTCCCGAAGGCGAGGGCTAAACCGATGAAAAAGTCGTAGCGTTTCGCATCACGAGAGAGCGCAACCCAGACAATAAACCATGCAGTGAAAGCAATAAAAACGAGTTCTGATGGGGCTTGAGTCTTGCGCCGCCATGCGATTCCGATGAGGGTGACCACACACCCCGCGAGAGCAATTCCAAAAAGGACGTTACCAAAGGGTTCCCCCCAGAGGTTATCACCTTGTTGCCGGAAAAAGGAAAAGACTGTAAAGAGCGCAATAGGTATTGATAAGAGAAATCCTTGTTTCTTCCAGAGATGGAGGGGAATGAGAACGAAACCGAGACTCCCTATAATAAAGACGCTGCCATAGCGACCCAATACCGGTAAGGCGGGGATCTCAACTCTGTCATTGCTTGCATCAAGCTGTTATCACTCAACGGCACGGTAGTACTCGCGAACGTGCTAAGCTGTGTCAGAACATAGCCGACTTGCAAGTGTAAGACTCAAGAGCGTTAAGCCGAGTGCAAGCGAACGCCCATGTGGACGGAGTTTTTCAGCAAAAGGGGTATGGTTCAAGAAAAGATGTCGGCAGCTGCGGAGTAGTAGGATTACCACTGGCGGTACAAGTACAAAGACAGCAATGTGTTGTGAAAAACCGTAACCACTGCGATAGGCGGGTGAGGCAAGCCAGAGCATCGGCACAAAGGTGAGCATCCAAAACAGATAGTACAAGAGGTCTTCTTCTTTTTCATTGGTGAGAAAACGCCAGAGTTCCACAACAAAAATAACGCTGAGAAAAACACCGAAACCCTCCCAACTCATGCCTCCTAAGAAGGTAATAAAACCGCTGATAATCGTCCACAAAAGTCGGAAACGTTTATCTTGTACCTGCAAGGAGAAAAGATACGTTACGACAGTAAGAACGCCTACCATTAGACACCATGCGTCTCTGTCTCCAAATCCGGCTGTGCTGCGCTCTATACTACCCGGAAGTATCGCCAGAAGTACGCCTACTATACTTGAAAAGAGAAGTCCGTAAGTGTGATAAAGAAAGAGACAGAGCGCGCCGAGTCCAATGCCAAAACATAAGATAGGCATGTAAAGGATAACGTGGTAAAGCGTGACGTTCGGAAAAACTGTGGAGACGACTTTGTGTGTATAAGCGAGGGCATAGGGATAAACATTGAGCGTCTGCCCTAAATCTCTACCGAGCGGCAACCACCGGTGCATATCGCGCCCCGGTAGATGTCCCTGTTCTGAAATTAGGGTGGCTTGCCAATAGTAGAAGTAGGCATCATTTTCAGTGAATTGCCCTTGCGGGATCCGTTCGGTGCCTTGAACGCGGATCCAACAGCAAAGCAGCAGAATGCTTCCGAGAAGAAATAGAGACGCGATGCTACGGACAAATCTGTTTGGCATTACAATCTATCTAATGTTTTTCGGGTATACTTTCCCATCAATTAACACTTACACCAAATTAACAGGATTAGTCTTATTTTTCTGGGCAGACAGCGCGCGGACAAAGCACGCCTACCGAGAAAGATCAAGTTAATATGGTATTACACCAAGTTAACTTGATTCCAATCATAGATGTGGTTAGAAACCGCGCCTATAGATTGGAAAATAGGATAAATCCGTTAATCGGGCATTTTGAGTCTTTGGAGGAGTTGTCCCGTTTCCGCATCCCACAGATCGACTTCATTGCTAGCACAAGCTGCGATCGTCCTACCATCCGGACTATACACTACCAAAGTAATGCCATGACCACCGTTCCGTTCTCTGAATTTTCGGAGGAGTCGTCCCGTCTTCACATCCCATAGACGAACGCCCAAATGATTGGAACTTGCGAGAGTCCTGCCATCTGGACTAAACGCAACGCAATCGACCGGACCCATAGGGCTTCGCGTTCCTCCCCGATCCCTCGGCCCCATAGAATACCTCCCACCACCCTCTTCAAGTGTTCGGATTTGTTGCCCCGTTTTCACATCCCATAAGCGGACGGGTTTGTCATAACCGCCACTTGCGAGCAGCGTTCCGTCCGGACTAAACGCCACGGAATTGATAATACCTCTATGCCCTGTGAGTGTTCGGATGTGTTCTCCCGTGTGTGTGTCCCACAAACGCACTACGCCATCTATCGTACTGCCATCCTTAGCGCCAGTTATGCTACCTGTACCACCTGTCGCGATAGTCCTGCTGTCCGGACTAAACGCCACGCTCTGGACATGACGCTTATGCCCTATGAGTGTTCGGATGTGTTGTCCCGTGTGTGTGTCCCACAAACGCACTATGCCCTCCATTCTCTTACCATCCTTAGTGACAAACCTGTTCCCCCCGGTAACGATCATCCTGCCACCCGGACTAAACACCACACACGAGTTCGATGTCCCTGGATCCCTTTTGAGTGTTCGGATGTGTTGTCCCGTTTTCGCATCCCACAAACGAAAAGATCCCATACCACCGAGAGTTGTGAGTATCTTGCCATCCGGACTAAACGCTACCCGCCAGCCTCTCTCCTGATGTCCTGCCAATTTGACAGGGTTATCAACTTTCTGAATATTTTTGCCACTTCTCTGAACATCGTAGAGCAAAATACCGAAGCTCCCCGCCATCACGAGACGTGTGCCATCAGGGGAATATTTCATATCATTGATGTAGTGCTTGCTGCCGCTCTTGCGCATTTTCTCGCCATCACGTAAATTCTCTCGTTTTGCATTCTCTAATGCCTCTCGTAGTAAATCTTGGGCGAGGTTGTTAAATGTAAATGTAAATACTATCAACAGTGCTATCAAAATTGAAAACAATCTATTTTTCATGGGTAAGTTTCGAGTCTGTACCTTTCTAACTTGATCCTATGGAGATGTTTTCCCGTTTCCGCATCCCACAGTTCTATTTCTTTAGGAATTGTAACGCCATTGCTTTTGGGAACTATTTGCTCAAGTTCATAACTTCTACAGACTGCGAGAGTCCTGCTATCTGGACTAAACGCCACTACAGTAGGACCACCGCCTGAGTTTTGGTCTCTGAATCTTCGGAGGAGTCGTCCCCGTTTTACATCCCATAGCCAAACACCTACAGAATTGGAACTTGCGAGAGTCCTGCCATCTGAACTAAACGCTACGCAATCAACCGGACCGAAAGAACCTATAAATCCTCCTCCTTCCAGATCTCTCGGACCCGCAGAATACCCTGGACCACCCTCTCCGAGTGTTCGGATTTGTTGCCCCGTTTTCACATCCCATAAGCGGACGGGTTTGTCAATACCGCCACTTGCGAGTAGCGTTCCGTCCGGACTAAACGCCACGGAATTGATAATACCTCTATGCCCTGTGAGTGTTCGGATGTGTTCTCCCATCCGTGTGTCCCACAAACGCACTACGCCATCTATCGTACTGCCATCCTTAGCGAAAGCTATGCTACCACCCGTCGCGATAGTCCTGCCGTCCGGACTAAACGCCACGCTATGGACATGACGCTTATGCCCTGTGAGTGTTCGGATGTGTTCTCCCGTCTGTGTATCCCACAAACGCACTATGCCCTCACTTCTCCAAGGATCCGTAGTGATAACCCTATTCCCCCCGGTAACGATCATCCTGCCATCCGGACTAAACGCCATACACCAGAAAGATGAATATTTTGGCTCTTCTTCGATTGTCCGAAGGAGTTTTTCCGTTTTCGCATCCCATATATAAAGCAAACCTGTAGCATTTGCACTTGCGAGTAGCTTACCATCCGGACTAAACGCTACCCGCCACCCTCTCCCCTGATGTTCCCTCAATTTGATAGGTTTGTAACTTACCTGAACGTTTTTGCGACTTCTCTGAATGTCGTAGATCAAAATGCCGTAGTTCCCCGCTAACGCGAGGCGTTTGCCATCGTGGGAAAAATTTATATCGTCGGTAGAATAAACAAGTTTGTTGACCTTGCCCGTTTTCTCGTCATCACGTAAACTCTCTTGTATTGCATCCTCTAACTCCTTTCGTACTGATTCAATTAAGTCCTCTATATCCTCTTGCAGTGAATCTTGGGTGAAACTGTTAGGTGTAAATATGAGTACTATCAACAGTGCTGTCAAAATTGAACACAACGTGTTTTTCATCGGTTTGTACTCCTTTTGTGCTGTTCCCACCACTTATCTGGGTAGAAAGCCGTGGGCAAATATAAAATCGTTTTAATGTTGCGTTTATTCTACCATGTGTTGGATTAAATGTCAATTGTCCTGTCTGAATCTCGGATTACATCATAATACCATTTCTAATTGACAAATTGTCATAATAAACTGTAGGTCAGGTAGAGCGTCAGCGAAACCCGACATGGAAAACCTCCATCAATCATACGTGTCGGGTTTCGTCCACTCTACCCGATTGAATGCCAAAAGCGCATTCAGCGTTGATTTGGACACGTAGTTTATATCACCTCGTGCATGTTGGGTTTCGCTATCGCTTCTACCCGACGGACGGAATAATGTCCTATTATCATATAGAAATGGTATAAGATGTCATAATGCCTACGGCAGCAGGAAAATACTTTACGCAATGCTCGTTAGGAACAATATATTTACAAAGGGACGGTAGGTAAAACAAAGATTTTACCTACCGATTTGTTTGGATTTGTGAATACAACTCACCGATGTATGGTAGATTATTGAATGATTTACGCATTATTATTCTGTGAATCAACGCTGAATGCGCTTTTTGGCATTCAGCGGGAGGGAACTCCGATTCCCAACTATCATTAAGTTAAGTCGCGATTCGGAGATCGCTCCTACAGGGAAAGTGTATAATTATTTCAATAATTCACCATAATTTAAGAATCACACCTAAGATTATAGGTTTCCTCATAACGTGACATATCTGAACCGCGCCAAATAACTGCTGTTATGACATAGTCGCCTATAACATTATAGGTATGACTCATTGTCGCCTCGGTGGAAGTGCCACCGGAGTTGGATTCTACCTTAGTTCCAAGTCCTGCTTCATCTGCCCGCTTTACATACCAGTTGATCCAGTAGTAACTTTCATCGGTGATAACTTTTAACTCGTAAGGCGTACCAGGAGTAGCACCCGCTGGTCCTGTATCGGTCGGATATATGCCGGGTGGGAGTGTGACGGACACGGTGTAACTGTATTCATAGTGACCATGCCCACACGGGTCCACAACGGCAGTGATAAGATAATCGCCAGAGGCATTGCTGGGAAAAGTGTAACTCAGTGTTGCCGTTGAGGTGATACAATCACCGTTTATTTCAGTTACACGTGTTCCGTATTGACTTGTATCTCCAGGATTCTTTACGTACAAAGCCACAGCGTAATAGGGATCGGGGGCCACAAGGCAAGACTCCTTTGTCTCTCCTGCCGTAGCGGTATACAAACCATTGACAGGATATAACCCAGGCGACTGACACGGACCATCACTATCTGTGTCACTGTCAGGATCGGATGGATCGGGATCTGGTTGGGTGATGATGGTTGAAGGAGGAGGAGGGACCCACGCTGGCACCCCATCACCAATAGCCGCTGAATGAGATCTGCTGGTAGGTTGGCTTCCAGATACAGTTCCACCAGTATTTCCATAAGCAGCTGCGACAACGAAGGCTGGGTTGTGTTCGTAAAAACGTAGTATGGTTCTGTCATAATCAAACTTCCCATGGATTAGATGACCAGGCTTATGAAAATGACTCTGCATAAGTATCCAATTTACATTGGGTACTGTATACACTAGTGAGTAAGCACCGTTTCTTCCATCAGGAGAACTACATAAAGCACGCGCATGCAAACGGACATGTACTAATGGGAAATCCACCAACATATTGATAGGAGATCCGTTTTGCAGAATTGGACTGTTATTATCAAAACGTTCGGCTTCTGCGATAGCCTCATAGGGAACGTCAGAATCCGAAGCTGCTGAAATATCACTAACCACACCAACGAAAAGGATTGTGCATGAAAAGAAAATTAGTAAAAGAACACGATTCAGTTTCATTATATTCTCCTTACCTCGGTAAATCGAGGAATTTGTAGGGGTCTATACCCCTATCTGGGTATTCATAAACCATTATATCTGATGCCTCAACGTTATTGTTTACGTCTGTGCGTTCAAACATATAATCAGTTAGGTATGAAGATTTCCACTTTTCAGTAGTATCTGGGTTACCCATGACTCGTGTGGCATACCGTCGCCCTACGTACTCAGGAGGTCCTTCTTCAACGTAATGCCATTGCACGTAAAGGACACCAGGAATAGATAGATAAATGAGACCATTACTACTATCAAACATGGCACCTGTAGTTTGTGTGCCCTGTTTCCATAACTTAACACGAACCCGGTCTAACAACTCATGCTCTGGCGTGACGTTATCCCAAAGTTGTTCCCTAAACGGAAAATCGGTGGGAACTTCAGGGTACGGACCAAATCCAAAGGGAGAGGTCCGAGCATCCGTAGTTAAGTCTGTGTTTTCCGCAAACGTGTCGGTTTTTTCTGTTGTCTCCTCTGTGGGAACCGACGTATCCCAAACAGATTCAGACATATTTTCCACGAATTCAAAGGATTCTTCCAACAGGACATCTGCCTGTTCCATTGTTTTGTCAGGGTTCTGTGCCTTTTGAGACGCTTTCTGTGCCTTTTGAGACACTTGAAGGATAATATCATCATTAACCGATAGCTGTTTTTGGAATGATGCTATATCGTGTTGGTACCAGAAGTGGCACAGCACCGCGAAAACAATCAGAAAACCGAAGCCACCGATAAACCATTTATTTGTCCAGATGTCGCGAAGCATATTATCCTCCGTTTCGTGGCGTTTTATTTAGTAATTCTTTCCACTGCTTTACTACACGTTTCACACATACTTCAATATCAGTCGGGGAGATACCTAATTTTTCACCTATTATATTCAAGAGGTTGATTGTCTAAATACCGTTCCATAACCTTCTGTTCTTGAGATGGAAGATTATCAAGCAGTTCGTCTAACTGATGAGCAATCGGGCGTAACCACTTGAGTATCCGTTCCCACCTTTTCTGAACTGCCTCGGCTGTGGAACCTATCGCTTCAGCGATCTGCTTCGGCTTTAGGTCATCTAATAGGTATTGGACAACCTCACGATCCTTTTCAGAGAGAAGTCGCAGGAGACCTGTCAACAGATATTGGTCCGTCTCAGTCTGTTCTGCTTGCAGTGCCGCAAGTATTGACGCAGCTGCAGCTTTTCTTTCACCATCCAAATTATCAAGAGAGACTAATTCTGGCATACGGTTGACTTCTCGCTGCCTGGCTCTTAAGCGGTCAATCGCCGCATGTTTCGCGGTGGTATATAACCATCCGACAAGTTTATCAGGATACTGGATCTTTTCCCTCTCTTTGAAGGCTTTTCGGAAGGTTTCATTCGTGATTTCATCGGCATCGTGATGATTTCTCAAGATCGCGAAAACGTGATCGTAAATTGGTTTATAGTACTTCTGCATAAGCAAATTTAATGCTTCTTCGCTGCCTGTCTCTAAAAACCAACGATGCAGTGCATCACCATCCATTTCCCTCCCCCAAGAAAATCTATTGTTGCCTTCATTAATAATCACGTAGATTTGGGGAGAATTCCGACATAAAAATAATTTTTTATGTCTATACTTGATTTGACAACAAATGGAAAATAGAATAAAATACAGTCGGAGTTAAAAACTCCGACTACAAGATAGGGAAGTCGTGTTTGTAAAAATCAATATGAAGGAACAAAATGAGTAAAACAAGAAAAGTTGTGATGAGGAATGAAGCAGGACGTATCTTGACAGAAGAACAGGAAACACCCACACCGAAACCTGGGCAACTGCTGATTGAAGTTCACTCCTCAATGGTTAGTCCGGGGACAGAACTTGGTGGTATCAAACAGAGGCGGGAGAATCCGGGTTCCGAAACGCAGCAACGTTCGTTCGGATATACCAACGCTGGGGTCGTTATCGGCAAAGCGGGAGATTGTGACGAATTTGAGATTGGTGACAGGGTGGCAGGCATGGGAGGTGGCTATGCACTACATGCCACGTATGCTTGTGTGCCGCATAACCTATGTGCTAAAATCCCTGATAACGTCAAATATGAAGAAGCTGCGTCTATCCACCTCGCGGCGACAGCACTGCACGCGGTGCAACGCGGACGTATCTGCATTGGTGAAAACGTTGTGGTTGCAGGATTAGGCATCGTAGGACAATTCGCGTCCCAAATTGCCAAAATAGCGGGTGCTTATGTTATCGGTTTAGACCGCCTGCCGTTACGAATCAGAATTGCTGACGTTTGTTTAGAGAGTGGGGCAGGGATACACCGCACTATAAATGTCTCTGAAACGGATCCGATTCCGATTGCGAAGGAATTTACACGTGGCTATGGCATGGATTGTGGGATAATAGCGTTCGGCGGAGATGCAACGAGTGCATTTCAACAGATCCGCGCGATGCTGAAAACAGCACCGGATACGCACAAAATGGGACGGATTGTCATCGTTGGTGGTGCCAGCATTACCCACGGCTTTGCAGCAGGACTTGGCAATGTTGATGTTATCAGCGCGGCGCGTACCGGCCCCGGCTACCACGATGAGGATTATGAACACGGTGCAGATTACCCGCCTGTGTTTGTTCCGTGGCTAACACAGCGCAATTTAGAATTAGCACTGCGGTTAATGTCTGAGGGTAAAATCAAGGTACAACCGTTGATTACAGATATTGTGCCAATTGATCAAGCCGCAGACGGATGTGAAAAATTGATTCAAACCCCAAATGAGGCGTTAGGGGTTATCTTCTCAATGCGATAAACTGGCGTTAGGACAAAGGAATGGAAATAAGAGCAGCACAGGAATCAGAATTAGAACAGGTCGTTGAACTCAACTGCATGGCGTTCAATCCGAACCAGCATGAACGCTATTGGCAGTACGTCCGAGGGGATAGCAGTTATAGACTTTCGCAGACCCGAGTCGTTGTCGTGAATGATCGGGTTGTTTCGACCTTGCGCGTTTGGGAACGTCGGTTAAGGGTCGGTGCGTCCCTTGTGACGATGGGTGGTATCGGTGGTGTCTGCACCCATCCAAAATATCGTGGAGTGGGTTATGCATCTGCACTCATGCAACACACAATCGGGTATCTGCAGACAACGGGGTATGACGTTGGGGTGTTGTTTACCATCATTCCGGAGGAATTTTACCGCAAATTCGGATGGACATCCTTTCCGCTACACGGTTTCCAGATAAAATATAACTCGGCAACAACTGAAAAACCATCAGACTTGCAGATTAGGGCTTTCAACGCAGAAACCGATTTAGATGCTGTGGCATCAATACACGACACAGCGAACGCGCAACAGAGTGGAACCGTTTCTCGCACGCGCGCTTATTGGGATATGGAACCCTCGCGTATCCGTGGCATTCTTCCAACCGTTGTTGCTCATTGCAATGGGAATATCTGTGGATACCTCAACTATGAGATTGACGGAAAGTGTGCGAAGGTGCGTGAAGTAGGACACCTACCCGATAATCCAGATGTTTTGGACGCGCTTGTCTGCCACCTTTTGCAAGCGTGTGAAGCAAATCAGGTTGAAGAGATAAAGGGCATGTTTTCACCCCAACATCCGTTTGTCCAATGCCTCATAACAACGTCCAACAGAGAGCTAAATTCAATCACAGATACAGCAATGATGCTCTATGCCGTCCGTTTACCCGTGCTTCTGCGGCGGCTCGTGGTGGAGTGGGAATCGCAGATTGCTGCTTCCGAGGAATCGTTTCCACAAATCGCAGTAAAATTTCCGATTGTCAACAACCAACAGGCAGTGTTGCGTTACAACGGTAACGACACGATTCAAATTGTGGATGATACTTCGGATGCAGTCAGTTTGGGAATGAATGAAGAAAATTTTTGGCAACTGCTGTTTGGTGAAATAGGCTGGGAACAGGTCAATTCGGATGCTTCGGTTTCTGCATTTTTAGGAACGTTGTTTCCGAAACGCGATATAATTTTTTGGTATCCAGATCGGTATTGAGGTGGATAGAAGATATGAGAAGAACGAACTCGGAATCTCAAAAGCAAGGCACCCAGACAAGCGCATTCGGAACACCCGGAAGAATCAATCACGACTCCACTGAATTTTATAAGGGTAAACTCTATGCAAACCAAGAGCCTCCTGAACCCGAAACGTGGGTAGACAACCCAATTCCGACTGAAAACCTTGACCGTCTCTATTGTGCCTCCAGCGAACAGATGTCCGAAATTCCAGATGGCAGCATCCATCTGATGGTTACCTCACCGCCCTACAATGCGAAAAAGGAGTACGACGACGATCTGTCGTTAGACGAATATAGAGAACTTCTCCGCACCGTGTTTGCCGAAACCTATAAAAAATTAGTAACCGGTGGAAGGGCATGCATTAATATTGCCAATTTAGGAAGGAAACCGTATATCCCGTTGCACAGTCACATCATAGAAGATATGTTGGAAATAGGCTACTACATGCGCGGTGAGATCATCTGGGATAAAGCCGCAAGTGCGGGAAGTTCTACGGCATGGGGAAGTTGGTTATCAGCAGCGAACCCTGTGTTGAGAGATGTTCACGAATATATCCTCGTTTTCTCAAAAGATTCCTTTTCTCGGAAACACAACGACAAAGAGAATTCTATTCGCAAAGAAGATTTCTTGGCATGGACAAAAAGCGTCTGGACATTCCTCTCTGTTTCAGCCAAACGCATCGGCCATCCTGCTCCATTTCCTGAAGAGCTACCACATCGCTTAATTCAACTCTACACTTTCGTAGGGGATGTCGTCTTGGACCCATTTTGTGGAAGTGGCACAACTTGTCTGAGTGCTCTGAAATCGGATCGGCATTATATCGGCTACGATATTGAAAAAAAATATATTGATCTGGCGCACGAACGGATCAGACAGTATACCGACCAAACCCGTTTACCATTATAAGCTGCTATAACATTCGCTTCTTGAATCAACGCCGAATTCACATATAATATTCAGCGTTGATTCGTTCAGACAAAACCCACTTCTTGTTAGCGCGGGGGATTTCTCCCCCGCTAGGAGGAATAACAACTCTAATGAATTGGTTATTCAGGGGACATTATTAGTATGCCAATCAACGCAGTATGCGCGTTGGCATTCATCGCCTCTCCCCAGGGCGAGGTGTTTACGTCTTTGTAATATCGTCATTTAACACAGAATCTAAAATGGTCTTGGCCCTGCTCTACATTCCTAAAGCGATTCAAGAAAGGCAATAACAGTTTGCTGTTCTGTCTCAGACAGGTTGAAAAATGCTTCCTTTGCATTCTGAGCCTCACCGCCATGCGCTCGAATTGCGCCTTCAAGAGTAGTGGCGCGCCCATCATGAAGGTAAAACGGGGTGCCGCCAAGGAATTTCGCTACCAAGCGAGTTCCCCAAAGCGGTGCAGTCCGCCATTCTCTTCCGGTTGCAGAACCATCTGGACGGTTGTCCGCTAATTCCTCACCCATATCGTGCAAAAGAAAGTTAGAGTAGATGTGAGCATCTACCTTGTTCAAAGCGGGGATAGGGGACGGTCCTGTCTGCATCGTTGGGACGTGACAAGTAGCACACTGAATTGTGTCAAAAAGTTTCTCTCCCTGTCTAACTTCTTCTGTTATTACACCACGTGGTGGTGGCGAAAGCAACCGCATGAAAACTACGATGTCCATGACGGTTGAACTATCAACCTCCGGATCAGGAACTGTGTCACCAGTATTGACGGTTTCCTCTTGTATGAAACCGCTGGTAACACCCATGTCTTGTTGAAAAGCTGTTGCAGTCTGCTGGACTAATGACGAAACTGATGCTTTTCGCCCAAATCTGCCAAGTTGTTCTCCCGATCCACCACCAACCTCGGTAGCTGGAACAAATTCGGGTGGAATTACCCAATGAGGCCTTCCAGAAATACCATCGCCATTAGCATCAAACTCATCAGCATAGAACAAAATCGTTTCAACTGGAATATTTTCTATCAGTCCCACTCCAAAAACAGGTGGTGGGAGTCGTGTTGATTTATCAACACCCTCAGGAAGCATTTCATAAGGCATACCCGGGATAACTTTATCTTGGAACTGTGGTCCACCCATATCAAGGATAAGATCATGTCCCCTGCTAAATCGTATGAGTGCTAAATCTGGTGTGCCTCTGCCATTTCCAGGGTGGCAACCTACACAACTGGTATTATTAAAAATTGGACCTAGCCCATCTTCGACTAAAAACACTTTTTGAAATGCCTCCTCTCCTCGTATGAATGTCGCGCTCAAATCATAGGACAGCATATCAAAAGGTGTAGTGTAATTATCGCCTTCTCTTTCAAGGTCAACTTCGTCTTGAATGAGTGGTTTCGCAACTTGAACCATTTCATTACATCCACCAAGACTTATGACTGCAAATAAAACAAGAAATAGTATGTAAAAACTTTTCAATTTCCAATCCTCCCATTATGATTTTTGATTTATCGCGCCACGGTTGATTATGCACACGAAATGTTCGAATAACTTGTCTATTCAAATCCAGCAGCGAACAGACACAGAATATCTAACAGATTAGAGATTCCTAAGTTTCAAACCTAAATTGAAAATTATCTTTACCCAAAGCCATATTATGACATTTCCATTTATTTATATATAAATATTATAAATATGTCTCAATACAGTTAATTATACCACAACTTAACCACACAAGTCAAGTAAATCTGCCAAAAAAAATATTTAATTGGCTTGAAAACGCGCAATTCTATGACTTTTATCAATTTTTCGAATCTCAGGGGTCAGCCAATCTTCTTGTCAAAACAAAAAAACTTGATTAAAAAGAAGAAAAAACTTGATTAAAAAGAAGTATTATAATATAATTATAGTTAACCGTGTCCTGATTCTATGTTATACTATGTTGTAAAGTTGTCGTTTGTTAAACATCTTCGTTTTCATACCAATCTTTTTTTTAGCTATGAATACCTTGCAATACCTTATTCAACGTTGCCATGAACGGCACGAAAAACCGCTTCGGCAGCGGAAAACAGTAGTAACACCTGCGCTGTACAATAAGGGTTATCCTTATCATCTTACAGTCTATTGTGCGTACAGAAACCCTATGCTGCTTGCTGACTTAGAACAAGCAAACATCTCCTTCATGCCCATAGGTCAGGCTCCTGAGAATGATCGTGGCCCGCGAACTTTGGGAGGTGAACGCTTTTTGAAACGGCAGGGAATACAAGATTGGGGAATGAGACGATGGCGCGCATCATGGGGAATTCAGATATATACCGGTATCCCCTCCGAACTTGACGGTGCCCAGTGGCACGACTTCAATTTTACATATCAAGCCTTATGTGTCGCTCCTGATGCTATTCTTACATGCATAGAGGCACTCATTGACGCTGTTCCGAATCCACTTTTGACGATGTCAAAAGCTGGAGGGTTGCGTTTTTCTTGCAGAATACCGGATTACCTCCACCCAAATGACGAGGAGATGAAATCTTATATCTACAAGCACGTACCCACTCCAAAAAGTCCACACAAACGAGATGTATATCTTAAAGTTTTTGGTAAGGAGGGACACAATCAGTGGGATGCGCGCAATGAAATTCTGCTTGGAAATCTGTTAGATCCGCCCGTCATTGCTAAAGAGGTCGTCTTTGCGCCTATTGATGCCCTACGCGCTGTACTTCATGAACCCGCCCCCGAAAAAATAAAACAGGAACAAATTGTCCGCGAAGTACCCTTCTCTCTGGGTTCGTATAACCTTGATCTCGCAAAAGAGACGCTTGTAAAGCGGGGTTTTTCTTATATCCTGCAAGATAACGACTCTCACCGATGGAGAGCACCCAACAGTAATGTTGGAGGTACCTACATATCGTTGTGGGAAAACGAGAACAAGGTGTGGTTACGCGCATCGGCACCCGATATAGGGCTGCCCATGATGTCCACACCAATAACGGATATATGGGACGATACGGGGATTGTTTCTCTGATACCTCTTGCCGGTATGCCTATATCCAAAAAGATGCTCACAGTCCGAAAAGGAAAACTTAGTCCATTGGCGATAAAACGCCCTTCTCCTATGTTGCACAAGTCAGAACAGACAGAAAAGGTTTATGAGACACTCGAAAAGAATGGTGTTCGGATACAGAATATTTTCGATCAAACTGATCGTATTCTCGGACTAATTGCGGAAACAGACTCAGAGAAACATTATGAAGCCGTATCCAATGTCAGTAAAGGTAGTGCAACCTGCTTAAACGTGCCAACCTACAAATTAGCAGAAAAATTAGAAAACCGCTATCAAAACCGAAATTTTCCATTGTCCAAACGCTGAAAACCTCGGATGTACCTGTGGGAGCAGGTGAAAAAGATACCTATTGACGTTCGCATGGTAACCCCGTTTCAATTGGGTAATGTCTGTGAGGATCCGGAGCGATGTGATGCGCTTGAAGAAAAGGGCGGTGATGCGCGTGAAAGCATTTGTCCACAGTGCCCCGTCTATACACAATGTCAGCAGCGTGGATTCTTGGCGCAACCCTCCTCATTACAACTCGCCAAGACCCAGATATTAGCACTCCCCCAACTTTTTTTCGACCCACAACACGCGGAAATGGCAGAAGAAATCCTCAGGCAGATGGATGAGACGGAAAGGCTTTGTGTCATTGATAGAATACACGCGTACGAACTGTTTCCGGAATGTAAACTATCGAAAAAGATATTGGAAGAATGGAGTGTCAACTGGCAAGGAGGTGCCTTGGGAAACTTTGCCAAAGCTTTACTCCATGCAGTAGAAATCAAAGACAAACCTCATGCGGATGCGGTCAAGCGGATTCGCGCAGTGATGCGTGCATTTGAATGGCAGCAAGACAGCCTCATTCAACAGATGTGTCTCGTCAATGTACGGGGTAAAATTATCACGCGTGAGTTTATTGATCCTGACACCGGAAAGCAATTAGCACGTTTTACCGTTGAGTTTGAAGGAGGCGCGTCTGCTTACACTCCTCTTGACAATAACGCTGCAGAAAAACTCACGGCAAAAGGCCTACCCATTTTTTCACTGCCGTCACTTGCACTTAACGAAGACCTGAAAATTTATATGCCGATGTCCAAAGCCATCGAATTAGGTATCTTCGCCATAAAGAACGTCAAAGACATTCAGAAATTACCGATAATCTGTCCGAATCCAGACTGGACGTTTTGGCATCAACTTGAAAGTTTCTTCGCACATTACACGCGGGATGCGGATGCACCAATACGGTGGACCGGCAAAGTGCTAAAGTTCTGGGTGCCGCCGGTACTGCATCCTAACGTCAAACGTCTGTTGTTAATGTCAGCAAACCTCTCTGATCAACATCTTCGCAGAGCGTTTCCGGATAAGAAAATTGAAGTGCGCCGCACCGAACTAACTGATTGGGTCGCAGGAAACAAAGTTTTTCAGATACGGACAGGAATCTATCCACGCAAAGCGATTTTAGATTACAACAGCAACTGGGACCTCATCGGCATGTCTAAAACGGGTCAGCGGTTTTTGCTCGGTATCCGGGCTGAGATTGAGAAAGACCCGAACATTAAGCATGCGATTATCACCTATAAATCAGTTGCCTCACGGTTAGTGGATCTCGCAAAAATGAAAAACGTTTGTTTTGTGGCGGATTTTAAAAAGATGGAAGGATTGAGTGACGCTTTTGAAGAGGCACATGTTGTCTGGATAATCGGCACACCGACACAGAAACAAAAACTCATTTGGCAGCGAGCACAGGTTTTGTTTGGAAACGACAAAGAACCCCTCACCTATGATGAAGATACAGAATCCAGTCATTATACAGATGCACGCGTTCGGAGTGTTTATGAACAGAGTGTTATATCCATACTCTCGCGGGTTGTACAGCGTGCGAAGTTGGACAAGTTGCCGAATAAGAAAGTTGTATTAATCTCAAGTTTGGCACTGCCCCAAATCATTGACAGACCTGAGACACTTCTTTTTGACTGGGAAGATTTTGAAGTTGCCGGTGGACTTGACAAACTTCCTGAAATGATTGCGATACGCGAACGTTTTGAAACAGAACGTGACAATCTAACTGTCGAATCCAGTAGAGAAAAAGTGGAGCATATCCTTGGATGCTCCTCAAGACAAGCAAACCGAGTTTTACAGAAACTCAGAGGAGGAAAACCTCTTCGTATTCCCTTCCGAGACCAAATCTTATCTCTCCTTGCTGATGGCGAGAAAAGAACTGCAGAACTTATTGAAGCCATTGAGGGACATCCAAAAGCAATAAAAAATGAGCTCAGCCATCTTGTAGATACAGGTGAAATTACAAGAGTTCAATGGGGCATCTATACGCTGTCGTAGACGCATACACGGAAATATTTTGCGCATCCTCTAAATTTTGCGCATCCTCTAATTGGCGTTAATTCACAGTGGAATGTTGCGATTCAATGCTTGCTCCTACCAGAAAATTAAACCTCTGCCCGCCCAACGAATTCGCTTGACAAAAGGTCTAATATGTGTTATAATTAAATCGGTTAATTATCAAAAATGGTGGGATGGCTGAGTGGACGAAAGCGGCGGTCTTGAAAACCGTTGTGGCGCAAGTCACCGTGGGTTCGAATCCTACTCCCACCGCCAAATTTAAAGTCTGGAGAGGTGCAGGAGTGGTTGAACTGGACTGCCTGCTAAGCAGTTATGGCGAAAGCCATCGTGGGTTCGAATCCCACCCTCTCCGTTTTTCAACTTATAATCACCTACACACCATCTGAATCGGTGTTGTGTGCTGTATAACGTGTGTTAAGTTTGTCGGTTGAGTTGAACGTAGTAAAACCTAACTAAATCATATTTTGATCGCCATGTGTTGGTGAAAGATGCGCCTGTAGCTCAGTGGATTAGAGCATCTGACTACGGATCAGAAGGCCGGGGGTTCGAATCCTCTCAGGCGCTTTTAGAATCTTGGGGCATGTCTTGTGAGCACTCAAGAGTCAGAAAAATTAAAAGCGGTTTCAAATACTGTCCCTATTGGTCAAATTTTGGACAGTGATGTTTTCTGGATGAAGCAAGCACTCGAATTAGCGCGACAAGCAGGGGAAAAGGACGAAGTGCCTGTTGGTGCTATAATTGTTAAAGACAATACTTGTGTAGCTGCTGCCTATAATATACGGGAACAATCTGGAAATCCAATTGCACACGCCGAAATGCTGGTGATACAAGAAGCATCGCAAAAACTTGGCAACTGGCGTTTGACGAATACAACCTTATATGTAACTTTGGAACCGTGCCCAATGTGTGCTGGGGCAATAGTTCTGGCGCGTATTCCGAAGGTTGTTTATGCTACCGTTGATCCAAAAGCAGGCGCAGCTGGAACACTCTATAATATTGTTCGAGACGAGCGATTGAATCACCAAGTGGAATTGGTAAGCGGTGTCTGTTCAGAAGAGAGTAGCGCATTATTGAAATCATTTTTTAAGAACCGTCGTTAATGATGTTATTCTTGGCTGTATTGTGTATAGAGAGTGGTAGGATTTGTTAGTTGGTTGGGTATGAATGCAAGGAACGCGAAGAACAAAAAGCACAACGAAAATTCAAATAAGAATATTATTTGGAAATGAAATGTTAAGTTTTCTTTTCTCTTTTAAGGGTAGAATTAATCGTTTTCAGTATTGGATGTATGCCATAGGGGTTATTCTCTTTTATATTCTTGTAGCTTTTATTTATACTGCAGTAGGAAGAGACCCTGATGATCCAGATTCTGTTTTAGCTATTCTTTTCGTATCGCCCGGTCTTATAACTATTTATACTGATATAGTTATAGTTATCAAACGTTTACATGACACAGACCGATCTGGGTTGAATATTTTATGGGGACTTGTTCCTTGTGTTGGTAGTTTATACCTGCTTATCGTGTGCGGATTTTTTAGAGGGTCCCCCTATAAAAACAGATATGGAGAACCACCAAGATTATAAATCCAAAATTTACAGAGAAGGACTAATCTAACAACATTATTACAACTAAAAGAACATACCATTACGAGAACAATCGCGCACATCAATGATTACTAAAAACCGATAACCATACACAATAGGGAGAGATGCAGGAGCGGTTGAACTGGACAGTCTCGAAAACTGTTGTGGCGCAAGTCACCGTGGGTTCGAATCCCACTCTCTCCGTTTTTTGATTGAATATTATGTGACGCTCCGGGTGCTTGCTACACTTTTAACTTTTTATGATTTTCTTGGGGCAGTAGCTCAGTTGGGAGAGCGCATCCCTCGCACGGATGAGGTCACGGGTTCGAATCCCGTCTGCTCCACTTTTTACTATACTTATCGGAGAGATGCAGGAGTTGGTTGAACTGGCATGACTGGAAATCATGTGTGCTGTTTTGCAGTACCGTGGGTTCGAATCCCACTCTCTCCGCCATTTTTAGGAGTAAGGTCGGTTTTTTACGCGGCAACTGATCGTATCCCGACCAGCATATTTCACATTTGATGAACAACTTTAACGGCTTGGCTATGCTAGGTGGGGAGGTAGCGGTGCCCTGTATCTGCAATCCGCTATAGCAGAACGGAATTCCCAGTATGCGGCCTGTCTTTGTGGGGACTGTCCCATGCACGTAGCGTTGATAGCTAGGTCTTGAGCAACGAGAGCTTGTTGAACCCCGTCAGGTCTGGAAAGAAGCAGCGGCAGATAAGTTTTCTCGTGTGACGCAAGGTAGCCTGGCTTGAGCCAACGACATGGGCAACGCCCGGAAAGGCTTGTCAACTCTGGGTGCATAGCCATTTATATTTTAATGTATGTGGTGTTTCAATGCTACACATCACCTGCCAATTTCAAAGGTGTGCTTTTGAGTTTGCACATCGTCTTGCTATCTACGCGTAGTAAATATAAGGTTCTATATTTGCCTGTCTAAGGTTATTAAGCATGTCTTATGAAGTTTTTGCACAGAAATGGCGCCCTCAGTGCTTCCGCGATGTTGTTGGACAGGCGCACGTGACAACCACGCTACAGAACCAAATTCGGTCTGAGCGTCTCGGTCACGCGTATCTTTTTTGGGGTCCAAGAGGCACCGGTAAAACAACAGTCGCACGTCTTCTTGCCAAAGCTGTCAACTGCCTGAATCCCACACAAGAAACCGAGGTAGGTTCAGTAATTACTGGAGAACCGTGCAATCAATGTGAAGCTTGTGATTCAATTACACAAGGTTCATCTTTTGATGTCAGAGAAATGGATGCCGCTTCCAACCGTGGAATTGACACGATTCGTGATCTTCGTGAGAACGTCAAACTCTCCCCTGCAGCTTATAAGTATAAAATCTACATCATAGATGAAGTTCACATGCTCACCTCAGAAGGGTTCAACGCGTTACTCAAAACACTTGAGGAACCGCCGCCGCATGTGATTTTCATCATGGCGACTACTGAACATTCGCAAATTCCGAAGACTATCATATCCCGTTGCCAAGACTTTGATTTTCGGAATCTCATCCCCGATCAAATAATTTCTCGCTTACAACTTATAGCCGATGATGAAGATATTTCCGCAGAGAGTGAAGTGCTTTCGCTCATCGCCCGTCAATCCGAGGGGTGTCTCCGTGATGCAGAAAATCTTCTTGAACGCTTGGTCTCATCCGCTGGGAAAGAGTTGACACTATCGAATGTTGAAGAGACACTTGGGCTCGGTTCAAGTTTCCTTCTTCACGAACTTACGGAGGCGATCACAGCGCGGAACCTTGCTGCGGCTCTTGCGACATTAAACAAACTATCCAAACAAGGCATGGATTTGGCACAATGCCTCCACCAACTCATCGCCTATTTCCGTGACCTGCGGCTCCTCGCTATTGATAACCAACTTGAGGAACTTATCCAGAGTCCAAAATCTGAACTTTCAGCACTCAAGGAAAAAGCAGAACAAATTTCAGTAGATCGGTTGTCTCGGATCATAAAAATCCTGATGCACACCAATCGCGAAATCAAAGAATACGGTTATGTCCAATTGCAGCTTGAGAGTGCGTTAATTCAGATTAACGCTATTAGAGAAGGTATTCAACTTGACGAAATTGTCAACAAACTGATTGCCATAGAACAAAAAATTGGTAGTTCCGAAGCGGAACCAGAGACCACTTCACAATCCACGCTTTCCGATATCCACAAAAGTAAAACACGCCAACCGACATTTGAAGTAGAAAACCCTATTCGCTCTTCACTTGAATCAGAACCCCCACCTCAAACGCCTCCAAAACAGGATCCAGAAAAGAGTGAACCAGTTTCAAATATGGATCAGTCTGATCAAATAGCAGTTCGTAGTTTAGATGAATTACCTACCATTTGGGAAGAGGTGAAACAGCGACTTCCACGTATATTAGCCCTTGGGTTGTTTGAGAATGCGGTGCCAACTGCAGATGGAGAAGATCGGATAAAAATCAATTGTCCTCAAGCAAGTTTTTCTTTAGCTGATAATGAGGCAAAACAAAACATCAATAGGATTTTTAATGATGTCCTCGGAAAACCGGTTCAGATTGAACTTGTTAAAGAAAAAGTGGCACCACAAACGGATGAAGCCACTGAATTGTCTGAAGAAGAAGTAAAAACAACACCTATGATGCGTAGAATCCAAGCCGAAGAAGATGAACAAATCAGACCCGTGCTTGATATATTTGACGCAAGAATTTTAGAAACCCGATAAGGAGATATTCCATTTCTCTTTTGAGAATCGGAACCATTTGCTATTATGAAAATGAATGATTTGATGAAACAGGCGCAGCAGATGCAGAAACGTATGCTCGAAATCCGAGAAGAACTCGCAAACCAGACTGTCGAGGCAACCGTCGGAGGCGGCATGGTCACTGCCATTGTCAATGGGCAACAGGAACTTGTTTCACTCCACATTACACCGGAAGTTGTTGACCCAGATGACACTGAAATGCTTGAAGATTTAGTCGTCGCCGCTGTGAACGAGGCGTTGCAACAATCGCAAGAATTGATGTCTGAAGAGATGAGCAAACTAACCGGCGGTCTCAAGATTCCGGGGCTACCGTAACAACGGATTGATGAACAATAATTTTCTCTAAGATCTGTCGCAATATTCAACCGAAGCAGTAGGCGAAAACATGCAAGGCTACCCGCAACCGTTGGAGAGGCTCATCATGCAGCTCCAAAAACTTCCGACAGTTGGTCCCAAAACCGCGCAACGTTTAGCTTTTTTTATGCTAACACTACCGGACATGGAGACCAACCAAATCGCAGAAGCAATCTTGGAAGTTAAAAAAAACTTGTCAGATTGCAAGATATGTGGTACTATCACCGACATTAACCCGTGTCAGATATGCTCAAATCCGAGGCGCGACCAACAGGAAATCTGTGTTGTTGAACAACCCGACGATCTATGGGCGATTGAACGAACTGAAAGCTATAAAGGGCTTTATCATGTTCTCGGAGGCGTTTTGTCACCATTAGATGGGGTCGGTCCAGATTCTCTACGAATAAAGACTCTCTTTAACCGAGTCCACAATGGCACTGTCAAAGAGGTTATCCTCGCTACCAACTGGGACACAGAAGGACAGGCAACAGCACTTTACCTTACGCAGCAACTTGAACAGTTTCAGGTAAGCGTCACCCGAATCGCCTACGGTATTCCTATTGGAGGAGATTTAGAATATATTGACCAAGTGACCCTCGCGAAAGCTTTAGAAGGTAGGCGCGCAGTGTAAGCATACCTTATAGTAAATCTAAAGACCAATACATCTATTTTTAGCATTGTAGCGTTGTAGTCGCGCAATTCACGCGCCTCTTACATTATACTAAAGTAGGCGCAGTGTATAGGGCGTATCTCATAAATCATTTGTAGGGCGAGGTCTCTGTGCCTCGCCATGTCTTGAGAACGGAAACAACGGGCAGGCACAGAGACCCGCCCCTACGATGAAGTTGGATTCTCTGAACGGAACCGTGTTTAACGATTTATGAGATAGGCTGTAGTCTTTAGGCAATAATAGGCTTTACAATATAAAACAAATCTGTTAAAATAGGAAGTCAGGTGAGATAGATTGAAAGTATTCAATTTTAAATTGATCTCTCTGATTTCCATATTTACTTTTAATAATAATAATAGGCGTGCTGTCAATGAAAATCATACAATTGATCGTTCTCGTTTTAGCCCTATGTTGTGGAATATTCACTTGGGCGTGTGCGGAGCCAACGAACTCACCATCGCGAAAAGCATTTTTGTCCTTTGACAGCAACCGTGCCTTTGAAATATTGAAAAAGCAGTGTGAATTCGGACCGCGCCCTCCGGATTCAGAAGCACATCGGAAAACAAGGGACTATCTTTTCACCGAACTCAAGAAATATGCTGATACTGTGACGCTTCAACCCTACACTTATGATGTAGATACGAATACTGTTCCACCGCAACGCAAAACGCTGCACATGAACAACATCATCGCTGAATTCGGCAGTAGTCATAGTGAAACACTTCTTCTCGCAGCACATTGGGACACGCGCCCTTGTGCTGATAAAGACCCGAATCAGGAAAATCAGCGTGAGCCTATTGTTGGAGCGAATGATGGTGCCTCAGGTGTGGCAGTTTTACTTGAAATCGCAAGGATATTAAAGGAAACACCACCACCGAAACGAATTATTATTATTTTGTTTGATGGCGAGGATTATGGAAAAACAACCGACCAAATGTTCATGGGGTCCCGCTACTTCGCAAAAAACATGGGAAAATGGGAACCCGACTACGGCATTCTTTTGGATATGATCGGCGATAAGGATTTACAGATACCAATAGAACGATACTCTTGGGTGGCAAACCGCGAATTTGCGGATGCCATCTGGAAGCAGGCGGAAAACCTCGGTTTAGCCCCATTTCAACGCAAATTAGGTCCCGCAGTCATGGATGACCATGTTCCGTTAATCAAAGCTGGCATACCGATGGTTAATATTATTGATTTTGATTATCCGCACTGGCATACGCTTGAAGATACAGTGGACAAATGTAGTCCGAAAAGTTTGGAGATTGTGGGCACACTTGTTCTTAACATTATTTATAAAGGACTAGGAGGTAAAAAATGAGATTTTTTACACTTTTTATAGTTATACTCAGCATTGGGATTCTTATCGGGTGTGAGAAACAGATGGAACCTGAACCATCTCCTATTGACAAAGTTTTACCTGAACCGATTACTGAAGGCCCGGCATCTGGCGAACCTTGTCAACAGGATAGTGAGTATGAATGCGGTGTCATATTAGTACAGTACGATGAAGCAACTTGGGCACAACACACTTCACCTATACCTGCTGTGAAAAAGTTTCTTGCCGAAAAAGGGTACAAACCAGAGGTAACGGATATATTTGATTTTATTCGTGCTGAAGTTATATATATAGGTGACTTTGATGTTTTGCCGATTATAGAGGAATTGGTTACTGTTCCTGGTGTTGAGCACGCGGAACCGAATTACTTTGTGAGTATCGCTGACCCGGAACCTGAAGGGAATTAAAGTTTTCAAATGGACCGGAATCAGTAGGATACCCATATCATAAAAATTCTACGAAAGATGAATACATATCACAAAAATTACGATGTTATTGTTGTAGGAGCAGGCCATGCTGGATGTGAAGCTGCGCTTGCCGCTGCGCGCATGGGTTGTGAAACACTCATCGTCACCATCAATCTGGATACTATTGCAAAGATGTCTTGCAATCCTGCTATCGGTGGACTCGCCAAAGGGCATCTCGTGAAGGAGATAGACGCGCTCGGCGGGGAGATGGCAAAAAACATTGATAAGACCGGCATCCAATTCCGCCGCTTGAATACCAAAAAGGGGCCGGCGGTACGATCAAGCCGCGCACAGGCAGACAAAAAGGCTTACCAAGATGAGATGAAGCGTGTGTTGGAAAGGCAAGAACGGCTTGACATCAAACAAGTATTAGTGGAAGAATTGCTTACCGAAAATGGACGGTGCGTTGGGATTAAAAGCCAAACACAGACTGCTTATTTTGGAAATGCTGTGATTCTAACAACAGGCACTTTTTTGAGAGGGTTAATTCATATCGGAGATGTGTCGTATAGTGCTGGCAGGGCAGGCGAATCCTCTGCCGAAAAACTCTCTGAAAGTTTTCTGAACCTTGGCTTTGAGATTGGCAGGCTCAAAACGGGCACACCACCTCGTGTGAATGCACACACCATTGACATTAACCAGATGGAAATTCAACCGGGTGATGAAGATCCGCTTCCGTTCTCATTTTCTACTGAACGTATTACGCAGCCGCAAGTACCGTGTTACCTTACCTATACCAATGAAAAAACACATGACGTTATCCGAAAAAACCTTCACCGTTCCGCGATGTACAGTGGTCGCATCGTCGGCATCGGACCCCGTTATTGTCCCTCAATTGAAGATAAAGTTGTCCGTTTTGCCGAAAAAACGAAACATCAGGTCTTTGTTGAACCGGAAGGTTTAGATACCGATGAGATATACCTCAACGGCATTTCTGCAAGCTTGCCTGAAGATGTGCAGGTGGACATGGTGCATAGTATCAAAGGATTAGAGAACGCAGAGATTATGCGCTTTGGATACGCTGTCGAATATGACTTTGCACCTGCTACCCAACTCCAACCGACACTTGAGACAAAAGGGGTTCCTGGGCTCTATTTCGCAGGGCAACTTAACGGCACTACCGGTTATGAGGAAGCCGCAGCGCAAGGATTGATGGCGGGAATCAATGCCGCGTTGAAGGTAAAAGGTGAAGAATCCCTCATCCTTGACAGGTCCCAAGCCTACATAGCCGTTCTCATTGACGATTTGGTTACGTTGGACATCCGTGAACCCTACCGCATGTTCACATCGCGTGCGGAATATAGGTTAGCTTTACGAGAGGATAATGCCGATCTGCGCCTCACCGAAATCGGTAGACAGATTGGACTTGTTGATGATGACACATACAACAGATTCCAACAGAAAGCGTCATTTATTCAGTCAGAACTTAAGCGGTTGGGTGAAACGCGTCTAATACCCAACGCAATGACCGTTGATAGGTTGACAAATATCGTCAAAACTGGGGCGTTGAAGCAGCCTACGTTGTTGGCAGACCTGCTCAAACGTCCTGAACTCTGTTATGAACACATAGCGTGTCTGGCACCATCATCAAAAGATCTGCCATCTGCGGTTACAGAACAGGTCGAAATCCAAATTAAATACGATGGTTATATCCAACGGCAACAACGACAGATTCATCAGTTCAAAAAATTGGAGAACCTCCGCATACCGGATACGTTCCACTATGTGGATGTACGCGGGTTGAAAACGGAAGCACGTGAGAAACTCGAAAAAATTCGTCCTGCTTCTATAGGGCAAGCGTCGCGGCTTCCTGGCGTTTCCCCCGCGGACATCTCAATTTTAATGGTCATGCTGCATCAGCAAAACCGATAACGCAACACTCGGGAGGTTTCTGCGACTTTGAATTAGAATAGTCATTGCTAAAAACATGGAGACACAATTTCGCCATTTACTTAAACAAGTTTTCAACCGTTACGGATTTCCACTGACATCAACGCAGATTGAACAGTTGACCGTGTATCACTCGGAATTGAAACGGTGGAACACGCATATTAACCTAACGGCACTTCGTGACGACACAGAGGTGATCTACAAACATTTCCTTGATTCCGTAAGTGTCCTTGAACATTGGACTATTGAGGCAGGACACACCGTTATTGACGTTGGGACCGGTGCCGGTTTTCCGGGAGTTGTGCTTAAAATCTATATCCCCGATATTCGTCTCACGCTTGTTGAAGCCTCTCATAAGAAGGTTGCATTTCTCAAATATCTGATTTCTCAATTAGGATTTGATACATCAATTCAGGTTTTCGCGAAACGTGCTGAAATTTGTGCTGAAAGCGATGCGTTTGTAAATACTTACGATTGGGTCTTGACACGTTATGTTGCCGCGCTGACAAAGTCAGCAACATATTGTTTGCCGTTGCTTAACGCTACCGGTAGATGGATAGCCTATAAATCCAATGAGAAAGATAAGGAGATTCTCCAAAGCGAGAAAGCACTGCATCAACTTGGTGCAAAAATTGAAAGGGTGCACACAAGCCGTATTGCACAACTTAATCGCAACTACATTGTTATAAGTCGTGTTGATACAGGGAGTTAAGAATTCAGGCAACTTACGGTTCTTGTCTGTAGTTGCGTTATGTGATGATTTATAGTAAAGTATAGAGATAAGTAGACACTCGCTTGTAGGCGCGCTATCAACGGTGTCTCAATAATTACAGAACTTACGCAAATTGAGTAAAAAAAGGAAATATTGGACTTAAAAAGTCGTTATTTCGGTATTTTAACCCCCTAAATCCCCCTTATCAAGGGAACTTGTGAACCAGCTGCGTAAGTCCTGAATTACAAGCTTTACTATAATTTGTTTGGCAATAGCAGCTCACCAGGGAAGGAGATTTATGGAATGTTTGATATTACAACAGACGCTCAAAATACTGCAGTTGTCCACGTTGAGGGAAAAATTATTGGCAATACAGTTATACAGTTCAGTGAGGAGATAGAACAGCAACTGCAAAATGGGAACAATAAACTGATTATTGATTTAAAGAACGTCCCACTCCTTGACAGCACTGCACTTGGTGTCATAATTGTGACACTACAAGTTTTGCAAAGATCGGGTGGAAAATTGGTGCTGCTGAATCCGCAAAAAGCCGTCAGCAGCATATTGGAAGTTACACGTCTTACGTCAATTTTAGAGGTATACGAGACTGAGGAGGCCGCGCGCAACGCTTTTTCGTAAGTTGGGGGATTCAACATAGTACTCGCTAATGCGGCATGAGTTTCTGAACAAACGTGAAGAAGCCTTCCTCTACAGGAGAGCAGAAATGAAGGACAAAAAACCTGTGATGCGTTTTTGGTTTAAGATGGGACTGCGTGGTCAACAGGTTGTTCTGTTTCTGCTTGTTTCGCTCACGCCGTTATTAGTTGTTTCATTGACTATCAAAGTGTTAGGAGGAAACGCTTTGAAAAGCAGTGTTGGCGAAGGTTTGGCTTTACTTGCACAAGAAAAACTTTTCCGAGTAGATCGCGCTATTTCTGACAAGATACGAAAAATCCGTACGGAACTGCCTAATATTCAAAAAATTATTATTACTAACAAAGTTAACGAAAATCTTGATGGTTTTTTTAAAGCATGGAGCGAATTAGATAGTAGTATTCGATTGTTAGAGACTCATGCTGGCGGTTATAGAAGACGCGGCTATAGAAGTGGAAGTGAGGTAACTATCACAAATGCTGACGGGTATGTCATTCGTTCAAATAAACCGAAATTAGATTTCGATCCGAGATTCGATCCGAAAGAAAAGCCCCCTCATCAGGTTAAAAACCAAGATTGGTGGCTAAAAACTGAAAACAACAAATTGGGTTATGAGTACGCCGAGGATGTCACCTATGATGCTGCGCGCGGTGTGCATTCTCTTTTAGTGGCATTCCCAATCCGCATGAGAAATCAAAGACCTTCTTCAGAAACTGAAAACAATATTGTTGGTATACTCAGGGTTGTTCTCGTTTTACGTGAACTTTCGAATATAGTGGAAACACGCGAACTTTCGAATATAGTGGAAACACAACCAGAAATGGAAAAAACCCATACAATTCTGACAACTCAATCTGGAAAAATTATTGCTGCTTCAGAAGGAAGCGGGTATAACATAGATGATAAGATGTATATGGAACATGCCGCAACAAGGGCAATTGTTGAGGCAAAGAAGGAAAAAGGAGATTACTACGGCTATGAAGCCGCAGGCGAAGCAGATCGTAACAATGAATCCCGCGTTTATGGATGGGCGAGGACACAACGATCAAGACTAAAACTTTGGAAAGATGAGCATAATTTCACCAATTGGATTGTTTTTGTTTCTTATCCAAGTTCACAAGCCTATGCAGGCGTGGCTAAACTAAATCAGTATGTCTTGTGGGTTACCATACTATCGTGTATTATTGTTGTGCCAGTCGCTTACGCTGTGGCAAAGCAGATTTCCCAACCGGTCATGCAGCTTGCACAAGCAGCGAAACGCATCGGGCAAGAAGCAAAAGAGGTTATCCAAGAAGAGTCCGACCAAGTCCGAAAACAGATAGCAAATATGCAATGGTACCAAAATGAGGAATCCGAACTTATTTCTGTGGACACCAAGAACGAAGTCGGAATGTTGGCGCAAGAATTCAACGACATGCACCGTAATCTGAAAATCGCTGTTGAAAAACTCATCACTGCCGAACAACAGATGACAACTATCGTTGATTGCCTTGCTGAAGGGCTTCTTGTTGTTGATACGAACGATCACATCCTTTACTTTAACCCTGCCGCAAAGCACCTACTTAACTTTAGTGAGGATGCACAGTTCCCAAATCGTTTCACTGAGTTGATACGCACCACAGACTTAACTGTTTTGGCGAATGCCCATGGGAAAGAGGCTCGGGCTACAGTTGAGATCAACTTAGACCAAGAGGGTGAAAATCGTATCCTCCGTGTAGTTTCAAGTCAGTTTTCTTCGATTGAGACAACTACCAAGGGCGACGAATTGCCTGATGAAAATGTGGGTATTGCGGGAATGGTCTATGTTTTTGACGATATAACGCGTGAACATGAGATAGACAAGATGAAATCAGATTTTGTGGCACTTGTCTCTCACGAATTGCGTACCCCGTTGACTTCGATCATCGGATTTATCTCACTGATACTTGATGGAAAGGCAGGACCTCTTAACGAAGTTCAACAACAGAGTTTAACACGCGCACATCGCCAGTCGAAGCGGCTCGCCATGATGATTAATGATTTGCTCGATATCTCGCGTATTGAAGCGGGACGTATTGTAATGAAACTTGAACCGGTAAACGTTGCTGAAATCGCTCAACAACGACTTGAGGAACTCAAACCACAAGCCGACGAAAAGACAATCAAATTAGATTTGAGTGTTCAACCTGATTTATCCGATCTAACCGGAGACACCGAACACCTCGGTCAGATTTTCACCAATCTAATTGGAAACGCCATTAAATTCACGCCATCAAACGGCGAAGTAAAGGTCCAACTGGCGCGCAAGAATTATCCGTTAGAAGATAGGACTACCGATACAGACAAAAACGATGGCATCCATGTTGAAGTGATAGACACAGGACCTGGTATCCCTGCTCAAGATCGCGAAAACGTCTTTGATAAGTTTCGACAACTCGGGAATGTTCAAACGCGGGAACAAGGTGGCACCGGTTTAGGGCTTTCAATCGCGCGTGGATTCGTTGAAGCGCATAAGGGTAAAATCTGGGTAGATGTAGGTGAAAATGAAAAGGGGTGCAACTTTCAATTCTGGATTCCGTTTTTATCATAAGAAACTTTGTTCTCTACACCGACGAAATTATAAGTTAAGGTTTTGCTAACCAAGTATCTCTCAATAGAAAACTGAGGCTAAAGATATGTCAGAAACAATTTTACTGCCTGAACCTACACCATCAACTGAAACCATCTTAGTAATTGATGACGATACTGATATCCTTGCCCTACTCAAAATGAGTTTGGCTTCAGATGGATTCAATGTCGTTACCGCCAGTGATGGTATGAAGGGGATCCAAAGTGCCAAAGCAGAACAACCGGACCTCATTTTACTTGATGTCATGATGCCGCAGATGGACGGTTTACAAGTTATAAAAAAGTTGAAGGAAGATACAGACACGCGTGCTATTCCTGTCCTATGGTTGACAGCAAAAACACAAACTGAGGACAAATTACGCGGGTTAGAAATTGGTGGAGACGACTATATTACAAAGCCTTTTGATTTACGAGAGGTGACTGCTCGGATTAATGCCGTTTTGGGGCGAACGCGTCCGGTCAAATACATCAATCCCTTAATAAATGCAATGGGTGAAAGTTTCACTGAAGCTGGTGTGGCTGAACTCGGGTCGCATCTCCAAGCAGCCGCAGAAATTCAACTGAAGCTGCTTCCAGAGAAACCACCGGTTTTTAATGGGTTTGACTTCGCCACGACGTTTCGAAGTTCAACATCTGTTTCCGGTGACTTTTACGATTTTATCCCACTTAGCGACACACGGCTCAGTATTGTATTGGGAGATGTTAAAGGACATGGAATTCCGGCTGCGCTTTTGATGGTGATGATTCAGACCGCTTCACGTTTGCTAAGTAATGAGGCAAATTGTCCCGCGACGGTTTTAAAACGAATTAATACCTTACTTTTCCACAACACTGACCTTGAACAATTTGCCACAATGGTATACGGTATATTAGAAATAGACACAGGGAAGTTTACTTATTCCAACGGCGGACACTGTCCACCAATCCATTTCAAAACAGGTTCAGGAGATGCCGAACAAGCCGAAAAGAGCCAACATCAGGTTGAGTTGCTTGAAACCGGTGGTATGTTGATAGGAGCGTTTGATATCGCAACTTTTTCCTCTGATACCTGCCTATTATCTCCTGGAGATGTCCTTTTACTTTATACCGATGGTGTGACCGAAACAGAGGGGCGAAAACCAAATGACTTTTACGGTGAAGAACGTTTGATTGATTGCTTCTCAAAAAACCTAACGTTATCCGCGGAATCGCTTTGTGATGTCCTTCAAACGGACTTGACGGAATTTAGCGGAACAACACAACTCAAAGATGACCGCGCCGTAGTTGTAATCAAACGCACTGATGCTAACACAAATCCAACGTAATAATAGAATTGCGCCGAATGCCATAAGTACATTCGGCGTTGATTAGTGCAACCATTTGAATGATTCGCGCGGACATTTTGCATTCGTAAGGAAGGAGCCGAACACGTGGGCGAGAAAACTCAATGGAGAATTTTCCTTTCTCTCCCAAGTACAATGCAGTTGATTTATCTACTTGACACTGTTATCAGCGACATTATGAGAGAGATGAAATTTGATGAAGAAGCACAAGAACATGTAAACCTCGCTGTCATTGAAGCAGGGACAAACGCAATCAAGCACGGCAATAAAGAAGACTCTAATAAGACAGCGACATTTGAGTTTCTTATTGACGATGAAAAACTTACGATTGTTGTAACTGATGAAGGACCTGGGTTTCAGCGCGAAGATGTTGCAAATCCGCTTGAACCGGAGAATCTGCTGAAAAGTAGTGGTCGAGGGCTTTTCCTAATGGAAACCTGCATGGATGAAGTCGTGTACGAGGCTAGGGGCACCATTGTCAAAATGGTTAAATATAAGCAAAATCCAAATTCGTAGTGCCTTCAGATAGCCAAGATTAGTGCTACATTCATAGAAACGGGTCCAGAGGCAGCACCTCGACTGTGTTGTGCTTTCAGGAAGGCAATCATTTATTTAAGAGGAAGGAATTTTTATGCAAGTCAACCTACGGCATAAAGGGAGCGTTACAATTTTAGATATTGAGGGTAACCTCGTTGGTCCTAATACAATTGCCCTGAAAAACATCATTGATGACCAAATTCGGGCGACGGGCGATGAACCGGTGTTCATGATCTTAAATATGGAACGGGTCCAGATGATGGATAGTTCCGGGTTGGGTGTAATTGTTGCTGCCTATGCCTCTATCCGACGCAATAATGGCAGAGCCGTGCTCCTCAATATCGGCGGGAACATCAGAAGTCTCATCATTATGGCTAAACTTGTGACAATATTTGACCGCTACGATACAGAAGCAGAGGCAATAGCAAGTTTTCTGTAACGTTCCTCCTTCTTACTAAATTTATGTTTTACGCGCATAAATTGCAGGTCAACGAACCTAATAGGTCAGAATATGGAAACCACACGAAGCACTGAAATTGATGAGGAAAGCGTCAGTTTGTGGCATAAATGCACACACTGTAGTGAGGTGTCTTTTCGGGGAGAGTTAGAACGGAATGGTTTTATCTGTCCAAAGTGCAAGGAACTTTTTCCTTTGTCAATTGAAAATCGGCTAAACCTCCTTATGGGTATTGACTCTCTTGATGCTGCAGATGCCCTTTCAAATGAGAGTAGCAGCCAAAGTGTGATTACAAACGATGTCCTCGCTACAGAGGAAAACATCGCAGGGCACCCCGTTAGTCTGTTTGTTTTGCATCCTGATGCTACGATGGAACAGCGGCAGTTGACTGTGTTTTCTGAGGCAATTGCGTGTGCGTTGAAGAAATCAATTCCACTGCTTTCTGTTTTTACCGCGAGTCCGATTGAAGCAGAAATATCCTTTACTGATATTGTACCGATTCTTCTACAATTGGAGCAATTAGCACAGGAATCACTTCCACACCTGACAGTTTTGACCGAAACAGAGAACGGACAGCTTACATCACGTTTGCCCGTGGGTGAAATAGTTATAGCAGAGTGTACATCACTATCGGAAAATACACCTCGATTCCATCCGCAACCAGCATTACATGCACCTGAAGAACAACTCCTGCCTGAAAAGAATCGTGATTCAAATCTAAACATCCCGGATATCAGTGTGGACTGCTATATTCCACGTCCAGAGTTGCACGAAGTGTTAGCACGATTGTTGAAGTTTTTCGCTCCTGCCTCAACAATTGATTGAGCATATTCGGGAACATCATAGAGTCCAACAGACAACTAAGGTTTATCAATTGAGGGAATCGAATGAGACAGGAAGAATCTATTTTAAACAATAGATTGGAACAAGAATTTAAAGAACGTTTCGGTCATCCGCCAGAGTTCATCGTATCTGCACCAGGAAGGGTTAACCTCATCGGTGAGCATACAGATTACAATGACGGTTATGTGTTTCCTGTGGCTATTGATAAATACATCCACATCGCTGCCAGCAAACGTTCTGACCGCCAAGTGCACCTTCACGCCTTAGATATGAATGATGAATGCATCTTCAGTTTGGATACACCTGATGATTCTGAAATGCCTGCTTGGAGTAATTATCTGAAAGGTGTCGCACACTTGTTACAAGAACAGATTTTACAGAAGATTGGACACACACTACAGGGCATGTCTGCAGTAATTACTGGAAATGTCCCGATCGGTGCAGGACTTAGTTCTTCTGCTGCGCTTGAAGTCGCCTCATCACTCGCTTTTTTGGGTGTGTGCGGCTTAGAGTTAGCACACACAAGCATTAATTCTGATAGTAAGATTGAATTGATTGAACTCCCGCCTACGGAATTAGCCGCGTTGTGTCAACGGGCAGAAAATGAATTTGTTGGTGTCAACTGTGGTATCATGGACCCAACAATCTCGCTATTAGGTAAGGCTAATCACGCTCTGTTTTTAGATTGTCGTTCTCTTGAATACAAGCAGGTGCTGCTCAACTTAACGGATATTCTGATCGTAATTTGTAACACCAACGTCAAACGTGAGCTTGCTTCCTCTGAGTATAACAAACGGCGTGCTGAATGTGAAAAAGGTGTTGAGATTCTTCAGCAATGGTTGCCTTCTGTCACTTCACTTCGTGATGTGACGTTAGAAGATTTCAAAAAATATGAAGCAGAATTACCCCAGATTACACAAAAAAGGTGTGGATATGTCATTGAGGAAAACACGCGGGTGCAAAGTGCTGTGTCTGCACTCAAAGCAAAAGACATTAGTACTTTTGGCACACTCATGAATGCTTCACACGCTGGCTTACGTGACGCTTATGAAGTCAGTTGCGATGAGTTAAACGTGTTAACAGAGATCGCGCAGAGTATTGACGGTGTCATCGGTGCACGGATGACAGGGGCTGGGTTCGGCGGATGTACGGTAAATTTAGTCTATCAAGATGCTGTAGAGGCGTTTCGGGACAAGGTGATGAAAGAATATACACGACGTACCGGCATTGAACCCGACATCTATGTATGTAACGTTGGTGACGGCGCACGTATCAAATGGAATTCTCAGAGTTAGGAGGCTATTGGCAGTCAGCAATCTGCAGCTGGGATAAATGATTTCGGAATACCGACAGCCACTTAAAATGAAATACAGTATAGGAATTGATCTGGGTGGAACAGATATTAAAGCAGGATTGTTGGCTTCAGATGGAACACTTTCGTGCCGCAAGGTCGTTGCCACTCGCGTGAATGAAGGCGCAAAGGCGATAGCAGCACGCATCGCTCAGATGATCAAGCAGGTTATTAAGGCTGCAAACATAGAAACACATCAGCATGAAGAAAGCGAAAAGAGGATTACCGGTATCGGCTTGGGAGCACCCGGACTCATCATCGCCGGGAGTGGTATTATCCACTTTTCACCAAACTTTCCAGGATGGAGCGATATTCCGCTACTCGATTATGTCACTGCCGAACTTGGCAATTTAGACATCCCGCTCTATATTGATAACGATGTTAATGTGATGGTATTAGGTGAACTACATCACGGTGCTGGCGTTGGGTATCAGAACGTTGTGGGGCTCACACTCGGCACAGGTGTCGGTGGCGGTGTTGTCATAGACAGAAAAGTCTACCACGGTAGCTGGAATACAGCAGGCGAATTGGGACACACGGTTGTGCAACCGAATGGTCGTAAGTGCGGATGTGGTAATCACGGTTGTCTTGAGGCTTACGCAGGTGCAAGGCATATTGTAGAACGGACGCTACAGCAGATAGCAAGTGGCAAGAAAACTTGTTTGAATCCTGAAGGATTGACACCGAAACAGATCGCAGAAGCAGCCACCGCAGGAGATGAACTGGCACGTGATATTTTTTCAGAGACAGGAAGATATATTAGTATAGCATTGACATCTATAGCGCATATTCTTAACCCTCAAATTGCTATCATCGGCGGTGGAATCGCAGCGGCAGGGGAAAATCTACTCTTCCAACATATTCGTGAGGAATTCACCAAACGAGCAATGGACATCCCCAGAGAAATGGAAATTGTGCCAGCGAATTTGGGGAACGAAGCTGGACTCGTCGGTGCAGCAATGTTGGCATACAATAACTAATAACCGACAAAGGAGGAGGCACGTTTTAATGAAGTTTTTCCGTAATTCGACAAATACCACACAAAATGTATCTTTGATTTGGACGCGTACTTGTCAGATTTTGGTGATGTTCGCTCTGTCTGTATCTTTGGTCGGATGTGCAAAGATAGGGGATGTTGCCAATGACTTATTCCATCCAGAGATAATAGTTCCGGTTTTTGATCCGGATGCAACAATCACACCGCAAACCGGTACCGTTATTTATGTGGAAAATGGCATTGTTGCAATGGCGGTTCCGCTCCACGATGTGAAAAATGTAAATGCGTTTGGAATCCTTATTTACAACCGAACAGATCACTGGATCAGTTTTAAAAGAGAAGATTGTAAGATGCTTGACCACTCAGGGAACATTATAAAACAGTTAGATAAGGCGCAGCAAGCACTCCATTTATCAAGGAATTTTAAGCCGAAGTTACCTCCTGAGTTCGTAGCAGATGTTTTCCGATACGACAAGACTATTCGAATTCAAGGAGATGCTGCTGTTCTACCGACTGAAGATTTAAAAAAGACGAACATTATGCCTAAAAACCTTACGCGATTCTATCTCTATTTTCCAAAACGCAGTGCAAGGTCTACGAATCTACGTATTATTGTTCCCGGTGTGACGAGCGAATTCAATGATCAGCAAACAACGTTTGTTTTCAAATTTAAAGTGCAGCGACAGTAATGTCAAATTCAGTCTGCCAATAAGGGATTCAGAGGATAGATTCCTAAATTCCTTATGTTTTTTTATCAAAAATGCTTCAATAAAGTTAGCTTGCTGTGGGTATATTCTCATCTGGTTTTCTCTCCTTTGCTATATAAGTTGTGCTGTGCCTGAACCGGATGGTCCAGGAACGCTGCGCCCTCCGACACCTCCCAATGTAGACATCGTCCCTTCAATCCGAGCACGCGAAGCCCCTCCTATATTAGGTGTAAACTATGTAAAAACAATCGGTAGAGCGGGGCAAGGTGCTGGCGAATTTCTGATGCCTATGGGGTTGGTTGTTGATGCCTATGGACAGCTATACGTGGCGGATGCGGGCAACAACCGGGTACAAGTTATTGACAGGAATGGGCATTTCATTGCTGAATTCGGGAGCTACGGATGGCGTGAAGGTGAGTTTGATTTCCCAAATGACGTGGCACTCAGTTTAGACACTCTCTATGTTGCAGACACAGGCAATAACCGAATCCAGTATTGCAATCTGGTGAACAGAATTTTTTACCCGCTTACGACCACTCCAGAAGATTTTCAGTTTGAGGCACCTGAGGGTATCGGTATCGGTCGGAAGGGAGATGTGTATGTAGTTGATACACTCAATCATCGCTGGGTCCAATTCAATAGAAACCTCGCGCCTATTATCGCAATCGGGAGTTTCGGTAGCAGTCGAGAACAGTTTTGGAATCCAACCGACCTTGTTGTTAACCCGCACGGAACTGTGTACGCTGTAGACACGGGTAATAATAGCATTAAGAGTTACGATTTCAGTGGGAATCCTATCCAAACGTGGGGTGAGGAAGGCAGTGCGATCGGGCAGTTTCGTGAACCGAAAAGACTCGCACTTGATGCTTGGAACTATCTTTACGTCACCGACAGTGGAAATCAACGGATTCAGGTTTTTACACCAGAAGGTAAAGCGATTTTAGAATTCAGTATGAAGTCGTTGTTGAATCCTTGCGGAATTGCTGTTTCAGAGAAGGGACGGGTCTTTGTGAGCGACACGGATGCGGGAGATATTAAAGTTTTTCATGTGATATTCAAAGCAAATTCGACATCAAATGCGAAAAAAGCAGAATAAGAAAAACGAGAATGGAAGGGCTCAAAAATGGAAAGGTAGAAGGATGGCAAGGCACACAAAAATCCTACTTTCCATACTTCCATTTTTTTTCTGTTCTCTTCTCATTTTGTATTTTAAGCCTGTTGAAGCACAAACTGAACTGCAAAAGCAGAATCCTCCCCTTAAACTACCCACTTTTTCTGTTATTGAGAAGTCAGAAAATTTCCAATTGGAAGCAGGAAAAACGGAATGGACAATTAAATACCCGCCTATTTTTCTGAACAGTGAAAAGATAACAGGTAATAACGGACAGATACTCGTTAACAGAAAAGATTACCAGATTGATTACGTATCAGGCAAAATTACCTTTGATAAATCAGTTGTCCCACAGAAAAATGTAATATGGACGATTACCTACCGTTCAATCCCATTCGCTCTCCAGAAGATATATAAGCGTGACCTTTTCGGAACATCACTTGACGATGAGTCAGAATCAGATGTATCACCCGATTTGGAAAGCCGACCGATAACTGTTCCTGCAGTCCCCCGTGCACCTTCTTCAACATCACCATCGCAGTTAGAGTATTCTGGCAGTCGGACGTTCGGCATTTCTGTCGGCAGCGGTCGCGCATTGTCACAAAATCAGGAGTTCCGTATCAATGTCAGAGGGAACGTCTCAGATAACATTGAGGTGTTGGCAATGCTCTCTGACCAAGATTTGCCTATTCAGCCGGAAGGGATGACCGAGGATATTCAGGACATCAATCAGAAACTCATTCGCATCATGCATCCGAACGTAATAGGCACTTTAGGCGATTTTGATGCATCCTTAGGTCCGTCCGAATTTATCTTTTTTCCGCGTGCTCTCGAGGGTGTCAAGGTTGAAGGTGATTTTAAGAGAAGTAAATTCCATCTCATTCCGAGCGCACTGCCAAAGGGGCAATCTACCAGCAAGGTAATTCGTGGGCAAGAGGGGCGCAGTGAATATCGGCTTGATGTGAATAACCAGTTCGTTATCGTCAAAGCAGGGAGTGAGATTGTTTGGCTGAACGGTGAGAAGATGCGGCGCGGTGAAAACAACGATTACATCATCCGTGAATACGGCGATCCAATTATTGAGTTCAACAGCAAGCATCTGATAACAAGCAACGACGTTATCCGCGTTGACTTTGAATATATTCCGGAAGACCGCGCGTATCAACAGAATCTTTACGGGATCAACAACGTTTTCATTTTGCCGGGGGAATGGTTGTCGCTCGGTGCTTCTTACGCTGTGGAAGCAGATTTGGGCGACCCGGAACAGGCTTTGGTCCTTTTTGATGACGACGATCTGGATGCACTCCGCCAAAATACCCTGGACCCAGATGGAGATGGATTTCTCCTCACGCCACCGCAGAAACATACGGTGTGGGGATTAGAGAGTCGTCTAAATTTTGCCGAACAAACATGGCTTAATGGAGAACTCGCTTTTAGTGCGTTAGATAAGAATACTTATTCAACCGTGGACAGAAAGGAGGTAAGCCAGGCTTGGAAACTAATCGGTAACACAGGATGGGACATTCCAACATGGTCTAACAGGCTGCGTCCGAAACTGATAGGAAATCTTGATGTCCGAACAATGGACGCGGATTTTTTGCCTGTTGGGGCATCACGTAGCAATCGCACCCGCGACCGCTATGGGACACAATACGCGACGGAAAGGTTTGAGGACGCGTTTCTGCTTGATCCGAGTTCCATCTCGCGAGCATCCGATGAGCAAACGTTAAATCTCGACATCAAATTGCTTCCTTATAGATGGCTACAATTTGATGTGGGTGCGGGTAGAACGATTGAGGCTGCGGTTGAGGGACCAACAACACGCCGTAATAATTTCAATTGGGGTGCGAATTTCACGCCGAGTCCAAGTAGAAGTTCCGTTTTTCCTGCTACATCCCCGCAAACGGAAAATTTATTCCGACCATCCTCGCAATATCAAATTGGCGACATACGGAGACCGAATCCTACTGAAAACGATCTTTCACGCAAACCGACAGACAAAACACCTTTTTTAGAAAAGTTGCCGAATCTTCGCTGGAATGACTATCGCAGCACATCCCTTATAGAACCGAACGAGGAGACCGAGAATGTCCAAGAAAATTTCCGAAAATCAAGGCAAGAGGGGAGTCTATCCTATCTTCTCTCTCCATTTGAATTTGTCGGTACTTTTGATCGGTTCGCTGCAATTGATGATTACACCGCTGCGCGCAATCGCAGACGTAACCGGACTTCTGGACGCGTCAATTTGGTTGATTTCAAATGGGTATCCGTTCATACAAGTTACGAGCTGGAACAGGCTTTCGCTAAAGAACCGTTATTGACGCTTGATGGCAAAAGTTTAGGGATCTCTGATTGGATGCGGTCTACCACAGCGCGGACATGGAAAGTGGGTCTCTTTTCATGGCAAGGGCAGTGGGTGAATATGAAGACGAACCTTGCACGCCGTATGGTGAAAGCGCATTCGGAAATCGGCATAGATACAACAACACAGTTGGCGAATATGACAATCCAATTAACGCCGTTCAGTCGTGCGATTGATGCTGAAGTTACCTATGAATTGGATAAAAAACTGACAACCCAACGTCGTGAAATCTATACCGATATTCATCCGCTTACGGGACATAGAATCCAACCGGGTGAAGGGTATTATGTCAGATTAGATGACTTGCGCTATGTGGAAGACCCAGAGGAAGGGACGTACATCAAAATCTACCAGAATGTAGGAGATAAGCCGACAACAGCAGTTGACGCTGCATTCCGACTTCGGATCCAACCACGTCAGTTCTTCGCTCGACGCACCCGAAATCAACGCGATGCGTCCACAAGAGGATTTGAGAGGCAAACTCATCCCGCCCCAGGTACTCCTGCCGACAACCGAAAGCCAAAAGCCGAAAGTCAAAGGTCTCCATTCACGTGGTTCTTAAATGCACTCAGAGTCCAGACGCGCCTATGGTTGACAGAGGAACAGGAAGCGGAAGACGCTATTTCTCTCTATCTGCTCCAAAGCCTACAAGGTTCACAAACCCTTTTCGGCCGAGTCAACCAACATCATCGCGTTGAATTTTCCCCTTCACCTCAGTTTAGTTTTGAAGTCAATCTTCGGACTAGACGCACACTCAACCGACGGATTAACACACAAGAACGGCATCGGAATTACCGAACGTGGGATATCGCTTTTTCCGTAAATCCAACGCAACGGTTCGCAGTGGGGGCAAGCTGGGAACAACGTCAAGAAAAAGAAAAATATAGTCAACTCAACTTCCCTGAAGAAGTGGAAGGCGATTCCAATGGAATAGAAGTGGGAGGGGTTTCCAACTCCGATTTATTTTCTCCGACCCCTATCTCCGACCTACGCCAATTTGAGCAGACGACAGAATTGAAACTTCAGTATGAACTGAGTCGCGCTATACGATGGAGCGGTATCGGCGGATACAACCGCACAACTGATATAGAACAATTTGCTGAAGAGTCTGAAGCAAAGACGCGCACCTTCTCATTTGAAAATCGTATCACATATAGTATTTTCGGCAAGGGGCGCATTGATATTAACCATAAACTCGGCTACGGCAAAAGCGATGGCGGTGTCCCTTTTGCACAATACTACTTTTACGAAGGCATCAGCCATGAAGTTCGCGCCACAGCAGATTATAGGTTACGCAAATTTACTGACTTGCTGTTTCGGCTTAATTACCGTTTACTCTCAACGAAACAGCGCAAACCTGAACATCGGTTGGAGATGACAGTAAGCGCGGAACTTTAAGCCCAATTTGGACGAGTCCCAGTAATGCCCATTTATTTGCGCCGCCTTTTTCTATCAACTTCCAAAATTTCCCTATCCATTACGCTCACAATTTCTTTCACTAACTCCGGAAGTTTCTTAATCGAAGACGTGTAAACTGCTGTAGTTACCATCACAAAGGTGTCTTGTAGAAGTTTGTTAGTTTCCTCCCACCTTTCCGGAATGATATTCGGTTTAATCCTATCAATATCAAGTGGTTTGAGAAAATTAGCGCAGAGTGTAATAATTAATTTCGTTTTATCTTCATCCTCGTTTTGGATCCATACTGCCGTAATAGGAATTATCAGCTCAGCTTCTCTATCATTTTCGACAAGTATAACGTCTTTTATGTTTCGCAATTCGTTTAAGAAAAGTGGTGCAAGTTTCTTTCTTAAATCTTCACGAGCTGCAAAACGGATTGCTAATTTATAACCGCTTTGTGTAAGTGGGACAAATGATGCTAATCCTGCATTTTGAGTGAGTTTCCGTGGATTTTCATTTTTAGATTCGTCGGATTTTTGCGTCTCATTCTGCGGGATTGCTTTTATGTTTGAAACAATTACAACTCCCGCTAAGAGGAAAGTAATACCATTTCTTGTATATATTTATCCTTTTAAAAGTTTTCAATTTCTGCTATACTTTTTCCAATTATACAAATCATAGGATTGATACCAATGCACATAAAGCCTCCAGAGATTACAGAAAGTGTTTCAGAGTTGAAAAGGCTGTTGAGAAAGACATCAGTAGGTTATCAAAAGCAAAGATTGACAGCCCTTTACCTATTTCGTAGTGGTCAAGCAATAACTCGCAAGCAAGTCGCTGAGAGGTTAGGTGTCAGCCGAAAAACGATTGGACACTGGATAGCGACTTATGAGACTGAAGGACTTGATGCGCTTTTGGATCGTGATTATTCCCCGGGGCGTCCCCCTCGGTTATCCAAAGAACAACAAGAGCTGCTGCGAGCGGAACTTCAAAAACCAGAAGGTTTTTCCAGTTATCAACAGATAACAGATTATATTGAAGAAACCTTCGGTGTCCAAATGCACTATAAAACAGTTCATGCGTTAGTTCGGTATAAATGGAATGCGAAACTCAAAGTGCCTCGCAAAAGTCATAAAAAAACGATGTAGCGTGTGATGCGTTCGTTGCTAACTTCGCTACCAAAGTTGAGGAGGTGATTTCGGAGAAGGCATCTTCTTTTCAAAGCGTCCGACTTTTTTGCCAAGACGAGTCAAGGTGTGGTCTTTTGCCTGTGTCGTCTCGGCATCCCACCTTACGCGGTGTTAAACCGATTGCCAATGTTGATCACACTTACCAGAGCCTTTATCTATACGGAGCTGTGGAACCGATAACAGGAGAAAGTTTCTTCCTTGAAATGCCCTGGCTCAATGGTGTCTGTTTCCAAGTATTCATTGATGAGTTAGCAAAGACTTTTCCAAAGACGCTAAATGTCCTTGTGCTTGATAATGGTCGTTTTCATCAGGCGAAATCGCTACAACTTCCTGACAACATCGCCTTGATTTTTCTACCCCCTTATAGTCCAGAGTTGAACCCGATCGAAAGACTCTGGCAAGACATCAAAGCCAAATTGTTTCAGCACACATTGGGGTCAATAGAGGAAATGCAGGACAAAATCACACAAATCTTGAGAAAGTATACGAAGGCAGCTATTGCTCAAATCACAAATTTTAAATATTTCACGAAAGTCGCAAATGGAATATAATTATTCAGAAATGGTATTAGAAGCAGAAGACCCCTTTGCCTATGAGAAGCCGGGTCCCAAAGGGCCCCGACACATTGATTATGATGCGCTTCAACAACATGTTGCCGATTTTCCCGATAGCACACTCGCCGAACGTGCCAAACACTTCGGTGTTTCAACAAACGGCATCTTTTATGCCTTGGCAAAACTCAATATCACGCGAAAAAAAAGACCACGACCTACAAAGAACAGTGTCCGGTAAAACGCCAAGAGTATCTCTCGGCACTTCAACAAGAGACACACGAGCATGGCAAAAAACCGGTTTATCTTGACGAAAGTGGTTTCACCGAAACCGATTTCCGTCGGTATGCTTATGCCCGAAAGGTGTCCGTGTTGAAGATAAAGTGCCAAGTCATCGGTATACCACCACAACCTTGATTGCGGCACGTCTTGATGGATGTTTCACAGTGCCTGTGCTTTTCGAAGGTAGTTGCGATGCGGTTGCCTTCAACGCATGGCTTTCGGAGATGTTATGTCCTTTGCTTGACGACAGCCACGTTGTGATTATGGATAATGCCTCTTTCCACAAAGGTTCACAAACAGAAGCATTGATCCGGGAATGCGGTGCGAGTTTGTTGTTTTTACCGCCGTATTCACCGGAGTTGAATCCGATTGAGAAAGATTTCGCTAACATCAAGCGAATACGTCAATACAACGCTGAGACCTCTATTGATGATATTATAAAAGTGTATAAGTAATTACAGGTTTTACTATAATTCACCTTTCACTGATGAACTTAATCGTTTCAATAAACTTATTGAAGATGGGAACCTTGACAAGCTGGTAGCTCGTTATCCAGTGGATGATAGTTGTGCTCTTGAAACAATCGCTAAATCTCTCAAATGTCAAAACAAAACAGATTATGAAAGCATAGTTATTAACTTAATCCGGGGTGATAAAGGATTAGCGAAGAAACTCAAAATGCGTGTTGGCCCACTTTCTGAAACACTTGATCAAGTAGAGGATCCGGAAACTATATAAATTCCAAGCAATACACAATGCAAGCATCAAATACGGTAGAATTGAGGTGGGTCACAATGATTCGGAACAATCAAGAGTTTGAGGCAACGCTGGATCGCATTAAACGCTTTGAAAAACAAGTCGAAAAACTTACGCAAGTCGAAACCAATCCTAAGAATTATGAGTTATCCGCGGGCGGCTTTTTTGCTGAGATTGATCGAATGAATTTTGAAGTAAGCGAGTATCTCGCCCTTCATACCAATAAATCGGTTGAAATCTGTTCACCGGACATGCTATGATTACCCTTAAGTCATCCACATCGTGGAGAAGAAAATGACAAGAGAACACAATCAAAAACTCGCCAAGACGTATTTCAATCGCGGGTTAACTCACAGCAAAAAAGGTGAGTTGGAACTTGCTATCGCTGATTATACCAAAGCCATAAAACTCAACCCCGATTATGCCGATGCACACCACTATCGCGGTAATGTGTATCGTGACAAAGGCGAGTTGAACAAGGCTATTGCAGACTACACCCAAATGCTTGTCCTGAAGCCAAAGTTTGCCGAATCCTATTATACACGGGGTGAGGCATACTTGCGCGCAAAACAGTGGGAAGAAGCGAAAAGAGACCTCACTGTTGCTATACTCCAAGGTGTGGATATTGCCGATGCATTTCATAACACACACGGAAGTATCGCCGCATTTGAGAAGGAAATAGGGGTTAAGTTGCCGGAAGACATCTTACATCTGCTGGCTTCGAATCCAGAGTCTTTTGAAATTGATAAAGATGCGCGTATAGCGTTGGCGATGAAATATTATGAAAATGAAGAACTGAGCAGTGGACTCGCTGCACGACTTGCCGGTGTGTCGCGCGAAAAATTTTGGTATCTGATGGGGGATTATGAGCTTTCTCTTTTTGGTACAGCTGAAGATCTGAAAGAGGAGCTTGAGAATGCCCGTAAAGCCAATCATCAGTAATAATAGTCCCCTCGTTTCGCTCTGGGGACTAAACCTTCTTTCTCTGTTTCGGGATCTCTATACAGAAGTATGGATACCACGAGAAGTTGAAAGGGAATTTCTCCGAACGAAAAAAGAAGTTCGTCAACAAGCACTCAATGATGCTCCGTGGATTAAAACTGTTGATTTAACGGATCCGCAAAACGCAGCGGTTTATGAAGGGCTTGATGACGGTGAAGCCGAGGTCTTGGCTCTTGCTAATGAGCACAAGGCTTCTTTTGTGATTATAGATGAGAAGAAGGCACGGCAGGAGGCTAAAAGAGTCGGACTCATTGTGAAGGGAACGGCGGGTATTTTGCTGGAGGCAAAGGAAGAAGGCTTGATTGATGCAATTAAGCCTCTTTTAATGGCATTGCGAAATAACGGAATGCGTATGAGCGACTCGCTGATTGATTTTGTGTTACGGGAGGCAGGCGAGGCACAGTAATAGCTGCAGTTAGAAATCGCCACTAAGGAGTTCACTTCTATAAAAGAGTTAACTTTTACTCTATCAATCCAATCACACCGCAACCGATTCGAGAACCACCGCCCGGTCTAACCTGCACAGATTTAAGCACCGAACGCTGCGGCATCCTCTTGGAAATAACCTAAGACCCAAGCAGTAGTCCGATCATCCAAAAAATTGGTAAGCAGCACGTTATAACCAACAGCCAATAGCCAGCTGCCGAAAGTCAACAACCGCTCTACCATAACGCAAAAGCGTATTGCCAACCAGCAACAATAGTCCAATCCAATCCCATCTGTGGTCCGTCAAGATTCTCATAGACCGGCATCTGTAACTCAACAGCAAGCCGCTGCCCCGCCAAAACACCACCGACTCTGTCAGGAACGATGAAGTTCACACCTGCTGACAAACTGCCGCGCGTGCCGCCGCGAAGATTTGGGTCCATCGTTGGCGCGATATAATAAACATCGGTTGTCTCCATCGGTGCTGCATGATGAGCATCCTGGGTTCCATGCTCCTCAGTATCATGATGATCTTCTGTCGATTCCATCTCGTCTTTTGGGGCGAATGCCGCATCTTGACCAGAAATATTGCCCCAATTTTTAAACGATCCACGGATAGAAACACTGAGCCAGTCATTGAGCTTGCGTGTGCCCCAAACCGTAGTGCCAATAGAAGTTCCCAATTTATAACCTCGATTGTTTTCATTGAGAGGAATTGCAGCATTCGCCTGCAAACCAAACGACCAATTGCCCTGTGTTGTCGCAGCGGTTGCACCAGGCATCAGTTCAAAAGAACCGGAACCCAATTGCATCGGATACGGAAGAACTACCTCCTCCGTTCCACCGTGTGTGCCTTCTACAGGAATAGAACCTACCGGGATAGAGACACCCGCTTTAAGAAGTAGGACTAAATTTGATCTATTGAGTAAAGGAATCAGTGCAGAAAGCCTGAGGTCGCCAAGTCCGCCGCTCTCGATCTCGTGATTTCCTACAGCATGGTCATGTCCTCCAGTAGCGTGAGCATGTGCGCCTTTCATTTCCATGAAATTACTCCGATAACTTGTCATCGCCATGAACGTGACAATATCGTGAGGCGCAAACATCGCACCGAACATGCGCATTTGCATCTGCATTACGGTCGGAACCATAGCATAAGTTTTGAGGGCTTCTTCGGTTGAAATAGGATCAGCCCCATCTCGGAGTCCATTCATACCCATACCCATAAAACAATATGAAAGCATCAACTCACCTGCTCCCCCATTACACCGATTGGTCCGTAGCTGTCGGGGCGGGTTGATTCACCGTGTTCCTCGTCAGCAGAAACAAGTGAAATACCGGTTAATATGAGTAATATAAAGCACCCAATAAAGGCCTGCGGTTTAATAATTTTGAGAAATAATTTTTGCATAGTGTCCACCTCAGAACAATTAGCAGTTTTCAATATTATACTATAACTATACAGAAGGTTAACAACAGGATAATAGGAGGGAACGGATATCCGTAAGGATAGATTTCAGCGTGAATTGACGAATCTACTGTAGCAAGGCAGAGCACTTTAGAATTATAACTCAATTTGCTACCTATTGAAAATCGATCAATTCCCTTATAGTTACTAAAGTTTGGACAATTTCTGTCTGTTTCATGTTGTGTTCTCAAGTCCTTTCTATTTTTCTACGAGTTTTGTGCAAAGTTGTAACCCACAGAAAAACTATTATAGGTGCAGCAAAGGCAGACCCAACGGGGCGAAATGTTTATAGAAACGCTGGTGAACAACCCCTATTAGCCCGCGGGGCGAAATGTGTATCAATTAAATCTTATATTATAGTAGATTTTAGAATTACTTGGACATTGTTATCGGTCCAGTTGGGAAACAGTTCCTACCGCATATTTTGTAGCACAAACTTTTAGTTTGTGTCGTCCTTGCGCAAACTGAAAGTGGACGCTACAGCAGTGTCCAGATAATTACAGATTTTACTATAATTCAATATTATTGAACGGTAGGAGGGAACTCCTGTTCCCGACTATTACTGCGTTTGGTCGCGATCAGGAGATCGCTCCTATAGGTGAGGTGTATAATAGACATTATAACTAATTAGTTGTCCGTTTGGTTAGTCTCTATTATACTTATTACAATCGGACAATAGGAGGCTAACTCATGATAAGTTTTCAAGAACTAAGGGACAAACCTGATACGCTCCTGTCCCTCACCGGATATACCTTAGAAGATTGGACTGAACTATCACCTTATTTTACTAAATGTTTTTTAGAGTATGTTCAAACACATACCCTTGCAGGAAAACCGCGCAAAAAACGGAGATATAAACCGTATAAAAATAGTCGTTTTGATACACCTGAAGATATGTTGCTATTTATACTGATTTACCTTCGTGAAGCACCGAAACAAGTGCTATTCGGTGCGCTCTTTGGCATGTCTCAACCTCTTGCTAATAGATGGATTCACTTGCTTTTATCGATATTGAACAAAGCATTAGCAGAACTTGGAGAGTTGCCATCTCGGGAAACAGACCCCGCACCTATATGTGCTCCATCAAAAGTATCAACTCAAAATCAAGAAGGAGAACATTTTTTTCATGATAGCACCGAACGCCCGATACGACGCCCCAAAGACCCACAAACTCAAAAGGGTTATTATAGTGGTAAAAAGAAACGCAATGAGTAGTTTTGAACTTGAGAAAAATTTTAAAAAATCGCTATAAAGCCTTGTGTCCACTGGGTTTATATGGTATAATATAGATAAGAAAATAGGGGGTTGGTAGCCCCCTAAATGAACACAAAAAGCGAGTTGCTTTTTGACGGTTCTAATCTTATCTGGTATTATATCAGAAATCCGTCAGAAAAAGCAACTCCTATTTCAAGGAGTTATCTGATGGATTTGTTGAAGGTGATGGAGCGTTTTCCCGATCAAGAGAGTTGTATTTCGCATTTAGAGAAGATTCGGTGGCGAGGTAAACCTGTGTGTCCGCATTGTGAAAGCGATCATATAGGAGAACGGACAGAAACAGAAATCGGTCGTATCGGTCGTTGGAACTGCCACGAGTGCCAAGTGAGTTTCAAGGTGACGTGCAGGTCGGTGTTTCACGGGACAAAGATAGCGTTACAGAAGTGGTTTTTGGCTATTTCGTTGATAACGAATGCGAAGAAAAGTTTGTCAAGTCATCAACTTGCGCGCGATTTAGACTTGAATCAAAAGACAGCATGGTATATCATGACTCGTATCCGTGCTGAAATGGCAAAGAAAGGTAACGTGCTACTACAAGGCATCATAGAGGCAGATGAAACTTACATCGGGGGTAAACCTCGTAAGCCTAATAAGAAGGAAGACCACGTGCCTGCCAAGCGTGGACGTGGAACAGAGAAAGACGCTATTATCGGGGCAGTACAGCGGGGCGGGAAAGTTGTAGCACAACTCGCTAAAGATTTGACAGGACGGACTATTTTAGACTTTATCCGAAGAGTCGTCAAAGTTGAGGATTCGGAGTTGATGACCGATGAGTATAAGGCGTATCTCGCTATCGGCAAGGAGATGAAACACCATATCATAGATCATCAAACGCAATTTGTTGAGGGTGATGTCCACACAAACACAATTGAGGGGTTTTGGAGTCTACTCAAACGAGCTTGGTATGGAAGTCATCACCACTACTGGACTGAATATACGCCCCTGTATGTAGCAGAGGCGTGCTATAAGTACAACTATAGGAGCATTGACAGTATCTTTGATAAGTTTGTTAATGAAAGTATGCGGTGATGGACACAACTAAAGGTATGCCTTATCAATCTTGTTCTTTTTGTCATCAGGATTTGAGGGAAAATGCTGTGGAAGTTCAAAAGTTGGCTTTCCATCTTTCAGAGCATCGATCATGTCAAGAGCAAATTCCAACCTCTCATTGTCCGTGTCAAAAGGTTTCTGAATCACTACGCGAAAATTTGTATCAAGTTTTACAAGGGCGAGTTCTACAAAACTCTCTGTATGTAAGGCTAAAAGTGAAACGCAATAAGTAGTTTTGGACTTGCAACAAACATGTAAAAATCGCTACAAACACAGATGTAGACTACATTTCCACTTGTTTTAATTGTGCAACTATGATACAATATAGATAAGAAAGTAGGGGGTTGGTAGCCCCCTAAATGAACACAAAAAGCGAGTTGCTTTTTGACGGTTCTAATCTTATCTGGTATTATATCAGAAATCCGTCAGAAAAAGCAACTCCTATTTCAAGGAGTATCTGATGGATTTATTGAAGGTAATGGAGCGTTTTCCTGACCAAGAAGCATGTATTGAGCATTTGGAATATATTCGGTGGCGTGGTGAACCAAGATGTCCGCATTGTGATAGTCTAAACGTTGCGGAACGGACAGAGACGGAATTGGGACGCATCGGACGCTGGCAATGCCATGATTGCACTGCTACTTTCAAGGTGACGTGTGGCACGGTGTTTCACGGGACAAAGATAGCACTTCAGAAGTGGTTTTTGGCGATCTCGTTGATTGTGAATGCGAAGAAGTCGTTATCCAGTTACCAGTTGAGTCGTGATTTAGACTTGAATCAGAAAACTGCATGGTTTATAATGACTCGTATCCGTGCTGAAATGGCAAAGAAAGGTAGCAACGTGCTATTACAAGGCATCATAGAGGCTGATGAAACTTACATCGGGGGTAAACCTCGCAAGCCGAACAAGAAAGCAGATGCGGAGCCTGCCAAGCGTGGTCGTGGCACTGATAAAGACGCAATCATCGGGGCTGTCCAACGCGGTGGGAAAGTTGTAGCACAACTTGCAAGGGATTTGACAGGACGGACTATTTTAGACTTTATCCGAAGAGCCGTGAAAGTTCAGGATTCGGAGTTGATGACCGATGAATATAATGCTTATCTCGCACTCGGTAGAGATATGAAGCATCATATCATCAATCATCAAGAGCAATTTGTTGACGGTGATGTCCACACAAACACGATTGAGGGGTTTTGGTCGCTTCTCAAACGCGCTTGGTATGGTTCACATCACCACTATTGGACTGAATATACGCCCCTGTATGTCGCAGAGGCGTGCTACAAGTATAACTATAGGAGCATTGACAGCATCTTTGATAAGTTTGTTAATGAGAGTATGAGATGAGTGAAACTAAAGGTACCCAGGGCGTTTCTTTGCATGATCCGCGGGTTCAGGCGGTGCTTGCAGCACAGATGGCGGAAGCTCGAATGTCTTTTGATCCGAATTCAAAGCTTCGAGAATATTTTGGAACAATGTATAGCAATCTGACTCGGATTGGAAGATGCCCAAATTGTAGAGAAAAGTTGATTGGTTCGATCCATGAGCGTCTACATGTTTCAACAGAGTCAGATTGAACAAGTTTGATTCGTTGTTCTTGATGATCACAATTTCATCATAAATATTAAGATTTACGGCTAATGGACAAAATCCAGTGATTTGTTCAGGTTTTGGAAATATGATTAACATGATAGTTCCTTTGTGAGTTAGAGGGGACAGGGGCACCTCGTTGTTGGGTTAGTCTGTTTTCTTTCGGTTTACATACCGTTTGATACACCAAGCGGTGAATCTTGCCGACAGAAAAATAATAGGTATGCCGACAATTTGGGCTACCAATGCTACTAATGCGTATTCTCGAGCACCGAGAACAGTGACTATAGATCCAATGATAGCGAAAAACAAAAGCCAGTTTTTCAACGTGTATTTTTGCTTATAGTAAGCAAATACAAGAAGTGGCCACACTAAAAGTACCATGATATTCCCTTATGGTAAGGGTTGTACGTGTTTTGTTTATAGGATCACGTTGTTTAACCTTAACGTTGTTCCCGATCTCATTCGGTTTGGTAGGGACTGCCTCAAGCGAGACAGATGAGATTCCCTACCAACAACGTTAGGATAGTATAACATGTGGGAGAAAAGAGAGTCAAGTGAAAAATTCAATGGCTTGTTGCAAGTCCAAAACTACTTATTGCGAATTATTATATAGTCTAAGACCTACGACAATATGTCAGAACTTAATCAAAAACCTATTCCAGTCGACGCGTTTGTAAACGCGCTTTTCTGTTGTATGCGCTTGAAACCACCATCTCAACGAAGTATCTATGATGCTCTACCCAATTGGTTAAACTACTGCAGTTTTCCATCAACCCACAGTTCATATTCATAATGCCATGTCCGGTATAAAATTCGGATGATATAGGGTAACCCGTCAAGTTTGAAACGATGCTCTAACGGCGAGTAGTCAAATAATTTGAGATGTCTTTCGTAGATTAATTCGTCGTCAACATAAATATGAACCTTGCCAGAAAACCACGACGTGTCCCAATGATTAACTTGAACAGTATGAGGATTTTCGGTTTCTACCAACCATTTATGAGTAACCATTTAAGATTGTCTCCTCCCTAATCATCTTTGTTAAACAGCATCGTTAGTTACCTTCATGCACCTTCTGAATAGCATCAACCAATATTTCTGTGCCAAACCGCACTATGTCTGTAGCAGGCAACCCTGTTTCTGCCTCTGCAGCAGCAATTGCCGCATGCGCTTCCTTTTCAGATAAATCAAAACAATTCAATGCCAATCCAACGACCTTAGCCGGTTTTATAGGTGCAGTTAGTATCTCATACTGTGCTATCATCTCGGTTAAAGAGGGTAGCGGCACTGTATACCTCGCAACCTTTTCCCGCGAGGGTTGATGACAAAATATCATCGCATCCGGTAGACTTCCATGGAGTAGGCTTAATGTTACGCCGGAATATCCTGGATGAACCAATGATCCTTGTCCCTCAACGATTAAAAGGTCGTGGTTTTTTGCACCTTCAAGCACAATCTGCTCCACCGCACCAGCGGTGAAGTCTGAGACGACAGCGTCAATCGCGATGCCCCACCCCCATACCATAATGCCGTTCTGTCCAGTCGGACAAAACTCAGCGTTGAATCCCCTTTCCCGCGCTGCATAAGTAAGCTCAATACCGGATAGCATTTTCCCGACGCGGCAATCCGACCCGACGGTAAGAATAACCGTTGCATCTACATCTGCAGCTTTACATGTTGCCACAGGCAGATTATCTGATGGCTTTCGTGCATCCCACAGCACAACATTGTTTGTCCCTGCTAATGCTGCAAGCTCAACGTCATCACTCAAAAAATGGTGAAGACCACTCATGATGTGTAATCCACTACCGATTGCTTCATGGAGAATCCCGAGCCAAGCACCCGGCAACTCGCCCCCCGGTGGTGCAATACCGATAGCCAACATCGTCGGTTGAAACCGCATCGCCTCTACCAGATTGCTGATGATCGGAATTCCTTCGCCAATTTCGATGACTTCATTGACATATTTTCCCGCTTTCGTACTATCAATGACAGCGACAACGTTGTCAGGAAGGTAACGCACCAAAACCGTGGCGGTTTTCGATTCAAGTACACCGAACGATCCTTCAGCAAGAATAACGATTCTGTGTGATTTAGGATTCAATTGTTTCATCATTTACCAATAAACTACCACAAACCGAAATCAATTTCAAGGAACGTATTGAGTTATGTGACATTGAATTTCTAACACTTGGCACATGTTTTGTATGCAACAATCAAGAATTTGCCAGGAATTGGCGGAGATGTTTACAACCGATAGCGAAACCTTCTAGCCCCGGTGCACCACGATCTTCGTTTTCGACGCAAAGAACATAATCGTATCCAGATTCCTGCAACGCACCGATTATCGTGCCCCAATTTAATTGTCCTCGTCCCGGCACCCGATACTGCCACCACCAGTTACCGATAATACCTTGTCTGAAAAGCATGCGTGGACTAATTTCGCAATCCTTAACATCGGCATAATACCATTTCCCGCTAAACATACGAATAGCGTCTTCGGCAGGCAAAATCCCCATCCATAGCCAGTGTGATGGGTCGCAAGATAATCCCAGAGCATCCGAAGGCATCGCATCAAGGATACCTTCCCACATTTCTGGATTACAAGCAATATTGCCCATGCGAACTGCACAATCTAAAGCAAGTCTTACACCTCTATCTTCAGCAAATTGGACAATGGGTGTCCACATCAGTTTGAATCGTTGGACGAGTTCTACGGAGCGATCCCCAGGGTTACCGGGTTCAGAGGAAAACTGCCCGTAAAAATGCCAACTAACAGGACTTCCAGCGTAAGTAACTACTATTGGAATTTGAAGTATATGCGCTGCTTCAATTGCTTGCATCAACATATCGCGAGCATTTTCTCGTATTTCTGAATCATCGTCCAAAAGGTTAGAATGTGCTGTTAAAGCTGCAACATAGATGTCTGTGGAAGACAAAATTTCCTTGACATCTTCGCCACCTGATTGTATAATCTGGTTCGGTTCAAAAAGGCCGTTAGCGTTTGGGCGGATTGCGTCAAAATCGTAGGTTTTTGCCCATGCGGCGCATTCAGCAAAACTCCACGCACCACCGCCGACACTGGTACTAAAACTGATGTTCATTTCATTTCCTCGCTGTCTAAATTGGGAATTATATAAATTATACCGATATGCGAATTATTTTTGAAAAAAATCTGAATAAAAAACTGCTTGACCTATATCATCAACTCCGAACACAACACGGCACCCTTAGATGGTGGCCAGCAGATACACCCTTTGAAGTAGCACTTGGTGCTATCTTGACACAAGCCACTGCGTGGCGGAATGTCGTTAAAGCAATAGACAATCTCAAAACTGCAGACGCATTTACGCCAAAACAGATACACGCGATTAGCCAAGATGAGTTGGAAAAACTTCTCAGACCTTCTGGATATTTTCGGATGAAAGCAAAGAAGGTGCGTGCCTTTGTTGAACATATCGTTGAACGCCCGATGCAGACAATGTTTATGCAAGGTGTCCCCGAATTACGTGAAGAGCTGCTCTCTATTTACGGTGTCGGTCCCGAAACAGCCGATTCTATTATTCTCTACGCTGCAGAAAAACCGAGTTTCGTCGTTGATACTTATACCTACAGACTTCTGAGCCGATTGGGATGGGTTGAAGGGAACTATCACTACGCGAGACTTCGTGCGTTCTTTATGGACAACCTTCCCCACGATGTGGATCTGTTCAACGAATATCACGCCCTGATTGTTCGGCATGGGGCAAGAGTATGCCAGAAAACGCCGGAATGTCAAGCTTGCAATTTACAAAGTGTGTGTAAGTATTTTACGAACAATATAGACTGAAAGTTCATTCGGTACTATACACTTGTCGTACCGAGCATCAAGTTGAAGATAAATTATAATAAAACAAAATCTCCTATCAGTTTCAGATTTTGTATCGCAAAAAAGGTAGTTATATGTTATAATAAAGTGAGTTTGATAAGAGCATGGTATAAAGAGAAATCCATTGATGTAATGAGTTAACCTAAACCCATTATCAAAAGAAGTTCTCCATGAACATTATACCACTTTTCTGTAAAATTGATGCCTTTTTCAAGTCTATGACAGGGCTATTTAGTTTCCGTTGTTTCTTGAAATTCAGCGTGAATTATTCTTGTGGGAGGGGTTTGTAACCCCGATTTACGCGAATTATAGCGCGCTAAGTCCTAATGTGGCATTCTGAAAACCTAAAACTAAATGACCTAAGTCTATGAAAATAAATCACGTAAGGGCAACTACAGGTTTCCGATCAACCCAAAAAAACACGACATCTCATCCCGTCTTCATTGGACTGCGACACATAGCAAAACTCGTTCGTGGGATTTATCAAATCAACGCTGAACGTACTAATGGCATTCGCGGGTTCAACTCCATCGGGTTATTATGATACATGTAATTGAGTCCGCGGTTAATTGTCGCAAACACATAAGTTATTGCAGCTAAAATAAGGAGAAAACTAAATGCAACGCCTATTCACTTTTTGGATCTGTATTATTTTTATAAGCGGTTTTTGTCTGCCGATAATTGCACAAGAAGAGAAAAAAGTGGCAAAGCCTGCTACACAGGCAACACCCGCAAAACAGAAAAAAGAGTATGAGGATTTTAATAAAGTTATTGAAGACAGTAAAAGTTATCAAGGTTTTTTCAAGCTATATCAGAAAAAAGAAAACCTCTATTGTGAAATACAACCATCGCAATTGGACAAGCCTTTTCTATGCATGATTAGCATCGCGCGGGGCATTGGAACCGGATACCTTCTTTCAGGTATGACCATGGATGAGTGGTTGCTTGAGTGGCGGCGTGTTGGTGATAAGGTACATCTTGTCCGTAAAAATGTTCGTTTTCGTGCTAATAAAGGAACTCCAATAGCAGAAGCGGTAGACTTGGGATATCGTGACTCTGTACTTTTTGCCCTCAAACTTGAAAGTGTCCATCCACAACGTAAGAGTTTGTTAGTAAATATTTCACCCGTATTTATGTCAGACCTGCCACCTTTGTCGGGTCAGATAGGTGGTGGTGCTCGTTTTGACAAAGGGCGCAGCACATGGGGAGCCATTAAAACGTTTCCCAAAAACGTTGAGTTGAGAGTCGATGCAGTTTATTCTGCAAGTGGCAATCGTGAAACAATTCCGGATAGTCGTGGTATCCAATTATCAGTGCACTACAGTCTTGCAGAACTACCATCAAACAACTATCAACCCCGTTTGGCTGATGATCGTATGGGACATTTCATGACGACAGTGAAAGACTTTTCACTTCAAACCAGTGATGAGCCATACATCCGTTTTGTCAATCGTTGGCACTTGGAGAAGGCTGACAAAAATGCAAAACTTTCTCCTCCGAAGGATCCAATTATATTTTACATAGAGAAAACCGTTCCACATCGTTTTCGTCCATACGTACGTCAGGGTATTCTGGAATGGAATAAGGCTTTTGAAAAAGCAGGTTTTGTTGATGCTATTGAAGCACGGATTCAACAAGATCATGAGGATTGGGATCCTGAGGACGCCCGGTATAATACGATTCGTTGGGTTGTTGGTGCATCCTTCGCAATTGGTCCCTCTCGCGTGAATCCGCTGACAGGACAGATTCTGGATGCAGATATCCTTGTCGGTGAAAGTTGGATCAGATCTTGGCAGCGCGAGTATACCACTTTCTTTGAGGAATTAGAACATGAGCGCAACCATCCGATTGATCATTCATCACGGCATAACTGTCAAATGGCGACTGGGCTTGCACGTCAAATGGGTTTCATGGCAAGCGTTCTACAAGCACGTGGCATAATTGACGATGGAGAACTTCCAGAGGAGTTTATCGGTCAAGCACTCAAAGCATTGATTATGCACGAAGTCGGTCACACATTGGGATTACGACACAACTTTAAAGCGAGTACGATATTTTCACTTGACGACATAAACAAGAAGGTTGGTAAAGCACTCCACGGTTCCGTGATGGAATATGATGCGGTAAACATCGCGCCTGAAGGAAAAAAACAGGGAGATTATTATACGACAACAATCGGTCCCTGGGACTATTGGGTGGTTGAATACGCCTATAAACAGATCGGTGGGAGTAAGCCAGAAGCAGAATTATCGGAGTTGCAGAAAATCGCATCACGTGTAGCAGCCCCGGAACTTAGATATGGCACTGATGGTGATGCTTCCATGTATCAATATCGCGACCTTGATCCGTTAGTCAATCGTTGGGACCTTGGTGCGGATCCGCTTGAATTTGCTAAACAACGTCGAGAGATTGTTGCTGGACTATGGGACGAGATTGCAGACAAAGTCACACAAGATGGAATGGGTTACCAACGCGTCCGGCGGGCATTCAGGTCGCTACTGGGTCAATATAGTCGTTCTATGTTCCTTGCGACTCGTTTCATCGGTGGACAATATCACCATCGCGACCATCGTGGGGATAAAAATGGGCGTTTACCTTATGTGCCTGTTCCAGCGAAGAAGCAGCGTGAAGCACTGACATTTATCAAAGAACATGCACTCTCAGATAAAACATTCGATTTTCCACCTAAGCTGCTGAACAGTATTGCGATTACTCAATGGAGCGATTGGGGTGCAAGTAGTGGGAATTCGTCTCGATTGGATTACCCGATTCATGACGTTATTCTGCGAAACCAAAGCCAAATTTTGGGTCGATTGCTTGATCCAAATGTTCTTGCGCGTGTCCAAGACACAGAACTCAAGTTTTCTGACAATGAGGATGTGTTTACATTGCCAGAACTCTTTACGGGGATAACGGACGCTGTTTGGGTTGAACTTGATAAGAATGCTGGGGAAAAGCAGTGGACGAATTCAGATGCATTTATATCCAGTTTCCGACGTGGATTGCAACGTGAACATCTGAAGCAGCTTATTAAACTTGTGCTTGACGCGGATAGTGGCACACCAGAAGATGCAAGGTCCCTTGCACGTCTCCATCTCGGACAAATCAACAATCGTCTAAAGAACCTGCTTCAAAATTCCAAGGATAAGTTGGATGATTACAGTGTTGCACACCTTGAAGAATCACAAGTTCGCGTTGAAAAGGCACTGGATGCCAACTTCCAAGTCGAGAAACGTTAAATACTTGTCTGTCGTTCTTTTTCAAGAATGATACCATATTATAGTAGATTTTAGAATTACTTGGACATTGTTATCGGTCCAGTTGGGAAACAGTTCCTACCGCATATTTTGTAGCACAAACTTTTAGTTTGTGTCGTCCTTGCGCAAACTGAAAGTGGACGCTACAGCAGTGTCCAGATAATTACAGATTTTACTATAATGTATTTCCACATTTTGATGTTACATTGTAGGCGCGCTTTGTAAGCGCGCCTATCAACAGTTTACCGTTATATATAATATCTACCGCAATTCGTTAAAAGGAGATGAGAAAGATGAAATCAGTGAGCAAATTTATCATAACCATATCCTTGCTTATCATATTGTTTCTCCCAAATTCATCTGCACAAGATGCCACAAAATCAAATTTGCCAGAAGGTGCAAAACTCCGCATCGGTAAAGGGATATTAAGGGAGGTGGCTCATTTTCCAGATGGCACTCGGTTTGCCGTGGCGACTTCAGTTGGAGTTTTGGTTTACGATTCGATCACTGGCAAAGAACTAAACCAACTCATTGATCCAACGAAATATGCGTATGCTATCAACAGCGTCCGCTTTTCTCCTGATGGAAAAACTATCGCTACTGAAGATCAGGATGGAAAAGTGTTTTTGTGGGATGCTATTACATTAAAGTATCTGAAAACCCTGTCTATACAAGACAGGCATTTCAAAAGATTGTGCTTCTCACCGAATGGAAGAACAGTGGTAACTTGGGAAGACAATAACTCCTCCGTACATCTTTGGGATGTCGAAACCGGACAGTTCTTGGAAACCCTTGCTGGGGATAAGGATAAAGTTGAAATTGTTTCTTTTTCGCCCGACGGAAAGACTATCGTTAATGGTTGGTCGGATGGCACCGTGTGCCTCTGGGATGCCGGAACAGGGCAGCTTCTAAATACTTTCACCGCACATGAACGTAGTGTTGACAGTATATGTTTTTCTCCCGATGGAGTAATTCTCGCTACCGGAAGTAGCGACGACACGGTACGTCTATGGGATACCAGCACAGGGGAGTTTCTGAAAACATTGATCGGACATAAGGGAAAAGTCCTAACCCTTTCTTTTTTTCCAGATGGAAATATTATCGCTGCCGGGGGTTCATCGGATGGTAAGGTACATCTCTGGGATGTCGAAACTGGACAACATCTGAAAAGTCTTGTCGGACATACAGGAGGTAGCGCGTCCTGTCTATGTTTTTCGCCAAATGGAAAAGTTATCGCTGCCGCTGGGTCTGATGGCACGATACGCCAATGGTCTGCTACCACGGGACAGGAATTGATAAAACTCTCTGGACATACAGGTGGTATTGATACCGTTTCCTTTTCTCCAGATGGAATTACGCTCCTTAGCAAGGGTTCGGACAAGACGGTGCGTCTGTGGGATGCAATCACAGGAGAACTCCTCAAAACGCTTGATGGATATATGGAAAGCGTCGGTAACGTTTCCTATACTCCAGATGGGAAAACCATTGCAAGCTGGAGCTATGACGAAACTATGCGGTTGTGGGATGCCAGCAGCACTGGGCAGCCACTGAAACAATATAAGCTCAATGGACTAAAGGGGAGTGTTAACACCTTTCGTTTTTCACCGAATGGAAAAACTTTCACTGCCAAGTGTACGTGGGGTATGGCATGTTTATGGGATGTGGGCACAGGAGAACTCCTCAATACGTTTTCAAGGCACAGACACGATATTGTTCAGGTATACTATTCACCTGATGGTAAAACGATTGCAAGTTGGAGTTCGGACAATAGTGCCCGACTGTGGAATGCCAACACGGGACAACTGCTCAGTACACTGACTGGGATTAAGGGTAAACTCTACGGAGTAGATTATTCAACCGATGGTACAAAAATCGTTACCCAGAGTTCAGAAAATACAGTACAAATATGGGATGTGAAAACTGGACAACTCCTAAAAATACTGACTGGAATTACGGGATATATTGACGGAGTATACTTTTCACCTGATGTAAATACTATCGTTACTGGCATTTATGAAGAAAGTTGGGACGACGGTGTGTATCTATGGGATGGTAAAACAGGTCAACATATCAGAAAACTCATCGGATATTCGGGTGCTACAAGTTTGGGAGGTTTTTCTCCAGATGGAAAGATAATCGCTATGGTAGATGGACACAACAGTTTGGTGGAACTATTTGATATGAGTCTCAGACAGCATTTGAATACCCTCTCTGGACATGTAAGTCATCCCTATTGCGGCGGAGGCACTATCACAACTGTACGCTTTTCCGCCAATGGAGAAACTATTGCTTCCGGTAGTTATGACAAAACCGTCCGCTTATGGAATACCAGTACGGGCAAACACTTGAAAACACTCTCTGGACATACAGGTGGGATTAGTTCGGTGGCGTTCAGTCCAGATGGTAAAACCCTCGCCAGTGGCAGTGATGATGGCACAATTCTGCTGTGGGACGTTCCAAAAAATGAATAGAACAATTAGATGGAAATATTCCAATATACGTCCGACATACAACCCTTTAGATTTTACAATAAAAGGAAATATGCAAGATGAAAACAATCTATCAATTTCTCATCACCCTATCCTTGCTTTTTCTGTTATTCTTACCAAATACATCTGCCCAGGACTATACTTTGTTCAGTTTACCTAACGGTGCAAAAGCGCGTCTCGGTAAAGGGGATGCAGAAGATATAGCGTATTCTCCCAATGGCACTCTGTTGGCAGTCGCAAGTAGTATTGGAGTGTGGATTTATAATGCACATACTGGCGCGGAAGTGAATCTGCTTACTGGACACGCGAATGCCGTTCATTGTGTTGCTTTCTCTCCGGATGGGATAACAGTTGCTGGCGGCAGTGGCTTGGGAGATGAGTATACGATTCGGCTTTGGAATATCAGGACAGGGAAACAGGAGAAAATACTTTTCGGTCATACAAGTAATATTCGCTCTATAGTGTTTTCTCCGGATGGGAACACACTTGTCAGTGCAGGTGATGAGCGAACTATTCGTTTGTGGGATTTAGGGACTGGGAAACTCAAAAGAACTTTTACAGGACATACAGAAAAAATTTATACAGTTGCTATTTCTCCAGACAGCAATACGATCGCGAGTGGAAGTTGGGACCACACGGTTCGTTTGTGGGATGCTAACACCGGACAACTCAAAGCAACCGCTTTAGGACATGCACATCGGGTTAATTCAATAGCGTTTTCACCAAATAGCAATGTTGTTGCGAGCGGAAGTAGGGACCAGACGGTTCGTTTATGGGATGCTAACACCGGACAACTCAAACATACTATTTCTGGATACAAAGGCCGTGTCAATTCTGTAGCATTTAGTCCTGATGGTCAAACCCTCGTTGCAGGTGGAAGTGGTAATGGCGCGAACATCCAGTTGTGGAATGTAGCGACAGAGGAACTGGAGCAGACACTTTTCCCGTATGGGAGTTCGGTTCAAGAGGTTACATATTCTCCAGATGGTAAAACGCTTGTCAGTATGAATTGGGATGGAACAATTCTTTTATGGGACGTTGGTACAGCAAAACACAAGTTAACCATTAAAGGACATAGAGGAACAATTGGTTCCGTTACGTATTCTCCAGACGGTAAAACGTTAGCAAGTGCAAGTGGCTACGCGATTCTGTTATGGGATGTAGATACCAAACAGCACAAGTTGACTCTTGAAGGACATAAAAATGGTATAAATTCTGTGGCATTTTCACCAAACAATCGCACATTAGCGAGTGGAAGTTGGGACGGTGAGCTCCGATTGTGGGATACAGATACCGGAAAACAAATATTGACACTCAAAGGGCATACAGATGATATCCGTTCTGTGACATTTTCTCCTGACGGTAAAATGTTAGCGAGTGCAGGTAATGACCACACAATCCGCTTGTGGGATGTTATTACAGGAGAACTCAAACTGACTCTACCTGATACAGGCAGTGGATTTTCAATAGCATATTCCTCGGATGGGAAATTGCTTGCGACTGCAGGGCGGCGTATTCAGTTATGGGATGCAAAGACAGGAGAAAATAAGCAGACGTTTGAACAACATTCAACAAAGTTTGAAGTTTTTAAGTCTATTTTAAGTCTCGGACGAAACAGACGTAATCTTGAATGGCATGACGATGTTGCTGATTTCATAGCGTATTCTCCAGATGGCAAAACCCTTGCTGGTGTAGGTGATGATGAACGGATCCGTTTGTGGGATGCAAAAACTGGGAAGCTAAAGCGAACCTATTCCGGCCATAAATGGAGTATCAAGTCAATAGCATTCTCTCCAGATAGTAAAACTCTTGCAAGTGGAAGTTGGGATGGAACTATTCTGCTGTGGAACGTTCCACAAAAGAGATAGGAAATACATGGAAATTTTTCAATACACCCGGACATGCAAACACCTTTCGCGGATTGACAAGTATCTTGGTAATTTCTAATGGGATCACAAATTAACAAACCACTCCTTGTTTACGATGGTGCCTGCGATTTCTGCAGATATTGGATTGCTCGATGGCAACACGTCACCCAAGATCGTATAGATTATGCCTCTTATCAACAGGTGACCGCGGAATTTCCAGAGATACCAATTTCCGTATTCCAAACCTCAGTGAAGTTAATTTTAGAAAACGGACAGATTTTTTCGGGTGCCGAGGCAGTTCTACGAGCCTTAGATAACCGTTTTCTCCTGTGGTCTTACAACAATCTGCCTGGGTTTGCCCTCTTATCAGAAGCTGTCTATCAGTTTGTTGCTAAGCATCGTCCGTTTTTCTCAAAAGTGACGCGGTGGTTTTGGAAAACACATTCAGAATAGTATTATGGGAAAACTAACAGCTTCTTCTCTGTAGGCGCGTTTTGTAAGCGCGCTGATCAAGGTGTATCGTTAATTGAACATCTACTATAAATACCACCAGCCAATAGGAGAATTCATGACAAGTGATTTTTTAACTGTCGCGTTAGCGGCAGTCAAAAATGCAGAAGAGATCATCACATCATACTACAAAAGCGATGTATTAAAAGTTGAACTTAAAGCAGATGAAACACCGGTCACCCGCGCCGATACCGAAGCAGAAAAAGCTATCCGCGAGACCATCAAGCAAGCATTTCCCGACCACGGATTCTTAGGCGAAGAATATGGAACACAAGAAGGCACATCACCTTATATGTGGATTATTGACCCGATTGATGCTACTAAGAACTATATTCGGAAAATCCCTATCTTCGGGACACAGATCGCACTGATGAAAGATGAAGAACTCATCCTTGGTGTTTCCAACGCGCCATTATTGAACGAACTTCTCTATGCTGAGGTCGGCAAAGGGGCATTTCTAAATGGCGAACTGATCAAGGTTTCCTATGTTTCGCAGCCTGCAGATGCAATGATCTGCCACGGCGGATTGAAATGGTTTGCCGAAAAAGATATGCTTGGAGGGATATGTAATCTTATCAATGCTGCTGCTCGCTCCAGAGGATTCGGAGATTTCTATATGTATCACCTCGTGGCTTCTGGCAGAGTGGATGCAGTGATTGAAGCGGCGATTAGTATCTGGGACATTGCGGCGATTACTGTTATTGTGCGGGAAGCTGGTGGGAAGGTGACGGATATACAGGGACAAGCCATTTCGAAAGACACTGCTTCACTGGTAGCAACCAATGGAATCCTGCATAACACAGTTCTGAATTATTTTAAAGAAATCTAATTGTGTGTACATATATTGCTGTTGTAAAGGTTTCGTCACTTCACCATAAGGTTCGAGGGATTTCCGTCCAATTAATCTCTTGACCAAAAGATGCCAACATATTGACTATCTTTGTCGGGTGGAGTGCGTAACCGAGAGATCGAAGCGAATCTTTATATCTACTCCTTTCGGCTGTTTGCCATGCGCGTGGGGTGGGAATTGCTGCCTGCACCGATTGGATAATTTCCATCGGGCCTCGTCTGGTACCATTGGGTCACATATTAACCCTTGTGGACGGTGTTCTGATGGGTCATCCCATTTGGCATAGCTGATGATACTTGCGCCGCGTTGTAACATACGATACTGCTTCATATTATATTGATGTAACTCTGAACCTTGAGGATTCCACAAAACAGGAAAATTCTGACTTGCCCATCTCTTTTTTAGTTGATGTAAACTACCCAAATCTTCAGGTTTCACCTCCGCCCATTTGAGTCGAGCAGAATTTGAACGTGGTGGGAGTTGCGTCCGCAACTCCCTATAAGCCTCTTGATATCCAATTTTCTGATACAATTGATAGGCTCCCGCAGTCTCGACAAAAAGAATGCTTCCGCGATAGCCTTTCCTTTCAAAGTATGCATTTAGGTCCTGCGTCAAGCGGGTTGCGATACCTTGACGACGCATGTCTGGAGCAACAAACACAAGTGTCACCATCCCGAAATCTTGAGCTTTCCCCTCAATAAATAGCGAAGTTTGAGAACCAAATACATGTCCAACAACTCTTTCACCAACTAACGCTATACGAATGCCTTCTGGTTCAAGAGATGGACTGTTAAACTTTCTTCAATAATGGCCTTCCCTGCATTGTTCAGCTGGCACTAACAACTTCAGAATAGCGTTGTCATCACCAGTCTGCCAATACCTATAAGCAATTGTATTACGCATGTGTCTCCTTTGATTTGCAAATTGTTTTCATTTAATACACTGAAACGGATGCACCTTTTAAGGCTATGGAATGGAAGGTTTTTATCATCCAGAGCCATTCAATTTTCGGTATCTCTCCCGATGAGTTTGAGTGCTTGCTCTGGATGTGCGGCAAAATATCGGAGTGAATATGCTATTCAGTGTATCCAGATGTGCGCAAAAGACTGATCACCGCATTTCGTAATGCACATATTACTTGTGGAATACTACCACTGTGATGCGCCAAGTTCTCTATTGCCCAATGTCCACGCCGTAGTGTCAAAAGTCGTGCTGCGGAGTCGTCTTCTGGTGGCAAACTTGTTATCCCATATTGTATCCAATGTGTTGTTTTTCCTAGGCGGGTTTGCGTGCGTTCGCATCAGTATTGATACACTTTGCAAGCCCCCGGCCATGCCAAATAGTCTGTGAAAGCGGTGCTGGCAGTAAGCGTGCGTGTTTGTATCCAACCGTGTCCTTTTTCAACAGCACTATAACTGCGATACCCACACAGCATTGCGACAACCTTGAGACCTAAAATGACTGGGAGCGGATGGCGTTGCCTTGTGACTTGAGAGAATCAGGAACTTCTGCTAACATTTCAAGTAGATGACGAGACTTTTGTTTTGTCATTTTCACCTCAAATGATTTTAGACTAATCTCTAAGGTGAAGTCCATTATGTGTGGCGTGAAAAGTCAGGCCACATAATGATAACCTATACAACAATATGTATTTCGAAAATTGAATGGCTCTGATTTTAACTTTGGAAGTTTTGCTAATTTCCGTTAAACATGATATACTGATTTTGTTAATTATGTATGAGAAATTGGGTTCGTGCAATTTCCCTTCAAGCCGCACCTAAGTGCAAGGAAAAGAAAATGCCTTATTGTACCGTGTGCAAGCAGTATGTCGACTATGAATACGACATGTCACTGTCCAATGGCGAGTTTCTTCATCCTTCCTGTCTGGTCAAGCTGCAAATGCGGGAAGATGAAGTTGAGGCTGTTCTGCGTCAACAGAGTTCACAACTTATACTGTCTATCTTTGTGTTGAGCGATATAGAACAAGCAAGCGTGTTATCTGAGTCTAAGGTCAAAAGTTTATCCGCTGAACTCGCGAAGTTAAAATCCGTTTTGACCTCAATTTATAACTATTTCCCAAGTTGGCCTCCAGATTGGAGTGAACGAAAACGTCACTTTATCCAACAGAACGGTTCTGTCTGTTCAAGTTGTGGAGAAGAACGGAACGTTTATCTGATACATGAGATTCCTTTGTGTGAAGATGGGACGAACACGTTGGATAATCTTGAATTGATTTGCAAACCGTGTCATGAAAGTATGTACGGAAAAGGCGATGTTCTTGGCAGTTTTACGCTACCCCCTTCACAATCAGAGTTCTCGGAGCAATTTTCAGAAATCCAACTCGCAATTGACAATAATCAGAAGATTCGGTTTGATTATAAAAAACCGAATGCTAAAACATGGATGACGCGTGTAGTTGTACCGGAGCGGTTTCTTAATATCCCGAACAGTCGTGAGTCTGGACAAACGTTGTGTGTAGAGGGATTTTGCGAATTGCGCCAAGATACTCGGGTATTCGCACTTGAGCGGATGCAAGCGTTAGAAGTAATCGCGAATTAATCTGAAATGCTCAGATTCAAGGGTGCGCGAAATTTCTGTTAAACCTGAGTTGCTATAAACATTGCGTCCCTACGGGACTGAAGAAAGTTTCGCATATTTGAAAAACCACTAAATTGGCGCATAAGGTGCGGTTAGGAAACCGCACCTACCAGTGTGTAGTTTTTTACAGAAGTATACCCACAGAATTAGCGTGCTTTTCCGTGACCACCACAAATTTATTCAACCTTTCCGCTGAAAATTCGTTAAAAAGAAAATATAATTTGATTTAGCGGAGTTTAACCTATGCACGGTCCGATGCCAGGTTCAGGGCGCGGCAGCTCACGCCGGATGGGAATGGGGTCTTTTGGTGACAAAGCGCGTTTCCGGAAAAAGGTAATACAGAGTTAACGACGAAGGAAGAAGTGCCTGAACTCCTTGAAAAACGGGCACAAGAACTGCTTGAAAAAGGGGAGGAAATCAAGGTTGCTGTTTCAACCGATCTGCGGTTTGATGGCACTTATGGAAAAGATTGGCTATTAGCTACTGATAAACGACTCATTGCTTTTAATCAGGAAGGTGTTCTCGGACACAACATTCGAGAGATGGATCTAAACTCTGTTGAAGACATTGAAGTCCTTGAGATGTACGGTAATACCATACTCAAGGTAACGACATCGGAAAATGCTGTTGAATTGGCGCGCTATTCTAAAAAGTTAACGCCAAAATTCAACCTTACTGTATCAGAATTAGAAAGATTATCTTCATCAAACGGTAGCGGTGCAAGGGAAGGACGGAGACACCGAGGGCCCGGACCTGGTGGACGACGTGGCAGACGAGGTCCCGGAATTGGGAGTACTACGGGGTTACAACGAGGTGGAGACAAAAGTCGATGTGAAAAGTGCGGTCATCCAATCCCGAGTTGGACTGGTGTGTGTGTAAACTGTGTTCAAAACAGCAAACTCATTTTCCGTCTGTTCAAATATGCAATCCCATTTTTACATGTCATGATTCCTGCTTTCCTAATGATGTTGGTAATTCGGTTTATCAATGTGCTCCCACCTATTCTAAGCAGAGAGTTGATCGACAATATTCTGGATCCAGTCGGAACTGCTGTCAATAATGGACAACCCTTACCTGAAACATCTTGGGGACAACTGCGAGGTATAGCAGATACGTTTAGCGGATGGTTCGGTAGTATGCCACTCGGTGGAAGTTTTGGACACTTAATATGGATTGTTCTACTCATGGCAGGTATTAGAGTCTTTTCCATGGCACTCTCTTCTGTTCGTGGGTATATGATGGCATGGGTAGGTCAGAATATCACCCGACGACTCCAAAACGAGACTTACGAACATCTGAACACGCTCTCCATTGACTTTTTCCATGAACGTGACACTGGTAATCTGATGTCCAGGATCACGCACGATGTATCAAGACTTCGGGATTTCATAGCAAATGGACTACAGGATATTATCGGTGATTCTCTTACCCTCATTAATATGTGTATTATCATGTTCATTTTCAGTTGGAAACTTGCACTTTGGACTCTAATTCCGATCCCCTGTCTAATCTTTTTCACAATCTTTTTTGGTAAAAAGATGAGCAAAGTGTATCAGGTTTTATGGAAACGGTACTCCCAAATTAGCACGATCCTCGCAAGCACTATTCCCGGAGTGAGAGTTGTCAAGGCATTCGCACGAGAACGGTATGAGATTAGCCGGTTTAGCGATCTGACGTATCAAGTGTTTGATGGAGAAATGAACGCAGCAAAACTTGGGACACTTTATCGTCCAATCATGCAATTAATCACCTTTTCCGGCTCTATCCTGATTTGGTTAGTTGGCGGATGGCAGATCTTCCAAGGCGATCTAACCCTTGGCACTCTGGTTATGTTTCAATCTTACATGATGCAATTCTTTGGTCCTGTGTCTACTCTCTGCCAAATGAATGAAAGGTTCATCCGCGCAGGCACCTCCGCAGAACGTGTGTTTGAAATATTAGATACGCCACCCACCGTTGCAGATAAAAAGGATGCAATAGCACTTGCCAATATCACGGGTGACATTGAATTCAAAGATGTCTATTTCTCTTACGATAACGAAAAGAATGCTCTCAACGGGATCAGTTTCCAAGTTGATGCTGGTGAGATGATTGGTTTAGTTGGACATAGTGGCGCAGGAAAAAGTACGCTTGTCAATCTCATCACCCGTTTCTATGACCCAAACCGAGGGGCAATCGTTATAGATGGGCACGACAGCCGAGATATTCGGATAAAGGCACTCCGGCAACAAGTTGGCGTTGTGCTACAAGACCCATTCCTGTTTGAAGGCACGATTGCTGAAAATATCGGTTACTCAAAACCTGGATCATCTCGGTATGAGATTATCGCTGCTGCCAAAGCCGCAAATGCACACGATTTTATTATCAAATTTCCTGACGGTTACGATACGATGGTCGGCGAACGAGGTGCGCGCGTCTCTGGTGGTGAACGGCAACGAATCTCTATCGCACGCGCAATCTTAAAAAACCCCCGCATTCTCATCTTAGACGAAGCCACCTCTTCCATAGATACTGAAACGGAATCTAAAATCCAAGAGGCGTTGCAGCGGCTTGTCCGAGGGAGGACAGTGTTCGCAATCGCGCATAGATTGTCAACCCTAAAATATGCGAATCGACTCGTTGTTTTGAAAGAGGGTGAAGTAGACGAAATCGGGACACATGAGGAATTAATTGCTAAAGATGGCACTTATGCAAATCTGTGTCAAAAACAGACCGAATTATCCAAGATTCGCGCATGGTAGTATTATGGAGTAGGTTGTAGGAGACAGACTAATGTATGAACCGATAAAAGTTACTGACGAATTAGAATTTCTTGACGCAAGCAAGCTCAGCATCGCTCGGAACGCGTTTGGAGAACTTGTTGTCCAACTTCCTGACGGAACAACACATACGAAGGTTGAACCTGTGCGTAGTTTTCCTATAAATGAAACGGTCCGGTACATAGCCCTATTGGATAGCGAGGGTAACGAAATAGGCATTGTGGAGGATGTAAGAAAGCTTACATCCCAATCTCGCGATGTCCTCATGGACGAGTTACAAAAACGATACTTTATGCCGAAAATCACCAAAATCAATTCGCTTGATGGACAATTCGGTGTCACGCTGTGGGATGTTGAAACCAGCCAAGGTGATGTAGAGTTCGGTATGCGTACCCGATACGATGTCGTCACTCTTGAAAATGGGCGCGTACTCATTAAAGATGTTGATGGCAACCGATATGAAATTGAAAACTATAATAAATTAGATCAGAAAAGTATTGCTTTACTTCAGACGCAAATGTAGGTTAATTAGTGTTGATAAGGAGAATAACTTTGGAAAATGTAAAAATAGAACGGATTGAGTGGGCGCGCTTGACAGGCGAACGCCCGCGCAAAGCCGGTTGCAACTCGCGGCTCGGTGAACACGGATTACATGTGCGACCTCCCATTGCACGTATAACAACCGCTGACGGTGCCAGCGGCATCGGGTTTTCGTCAATTTCTCGTGAAAAAGCCAAAGCGATTGTTGGGTTTCAACTGAGCGATGCGTTTGACATAGAAAACGGTGTGAAAGAGGAATTTCAATTCCTTGAATATCCTCTCTGGGACCTGGTCGGACAGTTGCATCAGAAACCTGTCTATGCAATGTTATCTGGTGAAGATGGTGACTTTCAAGCACCGTGTTACGATACTTCTCTCTACATTGATGACCTACATCTTGATGACAATGCTGAAGCTGCAGCCTTTATCGCTTCTGAAGCACTTGAGGGTAAGGCACGTGGGCATAACGCATACAAGATTAAGGTTGGTCGTGGTGCAATGCACATGCCCCTTGAAAAAGGTACGCAACGCGATATTGATGTTATCCATGCTGTGCGTGAGGCAGTGGGATCTGATGCTACAATTCTAATTGACGCAAACAACGGCTACAATCTCAATATTACCAAGCAGGTATTAGGTGGAACAGCAGATGCTAATGTCTATTGGATGGAGGAAGCGTTTCACGAGGATGCACGGGTTTATAGTCTACTAAAGGAATGGTTGAATGCTGAAGGAATACAGACCAAAATCGCCGATGGCGAAGGTGGTGCCTCTCCGAATCTAATCAGCTGGGCAAAACAAGGACTTATTGACATAGTTCAATATGATATTTTCCATCCTGGTTTCTCACGATGGCTTGAATTGGGACCCGAATTGGATGCTGCTAACGTGGGCACAGCACCACATCATTACGGTGGATACTACGGTAATTTTGCCACATGTCACCTCGCTGCTAAGGTAGAGCGGTTTGAGTTTGTTGAATGGGATCATGCAACAACACCGGGGGTAGACGATTCCAGCTATTCTATTTCAAATGGATATGTAAATGTCCCCGATCTCCCCGGTTTTGGGTTGAGAATAGATGAAGGTCCCTATCAAAAAGCACTTGAAGAGAACGGATTTATAGTCAACGCTTAAATATAAAAGTGGAATGTAGATATTTTGTAATCTGAATCGTGGTTTTACGCGGATTATGGACTGGAAACAGAAACGGTAATTTGTCCAACCGAATCAACGCTAAATACCGTACGCGCATTTAGCGTTGATTCGGTTGGAGATACCGCGTTGATATGAAATCCTGGTCAGACAAAGGGCAACCTTACGCTTCATGACATAAAATCTACACTCCCAATTAATATAAAAAAGTTGACTTCATAGCCACTTTGTGGTACCCTACAGAAAATGATAAATGATGTGTAAGTTAGGATAGCACAGTGTTTCTTTGTGAAGTCCCAAACTCTATTGATCAATTCTTGAATATCAATCCGCAAAAAATTCACGGAAATTGGCGATCTGGATGGGCTTTGGATATTCACACGATATCAAGTCGTCCTTTACCAGATGGAGGATATGACACGGATCGGACTGAACTTGGTGAATTGGTTTATCAGGTAAAGTACAACAATGATAGAAGCAAGATCCAACCGATAGCTGAAACCGCAGCTCAATTTGTTATACAAGAATTTGCCGTTGATGGGTATCCTGTTCTCCCATATTTGAAGGCAATTATTCCCATCCCGATCTCAGACACAAATAGGGATTTTCAACCTGTTACCGAAATCGCACGAGAGGTAGGAAAACTGCTTGGGCTGCCGGTTCACACTGATTATCTGAAGAAAGTAAAACAGACGCTACCCCTTAAAAATATTCCGGACGTAGAAAGAAAACGTGAACAACTTCAAGGGGTGTTTGTTGTTCACAACCAAGAGTTCAAAGATCAGTGTGTGTTGCTGTTTGATGATCTCTTTGATTCTGGAACAACTTTAACCGAAGTCACCAACGCCCTTTATGATCAGGGTAGTGTTCGGCATGTGCTTGTTCTAACACTCACGCGGACGCGGACAAGTGGAAGTTAAAGTTGCAAATTTTAGAAATCCTAACGCTCACTAACAGAAGGACATAAAGATGAGAATTGACATAGATTATTTTTGGTTCCGACTCTTTAAGACACGCGGCGTAGGTCCGAAACTTCTCGTATCAATTTCCAAGATATTGGAAACACAGCAACTTGATCCTGAAATGTTGCCGTGTAACCAAAACGACCTATCTGTTCATTTTCCCGATTTGGCTAAAATCTTGAATAGTAAAATCCGTGAAGAGGACAGAGAGGAGGTGTTAGGGGAGTATAAGCAACTAAAAAGATTGGAAGTAGAAATTATCTACCCAGGACATCCTAATTTCCCATCAAATATTCTTGAAATAACCCCGATTTTGTTCATCAAAGGACAAAGAAAATATCTTAATTCGGATAGTGTAGCAATTATTGGATCAAGGAATGTGTCCAATAAAGGAATTGGTATTGCGAGAAAACTTGCTGGTGATCTTGCGCGATTAGGTAGAAATGTAGTTTCCGGATATGCTAAAGGGGTTGACTCAGAAGCACACTTAGGAGCTTTAGAAGCAGAAGGAACAACTACAATCGTGCTGCCTTACGGCATCAAAGAATTACATCAGAAAAAGGCATTCAAGGAATTCAACTGGAAACAAAATATTTTGGCAGTGTCACAATTTAATCCATCTGTGAAATGGCTTGCGCGCAACGCAATGATTCGGAATAAATTGGTGTGTGCTCTCTCCAAAGCAGTCGTTGTAATTGAATCAGGACCTGAGCGAGACGAACAAGGTAAAATGAGTGGGACTTTCAATGCCGCAAAAACGGCTCTCAAGATGGGTCTACCACTCTTCGTACTTGATCCAAGCTATCTTGACAATCCACCAAAGGGTAATACCTCGCTGATTGAGTTAGATGGTATTAGCCTTGACCCAGTTAATGGTGCAGAACAGATTGATGAACAGATTTCGAGTAAAACGGTGGATGTTATCTCTCTTGCAAAGCAGCATGATCCTGAACAATTGTTATTATTTGAATTGGAATGAAAGACCTATACCTCATATACCAGTCTAATCGACGTATTGATTTACACTAAGATAAGACCAAAAGATGTGAAACATCAGACTGCAGTAAATATTTCGTTATATAGAACTAAAATTATTTCAAGATATAATGGAATTTCCCCATATAATAAAAGGAACAAAAATTATGTCTTTGTTAACAGACACAGACAAAGAATTTTTCAAAGAGAACGGCTATCTGGTTGTGCGCGGCGCGCTTAGTCAGCAAGAAATTGATGCCGCATTGGATAGAGTTTGGGAGTCAATTGACGAAGATAGGAACGATCCTGAATCTTGGACTCGCAAGGGATATCGCACCGCTCCTATCGGCGGTGAGGGTGTTATCAAGGGAACAATCTATGGTAACAATGTCTTCGCAATGGCAGAGGAGATGGTCGGTGAAGGAAAACTGAATACGGGCGGCGGTGCGGGGCCGCATCTCAATTTTCCTGACCCCGACAGAGAATGGCGCGAACCGCTTGGACACTTAGACGGCTACCACACCCCTCATAACGGTGTTCCTAAAGGCACTGTCGGTGCATTCACGCTTGGCGCGACCGTATATCTTGACACAGTTGAGAAACAAGGTGGCGGGTTTACAATCTGGCCTGGAAGCCATCGTATCTGGGCAGAATACTTCAGATACCACGACCTTGATAGCCTTCCCGGTGGCGTTGCTCCGTTTGATTTGGGACCGAGTTATGAATTCACGGGTGAGGCAGGTGATGTCTGTTTCTGGCATCATCAGATGAGTCATACCGCCGGTCCGAATTGCGGACGCAACGTCAGAATCGCGCTCATCGGTAGGTACAGTAGGAGAGATTTACATGAGATTAAGTTTGAAACCCCTGAAGATATGTGGAAATATTGGGATGGGCTTTCATAGACAGGACTTACACAAATTGAGTAGAAAAAGGAAATATTGGATTTAAAAAGTCGTTATTTCGGTATTTTAACCCCCTCACCCCATACGCTATGGGGACCCTTCCCTTTATCAAGGGGATTTTTGAACCTATTGCGTAAGTCCTGGCTGTATTGGATTACTTTGTGCATTGTATATCTCCCTTAGATTAAGTTGAGAGAAATCATCACCTTGCAAGAGTTAACAAAACAACGTTGTAAAGCTCAGAACCTCAAGAGACTCTGAGCTTTACAAAAGATTATTTTGCGTTGAATTTCTCAAGAACAATGGTTGACTCAATTTCTCCATCTCGAGTATCAATCACCGCTAATTTGACGGGACCAACATCTTTGGCAAGCCAGATTGAGTAATAGTCATTATCATCAACAACGCGTACATTGATACGAAAGCAGTTTTGAAAAATTCCTGCGGGTGTGTTGACAGTTTCTTGAACTATAACTTCTGCCTCACCTTCACGTCCTTGCCACGTTGTGCCAACCTTAATCGGTGGGCTATAAATCAACTCTCCTTGAAGATCGTTTAACGCTTTATGGAACAGCAAAAGATCGTTAGCTGCCCGGGACAGATAACCTCTATCATTTCCATATTCATCTGTTACCTCGGCAATGAATGCAGTTTTGCCATTGGACAACTTTGTTGTCCCTGTGATGAAGATAGATCCTGAATCATCATTGAAGTATCCAGGATCTATATCTATGAAGGTCCAAAAGTTTCCGACTGCAATCGGAAGATGGTTTTCAGTTATAATTACCTGATCGTCATCACTTCCGCAACTCATTATGAGACTGATTAACGTTACGAAGATGACAATGCAGATAATTGAATTGCTGAATCGTTGTATCATGTTAGTTTCCTCCTAAAAATAAAGTGAGATATTGTGAATTTGATCATTCCTTGGCTTCGGTGACAAAAGTGATGCTGACTTCAGTTTCGTTACCAGCATCATCCATAACTTCACCAGCAACTCTGTATTCGGTTTCGTTGCTGAGTTCTTGACCAGCATTCCCTATGAGGATGATTGTATTTCCATCAGCCACGGATGTCCAACCGACATCATCATCACCATCCATTAGCATGAGATCTCCGGTGACAGGTTCACTGAAGGTAACCGTAATACCGTCATCAAACACATTGTCTGGGTTTAAGTTTTTAGCACCGTTTTTAGGATCACTATCGATTACTTCCGGCGGTGTTTGATCTGCGGCAACGACAGTATAGTTTAGCGTATGTCCATCAGCACCCCCATTTTCCCAAGTAAGATTAAGGGCAAGGGCACCAATTGGGAAACCATCAGCGGGTGCCGTGATTTTCCGCGTCTTACCAGAGCCTGTAACATCCCCAACACTGGCTGTTACTCCACCAGGGTTCTCAGTAAAGCTGACGGTGATACTACCGTTAGCTGGGAGATGTCCATCTGCGGGGGTAGCACTTAGAAACGCTGCACGCTTTACTTCCACAGAAATGTGTGACGGTTCTCCTACTTTATATGTAGTGAAATCATAGTGTTCCGGGATTGTAGTGCCGCCGATTGACTCAGTAGGTAAAAACTTTTGAAGTTCGTCAAGGTCCAACACCGAACCTTCACCGACGATAAATATCACAGGTAGCGGCTCAACTCTGATGTTACTATTTCTCAAAAACGTAAAAATGAACGTTTTCGAGTAATTCTCAGATTTAGGGATGATTACCCAATCGCCAGCATCCAGCAAAATCGCTAAATCAGTTGTAGGTGCAGGTTCAGCTTTTAGCCGCCATTGCACCTCTTTCCCTACTTCTAATTCTTTGCTATTGACTATCTCAATTGTGATAGTCGAAATGATGTCCTCAGTCTGCACTCCTGAATCGGAGATACTACCATCCTCTCCATCATCACCGCCGCATCCGTAAAAACAGCAGAGAATTAACATAATTGTCGATATTTTCCAAGGCAACCCAATTTTCATTCTAAATCCTCCATAAAAATTTTAAAATGTTTATCAGTGTGATAACATCTCTCGCATTAACTTTTAATACTTACACCTCAAAACGCTTTGAAGTGATAAGTGCCAGAAACACCGACACGGAAGAGATTCTCAGAATATTTTTGGCCATTATCGTTGACCGTTTGCTCCCATCTACCCCAAAGTACCGAAGCATCCCAAGAGAAGTTTTCTCCGCTGCGCGAACCGATTCCCGCAGTGAGTCCGGCAAAGCCCATTGGGTTAGTGTCGTTCTCATCTACGAACGGAATCACATCGCGAAATGCACCAATCCGAATAGGAAAACCGAGCTCAAGGAATTCTGCCCCAACGGAAACATTGTACCCGTCGTCTATAATTTGTTGATATTCAATACCCCTGCTCCATTGAAGTTCCGAATACGGACGTGATTGTAATTCCGCAGCTAATACCAATTTTGGAGAAACCTTATATTTCGCACCGATTCCCCACATACCGGGTATAGTTAACTCACGAATGTCTTGATCCCTATCCGTATCAACGAGTTCACCGTTCACATAGTTTTTCGTGATAGCCTCTCCAAATTCCCATTCAAATTCTGGGCGGTATGTCAACCCAATAGAGAGTTCAGGAGTTACCTCAGCCAGAGCACCAATTCTTAAGAACAAAGCCGATTGTTCTATCTCTGCCTCTCTTTTTTCTTGTTGATTAGAACTTTTCAATTCCAACGTTTCTAAAATTGCACCAACGGTCCGATTGAGCGTTACACCAAAGAAATATCTATCATGGATATTAAGCGCGACTCCTGGAGTGAGTGTGCTCAATGCACCACGGGTCTGTGCGATTCCAGTTATTGTTTTACGCGTTTTCACGATGGTACCCCTTTGGTCCGACCACTGATCATCCAACACGATTGCTTCCACTTCACCCCTATGTTCCTCATTCCGCTGATACCCAAGACCAAACACAAGTTTGAATTGGTTATCATACTTATAAGGGAATGCAAACCCCAGGTATGACCGATTTGGAAACGGTGAGTAACTAGCTTCATAGGACTCAACGCGCTCATTTTCACTCAGAACTTCATCCGTGGTTGTTCCGTACAAGAGTTTTCCACCTACATGGACGTGGCCATCGGAAAACGTACCGAGAATAGATGGATTTGAAAAGATTGCAGCACTACTATTTGCAGTCGTAATAGCTGTCTTACCCATAGCAATGCTTCTGTTGTCATATACTGTCTCAATAATTTCCCTGCTTGGTGCTAATATTCCTGATATATTAAGATCGTGTATCCCAAAATATTGTATCTCAAAATCTTGCGCCACTCCATTGTGAATTAGAACGAGTAACGCGATGCACATTAATCCAAATTTGTGTAACTTCATAGCAGAATTTGCTTCCTCCTGTTTTTACGGTGAATTATAAGAATAAATAAACACTTTCGTCCCTGGTAGGCGAGTGTCCGAGTAATTCAAAAATATACCGTAGTTAAGTTGCAACCACAGCAAAATGCTGTGGAATCGTTATTGCTTTGTCTGTAGCAACAACAAGTTTCTGTTAACTTATGTAAACGCATAAGTTACTACTCGTTGTGATATATAATAATTTATGGGTGTATTTCAAATTTAGACTGTTAATTAAAATAACACCAGGGTTGTGTATACTTGACAGTCTACAGGAAGGGTTGACAAACACATCTGTCAACGAAAGAGAAGAATTTTCAGGCAACTCGTCCCTATAGGGAGCTGGTTTCCACTTTAAACTAACAAAAAGCGTGGCTTTCTGCTATAATAGAAACCAGCACTGTCATACTGGTTCTATGGCAGTGCTAAGCGTCGCTTGGTGTGTCTGCACCGGCGGCGCACCTAAATAGATTAGGAAGCTGCCCTGACGTAACCCACGCGCCCTTCGTGAATTTTTAACGTCACATATATTGTAGCAATTATACAAAATTTGTGCAATAAAAAAATGAATCAGGATCCGAATCAGCATATTTAGCATAACTCAACGCCAAAAATGCGTAAATCAGCAGGACAATTCCGCAAAAAATGCTAAAAAATGCTATAGTAACGACTTGTGCTAGCAGGTTCTTTTTATGTAATATTATGTTTCACACATTTAGTGTGTTTCTGTTTTCATAAATCCACCTACCGTTTAATATTGCATAATACCATGTTTTGACTAAAAAGTCAAATTAAATAGGACTTACGCAATAGGTTCAAAAGTCTCCTTGATAAGGGGACTTAGGGGTTAAAAACACCGAAATAACGACTTTTTAAGTCCAATACTTCCTTTTTCTCCCAATTTGCGTAAGTCCTGATAGAAATACATAGACATTGCCGGTGATGCCTCACGCGTACTTGGTATAGACTTCTTAACATTGTAAGGCGGGGTCCCTGTGCCCTGCCTTGTACCATTTAATGGAAAACGCTTTTAATCGCAATTCATTGCGCCTCTTTTAACCTGTTTGAAGTTTAATCTCACGCTTCTGGATTAGAAAAACTTGAAAACTGAATATCTCTACTAAACCCACCTTTTTCCTTGACAATTTATTCTTTTGCGAGTATGATAAAATCAATTCATCAAGGAAACTGAATCGTGGAAAGATCATTAAATCCATTTTATACCAAGCAAGAAGTCGCGGCATCGTGTTGGAAATACTTATTGGAAACGCTTCCATCTGTCAACCGCACTGCCAGCGATATGTTCTTTGTAGAACCTTCTGCTGGCACAGGTGCGTTTTTCAAATGCTTGCCCCAGCACCGCAGATTGGGCATAGACGTTTTTCCTAAATGCAGAAATGTAATCGCACAAGACTTTTTTGAGGTTACCAGCCTTCCATATCCGCCGACAGGCACCGTCATTGTCGGCAATCCCCCATTTGGCAAACGCGGGAAGATGGCGATAGCCTTCTTTAACCATGCTGCTATTTTGGCGAATATTGTCGCTTTTATTGTCCCGGTGAACTTTAGAAAATATATCGTCCATAAGCAGCTTGAAAAAAGCATGCGATTTATTAGCAAATTGGCGTTGCCGAGAGATGCTTTCCATCTCGATTCTGGCAAATCATTTTCGGTGAATACTGAGTTTCAGATATGGACACGTTTACCGAGCAAACATCAAGATATGCGTGAACATAAACCATTACCTATACGGCATCAGGATTTTCAAATATGGCAGTATAACAATACACAAGCAGCACTTAAAGTCTTTCAAAACAGTTTTGATTTTGCTGTCCCTTGTCAAGGATGGCAAGATTATTCCCGCAGAGAGGCTAATGAGAGACAGTGTGAACGAAATAAGCAGTGGATTCTTTTGAAGGCGAACAATACTGGTGTATTAGAAAAGTTGATGCATATTGATTATGAAGGCTTAGCGAGGGAATGCGGCACTGCTGTACCCGGTTTTCGAAAAGGGGATCTCGTGAAAGTTTATTCAGATCATTTTGATGTTCAGTCGCAACGGTAGGGATATTTTGAACAAAAAGCGACTCCAGCGGATTCTCAGAATTGCTTTACCAACCGGCTTAGCAGTTGTTATCTCATTTTTCCTTTTAAAAGAGATTGATCTTAAAGCGATACCTGAAACGCTTAGCAGGCTCTCAATTAAAGCGGTTTTAATAGGGTTCGGTTGTTATTGTCTATTGGTGTTGGCAAAAACACTGCGGTTCCGAACATTACTCGGTTTAGATTCCAGTGTGTATCAAATATTTCCTATCCTTGCCTTGCACACTTTTTGGGGCAATTTTCTACCGATGCGGACAGGTGATATTTCTTATGTATATCTAATGCAACGGCGGCAAAAAGTTGATGCAACGCAGGGCATTGCCTCACTAATGGTGGCAAGTGTCATTGACTTAGTGTTGTTAATCGCTTTGATGGTTGCCACGGCTACGCTACTGCTCCCGAAACTGGGTGGTAAGTTTTCTTGGACAGTGCTTTACCTAACGCCATTGCTCATCGGATCAGGACTAATATTGGTAATAGTTTTGGCGTGCGTCGCACCAAATTTTTGTGCATCCCTTGCCCAGAATTGTGCCAAACCACTATTGCGTCTGGAGAAACCGCCAATTACATGGTTTGTCAACAAATGCGTAACAATCGTTGATGAAATCACCTCGTTTCGGTTCAATCTACGCTTTCTGAAAGTCTGGGGATATTCTTTATTCTGTCTCACAATCCGCTTCGGGTTTCAGTGTTATCTTATTGCCGAAATGGGTGTTGATATTCCTTTGATAGAAGTGCTTTTCGCGCTTGCATTTACAAACGGGTTCAACCTCTTGCCTATACAGACCGTCGGTAACTTCGGAACAACGGAATTTCCGTTTGCATGGTTCTTGAATTATTTCGGCACATCAATGGAGATTGCCACTGTTACGGGGTTCAGTTTACACATCCTTATTCTACTTTACTGTCTGCCTTTAGGCGTTTACGGATTCTTGAGAAAACCGAAGGAGCAATAATATGAGAATTATCGACCCACATGTTCATGTCTGGAAGAACGATCCAAAGTACCCGTGGGGACGTGATGAACGTAGAGCACCCAAAGAGGATGCAACGCCGGAAATGTTACTTGAGTTAATGGAAGCGAACGGCGTTGAAAAAACCGTGCTTGTTCAGGTTATCCACTATCTTTGGGATAATAGCTATGCTGCAGACGCAATGAAAAGGTATCCGTGGACTGATACACATGAACAGGTTAAGAAAGTGTATCATGCCTTCGGTGGTTCCAGAATAATGTGGGGCACAGATTGGCCGGTCTGTTTAAGTCGCGCAACTTACGCACAAACGCTATCTGTTGTCCGTGATGAAATGGATTTCTTTACACCGGAAGATAAGGAGTGGGTGTTAGGAAAAACTGCGCTACAACTTTGGCAATTTCCTTGTCTTGATTAATTTTTTCGCATCTGTTATACTACAATTATTAACACAATCTATGAGGAGGAAAAGATTATGCCGTTTTGTCCAGAATGCAACACAAACCATAAAGATGGTGTCTTAACCTGTCCAAAATGTCAGGAAGACCTTCTTCCTGGCTTAGCACCGACCCAAGTACCGGAATCGGTTGATTGGTACGTCGTTAAGTCTGTGCCGAATGAAGTCGCCGGACTTATCCTCAAAAGTGTGTTAGAGGATGATGGAATTGAAGTCTATTTGCGATCTCATGAGATGCCTGCCTGCGGTGGAATAAAAGGAAACGCTACAAAATCCGAATGGGGAGATATTCTGGTACCTACTTATAGTGTCCAACTTGCACGGGATTGTCTCAAAGCCTATCTCGATTCGCTAAAAGAAGATTAGGATTCACAGGTCGGCTGCCATGAAGGCAAAGCAAATCTACCTTTTTAAGCCGATGAAAACGCATATTGACACGAGCGGAAAAATTCTTGTTAACGGATACCGCCGCTGTAACGGTACTTACGTCAAACCGTATTGGCGAAAACAGCCGATCAGACCAATCGGTAATCGTAGACATATTTCTGCGAAAAAGGGGCAGCTTTCGCTCTTTGACTATGATTAAACATCATAGTAAGACCCATAATCACGTGAACACTATTGACAGCGCGCTAACAAAGCGCGCCTACACAGATATGTCAACATTTTTTGGATTTCCTATATGAATAGTTTTTTGCGAAGCTTACAAGTTTCCTATATCACTTCGCGTTGCTTGCAAGCTGCTACAATTTTCTTATTATTGATATTAAGCACAACGCTCTTTGCTGAAGTCTACCACATCAAAAAGGGAGATAGGCTACTCATAGCTGTGATAGGACAACCGGAGTACACACATTCTGTGCAGGTGCGCGATGATGGTAGAATTAGCTACTTTGGTGGTGATCTTGAGGTAGTAGGTAAGACATCTGAAGAGATCAACAAGGTTATTCGTGAATTTTTGTTGAACGAGAAACTTGTCAATAATCCTGTGATCATGGTGTCTGTAGCATCAAAAGAGAATGGTGTTTTTGTCGGTGGCGCGGTAACCACTCCTGGTCGCTACGTTATATCTCCAGAAACTGATATTGATTTAGATCGCGCAATTGCTCTTGCTGGTGGAATGACTGAAAACGCTGATGTCCAACAGGTCCAATTGATCCGATATAATGCTACTACGCAGTCAGATGATTCATCAAAACAGACTAAATCAAGTGCTTCCACATCAAAAAAACCAACCACGCAGGTTGAAACTTACGATTTATTAAAAAACCAACCTTATCCGGATATCCGCGTAAATGCTAACGATTTAGTGTTTGTAATGCCGCTCAGTGTGATTGAAGTTCAAGGAGAAGTAAAGGGACCAGGAAAACTATTTATCCGCAAAAAAATTAGCATTGCCAACGCATTAGCAAGAGCAGGCGGATTCACTGAAGAAGCTGATATGACTGCTCTTGTAAAGATTGACAAAGATGGCACCCTTACTGAATTAAGTGTCACCGAACAATTTTGGAAACCAACTGATAAAAACGGGACAGAAATTTCTCTATCCGATGGTGATGTGCTGTTTATTCCCAACGCTTTCAAGGTGGAGCCTATCTATGTTACTGGATATGTTCGCATACCGGGAGCACACCGCGTTCGTGGTCCCCTGACGTTGCAGAAAACTATCGCCTTGGCAGGCGGTTTAGAGGAAGCAGCGAACCGAGAGAAGTTTCATATCCATCGCAAGGATGGCACAACTATAGAACATCTTTTTAAACCTGGCACAGACACGATTTTACTCTATCCTGGAGATATCTTAGAGGTCCACAAGCGGTTTCAGATAAATTGGGGATTAATCGGCACTCTGTCCTCAACTGCTCTTACAATAACATCTATCATTATTAGCGTAACAAGGAACTAATACCATATCTAATTGACAAAATATCATAATAGCTTGTTTTATACCATACACCTTTCGCACCGCTGGTGCTTGGTTTCTTGTGGTATACTTTTCTATACACCTTCCGCACCGCTGGTGCTGAATACGATTGACTATAGCTTCGGAGAGGCAGCATGCGCTTATGGCATGCTGCATGAGGTGTCCAGCAGCTGATGTCTGTGTTTACCAAGCCCCAGAGGGGCAGCATGCGCTTATGGCATGCTGCATGAGGTGCCCATTTTTTCCACCGCATAACACTAAACTTGACGCATAAGGGTATCGCAAGTGCTACCCGACGGACGAATAATGCAATACAATCTCTTAGAAATGGTATAATGTTTTCAGGACTTACGCATTCCCCCTTGATAAGGGGGGTTAGGGGGGTTAAACTGGCAGATGCCATCAAGGAGTCTACCACTTATGCGTCCATCCCGCAGTTCAAAGTCGTTATTTCCGTGTTTTTAACCCCCTAAGTCCCCCTTATCAGGGGGACTTTAAGAGAAAATGCGTAAGTCCTGGTTTTAAGAAACGACAAAAAGCCTACCTTGTTCTGGGTCAAACGTGCAATTCAGATACGTCTTTCCATTCGCATGCCAAAAGGTTAACGACACCTGTTCCCCCGTCTGCAAAAGACGTTCATCAACGACTTCTGCTTCACCCGTTATCTCAACTAATGTTTCAATCGGTCTCTCTGCCGTATTGAACAGATAGAACGTATGATAATCCCCATGTTTTCTGTGAAGTACTTGCACGACTTCTGTTAGTTGATTTTCTTGTCCTGTAAAAACGGAAATATCAGGATAGACCCATTTTCTGATATATTTTCTGAGATCCGTTTCCCTTTCACTCTGCGGTCCATCTAAAATAGTGGTCCGCCGACTGTAAATTAGGTGTTCCAGTAGATACGGGGCAAGTCCAATTTTTCCATTTAGCAGATAAGGAACCGGTGCATTGACAATGAGTCTTCCTTTCGCCTTCAATAATTCCGCTAATCGTTTTACAGTCGTTTGATGCAGCGATAAACAACTTGGCAGTAATATCAAGCCATATTTGTTTTCATTTAAACATATCTCTCCTTTTTTCTTATCTACTGTAGCACCAAAGATTTGTGCTTCAGAGACAATATCAAAATCATAGCCCATGTTCCATACTGTTTCACACAACCATCCCCATGCTTTTGTTATGTTATTCCACTGCTTCTCATCTGGTTTCATCCATAAGCTCTGTGTGGGTGCTAACATTAAAATCGACCGCTTCGGATGCCCAACTTGTAGTAATTGACCAAGAGATTGATACGCGTCGGAATCAGAATAGTTATTCGTTATTCTGTTTGATATCCACTGATTGAAACCGAGGATAGCATCTTTGACGCATTGATTAAATGTGTATGTCTCCTTCCGCAAAATCCCAGCATGCCGCGCATTGCTACACACAGACTTAGCAACAACAAAGCGGCGCGGCGTATCCGACTCTGCAGAGATGAGAATTGGACAATCCACCTGCTCCAAAAGCGTCCCCAATTCATACTGCAATGACCTTGCACTTTCCTGTAGTGTTACCGCTAATCTTAAGTGGTGCTGGTGACAGAAATTTCTTAACCCACCAAGGAAACTTTGCGCGAACTGCGATGTCAAAGCCTGCCAGAAAAAACTTCTGATTACCGGCGAATTATACTTTTCATAAAAAAGAAAAGGCAAAAAACTTCCACGAGCATCTGTTGAAGACTTACGGCTATCCTTAAAGTTTTCTTCCCGAATTTGCTTCAACAACACACTACTCCACGGTATTGATGCGCCATCCGCTTCAAATACAGACAGAAAGTGCGGTAGATCAACAGCAAAACCGATAATCGCATCTGTACCATAAGACGCTACATAACTCGCCAAAACCCTGTTAATAAAGGCACTAACACCAGAATCACTTAGTAAGTCATCAGCGTCTTCTTCAGACTGATAGATGTAAAGCACTGCTCTATCATGTAACCGCTCTGCAATTGAAAGATCGCCCATCATACAACGTTGAACGTAATCCGTGATGTTATAGAATAACGCGTCTGTAGGTACTTGGGCAATAAGATAGAATTGATTAAATGATTCCTCACCACCTGCCAATTTTTTGTCAGAAAAAACTTTTCGCAAATTCTCCTGAATAGACTCAGCTGTTTCTGATACTGTGAAATGCAACTCTACAACCTTGAGTCGGTAGCGCGTCTGAATGGTTGCAGAATCCAAATGAATCCAAGCTTGCTTTTTAAACCGGGCAAGTTTGTCTAATTCAGCTTGATGTGCTGTAAACCCTTGTATACCTGGATAGGTTAGCAGGGAACCATTTGGAATATAGGAAAAATTCGTTTCCACAACTAATCTGTCTCCAAGAAATTTGCATGTTTATTTGTTTTGTAGTATACTGTGAATATACATTAGTTGGATAAATTCGTTTTGCCATTTTAACACGTTTCGTAAACAGACGCAATAAGTTAGTTATCCATCTGCGAAATTCCGTTTAGCGTCTTGTAGTCAGGTATTCATCACGAATGGGGGAAAATGAGAATTATAGAGAACCTACTCACAGCGTTTTCAGCACTTCGTGCAAGCAAGCTCCGCACAATTCTGACACTTTTAGGGATCACGATCGGAATTGCAGGCGTAATCGCTATGATGTCGTTAGGTGCGGGTGCAGAAAAACTCGTGATGTTAGAATTTGAAAAGATTGGTGGACCCAGTATGTTTGGAGTCTACCGCCCGGGAATGATTAGGCGCAATCATCGGTGGCAACGAAACACAAGTCCACATTATCTAAATATGACGGATCTACGTGATATTCTACAACAGTGCCCATCCGTTGAAATAGCCACCGTAGAAGGAAGTTACTACATCAACTTTGAAGCTGAGGGAAGACACCGACCGACCTATATGCGAGCAACCACAGTTGAATATCAAGGAGTCCGACAGTGGCATGCCGAATATGGCAGATTCCTTGCGGATACCGACATGGACCTCTGGAATAAGGTCTGTGTGATTGGTTCACAAGTCTGGAAAGAACAGTTCAAGGGGATGGATCCGATCGGAAAGGAAGTCGGGATCAATAACAAACGTTTTACTGTTATCGGCATTATGGAAAGTCGTGGCCCCGGGTTAGAGGCAGGCAAAAGTGATGACAATATGATCTTTATTCCGATTACTACCGCCCAAACGAGGTTTTGGGGACACGACAACGTCGGACATATTATGGTGCGTGCTAAAAGCCCTCTTGTTGTAGACCAAGCAGTTAAAGAGGTGCAAACCGTAATTAGACGCAACCACGGCGGGGATGACACGTTTTTTAGAACATGGCAAGCACAGAAAGGCATTGAAAGCGCGAAAAAAACTATTTTTATCATAGAGCTGGTGTTAGTCATCATCGCTTCAGTTTCGTTGATTGTAGGCGGCATCGGTATTCTGAATATTATGCTTGTTTCAGTAACAGAACGGATACCGGAGATTGGATTGCGGAAAGCTGTAGGTGCCAAAAGCTATCAAATTCGGTTCCAATTTCTAACTGAATCGATACTTTTGTGTCTCATCGGAAGTCTGCTCGGTATCGCATTAGGGGCGTTAGTCGGACAAGGGTTTGCGTGGGCAGTCGGCAAATTCATGAAGGGAATGATCGGATGGCCTTCGGTGATTACCATAAAATCTGTGCTCACTTCTGTTGCAGCAGGAACAGCTGTTGGGATCTTTTTCGGTTATTACCCCGCCAGCCAAGCAGCAAAATTAAGTCCAATTGATGCAATTCGCCACACATAGTAAAAACATCCGGAAGTTGATAACTACCCTCTTCACAAAAGTTGTATGAACGGAACAAATGACGTGGAAAAACTCGGTATTATCGCAGGAGCAGGAGAACTTCCAATTCTTGTGGCACAAAGTGCTGCTGCACAAGGTCGAAAACCGATAATCATACAAATCACTAAAACAGATGAACAACGTTTCACTGATATACCTTGTGAACTCTATACTTACGGTGTCGGACAAATTCAGAAAATCACGCAAAAACTACTTGATTTAAACGTAAAAGAACTTGTCATTATTGGAAAAATTGAACCAAGTATTCTACTGCGTCCCTTTCAAGTTGATGCGACAGCAATCAAGATTTTGGCACAGAATCGTAGCCAAAAACCTTCCGCAATTGTTGCGGCTGTCCTTGAACACTTTCAAACCAAAGGACTTTCTGTCCTCAAACAAGATCTTTTTCTATCGCATTTATTACCAGAATCCGGTGTTCTCACAAAACGCAAACCGAATACTGCACAGTGGGCAGATATAAAAGTTGGAATAGAAACCGCTCGACAGATAGCGAACCTTGATATCGGTCAGACTGTTGTTATCAAAAATCAGATTATCCTCGCTATTGAAGCTATTGAGGGAACAGACACCACAATTGAGAGGGGTGGAAATTTGGGAGGAAAAGGAGTTGTGGTTGCCAAAGCTGCCGCTGAAAACCACGATTTCCGTATTGACGTTCCGACGGTAGGCATGCAAACGCTCCAGACATTGCATGCTGTCAGAGGCAGCGTTTTGGCAGTTGAGGCAAAGCGCACCTTCGTGATGGCTCCGGAGAACCTATTCCAACAAGCAGACCGCTGGAAGATTGCAATTGTTGCCGTGGAATAACAGAAGAATCTTGCTCTATAACTTACTCATAAGTTTCTGGAGACACACAAATGAAACCGCAAAAAATAGTGTTCCTATTCATCGCTATTCTAATAGTCGTAGGGGTTTTAGCGTTTTCAACGTGGCAACAGTGGAACGATAATCAAAAAACGATACTGGAACGCATGAGACCTATTGCACCGCTTGCGGAATTCAATCATGGTGCCCAGATTCAAGACGTTGAATTTTCTCCATCTAATCCAGATATCATTGCAAGTGCAGGTGATGACAATAACATAAAACTATGGAACAGAAATAACCCGGATACCGCAACAACAACCCTAATCGACAATGAAGAGAAGCTCGTATCAATAGATTTTTTACACACAGGTAAATTGCTTGTCAGTAAAGGGCTGCATGGAAAAACAATATTGTGGGATACGTTTTCAGGTGCGAAAATAAAAGTGCCTAAGGAAAGATACCAGCAGGCAGCTGTTATTTCTCCAACTGCGGATAGCCTTGCAACCGTTTATCGGGAACGTATGAAGTTGTGGGACATTCGGAATCCAAATGAAATAACGGAAATAACGGAGATAACGGAGATTCATCATACCAGATATCACAATTCTATGCAATGTGCTGACTTTTCACCTAACGGTAAATGGCTTGCTATTAGATATGAGAACGGCGACATTAAATTTTGGGATTTAGAACAAAAGCAATTTGTCAAGACATTATCGGTTCCACATGATAGCCACGAATGGTTGAAAGATATAATCTTTTCCCCTGATGGACGTTGGATTGCTGCTGCTGAACACTTTAGTTTGATATTATGGGATGTACAGCATAATCGACGTATAAAGTTATTGGAGGATACTCACATGGGTTTTCTCCGAGATGTAAAGTTTTCTTGTGACGGAAGATTTATCGGTATTAAAACCTATGGTAAATGGAAGGGATTTACTATATGGAGCTTACCGGAAGTGCAAATCTACCATGATGTGAGTGATCGATACATCAGCGATCTTGCATTTTCGCCTGATGGAAAGATTCTTGCCATTTCAGATGTTGGCGAGGTAACTCTCTTGACTATTGAAAGTCTTACGCCTATCGCCTTGCTGAAAGGTAAAGGATATTTAGGTGGAGCAATGGCAATTACATTTTCACAAGATAGTAGCATGCTTGCAGGTGGGGGTTATGGTGGTGTTCTTCGACTCTGGGACATGGAGAAACTAAAATGAAAACTAAAATAATTTTTGCTTTATTCATTGTTGTGGTAATAGCAGTTGTTAGCACCACAGCGTATTTCATCTCACGTCCACAGCAGCAGGAATTGATTCCACCAAAATTCGCGCAGCTGCCTGAAAAACCTAAACTCATAGACGAATTTAACTACGGTCCAAGTATTTATTCTGTCGCGTTTTCACCATCGGATCAAAACCTTATTGCAAGTGTAGATCAAAACGGTACCATAAAGTTGTGGGACAGAAACAACACAATAGATCCAGTGAAAATTCTTAGCCATCCCGGACAGTTTGCGCACATTGGTTTCTCACCCACAGGAGAATTGCTTGCAAGTGCTGGTTTTGGAACGCTTATATTATGGGATGTCGCTTCAGGAAACAAAATCAATACACTTGACACCTCCAGAAATGAATTCGCTTTTTCACCGGATGGAAATCAACTCGCGACAGTTCGTAATGGAGCTAAACTGTGGGACATCCGGAATCCAAAGCAGATAAGGGAAATAGGCACGCTACCGTTTGATGAAGCACATAAAATCGGAAGTTGGGCATGTGCAGTAACCATCTCAACAGATGGCAAACTGATTGCTGCAGGATACGCTAATGGAGACGTGAACGTTTGGGATCTTCGTACTAAACAACATGTAAGACTTTTAAGATCACCCTTTATAAAGATGGGATATCTTAAGTTTTCACCTAAAAACAATTACTTGGTAAGTGGAGATCAGGAGTTCAAAATGATGAATCCGGGAGGTTATATCATGTGGAAATTACCAAGTTGGCAACGCTACGGGGAGGTGCAACGGGGACACATCGAAAATTTAGTGTTCTCTCCAGATGAAAAGGTATGCGTGGGTGCGAATCAGATGTCTTTTTCAGGGAGGGGAGTAGAGCTTTGGTCAGTTGAGAATGGAGCACCAATCACCTCAATACCAACGGAAGCGCGGGATGTTTCGTTTACGCAAGACGGAAGTCTGCTCGTCAGTGGCAATCAGGATGGTGTTATCCAAGTGTGGCAACTGAATTATCAGCAATTAGCGTTAGCCACTCCCCCTGCTGATGTTGTCAGGATAGTTTACTTCCTTCCGAAAGATAAAGAACCTTTCCCAAACATTACAGAAAAATTGGATAAATCAATTAGAGAAGTCCAAGACTTCTACGCGGATGAGATGGAACGACACGGATTTGGCAGAAAAACATTTAATTTTGAAACCGATGAAAATGGAAAAGCCAAGATATATCTTGGTAAATATTATCAAACCAATACTGTTTTACCAAACGGCATCTGGCTCTCAATTATAGATGACATATCAGGGACTTTTCAGCCTGTTCTTCAATTATACAACGTTATGAGTCGTTTTCATACATTTCGGTACACCAGCAATGATGCCTATTCTACCAAAGACAATGTGTGGAGAGGATATATTGAAGGAATCGCCCCTGGAAAAAATGTCCAAGTTTTCGTTAAATCCCTTGATCGGGAGTCTGTCGCGTATGTTCTAAGAGGTGTCTTTGGTGTGCCTTATGTTCAATCTGAATATGAGCGAAACTCATTGAAACGTCTTTTCTCCCATATTAATAACAAGATGCCTTGGGGAAAACAATGGACAAAATTGTCAAGGTGTGAAGCTGAATGGTTAGATAGGAGTCGTTTCTTTAACCCAAACCAACCTTTCTTTGACAAAGCCCCAAAAATGGATATGCGTGTATCCGTCCCTAAAGACAGCGGTTTGCGGCACTTCACATTTGAGGTTGCAGATGAGGATGGCATGCATCAAGTACAACTGTTTGTCCCGATAGACATTAAAAATCAAAGGTGGAGAAAGAAGTTTCACGATTGCCAAGCACTAAACGGCAAAGAAAAGGCAACCGTTGCTTTTGAAATAACATATCCTGAAATAAAGATTGTTAAACTTCGGATGATTGACATGCATGGAAACATCGCATCACGAAAATTCAGTATTACTGAGAAAACACCAGAACCTTCAGAAAAGCCATAAGGTTCATTGATATGTCAAATTCCATTTAGCATTTCGAATAAAGAGGAAAAATGAAAAATAAAAAGATAGTAGTGCTGTCCATCATTTTAGTAATAATCGTTATTGGAATAGTGGTGTTTTTAAATTTACGTTCACAACCTCATGAATTGAGTCCACAAGAATTTGCACAACTTCCTGAAAAACCTAAGATCATAGCTGAATTCCATCAGAACACTGAAATATATTCTGTGGCATTTTCACCATCGGATCGAAACCTTATTGCAAGTGCAGATCAAAACGGCACCATAAAGTTGTGGGACAGAAACAACACAATAGATCCAGTGAAAATTCTTAGCCATCCCGGACAGTTTGCGCACATTGGTTTCTCACCCACAGGAGAATTGCTTGCAAGTGCTGGTTTTGGAACGCTTATATTATGGGATGTCGCTTCAGAAAGGAAACTCAATTCTCTTGAGACTTCGCGTGAATTCGCTTTTTCGCCAGATGGACATCAACTCGTGACAGTTCGTAATGGAGTAAAACTGTGGGATATACGGAATCCAAAGCAGATAAAGGAAATAGACACGCTACCGTTTGATGAAGCACATAAAATCGGAAGTTGGGCACGTGCTGTAGACATTTCACCTGATGGCAAATTGATTGCCACTGGATATGCAAATGGAAACGTAAACGTTTGGAATCTAAAAACCAAAAAACTTGTCAAGACTCTGGAAACAGCTCTGTTAGAAATGAATTTCCTAAAGTTTTCACCTAACAACAAATATATGGTAAGTGGTGGTCATGAGAAAGACATGTATAGTTCTGCGTCTGTGAAGGGGTATATCATGTGGGAGTTACCAAGTTGGCAACGGAAGGGTGAGGTGCTACGCGGACATGTTGAAAATTTGGTGTTTTCTCCAGATGGAAAGACATGCGCCACTGCGAATCATCAATCCTATTCAGGAAGAGGCGTAGAACTCTGGTCAACTATAAATGGAGCACCAATCACCTCAATACCAACGGAAGCGCGGGATGTTTCGTTTACGCAAGACGGAAGTCTGCTCGTCAGTGGCAATGAGGATGGTGTTATCCAAGTGTGGCAACTTAATTCTCAGCAATTAGAGTCTGCTACTCCCCCTTCCGATGTTATCCGAATAATTTACTTCCTTTCAAAAGATAAAGAACCTTTCCCAAACATAACAGAAAAATTAGATAAATCAATAAGAGAGGTTCAAGACTTCTACGCTGATGAGATGGAACGCCACGGTTTCGGTAGAAAAACATTCAAGTTTGAAACCGATGAAAACGGAAAAGCCAAGATATATCTTGTAAAAGAAAATCAAATCAATAATTTTGATTTGTCAAACGATATCTGGCTTGCAGTTGTAGATGATATATCAGCAGTTTGGCAGGCAGTTCCGAAATTATTCCATACGGGCAATAATGGAACATTTTGGTACCCTGCCAAGGAAGGAATCAAAGACAATATCTGGCACAATGAAATTGTAGGAATTACCCATGGTAGACTTGTCTATGCTTCCGTTAAATATCTTGATCGGCAATCTGTTGCATATACTTTTAGAGATGCCTTCGGTTTACCTTATTTTCCGCCTCAGTATGAACCAAGCGTTTTGAAACGTCTTTTCTACCGTGTTAACAATATGATGCCATGGAAAAAAAAGTGGGCAAAATTGTCCAGATGTGAGGCAGAATGGTTAGATAAGAGTCGTTTCTTTAACCCAACTCAACCTTTCTTTGACAAACGACCCAAGATGGAGATGAAGGTGTCACAGGTGGATACTTCAGACCAACGACTTTTCCAATTTGCGATTGCAGATGAGGATGGCATGCATCAAGTACAACTGTTTGTCCCGATAGACATTAAAAATCAAAGGTGGAGAAAGAAGTTTCACGATTGCCAAGCACTAAACGGCAAAGAAAAGGCAACCGTTGCTTTTGAAATAACATATCCTGAAATAAAGATTGTTAAACTTCGGATGATTGACATGCATGGAAACATCGCATCACGAGAATTCCATATTAAGGAGAAAACATCAGAACCGTCTAAAGAGCCTTAATTTATACATGAAAGGAGTAAAAATGTCCAAAAAAATTGCAATCTTCCCAGCAAGTTTCGATCCGATTACTCTCGGTCATGCAGACTTGATTGATCGGGTTTGCAAGCTTGATGTTTTCGATGAACTTGTAGTCGTTATCGGTGTGAACCCAGCAAAGCCAGAGCGCTTCACGATTGAGGAACGTATCCAAATGCTTGAAGAGGTCATTAAACCCTATCCGAAAGCAACTATTGATGGCGATGCCGGACTGATGGTGTATTACGCACAAGCACGCGGTGCATGTACAATCATTCGTGGACTACGTGAAATCTCTGATTTTGAATGGGAATTCAAGTACGCACGGATGAATCAGCAGATTGCCCCAGAAATTGATACGCTCTTTATGGTGGCAAGTACACAATACGCACATATCAGCTCAACGCTCGTGATGGAGGTTGTTGAGATGGGACAAGGGCAAGTTAGTGAAGAAAAGTTGCTGGAAATGGTGCCGCCGGTTGTTGTGGAATTCATCAAGCGGAAATTTGAGGTAAAGTAATTTGCAGACGGGTTTTAACCGCGCCTGCCAATATAGACTTTAAAACCGATTATCTAAACTCAAACTCACATTAAAGCCCGGTGAATTCACGCCTGACCCGTGTGGTCGATAGCGACGATCAAGCAGGTTTTCAAGTGATAACGTCAAACGCGTGTATTCAAACAGTTTGACACCACCCCGCACATTAAGTGTCCACCACCCTGGCGTACCAGCATCTACTGCATTGCCGTTAGAGTCAAATTCAACTTCCGCTGGATCACGCGTTTTCCCCGGTATCCGCGGGTCGCGGATGTCGCTCCGATTCAAACGCCTCTGTTCAGCAGCACCCCGCACAAACAGACTTGCCCAAAACTGCGTATTTGCCGGTTCCCACTGGATTCCAACGATTCCGTTCAAAGGCGGTTCTCTACGAGTGCGTGCCTCCCAAGGCTTATCCGGATCAGGGGCTACACCGTTAATCAACAAGACTTCCCCGCGCAGCAACGCTGCATTTCCGTAAACTGACCAAGCAGGATCAATCGGAACTAAACCTGCTACTTCAACCCCTTGAAGCTGTGCTTCATCAACGTTGTCAAACACGAGCACGTCAATTCCCTCATATTCTTTAATAAGGTCTTGATGGAGTTGAGGGATTTCACCATCTTCATACGCCTCTTGGACAGGTCTGCGCGTAACTAAACCGTTGACCCGGCTGTGGAATAATGTAACCGCACCACGGAAGTAGGTATGTTTCATCTTGAGACCGCCCTCAACTGTCCATGAAGTCTCCGCTTCAAGGTTTGGACTCGGTGCCGTAACACCCTCATTTGTAACTTCCACTGCTGTAGTATCATTCAACGAAGGGGCGCGAAACGCTGTGGCAATACTACCAACAAAGTTCAGCGAGTCTGTCAAACCGATAACTACCCCAGCACTTCCTGTCAAACTGCTGTCGAATTCATTAAATTCATCAAAAGTCTCATCCCGGATGGAAAGGTCAGCATTGGTTTGATAAAGCGTTGCACGACCACCGAGGGTCAATTCAAGTCGTTCGTGCACCGTAATTTCATCTTGAAGGTATAGACTCGCATCCCAAAACTGCGAACCGTTGATGAAACGTCCAAGGTTTTCGTCAACATCTTCTTTGCCTGTCTCAAGATCAGTTTTGACAGTCCGACTCTGCAACATATCTAAGTAGAATTCACCCCCTCCGACGATGCGTTGTCGAGGAAGGACAGAACTGACTGCTTGTGTACTTAAACCGATGGTGTTAACCGTATCATATCGTTGCCTTCGAGAAGTCGCATCACGCTTCACCTCGTTGCGTCCCTCATTTTGGCGGTGATAGGAAGCGGTCAGACGGAATAGGTCAATGCTGCTCTCAGGATTTGTTTGATAGTCAACATAGACGAGGTCCCGATTTTGCGGCTCAAAAAAGAATTCATCAAACTCTTGTGGTGCGATTTTATCATAGCGCGGTGTTTGCGGCTGCCGCCACATCTGGTATGCAACATTGATAGTACTTGTGTCGTTGAGTTGATACGCAATTTTTGCATCACCATCAAAGGCGGTCCAACCCAAAGGTCCCTCGTTGTCAATGAGCCATTTATCAGGGATACTTTCTCTTGACAACTCACGCACTTTATTATAGTCATAAAGTTCCACGCCGCTTGGTATTTCGTTGACAATTTCAAACTTCCGATTTTTATTATGCAGATCGTACCCGCTGCCGGGGTTTATGTCACCGTAGTATCGCACGCCGCCCCCAACACTGAATCCAAATTGCCCTTGGCTCCCTGTTACCTCTAATCTACCGAGTCGTTCTTGTGTGGCAGTCGTGTAGCGGGCAAAGAGTCGTGGGTGTACCTCCCAGGTTTCCTGTGATGGATTGAGCAGTATCGGTTTCGTAAAGAAACTGACAACGCCCCCCATCGCGCCGCTACCATACAACATAGAACTTGATCCGAGTAGCACCTCTGCTCGGTAGAGGTTTTCTGGCACAATGGTTGCTGTGTACTGATTCGGTCCTGAGCGAAATGTTGAGTTATTAAGGCGGACCCAATCGACTTGTACCAACGTCTGATAGCCAGTTAGACTTCTGAGCATCGGCGAACCTTGTCCGACTGTCGTCTGTTGTGCTATAACGCCAACGACATCCCGTAGTAGATTAGACGCGATATCTGCGTTGCTCCGTTCAAGTTGTTTTAGATTAAGAACAGTAATAGAGCTTGGTGTTTTAAATGGGTCTTTTTCGGCACGTGTGGCGGTCACTGTTACCTCTGGCAGTTCCACGATCTCACCACAACTCATAACCTCACAGTCAGTATGGCCATCCGCACACACACTTGGCATCCAACTTACTAATAAACCGAAACTTATTACTAAAAATAGATAAATTGCTTTTTGCATTGTCATGTTCCTTTTGAATTTGTCTTTTCGGCATGTCTTGCGGTTGTCATATTTGTTTAGCAGACACTCATCTGCAACCTGCATGTTATCTTATACGCAAATTGTATGCCAACAAAAACCAGTAAAATTCAGCGTTTTTCAACCAAATTTGGTCACAATTTGGTCAACACTGTCCAGAAACTGGACAGTTGAATACATGGAAAAGACATAATTAACTGATATTTCTCAAAATCACCCTGATGTCAATAGATATCAGATTTCAGATGTCGGTAAAGGTTCGCTTTTGGGATTGCCAACGCACCTGCCACTTGATTCGGGTTATAGAGACGAACAGATGCCCGGTTGAAAGCAAAAGTAAGGTTCCAAACCAATTTCGGTCGCAGTTGCCGAAAGTTTGAATAAAGAAGTAGTTGAAAAAACTTGACACATCTGATAAGCTGCTGTTGCATGAGAGGTCCTCCTAATCTTCAATTAGGGTAGATTTATTGTCAATTAGGATGGTATCTCATGCCAGAGGTATTCAGTTTCAAGTTTTCTCTGCATTCTTAAAGGGTCGCGACCAGGAGGTCACTCCTACAGAAGAGATGCTTTGAATAGGAAGTGAAAGTACAAGAGAATTGAATGGCTTTGTATCCATGCGCTAAATGTCAAGCAAAATCTTCAAACGAAAACGCATTTTCATGGCGTTATGCCTGCTTTGTGTTGATTATTAGGTTCTGCACGATTGTAAGAAATATCAGGTTAGTAACTTTCACTTTTTATTGAAAACGCATGCTGTTGTGGGGAATGACTTTGTCCCCACATATTATTATGATACGACTTCCAAGGAGTAAATTTCGTGAATCAGGAACATAAAGTAACAGTTGAAGATATTGAAGTGTCGGTTGATGCTTTAGATGTTGAAAAAGCCGCGAGCATTTTCGAGGAACATGGATGTCTTGTCGTGCGCGGTCTGATGAACCCCTACATTGAGGCAATTCATCAGGATATTGAGGCTGCAGCAGCAGAATCTATAGTACTCCTTGACGAGGCACAACAGATCGTTGAAGGGTGGCGCACACCAAATGGAATGCTTTTCCTGCCATCACCACAAGGCTACGAACGGGATAAGCAGATCATGGTGTTGGCGGTGAACTATCAGACGAGTGCCGCGTTTTTCCACTCCGCTTTCGATGAAAATGCAGTCAAAATCGTAGAGGCGATATTGGGTCCGAATGTTGAGATTTTTGGCAATGGACAGTGTCTCTATAAAGAGCCGGTAGGCGGACATCCGAAGCACCTACATCAAGACTCTGCTTACTTTGAACATCGCTATCAGGGACCTGTCGGTACTTTGAACTACGTTGTAGACACTGACCTTGTGAACGGTGCATTACACGTCGTGCCGGGTTCGCATCGCCTTGGACAACTCAAGCATATTGACACTTTTTCGCACCTCGGTTTAGAAGAGGATAAGTGGCCCTGGGAAAGCGCGCTCCCCGTTTCAGGTAAAGCAGGTGATTCAATCTTCTTTAATGTCAAGACGGTACACGGTTCCAAACAGAATATGTCAGGCAAACCGCGCCCGGTTTTTATCAATCGTTACCGTCGGACAGATGACTATGTGATAATTGGGGGAACGACCACAGCAAATCGAGCAGAGGCAGAGAAACGTGCAGCGGCAGCAGAAGAAGCAAAGAAATCCAATAGTGATCGTGGTTTGATGGTACGAGGTTTCCGTCCTTATTCAACATAGAGAGACAGATCAATACACATAACCACTCCTTTGTAGAGGCGGTTTTTTATTGTATTCTCTACGGTTTTATCCCCAGATAAGAACCGTCCCGTCCGATCCGCCACTCGCAAGCAAGGTGCCATCAGGACTGAACTTAACCGAATAGACAGACCCTCTATGTTCTGTGAGTGTCTTTTTAAGTTGGTGTGTGTTCATATCCCAGATAAAAATATTTCTTCCAATTGCACTTGCGAGATAATTATCATCAGGACTAAACGCAAGTGAAGTAGTAGTACGATTGGGATTGTCACTCAATAAAAGGATAGTCGTACGGTCGTAGGTGATGGGATTCCATAAAAAGATTGTTCCGTTCACATCACAACTTGCTATAGTTTGCCCGTCATGACTGAAAGTAACACTTTCAACACCTGCTGGATGTTTATCAAGAATCGCTTTTAGTTCTTGAGTGTGCATATCCCATAACCGAATGGTTTTGTCCAAACATGCACTTGCAATAGTATCTCCATCAGGACTTAAGGCGACAGAAAGCACTTGGTCTGTATGCCCTTTTAGAGTTCCTTTTCGGTAACCAGAGAAAACTCCTTGTAATTTTTCTATAGGTGAGTCGCTCATTGTAGTTTTGATATTCCATAACCGAACCGTCCCATCCAAACTCCCACTCACCAGCGTTTTACCATCTGAGCTAAAAGCGATGCTGTTTGTATGACTGGATAAACTGTTGCCGATCATCTTGCCGTGACCTTTATAGGTCACCTGGTATTTTCCTGTAGCCACATCCCATAAAAGAATCTCGGCTTTTGAAGATGAACTCTGTATACTCAAACTCGCGAGTGTTTTCCCGTTTGGAAAAAAGGCAACAGACTGAACCCATAACGGATATGAATGTCCTTTGAAAACCTGTTTGAGTTTTCCAGTGGAAACATCCCACAGTCTTATGTTTTCGCGCTTATACCCACTGGCAAGTGTCTGTCCATCTGGGCTGAACGCTACAGAATTTACTTCCGGTCTGTGCGCCGGTAAGAAGTACCGAATACCGCATTTTTGAACATCTGTGGTGTCTATATTCAGCAAAAAGATGCCGGACTCATTCCGCCAAACCTCCCCTTTTGCAGCAAGGGTGCGTCCATCGGGACTGAACACAAGACGATTGAAAGATCCTTGTCCTTTGAGCGTCACCTTATGTATTCCAGTAACTGTATCCCACAACTGGATTTCGCTACGACTTGAGACCGCAAGTGTTTGTCCATCAGGACTAAACGCCATAGAATCAACACGCCTTCCAGAGAGTTCAAAGAATATTACACTGTTTTCTTCAACTTGTATCTTTTTAACATGCTTAGGTTTTCCTGTGAGCGTTTTATTGAGTTGTCCAGCGTGTAGGTCCCATAGTCGAACCTTATCGTTGTTCACACCAACACTGGCAAGAGTCTTTCCATCGGGTGTAAATGCTAATATTGTTCTCCAACGCGGCTTTTTGACTTTGAATCTCATTTTGATTTTACCTGTGTCAGCATTCCACAATCGAATCTCCCAGTCATTAGCACCAACAAGTAGTTGCCCATCGGGACTAAAATCGATCTTTCTAATTCCATCTGTGCCCTCCAACTTTGCTTTTATTTTTCCGGTTTTCACATCCCACAACCGATAATCCCCACTCCGCCAACTCATAATCGTTCGCCCGTCAGGACTGAATACGACATCACTCACAATATTATGTGGTGTTGGAATACGTTTGTGTTGTCCACTGCCAATATCCCATAATCGCATTACACCCTCAAAATCACCACTTACGAGCATCTCTCCATTGGGGCTAAACGCGATGGATGTTACCCCTCTTACATGACCTTCAAAAGTGGTTTGAAGTTGGCCGGTGTGAAAATCCCATAATTGAATCCCAGGATTATTCCAATTATCTATCGGACTTGCGAATGTGCTCCAATCAGGGCTAATGATTATGTCGTCAGGACTTCCTTCCTTGTTTCCTGTTAATAACCTTAGTGCTTCCCCGGTTTGGGCATCGTATACCCAAATTCCTATAGAACTGAACACCATGAATTGGCTACTGTCGGGCGAGAACTGAAATGAGGGTTTTCTTGCAACATTCCTAATCTGCCCCTTTCCAAGCCTTAATTTTGCTCCTTCCGGCAATTCCCATCGAGTGTAGTCATCCGCGAAAGTGGAGGAAAAAATAATTATATTGATGAAAAACAGTGTTAGAATAAAAATCCATATCTTTTTCATGGGTTGAATTCTCCTTGTGAAATTACTGCTCCAGTTCCCAGATGAGCACCGTCCCATCTGAACTTCCACTTGCAAGGGTGCGTCCATCAGGACTAAATGTAACAGAAATGACATACTCAGTATGTCCTATGAGTGTTGTTTTAAGTTCACGCGTTTTTATATCCCATAGAAAAACTACATTTTTTTTAATTTCTTCTGAGCGGGCAATACTTCCGCATGCAAGTGTACTACTATCAGGGCTAAACGAGATGGAAAAAATATCACAAATGACATGTGAATCGTTTTCGAGAGTAGCTTTATGTTTCATAGTGATAGGATCCCATAGGAAAATCCTTCCTCTGCTATCTCCATTTGCTAAGGTATGTCCATCTGGACTAAAAGTAACACAGTTTACGCTGCCCATACCTTCTTTTGTTAAGATCGCTTTCTGTTTCCGATTCCGCGCATTCCACAGTCTGATAGTTTTGTCAGCACTTCCGCTTGCGAGGGTGCGTCCATCTGGACTAAATGCAACAGAGAGTACGTAATCTTTATACCTCTTTATAGTACCTTTCTTGTAGCCAAAAATTCCGCCCCATAGATTATGAAATAGCGAATCGCTTACTGCGGCGTTGGCATTCCAGAACCGAATCGTTCCATCCAAACTTCCACTGGCAAGTAACTTTCCATCCGGACTGAAAGCAAGTCCGCTTGGGCGAAAAGCATAGCTGTTACCAAGAGCTTTACCATGTCTTCCGAGAGTAGTTATATATTCACCCTTACCTACATCCCACAGAAAGATTTCGTCCTTATCCAGAGTTATGTTGCTCAAACTGGCAAGTGTTTTTCCATTTGGAGAAAACGCGATCGCTGGATACCATAATGGAGAGGGATGTCCTTTAAATATCTTTTTGAGTTCTCCAGTCGAAACATCCCACAATCTGATGTTTTTGTGTCTATGTCCACTCGCGATTGATTGTCCATCAGGACTGAACGCGATTGAATTTACCTCAAGTTTGTGTCCTGTGATAACGTGTCGGACTGTGGATTTTTGAAGATTTGTTGCGTTTATCTCCCATAAATAGATACCGACTTCACTTCGCGAGGGATAGCTATACGCAGCAAGGGTACGTCCATCAGGACTGAACATAAGGTGATGGAAAAATCCTGGTCCTTTTAGTGTAGCCTTATGAATTCCTGAGTTTATATCCCACAATCGAATCTCACCATAGCTCGCAACTGCTATAGTCCGCCCATCAGGACTGAATGTTATAGATTCAACGCGCTTGGTTGCATAATCTCCTGTGAACGTATTTTTCAGTTTTCCTGTGTGGACATCCCATAACTTAACCGTAGAAGTGTTTCCAGTAACGTTCGCGATAGTTGTACCGTCGGGTGATAATGTGAACTTTTTTATCAATCCGGGCTGCTCTAATTTAATTTTGATTTTCCCGTTTTCAGTATCCCATATTCTAATCTCTTTATTACTTTCACCTACGAAAAATTTTCTATTGGGACCAAAGGAAATGCGAATAATATCTTCTGTATCATCTAATTTCGTTATGAGTTTTCCAGTTTGGGTGTCCCATAACCAAACACCTTCTCTGTTCCAATTCATAATTATCCGCCCATCAGGACTGAACGTTACCACGCCAACAGCTATATTTAGCTTCAGAAGTGGTCTACTATCTTCTGTCTCAATGTTCCATAACCGAATCACCCCCTCTGAATCACCACTCGCAAGCATCTGTCCACCTGGATGAAACGCAACAGAATTGACCGTCGCAGCATGATTATCAAAGGTAGTTCTAAGTTTACTTGTCTGTAAATCCCATAACTCAATCTCGTGACGTTCGGCTCTATTACTGACATCAGCGAATGTCTTACAGTCAGGACTAAGAACAACGTTGTCATATCCTTTTTCCATGTATTTTGTAGTTAATGTAAGCTCTTTTCCTGTTTGGGCATCGTATACCCAAATTCCTATTGAACTGAATACAACAAGTTGACTATTATCCGGTGAGAACTGATATGGAAATCTCCCTACAATGTTTTTGATTTTTCCCTTGCCAAGCCTTGACTGCGCCCCTTCAGGCAATTCCCACCGTGTGTAGTCGTCCGCGAAGGTCTGTGGAAGAAAAAGCACGCTGAAAAACAGAATTGTAAAAATAAAAACGCGTGTTGCTCTCATAAGTAAATCTCCTTTTTACCCCATCTGATACAGCATCAGATAGATAATCACACCTGTTACGGACACATATAGCCAGATCGGAAGTGTGATTTTTGCGATGCGGCGGTGTTTGTCAAACTTTTCACGCCATGCCAAGTAGAGGGTGCGTAACGCCAACGGCACTATCGCAAACGCCAAAATTATGTGCGAAATCAGAATTGTAAAATAGACAGGACGTATCCATCCCTGCTGTGTAAAAGATTTTGACCCAGCGTTAGCGTGATAAAAAACATAGCAGATAAGGAAAAGCACAGACACAGTGAATGCCGCAAGCATACATTTTTTGTGTGCCGCAATTTTCCGCTGCCGAATTAGGACATATCCTACTGTCAACAAGATAGCACTTATCGTATTTAAGGTTGCATTGATAGTTGGCAAATCTGAAATCTCAAGCACGTTTTCTCCTCGTTTCTACCACGGCCACCGGTATGCCTGCACACCTCTGGAGTTTTCCAACGCAAATTCCCACCGTTTACACCACGTTTCATAATCGGTTTGGCACGCTTCTGGACGTAAACGGCTCCGCATCAAAAACGCAGGATAGTAGGGTCTTCCTGTTGGCTGATAAACATCGTGATATCGCAGATCAAAACTCCACCGAACGGTCTCGGATTCATTCGATTTTGCGCTGTGGAGCGTGTAATTGTGGAACAGGATAACACCGCCTGCCTGTATCGGTAACACTTTCGGTGTAAGATTCGGTGGCTGATGTTTAGGTGGAACCAACAATCCCGCCTCACCCCAATCATGTGTAAACAGTCCCATCTTATGGCTGCCCGGAAGCACTTGTAAGCATCCGTTTTCCAAAGTCGCATCCACAATCGGTATCCAGATGGTTAGCATAAAGTAAGGGTCTGTATCGGGCCAACAGACACCTGCGTCCTGATGCCACGGTGTCGGTTCGCGCTCTGAACTCTGTTTCGGCAGGACCGCGCGGATATGTTGGATAGGATTGCACACAATCTCAGAACCGACAAAAGATTCAGCAAGATCAAGGATTTTAGGGTTTTTGAGAAAATTAAATGTCGCTTCACCTCGCGCACGCATAATGTCCAAGTTTGCGGTCACCTCTGGTGCCTCAGCAGCGAGATGAAACAACCGCTCCGTGAACGACTTATCGGGGTAGGTTGAGGTAACCTTTCCTTCCTTGTGCAATTTTTCCGCGCGTTCAGCGATAATACCTGAGTACTCCGTAATCACAGGACCAAGGTCATTCTCATCCAGTACATTTTCAAGCAGCAGATACCCGTTGTTGTGGAAAAACGAAACTTCAGATTGAGTTAAACGCATATATTAACGTCCTTGTTTTGTAGTAATGGTGATGTTTCCTATTCTCTTTTCATTTTAAACCAAAAAGTGTTACAGCGTTTTCTCCAAAGATGCGCGAACGGGCGGTATCGGGAATATCCATCTTTTCGATTAAACGAACAAACCGGGGCATATCAACCCACGGGTGGTCTGTCCCAAATAGCAGACGATGCTCGCCAACAAACTCGTATGCGTATCGCAGTGCCTGTAGTGATGGCGACACAGTATCCAAATAGATACGTCGTAGATACGCACTCGGTGGTTGTGTGATGTGTTCTCTTGCTCTGCCCAACACTTCGGTTTGATGGTCTATACGACCACTCATATAGGGCAAAATGCCTCCGACGTGCGGCATCACAAGTTGTAAGTTTGGGTGGCGTTCAAGTATACCACTTAAAATCAATCGTAACAACGCAAAACTATTATCTACCTGAAATCCCATCATCCCAATCATCCAGTGATCTTTGATTGCCTCACCCCACGTTGGAACCGTGGGATGCATGACAATCGGCATCCCCAGTGATTCGGCATACGTGTAAACAGGTTCAAAGTGTGGTGCATCAACAGGTTTGCCTCCGATATGTGAATAGAGCATTATCCCGCGAAACCCCATTCTCTTAACCCGATCCATTTCCGTTATCGCTTCTTCAGGATTTTGCCACGGAAGGCATGCCAAGCCCGCAAATCGGTGTGGGTACGTATCCACAAGTTCTGCGATAGCGTTGTTAATCGCTTGCGCGCCCTTGTTTCCCAATTCAGGTGAAAGCATGCACGGGGGCGGTATATTAGTGCTGAGCAGTGCCATGTCTACACCTGCTTCATCCATGTCCTTCAGTTTGCGTTTCGGGTCGTAAACCTCGTCCTGTAACCGAAATGTCTGCACATCACCATAGGTGACAATCGCCTCACTGCCGCTGCGAATTACCTGGGGCGGATGTGGGTTTTGCGCGAGGATTTCAATATAGGCTTTTGGGAATATGTGGCTTTGGCAATCAATTCGCATTTATTTGATGTAAAATGTTTGATTTCGGTATATCTGTTAGTATGCCATGCTTAGTCATTTTTTTCAATAACTCTTTCAAGAGAAGACTTCATAAAAGTAAATCAAGACAAACTTACGTTTTTATGTAACTATTTTTGTGAATTTACATTCTTTACTTATAATAACGTGAGCTCGGTATAAGAGATATGAAGTTCTTAATGCTTGAATCTTACTCTCATAACCGCGGTAGGTGCGGTTTCTAACCGCACTTTGTAGCACAAACTGTATGAAGATTAACAAATAAAATCGGTAATTTCATAACCAGCTCCAGTGCAACTGGGAAACCGCACCATAGGCATCAATTTAAGGAAATAAACCTATATTCGGATATCTAAGCCCCAGCGGGGCGAAAGGTGTCCATGTGCACCTGTTGTCAGGCACCTGTCACCCCGCTGAGGTTCAAGAGTGTGTTTAACACCGTTTTCTATACACATTCCGCACCGCTGGTGCTGCTTTCTTCATAAATCTACACCTTTTTTGCATAAAAAACACACTAAATTGACGCTTATGGTGTGATTAGGAAACCGCACCTACCGGTAACGGAGAAAATAAGAATTACCGAAAGAATAAGTTAATCTTCATTTAGTTTGTGCATCCTGGAACGCAAACTAACAGTTTGTACTACAAAAGATTGCTTATACCGAGCTCACGTTATAATATTCTTTGCTACAGTTTGCTGAGTAGCTAAAACGAAGAACTAATTCCAGACAAGTCAAGTAGTTTGAAGGAGAGAGAATGTGAAGATTCAGACACATTTCATTGCCCTCATTTTCTTATCAATGTGCATTGTGGTCTATCAAAATGCTGAAGCCCAAACGGAATTACCTTTCGGTGCCAAAGTCCGATTCGGTATCAATAAAGGGAACGTAAGTGACACGGCGTTCTCACCAGATGGGACACGACTTGCAATAGCCAGTAATATCGGCGTTTGGATTTATGATTCAGCTAATGGTACTGAAACTGCTTTGGCACCTGCAACCCCGTTTGATGTTTCAGCGATCGCATTCTCGCCAGCAGGCAAAATGCTTGTTAGCGGTAGTAATAAGGGGGCAATCTGGCTACAACATTTAGAAACAGGTGAAATTAGGCATTTTTCTCCCATGCACACACAAAAGATTTATTCAGTTGCGTTTTCACCGGATGGCAAAACACTCGCCAGCGGAAGTCGTGATGGAACAATCGGGTTGTGGGATACAGAGACAGGTAAGAGTAGTAGACAACTCACTGGACATACAGGTGCTGTCAACATAGTTGCGTTTTCACCGGATGGCAAAACGCTCGCAAGCGGAAGTTCAGACAAGACGGTGTGTTTATGGAACCCAGAAACGGGTAAACTGCAGGACACCTTCTTTGAACATGATTATATTGTAACTGAGTTAACATTTTCACCGGATGGGAAAATGATTGCCAGTGGTGGAACTGAGTGGCCAACGCTTTATGTGTGGGATGTAAAGACCCGTAAAATTCGGGAGAATCATCATTCACATAACTGGTCGGTTGACGCGTTAGCATTCTCACCAGATGGCACTAAACTCGCTGTTGGAGGAGATTCAGATGCAGTTGAATGGTTGGAAATGAATTCCAACGATATTGACACCACTGTGTTACCGAAGGAACATCCTGGTTGGGTTGATGGGTTGGCGTTCTCACCTGACGGAAAAACACTTACGACGGTGAGTCGAAATGGCACAATTCGGGTTTGGGATACGATCAACGGGGATCAACGCTTTCCCGCCGTAGCACATAAACATGTTGGAACTGGGTTAGCGTTTTCACCGGACGGCACGACACTCGCCAGTGGGAACGCTGACGATACAATCCAGTTGTTGGACATTGAGACAGGAAAAACGGTGCTGATTCGTCATGAAAATATGAGAACATCGAAGGCTTTAGCGTTCTCACCTGACGGCCAGACACTTGCTAGTGGGAATTCTGACAATACAATCTATTTGTGGAACATCGGAACCAGAGAAGCATTGTTAATTCGTCATGACAGCATGAAAACGCAAATGACATTAGCTTTCTCACCTGACAGCACCACACTCACCAGCGCAGGGTTGTTTCAGAAAATATGGCGGTGGGATGTAAGGAGTGGCGAATTGCACGCTACTCTTAAAATTGATGAAGCGGACTCCAAGATGGTAAAGTTTTCGCTAGACGGTACATCCCTCGTAAATGTGGATCGGGATAACACAATTCGCTTATGGGATACAATTAACGGCAAGCTGCTATCTACTATTACTGGACATAAAAACGACATTTTAGCAATCGCATTTTCACCGGATGGAAGCCACTTAGCGAGTGTAAGTTGGAACGAACTTTTGTTGTGGGATATTAACAAAAACCGAAAGTTACAAGTTTTCATAGAGAAAAATACTTTTATAGAATCTTTGGTATTTTCACCAGATGGAGGGACATTGATAAGCGGTGGAATGGGTAGGGGGATACAGTTATGGGATGTTGCGACTGCTACCCTCCTTTTAACGCTCACAGGACACACAGAGTCAGTCAATGTGGTTGAGTTTTCACCGGATGGCAAAACCCTCGCGAGTTGGAGTGATGATGGCACTATTCTATTATGGGACTGGGACAAAGTTCGCGCAATTCAAAAATAATACCATTTCTAAGAGATTGTATTGCATTATTTCGTAGGTCGGGTAGAGCTTGCGATACCCTTATGCGTCAATTTTAGTGTTATGCCGTGGAAAAATGGACACCTCATGCAGCATGCTATACGCGCATGCTGCCCTCTGGGGCTTGGTAAAACAGACATCAGCTGCTGGACACCTCATGCAGCATGCCATACGCGCATGCTGCCTCTCCGAGGCTATAGTCAATCGCATCTCAGCACCAGCGGTGCGAAAGGTGTATGGTATAAAACAAGCTATTATGATATTTTGTCAATTAGGTATGGTATAAGTTAACTTCAATCTCAGTTGCAGTCTATTAGCTGAAATTTTGGATTGAGGTTGACGCACTGCATTGTGAATTGTTACCTATCTCTAAACGGACTCCACTTTATCATATAATCAGGCGGCATCTCGTGAATAAACATAGACGTAGAACGCTGACGGTCACCAAAACGATAGACAGCAGAAGATAGATAGAGCTGATCCTGTGCACGCGTCATACCAACATAGAAGAGACGGCGTTCCTCTTCAAGTTCCGCTTGCGTGATACCCTGTTTCCACATCGGAAAACTCCCCTCCTCCATACCGATGATAATCACAACCGGAAATTCTGTCCCTTTCGCAGCGTGCAGCGTCATCAATGTGAGTTGCTCCGTCTTATCGTCAATTTCATCAAAACTGGTAAGCAATTTCTGATAATCTAAAAAGTCGGTAAGAAAATGCCCTTGTCCCATTTTTTCAAAATGGACGATGACGTTTAGGAACTTCGACTTGTGTTCAATCCATTCCGTATCTTCTCGAAAAATTGGGATATCAGATTGCTGCAACTGATTGATGAATTCTTCTGCTTGTTCTTTCTCAGTGGAATCAAAGGGCAGATCGTCAGATAATCTGGAATGATTCGCTTGGACATAACGTTTTGAAGCATTTAGAAACGCACTGACATCGTTCAATACGTCGCGTTCGTCAGGGTCAACTGTTTTGGCAAGGATACCTACCCCGACAAGTGGCAGAAATTCTGTGAGGGACTTCACTTCCTGCTTTTGCGCATCAATCTTGATTAATTCCTTGAAGATTTTGCGGTTAGCTTCAACATCTTCCATCGCTCTATGGAGACGATCATGTTCAATGCCGAATTTTTCAGCGAGTGTCCCGATGCCGCGCCGTTGACGCGGAAAAAGTCTGCGGGCAGTCGTAAGCGTGTCATAATGGGGATTCGGTAACCCTCGCTTAAGATATCTTCGTAAGTCACGTTCCAGAATAGGATTATCATACTGTGCCACATTATGTCCAATTAGGATGCGGTCTTGGATGAACCCACAAAATTCGGGAAGGACAATTTCTATACTGGGGCAATCTTTGACTGTGTCTTCGTCAATTCCGTGTATACGGGTGGTTTCCCTCGGTATGTATCCGCCCGGAGGTTTCACTAACCGATAATAACGTTCAACCTCATTCCCAATTACATTTAGTCGTTGTGCAGCAATCTCAACAATGTTTGCATTTTTTGTATTGACACCTGTTGTTTCCAAGTCGTAGATAACCATATCTGCCATGTTAGGCGTTTCAAAACGACTCAAAAGACGTTGACATAGTTTGAGCGCAGCGATACTCCGAATTCCATCGAGTTGCAGCTGAATCACACCTATCTCCCCAGAAATTGTCGTGCCGATAAGGATTGTTCGCGATTCTGCTGCCATTTCACCAAGTTCCCCAAAGTCTCCAATTAACAGATTGATTCCATTTCCGTTCCGTATCGGTGCACTTTTACTGACACTACTACTCGTAGGTTGAGATTCTTGTTTATCAGTTTGTAACTCTTTGGGCAAAAATCGGATGTGGACATTCTTATCCAGATAGGTTTTAAGCGTCTGATGGATAATCTCTGCAGCACAATACTCATCGATCTCATAACTGGCAGTAATCTGAATCGGTTCATTACGATCAAGTGCGCTGTATAGTACATCCTGCGCGAGAGCAAGATTCTGCATCTCAGGTTGTTTTTCAATGACCGTCAATTCTTTAGTGCGGTAGGGAGAACGGAAAAGATCCAAAGTTGCAAAGAGTTTTTGAGCGATTTTATCGATCTTTTCGCCCTCAATTTCGCCCGATAATCTCTCAAGTTGTGTCCAAAACCGTTGAATGTTTCGCCGTGTCAATGGACCGACATCTTCTGGATACTCCTCAATGTTTTTCAAAAGATCAACCAACGTTAACGCTTTACGTTGTGCTAACCATCTGAGGCGAACCCAGGTCAAATCGTCAATCCGTTTTTCAGGAAAATTGATAGCATATTCAAGATCGTGCGGGAGTTGCCATTGGATAAAACGGAGGTAAGAGAGGACACCTTTGCTATTTTCCTCATCAAAGGAATTGGTAGGACGAATACGCTGAAATTTTATTTTTGATCGTAGCAACTCTTCTGTCAAAACATCGGCGAGTTTATGTGTACGGTAGAAGACCGCGATATCACGATAAGAGTAGCTGCGTTCTTTTATCAATTTTTGGATAATCCGAATAATACTACGTGCTTCCTCTGGGGCGGTATTAAAGGTATAGTGAAAGATATTACGTCCCACATCTTTATGTGTTTTGAGTGTGTGTTGTTTCTGGCGTTCACTATTTTTGTCAATAACCTTCTCTGCAGCGCGTAAGATTTTCTCACTACACCGATAATGCTCATCTAATTCTACGGTTTGCGGTGTGAAATCGGTGATAAAATTATCAATATACTGCGGATTTGACCCACGCCAACTGTAGATAGATTGATCTGCATCGGCAACAACCATGAGATTATGTTCTGGAGACGCGCAAATTAGTTTGAGTAGTGCGTATTGCGCGCTGTTCACATCATGGTATTCGTCTACAAGGATATGTGATATTTGCTTATGGTAGTCCTGTTGTACCTCTGGCACTTGTTCAAACAACACAACCGTTTGGACCAGAAGATCATCAAAATCGAGGGCGTTGTATTCGGCAAGTTTGCTCTGATAGGCATTCAACGCATTTTCGATATTCGTTTCCGCGTCCGTATCGTCTATGTCAGCAATAGCATCCGGATCAATATATGGGTCATCCATCAAATTGTCCAATTTGCATTTAGCATCGCTGATGATATTCCGCAACCTCCACGGCGGGTAATTGTAAGGATTGAGATTTAGTTCGCGGACCACTTCCGCAAAGATTTCATCTTGGATTTCCTTGTCGAAAATAGTGAAATTTTCGCTTAATCCTATATGATGGGCATACTTGCGGAGAACTTTAACACAAAAGGCGTGGAAGGTACTGACCTTAATGTTAGAACCGTGCGGTTCGCCAATCTCGTTGTTAACGCGTTCGCGCATCTCTTGTGCGGCTTTATTGGTAAAGGTAATCGCAAGAATGTTGTAGGGCTTAATTCCGTGCTGACGAATTAGGTAGGCGATACGGTGTGTGATGACTTTTGTCTTGCCAGTGCCAGGACCCGCAATAACAAGCATAGGACCGTTTTTATGGATTACAGCTTCCACCTGTTTTTTATTCAAATCGTGGAGAATGTTCATCTCTTTCGCCTCAATGTTCTCGGAAAGGAATTTGTATTGTTTTTCAAGGTTTAATGTGGCACAATATCACGTCAGGGTAAAATCAACCTTCATGGAGTTTAGTATATCTTATTTAACACAAAAATACAAGCAATTTGCCAACATCGGTATTCACAAAACACGCGTATCATATAAAGCAGATGTATTCATCTTAAAATCAGAGATAGGACCCATGAACATACAAAAACCCTATATCCAATGGGGACTTCCCCCGTGTACCATAGCTCGATTCGGTAAAGGCGCATTAAGAGATATTAAGTATTCGCCAGATGGTAGCCGTCTTGCTGCCGCTACTTATATCGGCATTTGGATATACAATGTACACACATGCGCCGAAATCGCATTCCTTACAGGGCATACGGAACCGGTCTATTCACTCACATTTTTTCACTCTCGCCAGTGCTGGCGGAGATGAAACGATTCGGCTTTGGGATATTCGTACTGGAGAGCAGATCACCACTATAATGGGCGCAGATGAAAACGATATAAACGCGTTGGTAGTCTCGCCGGATGGTAATAGACATTATAACGTTTTAATTGTGTGTTGTTACTGGTCTATAATAAAATCTAAAGTTCGTAGGTCGGGTAGAGCGCAGCGAAACCCGACAATATCAGGGTTCCAGAGATAATATAGCAGATTTCGCAATCTATAAAACGGTAACTTCCACCATCTGAACACTTGACATTCAGAACAAACAGGTCGGGTTTCGCTGCGCTCTACCCGACGGACAAGCCATTAGCGTTTAGACTATATTTCGGTCTTAGTGATATCAGGGACGGACGATTAAATCATTATAATGTCTAATATACTTGTCGCTGCAGGATGGGACAAGACAATCCGCTTTTGGGATATCCGTACACGCCGCCATCTTTTCAATGCTACTGGACATGAATGGGAAATCTGTGATTTAGCGTTCTCACCGGATGGGGCAACCATCGCCAGTGCAAGTCGTGATGAAACCATCCGGCTCTGGGATGCACGCAATGGTAGACACCTCGCCACACTCAATGGACATACAGACGCGGTAAAAGCACTTGCATATTCTCCCAACGGTGTCCTTCTTGCCAGTGGAAGTTCGGACGAGACGCTCTGCCTATGGGATGCCACTACCGGAGTAAAGAGGGTTACCCTCATTGAAGACGTCGGCACCATCGGCAATTTGGAATTTTCACCGGATGGTAGAACGCTTGCGAGTGGAAGCAATGACAATACCGTTAGACTCTGGGATGCTGATACAGGTGTCGAACGTAAAACCTTCACAGATCACAAAGATTACATCTCTGCCATCTCTTTTGCACCTGATGGCAAAACGATCGCAAGCGCAAGTGGCGACCAGACCATCCGTTTCTGGGATATCACCTTGGGCAACGAAAAGTCAGTAATTATGGGACATGCCGAATGGATCAGTTCAGTGGCAATTTCTCCTGATGGAACTCTACTTGCTAGCGGCAGCGATGATGAAACACTTCGATTGTGGGACTTAAATACACACACGCTACACGCAACGCTTGAAGGACATGAGTATATGATTGAAGCTGTCGCATTCTCGCCAGATGGCACAACGCTTGCCAGCGCGAGTGTTGATGATACCATAAGGTTGTGGGATGTGGATACCAGGACTGAGCGGTTAATCTTGCAAGAACATACAGATTCGGTCACATCTTTGGCGTTTTCACCGAACAACACCATTCTTGCTGGTGGAGATCAGGATAACACTATCCGATTGTGGGATATTGATACAGGAAACCAATTTGCAGTTCTAACTGGACATACAGAACGGGTAGGGGCGGTGGCATTTTCACCGGATGGTAGAACCCTTGCCAGCGCGAGTGTTGACGATACAATTCGCTTATGGAATGGCACTACGGGTCATCAGATCGCCTGCCTCACAGGACATACCGATAGTGTTGAAACAGTTGCGTTTTCACCGGATGGACGGACGCTTGCAAATGGGAGTACGGATAAAACCATCAGACTTTGGGATCCGATTAACTGCCAACATCTTTCCACTCTGGTGGGGCATACCGAAACTGTCTATGTAGCAGCATTTTCACCAGATGGACACATCCTTGTCAGTGCCGATGAGGACGGTATACTCCGATTATGGGACCCTTTTACTGGCAAACATCTTGCATCAATGACAGGACACTCCGCAAGAATCAACACGTTGTCATTTTCCTATGATGGTAAAACACTTGCCACAGGGAGTTCCGATGGCACTATTCTTATCTGGGATTGGGATAAAATTCTTCAGTCAACAAGATAATCTTTGAGTTCATCCAACACCACCGTGGCATAACCACCCGCAGGTAACGTAAAACAGAGACGTAATCCCGCTTGAACGGTCATAACCCGATGCAATTCCATCTGCATACGTAGTGGTCGCCGTGTTCCCGGTAGCCGAATTCCTGCAACTTTGCGAAACGCTGTGGGTTTCACTTCTTCTTCAGCAAGAAGTTCCGCCTCCAACACCTGAACCGCTCCAGTGGGATGTCGCATCTTGTACCCAAAGATAGGACCGGAAGGACTAATCTCAAATACATCTGCCCGCGGTTGTTCTACCGTAGCACTTTCAACGAGGAACGGAGCACCGTTGCTATGCTTCACCGCAATATCGCCATCCAGAAGTTTACCTAAATTTGGCAGTCGCTTCTCCAGAATAGAATTAAACAGAGATGCCTGATATGCCGACAAATACAACTTCCGAAGACGATGTGGAATGCATGTCACTGCGTTTTCCAACGATTCCTGTTCTTTCTTCCGTTCTATCCGCTTAGCGTATTCGCTGAATCGTGTTGCTTCATCATCAAGCAGGTACCCTAATGCTTTTTCCCATTCTCCCTTTACCAATGCTTTTCCAATTAGGTGCGAGTCCTGTTTATTGCCAAACCTTTGTGCACCAAACCGATTCGGCACCCCCTCAGTTGCCAACTGAGCCATCTTTTCTTCAACAACCATGTGTGCTGTCTGTGAAATATCACGTAACGTTATCTCAAACCGATTGCCACGAAGATGCCCGACACGCAATTTATGCCCATGCCGCTCAGCCCACAAAACCTCAACTCCGGGTAGTTCCATCTCCAAAACCTGTTCAGGCGGAACGCCTTCCACAGACAACACCTGCGTTGTGATTGCACGTTTATCCTTCAGACCAGCGTACCCGAAATTTCTGGCGTTCACATGCAGTACCCATGCGATTTGATTAATCGCTTCCAACGTACTGAGATTTCGTTTACGGATAGCGAAAAACGTGTGGGTGCCTGTCCGCGAAGGGGCATAAAGCGGTAATTCTTCAACAATAAAATCTTCAGGTTCAAGTTTTATCTGTTTCATCTGCATCATCATAAGCGCGATGCTATCTGTCTGTCAAGTTTTACAACCTATTTCCAATTGAACAGCGAATTTATTTTACTTGACTTCCGCCTCTGAATATGCTAAATTAAACGCAAAATTTAACATAATGGAGACGACTCGCGTTTGAAAAAACGGGGTTTCAAGAACACATGCCAAAAATCAAAATACTCTCAGCAGATGTAGCCAATAAAATCGCCGCAGGTGAAGTTGTTGAACGTCCTGCATCTGTTGTTAAAGAACTCATAGAAAATGCACTTGACGCTGAAAGCACAAGCATTCGTGTCGAAATTCGCGCAGGCGGAAAACGACTCATCCGAGTCTCAGATAACGGTGTCGGCATGGAACGTGAGGACGCGCTCCTTGCTTTAGAACGCCACGCAACAAGCAAAGTAAGCCGCATTGAAGACCTTGAAAATATCCACACCTTCGGATTTCGTGGGGAGGCGTTAGCGAGTATCGCCTCTGTATCTCAGTTTGAACTTCTTACCAGAACTGCGGATGCCATACAGGGGACCAAGATTGACGTTGAGGGTGGTGTCTTTCGTTCTGTCGAAGAGAGTGGATGTTCCCCTGGCACCCACATTTCAATTAACAATCTCTTCCACAATGTCCCCGCACGCCTCAAGTTCCTCAAAACTGATACTACCGAGGTGAACCACATCACAAAACAGGTGACGTGGGCAGCACTTGCACACCCGAAAATACATTTTTCGTTATCTCACAACGGCAGATCAATTTTGGATGTCCGCGCTTGTGATTCAAACATGGAGCGTGCGCGCCTCTTGTATGGCAAAGAATTTGCTGATAATCTGATTGAATTTGCGGAAGAATTGCCTGACTTTCAGCTCTCCGGTCTACTCGGAAAACCCGATTTTACCAAGCCGAACCGCGAATATCAACTCTTTTTTATGAATCAGCGGCCGATCCGAAGTCAAATCATTGGTGCAGCCCTAAAAGAAGCACTCGGCGCAACAATCCAGAAAAATAGACACGCCATAGCACTGCTTTTCCTGACACTTGAACCTGATACCGTTGATGTAAACGTCCACCCCGCCAAAGTTGAGGTGCGGTTCCGGAATGAGCGGACGATTTTCAGCGGCATTGTTCGGATGATCCGCAACGTTATCCACAAAGAAAAGTTCATTCCGAAAATTGAAACACCTATAGAAACGTCTCAAGAAAACAGAGTTGAAACCGAAACCACCGGCACTACGCAACCAATCTCAACACCACAACACCGCAGGCAGGCAACAATTCCCGCAGAAGAAACTGCAGATGCTACTGAAACTACGCAACTTGAGGACGTACCTGCGGAAAATCTTGAGACTAAACAGACTAAACAGGTTGAGACACGACCCACAGTTGATAAAAGCACTAAACGCCCCCCTCAGGTCACCAAAACTGTTGTGCAACCTCCACGACAATCCATACCTGAAGGCGCGAGCCTAAAACTGCTCGATTTTGAAAATGTTGAACTGAAAACAAATCTCTTTAAAACCTATATTGTTGCTGAGGGACAAGACAAGATATTCTTCATTGACCAGCACGTCGCCGCCGAACGGGTGCTTTATGAAAGGTATGTGAATCAGATAAAAACTGACGGTATCCCTGTGCAAGGGCTGCTGCTTCCTGTTACGCTTGAAGCCACAGCGCAACAGATTGCTATCCTCAAAGTCCATGAGGACCTCTTCAAAAAAATCGGGTTTGAGTTAGAAGAATTTGGTGGTAACACGATATTGATACGGGCAATACCATCGCCACTGCCAACCCGAACAGCAGCACAAGCTGTCAGTGACCTGCTTGACAAACTCCCCGAACAACCTCATACCGAAGTGGAAATACCCGAAGCACTTGACAACGCTTTGATTACGCTCGCCTGTCGTTCTGCTGTTAAAGCTGGGGACACATTAGATACTAAAGAGATGATTAACCTCGTTCGCGAGTTGTCTGAGGCGAAACTACCGTTCAATTGTCCGCATTCAAGACCTATCATCATTGAGATGGGGCGCGATGAATTGGAACGCCGGTTTCATCGGCAATAATTATCCAGTGAATAGTTGACTTCTGAGGAGAGATTGATCCATGAAAACAGTGTCATTGTTTCTTATCTCCCTGTTTTTAACTTTTTCCCTATTGCTGCCATACGTATTTGCCCAAGATTATACCACATGGGGTTTACCTGACGGTGCCGCCGCGCGTCTCGGTAAAGGCAAGATAACTGGAAATATCGCTTTCTCACCAAGCGGCACTCGGCTTGCTGTTGCAAGTTTGATCGGTGTTTGGATTTACGATGTGCGTCCCGGTAAAGAAAAAGAGCTTGATTTGCTTACGGGACATAAAGGTTGGGTAACTTCCGTAGCGTTTTCACCAGACGGGAACACTATTGTGAGTGGAAGTCTGGACGAAACTGTCCGGTTGTCGGATACAGTAACGGGACAACACATAACAACACTCACGGGGCATACGGGCTATGTCACTTCCGTAGTTTATTCTCCGGATGGAAACACTATTGCTAGTGGCAGTTCAAACAATACAGTGCGCCTATGGGACACACAGACTGGGAAACACAAAACTACACTCATAGGGCACACGGAGGGTGTCAGGTCCGTCGCATTTTCCCCGGATGGAAAGACTATCGCCAGCGGAAGTTCAGATAAGACAGTGCGCTTATGGGATACTCACATTGGAAAACATAATATCACTCTTACAGGGCATACGGGCTATGTCACTTCCGTCGCATTTTCTCCTGATGGAAACATGATCGCTACAGGAAGTTCGGACAGCACATTACGACTGTGGGATGCTCACACAGGGAAACAGAAAGTTGCCTCAATCAGCGTTTATACGGGCAGAGTTAGATCCGTAGTATTTTCTCCTGATGGAAAAACTATCGCTACGGGTAGTTGGGATGGGATAGTGAGACTGTGGGACGCTGGCACAGCGGAGCGTAAAACCATACTGATAGGACATATCTCAGGAGTCGGTGCTGTCGCGTTTTCTCCAGGTGGAGACATAATTGCAAGTGCAAGTGGGGATGGGACAGTAAAACTGTGGGATGCAGACACTGAGCAACACAAAGCCGTACTCAAAGGACATATAGGGATTATCTTATCCATTGCGTTCTCTCCTGATGGAAAAACTATCGCTACGGGTAGTTCGGACAAGACGGTGCGTTTATGGGACGTACACACAGGCGAAAACATCATATTCGCTGAACATCCGTTGAGAGTTGATTCCTTAGCGTATTCCCCGGATGGAAATACTATCGCTTGTGCAAGTTGGGACAAAGTATGGTTATGGGACGCGCATACAGGAAAACACAAAATCACAATTACGGGGCATACGCAGAATCTCTTATCCGTAGTGTATTCCCCGGATGGGAACACTATCGCTGCAGCATGTTGGGACAAGGTGCTATTATTGGACGCACACACAGGAAAACATAAATCTACAATCACGAGGGATACACCAGGAATCCATTCCATCGCGTATTCCCCTGATGGAAGAACTATCGCTATTGGTAGCGCGGACAAGACCGTGCAGGTGAGGGACGCGCACACGGGAAAACACAGAACTACACTCATAGGGCATACAGGAGAGGTCTATTCCGTAGCGTATTCCCCGGATGGAAAAACGATTGCAAGCGCAAGTTGGGACAAAACGGTGCGGTTGTGGAACGCACAAACAGGAAAACACAAAAACACACTCATAGGGCATACGGGGCAGATTAGATCCCTTGCGTATTCCCCGGATGGAAATACTATCGCTAGCGTAAGTTGGGACGAGACGGTACGTTTATGGGACGCACACACAGGGCAACACAAAGTTATACTCACAGGACATGCGGGGACTGTTTTTTCTGTCGCGTATTCCCCGGATAATACTACTATTGCTTCTGGAAGTTCGGACAGAACAGTGCGATTGTGGGACACAAAAACAAAAGGACACAAATTTTCCACACTCACAAGATATACAGAGAGTGTCACTTCCGTTGTATTTTCACCGGATGGAAATACTATTGCTAACGGCAGTACCGACGATACAGTGCACTTATGGGACGCACACTCGGGAAAACACATTACCACACTTAAAGGACATAAGTCATTTGTATATGCCATCGCGTATTCCCCGGATGGCAAAATTATCGCTACGGGAAGTTGGGATAGTACAATACGGTTATGGGATACATCTACAAGGCAGCACATGGCAACACTTACAGGACATAAATATCTTATCAATTCCTTGGCGTTTTCACCGGATGGCACGAAACTCGCAAGTGGGAGTGGAGGTAGAAGCATGACAGCGCGGTTGTGGGATACACGCACAGAAACGCACATAGGAACACTCACAGGACATAGAGACAATGTCACTTCTGTGGTATATTCTCCGGATGGAAATACGATCGCCACAGGAAGTAAGGATCGGACCGTGCAGCTGTGGGATGCAGCAACGCGACAAAACATCGCAACACTCGCTGGACATAAGGACGCTGTCCTTTCTGTGGTATATTCTCCGGATGGAAATACTATTGCTACCGCAAGTTATGACAAGACAATACGCCTGTGGGACGCGCACACAGCAAAACACAAAACCACACTCATCGGGCACCAGTCAACTGTCTATTCTATAGCGTATTCTCCGGATGGCAACATTATCGCGAGTGGAAGTTCAGACAAGACGGTCCGGTTGTGGGATGCAGCCACAGGACAGAACATAGCAACACTCACCAACGCGCATAAGGGGCATCGCATTTTTGTAGCGTTTTCCCCAGATGGTGCTACAATTGCTTCTGGCAGTGACGATGGGACAATCCTCCTATGGAAACTGCGTTAGTTGCAGCCTTCTATCAAGCAAAATTTATGTTTTTGAAGGGAAAATCTGATCAATGAAAAATACTCTGTTATCTATCATCACCTTATTTTTAACTTTTACCTTATTGCCACCCAACGCATTTGCTCAAGATTACATAAAATGGGGTTTACCCGACCGTGCCACCGCGCGTCTCGGTAAAGGCAAGATAACTGGAAATATCGCTTTCTCACCGAACGGGGTAATTATCGTTACGAGTAGTAGGGACAATATGGTGCAGTTGTGGATACACATACTGGAAACCACATCGCCACATTCAATGGTCATACAGGAGGTGTCAAGAATGTTGTGTTTTCACCGAATGGAGACACGATTGTGAGTGGAAGTTACGATGGCACAATCCTCCTATGGAAATTGCGTTAATTCCGTGCCAATCAAGTAATTACCTCACTACTTTTCCTTTGTTCAATTTATTTTACAAACACTTCTCTCGTGGAATTAACCAATAATCTAACATATTGATATCTCAATTTGCTTGTGAATGTTATTCCACACAATCCTACCATTTCATAAAAAATTTATTTGAATTACAATTTTTTTAGAATTAAGCGACCGTTTTACCTCCTACCCGCGTCACTATATATTGAAGCGACTTTCAATGCAGCTACTTCTTTCTGGAGATGTCTAATGAAAAATAATAATGTTGAACTAATTTACCGTTTCCTTGAGGGTGATGATACTGCCTTTGCAAGTTTAGTCGAAAAATATCAAAAGCAGGTGCACGCACTCGCTTGGCGGAAAATAGGTGATTTCCATATCGCTGAAGAGATTACGCAGGACACATTCCTCAAAGTCTATCAAAAACTGGGAACTTTGCAAAACCCAAATCAGTTTTCTGGGTGGTTGTATGTAATTGCGACGCGCCGTTGCCTTGCCTGGCTCCGTAAGAGACGCTTGGAAACTGAACCCCTGGAAGACATTGACACTGAGATAGGTGAGGAAACCGCGTATTCCCAATATGTTGCAAGGGAAAAGGCAAAAACTACGACAGAGGCACAACGCGAGGTTGTAAAGAAGCTGCTTGCGAAACTAAAAGAGAGTGAACGCACGGTAATGATACTCCACTATTTTGGTGAGATGACGTGTGAAGAGATTAGTCGATTTTTAGGGGTATCTCCCAGTGCAATTAAGAGTCGGCTCAGCCGTGCCAGACAACGTTTAAAAAAGGAGGAACCGATGATTCGAGAAGCACTGAGTAATTTTCAAATTTCTGCAAACTTAACTGAGAATATAATAAGAGAGGTAGCACACCTTAATCCAGCTGCGCCTTCTGGAAGTACGCCATTCGTGCCGTGGGTACTGGCTGCATCCGGTATCATTTTAATTGTGTTGATACTTGGCATGGGCAGCCAGAAATTAGCGCGTTTCCAGCAACCCTATAGCTTGGACACGCAGTCTGAGATGACGGTAGAACTTATTGATACACCTATAGTCCAGGATATTGAGGCAAAACCGGATGTCAGAAATCTGCAAAGAAATAATTCCGATACTTCCGGCACAGGTAGTGGCACTGAACAGCAATCAAATCAAGTTTTATCAGACCCAGGAGACTACACGCAATGGGCACTGCCCAAAGGCGCAAAAGCACGACTCGGTAAGGGTGAGATAACTGGAAATATCGCTTTCTCACCTGATGGCAATCGTCTTGCAGTTGCAAGCTCCATCGGGATATGGATTTATGATGTGCGACCTGGCAAAGAAAAAGAACTTAACCTAATAGCAGGAAAGCCGTCCGATGTCACTGCCATTGCATTTTCTCCGGATGGTGCCACTCTCGCCAGTGGAAGTCGAGATAGAACTGTCCGATTGTGGGACGCACGTACAGCAACACACTTAGCTACACTTGTAGGACATCAGTGGGATATAACTGCAATAGCATTTTCCCCAGATGGAAACACGCTGGCGACCGGCAATGGGACTTTTAAGGTCTTTGAAGAAATAGAACCAGAAGTACGGGTGTGGAATAAACAAACAGGAGAACTCATAACGACATTCAAAGGACATACGGACGGTATTACATGCATCACATATTCTCCGGATGGCAAGACAATTGCCAGCGGAAGTGCCGACAAGACAGCACACCTATGGAACGCACGCACAGGGCAGCATATAGCAACACTCACAAGACCATCTAAACAAAAAGGCCATTTCTCAACAGTCTCTTCTATCGCGTATTCTCCTGATGGAAAAACCATCGCTACCGCATGTTTGGATAATAGATTGCGATTGTGGAACGCACAAACTGGTGAACTCAGAAATATAATCGCAGAACCTAATGGAGGTATCTATTCTTTAGCGTTTTCACCTGATGGTACGACTATCGCAACTGGAAGCTATGGAGTCATGCAGCTGCGGAATGCACATACTGGAGAACAAAAAACCGCACTCAAAGGTCACACTCACGCTGTTACTTCTGTAGCGTTTTCTCCAGATGGAAATACCGTTGTTACTGGTAGTCAGGATGACAGTACAGTGAAATTGTGGAACACACAAACCGGAGAACTCAGAACTACAATTACTGAACATAAGTCAAAAGTCACTGCTTTAACATATTCACCGGATGGAAAAACTATTGCTACCACAAGGTGGGACAAGGAGGGATACTTATGGGACGTTCACACCAGACAACTCAAAGCCACACTGAAAGGACATTCATACGGTATTGATTCCGTCGCATATTCACCGGATGGAAAAACTATTGCTACCACAACTGCACAAAAGGCGATATGCTTATGGGAAGCACAAACAGGAAAACATATACACACTCTCATAGGACATAATGGTCGGGTCACTTCTGCAGCATTTTCTCCGGATGGAAACATCCTTGCAAGCGGAAGTGATGATAAAACAGTTCGATTGTGGAACATTCACACAAGAGAACACATAGCAACAATTGCAGGACATACGCGACATGTCACGTCTGTTTCGTTTTCTCCAGACGGAAATACACTTGCAAGCGGAAGTTATGATAAGACTGTACGGTTGTGGGATATACCCTCAGGGAAACACATTGCCACGCTTGAAGGTTATCATGCTTCGACTGTTTCTTCAGTTGCATTTTCACCGAATAGCACTACAATCGCCAGTGCAGGGTCAAGCAAAAGTCTAATCCTATGGGACGCACACACAGGAAAGATAATTGAACCACTCAGTGGACATACTAATTCTATCACTTCCATTGCGTTTTCTCCAGATGGCACCATACTCGCTACTGGAGGTAGAGATAGCACAGTACGTTTGTGGCAAACACAAACGGGGACGCATATAACCACACTCACTGGACATCATAGAAATGATGACATTTTCGTAGCATTTTCTCCAGATGGAAACACGCTCGCCAGTGGGAGTGAGGATGGCACAATCCTCCTATGGGAGATACGTTAGTTGCATCACAGAGTCAGCAACATTAACAGAGAAAATCAAAAATTTTCGGGGAATACTATAGTCACTTTACCTTCTCTTATAGACCCTCTGAATCGTTCAAGTAGACCTGCCTCCTCCATTTGCGGAAATACGTATGATAACCGAAGATATTCAACAATTAACGGATCAAAAGTTCTGATGTATTCAAAGTAGACCATTCCAAATGGGGGAAGTGTGCCTTCTTCCAATTTTTCAGTGAAAGCATCCTGCATCTTGCTATAACCTTCTAATACTTCAGGATCTTCAGAATTCTCTTCGCGATATATCTCAACTAAATCGGCCAACAATCCTTTTCGGAATCCGAGTTCTTCTTTGAAAATGGCTTCAGAATCGATAAATAATGTTAAAAAATCACCTGTTTCTTCAGCCTTTTGATGTGCTTCTGTCCGTCTCTGATTGACTCTCTCCATCGCCGCTCGTGCCCTTTCTATATTGGTCTGGGTAGGGGGCATGACATTCATAACCGGTTTAGTCATCTGGTCGCAACCGGCGAAAAGTGTGGATACACAAAATATCAATACAATTAATTGCACAATTCGCTTCATTTTTAACTCCTTTTATGAAGAATTGTTAATATAATTCGATTTACTTTCCGGAAATTCAATTGTTCTTTTAGCAGTAAGCAGACTAAAGAACCCACACTGCCATCTGTCCTGCTCCACGGTTACACCATGCGTAATACGGAATCGCCGTAACTCCCATCCGTTTCAAGTCCGGTTTCTGAAGATAGAGATTATTTTCCCAATCAGTGGCATCATACACCGTGCCAGTACCATGGAGCAGTGTAATACCACCGAGGAGTTCACTGTCAAACACGGCTTTCACAGCTGCATCATTAACAAGCGACAACGTCTCAAAAGCACCATCGGGATTGTCAGTATCCTCAAAACAGTAGACTAAAGGACCGCGGCTTAATGCTGACCGTCCAAGATTATCTCTCACATAAGGATGCGCGTGAATTCGTTCGACCGGCATATCCAAGTTCAATTCCACTGTGTCGTTAGCATGCCACTGTCTATCAATTGGAAGATATCCATCAGATGTAGTCTTAGCATTATAAGATTCACCGTTGATGCTCACGTCAAAATTGTTACACCAACTCGGAATCCGCAAATTCAATGTAAACTTTGTAGATCTCTCAGGATTAACAGTTATCTTGACATCTCCCGACCATGGATAATCTGTCTCCAGTGTTAATTTCAGAGAGACATCTCCTGCTACTTTAGCGGAAGCGGTGCCGCCAACATATAGGTTAACCCATAGTTCTTTTTCAGATTGTGCATAGATATACTGCCCGAGGGAACCGAGCAGACGAGCAATATTCGGTGGACAACACGCACACCCGAACCAAGCGTGCCGATGTCTTCCACCGCGACTCGCCAACGGATTCTGATAGAAAAAATCTGTGCCATCAAGTGAAATACCGGAGAGCGCACCGTTGTAGAGTGCGGTTTCCAGGACATCAATAAAACGTGACTCACCTTTCAATAGAAACATCCGATGTGCCCAAAATATCAATCCGATCGATGCACACGTCTCAGCATACGCGGAGAAATTCGGCAATTCGTAATCCTGGGTGAACCCTTCGTTATGTCCAGACGGACCTACGCCACCTGTAACGTACAATCGCTTCTCTACATTCTGCCAAAGTGCGTCCAATGCGTTTGTGATACCGGTGTCACCGGTATCATAAGCGATATCGGCAGCACCGCCATAGAGATACATCGCACGGACTGCATGCCCAACGCATTCTGTCTGTTCCTGTATCGGCAGATGTGCCTGTGAATAGGTGCCTTCAAATTTATCATCACGTGTGTAGTGATGCTGATACGCCCCAAGTCCGCCGGGTAGGTCAGGATTTTCCAATTCCTTCTCAAACACTGACGGAGAATGTCCGCGCTTCGTGACAAAGTATTCAGCGAGAGACATGTAACGTGCTTCGCCTGTCACACGCGCCAATTTCACTAACGCAAGTTCAATTCCTTGGTGTCCTGGCAAACCGTCACGTTTCCCGTGTCCGAAAGTGCTATCAATGAGATCTGCGAATCGACACGCAACATCAAGCAACTTTTGTTTTCCTGTCGCTTGATAATGCGCTACACCTGCTTCAAATAGATGTCCAGCACAATACAACTCGTGCATCATACCAAGGTTTTGCCATCTCTTTTGCGGTTCAACTAACGTAAAATAAGAATTCAGATAGCCATCTACTTGTTGGCTTTTGGCGATTGTGTCAATAACTTCGTCCAGTTCTGCTTCCCATTCAGGATTAGGATGTGTCTTTAGGGTATAAGACGCTGCTTCCACTAATTTGTGAACATCCGAGTCGTTAAAAAAGATGCCTTCAAAGTTGCCAGACATCAAGCCAGCGGCTTTCGCAAAGTTATTTATCCTACCGGTATTTCGGCACTGCTCAAGTTCATGTGGAATAGTTTTCTCTGAATTCGTCGCCTGTCGTGGTGCCCAAAAACGGTCAGTAATTGTAACATCTGTAAACGGAAGTGCTTTCAAAATTTTTCCCTCATTCTGGTTAATACGGTGATAGGTTGACGCATAGGGAACTATGCGTCAACCTACAAAATGGTGATCTTGATATTAGTGACTATTCACGTTTATCTGTTGGAACGCTTCTGCGGGTAAATATTCTCCTAGTACTTTCCGTACGTCTGCTTCAGTGAGCCGCTGAGGTGTGATTAAGATGCCTCTTTTCTGCGTATCCTTTTCCCAAGACTTTTCAAACTCCTCATAGGTCAATTGACGCTTGCTGGAACTCGTAGGATTTTGAAGGTGTACTTCACTTGACTGGTTATCATAGTGGGACAACGGCGAGATGACCGGGGTGCGGCTTTGCAACTGAATCATCACAATTGGAGCCCATCCTTTCGCAACAAAAGCTTTTAAGACATCAAACGAACAGTTGGTAATAATAGCACTATGCTGTCCCATCTCACGCATCTGTAGATGAAAATTAGAAAGTGCCCTTCTGCTACGAACGCGCGGCAGTTGTTTGAAAGCATTTCTGAAGTAAGGCAGCTTTTGTAAATCGACGGTAGCGGATTCCGGTAAACTCCCTTTGCTCTGCTTTGATTGCATTTTGGTCGTTTTTTCAGCAGTGGTAGTGGTCGTTTCAGGGACATTGAATTCTCCGGTCGGCAGCGGACCGCAGCTTATTGCCAGCAGCATGAAAACAAGCCATACAACACAAGTGCTAGCGGTTGAATATGAAGAATCAGTTAGTAATGATCGGTGAAGTTTTCTTAAAAAAGACATTTGGCGTTTCATAATTTGTTCCTCCTTGCATATAGCAACAGTTTGCACATTGTTAATCGATTTTAACCCCTACTTCCCGTTTTTCCTTCCAAGATTCCACGATCGCTTCTGTTATTCGCATCGCCTGCAAGCCGTCACGTCCTGTAGGTGCCGGTAGTCGATCATTTAGCAAATCATCTACCAACGCAGCTATACGTAGCGCAAAAGTTCCATCAAATGCAAGTTGTTCCATACGAAAAATGGATGGGCGATATTCCTCAACGACTTGGTTATCGCGTTTCATCAGTGTTGCTCGACTCAAGACGTTATCAACAACGATTTCCCCGGTAGAACCGCAAATTTCCATCCGTTCAATCGGATGAATAAAATCGCTATCCCAACTCGCCAGCAAAGTTGCGACTATTTCTGTGTCATATCGCAATGAAATCGCCATACTGGTATAGCATGCATCTTCACCTTCACGTGCCTCATGTTTTCTTGGTTTCGCCATTTCTGCACATACAGCAACGATCTCTCCTCCGAACCACCGCAGTAGGTCAAGCGCGTGCGTTTGCAACTCATAGAGCAGATAATACTCACCCTTCCAGGTTGAAGCCTGTCCCCCTTGTGATAATTTCATATCCAAATAATAGGTTTGTCCGATAGCTCCAGCGTCAAACCAACGCCTCGCCTGCACATAACCGGGGGCGAAGCGGCGATTATAGTCTATCGCGAGATGCACCCCTTTCTCTTCCGCTTTCGCGACCATCTGTTCCGCTTCATCAATATCCAGCGACAACGGTTTTTCAGTAATAACATGTTTCCCAGCATCAAGACATTCCATCACAGGTTCAAAGTGCAAATGGTCGGCAGTCACAACGTCAACCAGATCACACTCTTCATTCGCAAGCATCTCTCTAATGGACGGATACCACTTGGCAATACCGAGTAATTCAGCACGGGCTTTTGCTTTGGCAGCGTCTATATCACACACAGCCACCAATTCCGCCCCCTGATGCTGGAGATATCCGCGTTGGTGTAATAATCCGATCCCGCCGCAACCGACAGCTGCAACTTTCAGTTTCCCTGCCATAATCGTGTTCTCCTTGTAATATTCTGATACCGGTATCAATCTCTGCCATATCTATTAATAATAAACGATTAACAAAAAAATAGCAAGTAAGAATTGTTATTGGCAGGGTTATTTAGTTTTCCGAATATTGTATGAGAGATCTCCGAAGCGCAACCATTACATTTTTTGTCGGGAATCGGAGTTCCCTCCTACGGGTGCACCCGTAGCAAGATGCACTGAGACCTCACAATCTCACACCTTGTGACAAAAACTTTACACACCCGATAAAAACTTGCCAATCAAAGGGATTTATGATAAGATTGTGCGTAATCAAAGGAGTAAAAAATGGCAATAGGATTAGGTGTCATCGGAATCAACCCTACCAATATGGGTTCAACGGCAACTCTGCTCAAAGATGTGCCGGACCTGAATTATGAACTTCGCGGCATCTGTGCAAAGCGACCGGACATTCTTGAAAACTACGCCAAAGATATTGGAGTCGATTTTTGGACGACAGATTATGGTGAATTGATTCTACGTGATGACATCTCTGTCATTGCTGTGTATTCTCCTGACCATCTTCACGCCGAACATTGCATCGCAGCCATTGAAGCTGGAAAACATGTTGTCTGCACTAAACCGATGGTGACAACGTTAGCCGATGCACAATGCTTAGTGGACTTAGTCCGTGAACACGGTGTCAAATTCCTTGTCGGACAGACGATGCGGTTTGACCTGCAATTTTTAACAATGAAACGCCTCTTTGACGATGGTGATTTAGGTGATATTATGGTGGCAGATGCCTATTATGTCCATGATCTGCGCGATGTCTATGATTTCACACCGTGGCGACTCCATGCTCCACAAGACCTAATGTTTGGAGGGGTTGTGCATCCTGTTGACATTCTACGCAGTTTTCTCGGTGATGTCGAAGAGGTTCATGCTTACGGCACAAAAGGTACGCTCACGCCAGAATACCCGATAAAAAACAACTTTTTTCTTAATCTGAAGTTTAAGAGTGGACAAATCGCAAGAGCGATGGGGCTTTACGACGTTGTTCACCCACCGATGCCGATGATGCAAGTATCCATTTACGGTAGCAAAGGCACAATGATCGGTGACTTTACGGATAACAAAGGCGGACAAGTAAAACTCATGCTTGATAAAATGTCCACGAGAGAACCTTTTGAGATGATATGTCCACCTGAAGTTGACACAAGTGTTTATGGACACGGACAAACAGTTATCCGATATATGCGGCATTTTCAGCAGTGTCTTGCGGAAGATTTGGAACCGTCTCCAAATGTTGTTGATGGCGCGAAGTCTATTGCTGTAGGGGTTGCAGCGTGGGAATCTATTAAAACAGGAAAACCTGTGAAAGTATTTAACGAATTTTAGTGTAATACCAAATTAACCCGATTTGTAGTGCGAGGTCTCTGGATTCTCCTCACAATGCTGACTTTTTCACAAAACTTCTAATCAAGTTAATTGATATTAGAAAACTGCAGCCTGCCGCCATGCAGGATTATGTCTTTTCCTGCTTCATGCAGTGTAACACGTTTCGATTGAATCTCTTTTACACGCGCATCGTCAAGGGTGTCCCCAACTTTGACAGTATGCAACCGATTTGAACGCCGCTCCAATATAAACGCCTTTGAATCTGCAACATTTTGGGAAACTGCTGTGCCGATGAGGGTATAGTCCGGCTGTTTTCTGGGCGGTTGCCAACCGAGTGAACGGAAGATATTGTTGTCAATGATAGTCTGGTAGAATGAGTCGGGTGTGCTATCGGTGTTCCTTGTGGTAGCATCGCGCTGCATTGACTTTGATTGACTTGATACCTCGCGCGTTTGTCGTTGCTGCGGAGGGGTAGGTGCAGCTGGGCGGAGATAAAGACTGTCCGCAGTCAATAAAATAAGCAGTCCAACAAAGAGAAATCCGAATATGCGAGGGTTCATCAAAGTGTGTCCCGTTGAATAGAAGAAAGGCAGATACCAAAATCGGATACCTGCCTTGTTGTTGAAAGATTAGTCGGTATTCACCGCCCAGCACTTCCTGTCTGAGTCAGCGAGACACGTTGGCTTGGAACAGCGTATAAAAGTCTGCCCACAGCCGGAACGCCGACATGTTCGTTGTGTTTCATGTAGGGCAACATGATCTGAACTACACGTCCAATAGGTACTGCTACACGATGTGCAGCTGTCAACTCTATGCGCTGTACCTGAACTCACCTGTGCCGTGCAGCCAGACCAGCTGCTCGCCCAACAAGCAACCGTCGGCAGAGGTGGATAGGCATGCGTATGCGTCTGACACGCATAGAAACTCGTCACCGTACAACTATCGCCGTTTGCATTCGTTTCTGAACAACTCGCTTGTAATGAATGATCACTCCCATCGCATTCATAATATGCATGCATGGATGGACAAATCTCATATACCCACTCCTGATCCGATGCGACAATTTGACAGAGATACCCAACATGTGTCGCATCGCCACACGGCGCGGTGCCCCATTCATGGCCGCTTGCTTGACACATATAGTAGGAATGCGTACAGCCACCCACTGTATAAGCGTGGTCACTTGCCTCACTTGAGGCGATGCCGGTATGCACCCCACAAGCACCATAACCGGGCACGCGGAACACCCACCTGTTGTACAGGAATCACAGTCGGGGGAGTTGTCTACCGGCACAGTAGTTTCCGAAGACGTGCCATCGCCGGTCTGTGTTTGGGATGCCAGCTGCCCGGAAGTATCAATTTCTGGGGGCCAATCTTCAGCACCTATTGCCCTTTGATAATCATCCCGCCAATCCGCATGCGTATGATTATCATACTCTGTATAAGACCAGTATCTATCAGCACCGGCTGCATGGGCAGCTTCCTGCATTTTAATGGCATCGTCACTGACGTAACCTATCTGATATTTCTCAGAATGGTCTTCAACCTAATAATCATCAATAGAAACAAGGTGTAACGCCATGAAAATGCGTTTTTGCTGTGTCCATTTTCCTTGACTTTTATAGCATGAGAGCCCATCCTAATTACAGTTTCAGACATAAAATGCATTAGGAGGACATCTCATGCTAACTCAGCTTATCAAATCTATAACCTTTTTTCAACTACTTCTTTCTTCACAGTTTCGCACCTTGAAACAGGGTCTTGTTCATACCTTAGTGTTTTTGTCAACCTGTCATCTGTTTGGACTTACTAACCCGGATCAAGTGGCGGATGCGCTGTCTATTCCGAAAGCGAGACTATATCGGGCACTGAATACGATGAGTCTTTATCTCTGGCAGCATCTTTTTGTGCGTATCGGGTGTTCTATTGCGTTAGAGGTGCTACAGGAGGCAGTATCAAAAAGTGCTTCTACCCTATCGCGTCTGTGTATCGTCATCAGTGTGGATGATACCTTTGTTTTCCGTTATGGAGCGGAGCTCTCCTACGTATCTGATTGGTGGTCTTCTCAAGCAAATCAGCCGATGAAGGGACAAAATATATTGGGGATCACAATAAAGATTGGAAATCAGATCATTCCGCTGAATATGCGACTGGTCAGCAAACAAGGCCGCGGGAACACGGATAAACCCTCCTGTGTCATCACTATGTTCAAGGAAGTGGTGTCCTTTTTTGAAGAGACCGGAATAGATATCCGAAACTATCCGATCACCTTCGATGCGTGGTATGGCAGCCACCACTTGATTGACACCTTGCGAGAAATGGGATTTGAAACGATCCTTGTGCACGGAAAAAGCAACTATGTGATGACGATTGATGAAAAAAAGGTGAAACTCTCGGAGCATAAAAAGCCGATCAAACTCCTCTCCAATCAATGGGGTTGCGATAAACCGGTCTATCGCACTAAAGCCACAAGTCCAACTTTTGGAAAAGTAGTGGTGTTGTTCTTGGCAGACCGTGGCAAAATCCGAACAATGCTGGTATTCGGGAAACCGCTGCGTGCGTGTGAAATCCTACGGATATGGTCTCAACACCACGGTATAGAACAGTATTGGCGGCATCTAAAAATTGTTATCACGCGTTTTTTATACACCTTTCGCCCCGTTGGGGCTGAAATACATACAAATAAGGGTTAATTTCCTTAAGTTGACACATAATGGGTTTCGCAAACTCTACCCAACGGACGAATTAATGCAATATAATCACTTAGAAATGGTATAACAATGAAGCAGAATACACATCAAGTTTTCGTATCAGGAGCGTATCGGTTTTAATTTGAGTTTTACAGTTTAAGCAAACAAGGGCGGAGTTGAAACTCCGCCCTTGTTTTGTTATAAGGGTAATTATCAAACAAGTTGAATGTAAGCCATCTGTGCACCGTCGCCGCGTCTTAATTCCCCGCGAATAATGCGTGTATAGCCGCCATTCCGATCTTGGTACCGAGGTGCTATATCTTCAAAAAGTTTCTGAAGAATAGCGTGTTTTTGGACTGCTCCCGATTCACCACGACGTGGTGTATAATGGAGGTTCGCCCCATATAAGTGTCGTGCGGCACGTCGGCGTGCATGCAAAGTGTCCTGTTTTGCGAGTGTGATAAGTTTTTCCGCGACGCGTCGGAGTTCCTTACATTTGTGCAAGGTTGTCCGGATTTGTTCATGTTCGAACAGTGCGGTAGCTTGGTTGCGGAAGAGAGCGTTTCTATGGCTTGTGGTACGTCCTAATTTTCTTCCGCGTTTTCTGTGTCGCATTCTGATTCCTCCCCATCTGTGTCAATATAAAGATCGTCATCTAAATCCATTCCAAGAGTCAATCCCATGTTGGCAAGTTGGTCTTTGATTTCATTCAGAGAAGTTCTACCGAAGTTCTTGTATTCCAACATCTCTTTCTCATTTTTGGCAACAAGTTGACGTATAGTTTTGATATTTGCGGTTTCAAGGCAGTTTCCAGCTCGTACTGAAAGCTCCAAGTCAGCGACAGGTTTTGAGAGGTATCTGTTTCTCAATATTTTCGCTTCGTCAATTTCGGGTTCTGGTTCGACGTAGGTTTCATCGAATTCGGTAAAGATATCAAGTTGGCTGCGCAAAATATCCGCGGCTTGTGTGATAGCCAATTTCGGTGTAATACTTCCATCTGTCCATATTTCGAGATTGAGTTGATCGAAATTCGTCATGTCTTCAACCCGGGTTTCGTTTACCCAGAAATTAACTTTTTCGACCGGCGAAAATTTTGCATCAACCGGGATCCATCCGATGGGTTGTTTAAGATCCCTATGTTCTTCTGCAAGTGAGTAACCGCGTCCCGTCTGGACTTGAATTTCCATATCTATTCCCTGACACTTATCAAGCGTTCCGATGTGTTGGTCAGGGTTGATAATTTCAACAAGTGCATTGGGGCGGATGTCGGCTGCTGTCAGTTCACCGGAACCGCTTGCGGTGAGTTCCAATATCATGGGTTCGTCCTGTAGAAGTCGGAACCGAATTGTCTTGAGGTTAAGAATTATCTGTACAACATCTTCTAAAATTCCTGGAATAGTTGAATATTCATGCTTGACCTGATCGACTTGAATGGCAGTGATGGCAGATCCTTTAATGGAAGAGAGAAGTACTCGACGAAGCGAGTTGCCCAGAGTAGTACCGAATCCTCGTTCAAGAGGCTCAGCGGTGTATTTCGCATAATTTGGCAGTAAGGTTTCGGTATCGGCTACCAGACGGTCAGGCATTGTTAAATGCAACCTATTCATCGATTTCCTCCTATAGGCTTAAGTTTTTCTATAAACAGAGTCAAACAGTTTTGTTCCAAAAACATTACCTCGCCTGCCCACGTGCGTTGTCGCGGGATTAATGTGGCTTGTAAAACTGTAATGTTTTTTGACTATGTACTCGTTACAACTGCTTGTGTTGTGTTATCTGTTATTGTTGACACGGTTGTATCAAACAATTAGTAGAGGTTACAACAGTAAGTAGTTATGAAAACAACTTGAATTGCCTCTTGGAATTTCGACAGAGGTAAGGCGCATTTTAATATTCTTATATTATCCTACGCAATAGGGAACCGTGGATTTACGGCTTTTTCTGTCAAATTTGATAAAATAACAATCATATTGAACGGATCAAATTTGTTAACATTCAAGAGGCAATAGTTGTTACCTTGAGTATAATTCAATAATTAGTTGTGTGTCTAACTCTGCTGCAATATGCTCCACAATTGGTGTTCCTTGCACTCGTCCTTCAGGCTTACCAGCATCAATTTCGAGCCATTCGGGTGCGCCCCGTTGCTTTGAAAATTCTAACGCTTCTTGAATCGTGATGCTTTCACGGCTTTTTTCGCGTGGGGTGATAACATCTCCAATTTCAACCAGATAGGAAGGTATATTGACTCGCTTCCCATTGACAGTGAAGTGATTGTGTTTCACCAATTGTCTGGCTTGTTTACGTGATGTTGCAAACCCGAGTCGATAAACGACATTGTCTAAGCGGCGTTCAAGGAGCGCAATTAAATTCTCGCCGGTGATACCGGTTTGGCGTGCTGCTTTGAAATAATAGTTGCGAAACTGTTTCTCAAAGATACCGTAAATTCGCTTTGCTTTTTGTTTAGTGCGTAATTGTCGTCGATATTCGCCCCGAGCGCGTGTGGGTGGTTTTTGTCCGTGGTCGCCGGGTGGATAACTTCTTCGTTCAAAGGAGCATTTTGGTCCAAGGCATCTGCGGCCTTTCAGAAAAAGTTTTTCCCCCTCTCGACGGCATAACTTACAAACAGAATCTAAATACCTACTCATGTGCCTCCTTGGTTACACCCGTCGTCTTTTGGGTGGACGACATCCGTTGTGTGGAATGGGTGTCATATCTTTCATCAAAGTAATTTCTAGCCCAGCAGCGGCAAGTGCGCGAATTGAAGATTCTCGCCCGGATCCTGGGCCTTTGACTCTCACTTCAACCCGTTTCATACCGTGTTCCATTGCTTTTCTGGCACATGCTTCTGCAGTCTGTTGCGCTGCAAAAGGTGTTGACTTGCGCGAACCGGGAAACGTCATTCCTGCGCTCGCCCAAGCAACCGTATTGCCGTTGGGGTCGGTGATAGTCACAATTGTATTATTGAACGTAGCCTGGATGTGGGCGATGCCCTCCGGTACATTTTTTCGTTCCCGTCTTCGTGAACGCAAACTGTTTCTCCTTTAGATAACCGTAAGTGCGCTGTAGGATGCGCAATTTGTGATACATAAGAAATAGCACTGCTGCGGAACTCTGATTAAATCAACCGCCTTTACGTGCTGCTTCTTTGGCTTTTCTACCAACAGAAATCGTGCGTGCTTTACCTTTTCGTGTGCGAGCATTCGTATTTGTGCGTTGCCCCCGCACAGGTAATTGCCGTCTGTGGCGAAATCCACGATAACTGTTAATATCCATGAGTCGTTTTATATTTTGGTCAACTTCTCGGCGCAAGTCACCTTCAACTTTATATTCTTCAGTGATTCTATCTCGGAGTTGACTGACTTCGTTTTCAGCCAGAGCATCAACCTTCTTGGCTGGGTCGATATTAAGGTCAGTTACGATCTGTGATGCAGTATAACGACCAATGCCGAAGATAGCTGTTAAAGCGATATCAATCCGTTTAGTACGGGGTAAATCCACTCCTGCTATGCGTGCCATGGTTTCCTCCTTACATGTAGAAAAGATTATCCCTGCCGTTGTTTATGCTTCGGATTCGAAGGACAGATAACGCGGATAATTCCTTTTCTTTTAATAATTTTACAACGGTTACACATTTTCTTGACAGAGGGTCGGACTTTCATAGTTTTCCTTCCAATTCGTTTGCTATAGGTCGCCTCACAAGCAAGTCTTTCTTGCACAACACATACGAATATAATATAGTGCGTTTATCTGCCTCGGCGTCCTTTTAAACGTCTATCTTTCAAGAATCCATCATAATGACGCATCGTTAAGTAAGATTCAATTTGTGACACCGTATCCAATACAACCCCTACGACAATCAAGACAGAAGCACCTTCAACCATTCCGCCAACACCGAGCCAACTAGTGATAGAAATAGGAATTACAGCAATGCCAGCCAGAAACAATGCACCGGGAAGTGTAATACGTGTCAACGTTGTATTGATATAATCGGCAGTCTGCTTTCCGGGCCGGAGTCCAGGTATAAAACCACCGTGTTTTTGCAAGTTCTCAGCCATTTCAACAGGATTGAGTTGCACGGCTGTGTAGAAATAGGTGAATCCGATGATTAACGATGCATAAATACTAAGATATAAAAAAGATGGATTTTGAGGATCCATCAATCTTGTCAAACCTTCAACCCAAGTCCAATCCGTTGGCAATATGCCGATGACGAATCCTGGAAACGTCATTAAGTAGACAGCGAAGATAATTGGTATCATTCCGGCGGTGTTGACCCGTAAGGGTAAAGACATCGATCGTCCACCGAACACTTTGTTACCACGGATCTGCTTACCGTATTGAACTGGAATTTTGCGAACAGAAAGATGAATAAAGATTGTGCCTGCCACAGCTATTACAATGAGAGCAAGTAAGGTAACCAGATGGATAAGTCCAAAACGCGTATCTTCAAACAGGCTCCTGAAGACAGTAACGACACCACTGGGAAACCCTGCCATAATACCGACAGTAATAATTATTGAGATTCCTTGTCCAATACCGCGTTCGGTAATTTGTTCACCGAGCCACATCACAAAAGCGGTGCCTGCTGTTAATGTTAAGACTGTCAAGGCGTGCCACCAAATGGTGGGATTGTTGACTATAGTACCAGCACCCCCGCCGATTAATTGTCCTGGATTTCTTAACAAAATGGTAATCGTTATCCCTTGAACAATGCTGAGGAGGACTGTGCCGTAGCGTGTATATTGGGTGATTTTTTTACGTCCATCCGGTTCCTTAGAGAGTCTTTCTAAGGATGGGATGAGCATAGGAAGCAGCTGCATAATAATCATGGCACTGATATAGGGCTGAATTCCGAGTGCGAAAATCGTCATCTGGCTAAATGCGCCGCCTGAGAAGACATTGATCAGTGCAATGACATTTCCCGTACGCTCCATGAGTTGTTCAAAAAATGCCTCAAGTGCACCATCATCAATACCTGGAAGCGTAATGTGTGCCCCAAGTCGATAAACGATTAAAAGCATCACAGAAAAAATAATGCGCTTACGTAATTCAGGGATTTTAAACGCGTTTTGAATTGCCTTGATCACTTAAATCACCTCAGCAGTGCCACCTTTAGCTTCGATCTTTTCAATTGCGGATTTTGAAAACCGATGTGCGCGCACGTTCAGTCGTTTGTCAAGTTGACCATCGCCGAGTATTTTAATGAGCGCGTTTTTCCGTTTAATGATGCCGGCTTCTCGGAGACGTTCAGGGTTCACCTCAATTTCCTCTTCAAATAGGTTGAGGGTTTTTATATTAACGACATCATACTCTAACCGTTTGTGTGCGATTCTGCGGGGTCCGCGTTTCGGGACACGCCTGACCAAAGGCATCTGTCCGCCTTCAAACCAAGCGGGGATTGAACCGCCGGAACGAGATTTTTGTCCTTTATGCCCACGACCACAGGTGCCACCATGTCCGGATCCGCGACCACGGCCAACGCGTTTTCGCTTACGAGTTGCGCCAGGGGGAGGTTTGAGTTCGTTGAGTTTCATTGAATCTATTATTCCTTAGATATGACTGAGCAGGCTCAGTTTTTAGAATTGTTAGTACGTTTATGTAAAAGTTCTTCAACTGTTTTGCCTCGAATTCGTGCGACATCATTAACATCTTTGAGATTTCTCAAACCGATCATCGTAGCCTCAGCGATATTCTTGACATTTCTTGAAGACAGGCATTTTGTGAGTGCGTCCCGTACACCTGCGTGTTCCAAAATAGCCCGCGTTGCATGACCAGCAATGATACCAGTACCGGGTCTTGCAGGTTTTAGCAGGACTTTTGCAGCTTTGAATTCACAGATGATTTCATGAGGAAGTGTACCATCAGATAGAGGAACGCGAATTAAATTTTTCCGTGCGTCAGCAAAACTTTTGCGGAGTGCGCCAGAAATTTCGCTTGCGCTCCCAAAACCGATTCCAACGATGCCGTTTCGATTGCCGACAACGGAGAGGGTATTAAAACTCGGGGTCCTTCTCCCTTTTCCAACACGCATGACTCGATTTATAGCAATAGGTCGTTCTTCAAATTCAAAATCTTCAGGATTGATTTTTTCTTTTCGCAAAAAAGTCTCCTCTCAAGGGATAAAACGCGGGGCAGTTAAAACTTAAGCCCCCCTTCCCTTGCAGCTTCAGCGAGAGCTTTAATTCGACCATGATAGAGATAACCGCCTCGGTCGAAGATGACTCCCTCAATCTGATGTTCCTTTGCCTTTTGCGCGATGAGTTGACCGACGCTTTGAGCGACTTGTATCTTCCCACCTTCAGCAGCATTTCCCTTTACTTCAGGGGATAAACTGGAGGCATGGGCAAGCGTCTTCCCGTTCTCATCATCAATGATTTGGGCATAGATATGTTTCAAACTTCTACTCACAGAGAGCCTCGGGCGTTCATTAGTGCCGCTGATCTTTCGACGAATTCTTTTCTTTCGTCGAAGATGGTTCATCTGTTTTCTTTTCGCCTTTTCCAACGGATGTCCTCCCGCATCTAAAATACTACAACAATACTGGTAACGAGCTGCCTATAGTACCTCTCGGTAATTAATTAGCCAGCAACCTTTCCTTCTTTGTCGCGGACACGCTCACCATCGTACCGGATACCTTTACAAGGTTTATAGGTGTCAGGTTTTTTAATTTGACGGATAGAGGCAGCGACTTGTCCCACGACTTGCTTATCAATCCCACTCACTACAATAGGAGTGTGCGTCTGTCCATCTATATTCTCCGGAGAATCAACAGCCAGTGTGATTCCTTCAGGAGGCGTGAAGGTTACAGAATGTGAATATCCAACATCAAGGGTCAAAACATTCTGGCGATTAACTTCAGCTCGGTATCCTATTCCAACGACGCGTAATGTTTTCTCAAAGCCTTCCGAAACACCTACCACCATATTGGCGATGAGGCTGCGTGCTAAACCGTGTAGTGCTTTTTGTTGTTTCTTATCGCTCGCGCGTGTAACTGTGATAACGTCTTCTTCAATACTTGCATCAATTCCTTGTGGGATCATCCAATTCAATTTGCCTTTGGGACCCTCTACCTGTACCTCACTGTCGTTGAAAGCAACTTTCACCGAACTCGGAATTGGAATTGGAATTTGTCCAATGCGTGACATTCTATTTCTCCAATCTACATTTGAACTTGCGGGTATGCTGTGCAGTCCTCAGTACTTGATTACCAGATATAACAGAGAACTTCACCGCCAATTTTTGCGCGTCGGCACTCAATTGAGGTTTTGACCCCATGCGATGTCGACAGAATAGCAATCCCGAGGTTACCTAAAACCCGCGGTAACTTGTCTGACTTTGCGTAAACGCGTCTTCCAGGTTTGCTGATTCGCTTGAGATTAGTAATAGCTTTTTCTTTGTTATTTGCGCCGTATTTCAGATATATACGTACAATTCCCTGTTTTTCGTCCTCAATTAAACGGTAGTTTCGGACAAACCCTTCTTCAGAAAGGATACGGGCAATCTCCAATTTAACCTTGGACGCAGACATCTCAACGCGCTCATGTCCAGCCATATTAGCGTTACGGATTCGCGTTAACATATCTGCGATCGGGTCAGTCATTGACATGAAAACCTCCTTCTTACCAACTCGCCTTTCTGACACCAGGGATTTTCCCTGCTCGCGCAAAGAGGCGAAAGCAAATACGACATAATTCAAACTTACGCAGGTACCCTCGCGCACGCCCACAAGTCTTGCAACGGTTATATTTCCGCGTCCGGAACCGAGGGGTCTTTTTATTTCTGGCAATCCATGATTTACTTGCCAACTTAAGTACTCCTTTGATGGTTAATTACTCGTGCTAACTGCAAAAAATATAACGTGTTACTTGCGAAAAGGCAAGCCGAGTTCACGTAACAACGCCCGTGCTTCTTCATCGGTTTTAGCAGATGTCACTACCGTCACATTCATACCACGGATATCGTTCACGTCGTCATAATCGATTTCTGGAAAGATGAGTTGCTCGGTTAAACCTAACGAGTAGTTCCCACGACCGTCAAAAGCGTCGGGTGAAACACCTCGGAAATCTCGAATTTGAGGTAGAACAACGTTAATTAAGCGGTTGAGAAATTCGTACATCCGATTTTGGCGGAGTGTAACTTTGCATCCAATTGCCGAACCGGGCGTACGTGCTTTCTTAGACGGGCCTCTAATTTTGAAGGCGGAGATGGATTTTCTTGCACGAGTAATGATCGCGCGTTGACCTGTAATACGTGTCAACTCTTCAACAGCATCTTCAAGTGCCTTCGGGTTTTGCAACGCTTCACCTACCCCGATATTTAGCGCAACTTTTTCCAATTTTGGAATCTGCATTACATTTTTGTAATTAAACTCTTTCTGTAATGCAGGAACAACTTCTGTTTGATAAAATGCTTTAAATTGACTCATCAGCCTTGTATCCTATAACATGCTGGTTATATTGTTAATTTTTCACAAAATCCGTAAACGGAGTTGAAAAATCTGATATTTCCAATAAGTAATAAAATCTATCTTTCAACTTTTTTCAAGTTAGAGATGTGAATGGTGCCTTCGCGTTCAACAATGCCACCTTGCCCCATTTGATTGGGGCGGAGGTGCCGTTTCACGAAATGAATACCTTCAACCACAGCTCTATTTTTCTTTGGAATCACTTCTAACACGATGCCTTGTTTACCGCGGTCTTGACCACTCAAGACCAACACTAAGTCATCTTTTTTGATATGCAGCTTTTTCTTAGACATAATTCACCTCTTAAATCACCTCAGGAGCAAGTGAAACAATTTTCGCGAACTCTTTTTCTCGGAGTTCACGACCGACCGGTCCAAAAATGCGTGTTCCCATTGGATCGTTATCGTCGGGTTTAAGGAGAACTGCTGCATTCTGATCAAACTTAATATAAGAACCATCAGGACGGCGATATTCTTTAGCAGTCCGAACAACAACGGCACGAACAACTGCACCTGCTTTGACCTGTGTATTCGGTGTTGCCTCTTTGATGCTCGCCACAATTATATCACCAACCCTTGCATAGCGTCTCCGGGTTCCTCCAAGTACGCTAATACACATTAGATTTTTGGCGCCTGAATTATCAGCACAGGTTAATCGAGTATAAGATTGAACCATTGCCGTACCTTCCTTCCCAATTAATCAGTGGCAGACTGTGCCGCTGATATTATAGATTGCACCCGCCAACGTTTATGACGACTAATCGGGCGGCTTTCGATCACCTGTACAACATCCCCAACGTTACAATTACTCTGTTCGTCATGCGCAAGAATCTTTTTCGTAGTACGCACAACTTTTTTGTAAAGAGGGTGTTGAAAACTCCGTACAATTGCCACGGACACAGTTTTTTCCATGCGATTGCTGACGACCGTGCCTGTTCGGATTTTTCGGTGTCTTCGTTTTTCCACGTTCAATTTATCCTTTTTGAGGGACATGTTGGTATAAGACTATGTGTATACTAAACGCTTTACTGTTTATGTGAAGATGTGTTTTGTAAGCGTTGAAGTAATGCGAATCGCGCTGTATAGTCTTCTCTCAGCCTTCTAATCCTGGGTTTCCAATTCTCGAGCACGTAGAACGGTTTTCACCCGTGCGATGTCCTTTCGAATTTTTCCGGGAAGAGTTGTGTCTTCCAATTGCCCCAGAATACTTCTGGCTCTTTGGTTAAAAAGATTCTCTTTAAGAGATTCTAGTTCATTTGCCAATTCTTCAGTAGATCTGGTTCGTAACTCGTGAGCTTTCATAACTATACCTCATCCCGCACAACGAATTTCGTCTTAATGGGAAATTTGTGTGAGGCACGTTCCATTGCGCCTTTGGCGACTTCACGGGATACGCCACTTAACTCGTATATGATGCGTCCAGGTTTAACAACAGCGACCCAAAATTCCGGGGATCCCTTTCCACCTCCCATCCGAGTTTCAGCGGGTTTTTTGGTGATCGGTTTATGTGGGAAGATCTTGATCCACATTTTTCCGCCACGTCGGACAGCTCGAGTGATTGCTACCCTTCCAGATTCAATTTGGTTGCTTGTTATCCAACCGGCTTCCATTGCTTGTAACCCATATTCGCCGAAGCTAATCTGTGAACCTCTACGCGGTTTTCCTCTACGTTTGCCTCGATGTACCTTTCGGTGCATAACACGTTTCGGCATCAACATTTGAATCACTCCTTAAATCAGTTGTAAAAGCACGAACAAAAGTTTCGAATTGCGTTAGTTTCGATTCTGCCCATCGTTATCTCTTTGTTGTCTGCGCCTATTACGTCCTTGGTCTCGCTGCCTGCGTGACGGTGAACGATTGCCACTTTGTCGATTGCCACCTTGTCGGTTGTCGGCACGCGAATCACTTGTATTGCTGCGCCTCCCGCCCTGTTGGCGGCGATTTACTGTTTCCCCACTCAATGCTTCAGGTACACCGAGGATTTCACCTTTGAAAATCCAAGTTTTGACACCGATTTTCCCGTAAGTTGTATTTGCTTCAGTAAACCCGTAATCAATGTTTGCTCTGAGGGTGTGTAAGGGGACCCTTCCTTCCAGACTGGATTCTGATCGTGCGATCTCTTTTCCATCAAGTCTACCACTGACCATAACTTTAACACCTTGTGCGCCAGCTTGCATTGAGACAGCGATATTCTTACGCATCGCTTGCTTAAAACTGGTACGGCGTTCAATTTGGGTTGCCACAGCTTCAGCGAGGAGTTGGGCATCAAGTTCGGGAACTTTTATCTCAAAGACCTCAATTTTGACAGGTCGACCAATAAGTTTTTCAAGTTCCGCCTGTAATTTCTCTGTTTCTACGCCTCTACGCCCGATCACGATTCCAGGGCGAGCGGTATGTATATTAATACTGCATTTTTCAGCAACGCGTTCAACTTCAATTTTTGAGATTCCAGCGCGTAGTAACTTCTCCTTGATGTATCGCTGAATCTGAAAATCTTCGTGCAACCATTTTGCATAATCTCGGTCGCTATACCACTTTGAATCCCACGTCTCAATTATTCCTAAGCGTAACCCACGCGGGTGAGTTTTTTGTCCCACACAAACCTCCTGTTGGACACTACCCGATTTGTTGTTTCGGAGGGCATGGGATGGCATTGATTACTAACCATCATCTTTGTTCTCCTCATCTACAACAACAGTGATATGACTTTGGCGTTTTAAAATACGATTTGCCATACCCCGTGCGCGGGGACGTATCCATTTTCGTGTAATTCCTTCATCAACACGAATCTCTTTGACGTACAAATTAGCGGTATCCACAGCAGGTTCTTGGTATTGGACATTCGATGCGGCGGATTGGATCAGCTTGTAAATCACAGGGGCTGCCGCTTTATGTGTAAAGAGCAGTTGATTCAGCGCATCGTCAACATATTGATTCCTAACCAAGTCGGCAACAAGGCGGGCTTTCCGCGGTGCTACCGAAACGTTCCGAATCTTTGCCCTTCCTTCCATCAGTTTCTCCTAACAAAACTTTTGGCACAAGCCAATGTGCTATGTCTTGCTTTATATTACTCTTAACAACTTTTCAGAACAACAAGTGCCCAAATGAAAGAAGCACTTAATTCTGATATTAACCACAATATATAAAATTATCTTCTTGCACCGCCAGCGTGAGAACGGAAAGTCCGAGTCGGCGCGAATTCACCGAGTTTATGACCAACCATATTTTCAGTGATATAAACCGGAAAAAACTTCTTCCCATTGTGAATTGCGACGGTATGTCCAACAAATTCCGGTGTAATCGTAGAACTTCGAGCCCACGTTCGAATGACACGTTTACTACCCGATTGTTCCATTTCTGCTATATGTTTCGCAAGTTTTGCGTCAACGTAAGGTCCTTTTTTTATAGAACGCGACATTGGATTCTCCTTTTAGCTGCGACTGTGTTTGAAAAGATAAGTTGTGAAAACCCTATTTACGCTTCCCCATAATATACTGACTGGATTTCTTTTTGGGATTTCGCGTCTTATACCCTTTCGTCGGCACACCCCAAGGTGTAACTGGATGTCTTCCACCAGAACTTTTACCTTCCCCACCGCCATGCGGATGGTCAACGGGATTCATTGCTACACCTCGAACTTTTGGACGTTTTCCTAACCATCTTGAACGCCCAGCCTTACCGATGACGATAGTGGTAGCATTTCCGACCTGTCCTATAGTTGCCATTGCCTTTACTAGAACAAGTCGAATTTCGCCTGAAGGCAGACGGATACGTGCATATTTACCTTCACGGTCAACCAACTGTGCCGCTCCGCCAGCACTCCGAACGAGTTGCCCACCTTTACCCGGTTGCATCTCTATATTATGTATTGAAGACCCCAACGGAATATTTTCAAGGGGTAAGGCATTTCCGACCTGTATTTCTGCGTTTGGTCCGGATGTAACACTATCACCAACCCGAAGCCCGAGAGGTGCGATGATATAACGCTTTTCACCATCTGCATAGCGTAGCAAAGCGATATGTGCAGAACGGTTTGGGTCATACTCAATTGCAGCAACCTTCGCTGGAACACCAAATTTATCTCGCTTGAAATCAATAACGCGATATCGGCGTTTGTGTCCACCACCTCGCCGGCGCACTGTTATACGACCTTTGCTGTTACGTCCCGCATTTTTCTTGGTGCCTTTGATAAGTGATTTCTCAGGTTTCTGACGTGTAATCTCTTCAAAGGTATATCCGGTCATGAACCGACGACTCGGTGTGACAGGTTTATATGTTTTAGCCACTCTCAATTCCTCTCGTAGAAACATTCTTTCATGCGGCTCGGTGATAAGCACGCGGCACAGAACATGAACGAAAACAGATTATCAAATTTAAATACTCTCAAAAACAGGGATCCGAGTCCCTTCTTCTACAGTGATAACAGCTTTTTTCCAATGGGAACGACGACCACGTTGGTAGCGATTCATTTTCCCTTTGATTTTGCCTCGGACTCGCATCGTATGAACGTTAATGATACTTCCCTGAATGTCAAACATCTCCTCGGCAGCACGGCGAATATCCTTTTTCGTTGCGTTTTGACTCACAACGAACGAGTATTTATTATCCTCTCGGAGCATCGTGCTTTTTTCTGTGATATGAGGTCTCAAAATAATTTGGTATTTATCTTTCATAAGTTAACCTTCTGAACCTATAAATTTAGTTTCCAATTTTTCTGCAGCGCGTTCAGTGATGACAAGTTTGTCATGCCACAGGACTTGGTATATATTGAGCATATCCCAGGTGCAGCTGTTGACCTTTGGGATATTTCGTAGGGAGAGATAGATATTCGGATTGTGTTCATCAAGAACGAACAACACTTTTCCTTCCAAGTTCAATGCGTTTAAGAGTAAGACAATCTCTTTTGTATGCGGACGTTCAAGTGTAAAATCTTCAATCAGCACACACTGATCATTCTGAAACCGATCAGCGAGAGCACTTTTTAAACCGAGGCGGCGTACCTGCTTAGGGGTGTACTGACGATAACTGCGGGGTTTCGGGCCAAATGCGACACCGCCATGTACGCGAATCGGTGACCTTGCATCACCTACACGCGCTCTACCTGTTCCTTTTTGGCGGTGCAATTTCCTACCACTTCCTCTGACTTCACTACGACTTTTCGTTGAAGCTGTGCCGCGTCTCTGGTTAGCAAGATAAGCTACCACACATTGGTGAACAACAGCAGTATTTACCTCAGCATGTGTAAACGAGTCAGCAAGGTTTTTCTCGTGAAGCACTTCTCCTGAACGATTGTGTACGTTTAAAGTTGCCATATCTTTTATATTTCTCCGATTTACTGAACTTGGCATGAATTACCCTGCTCTTCTCTCAAAGTCGCTGGGGTTGAAGGAAATGATTATCCACCAAGTTAGTCTTCAGTATTGTCCGTTCCAGAAGCCTTGATAGCTTTCCTAATTAGCAGGAGTCCGTTTGGCGGTCCTGGAATCGCTCCTTTAACAACTAACAAATTTCGCTCAGCGTCGGCTTGGATAACTCGTAAATTTTGGACAGTGTGTCGTTTGGCACCGTAACGTCCAGGCATCTTCTTTCCCTTAAAAACACGAGATGGTGTAGCACTTGCGCCAATAGAACCCGCACGACGCAGGTCTTGTTCACCGCCATGACTTTTTCTACCGCCAGCAAATCCCCAACGTTTCACAACACCGGTGAACCCGTGTCCTTTGGAAGTGCCGGTTACATCCACGAGTTCGCCTTCTGAAAATAAACTTGCATCAACTGTATCGCCGACAGACACGTCATCAAGACTATCTACCCGAAATTCCCGGAGTACTTGTGTAGGGGACACCTCTGCTTTGGCAAAATGTCCTCGTTTTGGACTGTTAAACTTGTTTTCTTTCCGTTTGCCGAACCCTAACTGAACTGCTTGATACCCATCACGTTCCTGCGTTTTCACTTGAACAATTGGACAAGGACCGACTTCAATAACAGTGACCGGAATAACTATTCCAGTGTCTTCAAATATTTGGGTCATTCCAACTTTTCTGCCAATAATTCCGTTAACCATGTCTCAACCTCTCTATAGTAGTGTGATTTTGACATCAACCCCAGCAGGTAGGTCAAGCCGCATCAAAGCGTCAACTGTCTTCGGGGCAGTTTCAAGAATATCTAATAACCGTTTGTGAATCCGCATTTCAAACTGTTCTCGTGACTTTTTGTCCTTGAACGTTGATCGCTGAACGGTATAGATGTGTTTCTTTGTCGGCAACGGGATCGGACCAGAGACTCTCGCCTGGGTTTGTTTTGCGGTAACCGCAATTTGTTTCGCTGACCGGTCAAGCAAACGGTGATCAAACGCTTTGAGCCGAATGCGAATTTTTTGATTGTCCATATCCTGTATCCTTTTTCAAAAGTAACGGTACGTTTCCTTGTGGCTAATTCATAATATATTTCTTGTTGAAGCGTTCTTGAATAATCAACCATCTGTTAGCCAAGAACGCTTCTTCGAGATAGATAAACACGTTGTTTGCCAAACTAACCGAGGAACAGTTCCTGCAAAAGCATTCCTTGTTAGTCCAGGATATTAGAGACAACCCCGGCTCCGATAGTGTGTCCACCTTCACGGATAGCGAATCGGAGTTGTTCTTCCATCGCAATCGGTTTCGACAGTTCAACGGTAATCTTTGCGTTGTCACCAGGCATAATCATTTCAACACCTTCAGCCAGATTCATTTCACCGGTAACGTCTGTTGTACGGAAATAGAATTGCGGACGATATCCATTAAAGAATGGATTCCAACGTCCACCTTCTTCTTTTGTCAAGATATAGACTTCTGCTTCGAACTTGGTATGGGGTTTAACCGTTCCCGGAACCGCTAAAACTTGTCCGCGTTCGACATCTTCTCGATCAATACCTCGCAGCAGTGCTCCGATGTTGTCGCCTGCTCGACCTTCGTCAAGGAATTTTTTGAACATTTCAACACCGGTGACAACCGTATTCATGGTTTCGCGAAGCCCAACGATTTCTACCGTATTTCCGACTTCAACGATGCCTCTCTCTACACGACCAGTGACAACAGTTCCACGTCCACTAATTGTAAAGATATCCTCAATCGGCATCAAGAAAGGTTTTTCCGTATCTCGAACCGGTTGGGGAATAAACTCATCAACAGATGCCATGAGATCAAGGATCGGTTTACATTTTTCACTTGTTGGATCACCAGCAGATTCCATGGCTTCAAGAGCGGAACCCGTGATGATGGGTGTATCGTCCCCAGGGAACTCATATTCTGTCAATAACTCACGGACTTCCAGATCAACGAGTTCCAGCAGTTCTTCGTCATCTACCATGTCTGCCTTATTAAGAAAGACAACCAAGGATGGGACGTTCACCTGCCTTGCCAGAAGTACGTGTTCACGTGTCTGCGGCATAGGGCCATCTGCTGCGGAAACAACTAGAATGGCACCATCCATCTGCGCAGCACCCGTAATCATATTTTTGATGTAGTCTGCGTGCCCAGGGCAGTCAACGTGAGCATAGTGACGGTTTTCTGTCTCGTATTCAACATGAGCCGTGTTAATCGTAATGCCACGTTCCTTTTCCTCGGGTGCTTTGTCAATGTCCTCATAGGTCATGACATAGTCTTTGTCAGCGAGTTTTGATAATACCATAGTAATCGCTGCTGTGAGCGTTGTTTTACCATGGTCAACGTGGCCAATAGTGCCAATATTAACGTGTGGCTTTGTCCTTTCAAAAGCTTGCTTTGCCATTTCTGTCCGAGCTCCAATTATAGGTTAGATATAAATGTTTTAAATCTCATTTTACCTGAGTTGAATCTATATTATCATAGGCGCGCATAGTAGGCGCACAACGTGTTTCAAATGTGTCCGAATGTTTTCGGACGTTCATAAATAGCCTTACGATTATTAAATCGCTTTGGCGTGTCGCTTTATTTTGTAATGATCAACAAACGTTCAATATCACCTCAAAGGCGAACGAACTATAATGTTTCAATCGGTCTTATGATGTTGATACTGTGCTTGAAATCAAATCCTCAGCAACGCTCGCTGGAACCTCTCTATAATGTCCAAACTCCATAGAATAGTTGGCACGTCCCTGTGTTAGCGAACGAAGTGATTTGACGTAACCAAACATTTCAGACAACGGAACATCTACCTGAACGACTTGAATCCGCGATTTTGCATGTACCGCTGTGTCTCTAATATGAGCGCGTCGAGAGTTAAGATCGCCAATCACTTTCCCAAGGTACTCATCAGGGACTAAAACTTCAACCTCCATGATCGGCTCAAGTAATACTGATCCTGCCTTTTTTGCAGCTTCCTTGAACGCTATAGAACCAGCAATCGAAAACGCCATCTCTGAGGAATCTACCTGATGGAAAGAACCGTCTACAAGTCGAACACCAACATCAACGACAGGGTAACCGGCTAAAGTTCCGACATTCATTGCATTTTCGATGCCTTTTCGAACCGCAGGGATGTATTCTTGGGGGATAACCCCACCCTTCGTTTCATCAGTAAATTCAAAGCCAGTACCTTTTTCAAGAGGTGTAACCTCAATAACAACATGTCCGAACTGCCCTCTGCCGCCCGATTGCCGTACAAATCTACCTTGGACTTTTACTGGTTTCAGAAGTGTTTCCCGATATGCCACTTCAGGTGAACCTACGTTAGCGGAAACGTTAAACTCTCTCACTAACCTATCCACGATGATTTCCAGATGCAGTTCACCCATGCCGGATAGGAGCGTTTGTCCTGTATCTGGGTCTTGATGAACTTTGAAAGTCGGGTCTTCCTCAGCCAATTTTGAGAGGGCAAGATTTAACTTATCAATGTCTGATTGCGAGCGTGGTTCAACCGCTACTGACATGACAGGTAACGGAAAAACCATTGTTTCCAGTGCAATTGGTGATTTAGGATCACAGATAGTGTCACCAGTGCCTAAATCTTTTAATCCGATCACAGCAACGATGTCACCAGCACTAACAGATTGATGTTCTTCGCGTTTATTAGCGTGCATCTGCATCAACCTGCCGATGCGTTCAAATTTTTCGCGTTTGCTGTTGTAAACCGTGGTGCCTTTGTTTAGGACACCGGAGTAGACGCGTAGGTATGTCAGTTTTCCAACGTGTGGATCGGTGGCAATTTTAAATGCAAGTGCACTGAACGGTGCGTCCTTATCTGCTGGACGCGTCTCTTCTTCCTCAGTTTTCGGGTTAAACCCAACAACCGGTTTGACATCTGTTGGAGCTGGGAGATAGGAGACAATGCCATCTAAAAGTGGTTGAACGCCCTTATTTTTTAGCGCGCTTCCGCAAAGCACTGGCACGACTTTACTACTGAGTACCGCTTGACGCAACCCCGCTTTAATTTCCTCAGGCGTAATCTCAACACCATCAAGATATTTGACTAAGAGTTCATCATCCCATTCTGCGACTGCAGCAAACAACCGATCCCGGTATTCATGCACCATTTCCTCCATTTCTGCGGGGATGTCGGTTTCATGAATAACAGCACCGAGACTTCCTTCGTCCCACAACTGTCCTTTCATTGAAATGAGGTCAACAATTCCTTTGAATTGTTCGGCAGACCCGATTGGGAGTTGGATAGGTAAGGCAGTAGCACCTAAACGTTCACCCATCATTTCAACGGTTCGGAAAAAGTCAGCACCGGTTCTATCCATTTTATTGACATACGCAATACGAGGGATTTCATATTTATCCGCTTGCCGCCAAACCGTTTCCGATTGGGGTTCAACGCCGCCGACTGCACAGAACACAGCAACTGCACCATCCAGAACTCTCAAGGAACGTTCAACTTCAACGGTAAAGTCAATATGTCCTGGCGTATCAATGATATTAATTTGGTGATCTTTCCAGTTACAGGTAGTTGCCGCAGCAGTAATGGTAATACCGCGTTCCTGCTCCTGCACCATCCAGTCCATTGTGCTCGTACCGTCGTGTACCTCACCAATACGGTAGACCCGTCCCGTATAAAATAGGACTCGTTCGGTTACAGTCGTTTTGCCCGCGTCAATATGGGCCATAATACCGATGTTTCGCGTATGCGATAGGACTGACCGATGTGGCACCCTCTGTTTGTTGTCCGACACAGTTTAAGACTCCTTGTTTAGTCGATCTTTTTGACACCGTTTCACAATTTTCTGTGTGTTGTTTTTATGTTTATTATTTAATTTGATTACCATCGATAATGTGCAAAGGCTCTATTTGCTTCCGCCATCCGGTGTTGGTCTTGTTTCTTACCAATTGCGTTACCTTCATTCTGCGATGCATCCAAAAGCTCGCCTGCCAACCGCGCGGCCATACCTTTTTCGCCTCGGTTACGCGCAGATTGGATAATCCAGTTAACCGCTAAAGTGGTTCGTCGTTCAGCTTTTACATCAACCGGTACTTGATATGTTTGGCTTCCGACACGCCGTGGGCGGATTTCCAGCACAGGTTTCACATTATTGATGGCTTGTCGAAACACTGTAAATCCATCCTCTTTCGCTCGCTCCTCAATAATCCGAAAACTGGTGTAGACAATCCGTTGTGCGGTGCCTTTTTTACCATCCCACATTAGATGGTTAATAAATTTTGAAACTAATTTGCTGTTGTGAACGGCATCGGGACTTACGTCCCGTTTTGCGACGTTTCCACGCCTCGGCATGTATCATTCCTCCAGAAATCAAGAGCACAACCCGCTCTCTTACCGGTATTACAATCTATCGTATCTTCTTGAACAAAGTTTTCTTGAACAAAGATGAAATTTATATTGTTGGTCAATTAACCGGGCTTCCGCGCCCCATATTTAGAGCGACCCTGGCGACGGTTTTCAACACCATCTGTATCTAATTTGCCACGGACAATATGGTATCGCACGTTTGACAAATCCTTGACTCGCCCGCCGCGGACTAACACCATTGAGTGCTCCTGCAAATTGTGGTCAATCCCTGGAATATAACAGGTTGCTTCATCAGTAGAAGAGGTAAACCGGACACGTGCCACTTTCCGTAAGGCTGAGTTAGGCTTGTTTGGCGTTACCGTTTTCACCTGTAAGCAGATACCTCTACGTTGTGGGCACTGCTGGAGAATCGGGGATTTCGTTTTTTTACGATATTTTTTGCGCGGTTTTTTAATTAATTGATTAATAGTTGGCATCTCCACACCTCACTGACATAACGACAATAGGTCACACCTACAACGTTTAGACAAAAGAAAAAGCCCTTGCAGGGCTCATAATTTACTTGAACACATTAACGCTGCTCTGAAAAAACGACGTTAGACTGCTTCCAAATTGAATGCCCCCTATGTTTGTTCTAGACAAAACTTAACTATCACACTCAAAACTTTAATTATAATACGGTTTCTGTCATTTGTCAAGTTAAATTTGAAAATTATGAAAATAATTAGAAATTTTTTGCGAAACTGCTAATTTTTTACGATTTAATCGCTCTTCCACACAGGATTACGGTTTGGACGTTCAAATTTTGATAGTATTGACTAAATAATATGAGACAGTTTTTGGGATTGAGAACCCGCGCCTGCAGCGGTTCATTTTGATTAAAGTTGGAAATTTCATTATATGGTCATAACCCTCTTTGTAAAATCCGAATAACCATTATAATTTGAATACAGTCTATCTCATAAATCGTTAAACACGGTTTCCTTCAGAGCATCCAACTTCATCGTAGGGGTGGGTCTCTGTGCCCGCCCGTTGTTTTCGTTCTCAAGACATAGCGAGGCACAGAGACCTCGCCCTACAAATGATTTATGACATACGCTCTAAACATAACGTTAGTAGGATTGGAAAGCGGCACCGCGCATGAGAATCTGCTGTCCATTGGGTCTGCACAACGTAACCTGCTTAGGTTCTATGGCGGTGACGATTAACGTGCCAAGGGTATCCCCGACTGTGATAATCTGCAACTGTTTGGAACGGCGTTCCAAGATAACAGCGGTGGTCGCTTGGGGGAACTGTGCGACGACGGTGCCGAGCAGGATATAGTCGGGCTGCTGCTTGGGCGGTTGCCACCCAAGTGGGCGGAACAGATTATTGTCGATGATAAATTGATAGAATGTGTCCGGTGTGGCATCGGGGGACGTATTTGATGCCTGCGGGGCAGGGTCCTCCGGTGGCACGACTAACGGTTCCGATCGCGGAGGATCCTTTCGCGGAAACAGCGATATTCCGCAAAACATGAGAAATGCCAAGAGGCACAGACTGTAAATCAAATGACAACGGCGCATAGGGTATTAAACATCTTGAGAAAACAGGCAGCCTTTCAATAAGGAAGCACTGCCTGTGATGGGCATTCCCTGTGTTAGTCCGCGGCGGGACAGAGGCAGTATCGGTGTCCGCAGAGACCGATGCCATCAGACGACGTTTGACTTCCACACGTGCCAGTGTCTGAGCAGTAGTCACGTTCTGATATATAGTGACAACCATAGGTATCACTGACACCAGTGTTCGTGCTGAGAATGCTACTGCTATCATCGGTGCTGCTATCATCGGTGGCGGGACAGAGGCAGTATCGGTGTCCGCAGAGACCGATGCCATCAGACGACGTTTGACTTCCACACGTGCCAGTGTCTGAGCAGTAGTCACGTTCTGATATATAGTGACAACCATAGGTATCACTGACACCAGTGTTCGTGCTGAGAATGCTACTGCTATCATCGGCAGGACAGAGGCACCAACGATGTCCACAGAGACCGATGCCATCAAACGACGTTTGACTTCCACACGTACCAGTGTCTGAGCAATAGTCATGTTCGGAGTTATAATCACACCCATGTGAAGAACTATAACCCGTATTCGTGCTGAGGATGTTACTATCATCACCACTGTCCCCGTTACCATCGCCCGGGTTGTCCCCACCAATAATGGGGTTAGCTACCGGCACTGCTGCAAAGGGTTCTATCAAATCATACTCGGGGATGTGATACTTGCCAAAACTTATACGCAATTTCTTTTCTGCATGAAACATCAGGCACCCCGGTTCTGCCTGATCGCAATGCTCTAAGTTGACGCAGTGCCCAATTTCGTGTGAGAGCACCTTGCCCATCTCGTCAGCTGTGAGACGGGCAGTGTAAATGGTTACCTCTGGCGGGAACTCATAGAATCCATTAGCCACATCCGTACATTTCGGTATGTTTGCATTTCCTGTTGCTTCTCCGAGAGGGGGAACCTGCAAGTTTGCGGGGGCTTGAGTCGTATTTTCTTCAATTTTAATCGCGAAAACACGAGAGGCTGCGCGTCCGTCCGTATATAAATTGACCACGTTATCCGTCCTCGCGGTTATGATCTCGTAGGGAGTGAGTTTAAAATCAGCACCCGTGCCGGTTCCTTTTTGCTTTAAGTCATTATTGTTATGGTACCTATGTGTCACGAAGATATCCTTTACAGTCGGATCGAACCTTTTCACGGGTAGCCCGCGGGCGAGTTTTGCGCCGCGGTACTCCTCAAAAGCGGTAAGTCCATCGCCAACATGTCCATTCGCGGCAACGTTATATCTCTTCGTCTTTGGTATGCCGACGTTATTGTACTCAATATTGCCGTTGGCATCCAGAACGTACCCTAAAAAGTTGGTGCCAGCGGGCCCTGTTTCTTCGTCTTCGCCACCGGTATAGTTTTTGATTGCATCGCCTGCCCAGCCGTCAGCGATACCGTTTTCGTTTGCGTCATCAAATGGGATGCGCCGGGTCAGACTGATGGCGGGTTTACCAGTCGGGTCTAAGCTAATAACGATTTTGCCAGAGGCGGCACTATCCTTACAGTAGACATTGACAGATGAAGGGACAGGTAAAGTACCCGTGGCGATGAGATGACTGACAAGGGTCGTCCTGCTGCCGCTCACCCGTCTCCATCCATCGTTATTCATCAATCGCAGCATAAGATCGGGATTAGCATGTTCACCATTGTCATCGTGGCTGATGCATTGCCCCAAATGGTTCGAAACGCTGTCAGGTAGTAGTCCGACAAAGAGGTCAGCCCCCGAAGCGTTTGAGGGAAAGGTGACGGTGATCGTAAACCCTATATCTGTATTGATATCGGGAAAGAAGTTTGCGGCTAACTTTGACACTTCCAACGTGTAACCGTATTTCGTGATTGACATTGGGTATACTTCTGGCGTGGCTGAGTAGACTGGCACCACCGGCGCGGACAGTAAGACGAACAGTAACAAGATAAAAGCGCGTTTATATTTCATGAAGTTTCTCCTTTGCTGTATTAAATCGCGTATAAGTTTCATAAAGTTCTCCTTTGCTATAAAAGTTGCCGTTGTCAAGAGGCGTTACTTTTTGGGAGTGGATTTTCGTTTTTCGGTAAGCAGCTGTAGAACCGCTTCAGCGACATCGAGATCGCTTTTTTGGAGATGTTTGATCCCCTCTTTTGCACCATAGCGTTCAAACGTTTCGAAGGCGCGAATGATACGGTCAGGATCAAACTTCGGTTGCCCACCTTTGAAAAATGCCTCCATGTCTTTGAGTAAGAAGTTATTGGTATTCATCGGGTTGTCCGCGTTGAAGACGGTTTGTGCGAAATCAAAAAAATCGTTGAGTTCTTGCAATGCACGTTCGTGTTGTTTTTGGAAATGCTCGTGTGCCTGCTGTGCGGCAGCGCGTGCGCGTTCGGCATCCGGGTGTGTATTTGCACCGGGTGCGGTATTCTGCGCTGGTGTGCGTGGGTCCCACTCCGTATCGGGGTGAAACGGTTTCTCGGTGTCCGATGTCCCTTCGGGAAACGCATCCCAGACCTCAGATGGCAGTTCCTTCTTTGCAGCGGGCGGTGCAGATGTCCTCGGCAACGGGTCAATCCACGGTTTACCCGCTTCAATCGCTTCTACATACCGATCAAGTTCTGCATGATGCGGATAGGTTTGCAGCTTTTTGAGGTATACCCAGGCAGTTTTGAGGTCTCCTAATCGCTGGTAAGCCACACTTAATCCATACAAACCGGACTTCGGGTCTATATTAGTTGCCTGTTTAAAGTATTCAATCGATTCAACAGGCTGCTCCATCACAAGCAGGCCGCCTAAGCTGTCAAAGGCAGTAACAGCATCGGTGGGACTGAGGGCAGTGTGTACATCGGGGTGTTCCACAATTTCGCGATATGTTTCGATAGCACGGGCCGGATCCTTTTCTTGTTGTGCTAGAAAAAGATGCCCCTTCAGGAAATCGGGATTCTCGGCGACAGCACGCTCAGCGAACTCCGGCAAGTATTCATAAAATCGAGAATGACGGTAAGCTGACAGATGTTGGGAAGGATTTCGGATAGGCGATGTAGCAGCGAGATATTTAAACGCATTAATAGCATCCATATCCGCTGTGATGTTATCAACTTGTTTCCGATGTCCTTCCGCTTCCCATTCTTCTTGAGTTTGGCCTTTCTGTTCCCATCTTCTATTGAAGAATGCTTCATCACCGTATTCAGCTTGCCATTGTAAGCCAAGTTCTTCGATTCGGTCTATCTGTTCTTGAGATAGCCCGTAATCCGCATAGTTCGGCCACGTATTTTTAGGCGGATGATAATGCCCGATGTGTGGTCCGTGTGTCCACTGTTTCAGGGGAAGGTTTTTCTGTGTTGACGACTTTGCAGTACGTTTTCGTTTTGCCGGAGGTAGCACTTGTGGTGGCGATGTTTTGTGCCAATGATCACCATGCCAATACCCACTCTCTGGTGTTTCACCGGGCGGCGGTGGTTTGGCAGCATTTTCTGGGGAAACCTGTGCGATGCCCTGTTGTTCAGGTTTCGCAGATGGTCCGTGCTGCGTTGTTTCCGCGTCCTTTTGTTGTCCGCGTAGTATCAAAATCACCGTGCTAATACCGATACCGATAAGGATACCGAGTATCCAATATGCGTTGTTTCTAAAGAATTTCATGTCCGTTCCTCCTTTATTGTTGCCGCCGTTATCAAGAGGCGTTACTTTTTGGGAGTGGATTTTCGTTTTTCGGTAAGCAGCTGTAGAACCGCTTCAGCGACATCGAGATCGCTTTTTTGGAGATGTTTGATCCCCTCTTTTGCACCGTAGTGTTCAAATGTTTCGAAAGCGCGAATGATACGGTCAGGATCAAACTTCGGTTGCCCACCTTTGAAAAATGCCTCCATGTCTTTGAGTAAGAAGTTATTGGTATTCATCGGGTTGTCCGCGTTGAAGACGGTTTGTGCGAAATCAAAAAAATCGTTGAGTTCTTGCAATGCACGTTCGTGTTGTTTTTGGAAATGCTCGTGTGCCTGCTGTGCGGCAGCGCGTGCGCGTTCGGCATCCGGGTGTGTATTTGCACCGGGTGCGGTATTCTGCGCTGGTGTGCGTGGGTCCCACTCCGTATCGGGGTGAAACGGTTTCTCGGTGTCCGATGTCCCTTCGGGAAACGCATCCCAGACCTCAGGTGGCAGTTCCTTCTTTGCAGCGGGCGGTGCAGGTGTTCTCGGTAACGGGTCAATCAACGGTTTACCCGCTTCAATCGCCTCCGCATACCGATCAAGTTCTGCATAATGCGGATAGATTTGCAGCTTTTTGAGGTATACCCAGGCAGTCTTGACATCCCCTAATCGCTGGTAAGCCACACTTAATCCATACAAACCGGACTTCGGGTCTATATTAGTTGCCTGTTTAAAGTATTCAATCGATTCAACAGGCTGCTCCATCACAAGCAGGCTGCCTAAGCTTTCAAAGGAATTGACCACATCGGTAGGATTCAATGCACTGTGGAGTTCGGGGTGTTCCACGATTTTGCGATATATCTCAGTTGCACGGACCATATCCCTTACTGTTCCAACACGACCACCTTGCATATCAAATTCTTGTCGTGCCAGGAAAAGATGTCCCTCCAGAAAATCGGGATTTTCGGCTACAGCACGTTCAGCAAACTCTGGCGCATACTGATTTATATTTGAATTTGAATACGCTGCGAGATATTTAAACGCATTCACGGTATCCATATCCGCTGTAAAGATGTCTACTTTTTCTCGATTAATTTGCTCATATATCTCTTCTCCTGTTTTACCTTTCCGTTTTTCTTCGTTCCAGTATATGTAGGATCTATCGTCGCCTCCGTATTCGTACCATTCTGTGGACGCAAGACGTTCTTTTGCTCGGTCTATCTGTTCTTGGGATAACCCGTAATCTAACGGGTCCGGTCCTGGTTTTGGTCGCGGGTGATGGTGTCCGATGTGTGGTCCGTGTGTCCACTGTTTCAGGGGAAGGTTTTTCTGTGTTGACGATTTTGCAGGACGTTTTCGTTTTGCCGGAGGTAGCACCTGTGGTGGCGATGTTTTGTGCCAATGATCACCATGCCAATACCCGCTCTCTGGTGTTTCACCGGGCGGCGGTGGTTTGGCAGCATTTTCTGGGGAAACCTGTGCGATGCCCTGTTGTTCAGGTTTCGCAGATGGTCCGTGCTGCGTTGTTTCCGCGTCCTTTTGTTGTCCGCGTAGTATCAAAATCACCGTGCTAATACCGATACCGATAAGGATACCGAGTATCCAATATGCGTTGTTTCTAAAGAATTTCATGTCCGTTCCTCCTTTATTTCCCTGCTTCGCGCGTGCAGGGTGGTATGGTTGATTTTGGACAAGGTGTTTCCTGTTTTTCCAATTTCGTACAGTCAATTCGGGGTTGTTCTATGCAAACAAGTTTATCTGTCTGTGTGGCATCAATCATTGTGATTGTGCTAAAGAGCAGCCCTCCACCAATGAAAACAATAAGTGCTGTGGTGAACCCTACCTTTAAAAGTTTCTTTTTCACAATTATATCTCCTCCGTTAAAATTTTTCAAGTAAAACTAAACAAAGACTCAACTGCGATTCAACATAAATCGTGACTTTTTCCATAAACAACAAAAGCCCACAGCGAGACACTCCGTTTGAAACGAAGCGCGCGTGCGGGCGCGAAAATATCGCAGCTGCTAACGTCTGCGATAAAACCTTGTAAAGCAATAAAATTAACGAATGTGAAGTGGGGGGGGGGGTATTAACTTATAGTTAAAATATGCCGACCAACATATCTCGCGTGGACAAATCCTTCTCAGGTAACAGGTGGCTGACGTGTTTATTTTTTGGATTGTGGTATTAATATGTCGGTTCTTCATTTTACTTCCCCTTGGGCAGAAATATGATAAGCGTTAGTATAGTTTTCTGCTTCCTACAACGAATTACGTATGTATCTCGTTGTAGGTTTCAAAAATTGCAACTTTTTTATAAAAAGCCGCACAATAAGGTATTTTCACCATTTTTCTTACATTCATAAATCACTTTTCCGCCAATAATTACGTTTTGAATGTTGAAATTTTCGTCAACAATAACTACATCTGCAGCTTTTCCTGGTGCAATTGAACCCACACGATCATCCACACCCAAATTCTGAGCGGGTGTTAATGTCGCCATCGTCAAAGCATCTTCCAGAGAATATCCCCATCCGATAACATTACGAATGCCACCCATAAGAGTAATGATCGCGCCTGCAAGTCGTTCATTAGGTTTACCGACATCTAACCACATTGCGCCGTTTTTTATGTATTTTTGTGAAGAATCAGATATTTCAGGATCTGCGGCGTTCAGATGGTAGGCATCATGTTCAGATTCATAAATAGCATCTTTTTGCCATTCTTCTGCAGGAAACCCCGCATGTTCAGTGCAATCTGTAATCAATCCAACACCTGAAATCCCTTTATGTTGGATCAGATGTTTACCCCAAAAAGGGTGAACGTGGTGTTCATCAACAATCAATTCGGCATGTATGTTAGGATGTGCGAAAACGGCTTCAAGCGCACCGAGGTCACGGTGGTGCATGCCGCTCATGCCGTTGTAGGTGTGTGTGGCACGAGTTATGCCTGCATCAATGGCATCCATCGCTTGTTGATACGTTGCGTTTGTGTGCCCCATTGCAATAACGATGTTGTTATAGGCATCTGCTTTGTGCTTAGCGAGATGTTTGATAAACTGCAAATCCTCATCGTTTTCTGGAGCGACAGAAATCACTTTTAGTGTGCCATCAGAGGCTGCCCACATTGTGTGGAATTCTTCAAAGTTTGGTGGAGTAATGTACTTGGCGTTTTGTGCGCCATTTTTCGCGAGACTGCCGAATTTTCCCTCAACATACGACCCTATAATCCGTGCACCATCTGCTACCGGTTGGTCAACGACATGCGCAATTGCTGTTAGGGATGCGTTTATCTGCTCCATACTTCCAGAGGAGATGCCCACTACTAACGACGTAACCCCGTTAACAGCATGTGCACGGGCAATTGTAGCAATATCTTCAGTCTTACCCGTCATGCTATCGCAACCGCCGCCGCCATGGATTAAACCATCAATCAGTCCAGGAAGGACAAGACACCCTGTTGCATCAATAACCTCTTCTGACGGTGGGAGCTGCTCTTTTGTTATTGCTGAAATTGTATTGTTTTGAATGACGACGGTTCCCTTGCCGTAATGTGCTGGGGTATAGATGTCGCCATTCGCAATTGTAAGTGTTTCCATATCTCAAAAATACCCTGCTAAAATCACAGAGGCATACAAAGAATAATTAATTCCTGTCCTATAGGTTCAGATATTTCAATTTTCCTAAATCTGTTTTGAGACCCACAGAATGCTTTGTGCAAGAAATCGCAAGAACGGTTCTAACTCAAAATCCTTCTGATGTCCTAATGAAGTGTAAAAAATACGTCCACCATTATGTAAACGTGTCCATGCTACCGGTTCCGAATGTTCGTCCGTATGTCCCATCATTAGCACAGACGTATCGTCACGAAGCGATGGATTTTTGTAGAGGCTACCATAACTTTCAAATTTCGGAATACCGTTCAGAATTGGATGGTCTGGTGTAACTGCTTCTAATTGGACAGCGGGACCGTGTCCGTAATGTCCTTGATAGTCTCCACCTAACATGACTTTATCAAATTCCAACCAGTTCTGATACGCATGACTGGCTGTTCTGATTCCAACAAGCGGTCTGCCTTGTTCGCAATACGTTTGAAATTGTCTGAGCGATTCCCCATCTGTATTAAGGCGACGCGTAAATACCAGCAAGGCATCCGCATCGTCTAATGCTACTGAAGATGGGTCATCATCTTCTGAATTGTAGGCAATCAAATTTGCTTGGATCGGGTAGTTTTTCTCAACGAACGTTTTGAAAGTATTTAATGATATTTCAGAGTCGTATTCAAAAGAACCGGAAAGCATGCATAAGTTTAGCACAGGTTTGCTCCAAAAGAAAATAGTGATCAATCTATTCTACTTCTTTTCTAAAAACAGAAAACTGTAAGGATAAGGATTTTTCTCGTCTACTTCACAGTCAGTCCGTTTCACTTCTTTCCACTCATTCCAATCAAATTCAGGAAAATAGACATCTCCCTCAAAAGTCGCGTGAATCTGGGTGAGATAGAGTCGACTTGCATGCGGTAAAAAAGCTGCGTAAATAGGCGCACCACCACATATCATGAGTTCCGATGCACCGTTTTCAGAAAGTGTCTCTGCAGTTTTGATGACATCCTCGACTGAATGAGCAACTATACATTCTTGCGGTGTTTCGTAGTCGCGGTTGCGTGTGAGGATGATGTTTCGCCGCTTTGCTAACGGACGTTTAAGTGTTTCAAAAGTCTTACGTCCCATCACCACAGGTTTGCCAATTGTCATATCACGAAAATGTCGAAGGTCAGCAGGTAACTGCCACGGAATATGTGGCCCGTTACCAATAAGTCGGTTTTTATCTATGGCAGCAATCATTGAGATTCGCAATGTTTTTAGTACTCCTACGGTTCGCAATACTGTGGTTGTAGTTCACTGCTCCTTCTTCTGTATAGGGACAATTTTGAAATGTTGTGTAAGCTCAATTCTAATTTCGCCAACACCAGCCCCTCCTCCACCATATTCAACTACCTCATGCTGTTCTATAAAATCATGGATAGGAAAACTTCGTTTTTCTCGATTATCCTTGCCAAATACGATAAGCAAGGCTTCTTTGGTGAGTTTACAGTAAGGCGAACGATTGAGATCAACATCTCCATAATAGTGCTGCTTTAGGTTAAGAAAAGGAAGATTATCTCTCTGGGTACTTTCTATAGAGAAATGGACCATAAGCCAATTGCTTGTACGGAAAATAGCATATTTTTCAAATGTTCCTAAACCTTCGGTAGTACCAGATTGAGCAACCGGTGGATTGAATGCACTTTGTGGATCTTCTTCCTTGGTAAAATGCAAAAGTGCTAACCTGCCTACCCTGTTTGCCCCTCTGAATTGAATGCTGTCATCAGCATCAATGTTTGAGAATGAATCCGGAAAACTTTGTTTTTCTATTCCTCTGCCTTTATCGAATGCTAAGTTCAGATGGTTAGACTCAAGTTGAGCGTTGACGATTTTCCAATTGTCTGGCATAAATACCTTAACTGTACAACATTTCTTATCGCCAGTAAAACCAAAATATTCTACTTGCTGTTCAACTTTACAACTCGAAAACAGTAGTAAGAAACTAATGATGTAAAGTGTTCTTGTTTTCATCTGGTTGTTCTCTGAATTTCAGGCAGGAAGTAGAAACCTCAGCGGTCTATCAAAATAGGATGGTGAGTTGGTCGACTTCTCTTTGGGACAACTCTCGTCGGTTCGTTTTTCTTTGGCACAACTTTCAAATACGCAATATGAATATCCTCACCTAATTTTTTCTTATCCTCAACTTCTACTGTTTCATGAGGTTCAAGGTCATCAAGCGGAAAACTTAACTTACGAATTAATTTATTTAGTTTATTGGAATCCGCTTTGTAGGTTTCTATATGAAGCATATTATCTTCAAAGGTGTAAGCAGTCGAAGTTTTGGGTGTGTGTTTAACATCAAATTTTATCCAAAACATAGGTTTTTTCTTTTTCGGTTTTTTTACTTCTGGAAGATAACAGTAAGCCATTATTCTGTCTCCAACCCGAAAAGCACCGGAATTGGCAAAAGGCCCAGGTTTCTTCGGGAAATCTTTTACTTGCCAACCACTCCAGTGAAAGGACATTGACATTTTTCTGGGTCTAGGAGAAGAGACTGTTAAATGGACAACACCGTACCCGTTTATCCTGTTTGTGCCGTGAATTTCAAGGGTCTCATCAGGTTCAATTATTGTAAACTTAAAAGCCTTATCCAGCGACGTTACACGATTCTCGATCTTTTTACCGGTAGCAATATCTACATGCAGTTCATTATTATCAATTGTAGCATCAGCGATTTTAGAGGAGTCTTTCATAGCCAAAAAGACTAAAAGCGTATCATTAATCCGATAGATTTTGTAACCGGGGGTAGGTTTTCCACAACTGACAAGCACTATAGTGAGAGATATAAAGAGCGTTATTAGACCGTTTATTTTGGTCATTTTAGTCTCCTCTTAAACAATCATCTTAGCGCGAATTGCATCGTGATGCTGATAATCCTTTAACCGCATATCTTGAATTCTGAAATTGTCAATTGATGTCACATTCGTGTTCAGGATGAGTTGTGGCAACGGATAGGTTTGTCGCTGGAGTTGTGTTTTAACTTGTTCAAAATGTTCATGGTAGATGTGTGCATCCCCCAAAACATGGATAAATTCACTCGGTTGAAGATCAGTGATCTGTGCTATCATAGACAGCAATAGCGAGTAGGATGCAATATTAAAGGGGACTCCGAGGAACATATCACAACTACGTTGATACATCTGCAACGACAATTTGCCGTCCGCTACAAAGAATTGAAAAAACATGTGGCACGGTACTAACGCCATCTGATCCAATTCTGCTGGATTCCAGGCGGTAACAACGTGTCTACGACTGTGTGGATTTACCTTGAGTTGTTCAATGACCTTCGCCAACTGATCAATTCTGCCGTTTTCTTTTCGCCAACGGCGCCATTGGACACCGTAAATACAACCAAGAGCACCCTCGCGTCCCCATGCAGCAGCGTTTGCATTCCATATTTGTGTGCCAAGCTTCTGAAATTGTTTGACGTGATCGTAACCACGCAGAAAACCGAGAAGTTCCGCTTTCACTGATTGGAAAGCTAGCTGCTTTGTCGTTACCGCAGGAAACCCATCTTCCAGATTATATCGCATTTGCATGCCGAAAAGGGCGCGGGTTTTCCCGTTTCTACCCTCGCGATCAACACCGGTATCTAATATCTGTTGGAGTCCTTCAAGATACTGTTTCATGTCTGCTACTAAAGCTCCCTTAATAACAATGACGTTTTTGTGTATATAAAAACGCATTTCGGAGCATAAAGTTACCAATCTGTGCTGCCAAACCCACCTCGTGATGGTGCGGCCATCTGTTCTACTTCATTCCATTCTGCCGTATCCACTCGGACAAAAATTGCTTGTGCAATCCGACTGCCTCTCTCAATCGTCACAGGTGCGTCGGTGAAATTGTATACCTGAATTTTTAGCTCATCCTCTTCACCGCAATAGTCATTGTCAACAATGCCTACACCTTGGGGCATCATTAAACCGAATTTACGTGGTGTACTGCTACGTAAACATACCATCAGCATGTAGCCAGGGGGCGTTTCTACAATTACGTTCGCTGGGATTAAAACAATACTATGGGGGGTGATTTCCGCTGATTCTCGGCAGAGCAGATCAAATCCGACAGAACCTTTTGTTTCGTATTTCGGCAATGGGAGGGATTTATCAACCCGTTTGATTTTCACTTTCATTACGACACTGCTATTCCTGCTATTTTGCATTCTATACGATAGACAGACGTGCTTGCCGTAATGAAAAGACTTTTCCAATAATCACCACCCCATGCAAGATTAGCGGTGCGTTCGGGGACGATAATGATTCCAAGATGTGTTCCATCTGGCGCGAATATCCAAATTCCATTCGGTCCTGTAAGATAGACATTTCCTTTCACATCAACCTTCATGCCGTCCGGTTTTCCGTTGTCCCCTTTTTCTTCAGCGAAAACGCGACCGTTTGCTATTGTGCTATCAAGTTGGACATCGAATGCACGCACATGCATGCGTTGGGTGTCATTAATATAAAGGATAGACTCATCAGGTGAAAAGCATATGCCGTTCGGTTTATCAAAATCATCAACAAGAAGTGTCAACGTTGCGCCATCGGGTGACAAGCGGTAAACACCTTGAAAATCGAGTTCTTTTTCCGATGCTGAGGATAACCCGTAAGGTGGATCCGTGAAATAGATGCCGCCATCGGATTTTACAACGACATCGTTCGGACTGTTGAGGCGTTTGCCCTCATAATGGGAAGCAATCGTGAGCACATCTCCGTCCGCCGTTGTTCGCGACACTCGGCGGTTGGCATGTTCGCAAGCTATCAGGTGACCGCCTTTATCGTAAGTTAAGCCATTTGACTTTCCAGAAGGGTCTCTGAAAACCGTCATTCCGGATTGCACATCCCATCGCCGGATTTTGTTTGCAGGAATATCGCTAAAAAGCAGATACCTTCCGATAGAGTTCCACAGCGGTCCCTCAGTAAATTTGCATCCGGTAGCCAATTGTTCTACAACTGCTTCTGAATCAATCAAATCTAAAAGACGCGAATCACGTACGTCAAGTGCCATATTTTTCCTTTCAATATCCTTGACACGCATTCCTATTCATGATAACATAATATTAATTGAGTGATAGGTACAATTAAAAAAGGTTTTCCTAACCGACGAAGGAATATAAACGTGCCTGGGGCGACTCGAACGCCCGACCTTCAGCTCCGGAGGCTGACGCTCTATCCAACTGAGCTACAGGCACAAATTATAACAGGTTTTAATAGTTTAACAAATTCAGATATTTTTGTCAAGTTTTTTGTGTAAAGAATTGGGAGGAATTTCAGTATGACGCGTAAAATCCAACAACTTTCAATTAGTGGTAAATGCAAACGTATCCTGTCATTTATCGGGATTGTCCTCTTTTTATTAGTGTATGCACCCGATATTGTAGAAAGTCGCCGTGGGGGTTTTGGTGGTGGTCGTAGTTTTAGCCGCAGCTTTAGCAGAAGTACAAGCCGTAGCACAAAGAGTTACACAGCACCAAAACGTTCTACTCCAACCCGTAGCACCCGAAGTACCGGCAGCAGCTACAGCGGAAGTCGTACATCAAAAAGTACTTCCACACGCGCCAGCACGTCAGCACGTCAGAAACAGACTGCAACGAATCGTGCAAAAACGACAAACACAACGTCAACACGGAATAGCACTGCTACGCGTAGCCAACAGCGTCAAACCACGGCACAAGGCCGTAAACAGGTACGACAGCTTAAATCAGAAAACCGCAGCTTGAAACGACAGGTCACGAAAGCAAACCGACAAACTGTGCAAGCTCGTAGGCAACAACGTTCAACTATCACAGTTAACAACTACGGTGGTTTCTACCCCGTGCATGGGTATTCAATCTACAGTCTTCAAGCATCCATGATGTATAATAACATCATGTTCAATATATGGTTCCATGATTATTACAACCATTCGATTCGTCATAGTTACTTGTGGCATTATCATCATCGGGATTACGACCGATCGCATTGGGATGCCAAGAAGCAAGCGGAGTACGAGTATTATAAGGAGTACTACGAAAGCCAAGGAATTGATCCGAACTCTAACTACGTAGATCCTGACACAAATCAGGATGAAGATTATGTCGCAAGTTATGTTGAAGAGAATCCAGATAAGTTTTATGGGGAAGGTGCGGAGGTTGTCACTGTTGAAGAACTTCCTGATGAAGAGGCTCTAAGACAGGAACTCATTGCATCTGCCGAAACGCCGAATGTAACGAGTAATACACAGCGCGCACCACCCCAAAGGATTATTGTAGAGAAGAAAACCTCAGGGGCAATGTGGTTCGTTCTCATATTTGGTAGTCTCATCATTGTTGGCGGAATCATGTTGGTATTGTACAACAAGGGTTATTTTTAGGTGGTGGTATGGCACTATTTGGTAGAAAAGAAGGGAAACCTCTTTTTGGCAAACGGAAAGAGGAAGCGGATAAAAAGCCGGAACGGCATGAGTTAGTTGACATTCCGATTAACAGTATAATTGAACTCTCTGACATTACCACATATCAGGATACAGGGAATACCTCGCACGCCTTTACGCTTTTCACGCGAAAGAAATACGAAGGCGACGGTCTTCTCCGCTATATGTATCACATCAAAGATGTGGATGGGGAGCTTGTGGTCGGAGTTGATCACATTGCTGGAACAAAGGACGAGTACGAAATCTCGCGGTGGATTGTTGATGGTGAACAGGAACTCGGTGATCCGTTGCCAGACGAGATGACGCTCTATTATCCCGATCCTGATAACGAGGGCGAGGAAATCACCGTTGTATATAACCGACAGGAGGTTGTCTCAGCAAAACTTACCGTTACCGATGCGCAAGGACAACAGGAATTTGAAGCAGAACTCCATGAATACATCAGCGATAACGAAGAATTGATGTCTATTGAACTGTGTGGGAAATGGCTCACTTTTTACGTTGGTTTGCTCATATCGCGTCCTGACATTGAAATTTATCCTGTCACCGTGAATGAACAGATACGTAGTTAAACGCTATTTCTGCTTTGGTATGGTGAGGTTTTAGACTTCACCATGTACCTGATTAGAAGTATGTTATTGCAATTAACATTATACCAAATTTACCGGATTTATCTTGTTTTTCTGGCTGTTAGGCGCGCTTACAAAGCGCGCCTACCGAGTGAGATCAAGTTAATTTGGTATTACACCTTCTGACGCTAATGAGGAGAAGACTTATGATACCCTCTATAACGAAACTGCTCATAAAAATAGACCAACTTGAATGGGATTTAGCAGAGGTGAAAAAGGAGTTAGAAAAACTTCAAGCACCTTTAATGAAATCACTCACACCCGAAGAGTACCAGGCCGCTCGGTTGGCACGTGTACGGGCACAGAATGAGAGGCGGCGTCCATTAATTGAAAAAGTACTCGGAAAACCAAATCCTGACATCAAACCCCTTAGTGCTGAGGAGATTCAGCAACTGCTGTTGGAGGAGGGAATAAAACCAGAAGACAATCTTTTTAGTCGCGCCATAATTGAAGAGCGGGAGAAATAGGTCGCGTGAATTATTTCTGGTTAGATGCAAGCGCAATTATCAAACACCACATTTCCGAAACAGGAACACCCGAAATGAACCACCTTTTCGCTTGCGTTCCTTTATACCAAATGTTTTGTTTACTTGAAGGGGTTGGTGAAGTAATCTCCATCTTCGTACGACATAAAAATAACGACAAATATAGGAACATTACTAAAACGCTCTTTAATCAGATAAAACAGCAATTTGAGAATGAATTTATTCATCGCAATGAAGTAGAATTAGTACTTCCAACCAAAGATCAGATAACTGACTCATGGGAATTCATTGAAAAGCATTCTCTTAACAGCACTGACGCTATTATCCTTCAATGTGCACTCGATCAGGCAAATGAATTACGGATAAAAGGACATAGGTTGATTTTGGTTAGTTCCGATAAACGTCTTATTAGAGCTGCGAGGAGCGAGAGCATGCTTACATTCAATCCTGAAACCGATAGCCAAACTGCTTTAGATGTCTTTATCAATTCGCCATAGAAATAAAACGACTATACACATACGAGGTATCACCGCCGCATATTCACAAGATAAATCCCAGCTGCTACCAGAACAGCACCCGCCAACAAACTAAACGTCAATTCATCACCTAAAAGCAGGTGGCTAAACAATACTCCCGATAGTGGTGTTGCAAAGAAGAGTACGACAAGTTTACTCGCGCTATACCTTTCAAGGATTGATGTCCATGCCAAAAAACAGAAGCCAGCAACCACACCGCCTTGATAGAGGAGTGCAGCACTGCCAGCGAGCGTCAATTGGAATGTGCCTCCGCGTTCAAACACAAAACTCAGGACAGCATAGACCGGCAGACTCAAACTTAAATACCAGACCAAGAGTCGATACGGGTGGATTGATTGGACTAACAGTTTTGTCACGACAACTCGCAGTCCCAAAAAACATCCACTGACAAGAACAAGTAGATCGCCAAGGATACTTATTTCACCTTTTCCGAGATTTGGCGCGACGGTTACAAAAACACCGCTGAAGGCAACGATGATTCCTAATGTTTTTGTTAGAGAGAGGCGTTCCCCCGGGATCCAGAAATGTGCAAAAAGTGCTGTAAAGAATGGATATACGTTAACGAAAATAGTTGAGCGTGAGGCTGTCGTAAACATGGTGCCAGTGTTCAACACGATGATTTGTGATATGAAGATCGCGGTGAGCAATAGTAGGCGGGAGAATTCCCCTCGGTTTAAGCCAAGCGGAGTTCGACGATAGAGCGACCATACACCAACTACGACGAGACCAATAACAAAACGTAAAAATGCCAGTGCCATCGGGGGCAGGTCATCCAAACCGATTTTAATCGCAAGCGAATTCCCACCCCAGAGAAAAGCGAGGAGTAAACTGAGGGCGATAATCTTCCCGTGAGGGTCTTCGTTGATAACATGTCGGATTGGTGATGTCCCGACGGGTTCTTTTCTATTCAAGGGAAACTGATGTCCTCATGTGAGGTCCGATTACTGAAAAATTTGCAGTTACATTAATCATAAGCACCGGGACGATGGTTCCCCATTAGTCGCTGTTGGCGTTCTGTCGCCTGCTCTAAGATTGATTCATCGAATTGAAACCGATTCAGATAGGGTGGATATTTCTGTGTTATCATACGGTTCGCGTAATGCACCTGCAACAGATAGCGGGTTTGGTTACTACAGTTTGCTGTGCCTCTATGCCAAACTTCACTCCTAAAAATCACCACGTCGCCGCCGTTGCAAAGGATGCTCTGTTCCTTCGCCCCTTTCCACTCTGTTTCGCCATCAGGTCTTCGTCCAGAAAGATGACTGCCTGGGACAAACTTTGTTGGACCGAGGTCTTCATAAAGGTCATCTAAGTAGTAATGTGCGGTTGTGATGTAAATTGGCACTTTAACGCGAGGGTCTTCTAAAACGTCTGCGGGAAGCGGGATTGGCAACCAGTCTGAATGTAGCCCTTGGTCGGGACGGCCAGGGCCTGTTATCCATGCTGTCATTCCAATCACATGACAATCACCCCCATGAACTGCTTCTGCTAACTCAATGACGGGTGACTTGTCAAGATAGTGTAAGAAAACCCGGTCACGATTAAAAGCGTTATTGATATGTTTGTTAAGAAAACCGTTTCCATTTTCTGGCACGCTGTGCTTATCAAAACTCTCAGGAATTGCTGTTAATTTATCCATTGCCTCGCGGAGTTCCGCGAGTTTTTCGGCATCAATAACCTTTGGCAGATAGGTATATCCATCTTCTTCCATCGCCGTGACTTGGCTTTCAAGGTCGGGATATGCTATGAGTGGTAACGCTTGGCTCATTATTTCTCTCCTTAAATATCACTTTTCTGAAGAGCGAAACATTTCTGATATATCTTACCAACTTTTTTATGGTATGTCAACTTTTTTATTGAACAATTCGTTAAAAAGTGCATCCAATAACGTGTTAAGTGAAGATAAATAACATACTGACTTATTCCTTATCTGCACTTATCTCATAAAATCTATCGCAGAATAAATTATGGTTCGTAGTGTTTTTACGAATCAACGTCGAGAATTTAGGTGTCAGCAAATATACTGTAATAGATCGAATTGGCATTTACGTTGACAAAGACTTGTTGAAAAGAAGGGAGCAAATAGATGAAACGGAATAAAAAGATGAAAAATAAAAACAAAATGAGAGAAGACAAAATGGAAGAAAGTTTGGAGTCAACAAAAGATCCAGCCATCCGTGTGCCTGGGTTAGTTTTAGAATCTCTACCAGGAAACCTATTCGCTGTGGAGCTGACAGAGAATGACCACAAAGTTGTGGCATATCTTGGTGGGAAAATGATGCGACACAATATCTGGGTGCTTCCAGGAGATCAGGTTACTGTTGAACTTTCCCCTTATGACCTAACACGAGGGCGTATTATCTGGCGGAATCCGGGGGCATAACACCTATTTTGGCAAACTATATGGCTATGGAAGGCATTGTAATAAAAGCGCGTGGTGGTTCTTACGAAGTGCAGATTGGCAACTTGTGCTATACCTGTTCGTTGCGCCACCACCTCATTGAAGCGGAAAAGCGTCGCCTCAATGAAACAAAAGAGATGCCATACGTTGATTTGGTCGCTGTAGGCGATCGAGTCCGAATTTCTACTGCATCCACAGTGAAGGCAGGGTACATTGAGGAATGTCTACCTCGGCAAACCCAATTCGGGCGAATCCGCATGGACGGTTTGCGACAAGTTATTGTGGCTAATCTTGAAATGCTGCTAATTATCTTTGCAGCACGACACCCTACACTCAAACTGCGGATGCTTGATCGGTTTCTTGTCACCGCAGAAGCTTCAAACATAGACCCCGTAATCTGTATTAACAAGATGGATTTGGCAAAATTGGAGAATGTTCAAAGCGAACTCAAGTTATATGAAAAATTAGGGTATAAAGTTGTTTATACAAGCATAGTGACAGGTTTTGGGATTGACAATTTGCGCGAGGTAATGCGGGATAGAATTTCAGCAATTGTCGGTTCATCCGGAGTCGGAAAATCTTCCTTACTGAATACGTTACAACCGGGACTGCAATTGTGCATAGGTGAGGTAGACTCTCGCGTTCACAAGGGTCAGCATACAACTACGGAAGTCATGTTGTTACCGCTTGAATTCGGCGGGTTTGTTGCAGATACACCAGGTATCCGAACACTCGGATTGCTTGAAATTGACGATGAACAAGGGTTAGATATCCACTTTCCAGAGATGCGTTCTTATATCCCAGAGTGTAAATTCGCTGCATGTACACATCACCACGAACCCACCTGTGCAGTCAAACGAGCAGTTGAAACAGGGGACATCAGCTCACTTAGATATGAGAGTTACCTCCGTATCGCTGGATTCACAGAAGGAAGATATGAGCGAAACTCAGATAAAAAACGAAAAAACCGAATTGAACGCCGACGCAAACGCTAATCCAGAGAAGTGGAAAAATGTTATTCAAGGGTTGCAGCGGATTATTCATAGAACTGAGCAGAAGCTAAGATATTTTCAGAACCGTCTGAAGCAAGCACAATTCCTGGAAAGCCCCAATTCGCGAAAGATACGTGCAGCAGAAACACATGTTGACATACATTCCACGCAATTGGAAAATTTGCGTACTGAGTTACATAAATTGGAGCGTCTCCAAGACGGAGGAATTCGACTCCGTTCTACAACTCTGAATGAAGTGCGCCGAATTTGGGGATGGATAAATCTTCCCGGTATTAGGGACATCCTCTATACACAAAAAGTGTCGTTTGAAACCTTTATAGAAGATTGGCGGCGTTGGATGGAGAACGCAGAAACCCATGCCCTTTCGATTGAAACGCGCATCACACGACTGCTCCTTGGGTTTATGCTCTTGCGATGTAACGCTGATATCGTTGTTGTGGAGTTCGTAATCATTCGACCTCACTATCGCGCCCGCGGCTACGGGACAGACGCACTTACTGAGGCTGTCCACTATGCTTTTGAAGAGTTGAACGCTGTTCATATTACTCTACAGGTTTCACATGATAACGGTGCAGCACTCACATGTTTTGAAAAAGTGGGATTCCAATACCTCAGTTACACTGATGCAGACGTACCCGTTTACACGATGGGAATTGAACGAAGCGAATGGGAAAACGATAACCCTATAGAGGAGCAGATTACATCTTCACGGCTGCATGCCACACTTCAAGAGTTCTTAAAATAAAATTATTTTGCGACTTTTTGGACAATACTAACCAAAAGTGCATCCGAAAATGTGTATAGGTGAATCATTATCATTTTTTGATAATGGTATCCTATTACCGCTGTATTGCGGAAAAGGAGGTATTTGTTATGTTAGCAAATCAGAGGAGGTGTGGCACTTAGTGTTACGCCCTTTGGTGTGGCACTAAGTGTCGCACACTTTCTGACGGGACAGAGGTTTTTCCTCTGTCCCCAATTTTTTGTACGCTTGAACTGAAAAATCGCTGGATTTCTACTTGACTTTTAGTATAGTTTTGTGATACAATTTTGTCATTATCTGAATTTCGTAATCTAAAGGAAAAATAACTTGATTCTGAACACTGCGAAATCCAATAAAAGTAAAATGAAGAGGAAACAATGAATTATCATTATGGTAAAGCAAGAATACAAGCGGGCGATCCGAAACCTATTCGAGTAAACCCTGAAATGATTGAAGGTGATTCAGTTGAAGAGATTGAAATATATTTATTTGATGCTAAACTTATCCGGGGACGACTGGAAAAAACGTATTTTTGGCGCAAGTTGGATGGTACGCAGTTCCTTCCAAAGGTTTTTGATATGTGGGTAGATATTGGCAATGATCGAAAACATTTGAAATTTAAAGAGCATCATTCATAGTCCACTAAAGATAGACTCATTTTTTATTATAGGGCACATATCATGCCAGAAAATGAAACAACCCATTTTACAACGCTAATTCAGTTTGTAGAATGGGTTAAACAATTAGTTCCCGGAGAATACCTACTGATATTTATCAAAATTCTTCATATGTCAATGTTTATCAATGTTTTCTTGGTATTTGTTCATGAAAATGCTCGCTGAGATCAGACAGCATCTGCCTCTGTCCTGAAAGTTCAAGTTGTCCTTGATGAAAGGTTTTTCGCACGGAGCGACTGACCTGCTGTATCAAAAGGTAGCTCATCACTTTCACACCTAAGTTCACATACGCGCCATTCCGTCCTTTTAGGCTCATGGATGCGAGGTTTAGGTCTGTTTTTAGATGCCGCCAATACTGTTCTATACCGTGGTGTTGAGACCATATCCGCAGGATTTCACAAGCACGGAGTGGTTTCCCGAATACGAGCATTGTTCGGACTTTGCCACGGTCTGCAAAGAACAACACCACTACTTTTCCAAAAGTTGGACTTGTGGCTTTAGTCCGATAGACCGGTTTATCGCACCCCCATTGATTGGAGAGGAGTTGGATCGACTTTTTATGTTCCGAGAGTTTCGCCCTTTTTTCATCAATCGTCATCACATAGTTGCTTTTTCCGTGCACAAGGATCGTTTCAAATCCCATTTCTCGCAAGGTGTCAATCAAATGGCGGCTACCATACCATGAATCAAAGGTGACCGGATAGTTTCGGATATCTATTCCGGTCCCTTCAAAGAAAGACAAGATTTCCTTGAACATAGTGATGACACAGGAGGGTTTATCCGTATTCCCGCGTCCTTGTTTGCTGATCAGTCGCATATTCAGGGGAATGATCCGTTTTCCAATCTTTAGGACGATCCCCAATATATTTTGCCCCTTCATCGGCTGTTTTGCTTGAGAAGACCACCAATTGGATGTGTAGGCGAGACCCTCTCCATAGCGGAAAACAAAGGTATCATCCACACTGATGACGATACACAGACGCGATAGAGAAGCAGCACTTTTTGATACTGCCTCCTGTAGCACCTCTAACGCAATAGAACACCCGATACGCACAAAAAGATGCTGCCAGAGATAAAGACTCATCGTGTTCAGTTCCCGATATAGCCTCGTTTTCGGAATAGACAACGCATCCGCCACTTGATCCGGGTTAGTGAGCCCAAACAGATGGCAGGTTGACAAAAACACTAAGGTATGAACAAAATGCTGTTTCAAGGTCCGAAACTGTGAAGATAGAAGTTCTTGAAAAAAAGTGGTAGATTTGATAAGCTGAGTTAGCATGAGATATCCTCCTAATGTTTGTTTATATTCAAATCTGTAATTAGGATGCTATCTCATGCTATAAAAGTCAAGGAAAATGGACACAGCAAAAACGCATTTTCATGGTGCTATACCTTGTTTCTATTGATTATTATTAGGTTCAAGACCATTCTGAGAAATATCAGATCATATAAGGCGCGCCTGCAAAGCGCGCAAAGGAGAAATTTACGTGAACAGAGTTATTATTGTAAATGTATTCTTAATGACTATGCTAATAGGATTTAGTGCCTTTGCAGGTACTGTTCCAGAATTAGGAAAATGGGAGAAGGGCGAACTACTTCTTGAAAACTATAGTTTTGAAGAGGATTTAGCCGCTTGGACCTTAGAGGATGGCACGTGTTGTGATCGGGGTGGAGAGTATCGGTGGGAAATTGACACGAACAACCCGCAGCACGGGGACAAATGTCTTAAAGTTATCGGTGTCAAAGCAACCGACATGGCTTGGCACGCAAAGGTTAAACAGTTGGACGTTTCAATGAAAAATAGCAAGCAGTATACTTTGATTTTCTGGGCGCGCGCTGAAGAACCGCGAGAGGTGAGTATAAATATTCAGCAGCAACGCGATCCATGGGCAACCTTTCATGGTCAAGGTAAAAATTTTAATCTAACAGGGCCAGAGTGGGAAGAATATTCTTACACTTTTACGCCAACATCAGATGTTAACAGAGACATGTGGGTGGGGTTATCTATAGCGCAATCGGATGTTGATTTCTGGCTTGATAACTTCCGTTTCTTTGAAGGTGAACCGGCAGATGATTTGACGCTTGACGAACCGCTCCCCGTTGATGCTAAAGAAAAATTGACAACGCAATGGGCATCTGTTAAGACGGAACGTTTCTAACTACCCTCGGTTATATACGGCGCGGTCTCACGACCGTGCCTCCATTCCCACCAAAGCATTTTCAGTATCATTCTATAATCACTTTTCTAAACGTTAACGATACACGCCGCCCCCGTTCATGTTTTTGACCATCCCACACATCCGATTTTCTGGCAGCAATACCGTGTAGCCAATTTTTTCGCGCTTCACCACTTAGAACGATAAGGCTCCTTGGTTCAAGTAGGTGCGATATCTTTTTTCCCTTAATATCTTTGTATGTGAAATCCATCACACAACTTGATCCCAAACTCAAGGAGATTATCGTGTTCTCAAAACAAGGCTTACAATCAATATGACCCGCGATACCTTGCCCTGGCTCGTATTCATTGACAATTACTTGATCCGCTACTTCCAGCATGTGTCCATCCTCATGTAATTTGTGACTGAGTCTTTTCAACCACCCCGGCAACTCACCAATACGCATATCATAGTTCACTTTCCGCGCTTTGTAATCGTACTTAAAACCGTAATGTTGAACCCTTCGCTTTAGGTCGTTGAGCCACTCCTGTTTGTCAATCTCTGCTAATAACCACTCATGTTGGAATTCAGTGATATAGTTTTCTATATACCGCAACCCACTGATTGCATCAATTGGTGCATCCTTTATTGAAGTGGGTTCTGGTTGATCAGTTTGCTGTTCTGGTAAGGAAAAAAGAGATAGTTGTTCCATGGTTTGTGCTCCATTGAAAATTACCTATCAGAATAATTCTCAAGGTAAAAAAAGTTGTTAATACTATCATGAGAGACAGTTACTTGTCTATCTTTTTCCATACAGTTTCATACTTTAATAACGTCTTTTCCGTGCGGTCATTACACGTAAAACCTGATAAATCAAATATAGAATCAGGTTTATTAACCCAAGATTTGAGGTTATACCACCTTTTTTGAAATTTATCACGCTTGGGATCCTGATATACAAGACATATTTTATTATTGTCGTACTTCCATGCTAATTCCTCAAGTAGCTCGCCTAATATTTCGATGTTTGACAGATTGTTGTCGCTATTTGATAGATCTTCAAATGTTTTACTTTGAAGAAAATGGGAGAAGTTAAATATAATCAAAGTATCAACAGAAGTTCCAGCTATAATCTCATCCAATAACTCTGGCAACTCAATGTTATAGTCGCTAATCAGATAAGCATCTCCAAAAAAAAGTTCTCTACTTCCGGAGGTTCCATAGGGTCCATGTAGGTTGATTTCCTCAGCCATCTTACGCATTGTAACCGATTTGTCAATTCCAATATAAGTGATGTTGCTATGTCTTGTAGCAGCCCAAAACGCAATACCTGAAGTTAACGGGCCACAACCAAAGTCAATAAATATGACACTTTCACTTACGGATGAAAGGTGATTCTTAAAAATATGATACGAACTGTAGAGGTGCATAGACATGTAATGGGCACAATAAAGTAACACCTTTTCTTTTGGAAAATACCACTTATTAGACGACTCATCAAACGATGTTTTATCAAAATTGCTCTGCCCTTGCTTCAGAATCCGTGCTATATCTTCCCAGTAAAATGGTTTTATATTTCTAATATCCTCCGCTAAGGTCGGTAATTCATCTTGAAATGGTTGTATTACTAACTCTTCAAACAGATTCTTTAGGTTCTCATCAAGTTCATAATGGTTGTCATGTGGACAGTGTATATAGTACATGTTTTAGGATCTTACTCTTGGAAAGGCATCACAACGTTTGATTACAGCAATTTACCTCGTGCCATGTTAATTTAAATTATACGTGACAATATCAGGTTCGTCAAGGAAATTTGTCATCCTTTATATTCTATTATCGCTTGTCTAAACGTTAGCGATATTCGTCGCTGCCGCGGGAACTTGCGTCCATCCCACACATCCGATTTTCTGGAGGGAATACCGTGCAACCACGTATATCTCGCCGCCTCCCTCAATACAGCAATACTTCGCTGCGCAAGCCAAACCGGAACTTTTTTCGTTTTGTCATATTGGTTTGTGAATTCCATAATACAACTCGATCCCAGACTCAAAGCGATTATTGTATCCTTAAACCAGGGTTCTTTATCAATATGTCCTCCAATGCCTTGTCCAGGTTCATATTCATTGATAAGCACCTGATTTGGGACCTCCGGTATGTGTCCATCTTTGTGTAATTTTTGGCAAAGTCTTTTCAACCATTCCGGTAAATTGCTCATTGGTTTATCATGGTTCAACTTTCCCGTTTTGTGGTCATACGTAGGTCCGTAATGTTGATAGCGCCGCTTGGAAAAGTAGTGCCAATGTTGTTTGTCAATCTGGTCTAACAACCAATCATGTTGGAACTCCGTGATATAGTCTGCTATATACCGTAACCCACGGATTTTATTGATCGCCTCCTCGTTTTTCGGCGTAGGTTGAGGTTGAAAAAAATGTTGATCAAATAAGGGAAATAGGGATAGCTGTTCCATTGTCGGTTACTATTAAGTCAATAAATCTGGATTATATTTTCGGATCTACTTCCAATTCTCTGTGGTAGGCGAGAAGAATTGCTATTGCAATGCACGCCCCAACAATACCCACTGGCGAGAAGTTTCCGACTCGGTCTACCAACCAGCCAAGCAGTGGTGCAAGAACAATTGTTGCCAACGATTTGGATTGCGCCTCAATAGATAAGATCGTCGCACTCATTTCTGGTGTGGACTGCGCGTTAAAACGGCTTATCAAGCCAGGTCTCCAGAAGTTTTGAAGGATTGCCAATGCGACAAAAAGCGCAATTATCGCCGGATACAATTTGAACCAAAGTGCCGGAATCAAGAGAGCAAAAAGGGCTAAATCTATCCACCACATAAACTGTGCTGCACCTTCGTCTCCACCCCGCCAATCTGAGACTCGGTGGGAATTGCGTGAGGCAAAAGACGATAGAAAATAAAGCACAAAATAGACACCTCCTACGAGCAGTGCCGACCTTTTTGATTCATCCAATGTTATGAGAAAGGGCAATGCAATGGCTGTCTGTTTGAGTATCGGTTGGAGGAAGTCCTTACTCGCCTTATACATCCCCTCAAAACCCATTCCCTCAAAAACTAAGCGGCGGAGGGGTGGAAATTGCACTGACTGTTTCAACGCACTGCCAAGCAAACGTGAAACCGCTTTGAGGGAAAACTCGCTCTGTCTATCCCCATCTAACTGTGCTGGATAACCGAGAAAGTTAACGATGTTCAACAAGTATGGTATGATTGAAAACCAGAAGATGTCTGTGAAATTGCCACGATAAAATACTAAAACTCCTGCGATGAGAACAGAAAGTGCCGAACCCATCTGCGACCAGGAACGTGTAAAGCCGTATATTTTTGTTTTCTCGTCAGATCTACCTTGCAGACGGAGCCAGTCAAAAATCATCGCTTTGTGTGTGCCGCTACGAAAGGCATCACCTAAGCCGAAGAAAAACATACCACCGAACAGCAGAAACAGTGATTTACTCACAGCGAACGTAGCGAAAGAGGCGATATAGGCACCGAACGAAAAAATCATAGCGCGCCGCCTACCGTAAAGGTCCGCAACCGCGCCAGAGGGAATCTCAAAGATGTTGGTGCAAACCTCCCGAAATCCAATCAGAATACCAATTTGAAAAAAGGATAAACCTTTCTCACGAAATGCTAAAATCAGAAACGGATCGTAGTAACGTTGATTTTTTAAGAATCCGTAGAGTGAAAAACGGAAGAGCATCGGTATGTGCATAGGTTAATGGACGCTATTTTACTGTTTCTCCCAGATTTGTACGTTATGTTTTGGTAAATCAAAAGGATATTCACCGTATTCCAATGTAGGCAAACCGCCATCATCTACTGTGACTACAACGTGTAGTTGATGCGGCGAAACGCTTGTGTCAACACGTTCAAGGAATTGCCACTTATCCCCCTCAGCGGTTGTTATTTTTACCTTTGTCCAAAGGATACCTTCACCGTCTGCGTATGTTCCGTCCGATATCTCAACACTATGCTGCGGATCTGCAGGTAAGGTGAAACTTTCACCGATTGTAGATGTTGAATTTAAGTGTGTATGTGATACCAACACCCATGTTCCCGGCACAGGCATCTCAACACCGTCCTGATCGACAACCCAAACATGGTCGCGTTCTCCCATCGGAATTGGATCATCTGTATAAGAGTCTACCGATTCAAGCAATTGTGGTGTCCGTTCACACCCGAAAAGTCCCATAACGAAAACAGCAATAGACAATATAAATGCAAATTTTGTGATTGTTTTGATATGCACGTTAAATTCCTTTGTTTTCTGAAATAAAAGTAAATTATATTTTCCTATAAACTATGAGTTTATGTACTACTATACCACAATTTACGCGAATTGTAAAATATATTTTATCATTCGTTTAAATAGGTTTTTTACCATTCACATAGAATTGTTAGCTAACCTTGTGTCTCAACCGACTGTCTTATCCTTTCGCTGATGTATGATAACACGATTACCATCAGGGTCTTCAACAATCGCCCAAAAACATACAGGGGATTCAGCCAGAGCCGAATGTATATGGATTCCTGTTTGTTGCAATTCTTCTACGGCAGCCTCGGTGTCGTCAACCGCAAGCGCGACTGTCCCGCCACCAGGAGGCGTAAAATCATAACCATGTCCTAATACAAGCGTGCCGGGGTTTATCTCAAATTCTGCCCATGTGCCTTCATGCACTAAACATGCCAATGAAATGCCAAGGACATCACGATAAAAGGCGAGTGATTTCTGCATATCGCTCACCCCAAAGAAAGTAAAGTCGATACCTAATATATTCAAAACTACAATCTCCTCTGCTCACTCTTGCAATAATATATTAACAACTTGTGCTAGTTACGGGACAGTTTTGTCATTTTTCACAACTGTTCATATTCTGTAGGAGCGATCTCCGAATCGCGACCCATTTGTAGTCGGGAATCGGAGTTCCCTCCTACCTTTGAGGTTAGGTATCGGAAAAGTTGCGGAATTCAAACCTAAACAAAACGAACATGTGAAATATAAACATACAAAATGTTAACTAGCACAACGCGTTATATTACGCAATGAGTAGTTACTGACATATCACATTTGTTAATTTTTAATGCCGTGTCGTGAGGATGTGCTGCACATATCCCAATCAAATACAATATAGCATATTTTAATACCCTACACAACTATAACATCTTTTTCAGCATTAGTAGTATTGACGCTGAAATACATAGCACTGGCAATAACCATGCTGAAGTGCTACCGTTTATTCAGACCAAAATTTAGCAAAGTTAAGACAAGTTTTTTTGCTCAAATTCCACAGGTGTCAAATACTCTAACGCAGAGTGAGGGCGTTTGTGATTATACACTTGTGTAATAAAATGCCCAATGCGGGTTCTTGCTTCGTGGATGTCCTCATAGTCATTGAGATGAACTTCTTCTTCCTTGAGCGTGCGGATAAGTCTTTCAGCATATCCGTTCTCCCAAGGACACCCTCTCCGGGCGACTGAAATCTCAATCCCATGATGCCTAAGCAGTGAGATGGACGCATTTGAAAGATATTGAACGCCTTGATCAGAATGATGGATCTCTGGGACACTTTGACATAATGCTGTCTCCAAGGGTTTCAACGTCAGAGATTGCGTCAAGTGTTGACTGATATGCCACCCTCTGATCATGCGAGTGAAGACATCCATGAGCAGACAAACATAGATAAAGTGTCCTTTGAGGCGGACGTAGGTAATATCGCCCACCCAGACCTGATTACATCGGGAGACATCAAGGTTTTCAAGGCGATTGCTCCAGGGACGCACACCCGCAACGGATGTCGTGGTTTGACAGACACGCTTGACAGAAACCGAGAGGTTGGCGGACTTCATCAATCGGGCAACACGTTTATACCCGATGGTGTATCCGCTACGCACCAACAACTGTGTGGGACGCCTATATCCGTATGTTGGATATAGCAAAGATAACGTCTCTATTTCATCCTGGAGGCCCGCTTCACACGGGGCCTGCTTGGAGTGATAATAGAGGTTGCTTCGGTTGAAACCGAGTGTCTCACATATCTGCCGAACCGAAAAGTCTGTCCGTAATGCCGTAACCATTTCTCGCTGCTCCATCGAGGCTAACTCAAGTAAGTTGAGGCTTTTTTTTGGATGTCAAGTGCCAAGGTCAACCGCCCAACGAGTTGCTCAAGTTGGGCGATCCGCTCCGCAGAGGCATCAGACTGTTTATCAGCGGGTTCAAAGAGGGTCGCCGCTTTTTCAAGAAGCTGTCGCTTCCACTTTGAAAGTTGTTCATCGATGAGGTTATGTCGCCGACACACTTCTGCTTGGGAACTTTCAACGCTGAGAGCCTCAAGAACAACTTCGGCTTTAAACTCGGGGGTGAAGTTTCTTCGTTTTCGTTTCGCCATCGGATACTCCTTTCAAGGAGATGGATATTATACCATAATCTTGTCTTAGAGAGCGGCCCGAATTTCCGGTGGCAGTACAGTACGTAATGTAGTGCGGTATAATTAAAATGACGAGGAATGGCAAACTGCTTCTCAAGTTCGTTGATTTCCTTAATAAATATCGTTTCACAAAACGATATTTATGTCAAAAACTACTTATTGCGATATATTAAGCAGCAAGGGTTTGGATGGGGTATTCACCATCGTATTCGGGTGCTGTCCAGAAAGCGGACCAATTAGTAGCTCGATCCTGACCGACGTAAAGCGTCTTTCCGATAACTGCCCATGCTGTTCCATCGGATGTAAACGCAATACAACCCGTGCGAATCCGATCAGTGGATTCTGTGAGCTGATCGTTGAGTTGAGTCCACGTCGCGCCGCCATTCTCCGAACGACAGAGCCAAGCACCACTGCCTCTTGGTCCGTTTTGAACTGTGGCGATCAGTAGGTCTGGGTCTGTTGGATGTACAGCAATAGCGGTGCCGTAGCGAACAGGCAACCCTTCAATCCGGTTTACCCACGAGTTTCCTCGGTCTGTACTGACATAGACACCGTTTTGGGTATTCGCATAAACTTGATGATCGTTTGCGGGACACGTAGCGACCTGATGGACATCTTTATGAAGTTCTGGCGTTACAGGTTCCCACGAAACGCCTTCATCGGGGGAACGCATGATACTCCCAACATGGATATCCGCATAACAAAAACCGTCTTGAGTTTTAGCAAAAGTCCGCACAGCTGGTGGGCCGCCCCACGGCGTATACCAATCCTTTCGACATTCTAATTCGTCAAACGCGACGACCCGTTCAGCCGGTCCTTTTTCTCCAACGAGGCAGTAGACATAAGCCCCTTCGTCCGTACCGATGAGCAGTGTCAACGGATCCTCACGAATAACGAGTAACGAAGCGATTGGATCCTCTATACCTGTTGGAATTCGCTTCTCATCACTCTCCGATAAAACCAGTAGTGTTCCATCCGACAAGGCAGACACCACAGCTTGACCGTTTGACAGTGAAACCATTGCGCCGTGCTCTTGATGGTCTGTGCCTTCATAGATTTGGACAGGTTCACCATCTCCGTTATCTTCAATTGCATAGATAGCGTTGTAAGTCGCAAAAAACATTATGTAATCTCCTTTTTCGTGTGACATCGGAATAACTTTGGTCCGTAGCGGAAGTCTGGGTCAAGTTTTGCAGCTTCTTTAACCGCCTCTTGTTCAGTATAGGTTGTCGTTGCGTAATCGCGGCCATAATCACGCTCCCGTGTCATGAGATTATAGAAAAAGTTGACAGCAAAAACCAATCCTGAAACGGTATCAACATAGCTTTCAGTGGGTCCAATGTAGGAGCGGTAGCCGGACTTTAGAAATGCCTCCGCTATCGGTTCTCTGCCGGCACCACAAGATATAGCGATCAGGGTGCCCTCTCGGTTTTGGACATGTTCAGCAATTTTCTCGGGTGTCAATTCAACGATGACCGAGTCCCAATCTTCTTCGTTTTCGTAATCGCCCGAAGCCTGATCTACAACGTCAAGTCTGAGGGCCATATCCTCTGGCGTGCCGCCTCCGCCGTGGCAAAGGATGATCGTATACGCATAGTTACGAGGTTGTGTGAAGAAATCAAACACTTGTGGTTTCTGGACAAAGCGATAGAAATCAACACGCAGCCTAAAACTTTCGAGCATTCCACGAAGGGCAGACGCTTGTTCAGTCATCGTATGGTCACAGACAATTGCGACAGGTGTAAATAATCTTAACATCTGAATTTTCCTTTTGTTTCTGTTGGTGCTTTATCCACTCTCAAATTGTGGAGCCATTACAATAATCGGGAATCGGAGTTCCCTCCCGCCAAATGCCAAAAAGCGCATTAGCGTTGATTCACATTACACAAGATTTCTGTAGGAGCGATCTCCGAATCGCGACCTACAATATAAATGTTGACACTCCACCAAGTTAATCCCATTTATCTATAAGGCGGTAGTGTTTCAACAGGTCACCAGACTTATAAGTTTCAATCTTATCAGGTGTAATCTCATCTTCGATTACAGCAATCTGCCACTGATCAATTTCGATTTTCTTGTCCTCTGAGATCTTCATTGGATCTACAAAATAGATATAAATAGTCTCATCTGGCTCAAACTGATCGGGATTTTCAAAGCAAATGGTTCGGTTTGTGATATCTATATTAGAGATTCCGGGAGATCTTGCCGCACAAGCCAATGCAAAGAGAAAGTCAGGTGTGAGATAGATTGCTTCCAGAGCTTCTTCGGAAGGTCTCCCTGGTGGCGCGTGAGCCTTACGTTTTTTCAATTTGGGAAAGGACTCCTTGCTTCCGTGATATAAATACATTGTTTCTCCATAAATCTACGAGGGTTTATTTTAGCTAATGATATTATAGAGGTAAATGGAAACCTTCTTGACCGTACGCCATTGCAATTGTCAAATATAAAATGATGAAACAACACTAATCTATTCTTTATCTATACGCCATTTCAGGGTGTTTACCGAGAACACGCAGCAGACGTTCATCAGTACCTTCTAACACGTAGTCGGGCATACGGTAGTTTAGGTCAGGCAAAATCTGGATCAAATCCCGACCATGCGGCATTTGCATCTGTCCTTTTGCCTAACTGAATATCTGCAATCGCTTCAAGATTTTTCATCGTTTTCTATTCCAGGAAAGTTGCGTATTATTTGAAAACTGCAACTGGTACGAATCATTTTGTCGCGAGATTCTCCGGGGAACGTTTAATGCGTTCAATTTGATCCAATGTCTGCACAGTCATATATCTCTCACCGCAATGAGTACAACAGATTACAGGCACATCTTCAATAACCAAGAGCGATTCACCTTTTCTGTAACTGCGAGTAAGATAACGTTGACGCGCCCCTTCTTTTCCACACACATCGCAAGTCATGGTTTGTCTCCCTTAGCTATCCGAAAAATCTACTACAACGCAAACGTCTTCTCATCATCAAGATCCATCATCGCGAACCAAGTATTGATATCCGTACGGTCTGGCGCGATCTTTTTGAGCATTCTTGCCATCATCGCTTTATGCCGTTCGGTCTCGGGACCCATTTGCGTCATCTTTTCATTGAATGCCTTGATGTCCGCTTCACTTTTTGAATAGTTCTCCTTCAACCATGCCTCGGCCTCTGCATCAGTTGACAACGACTTCAACGTTTCAGTGAATTCTGTTGCAGATATACCGAGAAAGGCAAGTGCCATCCTGTCCATTCCCGAATCCTCTGCATAGAAATATTCTCCCAACGAGTTGCCGTTAAACGCTCTGCCTTTGTCAATCAACCGAGCAAGATGAACCATTCCATATACATCGGTATTGTAAGGACTGCGCGGTGCGCGGCGTTGCAGGTCAACGATACCGAAACTCAACTCATCATCAAGGTCTTGGAGTGCAACCCATGTTGTAATGTCAGTGCGAGTCGGATCAACTTCTTGGCGGCGCGCTTCAAACCGTTCACGTGATGTTTCATCGGGACCGCGATTTACCATAGCGCGATTGAACGTATCAATCTCTTCTTGTGCTTTATCGCAGTTATCCAGCACCCATTCACTTATCTCAATATCATTTGGATTGTTAACCGCTGCTTCCTGAAAATCATCGGCTGAAACTCCGAGGAACGTCAAAATTCGTACATCTTGCCCAGAAATATTGCCGTATTTATAGTCACCGATTTTTCCTGCGCGTTCCGCGCGTGCTTTATCCGCCATGCGTGCGATGCCGCAGATGCCAGCAACGTCCCTTGCTCGCGCACTACGCGGTGGCCGTGCAGTTAGATCAACCTGCCAAAAACATCCCCAATCGTCAAGTTCAATGGACTGCAGCACAGTCTTAATATCGGTACGATCAGGAGCAAACTTGGCAAGCCGATCTTTCAGAAGCTGCTGATGTTTTTTATCTGTCGGTAGCCGCTCCAATTCCGATTGGTTGAATGCTGCAATCTCTTCTGCACTCTTTTTCCCTTTTTCAAGCATCCAAGCACTGAGCGCAGCATCATCGTACTCGTCAGCTGCTTCGGCAAATGCGTCTGCAGTAATTCCCAAAAATTCTAAAATACGGCGATCTAAACCTGAATATTTTCCGTAGACAAAATCTCCGAGAGTCTCATTGTTATGCGCTCGTGCCTTGTCTGTCATGCGTGCCGCGCCGACAATCCCTGCAACACCCAGGTTTGAAGGGCGACGTGGTGGTTGACGTGTTAAATCCATAATTCGTTTCCTTTCAATTTAAAAATGTGGTATCATATCTCTTAATGATATTGTATCATATTTTATCAGTGTGTCAACTGAAAAAGCAAATTTTGACGGATAGTGAACATCAAGCTATATTCTAACGGACAATTTTCCTTGTGGAAATATATTCACAGAAATTTAGAGGTATGAACAATGTCAACAGAAGAAAAAATATCAGACATGACAGCAGAATCGATATTGTTGGCGATGATTGAAGAGTACTCGCGTCTGCCAGAAAAAACATGATCGCTACTGGCAGCTGCGTAGCAAACGTGAGGACGAGATGCTGACGGATGCAGAGTCAGAAGAATACGAATCGCTCATTCAAGAATGGGAAGCACGAAACGTGGAACGGGTCCGTGCACTTATCGCTTTAGCCAAAAAACGCGGCACAACTTTGCGTGGAGTCATGATACAACTGGGGTTAAAAGGAACTGAAAATGATCTCTGACCGGTTAAGGTCGCTAATCCGCCACAGAGCCAATGGGCTTTGTGAGTACTGCCTTTGTCCAGCTGAATTGACAAGCGCACCTTTTCACTGCAAACATATTCTGCCTCGCAGTGCTGGCGGTGCAACGACCTTAGACAACCTGGCCTGGGCGTGTCCTTCCTGTAATCACCAAAAACATACAAAAACACACGCATTAGACCCACAGACAAAGCATCAAACTCCGCTGTTTCACCCACGCCGTCAAAAGTGGAATCAGCATTTTCAATGGAGTGAAGATCTTATGGACATTGTTGGACAAACGCCTATAGGACGTGCGACAGTTGAAGCATTGAAATTGAATAGGCAAGAATTGATAAATTTGCAACAACTCTTGATTGGTGCTGGGGAACACCCACCAGAACTTGAATGAGCGTAACGAACAAAAAATTACGGAATTTGACATCTTATGAAATATCGTATCATAACTTTCTTGAGTTTATTGGTAACCTTGGGGTTTCTTCTATCATGTGCCCAAGCACCCCAGCAGGTTGCTGAAAAAACCTTAGCACTGACAAAAGATTCCACAGTCCGCTTAGTAAGTCAAACTGGAAAATCAATTACGCTTGGTAGCGGTTTTTTTGTGGACAAGAACAAGATTGCGACGAATATCCATGTTGTCGCACAACCCGGTCCTGTTTTCGCCAAACTTAGCGACAAAGATACAATCTTGGCAGTTGAAGGCGTGACTGCGTTTGATGCGAGAAACAATCTTGTTATCTTAAAACTTTCTGGTGAAGGCACACCACTGCCTCTCGGTGACAGTGATGCGGTCCAAAGCGGTGAGTCTGTTTCTGTTATAGGATATCCTGATGGTAAATACAAAGCCGCGACTGGGACTATAGACAGTATCCTGAAAAGCGATCAATGGTTCTGGATGGAAGTCGCTACTTCTGAACAGAGTAGCGGTGGTCCTGTGCTAAACAATAAAGGCCATGTTATTGGGATTACTATAGGATATGGTGATGTTTCTCACAACTACGTTATACCCTCAAACGCGCTTAAGGCATTGCGTGCTAAAACGATGTCACTTGAACCTTTGCCTGAGTGGCAAAAACGAAAACATATACGTGCTGAGGTGCACCACAGTCGAGGGCAAACAAAATACTTTGCCAAGGACTATAAGAATGCTATAGTTGAATTTGATAAAGCCATTGAGATAAATCCTGAACATATTCGTGCCTACTACAAACGCGGAAGAACTAAATATAAACTTGATGATTATAAAGGGGCGATTGATGACTATACGCATGCTATAAAACTAAATTCCGAACATTCCAGAGCATATTATAATCGTGGTGATGCGAAGTTTTTACTTGAAAACTATGCTGGTGCGATAGATGATTATACACGCGCAATAAAACTAAACTCTGAATATGCTGTCGCCTATAACAACCGCGGATTGGCGAATTATGAATTTGGTAAATCTAAAGCGAATACGGGTAAGGTAACAAATGCACAACAACTCTATAAAATAGCGATTGACGACTTAACGCAGGCGATCAAGATTGATCCTGAGTACGCTGATGCCTACATCAATCGAGGGTGGACGAAGTATACGCTTGGTAAATCTAAAGCAGGTCAAGGTAATGTAACAGAACCACAGAACTTCTATCAAGAAGCGATAAATGACTACACGCAAGCGATTTCGATTGATCTTGAGCATTCTCATGCTTACTATAATCTCGGATGGGCAAAGGCTGCTCTTGGTGACATAGTATTCGCTCAAGGGAATCTGGAGAAAGCACGCAGCTTGTATCAATCGGGTATCGCGGACTATTTTAAATTAGCGGATGCAAATGCACAGAAATCGGGGTTGGATTCCGAAAAAGGTAGAGAGTCTACAGTACGTGTTATGTGCTGGACTGGACCTTTGAGTGGATTTCCCTATGGTAGCGGGTTCTTCGTGGATAAGAACAAGATTGTGACGAATATTCACGTCGTAGCCAGACCTGGACCAATTTTCGTAAAACTCAATGACAAAGATATGATTTGGGAAGTTGTTGGTGTAACAGCGTTTGATGTAGAAAACGATCTCGTTGTCTTACAGATTGATGGTGAAGGCACGCCGCTACCCATTGGAGACAGCGATTTAGTTCAAAAGAGAGATACTGTTGTTGCCGTGGGATATCCCGGTAGAAAATACAAGGTTACTGCCGGAAATGTGCACGGCATCCGGAATAGTGACAAATTGCTCGGGACGACAACCAATTGTTCCAAAGGTAGCAGTGGGGGCCTGTGTTAAATGATAAAGGAGAAGTTATCGGGATAACCACCCGATCAGACTATTACAATTTCGCTGTTCCATCAAACAGACTTAAGGCACTGCTCGCTCAATCTGGACCATCGGAACCTTTGGAACAGTGGCATCAGCGCGACCATATCCGCGCTTACGCTTACCACCATGAGGGAGAAGGTAGATTCAATGCTGGAGACTATGCCAAGGCGATAATTAGCTTTGATAACGCAATCCTACAAAACCCTAAACATATTCGGGCATACTTCTGGCGTGGACGGGCAAAGTATGGTCTTGGTAAATCAAAAGCATATCAAGGTAATGTAGCAGAAGCACAGCACCTATATCAAGCAGCTATAGACGACTACACACTTACTATCAAGATTAATCCTGAGTTTGCACTCGCCTACAATAATCGAGGGTGGACACAGCACGAATTTGGCAAATCTAAAGCAGGCCAAGGTGATGTGGCAGAAGCTCAACATCTCTATCAAGCAGCAATTGACGACTATACGCACTCAATTAAGGTTGACTCTAAGTATGCCTTCCCGTATTTCCATCGCGGGTTAACGAGGGCAGCCCTTGATGAATTTAGCATGGATCAAAGGGACGAAGCAATAGCCCTTAACTTCTATGAAGCGGCGATTCAAGACTATACGCAAGCCATACAACTGTTCCCTAAATATGCCATGGCATACAATAATCGGGGATGGGTGAAGTATCTAATCGGAAAATCGAAAGCAAATCAAGGGAATGTAGAAGAAGCAAAACAACTTTATCAAGCGGCTATAGACGATTACACGAAAGCAATAAAGATTAACCCAAAGCATGTCCTTGCTTACACAAACCGTGGAAACGCAAAGAAAGCACTCGGACAGTCTGATGAGGCCGAAAAGGACTTTGCGAAGGTAAAAGAGTTGGAATCCGAAAAATGATACCACGTCTAACTGTCTATCAACAGATATAAACGGATAAAAATGAAAAACAAACCTATTCTTATCATATCCATACTCGGTGTGCTACTATCAGTAATACTAAGCGGCATCTATCTCAACTTCTCCTACTTTGAACCCGACACCGTATCGTATCTATTTCAGGCAAAGTTGTTTGCAGAGGGTAAAATTTCAATGCCCGCTCCACCTGAATACGGGTTCTCGTCTTCGCCGCATATTAACATTCTGCATGATAAATGGTATTCCAAATATCCGTTTGGCAATGCGTTAATGCTGATGTTTGGGGTATTTGTGAACGCGCCGTGGCTTATTCCTGTGCTTGCGACAGGCGGCGCACTGTTCCTGCTTTTTCTTCTTGTGAGAGAAACATACAGTAAACCGATTGCACTTATCGCTGCTGTGATCGCACTGATTTCACCGGCAACTGCGGGGATGGGATCCACATGGTTCAGCGAACCGGTAAGCCGATTTTACCTTGTGCTCTATTTATTCACGCTTATCCGCACCTTAAACGGTGTGAGGAATGTTATCTATCCGCCTGTCTCAGGATTTGCGTTGGGGTATGCTTTCAATACGCGACCTTTGTCCGCTATCGTGTTTGGTGTAGTCGGCGCAGGTTTCGCGCTTTATTATCTGTATAAAGCCAGAATGACAGGTGAGTCCAACGTAACGGAAGAGCAGAATCAGAACAATTCACCTACACGCAAGCAGTTAATGTTTCGGTTAGGGATTTTCTTGATTCCATTTACTGCCATGATTTTGGTGTGTATGGCATGGAATCACCATTTTACCGGGAACCCGTTCACGTTTACACATACCGCCGCGCAACCTTACGATAAAATAGGGTTCGGGAAACGCACAGAAGGCTACGAACCGAATCTTGAGCATGCCTTTGATTTTAAACCCGAATGGGCAGTTAAAAGGACTTGGCGACACATTCTCCCATGTATCAGTTTCAATGCTCTTGGTTGGGGAAACTATCGTCCGAACTTGCTTGTAGAGCCTAAAGCGTCCTTCAGTTTCATTCTTGACTTTTTGCCATTACTATTACCGTGGTTTTTTGTCCTCATACCCTTTTTTCATGCCTCACGCAACAGATATGATGTGTTATGTATTGCTTTAATTGTGGGGAGTCTGTTGCTTTACGCGTTTTTCTATTTTGAAGGGTCAACATGGGGATTTACACCGGTCAATGCACGCTACTACACAGAGTCGATATTTCTCGGTTTCATTCCGCTTGCAGCGAAGGGAATGTTTATCCTATATGAGCGACTCAAAAAACCGATATTGGAAAACAAACTCGCCTATGTCGCTGGAATATGTCTCTTGTTGCTCAGTGTAAACACGGTGTGGAGTTATGTCCGTATCGGGAAAGTGTATCAGAATTGGAGTGGAGTCTATCAGAAATTACCACCGCTGGTTAAGAAAGAAGATATTCACAACGTTGTAATTTTCATTCCTGGCACCCGCGACGCACCAATAGGGGATTACCCTTTTCAGAGTTTGGAAGAAGCAGATATAATTTACTTTAAACTCGGTCCTGCACCACGGTGGAAGTTGACAAACAGCGACTGGAAAGCGGTCTACACGCAGTATTTTCCAAACAGTGATAGGGACCCATATCTGTATGAAGCGGGACCGAACGAACTCAAACCCTTATCTCTTGATCCTTAACGAAGGGTTATCAGAAAAGCAAATTTCTTGACTTTGACACAAAATTGTGATAAATTAAAGGTAAATGTGGAAAGTGCTTGGAGGATACCATGTCAAAAACCACAAAACTTCTCATTAGTGTTCTTAGCGTCTGCATTCTGGTGATTGGCTATATTTTACTTAGACCATACAACACCAATCGCAATAATGATGTAGAATTACCGAGTATTAGCCAACAGACAAAAACTGATGACAATACCTCACAAAACGAACAATTGCGCGTTGAAACGCCTAAAAAACGACCTTTTTTGACCAGAAAGCGCGCCCGTCAACACGCTATCCCGAAAAAACGGGTGCTGCCCCGTCCTGTCAGTGATAAAATTTCATCACCAGTACAACTTTCGACTGACATCAATGATGTAATCTCACCACAACTACAACCCCTGTCGGATGCCAATACTGTGATCTTCCCCTTACAACTTATACCCGATATTCAAGCATTTCTTGACCCAATGCATGTGGATATCACACTTGCAGTTATAATGGGCAAATACAAACAAGGAAAGATAGACCTTGAATATGTTGTTGACTTCCTTGAATCCCAGCATATTTACAAACCTACCATATTAGAAAAACTGGAACCTCGCCGTGCTTTTAGATACTTCAATAGAATACTGGTATCAAGGGATACAGTCAAAGCCTACGCGGAACGTATTCTCGCCAAAGATCCGGACAACCCTGATGCTCAAGCACACATGGTTCGTTATGAAAAAGACAATACGAAAGCTGCCGCGCTATACCGCAAGATTCTCATCAAGCACCCCAATCATCCACCTACACTGAGCGGATTAGGATATCGTTTGCTTGACCACTCTCCTGAGGAAGCACTTCAATATCTCAAGAGGGCGAACCTTCTTGATCCCACACTCGGACTTATGGGCTTAGGCAGGGAATACGAAAGGCTCGGTGATGTAAAGACTGCATGGTTTTGCTACAAAAAGAGTATAACAATACGGAACCGTGAAAACCGTGAAAAGGAGAAATTTCCCCCTTCTCTAATACATGTCGATTATTTCTATGCTGATGAAAGCAATTTGTATGCGATTGAAGGAGGGAAGTACTGGAAGTCAGCAATTAAATTGGTGCCCGATCCTAACGAGAATACAATTCGCAAGGTGTTAACGTTTCAATCGGTTAATGCGCAACAGGAAAGAGAAATACGGGAATTCTACCAATTTCGAGATTGGGTGCAAAATATCCTAAGCAGGAAACTCGTTAATCGAAGGAGTGACTTCCTCATCATAGAGGTAGAGAGACATCTTGAAGGTGGAAAACCCATGTTTGATCCCGAACGCATCGTGCGTGCTTATGAAATCACTACACGATACCCAGGAAAAGAAGGTGTCCAACGTCTCAAGAAAACTGATCCTGAAGTCGCTTTAGAAATTGAACGTCTTTTGAAGGAACAATAGAAAAACTGAGACTTTTTAACCCGTTCGAATTGTAATCTCACGACTGTATCATCTCTCGGAATTTCTGTGTAAATTCGCAACTTCGTTTTATACTCGTTACATCTTCCATCTTATATTGAACCACAAGCGGCCCCGAAAAATTTATCTCTTTCAAACCTTTCGCAAAAGTCTCAAAATCAAAAACACCGCCACCCAGTTCACCACGGTTGCTCCCTGATACATGCACATCTCCTAAACACGTTTTCATCGCAAGTGCTGCAGCGTGAGGCTCCGTGCCATCGTTGAATAGATGGTACGTATCACACGTCAAATAGACAGGTAATCCTGTGTCCGAAATAAATGCAACACCTTCGCGATAGTTATCAAGCGGACATCCCTTCTCAAACTCAAGGGCGATTTTTATGTTGTGTTCCTGACAAGCAGGTACCATCTGAGACAGATTATCGGCGAGTGCATCCAGAGAATCCTGTCGCGAGACATCTGCTGACGGATTCACCCAAACCCCGATAAAGTCAGCCTCAAATTGGCGTGCGACATCAAGTACAATCTCAAAATACTGCAACGCCTCATCTTTTCGGGTAGGGGTTGTCAAAATATGGTTGCCGAAACCAATTGTTGGTGCGACAAGGTTGTGCTTCTCAGCAAGTTTCACTGCATCCTCTATTTCTGCAGTTGAAAGTTCACCGAGGAACGCCGAATTCACGGGAATGTTGATACCTTCGTAACCTGCATCTGCGACAAGACTAAAAATCTCTGCACGTGTAAATCTTCCCAATGTCCCAGAATACGGGTCATAACAGATTGTTAACATCGTGTGTCCTTCCAATTTATCTATGCGCGCTTTGTAAGCGCGCATACCGACATAATGACGTTATTTCAATGAACAACGCCTATTTCTTCGCGCCAAGCGTCTAATAGCTGTATGTTGCCTAAGGTGTCGTCCCAAGACATCGCCGGTGTTTGCCGATCAGCAATGTGGTTTGCTACCATATCTGCTTCGTAGGTAAAAAGATCGCGGTCTACCTCAACGGTTATCTCGGATGATTCTCGGCGTTGATAGGAGTTTAGGATAATTTGACTTGGCGGAAAGGTTGTATCTAATGGCGCAGGATTTCTCACACCACGGCAAGGCGAGGACGGAAGCCAAGGATTTGGAATCGTGATAGTTCCGCTAGACCCGTAGATAGTAGTGCCACTTCCAATGTTACATTCAACTGCGCAAATGATCTCCGCAATAATATCATTCTCAAACTTGAGCGTTGCAGCAGCGATATGATCAACACCGGTTGGTCCTACTTTTCCATTCGCCTTTACCGAAATCGGGTCTAAAAACGGTTTGTTCGCCGCTGCGCCTGCCACTTTTCGTGCCATTGAGGCGGTATAACACCCAATATCAAGGATTCCACCGCCACCCATTTCACGATTAAAAAGCCGACTCTCGGAATTGAAATTTGATTGAAAACCGAACGTTGCCCGAATAAGTCGCACCTCACCGATTTTCCCATCCTGTATCAACTCAACCATACGTTGTATTTGTGGATGGCAACGGTACATAAACGCTTCCATCAGAAACACATCGTTTTTACGCGCTGCTTCAACCATTGATGCAGCTTCCGCGTGATTCATGCTAATCGGTTTTTCAACCAGAACATGCTTCTTTGCTTCCGCTGCCTTTATTGCCCACTCCGCGTGAAATGGATGAATTGTCGCAATATAGACTGCATCAATATCATCATCTGCCAACAGTTCTTCATAGCTGCTGTATTGACGCGGTATTTCAAAATCATTAACAAACTTCTCCGCTTTGGATGTAGTGCGGCTCGCAACGGCAAATATCTGTCCTGTGTCTGTAAAACGCATACCGTTGCAGAATACATAAGCGATGCCACCAGCACCGATAACTCCCCAATTTAACATCTGATGTTTCTCCATCTAACTAATTTAACGTGAGTTTGATAATTAAAAACTGGTAAATAGAGAACCCCTTTGTTATTATGAAGTATATCAAATACGGACAAAGGAGTTCTCTGATGGATATCATAACACTTTTCTGTGGAATTGACGACTTTTTTCTTGCGTCCGAACAATATCAAGCACAACACCAGTTACCGGAAATCCCCGGAACAAGCAATACCCGTGGCAGACTTCGGTGTCTTCATCCGAGCGAAGTCATGACGATACTTGTGCATTTTCATCAGAAGCGGTATAAAAACTTTAAAGCCTATTATCAGGATTATGTTTGCTGCCAGTTGCGTTGGGCGTTTCCAAAACTTGTCAGCTATAGTCGTTTTGTGCAGCTCTCACAAGAGGTATTGGTTCCGCTGTCTATTTTTCTGAACACCCGTTTCGGTGAATGTCGTGGGATTTCCTTCATAGACTCAACACCCCTTCCGGTCTGCCACAATCGTCGGATTTCAACGCATCGCGTCTTCGCTGAGTGTGCGGGTCGTGCTAAAACTTCTATGGGATGGTTCTATGGGTTCAAACTACATGTCGTCATCAACGACCAAGGTGAACTGTTGTCCGCTATGGTGGCACGGGGAAACGTAGATGACAGGCAACCCGTGCCACAGTTGTGTCGTGGGCTCTTTGGCAAACTATTTGCCGATAAAGGATATATCGCCAAAAATCTGCGGGAGAGACTCCAAGAAGAAGGCGTGTCCCTCATTTACAAAGTGCGTCCGAATATGAAACCTGAACCTTTGTCTGATGCTGATACAGCACTCTTGAAGAAACGGATGCTCGTTGAGTCCGTAAATAAAGAACTCAAAAGTCAGACAGAGGGACAACACACACGACATAGAAGTCCTGTTAACTTTCAAGTGAACACAGTTGCTGCCTTGATCGCTTATACCTGTCTGAAGAAGAAACCTTCACTCAAACATAAAGAACTTCAGGAAAAAGACTGTCAGTTGCCAATGATATGTAACTTCTAAAAATATTTATCAAACTCACGTTAGGATAGGATACCATTTTTGGGTAAAACTTGTAACATCTTTCCAATTCATACCTGTACAAAAACTTTACACACCCGCCGAAACTCTCCTTGGACAAGATATTCAACTATATCCTCTATGTTTTACATACGGGTATTCAATGGGATCAACTCCGAACCCGGCATCCTGAACTCCATTGGTCTAATATCTATAAATGGCATAATCGGTGGTCAAAAGATGGCTCGTATCAGAAACTTTTTGAGGCATCAGTGATACACCTGCTTGACACCGACCAACTTGACACCTCTCAACTTCATGGAGATGGGTCAAATACCGTCGTGAAAAAAGGGGACAACATCGGTTATTCAGGCCACAAACATCAAAAAGGTGAAAAAGAGTTGATCATCACTGACAATCAGGGGTTCATCATCAGCCCGATAACCATCAAACCTGTCAACCAAGATGGGACAAAGATTTTGCCCGAAACACTCACCGATCTTATCGCCTTTGCTAATCGTATTGGAATGGACCTCAATGCTTCCGCTCTAACACTGGACTCCGGTTTTGATTCCAAAAAGAATCATAAGATTATCAAACAACACGGGCTGCTCCCGGTGATCTATCCGAACCGGCGGAATGCCAAAGAACCTATTGTAATTGCCCGTCCGTTCCGGTGGTTTAACAAAGAAATGGACAAAGACCGATATAAAGTGGAGCGAACCTTGGGTTGGCAAGAGACTTATCGGAAACTTGCCCTTAGTTATGATAAACTCAAAGAAACCCGTTTAGGTTTTCGTAATTTAGCATATTCAATGATAAACTTTCGGAGAACTTTCAACGATGCTTAGCTCTTACTCGCTATGAGTTCAATGATAAACTTTCGGAGAACTTTCAACGATGCTTAGCTCTTACTCGCTATGAGTTCCATATAGAACTTGCCATCAGCAGGATTTAGAAAGGGAAATGGATACTCAACAGCTGCGTTATCAAAGCCGTCCGCTGAAGGTTCAAGAATAGGATTACGCGCATCCTGTGTGATGTCCGTTAGGTCACTAATGGGTGCTGTCGCATGCATCATCACCCAACAAACGTTGTCCGGTTCGCGTTTGCACCAGATGTAGTGTGCCTTGTCATCAACAACGATAGCATGAGTCGCTGCTGCCCAGAGGGGTGGTGGAAGCGAAATGATCGGATTGCCTGTCTCTATCCGCTTGAAACTGGCGAATACTTCAAACGGGATAGAGTCTTCTTGCGCATCAACCATCGGTTTCCCCTCTGCTTTACGGCACACCGTATGTCTACTACTTTCCTTCTAAAACGTTGAAATAAGCGTCCAATCCTTGGCGAAATTCTTCGGGTAATACACGCCCAGCTTTGCCTGTCGCTTGTTTCGGTGCCCGATTTTCAATGAAGGCTTTGCCGCTGTCATCACCAGCACCCATGAGTCTTAATGCGGAAACTATTGCAGCTAATCCTTGTCCACCACCTGGCGATTGTCCGCCACCTCCACCGCCGGGGGTATTTGGAACACGTTGTGTTTCAAGTAGAATTTCGATCACTTCTGAAATAGCTGCGATTGCTTTGGGTCCGGTGTCAGGTTTCGCAAGGATTGATTCTGCCTCGTCCATAACCAAGGATGCCCGTGATACCTTGGCGAATTGTTGCTGAATCAGCGGTTCGTCGGCATTGGGTAGCAGACTTATTTCCCTTGCGACTTCCCGAGTATCCTCTGTGATATCGTATTGTGTATCGCTCAATGCTTCGCTTCGCTCGTAATATTTGTCGTTACTGAGTGCTTCCTTTGCTTGCTCAGCCTCGCGCGTTTCTTCCCGCAATTGAATCTCGCGATTGAGCAGGCGCAACACTTTCAGGATGATTTCTGGTGGCAGGTTCGGGAGGACGGTCATTCCTCCTTCTCCAGGTTCTGCTTCGGGTAACGGGTCTACCAACTGTTCAGCCCATCGATCCAGTGTATCTGCCCAAAATTCTGCCTCAATAGTTGATTGCCCGACAAAATTTCTGTTAATTGACCTTATAAGATCACGCATCTGGTTCGCGACAGAAGCGTCCTCCATCTCCGAAAGGACACGCAAGTAGTTGGCAGACGGACGTCGGTCGGTATATGCCGCCATGTCTTGTATGATAGTTGTCACTTTTTTTGACTCAGCGTCTTCAAGTTCTGCTAAACGTTTTCGTTCGGTCTGATTGTTTGTTCCTCTGTCAGCAAGACCGAAACTATCCAGATTGTTGAGATCATCCGCAATATCAACCTGCTTTCGTGAGGCTGCTTTCAAGCGTTTCACAAATGTGCTGTTTTCAAAACCGACAAGCAGCTTTTTCATCTCATCCGATAGTTTGGCAAAGGCATCCAGCAATTCCTGTTGTTCTTCGTACGCCTCCAGAACAAGTTCTGATGCTTGCGGCGTTTCTGTGCTTTGATCTTGATCATTTCTACCGCTCCCTTTGAGAGTAGTGGTAGGAATCCCCATCCCACCAACGACTTGTGAGGGTTCTCCCCCTGGTGGTTTATCAGGCTTGTTGAATCCTGATTCAACATCTGACACACCAGGTGTGGGATTCGCAGGTGAAAAACCTGGCTTACCATCTGCCGGTTTACTCCGATTCACGCTTGCCGAATCACCGGGTTTGTTTGGATCATCAGGATTCTCGTCTGCCTTCTCAGATGATTTATTACTATCGGGACCATATTTTTTGATATCGTCTTCCGACTTACCCGATTTGCTATCAGACGGTTGAGATTTTCCATTTGGTGTCTGGTTTCCCTGTTGTGTAGGATCAGTTTGTGAGGGATTAGTAGGTTCACCAGATGGAGAGGGATTGGAGGATTGTCCTTGTGCTTCGGATGCCTGTGCAAGTAAATTTGCGACAGAAGGCATCTTCTTTCCTGCTATCTCCTCTAACTGTTTGAGCATTTCAGTCCACGAGTCGAGTTGTCCCGCATCAAATTCATCGTTTTTCGCTGCTTCTTGAAGCAGGCCCATGCCGGTTTCGATGAGGCTATCAAGTTTTGCTGCATTAGCGCGTTCTGCCGCGGCTTGATTCTGTAACTTTTTGCGTTGTGCTGGGTCATCAAGTGCTTCAGCAGGTAGGTCGCGCAGTTCACGATTGGTTTGGTGTAATTGCAACTCTTTATCGTGGACATCCTTCGCCGCGCCTGCCCAACGCTGCATTTGTCCGATTACCCACTTAAAGTGTTCTGCTGGTGCAAGGACATGTAGCACGATTTGCGGTGAATAGGCACGCTCGCGTTTAGGAAAATAGTCCTCCACAAAGGCACGCAAACGCAGACTTTGGGGTTTGACATTTTCACGTTCAACAGATAATGTTGCCGGAACGTTGAGTTCCTCCGAAGTTGGGCTTCCTGATGACACGATTTTTTCGCCAATGGCAGGATCAGGGTTTTGGATAGGGTTCTTAATGCCTTCCCATTCCAAACCGATCCGCTTCACCCCGAAGTCATCCCTCGCCTGAATCTCAAAGGCAAGTGTCTCCGTAGAAAGGATAACTTGATTGTTCTTTAGTTTTTTGATGGCAACTGTCGGTTCTGCATCGTCTTCCACCTCAAGCTGTAGCACCTGTGGTTCACTGGCGGCGAGTCCAAAACGATCACGCCATGTCAAGCGCAACTCTATCGTTGTATCTGTTGATATAGGTTCGGTCATCACGCGTGCGCCATCCACCTTTTGAGGACGATTGTTTAACGTTGCTTCTGACAGTTCGCGTGTCGTAGTGGCTTCTAAGGTCGCGGTACTTCCCTTCACTAAGTTTACTATTCCGCCTCGCACATCATCTATTTGCGGTTCTTGGCGTTGCAGGTATTCGGGCAGCTGAACCTTGGCAATAAGTTCTTTCAGCGCGGGTCTTAATTTGGGTTCAACTGGTATAGAACGCCGCGCATCTCCTACTCGAAGATTAACGCTGCCGTCTTCGGTTTGCGGCGGCAACTGAAATTTGTAGGCTGCCCCATCTCGTTCTGCTGTTATAGGTATCTGGTTTGCGTATCGTGCCTCGCCCGACTCGGGTTTCCATGGTGACTCGTCTTTCAGGCGCGCTTCAACATCAAAAGGTTCCGCATAAGCCACCACTCGAAGATCCGATTCACCGTCCAATTGCGCGAAGGTATATCGATCCACGTTACGCCACGGGGTCAACCATCGAGCAAGCGTGTTCCGAGTTGTTGCGGGGATCACAAGCACTCCGATGATGACTAAGACTAAAGGCAGACCTACAGCCAATGCCCACCGACGGTGCTGAGGATTCGGCACAGCATCTGCGAGATTGTGTTTTGCTACCTCTTCATCAACTTGACGCATAGCGGCTGCAACAAGCGCAGGACTTGATGACCGATCTGACCTTTCTGACGCAAGTTCCACGATGCCAAGCACGTGATCGCCAAAACGGGGGAACTTATGCTGCAACAACCGAGCGATTCCTTCAAGTTGCCGATTCTGCCACACCCAATTGTAGTACTTCAGTGGCAGAAAAATCACCATACCCACCATCCCGATTACCAAGATGAGCGCGCGTAAAAGCGTGGGCGTATCAAAAATTCGGTCTAAGCCAAATACGATGAGATACGAAATGATGATACCAAAAATTGCTGCTAATGTGCCTTCGGCAAGTTTGATTATCCATACCCGTTTTCGGTACTGTTCCAGTGCTTTTTTCATGCGCGGGGGTAGGTTGATAGTATTTTCTTTTGACTGTGTTTGATTCATTGAAGTTCTCCTTTTATGTGGCTGTTGGTTATCAGTTGTCGGTTAAAGGATTTTCTGAAGAGAGTAAATGAATACCATAACTATATCGTACCTGCCATTTTGCGTGCAACCCAAAATAATCCAAGCAGTAAGATAATCAATCCGCCCCAGATCGGATGTGCCCAGATTCGTGTTCGCTTAACAATCGGTTCGGGTTCTGGTAAGGCTGCCAGATGATCTAATAGCGTTCCTACCTCAGCAATCGAGACCAATTTCCCATCGGTAATTTTGGCGATTTCGTCTAAAACATCAAAACGCGCCAAACGTCCCTGCTGTTCCCGGTTCAAGCCTTGCACAGAAAGCTCTGTTTGAACAGAGGCACCTGTTTCGCTACTGGTCGCAACAAGACGATAGTCACCAGCCTCTTTCGGCACAAACGTCCCGACGAACAACCCTAACGCATCCTCTATGCCCGGCTGAAGTCGAATTGTCTCTGTTTTCCCTGAAGGTGAAATCGCTTGCACAGTAACAGTGCCCCTATCCAACGGACCGCCAACGTTGTCCATCACGTTAGCATTTAACGTTAGCACATCATCAACGTGTGGTCTATCTGGTGAATAGAACAGTCGTATTGCTTCGCCTTGCGCCATCTGTCGGCGGTACGCCATCCAGCGTGCGATTTGGCTCCAGAAGCGGTAGTGGTATTTGTCTTCCACACCATGCCTCCAACGCCATGCGCTGTCTGTCCCCATAAATAGGACTTTACCTGTGCCGTAGGTCTTTGTAACGATTAGCGGCACTCGTCCGGACACTGTGGCAGCTTGATCGTGCACTGCCAAAATTTCAGTGCCTGCCTTCGCGCGTTGGATGCCAGCGTACCAGAAAAACCCTGGTAACATGCGCCATACCTCACTATTGTCAAGGTCAGTATCTCCAAGACGTGTTAACAAACTTCGCTGTCCGGGTTCGGTGAGTGCAAAATACCCTTGTACACTTGAACCGACACCATTCGGTGCCGCAGGGTCTAAGACAACAGGATAGAGGTCCGCAAGTGGGCCGACAGTCAACGAATCCTGTGCCCCGGTGCGTCCCGGTAGAAAGACGATGCCAGTAGCTTGCGCACTGACGAGTTGCCGTAAGTCTTGTGTTTGTTCGACCGTTAACTGTTCGGGGGCTATACCGACATCGCCAAGGAACACCACGTCAAAATTGCTAAGTTCTCTGGCATCAGGGAAACGTTTAATATAACTGCGTCCGCCTCCGACCTTCGGTAACTTAGGATGAAAGAGCAAACATGTTACATCAACACCCGCATCGCGTTCCAAAGCGTTGCGTAGGTATCGATATTCCCAACGTGGATAAGATTCAATGACGAGGACTTTCAACTGCTCCTTCCGTATGGATATAGGTGCAGAGAGTTCATTATTTTCGGGAATCAGCTCCTGTATATCCTTCGCAATCCGTAGGTTTAGGTCGTAATCACCAGTTTCCTTTGGTGTCCAAGCCATATTTTCTTGTGCTTGTCCCATAGCGGGAACAGTGATAGTTTTAGTAACCTTTGCCTCGTTATTGACGCTTAACGTGAGGGTTACATCTCTATCCTGTCCCAAGGTATTACGGACGACAAACGGAATGCGTAACTGCTTTTTTGTTACGCCGTAAGTTGGTGCGTCCATACTGACTAACTCAAGGTCAGGCAATGGGACTTCACTGCCGACTCCCACCGTGAAAACGGGAATCCCTTGCATGTGAAACCGTGTCGCTGCCTCCACTGGTGAGTTGCCAACGTTCCAATCACCATCCGACAGTAGTACCACGCCGCGAAGGTTGGAATGATTGTCCAAAACGTGCGACAGTCCTGCGTTTAAATCTGTAGCTTCTTCTGCTGAGTCCAACAGTGAAGAGAACGGTTCAAATACTACGTTGAGTTCGGTATCATCCGCGGGTTTCCAAACATCCTCGGACATCAACGTTTGAATCGTTTCGGCACGGCTTTTGCGGTTTGCTGTGGTGTCTTGATCGTCAATGACATCCTGTGTTTGCATGCTATTAGATTTGTCCCACAAAACTGCAAGTGTGGAACGTCGTTCCGGAGGCTGTGACTCTAACCATTCCGGTTGATTTAGTGTAAGAACCACGAGGCAAACGAGCACAAAACGTAGCAACTCAAGCCATCCGATTCGATTGCGATAACCACTACGGTGCCATGCAAACCAACACAATGCACCGGTTACAATTACGATAATCAGCCCTAAAATTATGACGGAACCGCTTGAAAAGAATTCAAGGTGTCCTTGCTGGTCTTGCATTTTTTGTTAGGTCTCCGAGTGTGCTAAAACTCTTTTTTTATAGATTACGTGGTGTATTAAAGATTAGGTTATAGGAATAACTCATCTTGCACTGGAGCTAGGTTTTCGTCCTGAAGTTCAAGCTTTTGTGCTTCCGCCTCCAAATCACTTTTCGAATTTTTAGTTCCATAGATGCTGGGTTCAGCGCACAATTTGGCACGAAGGAGATCCATACCCTTATGTACATCTGGATAGGTATCTTTTTTAAAACCAAGGACTTCAGATAACAACCGTCGATCAAGTTCTTGGCGTACTGGATCATCTACCATTTCGTTGAACGGAAGCATGCGCTTGTGTTTTAATTCATGGAAAATAGACTCTGCCATTGCTAACTGAAACGGATTGAGCTTACGAACATCTAAAGTAGGCAAAGAACTTAGCGACTCTTTTCTAATAATTCCCCGTCCTTCTTGTTGTTTACCACAATGCATCCAATGGCATAACAAACCCAAGGTTGAATTCCCCCAAAGTGTCCACGCATAATCATAATTTTTGTTTTTAAAAACAACGTTTGGAATTAGAGCTACTCCTATCGTATTTTGTTCAGTAAACATTACGACAAGAGAATTAGCATTAAATTGTATACAACTGTTGTAGTGACACCTACCATTCCATGTTTTTATTTCTGCAACCTTTTCAATCGCATTTGGCCGGGGTAAAGCGTGAGCATCAGGAACAACGACCATTGCTCTCTGAATTTCGGACTTTACATGCCACAAACATGGATAATCTGCTGTTTCAATGCTCCCTTTTTCAACATCAAAAGCTTTTCCTCCAGCGTCATCTTTTATATCCAAAATCCTCTTACCAATCGTAGCAATTTTAGAGAGGGAGCAAATTGGAAGCTTAACAGGTTTGTCTTGATGTGAAAGCCACAATTGACTATTAATGAGTTGGTGGGCGGATTGGACTACAACCAAATCTTTCACTCGTGTTACAGGCCAGGAGTCATTTACTTGAGTAAGGGGCGCGTTTACTGCGTGTCCAACAATTTCATCACCAACCTTGATTGAATTTCCTCCGACAGTGCCATCTTCAAGTTGACGGATTTCTTTGAGTTGATTAATCTGCTTTGCAATTTCCAGAGCTTCTAATTCACTATTTGGGCGACGACGTAGACAAACAAAGGTTCCACGGCCCGTGTCAGTTGATTTTCCCTTTGTAGCAATGATGAGACATTCAGCGATTTTTGTGTCTGCAGAAAAAGAACATTTTTTAATATCAGGGTCAGCAATTGTGACAACAACTACACCGTGGTATTCTTGAGCAAAGAGAGCTCTAACTTTGCGCCAACTAGTAGTAGCCGGTGCTGCCGCGGGAAGCACAATTCCCATTCTTCCTTTGTGTTTAAGCATTTTGTCTGCAAGATCAACGAAGTAAGAACCGAGACCTGCTTGCCCATGACCAATTCTGCTTTTTTGACCTTTGAGTGCTTTGCGCATCTCCTCAGCCACTTTCTTATCAGCAAAAATGTGCTTTGGCGTATCCGAGTTGTTATCCGCACCTATTCGAGTAAACGGTGGATTTTGAATCACTATGTCAAATTCATGAGGCTTAAATTGCTTACGAAGCGGTTCGGATCGATTTCCGATTCCACTCACAGCTTCAACTTTTTCTAAGTCAAGAAGAGTAGCTTGCTCTGGGTTGTTGAGTAGATCAAGTGCTCCGATTGCGTAACTTCCATCGCCATGTGGTGTTCCATAAGCCATTGTTTTGATACGGGTGTCGCCAATGCGGATGTCAGGATAAGTGCCAGCAATAATAGAAACAGTGAGGTGTGTAGCATTGGGAAGGATGTCACAACCGAGGAGATTTTTCTCTACCATGTGTTTGTGGATGTCTTCCCCTTTACCACCTGATTGTTCGTGAAAGTTAAGGATGCATTGGTACATACCGTTAAGGAGTGTACCAGTGCCGCAAGCAAAGTCCGCGACCTTGATATTTTTCGCTTTTTGCTTTAGTTCTGGTAAGACAAGCGCACAGAGGAGCGTAGACGATTCGGGGCGTGTGTAGTTAGCCTTGATAGTTTTCCGATCTTTGATAAAATCTTGGAATGCAATCCCCGCGAGTTCATGCTCATGAGCAAGCCCCATGTTTTGTAGGGTAAGAGCAGTTTTTCGCAAAATACGCAATACATCACCAACTAATTGGTCATCACCGCTGAGAACGCGAACAAGTCGGTCGGCTACACCGAAAATAGGGGTATAGTTGATTTTTTGAATATGTCCCCAGACTTTTAAGACTTCCGAGACAGACAGTTTTCCATATTCTTCGTTGATTTCACTGAGACTTGGCACAGTTTTCATATCGGGTCTATGTGCAAGAAGACTCTGGAACACAAAGGCATTTCCAATGATTAGCATTGCCATCTGTATCGTTTGCTTACCGGGCTCTTGATAGAGAATCTTGGCAATCTGTTTTCCAAGATCAGGCCGCTCTTCAATAGTTTGTTCAGCACGCATTGCAGCGTGGTTGACACCGTTTTTAAGCGTTTGGACAGCCTCCTCGATTTTTGAAATAGGAGTTGCTTCGACACGGATAGCGGTAGCGATGTCTGCTATGCTGCCTGTTAACCAACCTTCTTTGGGAAAACGATAAGGTTTATCTATACTAAGTAGGCAGTAAGCGATATCCACTGCTTCTTTCATTTTTTCATCAAGTCCAGCTTGTTCCATCGTTCTGAATCTGTAGGGAAATCGAACGGCGATGCCAGTGTGAATTGTATGTCCTATGGTCTCAAGTGTTTTGCCGAGGTAGAAGTCCTTAAGTTGTTTTTCACCACTAAGGTCAGCACTGCGTTGATTGTCAACTTTGTCTTCAATAGCAATGGGATTTCGTTTCGGTTCAGTGACGATGACATCGGGCTCCCTGTCATTTTCAATGAACGGTGCTGATGGATGTTGGGTGAGCGTCCATCCGTGCCGCATCGGACGGAGCACTTTAACGAATGCTGTTGTGATAAGGTCTTCTTTGTTTGACATAGTTTTTCGTGATCTGTTTTCTGTGGAGATTCTGTCCTGTTACCACTATTGTAAAAGCGGAAACGCAACAATAATCTAATTGTAAAATTATATATAACAAATTATACTTGTTTCACAATAAGAAGTCAATATAATGTCTATCGAAACAGAATACTATTCCGATCTTCAATCCGCTGTTGCAAAATCTGCCACAGGATTAGCTTCAGCTTTCTTACTCGGCAAACTCAGCACTGCTTCCACAATGAGTGCTAACGCCATCGCAATGAGAAAGGTGCGCCAAAGTTCGCTGGCTAAGGAGGAGGTATCTCCGACTTCTACATCTATTCTTCGATACGACAATCCATCAAATAGTGTGTCAACTGCATCAACAGGTGCTGCTTTTGCGGTGTCTTCAGCGTGACTACGGTTTACGGCTACCCAATACGCCTCGTCTCGGTAGACTCCAGCATGTAATCCGCGTTGTGAAAGGGATGTAGCGTTCTCTTCAGGTGCAACCGCCTTCCATTGTTCACGGTCTACGAGCACGTCAGGTGCTGCGTCGCGTTGAGATGCTTCTGTCAATACACGACAACCATCTGCTAATGCACGCTGCAACATCACATAAAACACAACACCGTCCCGTTCAAAAGATGAGAATTGCGCTGTAGGTAGTGTACTACAGAAATAAACTGCGCCGCGGTCAGTATTTATACGGGTTAGCAGCGGCGCATCGTTGCCAAACTTCGCTAACGTTGTTCCAGTGCTCTCAAGGGCACGATATTGGTAGGTGCGTAGTTCGTTCAAAGGCAAAGGGTTACCACTATTTACATGCGCCAGCAGATCCGCATCGCCACGCCACCACGAAATCTGGGAAATTTGCTCATCATCAGGTGTCTGCCAGTCGTTCCAACGCGAGTCAAATATCTGATCACCAGCATGCTGATTTGGTGGGAAGAAGATAGCAACACGTCCGCTATTGACGAAATTCTGAATCTGTTCCGCAACCAACCCTTTAGGCAAGGCTGCCTGCCAGATCAATAATCCTGTCCTTTCCCAATCAATCTCTCCAACGCGGTTCACGGAAATCACGTCTGCTTGATGTTGAAGTCGAGCATCTGTTGGAATGGTGAGTGCGCGACGAAACGCTTCGCCAGTTCTTGCGTCATCACTAACGATAACCGATCTTCGCACCGGCGATTCTGAAAACACAAAGAAAAATCGATTGTCCAACGGATTCGCATCACCCGGCAACCCTACGGATCCCCATCCCGAAGTGAGCGTGCCATCAATTGGGATACGATGTCCTTGCAAAGATGCCCCGCGTGTATCAAGTTCAACTTCTACCACAGAGCGAACGTTGTTGACTTCAAACTCAATCGGCACGTCTCGTATTGCGGTATTGCTGCCTTCAGTGCGAACCATCACATCAAGAATGAGTTCCGCCTCGTTGCCGCGTTGCCACCGCTCAACGTTTTCTACTCTCACCGATAAATTGTTTGAAGATGGTGTTGAATATGCAAGCAAGAAATGATGTACACCGTCTAGCTGCGCAAATTCCCCGCGTATTGCATCCCAACGCCCGCTGTCAACAGCCCAATCGTTTTCATGAAGATCGGAGCAGAGCCAGACATCGGCACGTCCAGAATTGTTTGCCTTGAGGTAGGTTAAAGCGGATTCAAGCATGCCCGGAATATTGGCACTCGTGGCACTCAATTCGGTCATAGGTATGCTCAATAACGCTTTCGGTGAATCTACTTCCTGCAGCTGTCCAGTGGCACTATCAATCAGAATTAAATGCGTTCCGTAATCGCCTTGCTCCAGTAACTGTGCAAGCCGTTTTAGTGCTGTGGATCTTTTCGACTCACCTGCTTGTAGGTCTTGCGTTTCCATACTGGCGGATCGGTCAAGCAGCACCATAGTTACGTCTGGTTTCGCTAATCCAATACTCCCTAACCATCCACCAGAAAGTGGTCTACTAATGGCAAAAATCAGAGCTGCAATCGCAAGTACGCGCATCAGCAATATAAGAATATGGCGAAGACGTGCCATGCCTTTGCTCATACGTTTCGCAGTCATCAGGAACATCATCGCTGCCCAAGGGACAGTACGATGCCGCTGTTGATTGATGAGATGAATGATTACAGGTAGCAACATCAAGGGAAGTGCTATTAATGCAAAAGGTTGTAGAAAATTCATAGTAGAAAAATACTTTTGAGCAGCCCCAGCAGGGCGGAATGTTTATAGAAAAGCGGTGTTCCAGGATACTGAGCCCAGCGGGGCGACAGGTGTCCAGCATTTTGACTGGACACACCTCACAGTATCTCAACAAGTCAACTTGAATAACTTGTTAATTGTCCAAACGATAGTATTCTTTAGATAACTATTGGCTTACGGAGGCCAGTCTTCTCTGAAAGCCGACAGCCGAATGCCGATAGCTAAAAGCCTTACTTACGCTTTTTTGGTGTTCGCCCTAATAGGAATTTTGCCAATACGTCGCCGTAGTCCTCATGGATGCAGACACGATGATAATCAATTTCGGTGTCTCGGATGACCTCGTTCATACTTTCGAGATATACTTCAAGGGCGCGGCGATATTGTGTGCCAACAATGAGTGGGTCTGCCAATATAGGTTCGCCACCCTCCATATCAACAAAGCGCATTGGACGATCAAACTCAAAATCCAGTTCGTTCTGTTCTATAAGATGGAACACTGCTACATCGTGTTTACGGAATCGTAGGTGCTCAAAACAGTTCCGCGCCACTTCTGGTTCAATGAAAAGATCTGAGATGATGACAATCAGTGCGCGCTGTGGGACACGTTCGGCGGTTTCGTGAAGAACATCTGCCAATCCGGTCTCACCAGTCGGTTCAACTGCTCCAAGTTCATCAAGTACCACACTCAGGTGTGTCGCACTCCGTTTAGGCGGGATCTCCTTTTGAAACTGTGTGCCCGCACAGTAGAGTCCGACCGCATCGCCTTGAAGCGCGGCGATATAGGCTAAGGTGCCGCCGATACGTCGTGCATAGTCAAGTTTGCTCGTGCCGTTGTGAGCGAACCCCATTGAGCCGCTGGTATCAACGATTAAACACATGCGCAGGTTCGTATCTGCCTCAAATTCCTTGATGTAGTATCGATCATTACGGGCATAAGCCCGCCAATCGAGTCGCCGTGTGTCATCACCCGGCACGTACTTACGGTACTCCGCGAACTCAAGACTTGAACCGCGAATAGGACTGCGATGTTTGCCGGATACGCTTCCTATCATCGGCAACCGAGCGTGCAGTTGAAGCGTAGAAAGCCGTTCTAACACTTTCTGATTGAGGTAATCCCGTTTGAGTTGCAGTGCCATGTTTTACCCTTGCTCAGAAAGCTCTTCAACGAGGCGTTCAACGATATCTTGGCTGGTAATATTCTCGGATTCGGCAGCGAAGGAAGTAATAACGCGATGTGCCAGCACTGGATTTGCAACTGCGGTCACATCTTCAAGCCGTGCCATGTAGCTACCGCTGAGTGCGGCGCGTGCCTTAGCACCGAGTATTAGGTATTGGACAGCACGTGGACCGGCACCCCAAGCAACGAGCGGTTTCAGCCAATCGGGTGCTGCGTCGCCTTTCGGTCGTGTGCTACGTGCTAAGTCAACGGCAAATTCATAGATGTGCTCGGACACGGGGACGCGCCGAACAAGGTTTTGAAATGCAATGACCCGTTCACCTGTCAGGACGTGTTCTAACGTAGGAAGTGACATACCGGTTGTTGTTCGAGCAATTTCGATTTCTTCAGATCGTGACGGATAGTCCACCTCAATTCTGAACATAAATCGGTCTAATTGTGCTTCCGGCAACGGATATGTCCCTTCCTGTTCAATCGGATTTTGCGTTGCTAACACAAAAAATGGGGGATCCAGTTGATAAGTTCTACCGATTACCGTGATTTTGTGTTCCTGCATCGCCTCAAGCATTGCGGCTTGTGTTTTGGAAGGGGCGCGGTTAATCTCATCAGCGAGAATAAGGTTGGCAAACAGCGGGCCTTTTACGAACTCAAACTCGCGTCTACCGCCCGGAATTTCTTGCAGGATGTCTGTGCCGGTGATGTCCATCGGCATGAGGTCAGGTGTGAATTGGATTCGTCTGAACTTCAATGCCATGGTTTCGGCAAACCGGCGTACTAAAAGTGTTTTCGCCAAGCCGGGGACACCCATCAATAGGGCATGCCCTTGCGAAAACAGGCAGATTGATAAGTTTTCAATGACTTGCTCCTGACCGATGATGATCTTGGCAAGTGATTTTTTTAATTGGTCGTAGACATCGCGAAGATCATCAATGGCAGCAACGTCGTCGGCATCCATTGCGTCAGTGTGTTGTGGTGTTGATTGCATAAGATTTCCTTTTTGTGAAAAGAGGTAGAAGGTGTGGAAATGTGGAAGATCGGATCTCCATCATCTAACCAGGTCCGTCCCATATTTTTAATTTAGATTCGGTGTAAAAGTGCTTACAGTTAACGCTACCGCTGCAGGCATTCAGTTCCTACAAATCTGAGGATATATTCTCTTGCGGCGTATGCGCGCGATGTCCATTGCAGCTCGCCTTGAAGACAGCATCAATTGCCCCGAAGAGGCGGGGCAAATTATCCATTGTCACACTTGCTCTGTTTCGAGTGAAGGCATCATCAAGGAGTAGTCCAAATTGCCAGGTTGTCCCGTCGCTTACAATTCCGTAAACCGGAGTGTCGGGATCCCCATTTATCTTTTGCGCAGCGAGCATCTCCGCTATGCATTGTCCCCAACCTTGATCAAAATCGTTCTTCTTTGCTTCAACAAGGATGATCAGCGGTATTCCAACAACAGGGATGCCTAACTCAGACCGTGTGGAGATGAGGTAATCAGGTGTTCCGCTTAGTGTTTCATCGTAGGTGATGGCTTTCTTAATCCAGAGCGCGTAATCGGCTGCGTAGGCTTTGTAGACCTCCTTTAAAATCGGAAAGATAATAGCCTCACAACGTGCTGCTTCGGAGGCAAAAACATCAATATGTTGTGTGCAAAACTCAAAATCTTGCAAAAATTGTTCTGAAGGGATGCATGAGTTTTCCTCAATCCGGACGAAATCTTTTACTGTGTATGTGATTCTGAATTTTTCTAACACTTCTGGGATTGTTTTGAAATCACTAAAAGCCATGTGTTTTCCCTCCTGCTTAAAATACAGTGTAGCGTACTCAGGGGAATATGTCAAGGTTCACCGCGAAGCGAGCCATTCAGTTTTCCGTTTTCCTAATCCAGAAGCCAGAAATGTTACATCAAAAGGTTAAAAAGAGGCGTAATTACGCGCTCCGTTGAATTCGGTTACGGCACGCGGAGCGTGCCTACTACTTTTAAGCACACAATTAACATTGAAGTATTTATGAACACCCTTAATTATTTTTTACCGATGGCATATAAGTGTTTGACGGTTCGCAGATATATTGCGTTTTCGGCAATTGCAGGTGTCGCGATAATCTCTTCTCCGAAATCATTTCTTGCGAGGACTTCAAGTGTATCGCCAATTTGAATAACCGTGACTGTGCCTTGTTGAGAAGCCGTGATCAATTTGTCTCCTGCAGCGATAGGTGAAGCGATATACTGACCTCTTGCCCCGATTCGTTCACGGAAGAGTTGATTACCGTCTGATGCCCGAATGCATGTCAGAATACCCCCTTTTCGCAGCAGGTAAATTTTCCCTTGACAATAAAGCGGCGATGGTATTTCAGGTATGCCACTATGTATTTCCCATGCCACGTTCAGTGGTCGCGCATTTCCTTCCGCGCCCGGTTTTATCGCTATGAGCGTCGGTTGACTTTCCATAGCAAACTCGGACATAAGTTCCAGCCAGTCTGTTTTGCTCAGCACACCATCTTTGTCTCTGTCCAAGTGTTTGAACCAACCGCTGACCTGCCGGGGCCCGATCGGATACGCTGCTCCGAGTTCGTGCTTTTCCAATTCGCTTCGCAAAGGGATTCTAAAGCCGTCTGCCATCTCTTCGCGTTGTATTTTGTTGTCTCGGTTTTTGTCAAAATCTTCAAGTGTAGTTTTCCATGACAACTCTGCATCCCATTCGATTTCACCGCGACCACCCGCAGCGGCATCACTTACAAACAGAAGCCCTTCCCCTACCACAGGAACACCGATGGTTTCGACAGAAAACCCACCCGCCCACCATATCTCTTCACCAGTAACAGGATTATAAGAAGTCAACTTCTTATAACCCAGAACGATAAGTTCATCACAGAATTTATGTTCCCAGATCATTGGAGTAGACCAACCTGCACGGAATAAGGGGCTCGGTTGTTCCCACGCGATGTCACCTGTGTCACGATTCATCGCGAGAAGTCGTGAATTGCCTCTGTTGTCGTCTAAAACGAGGATAACCTTGTCTCTATAAAGTATCGGCGAGACCGACATCCCGTATTGGCTTGCTGGCGGATCAATTTGACGTTCCCAAACCTTAGTCCCATCATGGGTATAGCAGAGCATGCCGTAGATGCCGAAGTAGGCGTAAACGTGTTTATCGTCAACTATAGGTGTCGGTGATGCGGGGCCGTTCAGCAACGGAAAATACTGCGCGTTCTTTCGGGAACTGATTGATTTACGCCATAGAATGTCTCCTTGCTGACGATCAAGACAAACGACTGTAAGTTGATCCCTATTTTCCGGTGAAAAGGTCGTGACAAAGATACGGTTGCCCCAAATAACAGGAGACGACTGCCCGCCACCGATTTGCTTTTTCCATAAGATGTTTGTGTCGGGTCCAAAATGAACTGGGATATCGGCAGTTTTTATCACACCGCTCCCATTCGGACCGCGAAACTGATTCCAATGCGTTTCATCTTCAATGTTTTGCGCATAAGTAGTAGCGCGTAAAACTAACGTCACAATTAAGGCAAATATCAGGGTTGTTAGACGTATATGTTTCATCTGGCTATCGGTTATCGGTTATGATAGTTGTAAGATTGACTTGCGCGATATTGAGATAAATTGAAGGACTCTCTCCAATTTTAATTATTACGCGAGTCATATATAGTGACGCCGGTTAAGGGTAAAATGGTTGCATAATTCTGAAGAGTGTAATTCAAAATCAAGAATGTTTATTCATTCTATGCTTCACCATAGTTGATTACTTTACCTTAGTATCAATACCTTCGAGAGTATTGATACTTTTGAGGTAGCAATTCAATGTGTTTATCCATCCATTTCAGTCGAGCTTGCAGCCAGGTCTTCATTTCGTTCACTTCTCCTTGATAGGTGGAGTGTCCCGGTCCGGGGTTACCAAAAAGTGAGCGACCAGTACACGCCATCTCTGGAAGTTACGTTTTTGTGCTTCGGACAGGTATTCAGCGGTTCGATCGATTTCACCAAGAATTTTTGGTGTGGCGAGTTCGTTTTTTCGCAGTGTTTTCCATTTTTTGACAAGTTTATGTTTGAAGTTGGTATCTGATAGCAGTCGGTCCCACCAAAAAGGAACGGGGTTTGTATAAATAAGCCAATTCTCGGTTTGCCAAGCGTCATAGAAAATAGTATTACCCATAGATAGATTGAAATCCCAAACAGGTCCCATCGTTAGTTTTCCACCTCTATCTTTGAACATGTATGCGCTGAAGCGAAATCCGTCTGTGTTTTTGAAAAGTTCATTGATGATAAAATGATCGATAAAAGAATCCACATCAATATACTTGGCATACCCGTGCTCTGGGTCTCTAAAATGCGTTCCAGCTAACACAGATTCAAACACACTCATATAATCCCGAATCCACGCTCTTTGGACATGAGGCATTTCGTGCCCTTTCGGATATACATGGGCAAGATTCGTGCCGCGCCGAGTATTGAAGAAAGTCTCATTTCGATCCATCTTATCGATTTTTATGATATATCCCCCAGTGATTTCGGGAGATGTTTTGTGGGTCGGTTTCAACGATTGGATAGGGACGCGATTTTTTCCTCGCTTAATTTTTTCTATAAGTAGATAGACTCCGACATAATGTCGTGCTTGAATGGTCTTATCCCCTGTAGTGTTGAGGAACACTTCAACGAATTTTGTTCTGCTTGCATATCTGCCGATCCGATTGCTGAACTCATAAGCCAAGTAGTTCCGCATGAGGCTTTTGTCGGTATAGGGACCATTCAACACCCAATCGGATTCAGCTGGCAATTGAAATATGGATACATCTTTGTCATTGCCGCTTTCGTCCTGAAATTCAAAACCGTATTGCTTTTTTGGAAACCCTTGTAAGGTTTGTCCTCTTACCTCTATCCCGATTTTTCCCTCAAAATGGACGTGGGGACTATCCAAACCGTTTCTACCACCGGATTCATCGTAAATAATTTTCATCCGCGCCGGGTTCTTGGGTTCATCGGGAATCCATCTGCCATAAGTATCAATAATGACGATTGGTAAATTTGATGTGTGTGGCCAGGGGATGTTCACAGAACTTTGACGGTTCGCAAAATCTTGACGATTCACGGTTCTTCTTGATTGATAGGGTTGATGGGGACTATCGGTGAAGCAATTTCCGAGTATGGATAGCAGGATGCCACCTACAATCAGAAATGTTATCTTTTTAGAGCGATTCATAGCCGTCAATAACCTCGTTGCGGAAGATTGGAGGTGTCAGGTAGTATAACAGTATATCAGAATAGAAATGTAAATCGCAAATTAAAGTAGAGAGGGTGAAATAAAAGTTAGGATTTAGAAACCGCAATGAATTAGAGACAGCAACTGAATACGTCCCTTCCAAATCCCAATTTATTGCGTCACTGACAACACCCAGTCTCGAATTAGATTCAAAACTTTTGGTGAGATTGTCTCTTCAATAACAGCGTACTCATTGACCAGTCCTGTAGTTGCACGTTGAAATAGATGATTGTGTTTCGGTAAGCGATGTATTGTGACATTGCGATTTCCGCCTTGGTCAAGAGCAGTAGCGATACCAGTGAGATTTTGTTCTGCATCGACCTGCACATCAAGTTCGCCGTTAAGTGCTAACACGGGAGATTTAACTTTCTTGAGAAAAAGCTGCGGATTGAATGCCAGAAAATATCGCATCCATGGGTTAAGGATTTGTTCAACCGCTGCTTGCACTTGTGTTTTGTCTTGTTGGTCAATGGGAACACCGTTGACTTCAAACTGCTTGCGGACAATTGCGCCAACCTGCTGCCGTAGTTCATCATCTGCCATATCTGAGGCTAATGTTGTAAATAACTGATCAAGAAGCGTTAGTAAGGTTTGCTTACGTTCTTCCACGATTCCCATAGCATCAAAGATGCGTTCGTTCTGTTTACGCAAAAGTTCCGCACCGCGGACTCCAGGAGCAGCCATCAGCACGATAAAGTTTATGTCGTCACCCCGACTTGCAACGATGGCAGCGACGGCACCACCTTCACTATGACCAATCAGACCGATAGACTTCATTCGATTGTCCTTCTTGAGGAACGCTACACCTGCTTCCGCATCGGTTGCGAAATCTGCTGTGGTTGGTGATTTCGGATGTGGTGTTGACTTGCCTATGCCTGGATCGTCAACGCGGAGCACAGCGATACCAGCACGGGTCAAGTAATCGGCAAGCACCCAAAACGGCTTGTGTCCGAATATCGTCTGGTCGCGATCCTGCAAACCACTACCGGAAATAAGCAGTGCTGCCGGAAAAGGCCCATCGCCAGGTGGTAACGTTAAAGTACCCGCAAGATTAACAAGTCCGTTCTGAAACGTGACTTCTTCGATTTTGTAGGGAAACGGTGGTTTCGGTTCCTGGGGTCTGGCAAGATCGGTTACGATGTCTCGGGAAAGTGTGAAATTGAATGCAGCACCACCTTGGGTGAATTTGCCACTGATGATACCTTCGTGTAGGTGTCCGTCGAAAGTTGGATTGCCCGGTACGCCACGGATCACAAATTTGACGCTTATATTATCATCGCTTTCTTCAATATGGATGTTGGATAACGGTAAGCCTTTAGCACCTTGACTTGGAATATCAATAGTACCTTTCCAATTGTTGTCTTTGATGGAAAGATCAACCTTTATGGTCAGTGCTTGGATCGGAACATTGATTTTTCCTTCCCAGTGGCCGACGACACTATCCTCCGCATGGGAAACCAAAATGATCGCCACTAATGCCATGACGACAACGACTACGTTTTTCATAGGCATGCAATTTTTAATGTCTGTTTAGCGAATGGCTGATGAATATCCTTACTACGAACTTTTAAAGGATGCTGTTGAGAGTGTTCATAGCATCGTTACGTCTTCTTATATTTCTTGTCAAGAAGGGCAAAAAGTGCATCAGTCGTCAACGGTTCACCATCTTTATCCCGAATAGAAATTTCTTTATCAACAATTGCGTTGCGTAGCTGCCGTTCAACTTTCTTTCGCGTGTTCCGGCTTGTAGATCCTACTCCTACAGCTAAACCTATGCTGAGACCTAAAGCGAGACCTAAAGCGAGACCTTCCATAATAACGTTACCTCCTTGTGGATATACGTTTGCTAATCGCTATTTCTTAGATTTTCCGAGAACTTGCTTTAGAAATGCAACACCGTTTTTAGGTTTCTGAGAACTTGCTTTGGTAGTATCGTTCTTCTTTTCTTTAGTGACATGGAAGATGAAATCGTTACTGAACATCCCATCCGGATTTTGAATCTGGAGGAGATGCATTCCAACCTCAGGCAGTGTTTCCAATTTTACGGTAATATCTGGGTCGAGAAACTCCCCTTGTTGGGAGGTAATGGTACCAGTTACTCGCCTACCATCAACGTAAAGGTGGGCACCCTCGTGAATATGTCTACCACTGATTGTCATGTCGGTATTGTCAGGAGACAGGACTGGAAAATCTTGGTGTCCGCGTTGCGCCTCAATTGGTCCCAATGTCCAAATCCCCGGTTGTGGATTATCAATACCTACCTTTGCACCATGCCGAGCAGTGAAGGTGCCAACAAATTTTCCTTCAGAAGCAAGCAAAACCAATTGTGCTCTGGTGAAAGTTTTACTATCGCCATCTGTTTTGACGTAGGTCTTCTCTTTGAACTGAAGCGTGACAGGTGTGGATTTGTCACCATCAATGAACACACCTTCACCGAGAAGCATGATGCCGCCTTCTTTAGCAGACAGTTCCAATGCATTCAATAGGTCGCGGGTAGGTCGCGTGAGTGCAGATGTATTGTTGAGTGTGACTTGCCGAGCAAAAGCACCTGAGAATCCAGTGCTGCCTTCCAATACCATGTTCCAAACAGGGTAGAAGCGTCTTCTGCCAGCCCAAGAAAATTGCCACACACGTTGTTCCGGAATTCCACGTTCGGCAACAGCGCGATAGAAATCGAAATCAATTAGGTTCAACCGTCCTTGTGGTAGAATCAGCCAGCGGTCATAAGCACCGCGCCATGTAGGTGCTTCCATGCCAGTTCCCGGTGTATTAGTACTCATCCAAAACGGCATACGGTGACAGTCACCGCAGACATTCGGTTCAGGCTTTCCTTGTAAGTCACCATCAATATGAAAAAGTTTGAATCCGTTAGTCGCTTCGTCTGATAAGACGTTCGTGTAAGCGCGTTTTTGTGCGGGTGGATAAAGCACGCTTAACAGAAACTTTGCCAGATCATCGCGTTCGGCACCGGTTAATGCGCCAAGTTTGCCTTCATCGTTTTCAACCTCAGCACCTACCATGCTCATAGTTGTAGCGAGACTTCCATCTATGAGATGTCGAACGCTGCTTTCCGGGTCACCAAGAGTGCTGTTGGGTTCAACACTCTTGTAAACATTGGCACTGTTATTACCACCGTAAGGGTCGCCGGGGATACCATCCCAATGGTAAGGTTCAGTATCACGCAAGCCGCGAACCGGCATCGTTGAACGAGGCATGATCTGTTTAGCTCCTGTAACAATCGGTGTCTGTAAAACCCAAAGTAACTGGTCTGTGTGTCCATCAGGGTGGCAACTCGCGCAAGAGAAGGTGCCGGTTGTTGATGCGTTGGCATCGTTGAAGGCAATCCGTCCGCGCTTAACTGCGGGATGCGTGGGATCGTCTAACGAAATGCTCTTAACCACCTCTGGACGGGTGAGATTCGATAGATTAACGAGAGATACCGTATTAGCAACTGCATTGAAAACCCAGGCACTGGCAGGTTTACCGTTAGCATCAGACTCAAGCGCAATACCTCGCGGGACTGCGTCAACATCTACACGACCGAGAATTTCACCGCTTTTGGTATTCACAGTAAAGAGTTGGTCCGACCCTGCAGCGGATACAACTAATGTGTTATCGTCTTCACTGATTTGAATAGCGAACGGTGTAGCCAAAGCCTCTCCTTGTTTCGGATGCAACGGTGGCAACGGTTCAAGATTGATGAATTTTGGATCTTTAGCAGAATCACCGCTGAAACTGACGCTCGTAATCTGGTTCAGAAACGGGCGATTTTCTAATTCTGCTAAACCGTGGTTTTTTGTGCCTGAAAGCCCGTTAACATCGTTGCGGGCATCTGTCTGTGCAATGAATACACGTCCTTTGGAGTCGACTGTCAAACCGTAAAGCAGCGTACCAAGCGTGTCAACGACTTCAACGAGTTCATCAGTTCGGGTCAGGACTTACGCAGTTTTGAAGATTATTGAAGGATTAGAGAGTTGATGTCGTCCGTAATCATCCAATAAACTTTGTTTGAGTTCGTAAATCGTTTGAGTGATTTTCCGGGCAGCACGCTTCAAGCAGACCCAGACCTGGAAACAACACGCAATATGGTTTCGTTGGGCACGCAGTTTGCGGCATTGACATTTGTCAATACCGGTTAATTGTTTGATTTCACGATGAAGTTGCTCAATCTTCCAGCGAACCCGACACTGTTGTTTTGTCGCTTTCGCATCCGATTGAGATAAATCGTTTGTCACAATATATTCCGTGCGTCCTGTATCAGACACAATCCGGAACAACTTCACTTGATACCCTTTTGGAAACCTTTTGATATGCACGCGTTTGCCTTGTGTCGTTTCTGATGGAGACCAAGATAAATCTTTTTACTTGCTGGTGCGGTTCAACACCATCCGTATCATTTACAAGCCTGTTTCGTTTCAGGGGCGCATAGTAGACCTTGGAAAGTGCCGCAATCGCTTTCATTACTTTCATGGATACATACCAAGCATCCATTAGCACTGTCCGAAACGAGAGTTGTTTCTTGAAGTAAGCATCGTGCAACATATCAAGTAAATGATCAATTTTGGATTTACCATCAGGGTCTTTGTCAAAAATGCGGTAATCAATGATCCAATACTCGTGTGTCTTTGGGTTAACATAGACACACGTGACAATACCGATGCCTTCAATGACCTTTTTGTCGCTACCACTCCATTGAGGGTAGGCAGCTTCAATCAGTTTTGAATATATTTTTGACAGCACAACATCGTCAAAGATAAGGTATCCATCTTTATCAAACGCAATGTCGTCTTTGACAGATTCCCAGAGTTCGCTTGAAGGAATGTTTTCGTTTCTCAGGAAACGATTGAGTTGATCATGGCTCCACTTCTCCGTATGGTTTGCAAAATAGGTTTGTGTAAAATTAGTGAAACTCGCTAACAAAAATTGACAATAATCAGAAAATAAGTGGTGCTTCTTTTTAGAAAGTGTAAATGTAGTCATAATAGAACAGTATAACATAATTGTAGATTATTGCGTAAGTCCTGCGGGTATCAAAAACATACAAATCCCGATCTGGCACTTTGGGGTGTTTGATGATGTCTAATACTGCGCCTATTGATAAAACATTATTGTTATCAATCACATGCTTCTGTGCATCAAAGGTGGTCATTTTTCCGTCAATTGGGCCGGTGCCACCTGAAAGCTGTGTTTTGTTGTTAGACTCAAAGGGAATGACGTAGAGGCGGTCATCACGGACGGTGATAGCGCGCGGGTCTTGTGCTGTGATGTCAAGTCTTTTGTTCACGTGGCGTGTTCTTACGTTGATAACGGCAATCTGATTTTCAGAAGAGAATGCGACGTAGGCTTTATCATTACTCGCGAAAGCGATTCCTACGGGTTCATCAAAACGGGTTGCACGCGTTTTGGGGTCAAAATTCTGCACCGTAGCGATAATCTGTAACCACGTCGGGCTCGTAGGATTCGTATCAATTACGCTAACTGAATCGGAAACGTGATTTGCTACCCAGACCTCTTTGCCATCAGGGCGGACTGCAATACCGACTGGATCAATGCCGACGTTGATACGTTTCACGATGGCACGGGTTTTAGTGTCAATGATATCGACTGTATCTGCTGGTGTATTCACGACAAAGACGTAGCCATTGCGGACTACAATTGGCGATGCGTGTGGACTCATGAACGTAGGATGTCCAACGTTATCAGGTGGATGATAAGTCTCAACTGCTATATCGTACTTGTGCAATGTGTTTTCCGGTTTTGTCCATTCTTGTGCGATGCTACATACGTAAAGCAACGCTGTTAACATTAAAACAATAATCGCAAGTTTTTTCATTTGCTTTGTCCGTTGTTTCCTGTTAGCAGGTAATCTCATAAATCGCTTTTCATCGTGTTGGGATTAGGTGCCCTTGGTTTTGCCTTGGGATTATGCCTTGAGTTGAAACTGTAACATCAGTATAACATATAAGTATGTTATTGTCCAATTTTCTGATCGAGGGCTTTAACTTTTATCTTGACTTTTAATCAAATTTTTGATAACATATTTTAAAGACGTAAAACAATCAGTCAGCAAACTTTCTTAAAAGATGGAATCTGAGAAACCTCACCGTCCACATGCGGTTTTTTATGTCGGTTTGGTAGCTGCGTTTTTAGGTAGTTATGTGTTCTTGGACGAATCAGATTCTGAACGAAGGAGATTTCATGTTGAATAAGAATTTGGAGGCGAAACAGGTAGCGGCGGTCAGAAAAATCCTGTCTGAAGTTCCCGCAGCCTCGGTGTATTCCCCTGTAACAGAGTCGATGGTTAGGGCGACAGAGTTGGGGGAAGAAAAAATTGCAGCGGCATTAAAAAGTTTTAGTTCAATGCCGCAATCCACAAACGTTTTCGCTAATCCCGCGTTACACAAGGCCTCCGTGGACTGTGGGAAGACGCAGATAACCCTGAATATCCGAAGTTTTGGAATTCGCGGTGTTGTTACAGAAAGCGAGATTATTGCCAACCGACTTACCCCCGCGTCCGTTATCTTTGCCGGACTCTTTGGCAGAAAACCTGAGAAACATTCTGATGGTTTAGATGAAGAAACGATTTTGTCAGACTTAATAGATAAAAAGTTTTACCGGTTTACTGACCTCCGAAGAGAAGGGTTATCAGGTAATCAACGCCTCATCAATCAGGTCGCAGAATTTGTAAAATCCTTTCCAGAAGCTGGACCTGAAGCAGTCATCCAACATTTTTCTACACTTCGCAAACTAAGTATCCCGCATCAGAAAGGAATTAAAGGCACAAGGAATTCCGGTTCTCTGTTGTTAGAACTCATCGGAACGCACATGGAGAACGTTGCATTTGGCACAATCTCTGTCTACATGCGTCACCAGTTGAGAAATAGCAGTGCTTTACATCCCCAAGTTCTTGCGATGCGAGCGAACGATCTTATTGTTGAACACCAAAAAAGCGAAAAAACAGCCTTCCAAACATGTTATAGTCTTCTTTTAGGTAGGGAAGCAAGCTCTGTTGAATCGTCCATTTTAGAACGTATGGGGGTTATACAAACGCACCACGGTTCTGCAGGTTCAAACGTTGTTGCGCGTTATCTCGCCACTTTATACGCCGGTGCAGTTTCCGATTTCTTTGTTGCCTCACAGATGGCTTTAGACGGTGATCGACATTTCGGCGCGATTCACGATATGACAGCATTCATCAATCAGATAGAATCTCTCAATACTGAAGCCAGAGAAACGGCAATCAGAGAACGGATGCGTGTGGCACTACCAACCTTTGGACATCCAGAAATCGCCGCTGCGGGCAGATCTGATGAAATTCAACAAGACCCAAGACCAGCAATCTATTTTAATCCTTTCATAGATGCTGTTGAAACAGGGGAAATTCAACTCAGCGATAAACAGAAAAAGCGGTTAGCAATTATGCAACGCATCTACCAAATAGCGTTCATTGAGGGAATCGTTCGTCCCGGTCGTGAAAACGAACCGCCGCTCCGCTTAACCCCTAATACAGACTTTGGCGGATGGGCAGTTCAAGAAGGCTTGGATATCTATGAAAGCGATAGGACATTCCTGACTTACATCTTCCGCGGATTTGGTTGGATAATGGATGCGCGCGAACAACTCCAAATGAAAATTATCCGACCAGTCATTCCCCCAGACCCTGAAATTATTCCTAAGCCTTCCGATGACATGACCATCGCGAATGAGGTCGTTTCATTACACAACCGGATGGCAGGAGTTGACATATTTAACTGATAGAAGGTTTTCTGGCACGACTCCCCTATAAATACTAATAAAAAATGTGAGCAGATCCTACAGATATTCTGTGTGAATCAGAAAGGAATCCCAGTGATTGAATTTGACCAATTAAAAGTCCCGACAGCGGGTGAGAAAATAGAATCTGCAAATGGGCAGATGGTTGTCCCAAATAACCCGATTATTCCTGTGATTGAGGGCGACGGTATCGGGCGAGACATCATGAAAACAACCCGTCGTGTCGTTGATGCAGCTGTCCACAATGCTTTCGGTGGTAAGAATCAAATCGTTTGGTTTGATATATACGCTGGCGAAAATGCCATGGATAAATATAATGAATGGTTGCCACAAGATACCTTCAAAGGAATTGAGCATTTCCGTGTTGCTCTGAAAGGCCCACTAACAACCCCTGTCGGTGGCGGTTTTCGCAGTTTAAACGTGACATTACGTCAGGTACTTGAACTCTATGCTTGTGTGAGACCTGTCCGCTATTTCCAAGGTGTGCCTGCCCCTGTTACGCATCCTGAAAAGATGGATGTTGTCATCTTCCGTGAAAATACCGAGGATGTATACGCTGGTATTGAATGGGAACAGGGGACACCGGAGGTGAAAAAGGTTATTGACCTGCTGCGAACTGAAATGGGTGTTGAGATTCGAGAGGACTCTGGCGTTGGCATTAAACCGATTAGCATTTTCGGCACGAAACGTTTGGCACGGATGGCAATTCAATACGCAATTGAACACGGCAGACGCAGCGTTACCTTTGTCCACAAAGGGAATATCATGAAGTTTACTGAGGGGGCTTTCTGTGCCTGGGGATATGAACTCGCTAAAGAGGAGTTTGCTGACTCAACTATTACGGAGGCGGAACTCTATGACACATACGACGGTAACGTCCCAGAAGGTAAAATCATTATCAAGGACAGGATCGCGGATAGCATGTTACAACAGATTCTAACGCGAACCGATGAATACGATGTTATTGCCACGCCTAATTTGAATGGGGATTATCTTTCTGATGCAGCGGCGGCACAGGTCGGTGGAATTGGCATGGCACCCGGTGGTAATCTCAACGATGAAGTGGCACTTTTTGAAGCGACACACGGCACTGCCCCGAAATATACGGATCAGGATGTTGTCAATCCGAGTTCGCTTATCCTTTCTGCGGTGATGATGTTGGAACATATCGGTTGGCAGGAGGCTGCAGATATGATTATTGCTGGACTTGAGAAGACTATTCTCCAAAAGAAGGTAACGTACGATCTGGAACGGTTGATGGAAGGTGCAACGAAGGTTCGCACATCTGAATTCGGTGAAGCGATTATTGAAAACTTTTCGTAAAAACACACACTAAACATAATAAAGGATCGGCACATGTCTCGAAAAACCGTATTTATTGTAGGAGTCGGTGTATTAGTCGGTATTGGCTTCGGGATAGGGGTTGAGTTATATCGACTTCATAAACGTATCTTGGAAGAGTTGGTTGCGATTCGTGAGCAGGGTGAGAGGTAGGTATACTATTATGAATTGGGACCAAATAGTTGACAAAATTACACCGCATATTGTGAAAATTGAAACTCAATCTGGTCATGGAACCGGTTTCCTATCCCTTTATAACCAAGACAAGAGTGTTTGTCGCGTAGCAACAGCACTACATGTTGTTAGGAACGCCGATGATTGGCAGCAACCTATTCGGATTCGACATCATTTATCAGGTGAAACGGTCTTTTTAGAGGCGAGTCACAGGGTAATTTATACAGACTGGGAAACTGACTCAGCGGTAATTCTTTTCAAGAAAAGCGATTTGCCTTCTCTCCCAGAAGATCCTAAAAATCTTCTTCCAAGCGATTCTACAATTAGTATAGGTTTTGAAGTTGGTTGGCTCGGCTTTCCCTCCGTTGCTCCTTATGACCTCTGTTTTTTCTCTGGCAATATCAGTGCAAAGCAAGAATATCGAAAAGCATATTTGATCGACGGAGTGGCTATTAACGGTGTTAGTGGCGGTCCGGTGATCCATGCTACGGAAGCAGATGGGATTCAAATTGTTGGCACAGTCTCAGCATATCATGCCAATAGAGTAACAGGAGAAACACTCCCAGGACTTCTTATTGCACAAGATGTTTCTCATTTTCATGATGTAGCAAGTCATGTTCAGTCTATTGACGAAGCGAATAGAAAGAAAGCAGAATCTGAGGAATCAAAGCACATTGATCAAGAACTTGGTAGTGGCGAACCGCCAATGACACCGGATACACAAAATGTTGAATGACTTACAAACACAATTCAATTTTGGTGGAAACGACGTACAGGACAACCAATTATCCCCTGAAGGTTACAAAGGATTTGCCGGATTCCACAAGTATTGGGGGAAAAAACCTACCGAGGTGTGGAGGTTTCTGATAGAAAATCTGACGTTACCCCATGATATTGTTTTAGATCCTTTCCTCGGTTCGGGTCTTATCGCGAAAGAGTGTATTAGGCACAATTGCCGGTTTATTGGTTTTGATGTCAACCCAATTAGTATTGAGTTAACAAAACTTTATTTACTCCATCCAGACTACATAGATTTGAGAAACGCTATTTATGAAATTGAGAGACGTATAAGGCCGCTTATTAATTCTATATATCTATTATCAGATGGAAATATAGCTACGCATTTCCTATGGGACAATAACCAGATAACCCGAGTATGGACAAAACGTGGTAGGAAAAGGGTAGAGCTTAACCTGACAAAATTGGAACTTGAGAATCTCCAAAGTACAGAAGAATATCGACCAATAAGACTAAGGGAACTCCGGTTGTTTGACAATTCAAGAATAAACTCACAAAAAACTCTTTCCGTTACAAAACTTTTTACTCCACGGGCGTTGAGGACAATTGACATAATCAAGGGTGAAATAGAGCAGTACTCTGGAAACTTAAAGAGTGCGTTGCATCTTATACTATCGGCATCAGTAGGTCAAATGTCAAATATGGTTTTTGCTGTTTCAAAGAGAGGGAAAACCAAAGGCATCGAAACTGATAAAATTGAGGTAGGGAGTTGGGTAGTTGGATATTGGTGTCCCGCGCAGCACTTTGAGATAAATGCCTGGAATTGTTATGCAACCAAAGCCAACAAATTGTTAAAGGCAATTGGAGAGGTTGGAGTTTCGAAGCCTGTCAAGATTTCACCCATTCTGAATGATTTTTTAGATAGCGAAGAAACTGTTTATCTCCAACAGGGAGACTCAGAACAGCTTCTCAAGGATATTCCAACAGGATCAATCAAAGTCATCTTAACAGACCCACCTCACGGAGATAGGATTCCGTATTTAGAACTTAGTGAGATGTGGAACAGCATCATAGGACTTGATTCTAACTATGAACACGAGCTTGTTGTTTCAAATGCAAAGGAACGTGGCAAAGATATCCGATCATATAATGAAAAATTATCTTCTATTTTTTATCAATGTGCTCGCGTTCTGAAAAAAAACGGGTTTATGGCAATTCTGTTTAACGCGAGATCTGAGTGTTATTGGCAAAGCCTGCGCGAATTGGAGGCAACTACTGGACTTGCATATATTGGATGTTATCCAAATGCCTATTCCGCTGGATCAGTTCTTCAAGATAATAGAAAAGGTGGATTGAAATCGGATTACGTTTTGTTGTACGGAAAGCAGAATAGTGAGGAGAAGCGACTCAAGACCTTAGCCGCCTTTAGCGATGTAAAAGGTTGGACAACCTGCTATCCCAAGGAAAGTAATTAAAGATGTTGGATTTTAGTACTGCTGTGAGTCTGTTCAAGAATGATAAAATTCGCGAACTCTCCGCAACAGATGAGGGAATGCGATTTTTAAAACTGCGTTCGCTCTCACGAAAAGAGTATCTTGATTACCTTATCAATAAATTTGGAATAGAGTTAGGAAACAGCAAGTTAATCAATGAGAAGTTAGAGTTAATTTATGATTCAGACCTACATTCGGAAAATATAAACGACACTATACAAGAATTGTTTGAAAAAGATCGAAAAGCACGCCGTGAAAACGAATCGCAATTGATAAATGAGTTGTACAAAGTTCAGTCTTTTGAATGGGGCGGTTTACATCAAAACAGTTTGGAAACGACTATTGTAAACAGATATGTGAAGAAGATAACTTCTTATGATTCATTGTATGATGCAATAGAAGGAGATCTTCACAATAGTTTACGCGCTTACGTATTAGCTTCATGGTACAACCATTGGACTTCCATCATTATTGAGGACATTTTTAAGGAACATGTGAACGTAATTCCAGCAGTAGGACAGATTAAGAAAATCGACTTTTTTGTAAATAATAAACCGTTTGATTTGAAAGTCACATACTTACCTGAAGGCTACATAAAAGACTATCGAAAGGATAATGGATTACGTCCTGAGTTGACCTTAATGAAAGGCTTAGCGCGAAAACTGAATATTGGTTTTGACGTATCTGTTCCGGAATCAGTCCTAATTCCTGATTTACGGCGTAAACTTGATGACAATCCCAGTGATAAGGCGCGCGAATTGATAAGTGAACTACACGCATGTAGGGAAGAGTTATTAAACATATCTATCGCGGATCCTAAACCACTAGGACGATGGTTTTATGAAAATCAAGGCGTGCGGCGTTTTGATGCTTCAAATCGGTTATTTTTAGTGTTGGTAGATAAAAGCAACTTTTTTGATTCGTGGAAGTTAAAAAGAGCTAGGTCTTTAATTTCTAAATACGTAACCAATTATCTGGAAAAAGTTGATTCAGATGTGGGTTTTCAACTTGACTTCTACTGGGAGGGAGAAACTTACTCAACCGAAGCGGATGTAGTTTTTGTTATCAAGCAATAACATAAAGCGACATGAGGAATTGTGAGTGGACTTATGTTCATTGAAACTGGATGTATTGTGTAATTTTTTCTAATTTCTAGTATGTATTTCCAAAACGGAGGAAGAAGTGGCAAGAAAAAGAATTAGTGTAATTGGAGCTGGCAACGTCGGTGCGACAGCAGCATTTCTTATCGCTCAGAAGCAGCTTGGTGATGTCGTCATGATAGACATCGTTGATGGAGTCCCGCAAGGCAAGGCGTTGGATATGGCAGAGATGGGACCGATAGAATTGTTTGACGCTGCGATTAGTGGTGATCTTGATTATTCCGCTACCGCAGGATCCGATTTAGTGATTATCACATCAGGTTCTCCACGTAAACCCGGGATGACACGCGAAGACCTATTGCAAACAAATGCCAACATCGTTCGGAGTGTCACAGAAAATGTGGTGAAACATTCACCAGACACTATCCTCTTGATGCTGACAAATCCGCTTGACATCATGACCTACCACGCTTGGAAGGTATCAGGATTTCCTTCACACCGAGTCGTAGGGCAAGCGGGTGTGCTGGATTCAGCACGGTTCCGTTATTTTATTTCGCTTGAACTTGGCGTATCGGTTGAAGACATCCATGCCCTCGTTCTTGGTGGACACGGTGATACGATGGTACCGCTACCACGTTATACAACCGTCAACGGCATCCCAATTCCGCAGTTGATTTCAGCAGAACGGATTGAAGCGATGGCACAACGCACCCGCGATGGTGGTGCTGAGGTAGTCAATCTACTCAAGACAAGTGGTTATTACGCCGCTGGTGCATCGTTAGCACAGATGGCAGAAGCGATTATCTTGGATAAGAAACGTCTACTGCCGTGTTCTGCACATCTTACGGGACAATACGGTATTGATGATCTCTATATCGGCGTTCCGATTAAACTCGGGGCAAATGGAATTGAAGAGATTATTGAGATTGAATTGACAGATGACGAGTTAGGTGCTTTGCAGGCATCTGCACAGACTTATCGTGCGGGGATTGCGTTGTTGGGGTATTAAGCAGCTGACATCATAACAAGGGCTAATCGCGAAATTTTGCGTAAGGTTTCAATGAAAGACAGAGAAATTATAGAAACTGAAGAAAGTATCGAATGCGAAATAGTTAAGGAAGTTCGCGAAATTCGGCACAAAATATCAGCACGATTTAACCACGATGTCAGTCAATTAGTCGCGCATTATCAAGAATTACAGGAAAAGATGCGAAAGTCCGGCGAATATAGGTTCGCAGATCTACCGAATGCGGAGCCAAAAATCTCGAAATCTGCCGACACTGAAGCGTTGGATTGAAGGGTTGAAGAGATTATTGAGATTGAATTGACAGATGACGAGTTAGGTGCTTTGCAGGCATCCGCACAGACTTATCGTGAGGGGATTGCATTGTTGGAGTACTAAGGATGGGGGAGATATTTTGAATGGCGCGCAAAAAAATATTTGGCATCTGCCGTATCTGTGGAATATATGCGAAATTATCTTTTGAGCATGTGCCACCTGAAGCAGCGTTTAACAACCATCGCGTAGTAGGAAAACACATCTTTGAACTTATCAACAAGGATCCTGACTACTATTTTGATGGAAAGGGGCATATATCTCAACGGGGTGCTGGTGCTTATACGCTTTGCGAGAAATGCAATCCCGATACTGGTGCATGGTACGGAGATGCATTTGCCAACTTTGCACACCAAAGTCTTTATATCCTTAAACATGCAAAGGGGTGTCCATCGCTCTACTATCCATTTCACATCTATCCTTTGCGAGTGATTAAACAGATTATCACTATGTTCTTTAGCGTTAACAAGGATCAATTTAGATTCAGCCATCCTGACTTGGTTAAGTTTGTTCTTGACAAAAATGAACGCTATCTGCATCCTGACATACGAATTTTAGTTTATTTTAATCTTGGTCCACATGCGCGTTATGCAGGTGGAACATCAATATCAGCAATTGAGATCGATCCAGATGAAGTAAGTCTTGATACAATGGACAACCTACTCAGTCAGTACCAGCACAATTACGCGAAAAGTCTTTACTCCAGTGAGATTGCATTTCCCCCATTAGGTTATGTGTTGAGTTTTGGCTTAGAACCTCTTGATAGTGAACTTACTGACATTTCATTTTTCGCGAAATATCCTTATAATGATTGGACATCACTTCATTTGAAACTGCCGGTTTATCCTGTACACACGTGGTACCCTGGGGATTATCGGAGTAAAGAACAAATCCGTAATAATTTTGAAGAAAACACCCAGATAGAAAAAGAAATTCAAGAAAGAAAACAAGCGGAGAAAAATCAATAGGACCTTCTATAAAACTTATAAAGATTGGGAGTTACCCAGCCTGCCGAAAAATTTTATCAAAAACGGAAGGCAGAATCCTATCAAGTTCGTGGGTTGTCTGAGCTTGGAGAGTTTTGATGCGATTTACTTTCTCCTGCATTTGCTCCTGAAAACCATCCAGATATGTTACAATGCTCTCCTGTTGTTCAAGTGGTGGAATTGGCACTTTAAGGTTTGCAAGTTTCGTTGCGTTACAGTTAGGTTGTGCACTCACACTGGTGCTTGCTGAAACCTGTGCCCAATAATCTGGAGACTGGAAAAACGCATAGAGATATTGTGGTGTGACACACTCGCGAACGCGAAGGCGAATTAAGTATGAAGCAAACACGGCTGTTGGACACTCTTCTACAAGGAAACTCTTACCTGTTGGTCCAGTACGAGCAAATAAGATGTCGTCCTTCTGGAGAAGATATTTTTCAGGCTTTGGACAATCACAGTAAGGTACTGTTTCCCAGTTGACCGAACCGTTTTGAATATCTGTAATGCGGAGTAAATGAGGTCCAATTTGTTCAGTCGTGGCAGAAGCCGTGTACCCGTACTGTGGTTTCTCACACAATTCGCTAATGTATTTAACAGTCCAATCTTCGTTTGGCATTAAAGCGTCGCTGTAAACTGATTGACATTCCGAGCTGACTTCCTCTATTAATTCCAAAATGTTGCGCTCTTTATGGATAATACTGTTAGCTATTTCCGTAGGAGGTAGATGCTCTAAAGTTTCCGTGCTGTTTGGATTCTTGATATCTAAGTCCGCGGAGGCAATCTGACCTTCTTCATTGTATTTCAAGACAGCTTCAACGTTAACCTTCCACGCGTACTCATTTTCTTCCCGTTCTGTGATTGGATGGAACCAATTGATACAGTCTGAGAATTCCTCAAATTTCATTGGTTTTGTCTTGGTATAGTTCTTTCGACCTTCAGGAAGTGGAATCTCATAAAACCATATTTCCTTGGTCGGATGGGCACGATCGAAAAAGAGCAAATTAGTTGGTATGCCAGTATATGGCGCGAAAACTCCTTTTGGCAGTCTGACAATTGTATGAAGATTGAAATTAGTAAGAAGCTCTTCTTTAATACGGGCACAGACTCCATCTTCAAAAAGCGTCCCATTTGGCACGACAACAGCGGCACGTCCCGACTTCCCTTTATTGCGTTCGGGACGTTTGAGTCTTCGCATGATGATCTGGAGAAATAGTAACGCGGTTTCTGCGGTTTGCATGTTGGTTGGGAAAAAGTTTTTAACGCTAACCTCTTCTTCACCACCAAAGGGCGGATTGGTAAGGATAACATCGTATCGGTCACTGTCACCAATTTCGTTGTACCTCTTGACAGTGAGAGAATTTCCAAAGTCAATCTGTGGATTTTCCAACCCATGCAAAAGTAGATTCATCTGACCGAGAAGATAAGACATTGGTTTAGCTTCTATCCCATAAATAGTCGATTCCTGGAGAGTTTGCCGAGCAGCAATGGTTTTACACTGTTTTTCAAGATGCGTAAATGCCTCAACGAGAAAGCCGCCAGTACCGCAAGCAGGATCAAGCACAGTTTCACCGAGTTGAAGATTGCTTACAGCTACGATAAATTTGACAACCGGACGAGGCGTATAAAATTCCCCAGAGCCCTTAGCTGCATCACGCATTTCCCGAAGCATCGTTTCATAAAATCGACTTAGTGTATGCATTTCCTCAGAAGCATCAAAATGGATACTGTTGACTTTGTTAACAACATCTCTGAGTAAGTAACCGGATTGTATCCTATTAATGATTCCTCTGAAAACAGTTGCAATGACATCTTCGCGGCCCTCCCCATCTGCAGAACGGAGGCTACGTAAATAGTGGAAAAGTCCCTGTCCTTTAGTACCATCTGGAAGATTTGCCTCTTCAAGATTGATAAAGTTTATTAGATCCTCCCCAGTGATGCCGCCTTCATCTGCTGCCCAATCTCGCCAACGGTACGGTTCTTCAATAAGTGGGTAAAAATCTTTGCCTGCAAGTTCAGCTTCTGATTCTCGAATATGTTCCATGTCATCAAGGAATTTGAGAAACATAATCCAAGTTAGCATTGGAATGCGGTCCAACTCACCGCTCAAGCCTTTGTCCTTACGCATGATGTCACGGGCAGACTTGATAAGGGTACTTAACTCCTGAGCCGTTGTTTGTGAGTTTTCTAATTTCTCTAAAAGTTGCAACTGTTTTGGGTTTTGTGTCATATTATTTCCTTTCGATGCAAATATTATGCCTCATAAATCAACTTCTGAAGTTTTTCAACAGCATTTCGGAGTTGGTTTGCTCCTTTGAATACTTTTAAGATTTCACGGATATTGCCAAACTCAGAAATAGGTGGAACATGTAAAGCATCGGGAATTTTCAGTTCATCGGGTCCGTGTTGACTATATTTATCAAGTAATGTCTGAAGCACAAACTGGCCATTAACGGTATACTGACTTAAAAAATCAGTGTCTGTTCGTACTCGTTGCGCGCGTTGCTCTCTTGTTTGGAGGTCAGCTCCGAAAGCAACATGGCAAAACAGATCAATTGAATCAAAGGTGTCACCATCTGGAAGTTGCAATTCTTTCACTAACTGTTCTCTTTCAATACTGAATTGTTCCAATTCGTCAATAATTTCACTCCGAGACTGCTGGTCTACCCACTTTTTGCGAAGTTCTGATTCAGAATTGTACAGAGAAATGATTTTTCCTCCAACATATTCTACATAAGTTTTATGTTGCTGACTTCCATCAGGATTCAGAATATAAACCCCATCTTCAGCAATTGTCACAGTGCCTTCATCAACATAGAACTTTCGTGTTCCTGATGGTTCAACAGTAGTACCAGTTCTCCCACCTTTGCTTTGCTTACCATCGGGTTCTGTTTCTATAATCTCTTCATCTTCGTCTATTGGTTCGCCATCAAAATCAGGGTCTGCAAAATGTTTAAACGAAGCTCCTGTGTAATCAATAATATTAAAAGTAAATTTTTTGTATTCCTCACAGACACGAGTACCTCTACCAATCATCTGCTTAAATTCAACCATTGAACCAACGCCGCGTGCAATGGCGATATTTTTCACTGTCGGTGCATCAACACCAGTAGTGAGGAGTTTAGAGGTAGTTACAATGATAACAGAATCATCCTCAATATCTTGGAATCGACTAAGACGTTCACGTCCAAAATCACCTTCGTCTGCGGTGATGCGACTCACATAGTCGGGGTATCTTTGGACATGCTCAGCGTTTAGATTAGAGAGGATTTCCCGCATGGTGTCTGCATGCTCTTGGTCAACACAGAAAACAATAGTTTTGGCGTACGGATCAGATTCCAATAAACCTGTCAAATGTTTAGCAATCGCTTCTGTACGCGGTCTTAAAGCGAGCGTATTTTCAAAGTCTTCAGTGTTGTACTCCCTCTCAGGTATTCTTTCACCATGTCGATCAGTTTGCCCTGGATCAGGTTGCCAACCCTCCGCATCTGCCGTAGTTTTAACGTGCCGAACACGATAAGGTGCAAGAAATCCGTCTTCAATCCCCTGTTTAAGCGTATAGATATAGACAGGATTGCCAAAATATTGATAGGTGTTTCGGGTTTCTTCATTATAGGGAGTAGCAGTCATGCCAAGTTGCACCGCAGGCTCAAAGTATTCCAGAACTGCCCGCCACAAACTATCATCTTTAGCAGAGCCGCGGTGGCATTCGTCAACAATAATGAGGTCAAAGAAATCTTTTTCGTATTCGCGATAGATGCCAGGATTATTCTCTCTGGGACCGATAGACTGATAAAGCGCGAAATAGATACCTCGGCTTTTGACAACTTCACCATGTTCTAACCGATGCCGTGCCTCACCAAAAGCAGCAAATTCTTTATTCATTGGGTCATCAACAAGGATTTTTCTGTCGGATAAGTAGAGAATTTTCGGGTGACGCGGGTTCCTTTTGAGATTCCAACGCTGCTGCCAAAGTTTCCAACAGATTTGGAAGGCGGTGGTGGTTTTTCCTGTTCCAGTTGCCATTGTAAGAAGAATTCGTCTTTGATCTTTCACAATGGCAGAAATAACATTATTAATCGCAATTTGTTGGTAGTATCGGGGTGTCTTGCCGCCAGTGAGGTCAAACGGTGACAGAATAAGGTCTTCTTCTTGTTGTGAAGTAAAACCCTCATGCTCTTTCAGACGTTTCCAAAGTTCTGACGGTGAGGGTATTTTGTGAAATTTAGTTTCTTCACCTAAAATGAAATCATGCTCTACAAAAAGTTCACCATTTGTAGAATACGCAAATTTAAGCCCTAACATTTGAGCATAGGTTTTTGCCTGTTGGAGACCATCAGATGGAAGTTTGTAGTCTGCTTTTGCCTCAACAACAGCAATAGGAAAATGGGGTTGCCTGTAGTAAAGAAGATAATCGGCACGTTTTGCTTTCCCGCGTATCCCTTCGCCTTTTATTTTACCATCGGTGAAATAATGTTCACGTTTAAACGACGGTACGTCCGGGTTCTTTGAATCGCTCCAACCAGACTCCTTTAACATTGGGTCTATATTTCTGATACGCGTTTCGGCTTCGTTCATAATCAAAACTACACTTGCATGCAACCCCTTGTTGTCAAAATTACTATGACCTTTTACGTGATGACGGTTTTATAACCTCGCCTGCAGAATCCATAACACCAATGGATGTGCCATCGTATCGCTCCACAGCTTTAGGAATGTCCTTGTCATCTGTTACTGCGACATAGACAGGGCCTCTGTGCCCTGAAGTTGACGACCAGCGTCACCAATAGTGTTACCCGTTTCTACTTCAATGGTTTGACGAGGTGTCTTTATATCTGGACCTGGTCCCTTGTTATAATCGGCACCTTTCTGGTCAGCAATACTTTGGGCGGTTTTGTCATGTTTAGTAGCCATTATTATTCTCCTTTGTAATTATTTGTGCGTTGTGGGTTTGTGAACAAAACATTATTTCTATGATATTGAAGACACTGTCAAACGTTATATCACGCCTTTTGTGATACCATGCTGGAGAGGATGCCGAGGATTCTGTCACACCGTTCAATTGTATATGTTCCCATATCAATATGTAGACACTTTCCTTGCAACTTGAGGAATAACCACTCAACCCCTGTTGTACTAGCACCATAAACAATAGGGATGTCATTTCCTTGCTCGGCATTAAAGCGTTGGGCGGCGATCATCTCCGCGATACACTGTCCAAGTCCCAGTTTCAAGTCAAGATTTTTTGCTTCAACAAGGATGACGACAGGTGCTTCCAAGTAAAATTGGTTTGGTGATAGACTTACTAAAAAATCACACACACCTGTTAATCCCGATTCTACATCCACATTGAAGTCAATTCCAGAGAAGAAACTGATGCGTTTTTCACAATGCTCGCGGAGTTCAACCAGTACATCAGCGACAATCAGTTCCGACCGTGCTTTCTCTGTGCCGATAGCGGTAGCTAATGATGCCTTTCTCTCCAACCCTGTTGTGAGATATGCACTGGGGGGCACCGTCTCTACGTCAGAAAACAGACCTACGGTGTCAATCTTTTCCAGTTGAAACGTCGGAATTACCAATTCTAAGGTAAACTCGCTATAAGGCATCAATAACACCTCTTGGATAGAATAGGGGTTAGTTGGGACTGCTACTTTTTATCCTTATCCTCATCCTCATCAACAACTTCGTATTCAGCGTCAACGACATCATCGCCATCCGCAGCATCTTCAGAAGGAGTGTCTTCAGGTGCAGCACCCGGGTCAGCATCTGCAGCCTGTTGGTAAAGTTTCGCTGAAACCTCATGCCATATCTGCATCAGGTCATCGGTTGCAGATTTAATCTCGGCATTATTGTTCGCTTCCAGTGCCTGCTTGACACGTTCAACACCAGCGTTAACCTTTTCCTTAGTCGCATCGTCCACCTTGTCACCGAATTCCTTCAGGTTTTTCTCTGTCTCATAAACCAGAGAATCCGCACGATTGCGTGTCTCAACTTCTTCCCGCTTCTGTTTATCCTCTTCAGCGTGTGCTTCCGCATCTTTCACCATCTGTTCAATTTCCGCATCGCTGAGACCGGAGGAGGCAGTGATTGTAATCTTCTGCTCTTTGCCCGTTGCCGTATCCTTGGCAGACACGTTGAGAATACCGTTTGCATCAATATCAAACGTAACCTCAATCTGTGGGATGCCTCTGGGTGCTGGCGGAATATCGCCAAGTCGGAACCGACCGATCGTTTTGTTGTAAACTGCCTGCTCCCGTTCACCTTGCAGGACATGTACATCAACTGCGGTTTGACTGTCTTCGGCTGTTGTAAATTTCTCGGATTTTTTTGTTGGAATCGTGGTGTTTTTTTCGATTAACCGCGTGAACATTCCACCGAGCGTCTCAATACCGAGTGAGAGCGGTGTCACATCTAAAAGCAGAATGTCTTTGACTTCCTCATCACCAGCAAGCACACCACCCTGAATCGCTGCACCAACTGCGACTACTTCGTCAGGATTAACACCTTTGTGCGGTTCCTTTTCAAAGAGTTGCTGCACGGCTTCCTGCACTTTTGGCATCCGCGTCTGTCCACCAACGAGTATAACTTCATCAATATCGGCAGGTTGCATCTCAGCGTCATTGAGTGCTTGTCGGCACGGTTCAAGGGAACGTTCTACCAAATCATCTGTTATTTGTTCTAATTTTGCGCGGGTGAGTGTTAGATTAAGGTGTTTTGGACCGCTTTGATCAACAGTGATAAATGGCAGGTTAATATCAGTCTGTAACGTGCTGGAAAGCTCACATTTTGCCGTTTCTGCTGCCTCCTTCAGGCGTTGCAGTGCCATCTGATCATTTCGCAGGTCAATGCCTTGACTACTAAGAAATTCCTGTGCCATCCAATCGATAACTGCTTGGTCAAAATCATCACCACCGAGGTGCGTGTCACCGTTTGTGCTTTTTACTTCAAAGACACCATCACCGATTTCCAGAATAGAGATGTCAAACGTACCACCACCAAGGTCGTAAACAGCGATCTTCTTGTCGCCTTCATTTTGCAATCCGTAAGCGAGCGATGCGGCAGTCGGTTCATTGATAATCCGTAAAACCTCTAAACCCGCGATTTTGCCAGCATCTGCTGTGGCTTGGCGTTGAGAATCATTGAAATAGGCAGGCACGGTGACAACGGCTTGTGTGACATCTTCCCCGAGATACGCTTCGGCGGTTCCCTTCATTTTCCGCAAAACCATTGCTGAGATTTCGGGGGGCGAGTATTCTTTGCCATCAATGTTTACAGCAACGTCACCATCTTTATCGCTTTTTAATTCATAAGGCACGCGGGAAGCATCGTCTCCGAGTTCGTTATATTTTCGTCCCATGAACCGTTTAATGGAAAAAATTGTATTTTCAGGGTTTGTGATGGCTTGCCTTTTGGCTACCTGCCCGACGGGACGTTCTCCCTCTTTGGTGAAACCGACAATCGAGGGAGTCGTCCGATTCCCCTCCGCGTTTTCGATCACCTTCGCATCGCCGCTCTCTAAAACAGCTACACAAGAATTTGTTGTTCCTAAATCAATTCCAATTACTTTGCTCATTTTTATCTCCAATTTATAAATCGTTTAATTCTAACGTAAGTTTAACGTAAATATTTAGTGTGTCCGAACAGAAAATTCGTTTGTCCTTTCCTGTTTGCGTAGATTAAAAGATGATAATTCACTTCATAAGTAAACACAATTAGGTACAGAATACATTTATCAATAAGTTTAGCTTGTTTTATCACAGACAGACCTCTTTATTACTGACCAGTTGCCCACCATCCGCCTGTGTTCGCCAGAATGTGAGGCAACCAGCCAATTTAAAATCTCCAATGTCAATCAGCATTGAGGTGCCATAGTAGAAGTTTTCTGGTATTGTAGTTGTAATTTGCACGGTTTTCGTGCTATCGCCTTGCTGCGGTCAGGGTTTAATAGTGGTTTTGGTTGTAATTTGGTCTGTTTTCGCGCTATCACTTTCCGAAGTGGCTGCGACTTTGACCTCATAATCACCGACAGCGGCAAGTGCAGTAGCCGGAATCGTCAACGTCACTTTTGAAGAAACACCAGGCGCAAGCCATACTGAGGGTTGACTTAACATTGCAGTGACATTACCTGCCGTTGCTAATTTTATCGTATCTTTTGTATTGCCGGTATTTGTGACTTTAAAAATATACTTGATACCTGTCCTTGCATCCGTTGCTTCAGTTGTTAAATTGCTCACACCTCCTATAGCAACACCATAAACAGGAGTAGTCGGTGGAACTCTATAGACAGGGAATATCTCAGTATCCACTCCAACATGCATGCCCCATATTCCTTGCCGTTCGCTAACCTTTACAAGCAAGAGATTATCACCTTTTTTTAAGTTAACCGGAAAAATATCTACGGTGTCGTTATGGCCACGGTTTGTTGCGTTACTCCAAACGACTTCACCGTTAAGCCAAACTTTTATAGAATCGTCACTTGCAACTCTCATCATTACATTGGGTTGATCCGTTTCCGACACAAGTGTAATGAGCGCATAAGACGTAAAATTGTCAAGATCGGTGTTTTCTGTCGTCCCTATATTGACGAGCATCGTGTTTATATTTCCATTTGGAGGAATTTCACCGAGCGTCCACGCATAATCTCCGACGGTGTCTCCTTCATTTGCACCGTATTTAGATGTTGTTTCTTCATTAACCGTATTGGCACTGACAACTGCCAAAGAATCAATATGCGTTGAATCCTTTCCACCTTGATTTTGTTTAGTTGGCGCAATCATCCAGAGCCACGGACCACGAATGCTATTATAGACTTTATAAATCGGCATCACTGGAGGATCCACAATATTTTCTGCATCAGGGACAGTATCTGAATGAACATTGGTGATGGTTTTGATTTGATCTGTCTTCGTGTCATCACCTTCTGAAGTGGCTATAACATTAGTCGTATAATCACCAGTAGTAGCAAGTGCTGTACCCGAAATCGTCAATGTTATTTTTGAAGAAGCACCAGGAGCAAGCGATACAGATTTCTGACTTAGTGTTGAGGTTACCTTGCCTGATGTTGCCAATTTTATTGTATCGTTAATATTGCCAGTGTTTGTCACTGTAAGGGCGTACTTAACATCTATATTCACATCAATCGTCTTAGTAGTCAAGTCGTCCACACCTGCTAAAACGACACCGTGAAAAGGCTTAATGGTAGCAGTAGTTTTAATTTGAGCGGTTTTTGTGCTATCGCTTTTTGAAGCAGCTGTGACTTTGACCTCATAATCGCCAGCAGTAGCACGCACAAACCCCGGAACCACCAATGCCACTTTTGAAGAAGCACCGGGAGCAAGCGATACAGATACTGGACTCAATGTCGTATCAGTCAATACATCGTTGTCACCAAATTCCTTCTTACTACGTAGATAAGTGGTATTGCCTGATGTTGCCAATTTTATTGTGTCTTTTGTATTGCCAGTGTTCATCACTGTAAGGATATACTCAATATCTGCACTTGCATTGCATATTTCAGGTGTCAAATTGCACACACCTCCTATAGCAACACCATAAACAGGAGTAGTCGTTGGAACTCTATAGACAGGGAATACCTCAGCATCTACTCCAACATGCATGCCCCATGTGCCGCGCCGCTCGCTAACCTTCACAAGCAAGAGATTATCGCCTTTTTTCAGGTTAACTTGGAAAACATCATCGTTTTTTCTATAGGATCGGTTTGTTGCGTTACTCCAAACGACTTCACCGTTAAGCCAAGCTTTTATAGAATCGTCACTCCCAACTCTCATCATTACATTGGGTTTATCCGTTTCTGACACAAGTGTAGTGAGCGCATAAGACGTAACATCGTCAAGATCGGTGTTTTCTGTCATATCTATATTCACGAGCATCGTGTTGACATTTCCATTTGCAGGAATTTCACCGAGTGCCCACGTATATTCTCCGACGGTGTCTCCTACATTTGCACCGTATTTAGATACTGTTTCTTCATTAACCGTATTGGCACTGACAACTGCTAAAGAATCAATATGAGTTGAATCCTTTCCACCTTGATCTTGTTTAGTCGGCGCAATCATCCAGAGCCATGGACCACGAATGTTACTATAGAGTCGATCAGGTACATCTGTGACCTGACCAGAAATGTCTAATATCAGACTCGGCTTTACATCTTTGAACGAAATCCACTTTGAATTACTGTTCCCATAAACATCCATAACAGTAAGTCTAGCACCTTTCCCCGCAGAAATGTATTCAACGAAATCTCTCTCTCCTTGCAAGGTTTGAGATCCATGCATTGACAACTCATTTTTTCTCCAGGACGGTAGAGACTGCAGCTGAGCGTGATGGAGTCCATCATCAGTCACCTCAAAATAGGCGTGGTAAACATCCGGTGGATACGCAATAACCGGTAGATCCTTAATCTGTGGAGGTGACGTAGAGGTGCGGTCTTCAGCATCAACTCTGTGCTTATTGAAATATGGATGAACATCCAACCATAGAGCTGCCGCTTCAGATATTTTGTCTTGGGGACCTGGGCCGTAAGACATGATATACCTACCGCTGCGCCAATCGTGAGGTAATCCGAAGGTGTGTCCAAGTTCGTGTGCTACTGCGTTCCAGTTAAAACAGTAACCGTTGGCGTTGACAAATGCGCGTAGTCCGAATGCTATTCCACATAATCCAATTCCTGGTACATCTATGAATGCTACTTGGATATGGTCTGTGTGCTTTATTTTATCAAAAAATCTTGATATTTTAGGTTCGTCTTTTTTGTAGAATTCGTAGTTATTGTCGCCTATTATGTGATGCACGATTGTTTTACCGTTTTTATCAGTTTCAAGTTCAAATGTTTTTTTGCCGAAGCCGTGTTTTTCCATATTATCGGCATAGAACTTTTGAGCGTGTTTCATTAGTTTGTCAATATCATCGTCTATGTTCTTTTTTGCTGAACGATCATTAGGTCTAAAGTATAGTGCCTTTACGTAGTTTGCTTTCGGTTTATTTTCTTGCGCGAAACTATGTTGTAAACAAGTTATCAGTATAGAGAAGATCGCCAAAAATTGTATGTATTTCATTATGTTCTCCTTTAAACGTTGATTTAGACACGTTTAGTTCTTGTGGGTTTCAATACCGCTCTACCCGACGGACGAAATAAACTATCAGTAACACTCATCAACTGATAATTTTTAAAACTAAATAACCCTGTCTTCTGTAGAGGTCAGGGTTTAATAGTAGTATTGACTGTGATATGATCTTTTTTCGTGTTATCACTCTTCGAAGTGGCTGTGATGTAAACGACATAATCACCAGCAGTCTCACGCACAAACGCTGGGACCAAGTATGTCATTTTTGAAGAAGCACCGGGAGCAAGCGATACCGACACCGAACTGAATGTTGAACCGGTCAATAGATTATCTTGATCAGGTTCTTTCTTACTACGTAGATACGGGATACTGCTTGATGTCGTTAAGTATATTGTGTCTTTTGTGTTGCCAGTGTTCATGAGTGTAACGATATACTTAATATCTGCACTTGCATTTATTATTTCAGGTGTCACATTGCACACACATCCTAAAGCAACACCGTAAACAGGATTAGTTGTTGGAACTCTATAGACAGGGAATACCTGAGCATCCACTCCAACATGCATGCCCCAAGAGCCGGACCGGTCACTAACCTTCACGAGCAAGAGATTATCACCTTTTTTCAGGTTAACAGGGAAAACATCATCGTTTTTCCTATAGGATCGGTTTGTTGCGTTACTCCAAACGACTTGACCGTTAAGCCAAACTTTTATAGAATCGTCACTCCCAACTCTCATCAGGACATTGGGTTGGTCTGTTTCCGAGACAAGTGTAGTGAACGCATAAGACGTAAAATCGTCAAGATCGGTGTTTTCTGTCGTTCCTATATTGACGAGCATCGTGTTGATATTTCCATTTGGAGGAATTTCACCGATCGTCCACGCATAATTACCGACGGTGTCTCCTTCATTTGCACCGTGTTTAGATACTGTTTCTTCATTAACCGTATTGGCACTGACAACTGCTAAAGAATCAATATGAGTTGAATCCTTTCCGCCCTGATTTTGTTTAGTTGGCGCAATCATCCAAAGCCAAGGACCGCGAATGCTAGTGTAGCTTTTATCTGGCACATCTGTGACCCCACCAGAAATGTCTAATATCAGAGTCGGCTCCAAATTCTTAAACGAAAACCCTCCTCCCCATGTGATGTGTCCATTGACATCAGCAACCTGAACATTTACTCTGTCAGTCTCTAATGTTTGGACAGGCGTAGTGAATTTAACGATCTCTCTCTCGCCCTCTAAGGACTTACAACTATGCATAGTCAGATACCCGTGCAAAAATCGGACATGATAGAGTCCATCAGGGTCTGTTATCTCAAAAAAGGTATGGACATCATTCGGTGGATACGCGATTGATGATGAAAGCATTTTAATCTGGCCGCGTTTGTTAGACTTAATTCGATTAGGATTGAAGTAAGGATGAACATCTAACCACTCTGCAGCACATTGAGAAATTTTGTTTTGGGGACCTGGACCGTAGGACATGATATAACTACCGTTTCGGAAATCATGTTGTAACAGAAAGGTGTGTCCGAGTTCATGGGCAGTGGTTATCCAATTAAAACAACCACCGTAGGCGGGGATAAGTATACGTCCGCCTGAATAAGTCACCCCACACGCATTGCCGCCTATTGTGCCCCCACTAACATCTATGAAAACTAATAATATAGTATTCGGTGTTTGAATCTTTTTAGCAAATTCACCAAACGAACTTGCAGGATTTTTTCGATATTGTGCGTCATCTTTTTTTCCTACGATATGATGTACCACAGCTTTACCGTCTGGATCGGCTTCATACCGGAACGTTTTTCTATCGTACCCGTAGTTTTCCATCTGGTCCGCATAAAACGTATTCACCCGTTTTAGCATATTATCTATTTTCGCGTCTATGTCTTTCCGAGGTTCACGGCCTTTGGGGAGAAAGTAAACAGTTCTGACTATATACTTTTCCGGTTCCGATTCCTCTGCGAAACTTAGAAGCAAAATAGTTAAGAAAACAGTTATTGTTACAAATAAACGTATGATTTTCATGGTCAGATTTCCTCATTTGATTGAAAGGATATTGCTAAACTAAAATATTAACGCAATATTTATGCCAACATTAATCCTTTAGATTAAGTGGTTTTCACAGTAAGTGTGCCAAATTGGCAGTTTTAGCCTCAATAAAACTTTTGATTGCTAATGTCAATTTGACACACCACGAATGTTGTATTTCTGTTTCAGGTTTGCCCATGTTGTTGACAATTTAGCATTAGGCTCAACTGCCAAGATATCCTCAATACCTCTCTGAATCTTTTTAATTTCTTTTTCAGAAAGCCCATGGTTAAAAATCGCGAATTCATCCATATCGCCATTATAATAACGATTTAAATCAAGCGGTTCTTCAGTTCCCAGCAGTAGTGGTGATTCAACAGGAAATAATTTGCCATTTTGTCGCGGATGATCAATTAACACCTCACCATCAAGATATACCGTCCACCACTCTGCCCTCTGAAAAGAAACGGCAATATGCTGCCATTTATTTTCGCAATGAGTAGTTGAGGTATACTATGGCTAAAAAAGCCACTGGCACGCGTGTACGCGATGCCAAAGACAGACGGTTCCTTCCCAAAGGCACGGACAAACGCCGTCCCGCCACAACGGTGAAAGAAACTGTCAAACCTCACAAGCGGTGTAAATAATCCGCTTGCAAACATGTAGGGGGTCTTTTGATCCCCTACATACACATTTTACCTCACAAAAGGAACATTGATGAAAACTTTGTCGTTTATAATGGTTGTGATGTTATTCACTACGCCATATCTCACACTTGCACAACAAACAAGTGATGCTGCGCAAATTTGATGCACGACGTGATGCAACACTTGCAAACACTCAAATATGGGGAACTGTTGGTTGTCTACTTGGTGTTACCGGTATGTTAATTGCGTATGTTGTCACACCAACGGTACTACCAGAAAAATTGCTTGGAAAATCACCAGAATATGTTGCTTATTACACAAGCATTTATCAAAAACTTGTGAAAAACGACCAAATAACACATGCTACAATAGGATGTGTTATTGGAACTGGCACTATGGTGGGACTTTGGATAATTTTAATTTCAGCTGCTGATTCTCCATACGGGTATTAGCAATTCCAACCAACGAGGGGACTCTGTCCCCTCTAACCCCAAAGGAGACTAAACCCATGTGGGTAATATTCAAGCCGCCTTCCGATCCTGTTGATTTTTCACTTTTAGCCTTACATACAGAGAGTTTTGTAGAACTCGCCCTTGTAAAACTTGATACAAATTTTCGCGTAGTGATTCAGAAACCTTTTGACACGGACAATGAGAGGTTGGAATTTGCTCTTGACATGATCGATGCTCTGAAAGATGGAAAGCCAACTTTTGAACTTCCACAGCATTTTCCCTCAAATCCTGATGACAAAAAGAACAAGATTGATAAGGCATACCTTTAGTTGTGTCCATCACCGCATACTTTCATTAACAAACTTATCAAAGATACTGTCAATGCTCCTATAGTTGTATTTATAGCACGCCTCTGCTACATACAGGGGCGTATATTCAGTCCAGTAGTGGTGATGACTTCCATACCAAGCTCGTTTGAGTAGACTCCAAAACCCCTCAATTGTGTTTGTGTGGACATCACCCTCAACAAATTGCGTTTGATGATCTATGATATGGTGTTTCATCTCCTTGCCGATAGCGAGATACGCCTTATACTCATCGGTCATCAACTCCGAATCCTCAACTTTGACGACTCTTCGGATAAAGTCTAAAATAGTCCGTCCTGTCAAATCTTTAGCGAGTTGTGCTACAACTTTCCCGCCCCGCTGTACTGCCCCGATAATAGCGTCTTTCTCTGTTCCACGTCCACGCTTGGCAGGCACGTGGTCTTCCTTCTTATTAGGCTTACGAGGTTTACCCCCGATGTAAGTTTCATCTGCCTCTATGATGCCTTGTAGTAGCACGTTACCTTTCTTTGCCATTTCAGCACGGATACGAGTCATGATATACCATGCTGTCTTTTGATTCAAGTCTAAATCGCGCGCAAGTTGATGACTTGACAAACTTTTCTTCGCATTCGTTATCAACGAAATAGCCAAAAACCACTTCTGTAACGCTATCTTTGTCCCGTGAAACACCGACCTGCACGTCACCTTGAAACTCACTTGGCACTCGTGGCAGTTCCAACGACCGATACGACCGATTTCTGTTTCTGTCCGTTCTCCTATATGATCGCTTTCACAATGCGGACACACAGGTTTACCTCGCCACCGAATCTTCTCTAAATGCGAAATACAACTCTCTTGATCGGGAAAACGCTCCATCACCTTCAACAAATCCATCAGATAACTCCTTGAAATAGGAGTTGCTTTTTCTGACGGATTTCTGATATAATACCAGATAAGATTAGAACCGTCAAAAAGCAACTCGCTTTTTGTGTTCATTTAGGGGGCTACCAACCCCCTATTTTCTTATCTATATTATACCATATAAACCCAGTGGACACAAGGCTTTATAGCGATTTTTTAAAATTTTTCTCAAGTCCAAAACTACTCATTGCGAAAGATAATACCAAACGTTTCATGATATTTCAAGTTAATTTGAAGTATTTATATCTGGAGGTTTGTAACCTTGAAACCGATAGCTGAATGCCTTTCTGTAAATATAGGGTGTGTAAAAAGTTTGTCAAAAGTTTAAATTGAAGTGGCTATCAAAGGTAATTCATTATTTTTCTATCTGAATCTTGGATTATTGTAGATTAAGTGTAAAAAATGGGATTGTCTTGTTGAAAAGGAATTAACTAAACCTTTTGAACTTATATAAAAGATGAAATTCTGGAGTCCTTTTGTCTGATTTAAGATATACTTCATGAAAGAGACCCTTGGCTCATGTAAAAAGTAAGTGCTATTTTTTCAAAGTTATGTTAGCGTGTTACCTATGGACTTTCCAATACAATCTCTCCTGGATGAAGAAAAAACTCAAGCGTGGGTGTTGGATCATTTCCACCTTCAAGGGCTGTGTTGCCCAAAATGCCAAGCGAGCGTGGCGGAGGCACGCAAGTTCCGTCCGACTGAAACAAGTGGTCTACAAGTGTATCGCTGCAAACACTGTGAGAGCATCTACAACCTCTATACCGGGACGGTCTTTGCTGGCACGCAGTTTCGTCCCTCACAGGTCGTTCTGCTTTTGCGCGGTGTCTGTCAAGGTGTTTCAAGTGCACAACTCGGGTGTGAACTGGGTCTAAGTCGTCAAACCGTTCTTTCTATAAGACGTAAACTCCAAACTTCGGCAGAGCAGATACAACCCGAAGCTGCTTTACCTGATGCTGAAGTCGAAACAGATGAGATGTTTCAAAACGCCGGTGAAAAAGGCGATAAGCACGTTGATGCTTCGGATCCGCCGCGTCGGCGTGGCAATAAACGCAGGGGACATGGGACTTATGACAATGATCGTCCGCCTATTGTTGGGACGAAAGGTCGCGAAAGCGGTCTCCTGAGATTACGTGTTGTGCGGCACACCGATTCTGCGACGCTTTCAACACACGTTCATCAGTGGACGTTGCCGACTTCAACGGTGTATACGGATGGTTGGCGTGGCTATAACCGTATTCAGCGCGCCCGTGAGATTGTTCTCCATAAGGATGGCGAGTGGGCAAGAGACGCAGACGGTGATGGTCTTTACGAGATCCATACAAGGACGATTGAAGGTGCCTGGACGACGCTGCGAAACTTCCTTCGTCCCTTTCGTGGCGTTCATAAAAAGTTCCTCGCCGGTTACGTCGCAATCTGTGAGTTCGTCATGAATCTAAAAGCTGTCAGTGTTGATTTTATAGCAAAACTCGTCAAAAGCACTTACTCTTGACATGAGCGGAGACCCTTTTATTTTCCTTTACAAATTTCCACAATTTGATGCGGTTTTGCCAATTTTTAGATATTTTCATATTTTTTCTTGTTTTGCACCTGTACTGCCACCGGAAATTCGGGCCGCTCTCTAAGACAAGATTATGGTATAATATCCATCTCCTTGAAAGGAGTATCCGATGGCGAAACGAAAACGAAGAAACTTCACCCCCGAGTTTAAAGCCGAAGTTGTTCTTGAGGCTCTCAGCGTTGAAAGTTCCCAAGCAGAAGTGTGTCGGCGACATAACCTCAGCGATGAACAACTTTCAAAGTGGAAGCGACAGCTTCTTGAAAAAGCGGCGACCCTCTTTGAACCCGCTGATAAACAGTCTGATGCCTCTGCGGAGCGGATCGCCCAACTTGAGCAACTCGTTGGGCGGTTGACCTTGGCACTTGACATCCAAAAAAAAGCCTCAACTTACTTGAGTTAGCCTCGATGGAGCAGCGAGAAATGGTTACGGCATTACGGACAGACTTTTCGGTTCGGCAGATATGTGAGACACTCGGTTTCAACCGAAGCAACCTCTATTATCACTCCAAGCAGGCCCCGTGTGAAGCGGGCCTCCAGGATGAAATAGAGACGTTATCTTTGCTATATCCAACATACGGATATAGGCGTCCCACACAGTTGTTGGTGCGTAACGGATCACCATCGGGTATAAACGTGTTGCCCGATTGATGAAGTCCGCCAACCTCTCGGTTTCTGTCAAGCGTGTCTGTCAAACCACGACATCCGTTGCGGGTGTGCGTCCCTGGAGCAATCGCCTTGAAAACCTTGATGTCTCCCGATGTAATCAGGCCTGGGTGGGCGATATTACCTACGTCCGCCTCAAAGGACACTTTATCTATGTTTGTCTGCTCATGGATGTCTTCACTCGCATGATCAGAGGGTGGCATATCAGTCAACACTTGACGCAATCTCTGACGTTGAAACCCTTGGAGACAGCATTATGTCAAAGTGTCCCAGAGATCCATCATTCTGATCAAGGCGTTCAATATCTTTCAAATGCGTCCATCTCACTGCTTAGGCATCATGGGATTGAGATTTCAGTCGCCCGGAGAGGGTGTCCTTGGGAGAACGGATATGCTGAAAGACTTATCCGCACGCTCAAGGAAGAAGAAGTTCATCTCAATGACTATGAGGACATCCACGAAGCAAGAACCCGCATTGGGCATTTTATTACACAAGTGTATAATCACAAACGCCCTCACTCTGCGTTAGGGTATTTGACACCTGTGGAATTTGAGCAAAAAAACTTGTCTTAACTTTGCTAAATTTTGGTCTGAATAAACGGTAGCACTTCAGTTTTAGATAATCTCATGTCAAATATTTTACGTAAGTTTGCTATAATTCTCTTGATAAATGTTCCAAAAGTTGATAAACTAATAAAAACAGTGTGATTTTGGAAATAAGGAGATAAAAACAGTGAAACGTTTCATTTTATTTTTATTTTTGATCGGGATTAGCATAAGTTTCGTGGGTGTTGCTGTTTCTCAGGGTAATACGGTTACGGAAGATAAAAGTAATTCGACTACGGAAGATAAAAAACCGGAAGATAATAAACCTCACCCATCCACAAAACGCGTAGCAGTTTTATATTTTGAGGACCATAGCCGTTTTGATTCGTCAACAGGATGCGGTTGCGTGCCAAACTTCATTGGAAAAATATTTGGCACCAAGAAAAAATGGGATTTGGAAGCAGGTTTTGCTACACTGCTCAAACGTAGACTCGCTGAAACTACTGTCTACCAACCGGTTTCACGCGATGAGTTGCTGGATGCAATGGCAAAGATGACGCTTTCTCGACATAGTTTGAAAAAACTTAACAAAGCCCAACGGGCAGCACTTGCCAAACACCTCAATGCCGATGTTATTGTATTAGGGGATATCCGCGAGTTCAATCAGTCAGGGATGAAAGCTGACGCCTCCCGTTCCTTAACAGATAGCGGCAGAGAATCACAATCCACATCGATCACTGCGAGTTATATGACAGGTTTTTCGGCCGTGGGTTATCAATATCGCGTTAGAGTAAAATTGAATATGAAATTTTATGACGCGTCAGGAAATGAAATTACAACTGTTCCGATTTCAGCTGCTCGTAACCACCGTCTCGCTGGAACACGGGTTGCTGGTTTAGAAGCATCTATCACAGAAGATGGGGCGAACCTGCGTTTTGGGCAGACGAAAGAGATATACGGTAAAAATATACGTCCGATTGTTAAATCGACAGAACTCAATAAAATTAAATTCGCCACGCCTGAGTATGATAGAACCCTCCTTGGTATGGTAACAAACGAAGCTTTGATTAAGGTTATTGTGGCACTCCGAGATAACTTTGGTCCTAACTTTATTACACCTTGGGAAACACAGGTCGCGAGTGAAGCGCAGGAGAAGAAAGCAGACGAAGAAGCGTTGAAGCGACCTATTAAAATAACGTACGTTGATAGCGAAAATCCAGATATGATTTATATCAACGCTGGTTCCGCCAGAGGTTTAGCTATAGACCAAAAGTTTGCAGTTTATACACATGGTAAGCCAATTCTCGATGTTGACACCGGTGACATTCTTGATTACGTGCCAAAGAAAATTGCGACTGTTGCTGTTGTGGAAATCCGCAACGACAGGCTTTCTGTTGTTAAGATTGTTGAAAAGAAAGATGACCTGAAAAGAGGGGATTTACTAAAATCAATACCCGCAAGTGAAGATGCTAAGCAAGAATAATGTTGGAGGAATTATCAATGAATTTCAAAATCATTCAATCTGTGTATAAAAACAGAAATGTATTAATTAGCTCCTTGTTTCCTATACTCATAACTGTGATGTGTTGTTCTATGATGTTGTTAGGTTGTGCAGACCCTTCTACGCCGAAGAAATCTGATTCAACAACACCGTGCGAGCAAGCGAACCCATCGGATAAAAAAATTAAAATAGGATTGTCCATAAGTTCATTACGCGTAGAACGTTGGCCGAAGGACAGAGATATTTTCGTAGCAGAAGCTGAAAAACTGGGTGCGGAAGTTATTGTTCAATCTGCCGATGAGGATGAACGAAAACAGAACGAACAAGCGGAGAACATGATTACGCAAGGTGTTGATGTCCTCGTCGTGATTCCTCAAGATAGTGTCGCCTCCGCCCAAATTGTAAAAGCCGCGCATGCAGAGGGGATCAAGGTCATCGCTTATGACCGATTGATTCGCGAAAGTGAACCTGACCTTTATATCTCTTTTGATAACGAGCGGGTTGGATATCTGCAAGCGGAATATCTAATTCGACACAAACCGAAAGGGAACTACTTCCTACTTGGTGGTGACCCAGGCGACAATAATGCAAAGCTCCTACGGAAGGGACAACTTCGTGCATTGCAATTAGGAATTGATAAAGGCGATATTCAATTTGTAGCAGACCAGAAACATTGGGCAGTTAATTGGGATCCACTCGACGCGCTCAACAAGACAGAGCAGGTCTTGACGCAGACGAACAATCAGATAGATGCTGTTGTTGCCTCCAATGACGGGACAGCAGGCGGTGTTATCCAAGCGCTTGAGGGACAGAATCTCGCTGGGAGCGTTTTAGTCTCTGGACAGGATGCTGACCTTGCTGCCTGCCAACGGATTGTGAAAGGCACACAAACAATGACGGTATACAAATCGATTAACCTAATTGCGAAGGAAGCTGCGCGTGCTGCGGTTGCACTCGCAAACGGAGAGTCTATTCAAAAAGCGGATCAAACTGTTAATAACGGCAAAATTGATGTGCCATCTATTCTACTCACGCCTATCCAAGTAGACAAAAACAATCTTGATGAGGTTGTTATTAAAGATGGGTTTCACTCACGTGAACAGGTCTATCAAACTGAGTGATGTCGGAACTAAATGCGTTTTTTTCTGTTCGGATTGTAGTAGGTGCCTCCCTAGGCGATGCTTCAGATCTGGGGTTAAGGACGGAATAATCGGACTATGGCTGTAGAGGTAACATAGAAAGTCAACAACTACGAGTCCACGTTGTAAACATTGGAGGACCTCTGGATAATTTTGTCACATCCCGAAGCCAGCGTCCGGATTTTAGACCCGTTGATCTGAATCCTGGATCGATACAACCGTTGCAAATGTTAATTGAAGTGGAGTTGAAGACTATTTTCGGATCGCACGTCCGATTCCTACGAGCGTCAAATGTTCCTTTTGTTGCCGTACCAACGGGAGCATTTGTTGAACCTATTGCTTTTGTGAAGCAGACACAAAGTCTGCAGGTAAAACGAATTGTTATTACGACAGGAACGCTTTAGCGAGTTTCCAATAAGTGATGCCCTAAGCAAAGCAGGTTTCTCAGTACGGTGGAGAGTCATTCACCAACGAACATTCATCACAGCAAGATGTTAATATCAAGGAGAAACTGAATGTCAGTGAAACAAATCATCCACCAAATAGACGAAGTGATTAGAGATACACACACGCCTCAACAAAAGAAAATTGAAAGTCTACAGCATCTTGCGATGACATGCTGGCAGGAGGTTGTTCCAGAATACAAGAATGCAGAAACCTATAATAACCTTGAACCTGATGAAATGCAAGCACGTTGGGCAAATATCCGTGATGAAGTTAAGAAATATGGAACAAAAGCGGAAAATCTGTATGTTCTTGACTGGCCAGCTTCTGGCGGTAATTTCTATTGGGTCAAATAACTGGTATGGGATCGAATTTAGAGGAGATCTGTATCCTGGTCCGGGGTTAGTGCTGCCTGATGGTAAGTTTGGGGTAATTGGGGTCTGGTCGGGAACTTATCGTGTTGAGGATTCGACCCTATCCTTAATCCCAGATGAGGAGACAGATGTGAGCTTAACCCCTGAACCTCAAGATTTTTTGGAGATGACATCTGGTATAACAGATGTAGAACACAACAGCAGTTTATAGCGGATTTCAGGAATGATTTTCTGAAAATGTTTAGCAGTCCACCGCTACTCCGCAGGGAGATACGTTAACCCTAATAACCGATGCAGCAAAAAAGTTGGTTTTGGAGAAACAGTGAATAAAGATTCCCTAATTATTTCTTAGATTTATTGGGAATTAAAAGGGTAATAAATAACACGGCCATAGGTGTTGATATCCTAATAATTACTATCATTCCTCAACCGAGCAATACGAGGTTATCTCGATGTATGATTTCATCGTAATCGTGGTACCCGAGGATTTTTTCTATGTCTTGCGTTTGCTTGCCAGCGAGTTTTGAAACCTCTGTGGAGTTATAGTTTATCAAGCCTCGAGCGAATTCCACTCCATTTTCGGTGAAACACGAGACCGTATCACTGTAATTAAAATGTCCTTCGACGCGCCGAATACCAGCGGGAAGTAAACTTTTTCCACCTTGCACAAGTGCGTCCCGTGCGCCGTTATCTACAACAAGGTAACCTTTGGGTGGGCGCGAGTAGGCGATCCATCGTTTGCGTCCGGAGATACGGGTATTCGGAAGGAAAAGGGTGCCAAGCAGCTCACCTTTTAGGATACGAGTGATAACAAGCGGTTCTCGTCCGTAAGCGATAACCATCATTTCGCCGGAAGCGGTGACAATCTCTGCGGCTTGTAACTTTGTTATCATTCCGCCTGTGCCACTTGCTGTGCCAGCATGCCCTGCAGCTTGCCAGATATCCTCCGAAATAACTTTGACGGTGTGAATCAATTCCGAGTCTGGATTTTGCCTCGGATCTTCTGTGAAAAAGCCTTGCTGATCGGAAAGGATGACAAGGAGATCCGCCTGCGCGAGGTTTGTTACATAAGCAGAAAGCGTATCGTTATCCCCAACCTTAATTTCGTCTACCGCGACACTGTCGTTTTCATTGATGATAGGAATTGCACCGAGTTGGAGCAGCGTATGCAAAGTGTCATTCATGCGGGTGTAACGTTTCCGGTCGGAGAAATCGTCTTGGGTGAGCAACATGAGCGCAGGACACTGTTCATAGTGGTGGAAACGTTCTTCGTAAGCAGCCATTAACCGAATTTGTCCGACAGCTGCAGAGGCTTGTAATCTTGGTATCGTCTGTGGTCGTGTGGCAAGGCCGAGGTGAGGCCAACCTGCAGCAATTGCCCCCGACGTAACAAGAATAACCTCAACACCCTTCTGTTTGACAGTTGCTAAATCGTGGACTAATCCATCAAGCGCAGCTTCATTGAGCCGTAAGTCGTCTGAAATCGTGCTACTGCCAACTTTCACAACAATGCGTTGGACATTTGATAAACATTCACGATTTTGAATCCGCTTATGTTGATCAATCTCGTTGACATGTTGACGCGATTGCGCTTTAGTAAAAATTTCGTCGGAATTTCCCATTCTGCGTTACTTCACTTAATTATTCTTGGACTATAGGTAAACTCAAATTTGTCAATCAGAATTGTATCACCTTCTTTGATGCCTGCACGGATGAGAGCGTTTATCACACCCATCTTTTTTAACTTCCGAAACAGTAGCATCAACGCTTGCTCATTTTCCATGTCGGTCATCACAACAGCGCGTCTCGGTTCATCTCCGCTGACAACATACCCTGACTCAGTTTTTTCGAGTTCAAACCGTGTACGCGGTTCCGGTGGCAATTCATCTTCAAAGGTAATCGTCGTTTCTGCTTCTTTACGCACCTTTGCTTCAAGGTACTGTAAGGAACGGTATGCTTGTTGCATCAAAGCGTTCACGCCCTCACCCGTAATTGCAGAGATAGGGAATACTTTTCGCTTACCGAAATATGCCTGTACACGTGCTAAATTCGCTTCTGCCTCTGGCATATCAATCTTATTGAGTGCAATCAATTGGGGTAGATCGATCAACTTATGATTGTAGTGACCAAGTTCAAGGTTTAACTGCTCATAGTCTTGTATGGGGTTACGACCATCTGTAGCACTGAGGTCAATGACATGAATCAACATCTTGGTGCGCTCAATGTGTCGCAAAAATTGGTGACCCAAACCTGCGCCTTTATGTGCTCCCTCTATCAGCCCAGGGATGTCCGCAAGTACAAAATTCTGCTCTTGATCAATACGGACAACACCCAAATTTGGTATAAGGGTTGTAAAGGGATAAGATGCGATTTTAGGTGTAGCGGCAGAGGTTCGCGTAAGTAGTGTTGATTTTCCAGCGTTGGGATAGCCCACCAAACCTACATCGGCAATGAGTTTGACCTCAAGGCTAATCTCGCGTTCTTGTCCCGGTTCACCTTTTTCTGCAACACGCGGTGCCTGAAAGGTGCTGCTCTTAAAACGAGAATTGCCTTTGCCGCCGATACCGCCGCGTGCTGCCACAACAGTTTGGTCAGGCTCTGTAAGGTCTGCAAGCATCTCACTTGTGTCAAAATCTCGGACGATAGTGCCGACAGGAACTTTAATGATGCGATCTATGCCATCGGCACCATATCGCTGCTTGCCGGTACCGTGTCCCCCGTTTTCAGCAACTTGCCGAGGGTTATGATGCAGATCAATCAGTGTGCTCATCCCCAAGGTAGCAACAAAGATGATGTTTCCACCATTACCCCCATCACCACCATCGGGACCACCACGAGGCACATATTTTTCTCGGCGAAAACTGATGCACCCGTTGCCTCCATTGCCTGCCTTGACCTGGATTCTTGCTGTGTCCATATATGCCGCACTTCAGAATGCATAACACCGAGATTTCTCCGTGTTTTACGCTAGTAGATTATCTTTCTTGGCTGGTATGGTCTTCGCTGTAACCTATCTCATAATACTTTGCCATGTTAATGTTTCTATCAAGAGTGTATGTTGCATTGTGACCGTTGTGGGGCGGATTCCACGTTATAGTAATCCTTATTGTCGGTTCACCTGTTTTAACGTAGATTTGAACGCTGTATGTGTTTCCATCGTCGTTACAGGGTCTGTCGGACTGTCCGTCGTCGTCGTAATCAAAACAGGGAACAGCAGTTTGCGCAAATTGTGTTATATCACCATCACTTAAGGTGATATTAAACCCGTACCCTTCAGGGTTTTTTCTTAACTTACGCGGTCCGTCGCCATAGTCTGCAGGGTAGTATATCTGCACTAACCACCCATCTCCCGTTATGGGGTCGAGAGTATGATAGTAGTAGTGTGATGATATCTCGGTGTTGCCAACATTGATGGTGCCCGGATTGTTGCCATTCCCATCTCCGTTCCCATTTCTGTCTCCGTTTCCATCGCTGCCGCCGTTTCCGCCGTTTCTGTCTCCGTTTCCATCGCTGCCGCCGTTTCCGCCGTTTCTGTCTCCGTTTCCATCGCTGCCGCCGTTTCCGCCGTTTCTGTCTCCGTTTCCATCGCTGCCGCCGTTTCCGCCGTTTCCATCGCCGTTTCCATCGCTGCCGCCGTTTCCATCGCCGTTTCGCCGTTTCTGTCTCCGTTTCCATCGCTGCCGCCGTTTCCGCCGTTTCTGTCTCCGTTTCCATCGCTGCCGCCGTTTCCGCCGTTTCCATCGTCGCCGTTGTTCCCTCCATTGTTGCCGCCGTTATTTCCACCGTTGTTGCCACCTCCATTATTACCGTTATTGCCACCACCGCCTCCTGATAACTGATCTCTTATCTCAGAAGTGTCCATCTCTTTTTCCGCACGCATGACAACTGTCCCTTTATAATAGAACACGTAAACGATGCGCTTTGGATAAATGTGGATAATGGGTGCAGCACTATCCTTTCGTTTTGGCACAAGTGTTACGCAGGCTGAATCGACTCCGTTGGAAAGACAAATTCTTCCGTCACCATGTAAGAAAATATATTTATCTACATCGCCGGGTTGTAGCATTGAACCTGTATAAGGCGTATCGGAACAACCAGTAATGCAAAAAAGCATTATTAGGATACTACCTATTAGTCTTAGCGATAAAGGTGCAGTTTTCTTGACCATTTCAAAACCTTTTTTCATTATTGCCGTTGTGAGGCAGGAAATGGGAATGCGCGATGTATCAATATGATCCTATTCCTTTGATGTTGTCGTGAATTGAAAAAGTTGCGAAATTCAAAACTAAACGAGACGAACCTGTGAAATATAAACACCAGGACTTACGCAAATTGAGCAGAAAAAGGAAATATTGGACTTAAAAAGTCGTTATTTCGGTATTTTAACCCCCTAATACCAAATTAACGGGATTAGTATTTTTCTGATAAAGTCAGTATTGTGAGGCACGGAGACCTCGCGCTACAAATCGGGTTAATTTGGTATAAGTCCCTTTTATCAAGGGACTTATGAACCCGCTGCGTAAGTCCTAAACATATCAAATGTTAACTAGCACAACGCGTAATATAATCACATAGAAATGATATTACAACCAGATTTATGAGATACACCCTAATAATCTGCTATGTTAACATTACTTTTAAGGGTAAATGTTGCAGAACGATCAGTATAGGGCGGATTCCACGTTACAGTAACTAATATTTCCGGTCGGTCCGTTTGAATGATAAGCCGAACCCCGGGGCCTTGTTCACCTCCGCTAACTTGTGCAAACTGTGTTGTTTCACCTCCATCTACGGCGATCGTGAACCCGTAGCCCTCGGAGGAATCTGGGAGTCCACGCGGACCGCTGTAGTCATCAGGGTAGTATATCCACACTATCCATTCGTCTCCATTCAAGTTATTCGGGGGATTGCTAAAAACGTAGTGTGAAATTATATCACCGGGATTATTATTGCCGCCAGGATTGTTGCCACCGGTAGGATCGTCATCACCGGGATTATTATCGTCTCCAGGATTGTTACCATCGGTAGGATCGTCATCACCGGGATTATTATCGTCTCCAGGATTGTTACCACCGGTAGGATCGTCATTACCGGGATTATTATCGTCTCCAGGATTGTTACCACCGGTAGGATCGTCATTACCGTTCTCTGACAAATCTTCTATTATATCAGTGTTATCTGTTCGTCTTTCCGCTTGCAAGATAGGTTTACCTTCATAGTAGAAAACGTAACTGATACTTGATGGATAAATGTGGATTATAGGCGAGGTGAGATCTTTTCCTTCTGGTATAAGCGTTAGGCAAACTGAATCGGATCTGTTCTGAAGGCAGAGTGTTTCAGCATCAGGTGAGACAATATACTTATCTATATCGTCAGGTGTTAGCATTGAATGTGTCAGAGTTGGCAGTGGACCTGTATAAGGCATGTCGGAACAACCGGTTATGCAGAAAAGTATAATTAGAATAGTATACATTAATTTTAACGGTAAAGACCGAGTTTTCTTGACTGCTTCCAAACCTTTCTTGATTACTGTTGCTGTGAGGTAGGAAATGGGCAACGACTCAAAATGAACATCCTGATCGTTGGGACGCAGATTCTCTTTTGCGCCCTGAACGTCTTTCAGGCCTGTCAGAGGATCCTTCACTGTTTTGCCATAACATTGACAAAACATATCACTGATACCCAATTTTATTTTTCCCATGATGTTACTCCTCGTAGAATCTACTGTAAAAGCCCCAATTCGAAAGCACTACTGTCTTCATCAGAGACCACGTCATTCGCATTGACGTAAAACTTTGCTGTATAGCCAGGGACTAATCCATCTACATGGATTGTTATCTCAGGATCTTCTGTATCAATAGAGAATTGAACGCCACGGATGCCATCAGCTCCGTTGATTTGTGCGAAGTTCTTTATTTCAAGTTCATCTCGTGTGTAAATTCTTATCTTCATTCCTTCGGCAATCCTGATGTCCAGTCCACTGGTTTGAGGTGTTACACCACGATTAGCTTCTGGGAATGACGTTGGATAGTATATTTGGATGGTCCAGCCTGTGTCAATATTGCCAGTGCTGGATGCATCACTATTTGGAGGGAGTTGAACTCTTCCAGAATCTACCAATCCTTGTACAAGTTGTGTGGTATCCATTGCCTTTTCTGCCTGCAAAATAGGAAAACCTTCAAAATAGAATATGTAGGCTACGCTTGTTGGATGAATGTGAATGAATGCTGCACCATCACTCTCACCATCACTTTCTACTTGCGTAAATTTTAGGCAAATCGTATCAAACCCGTCTTGTAGGCATATCTTATCTTCACCTATTGAATTGAGGTATCGGTCTACACTGTCAACTGAAAGTATTGGACCGGTATAAGGAACATCGGAACATCCGATTATGCTAAAAAGTAAGATTAGAGATGCGGTGAGAAATTTCAACTGTTTAACACTTTTAAGCCCTATCAGCGTATCCGCGGATGTTTTGACACCGTGCAAGCAGGACGTTCCTTGGATTCTTAATTTGATTTTCGCCATGATGGCTTCTCCTTTTCGTCTGAAATTTGCGTCTGTTCAGAGGACAAACGCGCATATAGGTAGATCATATTTGGAATAGATGTATTTTCCTATATTGTAAGATTTACCACTGAGTGTGTCCAAAATAATAACAGGAAAACGTTCCAAAAATTCCAATTCCTTCAATAAAAGAGTGTAAATTTGATTATCCTGACTTTCCTTTACGCTTTAACCGCAAGGCACAGCCACATGAAGGGCAATTTGATAAGTATGTGTGCATTGCTAAACCACAATCAGGACAGACGCGTTTCGTCTGTAAATGTGTGACTATCCGAGATACTAAAATTATTCCCAAAAATAGGAGGATGAGAAATACTACCTCCCACACACCGATCTGCATTTTTTACCTTAAACGGGGCTATAGAACAAATGATCAATTATTTTTCACTAAACCGCGAAGCGTTGTAAGGTTTTTCCCGTGCATTGTGTTCATATTCGGCGTTTCAATAATGAGCGGCGTTTCAGCAAAACGTGCGTCGTTAAGGATATACGCGAATGCCGTTGCGCCGATATTTCCTTCGCCGATATGCTCATGTCTATCTACACGACTCTGATACTCCGATTTAGCATCGTTAATATGAAATGCCTTTAGTCGTTCTAACCCGATGATTTCGTCAAATTTATTAAATGTAGTATCACAATTTTCTTCGGTTCGTATGTCATAACCAGCGGCGAAAACGTGACAGGTATCTAAGCAGACACCGAATCGATCTGGATATTTTGACATACTGATAATATCCCGTAAGTGTTCAAAACAGTAACCGAGGTTTGTGCCTTGCCCTGCAGTGGTTTCAAGCAGAAGTGTAACATCTGGTGCCTCAGCTGTTTCAAAGAGTAAATCAAAACTGTCACTTAACTGCTTCAAGCCGAATTCTTCTCCCTCACCAAGGTGCGCCCCCAGGTGTGTAACGATGTGTTGAATCCCAGCTTTGTCTGAAAGTTCCATCATTTGTTTAAACTGTCTCTGTGATTTTTCTAACACATCCTGTTTGGGTGATGCCAAATTGCTAAGATGTATATCATGAACAATAACGTCTTGAATAGGAGAATCTGTCCAAGCTTCACAAAATTTTTCAAGTACTTCAGCAGTAGGTGGTTTTGATTCCCATCGGTTTGGGTTAGCGAGAAAAATTTGGATCGCGTCGCATTGGAGATTGTCACCATTCTTGATAGAGTTATGTATACCACCCGAAGTGGAAACATGTGCACCAAGGACCATATTTCTAAAGCAAATTTGGGGAATCTAAAACTGCTCCGAATTTGCTTTCTCCTTATATTGTTCGTGTAAATTGAAAAATATTATTGTAACCCAAGACGAAGTAGGATGCCCTGCTAATTAACGCACCGCTTGTCACAATATCGTTTACGCCAACTGCTGTGGAACTGCGTCATTGCCTACAGAGCACAACCTACGTCTAAATATTAGAAATTAAAGAGATACGTTACTGCGTTTAATTAAAACGTTAAAAGTGGGTTAGGGGTTACAATACCTTTACCAAAATCCGGGTTTGAATTCAGGTTGCGTGTAATGAATAGAACAGAGTGTTCTTGGATGCTCAGCGATTTCACGTAACAATAATAAGGTTCAGGTTTTGTGGAAGGATTTTAATGTCTCGTGTAAATATTCACCTCTATTACATGTTTTGAGACTTAAATCATGTAAGTTCAGTATAAGAAATAGAAGATTCTGCAGCGGAAAACGATTTACGTAAACCTATCAGAGATCATATTAGAACATTAGATGATTAACATTATTAATTTGTTATAGTAGATCCTGAAAATAAGTTTACATTTTCTGTGATTTATGTTAGCCTTTATGATTATGGCATATTCAACAGATGGACGCAAACGCGTGCTTGATTTCATCAATAATGGTGGCAGTAAAGCCGCCGCAGAACGCACTTTTTGTGTCTCAAGAAGAACGATCTATAACTGGTTGGAAGCAGAAGACCCCTTCGCCTGTGAAAAACCGGGACCCAAAGGTCCCCGAGATATTGATTATGACGCACTTCAGCAACATGTTGCCGATTTCCCAGATTCCACACTCGCCGAACGTGCCAAACACTTCGGTGTTTCAACAAACGGCATCTTTTATGCCTTCTCAAAACTCAATATTACGCGAAAAAAAAGACAACGACCTACAAAGAACAGTGTCCGATAAAACGCCAAGAGTATCTTTCGGCACTTCAACAAGAGACACAGGAGCATGGCAAAAAACCGGTTTATCTTGACGAAAGTGGTTTCACTGAAACCACTTTCCGTCGGTATGCTTATGCCCCGAAAGGTGTCCGTGTTGAAGATAAAGTGCCAAGCCATCGGTATACCACCACGACGCTGATTGCGGCACGGCTTGATGGATGTTTCACAGCACCTGTGCTTTTCAAGGGCAGTTGCGATGCGGTCGCCTTCAACAGTTGGCTTTCGGAAATGTTGTGTCCATTGCTTGACGATAGCCATGTTGTGATTATGGATAATGCGTCTTTCCACAAAGGTTCACAGACGGCGGCATTGATCCGGGATTGCGGTGCGAGTTTGTTGTTTTTACCACCGTATTCACCGGAGTTGAATCCGATTGAGAAGGATTTCGCCAACATCAAGCGGATACGTCAATACAATGCTCAGACTTCTATTGATGATATTATAAAAGTGTATAAGTAATTACGGGATTTACTATAAAAGCAACACTACTATAAAGTTGTAGGATTAATTGCGATCTATTTCCGCTTTATATCTGCCCAGATAGTCGTTAACTTTCCTGCGGGTTCAACAGGTAGAATACCCGCAACTTCTTGGAAGAATTCTGCTTGGTTAGTAGCTTTATCGGGATAAATTTTAACAGCATCGTGTGTAGCATCGTCAAAGTGAAGGTTCATGTAAGCACCTCCTCCAACTTCAGTCACACGAAAAAGGAGTACGTTTGCCCCTTTTTCCAATGATATCTCAACGTTGAAGTGTACTTTTCTGGCAGCACCTGTCCAGTCAGGGTGATAGTACCATTTCTCTCCATTAATCCATATCTGCGCATTGTTATCATGTGCAGGCGACATTACGGATGTCATCGCTTTTGGTGAATCAATCACAAGAATACCATGGATGTCAATATTATCTGGGGGGCCCGCCTCTGTTCATGTTATTATCGTCTGCTATAGGCAGTTCAAAGACATTCCATTCCCGGGTTCCACCGTGTCCATCCCAATCAATTTCGTTGATAGTTTTTGTCTTCTGCAAACCAGCAAGCGTGGAAAAGGTTTCCTGCGTCAGTTTTCCATTGATGCCTTCGTCAATAAGATCTGTTTGTATGATTCCAGCACCACCGTTATTTGTGTAGTTACCATCAGGTCCGTACCATTTGCTGATCCAGGTGTTAACTCCGGAGTGATCTTCCTCATTCTTTCCAGGGGGATTGGCGAAGAATTCGCCTTCTTTCAAGGGACCTCCCTTGAGATTAACTTCACTGCAAACGCGAGATTTGTCGCACTGAAAACTAATCCTAAACTTAGCGTGATTGCTAATATAAAAAAGTAAAATCGTTTCATTTTTTATCTCCTTTAAAAATAAAATTAGTTATAACAATCTGTCAATAACTTCAATATGATACTATTTTTCATAATTTTTGTAAAGAAATTAGGCATTTCGTTTTAGATTTTGATGCTATATTTGGACCGGGCTACTTCTATCCACTTAAATCGGGTTACAAATCCCTCTTGCAAAAGATAATCTAAATCAACGCCAAATGCACTTATGGCATTTGACGCGCGTGCCTACTACTTTTAAGACGGGTATATGTCCAATGCTTTCTGCCACTTTGTGAGCTGCGCAACGCGCTGGGCAGAATCTGTTGGAATTTCAAGCGGTCTGCCTCGTGTATCAATTACCAATCCAACTACGCCGCCTAAAGCATCTGTTTCAATAGGTGTTCCATGTCCAGCACCGAGGTCAAATCGTCGAGATGGTTGGAGTTTCAGCGAGCCTTTTTCTCCAAGTGCCAGAGGATAGAGGCGTAGTTCTCCATACGGAATATCTTCAGTGACAACTAATTTGTCTGAGCTACTTAGTTCTATGGAAAGACACGTGTCACCTTCTTTTCCAACACCAACAGGTGCCACACAGGTGCCGAGATGGATTAGGCAATCACGTTCAAAGACTTGTGTTGCAGCTTCAGCATTAACTTGTGTAAGGACACCGAGTTGAGGCATCATAAAAATACTATCTACTGCAAGATGGGTTAGTCCTTGAGGTTGAAATGCGTCAATCATCATGAGCATTGATTGCTGACGGCGCGGTGCATGTGATAGAACACCTCCACTGCCGACTAACATATCTAAAGCAAACATATTAACAAGCGTCTGTCCACTTTCTGCCTGATCAAAGGCTTCGGATATGGTGCGCTGCTGTTGCACACCCCGCAATTCCACTGCCAACTGCTTGTGTTGTTCAAAAGCCAGGCGGAGTGCTTCGCGAGCAATTGCTTGCTCCAAAACTAATTCTTGCAAAGTTTGCGGAATTGTGGTTGGACGAATCATCTTGTTTTTCACTCGATTTCGAAGATCGCCAACCTCAATATCAAAAGGCACCCATCGTAAGACGTTTTCTATACCTGCTTCAGCAAGCACATTGGAAACGCTATAACTCATACCGAGGTTAGCACTCACAGTTCGGTTGAAGATCGCTTCCGTATCACGGTTTTTGAACACGGAAAATACATCTGTCGTCGCGCCACCGATATCAACGCCGACAACCTGAATATCCTGCTGCGATGAAACTGACTGGATAATCTCACCGACTGCTCCTGGGGTTGGCATAATTGGAGCATCTGTCCACTCAATAAGTTTTTTGTAACCGGGTGCATGTGCCATCACGTGTTCAAGAAATTGTTCCTGAATTTTGTATCGGGTGGGCATTAAGTTTTCACGTTCTAATACTGGACGAAGGTTGTCTACTATATCCAGAGACATCACATCATCTAAACGTTCGCGGATCAGTTCGCGAGCATCTTTGTTCCCTGCATAGATAAGCGGAAGTTCATAAGCAATACCAAGCCGTGGTTGCGGACGCGATGCTGCGATTATCTCAGCCAATTCAACTACGTGTGAGGTTGTGCCGCCATCAATGCCCCAGAGAGAAGGAGCATATCGGGCCGAAGATGCCGAATTCGTTCTATTTTTTCGTGTGGTAAGCGTTTGTCGTTTGAGGCGATGACATCCATGACAATAGCCCCAGCACCAAGTGCCGCACGTTCGGCACTTTCGCCAGTCATACTGCGGACTACACCCGCCACCATCATCTGTAACCCACCACCAGCACTACTTGTTGAAATATAGATGTCAACTCCCTCATCTCCGTTTTGTGGTTTGATGATAACGCCGTTGTCAAGGAGTTTGCGTCCGGCAAGTTCCTCAACTTCCGTAATAGCATTGATAACGCCTGCAGTAACGTCTTCAACGGGAGCTTCAACGGTAGTTGGTGCCTCCCCGCGCACTACAAGTTGATACTCGTCACCCCGTTTTTCAATAAGAATTGCTTTTGTGGTTGTGCTGCCGCAATCTGTAGCAAGTATAGATCGGAGTTCCCCCTCCGGTTTGTTCATATAGTTGGCCTCCTATTTGTTTTTCTGTGGTGGATCGTGACTAAACTCTGAGTATTCGATTTTCTTCAAGTGCCTCAATTTTCTCACGTAACGCCTTGATTTCTTCATATTGTTGTACGCGGAGTTTGCTATGCTGATAAGTGATGAGCCTTAAAGACACGCTAACAAAACCAATTATCGCTACAATTAGTGCGATAATCAACGCGCCATGAAAGTCGAGACGTTTCCCTTGCGCTTGAATTAGATCAGAAATGTTTTCTCTTGATCCGTGATGCGCTTCTCTATCCATAACTCGGCATCATTCACAATCTGGCAAATCTTCTCTAAATCTTCGACGGTCAACTTCGCAAACGCAGACGCGCATATAAAAGAATATTTAGAAATGGATCCTCTTTCCCGCTTATATGTAATATTATCAGATTTTGGAAGCTTCTTCAAGCATAAAACAGAGTTATTTAGTTTGGGATTTTCTTGACAACAGCACTATTGTAAGGTATAATAAACCTTAACCTAAATTCTAACATTAGGAAACACCCATGGAAGAAATTCAGACCGTCAAAATCTATGATTCGGAATATGAAACAACCTATACCGCTCACGTCCAAAGGAACGGAGATGGATGGATGGGATGGATACAGGAACATCCCAAAGTGAAGTGCGAGGATACCACGAAAGAAGCACTCCTGAAAACCCTTGAACAAACGCTTTATGAAACTTTAGAAGCTGATTGGGAAGCATGGGATAAACAGTTAGAAGAAGACATCAAAGCTGGAAAACTTGATAAATTGGGCGAAAAGGCTCTTGAGGATTTACGTGCAGGAAAGTGTACCGATCTATAAAACTAATCAAGCTTTTTGGGCATGTTATCAAAATCTTTCACGACAGATTCAACAACGTGCAGACAAGAGTTTTGCACTGTTGAAGCAAGACCCAAAACATCCTTCCTTGGATTTCAAAAAGGTTGGAAAAGATCTTTGGTCTGCAAGAATCAGTAGGGATTATCGCGCATTAGCGCGGAAAAAGATGGAATTTTTGTCTGGTATTGGATTGGAAAGCATGATGAATACATGCGGCGAATCCGACAGCAATATATCTAAATTTACCCAAGAAAATTATTCTATGCTCACAATTGGCAACCTCAATATCCCACATTTCCCCCTCCTGCTTGCCCCGATGGAAGATGTCAGCGATCCGCCTTTTCGTGCAGTGTGCAAAGAGAACGGTGCGGATATCATGTATACTGAATTTATATCTTCCGAGGCACTTATCCGTGATGCTGCGCAGAGTGTTGCCAAATTAGACATCTTTGAAGCCGAAAAACCAATTGGTATCCAAATTTTTGGACATGATATAGAGGTGATGCGGGAATCGGTTGAAATCACTGAACGTGTCCAACCTGACATCATTGACATTAATTACGGATGTCCAGTCAAAAAGGTCACTTGTAAAGGGGCAGGCGCAGGCATTTTGCAGGACATTCCGAAAATGGTTAAGATGACTGCTGAAATGGTAAAAACTACTACGTTGCCTGTAACCGTCAAAACGCGATTAGGATGGGACGATAACACGAAGTATATTGTTGAGGTTGCTGAACGGCTACAAGATGTTGGTATCTGTGCTATTGCCATTCACGGCAGAACACGCCGTCAGATGTACAAAGGTGACGCTGACTGGACGCTCATCGGCAAGATCAAAGATAACCCGCGCATGACCATCCCTGTTTTTGGCAACGGCGATGTGGATAGTCCACAAAAAGCAGCCCAGATGCGGCAACAATACGGCGTGGATGGCATTATGATTGGTCGTGCTGCGATCGGATACCCATGGATTTTCAATGAAATTAAACACTATTTCGCTACCAGTGAATTGCTTCCTCTGCCGTCAATTGATGAACGAATCGCTGTTTTTAGAAAACATCTGGATTTCTCCATTAAATGGAAAGGCTTAAAACTCGGATTAATAGAGATGCGGCGGCACTATGGAAATTATTTTAAAGGCATCCCTCACGTCAAACCTTTCCGGACCCGTTTGGTTACATGCAATAGTTACGATGGTGTTTTAGGAATCATTGAAGAACTTCGTAGGCATGCGTACCGATCTCAAGAACACACAAACCAATTTATGATAAGCCACTTTCACTATGAAAATGCCTTGACGTAATAGCAGAATAATTTTATCATATAAGAAAGACATAAATTGACACAAATTAAGGACCTGGTATGAATAAAATACCTTTTATGAAACTCAGTGGCGCGGGCAACGACTTCGTTATCATCAACAATCTGAACCAAATCGTTGATAGCACAGATTCTAAATTCATGAATTTCGTCACAAAGGTATGCCAACGCCGTATGTCAGTCGGTGCTGATGGTGTATTGCTCGTTGAACCGACAGAAGATGTTGATTTTCGGATGCGATACTTCAATGCCGATGGTGGCGAGGTTGAAACCTGCGGAAACGGCGCAAGGTGTATCTCCAAATACGCGTATCTGAACGGTATTGTGTCAGAACAGATGCGATTTTTGACAAATGCCGGTATTTATGAAGCCGAAGTCGTAGGTGATAACGTTAAAGTAGGTATGAGCAACCCAACGGACATTCGGATTAATGTGCCACTTCGTCTTGAGGATGGTGCCCATAACGTGGGTTTTGCAAATAGCGGTGTGCCGCATGTCGTTTTCTTTGTAGACGACTTGGAAGCAACTGATGTTTTTGACCTCGGACAGCAGACACGTTATCATAACGATTTTAAGCCTGCTGGCACCAATGCGAATTTTATCCGTATCCATTCACAAGAACTAATTGAAATTCGTACGTATGAACGGGGCGTTGAAAATGAGACGCTGGCTTGCGGCACAGGGTCTATTGCTTCAGCTATTGTTTCTGCAACTTTAGGCAAAGTTAAATCACCTGTTTCTGTCAAAACAGCAAGTGGTGTTGTTTTGAAGATTCATTTTGATTTGGAAAACGATGCGGCAAAAAATGTCTATCTTGAAGGCGATGCTCGCGTTATTTTTGCAGGCGAACTCACATCAGAAGCATGGGATTATTGATAGTAGCAGGGCACAGCTGTTGTGCCGTAGTCATCAAGGAGGATTTAAATGTTTGAGGGGTCTTATGTTGCACTCGTTACACCTTTTAAGGACGATGAATCGTTAGATGAAGCAAAACTGAAAGAACTGATTCAGCTTCAGGTTGAAGGCGGCACACACGGCATCGTCCCGTGTGGCACAACAGGCGAATCCCCTGCGCTTTCTGAGGTTGAACACGACAGAGTGATAGAAATCACCGTTGATACAGTAAATGGACGGGTCCCTGTCATTGCTGGTACTGGCTCTAACTCAACAACACGTACGCTGCGCGCAACACAGCACGCTAAAGCCGCCGGTGCGGATGCCGCACTTATTGTCACCCCCTACTACAACAAACCGACACAAGATGGTCTATACGCGCACTATATGAAGATAGCGGACTCGGTTGACATCCCGATTATTGTCTACAACGTTCCCGGACGGTGTGGGACAGACATCCTTTCACCGACGATTGCGCGTCTTGCAGAACATCCGAACATTGTCGCACTCAAGGAAGCAACAGGAGAACTCAAGCGCGCAAGTGAAGTTGTCAACCTATGTCACGATGATTTTGTTGTCCTTTCTGGTGATGATGTCAACACACTGCCGATAATGGCAGTGGGTGGAAAAGGGGTTATCTCGGTTGTCGCGAACATTGCCCCCTCCGATGTAGCAGAAATGTGTAATGCATTCCATGCTGGAAATCTTGAACTTGCTCGAAAACTCCACTATAAAACCTTGCCGTTAGCGGTTAACTTGTTTATTGAAACGAATCCTATTCCGGCAAAAACAGCGTTGATGTTGATGGGTAAACTCAACGGAAAAGTCCGACTTCCGCTTGCACCGATGACACCAGCGAATCTTGAATCCCTCCGAAACACACTTGCGGAAACAGGATTGACTTAATTGCGCTATGCTAAGTAAAAGCAAATTGTTTTATACCGGTACAAACAAGACTCGAAGATATTTTTCACAGTCTTCCATAAAGTGGTTTTCACTGTTTGCTATCGGTTTCTCAACATTTATTTGGTCTATGGTCCTTGATTGGGGTCTACTGGAATCGTGGATTCCATTGTCCATCCTTTTCGTGGTGTTAGTTGCTAATATGATACCTATACTATTTTTGGTGTCTTTCAGCGAAAGACGCAAAACTACCAATGGACTACCACGAACCTACCCCTATTTCAACGTATTATTATATGTTGGACTTGCTATTATTGCTGCATTAACCGGTTGGTTCGGAGGGGCATGGGTGAGTAAGTTTATAGAATTTAGCTACTGAGAAACTTATATTGCAATAATAACCCTATATCTGAATTCTTTGAAGTGGGTTTGGATAAGGGGTATATTTTTCTAAAATACCTATAGTTTGAATAAAGAGAAATGAATATGAAAAGAGTTTTTAAAATTGTGCTTATAGGAATTGGGACCGTCGTTGTATTAGTGGCTATTGCTGCGGTATATATGTTTTGGCAGATGGGTCAACCTCTCTATACGTTCGGTTCTGTCAGTAAGGCAGAAAACTTACGAGGTCCGTTGGAACCACCTGAGCAGACCGATTCGTCTGTGTGGCGGGTTGAGTCCGATATATCCCTACATTTTGAGGTTTACGGAAAAGGGCGACCTGTCATAATTGTTCACGGCGGTCCAGGGATTCCCTATGCAAACGCATGGAAAGGATTAAAATCGTTGGAAGATAGGTACGCATTCTATTATTATCATCAACGAGGTGCGGGTAACTCAACCAGACCTATTGAACGTTTTGAGTCAAAAAACTATCCTAAAAACGTAGCGGAACTTGAGCAAACGCTTGGTATAGGCGCGCAGATTGCAGATATTGAGCGAATCCGCCGCATCCTCAAAGAAGATAAATTACTTCTAATCGGACATTCCTTTGGCGGTTTTATTGCTGCACTTTATGCAGCAGAATTTCCAGAGCAGGTTGAAAAACTGATACTCGTTGCACCCGCGGGGATGCTCACGCCACCACAGAAGGAAAACAATATCTTTGATGCAGTCCGCGATAGAATTCCTGAAGATGAACTCCACTTATATGACCCATTAGTCAAGGAGTACTTCAATTTCGGTGGTATTTTTTCAAAATCGGATGACGACCTTGTGGATTTACAGACGCAAATAGGTGCGTATCTCTTATTTGGGATGGGATACGACGCCTCTCTTATTCCCACTGCGCCTACTCCTGGCGGATGGAGTTCATTCGCTGTTTACTTCAGTACTGGCAAATCACCGGACTATCGTGATGCTGTTGCAAACATCACAGCACTAACCCTAATTTTACACGGGGATGACGACAATATTTCTTTGAATGGTAGTCGGGAATACGAGGAGTTTATTCCAAATGCAAGGTTTGTGTCTATCGGTTGTGCCGATACAACTTCGGTTTCGGGGCACTTTATCTTCGACGATTGTCCCGATCAGTTTGCCGCAGCAGTTAGAAAGTTTCTTGAGTTGTAATATCCCTGAATTTGCTTTTTTGGTAAATTTTACAATTAACGATATACCTTTGATTGGCGCGCTTACAAAGCGCGCCTACCAGTAGATGCTATGTATTTTCTATTTCACCATAGTTTAATTTATTTGTGGACGAATAAACGCCTCAATTTCTGAAGCATGTTCAGCAAAATCTCGCGATGCCATTGACTGCAGATTTGCTAACTGTCTAATAGTATCCAAATCCCAAAAATCTATTGCCGGATCAATTCGTAAATAGTTTTCTTTTAGTAGAAGTCTCGCCAGGTTTGCAGATGTGTGAGATTGCAACGTCATCACGTAAGAGACTATCTTTACGCCACCCCATCCTGATAGAAACCCCCAACCTCGCTTATTACGATACATGGATGCGGAATGTCCTGTACCGATTGATATAATCTTAACCTGTGTTGGTTCTTTTCCGAAATTTGTGAGTGCTTCCGCATAGGCAGCAATGGAAGGATTGTTTGCCCATAAACCGCCATCTGCTAACAGATGACTTTTTACCTGTTTAGGTGCGAAAAAAGTAGGTACAGCACAAGAGGCAACGATCGCATCACGCAAACAAACGTCCCCGTCTGAATAATCAGATTCCTCAAGTTTTTTTATGTAATTGGATCTAAAAATGTGCATCTCACTCTTTGTAATCTCAGAACTTGTTATCATCAAAGGGGTTGATATTTCTGATAAGGACTTGGCAGGTATATGTTTAGCGATAATCTGCGCGAGTTTTTCGTTTGAATACTTGCTGAAAAACAACGGATTGCGATACCACCTTTTCCGAAATATATCCGGTGCCTCCGTTTCAAAGAGTTCCACGATTTCATCCATCGGAATATCGCAGACAGCAGCACCAGCAATAATAGCACCAGTGCTTGTCCCAACAATAAGATCAAAACAGTTTTTGATACGCACATCAAAAACATGTTCAACTTGAGTAAGGAGTTGGGCAGTATAGATGCCGCGTGTGCCACCGCCATCTAAAGCGAGGATATGAAAATAGTCAGAATTGTCCATTGAGTTTATTCGTCTTCCTCGTCTTCAGGTTGGTAGTCAGCATTTTTGAGTTCATCAATACGAGGTTTGAAGATCTGATAAAACAATTCCACTTTTGATGCCAACCATTCGTGCTGATTATGCCAGTCTGTTTCGTTTGCAGGATCTGTGTCAACTTTTCTAAGGGTTATCCTGGAATCATTCTGGTTAGGTTTTTCTTCCCATTCGAGTGGTTCACCTAATTGATCCTCAATTTCATCACGTTGTTCCTTCAATAAGTGGAAAAAGGTTTTTGCGTTTTTGTGTCCTATGTTAAGCGTAACCCCAATACACTCATTCCTATTGACCCATACCCTTATTGGAGTACCAGCGGTTTCAATCCTAATCTCAAAGTTTCGACTAGCCTTTGGTTCAGGTAGTTTGATTTGACTGCCATTTTGGATCATATAGTCTTGGAATTTTGTCCAATATTTGTACTGTTGTCTTTCAGAAGGATTTTTGGTTACAGCACTTTGCATATTTCTACTCCAATTATTAGGGCTAGAGACAATACGGAATTGTGGTGCTCGTGCAGAATTTTCAATTTGCCAAACCTGAATTTCAAGCCCAAAGTACCGAAAACGTTCGTCTGTTATTTCATTTAACTTGTCCAAAGCAGCACGATGCTCATTACGAAACTCTCGCGCTATCCAGATAATCGTGTGGACATCCAGACCGGCAGCATAAGTCAGAATTTGACCGAGGTGGCGATGATCTGTCCGCCCCAATTGGTTTTCAATTAATACCCAAGTATCATCAACCGTATCCTTACATAAGATATCGGCACGAAAGGTACCCACGTCTTTCTCTTGTGCCTCGAGTTCAAGTTCCATTCCCAGTGTTTCACTAAGGAGGGTAAGGTTTTTCTCCTTTGCCAACCACGGAGTGAAATGCTGTGCTTCAGTATCCCAAACTTCGCGTAGTTCAACTTTTTCAAGGCGGGAAAGTTCTTCAGACATTATGTATTATCTCCTTTTGATAGTTTATATCTGTATTTATGTTCTAATCAAGATACCACATCCCTTTGCCAAAATCAACTGAATTTTTGGTCTAACGATTGAAACCTAAATGTCCTTAATGGACTTAGGTATTCAGTTGCTTTTTTCACGTGCTTCTGCTATACTTTGCATAACATCAAACAAGCGGATTAGATTTGTTGTTAATTCTCTTTACAAACTGCTGATTGATATGTTAAAATTAGGTGAGGGATTCTATAGATAGTAGTTGTTAGAAAAGTGATGTGAAACTGCTTCAACATCAAGCAGACTTATCTCTACGGCAGTTTGCCTGCTTATGATGGCACATGCAATTTGGTGAAAACGTTGATTGATAAGAAATTGTTTCGGGAGAAATTCTTATTCCATCTTATTAACAATCCTTACGTCATTTACCCATTTGCAGCGGGGGCACTTGGCGTTTTCGCGTCCTGGGTGTTTAATTTAGAACCGAAGATTCTCTACCTATTCGCAAGTGCGGTCATCGGCATTGGTCTTCCTATTGGTGCGCTAATTACAAAGTGGACAACCGGCACAGACGATATTACTAAACGCGTTCATGAAGAGATACTTCACGAAGCACATCAAAAACAGGAAGAAGAACTGAACGCACTACACCAACAATTGAAAAAGGATGGCGACAAAAGAACAGAACAGATGCTGGAAGAACTTCGGGCATTGCACCAATCTTTTCAGGAGGAAGCACGAGACGCGGGTTGGATGGCAACCCTTCCTATTACGGTAAGTGCTGAAATCACCGGTAAAGTCTCTGAACTCTTTACACAAGCAGTGCAGTGTTTGAAAGACACGTTGAAAATGCACGAGAAATCAAAAGATTCACAATTAGCAACTGTCAAACGAGTTCTACAGCAACATAGAGAACAACAGATAGCGGACGTTCAGCAAACAATTATCCAGCTTTCACATCTCTATGCCCGTGTGCTTACAATCAGTCCTGAAAGCAATGAGACGGAGCTCTCACGCCTTCGCACAGAACTTGACGAAAGCCTCGCTTTTGCAAAGAAAGTTGATGAACAGATACGGGAATTTACCCCGAACACTGATCACGAGATTCGTCAAGCAAGTCACTCAGTTGAAGACGTTCATACTATGACTGCAGATCCGAAGGCAACGTCCACGGAAGAAAGGGAACTCCAATAATTAGTTGCTTTTAGCAATTATTGGACTATTTCTGCGATATAAAGCGTGTGAAGATGTCTAAAACTTTTGCAACTGAAAAATTCAAACAAATTTTTAGAATGATACAAAATGGATGAAATAAATATCACTTAATCTCACCCATAGGAGGAATTCCAATGGTAAATGGCATTACCCGTTTATACAAGGCTATCTGGTATACACAAGTCGGACAGGCACTTGAACTGGCAGATAGACTCATGGAAAACCCTGAAGTGGTGCGCGAGGCTTATGAAGATATTTCCAGCGAAGAGCAGGGAAATAACCAACACCACGAGTGGGACGATAGACTCATGGAAAATCCTGAAGCGGTTCGCGGTGCTTATGAAGACATCATTCGCGACAAACAGGGGAATATCCAACGTTATAAAAATGTGATTGGGGAACTTATTGCACTTGTTGAACAGAAAAAGGGTTCACTTAAGGGTGTCACAGATGGCATTGACAAACTTGAACAGATGAAAGCAGGCGCAATTGATAAGAAAAAAGACACCGCCAACGAACTGCAAAAAGCCGGCATATCAGATGAGGAGATCAAACAGCATCCAGACTATGTCCGCTGTGTTACCTCTTATAACGATTTTCAGTCTACCCTTGAGGAGAAAAACGCCCGTGTCGCCAAACTTGAGCAGGATATCGAACGCGCGCAGAACGACATTGAATCTCACAAACTTCAGATAACAAGGCTTCATCGTGATCTGGATAGGATTAAGACCGAGCAATCTGAAACAGTCGCCGACCTGATTTCTGCACGCGAGCAAAAGGATATTGACAATATGCTATCAGGTATTAGTATGGATGACACTTCAGCGGAATTGGCGCGGATTCGAGAAATTCGGGAGAAAGCAATGGAACGATCAAAGGTCGGAAAACCGTAACTTGTTACAATATCGTAATTTTCATGAAATTTTGATGGATGATATGAATTAAACTTAATTTCTCACATAGGAGGAATTCCAATGGCAAACGGCATTACCCGTTTTTTCAAAGCAATTTGGTACAACCTAACCGGCCGTGCACATGAGCAGGCTGATAAACTGATGGAAGACCCTAATGCTATTCGCGGAAATTATGAAGACATTATCCGCGACAAGCAGGGGAATATCCAACGTTATAAAAATGCGATTGGGCAACTCATTGCACTTGTTGAACAGAAGAAGAATTCACTTAAGGGATTGACTAACGACATAGACAAGCTTGAACAGATGAAAGCAGGGGCAATTGCTAAGGCGCAACGTACAGCCGCTGAACTGCAAAAAGCTGGGACACCAGACGAGGAGATCAAACAGGATCCAGAATACGTCCGATGTGTTTCCTCATACAATGACTTTCACTCCACTTTGGAGGAGAAAAACGCTCGTATTGATGAACTTGAACAAGATATCGAACGCTCGCAAGGTGACATTGAATCCCATAAACTTCAGATGATAGGGCTTCATCGTGATCTGGATAAGATTAAGACTGAGCAATCTGAAGCAGTTGCCGATCTTATTACTGCACGCGAGCAAGAAGATGTCGCGGATATGCTATCTGGGATCAGTACGGATGGTACTTCAGCGGAATTGACAAGGATGCGAGAAATTCGAGAGAAAGCGAAGGGACGATCAAAGGTCGCTCAGGAACTTGCAGGTACCGATTCACGCGCTGAAGAGGAAGAATTTCTTGCCGCTGCACGTTCTACTGCTGCTACGGATGAATTTGATTCTCTTATCTTCGGCGCACAACAGACTGATACCCCGACGAAAACCGATGACTCCGAGGAAGAAACTAAAAGTGATTCCGAACTACCGCTATAAATTCGCTTACTGCAATTCAATGTCGGTTCGCAGGCTCTTTGCTAATTATTGATCTTATTTGATGAAACATTAAAATACGTACACACCTTCAGATAAGTGCGTTTTGTGAGCGCGCTGATCGAAGGTGTGTCGTTAATTGTAAAATCTATTATATAATAGCGAGACATAGATGCCCGCGTCCTACGCAAGGATAAACGAGAAAAGAGGAGGAAAATGTGAACATCAACACGTGGCATCAGGATAATACGCCAAAAAGTTACGAAGTGCTTTTGGAAGGTTTGAAAGATTTTGAAACACACGTAAAGCAGATAAATGATACAAAAAAGAGTGGCACAGTTCCAACTGAAACGCTTGAAAAGTTTTACGATCTACATAACGTTTTAGTTGTAGAAACAGACAAGGTCTCCCGTTCATCTATACAAAATGGCACAATAGATATCTCATCCAGTGTCTTGGACAATATTTTTGTTGAAGCGATTTGGCTATCCCTTGACCAATACCCTGAAATTGTCAATCACCACAATATTGAAAACCTTGACACTGCTGGTTCTAAAATTTTCACACGTTTTACACCGGATTCTCCACCAGAGGTATCAGAACGTGAGTATCTGAAGGCGCACCTCCAAAATATATTCCATATAAATTCTGAAGCGTTAAATAAACTGGACAAAAAACTCACTATTCGGACTGCCCCACTCCAACATCGTCATCAAATTATGCGATGTTTACAGACCCGTTTTAATTTAGTGTCCGATAACCCGAAACTGGACGCTGACATCCTCCGCCTATTTCAGTACTTATATCCGGGCGCGCCTTTTGAAGTGGGTGAAGTAAAATTGATAAAAACCTGCTCTGCACTCTATTTCTGTCTCCCTTCAGAGGTGAAAGAAATTCACATTGAAACACAGAACGAACAAAAATCCGACATAACAAATAGAGTTGCTAAAAAACAATCTGGTAAGAAAGTAGGGTATGCCCAATTTCTCAGAAAAATTTGGCAGGTAGAACCGTTTGCGCACTTCCCTGTGTTTGGCATCTTTGATGCAGAAGATTTAGACTTATCGTTCCGAGAACAAATTGCAAAAGACGCAGGACTGTCTGTAGAATTGGTTACGACAACGCTCACACGAATGGTTGGTGTTCTCCCGTTAGAGGAACTTGATAAATATCTGATCCACGATACTTGGGGACATCAATGGCAGGAGAGTTTACTCGATTTTGAGGATCTTTATACCGAATTATCACTTTTTAAGCGACCATTATCTCTAACTGAAACCGCTTCGGTCTTGGGAGAACAGACGACATTCGCTGAAGCATTCATCAAAACAGGTACAGGTGAGATTCATCTTGATACTGAAAAACTTACAGAATTCATTGATGCCGAACTTTATGAACGTTCTATCATTGCCTTTACGCCTATCCTTGCAGAGATGTTGGCAGATGTCGTAGAATATAAATTCTTAAAATTACATCCAGAGCAAGCACATCTTTTGCCAAGTTCCTCGTTGCTCAAGGCTTTTCCGAGCAAACTTGACTTGACACTTGCGGATCTCCGCAACTGTTTCGAACGGGCATCTGAAGCGTTCCAAACTTGGGTAGATTCCGAAGAAGCAAAACACCGGATACATACTGAGATTTGCGAAAAACTTGAAATTCCAGATAGAGAGGTAAAACACCAAGAACTGGATGATGTTCTTGAAAAAGCGGTTCAGCTTTGTAAGGAACGGCTTGACCGTTTTTATCAACCGGAATGGTATTGGGAGAAAACGGGAGATAGTTTTTTAAAACTCAACGCATTCAGTTTTGCCGCGCTAAACTTTCTACGAATTCATACTGCATTCCTCCAAACTTATGAAATGCTCTCACAAATTGAGACAAAATATAGTTTTAAAGATGCTCTCGTATTGGCGATGGGAACTTTTTTTGAAGAGGAACCGCAACAGAATATCTGGTCCCTTGACCGATTTTTAACTGAGGGTTTTCTGCCACGATGGAAAAAGTTGGTTGAAGCGAGTTAATGGAATTAATTCAATGTAATACCATATCTAATTGACAAATTGTCATAGTAGCCTGTCCGTTAGGTAGAGTTTGCGAAACCCAACTCTGTCACACTGTTGTTGGGTTTCGCGTCGCTCTATCCTTATGTGTCAACTTAAGAATATATATTGGACATATATGTATGAGTCTTTAGTCCCAGCGGGACGATAGGTGTATAGTAGCGTGTGATTACTAATCTTTAGCCCCAGCGGGCAGCATGCGCGTATGGCATGCTGCATAAGGTGTATCTTGTTTTGGTGCACACATCAAGATCAAATTGTTATCACGAGTTTTTTATATACCTTTCGCCCCGCAGGGGCTAAAGAAGTTTTTTATACGAGTTTTCTGGACACCTTTCGCCCCGCAGGGGCTGAAATACATACAAATAAGGGTTAATTTCCTTAAGTTGACACATAATGGGTTTCGCAAACTCTACCCAACGGACGAATTAATGCAATAATCACTTAGAAATGGTATAAGTAAGCCTGCAACTACCCAAGACGGAGGGAAAAACGATAGCTATTAAAGACCCTACTTACAAATTCCGTACAGAAGCTGGCATGCTTATTAATTCTGGCACATCGCGAAGCATTACCCTTCACGGAAATATCCATGACCTCTTTTTTATTGAAGAATCAAAAGAGGAAGATTATATTCCGTTGGTTCCCTTCCTTACACAGGGTTGGGATATTCCAGGTTTTATCCTGATAGTGTATGAGCTCAACGGACCACTCCGATTTCTATACACACGCGACCGAGATAAGGTAAAAGAAGCTTTTAACTCATGGCGAGGGGCTACTGAATCTTTACAGAAAAAAGCTACAAACCTCTTCGCGCTCCCAAATAGGGTGGAAAACCCGAATCCTAAAGCAGATAAATCCGCTGATACCTCTGATGGCTTGTTTGACCAATATCTCAACGATGCTATCGGAAGCCCAACCTTAGCACTTGAACTGCTACGACAATTCTGTTTGATTTCGCGATCTGCCAATGTACGCGGAGAACAGTTTTTAAAAGATAAGCTGCTTATTTTTATAGAAGCAACAGATATGTTGCTCCCTGAAGGGGAAATCCGAAGTTTAAGTTTAGCTGATAGGCATAGGATCAGCATCGTTCAAGATTGGATTTCTGACTCTGATTTCATGAAGGGCACAGATACTGTTGTCTTTATTGCTGAATCTAAGAGTTTAGTCAACTCCCGTATCATGCGTTTGCCGCAAGTTGTTGACGTAGAAATCCAATCTCCGCAGGTGGAAGCACGAAGACATTTTATTTCATGGTTCAACAGAACCCAAAAACCAGCAGGTAAAGAACTCAATCTCTGGGGAAGCCAATCGCAACTCGCTATATTAACAGCAGGATTATCTGTCCAGGCTTTACGCCAACTGCTTATTTCAGTCTGTTATTCTGGTGAAAAACTGCGCCCAGACATTGTAATAGAAAAAGTTTCTGAGTTTATCCAAGCACAATTAGGTGAGGATGTTGTCGAATTTAAAAAGCCTGCACACACCCTGAAAGATATTGTCGGCAATCAGAAACTGATTGAGTTTTTAAGAACGCAGATAATTCCCCGCATCACATCTACAGGGAAAGATTCTATCTCTGGACTGAGCGTCTGCGGACCGATAGGAAGCGGAAAAACTTTTATTTTTGAAGGGCTTGCAGGTGAACTTGATATCCCCGTGTTAGTACTCAAGAATATTCGCAGCATGTGGTTCGGACAAACGGATGTCGTCTTTGAACGTCTTAGACGATTGCTGATGGCACTCGTGAATGTGCTAATTTTTGTCGATGAAGCAGATACTCAATTCGGCGATGTCGGTAGGGATGCACACGCCACTGAACGTAGACTCACTGGAAAGATACAAGCGATGATGTCTGACCCACAATTACGCGGTAATATCACATGGCTGCTGATGACCGCGCGTATCTATAATCTGTCGCCGGACCTTCGAAGAGAAGGCAGGGTTGGTGACATCGTAATTCCTGTTCTTGATCCCACTGGCGAGGACCGCAAAACATTTCTCCGTTGGACGCTCAGCAACGTTTTCAAAGGCGAGATTTCGGATGAAGTGTTTGAGCTCCTTCTTGCGCAAACTGAAGGGTATTCTGCTGCGAGTTTTGCGTCTCTCCGCGCCGACCTTGAAGCTGCAAAGAACCGTAAAGGTGCCTTGTCTGTAGATGAGATCATTGACGTTATATCCGATAGAATTCTACCCAATATTGGTCCAATACGGAAGTATCAAACCTTGCAAGCGTTTCTGAATTGCACCCGTAAATCTCTACTTCCTGGGGACTACTCCTCTGAAATCCGAGAATCATGGTTGGAGCAGATTGCCCAACTTGAAGTCATGGGGATTAGAGGTTAGGAAACCTCGTCTACCAGGGGGCAGGGAGTTTGTACCTGTCGTTCACTAAAATGTCTACATATTTTCATAATATACGATATTTTCCCTTATGATTTTTGTATTATTCTTCATAAATTGGAGCGGCTAATGCATATTGGTCTAATGGAGGGCACAATTCGGCGGGAAACTTTGGGAGAAACCCTTGATGTTGTGGCAGAACACGGTATCTACAACTTACAATACCATGTTCCCGCAGATGCCTCATCCCTTGCGGAAGTTCGCAATGAAATGGATGCCAGACAGATAAAAATATCAGCACTTTCGGGCACCTACAACATGATTGACCCTGATGTTCAGAAACGTCAAGCAGGTTTATGTATGTTACGCTTCGTTGCGAAACAGTGTGAGACTCTTGGTACATCTGTAATCACGCTCTGCACAGGTTCTCGTGATCCGAATAGCATGTGGCGCGCTCACCCTGATAATAACTCAACATCTGCATGGAGAGACCTCGTGGAATCTATGGAAAAGGCGTTGGAGATCGCTGAGGAATACAAGGTGACATTGGCGTTAGAACCCGAAGTGTCAAACGTGATTGACTCGGCGCAAAAAGCGCGTCGTCTGCTTGATCAGATGCAATCACCGTATCTTAAGGTAGTCATGGACGGAGCGAACATCTTTCATAAGGGGGAATTGCCGAAGATGGGTGAAATTCTTGAAGAAGCGTTCACACTTCTTGGTGCTGATATCGCCCTTGCACACGCGAAAGATCTGGATCGTGATGGTCAAGCAGGACACCTCGCTGCTGGTACAGGGTTACTGGATTACGATCAATATCTCGGTTTGCTAAAGGATAGTGGCTATAATGGTGCGGTAGTACTGCACGGACTTTCTGAAGAACAAGTGCCTTTCTGTGTAAAATTTTTGAGCGAGAAAATAGCTGCCTTATAGAAGGGGAATTGGGTTTATAGTCAAACCTCAAATTCTTTAACACTACTAACAGCGCGCTTACACATATTTGCGTAGTTCTGATTAGAATACTGTCTTAGAGAGAATTCAGACCGTTTCAGACATCCGTTCTGCTAACCGAGCAAGTGCTGGGGACCTGTCTAATTTTTCCAGTTCTGCCTCAATAAGCGTAAAGTGTTGCGTCTCAGCTAAAGCGGTTTTCATCGCCTCCTCAAATTCGGCTTCGGTTCGGACATGGAACCCACGTCCAGCCCCAAAGAGTGAAGGCAGGCAGCTATAGTTCCAACATCCGATATCGTTAAATTTTCCTTCAAGCAGATGCCGCTCCGTTCCATATCCGTGGTTGTTTAAGAGAAGAACAATCGGGTTGAGTCCATAACGAACGGTGGTTGACAGTTCTGTGCCTGTCATTTGGAAGGCACCGTCCCCCACGATTACGAGGGGACGGGTGTTCGGTGTGCCAAGTTGCGCACCAACAGATGCTGGCACCGCAAAACCCATTGAGGTATAGTAGGCGGGACTGATAAAATTTGTGTGTTGATGTATCCGCAATTCAGCTGCACCGAAGAGACTATCTCCGACATCAGCGATCACCGTGAGTTCCGCACTAATGAATTCGTTGAGGTGTTGGAACAGACGTTCAACTGTTAAAGGGGCATTAGGTTTGACTTCAAACGGTGCTGCATCTGGTGAAGCCCATCCTAAATTAGGTTTTTTTCGTCTTCGGAGTTGTGGTGAATTGATCCCATCAATAAAATCGTCAAACATTACTGTTTCGTAGGTATGGTAGCGAACCATTATTTTTTCCGATGTAGCGTAGATTGAGCGCGCACGGTCAAGGTTTGCGGTGTAAATCCCAAGGTTCACATCGGTCATAAACGCACCGAGAATAATAACACAATCGGAATCTTCAACGAACTCACTAATTTCCTTTCTCCCCATCGCACCTTCATAAATTCCTAAATATAACGGATGTGATTCCGGTATCACGGATTTGCCGAGAAGCGTAGCAACAACAGGGATACGTTTATCTTCAACGAGTTTGAGTAATTTGTCTTGATAGCCGAATCTGTGAAGTTCTACACCCGCGAGGATTACTGGGTTTTTACTTTGATTAATAAAGTTAAGCGCGTCTTCAACAGCAGCATTCAACGTTTCGGGATCGCTAAGGTGTCCATCAGTTGAAGGACGACGATAGAGGGTGCCGCGCACATCTACCATATCACGCGGAAGTTCTATGTACCCCGGACGTTTGTAGTGATATACAGCATCAAGTACTCGATCAATCTCGTTGAAAGCGGTAAAAGGTTCTTCAAGTAGGGTAGTTGCTACGGTGATTTCGTCATAGATGCGTTGCTGCGTATGGAAATCCCTGACTTTATGGTGGAGGAGGGCATCTTTTCCACGTTCTTTGATACCCGGTGCCCCGCTAATCACAACAACAGGTGATTTTTCGGCATAAGCACCGGCGATAGCGTTCACCATTGATAACCCGCCAACGCAGTATGTGATACAGGCGGCACCCATACCTTTCGTACGTGCATAGGCATCTGCTGCATAACCAGCTGCATCTTCGCGTGTCATGCCGATGTGTTGAATGGGACTCTTTTCAATCAGATTGTAGAATCGCAACACATAATCGCCTGGGATGCCGAAGATGTGTTCAATGTCGTAGTTTTCGAGTTTTTTGAGTAGGTATTCGCCAATAGTTGGGGGTTTGTTATGCATGGTACTACCTCACTGTCGTGTTATTTTTAAAGCGAAATTTTTAACGGTTTAGGAAATAGGTCTCAGGGCTTATTTTTTTGTTGGATGTCTCTCCTAATTTTCAAATACTCAAAAAGGACTCTGGCATACGAGTTTCCCGCCCCCTCTGTTATTTCCTTTAAAAACTCATCTGTGCAATTAACAAAATCGAAGCCTGCTTCTTTGATTGCCTCTTCCATGCTGGATGCTGTTTGCGTGACAAATTCTCGATTCTTGTCAAAATAGTACATCTCTAAACTCATTGGGCTTCTCCTGATCTTTTTCCCTCTGCCACATAGGTAACCATTTACTCTGCATCATGTTGCACTTCAATCTGAATCCAAGAATCCCATTTGTATATTGCGGCAAATTCTTTAACGCTTAACTTCCCGTTCTCTATGTATTGTTGCACTGTTTTTGAATCTGTTTCTTTAGAATAACGAACCCTTAATATAAGCGTTTTCCCATCGCCCCCTGGAACAAATACCATATTAAGTGTTCTGGTGAGTGGCACGTTCGTATATGGTAAAAATGAATTTAACATCGTTGCTAACCATTCTAACCGAGATGGCGTGTATTCTTCAAAACCAGGTGCTCTTTCTGACATCATTCATCTCCTCTGTTGAGTATTATTTTAGAAATACGGTAATAAAAAGACCTATCAGTGTAAGAAGACTTGTAACACCGAGAACCGTTAATGCTGTGATATGTGATCTTATGCCTTTGATGTCATCTCTAAGATCTATTTGGACTTCTCTGATATCTTTCTCAAGGTCCGCTTTGACTTGTGCAACCTCGCCTCTGACGTGTGTTATGTCTTTCCCAAAATCCATTTTAACCTCACTAATCCGATTATCAAAACGAGACTCAACCCTATTTAATTCTCTTTGAGTCTCTTCTTTTTGAATCCGATGATCCTCTAAATTTTTAAGTATGCTACTTTCAATGTCTGTCATGACATGCTCCTAAGTATTGGCGTTGCCACAAGTATTAAACAAAGTCTATCATAACGAGGCAAAAATTACAAGTCTATCATAACTCATAACTCTAATTATTAACCACTTCTGAAACAGCCTCCAACCAATCAATAGCAGCCTGTTCACCCTGCTCAATAGCAATTTCAACTGCGCGTTTGGCAGATTCTAAAAGGTCTTTGGCACGTTTGCGTCCGTTGAAGGATTCAATTACTTTCTGCTCAATTTCGGCTTGCTTGTCTTGGTGTAGAATAGGAATGACTGTTCCCGCAACTTGGTCTGGTCGCCAATGGAGAATTACTGAACCGCCCACATCCCGATTAACCTGTTCCTGTGTCAGGATAGAATTAAGCACCAGAGTCAAGTATTCATTATTGATTTTATCAGATTTGTTTTTCAAGCGGAGTATGCCTCCAGCAGGGATCATCTTTTCGGGTGCTTCGCGTAAATAATGCGCAATACCTGGGGTTGCATCCTTACTGAGTAAAATCTCTCTCCGTTTCGGTTGATGTTCCGCAATCTCCGCGTATAATTCTTCAGAAATATATTTCTCTTGTGTGATTTCAAAAGGACTGAGATTACTCACCCGAACAAAAGGGATTCCATCCTCAATATACGCTTTGCTCCCAACCTCAACGCATTTTTTCAGTGTGACCAGATTTTCCAACGTATCCCAACCGCCTGTACAACTTTTGATGGCGTTGACAATATCATCATATTTCGGTTGAAAATAGTCCGCATCAAATCGTCCAGCAGACTCAGTGTCGGAAAAGTTTTTGACAAATGTTAGCTGCTGCTTCGGTTGCCAGTCGGCGAGACCGAGCTCGGAGAGGAGGAGGTCTTGTGCTTCGGTATAACGTGCTTTTGATAGTTCTGTTAGTTCTTTAGATTGGAGATAGGTTTTTTCGATTACGGATAGTAGGACATCCCAAACAGGTATCGGAATTTGATATAAAAAAGGTGGAGCAATTTCAGGCTGGGTACTACCGTATCTACCTCTCTCTATTAATGTTGTGCCATACGTAGTATTGAAAAAAATAGCGAGAAAAAAAGGGTTTAGATTTCCACTTTTGACAATGAACGTGTGAGATGATGAGATAGCATCTCTATTTTCAAGATAAATAGCACACTGACCTGCATTTGCTCCTGTCCTTGTTATCAAAATGTCTTTGTTATGTATCGTGTTTTCTTGTAAACGTTCTGCGTCTTCTTCTGAAATATAGACAGGATTTGATGTCAGATCAATGGACAGCGGACGAACGTTTTGTGCTCTTAAAAATAGAATGCCATCATCCACATAATTTCGCTTTATCTCTTTGGGATGCCTTATCTTGACTTGTAAATCAATTAGTTTATGTGAACCGATTTCTTTAAGTTGGTGCTGGATCTTCAGGTAGTCGGGATGGAAAAACTCTGCATCAAGCCTTATAGAATGCGAACTGTCTGTAACGGATTGGTAATTAACGATTGAATACTGTACGTTGGCGTGTCCATCCTGGGCAGCATCTATCTCCTTTCATTCGGCATCTTCCCAAAACGGCAATTTTTCACTTTTTGCCCACGCAATAAAAGTTTCAGCGATCCCATCGGACAATTCTTCGTTGTGATTGTGTAAGTCGTGTTCTACAATCAGGTGTCCGTTATCGTCTAATTTGGACTGCCCATTTTCGTTTTGTAGATACACATAATCGCCAGAGTTATCCTTACCACCTTTTTCGGAGACAGCAAAAAAGGTTGGGTAGTCTTCAACTTTAGGACAAAGCGGTCCTTGGTCTGGATCATCGTTCCATTTCTGCAGAAACAGCACGCTTGTTTTGGTGCCAGTATGCGGTTTGAAGGTGTTGGTATCCAGTCCGACTACAGCCAAGATTCGGGCATGTTCTGCGATAAAATCACGGACGTATTTGTCGGATGTATTATTGAATCTGCCTTGTGGCAGCACAATCGCCATACGTCCGCCGGGTTTGAGGAAGTCTAAATTGCGCTCAATAAACAGAATGTCGCGCCCGACCTTAGTTTGTGCCTTATTGTTTCCCTTAAAACAGAGGTTGTATTTGTGTATGATGCGGCTCTCCTTGATATCCCCAGCAAAAGGCGGATTTGCCATCAGAATATCAAAGTTAAAAAGTTTGTTCTCCGTTGGTTCTGCTCTGAGTGCTTTGAGTCGGTCAAATCCTCTGCCGTAGGTCATTATCCATACGCGATCTTTTTCGGTTCTGTCGCTCCACCGCTCATAGTCAAGTGTGTTGAGGTGCAAGACGTTTGCCTCACCATCTCCCGCGATGAGGTTGAGGGTTCGTGCAACCCGAACGGTCTTTTCGTCAAAGTCAATCCCAAACACTTTGAGGACGTGTTCTTTGTCTTTGGGTGGGATTTCTGCATTCGTGAAAAGGGTGCCAGTAATTTTGAAAATGGTATGCACCGGAAAACCGCAACTGCCAGAAGCTGTATCAATCATATACTCACCGCGTTTGGGATTGAGCATTTTGACGCACATGTCAATCACGTGCCGCGGTGTGAAGTATTGTCCTTTCTCACCTTTTGCGGATTTGCTCACAAGATATTCAAACGCTTCATCAACAACCTGAAGATTGGAGTTGAACAACTTAATATCCTGCAAACTGGACACACAAACTGCAAGATGGCTATCAGAAAGTTCAAAAGCCGAGTATTCAGGAAAAACGCCTTTCCACTGGTTTTTGGCATCGTCAAAAAGGTGCTGAATTTTGGTTTTCAGTTCGGCATCGGTTTGCCCCGTGTTTCTGAATTCCATAGGGCGTTCTATATGTTCATCTGGAATTCCCCGAACTATTCTCTTGAGAGTTTCATAGTCTGAACCGTTGGCAGTGTATGAGCCAGTTGATTCCTGAATAGCGGTGTTGGCTTGCTGTCTTAGAATACGGTTGATATATTCTTTGTCGCTTTGACTTTTAAATTCGTCATAGAGTTTGGTAAAGATGAGTTTGAAAACCTCTTCAAAAACATCTACGCCTGCGTTGGCAAGCACCTCATCCTCTAATTCCAGAATGATATTCTTTAGGGATTTCCGTTCCGCTGCGAGTTTGTCTTTGAGTATGAGGTCTTTGAGTGTAAAACGTTCGTTGAGGATATCGGCGAGGGTTTGATCCGCGTTGGGAATATCGGTAATTTCTTCAAAGTAATTCGGGTCTTTTCGGTGGTAGTGTGAAATCTGCTGTCCGTTTGTCCATACAGCAATGGGCGCACCCGTGGCGTTGCAGTAGGATCGGAGTTGATCCTTACCATCTTGAAGTTTCGGTTTTTTTACCTCAACGATAATATAAGGAGTATCTGTTCTGTCCTTGTCAAGGATAACGATGTCGGAGCGTTTCTTTTCTCTACCGAAGTTGACGGGGTGTTCAAACCTGACACGGTCTCGCGGATATTGATACTGTTTCAGAAGTCGTTCGGCATAAAGTTGACGAACAACCTCCTCCGGTTTTAGCTGAACCGCTTTCCCTCGGACAGCACAGTGAACGAACGGGTTATTTTCATTGCCTTCCACATTTTGGCGTAAATCCTGAATTTCGGATTCGTTGAATAGGTCAAGGTGGTAATTGCTATCTTTTAGGATGGTTTGGATGATGTCGGGTTGTGTCATAGATTCCTTTATTTTCTATGCTTGTAACAAATCTCTTAGTTAAGTTGTCTTGGGTCCAAAATCGCTTAGCCACCTTTTGCGGGCATCCTTTAAATCCTGCGACTTTGCCCAATGTGTTTTTCTAAAACAGTCATGGATTCCAACATGACTCCATTCTGTTTTCAGCAAACAGTTTCTATCGTATGGAAAAAGGAGGTAAACATCTTCTCCGACCTCAAGTTTCTTCGGAAGTTCGCCAGAGTGCATAACTATACCCTCTTTTGTCTTTTTCAGAAGTCGTCTCTAGAATGATGTCTTTCGAGTATGAACCATCGTAGCTGTGGTGGAACCCGGACCAAAGTTCGTTGCTGAAATATAAACAAACTCAGGTTTTTCATTGGAACCTGGTGTTACAAGTTCTCTTACTCCAAACGTAATTTTTAGTCTTGGCTTTAAAACAATATCACGATAGATGTTCCATCCGAGCGAGAAAAGTGCTATACCTGTTGATATTACACTAACAATTATCGCAACTGTTGCTGTACTCATCCTGCCTCGTCTTTTCCAAAAAGTTCTATATGTCTTCTTATGATTGTTTCATAAAATAGTAAAGTTGTCAAGAAAATATAATGAATTGTGGATTGAGGTAAGTAGAAATTATCAATCTTTCGCCACACTAAACAGATGTTTCGGTGCCAACACCGTCAACGCCACACCGCGCACAACCAAAAGCAGCGTCAATGCACCCCAAAGCCCATGATTCCCAAAAGGCATCAACAGATACACAGCACCCAAAAAGAGCAGCATTGAGATAATCATAGAATTCCGCAACGGTTTTGAGGCGGTCGCGCCGAGGTATATCCCATCCCAAATATACGCAGCAACGTTGACAATAGGCGCGACAATTATCCAAACAAGATAAGGTTTTGCTTGTTCGATCAGCTTGACTTGATCCGTGAAGAGATAGAGCAACTGTTTTCCAAATACAAAAAAAATCAACATCACCACGCCGCCGAACAGAAAGGCACATAGAAAAATCTGGCGCGTTGTCCGTTTTAGATTCTGCATATCCTGCGCGCCTTTATATTTGCCAACCATGCTCTCCGCCGCAAATGCGAACCCATCAATTGCGTATGACATTAGATTAATGTACTGGAGCAAAATAGTGTTAATTGCCAAGAAGGCATCACTCAAAGCCGCTGATTGTGCAGTAAAGTAGGCAAAACTAAACACAAGACAGAGTGTCCGAATAAAGATGTCGCTGCTGATACTGAGAAATCGCTTCAGTTTAGAAAACGCAGGGACTTTTCGGAAGTCCCACGTTGTAAGGAGATTACGATAGCGCGCCAAGAAAAGCGCACTCGCCAGAATGAGACCTACATACTGTGCAATGACCGTCGCCAAAGCGACACCCTCTACCTTCATTCCGAGCAGGTTCACAAATATCAGATTTAGCACAATGTTTACGAGGTTGACGATAATTGTCAACACCATCGGATAATTGGCATTCTGTAAACCGAGAAAGACACCGTGGAATGCGTGTAGGCAGAGTGTCGCAGGGGCAGCATAGATGCGAATGTGAAAATACGTTCGCGCCAGTTCTTCTACTTCAGGACTCGTGCCTATGAGGATAAAACTTATATCTGCAAGAACCCCCTGCAGGATTAACAGCAAAAGACTGCCGATGATGCCGATGGATAAACTCCGCTGTAGCAACAGACCACATTCTGCAGTATCGTTTTCTCCGAAGGCTTGTGCAGTCAACCCCGTCGTAGTCATTCTGACAAATCCGAATCCCCAGTAAATAAAACTGAAGATAACCCCACCGATACCAACTGCACCGAGATAGTGTTCGGTTTCCAGACGACCCATCAACGCCATATCCACTGCCCCCAGAAGCGGGATAGAGAAGTTGCTGATGATATTTGGGATTGAAAGCCGGACGATCTGTTGGTTAATGTTTGCGGGTTTTTGCATAAGGGTTCCGTTCTATTTTAGAGTATATCTGAAATTATTGTGAAAATCAAGTCATGTTGATGGATGATGGAAATCGGAAATGTTGTGGCTCAAAATTTACAAAGAAAATCTGTAGGTCATGCAACAAACTGTTATATCCAATCTATATGCGATTGAATTTATCCTTGCTGTACATTTTTCTTTGTAATTTTGCAGGAAATTTGGTATACTATATTTCTAATGAAAGATTGGTGTTATGGATTTACTGCCAAACTGACCGGATTCTGTATATCTCGACTTCCGCGTTCGGTAGCATTGGCTCTCGGCGGATGGTTGGGACACCTCGTCTATTGGTTTGCATCGCAGCATAGAAAACTGGCATGTGAACACCTGAAACAAAGTCTGGATATTTCTGACGACCACCGCGTTAAAGTGATAGCGAAAAAATGTTTTGAAAATTTAGGAAAGACTGTCATAGAATTCATGAAGTTTCCACGCATGAATCCAAAGCAGATTCAACAATATGTCAAATTTGAAGGCATTCAACATGTGGAGAACGCTTTAGCACAAGGGAAAGGGGCAATCATTTTAACCGGACATTTTGGGAATTGGGAACTTCTTGCAGCAAGTATCACTGCTACTGTTGCACCGTTGACCCCTATTGTTCGAGAGTTACGTTCACCCCGCTTAAATGCGATAGTGGGCAGTTACAGAGAAAAAGCAGGATATTCCACCATAGACAGGGATACAGGTGTCCGACAAGCACTTTGGTGCCTTAAAAGTAACCAACTGCTCGGTATAGTTGCTGACGTGGATACCACCGTGAAAGGTGTTTTTGTAGACTTTTTCGGCAGACCTGCTTATACACCCTACAGTCCTATTGCTTTTGCGCTGAAAACAGGTGCGGCTATACTACCATCTTTTATTATACGTCAACCCGATGGCACACATCGAGCGATAATTGAGCCACCGTTAACGTTAAAACGGTGTGATGTAAAAGAGAAAGAACTTGTTATCAATACACAGAAATTCACGAAAATCATTGAATCTTACATACGAAAATATCCAGAACAGTGGATTTGGATGCACGAGCGGTGGAAAACCCGTTCTGAAACCTGTAAACCGATTTCGACTACTAACATTTTGGAACAATAGATGTCTTGTTCTTTTTCTGAGTCTATGTCTGGCTGTTGTAGGATGTGAGCGTGAGGAAGAAAAAAATCAACCTATTGAACCTCAACCGATTCAGCAGTTTAATACCTTTTCCACACAGCACAGAGAAGAGGGGGTTTTGAAATGGACGCTAGTCGGTGAATCATCAAAACTGGTCAGTGCATCATCAGGGAGACGAGAGAACAAGGTGATCATCCAGAATCCGAAGGTGGAAATTTATGAAGAGGGAAAAGTTTCACTTACATTGACAGGTAAAACAGGAACTCTTTATCGCGCTGGGCGTGAAAAAGATAACGTGTATCTCTACGGTGAGGTGGTCGGTGTCAACGAAAATGGAACGCTCTATACAAAAGAACTCCATTGGCGAAATAAAGATGGAACACTTTACTCACCGACTGAAGTAAAGATAGTCCGTGGCGACTCTACATGGTATGGAACCGAAATGGTAGCCCATCCAGACCTTGAAACTGTAAAGATGTCAAACAATCGATTTAAACTTTATCTTAAAGATGAGGAAGTAAATGAATAGAAAGAAAATCATCTCCAAAAACAATACTGGCGCGTCTCTGAAACTATCTCAATTCGTTAGAAACTGGTTCGTATTATTAGGGATAGTAATCTGTTTGACAACCTTCCCTGCGTGGGCAGCCGAAGCACCTGAGTCAGAAGAAAAGGATAGTGAAGTTGTAAAGCAAGCGGAAGAGACCCCGGCAGTTTCAGATAAACTTGTTCAAGACAATCAATCTACGAATTCTGACACATCAACTTCTGATATTGATGAGAAACCTGTGAAAGTAAAGGTGACAAAAGAGGTTATTACAGGGACTTCAGATGAAATGGAACGGGATCCGAAAGCAGGTATTACGATTCTTATTGGAAATGCGAAAACGGTAAGGCATAACGAGGAAGGTATTGAGATCGGGTTTCTCAATGCTGATAGAATTACGCTCAAGAGTGATCCAGAAACTGGTGAGACCGTAGAAATTATTGCCGTAGGCAATGTTGAGATACGTGATGAAGATATCTTCGCAACATCCGACCACGCTACGATGAACAATCTAACGAACATCATTACGTTAAAAGGTAATGTCGTAGTATTACAAAACAAAGATAGACTTGAAACGAAACTTTTCACCTTCAATAGAACAACAGGTAAACAGACAGGCGTTGGTGGCGTTAAATTTAAGGTAACCGTTACACAAGCAACACCAACGAGTACACCAGAGGAATCAGAAGAAACCGATTCTGATAGCAAGGATACTTCTGAAACTCCAAGTAAAACTGAAAAGAAGGCCGTCTCTCCAGAGACGGAAAAAGAGTCTGAGGAAAAACCTGAAGGTGATTCTGACAAACCAGACACTGAAGAAAAAACCACACCTTCTGAAACGGAAAAAGAAGAGAAAGACTCCAAATCTGAAAAAGATAAAGAGACTGAACCGACTGAATCAGAAGAGACTGAACCAACCGAATCAGAAGAGACTGATAAAGCAGAAGCACCAGAGGAAAAACAGTAATTGTTAGCAGTCGGTTATCGGTAGTTGACGTTACTTACAATATGCTTTCTTGACAACAATACACCAACTTTGAAGTAGATGGAGCACACAGGTACCAACAACGTGGCAACAGAACTACAAGCACACAATCTCGTAAAAAAATATACACGGCGAGGTCCAATCGTCGTCAACGAAGTAAGTTTATCGGTACAACAAGGTGAAATAGTAGGTTTGTTAGGACCGAACGGTGCAGGAAAATCAACAACATTCTACATGGTAGTCGGGCTAATTCGTCCAAATGCGGGTCGGATTACTTATGGAGACAGGGATATAACCTTCTTACCGATGTATAAACGGGCGCGACTCGGAATAGGGTATCTTTCACAGGAAACTTCAATTTTTCGTAAATTGACCGTCAAACAGAATGTAGAAGCAATCTTAGAAGCGAGAGGTATGCCGAAAAATGAGCGAGAAGCGCGCATAGAAGAATTCACTGATGAACTCGGAATCTCAAACCTTTTAAATCGCAAGGCGTATACGCTTTCGGGAGGTGAGTGTCGTCGCGCAGAAATCGCTCGCGCGCTGGCTGCACAACCCGACTTTATCCTACTTGATGAACCTCTTTCAGGGATTGACCCGATTGCTGTTGCTGACATTAAACAGCTCATTCTTCATTTACGAAACCGGAACCTTGGCATTCTAATTACGGATCACAATGCTGTTGAAACCTTGAATATCGTTGATCGGGCGTATCTCATAGCAGAGGGGAAAATAACTTTGACTGGTACACCTGATGAACTCCTAAATAGCGAAGTTGCCAGAGATCTCTATTTCGGGCATAACTTTCAGTATACAAAACAAGAAATCAGAGCTTAGTCAAACCATGGCATCATTCTTCACTTGAAAACTACTTTATTAAAAGGTGTTTGCAGGCACAATACTCTATAATTCTAATAGGGATTTAACGGAGTGCCGCGTGATGAAAATACAAGCGAAACTTATTCAAACTCAACAACAACAACAAAAAATTGTCATGACACCGAAGCTGCAACAAGCAATAAAGGTGCTTATGATGTCGCAGCTTGAGTTAAAGCAATTTATTGAACAAGAGCTAACTCAAAACCCGCTCTTGGAAATTGAGGAAGAGTATGAAACGGGACTGTCTACGGAAGATTATGATCCAGCTCCTGAATGGAACAAATCTGAAGAAAATATCAATCACGAGGACACTTCTGTTGATATTGACTGGCAATCAGTGTTTGACGACATGCGAGCACCTGTCATAAATTTAAATGACCAATATGATGATCCAGATGCCCCCGAACCAGACATAGCTGAAGCACACTCCCTTCAGGATTATCTTTATCAGCAACTTCAGCTTGCACCTTTTACAGATGCTGAACGCGCTATCGGAGAATTGATTATTGGAAATTTAAACGACGACGGTGAACTCCAGTTAAAACTGTTTTCCGTACCTCAAGAATTCGAGACAGACTTCCAGAATGGATGTGTTTCGGAAGAATTGCAACGTGTATTATCGGTACATCTCAGTGCATCATCAGCAAAAAGCAAGACATCTAAGAAAGAAGTTAAAAAATTAGATTTTCAGGTTAATTCGATAGGTATATCACCTGGGAATTCCGACATCGGATGCGAATCCAATAATAGTTGGCAACTCATTGATACAACCAACAAAAAAACATATACCGTTAAACAAGAAGAAAGTGAACTGAACCTCTACCTACTTACTTTAGAAGATATCGCATCAGAAACCGGATGTGCGGTATCCGATGTAGAAACGGTGCTACACATTATACAAGAGACATTTGAACCGACCGGTATTGCTTATCGGGACCTTAAAGAAACACTGAGTATACAAATTCGACATCATGAAATGCAGCATCTTAAGCAAAACGGAGCGACTCCGTATGATAACGATATTCCGCTTCAGATTGCTAAAAAGATTGTAGAGCATCACCTGGAGGATTTATTAAACAGCCGAATCGCTGCTATTTCAGAGGTGCTTGAGGTAGAAAGAACCGACATCCTACAAGCAGCCTCATGGATTGGCACTTTATCTCCCTATCCAGGACGATATTTTTCTGACTTATCAGTCAACTGGGTTAAATCTACAGAGACAATACAAGGGATTACACCTGATGTACAAATAATGGACATTGACAGGGATATCCAAATTTTTCCGATGGACAATTATATACCACGTCTACGCATGAATCCGCATTACATTAACCTCATGCGGGATGATGGTAAGGTTTTAGATTCTGAGACAAAAAAATGGATAGAAAAAAAATATAATGATGCTGCAGATGTCCTCAGCAGTATTGCTCAGCGTGGTCGTACCATTGAGCGAGTCACGGAGGCTATATTCAATGTTCAGTCCGAATTCTTAACGCAAGGGCCGGAGAGTATCAAGCCTTTGACTTTGAAAACTGTGGCTAATATGGCAGGTGTCCACGAATCAACAGTAAGTCGCGTTACGAGCAACAAATATGTACAGACACCTCTGGGAACTTATCCTTTGAAGTTCTTTTTTAGTAATCAATTGGCAACAACCCATGGCAATTCAGTGTCTGCCAAGCAGGTCAAAGCAGCACTTAAAGAGGTGATACGCAAAGAAGACCCAACAAAACCTCTAAGCGATCAAGCGGTAAGCGCAGCGTTGAAAAAGCGCGGTATTGTGGTTGCAAGACGGACTGTCCAAAAATATCGAGAAGAACTTAGCATTCTACCTTCCCGTCAAAGGAAAAATCTTGAATATCACTACAAGTAGTTTCGTATTCCTTTTACCAACGGAATTATTTTATCCTTTTGCGGTTTTGATATAATACGATAGGAATTTATCAAATTTTAGATATTTATGTGGGAGGAAAATATCATGAAAATTACGTATTCAGGACATCAGTTGAAAATAACAGATGATCTTCATAATTATATCCTAAAACGTGCAGACAAGATTGAATCTCGTTTCGCAGAGTTTCAAGAGTTTAATGTTATTCTTAAAGCTGAAAAACATCGTTTTGAAGCAGAGGTTAAAGTTACAGCACCCCGGGTTTCGTTTTATGCAAAAAATAATACCCACGAAATCATACCAGCTTTAGACGGTGCTGTGGACAAAGTTATCAGTCAGATTCGTAAATACAAAGAACGTGTAAAGGATAAACGGCATGATATCCCACATCGCGAGGTGGTAGCACAATTGAATCCAGAGGCATCAGAAATCCCAGCAGATATGGATTCAGCGGACGCTCCAATAATTGTCCCTGCCTCCGAGAAGTTTGCCGCAAAACCCCTTTCAGTTAGTGAAGCTGCGACTGAACTTCATACATCTGGAGAAACGCTTTTGATGTTTTTAAACTCTGAAACGCGACAGGTAAACTTACTTTTTCAATCCGATGATGGTGCTTATGGTTGGATAGAACCGTCCTTTACTTAGTATCATCGGATACCTGCGTGTAGGCACGCTTTGTAAGCGCGCCATTAACTTCAAAATCTGATCAATTTTGTATAATAGATTTCCTTTCAGGTAAGAATATGACAAGTCTTCCAAAGATTTACGACCCTCAGGAAATTGAGGGTAAATGGTACCAATTTTGGCAAAACAACGGTTTCTTTCATGCCGAAGCCACCTCCGACAAACCTCCCTATGCGATTGTGATTCCACCCCCGAACATTACTGGCAGCTTGCACATTGGACACGCGCTTGATAACACACTACAAGATTGTCTTATCCGATGGCGACGCATGCAAGGCTACAACGTTCTCTGGATGCCTGGAACCGACCACGCGGGCATTGTAACTGAGCTTATCATGGAGCGGAAACTTGCCGAAGAGGGCACAAGTAGAAACGCTCTGGGTCGTGAAAAATTCATTGAACGGATGTGGCAGTGGAAAGATGAATCCGCAGGATATATCGTCTCACAGCTTCAACAACTCGGATGTTCTTGTGATTGGAAACGTGAACGGTTTACACTTGATGACGGGTTGTCAGAAGCAGTTCGTACCGCCTTTGTTAAACTCTACAATCAGGGACTTATCTATCAAGATACCTATATGGTGAATTGGTGTCCACAATGCAATACCGCAGTGAGTAACCTTGAAGTGGAACCGATTGAAATTGATGGTAATTTTTACCATATCCACTATCCTGTTATAGATAGCGATGTTGTGCTTGAAATCGCAACCACACGTCCTGAAACGATGTTGGGTGATACTGCAGTTGCAGTCCATCCTGACGATGAACGTTATCAGCACCTAATAGGGAAAAAAGTTCTCCTCCCGCTTTGTGACAGAGAGATTCCGATTATAGCTGATGAATATGTGGATACAGAATTTGGGACAGGTGCGTTGAAAGTTACGCCTGCCCACGATACCAACGACTATGAAATCGGCTTGCGGCACAACCTTGAACAACGTACGATTTTCACCGCTGACAGACACATGAATAAGGATGCAGGCAAGAACTACGTAGGTTTATCGCGTTGGGATTGCCGGAAAAAGGTAGTTGAAGACTTGGATAAGGCAGGATATTTAGTTAAAATTGTGCCGCATAGACATGCTGTTGGACATCATGATAGATGTGGAACAATAGTTGAACCTGCAATATCGCTGCAATGGTTTATGAATGTTCGTCCGCTTGCACAACGTGCTATAGAAGCCACTAAAAAAGGGGAAGTATCATTTATTCCCGAACGCGAAACCTCGCGGTTTTTTCACTGGATGGAAAATATTGAACCGTGGCCGATTTCACGCCAAAGATGGTGGGGACATCGACTGCCAATATGGTACTGTAATGCTTGCGAAAAAGCAACTGCCGCAATGGATACGCCGGAACAGTGCAAGTGTGGTGCAACTGATTTCCATCAAGAAGAAGATGTTTTAGATACTTGGTTCAGTTCAGGTTTGTGGCCCTTCTCAACAATGGGTTGGCCCGAAGAAACCGATGAGTTGAATACCTTTTATCCTACATCTGTGCTTGTAACAGGGTGGGACATTCTCTTTTTCTGGGTAGCAAGAATGATAATGTTAGGATTGGGATGTATGGATGAAGTTCCATTCCGTACTGTCTACCTACACGGTCTTGTTGCGGATGAGAAGGGACAGAAGATGAGCAAGTCGAAAGGGAATAGCATTGATCCATTGGAGACGATTGCTACTTATGGCACAGATGCCTTCCGATTCTCGCTTGTAAACGCCAGTACGCCGAACCCTTATGTGCCGTTGCCTGAATCTCAGATTGAGGCAGGTAAACGATTTGCTAACAAAGTGTGGAACGCAGCCCGATTCATTCTCATGAATTTAGAGAAATATCCTATTCCTTCAAGACAAGAGGTAACAGAAAGGGAAAATCCATTAGAAGTTCAGTGGATACAGAGCCGCTTGAGCCATACCATAAAAATTGCTACCGATGCACTTGAGAACTTTCGCTTCCACGAAGTAGCACAAACTCTCTATGCGTTTCTCTGGCATGAATTCTGTGATTGGTATCTGGAATTCGCTAAACAACGTCTCACCACTGACGATCCAAAAGCGTTGTGGGTTGCAACCGATGTTTTAGAACAGATGATGCGGCTCCTACACCCACTCATGCCGTTTTTAACAGAGGAGATTTGGCAACAACTTCCACACGATGTAGGAGTTTCAGTTACAGTAGCACCTTGGCCAAAACCGACAAAAGAAAATCCAACTGCAGAAGCCACTATGGCAACCGTCATGGAAGTTGTTGAGAATATTAGAAGCATCCGCGGCGAGTTAAATGTTCCGATCGGAGCATTTGTGGACGTTCACATTCAATCACCAGATGCTGAAGTACGGAATCGGCTCAAAACCTATCTCAAACAATACTTACCTGCATTTACGCGAGTAGAAAATATCATCATTGCTGAATCTTTGCCGAAACCACCTGCCTCAGCAGAGGCTGTTATAGGAGAACTCGCTATCTATATTCCATTAGCAGGAGTAATCGATCTTGAAGCAGAAAAAGCACGACTAACGAAACGGCATCGGCAGATAGTCAAGGACATTGAAGCAGCACAGAAAACATTAGAAAATCCTAATTTTATTGAACGTGCACCTGAAAAAGTTGTCGCACAAAAGCGTGAACTGCTTGAACGACTGTCGATTGAACAGGAAAAGTTAGCACGTAGCCTTACAATGCTTACATCCTCATAACCAATATGTATTTTGACACAAAACGACTTTTAGGATAAAAATGGCAATAGAAAATAACAACCGATGTTTTGTTTGTGGCAAGAAAAATCCCTACGGCTTGCAAGTCAATCCGGAAATCAGAGATGCAGGCGCAGCGGTTCACATAGAATGCACACCACCAGAACACATGCAAGGGTGGGCAAACATTCTACACGGTGGTATAATAAGTACTCTGTTGGATGAGGCAATAACCCACATCGGTATAGGAATTTTTGACGGTCCCGCTGTTACAGCGCAACTTGAAGTCAGATTCCGGAAGCCCGCACCAACAGGAGTGAAACTTTTTGTTTTCGCAGAACGTATGAAGGTGTCACGACGTTTAGTGGAGGCAAAAGCAGAGGTAAAGCTCAGTGACAGTACCCTCATCGCTACTGGCACCGGCAAGGTAATGCCGGTCAATGAAAGTTACGCACCTACGCCTTCAACTGAATAGAATGGTGTGGCTTGCCAAGATAATATGAAGACCAAAACAGATTTTTCTGTGTTGAATTCAGAAGTGCATTCAAGCTGGGATACAGATGTCCTAATAATTGGTAGCGGCGCAGCTGGGTTGCGCGCGGCACTCGCCGCAAGCGAGAATGTTGATGTGACCCTAATCACGAAAACAACCCTCAAAGAGAGTAATACGCTTTACGCTCAAGGTGGCATCGCAGTCGCCATGAACATTGATGACACGATAGACCTGCACGTTGAAGATACATGCGCTGCTGGGTGCGGCTTATGCGATGTCAACGCCGTTGAAACTATGGTTGCTGAGGGTATCCCCCGTGTGACTGAGTTGTTAGATTGGGGTGCAGATTTTGACTGGGAAGGGACGCTACCCCGTTTTACACAAGAATCAGCACATAGTCGGCGGCGGATCGTTCACAAAGGTGATGCTACTGGACGAGAAACAACGGATGTTCTCGTTCAACGGGTCTTAAGCACAGAACGGATCCGTGTCCTCTCAAACGCGTTTGCAATTGATCTGCTTACAGATACCGAATTACGATTGGGAAGTGAGAGCGTCAGTTGTTACGGTGTTTCCACAATCGTGGACGGTGAACTGGTATGTCTCTATGCCAAAGCGACAATTCTCGCAACGGGAGGACTTGGTCGTCTATATCCCTGTACGTCCAATCCTGAGGTAGCAACCGGTGACGGTTTCGCAGCAGCCTGGCGCGCAGGATGCGATATGATAGATATGGAATTCGTTCAGTTTCACCCCACGACACTCTATCTTGACGGTGCTCCTAATTTCCTAATATCTGAGGCAGTCCGAGGCGAAGGTGGAAAACTTGTCAACATTCTCGGTGAACAATTTATGGATAAATATCACGAGAAAGGAGAACTTGCACCCCGTGATGTCGTCAGTCAAGCTATTCAAAACGAAATGTACCTCACAGGATTCTCATGTGTCTATCTTGATATTACCCATAAATCTGCCGACTTTATTCAGGAACGATTCCCCACAATTTATGATACGACTAAACACTACGGGCTGGATATTAATATTGACCTAATTCCTGTCCGCCCCGGCGCGCATTTTATGATGGGCGGTATCCGCACAAACATTGATACAGAAACAAACCTAAATGGCTTGTATGCTTGCGGTGAAGTTGCATGCACTGGCGTGCACGGTGCAAATCGTTTAGCAAGCAATTCACTGTTAGAATGCCTCGTCTTCGGTGTACGTGCTGGAATTAACGCTGCAACTTATGCTACTTCACAGACATCGCAATCCCCACCAAATATCCAGATTCCAAAATGTGAATACTCAAAAAATGAAGATGAATATTCTATACTCGCTACACAGGATGCTATTCGCGAAACACTCTGGGAAAATGTTGCAATTGAACGCGACAGCGAAGGGTTAGAACTAACCCTCACTGATTTGGAAGAAATAGGGACAGAAATCAATCTCTGTCCCTATTCACCAACATATCTACAAACGACTGAGGTAGCATTATGTGAAACACTAAATATGCTCAATGTTGCGTGGATAATAACGCAAGCGGCACTCGTTCGAACGGAAAGCCGTGGTGCACACTACCGTGCTGACTTCCCTGATCAAGATAATGCCGATTGGATACAACGCATCATCATGACCAAAGACAATGACCCAGAAATTGTGAACCTATAGGGCATCCTACCTTATATAAGATTTCCACCCACAAAGCATAGTGGAACCGACTCTATAACTCACGTGATTTGACTTAAGCTAAGCGAATCAACGCCGAATGCATGTATGACATTCGGCATCTAATTTCTGGGCTTCACGATAAATAGTCATTCCTAACATACCCCATAGACAAATTCGCTATCTAAAGTTGTTAACTTAACTCGCAAAATTTGATTAATTACAGTTTCTGGAGCATCTACAAGCACACGGAGATAGTTATCCGTGAATCCTGCGCGAAGGTTTTTCTGACCCTCCCGACTTTCTTCGACTAAAACGTTTTTATGTTTGCCAAGCATTCGCTTTCGAAATGCTGCACTAAGTTGTTCACCTAATTCAATCATCTCTCGGCTCCGCACAGCTGAAATATGTGGAGGAACTTGGTCTGTGTAAGCGGCTGCAGGTGTGCCTTTGCGCGGAGAATATCGAAACACATGTAGTTGACTGAATCCAATATCTTCAACGAACTGAAGCGAATTCTTAAATTCAATTTCCGTTTCACCAGGAAATCCAACCATAATATCTGTGGTGATACCAACATCATCGGAAAAACGGGCACGTAGGTTTTCAACGAGGTGAGCGAATTTTGTGGTTGTATAACGGCGGCGCATTCTGCGTAACACCTCATCCGACCCAGATTGAATTGGGAGGTGGAAGTGAGGCATACACTTCGGTAGTGCTGACATCCGTTCTGATAGAATATCGGGAAAATACATCGGCTCTATTGAGCTGAAGCGGATACGTTCAATGCCATCAATTCCGTGTATCCGTTCTAATATATCCGCAATATCCTTGTCTCTGCCCGTGTCTTGTCCGTAAGCACCAAGATGCACACCGGTAATCACAATTTCCTTGATACCACTGTCGGCAATTCGATGCGCTTCATCCACGATCTCTGTCAAAGGACGACTGGTCATTCGTCCCCGTACATAAGGAATGATGCAATAGGTGCAGAAAGCACTACAACCATCTTGGACTTTAATAAGGGCGCGTGTGCGTTTTCCGGCATTGCTTACACCGCTGCTAAAACGCGCATGTTCCCGAATCGCATCGTGCTGAATAGGTTGAATCTGTAGTGGTGTCTCAGTATGTAACTTATCAAGATAGGTTTGAAAGTCTGCTTTCTCCCGGTTTCCGAAGACAAACTTCACGCCGGGGATTTCCTCAATTGCCTTTCGGTCATTTTCAGCGTAACACCCCGTAACCAAGACATCAGCATTCGGGTTCTGTCGAATAGATCTCCGAATTGCTTGTCTTGCTTTCTGATCAGCGGCGTTTGTTACTGTGCAAGTGTTAATGAGATAGAGGTCAGCGGGCTGTGTTTCATCAACAATCGCATACCCGTTACGGACAAGTGCTTCCCGCATTGATTGCGTATCGTATTGATTAACCTTACACCCCATCGTAATGAGTTTGGCTGTCTTCATTGCTTTTTGTGTCGAATTAAAGTTGGTATTCATAAGCGGCGATGGTAATTCCTGCGATTGCGGCTGTTTCTGTTCTCAGGATATTTGATCCGATCGTCACAGGGGTACATCCGTTTTCAATTGCATCATTGACTTCCTTTTCGGTAAAGCCCCCTTCTGGACCGACTAAAAGTGCTATAGATTCTATCTTTGGTGTCTCTCTCAAGACTTTTTTGATATGTTGTTGCTTCTCATTTTCCCAGAAGATTAGGGTGAGTGCAAATGATTGGAACGTGTTTAGGCAGTCTTGAAATTTTTGAATTTCACATAGTTCTGGTAACCACGCTCGTTTGCACTGCTTTGTTGCAGAAATAACGACTCGGTGCCAACGTTGATAACGACTTTCACTCGGTTTTTGTAGTGACCGTTCTGTGGATATAGGAACAATCTGTGTAATACCAAGTTCAGTTGTCTTCTGCAAAATCAACTCCATCTTATCGTTTTTGGGTAACGTTTGAAAAAGGATTATGGACGGTGATTTTCTCTCGTGAAACTCACGATTAAGTATTTTTGCAGCCGTTGATTCGGTGTTAATACTCTTTATTTCTGCTATAAAGACACCTCCCTTTCCATCAATAATTCGGATTTTATCACCGAGATTCACACGGAGCACATTTCGGAGATGGTGTTGTTCTACGTCCGTAATCGCAGCGATATCTTCATTGATCTGAGTTGAGGGAACATAGAACGTATGCATCTTTCTTCCTAACAAAATCAAGTAGGAACTTAGAGCTACTCTACAGTACGTAATTTTTCAATGATTGCTTTTGGGTGTTGGCTCCGAAAAATTGCTGTGCCTGCGACAAGGATTGTAGCACCTTGACGAGCAGCACGTGGTCCTATCTCTACTGTTACACCCCCATCAACAGAAATTTCAGGCGAATTATCAATCTCTTGAATCTTACGATCCAATTTTGCTATTTTCTCAAGAGTACCCGGTATAAAGGCTTGTCCCCCGAATCCCGGTTCAACGCTCATCGGTAAGACGAGATCAATATCCGACAGGTAAGGTGTAACTGCCTCAGTTGGTGTTTTTGGTGAAAATGCTAAACCGGCTTTTATGTTATGTGCTTTAATTGCTGAAATTACCGCATTGGGTTCATCGTCACTTTCAATATGGAAGGTTATGATATCTGACCCGGCATCAGCTAAGGCATCAATATATCGGAGCGGATGTGTTACCATGATATGGACATCAAAAAGCACCTCCGTTTTTTCTCGAACCGCAGCAATTAATAGTGGACTTATACCGAAGTTTGGCACAAATTCGCCATCCATCACATCAAAATGAAGCAGGTCGGCACCAGCGGTGACAACACGGTTGACCTCTTCACCAAAACGACTGAAATCAGCTGCTAATAGTGACGGCGCAATTTTGGGTACTTTATTATTTTGATTTTTCATCGGATTTTCGATGGAACAATTATTTCTAATTACCTAAGAGTTTTGCAATACGATTTTTATTGATATTGACGCTCATACATTTTTTTACCATCTTCAAACACAATTACCAGTGTTGGACCGAAAACCCTGACTCTTCTTTTTTCCAAGTCAATTACGGTTCCAGGCGCATAAGATCCTTTAAGGACTTCGCGTTCACGATATTCATCAATAATAATGATTCGGACTTCTTTTGCTCGATTCCCTTCTTCACTAACGGTGTGTTTATATGTTAATAACCTGCCAATATTTTCGGTGTTACCACGTTTACCGCTGACTTCAAGTGTAATTAGGTCGCCGCTTTGAACAAGTTTATTGTGTGTAATAATCCTCCCTTGCTCAATTTTTGGATGTGGACTATTTTTAATTTCAACATCCAAACCAATCGCTTTAAGTGCGGGTAATACTTCGCTGACGAGATAGTTCTGCAGGTCTGGCAGCTGAATGTTTTCCGGTTTTCTTCCAAGACTTATCAATAGGTTCACATCGCTGGCGCGTTTTTTTGGAATACTTTCTGCAGGATTTTGAGCGATGACGGTGTCCGGTAAATAATTTGTTGAATGGACATAAGCAACCGAATTTGGACGAAAACCAGCAGTTTTGAGCGTTTCGTGTGCTGCATCTTCCGATTTTCCAATAACTGATGGAACAGCCATTAGATCAGCACCAATACTGACTGTAAGTTGAACAGTTTGCTGGGGTTTAATACTAATATTGGCAAGGGGGGTTTGCTTGATGACATCCCCTTTCGGTTTGCTACTACTCTCAAATAGAAGCGTATTATTTGGTTTAAGTCCTGCATTTTTAAGTGTCTGCAGTGCTTGGTAATAGTGTTTACCTACAAGGTTTGGAACCAAAATTTCAGTTGACTTTATCCATTGCGGAATAACAATGAAAAGTGTCAACGACCCGACTATTCCCATTACAATCAAGCAATAGGCAGCAATCTTGACCATTTCCCATAAAGTCTTATTAAGCGTGTTCATTTAATCTTTGAATCCATATACAAAACGTTTGCGATTACATCACACGGTGGAAAAACTTTCACCAGTTTTTAACTTGTATCCATTCACAAAATCCGTAGCTGCCATAATTTTCTTTGTAGCGGGTTGAACTTGCAACAACTGAAGTTCGTCTTTACCTGTTACCACAAAAAGTCGCTTTTCAGAAGTGATTTTAATAGTGCCGGGTAGTTCATTCGGTATACCTTGTTTGATTTCGGATTCATTTTCATGCGGTAGAGATTGAATAATTTTAAGGAACATACCGTCTCGAAAATAGGTGTATGCGCCTGGCCATCCTGCTGTACCTCTAATAAGATTGTGAATTGTCGTTGCAGATTCGCTCCAATTGACATGTCCGATGGTTTTTGTTAAACGCGGGGCATGTGTCGCCTCATCGTGATTTTGTGGCATCGCTGTTGGATGTTGCCCTTGTGGCAAGTTCATCAATACTTCTACTAAAAGCCGCGCGCCGATATCTGCTAATTGCTGGTGTAGTGTTTCTGCTGTATCTTCAAGTTCAATAGGTATTCGCTCCATGCAGATTATATCACCCGTATCCTCACCAGCATCCAACAGCATAAGTGTTATACCCGTCTCTTTCTCACCATTAATTAATGCCCATTGGATTGGGGCTGCACCTCTATATTTTGGCAACAGAGACGGATGCAGGTTTATTACACCGCATGGTGGAATATCCAACACCGATTGCGGCAAAAGTTGACCGAAAGCTGCAACTATAATAACATCCGGACGAAGATGTTTAAGCGTCTTGACAAATTCTGGTTTTCTCACCTTATCAGGTTGAAAAACATTGAGGTCATATTCTATTGCGACCTTCTTTACTGGCGGAGGACTTAACTTTTTTCCTCTACCACTGGGGCGGTCAGGTTGCGTAACGACTGCTATGATTTCAAAACCGTGAGCAATAAGTTCTTTCAGTGCTGGAATCGCAAATTCACTGGTACCCATAAAGAGAATACGCATTTTGTATACTACCTATGTCCATTAATCATTGAGCGATCAAGAAAAATGCGATTAAAATCGTATTTCAAACAGTGGGATGACTAAACCAACAGATGGTTGGGTTGCCCACATATTCAGCGCAGTGTTTTGCGACCATCGGTGAGGCTGTCCAAGATATGTTGAGATGCCATACATATTCGCATGTGGTCCAAAACTTGGAGCACGCGCAATACTTCCATCAGGAGGGATGCCATCCTCAGTCGGAGGTGATGGGGGTTTTCGCCCTGGCACACTCGGTGCTGACCTGTCTACATTGCGGGTATGTAACCAATCCCAAAAACCGATGAATAGGGATAACGAAACGGCAGTAATACCCATTACACGATAATTCTGCGGTGTCAATATAGGCGCGATTTTACTTGTCTGAATCATTTTTATGCCGCGAACCCCTAAATAACTATGGACTGCTGTAAATGGGAGCGCACTTAACGTTACTATTTCAAACCTACGTAACGCGCTTTCGCTGTATTCTTCCTCTTGGGTTGTTTGGTTTTGAGCTTGTGAATATGGCACGATTGCAAAGAAAACTGCAAAAGAAAGCACAAACATTCCACTTCTAAATTTCAACATTTTTCAATCCTTTTATGGTAGATTTTAGAATTAACGAGGCAGTCTGAGACAGTCTGAACAGGCAAGGTTAGGAAACCTCGTCTACCGAAGTGGAATCCCCGCGCATGTGGGTCACAACATGTCTATATCCACTATAGTTTTGCGTCAACTGTTTACAAATGCGGACACGAGATAGATATTGTTCTGTTTGCATAATTTCCATCGTTGTCAACTCAATTTACGCTTCGATTCTGAAGACGAAAAAGGTAAACAATGAGCATCCCTGCGCCTATACACACTGAGATATCAGCAACGTTAAAAGTGGGCCAAAATAGTTTTTTGCTTTCTATACCAAACTGAAGAAAATCAACCACTTCGCCCAAATAGATGCGGTCAATAAAGTTTCCGACTGCCCCACCAAGTAGAAAACCGAGTGCGGTTTGCATCCATCTGCTATTCTGGAATCTGAAAGAATAGACAAAAATAAAGATTAACGCTGCGATTGTTACTATGATGAGTAATGTACGTTGATCTGAAAAAATTCCGAAAGCTGCACCTGTGTTTCTATGGTGTCGCAAATTAAAGAAACCTGGGATTATCGCATGCCCATGCCCTATAGAAATGTGCATGCGGACAAGCAATTTGGTGAAAATATCAAGTAACAATGTTGGAATAGCCACTATTACTAATGGCAAAATCTTTTTAAAGTATTGAATCGGAGAATTCACTTCCTGAGTTTCCCATTGATTTTAGGTTTAGGATTGATGGACATTTTTCAACGATTCCCACTGCGCTCTCGTGTTATTATCGCTAATGATTGGTGATAAATTACACCACTTTTCTTCAAAAATACTTACCGAAGGAGAAAATCCGTCAGCATAAATCTCTTCTGCTAAGTAAGGAAAAATCGGGGCAAGACGTTGAACAACCACTTTGAATATTGTTGATAGTGCAATTTGCGTGGATTCTGACCTCTTATATGAGACTTCAGTTCGACATAAGTGAATATAAAATAGAAGCTCTGTTTGACAAAAATCAAACAGTAGCTGCCACATCCCGTAAAAATCCCTTTCCTGATAAGCCGCTTCAACGTCAATCAAAAGCAGTTTGGTTAACGAAACTGCAAGTGCATCTGTTTCCCACAGTGCGTCAAAAACATTCTCGTCAGGTTCTTTTGATAAAGTTATTTGGGCATCAGAATTCCCATTCTTCCGAAGGTCAGTCAACAATTCGACTGTTTGAAATAATATCTCTTTGAGCTGGGTATAATTTTGATTGTAGTTTTCGATCAACGACTCAAGCTGCTGTGTTCCATCTTCTTCAAGTGGAACTTGATGTAATTCGGGAACTATTGAGATTAACCTTAGAATATCTGCTGGATATTTTTGTAGAAATTGTTCGTGTACCTCAGTTTCCCATACTTCCTCTTCAATGCAGTGTAGTTTCAAGTGTTTAAAAGGATGGCTCTCTTTAGATGGTCGACTGAGTTGAAGTGATGCAGAAAGCACACTCAATTCGCCCAACCACTTGAAGAAAATGGTTCGCGGCAGAAAAACGACATTGGTAGAAGTCTCAATTATTGACTTCTTGAAATCGGAAGTGTCAAGTGCATGAAGTAAGTTCGCAAAATAGCTTTCAATATAGGTTGACTCTTTTCGAAAATCCTTTGAATGACAATTGGGACAAACCAGATCCGCAGGCAATAATTCTTCCACACTGAGTCGGAACCAGTGTTCAGAACCACGGCGTATGGAACTCCGAACTGCTCGAAGGATTTTTTTATCCGAGATAAGCTGATTACAGTTATCGCATCGCAATACTGGGAGCGGTATTCCCCACTGACGTTGTGATGAAATCGGCATATCAGAGATATTCATCACTTCATTCTGAATATGGTCGCGTATATCGTCATGGTAATGTCCCCAATACTCTGGCGAAGTATCAACTTCCTCACTAATATCAGTAGAAGTACTGGAAAACATCCAATGGCGATAAGGCCGAGAAACTGATAAACCGTTGCAATGTTGACAGTGAAGTTGTTGAATTTTTTGTTTTCGCGTCTTAATCAAGCACCCGCGTGCTTCCAATTCATCGGTGATAAATTGAATAGCGTTAAACAAGTTTAATCCGCATAGGGTATCTGCATCTTCCGTAAACCTACCGGTTTCATCAAACATAGGTGTTGTTGACGTAGATGAAAAGAAATCAGAGTTGATGATGTTCCTAATTTCAGGCACCACATTGAAGATATTATAACTAAGTGAATGATGTGCGGGATTTAACGGAATGATTCCTTCTATCAATTCCTTTCTTTCTGATGTATCAGGAATGTTTTCAACAACTTTATCTGATATTGTAAAAAATGGCAGGTCAGTTAACGAAAATAGTGGGTGAGAAACAGTGCAATTATTAAGCTTCGTTGTTTTTAATTTCGCGATAGGTTCGGGATATTTTTTCTTTTTAGTGTTCGGATCAACAAATTTCTTCAGCTGCGGCTCCGCAAAAATTAGATATTGGTTTTCAAATTCGGTGAGCCAAAAGGTAACATTTTCATAAATGCCTATTGCGATGGTGCCAGCGATCTCCCACAATTGAGAAAGTGGAAAACGGACAGCGAAAAAGACATTTTTGCCAAATTCTTCAAACCCGTTGTTGAATGGAAACTTGACATAGGTATATAAAGCACTAGTAGATACGGATGTAGCAGTTTTGCCAGCTTCCAGTGGTGATACGCAATGCGGACACCAATGGCTGAGTTTGAGTTCAGAGCGTAGAAATTTAGAGTCCCGTAGTCTATCAAAGAAGCTAAAAAGCTTAGTTTCGTGGCGTGCTTCTAATGTTTTGTCAGCAGAGGTCCAATCTGCAAAAATTCCGAGTTTCTGTAATTTCTTCCGTTGTGTTTCCAAATGTTCTCTGTATAATTGCCGACAATGTTTTCGGAAATTGAGAATGTTTCGCGAAGCTGTCGGTCTTTTTTTCTTTATTACGCTTGCTTCAGTGCTAAAGGGAAAGGTTTCCCAAAGTGGAGAATATGCAACAGTGTGCCCCCGCATCATTTCAGACTTCAGAAAAATATCTTGATAGATTTTTCTTCGGAGGGTATCCAAACTCAGTGCATGAACAGGAGTCGGCATTTCTCGGATCACGTAAGTCGGCAACTCTGTTGTTTTTTCATCAACCTTGTACACCTTTCGGGTTTCCCACAATTTGAGAATTTCCGATTCTCGCGAACTGTGCAAAACGTTCTCGGTGTTTTCCGATTTAGGTGTTTTCTTTGTAGATTGACCTTTAGAAGGTTTTGTCTTTGTGTTCCGTGAAGGAGAATTTGCCTTTTTCATAAAACATGTAGCCGTTTCCTATAAGATAATATCAGATTAGGAAACAAGATATAGTCGCTCATGTCAAGAGTAAGTGCTTTTGACGAGTTTTGCTATAAAATCAACACTGACAGCTTTTAGATTCATGACGAACTCACAGATTGCGACGTAACCGGCGAGGAACTTTTTATGAACGCCACGAAAGGGACGAAGGAAGTTTCGCAGCGTCGTCCAGGCACCTTCAATCGTCCTTGTATGGATCTCGTAAAGACCATCACCGTCTGCGTCTCTTGCCCACTCGCCATCCTTATGGAGAACAATCTCACGGGCGCGCTGAATACGGTTATAGCCACGCCAACCATCCGTATACACCGTTGAAGTCGGCAACGTCCACTGATGAACGTGTGTTGAAAGCGTCGCAGAATCGGTGTGCCGCACAACACGTAATCTCAGGAGACCGCTTTCGCGACCTTTCGTCCCAACAATAGGCGGACGATCATTGTCATAAGTCCCATGTCCCCTGCGTTTATTGCCACGCCGACGCGGCGGATCCGAAGCATCAACGTGCTTATCGCCTTTTTCACCGGCGTTTTGAAACATCTCATCTGTTTCGACTTCAGCATCAGGTAAAGCAGCTTCGGGTTGTATCTGCTCTGCCGAAGTTTGGAGTTTACGTCTTATAGAAAGAACGGTTTGACGACTTAGACCCAGTTCACACCCGAGTTGTGCACTTGAAACACCTTGACAGACACCGCGCAAAAGCAGAACGACCTGTGAGGGACGAAACTGCGTGCCAGCAAAGACCGTCCCGGTATAGAGGTTGTAGATGCTCTCACAGTGTTTGCAGCGATACACTTGTAGACCACTTGTTTCAGTCGGACGGAACTTGCGTGCCTCCGCCACGCTCGCTTGGCATTTTGGGCAACACAGCCCTTGAAGGTGGAAATGATCCAACACCCACGCTTGAGTTTTTTCTTCATCCAGGAGAGATTGTATTGGAAAGTCCATAGGTAACACGCTAACATAACTTTGAAAAAATAGCACTTACTTTTTACATGAGCCGATATAGTATAGACATGGCTGAAAGAGTACGCTGACTAAATTAACCATGAATTCAGAATTTGTAAGAGCACAAGTAAAATTATTGGCGAAAGATCAATTCCAATATTTCGAGTCATCGGATATAGCAGGTTTCGAATCGGTTGCAGAAGCGGATCAACCAATTGACCTGTAACTATATAGATTCTACGAATGACTGAATTTTTCGTGCCGAACACTATCCATGAAAGGAACACGTGCGCGAAGACGATCACCGTATAAATATTAAGCAATCGACTGAGAATATAGGCAAGAAGCATTAGTGTATATTCCCTTTCCTATTTTCAGAGTCAAGTTGTTTTGCACGTTTTGTAGCGGCAAGTATAGCCTCAGCAAGTGTAGCGCGCAAACTTCCCCGCTCCAGCACATGGAGACCGGCAGCTGTTGTTCCACCTGGTGTTGTAACTCGGTTTTTGAGAACAGCTGGGTGTTCCTGCGACTCTGCCAACATTTTTGCTGCACCGAAAACCGTATGGGTTGCGAGTGTTTGTGCTTCCTGCCGAGGTAAACCGACATGTACCCCCGCATCCGCTAATGCTTCTATAAAAAGCGCAACATAAGCAGGACCGCTGCCGCTGACTCCTGTAACCGCATTCAGATGGCGTTCCTCCATGACTAATGTAGTTCCACAAGTATTGAATATCTTTTGCGCTATGGAGAGATGTTTCTCATCCGCAGCACTGCCTGGTGTTAACACAGAGATCGCTGCTTCAGCGGAAGCCGCAATATTCGGCATCACACGAACAACCGGCGGCGGGTTTTCAAAATATGATTCAAGCGTTTTAGTTGTAACTCCAGCTGCGATACTAATGAGCCATTGTGGTGATGATAGGTGTTGCGCTACTTGTGGAAGGATGTGCGGCACAGCTACAGGTGGAACGGCACAGAGAATAATATCTGTCTTTTGGATGAGTTCCTCAATGTCTGAGGCAGCGTTCACACTTTTTTCATCACAGAGTTGGGTAACAAGGTCCTTGTCCAGATCGGTAATCCAAATCTGATCAGCTGGAAGCAGACGGTCAACAATACTCCTTGCGATGATACCGCCCATTTTCCCTATGCCAATCACACCTAATTTTGGGTTTTCTACCACCATTTTACTCCTAACAGTATCTCAATCAGCACCTACCAATTGATATCTATATTTTTGTATTTCACCATAAATATAGGTTTGTGTTAACTGACATTTCCGAAAATTGCTCTACCTATTCTAACAAGGTTCGCGCCTTCTTCAATTGCAACTTCAAAATCGTTTGTCATTCCCATGGAGAGATATTGCATCGTTACCCCAGGGAATTTCTCAGTCGTTACCTTTTCTGCAATATTTCTCAACAAAGCAAAAGCTGGACGGTTTGCATCAGCAGAAGGACTTAACATACCCATCGTCATTAAGCCAACAATGCGTGCGCCCGAATACGCCAATGATTTTTCCATAAAGTCGTGCACATCCTCCACATTTAAACCGAATTTGCTTGCCTCGCCAGTTGTATTTATTTGAATTAAAATATCTGTCTGTTTTGTCTGTTCTTCTGCCCGGCGCGCGATCTCCGCTAAAAGTCTCAAACTATCAACGGAATGTATCAATGTAAACATTTCCAAAGCGGACTTTACTTTATTTCTTTGAAGGTGTCCGACAAGATGCCATTCACATGTTTGATCGGTTGCAGCTGTGTTTGGTACTGTTCCGAAAAAAGATCGAACTTGATCGTATTTCTGCTGCGCTTCCTGCACCCGGTTTTCACCGATAGTGGTAAGTCCAACACCAAGAACTGCCTGAATCTCTTTTACTGAACGTCCTTTTGTAACAGCAACAAGCTTAATTGTGGGTGCCTCGCGACCGCTCCTTTCCGCAGCTGCCACAATACGTTCCTTGACACTTGCAAGGTTTTCAGCAATCTGGTTCAATTGCTATTCTCCTTACACTGAGACGTTACTCAAATATGTGATTTTTTTACAGTAAATCTGGAATTTTGAGACTCGCTAATAGCGCGCTTACAAGTTGCGGTGTTATTCAACCGTGTGAATCTTTTAAATTCTGTTTAACTTTATCAATGCAGCGTAAATACAGATTTTTCACTTCTTCTGTGCAGATCAGGATACCGATAAAAGCTGTCAATATTCCTAAACTCACAATCCCAATACCCACGATAACAATATGGGTAGCCTCAGTATAAACTTGCGTGACTCTAACTGCGGTCGTTGTTTCCTTAGACAACTCCTTTTGATATGTACTGGGATGGATACAACCCCGCATGATAAAGATGAGACCTATAATGCTCATTAAGATTGATAGCGATGCAAAAAAAGAACGCATTTCCAATTCTCACTTTGGTCTCAGACCGAAGACTAACGTCGGTCACTTAATGATACCATTTTTTTATCGGCAATGCAAATTTGTTTCAATGCCAATAGCCGTAAGTCTTATTACTTAGATTGCTTGATGGGTTCAGTATTAGGAGAAAAATTTTTAGGTTTTGTGCTGCCTCCGTGAAAAATATTGTCTAATACCAAATTAACTTGATCCCACTCGGTAGGCGTGCTTTGTAAGCGCGCTGTCTGCCAAGAAAAATAAGACTAATCCGTTAATTTGGTATAACTCACTCTTGAACCTGATGAGATGTTTTATTACTTTGTTTATATGAGTTGTATAAATGACAGCATTCTCCCTGTTTGCTCTCCCTCAGCACGATATGAATAAAATTTATCTGTGCTACAGGCAGTACAAAAACGCGATATTGAAATTGAATCAGGTGCTACACCAGCATCCACCAATTGGCGAAAGTTAGCTGTCTGTAGACTCAGACGAAGTCCATTATGTACGGTACTACCAAAATGGTTGACAAACTGAACGATCAAATCTGGACTTACATTATAACAACACTTCTGGATAGAGGGTCCTAAATGGATAAGACAATTTTCTGTGAGAGTGCCGAAATTGGCATTCATTTGTGCTACGGTTTTGGTAGCAATTTGTGCTAAGGTGCCGCGCCAACCAGCATGTGCTATACCGATAGCTGGTGTTGCCATATCCAAGATGAATATCGGGACACAATCCGCAGAGAAGATACCTAAAGTATTTCCTTGCTGCGCTGAAATCAGGCCATCTCCAGTTTTATGGGAATTGTTTTGATTTTCAACGTTCCAAAATGAACTTGTTATAGCATCTGCATTGATAACAGTGTCACTGTGAATTTGCTGACAATATTTAAGTGCTTTAATACCGGTTTGGGCAGAGAAGATTTGTTGGTTTTGAAAAACCGCAGTTGGGGTGTCTCCTACATGACGCGCTAAATTAAGAGAGGCGTAAGGTGCTTTGCTAACGCCACCAGAACGTAGACTAATTCCCGCCTTGACTAAACGGGTTTCGGTTAATTCATTAATTGTATAGAATAACTTTGTTGTCAAGATATATAATCTTCCCGGGGCGGGCTAAAAATATCAAGGACTATTGCCGTTGTGTCAAATGCCTTAGCACTATGTTTTATGTGAGAGGGGATAAGGTAAGTATCACCTTTTTTGAGCGTTCGTGATTCCCTGTCAATAGTCAATTCAAAAGTGCCTTCTAAAACGATGCCCATCTGTTCATGTAGGTGGCTATGCTCTGTGACCGTGCTGTGCGGTTGCAGATGGACATAGGACATCATGAGTTTTTCGCCATGGATTGTGCGAATTGTAACCCCATCAAAAACTTGTTTTTCAGGTTGAATATTAATATCAATAAATGGCACAGAGACGACTCCACACTATTTTACAAACGTGAAAACCGTTTATAAAGTTTCGCTATGGAAAGGGTATATTCGAAGTCGCGGGTTCAACATAAAGTACTCGTTTACAACTGGAGCAATAAACCAATTTTTCATATTTTTGCGCTTCCTTGAGGTTTTGCGGCTGGATTGTGAGACAGCAACTTCCACAAGTTCCATTTTTTCCCAACGCGACAAAATCGGTTTTATGCCGTTCCATCCAGCGATGGTACTGTGTGGTAAGTTTCTTGTCAATTTTCGGGATAAATGTGTTCCGCTTTTCTAATTTATCATTTATCCGTGCTTCTAAAAGTTTCTGTTCCTCCCGGAACTCGTTTTTTCTCTGAGTAGTTTTTTCATCTTCGCGAGCGACATCGGCTTCAAGTTCTGTCAATTCTACCTTCAACTGATCGCCCTTTTCCATCAGTTCTAAGATTTCTTCTTCTGACTCTGCATCCTTCTGATCAAGATATTCAATCTGATTTTCAAGTGCGATATAGGCTTCATTTGAGGTAACTTCGCGTTGTTCCTTCTTATATTTTTCGCGTTGAACCTCATTCATTTCTAATTCAGCGTTTTTGGAGCGTTGTGATTTTTCAACTTCGGCAAGCTCATCAGATTTTGCGGTAATTTCCACTTTAAATTTTGTAACACTTGCATCCAATTGTTCAATATGACGAGGAATAGTTTGTAATTGTTGGTGGAAAGACAACATCTCCCTGTCCTGCTCCTGGAGCTGGTAGAGCAAAGCGAGTTGTTGCCGCAAAGATTCGTTAGCCATTATATTCAGCCTCCTTTTCAACGAGGTATGCGAAAAAAATACCCAATTGATACAAAATGAAGAGTGGGAATGCCATCAGGAGCATTGAACCCGGATCTGCAGGGGTTAACAAAGCTGACATCACACAAATACCTAACAAGGCATATCGTTGTTTCCCACGAAAACCACGCCAGTCAATAACCCCGATACGTGCAAGAAACGCCATTACTATCGGTAACTCAAAAGCGATACCGAATCCTAAAATTAATCCTGTTACAAAACTAATATATCCTTTCAAATCCCAAAGATTTTGAAATTCTGGAAAAAGACCCGCTGCGAATTGCAACACAACTGGAACAACGATAAAATAAGCGAAAACAGCTCCCAGCAAAAAGAAGAAGATGATTGTGAAGAAAAGTGGTAACGCAAATCGCTGTTCCGATCTATTCAACGCTGGAAACACAAACATCCAGATTTGATAAAGAATTATCGGTAGTGAAAGCAATACGCCAGTAGTAATTCCAATTGTTAGGTATGCCATGATACCTTGAAAAGCACCCGTTAGGATGAGTTCAGCTCTCACATTTGATCCTCCAGCGCGCAAAGCGAGTGCCAAAAAACCGAGTGTTGACCCTTCTACGCCAGCCGTTGTTTCAATTGCGTTGGCAATCAGATTGGTTATAGGACTCTTCATTGGGAGCTCAAGAACATATCTAATTGGCTTAGTAAAGGACAACCCTAGGACCGTAAAAACACCTAAAGCAACGAGAGAAATTATAATACGTCGTCGGAGTTCCTCAAGATGCTCCCAGATACTCATTTCAACATCGTTAGATTCCATAATGATTCTTGTTTACGGACTTAGACTGATTTCGGGGGTTTGATTGTTTTATCTGGATCAATATCTATGTCGTTTGTTGCCTTTGTAATTTCATCTTGTATCTCGCTACCGGCACTCTTAAATTCTCGAATAGCTTTTCCTAAAGATCGTCCCATTTCCGGCAACTTTTGTGGGCCAAAAATTATCAAGGCAGCTACCAAGATAAAAAATATCTCCATTCCGCCTATTCCCATCTCCTTTGTTCCTCCTTTGATGAAATGTGGCAGGCCGATATAATTTATAAGTATATCATATAATATATATATTGAACAACAAAATTTGATAATTTTGGGTCATTGGTATGATTACAAAAATTGACAATACGGACAAATACGTAACATGAGTTTGACTAAAGTAGGGAATCAACGCCTCATGCGCGTGACAGAATACGCGTGTGGTATTCTGCATGATTCGGCGGGGCACAGGGACCCGCCCTACAGTTGAAAACGCGCCACACGCTTCGTCCATTGAACCTATGTGACAAAATATTTACATCCGTGGTAAAGCCAAAAAGTTGACTCAATTTTCTGGAAATGCTATTATGTCAACGACGGGGGAAGAAGATATCAATTCCAGCTTGAACATCTTCGATCGGATGTCCATTCTGTTTTTGATAGTTTTCGTGAGTGCTGCGTTCAGTTTCAGTGAGTTCGGTCAACGGGAAAAGGAGCGTTTCTCTGCTACGTTTTCCAGATTCGTTCATGGCGATATTCATTTCCTGATCCTGTCTTGCAAGAGCTGCACCGTATTCCGGTTCAGTATCATTAAGTACTGCTGTAGCGATGCTGAGGAGTTCATCTGCTACCGCAATTTGTCCTTCGGAAAGTGGGTAGTGCTTGAGTGGGTTTTCCCAAGTCACCGTTTGTTCTGGGAGTTCCAGTTCAATCTTCTCTATAACATCTACACCATCCACCTCAATCGTGGTGCGTTTGGGACGGTAAGCGATGCCTTTTGCACCGGATTGCAGGTCTGCTTCGGGTGTCACGTAGATTTCGTCTCCTACGATGGTGCCTTTACTGCCATCAATTTGTGAAATGCCTGTTTGTCCCCGTCCTAAGGAACGAGCATGGATGACATTGGAGTATATCATAATTGCGGTTGCATTGTTGTCAAATTCAATAAAGCCGAGGCTCCAATTTTCATTAGTATGATTGCGTTTCATACGATCAATAATGGGAATTACAGGACTTGATTGCGTTATACCGAGTGCAGATTTCGGTTCACCGCCTGCGCGTAGACGGAGCATACTCATACCGTGGTAGCCGCCTTCATAGAAAATTCGGTAAATCCGAGCGACATCACCGATAATGCCTGCGTCAATTACCTTTGATAGAAACCTTTCCCGTGGTGCCCGATAATAATTTTCTGCGACTTCAAGTTTAACGTTATTTGCTTTTGCACTTTCAATCATCATGTCAGATGTTAGGAGAGTTACCGCAATAGGGGTTTCACAGAGGATATGAATACCTGCATCCGCCATAAAACATGCGATCGCGTGATGTGCTACACCCGGCACGGTGATGTCTACGACATCAAGTTCTTCATGCGCGATAAGATCACGCACGTTTGTGTACGGATTCGCGCCGTATTGTTTTGCGTAGCGCGTTGCTGTTTCTGCGTCTATATCGCAAATTGCGACAAGATTGTAAACATCTTTCAGTTTTGCAATGACAGGCAGATGTGCACCAGCACCCCGTCGTCCAGCACCGACCAAAGCGATATTGAGTTTTGACATGGATTTCTCCTTGTTTTACACTGCGACTTTTATCAAGGTTGCGTTATAGGTTTTACCGATGTACAAAAAATAGCATCTTTGTGAAAATCCGTCAATGAAAATACTTTTGCTTTGAATTATATAATTTCAAGAATTGTTAGATATCTTTACTCTCAAATACAATTATGTTAGCTATCATCCTTAAAGATCTTCGTTCATATTCCAATTCACGCAAATACCGGATTATCCAGTTCATTTTTATATGCGTCTTTGCGCTGCTGATTTTTGTTGGTACAGTAGAGTTCTACGCACAAGGAATAGACACGCAACGAAACGGAAATTCAATTGATGTAGGAAAACAGACATATACGCTTTTGATCATCTGCCTTTTCATTACACAATTTTTTGTGTCGAAACATGGTGTTGAGGCAATGAATATGGAACGTTCTCAGGCTTTTTCACATGATGGTCTACACGAAGAAAATGGAAACGGTGCGCTGTTAGCTTTAACACCGTTGGCTAATTGGAAAATCTTAGGTGGGAAGTTGATTGCAGTTGTGATTTGGGCATTATGGGGTATATGGTTGACAATTCCGTTATTCGTGCTTTCAAGCTACATAGGGGGGTTAGCGATTTGGCAGTTAGTGAAATGTGGAATGGTGATATTGGTGAGTTGTGTCTTTTTCGCACTGATCGGCATTGGGTTTACGTTGTGGCACACCGCAATTCGCGCAAAAGGCATCTGTTTGGGATGCGTAATTGCCATTACATTTCTACCACTGATTCCGATAACACCATTTTCGGACATCCCGATGTTAGGTGCGATAAGTCCGGTCTGTGCACTATTATCAATTTTTCGATCAGGGGCAACGCATCTGTGGGCATGGAACATTTGCTTGTTTTGTGTATTATCTCTCCTGATTTTCCCTATCATGGTCAAGTGGTTTCGTTGAGTATTTTTGCGTTAAAGTCGTCTTTAAAGCCTGTATGTTGGAAAGATTGGGAGGTGGAAGATAACGAGGGCCGACTCAACCGGAACTCGCAAAAGCACTCGGTTTCACACAAGACAACACCTTGTCCCGCAACGATCCATAATCTTTTGAGAAATTCGGATGTTGTGGCATTAGAAGAGGCACTGACAAAATGGGTAAACACAGTCCTTGAAAGTCATCCCGATTTGATAGATTGTTTCACTGTGGTCGCAATCGATGGCCAAACAATGTGTTCTACCGACAAACAGGATGCGATAATAAAACGCTTGTTTTCTGCCATCTCTCACGAGTTTGGGATCACACTCACACAACGCAGTGTCGGCGACAAAACCTAAACTCGAAGTTAAACTCATAGAATGAATATTCTTAAAACTAAATAGCCCTGCCCAAAGAATAAATTCCAATTGACTTTCGCTTCGGTTTCTGTTAAAATGTATTCAAATTTTGTAAGGAAGAAAAAATGGCAACACAAGAAGAACTTTACGATGTAGCACTTACGCATTTCGCAGAAAATGATTTAGAGGCGGCAGTTAAAGCTTTTAAGGAACTTATTGAGGTTTATCCAGACTATATTGAGGGGTATCTCGGATTAGGGCATGCTTACGAACGGCTTGGTCAATACGATGAAGCTATTGAAGCTGTTCAGAAAGCGATTGAAATCAATCCGAATGATCCGCTTGCTTACACAAGTTTATCTATTTGCTATCAACGAAAAGGGATGATCCAAGAAGCGGAGGATGCTATGGCAAAGTCACAACAGGTCCAGATGGAAACGTCCCCTCCAACCACATAAGGATATTCGATTATGATAAACGTTACTTTACTTGATCCCACCGCTCAAGCGGATGCAGCCGTGAAATTTCTTGCACCACGGCTTGAGAATTTTGATGGAAAAGTAATGGGATTATTGGATATCACTAAAAACGGCAGTGATATTTTCCTTGATCGGGTTGAAGAATTAATGCGCGAACGTTTTGATATTGCTGAAGTTGTCCGTGTCAAAAAACCGACGTTCGCGCGTCCAGCACCGATTGCGCTGCTTGATGACCTTGCTGAACAAGTTGATTTCGTCATTGAAGGACTTGCTGACTGAGGTTCCTGTATATCGTGCAGTATGCACGATGGGAGTGTTTTAGAGGAACGCGGCGTGCCGAGTGTGGCAGTATGTACAGAGGTCTTTTTCGCGGCGGGAAAAGTTCAGGCACGTGTGCTTGGATATAATGAATTAGAACCGCTCACCGTTGCGCATCCGATCCAGAGTCTAACACCGGATCAGATTCGGGAACGTGCTGAGGGGATTGTTGACAAAATTGTTGAGCGGTTGATGAAATAATACCAAATTAACAGGATCAATCTTATTTTTCTGGCGGACAGCGCGCGGACAAGTTGAATCAAGTTAATTTGGTATAATACCTTCCAAAAGTCCCCATCCCATCTCATTTTCTAAGAGAATCTACAGATTCAATTTAGACAGATGTCATTAATTTATTCATTTAAAGTCAATATATATTTAAATAAAAATTAATTTTAGATTTGACTTAATATGATTTACAATGATATAATCTTTTCATGCTTTATATATCTAAAAAAATTGACAAATAGAGTGTCTTTTAAGCAAATATGTTAAAAGGAGATTTATTATGCGATTTCATTGTCATTTATTACACGGTTGGAAAGTAAATGTTAAAAACGTTATTGGGGTGCTGAGTCTACTGTTATTCATGCTGGTTTTACCGATGTCAGTTGCAGCGAGAGATTACCATATACAAGCGAGTGATGGTGAGATATACACTATTACAGTTGGCGAAGGCACAGATGTTGAAGATTTCTCTATCCGAAATTTAGAGGGGCAAATGCTTATTGGAGTTACAGAGGAAGAACGTGAAATCGCTGTAGAACTCTATCATGCCTCAAAACTGTTGTGGGTTATTAGGACTTATTATTCTCCTGAAATACCTTTAGAGGATTGGGAGCAGGTAGTTAGAGGCATTGCCAAAACTGCGCTAATTAACCTAAATCTAACACAATTGGGAGACATGATTTTTGGTGGTGCAATTAGTGCTCTTGGTTCCGCAATTAGTGGTTTCTCACTCACAAGTGTAGTCGGCGTAATTGTATCAGCAATTAATACAGCAAGACCACTTGAACCTGAATATCAGTTGTTAATATTTGCGGGCAAGCTTGCTATAATTTGTGGAAGAGTGACAACAAACTTAGAGAGTTTAATTCGTCAGCGTAGGACATCTTACGAAACGCCAAGCATTACCATTTCAATTGATGATATAAACGAAACGTGGAAGGGTTACGACTATATGGTCCAGTACCATTTGCTTACTTACGAACTCGTGAATAACTATCTCCAGGCACCTGATTTAAGTGATCGCTTGGTAGATCGATCCGGTAGCATAGCTGCCGGCCAAATTGCGTCATCAACAACGGGAATACAGAGTGCTGGTGTTATAACATCGTTAGTCATATCAACTATTGAAACAAACAATGCCATTGATACAATTGAGGAACATAGACAGCAATTGCTGGACTTAGCTGAGAAAGGTGAGGAGGAGATTAAGAAAAATACCCTTGCCCGTATAGCGGAGGGAAAAAACAATCCCGAGCAGCTCTTGAACAGGCAGGATTTTTTGCACCACTTTTGTCGCCCCCGTTGCCTGAAGGTGCGATCCCTCATCAAGACTTGACGTTGGGCGGTAGTTCTCAAACTGTAGACGTTGCACCATACTTCTCTTCAGAAAATAACCTTACTTATGAGATAGAGTCAAATCCCAGCAGTATCGCAACTGCATCTGTTTCCGGTTCGCGAGTCACGATTAGACCTGTATCACCAGGTGTCGCGACAGTAGTCGTCACAGCAAGCGATACAGTAACAGGCTTAACCGCAGTCCAGACTATCTCTGTTTCAGTGAGACAAACCGGTGCTGTTATCTTTCGTCCCATAAACACTGATCCGGAATGGAATCCCTCTGTCGTAAGCAACCCTCGCGCTGAGGGACTTAGAGTGGGATCTTCTGTGATTGCTGGTGAAAAACTTACTGGTAATCTTAATGTTAGAACAGGACCCGGAACTAACTATAGGGATATAGGTGATGTATACAGAGATTACACCGGGATTATCATAGACGGTCCTCAAGATACCGAAAATCACAGATGGTGGAAAATAGAGTGGGATTCCAGAAATTTAGAAGGATGGAGTGCAGAAGCTATTTGGGGTGTCCAGGTATTATTACGCCGTCCGCCGGACCTGGAAATTAGAGACCTTAATGTTGATGATGATGAGGTCGGTCCAGGGGAAGAAATTGAGTTAGAAGTTGAGATTCGCAACAACGGTCCCGGCGAGTCTGCTGCGACAGAAGTTTCTTTTTACTATCATTCAGGTAGGCGTAACGATGACCTTGAGGAATTACGTGAAGAACGTGATTTACGAGGCGGTTGGACGCTTCGCGTGCCTGCCTTACAAGAAGATGAGGACATAACGTTGACACGCACAGTAGATGCACCTATGACACCTGATAGATACTATTATGGTGCTATATTAACATCTAATGTCCATACAACAGATTACGTCCAAGATATTGATATTGATGATTTTTTTGGAAATCACTTCGCCCGCGAGGAACGGGTTCGGGTTGTCGGTTCTCCGGACTATATCGTTGAATCCATTAGACTGAGCAATAATAGAACGACCCTTGACCCTGGTGAGTCATTTACGCTGAAAGCCACTATCCGTAATCAAGGATTAGGTGAGCCGACATCTTCTGCTGATCTGGATTATTACCGCTCATCCGATGCACGTATATCAACAAGTGACAGATGGGTAGGCGATGACACTGTGTCCAGATTAGATACAGATGAAACAGGCAATGAATCCGTCAGTCTGACGGCACCGACTACTCCGGGTGTCTACTATTACGGTGCATGTGTGTCGGATGTAGATAATGAGAGTGATGAGGATAATAATTGCTCTGCAGCTGTTGCTATTACTGTGCGTGCTACGACAACCCCCGTTGAAGTTACGGGTTCGCCTGACTTGGTTGTTTCGCTTTCATCAAACAGTAGCCTCGTTGAGCCGAATGAATATATTGATTTGGTAGCCACTGTCCAAAATCAAGGCGCGGCAGATGCGTCAAATTCTACAACGTTACGTTACTATCGTTCCACGGATGCAGCAGTTTCATCGGACGATCAATTAATCGCCACAGATTCTGTCAGGAGTCTAAATCAAGGTAGTTCAGGCGACGAGGATCACGGTGTCCGTGCGCCGAGTCAGCCGGGACAATACTATTACTATGCGTACGTGGACAGTGTGACAGATGAAGATGATACGAATAATAACTACTCTAACTTTCTCTTAATCAGTGTTCGCGGTGCTGACTTGGTTGTTGAATCAGTTTCGGCAGATTTATTAGGACAGACAGGCAGTATCAATCCTAACGGAACTTTTACACTGAATGCCACCATCAGAAATCAGGGGACAAGCACTGCAGCTGCGACAACAGCCCGTTACTATATCTCCACTGACCAAACCTTTTCTGAATTAGATGATTCTGAAGTTCAAACAGTCAGCATAAGTGCTATCAATTCTGGTGCGTCAACTAACGCGCAGTCTGCAACGATCCGCTCGCCTTATACCTCAGGCGTTTTCTACTGCTTTGTCTGCGTAGATACTCTGGCAAATGAAATTGATGCAGACAATAACTGCTCCAATCCTATTCAAATAACGATTAGAAATGTCGCGCCTCGTGCGCGAGGAACAATTCCAGCACAGACGTTGAATGTGGGAGCACCAAATACTCTAAATGTTTCCGCCTACTTCACAGATACAAATAACGATACGTTGACCTATAGTGTGAATTCCAGTAATAACAGTATCGCCACGGCGACCGCTTCTGGTTCACAAGTGACAATCACTGCTAAAAGTGCAGGGAGTGCAACCATTACGGTAACCGCAAGCGATGGCACCCTCACAGGAAAGCGGACTTTCACTATTTCTGTTTTGTTGGAAGCAGTATCTTGGATGCCGGATGCGAATTTACGCGCCGCTGTGCGTTCCGCAATCGGATTACAACAAAGTGAATCCCTCACACAAAAAGCACTGGAAGGATTAACAACATTAAATAGTGATCAACGAAATATACAAAATCTGACAGGATTGGAGCATGCAACAGAACTCACACACTTAAACCTTGGTAGGAACCAAATTAGTGACATAACACCAATTGCGAAACTAACAAAACTCACGAACTTAGATCTTAAGTATAATCAGGTTCGGAACACCACGTCACTCCAAAATCTGACGAAACTCACGTGGTTAGATCTTCATCAGAATTCCAGTAGCAACATCACACCGCTCCAAGGTTTAACAGAACTTACACACTTAGACCTTGGAAGAAACGGTATCACGGACATAACCTCCCTGCAAAGTTTAACAAAACTCACGTATTTAGATCTCTCGTTTAATGGAATCAGTAACATCACACCCCTCCAAAATCTGACGGCACTTACAAGTTTGAATCTCTGGTATACCCAAAAGATTGTTGACATCACACCTCTCCAAGGTTTAACAGCACTTACATTCTTACATCTTGGGACGAATAAAATCGTTGACATTGAGCCACTCAAAAATCTGATATCGCTTACGAGCCTAAATCTCACTGACAATCAAATCAAAGATGTCATGCCACTTGAAAACTTGGCAGCACTAAGGTTCTTGTATCTTAAGTATAATCCGATAGCTGATTTTGCACCGCTCCGTAACCTCAAGACAAAAAATCCAGCGATGTCTATAGATATTGACATTCCTGAGGTCTCCAACAATGCGCCGGTAGCAATCGGCACGATTTCTGATCGGACGTTAGCAGTCAACGATTCCGCAATAGTTATAGATGTGTCCAGCAACTTCAACGATCCAGACGATGATACCCTCACTTATACGGCAAGCTCCAGTAACACAAGTGTGGTAAGGGTAAACGTGTCCGGTTCTCAAATCACAATAACACCTATGAGTGCGGGGAATGCGAAAATCACCATAACAGCAAACGATGGTGAGTCGACAGCAACGCAGACTATCTCTATCACGGTAACAGCCGCGCCTGTGGTAAACCGCGCGCCATTCACCGTAGGTGCTATATCCTCTCGGACATTGACGGAAGGTGATTCTTCTATTCAGATAGATGTTTCTGGTAACTTCCAAGACCCGGATAATGATACGCTTACCTATTCTGTAAACTCCAATAACACCAGTGTAGCAACCGCAAGTGTGTCCGGTTCTCAAATCACAATAACACCTATGAGTGCGGGGAATGCGAAAATCACCATAACAGCAAACGATGGTGAGTTGACAGCGACGCAGACTATCTCTATCACGGTAACAGCCGCGCCTGTGGTAAACCGCGCGCCATTCACCGTTGGTGCTATATCCTCTCGAACACTGACAGAAGGTGATTCTTCTATTCAGATAGATGTTTCTGGTAACTTCCAAGACCCGGATAATGATACGCTTACCTATTCTGTAAACTCCAATAACACCAGTGTAGCAACCGCAAGCGTGTCCGGTTCTCAAGTCACAATCACGCCCGTAGCCGCAGGCAGTGCAACCATCACTGTGGCAGCCAGCGATGGTGAGTTGATAGCATCTCAGACTATCACCATCTCTGTTACTCCTGTGGTAAACCGCGCGCCATTCACCGTAGGTGCTATATCCTCTCGGACACTGACAGAAGGTGATTCTTCTATTCAGATAGATGTTTCTGGTAACTTCCAAGACCCGGATAATGATACGCTTACCTATTCTGTAAACTCCAATAACACCAGTGTAGCAACCGCAAGTGTGTCCGGTTCTCAAATCACAATCACGCCCGTAGCTGCAGGCAGTGCAACCATCACTGTGGCAGCCAGCGATGGTGAGTTGACAGCAACGCAAACTATCGCTATCTCTGTCACTAATGTACCTGCTGCCAATCAATCCCCGGTACCTGTCAGCACGATACCTGTGCAAAATTTCACAACTGACGATGATGCTAAGACTTTGCCGATGGAACTATATTTCAATGATCCTGAAAACAACGCACTTACCTATACTGCGACATCCAATAACACGACAGTAGCAACAGCGAGTATAACAGGGAACCAGCTAACAATTACGCCAGTCAATGCTGGTAGTGCAACGATTACCGTGGTAGCCAGCGATGGTGAGTTGACAGCATCTCAGACTATCGCCATTTCTGTTACTAATGTTCCTGTTGCGAATCAACCCCCGGTACCCGTCAGCACAATACCTGCTCAACATTTCACAACTGACGATGATGCTAAGACTTTGCCGATGGAACTATATTTCAATGATCCTGAAAACAACGCACTTACCTATACTGCGACATCCAATAACACGACAGTGGCAACAGCGAGTATAATAGGGAACCAGCTAACAATTACGCCAGTCAATGCTGGTATTGCAACGATTACCGTGGTAGCCAGCGATGGCGAATTCACGGCAACGCAGCTCATCTCGGTATCTGTTACTACTCCTGTAGCTGAGGCTGCCTGGATCCCAGATGCGAACTTACGTGCTGCTGTACTCTCCACACTCGGTTTGCAGTCAGGTGTAGCCCTCACCCAAGATGCAATGACAGGATTAACAAGGCTAAATGCAAGCAATAGACAGATAAGTGATCTCACAGGATTGGAACGTGCAACGAATCTAAGACAGTTATATCTTAACGGGAATCAAATCAGCGACATCAGTGCGCTTCAAAATTTGACTGCGCTTACTACCTTAGTGATCGAAAATAACCAAGTTAGCGATGTCACTCCACTTAATCAATTGACAGCACTCACGAACTTAGATGTCTCACATAATCAAATCAGTGACATCAGTGCTTTTCAAAATTTAACTGCTCTCACGAGTTTAGATCTCACGACGAATCAAATCAACGATGTCACACCTCTTCAAAATTTGTCAACATTAACGTCCATACATCTTGGGACGAATCAAATCAACAGTATCACACCTCTCGGAAGTTTGACAGCATTAACATTTTTGAGTCTTAATAGAAATAGTATTACCGATATTAGTTCCCTTGCAGATTTGACAAATCTTGGACATTTATCTATTGGATATAATCAAATTAGCGACATAACATCTATCCAAAATTTGACTCAACTTACGGCTTTATATTTTCATGATAATCAAATCAGTGACATAACACCCCTTCAAAATTTAACAAATCTTACGAATTTAGGTCTTCAACGGAATCATATCAGTGATGTCACATCTCTTGAAAGTTTGACATCGTTAAGAACATTATCTCTCATCGGGAATCCGATCTCTGATTTGTCACCGCTTAGTAGACTAAAGCTTCAAAATCCGAATGTGGCTATAGATATTAGTATCCCGGAAATTGAGAACACCGTCGTAGCAGTTGGCACAATTCCTTCTCAAACACTCACAACAGGCGGCACAACAAGATCTATTAATGTAGCACAATACTTTAATGTATCTCCAGATAGTATCGTTCTTACTTATGATGCGACATCTGATAACACTGCGGTTGCAACTGTGAGTGTGAGTGGTAGCGTGGTAACCATCACACAGGTGGCAGCGGGCAGCGCGATTGTGACGGTAGAGGCAAACCATGACACATTGACTGCAACACAGCGTATATCGGTTTCTGTTATTACCGATGTGACTGAGGAGACTTGGATGCCAGATCCGATTCTACGCTCAGCAGTCCGTTCCGCACTCTCATTACAGGAAGACGATGATCTCACCCAGCAGGCAATGGAGTCGTTAACAAGGTTAGTTGCCCAACAAAAACAGATAAAGGATCTTACTGGGTTGGAATATGCAGCAAATTTAAAAACATTATATCTCTGGGACAATCAAATCAGCAATCTTAGTCCACTTGAAGATTTGACATCTCTCACGCAATTGAATCTCTCTGACAATCAAATTAGCGACATTAGCTCCCTTGAAGATTTGACCGCTCTCACGTGGTTAGTAGCCTCTGACAATGAAATCAGCGATCTCACGCCCCTTGAAGATTTGACCGCACTAACCACCTTATCTGTGGATGGTAATGAAATTAGTGACATTAGTTCTCTTGAAGATTTGACCGCACTTAATAACTTATCACTCACTGGCAATCAGATCAGCAGTATAACACCTCTTGAAGATATGTCGGCACTTACACGTTTACATATAAATGAGACTGGAATAAGTGACCTAAGTCCGCTTGAAGATTTGACCGCACTTACGCAATTAAATGCCTGGGGGAATTCAATTAGCGACATTAGTCCCCTTGAAGATCTAACAGCACTTACAACATTGCGTTTCCGTAATAATCAAATAAGTGACCTAAGTCCGCTTGAAGATCTAACAGCACTTACACACTTAGATCTTGAAAATAATCAAGTCAGTGATGTATCCTCACTTGAAAATTTGACTGCTCTAACACGCTTATATCTCTCGGGAAATTCGATTACGGATTACGGACCACTCCGCAGACTCAAGGTAGCGAATCCAAATGTGAATATAGACATTACGATTCCCTCAGAGCCTACTCCCAACCGTGCGCCCGTTGCAGTCGGCACGATTACATCACAAACACTGACAGTTGGTGGTTCATCCGTAACAGTGGATGTTTCCGGCAACTTCAGTGATGCCGATAATGATACTCTTACTTATACAGCGAATTCCGGTGACACCGGTGTTGCTACTGTCAGTGTATCCGGTGCCGTGGTAACAATCACACCAGTAGCGGCGGGGAGTGCGACAATCACGGTTACCGCAAGTGATAGCGCGCTAACAGCGACACAGACTATTTCTGTGACTGTTTCAGCTGGGCAAGTTACCAATCAGGCACCTACGGCAGTCGGCACGATTTCAGATCAGTCCGTAACAGTAGGTGGTTCCGCGGCGACGGTAGATGTCTCCAGTAAGTTCAACGATCCGGATAACGACAATCTCACCTATACCGCAAGTTCCAGTGATACCAGCATAGCAACCGTAAGCGTGTCCGGTGCTGTGGTAACAATAACACCTGTGGCCGCTGGCAGCGCGACAATCACGATAACAGCCAGTGATGGCACACTAACTGGAACACAGACTATTTCCGTGACTGTCAATGCTGCTGTTCCCGAGGAGACTTTGATGCCAGATGCCAATTTACGTGCTGCAGTTCGCGCTAGCCTTAGACTAGTGGAAGGTGATGTCTTGATACAGTCAGCAATAGCAAAACTAACATTGTTTAATGCTCCCGCAAGTCAAATTAGTGATCTGACAGGATTAGAATATGCAACGTCTCTCACGACGTTAAATCTCTCTGGTAATCAGATTAGTGACATCAGTGCACTTGAAAAGTTGACCACACTTACAACGTTATATCTATCTAATAATCAGATTAGTGACATCAGTGCGCTTGAAGATTTGACCACACTCACAGCGTTATATCTATCTAATAATCAGATTAGTGGCATCAGTGCGCTTGAAGATTTGACCGCACTCACGAGTTTAAGACTTGATGAAAATCAGATTAGTGACATCAGTGCGCTTGAAGATTTGACCGCACTCACAACGTTATATCTATCTAATAATCAGATTAGTGACATCAGTGCGCTTGAAGATTTGACCGCACTCACAACGTTATATCTATCTAATAATCAGATTAGTGACATCAGTGCGCTTGAAGATTTGACCACACTCACGTGGTTATATCTATCTAATAATCAGATCAGTGACATCAGTGCGCTTGAAGATTTGACCGCACTCACGTGGTTATATCTATCTGATAATCAGATCAGTGGCATCAGTGCGCTTGAAGATTTGACCGCACTCACAACGTTAAGGGGTTGGAATAATCAGATTAGTGACATCAGTGCGCTTGAAGATTTGACCGCTCTTACCACGTTACTTCTCTCTAATAATCAGATTAGTGACATCAGTGCGCTTGAAGATTTGACCGCACTCACAACGTTAAGTCTTGATAGTAACCAAATCAGCGACATCAGACCACTTAAAGATTTAAAATCAGTTCAGATTTTGTCTCTTCAACAGAATCAAATCAGCGATGTATCACCACTTGAGAGTTTGACTTCTCTATCATTCGTATCTCTCTTCGGAAATTCTATTACGGATTTTGCACCACTCCGTAGGCTCAAGGCGGCGAACCCGGATGTAAGTATTTCTGGTGTTGATATCACAACAGATCCCAACAATGCACCGTCCGCACAGGCAACTCCCACAGAAACAGTACTGCTCCCCAACTACCCCAACCCGTTCAATCCAGAGACGTGGATACCGTATCAGTTGGCAAAACCTGCGGATGTAGCATTGACATTCTACAATGTGCAAGGTGTAGTCGTTAGGCGATTGTCATTGGGGCATCGGTCAGCGGGAGTCTATTATAGTCGGAGCCGTGCGGCGCATTGGGATGGTAAGAACGATCTCGGTGAGAAGGTGGCGGCAGGGCTCTATTTCGTCAAATTCAAGGCGGGCGATTGGACGAAAATACGAAAGATGTTGATAAGAAAGTAGGAGCGATCTCCGAATCGCGTCTGTCTGAACCAGGATTCTCAGGATTACCAGATTACCAGGATTACTCTCAGGCTCTCGTCATAGTCTCACAATAAAAACAATCGGTATTTTAGCGTGGAACGATTATCCGTTTCACAAACATTTATCTTCCAACAATCCTGAAAATCCTATAATCCTGAGAATCCTGGTTCAGACAAAATGTTCAAACAAAATCAAAAGGAGAAAAAATGACAAAACGAATTTATACGATATTTTGTGTCCTAATTGTTATCATCGGATTGAACCGAACTACTTATGCACAGGAGATATCAATCCCCGACCCGAATTTAGAATCTGCTGTGCGGAACGCGCTTGAGTTATCACAAGAGATACTTATCACACAACAATTGATGCAGCAACTTACAAGCCTCAATGCGAAAAGTTTAGAAATTACCGATTTAACGGGGTTGGAACACGCAACAAATCTGAGAAATGTAAATCTAAACAACAATCAGATCACTGACCTCACACCACTTACGGAGCTAACAAAATTAAGAAGCTTATCCCTTGAATCCAATCAGATCAGTGACATCACACCGCTTGCGGGGTTAACAAATCTGTCAGCGTTGCGGCTCACGGACAACCAAATCAGCAACATCACGGCACTCACAGAATTAACACGAATAGAGGAGTTGTTGCTTGGCTCTAATCAAATTAGCAATCTAATCCCGCTTAGAGAGTTAACGCAACTGGTGGAATTAGACCTTGAATCCAATCAAATTCGGTACGTCAGTGCACTTCGGGGATTGACAGAATTAGAGGTTTTATTAGTTGGCTTCAATCAGATAAGCAGCGTAGGTCCGCTCAAATTATTGCCGAATTTAGAGGAATTAGATATAACGGATAACCCGATTACGAATATTTTTCAAATCCATGAACTGATTGCCGCGGGCGTGGAAATTGACTTTGAAACTTCAGTGCCGCACGAATCCCAAGTCGCATTAACAGGTGTGCTTTTTAATGAAATCCGTAACGCAACTGACGATAAAAACGACTGGGTCGAACTCAGAAACATCAGCAGTAGCGATATTTCTCTCAACGAGTGGGAGATTAGCATCATCACCCGTGAAGATAAAACGGTCAACCCGGAAATTGATGTCGTCTCATTTCCCGACTACACACTGCCAGTTGGCGGGATTTTGCTGATAACCAACACCGATCCGCGTGAGACCACACTGCTGCGGGGACACAATATCAGAACACCGGATATTAGAAGGGGCGCACAGCACGATTATCTGATCGCAGAAAAATTGATATTACCGAACATCCCATATCTACTGTTGCTACGAAGTGCGCGGGATAAAAATGACACACAGGAAGCAATTGAAGACGTGGCAGGAACATATTTCCATGACAAGTTTTCGGCAGATCAACCATTAACACAGGGGACAGCATGGCAGCGTACAACAATCGGATATGTAGGATATGCTGTTGCGGCGTGGAGTGAAAGTGGGTATCAAGTAGGAATTGGATATCAACCGACGGCTCCAAAAGACACAAGCCCCGGCACACCCGGATACCATAACGATACATTAGTAAGGCAGGCGCGCATTGAACAGATAAGTATAAGCGAGGTCATGTTTACCAACAAAGTCGGCAATCGAACGGTGCCGCAGTGGATAGAACTGGACAACAATTCCGCAATGGAAACGGTTAATTTCACTGGATGGGAAATAAAAATTGAGGCGCGGCACGGTAAACAGAATCGTCATGTGGTTTTCACCCTTAAAGATTTGGTTGTCTTGCCGAAGCAAACGGTGCTTTTGGTATCAGGAACAGCAGGAAGTTCCAATGTTCCAGAAAGCCGCATTTATAATTTTTTCCTTCAGCATATTGCGGATTTTGCATTTAAGTTTGGACGTAATAACGTGCTAAGTCCGGATGGGTTTTTCCTGCAGCTATCAACACCGGATGGGACTGTGGTTGACACGGTTGGCAATCTTGATGGTGATAGCCAAACACAGGATGCTCCCGTTTGGAAATTGCCTTCTGGAAAGACAGAAAACGGAAGCCGTAATTCGGTGCTTAGGCTTTATCATCATGCGACTCGGATGCCGCTTGTAGGCACGGAGGCATCAAGTTGGCGGCGCGCTGTAGATGCAAAACTGGGTAAGTCTACTTATTTTGGAAATGCTACAGATGTGGGAAATCCTGGGTATACACTTGGCGGTGTGTTGCCTGTTACTCTGTCTTATTTTCGTGCCGAACACACAGCGAAAGGTGTTATGATCAAGTGGACAACCGAATCGGAAATTGACAATGCAGGGTTCTATATCTACCGCAGTCCAACAAAAGACGGTGAATTCAAGGTTGTCAACTCCACACTAATTCAAGGCGCAGGCACCACCGGCGAACGGAATACCTACACTTGGACAGATACTACTGCCAAACCAAATGTTGTCTATTATTATCGGATAGAGGATGTCTCTTATGCTGGAGACAGGAAGCAATTAGCAACCGTTCGCATGAAAGGACATGTGTCTGCCGGTGGGAAGTTGATCCAAACATGGGGTGATTTGAAAACGAAGTAGGAAATGGAAGGCAGGCACAAAGACCCGCTCTACAAATCAATCTTTTTCATTGCTGAAAACGAACTCATCATCCGTGAAATCTACCACAATGGCATCACCATCGCGGAAGTTGCCTTCAAGTATATCAATTGCCAACGGATTGAGAATATCGCGCTGTAATGTCCGCCGAAGTGGTCTCACACCATAAACCGCATCAAAACCACGGTTCACCAATTCCGCTTTCGCCGATTCAGATAACGTTAGCGTCATATCCTTCTCTGCGAATCGAACGCTTAGTTTGGACAGTTCAAGTGTGACAATCTGCTTCAATTCCTCAATGCCAAGACGCTTGAAGATGATTAGGTCATCAACACGGTTCAGAAATTCTGGCGGGAAATGTGTCTGTAAAGCTTCCGTCACCTTACGCCGAATTTCTTCTGTGCCAAGATGTGTGTCGCTAATCCACTGGCTGCCGATATTAGAGGTCATGATAGCAACCGTATTCTTGAAATCCACCGTGCGTCCTTGCCCATCTGTCATTCTACCATCATCAAGCATCTGGAGTAGGATATTGAATACTTCCGGGTGTGCTTTTTCAACTTCGTCAAGGAGGATAACACAATACGGGTGTCGTCTGACAGCTTCGGTCAACTGCCCACCTTCGTCGTAACCGACGTATCCTGGGGGTGCACCGATAAGTCGAGAGACGGTATGTTTCTCCATGTATTCGCTCATGTCAATTCGCACCATAGCATTGACATCATCAAACAGAAATTCAGCGAGTGATTTTGCGAGGTGTGTTTTGCCTACACCTGTAGGTCCCATAAAGAGGAACGAACCGAGTGGTTGCTCCGGGTCGCCGAGACCGACACGGGAACGGCGAATGGCGTTGGATACAGCAGAAACCGCCTCATCCTGCCCGATTACCTGTTCACGTAACCGTTCTTCCATGTGAAGCAGTTTTTGTGTTTCACCTTCCATGAGGCGATACACCGGAATACCGGTCCATTTCGCTACAATTTCAGCGATGTCTTCTGCGCTAACGCGTTCCTTTAGCATGTGTATGCCGTTAGCATCTGCCTCAATTGCCTCTCGCAAGGTTTTGAGTTGCGATTCAAGCACAGGTATTTTGCCATATTCAAGTTCAGATGCTTTGGCGAGGTTACCGGTGCGTTTTGCTTGTTCAGATTCAATACGTAATCCCTCAATCTGCTCCATCAACTCTCTAATGTGTATCAAGTTTGTTTTCTCGTTTTGCCAACTTGCTTTCAAGGCATCTGCATTCTCTTTTAATTCGGCAAGATCAGCATTCAGGTTTTCTAAGCGTTGTTTTGATGTATCATCCTCCTCTTTTTCTAATGCCTGCTGTTCAATTTGGAGTTGGATAATACGGCGTTCCACCTCGTCAATTTCCTCTGGTACACTGTCAATTTCAATCCGCAATCGAGACGCTGCTTCATCAACTAAATCGACGGCTTTATCTGGCAGAAAGCGATCAGAAATATACCGCTTTGAAAGGGTAGCAGCAGCAACGATAGCATTGTCCTGAATCTGAACGCCGTGATGTGTTTCATACCTTTCCTTTAAGCCACGTAGAATCGCAATCGTCCCTTCAACAGAAGGTTCCTGTACTTGAACTGGCTGGAATCGCCGTTCCAAAGCGGCATCTTTTTCAATATGTTTGCGGTATTCATCAAGTGTGGTCGCACCGATGCATCGCAATTCGCCGCGTGCCAATGCTGGTTTCAACATGTTTGATGCATCCACCGCTCCCTCCGCAGCACCTGCACCGACAATCGTATGAAGTTCGTCAATAAATAGGACAACCTGTCCTTCCGCTTGTTCAACATCAGCAAGAACCGCTTTGAGTCGGTCCTCAAATTCACCACGGTATTTACTGCCTGCAATGAGCGCGCCTAAATCCAGCGCGATGAGTCGTTTCTCCCGCAAACTTTCTGGTACATCACCATCGGCAATGCGCTGTGCTAAGCCCTCCACAATAGCGGTTTTTCCAACCCCCGGTTCACCGATAAGTACAGGATTATTTTTGCGTCTGCGGGATAGTACTTGCATCACGCGACGAATTTCGTCATCTCTGCCGATTACAGGGTCAAGTTTACCGGACATCGCTTCTTGCGTGAGTTCTCTGCCAAATCGGGTGAGTGCTTGGTATTTGTCCTCAGGGTTTTGATCGGTTATTCGCTGTGTGCCGCGGATGTCAACGAGTGCTTTGAGGATTTTATCCTTCGTTACACCAGCATCCCGTAGGATTGGTCCTGCTTTGCCCTGCTTTGATTCAGCACAAGCAATAAGGAGATGCTCAGTGCTAACGTATTCATCTTTTAGCGTAGTTGCCTCTTTGAGAGCATTCTCCAGAACGGATTGTAAGGATGCGGAGATACGCAGATCCGAACTTGCCCCTGGACTTTTGGTGATTTCTGAACGACATCCTCAAGTGCTGATGTAATTCCTTGAATATCCACCCCTAATTTTTGAAAAATTGGTGTGACTATTCCGTCTGCCTGTTTGATGAGGGAAAGCATCAGGTGCTCAATCCCGAGTTCTGGATTTTGTGCTTCGGTTGCTATAGTTTGTGCTGTTTGTAGTGCTTCTTGTGCTTTAATTGTAAATCTATCTAATCTCATTTTTTATCTCCCTGGACATTCCTATTTTAACGTGAGTTTGATAATGTGCGGTTAGGAAACCGCACCTACTCGTGTGTGGTTTTGTGGGTAAAGTTCGCTGAAATGGTGAATTATGTTCAATATTACCATAAATCGAACTCACGTTATTTTACTATTAGGAGCAAAATTTGTGCCAATAATTGTCTGTTAGTTTGGCAGGCTGAGGGACTAAGCTTTGCCCTGCATCTGATTGGGAATAATTGGAGTATAGATTGAACAAATGTGGCACGAATTGTGCCATTTTGGCAACGACTGTGTAAATTTTGCAACGCAAATAAAAAGCACGGTAGTCAGAAAAACTACCGTGCTTCAGAACAGAGATAACGTATGTCCGCACACTGTTTGAATGCGTGCTGCGCTATTACTGTTTTGTCCTTTCTACTTTAAGCGTGCCCCACGTAGTCGTATATTTCCCTTGTGGTTCCACACTTGTAGCCTCACTAATTACTTCGGCATAATGCGCGAAATCAGCTGCATCAAATGCAGAGTTATAGACTTCTACTTCATCAACAGTTCCACCAAAAAAGTGCATATCGGTGCCTGAACCGTCTTCATCGTGGAAAAGAGTATCACTATTCATATGCGCGATGCCAATATCAGCACTGTGTGCGAAGACTTGTCCGCCGGGTTCGCTTGCAACCATTTCACCATCAAGCCACATCTCAAATTTGCCAGCTTCAACTGCGTTGCCACCCTCACGGATCACCAGCGCAACGTGATACCATCTCTCTGAAGCAACTTCAACTGAGGGCCACGCCCCTGGCCAATTGTATTCGGCGCGGTTCCAAGCAGCAACATAAACTTTACTCTCAAAGACGTAAAGAACCAAACCGCGTGACCGTCCACCTTCTTCAAAAATCGTTTGCTTTTTTTCTGGAATGCTCACATCATCACATTTGAAGAAAGCTATAATCGTTCGGTCAGTAAAAGGTCCACCCGTGTTGAGACCTTCTTCATCTGGTAATTTAACGCCTTGGGTTTCACCGTCAAAATGTAACGCTTTTCCTACGATGCCATCCACGATTTCCGGTTCGCCGAGGAACGTTCCGTGCACTTCGTTACCAGAAGAATCTATCACATTGTTTTCGGCGGAATCTGTAACATTACCTTCATCAAAATTCCAAATTGCTTTAACAGTGGCTTCATCTTTTGCTGCAAAACTTGTGACTGCTACCAGCATAAGCAAGATACTTAATATGGAAATAAGTTTCGTCATTTGATAGTACTCCTTTGTGGAAGCGGAACCTTATCCGCCTTAGAATAATAGGACGTACGCAATAAGTTCCCATTTTTCGATTTTTTGGTAAGGTGCGATCATTTAATAATGATCAACAAATTTGGGTAAGTCCTGTTAGGAATGAAGTTACTGTTTTGAGACAGATGAGATCCAATTTTTGACTAATTATTTAATGTTAACTATTATGCCAATTTAGCAAAATTTTGTCAAATATAATGTTTAATCTTTTCTTGTAAAAAAATGACGCGATTCGTATTTTCAAGTGCGTTTTGCAAAAGGTAGGTAATCCTTTTATTTTTCATACGAGATAGATTCGGGAGATACGAAGATTATGCCTCGTTCTGTGTATTCGTTAGCGATTCGCATAATTCTCGTGCTTGTATTACTGTTTCTGCTTCTCCATGTTGAATTTCCATGACTTTCACTATATCGGATGGCAATTGTGTGAAAAACTCATTCCACTCAAGGTCACCGGCTCCTGGTGGATGATAAGGCTCAAGTTCTTGTAGGTCGTGCAGCGTTACGCCGATGAGGTGTTCATTGTATGCTTCAAGCCATTCATGTGCCCGACAAAGTCCGAGTTTTTCCTGGAGGGCGGCGTGTCCGACATCGTGCCAATAACGCATCGGGCTGCCATAAAATTCATCAAAGAATAACCCGACTTCATCAAAACTGGGAATTTGGTAATAATGTTGTCTATTTTCAATAGCGATGCAGAGTTCCATTCGTAAAGCGCGTTCATTTAGTTCATCCAGGCTTCGCAGCACTGCGTCACGATGTTTCGTTTCTTTTCGTTTTCGCCATTCTGTTGCTTCGGTCACTTTTTTGCGAAATGCCTCAAACTCTCGTTCTCCGTACTCGTAAAGATCCGTCATCAGATACGAGCGATCATAGGTATCCACTTCCCCAAGTCGGAGAATCATCGTAGGCACTTCCATTTCAGCAGCCAGTTCCATTGTTTGAACGGTTCTTCGAATTGCTTCTTTCCGTTCATCGTTATCAAGGCTGGATAGGAGAATTTTGTCATTTTCAGCTTCTGCTTGTGGCGTTCCGGGAAGGATGGGACAGAAATTCTGGACAGTGCAGGGAGACGTTTGTCCAATGTCACGAAGTATAGGTTTGAGTTGCTCAACCTGTTCAAGAGAGAGATGGCGACTGAGTGCGATTACTTCAAAGCCGAGCTCTTTCAACTCATCAAATAGGGCAACTCCATCCGGTTGCTTCAAAGCGTTCCACATTGTTGAAATTGCTAACATTATTTGTTCCGAATTCTGCGGGAGAAAAAATGTGTATGGTGTGGGAAAACAGATATTTGCGTTTGGAAGTACTGGAATCTTACGGCATTTTGATAACTTTTCGTACTTCAACTTTCAGTTTGCCTTGTGCATAGTGCTTTATCACTTTCGGGTAGAGTTTATGTTCTGCAATCTGAATCCGGTTGTGCAGGGTCTCTTCATCGTCTGTATCATAAACTGGGACAGGTGTTTGCGCTATAATCGGCCCTGAATCTACGTCTTCGTCAACGAAATGAACGGTAACACCTGTCACTTTAACGCCGTAAGCTAACGTATCAGCAACAGGGGTTGCACCTGGAAAAGCAGGCAAAAGGCTGGGGTGTACGTTAATAATCCGATTGCGATATTTTCGGACGAACGGGGGTTGAAACAATTTCATAAAACCCGCAAGCACAATTAGTTCGACCGAGTAGTTTTCAATTTGCCTTGCAATTTCAGCATCAAATGCAACGCGGCTCTCAAAATCTTGGGTTCTGACAATTTGTGTTGGTATACCAGCATGTTTTGCCCGTGTCAATGCGTATGCTTTCTGCCGGTCACTAATCACAACTGCGATTTCAATGCCGCTGGTTTTGTCTTCATGTAACTGCTCAATCAGGGTTTGCAGATTAGTTCCGCTTCCTGAAACGAGGACCGCAATTTTCACTGTTTATCTCTTTTATGATTTTGAAACCACTTGCTGTCTAAAACCTTATTATAAACTGTCCCTTAAGAAAACAGATGTGAGTAATCTTACCAGTTTGAGTTGTTACTGATGTATCCATCTGGGATCGGCACCCATATTCCGCCTGTTTTAACTGCAACTTCTTCTTGGAAATCGTCAAAAGTTCCGACAACACTTACGACTGCGGGTTTTTCCATTAAATACTGAATCATTGCTGAAGTTGGAGCGTTTTTACTTACGGGTTCATCCGTAACGAGGATGAGATGCGTTTGGACATCCGGTCGGAGTTTAATCCGGCTCAATCCTTCAGTAATGGCATGTAATAGATTTTCGTCATCTTGACACGGCAGTTCAACAATTTTTTGTATTTGCTCAAGGGTTTGGGGAGGCTTGTAAACATTCACGGTATTAACGGAGCCACGTTTCCGAAACTTAACTACACCTATCTGATAATTGAGGTGAGCGTTATCCCAGTCCCGAGTCCAAATATCAAGTTGTTGTAAAAATTGTGGAATTTTATCTTCCATGCTCTTGCTTCCATCAATAAATAAGACAATATCCACAGATGAATTCCCAGAATTTTGGAGCAGTACCTTGCCTATCAGCTGTACGTCCTGCCATTGTGCTTTTCTAAACCATTGTGCTTTTGCGTTTGCTGTTAGGTTAGTACTGCGTCGCTGCGCTGTCCGTAGTTTCCTTGGTTTTTCAGGAATAGCGTGCCATTTACCTTTTGTTTTAGATGCAAGTAGTTGGTGTTCCTTTTTTGGGAGCCCCAGTACGTTAACATGGATGCCGAATTCACTACAGAGCGCAATTGCGTCATGCACTTTCAAGCCTTTTATGCTTGTAAAAGGTTCATCAGTGACGAGGATAAGATGTTTTTTAGATGTGGCACGGAACCGCATTGCATTGACAGTTTCCTCAATAGCATCCAATGCGTTTTCGTCTTTGCCAGGGACAATCGCAAGTATATTCTGCTTGTATTCGGATAAGTTTTTGGTCAATTGGAGAACTTCAATGACATTTTCCTTTTGAAACGTATTAAATTGCGTTAAGCCGAGTGCATAATCAATATCAGAGGATTTGTAAACATCAATCATTTCTGTTAGGTGTTTAGCAACTGCCTTGATGTTATCCCCCATGCTACCGCTGGCATCAATGACAAAAACGACATCAATCGGTCCACCATCGCTTGTTTCAGCAATTTGGTTTGCGAGACTCTTCATAACATTGCTAAATTGAATACGGGGTAGAGGCTGTTTTTTATCTTGGAGATCATCTATTTGTGTAGGGTTATCACTACTTATTTTTCCAGCAATATCAAGTGTAGAACGGATAGGCGTACGTTGCACACCGTGAGGACCAGAGCGTTTTGAACCGAGGGAACCGCCTACTGTCGGTTGTGCTGCTTCTGTCCTTGATAACCCATCTTCAACTTGACGGAGTTCGCGGAGTGCAGTGCTAACATTGACTTTTATGTCCGGTGCAGTATTTGTCTGCTTAAGTCGTGGTTGTTCTGTAACAACGGGTGCCGTTGGAGCAATACGAGGTTGAAATGTTATTTCAGGGGCAATTGACTCAACTTCTGCAAGTGACATTTTTGCTGCTTCAAACACAGTTGCTTTCCGCTGTTGGCGTATTGGTGCTTTCACCAGCTTCTTTGATGGCGGTGGTTTTGGTACTGTTTCAATTGTTGCGTCCAATTTGTCTTGAAAAGATAAGATAGACTGGTTACGAACAGTAAAATAAAACAGCGCAATTAAGAGGAATACATGAAGTATCATTGAAATAAACAACGCATTACGAGTAATTGATTTCACAGTACGGTTGGTTATACTTTTCATTGTTTATACCTCATCAACGAATTTCGTAAGACCTTACCAGTTTGGGTCGTTAGTGGTATGTCCATCTGGGATCGGCACCCACATACCGCCTGTTTTAGCCGTTACCTCTTCTTGGAAATAGTCAATAGTTCCTACAATACTTACAATGGCAAGTTTTTTCTCCAGAAACTGAATAACAGCATCAGCAGATGAAGCTTTATTACTTATAGGTTCATCTGTGACAATAAAAAGATAGGTTTTCGCGCCTTGACGAAATTCAATCTGTCTGTAAGCTTCAGCAATTGCATGTAGGAGATTTTCATCATCTTGACACGGCATTTCAATGGTTTTGCGGACCTGCTCAAGGGTTTGGGGAGCATTGTAAACATTCACTGAATTATCGGATTCGTGTGAATGAAACCTCACTACACCTATCTGATAGTCAATGAGTGCACTATCCCAATCGCGAGTCCAAACCTCCAGTTGATTTACAAAATGTGGCAGTTTATTTTCCATACTTTTACTACTATCTATAAACAAAACAATATCCGCTGGCGTATTCGCAGGATTTTGAAGTAAGACCCTGCTGAGCCTTTGGACATTCTGCCATTGTGCTTTTCTAAGTAATTCTGCTTTCGCAGCTGCTGTACTGGCAGTATTGCGTTGGACTACGGACTGTGGGGCACCTTGTCTTCCAGGAATGGGGTGCCATTTGCCTTGCGTCCTTGCTGCGAGTAATTGGTGTTCCTTGTCTGGCAACCCGAGTACGTTGACATAGATACCGAACTCGCTACAGAGTGCAATTGCGTCATACACTGTCTTGCCTTCTATGCTTGTGAAAGGTTCATCGGTGACGAGGATAAGATGTTTTTTAGATGTGGCACGGAACCGCATCTCGTTAACAGTTTTCACAATAGCATCCAATGCGTTTTCGTCTCTGCGAACGAAAATTTCGTATATTTCCCGTTTATAATCTTGTATATCCGTGGTCAATGGGATAACTTGAATTTCATTTTCCCTTTCACGCCCGTCCTCACCTGGCCGCGTGGAAAAATGCGTCAATCCGAGGGCGTAGTCAATTCCAGTGGATTTGTATACATCAATCATATGAATTAAATGATTAGCGACTGCCTTGATGTTATCCCCCATACTACCACTGGCATCAATAACAAAAACGACATCAATAGGCCCGCCATCACTTGTTCCTATAATTTCACTTCCGAGCATCCTCATTACATCACTAAATTGGATGTTAGGTAAAGCAGGTTTATTTTCAAATAAACCGCCTACTTGTGCCGCGCCATCACCATCACCACCTACTGTTTCAGCAAAATCAAGCGTTGAACGGACAGGTGTACGTTGAACCCCTGGTACGCCACCAGAGCGTTTTGAACCGAGAGTGTCATCAACTGTTGGCTGTGCTGCTTCAGTCCTTGATAACCCATCTTCAACTTGACGAAGTTCGCGGAGTGCGGTGCTGACATTCACTTCTACATCTGGGGCAGTATTTGTCTCCTTGAGTCTCGGTTGTGCTGTAATAACAGGTGAAGTTGGTCCTACTCTCGGTTGAAATGGCATTTGCGGCTTAGGTGTTTCAACTGTAGTAGATGGCATTTTTGCTGCTTGAAATACAGTTGTTTTCCTGTGTTCACGTATCGGTGTTTTCATCGGCTTCTTTGATAGTTGTTTCGGTAGTGTTTCAATTGTTGCGTCCAGCTTGTCTTGAAAAGGAAAAATTGGCTGGTTACGGACAGTAAAATAAAACAGCGCAGTTAGGAAGAATACATGGAGTATCATTGAAATAAACAACGCATTACGAGTAATCGATTTCACAGTACGGTGGGTTATATTTTTCATTGCTTATACCTCATCAACGAATTTTAAGGGAACGTTTGGGTTCTTGCTGTAAAATTACTTCAAACGAAATTAGTCTTTCCTGTTGGTCTTCTGGTGATTTAGAACTAAATTGCGGGAACGGATTAAGTTTTTCCATACGAGGGGAGTAAAGTGTTACACCTATCATCATGAATACACCGAAAATTAGCCCGAACATATAAATTGGGTTATAGGCACGAATATTGTTTCGCGTCCATACTTGTAAGCTTTCAACAAACGATCCAAAACGGTTAAAGAGTGACTGGTGTGTTTTTTGAGATGTTTTCATCGCGGATGCCTGTAGCATTACATCTGAAAGAAAAGTGTTAGAAGCTTTGACAGGTTCTACAAAGCGGAGGAGTTTATCCGTTTGCTCTATCGTCTTGGCTTGGGTTTTGCAAACCGAACATCGCTTTAGATGCCATCGAATGAGATGTCGTTTCCACGTTGGTATTTGATTGTCAAAATAGGCAGAAAGTTGGGTTTGAACGTTTTCACATTCGTTTGTTTTATATTTTGGCATTGACACCGCCTCCTATTCCGGCCTTAATAAGCAGTTTTTTCATGTTTTGACGTGCTCGATGAATTAGCGATTTCACCGCTCCAACTGAACAATTCAGAATCCCTGAGATTTCTTCATAACTTAGTTCTTGATATGTTACGAGTGTTAATGCTAAACGTTGATTTTCAGGAAGCTGCTTCAGAGCTTTCTTAATGAGTTGCTGTCGTTCTTTCTTTTCGTAAAGGATATCCGGTTGGAAACGGGTATCTATCATAAATTCGGAGTGGTAGACATCTTCATTTTCTTCAACCATGTCTTCCAGAAAATAGGTTTTTCGACGCGCACGATTCCGGATTTCGTTTCGAGACAAATTGGTTGCGATTGTATAAAGCCAACTTTTAAAGGAGGCTTTCGGTTCATAACGACTCGCGTTCTTGAAAACACGTAGAAACGTTTCCTGCGCCAGATCTTCGGCACGATGATAATCGTTGATAGTGTAGTGGATATAGTTAACGAGTGCATCCTGATACCTTCTGACAAGTAGCTCAAACGCACTCATGTCCCCTTTGCGACATTCCATCATCAAATCTTCATCTGAAACTATCATGGTGTTCTCCTGTTTGGTCAGGTAAAAGTAAGATGACAACTCAAGTGATTGGCTTGTTCTATTCTTCCTCAGTGTTTTCTGTTTCTGTTGGGCGAAACTCTTTAGAAGACTTTAACTTCAGACGCATTGCCGTTTTAAAGGCACCGACGGCTTCACTGCGTTTACCTCGAAGAGAGTAAACTGCTCCGAGTTCCGAATGTAATTCAGGGTTATTCGGAATAAACCGGATGGCGCGTTCGTAAACGTCAATAGCCTCATCATAACGTCTTAGCAAACGATAGGTCGCAGCAAGATTGGTATAAACTGCAACTTCGCTCGGTTCACAAGCAATCGCCATTTTGTAAGCATCTATTGCCTTTTCATAGTCCTCTAACATAAAATAAGCCAAACCGAGGTGAAAGTGTGCTTCAGCGGATTCACGATTATGTTGAATTACCAGTAGAAATTCTTCAATTGCTTTTTGATAGTTCCGAGCGTTTAAGGCATCCGCCCCCTGTTTTAAATGTTTGGCAGCGGCTTGATGATGATGAATATCCAAACGTCCGCGCTGAATAAACTGATTTTGTAATTTTTCTGATGAAATAACTGAATCATCAGGCTTGAGGGCAGAGCTTTCGGACTCGTCTTTAGTAGTTGCCTGTTCTTCATTGGTTTTAATGTCTTTCATCCGTTAACTCCATTTGCCCAATTGCAGAAAAATCGATTGTTTGTACTTAACACCTTTGTCCTGAAAAAGTGGCAAAAAATAGAGATTTTCGCTCGATCGCGGTTAATGCGGTATCAACGAGCAATGCGAAATCCTATCACAAACTCTGCATAGTTAGTACTAAAAAAATCGAAACTGGTACAGGTGCTATAGTCGTGATTGTAGTACCATGCTCCACCACAAGCCACACGGAAAGCTTCTTTGTCGTCATAGGGTGTGTCAGTCCATTCCCAAACATTACCAATCATATCGTAGCACCCGAAAGGACTTATCCCATCTTTGAACGCTCCGACCGGTGTAGTGCCTTCAGCACCAAGTTCTGCAGTGTTGCACCGTGGTTTATCTATTTCATACCCCCACGGAAAAAGTCTATCATCGGTGCCGCGCGCTGTGTATTGCCACTCTGGAAATGTTGGTAATCTACCTCCTGCATAATTGGCATACGCTTCTACATCTTCGCAGCTAACCCAAACGACAGGATGGTCACCTTTTAGTGCGTAAACATTATAACTTAGCTGAGGACTGTCCGTCCAGTCTTTTGGAGGTTCATATCCAGTTTCCTGAACGAACCGAAGGTATTGCGCGTTAGAAACGGGATAGACACCGATTTCAAATTCGCCAATATTCAGTGATGCACATTCTTCACCGATAAGTGCAGTTCCCATAGGAACACACACGGTTGCATCTAATACTTGAAGGGCCGCATCGTGCACCTCCGTTGCCTTGTGTGCAAGCGCATATCCCAGAGGAGAAATGACCTCACCTATTGGTGGTGTTGTGAGTTGTGGGACTTTTTCCCATCCTAATTCTATACTTAATAGCAGTTTGACAGCATCACAGAGTGAATCGTTATAGTGCCAGGTCCAGTAATCTTGAAGCAGTTGTTGAAATGCTTCTGGGGTATCGCTTTCAATTAGCGCGATTCGAGATGCTTTCGGTTTCTTGACATCTAATAGCATATTCTCTCAGGGCAACATAACTCCAGATTAATTCTAAAAGGACCAAACAATCTCAAAATCGTTATGTTTTTCCGCGTTGTTCGGATTTTATTATACCATTATACCATAGAGAAGCGGTATCGGGCAAGTTGTTTTAGTTTGTAGAGTCGTTTTACCAAGTTTCAGAGTTTTCAGAGTAAAATGCTAAAAAACAGTTAGCGAAAAATACCTATCCGATTAGTCTGTACGTGGGTTTATCGGAATTTTAGGAAAAATGCGACTCTGAAATTTTACGGTTTTCAGCGAATATGTTAAATTGTGCTGCCGTAGTTTATACCAACATCAGTTTGGTAAAAGGATTTAGTTGTTGATTCACTACGACTTTATTACCATTAGGACTTACGCAATCTACTTTTTTCAAGCGTTGTAGCGTCTATAGTAGTACAATTCATTGTGCGTTCTTTAGCAAAATATACTCAATTTTGTTATGTATTTCAAATTTGCGTAAGCCCTGACCGTTTAACACGTCTTACTTTTTGTGTCATTTTGAATATGCTTCTGCCCTGATTTGAGATTAACCTTAAATTCCACTTCGTGGGTTTCGTCCCAAAAATCGGCAAGGCTATGTGTGTCCCAAAATTCGCCAATTTCCTCTGGTGTAGCATCAGGAGAAGGCATTGGGTCTCGTTTTTTATCCTTTTCTCCCATAATATCTTCGTTCCTTGAAAATTGATTTTTATCTCTTAACCCAACTTACGACTACATTAAACATTCGCGCAAATTTAAAATACGTTATGCTGTTTCTACTTAATTTATTATACCATAGAAAAAAGAAATGAGGCAAGTTGTTTTCAGTATGTAATATGAACGCTTACGGTACCAACTGTACCTTAATGGAATCAGATCCTTTTTGCACCATCTCAAATGCAGTTAGATAGTCTTCCAGCGGTAGTTGATTCGTAACTATAAGGTTCACATCAATTGCACCTTTGTGAATATAATCAATAGCGAGCGGATACGCGTAGGGACCTAAATGTGAACCGTGGATATTCAACTCTTTCGTGTCGCCTATGATTGTCCAATCTACGGTTACTGGCTCCCGCATGACGCTGAATTCAACAAAAGTGCCTGCCTTCCGAATCATGTGAAGTCCTTGTTCTACTGCCTTCGGGTGTCCCGTTGCCTCAATGTAGACATCACACCCGTAGCCATCAGTTAAGTCCAACACCTGTTGAACTGCATCCGTTTCCGATAGATTGATGGCGATATCTGCTCCTAATTTCTTGGCTACATCTAACCGTTTAGGGATGAGGTCAATGGCAATGAGTGTCGCGGGGTTTTTCAACTTTGCCGCGCCTATCATGCCGAGACCGAGTGGGCCCGCGCCTGCAACTACGACAACATCGCCGAACTCAATGTTTCCTCTTTGGACAGCATGAATTGAGCAGGCAAGTGGTTCAATCATCGCTGCACTTGCTGTGGGAATGTCAGATGGCACCTTGTAGACAAGCGAGCGTGCGGGGAATTTCATATACTCCGCCATGCCGCCGTTGACAACCTGTTGAAATCCGTAAATGTTGTGAACTTGACAGAGCCAATACTTTCCAGTTCGGCAGTACCGACAATCCCAACACGGGACAATCTGTTCGGCGATAGCTATATCTCCGAGTTGAAGCCCGTACTTTTTACCTGCCCCTTCACCGAGTTGAACCACTTCTCCAATAAATTCATGTCCAGCGATGACGGGTGCTTCTACATAAGGCTTGCGGTTTTCATCACCCCAGAAAAGTGGTGCGCCTGTGTAGCATTTGATGTCGCTTGCGCAAACACCGCACGCATTTACCTTAATGACGACTTCGCCAGGACCAGCTTGCGGTATCGGGACTTCTTCAAGTTGATAATCTTGCGGTGCACGACACATTATAGCGCGCATCGTTTTTGACATCCGAAGTCTCCTCGGATAGGTGTATTATGCCGCCTTGCGTTGGACGAGACGTTTCCGCGCGCTTGCCCGTGCCAATCCAACATTGAGCGTGATATGTCTATATTCAGTCATGCCAAGGTTAATCGCGTGTGCTGTTTCAAGGTTGAAACCCCACTCAATCCATTCGGGCATGTCTGCCTCCGGAATATCTCCCGCTACGACAACTTTCATAATACTAATGCCTTTACCGAGGCCATAAGCACGTTGAATATATTCCAGATGTTTTTCAAACGTTCCACCTTCCAACATTCTGCCTTCCTTGTTCGCCGTTGTGAGGATAACATCAATCTCAGGATGGTCAATGACAGCATCCATCACAGGACCCGTGTAGAAATGGGTGGAACATCCGATGACTCGGATTTTGCCAGCGATTTTTGCTTCTCGGAACGCATCAAACGCGCCTTCACGTTCGCGCGTCGCTAAATCATCAGGTGAAGAGATTGCGTGCAACAACATGACATCTATGTACTCAGTCTGCAATTCTCGCAATGCTTTCTGAATACTGGCGGACGCACTTTCGTGATCCTTTACAGCGGTTTTCGTCTGAATGACAACCTCTTCTCGGTTAATTTGACGGACTGCTTCTCCGAGGTGCGGTTGGGTTCCATATCCCTCCGCAGTATCCCAGAAAGTTATTCCTTCATCAAATGCCTGCAGCATCAGTTTACCACCGGTTTCATTGTCGTAGGTCTTACCAAGATGTCCTGCACCGAAGCAGAGACGTGAGATTTCCAAACCTGTTTTTCCATAAGTTAAGTATTCCATTTATGCCTCCACTTTTTCACATATTCAGGCGCAAGAGCAGAATTGCATGTTGCCCATATACCGTTCATGATTCATCCAAGGTTTAACATACATTAGCCGAATTTGACTAAAAATGCAACCTTTTTCTTGCGACAAATCCATTTTTTGGGTATCATCTCATAAATGCAATAACAATTGATACCCTATTGCCAAGCTACCAACGAAAAATGAAATTTAGTGGACGTACTATTTTTGATCACAGACCTATTGAAATTACCCTCGCGAACAATCGCGTTCAGTCAATCCAAGAGGTAGAATCTATTGACAGCAAAACGTGGATTGCACCTGCCTTGGTTGATATCCAAGTGAACGGTTTTGCGGGATATGATCTCAATGTTGCCACCGTCACGGCAGCGGATGTGTGTAAGATGGTTCGCGCACTCTGGCGTGCGGGCACCAGTTTTTTATGTCCGACGGTAGTGACAGCATCCTTTGACAGCATCCGTAATTCCCTCCGCGCAGTTGTAAAAGCGTGTAAAGCAGACCAAATGGTTGCTCACTCAATACTTGGCATTCATCTTGAGGGACCCTATATTTCTGCAGTAGATGGACCGCGCGGAGCGCATCCGTTAAAACACGTCAGGGAACCGGATTTAGACGAGTTTCAGCGGTGGCAGGACATTGCTGAAGGCATGATCCGTATTGTAACACTTGCCCCTGAGAAAAAAGGTGCTATTCCGTTTATAGAAAAATTAGTTGCGAATGACATCGTTGTGGCATTAGGGCATACGAACGCGTCTGCGGAAGATATCCGCGCGGCAATTAGCGTAGGTGCGAAACTATCTACACACCTCGGCAATGGTGCACACGCCATGATTCGGCGACACCCGAACTATATTTGGGAACAGCTCGGTGCTGATGAACTCTGGGCAAGTCTCATCGTTGATGGACATCACCTTCCGCCTGCTGTTGTCAAGTCAATGATGCGTGCAAAAACGCTGGATAGGTGTATCCTCATCAGCGATGCTACGGCATTAGCAGGAATGCCTCCTGGGACTTATCAGTTCGCTGGACAACCGGTGGAATTGACTGCGGATAGGTGTATCCGTTTAGCTGGTACTGAGTATCTCGCTGGTTCTGCCATTGTGTTGGCGCGAGGTGTTGAAAACATTGTGCGGTTTGCAGGAATCTCTCTTAAAGAAGCTGTTTCACTCGCTACACTACAACCCTCCCGGCTGCTCGGTATAGAAGATATTGGTAGAGTCGTTGAAAATAATCAACCAAGCCTAATATTATTTGAATGGAATGATGCAACTTGTGGAATAGAGTTGATAGCGACGATTCTGGCGGGACAAATGGTTTATCAGAGAGATTGACTGATGCTTATTATATTATATCTAATTGACAAATTGTCATAGTAGCCTGTAGGTTAGGTAGAGTTTGCGAAACCCAACTCTGTCACACTTTTGTTGTGTTTCGCTGCGTTCTACCCTTATGTGTCAACTTAAGAAACGACTCTGTTTTTATGAACACTTCTCAATATGCATGAGGATTGAAACTGTCTTATACCAAATTAACGAGATTTATCTCATTTTTCTGGGCAGACAGCGCGCTTACAAAGCGCGCCTACAAGTTGAATCAAGTTAATTTGGTATTATATTCAGTCCCGTAGGAACGATATGTTTATAGGGCCTCGTTTAGGCACATCTCTTGAGCTCCGTAGGAGCGGCATATCCCGATTGGTAACCCATCGCTATAAACATACCACCCCTACGGGGCTCAAGAAATTGGTTACCACGTTTTCTATAAACACATCGTCCCTACGAGACTAAAGAGGGTTTCTCATATTCGGAAAATCCTTAAATTGATGGCTATAATGTGTTTCGCAAACTCTACCCAACGGACGAATTAATGCAATATAATCACTTAGAAATGGTATTAGTTTGTAGGTTGGGTAGAACGGAACAGAGAAAGATGGGTAAATACTCAAACATACCTCAAAACTATACGTATCATTTTCCAACAAGGCGGCAGTGAAACCCAACTTTGTAGCACCATATCCATCAAACCACGCAGGAAAAGTGTTGTGTTTCGCAAGCTCTACCTAACCTACGAATTAATGCAATATAATCACTTAGAAGTAGTATGAGATAGGTTTTTTATTGTTTGTGGCAAATCATCACAGTGATCCAACAAAAACGTTTAAGTATTGGGAACATTCGTAAAAGATTTCTATCGATTGATTTGAGAAACTGAAGTGTCCCTTGATAGAATGTTGGGATAGGGATGCCTTTTTTCCAAAACAGTGCTGCTAAAGAGAGGAGATGGAATTCACGGTGTTCCATCTCCTCGAATTTTTTGCCAATTGCCTCAATATCGGTGAGAGAAAAATAATGCAACTCGCGGGAATATTTTAGAAACAGTTTGCGATAGAGCCACACCGCGGGGTGATTTCGCATATTTTCGATGAAAATCGCCTTGCCGCCCGGTTTGAGAACACGATAGCACTCTTTAGCAGTTTGCTCGTGATCAGTAAATACCAGCACAGATTTCGAGATGATAAAGTCAAAGGTGTTGTCTGGAAATGCAAGTTGGGTGGCATCCATTAGTGCAAAATCAACTGCATCAGCGACTTTGTGTAGTGCTGCTCTCTCTTTTGCTTCAACGATCCGAAAGAGCAACAAGTCAATTCCGACAACGGTTGCTCCCTGTTTTGCGAGCAACGTTGCAGTGCCGCCTGTGCCTGTGCCTAACTCAAGTATCTTTTTTCCTTCCAACGCCCCCATTTTGAGGAGGATGTACTCAAAGACAGGTAGGTAGAAATCTTCCCACCAGAGCAAGAGGTCTGTCTCAATGGCGTTGGCACCACCTTTCAGTTGCGATGCATCGGGTTCACGCAAACCTAAATTTTCCCCATCTTTCTTAGATTTTCAAGGCATTTTTCGACACATTCAAGCGGTGGATACGCATAACTTTCTTGCTCAACGATGTACCACTCGGTGCCGCCGACGGTTTCGCAGGCATGAAACACATCATCCCAAGGTATATCACCTTCTCCAATGATTGCTTTGTCGTTCGTGGCAGAGTATTCTTTGATGTGTACCAGTTTCGATCTGCCTGGGTAACGTTCGATAAATGAGACATTGTCGGCACCTGCGCGGAGTACGTGTCCCGTGTCAAGTTGCAGCACGACATCATCACGAGTGTTACTGCCAAACGTATCCCATGGAACTTCTCCATCTATAGGCATAAATTCACCAGTGTGGTTGTGATAGCCGGTGAACATGCCTTGGTCAGAGATTTTTTCTGCAATCTCATTGAAAAGTTTTGCTGTGCTCAGCCACGCCTCCCGCGAATTACTGTACTCTGCTGGCAATCCTGGAACAATCAGATAGGGGTTGCCAAGGATTTTATTGAATTCCACTGTCGTAGCGAGCTCGTCGCCGAGCAGTGTGTTCAAACCTGTATGTGTTCCAACAACTTTTAATTCAAGGTCATCACACATTCCCCGCAATTCTTCGGCAGTTCGGTCATGGTAGCCAGCAAATTCAACGCCTTCATATCCCATCTGTGCGACTGCTTGAAGTGTGAGGGATAGGTCTTGCGCACAATCCCCTCTAACGGAATATAACTGTAATGCTATCGGTATTCTTTCGCTCAATTAGGTTCTCCTTGTTTGAATTAGTTTGTGAAAAGAGCCAGAGAAATTATATAAATTATTCGTCTGTTTATGAAGTCTTACGTCATCGGCAAGTTGACAACCTGATCGCTATCTGCTGAAACGAGACCTGCCTCCAAGATTTCTTGCGCATCTCGACTGATTTTGGGACAACACAAACCTTCTATCGGTTCTCCTGTTTCCAAGCAGTGGATGAAGTATTCTGCCGCATTGCGCTTGCCTGCTGGAAGTGGGTCAGGGTCTATGACTTGGGCATCGCCGCCAGCGGGACTCAAATTTACTTGATTACCAGTTACCGTTAAGGCTCCTTCGGTGCCGTAGACTACAGGATTTGGTGTGACATAGCCTGTTTTCTGTGTCCACGATGCCTCGGTGATACCGAATGCGTTGCCGTATTTCATCAGGATAACGGCGTTATCGTCAGGAAGTGGATAGTTTTTGACAAACGTGCCACGGAAGGCTGTTACCTGTTCAGGTAAACCGAGTAGATAAGCGCACATATCGGCGCAATAACAGCAGTAATCCATCAAAGCACCTGCGCCGTTTTTCTCTTCATCGTATAGCCACTCGTAGAAATAGCGGGAACACCCGATTTCTTTTGGACCATTATGTGCTGAACGCCATTTGAAATAGAAAACATCACCGATTGCGCCATCTTTGATAAGTTCCATTGCGATATTCAGCGCAGGACTCCACGCAGTAGGCCAATTGATCATAAGGTAGATGCCAGCGTTTTGTGCAGCATTAAGCATCTGATCAGCCTGTGATAGTCGTGCTGCCATCGGTTTTTCAGAAACAACGTGAATACCTTTCGCCGCTGCTGCTTCAACTATTTCTGGTCCCGCGTTATTTTCTGCACATGCTTGAATGATGTCTAATTCCTCTTTTTCCAGCAATTCTTGCCAAGAATTATAAACGGTTTCAACACCAGTTTCTGATTTGAATTGGTCGCGTAATTCCGCGTTGACATCGCCTGCCGCGACGATTTCAACGTTTGGGTGTGCTTTCCAACGGTTCAGTTCACCCCAGACATGGTCATGTACTAACGAAGCAAAGCCAACGCGATAGGTTTTTGACATAAGTTGCATCTCCTGTTAATGTATTTGTTCTATTTATTCGGCAGCGCGAACAGCAATTTTGATCGCTGTTTCGCCGTTGATACGGTATCCGCCATCAAGTGCCTTAAATCCATCTTCGACTTGTGATAGGGGGAGCTGGTGGCTAATCATGTCAGCGAAGGGCAATTCGCTTTTTTCAAGGAGTGGTAGTCCACGAACGAAGTGCTCGTAAGTGCTTCCCCAGATCGCTTCAAGGCGAAGATTCTTTCGCATCAGTAATTGGTTGATGTTGAAGTCAATTGAACCCATATCTACAAAGTGACCGACTTCAACAAAGGTACCGCTACGTCTTGTATACCCTAATCCTTCTGGTGTTGCAGGAAGGAAGCCAGCACATTCAAAGACAACGTCAGCTCCCTCATTACGTGGGGTTTCCGCTTTCACGAGTTCTGTTCGCTCCTCAACAGTGGTAACTTCTTCAATATCAATTGTAACATCTGCCCCGAACCTTTTTGCCAGTTCCAATCGTCCGGCGGGACCGCCGACCATAATTATTTTTCCGGCACCGCTCAATTTTGCACAGGCAAGTGTTACCAAGCCGATTGCACCTGAACCTTGCACAACAACGGTATCACCGAGTTTTATCTCTCCCCGCATGACAGCGTGAACACCGACAGTAAAAGGCTCTGTAAGAACAGCGACCTCTGGTGAAGCATCTGTTTTAATGAAACAGGTATTCGGATAGGTGAGGTACATATAATCAGCAAACCCGCCGCGAAAATGGGGTGCCTCATCCGGATTCCATTGAAAGCCATAACCGCCGTAGTCAGTCCCCGGTGCGAAGATAACCCTGTCACCCTCTTTAATAGGTTTACCTACATAGTCGGTTTTCACGTCTTCACCAATAGCCTCAACAATACCGACATTTTCATGTCCCAATAGAATCTCTGTTTTGAAACCGTTCTGCCAGTTATGGAGGTCGGTGCCGCAAATACCCGCTAACTCTTGACGAAGCAGGAGCGTGTTGGGATCAGGTTCGGGCACCGGGTATTCGCGTATCTCAAAATCTTTGCCGTAAGCGACTACGGCTCTACCGGTCCGAGGCATAGTTACCTCCTATAAACGTGTGAAGGAACAGTCGACAAACCAACCTGCGCCCCACTTTTTATCGTCTTCAGACATATTTTCGTTTCTTTCGTGAGAGGATTATAAAAATTACAATTATCCCGACTATGGAAATCAACACCCAATGTGCTTGGAAAATTTCAAAGAAGAAGTTAAACGCTATCCAGATAAGAATTTCAACACCGAGAATCATTAAAGCTTTGCTCCACGGGAAATCTGCATTATGACGTTTACGCAACCTATCCGCGAAAATCCATGAAATTCCTAAGGTGCCGAGTACGACGATGAGAAAAAGCAAATTGATACTTGTTTGGATGCTATCAAAAATAAAATCCATGTGAAACTCCTCTTTTATCTTGACCTACACGGCAAGCGCGTAGACTATATAAGTTTGTTTGCTAATATAGAGACACTACGTCTTAAAAGGATAGCAGTACTTGTTGGCATCAATGAAATTGTCAGTTCATATTCCTGCTATTTCTTGAGAATCCGATCAGGGTGACTATAGACTGCCATACTTTGTCCCCGCATGAAACCGATTAATGTGAGATTTCCTTCCGCTGCTAAGTCAACAGCGAGTGTGGATGCAGCCGAAACAGCGACAACTATTGGGATTCGTGCAAAGAGTGCTTTCTGAACAATTTCAAAACTGGCGCGCCCACTTATCATCAGAACATGTCTGTCAAGCGGTAGCATATCTGATAGCAATGCTTGACCGATAACTTTATCAACTGCGTTATGTCTACCGATGTCCTCTCTGACAATGAGGAGTTCACCATTTTCATCAAAAAGTCCTGCTGCATGCAGACCACCTGTCTTTTCAAAAACCGATTGTGCTGCGCGTAAACGATCATTGAGTTCATAAAATACTGTTTGATTCAATCGGAACACCGAATCCAACGGCATGATTTGGTGTTTGACAGATTCAATTGTCATTTTTCCGCAGAGTCCGCAGCTTGCATTTGCATGGAAGTTGCGTTGCCATCCGGCTTGTTCTTCAAGATTCAACTCCTGAACTAAGCGAACGTTGACGATATTTTGGAACATTGGTAGAGGCGAGTGCTGACCGTTAGTTTTTGTTGCGGTGTTCTCTTCATCGCAGTATGCTATGATTTCAATGTCGTCTCCGGATTTTATGAGACTTTCGGTATAAAGGAAACCCGCGGCAAGTTCAAAATCATGCCCCGGTGTCCGCATGACAACGATTAAGCTCTGTTGTCCTACCCGAATTTCAAGCGGTTCTTCAACAACCAATTCGTCTTTAACATGCGTCGGTTTTGACCGATCCCAACGGATGATATGTTTTGTGGATGTCTGTTGCATGGTTTAATCGTTGTTCTTAGAGCGTATCTCATAAATCATTTGTAGGGCGAAGTCTCTGTGCCTCGCTATGTCTTGAGAACGGAAACAACGGGCGGGCACAGAGACCCGCCCCTACATGAAGTTGGATTCTCTGAAGGGAACCAACCGTGTTTAACGATTTATGAGATAGACTGTAGTCTTGTTCCAAAATACTATTCGGTTGTTTTACTGACTTTTTCTTCGTCTATCGTTAGCATGCCTTTCGTGGTGCCAATCCAAATCCGATTATTATCAACTGCGATGCACTGAATAGTAGAATCTTCCAATACGATTTTTGGGTATCCGATATCACCATCCCACTCCTGAGTACGTGTGTAATTAATCGCAACGTAATCACTCATAGCAAGCCAAAGCACAAGCGGTGTGGATTCGGATTTTCCGTCTTCCAATGGAAGTTGTGGTATCGTTTTATCAACAACACCGGTGATCAAGATGTCATCTAGTACTGTCTTTTCATCAGTTCCGGATAACGATAACACTGAGTTAGAATTACCATTTTGTCCATCCCAATCTGCTTGAAAGAAACCATTTTCGTTGGTTTCTTCATTGTACCAGGAAAAGAGCATTTTATCACCAACAGCATCAAATCGGACAATCTGTGTTTCCGGTGCAATGTCCAAGAAATTTTTAGGGATCCAAAGTTTTAATTTACGATCAAAAACAGCGATTTCATCTCCTGATGTGCCTACCCATACAGCCTCGGGGGTAAGTGCTATAGAGTGAATATCGTTGGGGACCGGGTCATTTCCATGATAATGGTTTAGTTCTCCGGTGTCAAGAATCCATTGAACAACTCCAATATCTGTAGCCAACCAAATTTCCTCGTTATCCATCTTGATGTCTCGAATCCACACACTAGGGAAACCTTGGGCGATCGAGTAATTTTTAACCTCATGTGTTTTTTTGTTATAATATATGATGCCTTGATTTCGTGTGCCGACCCATACTTGAGTGGCGTTAACTACGATTGCTCGGACATCAGGGACTGTCGGCATATACTCATTAATTTTCCATGCGGCAGCTTCATTCGCTTGCCATCCGACATTACCGCCGGTTTCGATTTGTGCTATTCCTTTCGGTGTGCCTATCCAGAGGGATGTTCCATCAACGGCAATAGCCTGAATGTTGAGGTCGGGTAAATCGTGTGTGAAGATGTTCCATGCACTTGATCTAACGACCTCTTTTGCTTGCGCAATTATGGCGGGGTCTACGCTATTTTGTTGAACTCGTTTTGCTTTGTTAACTGCATTTTTCGTTTGTCCGAGTTGTAGATAGATAATTGCCCGCTTTAAGTTTGCATCATCAACCCAATCACTATTTCGATAGATATCAACGAATCGTTGCAAAGTATTTAAAGCATTTTCAAGTTCCCCTGTTTCAGCTTGTAATACCCCTATCTGGTAAACTGCCTCCTCGTGTTCAGTGAAATTAATGAATTGATGGACTGCTTTTTGCAACAATTCAAGTGCTGCTTCAGGGTCTTTCAATTCCTTCATGAGCAGGAATCCTGTCTGGTAAGTAAGTTTCGGAATGGATTCATGTTTGGGATAATGTGTAAGTATTAGTTGGAAGGCGTTAACTGCCTGGGCATAATCCTCAGTAGTAACGGCATTGTCCCCAATTTCTTGAAGTAGTGGTACAAGGTCGAAATTCTTTGCATCTATGAGTAAGACAGCTCGAAATCTTGCTAATGCTTTTTGAATGTCTCCATCAGCTTTATAAAGTAATCCGAGTTGATAATGGGCATCTACAAATTTCGGAAATTCTTCCAACGCTTTTTCAAATAGTCGTTTTGCTGATTCAGGTTTTTCTAAATCTAACAGGTCACGTCCATTGCGATAATACTTCGCCGCTGTTTGGTTTGGGACATTTTCGAGTTCCGAGGTAAAACTGAGCGTGTGTCCTTCTAATGGAAACCTTAAAACCTGTCCGTTATATTCAATTTCAAAGTGTGTATCTGTAGAATTGAGCCAACGACCAGTGAGTCTGTCGCCATTTTCCCTGTCTACGATGACATATTGCTCACTGTAGCCAATCCTTGTGAATAGTAGAAACATCACAACAAGGCATAGTAATGAAAAAAGAAAATAAGATTTCTGCATGGTTCCTTTCCATCTATATTCTTGATAAATATATTGATATAATACCAGAATCAGTGAGAAATGTCAAGAGGGTTTGGGAATGTGGCAGAGCCATCCAATTTTCGGTATCTCTCCCGATGAGTTGAGTGCTTGCTCTGGATGTGCGGCAAAATATCGGAGTGCGTATGCTATTTCAGTGTATCCAGATGTGCGCAAAAGACTGGTCACCGCATTTCGTAATGCACACATTACTTGTGGAATACTACCACAACGCACTTGTGAAGCATCTTCACCAAACAACATATCGCGGGAGCAATGCGCCAAGCTCTCTATTGCCCAATGTCCACGCCGTAGTGTCAAAAGTCGTGCTGCGGAGCCGTCTTCTGGTGGCAAACTTCTTATCCCATATTGTATCCAATGTGTTGTTTTTCTGTGCGGGTATGCGTGCGTTCGCATCAGTATTGATAAACTTGTGCAAGTCCCGGCCATTCCACATAATCTGTATCTGTAAGGACTGTGCTGGCAGTAAGCGTGCGTGTTTGTATCCAACCGTGTCCTTTTTCAACAGCACTATAACTGCGACACCCACACAGCATTGCGACAACCGTGAGACCTAAAATGGCTGGGAGCGGATGGCGTTTGCCTTGTGACTTGCGAGAATCAGGAACTTCTGCTAACATTTCAAGTAGATGACGAGACTTTTGTTTTGTCATTTTTCACCTCAAATGATTTTAGACTATTCTCTAAGGTGAAGTCCATCATGTGCGGCGTGAAAAGTCAGGCCACACATGATGATAACCTATACAACAATATGTATTTCGAAAATTGAATGGTTCTGTGATTCATCAAAATTGCACTTGATACACCGTTTACTACGTGGTATTATTTAAACTAATGAAACACAAAGGCTTTTTCATCACACTTGAAGGCGTAGAAGGCGCAGGCAAAACAACACAGATACACCGATTAGCAGCAGCCCTCGGTGAAAATGTGCTTGTTACCCGCGAACCGGGCGGCACACCGCTTTCGGAACAGATCCGAGATATTTTTCTAACCCCTTCTACTATGTCTGCATCAACCGAATTGTTGCTGATTGCCGCCGCACGCGCACAACACGTCACCGAACGTATCCTGCCCGCATTAAATGCAGGACAGATCGTTATCTGTGACCGATTTAGCGATGCTACTATTGCCTATCAAGGGTATCGCAAAGGGATTGACCTCCAACTCATAGAACAAGTGAACCACATTGCGACAAGAGGATTAACACCTGACATTACGTTTCTTCTTGACTTGCCGCCGGATATCGGACTCCAACGCAAACGGGATTCAGAGGAACCTCTCACTCGCCTTGAACTTGAAACCTTAGCCTCACACGAAAAAGTGAGAAAGGGGTATTTAGCTGTGGCAGAATCGGAACCGCAGCGCGTCATCTCCATCAATGCACAACTTGACGTTGATACTATCCACGATCTTCTCGTGACAGAATCCAGAAAAAGAATTCAGTTATCACAAACGCCCTGAGATCACCGTACATCAAAATGTGTCGGCTACATTAAAAAAATGCAAAACGTTATACTCGGTCATCAGAACATCATTACACAACTCCAAAACGCTGTAGCATCAGAACGTATTGCTGGCGCGTACCTTTTTTCAGGCGTGCAAGGTGTTGGCAAAGAGACTGTCGCGCTTTACTTTGCGAATTTAATTCTATGTGAACAACGTGCGGAAGGATCGGCATCTTGTGATGAATGCCGTGCTTGCCGTAAGATAAAAAGCGGTAATCACCCAGACCTACGAATAATTCGACCTGATGGCGCACAGATGAAGATAGACCAAATCCGTGAACTGCAACGAGCAATTGTTTATCAGCCACTTGAAGGACCACGAAAAATCTACATTTTAGCAAACACCGAAAGGATGAGCGATCCGAACAATCCTGCAGCAAATGCCCTACTCAAAACGCTTGAAGAGCCCCCCGCTGCATCAACACTCATCCTATTGACAGAAAACATTGAATCCATTCTGCCTACGATTCGATCCCGTTGTCAGATTCTTCCGTTTTACCCAATGCCCACTGAACAATTAACCGCAGCATTAATGGAACGGTTTTCTATTGATGAAGCGACAGCTTCCGCAGCTGCTATATTGTCAGGTGGTGTTGTTGGAAAAGCAATCGCACTTATTGAAAAAGGTATTACCGAAAGTGAAACAGTGCCAGAAATCTTAGGGGAGACTGACCCGTTAGCTGCCTTTCGATTAGCAGAACAATTTGGGAAAAAACAGGACAGTTTAGACGAATTGATAACGTGGTATCGCGATCTCCTTCTTCTGCAACAAGGCGCACCTAAAGACTTAATTACACACGCCAACGCATTAGAAAAACTTCAAACACTTGTGCCACGCTACTCTCAAATCCGACTTCAACGTGCCATCAAGACCGTTTTTGAAACGAAGGAACTGCTCAAAAGGACAAACGTTACCAAAGTCTTTGCGCTTGAGGTTATGTGTCTCAAGTTATTACAGGGTAGATGAAAGAAATCCTTTATGTCAAAATTACTTAATCACGCTCAAACATTAGAAACCCAAGAACATATAGCCGAAGCTATCCAAGCCTATGATGACGTTATCCGAGGCAAGAGCGATTCGAAGACGCTTGCGTATGCCAACTTTCGCCTCGGCCGCATCTATCAAGAATGGGGAGAACTCTTCGCTGCACAGCGGTTTTTATCCCAAGCGCACCAACTCAACCCTGAAAATACCGACATTCGACAGGCAGTTGATAATCTCAACCAACATTTTTCTGAAAATAGAGAACAGATTGCCGATCAGATGTCTCGCCAAAACAGCGATCAAATTGTTTCACTCTTTCGCATTGCGACCGGCATCAAACTTTTGGCGATGGATAAACCGGCGCAAGCATATCCGTTAATGAAAAGCCGCACAAAGATTTTTCCAAACGCCGCTGTTGCAAAACATCTCCTGACGGATATTAGTATTACAGACGAGGAGCGTAATTCCGCACTTGAATTTCTAATAGAAAAAGAATGGCTCATCAACACCGGTGCTGAACTATACACCATCGCCGATAGCGGGTTGGACGCTTTTTATACTGCACTTGCCCAACTGCACATTGACAATTCCGCGTATTCGGAAGCCATTAGCTGCTATACGCAAGCGTATTGGCTTGACAATTCGCAATTGGCACCGCTATTTCAGAAGGTTATCTGCTATGCTGCGCTTGAAGCATGGAGTGAGGCAGTTTCAGTCAGCACCGAACTTCCTGCTGAAGTACCGACAGAGATTGATCAGGCGGTGTATTTTACTGCTATCGCACAAAGTTATCATTTTATGTATCAAGAAACTGGTGCTGATTCTGACAAACAGAAGGTGATTGCGGCGTGTGAGGCAGTATTGCGTCTCAACAAAAATGACAAAGCTATTTCAAAACTCTTTGCATTTTATCAGAGTAAAAAGAGTTGGTGGCGGAGGTGATTGTCTGAACAATGAAGACTAAACTATTTTCGATTTTCTTAATACTATTTATCTTTTTTACCCTATATCCACTGAATTCTTTCGCCCAGGACTATACGCAATTCAGTTTACCTGAAGGTGCTAAAGCACGTCTCGGTAAAGGCATCTTAAATGATATGCAGCTATCACCTGATGGCAATCAGTTGGCAATAGCAAGCTCTATCGGTGTATGGCTTTATGATGTCAACACAGGCGACGAAACTGCTTTCCTTTCAGGGCATACGGATGCCGTTAGACATGTAGCATTCTCACCGGATGGAAAGATGCTTGCCAGCAGCGCGGATGATAAAACCGTTCGGCTTTGGGACGCTAAAACCGGTAAAAACTTGCAGACATTTGCTATTCCCAAAGGCACACTTTTTTCTCTGAAATTCTTACCCGATGGAAAAACGCTTGTAGGAGTCAATTGGCAACGGATAGTTACGCTTTGGGATACCTCCACTGGAAAATTACTAAATACATTCAATCCAAAGGCTTCCAAAATCAGAATCAAAGGTAGAGTATGGACTCGTGCATTAGCTGCCTTTGTTGATCGCATAGGCGTTGTTACCTTTGCTATCGGAAATAAGGATGGCACAATCAGCATCAAAAATGGACAAACCGGCAGAGAAATAATAACACTTACACCACGCACAATGGATGATAGGATACCTTTTCCAATCCAATATCCGCTGGGACACGACAGCCAAAGCTACACGCTTTTTGAAAAACAACCTATAAAATGGCATCAGGGATTGGAGTTTGCACCGGACGGAAAAACGCTTGTGAGTAGAATATCCTACAGGATCCCCTTGAGAAATGGCAGCAGAAATACCCAAGGACCAATTGAAATATGGGATGTTGACATAGGTGAACAACTCGCGGCACTTCCAGGGGGCCGTGTCCAAGACGTAAGGTTTTCAAAGGGTGGAAAAATCCTCGCCATAACAGGGTATGATGGTTGCGCTATATGGGACGTTCCTGCCCGCAGTGAAATCGCTACGTTCCCCGATGCGAAAACCGTAAGATTTTCAGGCGACGGAAAAACCCTCGTTCTAATTGCCAAAGATAGTTATACACTATTGGACATTGCCACCCACCGTCAAATAGCAAAACTCAGTCCCGTTTTAGATGAGTTTAAACCTTTCCCTGAACGTTTCGTGTTATCACAAGAGGGAGCAACCCTTGCCACAGCAAACGGGAACGGCACTGTAAATGTGTGGCACACACGTACCAACAAACCACTGCTGACTCTCACTTCAGGCTATACAAAACCACTCACGGCGTTAGTGTTCTCACATGATGGAAAAGTGCTCGCAAGCGGTGACATTACGGGAAACATCCAACTCTGGAATGCAAATGAACACAACAAATGGATTACGATCAACACAGATGACAATTATATCCGTGCATTAACATTCGCGAAGGACAACAAAACGCTTATCAGTGAGAGTAGAGGCAATATTGAAGTGTGGGATATTACCTCAGGAATACAGGAAAACGCCTACACCATCCCAGACACATTAAACGGAGGTTTTTCTGATTCATTTAATGATGGCACAACACTTAGGGGGGACATCGTAGGTGTTTTTGCACCAAATAGTGAAAAACTGGTTATTCAAACAAATAATGGAACAGAAATATGGGACACGCTCAAAGCCAAAAATCTGAATACCTTTACGAAGATTGATAGGTATTGGATGACATCAACATTCAATGGCAAAATGCTTGCTTATAGTATGGGAAATCGCATATATTTATGGAATATGAACACCGGCGAACAACTTGCAGCACTTAAAATTTCTAAGGGATTAATGGGTGGATTGTTAGAACGTTTCCACTTGCGCAACTTTAATGTTTATGCGTTAGCATTCACACCTGATGGAAAAACGCTCGCAACTGGAAATGGAAACAAGAAAATACATTTGTGGGATGTTGCCACCCAAAACCTTATTGAAACTATTAGTGGACACCAACATGCAGTCTGCAAGTTAGCATTTTCATCGGATGGTACTATTCTCGCCAGCGGGGATACGGGCGGTAAAATTCATCTATGGGAATTTGCTACCCGCCGCCTTCTTGCAACCTATGATGGACATAAAAACTTTATCCATACATTGGCGTTTGCACCTGATGGCAAAACACTCGCAAGCATAAGCGGCCACGATTATAGACAAGACGGAACTATTTTCCTTTGGAATGTACCGTCTAAATAACAGTTGTTGGAAACTAAACGTTTCTGGAGCAGCACAAACCGGTTGACTGACAACCTAAATTCGGGTAAAGTGTTATAAAAGATGTGGAGAGAGAAATGAGAATGATTCTTATATTCTGCTCAGCGGTATTGCTGATTGGATGTGGTCTGAAAAGCATTCCGTATTCACAAAGCACGGATGCCTCTGAACCGAATGAAGCAGCGAAATCACATTACAATTGGGGACTCGCGTATGCCAAGGAAAGTAATTTCACACTAGCTGTCACCGAGTTCAAATTGGCAATTCAGAACGAACCGGGCTGGGCAATTCCTTATTTCAACCTGGGTGCTGTATATGGGAATATGGGTGATCTTGAACAAGCTATCCGTGCGTGGGAACGTGCAACACAACTGGATGTAGATTTCGCGAAGGCACATTATAACCTTGCTGTTGCTTATGCGTTGAAGGCAGAGAAACCTTTAGGAAATGGCACCCAAGTTGCCGATATTGAAAAATCAATTGCGTCTCTACGCGAAGCGATTCGAGTGGATAAAGCAGTGCTTTCTACCGCAAAAACGGAACCTGCATTTGATAAAATCCGTGATCTACCCGAATATAAAGCATTGATCCAAGCCTCTGAACTGAAACAGTGACATCTCACGTTACATCACATGGTAACTTTTACAATCAACGCGCCACTGAACTATCTTGTTGTTGACCGTAGAAAAGGAGTATGAAGTATGTCCTATACTGATGATAACTTACCAATTGACCAAATACTGTGCGGGGATAATCTGGAACTTATCCGGCAGTTACCTGATTGTAGCATTCAATTGGTGATTACCTCCCCTCCCTATTTTCAGCAGCGCGATTACGGAGGCGGGATGGGAAATGAAATTAATGTTAGTAAGTACGTTGATACGCTACTTTGCCTCTTCCGCGAATGTGTTCGTGTTGTGAGGAATGATGGCAATATAGTTTTCAATATAGGCGACAAGTACCAGGACAGTAACTTACTTCTTGTTCCATACCGTTTCGCACTCGCAGCCACAGATACAGGATTAGTTAGACTCGTAAATGAAATCACATGGGTCAAAAAAAATCCGACCCCGCGCCAATTTAGCCGCCGCCTTGTCAGTAGTACTGAGCCATTCTTTCATTTTGCAAAATCAGATGACTATTTCTACGACCCCAAAGCTTTCTTGGCAGAATCGCGTGCCCAGCAGCCCTCAAAAAAGAAAACTAGTACTAACATTGGGCAGCGGTATTTCGAGCTTATTGATGAATCCGATCTATCTGAAGCAGAGAAAGCCGTTGCCCGGATTGAACTGGCAGAGGTTATTCAAGAGGTAAAACGCGGCAAAACACAAAGTTTTCGGATGAAAATCCGTGGCATTCATGCTGTTCCATTCGGCGGACAGATGGGTGGACGCACATTACAATTAAAGAATAAAGGATTTACAATCATTCGGATTCATGGCAATAAGCTCAAGCGAGATGTGATTGAGACACCCGTTGCTGCGGTTAAAGGAAATAAACACCCAGCAATCTATCCGGTGGAAGTGGTAGAGGAGTTTTTACATCTCCTCACGCCTCCGAGTTCTATGGTTCTTGATCCATTTATGGGGTCAGGGTCAACAGCGGTTGCTTGTAAAAAACTTGGTAGATATTACATCGGTTATGACATCAATGCTGAATACTGTGAATATGCCCGGCAGCGTGTTAATGATACCCCGATTATAACGCAGCGTTTGTTTGAAAGAAATGACAGCGAAATCTTTAGCGAATGGTTCGCAAGCCACTGAACCAAAACAGTGGCACCACATGGCACGTTATACGACCCTTTCACCAGCCGAACTCACGGACATTGTGGCACATTACGCAATCGGCACACCACTGAAATTTGAGGGAATTCCGGGTGGGTTTGGAAACAGCAATTTCAAGTTGACAACGACGGATGGCATGTTCCTCCTGAAAATATGCGATGAGAAAAGTCGCCATGAACTTCAGATGCAAATCGCACTGTTGGCACATCTTCGTCAACATGCGTACCCGACAGTGTATCCGATTTTACAGAAAAACGGTGATGCACTTTTCGTAACTCCAAACGACCGCGTAATGATCTATCCGTTTTTGGATGGAGGGACACCACAGCCTTCGCAAAAGGTGTCGGCGCAGATTGGCGAAGCGTTGGCAAAGTTACATTGTATTCCATCACTTGCGGGACTTCCACGTTTTCCGATGGGAATCGCACAAATAACACCTTTTCTGGAAGAGGTGAAAGACACACAATTTGCCACACATCCGTTTTTTATATGGCTAAAATCGGAACTTGAATGGCTAAAACCGGAATTGGATAAATCTCTTCCTACTGGACTTCTACACGGAGATCTTTTTTTAGACAACACCATTTTTGATGGCGATCAGATGGTAGCGATTCTTGACTTTGAAGAAGGGTGCCATGATACTTTGCTGGTTGATGTTGGGATGACAATTATTGGATGTTGTTATACAGCACAGCATCAATTGGATGCCGCCTCCGTCCAAAGTTTTTTAGACGCTTACAACGCATTACGTCTCTTAACGGATGCCGAATGGCACAGTTTGGATGGTTTTGTTCACTATGCTGCACTCGCGATAGCGTTCTGGCGGTTTAGACAATTCAATATCCGCTATCCTGATGCACGTCAAGCAGATACATATATGGAGATGATTACCCGCAGCGTAAATTGGCAATCAATACGTCTATAATACACAAAAGTACTTCCTTGCAATAGGAAAGTAGTTCACACCTACAAAAATATGTCTTTAGTAACAATAAACAGTGTCACAAAACGTTATGACCCAGACATAATTCTGGACGATATTTCAGTCGCAATCGCGCCTGGAGACCGGATAGGGTTAATTGGTCGTAACGGATGTGGAAAAACAACGTTACTAAAAATAATGTGTGGAATCCTCACCGATTTCAAAGGGGAAGTTGTTTTGGCGAAGGGGCGACGTATTGGATACCTAAGCCAAGAACCGGAGTTGGAGCATGCCTGTACATTACGACAGGAAATGCTCAAAGTTTTTCAAAAACGACTCACCCTTGAGGATAAGATGCTGATGCTTGCAGAGGAGATGGAAACAGAAGAATCACTACACCTCTTGGAGCAGTACGCACGTATTCAGGAACAGCATGAACGGCTCGGTGGTTACGATTATGAACATCTGATAAATCGCGTGCTCGGTGGTTTGGGTTTTAGCGAACAGGACTTCAACCTACCGATCCGCGTCCTCAGTGGTGGTCAAAAGAGTCGGGGAACTTTGGCGAAATTGCTGCTGGAAGAGCCGGACCTATTACTTCTTGACGAACCGACGAATCACCTTGACATTAATGGAATTGAATGGCTGGAAAATTATCTCAATACGGAATACAACGGGGCAGTTCTAGTTGTTTCTCACGATAGATATTTTTTGGATAAGATTGTTCGCAAGGTGTGGGAGTTGGATGCGAAAAAAATAAATATCTATCGCGGGAATTACTCAAAGTACTGTGAAATGAAAGCGATGGGGCAGTTGGTTAGGGAACGGACATTCAAAATACAGCAAACGTTTATTGAAAAGGAACAAGAATTCATTGAACGCAATATAGCGGGGCAACGAACTCGTGAGGCACAAGGAAGACGCAATAGACTGGAGCGGTTGGAGAAGATCGAAAAACCGAAACCCGATGCGCAAATGTTGAAGCTCAACTTCACACCTTCAGCCCGTGGCGGAGACGATATTCTACGATGCCAAAATGTTGGTAAACAGTTTGGCGACAAGGTCCTATTCACGGATTTAAATTTTGAGGTGTACCGTAATGACGTAATTGGGATAATTGGCCCAAACGGTACCGGAAAAACAACGCTTTTCCGTATGATTTTGGGCCAGGAACAACCAACACAAGGCGATCTTTGGGTCGGTTCTTCTCTTAAACTTGGGTATTATACGCAAGAATTGGAAGGACTCAACTTGGATAATGATATACTGACCGAAATTTGGGAACTTTGTCCACACCAAACGCAGACAGAGATTCGTAGTTTTATAGCGAGGTTTCTCTTTTCCGGAGATGACGTGTTCAAACGTATTGGGATTTTGAGCGGAGGTGAACAGAACCGCGTTCAACTTGCGAAGCTGCTGTTGGAAAATGCGAACGTCCTTCTACTTGATGAACCGACAAACCATCTGGACATCCCAGCGCGTGAAGCACTCGAAGCGGCACTTGCTGATTACCCTGCGACATTTTTCATTATCTCTCATGACCGCTTTCTTTTGAACAGTTTGGCAACAAAGTTGTTGATCTTTGATGTCACAAAAGAGGGTCCGAAAACGCGCTTTTTTGAAGGCACCTACGCCGAATATGAAGCAGCACAGCAGGAACAAATTGTGGATGCAGAACAGAATCAGCAGCAATATAAAAATGTTCAGGACGATGCAACACCGAAACAGACGAAGTCGAAATCCAAACGTAAACGAAAGATGAAGGCACAACGTTTGGTTGGAAGCAATTAAAAATGGCGAATTTTTAATAAAAACCAGCTTTTTTGCATTTTAATTTGACATTCACGGAAATTTGAGATATAATTTATGTCGTATACGACGGAATATACCTCTCATATAGGACGTATTGGAAAATGTCTCAAAATCCGGAGTTCAATCAAGAAATTGATGTCGTCATGCGCGTGATGCGTCATGCCCAAGCGGCGGTCAAATCCAGGTTCATTCAGGAAGTAGTTCCCAATCGACTGACGATTGTACAGTTCAACGCTTTGCAGCACCTTCATTGGTACGGTCGAGAATCCGGTATGTATGTTAGTGAATTAGGTGAACATTTAGGCCTTGCGCACAATACAGTTTCTGGCTTAGTTAGTCGGCTTGAACGGCACGGTTGGGTTGTCCGTCGTAAATGTGATGAGGATCGGAGGCGTGCCCGCATTCAACTTACGCCGCAATCACAACAACTTTTCCGAGAACGGGTGCAACACGCTACAGACTTTTGGGAACATACCTTTGGTCAACTTTCACCTGAAGAGCGGGAAAACCTGATTGAGAGCTTGAAAAAGTTGAAACAGGTGATGGCAAAACCGGTATGGCCAAGTTATGCACAGTTACATCCACGTGATGAGGACCATTTGCGAGAAAAGTTTGAAACGGAACTTGACGAACTCGCACAGGTAAAACTCAAACTCGTCGGGATCCGGTTAATTCTTGCACAAATCGCGGAGAAACGGAATGAGCACGAACTTGCGGCATACCTCAACCAAGCCGCCTCTGAAGAAATTCGGCATACGAACCAGTTGTTCGCACTACTTGGTCATGGAGAAAATTTTGACAAACTTCTCTCAGCACTTGTTGATGAAGACAAAGTAGTTTACGAGGAGTTGTTAGCGTTACTTGATGGTGCCCCTTGTGCCGAAGATGATGAGGAATTACTTATCCTCCAACAAATGCTTCAAGATAGCCACAGATATAAACGATGGTTTCGCAGCGTCCACAAAGAAAAAAATCGGTGACTTCTATTCTATCAACGGCCGTCTGAGTTTCAGTTGCCGGCCGCCAATGACACTTAAGAGGAGAACATGCAGTCCCAAAGCCCCGAAAGTATCCCTCCAGCCTGTAATGATGATGCCCAACTGATTGAGCAATTTCAGAGTGGCGATACGGCTGTGTTTGATACGCTTTTTACCCGCTATCAGAAACGCACTTATCGGTTAGTTCAACGTTTTGTCCCGAACCATGAAGATGCCCTTGATATTACGCAAGATGCGTTTATTCGTGCTTACCAAGGGTTAGGTAATTTCAAGAACCAGTGTCAGTTTTATAGTTGGCTTTACCGAATTACGGTCAACCTTTGTATTGATTTTTTACGAAAAAAAGCACGTTCGGAAGTAATGGTATACGAATCCGACGAATCGGATGAATTGCCGATGGCAAATTTTCCTGATTTACGGTCAGATTCCCCCGCCAAAGCTGCTGAGAATAAGGAACTCAGAGTCCAGATTCGGAAGGCGATTCGTCAACTGCCCCCCAAGCAACGGCAAATCTTTATCCTGCGTCACTGGGATGGATTGTCCCTTAAAGATATTGCGGCTGTAGTCGGCAGATCGGATGGAACGGTCAAAGCCCACTTGTTCCATGCACATCGCAATCTCCGCAAACATCTACGCCCTTATCTGAAAGAGGCAGAAGTTTAGCGGGAACAAGTTCTTGTTGTAAATAGGCGTGATTAAGAATAATTAGCTTCCTTGAGACTGTTCGTATAAGCCACTTGTTTGATGGACGTATCCCGCAGCCAAGAAAAACTACATAAGTTGCGGGTTACGTCCCTTCAGTCTCATCTGATGCAAAGAGTGCTTCAACGAAATCTGCCCCCGCGAAATCCCGTAAATCGTCAAGTTTCTCACCGATGCCGATCAGTTTGACGGGAGCATTGAGTTCGGCTTTTACCGCTATTACTATCCCACCTTTCGCTGTGCCGTCCAGCTTCGTGACTACTACACCAGAAATCGGCACTGCCTCGTTAAAAATTTTAGCCTGCATTAGTGCATTCTGTCCTACTGTGCCATCAATGACAAGTAGCACCTCGTGAGGCGCGCCTAAATGTGCTTGTCCCATCACACGTCCGATTTTTGATAATTCATCCATCAAAGGTTTTTTGGTATGGAGTCTGCCAGCTGTGTCCACAATCAGAACGTCTGCTTCTCGGTTTTTTGCCGCATGAATAGCATCAAAAACTACTGAAGCGGGTTCCGCACGTTCCCCGCCGCGAATTAGTTCTGCCCGCGCGCGTTTGCACCAAATCGCCAATTGGTCCTCCGCCGCGGCACGAAATGTATCGCCTGCAGCAACGAGAACACGGTTGCCATCAGCGTTAAAACGGCTTGCGAGTTTGCCGATGGTTGTCGTTTTTCCAGCACCGTTCACACCGAGAACTAAAATCGTATAAGGTGGTTCACCTTCAAACTTCAAGGGAACATCTTCTCCCAGAAGATGCAGTATTTCCTCTTTTATGACTGTTCCCAATTCAGAAGAATCGCCTAATCCTCTTTCCTTCACAGTCTCTCTCACGTTATCCATCAGCGTCAGAGTCGTATCAACTCCCACGTCTGCTTGGATTAAAATCTCTTCGATCTCCTCCATCAGTTCTTCGTCAATTTTTCTACCAACCCGAAGCAATCCTGACAGTTGAGAGATAAAACTGTTACGAGTCTTCGCTAAACTGGATTTGAGGCGATTGAACCAATTCTCTTTTTGATCCGTAGCTTCCGGTTCAGTGCGGTTTTTATCACCACCTTTAAACAGGTTTCTGAGCATCCATTTCTCCTTTATTCGAAAACCAACTTATTCTTTTAGACATATAGAAGTGTTCAGTTTAAATCTCTATTCTCCATTATGATATGATACATTAACAGAACTGGAATGACAAATAAAAATGAATTCCGTCCCAATTTTCAATTTCTGCTACGTCAAGGTTATGTAAAACAATTCGTAATCTGAGCGTTCAATTTTGAAACATAAACGAAACGTATGGTATAAATTAATTATTGCTATGATTGCCTTTTTGTTATATACTAAAGGCATGTTAAAATGAGGAGATTTATAATGCGAAGCAAAAAACACATCCGCCACTTTTTGAATGTCTACCTTGGGATTGCCATTGTGCTAATGTCCAGCGTGATGTTCACGTCTTGTGTAGAAGAACAACAGTTAGACGAACTTGTTCAGGAAACAACTAAAGAAGAAACAGACCAGGAAACTGAAGAACCCGCTGTCGCACTGCCAGGGCTACCAGAAGATGTAGCAGGTTATGAGAAGTGGCTTAAATTAAATGCCGAACCGATTCCACCTGTTGCAGGCAGTGATCCACACAGAGGGACAAAGAACGTTTACGTTAACCAAACACGGGTGACCATCGCACCTGACGGCGAGCAGCAATTCCCATATCCGGATGGAAGCATCGTCGTAAAAGAAGCATATCGACCAAATAAAGACTACGTGGGACTCATAGCGATTATGCGGAAGGTAGCTGGCAGTGATCCAGACCATAATGATTGGGAATTCATTGAATATACTCGAAATGCGTCAGATGCTGAATTTAAAGTTATCGCCTCTGACGGGATATGTTGGAGTTGTCACGCTCAAGCTGAAGATATGGACTATGTTATTACTGAACTTGATTGATATCTTGGTGAAATATAAATATTAATGGAGTGGGATCAAGTCGCGAATCTGCAATAGCATCGTCTTAACCATCGTTTGAAGTTGTTTCAGCGTATCGGTGAGACCATATCATCCTTGTTCCGGTTTCGGCTTCCTTTGGACATCCGCGTTTCAGTTTTGCTGCTGTCTCAGTGTCATCGCGCTGTTCCTGTGTTGAAACGCCCGGATTTAATGATGAGTCGTCACGCAAGATTTGCTCCATAACTATTGGATAGGAGCGTCGCTGATTGACGCTCACTAAGGACACGGCTAAAACACCAAGCGGGGATCGTTTTCCATACAATGAGGAAAAGAAACGAGATAAACCATAGGTAAAGTCGCCCGATTTTGGCACGATTGTTTTGTCCTTGTGAGGATATAGTCACTTTCACGATCAAGCAGATGTGTGCGAAAAAACATACAGCAGATCGTAGCCCAAGGGATAACAGTGTTGAAAAAGCGTTGTCCGGTGCGGTAGCTACCTCCTTGTCCAGTCCAGCGAGATATATTTAACATTGTTATCCGCTCTGTCATCGCAAGCAGTGCGATGACAGAGCGGATAACTGCCGGGTCGTCGTTGCGGATAAATGTGGTATAAAAACAGTAAACAGTGCTATAATTTCAGGCATGGGTGATTGTCCTTTCTAAGTTATGTTTAGTTGTTACAACCTTAGGACGACCCTATTTATTCAACTATTTTTGGAGAAGGTATTGTATGGCAATTAACTATCTCTTTGTAAAGTTTGTCACGTTTTTCGTGTTGCTAACCTTTGTAGTATCTTCTGCCTACGGATTAAATGCAGCTGACGACTCACTCGTTCTTTATATCTCTTTTGATGAACTTAATGGTGACGGTAAAGTGATTGACCATTCACAGTATGAAAACCATGGAGAACTGAAAGGGGATCCTAAATTAGTTAATGGAAAATATGGCATGGCAGTGAAGCTGAACGGAGACAGCGATTGGGTTGAAGTTTCCCATCATGAGATACTCACTGTTGACAAAGATGTTACCGTCATGGCGTGGGTTAATATTGAAAGATACACAGGACCGACTAATGCAGGCTTCCAAGGGATCGTTGCAAAGGGTAACAACCTATGATCTTACAGTTTCTACATAGCTGCCTCAAATCAGTCTATGCACCTCAGTATCGGTCATCGGGGCTTCTGTAAGAGCGACTTCTATAATCCTGTAAATCCGATAATCATGTGAATCCTGGTTCAGACAATAATCCGCTGCAACCTAACTTATAAATAAATTGACACATAGTGATAGAACGTAGTAAAACCTAGCATTTTACACAATAGAAAAGGAGTACGCTTTTGAAGATATATCACAGTAGGTTTATGAAACCTTTTCACGACAGGACTATGCTGCGAAAATGTTTCCGTGCATTGTTGGTATTTGCCCTGATAACAAATTTCTCGTTAGCTCTTTTTTGGGCAGATTTCGCTGAAGCACGACCAGAGTTTGCGGCTGAATTAGACAAAGACTGTAATTTCTGCCACATTGACCCAGCAGGTGGTGGTCCTCGCAATCGGATCGGTGAAATTTTTGAAGAGAACTATTTTGAGTTTCCTGAAGATTTCGATATGGATGCTGTCACTGAAGAAGCAAAGGAGGTTGTTAAACAACTTATAACCTCACTTGATCTACAGACAGCTTTTATCAAAACTACACATGTAGACGAAGAAGAGGGCACAGTAGCTGGATGTAACTCGTGCCATTCATCTGTTGACAGATTTCTTCTGATGCAAGCTGAGGTGACGTTCAACGCGCAAGCCTCAGAACGGGTTCGCTTAACCCTTTCCAACAACGTTGGCACGACACTTAATGCTTTCGCCACAGTAGATGCTATTCCAAAACATCTTTACTTCAAAGTGGGACAATTTCGGCTACCCTTCGGCATCAAACAGAAGGATCATAATATCCTTGTCCGGGAAGGCTACGGCCTCGGTTCAAATAAACGAGATGTTGGACTGGAACTCGGTGGTAGTTTCGGAAAAGCATTCTACAACGCAGCGTTTTTCAACGCTGGCAATGCAACAGCCAAGGGCGCACTCGGTACTCTCGGCGGACAACTTGGTCCGATTCGTGCAGGAGTGTCCTGCATATTTGAAAAACCCGGTGAAGAGTGGGAACGTCTTATCGGTGCGTTTGTAACTGCCTCTTACGCCGGTTTGAGTTTAGAAGGAGAATTCAACTTTGGAAATAGCGATGAGGTCGCCTCTTTCGCATCCGATGCCGTTGATTCTAAGGGATACTACTTCGGAGCAAAATACCGTGTTCTTCCGCAATTAACTGTAGCAGGCCGTTACGGTTTGTTTGATCCGGACAGAACTGTTTTAGGTGATGCTGGTAAGCGGTTGACATTTATCGCGCAATATAATTTTATGGAAAACGGCGCGATTTCACTGTTCTATTGGGCAAATCTGCCTAACGCTGACCGAAAACCTGATGAGGATATCAGCAGCAAAAGTATGTTAAGACAACTTGAAGGGACGAATCAGCTTATTTTGATGTCGCGATTCTGGTTTTAGGTACAGGACTTACGCAATAGGTTCAAAAATCCCCTTGATAAGGGGGATTTAGGGGGTTAAAAACACCGAAATAACGACTTTTTAAGTCCAATACTTCCTTTTTCTCCCCAATTTGCGTAAGTCCTGAGGTATTTGGATTCCTTGCTATTTTAAAATAAGTGTGTTTATTTTTACACATGAGACATTATAACTAATTAGTTGTCCGTTTGGTTAGTCTCTATTATACTTATTACAATCGGACAATAGGAGGCTAACTCATGATAAGTTTTCAAGAACTAAGGGACAAACCTGATACGCTCCTGTCCCTCACCGGATATACCTTAGAAGATTGGACTGAACTATCACCTTATTTTACTAAATGTTTTTTAGAGTATGTTCAAACACATACCCTTGCAGGAAAACCGCGCAAAAAACGGAGATATAAACCGTATAAAAATAGTCGTTTTGATACACCTGAAGATATGTTGCTATTTATACTGATTTACCTTCGTGAAGCACCGAAACAAGTGCTATTCGGTGCGCTCTTTGGCATGTCTCAACCTCTTGCTAATAGATGGATTCACTTGCTTTTATCGATATTGAACAAAGCATTAGCAGAACTTGGAGAGTTGCCATCTCGGGAAACAGACCCCGCCCCTATATGTGCTCCATCAAAAGTATCAACTCAAAATCAAGAAGGAGAACATTTTTTTCATGATAGCACCGAACGCCCGATACGATGCCCCAAAGACCCACAAACTCAAAAGGGTTATTATAGTGGTAAAAAGAAATGTCATACAGTGAAAAATAATTTGATTATCAATGAGACCTGCAAAGTTGTCCTATTGACACCTTCTTTGAAGGGAGATATCATGACAAACACATAGCCGATATGGTGGGCTATTGTGTGCCACAGGGTAGCACATTGTCCCAAGATACCGGTTTTCAGGGTTTCGTTCTCCCGGATATAAACATCATTCAACCGAAGAAAAAACCGAGAGGTAGAGAACGGACGAATGAAGAAAAAGAAAACAATAGAAAGATAGCGTCTATACGCATACGCGTTGAACATGCGATTAGTGGTGTCAAAAGATGCCGCATTGTCAAAGATAAACTCAGGAATTGGAAGAAAGGGTTTTGTGATTTAGTTCATTGTCAAAGATAAACTCAGGAATTGGAAGAAAGGGTTTTGTGATTTAGTTATGGAAACCTGTTGTGGTTTACACAATTTTCGCCTAAACTTCAGACCCTGGCGTTATGAAACTCCTTCTATTTAATTCATTATAATGTCTATGGTAAAATGTTTACCCTTGTTCCTTGCTTAAGATCCCATTTTGAGTTTGGAGCATAAGTTAATAACAGAACATATTATTTTTGGTTGTTTATAAGGATAAACCTGAAGATCAGATAACGTCAGGAACCAAGATACACATTCTATAACCCATTGATTTGAGTGTCCTCACGTGGTTTGTTGCGTGTTGTAGATAGAGGAGGGCAAAACACAAAACCTAAACGATTCCGGGATACCGTTAGAAAACGCAAATTTTGGCACGAAAATTGCTACATACCTTACGAATGAAAAAATGACCTTCAGAGATTTGAATAACATGCCAACTTTAGGAGACATTTTATGATGGAATCAAAAAAACTTTTAACAGGTGTTGTTGCCCTTCTTTCTTTGCTCATTTTGATTATCGGGTCACTCTATATCCATAGTTTGATATCGGATGCAAAGCCGCGCGTCACCGTTAAATCCTTTACGCCGAAAGGCGAAAAAGTTCCGCAATGGGTTGATTTTACGTTTACGTTTTCGGAACCGATAATTGATAATTCAGTGATTAACACTGAATTACCGGATCGTGCGATTCAATTTACCCCCACTGTTAAGGGAGTCGCCCGTTGGATAGCGCGCGATACAATCCGCTTCTTTTTAGAAAGCCCCTTAGCCCCCTCCGCAAGTTATACTGTGGAACTTTCCCCCAAATTACACCAGAGCCCCCTTGGGTTTGTCATCACCGGTGATCGAAAATTCACTTTTTCAACTGAACCCTTCCGCGTACAAAAGAAAAGCCTTGAATTCAAATACACTAAAACACACGCAAAGGTTGTTGGGAAGTTAACATTTAATTATCCGGTCAATATTGCTGATTTACGCGCAAACCTGTCTATCCGACTTCAAGAGGATGTTGATATACCTTATACGCTTCAACCACAAAATGGAATTGCTAGGGAGATTAAATTAGAAACTGAAGAGATTCCGCGTCTGCTCGGAGACCAAAATCTCAAGGTGCGAATTGAGAAAAGGTTTAAATGTACAGGTGGGCAGATCGGGTTGAAAGAGGCGAACGTTAAATCAATGACCTTAACCGGCAGAGACACACTCGGTGTTACGTATGCCAATGTCCAAGAAGGCTCTGGAAAACCTCATATTGCCCTCCGTTTTAGTTCCCGCATTCCAATTGACACGGTGCAACCGTATATTCGTATCAAACCAGAGGTAGATACTCAGATTATTACCAGATACGGTGGGATTGAAATCCATGGTGATTTCAAGCGACGTAGTAAATATGAAGTCACAGTTCAGGAAGGGTTGACAGCTGCCGACGGTTCCGTATTAAAGAAGTCACATTCTGTCCGACTTACAATCCCAGATGTGCCTCCGCAAATCCGTTTTGTGGGCAATGGTTTCTTTCTTACCAGAAATCAAAATATGAATCTCGGTTTGGCAACGATAAATGTACATAATGTTGAAGTGCGAATAGAAAAAGTCTTCGGCAACAACCTTGTTTATGTGTCTAAACTAAGAAATTGGAGTGCTTGGACAGATAATTTAGGGAAGCCAATTCATTCCGAAACACTTAATATTCCCTCAAAACTGAACGAGGAAGTCCGTACGTATATTACTCTTGGACAGTACTTGAATGATAAACATGTCGGTATTTTTAAAGTTAATGTTCGAGACCCAAAGAGTTATCGGGCTCGTGCGACACAATGGGTGATGTTGACGGACCTCGGGATCATTACTAAAAGAGCAGGGGATGAGTTATGGGTTTGGGTCAATTCGCTTACCAACTTAAAGTCTGTTTCACAAGCCACAGTTAAGTTAGTCAGCGATAACAACCAAACGCTACTGACTGGAAAAACAAATTGGGAAGGCTTCGTCAAGTTTCCCTCAGTTGATCAAAAAACTGAGGGTTTTACCCCATTTATGCTGACAGTGGAGAAAGGGGATGACCTATCCTTCATTCAGCTAAACCGACATCAACTTTCCACTGGAGATTTTAATGTTGGCGGTTCTGCTTATTTAACAGCAGGCTATGAGGCGTTTCTCTACACGAGTCGTGGGGTTTATCGGCCTGGTGAGAAGGTAGCACTGGCTGCAATCGTCCGTGGAAAGCAAAATGCAACACCTCCGTCGCTTCCAACCCACATTCAGATTTTAGCACCAGATGGTAGAGTTATAAATGAATTTCGTCAAAATACGGATAGACGCGGGGGTTGTGAGATAACAATCCCGTTACCGGCTTACGCACAGACAGGAAGTTATGTTGCCAAGATGAGCGTTGCTGACAAGGAGATTGGTCGTTCACGATTTCAGGTGGAAGAGTTTATGCCCGACCGGATGAAAGTCTCTGTTACGGCAGACAAATCTGAGTATGACTTAGGCGTTGAGGTCGGAATGGATGTTTCTGCTGTTAATCTTTTCGGGCCGCCTGCTGTAAACCGAAAAGTAACAGCGTCTTACATGCTTGAAGCAGTACCGTATGTTCCAGTGGAAAAGTGGCGTTCATTCCACTTTTCGAGTACTATGCCGTTTGAGAAACAACGGACTACTTTAGAAGATACCAAGACTGATGCTGAAGGTAAAGCGCATTATAAATTCCTGCTGCCGGACACTGTCAAAGCACCTTCTCAGTTGAATGGGGTACTAACAGCAACAGTGAACGAACCTGGTGGCAGAGCCGTAACGGCTTCATATCGCGTTGTTATTCATCCGTATTCACATTATGTCGGCATCAAACGTTCAAGTTCAGGGGTTATTAAACCTAATCAAAATGTTTCTTTTAACTATATTGCCGTGGACAAAAATGGAAATGCAGTAGCCGGACGTGACTTAGTACTCACTGTTCATAAAGTCCATTGGAACACTATACTCCGCCGCAACTCGCGAGGTCGTTATGAATATGTGTCGGATGAACAAATTACTTCCTTGGAATCGCATCAATTTGTTTCAGCAGCAGAGATGGGGACATTCACTTTTACACCTTCTGAGTATGGCGAATATCGTGTACATCTGGAAGATACCGCCTCCGGCGCGAAAACGGAACTCAAAATGGAAACTACCGGTTGGGGATCCGTTCCTTTGTCCATGGAAAATCCGAGCCTGCTTGAGATGACGTTAGATAAACCAGCGTATCAACCCGGACAGACTGCGAAACTTCAGATTAAAGCACCATTCCCCGGCAAACTGTTATTGACAATAGAGCGGGAAAAGATTTTAAGTTACCGAACTGTTAACTTAAAAGGCAATACAGCGAGTTTGAGGATCCCGGTCAAGTACAGCTATAAACCGAACATATACCTCTCCGGAACTTTGATTCGGTCAACAGATTCGTTGGAAGAACACGCGCCTGCGCGTGCTTTTGGCATCATTCCGCTGAAATTGGACTCTGAACCTAATCGTCTCAGCATTGATTTGGATGCGCCTGAGGAGATTCGTCCGAATAGCGATGTAACTGTTAAGTTCCGTGTGCGTGGGCAACAAAGCGCGTTCTCCCATGTTACCATTGCTGCGGTTGATGAAGGGATACTTCAGTTAACCGATTTTCGGGTGCCTAATCCCCACGGTTACTTTTACCGTCAGCGTGGGCTGAAAACACGCGCCTATGACCTCTACTCCGCAATTTTACCGGAGATTGAGATTGTGCGTGGCGATTCCAGCATTGGTGGTGATGCATCCGCGAACCTTGGTGGTCGTGCTAAACGCCTCAACACCGCCAGCGTCATGCGTGTGAAACCGGTCTCGCTCTGGTCAGGAATTCTGAAAACAGATCGTTATGGAAGAGGCACGGCAAGTTTCCACATTCCGCAGTTTAACGGTACCATACGATTAATGGCTGTCGCTTTTTCCAACGCGTACTACGGTTCCGCAGAGAAATTCACGAAAGTTCGGGAACCGGTGGTATTAACACCGACATTTCCACGCTTCCTTTCAGGTGGTGATCGCATCCAATTCCCCGTTAGTGTTCACAACGGAACTGGAAAGGATGGAGAATTTGATGTAGAAATTAAGGCGACCGGTGATGTTCGACTCCTACCTGGGACTACAGAATCAGAACCGCAGGCTCAAGAAAATCACCTTCGAAAGCATGTCCAGATTGCAGCGGGAAGAGAGGAACAACTTATATTTGATCTGCTTACTCATGATTCAATCGGTAAAGCTATTTTCACGTTGTCTGCTTCTGGGAATAACGAAAGCACACAGATGTCTGTTCAACTTCCCCTTCGGTCTGCTGCGCCGCCGATAACTGAGACAGGGCATGGAGTGGTCAGCGCGGAAAATGCTGCGGATTTCGTCTTGCCTTCCAATTTGATAGCAGAGTCCTCCGACTTTACCCTCACTGTATCTCCGTTTCCTGCAATTGAGTTTGCCGGTGGGATTCGTTACCTACTTCGTTATCCTTACGGTTGTCTTGAGCAAACAACAAGTCGAGTATTTCCACTGCTCTATTTTAGTGATGTTGCGCGAACTGTTGATCCTGAACTCGTTTCGGATGAAAGCGTTGATTACTACATTACGTCTGGTATCGCTAAACTTGAAGGTATGCTCACCTCTCAAAACCATTTTTCGTATTGGCCGGGCGGGCGTTATATCAATCACTGGAGTAGTGTTTATGCTTCTCACTTTCTGGTTGAAGCTCGTAAAGCAGGCTACGAAGTCTCTGATCGTGTCTACAACGGATTGCTTGATGGACTAAGACAGCAAGCGAAACAAATATCAAGCGACCAAAAGTCCGTTAATGAATCTAATAGACACAAAGTTGAGCGTGCGGTCTATGCCTGCTATGTATTAGCAGCAGCAGGACAACCAGAAAAAGGCGTGATGCACTACTTTAAAAATAACCTCCTCAGTAGTCTCGCGGACTATAGTCAGTTTCAATTGGCGGGTGCCTTTGCGCTCAGTGGTGAGTTGGAAACAGCACTCTCTATGCTGCCTATTTCTATCTCATCTCAAAATGGAGGGAGCCGCCAGACAGGTACAAACTTCGATTCGCCTGTGCGTTCGCAAGCGATTATCCTTGACGTACTCGCTGAGGTCAACGAAAACCATCCGTCAATTCCGATGCTTGTGAGCTATCTTAGCGACGCTGCGTCTCAAAGAAAACGATGGGGCACGACTCAAGAGAACGCATTCGCCTTTCTCGCGCTCGGCAAAATCCTTAAGAAGAAAATGGATGGCAACTACACCGGCACACTTACCCTAAATGATACGCATCTTACTGATTTTGATTCAACAACGCCTTCGGTTCGATTAGCGAATACAGATTGGGACGGCGCACAAGTGAAAATTGCTATTGAAGGCGAAGGGAGTTGTTATTACTATTGGTCAGCCTTCGGAATCCGGCGTGATTCCTTTATTGAGGAGTATGATCGGGATTTGGAGGTGCGCCGACGTTATCTTAAACAAGATGGAATGCCTTATGATAATGAATTTCGACATGGGGATATGGTAATTGCAGAAGTTACTGTAAAAGCACTGACATCAAACCTTGAAAATGTAGTTGTTGTAGATATGTTGCCAGCAGGTTTTGAGATTGAGAATGCCAGGTTAGCATCGCGTGCAGGAATTCCATGGTTGAAAACGCAGAATTTCAAACCGGATTACGTTGATATTCGCGATGATCGGTTGATCTTCTTTGGTACTTTCCCGCGTCAACGGGAACGGAAATTCCACTATGCACTTCGCGCCGTGACCCGCGGAAACTTTACCTTACCGCCTGTTTCCGCAGAAGCTATGTATGATCCAGCGAGATCTTCTGTCGCTGGTAGCGGTAAACTCAAAGTCATTGAGTAAGTTGTATAGGACTTACGCAATAGGTTCAAAAGTCCCCTTGATAAGGGGGTTAAAATACCGAAATAACGACTTTTTAAGGCCAATATCATGCAGAATACCACACGCGTATTCTGCCTTTTCTACTCAATTTGCGTAAGTCCTGTTGTAATTAGATTCATACATATTGTTCTATGCCCAAACTCATAGGGCAAGCTGGAAGAGTAGGAGGGTTTTCCTCTTCCCTCTACTCTTCCCCATAACACTACCGATGAAACTGACGAAACTTAGTCTTTCCCATCTGCGAACGCTCCCATATCTCAAATTTGCAAAAATCGTACGGAAAAGATGGTATATTTTTATATTACCTCTAATTCCGTTCTGCTTTTTCGCACTCGCCAACTGGTGTTTTCCACTGTCTACGGAAAAACTCCAACTTCCACCATCAACTGTAGTGCTTGATAGAAACGGTGAATGGCTCCGTGCTTTCACAGCACCCGATGACATGTGGCGATTGCCTGAAACCTCTCTTGATGCCATCTCCCCTCGATTCCAAACTGCTATGTTAACTTATGAAGATCGGTGGTTTTACCATCATTGGGGCATCAACCCTGTTTCACTTGCAGGGGCAACATTTGATAACCTTAAAGCAGGTAAAATCGTACGGGGTGGTTCTACAATTACAATGCAGCTTGCCCGGCTTATGGAACCGAAGAATCGCACGTTGCCGAATAAACTTTTCGAAATGTTTCGAGCATTTCAACTGGAACTGACCTACACGAAATCGGAGATTTTAACGTTTTACTTCAATATGTTACCTTATGGCGGGAACATTGTCGGTTCAGGTGCAGCTGCACGTCTCTATTTTAATAAACCGCAAAGTGCGCTTAGCCTTGGAGAAGCCGCACTTTTAGCAGCAATACCAAATTCACCGGAACGATTGCGTCCTGATCGCTTTCCTGAACGTGCGCGCAAGGCAAGAAAAAAGGTATTGCAACGCATGAAAGACGCTGGGAAAATATCTAAACAACAGCTGCAAGAAGCAGGACAAGAGCCAATCCCGAAAAAACGATACTCGCTTCCTTTCAAGGCTCCGCATCTGTCCCGCCTCCTTGTCAACGAACAACCTTCTCAAGTATCTCAACATGTCGGTAATCAGCGGATACACACAACAATTGATCAACACTACCAAGACACTGCTGAACGTATTTTACGTGAACACTTGCGACCACTACAAGGACAAGGTGTCTCAACAGGATCAGTTGTCATTATAGATACTAAAACCCGTGAAGTGCTTGCCATGGTCGGCTCACATGATTTTTTCGATAAAGCATCTGAAGGACAAGTCAACGGCACACTTGCTTTACGATCCCCCGGATCAACGCTCAAGCCTTTTATCTATGCACTTGCAATTGATAAAGGAATAATTACCCCACGAACACTTTTATTTGATGTGCCCGTTGATTATGTCGGCTATTCCCCTGTGAATTTCGATGGAAAATTCACAGGATATATTACAGCACAAGAGGCATTAGCGCGCTCCCTTAATGTTCCCGCCGTCAATCTCTATGCCAAATTGGGAGAAAGTCAACTTTACGGTCTCCTACAACAAGCGGGAATCTCCACATTCTCCGATCAAGTGGAATATGGACTTTCGCTTGTGCTTGGCGGATGTGGTGTTAATCTACTTGAACTGACAAATCTTTACGCAGGTTTAGCAAATATGGGTGAGTTTGCACCGTATCAATTAATAGTAGACAGAGCTGCAGGTAATGAGAAAAGAGGTGGGGCATCTGTTTCTGCATCTGTATCGCGCTTACTGCGACCTGAGACCAGTTGGGTCATCACGGAAATGTTGACGACCTTAAAACGCCCCGATTTTCCTGAATCTTTTGAAGTAACTGGCACTATGCCGAAGGTGGCGTGGAAAACGGGAACCTCCTATGGGCACAGAGATGCGTGGAGTATCGGTTATTCACCAGAACTAACTATCGGCGTATGGATCGGCAATTTCAACGGAACTGGAGTCCCTATTCTTAGCGGTTCTGAAGCCGCAGCACCTATTCTTTTCGCTCTTTTCACAACACTATCTGGAGAAAAGGCGCATCAGTGGTTTACCGAACCAGTCAACCTCAAAACGCGTCTGGTTTGTGCCCTCACAGGTCTACCACTGTCACCTCATTGCCTAACTTCAATATCCGATGTATATATCCCAGGCGTTTCTTCCGTCCGTGAGTGTCACATACATAAAAGCATACAGGTAGATATAACTACAGGCGAACGCCTCTGTTCATCGTGCAGACCCGGAAAACATTTCCGTGAAGAGACGATTGCGGTGTGGCCTGCAGCGGTTGCGACTTGGTTGGATGCAAACGGATTTGGTGTGTCCCGGCTTCCCGCACATAATGCTGATTGCACACGTCCTCTTGCTGGCACTCATCCAGTTATTCTGTCTCCAGCACGTGATGCTGTCTATCATATCCGTGCTAACATTCCGCCAGAGTATCAAAAAATTCGGTTAGCTGCTTCAGTTTCGGGTGATACGCAGGAGATCTTCTGGTTTCTAAACGGTGAACTTGTTTTTAAGGGGCAAGCAGTAGAACCGACTTTCTTAACCCCTATTGCTGGAAAGCATGAATTGACATGTATTGACGGTGCAGGCAGATCAACAAGCCTTCCCCTTACGATTGTTAAGCAGTAACAAAATAGCAAATTCCTCCAAATCCTTCCCATTTGAATATACCTTGCACGGTCTAATGCTGCCCCATTCAATTTTTTACAAATTACATTTTAATGTGTTTTGTGATAAACTATTAGAAAATTACGGTGTGAAAGGAACTTGAAGATGAAAGCCTCACGTATTGTCTTTGTAATACTGCAGGTGGTGTTCGCCATCATTGCTGTGGCAGTATTAGTCCGTTGGATAAAGAATCGGGATTCAACGGAACTGATACCACAGTCATCTAATGTTGAGTATACCCAATGGGAATTGCCTGAAGGTGCGAAAGCCCGTTTAGGCAAAGGCAGCATAAACGACATAAAGTTTTCACCGGATGGCACTCGGTTTGCTGTGGCAACCACTATCGGTGTCTGGATGTATGATGCACTCACAGGGACAGAAATCTCACTGTTTAAGGGGGATAGACAAGATGTCAAAGGAATCGCTTTTTCAGCAGACGGGAGGTTGCTCACGGGGGCAAATTTTACAGGAGGAATATCGCGATGGAATGCAGATACCGGTGAACTGTTCTCAACTTTCACAACTACTGAAAAAATCCGGCCCATAAACTCAGTAGCCTTTTCTGCAGACAGCACAAAGTTTGTTAGCGCGGGTAGTCAAATGAAGGTTCATGTATGGGACAATAGTAACATCACAGCTCCGCCGACTATTACGATGATTGTTTTAGAAGCAGGATTCGGTTTCATACCAGTTATCGCACTCACACCAGATAAACGTGTTCTCGCAACCGCAATACATGAAGGAAAAAACGGTTACCCGATACATATATGGAAGACTGACACTGGGAAGCGTTTGCTAACATTGACAGGACATACACGAAGGATCAAATCCTTGGCTTTTTCACCTGACGGTAAGGTGCTTGCAAGTGGTGATGAATACAGAACAATCCATTTGTGGGACCTGGACACTGCAACATCTCACGCAACCTACAAAGCATCAGTTAGTTTTTCTGCATTAACCTTTTCACCAAATGGTAAACTCCTTGCAAGTGGAAGTGGTAATGGGAGTGTGCGTTTGTGGAATGCAGAATCCAAACAAGAAGGGTGGCGGGGTGCTATCAACCGATTTTTGCCCACTCTAACGCTCAAGGGGCACAAAGACGGTGTTTCTGCGTTAGCATTTTCACCAGATGGAAAAACACTTCTCACTGGCAGCGACGATGGTACAATTCGAGCGTGGGATACAATCACTGGTAAGGAACAATTCAGATGCCCAGGACATACAAGCGAAATCTCTGGATTAGCCGTTTCTGATGGAGGAAATACCTTAATAAGTGTACATTCATGGAAAAATCAACTCCTGCATTGGGATATTAATGTAGGGCACCATCTGTCGGGGACCTTCTTCAAATGGAAAAGCCCTGAGGCAATTTCACCGGATGCTACTACCCTAATAATGAAGGACTGGAAAGGGAAAAATAAGATAAAATTATGGAATATTTCCAAGAATCGTGATCAAGTCATCTTAGAAGGGCACAGGTATCCATCAATCGCGCTGAATTTCATATTCGCATTCTCTTTTGATGGAAAAAAGTTGGCGAGTACTACGCTGGATAATAAACAAATTGGAGTAGTCCATGTGTGGGACATTACGAATCAGCCGCAATCGTTTTTGAAGAGTCTTTTTTCCAGATCAAAGACGATTCAGCCACGGTACACACTTGAGGGACACACAGCTTCAATTGGAGAATTAGCATTCTCGCCAAATGGTAAAATACTCGCGAGCGGAGGCAGTGACAAAATAATATGTTTGTGGGAAGTGGAGACAGGTAGCAATTTATTTACCCTTACTACTGAACATAAACATACAATCAGAGCGTTAGCATTCTCACCGGACGGAAAAACACTCGTTAGTGGGGGAAATTATAAGACATTCAATTTATGGGACGTAGCGACAGGTCAGCAGCTAACCGAAAATCAAAATGTGGAAACAGCAAACATTCTGCGATTTTCACCAGATGGCAAAACGCTCGTAAGTGGAACTTACAACGGTAAAATCCAATTGTTGGACGCACGCACACTTCGTCTGTTGTCTACACACAACGGACATACCAGTTGGATTAATGCTTTGGTCTTTGGCGCGGATGGAAAAACATTAGTCAGCGCGAGCAGGGATGGCACAATCCTCCTCTGGGATTGGGAAAAATTGAGGTTTGGAAATAAGTAATTACTATTTTCGTATACATTATGCTAAAGGGAATTTAATACCTATGAAAATCTCACGTGTCTTCTTTGTGATACTAACAGCGGTTTTCGGCACTATTGCGTTGATGGTGTTCGTTCGTTGGGTAACGAATCGGGATTCAACAGAATTGATACCACAGTCATCCGATGTTGAGTATACCCAATGGGAATTGCCTGAAGGTGCCAAAGCGCGTTTAGGCAAAGGCAGTATAAATGACATAAAGTTTTCACCGGATGGCACTCGGTTTGCAGTGGCAACCACTATTGGTGTCTGGATGTATGATGCCCAAACTGGAAAAGAAATCTCCTTGTTCAAAGGGGATAGGCAGGACATAAAAGGAGTTGCTTTTTCTAAAGACGGTCGTTTTCTTGTTGGTGCCAATTCTACGGGAGGGGTACCGCGATGGAATGCAACCACCGGCGAACTCCGCTCTATTCTCGTAAATGAAAAAATCAAACTCTCAACACCAGTTATCTTCTCTGAGGATGGTGTAAAACTGATTAGTGTAAGCAGGCGGCATAAAAAAATTCACGTTTGGAACCTCGGTGATGAGGCAGCACCGCTGCCTATTACAAATATAGATTTCGACTTTAAAGCACATAGATTCGTAATTGCACTTTCACAAGATAGGCGTTTTCTTGCAATTGCAGTGTCAGAACCACGACACATCTCTCCGATCCATGTATGGAATGCGACAACTGGGAACCATTTGTTCACTCTAACAGGACATACACGGTGGATAAAGGCTTTGGCGTTTTCACCGGATGGTAAGACGCTTGCAAGTGGTGATGAATCCCGGACAATCAAGTTGTGGAATATGGATACCGCAACATCTCACGCAACCTTCAAAGCACCTGATGGTTTCTATGCATTATCCTTTGCACCGAATGGTAAATTACTTGCGAGCGGAGGTTATGGTGGAAGTATACGCTTGTGGAATGCAACCGCGAAACAACAAGGGTTACGGGGAAAAATAGGTCAATATCTGCCCACTTTAACGCTCAAAGGACATAAAGACGATGTTTCCACGTTAGCATTTTCACCGGATGGAAAAATGCTGCTTTCTGGCAGCGACGACGGTACAATTCGAGCGTGGGATACAATCACGGGTCGCCAACAATTTATATGCCCAGGGCATACAAGCGAAATCTCAGAGTTAGCCGCTTCTGAAGAAAGAAACGCCTTAATCAGCGTGCATTCATGGAAAAGTCAACTACTGCACTGGGATATTAATGTAGGGCACCATCTGTCAGGATACTACTTCAAAAATAAAAGTCCTCAAGCAATTTCACCGGATGCCAAGACGCTCACTCTTAAGGATTGGACTGCGAAATATACGTTATTGTGGGATATATCCAAAAAACGTATACGAGCGACTTTAAAGGGGCGTGAGGTTCCGTTGTCTAAAATACCGAATTTCGTATTCTCGTTAGATGGGAAAAGGTTAGCAAGTGCAACTGTGCACCAGGGAATCGGGCTAATTCATGTGTGGAACATTCCTAATCAGTCACGATCGTTCTTGAAAAGACTTTTCTTCAGTTCCAAGTCAATTTCCCCGCAATATACCCTTGAAGGTCATATAGATGAGGGATATATATTGAAATTCTCACCAAACGGGAAAATACTGGCAACCGTACATGATAGGAACAAAGTAATTCGCTTGTGGGACGTGGAGATGGGCAGTACCCGTTTTACGCTTACTGGGCATAAACAAACAATCAGGGCGTTAGCATTCTCACCGAACGGAAAAATACTTGCAAGCGGAGAAAATTATCAGACAATTTATTTATGGGACGTAACGACAGGTCAGCAGCTAACTAACAGTCAAACTGAGGGAACTGTGAACACCCTGCAATTTTCGCCAGATGGTAAAACGATTGTAAGTGGAAATTACAACGGAAAAATCCAATTGTGGGGCGCGCACACGCTTCGTCTTTTGTCTACGCACATAGGGCATACCAATTGGGTCAACGCTTTGATGTTCTCAGAAGATGGAAAAACTTTATTCAGCGCAAGCAGAGATGGCACAATCCTCCTTTGGGATTGGGAGAAAATTGCTCAAATAAATAATTGAGTTATTGAAACAATCAATTTCACTTCCGAAAAACTGCTACTATCAAAAATCCCCATCCAGCAATGAACGCTAATCCACCAATCGGTGTGATTGCACCGAGCCAAGAGGTGTTGGTCAAACTGTAGATATAAAGACTACCCGAAAAGATTAGAATACCTGCAATAAAACACCATCCTGCCGCAGTTGTCAGCGAGTTTTGCCACTGCGACAATGCCCATGCCACTACAATTAATCCTATCCCGTGATACATCTGATATCGAACTGCCACCTCAAAAATATCTAACATCTCTTTGGACAGTTTTTCTTTAAGTGCGTGTGCACCAAAAGCACCGAACACTACGCCCAATAGACTGAATCCTGAACCGAGTGCAAAGAATAGATTTTTCATGTTCACTCCACCTTCCATAAATTCGTGATTAAAATTCATTATAACCGATATAAATAGAATTTGGAAATTAATTCTTTAAGACAGCCTACTGATGGCAAACGAATTTGCTGCTACGGTTTTTGTTGAAATTTTTTTGTCATATATGCTAAAATAGTTTATCTTAATAACGGCATAGTTTGACCTATTCCGTGTGGTTACAAAAGGAGAACTTTCTACAAATGAGACAATACAGAACAGAAGAAATTCGGAACATCGGAATTATTGCTCATTCAGGGGCTGGTAAGACATCGCTAATTGAAGCGATGCTCTATAACGGCGGTGCCATTGAGCGAATGGGGACTGTGGATGACGGAGACACGGTCGCTGACTATGCCTCTGATGAGATAGAACGCAAAACTTCACTTAATTGTTCAGTGTGTATTGCGGAATGGGAAGAACATAAACTCAATCTTATTGATACACCCGGGGCAGAGGATTTTTATGGTGATCTTCACGGTGTTCTTCGCGTTGTTGACGCGGTTATCGTAGTCGTGGATGCTACAACAGGAGTAGAGGGCGGAACAGAAAAGGTTTGGGAGGTAGCGGATAAATATGAACTGCCAAGGATTATCTTCATCAACAAGATGGATAAGGTGAACGCAAGTTTTGAAAACGCACTCGCAAGTATTACGGAGATCTTAGAGACACGCGCTGTCCCGATTCAACTCCCAATTGGAAAAGAGGATCAGTTTACGGGTATTGTGGATGTGATTCAAGATGGTGCATTTCTTGAACCCGATGGAAACGCACGTGTTGCGAAATCTGATATTCCTGACGACTTAGCGGGTGACGCTGAAGAATCCCGAGAAGCACTTGTTGAAGTCGCCGCTGAAAGCGATGATGAACTCATAGAGAAGTTTTTCGAAGGTGAACTCTCTGAAGAGGAAATTCAGGAAGGATTGCAAACTGGTATTTTTGAGAATCAGTTTGTTCCGGTATTATGTGGGGCCGCGTTGAAAAACATCGGTGTTCAGCAATTGATGGATATGCTTATTAGTTGTTGTCCATCTCCCGTACAAGCCGGTCCAGTGCAAGATGTTGAAGACGAATCGAAGACACGTGAACCTTCTTCGGATGCCTCTCTATCTGCTCTGGTTTTCAAGACTATTGCCGATCCGTTTTCAGGGCAGCTCAGCTTCTTTCGAGTCTACTCTGGAACCCTGATGGGTGATTTACAGGTGAACAATTCTACGCGAGGGGAGTTAGAACGGCTTGGAAAACCCGCATTCATGAGCGGCAAACAAGCCGTTAACACGCCTGGTGTAGTGGCTGGCGATATCGGCGCACTGACCAAACTCAGCATTACACGGACAGGAGATACGTTGTGTGCCAGAGATGCCCCTATTAAACTTCCTGGAATTGAGTTTCCAAACACGGTCATCTCTTACGCCATTAGTCCGAAGCGAGAAGGTGATGACGAAAAACTTATCCCTGCTCTGACACGGATGGGTGAGGAAGACCCTGTTTTCAAGATTGAACGAAACGACGTTACGAAGCAACTGTTGGTTTCCGGTTTAGGTGAACTTCACATTAACGTGAATCGTCAGCGAATTGTTGAGAAATTCGGTGTAGAAACGCAGCTTGCCCCCCCGAAAGTGGCTTATCAAGAAACGGTTCGCAAAAGCGTGCAAGATGTTCAAGAGAGACACAAAAAGCAATCGGGTGGTAAAGGACAATTCGGAGATGTCACGATTAACCTTGCACCGTTAGAACGTGGTCAAGGGTTTGAGTTTGTTGACAACATTAAAGGGGGAGCGATTCCGAGCAACTACATTCCGGCAGTAGAAAAAGGCATCCGTCAAAGAATGGAACGAGGATCAATAGCAGGATACCCATTAGTTGATATCCAGATTAACCTGCACGATGGAAAACACCACCAAGTGGATTCTTCGGATATGGCATTCCAAATCGCTGGCTCTCTCGCATTTGCCACTGCCGTGCAACAGGCGGAACCGTGCTTGCTTGAACCGATTATGAACGTCTCGATTTCTGTGCCGGAACAGTTTATGGGAAGTATCATCGGTGACCTGAACGGACGACGGGGACAGGTGATGGGTGTTGAACAGGTAGGCAAACGTCAAGTAATTCAAGCTCTGGTGCCGCATTCAGAGATGCTCCGTTATTCTATTGATCTGAAATCGATGACGAGTGCGCGAGGCAACTTCACCATGGAATTCGAACGTTATGAGATTGTTCCTGATGACGTTGCTCAAAAAGTAATTGCCGCCTCAAAGCAGGATGAGGACGAGTCGTAACCGCTGATAAGTTCTCTTTCAGTAAACACATGTTCTGTTCATCAGTAGGCGCGCTCTTTGTTTAGGGCGCGCCTATTATCGTAAGTAAAATCCATAATTATAACGTGAGTTTGACTAAAACCGTAGGGAATCAACGCCGAATGCGCTTATGGCATCCGTTGGGGTAGAACAACGTGAAACCCATAGGTGTCAATTTAAGGATTTTCCACATTTTGTAGATGTTTGAAAGTTGTGTGTTTTCCAAGGCTTCGTCTCCTACTATCGCTGTTTAGTAAAGTCTGTTCGCTCATGTAAAAAGTGTGTGGTTGTTTATAATGAAGGCAACGGCCACGCGGGTTAAACTTTTTCATTAGCACTCATTCTTTACATGAGCCAAGATTTGTCCAACAAGCGCGCCACTACAGACAACAGTTTATTGATTTCATCAGATCAGAGGACAGAGCAGACAACGAAAGTTATCATGTCTATCTTATAAAGGAAGAGTTATCCCAAAAACCGGTTGCTTTTAATAGCATTCCTAAGTTTTCAGAACAGATGGTGCTGAATATCACTCTCGGAGGTGCGATGTTGGACTTGACGTTGTTAGCCTCACTTGTGTTACTTCTGTTTATGGCAGCGTCTTTAGCATTTTTACGGTGCGATGTGAAATAAAAGAAGGAAACAACACTCTCAAGATTGCTATCCGAAAGTTCACTACATTTGACTACTTTCCCGAAATGTGGTATAATTTTAATAAAAGAAAATACCCAGTCGCGTGCATTTACACATCTGTGGGATTAATCGGTAGTCGGACGTGGTGGGTTGCCCCAGAGACCGCTGCTATCATTACCACTTACGACGACACCTTCTCTATCCCAGCGAAAGGATGCTTGGACATCAGTGGTGCAGTAGCGTGAGCCCGCATCGTCGCTTAGGTGAAGGATTGGCGTTTGACCCGTGCAAAAGTAGGTCGGTATGGATGGAAATTTCACCTGCTTTCAGTTCAACGTTAACGGGTTCGCCGTACTGCTCGGCATTTTCAACGATTTGACCCAACACACTGTTGTCTTCCGGTCTACTGTGTTGAGATGTCAAATACCCTTTGTGATGTGAACCTGCGATAAAACGCATGGCACCGTTTTCAACGGTTGCATCGTCAATCGCGAGCCAAACGGTAACGGTTTTAGAAGGTGTGAGGGGCCAGTAGCTAGCATCTTGATGCCAACCGGCGGTTTTCGGATCGTGCGGCATTTTGCATAAGTAGTGCGCACCCCAACCGATTACATCCTTACCAAGTAGGTCTTTCACACATGCTACAATCTTTGGATGTGTGAGGATGTCATAGACTTTTCCATATTTCATGTGGGCGGAGATAATTGAGTAACTACTCCCACCTGCCGACAGCACGTTCGCTAACAATGCATCAAAGTATTGGCGGTGTTCACTGATCTCAACTCCATTGAAAATTGGAATGCTTTTGATATATCCGACGCTGTTGAAATCAGCCACTTGCTGTGGGATAAGCACAGTTGGATTTTGGGTAATGCTTGGGTAAAATTGGAGTTCGCGTCCCATTTCGGCAAGTTGCGCTGGGGTTGGCATATTTTTATCAGTTTTGTAAGCGACCCTTTGGGTTGACATTGTTATTTCACCTAAACAAATTTTTTATTCCATTTTACCATAAACTTATTGATAATAGAAGAACTATAATACATCTTGAAATAGAGGCAATTAATGGCGCATGCATATACCCCCGGACTTAAAGTCACGGAGAGGATGACAATTAAAAAAAAACGCAGGCTACCGCTTGAAGGCGAGGTGCTTGTTGAAGCCGGTGCAGCAGTTAAAGCAGAAGACGTTGTTGCAAAAGCAGATCTGCCCGGCAACGTTCAACTACTAAACGTTGCTAATTTACTCAGTGTTCAACCGAACGAAGTTGAAGAATACATGCTCAAACCCGTAGGTGAAGCCATCTCAAAAGACGAAATTATCGCCACAACAAAAGGACTTTTCGGTCTTTTCAAATCACAGGTACTTTCTCCGATTGATGGCACGATTGAGTCCATATCCGATGTCACGGGGCAAGTAATCCTTCGCGAACCACCTATCCCTGTTGAAGTCAAAGCATACACAGATGGCACGGTAACAGAAACTGTCCCTAACGAAGGTGTCACTGTGGAAACTTATGGTACTTATATCCAAGGTATCTTTGGGGTTGGCGGCGAAACATTAGGAGACTTAGTCGTCGTGGCCAATTCACCGAGTGATACGTTGTCAGCAGAACAGATATTACCAGAACACAGCGGCAGTATAATCGTCGGAGGTTCGTTGATTACAACCGATGTGATTCAGAAATCTGTTGAACTTGGTGTAAGTGGTATCATCGCGGGTGGTATTGATGACGCGGACCTACGGCAACTTCTCGGTTATGAACTTGGCGTGGCAATTACCGGTTCTGAAAAACTTGGTATCACACTTGTCATCACCGAAGGTTTTGGAAGCATCGCGATGGCTGAACGGACTTTTGCACTACTAAAAGCGCGTGAAGGAATGAAAACCTCTATCAACGGTGCTACGCAGATTCGCGCTGGGGTTGTACGTCCTGAGATTGTTATTCCTTTTGTTTCAGAAGGTAAAGACACAGATGCTGACGCAACTGTGGGATTATTAGAGATCGGCAGTCCTGTCCGAATTATTCGTGAACCGCATTTCGGAAAATTGGGACGCGTGACTGAATTACCGATTAAACTACAAAAATTGGAAACTGAAGCAGAGGTGCGGGTGCTACAAGTTGAATTTGGAGATGGTGAAAAAGCTACATTGCCCCGTGCTAATGTTGAAGCAATTGAAGAGGGATAAACCCAAGGAGGGTATTGCCTAACTAATGATGTCTGAACTATCGGTACCCCTCTTAACCGCATTATATGGCATCTATTGTAAAGATGATAACATACTTGGCAAAACCTTTAAGAAAAGAAAATGTGTATTTATGAGATGTTGCTACCGGTAAGCCAAAAACAACATTTACAGGACATGCACAAGGAATTAGGAGTGTTGTATTCAGTGCCGACGGTAGTACACTTGCAAGCGGAAGTTGGGATGGTACAGTACTTCTGTGGGATCCCTCGTTTTTCCAATAACGCCTTTTCATGCGGCACCGAATTACATGTAGAACTCATAGCGAGTAAGAGCTAAGCATCGTTGAAAGTTCTCCGAAAGTTTATCATTGAATATGCTAAATTACGAAAACCTAAGCGTGTTTCTTTGAGTTTATCATAACTAAGGGCAAGTTTCCGATAAGTCTCTTGCCAACCCAAGGTTCGCTCCACTTTATATCGGTCTTTGTCCATTTCTTTGTTAAACCACCGGAACGGACGGGCAATTACAATAGGTTCTTTGGCATTCCGCCGGTTCGGATATCACTGGGAGCAGCCGTGTTGTTTGATAATCTTATGATTCTTTTTGGAATCAAAACCGGAATCCAGTGTTAGAACGGAAGCATTGAGGTCCATTCCAATACGATTAGCAAAGGCGATAAGATCGGTGAATGTTTCGGGCAAAATCTTTGTCCCATGTTGGTTGACAGGTTTGATGGTTATCGGGCTGTTGGTCGGTGTCAAGCAGGTGTATCACTGATGCCTCAAAAAGTTTCTGATACGAGCCATCTTTTGACCACCGATTATGCCATTTATAGATATTAGACCAATGGAGTTCAGGATGCCGGGTTCGGAGTTGATCCCATTGAATACCCGTATGTAAAACATAGAGGATATAGTTGAATATCTTGTCCAAGGAGAGTTTCGGTTTCGGGCCTTTGACTCGTTTCGCTAAATGTGGTAAGATATAACGATTGAAATCTTTACGGGAAACCTGCTTCGGAATACATTTGTATTTTTGGGCTTTTGAGTCTTGTCTGTCATAATAACATCTTTCATAATGTGAATGGATATATGAGGTAGAAAGGGGCGTAAAGATCCCCTTTTCTTTCCCTATTTTACCACATCTTTATGTTTTACTCAATATGACTTCCTTCAAAATCACGAGTTTAATAGACATTTCAAAGTATTGTAATGAAGACAAATCTTGAACCGATCACACTTCAGCAGCAAGCACGCGCATTTCTCAAGATGCACCGCGTACACCCCAAAAAACAATTAGGACAGCACTTCCTCATCAACCCCGATGTTTTATCAATTATCATTGAAGCTGGCGAAGTGACAAATACCGATGTGGTCATTGAAATCGGTGCTGGACTCGGATGCCTTACAGCGGCGTTGGCAGCACAAGCAAAAACCGTCATAGCCATTGAAGTTGATCCGATCTTATATAAAGAATTAGAATCCCAATTTAAAACTGATGCGGATATACAAATAGTTCACGCCGATATTCTTGAATTAGAGTTTTCATCGCTTTTTCCTCCGAATACACGTCCGAAGGTTATAGCGAATCTCCCGTACGGTATAACTGCACCGGTTTTATGGAAACTTCTGGAACACGCAAACCAGCTCAGCAGTTGTGTTTTAATGATGCAGCGGGAGGTCGCTGAACGGATTGTCGCCCCACCCGGCGGGAAAGACTACGGCGCATTGACTATTGGTATTTCCTATCACGTTGATACTGCGTTGATTGGAATACTCTCACCAGATAATTTTTTCCCTGCGCCACAAGTGGACTCAGCACTGTTGAAACTGACAATGCGCGATGCACCGAGAGTCGTAGTGAACGACGAAGAGTACTTTTTTAGGGTTGTTAGGGAGGCGTTTCGGGGAAGGCGAAAAATGCTCAAAAACTCGTTGCGTCGATTTGCATCGGCAGAAACGCTAAGTGCTGCATTTGCCGAATTAGACATCGCACCGCAACGGCGTGCTGAAACGTTAGATATTACCGAATTTGCTGCATTAGCAAACCTGTTACTAGCGAACGTCTAAACTCAAAAGCTGCCAGTAGACAATTTTCCAATCAGTATCTTCACGACGAAACTCAAAAACACACTTTGCCTCAAGGTGGCTGAGATTTCCGTCTTCCGCATTTTCAGAGTCTACGTCTATCAATAGTCCAATTGATGCTTTTCTCGCATGGATTATATCCATCTCTCTGTTTTTAAACACGAATTCTAACCAAGAATATTTGTCGAACAAGTTTGTGCAGGTTGGGATTACACCTTCATAATTTGAAGGAACTACACCTGAGAAGATACCCAAATTCGTGATAGGGTCGTCGGAAGCGACATAAGATTCTGAAAAGCGCGCCTGAATTGCTGGAAGGTTTTCTGGGTCTAATGACTCAAGCAGTTCCGAAAAACTTTCAAGAAAAGCGTTTAATTCGTCCGTAGGGTCTTTGAGAGGTGTTAAAGCAACATCTACATCCTTGCGTGCTTGGTTGATCGTGAAAACGTGTGAATATGTTTGATAGTCGGGATCGTTAACCGTTATCGTTTGTTCCTCTAAATAAGGGATCCCGTGAAACACGAAAATTCCGTCAACTTCAGTTTGGACCTCTAATCCAAATAACTTTACGACAGCACCAGGGATTGGGTTGTTTGTCATTGCATCGGTAACAGTTCCGGACACAGTACCGTATAGAATTGGTTCTGGTTGAACAGGTAGTTTTGGAGTTTCTTTTTCCTCGGTCCCACAAGCAAAAAAGACCGTTAGAATAAGTAGAGAAAGGAATAAACGATTTTTAGAAAGAAAAATTTGCATTTGCTTATCCAATATGGTATTCTTTAAATGTTAAGTTTACACTAAAATTCAAAAGAGAAGGAGGTGTTTAAATTGTCCAGAGTATGTACCCTATGTGGAAAAAGACCAAGAACAGGTAATCAAATCAGTGTATCGGACCGACACACCAAACGTCGTTGGCTTCCAAACCTCCAACGTGTTAGAACTATGACTGAAGACGGACCAAGGCGAATTCGAGTCTGCACGTCCTGCATTCGGAGCGGCAAAGTTACTAAAGTTATCTCCCGTATGTCAACGGATTTGTAAAGACCTTACATTTTTCGGATGACGCTTTCTACGCCTTTCAAACGTTTAACCGCATCCATCACCTCTTTCAACTGTTCTACCCCGGTTACATCCAGCGTAAAAGAATCTGCAGCGATATCATCAATTCTGGTAATGGTGGAGGCTTTAAAGTTTCCTTCTCGAATGTTGACTTGGAATTTGGCGATTGCAGTTGTAATTTCGCCTAACATCCCAGGTTTGTCGTGGCATTCAATAAAAATTTGCGCTGGATAGTTTGTCCCATCTACCGGTTGCCAATTGACCGCGACGAACCGTTCAGGTTCATCAAGTAACCGGGCGCACCCAGTCCTATGAACAGAGACACCACGCCCGCGCGTGATGTAACCCACGGTGTCGTCCCCAGGAATCGGGTGACAACATTTCATAACACGCACCATCCCTAAGTCTATGCCGTTTTCAAGTTGGATAGTGGGTTCTACACGTTGTATTGATTGTGTTTCTGCCGTTACTTCTGGCTTTTCTGGTTTCAATTGATTGACTATTTGTGTGGCAGATTCACTTCCATTGCCGATCCGAATACAAAGTTCCTCGACACTCTTAAGTCCGAGTTGTTGAGCAATCTCAAGTAGTTTAGGGGATTTCAGATAATCGTTTGCATTCAGGTATGAAACTTGAAGTTCCGCTTTGAGAAATGTCTTGCCTAATTCAATCGCATCTGATCGGTCTTTTTCACGGAACCAGTGGCGTATTTTGGTTCGGGCATTGGTAGTTTTTACCATGCGTAACCAGGCCCGGCTTGGGGTACTTTTGGGGTCGGTTAGGATGAGAATCCTATCACCGTTTTGAAGGGGTTCGCGTATCTGTGTCAACACGTTATTCACTTCTGCACCACAACATGTGTGTCCGATGTCGGTGTGAATTTTGTAGGCAAAATCAATTGCTGAGGAACCTACCGGCAGCGCGTGTATGTCACCTTTCGGTGTGAAGACGTAGACCTCATCTTGGAAGAGTTCCAGTTTCATGGACTCAATAAATCGATCCGGCACATCTTGCGTATCTTGTATGTCATCAAGCATCTCTTTGTAATTAGCAAAGATGGAGAGTGCTTCCTTCGTTGTTGGCACCCCTTCCTTATAGCTCCAGTGTGCAGCGATCCCGTTTTCAGCAATTTGATGCATCTCCTTACTCCGAATCTGTATCTCAATCGGTTTTCCGTCATCTAAAATGGTAGTATGTAAGGATTGATACCCATTTTTCTTCGGTTGACCGATCCAATCTTGGACCCGATCGGGGAGATAGTTCCATCTCAGATGCAGCACGCCAAGTGCGCTGTAGCAATTCCAATCGTCATCAACAATCACGCGAAGCCCCACTAAATCACAAATATCTTTAAACGGAGTTCCCTTCTGATTCATCTTCTGGTAGATACTATAAATATGTTTCGTTCGTCCCCTCACGTTTGCTGAGATGCCGTGTTTCTTTAGTTCACCATGAATAATGGCTTCCATTTTTTTACAGTATGCTTGCCGTTCATCCAGCTTTTCATTGAGGAGGTCAGCGATTTCTCTATATGTTTCAGGGAGGAGATATTTGAGGGAGAGGTCTTCAAGGCGACCCATGATCGACCAAATGCCGAGTCGATGTGCAATAGGTGCGTAAATTTCAAGTGTTTCTTTAGAAATCCGTTGCTGTTGTTCAGCGGATAAATGCTCCAGAGTTTCCATATTGTGGAGTCTGTCAGCCAGTTTAATCAGGATGACGCGCATATCTTCTGCGGTAGCTAATAATAATTTCCTATATGTTTCAGCTTGTCGCTTGCGGTGGCCCCCGCTAAATTTATACCGACCGATTTTTGTTACGCCTTCAACCAAGTGCGCGATATTTTTTCCAAACCGCTTTTCCATCTCACCACGTGTGATACCGGTATCTTCTAACACATCGTGCATTAAACCCGCACAGATTGTGTCCATGTCCAATCGCAATTGCGCGAGTATCTCGGCAGTTCTCACACAATGCATGAAATACGGTTCGCCGGATTTTCGCAGCTGCTTTTTATGCGCGTTCTCGGAAAAACCGTAACACGTTTTGAGAAAATCAAAATCGGTTTCTGCTTCAGGATTATGTCTCTGAATTTTTTGAATTAGGGATTCCACACTCATCTTTTATGCGCTCCCAAATTTGTGGGGTGTTTTCCTGAAGTTGGAATTTCAGAAACTCTTGGCTTTTCTGCTTTAACCATTGACATTTTAGATAGGTTTTTGACCTGTCCAAATTACTTTTACGGTTTGGCAAAAGTCTAACATACTGTTGTCCAGACTCCGTATTTCTTTCAAGTAACGCTAATTCTTCAAAAATAGTTAACCCGGTTTCGACCGCCTGCTTTGAAGTGCCCTCAAGCGTATCTGTAAGTGTTTCCGAACTGATAAAATCTGTGCTGGCTGTTTCTTGCAATTTTCGGTAAAGCACACTGAGCGACTTCCTGTCAGGATATGTGCTATCTAACCACTCCTGCAGCAACCCCACATCTGATTCTGTATTGTAAAGTAGATGAAGGAATGTCGTATTTTGGGCATTTGCTGCAGGTTTACACCGCATGAAAAAATCTCCGGGTTGTGCAGTCAAATGACAGAAGACGATATGTTCTACAACAGGAACGGCTTCCAAGGAAGCTGACGAAAACCTGGCGGAGGAAACAACTCCATTGAGTTCACCATTTCTAATTTTTTCTAACAGTTCAATTTCTGCTGCCTCCGTGGTTGTCTCATCATGTGTGCCAATTATTGATGCTTTTTCGGGAATAACGCTTGTCAACAACAGGTTCATCTTCTCAGTGTTCAATACATATATTATACACGGTGCATCCTTGTTTAGCAAAGACAAAAGGCAATCCTTTTTATTTTTGTTGCGCTGGTCCACGACTCTTCCAAGCGAAGGAGTGTCAGTTGGTGGAAATATCGTTAGGTTCGGCGCACGTTCTGCTGTCTGAATATGAAACTCTTCAAGGATGAGTTGGACAGAACGAGTATTGTTGAAATCATTGATCTCTGGCGAAAATGCGATATCTAATGCAATGTCGGGTCTTCTAAGTGTCGTTACGTGTTGGGCTTTCCGCCAACCGATTGTTCTTTTTTGAGTTGACTCGTCCCCAATAAACATTGAGATGTGTTGCTTCTCTTTTCCCATCAGGGAGGGTTGCCCTTTAATTGACAAACCCTTACTTACAAAACGTGGTGTGGAATTCTCTGCGCCAAACGGTTCCAATATTTCAAACTGTTCTAAGGTTTCTAACGTTAGAGACGAGAGATCTGTTTCAAAATCCAGAGCGAGTTTAGGGATCAAATCAGTGTCAGAGAGATTTTCGCATGCAAATTCGTTGAATGCTTTCTTAAATTTAGGGATATTCGCAGTTTTCAGTGTGAGCCCTGCTGCGGCTTTGTGTCCTCCGTGTCTAATAAGCAATTTGGCGCAGCTATTCAAACTATCAGCGAGATTCATCCCATCAATACAACGCCCTGATCCAGTTGCTTCATCACCATCTATGGCAAGAACAAAAATAGGACGGTAATACTGTTCAAGTAACCGCGATGCGACAATACCAACGACACCTTGTGCCTGTTTGTTCCATGCGTCACTCGCAACGACTAATCCTTTCGTCTGTTCAAGATTTTCATCTTTGTTAAGAAGCGCGACAGCACTTTCCTGGATCTCATTTTCGATATTTTTTCGGTTTTGATTGCAGGTATCTAATTCGTTTGCGCGCTGCGCTGCGATTTCACTTGACTCGGTTGTCAACAGTTCCACTACTTTTTTTGCTGTATCCAGTCGTCCGGCTGCATTTAGTCGAGGTCCCAAACCGAATGAGAGAGATCGACCAACAAGCGGCTTGTCTTTAAGACTCGCGATCCCACACAGTTTCTGAATACCGATACGTTGCTGCTTATTGATTTCTGCCAACCCGAGTCGGCTTAACGTTCGGTTTTCGCCTGTGAGCGGTGCGATATCTACAACTGTTCCTAACACAACGAGATCAAGCAGTGAAGTGAGAAATGGTTCATCGTCTATCAACCCTTGTGCAAGTTTGAAGGCTAATCCGACACCTGCTAAATCTGTGTAGGGGTATTCATTTCCGGGCACTTTCGGTGAAATGATAGCGTAAGCTGGGGGCGGATCATTTTCAGGCGGTTGATGGTGATCGGTGAGAATCACATCCATACCGAGTTCATTTGCAAGTTTAATCTCGTCAACTGAAGTGATACCGCAATCAACGGTAATCATTAATGAGCAACCATTTTTATGAATATCTCCAACTGCAGCTTTATTGAGACCGTAGCCTTCAAGGTATCGATGTGGAATATAGTATTTTACCGGAAAATCGATAAAGCGAAATGCGTTTACTAAAAGCGCGGTTGCTGTTGTACCATCCGCGTCATAATCACCATAAATGTATATCTGTTCGCCTTTCTTTATTGCTTGTCGAATTCGTTCAACTGCTTTTCCCATATCTGCCATATCAAACGGAGAGTGTAGGTCAGCATACGTTGGGTGGAGATAGGTTTTCCCTTCCTCGACTGTCTTAATTCCACGATTGACAAGAAGGCGCGCGACCAAAGGTGTAATACCGAGTCCTGCCGCAAGCGTAAGACTTATATCAATATCAGGGTTTTGGTATTGCCATATTTTGGAAGGATGCAGTTTCATTAAATCCAACTCTCTTATGTGTGCATTTTGCAGCAACGAATGCGAAAATCCGTGTCATTTGTTCGTAGGATGCCATCTTTTATGGTGAAATATGAAAATAAGTAGACACCTACTGGTAAGCGCGCCGATGGACGGTGAATCGTTAATTGTTAATCTATCATAAATAATATACCACGAAATATGTCGTGATGTCAAAGGAATCTATGATTCATCCAGAGGCATTCAATTGTCAATATTTATTCCAATGAGTTTGAGTGCTTGTTCTGGATGTGCGGCAAAATATCGGAGTGAATATGCTATTTCAGTGTATCCAGATGTGCGCGAAAGACTGATCACCGCATTTCGTAATGCACACATTACTTGTGGAATACTACCACACCGCACTTGCGAAGCATCCTCACCAAATAGCATATCCTTTGTGCAATGCGCCAAGTTCTCTATTGCCCAATGTCCACGCCATAGTGTCAAAAGTCGTGCTGCGGAGCCGTCTTCTGGTGGCAAACTTGTTATCCCATATTGTATCCAATGTGTTGTTTTCCTGTGCGGGTATGCGTGCGTTCACATCAGTATTGATACACTTGTGCAAGCCCCGGGCATGCCAAATAGTCTGTGAGGGCGGTGCTGGCAGTAAGCGTGCGTGTTTGTATCCAACCGTGTCCTTTTCAACCGTCAATACGTGTATAGTATTCGGTGCCTACAATGTGACTTCCTTATACCCTTTTGGCAATGGCTTGTCTGCGACGATGGCAGATTTTAGGGGACGGACATGTCGGCAACTGCCGCGATACGTGAACCCAGGGCAATCACAGGTTATATCCGCACCGACTACCTCCAACGTGTAAAACTTTCCCTTTTTTGATGAACTTTCGGCATGATAAACGGTTCGCTGAGGACCGGAGAGGACTTGTGGTAAAATACGGATGGGTTCTTCGGAATATGGACGGAGCTGCTTTCGGGTTGCTTCTTGGAGATGTGATGCGTTCTCTTCAAGATACGCATCGCCTGCTTTCTGAAGTACATCATGGATTTTTGATTCCTTAAGTTCAGTCGTTTGGACAGACAGTGCATTCATCATCCGCTTGAGTTCGCTGAGGACATCCAACTGAAGTGCTGCCTCTCCGCCCGGGAATAGTATTGATCCTTCAATGATCGAATCCATCAATGCTGCCTTTGTTTCCAATACTGTTTTGACGAACGTATCGATCGTTCCGTTAGCGACCATATAGGTGACATTTACAGTCCCTGTTTGACCAATGCGATAGGCGCGATCCTCTGCTTGCCAATGGTTTGCTGGCACCCAATCTAAGTCGTTGAAGACGACCTGCCGAGCTGCGGTAAGATTTATGCCTACCCCTGCGATGTGCATGTTGGCGATGAATAGTTTGATGTCGTCATCGTTTTGAAATCGATCAACCCGATCCTGCCTCTCATGTGTTGGAACAGCACCTGAAACATACACCGCTCTGCCCTTAAAATGCTTTCGGAAACGCTGCATCGTATTGAGGAAGGATGTGAAGATAATTACTTTTTCACCTTGTTCCAACGCATTTTCCACGAATTTAATAGTGTGACGGCATTTGACAAATGCAATTGCTCGACGCACTTGGGTTATCCTACCCATTCCACTTCCTAAATCAGTAGTGTCTATCGATTCATCTAATTCTTCGCGGGATTCTGATGATAGTTCCAGAGATTCCGGTAATCCACCAATAGCTTCTGGTGTCTCAAATTTAGATAGGAATTCTTGTACTAATCGATTATAGTGCTGGATCGCATAAGGGTGCAGTTCAACGTCCATCCATGTTCGCACCTTCGGTGGTAGGTCTAAAACCTCATCCTTTGTGCGGCGTAGCATGATACCGTGTAGTTGCACGGTTAACTCTTCAATATTGCTTGCACCATCTGCGACTAACCCGAAATCTCCTTGATATGCATCACAATAACGTTTCGCAAAACTGAGAAAACTCTTTCCCAGCGCATGATCAACCAATTGCAGAATTGGGAAAAGATCACGAGGTCGGCTTGTCATCGGGGTACCTGTTAGGGCATGGACTACTGGATCATTCTTAATGGATTGTACAAGTTTGGCACCGTTTTGGCTGCGTTGACTCTGGTAATTTTTCAGGTAATGTGCTTCGTCAAAAACGACACCTTTCCAATCAAATTCAAGTAGTTTATCCAAGTTTTTACCGAGGATTTCATAGTTGATTATAACCCAGTCTTGGAAATCTGTGGGAGGCAGTGGTTTGGGACCAGCGATGGCAGGTTCTGCATTTGGAAGCACGATTTCAATTTCACGTGCCCAGTTTCGTTTTATAGAAGCAGGACAGATAACCAAATAGGGACCAACCGGTTCTGCTTCAACCATTGCAATGACGGACTGACGTGTTTTTCCCAACCCCATATCATCGGCAAGGAGTGCGCGACGACGGCCCAGCAAAAACGCAATACCTTCTACTTGATGTGGAAACAACCCTTTAGCAATATCTTCAGCACGTTTAAATTCTGAGTGCTGCATGCGGTTTTCCTTCTTGTATGGGCGTTTTAATCTGATATTTATCTATCAACGAGCCAAAAATCACCCTTACTGACAATACTTAGCTGCTTCAGCATCACTGCACCCGGGAAATTTGGTGCCATGCCGATGCCTATCGCGAAAATCTTTCCGTTCCCTTTTGCATGTTCACCTACTAACGTAAGGTCTGGTGCAGAAATACTCGTGGGGATTCCATCGCTAAAGAGAACAACGATCGTGGGAGATGTTTTTGCTATTTCTGTCAACGCAGAAAACATGTCGTGGTCGGTGCCTTTTGTATGGATGTGCGATTTTATGTCCGCTAAATACGCTGACGAAGCATCCACTGCCGCTTCAGTTACAGGAACAAATTTGTCCTGATAGACAACTAACTCGGTGCTAAATGCCATGATGTTAAAACTATCATGCGGTTCAAGGAAGGTCAGCGAATCCCGCAAGATGTCCACGATCTTTTTCAGTTTCCGTTCTTGCCAGTTCTGCATGCTGTTCGACAGGTCAACACAGTAAACAATGCGCTGTGGTCCCTCTTGTGCCTCAATGAATTTTACCAACCGACTTTTAAAACGACTTGGCGTTTTTGGCTGTTTCTTGACAGGTGTTTCTACGCCTCTCTGTATACGTGGCGCGCCTTTGAATTCTATAGAAGCCGGACCGGGTGCTACGCCGTCACTTAAATTGACTTTTTCAAAGGGTTGAAATTCGGTTGGTTCGGCGGCTGAAACAACACCACGTTGTGTCGCGGGTTGGTTGCTCGTTAATATCTTCATCTGTGGCTGATTCGTACTCTGTGTGGTTTGTTTACGGATTTGGGGACGTTTTGGAGGTGTTATCCGTTTGGTTTTCGGCGGTTCCACATCAGTGAAGATTGCATCAATGCTGTCTGCATTGTGGCTTGGTACAACGCTAAACCAGTAAAAGAATCCGATTATGCCAACAATGAGATGTAAAGCAAATGAGATAAGGAGCGATGTGCTTGATTTATATTTCATAATGAGGACCGTACTGTTGTGAATTTAAGCATGCCAAAAGTCAACATCGGAAAGTTTGTCATATCCCCGTTCATTGAAAAAATCGACAAATTCTGAAGTAGTTGAAGGAAATTCAATCTTTATTTCGTCGGCAAGTTTCTGTAATATCTTATCACCGATTAAATCAGATGATTGTCCCCGTAAGGCTTTTTCATACCATGCATCAAGCTCATCCAAAGTTATCACACTCTGAATTCGACTTGCACTCCCAAACTGTTTAAGGACAGACACAAGTACATCTTTTTCGGATTCCTTGCAGACAATTATTATACGATCAGCAGTAATTTCATTACTTATGTTTTCGATTACCGTATGCGTTAAGGAGATGTGTTTTATCTGTATAGCAACACCAAAGTTTGCCCACATATCAAGACCTCTGTCAGCAGCGTTTGTTACACCTACCCGAAAAACCTTAGCTGTTTGATATATCTCTGGTATCTCTTCAGACAGTCCTAGAACCTTCTGAGCGAAATCAGAAAACTCTTTAAGAATCGTATTATTGATGTTGTTGATTTTTACTCCGATATTAACTTCTAATACTTCCAGCAGTGTTGAAAACAATGCATAAACCACTATCTCATATATCTTATCAATACTGCGGGAAAGTCCAGGATTTCGCGTAAATTGCTCAATAAACTTACTTAGGACAAAAGATTTTCGACCGGACTTTAAGACATAAGATAATCCTGCAAACATTTGAGATAATCGGTTTTTTAAAGCATTATAAATATAAGCTTCAACTGCTCCATTACTGTCTCTATTTAATTTTCCTAATTGCACCAAAACTTCTGGTGGTGTGGCATTGGATTCAAAAAGATTGTCTTGAAATCTTGAACTTGAAGTAGAGATATTTCCAACAAACCTAAGTGAAATCTCATCTCGCCATTTTTTTGAGGGTGTTCGATAGGTATCCAAATTATGTAGATCAATATCACCTTCTGTCCTATCTCTCTGAAGTATTTCTGCAATTTGTATGGGTTTGTAAAAATGAACCCTAGCTCTATTAATAATGGTATCAAGCTGCTTTTTAGCAGTTTTGTTATTCATTGTGTATATTACTACTATTTTCTAATAGAGATAATTGTTCTCCGTATAAAATTGCAGATTTATGTTCATGTAATGCTTCCAACATTTTTTGCGCGATGGCATCAACTACAGGAATAGCTACACTATTTCCAATTTGTTTCCTAAATTGTGTAGTATTCCCTACAATTTCAAAATCTTCAGGAAAGCCTTGTAGTCGCAGGAGTTCTCTCGGAGAAGGACGTCGAACACCGTTGACTAAAAGATAATTATAGGAAGCTCCCGCCCTTAACGCACACGAATAAGGTAACACAGAAATGTTACCACCCTTGTTTTCATGCCAAATTGAAGGGTAAAACGGTTCCCTCTTGCACTTCTCACGTCTCGATTCACAGATTCTCGCTGATGCAAACAAACTAGGATCAATATCTTCATCAGGTTCAAGAATCTCTGACAGAGGTGTGTACATGCCAGTCCCTTTTGGGAAATAAAACGCAATCGGTTTTCGAAAGCCGACAATAAAAATCCGTTCCCGTTTCTGTGGCAATCCAAAGTCCAAAGCATTCAACACTGCATGATAAGTAGTATAACCAAGCAACGAAAGTTGTTCCTGTATAATAGCACAGGTTCGTCCATTATCATGGGTGAGCAGCTGCTTGACATTTTCAAGGAGAAACGCCCTCGGTTGTTTCTGGTTCAAAATTCGAGCGATGTCAAAAAACAACGTGCCGCGTGTGTCTTCAAAACCCTGTTTATCCCCAATAATACTAAAAGGTTGGCAGGGAAAACCGGCCAGTAAAACATCGTGGTCCGGGATATCGACTTCGTCAATTTTGGTAATGTCACCAGCAGGGGTTTCACCAAAATTACGTTTGTAAGTTTGTTGCGCATGTTTATCCCACTCGGAACTAAATACACACGTTCCACCCAATTTTTCAAATGGAATACGAATTCCACCGATTCCAGCAAAGAGGTCAATGAAACTAAAATTATTCATTGGCAAAAGTATAGTATATTTAATTAGACGAGTCAAATTTTTGTCTAATTATATTATTATGGGAAATTACGTTTTCCTAATACAATTTTCATGACGTAGCAGCAAATTCCACTACAAATAACGAATTTAATGTGAACTAGTTGTATTAGAATTAATGTTAATACCTTGTGAAGATAAATACTCAAAGTACTCAGTCACTATTTCTTCAAATCTTTGTTTCATTAACAGGTTTTCACGAGGTTCCGTTTCATGCAATGAATATGTATAAGCTTTGAATCCAAGTCGACAGTCCTGTTTAAAAAGTTCTAACCAATTATCTAAATGGACATGGAACGGTAAGTCATGCAAACATGGTTCTAATTGTTCTAAGTTATCTACAGTTAAAACCGTAAGTTCCATAATTTGTACGTTCTTCAGAAGGTCATGGTACTCAAGCATACTTTCAAATTCTGAGTTTAAAAACCAATTCATGAGCGGAGCAGAAAATGCGCGATCAAAAAAGACTAAAACTGGGTAAACCCTTTTCACTTTGGAAATATCTATTCCTTCAATGCTTTGCCTTTTGGTTTCGTCTGTCTGAAGTAGAGATAGGATCGCATTACACAGTTGCTTTATACCTTTTGGTTTGTTAGATTCCTTACCTTCAATAACTTTTTCTTTGAGTTCTCTGTGCAATTTGCAAAAATCACCGCTAAACTTAGCATCAGCAGATAAGATGGTCGCTTTGCATTCCAATAAAATGAGAGTTTCCTCACCGTAAACCATAACATCAGTACACTGTGTGTCTCCTCTACCCACGTACGTCAGACTAATAGTACACTTTTCTACGGTAGGAGTATGCGAATCAATTCCACGCTCAATAATTGATGAAGCATACTTTTCAAATACATTTCCCCATAAAGATAAAAAATCATTTCCCTTTTGCCTATTAATTTTATTAAGTTGCTTCAGGACAACCCATAAATGCCAGTTTGAACTTTTTCCATAAGAAATGCAATATCAACACAAACAATTCTATTCTCACTTACTTTTACAAGGGAAAACTCCGCCATAAGCGGAACTCGTTTCCCTTAATGTTTGTTTTTATAATTTCATCAGTAATATCATCTATAGAAATACAAACATGTGGAAGCAATTTTTCATACAGAGGAGCTAAATTTGAATGTGATTTAGGATCAATAAATAAACCCTCCCCTTTTAAAATTGCGTCAGGTTCACGAAATATGTATGTTCCTACTAAAATCAAAATTAAATGAAAATATTCTTTTAGTGTCAATCCTGTTGAATGTTTAAATACATTATTGACATCAATTTTTGAGTTTGTCTCTTCAAGTAAAGACAACAACTCATAAGATCTAACTATAATTTCACCTGAGCTACGCGAAGGAAAAGTGTCAATCTTATTTTCCAAACTTTGAATTCCCCAAATCATCAAATCTTTTTTGAGTTCATCCTGGTCCTCTTCTGAATCATCTACTAAACTCTGTTGCGGAGTAACATCCTTATCCATGATAAACTCATTCGCAATCAAAAAACATCTTGCTAATGCATTTTTTAAATCGACTATGTTAGCATTATTCTCAGAATTAAGCACACAATGTAGTGAACTTTCAGTAAGCAAACGGAGAGTTGATTCTCTATTGAAAATGCAGGACCCAGTTACCTTCCTTATATCAATTTCATTCAACAAAATAGGTGAGCAGAATGCATTACGAAGAAGGTTTTCAGTATCAAAGAAATTTTCACGAAGTTGAAGAAGACGATTTATGTAAGCAAGGAATCCCAAAATAACTTTATAATTGAAAGTACATAAAGATTTCTCTAAATTGTCTATTGTATCTGGATAATCTACTTCACTTGCTGTAATTATTGTTCCTATATTATAATTTCCAGTGCGAATAAAATTCGTCATATTCATTTTGTATCCTTTAATTTTTGTTAGGATTTTTAACGCTAAGAGGTTGAAAAATTAGGATACACATGTAGTATTAATTCCATCTCTCTGCAACAACTTTTTTCTGCGTGAAGAAATCAACGGCATCCCAACTCTGCCCGTGCAAATCACCAAAAAAACTATCTTTCCAACCGCTAAACGGGAAAAATGCCATCGGTGCGGCAACACCTATGTTAATGCCGATGTTGCCTATTTGCGCCTCATAGCGAAACTTGCGCGCAGACGCACCACTGCTTGTAAATAGACACGCCATATTACCATAACTACCGCTGTTGATGAGTGTGATCGCATCGTCTATCGTTTCAACATGGATGAGTCCTAAAACGGGTCCGAAGATTTCGGTTTTTGCAATCTCTCCTTGCGGGTCAATATTACCGAGAACAGTTGGACGTATAAAGTTGCCGTTTTCACCGCCACGGATGTTCGGATATCGACCATCAACGAGAATTCGCGCGCCATCATCTATGCCTGTCTGAATCACATCCTCAATACGTTTCCGGCTTTCAGGTGTGATCACAGGTCCCATCTGCACATCTTTTTCCAATCCGTTTCCGACAATCCTATCCGTAGCTGTGTCACTGATAGCTTTAGGAAACCAGTTACGTGCGCCGCCAACAGCAAAGGCAAGGGATGCAGCGAGGCACCGCTGTCCAGCACATCCGAAGGCACTATCAGCGGTAGCATTGACAGTAAACTGCGGATCAGCATCTGGTAAAACAATCAATGGATTTTTGGCACCGCCTTGGCACTGAACCCGTTTCCCATTTGCTGCGGCTTTGGCATAGATTGCTTTCGCAGTTGCTGTTGACCCGACAAAACTAATAGCGCGGATTTCGGGATGCTCCAAGATGGCATTCACAGTTTCCTGTCCACCGTTCACAAGATTGACGACACCTTGAGGCAGACCTGTCTGTTCCAGCAGTCCAAATATCTTTTGCATGGTAAGCGGCACCTTTTCAGAAGGTTTAACGATGTAGGTATTTCCGCAAGCAATGGCATACGGCAGAAACCAGAAAGTTATCATTCCAGGGAAATTGAATGGTGCGATAACTGCACAGACTCCCACAGGTTGACGGATCATAAATTCGTCAATACCGGTAGCGATGTCCTCTAAATTAGTGCCTTGCATGAGCATAGGGATGCCGCACGCGACTTCAACGTTTTCGATGGCACGGTGCATTTCGCCTTTCGCTTCTGCAACCGTTTTTCCGCACTCCATTGTAATGGTCTGCGCAATATCGTCAAGGTTTTCCTCAAGGAGATTCTTCAATTTGAAAAGGTATTGCACACGTTGCACAGGCGGGGTACGTCGCCATTCGTCAAATGCACTCACTGCGGCTGTTGCAGCTTGAACAACCTCTTCTGAAGGTGAAAGTGGAACCTGAGTCAGCACCTCACCGGTGGCAGGATTGGTAACATCAAGCAGTTCGGCTGCCGCAGATTCTTGCCATGTGTTGTTGATGTAATTTCGGATCGGCATTTGTAGGTTCATCAAGTTCCTATCTTCCTGCTTATAGGACGGTGGTCAGGTCTATCTACCTAAATTCGCCCATTTATCAGATTCGTTTCTGCAGAAATAACCATTTCATCAATCAGGTAATCTGATTAGTTCTGCCCATTTAACAGCTTAATCACTTTCAGTTGTTCAGCCGCAGCGCCAACTTGTGGGTCATGTTCAAGTTCATCCCTAATGTTCTCTGTAATTTGGGCAATAGCATACTTAATTCCAATATCGCTGAGGATAATTTGTTCCTCGGTGAGTGCGTCAGTCAACCGTCTAAAAGTTCGTAAGAGTGTTGCTGCTTGACGGTCATCACGGGATGCGTGCTCAGCTGCTGCGAGTTTTTCTAAAACGTCATCACCGTTTTCTTCAACAAACGATTTAAGTTTTGCGTTATCGCGGAGTTTGAACTGCATCTGCTGTTCAGAACGGCTAAATCCGGATGTTTCAACATCGGGAATGATACCGATTTTGTCAATATCAATACCGTTTGGTGTATAGTAGCGAGCGACCGTCAATTTTACTGCAGCTTTTGAATTGCTAAGTCGAAAAACCTTTTGTACTGATGCTTTTCCGAAGGTTTTACTGCCCATGACAAGGCCCCTACCGTGGTCTTTTATCGCACCAGCAACAATTTCAGAAGCACTTGCACTGCCACCGTCAACCAAGACAATCAATGGTAGTTTTTCCCTTACTTGACCTTTCGCGAGGAAGTCTTCACGATCTTCAGCTTCAAGCCCTTGACTATAAACAACGAGTTGGCCGGGTTCCAGAAAATCACTTGCAATCTCAACAGCGGAGCCGAGAAGTCCGCCAGGATTTAAGCGCAGATCAAGGATGATACCGTTGATGTTGTGCTGATTGAATTCTTCAAAAGCTGTATCAACGTCTTTAGCTGTAGTTTCAAGGAAACTATTAATTTTGATATATCCGATATTATCACCGATAATTTCTTTTTTGACGCTTGGGGTTCGAATCACTTCCCGCGTGATTGTAAGCTCTATCGGACGAGCTTCCTTTGGTCGAATAATGGTAATTGAGACTGAGGTACCGGGTTCACCTCGCAATAGGTCAACCGCGTCGTCTAAGGTCATGACTGCTGTTGATTCTCCATCAATCTGACTGATAATATCGCCGCTTTGGACACCGGCAAGCGCAGCAGGATTACCTTCAAAAGGTGTAATGACGGTAATCACATCATCACGGATTCCAACCATCATGCCGAGTCCGCCATAATTCCCTCGGTTTTGTGTGCTAAATGCAATCTGGTCGGGAATGAATTGGCTGTATGGGTCCAAAGTGCGGAGCATACCTTTTATTGCACCCTCCATCAGTTCCTTCTCATCCGGATTATCAAGGTGTTCTTGGTTAATATAAGCCAATATTTCAGAAAAGAGCGCGATATTTTCTAATAGTTTATCATCATTTGCATCCTTGTCTTGAGCTGAATTCCAAGTTAATGGTAGGAAAACCGATATGAGAATAGTAAAAACCATGATGCAAATACAATTTTTTTTCATTTTTAACTCCATTTTAATGTATAGCAGGTATAGCAGAGACAAATTTGACCTAATTTTAATCAAATTTGGTAAAAAAGTTTCGTAACCATGGGGTCAATGTGATGTAAATAGCGACAAAGACAGCGATGGCACCATAGACCCAATCAAACCAGTCCATACGCTCTTGCATAAGCTCCCATTTTGAGAATCCACCAAATAAGTTTTTGGCAATGGGTGTAGCTTGCTCTATGGATAGGTTTCGCTCTTGCATAAGTTGTTCAGTAATTTGTGTGACCGCATTCCACTGAACGTCAAGGTCTTTGCCAATAAAGATGCCAATAACAGAGAAAAGTGCTGCAGCGATTGAAACCATCACCCAATGCTTTTTTACATTTGGATCAATGGCGCGGGTACTGGTTAGAAGCATCCCTATCCCCGTCAATGCTCCGATACCAATAGCAACGAAGCCAGCCGTGTTGCCTGTCCACTGAATATATTTTGCCCAGAGGATACCGCCTAATATCGCACCGATGAGTCCACCTAAAGGGGCAGTTATTATCTTCATTATTTTCCTTTAGCGTTCAATATTTCAGGCTTTTGTAAATGGTGATCAGTGTTTTGCTCAAAGGTATAGGCAACGCGTAAAAGAGTTTCCTCTGCAAAGGGGGCTGTTAGAAGCTGCAAACCTACAGGTAAGCCATTTTTTACAAAACCGCATGGAACAGAAATACCCGGTAACCCCGCATGACTCGCAGGTGTTGTCATTACATCGCACAGGTACATCTGCAACGGATCCGCAGTTCGTTCACCGATTTTAAATGCAGGTGTCGGCGAGGTCGGCGTTGCAATTACATCAACCTTCTCAAATGCAGCATCAAAATCTGACTTAATAAGCGTCCTCGCCTTCTGTGCCTTGCGGTAATAGGCATCTTGGTATCCTGCACTTAGTGCAAAAGTACCAAGCATAATACGGCGTTTTACCTCTTGCCCGAAACCTTCGCTACGTGTTTTTTTATACATATTAATCAGGTCTGCGGGTTCTTCAGTCCGGTAGCCGTAACGGACACCATCATATCTCGCAAGGTTCGCGCTCGCTTCAGCTGGTGCTATTATATAATACGTAGCGATGGCATACTCGGTATGCGGTAGAGAAATCTCTTGTACGGACGCACCCTGTTTTTCCAACGCTGCGATAGCGGCATACACTTGATCCGCCACTTCTGTATCTAAACCTTCTGTGAAATACTCCTTTGGTACGCCTATTCTCAAACTTTGGACATCATTGATGAGACTCTGTGTGAAATCTGGAACAGGAACATCAACGGAAGTCGAATCCATTTCGTCATTTCCACAGAGGGCGTTGAGAATCAGCGCACAATCTGTCACGTCTTTGGTAAACGGACCGATCTGGTCAAGCGAAGAGGCGAACGCTATTAGTCCGTAGCGGGAAATACGACCATAAGTCGGTTTCATACCGACAACGCCGCAGAGTGCTGCAGGCTGACGAATAGAGCCTCCTGTATCTGACCCTAACGAACAAATTGCTGTGTCCGCGGACACAACCGCTGCTGAACCGCCACTTGACCCACCGGGAATCGTTTCCAGATCCCACGGATTGTGTGTAATCTGATATGCAGAATTTTCGGTAGATGACCCCATCGCAAATTCGTCCATGTTCGTTTTGCCTACCATCACAACACCTTGTTGATGCAGTTTTGTCATGACAGTTGCATCGTAAGGTGGCACAAAGTTGCTCAGGATTTTTGAAGCACAGGTTGTCCGAACATCTTTGGTGCATATCACATCTTTAATAGCAATAGGAATGCCAGCAAGGGGCGGCATCTCATCGCCATTTTGAAATCCTATGTCTGCAGCGTTCGCTTGCGCCAACGCAATCTCTTTGGTTAACGTCAAGTAACCTTTGACGTGTGGTTCTACCGACTCAATTCGCTTATAAACGGATTCGGTCAATTCTACAGCAGTGATTTCACGTGCCTTGAGTTTATCGTGTAGTTCGTGTGCTGTCAATTGGTAAAGCGACATTCAATTCTGCTCCTTAATCAGTATCAATTACTCTGGGCACACCGAAATACCCTTCTTCTGGCTCAGGTGCGTTCGCAAGAACCGCATCGCGCGGTAACGAGGTTTTGACGACATCTGCCTTAGTTATATTGTGAAGCGGATGGATATGTGATGTCGGTGGAACGTCATCCGTATCCAATTCATTCAACTTTCCGATATAGTCCAAGATTCTGGTAAGTTGTTCAGTGAAATGTTGTGTCTCTTCCTCATTAAATTCGAGACGTGCTAAGTTTGCAACGTGTCGGATGCCATCGGTGGTGATAGTTGCCATGTAATTTGGAATCCTTTCTTTTAATTTACACTTGGATTTACAAAACGTTCCGAAAAAGAATGTTAAACTGTTTGCAGCGGTGCCAACGCAGCAGCAAATTTCTTAGAGCCAGCACGGTCGAACCGAACTGTCACATAAGTATTCAAGCCGGAACCACTGAGTTTGGTTACCTTTCCTCGTCCAAAACTCGGGTGATGTACAATCTGATCAACCTTGTAAAAGTCTACCTGCTCCTCTTCAACGTAACTGATTTCTGGTTGAGAAAACGCAGAATTGTATCGATCAACTTGCTTAATAAGGTGTGGCGAAATTTCCTCAATGAAACGGGATGGGACTCTATACTCAGCACCACTCCAAGTTCTACGCGATTGTGCATGCACGAGAAAAAGCTGCTCCATCGCACGCGTGATTCCAACATAACAGACCCTACGTTCCTCTTCTAATTCCGGTTCTGAATTCATGGAATTTTTATGTGGTAGAAATCCTTCCTCCATACCGACGATGAAAACGAAAGGAAATTCTAACCCTTTTGCGCTGTGCAAAGTCATCAGTGTCACGATATTTGTTTCATCTGTATCATCATCTGTTTGCATCGTGTCAATATCGGCTATGAGCGCAACATTTTCTAAATAATCCGAAAGTGTCGGCTCCTCAGCGATCATTTCATATTCGTAAACAGCGTTCCGCAGTTCCTCAATATTTTCAACCCGATTCTGTGCCTCTATTGAACGTTGCCCTTTAAAGTTTTCAAGATAACCTGTCGTTTCTAAAACATGCCCAAGCGCATCAGCGGGTAGGTCATCTCCGTCAAACTCATCAAATATTTTAGCAAAGCGGCGGATTTTTCCTTTGATGCCGCTGTTAATCGTTTCGATTTCGTCAACGCGTTGGACAGCTTCAAAAAGTGGAATTTCTTGATTATCCGCAAAATTCATGAGTCGCTCAAGTGATGTTGCACCAATACCTCGACTTGGGACGTTAATAATACGTCTGACACTCATTGAGTCGCGCGGATTGCACATGACGCGGAGATAAGCGATCAAATCCTTTATTTCCATCCGGTCGTAAAAACCCAACCCACCAACAATCTGATAGGGTATATTCGCAGAACGAAGTGCTTCCTCAAAGATACGGGATTGTGCATTCGTCCGATAAAAGATCGCAAAATCCTTATAATCAACCCCTTCTGCATGCCAATCCTCTATCTTTGTACCCACGAAACCTGCCTCGTCCCGTTCATCAATCGCTTCATAGCAGGTGAGAAGTTCTCCCTCATCATTTTTTGTCCAAAGTTTTTTCTCTTTACGTCCTTTGTTGTTTTGAACAACGCTCCATGCTGCTTCTAAGATATTTTGGGTTGAACGGTAATTCTGCTCTAAACGGAGGACACAAGTATTTGGATAATCGTTTTCAAAATTGAGTATGTTATGGATGTCTGCCCCTCGAAAACTGTAGATCGATTGGTCATCGTCCCCAACGACACACACATTCTGTTTTTCACCAGCCAAAAAACGCACCAATTCATATTGGCAGTGGTTTGTGTCCTGATACTCATCTACAAGCACATGTTCAAACCTTTCTTGATAGTATTCAAGAACATCTGGATATTTTTTAAAAAGTTCTACTGTAAAGTTGAGCAGATCATCGAAATCCAAAGCGTTGTTTTTGCGAAGCGTGTCCTGATACATGGGGTATATTTTTGCAACAATCTTTTCATAGAAACCGTCAGCTGTGTTCGCATAAGTAGATGGTTTTATGAAATTGTTTTTTGCTTTACAGACCAGATCGTGAATGGTCCGTGGATTATACTGTTTGTCATCTAATCCGTGCTGCCTGAGAATATCTTTTACAACTGTAAGTTGCTCACTTTTATCGTATATTGTAAAACTACGGGTAAAGCCATCTAATTGCTCAATATCTCGGCGTAGGATTCGCGCGCAGGTCGCGTGGAAGGTGGCAACCCACAGGTTTTTATTCATTCCCTCCCCAACGAGTCCATCCAAACGTTCTTTCATTTCGTTCGCTGCCTTATTGGTAAACGTTACAGCGAGAATGCGGAAGGGAGAAACACGGTGGTGTTTAATGAGATATGCGACGCGATGGGTAATCACGCGCGTTTTGCCGCTCCCCGCACCGGATAGGATAAGGAGCGGTCCTTCGGTGTGTTGGACAGCCTCTCGTTGAACACTGTTTAAGTTACTTAATAGATTATCCTTCAAGAAATATCTCCGCTGATGTGGGTTGATAGCATTGTATAAAGTATACGCAATTTAGGTTTTGTTTGCAAGAGAAATTGTTGGAATTGCTTTTTTGTAGAAAAGATGTTATAATTTCATCTACAGAAAAGTTATAGCACAAAAACCGAAGGAGCATGTCCCTTGCCGAAAAAGAAAACCCCAACCGACAACACCCAAACCACACTCCCCTTGGAATCTGAAAACGAGGAACATTTAGATATATCCACACTTGAAACTTGGCTATGGGATGCTGCTTGTGTGATACGCGGCGCAACCGATGCACCAAAATTCAAAGATTTCATCTTACCGCTAATCTTTTATAAACGACTCTCCGATGTGTTTGATGATGAGTTTGCAAAACATGTTGAGGTATTCGGTGATGAAGCGGTCGCACGAGAGATTATTGCAGCAGACCATGAAGACGCACTTAAAACGGATCGCGACGACCCAATTGTCCGTTTTTATATTCCGCAGCAGTATAGTTGGGAAGCACTCCGAAACCAGCCCGCGGATGGTCGGTTGGGACAGTTTGTTACCGGTGCAATGCGCGAGGTTGCACGTCTAAACCCACGTTTACAGGGCGTGCTTGACGTAGAAGATTTCAGCGAAACCCAAAGCGGACAAAGACTTATTGACGACGAACGCCTTGAAAAACTGATTGAGGTTATAAGTCAACATCGGCTTGGACTTGAAGATGCGGAGCCGGATATCCTCGGACGTGCCTACGAGTATCTATTGCGCAAGTTCGCTGAAGGACAAGGACAGAGCGCAGGCGAGTTCTATACGCCGAAAGAGGTCGGATGGCTAATGGCAAAACTCCTTAACCCTGAACCCTATTCCACTATCTACGATCCCGCGTGCGGATCAGGCGGGCTGCTTATCAAAGGACGATTGCAATTTGATGAAATGCACCCGGACGAAAAGAGCCAAGCACCACGCATCTATGGACAAGAATTGACTCCGACCACCTACGCAATGGCAAAAATGAACGCCTTTCTACACGATTTTATCAGCGCGGATATTCAGATAGGCGATACTTTCCGTAACCCACGTTTTGCCGCTGATAATTCAAAACTCCAACGTTTTGACTATGTGGTGGCAAACCCGATGTGGAATCAGAAAGAATATGACGATGATTTTTACGAAAATGATAATTGGAACCGATTCTCGGACAGAACCCCGCCCAGCTCCTCAGCAGATTGGGCATGGGTGCAGCACATGCTCGCTTCTCTAAAGGATAATGGACGCGCAGCGATTGTGCTGGATACCGGCGCAGTCTCTCGCGGTTCTGGTGCTAAACAGACTAATCGGGAGCGCGATATCCGCAAAAAATTTGTTGAAGAGGACCTGATTGAAGGTGTAGTCCTACTTCCCGAAAATCTGTTTTACAACACAACCGCGCCGGGCATAATTTTGCTACTGAACCGCAACAAAACGGAAGAACGAAGAGAACAGGTCCTGCTTATCAACCTATCCCAACATTTTGAGAAGGGAAAACCGAAAAATGTCCTAACCGATGAAGCAATCAAAGCAGCAACTGAAGTCTATGAAGCCTGGGAATCGCGTGAAAAGTTAAGCAAAGTTATCACACTTGAGGATGCACAGAAAACCGATTACAACTTGAGCCCGTCCCAGTTTGTGGATGTCGGCGATAAAGTTGAACACCGTCCGGTGAATGAGATTTTGGCTGACTTAACAGTAGCCCGCATCGCACGCGAAAAAGCGGATAACACATTGGAAGAAATATTAGTACAACTTAAACTAAAAATTAAATAAAAAGGAGTTAGAAATGCATTACATACAGTATGAAGAATTATGTCGGTTGTTTATAGCTGATAAATTTGAAACTTCCATTGAGGAAGTAAAATCTGTCAGGATTCCAAGTCCAACTCACCCTGGTTTAGTGAAATATGAGAATCAGATTGACCTTTATTGGGAAGATGGAAATGAAGTTGCACTATATTTAAATATTGCCGATGCAAAGTGGCGCGGATCAGATAATGTGCAAATAGGGAGAGCAAAAGAATTACAGTTTGTTAGGAATGACATAAATAATGCTAATAAAGCCATATTGATTACCAACACTGGGTTTGATGATGGAGTAAAGGGTGTTGCTGATAAATATGGAATGGGTCTACATATCGTGCGTCCTGATTTTGACCTTGCCATATTAGACCCAGGTTTGATAGATCGAAAAATTATCCAAACTCAACTTCAGGAATTGACTACTAATGGCAAACCACTTTATACCTTTGAGGTAGTACATAGAGCTTTTGATTCGGGACCGTATGCGGAGGATCAATCCACTGTTTCTGACAAGCAAAGTAGCTCTGTAGAAGGTTATTCAAATCGAATGGTCCGTTCACATGCAAGGCGGATAGTCCGTTCACATGCAAATCGGACAGCACCTCCAAGTACTCCAAAAAGCCAGAGAGGACAAAGTCAGTCAGAATCAAGAGGTCAAACCCGAGGAACACCGACAGGATCCACGAGAAGCGGACCTGGAAAACCGAGCAGTAGGAGATGAAAAAGAACATCGTTCAGGTATGATCTCTCAATTAACTTGAGGAAAAGTTGTTATGGATGGAATAAATTTACCAGAACATTGGAAAATTCTACCCTTTATAGATTGTTTAAAAAAGGTTAAATCTAAGAAGAAGCCTTCAATTCCTAAAAAAGACTACCAAGAATCAGGCGAATTTCCAGTAATTGACCAAGGGGCATCATTTATTGCCGGTTGGACAGACTCATTTGAGTCTGTGATCTCTGATAATTTGCCTGCTGTGATTTTTGGAGATCATACACGTATTTTCAAATATGTTGATTTCCCATTTGTGCTTGGGGCTGATGGAACACAACTTCTTTACCCAAACGATGAAATTCTTGATGCCCGTTTTTTCTATTACGCGCTTTCGAATCTTAACGTGCCCAATAAAGGATATAATCGGCACTATAGGTATTTACAAGAATTTTCAGTTGTGTGTCCTTCACTACCCGAACAACGCGCCATCGCCCACATCTTACACACAATCCAAGAAGCAAAGTTCACCCGGCAACGCGAAATTGCATTAGAACGGGAACGCAAAGCGGCATTGATGGATTTTCTCTTTTCTCACGGCACAAAAGGTGAACCCCACAAACAGACAGAAATTGGCGAGATTCCTGAGAATTGGAAAGTTGTAAAACTCGAAAAATTATGTGAATGCTTAGATTCAAAGCGTGTTCCTATAAAACAGAGTGACAGGAATGAACGAAAAGGAGAAGTGCCATATTACGGGGCAAGCGGTCAAATCGACTGGATAGATGATTATTTGTTTGATGAACCGTTACTGCTTATTGCTGAAGATGGAGAAAATCTTGTTTCAAGAAAACTACCAATTGCTTATTCAATAGAGGGTAAATCGTGGGTTAATAATCACGCCCATGTCTTAAGAGTTAATGATATTAAACAATTTTTCTTGGAATATTATTTTAATTCAATTGATTTAGCTCCGTATTTGAGTGGAGCAACGAGACCAAAATTGAATAAAGCATCGCTATTAAATATTCCGGTACCAAGACCCAGCAAAGAGGAAACAGACAAGATTGCTTTGGTGTTGGTCAGTTGTGACGAAAAAATAGCAGCTCTTGAACGAGAAGTTGAACTGATAGATGAACTCTTTCACGCCATGCTTGATGAACTGATGACAGGGCAAAGGTCTGCTGTGCCGTTGATTGATGTGGGATTACTAAATTCACAAGGTGGTTCTTACAAAAATGATAAAATTTCACATGAAGAATAAAAAATGGAAAATAATTGTTGCAATTCTGAATTTTTTCTTTGGCGTTTTTCTCGTTATCACAGGTTTGATTGAAGTTTTGCCACCTTTTTTAGAAGATATCAAAGCATTGAATCTAAGGAGTCACCATGGAGTAACTATCATCGGTTTATGGCATGTGTTAATTGCAGTACTTGATATATCTGAAGGTGTAAAACATATTCAAGAAATTCGTTCCCATCGCGTTTCTGAGGCAGAAGAGGAAGAATAAAGTTACGTTGCATATTTTTATTTAGTTAATCTCTCAATTCGGAGACAGTTATGTCTGAACGTTCCGCAGTCCAAGACCCACTACTCAAATACGCCAATGAAATCGGTTGGCAATATATTTCGCCATCAGATGCAAGACGTATGCGGGGCGGCAATACCTCCGCGCGCTATTTTACGGATGTGCTAAAAGCGCAACTCTTAAAACTTAACAAGGATGTCGTAGACGACTCCAACTGCGATGATGTTATGCGGCTGCTTGATTTGCTTAAATCCACACTTGAGGGAAATCAGGACGCACTTTCATGGATGCACGGTAGAGAGTCAACTTTTGTTCACAGTGAAAACCGCCAACGCAACGTTACCCTGATAGATTTTGAGAACCCCGACAATAACCTGTTTCATGTTACCGATGAATGGGTGCAACAAGGTGTTGTCCACACCAATCGCGCTGATGTTGTATTTCTCATTAACGGAATACCGATTGCAGTAGTAGAAACAAAATCCGCAAAGAAACGGGATGGATTAGCCCAAGGGGTGGATCAAATTCGCCGCTACCATCGCGAAACACCTGAGATGTTTACCACTGCGCAACTATTTGGTGTCACGGACCTAAAAAACCTCCTCTATAGCGTGACGTGGAACACCAACCGCAAAAATATCTTCGATTGGAAAACAGATGAGTCTGCAAACTATGAACAGAAGGTAAAGACTTTTTTCCAGCGCGAACGTATACTTTATGAATTGCAGCGGTCTATTATTTTTCAGAGTAGAGATAACCAACTTTCTAAAGTTGTGTTGCGTCAACACCAAACGCGCGCAATAGAAAAAGTGATTGATCGGGTTAACGATCAGAACAAACGGCGCGGGCTTGTTTGGCATACACAGGGCAGCGGTAAGACTCTCACTATGATTTCAATTGCATCACGACTCCTGCGCGGTGGAAAGCAGTCTGAAAAGCCTACCGTGCTAATGATTGTTGACCGCAATGAATTAGAAAGCCAACTCTTTAAAAATCTCACCGCTTACGGTTTTTCAACCTCCAGAGTAGCAGAGAGCAAGAATGACTTGGAAGATGCTTTAGCATCCGATTATCGCGGTTTGATTGTGTCCATGATTCATAAATTCGACAAGAGACCAGCAGATCTCAATACCCGCGAGAGCGTAATTGTCTTAATTGACGAAGCACACAGAACCACAGGTGGTGACTTTGGAAATTACTTAATGGCTGCCGTGCCGAATGCAACCTATATCGGATTTACTGGTACACCGATTGATAACCTTTCTAAAGGTGAAGGCACTTTCAAAGTATTCGGCAAAGATGATGAACAGGGATATCTTGATAAATATGGTATCGCGGAATCTATTGAAGATGGCACAACTTTAAGGTTAAACTACGCCCTTGCACCATCTGGATTACGGGTGGATCCAGAGATATTAGATCAGGAATTTCTAAGCCTTGCAGAAGCGGAAGGCGTTAGCGACCCAGACGAACTGAACGCAATCCTTGACCGCGCTGTCAATCTAAAAGCGATAATGAAAGCACCTAATAGGGTGGCAGAAATTGCTAAGTTTGTAGCAAAAGATTTCAAGGAAAGAATTGAGCCGATGGGATTCAAGGCGTTTCTGGTCGGAGTAGACCGTGAGGCGTGCGCCCTTTACAAAGAAGAATTGGATAAGCACCTATCACCAGAATATTCGGAGGTAGTCTACTCTCACAACAATAACGACTCCGAACTGATGAAATCATTCCACCACACACCAGATCAAGAGAAAGAAATTCGTAAGCAATTCATTGACAAAAACGAACAACCGAAAATACTGATTGTGACCCAAAAATTATTGACTGGATTTGATGCACCGATCCTTTACTGCATGTATCTTGATAAACCGATGCGTGACCATGTGTTGTTACAGGCAATTGCGCGTGTCAATCGACCTTATGAAGATGAGGATGGATTGCTAAAACCCGCGGGGTTTGTATTTGATTTTGTCGGTATCTTTGAAAACATGAAAAAGGCACTCGTCTTTGATTCTGACGAAGTGGAAAGCGTAATTCAAAACATTGATGAACTGAAAGATAGATTTGCAGAGATGATGCGTGAAGACGCACAACAATATTTACCCTTTGCCGAAGGAACGGACGATAAAGCAATAGAACGCGCGATTGAACATTTTGCAGATAAGGATGTCCGAGAAGCATTTTTCACGTTCTTCAAACAGTTACAGAATCTCTATAACATCCTTTCACCTGATCCCTTCTTACACCCATTTTTAGAGGATTACCAAACTCTTGCATCGCTATATAGATTAATTCGTAATGCAAATTCTGACAATATTTCCGTTGATAAAGAGTTAACCGCTAAAACACAGGAACTGTTGCAAGCGCATACGGAAGGCAATATATTAGAATTACCCGATGATATTTATGAATTGAACGAAACCACTTTGAAGGAAATAGATCAGAGCGATGTATCTGATGCGGTTAAAGTGATGAATTTGCGGAAAGCACTGCGGCAAACAGTAATCAAGGAAGGGGAATCAAAACCGTTTCTGATCCCAATTGGCGAACGCGCAGAAGCAGCTATAGAAACCTATGACAATCGTCAGTTAGGAACAAAAGATGCATTAACTGAGTTGATGAAGTTTGCTGAAGAAGTTTCACGCGCTGAAAGAGAACAAAACCAGACTGAATTGGATGATAACGCTTTTGCCATCTATACAGTCCTCAGAAATGTTAGAGAAGATATTACACCAGAACAAGCACAAGCCGTCAATCAAATCTTTGAAAAATACCCTGACCATCAGTGGGACAAACACCAAGCAAAAGAGTTACGCAGTATGCTCTATAAAACATTAAGCCCAACAGTTGGGACAAAAAATCTGATTGAAACAACTAACAAATTGCTAAAGTTGAAACGGATATGAAAACCGAAAAGCATGGGATAACCCGATGGATTTGAAAGATGTTGTGTGGCAATGGTCAGACCGCATTGGTGTTGAGGTGCGGGAGGTGCATTTGCGCGCCATGCGACGAAAATGGGCATCTATATCAACCAAAGGTAGATTGACGCTCAACACAGAGTTGCTTAATCTACCAGAAACGTTGGCAGAATTTGTGATTGTGCATGAATTAGTGCATCTACTTGTGCCGAATCACGGTCAGTTGTTTAAGGGGTATATGTCAGCGTATTTACCAGATTGGGAGGAACGGCAAAATTGCTTAAAATCTCTTTAACGGTGCAGATGTGTCAAATACTGACGGAACGCGCTGGGTGTGCTATTATGTCTCGAATATGTCAAGAGGTTCCATTTTCGTTATTAGCGATTTGGGTACGAAGTTGTTCTAACTCAGTTTCTAACTCCTGACACCGTTCAGTTTCCTGTTTAGCAAGTGCCTCTGCTGCTTGTCGTCGTTCTGCTTCTTCTGCTGCCATCGCTTCTGCTTCTTCTCGTAGGTGTTGTTCTTGGATACGAAGGTTTTGTTCTTGCTCTCGCAGTTGTCTTTCTTGCTTCCGGAGTTGTTCTTCCTCCATAGAAGTTGTTATAGGCGTGCCATCAGGAAGGGACGGGCGCAACAGTCTCACATGTGTCGTTAGGTCATCTTTCCATCGAAACCAGAGATTTAACGCATTACTGAACAATCCACCTTCGGCATCAGGCACAATCTCAGTATAATTCCCAGAAGTACTTCGCTGCCAACCACGAAATTCCGCAGGTTTCTCCATTTCAGGTTGGTGGATAAAGTATTCTTGAACTCCTATTTCTGTCATATACAAGTCTACTTTTTTCTGCCGATCCAGACGCGCAGTTGAGTCAGAGAGAAACTCAAAAACCGCTATAGGTACTGTCCCTTCCGCCCACGTATAGAAACTACGACGTAGCGGATATTTTTCTACACCAAAAACGATGTAGATATCAGGTGCGACAACTTTTGTGATATCCCCTTCGCTATAATAGATAAAACTGTCAACGCCAATGTGGATTAGTTCGTTGATTGCGAAATATCGCTTGAGTTGGTCGGAGAACGTAGTTATCTGCTCAGCGTGAAAATCGGTTGCGGCCATAGGTTCATCGTCCTCACACGGATAGCCTTCTATGTAAATGGTCGGTTTCCCATTTGCTTTAGGAAAGTTGGGGATATATTTATTTTGTTTGATTCTGAAATCGTTCAGTGTATCCATGATTATCTCCGTTGTGAATAAAGGCAGGAACACGAATCGTAGGAGTACGGTATAAAGAACTCTCAGACCGTTTGAATGTATCTGTAAACAAGTTTAACTTATTTCTATGATTTTAACAGAATACAGATCTTTTTTCAAGAAAAAGGTGTACGAATCAGAGGCATTCAATTGTTGAAAATGGGTTGGTATCTATAATTCATATAGGAATAAATATCAACAATTGAATGTTTCTGGAGAAATTATGGTTATGTCTGAACCAGGATTCACTGGATTCTCGGAATTATAGGATTATAAGACATTTTGGGAAATCCAACTGTCTATTGTAGAAAAACTGATCTTAATTAGCCCGCTGTAACTTTTGGAATAGGTCACGGAAGATCGCATCCCGATTCACACCCGTCGCAACACGCATGAGGTGCCGACTGTTATCAAAACTCCACGTTACAGCATCTGTCAGAATAGGACTATGCACAATTTCTGTTGGCACCCAGCTGTTATTCACAAGATAAGAGGTGGCAGATATATCCCATATAACCTTTGACCAAGCAAAGTGGTCTTTGTGGTAATCTTTGAAAATTTCAACAAGGTAGTCACCAATTTTTCCCTGTCCTTGGACATAACGCTCCATTTCTGACACTGTTGTTAACAGGTGCGAGACAACTCCGCGTGCGGGTAGATGTACAAACGGCACACCACTATTGAGGACCACTCGCGCTCCGTGAATGTCTTGTGCAAGGTTGAACTCTCGGGTATGAGACCAATATAGCGGATTACCACCAAGCCATACGACGACTGCCTTTTTGATAATTTTCGGTTCAAGTAAGATTGCAGAAGCAACGTTGGTTATAGCACCAACAGCAACAATATAGAGAGGTTCGTCTGTATTTGCCATTGCTCGTTCAACCATATCTGTCGCTGCTTCGCTTGGTAAAGGTGTTTCTCCATCAGAGAGAAATCCCTTTGAACCGCGATAAACAAAACCATCAGATTTGACTTCAAGAAAGTCCAAAAGCCGCAAAATCTCGTCATAACTTTTTTCCATTCCATCTTCGGGATTCGCTGAACGGTTGTTGTGAAAAGGAGCAGCGTATATCGCTTCAACGTTGAGTTGTTCTGGTGAGAGAAGCGCGTGAACGACTGCAAACTGATCGTCAATTTCATTGTATGTGTCTGTGTCAAGTACCATCCGCACACGTCCCTGTGGAGGTTGCAACATCTCAATACGTTTTGATTCGGACAAGATTGGGAAGTTCATAAGTGTTTACCTTTACTGTTCAGGATTGAATGAGAATTTTTGCATAGTGTATCATATTATCAGGTGTGAAAGTCAATAGATTTGTTTTAAATATCTCGAAATCATAACATCTAAATTCGCAGAGGGATTTTGAAGATAGACGTTAATAAGGTTTTGTGAGGATTAATATGTATTTTTCTGAGAAACCACGGCAATATACAGAATTTAAATTCGGCAGAAAACAGATAATTTGAAAAATAAACCCAATTTTAACACTATAGTAAATTTTGAATTGTTGTCACGAAAATGGCATTTTGATTTAACGTTGGTAACTTTATCTAAATGAGAATGAAACTTATTATCATTTAGATTTATCGTAATTGAGTCTCATTCTCGTTTAATAAATATGATAATGAGACTCAGTATTATTAAATGGATATGATATTGAGTCTCATTATTAAGTATATCTATATGTTACGAATGCTTATAATTATACTATGGCTTATTATATGATATGTTATATGTGATATTCGGCAAATTATTAAGAATATGTCGGGTTCTTGAACCGAAAACCACATCAAAATGTTTTGCACTTTACCCTGAATACTCTGAAATTTTCAGAAATGGTATTATTACGAACTCACGTTAATCTAATATCCTTCAAATACGCCAATTCTCGTATTTTAGCCATAATTGAGTGGTATTAGCGGTAAAGCTTATCGGAAAACATAAATTAATGCTAAGAAAAGCGATTCTGATAGGAATCTGGTCTGTATAATAACTAATACGAAACTGAAAACGATTGGCAATCAAGAATATCTTTTGGTACAATCAACATATCGTTTCTAAAATTCGTCTTATTTTCTGAATACCTTTATATAAATATAAACGGTTGACATAATTTGGGTTTTGTAGTATAATTTCTGACAGTGTTTTAAAAAAGCATAAACGAAACTATGAACACTGCTTACTGAAACGGAGAAATTGTAGTGAGACAGATGCTATAATATTAGAAACTGACTGATCTCAACACACCAAAATATGAATGCACTCCGTCTATTTGTTAACGGCTTTCTGATAGGCATCGCCAACATTATTCCGGGTATGAGTGGTGGCACTCTCGCCCTTATTTTAGGAATTTATGAACGCTTAATCACAGCATTACGCAACATCGGACTTGCGACTGTGAAGCGACTGCTTAACATTTTTACCTTTAGAAAGACAGCATTCTTGGATTTTCGAGATGAACTCCGCCGTATTGACTTCAGTTTTCTAACGATATTAGGAATTGGTGCTGTCGCCGCAGTATTGCTATCGACAAAACTAATTGCTTATCTTTTGGATTCTCAGCATGATACGACTTATGGCTTCTTTTGCGGTTTGGTCTTAACATCTATTTTGATACCAGTGCGGATGCTAAAAGGATTCAGTTGGAAAGAACTGCTAATCTTGCTCGTAGCAATTTCACTGATTGTTTTTGTGGAAGAATTCAAAAAAACTGCTGCGGGTAGCGCATCAGAGGTAAATATTGGGTTAGAAGTCACGGTCGGAACGCTCACAATGTTTTTTGTATGTGGCGCGTTGGCTATTTCCGCAATGGTTCTCCCCGGTATCAGTGGTTCGTTTCTATTAGTTGCATTCGGTGTGTATTTCCCGCTTTTAACCACGATTAGTAATTTTATGGACGGTATCCCAACTATATTGAAGGGAGACATAAGTCAGTCATTTCTGGATAATCTACTGATACTCGTTTTTTTTGCACTCGGTTGTCTGTTTGGTGTATTAGCATTTACAAGGCTTCTAAACTTTCTGCTGGAACGCTACCGCAATCTGACAATCGCTTTTTTAATAGGTTTAATGGTGGGTTCTTTGTATGGTTTATGGCCATTTCGCGATGCAGTGATAGTTGGGGAAAAACGCTATGATACGGCACATCTGCTACCACAACTTGACATGAATTTGCTTATTACAGTGTGTGTTTTTCTGGTTGGATGTGTGATTATCTTTGGGTTTTCCCGATTAGAAAAGGAGATGGGATGACGAAAAAGGTCGGTTTTTTTGTCAACACTACTAAGGAGAAAGCACCCCAAATCGTAGCAGACGTGTCGGAGTTATTAAAGAAAGATGGGGTGGTTCCGTTAGTGCCTGATGAACAAGCAAAAGCACTCGGGCTCCCACTAACAGGAATCGCTACCGCGGAAATGGTAGAAGAGGCGGATATAGTACTTGTCCTCGGCGGCGATGGGACTCTTCTAAGTGCAGCCCATACACCACAGATTGAAAACGTGCCGATCCTCGCTATCAATATTGGACATCTCGGTTTTCTAACAGATGCATCGCTTGATGAACTTAAACCGACCTTAAAGGCAACATTAAAAGGTGATTATCGGATAGAGCATCGAATGATGTTGGAAGTTTTCGTCAATAGTCAGAGTCCGCGTCCATTCCATGCATTCGCGCTGAACGATGTTGTAATCCGGCACTATACACGACTAATTGAGTTGGATGCGTACGTTGATGGAGAACTATTTATTCCGTATAGGGCAGATGGATTGATAATTGCCACACCAAGTGGTTCAACAGGATATTCGCTTGCGTGTAATGGATCAATTGTCGCACCTCAATTGGAGGCAATTCTACTAACACCCATTGCACCGCATAGTCTTACTGTGCGTCCCTTTATCGCACACGGTGATGCAGAGATAAAGGTAGAGATGCACTCTGCTTATGATAGCTTAGACCTGTTTATTGATGGACAGCGCGAAACACACACCCTCGCAAGAGAAGCGGAAATAAAGGTGCGTAAGGCAAAACGAACAATTCAGCTTATCAGGTCCCGAAGTCATAGTTACTACAAAGCATTGCGCGAAAAGTTGATGTTAGGTGAAAGAATCAAATAAAACATTGTCAGAAGGGACTTGTAAGGAAAACAACAAGGAAAAACCCGTGATAGAAGCGATCTCTATCCGCAATATTGCCCTGATAGACGAATTGGAATTGGAGCTCTCACCTGGATTGAACATCTTTACTGGTGAGACCGGTGCAGGAAAATCAGTTATCCTCAAATCAATTGGCTTGGTTTTAGGAGAACGAACATCTGCTGATATTGTGCGGGAAGGCACTGACTTTGCGGCTGTGGAAGTCAGTGTTATGCCATCATCGCCGGTACCAATAGTTACTGAAACAGACGGTTCCTTGGTTCTTTCCAGACAAATAAGTGCAAATGGCAGAAGTCGTTGTCGTATCAACGGAGAGTTGGCAAATTTAAAACAACTTGAAGAACTCGGCGCAGTGCTGGTTGATATTCATGGACAACACGAACACCAATCATTGTTTAGAACTGAAACACATCTTGAACTATTAGATGATTTCGGAGAAACCGATACAGAGCGGCAACAAGTTAGCGAAAAATACCACCATCTCCTTGATTTGCAACGAGAGATGGATTCACTCATACATACATTGAGAACATCTGAACGCGAAAAGGAACTGCTTGAATTTGAGGTTAAGGAACTTGCATCAGCAGATCTTCAAGAAGGTGAAGAGGAAGAACTAACAGCAGAGATAGGAATACTCAGCAACGCTGAACAATTATATGAATCTGCAAATCATGTATATGACCAACTTGATGGTGATAAACAGGGAATATTTGGAGGAACAAATGCTGGTAGTGGTGTATCAGTGTTGCAAAATTTAAGGGATGCCGTAAAATCCGTTGCGAAATTGTCTGAAATCGATGCTAATCTTTCTGAATTGAGCGAGCGAATAGATTCTTCGTTATACGAACTTGAAGATATCGCATCACAAATCCGTCAGTACGCAGACACTGTAGAGTTCAATCCGATGCGTCTTGCCGAAGTAATGGACCGATTAGAACTTATTTCTAAATTCAAAAGACGATACGGTAACACTATTTCAGAGATGTTAAATTACCAAGCCGAAGCACAACGTAAATTGGAGGATTTAGAACTCGGTTCTGAAAAAATTGATTTTCTTAAAGACCAAATTCGTGAAATGAAACAAGAGGCACAGCAGTTATGTGTTGCGTTGTCGGATAAACGCAAAAAAGTTGCTGAAAGGCTTTCAGCGTCAGTTGAAAAGGAACTCCAAGAATTAGGCATGGAAAAAGCAGAATTTCGGACATCGGTTGAGCCTTTCCGAGATGATAACGGTTTATTCTTAATTGATGGAAAACGGTATGCTTTTCGCGAGCACGGTATGGATAAAGTTGAGTTTTTGATTGCCCCTAACGTCGGTTCTGAGTTGCGTCCTCTGGCAAAAATTGCGTCCGGTGGTGAGATATCCCGTGTCATGCTTGCCCTAAAAACAGTGTTGGTTCAGGTTGATAGTATTCCGACCGTACTTTTTGATGAAATTGATAGCGGAATAGGCGGTAAAATCGCAGATGTTGTTGGCAAGAAATTGAAGGAACTTTCCGAGTCTGCTCAAGTTATCTGTATAACACATCTGCCACAGATTGCCCGTTTTGCTGATCGACATTTCTTGGTTGAGAAAGAGGTTGTAGGTGAACGAACTTTGATTTCTGCCAAACCGTTGACTGAATCCGAGCGTGTAACGGAAATTGCACGTATGCACGGTGGAAAAGAGACAGAAGTTGGTCTCGCCCATGCGCGTGAACTATTGAATGGATAATGCCATTTAAAGGATCATTTAATATGGATGAAAGGTTTACACAATCAAACGGCACAAACGTCTATACTGGCTGTGAGTTGCTAGTCAAAGGTGCTTTAGAAAGCGGCGTTAGCCTGATGACAGGGTATCCAGGGTCACCGCTTGCAGAGGTATTTGATATTCTGCAGCGTAATTCGGATCTCCTCAAATCACACGGCATCGTAGCCCAAATAGCCAATAATGAGGCATTGAGCATTGCCCGGTTGAATGGTTCACAAATGGCAGATATGCGCGCAATAGCATTCATGAAAAGTGTCGGTTTGCACGTTGCGTCTGATGCGCTCGCGATCTGCAATCTTGCAGGTACAACCGGCGGTGCTGTTGTTGTAGTAGGCGATGATACATGGTCGTATAGCACACAGGTCCCTGCCGATTCTCGTTTTTTGGCACGACACCTCTATATGCCTCTTTTAGAACCATCTACTTGGCAAGAACTCAAAAATTGGATTAATTACGCCTTTGAAATTTCTGCGGAGGCAAACCTCTATACCTGCTTTCTAACGACGCAAAATCAGGCAGATGGCGGCGGAAATGTTGAACTACATCCAAATTGTTATCCAACCATTAGCCAAATCGCACAAATAGAATTGGATACAGCGTTAATTTCTATAGATGACCGCGTGGTGTTACCACCTGATACCGCTCGCATTGAAGTTGAAACACTTCAAAAAAGACTACCCGCCGCACTCAAAACTGCCAAGCGGTTAGGTCTCAACGAGATTCTCTATCCAACAAATTCAAATAACCATTCAACCTCAGATCAAAAACAGAAAAAAATCGGATTCTTGACAGCTGGTTTCAGTTATGCTTATCTGGAACATGCCTTGTCTGAACTGAATCTCAGCGGATCTATTCCCATCCTCAAACTCGGTATGACGCATCCGATTGATCCAGATATTCTTCGTGAGTTTGCACAAGAAATAGATGAACTGTTTGTTGTTGAAGAAAAACGTCCTGTCCTTGAAAATGAGATTAAGGCATTACTAATGCAAATGTATCAGGCGGGTAATCTTGATAAGCTTGTGAAGGTATGGGGTAAACAGTTTCCTGAAGGTTTGCCCGGAATACCCATGGAAGCCGGATTGGACCCATCTATTCTAATCCAACGCTTAATACCGCTCTTTTCAAAAAACGGAAAAGAGGGGCGATTTGCAAAGGGTGTTCCCGTTGATATGGAACTCTTGGCAAAAGAAGCACAGTTACAGCAACAGATAGCTGATTTTAAGGCTGATATCCCGAAACGCACGCCTACCTTCTGCCCAGGATGCCCACACCGTGATTCCTCAAGTGTCCTTCTTGAAATTACAAATCAATTCATGGATACTGCGTATATGCAGAAGCATCACGATTCATCCCCCGTTGATCTCGTTTTTCACGGGGATATCGGATGCTATTCAATGCTAAAATACGAACCGTTTCCGCGCTTGATGCACAATCTCTCTGCAATGACACTCGGCGGTGGGGCAGGCGCAGGCATTGACCCTTTCATCGTCAACAAGCAGGTTGTATTCATGGGAGACTCAACCTTCTTTCACGGCGGAATCTCCGCAATTTCTGATTCAATCAAAAATAACCAAGATATCGCATATATTATTTTAGATAACCAGACAACAGCAATGACCGGTCACCAACCGACACCTGCTGGTGATGTTGACATACTCGGTAATCCTACGTTTGCCCAAGATATTGAGAAGGTCGCACAAGGGTTGGCTGGAAATTCCGAGATTACTATTGTGCGGGTAAACCCCGAAGACCGACTGAACTATAAAAAATATCTTGAGAAGGCGATACTAAGACCAGGTGTCAAAATTATTATTGCGGATAAAGAGTGTGCGATTACTTTCCACCGACGACTTAGACGCGAACAACAAGCGATCAAAGAGAAAAACGGCTTCTTAAAGGTCGAAAAACATATTAACATTACATCAGAAGTTTGTGAATTTTGTTTAGAGTGCACAAAATCTACGGGATGCCCCGCCTTAAAAATTGTTGATACCGACTATGGCAACAAAATAGCGATTGATCGTTCTAACTGTGTAACCGATGGTGCTTGTGCGCGCATAAAATGGGCGTGTCCGTCCTTTGAAGAAGTCATAGTCACACGAAAACGCCCTCCTCGCCTACAACATGTTCATCAGATTGAAAAACCTAAAGAGCAGGACTCAAGCATATCAAATGAATGGGAGGAATCAGGGCTATCCGATTTACTTTCGCAACTTGGATTGAACGGAGGGCATCCTTTGCCACCACCACCCCCACGAACTTTTGATAGAGCCTGGAGTGCTTACGCTGCAGGGGTCGGCGGGATGGGTATCGGAACGATCTCTAAAATACTTGTCGTTGCCGGGTATATCCAGGGGTATGATGTGCATTTCTGTGATAGAAAGGGTTTAGCGATTCGTAATGGAGGTGTCTATACACACGTCACCTATTCAAATTTGGGTACTAAGATTTCACCGATTATTCCTTACGGCAAGGCGGATCTCGTCTTGGGTCTTGACATTTTAGAGGCAGTTCGGGGGATTACAGCAGGATCAGTCTTCCGTGTCGCATCAACTGAACGTACCGCTGCCGTTGTCAATACTGCCAAAACTGATACGGTGACAACGCTCATCGGAAAAGATAATTTTGAAATCGCCGATTTAGAAGAAACTATTAAACATTGTACCAATATGTATTTTGGACTGAATCTATTTGAGATTTCTGAAAAATTATTCGGCGCAAAACTGTACGCAAATATCATGCTATTAGGAGTGGCATTCCAAAAAAGGTTGATGCCGCTTGAACTGGAACCGATGAAACTCGCATTGAAGCAGATGGTCAAACGTTCCGATTTACAACAGAATCTGAATGCTTTTGAAGTCGGCAGATACCTCGCAGCAAATGAAAATGCTGACAACATCCTATCGCAACCTATGTCTGATGTCTTGAAACAATCTTATGCAGACACATTAGAAGAGAAAAAACGTATTCTTGCAGAAAAATTTCGTGGTAAACGTCTTGCTGATTCATACGTTAGTTTAGTTGAGGGTATCGTTAAAAAAGTTGAATTAGATGACCCCACACATCAAAGTCTTGCACTCTATATTTGCGATCTGATTCAGTTTGAAAATATAAACTATGCACAGATATACATAGAAAAGATTGAACAAGTTTACGAAAAAGACTTTGGTGATTACCGTGCCACCAAAGCTGCCATTAAGTATTTACATAAAGTAATGCTGATTAAGGATGAAGTATATGTTTCACACCTGCTGACAAGTAAAGAAAAACTCGATCGAGACAAGATACGCTATAATGTAGATGAGAAAAACGGTGATAAAATCCGATACCTTCATCTAAATCGTCCTCATTTCAACGTGATGGGAATTGATATTCAACATGATATTGATACCCGAAATTGGATGTTGCACATGATGAAACACATGAAGTTTCTGAGACACTGGTTATTGCAGTGGCACGCAAAAGAGCGGGAATTCAGAGAGTGGTATATCAGAGAAGTAATAGATACGTTTGCCCCATCCGATGAAAAGAACTATGACAAACATGTTGAAGCATTAGAATGCGTTGAACACGTTCGAGGGTATAGGCAAATTCGGTACCCAAAAATGGAAGAGGCGAAACAAACGGTCGAGAAATTACTTGCTTAAGAAAGTTGGCATCATAGTTAGATGGACAAGCCGCACACAATCACAGGTCACACAAAGATTGTTGGAGTCATAGGGGCACCGGTTTCACATAGCCGTTCTCCTCAGATGCATAACGCTGCTATTGCTAAAGCAGGACTTGATTACATCTATGTCCCGTTCCACGTGGCTGCTGACGCAGTAGCTGAGGCGATGAATGGATTTAAGGCACTCAATGTAGTCGGAATCAATGCCACGCTTCCACATAAACAGGCGGTCATCCCGTTTTTGACATCTATCTCGCGGGAAGCGGAACTCATAGGCGCAGTGAATACGCTCACCTTTGTTGATGATGAGATACATGGGGAGAACACGGATGCACCCGGGTTTTTAAGAGCGTTGGAGGAGACAGGAGCATCAATCCCAGTCGGTAAGGATGTTGTAGTACTTGGTGCGGGTGGTTCAGCACGGGCAGTTGTCGTTGCATTGGCATTGGCAGGTGTCAAATCAGTCATCATTGCCAACCGAACGGTATCAAAAGCAGTTGCTTTAGCAGATGAGCTTGCCGACAAGATAAGACAGCAGGATGAAGGAGAGAAAGCCAAACATCAAACCGTTTTGACAGGTATGGAATTGCAGGATTCTCAACTGGCGGATGCGGTGAAAGGCAGCGCATTGCTCGTAAATACTGCCTCATCAAGTATGGATGTTTCTCATCCGCTTTTGATTGATCCGGATTGGCTTCAGCCGAACACTACCGTTTACGATATTGTGTATACGCCACCGATGACATCGTTGTTAACAGTCGCATCGAAAAAGGGATGCACAATTGTTGGAGGCCTTGGCATGTTGATACATCAGGGGGCAATTGCTTTTGAGCGATGGACAGGTGTTGAACCTTGTGTGAACACGATGCGAAAAGCACTTTCATAGGAACGGGATACGGGTTTTAGACTATCCCACTTTACAGTTGACCAAAACTTGTTAGTAATCTTGACGCAGCGACGTTATTTGGAATTTTAATTGAAAGGAACCGATATGCAAGACGAACAGCAAACTGAAGAAGAAAAACAACCTATTCAAGATACTAAAGCTATCCGATTTGTCATTTTGGGTATCCCTTATTCTATTAAACCGAGCGAGGAGTTAACCGCTGACGACATTGATGTCCTGGTTACCTATGTCAAGAATCGGATAGAAAGTTATACGAAAAAAGGTTATGATGAAACACGGATTCCGATTCTTGTCGCGTTTGACATCGCGAATGAGTTGCGGGAGCTGCAAAAGTTCTACGAATTGCCCATTAACCGTGCAATTGACAAACTCAAGTTTGTGCTTGAACCCGAGTAGGTGATTATTTCCCTCTACAAAAACAGTAGAATTATTGCGGCAGAAAATATCGGTAGTAAAACAACTAAAATTTTGGCTTCGAGTAAGTAGTTTTGGTAGCGCGTAATACCTACATCGCCTATGATAGACCTATTCACGAAGTTAACGCGCCGATAAATGGAAGGATGGGTATTGAAAAGTTCAAAAATACGCCGAACATATCTTGGAATACTGTTGAAAATAGCTAATCGTTCAAGTGCTGATATAAACGCTTCTGGCCTGTTAGTCAAGGAAACAGCATATAAGTCGGCTTGGTGTTCAAAACGTCGAGATACATAACGAAATCCGAAAATAAAGTAAAAGATAAAGAATAGCATTGAACCAATTGAAGAAACAATCGGATAGTTCTCAACCAGATTTGTCGGCAGAAATTGCATTATTGGTTGTTCAATATATCTGTAAAACAGCGGATAACTGAGAAGGTAGAGACACGAAAACAGAATGTAGGTAGGAATGTGTTTATAGCGGATATGCCCGAGTTCGTGTGCTACAATTGTCTCTATTTGGTCGTCCGAAAAATAGCGTAGGAGCGCATCTGTCAAAAAGATTCGCCGATTCCATCCAAAGGTCCCAGCAACCGCGGCATTGGCGATTAATAACGACCCTGTTTGCCATACCGCAATATCTCTATATTTCATTTTACTTCGTTTTGTAAGTTGTCCCAACTTCTCTCGTAACTCACCATCTGGAAGTGGTATTGTCTTCCACATAAACTGCATCAGTAAAGGCGCGAAAATATATGCTCCTGCCACTACGGGGATAAGTAACCCTATCAATATATACGGATGTGTGACCAAGAATAACTTTACCTGTTCTGGAAGCCTTACCAGTAGATCAAGCGAGGTTAAATAGATTAGTAGCGGAGCAAGTGGAAGAAGTAAGAATTTTAGATGAAAGGAAAGTAACTCGCTATAGCGTGCACTACTTTCACGATTCAATTGATGAAATACTAAACGAACACCAATTAAACCGATAACAAGTGGTAGAATTGCGAACCCTTGACGTAGTTCAGTCATTGGAAAGAAGGCAAACTGTACGTGAATGAACAACGGCAAGTCTAACAGATACAGATTATATAAGTAGGCACCTAAACACAGCACTTCAAAAACAATCCGGAAGATTCCAAGGTGGGAAAAAGCCTTCTCCGTAAAGGGTTTTTGTGATTTTGAAACTCGCGAAATTAAGGTTGTAAAAAGATAGGCAATGAGGATTGGACCGAATGTTAGCACTACGTTCCAGAGATACGTTTGTGCGATATCTATTGTTCCAATGCCTTCTAGCGGTTCATAAGCAAAAAGACACAAGAAGCCTACAATTAAAATAATACTCAATTGTCCCATAAAATTAGTTTACATTATTTTTCTTGAAATATCAAGTTCCATACATCGTTTTTGCAGAAAAACAATCGCATGTCAAATTTTTTTGAATTATAAACTGAATTGTGTTAAACTATTATAACATGTCTTATGTGAAATAAATATATTACGCAGTTTACGTATTACGCATCAATTTTTGGAGGAATTCCATGAAAACCAGAGGAACACTTACTGTTGCTGCTCTTTTGGTATTAAGCATTGCCGTTATTGGTTGCGGTAAGCTTAACCAAGAAGAGTTTGAAATGTGGAAGAATGAACACGTTGCGCAGATCGACCAAACCAATACAGAAATAAAAGTGCAGATTACTGAGATTGAAGGAAAGGTCAATCAGAACAATAAGGATAATATGGAGGCAATCTCTAAAGCGAAGGATGAATCAATTGCCACTTCGCAACAAGGGGATGCTGACACTATCGCTGCTGCCAAGCAAAATACCAAAGAAGAGATCGCAAAAGCTCGCTCTGACTTAACAAAAAACATTGATAGTCAGGGTAAAAAAGCGATGGAATCTGCTAAAGCTGGAGATGCCAAACTCCAGGAACAGATTAAGGCACTTGCCGATAGCTTCAAGGGACAAGGTGCTGATGTTAAGAAACTTGCGTCTGAAATTGCAGCTATTTTATCGGATATAGCTGAATTGAAAGCCGAGGTGGAGGCAAAACCCACGCTATTAGCTACCGCCAATTTTGGTAGTGGACAGACGGGCCTTTCTAAAGAGGCTAAAGAGATGCTTGACGGTATCGTTGGTCAGATTATGGAAAATCCGGAAGCCGAGATACTGGTTGTTGGTCATGCGGATGGCACACCAGTATTAGGTGGCAGCCATCGAAGCAATTGGGACCTGTCTCAATCGCGCGCAAATGCAGCCGCTAAATATCTGAAAGGTAAAGGTATTGACGCTGCCAGAATCAAGGCTGTTGGAAAGGCACATACTGATCCTGTCGCTCCGCAAAATACCTCTGCTGGCAGAGCTATGAATCGCCGGGTAGAAGTAATTCTCAACCCAACTGGCTCAATGATGTAACCTTTGATCCCCTAAGATATTTCCTTGATTTTTCCGTCCAGTGTCGTTAGGATGTCCTAATTCGGGGCATCCTATCCTTTTAACGCGATTATGCCTATTTTTTGTCTATATTTCAGAAAGTTATACCATTTCTAAGAGATTGTATTGCATTATTTCGTCCGTCGTGCAGAGTTTGCGATACCCTTATGCGTCAATTTTAGTGTTATGCGGTGGAAAAAATATACACTCTGTCGCTCCTCTAGGGCTTGGTAAACACAGACATCAGCTGCTGGACACCTCATGCAGCATGCCATAAGCGCATGCTGCCTTTCTGAGGCTATAGTCAATCATATCTCAGCCCCAGCGGTGCGGAAGGTGTATAGAAAAGTATACCACAAGACACCAAGCACCAGCGGTGCGAAAGGTGTATAGTATAAAACAAGCTATTATGATATTTTGTCAATTAGATATGGTATTAGATAATACCTAACCACTTGTAGCTTTTTTAGCATGGGTATCCTGAATAAATGCGTTATCTTTTAATAATCCTATTTTCTGTTTTCATTATCTCAGGCATTTCACTTGCTGAACCCCCAAATGTGCAGCCCTTGCAACCATCACCTTTCTTACACAATTTTTTAAGACAACACATCAAAACTCCATCCCTACAATTTTCCATCTATTCATACAAACCAACGTTGGGCGGCTTGGCTGATATTCTCCACAATTTCGGAATATCCAAAATCCCAACCTCGCTTATGCCAACACTTTCAATTGTTCTGCAGCACATGCCTGAACTGGATTCCCGGTTGGAAATTGGCTATTGGCGAACTCAACTTGATACGCCACCACCTACTTCAACATCTCTCACAACCACACTTGTGCCTATCTCGTATCAATTGATCTATCGTCCTATGCTGTTACATGACTATTTTCCGATTTATTTCGGGGCAGGTATCGGTATTTTGAGAGCAAATTTTAGCGGTAACATGGTTAATGTGCTTGAAGAGGCAGGCATTTCACTTGCTAACAGTGCTTCTAGTACTACGGGGTATGTCATCGTTGGAGCGGAGCTGCTTCAATGGGAGTCGCAACCTGGTACCCGTGCCACGATAAGCAATAACGCATCAATCAACTTTGAATTAAAACGTATCCTCAAAACTATTGAAACCACCGGCACTCAACCGATTAATATTATTTTAGACGGAACTGCGATTGGACTCGGAGTCCGGACGCAGTTTTAATCGTTGCTACGGATGTCCTTGAAGCCAGCAAAACACATCCTTCCGTTTCTAATTTGCATCGTGTTCGGGGTAATCCTCGGACGGTATTCAGAAACGCCGCTTGCTGTTCTTTGTCTATTGGCTGCAACAGGAGCATTTGTATTCATTGGTATGGAGCTAGCAGTCCATGTTCTGCTAATCTGCTTGCCGTTCTCCTTTCGTTACATCATCCCCCAACTTCTTGAGATTCAGACCCCTACTGAACCGTTGTTAGGCATGCTCAGTGCCGTTTATTGGTTAAAAAAGATCGTGGATTACGCGCTCGGAAAGCGACAGCGCACCCCAACCTTTCCATTTCTACTACCACTCTGTTTTTTTATTTTCGTCACGTTCCTATCCACTATCAATACCCCCGACCTTTTCGGCACTTTAAAAGGGGCGTTTCGGGCTTCTACCTACATCATTTTCAGTTTGGTGATATATGACATAATCCAGCATCGCCAGCATTTGAATCGCTTATTTATCGCCTCTTTTCCAAGTGCAGCGATAGCTGTTATTTGGACGGTTATTGTGCTTTTCTATCATATTGACCAATGGCAATGGACAAGCGCATATCGGAGTTCCCCGTTCACGAATTACTCTGTCTACGGTTCATTCACAGCAATCTTTTTCCTAATCTGCCTCAGTCGTCTACTATTTGATAATCAACCGTTTGACCGTGTGATGTGGATAGGGTGGTTCATCTGCTTCGGATTTGGTCTCATTATGTGTTTTTCACGGGGGGTATGGCTCTCTGTTATCGTTGCAGTTGGATTTATGCTGATACAATTAGGCAGAGGCGTTACGCATAAAAAGATTCTATTTATTGGTGCTGCATGCCTAATCCTATTGGTTTGTTTAAGTTTGCCGGGTGTTTATAGTTCTGTCGTGGAACGGATTTCGTCTACGGTAGATGTTAACTACGCTTCTAACCGGGCACGACTTATGCGGTGGGGTCAAGCCGCTACAATGTTCCTTGAAAGTCCTATTTTAGGGAAGGGATACGGTGCTTTTGCCATGCTTTACGAGGAGGATGTTGCGCTTGTGGGCACCTACATAGCACAGTTTCAGTTGGGTGCACACAGCGAATATCTTCAAGTTATGGCAGAACTGGGAATTGTCGGATTAGCGGTGTGGATATGGCTTAACTTTGCATTTTTACGTTACGGTTTTCGCGCACTTAAAAGAATTGAGAATGGCTTTTACCGATCTGTTGTCATAGGACTCATGGCAGCCGAAATCTCATTGATGGTGCATTTTATAGTAAACAACCTACTAAATGGAGATGCCATCGGAGTACCGTTCTGGGGTATCTACGGTTTGTTGCCAGCTGTTGTGCAAATTGCTGAACAGGAAAAGGAAATTACGCCACAAGAAAACGAAAATACGATATAATACCATTTCTGAATGATCGTCTATCACTAGCAAAAACGCGTTTGTAGTCGCGCAATTCATTACGCCTCTTGCACGCTTGCCTTAGTGTGAATCCCAAAATCTTATATTGATATTTTATTTTTCAGAAATGGTATAATCTAACAACCCATATCCTTAGCGTGGTTTCATACGATACAAACAACATCTTCCATATAAGGAGGGAAATTTTGAACATTATCCATATTATTTCAGATACATTTAGACGAGATAATTTAGAGATTTATGGCGGAAAGGGTTATAGTCCGGCACTCAACGCCTTCGCTGAAAAATGTGTTGTCTTTGACAAAGCCTATGTCTGTAGTTATCCTACAGTGCCAATTCGTGGCGACCTGGTGACTGGAGAGGTAGGTATATGTCGCCGAGGATGGGAACCGCTTAAAGGGAACGTGCCTGTCATCGCGAACGCCTTAACAAAAGCGGGTGTTGTCAGCATGATGATCGCCGATACCCCACACCATCTCAAAGACGGATTTCTGTATAACCGAGGGTTCACAGGATGGAATTGGATCCGTGGGCAGGAAACCGATATTTTAGAGACGCATCCTTACGACTATGAATCAGAGATAGCATGGCGGTATCGTGAACACACGCGACCGCATCCAGAAAAATTGCCACCAGGACTGGGCAACCACCTCAGAAATACTGACTTTCGAAAGAATGAAGGAGATACCTTTGTTGCACAAACCATGCAAACCGCTTGTGACTGGCTGGAACGCAACTATCAACACGAAAATTTCTATCTGATGGTAGACACCTTTGACCCACATGAGCCGTGGGATGTGCCAGATTGGTACGTCAGACGGTTCGATCCGGATGATTACGACGGACCGGAACCTATCTATCCAACCTACGGTCCCAATAAAATGGATGAGCGCACAACCCAACGTCTCAATGCGCTATACCGCGCCGAAGCGTGTCTCGTAGATAACTGGATCGGGCAATTGCTGCGGAAAATTGACTATATGGGGTTGATGGAAAACACAATGATCATTTTTATGGCTGACCATGGTTTCTTGTTAGGTGAACATGGTCTCATCGCTAAAAACCTCGGTATGTACGAGGAGATTGTCCACATCCCTCTGCTCATTTATCATCCTGAGGTTACACCCCGCCACACGGACGCACTTGTGAGTATTATTGATATTCCGGCAACTGTGATTGATGTTTTCGGTGCGGAGCGCGGTAAACAGGTTGAAGGCAATAGTCTGCTTCCAATAGTCATGGGAGAAACAGATACGGGCAGAGATTATGCAATCACACATGGCGCATGGGGTGGTGGATGGAGCCCTGATGGCGGAAGTGCACATGGAAGCGTAACAGATGGAACTTGGTCACTTTTGTTGGAAAACAAGGGCGCACCTAAACATTTATTCCATCTTCCCTCTGATCCGGAGCAGATGAAAAACCGATTTGAATCGGATACAGACGAGGCGCGCCGACTCTACCAAGCGTTTTTGGAATTCTTGGGGCAGCACGGCGGGCCGGAGGCTATGGTTGAACAATTCCAGAATCGATGGAACATTTAGCAATCTTGTAGGAGGGGTTTGTAACCCCGATTTAAAATTGGCTTTTCTTGACGCAAAACTATAATTCTGATATAACATAGATGAGAGGTAAGCGCGCTTTGTAAGCGCGCTTCAGTAATGTTCAAGTAATTGTGAACTTTACTATAACTTCAAACAGCACGCTGGTAAAGCGTGCATACCTAAGGGAGGCGACTCTCTGAGCCTATAGAACCTTATGAATACTCGTAATTTAGTAACAGAATTTATCGGAACCTTCGCGCTCATCTTTGTCGGTGCAGGCGCGTTGGCTATTAGCCCAGGGAATTTAGTTGCTGTCGCACTTGCACACGGATTAGTCATTGTAACGTTTGCTTATGCGTATGGACATATTTCTGGTACGCATATCAATCCAGCTGTGACACTTGGGCTCCTCGTAGCAGGTGAAATCCAATTTACTGTAGCCATAGGTTATTGGATTGTTCAGTTTGCTGGTGGAATTTTAGGGGCGTTGGTGCTCAAAGCAGTGCTACCGATGGCAAGTGATCTCGGTGTGACGATTTTAACAACAACGGAAGCAGGCGGAGCATTTACGGTTACCCCTATTCAAGGGCTTTTCGTTGAAATCATACTGACTTTCTTCCTTGTCAATACGATTTTCAATACAGCCGTAAGCGGAAAAGTCGGAAATTTTGCTGGACTTGCAATCGGACTAACTTTGGTGCTTGCCATCCTGATGGGTGGCCCGTTGACACGTGCCTCACTCAATCCTGCACGGACACTGGGACCCGCCATAGCCAGCGGAAATTTTGCTGATCTTTGGCTCTATTTTGTCGGTCCGTTTGTAGGAGCGGTGCTTGCCGCACTTCTCTATATCGGAGTGTTGAAAAAGAAAGAGTCTGGGACAGAGTAAATAGTTAATGCAATAAAAACAGGCTGGTGCTTTATGCACTAGCCTTTTCTTTAACTATCGCAAGGAAGATAACCTTGCATTACATATAACAGATTAAACGTCAGCGTTGATCGGAATCTCAGTCGGTTTGGCATCTTCCTTTTTCGGAATCACTATTGTTAAAACACCATCCTTGAATTCGGCTTTTATTCCATCTGCTTTAGCACTCGGTGGAAGTGGAAGTACACGTTTAAATCTACCGTATCGCAATTCAGACCTGCGTACCTTATGCTTTTCGTCCGTTTGCTTCCGCTGCTTTTTCCCTTTTACTATCAATAATTTATTGGTTACAGAGACATTGACACTGTCTTGGGAAACGCCGGGGAGTTCAACTATTACTTCAAACCTATCTTCAAAAACAGAAAATTCAATTGATGGATGCCAACCAGATTTTCTTTTTCTGTTTTTTCTCCCACCAAATGCAAATCTCCCTTCAAATACATGTCTCCTCCTATTGTGATGAAGGAAAAAATCGCTCATTGGGTGATGCGGTCTGAAGTTTTCTTGTCGTGCGCGACGACGATTTCTTCTGGCTCTTGGTCGGTGTTGTTCCGAATTTCCACGTGCTTCAGGTCGGTGTTGTCGTCGAGGACCTCTTGCTTGTGGTGGTCCCTGTCTCTCCCCTTCAGGATGTTCCGAACGACGGTAATTTTTCCTTCTACCACCTCCACCCTGTCTGGGGTGTTCTCTCCGTGCCCCTCGGAAATCACCTCTGGGGCAATGTTGTTGTGAATTTCTCATTAAAAATTCTCCTTTATCTAATTTGTAATCTAATCATTTTATTCTTTCACTGTTTTTGACCATTATACCTTTGAAATGTTCGGCAAAAGTATTGCAACGTCAACAAGGTTGACACAATTAATTGTGCCAACCCTGTTTTTTGTGAAATGTTTTAGTTCTCTTGTGGAGAATCCACAGACGATTCAACACTGATCGGGATTTCTTTCGGCTTTGCCTCTTCCGGTTTTGGAATGGACAACGTCAGGACACCATCGTTGAATTCGGCTTTGATGTCGTCAACTTTTTCTTGTCGCTTTTCTCCTTTTATCGTTAAAAGGCCATCTTTGACAGAAATCTGGACATCGTCCTTTGTAACGCCGGGGAGTTCAGCACGAACTTCAAAGCTGCCATCAGTTTCAGAAATGTCTGTAGAGGGCATCCATTTGTTTTCTTTCGCCGGAGTAAATACGCGCTGTAGAGCGAACGGTGCGTTGTAAAATCTGAACGGGTTGCCTGAAGGTCTGCGTAAGGCCAAATAGGTCATTTTTCTTCTCCTTATATGCTATAGTTTATTGCTTGTATCATATAGGACATGCCTCAAAACTATTCGGTAAATGAGGCATGCCCGTTCTGTGAGGTTAAGAATTTACTGTGATCGGGATTTCAGTCGGTTTTGCCTCTTCTGCCTTTGGAATGTTGAGAGTCAAAACACCGTCTCTGAATCCAGCTTTGATATCATCTGCTTTAACTTGCTGTGGTAGCGTAAAACTTCTGTGAAAACTCCCGTACCGCGTTTCTACACGATGGAAATTTTTGTTATCTGTCTTCTCTTCCTGCTGCTTTTCACCTTTGATTGTGAGCAGGTTTTCAGTTACTGAGACTTGGACATCGTTTTCTTTTACCCCTGGGAGTTCGGCGTAAATTTCAAAACCGTTTTCCGTTTCAGAGATGTCTACTGTCGGAACCCAAGAGGTGTTGTGCTCATCCGCTCCACCAGTGTGAGAGGTGAAAAAGTCTCCGAAAATCCGCCCCATTTCGTTGTGGAGGTTGAATAAGTTTCCTATTGGTCTGCGTGTCACTAAATTTGTCATGTTTCTTCCCCTTAAATTATTGTTTTCTGTAAGCATAATGTGCAAATTTTATGCCAATTTTTGATAGCCTATCCAAAGTTCTTGCCGTCTACTACGTCTACTAATAGATATAAGCAATTTATGTGCCAAAACACCGCTTCTCCATTCATTATGTGTGGTTATGCCTCAATATAGCCTAAGGTTAACAGATTTAATAGAAACGAGTTATATTTATATGAAAAACGAATCTGCCACATTGGCATATCCGTGCCATTTTGAAACGGTGTATATGCCAAAAAGGCGGGTTGTGATAATAGTAGAGTTGTGAGTAGATTAGGATAGGCAGAGAAGGTAGGTTCTATTCATTCCGATCAGTAAGTTGAGTGCGTATCCCTGCAGCAACTGTATGTAATGCAACAGGATTATCATTCAAAAACGGAATTATGAGATCAGCGTACTTTTTGCATGGCTCTGTGTAGATAGGGAAATTTGGGAGGACATCCCGTCTGTACCAATTTATCGCTCCCTCAAGATTGCCGCCACTTTTGCCGACATCACGGAGCATTCGTCGTAGCAAGCGTTCATGCGCGTCAACATCCAAGAAGAGTTTGATGTCCATTAACTCACGAAGGTGTTCGTTCCAAAAGATGAGGTGTCCCTCCACAATCACGACATCGCTCGGCTGTGTAACTTTCTTTTCATCGCCACGGTGGGCTGCACGGGTGCCGGGTGTAGGCGTTTCAATTGGATTTCGAGATCGAAGTTTTTCAACATCTGCTATAAGCACATCCCAGCGCACTGCATCCGGATGATTAGCGGTGACGACCTTCTCGCGTTCTTGAGGGGAATATTCTGACCAATCCCGAAAATAGGAGTCTTGGTGAAGCGTGATAGGAGAAAAATCGGTAAGCTTTTCTGCCAAAGCGGTAGCGAACGTTGTTTTTCCAGATGCGGAACCTCCCATAATACCTACGGTGATTGGTCTAATCATATTATTTTTCCATTTTTCTATGCTTTCGTTCAAATTTGTTATTAACCGTAAAACAGAAATAGAGTATCATAAATCAGGATTATTGTCAAACTCTGAATCGTTTGACTTTGGTTGAGTTTCTATGTTATTCTATTAATTAAGCGATTGTTTATGAACTTAAGAAATGTAGCAGGGGCACCTTACCCCACACATATAGTTATCTCTGGAGAAAGAGTATGTTTTGGGAAAACATTGAATCACAATTCAAAGTCGCCGCCGCACACCAATTTTTATTACATTTTAATGTAAGTGATCTGCAGTACGATGAAGCTTACGGTTATTTACCCGCTATAGACTATTTGATGGAGAAACTGAACACGATAGGATGTCGTTTAGTTCTCGGATACAATGCAACACAAGGATTTACGTGGCCTAGGGTAGGTAAATGGTTGGAAACGCAGAAAATTTTAGGACTTATTCCTAAAGAGCAAGAACCGCCCGAAGAGACTGAGATGCGAAAAAGAATTAATAGCCAACTTTCACTTAATAAACTTAATGAGGACCCATTTCTTAAAAGCGATCCATTACCAACGAAGGATTTGGCAAATAAAATGCATAAGCTCTTGAAACAAGACAGGGTCAGGATAGGCTTGGTAATCAATCATCTTGAACAGATCGCACCGAATCATCCTATGTTTGAAACGGGGGCGAAAGACAACCAACAATTTTTCTTTTATCAACTCCAAAATTGGGCATCAGATCTGGAAATACGTAGAAAAAAGCATATTATCTTACTTCTCACGCAAAATACTTACGATATTCATTCACATTTCCTTGTGAACCAAGAAATACCTATCGTAGAAGTACCGTTTCCAGATTATGATGAACGTCTGAAGTTTATTGAGCATTTAAGCAAAATCCCGCAAGAAATACCTCAAGAGGATTCTCCAGATGCGAAAGTGCAAGTGCAATTAAACCTTGGAAATGCACGCGATAAACAAACATTAGCACGAGATGCAGCTGGATTAAATCTTTTCGCCATCCACGATCTGGTGCGGCACGCAGCATCTTTAAAACAGAAAGTAGAAGGACCTATACTCACAAACTATCGACGTGAAAGCGTCAAGACATTCAGTCACGGAATTATTGAAGTTAACGAACCGCTTACTAATCCGCGCCAGCATTGGTCGACTCATGTAACAAGGGTTGTTGAAGACATTGCAGACGGTTTAAAAGAACAGGATTTGAGGCGTGTGCCACGTGGTGTGCTTTTTCTCGGGCCTACCGGCAACGGGAACATCTTTGCAGCACGAATGTTGGCTGGACAGACAAATATGGCATTTGTCCGACTCCGTTACGCGAGTCAGATAAGCGAGGTATCAATAAACATTAATGATAATGGAAATAGTTATGAGAGGAACTTGAATTCCGCTATTAACTTTATTCGTGGACTGGCACCGGTCGTTGTTTTTATGGATGAAGTTGAACAAGCATCCCCACATACAAGTATGAAAACAGGAAACATGGAGCGCGCATTTCCTGCTATTCTTACAAATGCTATTAGTGATGCTTCCTTGCATGGCAAGGTGATATGGATCGGTACTTCAAGTCGTCCCGATTTAATACCTCCTATTTTCCGACGACCTGAAATATTCAGTCACAAATTAGTACTGCTACCCCCTATGCGGGAAAGTCGGGGCGGGATTTTGCAGTTTTTTTGTCGGTTCCACACACGTGAAGAGATGAATTATCAGGAAATTGCAAGAGATGCCAAATTGCGTGGTGTGAGTGTGAGCGACCTTATGCAAATTGCACAACGGAGCCATAATATCGCAAAACGCAAGAATCGTAATGCTTTCACAGAAGAAGATTTGCGCGAGGCGATAGCAGATTTTATGCCAAACTATTCATCGGAGATGCAAATGTTCATGTCGTTACTGGCGTTACAGGAGGCGAATTCCCGTGCAATGCTACCAGACAGACTACCGCGACCATACCAAGAGTTTGTGAGTGAAAACCAGATTGACAAAACAAAGATTAACACTAAATTGATGGAACTCAGTAAGGAACTTGGATTGAGTGCTTGATTTCGGGGCATATAACGTTTAAGAATTTGTTTTATCAATCCCGCATACCGAAGAAGAACAGGCAGATACCCAGAAGATTCCTACCTGTTTTTTATTTGCTTCAACAGTGGTAGTGTTGTCTACTCTACCTAATCGTATGCCCACTGTGTTGACAGGACATTGCCTATTGGGATCATGGGATTCGTTGGTGGCTTCTCAAGATTTAATAGATAGTTACCTTCAAAGGTACTATAACTGATAACTTTATCACTTATAGGATTAAAGGATGCGCCCCAACCGCGCACAATTTTTGTAGGTGAAAGTATAGATGTCGCGTCAAGTAACCAGATCGGCCCTTGGGCGGCTTCCGTTTCTGCAACTGTGGGCTTTTCGTTCTCTTCCTTTTCGTTGATTGCTCGGGTATCTACGAACCAAATATCACGCGTGAGTTTGTGCGGATCTGGTAGATCATACACACCTTTTGAGAAGTCATCCAACTTGATAAGGAAGTTATCATCTCCTTTTGAATTGGTATCCGGTAGCGTTTCGTACAGCAAATATGTTCCTGTCCTTGGAAGTTGAAAGCGAGTGATGGTATTGGAATTCACAACCTTTGTCCACAGCGGAAAATAGATAATTCCGAGTTCAAGTCGCCAGATGCCGGTTTCATCTAAAACATAGACATATTTAGAATCAGCGGCCCAATGTATTTGTGTGTCTAAAGCGATTTTTGGCATCGGTTGTGTAAAAAACTGTGGAAGTTTTTTAGGTCTCTCAATGGGGCCCATTCTGTAAAGGCATCCTTCTTTTCCTTTGAAAAAACAACATTGCCATCCTTTGCGACAGCAAGTCCACGCTCACTATCACTACTATAGATCACCCACCCGTTAGGTCTTAGTTTTCCTTCAATTTTTTGTTTTAGTGAAGCGAAGGGATGTGCATCAAAGTCACTATAATAACAGAAGGCGCGCCTGTCTTTAGAAAATTGGGGTTGTGTTATCTTGACCCTCTCATATTCTAAGGTGTGGACCATCTTTCTTTCCTTTGGGTTATACACTTGAACCCTATAATGATTTGACGTGTCAAATACCACAAAAGCAATATTTCTTTCGGGAGTCAACACAAATTCATCATACCGTGGCGTTAGACAATATGAATTTAGCCGAGTAAATCCATCTTTCCTCATTGTCAACAACATGAGCGAGAATTCCGATCCTCCAGGATACCTGTCCTCCACAATCACAGCATTATGTCTACCGTTAGGTGAAAAGTGGGGTTCGTGAACAAGTCCGAGATATTGAACTTCTGCCCCGGCAAGCAAGGGTATCAAGCCACACAGAAGAAAAACACTCTTACAGATAATCTGCCTCAATTTTTGACGCATTTTTATTTTTCTCCAAAAACAAAATAAAATGGTAAGTCATTAGCGATTAGTGCATATAGAGGGGAAACAGACGACAAAATCAAGGCATTTTGGGGTGCCCGATGATATAGGCAATCCAAGCCAACGCCTGCCAAGAAACCATTTTACGTCATCTATTTCCCCCACATATCTACGCATCTCGCGATGATTTGCTATTTTTGCTGTTAGCGTGAGATAGTACCCTACGGGCACATCACGTTCAAAACGGAATTCCTCCGCTGAGTTGGTCAAAACGGGTGTGCACGGCTTTGTTAAATTAAGCGCACTATAGGAAATTTTAACCCCCTCAAGTGGAATGACAGAGTTGCTATTTGTCATAACGACTCTACCGTAAACCTTCTCATTAAAAAAAGTCCGCCATACTTTTAAGTAAAAATGGCAGGGGAACGTGTCCCTGCCGTTACTCGGAGCGTTTTATTTTTTCAGCGCGCCCCACGTTACTTTTTTTTTGCCGTGTGGTGTCACAGATAACACATCATCGCTTATCCAATCCAGTACCCCATCTGTGCCCGGATGGTCTGTTAACTGCGTAATCTCGCCTGTTTTGATATGATACTTATAGATATTTGCAGGTGGGAACACAAAACCATGCAGTATCGGTTCGTTCAAAGGGATACCGACGTACGCACTGAAAACAACGGATTTACCGTCATCCATCCAGTCGATGCCGAGCGGTCGCCACTCTTTCGGTACCTGTAGCCGTCTAAGGTTCTCTCCGTTGCGATCGCAAATCATATACCGATGTGCCTTGTCGATCAGCGCGGTCCCTCCACCGGGTATTTTCTCCCAGGCATACTCACGTTGTGCAAACACAATCTTTTTACCATCTGGTGACCATCTCTGTTTCCATCTGTGAATAACTCCTCCCCCGTCCAGTGGTACCGGGACAAGTGGGCGTGGGTTATGTCCATCTGCGCTCATAATCCAGATTGTGTTTCCACCGCCTGCAACCTCCAGCGGCTTTGAAAAGATAATATGCTTGCCATCCGGAGACCAATCGCAGAAGCTAACATTGATATTCGCGATTTCTTTCATTTTCCCCGTCTCAATATTCAGCACGGTGATACTGTATTTCTCCCTGTTGTCTATCCGAACTATCCTATTAAAAACGATAGATTTACCGTCCGGTGAAAATGAGACTCTACCGATATCACTCCCATCGTCTTCTGTGAGTTGCCGGATGTTCGTGCCGTCCGCATTCATCAAGAAAATGGCAGGCCTTTTATGCCTACGGACACGTCTCTTAAACGCAATCCATTTACCATCAGGAGACCAGCAACTGGGGTATGGTTGTAACTCTTTATCTTCTGTGAGGAGTGTCTGGTTGCTACCATCATCGTCCATCACGTAGACACCCTTTACACCGTTGCGTACAGAACTAAAAACGATTTTGGCGTGTGCCGAGGTTGACAAAAGCAAGAGCAGCAGACAGAGCGAAACAATTTTTTGTCCACGCATGAGGATCCTCCTTAAAAGAGGTTGCAGGGGACCGCGTCCCCTGCCGTTACAATGGGTTATGGAGATGGATTGTCTGCAGACGTAAACGTGGTATCAAAACCATTTATGCCGTGCCAGACATCTACCGCCCCGTTACCAGTCACTTGAAGATGGATATGCGCATTTAACGTATGCGGTCTATTCTCTCCGATCGGTCCGCCGACGAAATAATTGAGTCTCATCGGTTTGGCCCTATAAGGACCATACGATCTGCTCGGCTGGTTAGGGCCAAATAGACCTCTCGGTGCGGGATGTTCCTCTTGGAACCCGTTGGGACCAGTATGCCGGAACCAGGCAGTGGCGGAACAGTCTTCACCGGTTTGGTTATAAGCATAGACCCATCCCTCCATGATGATATTCGTTCCGTCGAAATAGTGCCGGGTAAGTTCGTTATATCCGAAGACACCGGTGACTCTTGGTTTCTCCCACGAAGGCGTTTGGAAGCCGCTAATTACTATCGGTTTCAACACAGTGAAATCGTAGGTAGCCGTATCTGTGTCATCTGTTGGGAGGACAAGATGACCATTAGGAGCTATTCCAACGGCAAAAACTTCTATCTCATAAGTGTTTCCCTTAATGCTTCCGGGGAGGTTAAGTCCGAAATAATGATCCTGACTACTACGATCACCCAGAGTGCCCCATTCCCAATCCCCATCAACATACCAGAGCAGACCACCATAAGGCTCATTTGTTCGGACATAAAAGGTGAAATATGTGCTTCCATAATCGTATTCTACGGTGGTGTCATTATAAGACCTTAGTTCCACAATCTCAATATCGGCATCACTACTATTGACACCCACGATGAGGCACAGCAAACACAACATCGCCACTGCAATGCCAATTGATTTCAATCTTTGCATTTTATACTTCTTCTATAAGGTGATATGCCATCAAAAGCATATCGTATTTTTCATCGGGTTCCCTATCCTTTTCGGTAGACCTTCTACACGCTGAATAAAGGTTTGGGACACCCTGATGTCTAAACCGATAAGACCATAATATAATGTACAAAAGGTCTCCATGTTAATATTATCGTTTCAGACGTTGTTGGCATTATAAAATAAATTGCAAAGAAAGTCAAGGACAATTAAAAAAAAAGAAATTAGTGGAAAATTGTGAAATTAGCATAAAATAAATAGATTCTAACAGCTACCTCTGTTTTTCTACAAATCTATCGCTTATAAACAGAAATGCTCCTGTTGACTTACAACAGGAGCATTATTATTCCGCTAAAGGTGATCTAAAAAATTGTGAGGTCTGCCTCACGGGTGTGATTACTCTTCTTCGTAGCGGTTTTGGTAACGGGGGGTAGAGCGTCGTTCACGTGGACGTGCGGGATTGACTTTCAACGGGCGTCCCATAATATCTTGACCATCAAGTGCTTCAATCGCGCGTTCACCATCTTCTTGATTTTCCATCTCAACAAACCCATACCCTTTGGAACGGCCATCATAACGGTCACGGATAATTGTTACCGAGGTAAGTGGTCCGTGTGGCTCAAAGAGTTCTTCTAAGTCTGTTTCTGTGGCTGCATAGGGCACATTGCCAACGTAGATGTTCATCTCGTTTCTCCTTTTGAAATTGAAATAACGGGAATGTGAGAAAACTGAGTACTGTCAGCATGTTCTAAGGCATTTGGCAGTAAGCCAAGATTGGCAAAAATGGACTCGGGATTCTTATCAATCTATTCGGAAGCCGCTTCACAATCTACAAGCATGCTTCTGGTTCCAAACCGTAAAACTGTCAAAATACTACACATAATTTAATTCGCAGACACCATCACATTTCCCAAACATTAACATGATACTACAAATTAATAAAATTGTCAAATTTGATTTACTATTTCTAATTATTTCGCTTCCATCCAATTATCCCCGATACCTGTTTCTGTACGAAGAGGTACGCTTAGAGACATGGCGTTTTCCATCTCTTCCGAGACAATCGCAGCATGTGTTTCTACCAATTCAATAGGTGTTTCAAGCACAAGTTCATCATGAATTTGTAATAACAGATTTAAAGGCAACTGATCGCGGTCAATTCTGTGTTGAACTTTAACCATCGCAGCTTTTATCAGATCAGCTGCGGTGCCTTGAATAACGGTGTTAATAGCCAACCGTTCCCCCAGACTTTGCCTACTCTGAGAGGGTTCAAATATCTCTGGAATAGCACGCCGTCGACCTGTTAACGTAGAGACGTAACCTTGGTCTAACGCTTGTTGAATGCATCCTTGGAAAAATGTGTTGATACCCGGAAAACGTTCTTTATAATCTGAAATCAAATTCCGTGCCTCGCTTACACTCATACCCTGAATCCGACGTGCTAATCCTGAGGGCGAAACACCGTAAATGATACCAAAATTTACGATTTTTGCTTTGTCTCTGAGTTCTCGGGAAACTTCTTCTGGTGGCACCTTAAAAACTTCTGCCGCAACCGATGTATGGATATCCAAATTATTGGTGAATATCTCAACCAGTTTAGAATCTTCACTGAAATGGGCAAGTACACGAAGTTCAATTTGCGAATAATCTGCACAGATCAACTTATAACCTTCCGGTGCTATGAATGCGCGCCGTAACTGACGTCCGATTTCTGATCGGACAGGAATATTCTGAAGATTTGGTCCGTCAGATTTTAAACGTCCGGTTGCCGTGGTCAGTTGATAGAGATGTGTATGAATACGATTTGTTTCCTCGTGAACAGAGTGTCGCAGCTGCCCAAGATAGGTGCTTTGAAGATTTCGGTATTGGCGATACTCAACGATTAAGCGTGGTAAAGTTGTTTTCGGATCGTTTACGTCCTCTTGCAGTGCAAGTGTTTCGAGGACATTCACATCTGTTGAACGTTTACCGCTTTTGGTGCGTCTGACGGGTTTGAAACCGATTTCATCAAATAAAATGTCTGCAAGTTGGGTGGGGGAACCGATGTTAAATGAATATCCCATTATCTGGTGTATCTCTTTTTCGCGTTCATCAACGAGGCGGTCAATCACATCACTTTGCTTTTCCAACTCCTCTGTGTCACACACGATACCGTTAAACTCCATGAGTGCCAGTATAGGTGCAAGTGGGGATTCTATATCTCTGACCAATTCGGTAGTTTCGGTTTCCTCAAGTTTCGGTTTGAAAAAATGATAGAGTTGAAGGACGATGTCCGTATCCTCTGAAGCGTATTTTGTCACCTCTTCAAAAGGAATTTTATCAATTGATGTGGAATCTTTGTCTTCACCAAGCAAGTCTGTCAGCGGAATCATCTTGTGGTTTAAGTGAAGTAGGGCGAGATTATCCAAATTATGTGAGGGTTGCCTTGGGTCAACAAGTTGGCTTGCCAACATTGTATCAAAAACAACGCCTTGTAGTTGAACCCCGTGACGAATGAAGATGCTGGCATCAAATTTCAGATTGTGTCCACATTTTGGCAATTCGGGGTTTTCCAAAATCGGTTTGAGTTTTGAAAGGGCTGTTTCCTGATCTAAGTGGTTTTCAGGATTCGAGGATCGTATAGGCACATAGACACCCTGCTGCGGTTTCCATGAGAAACTAATACCACACAAGGCGGAATTTCTATATAAGCCGTTTGTTTCGGTATCTACAGCGATAATCGGTTGTGTTGAAAGTGTTTCAACAAGGGATGTTAATTGCGCTTCCGTAGTAATTGCGATATAATCCCCAGAATCTGCAGTCGTGTAATTTCCCTCTTCCAAAATAGCTTCTTTCTGCTGCTCCATCACATCCAATCGTTCTTTTCTTGTCGTTTTCACCTCAGTTTTGACCTGATCGGATACTGTGCTTCCTGAGGCAAGTTCAGCAACAGGTTTTTGGAAACGTTTGAGTTCAAGTTGCTCAAACAAAGGGGTGATTTTGCTGAGGTCAGGCGGTTTGATACGTGCTTGTTCCAGCGAGAAATCCAAGTGAGTATCCCGCTTAAGTGTGACAAGTTGTTGGGAAAGGGAAATATATTCTTGTGCTTTCTCTAAATTCTCACGCCGTTTGCCCTTAACCTGGTCTATATTCGCGTAGATGTTCTCAAGTGATCCAAACTCTTGAATCAACTTGGCGGCAGTTTTCAAACCGATTCCTTCAACACCCGGCACATTGTCGGAAGTATCCCCCATCAATGTGAGGGTATCAATGACTTGGTCCGGTGTAATCCCTTTATTTTCCCATAGTGCTGCAACATCAATCGTTTTTTCGTTACGGATATCAAACATCGTAACTCGGTCGCATAGTAATTGCTCAAGGTCTTTGTCTTTAGAAATGATGCAAACGTGCACATCTTGTGTTGTTGGCGAATCGAGTATAAATTGTGTGACAGAGGCAATAATATCATCTGCTTCCAGATCAGGCTTGCCTAAGACAGGAATACCAAAAGTTTCAATTAATTGTTGAATGCGGGGAATCTGTGTAACAAGGTCGTCCGGTGGAGTCCTGCGGTGCCCTTTGTAGTCGGGGTAAAGTTCATTTCGGAAGGTATCGCCAGGCATATCAATCGCAGCGACAATATACTGTGCTTTATAGTCAGATAATAGTTTGATCAGTGTTCCGGTAAAACCGTAGATAGCGTTGGTAGGTTCGCCAGTGACGGAACTAACTAATCGGGTTTGTATGGCATAAAACGATCGAAAAATCTCAGCGAGTGTGTCAATAATATAGAGCGTTTTTGTATTTTCGTTTGGTGTCATAAAATGTTCCTTATGATTTTATAGCGAAATTTAAAACAAGTATACTTCTACACTATAAATTAAAACGAAAAAACTTGCATACTATTTCATTAATCAAGTTTTTGGATAACACCACTTTCGCAATGAATCGGACGCGGATAAGCCAGCTTCTTGACCGAGCGCGAACGCAGTTGCTATAAGGTTTCGCTCCCCAGATATGATGTCTCCAGCAGCAAAAAGACCGGGAATAGGTTCACCGTTGTTGTCCAGCATCTGCATGTCTTCGTTGGCAATAATTAATCCCTCCTCATCTTTTTGGTAGTCCCATCCGTCCAAAAACTTGGTATTTGGGATTAAGCCTTCGTCAACGAGGAAGCCGTGGAAATATAACTCCGTTCCATCAACCATTTCAAAACCGAGTAGATCGGTTTTTTCACCGATATGCCGCTTAATCTTTGTCTCAATGATCTGAATGTTTCTCTCTTTAATCTGTTTCAGAATTGGGGGTGACATCCCGTGAGGACGGCCATTTGTTAGGATAGTGATTTTGTCAGTGAAATCTTGTGCGCCATGGGCTGCTTCATAAATATAGTCCCCCACGCCGAGGAGCGCGAGGTGTTCATTCACGTGCAAATGCCCATCGCAGCGGATACAGACGTGCCACCCTTTTCGATTGCCAGCATAACGAAACACAGTCGCGTACTGTTTATACAACCGCTCCGCATCAGCTTGAAACTCAATATCGGGCCACTTATCATCAAACCCCACAGCTACGACGACTGTACGGGATTTGTATTTTTCCATCTGCAGTGGTTTGTCTTTCTTGATAACTGAAGTTGAGGCTCCTAATTCAAAAATACCGTTGTTTCGGGTCAGTCGGGTTACGAGTCCATTTCTGACATCAATTCCTGTCTTTCGGTATTCTTCACCCAGCATAAACTCTATGACAGGTCGGCTTTCCATCCACTTCATCAGTTCTTTGGCGAAGTGTGGACCGATAATGCCAGGGAAAACCGGGGCATCCTCAATTTCAACAGACTTTGACCAATACGCTCTGCCCCGGCTAAAACTAACCTTGCCAGAATGTAGCACCAGCACATGGCGCATCTGATGGCTTGCGGAAACCGCTGCTTGTGTCCCGGCTGGTCCGGCACCAATTACGGTAACGTCGTAAATTGTTTCTGCCATTTTTTATCTCCCTGAACATTGCATGCACTGAAATATAAATTTTATAACTACAGAAACTACAATTTTGTTTACAAGCCGTATTTTTTCCACCGCTCATTGACTAACTCAATAATTTCGTTAGACATCTGAATTTCTGGGGGCCATTCCCGATGGTAGCCTTCTTCTGGCCACTTTGTTGTCGCATCAATACCCATCTTTGATCCAGCACCAATAAGGGGTGCGGCGTGATCAAGCACATCAACAGGACCTTCAATGATCGTTACATCCCGTTTCGGGTCAACATTGCTCCCGACATAGAAAAGGACCTCCTCTACGTTTTGTACATCAACGTCTTTATCAACAACGATAATAATTTTGCTGAACATCAGTTGTCCGAGTCCCCAAAAACTGTGCATAATCTTTTTAGCTTGGAACGGATAGCGTTTATCTATTGAAATCAGGGCAAAGTTGTGAAACACACCAAATAGTGGTAGGTTCATATCCACGAGTTCAGGAAGTTGTGTTTTAATCAGCGGCATAAAGATACGTTCGGTGGCTTTACCCATATAGCAATCTTCCATCGGCGGTTTGCCTACAATGATGGTCTGGTAAATGGGGTCTTTTCGGTGTGTAATGGCAGAGATACGGAAAACAGGGTATTCATCTGGCATAGAATAGAAACCCGTATGGTCACCAAACGGTCCTTCAATACAGGTTTCATCAGGTTCAATAAAGCCTTCAATGACAATATCTGCTTCGGCAGGCACCATCATATCAATCGTTTTTGCAGCTACCATCTCAACATTGGATTTTCGGAGGAATCCAGCGAACAGAAGTTCATCGATTCCTGATGGAAGGGGTGCGGTCCCGATATAGGACATAATCGGGTCCCCGCCAATAGCAATCGCTACTGACATCTGTTCACCTGCCTGTTTATATTCCCGGTGGTGTGCTGCGCCATCGTGATGAATCTGCCAATGCATGGCTAACGCATAAGGATTGAGTTTCTGCAACCGATAGGTGCCAACGTTCCGTTGACCAGTTTTCAAACTGTGGGTAAATACTTGTGGTAATGTAATATATCTGTCGGCATCCATCGGCCAGCATTTGATCAACGGTAGCCTATCCAACGATGCGTTTTCGCCTGTTAAGACAACCTCTTGAGACGCGCCGCGCTTGACAGTTTTCGGTGGGAAGTTGGTTAGCTGTGATAGAATTCGGAGGATTTTAACCTTATCCAGAAGTGACTCGGGCGGTCCGATTTTAATCATCCCTTCAATTTCGTAGGCAATTCGTGAAAGGTCATCTACACCGAGTGCCATCGCCATTCGTGAATAAGAACCGTAGGTATTGATTAGCAACGGCATCTCACTGCCTTCAACGTTTTCGAAAAGCAGCGCGGGACCGCCAGCTTTGCTAACGCGGTCGGTGATCTCACTTATTTCGAGATCGGGCGATACCTTTGTTTTTATGCGTTTAAGCTCACCTGCTCGATCAAGTGCCTTCACAAAATCTCTGAGACTGGAATATGCCATTTTTCACCTCTACCATTAGCATTATGAACTGGAGGAATCATGTTATAGTAAAATCTGTAATTATCTGGACACTGCTGTAGCGTCCACTTTCAGTTTGCGCAAGGACGACACAAACTAAAAGTTTGTGCTACAAAATATGCGGTAGGAACTGTTTCCCAACTGGACCGATAACAATGTCCAAGTAATTCTAAAATCTACTATAATAGGATACGCCCTAAGTGAAAAAAAGTCAACCTTAAACCGTGTTCCCGTTTCAGTCCCATTTTGCGAGACAAATTGAGGAAATGAGAAAGCCGCGAAAATTTGGCAATTGGGAAGTTAAATTGTTCGGATGGGAAAATTTCTTAAATTTGATTAAAAATTAATACTCACGTTGGCGTATAACGCATTTTTTTCTTAAATCTGATATATTATATATGCTTTTACCTATACAGGCAAATTTTACATATCAATGTGCAGATCCAATTTTATTTTTAGCCTTGTGCTTGCCCACCGAACGCAGTCTCAAACCGCTGCCGCAATATATCAGGACTAGTATGCATATAGATAAGTGTTGCATCTAAACTTGTATGTCCTAATGCAATGCGCACCGATTCTAAATCATGTGTTGCGTGATAGAGTTCTGTGCCGAAGGTATGGCGTAAATCGTGCGGTGTGAACCTAAGCCCAAGGTTTGCGGACGCTGCTTCCATGATACGCTGAAAGTCTCGGGGTGCCAGACGGTTTTTTGTGCGAAGTGTGCAGAACAGCGGACTCTCCAATTCATTTTTTTCTCCTCGTTCTAATTTCCACAGCAAGAAATCGTGGAGTGCATCTCTTACGTCGTTAACGAGCGGTATCCTTCTTGAAACCTTATTTTTTGCAATTTCTGATCGCACTTCTAACGTAGTAACAATGCTTCCAAATTTGAGCACATCCCCGATATTCATGCCGCATGCTTCAGCGTTTCGAAGTCCTGTTCGGAGGCAAAAGAGTACGAGCATCCTGTCGCGTTCTCTATTATTGAGTGCCTCTAAAAGGATTCTCTGTTGTAATTCATCGAGTACTCGGGGTTGTTGTGTTTTTCTTCTTTTCGGTTTCGTCATTTAAGCTCCCCATAAAAATTTGACGATTTTAATTGTATCATGCTTCGTTATCAGCGTCAACATTTTAATGACGTATTGCACGTACAATACGTCATTAAATGCCTGTACAGTTACACTTCGCATCATGTTATTTTCACCATCTCTATTTTTGGCTCTTGCCGATTACGAAATTTGCCCGAGCCGTTCTTGAGACGAAAAATGTTGCATTTGTGCTCGCGATGGTGTATTCTAATTAAAACTATTTTTCACCGATTTGTTTCATTTTTTTAATATCTCTATAACCTTGTAAAACATTCGATATATTTTTCTCACCTATGCGTTTTCATGTCTATCTCGTTTCTGTGCAGGTACCATCTCAAAAATTGCTGCGCATTTCGTTTACATGTTTGTAGTCGCGCAATTCATTGCACCTCTTACATTAGTGAAAATATCTATTCATATTTTGAGATTGCATCTCACTAACCAATTGATACTTTAAATCTGGATTCATATTCAAAAAATAATATCATCAAAATAGGAGGAATTGTCTTGAAGAAAAAGTTGTGTCTTATTTTTTCTATTCTTATTGTTTGGCTCATAATTGTAGGAACTGCTCCTGCAGCAATTAAGGTCGGTTTAATTTACGATGTGCGCGGTCGAGGTGATCTCTCTTTTTGTGACGCTGCTTATGCAGGTGCCAAAAAAGCGTCTGAAAAATGGGATATTAAACTTACTGAGGTTAATCCGACACAAAGTGCTGATACCGAGATAGCGTTACGCCGTCTCGCAAAATTAAAGTTTGATCTGATCATCGGTGTCGGTTTTCAATTTCGAGAACCGATGAACCGTGTTGCAGTTGATTTTCAAAACGTAAACTTCACACTAATTGATGCTGTCGCCGAACCTGCCAACGTGGCATCACTTATTTATAAGGCGCATGAGGGGACATTTCTCGCAGGTGTTATCGCAGCATTGAAAACCGAGACAAAAAAGGTGGGGTTTGTCGGTGGCATGAAGATTCCCCTCGTTGAAGCATTTGAAATTGGATTTGAGGCTGGTATTAAGGCAACCAATCCAGAGATCGAATTGCTTGCCAATTATGTCGGTGTTACCCCGCAAGCTTTTGATGATCCTGCAAAAGGAAAAGAATTGGCACTGGCACAGTACAATAAAGGTGTAGATATTATTCTTGCTGCAGCGGGTGCAAGTGGATTAGGTGTACTTGAGGCAGCGAAACAGACGAAAAAATTCGTTATATGGGTCGATTCAAATGGAAACAGCTTGATCCCCGGTCAGGTACTCACGAGTATTATTAAAGGTGTAGAATTGTCTGTTTATCAGATGATAGAAAATGTGGTGTCTGGAACTTTTACAGGTGGATTAAAAAATTACGGGCTGAAAGAGGGCGGCGTTGAATATATTGTTGATGAAGATAACAAAAAATTGTTGTCTGACGATATTTTGAAAAAAGTTGAGGAATTCAAGACGAAAATTATTGCAGGTGATATTAAGGTGCCACATTTACGTTCACAAACGAAGTCCACCGAGAATAAGAGGAAATAATTTGCGGATCAACTCAAAATCGTTGTTCCCGGTGATGCACCACCCCAAATTCAAGGATCGCCACATCTTGAACGTCTGAAACCTTATGGCGACGTTGTGCTATATACAGATCGTCCGGAAACTGCCGAAGAAAAAATACGCCGTGCTGAAAACGCTGATATTCTCATTAATTCACGTGGGATGGTAAAATGGACAGCAGATGTTTTGAAGTGTCTGCCAAAACTTAAGCTAATATCACTCTGTTCAATCGGCACCGATATGATTGCACTTGATGCGACGAAAAAGAGAGGGATTGTTGTTTACAATCAACCCGGTAGAACTGCCCTCGTTGTTGCGGAACATAGTTTTGGTTTAATGTTTGCACTTGCTAAACGCGCTGCTTTCATGACTTCTGTGATGAAAGCGGGAAAATGGCCCCGGATGGACAGTGTTTTTCTGCAAGGGAAAACTCTTGGGATTATCGGCACAGGGCGTATCGGCTCTGATATGGCACGACTCGCTAAAGCAATCGGTATGAACGTTATCGCGTGGACATATCATCCATCTGATGAACGTGCAAAACAGCTCGGCATTCAATATGTGTCCCTTGAAGATTTGCTGCGGATGTCCGATGTTGTGAGTCTACACGTTAAATTAACAGATGATAGTTATCATCTTATCGGTGAACGGGAACTTACATTGATGAAACCGAACGCGCTCTTAATTAATGTAGCACGAGGACCATTACTTGATACAGACGCGCTTGTTCACGCGCTCAATAGCGGACACCTCGGCGGTGCTGCTATTGATGTTTATGATCAAGAACCGCCGCCCGCAGATCATCCACTTTTGGCATGCAAACAGGTAATTTTAACGCCGCATTGCGCGGACATGACCCCCGAAGGTGTTGACCTTCTTAATGAAGGTGCAGTTGATAATATCATCGCTTTTTTAGAAGGTAACCCGAAAAACGTGGTCGTATGATAATTTCGGCATACAACTTTTCACTCTACTACAAACCAACAGATGCATAAACAAAAAGTTATAAGAAAAATCGGTGTTGACACCGGCGGCACTTTCACCGACATCGTTATGTCTGTGGAAGATTCTCTTTGGACACACAAAGTGCTTTCTACGCCACGCAATCCTGCTCACGCTGTTATAAAAGGTGTCAGTGAAATATTGAGTCAGCAGAACGTCAATTCTTATGATGGCGTGGATATTGTTCACGGTTCCACCGTTGCCACAAATGCGCTACTTGAACGCAGGGGTGCGCGTATTGCACTTGTCACCACAAAAGGTTTTGAAGACGTTTTGGAAATCGGAAGGCAGACGCGTCCAAATATATACGATCTGTTTGTTCAACGACCAGCACCTCTTGTGCCTGCAGAACACCGATTCGGTATCGAAGAACGAACATTGCACACAGGTGAGATTCAAACTGAAATTTCTCTCGCCGACCTTGAGACACTCGCAGCACATCTCGCAACGTTAGATTTAGATGCAATCGCAATTTGTTTCCTCTTCTCTTACGTAAACCCGAAAATGAACAGATTGTCGCAGATCGTCTCGAAACACTCAATATACCGATTTCATGTTCGCACCAAATTCTGCCCGAATACCGAGAGTACGCGCGGTTCAGTACCACCGTCGCAAACGCCTACATCCGTCCTACCTTGGAAAAGCATCTCTCAACACTTGCAGAATCAAATAGTTTTCCAAAATCGTTCCGATTGATGCTCTCAAACGGAGGTTGCATTTCTACAAAGAATTTTGAATCCGCAGGTATTCAAACAGTTCTTTCCGGACCTGCAGGTGGTGTTATCGGTGCTTACCACGTTGCTAAAACAGCAGGATATGAAAAGATTATTACTTTTGATATGGGTGGAACTTCCACGGATGTTAGTTTGTGTGATGACGGTATCTCAATGACGACCGAAAGCACAATCAGCGGTTTGCCGATCAAAGTGCCGTTGATTGATATTCATACTGTCGGTGCTGGCGGCGGTTCTATTGCAACAATAGATTCGGGGGGTGCGTTACGTGTCGGTCCTGAAAGTGCTGGGGCTGACCCAGGTCCTATATGTTACGGTAACAACGGAAAAGAGATTACGGTAACCGATGCCAATCTTTTTTTGGGACGTATTTCACCTACGCTGTTTTTAGGAGGTCAGATGTCTCTTGCTTATGATACAACACGTCAATATATTGAAAAGTTCTCTGACCGCATCAGACTTTCGGCACTTGAAGCCGCAGATGGCATTTTGAAGATTGCCAACGCAGCAATGGAACGTGCTATCAAAGTTATCTCGGTGGAACGTGGATTTGATACACGCGATTTTACGCTTGTATCGTTTGGCGGGGCTGGTGGGTTACACGCCGCATTTCTCGCTGAGAACCTCGGCATACGTACTGTACTTATTCCACCGAACGGCGGCTTGCTCTCTGCTTACGGCATGCTCTATGCAGATGTTGTCAAGGATTACTCACAGACGGTGCTATGGAAAACTGAAGACAAGGTGACGAATTTACACAAACAATTAGAGAACGGTTATGACTCGCTGCTAACCCGAGCGGAAAGCGATATGAAATCGGAAGGATTTGATCTATCGCAACTCAAAATCAAACGTTCACTTGATATGCGATACGAGGGACAATCTTATGAATTGAATATTCCTTATATAGACGTGCACACGGATTTTGTGAGTCAATTTCATGCCATGCACGAACAGCGATTTAGTTATGCGCGTCCTGAGGCAATACTGGAGCTAGTCAACCTGCGCCTCACTGCCATCGGTGAAACCGAAAAACCGGCACTTAACCCCGAACCGCGGACAGATGCTGACCCTTCCGATGCACAGATCGAGCAAAACCGTGTCATCTTTGATGGTGAAGTTTATCCAACCGATTTCTATCGTCGCGAGTCGTTACACCCCGGTAATCGGATAGAAGGTCCTGCTATTGTCACAGAATTCAGTGCGACGACTGTAATCCCACCAAATTTTTTCGCTGTCGTTGATGTGTATGCGAATCTTATTTTAGAGCAGAGATAGTTTCGATCTTGTTTTCATCTCAAATTTCTCATAGCTTCATGTGACCTCTACATCCTCCCAAATTTGACATTTTTTGTCAGGTATGTTAGTATTGTTCATCGGTAGTGAAAACTTGAACCAATCCCTAACAGATCATAATTGAACAAAACTATTAGTATAACGTAGAAAATTATTTTTATAAGGAGTGATTACGATGAAAGTATTGATATTTGTTATGTCATTTACGTTTCTCTTGGTGTGGGTGAATTTAGGTATTACCGCTGAAGATGCAACTTTGGTGGCATACTATTCGTTTGACGGTAACTCAGAAGATTCTTCTGGAAATGAAAACAATGGCGAGATTAAAGGTGGTTCTAAATGGGATAAAGGTAAATTTGGAGATGCAATTCACCTTGATGTAGGTGCACACGTTGAGATGCTGGTATCCGATACGCTGCATGGTGATCTTTTCAAAACGGACCCATATACAATTTCTGTCTGGATTAATCCAACCTTTGAAGGCGGTGAATGGCAACAAATTTGGCGGAGTTTATCTGGTGATGCTGGACATAATCCTTGTTCGTGAATAAAAACGATGGTAAATTGTCTTGGCGTGGACAGGTCGCTGGATGGACGGTACTATGTGAAACCGGAGCAGGGGTAGTTGAAATGGATGAGTGGTTACATGTAGCCGTCTTAAGCGATGGTAAGAAATTCAAAATTTATGCCAACGGTGAAAATGTAGCCGAGACAGATTTCCAAGAAACCCGTGGCGCAAATGAAACTTATCGTCTTGGCGGTGAAGGTGGAGAGGGTTATGGTGGCGCGATTGATGATGCCGCTATATTTTCCCGTGCTTTAGACGAAGATGAGATTAACGCATTAGGCAACGGTTTTGGGTTTATCCCGGTTCAACCTGAAGGCAAACTTGCCACAAGGTGGGCACACATCAAACATTCTGAAGGCAAACTTGCCACAAGGTGGGCACACATCAAACATTCAGGATTTATACCAAATTAACTTGATCTCACTCGGTAGGCGCGCTTTGTAAGCGCGCCCAATACCCAGAAAAATAAGATAAATCCGGTTAATTTGGTATTACACGTTAAAGATAGGGACAACAAGTTTAGGAGTCATTTTCTTATCTATATTCTATAGAACTTATTACAAGAAGTAGAACAAGCGGACATTAAAGTTGACAAACCCTGTCGTAGATAGTATCATTAAAGGGTATAAGTCACGAGATAAGTTCGTAGAGATATAAAATGGACCATCCTCCAAAAACCGTTGTCTGCAGAAATTGCAACGCGGACATCAAAATAGAAGCATTAACGAAAAACCTCAAAGTTTGCCCTGCTTGCGATGCACATCAACCAATGAGTGCTCATGAGCGACTCAACCTGCTTGTGGATGCTGAGAGTTTTGAAGAAGCAGATACAAATCTCTATTCAATTGATGCTTTAGAGTTTCCTGAGTATCCAGAAAAACTTGAACGCGACATCGCAAGAACAGGACTCCGCTCAGAGATGCTCTCCGGAACAGCCAAAATCGGCGGCTATCCGGTAGCAATCGCAATTGGAGATGTCGGGTTTATCGGTGGCACTTGTGGTGCTGTAATCGGTGAAAAGGTTACCCGACGTATCGAATATGCCGGTCAAAATCAATTGCCTCTCGTTATCGTTTCTGTGAGCGGGGGGATGCGGATGCAGGAAGGCACCTTAGCGTTAATGCAGATGGCAAAAACCGCCGCCGCTTGTGCTGAATACACTAAAAATGGTGGGTTCTATATCTCTGTCGTCACTGATCCAACGTTTGGCGGTGCTACAGCGAGTTATACATCTCTTGGTGATGTGATTATTGCTGAACCCGGTGCGCGTATCGGCTTTGCTGGTCCGCTTGCTGTTGCGAGTTTACAAGAAGAGCTGCCTGAAAATTTCCAAAAAGCAGAATCCTTGGTTGCGCATGGGTTCATTGACCATATTGTTCACCGCTCAGGCATGCGGCAGTTACTGACCGACCTAATTTCATTCGTCTACTAATACAACCTCGCGCCCCTTATTACTGCCTATACAATGCAAAACTGGCATGAATTGGCGAATCTCTCCTTTTTCTGTCACTTTATCGGATTTTAGACGTTTTAAATAAAAGCAGTCATTGTGTGTATAGACCTTTGCAGAATAGTCAAATGTTAATAGCATTATGTAATATATGACCGCCTACTCACTCTTACATCCAAAACGCATTCATAATATAAGGAACACTCAGAAAAGAAAATGCCGAAATCATTAGTTGTTGTTGAATCACCAGCGAAAGCGAAAACTATCAAAAAAATCTTGGGGAAAGACTATGTTGTCGACTCCTCTGTTGGACATATCCGCGACCTACCGAGCAAGGAACTTGGGGTTGATGTTGAGAACAATTTCACGCCTAAATATGTGTTGATTCGTGGAAAAGGACCGGTCGTTAAAGCGATTCGAGAAAAGGCAAAAAAGGTTGATTGTATCTATCTCGCTGCAGACCCCGATAGGGAAGGCGAAGCAATCTGTTGGCATCTCGCGGAGGAATTAAAGAAATCGAAAAAACCTATCTATCGTATTGTATACAATGAGGTCACGCAAAGTGCAATTTTAGAAGCGATTCAAAACCCCGGAACAATTGACCAAGCACTTGTTGATGCACAACAGGCGCGGCGCGTTTTAGACAGACTTGTCGGATATCAGATTAGTCCGATTTTGTGGCGCAGTGTTAAACCCGGATTGAGTGCGGGTAGAGTGCAATCTGTTGCTGTACGGCTTATTTGTGAACGGGAGGCAGAAATTGAGGCATTTAATCCTGAAGAATATTGGACACTCACCGCAACGCTAACACCGATGGAAAAGGAAAGCCTCTTTCCCGCTAAATTGCATAAAATAGGCACCAAAAAAGGTGAAATTAATAATTACGGATTCCGTATTGATGAAGCACGCTCGAAGGAATTATCTGCAGATGCAAAAGAACAGACTTATGTTGTTGAGAAAGTTCAAAAACGGGAACGAAAACCGAAACCTGTTGCCCCGTTTATCACGAGTACTTTACAACAGGAAGCATCTCGAAAACTTCGGTTTACAGCAGCAAGAACGATGGGGATTGCACAAAAACTCTATGAAGGCTTAGAGATTGGAAAAGAAGGGTTGGTTGGTCTTATCACTTACATGCGTACCGATTCAGTCCGTGTAGCACAGGATGCTCTCAGCGCAGTTCGGAAATACATCAGCACAACGTACGGTGCCGAGTACCTTCCTGGCCGGGCTGTTCATTATCCGAGTAAAAGAGGCGCGCAAGACGCACATGAAGCGATTCGACCGACATTACCACTACGAACCCCCGCATCCTTGAAACCTCATTTGAGTAGTGAACAGTATCGTCTCTATGAACTGATTTGGAAGCGGTTTATCGCGAGTCAAATGAAGCCTGCTATTCTTGATGCTACAACAATTGACATCAAAGCTGGAAAATATATCTTCCGTGCCACTGGTTCTGTTATCAAGTTCGATGGATTCAGACGTATCTATATGGAGGGTCAAGACGATGTCGCAACCGATGAAAACAACACCAACGAAGAAAATACAACACTGCCAGAGGTTAAAGAGGGTGAAACCCTTGATCTACGCAAGTTGGATCCGAAACAACACTTTACGCAACCGCCACCCCGCTATAATGAAGCTACACTTGTCAAGGCATTAGAGGCGAAAGAGATTGGTAGACCGAGTACCTATGCAACAATTCTCTCAACGATTCAAGATCGTGGTTATGTTACAATGGAACAACGTAGACTCCTTCCCACAGATGTAGGTAGACTCGTCAACGAACTCTTAATCCACGGATTTCCCGATATTGTTAATGTCGAATTTACGAAAGAGATGGAGCAGAAACTTGATACTATCGCGGAAGGAGAAGTGGATTGGATTGACACACTTGGCGAATTTTATCCATCGTTCCAAGAAGCACTGAAAGAGGCACCCGATAAGATGTATGAAGCGCGAAAAGCGATGGAAACGGAATCGGACGTGCAATGCGAAAAGTGTGGTGGAAATATGATTGTGAAATGGGGTAGATATGGACGGTTTCTCGGATGTGCCAACTATCCAGAATGCCAAAATATCAAGGCTTTGAACGGAGATGAAACCGCATCCGCTGAACCTGAAGAAACTGATACGCTTTGCGAAAAATGTGGCGAACCGATGGTTATTAAGCAAAGTCGTGCGGGGGCACGGTTTTTGGCATGCAGCGGTTATCCGAAGTGTAAAAATGCCAAACCTGTTCCGATGGGCGTTGATTGTCCAGAGACTGGTTGTGACGGCTACTTAGGTGAACGCCGTAGTAAACGCGGAAAAATATTTTACGGTTGTAGTAACTATCCAACTTGTGGATTTGCAAGTTGGAATAAACCGATCGCGGAACCGTGTCCACAATGTGATGCGCCCTACCTCGTGGAGAAAGTGCAAAAATCAGATGATACTTTGCACGTCTGCGCTTCAAAAACCTGTGACTATACCAAAACACCTGAGTAGTCCTGATGTGTACTTATAATGTATCTCTGAGTAATAAACAATTTGCTACGGTATGGGATGTGAGCAATTTATGATTCAGCTTCATCAAGTCAGTTTCAGTTATCGTGACCTCAGCGTGCTGGAACGAGCAAGTTTTCGGCTTGAACGCGGCGAATTCGGATTCCTCGTTGGGGAGAGTGGCGCGGGTAAAACAACCCTGCTAAAACTCTTGTACCGTGAATTAACACCTTCTGCGGGTTCCTTAAGTGTGCTCGGACAACCTCTTGATGATCTCACGCCTTCAACGTTGCCCTATTTTAGAAGAAAAATCGGCATAGTTTTCCAAGACTGGAAATTACTCAATACCAAAACAGTTGAGCAAAACCTCGCGATTCCGCAGAAGTTAATTGGAACGAAACTTAGGATACTGCGTGAAAACGTAAATAATCTTCTGCACCAGATAGGGTTGGTACATCATAAACAAGCACTGCCCACACAAATATCAAACAACGAAAAACAACGGCTTGCAATAGCCAGAGCGATTATCAATAGTCCATTGCTAATTCTTGCAGATCAACCTACAGAAACATTAGACCCAAAACTTGCAATTGAAATGCTTTCCCTTTTTGACGCGCTCAATTTTCAAGGCACCACAGTTTTAGTTGCAACTGCTGATCCTGAACTCCCGGAAAGATATGTACGCACCAAAAAGACTACGCCAAAACGGGTTTTCAAACTCAAGGACGGTTTCGTTACGACCTAACGTTTTCTGCCTGAATACCTATCAATAAAATAGTTTATAGTAAATCCAAAATATGTGAACAACTTGGTAGACTCGGTTCCCAACTATGCCTATCTCAGTGCGCTGTCATACAAACTGTTAGTTTTTGTCGTATCTGTGCAGACTGACAGTTTACGCTACAGTGTGCTTATAAGGTAAGTTCTAATTAAAAAATGCGGTATCAAATTCAAAATGTCTTTACCCATATTGGTCGCACCGGCTTAAACGATCTCTTAAGTCTCATCGCGCTTGCTTTTTTCACGCTCTTACTGAATGCATTTCTGTTTAATCACACTTCCATCTATAAAGAACTTGATCTTAAGGAAACAGTGCCACAACTAATCGCTTTTCTGAACGATACAATTGCTGAAGATGATGCCCGTGTTTTTGCAGACCAGATTCAGAAGAAAGACCGTATCCTTTATATTGATTATATCTCTAAGGAAGAATACCATAATCGCGCAGAAAAACAGTTTGGACCTCTCGATGGATTTATCAAGAAAGGATTTTCAGACAGCAATCCGTATCCTGCATCCTTTGAGATATATGTTAACCCAGCAGATGTGTCACGCAAAACACTGGAAGAGATATCTTTTGATATCGAATCCAATGCCGAAATTGACGATGTCGTTTTGACAGGGTATGGAATAATCATGGACCTGTTTCGTCAGACAAATCGGATGACAATCGCCAGTATCGCTATAACAAGCCTACTCATACTACTTATTATTCGTGCTGCTGTCCTAAAAACTGCCCAAACTCGTCATGAAGAAATTCAACTCTTAAACCTTATCGGTGCAACACGGGGCTATCTTAGAATTCCTTTCCTAACCCATGGCATTTACCTCGGTTTCTTCGGCACTCTCTTGGGAATAGCCTGTTTCTATTTACTCTACTGTCTGTTTACTTTCCAACTTGGGGTGCTTGAGTTCCTTCCGTATTATCAACTCATCAGTATTCTGGTAGCCGGCGTAATAATCGGTTTGTTCGCTGGTATATTCGCCCAAAGAAAGTATGTTAAATCTTATAGGAAAAGTCTATAATGAAGAAAGGACGAAATGTCCATAAATTTTCAGATTTTTCTATAAAATCGCACTGAATCTACTCTGTAATCATAGGCATTACTTTATCATGAAAAATATAGAAATTAGCAATATTTTCAGAAACATCGGAGAATTTTTACAAATCCGAGGAGATGCTTCATTCCGAATACGATCTTACGAAAAAGCTGCCAGAGTTATTGCGGATTTGACAGTTGACGTAAACGAATTAATTGAGACCGGAAAGTTCCAAAGCATCCCCGGAATTGGTAAGACAATTGAGGAAAAGACGAAAGAAATGCTTGAGACCGGCACCTGTCAAGCCTATCAAAAACTAATAGCGGAGATGGGGTTGGAAGTTCTGGAACTTTTGGACATACAAGGGGTTGGGGGCAAAACAGCAAATCGACTCTATAGCGAACTCGGTATTAAAAATCTTAATCAACTTGCTGAGGCACTTGAAGATGGAAGACTCAAGGAGATGAAAGGATTAGGAAAAAAGACACTTGAAACCATCTCAGAAAGTCTTCAATTCCTAACCGATAACCAAGGGATACGACTGATTTCTATGTCCTTTGCCCTTGCCGAAAAACTCTCTGAAATTTTCAAGAACTGTGCTTCTATAACAAAGCATGAATTTACTGGTGATTTACGGAGACGGGAGGAGGTTTGTCGTAGCCTTGAAGTTGTTGCTGAATGTGCCAGAGACATAGACACAACAGAAAAAGTGCTCATTGAACTTCTTTCCGAACACCAGTTTAGAATTACGACGCAAGTCAGAAATGCCCAAGATCAACCTACCAAAGCACTTCTACTACAATCTTTACGAACAATTCACCTCCTCATTGACAACGATTTTCCTGTAGTCATCTATCTGTCAACAGCTGCTGAGTATGAAGCAACACTGTTTCTAACGACAGCAGCGGATGAACATCTCGCAGCACTTCCCACTGATAAACCCATTAATATTAATGATCCGAGCCATGCAATGGACTTTTGGCAAGAGACACAAAATAGCATGGAAACAGAAATATATGAAAAACTGGGTATGTCCTATATCCCGCCAGAACTTCGTCAGAAACCCGACTCAGTAGCGTTAGCATTAGAAGATAAGCTACCGACTCTTCTTGAATTCAACGACATGCGAGGCGATTTACATTCCCACACCGAATGGAGCGATGGTAGAAATACCATGGATGAGATGGTTGCGACTGCCATCAAACTTAGTCTCGAATACTTTGCTATCACCGATCATTCTGTTTCTTCTTCTGTGGCAAACGGTTTGGACCAAGCACGATTGTTGTCACAGATGAAGCACGTTCGAGAACTGGATGCTGCAACGGAAGGCATCACAATTTTAGCAGGCTCTGAAGTGGATATTCGAAAAGACGGTACACTCGATTTTCCTGACGAGATACTTGCTCAACTTGATATCGTTATAGCAAGTATTCACAGCCATTTCACGTTATCTGAGACAGAAATGACAAAACGTATGATTTGTGCAATTGAAAATCCGTATGTCAATATTATCGGACATCCAACAGGACGACTACTTGGTAGGAGACCGATGTACCCAATTAATCTTGATGAGATTATTGATGCTGCAGCGGAAAACGATACTATATTAGAAATAAATGGTTCACCGAGTCGATTGGATTTGGGGCCTGAGTATGTGTGTAAGGCAAAAGATGCAGGTGTTCTCATCTCTATTAACACAGATGCACACTCAATTCCGCAATTTGAACACCGTCAATTTGGTGTGAATGTTGCGCGACGGAGTGGGTTAACGAAGGATGATGTCATCAATACGTATCCATTAGAAAAATTGCGTCAGACATTACGCAATGATACACGCTGAAAGGAGTTTTATTGTGAAGCGAACGAAACTTTCGCCAGCAAGGCGCGCCATCATTATCGGTATGGATGGTGCAAGCATGGAACTTGTCAATAACATGATTGCGTGGGGACACACCCCGAATATGGCGAGACTACGCAACACAGGCGTACATCGGGCAATGATCGGTGTATTTCCTACGTTAACACCACCAGGATGGACAGCTCTTTCTACCGGTTCGTGGCCAGGCACACATCAAGTCATGGATTTTAACATTCGTGCAGTCGGGAAAGAACTCAATAGGACGGTGTGGGGCATCAATACTGGGTTGTGCCAATCTGAATATCTTTGGAATCTTGTGGAACGTGCGGGTGGAAAACCGATTCTGGTGAAATGGGAAATGTCTTGGCCTCCCACAGTAAAAACAGGAATTCAGGTGGAGGGAACCGGACCTGGTGTTTCAAATCATCATCAAATTGCAGGCTACCACTTATTTGTCGCAGGAAGATGGGCAGCTCGTCCAATTGGTGGACAACGCGATCCTGAGACGTTAGACCCAAGCGCATTACAGAAAATTAAACACATTGATCCAGTGACTATCAAGCCGGTCGACACAAGCGAATGGGAAGGGGTATTACCTGACTCCAACAAACCTATTCAAGAGGTAGAACTCACTATTCAACCTTTGGCGCGCGGTAGAGAGAATATGAACAGAGGCAAAACCGGCATTCCCAAATTTTTCTATGGACTAATTTATGCTTCCAATCAAGGCGGATATGACCGAATACGGGTGTGTCAAAGCCGTTCTTCAGATGACATTGTCGCAGACCTCGGTGTTGGTGAGTGGAGCGAATGGTGGCTTGATACGTTTGAAATTGATAATGCGGAAGTTGACGGATATGTCCGCATGAAACTCATTACGCTCACGCCAACGGTTGATGCCTTTGAACTCTTTGTGCCACAGATTTGGCCTCAAAGCGGTTACACGGTGCCTTCGGAGATTGCGACTTCAATTGACCAAAACGTCGGTTCGTTCCTTCAAAATCCAGCTCGCGACGCACTCGGACAGGTGGATGATGATACCTATTTTGAGCTGTTAGACTACCACCACCAACGTTTGGCAGATGTTGCCACACATCTTGCTTCGGAAAATGAATGGGATGTTCTCATGGTGGAAACACATGCGCCGGACTACGCGAGCCACTTCTTCCTCAGTCAAGCGGATGAAATTAGCGGTGCACCACCGGAGACGATCCACCGGTGCCGGGAGGGATTGCGCCGTACTTATGAATCTGTAGATCGGATGATTGGACAGGTTGCAGGACTTGCGGATGAGGAGACGGTTGTCCTTATCTGTGCGGACCACGGCGGCACACCGAATCAATTTCGTGCTGTAGATATTGAAAAGGTTTTAGAAGAGATAGGCTTCATTGTCAGGAAGGAAAACGGTGCGGTAGATTGGACGAAGACGCGAGCAGTCAACGTCGGTTTGGTACATATCTTCATCAACCTTGCGGGACGTGAACCGAACGGCATCGTTCCATCGGAGGATTATGAAGGGACACAACAAGAGATTATCAATGCTTTGCATGCATACCGCGATCCGGAAACCGGACGGCATCCGTTTTCATTGGCGGTAACACGGGCGGATGCGGAGATGTTAAACCTTCATGGTGATCTTGTCGGTGACGTTGTTTACGCGCTGCGTCCGGAGTTTGATGGTGCACACGGCAAGCAGTTGCCATCGGTAAGTTTCGGCATCGGTGGTCAGCACTCCACGTTTATTCTTTCTGGGGCGGGTGTCAAAGCGGATGTCGCCTTGGAACGGCAGGTGCGCGTGGTAGATGTCGCACCTACACTATGTTATCTATTAGGATTTCCGATGCCTGCGAATGTTGAAGGCGGCGTGGTTTATGAAGCGTTAGAAGATCCAAATTGGCATCTAACGCGCCTTGCAGAATTGGTGGAATAGACACTACTTTTCCACAAAATTCTTTCTTTTATACTAAATTAACCGAATTTATCTTTTTTCTGGCTATTAGGCGCGCTTACAAAGCGCGCCTACCGAGTGGGATCAATTAGATAGTTCATGAAGAATTAAGGGTGTTTTCAGAGAATGTAAAATGCACAAATCTAACAAAATTACGCATTAGCCACATGCAGCTTTGAATACGCGCAGATGATTTCCACCGAGAATTTTCTGAATTGCTTCATCAGAATAGCCGCGTTCGCTTAAACCTTCGGTAATTCTGGAGAATTCAGTCGCATCCTTTAGGAGATCACCGCCACCATCAAAATCTGAACCGATACCGACATGGTCAAGACCCGCAATGTCAATCGCATACTCAATATGATTGAGGAGTTGTGCGAAGGGGGGCATTTTTTTCCAACCGCCTTCTATAATAAAACCAGGCACAAAGGTTATGCCTACTACGCCTCCGTTGACTGCAATCGCTTTAAGTTGTTCGTTGGTTAAGTTCCGAGAATGATTGCACAACGTCTTACAGTTGCTATGGGAGGCGATGATAGGTGCGCTTGAAATATCAAGCACATCCCAAAACCCGCGCTCGCTGATGTGTGATACATCAACCAACATGCCGAGATTATTCATCTCTTTTACCAACTGAACACCGAATTTTGTCAAACCCCCACCGGTCTCGCCTTCATCATTTCCTGATGATGCCCACGTATTTGGGTTATGCGTCAATCCAATCGATCGAACACCCAGTAAATAAAGGGAACGTAAGATATTCAAACTTCGTTCCACTCCTTCGCTGTTTTCAATGGCAAGCACAGCGGCGAGTTTCCCTTCAGCTTTGGCTGTTTGGATATCTGCTGCTTTCCGTACGATGCAGATGTCAGACGCATTGGCTGCCACCTCCGCATCAAACCAACCGAAAGCATCTAATGCATAAGAGAGGTGATTCTTCCACGCCCGTGTAACATCAACAGCGAAAAACGCCACGTCAATTCCACCCTGACGCATTTTCGGAATGTTGAGTTGGATACCGATGGCATCCTCTTCAGGCGGCACCGATCCACGTAGATAGGCGATAGTCCCGCTATACTGAGCAGCGTTTTTTGCATATTCGTCTGCAAGACTGACGTTACCTCTACGGATATGTGCCACAATCGCATCGTTATGGGAATCAATCACGAGAGACTGAGTATGTAAATCAAGAATAGAAGTAGATACTGACATTCGCATGTTCCTTAATATATATAACGTGAGTCCAACTTAATCAAATAGGTAAGATTGAATAAATTCCATGTTTTTAGGTAAGATCAATACAGTATATCTGTCGTGAGTCTTCGTGAACAGAATCGAAGGTGATTGTCTTTCCATCTGATGACCAACGCGGATGCAAATCACATCGAATGTCTCCGCTGAACTGCTCATCGTGATGAAATTCTCCGAGAACGATTCTTCGGTTTTCGGCAATATCGTAAAGCATAAGTTCTGCTAAACGAGCAGGACCGCGCGGGTAGGTATCACAAAGCAACCATTGCCGGTCCGGGGAAAAGGAAGCGTGCCCATCGTTCGGCAAAACACTCCGCCCGATAGGTGAAAAATTGCGCATACCGTCAGTAAATTCAACAAAACCCATCTCGTTCACTATATCGGAAGAAACCAGAATTTGTGTCGAGTCTTTCCAATCGAAGTGTGAAACACGATAACCGAACGGGATTTGTATTTCTAAATCTGAACCATCAGGGTTCACCGTCCACAGGGATGAGTGAAAGCCCTTTTCGTGCCTGACGCGGCAGAAAAACAGAACCCGAGTGCCATCTGTATTGAAAAGGACATGATTAAACCATGTTCTTCCACCGACAACCTTTTCGTCACTCACAGTTGAAATAAGATCCGCTATTGAAAGTACAAGTTTTGATGTTCCATTTTGAAGATCAAGTAGATATAAACCATCATCTTCTGGTTGTGCTTTGATGGCATCTGGTTCCAGTTCACTGGCATAGCCGACAACGCTACGACAAAGTGCCATACGTTGATAGTTCAACCCGATTGCAACACGTGCTGTTGGCGAGACAGCCGAAATCGCACCTTGAATCGTGCGACTTTCTTTTGTTTTGGGGTTCAGCGCACGCGATACAAGGCTTCCATCCTCCCAATCGTTAAAAGTAAATTCCTCACCTATCCAGTGCATCATACTTCCCTGTTGCAGGTTGAAAGCAGAAGTATTTGCAAAAGGCATAAAGTTTTGTGTCTCACGATCAACGAGTCCAACAGTGGCAACATCGGATGCAGTCGGGCGATATGTGTGAAAATCTGTTTCCAAGGCAAGATGATATCTACCTGATTTATCCCATGGATTAATACCGTAATATCCGAAGAAATGCTGTTTCGGTGAAACTGATAATCTACTTACTTTCCGACTCAATTCAATATTCATACTCATAAATACTATCCAATATGAATTAAATATGTCCAAATGTGCTGAATTGAAACAAAGTTACTTAATCATCGTTACAATATTACAACAGATAGGAGAAGGGCTATCTTATGATGAACTTTGTAGCCAAGACAGATATCGGTACTCTTCGCGAAAGAAACGAAGATTCATACTTTTTTGATGAGAAGAATCGGCTATTTGCGATCGCGGACGGTATGAGTGGACATGCTCGGGGCGATATTGCGAGTCGGGTTGCCCTTCAAATTTTTGAAGAATGGGCAATGGAAACCCCTGATCCTGCAAGCGATTTGGGACCCATCAAAAGACTCAATATCTTAGAAAAACTTGCCGCCGAAGCGAACCGGCGCGTCTACTCCATGGGAGAAGAATCTCATCAATACCACAGGATGGGGACAACCCTCACCGCAGGCTTTGTTACGCCGAGTTATTTGGCTTACGTCCACGTAGGGGATAGCCGATTGTATGTCCTACACAACGACATTCTTACACAGATCACCACTGATGATTCGTTAGTCCAAAAAATGATTGAAAAAGGTGAGATCACTCCTGAAGAAGGTCGTGTTCATGCAAAACGGAACATCATTACCCAAGCTATCGGTTTAGCCGAGGAGGTTTCGCTTACTACGGACGTTTGCCCTCTTGCCCCAGGTGACATCATCCTCGCCTGCACTGACGGCTTGCACGATCTAATTACCGATGATACCGAAACCCGCAACATCATTTCTTCAGCACCTACGCTTGAGACAGCAAGCGAAAATCTTATCAGTAGTGCACTCGCCTACGGTGGTACAGATAACGTCACCGTCCTCCTCATTTCTGTTGATTAATTACGTCCGAATATATTTCCGCACTGAACAAGAAACCCTGTGACAAACAACACGCCTTCTTTAGGATTGATCCGCTTCGTCTGCCGACACAAGTCCTAACACCAATTCATCCGCATCAAATTCTTCCGGTTTATCCATTAACGGAATCCTTTCAATCTCTGGAAGTTCAATGTGTGGAGCTTCCGCCCATAAACGTTCCAAACTATAGTAAGCACGTTTCTCCTCTAAAAAGATGTGAACGACAAAATCAACATAGTCTAACAAAATCCAATCCGCTCTTTTATCTCCTTCCCGATGCCAAGGTCGCTGTTCCCAGTTTTCTTCAAGTTCTTCTAATATCGCTTCTGAAATACCTTCAACTTGTATATCGGAGATACCACTGAAAATCGCGAAATAGTCGGTAAAACAATCCAACTCGCGTAGGTCAAGAATCACAGGATTCTGTGCGCGGTGACTCACCGCTGCAGATGCAGCTGCTTTTACTATTTCTAATGTATTATTTGTTGCCATAGATAGTCTCCTAATCAAATGAGGGATTTCATCAATTGCGTTGCAAGGTATGTGCTATCGGTGATTTATTTATTGTTGCAAGAACTCAGTTGAAACATCAGCGTTAATCTGGCGCAATTCATTGCCAAATCAACGTCAATGCACTGACGACATTTGTCGTTTCTCACTTATGTAGCCTTCATAAACACAGTTAAACCTAATCTCCATCTTTACAGTTAATATGTCAGAAACTTTTCACATTCTTCACCAACCTACTATTGTAGGTGTGGATGGTATTCGGATGAATTATCCACCCTTTTTGAAGAAGAAAATCAATTTTATGAAGGGCGACGTTATGGACTGCCTGATCCAAGTCGGTCTGCGCCAATTCTCTTACTTCCGCAGCTTCTTTGTATTCTCGTGTGGGCTCCGCAAAATCTGCGACATATATCAACTTCGCCGTTAACCCCATTGATGTGCTGCCGGTTGTATGGGTACGGATCGCTTCAAGAATCTCCAGATCGGTAACATTGAATAACTCAATAGCGTACTTTACGCCAACAATCGCGTGTAATAACCCAGGCATTATCTTTTCAATCGGGTCAAGTTCAATTCCGTAACGTGCTATCGCATCGTACAACTGATCGTCACACATCCATTTTACAACGTCATGTAACAAAGCGGCTAAATTGGTCTTCCAAACATTCGCATTATGACATTGAGCTAAAACTACTGCTGTATCTTGAACTGACAGAACGTGATCATAGCGTTCCGGAGCAAGTTTTTCCGAAAGGTAACGCAGAATTTCTTTTGATTTTGGGTGATCCCTAAGTTTTGTTAATATAGGAAACGATGATTCTGATTTCTCGTTTACTGAAAATGACTTACTTGACGGCATGTTTCTCTTCTTCTATGAACTGCAAATCTATAGGTAAAATCAACAGAAATGTGTCAAATCAGGTGTCATCAGCCTATTCAGAATCCACATCATCTCCATGCAGCATCCCAAGTGTTTCTTCCTGCAATTCAGTAAGGATTTGACGTTCTAATTCTGTTAATTTTTCTGTTTCCTGCAACGGTGTGCTGATACGATATTCCTCGTTGAGCCATTTTCCTAAATCAATAGACTTACACCTTTTACTGCAAAACGGAAAATTCGAGGGTAAAGGAACACCTTTTTCATAAATAAATTCGTAAGCGGTTCCGCAGAGACTACATTTCAGTTTCATATAAACTCCTTTCAAACTAATTTGACCTATAGGATGCGGAATTTCGTCCTACTAATCTATTGTAGGTATAACTGGTGTTTGTTAATATATGCGGCAACTTCTTCTGGAACAAGATACCGAATAGAGGAGTTGCTCCGAACGCGTTCACGAATCTCGGTTGCCGACATATCAAACTCGTTTATCCGCAACGTTGTAACACGGCTGCGAACATCCGACGGAACACGCTCCAAATCGTAATTGGGACGTGTCGTAACAATCATAGTACACTGCTCCAACACTTCGTCAAAATTTTTCCAAATCTTATACTCGATTAACGAATCCGCGCCGATAATCCATGCAAGTTCTGTCGTTTTCCCATAAAGGTGCCGCAATGTTTTGATCGTTTGAATTGTGTATGAGGGACCGGCGCGATCCAATTCAATCCGAGACACCTCAAAATACGGATTGTCTGCTGTTGCCAGCAGTACCATCTGATACCTATGTTCAGCAGAAACCATGTCCGGTTGTGATTTATGTGGAGGCCGCGCAGCGGGAACAAACAGGATTTTGTCGTAGCCTAACCCCTCACGCACCTGCTCGGCACTCAGCAAATGCGCGTAATGAATAGGATTAAAAGTGCCCCCCATGATAGCGATTTTCATCTGCTTCTTTTTCGCTCGCTAACCGACAAGACATATAATATAAATCGTTCTTCACAATTGTTAACTGAAGTGTGTCCCGAATGAGCGCACAGGAACACATAGATTCGGAATGAAACTATATTTTCTTGGTCTTTAATTATACCAATATCTACAACATAAATCAAGACAAATTCTTGAGTTCAAACACGCGAATTTGCATCCTGCTGACACTAAATTGAACACCTTAAAAAATTGGCACGTTTCTTGCTATACATTAGACATTATAACTAATTAGTTGTCCGTTTGGTTAGTCTCTATTATACTTATTACAATCGGACAATAGGAGGCTAACTCATGATAAGTTTTCAAGAACTAAGGGACAAACCTGATACGCTCCTGTCCCTCACCGGATATACATTAGAAGAGTTTACAGAACTATTACCTCATTTTTCTTGTTGTTTTTTAGAATATATGCGAACACATACCCTTGATGGCAAACCACGCAAAAATCGGAGATATAAACCCTATAAAAATAGTCGTTTTGCTTGCCATGAAGATATGTTGCTATTTATCTTGATTTACCTGCGTGATGCTCCGAAACAAGTTCTATTGGGTGCGCTCTTTGGTATGTCTCAACCTCTTGCTAATAAATGGATACACTTGCTTTTATCAATATTGAACAAAGCATTAGCAGAACTTGGAGAGTTGCCATCTCGGGAAACAGACCCCGCACCTATATGTGCTCCATCAAAAGTATCAACTCAAAATCAAGAAGGAGAACATTTTTTTCATGATAGCACCGAACGCCCTATACGACGCCCAAAAGACCCGTCAACTCAAAAGGCGTATTATAGTGGTAAAAAGAAATGCCATACAGTGAAAAATAATCTGATTATCAATGAGGCCTGCAAAGTCGTCCTATTGACACCTTCTTTTGAAGGAAGACACCATGACAAACACATAGCCGATATGGTGGGCTATTGTGTGCCACAGGGTAGCACATTGTCCCAAGATACCGGTTTTCAGGGTTTCACCCTCCCGGATATAAACATCATTCAACCGAAGAAAAAACCGAGAGGTAGAGAACGGACGAATGAAGAAAAAGAAAACAATAGAAAGATAGCGTCTATACGCATACGCGTTGAACATGCGATTAGTGGTGTCAAAAGATGCCGCATTGTCAAAGATAAACTCAGGAATTGGAAGAAAGGGTTTTGTGATTTAGTTATGGAAACTTGTTGTGGTTTACACAACTTCCGACTAAACTTTAGACCCTGGCGTTATGAAACTCCTGTTATTTAAATCATTATAATGTCTATTATATCAAAGAGGTAACGCCATGTCGGAGACGCACATCCCAGTTTTACGCAACGAAGTACTCGATTTTCTCAAACCGAAACCGGGATCCACTTACGTAGATGCAACAATTGGATTGGGTGGACACAGTCTCAGTATTTTACAACAATCTTTCCCCACTGGTCGCCTAATTGGAATTGACATGGATGTGAGTGCACTTGCCATCGCTGAGAAAAGGCTACACAGTTTCAAGGAACGGCTCAGTTTGATCCATGGTAACTTTGCCCGACTTCAGCAGTTATTGGAAACACATGGAATTAGTAAAGTTGATGGAATTCTATTAGACCTTGGTGTATCCTCATTACAATTGGATACTCCTAACAGAGGATTCAGTTTTCAGCATGTTGGTCCTCTGGATATGCGGATGGATATGCGGATGCTCACATCAGCAACACAGGTCGTCAACGACAGCACACCCGACAAACTGATTAAGATATTCAAGGAATATGGTGAAGAACGTTTTGCGAAGCGGATCGTCCGACACATCGTTGCGGCACGAGCAGAAAAACCGATTACAACGACACATCAGCTTACTGAAATCGTTGAGAACGCCTATCCGATCAAAGCGAAACGTCCAAAAGCATCCGCGCAAAAGCGGCAAAAAGGGAAAAAAATTCACCCTGCGACCCGTGTTTTTCAGGCATTGCGCATTGAGGTTAACACCGAACTTGACAATCTTGCACTTGGATTAGACGATGCAGTCTCTGTGTTGAAGCTGGATGGATGTCTTTGCGTTATAAGTTTTCATTCGCTGGAAGATCGAATAGTAAAGCAGCGATTTCAGAAACTCGCAAAAGCGTGTATCTGCCCACCGAAAACCCCGATTTGTATCTGTGAACATCAACAGGTCCTGCAGATAGTAACAAAAAGACCTATCTTACCATCGGCGAGCGAAATTGAATCGAATCCGCGTGCACGTAGTGCGAAATTGCGAGCGGCAATCAGAATATAACTAAGGCATTTTTGACCTTAAAAGTGTATCTTAAATTTGAAATTTAACGTATAAATTATAAAAATGCGGAATCCAAAAACTTACGAAACACTTTTTAATGAAAAATTGGGACCGAAACCGAAAGTCGCAATGTTATTCGTATATTTGGTGTTGGCATTGTCTCTATGTGTTTTTGGGGCAAGTGTCCGGTTCTCATCGTATGCGAAACGTGTTCACTTTGAACGTAAACCTATTTTTCAAACGAAGCGTGAAAAAATTCAGTATGAAATTCAAGAATTAGAGTTAGAGGAAAACACATTAACAGATATCGAAAGAGTTCGTTCAATCATTAAAGAATTAGGATTGGTTGAATATACAAGAAAATCAATAGAACTTCAAGAGTAGGTAGTGTGAACGGGTAAAAAATAGAGAGCGTCAGCGTAACATTCTTTAAATTCTGGAGCAGTGCGTGAATCTCTCTAATGATTTGTTATTAATTTGGCGCGGAACTGTGTATCTTGTCATAGTATCCGGAAAGACATAATCAGATTATGAAAAATAACACGAATCTCTCAATTCGCCGGTTAGTTGTCGTTCTAATAGTCCTACAATTAAGCTTTCTGTTATTGATAGGCAAACTCTTTACGCTTCAATATCCAAACGAAGAGAGCGCAGTAACATCTCGACTTGATTGGCGTTCTCAGGGAAAGGGCGTAGTCAAACGCGGGAAAATCCTTGACCGCCACGGACGCGTATTAGGTATCAGCCAAGACCGGCTTGCGGTTTGCGCCGATCCAAGAACCTTAAATAGGAAATCAAACGCGCACACTGTTGCAACTGAATTAGCCCCTTTATTGGATAGCACCACGTCGGAACTATTAGCACTGCTAAAACGGAAGCGGGAAGGGGAGTACGTTGAATTTGTCTGGCTCAAAAAAGGAATTGACTATGAAAAATTAGATGCGATTCGGAACGTCACCAAAAAACATAGAGGACTCAAAATTGAGGTTGAACCGAGGCGAGTTTATCCGAAAAAGACTCTTGCATCACAGGTTATTGGTTACCGTAACGATTTAAATGTAGGTGAAGGAATTGAAATTCAGTATAACACGTATCTTCAGAAGTTACATTCACCACTGCCACAGAGAAAATCGGAGGTAGCATCTGTCTCTCTCCAAGCACAATCAGTATCCGAACCACTTGGTAACAATGGGTGTAACGTCATCCTAACCCTTGATGAAATCATTCAAGATATTACCGAAGAAGAATTGGAGCAAGGGTGTAAGGATTGGAACGCACCTAAAGGAACGGCTATTGTCCTTGCAGTAGAAACTTCAGAAATATTAGCGATGGCAAGTTCTCCCACTTATGACATTAATGACCAGACAAACGCAGTTGAAGAAGCAAAACGTAATCTCGGTATCAAGTACCTTTTTGAACCTGGTTCTATTTTCAAAATTGTTGCCTCCTCAGCAGCATTGAACGAAGACATCATGACACCTGAATCAACGGTCTTTTGTGAAAACGGGAGGTACCGTCTCTCTAATCGACGCGTCATAAAGGATGTCTCTGAAAAAGGATGGCTATCACTTTCAGAAGTAATACACAAATCAAGCAACATCGGCATGATCAAAGTTGTCCAGCAGTTAGGTCCTGAACTATTCCAAACTTATGTAGATATGTATGGCTTCGGAAAAAAGACCGGTGTGGACCTGCCCTATGAACAGCGTGGTAACCTGTATGCACTGCGACGATGGGATACAAACTCACTTGGATCTGTTCCTTTCGGTCAAGGCATCTCTGTCACCCCTCTACAGATGGTGAATGCTTTAGTTGTTATAGCCAATGGTGGTATTTTACGTCAGCCGTATATCACTAAGGAAATCCGGGACACTCGTGGCAACCTTGTCAAAAAGAACCACCCGATTGAAATTCGACGTGTTTTGCGACCAGAAATTGCTAAACAGATGGCAGACATTCTTGTCGGTGTAGTTGAAGAAGGAAGCGGCAAGCGAGCAAAAATTGAGGGTATTAGCATTGCCGGTAAAACGGGAACCGCACAGAAAGCAGAAAGAGGTAAAGGTTATGTTACTGGTAAAGAGGTCATGTCTTTTATGGGATTTCTCCCAGCTGACGCACCGAAAATTGCCATTATTGTAACTATTGATGAACCCACTGGCGCAAGATTTAGCGGTCAGGTCGTAGGCCCCGTTTTCAAACGGATTGCCATGCGAACCCTTCAACATATTGAACAGACCGATTTATTTGACTCAATACCAACGCGAAGAAACGTTCCTAAAAATAAGTATGTTGATAAGAACAGAACCACTACGCCGGTTAACGGCACGCGTTTATCGAATCAATCGTCAAGCAAGAATACGACCTCTCTCACCCAAGACCCTCTCAACCCTACAGTGAAGCGGCAAACAAAAAAACCTGTTCCCTCCCTGATTAACCACACTCCGATCTCTGACGATGCCCTGGTGAAGAAGGGAGCGGGTTTATGAAACTCCAAAACCTTCTGGATGGAATTGAAGTCGCAGAGATTACAGGTGACCGAAATCCCGAAATTACAGGTGTTGTCAGCGACCACCGAAAAGTCAAGCCAGGATATGCCTTCATCTGCTATCAAGGACTGAATGTTGATGGTCATTCTTTTATTATTGGTGCTATCCAAAACGGTGCGATAGCAATCATCTCAGAAAAGAAAACATCTGAACTACCTAACAACGTAACTGGTGTAATTACCCCTAACGGACGCAAGGCACAAGCCTTAGGTGCCGCCAATTGGTACGGTAATCCCGCGAGACGATTGAAATTAACCGGCATCACCGGCACAAATGGAAAAACATCTACTGCACATTTAACATACGGGATTCTCAAGGCGCATGGGTTGAAAACTGCTGTGTTAGGAACAGTGGGACATACGTTTGATGCAAATGATTCAAACGCAAATGGCAAGCACCCATCGAAAATTGAAATTCCAGCACTTCTGACAACACCTGATGCGTTTCAACTGCATGCTATGTTAAAGCAAATAGCCGATGCAGGGATAGAGCATGTCGTCATGGAAACTTCTTCCCAAGGGCTTGCACAACACCGATTAGCTGGACTTACTTTCAATACCGCTGTCTTTACTAACTTAACACAGGACCATCTGGACTACCACGGCACCATGGAAAATTATCTTGCTGCCAAACTTATGTTATTTGAGCAGTTGAGTCCGGACGGTATAGCAATTTTAAACGCAGATTCCTCTGCCACTGCTCACATCGTTGCGCATACATCTCACAAGGACATCCTAACATACGGACTTGAAAACGAAGCGGATTTAGCGGCACAAGACATAGAAATTTCGCTAAAAGAGTTAGCTTTTACAGCAGTACAGAGAGAAAGCCGCACCACCAACACTTCAGACCGAACAGGCACAGAGATCAAGGCAAAAATCCGCTTACTCGGGTCATATAATATATATAATGCGCTTGCTGCAATTGGCGTTGGATTTCGTTATAGCTGCAGTGCTGCAGCTATTCGTCAGGGACTTGCTACGACAGTTGTTCCCGGACGTTTTGAATGTGTTAACCCGTTTGGCGAACAAGGCAAAGACTTTGCTGTCATTGTTGATTATGCACACACGCCTGATGGTTTGGAAAATGTTTTAACTGCAGCCCGTGGAATCACAGAAGGACGGTTAATTTCTGTGTTCGGTTGCGGCGGGGATCGTGATAGAGGTAAACGTCCAAAAATGGGGGCAATTTCCACGCAAATTGCGGATATGAGCGTGGTTACTTCTGACAATCCACGCACGGAAAATCCTGATGAAATCATCTCAGAAATTGTGTCAAATTTACCACATGATGCAGCATTTCTATGTATTTCGGAGCGACGTGAAGCGATTCGTCGTGCTATCATGGATGCGCAACCAGGTGATGTTGTCGTAATTGCCGGTAAAGGACACGAAAATTATCAAGAAATTCATGGAAAAAGGTTCCCATTTGATGATCGCGAAGTTGCCTCGGAAATTTTACAGCAGTTACCTCTACATTCGCAGCAGCCAGCGGCAAGGTAGACGAAATTTACACTCAAAAAAACTGAAAGCAAACCTTGAAATAGGCATTAGGTGATGAGACCAGTTAAGTTCATAGAAATTAATAATTTAAAAGTCGCCTATCAGGTTGAAGGTGCTGGTAAGACCGTAGTCCTTCTCCACGGTTGGGGGGCTGAGGCAAATACTTTCAAATCAGTTTTCAATTGGCTTTCAGACTCACATCAAGTATTTACGCTTGATCTTCCGGGTTTTGGACTAAGCGAGATGCCACCAGCTGCGTGGGATGCCGCCGACTACGCCAAATTCCTTTCTACTTTTTTTCATAAACTCAACATCAACAAAGCACACCTGATTGGACATTCTTATGGCGGAAGAATCTCTATAGTAATGGCAGCAGAAGAACCGGAAAAGGTAGATAAACTCATCTTAGTTGATAGTGCAGGCATCATACCAACCCGAACTGCAAAGGACTATTTAAAAATCAGTCTGGCGAAATTCGGACGTTTGATGCGACGTTGTGGAACAATTGGAAACAATCTTGCAGATGTCATAGCACAATCGATAGGTTCAAAAGATTATAAGGAAGCAGGTCCGATGAGAGCAACAATGGTGAAATCCGTCAATCAAAATTTACGACCACTATTGCCGAAGATACAAGCATCCACGTTGTTGATCTGGGGAGAAAACGACACAGACACACCGGTGTCTTTTGGCAAAATCATGGAGAAGGAGATACCTGATGCGGGACTGGTCATCCTCAAAGATGCGGGGCATTTCTCGTACCTTGACCAATTCCCGCAGTTTTGTCAAATAGTGGCTGACTTTTTAGTATGAACAACTACCACCGACGGCAAGGTTTGCCTAAAAAATAATGTGATTGAGAATGGAACATTAGATTTTGTAGTTGCACTACCTGGATCGCACACCATGGCGCAATGAATAATGTCGCTGCTAAACATGTTTGTAGCAGCACAATTCATTGCGTTTTTGTTATCTACTGCCACTACACAAACGAATTATAAAAAATTTTACACAGGTTAACAATGGTTAACGATTTATTCTTTTATGTTCTGGTTATCGTCTGTTTTGTAAGATCAATAATCAGGACTACACATGGATTGCATATACTACAACTTGATGGGTATAAACCTGGACGCTATCTGAAATGGGTTTCGACGCACATCAGACACTGTTTTGAAATCATAGAGATTATTATCATTGCAGGAGTGTTGATTATTGCGTCTATTTATCCTACTAATATTCAGACCAATTGGTTTTTTCCGACAATCTGTCTCGCTTGGGCAGCGTTTCAAGTTTATAGAATTGTATGGGGTAAGAAACCCACAGCGAAAAAACCGCTCGTTTATACTGCCCGCGCTAAACGACTTTTCGGATTAGCACTTGCATTATTTGCTATACTTGGGACTGTACTCGTTTTAGTTATAGAAGAAAGCCGATGGCGGATAGGTGTCTTTCTGTTCAGTGAACTCACGGTACCGATTCTTGTTGTGAGCAGCTTTTTAATCTGGCCGTTAGAGCAATTAATCAACGGTGCTTATTTACGCGACGCAAAAAAACGCATCAAAACCCTTCAGCCGAAAATTATCGGAATTACAGGCAGTTATGGTAAAACAAGCACAAAGTATATTCTTCATCAGATTTTATCGCAAAAATATAACACGTTGATGACCCCAGATAGCTATAATACACCAATGGGTATTTGTAAGGTTATCAGAGGAGATTTATTACCGAGACACGAGTATTTTATCGTTGAAATGGGAGCGTATAAACGTGGTGATATCAATGAGCTGTGTCGTCTCGCGCCACCGGAGATAGGAATACTCACTACCGTCGGTCCCCAACATTTAGAGCGATTTAAAAGTATTGAGAATACAGCCCGGGCAAAGTACGAGTTAATAGAAGCGTTACCCACAAATGGACTCGCGGTCATCAACTCCGACAATGAAATTTGTGCTGCTTTAGCAGATAAAACCGACAGCGTTCCTGTTATTCAATACGGGGTAGAATCAAACGGTGTTGATAACACATCTATAAGGCTAAAAGCCAGTAATATCAAACAGAGTGATAAAGGACTTACTTTTAGTGTAACTGACGAAGTTGTAGGAACAGTCGAAATCACAACTAGGCTTCTGGGTAAACATAACGTTTCAAATATCCTTGCTGCTATTGGCGTCTCACTGCAATGTGGGATGACACTGAATGAAATTCGTGACGCACTTAAAATTTTAGAACCGGTTCCGCACCGTTTGCAATTGATAGCAAGTGGGACAGGTGTAACTGTGATTGACGACAGTTTCAACGCAAATCCTGAAGGTGCAAAAGCAGCTCTTGAAGTGCTCACTGACTTTGTGAGCGATAAAGCAGGAAAAAAGGTATTGGTTACCCCGGGTATGGTGGAACTTGGCGAACGCGAATACGATGAAAACAAGCGGTTCGGTTCAGAAGCAGCCAAGGTCTGCGATCTCGTTATCCTTGTGGGTCCAGCACAAACAGTGCCAATTTTGGATGGACTCAAAAACGCAAACTATCCCGAACAACAGATTCATGTTGTTAATGACCGTGATGAAGCCCAAAAACAACTTCAGCAACACTTAAAAGCAGGGGATGTAGTCTTATTTGAAAACGATTTACCAGACAATTACAACGAAGCATCTTAATACACCTCAATAGTTTGGGAGTTAAGATGGTATATCTGAAAACATATCCAGTAATAAGCACTTAAAAGGAAAAAACATGAACGTAGCACTCATATTCGGTGGTCGATCACCTGAACACGAAGTTTCTATCGTCACTGCACATCAGGTCAATGCTGCTTTAGCAGAAACACACGACGTTATCCCGATTTATATAACAAAAGATGGGGCATGGCTAACAGGAGATAAACTCAAGGAACTGAGCACATTCACCGAAGGGAACTTACCGAGCACCGCTGATTTTGACACTGTGAGTGTTGAATTTGGGACACGCGCGAACTTTAGTGTCTTACCAAAACGCGGTTTGTTTAGTAAAAAAAGGGAACTTCCTATTGATGTTGTTTTTCCCGCCATTCACGGTGTTCATGGCGAAGATGGCTCACTTCAAGGGCTTCTTGAACTGATAGATATACCCTATGTCGGCGCAGGGGTCGTCGGCTCAGGCATCGGTATGGATAAAACCGTGATGAAAGCCGTTCTCAACGAAAATGAACTCCCTATCCTACCTTATGTACCCTTCACAAAACACGATTGGGATTTAGCGAGCGACGACATTCTCAAAACGATTGAAGAAAAGATTACCTATCCTATCTTTGTTAAACCTGCAGTGAGTGGATCAAGCATCGGTGTCAGTCAAGCAAAAGATGCGGACGAACTTCAGGATGCGATCGAACTTGCGTGCAGATATTGCCGTCGTATCGTTGTTGAAGAAGGAATCGAAAACGGTTATGAAATAAATTGCTCAGTGATGGGAACACACATGCCGATACCTTCAATTTGTGAACAACCGATTGCCAGCACTGACTTTCTCAGCTTTGATGATAAATATATCCATCAAATTTCGGAAACTGCATCCGCTTCTGACGTATCTTCCGGTATGGCGGGCGCAGAACGGAAAATTCCTGCACCTATTCCAGACGAATTGACGTTACATATTCAAAACCTTGCTACCTTGACTTTTCAAGTGCTTGACTGCGCTGGCATTGCCCGCATAGATTTCTTGGTAAGCAGCGAAGATCAGGTATATGTGAATGAAATAAACACAATTCCTGGCTCTTTCAGTTTTTACTTATGGGAACCGGTTGGGATATCATTTACGGAATTGGTGTCACAATTGGTTGAACTCGCGTTAGAAACACATCAGGAGAAAAATCGCTTAATCTATTCTTATTCAACGAACTTGTTAAGTCAAGCTGGGGCAAGTTTTGCAAAGTTGAAAACCGACTTACAACCAGAGGAAACAGCGTGAGTTTCCACGATGCTATTTAAGTGGGTGGTAATCATAGTAGCATTCAATTTTACCTTATTCTTATTTTTTATTAAGGTTTTGATTAAACCGCTGTAATACATCACCTTTGAAGTTAGTAAAGAAGCATTAAAAATGTTTTATCATCTATTTTTTGAAACCCTTGTCAACATATTTCAGCCCTTCAATATTTTTAACTCAATTAGTTTTCGTGCCGTTTATGCAACAGCAACTGCCCTCGCTATTTCGCTTGTTTTAGGACCTTTTATGATAAAGCGGTTGAAACAGTTGCGAATCGGTGAACATATTCAAGAAGAGGTAGAAAAGGCACAACAATACAACGAAGATCAAAGCAAAGCTGGAACGCCAACAATGGGTGGCATTCTTATCATTGTCGCCGTACTTGTATCCGTCATTTTTTGGGCGCGGCTTGATCAACCTTATATCTACCTGATGATCTTTACGACAATTTGGTTTGGAGGGCTCGGTTTTTTAGATGATATGTTCAAAATTAGCAAAAAACAGTCGCTCGGTCTACGCGGTTGGCAGAAAATTGTGCTGCAAACTGTTGGTGCTATAGCGATTGCATGCTATCTTTATCAGTGGGGACCTGCTGAAGCGAATGATGTTACAACGCGCACAGCATTGAATCTTCCATTTTTTAAAAACCTACACCCGAACTTACGTATTTTCTTTATCCCTTTTGCTACGTTTGTTATCGTTGCTACCTCAAATGCTGTGAACCTAACGGACGGTATGGATGGGTTAGCAATCGGGTGTACGCTATTCGTAGCGGGAACGATTGGCGCGTTGGGATATATGACGAGCCATAAGCTCATAGCAGGACATCTCAATCTTTTTCATCTTCCTATTGGTGGAGAAGTTACAGCGATTTTCTGTGCATCTTTAGTAGGAGCAGGATTAGGATTTCTATGGTACAACGGGCACCCTGCACAACTGTTCATGGGAAATACCGGCTCTTTGCCGCTTGGTGCAACGCTTGGAACATGCGCGCTATTAATAAAACAGGAAATTCTACTTATTATTGTTGGTGGTATTTTTGTAGCGGAAGCATTATCTGTCATCATACAGGTTTGGTCATATAGAACTTTTGGAAAACGGGTTATCAAGATGTCACCACTTCATTATCACTTTTTACTCTCAGGATGGAAGGAATCAAAAGTGGTAATCCGTTTTTGGATTGTGGCACTTATATTAATGTTGATAGCATTAAGTACACTTAGATTAGGATAAGTATATACCACACAATATACCTCGTTCTTTAAAATATATCGGTTGAGGTAAATGTTTGAAATATCAGAATTTGGACCGCTTTTCGGGAAAACGGATTACCGTTTTTGGTGCAAATCGAAGTGGCATCGCAATTGCAAGGTTACTTCATGATATCAGCGCAAAAATATCCCTCACAGATACGCGCGATAAAGACGCTTTGTCCGCCGAAATCGCCCAATTGGATGGGATCCCGATTCAATTACATCTCGGAGGGCATGGAGAATCCTGTATTTCGAATGCCCAATTAATAGTTGTTTCACCTGGTGTTCCTTTGGAAATTCCGATATTAGTTGAGGCGAAAAAAAGAGACATCCCGATTTTAGGTGAATTGGAAGTCTCTGCAAGCCTTTGTCAAGCTCCTATCGTAGCAATTACAGGTACAAAAGGCAAATCAACAACAACGCTTTTGACTGCGGCGATTTTAGAAGCGGGCAACGTATTTTCTAATGTGGTCGTGGCAGGGAATATTGGCGTTGCGTTAGCAAATAAAGTAGCAACACTAAGGCGCGAGGACATTGCAGTCGTAGAGGCAAGTAGTTTCCAATTGGAGAGTACTATAACTTTTCGACCAGCAGTAAGCGTAGTGTTAAATTTCTCGCGTGACCATCTCGATCGTCACGGAACGATGGAATCATATTTGAAGGCAAAACAAAAAATATGTGCAAACCAGATGAGTTCGGAATGGATAGTGCTAAATGCCTCCGACACAACTGTTAACAGTTTTGCGCACACCACTGCTGCGAAAAAAGCATACTTCACAGACAGTCTCTCTGACACAGATGGAGAGTCGAAAATATCATGCCATAAATTAGGCAGCGAAATAGGGGCAAGACTTCGAAGCAGCGCAAACAACATCGGTATTTATACTTACAAAGACAACGAAGAACACTTGATTTGCAATATAGCCGATATGCCGTTAGCAGGAGCACATAATGTCCGAAACGTACTTGCAGCGGTAGTTGTTGGTACAATCTTTGGTGTAATGCCTACGGATATGCGTAAGGCGATTCTCAAATTCAATCGAATACATCCTGCTCTTGAACACGCTTTTGAAAAGGTGAGCGTTATTAACGGTGTAGATTATGTAAACGATTCTAAGGCAACGAACGTCATAGCAACATGCGCAGCACTTGAATCGGTCAAAAAAACAACATATCTGGGAGGAGATGCAAAACGGGTATTCTTAATTATTGGTGGATATGATAAGGGAAACGACTACGAACCGCTTATTGAACCTGTGCGCACCACAGTGAAAAGTTTAGTACTACTTGGGGAACACACGCAGAACATTCAAAAAACATTCGCGGGTTGTGTTGATATGTATCAAACTGCAACAATGCAAGAGGCAGTTAAATTTGCTTATGCACATGCAGGGCCAGGGGACATCGTCATTTTATCGCCAGCAAATGCCAGTTTTGATATGTACAAAGATTACAAAGAACGTGGAGAAGCATTCAAAAACGCTGTGAATTCGCTCAAAAGGGACAAATCATCTGATCAAGAAAAATCTACTTATGTTTCGTAGTAATACTGCTTCTGAATTATGCTTTCTATATGGGAATTCCGTGCTTAGCGTATATCACACATTTCTGACACAGAAAACAACGTTTAAATAAAATTATAGTAGATTTTAGAATTAAAGATACACCGTCGATCAGCGCGCTTACCAACAGACATCTACTTGTTTTAAAATTTCACCATAAGCTCTTACTTGGCTCAGGTACTAATAGGAACGGACGAACGACTAATGCAAAATCATAGTACCCTTAACTATGCGAATCCCACTGTTCTTCCCTCTGATCGAGATCAACCCAAAATTACGGGTCTTGGCAGAGTAGACACCGGTTTGCTTGCTGTCACACTCTGCCTTGTTGGAATAGGCATCTTGATGGTTTATAGTGCTGGGCATGTGTTGTCTTTAAAGCAGTACGGAAGCAATTACCATTACCTAAAAATCCAAGCAATTGCTTGTGCTATAGGTTTAGTCGGGATGGGTGTCGCCTCATACATCCCGTATAGGTTTTATGAGAAGCATAGTAACAAGCTGCTATTTCTTGCGTTCGTCTTATTGATCCTTGTTTTCACACCTCTTGGCAACAGTGTGCGTGGAGCGGAAGGCGGAAGATTTAACCGGTGGATCGTTGTCAAAGGTTTCCGATTCCAGCCGGTTGAGTTTGCAAAGATCGCCTTGATTATTCACACTGCACATTTCTTAGCGCGAAACCCGGAACGCATAAAAAGTCTACTCAATGGAGTACTACCAAACGTTCTCATTATAGGATTACTGTTCGCGCTAATTGCAAGACAACCGGATTTCGGTTCAGCTGTCCTATTAGCTGCAACAGCAGGGAGCCTCCTTTTCATCGGAGGAATTCGCCTATCACACGCGTTAATGTTAATAGGAGCTGGAGGTGTGCTGTTGGCAGGTTTTATTATCAGCAATCCGTACCGATTAACTCGCGTAACCGATTATTGGGCATCCCTGCAATCACCAGATGCCGCGAGCTATCAGTTGGGACGTTCATTAGATGCTCTCAAATGGGGTGGTTTATTCGGTGTTGGAATTGATGATAGTGCAGCTAAAATAAATTATTTGCCGTATCCACACACAGATTTTATCTTTTCTATATTGGGGGAAGAATTCGGTTTTATTGGTGGAACAACCGTCATAATAATCTTTATGATATTTGTTTGGCGAGGCATTTCAATTGCAAGGCGTACAGAAAACAGGTTCGGGGCACTGTTCGCGACCGGACTTACGATAATCATCGGCCTACAAGCGTTTATCAATATCGGTGTTGTAACAGGACAACTCCCCACCAAAGGCATCACGCTACCTTTTCTCAGTTACGGTGGATCGTCTCTTGTAATCAGCTTGGTAGGTGTAGGTATGCTTTTGAACATTTCTCGTAGTGCTACACGAACATCTCCAAAAACAAGGAAAACGTAAACTTGAATTAGGCATGGGGGGGTTTATAATAATTACTTAGCACTGGATAATTATCGCTCATTAGGTCCAAAGTGTTAGGGGCTAATAAAATTAGTTGATGTGAAAAAGCAAAAAACGCGACATAAACAACAAAACACTGCAGCAGATAATACTAATCGTGAAAAGAATGAGAAGCGGTTCGTCCTTGCCGGAGGTGGAACAGGCGGACATATTTATCCTGCCATCGGTATTGCCCAAGCCCTTCAACGTCTCAATTCAGAGGTAAACATTGTGTTTATCGGTGGGCGTGACCGTTTAGAATCAACGCTTGTTCCGCAACAAGGTTTTCGGTTTTTACCCATTTCCGTTGAGGGATTCCCGCGCAGCTTGACATGGAAGTGGATTCCTGTTATAATAAAAGTTTGCCAAGGACTTGTGCAGTCTTTGAAGTACTTGAAGCAATTCCGACCAGATGTCGTCATCGGAACAGGAGGTTATGTTTCTGGACCTGTTCTCTTTGCTGCTTGGCTGCGGGGTATTCCGATAGCACTCCAAGAGCAGAACGTGTCCCCTGGTTTGACAAATAGTATCCTCGCGCGTCGTGCTAAAGCAGCTTACCTTGCATTACCACCGGATACTCAACGATTTCCGAAACAGATTGTGGAGGTGACAGGCAACCCGATTCGACCTGGAATAACAGATTATCCGCGTAAAGATGAAACCTACAGAAAATATAAGTTATGTCCAACTCGTAAAACGGTGTTCGTTATGGGAGGCAGCCAAGGTGCTCATGCAGTTAATGAGGCAATGATAGAGGCATGTCCATTAATTGCTAAATCTACTCTCTCTATCAAGTTAGAAACGAATAGTGAGCGTACAGCTCCTTTAGACACTTCAAATGCTGTCCAACTCCAGATTGTACATCAAACTGGAAAAACGGATGTAGAGGGGGTAGAATCAGCCTACACAAAGCACGAAATACCACACCATGTTCAACCTTTTTTTGATCAAGTTGAAGAAATATATAGTATCGCTGATGTGATGATTTGTAGAGCTGGTGGAATGACAGTGTCTGAAGTCACTGCTTGTGGTATTCCGGCAATCTTTATCCCACTACCTGCAGCCGTAGGTAATAACCAAGTCCGCAATGCTGAAACAGTTGCGAATGCGGGTGCTGCTGTTGTGCTTGAACAGGAAGAATTGACTCCTGATGTTGTTGTGGAAAAACTAATTCGTATTATAACAGATGAAGATATCTATCAACAAATGAAAACTGCAAGCCAAAGTTTGGGTCGTCCGCATGCAAGTGACACAATTGCCGAGTCAATTTATAGACTTGCATCTCCTACAGAAACATAGAGAAGATAAATCATATTCGTAATTCAACAGTGGTTGTGAAATGGAGATTAGCGTTGTTTGGAAAGACACAACACATCCATATCATAGGTATAGGTGGAGCAGGCTTAAGTGGGATTGCAGAGGTCCTGCTTGACCATGATTTTGATGTCACTGGCTCAGACATTAAAAAGTCTGCTACGACAGAGCATTTAAAGACATGTGGTGCCAAAATTTGGTACGGTCATGCGTCCTCCCAAGTGAATGGAGCAGATGTAGTCGTCATGTCACCTGCCATTCCAGAGGACAATCCAGAACTACAAGCTGCGATGCTTGCCAAAATCCCCATTATTCGGGGAGCAGAAATGTTAAATGAGATTACACGGATGCGGTATAGCATTGCTGTCAGTGGCACCCATGGGAAAACGACAACAACAGCAATGACCGCTGCTGTTTTGTCAACACTTGATCCAACAGTCGTTGTTGGAGCAAAGTTGGTCAATGGAAGTAACGCACGAAGTGGACACGGTGATGTTATGGTTATAGAAGCAGATGAAGCATACGGTTCAATTGAAATGTTTTATCCGACTATCGCTGTTGTCACTTCTGTTGATGCTGATCATCTGGATTATTACAATAGCATTGAAGAAATCGGAAAAACGTTTCTAACATTTATCAACAAAGTTCCATTTTATGGAACTGCTGTTTTGTGTCTTGATCAAGAAAATATACAAAAACTTATTCCACAGGTTGAAAAGAAGTTTGTGACATACGGACTTGATACACGTGCTGACTTGATTGCAGAGGAAATTAAGATCGACGGGCCCACCTCTCTTTTTCAAGTTCGGAATTATGGAGAGGTGTGCGGCAAAGTCCATCTTAAAATGCCCGGACGGCACAATATTGCAAATTCGTTAGCTGCAATAGCAGTAGGATTTGAATTGGAAATTTCGTTCGCCAGAATTCAAGACGCACTTGAATCCTTTCAAGGCGTACACCGTCGGTTTGAAGTGTTGGGAACCGTTGATGATATAGTTGTTGTTGACGATTACGCACATAACCCCGCAAAACTAATGGCAGCTCTGCGAGGTGCCAGAGAGGGCTATAACCGACGAATTGTGGCTGTTTTTCAACCACATCGATATGCGCGCGTACGCGATCTGGCTAATGAGTTCTGCCGATCATTTTATCAGGCGGACATACTGATTGTGACATCAATCTACGGTGCAGGCGAAGAACCAATAGAGAATGTGACTGGAGAAAACTTAGCCCGTGCGATCGAAGCGCATGGGCATCCAAATGTAATTTACATATCTGAAATGGATGAGGTAGTTGACCGTCTAATTGCAATTACGCGACCAAATGATTTGGTTATCACGCTTGGGGCAGGCGATATTGTGCATGTAGGACGCAAATTTTTAAACAAACGTGCATCAAGAATGAGTTAAAAATAATGATTTTTCCAAAAAAACGCGCACGGAAAAAAGATAGTCTCTCCCATCGCATTTTCAAACCAGGGGGGATTCGCACACCGAAATATCGTGCCCGAAGGATAATCATACTCGGCATTTTGGTCATAACTTTGCTGTTTTTAGGAAAGATCCTACTCAGTTTTTTCGATTTTGAACACGTGAACGTATCTATCGCTCTTTTTGGTAATTCTCACTATACTGAAGGACAAATTTATGATGTCTTAGGCGAAAACCTTGGCAATATCATCACAGATTCCGAAGCGAAAAATGTTGCGTTTCTAAAGGAGAATCTGAGTTATATTGAGGATGCTCACATTTCCAAAAATTTTGTAAGACGGCAGTTGACTATTGAAATTACTGAACGTGAACCGTTTGCACGTGTAAAACATACCTTATTAGAAGAACCGGAATCAGAAAATGTATCTAAAAAAAAAACAGGAAGAAAAAGCAAAGATAATTTTTTTTTGGTAGATGGAGAAGGTTATGTGTTAGAATCTATTACACCAGAAAAATATAACCACATGACGCTCATTCTGGATGAAGGGATACAGGAACCTCAGATTGGCAAACAGATAAAAACCGGTACAACACAACTCGGCATTCATATTCTGAAACTCGTAATGTTGAGAGCACACAAACTAACAACAGACCTGAAAACCATTGACGCGCGAAATTCGCAGAAAATAATCATTGACACAGAAAGTTTAGATATGCCAGTGTGGATCGCGTCAGATTTGATTGAAACAGGACTTCACCATGTTGATCTGTTTGTAAAACAGCAGGGACTCTCTATCCTGCAAAAAGAAAAGCAAATGTCACATGTAAACACATTGGCAAAAACACGTGCAGGTAATACGGATATTCCTTTACCAAAAAAATATACATATTTAGATGCACGGTATGAAGATACACTTTATTTAGGAGGTGCCAACAAATAGATGGCAAAAGGAACGATTATCACTGGATTGGATATCGGCTCAAGCAAAATCTCGGTTGTTATCTGCCACACCTTGCCGAGTTTGGATGGGCAGATGGAAATTATCGGTGTCGGTGCTGCGAGTTCAAAAGGGTTGCGAAGAGGGGTTGTGGTTGACATCAATCAAACAGCAGAAGCGATACGAGAAGCGGTTTCGGAAGCAGAACTCATGGCAGGAGTAAACATAGAGTCGGTATGTTTAGGCATATCAGGTGAGCATATTGTTGGACAAACATCACGCGGTGTGGTAACTGTGAAAAATGCTGCACAGATCACAAAGGATGATGTGGATCGAGCTGTGCAATCGGCAAGAACAATTGCTGCTATCCCTGATGGTCATGATATTCTGCACGTAATGGAGCAGAACTTTGTTATTGACATGCACAATCGGATTAAAGAACCGGTTGGAATGTCGGGGTCTCGTTTAGAAGCAAATACATATATAATTACTGGAACCACAAGTGGAATTCAAAGTCTGTTAAACAGCGTTGAAAGTGCAGAAATTCCGAGTGTGGAAACCCTTGCTATCGCTCCAGTTGTCTCCGCAAAATCTGTCCTACAGAGAAGTGAACGTGAGGTGGGCATCGCACTTGCAGATATCGGAGACCAAACAACAGAAATCGTTGTCTATAAGGAAGACGCTATTGAACACGTAGTGGTATTTCCAGTGGGCGGACAGCACGTAACAAACGACATCGCTCAATTTCTAAAAGTGACACTACCCATGGCGGAAGAACTAAAACTTCACCGAGGATGTGCATGGACAGAGTTGGTGCCTGAAGACGATACCAATCCAATCCCGGTTACAACAGGGTCAATGCCTCCTCGGTTTATCAGCCGCTTTGAGTTGGCACAAATCATTGAATTTCGAATGGTACAAATTCTTGAGGAAATAGCTAATGAACTTGGCGGTATGCAACTTCCCGGCGGACTTGTGCTGACAGGTGGAACAGCACTCATGGATGGTTTAACTGAACTTGCTGAACAGATTTTACAACTTCGTGTACAAGTGGGATATCCCATGGAACTAAAGGGGTTAATGGACCGAGTAAATTATCCGATGTATGCTACAAGTTTAGGGTTAGCAATGCACGGAGAATCCTTGCGACGTGAACAAAAAAAAGCACAAGCATTAAGACGGGGTTCAAGTCCAATTGGAGGATTTTTCCGTCGTATAAAGGAATGGTTCGGCTATTAGATTATAAATGACCCACAGCGGCAATTCGTTTTCTATAACTTGAAATAATAGCAATTCTAAAGATATAGCGTGTTTCGTAATACATGAGTAGAGTAAGAAGGTATATAATTGTATATAATTGTATATAAGAACTCTAAGCGAACGCTGATAATTCCAATTTTTACGGAAACGTTGCGCATGGTATTGATTTAATTCTAAATTGTTTGTATAATTTAGATAGTATAATTACAATTCAGTGAATCAAGCACAAAGCGTGTTATAAAATTACACACTGATATAGCACTTACTGAGTGAAATGCTTATGCAGAAGGAGGAATTAGGTTACCGTTGGTTAGACAACGTTCCACAACAAATCAAACGGAAGTTATTATGCTGCGGAGGCACCGAAGGATGAGTTGTCCAAAGGTGACTAAAATAAAAATGATAGATTTTGAACAAGAGCAATTTGACAATGCGAGAGCAAAGATCAAAGTAATCGGTGTAGGTGGCGCAGGCGGAAACGCCGTCAGACGTATGATCGAAGCAGGACTCACTGGCATTGAGTTTTATGCAGTTAACACGGATCAACAAGCACTCAACACCTGTCATGGTGCCACACAAGTTAAAATAGGTATGAACACAACCAAAGGGTTAGGTGCAGGTGCTAATCCGGAAATTGGTAGAAAAGCAGCGGAGGAAGACCGAGAATGTTTACAAGAAATTGTTGATTCTGCTCACATGGTCTTTGTCGCAGCGGGGATGGGAGGTGGCACCGGTACTGGTGCTGCACCAATTATAGCAACGCTCGCTAAGGAAAAAGGAGCTTTAACGGTTGGTGTCGTAACACGTCCCTTCAATTTTGAAGGAAGACACCGCGCAGAAAATGCAGAAGAGGGTTTGAAGCAACTTCGAACCAGTGCTGATTCTGTCATTGTAGTGCCGAACCAACGCCTAATTGATACAATTGATAGGAAACTTCCGATTCAAGAAGCATTCAAGATAGGAGACGAAATCCTATTACATGGTGTCCAAAGCATTTCGGATATTATTACAGAAGCAGGTGAAATTAACGTTGACTTTGCCGATGTGGAAACAGTCATGCGCGATGCAGGAACTGCACTGATGGGTATGGGACGAGCCACTGGAGACAATCGTGCGCAAGCCGCAGCGCAAGCCGCTATCTCTTCACCGCTACTTGAAGAAACGAGTATCGCCGGAGCTGTCGGGATGATTGTTAATATCACCTCGCCACCAGATTTCACGATGCACGAATTAGATGAAGCGATGGGAGTCATCAGGGAAGCATCAGAGGATGCACAACCTATCTTCGGGTTAGTCTACAAGGATGAGTTGGAACTTAACGATGAAGTGTTGGTAACTGTAATTGCCACCGGTTTTGACCCACCTTCAAATGCAAGTTTATTGGCAAACCGAGGTGGTGGTTATAACCCACAAGGGGGACCACAAGCGGGACAACCAAACCCGATGCTTCAAGGTAGTCGTGTTCGGAATACTGAGTCAGGAGCTACCGGACGGACGCAACGTGGCACGCAACGTCCAGCTTGGGACAGGCAACCACAGGAAAGAGGTAACGAAGAAAAGCCTGGTTCTACAATCCCGCGTAATGTGAATCGCCAAGGCAAAACACAACAGCAACACGAAAAGGAAGAACCTGAAAATAATCAACAGGAGTCCAACGAAGCGCAAGAACAGAACCGTGAAAAACAGTGGGACATCCCCGCGTTCCTTCGGGTTCAACAGAGAAGGGATAAACGTAGAAACTAATTCTATATGCATCCTATCTTGTTCGTATACGGACTAATAAAGAGGAATTCAATTGGATTTACGCCAGTACGCGCAGCAGCTCCTAAAAACCGAAAAATACGCGGTGCAAGGGGAAAGTGCGCCAACACATTTCAGAAAATCTAACAAGTTTGCCCTGGTTTACCCAAGCACATATCAGCTTGGTATGTCAAGTTTAGGAATTCAGGTCATTCATGCGACGTTGAACAGTCGGAAGGACACCGCCTGTGAGCGTTTCTTTATACCCGAACCTCAGTATGTCCGTGAACTCATAAAGAAGAGTACTCCTCTCTTCTCTCTGGAAACACAAACCGCTCTTCACGCTTTTGATATCGTCGGATTTTCTGTCTCGTTTGAATCTGACTATGTTAATATCCCACGGGCATTGGCGTTAGGAAACATACCGCAGCTTGCTGAAGAACGCTCCGAGTGGGATCCGCTTATCATTGCGGGTGGAATTAACATCTCTTATAACCCAGAGCCATTGGCTGATTTCATTGATGTTTTTGTCGTAGGCGAGGCAGAACTGATAATCCATCAACTGATGGATAAATTCCACGAGTGGAAGATGTCAAACGCCCCAAAAGATGACCTATTGAAATCACTTAGCGTAGAACCCGGATTTTATGTCCCAAGTTTTTACGATGTTACATACCATTCAGATGGAAAAGTTAAACAGGTTACTCCGAAGCCAGGTGTTCCAGAGAAAATTCGCTCCGCAGCAGTACCAGTACTTGATAGTGTGGAAACCTGCACACAGATTCATACGCCTAATACGGAGTTCTCAAATGCACACCTGATTGAAATTGTGCGTGGATGTGGCAGGCAGTGTCGTTTCTGCGTAGCAGATTACGCACGCCGATGGCCGAGACACCGCTCCGTAGAAAACACACTTGCCCTGGCAGAAAAAGCAAGGGGTATTACGGATAGGATCGGGTTAGTTGGTGCCTCCATCTCCGACCATCCGCAGATAAATGAGATCGCATCGGGTTTGGTTGACAAAGGATTCCGCATATCATGTGCCTCACTCCGCGCAGAAACAGTTGAGGCACCGCTGCTTGACGCACTCGCCGATAGCGATCAAGGCACAATTACGATCGCTCCCGAAGTGGCAACTGAAGAACTCCAAAAGGTTGTCAATAAAGCGATTCCTCGCGAACGGCTCTACTATATCTTTGAAGAGGCACTGAAACGTGACATACTTAATCTTCGCTTATACTTCCTCATCGGTGTCCCTCACGAAACACCAGCAGATGTGACAGCGATTGCAGAAATGGCGAAAGAGATGCGTACAATTCTACTTCCACATGCCAAACGGACCGGGAAGATAGGTCGAATCAGTTTTACTATTTCACCAATGGTACCGAAACCGCATACGCCGTTTCAGTGGGTGCCGATGGAACCACCTAAAACGATTGCGAAGAAACTTGACTTTCTAAAGCGGGAGATTAACAGTCTTGGTAGTATAAAGGTATCATCTGCAAGTGCGCGCATGGCACACCAAGAAGCAGTTTTCGCACGCGGCGACCGCCGACTCGGGAAGGTTATATTGGAAATTGCCCGTGGAACATCGTGGAACAACGCTTTCCGTAAACACGGATTAGCCCCTGATTTTTATGCGCTTCGTCAACGCGAATTCAACGAAGTAAACCCTTGGGATCATCTTGACCTAAACGTTAAACCGCAATTCCTACAACTCGAATTTAACAAGCACGAAAAAGGCTTTATGACAAGCCAATGTGATACCACAGTTTGTAAAAAATGTGGTGCCTGCTAAACAATTTGTGGTTACGTGTTATCATGTGTTCAAATAGATTATGGAAACGTTATTTGTTAAGCATAATTAAACCTGTTAAGGAGGATTCGGCTGTGTTTAAATGGATAAAATTCACAACGGTATTAGTTACAATATTGACACTGTTCATCGTTACTTCAACATCGGACGCAGGTTTAGACGATAATCCCTCGTGTTATACCTATCCTTTGATGAAGGAAAAGGTGGTACTGCCGAAGATAGCTCTACTTACGGGCATGATGGAGAACTCATCAGTAATCCATCATGGGTTGATGGACAATTTGGCGGCAAGGCACTTGAATTTGATGGCACAAAAGGGCAATATGTGATGGTGCCTATCAACGATACCTTGCAGCTAAGAGAGCAGTTTTCAGTGGTATTTTGGGTTAAACGTGGGAATACGCAAGTTGCAACATGGAACTACATGGTTGCTGGTGGCTCACTTAAATGGGCTGTCATTTTTAATAGAGACCAAACGAAGACCTTTGTCTTTACTAACAGTGGTGGATGGGGACAAAGAGGTGTTTCCAACGTTGATCAACCTCAAGATTGGGTGCATCTTGCGGTTACACATGACACTGGCTCTGAGCTTATCTTTTACTACGATGGCGAAAAAGTTGGCGGTGGTGGAAAACCGGGAATGGTTGCTGAGATTGACGGTTCAATTATGGTCGGTGCAAGACACCACGGTCTAGAATTTTTCACAGGTACTATTGACGAGGTGTATCTCTTTAATCGAATCCTTACCGAAGGTGAGATCAACACAATTAAAAATGGTGAATTTGCACCGGTAGAACCCGCAGAGAAACTGGCTACGACATGGGCTGTCATTAAGGCAGACCGCCGCAGATAAGTGTGATTTTACAAGGGCAGAGACAACTCTGCCCTATTTTATTTAATTATGAACGTAAATCTTATCCTTCAAATGTTAAGATACGTAACGATACTCATTCTCTTTAGTGCTTTAGGAAACATCGCTTTTGCTAACCGTGCCAACGAGTACTACCAACACGGTATAAAATACTTGGAAGAGGGTCGGTATCAGAAGGCACTTAAAGCTTTTGATGAATCAATTCGCGCGAGGCAAGCGGATGCAGAAGTTAACTGGCTTGCTAAGGTGCATTATCAGAAAGCATCAGTTTACTACGCGTGAGAGGCGTTCGAAAAGGCAATATCGGAATACAAAGAAGCCATCACACTCAACCCAGATTCTGCTGTTTTCTACAATTCCCTCGGAATAACGCACTCAGAACTCAAACAATACAAAGCTGCGCTTGATGCCTATGAGAAAGCGTTACAGTTAGCCCCGATGACAGCGGAACCACACTATAATATAGGGTTGGTTTATCTGAAACAGCGAGAAGTAATACCAATTCTATAAATTATTTTCTCTTTTGAAAAAATGTAAGAGGCGCAATGAATTGCGCGACTACGAACTGTCTATTTTTTTAAGAGAAGTTATTTTTGAGAAATGGTATAAGAGGATATTCTTCGCCTGTATAGGAGAAAGGACTTTTCAATGGCTATTACAGATGCAATGCCGGACCTCAAGCGCGAACTACAGTTTTTTCCGGTTGAAAACGAAAATCCATCTACGTTAACACCCGCACAAATTCAACACTTTAATGAAAAAGGGTTTATCTGCCCATTAGACGTGTTTTCCGAAGCAGAAATCTCTCAACATCGCGAGTACTTCAATCACCTCATGGAAAAAGTTCTGGCAGAAGGTGGAAACAGTTATTCCATTAACGGATGGCATACATGTTGTCCAGGCATTCATGACCTGATTACTGAAGATAAAATATTGGACTATGTCCAAGACCTGCTTGGTGAAAATCTTATCTGTTGGGGAACACATTACTTTTGCAAACTTCCTGGTGAAGCAAAACAAGTAAGTTGGCATCAGGATGCCTCATACTGGCCTCTCTCTCCGAGTAAAACTGTCACTGTTTGGCTCGCGATTGATGACGCATCGGTTGAAAACGGTGCGATGGCTGTTATTCCCAAATCCCATCTGCACGGGCAAATAGCGTTTGAACGGAGTACAGCTGAAGAAAAGAACGTGCTTAGCCAGACAGTTCTTGAGCCTGAAGAGTTTGGTGATGCGCCTATGCCATTTGAAATGAAAGCGGGGCAGCTTTCGCTACATTCTGATCTGCTGTTACACGGTTCGGAACCGAACACCTCTAATCGGAGACGATGCGGTTTGACAATGCGATTTGTCCCACCAGAAGTCCATGCTGCGAACAATTGGAACCAACGGGCAATTATCGCGAGAGGTAGCGATCCGAGTGGGCATTGGGTTCACAACCCGCGTCCCACTGAGGATACCCTCCCGTAATAGCGATGAAAAACATGAGTTTCTACAAGCCTAAACATAGAAAAACAATACCCGAAGTATTTCTGCTACTTCTTAGAGTTCGTTGATGTTTCCAAGACGTATCCTTTTTGCTACGCTTTCAATCTCTGCTGCTGCGAGTTTCCTCTTGTGTGGTTATGAATTTATCCGCGCTGTTTCAGATTCCCTATTCATTGAGGTATACACAGCGGAGAATCTTCCACGCGCTATGGTGGCTGTCCCACCAAGTGTCCTTCTGATTCTCTACATTTATGGACGTTTGCTTTCGTGGATAGGTGCAACACGCACCTTAGCGATTACCTCCGTTCTATCAGGAGCTTTGATCTTAGGGTGCTATATAGCACTTTCGAGGGAAATAGATTTCGCTGCTGCTATAATTTATGTTTTTCGTGAAGCGTACATTGTAATCATCATTGAACAATTTTGGTCTTTCGTAAACAGCACTCTTACCTCTAAACAAGCGAAAATCATTAATGGGCCTTTTTGTGCGATTGCCTCAGTTGGCTCCGTTGTGGGAGGGATGCTTGTTGCAAGATGGGCAGAAACTTTAGGTTCAGAAAAACTACTTTTATTCACTGCTGGCTCCCTCATACCAGCAGCGATTTTTGGCATTATCGCTTACACCCTTGCTGGAGAACCGCAACCGACTGTTGCTGAAGAAGGCGGACGACGTGGACACTTAGGTCTGAAAACGTTTTTTAGTTCTAAATATTTGGTATTCATAGGTCTGCTGATTCTAAGTACTCAAGTCATCTCAACTGTCCTTGAACTTCGATTCAAAGGTCTGGTGGAAACGGAGATTCCTGTTACAGATACCAGAACAGCGTATTTCGGTAACTTTTATGCGATGCTTGGGGCAATATCAGCAATTATGCAACTGATTGTTGTGCCGATTGCACTCCGATTCGTCTCTTTGAAAATTATTCATATCAGTATACCAATAGTTCATCTGCTCAATGGTCTTATTCTAACTCTAAAACCATCGCTTCGCACTGGTGCAAGAGCCTTTCTAACGTTTAAAGCACTTGACTATTCACTATTTCGTGGTGCCAAAGAATTGTTCTATATGCCGCTCTCTTATGATGAAAGATACCGTGCTAAACAGATTATCGATTCTTTTGGATACCGTTTTGCAAAAGGGGGAAGTGCTGGTATGATTGAATTGATACGTCTGGTTGTAATAACAATTCCGGGTGCAGCGTTCTCAATTGTAGCTATGATAGTATCATGCATTTGGAGCGGACTTGTCTTGAATTTGACATCATATTATCAAAAGTTAGAGAAAACTGATAAAAACGTTGACAAAAAAACTCGCATTGTGTAAAATATAATTAGAAATCACGTTGAAAAGGAGGCCAAAGTTCATGACGTATCAAATTCTGAGCAACATGCAAACAATATTCTTACGCTGCGGCATACTGATTTTAGTCGGAGGATTATTGGCTGGATGTGCGGTAGTACCCCAACCGTTAGTTGAAGTCTATATCGAACCGGTTGAAGGACACACAAACGCCAAAGTGGATTCTGAAACAGGTGCTGTTACCATTCAACAAAAAGGGGTTGCTGTTACCATTGAACCGCTTGATGAGGTAGAGATTTTTGCACTTACTGATGATCCGCGCATTAATCCTTATCTGATTGTAGGAAGAGATGGTAATGTTGAACCTATCTATACAGTTTTTGAAATGACTGTTCACAACCTTGATACCCCACGGGTTTTGGTTGAGGAGTCAGCAATGCTTATTGATCGGAACGGTGCGCAATATGCAAACCTTCCTTACGATTACTTTGAAGACCTCTACGACAACGTGACTCGTTCTGAGCAGAATACTGTACCCACAAGAACATATCCGCATTACCATCCTCTCTATCGTAACCATTATCCATATAGCCAAACCTACTTGGATATTGCAGCATTGGAGGAAGGAAAAGCAGTCGTTGCGGAGAGTCTATTTGAAAGTGGAAAGTTGTTCCGAGGTGCTAAGCGGCGTGGCCTCTTAATCTTTGATCGACTTAACCTTGATACGACAGATATGAGGATTGTCGTGTCCGAAGTTCGCGTAGTCCACTCAGATGACAAGCAGGAAAAATTGGAATTTAAATTTGACTTTAGGCAAGTCGTTGCAGAGAAATCTGCTGTAGAATAAGGGAGTATAGGCAAATGAGAAATTGGCTCGTAGGGTTGCTGGTAGTGGGACTTCTATCCGTATGGGGATGCCAACCGCCAGACAAGAAAACTGAAGAAATACAGGATAATACGCAGGAAGCACAGCAAGAGTTAAAAGTTGCTGTTGCAGGACCTTTTACAGGCACTGCTGCGGCATTCGGGGAAATGATTAAAAAAGGTGCTCAACTAAAAGCAAAACAGATAAATGAAGTGGGGGGCATCAACGGCATGAAACTTGTCCTTTCTTTTGGAGATGATGCTGGCACCGACAAAGAAGCAAAACTTGTTGCTACAAGTTTTGCGACTGACAAACGGATTCTTGCTGTTGTTGGGCATTTTAATAGTTCATGTTCTTTAGCTGGAAAAGATATATACAAAGATAATGGAATCGTTGAATTGTCACCCGGTTCCACAAATGTCAGTGTATGTGAAGGTAGCGACTGGACGTTTCGAAATTTGTATAGAGACGATTTTCAAGGTCAATTCATCGCAAGATATATTAAGAATGTCTTAACCCAGTTTCAATCCGTTGGGGTACTCTTTGACAACGATGACTACGGTAGAGGCCTTAGAGATGCATTCGTTGAAGAAGCGAAAAAAATAGGACTCAAGGTTGTGACTTCAGTATCTTATGATCGTGAAAATACGGATTTTACGGCACAGCTCACCAGTATTAAAGGAAAAAAACCTGACGTAATTTTTATTTCTGGTCTTTATGGCGAAGCAGCCTTAATTGTAAGACAAGCGAGGAAGATTGGAATCAAGGCGCAATTTTTTGGTGCCGATGGTGTGGATTCCCCTGATTTCCTGAAAAATGCAGGTGCCGCCGCAGACGGAACTTATTTGACTACACCATTTACATTTGGAGCAGGTGGAGAAGAAGCATCCAAGGTCGCTGCAGCATTTGAGGCAGAGTTCGGTGTTTCACCTGATACATGGGCAGCGTTAACTTATGATGCGTTGGGCATGATTGCTGAAGCAATTGAAAAAACGTATCAGAAAGAGTCTGCATTCGACATAAATCGAAAAGCTATCCGTGATTATTTGGCATCATTGGATACACCAGAAGAGGGGTACAAAGGCATTACCGGATTAACCTATTTTGATATAAATGGTGACACTGTCAATAAACCTGCCTACGTCAAAATAGTTAAAGATGGTAAATTTACAACAGCTCCTCAACAAATGACTAACTTAGGATCTCATGAATAATTTCGTGTTCCGGTTTCGCTGTGTTTAAAATATGGTAGACAAATTTGAAAGAACTGTTTCCATAAATTGTTTTAATTCGACAACATGAGGAATTTGAATTATGGATCAATTTTTACAGCAATTGATTAATGGCTTGGTCCTTGGTGGGATTTATGCCCTTATTGCTGTCGGTTATACCATGGTTTATGGAATCATCCAATTGATTAACTTTGCCCATGGTGAGATTTTCATGTTGGGTGCTTACTTTGCCTTCACCTTGGTCATGTTTCTTCCTGTACCACTTTGGGCTGCTATACTCGTTAGTATGCTTCTCTGTGCTGGAATAGGAATGTTGATGGATATGGTCGCCTACCGACCTCTCCGTGAGGCACCGCGACTATCAGCATTAATTACAGCGATCGGTGTCTCGATCGGATTGCAAAATCTTGTCAGGATTATCTGGGGAGCGAAACCACAAACTTTTTTAGATGAGTCTCTACCATCCTACTTCCGACAGGTTTCACCATTAGTCGAACCTCAACCGATCTTCTCCTTTTTAGGGGCAACGTTCACTGAAACCGCAATAAAATTCTCCGAGAATATTTCTTTAGCGTACCTTGACCTTTCTATTTTTCTCCTTGCACTTGTTTTAATGATTGCCTTAAACCGGTTAGTCTCCTTAACAAAGATAGGCAAAGCAATGCGGGCATGCGCTCAAAATCGAGTTGCTGCCAATTTGATGGGTGTCAAAACTAATCAAGTCATTGCAATAACGTTTGCTATCGGTTCTGCCTTAGGCGCAGTTGCTGGTGTGATGGTAGGTGTTCGTGAAAATATTGGACCGTTGATGGGATTCCATAAAGGTGTCGCAGCGTTTGCCGCTGCAGTCCTCGGGGGAATTGGAAATATCACTGGTGCAATGGTCGGAGGGCTCCTCATGGGTATGGCAGAAGTCTTTGGAGCGGGATATATAGATCCGGTGATTGAGTTTGTTTGTCATAACATTGGGCTTGGTGAAATGTATGAAGCGGGAAGTATTTCCAATAGTTATGGTTCTGGGTATCGAGTTGCTATTTCCTATATTGTTATGATTATAGTCATTTTGATCCGTCCTACAGGACTGTTTGGAAAATCCTCTGCCCATCGGGCATAAAATTGGAGTTATCTTAATATATCGGTACTGGTTTAAGGTATAGAGTATGATGCAAGATAAATTAACACCCAAAAACGTAATTCCTTGGTTGCAAAGTGAGTTAACACCGAAAAACATAGTTTTCTGTCTTCTGATCTGCTTTTTTCCGTTACTCACTTACGGCATAGACGCTATAGCCAATTTTTTTTCTAATTGGAATATCCACCTCCCTATTCCGGCTGGAGATTATATAGTCTACATCTCTGTTCAGGTCTGCGTCTACATACTCCTTGCAGTTGGATTAAATATCGTTTGTGGATATACAGGATTGCTTGATCTCGGATATGTTGCGTTTTATCTCGTTGGTGGATACACTGCCGGACTCTTGATGAAACATCTCGGGTTTAGTTACTGGTTGGTATTACCGTTAGCTACCCTCAACGGTGCTCTTTGGGGATTAATTCGGGGTGCGCCTACATTACGACTTACTGGCGACTATTTTGCTATTGTTACTTTTGGATTTGCGGAGGTGCTATTTCGTATTGTCAAAAATGAAATCTGGTTGATTAGAGACATCAATGGATTTGTGCAAAGTATTCCCCGAGCTTCCATTTTTGGAATGGAACTCAATCAAAATTGGCAACACTATTATCATATTATTGTCTTGCTTGGTATGGTTATATTTGTTTCTTATCGGTTACAACATTCTCGTGTGGGAAGGGCATGGATTGCTATCCGTGAAGATGAGCAAGCAGCAGCATCTATGGGGATCAATGTCAGTCAATACAAATCGCTTGCTTTTGCTACCAGTGCAGCTGTCGGTGCACTTGGCGGTGCGTTCTTAGCACAGTTTTGGGCAAACCTTAGTGCACGAACGTTTGAATTCTGGGAGTCCATCCTCATTCTCTGCATGGTTATCTTGGGCGGTAAAGGGAGCATTAAAGGTTCAATAATAGGTGCAGTTATCATAGGAGCCTTAAGTGAAGTCTTACGTGTGGTTATTCGGCAATTGCCCCCCGAGTTACCTGATTTATCTGGGGCACGTTATCTAATCTTTGGTATTATTTTAGTCTTGTTGATGCGCTATCGTCCAGCGGGGTTGATTTTCAAGAAATCATAAGTTACATTAAAATTGAATCAAGAGATCATGCCTCAGAAGTCTCTTCTACCCTCCTTTTTGTTTATCCATTTCTCAGACAGCAATTCTGTTACCAGGAGAATTAGTACCAACCCTACAAACCACTGGAAACGTTCCTGATATTCGCCATCAGAACGAATCCTATATTTCTGCTTTTCAAGTCGTGATAGGTCAGTCATTAATTGTGCAATACCTGCGTTTGCATGGTAATAGTTCCCATTTCCCGCTTTAGCAATTTCGCGCAAACGTTCCGCATCTAAAGCCGTTAAGACTAGTTCTCCACTGACATCCCGCTTGTATCCCGGGCTTTCAACAGCAAGTGGTATCGGAACAGATTTGTCGGAAGAGCCAACACCGACACAATAGATATACACACCCTCCCTTTTTGCTGCTTTTGCTGCCGCAATGGCATCTTGCCCATGATCCTCACCGTCCGAAAAAAGAATTAGCACTTTTTGTGCTTTGGAATCGGCATCTGTTGTCAACTCGCTTTGATTTGAAATAAACCGATCAATTGCTATCTCTATCGCATTGCTGATACGGGTGCCTCTATGGACAAGTGTTTCGGGGGTCATTGCTGCTAAGAATTCTCTGAGCGTACTAACATCGCTCGTCAAAGGACATGCCACGATACTCGCTTCGGCAAAGTAGAGTAAACCGACACGATCACCTTCAAGCTGTTCCAACAAAGAGAACATGGTTTCTTTAGCCTGATTTAGCCTTCGGGCAGAGTTGCCGTCTGTTGCAAGCATGCTGGTAGAAATATCCAGTGCAAGCATCACATCAAGTCTTTCAGCGACTGTTTCAGGTTTAGCACCCCACTGTGGACGTGCCATCCCGATGGTCATGAGAAAATAACCCAACATCAACAACACCGCTTGGACTTTATGTCGTATCAGATACGTTGCATTCACACTGCTTTGGAATTGCAGCATCGCTTTACGCTTCATTCGCAATCCAAACAGAAGCAACAGAATTAAAAGCGGCAACCCGACCCATAGGAAAAAGAGGAAGTCCGGATTACCAAAACGGTACAAGTTCATGTTTTCGTAGTTTCGTATGACGTAAAGAAATCGTAACTCTTGAACGATTCTATACCACTCTATTTTTTAGGGTATTGGCTAAAAGTTCAGCGTGATTAGAAATCTTGCGTATTGCCGTAAGTATCCGTTCAGCTGCCTCTGGGACCGGCTCCGTTAAAAGTGGTAAAAATATCAACTGCGAACAAGCTTTCTCAGTAATTGGTAGGTCCCCTGCGGCATATCCTTCAAAATCTCCCTCCATCTCAGATGTACAGAGAGAACCACGTCCATTTGTAAAAATATCAAGCCCTTTTGTAAAGAGCGGAAGCGTATGCAGTAGTGGATACGGATTACTATTCGTTGGTAAACTCCCTGAAAAAACAGGCACCCCGTCACCGACGATGAGCGGGTAGGGATTGTTATTTGCTAAAACACCTTCTTTCCTTAAAACCTCAGCAAACGCTGGTGCCGGAAGCCCATGCATCTCTTCTTCAATGTAGTGGATAGGAAATCCAAAGAATCCTGCAGGCTCCGCTCCCGCATATCGCGCAACAGAGCATACCCCCGGAATATCCTGCAATCCGTTTGTGATTTCCTGAATATACGCGCGACGGTTTGCGTTGAGTTCATCTAATTTCTCTAACTGTACAGTGGCGATGCCAATTGCTAACGGATGCGCGCGATATTTTACACCTAACCCCATAGGTGGCAAATGTGTGTAATTAAGAACATCCGGATCCAACACAGGGTCTCCTATACTACTGATGGCACGATTGACTTGACCTAATAAACAAGCACGTTCGAAAACCGTGGCACCATTAGTGGCAAGCATCCCGCCTTCTCCCGCACACACTGCTTTGCTCCCCTGCATACTCCATGCTCCCACTTGTCCGATACTGCCACACGGTTTCTCTTTGTAAGAAGCACCATGCGCGTGTGAGCAATCTTCTATCACAGGAATACCAGTCTCCTTGCTGAGTGTCATCAACGCATCCATATCGCACACGTTACCCCACAGATGTACTGCGACAATCGCTTTTGTCCGCGTCGTAATGCGCTGCCGAACATCATCTACATCAATGAGCAATGTTGTGGGATCAACTTCACAAAAGACAGGTCTTGCCATCAACATTAAAGCAGGCGTTATAGACCCCATCCATGTATAGGTAGGACAGATAACCTCATCGCCAGGTCCAACCCCGAGGCCAAACATTGCACTATGTATTGCAGCAGTTCCGTTGCTCAGACTCATGGTGAATTGAGTCTGGTGTCTGTTGCGCCATACTCGCTCAAATTCCTGAACAGTGGGAGACCTGCCAGACAGTTCGTTCCGTAGCGTCATTTCGTAAGCAACCTGTGCTTCTGCTTCGGTGATTTGCTGCCATTGATCCAGTTTCGGAAATGGTGCCTCTTCTGATATTTCAAATACAGGCGTTCCCCCCAAAGCTGCGGGAAAGTTTTTTGTGTCAATCTTAGCGTTAGATAGTTGCACGTTTTTCATCATATTTTGCCTTGCGTCTTGATTTTATGAAGGTTTTGTAGTATGAGTAAATAGAGGGATGAATCAATCTTAAATATGGGGTCAAAAACGCCTTTCACAGACTTGTCGGATGTGCACTATGTGTGTCAAGCATTCGAAAGAAGAACTGGCTATTCTGGTGCGTAGTAAATGTCTTGATAAAAAGCAACCCGTTCACTCCTACCAAAATTTGAAATTGGTAGGTATTAAAACAAATTGTTTTAATACCTAATCTGTGCTATACTGACACAAGTTGTAGCTTGATAAATAGAAAACGATGTAAGTCTTATCAGCGTTTATACCTAATACATAATATCACGTTTGAGATTAACTGTCAATTTTTTGTGACTTAGATTTCACATTTCTGTGAAAATTTTGAATATCCACCAATCCATTAATAAGCTGTTCAATAACACAGTTTTTCAGATTCGACAATTGCTTGGTAACTGTTTGCCGCAGCTACTTGCTATCTGCGGATTTTTTCTTTTATGCGGGATTGTGCTGATCTTGAGAGGGCAGAACCCCAAGGAATTTTATACGACAATTTTAATCAGTGGGTTCTCCAGTGTTGACGAAGTCGGCAGTGTGTTATTTAATTCAACACCGCTAATTTTCACCGGTCTTGCTGTCGCTATTGGATATAAGGGCGGATTGTTTAATATCGGTTGCGAAGGGCAACTCTATGTTGCTGCCTTTGCTGCTACGTGGGTAGGTATACATCTGAACCTACCTTCAATTTTGTTAATACCCTTTTGCATAGCAGCTGCACTAATTGGGGGTGCTACTTGGGGCGCAGTACCTGGCTTTCTAAAAGCGAAATTCGGCGCGCATGAAGTTATTAACACAATTATGATGAACTTCATTGCGTTTGCCCTAACGAATTTCCTTGTCACATCTGTTTACCGTGAACCCGGACAGATGATTCCACAAACATCTCAGATTCATGAGGCAGCACGACTTCCCCGTTTAGCTGGTGTTTTACCTTTCCTTCCGCAGAGCAATCTTTTGGATGCCAGTTTTCTGATAGCGTGTCTTTGTGTCGTAATCTGTTATATCTTTTTAAAGCATACTCGGTGGGGATATGAACTCCGTTTAGTTGGGAACGCGCCAGAAGTTGCAGCATACGGCGGCATAAATCCTCGCGTGGTAACTGTGTGGGTAATGGCACTTAGTGGCGCAATTGCAGGACTGGCAGGTGTCGCAGACGTTATGGGATATCATTATAGGTTTTTAGATAGTTTCTCATCTGGCTGGGGTTTCACTGGAATTGCTGTTGCACTTTTAGGAAGAAATCACCCATTTGGCGTTTTTGCAGCTGCGTTGTTGTTCGGTTTACTTAATAAAGTTGCCTTGGATATTGAACTTACCTTAGAAGTACCGCGCGGTTTATTTCTCGCTGGTCAAGGATTATTGATTATCGGGTTAGTCTGTATGGAAGGTCTTTCAAAGAGAAATAACGGATGATTTTTGAACTGATTCCAAGCACATTACGAATGACAACACCGTTAGGTTTTGCTGCGCTCGGTGGAATTTATTCCGAACGTTCAGGTATTATTAATATCGCTTTGGAAGGTTTGATGCTGATTGGAGCGTACGGTTATGTAGTCGGTGCACAGGCATCAGGTTCAGCATGGGTTGGATTATCTGTTGGTGTCGGTTTTGGGATTGCATTAGCATTGTTGCATGCTGTTGCCACAATTACTTTTCATGCTGAGCAAATTGTCACGGGTATTGCGATTAACATTCTGGCGTTGGGTATCATAGAGTATCTCGTGCCAACCTCTGAAAGGGTACCGGGGTTACCAGAGTTGCAGCTGCCAATTATCGGTTCCTACAGTATTCTTGTGTGCCTCGTGCCTATATTGATGTTGACAAGCCATATTGCGCTTTTCAAAACACCTTGGGGGTTGCGGTTGCGTGCTGCGGGTGAATCAACTGAGGCACTCAAAACGCTCAGCTTAAGTCGCGCTAAGTGGCAGTATCTCGGTGTAATCTTGAGCGGCATCCTTGCAGGAATTGGTGGTTGCTTTTTAACATCCGATGTCCATATCTTCACCAAAGGTATAATAGGAGGGAGAGGGTATGTAGCGTTAGCAGCAGTCATATTCGGTAATTGGCGTCCGCTCTATGGGGTTGCTGCATGTCTTCTCTTCGGATTCGCAGGTTCTTTAGAGCTTGCTAACCAATGGAAAATACCGGATCAGTTGATAAAAAGTTTTCCATATATTTTAACTATGATTGTGCTTGCCGGACTTGTCGGTAGATCGCGTCCCCCCGCAGCTTTAGGAAAGATGGAATCCTAAACGATTTATAAGGGAAACTCTTAACTCCTCTCATCTGTTAGTTCATAATAACCAGCATGTCTATTATAGTATCCATAAGATTTGGCGTGTTTCGGATTTATCATGTTACACACCACCCCGATACACTTCTCCGGTAAGACATCCTTAAGATGTCTGATCCCTGTCAACACATCAAAACGTTTGGTTTTCGTTATGTCAAACACATAAACGACAGCATCAACGACAGTTGCCAAAATAACTGGATCCGCTACAGCACGCACGGGTGGAGAATCAATCACTATTACATCGTACTCTGATTTTGCCACTTCAAGCCATTGCGTCATCATGTCTGAATTCAATAATTCAATTGGATTTGGCGGAACAGTTCCACCCGGCATAAAATGTAAATTAGGGATACCGGTCTGCCTGACTGTTGACTGTAGAACATCATAACTATTTTCTGAGTTTATGGTAATTAATACCTCGCTCAACCCCGGTTTACGTGGGTCACTGTGGGTAACCTCATGCGTCTCAGATGTATCACTATCGCCTATATCTATTTCATCTTGTGCTGTAATCTGAAGTAACTGCCCTGGTGGAAAAATTGTGTGTTGAGAAGGTCTGCGCATATCAGCATCAATTAGCAGGACCTTGCTACCTTTTTGTGCGAACGCAGCTGCAAGATTAGAAGAAATAGTACTTTTACCTTCTCCGCGCGTAGAACTCGTGACGAGAACAGTTTTCAACTCGCTACCGAGGTTGAGAAATGGTAGTTTCGCTACAAGTACTCTAAATGCTTCCGCTGCTCTGGAATTAGGTGCGTCATTAACTATGAGTGGAATCTGGTATGCACTCCGTTTTTTTATGGATGGAATTACGCCAAGGAAACTGGGAGGTTCTGCCAACGAATCCAATTGACGAACAGAGTCTTCTAATCGCAAATAAGTGTCTTTGAAATAATTTTTGACAACAGCAAATGTAAGTCCGAGCAAACCACCAAGCATCGCCCCTAAAACAAGATTGATCTTCATCCGTGGTTTTATAGGCTCTTCAGATAGACGCGCTTGATCTAACACCTTGATACTATCAGTACGTGCTTCTGCGACAATTTGTGACTCCCGTATTTTCGCCTCTAAAGTAATAACCTGCGCGCTGTATATTTCGACATTCCGCTTGTACCGAAACAAGTCGAGATGTTTCTCTGACCATCCACCGACCTCCTTGATACGTTTATCAATTTCAGCGGATACCTCCGCCTTTTGCTTCTTAAGACTAATAATTGCCGCTTCAGTTTCATTAACCTTTTGTGCAAGAACTTGGTATAAGGGGTTATAAGAGGAAGTTGTACTTTTTATCTCTTTTTCCTCGCCTTGAAGGCGCTCTTTCGTCTCATTTATTTTTTCATTCAAAGAGGTAATTTCAGGATGTGTTACATCTCCGTATTTTCCAATAAGTGCTTTTTTTTCAATTTCATATTCGTTCAAGTTATCTTGCAGTTTCGAATATGAAGGATTTCTCGCGACTGTTTCAGAGATTAGTTCCTCTTCAACGTCCTTCAAGTCTTCTTTATAAGAATCATGTTTCAATTCAGCCCCAATCAGTTGACTTGCTAATTCGTTTTCACTTAACTGTAGGGCTAAAACGAGTTGTGCTTGTGTGCCACTCTCAGCATTTAAGGTTAGTTCAGAATTATCTTTCTGAAAATCAAAGAGTTCCTTTTCAGATGTTTTCAGTTTCTGTATTGCTTCATTGAGCATTGTCTGCGGAAGCGGTTTTTCCCACCATTTCATATCTTGCTCTTTTTCCGCTTCAATTGTTTCCACAAGTGTAGTCGCAATTCTGTTACACAAAAGCTGCGCGTCTTCTGGTTTCTGCTGCTTCACCGTGAGGGAAATCATGTTCCCATCCTGGGACTCTTCAACCTTCAATTTCTCATCAATAAGTGTCTTAATGAAATAGTCTCTCCACTCTGTATCAGAGAGTTCACCTTGCTCGGTAACGGACGAATCTAATTCAATGTTCAGAAGATTTGCCAACTCCACCACAGTTTTACCTCTGTGAATAGGTCTTGGTTCTAACAGTCCTTCATCTATGAGTTGTTGGACTGTTGGCGCGATAATTAAGTCTCGTGATTGTAGTAGGGTAACGTACGTCCCTAACGATGTCCCCTTAAGGATTCCTGATAATGGGAGCCCTGATATTAACGAAGTAGGTGGTTGACCGTCAAGTATACGAAGGGTCGTTTCGGATTGATAAACCTTTGGCGTGGTGTCAGTAATGAGAAATGCAGCCAACACGCAAAGAAAAAATATTAAAAGGACACTCCATTTATTCCGGAAAAGTATCCAAAAATAATCTAATAGTCGGATTTCAGTAATTTCTTCAAGTTTTCTATCGGTAGTTTCTGGCATTTTCCTCATCCTGTTCCATATACTCATCTAATTCCATATAATCTCAAATTAACTTGATTTATCTCATTTTTCTTGGTATTAGGTGCGGTTAGAAACCGTACCTACCGAGTGGGATCAAGTTAATTTGGTATAAATATTTAAAAGAATGAAAGAGAGAACATTGATCTTTCCGTTGATTGCTGTTCTCTTCTATCCATATCTGAGCCAAACGCTAACGACCAAGTTGATCAGTGAAGCAGCGAAACTCAGCACTCGCCAATCTATACGTGTTCGTTCTAAAATTCGGAGTTGGTCGTTCGGTTGGAGATAAACCTCTGATTGTGCCAAAATGAAGTTAATTTCTTCTTGTGTCCCATCCGCTCGTGTGAGAATACACTTTTTTGGGTTCGCTTTTGCCTCATCTAACCCGCCAGCCATTGCAACAGCATCTCTTAGAAGGATCGGCTCAGTAATTATGTATTGATCTGGCTTTTCAACTGCACCAACAACACTGATTTTGGTATCTGCAAGCGGAATATATAAAGTCTCTCCATGCAACAACACAACGGCTATGTTTTCAGAAGTGAGATCCACAGGTGTATTTCCAATATCGTTAATGATCTCAGATTTTTTTAAGTCTGCAAATTCTGATTTGGCACCGCCAGCGAGTTTCAATGCTTGGGTTACCGGGATTTGTAGATTCGTTATCGAATAATAGCCCGGAGTTGTCACAGCCCCAATTATCCGAATCCGCCGTTGTGCATAAATAGATGGGACAATGACGATATCGTAATCCTTCAAAGGGATATCTAAGTCTCCTGATTCAATATGTTCTTGAAAATTAACCGTTTTAAAAACCTTACCGTCGCGCCATATAGCAATTTGTGTGAGATCCGCAAGTTCGTTGTTGACACCAGCCGCTGCCAAAGCATGCATCAGATACACCTGTCCAGTTTCAAAAACATGCATGTTTCCTCTTGGTCTGCGTTCAACTGCTCCAAACACCAAAATGTTCCGTCTCGGTTGCATCAGGGTAACAAACACTCGTACACTTGGAAGTTTTTTGGAAAAAACCTGCTGCATCTGCGCCTCAAGTTCTGGAACTGTCAAACCTATTGCCTTGATAAGTCCAATAAGCGGATAGGAGATAAATCCATCCGGTTGAATCGGAATAGGGGAGCGGTCTTTGGTATATTCAGGATACCCCTCAACCGTAACAACAATACTGTCGCCAATTTGTAATTTATAAGTAGATGTTTCTGGGTACTGTGGGCTTTTGGTAGCGATGTTCTCGTCAGAGGCTTCTTCTGCGAAAACTGATAGTGAGAAACTCAGTAGTCCCAAAATTATCAGAAGAAGGCATAAAAAATGTAAGCGTAAAAATGTGTGCATCTATTCTAATTTAACCTTTTCAATTGCTTTTTTGGAGTCCACCTTAGATATAAACTTATCGTTTGGTGTTTTTCAGACATATATTCTTCATTAAATCTTGAATTTCTCTTGCAAACCTTCATGCCTGCCCGTCCTGTCAGTGTGATAGGTTTACATTTTTTCGAAATGATTCCTAAAGTATTTTAGCAGGAATATGGCAAAAATACAAGTGAAATAGTAGAATGACTACGGCGTTCTACCTTTGATTTACATTCCAATTCATTCTCAGTTCTTACTGAAATGCGTCTATAGAGCCTTTTCTTATGAAGTATTTACATTTCGTCACCTTTGTTCATCTTTTTGTTGTAAATTATTTTAATTTTCTTCAATTAAACCAGAAAATCTTAAACAAATATGCAGGTAAGAATGTTTGTTGCTTTAACCTACGGAGTTATGATAATATAATCCTGTGAACTTAAAAACTATTTTTGCACAATTTCAAAGTAAGAAGGTGATGATAATCGGAGATATCATCGTGGATGAATACATCTGGGGTGATGTGAACCGAATTTCGCCTGAGGCTCCGGTTCCAGTGTTTGAAATGACAACTGAAAGAACCGGTTGTGGGGGAGCTGCGAACGTCGCTCAAAATATTGCCAGTTTGGGAGGTAATGCAGAATTAGTCGGTGTTATTGGGAAAGATAGGGATGGCGAAAAATTGGTACAAATGCTAAATCCGATGGGTATCGGCACTGCTGATATTTGTATGGATGTACAACGTCCAACGAGCAAAAAAACACGAGTGATCGTGAGTGCTGCTACGACAGATTCGTTACAGCCAAGCATCAACAATCCTGAACACCTATTTCCACAGCAAGGACATCATCTCCTTCGGATTGATAGGGAGTCTAAACAGGAAATCAGTGCAATGATAAGGGAACATCTAATGGGTGCTGTCATCTCTCAGATAGCAGAGAGCGATGCTGTCATTTTCTCGGACTACGACAAGGGTGTTGTTAGTGCTGAATTGATAAAAGCCGTCGCGACGCATGCTGAACCCTATGGTATACCGATTATCGTTGATCCAAAGCGCAATAATTTTTGGCATTATGAGGGCGTAACCGCACTTACCCCAAATCATAAAGAAGCTGGCGCGGCTGTACAGGAAGAAATTACTGATATATCACACCTAATTTCAGTTGGTGAAAAGATATTAGATCAATTATCGCTTAGGTCGTTGTTAATCACGCGCGAGGCTGAAGGAATGTCTCTATTTCAGCGCGATTCCGAAGGTATCCTACAAGTAGAGCACCTACCATCTTACTCAAAGGAAGTGACGGATGTAACTGGTGCGGGAGATACCGTAGCTGCCGTTTTCACGCTTGCGCTTGCGGCACAAGCTGATTACCACCGTGCTGCCCACCTGTCAAGCCTCGCTGGCGGCATTGTGGTCGGGAAAATGGGGTGTGCAACTGTCGCACCAGAAGAACTACATCAGGCTATTGAGGCATTGCCGTAAACGTAACTTATAGTGTCAATCTCTCTGATTTCTAAATCTAACCGGATACTCGCATCGGAGAAACGGTATGAAAACCGTCATACTTGACCGGGATGGCGTTATAAACAGAAATCCACCTGACAGAGGCTACGTCTGCAACTGGATAGATTTTACCTTTCTCCCTAATGCCTTGGAAGCGATTCGAGACCTGACTCAAAACGGGTATCGTATTTTTGTAGCAACCAATCAAGCAGGAATTGGTAGAGGCATTTTCACTGAACAACAACTAACAGAAATCCATCATAAGATGCTAAATGAAATTCAAGATGCGGGTGGACATATTGATAAAATTTACTACTGTCCACACCATCCTGATGATGGTTGTGAATGTCGAAAACCACAACCTGGAATGTTACTACGAGCCGCACGCGAACACAATTTTGATGTGTCACAAACATTTTTCATTGGAGATTCAATCACAGATATTCAAGCTGCCCAAAGTGCCGGTGCATCACCGATACTTGTTTTAACAGGACACGGTCAAGATTCCTATAACCGCTATATCAGTTCCGACTCAACAACGAAAACATATAAACCAGACAAAATCTTTACAAACCTCTTTACTGCCATGCGTTGGATAACTCATTAGTTAATTTCGCGTTGTTATACGTTTAAAATAAAATTTGAGATTATGATATTAAAAAAGATAGAATCCTGTACAGCACATGCTGGCGTTATCGGTCTTGGGTATGTCGGATTACCACTTATGGTTGCTATTGCAAACGCTGGATTCAGAGTTACTGGGATTGATATTTGCCCAGAAAAAATTGATCGCTTGAAACGCGGCATCTCTGATGTGCCAGATGTTCCTGATGCTGTTCTCGGTCCCCTAATTAAGTCGGGACAAATTCAGGTCACAGAGGATTATAGTATTCTTAGTGAATTGGATACTGTCAACATCTGCGTTCCAACTCCTTTGAGTGAAAACAGAACGCCAGATATGCAGTTCATCATCGCAGCAGTTCAGCAAATTGCACAACATTTGCATACCGAACAATTGATAATTCTCGAAAGTACTACCTATCCCGGTACAACCGAAGAAATCGTGCTACCAATGCTCCAATCCAATTTCAGCGAAACTCTTTCTGAGGATGATTACAACGCTAACCCACCGAGTTTAAATTCCGGCTCCACTGAATCATTAGAAGTTGGTCGTGATTTCTATCTCGCTTTTTCACCCGAACGAATTGAACCTGGCAATAGTACCTATTTTATGACGAACACCCCGAAAATAGTTGGCGGTGTTACGTCAAAATGCACCCAAGTCGCCAAAATCTTTTACGAACAATTTATCAATAAGACGCACACCGTTTCCTCTCCCCGAATAGCGGAAATGGTAAAATTATTAGAGAATACATTTCGGAGTGTCAATATAGGGTTAATCAATGAAGTTGCGCTTATCTGTGATCGGATGGACTTAGATATTTGGGAAATTGTTGATGCTGCGGCAACCAAACCCTTTGGATTTATGCCTTTCTATCCGGGTCCTGGTCTTGGAGGACATTGCATTCCGATTGATCCACATTATCTCTCTTGGAAAGCGCGTACTTACGAATACCATGCGCGATTTATTGAACTCGCCAGTGAAATTAACAGCAGCATGCCCAAATATGTACTTGACAAAGTTATTCACGCGCTAAATATACAGCGGAAACCCCTCAACGGTTCAAACGTACTAATTTTAGGTGTCGCCTACAAAAAAGACATTGGAGACACCCGGGAATCCCCTGCACTTGAAATAATCAGATTAATGCTTGACAAAGGTGCACAAATTTTATATCATGACCCGTACGTTTCACAAATTGCTCTTAGGAAGGGGGAAGCCTACTACTCACAAACGCTAACATCCACTATAATAGAGCGTGTTGATTGTGTTTTAATTCTTACTGACCACAGCAATATTGACTACAATTTGATCGTTAAACATGCTGCTGTCGTTGTTGACACACGCAATGCAACCCGCACCATCCTTGACGGATCCAACAAAATAATTAAAATTTGACTTCCTTGCTTACCCGCCCCGATAATACATGTCGGCGCAATCTGTTAATTATAATCCATATTAGGAGGTATTGGAATTACCCTTTGATTTAATATATAAAGTTTTCCAAAATATAATTCACAAACGGAAACAAGATTCCGTGTTTTATATACTCGTGTGAACTAAATATCTTCGGAGGCTCTCATGACAAAACCTAATCTAAAATTAAAGATACACCGTGATCAACTCACATGGTTTCTTACAATACTTTTAAACGAGAGAGAGATTTTCCAACTACTGACGCACACAAACCTTGTCATGGACCCAGACAAATTATACTCGTCTTCAAAACAGGAGCTGTTAAACGGGTTAACAAACGCTTTTTTCAGGCAATCTCACATAGATGAAAGGGTTACGCAACATCTCTCACAAAAAGCGGAACGGGCAATTTCACGAGTGGGATACATGGTTGTTGATGAAATCCATACATTTTTTAAATCGCCAGGTTCCCTAATTGAATCTGGCGAATTTGGCGAAGTCGTATGGGCACTCTTAGCAGATCCGCGTGAGGCCGTAAATGCTCACGGACATCATCTCTTAACTACCGCGTATGAAACCTATAAACCGCCTCAAGTGGAAATTGCGCAGTTGAATATCAAATCTGAAAATTCTTCCCCGCAGGAATCATCCTCTGAAATTGAAGCAACTCATGTAAAATATGTCAACGATATAGAAGGTGACCACGATCAAATTAACGATCAAGTGAATAAAGTTGAGCATCTTGAACAGAGTTTAGTTAATTTAAAAGCGCAGTACACAACACTTGAGAAAAAGAATGAACGATTGGAACAACACTGCCAATTCCTAATTAAAGAAAATGAGGCATTGAAAGCAAAAGAAGGTGTCTATCAGGAAAGCGAGAAACAGATAGTTTTTCTACAACAGGAAAATGAAAGTCTCCACGAAAAAGCGACGCAATATGCGGAAGCCAATGCCTCCCTCATGAAATTAGAAGGCGAATACCAGCAGTTGTTAGCAGCAAACAAGGAAATTACTGATCAACTCAGCGAACTTTCACAAATCAAAATAGCGAAGGAGACCTTCACGGTTGAACTCACGTTAGTTGAAGAAGCCATTTACAAGGAATATCAAGCTTTAGAACAACTTAAAACCAACCTACTAAACCATTTCAATGTTATAGAAAAATCGTCTGAAATCTCCCGAAGTGCTCTAAATCAAATTCGACAGACAGTCAACCATTTAGACGGACCTCGTTTGGATATATCAGAATACATTGATCAAGTGACAACACAACCGCGTGTCGGTGTCTTCGTTGATGTCCAAAATATGTTCTACGCTGCAAAAGATCGGTTTGAACGCCGAGTAGATTACATCAAACTCCTTGACTTGATCGTTGGTCCACGACAACTCATGTCCGCGTATGCCTATATCGTTCAGATTCCAGAAATTAAACAGTCTAATTTTATCTCTCTATTAGAGCATAACGGTTACACAATTCGTAGCAAAGATTTACGTTTACGAGGCGACGGTTCAGCAAAAGGGGATTGGGATGTTGGAATCGCCGTAGACGTGGTGTCTATGCTCGGAACGTTAGATGTTGTTATCTTAGCAAGCGGTGACGGGGATTTTTGTCCGTTGGCTGAACTCATAAAACATCAACATAAACGGATAGAGGTAGTCGCATTTGAACACAACACGTCAATGGATTTACAAGCGATGGCAGACCAATTTTTCCCAATAGGGGAAGAATTGCTGATGTAATCGCTGGGCTTTCAGCATACGGCTATCGGCTTTCGGCACAAGAGACTGTCTCTTATAGTAAACTTATAATTACGTGAACACTTTTGACAGCGCGCTTACAAAGCGCGCCTACATGGAGATGTCAACATATTATTGGGTTTACTATAAATTATGTTCTTTCTACGGTTTCCAACTTCCCGCTGTGAACCACTAAGAAAATAGTGCCTATTGAGTAGAATCATGATGTTCATGCTGCGGAACCCTATATCACGACACATTTTAAAAAGCTTTTTCTCAGAGTTACCGCTGCATACTTCCCTGCGCGGATTTACACGCTCCTACCTATTAATCTTTCTGCTTCTCACCATTAGTCTTTCCACTGCCCAAACAGAATGGAAACCAATGGAAAATCTGCCAGTATGTACAGCCGATAATACGCAACATTTCCCTGTGTTAACAACCGATGGAGAGGATGGTGTTATCGTCGCTTGGCGCGATGCCCGAAACGGCAACTACGACATTTTTGCGCAGCGTGTTAGCAGCAACGGAGATATAGTATGGGAATCTGATGGCATCTCTGTTTGCGATCACGCAGCTGCGCAAAGCGCGCCTGTTATTGTTTCTGACCTTATAGGTGGTGCAATTATCGTTTGGGGGGATACGCGGCACGACTCTCAGTCTCAGGACAGCTACGCGCAACGCATTAACGCTAACGGTGAAAAACTGTGGAATCCTGATGGCGTTGAAGTTTGTAAGGATAAGACTTTACAAGACGATTTTACAGCTATCGCAGACGGAAACGGGGGTGTGATTGTTGTTTGGGAGGATTGGCGAGCTGGCAACCAAGATATTTATGCCCAGAAGATATCCGCTGGAGGAAAACCTATTTGGAAACAGAACGGAATTGCGGTGTTTAGCGGGGAAGGCGACCAATACGATCCCGCCATAATAAGTGATGGTAAAGGCGGTGTGATCCTCGTATGGTGGGATATCAGTACACCTGACTGGAACATCTTTGCCCAACGGATTAATAGTAAGGGAAACACAGTGTGGGATTCACCTATCCCTATATGTGCGGCACCCGGTAACCAAGGTGCACCTACTATCGTCACTGATGGAAATGGTGGGGCATTCTGTGTTTGGCCGGACTATCGAAACGACCCAAATTTTCCCACAAGTGCCCAACTTTATGCACAGCATCTGACCGCAGACGGCACAACCTTATGGCAAAAGGACGGCATTCCGATTTGTGAACTCCCCGTCAATCAACAACAACCATACTGCATCAGCGATGGCAAAGGTGGGTTCATCGTTATATGGTGGGACGAGCGAGACATCTTCCCTGACATCTATGCTCAACGTGTCAACACAGATGGTAAAGTGCTATGGAATGCAAAAGGTATGCCAGTCTGCACTGCGGGTGGGTTTCAGCAAGTCCCTATGCTTGTTTCTGATGGTGCTGGCGGTGCAATAGCCTATTGGCTTGACTATCGGGAAGATTTTGGAAATACAACTGAGGATGCCATTTACGCCCAGCGGATTGATGCTGACGGTGTTCCACTTTGGGAGGAGAACGGTGTGCCGGTCTGTGCTGCAGAAAAAGAACAGATCACACCGAGAGCAGTTTCATCGGGTGTTGGAAGTGCAATTGTGGTATGGAGTGATGCCCGCAGCATGAATTATGATATCTATATTCACCGTGTTCCGTAGTGTGATAATTACAAATTTTACTATAAATATCCCTATTCTTATATCCAACTGACGTAAAACAGTATCAAATTACTTGTTAATCTTTTTACAGATAGAATCCCATACTTCATCAACTGTGATCTGTTTCATACAGATATTATCTTTACACTTATCCGTAAACTGTTTACACGGACTGCACGGGACATCGTGGCGTATGATTGTATGTAAATCACCGAGAGGTTGAAATCGGATGTGGTTGCCGGGACCGAACAGTGCCACGGTGGGTGTGCCCACTGCAGATGCAATGTGCATCGGCCCGGTGTCATTTGTTAGAAAAAGGGCACACTTTTCAATGCATGCTGCTAATTGGCGCACCTGAAATGTGCCAGCAAACGGAATTGCAGGTTCATTCATCAGGCTGCTAACTGTATGTACAAGCTCAACCTCTTTTGGTCCTCCAAAAATGATGACCTGCGCGTTGAAGTGTTGAACAAGCTTATCTCCGATAGCAGCGAAACGTTCCGGCATCCATTCCCGCAATTTCCAGCCTGCGCCTGGAAATAGACCTATTTTTAACTGTATTTCACTTATACCCGCTTCTTCAAAAGCGTAACAGGCATCTGCCCGTTCAGTTTTAGAAAGAAATATCTCCAATTGACGGTTTTCAGCAGAAATTCCGGCAGCATGTAAAAGCTCGAAATAGCGTTCAGTTGCATGTTTGTTGCTCTGTTCAGGAACACGGATAGTACAAAGCCTACCTTTACCAACACGTTCGGATGCGCCGCTGAGGTACATTAGGAGCTCAGTGCGAAACTTACGTTGAAAGTCAAACGTTAGTGCGAATTTCCGTTGGCGTAAGATACGGATAATCCGCAGCATTTCTCCTGTATCTTTGTCTTTAGCTGACCGATTGAATTGAATAATCTCATTAAGGTGTGGGTTTTGCCGCAGTACATCCGCCGATTGTTTCGCGACTAACATCGCTATATAAGCATCGGGAAAATGGGCGCGGACAGCTCGGATTGCAGGGGTTGTCAATACAATATCTCCGAGTGAACTGAGGCGAATGAGTAAAATCTTTTCCATTTCTTTTATAGTAAAACTTATAATTATCAAGAGACCACTGATAGCGCGCTTACAAAGCGTGCCTACCAAGAAGGTATTCACATATTTTCGGATTTCACAATAAGACACTATTTTCATAAGAAAAAGTGATAACCTGTTTTTCAATCCCATTCATCGCTGCTTCAACAAGTGCTGAAATATCTAAACCTTTTTCTGCTCTGTCTAAATCTTCAAGTGATGCGCGCGTTGCAGGGTGCTTCGGTACAAAGAGAGAGCAACAGTCCTGATGTGGAAGTGTAGACACTTCAAAAGTGCCTATCTGTTCAGCTTTTGCGATAATTTCAACCTTATCATAACCGATAAGGGGGCGGAGAATCGGCATTTCAGCAATCGCTTCAATTGCTCGAAGGTTCGTAAGCGTTTGTGATGCAACCTGCGCAAGACTTTCACCTGTCACGATTGCCTCTGCATCAACAAGGGTCGCAACACGTTGCGCGATACGTGTCATCATCCGCCGATACAGCAAAACCCGAAACGGTGCGGGAGTTTCTGTAACGATAGTTTGTTGGAGTTCAGCAAATGGCACCAGATAAACCATGCTGCGATAGTTTGATTCTGCCAAAATGCTGGTTAATTCCATCACCTTTTCTAAAGACGCTTTGTCGGTATAAGGATAACTGTAGAAGTGAATAAAAACGGCTTTCGCACCGCGCTTGATCATTTGCCACGCGGCAACAGGGGAATCAATCCCGCCAGAGAGCATGACAAGCACTTTACCGCTAACACCAACCGGTAGTCCACCTATTCCTTGAAGTTTATTTGTATAGATGTATGTGTCGTTGTGCGATATCTGTATCCATAACCGCAGATCAGGGTTGCGCATTTCTGCGCGCGCGCCGGTCTTTTGGATCAAATATCCCCCTACCTCGCCGCTAATCTCAGGCGAAGTTAACGGAAAGGTTTTGTCTGATCGTTTTGTTTCAACTTTAAGTGTCTCAAAAGGTTTTCCTTCAATCAGTTTCAGTGCAGTCGCCTTTATAGCATCAATGTCTTTTTTAGTGCGGTAAACGACCTCAAAATGTGCGATACCCATTACTTGATGCAGACGTTTCTCAATTTCGGCAATATTTGTATCTTGCTTCAGATGTACAACAATTCTATCATGAAGTCTTTTTACTTCTGCATAACCTGTGCCACGCAAGGAAAGTTTAATGTTTCGTGTAAGTTTCTTTTCAAAAAATACTCTATTTTTCCCTTTGAGTGCAACTTCGGCATAATGAATGATAAGTAACTTTTCGGTCTGATACATTGCTATGAGTCCTTTACGCTTAGATGAAAACCGATTGTAGGAATAGACGTTGGCAACCGTGTATTGGTTCGATTAATTTGGGGCGAGGACAGTCTCTGTTGTGCGGAAATGTAGTTTTGCTACATTCCCTAATGCGTTAGCACCGTGCAATTTGATAAATTCTTTTCCTGCTTCTGCAACCCGATAAGCCCCCCTCGGCAATCGCAACTCGTATTTTCGGGATAAAGTCTCTATACCAGTCAGGAAAGCATCGCGTGCAATTATGGATGCAGCTGCGACCGCTATGTCTCTTTCTGCCTTGGTTTCCAGTTTTCCGTTTATATCGCTTTGCATCAATTTTGGGATGATAATATCGTTTATAGCAAACTGATCAACAAGTGCATGGTTTGCCCCTGTGCGATCTGCAAGTGTTTGAATGACTTCAACATGCAAGTGGGCAAGCATCGTATTCAGATTTTGCCCTCGATTTCTGAGTGTATTGTAAAGCAAATTGTAATCCTCTGGCATCTTTTGCTTAACAACGATATGTTGTTCGTAGTGTTTCCACATCCAATCCGCAAGTTTTCGGATGCGTGAATTTGATACTTTTTTTCCATCAGTAATCCCTTTTGCTAAAAAATCATTGCGACATTCATCATTTACATAAACACCGACGACGACGAGTGGTCCGAAGTAGTCCCCTTTTCCCGCTTCATCTGTTCCGATCCATTCATTCCAATTGTGTATATTACTCATATTATGTTTCTATATCTTCCCTGAATTCCAGAGGGCAGCGAATTGGGTGACTTGGTGTCCAACCGCTTTGAGACGGGCTGTTAATTTTGGGTCGTGTATGTTTCCGTTTTCATCAAAAGCTTCAGAAGCGCGCGGGATTGAAACGTCGTTCGGAATAACCCATGCGCGTAATGTGGTGCCTACTATTCTCAACATTGACAACGCGTTTCCAGCACCCATTCTGCCACCTGAAACACCGATTAGTCCTACGACCTTGTTTTCAAATTCCTCAAACCCCATCAGATCTAAGGCATTTTTGAGGACACCGCTAAAACTGCCATGATATTCTGGAGTTCCAAGAAGTATGCCGTGTGCACGCTTAACTTTTTCCTTGAGTCTGAAAACATCGGGTGGATATTCAGATTCGTCTGCAACTGCGCCATGGAAAATGAGTTGGTATTTACTCAGATCCAGTAATTCCACTGCCGCACCGGCATCTTTTGCACCTGTGAGGGCGATCGTTAGTGCTGCATGCGTGGTACTACCTTGCCGCAGGCTGCCGCATAGACCGACGACGTAGATGGATTGGTCATCATCTTTTGGCATTTTGGTACCGCTTCCAAGAAAAAATAGCAATAATTTGGAACAACCTCTTTTTTACCTATTTCAATTATACAGAGAGCGTTGAAAAAAATCAAGGTATGAACTGCAATTAATTCTCGATTTTTCTGAATAAGTGTTTGATTAAAACAGTAAACAGTGGTATAATATCATAAATAGGAGCGTGTCATCTTAAAAAATTGCTTGGTCCACCTAACTTTAAGAGACTTATCCTATCTATTCAACGTTTTTGGCAAAGATATTGATAGAGTCAACGGATGTAGAATTCAGAATTCAAGCGAGGAACGCATTATGAAACGCGCATATTTCACCTATATCTTCTGTGTGGCACTTTTACTATTTCTGATCGGCGGCATTAGTACAATAAGTGTAGCAGAAGTGAAAACCTTGAAGATAGAAATTTCTGACTATGTAAGCAATGCGGACGCCATCAAAATTCGTAGGTTGTTGGCACCGTGGGCAGACGCAAAAGATATAACCTTCCATACACCAGTTGACAAAAATGGCAGAAAAAGACATTTCACAACCGTTGTGGAAATAATTCCGAGACGAGGCATTTCAAAGTACAGCAATACACACACATTTGATGTCTATGACATTACGCGACAGTTGAAGGATTCGCGCTACCGTGGACGGCATGGGCTCGGGCAGGTACGCCTGCTAAAAACTGAAGCGACGGTTCAAGGCACAATGTTTGCATACCCTGGCTTCACACGCGGCTCTATTCGCGATATTCCCATCTGGGCACGTTGGAGACCTCATACCTCTGAGATCCATCATGCAATCAAAACTGGAAGCGATGACCAGAAATTTGTTTTCAGCGCATCCCCAGAATTTGATCAGATGCGCAACGATGTTGTAAATAATAACAATGATGAGGTTGAAATACAAGGGGAGATCGTTGGGTTTGATGGGGTCTATCCGATTTTAAATGTTCGCAGTTATAAAGTCGGTCCCCGTGCCTTACGGAGAAACCCGCCTCCACAAAAAGAACCAGTGGAAGGTGAGAATCCTGCTGAGAAGCAGAAGCGGAGATACGATTACTTAGAAAACGATAGATAAAATGATAATTTTCCGTGGGTGTGCTCACAAGGCGTGCTCACGGAAACAACAATCGAAATTCAAGTTTGTTCTACGCCTGATAGCCTCCGGTATTAAACAGCACAACCTGATCGGAAGACGTAATCGTTCCATTCACGATCAGTTCTTTGAGTGCAGCGGCTGTCGCGGCACCTTCAGGACACGTCAAAATGCCTTCAGTTGTTGGCAATAGCTGCATTGCCTTACTGATAGCATTATCTGTTACAGCAATCGCAGCACCCTCACTCTCACGAATTGCCTCTAAAATAAGAAAATCTCCGATGGCTTGCGGTACCCGCAACCCACTAGCAAAGGTTTGGGCATTTTCCCAAGGTTGAGCAGCCGGTTTACCTTCTTCCCACGCCTTAACAATCGGTGCACATCCCGCTGCTTGAACCGCGATAAACCGAGGTCTTTTCTTTCCTATCCACCCGATTGCCTCTAATTCAGCAAAACCTTTCCACATTCCCACTATACCTGTACCACCACCGGTGGGATAGATTATTACATCTGGCAGTTTCCAACCTAACTGCTCTGTGAGCTCAAAGCCCATTGTCTTTTTGCCTTCTACACGGTAGGGCTCCTTGAGGGTTGAAACATCAAACCATCCTTCATCCCTTTTCCGATCAGCGACAATTTTACCGGCATCTGTGATTAACCCGTCAATCAGTGTAACGTTAGCACCCGCAAGCCGACATGTTTCACGATTAAATGCGGGCGTATCCTTTGGCATAAAGATATGGCAGGGGATTCCAGCACACGCAGCGTATATAGACAAAGCCGTCGCTGCGTTTCCTGCTGACGGAATAGCTAATTTTTTTATGCCGAGAGTTTTCGCTTTTGATACCGCCATCGCTAAACCACGTGCCTTGAAACTACCCGTAGGCAAACGAGATTCGTCCTTTATCCAGAGTTCTGGCAATCCGAGTTGGGCACCAAGTTTTTTGGCATGGATAAGCGGGGTCATTGTCTCTCCAAGGGAGACAATGTCCGCTTCATCACATATAGGTAGAAGTTCCTTGTATCGCCATAGGGAAGGAGGCCTTGAAAGAAGATGGTTAGGCTTCCATGTATCAGCCAATTGCTCAAGCGCATAGCGTGCAAACAACGGTTTCCCACACGAATGACAGACGTTTTGTGCTTTTTCATGTGGATATGTTTCGTTACAATTGCTGCATTCAAGATGTTGTAGATAGTTTTGCATGTTTAATATAGACAACAGGGAAAACTCGTAGTGTTTACGAACGCTTAAGCAATCTAAGAAGGATAGCTTTCATGCTATGGAGACGATTTTCGGATTGTTCAAAAATAATTGTGCGCGGATCGTCAAGGAGTTCACCCGCAATTTCATAGCCGCGATGGGCAGGCAGACAGTGCATTATCCGACAATCAAGTCCCTCAAGAAGTGCAGGGTTCAACTGATACGGCATCATCTTTTTCATACGGTGTTCCCGCTCTTCCGCAAAATCTGGATCCGTGAAGAATTCCATATCTATCCACGTATCGGTATAGACAACATCATTTTGCCCTATGACTTCCTGCAGTGCCACTGCACTGCCAATCGAATCTGTTGAAACCGTTTTGTAGCAACCTTTCTGTTCCGCTTCAGTCCATAGTTCCTCATCAACAGCAGCAGGGTTTACCTCAGGTGCAATGACGGTTACTTCTAACCCAACCTTCATCCCTGCAGCAATCAGCGAATTACAGACATTGTTGTGAACACCGATAAAACATACCTTAACACCTTCTAACCTACCGAAGTGTTCCTGTATTGTCATGAGGTCGCCAAGAGCTTGGGTTGGATGGTATCTGTCGCAACATCCGTTAATTATAGGAACAGATGCAGCTGCGGATGCATCACAGATATCAGCATGTTTCAGGAAACGTGCTAAAATCACATCAACATACGCAGACAGAACACGAATTTCGTCACTGAGGTCGGCTAAGCCGAAGTTAGTCGTTCGCCAGTCTAAATAGTGCGCGTGTCCACCGAGCTGCACGATGCCGATTTCTCCCGCACATCGTGTACGAGTAGAGGTTTTTTGGAATAGCAACGCAAGACTCTGTCCCCCAGCAGCATGTCTATATTTTTCAGGATGATTTTTGATCTTAAGGCAGTCTTCTACAGTTTCAAGTATCTCTGGTCCTGACCAGTCTTTCAGTGTAATTAGGTGCATAATTGCCTCCCCAGTGGTCATATTCGCCGATTTTAACTGAGACTTCCAGCAAAAAAGAAAGAATAATTATAACAGGTTTTCTATGGGATGTCAAATAATTTTCTATTTTCGGATATGTAAAATTTTATCAATAGGACTGCAGGTTGGATTGAGCGTAAGCAAACCTAACAATCTTATCAATTCGCCCAACACAATGCCAACCTTAAAATCCGCGAAATCTGTGTAATCCGTCTAATCCGCGATTCAGATGACAAAATATTTACATGCCTCTATCTTAACGTAAACCCACGCTTTGCTTTTCCGTTACAATACTTTATAAAACACCCCACAATGGAGCATATTCTTTTGAACCCAAAGTCCGCATATAGTTTGTTGATTACCGTCGCACTCTGTTTTCTTGTTTTTGCAAAACCTGCCTTACCTGCGAACAAAGACGAAGCTACTCCACCCGCCCAACAGGAGCCTACCTCTCCGCCCCCGGGTGAGAATCCGTTTAGCAATAAGCCGAAAAAAGATACGTGGACCGAGCGTGAATCTGAAACTAAAACATCAGACGATCCATCAATAACTGAAGATACAGATTCTGATATATCCTTGCGCCGTCAGGTACTGATGCCGTACTTAGAAACGCTACGTCGTTGGAAATATCCACCCGATCTCGGTGATCTCTCCGAACTCTACGATTGGAAATCCCGTCGAAAAACTGATACCAAAGGGATTGATCTCCCTATGGATTCAAACCTACAGATAACAGGTTACCAGTCGGTGACAATTGAAGTTAATAAGACACATTATTTCGGCGAAGGTGATTTGAACCGCTATGGAGGCTATGGTTACGGTAGCTATGGAGAGTACGGTTCTGGACTTGATCTCGGTCTTAGCTCCTCGTACGGTTATGAAGATTTTGGCTACAGTAGCGGGTTTGGCGGCGGATATGACAGTTTCGAGTCAGGTTATGGGAGTGGGTACAGTAGCTACGGCAGGAGTGGTATTCCACGTGCTACAAGTATCAATATCAGACAACAGCAAAAGATTGGATTGCACGGTCGTGTAGGTGAACGGACACATATCGCAGTGGATTATAATGCCGGTGATACCTACGGTGGCGGGTATGGCGGTTCAAGTAGCTACGGTGGATACGGACTTGGTGGTGCAAAAGAACAGAAGATTAAAATTTGGTATGAAGGCAAACCTGAAAGTTTCATCAAAACTATCTCATTCGGTGACATCATGCTTAGTCTGCCGAACACTCGATTCTTGAATATCAACCGCAATCTTTTTGGACTTGAAGGTGTATTTGAATATAAAAACACCCGTGTAACCGCTTTCGGATCGAGAAGTAAGGGTGTCCGTGAAGTGCGTACGTTCCGTGGACAGTCTCGGAGGTCAAGCTACGGATATGGGCCACGCGGCAATCAGATCGCAGATGCGAATTACGTAAAAAATAGATACTATTTAATACATCAAGGCGAGGATGGTTTACTGCACGACGCATATCTTCCAATCAAACAGGGTAGTGTGGAAATCTATATTGATGATAGCGTCGTCGGCAATAACCAAGGTGGCAAACGGACGAGTCAAGGCTACTTCAACCCACAGTTTCCCGGACAGGACTACAACATTGACTATCAAACCGGTGAGATTGAGTTCTTATCCGCTATTGCCTCCAGTTATACTATCGTTGTTGCTTATGAATATCTGGGAAATGGCGGTGGAAGTGTCGGAAAACCAGGAAACGTCTTTGCAGATGAAAATGGAGACAGTTCTATTGATGAAAAGGGTGAAGAGGTTGGCTATGTTGTATTAAAAACGAAGGGGTTTCGCGGGACAGTTTCAGATAACGTTTACTTCCTTGGCAACAGAAACATCAATCCTCGCGATTTTCAGTTGACAATTATCCGACAGGGAGAAAGTGAGACATTTCAGACTGACACAGGTCTTGTGCCATACATCGAAATTTTCGGATTAGACCAAAACGCGGATGGCATCGTTGATCCTGAATTCATTGACTACGATAGAGGATTGTTACGTTTCCCAAATTTACATCCCTTTCAAATTAACGATCCGAACCATCCATACTACCGATATCAAGAGTCACTGAACAACGAAGCCATTTATCTTGAGTCCATCCGTAGATCTGACCAGATTTACACAATTGTTGCTGATTATTCCTATCAATCCGAAACTTATAATGTCGGATTATTTGTTATTCCAGACAGCGAAACCGTGCGTTTAAACGGAAAACTCCTCACGCGAGACACAGATTACATGATGATTTACGAAGTCGGAACAATCCGATTTTTCAAAAAACTTGATGAATTTGACGAGATCGTAGTGGAATTTGAAAAAACGCCGTTCGGTGGCGGTTCACAACAAGCAGTTGCAGGTATTTGGGTAGAATATACACATAAACCGAAACCCAAATCGGTGAAAGAACAGAATCTTGAGGACAGGTTCAATCGTTTGGGAGGAATGCCAACAACACAGATAGGTTTGGATAATAACAATCTTGGCAAAGACCCGTTTTCTGAGAATTTTCCGCTTACTGGTTCGCGTGCTAACAGAGGATTAGGTAGAACCGGTTTCGGTGGCAGTGACTTTAGCGGCGGATATAGCAGTTTCGGAAGTTTTGGCGGCCGTTCGAGAATCGGACCCAGTTATTTGGGGGGTTATGGAACCGGCATGAATTATTTCAATCCGATTTTCCAAAAAGGGTTTACCATCTCAACAGGCTATATCTTAACTACAGGGCAGAAACCTGCTGAGATACCGGATGTAAACAGCGTTCCCAACCGATTGCAAGCGTTTAATATCAACACAAGTTTCGGTAGATCTTTCAATATAGCATGGCTGCTAAACCCGCTGCCTCTTGTGAATGTCCAAAATTTCCCGCTCTCCATTGACTTTAGCGGGGAGTCGGCTTATTCACACAACAATCCGAACAGCATCGGCGTGGCACTGATTGATAGCATGGAGGGCGTGAAGGAAACAACAACAATACCAACTATTAAATACAACTGGAAACCGAGTAGCGTGCCATACATCCCAGAATCGGAACAGACAGATTCACCTACACACAATTATACTGTGTTACCGACGCAGGAGAATAGAGCACTTTTTAAGGTTGCTTTGAAAGATAGGGAAGAATCGGAAGCCGTTGGCAACTATATGCGAAACCGAGATGTACCTGCATCGTCAATTCAGCCACTTTCGCTCTCGACCGAGGAACGGTTGATTATGGAAATTGGATATGATTTTACAGATGTCGTTGAAGAGTGGGGAGGTTTCTCAAACGGCATATCAAAATCTGGCGTTGACTATTCTGAACGCGGTTTTATTGAAATGTGGATGCGCGTACAGGGTGACGACGATGTGACGCTCTATCTCAACGTCGGTGCCGTAAATGAAGATACAGATGCTGATGGACGGCTTGACAGTGAAGACCTTCCACAGACGTTAGAGGATACGAACGGAGACAACATTGTTGACGCACTTGACCTTGACCTTGAAAATCTGCCGGATGCACTTCGATATCGTGGTAACGGTGAGCTGGACACTGGGGAAGACGTTGGTTGGCGTTATGACGGTGCATTTCAGCCAGAGTCTCTTGGTGCAGACAATCAAATTTTGGATAGCGAGGATTTAAATGGCGACGGCGTGCTTGATAGCGTTGATGCATATTTTCAGATTGCTGTTCCCCTCAATGAAATTCCCAACGAATGGGTTAAAAGTAAAAACAGTAATGGATGGACGTTCCTTAGCATTCCGCTCTCTGAATTTTTACCGGAAGGATCGCGTGTTCCCAGCCTTGTATTTGTACAACATTTCCGCCTCTGGCTTATGAAGAACCGTCCTGGCAACGTCAAGGGCACATTCCAATGGGCATCTATCGAAATTGTTGGGAATAGATGGGAACAGGGACTCGTCACACAATCCTTCACAGAAACAACCACCGGACTTTCCGATCAAAAAGTTGTTGAAGATACGATCGAAAAGTTCATCGTCGGCACAAAGGATAACTTCAGTTATGACGACTATCAGAGCGCGTATTTAGAAATCGAAGACGATGAACTTTTTAGAAAACTACATCCGTTCACAGCGACGTCTCTCGGTTTTCAAACACAGCAACAACGCGAGCAGACGCTTAGCCTGGAATACTATCTCTACCCTGGATCCCACGGCATCACCTCCAAGCAGCTAAGAGGTTTTACGCAGAGCGAAGGTCAGGACTTTAGCAAACACGACACACTTCGATTTTGGTTGTACGGTGATAGAAGTTATACCACCTTTGTCCTACAACTTGCACCCAGTGTGCGCACGGGCTACCGAAGTTCCTTTTATAGTTCTGATTCCTTCCTCAACCAACCTCAACAGGAAGAAGATGTCAATATCTTTGAAAATCTAACAGACTATTATGAATACACCGTACTGATTAACTTTGAAGGATGGAAACTGATTGAAATTGACCTACGCGACCACAGTTTGAATGAATATCCGGATCGGATTGAAGATCAGACTGAGGATATAGATACACCAAATCAGCAATCACAACCATCTCCCACACAAAATGCACCTGACGGACATCCGGATGGTTTTACTGTCAGAGGCACAGAAACTGGGGTAAGCAGAACGCAGCTATCTATCAAAAATATCGGTGGTATATTGCTCGGTATCCGAAACGACACTGAGCGCGAAATTAGTGGTGAGGTTTGGGTTAACGAAATCCACCTTGGGGATCCACTTATCCGCTCTGGATGGGCACGCCGGGGTAACATGTCCGTTTCGCTGGGTAGCATCATTGAGCTTCGCGGTGGCTACGCAAGCCAAGACAAAGATTTTGAGAGTGGTGCAGGTGAAATCGGGCGACAACGTCTGTCATCCAGAGGATATAGTACAACCAACAACGATTACAATATTGATGCGGATGTCACACTCTTTTCCTGGCTGCCAATCCGATATTCCATCAAGGAACAGGAATCTGAAACTGAGGCACTACGAGGCAGCTACAGCTCTTTTCAAAGTGGAAAGAGTGAGACTCACAACCGAGATGTCTCAGTGCAATTCAGACGCAATCCCCTCCCCAACCTTGGATTCGCCTACAATTATCAGGATTTTTGGAACGAGCGGCAAGGAACACAGATTAGTCATCTATATACGGGAACTTTTCGGTACAATATCGGTTCAAAACTTGGGTTCAATGTGCAGTATCGGCATGAGGATATCCTCGCAAAGCCTGAAACTGCAACGGATACAACTGGATCATCAGCTTCCTACTACAGTTATGGTTACGGTAGAAATCGGGATGAAAAAACAGACAGCGGTTCCATTACGCTTAACATCAGTCCAATAAACGTATTCAGTCTCAGCCCGAGTTACGATGTGCGGCGAACGCTTGAAAGACGTGATCAAAATCGATATCGTTCTTCGTTTACTGTAGGAGGGGTCTCTACCCCTGATTCTTCTGTAGAAGAGGATGCCAGTGAAGATACGCTGTCTGATTTTTCTATTGCCGCACGAGAGCACCGACTTTCACTCACCCCCCGCCTTAATCGCGATCTTCTTGGTCTTCGTCCCACGGTGACAAGTCGTATGAGCTTTCGAGAAAACTGGTTCACTTCACAGAAAGACGCTTCACTCAACGGAAACATCAGTCTCGGTTTGAATCTACGCATTCAAAAATGGTTCGGATGGCTTTTGCCTAAAGAAAAACCGGAAACCGAAGAGATAAAAGAGAGTGAGGATGCAACAATTCAAAAATTGGGAAAAAAGCCACTGGCAGAACAGCAACTTGAACAGTTGCGGGAAAATGGTATTGACGAAACCCAAATCCAAAAGTTAGCTGAGGAGCAAACCGATTGGATTAACCGCGATAAAGTCGAGATGGATACAGCACAAAAGAATACGCCTGCTACTGCACAAGAAGGACTATTTCATCGAATAATCAATTCATTTACGATTAACACCAATGCCAATTTCACCGCTACCGAATCCTTTCGCCAACTTGTGTCCGGGCAATCTTTGATAGAGATTTGGAGGCTTGATCCAGAAGCAAATGAACGGACGAATTCACGGAAAAGCAACCGCTACACAGTACGGACTTCCGTAAGTCCGTGGAAATCGCTCTCTTTCGGAACTAATCTCAGCACAGCCGATAGTTTTCGGAAAAGTTATGGTAGCACTTTTACATCACACGCGGAGACCTACGAAGCGGATGTCAAGATCAATCCACAACAAGCATCCAGTTTCCAACTACGGTATAGTTTTACGATACGGCAGAGTGCGAACCTTGAAGTAACCCTTAGCGACAGTGCCGCACATACGCCGTCTCTAAGTTGGATCCACAAATGGAGTGAAGAAACCAGAACTTCATTAGGGATTCGTACGACCCTCCGTGACCATCTGCGCAGCGGAATTGAGAGTAACGCGCTCATCATCACACCCAATTTTAGTATTGACTATCGCTACCGGACCGAAGGCGGTATCCGCGTGCCATTTTTTGGCAGAATTCCACTTAAGCACGACCTTGACCTGACCAATACCTTCTCTTTGGCAATACGTAGGGAAAACTACGGTGCCAATAAGGAGGAACGTTCTGAGCGTTACGAGACAACGTTACGCGCAGGTTACAAACTCAGTGACCATCTAACGGCGAATCTACATTTGGGACTTAGCTACAACCACGATAGGGTTGAAGAGGGTAGGGATTTCCTCTCCATTGCAAGTGCGCTGACGGTGAGAGGTGAATTTCAATAATGTCTATTAATTGTCAACAATCGGAGGCGGTATATCGGGTATCGTAAAATCAACCCGCTTCGGTATGCCCGACGAGACAGGCAATCCAAGAAACCATTTTACACCCTCAATTTCACCCACATTTATTCTGATCTTGCGGTATTTTCCATATTTTGCGGTCATGTTAAGGTGATACCCAACCGGTACATCACGATCAAAGCGGTACTCACCTTTGGAATTCGTAAAAACTGGCGTACACTGCTTTGTTACAGAACCAGCACTCCACGAAATCTCAATATTTCAACATGTTGCGGAGCGGTATCACCTTTCTCCATAACAACTTTGCCGTAAATTGTCCCTTCGAAAAACCCGCGCCATACATTTTCAGCTATCCCGCTAAGGATTGAAAACAATATCCAAGCTATGAATCCCAATACGGGTAGCCACCGATTGTTTAAGATTGGATGAACTGTTTTATGCTTTGGCATTGCGTATCTCCTTTAGGTATGAGAGAGACATTCAATTGTCACGAATTACTCTTGTGATCTTTGTAACCCCTTCAAATGGCTCTGCTTTTCGATGGCGATCTTGTGGCAAATTCCTTCCTCAAAAAGCCTGTGGCACACAATCCTAACTAACACCACACACTATCCCAACTACACCAAAAATATATAAAGTAGAATATCACTTACGAATTCAATCACAGGATTCCACCGGTTGTTTAAGATTGGATGAACTGGTTTATGCTTTGGCATTTTGTGTCTCCTTTAGACGTGACAGCAAGTAGAGGAAACCGGATGGTTTTCTCTACTTGCTATACTTGTGTACGAAAATCGAAGGGTATCTAATGAAGTTACTTAAAACCTCAAAGTCTTTCTCGCTGTCCACTCAACAAGCCCAGATTTCATTGTTTCAAGGTTTAATATCTTCCCACCTTCAAGGTCAGCATAATTTACTGACTTACCATAAGGATTAAAGGAGGCGCCCCATCCTTTTGCAATTTTTCGGGGAGACAGTTCTGTGGTTACATCAAGTTGCCATACGGGACCTCTCGCTGCTATTGCCTCGGCTTTTGTAGGTAACGCTTTTTCAACGTTGATCGGGTCGAGGGATACCAACCAAATTTCGTTTTCCAATCCATGCGGGTCCTTTCTTATTTCCACATCAGATTGAGCTTTCAAATCTGGAGTTATTTCATACAATAACTTGTTTCCTGTCTGTGAGAGACGAAATCGAAGCACCCTTTTCGCGTTTACCACCTTCGTCCACATTGGAAAATAGGTAGGAATTGGTTTTACTCGCCAGATACCTGTGTCATCTAAAACATAGATATATTTCGAATCTGGGGACCATTGCACCTGCGTTTCCAAGGTAATTTTAGGCATCGGTTGTGTGAAAAGCTTCGGAATCACTTTCGGTTTTTCAATCGGTGCCCACTCTGTAAACGCTTCTTTTTCTTGCTTAGAGAAAATGAGGCCGCCATCCTTATTCGGAGTAAAATCCCCATCTTTTTTGTAGATCATCCACCCTGGAGGTTGGAGTACTAAAGAAACTTTTTTACTCATCTTTTGCTCCAACGACTGAAACGGGTGTGGTTTGAAGGATAGAAAGAAACAGTAGTACTGTCCATCTTTGGAAAATTGGAGCTGCTCTATAGGGCTGCTGTTTTCGTAAGCGAGATCCCGCTGTGCCTCCAGTGTATCCGGCATAAGGATATGAACACTATAACCGCGGGTTGTATCAAACTCCACAAAACCAATATTATTTCCACCAGGAACCGCGACCACCTCTTTATAGACAGGGGTGAGGGAATGAATACCAAAACGTTGCGTTCCCTTCTTACCCATCGTCCAAATCCTAAGTGAAAATACGGATCCACCAGGATATCTGTTTTCCACAATCAGAATTTGACGATTGCCATCCGGTGAAAAAACATTCGGGTGAATGAGTCCTAAGTATTTAAAATCTTTCAGTTTTATTGCGTCAATAGGTGTAAGCATGTAAACAGAAAACACAACACAGCAAAGAATAAACCTGAATAGATAACGCATTGTGACCTCCTTGTAAAAAGTAGAATTGTAAAGTGTTAACGGTTAGAATTCGCAATCGATATTTTAGTGGTTTTCGTAAAATTAAGCTGGGTCGGACTTCCATTGTCTATAGGGAGTCCAAGGAACGATTTGGTATTCTTAATACGGACATACTTTTCGATGATCTCCCCATTCTTCAATGTTCTTCTGACGATTAGCGTTTGCCCTACCGGTACTTCGCGAATAAAGTTGTAATTGCCTGTAGAACTTGTAAAAACGAGGAAATTTTTTGGTCTAGTTCTACCGATAGCATACCAGGAAACTTTTACACTTCCAACAGGATCAGGAATAGCGTGAAAAGCTGAACTGTTCGCGTAACTGACTCGCCTTGCACCAGCCGGAATGTCAATGACATCAATGAGTTTACCATAAACCGTTCCGCGAAACAGATTATGCCATATCAAAAGGATGGGCTCTGCAGCCATATTAATAGCAATAAAAACCAATATTGCCAGTAAGATTATAAATATAGGAACCGTTCGATTGTTGAAAATTGGATGAACGTGTTTGCGCATTGTGTGTTCCTTAAGTTTATATTAACGTACGTTCGGTGTAAGATATGAAGTTCTTAATACTTCGAATTCTACCTGATAGCCTCGGTAGGTGCGGTTTCTAACCGCACCAATTCCTAAAAATTGCTTATACCGAACTCACGTTATATTAACAAGTTATAGGTGCCAAGTGGTGCCTATAACTTGTTAATATAAATACGCGGAAGTCTTAATCGTCAAATTCAACAGGATAAGGGTCGTCACAGGGATCGTATGTGGTTACGGGTGATTCATTAAAGTTATGCTGAAACCTATCCCAGTCCCGGGGAATCCATCTCAGGATAGTCCTGCCTATCTTACCAATGTTCGTATCCTCTTGATACTTACAAACTAGCTTCTGCGTCGCTTGACCGCACTGACCATGATCGTGAAGATCATCAGACTTGAGCCATAACGTGACATCAAATCCAAAAGGCACGTCATTCGGAAAGGAATATTTGCCATGAACTGTTGTCCAATCTGTTCCTTCATCTGTAAGTGTCACAGTACTAACTGTCCATTTAACCGACGTAGAATTATCGCGGTAATCAGTTTGTTGTTCATCCTGTGATCCCGATTCAGACTCAACTGTGCAGGTGTATGCAACTGACCTCTTGTTATCCAATTCATCACCATCGTCAGCACATTGGCAATAACCCCAAACGGTACCCCTTAAAATCCCAGTCCATATCCTATCGAATATAAAGAGTGCTCCAAACCGAATACCGCCCTTCAATATGGCTCCTTTAATACTTGCAGTAACAGTCGTACTTGAGCCCGCAGCTGTTGAAAGAGAACCAGTAACATTTAGTGAAGCACTGCCTATCCCAGAGAAACTTTGTGATGCTATAGAAACTCCATCTACAAACACCTCTATTTCATCAATAACATAGTTACTACTTGAGGATGTGGCATCAACAGTAAACGCATAAGAATCGCCAATTTTGATGTCGTCTGTAATTGTGAGCTCGTCTGGCGTAGTGATGACTTCTTCAGGCGGAGTCCATACCGTCACGGTGTAGGAATCCCAATTAAATCCACCGAGGTCGGATGAGAAATCCTCACTGCTGGCTGGCCAAGCATAAGCCGTAATCTCGTACTCTTCACCCGTTGTACTGCCGCTGGCAAACGCATGGGAAAAATAAGAAATGGCTGAAGTTCCATCACCACAGTCTGTATTCACGAGTGTTCCAAGTCCAGTTTCGCCTGGACCTCTTACATACCAATCGACGAATAAGAAAGGTTCGCCAAATTGCGCATAACCGTAGTGAGTTTCACCAGCAATCATATTCTCTGAACTACCAGAACCGTATCCAACATATTCAATAGTGATAGGTTCATAGACTTTGATCGTGTAGGAGTCGGTATCCTTACGTAATACATCATCACCGTCCCAGCCCCATGTTACTACTGAAATCGTATAATTAACACCACTGGTGCTTGCGTCTGAAAAGTAGCTGTAAGGTATGTAGATGAGAGTACTTATTTGTTCTGTCGTATCTCCGTTTTCAGTTTGTGAACAGATAAAGTTCCCAGAGGCATCAGTAACAGAAACAGTGACTGTATTAAATGGTGTATCTGTTTCTATATAAATGTTGTGGCTCCCACATTCCATGTCAATGAGGGTCTCTTTATATGAACCTGACTGAGGTATGAATTGACTAATTTCAAACGCATCACTATAACCGATAAAACTGAGCAAACATAGGGAAACTATTGCAGCTGCAATCAAAGTTGTCTTGTTCAACATTTTCGTCATCTCCTTTTGGCACCCACACGGGTGCCGGTCTTTCATAAAGTCAACGTCGGGAACGTTGACTTTAATGTCGGTGGAATATCACCGAATATTATTACTAAGGCAATAATCTCAACGTATTTACCTTTCTTTATCTGGAATTGTCTTCAGTCGTTTCAACACCTCTGTACTAAATGTTAAAACCTGTTTCCAGTGCAAGGAGATACGCCTTTTTCACCTTTTCCAAAGCGGTCTTCAGAATTTGGCTAACTCTACCTTTAGAGATGCCGAGATATTTGGCTATCTCAACACCGCTGCGTTCTTCGAAAAACTTCATTTCGAGTACACGGCGTTGTTGCTCGGTGAGTTTTGCCAAAAATTGCGGTAAATGTTCACAGAATTGTTCCACCTCAAGCTGCCGAATCACTTCATCTTCCACTGTTTCATGCGTACACGCTTCGGCATTTAAACCAGCAACTAACGGATTTTGTTTATAGTTCTCATCATCCATGAGTTGTTCGTCATGTGGAAATGAAAGATATTTTAGTTCCTTCCCCCGCACCGCCCAGAGCCGTTTACACACGCTGGACTTGACAAACGTAGTTAAACTGGCACCGCTTTGATGGTTCGGATCATACTTTGACATTGCTTCCAGAACCGTTAACATGGCAATTTGATGGAAGTCTTCCCTGCGACTTTCCAACCGCGCGTTGTTTGCTATAACACAATCAACACAATGATATATTGATGCCTTAGCAGAGAGCGGGGCTTCGGGAACAATATGGAACGGACACTTACCTGAGTTATGTGGACCGCGTTGAAGCATCATCAGTTGACTCCCTTCAAAGGTGGAATTGCGAGAAAATCAAATCGTTTCAACTATAAAATAACATAGTGATCACCTATTATACTTAATATATACGTTTCACCAGAAAAAGTTTAGCTTTTTTGCAAAGCGAAAACATCAAACGTTATGACAAGGTTATGTTTGCAAAAGGGAATAACAGATAATAGGGTTGGATAATGCACTTTTTATTCCTCCAAAAAGGTAGATTTTAGGATTTACACAATTTGTCAGAATTTAATCCGAAACATCTTTGTTCGGTAGGTGGGGCACTTTCGCTTAACCAATGGGGCGTACTGGATTTGAACCAGTGACTTCTACCGTGTGAAGGTAGTGCTCGTACCCCTGAGCTAACGCCCCATGTGAGGAGATGGGCCCACTAGGACTCGAACCTAGGACCAGCCGGTTATGAGCCGGCGGCTCTAACCACTGAGCTATGGACCCTTACTGTTTTTTAATTATACCTTGTTTCTAATTAAAGATCAAGTTTTAATGCAATTCTGGTAGTTGGTATTTTGAAATGATAATTGCGATTATTCGATGAAGCCGCGCAGGCGATGGCTTCGGATAGGATGGCGGAGCTTGCGGAGGGCTTTCGCCTCAATTTGGCGGATACGCTCACGGGTGACATCAAAAACGACACCGACCTCTTCAAGCGTCTTTGGATAACCGGTTGTAATGCAAAGCATAGCAATCCGTTTGCGAGTTGTTTCAGACAACAATGGGTTCACAGGATCGTCCTCAATACCGAATCGGAGGATAATTACCTCCCGTTCACGTTCAGACAGATCGGTAAGAGCTTCTTGGATACGTTCTTTGAGAATGCTAAGCTCAGCTTCTGTGGCTGGCGATAGGACAGTCGCATCTTCAATGAAATCGCCCAACTGACTGTCATCGTCTTCGTCCCCGATTGGCGTTTCTAATGATACGGTTTCTGGCACAATTCTCAAAACTTCCCTGACTTTTTCTGGTGGAATTCCCATATCTTCAGCGACCTCCTCTGGTGTAGGTCGCCGTCCCAATTCTTGGAGTAGTGAGCGTTCAGTCCGCCTCATTTTGTTAATTCGCTCATGCATGTGCACTGGAATGCGAATAGTGCGTCCTTGGTCTGCAATAGCACGGCTGATGCCCTGTTTTATCCACCAAGTGGCGTAAGTGCTAAACTTGTAGCCGCGTTGATAATCAAACTTCTCAACAGCTCTCATTAAACCGATGTTACCCTCCTGAATTAGATCACGAAATTCAAGACCGGGGGCTTGCTGCCTATATTTCTTGGCAATACTAACGACTAACCTGAGGTTTGCTGCAACAATTGCATTTTTGGCATCTTCAGCATTGGCTTCACCGATACGAATTTGTTTGCTAATAGCTTGGAGCGCGTCGCGTGAGATACCGATAGTGTTGATATATTGTTGAATTTCGCGTTGATAGCGGACAATGATGATATATGCCTCTTTTACAACATCCGTTTTGAAATTATGCGTTTTGGAGTTGAGTCTTCCGTCTAACCATTCTGATGGGATATTATGTTGTTTTTGGAGTCGTGCGATTTCTTGTTCTCGTTCACTGATATTACGTTCAACCTCTATGACCTGTCCTGAGATTTTGCTAATTTCTTCTCGGTCAATCTTCAGTCGCTCCAAGTTTTTGACAAAAGTGGCGTGGCTTCGAACATTTTCAAATTCCACAAACGAATTGTTCTTAGCAGCTTCCTTGGCAGCAACAAGATATTCCAATTCTAACTTTTCGATGATCCCCATCATCTTTTCTACTTTTCCGCGCAGTTTTCGCTCCTTATCTTGGGTTGAGTTACTGGAAACCTGCATATCAATAATATCAGAGGCTCGTTTTTTAGCGATAATGATTTTGTATAGAAGTTTTCGCACCTCTGCTGCTGCGAGTCGCGTAGCGAATGTTGCTTCTTGTTCTTGGCGTAGTCCCATCTCAATTTGTTGAGATAATTCGATCTCTTTTTCTTTATCAATCAACGGAATTTTCCCTATGTCGCGTAGATAGACTTTAATCGGATCCTCGCGTTCGCTGATCTCGCCTGGAGAAAATTCGGATAAATCATCAAATTCGACCTGATCCGTGTTTTCAGATTCATTAAAATCAAGCGGGTGTGTATTTCCTAAATCCACCGGTTAGTTCTCCTTTTTAATGTTGTTAGTACTTTCTAAGGCTTTTATTTCCTCGTCAGACTGCTGTGAATTTTGTGCTTGTTTGATACGATTTTTTTGAACAACAGCGCGCCTTTCATTTGATAGCTCTACGAGTTCCTTAAGCTTTTCAAGATCATCGTTCCCTTCTGCAAAAGCGTTCGAACGGACAGATTGTTCAAGGTCTTGTATCATATAGCTTTTTAGTTTATTGAGACACCCCTTTATCCTCACATGATAGTTGGGAATGTTCTTTTTACTGATTAGTGCGTTTGAGATAATGCTTTTGAGAGTTTCATCTGGACAAGTATTGAGAATGTGGTGAATATCAATGGCTTCATCGTTTTCGGTTGCATCCCAGAGCATTTGTGCGATTTTTGCGAGGTCCGGATCGGTAATATCTTGACAATCAAACTGCGTTTTAATGGTGGAAATATGTTCTGGATCTTGGATTAAAGATTGGACGAATTGCAGTTCGATTTGTTCGCGTGCCGACAACTTTTTTGAGGTTGTTTTTCGGCTTGCCGCATTAGCGCGAGCGGGGGATTCTTTTAACCCTAAATCTTGCAATTCACGCCAAAGTAATCCTTCGTCTACCTCAAGTTCTCGCACGGTGTATTTTACATATTCTGTCCGTTCAACACGGTTTTTGATATTTACAAGGATCGCGCTAATATCTTTAACGACTTGAGTCTTGACTTCGGGGTGTCGGATGTTGTTTCCTTGAATTGCAGATTGAATTTGAAATTCAACAAGGTTTATCGCTTTGCCAATTAGGTCGTTAAAAGCATCGGCACCGTTCTGCTTAACAAACGAATCCGGATCATCACCTTTCGGCATTAAGGCTATACGCACACGTATCTCTTCACCGATGAGCCTATGCAACCCACGTTGCGCAGCTTGCAATCCAGAGGCATCACCATCAAAAACGATGACGACTTCGGGCGTATACCGCTTCAACAGTGCCGCGTGTTCTACGCTTAGAGATGTTCCTGATGAAGCAATGACGTTTTCAATACCGTGTTGATTCAGCATCAGTACATCCATATACCCTTCTACAAGAATCGCCGACTGTTTTCTGGATATAGATTGTCTCGCTTTGTCAAGATTGAAAAGGATTTTGCTTTTATTATATAGGACTGTTCCGGGTGAATTTAGGTATTTCGGTTGATGTTCATCAGATAGTGAGCGTCCTCCAAAACCGACAGGTACGCCTCGCTCATTATGAATAGGGAACAAAATTCTATTCCAAAAACGATCCTGAGGACCTTGATCTTCGTTCTTAATCAACCCAGCGTCAACCAATTGCTGAACTGTCCACCCCTCATGTGTTGCTGCTTTTACCAAATCACGCCGTTGCGGTTTTGCATAACCGAGTTGGAAATGATGTACGGTTTGTGAAAGTACACCGCGGTTTTTGAGATATTCACGTGCTTGAAGACTGTGTTGTCCAGTGCGAAGTAACTCATGGTAGTATTTCACGGCAAACTTGTTAAGTTCACTTAAGTCGTTGATGAGTTTTTGACGTGCGCTGGATTGTGGGTCTCGTGTTGGCAACGGAATATTCGCTCGATCTGCAAGCCATTCAACTGCTTCTATGAAGGTTTTCCCTTCATGTTTTTGCAGGAAACCGAAGACATTACCGCCTGTTTCGCACCCAAAACATTTGAATACCTGCATTTCTGGTGACACCGAAAAAGAGGGTGTCTTTTCTTGATGAAAAGGACATAGTGCTTTGTAGTTCGGTCCGACTTGTTTAAGAGGGACACCACATTCTGAGATGACATCCACTATATTGTTCCGACTCCGAATTTCCTCAATAGTTTCAGGGGGAATATAGTTTTTTGTTGCCATGACGTGCCTCTAAATTAGTATGTCCATCATTCCAGTGGGAAAACTGCGACCTTATTCTTTGAATTTAACGACTGTTACACCCTCTCCACCTTCACTATGTGGAGCGTATTGATAATCAACGACGAGTGGATTCACATCCAATGCCTTGCGAACTGCACTACGTAGAGCACCAGTCCCTTTCCCATGAAGTATCCTAACGGTTAATAATCCTGCAAGGTACGCATCATCCAGATATTTATCAGTGATGTCTAACCCTTCTTTAACAAGCATGCCGTGAATAGAGAGTTCATCTTTAACAGAATTTGCTTTGTTGTATTGAATGTCCAGCACAGATCCAGTGAGATGTTGAGACTCTTTTTTCGGCAAAACCGAGTCAATATCGTTGTAGGATAGCTGCATTTGCATGCTACCAACACGTATCTGCAAAGGGGTATTGCTCTGCTTATTAATTGCAGTGACCTCTCCGAATCGATTTAACTGTATAATTCGGGCTTTGTCGCCAATATTGACGTTGGGTTTGGGTTTTTTCTGTCGTTTTTTGGGTGGGGCAGGCTTCAGTTGTTTTTTAGCGGTTTCGATTTTTGAGAATGCTTCGCGAATACTGGCTTTTGAGGCTTGATCTTGACGTATATCAGCGACGACGTTATCTACCGTTCGGCGCGCATCGGAAACGATTTCCAACGCCTCTTTTTCTGCGTTTTGTTGAAGTGTTTTCTGTTCAACCTCAAATGTTTCAATAAGTACTTTATGTTTTTGATATTCTATTTCTGTGAGGCGAATCTTCTCATGAAGTTGTTCACGTTCTGTATCCAATTTATGTTGTGTTTGCTGCAATTGGATTAGCAGGTCTTCTACAGCGATGTTATTACTGCCTAAGTTATTTTCTGCGTCAGTGAGAATACGTTCTGGGAGACCGAGTTGTTCGGCAATTTTGATTGCGTTACTACTGCCGGGAACACCTATCTTCAGTCGATATGTTGGTCGTAACGTGCTCCAATCAAATTCCATTGAAGCGTTTTCCATGTTGTTCTGCGTGTGGGTATAAGCCTTAAGTGCACTATAATGTGTTGTAACAATCGTGCTGACATTTCGTTCGCTTAGCCAGGTTAAGATTGCCATACCGAGTGCAGTTCCTTCGGTCGGATCAGTCCCCGCACCAACTTCATCCAATAATACTAACGCGTGTGTTGATGCAGAATCTTCAATTGACTTCAGCATCTCTGCAATTTTCGTTATATGTGAGGAAAAAGTGCTGAGATTCTGTTCAATGTTCTGATCGTCACCGATATCGGCAAAAATGTGATGAAAAATGGGAAGTTCGCTACCGTGTGCTGCCGGAATATGCAAGCCAGATTGTGCCATCATACACAATAATCCTACTGTTTTGAGGACAACTGTTTTGCCTCCTGTATTCGGACCGGTGATAACAAGTGTTTTAAAGTCTTTTCCAACGCGGACATTTGTGGGAACAACTTTTATAGGGGGTTTATGTTTCGGATTATGCTCTGAAGAATCTGCTGTATTGTCAAGTTCTGTTTTTTTCTGTTTTTTAGATTGGATATTTGCGAGCGTTTGGAATTCAAGTAGAGGATGTCGTGCTTCTAAGAGATTAACAACGCCGTTCACATTTAATTTTGGTTCGACAGCATTTAGTGCCAGACTAAATCGGGCTTTTGCGTTTAAAAAGTCAAGTTCTGCAAGTATGTCAAGTGCAAGTTCAAAATCGGTAAGCCGTTCACGAAGTTGGTCCGTTAAATCCAAGAGAATTCTACGAATCTCACGTTGTTCGGCTTCAACGGTTTCATGAAGATCGTTGTTCATTTCAACTATTGCCAACGGTTCCATAAAATATGTTGCACCGCTGGTGGACTGACCTTGAACAACACCACTGAAAAACGGCTTGGCATCTTGCCTGATAGGAATTACATAACGGTTGTTTCGAGAGGTAATAACTGATTCCTGAATTGATTTTTGGTGATCAGGAGAACGGAGGATCGCTTCCAATTTTTCAAGAATATTTTCACGAATTCTTAGAAGTTTGCGTCGAATAGAACGTAATTCAGGGCTTGCCTGGTCAAGTACAGTTCCTTCATAACTGATGCAGGAGGCAATAGATTCAATGAGTTCGTCAAAAATAGGCAGCGCGTCTATAATAGATCGCAATCGAGGAACCTCATTACGATCCTGATTCCTGAATTTCTTTTTTATCACAGATGGAATTCGTGCTACCTTTGCAATATTTAGGAACTCCTGCGGTTCTAAGATAGCACCTGTTTTGGAAGCATGCCGAAGTATATCACTGATATCCATTAATCCATCTAACGATATCCCGCCGGACCATTGGTGAAAGGTTTTCACCTCGGAACATAACTTCAATAGGTTATGGACGGTATCCGGTGAATCCGACGGTGCAAGCTTGTCCACCCGAGCATTTCCCAACCCTGAAGTGGTATAATTTTTTATAAGGAGTTTGAGTTTATCGTATTCTAAGGCTTTTTCCACGTTAGGCAGCATTGCTCTGACCTTCTTTTTTCTTGTGATGACAAGTCTTATTTAGAAGTTATACCAAATTAACTTCATTCCAATCAAGAGTGTGCGGTTAGGAAACCGCACCTACCGTCCGGAAAATAGGACAAATCCCGTTAATTTGGTATTATCTCATAAAGAAAAAGCTGCGAGGTATAAGAACCTCTCGCTACGATATGTGGAGAGCTCTGTCAAATGTATTTGAGATGAATTAAGAATAGAAAGGATAATATAACGTGAGTTTGACAAATACCGTAGGTTGGTAGAACAACGTGAAACCCAACTATTTCACACCCAACGGTTGAGTTGTTGGGTTTCGCTGCGCTCTACCCAACCTACATCTACATTTGGATCTTATTATCGAACTCACGTTAATATAAAGATTCTTGGTGCCAGAGGCACCCATAAAACTCTTATCTCAAAGTGCGTTTGACATCTCCCCAAGTTGTAGTTAATTTCTGTTTAGGTTCAACAGGCAGCACTTCATGTTCCCACCAAGAAATTCCAAAAATGCCACCGTCCACTTCAAACAATTTTTCTGCCCTTCCAGCACCAAATTCGTACAGATAAAACGATCCCCAGAAAGAGTAGAGAATTGATTGTGAATCGAATGACCAGTCTGTCCACCTGCCAGCATTTTTATCCATGTCAAAAAGTGGTGTTATTGCTCTTGTTTCAACATCAATTGTATACATTGTGTCAAATTCTCTGTCCCATCTTCGGAACAGAATCTTCTGCCCATCAGGTGACCACACAGGATAAAAATCATTATTGACATTAGTTAATACTTCTATCTCTTTCGTTTCAATATTCAAGAGAAAGAGTTGGTGCAGGCCACCTGGTCTTTCAAGTGAAAACACCAGTTTTTTGCTGGTAGGTCCCCAAGAGATTCCTTCAAAAAAGAAGTTTCTTCCGGGATGCGGTATTGCTGTCATTACCTCCATTTCGCCTGTATCAAGATCCATTACCCAAATTTGGTTTTCTGTTTGTAGCTGATCTTTTGTATATCCGTTAAAAGCAAGTTTCTTTCCATTTGGCGAAACGGCAAGGAACCGATAAGTACCACCAATCTCCGTAAGCTGCGTCTTTTTCCCGGGTCTATTTACATCAATAGAAAAGATGTGTGAGTCAGTGTCCACACGCTGGACAAAGTAGAGCATGTCATCTTCTGGTCCCCATACTGCGTATAGTCCGGGTTGGTTCAAAGGTGTCGTCTTAAAATCTCCGTTTGGAGTGAAAGCAGTCGTGTGCAGGTTGTAATCAAATCTTCCAAGTTGTTCATTGAAACCTCTGACAGAATAAGCGATACGTCCTGTAAGCTCAGCATGTACGATGAAAGGTAGACAGAGAAGCACAAAAATTAGTCCAAAACCTAACAGGCTTACGGTTTCAGCGGTACTAATAAAAAAGAAACTGTTTTTATTTTTCATTTGACTCCTTTTTTACAGCAATTGAGAGACGTTCGTAGTTGAGAAGAGCATTCTCATAGAGATCACGGCTTAATCCGAATTTATCAAAGCCCACAACCTGGTCATAACTATTCAGTGCCGAACTTTGGTATCCAGATTTTTGAGACTTGCGGGCTGATTGTACGTTGCCGATGATCGTAGTGGCAACATCTTCAAAACTACGGATACGTTTTCGCACATCCGGTAACAATCCGCCACCGATATCTTTTTTCACTTTATAAGTGCGAATTGCATCTGTATATGCTATGAGTGCTTCATAGTAAAGCTCTTCCTTTTCCAACTGCTCAGCTTTTGTGAGTTCAAGGGGTTCATCAATAACTACAAGTACTTCTCTTGCATCTTCAATCAGATCCTGGCTTCTCTGCTCAATTCCGAAATCAAGCGTTTTCTGAAACTCGTCAATAATCTCTTGGTAAGCTGCCTTCGCATCTTCCACAGCATTCAATTTTTCATGACAAAGTGCTTGATTGTACTTGGCATTGGTGATAACAAACTGACGAATTTCGGGGGAAATTTGAGATGTCTTAGGAAATTGAAATTCCCTCGTCTCATAAGTCTCAATCGCTTTTGCGTAGTCTCCCTCCTGTTCGTAGCAATTGCCTATTGCCTTCTGTGCATACAACGCGTAAATCTCATTTTCAGGCTTATGCGTTTTAATAACTTTTTCAAATTCCGTGCGTGCTTCAGGATATTTGCCTTGATAATAGAGGCTTTTTGCATAAGTAAATCGTGCTTTGTCAGCAAAGGCAGTATTCGGGTATTTCTCAATAATTAACTGCAGTTTCTCCTCAGCATCTGGAAAGGTAGTTTTTTCTGCGTTCGCTTCATCGTCAGTGTCATCTTCACTTTCGCTGGGTGCAGAAACATCTAAAAAACTGGTTTCAGCTTCTTTAAAAGTTTCGGTAGCCTTAGAGAAGTTCGCAGCAGCTTCTGCGTGTGTTTTTTCCTGATTTTGTGTGTAAACTAAATAGCCAACCACACCGACAGTGATAACTGCAAGTGTGATGCTGATAGTTCTAACATTACCCTTCAGAAAAGTGTAAAATTTCAGAACAAATTCAATAAATTTGTCTTCTTGGATTTCCTCTTTGGTCAATCGTTTGTTTTGCGCCATGATTTCCTCGGTATCTTATTCACATTCAAGCGGGTGACGGGACTTGAACCCGCGACCCTCAGCTTGGGAAGCTGATGCTCTACCGCTGAGCTACACCCGCACCCTTTAGACAATTATACTATACCTGATAGGGGTTTGTCAAGATAAAAGATGCAAAAACGGTGTATAATATTTTGGCAAAAGCACTGTCAATGATGTCTTAATAATGACAAGATTCGCTATGTGTCCGATCCCATGAGAATTTCTGTTTTCTAAAGCATTCTACTAAGAATAACACACCATAAATAAGATAACAGAAGACGGGCAATCTGCTTACCCGCCTTCGCCACCGTTAGGTGTCAGAATGTCGCTTAAAGTTTGTCAAGTTCGCTTAAGACCTGTTCTGCTGTCAGTGTATTGTCTGGTGGTGCATCTTCAACGTGTTTGAAGGCTACTTTACCTGTTCCGTCAATAATAAAAACGCCGCGCGTCGTTATACCGACTTCTTCAAGTGCCATTCCATATTGTTTTGATACTTCAAGATTCATATCTGAGAGTAGCGGGAAACCGATACCACCGAGTGCCGCACTCCATGCTTTGTGTGCAAACGTTGAGTCGCGATTAATAGCGATGACATCCGCACCTTTTGCACGGATAGCATCTAAGTTCTCATTAAAATCTGGAACTTGCTCCGAACACACAGGTGAAAAATCGAGTGGATAAAACAAAACTACGAGTTTTTTCCCTTCAAAATCAGCCAACGCAACATCTGTATCTTCCTGATCTGTAGATCCTGATAAATTGAAATCTGGAGCAGCTTTTCCTATTTCTGCCATTAAAAACCTCCTATAGTGACTCGTGAAATGATAAATGATTTTCTCTTTAAATGATACCACATATCATGCCGAAAACCAAATTAAAATGGCTCTGATACGAGCCATCTTTTGACCACCGATTATGCCATTTATAGATATTAGACCAATGGAGTTCAGGACACCGGGTTCGGAGTTGATTCCATTGAATACCCGTATGTAAAACATAGAGGATATAGTTGAATATCTTGTCCAAGGAGAGTTTCGGTTTCGGGCAGGGGTGTGTAAAGTTTTTGTACAAAGATTATGCGGCTTTTGTGTTTAGATACCAATAACTATCCCAAGCATTATTCTTATACAAACATCGCCACCCAAGTACAGCGTTGATACCCGGTTTCTCCCGCCTCATAGAAGCCTGTTTACATCTTTGCCCGATAACATGTTTACAGGCACTCTCAATCACACCACTGCCAATCTGATATCCTTTTTCTCTAAACGCTTGATACCGCATACGCTTCGCGTGTTTTTCAAAATACTTCGCTTCTCTTTCTAAAATATCCGAAACTTCCGGGTTCTGTGCTCCTAAGGTGCGGATGCGTGCGACCACTTCTGTGATGTGGCCATCAAAAAGATGCGGTTCCGTCGCTTTTATCCACGCACCAATCGCTTCTATTTCAGTCTCACCAAATGCGTGTTTGGCAACATCATACAGATGAGATTTGGCCTGCCTGTAATCCACAATCTCAACCGCATTGGGGAAGTATTCATCGGCTAAGTTCCATATCCACGCAGCACCATCGCCAATAAACACAATCTCCTGGGTATCTATAGCTTCTTGATAGATACCGCTGTTTGTCGCTAACGCAAACAACTCTTTACCAAAATGTGCCACATCAGGACGAGACGCAACATAACGGATACTGGATGTTCTGGCACTCGGTATCGCCCCAGAACCTTGTTGCGGATAATCCCTATAAATACAACCAACTTTTACTTCTTTCCAACCATCCAGTGAGTTCGTCCGACAGCCATCACAACTCACATACCATCGCTGATTTTCTACAAGCTTTTGGGTTTCCACTTGTTCACAAACGCTCAAATCTTCTGACCACTCACACACTTTTTGATGAAGTGTCGTGTGGCGGACTTCTATTCCCTGACGAGATAACTCTTCTGACGCTTCTCTAAAGTCAAGAAGTGCCGCCAAACGACACATCGCCTCAGCAACACGATGCGTCCATTGACCTCGCAACTTCTGTTTGGTATCAAACGGCACATGATTATGACCACAAGGACAACGATACACCCAACGTTTTACACGGATAACACCACACAAGGTCGTAATACGCCGCTCTCTTTTACACCACGGACGACACGCTTCCTGATGTTCGGGACATTCAACAGGTTCACCAGACTGTTCACTCGCTTTTTGAGAAATAAATATCTCTAAAAACTTTTGACACCACGAACGAGATGCCTCAAATACACGAAACTCCGCTTCTTCTAACGGTATACACGGATCGGAAAACATCTCTCCCGCAAAATCGTTGAATTCTTCTACAAACTTCTGAAATACGCCTTCAAACGCTTTGACTTCACAACGCTCTAATGATATACTAAACATCGGTATCCTCTCCTATTTTGTTCATAATTTATTAGGATAGGATACCATTTTTGGGTAAACTTGTAACATCTTTCCAATTCATACCTGTACAAAAACCAGGACTTACGCAGTTTTGAAGATTATTGAAGGATTAGAGAGTTGATGTCGTCCGTAATCATCCAATAAACTTTGTTTGAGTTCGTAAATCGTTTGAGTGATTTTCCGGGCAGCACGCTTCAAGCAGACCCAGACCTGGAAACAACACGCAATATGGTTTCGTTGGGCACGCAGTTTGCGGCATTGACATTTGTCAATACCGGTTAATTGTTTGATTTCACGATGAAGTTGCTCAATCTTCCAGCGAACCCGACACTGTTGTTTTGTCGCTTTCGCATCCGATTGAGATAAATCGTTTGTCACAATATATTCCGTGCGTCCTGTATCAGACACAATCCGGAACAACTTCACTTGATACCCTTTTGGAAACCTTTTGATATGCACGCGTTTGCCTTGTGTCGTTTCTGATGGAGACCAAGATAAATCTTGGACTTGCTGGTGCGGTTCAACACCATCCGTATCATTTACAAGCCTGTTTCGTTTCAGGGGCGCATAGTAGACCTTGGAAAGTGCCGCAATCGCTTTCATTACTTTCATGGATACATACCAAGCATCCATTAGCACTGTCCGAAACGAGAGTTGTTTCTTGAAGTAAGCATCGTGCAACATATCAAGTAAATGATCAATTTTGGATTTACCATCAGGGTCTTTGTCAAAAATGCGGTAATCAATGATCCAATACTCGTGTGTCTTTGGGTTAACATAGACACACGTGACAATACCGATGCCTTCAATGACCTTTTTGTCGCTACCACTCCATTGAGGGTAGGCAGCTTCAATCAGTTTTGAATATATTTTTGACAGCACAACATCGTCAAAGATAAGGTATCCATCTTTATCAAACGCAATGTCGTCTTTGACAGATTCCCAGAGTTCGCTTGAAGGAATGTTTTCGTTTCTCAGGAAACGATTGAGTTGATCATGGCTCCACTTCTCCGTATGGTTTGCAAAATAGGTTTGTGTAAAATTAGTGAAACTCGCTAACAAAAATTGACAATAATCAGAAAATAAGTGGTGCTTCTTTTTAGAAAGTGTAAATGTAGTCATAATAGAACAGTATAACATAATTGTAGATTATTGCGTAAGTCCTGAAAAACTTGGCTCATGTAAAAAGTAAGTGCTATTTTTTCAAAGTTATGTTAGCGTGTTACCTATGGACTTTCCAATACAATCTCTCCTGGATGAAGAAAAAACTCAAGCGTGGGTGTTGGATCATTTCCACCTTCAAGGGCTGTGTTGCCCAAAATGCCAAGCGAGCGTGGCGGAGGCACGCAAGTTCCGTCCGACTGAAACAAGTGGTCTACAAGTGTATCGCTGCAAACACTGTGAGAGCATCTACAACCTCTATACCGGGACGGTCTTTGCTGGCACGCAGTTTCGTCCCTCACAGGTCGTTCTGCTTTTGCGCGGTGTCTGTCAAGGTGTTTCAAGTGCACAACTCGGGTGTGAACTGGGTCTAAGTCGTCAAACCGTTCTTTCTATAAGACGTAAACTCCAAACTTCGGCAGAGCAGATACAACCCGAAGCTGCTTTACCTGATGCTGAAGTCGAAACAGATGAGATGTTTCAAAACGCCGGTGAAAAAGGCGATAAGCACGTTGATGCTTCGGATCCGCCGCGTCGGCGTGGCAATAAACGCAGGGGACATGGGACTTATGACAATGATCGTCCGCCTATTGTTGGGACGAAAGGTCGCGAAAGCGGTCTCCTGAGATTACGTGTTGTGCGGCACACCGATTCTGCGACGCTTTCAACACACGTTCATCAGTGGACGTTGCCGACTTCAACGGTGTATACGGATGGTTGGCGTGGCTATAACCGTATTCAGCGCGCCCGTGAGATTGTTCTCCATAAGGATGGCGAGTGGGCAAGAGACGCAGACGGTGATGGTCTTTACGAGATCCATACAAGGACGATTGAAGGTGCCTGGACGACGCTGCGAAACTTCCTTCGTCCCTTTCGTGGCGTTCATAAAAAGTTCCTCGCCGGTTACGTCGCAATCTGTGAGTTCGTCATGAATCTAAAAGCTGTCAGTGTTGATTTTATAGCAAAACTCGTCAAAAGCACTTACTCTTGACATGAGCGAAAAACTTTACACACCCGCATTTGACATACTGATGCGTCAATGATATAATACCCGTATTGTAGCAAAGCAGATATCAACAGACATCAACATATCAATCGATTGCTTTTATGCAAGGGGACTTAATGCATAGCCAAAGAGAGGTTTCTACCTTATCAAAAGATCTGAAAATTCCGGATTATAACCTTATCGGCATAATCAATATCCTAAATAAAAATAACATTGTTGATGTTGAGATAAACCAGAATGAACAGGTAATTACTGCTCCAGAAATAGATATAGCAACGCTGTGCATCGTGGCAGGCGACGTTACACCGCATCAATATGATAAAACTTTTCTCTGACATTTATGCACATTGACAAAGTTACAAATGAGATAGGAATCTCTCAAAACGAGTTAATAGAATCGATGCACCGATAGATTGGAATCAAGTTAATTTAGTATACTAATAATAATTTTTCTCAAAGGAGAATTCGTAAAAACCGATTTTAACTGCCTATGAAAAACTGGAAAGTTGAAGTTTTCTATAAACCTGAAATTCCTGACACTATTGGACAAGGAATTCTTGAAGATATTGCTGACTTAGGCATCAGCGGTGTTGAATCTTTGCGAACTGCTACTATTTATTGGATTGAAGGCACCCTTGATGTCAAAACTATCAATCAGATTGGCACAGAACTCCTCACGGATCCGATTACACAAATCTTCACCTTTGACACTGAAAACGAAAACGTTAAAGATTGGACGATTGAAGTACAATTCAAACCCGGTGTTACAGACGCAGTCGGGGATAGTACAGTCAAAGGCATTAAAGACATAGGCATTACGGGTGTCAACGTTGTCCGCACTGGACAAAAGTTCTGGCTCAGCGGCACCTTGAATGCAGAAATAATTCAGACTATTGCCCAACGGCTTTTGATGAATGATGTTATCCAAACGTTCTCTTATCGCGAGCCGCAGGGTTAATCTGCATTTCTAACCTGCTGTCTATTAGAATAATGGCAGTCCTTGTGCTTCCACATATACTGAGTAAAGAGATTGACTGCCTGTCATAAACAGTCTATTTCGTTTCACGCCGCCGAAACAGAGGTTCGCGCAAATTTCTGGAAGATGAATCTTACCCATAAGTGTTCCGTCTGCTGCGAAAATATGGACACCATCGTAACCATCGCCAACCCAACCTGCACTTGCCCATAGATTACCATCAATATCACACCTGATACCATCAGCAATGCCAGGTGCCATATCGCAGAATACTTCCTTGTTGTCTAACCGCTCACCGTTTACGACATCAAAGACATAGATGTATCTTGGTGTTCCCTCTTTATGCGTAACCCCGGTATCTACGACATACAATTTTTCATAATCAGGCGAAAAGCATATCCCGTTCGGTTTTTCAAGTTCATCTGTTACAACTGTAGCATCTCCGGTATCCGGATTAAGTCGATAAACAGAGGTTGGCAATTCAAATTCCGCAATATGCCCTTCGTAATTGAGCATAATTCCGTATCCTGGATCGGTAAACCAGATATGTCCATCGGGATGGACAGCCACATCGTTTGGTGCGTTGAGTCGTTTCCCGTCAAAGTTGTCCATTAGCACGGTAATCGTCCCATCATATTCGGTTCGTGTTACGCGGCGTGCGCCGTGCTCGCAACTGATGAGTCTACCTTGCCGATCTCTGGTATGGCCGTTACTATAGTTAGATGGTTTGCGGTATACGCTCACCTTGTCTGTGGCTTCTTCCCATTTTAGAATCCGATTGTTTGGAATATCGCTCCAGAGGAGGTATCCACCATCCCCAAACCAGACCGGTCCCTCAGACCACCTCGCCCCCGTCCACAAGCGTTCAACAAGAGAATTGCCGATTTTGTATTTTCCAAAACGAGGGTCAAGGACTTCAATCGCCGGGTCAGGATATCGGGTAATCGTTCCATCCCATTTTCTTTCAGATTCACTCATTCAGTTCTCCTCCTAAAATCGTAAATATCGCTATTTGTATATCATAAAAATGCACGTTTAGCATTCGGCACCAGCAGGATTGACTAACGCCTTGCATGCTGCGACTCCGCAGGTGCACGGTATTCAACATTAAGATGTAGCGTTTCCAAATGGATATGCCCTTGATGGCGAGAAGTTAGACAACTCTCCAATGTTCCACTTACCAACAAGGTTCGTTCCGCAGGATACGGCGCAACGCCAGTTTCAAAAAATTCCTCAATCTTGGCGATAAGACATGCAGAATAGGTAACGTTCGGTGTTGGCGTTAAGAAAAACTGTGTAGATACTGGTACCGGTTCATTCTTAAGTTTCGCTGCGAAGCAGTAATCCCGCACCGCGCCATTTAGCATCAAAAGTGTTGCTTTGAATCCGTCATTATATTCTATGAAATAGGCAGATGGATTTTCAACGAGTCGTTGGAGTTCACCATTACCGATCATATCTTGCGTTCTACCGTCTTCATCTGTTAAACCGCACGGCGTATCGCTTCGAGAGAGTACCGCCTCCAACAATTCCAGAGACCATCGCCCTTCTTCACTGGCTTTCCAGACTTCCTCACCGTCAATTAGTTGCACAGCAGCAACACCTGTTTCGCCACCTTTTCGGCGTTCAACCATACATTGCATCGCCTCTAAAGCGTGATAATCCATCGGATCTGAACCACCAACACCTACCATCAGCGCGTCTTCTATCTCACACTCCAACGGCAATTCGACATCAGGTAATCGCCACGTAACAGGTAGCGATGACCCCGCAAGCAACCCAAAACCGAGGCGATGTCCATCATCTACCATCTCTTTCGCTTTCTCAAAACTGTAGGAGAGATGTTTGTCGTTGAAGATTGGCACGGCACGTCCATCTGCCTCAAAAACCTTCACGCATTCCTTAAAAAATTCATGCCGTGGATAAAGTACTTGGTTTTTTTCATTGATAGAATAATCTCCGTGTTCACCGATCAGAAGCACTGCATCCACAGCAAGTTTATCGCCACCACATCGAAGTGCTTCGGCAATGGTAAGATATACAGAAAAGCCGAATTCTCTGGCACGGTCCTCACTCTGGTCACCCTCTGGTTTCTGGTCAACATAGAGAGAAACGACTTTCATATCTGGGCGATGCCATCTTCCTTCTTTTGGATAACCGACGAGAAATCGATCAGCAAAGTGTTGTGCATGCGACAGATAACGGTAGATCGTGGTGATAACAGCGATTCGTTTCATAACCTCATGTCCTCCAGAAAGTTGAGTCTTCAGTGGGTTGATAGGCGATGTCCAGATGCGGTGTATCCAGTTTTGCACCATCGGCAAAGAGGCTGTCAACACCTGATGCAACAAGCCCCGTTGTCAATAACGTGCGTTCAACCGGATAGGTCGCTTTACCTGTCAAAAACATTTTCTCAATATTGTTCACCAAAGGCGAGAAGAAGTTTGCCAATGTTGTCCGTGCGGGTGGCATTGGAAGATACATCTGCGTTGAAAGAGTTTCGTTGTCCGATCCGATATACGCGGCAAAGTTGAAATCCTGCACCAACCCGTTCATCAGAATCATGGTAGACTTAAGCCCATCGTGATGTTCATATTGATTCGCTATCGGGTCTTTCACAATCTCCTTCATCTCGTCTAACGTGGGAAACGGATTGTTAAACCCTTGGCGTGATGGTGTAAGCGTATGACTCCGACAGAGCGCAGATTCAAAGAGTTCTCGCGACCAAAGTTCAGAATGATGTGCTTGCCAAAACGCATCGCCACGGTATGTCTGTAACCATTTTACTCCACTTTCACCGCCTTCGCGTCGTTCTACCATACACTGCAACGTCTCTAAAGCGTGGAAATCGTAACTATCCACACCACCGTAAGCAACACACACCGCTTCTGATACACGAATGCCGCGCGGCATGTCAATTGAAGGCGTGCGCCACGTAACAGGCAGTGAAGACCCCGCCATAAACGCGAAGTCCATGTTTTGAGAGATGTCGTACATTTCACGTGCCCACTCCCAATTCCATGAGAGGTGTTTATCGTTGAATATCGGCACCCCACGCCCGCTCCGCTCAAAAACCTCAACCATCTGCTTGAAGTGTTCATAACGCGGATAGAGACGTTGTCCCTTTTCGTTAGAGGGATATTCACCGTGTTCCCCGATAAGCAGAACGCCATCAACAGTCAATTCCTCGCCGCCGCGGGTGAGTGCCTCCGCGATTGTTGGATATCCCTTCACTGTGGGAAAACGTTCCAATCGGTCACGGCTGAGATCATTGTCCTTGACCTGTTCAACGTATAGCGAGACGAGGTCCATCGGTGGATAATGGTGCCGACTATTCCACCCGTATCCTTCCAAAAATCGATCGACGATGTGTTGCGCGTGTGAGTATTTGTGGTATATTGTCGCAATTGCAGCAATTTGTGGGCGTTTTTCCATGCTTCCTCCTCTAGACTTCTCGTAGGTTCATTGTTTTGCACGCAATTCTAATAAGGCGTAAGTTAAACTATGTATCACTATATCTTGCTCTTCCAACTTTTGCAGTCTTTCAATTAATCTCTTTGCATGATAAGTCTCCGAGGTAATCTCAAAACGGATCTTAGTAAATTTCCGAGCAAGTTTTTCAAGTCCCTTATACGCAGCCCGCTTTTTTAGAGGTAGGTACAACTTTAGAAAACTCCATATTACGATTGAACATGTTCCAAATAGCCCCATTTCGATCAAAACATTTATGAGTTCAAGTTGCCAAGGACCTTCAACTTTATCAAAAACCCACCAGCTTTTATGTTGAACTGTCATATAATTTCTTACTACTGACATTATCGCGAATAATATCCCAAAAACGAGCGAACCTCTGCGGATATAACGTTTATTAGACTCTTCTAATTTTGTGGAGAATTGTGGAGGAATAATAAAGTTATGAATCTGTTCTGCCAAATTGGCAGGAAATAAGCCAAAATGATAAGTTCTTTCCAAATCAATAAGATTTGTATCAATAATATCTACCAAAAGGAAATCAGTTATTTCAGGAGAATGCCACGAAGGATTTTCTAAGTATCTATTGATGTTCATACAAAGAAAAGAACTTTCAAAAACTCCTCTGATACAGCAACGCTGTGATGCAAGGACACCTAAAAAAATCTCAAGATCCTCTCTGAACTGATAGTTTTTATCCCAATCGTCGTTGTGTTCTGTCATAACATCTCTTATAGTGTGCTCTAATGAAGTTCTTGCTTCATACTCTTCTCTATAATCCCACGGGTCTATTTCTATATTCAGGTGATACCAGGGATAACAGAACCCCGAATATTGATAATAATATAATACCTCTTGTGCTTTCTGTTTAAGTTTGTCTATCTCGTCACGCTTTTCCGACCACGCCATCGCAGCACGAAATATCTTTGCGCGTTCGGTATGGCACCCTTGTTCTTCACAAATTTCCTTATGAACACGTTCCAACGTATATAGCCCACTACCTTCTGGTAAGTCCACTTCTTTTGCTATGTGTCTTGTAGCAAGTCCTTCGACCTCATATTCTCGCTCCTTGATTTTTTTCAAAATTGAGTAATGTTCACGAGCATATTTTCGTAGAAGTTCAAAAGTGTGATTTCGGAGTTTCCAAGTCTCAGATTCATCTATTGGTTCACCCCAATTGTTTTCCCATTCAATCCTCATAATTATCACCTATTCTAAGCATCATTCAGGTATTTGCTCATGCTGTATTTGCACTTCTTGAGCACTATTATACCATTGCGTATGTGATAACAGGACATTATTTTGTAGGTCGGTTGAAGCGATAGCGAAACCCGACCTACAATCTGTTATGACAATTTGTCAATTAAAAATGGTATTATAGTAAAATCTGAAAATACGTTGACACATATAAAGGAGGTTAACCTCCTGACCCCCTTTTCAGTGGGGAAACCGTGGCGTTTTCGTTAAGTTGCGGTGTATAAGTAATTGTAAGCTTTACTATAACAGGACTTACGCAAATTTGGGTGCCCTATTTAGAATTTTGTTCTTTCAAGGATTTTACCCCCCTTTATCCCCCCGCAAGCGAGGGGAATGCGTAAGTCCTATATAATAACCTAAGTTGCTACGGACAAGATTTTAGACATGCAGACACCGTTTTTAACCGAAAAAGTTCATTATTCGCGAAATATTGTAGCGCAAACTGTCAGTTTGCGCACTCGCTGGCACAATCTAACAGATTATGCTACAAAGGTGGCAACTTGGGTTATAATAGTAGACTTTCAAACATTCCTATTCTTGTTCGTTCATTAACTCCTCTCAAAACAGAGAATCATGTTTTTGTAAAAATAGAAACTTAACTGTCTATAACTCACTTTTGTATTCTGCGTAGCCAACCACAATATCTTGCATATCCTTATTATACGCATCTTGCGAATCTTCTTTATAGTGAACCCCGAAAAATGGACCAGGGTAAGCAAAAAGAAACCAATCACCTTGGATAGATTTGCAGTATGGACATGTGTTAACCCAATACCTGTCAGCAACGGTTTTAGAATAACGATATTGAATCGTTCGAGGTATCGGTTTTACTTTCGGTGCAGATTTGTCCCAATCAGAAGTTTTGGGCCAAGCAAATAAAATAATTTCGCGTTTGCACTTCCAGCATTCCCAAAATCCATATCGATAGTACCGGTCAGGCAGGTCAACATTAGTTTGTTTTGCAATTTCGTTAACTTTGACATCATATTGTTTCATAGATTGCTTGCATCTTTTGCAAGTAAATTCCTTAAAACAGTCTCTAACTGGCTGAAAAATTGTAGGATTGTCTATGACAGCTTGACCATCTAATTCTATAAATGGAATCGGTAATAATCTTGCCTTATTTTCATCCACAGCATGACTAACTTTAATTTCTATCGCGGCAGCAGGTTCGTTTTCAACCATTAAAGCAACATCTATAATGAAACCATCAGGCATTCTATATTCCAAAATCGCGGACTCTACTTTATCCGGTAGAGACTGATTCGTGAATTTGCAACAAATATTACACGTTCTTCTCAATGTAGGAACATCAATTTTACCAGACTTCCAATCAGAAATAGCATTAAAAATCAGTTGTTTAGCAATTTTATGGATGATTGTTTCTTGATTGCAGGTTTCACTCACCTTGTGGGCAAAGTGAGCAGTCTTGATCTCACCTTTTCTGAGAATTACAGTATCTTTACAGGCAGGGCAAAAATACTGTTTTCCCTTTTCTGCTGTCTGCGGGTCATATAACCTTTTTTCACCATCATAGGCAAACGGCACTTTCAGTTTTTGATTTTTAGACATGCTCATAACATTCCTACTGTGAAAACGAACAATGTAATTTAGTTTTCGTCAGCATTTCTACTTCAGATAACCTGATAACAGTCAAAACTCACTATCTACAACATTATATCACATTATTCAAAATCTTTTGTCACATTTCTAAAAGCAATTGTAGGGCGAGGGCACTGTGCCTCGCCATGTCTGATGAACGGAAACAACGGGTAGTTACAGAGCCTCCTACGGTGAAGTTGGATTCTCTGAAGGAACAAGTATAATGATTTATGAGATAAACAGTAGATATGTTTTTTGGAGGAGAGGAAAGGTAGGATAATTGTGTGGGTTAGCGACACATACAAATAAAAATCTGTTGAGTCTAAAAAGTTTGGAGCGTCACATAGCAAAACTATGGACGCTCCAAATATGGGGTGGGTTTGTCAAGCTGCCAATGCAGAGAGAGCAGCTTCCTCAGTGTCGAAATGTTCAAAGAGCCTTACAAGTCGGCTAATAACAATCAGATTTTTGATGTTTTTTCCGACATGGATGATCCCTATACGACCTTGTTTCTGTGTTACAGCGGCATACGCGCCGATGAGGACACCGAGCCCTGAACTGTCCATCTTATCAACACCCTCAAGATTGATGAGGATACGTGGTTTATTGGAAGCCTCTATCTGCGGTGAGATAGTTTTCTTGAATTCTGATGCGGAGTGCCCCATTATTTTTCCATTGGGTTCCAAAATTGTGATGCCATTTTTCTCTCGAACCTGAGTTTTCATGATTTTCTCCTATTTTAATTTATCTGTTTATGTGTGTGTTTTGTTTAAATTTTAATTTTGTTACTTTTGACTGATTATGTCAAAAAGGCTCGTCTTTTATAACCTAAGTTGCTACTAATGCGGTCCTATACAATCCGTGATGCCGACCCACTGCCTAAGAGCAAGGAACAATTTTCCTGCACTTAGTATTTTTCAGGGTTGCACCTGTTACCTGTATTTCCCGCTTTAACAGCCATGGATAGTGCTGGGTGGCAGAGAGTGCCACAATGCAAAATGCTATCCAACAAACTTAGAATAATTATAACATAACCTTTTGGCAACATGCAAATGTATTAAAGGGACGGGTGTGTAAAGTTTTTGACAAAAACTGTCCATCTCTTATTGTGGGGCCAAATCAACGCCAAATGCGCGTGGTAGAATGCGCGTATGGCATTCTACATGATTCTACATGATTCTACATGATTTGGCGGGTCCCTGTGCCCGCCCGTTGCCTGACACATGGCGGGGCACAGGGACCCCGCCCTACAGTTAAAGGCGGAGGATCGTGTTTCCGTAGATTGGTCTATCCCTTTTAATGATAGACCCGTCCTACAGTTAAAGGCGGAGGATTCTTCATAAATTAAACCTATGTGACAAAATATTTACACACCTAAGGGGACGGGATTAAGGAATCAACATTGAGCGGTTTCTCAATCAGCACAACCGGTGCCTGGCAACAATCACAATTTCCCGGCGCAACTGTGCGAATATAACATGTGTCGCAGTAGTAATAGAGTTCATGAACAACATCATCACGGATTGACCGAATACGGATAACCTCCAGCAATTGTGTTTTTGGAAAGACACGACCTTTGATAATCAAGTCTTTCTCATGCAGTCGTTTATCAACAAAAAGTGCCTCAGATAATGATGTCCGCAGTAGGGTGTAGTATTTACCATCCTTGGTCTTAACTTTGGAATAGAAACGTCATCATCGGCGGCGATGAGGGATGTAGTATTTACCATCCTTGGTCTTAACTCCGTATAGATGTTCATGCTCTCCAGAGAGTTCAACTTTGTAGTGCGTGTGCATCTCTTCCGCTAAGCAGACGATTTTACCGTGGAGTTCAACTTCCTTCGGTTTGGGCACTTCGGTTGTCGGTTTAGTACCGCTCATCATCAGGACAAGAACGATAAAAAATGGGGTTAAGAGTTTAAACTTACGCATTATTCTATTCCTTTTTACGCCACCGAATTAGACTGATTCTTACAGTTTTTTTGCAGGTAGAACATGGGCGGGCACAGGGACCTACCCTATGATTTAAAGTAATTTAGTATCATATCTGCACAAGTTCAATTAGAATGCTGTCAGGGTCTTTTGCGCACACCACGCCAGCAGCGTCCGGTGCGCTTACGGGTTCAGAAAGAAATTCCACACCGTTCTGTTTCAAGTTTTCGATAGTTTGCTGAATATCCACTACAAAAAAGGTAAGCCAACGAACACCTGCAGAGAATTTGTTTGCTGGTGTCGGCGGTGGCGATTCTATATCCATCAGCTTGATAAGCGTATTGCCTGCCTTTAGGCGCACTTGTCGAAATCCTGTTGGCGCAAGTCCCACATTTTGCGCTAATGCGTCCGGAATCTCAAGGTCCAACACGATCTCAAAACCCAATTTGTTGTGGTAGAAGTCTAACGACTCCTCAAAGTTGCTACACGTTATAGCGATGTCAACTGTTGAATGGGATAAGTTTAGCAAAATTTTAACCTCTCGTGAGAACAAAGATCGCTTCACGAAATTGTCCCAATGGTTTGTCGTCATAAGTCATGTTGACAGGGATTACAATCCGTTCTGAAGATTTGCTGCCAGAGATGGATTTTACTTTGGGTATCGGAATAGAAAACTGGATGTGTCCATCCGCTTTCGGTGGAATAATTGTCTCCGCAGAGGAAATCTCAGCATTCCATGATTCAGGCAGAATAGGTTGTGCAATTGCCGTGCAAGGCTTAAGTGAATGGTTTGTTATCTCAACCTGCAACGCTGCCGTTTCACCAGGAGCAACTTCCTGTTCATAAGGATAACATCGCACCCACTGATCATCCATGCCGTAGTTTGCGTGATCCCAAGGAAAGAGATCGGTATAACATTTTTCCCGTTCAGCAAGGGTGTCTAACATAAAGGCGATCTCTTTATCGGTAAAGTCAAATGCTGGATCGACATGGCAGTTAAAAATATGGGTTGGCTTAAGTTGTTGAATGCGCCGCAGGCAATTTTCGTAACCGACATCTTTGCCAAGAAGATTCCGATTGCCTGAACAGTAGTTGTCAATCCCAGCCATTGTAAGGGAATCACCAGCAAAAAACATCCGTGTCCCGCGTCCCTCAACAAGCAATCCACCGTGATAATAGGTTTGTCCCGGAAAATGATAGGCGGTCATCGTGAATTCATTCCACTGCCATGAGTCGCCGTCATGAGTGGCGCGATCCACTCGTGTAACAGCAGGAGAAATACAAGGGAGTCGAAAAGCCTTTGGATTCGTGATTACTTTAGCAACAATCGCATCGGTTATCGTTTCACACGGAAAGGTGTCCTGGAATTCGGGGATAGCATTAACGTGGTCATCGTGGTAATGGGTCACCCAGAACTGTGTCACCTCAGAAATTTCACCGTCTGCTTGCAGCTGCTGAATCTGTTTTGTCACATTCGGTGAACCGCAATCCATCACGAAAGCCTCTTTAGTTTTGGATATAATCAACCATGTTGTGCCAAAGTGGCGCAAGAAATCAGGTGGAGGCTTGCCTGCTCGGATAGGCATGTGGTCAGCGCGTCCTTCAAATTCGGTAAAAAGTTTCGGAAAATAGTGGCGGAGGGCAGAGATTGGCACATATTTATCATAACAATACGTCAATCGCTCAAATAGTTTGTCAATCGCAGCGTCAGGATTTTTTATGACAACACCGTGTGTAGGAATAAGTGCCGTTGGCGATAACTCGCGAACCTTCTCAAGACTTTCTTTTAGCTCATCTCGCGCGCCAAGAAATCCGTGATAGTCGGTAGTCTGTTGTCCTTTTTGTAAACTATAGAGCTCCCATATTTTACCTTCGTCATAAATGAGATCGCCCGAAAAAGCGAAACGCTGTTCGTCAACATCAACGAGATAGGTGACACTCCCATCGGTATGTCCATGTGTTTCAAGCACTTTTATGGATGCCGGTCCCCACTCAATCTGCGCGCCTTCGGTATAAGTATCTGTCACATGGATAGAATTGACAAGCATGAGATTGTGTGGGTGGCAATTGTAGAGATGCCATCGGTATTTTGGATCGTTCCAAAAGGGTTCTACCTCCGTAAACCACTGCGCCTCAGCCTCTGGAACGCCGATACGGACATTTTCTGGAATCGGGAATCCCGCTGTATTGTCTCGATGGTGGTGTGTATATAGAATTTGCTCTATGTTGGTAATTCCCAGTTTGGCAAGTGTTGTTTGAAGTGATGTGCCACTCGGATCAATGAGAAGAGCGCGGTGTCCATCGCGAAGAATGCCGGTATTGACATGCCCGTGATGGATATATAGGTGATGGCTAAGTTGGGAATAGTGAAATTTCATATCATCAAAAGCCTTTATAGGCAATTGTACAAATCTTAAACGGAAACTTCAATCGTTTGAATTTGCCTGCCAAATGAATAGATGATTTGTATGTAAACGCTGATACAAACGAAAATAGCGTGGGCGGAGCCGAAGCCCTGCCCAAAAGACTATTCCTCAGCGAACTGTGGTCTGCCGAGCGCATCCGTTCTGCCCTGACGTTTATAGTAGTGTGGTAAATGTCCGCCAGCATCAGCTAAAATCCGCTCATGTGCAAGTGCAATCCGTTCGGCACCTTGACCCGAGATGTTATTCTGACATGTCGGGTCCGCCTCAAGATCAAAGAGACGTGTTCCATTATTGAGATCAACGCTTGAAAAATACCAGTTTTTCGCGTCTTTATACCAAACAGAGTTGACATAGCGACAAGTCAGGTATTCACGTGACGTAAATCCACTTTTGCCTTCAACGAGGGGAAGTAGACTTTGTCCTTGAATTTCACCTGTAGGTTCAACTTGACTTGCTGCCATAACAGTTGCAGGCACATCAAGCGTATAGACGAATTCATCACACGTTGTTCCTCCGTTTACACCAGATGGATGCCTGACTATCAGCGGAATATCCATCGTGCCGGGGTACATGAAGTTTGCTGGTTTTCCAGTCGCTTTATCAGGATTCTCTGCGAAGTTTGTGCCGTGGTCGCTGAGGAAAACGATCAACGTGTTGTCGCGCAATCCGAGTCGATCAATGGTATCTACCAATCTTCCAAACCATGTATCCACAAGGGTGACCAAACCAGCATAGTTAGCTTTAACGCTTGGAATGCGAGCTTCAAGTTCCTCATTATTTAGTGAACCGTAGGGCAAGTTCAGACAGATGGGTTCCCGATCTTCTCGGCTACCGTAAAGGTCGTAGTAGTGGATGGGTGCTTCCCATGTTTCGTGCGGCGTGAACCCATCAACATATAGGTAAAATGGTGTATTATTATGATTGTGTTCTACAAATTCGATTGCGGATCGGAACAATCTCGCGGTGGGCCAGGTTTCCTCCGCACGTTCGGGTTGAACGTTAACGATATGAGAGCGGACTCGCTCTGTATTTCCACGGTATCGTGCAACTTGGCTTGGGTCAGCGTGCGCGCCACCACGGTATCTATCTTCGGCTTGTCCTCGGACAAACTGCCATTGACGAAATCCGCGTGTGAAATTCATTCCCGGCACAAAATAGTGCGGCACATCCGCGAAAAAGCCTGTGTGATACCCATTTCGGACAAGTGATTCAGCGATTGCCGGTTCATCCGAAGACATCGGCTGCCAACCGGGGGTATAGACATTATCCCATGGCACAGGGTTATAAGAACTAAATGGATAAACACGTCTACCTGTATGTAAGGTGCGGCGTGTCGGAATTGTTGGCAAACATTCAGGATGTGCATTTGTAAATCGGACACCCTGATCGGCAAACCGCGCCAAATTCGGTGTATGTACCCAATCGTTACCATAGGGGCTTAAATATGCTGTCCGAAGTGTATCTGAAACAACAACGACAATGTTCCAACTCATGTATTACCTCCAAAAAGATTTATGGAATTTATTATAGTTTAGTTGCAAATTATACAACACTGAATCGTTTTTAATTAAACTGAATAATCAAAAACAAGAACATCCTCAACGAGCGGACGAATGTGTTCACCCGCCACTTTACGGTGAAACGGATGCGGAAGATACGCGTCTCGCGCCGCTTCGTCTGTAAATCTAACGATAAAGCCGTAACTATATCCTTGACTTTTGCCTTCAGGACTGTTGTTAGTGCCAGCAGTAATCGATTCAATACCGGGTATTTCATTAGCCATTTCCAATAAGGCATCAGGTAAAGCAGCTAATTGTGCTGAGGTGACATCCGACTTCAACTTAAGTAAGACAATATGTTCAACCATATATTTTTCCTATTTTTTACTCTGAATGTCTCAAATTTTTGTGGTGGAAAATTTTGAGACATTTGGTATATACTATTAGTATCTCACAAACGCTGTTTTTTCTCAAGTTTTTTGTCTAATTCTAACCGTATTTACCTATTCAATACGCATATCTTACTCCCTAATATGGAAAAAACAAATGAGCCGAATATATACATATATCTCAATTATAGTTCTGAGTCTTGTTCCAATTTCAACTATTTTCGCTCAAGATAACACACAAGGCGGTCTGCCAGAAGGTGCAATTGCACGCCTCGGAAAAGGCAGTATAAATGTGATGCAGTTTTCGTCTGATGGCAAGTATCTTGCAGTTGGAACGAGCATCGGGGTGTGGTTATACGATGTGAATACCCGTAACGCTAAGGCTTTGTTCCCCGCGCAGCCAACTCGTGTCAACAATCATGAAATCGAATCGGTAGTACTTGAAGAATGGAATGTACATACAATCGCGCAAGTGGACTCCTTAGCGTTTTCACCTGACAATCGCATACTCGCAAGCGGTGGATCATCAAACTCAGTTATACGTCTGTGGGAAATCGAAACTGGTAATGAACTTTTATACATACCTTTATATAGCAGTAGTGATGGTGTGCCAGCGATGACATTTTCTAAGGATAGTAAAACCCTTATTACTCCCAACCAATTCAGCTGTATTTACCATTTGGATGTTACCGACGGTAAACTTATAACTAAGCACAAGGGTAGAAGTGCTGATAATGAGCCACTGGAAGATGGCTATTATGGCGAACATTATCGCGACCTAATAGCATTTACCCATGATAATAAAACCTTTATAAGTGGTGATCCAGAAAATGGCAAAATCCGCTTATGGGATGCAGTCACAGGGTATCAACTAGCTATTTTCAAAGCAAAAACCCCATTCGCGTTACTGTCGTGGAAAAAGCGGATACCTCAAAAAGGGGTTAATGCACTTACATTTTCACCGGACAGGAAAACTGTTGCAAGTGGCATTTTCACCGGACAGGAAAACTGTTGCAAGGACATGATGACAATACTGTACGATTATGGGATACTACTACGAGCACCGAACGTGCTGTTCTTAAGGGACATACGGAAAAGGTTGATGCATTGGCTTTTTCACCCGACAGTACAATACTCGCAAGCGGTGGAACAGCTAACCGAATACTTTTGTGGAATGTTCAAAAAGGAGAACAGAAGGCTATGCTTACAGGACATAAGAGCAGCATTAGAGCCTTAGCGTTCTCACCTGTTGACAAAGATATCCTCGCCAGTGGGAGTTGGGATGGTACAATACGTTTCTGGAACACACATACTGGGCAAGAACAATCTATTTTTACCACAGAACATACGTCGGGAGTTAAGGCGGTGGCATTCACTACGGATAATACAACGCTTGCCAGTGCAGCATCTAATGGTACAGTGCAAATGTGGAATGTAAAAACTGGACGACAACTACCAATTCCATCGATCGCGCATCACGATAAAACTGAAGCATCTGCTTTCACGGCGGATGCCACGCTTTTTGCAAGCCACGGTGCTGATACTATTGTACGTTCAATTAGTGGAAACACACGTGCGACTTCAAAACCACATAAAGAAACGCATCTATGGCTTCTACCCACAGGAGACAAACTTATCTCTCTTACACTGGAACCGAATTCACTTGCATTCTCACCAGATAAAAAAATACTTGCTGCCGGTACTCGTCGTCAAGGTATACGTTTGTGGAGCATTGACTCTGGACTTGAGATGTTCCGCATTAAATCGTTATCATCATTTGAAAGTAAATTGATGTTTTCACCTAATGGGAAGTTCCTGGCTATGTCTGGGTCTGGTTCTAAGCCAGAAGTGTGGGATGTTTTCACGCAACACAAAATTACACCGCCTGACATCAATTGGGTAACGGGAATTGCATTTTCACCTGATAGTTCTCTGCTTGCTATCAAACATATTAAAGGCATTGATTTGTGCAGTGTGACACATACAGGCATGCAGGTACGTACAGAAATTCGTCCTAAAAAATTTGATTGGAGAGGTAACATGTTACTTTTCTCACCCGATGGAAGAATCCTTCTTGATCCAAAATCGGATGCTTGGGATGATGAAATTGAATTATGGGATGTAGATTCAGGTTGTAAATTAGGAATCCTGTTAGGACATTCACAACCGATAGAAACATTAGTATTTTCACACGATAGGAAGATACTCGCGAGTGGTAGCCAAGATGGCACCGTTCTCCTCTGGGACTGGGAAAAAATCATCTCCAAAGCAAAAGAAAACAAAGGAAATTGAAAATGAAATATAGACACACATTATTACTAACTATTCTATTTACGGCAGCGATATTCTCAACCAGTTTTGCCCAAGATAACACACAAGTAGGTTTACCTGAAGGTGCAATCGCACGGCTCGGAAAAGGCGGGATCAATATTATGCAGTTTTCACCGGATGGCACGCGCCTTGCTGTTGGTACGGATGTTGGAGTTTGGCTATACGACGTACCAAATGGAAAAGAGACAGCTTTATTCACTGGACATACAGGGCATGTGAACGCACTTGCATTCTCGCCAGATGGAAAAATGCTCGCAAGCGGCGGATTTAACAACCCTATTATCCAAATTTGGGACGTAGAAACTAAAAGCAACCTCTCAACGATTACATTAACTCGGGGTCCCACAGTGTTATCTGCATTGGTATTCTATGGCAGGACACTAATCAGTATAAATAGAGGTCAGGAAATGACCTATTGGCATGCTGACACCGGTGAAAAATTATCGGAGTCCAATATAGATAATTTATCCGATAAGATTGCTTTTTCTCAAGATGGCAACAATCTTGCTCGGGCAGACCGAGGCGGAGAAATTCACCTATGGGACACAACCACGAAAAGCCATCTGGGAACTCTCAAGGGGCATGCGCGTGGCAGAGACACAGCTATTTTGGCGTTAGCGTTCTCACCGGATAGAAAACTATTTGCCAGCGGAAGTGAGGACAAAACTGTGAAATTATGGGATACCCAAAACCACGCCGAACTTGGGACGCTAAAAGGACATGCAGCGTGGGTTACCGCTGTTGCATTCTCAGAGGACGGAAATACTTTTGCCAGTGGTGATGCTGGTAAGGTAATCAAACTCTGGGATTTAGACACAAAACAAGAACGTGCCACTCTTATGGGACACAAAAACACCATCAATGCCTTAGCCTTTGCACCTTTGGGAACACCTCTTTATGGTATGTGTCTTGCCAGTGGCAGTGCAGATGGAACAATCCGTTTCTGGAATCCAGAGAACGGAGAGGAATTTACTACTTTTACCATTGGACATACAGAATGGGTAAAAGCAGTCGCATTTTCAGAAAGTGGGACCCTCGCGAGTGCAGCCTTTAATGGCACTGTAGATGTATGGAGCCTCAAGACTCGGCAGGAATTGTCTACCTTCTCTGCTGCACATAGCGATGCCACCGAGACAGTCGCGTTATCACCAAATGCTAAGTTTTTTGCGTGTTGTGGTAGCGAAGGTATGATTGCGTTTAAATCGGTTGGATTCGGAATGCATAGTAGAGCTGGAGGTACTAACTCTCTTCAATTATTCAATATAATGACAGGCGAAAAACTTTCCCCTCCTTTGCAGGAAGTTGCCAACTGGTCTTCAGCAGTTGGATTCTCACCGGACAACATGCTTGCTGGAAGCAGTCGCCAAGAAATTCGAGCGTGGCACCTGAATACCGGAATTGAATTGTTCCAACTTAACACAAAAGAACGTATGTTCAGGGGGAAGTTGATGTTCTCACCTGATGGAAAAAGACTCGCTGCGATAAGTGAACATCGCAACCCACAAGTTTGGGATATTTCTACACAGCGTGATATCACACCATCCAATATCAAGGGTACAAGTGCGTTGGCATTTTCACCCGACAGTTCTGTGGTTGCAACGGTAAGCAGGGACGGTATTCACTTATGGAAATTAGACACAGAATCAGAAGACGGACCTACCTTAATCCCAGGTAATTTAGATGGATTTAAAAATGAATTGGTATTTTCACCTGATGGTACCATTCTTATTGGGTCTGGAATGGATATGTGGAGCACTCCAATTAAGTTATGGGATGTAGAAACAGGTAAAAGTTTGGGAATGCTATCCGGACATACAGAATCGGTAGAAACGCTTGTGTTTTCACATGACGGGAAAATACTCGATAGCGGGGGTGAGGATGGTACAGTACTATTATGGGATTGGGACAAAATCGTTGCTAAAGCAAGAATTGATAACATAGGAAAAGACCTTGACAGAAGTTTGTTAACTCCGCAAAAATCGATAAAATACGCAGGAAAAAATGAGGAAGCAAAAGCAATAATAAACTGGTTGAATAAGAACGGTTATCAAGTTAAGGAACTTCGGTTAGGATACAGACTAACACATAATGGAAGTAGTTCCACAATTTCTGGTTCAGGTGGAGGTACAATGAGGGTTAATGATGTCAATGTCACGGTTGACAGAAGAGGCGTTCTCAAGATTCGTGTTGAGGGTGTAGGATCGGGCACCTTCAAGTTTGATCAGAAAGGCAACCTTAAACACGAGAATACCAATGAGGAAAGCCAACCATCTCAAAAAGGAGATTGACGCATGAGAACCAATAGACTTTTTTCATCACGTTCCTGTTCCTATTGATAGCAGCGATGTTCTCAACCAGCTTTGCCCAAGACAACACACAAGTCGGTTTACCTGAAGGGGCAATTGCACGTCTTGGAAATGGTAAAACGCTTGCAAGTGGCAGCGATGATGGTACAGTTTTATTATGGGATTGGGAGAAAATCGCTGCTAAGAGAAAAGCAGAGATCAAGAATAAAGGAAAATGAACCCTTATTCAATAGATGATGCATGCCCCGCCAGCACACACACTGCCCGTCTTCTGTGTGACATCACCAGCAACGTTATCCTCTTCACCCGATTCAAATTCCGCAACAAGGGATACCGCTTTATCCGTCGGTTCCGAGAGGTTAAACTGCAGCGCGTCGTTAGGAGTAAATGTCACGGTGCATCCTGAGAATACAACTGTGATTAGAAGCACGCTCAACAGAATAAGCATAGAGATGTATTTACGTTTCATGAAACTATACCTCAATTTTCTGAAGATTGACCTGGTCAAGTGAGTTTTTGCCCAAATCGAGACCGCTTGCTGAGGTGATGTGGTTAGCATATTTTGACATAGAACTTAATCCCAATTCTTCGCGTTTTTGATTAACAGTTTGAAGGATAAGCGTATCAAGAATGACGGGGTCAGCACTCACAAACAACCCACCATATTGCCACGTGCTTTCAGCATGATATGTCGGTCCTTGATCAAATGACGCTACCAATCCATCAACAATATTTAGAACGATCTTCTTTTTCAGTACCTTATGCTCAAAAATTTCGGCAATAGCAGGATTGCAGTAAAGCGGTTTACCGTGGAATCGCCGCGTGTTATCCACACTGCCGAAAGCCATGTTTTTTAAACACCCGCTCACACCCGCCATATCATGCTGTTTCAAGATAGGCACATTAATAACCACATCTACCTGTTCTGTGACAATTCGCGAATATCGAGAACGGGTGCTTTCATTCTCTCGTCTGGTAACACTATCTTTTTCAGTTTCATAGAACACTTCATCATCGTAGCCGATGTCGTCCATATCAGACGCGAGCGTCCGCACATCCCCTTCATCTGTCTTAATCGGATAGCCGGCATTAAGCAGATGTTCCTCAAATCGATCCCAAATAATTATCTGTTTTCTGAGAACGCCCGCACTGAATAAACCCTCAATAATTTTATTGACGACCACGGAGTGTGTGCTTAACTTTGGACCGGCAAGCGGGTTAATTTTTATGCCGACAATATGGTCCGGCAGTACAAAGTCTCGCCACGCTTCTTTAGCAGTATCTCGACCAGTGAGTTTCATCATCGCTCGGTCAACCATCTCGCTAACAGCATCTTCGTTGAGTCTATCGTTTTCCCAAACTTGTTTCCCGATCACTTCAACAACCGGTGTAAGTGCCGCGATTTGTGTCGTAGGGGTTAGCACCCGTCCACCACCAATTTGCGCGAATGCAGGAACTGCGCTAAGCGCAACACCGCCAATAGTACCAATACGACTTAGGAATTGGCGGCGGTTGAGCGTCCCTTGCTTAAGTGCTGCCGCTTCACTGTCTGCAATAATGTTTTCTATTACCTTATCGTAAGACTTCATTAGAGTTTACCTAATTCTGTGAGGATTGTAGCTGTTGGCACCCGTACAGCCGCAGTATCAATCGATTTCCAGGCAACCGTTCCATCCGGCGAAATAATATAAGATGCAGGTCTTGCTATAGTTGTGTCGCTTTGATCAAGGACGTTGTAGGCGTTAATCACGTCTTTGTTGCTATCTGCAAGCACAGGATATATGAGTCCTTTATTTTCAACCGTCGTTTGTGTCGCGTTTACATCATCGGAACTGATAGCAATAAGTTTTGCGTTTGCAGCTTGAATCTTTCCGTAGTTCTGTTGCAACTCGCCGAGTTGCGTTAGACACGACCCTCACCAACCGCCTCGGTAAAAGACGATTACCACCTTTTTGTCGTTTCCAATATAATCCGCAAGAGCATGTAACGCACCGTTTCCATCTGGCAACTCAAAATCTGGTGCTTGACTACCAATATTCAATCCTTCACCCGGCTCCAACTTTTCCGGTTGATTGATAAGATTATCTGTTGTTCCACAACTCAAAGCACCCAACAGAAAAAGTGCCAACGCAAAGAATATCTGCGTCTGTTTCATGTATTAACAACCCCTTTATGTATGTATTAGTTTTTAAAAACGTGAGTTCAATAATAAGTTCCAAATGTAGATGTCCGTTGGGTAGAGCACAGCGAAACCCATAGGTGTCAATTTAAGGAAATAAACCTATATTTCAGATATCTAAGCCCCAGCGGGGCGAAAGGTGTCCAGACACGCGACCCCTACCAAACTCAAGCCCCAGCGGGGCGAAAGGTGTGTATGTGTACGTGTTGTCAGACACCTCATGCAGCATGCCATGCGCGCATGCTGCCCCGCTGGGGCTGCTTTCATCACAAATCAGCATCTTTTTTGCATATAGCACACTAAATTGACACCTATGGGTAGAGCACAGCGAAACCCAACAATTCAACCTTTTGGGTTTCACGTTGTTCTACCCAACCTACGGCATTTGTCGAACTCACGTTTTAAAAGATTTCACCAAAGTTTACCTAATTCCATAAGAATTTTTGCTATTGGTACCCGCTCATTCACAGTATCAAGAGATACCCATGCAATTGTTCTATCTGACTCAATAATAAAAGTAGCTGGTCGTGCAACGTTGCGGTTTTCTTGATTTACTACATTGTAAGCGGAAATTGCTTCCATTTCCTGATCAGAGAGTACCGGGAACTCAAGACCTTCATTTTCAACTGTCTGTTTTGTTTCCGCTATAGTATCAACACTAATAGCGATTACTTCAGCGTCTGCCTCTTGAATTTTGTCATAATTCTTTTGCAACTCACCGAGTTGCGTTAGACAAGCAGCTCACCCACTGCCCCAATAAAAGACAAGTACCACTTTTTTGCCATCTTCAAGATAGTCCGCGAGTGTGTGCAACACACCGTTGCCATCAGGTAATTCAAATTCTGGTGCATCGCTATGGATCCTTAAGCCTTCGCCGGGCTCCAGGGGTTCCAATTCCCTTGCTTTCACCAATGGTGTAAGTTTGATATACAATTTAACCGTCTCGTTGGCAGGTATGGGTTCCACCGTGAGTTCGTATTGTTTGTAATCGGCGTACTTGACTGTTAAGATAAATGTCTGTAAAGTGGGCAAATTCTCAAAAGTGAAAACACCTTCATTTGTCGTCAACGTCTCATATTCTTTTCCCGCCTCATCGCTAAGTGTGATAAGTACCTTACGAAGCCGTATTCCTGTTCTCGCGTTCCTTAAAAGCCCATGTAGTTGCGAGACAGGCTCTGCTAATTCCACAAGTACCACTTCATCTAATGAAACAGTTTCCCCCACTATAACAGTCACGTTGAGTTCCGTTTTTTGGTAGCCTTGAGCTGAGATACGGAGTGTGTAATCCCCTGCTTCAATCTTTCTTAGTACGAAGTCGTCATCTCCTTCTGTTTGCGCCACAAGTTGTCCGTCTTTTAATAAGCGGAACTGAAATGATACGCCATCAATTGGTTGTACCTTTCCTCGTAGTGCGCCTGTTGTAGTCTCAATTTCTGTAATCTTACTGACGGGATTATCCGCCGTCCCACAACCCAATGCAACCAAAAGTAAAAGTCCTAATCCAAGGGGTGTCAATACGCGTTCCATAGTTAAAACTCCTATTTAAAATCTGTTTTGTAGTGTTTCAGGTTATACGCGTCCCTCAACCCCTAAGCGTATTACTCTCTTCAATAGTCCGAGCCGACTCAGGAATTAGCATCGTAAACGTACTTGCTTACCACGCTATTTCTACCGTTGTCGGCACGGGTGTTTGTTGTTGCCGTATCGTAAAATTCATTAGAACTTACCTAATTCTGATATAATTTCGGCAGTTGGTACGCGCTGATCCCATTCGTCAAGTGATACCCACGTGATTTTCCCATCCAGATCTATGACAAAACTTGATGCTCGTGCTATTCTCTTGTTCGCTGGATCAACAACATTGTAAGCGTTAATCGTTTCTATGTCATTATCAGCTAGTACCAGATACTTGAGATTTCCATCATCAGTCGTCTTTTTCGTTTCTTTTACGCTATCAGAACTGATAGCGATAAGTTCTGCGCCTTCAGCTTGAATTTTATCGTATTTTTTTTGCAACTCACCGAGTTGCTCGCGGCAATACGGTCAGAACCTGCCCCGGTAAAACACGATTACTACCTTTTTGCTACCAATATAATCTGCAAGTGCATGTTTCTTATCTTTACCGTCAGGCAACTCAAAAGCTGGTGCCTGGCTGCCGGTGCTTAGCCCTTCACCAGGATCCAGTTCCACCGGTTCAGGTCCTGTGGTGAGTTCTATATTTTGTTCAAAGGTCTCACCAGCGGGAATCGGTTGCACGGCAACTTCGTGATCTTCATAACCTGCATGCATGATCGTCAAGGTAAATGCTTGATCTACTGGAAGATTCTCAAAGGTGAAAACACCTTCTTTAGTCGTTAACGCTTCGTTCGCTTCACCCGCTTTATCGGTAAGTCGCACAAGCACATCGGACAGTGGATTTCCTGTTTTCATATCTGTTAAAATGCCGCGCAGGTGTGATACTGGTTCCGCCAACGCCTCCAGTGTCACTTTGTCCAATGAAACAGTTTCCCCCGCCACGACAGTCACGTTCATTTCTGTCATTTCATAGCCTTTTGCTGATATTTGAATCGTGTAATCACCTTCTTCAAACTCAACAAACTCATAACTTCCATCTGCTTCGGTTTGCGCGACGAGTTGTCCGTCTTTTAACAAGCGCACCTGAATTGATACGCCTTCAATTGATTGCACCTCCCCTTGGAGGCTGCCCGTTAATGTGTCAACTATTGGATCTGGGTCTTCTGTGGTTTCCTGACAACTTAATCCAGCAAATAGCAAAAACGCCAATGCAAGGAGTGTCAATATCTGTTTCATGATTATATGTTCCTTTAACTTGTGGTTTGCTTCATAATATTATTGAGAATACTGGCACGAACAAACTTATGTTCGTGTCAGTATCCACATTTATTTATGAATTCTATTGAGATACACGATGTTTAATTGTAGCCCATGTCGTTGTAAGTTTGCCAATAGCGTCAACAACCGCAACTTCTTCAACACCATTGTTCATGATAGTTTCCATCTCGTCTTCACTTAAGGCGATATTGAAGAGTGTGACATCGTCAATGATGCCAGCGGTATACCTGTCAGAATGATGTCCAAATATGAAACACACCTTCACTAGTTCCGTAACCATCGGTGGTATTCATGTTACCCTCAACATTCTTTTCTCCATCAATCTACAATGAAATCTTCTCTGTATCCGTATCTGCTATTGCAGCAATAAAATGCCAATTATCATCTGATACATTCAACGTTCCATCAATTCTTGAATTCTGGTCATTATTAGTACGCAGATAGATGGATATTGTATTACCCACTCCTCCGTTCCAAAGAAGATACCAAGGTTTTGCCTGCGTTGTGTCTTCATAGTTTTTGCCTACGAGAGAACCACCTATTTTTGTGCCTTTATAGTGGAGCGTGATAGAAAAAGAAGTCCCTTTTGAAAACCCAAGACTGTCTGAATGCGGAACTTCAACCCAATCGTCTGTTCCATCAAATTCAAGTGCCTTCCCAAACTTACCATCAACCCACTTGGCACCACCGTTGATTTTACCATCATTCTTGTTGTTTGACGAATCTTTTGCCGTGTCGCCGTTCTCCTCATTAAAGAGCCACATTCCCATGATATTGTCGGGATTTATAGCGGCATGGGTTGGAACGATCAGCAAACAGACAGCAACAAGCACCATAATACCCATTGTTATAAAATACTTCATTTTACCTTCTAAGTCGAATTCGTTTCTGTAAAAACTTTCTCATGATACTGTTTCACTACAAACATTTTCAGATTAACAAAATAAGTATATCATATATATTTGGAATTCGTCAAGTATTTTAATAAGTGCGTCAGGGCTGTTTAGTTCTCCGGATATTTAGATTTTCAATTTAAGACTTTCCGCTGTCCGAGCGATCTCCGAATCGCGACTTTTCGGATAAATCGGACAAAAGTCTAAAACTAAATAGTCCTGTAAGTACGTGCAGGGCTATTTAGTTTTCGGTTTTTATCCGTGTTTGTCAAAAGTAGGAGGGAAGCCCAATTCCCGACCTATCGCGGTAAGAGGGAACTCCGATTCCCGACGCACCTACAACAGATGTAGTTTCCTGTAGGAGGGAACTCCGATTCCCGACAAAGCGTATTCGGAGGTTGAAGGTCGCGATTCGGAGATCGCTCCTACAATATTCGGAAAACTAAAAAACCCTATAAGTACGTGTGATAATGTTCAACAATCTTGGAAATCCGATAATCCTGGAAATCCTGGTTCAGACAACTAACAACTGGATTATGAGGTAAGCACTACAAAATTACCTTGAAAAAAACCAGAAAACATGAGATAATTTAAAAACAATGAAATTATTTTATCACGTGTGTTGATATATGTCTGGTAGTAGCACACAAATGTCATCACACACCGAATAAGGAATGGAACGCACTATGCCACTTGGTAGGAAAATACATTACGGAATGGTAGGCGGTGGACCGGATGCCTTCATCGGGGCAGTGCATCGGAAAGCTGCTGCACTTGATGGTGAAATTGATTTGGTCGCTGGCGCATTTTCATCCTCGCCTGAGAAATCGAAACAGCAGGGTGCAGAACTCTTTCTTGATGAAAATCGGGTTTATGGCTCGTATAAAGAGATGGCAGAAAAAGAGAGGCAGCTCCCCGAAGGTGAACGCATTGACTTTGTCTCAATTGTCACCCCCAATCATGTTCATTTTGATGTCGCGAAAACCTTCATAGAAGTAGGATTCCACGTTGTCTGTGATAAACCGATGACAATAACAATTGAAGATGCCGAAACCCTCTGTCATCTCGTTAAGTCGCATGATATAATCTTCGCGTTGACCCACAATTATACAGGCTACCCGATGGTCAAGCAAGCGCGCGAACTTGTTAAAGAGGGAAAACTCGGAACAATTCGCAAAATAGTCGTTGAATATCCACAAGGGTGGCTTTCCACGTTTCTTGAAAACGAAGGTGCAAAGCAAGCTGTCTGGCGGACAGACCCTAAACAAGCAGGGGCTTCATCGTGTATCGGAGACATCGGTTCTCATGCTGAAAATCTGGCGCATTATATCACTGGTCTTGAAATGGAAGAGATCTGTGCAGACATGACCACCTTTGTCCAAGGACGCTTGTTAGAAGACGATGGAAATATCTTGGTCCATTATGAAAAAGGTGTCCGCGGTGTACTCTATGCATCACAAATCTCTGTAGGTGAAGAAAATAATCTACGTATTCGTGTTTACGGAACAGAAGCATCATTAGAATGGCATCAGGAAAACCCGAATTACCTCTATGTCCGTTTCCCAGATGGACCGGAACAGGTCTACAAACGTGGGAACGACTACCTCACAGAGATTGCACAACATAATTCCCGAATTCCGTTTGGGCATCCTGAGGCATTCATTGAAGCATTCGCGAATATCTATGTCAACGCTTCCCGCACGATGGCTGCTAAAATTGCTGGTGAGTCACCGGATAACTTTGACACTGATTTTCCAACTGTGCAGGATGGGGCACGCGGTGTCCACTTCATCAATACTGCAGTAGAAAGTGGAAATCAGCGCGCTTGGGTTGATGCAAGTTATACACCGCCAACGTAAGGAGAAGATACTTAACTAAGGCTATCTATCGGGGTTGAAAACCCCTCCTACAAGAATGAGATAGGCAAATCGGGGTTACAATCCCGCACAAAATAAAGGAGATTTGATATGGCAAGACCTGTGACACTGTTTACAGGACAATGGGCAGATTTAACACTCGAAGATTTAGCACAGAAAGCCAGCGGGTGGGGATATGACGGTTTAGAACTCGCTTGCTGGGGCGACCATTTTGAAGTAGACAAAGCACTCTCAGACGATGGCTATTGTCAAGGTAGACATGACCTACTCGCAAAATATGGATTGAAAGTCTGGTCGATAAGCAATCACCTTGTCGGGCAAGCAGTTTGTGACAATATAGACAGTCGTCACCAAGGTATTCTATCAGAAGATGTCTGGGATGATGGCGATCTGTCAGGTGTTCAGGAACGTGCTGCAGAAGAGATGAAAAATACGGCACGTGCCGCAGCGAAACTCGGTGTCAATGTCGTAAACGGTTTTACTGGAAGTTCTATCTGGCACCTGCTCTACTCTTTTCCACCGGTTGACTCGGCGCAAATTGATGCTGGATTCAAGGATTTTGCCGACCGTTGGAACCCTATTTTTGATGTCTTTGATGAAGTCGGTGTTAAGTTCGGTCTTGAAGTCCACCCCACTGAAATCGCTTTCGACATTGTCACCGCTGAACGAGCTATAGAGGCACTTGATGGTAGAGAAACGTTTGGTTTCAACTATGATCCAAGTCACCTCGGATATCAAGGCGTTGATTATGTGGCATTCATTGAACGTTTAAGTGATCGCATTTATCACGTTCACATGAAGGATGTCTGGTGGGCAGACACACCACGGTTGTCTGGTGTGTTTGGCGGACATCTGAATTTCGGCGATTCAAAACGTTTCTGGGATTTCCGTTCTATCGGACGCGGGAATATCGATTTTGAAGAGATCGTCCGTGCGCTTAACAATATCGGCTACAATGGGCCGCTTTCCATTGAATGGGAAGACAGTGGTATGGATAGAGAACATGGTGCGCGCGAGGCGTGCGGTGCAGTGAAGGGTTATGATTTTGAACCCTCTGCTGTAGCTTTTGACGCTGCTTTTGAAGAATAGTAATTGTATTGGGCGGATATGAAATATCTGCCCATATCATATACGCTTCGCAAAGGACTGTAGATGGCGAAAGGCTCTGTTTACTCAGCCGAATCTCGGACGTTTTACGATAGACGTACTGGCACACGCATTCGGCAAGTGACGATGGCTTCTGCACAACACCATCATCCGTTCTTTATTATTCCCGCGTATGATGACGCAATGCAGCGACTGATCTTTGTATCGCATCGGAGCGGCGCACCACAAATTTTTGCTGAAGAACGCAGCACAGGTGAACTACGTCAACTGACCGACAGGTCTGACATCAGTGAATGGTCTGCACATCCCTCACACAATAGTAAGTCGGTGTTTTTTACTGCTGGCACTGGTGGGTGGCGACTTGATTTGGAAACATTAGAAGAACACGAACTGGTTAACTTCGCTGCAACTGAGATGCGTGAGAAGGGAATGGTCGGGGCAGCAATGGGAACAACCGCTCTCAGTCACGATGATAAATGGTGGGCAGTGCGCTTCAATGTTGGCACAGAGTCTGCACTCGCTATTGTCAATACAGACACTGGCGATCACGAGATTATATTCCGCAGAGATAGTATCGGACACCTCCAATTCTGCCCCGATGATTCTAATCTGCTCTATTATGCTGGTCCTTTAACCGACCGCGTTTGGGTTATTCACAGGGATGGTACTGGAAATCGTAGACTTTATGCACGTAATGTCGAAAAAAACGAGTGGATCACGCACGAAACTTGGATTCCAGGAACACGAGAACTTGCTTTTGTTGATTGGCCTAACGGTGTAAGGGGCATTAACGTTGACACCGAAGCGGAACGACAGCTAACGACATTTAACACTTGGCATGCGATTTGCAACAAAGATGGAACTTTGATGGTAGCAGATACGAATTTTCCCGATATTGGTATCCTAACGTTTGACCCACGTGATGGATTTGGTAAACCGAAAACACTTTGTTATCCGGGTGCTGCGTCCATCGGTGAACACTGGAACGGACCTTTTCCTTATGCAAACGGGCCGGTGCAAGTATATACACCACAACATACACATCCGCATCCCTCTTTTAGTCCTTATGGTAAATATATTGTGTTTACTTCGGATAGAAGTGGATATGCACAAATATATGAAGCGACTCTTGCCAATGTGTAAAATTGTTGATTTTAACAAACTCACATGAAATTTCAATATGGATTATCAGTACCCCCGACTTTAGTTTTCGAAAAGTTTAACTAATACCAAATTAACTTGATTAGAAGTTTTCTGATAAAGTCAGCATTGCGATGCACCGAATCAACGCCGAATACGCGTATGGTATTCGGTAGGGACCTTGCACTACAAATCGGGTTAATTTGATATAACAGATAGAATAGGTGCAATTAGTGTAAAAAACGTAAGTAAAAGTAAATTGAAAACATACCAACAAATAGGAGAAAAAATGCCAGTTGTAATACCCCGCCTTATCGTTGAAGTCTTTCAACATACAAATTTTCGTGGTCGGATGGGATATGTCTTAGAACCAGTTCCACATACTGGGCGCATCGGATTTCAAGACAATATATCTTCCCTTCGAGTTTTCAAAGGTCCAAATTTTTCAGGAAGTCCAAATTATAAGGTGCTCCTTTATCAGCATGTTAACTATAAGGGAAAGAAATTGGCTCTCGGTCCTGGATTTTATCCTAACTTACATGATGTAGCCTACAACTTTGCTGATAGGGTTTCCTCTATCAACTTCGGTTCAACCATTGACGTAGTGGGTCCAGAGTGGGGCACTATACCGATGATTGTTGACTGTTATGAGCATGTTGAATTTAAAGGCAAAAAGATTACGATCTTACGAGATATAGCGAACCTGCGAGACCCGCAGGGACGGTCATGGTTTGAAGATAGAATTTCGTCTATCCGTATCTTCAAAGGTCCAAATTTCCCGCCAGATGGTGCTGAGGTTGTTTTCTATGAACACCCTGATTTTGAAGGGCAAAAGTTGCATATCCGTATGGAGCCTTCCGAATATAAAAAGGAGTTGCCAAACCTCCATCTGCTGCCGCAAAGTTTCGGCGACTCGATCTCTGCTATTAAAATTGAAGGGTGGGCATCGTCCGGTGAATTCACTGAAATGGTGTTTGATGATGAATTTATCGGGAACGATATGCGTCCAGAATGGCGTTGGGAAGACCCGCAAGGCGGTGGATCATGGACTGAACGCCAAGGCTACCTTGAAATGCGAACAGACTCCGGACAAGACTTATGGCACGGACCAAACGGCAGCGGTGGAGATATGGATGCTCCCCGGCTCCTTATGGAAGTTTCTGAGGATTTCGCGATTGAAACCCGCATGCGTATCTCACCGCAACTTAGAGAACACGGTGGTTTAATTGTTTGGAAAAATGAAAACCAGTTCCTCCGATTAGAGAAAACATCGGGACCGCATGCTTTTAGAGGGGATGTTCGTTTTGAACGGCATGTCAACCGTCGGTTTGGTCTTGTAGCACGCGGCGGGATGCGGAGAGTCCGTGAACTATTCCTACGTCTTGAACGACGTGGCAATCAGTTCACCGCTTATGCGAGTCAGGACGGTATCCATTGGAAGGGTGTAGGGGTCACTCGTGTTGCGATGGGACCTCGGGTACAAGTCGGATTACACTCGCTCTGCCCCGGGAATATCCCACCGACTTTAACGAGATTTGACTACTTCCGACTCTTTAAACGCAGAAGTGAAGCTGCACAATATCGTCCAATCACTGCTGAGCAGCTTGACGAAAGGTCTGACGAAGAAAGAGAACGTGAACTTGCCGATGACCGCAGGCGCGCGATGCGTGATGTATTTTAGACTGAAGTATAACGTGAATTCGGCTACATTGAACATTGATAACTAATCACTGTAGAAAGGAGTTAAATCATGAATGAAAGAATGAAATCCGCCACCATTCCAATCATAGTTGAATGCTATGAGCAAGTCGAATTTAAAGGGAGAAAAATTACCGTTTTTCAAGATATGGCGAACCTTCAAGATAGTCTGGAGCGTTCAGGGTTTGAAAACCGTATCTCATCTATTCGTATTTTAAAAGGTCAGAATTTTCCACCTGATGGTGCGGAAATTGTGTTTTATGGACACCCCGATTTTGAAGGTGTGAGTTTACCCATCCGTATGGAAACGATGGAATACAAAAAAGAGTTACCGAATCTTCATCCGCTCCTACAGAATATCGGTAATTCCATTTCCTCAATTAAGATTGAAGGTTGAACATCCCCGGTAAATTTGCGGACATGGTGTTCAATAACGAAGTTTTATTGCATAACAGATTTTGAATCTCAGCAAGGCTTGTTAGACTTCAAAAGATGTCTAACAAGCCTACCATTAAAGGAGACATCATGATCCAGAAAACAACATTAGGCTACGCAATTTTGATACTTTTCGTGTTTTTCACAGTATTAACACATCCTGCAGATGCTATCGTTGGCGCAGTTGAAGATGGCTTAGTTGCTTACTGGTCGTTTGATAAAGACACAGTGCAAATCGCAAAACAGGCAGAGGATATATTCTCTGGACTATCCGCTATTGTCAAAGGTGACCCTGAACTTGCCCTTGCTGCCGATTGTAAAGTTGGAGAGTGTATCCTATTTGACGGTGTTGATGATAATTTACTCGTTGAGGATTCAGATCCACCGAAAATTGACCGTGATTGGAATGAAATCACATTGGAGTGTTGGGTCTATATCACTGCTTTAGATGATAGTTGGAATCGAATTATCTCACTTGACGACCAGCCAACAAATAGTGCAGTTGCCAGTCTGTATTATGATGATGACGACAACCAGCACGGTTTTTTCATAAGAGCTGGGGGTCAAGAAACAAAGGCAGCACAACATAATGTGCTGGAGGACATCCCGCTTGAGCAATGGATCCATCTTGTCGGCACCTACGATGGTGCGACAGTTCACTACTATGTAAACGGAAAACAAGAGAAAAAGTATGCGGTTCCAGGAGGTAAACTCCCAAAAGGCGGACTTAAACTTGCTATTGGAGATCGTTCTGACGGTGTCAATGCCGATGCTATTCAGGGATATGTCGACGAATTCCGCATCTATGAACGCGCGCTCACAGGAGCAGAAGTACAGAAAAACATGAATGCTCAAGGACTTGATGTCAGTCCTACATCAAATCATCTGAGCGTCACGTGGGGACACATTAGACATTATAACGTTTTAATTGTGTGTTGTTACTGGTCTATAATAAAATCTAAAGTTCGTAGGTCGGGTAGAGCGCAGCGAAACCCGACAATATCAGGGTTCCAGAGATAATATAGCAGATTTCGCAATCTATAAAACGGTAACTTCCACCATCTGAACACTTGACATTCAGAACAAACATGTCGGGTTTCGCAAACTCTACCCGACGGACAAGCCATTAGCGTTTAGACTATATTTCGGTCTTAGTGATATCAGGGACGGACGATTAAATCATTATAATGTCTATTAAGGCAAGACGGAGATAACGACAATGGAATCAATTGGAATTGGTGTTATCGGTTGTGGTGGCATGGGCAGAAGTCTTGCAAATGGCGCAAACGCTGTTGAAGGTATAGAGGTTATCTGCGTTAGTGATTTACAAGAAGAATTGGCAAAAAACCTTGCAAAAAATCTTGGCACAAATTACACGACCGATTATCATGAATTGCTGGATAATGACAACATTCACGCTGTCCTAATCGCTTCGCCTCCGTTCCTACATGCACAGATGGCTGTTGATGCTGCCAATACAGGTAAACATGTCTTCTCCGAAAAACCGATGGCACCGACATTGGAAGATTGTGATGCAATGATTACTGCAGCTTCTGCAAACGGAGTCAAACTCACAATCGGTTTAGTCTGCCGCTACCATGCAACGCATTCCAAAGTCCGCGAAATTGTTCATAGTGGGGAGTTGGGGACACCTGTCAATATGATGGTGCATCGCATCGGCGGACCGTGGCGAGGCGGACACCGCACGCCGTGGCGATTAGAACGCGCCAAATCTGGTGGAAGCCTCATGGAAATCAATGCACACGAAATTGACTTTATGCGGTGGACATGTGGGGATGTCGCCTCTGTCTATGCTGCAGGCGGACAATACGTCCAAGAAGATACAGACTATCCAGATGTCGTACTTGCATCATTAAATTTTGAGAACGGGGCTGTCGGATTGCTGCATTCCAGCCATGCAGCAGCGGTTGGCCGATACGGCGGACGTGTTGATTGCGAAAAAGGCTCCATCTACTTCCCACAAATTTGGGGTGGTGATGCATCTATTCAAGTAAAACCATTTGAAGGGGAAGGCAGAAGCATCCGAATAGGAAATATTAAGGTGCCACCGCCTGTCCAGCAGGAAATACGTGTATTTGTTGATGCTATCCGTAAAGATACAGCACCACCGATTACAGGTGCCGATGGTCGCGCTGCAGTCGAAATTGCTTTAGCCGCATATCGATCCGTTGAAACGGGACAACCCGTTGCTTTACCGTTATAGAGGAATAATATGAAAATTTCAGTCTGGGACGGTGGACTCACAGACACCTATCTCAAACAGGTTACACAACTCGGTGCAGACTGCATTGATTTTGGAAATGGTGGATCTTTCCCCGGCGTTAAAGAGCAGGGTTATCCCGATTTAGATGAACTGCTCAAAATGAGAAAGCTGATTCGCTCTTTCGGCTTGGACATCAATCGCGTGACACTTCCGAACATTACAGAAAAATTCATGAAAGGACAACCCGATGGCGAAAAGGAATTAGAAAATACGTGCAACGCTCTCAAAGTATTCGCTGAAGCAGGTGTGCCTATAGCACGCCAAAGGTTCTGGGGTGATACGTTCGACTACTTGATGACGCGCTATTCATCAGTGCATCGTGGTGGTTATACCTCGCGTGGAGAAAGCCGTGCTGCAACACAGAACCCGTCTGCTACGCCAACAATGGAAGAGCTTGATGAATGGTGGAAACGTTTCTGCGAAGTTTATGGCGCGTTGGTGCCAATTGCTGATGAACACGACATCAAACTTGCCATTCACCCATCAGATGTGCCGAACCCAGATACACCTCTCGGTAGTCTTGGCTTTCATCGCGTGATAGATGCTTTTCCAAGCAGAAATGTCGGCTACCTTTACTGTTGCGGAACCCGTGCTGAAGCTGGTGGAAGTGCTATTGTGCTTGATGAGATTAACAATTATGGACGAAAAGGTCGTATCTTTATGGTTCACTTAAGGAATGTGCGCGGCAGCCTTGCAACAGCAGGTGCATTTGAGGAAACCCTTCTTGACGATGGTGATATGAATATGTACAAAATTGTGCGAGAACTCCAAAAGGTCGGGTTTGATGGATGTATTAATGCCGACCATATTCCGAGGTTAGAAGGTAATGTGGGGTTAGCTTACTCAGTCGGTTACATTAAGGCACTGTTCGCTGCGTTGGCAGCATAAATTATTAAGCTCTTCCGGCTATAGAAAAATAGGCGCGGTTTGAAACCGCGCCTATAAAATGTACATTTATTACTATTGGTAAGTCATAAATATCGGTAGTTTCATAATTTCCCTTGATGTTTAGGTTTTTTCTGGTGAATTTTGTTGGGGGCGGTTGCGTGTTGATGTTTGGGTCTGTGCAATTTCTGTGGGCAACGTCCTAAAATAACCTAAAAATTACATAAGGAGGAACAGTAATGTCGAAAAAAGCTATTTGGGAGGTTTTGTCAAATTCTGATATGCAAAAATGGTTAGACTGTAGTAAGAAATTCCTTGCAGCCGTAGACGAAATCATTGACCTTACACCAGTTAGTTCTCGTGCTACTGATAAGGAGAGGATACTCAGATTTTTATTTATGGATGCGAGGACTACTGTGTATGATATATGTGTTTTAGCAGAATCATTGCTAAATAATGATAGGCATTTTTTTTCTCGTGGAATGGAGGCTGCTAACAGACTGCTTTGGGAACATACGATAGATTATTTCTATATTTCTAAGAATGGTGACTCTGTAGCAGAACGACGTAGACACTTTATGTCGATTGCAAACATCGAAGGTGAGGAACGCGATCGGGAACAAAAAGCTTTTGAACAAAAATATGGAAAACTGAGAGGGGACTATTGGTCTGGGAAATCAAGAGAGGAAAAGATAAATCAGGGTATACTGAAGTATCCAAAATATAGTGAACAACAATCTTTTGCTGCCATAATAGTCCCTATATTTAAGAATTTAAATGAACGGGTTCATGGTAATTCTATGGTTGGATTATATTGGAGTTTTGATAAACATGGAACGTATAATGATGAATATCGTGGACAAGCTGCAATGGGACTTCTAAGTGTAAAACTTTTTTATTTTTTATCTGAAGCTTATTTTGTATTTACAGGTAGAGGAGGTGAAGTAAAGCATCTTCAATTTTATAAATCATACACCCGCGAACTTCTCACATCAGAAGATTAAAGGTGCTATCAGATCGGATAGATGGCGATTAAGTATTCTTGGAACGAGTTCGATATTTGTCTTTTGCAATAATAGGATACTTTCTGAATATTTTACTTTGCAGGGGCTGCACAGCGTCTGTTTTTATCTGCGTTGGGAAAATTTTTGAGTTGCCAGTCTACAATTGAAAATAAGGCGTGCAGTGTGCAGCAAGGTCCGTTTTCTACCAGATGTTTGAGATGATGCTATCTTTCACTTTCAAGCGGTAGTGGTCCTTGATAGGGTGTTTCGCGGAGTGTTTGGACTAAAAGGGATCGCGTCCACGCTAAAGCAGCCGGGAGATCTATCGCTTCGCCCTGTTGGATATATCCTTCCTTTTTGTTTTGTCTGCGTAGCGACGTGAGACTCATCGTATTAGATTTTTTGCTATTACACGGTTGGCATAAGAGCGCGCGATTGTCTATGTCGTTGGTGCCGCCATCGCTTTTTGGGACGATATGGTCAAGGTGTAAATAGCGTTTGTCGGGAGGGACAAAGTTACACCCCCAACATTTCAATCCGAACTGATCGACAAGGATTTGGTGCATCTCGGCATGGCTGTGCAGCGGTTCGAGATGGTGCTGATAGACATGGGATAATTCAGGGGACGTTGTCTCGGGGTCATCGGTACGGACGGGCGGCGCTGTTTGGTAGTGAATTTCATATTTTGCTGTTTGTCTATCCAACCAATTTTTATCTGTAGCGTATTCCTCTATTCGTTCGCGTTCTTTTTTGCTAATACCCATCAGACGCGTTATGATGTGGTAGCGGGCATCTACGCGCCTGTCTATACCTACCCACCTACGTTTGAGATCATCTGCTGCGATGATCGTTGTTGCACATCCGCAGAACGGGTCTAGGACAAGGTCGCCTTCGTTGGATGACGCTTTGATTATCCGTTTGTAAAGGGCGACCGGTTTTTGGTCTGGTGAGCCGGTGCGTTCTTTAGATGTGCCTACTTTTGCCACATCATCCCAAATCGTCTGCAACTTCACCCCAGGTTGCTCGTCAAGATATATCTTGTGTCCTCGTGCTGCTGACACCGTTCCATCTTTTCGCAAGAGAATCTCACCCTTGGACAACATCTTATCAAGCGTTTCTCTTGAATATGCCCAGTTTCGATAGGGAATTGTTCCTCGCCATTCGAACATTCGATTAGCATCTCTGCCTGGGGCCGTGAGATCGTGAGTTCTGTACACCCGACCGTCAGCATCTTTGTGTCGGAACTCTTTTTGAGCGTTTTCGGATCGGGCACCGTATTGCTGATTCCATGTGTATTTGTTGCCCTTCGTATAGAAAAGCAGGTAGTCCACAATACGACCATATTTCTTAGAAACAGCATTATTTGCTGTCTGACGCTTCCACACGATTTCATTTCTAAAGTTTTTTCTACCGAAGATCGCATCCAAGCACATTTTGATGTAGTGGCTTGCGGTAGGGTCACAATGCAAATAGATGCTACCCGTCTCTTTTAGGATACGGTGCATTTCTATCAATCTAACACTGAGAAAGCATAAGAACGCGGCGGTATCTTCGCCTTGACAGTGTTTGGCTGCGTCTATGGCGTGGTATAGTTCGGTGTGGTTGTCTTTGATTTCTTCAAGCCATTTGGGATGCACTTCGTTCCATTTCCACTGATCTGGTAATATGCCGGTGTCTCCCCATTTCCAGTTGTCTACATAATGTCCGGCTGTGCCGCTTCGGTTGCGTTTGATGTTGAAGGGCGGGTCGGTGGCGATGAGGTGTACGGTGTCGCTGTTCATGCCGCGTAGCACTTCGAGATTGTCCATTTCGTATAGTGCGTTGTCGGGAAAGTTTTGTGTCATTGGTGTTTTCCTGCGGTGTTTTTTTGGTAAAGGATAGCATGGTAGCAGAATTGTGTCAAGTATCGGTGTCGGGCATCGGGGTTGAAAACCCCTCCCACAAGAGAAAAGCCTTACTACTGGGTGTATGAGGCGCAATGAATTGCGCGACTACAAACAGTCGCATCGGGGTTACAAACCCCTCCTACAAGAATAATTACGGTTGACTTAATTTCGGACGTATGTTATCATAACGTTATATAAAGTGAAACCCGTGCAAGTTTCAATAGACTTCATGATAACCGGTTATATTTTCCTTGACAAAAATATAATTTCATGTTTTAATAGTAAAATCAAAAGTATCGGATTCGCGCGAACCTACCCCCTCTAATTTTTTTACCCCCTTCAATCTTTCTATGCAAAATAAGGTGCAGTTAGGAAACCGTACCTACCTTGAGGTGAGAGTGTATAATTATTTTCATATATCTCATAACCGGTTGTTAGAAATGAAACGGAATGCACCACAAACTAAAGTTTATGCAACAAAATGGAGATAATCATGTTTTTACATTATACTGACATAGTAAAACAATTGAAAGAGTATAACGTGTTTTTGAACGGTTCGATCCTGCTTGGCAAGATAGAAGAGATCCTACGTGGAGACATAGAAGAGATCGATGTGCTCCATCAAAAAACGTTTGATGTCGAGTTGAAGGTAAGGGGCATTGATCCTGATGTGATTTCCGTATTCGGGAATCCGAACACGCGTTTGGAGGTGCGGGGAACACTTGAAAACGAGCAAGGCGAAACGGTACAAGCCCGGTGGGTTTTTGTCGGTAAGGTACTGCAACGACCTTTTGAGTTTAGTGGGATGACGGTCTTCACTCTCAAGTGTAATTTTTGTGAGCATCACATAGATGGTGAAGAGCAGTGTTATATTGATACTCGCAACTGCATCCATCGCATTGATGGTGTAGATCGTCTTGCTGATATCCGTGCTGCACTTGAGATTTAGATTGAGCCACACCCCCTTATCAAGGGGGAATGCGTCCGTCCTGACTAAATTCCGTATGATTGTAACGACTGTTTTGTGTTCTTTGGGCAGGCACGTCCGCAATGAATGAGACGTGCCTTATGCCTGTTTACCAAGAATAGGACTATTTTTTGTCGCGGGGTTGTGGTTTCGCCGGTGTATCCGCATTTACCTCCTTTAAGGTATTACGAAGTACATTTTCCCGTCTGGATCGTATCTCAATTTGGCTTTTAAAACATTATGAGCTGGATCGTAAGATTGAAGAAATGGATTTTTAGGCATTTTCAATAATCTATCACTCATCATTTTTATCTTTTCTTGCGTCCATCCCAAATTATTGGCAGATCTAAGATCGTAATAAAGTTCGGCATAAGGCAGCTGCGAAGGCAACATGCCATATACACCCGCGTTATCTGTTTTTGAATAATAGAAGCTTCCCTCCAATCTATCTACAACACGAAATCGCAGCGGTTCGGTCATGAAATATAGGTCTTGAATTTGAGACTTCATTTGCTTTATTTCGGTTTGTAGTTCTAATATTTGCTTTTTCAAATCTTGAACATCATCTTGTGGGGCAGCCTCTGTGGATTCATTCATCACCGCAAATATAAAGATAGCCATACACATGATAAAGAGAACTAAGGCAATCAAACCGGTAATTTGTAATGCTTTTTTCATAATCAACCTCCAACATGCATAATTATCGAGAGTTCACCTTTAGCATCATCAAGTCTCTCTTTTGCCAATTTTGCTTCTTTTTCTGCTTCCTTGACATTCTCAATTGCCTTTTCAAGATGCGTCCCATCCAACATTTCAGATATTCTTTCCATGTCTTCGGGATTCACATCAACAATATTTGCCGTTTTTTCTTCAAGAATATTTCGCCTATGCTTGCAGGGCATGCGCATTAGCCCCGCGCGGCACGTGCAAGTTGCGGTCATATCTTTTCCACTTCGGGTAAAAATAACCTCATAAGGCTCACTTTCAGAACCTTGCACATAAAATATAATTTGTTCGCTTTGAAACTTGGACATAGTTTCTCCTATTCATAATAGTGCGTTGTTGGAAAAGTTTTGTGTCATCGGTGTTTTCCGTGCGGTGTTTTTTGGTAAAGGATAGCATGGAGGATAGATTGTGTCAAGTGATGTCTAAACGATAATTATTTGAGGGGCGTTTGTGGCAGTGGATTTGGGCAAGCACGTCCGCAATGAATGAGACGTGCCTTATGCCTGTTTACCAAGACTATTACTATTTTTTGTCGCGGGGTTGTGGTTTCGCCGGTGTATCCGCAGGTTTTGGTGCAGGATGTGCCGGTGTATCCGCAGGTTTTGCTGCAGGTGGTGTCCGTGTATCAGGGGGAACAGAACCCGCAGGGGTTGGCGTTATCGGACGGGAGGGCGTATCCCATGATTTGTTTATTTTTTGTCTATCAACTTTTTTACTGGGTTGTTGGGTTGACTTTTTCTCTTTAGCCATTTTGTGTCACCTCCTTTGATCAATAAATTTTTTCAACAATATAAGAAATGGGACAGATTATAATACCGATGGCAAGAAACAATCTTAATAGAACCGATAGTCTGTATAATTTTTTATCTATATTTTCTATTTCATCCAAGTATATAGTATCGTTTTCATCGTATATTTTATGTGTAAGCTCTCGGACTAGTTCTAATGATTTCTGCGCAACTGGGAATGAATATATATTTATAATTAGAGATAATATAAGCGAGGCAGTTCCAATGTAAGCTAGGACGGGGACATGTAAAGAATCCCACGGTATGTTAGTAATAAATGCACCTAAAAAAGCAACAATAAGAATACGTAAAAAATTTTGAAAGGACTGGTTATTTGCTCGCTTGGAATTGTAATAATTCTCTTCAGACTGTAAAAGGGTTTTTAAATCTTGATCGTTTAGATGTCGCATTTTCCTACTTCTGCATACTACCTTACAGTGTTTTTTATATTATATCATGTCCGCAAATAAATATCAATTCGTTTCGTCTGTTTACAGGGTTATTTAGTTTTCGGCTTTCTGCTATATTTTTCACATTTCAATATAACCACCTGTAGGTCGGGTAGAGCTTGCGAAACCCGACACGTCTGGTATATGTCGGGTTTCGCAAGCTCTACCCGACCTACGATGTAAACTTTCAGTAACAATAGTAGCTTTTAATACGCCAAATAATTATGCACACCCCTCATTTAAGTTTTGACAAAGCAGTAGTCGGCGCAGTTTGAAACCGCGCCTACTGAGTTACAGGATAAGCCTCTACCACGAATCAGTACGGAACGGTGAAGCGGGTAAACCTTCCTTATTCACAAGATTTGGTTCTGCAATCTCATGCCAACCGAACCTCACAGCGACAGGTGACTCAACCGAATCACTTGACACAACCACCGTATTCCCGTCTACTTCTGCCACCGCTTCAACAAATTGCTTATCTTCACCAGCAATTTGAAACCAGTTAAGCGGTTTTTCATCCCTTGCCATCAAACCCCCACCAACATGGTCAAAACTGAGCCTGATTTTGTTACCTTCAACCTTCATGGATTTGTAGAGAGGTCCAGAATGGACAAGATCCGTTTTGCCATAATCTTTAGCGAGTGCCCACAATGCAAGTCTCAAGCCTACATCCTGTTTATTTCGCGGATGAATGTCTCTAATGTTACCAACGTCTGTTATTACCACCATACCCGTATTTGGCAATGCCAACGTTGCAGTTTGTGCCTCCCAGAATCTTGGAAGACGAGTCGCATTATGCCGGTCACCACTATAGTTGTGAGGTGCAAGTTGAACAAAATAGAATGGGAAATCTCCCTGTCCCCAGACCTTGCGCCATCCGTTTATCAGTGCCTTCATCTTCTCATGGTACATCATACCTTCACCCATATTTGATTCGCCTTGATACCAAAGCGCACCACGAATTGCGAAAGGCACAAATGGATGTACCATGCTGTTGTAAAGTGCTGTCGGGCTTTGATGAGGTGTCAAAGGATGACTATTCTCTGGCATCTGACGGATAACATCATCGCTTTCCAATGCATCTCGTGTTTGTGCAATCCAGTCTTCAATTTCCTTGATCTTCTCTCCAAGCTGCATCCTATAGTTATCGTCAATATCCTTGAGTTCTTCTGATATTGATGAAAGTGCAGGAACTGTCTCGAATCCTTCCGGCGGTGTCCAAGGTTCAATCCGTGTTCCACCCCATGAAGTGTTAATTAAACCAATTGGTACATCAAGTTCTTTGTGGAGATGTCTACCAAAATAGTATGCCACAGCTGAGAAGTGTCTGATTGTATCTGGTGAAGTTGGTCTCCATTCAGTGTTAACATCCAATTTCGGTAGCCCGGAAGAGATATTGGGAATATTGAACAATCGGATATTCGGATAATCTGCGGCGGCGATTTCCGCCTGACTGTCATTTGATGCGTTAACCGTCCACTGCATATTTGACTGTCCGGAACAAACCCACACTTCACCAAAAAGGATATTTGTAAGTTTGATAACGTTATTACCAACAACATTAAGCGTATATGGACCCCCTGTGGGTGTGGCTTGAAGCACTGCCCGCCAATTTCCTTTTTCATCAGCTTTTACTATATATGTGTCAATTTCACTGTCAGCATCTTGCTTACTTAAAGCAATAGTAATTGCTTCACCTGGAGCTGCCCAACCCCAAATCGGAGCAGGCATATCCCGTTGTAACACCATGTTATTACCGAAAACACGCGGTAGTTTAACCTCGGCAAACGCGAATGTTTGCAAGAAGAATAGTACGGAACTGATAAGAATCATGACCACTATTTTCATATTTTTCTCCTTCTATGTATGAAATCAAATTAACTTGATTCCACTTTGTAGGCGTGCCTACACTTGATTCCTTATTTCGAACTCACGTTATTGATAATGTTTCCATTGCTTCTAAGTCATTTGCGTTAGAACTCGCTTATATTGTTTTGGATACGTGCGGCGAGGTAACTGTTGCGCCACATCACCTGATTATTATTGATACAGATATTAAGTGCTTTTTTGGTGCCAACAATCACCACGAGTTCTTTCGCACGCGTGATACCTGTATAAAGTAGATTCCGCTGTAACATCAAATAGTGTTGGGTGTGTAAAGGTATGACAACTGCGGAATACTCACTACCTTGTGCCTTATGGATAGTCGTTGCGTACGCCAAGACGAGTTCGTTTAGGTCTGCCATATCGTACGCTACCAGTTTATCAGGAAATCTAATCCGTACCTCCTTGTCAACCGGTTCAATTTCGACGATCCGTCCGATATCCCCATTAAACACCTCATAATCGTAGTTATTACGCACCTGCATAACCTTATCACCGAGGCGAAAAGCTTGCCAACTTCTCACAACTTGATCTGTGTTCGGGTTGAGCACATCTTGTAGGCATTTGTTAAGGTTTTCAGCACCGAGGGTACCGCGCCGCATCGGACATAGCAGCTGAATATCGTCTATAGGATGATAGTTGTAATGGCCGGGTAGTCTTTCTGCAATCAGAGAAGAAATTAGGTTGACTGCCGATTCAGGGTCTTCTTCCTCAATAAAGAAAAAGTTCCTATCTTTTGGACCGGAAAACTTCGGGAACTCTCCCGTGTTAATCCGATGTGCATTCATGACAATCATGCTCTCTTGTGCTTGCCGGAAAATTTCGGTGAGTTTGACAACCGGTATCTTTTGTGAATCAATTAGAGATTTTAGCACATTACCTGCACCAACAGATGGAAGTTGATCCGTATCACCGATAAGGACGACGGTAGTATCTTGCCGGATTGCCTGCATAAGACTATTCATCAAGACAAGTTCCACCATTGACATCTCATCTACAATCACAACATCCGCATCCAAAGGATTCTGCCGATTACGTTTGAACCCGTTATTTTGTGGTGAAAATTCAAGTAGACGGTGTATTGTTTTCGCTTCTCTCCCTGTTGTTTCACTGAGCCGTTTCGCCGCGCGTCCTGTCGGCGCAGCCAAAACGATACGCCGCCTTTCTGCCTCAAACAACTGAATCATACCGACTGTTGTTGTGGTTTTGCCTGTTCCTGGTCCTCCTGTGAGAATCATCACACGTTCCGTAAGTGCAGTCCGAATTGCCTCCCGTTGCTGAGGCGCAAATTGGATGTCCATCTCTTTTTCTAACTGCGTTAGCGATGCGTCAATGTTCAATTGAGGTGTGTTTTGTTTTGCCTTTGATAGTAGTCTTAAAAACTGATTTGCGATGCCTATCTCAGCGTAATAAAAGGGGGCAAGATAAACAGCACTTGGGCTGCTGAAGGGTTCCGCTGCCGCAACGTCTTCTTCCGTGTATTCGCTATTTTCTTCGCTGATATAATCTTTTAGCCCAACACCTGACTCAGTGACGGTTTCTGCTGGGTCATCTTTTTGCGAAAGGATGATTTCCTCTTTTTTCGTCAGTTCAAGAATGCCTGCCTCAACTGCCTCCGGTGTCTGTTCAAGAATATCTTGACATGACTCAATCAATTCAGGGTAGTGTTGAAAAACGTGTCCGTCATCCGCTTTTTGGCTAAGGACGTATTTGATTCCGGCTTGCACCCGATGCGGTGCGTCTTTATTGATGCCAAGTTTTTGTGCGATCGTATCCGCTGTGACAAACCCGATACCGTAAATATCATCGGCAAGACGGTAAGGATTTTCGGTAACAATTGGGATAGCTTCATTTTGATATGTCTTGTAAATTTTTGCAGCATGCGCTGTGCTCACGTCATGTGATTGCAGAAAAAGCATGACATTTTTTATCTCACGCTGTTCCTCCCACGCTTGCTGGATCATTTTAACGCGCTTCCGACCAATTCCAGGGACTCCCGCCAATTTTTCAGGTTGCTGCTCAATCACATCAATTGTGTTCATACCGAATCGGTTAACAATTCGCGATGCCATCTTAGGACCGATACCACTAATCAACCCAGAACCGAGGTATTTTTTTATCCCGACAACGTTCGCTGGCTGGATAGTTTCATACCTATCAATCTGAAACTGCATACCGTATTTCGGATTGTTTATCCATTCCCCTTTAAGCAACAAACTCTCACCCGCATTGACAGACGCTAAGTTGCCTACGATGGTGACGAGTTCGGGATTACCACGAGCAGAAAACCTGCCGATAGTAAACCCTGAATCAGGATTTTCAAAAACAATCCGTTCAAGAATGCCGGTAAGTGTTTCCATATTCTTATCACTACTCAAACAGTTGTGCAACCGGACAGGAAAAACCCGGGACTACATCATCCCCAGTAAGTGTATCTTCACGCGTAAGTGTCTTGATGTTTGTCTCAGATTTATACACCGTCACGGTTTTTGATACGGGGTCAACAATCCAAACGCAGCGTGTGCCTGCATCCAGATAAACAAGTGCCTTTCCAATGACACGAGAATGAATATCTGAAGGAGAAACCACCTCAATTGCAAGGTCAGGTGGTATCGGTAGTCCTTTGTCTTCGTCTACATCCAACCGTTCTGATGCAACAAACGCAACATCCGGTTTTAGCACACGTTCTCCAACCTTAAATGATGTTTCTGATGTATACAATTCTCCCAGGTTATTTTCATAGACCTGCGGATCTAAATACCGTAGGATATTTACACTTATTCTACCATGTCTCCTTGAGGCTGCAGCCATAGGAATTAATTCTCCTTTCACATATTCATACCCTTCTACATCGTTCTCAAGGAATTCCTCTAACGTCATCGTGCCAGGTGCTGGAATGGATATATCCTGCAAAGGGTCGTGCGTTTCCAAATGCGTCATACTATGATTCTCCGCGAACGGTAATGCGTTAAAGCTCTAAATTAAAAAGATTATTCAATGTTCGCCATCAGTTTCCGAAAGGCATTGAGTTGTGGCGCGATAATATGCGGCTCATCCGTTTTATTCTCAAGTGCTTCTATCGTTTTAAAGCCGTTGCCCGTTATAGCCACAACAACCCTTTCATCACAACCGATATGTCCACTCTCAATGAGTTTTTTGGTTGCAGCAAGCGTCACGCCACCCGCTGTCTCAGTGAAAATACCTTCAGTAGCAGCAAGTAGTTGAATTGCTTCAACGATTTCGTCATCAGTCGCATGCTCCCCTGCACCGCCAGAATTCCGAACTGTATCCACGGCATAGATACCGTCTGCGGGATTTCCAATTGCAAGGGATTTGGCAATCGTGTCCGGTTTCACCGGTTTGACAAAATCACTATTTTCCTTGTAAGTATTCACAATCGGACCGCAACCTTCTGCCTGCGCGACATGAATTTTAGTCCTCGGTTTATCAATCAAACCCAATAGGTGAAATTCTTTTAGTGCCTTGCCGATCTTTGTGACGAGTGACCCGCCAGCGGCTGGGGCAATGATATGATCCGGTGCTTCCCAACCGAGTTGTTCAACCAATTCAAAGCAGAGTGTCTTTGAACCTTCTGCGTAATACGGACGGATATTAATGTTTACAAATGCCCACGGATAGACACCGGCAATCTCGCTACACAAACGGTTCACTTCGTCATAAGTCCCCATAATGCCTACGACTGTCGGTGCGTAAACCAATGAAGCAACTACTTTGCCATGTTCTAAGTCGGCAGGAATAAAAATGTAACAGTTCAGATTTGCGATAGCAGCATGCGCAGCGACTGAATTAGCTAAGTTGCCTGTGGACGCACACGACACTGTGTCAAAATCGAATTCTTTAGATTTGCTCAAAGCGATCGCTACCACCCGGTCCTTGAAAGAAAGTGTCGGATGACACACAGAATCGTCTTTTATATAGAGTTCCTTAACACCAAGCGCATCGCCAAGATTCTTTGCATGAATTAAAGGTGTCCAACCAGAGTTGAGTCCGTCTGTCGGTTCACCATCAATCGGCAACAGATCAATGTATCTCCATAAACTTTCGGGTCCCTGCTCAATTGAGCGTCTTGAGATCGATTTTTGAATCGCCTCGTAATTATAGTTTACCTCTAATGGACCGAAACAGAACTCGCAAACATGAAGCGGCTCCTTAGGATACTCGCGTTCACATTCGCGGCATTTTAAGCCTAAAACTTTTTCCATTTTGCCTCCAAATATTATAATTTCAGTAAGATGTGTAAATATTAACAGCAAAGCCCTCCTATAAGAGTGCTTTGCGACAATTGAATGGCTCTGGCATTAGTGGTGATATGTATTTCTTACAAAAGTATCTCTGACTGATTTCATATTGTTAGGACGATTTCAAATTCGTTGTTCCCTTGTTTCAACGCAACACGGACAAAAAGCAAATGTTTATCCACCCATGTAACTACCTCGGCATTAGAATTTGCTAATTGCAAACCGAGGTGGTTGCCCCATATCGCTACACCGTAAGGCATCGCTTTAGTAGATTCAATTGTAAAAGTGACATGCAATCGCGAACGTTTTCTATTAGGTCTAAAGCCCACTACCTTCGGTAAATAATACTCAATGCCGTGAATAGACGCACTCTGATGTGAAATTTCCACCCCAACATTTTCCAAAACCGGCGGTGAGATATAGTTTTTCATGTCAACTGGTTCCAGCGTGCCTTCTAAAAAGGTGAACTGACACTCAGCGTCATAGTAGAAAAACACCTTTTTCCCATTTCGATCTGTTGATGCTTTTTCATCTGATGCAGCTAAACCTGTGTCCACAGATTCAAAGTTATTTTGAGAGTCATAAGTAGTAGCAATTATGAACGTTGGCTCAGTCTGTTGACAACTTGTCCAATAATCATCAACGATTTCAGAGAGCGGTAACAATTTCGTCCTTTCATTGCTTCCTACGTGTGCCAAGTATGCATCAAGTTTCTCTAATGTTTCCTGTCCTAACTGTGTAACCTCCAAAGCGTTGATATGTTCCACATAACTGAGCCACCGATTCCATTTCTCATTTTCTACATAGACATTGTAATTCTTTTGAATTGTGTCATTTATTAGTGCGGCACGAAGGTTATCCACTTCATCATCAAGGTGGGCTGCGGTCTGATAAGGAATGCCAGTGATACTCCCCGCAGCAGGCGCGCTAAAATTATGTTGCTCTGCTGACGGATAAAAACATCCAAACGGGCAGCCACGATCAACCTCTGCTACTGAACCACGTTCGTCCCAGCGATAATCCCACAATCCACGGAAACCGACTTGTTCCAGCGCATGAACTAAAACACGGTTTTTCCATTCTGCGCCTACCACACTCGGCACTGTCCACGGTATTGCACGCTCAATTTTTTTCCATTCTGTCCTGATATACTGTGGTAAAATTTCCCGCATTTTCACGAGATGCTCCGCTATGACTTCCGGTGAAGCGGATGCCTGCAGCGTATTTATATTTTCGCTGTCTGATATAGGTTGTTCAGTGATTGCAGCCCAGTTTGTCTCCCATAACGACTTGATATCCAGCATCAGCAAAGGTTCGTCTCCAAACTCGTTATGCCACTCAGTCAGATCCTTTGACAGAAATTGCGCTGTATCAGCAACGATTGCCCACGTAATCGGAATATTGTATTTATGCGCCATTTTTGCTAAAAGGCGCATGCCATCTCGTAATTCCTGCCTATCTTCAGCTATCGCTGTGCTTACAAGTCCATAATATAACATTTTTTAGACTATTCTAAAAAGACAGTAACACCCATATCCGCATACTTTTCACGCGTACTTGGGTTGCCGTTTCTAAAGCAGACAGCAGTTGAGCTCCCTTCCAGTTCATTGGCGACATACTGCACACAGGCATCTACTGTTTGAAGTGCGTGATTCGGATGGCTCTCCATGCTAAACGTCAAATCTGTAGGACCAAAGGAAAGGCAATCCACACCTGCCTTCGCAAGCCTTCGCGCGTGTGTTACAGCCTCTATTGACTCAATCTGCATCCAGAGCATACCGTAATTATTCCACCAGTCAGCGTATTCAAGCCGTTCCCTATCTGCTGAATTTTTCCGTGCCGCACCACCCCAACTTCGTATACCTTGCTGCGGATAGTAGAACGCAGCAACCGCTTCATCTACCGTCGTCTCCAATTCAACCTGTGGCACTTCTACGCCAGAGGGACCGAGGTCGAGGTAGTTGCCGATGAGATAGGCATTTCGGGTATGTTTTATCCGAAAGTTAACGGGGATATCCAATTCGTCTGCCATGTTGCAGAATGCGACAAGTCTATCTTCATTGTACGCAGAATGTTGACTATCTACAGCGACAAAATCGTAACCGCCTTGTTCAACTTTTTCAGCAAGACTGTCACGATCTATTGTCATTGAAACTGAAGCCCCAAAGATATGCTCACCATCACGGATACGCTGTTTCAAATTTGTTTCCGACATATCTCCCTCCTGTAGAGATGTGTCTGTCCGCACAATAGAACGAGTCCTTGTGCGTTCCATGCGCCAAAATCACAAAATTGATATATCCATCTTATTATATCATATTTCCCAGTTCTATGCCAAAAACATTTAGAAATCTATTCAGAGCCATTCAATTCTCACGAACCACTCTTGTAGGAGGGCTTTGTAAGCTTGATATGTGAAATATCCTTATAAGCTTGATATGTGAAATATCCCTTATGGGAGGGCTTTGTAAGCCCGATTTTAAAATACGCCGCGTTTGTAATCGCGCAATTTATTGCGCCTCTTTGTAGGAACTACCTCCCAGTCACGATTTCCCCATAATTCGTGTAATCCAGAATTCAGATGACAAAATTTTTATACCCCTTGCCTATTTACCCTATTTATGCTACTCTCTTAACAACCCATCAAAAAAGGAGCAATTCCAATGTGTCGTGTCGGTATTATCGGGTTAGGCAGTATCGCCGCCCGCTATTCAACACCAGATGATGCCTACCCCTATTGCCATGCAGGCGGCATCCGTTTTTGTGAAACAACCGAACTGGTAGCAGTCGCAGATATGTCTGTTGAACGCCAAGCAGACTTTAAGAGAACGTGGGGACCAGGTTTCCCAGACAATTCCATCAATTACTACGAAACAGACATCCAGATGCTGGAAAGTGAAAAGTTAGACATCGTAGCTGTCTGTGTGCGAGGACCTCACCATTTTCAAGTGATGCAGAACGTCTTGAGAGCAGACATCAAAGCCATCTTTCTTGAAAAACCCGCAGGGTGTTCACTTGAGGAAACAGACACAATGACAGCGGGTGCTGACGCAAAAGGCATTCCAATCGTTGTTGACTATACGCGCCATTGGGGACCGCATCTGATTCGTCTACAATCGCTGATTAAGGACGGACTCATTGGTGAGGGGCAGAGCGTTATCAGCTATTGTGGTGGTGGCGTACTATCCTTTTCTATACACACTACGGACATGATTTGTCAGTTCGCTGGATACGACCCTGTTTCGGTCACTGGTTTCGTTGAAGGGGGCAGGGATGTGCCAGAACCTTACGAACCTGAACCTGCAATCGTCGGTTCAACTATCCAGTTTGAAAGCGGGGCTATTGGTTTCCATGCCGGAAAACATGGTGTCCGAGATGGATTTTCTGTTGATGTTCTTGGTAGCGAAGGCACAGTTCAAGCAGGGTTCTATAGCGGCACAACCGTACATAAAGAGGGTAAACTGATTGACAATGCAACCCTTGATCTCCCTGAAAACGCAAGTCCGTTTAAGGTGGCGTATAAACAAATTACCGACTATCTTGACGGTGGACCACCACCCGATTGTTCAGGTGATGATTATACTGCTGTCAATGAAATCGGCTTTGCCACTATTGAGAGCGGCATCACTGGGCAGACAATAAACCTGCCATGTCAAAATAGACAACGACTTATTTTCGCTAATGGGTAAGTATATTATGACAATTTCTGACTATCTTAATAGAATTGAGACTGCATTCCAAAGTGGTAATGCAACCGAGCATTCCTATCGTCCTATCCTCCAGCAGTTTTTAGATAAGTGGAGTCAAAACTTTTCACCTCCGAATAATTACAGCATTACTAACGAACCTAAACGTATCGCAGGAAATGCACCTGATTTCCTCGTGCGGCGTGGGGAGGTTTCTTTGGGATGGATTGAGACAAAACCTCCAGGTACAGGCTTAGATACTGAAGAAACATCAGAACAACTTCAACGGTATCGCAGAGCGTTTCCAAATCTTATTTTAACTGATTATTTGGAATTTCGTCTCTATAGTGCTGGTGAAAATTGTCTATCTGTCCGTATCGCAGACATAAATGATACCGATCAACGCGTGATACATCAAAACACAGATGACTCCGAAGTCTCAATCTTTTTAACCGCGTTTTTTGGTGCGGAGCCTCCCAGGATTGGTAAAGCATCAGACTTAGCGCGGATGCTCAGTGGCAAAGCACAATTGCTTAAGGCTGCAATTGACAACCTCCTTAAGGACACATCAAATAACGAACTCCAGAATCGGTTGGCAGCGTTCCGTGAACACCTCATTGCAGATTTGTCTGAAGCAGACTTCGCAGATATGATGGCACAGACGATAACCTACAGTCTTTTCGCTGCAAGGTGCCATCATACCCACGGGACGTTTACTCGAACTAACGCGATAGAAACTCTTGACGAGATGAACCCTTTTCTCTCACAACTTCTTTGGGTATCTATCCAAAAATTGACGCAGTTGCATTGGATTATTGATCCTATTACAGAATTACTTGACCTTGCTGATATGGAAAGTATCATTGCCGATTTTGGAACAGAAGGTAGGCAAGCAGGTCCAATTATTCACTTTTATGAAGACTTCCTCAGCGACTACGACCCCGAGATTCGTAGAAAACGCGGTGTTTATTATACCCCCGAACCAGTTGTCTCGTATATTGTTCGAAGCGTTGATAAAGTATTGACTGATCAGTTCAATTTGTCTGATGGGCTTGCACATACAGGCAAAGTTGATGTGAACGGAACACAGTTGCCGAAGGTTCAAATTCTTGATCCGGCCGCTGGTACTGGTACGTTTCTCCGATCAGTGATTGCACAGATACATCACACCATTATCACCAGTGGGATGGCAGGCGCGTGGCAGGAATATGTATCAAAGCATCTCTTACAACGGCTCCACGGGTTTGAACGCATGGTCGCACCTTACACGATGTGCCACCTAACCCTTACACATCAACTTATGCAACTTGGATACAATTTGAAAGATGGAGAACGTCTCAATGTTTATCTCACGGATACGCTTGAGGCAAGAGATCCTCAAGAAGGATTGTTTACCTTTTTAGATGAAATTGCCAAAGAAGCCGAATCCGCTGCTACTGTTAAACGAGATCTGCCAGTGATGGTAATCGTCAAAAATCCGCCGTATTTCGGGGAGTCGGACAACAACGGTGAATGGATTATGGGATTATTACGGGGACTTGACGGAGACATCACAACAGAAGACTATTTTAAGGTTGATGGGCGCGATCTTGATGAACGCAATTCAAAATGGCTAAACGATGATTATGTCAAGTTTATTCGGTTTGCTCAATGGCGTATTGCGCGCACGGGGTACGGAGTCCTTGCCTTTATTTCTAATCACGGTTACCTCAATAACGTTACGTTTCGTGGCATGCGACAAAGTCTCATGGAAACCTTTGATAAGATCTACATCCTTGACCTGCACGGAAATAAGCGAACGAATGAAAAGCCACCTGATGGAGGTTCGGATGAAAACGTTTTTAAAATTCAACAAGGGGTGTCTATTGGTATCTTTGTCAAAAATGTCTCAGGAAAACTATCTCCAGCGCGTATTTACCATACAGAGTTGTGGGGAAACCGCGAGGACAAATACAACTGGCTTGAGGCAAACATTATTGACACAACCCCGTGGAAGGAATTGACTGCAATATCTCCTAATCATCTTTTTGTTCCACACAGTGAAAGCGTAAGTGAAGAATACGAACGCTACTGGAAACTTACTGACATTTTTCCCTTAAACAATGGCGGTACTATCACAAAGCGAGACAAAATGGTAATAGATTTTGAACCTGAACCGATACTTAAACGGGTAAACCACTTTCGCAATTCAACAGAATCCAACAAGGAACTCTGTAGGCAACTACCTATCCGCATGAACAAAGAGTGGAATATTGATAAGGCACGCGAAACACTTCGCTCGGAACAAGACCTTAATAAACATATTCAACCATTCTTATATCGACCTTACGATGAACGATTCATTTTTTACCATGATGCTTTGGTGGCAAGGAGAACTGTAAAAGTGATGCGTCATCTTCTCGCGGGTGAGAATGTTGCAATGTGTGTGGGCAGAGCCGGACAAGCAGTAGGGGATGCTATATGGAATCTCGTTTCTGTCTCCAAAAGAATTGCCAATTTGAATCTCTTCCGACGCGGAGGAATTGTTGTTTTTCCGCTCTACAGTTATGGAGAACAAGGTGGGCATAGGCTCCATAACCTTTCACAACAATATTGGGAAGAAGTATGCCGACATCTCAATTATGAAATTGAACATGCTGCTGAACTGCGTTTCATTCATCATGGAAAGGGAGACTGCAACACGACAATTGGACCAGCGGATATCTTCCACTATATCTATGCAATTTTGCATGCACCAGGGTACCGAAAGCGATATGCTGATCAACTTAAAATTGACTTCCCACATATACCGTTGACAACTAATTGCTCGCTGTTTCAAAAATTGGTTTTGTTAGGAGAACAATTAGTGGAGTCGCAGCTCTTTCAAAGCGAAGATGTAAACTTACCATCTTTTCCAGTAACAGGCAACGTACATGTTGAGGAAATTCGTTGGACAGAGGTAGACCAACGCGTTTGGATTAATCTAACCCAGTATTTCGCACCGATCCCACGGGATGTATGGGAATTTCGCGTAGGTGGACACCAACCTGCAAGAAAATGGCTCAAGGACCGCAATTCGCGAACTCTATCGTTTGATGAAATTCAACATTATCGGCATATCTGCGGCGCACTTGAAAAAACCTTAAAAGTTATGGAAGATATTGACAATACAATTGCTGAACACGGTGGATGGCCACTCAAAAATGAGGCGTAATTGCAGCACATGAATCCAACAATAAAATAATTATGGCATCTTTACGTAAAATTGATCATATAATTCAATTCTTTATGAAGTTTTATCGCATTCAGCGTTATAAAACATCTCCTAACACACCGCTGTCCTTGCCGTTGAAAGAGTGTAAAGTTGCACTCATCACAACTGCTGGATTTTATCTCTCTAATCAAAATTCCTTTGAGAAGAATGATTGTTCGTACCGCGAGATCCCAAATTCTATTCAGACACAAGAACTAAATAGTGGACATAAAAGTGAGGCTTATGATGACAGCGGTATTGAAAATGATGTGAACTTGGCGTTTCCACTTGATAGATTCAGGGAGTTGGAGACCGAAGGCAAAATCGGTTCGCTCAATCATAGGCATTTTAGTTTTATGGGGTCAATCACAAAACCGAAACCCCTTATTGCACAAACCGCACCAGAGGTTGCACAGATGCTTAAAACAGATGAGGTGAACGTCGCTTTTTTAACTCCTGTGTGACCGATGTGCAATCAGTCTGTAGGGTTGATACAACGTGCTGTTGAAGAAGTAGGGATTTCCACAGTTTCAATTGCGCTTGTTGAAAGCATTGCGAAGAAAGTGAAACCGCCGCGTGTGTTACTTGTTCCGTACGGTTTTGGACATCCGCTTGGAGAACCGAATAATCCGATACTACAGCACGCACTCATTGCAGAGGCACTTGCACTCTTAGAGGATGAAGAAACACTTCCTATTCTAAAAGTTAGCAGGCAGAAAGGAACTCGTAGGTTGGGTTAGAGTTTCAACCATTGACGCACTGCATCTTCTATCGCAGATAGTTGGTCGGGTTGGAGAGTGCCTAATTTCCTCAAGAACTTCGCCTCGGGTACGGTAACTATACACTTTGTGCATCAAAAACACCGGCAGCATCCAAATATCTTGTTCTCACAGGGACTTCAAACCTTGAACCGCGTGTGCTTGTTGTATGCGTTACAACGGTTACAAGCGCACGATCTTGCACAAGGCGGGTGTGCTAATGACGAGGCAAGGTCTAACTTTGGCTACCATGCCAGGTCAACCAGCCAGACTTCACCCCGATTGTGTTTCGGCATCCTTCGCCTCCGTTTCATCATGCACAACGAAAAGCGCATCCGCAATTTCCGTGAGTGCGTCATTTGTTAAAGGTGGAAAATCCAGCAGAGCCACTTGTTTGATGATTTCAGAGGCGAGCGCATGTTTTTCTATCTCGGGCAGTTGATTGAATGCTTCCAATATGTTTTGTGAGGCTGTGTTCATCTGCGACCTCCGTATCGGAAAAACATAATGTTTATGCAAATTATACACGATGTATTGACAAAATTCAATATTTCTTCTGTAAAACCATAGAGACATTCAATTGTCGACTTATTATCCGTTTTAGTCGAAGGTCGCTCCTACAGAGGAAAGGAAATCTCAACAACGAGGTCGTTCCTACAGAAAAGGTTGAAGCGCAATTATTAATTGTTGATTTGATTGCGTAACACAAAAGTAGCAGGCAGAAAGGAGAATTTCATGGACAGAATTAGAGTTGGTATTATCGGATGTGGCGGTATTTTTCGTAACCTCCATTCCCCGTATTACCAAGAACCGACACGGCGCGCAGACATCGTCGCCATCGCCGACATAAACGAAAAATCTGCTACTGAACAAGCAGACCGATTTGGCGCAGATGCATACACAGATTATTGCGCACTCTTGGATAGACAGGACATAGATGCAGTTGATGTGTGCGTTCATCCGCGTCCACACCTTGAAATTACCCGCGCTGCTGCCGATGCTGGCAAGCACATTTTGATGGAAAAACCGATGTGTTGTAACGTCACTGAGGGGGACGAAATGGTCGCCGCTGCAGAAAATGCTGGTGTGCTCCTGATGGTAGCCTATATGATGCGATTTGATCCGGGATATATGAAACTGAAATCGCTGTTAGAAGATGGCACACTCGGCACGCTGCAAATGGCATATTGTAATCAAATAGGATACTTTTCACCCGAACGGCATCCGTGGCTTTTCGTCAAAGCGGAATCTGGTGGTATGCTTGTGGAACAAGCGATCCACAACCTTGACATCTGGTTGTGGCTGTATGGTCCCGCCTCCACTGTCTACGGGTTCACAACTCATGTTCCTCTCGGCGGCACCTATCCGCCGCCTGATCAAGCGGTAGAAAACAACGCTTTGTTAACCGTGCATTTCAAAAATGGTGGGGTCGGAATGATGATTAAGAGTTGGACTGCCGAAGTTGGCCATAGCGGGAGCGGTCTTGTTACGAGTAATGGCTCAGCGACGTTGGGTAGACATGGTTTGCGCTGGAAAATCCACGATATGAAATCCGCTGAGGAATTTACGGCATCAGTGCCGGATGATGACACATACCGCAACGTGCCAGAAGGACATCGAAATCAACGCTACTGGAGCATAGCAGCGAAAGGCACAAGCATTGATCATTGGCTACAGTGCATTGCAGGTGAGGCAGAACCGACAACACACGGACGTATCGGGAGAGATGGCATCGAATTGGCGGAAGCAACGTATCGTTCCTCACAAACAGGCACCCCAATTTTGTTACCGCTGTAGCGGGAATTATCCGCATTCAATTATAATTCTTGTAGGCGCGCTTTGTAAGCGCGCCTACAAGTGGGTTGTTTATGTATTTTAGATTTTACTATAAACGATGAATTACACAATTTCACTTATCTCAATATGACGTTCCTCTAAAGTTAACGCACGGCGGGGCAAATCCCCAAAAAGTGGTCGGAAATATCCAGCACCGGCAGGCGACAAATGATAGTTCTCCGCATCATAAAACCGCGGATCAAGGCTGCGGCGAATAACGTGTCCGGTTTCGTCGCGTTTTAGCACTTGTTCCAAAGACAACATAATCGGTTCAATGCCAGCATCTGTCCGAGTAATCGTAGCGACCCCATTTACCATTCCATCTGCAAGTGATCGCACAGCAAGCGATCCCGCCTTGATTGCGGCATCTCTATCCAACCCTGTTGGACTGCCGCATCTTTGCATATATCCAAGTATCAACGCACGGAACGATGAACTTGATATATCGGGAAGCCGTTTCTTCATCGCTTCAACGATAATTTCAGAACATCCTCCAGGTTTCGTGTGTCCGAAGGCATCAAGTTCTGCCTGTGAGGTAATCATTAATTCCCCCGCATCATTTCGGATACCTTCCGAAACAACGACGATGACATTTCCCTGCTCAGCATGTTTTTCTCGGATTGCTTCTGCCAACTTGTCAGGTTGATACGGCACTTCAGGAACAACGATAAGGTCTGCCAAACCGTAAGCTGCGGATAACGTCAACCATCCAGCATCTCTGCCCATTGCCTCCACGATAATGACGCGATCGTGTGAATAGGTCGTTGTCCACAAATCTCGGACAGCGTTGATCACTCGACTTGCAGCGGATGGAAAACCGGGACAGAAATAGTTGACCATCTTTGAATAATCAACCGCATCGCCTTCAGGCGGATTGATACCGACATCATTATCTATCGTCTTTGTAACGAAAACTGTTGTGATTTGTTCTGAAAGCGCAGTGCCAACTGTCAGCGTGTCGTCCCCGCCAATAGGGATGAGACCACTAATCTTTAGTTTTTTCAGGTTTTCTATCGCTTCATCCAATTTATCCATTGCAATAAGGTTAGTGCGCGAACTTTTCAAAAGCGTTCCACCGCGATTTTCATCAATCAGGTCAGGGGTGAGCGTAAAGTAGCGTCCACCTTTCAAAACACCACGCCACCCTTCCATAAATCCGACCAGTTCAAAACCGAGTTCTTCGGCTTTCAACGCGATGCCTTTGAGGGTAGCGTTAAGTGCGCTCGTATCACCACCCCCTGTCAAAACTCCTATCTTTTTTCGCATATCAAACTCCTGCTCCCCGATTTATAATCGAGATTATAAAATCAAAGATTTCTATTGCTGTACTGAACAACCACTGTGTTGTTCTAATTCTGAATGGCGCGACCACTTTGTCGTTCCGTTTTGAGATTGTCTTTATTTTATTACTTCAACAACTACTGGCTTATCCAAAGCAAGTGCTTTCTCCAACATCGGTTTAAAATCATCCATGTCTTCAACACGCAATCCGATTGCCCCAAACGATTCAGCGAACTGAATAAAATCAGGATTAACCAATTCCACACCGATGCGCTTACCGAACCGTCGTAACTGTCCCCGCTCAATCGAAGTGTATTGATTATCATTCATCACAAGCGTAACAATAGGTAGATCATACATTACTGCTGTTGCGAGATCAGGACTGGTCATTAAAAAGCCCCCATCCCCACTGAGGGCAACAACCTTCCGATCTGGATAGGCAACTTGTGCACCGATAGCACCCGTTAGTCCGATTCCCATTGCAACTGATATTCCTGAAAAAATGTAACTCCCTGGAAAGTAGGTCGGGAAATGTGACAGCGCACCGTAGCCAGTGATATTGACATCAACTGATAAGGTAGCATCACGTGGCATAACATCCCGCATCTCTTTGAGAATACGCGGCGGTTCAATTGAAGTGAAGTGGTTCCGAAGTTGCTGTAAGTCCTCACCCCAACCACATGTCAGTTTTTCTGCACTAACGGCATCGTTCAGTTGTTGCAAAACCAACTTTGGATTCGCACCGATTCCAACGGTTGCAGGGTATTCCTTATGAATCTCATTAACATCTGCTTCAATATGTAAGAGAGGTTGTGGGATTTTCAGCGACCAATTGCCTGTGTCACGGTAGGTAAATCGCGTACCGATGGCAATTATGAGGTCAGAGGCTTTCATCGCCGCTTGTGCCACGCCATCACGGAAGAGACCAATTGAATAGGGTGAATCTTCAGGAACAGACCCTTTCCCCATGCCTGTCATCGCAACCGGCGCATCCAGTTGCTGTGCGAATTCAAGCAATTCTTCCGTTGCACGCGTATGATTAATACCACTGCCAGAGATAATCAATGGACGTTCAGAGGCACTGATTAACGCTATCGCTGCATCAATATCCTCTGGGCTTCCCATTGTCTGAACGCCGTTATTTCGGGGTATTGGCAGATGATCGACTCCTGCTTGTAACGCATCTGTTGCGAGTTCTATCAACACGGGTCCTGGCCGTCCGGATCGCAGCGCGCTGAAAGCACGATTGACAGCACCCGGAATCTGATCGACACGGTGCACAATTTCAATATGTTTTGTCATCGGGGCAAAGACAGCTTTTTGGTCTAACCCGTGAAAACTCTTTCTTGGGTCTTTCTGTGCCAAGTAAGACGGATTTTGTCCTGTGATCCAAAGCACCGGTGAACACGCTGTATATGCCTCACATATCCCAATAGAAGCATTATTTGAGCCCGGTCCAGGAACCGTCATGCAAACACCGACATCGCCTGTAGCACGTGCATAACCATCCGCCATGAAAGCCGTCCCGCCTTCATGTCGCGTCACATAGTGCCGAATAGTATCTTGATTGTTGAACAACGCCTCATAAACGGTGTCAAGGTGGTTTCCTGGGAGACCGAAAATCACCTTAACGCCTTGCGCTTTCAGGCATTCGACAAAAATAACCCCACCTGTCATCACTTTTCCTTTTAAAAACTCACTTGAAAGTTTCATCGGTATATTATTTTAATCTGTTTTTAAGCATACTCCACATTTATGATTCTGTCAAGTATTATTCTTGAGAACTCATATTCTAACCATATTGACAAAAGGCTTTTTAATATGTTACAATTTGAATAGTGTGATGCTGTAACTACGAATATTCAATATACGCAGCTAACTTGACAATATCCCAAACAATTCAGAAATCATTTCAATATGCAAGGAGTAAACAATGAACGCAAATCCTTTTCAGCAACCGGGGCAGTGGTACCGAGGTAATACACACAGCCATAGCACCGAATCCGATGGAAAACTTTCTATCCCAGACCGTTTCGCGGCTTACCAAGAGGCTGGTTACGATTTCCTCGTCTTAACAGATCACCGTAAAGTTAACGACGTACAGGCTTACAGTACATCTGACTTTTTGGCAATATCAGGGAGTGAAGTGCATCCATCAAATCCTTATGGAGGCGGTACATATCATTTTGTTGCCATAAATATCCATGAACCAGTGAATTGTGCAAAGATGCATCCAAACGCTGTGATTGATGACATTAAGGAACAAGGTGGAGAAGCAGTTCTATGTCATCCCTACTGGTGTGGACATACAATTTTAGATTATCTACCTTTACGTGGTTATTTCGCTGTTGAAGTTTACAACGATACCTGTATGACTATTGGCAAGGGGTTTTCAGAACAAGCTTGGGATGACCTATTGGATAGAAGTGGACCAGTGCTCGGCATCGCTTCCGACGATGCACACGGCACAGAACACGACTGTTTCCACGGATGGATAATGGTTAAAGCACAAGAATTGACGCTTGATAAAATTATGGAAGCACTCCGAACAGGTGCATTTTATTCAACGCTTGGACCAGAAATCCTTGATATAGACCTACATAATAGCCAAATAACCGTTAAGTGTTCAGAAGCACAATCAATTGTATTTAAAGCTGAATGTAGTCGTGGTAGGCGTTTCCTTGCACAGAACGGTGAACTTCTAACAGAAGCAACATATAATATACCAGAAAGCGCAAAATACGTAAGAATTGAAGTGACGGATGAGACCGGTAAGAAAGCTTGGTCAAATCCATTTTTTTTCTAATGCAAAAAATACTTGTGTGTCATACAGGTGCTTGGATCGGTGATATGGTCCTACTCACGCCTACACTGCGCGCGCTGAAACAAGTATATCCCAAATCTTGTCTGACGCTCCTGTTGCGACCACTTGTCGTTGACTTGATGAAAACACACCCGTATGTAGACAGATGCATTATTGATAACAAAGCTGAAGGTCACTATCGATCACTTATGAAATTGGTGCGCCAGATACGGCAAAGTAATTTTGACATTGCTGTTGTGTTACACCCCACCTCATTCCGCAACGCGCTGTTGCCTTTTTTAGCAAGAGTTCCAATACGTGTCGGATCAAATTTTAAAGGGCGCGGAATTTTACTTACAGCATCTCATTCTGATAATACCGATCTACATGAAGTACATCGATATCTCCGTGTTTTGGAACTGCTCAATATTGACACCCTCCCCATTTCTAATGATGCCAGCATGACCACATCACTCACACCTTCACATTTAGAGTTTTGGCATACAGATGCTGATCGTCAATCAATTCAAACCCTGCTTCAGCGTGAAGGTGTGTCTCCTAATGACCAGCTAATAGGGGTAAATTTAGGAACAACATGGCGGACAAAACAGTGGGACGTGAGTAATTTTACCGAAGTTATCAATCAAATTGCAAGTATAGCACCCGATGTCAAAATCGTGTTAACCGGTTCAACCACAGAAAAAGCACTGGCAAAAGAATTACCGCTTTCAGAATCAACAATAAATCTTGTCGGAAAAACAGATATATTTCAGCTTGGTGCGTTATTAGAACGGTGTGAAGTGTGTCTAACCTGTGATAGTGGTCCAATGCATATAGCGGCTGCAGTTGGCACCCCGACAATCGCACTCTTCGGACCAACAGATCCGACTCGTCATCAACCTTTCGGCACAGGACATACCGTCATTGAGAAACCTGTGTCGTGTAGACCGTGTTACAAACGTACTTGCCATCGGCAAGATACACCGCACTTGTGCATGCAGGAAATCAACACAACTGAAGTCATAAAAGCGTTAGCAACAAAGTTAAATCAGGAAAATCCTGACTATTAGACATAAACTTCAAAGAAGGAATAACAAATTAAGATGATCCGTGCATTAATCTTTGACTTTGGCGGCACTTTAGATGGAAACGGCATCCACTGGTTAGAACGAGCATACCAGTTTATTCATAAACATCATCCTGAAATCACTCGTGAAGAATTTGATGTAGCAGATAAAGCGGCAGTAACAGAATTTGCACTTGGTGATGCTTCCGTTGAATGGTCTTACCAAGAGGGTTCAATGCTTCCTGTTGGAGCAACCGCGACCGATAGTGAGGCAGCGAGCTGCACTTTGCGAGAAACTGCTGATGCAATCGCTGCGGGCATTTTTAAACGACTTAACTTAAGCGAGCAATTAAAAAATAAATATGTCGAGTGGTTCTGTAATGGGGTTTCGGAAAGTCTTACAGAAAATCGTAGATGGCTTGAAACGCTTCACGGCAGCTATAAACTTGGGGTAATTAGTAACAACTTTGGCAATACTCGCGGATGGTGTAATGAATATCAAGTTTCCCCGTTGCTTGAAGTAATTATTGATTCTACTGTGTTCGGCGTAGCAAAGCCCGATCCACGCATTTTTGAAGCCGCTTTATCGGAATTGAGTGTTGCCCCCGCCGAAGCTATCTATGTAGGCGATAGTTATAAAGCAGATATGGTCGGTGCAAAGAACGTAGGAATGTGGACTGCATGGATGGTCGGAGATCAGACAAAAACGTGTCCAGACCTATCTGTTGTAGATGTTCAACTCTTCCATTTACACGAATTGACCGATTTTTTATCATCCGTAAAATCCTAATCGAATATTCCGAAATGGATGGATTATAAACGAAATTAGGTTTGCATCGTTTTAACATAAAGGAGACACGAAAATGCGGAAATTCATCGCAAGTTTTGGGCTCATACTTGCTCTCGTCTCTTTCGCGATAGCAGCAGAAAAGGATATAGAAAATCCTGTCAAAATTGATGAAAAGGTCAAGGACTGGAACCTCAAAGACACGGAAAATAAACCTCACTCTCTGAAGAAACTCAGTGAGGAGAAAAAAGCGGTTGTGCTGATATTTCTCGCAACTCAATGTCCTGTGGTAGATGATTATGTTGAGCGCATCGTTGCTCTGTTTAAGGATTACAAGGAGAAAGATGTGAAGTTTGTCGGCATCCATTCCAATAAGCATGAGACGATTGAAGAAATTAAAAAGTATCGCGAGAAACACAACTTTGAATTTCCTATTCTTAAGGACCCAGATAACGAAATCGCAGACTATTTTCAAGCACGTAGAACACCAGAGGTATTTGTTATAGATGCGGAAAACACACTTCGTTATAGAGGCGCAATTGACGATAGTCGGAAGACACCTGAAAACCATTATCTCCGGAATGTGTTGAATCTGATATTAGAGGGAAAGACTATTCCAGATAAACAGAAAAAAACGCGTGCTATCGGGTGCTTAATTAAACGGGTCAGAAAAGCAGATTTAGATCGAACGCCTTAGGGCAGAAGTTAGAAAAGTTTTATCTTACCTTCAAATAATACACATTGGAGACTAAAATGCGCCGCTTTTTGTCTAATTCCTTCCAAGTGATTCTAAGCCTAATCTTCGCTGGTATAATCCTTGTATTTTTCGTAATCTGTTTCGGTATCGGTGTTGCAGGTGGGTTTATGCTGGGGTGTTGGGAAGATGTGGCAGCACTTGATCTTGAAGACTTAGAATATAAAAAAGATACACAAACTTGGCGGCAGCATCTTGAGGTATATTCATCAATTTGCGAAGTGCAGCTCAAAGATACTGCCGTTTTTTTGATAGATAAACTACAACCACATCGCTTGGATTATGAAGAAATTATGCCAGGAAGGAAAGGCATTAACTCTCCCGGTCAATATTTATTGCAACTGAGTGGAGAAAAAGATAAACAGAGTGGGACAATTCGGATTTTTCTTCGGCAATTTGAATATCCATTTATGGAAGGAGAAACGGACGCAAAACGCGTTCGTCTCTCTGTAAAAAACGGAAAAATTGAATCTATTCACACCGAAGAAGGAAACGCAATTCGCAATTTTTACCTTGAACCGGAACTAATCGCTGAACCTAGCGGACCTATCGGAGATGATGACGGAACAACACGCAAAATTATTCCCCTCGTTGAAATGCCTAAAAAATTGGTTGATGCGTTTATTGCTATTGAGGACCGCCGATTTTATCAGCATTCCGGAATTGATATTATCCGACTTGTAGGGGCGATTAAGGATGCTCTTAGAGGCGGCGACCGAATTGGTGCAACAAGCACACTGACACAGCAGCTAACGCGGAATATATACTTGGGAACGGAACGAACTCCTGCCAGAAAAACTCGTGAAATCTTGCTTGCTTTCAGAATCGAGAAACAGTTATCAAAGTCACAAATTCTGGAAGCATACCTCAACTATATCGACTTCGGACGATTTGGGGCGCAGCAACTTTTTGGAGTTCAGAAGGCTGCTATGGCATTTTTTGGAAAAGAGGTGCCTGAACTTGAATTCCATGAATGTGCCTTACTTGCAGGTATTCCAAAAGGTACAACTCTTTATTCACCAGTTAAAAATCCTGAAAATTCTATGTATCGCCGCAATGTGGTACTCAGGGCTATGTACAATCAAGGATTTATTAATCTCAAAGAGTATAATGAGAATCTGGCTCAACCGATACAAGTGCAAAAGCCATCAAATACTTCTGTGAAAGCGAAACAGAATACCGCAGGACATTTTTTAGAACATATAACATCTCAACTTGAAGGTATGCCTGAACTTAAAAATATTTTGTATAACGAAGGACTGAAGGTCTACACGACAATAGATATGTCGATGCAATCTGTGGCGATGGATGCTGTTGCAGATCACTTACGATATTTGGATAGAAAATATGGGACACACCTGCCAGACTATGAAGCAAATAAAGACAATCCACACGGCATTCACCCCAAAAATAATTATTTGCAGGCAGCACTCATTGCATTTCAACCACGGACTGGACATGTAAAAGCGATGGTAGGAGGACGCGACTATCGTATTGACGGTAGGAATCCTCATATCGCGGCAATGAAAAATCACAATTTCCTAAACCGTGCAGTAGGAAAATCAAAACGACAACCGGGATCAGCATTTAAACCGATTGTCTTCGCTGCGCTTATGCAGGAACCTGCCCTAATAAAACCAGCATCAATCATAGTTGATGAACCTTGGGAGATTGAGCATATACCCGGGCAATGGTGGGCACCTGACAACTATACTGAAGGTAAGCACTATGGACCAGTCACAGTAAGGCAAATACTTGCTAAATCTATTAACGTTCCTACTGCGAGAGTAGCTTGGGAAACACCAGAAACCAAGAACGGTTATAAGGAGGGGATAGTTAGGACCGTGGAACTTGCCAAAAAGATGGGTATTTCAACATCTATGGATCCAGCAAAACCAGCACTCACCTTGGGTGCTTTTGGTATGACGACACTTGAATTAACTTCTGCTTATGGGATATTCGCCAATCGCGGTATTAAAGTAGAACCAAGTTACATTGAGTATATAACCGATCAAAATGGATCGCCGATCTACCCATCTAGAGACTATCAGCCAGACCGAACCCGTGTAATAGATGAAAAGGTTGCGTACCAGATTACTTCGTTTTTGGAAAGCGTTATTAAACAAGGAACGGGACATCGTGCTATATCAATAAATCATGATTATAAAATAACTCGACCAATAGCTGGTAAAACAGGCACCACCAACAAAAATGTAGATGCTTGGTTTGTAGGGTATACCACGGACTTGATTGTTGGCGTTTGGGTCGGACTTGATAGACAGGGGCGCAAGCTGAAAAACTATAACCAGCAAGGAGCATGGGCTGCGCTGCCAATCTGGGCGCGCTTTATAGATGAAGCAGCCCGCGGCCCAGAAAAGGAATTCCTTGTGCCAGAAGAAATTGAATTCTGGGAAATTGATAAAATGACAGGTCTACTAAGAAATAAAGACAAATGTCCTGATGAAAACATTAGCAACGAACCTTTTAGTAAGGGACAGGCACCTACAAGAATTTGCGATCAGCATTAGTGTGGCAATGCCTTCCTGCATTTTAGTTTATAGTTGGGTTGAATAAAGTTAAACCGAACACTTTACTTTTACGCCAACTGACAAATATTTACACACCCTAAATAGACTCTCTCCCTACAAATTTTAAGAAAAACGTGCTATACTAAAAGGCACAATCTCAAAGCAGTTAGATACAAACATGAAAACGACTATTCACTAACATTGGACTTTAAGGAGCAGAAATGAGAGAGCATTTCGACGCGCGACCATCAATTTCTCCTATCAATGTAGACCCAGGAACACCATCAAAACCATTTCAGCTGGTCTCGGATTTCGACCCGCAGGGAGATCAACCGCAAGCAATTGACAAATTGACTAACGGAATCCTACGCGGCGATAGAGCACAAACGCTATTGGGCGTTACTGGCTCAGGTAAGACTTATACGATGGCAAACGTGATTCAAAATATCCAACGCCCAACGCTCGTAATCTCTCCAAATAAAACTCTTTCCGCACAACTCTACAGTGAGTTCAAATCCTTTTTCCCGAACAACGCCGTGCATTATTTCGTGAGCGATTACGAATACTACCAACCAGAGGCATATATTCCCTCAACGGACACTTTTATTGAGAAAGATGTACGGATAAACGAGGAAATCACGCGGATGCGGCTTGCGTCAACTGCTTCCTTAATGTCACGGCGTGACGTTATCATTGTTGCCAGTGTTTCATGCCTCTACGGTCTTGGATCACCCCGCGAATTTGAAGGTCAGAAAGTTGATTTAGAAATTGGAAAAACTATCCGTCGTGATGAATTCCTACGCTCCTTGGTGGATATTCAGTATGTCCGCAACGATGTCGATTTTTGGCAAGGCACGTTCCGTGTTCGAGGTGATGTGGTTGAAGTATTTCCAGCATATAGCGAAAGCGCATTCCGTATTGAGCTTTTTGGAGATGAGGTTGATAGAATTTGTGAAATTGACACAACTACCGGTGAAATACTGAGTAAACAAGACACACTTGAAATCTACCCTGCAAAACATTTTATGACAGATGCCGACATCTTTGAAGAAGCTCTCATAAACATTGAACTTGAACTCCATGAACGGATTGCCACATACGAGAAAGAAAACAAATTGCTGGAAGCACAACGTATTGAACAACGAACTCGCTTTGATTTGGAGATGCTACGCGAGGTAGGATATTGCTCAGGAATTGAAAACTATTCTCGACATCTATCCGGATTACAGCCTGGCGAACCCCCATACTGCCTTCTTAACTACTTTCCAGAGGATTTTTTCCTATTCATTGATGAATCACATGTGACAATCCCACAATTGAAAGGGATGTACCGAGGGGACAGAACGAGAAAACTAACACTCGTTGATTACGGATTCCGTTTGCTGTCAGCATTAGACAATCGCCCGCTACAATTTGAGGAAGTAGAGGCTTACCTAAGACAAGTAATATTTGTTTCGGCTACACCCGGCAAATATGAGATAGCAGAGAAAAAAGGAGGACAAATCGTCGAGCAGATCATTCGTCCTACCGGATTAATTGACCCTCAAATTAGTGTCCATCCAGTGCGTGGACAAATTGACCATCTTATAGGTAAAATCAGAGAACGGGTTCAGCAGAAGCAGCGAGTTCTTGTCACAACTCTCACAAAACGGATGGCAGAGGATTTAAGCGAATATTTCATTGAGGCAGGTCTCCGCGCGAACTACATGCATTCTGAAATTGATGTTTTTGACCGTGCGCGTATCCTACGACAACTCCGCGAAGGTGAATTTGATGTACTCATCGGTATAAACCTACTACGTGAGGGGCTTGATTTACCAGAAGTCTCACTCGTTGCAATTCTGGATGCTGATCGTCCCGGTTTCCTCCGATCTGTTACCTCATTAGTGCAAACTTCCGGTCGTGCTGCGCGTAACGTTGATGGTGAAGTCCTGTTATACGGCGATACCATAACCGATGCAATGGCAAATGCAATCGCAGAAACACAACGTCGCCGTGATATACAGGTGAAATACAATGAAGATAATAACATCACGCCTGCAACAATTCAAAAAGCAATTGAGCAACTCATCTCTGAATCAACTGAGGAATATGTAACGAAAAAATCTGAAAAAACCGAAAAAACTGTCTCCATCATTGAGAAAGTCACTGGTATAGAAGATATTGAAACAATAATTGTAGACTTAACACGGCAGATGAACAAAGCTTCTGTTGAACTTGATTTTGAACTGGCAGCGACATTGCGAGACCAAATATCAGAGCTGAAAGAACAGGGCCCTGCCGAGAAATAGAACAACAGACAGAAAAATGAAAACCGAAAGACGTAGTGGAAAAGATCAAAGATATAACTATAACCTTAATAGGCGGTATATTTCAATGTCACGATCAAAATTGTATTTCTTCTTAGTCATTTTAATGTTAATCACAGTGGGTACTTTCATGGCAGGACTTAAAGCCCAAAACACCGAAGAAAAGCGTGTGATGGTACAAGAATTCGTCAAAAAAGCAGAGGAATTCGTGAAGCAAAACCAAATAGAGAAAGCAATAGAAATCTACGAACGAATTGTCAAAGCACTACCTGAAGATTTTGAATATCGTGTGCGACTTGCAACACTCTACTCACGCATAAATCAGCACGAAAAAGCTTCTCAAATCTGGAGCGAACTACTTGAAACTGACCCAGAAAACATTAAGTATCAAGATAAACTCGTTAATAGTTTACAAGCTGCCGGCAAACGTAACGAGGCATTCGAACTCGCGCAAGCATATACCCAAACGCAGCCGGAAGTTGGTGTCCATTACGCACGGCTCGCCAAACTTTATGCCGACGAAGATAACGTAAATGCCGCCATCGCTAACTATGAAAAAGCAATTGAATTAGCATACGGCGATGAACAAACGTATCTCAAACTCACAGAATTTTATTTTGTCAATGAGGACATAGATGGTGCTGAAAAAGCATTGAAGAACGCCATTCTACACACCACATCAGAATGGGATCGGCAAAGTATTGAACAGCAATTGGTCAACCTCTATCGTTATCAGGGGAATTTAGAAGAGATGTTACAAAAGGCTGCAGATGATGGCACAATCACATTCGAGATGCAAAAAGAACGTGCACGACACTTTCTCAATACTAGCGAATTGAAAAAATCTGCTGATGCCTTTAAGAAAGCACTCGAAATGGCCCCTGATCCTTATGAGCGAAATTTTGTGGCTGAAGAATTGATCGCGGTTCACATCAAACAAGGCAGGAGAGACTTAGTATTAGAATCCTACGTGGCTGAAGCATCAAAGCAATCCAGATCAGAACACGTCTCAACGTCTTTCGGTTCATCCGGTATTACATTCGATTTCGGTAGCGATGACACACGTAAAACTTTGATAAATGCCTATAAAAGTCAAGGAGAACTTGAGGTATTGAGAACCCTTTTTGAAGGTAAACTTGAAAAAGATGCTGACAATCCTGCTATCATTGAAATACTCGCTGAGATTTATTGGGAAGCCAGCGATTATCAAAAAGCTGCTGAAGCATACCGCATGCTTAGCAAAGCAGAACCGAGCAATATTCGCAGCTTTTACTATGCTGCTGCTGCCTTCCATAAAAGTAACCAGTCTGACATGGTGAAAGCGGTATTGAACGAAGCCGATACAGCACTTGCATCCAGCAAATTTAAACGAGACTCGTCATTCCTCGGGGCAATTGCCACAATCTGTCTTGAAAGTGAAATGTATGACCCGGCTATTAAACTCGCTGATAACGCTGTCACTAAAAAGGAGAGTAAAGATAACAGTTGGGGATTGGAGTATTTTTATGCGATTCTTGCGAAAAGTTACCACGGCGCAAAACGCTATGAAGAGGCTTTTACGGCATATCAGCAGATGGCAAACGTTGCTGACGATAACTACGAGCGAGGAAGAGCAAAAACTGAAATGAAGAAAATCGCCAAAGTCGGAAAACTTTATGAAAAGTGGATACCAGAACAATTGAAGAAGGTTGAGGAGAATCCTAACGATCCCAAACCCATCTTGAAACTTGCCGAAAGTTACGAAGCCACCGACAAAATTAAAGAAGCGATTGCGCAATATGAAAGACTCGCCGAACTTGAGCCAGAAGACTTGCAGTGGTACAAAAAACTTGGTGACCTCTATCAAAATATACCGCCAGAGAGACGTGAAACAGGTGAAGTAGTTGAAGGCACTGCGCTTACACTTAGTGGAAATGGGAGTTTCGTTGAAATCGGTGACAGCGAGTCTCTAAACAACATTACGGATCAAGTGACGGTGTCTGCTTGGATAAAACCAACCAGTTTCCCAAATAATTATGTACGTATTGTCTTCAGAAGTGATGAGCAAAAACAAAATTATAGGCAACGAAGTTACATCCTTGTTATTAGGTCGGATGGGAAACTCAAAATTTCTTCGTCACCTGAAGATGGAGGGTATGCATCCCTTTATTCTCCGCCGGGTCTCATAAAATTAAACACATGGACTCACATTGCCGGTGTCATCGATGCGAAGAAGGATTACATGAAGATTTTCGTTAATGGGCATGAATTTGGTCATAGACACTATAATGGAAAAGATCGTTTCGTTAAATGTCGTCTTCCACTGCGTATAGGAGTTACTCATATCAAAGACCAGGTGCAAACCACCTCTTTTATCGGACAAATTGATGAGGTGCGTATCTGGAATATCGCACGCACTGAAGATGAGATAAGTGCCGATATGAACAAGCAGTTGAATGGAGATGAACCCGGTTTAGTCGGATATTGGAAATTTGACGAAGAAACGGAAGGCAAAATCGTTGATACTTCGCCTAACAAAAACAATGGCAATCTCATCGGAAATGCCAAACTTGAACCTTACACCCGTCCAATTTTTGAGAGTTTGAAATCTGAACATTTAGCGAAGTCGATATCGGCTTACGAAATAGCGGTTGAGCTTAAACCTTCTTCATACCAACTCTACGACCTATTGGCAAAAACCTATATAAAAGCCGTGCAGCCTTCACAAGCGGAGGCGGCGTATCGTCAAGCGTTGGACGCGCCCCTTAAACAGAGTGAACACGATTCGGCAATGCGTGCTATTTCCGCACTTTATGCTGACGAAGGGCAAGAAAACAAACGCATCGCTTTCCTTGAAGAGATCAAACCGACAATGGATGAAAGTGCTGTCCTGCACAAACTTTTAGGTGACTTCTATAAAAAAGTAGGTGATACTGACAAAGCTGAAATTGCTTACGCCAAATGGTTGCAAATTCGGCAGAAAGCTCTCAATAGACAACAGAGTACATACCAATATCTTTATTTTGTTAACGAGCTCCTTGATAAAGAACTTTTTCCAGAAACAGCACTAAAATTAGCGAAACGCGCATATATAAAAAATAGTTATTCAGACCCTGGCTTCCCTGAAATGCTTGGACGTGCATGTATCGCCAATGGGCTTTATGATGAGGCACTTAAACTATACAAACATACCTTCAGTGTCATTTCCAGTGAGTATTCATTTGATAATTTCTGGGGAAAAATCACTGACGCAGGAAATAGGGTTAACGACAAAGGACGTTATTATAAAATGCTTGATACGTTGGCAAATTCCATTCCACCAACATATTCAGGTTTTCGGATAAATGTTAACCGAATAATTGTCAAACTCGGTTTAGCTGAATATTATAGTAAAAACAACATGTACGATAAAGCAATGGAACAGATGCAACAAACTGGTATGATTGCTGAGAATGCTTGGCTAACTCTCGGACCATTTGACAACACAGGAGGAGTCGGATTCAATACGGAATACATCCTCGAAGACACAACGCAGATAGACCTAACTGGACAATATGAAGGTGTGAATGAACAGATAAGTTGGAAAAAATTGTCTGATGATACTTTCAATGGTTTCATTGATTTCGGTAGTGACACTAATTGGCGTGTTTCCTATGCATGGGCAACTGTAACCTCTCCTGATGAACGGAAGGTGCAATTCCGTTTTGACAGTGACGACCAAGGTAAAATATGGCTAAATGGTATAGAGATATTCGCAAATACTCAGGATAAAAGTATCAGTCTTGATAGAGACATAATTCCTGTTACTCTCAAAGCAGGCAAAAACACCATTCTTGTCAAGGTTTGCAATGAGGAAAAGACCTGTGGATTTTATCTGCGAGTTACTGATACTGATGGAAAACCTTATGAAGATTTGCATATTAACGAAGTGTCTGACACCAATTAAAATTTCTTACTCAAATAATTTGCGGGTGGTCCATAAATCATATTATTGAAAGACGGTTTTTATATGTAATACCATTTCTGAACGAAAACTTCTCATTACCAAATTAGCGTTCGTAGTCGCGCAATTCATTGCGCCTCGGACATTCAGCAAGAGATGAGATGAGTTTCAAAATGTTATAAAATCTCCGTAATGGTGTTTTATTTATCAGAATTGGTATAATCATCTATGTCAGGATATTACCAAATATTCGGTGTGAAAGTCTCGCCTTTTAAGGCGGGGATGAAACACCGCTAACGTCTCCCTAAAAATCGTTGATTTCATTCAAGATATATGGTATAATATATATGTCAACTGGATAGGAAAGCAATCATTAGCATCCTTGCTAATGTCCTATCCAATCCAATTGCTTGGACAGAGTTGATGTTGATAAAGTCAACAATACCACAAATCAGACCTATGAGTTGTCGGAGGTTATGATCCTCCAGTTGTTTGTGATGAGTTCTGAAATCGCATTTTAGAGATTGTGGAGGAAACCAACACGGACACAACCGCGATAGAGACAGAACGCCAAAGCACTAAAGTATCGGTCCATTCCGTGAGAATATTTGTTTATACCGTAGTCGGACGTTGGCTGGTCCCGCAACATATTGCTGTTGTGTCGCCCGATGAAGTTTCTGGACGCTGAAAAAGCCAGACGAAACTTCGCAAAAGTCGGGAAGCAACCTTAGAGTTGTCCAAGAACCCAACCGAAATAGCACGGCACGTTGAAACCTCACGCTTTAGCGTGGGAAGCAGTCACATTTGGATTTCCTTGATGTTTATGTTTAACGTGAGTTTGGTAAAAACGAGACTTCGTGCTTCTCGTAGGGGCGAGGTCCCCTCGCCCATAGGCGTCAATTTAAGAAATATCTGTGTTTTTATGAACGCTCCTCAATATGCATGAGGATTGAAACTGTCTTATATTCAGTCCCGTCCGGACAATATGTTTATAGTACCTCGTTTAGGCACATCTCTTTAGTTCCATTCGAGCGACATATCCGGATTGGTAACCCATTGCTATAAACATTCCGCCCGGACGGGGCTGAAGAGATTGGGGGTACCACGTTTTCTATAAACATTGCGTCCCTACGGGACTAAAGAGGGTTTATTCCATAAGTTCCGGTGCGGTTGCAAACCGCACCTACCGGGTTGGGGACCCCTAAATTGACGCTAATGGGGCGAGCTCCCCTCGCCCATAGGGGTTAGGCAACCTAACCCCTACGAAAATGTCCGCATATTTTTAGAATGTGCCATATATCAAACTCACGTTATGTTTAATCAAAGGATACCAATTATCCTTACTTTTTCAAACTATAATTATGAACCACATTTATTTATAATGAACACAGTAGCAGTATAGGAGATATATTTCAATGGCACGATCAAAATTGTCTTTTTTCTTAGTCATTCTCATGTTAATCTCAGTTATTACTTTCGTTGCACAACTTGAATCCCAAGAGGTGAGCACCGAAGAAAAGCGTGTGATGGTACAAGAATTCGTCAAAAAAGCAGAGGAATTCGTGAAGCAAAACCAAATAGAGAAAGCAATAGAAATCTACGAACGAATTGTCAAAGTGCTACCTGAAGATTTTGAATATCGTGTACAACTTGCAACACTCTACTCACGCATAAATCAGCACGAAAAAGCTGCTCAAACCTGGAGCAAACTACTTGAAGTTGACCCAGAAAACACAAAGTATCAAGATGCGCTTATTAATAGTTTACAAGCTGCCGGCAAACGTAACGAGGCACTTGAACTCGCTCAGTCATATATCCAAGCGGAGCCGGAAGTTGGTGTCCATTACGCACGACTCGCAAAACTTTATGCAGCCGAAGATAATGTAGACGCAGCCATCGCCAACTATGAAAAAGTTATTGAATTAGAACAAGATGATAAACACACATATCTCAAACTTGCAAAACTATATTTTTTCAATGAGGACGTAGATGCTGCTGAATTAGCATTGAAGAATGCCATTCTATCCTCCACATCAGATTCGGACAGGCAAAGTATTGAACGACAATTGCTCAATTTCTATCGTTATTATGGGAATTTAGAAGAGAAGTTACAAAAGGCAGAAGATGATGGTACAATCACATTCGAGATGCAGAAAGTACGTGCAGAATACTTTTACAAAAATGACGAATTGGAAAAATCAGTTAATGCCTACAGGCGTGCACTCGTTATGACAACTAGTTCTTATGAGAAAGAAAAAATATCTGCGGAATTACTCAAGGTATATGTGGAACTCGGTGAAATGGACACAGTAATAGAACCCTATGAAACAGAGGCGAATTCGAATACAAACAGCAAACGAAGGTCCTTTACTTCGGCAAGAATTACAGTGATATACAAATTGGAGACTGCACGCGATTCATTGATTGGTGCTTTCAAGAGCCAAGATAAACTTGAAGTGTTAAAAACACATTATGAAGGTAAACTTAGAGAAAATAAAGAGAATCCTGTAGCACGAACAATATTGGCGAAAATATATTGGGATGAAAAGGATTATCAAAAATCTGCTGAAATGTATGAAGCACTTGGCAAAGCAGAATCTAACGATGTCCGTTATTTCTATTATGCTGCGGCTGCATTGAAAAAAAACAAACAGCCTGAATTAGCCAAAGAGATGCTCAAACAAGCTAAACAGGCACTTGCATCCTATAGCGAAAAAGATAATGTGTGGTTTCTTGGCGCGCTCGCAACAATCTGCATTGAAAATAGGATGTATGAACCGGCAATTGAACTATCCAAATCCGCGATTGATAAGAGTGATAGCGATACAAATAGTAGGATTCAAGATACTTTGCGCGAAATGCTTGCCAAAAGTTACCGTGAGACAAAACGTTACGTAGAAGCTTATGATATATATCAGGAATCAGCCACACGAAATAGGGCAAAAAATGCAATCCGTGAAATCGCCAAAGAAGGAAAACTCTATGAAAAATGGATACCAGAACAACTGAAGAAGGTTGAGATGAACCCAAACGATCCCAACCTAATCTTGCAACTTGCTGAAAGTTATGAAGCCACAGATAAAATTAAACAAGCAATTGAGCAGTATCAAAAACTTACTAAACTGCAACCTGAAAATGCCTGGTGGTACATAAAGTTGGGTGATCTGTTGCAAAGAGTGGATCGTAAGGTAGATGTCATAGAAAGCAAAGCACTAAACTTAGACGGAAATGGGAGTTACGTCGAAATCGTGGACAGCGAGATCATTAACAATATCTCCGAACAAGTTACGATTTCTGCATGGATCAAACCCACAGATTTTCTAAACACCTATACGACTGTGTTATTCAAAGGTGACAAACGGATTCCGGACATTTCGCATCGTCAATTCACACTTTGGTTGTTTGATGAAGGCAAAATTCTCTTTAATGTATCCCCGGGCGGACATCCACAAAAATTTATTTGGTCTCCGCCAAATACGATTGAAAAAAATAAATGGTACCATGTTGCGGGAACCATTGATGCTAAAAATGACATCATGAAGTTATATCTCAACGGTTCTGAAGTCCAAAGAAATAACTTTAAACTTCAGAACAATTTACGTAAAACCACACTGCCATTCCGCATCGGTTGTTCACATGAAGAAGAAATATCTGAGCACGCATCTTTTGCTGGACTAATTGATGAAGTGCGGATTTGGGACATCGCGCGCACAGAAAATCAGATTCGTTCCGATATGAACAAGCAGTTGAAGGGAGATGAATCCGGTTTGGTCGGATATTGGAAATTTGACGTAGAAACGGAGGGACGCATTTCCGATAGTTCGCCGAATAAAAATGATGGCAAACTCATTGGAAATGCCAAACTTGAACCTTACACCCGTCCAATTTTGGCAAATTTAGAAAATGAGTACTTGACAAAAGCAGTAGCCTATTATGAAAAAGTCATAGAACTTGAGCCAAGAATATACCAATCCTACAATAAGATAGCAAATCTATATATAAAACAGAACCAGATTTCTGATGCTGAAGCGGTATATATGCAAGCATTAGACGCACCTTTCAGACAAGTTACCCATAATTCATTAATTCGCGCTATCTACGAACTTTACGCTAACGAAGGACAAGAGCACAAACTCGTTGCTATCCTTGAAGAAATAGAACCTAAAATGCAGGAGAGTGTGGTCCTGCACAAAATATTAGGGGATCTCTACAATAAAATAGGTGATTCCGATAAAGCTGAAATTGCCAACGCTAAGTGGTTGAAACTTCGACAGAAAGAGGTCAACGGACAGAGTGCATATTACCAACGTTGGTTTGCTGAAGAACTTCTTGAAAGAGGACTCTTTCCAGAAACAACACTAAAATATGCGAAACGTGCGTTACAAGGGGATACGGGGACGAGTTATTACTACCCCATGACACTTGGACATGCGTATATTACGAATGAACTCTATGATGATGCTTTAAGATACTACAAATACGCTTTAAGTATCATATCTGCTAATTCTTCATTGGACTATTTTTGGAAACAAGTCGTTGATGCAAGCAAGAATGCAAACGACAGAGAACGTTACATTCAAATGTTAGATGCGTTGAAAAATTCCATTCCACCAGAATATTCAAGTTTTGTGCAAATGTCTACCAATTGATGATTTAGATTTCATGAAGGCAGAATAAAATGTATAGGAATAATTATGAAATATCTATTGACACTTTTTCTGATTCTATCAGTAGTATACGGTTGTTCATCCAGCGAATATGTGGAAATACCAGATGAGAATTTAGCAGCAGCGATACGTGAGGCTTTGGAATTGCGACCCAATTCAAGAATTCCAAAGTTGAAACTTGCAGAATTGACAGAATTAACTGCCCCGCAAAAGGATATTAAGGACTTATTAGGTTTGGAGAATGCGGTCGAGTTATCCAGTATAGTGTTAAATATTAATCAAATCAGTGACATAACCCCACTTGCAGGTTTGAAAAAATTGACGTATATATCAATGGGTGACAATCAAATCAGTGACATTTCTGCTTTAGGTGAGCTGCCACAACTTACAAATTTGCACCTGTATAATAATGATATATCAGACATCTCTCCGCTTACACAAGTGCCGGAACTTAGGGAATTATCCATAGCAAGAAATAAAGTTAGCGACATTTCCCCGTTCAACGAAATGACACAGCTGACAAGATTGTATCTTGGCACTACTAACATCAGTGATATTACCCCGCTCTCAGGACTAACACAACTTACATCGTTAGACCTAATGTATAACCAGATTTCTGATATTACTCCACTATCTGGTATGAAAAAGCTACGGTCATTATGGATTGATCATAATCAGATTGAAGACATTTCAGCACTTGAAGGTATGACAAGGATGAACATATTGACAATCGGTAATAACAAAATCACAGATATAACACCCCTGTCAAATATGCGCCATCCGTACAACTTTGTGTTAACGAATAACAGGATTACCGATATTTCTCCACTTGCAGGAATAAAAGACCTTAGGCACTTAAGTCTGAGTGGAAATCAAATCCAAGAAATAGCACCGCTTGCTGAATTAATAATTCTTATGTCTTTAAAACTTGATAATAACAATATCAGTGACATTAGTATAGTTGAGAACTTCCAGAACTTAGAAAAACTTGATATCAAGAATAATCCAATAGATGATTTTGCATCAATTCGCAGGTTGATGAAGGGAAGATCATGGTTGGTTATTGATATTGGTATTCCACCCGTAGAAACTGGTGACAACGCGCGTGCTGCTCTATTTCCCGAAGCAATAAGACGACTTGGAAGGGGTGGCATCAACACCTTGCGATTTTCACCTGACGGTTCGCAGCTTACTGTGGGAACAAGTATCGGAGTGTGGGTATATGATATAGGCACTGGTAATGAAAACATCATGAGGATGGTTTATCCGAAGCAGGTCAACGCATTGGCGTTTTCACCAGATGGAAATATCCTCGCAAGCAGTGGGTATGACAATAATATTATTCATTTTTGGAATCCAAAAACAGGAATGGAGATCTCTTCCCTTCGACCTTCTACAGATGAACAGGATAGATTTGCGGCTTCAAGATATAACTATGCCTCAAATGTGGGATTAGCATTTTCTAAAGATGGAACAACACTATTGGGTGTTAGTAGCCACATTTCAATTTCCATCGCACATTGGGATGTCAAAACCGGTGATGAACTTACAGACCACCGTTATCTTGATCAGTCAACAACAGCAGCAATTCATAGTGACACAAGCACACTTGCTCTCGGACACTATAATGGAAAAATCAGCTTGTGGGATTCAGACACTGGAAAGAGGTTAGATGTTCTTGGAGGACATTCAAAGTTTTATCTAAATGAGTTTCTTTCCAACTTGTTCAAAAAAAATAATAGACATAAGTATCAAGGGATACAAGCATTAGCATTTTCTACGGATGGCAAGATGCTTGCTACATCGGGAGTAGACAATCTGGTCAAATTGTGGGATGTGGCATCTCGCAAAAAACTGAGAACATTGATTGGGCACACAGGATGGGTATCCGCTTTGGCGTTTTCTATGGAAGATAGGACTGTTGCAAGTGGTGACGTATACGGAAATATTAAATTATGGGATGTCAGTGCTGGTAGTAAACAAGTATCTTTCCATGGACATCGTAGTAACGTCTCTGTGCTTGCTTTTTCTCCAGACAGGCAGACACTTGTCAGTGCAAGTGATGATGGTACAATTAAACTATGGGATGCTAACACAGGTAAAAGTATTTCTACCCTTGCAACGGAACACACGAAATGGGTCAAATCAATTGCTTTTTCTAAAGATGACACAACATTGTCCAGTGTTATGTTGAACGGCACAGTTCAGAATTGGAATGTGAAAACTGGACAGGAAGTATCTGTGAGAATACCTGACAATCTTAACCTTACTAAGGCAACTGCTTTATCTACGCAAGCGACACTTTTTGCTGCTCAAAACGCAGATGGAAAAATTGTTTTCAACAGAACAAATCCGAGGGCTTTAAGGTTCTCCCGAGTTGGAAACACTATTACTTTGTTGGACTTAGAAAGCGGAGAATCACTTCCTTCTCTCACACTTGAGGAAAGTAACTTAAATATCAATATGGCATTTTCACCAACAACCGAAACCCTTGCTTGTGTAGATCAATGGCAAGATGTACGTTTATATGATGTGAGAACTGGAAAGGAACTATTCAAATTAGACGTTCAGATACATTCAGGAACTGACACAAAATTGGTATTCTCTCCTGATGGTACAATGCTTGCAATAAACGGCAAACATTTTCGTCCTACACATGTATGGAATATAGAAAAACGTGAAAAACTTGCGACATTACCCGAAGGTGGTGAAGTGTTAGCGTTTTCTCGTGACAGTACTATGCTCGCAACCAAAGGTGACGTGATTGTTATATGGGAAATCACACCACCCAAAGAAATTCTTCCAATCAATGAATTCAAGGCAAAAGGTGATGACGATCTCCTGCTTTTCTCACCCGCAGGACACATCCTACTTACCGTGGACAGAGATGATAAACTTTTACTATGGGATACTGAAATGGGAAGTGAACTGTTATCTTTACCATTGGGACATACAACTAATGTTACATCCTTAGTTTTTTCTCATGATGGCATGACGTTGGCAAGCAGCTCTGAGGATGGCACGTTAATTTTGTGGGATTGGAAGGAAATCTTAGCAAAAATCAAACCAGATGATAGGTAATGGAGAGAAGAAATCAATGAAAACAAAACCGCTGTCCTTGCGAATGAACTCTATGATGATGCATTAAGAAATTACAAATATGCTTTAACCTACATTCCGCACTTCTGATTTCCGATTTTCAGTATTTATTTCTCAAACCTGCGTGGTCCTTACATTGAGCAAGCAATTTCAGGTGAACAGGAGAAAAAGACAAGTGGAAAATGGACTCTTAATTCACAACTCAAAATCTCCATTATCCTGTGCGAATCCTTTCGTGACGCGTGTTTGTCGTAAAAATACCAAAATTGGTCAAAACAAGTGCGGAATGTAGGCTTTAAGTATCATATCTGCCAATTCTTCATTGGACTATTTTTGGAAACAAGTCGCTGATGCAAGCAAGAATGCAAACGACAAAGAACGTTACATTCAAATGTCAGATGCGTTGATAAATTCTATTCCACCAGAATATTCAAGTTCTCGTGCAAATGTTACCGAGTAAATGTCAACCTCGGCTTAGCTTGAACATTACAGCAAAAACAAAATGCTTGATAAAGCAATGGTACAGATGCAACAAACCGGCATCATTTATGAAAATACAGGCTGGCTCTCGGTCTATTTGATAACACAGTGGGAACTGTATACAATACGGAGTACATCACCGACTGCGGGTTACTGATGCTGATGGAAAACCTTTTGAAGATTTGCAAATTAACGATGTGCCAGACAATTAGTGAGAGTTCCGACAATTTTCAGCGGATGTGTAACTTTCTGCCAGATCACTGTGCATCTTACATATTCTTCATATTGTTGTAGGCACAATCTGCGATTCAGACAAAAAGATATAACTGAATATCTCTGTCAACAACTAAAATCACCTAATCTAATAATCTAAATTGTTTAAGTCTTATATAATTTAAACGTTGCATTTCAAAACGAAATTTGCTACAATGGCAATATTCACGATCTGATCTTATTACTACCATAAACGCGCTTTCAAAGTGCTAAAAAAGGAAGGAATTTGTAATGTTTGTTTGTACAGCTTGTGGTTATTTGTGGAAAGAAGCGGATGAACCCCCTGACGAATGTCCTGCTTGCACTGCCCCTAAAGAAAAATATATTCCTTACGATGACCGAGCGGAACGTTGGGTTAAACGCTCAGTTGCGGCACATGTGATGTATCCAGACGAGGAAGGAGCAGACCTTCGTGCTGAAAATTCTGCCCTCTCCTCGCATATCAGATTTGCCTTGGTTGGTTTACTCGGCGACCTCCAGAAAGAGTAAAAGATTGGAAGCTCCGATTTTTCCATCGGAGCTTCTTTTTTCTTACTTGTAGTTTTGATTTCACACCAAAATCTATATTTAAAATACTGAACGTCCGGTTTAACACCGAAGGCTTAAAAACAGAAAGGAGCGGTATTGTCAGTTTATCGCACTGATTGTGAAAATGCCGTAATATAAAAATGAAACAGATACGTTATTTGCTGATTCTGTTCTTTGTTGCATTGCACGGAATAGCATCAGCACAAAATCTTGCAGACCGGGTGGTGGAACATACTTTCCCCAACGGTTTAAAACTGTTGATGATTGAACGTCACACCTCTCCCACTGTCGCGCCTTACATTCTTTTCAAAGCAGGTTCCGTAGATGAATCTGACGATGCGCGTGGCATTGCACACATGCTTGAACACATGCTGTTTAAAGGGACTAAAACAATCGGCACAATAGACTATGAAAAAGAAAAAGTTGTGCTGGCTGAAATAGATAAAATTGGTGACGCGCTTGACATGGAGCGTGCCAAAGGTGCAAGGGCAGACGCAGCAAAAATTACCGAATTGGAAGAAGCACTTAAAGCACAACAGGAAATCGCCAAGGAATGGGTCGTCTCTAGCGAATATACCGAAATCTATACCCAACACGGTAGTACCGGATTCAACGCGGGTACCTCAGTGGACTATACGATTTATACGGTCGAACTACCATCTAACAAATTAGAATTGTGGGCAATGCTTGAATCTGACCGACTTAAAAACGCTGTACTTCGTCAATTTTATGTCGAACGCGAAGCCGTCAAAGAGGAACGCCGGATGGCTGTGGATACGCGTCCTGGTGGCAAACTATACGAACAGTTTATCGCTGCATCTTTCACGGCGCACCCTTACGGAATGCCAATTATCGGATGGCCTTCCGACATAGCGATGCTCAATAGAAAAAAAGCAGAAGAATTCTTCCGCATCCATTATGCACCAAATAATTCAGTGATGGTTATTGTCGGAGATATTGATGTCCAAAAAACCATCAAACTGATTGAAAAATATTTTGGTGATATTCCATCGCAACCGCTCCCCGATGAAGTTACTGTGCAAGAACCTACTCAGGAAGGGGAACGCAGGATTGAGGTAGAATTTGACGCTGAACCACAGATGATGATTGGATTTCATAAACCGACAATCCCGCATTTTGACGATTACGTTCTGGACATGATTAGTGCTATCCTTTCGGATGGACGGACATCCCGGTTTTATAAAAATATCGTTGAAGAAGGCATAGCCGTCTCTGCTGATTCAATAAATGGGTACCCTGGTGCACGTTACGATAATCTATTCGTAGTTAGTGCTACGCCTCGCTCACCAAATACGACAGTTGAAGTAGAGGAGGCAATCTATGCTCAACTCGAAAAACTAAAAACCGAACCCGTTGCGGAAAAGGAATTTAAACGTATCCTTAAACAAATTGACGCTGGGTTCATCCGCGACCTCAGCTCAAACGCCGGAATGGCAAATCAACTCGCTTTCTACGAAGGTATAGCTGGAGATTGGCGGTACATACTCAATTGGCGAAAAAAGATGTATGAGATTACGCCCGATGACATCATGAGGGTCGCACAAACCTATTTTAAAAAGAGCAACCGTACCGTAGCTACACTCGTTAAGAAGGAATCCGTGTCATCTGAAAGTAGCAACGAGGAGGACAGTGAATAATGCAGAAACAGATCACAACTAAACTTTTCATCAGTATACTCATCGCCTGTTTTATTGTTTTGGGCAGCATGCCAATTTGTGCAAAACCTCATGAAGAACTGACATTTGAACCCATTCAGTTTAAGCCACCGGTACCACAAAAACATGAACTTTCCAACGGAATGGTGTTATACCTTCTTGAGGACCACGAATTACCGGTATTTGACATTAGTGGACTTGTTAGGACAGGCACTATCTATGATTCAAGTGACAAGGTGGGATTAGCCTCTATTTTCGCGAGTGTCATGCGAATGGGCGGCACAGTATCCCGTGAACCGGATGCATTGAACGAAGAACTCGAATCTATGGCAGCTTCTGTTGAAATAAGCATGTCTGCCGAATACGGTTCGATCAGCCTTTCAACGATGGCGGAGGATATTGAAAAGGGATTAGAAATCTTCGCTGACGTGCTACGAAACCCCGCGTTCCGTGAAGATAAATTAGAACTTCGAAAACAGCAAGCCATTGAAGCAATACGTAGACGGAATGACAATCCCATCCAATTAGCATGGCGAAACTTCTCCGAGATTCTTTACGGAAAAGATCATCCGTTCGGATGGTATTCTGAAATAGACCATGTTGAGAGTATCACAGTAGAGGATCTCAAGGCTTTTCATGCCAAATACTACCATCCCAATAACATGATGCTTGCGATTACCGGCGATTTTGACACAGAAACGTTGATCGCACAACTTAAGAAAGTGTTTGAAGGTTGGGAAAAGACTGAGATAGATTTTCCAATCATACTTGCGGTTGAAAACGTTCCTAAACCTTCTGTCAACCATATCTCTAAGGATCTACCGCAGACAACAATGTTGATTGGACATTTTGGTATCATGCGTACCCCTGATTTTCCTGACTTTTTTGCACTCCGTGTGATGAATGATATTCTCGGAGAAGGTGGTTTTACTTCTCGCTTGATGATGGAAGTGCGCGAAAAGCACGGTCTTGCTTACATGGTGGGCAGTCTCATGCAGACAAGTTTATATTCGAACCCAGGCGAATGGTTTGCATATTGCCAACCAGGCTCTGAAAAAACTGCTGAAGCTATCTCGCTTATCATCAACATCGTCCGCGACTTACGGAAAACTCCGGTTACGGATGATGAACTGCAGCGTACCAAAGATTCGCTGATCAATTCGTTCGTGTTCGGTTTCGAGAGCAGTTCGCAAATCGCTTTTCAGCAGATGATACTTGACTATCGTGGGTTCGCACCTGATTTCCTTGAAACCTTTACAGACAATATCGCGAAGGTTACTGTGGAGGATGTGCAGGAAGTCGCAAAAAAATATCTTCACCCTGATGCGCTTACAATCGTCACTGTCGGAAACCAAGATAACTTTGACCGACCGTTAAGTGAATTTGGTGAAGTAAATGAAATTAATATTAAGCAACCTGAACCACTACCTGCAGAACCGATCCCTGAAGCTAATGAGACTGACGTTGCAAAAGCCAAGGAAATCGTTGCTGCAGCTGTGGATGCATACGGTGGAATTGAAAAGTTGAAAATGGTGAAAAATGTTGTTTCAGATGCACAGGTCACTGTTAATACACCTATGGGACCAATGGACTTAAAAGTTGTATTATATCAGATCTATCCGAATAAAATGCGACAAGATATTTCCACCCCTCAAGGCGAAGTCAGTATCATTTTTGATGGTAAAGCTGCCTTTGCTGTGTCCGCCATGGGCGCGCAATCTATGCCTCCAGAAATGACCACCTCACTCAAAGATGCTCTATTCAAAGACACGATTCCACTCCTAATAAATCTTACAGAGAACGGTACGGCAGCTCAATATACGGGAACAGAAGATGTGCTCGGAAAGCCCACAGCTGTTTTACTTGTGAAACAACCTTCAGGTGAAATGGTCAAGGTCTATATCAGTGAAGAAACACATTATGTGATTAAGTTAGCATTTCGCGAAACAGAACAAGGTGTGACAATGGACAAAGAAACTATTTATTCTGATTTTCGCGAAGTTGGTGGTGTGAAAATAGCGCACCATGTTATCCAAAATGTAGATGGTGAGCTTTACACCGAAAACCGCGTCAGTAGTGTGAAGTTGAACACTGAACTTGACGAATCACTGTTTCAGGTGCCAGAATGAAAACCTTAAATTTGCGTGTCCGCTACTTCCAAGATAGTACGCCAGCAGATGTGCCGTGCCGTGAAACCGCCTTCATCCGTAGTGAGTTTGAAATGCCGTTGCCGATTGCGGAGACCGCGTTGGTTCTTGTTGATTTATGGAACGTGCATTTCATCGAAAGTTGGATTGAACGTGCAAAACAGGTGACAATTGACTGCGTCGTACCGGTATTAGATGCAGCGCGAAAGGTGGGCATGACAATCGTCCATGCTCCTTCGCCGCCCGTTGCAGCGCAGTATCCACAACTCCAACGACACAAACCGCCTGAACCCTCCGCACCTTCGGCATGGCCACCTTCTGATTTCCGAAGTCGATCAAGAGATTATGCCGTTTACCGAGGTCCCCGTAGTCAACCACCGGGTATCGGTATACATTGGGACAAACTTGCATCACAACTCTCTATGTCCCCTGCAATTGATGTCCAAGAAGATGAATTTGTTATCGCAACAGGGCAGCAGTTGCACGAGTTGCTTGAAGAAAAGCGTATCTTACATCTGCTCTTTGCTGGTTTTGCTACAAATTGGTGTGTGTTAGGTAGGGATTACGGCATCCGTTCTATGGCAAGGTATGGGTATAACATTATTCTACTTCGCGATGCCACCACAGGTGTAGAGTTTCCCGATACTTACGATAACCTATTCACCACAGAAATCGCCATTCGGGAGGTAGAGCAGCAGTACGGTTTTAGCGCATCAAACGCTGATTTCTTTGCGGCGGTTGATGGACTACCAGAGTAGTTGTATATTGACGTTGGAATGTAGTAGTTAATTTTTTGTTTAATCTGCAACGGGTGGATTTATATCCACCCGTTTTACTTTGCAAAATCATTACTAATCTGATATACTATCAATGAGGTAAATCGTAAGTTCTACCTTGTGTGCCAAACTTGAACCAGTGGTAGATTATCCGATATCAATGCATATATTTTTATGAACGATGAACCTACTCTTAATGTCATCTTCTTTCATACTGATTCTGGACATTCTCCTGTGCAGCAATGGCTCAGAGGACTTGAAAAAGCGGACAGAAAGGCAATTGGTGAAGACATAAGATTGGTGCAATTTCGTTGGCCTTTGGGTATGCCTCTTGTTAGGAAAATGGAAGATCAACTATGGGAAATTCGAAGTCATCTTAGTGGAAGACGGATTGCGCGAATTCTTTTTTCCATTAGAGATGACAAGATGCTGTTGTTGCATGGCTTCATCAAACAATCTCAAAAACCCCCACAGAGGGATTTAAATTTGGCACGAAATCGAAGAAAATTATGGCAAAGTGGAGGATCTTTGTATGAATAAGTATGAAGGTGGCAGCTTTGAGGATTTTCTTGCAGATGAAGGTATCCTTGAAGAGGTAACAGAACGTGCGCTAAAAAGGTTATTAGTATTGGAAATTGAGGATATGGTGAATGCAGCAGCTTCAAGCAGAACGGCGTTTTTTGAGAAGATGCAAGCGGACCTTGTAGAATTGAATCATTATCTGTTTGATTTAAACAATACTGTTATTACATCAGAACTGTTAAAAAGTTTTACCCTTGAAGCGAAGGAAATGAAGACCAATCCTTTACTGTTAAATGATTCTCTGTTTAATTTAGAGGAATTGTTAAATCGCCTGCTTACCGAAGAAGTAGCTGCTTAACTGATCAAAAAGTTCACTGCTTTAGAATTGTCATTTGTCTTACTATCACAACAAATTAAACTTGACTCAGATTTAAGTGACAGATTGTCTAATAACCATCTTGTATCAATTTTCAAGAGGAATTAAAATGACTACAGAAGTGAAATTTTTTATTCCCAAAGCAAAAGACGACGCCCAGGCGGAAGAAGTCTGGGAATCTGTCAAGAAGTTTGCAGAAAAAAACTTAGGATGGGATGTTTCAGATCAGCGTATCTTTAGTATTGCCTATCATAAGCATGGTGAGGACTACTATGTGGAGGTTGGGAAACCTGATCCGCGTAACGGGGAACTTGTGATTGCAATACTTAAGTCAAATACCTATCTTGTCTGTACACCAAATCGTGGCGTGCTGCGGGGTATGCCGATCTTAGTAGGCGGATCAGAATTGACAGAGGCCATAGATTTCCCATAGGAATAAGAATTAACACTACTACTGAATGGTCCAGAATATTTCTGCTATTTTGGACACTACAATTCAATTGCAATAGGTCTGTGCCTACACTATATTTTTCTGAAAATTCGAGGTGATCGTTATGGGCTATGTTTATATCTTGGTAAATGACTCAATGCCAGACCTAATAAAAATTGGTAGGACAGCTCGTAAAAGTTCTACCCGGGCGAAAGATCTTTCAAATTCAACTGGAATTCCAACACCGTTTAAGGTTGCCTTTGAATTGTCTTCTGAGGAGTATATCCGACTAGAAAGTGAAATGCACAGTAAACTTGCAGAGGACCGTGTCGCTTCTAATCGAGAATTCTTTAGGTGCTCGGTGGGTAAGGCAAAAGAATTGCTTAAAGAACTATACTCCAAGAGTCGTGAACGCTTGGCACTAAACAAACATCCTATTAACCAGAAAGCAAAATTTCTACTAACACAGGTACCAGAAAATTCTAACGATTTTTATCAGATACCGTCAATGGCTTGGAAACGCCCATTGACGGGAACGGGGAGCAAGGACCGCCTATATTTACTTGATCTGATGATGTGGTATCTGGAGAATCACAGTAATGAAATAATGGAAGATACAGCTTATATAGGACTAAACGACCAGGATCTGGAGATACAGATAAGTGAGCTTCATCACCTCCCATCAGAGCAGGTAATGAAGTGGATGGAAATTCCGAAAGGGGTTTTTAGTGATGACGAGTTGGGGTGCGGAGAACTGGAGGACAGATTTCTAATAGAAACAGATCCAAAAGCGGGAGGATGGCTGGCGATACAACACCTACTGACAATAATGGAAGCGCAGCAAATCAAGTTTCAGCTGGAATTAGAAATAAAACCTGATCTGCTACGGTAGAGACAAGATAAGCCAAGCAAAATTTTATGCAGGATTATGACATCATTGATGCATTCATAAAACATTTACGGAAGAACGGTTATCCAGAACTTACAGTCACTTCTTACCCTGATAAGGAAAATCGAAGTTCTTCTGATATAGATGCAATTGCCGGACCTTTTGCAATTGAGCATACAAGCATTGATACAATCCCGAATCAGCGTCGCAATAATGATTGGTTCATGCGAGTCACCGGAGGTCTTATAGAAGAATTCTCCGATCAACTTTCGTTTCGTCTTGACATTAACTTTTACGATGGGGTCATCACAAAAGGACAAGACTGGAGAAAGATTCGCCAGGGATTCAAGAGTTGGATTAGTCAAGAAATAGATAATTCACGCTTAGCAAATGGTCCTCATTGGGTTAAAAACGCCCCTGATATCCCCTTTCCGTTCCATGTTATCAAGGGATATGACTTGCTACCATGTGTTCGCTTTGGTCGTTTTCCACCAGACAACACTAATCTTTCCGAACGCATCAAGAAGCTACTTGATATAAAGGCAAAAAAACTCCAAAGTTATAAAGACCTTAGCAAGATAACGGTACTTCTCATAGAAAGCAATGATGTTGCTCTTATGGATGTCCAGGGTTGGGAAATACTGAATGCAATACGGGAAGCTTACCCAAATGGTCTGCCAGTCGGAGTTGATAAAATTTGGTACGTTGATATAGCAGATTTGCCTGATAGGATTATTTTCAAGGATTTCACGCCCGATCTGTTAACGAGATAGCATCCAACTAAGTGCTTCCAAAACACATGCAAACCAAAAAATCCCATGAATCCCAAAGATTACAAGACTCCGTTACATGCGTTTTACGAAACAGTAAAGTGTACAACATAGTTTACAACGATTCATTGAAGCGTCTGAAATAAACTTCTTCATTATTAGAAGAAATTTCTGTAGATTTTTGATTTTTGGAAAAAACAGACTCAAACTCATCTTCAGCTAACAGCTTGTCAATTGTCGCACAGATAGTTTTTTCAGAAAGTTGTTGAACAATTACCATATCAGATGCCCAAAAATAGAGACCGTCAGCACATTCTCCAGTCTTTTTGTAACGTTCCATTAAGGTTTCAATGTTTTGAAGGGTGAAAAAGACTGCAGAGAAATTCTCTCCGTTCGGAAGGTGACTTGAACGTCAACATTATCATTGTCAGGGACAGAGGGTCAATTCCGCGATAGATTGTTAATTCCTAATCATTATGTACAATAATTGTGTAAGGTCTGTTCATAGGCATTTGACGGGAGCGATCTCCGAACAACAAGTAGTTACGCTGATAGTCGGGAATCGGAGTTCCCTCCTACAACACAATATTATAATGCTAATTGTAAATTTGACTAATAATCAAAAGTACTGTCATCATTTTAAATAACGTCTACAATCCTTGCAATGCTGCGATAATCTCTCCTGAAGTAGTACGATGACCGAACCTTACACCAATGTCTTTCCATACGATTATACCACTTTCATCAATAATGTAAGTAGTAGGACGTGCCAAAAATGGAGTAGCTTGTTCAACCACGTTGTAATCAGTTATAGCTTCCAAGTCCCCGTCCGAAAGCAGCGGAAAAGTAATTTGTAGGTCCTGCCGCGTATTACCCGTACCAAACTGAGTATCACTACTAATTGCAATCAGTTCAACACCTCCCGCTTTAATATCTTCATATCCTGTTTGCAACTCACCGAGTTGCGATCGACAGACCGTTCACGTCCCAGTGGCATAGAAAACAATTACTAACTTTTGACCAGCATAGTTGGAAAGTGAAAGTAAATTGCCATCAGCATCCGGAAGCAAAAATGCTGGTGCTGTTGCACCTTCTGCCAACCCTTCCCCTGGCGGTAACGGTGTGTCCTCCTGTGGGTTTGTAATATCAATAAGCACGTCAGTATCAATACAAGCCAAACACATAAGCGTCGCGACGATTAGCGCAACGTAAACAAGTTCATTAATAAGTTTATTTTTCATTTTCAGATTCTCCTTTATCTCCTTGTGATTGCATCCATTGCAACACATCGGCGCGCATTTTTTCAAGTGTAGGGCGCGATGTTGCCTCAAATGCTAAATTGTTGAATTCGGACGGATCCGCATGGACATCATACAGTTCCTCAACAGGGTGGTGTTGTGTCAAGTAAACAAGTTGAGCAGTTTTCGGGTCGCTTTTCGCCTTTTCCACCCAACTGTTCCACACCTCTGCATGGCTTTCTGGAATTCCTTCAACCTCAGTAAAATGAGTTGTCCATCTATTTTCGGGCATCAGGTTCAAAATATATTTGTATTGATTATCTCGGACGCATCGTTGCGGGAAGACGTTCATATCCCCGTCACGTGTATGCGTACCGTAAATTTTATCACGAAAAGTTGCCTGCTGTCCACACAAAATATCCTTAAAACTTCTACCATCTAAATCTTCTGACGGTTCACCGCCAGCAATATCTATAAGTGTTGGCAGAAAATCGATATGGGAAATCATCGCATCGGTAACGGTTGCAGCGGGAAGCACACCGCGCCACCTTGCGATAAACGGTAGACGAATACCGGTATCATACAATGTCCATTTGCAATGCGGCCACTCGGAACCGTGATCGGTTGTATAAATGAAAAGTGTGTTGTCTGCATATCCGTGCGTTTCCAACATTCTATCAATTTTACCGATGCGGATATCCATTGTAGTAATGTCCTGATAATAGTTAGCAAGTGCTTTTCGAGCGATCAGCGTATCTGCAAAATACGGAGGCAGTGGCAAAGCATCGGGGTTATAGATTTTATTCGGTTCCCATGTGACGTGCAAGTTGCTATCCCCAAGGATAAGACAGATTGGTTGGTCTGGATTTTCTTGCCGATGTGTTGAAAGAAAACTTTCAACCGGTGCGGTATCAAGACCTTCTGCGCGATATTTCCGGGCATGTTCTGCACGCTTCGGAGGAAATCCACCGACATACTCAAAATCAAAAAGCGTTTCTGGTTTCACATGCGTTTTTCCTGCAATTGCCACACGATAACCGAGTTTTCTGAGCATTTTCGGCAACGCTTCAAGTGTTGAATTACATTCCGTGTGATTTCCCATTGCCCCATGCCGAGCAGGATAGAGTCCGGTGTACAGAGTCGAACGGGAAGGAACACACGTTGGAGTCGGCGTAAAAGCATGTGTAAAACGCATCCCTTCTTTTGCAATGCGATCTAAGTGCGGTGTTTGGATATGCGTGTTTCCGTAGCAACCAAGGTATTCCCACCCATGGTCATCAGACAGGTAAACAACAATGTCCGGTTTTTGCATTTGTTATTCCTTGACAGCAAGAAACGGTTTCGGTTTTTCAGCATTGTTATTTTCCATCGGAACAGGTTCTGGCGGAAATTGGGTACAGACTTTACCGCTTTTCATTGCCCAGCGGAAGTTATGCCAGAAACGTTTGCTCGTTTTGGCGATCGCAGGGTTTGTCCAGACTCCAGCAACAGCAATACGACTCTGATCACTTTTATTCGGGGGACTGTAGTGCCACATACTGCTGTGCCAAAAGACAACATCACCGGGCTCCAATTCAATGTGATGTACACCGTGTTTTTGGCGCATATTTTTAACTGCCTCACGTGGAAGTTCACCGTGGATGCTATCTGGATACAACACATGCTCAATGATCTCTGTTTTGTGGCTACCGGGGATAAACTGCATACATCCATTTTCTCGCGTTGCAGGTTCAAGCGGCATCCAGAGGTTGAACGGTTCTGTCTCACCATCGCGCCAAAGCCCGTTATCTTGATGCCAAGGCGTAGTACTACCAGTGCGTGCAGGTTTGAGGAAACAACTGTTGAACTTGACAATAATATCATCACCGAGAAAATAGCGCGCAATGTTGAGCAATTTTTCACCAGCGTGAATGTTATGCCAAATAAGAGGTGATTGAACACAGAAGTTGCCCAGTTTGCGGTAGCGCGCAATCCGTCCTTGTGGAGAATCCTCCATCGGATCCATCGGGTCAATATCAGCTTTTGCACCGGGTTCTGGAAGCATAAGTACATTACGAATTACCCCACGAAGTTCAGCGGCGAGGTCACACGAAATGACGTTGCGAAGGATAAAGTACCCTTCGGTTTCATACTGTGATTTCTGCTCAGTGCTCGGTTCCCATCGCAACACAGGATATTTTCCTCCTTCATTTATTGGTTTTTGAGTCGTCCCCATATAGTTGTGAGCATCCGTTCTGGTGACACAGGAAGGGTAACATGTGCACCTTGCATCAATTCCGCGATCTCCGCTTCCGTTATTGCTCGATTGAAGAAAATGACTTCATCCAATCTGCCGATGAATTTTTCGCCTCCAAATGTTCCGAAAAGCAGGTCGCCAGCATTATCTATGTCACCTACTTGTTTAGTAGTTGCTTCAAAGGTGCCATCAACATAGAGTCGCATCTCTTTACCGTCATAAAGACCGACAATATGATACCATTTCTCAGATTCTACAACCGTTTTTCTCCAAACACCGCCCGTAAATCCACCACCTGACCAAATGCCGAAGACATAGGCACCAGGCACCTGTTCTCCCGGACCTTGCACCTCCAATAGATACGCTCCGTTACGACGTATAGCGGTATCTGAAACCCCGTCGTTCAGGTAAACCCAAGTTGCGATGGTCATCTGTTCTTTGAAAGTAAGGCTATCTGAATGTTTAACCGTAACGACGTGTGGAGGTTCAAATTCTAACGCACCACCAAATTTTCCTTCCACCCATTTTGCACCACTAACGGTTCCATCGTTTTTGTTTCCAGATGTATCCTCAGTAACTCCACCTTCTCTCTCATCAAATAGCCAAATACCAACAGCATCGTCCAATAAATTTGCTGAGACTGCTCTCATGCCAATACAAAAACATCCAATTAACAAACAAAAAATCCATTTCATTGATCATCCTCCTTGAAATAACAATTTAGCAGGAAATAAAAATGGTATCAACAGCAAGTATTTTTGGGATTCTTACAAATACAGGACTTATGCAGCGTGCGACAAATTTGACGCACTCGCTCTAACGAACACACAATGAATTGTGCTACTACAAACGCGGGGGCGGTTGAAAACAGGCAAAATGCGTAAATCGTAAAAAAAATGCAAAATTTTGTAACCACTTCTAATTAATAAACGTAGTCATTAATTAGAAGGTTTATGAATAGTAGGGAAACTATGCTGCCAATGGCGTTGTAGGGAATTTCTGGGTTGACAATACAAGAATCCACTTCACTACTTTGTATTTCTAAAATAGCAATTTAGCAGAAACTCAATACGATGTCAAGTCCTCTTTAGACGATTTTGTATAGGCAGATTTCCACCCCATCATGTATTGTTTTTACTTGTAAAGACCTTAACGGAAACTGAAATGCTAACGAAAGAAATGGTCCAAGACATTCCATCGGATCCGGGTGTCTACTTTTTTCAAGGTACTTCGGGCAAAATCCTATATATCGGCAAAGCGAAATGTTTACGCAAGCGCGTACGTTCCTACGTCCATAATACGAAAAATCGACGCTCCAAAATCAAACGGCTTATTCGATGGACAACGTCTGTCCGTTATCAGATTTGCCAATCAGAACAAGAGGCACTCTTCTTAGAATCACGTTTAATTAAAGAGCATCAGCCATCATATAATTCGGCTTTGAAGTATGGAATTCAGACATGGTATATTCGGATAGACGTTGGAGAGGATTTTCCACGTCTTGAAAGGGTTCCAGAAATTCAAGCAGATAACGCCAGATACTTCGGTCCGTTATCGAGTCGGCGATGGACAGATGAGGCGATTGATGTGTTGCAACGGATTTTCATGATTCGTACTTGTCAAGAAATCATAACACCTCTTGTAGGTTACCGGGCATGCTTACAATACGACATGAAACGTTGCTATGCGCCTTGTGCTGCACTCATCACTCGCGAACTCTACGGAGAAATGATAATGAATATCGTAAACTTACTGGAGGGAGAGTATGAAAAAGTACAGGCTAATCTCGTAACAAAACGGAATAGTGCTTCTGCGAGGCTTCAATTTGAACGGGCAGCTGCGATTCACAAGCAGCTTCAACGGATACAAAAGGTCTTTCCATTCCTTGATGCACACAGAGAAAAAGCTTAAAAGTCAATAATTCTCCAAACCTATGATTCTGATCCTTATATCATCCCAAACCCCGATCAAGATTAAATACATAGAAGTATAACAACCTTAAATTTCAGTACAGTAGACATCATCTTGTCTTGTAAGATGTTAGAAATCGGGTTCATAGTAAAAAGGACTTGACATGATAATTTAAAATATGTTAAAATGGTGATGTAATTTTACGAAGGAGGTAAAACGATGTATATCGCGAGATTAATGCTGATTTCCCTCGTTACCTTTGCATTCCTGATGGGTTGTGGTATGGTCGGTAAGCAGGCAGAAATGCCAGAAGAAACCACAATGGCTACGGATGAAAAACCGATGGACGAAACAACGGTTCCAACTCCGCAAAAAGCTGCCTTTCAGGAAGTGACACTTCTGGTGGAGGGCATGACATGAGGCGCGTGTCCCCCTGCAGTGCAGTCTGCACTCAGTCAGGTCACGGGTGTCACCGAGGTTATCAGTGTTGACAGATCCACCAAGAAGGCTGTCGTTAAAGTTGAAAAGGGCAAAGTTACAAACGATGCTCTGATTAAAGCTGTTGAAGCAGATCCTCGCTTTACGGCTTCTGTCGTAAACTAACGACTGACTTGCAAGGGCGAGGTCTCTCGCCCTTCATCTGTCATATTGTGCTAATTGTCCAGTATGTAACACAATTCGGACAACAATAAATATATCCGTTATAAGACTTAAAAATTTTTATTAACTATTTGTGCCAAATCAGATATTTAAGAAGGAATCTATTGAAATGTTAAAAAAAGCACTTATCTGCCTATTTGCGCTGGTAGTCGTTTTTGGATGTGCTAACCAGCAAAAAGATACTACAGAGAAACCATCGGAAGAGACGCAACAATCTGAGGTAAATGTTCCAATCGAAGAAATCAGCTTAACCGTAACAGGTATGGTCTGAGGTGCTTGTACCAGTAAAGTGCAGGATGCACTTAGTAAGGTTGCAGGTGTTACCGAGGTCGTCAGTGTTTCACAAGCAGACGAAAAGGTCGTTTTGAAAGTTGAGAAAGACAAAGTTAAAACGACAACTTTAATTGATGCAGTTGAAGCAATTGAAGAAGTTGGTGAAAAGCCTCGTTTTACAGCACAACTACTTGATGAATAAATTGATTAGGATTTGGAATTACTTTCACATTTCTGTTTGTGAAAACTTTTATTTAACCATATTTGATATTATTTTAATCCTCATGCGCTACAAGGCACATGAGGATTCTTTTTATACGATATCGTTTCAATACACAAAATGAAGACTATTTTATTAGGATGCGCGCTCATCATGATGCTAATGAATTCAACGCACGGATTTGCAGAGGAAATTCCTCCAGTATTTGAAAAAATTGACCCTTATTTAGCTACCCCCGCCCCAGGGCATATCAATGAAATCCCAGTGGTCATAATGAGATTTATACCGACAACAGACGGTATAAATGTGGATGTGTCAAAAGCACCCGATTTTTGGGATTTAGGTGAAATTACCTTAGCGGAGCTCAAGACAAAAATTGATCTTTTTGATAAACGGGTAAAGTTCATGCTTGAAGAAGGAACACGGTTCAGAGGTTATAAAAATCCTGCTGCTGTCCCATCAATCGATTATCGTGTGGTAGAATACATTACCGTTTATGAACAAACACCGCAAGGACCGGTCTGTGACCATTTAAAGGATGGTACCCCTCTCTACGCTCCTGATTATCATAAAATTTTTGAACGCTTCAACATGAAACATTATGTCAACGATTTAGGTGTCAAAGAGATATGGATATGGATGGGTGCTGTGAATTCTGATTTTCCATGTTATGACCCTGCTATCCATAAACCTGAAGATTTTAGAAATTGGTGGGAATCGAATATGTCAAGTCCACTGACGGGGGATATCTCCAACAGCAACCGAGATAACACGGATCTGCCTATCTACAATTCTACTTATACCGTCTATGGGCAAAACTTCAGACGAAGCCACGCAGAAGCGGTACACAATCACGGGCATCAATTAGAAGCAATATTGAGCCACGTCAATCATTTACAATATGGCAATACTGATCTCTTTTGGAAAAAATTTGTTGGGCAAGACGAAAATGGGAACTTCATTACCGGGCGCGCAGGTTGGACACACATGCCACCAAATACGGTAAAACACTATGACTATACTGAAACGATGACACTCGTCGAAAGCGATATTGAAGATTGGACACCAGATAATAGTGGAGCAAAGAAATTAGTTAACGTCAATACTTATGGAAAATTGAAGTATGCATGGCCAGACTCTGATCCCAAAAAAATTCCGCAACGAATAGAGTCACAGTGGTATATCTATTGGATGCAAAATATGCCTGGACATAAGAATGGGATTCAATATAAGAATACGGATATGACAAATTGGTGGGTGTTTACTGCTGATTGGGATAAAGCGATTGCGTCGGGGATAGGTCTTGTCTCTAACCCTAATTGACATCATTAAAAATGTAAACATTTAACTGTAGGCGCGCTTTGTAAGCGCACTGTCAATAGTATTCAAGTATATTTACAGGTTATACCATATTAACGTAAATATTCTTGTATTTGTTTTTTAGATTGTTATTGTGAACACATGAAAACAAAAACACTAAACAACGGGTTTTCCCCATTTTACGACAGAAGTTCTTAGACAAAGGTATCTTGAATGTAAATGTTCTCGGGAACGGACACATTGGCATATTATTTGGCTTCTTGCTGACACCACACATCCGAGGACACCCCGCGAAGTCGCTGATATTGTAGGTTGCACTGCGGACTGGGTTCGCAAACTACTCAAACGCTATAACGCTGCGGGTGAAAAAGCACTACGAGACAAACGCAAAAACAATGGAAGGTGCCGTTTTCTGGATGAAACACAGCAAGCAGCACTTGAGGCTGCACTTTCTGCGCCTCCTGCTGATGGTGGACTTTGGACAGGTCCTAAAGTTGCTGCTTGGATATCAGAGAGACTTCAGCACCCTGTCCGTGCCATGTCAGGTTGGAAGTATCTCAAACGCCTCGGTTGGACTGGACAGACACCTCGTCCACAACATCAGGTATCTGTGACACCGAAAGCACAGCAGGCATTAAAAAACTAAAAGCGCGCGTCGCTGCCCTTGAAAGTGAGCACCCGGAAAACCGGTAGAAGTTTGGGTAGAAGACGAACCTGTTTAGGTTTACGGATTCGGTTTTGTGCGTCCTCAGACAGGTGATACCTATTGGCTTCTGTTGCCCACCGTCAGTGTTGAGGTGATGAACCTTGCGTTAGCAGAGTTTGCGCGTGATGTAAACCCCGAAGCAAAGAAACAGATAGTGCTGCTTGTAGATCGCGCAGGGTTTCACACGAGTAAAGCGGTGTGAGTGCCTGCGGGCATTGAGTTATTTTATTTACCTCCTTATTCGCCCGAACTACAACCTGCCGAACGGCTTTGGCCTTTGTTACGAGAGATGGTTGCCAATCATGTATTCCAAACACTTTTGTCTCTTGAAAGATGCTTGTCAATCGGTGTCAATGGTTCGCTAAAAACTGGGACATTATGCAGGCACATGTCGGCTTTCAATGGATTTGTGAAATCGAAAAACAATATGAATCAAGTTAATTTGGTATAATACCATTTCTCAAAAATAACTTCTCTTAAAAAAATAGACAGTTCGTAGTCGCGCAATTCATTGCGCCTCTTACATTTTTTCAAAAGAGAAAATAATTTATAGAATTGGTATAATAAGGATGAGCTTGTCTTAATGTCTAAGAGGTTGAATAAACCAAGCTTTCAGATAAAACACTAAAAAATGTCCAAAGTATAGTCATTTTAAATTGGCAGTTGATCGTCTTTATGTTATCATTTTGGTGAACCTTCTTCCTTAAATATTGGTTTTATTTCCAAAAGTGCAACCTTCCAATTCAAAATCGCGTCTATAAATTAAAAGATTATTCTGTTTGTGAGGTGTCCCATGAAACACGGTGATGCTGAGTTGATTGAACGCGTCCTTGAAGGCGATCAGCATGCTTTCGCAGCACTTGTGGAAAAATACCAAGATCAGATACACGCGTTGGCATGGCAGAAGATCAGTGATTTTCACATTGCACAAGAGATTACTCAGGATGTATTCATCACTGCGTATCAAAAACTTGGGACCCTCAAAAATCGCAACTGCTTTGCGGGATGGCTCTATGTCATCGCAAATCGCAAGTGTATCACGTGGTACCGAAAGAAAAAGCCCCAACCAGAATCTTTAGAGGGAACAGATCCTGTTGAGTTGGAGGAAGCATATTACTCGGAATACGTGTCTTGGCAGCGCGAGGAAGTGACAAAAGAAAAGCGTTACGCGGTGGTTCATAAACTGCTCAGCAAGTTGCGAGAGAGCGATCGGACAGTGGTTACACTTCACTATCTTGCTAGTTTGAGTTGTGAAGAGATTGGCAGATTTCTCGGCGTATCAACGAACACAGTTAAGAGTCGGCTTCACCGCGCACGCAACCGATTAAGGAAGGAAGAAGCAATGATTCAAGAAATACTTAGTGGGTTCCAATTGCCAATACAATTAACAGAGAATATTATGAAGGAAATATCACATCTTAAACCTGCAGCACCGTCTGGGAATAAACCTCTGGTTCCGTGGTTAGTTTCGAGTGCCTCTGCCATTTTAGTTTTTTTACTGCTGGGTGTGGGGGCGCAATATCTATACCGTTTTCAGAAACCGTATAGTTTTGACGCGACATCCGAACCGACGGTTGAGATAACAGATGCACAACAGATTGTAGATTCTCCAGAGAAACCCGTGTTGCGAAATCGGGCGGGACACTCGGATGTTCCGATTAGAAACAACAATGCTGCACAGAAACCGGATGCACAATTAGTCAACTCAGCAGAGACAGATACGAGAAAGGATTCAAAATCTGATAATATTACAGAGAAAGGCACTACATCCCTTTCCGGTAAGGTTGTAGACACAGACGGAAACGCTGTTCCTGGGCTTGAACTCACAATTAAACCGGTAGAATTTAATCGAAATAATGATGTGGTCCCTTGCACACCTATATCTTCTTGGAAACGAGTCGAAACTGATAAACAAGGAGGTTTTTCTTTTGCCAACATTGATTCCGTTCCATCACAATTGGTGATGTTGCCTGAAGGGGGATCCGATTTTGAAATTGTTACCCTTGAAATCGGCGATATGACTTTTTATTTCAAAGGATCTCATAGAAATTTACCTAACTGGTTTGGCAAACCCACATTTGCTATTGAACCGGGTATGCCACTTGAAAACATAGTCGTCACAGTGAAACCTGCGCCGATGCGAATTCGGGGACGGGTTCTTTTAAAGGATGGAACACCCCTTGCCAATGCGGGGATTCGACTCACCGTTCGGCAACGCATACGAGATACTTTCCTCCTTTTCTTTACCAGTGGTTCAAGCAGATCAACATCAAGCGGGGGTGCTGAAACTGATTCCCAAGGCTATTTCGTGTATAATCAACTGGATGAGGCAGCAGAATACTCGGTGTTGGTGAGATATGAGGGCGCATCAGCAAAATCCAGATGGTTTCGTTTAAAAGAGGGACAGCATTACGATAAACTGGTCTTAAGACTTAAAGATGTGGAGAAACATCGCAAAAAACAGAATGAGCGGGTGAAAAAACAACAAGCGGTGTGGACAGTAAACCCCGAAAATGGACATGCTTACAAAAAGATTCAGTGCGACAGTTGGAATGACGCAAAGACTAAAGCTGCTGCAGAAGATGCATATCTTGTTAGTGTTAACAGTGAAGCAGAACAGAGATGGTTAGAGGCACGTTTTGCTGAAAACTTGTTCTATTGGATTGGGTTGAAAACATCACAAAAGAACACATCATTGCAATGGATCAACGGTGATCCAGTTACTTATGAAAATTGGATACCATCACAGGAATCAGGTGATATGTCTACCAATGATTCCAATGTTCACATTGCTATGGAATTCTTTTCGAAAAGATGGATGGCAATAAGTTCTAACAGTCCGTTTTTCCCAGCTGTGAAGCATGCGATCCTTGAAAAAGAAGATGTGCCGGTTGTTTCAAATGAAAGGTAAAGTAAATCTTGAGTGACACGTGTTGTCTATTTTTGTAGAGGATGTTGGCTCATGTTATGAGTGAGTGCGTTGGACGAGTCGTGATATAAACTCAGTAGTAATAGATTTGAGATTAATAACAAATTCACAGATAGCGATATATCCCGAAAGGAACTTTTTATGAACACCGCGAAATGGGCGGAGAAAGTTACGAACCGTTGTCCACACACCTTCAATCGTGTTGATATGGGTTTCAAAAATACCATCCGCATCGTCATCCCTCGCCCATTCGCCATCACCATGACACACGCTCGCATGAGAACGATCAATACGATTATAGCCTCGCCATCCATCTGTATATACAGTAGCAGTGGGGAGCGTGAACTGATGCACGTGTGATGAGAGTGTAGCACTATCGGTATGATGTGCCACACGCAATCGGACACGCTTACTTTTGCGCCCGATCGTGCCGACTATAGGTGGACGATCATTCGCATAAGTGCCATGACCTCTGCGTTTATTACCACGCCGACGCGGTGGATCCTTCAGGTCTTTATGCGGTTCTCCTTTTTCACCTGCGTTTTGAAACATCTCATCTGTTTCTGTTGCAGTGTCCGGCAAAGCTACCTCAGGTTGCATCATCTCGGCAGATGCCTGAAGCACACGCCGTATGGAAAGCACCGCTTGACGACTGATATTGAGTTCGCGTGCCAATTGAGCGGAAGAAAAACCTTTGCAAACACCTTGCAAAAGCAGAACTACCTGTGAAGGACGATACTGTTTTTGAGCAAACACTGTCCCACTATAGAGGTTATATACACCCTTACATACTTTACAGCGGTAAACCTTTATGCGACTTGTTTTTGTTGTTCTAAAATAGCGTGCCTCCGCCACGCTCACATCGCAATGTGGACAGTGTAAACCCTGGGGATGGAAATGGTTTAGCAACCATTCCGCCGCGCGTTCGTCATCAATTAAAGAAAGTATTGGAAAATCCATATGCTATACTATAGCAGAAAGAAAGAAAAAAGCACTTACTTTTTACATGAGCCACTTCCCTTCGCTCATGTCAAGAGTAAGTGCTTTTGACAAGTTTTGCTATAAAATCAACACTGACAGCTTTTAGATTCATGACGAACTCACAGATTGCGACGTAACCGGCGAGGAACTTTTTATGAACGCCACGAAAGGGACGAAGGAAGTTTCGCAGCGTCGTCCAGGCACCTTCAATCGTCCTTGTATGGATCTCGTAAAGACCATCACCGTCTGCGTCTCTTGCCCACTCGCCATCCTTATGGAGAACAATCTCACGGGCGCGCTGAATACGGTTATAGCCACGCCAACCATCCGTATACACCGTTGAAGTCGGCAACGTCCACTGATGAACGTGTGTTGAAAGCGTCGCAGAATCGGTGTGCCGCACAACACGTAATCTCAGGAGACCGCTTTCGCGACCTTTCGTCCCAACAATAGGCGGACGATCATTGTCATAAGTCCCATGTCCCCTGCGTTTATTGCCACGCCGACGCGGCGGATCCGAAGCATCAACGTGCTTATCGCCTTTTTCACCGGCGTTTTGAAACATCTCATCTGTTTCGACTTCAGCATCAGGTAAAGCAGCTTCGGGTTGTATCTGCTCTGCCGAAGTTTGGAGTTTACGTCTTATAGAAAGAACGGTTTGACGACTTAGACCCAGTTCACACCCGAGTTGTGCACTTGAAACACCTTGACAGACACCGCGCAAAAGCAGAACGACCTGTGAGGGACGAAACTGCGTGCCAGCAAAGACCGTCCCGGTATAGAGGTTGTAGATGCTCTCACAGTGTTTGCAGCGATACACTTGTAGACCACTTGTTTCAGTCGGACGGAACTTGCGTGCCTCCGCCACGCTCGCTTGGCATTTTGGGCAACACAGCCCTTGAAGGTGGAAATGATCCAACACCCACGCTTGAGTTTTTTCTTCATCCAGGAGAGATTGTATTGGAAAGTCCATAGGTAACACTCTAACATAACTTTGAAAAAATAGCACTTACTTTTTACATGAGCCACAGTATTTTTATAACGAGTGGAATATTGCATTGATACAATATTTTTATTGAGGTAAAAATTCCAATATAAACCAGTGCTAGTATACCGTTTTTGTTGAAAAAATCAAGAAAAACAAAAAATCAAACATTAGTTATCAGCATTAGTTACCACAGATAAACTCTTTCTGACATTGCCTCCATCGAGCCAAAATAGATTGAAAATAGATTTGACAAACGTGTGTTCGTGTGTTGACATTAGGTCAACGTGTCGACGGGTGGCACACGGTGGTGTGTCAAACGATCGATTTAGAACTTGTAAGGAGTAAACAGGCACATTGATTGCCATCTTGAATCCTGCTATTACTTCGTTACCGAATTGCAGGAATGAGACGACCCTTTTCATCGTCTATGATTTCCTGCATAGGGGTGCGGGTAAGTGGTTTATTGTTTTTCGACTTACTTGCACTCCGTATATTACAATAAAACTGAAACCGTGTCAACTGTGGCAAGGGTTTATCGTGTGTGGGGACGTTCACCGTTCTCACACTTCTGATTTTAAAGGGAAGGAAATTATGAGTGACAGAAATGCATATCAAACAAAATCTAATCGAACAAAGAACGAATACAAGCGTGCCAATCATACGGTACATGCCTGTGATTATCCATCATCTGGTGTACTAAGTATCGTAAGAAGTGGCTGTCGCCTAAAATCCAAGATCGGTTGAAAGAGATTATTGAAGAAAAACAGGAGGATTATAATTATGAAGTCATCGCAATTGAGACCATGTCAGATCATATACATCTGTTAGTGTCAATTGCTCCGCATTTCAATGTTACAGAGATTATCGGAAAGATTAAAGGATATTCATCTCGCACATTACGGAGAGAGTTTAGATGGTTGAGGCGTATTCGGTCTTTGTGGACACCTTCTAAATTTGTATCATCTACGGGTGGCGTGACATTGGATGTCCTGAAAGAATACGTGGAAAACCAGCAAGGTCCAAAGCAGTTAGGACTGTTTGATCAAATTATGGACGATAAGGATAGTAAAAACTATATTAGGTATTAATTAAAAAAGCGTAATTTTATTTGACATTGCATTGTTGCTATGTTAAAATAGATGTGTTGATGACTCGTTGTGAGTCATCACATTTAAGATTCTCACAACGAGTCTAATTTTCGGGTTGACAAGTTTAGTACTGGTATTGCCAAACTTGCCTGAGACTAAGGAAAACAACATTGAAGATCAGTTTGCCATTCCTCGTCATTATAAGTATATCATATTCTTTAAATTTTGTCAATATTTTGTACTGTAATTTTAAGTACTATTCGAGTACCATGAATTCTGCATGCAGAATATTGACTTTTTATTTTATCGGACATATCTATGCTTGCTTTGTTCGGGGAATGGCAGCTGTTCCTCATTGTTATGATTTATAATAGGAGAGATAGCTATGTTCTTCAATGGGATAAAAACCTCAATATTATTAGTTGCTATACTAGCACTTTTAATAACTTTAGGATGTGATAGAGACGATACATCTGACACTATAACACAATGTACTGCCACCGGAAATTCGGGCCGCTCTCTAAGACAAGATTATGGTATAATATCCATCTCCTTGAAAGGAGTATCCGATGGCGAAACGAAAACGAAGAAACTTCACCCCCGAGTTTAAAGCCGAAGTTGTTCTTGAGGCTCTCAGCGTTGAAAGTTCCCAAGCAGAAGTGTGTCGGCGACATAACCTCATCGATGAACAACTTTCAAAGTGGAAGCGACAGCTTCTTGAAAAAGCGGCGACCCTCTTTGAACCCGCTGATAAACAGTCTGATGCCTCTGCGGAGCGGATCGCCCAACTTGAGCAACTCGTTGGGCGGTTGACCTTGGCACTTGACATCCAAAAAAAAGCCTCAACTTACTTGAGTTAGCCTCGATGGAGCAGCGAGAAATGGTTACGGCATTACGGACAGACTTTTCGGTTCGGCAGATATGTGAGACACTCGGTTTCAACCGAAGCAACCTCTATTATCACTCCAAGCAGGCCCCGTGTGAAGCGGGCCTCCAGGATGAAATAGAGACGTTATCTTTGCTATATCCAACATACGGATATAGGCGTCCCACACAGTTGTTGGTGCGTAGCGGATACACCATCGGGTATAAACGTGTTGCCCGATTGATGAAGTCCGCCAACCTCTCGGTTTCTGTCAAGCGTGTCTGTCAAACCACGACATCCGTTGCGGGTGTGCGTCCCTGGAGCAATCGCCTTGAAAACCTTGATGTCTCCCGATGTAATCAGGTCTGGGTGGGCGATATTACCTACGTCCGCCTCAAAGGACACTTTATCTATGTTTGTCTGCTCATGGATGTCTTCACTCGCATGATCAGAGGGTGGCATATCAGTCAACACTTGACGCAATCTCTGACGTTGAAACCCTTGGAGACAGCATTATGTCAAAGTGTCCCAGAGATCCATCATTCTGATCAAGGCGTTCAATATCTTTCAAATGCGTCCATCTCACTGCTTAGGCATCATGGGATTGAGATTTCAGTCGCCCGGAGAGGGTGTCCTTGGGAGAACGGATATGCTGAAAGACTTATCCGCACGCTCAAGGAAGAAGAAGTTCATCTCAATGACTATGAGGACATCCACGAAGCAAGAACCCGCATTGGGCATTTTATTACACAAGTGTATAATCACAAACGCCCTCACTCTGCGTTAGGGTATTTGACACCTGTGGAATTTGAGCAAAAAAACTTGTCTTAACTTTGCTAAATTTTGGTCTGAATAAACGGTAGCACTTCAGTTGTTTATTTTGTGATAGTAAGATTCTATGAATTGGATTCCATATATCAAAATCATAGAGTTCGGAAGCATCACTAAGCCAGAATAGTTGAGGCGATTCCTTTTCTATTTTTTGTAATGTTTTTTTAATCCTTAATCCAAGAAATTTTATTTCTGAACCGTTTGGGAATCTTATCCCTGTTGGACGAGAAGGTTTACCTATAAGAGATATAGCAGGCATTGAATTGCTAAGTTTATATCCGAGGATAACTTGTTCCAGATCGTCTATGATTGTTTCTAAAAGTGTAGAATATTCTTTCATTGCAACAAATACTACAAATCTTGGTGTGCTAAGGCACAAATTAAAAACATGTAACCAGATAGAAAATGTTGCCCCCGATTTCTTTGTTTTAGAAATACAAATATTTTCAATTTGGCGATTCCAAGATACAAAAAGTTTCAAATTGTTAAGAGAATGTGGTATAAGTAATTTACCAGATTGGAATATCTCATTTAAACTAATAGAATTCATAATAGTATCTCCTTTTTGATTGGTTACCATTGTGCATGGATAAGGGAATTGACTTTGTTAGCAATATCCTGCATACTACAATTTTGCACTATGTCACCATCTTTGGGTTCAGGTAGGAACAATATAGAATATGGGATATTCATGTCGGGTGTCGCATTACCTTGCCTTGCTAATTCACGGATATTATTTAATTCCATTTGTGTATGGGATACAAACTCTGATAAAAATAGGTGAGATTGTCGTGCATGTATCGGGCATTCCAGAGATTTAGCCTGTTCTGTGGCAATACGGATTCCTTCATTGTCATAAATACTGTCCGTAACAGCATTTACCCATTGATTGGCATAATTTTACATACAACTTGTGTATTTAAGGCATCTTCCTGTGTTTTAATATTTTCTCGTATTCCTATACGCATTGTCATATTTGAGCCGTCATTAGACTCATGCATTCTAAAGAATACAGTTGCTATGCTCTCCGACAAAAAATGTTTGATATTTAGGTTTGCAAGTTTGGACACTTCCTGTGTGATCTCCATGAATTTATCTAAACTCAATGGACTACGACTATCAGAATTGCCATCATGTATAATGCACATTGCGTATATGTCAGATTTAATATCGCTTATTGTTTTTTCTATGTAGTCTAATGATTCTTTTTTTGCGTCATTAGGTGTGTGTTTTTCTATTGTGTGGTAGCTTAGGGCTAAGTTAATTGGACAACGGCTTAAAGGATTAACAATAGCAGGGTTTTTGGACAACCATATTTCTATCATTTCATCTATGCCTTTATTTATTAAATTTTTAATCGGAATTTCACCAATCCCATTATGTATTTTTAAATCCCAACTGGGAAAATATACAAATTGTCTACTCTCAAATAGAAGCATTGTATTGATTTCTGCAACAGATGGGTTAAGTGTATCTAAAATTTCTTTTGAAGAACAGCCGTATAAGCATAGGTTTTTATGTAAGGGGAAACATAAGTGTAATTCGTTATCATAAGTTGTTGTAAAATTAATGACATCTGGACAAATAAAAAAATTATCATCGCTTGCAGTAAATGTTTTGAATCCAATGTTGCTCCCCATATTTCTAATAATTCCTAAACACTCTAAGTAAAAGGCTATATGCAGTGGGATAGGTTCTACATCATTCTTATCAGTAATATCTTCAGGTGCTATAATTTTAGCTGCATTAATTATGCCTTCTCTTACAGCAGGATCAAAAGCCATCATGTGTGTAATAAAACGTAACATCATTTCTGTTTTGTGTTCATATTCATATTGGTTACTGAATGTCATTTTATTCTCTGAAACAATTTCGGAGAATATGCGGCTCATTTCACCATCAAATTGTGATACTTCAGTCTCTATACCCGAAAAATTATCTGAAACTCTATAAAAATCCTTTTGGACATCCAAATTTGTTATATGAGTGCTACATATTGCTTGACCTGATACAACATTAAGTCCGTGGCAATGCTTTGGATTATCTGATATAGAAAATCCATCTAAATACCATTGTGGTCTCCAATGATGTCTTCTTGGACCTTTTTGTTGTTTATTCATTCTCTTTTCCTTCTGAAATAATTTGCAATAAGTGGTTTTGAATTGCTTAAAGTTAGTTTTTACAGTTCAATCTTTATTGAGTCTTGAGATCAGATACTCCTGCCCTCGGTCACCTTTGATTCTGTTACAGTGGCTACAGAGCAGTTGCAAGTTTTCAATATGGTCAGTTCCCCCAACAGACGTTGCAATGATGTGATCAATTTCAAGGTGTTGCTTTTGGAAATGCTCACCGCATCCGTTACAATTCCCAGCTTGCTCCCTATAGAGTTGGGTTTTGTTTTCCGGGGCGTTATAGCGGGGAATATTGCCTAAATCCGTGCGGTTGGGTATGTCGTCGCGTGCAATAATGTCTTCAAACAATCCCTGATCGTCTCTGATACGTTCAACAACCAATTCAGCGGCTTTCGCTGATATGTCAATACCGATCCATTCACGTTGGAGCCTATCCGCCGCGACAAGGGTTGTGGCGCACCCGCAAAATGGATCGAAAACCACATTGCCTTCGTTAGATGATGCTTTGATGATACGGTCAAGCAACGCAAGCGGTTTTTGAGTTGGGTAGCCAAGCCTCTCTTTTTCATTGCGATTTAATTGCTGAATACCAATCCACCAATCAGGACAAAGAACACCAACATCGGTTGGATAACGATAGACTTTTCCTGATTTTGCATCCTTCTTAACTTGCCATGTGCGACCTTCTAAATCCGTTTCAACTTTCATGTGTGTTTTCCGACGCTCTATCCTAACTGCATCGGAATCAAAAACATAATTTTTAGTCTTTGAATAAAAGAAAATCACGTCATGTTTACGACCAAATTGACTTTTTCTTCGTGACCCTCTTTCATAACACCATATAATTTCATTTTGAAAGTGCTGTTTACCAAAAATTGCATCCATAACCAACTTCAAATAATGGATCATTGTGGGATCGCAATGTAGGTAAATGCTACCCGTGTCTTTCAGAATGCGGTGCATCTCCAGTAACCGAACCGCCATGTAAATCAGGTAGGATTTATCAGAGTTTGACATCGCTGCGTGGATCACTCGGTTCAGGGCAGGGTGTTTCGCTTCGATGAGGTCAAGCCAAGCAGTGTCAACATCCTTAAGTGTCCACGTATCTTTGAATTCCGCACCAGCTGCCTCAGAGCCAATCGGTGCGGCGTAATTCGCTTTGCTATTGAACGGCGGATCCAAGTATATCAAATCAACCGATTCGCTATTCATGCCTCGCATGATAGGGAGATTGTCCCCAGTAAATATCGTCTTTGGCTTAATATTGATAGTCATAGAAAACGACCTTTCATAATCGCACAGATTCGGTGAGGAACTTATTTGTCAAGAAAAAATTGCCTGAGAACATAGATGTGGGCTAACTTTATAGCATTTTTTAAAATTAAATTTTTGCCCAAAAAACAGCAATTTCAAATCCCAAAACTACTAATTGCGTTGTTTAACGATCACTATCTGTTTTCGCATGGATGGCGATCAGTACGAAACAGGTAGATTGTAGGTTGGCAGCGGGTGCCTTGAGTTCTATTGGAATATCGCTCACAAAACTACCATCCGCCTCTTGTGCTTTTGTTAGATAGGAAACTGCGATGCGGCGCGTATTTAGTGGGTCATTATAAGCGGCAAATGTCATCACAGCAGCAGCAGTGACCTCTGGGTCACTCGGTCTACCTTTGAATCTGGGGAATCCCCCATCCTTGTTCTGGAATTGCTTTACCCAAGCGATCATTTCATCAAGGTCGTAGTCAGGCGATAAACCGTGCAGTGCCCAAGATGTCACAAAAATATCTGATTGAGTTCCACTGGGTAGAGTCCAATAGCCTTCGAAATTTCGATGTTCCAGAACCTCAAGCCACTCCATGCCGGTAAGAACAGGGTTGAAACGCGTCCGGGTGAAACCAAGTTTTTTAAATCCGACAAGCGTTGCAGAAGTATAAAGGACATGTCCGGGGCCCTTGCTTTTGCGCCCCCAACTACCACTGGGATTCTGTGCGTTCTTAAGCCACTGCAGTCCATTAAATCTTGCATCCGAATCTGTTTTTGCATTTGCCAAAGCGACGAGTGCGAAGGCAGTGTGAGCAGTATTGTTGTTCCAACTACCATTTTCACGCTGCTTGCTCCTCAAATACCTGACTCCGCTGCGAATGACCCGTGATCCGGTTCCCCAACCGGCTTCGGTTAACGCCCAGATAGCGAGAGCGGTAATTTCCACATCACTTTCTTCACCCGGTATCAGCGGCCAGCCGCCATCTTTATTTTGGTGCTTCACAATATACGTTTTTGCATTTTCGATCGTTCTGTAAAGCGAAGACTCTTTTGGTTTTTTAGATGGTCCATCATCGGCAAAGACCTTCACACTGTTAAAGCAGAAGAGGGACAACATTACCTGACAACATAGTAAAATGAACAGGCATTTTTGATTTTTCATTTTTTTCACCTATGTATTGGATTTCATTTGATAGTTTGATGATAATTCAGCGTTTTTACGAAACACCCTTAGGATTGTGGTTCAATCACGACCTTGTAAACGCCTTCTTTGCCGAGCATATCAATACCGTCTTCTAATTGATTTAACGGAAGATGATGCGTTATCAGCTTGTGTAGCGGCGCGCGCGTGCGTTGAAGAAAATCCAACGCTGTCTGAAATTGGATTTGTGGATATGCCCACACCCCACAGACATCAAGGTCTTTGTTACAAATTTGATGCGGTCTCACTTGAGTATCACCAGCATCGGTGTAGTGTCCGACTTCGATAACCTTCCCACCCCGTCTTACGACATCTAATGCTTCGGAAAAAACTGCAGGTATGCCAGCACATTCAATCGAGATGTCTACGCCAACACCATTTGTGAAGGACTGAATCTGTTCAACCCGTTCTTCGGGAGTGGTCTTCCCAACATTTATGACTACGTCTGCTCCCATCTGCTCTGCCATCTGCAGACAGCTATCTACAAGGTCGGTGGCAATGATAATGCCTGCGCCACTATCCCTCAATACAGCAATGACAAGGAGACCGATCGGACCGCACCCGAGCACGGCAACGCTGCTTCCGATGCTGTATCCGTCCCCGACCTGCGGCAATCCGGGTGCACAAGCGCGTTCAACAGCGCGCGTTGCAACTGCAACAGGTTCTGTCAGGACAGAAATTTCTTCTGGGATGTCTGCGGGTATCTTGTAAACCCAAGAGTTACCGTGAACATAGGTATATTCAGAGAATTCACCGTTTAGATAGGGTGGTGTTTCGCTGTTGCTAAACCCATAAATGGTTCGCCCAGAACACAAGGTCGGACGTCCGGGCACATGCAAACAGTAGTAGCATCTGCCACAGTTTTTTGATCCTGGCACCACAGTGATTCTGTCACCTGCTTTGATGGGACCTCCCATCACATTCATAACTTGATTTGCATTTTTACCGATCTCAGCGACCGTGCCGACGACTTCGTGCCCTGGGATAACAGGAAATTTCAGTGCCGTGTGTCCAAGGTACATGTGCTTATCACTTCCACAGATACCGACCTTGTCAACCTGTAGCAGAAGGGAGTCGTCTGCGGGTGTTGGTTTCTCAAATTCGCGGATTTCTATCTGCCCCGGCTGGAGCATCACCGCTGCTTGAACTTGCATAGTTAGAATTCCTTGCTTGTTTTCTATAGTTTACAGACACCACTCATTTTGCCCAGAGTGGGATTAATACCTTTGTCAGCTGCGCTAAACTCTCTAAATTATGCGCCGGAAGGAAATAGTCTACATAAGGCAGTGCAGTGCGGATTCCCCGACAAATCGGTTGATAGGTATTGCTACCGAGCAACGGATTGAGCCAAATAAGTTTATACGCATGCCGATGCAGCATTTCCATAGATCGGCGGAGCAGATCCGCATCTCCCCTATCCCAACCATCACTAATGAGAATTACAACTGAACGATATGCAGAAAAAGACGGAGCAAACTGCCGACAAAATTCTAACAGACTTTCACCAATCTTTGTGCCACCCGACCAATCTGGAACGACGTTCGCTACTTCATTTAATCCTTCCGCCAAACCCTTACGTCGCAGAAGTCCCGTAATGTTTGTCAAGTGTGTGCTGAAAACTGCTACCTCTACTTCTCTTAATTCTTGTTGCATCCCGTAGATAAATTGGATGAGGAATTTGGCATAACAATCCATAGATCCGCTCACATCACAGAGAAGTAGAATTTTTGCCTTTTTGATCTTCTGCTGTTTTCGCATTAATTCGATCAGTTCACCACCGTGTGCAAGACTTCTCCGCCAACTTCTTCGGAAGTCGATAGTCTTCCTCTTTTTGCTAATCACCTTTCGTCTACTTAGTCTTGTTGCCAATACTTTCGCTAATTTTGCGACAATATCCCGTGCTTTCTCCATATCCTCCGTAGTGAATTCGCTAAAATCCTTTCGAGTCAGGACTTCTTCTACGCTATACGCGATAGGATCGTCTTCCTGTTGTTCTTCATCATCTCCCTCAAAATCCAACCACTGTTCTATTACGTTTTCCGCATCGCTTTCATCAGAAAGGTCTTGCAAGGCAGAGGGTTCTGGATATTCTCCACCCGTATCAACAGCTTGGAATTCGGGTCGTGGGTATCGCCAGAACAGATTGAAAGCCGTATCAAATGTCTCACGGTCTGTTTCGTTAGCGATAAGATTCGTTCGTGCTGTATGATAAAATGTTTCCCGTTCACCGATGTCTATCAACTGAGTGCTTCTGCACCAGCTCAGCTGATTGGTTGTTGTTACGTTGACACCCATCTGTCGGAGCAATCGGCAGAAGTCGTTGATCTGTTGGAGGAAGGTGTGTTCAGTCATTTTCCTGTCGCTTGAGATATGTAATGAAGGCATCCAGTTCTTTGGAGAGGCAGTTTAACAAATTGCCAATTTGTTTGGCATTTTTCTCTGTTCTTTCGTAAATCAATTCTTCTCCATAGATATTATTGAAACACCACGAAACTCTAAAAGTTCTTGTAAAAGTTCAAACGTCTTTTGAGAAATCACGGGTTTTGGAATGCTCGTCAAGACGTAAGAGGTATTCCTTTAATTTTTCTGGCGACAGGTCTTTCGCTGTACGATGGGTGTCTGTGGGTTGAGACATATCGCCATCTCCTTAGAGAATATATACGGATATGTTATTTTTATGTCCGTGAAGCGAATAACAACGCCTTTCCAACATCAATAGGCAGTTGAATTATTGGACATTCCAAATTTTAACAAGTGTTCCAACTATTTGTAGAACCTGATTTACTGCATCATTGGGCATATCACCCGCGTACCTCGCGTCTCTTTCCAACCAATCAAGACTTTTGATATGATCAGACTGAATTACGCCAGTGAGTTTGATTAAACCTGTAGAGTTTTTGTTTCGAATTGTTACTTCTGGAGGGATAGAGACATCAAGATCTCTTCGATAGGAAGCACGGCGGGTCGTAATTGGACACATTATTGCAAGACGTAACCTACGATTATACTGTTCATCTGAAAGTACAAGGGCAGGACGCACATTTGCTTGTTCATGTCCTGCTTGAGGATCAAAGTTAATCCATACTATATCACCACGTCGTGGAATATACATGGCAAATTTACCATACCTCCTTGCCTACCGACTTTCCTGTATCCACTTCCTCGGAAGAATTAGACATCAACACTTTGAGCTCTGGTTCTGGTATGTTTGCAAGAAGTTGTTCAAGCGTATATTTTGGTGGTGGAACACCTCCTCCCTCTTTTTTTGGAAGTGGCGCATCGGTATTTGCTATTGTGTTATCCTGGTCAGACATATCAGGTTTTATGAATTTTGATATATTTTTTTTGGAGGCACTCGGTTTTGGCATAAGGTAACTCCTTATTTCTTAAAAATGAAATTTAATCCTCTGATTTTCTGTTTGTGCTATTATGATTTTAACATATTTCAAAACCGCCTGCAAGTTAAATTGCAAGAGAAGTTTCAAACGCTTGCGCTTGTTGTGTCAATTTCTCATAGAGATAATCTGGTAACGAAATCGTTAGCGGTCGCATGTTAACTCTCCTATAATAAAATTTGGGGTGCTTTCAATGGAGCCATTTATTGTGATTAATTTTAGCACACTTTTAGCGATTTTTCAAACTGAAATTTTTTGACAGTTTCTTTGGATGTTTACTTGAATAGTGCGTAAATTGTCCAAACTTTAGTAGGGAATCGGATGGCACAGAACGGATTGACGTGTAATAAAAAAAGAGACAGGAGGATTTTTGTCTTCCTGTCTCTTTTGCGTGGTTTTAACGCCTACCTTTCCCCATCATGTAATTGTGAGCAATAGAAAAAATAAACTAGTTTTGAACATCACTAACCAATTATATTTTTTGCAATTTGCCGGATGGAATCTTACTCAACGGTAGGGCGTAAGTCTATTTTTTCGTTTTCACGATCAATACGTGATATACTTGCTAGAATGTCTTCACCTTCGCTCAGTAATTTAGAGTAATCTGGAGGAATAATTGAGTGGTGCATCAGTCCTGAAACTCCTTCTTCAAGTTCGGCAAATGCTCCGTGCGTTTCATGAATAGCGGTGATGGTGACTTGGACTTCTGAACCCTCACGATATCCCTTCTCGTCTAATTTACAGATCCATTCATCGTGCTTGGATTTCAACCTTAGTGTAGGGAGTTTTTTACTATTTTGTTGGTTAAGGTCAATAACAATAACTTCAACTTTGAAGTGCTACCGTTTATTCAGACCAAAATTTAGCAAAGTTAAGACAAGTTTTTTTGCTCAAATTCCACAGGTGTCAAATACCCTAACGCAGAGTGAGGGCGTTTGTGATTATACACTTGTGTAATAAAATGCCCAATGCGGGTTCTTGCTTCGTGGATGTCCTCATAGTCATTGAGATGAACTTCTTCTTCCTTGAGCGTGCGGATAAGTCTTTCAGCATATCCGTTCTCCCAAGGACACCCTCTCCGGGCGACTGAAATCTCAATCCCATGATGCCTAAGCAGTGAGATGGACGCATTTGAAAGATATTGAACGCCTTGATCAGAATGATGGATCTCTGGGACACTTTGACATAATGCTGTCTCCAAGGGTTTCAACGTCAGAGATTGCGTCAAGTGTTGACTGATATGCCACCCTCTGATCATGCGAGTGAAGACATCCATGAGCAGACAAACATAGATAAAGTGTCCTTTGAGGCGGACGTAGGTAATATCGCCCACCCAGACCTGATTACATCGGGAGACATCAAGGTTTTCAAGGCGATTGCTCCAGGGACGCACACCCGCAACGGATGTCGTGGTTTGACAGACACGCTTGACAGAAACCGAGAGGTTGGCGGACTTCATCAATCGGGCAACACGTTTATACCCGATGGTGTATCCGCTACGCACCAACAACTGTGTGGGACGCCTATATCCGTATGTTGGATATAGCAAAGATAACGTCTCTATTTCATCCTGGAGGCCCGCTTCACACGGGGCCTGCTTGGAGTGATAATAGAGGTTGCTTCGGTTGAAACCGAGTGTCTCACATATCTGCCGAACCGAAAAGTCTGTCCGTAATGCCGTAACCATTTCTCGCTGCTCCATCGAGGCTAACTCAAGTAAGTTGAGGCTTTTTTTTGGATGTCAAGTGCCAAGGTCAACCGCCCAACGAGTTGCTCAAGTTGGGCGATCCGCTCCGCAGAGGCATCAGACTGTTTATCAGCGGGTTCAAAGAGGGTCGCCGCTTTTTCAAGAAGCTGTCGCTTCCACTTTGAAAGTTGTTCATCGATGAGGTTATGTCGCCGACACACTTCTGCTTGGGAACTTTCAACGCTGAGAGCCTCAAGAACAACTTCGGCTTTAAACTCGGGGGTGAAGTTTCTTCGTTTTCGTTTCGCCATCGGATACTCCTTTCAAGGAGATGGATATTATACCATAATCTTGTCTTAGAGAGCGGCCCGAATTTCCGGTGGCAGTACAAACACCAGATAATATTTGAGGCGTATCCTAAATCGGATAAGCATTGGATTTACAAATTATTTTACTCACACGAACCAGAAATTCTTAATTTACATAAAGGTAAAGATATTGCAATAAAAGATACTATAGAGAAATGCGGTAAAATGATGTGGTTAGATTTTAATTTGAATGATAACCCAATCATGTTGCATGAGGATAGACAAAGAAAAGACGATGCGATAAAACTGCTTGAGCATATACAAATTGACAAATCACGTTGAAAATAAGGAGATAGTTATTATGACCATAGTGTTCAGGCATTTAGATTTTCCTGATAAAATATGTAGATTTGAACTTAATAATAACGTGAGCTCGGCATAAGCAATTTTTAGGAATCGGTGCGGTTAGAAACCGCACCTACCGTGGCTGTGAAAGTAGAATTCAAGCATTAAAAACTTCACATCTCTTACACCGAGCTCACGTTAATAATAGTAAATGTGTAGATACCGCAAGATTAATTTATGCTGAAGAAATTACTGTCGTATATGGTATAGTATTGTGGGAACACCCTAAATACTATAGGCGAGGTATTATATATAAGCGTGGGGAATACGGACACATAGTAATAGCACGTTGCCAAACTGTTAATGCTCTTACTGATAAAGCTTTGAAACCACTCCTTAATGAAATCAGGAAAGCGTTAAGAAACGGAGTATTTGAACTTGATATTACGGATAGAAAAACTGAATTGGATTTAAGCGATGTATGACTAATTCCGCTTTAAAATTCTGAATTTTATTGTGAAACTCAATTTAACCAATCCCAAAACGACTTATTGCGTTAAACAATACAACGCATTGTCAATTATAGCAGGGCGAGGTAAAAACTATTCCTCGCCCTTGCTTATTACACAACACTAAGCTATCTCGTAAATTCTGGCAAGTGCTATTTCAAAATTAGCACTTGCTGTATTCTGATCAAGTTTCGATCAAAATTCAACTAAAAGCTGCGGAACAATTGCTGCACTTCGCGTCGGTTTTTCAACGTTATTTATTTGGTAAACAAACCGTGCTAAAGCACCTTCTGCAAAATGCCATGTCAGCGCACCACCAAGTGTTGACCAGTCCGGTTCTTCTTGTTCCCGATTAAAGGCAAACGGGCTAAATTTCTCTCTATTCGGATTCCATACATCATATTTTAACCGAACATCTAAAGTTTCTGTCAAAGGTAACTCCGCGTGGAGATAATACCCCTCCACCGTTGCATTGCGGTCTTTCGCTGGTATCGGAATATGTAGATATTTCAAGAGTTGTGTATCTTTTCCACGGACCCATTCCGCAGCGAGATCAACATGCCACAACTTGAAACTGGTTGCAAGACCAACACGGCATTTGTAGATCAGCGTTGATGGGTTGACATCACCGTTAATCGGATTAAACGGATAACTATTACCATCAAAATAGGATCCGCCGAGCCAAATCCGCTTTCCGAACAAAGGAAGGTTGCTGTTCACATGCAGAAACAGAGGGGGCTATTGTTTTGAATCGGTTTCAAAATACCACCGCCGCTGCCGTGTGGTCCGATTCGGATACCTGTTGTTACCGTTCCCTCTGTGACAGTGCGGAGTGAATCCGGTCCATCCGCAAGCGATAACGTGTATGAGACGGGGCCAACGAAACCGTTGAGTTGAAATCCACGGTCAGAAATAAAACCGATATTCTTTCGCACCAGATTGTACAGCGGATTCGCCGCAGCGTCCGACTTGGTATCAATGCCGAAACCGTGTCGAAACCGACCAATTTTCAGAGACGCACCTTTTGGTAAAACTGGGAGTCCTGTCAGAATTGCGTAAACAAACCCATGGTCATCTGCCACCTGCGTTCCTAACGGAGATGTCGTCAGTAATTGTTCACCTAATAGACTCACATGGTCACCAACACTGGTTGTCACGACAAATTCAGCGGCGTGGATGAGCGTAGTGCCGGTATCCCAATTTTGCCTATCGGGTATCAAATCCTGTCCATGAGTGATGCGGCGGATATCCAACGCGCCTCCAAATACAAGGTTTCCGAATGCGCCACCAAGAAATTCTGAACTGCCTGTATCTTCTGTTGTGTCCGCGTCATCGAAACTAAAAATGTCCTCAGCGTCAAGGTCTAATGCGTCATCTGACTCAGAGGGATCGTTTGGAGACTCAACATTTTCTGGCGTACTGGCAGCATCCCCTGGGTAAGAATGGGCGATAATTTCTGCGATGTTGCTAAACCCATCTTTATCAGAATCCGCCTCTGCGATTCGAAGAAAGGTTGACGAATTCATACTGTTGTGTAGGAATTCCCTGCCGTAGGGGTTAGGTGAATCTCCACCCTTTTTTGAGAAATGGCATACGTTACAACCGCCTGTCCACTTATATTTGGCACGGAACATTTTATAAAATGCTGGTAGAGCAAAGACGACTCTGCGATCATACTCCAAAAGAGAATCATTAAGCAAACACTAAAATTTTACGCATGATAAATTCCTTATTATGAAATGGATGTAGGGCGGATTTTGACACCCGCCCTATTCAGTACAGCTTTTAATACGTCTCAAGGTCAATCTCTTCTTCGCTAAATCGAATGTGTGCCTGTTTTATTAACGCTTCGATCTCATCCCACTGCTTACGCGCCTCGTCAGAAATTCCGTTCTTATCAAGTGCTTCAGCAAATTCTGTAAGGGTTTTGCTAAACTTATCCTGCATCTCGGCATACTCTTCCTTCTGATCAGCGTTCTTCGGTGGTTCAAAATTTGCGATCCCTTTTGCGTAGGTGGCGAGTTTTTTGGCAGCGGCAACAGCTTTTGCTTTCTCCTTACCTGTGTCGAAGTAATCAACGATTTCAAAATAGGCATCTACCATCAATATCATGAGTTCCTTGAGGTCCTCGACTTCAGGCATCTCTTCGGGCGGTTCCGTCGGTTGCTTTTCCACATCCGACTTTGGCTTTCGCTTGAGGAAGAGCGCGTAACTCATGACCAGTGTCTTTTTCGGGATCAAGGCGACCGCTTTTGATGCCTCTTCATGCCCTTTAACGGCCTCAACATCCTTGCCTATCTTGATAGCATCGTCTATTCCTTTACCGATGAATTGCTTGAGAAACTTCTCTGATGCAATCGCATCCGATTCCTTGTGCTCATAGATGGTTACTTTCACCACTTTACCCTTCATGTTGAGTCCAACAGCACCGTCAATAGGACCACGTGGTCCCTTCAGATCAACGAACAGTACTAAGCCAAGCGGTTTCTTTTGCTCACTAATCGGGATATAGAAAATCGGTTCCAAGTCTTCTGACCGAAGCTTAACTCCGAGTTCCTTCTCAATAGAGGCTATCTTATCTGGAGTAAGGACAGGGTTTCGTTGAACAAATTTCTTGGTTGTTGGGAAAATAGCCGCCAGTTTTTGACCAGGGTGCTCTAATTCACGCGCGTTACTGAGTAGAGGCGCGCTTAATATCAAAAAAACCAGTGCTAACAGAATACCTATTTGAGGATAGCGATAGATTTGGAAAAACATCTACAATCTCCTTATAGTATCATAAACCTTTTCATCAGCATACATACGTAGGAAGCCAGTGGCATGAACAAACCCAAGTGTAAGGATAACTTCTATGACATCTTTGCCAACTAAGGTTCCTTTTTCGTTAAGTGGGTAGTTTTGGCAGCAGTTCAATGATTTCTCAGCGTTGTTAGTTAGTTACGTCCAAATCCACTTTTTTTGGCATCCCCATAAGTTTATCAGAAATCCTTATTTTCAGGAAGACTTTTCCTATAGGTGACCAGAGTCATTCAGTTTTCTATGTTTTGCCGATTTTAGGGAAAGAGTAGCGACCGGGAGGTCGCTCCTACAAAAAAGTTTTCAATCGGAAGATCAAAACTACGGGAGAACTGAATGCCTCTGTATAGGTTACCGATTCAACTATTTATAACCGAAGTTGCTCAGTTCACACGGGATGAACAAGAAAGGTTTGAAAGAATGGAAAGGTGAAAGACACATTCGCCCTTCCGTTCGCTCGTACTTTACTTTATAAGCCCAAGACCTCCAACCGAAAGGTGATACTATGGCGGCTTAAGGATAACGCTTCAACGTCTGGTCTGGTAGGGACACTAACCCTCGGTCTTAAAAAACTGAACTGATAGCCAAACGACCCGCTCAACTGTGCCACCCCAAAAATGCTATCAATAAGTTTTATGTTGATTCCAGTAGACGCTTCCGCGCCAAAAGTGTTCTGGATATTCGCGGGTGCAGCGAATTGTTCAGTAAAAGCGTAGAAATTTGTTCCGAGTCCAATAAACGGTGCCCATTTCCCACGTCCACCGAGTGTCAGCATCGTGCCAACAGTCTCAACATCCAGCATTCCGAAGGGCAGGATATCTGCATTACTTCCACGAGTATCTACGGTGTAACTACCAAATGGAACTGAGAATCGGAGTACAGATGTCAACTGAAATCCTACGGAGAATTCTTCGGTGCGTGCTATTTCCAATTCGTCATCAGTAATCGCTAATCCGCGACCAACGCTTATTACACCGCCTTTTGCAATATGCGAGTATTTTTCAAGTTCAAGTGCAGTACCGACAGTTGGTCCCCCTACAAGACCAACGAGTATACAGATGCTGAATGTAGTCAGAAGTTTCATGATTCCTCCAATTTGACTTCGTAGTGACAAATGTTCGAACAGATACCACCGCTATAGTTGTGAAGTCAAGCCTCAAACCTTAATTGAACAGGACTTACGCAAATTTAGACGCGCTGGTAGATTTTGCTTTTTAAACCCCCTAAATCCCCCTTATCAGGGGACTTCTGAACGCGCTGCGTAAGTCCTATTGAAAATCAAAATTACAGATAAAGATCGGATCCAACAGATTCAGAAAAACGCCAAGCTCGAAAACGGATAGATTGATCCGAACCTACAATTGTTGAAAGTAAAGTAATCCTTACAGTTCTCTCTTACCGTTGGTGAACCCAACGTTCAATCGGATAGAAGAGGGAGAATAATACAGGTGCCAAGATCAGGTTAGCCACTGTTGCCGTGACCATGCCACCGAAGGTAGGTACAGCGATGGGCTTCATCAATTCCGCGCCGGTGGTAGTACTGATTTCCGCTAACATGATTGGCAATAACGCCAGCACTGTCGTTGCCGTGGTCATGATGATAGGTCGGACGCGCAATAAACCAGCATTGACTACCGCCTCGTCAATAGGTTCACCGCCGCGGACACGTTCCAGTAGATATTCAATTAAAACGATTCCATCTTCAACGGCTATGCCGAATAAGGCTATATACCCGACCCACACTGCTGTACTGTATTTAATGGCGTAACCGCCGCCGAGTGCCTCCGGTATGTATTGCATTAACCACTGCATCCACATGCCGCCGATGAATGCAAAAGGAATCGCAAGGAAGATCGAAAACATCGCAGAAGGCGACTTGAATTGAAGGTATAGCAATATGAAAATGACAACAATACACACGGGTACTACAATTGTTAATCGATCGCGAGCTTCCAGTTCAGCTTCGTACTGTCCGCTAAAAGCGTAGAAGTAGCCTTGAGGTAAAGTTGGCTTAATCTTTTCATCAAGCGTCTTTTGGGCTAATGTGACGAAGTCGACCAGTCCAATGGTGTCAACATCTACATCACAAAAGACGCGGGAAAAGAGCAGTGTATTTTCGCTCGCGATCTTCGCGGGACCCGGCCGCCTTTCGATTTTTACGAGTTGCTCAAGCGGAATATGGAGTCCTTTTGGTGTTGGAACGAAGACTCGCTTGAGTGCTTCAACATTATCCCGCAACTCTCTCATGTAACGGATACGAATCGGAAATCGCTCCCGCCCTTCAACGGTATAGGTCAAATTCATGCCACCGATTGCCGTCATGATGATTTGTTGTACCGTTTGGATTTGGATACCATAGCGCGCGGCTTCCTCTCGGTCAATATGAAATTCGAGGTACGGCTTATTTCCAATGCGCTCGGCATAAGGACCCTGTGCCCCTTCAAGTTTAAGGAGTTCCTGCTCAATCCGTACCGCAATCTCTTCAATCTTCGCGAGGTCCTTACCAAACACTTTAATTCCGATTGGAGTTTGTATGCCTGTTGCAAGCATATCAACGCGATTGCGTATGGGCTGCGTCATAATGGGTGAAACCCCAGGCATTCGGGTAGCCTCCGTTAGTTCGGTGATGAGTTCGTTGCGGTTCTTGGTCCGGAAGTAAGTCTTATGCTTGAGAGTAGGTTCAATTTCCTCGGCGATCCGATGAAGTTTCGTCTCAGTTTCAGATTCACCAATTTTGACTTGTTCCAATCCCATTCCCTCAGCCCGCTTTTCAACTAAAAGTTCTTCCAAAAGGATCCGTAATAACCAGATACGATAGAGTTTCTCGCGCTCGTCAACTGATAAATAAGAATTGTGATATGTTGTCGCTAAAGTATCAAATCGCTCTGCGGTCGCTGTAACAATGTCATCCAGAAAATCGGCGTTAATATGGCTCGCATGTTCCTCGCTTATAAGTTCCTCGCTTCTTAAGCGTTGGACAAGATGTTGCACAAGTTCCGTTGTTGAGTCTCGTTTAATAGCGCGTCGGAGCCACTCCGCAGGGTCAACTATATTGACGATGGTTTCAAACATGCCAATTGGAGCGGGGTCGGTCGCTGTTGTTGCACGTCCTAGTTTCCCTACTACAAGCGAAACCTCTGGGAATTGATTCATAATCAAATCCTGCTTTGCCATTATATCTTTTGCTTGGGTAATTGAAGCACCTGGAAGCAGCACCGGCATAAATAGCAACGCCCCTTCGTTAAGTGGAGGCATGAATTCTTGCCCAATATTTTTATAGAAAGGAGTCAACGGTATGCTTACGGCAAAAGCTAACACTGCCAGGGCAACAACGGTGAGTTTAGTCCAGATATTCTTTACAGCCAACTGAATAATCGGACGATAGCTAGTTCTGAGTATCCACGTAATCCCATCCGCTAACTTTCTCAAGGGCCAACTTAGTAGCGCAAAGAACTGTGCCACTCGCTTGGAAACTACACCTGTCCGTGTACGGGTTGGGTCCGTGAGTAGAAATGACGCTAAAACTGGCACCAGACTAATCGCTATGAGGGCTGCACCAAGCATAGCAAAAGTTTTTGTATAGGCAAGCGGTTTGAAGAGTTTACCTGCTTGGCCGGTAAGCGAAAAGACAGGTATGAAAGCAACGATAACAATGAGCATTGCAAAGAAGATGGGTGGACCTACCTCTTTAGCAGCACGGGTTACGACTTGCAGCTTACTTTCACCTGCGTGGGGTTCCTGTAAATGGCGCGTGATATTTTCTGTCATTACAATACCTGCATCCACCATAACGCCAATCGCGATGGCGATGCCACCCATAGACATGATGTTCGACGGTAAACCAATAACCCGCATACCCACAAACGCAAGCAGAACACCCATCGGTAAGACAAGTGCTATTATCATACTACTTGAAACTTGTCCTAAGAAAAGCAGGATAATAACCGCCGCGACGATGATTTCCTCCGTTAGTGTTTCCTTCAGTGTATCCGTTGCGCGGTGAATGAGATGGCTTCGGTCATAGAACGAAACAATTCGGACCCCCGGCGGGAGTCCAGGTGTAAGTTCTGCTATTTTCGCCTTGACGTTCTCGATCACGCGCAGTGGATTATCACCGTAGCGCATTAGCACGACCCCACCGGTCGCGGGGATGCCAGCCTTGTCTAAAGCACCGCGCCGGAAGTCGGGACCTTCGCTGACTGTTCCAAGGTTCTTGACGTAGATAGGCACACCGTTATGTGCTTTGACAACAATATTTTCTATGTCCTCAATGCTTTTGATAAAACCTAAACCCCGAATCAGGAATTCCATTCCGCCTTCCTCAATAACCTTGGCACCAACATCAAGGTTACTCCCACGGATAGCGTTGTAAACAGCGGACAATGGCACATTATAGGCTAATAAAGTATTCGGATCGATGTCAATCTGATACTGTTTAACATATCCACCGACTGAGGCAACCTCGGAGATACCATCAGCAGAGGCAAGATAGTAACGAACCGTCCAGTCTTGAAGCGTCCGAAGTTCATGAAGCTCTAAATTAGAGGCAATCAGTGTTTCTCCATCTTCCGGACATTTACCAGGCACCGCATAGCGTTCTGTCGGATGGTTAGGGCAATAGTACCCATTTTCAACGGTATACCAGAATACTTGCCCGACACCGGTTGCATCGGGACCGAGGATCGGTACAACACCCGCTGGCATATCTTTTTGCGCAAGATTCATCCGTTCCAGTACTCGTGTGCGGGCCCAATAGAAATCAACATCATCTTTGAAGATAATGTTAATATAGCCAAAGCTAAACATTGCGGTTGAGCGAACATCTTTGACATCGGGAATCCCAAGCATAGTGATACTCAACGGATAGATAACCTGATCTTCAATATCCCGAGGACTTCGTCCGGGCCAATCCGCGAAGACAATAACCTGGTTTTCGCCGATGTCAGGTAGCGCATCAATTGGTGTACGGTTCAATGCCCACCAACCCGCCATTGTGACGAATACAAAGATAACTAACACCAACAGGCGGTTCTTCATACAGATTTCAATAATTCGGTTAATCATGTTCTTTCTCGCTTTTTGTAGATGTATTTTGTTAGCGCAATCTTTCCGTAAGAGTAGTTTGCACTCACAATTTCAGATCCCAGCTAAAGAAATCCTCAGATTAATGCTGATGGACAGGGGCTTTTGATTCTTCACCGCCGAGTGCCCCTCCATAAGCACCTGATGCGGAGCCTGTTAACTGCGTCTGCGAATCTATCAAGAAGTTGCCATGGGTGACAACGGTATCACCGGGGGTCAGCCCGCTAACGATCGGATAGTAGCGGCGGTTCATCTTTGAATTGTCATCTGTACCCCAAGCTTCCGGTCCGACTTCAACTTCAACCTGCTCATACCCGGATTCACCGCGATCCACGAAAACGACTTTCCGTAAACCGGTGTCAATGACTGCACTCTTCGGAATAGTTAGAACTTCTCCTGTCATAGCGAGCGGTTTTCCATCACGTGGACATAGCCCTGGCACGGTCGCATATTCATCAGGATGATCAGGACACACGTATTTGAAAACGAGAGCCGGCAGATTCGTCTGGATGACAGGCGCGGTATGTGTATGAGATGCATGTGCTTGCACTCCACTAACTGCTGCTGGTTGTTTTTCAACGAGATCCATACCACAGATAGAGCATTCACCGAATTCATCAGACTGAACCTCCGGATGCATCGGACATGTCCACACGGATGTTGTCTCTGAAGGTGCTTTTGCTTTTTCAACAAGATCCATACCACAGATAGAGCATTCGCCGAATTCATCAGATTGCGCTTCCGGATGCATCGGACATGACCACTTTCCCTCTGTTCCAGACATCGGCTCGGATGCCATGACATCGGAATGTGTTGGCTCTAAATCCATACCACATATATCACATTCGCTAGCGTGTTCGGACGTAATCCATGGATGCATTGGACATGCATAGGGATCCTCGGACATACCGCCCCGGGTATAGATTTCTGCGAGCGTAGGTTTCATGCGGAGTGTCACATACATTCCTGGACGGAGTTCCTCGTTCGGATTCGCGACAGCCACCTGCACTTTCTGGGTGCGGGTATTAGCATCAAAGAACGGATAAATGTAGGTAACTTTGCCGGAGAACGTTTTTCCCGGCATCGATTGTGCCGTAATTTCGACAACTTGCCCCATGTAAATCCACGGCAGTTCATATTCGTAAACGTCCGCCATGATCCACAAGCTGCTGAGGTCTGCGATGCGGTAAAGATTCGTCCCTTTGTTGAGGTGTTGCCCCTGCATGACGTTCATGTGAACAACAGTCCCCGCGATAGGTGCATAGAGTGGCAAAACGGTGCTGACTTCGCCGCGGTTGCGGATATCCTCTATTTGGTTTCCGGTTAATCCGTACAATTTCAGTTTGGATTCAGCAGCGGTGAGATTTAGTTTAATCGATCGGAGGAGGTCCACATATTCTGTATTTTGAAGTTCTCCCACACTTTTGAGTGCTGTTAGATATTCCTCTTGCGCGACGACTAACTCTGGGCTATAGATAGATAAGAGTTCATCGCCCTCGCGCACCTTGATACCGGTGAAATCAACGTGCAAGTCCTCAATCCACCCGGAGATACGGGTTGACGCATAAGCCATTCGGGTTTCATTGTAATCAAGAACACCGACAGTTCGGATTTCACGTGCAACTTTGCGAAAAGCGACAGGCTCAGTGCGCACTGGAATCAGTGCCTTCTGTTGCTCAGTTAGTTCCAGTCCTGAACCCTCGTAAATGGGAATGAGATCCATTTTACAGACTGGACAACTTCCGGACTCTTGCATTTTGACTGTGGGGTGCATAACACAAGTCCAGAAACGAATGTTTTTTTTCTCGTCAGTAGACATCGCCATTTCCGCATGGCCAGTGTGTTCATCCACGCCTGTGGTATTCTCAGATTTTGTGTCGAGCCTTTTGCTAACATGATGCTTCATTTCATCAGCGTTCTCTTGCTGACTACAGCCAAATGTGAAAAGCACGGTGATTATTAGTGTGGTTGCGAGGCAGAAATTTCTAAGCATTTTGTAAACTCCTTGTATTGTTTGCGTTACAGTTTTATAGCTTAAATACGCGCCTCCCAGAAGGAATTCGCAATTAGCGAACTCTAAAATCCTATGCAAGAAAACGCTACTTCTGGGTCAGTGGTTGTTTGGGCAAAATCACGCCAACTACCTGTTCCAACTGTGCGAGATGTTGGCGATAATCGCGCAATGCTCGCTGTTCCTCAATCTTCAATTTTAATAAAGTGCGTTGTGCATCAAGAAAACTCAAAAAATCGATTTGCGCTGCCTGATAGGCTGAATTCGAGGCATCCAACGCCTGTTGTGCTTGTGGAAGCAGCGTCTGACGATAAAGGCGAATACTCCGATTTGCGGTTTCCATCCCAAAATGATGTTTTTTCACAACAAAGCGGAGATTGCTCTCAAGCTCTTCAATTTGATGCTCAATCGCTTCAATCTTTACATCCATTTCGTGGATGTACGAATTTCGGTGTCCGAACCACGCAGTATTTGCCGGATTCAATGTCCGTCGTGTGGAAAATGTCATCGGCATTTTTTTCGTATGTTTCAAGTCCGCCATGCTCCGGTTTTCAAAGTAACTTGCACCGAGGGTCGGATCAGGATATGTCATTTGCTTTGCCATCTCCACCGCCAAGCCCATCTTACTGATTGCCAACTTCTGTTTTTGGATTTCATGTCGGTGTTCAACAGCCAGCTTATACAGGTCAGCTAGGGTAGCGGTTACGTAGACATCCTCAATAGGTATTGGAGCACCCAATGGCATATCCGCTGAAAAATTCAACAATGTATTGAGACGCGCAATGATGGTTTCTCGTTGTTGTTCAAGCGTAATAATCGAATTTGCCAATTTCGATAACTCCACCTGTGCCATGATAATGTTTGAATATTTGCCTTGCCCAACGCGAAACTTCGCCTGGGCAATAGCAATCATCTGTTTCAGTAATTCTTGATTTTCTTCGTTAATATGGGTTGCTTCAATGACAAAAAGATAATCGTAGTAGGCTAACTTGATCTCAGTCACTAGATCTCGTAGTGCGATCTCAAACTCTTTTTGGGCAATTAGCACATCTTCAGTGATAATCTGCCCTTTCAAGGCTAAGGTCCCTGGGAACGGAAATTTCATTGCCATCATCTCTTTATGGCTCAACGGTCCAACTTTCGTATCAAGTTGTTTTGTGAAAGCGTTATACTGACGTAACACATTCTCTAAGTAAACAGCTTGGGGATACTGCTCCAGTACCGCCCGAATTTTTTCACGGGCAGATTTCAAACCCGGGTTCCATTCGTACCCAAATGCTACAAGGAGTTCCAACACAACAGGTTGAGTAAGTCGGGTTTTCGCTTCTTCAGGTGACGCTGCCAATTGCCGATAGGCTTTCATAGTGTCTGTTGAAAGATCGTAAAACAGATTTGGTATCGGTGCTTCACTTTCTAATTGAGCTTGCCACTGTTTTTGGTATTTCAACACCTTTGCTTCAATCTCGCTGAGAAACGGGTCTGATTCTACAATCGGTTCGCTTTTAGTACTGGCAAGTTTTTTTTCTACTTCCGTATAGTAATACGCTGGTGGTTGTACCTCAGCACTACGCAATTCTTGGTATGTCTCCAGTCGATGGCTCGCACACCCACCAACCAAAACAGTGAGCATTAAGAGGCAGGTGAGTAAGGTGATAGGGTACTTCCGATAGCGAAAACGACAGCGACATAGTGTGCTTGAAGTGAAGTTACGCCGAGTGCGCTTGAAAAGCAGAACCACACGGGTAAACAGATATCGTAGTTTACCTTTACTGCATAGTATGTGAATCATCGATCTTTCCCCCAACGAGCTGCTCTAACCGGGCTATATTTTGTTGATAGTCTGCAATCGCACGTAGGCGAGCAAGATTAAAATTCAACCAGACACTCTGCGTCTCAAGAAATCCTGTAATGCTCTTGGGTCCTTTCTGATGCCACGTCTCAGCAACTTCAATAGCAGCACCAGCTTGCGGAATAAGTGTAGTTTCATAGAGCTTGATAAGCCTCCGCGCGTTTTCAAGGCGAAAATAAATTTTCTGGAGGGCAACCTTCGTTTCGTCCTCCAAGGCGCGCCTATTCGCTGTGACAACCTCACGATTTTGTTGAGCTTCGCGAACCTTGCTGCTGTTCTTCAGACCTGACCACGGAATTGTTACACCAATACCGATGCTAAATGGATTTTTACCACTGCCAGGTGCGTCTAACATCAAGGCTTTACCCGTTTCTATTGTCATTAAGTCAAGCTTAAGCATAGGCTTGGTTTGGAGTTCTGCAAGTGCAATTCCTTCGGTGGCTTTTTCAATAGTTAACTCCGCAATGCGCAACTCCTGTCGTTTTGCTAATGCCTGTTTTTCCACATTGGCTAATGTCACACCAAGCGGCTCGTAGGCAACAGGTGCTGTTGCGCCAAGCGGTGTTGTTGAAGGAACAGACAGGATTCCATTGATGTTAGCATGTTCAACACGCTGCAATTCCTCCAGCAGCACGAGATCATATTCCAACTGTGCCAGTTGACTTTGTGCCTTCAGCACATCATTGAGTTTTACTTTTCCTTCGGCATAACGTGTGGTTGCAATCGCGAGAATAGAGGCTATCAATTTGTGATTTTGCCGTGTCAGTTCGACTGCCCGTTGGAGATACGCCAACTCGTGGTAACTCAGTTTCAGCTCAACAATGAGATCTCGTATCACCTGCTCGTGCTTTACGCTTTCAATCTCAATTGCTTTTTTGACGACCTCTCCGGCTGCATCAAGGGTGCCGGGATATGGAAATGCCTGTGAAAAACTAACCCGATGGCGTTGGGGGCCGACCCGCGTCTCCACGCTTCGCAAGAAATACCCATACATGAGCATCGGATCGGGCAATGCTGTCACTTGTGGATACTGTTCAATTGTCGCCTGCCATCTTGCCTTTGCGGCACTAATTTTTGGACTCCGCTCAACGGCAACCCGAATTAAGTTCGGCAGCTCAAGCGTTTCGGCAAATAAAGTTGCCACATCGGTGGTTTGCTCTGGAGTTGACGCTTCTTGGGACATCCCATGTGCTTCTCTTGGCACCAGAACATTTAACACCATCATACTCCCGATAACAACTAACGCCATTTGGTATAGTAAACTAATTTCTCGCATTGTCCTCTCCTTGACCGGATGGGCAATCCAGTTTCAGTTCCGCATGAGTTGCTATTTCCGCGCTCGTTCCGACTCGGGAGCGTCGATCAGAAAATTGCAGCTACAATATGCAGACACTGAAAACTGAATGCCCTAATTTGAGGAGCAGTGCCCAGAGTTTTATCTCACTGAAGGGATTGTGCTCAGAACATGCTCCTACTAAACATGGTGAAATTAAAGTGAAATCTTGACAGCTGGACTTGTCACACGAATGCGAACTTCGTGTTTTTCACCCTTGGGCATATCAATGAACCCTTCGTAGGTCCGCGTCATTTTGCTATATTTCAGTAATGCCATCTTTGTTTTCCCTTCGGCATTGGTAACCTGAAGGACAAGTTTAACATCACCTAACGCAATCTCCTCGTGGTTTTGCATCGGGTATATACTGAAATAGTGCGTTTTTCCCTTAATTTCATCGGCTTTTATCATGCCCTCCATCTTCATGTGAGTCATCATCTCTCTGTACTCATCTATAGTTAACAGATTGAGATCGAATATCAAATGTCCCAATGAGATTGTTTGGAGGTACTTCTCTGGATTCGCCTTGAACATTTTCACCTGCATACTGTTGCAGAAATAGTAGGCTTTTCCATCGTGTTCAACTTTAACCATTGACAAAGCCTTCATCATCATGCCATCAATTGCGCAACGCACTTTTTCGTCAGTGACTTTGTCATTGCCGTGGTCATGGGCTTCGTCATTTTTGTGCGCGTCCTCTGCCTTGGTCGAAAGGATTGAGAACAGTAGCGCGGTGGTAATTGCCAGGAAAGTGGCTACAATTCGCCATGTCAATTTCATTTTCATGTGTTTTTCCTTTTATTTGAGGGTATTGGTTAGATAATGATAATGATGCTAAAACTTGCGGGATCCCCTCTGAATCGCGCGCATCACATTTCAACTGTATTCATTCAGGATTTACGCATTAATTTAAAAGAGGGTTTTACACAACTGATGATTTACGCAGACTGCACGGGAACCCTTTGAATCGCGCAGCTTGCTCTAATTTTAAGGGTTTTACATAACTAATGATTTTACGCAGACTGCACCGAACCCTCTGCATCGCGCGGTCTGTGATCAACTTATATATGATAACATTTTGCAAAAAATTAAGTAAAATATCCTATTTTTCTGTTTTATGTTATAATAGAAACGGTAAGAAAGAACGATCAAATTATTAGTAAAACACTACTTAAAACGGGTGTAAGGAGGACCGCGGCGGGAAATGATGCGGTTTAGGGATGATATAGATAGTTTAGGGGGACGTGGAAGATGAAGCAAGTGTTCCTGAGCAACCGGTAGAAAATATGTGAACGGAACAATAGAAACGATATTGTACCCAACCGTTTCACGATCAGAATTGACATTTATCGAATTGTCGGGAAGAATAAGTTCTAAATCAGTTAAACAGCACACATTCTCACTTTCGGATGATGTTTCAGACTCATCTGCGGTATTAGACTGGTGGCAACAAGTCGAAGCGGTTTCAGCAAACTCTGTCTGTATTTCTGCAGGCATACCACTACCACTGCACAACTTTTGTCCAGCAGCGGCACAGAAGAGTGGACATACAAAATGAACGCATACCAACGCAACAAGTAAGATGTGTGACTGCCAAATTTTGCGTAACATTGCTTAATAACTCCGTTGTTTCGTCAACGATAAGGTGCGAATTTACGTTTCATAAGATATTATACACCAAAATCTGAAAAAGTTGCAACAAAAATTAGAATAATCGTACGGGTATGTATATATTGTCATCCGAATCGCGGGCGATAGGTGTGTAAGGTGTTTTTACACTATCAAAAACTTCACACACCCACAGTTGCAAAAAGCATTGCACTTCCAGTGGGAAACCTGTATAATTTGTATAATAAAAAAATAAAAACGATGAAAATGCCGTAGTTTCAAATTACAAACACGAAGCAGTTTATGATATAGGAGATTTCCAATGGCGTACATAAAAATTCCCAAGGGATGGGAGATCCCAGAAAACCGTGTAACCTCTGAATCCGTCTACATTAACCGTAGAAAGTTTATCAAAGAACTTGGAATAGCAGGTGCTGGAGCACTGTCGCTTTTCGGTTCAAGTGCTTGCGCACAGAATAGTGGGGTTGCCAAACAACTTGAACCCTATCAAGCACAGACTCTTGATGTTGAAAAGAACGCTGAATTTACCGTCACCCGCAAACAGACCGATGAAATTATCGCAGCAACTTACAACAATTTCTATGAGTTCACAAGTTCTAAAAGTACCGTCTGGAAACGGGCTGAGAAGTTTAAAACGCGGCCATGGGAAATTGAAATTTCCGGACAGGTCGAAAAACCGATGACGATAGACGTAGATGATCTAATTAAACAGATGCCGCTTGAAGAACGGATTTATCGTTTTCGTTGTGTTGAAACTTGGGCAATGGTAGTGCCCTGGATCGGGTTCCCGATGAAAGCACTGCTTGAAAAAGTTCAACCAAAATCTTCAGCAAAATACGTCCGGATGGTCACGTTTTTAGACCCTGAGGTCGCACCGCAACAGAGAGATGCACGTCTGCCGTGGCCCTACTTTGAAGGGTTAACACTTGCAGAAGCTATGAACGACCTCACGTTGTTGGTTGTCGGCATCTATGGGCATATTTTACCGCCACAGCACGGTGCCCCCATCCGGTTGATTGTGCCATGGAAATACGGGTTTAAGAGTATCAAATCCATCGTCAGTATTGAACTAACTGACAAAAAACCCCGAAACTTTTGGAATGTGCTACTGCCGAGAGAATACGGTTTTGAGGCGAACGTCAATCCGAACGTTTCGCATCCGCGCTGGTCGCAAGCTACTGAATGGATGATTGGCACAAGAGAGAGACACCCAACAATGATCTACAATGGTTATGGCGAGAGTGTCGCACATCTTTACTAATAAAACGCGTTGTGCTAGTTAACATTTGGTATGTTTATATTTCAGATGTTTGTCTCGTTTGGGTTTGAATTCCGCAACTTTTTCGATTACTGACGACATCCAAAGGTAGGAGGGAACTCCGATTCCCGACACCGTGTCGCGATTCAGAGTTCCCTTCTACAGAATATGAACAGTTGTGAAGAACAACAAAACTATTACGTAACTAGCACAAGTCGTTAATAAAACAAGAGGTTATTTATGATGAAAGCAAGGTTTAAAACCCACTATAAATTAAGCATTTTCCCCATGATATGTGCACTAATGCTTCTTATTTCCACCGGTTGTGAACGCGATATAGATCAGCAAATTGTCAAACATGAGATTGGACCTTTCGATCCGAATGTCGTTACGGCGAATACGAAATTTGGCTTTGACCTGTTCAATGAAATACGGAAAAACGAGCAAGATAAGAATATCTTTATTTCGCCATTCAGTGTTTCCGTGGCATTGGCTATGACGTTAAATGGTGCATCTGGCGAAACAGAACAAGCGATGATTGATACGTTACAACTACAAGACATAGACACCAATTCCATCAATTCAAGTTATTCGCAGTTGCAACAAACACTTCAGGCATCTGATCCAAAAGTGACACTCACAATTGCAAACTCGCTTTGGGGAAACGAAGGATTCTCATTCAAATCCGATTTTCTGCAGCGCAACACCCAATTTTTCAACGCTGAAATCTCAATACTTGATTTTTTGGACCCGAGTTCATTAACAACAATTAATCAGTGGGTAAATACCAATACGAACGGCAAAATTCCAAAAATCCTTGATGAAATAGAGTCAAATGCGGTGTTATTCCTGATTAATGCTATCTATTTCAAAGGATCGTGGCAAACAGAATTTGATCCGGCACACACGCGCGACGGGACGTTCCATCTTGCAAACAGCAGCAAAAAACAGGTCCCAATGATGTTTAGGTCAGGACGCTACTTGCATTACTACGAAGATGCTTTCCAAGCCGTCAACCTCCCTTATGGTGATGGACAGATAAGTATGTATATCTTTCTTCCCGCCCGCGATTCCGACCTGAACACTTTTTTAGAGACTTTAGACCCAGAGAACTGGGAAAGTTGGATGTCACAGTTTCGCGAACAGGAACTGTCGCTTAGAATCCCTAAATTCAAATTGGAATATGGAACAAAAGAACTTAACGACGCGCTTACAACACTTGGCATGGGTATAGCCTTTGATCAAAGTCAGGCAGATTTTAGCCGGATGGTATCTTTAGAAGATTTAGGGGCAAATCTGTATATTGATAAAGTTTCCCATAAAACTTTCATTGAGGTTAACGAAGAAGGCACTGAAGCTGCCGCTGTAACTATTGTTGGGATCGTAAAAACCAGTCTTCCACCAGAATTTACTGCTGATCGGCCATTTTTCTTTGCAATTCGTGATAATGAAGCAGGGACGGTGCTGTTTATGGGCACTGTTGTTGACCCTTGATAGAACCCGAACCAGAATTCAAATCAATAATAAAGGAACTTACTTTAATGAAAACTAATTTTGGAAATCTCTATAAATTAAGCATTGTCCTCATGATGTGTGGAGTGCCACTTTTTATCTTCACTGGTTGTGAACGCGATATAGATCAACAAATTATCAAACACGAGGTTGGACCTTTCGATCCGAATATCGTCACTGCCAATACCAATTTTGGCTTTAATCTTTTCAATGAAATCCGCAAAACTGAGCAGGATAAAAATATCTTTATCTCTCCGTTTAGTGTTTCCGTGGCATTGGCAATGACGCTAAATGGTGCAGAGGGTGAAACCGAGCAGGCGATGACCGATGCACTGCAGCTACAAAACGTTGATATAGAAACGATTAACCCCGGCTATGCCCAATTACAACATGTACTTCAAGTATCTGATCCAAAGGTAACACTCACGATTGCAAATTCACTCTGGGCACACAATGCAAATGGAAATTTCGCGTTCTATCCGGATTTTCTTCAGCGGAACACCGATTTTTTTAACGCAAAAATCTCAGAGTTGGATCTGCAAAGTCCTGGTGTTCCCGAACAAATTAATAAATGGGTAGATACCAATACAAACGGAAAAATCAAAAAGATTATTGATAAAATTGACAAGGAAACTGGACTATTGCTGCTTAACGCTATCTACTTCAAAGGAGAGTGGAAAACGGAGTTTGAGCCATCAAGGACACTGGATGATACCTTTTACCTTGCGACAGGAGAAGAAAAAAGAGTCCCAATGATGCGAAGGACAGATAATTACGCGTATTATCAGGGAGCGGATTTTCAAGTAGTCAGTCTCCCTTATGGCGATGGGTATACGAGTATGTATATCTTCCTGCCATCCCGTGAATCCGACCTTAACACATTGTTGGATGATTTGAACGCAGAGAGTTGGGAGAATTGGGTTTCACAGGTAACTGAACAAGAGGTGTATGTCCAAATTCCAAAATTTGAATTGGAATATAGTAAAGATCTCAGCGACGCTCTGAAGGCACTCGGTATGGAGGTAGCATTTGACAAAGAACAAGCGGATTTCAGTCGTATGGCTTATTCACCTACTGGTAAATCTCTGCTAACGTGGATTCAGAAAGTAACCCAAAAAACCTTTGTCAAAGTCAACGAAGAAGGAACAGAAGCTGCTGCTGTAACTGGTGTTGGGGTAGGTTTAGGTATTACATCAGTTCCACCACCTCCACCAGAATTCATTGCAGACCGACCTTTTTTCTTTGCGATTCGCGATAACGATACAAAGACGGTGCTGTTTATGGGCACTGTCGTAGACCCTCAACCATAACATGTGCAATGATTCAGATAAAATGCGTTGTTTTTCTTTTGTTGCTTTTACCTATATTATCTGCAGCTGCCTCATGGGAATCAGGAGAAAGTACACACTTTCGTGTCTACTACCGAGAAAACACGGTGGATCCAGCGGCAATTCTTCAAATTGCTGAAGAATTCTATACCGAGTTGCCTCGTATCACACGTCATATTTCAGATGAAACAATAAAAATATGGGTTTGTGATACCCAAAAAGCGTTTCAGGCTTCCGTTCACGCGCCGATTCAGGATTGGGCAGTTGGATGTGCCTTTCCGTTGAGTCGGCGTATCATCATCCAAAATCCAACTCAGATAGCGGTGGCGAAACTGCAGTTGGCACAAGTACTTCGCCATGAAATTGCACATATCCTTTTTGGACAGTATACGCAAAAAGCGGTCAAAGGAATTCCGTTATGGTTTGTAGAAGGTATCGCAATCCACTTCTCAAAGGAGTGGGTGCCGGGTCGCCATGAAACCTTACTGAAACATGTCTTCTCAAAATCCATCATGCCGCTTCATGAATTAACAGAAAATTTTCCGGTTTCACAGATAGGTGCGGATTTAGCTTATGCCCAAAGCCAAGATGCACTACATTGGTTCGTTGAAGTTAACGGCATTGAGGCTCTATGGGCAATCATTGATCAATTGCATACTGGGAAGAATCTCAATGCCGCCTTTGAAGCAGTTCTCGGTTACGACCTTACTGCCTTTGATAAACTTTGGCGTAAATCGTTATCACAGCGTTATCATTGGGCATCTTTCTTGTCCAGTTCCTATGTATTTTGGGGTGGTCTCGGAGGACTATTTCTACTTAGTTATCTGATTTCCCGGAATCGTAGGCGAAAACATCTAAACAAACTTGCACAACAAGAAGAAACGGTAGACGCATTTTTTAGAGAGTAAAATCTATGAATAGTACCTTAATTCACACTGTCCTTTTGCTTGTCTGTTTCGCTATGACAGCGGCAGCCCAGCCCAAAGATGTCTCACAATACCCTAATCAGCTGACACGTGACGGACATGTTATTGTCTTACCTGACCACGGCACCGTCTACATTGTCTCTGACTTACACGCGCATTGGAACGATTTTAATCAGTGGTTAAAACAAACCCGACTTATTGAAAGGATACAAGCCGATGAGGATGTTTACGGTATAATGCTCGGGGATTCGATTGACTACAAACCGGATGAACGTCCGAAACTACCCTACGGCGATATACAAATAGTTAACCGCGTCATTGAGATACAAAAGCAACTTGGGGATAAAGGCAAAAGATTCATCTATATCAGAGGAAACCATGAATTAGCAGCGGCAAATACTTATGCTATGATGAAAAGCCAAGGAATGACCGAACAAAATCGTGCAGCATTTATTCAGAAATTGTACAAAAGCCTAAATGGAAGTTATTATAAACAATTTAATTTCATTGAGCGCATGACCGACGAACATTTCGAATTCCTTACCAACCTTCCGACAGTCGTTGTCGGCAAAAAAGGTTTTGTCGCTGTTCACGCCGGACCGGCTCGCTTCATTATTAGTCTGGCGGACCTTGTCGATCCCGTTCCTAGAACGCTTGACGAGTTATTGTGGGACAGACCGGGCCTCGTATTTAGTGGTGGATATACATTGAAACATACCGAAAATTTTCTCAAGGTGCTCAGTGCAAAATTTCTAATCGTTGGACATACGCCTATCAGTTATTTCCCACCTAAAAATATCAAGGACGGAGTTGCCCGACTCGGTGGAAAACAACTCATTTTTTCTACCGGTTACGGTGGACTTCGTGGCGGACAGACTTATATTGAAATTGATTTGGCAAAAACGTATACCTCTGTTGACGAGTTAAAATTGGGTATTAACATTCATCGCCTCTATCCGAAATAGTCCGAGAGTGCCATAGCATGCGCGCATTGATTTACATTATGACTCCGGTCCTGATTCTTACATTTCTTTTCGCATCGCGCTTTGTTACATGGGAAAAACTGAAAGGGGTAGATCGTGAGGCTCTAAAACATCTGACTGACGGAACCCAATTGCTTAGAAAAGGAAAAAGTTATCAAGCCATAACCGTGCTGACACAAGCAATTGAGATTGAACCGAAATATGCTGAGGCATATATTAAACGTGGGTTTGCTTATTACCAATTGGCACGTTACAAAGAGGCAATTGCCGATTATACCCAAACCCTATCTCTCAAAAGGTATCTTGCCGATGCTTACGCGAGTCGTGGGGATGTTTACCGTGCATTAGGCGATGTTCCGCGTGCTATCGCGGATTATACTGCCTCCCTTGAAAAAAGGAAAAATGCACGGGTAATGTCAAAACGTGCGAAAAGTTATCTTGAAACAGGTAAAATTAACGAGGCTATTACAGACTATCTCTATATCGTTAAGCATCGCCCCAGTGCAATTGCTTACTATAACCGTGGTAGGGCATATTACGAAAAGTTTCTGCTGTCAAAAGAAGACGATGAAACCCTAAAACTCGCTTTAGCTGATTTTGATAAAGCTATCGAAATACAACCGCACTTTGCGATAGCATATCTCAGCCGAGGCGACATTCATGGGTATTTGGGACAACAAAAATCCAAAGAATCCGACTATTCGGACACTATTGACCTCCTAACTGATGCGATTCAAAACTGGCAGAATGAGGAACACACGCTAATACCCATTTTTCTTTGGCGTGCTGTCGCTTACAAAAAAAATAACCACATTCACAAAGCGGTAAATGATATTGAAAGGATTTATGAACTTTTTGCTCAATTTTATTTGAAAAAAATAAGAATATTTGATATACTATCAAATATAGACTAAAATACTCATGAGTTCAATATAATCATATCATTACTACGGTTTCTGATATATTTGTTTTGGCATAAAAGTGAGTGGCAATCAAGGATGCATACAGAATGTATCGCAACTTAATAAGTATGATAATTGGTTTGATTTTTGTCATCGGTGGATTTTCAGTTCAGGTTATGGAAATCCAAGCGAATGAACAATCAGCATCTAAAGTTGAGCAACAGCAGGTAAAGAAAAAGCAGAAAGAAAATACCTGCAATTGTTCTGCAAAAACAGATGAAAAAGACGAAACGGAAAAGCCTGGAACAGATGCACAGGAACAACCACAAGTAAATGTCTACAAAGAATTTACCGCAGACGGGTATCGTCAAGTGTTGACCAAGCAATTAGACGAAGATACTCAGGCTACAGTTCACAGGGACTATACACCAGACGGCAAACAATACGAGTGGTCTGTGTCTGTAGGATGGAGCATCCCGATCAAAGAGGGTAGCAAGGGACACCGTATTCTAAAGAAGACGGTAACCGTTGTGACCTATGTTTCGAAGAAAATTGGGCAAGGCGTTGCTTTTGTGGGAAAGAGTATAAAAAAGCTGTTTCGGCGGCGATAAACGGTTTAGCTGCAAATTTCCTGCGTGAGCATGCAATAAGTCAACTCACGCTAAAATCCAGAATTTCCAATAGGAGGATATAGGTATCAATATGACTGGAGAAGCATTAGGTTTAGTTGAAACAAGAGGCTTGGTTGGCAGTATTGAAGCCGCAGATGCAATGGTAAAAGCTGCGAATGTACGGCTTGTCGGTTACCAACAAATCGGGGGCGGTTATGTCACTGTTATGGTGCGTGGAGACGTAGGTGCTGTGAAAGCAGCGACAGATGTTGGCGCAGAGGCTGCTGCACGTGTAGGGGAAGTTGTTTCAGTGCATGTGATTCCACGGCCACACGCTGAAGTTGAAACTATCCTGCCAAATGAATCATAATTTCATGAACAATCCTCTAAAAACGTTTGAATTCAAATAGAAAAACAAATTGAGATGCATGACCAAGACTTAGTTGAGTTAATTACCCGCCGTGTGGTAAGTCGATTGTCCAATGATCAACCTTGCAGTGGGTGCGCCTTGCGGAGTTGCGATGCAGGCAACCGTGCGTGTGATGTTGCTATAGCGCAGCAAAAAATTCCTGTTGGGGTTTCTGCTCGGCATGCACACGTAACCCAGGAAGACCTTGAAATCCTATACGGTCCTGGACATCAGCTTACCGTCTATGCGCCGCTTTATCAGCCTGAAGCGTTTGCTGCGAATGAAACAGTCACTGTCGTCGGAAAGCGGATGCGTGCCATTGAACATGTGCGTATCCTCGGGCCTGTGCGGGATTACTCCCAGGTAGAAGTGGCACAGACAGAGGCAATTCGCCTCGGTTTGAATCCGCCCATTCGGGATTCCGGGGATCTCGCTGGAGCTGAAGCGATAACCCTTGTCGGTCCTGCAGGAAGTGTCTATTTAAAAGAGGGGGTGATCTGTGCGGCACGACACATCCACATGAAACCTGAACAAGCTGAAGCATTTGATATTAGGGAAACAGACCTTTTAAAGGTCCGCATATCGGGTGAACGTGCTTTAACGTTTGAGAACATTCGTCCGAAAATTCATGAATCTTATGTGCTTCAGATGCACTTGGATACTGACGATTCCAATGCCGCTGGTTTAAAAGGTGGCGAAGCTGTTGAACTGCTACGCGATGAAACATGACACCAGAACAGATTGCCCAAATCGAAAAAATTGTTGAGAGAGTGCTTCAAGAGCATGTCCGTAGCACCCAACAATCCGAAAAACAACTGCTTGCAATACTTGGAGCTACGCAACTTCCATTAGAGCAAGTGCTTCAGCAATTCCAAACGTGCAGGCAAGAAGGGTGGAAAATTACAATTATTTTATCCGAACTTGCAACTAAAGCGGTAAACCTTGAATCGATTTATGCTACGTTTGGTGAACAAAACATACTTCAGGAAAATGATCTGACCGACATACCATCTTTTATTGATGCTTATTCGCAGATTCTTTTACCCGCACTTTCCTATCCAATGGCGGGAAAACTTGCTTTGAAGTTAGTTGATACCCCTTGTACCTACTTGGTTTTTCACGCGCTTTGTTGCGGAAAACGGGTTATAGCCGCATCAGATATTTCAAACACGAGGAAGTATATAGATAAAAAATCACTCACGATGGACCAAATAGAACCTGCACATGTAAACGCACTAACCGAATTTGGCGTTCAATGGGTAACGGTTGATCAGATTGCGGCAACAATTCGTGAAGGTGATAAACCAAATCGAGTAAGTGTAGAAACTCCTGTCATCAGCGCAACTGTTATCGCGGATCTGGCATCTAATGTCCAAGAGTTAGTTTATGCTAAAAATGCTATTGTAACTCCTCTTGCGTGTGAGCAAGCGCGAAAACGGGGTATTACGCTTACACCTAAGTCGTAATATTAAGTCCGGTTTTCAGAATTACTGTCCAATTGAAATATTTCTTGACAATTGTGATAAGAAATTGTATAATGTTTTTAACAGAATACGATTTTATCATTTTTAATTCTATAAAGTCCATTTTATGCTTGAGACAGAAAGAACGAAAAACGGAGACTAAGTTTTACAGAATTTACTGAGATACGAACAGAAGAAAAGAATATTGAATTATACCTAAATCTTGTCAACAAACAGTTAACCTTGTTGGTATAAGATTATCACTTAGGAGGATCTCATGCTGAAACGAATTTTCACTTTATCAATCGCAGGACTCCTCAGCTGCTTGCTAATCGGGACGTTAGCATCAGTGAGTTACGCCGATTACGATTATTACGCGGACCGACTGAGTCGTGAACACCGAGTCGCGAATGACGTAGATGAATGGATAGAACGCGGCAACGCCACAATAACTGCAAGTCCTATCTTTGAAGAAGGTATGCGGCTTACCGCATGGGCAAACAATCATCAGGATGCAGACAACTACGAATTTGCTATTGCAAGCGGCGTATATCTGTTTGAAATTCCACGTAACGCACAATCTATTGAAATATTAATTCGCTATAAGGGTGAACCGAACAAGTTTGAGATAAACGACTCCTATGAACCGATTGCTGGACGCGTCTGGGTTCGTAATATCAAACGGGAAGCAACACGGCGTGGCTACCACGACCAAAATGCCGCTGAAACCCGTTATGGTGATACCTTTGTACTTCGCGCAAAAAATCGTTCTGAAACGATAAAAATTCCCGTTGCGGGACATGTTGAGAATGGATGGATGGAACTTCATGTCGTTGCTGAAGGTGGCGAGCAACTTGATGTTGAGTATATTGAAGTTTCAACCTATCGTCGTGCTCCAAAAGTACGCATAATTCAGCACTATACGCCTTCCTATCGTTGGCGTCCTTGGAATCGATACACCTATCTCTACTTTTACGACGGACCCGTTTTTTACACATCTGGATACGATTCCTATCTGTGTTGGAGTTATCCGGTTTACGATCATCGCTACCTCTCAATTCGCACCTATTATGGTGGTTACTTAGGTCGTTACCGCACCTATCACCCGGCACGTTACTCGTATTACCACTCACCTTACTATGGTAGATACGGTAGGTCTACTCCAGTATACAGTAAGCGGACACAGTTAAATAGGTGGAGTGCGCAACACGAAACAACGCGCAAACAGTATTCTCGGAGCCGGTTAGCAACATCTACTCGGACTTTGGATCGGACCCAAATCCGAAATGATGTCTGTGTTGTTATTGAAAATCACCGTAGACAAGCACCTCCGTCAACAGAACGTATTGCTCGGTCTGCGATAATTTCTCAGAAACAACGAACAGCTGCTTCCAGACCGACACTCCAACAAAACGATGCAGTTCGAACTTATAGTAGTCGTACTCGTTCTTCGACCCAGACAACGGAAAGACAGCGGAGACTTCTCCCTAATTCACGTTCAAATGTAAATACTGCTAGGAGTCGCACTTCAATTACGAATAGATCTTCTGATCTTTATAGAAGGTCGGTATCTTCTTCAAGCCGTACCAGTTCTTCGTCTAATTCACGCCTGCGCAGTAGCAGTGAGCGAACAAAACAGCGAAGCGCGTCTGTTACGCCGCCAAGTTCCACATCGTCGCGAACCCCACCAGAAAGGGTTAGCCGGACTCCATCTTCCAGTTCTCGTACTCGTTCAACAACGACTGATCGTTCATCAAGCCGTTCAAGTTCTAATTCCAATAGTGACGATGACGATGATGATGACAACAATAGTCGTAGTCGAACAACAGAACGGATAAAACGAAGAAGATAAAACATAGTTAGCATTAGTGGCTTTTCTTACATTGACGATGCCTCGCGCAATTTTTGCGCGAGGCATCATCAACAATAATATAAACATTATTGTTGATGTCAAAATTGGGACTGGCATTTTTGACATCACATTTAGACTTCGCGATTACTTTTCGCGTAGTTTCAGGACAATTAGATTAAATTTATGCGTTTTTTATTGACATTTTTGATTCTACTATTGAGTTTAGAATTTTGTTTTGCTGAAGATATAGGGAACAGGATCATTCCTCCGGAACCTGAGAAATCGGTAAGACTAATTTCACCTATAGGTACTATGGCGCGTTCAACTGTTTTTCCTGGATGGGGACAATTTCATAGCCGTAACTACTTTCGTGGAGGTCTTGTCCTACTCGGTATCGGTAGTTCAGCTGTTGGCGCATTTCTTGCCCATCAATCCTTTGCAACACAATATAACAACTACGTTCTGACTGCAAGTTATGATCCAGATGATTCTGATACGGTGTTGGCAAGTTACGACAAGGCAAATCAGAAATATAAACTCAAGATGTTTTTTATCTACACAGGGATTGGGATTTGGGCTTATAGCATTATTGATTCCTATGTCAGTGCGAACTTTTACAACGCTACCTCACAAATTCGTTCAATTCAAGAGGATGCGCAGAACATTGAAAAATTGGGGTTCCAAGTTGGGATCACTCCATCAAGACTCTATTTAGGAGTCGTCAAAACATTTTAATTTGGAGATAAAATTATTATGTTAAAGGAAGTAGTAAAGATAAGTAGCGTGCTTGTTTTAGTAGCATGTTTTATAGGTTGCGGCGACGTTGATAAGGTGAATCAGGTGCCGCCTGAGGACTTTTTGGCAATTAACGGGGTTTTGAAACGATGGCGAGAAGGTTATGAAACTGAAGATGTTGATACCTATATGAGTGCATATTGGTCTCAAGGATTCCGTTACGTTTCAGACATGGGAACTGATGGTGATAAAACCGATGACTTGGAGTTTGATGATATCCGGGATGAACGTGACTCTGCCACCCGCGTTTTTAGTCGGTTTCAAGATATTGAGATAGAACTCTCCATTCCACCAGAAATAGCTATAACTGAAGATGGTAATGAAGCCGAAGTGCGAAATCATTACCGAATTCAAGGTTTTGTTGCTGATGGTGAATCTCTTGAAGGGGGATTCACAGGGTGGTTCGCGGAAGGTGATAACTTGTTCATTTTCGAAAAAAGAGATGGCGAATGGCGTATCACCGAATGGCATGACGAAGCATTCAACAATGAAGAAATTCGTATCGCTAACAATCTATAGTTGAACACAGTTCAAGTGAAAGGAGCAGGGTTTTCACCCAACTTTTCGGGGAAAATTGACATTCATGCCTCAAAAAGAGGAAATTTTGCAAGACTATCTGCAATTCATTCGGAAGTACGACTTTGTTATCTGCTTGAGTACTCTATTGGTTTTAGGTACTGCGCTTGTTATTTCACTGCGTATACCTAAAACCTATTCGGCTTCCACGTTGATACGACTCATACAATCTAACTCTGTCTCTCCTGTCTCTTCCAATAATTTGTTCCAAACAGTCTTTTCAGGTGGAGTTGATCGCAGGGAAATGGCGACAATTAGTAAAAGGTTTTCTACAGAATCTATGCTGAACGCTGCAGTTGAAAACCTTGAAGAAAATCAACTGGGAGGGGTGCAGCACCTTCCGAGTATTGGCAATCTCAAACGGGACCTAAAAGCGCAAATTCACCCAGAGGCGGATTATATTGAATTGTCAATTGAATTAAACGAAGCCTCAGGTGGTGAACGGAATGCAGCACTTTTGGTTAACCAACTGGCGCGAGACATGCAAACGCTACGAAGTGAAGATGAAAAAACAAGATTGGCAAAACATCAATGGTCCCTTCAACGAAAACGGGAAGATATAGATAAGGAAATTCAACAACTCATAGACGAGACCCTTAAATTTGTTCGCGAGAATGGAAGTCCAGAGACATGGTATCCTCAGTTAGCAAGTTTATTGGAACAACATCGAAACTTGCAGGAACGACTTGGGATCTCCGAACAAGCACTTCATGCTGCACGTCTTCGTCTTAACCATTTTGAAAACCGCTACAACGACCTTCCACAACAGTCACAAATTTCGGAAACTCGGAACCACAATCCACTCTATCTATATCAGCAAGAGAAATTACTTGACTTGGAATCTCAGCGCATCGGTGATGCGGAAAAAGCTGGAGAAAGTTCCCATGATATCCGCGGACTTGACGCACAAATTGAGGAAATTCAAAAGCAGTCTGAAACTACACCGCAAATGGCAACTGCCACCACATACGGTACTTCTGCCAACTATATATACATACAAAATCAATTAATTGAGTTGCCGCCAACCATCGAAAGTTATCAAAACGAGACGAATCAACTGGAACAAGAATTGCGAGAAACCAAGCGACAATTGCAATCATTACTAAACCGAATTCCAGAAAATCAACATACCTTTACACAGTTGCGCACTAAAATTGAGCTAGCTGCTACCCTCAAAGAAGAAATTGCAAAACGCTATCTTGAATCCGAAATTTTGAGCACCGAAACCAACGTTACTGCCGCACAGAAGGGTGGCATTGAAATCGTTGATATTGGTGTGCCGAGAAAGGTTCCGGTCAGTCCCCAATTTAAATTAATAGTTATCCTTGCGGGGGTTGTCGGGTTGTGTTTAGGCGTAACTATTGCCTTGTTAACCGAATTTTTTAAAACCGCCTCGGAAAGTTTTTAAAACTTATGAGACTTTTGCAGACAACTTGTTTCAGAAGTTGCAGCATTTGTCGTCGTATAGTCTATCTCACAAATCGTGAGAGGGCTTTGTAAGCCGCCTTGTGCTATATGCTCTTGGCGTTGATTTGGATTTACAATACATGTTCAATTCGGCACGCATATTAGATTTGCGTAGGCCCTGACTTACATTAAATTTTTTATCTAATCATATAAATTTTTTCTTGAAAAACTATGACAATTATGATATGATTCTAACCCAAACTCTGCTTTACAACTCAATCTTTTTCTTTTTCGTCAAACTTGACAAAAAATCACATCTATGTTATTCTAAAGCAGTTAATAACCGTTTTGTGGGGAATTCTCCCAAAACAACCTTAAATTTATGGAGGGCATCTAAATCCTGCCAACCTACGTTCTCAAAATTTAGTGGCAGGATGTATAACCAACCAAAAAGTTTCAACTAACTCCCACGAGTTGTCTTTACAAAATAAAAACGGATATCTGCTCTTTTGGTTTACATACGTTATAGATTCTATCCATTTTAAGGCATTTCAGAGGTCGGACATCCGAGCCTGCAGGAAAATTACCTACTATGGTGAGTGTGTCTGATATCCGAACCAATTATTTCCTAAGGAGGAATACAAAACTAATGAACAAGTTAAAACGAACGATTAATGTTTTGCTTGTAGCGACTTGCATCGTAAGTGGGTTTGTGCTTTACGGTTGCGGTGCACAAAGCCTAGGACCGCAAGAACCTCTTTTACCTACTATTGATGGAGACGCAAAATTCTCAGATCGATTCCAATTAGAAGAAGAACCACAGTTTTTCTATGATCTCTTTGGTAAAGAGCTTTTGGAAGGTAGTGAGGTCCACAACTATCGCGAGCGTAAGAGATTCAATCAGAATGGTGAATTGATTGTCGGGTGGACAGGTCAATTAGACGCTGTTCGTTACGCGCTCCAATTGGACCATACCATCTTGACTGAAGATGCCTACCGAGGTAGATATACCGAGTTTGCAATTGGCGATCACCTACGCATCAAACCTTCTACCTTGTTCCCGAACCGGTATATTATCTATAAAACTGAGTTTGATGGATTTCGGTGGGATCTCTCTTTTGCACAAGAACGGCATCTCTTTACCCTCCTCAACTCACGCATTTCTAACCCTGTCCTATTATCAGACAATCAACCGAGCCTCGCGGGGGTTGTCGGACGTCGAAATGAATTTAGGCCGTCCGCCGGAGTTCGGCACATTGAAAACGCACGACTCGTTGGTTTTCGAGGACAAGGGTTATTGGGCGATATTTTCCGTGTCGGATTTACTTATGTGAATCTGCACAAAGAACACCCAGAACGCGTGGAAAACCCATTTATGGGAACCGTTGCAAATACACCACCTGAAAGTATCACAATTGTTTTTCGAGATGACTCTCCCGAAGACAATCATGTAGTGAAGATTACCGATTTTGATGGATATGATCAGGACCTGCACGGTGAGAATATTAGCGGAGGTGTCGGTGCTGCTATCAAAACCATAGTAGTCAACATTGTAACACAAGAAGTTGATGATGAAGGTATATCAGCGGAAGAAATAGCTGCGGGGTATGAACCCCCTCTTCAACCTGAACAGTCACGGAAAATTGAGGTCACTGTTAATGACATTGAACCTGTTGACCCTTCTATTGACCAGGTCCGTGACTCCGTTGATGTTGATAGAGAATGGAAAATTGTTGATGGTTTCAATAAGATGAAGTATGACTTCGTGTTTGAACAGCACGATATCGACCCGCGGACAGTAAAATCTGTTGTTTTTGACATGGTCGTCGCTGGTGATTACAATATTGCTGTTATTGGATTTAGTGCAGCAAACCAAGCCGAGACAGATCCCGAAATTCAAGAATGGATTAAAACTGAAGATGGGCATATTCAAATACCTTACCGTGATATTATTGAGGCACCCGGAAACTATGGGCAATCTCCTGAATATACCGAAAACCGAGAAAGCCTCGTAGATAATCCTACTAAATGGGAAGGTGAAGGAAGACCTCGGAAAGTCGTTTACCGCTACGGTGCCGCGCGCGCCTCAGTTCTCTACGGTCTTGATCTTGAAGGAAGTGTCGGTAATGTCTTTGTGAGGGTACACTACTCTATTAATGGCAAATACAAACAGTACCCTACTATCCCTAAAAATAAGGTAGGGTTTAGTCGTGTCAAAACGGTTATTGAAACAAGTGAAGATGAAGAAGTAACCACTGGTACTTCAATTGACCCCGACACTGGATTAGCAGTAGATTCAAATGGTATACCTACCTACTCTGAAACAGAAGGTGAACGTTTTGAAGCGATGCTCGGTGGAGATGGAACAGATGAAAGCGGTGATGGAGAGCTTGGTAGAGAAACCGCATGGTTTGTCCAACTCAAATCACGTTTTGGGAAACTCTACCTTGAAGGGGTCTTATACCATATTGATCCAGGTTATACGACCACCTATCTGAACTTCGGTGCTGCTCCCCACATTCGTGACCAACGTTACAATTTGGATGAGGTCCCGATTCCAGAGCCACCAGCACCACCTAATGAATTAATACCGTGGGATGGAACTAGAATATTCCCGTGGGATGGAACTAAATATGCTCTCATTGAAGATGATGATGATGATGATGACTGGCCTGATGACATAGACTTTGATGGAGTACTTCCACGCGCTGATGACCGAGATCAGAATGGAACGTTGGACTACCAAGAAGATTTTCTCATCTTTGAGGCTGATCCACCTGTCTTTACTGATTTTATTGACTTGAATAATAACGGTTACATTGATTCGTTGGAAGATGATTTTGAACCGCAATACGAATACGGTATTGACCGTGATGGATATCATATCAAAGCAGAATACGACCTACTTGATAACTTATCCCTGCAAGTCGGATGGTTGAACGAAAGCGAAGTCTCAAGTCGTCGAAAAAATGATTCCAAATACATACACGTAACCTACCAGCGTGATATCCCTGATTTTGGGACCATTCTCTTCCAAAACAGATTCACCCGAGTGCGAGACGATATCCCCGATTATACCATCGTCCTACCTGTTGGCGCATTGGCAGAAAGGCAAATTACTGACCAACTTGATTTCTACAACGCTCGGGTAAATACCACAACGCTTCAGTTCCTTTATACTGCCTTACCTAACCTCACACTGGAAGCTAAATTCCTCGTTGTTTTGCAGAAACAATTTGAATTGGAAGAAGATGATGCTATCTTCTTAGATATTGAGTATGATTCGGCATTAGACTTGTTTGAACCGGATGAACGCATTGACTTCATGGTCCCTGATGAACAGGTCCGGACGAGTGCTCAAAGACGGGACTATCCATTTTATCCTGACCACGGACTTAACCCACTTGACCCAGCTGCTGATGTCGGTTTAATCTATGATGCTGATAACTGGAAGAAACGGCGTTACCCTGAACGGAACATACGCAGTCAGCAGACGATTTTCAAGGCAAAATATGAAATCCCGCTTGGGGATCTTCCTTTCATGGACAGAATCGGCGAGGATTTAACGCTGACACCTATGGTTAAATATATTTGGGATCGAGCTTTCGACAGAAGTGCTGAGGAAATTCCCTTAGTGTTGAACGCGCGGTACTTTGTTCCGACAGATGAGGAACCGGTTGAATACTTACGATTCAATCGTAGAAGTCGCGAAGATGTTCTCGGTGTTCGCCTTGATTATCAATTTACACCGAGGATGAACGTCCTTGGCGGGTTCCAATATAGAAAGTTTACCAACCGAGATGATAATTTCAAAAACTATCTGGGAAATTTCCCGCTGGATGAAGATGTCCCAGATAATTACTACCGACCGGATTTGCGGACTCGAATTTTTGAAATCCAAGCCATCAACAGAGGCGAATGGCTCGGTTTCAATATCGTCATTCTCGCGGGTTATCGTAGGACAACTATCTTGCCAACCATTGTGCACAGAATCATAACCATTCGGCGCAGAAGCACAACCAGTAATACAACGTTTGTCCGAGCAATGATGGGATTCTAAGTTCTTAGTGGCTTGCTGAACGCGAAAAAATCGTGTCCAGCAAGCCACTATGGAAATTCGTAAATGTCTTGCGTTCGGTTAATGCAAACGAAAGCGTAACTTCTTAATCACTCAGGTGTTAATGGATATAAGTTTGTTGTTTAGAACTATGAACTTTAGAAAGTATAAGATGGAAAACCTGAAAAACGTGTAACTTTTGAAGTATTCAGGTGTTGATGATTCAGAAATAGTTCATACACTGTAGCAGCATGTTGTTAGAAACATGTTTTTCACATTATTAAATTATAGAAATAGAAACTTATTGCCAAATAGGCATATTACTAAAGGAGACCAGAACGAATGACTCGTTTAAGTTTGATTTTAATGTTAGTTGTGTGTTTGTTTATGTCAGCTAATATTATTATGGCACAAGAAGAAGAAGCGGTGGAGACACCAAGTGTTGATACCCCTGAAGCGGGTCCCGATACTCAAGAAGTAGATGAACCCATGGGTGCTGGGGCAACGATTAAAGGTGAAGTTATTGATACTTCCGCAGAGCAGAACCCTATTGAAGGGGTCACCGTTACAATCGTGGATAGTGGTAACGATCAAAAATATACGGTAACAACAGATAAAGATGGTCAGTATGAGAGGACCGGACTCCCCGCGGGGCGTTACATTATTAGTGTTGTTAAAGAAGGTTATGGTGACCGAATAGGCAAATCGAAAGTGGTTGCTGCTGGAGGCGAGATATTTGACCGGATCAAAATGAGAAAAAAAGATAACATCATCTCTTTTTTCAAGAAATTTGGGTTCGTTTTCTATCCGTTAGCCATCTGTTCTATTGTGGCGTTAACTTTCATTATTGAAAGACTATTCACATTTGTCCGCAGCCGCTCACGAATCGGAACTGAACAGTTCATAGCAAGCATTGCTGACTCATTGCGCAAAGAGAACATTATGGAAGCTGTCTCTACTTGTGAAGAAGCAGGAGGACCGCTCGCCAACGTGTTAAAAGCAGGACTGCTCAGATATAGTCAAGCCCAGATTGAAGAACGAGATATTACGAAAGAGGAAATCCAAGAAGCCATTGAAGAAGCAAGTCTCCTTGAAATTCCAGAATTAGAACGAAACCTGCCCGTACTCGGAACAGTTGCTGTGGTTTCACCACTGTTCGGTCTGCTTGGAACTGTTACGGGTATGATTACCGCCTTTACCACTATTGCCCTTGAAGGTACCGGTGACCCGCAACAACTCGCGGGAGGTATCTCCCAGGCACTCCTCACAACTGCTGGCGGCTTAACAATTGCTATTCCTTGTCTGATTTTCTTCCAACTCTTTGATAGTTGGGTAAATAGACATATGGTTGAAATCTCCCAGGTATCCACAGAAATTGTTAACCAGTTGATTGTTGGTGAAGCAAACGCTTAATTACGGCCGGGCGGGAATATATACTCGCCCTGCTCCTACATAAAGGGAGAATCTTGAAATGCAACAACTTGGTGAAGCCAAATTGAGCCTGATGGCAACCCGAATACGGGAACGTAAACCACCTACACTCAGTATGGCACCTATGATTGATTGTGTGTTCCTGCTCTTGATTTTCTTCATGGTGTCAACAACTTTTGCCCCAATGCCGGGAATTCGCGTGCAACTTCCGCCTCCTGGCCCGCCTTCAGAGGACAAACCAAAAGGGCTTGTTGTCAAAATTGATAATCCTAATGCCAATGAAAAAGCCGGCACAATGCTTTTGAATGGCGCAGTTGTACAGTTTGAAGATATGTTTTCACTGCTTCTCACTGCACCTGAAGATCAGAAAACGATGCTTATTGTCCAATCCGGACGAGATGTTCTACATGAACAGATTGTCCGAGTAATGGATATAGCCAAAGATGCAGGTATTGATAAAATTGGATTTGCTATTACCGCGCGAGAATGACGCGCATAATCTAATTACGGTTCCAGCCGTAGTGGAAGGAGAATACAAATGGCTCTCCAAATGAGACGTAGACGGAATACCTCAAGTGACGAGGATATCCCGATGGCTCCTATGATTGATTGTGTATTTCTATTACTCATTTTTTTCATGGTTTCTGCCATCATGCGGGTTCCCCCGCCGTTTAGTGTCACGTTACCAGATTCCTCTACTGAACACGAATTTCCGAGGAAAAAATATAACTTGTTTATCAGCAGCGATGGCAGAATTGCTATTGATGATCAAGAGATGCAAACTCTGGAAGAGGTCGGACTCTTTATAGCTTCCCATGAACACCAGATTAGTACCTTGATTATTAAAGCAGATAAGCTCGCGAAACACGGACGGGTCATGGACGTGGTAGAACGTGCAAAAGCACGATCAGCTAAAGTTGAAGGACTTGAAGTGGCTTTTGCCGTTTCTGAAGACGAAGGCGGCGGAGCGTCGGGCAATTGATAGCACGATTAGCTAAAGTTGAAGGACTTTAAGCTGCTTATAAAAGGCAGTGCTTGCTGCCTTCTCTTTCGTCACCGTGTTTGTGGGCGATTCTGGATCGGAATTAATAACATATAGGCCTCTAATTGAAATTTCAATTAGAGGCCTATATGTTTTGACATGTTGCTATGGGTTTCTCGGAAAGCAAATACATTCTTTATAAAAAATAAGGCAGCAACCTCTGCCTTATTTTTGCGTCAAGGTGATAAGACTTATTATTTCCTACGGATTGTCTTTCGGACGCGACGAGTCTGTGCTGCCGGTGGCGGCGGGGGTGGAGGTGTGACAATTTTCCAGAAGAGTGGTAAGAATACATCCCAATCGGTAAGGATTTGTTCCGCGCGAGGGCTCCCAGTTAACTCAAGATGCTTTTGTAACAAGTCAATCAGCGTATCTTCGTGTACTTTTTCGGTTATACGTTCTAACTTAATAAGCTGTGGGTTAATTTTTTTCTCAAACTGTTGGTTTTCGTCAAGCACGTAGCCAATTCCACCTGTCATGCCTGCTCCGAAGTTTCGTCCGGTATTACCTAAGATCACGACAGTGCCACCAGTCATATATTCACATCCGTGATCACCAACACCTTCCACAACAGCAGTCGCCCCGCTATTTCGAACACAAAAACGTTCACCTGCTCTGCCTGCAGCGTATAGAACACCGCTTGTTGCGCCATACAACACAGTGTTCCCGATGATGGTATTTTCATGTGTTTCAAAGCGAGCATCAGGTGAAGGTTTGATAACCAATTCACCACCTGCCATGCCTTTTCCGACATAATCATTCGCTTCACCAGTCAAGACAAGCTGGATTCCACTGATGCAAAACGCGCCAAAACTTTGTCCGGCACTACCTGTAAAGTAGCATCGGATTGTCTCTTTAGGTAACGGTGTGTCGCCATATCGAAATGCGATTTCACCGGATAATTTAGCACCAACCGTCCGGTGAGTATTCCGTATCGGATATGAAAGTTGGATCGGCTCTTTATTTCTAATTGCCGTTTCAGCATCCTGCAAAATTTGGTCGTCCAAAGGTGTATCTACACGGTCGTTGCGTTCTTGTAAATGATAACGCGGACTTTTTCCTGTTGGGTCAGCCGAGGCGAGAATTTCACTTAAGTCAAGTGTTGCTGCCTTTGGATACGCAGTCAAATCAGCAAGTTCTAACAAATCTGGACGACCGATGACATCATTTAGACAGCGATGGCCAAGGTTTGCGAGGATTGCCCGCACCTCGTTTGCCACACCGAGCATAAAGTTGACAACCATTTCAGGCGTACCGGGATACTTTGCCCGAAGTGCGGGGTCTTGCGTGGCAACACCGACCGGACAAGTGTTCAAGTGGCATTGACGTGCCATTATACATCCTGTTGCGACCATTGCTGTTGTTCCAAAACCGTATTCTTCTGCTCCCAACATAGCCGCAATGACGATATCACGTCCTGACCGCATGCCGCCATCAACTCTCAACACGACACGATCGCGTAATTCATTTTCAACGAGGCGGTGCTGTGTTTCCGCAAGCCCGAGTTCCCACGGCGTGCCAGCGTTTTTGATGGAGCTAAGTGGTGAGGCACCAGTGCCGCCTTCATGCCCACTAATTTGAATCACATCTGCGTATCCTTTTGCGACACCTGACGCGATAGTACCAATTAGAAACTCGGATACAAGTTTTACTGCGACTTTCGCACGCGGGTTAACCTGTTTTAGATCATAAATTAACTGCGCGAGGTCTTCAATTGAATAGATGTCGTGATGTGGTGGTGGTGAGATTAAGGGCACCCCAGGAATTGAGTTGCGAATCTTTGCAATTTCCAGTGTTACTTTGTGTCCAGGAATCTGTCCACCTTCTCCAGGTTTTGACCCTTGCGCCATCTTGATCTCTAATTCCCTTGCGGAAGCAAGATACTGCGGTGTTACGCCAAAACGTCCAGATGCAATCTGTTTGAGAGCACTTGATGCAAGATCACCATTCGGTTGTCTTTCAAAACGACCACTATCTTCGCCGCCTTCACCACTCCCTGATTTGGCACCGAGGCGGTTCATCGCGATAGCTAAGGTTTCGTGTGTTTCACGACTCAACGCGCCAAAAGACATACTTCCAGTGGTAAAGCGGCGAACGATATCCTCTGCGGGTTCTACCTCCTCAATGGGAATAGGATTGCTTGCCTTGAAAGCAAGTAAATCCCGTAAACTGGAAGGGTCGCCCTCCTCAACTGCTTCAGCGTATTGGGTATAATCTTCAGCTTCCCCACTCTTGACGAACTTGTGCAGTGCCTTGAATACGGTCGGGTTAAAGGCGTGAAATTCACCATTTCTTCGAAATCGGAAATAACCTGCTTCTTGTAGGGATTGTCTGCTGTCAGTACCTTCAAAAGCTTTGGTATGGAAATGAAGTGTTTCTGCGGCGATGTGTTCAAAACCGATACCGCTTAACCTTGATGGGGTGCCGACAAAACACCGATCAATAACCGATGCGTTGATACCGATAGCCTCAAAAATCTGAGCACCTCGATAACTTGACACCGTGGATATGCCCATCTTCGCCATAATCTTCAAAATACCTTTTTCAACAGCTTCTCTATAGTTCTTAATCGCCTGTTCTGTTGAGATATCCTCGAATTCGTCGTTTTCAGTAAGTTGAACAATTGTAGAAAAAGCAAGGTAAGGGTTGATAGCATCAGCACCATATCCAAGTAGCACTGCATAATGATGCTCTTCACGCGGATCGCCTGCTTCAGCTATCAAGCTGACCTGTCTTCGTTTCCCTTCACGGATCAGATAATGATGTACAGCCCCAACCGCGAGTAGCATCGGAATAGGCACAAATTCAGCATTGACACCTTTATCGCTCAAAATCAAGAATGTATTCCCTGAATTTACTGCGTCTAAAACATTAGCGCATAATGTGTCTAAAGCATTTTCCAATCCTTGTGTGCCAGAAGCGACTGGGAAACAGACAGGTATAGTGGCATGCTTATACTCAGGTAGGTTTTGTGCTTTCAAAGCTTGTAATTCTTCATTTGTCAATATCGGAGAAGTTAATCGGATTACGTGTGCATGTGCTTCGGTCTCTGTCAGCAAACTGTGTCGTTTTCCCAGACAAGTTGTCAGAGACATAACCAATCGTTCCCGGAGTGAATCAATTGGAGGATTGGTAACTTGCGCAAAAAGTTGTTTAAAATAGTGATAAAGCAGGCGTGGATGCCGTGAAATGACAGCAGGAGGGGTATCATCCCCCATTGACCCGACGGCCTCCTTAGCTTGCATAACCATCGGTTTGATGAAACGTTCCACATCTTCAGTCATATACCCAAATGCTTTCTGGTGTGTGTGTAAATTATCGGGTATTGGTATTATCGTTCCAAGTGGCTGCGGTTTTAGTTCGTCCAACTGCGTACTCTGTTTCACCCAAACGGAATAAGGTTTCTGATGTGCCACCTCAGTTTTTATGTCTGTATCCATGAGTAATTGTCCGCGCGCAGTATCAACAGCGATCATCTGTCCGGGACCTAAACGCCCCTTTTTGACGACACAACTATCGTCTAATTCTATAATTCCGACCTCAGACCCCATCACAACGAGCCCATCATCGGTTACTTTATACCGAGCGGGTCTTAGACCGTTCCTATCCAAACTTGCACCGACAATCTTTCCGTCAGTGAATGCTACAGCAGCCGGACCATCCCAAGGTTCGCTAACACACGAGAGGTACTCATAACAAGCTTTCAGAGCAGGTGGCATATCCGGTATCTGTTCGTAAGCCTCTGGCATTAAACACATCATTGAATGCAGAATGCTACGATCAGAATATGTTAGCAATTCCAGAACATTGTCAAGGCTCATTGAATCGCTACCGTAAGGGTTGATAATCGGGGTAAGTTTCTTGATATCCTCATTCCATACAGGGGAATTCATTTCGGCTTCACGGGCGCGCATCCAGTTCCTATTTCCCATCAACGTGTTTATCTCACCGTTGTGTGCCAGCATTCGGAAAGGTTGTGCAAGCGACCATGTTGAGGATGTATTCGTGCTATAACGTTGGTGAAAAACGGCTAAAGCGGCTTCAAAGTCAACATCACGTAAGTCAGAATAGAACATCGCCAATTGGGAGGCGACAAGGAGTCCTTTATAGACAATGGTGCGATGCGAGAAGGAGGCGATGTGGAAGCCATCAAGTTTCTCATCTGTAATGCGATGTTCCAATTCCTTGCATAAGAGATAGAGGCGTTGCTCAAACTTGTCAGGTGTGACATGGTTTGGCCTACCGATAAGCACCTGCTGTATTAACGGCATTGTTGCCAATGCCTTTTCTCCGAGAGCAGACACATCAACAGGAACTGAACGCCATCCTAAGAGTGGAAATCCGTATTGCTGTAGAATATTGGCAACGATTTCGCGTCCCCGTTTTTGGGCAACGAGATCATTCCCCGGCAGGAAAATCATCCCAACGGCAAAGTCATTAATCGAATCAAGGTTTATTCCAAGTTTCTCTAATTCTTTTCTAAATAGTTTCTCCGGAATCTGTGTCAGGATGCCTGCACCGTCGCCTGTTTTTGCATCAGCTGCTACTGCGCCTCGGTGTGTCAAATTTGCAACCGCTTGTATTGCCATTTTTAGGATAGCATGACTTCGACTCCCTGAACGGTTTGCGATAAAACCTACTCCACAGGCATCTTTCTCATATAAATGTTCGTGCATTTGTAAACTCATACTCCAAGTATTCAAGATTTTTGGTATCCGTTAACTCATAGTCTCGTCAGAAATGCTTCGGATACCGTGTCTCTGTTAGACGTATAGGCATTTTGCCCTCAATTTCTGAATTCGGTAATTTTTTCTACAATTAATTAATAGTATACCTTAAATTCAGTGAATCGTCAACAAAAATTTTGTCCTGAAACACCTCAACTTGACAACCCTGCCCTGTTGTGATAGAATTATATTCATATCAGAGAATAGGAGCAGCTATGTCTACGTATGATGTCGGAATTATTGGTGGAGGACCGGGTGGTTATGTCGCTGCCATAAGAGCAGCGCAACTTGGTGGCACCGTATGCCTCATAGAAAGAGGCGAATGGGGTGGTACATGCCTAAATAGAGGTTGTATTCCAACGAAAACCCTTTTTTCTATTGCCCATCTTGCCGAACAGATCCAAAACACCCCTGCTTTAAATGCACAAAGTACAACCGTTGACTACTCGCAAACACTAATACATAAAACAGAGGTCATTCAGAAGTTGAAAGGTGGGATAAGCCAACTTCTTAAAGCGAACAAGATTCGGACCTTGAACGGCAATGCTTCACTTGAGGATAGAAATACAATTACCGTGCGTAAAGCGGATGGCACAACCGAACAGGTAAACGTAAAAAACGTTATTATCGCCACTGGGTCTGAACCTGCTGAACCTCCTATTTTTGAAATTGATGAAACCGATGTGTTGACAACGACAGGAATTCTTAACCTCACAGAACTTCCTGAAAGCCTTATTATCGTCGGCGGTGGTGTTTCGGGGTGTGAATTTGCTTCCATTTTCAATGCTTTCGGTTGCAGCGTGACCGTGTTGGAACTTCTCCCTACAATTTTGGCGACCGAAGATATTCAGGTTGTCCGCCATATACGGCTTTTTATGAAGCGAAAAGGCATCTCTATCCACACGGGTGCGAAACTTACCAGTGTCAATAAATCGGATGCGGGAGTCACAGCAGTGCTTGAATCCGGTGAAAATCTGACCGCACAAAAGATGCTTGTTTCAATCGGTAGACGTTACAATACTGAAAGGATAGGGTTAGAAAAGGTTGGGGGACGGACAGAAAATGGAAAAATCGTTGTGAATGAACAGATGCTGACGAATATTCCCGGCATTTATGCCGTTGGGGATGTTGCAAGTCGATATCTGTTGGCGCACGTAGCTTCTGCTGAAGGGAAGGTCGCTGCACAAAACTGTCTCGGTGAAACTACTGAGATGGACTATCAAGTTATCCCGTGGTGTGTTTTTACGCTACCCGAAATTGGGCATGCGGGTATGACCGAAACAGAGGCAACAGATGAAGGATACGAGGTTAAGGTAGGGAAATTTCCTTATGCTGCAAGTGGTATGGCACTTGGGATGGGTGAAGCAGATGGATTTGTTAAAACCATCACTGATGCGGATAGCGGTGATATACTCGGTGTTCATATTGTTGGTGTGCATGCGTCAACGCTTATCCATGAGGCTGCTGTTGCTATTCGCTTAGGTGCTAATGCAAAGGACATCGCGCATACAGTGCATGCGCATCCAACGCTTTCGGAAATGGTGATGGAATCTGCTGAAGCGGCGTATGGTCGTGCGGTGCATGTGTTATAATTAAGCATTTTCGGTAACAATATAATGATGATTGTGAGGTAACAGTTTGAGAATCAGATCCATACATTTGAAAGATTTTAAGCGATTTGTGGACTTAACTATTGAAGATATTCCTAATACAGCAAAACTTGTTATCTTGGTTGGACCCAGCGGAAGCGGAAAATCGTCCTTATTTGAGGCTATTAATGCTTGGGGAAAAGATCAGCGTAATAGCAACTATGACCCTGAGTATTTATTGAGAGATGGGGAACCAGCAAATTCTCGTTCACGTTTAGATTTTAGTGCTTTAGGCGTAACTATTAATGCTGATGATCCCCCTTCAAATTTGGGAGAAGCCTGTTATATGCGTTCAGCGTATCGGCATACTCCAAAGTTTAGTGTTTCCACAATGTCTAAGATTGATGAAAGTGAATATTGGAGACTGGATGGTCAGCGAAATTTTTCCACTCCTGATACTGAAGTCGAAAAAAATTATCAGAGGATATATTGGCAAATTATGAGGGAAGTATTTAACCCAGAAGAACGGAGCAATACGGATATTAGGAACAAGTTATAGGGCGAGTGCGTGATTCGTTGCAATCTATTTTTCCTGACCTGTGCCTGCATTCACTCCAAGACCCCCGAAGGTAGGGGCACTTTCTATTTTGAGAAAGGGACAGCTAAAAAGTATAATTTTGTCAATCTATCAGGAGGTGAAAAAGCAGCATTTGATTTACTTCTTGATTTTATCATTAGAAGAGAATTTTACCCAAATGCAGCGATGTGTATTGATGAGCCAGAGGCGCATATGGGATTGAGTGTGCAAAGCAAATTACTTAAAATTTTGTATGAGTTAATTCCTGAGAACTCACAACTTTGGCTTGGAACACACTCCATTGGGATCTTACGAACTTCAAAAAAATCTTAGATGAAAACCCGGGTGAAGTAGTTTTCTTGGATTTTTCCGGACACAATTTTGACAAAAAAGTTGAGATTAAACCTATTACCAAGCCTGATCGTAGATTCTGGGAGCAGACGCATGAAATTGCTTTAGAGGATTTAGCTGCCCTCGTCGCACCGGATCAAATTGTTATTTGTGAAGGGAGCCATGGAGATGAAGGTTTTGATGCGGAATGCTACAATCAAATCTTTTCTGAAGAATTTCCCAATACGAAATTCATTTCAGCAGGTGGAAAGGGAGGTATACAGAACTACATTCCTGTGATTGGCGCGATTACAAAAGGTGCAAACGTATTTGGACTCAGAGACCGTGATGACATCACACATCGAGAAGTGGAGCAGTTACAAGAAAAAGGAATAAAGGTCTTAAAACAAGGAAAAATCGAAAACTATCTGCTTGCCGATGATGTGTTGCAGGCACTATGTCAGGATAAAAGGTTGGAGCCTTGTAATGAAAAAGTATCCGAATTGATAGCATTACGAGAGAATGTTACAGATATAAAAGGTGCTCCTAATCAAATCCGTAAAAAGGTAATTGAGTGGGGAGTGCGCGGAGCAGGTGAAACTCATACAGGATTTATGAGGGATACACTTGCTCCATTAATCAAACATGGAATGACAACTTACAATGAATTGAAAGGAATTATTTTTGGAACTGACACTGAAGATACTTAAGTATCCAGATCTGCTTCCAGACTAAACGCTGAAATACCTTTTAGGAGATAACTACATGTCAGAAAAAATTAGAATATCCCTATTTGAAGTTGTGGGTAGTCCATTTTGCGTAGCCTCCGATGATGGGCAGAAGATTTATGAACGCCTTGCTGTCGCCCTTGAAAGGATCAGCACGTTACACTTTCCTTTCACAATGTTACTGCCCTGACTGCAGCGTTCCTAAATGCAGCGGTAGGTCAGTTATATGGTGTGTTCGGTGAAGAAAAGATTCGGTCTCTGCTGAAAGTGGAAAACATTGAGCAAGATGATCTTGCATTGCTAAAGCGGGTCGTTGAAAATGCCAAGTTGTATTTCAAGGATCCAGAGAGATTCAACCAAGCCATTCGAGAAGTATTAGAGGAGGATGATTATGAAGTATAAGAAAAGAATTTGCCAATTCTTTAAAGACAGGTGTTAATTAAGGAGATTCTGCAATCCTGAAAATCTCCTAATCCCGAAAATCCTGGTTCAGACAATTAACACCACGCTAAACAATATCAAAAGCGGACTATTTCTTGAAGTTCCAGATACCGTTCCTCAATTTCATCAAACTGCACAGACTTTTGTCGATTGATACTGAAATCTTCAATGTTAAATGAGGCGACAACAGTGCCGAACATCATCGCTTTGCGGATTGAACTCTCTGACAGATCATCAACAGATGCCAGATAACCCATAAAACCTCCAGCGAAACTATCACCTGCACCTGTGGGGTCTGTTACTTGTGTGAGGGGGTATGCAGGTGCACTAAAGAAGGATGATTCCGTGATGCTAATTGCTCCGTGCTCACCCTTTTTGACAATAACTCGCTTAGGTCCATGATGCAGGATCGCCCGCGCTGCGCGCAATAGATTAGATTCACCCGTTAACAATTTTGCTTCACTATCGTTCAGGATAAGGATGTCCACGCGTTCTATTGTTTTATCTAATGCCGCTCGTTCCTCATGTATCCAAAAATCCATTGTATCACAGACAACCAGTTTTGGGTTTGATGTCTGCTCAATAATGCTCAGTTGCAACTGTGGTGGATCATTTGCTAAAAAGAGGTAGGGGGTTTCCTTGTAAGCGTCTGGTAAAACGGGATGGAAGTCAACGACAACGTTCAATTCTGTAAAGAGCGTATCACGTACATTAAAGTCATCAGCATATCTGCCGCCCCACCGAAAACTCTTGCCGTTTTCAACGCGCGTTAATCCTTCAAGGTCGATTCCTCGGGATTGCAGGAAGTCTGCGTACTCCTCTGGAAAATCAGCACCCACAACGCCAACAAGCCGAACAGGATTTCCAAAAAAACTTGCGGCAACAGCAGCATAAACGCCAGAACCACCAAGCACATCTTTAACCTGCTTATGTGGTGTTTCTACGGTATCTAAAGTGACCGTCCCGACAACTAACACTCCCATTATTTTCTCCATCGGTCGGACTAAAACGTCCCGGGGCGGTTTTTGTTCTCACGCATTGCGTTGATGATTCGGTGCACGCGACGCACCAGAATGACACCAAGCACGATTATGAGTGGATACAGTAAAAATTCAAGTATGGTGAAAATGAGCGGAGGGAATTGAACCTTACCAGAACGTGCTAACCATATCGGTAGCAAGAGCAACGCTGCAAGAAGTAATATAACCCCTTCCCAGATTTCTGACTTTTTCATAGGTTTTCAGAGCATGTCTAAGCCAAGATTATGTCCCCATCTCCCATGAGTTGAGGTACTTCTCTTGTTCAGGCGTGAGGATGTCAATTTCAACGCCGAAAGCGGCTAACTTCAGCCTTGCCACTTCTTCGTCAATAGATTTGGGAACATCATAGACACGATTTTCAAGTTTTTGCTGGTTTTGCGCAATAAATTCAACGGATAACGCCTGATTTGCAAAACTCATGTCCATAACACTGGCAGGATGCCCTTCAGCGGCAGCTAAGTTAACTAACCGCCCTTCACCGATGAGATTGAGCGTACGTCCATCAGCAAGTGTGAAAGATTCTACAAATTCGCGTGCTTTTACTTTATCAACAGCGAGTTCTTCAAGTGCCGGGATGTCTATTTCAACGTTAAAATGCCCAGAATTTGCAATAATCGCGCCGTCCTTCATCGCCTCGAAATGTTCTTTTCGGAGCACATGAATATCACCTGTTAGTGTAATAACAAGGCCGGCTTCTTGAACGGCTTTCTGCATTGGCATCACTCTGAATCCATCCATAACGGCTTCAAGTGCTTTTAAAGCAGTCACCTCTGTGACAATCACATTCGCCCCTAAGCCGTGGGCACGACTTGCGACGCCTCTACCACACCAACCGTAGCCTGCGACTACAACAGTTGTTCCTGCGATGAGTAGGTTCGTCGCGCGAATGATACCGTCTAAAGTGCTTTGCCCTGTGCCGTATCGATTATCAAAAAAGTGTTTTGTGTCCGCATCATTAACAGCGATAATGGGATATTTGAGAACGCCTTCGGCAGCCATGCTTTTAAGTCTGATAACACCAGTTGTTGTTTCTTCTGTTCCTGCGATGACCTGTTCGACGAGTGCTGGATTTGTTTCTTCGGAATGTAGTAGTGACACCAAATCTGCGCCATCATCCATCGTGATATTAGATTGCGTTGCGAGCGCAGCATGGATGTGTTGATAGTAAGTTTCGGTATCTTCACCGTTAATAGCAAATACCGCGATGTCATCATTAACAACGAGAGAAGCAGCGACATCATCCTGAGTGCTAAGCGGGTTAGACGCACATAACACCGATTCGGCACCACCCGCCTTCAAAGTCTGCATGAGATTTGCTGTTTCCGTTGTGACATGTAAACACGCGGCAATTTTTAATCCTTGCAAGGGTTGTTCTTTCGCAAAACGCTCGCGGATAGATGTTAGAACCGGCATAAACCGATTTGCCCAGTCAACTCGCTGTTTTCCTACATCTGCAAGGTCTGTTGTTTTAATATCGTAGTCCATCGTCCTCCTTACACCTTAAGTTTTTCGACATAATCGGTTTTTTCCCACGTGAACCCCGGTTCAGCGCGTCCAAAGTGTCCATAAGCAGCGGTATTTCTATATATCGGCTCACGTAGTTTCAATCTGTCAATGATGCCTTCCGGGGTTAAATCAAAATGCTGGTTGACTAATTTAGCCGCCATTTCATCATCCCCTGTTCCAAAAGTATCAACCATCACTGAGACAGGGGCTTTACACCCGATTGCATAGGCAATTTGGATTTCGCAACGTTCTGCTAATCCAGCAGCAACTAAATTTTTGGCAGCGTGGCGTGCGGCGTAAGCAGCACTTCTGTCAACTTTTGTTGCGTCTTTACCAGAAAGCGCACCCCCACCATGCCGTCCCGTTCCACCATAGGTATCCACGATAATCTTCCTACCGGTTAGTCCGGCATCACCGTGAGGACCCCCTGTCACAAAACGTCCTGTTGGATTAATATGATATACGATATCTGGACTCAGAAGGTCTTTGGGGATAACTTTTTTGATAACCTCTTCAATGATCCCTTCTTTCAGGTCGGAATCTACAACATCAGGATGATGCTGTGATGAAACGACAATTGTCGTTACACAGGTAGGTTTATTATCAACATATTCAACCGTTACCTGAGATTTTCCATCGGGCCGGATGAAATCAAGAATACCTTCTTTGCGAACTTGTGCTAAACGCCGAGTCAATTGGTGCGCTAAAGTAATCGGCAAAGGCATCAATTCCGATGTTTCGGTGCAAGCGTAACCGAACATTAAGCCTTGGTCGCCAGCTCCGCCAGGGTTAACACCCATTGCAATGTCAGGTGACTGTTTGTCAATAGTTATTAATACTGCGCTGTGCTCAGCATCAAAGCCATAGCTGGCATCAGTATATCCGATGTCTGCTATGACTTCGCGGGCAACTTCTTGCAGATTAGGACTGGCAGTTGTTGTAATTTCACCAGCGATGATGGCAAGCCCTGTCGTTACGAGCGTTTCACACGCCACTCTGCCTTGAGGGTCTTCTGTCAGAATAGCATCAAGAATAGCATCGGAAATTTGGTCAGCGAGTTTGTCCGGATGTCCTTCTGTGACCGATTCGGAAGTGAACAAAAAATTACGACTCAATTCGGTTCTCCTGTCAGCATATCTTCCTCCATGTGCTCCATGTGCCACATGCGAAATAAATTTAGCATCCAAATTCTCGTTATAGAGAATCATCTCAGTGTATATCTGAACCGATATTACGTAGAAATGCCTAATATTATGAATAGGAAACTATACTTACGAGGCTCATTTGCAGGAAATTCAGGCAGTCATTGCCTTCTGATAACGCGTAAAAAACACTAATTCTCAGGGTTCTCAGAATTATCAGGTTCCTTAGAGTCTTCGGGGTTCTCAGAACTATCAGTTTCCTGAGAGTCCTCTGAGGTTTCAGGTTCTTGAGCGTTCTCAGGACTATCAGTTTCCTGAGAGTCCTCGGGGGTTTCAACCTCTTGAGCGTCCTCAGGGGTTTCAACCTCTTGAGTGTCCTCTGAGGGTTCAACCTCTTGAGTGTCCTCAGGGGTTTCAACCTCTTGAGTGTCCTCTGAGGGTTCAACCTCTTGAGTGTCCTCTGAGGGTTCAACCTCTTGAGTGTCCTCAGGGGTTTCAACCTCTTGAGTGTCCTCTGAGGGTTCAACCTCTTGAGCGTTCTCAGGACTATTAGTTTCCTGAGAGTCCTCGGGGGTTTCAACCTCCTGAGAACTTATTAGATTTTCAACGTTATTTTTTCCCATTTCCTGTTTGAGCAGAGCACCCATCATGGTTTCCTCTTCCTCAACGGGTTTGGAGCGTCTGGGTTCGCGTCTCGGTGCGGAAGAACGTTCACGGCGGGGTCGTTCTTGCCGTTCTTGTTGTTGTTCTTGTGGCATTGATGCCCGTTCTTGGTCTGCTATCGCTGCTTTCAAACTCAAGCCGATACGCCTGCCTTTCGGATCAAGATTGATGACTTTCACATCTAATTCATCTCCCACAGAAACAACCTCTTCAGGTCTTTCAATTCGTCGGTCAGCGATTTCAGAAATATGAATTAGTCCATCAATACCTTCTTCAAGTTTTGTGAAAGCTCCAAAACTGGTCAAATTGACAATCTTCCCGCGTACGACAGAACCAACCTTATATTTTTCGGGGACTTCATCCCAAGGATCGGGTTGAGTCTGCTTAAGTCCTAATGAAACACGCCTTTCCGAAGCGTCAATTTGTAAGACGACTACCTCAACCTCTTCACCTTCCTTCAATACCTCCTGTGGGTTAGAGCCACGATCCGTCCATGAAAGGTCAGAGGTATGAATTAATCCGTCAATACCTTCCTCAATCTCAACAAATGCGCCAAAGTTTGTAAGGTTTCGGATGCGTCCCATAATCTTGGTTCCGACAGGGTACTTCTGTTCTAAGAGTTCCCACGGGTTTTGTTGTAATTGTTTAATTCCTAAGGAAATCCGTTTATCCTCCTTAGAAATTTCAAGGACGATTGCCTCAATTTCATCACCCTTGCTAACAATACGAGATGGCGCGACGTTACGACGAGTCCATGCCATCTCTGAAACATGGATTAATCCTTCAACTGCTTCTTCAATTTGGACAAAGACACCGTAATTGACGATATTCACCACTGCGCCGGAAACTTTAGAACCGATAGGAAATTTTTCCTCAACATTTTCCCAGGGGTCGGCTGTCTTCTGCTTCAAGCCCAGAGATATTTTATCGCTTTCTCTGCCGATAGCAATAACTTGGACTTCAATTTCGTCACCGATAGAGACAATTTCGGAGGGATGATGAATGCGCTTCCATGCCATGTCTGTCTTATGGAGTAATCCATCAACACCGCCAAGGTCAACGAATGCACCAAAAGTCGTAATGTTTTTCACAACCCCGGTTATGAGTTGACCGATCTCAAGGGTTTTCAGGACTTCCTCTTTTTTCTCGGCCATTTCAGCTTCCAACCACGCCCTGCGGGACAAAACGATATTGTGCCGACGTTTACTCATACTGATGACCTTCATCTGGAAAGTTTCCCCGATGTATTGGTCAAGATTTTGAATAGGACGTAATTCAACTTGGGAAGCAGGCAAAAATCCGCGCAAAGAACCTACAGTTACTCGTAGTCCACCTTTAATCCGCTCTGTTATCTGACCTTCGACTGGTGAACCGCTCTCATAAGCTGTGGCAATTTCGTCCCAAACTAATGTCTGGTCGGCTATTTTCTTTGAAAGAACAATTTGTCCCTCTGAGTCTTCCCTACGGACAATATACACATCAATCTCATCACCTACTTGGACCGAGGGCAGATCGTTTTCACCTGATTCAAACTCAGATGCCGGAATATAACCTTCCGATTTAAAGCCGATGTCAATCATCACTTCATCACGACTTATATCTACTACGCTCCCTTTGACAATCTCGCCATCAGTAAACGCTTTGAGTGAATTATCATACGCCTCCTCAAGAGATTCCTGACTCATTGCGGCATCTTGTTCCTCTGATGTGTCACTTTCGGCTTCGGCAGTCAGAGTGTCTCCTGCAGGCTCGACTTCTAATGTGTCGCTCTCGGTTTCGGCAGTCGGTGTCCCTGCTTCAGACTCAACTTCGGGTGCGTCACTTTCGGCTTCAGCAGTCAGAGTGTCTCCTGCAGGCTCGGCTTCTGATGTGTCGCTCTCGGTTTCGGCAGTCGGAGTGTCTTCTGCAGGTTCGGCTTCTGATGTATCACTCTCGGCCTCAATAATTTTAGCAGATTCTTCAGATTCGGTCTCCGGTGTGTCGCTTTGAGCCTCAACAGTTGGTGTGTTTTCTGCAGACTCAGTCACCTCGGCAGTGTCATCTATTGAATTAGTCTGCGTGGTTTCATCATCTGTGGGATCCTGTTGCTCTGCCTCACCATCATCAGCAGCTGCTTCAGTCTCATCGATCTCAACTTCAGCTTCATTTACGGAAACTTGATCTGTCGGTGTCAATGTTCCCTGTTCATTTGCTTCATCGGACACGACTTCAGTTGAATCTTCAACTGGTTGTTTTTCTTCTTCCACGTCAACGGTGGATTCATCTGTGTGGGTCTGATCGTTATTCATTAAGATACCTGGGTCTCCTAAAAACGCAAAACAGCGTTAAGTCCGCCAGTTCCTCCTTGTTGCGAAGTGCATCTGGCACTTTCAAATCGGTTACTTAATAGTATATCACAATGTGCATAGAAATGCAACAATAATCTTTCACTTTTGATTAAAAGCTGAGGTGCTGAGATTTTAAATTGATAGAATAATAGATTCAAAAAAGGCTTGATTTTTTAATGAATCTAGATTAAAATATAGATATGGATTTTAACTACGGAAGGTGATTTTTATGACCGGGACCGAATTTATGACTCTTCGGGAGAATGGGGATATCAAAATCATTGATGTAAAGACTGACTTAAGCAACTACGCCGCCTCGGATTTGCGGAAGGTTCTGGAGGACCTTCTGATGGAAAAGGTAGATAAGGTTGTAGTGAATTTTAGTGAAGTTAGTCACATCAACAGTACAGCGGTAGGAACGTTAGTAGGCATCGCAAAACGACTTCGCCAAAACGGTGGCGACCTTAAACTTTGCAACTTAGCCTCAACCCTCACCCGAACTTTTAATCTCATTGGGGCATCCAGCGTTGTTGAAATTTATGAATCTGAGAAGAGTGCTATTGCGGCTTTTTAATCAATGTCTAACTAAAAATTGGTGTTAGTCTATGGAAAAAGCCTATATTGAGTTGAAAGTGCCGAGTGATGTGTATTACCTTGAATCGGTACGTGCATTTATCGGAAAATTGTCTGAAACACTGAGGTTTTCTAAGAAACGCATAGCAGATATTCAACTTGTCCTTGACGAAATCTGTAGCAACGCTGTCTATCATGGATCCACATGTGTATCGTCCGGAATACAATTAACAATTTCTGTGGATACGCATGCGCTTGAAATTGTCGTCAGAGATACAGGCAGAGATGATATGCATGATTGGTTAACACCTGAGAGATTAACAGAGATTCAGAAAAAACGTTCACCCGCAGGTGAAAGCGGGCACGGTTTGTATCTAATAAAATGTCTCACGGATGTTCACAAACTACAATCAAATTCAGTTGGCGGGACAGATGTAACGGCTATTTTCTATCGAGAGGTTCAGACAGACGAAAGTTAACCCTGAATAGCAATAAGCGTTAAGTCATCCTCGTTCGGACGAGCATCCGTAAATTCGGTGATGGTATTAGAAACATGCTGGATAAGATGGACTGGCGATTCAGCATCACACATCGTTACTACAATTTGTAGTTGTTCTGCAGTAAATTCTTCACCTTGCGGATTTTTGGCTTCGTAAACACCATCGGTATAAAGAAAAACTCTGCTTGACGCACTAAATGAATAATAGCAATTTTCGTAAACGGATTCTCGGTGAATGCCCAAACCATTTCCGGTATGTTTATCGGTAATGAGTTCGCAGTTAGACTGAGGTGTGTGCTGCAAGAAAGGTAATGGGTGTCCTGCGTTGGCGCAGACAAGTTGTTCTTTTTTCAGGTCGAAAACACCGCAGAATGCAGTTGCAAACATAAATAAGCGTGAACTAATTATATCGTTGAACCGCGTGTTGAGGATGTGCAATAGCCGAGCGGGATTATCCTCTATTTGTTCCCGATGTTCCGCTAAAACTGTTTTGATAAAGACTGTGACGAGCGCAGCTGACGCGCCATGTCCCATCACATCAGAAATTAGTACCCCTACCCGATTTTCATCAATTTCCCATAAATCAAAAAAATCCCCACCGACTGCAAGCGCAGGACAATAGTGTGAGGCTATACGAAATCCTGCTAAATCTTGCGAACCGTTCTGGGGAATCATTATTTCTTGAACGGTTCGAGCCATTTGAAGCTCTGCCTCTAAGCGCGCATTGTGTTGCTCAAGTGTGTCGTGATAATGCTTAATACGTAAGAGGGATCTAATCCGAGCCAAGACTTCAAAACTATTGAAAGGTTTTTCTATAAAGTCGTCAGCCCCAGCCTCAACCGCCTTAATTCGGTTTTCTTCTGTATCGCGCAGAGCGGTTATCATGATGATAGGGATAAATTCTGTCGTCTTATCTGATCGAACCCTTGCTACGACTTGAAACCCGTCCAATCTCGGCATGTTAATATCTAATAAGATAAGATCGGGCGGTTCGTTCGTTACAATCTCTAACGCTTCTGCCCCATCGCCAGCAGTGAGGACGGTGTAACCACGCGCCTCAAGGTGGATTTGAAGGATTTTGACGTTGCGAGGTTCATCATCAACAACAAGGATTTTTGCTGATTCTTCAGAGTTCATGTCGTTATATTCCTTTAAGATGGTGTGCAACGCGTTCTAAAAGTACTTGGGTATCAATTGGCTTGCTGAGGTAGTCGTCGCATCCTGCTTTGAGAAGCCGTTCCCGGTCACCAGACATTGCTGCGGCGGTTAATGCAATAATCGGTATGTTACACCATTCCGGATTGGCTTTAATCTGTCGGGTTAATTCTTCACCGCTCTGTCCTGGCAGTGCGATGTCCATTAAGATAAGGGCAGGGGTAGTCTCTTCTAAACACGTTAGTGCCTCGTCTGCGTTGATCGCTTTAATGACCTCATAACCTTCGGATTGAAGGACAATGCGGACAACTTTTCGGTTCAACGCTTGGTCTTCTATGACTAAGATTGATTTCGGATTCTCAGTAATCAATCCATGGCTCCTATGCTCAGGCGATACGGCAGAAATTGTGTTGCGAATTTTACGAAGGTGTCAAACTTCGTTAGATATTGATCAGAATAATTACCATAATTAGTGATTATAGGTTTTATGCAATAAGAGGAACACTGGCGGGGACAGGTGTTTTGGATTATGATTTTCTTTGTTGGTTTCCTGAGCCGCTGCATACTAAAACTATTCACTTTTATCGGGCTGGTTTTTAGGAATATTAAAGGAGAATGTACTTCCCTTTCCCTCTTCGCTTGTAACGCGGATTTCGCCCCCATGTAACTCAATTAAGCGTTGGGTCAGCGCAAGACCAAGCCCGGTGCCTCCATAACGTCTCGATTTGGAAGTGTCAATTTGTGTAAAAGGCGCGAAAAGTTTCATTTGATCTTCTTCAGCAATTCCTATTCCTGTATCTATAACTTTGACTTGTAAGTCGGTAGGTGTAACTTTTAGTTGTGTTGTTACTTTACCGCCTTCTGGCGTAAACTTGACAGCATTTGAAAGCAAATTGTAAAAGATCTGCTTCATTTTGACGCGATCAGCTTCAATCGTGGCGTTTTGCTGGCACGTCAGTGCAAGTTCGACATCCTTTTTGAGAGCTAATGCTTTGATGATTGCGTTTACTTCCTCAACGGCATCCACGATAGCAAATTTCTCAAGTTGTAAGAACATTTTGCCAGCTTCAATCTTTGAAAGGTCCAAGATATCGTTAATCATTGCGAGTAGATGCTGCCCACTCATGCGGATATCGCTGACGCATTCCCTCTGTTCATCATTAATTGGACCGACGAGTTCGTCTCTGAGAATTTCGGAGAATCCAATAATTGCGTTCAAAGGTGTTCGCAATTCATGACTCATATTGGCAAGAAAATCGCTTTTTGCTCTACTTGCATATTCAGCTGTTTCCTTTGCGCTTTGCATGGCTTGTTGTGCTTTTATTCGATCCGTATTGTCAAGTGCCATGCTAATGATGCTACGTTTTCCATCTGGCTGAATTCCGAGTAGGGATGAACTAAATTCCCATATCTGCTTTTTACCTGCCTTCGTCATAATTTCGTATTGTGCTGGCGCAACCCGTTTCTTTGTCTGATTTGCTTGTCCAAGGAATTCTTGAATTTCCTCGCTCATTTCACTGTTTGCTTGTTCCAACCATTTGGAAACTGTGGTCATATCTTCAAAAGTATAGCCTGTAAGTTCTGTCCAGGCGCGACTGATGAGGATAACCTCTCCATTTTCTACATGAATCATAATCGGTAGGGGAGCATTAAGGACTGCCCGTCGAAAACGTTCCTCACTCTCCTGCAATTCGATTTCTGCTTGCTTCCTGGCGGTGATATTCGTTGAAGTCATCACAAATCCAACTATTTCGCCATCGCGTGTGATAGGAGCGATCCAGGATGCATACCAATTTCGACTGAGTTTCCCTTGAACTTCATAATCTGCGACTTCACCTGTTTCAATAACTTGTTGACAGGCTCGACGAAATCCGTCATGATGCTCCGAAGTCAGAAAATCAAAAACGCTTTCTCCTATGAGATCGTCCTCTGTGATGTCAACACCTGCGGGAATACGGTTGATAAACTGCAACTGGTAGTTAAGGTCCATCGTTGAAATAATATCAGGAGCACTTTCAACCAATGACCGCCATTTTGCCTCAGAATCTCGGAGTGCTTGATCCGCACGATGATACTCTGTTATGTCCCGAGAAATACCGCATGTGCCTTTGATCCTTCCACTTCTATCTCGAATTGGCACTTTTGTGGTGGATACCCAGGTATCTTGTCCATCCGGCCAGGTTTCTTTTTCTTGTTTTCCCTCAAGTGGCTTACCGGTGTCAATCACGATTCGTTCATCTTGATATGCTTGCTGTGCATGCTCGCGTGTGAAAAAATCAAAGTCGCTTTTTCCGATCGCTTCTATAGGATTTTTCAGACCGAATCGGTTTGCGAGGGAGCGGTTAATGCGGATAAATTTACTCTCAATATCCTTAAAATATATATGGTCGGGGTTATTATCCATAAGGGTGTGGAAGAAATCACTTTCCTGTGAATGGGTTTGTGCCAATTGCTTAAACCGCTTTTCATTTTCGCGGAGTTTTGCCTCAATCCTCTTTTGTCTCGTAATATCCCGAGCGATAGCACAATAGCGAGAGTCTTCCGTATCTGGCTGTACTGTCCAGCGGAGCCTCTTGTACTCACCATCACTACACTGAAAGCGATTCTCAAAAGAGACGGTATTGCAGTCTGTTTTCAGTTTTGAGATTTCTTCGACCGTGGGTTGTCGGTCTTCAGGGTGGACAAGTTCTATCCAGTGTCGTGTTTGGAGTTCTGCACGGGTGAAGCCGAGAATTTGTTCCCAAGCAGGGTTGAGTGGAAGAAGTTTTCCGTCAAGATAGATATACCCGAGCATATCCGATGACATCTGAAAAAAAGGAAGGTTTTCAAAAGTTTCAGATGCAGGTGCCATGTGGGTTCCCCCATTATTTTTATTTGGTTACCAAAACGGCACGATTGGCAAGTTTAACGACTGTTTGTGTGGTACTTTGGAAAACCATCTCATACAATCGTCCGTGATGGCTTGCACTGAGGGCGATCAGATCGCAATCGTTTGCTTCAGCGTTTTCCAAGATATTCGTCACTGTGAATCCAAGGGCGGTTAGAAATTCAGCAGGGACATCGTAGAATTGTAAGTAGGATCCCATCTGTTGCTTTATCTCTGTTGCTTCTTGTGTGGTATTAGAAAGCGCGAGGCCGAGGATGCTTGATTTAGTCAATTCACTAATTTCTGCAGCAAGGGAAAGGACATGGTCAGAATAAATATCCCCATGATGAACAGCTAAAATTTTACGTAATAAGGTGCACTGCTCATGCACAATGATAATCGGTTTAGTAATATGTGTGAGGACATCGTCAATTTGGTTTTGAATGAGTGTTAACCCACGTGTTTTAATTTCTTCCGGGAGCCCTACTACGACTAAATCAGCGGAATGTGCTTTTTGACAGATCATCTGCCGCGGGTTTCCTGCGACTGCTTCAATATGGTAATCCAAAAAATCGTAATGCGCACATTCCTTTTCAGTTCGGTGCAAAACTGCCTCAGCGACTTCTGTGCTGCCACCGTGAGCACTGTCCTGAAAAAAGACACATGAGAGGTGTGTTCCTAAAGGAACAGCAAGTTGTCCTGCGTAATCAAAGGCATTTCTTTCGTAATCGGCATCGCCTATAGAAACGAGGATATTTTTTATCATGGATCTTCCCTTACAAAATTAATGCGGCGGTTTGGATGGAGGATTTAATAGTGTCCAAACCGCTTCGTCTTCATTCTCAAAGTTCCGAAAAACCGTGATAAGTCTCGCCATGACAATAAGGTTTTTGACATGTTTGTTGACATTAATCACAGCAATTGTTCCGCCGCGTGGGTGTATATCGGCATAGATTTTCATCAGCACACCAAGCCCTGAACTATCCATACTGGTAACGTCTTTGAAAGTCAAAGACAAGTTTCGGTGCGTCATTTATCTGTGATAGGGTTTTTTGAACGATATCTGTTAACTCTTGGATATCAGGTGCTATAATCCTACCATCAAGTTTGAAAATGAATACACCGTCTCGTTCTGATTGAATGACCGCCATTGGTGCAGCCTCCAAGTTACTGCGATAACGAAAATGTGTATTAGGTTTCGCTGCTTAACGTCGAGACAGCTTCATCTTCGGTGGTAAAATGTTCAAAGATACTCGCAAGCCGACTGCGCACAATCAGGTTTTTGATATTCTTTCCAACATTGATAACACCAACTCTGCCGCCCTGCCGGGTAATTGTGACATGGGCTCCCATGAGCGTTCCAAGACCAGAACTGTCCATCATGTTGACTTTTTCAAAGTCAATCAGAATTCTTGGTGTATCGGAGGCATCTACCTCAGCTGTAATAACTTCTCTCAGTTCGGATACCCCAATGCCCATAATTTTTCCTGACGGTTCCAAAATTGTCACACCATCTTTGTAGCGAACTGTGGTTGCCATGCTTTTTCTCCCTTTTATCTGTTTTTAAGTTATACGGCATCTTCACTAATTCTGTTTCTATTATATATAATTTTAGATCGTTTGTCAAGAAAATTAAAACTGATAGAAACAAGTTTGTTAAAAATCGGTGATGTGTTGTGGTTTAGATAAAATCTACGATATATCTCTAAATATATCGTGTTTAACTCAATACCGATCAAGACTATGACAAATTTCACTTGCCTTTATTACCAAAATTGACTATACTTTAACCCAGATACAATTCTCATAATTGATTGAAAGGACTGATATGTACGACATCGACAGACTAAGAATCAAGGACCTTCCGAAAGATGAACGCCCAAGAGAACGGCTTTACAAACACGGTCCCTCGCATCTGAAAACCTCAGAATTACTCGCGCTTATTCTCAAAAGCGGCTTCAAAGGCACTACTGCTGTCCAACTCGGTGAACAGATACTGACTGCGTATGATAACGATCTAAAACGGATGGCGGAAAACCGTCCTAAGCAATTTGAGTCAATTAAAGGTGTTGGTGCTGCGAAGGCTGCACAACTGGTCGCCGCATTTGAATTAGGACGCCGCTTAGCCCGTTCACATGCTGACCGGGTTAAGATTTCCTCCCCAAGTGATGTTGCCGATCTATTGATGCCGCTCATGCGCGACCTTCGAAAGGAAGTGGTTTGTGTGATGTGTCTTGACACGAAAGGCGGGATCACAACGCAGGGCATTGCGGGTGATGCTGATAACGAGATCCATTGGGGCAAAAAACTTCTTTCTGAGAGTACAGTGTTTGAAGGCACTTTAAACGCCAGTGTTTTTCATCCGCGAGAGATTTTCCGATTTGCTATTGAAGAATCTGCAAACTCCATTGTTCTCGCCCATAACCACCCTTCAGGAGACCCGCAGCCGAGTCAAGAGGACATCCGTGCTACCAAGCAATTGATTGAAGCGGGAAACTATGTCGGCATCAAAGTGTTAGACCACATCATTATCGGCGATGGTATCTTTTATAGTTTAAAAGAGGAAGGTGTTATTTAGCACCACGTTGCCGAAGAACTTCGTATAACAATACTCCTGCAGTGACAGATACGTTCAGCGAACGGATTTGACCTAACATCGGGAGATGCACGAGATAATCACATTTTTGCTTGACAAGCCGCCGAATTCCCGCGCCTTCGTTGCCCAAAACGATGCATGTTGGCACTGTAAAATCAGCAGAAGTATAAGACAATTCCGCATCCTCAGCAGTTCCAACAACCCACACCCCTACAGCTTTAAGTTTTTCAATGGTCTGGGAGAGGTTTGTCACCTTGGTAATCGGGGTATATTCAGTACTCCCTGCTGACGCTTTATGGACAACAGCGGTAATATCAACCGAGTTGTTTTTGGGTATCAGCACGCCATCTGTGTTCGTTGCGTTTGCAGTCCTTAGAATCGCGCCTAAATTTCTCGGATCATGTATCTGATCTAACATGATTAAGACAGCAGGAACATCCTTTTTGTTCTCAATTTTTTTCAGTAAGAGTGGTAAATCTGTATACTGAAACTTACTGATGTAGGCGATGACACCTTGATGATTCGGCTGCAGGCTATCCAGATGGTGTCTTGGACAACGTTGATAGGAATACCTTTGCGCTCAGCTGCATCAATTATTTGTCGGAGACGAGAATGTTCATGCCTTGAACAATTAAGATTTTTTCTATCTGATGTCCACTACGGAGTGCTTCCATGACCGGATTTCTACCAACAATTTGTTCCGACATACGGAGATGCGAAATAACCTTGAAACTAATCGCACTGTAGATAGAGATTATGTACAAATTTACACTCAAAACGCATTCGCAACAATAACCAAGTCCTGGATATTAGTTCCGATTCGCCCAAAGCATTCGCAACAATGGTATGTTAACAACGCCATCGCCGTTGACATCTGCAGTTACCTCAGTTTTCAGATACATCTCACCATCTAAATCGGGGATTTGTGCTTGAAACTTGTGATACCGCTTGCGACGCCGGCAGTTTGTATCGGAAGGCTAATCTCTTGTGCCTTACCGCTGCGGTTGTAGACCGCCCAGCCGTTGGTGAACTCGCGGATAAATAGTCCCTCAATGGACACGCCTTTAGGGGTTTTGTAGAGAACGCCTTTGGTTTCATCGCCTCCGATAGGGCGACCGAGATCGGCATCATAGAAATCATACCAATAGTGTTGTGCATGAGAATGAACTACACCTCGTGCGTGTTCCTCTGAATGTCCCTCCCAAATCTCGTAAGCATTTGGTGGTTGGGACCAAGTCCAGGGACATACATGACGTAGCCATCAGAAAGTGTGAGACTCATTGTGGTAAACAATCTCATTCTCTGTTGGTTCTTTGGACTGTCAAGCGGTTCAGGCAATTGATTTGGGCTCTTGTTTAAGTTAATCTAATCCCCCGGACAAATTTGACATCTGGACCGCGTGGTGTAATCTTAATATCAGGATCGTCTACTTGGCACTGAACACAGGTGATGTCGCAATTTGAGGGTTCGTATCGTGTTTAATTATGTTCCCTGTTTCATCTCTTAACCAATAAGGCCAATCGTCTGGATACTCACCGGGGTTTGCTCCCGAATAGTTCATCGGAACAATGAAAATCATGTTTGGGTTCAGAGAGAGCATGTCCTCCCAATCTTCCTTCGCAGATTCAACATGCAGAAAGGTTCTCAAACCTTCAGGGGTTGGCAGCCACTTCAGGTCAAGCAACTGGCTATTCATAAATCATGATATGCTAAGCGTTCCTTCCAAGATAGGCTTAAGTTGATAATATTCCCAAATGCTGAGAATACCGAGGGATACTCACGACTCTCAACCCGTCAGGAATAGGTACACCCTCTAAATCGCAAGTTTCATCGTATCCAAATTGCATCAACTTCGAGATCGGAATTGTGGAAAGAAAACTTTTTCAAGCTTTAAGTAATATTTGTTCAAAAGTTCTGATGCTTTATAATGTTGACCAATCCGGCATCCGTAATTTGGTTGCCCCCAAGTCCTAAGTATTAAATGCGTAAGTCCTGACGATGTCCGAAATAGTTAAAATTCAAAAAACCAAGTTTTTGGCATAATTATTATAATACATAATTGTGTAAATGCAGCATGTCATCTTGGGTGAAATTTTCAATAGTTGCTCACTCACACAGCCCAGGATCCGGCATCCATTCCTCAGCCCCGCTGGGGCTTGATGTCGGTGGGGATATTAACAACACCATCACCATTCAGATCAGGTTCCGCTTCGCCAAACGCATTCGCAACAATCACCAAATCTTGTATGTTAACAACGCCGTCGCCATTTACATCCGCAGTTACCCCAGTTTTCAGATACATCTCACCATCTAAATCGCTATGCTTGACATATCCACAAAACAGATTCATTTTCTTAAATTGACACCTATGGTGCGGTGAATCAACGCCAAATGCGCGTGGCAGAATACGCGTATGGTATTCTGCATGATTTGTGTGTACGGGAATAAGGGCCGCACCTACCGGGGTTGGAGTAGCGTTAAATTAATACCTATGGTTACAAAGTGAACCTACCCGAGGAAATACCGCTCTTTCTGTTTCGCTTCTTTATAGTCTTGATATGCCTGTTTCCCAACAATGCAGTATCTACCTCTGAAAAGGTTTTTAAACCTTCACTTCCGCAACAGGAACATCCCACCACGATTCGTTCTGACTGTGGAACTCTCACGTCATAATGGACATCAATTTTGACGACGGTTGTTCGATCATTGTCACGGGCTTCTTGCAATGCTACCTTTAAAGCATGCTTCTAATTGCGTGAGTCCCGCCAGCGGGCGTAGGTCTGAAATTTGGTTACCACCTAAATTCAAATAACCGAGGTTTTTTGCATGCTCTAAGCCCTTCAACTCGACGATGTTCCGTCCAGGCTCTTTGCATTCGCTGCAAGGTCAACGGGTAAAAGTATCCCCTTGTAGTTCTCCAGTGTCGTGGTCACGATATCGGAATCGGGTAGCAAAACCTTGTGCCTACCAGGGGACGAAGGTGTTGCCCCACGGGTAAATTTGACATCGGGTCCGCGTGGTGTACAATCCACCAATACTGCTGTGCCCATCGTTATTGATAAGCACAATAATCAATTTTCATAGTTTTCCTGAATTGAAGAGGCGCAATGATGATTTCTTGTGCTAACATGAGATATGAACCTGCAACCGGAACATCCCACCACGATTCGTACTGTGGAACTCTCACGTCATAATGGACATCAATCTTGACGACGGTTGTTCGGTCAGCTTCCCGAGCTTCTTGTATGCGGCCTTTAAACTTTGCGTAGTTGTTGCTTCAATGACGTTAGCACCGAGACTTTTTCGCTGCAAGGTCAACGGGTAAAATATCCCCTTCAGTTCTCCCGTGTTGTCATCACGGTATCGGAATCGGGTTGCAAAACCTTGTGCCCCTGTTGCCTGCGACAACCCACCGATACTGCTGTGCCCATCGTTATTGATAAGCACAATAATCAATTTATAGTTTTCCTGAATTGAGGTGATGATTTCTTGTGCTAACATGAGATATGAACCGTCTCCGACAAGGACATAGACATCGCGCGTAGGATCAGCCATTTTTATGCCTAATCCTCCAGCAATTTCATATCCCATACAGGAGTAGCCGTATTCCAGCGCGTGCGCCACAGTTTGTGAAGATCGCCCGGGAGACTTCCCGCAGCACAGACAACGACATCTTCAGGACACGAAAATTCATTAACAACTCCGATAACTTCACTCTGACTTGGGAGTGGGTGATGGTCAAGATGGAAGAGCCTTTCCACTTCTTCTTCCCACGCATCTCGGTAATTTTCAATCTGTGTTGCGTAATCAGTATTAATTCGATAGGTGCCAACAGCATCTGATAACTCAGACAGCGTGACACGAGCGTCTGCAACTAACGGTAATGCTGCGTGTTTCGCAGCGTCAAACTCTGCAATATTAACAGTGATAAACCGAACATTCGGATTTTGAAAGGCAGTTTTAGAAGCAGTCGTGAAATCGCTCAACCGTGTTCCGATAGCTATGACTAAGTCTGCTTCACGCGCAGCGATATTTGCGCCGGGGGTGCCGGTCGCACCAATTGCGCCAAGGTTTTGAGGCTGGTTGTACCGTAGCGAACCTTTGCCAGCAAATGTTTCACCGACAGGGATGCCGGTTTTCTCTGCAAATCTTGCTAACTGCTCAGTTGCCTCGCTATAGATGACACCGCCGCCAGCAATGATCAATGGTTTTTCGCTATTTGAAATCCATTGGACAGCACGGTTTAGCAGGTTCACATCTGCACGGGGTCTTGGAATGGTATAGACCCGTTTTTCAAAGAGTTGTTCAGGATAGGGAAATGCTTCCGCTTGGACATCTTGGGGCAAGGCTAACGTCACGGTTCCTGTCTCAGCTTGTGAGGTGAGCACGCGCATTGCCTCTGGCAGTGCGGTGATGATCTGCTCAGGACGATTGATACGGTCCCAGTAACGAGAAATCGGCTTGAAACAATCGTTGACAGAAAAGTCTTGTGAATCTGGAGATTCCAGTTGCTGTAAAACAGGTGCGACTAAACGCGTTGAGAAAATATCTCCAGGTAATAGCAGAACAGGTAATCGGTTAATCGTTGCCCCAGCAGCACCTGTGAGCATGTTTGTTGCACCAGGGCCGATAGAAGATGTACAAGCAAAAGTGCTAAGCCTGTTTGACATCTTGGCATAAGCGGCAGCAGTATGCACCATAGATTGTTCATTACGGGTTTGATAAAAACGGAACTCATCCGAGTATTGGTGCAGTGCTTGACCGATCCCTGCTACATTACCATGACCGAAAATACCGAACATGCCTGCGAAAAAGGCTCTCTCAATTCCATCACGTTCAACGTACTGTTGCGTGAGAAATTGTACTGTGGCTTGTCCCATTGTTAGTTTTCGTGTTTTCATTTTAAAATCCTCTAACCAAATTAACTTGATTCCAATCCATAGGTGCTGTCAGAAACCGCACCTACCGTCCGGAAAATAGGTTATAGTTCGCCTCTTTGTGCGACAAAGGCGTTGACTTCTGCCATCGTGGGCATAAAGTTTGCGCACCCGTGCCGGGTGACGACAATGGCTCCGGTGGCATTACCAAGCCGAGCCGATTTTCGCCAATCCCATCGGTTTAAGATACCATAGATAAAACCACTTGCAAACGCATCACCTGCTCCGAGCGTATTATAGATTTCAACCGGAAAGGGTGGCGAATGAATAATATCCCCATGTTTTAAATAGATGTCTGCGCCGTCACTACCACGCTTCACGACTAAAGCCTCAGGCCCTGCATTTAGAATGGTTTCAATGGCAGCGTTCATATCTCCTTCAATATTCGGATTTGAAATTTGGGAATGTTCTATTGACATGTGGGAGATATCGGTGAGTGATGCTGCCTTAATCTCCTCCTCAGTTCCGATAGCAATGTCAACATTACGTAAGGTGGATCGAATACTCACACCGAAAGCGCGCGGGTCATGCCATTGGTCTACGCGAAAATCCAAATCCAGAAACACCTGACGTTCCATCGCTTTTGCTTGTTCCACAGCATAGAGCGTAGCACTCCGACTCGGTTCTTTACTGAGACCTGTTCCGGATATCAGCACGGCGCGGCTTTTGGCAATAGGCGAAGCAATAACATCATCAATCGTGAGTTCAATATCCGCGCAGTTATCCCGATAATAGATTAGTGGAAATCGATCAGGCGGTTCAATTCCAAGAACAACAGCACTTGTACGGTGTCCCGGTTTGTTGACAATGAATTGAGTTTCAACGTCCTCATCATTCAAAAACTTGAGCAGGAATTCTCCGACCGGGTCATCGCCAACTGCGGTGAGAAGAGCTGATTGAAGTCCAAGACGGCGTGTGCCAACACTTATATTAGTGGGACACCCTCCGACAAATGCGCCAAAACTTGTGATTTCAGGAAAAGGGCTTCCTATATCATTAGAGTAGAGGTCTATGGAGCTGCGACCAATAGCAAGAAGATCATACATTTCGTTATGTTCTGTGCGATTGCATGAAACCCGTAATTATTTATGAACTGCCTCAATAAATCGAATGCTTGGACAGTTTCAAACATGCACTTTCCCTATACTTGAATCATGAATTTCGCCAAGTAATTTTTGTGCCTCAATTACTGCTCTTGGCGGATTTTGCAATTTCTCACCGATTGTTAAAATTCGCATATAATAATCGTAAGCAGTTTGGAGATCACCAATAAGATGTGCGCTTTCAGCAGCATTGAAATAGCAAACAGTAGCCGAAGATTCGCACTTTTCCACTTCCAGACTAAGCTGGGCATAACGATAATTGTCTGCAGCGAGGATGTATGACTTGCCAGACTCCGTCCATGCGCGCTGCATTTCCAGTTGCCGTGCCAGATGAACATAATACACGGCACCGTTTCTTGCGTTTTTCTTTGCGTCTCGTGGCTTTTTCGCGGCTGCATAAGCAAATCGTGCGCGTGTATAACAATTCGCTACGAGTTCCACCTCGTCCATTCTAATAAACCGTTTAGCATGTTTGTGGTAAAAAGCACCGAGTGTCTTATATTGCGTAAGACATCTGCGCATATTTCCTTGTTGGGTAAAAATTTGTGCTTGTTGATAGATGTAGGCTGCTTCTTCTTCATGCGGATATTGAATATCTTCGTGGACTTTATCCAATAAAAATTCAGGAGGGGCTTCTTCTATTAAGACGCGATAATTGCTTTCGGATTGCGTTTGGGTTTTGGGTACAAGCGGCGTATCCAATTCTTCATGGTAAACTTCCCGATCAACCTGTTCTTCCGAGTCAACTTGTTCTTCCGTCAAGGTTAACTCGTCCAGAAGAATTGATTTTTCTGTCTCTGATAACTTCTCAATTAATTCGGTAATTGTTTGAATTGTCGGTGCATCTGAAGCTGGGACAAGTGTTTTCATTTCCTTGAAAAGTGAGTCAGCTTGCGCAACGAGTTCAGCATCCTGCAAACAGAGGTTGTGTGCCTTATGAAGTTCTTGAAGTGTTTCATCTATAGCACCGTTCTGCGCGTATTCAAAAGCTTCGTTGTAGTGTTGCTTGAGTCGGATCTTAAGTCTTTCACTATTTTCTTTTTCGGCTTTGCTACGCATTTCAAAGAAAAGGTTTTGGTTGATTTGCTCGGCAGTATCAATTTGTAATCGGAAGGTTTTTCGGCAACGTTCAAGAGCACTTGCCAATTCAGTTGCGGGTGAATTCGCACTTTCTGCAATAAAGATAGAGGCTTGCTGTTCGTACTGCCAACGGCGAATTCGGTCGAGTTCCTCGTACATTTCAGATGCTGTTTGGTAACGTTTATCAACATCTCTATGGAGTGCTTTTAGTGCAAAATTTCGGAATTCCTCTGGGCATTTTTCAATGTTCTCTATTTCAGCTGAGGCTTTCTTTCTATCAATTTCATCAGCTTCACCAGAAAATGGAAATTGTTTTGTGAGTGCCTCATAAAGGGCTAAACCTGTAGCGTACAGATCTGCCCGATAGTCATAAGCCCCATAATGTTGTTCTGGTGCCATGTAGCGTCGGGTACCGGTCATAGTTACGGCAAATTCTGTTGTCTCACCAAAAATACGGGCGATACCGAAATCTGCTATTTTCGCCTCTTTTTCAGGAGTGAGTAATATATTTTGTGGTTTAATATCACGGTGCAAGATATTGTGGGCATGTGCAGTTTTTAAACCGTTGCATATACCTAAACCGATATTGAGGACATCGTTTAAGGTTAAATCGCCGTATTGAACGAGTTGATGCAGGTTAGCACCTTCAATATATTCCATAACTATCCATGCGAGATAGTTGTCCTTGCCTGGCTCAACAGTATGGATTGAGACAATATTGGGATGTCCCCATATATTTGACATTGCTCGAAGTTCGGTGAAAAGATAGCGCGTTCTATCCGCCGGATAAGCATCTTTGGAGAGTGCTTTGATTGCAACAATACGATTCGTCATCTCTTCGCGCGCGCGAAAAACAGACGAAAAGCTACCTGAACTAAGGTACTCAAGCAACCTATATTTACCTAATATCAATTCGTTAATCTTCATAACGGTTTTTCGCTAGGCTATATCTTGTGTTTAACAAACTACTGTGTGCTCATTTTTCTTGCATTATAAAGAAATTAGCAAAAATAGCAGCAACTGTCAACGTAAAAACGATTATTAATTTGATCATGTAGAATAAATTTGAGTTCTAAGAAGAACTGTCGTCTACCCTTAAACCATCAAGAAGAACTGTCGTCTACCCTTCGTATATCGGTTTTGGTAATCATCTTATTTAATACCGTAGAAATTGATCGCGAAAGTGGAACGTATAGGCATGGGCGAAAACGTATAGGCATGGGCGAAACTAATTACTAATATGAGACGTTTGCAGCATCACTTTGGTTTATCAATCATCTGGCGGATTTGACAGCATCGATCAAATTCTTCGCCCTTTCCGTGAGTGTCGCGAAATCCCCAGATTCAATGAGAGAGTTACTAACAAGGGAACTTCCAACCCCTAATGCGGATGCACCAGCCTTAATAAACTCAGCGGCATTTTCGGCATTGATGCCACCGGTCGGAATAAGTGGAATCTGCGGAAGAGGGGCTTTTATATCCTTGATGTAGGAAGAACCGACCCCACTTGAAGGAAAAACTTTCACATAATCCGCACCTGTTTCCCATGCTGTCAAAATCTCTGTAGGTGTGAATGCCCCCGGTATAACGACTTTGCCGTACCGGTTGCAAATTTCAATCACGTCTGGTTTCGTAACGGGGCTGACGACAAATTCAGCACCAGCGAGCATCGCTGCACGAGCTGTCTCCGCGTCGAGAACCGAACCGACCCCAATTAAGACCGCATTGCCTAAACGTGCTGATACTTCGCTAATTACCCGTAACGCCTTTGGTGTTGTCATCGTTATTTCAATAACATCAACACCCCCAGTTTGAATAGCCGCTGCCGCTTCAATCAGTTCATCTGATCTGTTGGCACGAATTATAGCGACAATACCGGATGCCTCAATACGTTGCATCTGTTCTAATTTTGTCATTGACTGCCTCATTTTGTCTGGTTTTCTATTGATTAAGTACTGCTTGGCAGTAGAATTGCGTGTGAGTATTCATCGGAATTTGCTGGGCTGCTATTTTTTTTGCGTTTAATGTGTTAACATGTTATAATTAATACTAAACCACGTTATAACAATAGTAAACACGTTATATTTTAACACCAGAAACTGAGATTAGATACCCCGGACGAACACCTCATTAAACATCGTCCACAAAAACGAATGGAAGTTCCATTACTACCTTATCTGATTGGATTAGTAGGTTTACTCATCCTTTCCGGTTTTTTCTCCAGTTCTGAGACGGCTTTATGTGCATTAACGCGAGTCCAGATCGAAAAGATACGTTTCAAACGGGGAAGTGCATCGGCAGTTGTCAATTTTGTTGACAACCCACGCCGGTTGTTTATTACTGTCCTACTCGGTAACAATCTGGTTAATGTCACCTTCGCGATACTGATGCTAAAACTTGTGTCGCGAGTGCTTCAGCAATCCCCCCCAGTTATCCAATTTATCATTGCTACAGCACTTAGTGTGCTCCTTATGCTTATCTTTGGCGAGATGACACCGAAAACATACGCTATTAAGCATGCAGAGTCCTTTGCCAAAATAACTGCCCCACCGTTATGGGTATTTTCTGTTGTCATTTCTCCTTTACGCGCCCTTCTACGTAAAATCATTGATTTCCTTGTCCCAATATTTGGTGGACAGCTGCCACCTTCAGAAAAACTTACTACGACAGATTTACAAGAAATTTTCAAAACTTACCACGAGGAAGCACTTCCACCCGATGAGCGGGAAATTGTGGGCAATATCCTTCAATTGCGAGACATTGAGGCAAAAGAAATTATGGTGCCCAGAACCGAAGTTATTGCAGTACCTACATCAAATACTATCCAAGAGACCTTAACACAGGCAAAAGAATCTGGGTTCTCACGCATTCCCGTCTACCGTGAACAGATTGATAAAATTTGTGGCATCTTCTATGTCAAAGATCTCGTACAGTGGCGTAATACAGAGATTAATTTGCTTACGATTGATGAATTTTTAGAAAAACGAGAGCAAATTGCAGAAGTTCCCGCTAACGCGCCGCTAATTCGCGACCCTGTTTTAGTACTCGAAACCCGTAAAATCGGAATCCTGTTACTCCAACTGAAACGCGAAAAAACTAAAATAGCAATTCTCCGTGATGAATATGGCGGCATTTCCGGCATTGTTACGACTGAAGATATCGTTGAGCAGGTGGTCGGTGATATCGTTGATGAACATGATAAGGACGATTCTCCACCTGAATATATCAAACATTCAGATGACCCGTTGGTGCTTGAAATGTCAGGACGCATGAGCATTCGCGAACTCAACCAGCAATTCGAACTTAAACTCCAAAAAGATGATGCCGATACTATCGGTGGTTACGCTGTCGGGCTCTTTGGACACATTCCATCTGCCGGTGAATCTCAAGTTGACGAAAACGGTATAGAATTTGAGATTACCGCAACAGAAGGCAATCTAATCACGGGTTTGTTTATGCGAGTGCCCACACCCGAAACATCTGATATCGAAATATAACCGGGGCTGTTACTATTGAAACTCCTTCTATTATCCCTCATTTTAATCGGTGCTGGAAGCGGAACAAGTCTTGCGATACCTATACTGATCGGTTCATTTGTATTTGCGGTCCTTGTCTGCCTTATCCTCTCCGCCTTCTACTCCGGTTCAGAAACTGCCCTCGTCTCAGTCAACAAAATCCGAATTAACCAACTTGTTGAATCTCAGGATTCAAAGGCAAAAATTATTCACCGTTTAGTTGAATCCCCCGATAGGATGCTCGCACTCACCTTGGTAGGAACGAATCTCGCCAATGTCTTGATTTCACTATTTGGAGTCCAATTGACTGAAAAATTATTGCCAAACTTTACAGATGAGCTACGAGGGGCAATCACTATTATATATATAACCGTCTTGCTACTCATTTTCGGTGAAATCTTGCCGAAAACAATTTTCCGTGTTAAGGCAGATATCCTTGCCCTGCGTTATGCTTATATCTTGCGGTTATCTGAATTTGTCTTAGCCCCGCTTATTTATTTTGTGCAATCTGTGACAAAATTTCTTATCAGACTCATAGATAGAGGGGCAACTCCACCCAGTCTTGATGCGCAACATGAAGAGTTGCGATTACTCGCAACTATGGGTGAAAGATCAGGTAACCTTCTGACAGAACAGCGGCGGATGATTCACCGTCTACTCAACTTCCAAAACCGCACCGTGACACAGGTTATGGTGCCGCTTGTTGATATCGTTGCAATTCAAAAAACAACTACATGTGAAGATTTTTTACAAATTGCCGCTGATTCAGGCTATTCTCGGATTCCAGTTTACAATGAGCGCATTTACAACATTATTGGAATTGTCAACCTTTTAGACGTTATCTATGCAGAAAACCGACCTGAAACGGTCGAACCGTTTATCCGGACAAACTTGCACTTTGTTCCTGAATCAAAAAATATTAACGCACTCCTCAAAGAGATTCAGAATACACAACATACGATGGTATTCGCTGTTGATGAATACAGAGGTGTTGTTGGTCTCGTGACCGTTGAAGACCTTATTGAAGAAATTGTTGGTGAATTTGCTGATGAGCGTGATGACACGGATTTCATCCGTTTAATTGCTCCTGACATTCTTGAATGTGACGGTAGAACCGAAGTTCGTATATTGGAAGAACATTTTGGGCTTTCAATTCCGCAAGGGGATTATGAAAATGTCGCTGGCTATATTCTTGAACGCACTGGTACTATTCCAGAAACTGGTACAGAATTAGAACTCGGAGATGCAGTCATCACTATTTTAGATGCTGATACACGCGGCATCCGAAAAATTCGTATTCGGCGGCGACTCGGCAGATTCAATACCTAACCGTTATGTGGACAGATACAACCCTTTCTTACAGAATCCCAAGCGGTGGCATCACAACAATTTCTTCGGTAACCATTCCAATCGGTTGTTGGCATACGGATAGAACCGCGTTTGCAACATGTTCAGGTTTAAGCATCTTTTCAAAATCGGGATGCTGTGGAATATCATTCCAAAACGGTGTCTCAACGGAACCGGGTAGGACTGCTGTCACCCGAATGTTTTGGTCTCGCACTTCAGCAGCCAATACTTTTGTTAGGGCAAGTGCCCCTGCTTTTGCTGCACAATATGCACCGGAAGCGGGAAAAGCAACCTTCGCCGCAATAGAAAGCACGTTAATAATTTGTCCTCCACCTTCTTGTGCTAATAGGTGCGGAAGTGCGTATTTGGCACAGAGGTAGACCCCTTTCAAATTGGAATTGATGACGCTATCCCAATCTGACGGGTCGAAATCGGCAACGGTTCCAAATATACCGTTTCCCGCACTGTTTATCAAAATATCCAGATTCTGATAGGTATCCAATGTCCGTTGGATGAGGTTTTGCACAGCGTCAACATCTGTGACATCAGACGGGACAGCAAGCGCGTCGGCTCCTGCTTCTCTTAGGTCCGCTGCGACCTGTTCCACAGTCTGACGCGTGCGCGCAGCCAAGACTACCTTTGCGCCTGCATCCACCAAGGCAACGGCTATTGCTTTACCGATTCCTTTTGATGCACCGGTGACAACGGCAACTTTTCCTTTGAGATTATTCGTCTGTAGATCGTTGATACTGTTTGGCATTGGCATGTTTTATATAGAAATAGGTGTACGGCACACGGTGTGTGCCTACTACTTTTATTACGGCACATGGTGTGTGCAACTACTTTTAACCCAAGTTGCCACCTATCTATAGACATAGCACCCCTACAGGGTGCAGTTGCTTAAATATGCCGTTTTCTATAGACACATCACCCCTACGGGGTGGAGAAGAATCTGTAAAAACCCTTGAAACGTCGAAAACTTGTTAGTAGCAACTTGGGTTACTTTTAGGAAACCTGGATACATCTAAGAAACTCAGCACGCGTTGAACTATCTTCCCGAAATGTGCCACGCATAGCATTTGTTGTCATCTTTGAGGCTTGCTTTTCTACGCCACGCGCCATCATGCACATGTGTTGGGCCTCCATTACGACCCCAATGCCTGTCGGGTCCAAAGCTGCTTGCAGTACTTCGGCAATTTCGCGTGTTAAGCGTTCCTGAACCTGCAAACGCCGTGCAAACATGTCCACAATTCTCGGAATTTTGCTTAGACCGATAATCCGTTTTTGTGGAAGATAACCGACATGGCACTTGCCCCAAAACGGTAGAATGTGATGCTCACAGAGACTATAAAATTCAATATCTTTGACAATGACCATGTCGTCGTTATCTTCGTCAAAGAGAGCTTTATTTAATATCCTATCAATATCCTGATGGTAACCACTCGTCAAAAACTCTAATGCTTTAGCGGCGCGAAGTGGTGTTCTCATCAAACCTTGACGGCTTGGGTCTTCCCCCATATTTTCGAGAATCTGTGTATAAAGAGATTCTAAATTCGCTGTCTGATCTTGCAATTCATGCTTGTGATCAGCTTCACTTTCCTGTTCAACGTTCATAAATTAAGAGAGTTCTCCATAGTAATCGAAATGATTTTTGGGTGTTTCTCGCAAACGAAGACGGTGTAAAACCACCGGTCGTAAATTCGGTTCCAAAACATCCCAAAGCACTTTCACAAAGTTTTCAGATGTCGGATTGAGGGTTTCAAATTCCGGCGTATCAAGATTTAGATGTTTGTAATCAAAACGCGTATAAATCTGTTTCTCAACCACTTCGTCAAGCAGATTTAAACCTGCAACCAGTCCAGTTTTTGCCTCTACGTCACCCTTTACGGTGACTTCAAGGATGTAGTTATGTCCATGCCCAGCAGGATTGTTACATTTCCCGAAGATGTCTCGATTTTCCTCATCACTAAGCGCGTGGCTATGTAAGCGATGCGCTGCACTGAACTCATAGACTTTCGTGAGATAAACCATCAAACCGTCTCCGTAATAGTCAGCAAAACGCTTTGAATTTTCATAAAGTCGAACCCGATGCAATAGTCCATTTGGAAGAGAAGGAACAAGCCGTTGCCAAATTTCAATCGTGATGTTTTCACAGGTCGGCTGTAGGTGCGGGTTCTTCGCAAAAACTGGGTGTTGTCTATTCAAGTGCTTATGGTCATAATTCGCAAGCACTTCCGTTTTCAACAACGCATCTAAAGTCGTTAAATTGATGACCATCCCGTCATTGGCATCTACGTCCCCTTTGACCATCACTTCAAGCACGTAGTTGTGTCCGTGGCTATTTGGATTCGCTGCGGCACCGAACAGTTCAAAGTTCTCAGCATTGCTCAATTCGGGAATCCGATTGTAATGAGATGCCTCAAAGGCTGTCTGCCGTGTTAGGTAGTACATCGGTTTTTCGAAATGCGGTGCTTTATCAGAAAACACCTAATGTGTTTGTGTCACTACTTTGAGTTCACCATCAACCGATTCGTATTGAACCGCCATGACCCATTCACCTGTGCTACGCAACTGCACGTTGCACTTTTTCAACCACTCAATAAGTGTTAAGCGGTCGAGTGCCTCCCATTCACAAACCATCCTACCCGATAACGTATCGCATAGAATACGGATGTTGCTGACATCGTCGCTTGCTTCTTCTTGAAATCGCTTGAGCAATCGTGCCACATCTTGTCGTGTCATACAGGCAATCGCATGAGCAGAAACAAATCTCATAATTCGATCTTTCGCATATTGCAAGGAATTTGGGGCGACTTCCATATCGCCCCATTTTCATGTTTAATCACGTGCAATGGGTGCACCGACCAGATTGCCCCATTCTGTCCAACTGCCATCATAGTTGCGCACCTTCTCATAACCGAGTAGATACTTCAACGCAAACCACGTGTGCGATGAGCGTTCACCAATTCGGCAGTAAGCGATGGTCTCTTTATTGGCATCAACGCCTGCACCACCGTAGATGGATTCCAATTCGTCATGAGATTTGAAAGTGCCGTCTTCTGCCACCGCAGTTGCCCACGGGATATTCGCTGCTCCTGGGATATGTCCACCCCGTTGTGCAGTTTCGTTCATGCCTGGCGGTGCGATCACTTCACCCGAAAACTCTGCAGGTGAACGGACATCAACGAGATTAATAACACCTTGCTCCAGTGTGGGTAAAATGTTGTCTTTTGCTGCGCGGACGTTGTCATCGGGGAATTTCGCCTGATATCCAGTCGCAGAATAAGAAGGAACATCTTTGACGAGTTCTCTACCTTCATAGATCCATTTTTGACGACCACCGTTCATAACTTTGAGAAGACTCTCATCGTGTCCGTAGTAGCGGAATTGCCACAATGCGTACGTGGCGAACCAATTGTTATTATCACCATAAAAAATAACAGTGGTATCGTTAGCGATGCCGCTGTCGTTGCAGAGTGCCTCAAATTGATCTTTCGTGAGGATATCACGTCGCACTTGGTCGCACAACTGTGTCTGCCAATTTAAACCGACTGCCCCAGCGATATGCCCTTCTGCATAAGCTGAGGTGTCAACATCAACTTCAAGTAGGCGGATGCCAGCATCACTGCCGTGTTCGGCAACCCACTCCGTACTTACCAAAACATCAGGATTTGCGTAATCAGCCATATTTATCTTGCCTCCTGTTACCGGTACCTATCCGGGAATTTTAAAAGAAATTTATGCCATACGCGGCTAAATTTCGAATTTATGTCTTCATGCTAAATTCTATTTATATTATACGCTTTTGACTGATTTTTGTCAAATATAGATAGCGTTTCTCTGTAACATTCGGCTTTCATTTATCAATTTTCGGGGAAAGAATCGGCTTGCTTTTGCCAATTATTGGATGTGGGGGGAGGTGTTAGACATTGGAAATGTGCTGCGGATGGAAGGATAGAAGAACGGAGGATTGAAGGATAGTCTGAGCCAGGATTAACAAGATTTATATATTTCCAAGATTTGCTGGCATTGCACAGGATAAGACTAATCCCGTTGAATGCTACACGCGCATTCGGTGTTGATTCGAAAATCTTGGTTCAGACAAAAGGAATCTGATAATATCGGGTTTACAAATTGTTAGTGTTAATCAAGTTCTGTGCCGCATCGTGGGCAATTATCGCCCCAGGTAGAACGTCTGCCTTCGCCGCAACCGTGGCATTCACCGAACGGATGTTCATCCGGTTTTGCGCGGCACCACCTTTTTTATACGTGATGATCCGCCAGACATTCTCGCCATCTTCCTCCCAACAAAGCCAGACACCTTCTTTTCTACCATCGGAGGAGCTGCCATCATGTTTTTTGTAGGGACCACCCCATTTGCGATTTCCATTCTCATGATAGCATATATACTCGCCTTCGTACTTATCATCACGAAAGTAGGCTACGCTGGAAATGTTCCCATTCTTGTGGTATAGAATCCATTTCCCATCCTTTTTACCATGGACGAAGTTTCCTTCGCTACGCTTTAATCCACTCGCGTAATAGGTGATCCAATACCCATGCTTTTTATCATCAACCATTTCACCAGTATCTCGTGTATTTGCCATAATTCACCTCTTGTGCAGAGTAGAAATGTTTGCCCGTTTTCTTAGGAATACCTATTACAAATTTTCATCAAGGTATTCCTCAAATTTTTCTATCGTCTTCTTACCGATACCTTTGATCCCTTTTAGCTTACCTTCATCAATTGCTGTTTGAAGTGATAGGAGACTGTCAATTCCTACCTCCTGATACAGAAGTTTAATTGTTTTAGGACCGAGCCCGGGGATAGGTATGAGTTCAGTAATTGTCTGCGGGACATCACTTGCGTACTCTTGTAATTTCGAGCACGTTCCAGTTTCAACATATTCAGTGATGATGGTTGAGACTATATCTCCAACACCCGGCACCGCCTCTTGTAACTTTCCTCGAGATGCCAGTTCCGCCACAGATTCCTCCATGCGAGAAATTGTATACGCTAAACGAGGGTAGCGCGCCGCGTGGTCTTCCGGGTAGTCAGCGACAATGAGAATAGTATGGAGTTCCATCAGTTTCTGTGCGATTTCATCGTTGGTCAGTTCATCGGTGTTCTTTGTCATACGTTCCCTCCAAAATATGCCCACATGAACGGGGGAATCCAGCTGTAGTTGGGATCAGCTCCGTTATTCACAAGTTCACGAACTTGCGCCATATCGTCACGTTTTGCTGCTGCAATTAAACTTTCACCAAGTGCTTCTTTACTTTTCATTTCGCAATAAGTAGTTTTGGGATTTTGCATTTTTCTGATAATTTCGCAATTTGAAATTTTAGCATAACAAAATTGCAAGCAATTAATGCAATTTTATTATGCTAAAAATATTACTCTATTTATTCAAATATACTTATTAGACGCCCTATATATGAACCGGCTATTGTATGCGATCTATCTGTATTTGGATTATCAATAGTCATACAAGGATTATCTAACTCACCCTCTCCGATTATTTCTATAATCACTTTAAAATTATACTCTGTTAGAAGTGTTCCAAATGTAGTATATTTTACCACATTACTATCAATCGACGGATCTAAATAAATACGAACTTTACAAGGATCTTCATAATAAGGTCCGTCTTCAAAACGAGAATAAGGAAAAGGATGAGGTCCGTTCTCACGTGGGTTAGTGTCTATCCAAAACTCATTCCTCCATTTATTAGCACGTATTCTGCTGTGAAAATAAATATATTTGTCATCAGCAGGACATATTAACGCTTCGCTTACCTTCATTTTATATTTACCAGAACTTAATTCGTATTTCCCATATGGCGAAATTAATTTTCCTTTCGGATAATATTTTTCATTAATTATATTTCCGTCTGGATCATATTTAGGATCAATTAATTTTCCGTCTATATTTATTTCTGGTAAGTCTATATCAGAATAAGGTATAGTTTCTAATTCTATGTCTTTACTCTGTAAATCCAATTCAGAATTACCAACTATACTATCTGGATTATCTCGGTTGCAGGATACAATCATTAAAAATAATGTGAAAATCAAAATACAGTTTATAGTTCGGGAACCTATAAATCTAATCCTTCTCATTTTATATTCCTCCAATTATAAGACAGATATTATATCTATCTTATAGATATGAGGAATAGCTGCCACCCCTTGAGCAAAGAAATATATCATATTTAATTTTAATCCGTCAATATTAATATAGTATTGACAATCGTTTAAAAACATGATATTATTAAAATGACGAGGGATAGCAAACTATTCTTCGGTTTGACAAGGTTAGCACTGTCAATGATGACCTTGTCTAAACATTAAATGACTCATTGTGAAAAATCGTTAGATGACTCACAATGAGTCATCAATACATTATTATTTTACTATAACATATTTGAATTGTCAATATAATTATTGAAAAAATGTCTGAAGTCCCAATGCGTCAAGAACAGCATCCCACTTTTTGTAATGGAAACTTGCTTTATATTCTTCCTGATAGTCCTCTTCCGTCGGTTCTCTTTTCAAAACCTTTCTGAGTTCATCAGTAATAAATGACGCGGGTTCACCCGTTGACTTAATGATAATACTCGTAATATTCGGTATTGCGTCATGCTGCCATTCTTTGCTTGATTCTAACTCATAAAGTGTTGTCCGTATACACTGACACACAGGTATCATATTAAGCGCGTAGATATAACTTTCAAGACCAAGGGCGTTTGCTAATTCTTTGAAATTGAGAGTTTTGTGTGCCTCTGCGTACTTAATAAGGATCGGGAGTGCACCGCGCGATTGTACTTGAGTCCACGTATCACCTTCAAACATATTAGGCTTTTTGTCCAGATCGTTTCTTATCATTAATTTTCTCCTTACATATTTATAATTCACGTGAGATCAATAATAGTATTCAAGTGTAATCGTAGATTGGTTTCGCATTGTTCACCCAACTTACGACATTTATAGAACTCACATTATAATAAAAACAATTTGCGAACGATAATTAATACCCTCTTATATTATAGTCGGTTTCGAGTCAAAACCGAACGTTAGTTGTAAAAAAATTAATAAAATTCGCAAATTCAAGCACTTTTTCGGATAAATCTTTACATAATTTTCCAATTATGTAAAGATTTTGCAATTAATGATATACCGCCAATTCGCGTTCTTATAAGACTCGCCTAACAAAAAGGATTGCATATTTATGTTTCATCATGATTGCACGTGAGTTGAATAGAGCATCACGAAACCAATGGGCGTGAATTTAGCATGTAAGTTATTGGTTCACAGGGTGTGGTTTCCTACCTCACCCTGTTTATACAAGACTCCATTAGTTGTAGTACTTAGTTTTAACTGAGCGTAGGTTAGGTTAGGTTAGGTTAGGTCTGAAGGCTCAATCACTGCTATGGTTTGAAATGGGATTTACAAACCCTCCTACAAGAACGTTTGCCCACAATCGAATGGCTCTGAATTTGGAGTAGTTCTTCTCATGCTGAAATTTCCATTTTCTCATTTTCACTGGAAGGATATATAATTTCCTTCAACTTATCATCAGAGAAGCAGGCTTCAGTTGCCTTGCTGCCATTTTTGTAGTATTGAATCCAAATGCCATCTTTTTTCCATGAATGTAGCGACCCTGGCTACGTTTTATTCCATTTTCATAATAGGTAATCCAATACCCATGTTTTTTACCATCAACCATTTCACCGGTTGTTCGTGAATTCGCCATAATTTACGGCCGTTTTACTGAAACACCTGTTACAAATTTGCATCGAGGTGTTCCTCAATTTTATCTAACGTTTTCTTACCGATACCTTTGAAACCTTTGAGTTTGCCCTCATCAATTGCTGTTCGGAGGGAAGCAAGACTATCAATCTCGATCTCTTCATATAACCGCTTTATTGTTTTTGCGCCAAGTCCAGGAACAAGAACAAGTTCAGCAACTGTCTGTGGAATGTCGCCTGCGTAGTCCTTTATTTTTGAGCACGTTCCAGTTTGTAGATATTCAGTGATGATGGTTGAGACTATTTCGCCAACCCCGCCAATTTCTTCTTGTAACCGTCCTTGATCAACGAGGTCCGCCACAGATTTTGGAAAACGCGAGATAGAATGTGCTAAACGAGGATATCGCGCTGCATGGTCTTCTGGGTAGTCTGAAATAATCAGGAAGGTATGAAGTTCAAGTAGTCTATCAGAAATTTCATCGTTGACGCGCCATCGGGTGCGTCCCTTGTCATCTGTGTAAGATTCATTATTATTGTTCATTTATTTTCCACCTTAAAACCTGAATTGTGGCATCCCACAACGCAACTGCCAAATATTCACCGTTGGGTGAAAAGGCTAATGCTTGAATACCAGTTGAATAGTTTACCCAAATTGTCGATTCACTACCAGGAATTTCCCATACACGGAGATTGCCCTTTTCGTCTCCGGAGGCAAGATATTCTATAGAATTTGATTTTTTATTAGGTGCGAAAGCGAGGGCGCGTGTCCAGTATGCTTCAAACCCGGATTTATTGAGGAGTTGTGCGCCTGTTTTTACATCCCATACGCGGATTCCAGATTTAGCGTTGAGTTGCGTGTCAACAGCGAGCATTTTTTCGTCATGTGAAAATATCAGATTCCACATCCCAAGAACTTCACCGGTGTTGAAAACACGCATAGGATGCTTTTCATCGTCTGCATCCCAAATTTCAATAATTGTGCGATGTCCTTCACCATCTCGATATGTGCCTTCGGCAGCCGCAATCAACTTACCATCATTAGAAATTGTGAGTCCATTCCTAACGGGTAAAGTTGTCTGAAAGGTCTTTACTGTCTTTGAACTTACATCAGCGAGCTGCCAAAACTCAAATTCTTTGTCGCCTTTTGACAATACTGCTAAGGTGCCATCCGTCGAGAGACTTCCACTTTCATATTGTCCCTTTGTTACCTGTGTTTCATCGCCACTTTTGAGATTGAGAATAGTGACATCATCCTCTTTCTGAATTAAAAGTTGATTGGCTTCGGCAGCATAAACAAACAACCGCTTTGCTTGAATGTTGCTTACCTCTCGCTTTTGGCGTGACTGAATATCCCACTCTACTACGGTTCCACCCATCCCTTTGGCAATTAGTTTAGTGCTCTCCTTGTTAAAAGCCATATATTGTGCAACATCAGGGAGCAATCTGTCAAGTCGTGGCTGCTGTTTTTCGCCGAGTTGAAAAGCGGACTCCAACGATGCACCGTGAACTGACACGGATAATAAGCTAAAAAGAATAAGTAGAACGATTTTTTTCATTTGATAACGTTAATTTAATTCATAGGTTTCAATTAGTGTCTAATCTTTCTTGTGGGAGGGCTTTGTAAGCCCGATTTATTAACACACTTGCTGCACCTGTCGCACCGCTGGTGCTTTTGTATGGGACAATGCTGTTTTCTCTATACACCTGTCGCCCCGCTGGGGCTACTACGTCTTTTCAAGTATACCTATTGGTGTTGATTCCCTGACGGGATGGTAGCAGCACCGGAGGTGCGGAAGGTGTATAGAGACGTGGTAAACAGATGTCTTTGCCCAACGGGCGAAAGGTGTATAGAAACAAGTGGGCTAAATTGACACCTACGGGTAGAGCAGAGGCGAAACCCAACTTATGGACTATACACAACACGGCGCGCTTACAAAGCGCGCCTACCAGTGGTGTCTACGCATTTGTACCTAACTATAAAAAAGTAGGGCAAAGGTACTAACCTCGCCCTACAATAGTGATCAATTGTGCTACTCGTAAAGTTCCGTAGCGGTTTCACCTTTTGCAAAACGGTGTGCAGTTTGCACAGCAGAATCGTTCCCTGCATTTCTGCGAATATCCGTTGCCCATCGTGCTAACCCAACTATCAGTTGATTTCTTGCGGGATGTTTCTCACAGTAATGCCACTCTCTATCTACAATGTGAATCGAGCTGAGAAGATTGTCTCCTCTATCATCCTTGAGGATACTTTGTCCCATTTCAAGCATCAACCGTTCCGCGGAACAGCCAGCATTCAGATATTCACGGGTGCGCCTTCCAATTTCTTGGACGCGAACAGATTCAATGCTATCTATAATTGCATCAAGTGCTGTATCTTCATCAAGGTTTTTTGGTGTTGAAGACGTTCTCGGCTCTGTAATCGGTTGATGTCGTATGTTTAGCCATCGGTTACTGAAAAATCGCCATCCACAATGGTAGAGTGCCTTCGCGGCAACTTTGGTGCCACCGAAACGGAGCACTTTTCTGATGTTGGCCCCTAATTCCATCTCTTCTTGTAAATCCCACCAACCGGGACTCATGTTAACCGGTGTTCTTGCCATCCTATCAGCAGCGGTCATGACCATGGTTGTTGCAATTGTGTCAATGGGAACACCCGCGGTGAGCACTTTCGTTATAGCATCAAAAATTGTGTCTATATCTCCACTGACCAGATCAGCAGAAAATTGATCTTCGTCAAAGCCAACGTCTGCATCAGGCGATTTTTCCTGCGGAAGGTCATCAAAGATATGCTCAATTTCTTCCAGTTTTTGGATAGCTTCACGAAGACGTTCACCGGGTCTGCCACGGCCTTGTCCAAGTATCTTTGCGCCGAGGTTGCACACTAACTCCCCAGTCAACTCCCATCCCCATTTTTCAAGTAATTCAGCCAGAAGTGCCAGATCAATAAGGTTTCTGGAGCTGCTGAGAAAGAACCATTGGGACGCACAATCCAAGAAAAGCGGGATGAATTTGTCTTCATGTCCGCCCAACTGTCTTGCTGTGATAAGACATTTTTCGATACCTTCCCACTCTTTATCGACAGTGAACACTCTAATCCAGTTTTCAAGTTTTTCCCAGTCAATAGGCGGTGGAAGGGGTTGGCGGTCAGGACGATCACTGTGTCCACCAGCCGCATGCGTCGCCGCCATCATCAGCGGAATAAGACGGTCCTCCGCTTCATACATGTGTGCGACCTTAATTCCGTGCATCAGCGTTGCGACACGTCCGCCGCCGCTGCGAAATCCTTGAGCTGTCGTAATATGCCGCACCATGTGCTTAACCATTATCTCCAACGTCTCTTCTTCTGGAACGCCTTTCGCTAACATAATGGCAATAGCTTTAGAAAGTGTCCAACTATCACGCGAAAATAATCCCTCTTTCAGCAAGAGAAAATGTGCATCATCCCGTTTTTTTCCACCACTCCCGATATCCACATAGATATCACCATTCCGTACATCAACGGGAAATGTGGCGAGGTCATCACAACCACCGGTGAAGCACCCGCCACCTTCCATGTCATAACTCCAACCGTGCCAGTCGCACGACAAAACGCCTCTTTTGACATGTCCTCTTATTAGCGGATATCCCATGTGTGGACATTGGTTATCTGTTGCGTAAACAGCACCTTCATGTTCAAAGAGGGCAATACTATGTCCTTCAACTCTGACTGCCCTCGGTTTTCCCTCTGCTATATCGTTGCGGGCAGCAACTTTGACGAAATTTCCATTTTCTGCTAACACTTTTCATCTCCTATTATATTTTGGGTTATTTAGTTTCGGTTTTTTGCACAATTCGGTCTGAAAGTCGCGACCAGGAGGTCGCTCCTACAGAAGAGTGGCACTGAACACGTGATCGAAACTATGAAGAACTAAATAACCCTTCTATCATATCAAAGGTAAGAGACATTTGCTCTTACCGAAAAAAGTTAAATTAACTACTGCGTTTCTCTGCAAATTCAGTCAGAAATGTTAAAACTGACTTTTTGTTCGCTTTCTTGGCGTAATCAAGTGGCGTGTGTCCGGCATCATCACGGACATTAAGATCAGCACCGTGTTCAACCAACAACTGTACTTGGTTTTTGCCAACACCCTTCTGTGCAATGAAGTGTAGCGGTGTTTGTCCTTTGTCATCGGTCACATTCGGGTCAGCACCGTTTGCCAATAAACAAGCGATGCCGTTAGTCAAACCACGTTGTGCGAGCCAATGTAGCGGTGTCCACATACCACGCCGATGCTTTTGAAGCGCGTTAATATCCCGGCCTTTGGCAAGAAATCTTTTCACCAACGCATCAAACCGGTTTGGTCCCTGACCCACCAGCACATACCAATCTCGTAAGTTGATCTCATAACCTAAGTCAATGAGTAGATCAACGATTGCTGGCTGCTTAGACTGAAGTGCTATCTCAAGTAGCGGCATGGTAGGTCCAATCTGATAAACATAAACATGTCCACCGGGAACGACCTCTGTTTGGTCATCGTTAACCTTTGACGACTTAGGCGATGGAATAATATAGCCTTCAGGTGCTCTCATATTTATCCTAAGATTTAGTAATTCAGGATTTTTTAACTCCGTCCTTGCCCGTTCAACGTCACCCATAGCACAATAGAGAACAACATCTGCTTCGGCACCCTGTTCAAGTAGGTATCGGCACACTTCAGGTCGTCTTCGCATCGTCCATTGCGCTGCAGTTCCCCAATGATCACGGTCGCGAAGATTTATATCCGCGCCGTGCTTGAGGAGCAGTTCAGCTATTCGAGGTGTTGCTGCGAAATGGAGCGGGGACATGCTATCGCATCCCGGTGCGTTGACAACATCCGGATTTTCACGAATCAACGCCTCAAGCGTTTCAACCATATCTAAGCCAGCTGCAGCATGCGCGTCAATCGTTGCGCCGCGTTCAATTAGATACTCAGCCAATTCCCTGTTGTATCCGAGCATTGCACCTGCTGCGTGCTGCAGCGCAGTAGTTTCACCTGCCCACCAAGAACTCTTAGCGTTGATGTCTGCCCCGGCATCAAGCAGCACCTCTACGAGCGGACGATCAACCATTGAAGCGGCAAACACAACTGCAGGAGAATCAAAGACGAACCAAGGTTCATCAATGAACTCAAGAAGTTCCTCGTTATCTACTAACAAGGATTTGACTCGATTCGCATCCCTTTTATTTACCGCTTCAATATACTCTACACGTGGCAAGTGCCAAGCATTTTGGCTCATTAGAGATTACTCCTCAAAGACCTCAATTGTTGTTTTGCCTTCAGCAAAACGCATCGCTGTGGTAGCCGCAGATTTGTTATCGGTGTTCGATCGGATATCTGTGACGTAACGTGCCAAACCAACCAGCAGTTGCGGTTGTGCGGGATGTCCTTCCGCGTGCTTCCATTCTTCAAATACGGTGCGTAATGTCGGCAGCACTTCACTTCCCGTATCATCCCAAAGCACTGAATGTCCGATCTCTTCAATCAGCCGTTCAGCAGAATAGCCAGCATTTAGATAGCCAAGCACCTGTGGTCCCACATCTTGTACGTTAAGTGACTCAATCGTCCCAATAATGTGCTTGATACCTTCGTCTTGATTCGCCACATCCAGTTTTTCTTCACTCAACGGTTCGCTGAGAGGTCGTGAGGAGATATTTATCCAGCGGTCTGCGAAGATTTGCCACGCAACGTGGAAAAGCCCTTTCGCTGCGACAAGATTTCCTCCCATCTGTTTTGCGCTTCGTAAGGATGACGCAAGGTTGAGTTCCATTGTCAAGTTCCACCAACCCGCATCTACATTCACAGGTGTGTTCGCCATCCTATCCGCTGCAAGCAAGACAAGTGATGTAATGACTTTGTCTAACTTTACACCATCTACTAAGACTGCTTGTACTTCCTCAAATGAGCGTTGGAGATTGACACTGGTAAGAGCTTCAACAAAAGCATCTTCGTCAAATTTATTGGTTCGTTCTAAAGCGGCACTTTCAATGGTAGGCAGCATCTCTTTCAAAAGATTGATTGCGTCTCTACGGTACCGTTCTGGATCCGCGGGATGATGCCCAACGAGGTCTGCACCGAGATAGAAGAATAAATCCGCAGTTCGGTCCCACCCAAATTCGTCAACCACTTCAGAAAGGTAACTAACATAAAGCGGGATTTGTGGATTATCAATAAAATTGGGTTCAACAGCACATTCAAACAGTAAAGGACGCAATTTATCTGCATCCCCTTTATGATATGCTGTATACAAGCATCGCTCAATGCGTCCGGCTTGTCCTTCGTAAGAGAAAATACGAATCCATCGACTTATCTTTTCCCAGGTGACAGGCTCAGGCAATGGTACAACTTCGAGTCGTTGGGATGCTTCTCCTGAAGCAGAGCATGCAGCGGTTGTAACCGCGATGAGACGATCCTCACCTTCGTACCTGCGTCCGACTTTGAGTCCATTGATGAGTTTAGAGACATCACCACCACCTTCTGACCCGTGAGCGGTAGGAATGTGTCGGGCGACGTGTTCCAGAATTGAACCCATAACCTCTTCTTCTGGCACGCCACCTTTTAGTAACAGCGCAATTGCTTTGGACATTGTCCATCTGTCTTCGCTTAAAAGACCTTCTCGGAGCAGCTGCTTATGTTCTTCTGCGCGGCGGTAGGTCATATCGCCCGGTTCAACCCAAATCTCACTGCCTCGGATATCTACGGGAAAGGTACGTAAGTCATCACATTCGACATGAAAACAGCCACCACCGTCTAAATCAAAACTGCGGCGATGCCAATCACATGTCAGGATGCCGTTTCGTACCGTGCCTCGTGTTAACGGGTAACCCATGTGCGGACACTGATTATCGGTCGCATATATTTTCCCATCAACGTTAAAGAGGGCAAGGCTACGACCCTCTCCCATCTGAATTGCCTTTGGTTTTCCCTCAGGCACCTCACTTAATTCGGCAACTTTCACCCAACCGGGTGCTTGGTTTTGCATAATTTTATTCCTTTTTGCTATTTACTGATTAAAAATACATTAACATCACCTAAAATGTTAATGACAACCTATACAACTATAAAACATTAGTGCTATAATAAATTAACGTTATAATAATCTAAAACGTTACAAAAATTTGTCGTTATGTTGAATCCTTATTACCTTTTATTTTACCGTAAACTGGATCGTATTAAAACGCTGTGCCAATTGTGCAACTTTGGGTTTGACTGTATCAGGTAATTGTCCAGAAAGCGCGTCAACGATACAATCTGCGATTTCCGGTGCATCCTCTGGTGTCATTCCCCATCGGGTAACCTCTTGCACACCAAGACGCAATCCAGAGGTGCCGACTTCAGGAGGTAGCCTCGCAGCACCCGCAATAATATGGCACGCTTCTAATTGATTTGCTAATTCGCTTCCATCCCCAAAAGCGTCCACTATTGGTATCAATGTATGCGTTTCCGTGAATCCAAGTTCAGCAGCGAGCATCGGCACGTCACGATCCGATAATGCCTGTCCCAAAGCCTTTGCATTCACCACAATCGCATCGGCATGTGCCGGACCACATACCATCCACTCCACAAATGTCCCTGCTAATGCTGGCAACCGACTTAGGTGATGATTGCTCATCAGCAACGGATAGAGCGTTTGCCCAATTCGTTCTGCAATAGATTTATTGTTGGTTAAGATCATGCCGCCTTGCGGCCCCGCGAGGGTTTTGTGTGTGCTGGAGATAATAACATCCGCGCCTTCTGCAAGTGGCGACTGAAACCGCCCACCGGCGATGAGTCCGATTACATGTGCAGCGTCATAAATGAGATATGACTCAGGATTTGCTTGACGCATCGCGCTTTTTAGCTCCGCAATAGGTTGCGGAAAGAGAAATATCCCAGAGCCGATGTGGACGATTTTCGGTTTATGTTGCTCAATCAGTACAAGCGTTGCAGGGAGATCAATGTTTGATCGAAGGCCATCCCATGGAATCGGAATTGACTGCAAATCTATCTTGAGTGGTGACGAAGCAAGTTTATGAGCATAACGATGACCGTCATCTACCTCTAATGCGATATCAGTTCGTTTTGCCAGCGCGAATGTCGCTGCAATTCCTGCGACGTTTCCAGAGAGCGGACGGAAATCGACGAACGCTGCATTAAACAATTCTTTTGCTAATTCCTGCGTCCACGCCTCTATTTCAGCAATATGGCGGTTGCCTTTGTAGTTCCGCTGATAAAGATCAATTCCAGAATAATTTCCGTATCGCCGTGCCAACTTTTCGTCAAAAAGTTCTTCTACTAACGGTGATGGCGTATTCTCTGAGGCGATGAGGTTCAAGCAGGTTTCGCGATATTCATGATGTTTATTGAGAAGCAAGGTCAGTTTTTGAATTTTCTGATTCGGGTTCATTCAGAAGCATCTCCGGTCAAGAGAGTCGTTTGCTTTAGTTTCTGTTTTTTGGTAGGAGCAGTGTTATATTTTTTTGGAAATACATTGATATGTATCAGGACTTACGCAAATTGAGTAGAAAAAGGAAATATTGGACTTAAAAAGTCGTTATTTCGGTATTTTAACCCCCTAAATCCCCCTTATCAAGGGGACTTGTGAACCAGCTGCGTAAGTCCTGTGTATGTTAAGAAAAATGCTTCATGAAACCCTTGTTTTTTACAAAATATATAACGCTTGCAAAAAGTTAAAGTTTCCTAATTTCTGTAGTTGGAACGAGGCGGATTTTGTTGAATAAAATACTTGTAACTTTTTGACCCGATTTCTGCACCTACTATACAAACGCATAAAATGCATGAGTTTACGCATTTTATGCAGGAATTTGGTTCAATTGGGAGCAAAACATGTAACATTTCTCCCAATTTCTACACATAAATTGTTATCCGTAGACCAAAAAGGCGAATCGGGTGAAGCTTAAGACAGTTAAGCGTGATGCAGAACTTGTCCAATCTTACCAATCCGGTAACAAAGCAGCATGGGATACCCTCTGTTCAGAATGTGGACGCAGACTTGCCCAATTTTTCTACAATGGAGGTATCGGAAACCCGGAGGATGTGGCAGACCTCGTCCAAGATACGCTCCTTGCAGCGATGGAAAACATACGCACAATTCGGAAACCTGAAAGGTTCAATTCTTGGCTGTTCACCATCGCGAACAGAAAAAAGGCAGGATGGTTTGAAAATCAGAAAAAACGTGAGTCCTATGAACCCGCTGGTGGCGTTTCTGAAGACGAATTTGTGGAAACAGATGTTAAATCCGCATCTGCGTATCTGGAACCTGAACGCATCACGATTCACAACGAATATATGGAAATCGTTCGCCGTTTGATGGAGCAGTTTCCGCAAACGCAGAAGGATGCAATACTGTTACGTGCCACAGGTATGCCGTACAAAGAAATTGCTAAGCAGTTGAAGATCAAAGAGGGTAATGTTAAGGTTCAGTTGAATCGGGGTAGAAAAGAGTTGAAAGCTCTGCTCAAAGCCAAATACCCTGACGATTACACCGATATGGTAGGCAGCGAGATAATTCAATCACTTCTTGGAAAACAAACGTGATTTATTCTGTAGAAGCGACTTCCGAATTACGACTTCCTATTTTATGCTGTAGGAGCGACCTCCCGGTCGCGACTTTCGACTAAATGAACAAACTTAAAACTAAACAACCCTGCCATTTGTTTAGTTTTAGTTGATAAATTTTGGAAGGAGGTGTATAATGTGAAAACGAAATTTTTAAAAATAGGACTGACCGTGGCACTTATTGTTATTATGGGTGGCGGACTGCTGTTTGGCACAATCAAGATGATTGATGCTACGCAGGCAGAAATCCCCGCTTGTATGGAACAAAACAAACCGCCTTGCACGCTGGACGCAGCGAAATAAAGGCAAATGAAAGATAAGGAGAATCCTTATGAAAAAGCACATGATATGGGGACTTGCAATCCTCATGCTACTGATTGGAATTGCGGGTGTGTTCTTACTGATACCGCGGGATACTGACACTGAGTCGGAAATGGTATTAGGTGATGCAACCAAAAAACTTTTGGAAGACGGACCTAAGCCAAAGGGTTCACCACAGGAAGTAAACACGCCTGAGCCTGGTGTCAGACCACCGCCCCCTGGCGAAACAAAAGAAACAGGATATTGGCACGGTGACCACTGGCATTCCAGAAAACCGAATGATGGTCAGACACCACGGGAACAACCCTTGAACGAAACTGAACTCAGCAAGTATTGGGATGGTTCTATAGGTTCGAATGGTGAACCTATTCCTGTTAACAGTAAGCAAAGAGCCGATCTGAGGCGGATACGTCGTTATCTCTCTCTCGGGATAGAACCTCCACCTAAAGGTTATGACTATCTCTTGATAGATGATAAAGAAATTGTCTTAGATAACGGTGCTCCTTTTTTGATAAATATGGAGGCGGATTCCACGCAATATTGGATAACTACGCATACCGGCTTTGCGCCAACGCTTCAACAATATGAGCGGTACCAAGAACTGCAACGCAAGTTAAAGGAAGCAAAGCGTGACAACGATATGAACCTCATACAGCAACTTTCCGCAGAGATTGATTCCCTTACTGCTGACGCGCAGGGTAAACTTCCAAGCTTTTCTACATTCGGGAAGGCAGATCCAAGTGAATATGGAACAGAAGCATTTGAACATTCGCTTGCAGAAAAAAGGAAACCAATCCTACGTGCAGCCTATAGACATATGGGATTAGAGCATTTGCTTCGTCCAGAACCCCGGACAATTATAATTGATGGTCAGGAACTCGAAATCGTCGAAGACTAAAAGGAGATTTGATAATGTTTAATAAACTATTTTTGACAATAACGCTTAGTATTTTTTTCATATTACCACAAAGTTCATTCGGTGGAAGAACGACTTTGAATTTTGATGACAGTGGTACTCCCTGTTTCGTTGACTCTAACATGGCAGAAAACTATACGTATGCATACCATTGCATACCAGATTTTGCAGCGACGTCTACGCCATGTAGTTATGGTGGAGAACATGCCGTAACAAGAACTCCGGGACTAATGCCTAGCATTGCAGAGGTAAGGCTTAATGCCGCATTATACGGGTATGGTGAGGCGCAGTTCACCATTGATTCCGCGACAATCAATGGTGAACCACTGGTTGACTATAACGGAGCTTCTCGCGTCGCTGAGATCGGATCTTGGGGTGTAAACATCAACGTAAATGATGGTATTGAAGATGGAACAGCTTATGCCGAATCGGACTCAGCTGTTTTTTATTGGTCGCGATGGGCTTATGTTCCAGAGAAAAAAGGCGGCACATGGTCGGGGGCAGGGACTGTCAGAATCGCTAATGTCAGATGGAAAGGCACCTCCTCGGTGACTGTCTCAACGGAATACGGTTCAGAGTCTACAGTGTCTGTTGGCTTTGAACCAGGTATCTCTCACACAGTCACACTATCTAATGGAAGATCAATAACAACGGAGATTTCAGATGATATGTGGACATTTAGTGCCCATGATAGCACTAGCAAATCGGGGAGCTGGTCCTATGCAGAAGAGTTGCAATGCTGGATATGCAAGTCTACATTACGGGATGACCTCCACGAGCATTACACCGTATGCTACGGATGTCTGGATACATATCCGTGTTTTAAGCATCCCGGTAATCATGTTTTTGAAGAAAGTTGCTCCAAAACAGATGAAAACGGTTTTACTTGCACTGTGGAATGGTTTTACCAGTGCGTGTATCACACGCACCAATTTGGTAGTGGATCGCAACAAGGCAATGGTGGCGGTCAACAAGGCAATGGTGGTGGCATAGGGCAGAACCCCGGCAATGGTGGTGGAACCTGCGCGACCTGCGCGAGAATTAGTGGCACTTGCAGTGAGTGTACCGATGCGCTTGAAGCGAACGCGGGTAATGGTGGCGGTGGCACACCTCCATCAAATGGTGGTTGCACCACGACCGCCACAGCATGTATCAATCCGATCTGCATTTTAGACACTGCGTGTGCGACCTATACGTGCATCCGTAGGATAAAAGTAAGCCAGAGAAATGATGGTTCGTGGGTGACAAGACCTTGTGGTGAACTTTTCACGAAATGTCAGAATCTTCTCATGCAACGTGGTATCTGTTCGGGAGAACGTTTGACAACTCTTCGCGACTATCATTCGGATCTATATCGTTAAACCTTACACCTGCGTATTAACGCATAAGTGGGGAACCGGTGTCGCAACCGGTTCCCCTCTTTATAGTTTATTATGAAAACCCCGCTTTTCAAACAAATCCTCCCGCTCCTATTGCTCATCAGTATCCTATTTCTCGCCTTTTGGATACGGATACAGGATAGTGTGAAAAACTTTCGCGAAGTGAGGAGCGCAAGCGGTAGTTTTACCAAATCTTTAGACAAAATTCATTTTTTTATATCGTATGCACACTTTTCGGTCTAAAACTGTGTCTTTAATTATGAAAGGTATTTCATACTGATGTTTTGATTTACAGTTGTCATCGTTTGGTCGGTCTTTTTGACTAATTTTGAAAGGATGTATATAATTGTGAAAAAGCAACGGTGGCGAAAGATAGGACTGACCACGGCACTGATTGTTTTTATGGGTGGAGGGCTGTTCTTTGGCACAATCAAAATGATTGATGCTACGCAGGCAGGAATCCCCGCTTGTATGGAACAAAACAAAACGCCTTGCACGCTGGACGCAGCGAAATAAAGGCAAATGAAAGATAAGGAGAATCCTTATGAAAAAGCAGATGATATGGGGACTTGCAATCCTCATGCTACTGATTGGAATTGCTGGTGTTTTCTTACTGATGCCGCAGGATACCGACACTGAGTCGAAACTGGTATTAGGTGAGGCAACCAAAAAACCTTTGGAGGACGGACCAAAGCAACAGGTGTCTGCACAAGAAGCGGGCAAACCACCACCGCCCGGTGCATCACCTAACGGACACTGGCACGATGGCGTTTGGCACGAAGAACCGCATGCGGCACCCGCGGATACCACCACAGCTCCGCAAACACTATCTAAACTTTCTGAAGCAGAAATTAAGGCAAGGGTCAAAGCACTCCGGGAGCAGCAACTCGCGGAATATCGAGATAAATGGGGAGAAGACCCATCGCCAGACGGTTCATATCAACACTTTCGTGATAATCACGGAAATGTCCATCGGCATTATAGAGGAACGATTGCTGTATCCCGCTACGATCTAAAAGTAGATTTTGCACCGACACCCGCAGAATTGAAACGCTACAAGCAACTACGTGCCGCCATGAAAGACGCTGCATCAAAAGAAAACATCTCGGAGATGCAACGTCTTGACGACGAGATTCGATCACTTGTTAACGCTGCCCAAGGTGAAATCCCAGATCCTGTTGGTTTTAGATATTATGGAGACCCAATTTCTGGAGAGCAGGAGAGAAATCTTCATAACGAAGCGTTACAATCTTTCTATCAGCACATGGGCGTTGAACACCTCTACGAACTCTACGGGGAACGTAGTTACTAAAGGAGATAGACTCATGAAAAACAAACAGTATATGATTCTTCTTTGCTGTTTAGTGTTTTTAGTTTTTTGCATTAGCACAACCGCGTTAGCCCGCATGCTCTATTATATGCCGCCTGACTTCATTGAATCATGGGAAGCACGGCTATGGTGGGAAGAAAATCGTGCAGATATGGAATCGAGTGGTTTATACGCTTCTAAACCGGTAATTCAGACAACTCCTATGAATGGTTTGAATATGCATGGAGAACGAACCATCACCGATCCCAACCTTCCGGTATCTTTTATACTTTCGGAATCGTGGACACCTTACAAGCCCGAAAACTATCACTACCTAAAGATATCCATCAGTGCTACCGGGTACGGCGAAGTTGCTTTTACGCTCAACGGAGAGACAGAGGATTTTTCCATCGGTCATTGGACTTCAGAACCGATACAAAAAGCGGAACGTGAAGTTTACACCTTCCGTAGAAAAAAACCTAATGGCGTTGTTAATCCCAACCTACCTGCTTATGATGCCGCTCAGATTAGTCCTACGACTGTTTCTATATATGCTACAGGTAAAGCCACGACACAATCTCGGAGAATTGTGACATACGGAAGCGAACAGAGCGCAATAACTGCGCAAGCGGGGAGCTCAGGCGCGGGAATTGGCTTCATTATTGGAGAGTCATCATATTGGAAATGGGAGGCAGGTATACCTCGTGACGTTGATGCGGATCCTTACAATGGAAGTTACTCCGTCACGATTAACGATAAAATCCGGGGTGAGTGCGGCATTCACATTATTGATCCAAGTGAAGCATATGCACATGCATGGCAAGTTAATTGCCCCGTTAACATCACCCAGGATGGAGGAAATGTTTATTGTACTGTAAAAGGTTTTTATAGGTGTGATCCGTCGCATATCCACCAGTTCCCAAGTAGCGGTAGTGGTAGCGGCAATGGCGACGGTCAACAAGGCGATGGTGGTGGACAACAGGGCAATGGCGGCGGCGTTGGCATGGGGCAAGGCACCAGCAACTATCTTGCGTTAGGTGGTCAGAACGGCGGCGGCACGCCCCCTTCAAACGGCGGCTGTAACACGCCCCCTTCAAACGGCGGCTGTAACACGCCCCCACCCAATGGTGGATGCAACACACCCCCACCCAATGGTGGTTGTACCACGACCGCCACAGCATGTATCAATCCGATCTGCATTTTAGACACTGCGTGTGCGACCTATACGTGCATCCGTAGTATAATCATAGGCAGGCGTGCTGATGGCACGGTGATAACGGAACCTTGTGGTGAACTCTTCACGAAATGTCAGAATTATCTCATGCAACGTGGTATCTGTTCAGGAGAACGTAAGACAACTGCTTATGACTACCATTCGGATGAATTTTATTAAACCTTACACCTGCGTATTAACACATAAGAGGGAACCGGTTATAGTACCGGTTCCCCTCTTTATAGTTTTTTATGAAAACCCCACTTTTCAAACATCTCGTCTCGCTCCTCCTGTTCAGCAGCATTCTCTTTCTCGCCTTTTGGATACAGGATAGTGTGAAAAACTTTCGCGAAGTGAGGAGCGCAAGCGGTGGTTTTACCAAATCTTTAGACAAAATTCATTTTTTTATATCGTATGCACCCTTTTCGGTCTAAAACTGTGTCTTTAATTATGAAAGGTATTTCATACTGATGTTTTGATTTACAGTTGTCATCGTTTGGTCGGTCTTTTTGACTAATTTTGAAAGGAGGTGTATAATTTGTGAAAACGAAATTTTTAAAAATAGGACTGACCGTGGCACTTATTGTTATTATGGGTGGCGGACTGCTCTTTGGCACAATCAAGATGATTGATGCTACGCAGGCAGAAATCCCCGCTTGTATGGAACAAAACAAAACGCCTTGCACGCTGGACGCAGTGAAATAAAGGCAAATGAAAGATAAGGAGAATCCTTATGAAAAAGCAGATGATATGGGGACTTGCAATCCTCATGCTACTGATTGGAATTGCTGGTGTGTTCTTACTGATACCGCGGGATACTGATACTGAGTCGGAAATGGTATTAGGTGAGGCAACCAAAAAGCTTTTGGAGAACGGACCTAATCCAAAAGGCTCGCCGCAGGAAGCAAACACGCCTGAGCCTGGTATCAGACCACCCCCACCCGGTGAAACCCACGAAACAGGACATTGGGACGGTGACCGTTGGCACAGAACCGTTCCGGGAAAGACATCTGTTGAGCTCCCGACGGCACCTCAATCAAACGAACCGTATCCTGACCGTCACATCCCTTTCCAGAAATCCTTCGGCACTTTACCTGAAGCCTGGACGAAACTTTCTCTAGAAGAACGAATAAATGTCCGGGTTCAGGATCTGAACAATTTCGGATTTCTAGATACACCCTCCGGATACTCTATTCGTCTCCGAGACACAAAGGGGTTGCTAGATCTGGATGAAAACGGTAATCCTATTTTACACAAAGACTATGAACCCTATTTTAGGGTTGTAACCGAAATCGGATTCGCACCCACACGCGAAGAATACGAACGTTATAAAGAAATGCAACGTGAGTATACCCAAGCGCACGGATGGGGACAGACTGCTGAAGCGGAACGTATCAATGCTGAACTCAAGGCGTTCCGTCAGGCATGCTATAGAAATATCCCTGATCTTGTTGTTTCTCTATCTCACCCAACAACAACAGATGCACACGCAGATGCGCTCCTCCAGCGCGCAATGCGGATACAAAAAGAAGTGCTTTACGCAGAATATAGAAAAGCGGGGTTTGATTACCTCATCCCCGAAAAATATAGATAACAATAAAGAGAATACACATTCCCAAGGAGTTTTTAATGAAAACGTATAGAAACCTTTTGCTAATCGGGTGCCTTGTTCTTGGAATCTTTGCCTGTTTTATTTACCATGCAATCGCTGAAATAGGTTTTACCTCAGATCCTACGATCGGGTCTACTTCCGATTCAAGAAGTTATCAGAATGTAATGACCAAATACACAGATCAGGAAGGCAATGAAGAATGGTCTACAGATGATCGGGAGATTAATGTTATTCTTGAGGCGGGTGTCAAAGGTCTCGGTTTTGCAGAATGCAAGTTCGCCCCTGTCAGGATAGCAAACGACAATCGATCGGTTTCTCCGTATAGTTTGCAAAATAGGTTTGTGTAAAATTAGTGAAACTCGCTAACAAAAATTGACAATAATCAGAAAATAAGTGGTGCTTCTTTTTAGAAAGTGTAAATGTAGTCATAATAGAACAGTATAACATAATTGTAGATTATTGCGTAAGTCCTGGTTATTATGGGTGGCGGACTGCTCTTTGGCACAATCAAAATGATTGATGCTACACAGACAGAAAACCCCGCTTGTATGGAACAAAACAAAATGCCTTGCTCGCTGGACACGGCGAAATAAAGGCAAATGAAAGATAAGGAGAATCCTTATGAAAAAGCAGATGATATGGGGACTTGCAATCCTCATGCTACTGATTGGAATTGCTGGTGTGTTCTTACTGATACCGCAGGACACCGACACTGAGTCGGAAATGGTATTAGGTGAGGCAACCAAAAAACTTTTGGAAGATCGTCAAAAGCAACACAATGATCCGGCCCTGACGGATGCTAATAGGCCGCCGCCGCCCGGTGAAACCAAAGAAATGGGATATTGGCACGAGGGGCATTGGCATAAAAACGATTCGCCTGATAATAAAGGCACACCGGACACGACACACAGGATGGATGACACCCTCCCCGAATTCGTGCCGATGCCGGAATTGATTGGGCAACCCCGCTCGCCAGAAGAAATAGAAGCATATCGTAAGGAATGGGGGGTTGATCCCCCACTCATCGGTGCCAACTGGGAGCATATGCGTAATGACAACGGAGAAGTAATAAAACACTACGATAATAGTACCACCACCTTCTATAAAGTTGTCAATGATGGGTTTGCACCAACACCAGAACAATGGGAACAACACGAAATTTTACAAAGAAAACTTGTTGAAGCCAGGCGTAGTGGTGACACTGCAGAATATGATCGGATATTAGCGGAACTCAAGGTGTTAATAGCAAAATCCCGGGGTCCTGCTCCTGTAATAACGGGCACTCTCTATAGTGGTGATCCTATTTCTGAGGAGGAAGCACATAGACAACGAGAAGAAGCAATTAGAGAAGTCTACCGTAAATTCGGTTTAGAACATCGTCTAAAGAGACTTTACCAATCTGATATTATACCTGAAGTAGTAGAATAGAACCTATACCAAAACAAGGAGGATTTTAGAATGAGAAGATATTTTTATGTTGCGATAACACTCAGTTTTACACTCTTTTTTATTACAGCAGTTCATGTTCATGCAATGCCTCACGAGACAGAATACTTCACAACATGGGGAACAGATTACTCTGTGTCGCCAGCAAGTGGCACCAATTATCACTTAACCCGTAAAATAGATCAATACGGAGCACTTGTCGGAGGAACATACAATCCGACTAAACCTCCCGATCGTGCCTTTTACACGGCAAGCATCATCGCGTCAGGGTTAGGTAAGATTGCTTTTACATTTAGCGAAGGTTCGTCACACACAAAAAAAGTGGGTGACTGGGGCAATAGTGCATTGACCCTTGGTTTGACAACATGGTATGAAACGGAAGAAAATAAAGAAGTAGAATGGTCTCAACCAATAGTTTTTCCTTGCTGGCGTATTGAAGCAGGACATCACCCTGGCGACATAACGGCACCTGTAGACACAAGTCGTATTTATACAGGCACACCGCATGTAAAGAATGTAACGTCTACCATGGTCCCGAAGCCTGCAGTGCTGGTTGGTATTTCAAGCACATACCAAATCACGATCGGTAAATCACCGAGTGCAGCACTCCGACTTGGTTCAGGTTGGCGTATGGACTCCCGTAGTCCCATTCCAAGGCAGATAAATGCTCAATGGAATGTCACTTATAGTGATACGAATGTGATTTCTTGTAAGCATAATGCGTGCACCGAGATAGTTCAAACAGCGGAGCAGCACTATGTACCTTGTAATGTAAACGGCACACCAAAAGGATGTGGCGATTCTTACGGGACATGTCAACCAGATGCGTCCCGTCATAAATCTTGGCCTTGTGTAATCTGTGGGATAGATTTTAAACCGTGCACCCCAGAAGGACATGAAGAATGGGTATCGGGGTCCTGCCCTGCTTCACTTACCATCAACGGCTCCACCATCGATTGCGATGCGGATCCTAATGGCTATTTTAAGTGTATTCACCTGCACAACTATCCCAATGGCAGCGGCTCACAATCTGGCGATGGTGGTGGCGTTGGTATGGGGCAAGGCACCAGCAACTATCTTGCGTTAGGTGGTCAGAACGGCGGCGGCACGCCCCCTTCAAACGGCGGCTGTAACACGCCCCCGGCAAATGGTGGCTGCACCACACCCCCGGCAAATGGTGGCTGCACCACACCCCCGGCAAATGGTGGCTGTACCACAATCGCCACAGCGTGCATCAACCCGATCTGCATTAGAAACACTGCGTGTGCGACCTATACGTGCATCCGTAGTATAATCATAGGCAGGCGTGCTGATGGCACGGCGATAACGGAACCTTGTGGTGAACTTTTCACGCAATGTCAGAATCTTCTCATGCAACGTGGTATCTGTTCAGGAGAACGTTTGACAACTCTTCGCGACTATCATTCGGATCTATATCGTTAAACCTTACACTTGCGTATTAACGCATAAGTGGGGAACCGGTGTCGCAACCGGTTCCCCACTTTATAGTTTATTATGAAAACCCCGCTTTTCAAACAAATCCTCCCGCTCCTATTGCTCATCAGTATCCTATTTCTCGCCTTTTGGATACGGATACAGGATAGTGTGAAAAACTTTCGCGAAGTGAGGAGCGCAAGCGGTAGTTTTACCAAATCTTTAGACAAAATTCATTTTTTTATATCGTATGCACACTTTTCGGTCTAAAACTGTGTCTTTAATTATGAAAGGTATTTCATACTGATGTTTTGATTTACAGTTGTCATCGTTTGGTCGGTCTTTTTGACTAATTTTGAAAGGATGTATATAATTGTGAAAAAGCAACGGTGGCGAAAGATAGGACTGACCACGGCACTGATTGTTTTTATGGGTGGAGGGCTGTTCTTTGGCACAATCAAAATGATTGATGCTACGCAGGCAGGAATCCCCGCTTGTATGGAACAAAACAAAACGCCTTGCACGCTGGACGCAGCGAAATAAAGGCAAATGAAAGATAAGGAGAATCCTTATGAAAAAGCAGATGATATGGGGACTTGCAATCCTCATGCTACTGATTGGAATTGCTGGTGTTTTCTTACTGATGCCGCAGGATACCGACACTGAGTCGAAACTGGTATTAGGTGAGGCAACCAAAAAACTTTTGGAGGACGGACCAAAGCAACAGGTGTCTGCACAAGAAGCGGGCAAACCACCACCGCCCGGTGTATCACCTAACGGACACTGGCACGATGGTGTTTGGCACGAAGAACCGCATGCGGCACCCGCGGATACCGCTACAACTCTGCAAACACTGCCTGAACTTTCTGAAGCAGAAATTAAGGCAAGGGTCAAAGCACTCCGGGAGCAGCAACTCGCGGAATATAGAGCTAAATGGGGAGAAGACCCATCGCCAGACGGTTCATATCAACACTTTCGTGATAATCACGGAAACGTCGTTCGGCATTATAGAAATACAGTTGTCGTGTCTCATTATGATTTAAAAACAGGTTTCGCACCGATGCCTGTACAGTTGCAACAATACAAGCAATTACGTGCAGCCTTGAAAGATAAATTATCAGATCTCAAAAATGGCGAGTTATATTCCGGTGATACCTTAGCGGAGATACAACGTATTAGAAGCGAGATTCAAACTCTTGTTGACTCATCACAAGGGGAGGTCCCTGATCCTACCGGTTTTGGGTATTATGGAGATCCAATTCCTATAGAGAATCAGATAAAACTTGATAATAAAGCGGTTTTAGAGCTCTATCAACGCTTGGGCGTTGAACATCTATATGAACTTTACAAGGAAAAACATTCCTATTAAAATAAAAGGAGACTACTTATGAAAAATCAGCGACTATGGATATGCGTCATCTTTTTCACATTTTTTGCTTTTCATATTGACATAAATGCTTCTTTTTTCTGGATTCGTAATGAACTCTGGGCAGAAGACCGCTCGGATATGGATTCTAACGGATTATACGTCTCTAATCCGGTAATTATATCAACTCCAGGAAATAAAACAAATTACCATGGGGAACGAGTGATTTATTCCCTTGCAGCTCAAGGGAGTTATTTTGGTAGCCTTATTCTTGAGGAAGATTGGGAACCTACCAAACCTGGAGACTTTCACTACATAACGATTATGGTTAATGCCACCGGATACGGCGAAATTGCTTTTACCCTTAAGAAAAAGACACGGGATTATCCCATTGGCAATTGGGCCTCTGAGCCCCTGAAAAAAGCAGAGAGGGAGGTTTACTCTTTTAGAATAAAAGAAATGAACGGGCTTTATAATACCGACGAAATTGGGACTGCCGAGGAAATCAGTCCTACTACCGTCAATGTATCAGCTACTGGTGTTGTCCAGTCTCGTTCACGTAGTATTGTGACATACAAAAGCAAACAAAAGGCACTTACTGCACAAGCAAGTACAACGCCAAGCGCATCACTCAGTTTTGTTATTGGGGAGTCAACATATTGGAAATGGGAGGCAGGCATCACTCGTGACGTTAATGCGGATCCTTACAATGGAAGTTACTCCGTCACGATTAACGATAAAATCCGGGGTGAGTGCGGCATTCACATTATTGATCCAAGTGAAGCATATGCACATGCATGGCAAGTTAATTGCCCCGTTAACATCACCCAGGATGGAGGAAATGTTTATTGTACTGTAAAAGGTTTTTATAGGTGTGATCCGTCGCATATCCACCAGTTCCCAAGTAGCGGTAGTGGTAGCGGCAATGGCGGCGGTCAACAAGGTAATGGTGGTGGACAACAAGGCAATGGCGGCGGCGTTGGCATGGGGCAAGGCACCAGCAACTATCTTGCGTTAGGTGGTCAGAACGGCGGCGGCACGCCCCCTTCAAACGGCGGCTGTAACACGCCCCCGGCAAATGGTGGCTGTACCACAATCGCCACAGCGTGCATCAACCCGATCTGCATTAGAAACACTGCGTGTGCGACCTATACGTGCATCCGTAGTATAATCATAGGCAGGCGTGCTGATGGCACGGCGATAACGGAACCTTGTGGTGAACTTTTCACGCAATGTCAGAATCTTCTCATGCAACGTGGTATCTGTTCGGGAGAACGTTTGACAACTCTTCGCGACTATCATTCGGATCTATATCGTTAAACCTTACACTTGCGTATTAACGCATAAGTGGGGAACCGGTGTCGCAACCGGTTCCCCACTTTATAGTTTATTATGAAAACCCCACTTTTCAAACAAATCCTCCCGCTCCTATTGCTCATCAGCATTCTCTTTCTGTGCTTTCGGATACAGGATAGTGTGAAAAACTTTCGCGAAGTGAGGAGCGCAAGCGGTAGTTTTACCAAATCTTTAGACAAAATTCATTTTTTTATATCGTATGCACCCTTTTCGGTCTAAAACTGTGTCTTTAATTATGAAAGGTATTTCATACTGATGTTTTGATTTACAGTTGTCATCGTTTGGTCGGTCTTTTTGACTAATTTTGAAAGGAGGTGTATAATTTGTGAAAACGAAATTTTTAAAAATAGGACTGACCGTGGCACTTATTGTTATTATGGGTGGCGGACTGCTCTTTGGCACAATCAAAATGATTGATGCTACGCAGGCAGAAATCCCCGCTTGTATGGAACAAAACAAACCGCCTTGCACGCTGGACGCAGCGAAATAAAGGCAAATGAAAGATAAGGAGAATCCTTATGAAAAAGCAGATGATATGGGGACTTGCAATCCTCATGCTACTGATTGGAATTGCGGGTGTGTTCTTACTGATACCGCGGGATACTGACACTGAGTCGGAAATGGTATTAGGTGATGCAACCAAAAAACTTTTGGAAGACGGACCTAAGCCAAAGGGTTCACCACAGGAAGTAAACACGCCTGAGCCTGGTGTCAGACCACCGCCTCCGGGCGAATCTCGGGAAACAGGATATTGGCATGGTGATCATTGGCATCGGACAGTGCCGAAGGATAAATCAACACAGCCGACAGAAACTGTGAGTTGGTTGAAAATGTCACCAGAGCAACTCAAAGAGGTATTTTCAAAACTGAGTTATCCTGAAAAGGAGTTTTTGGATTTCTTGGAAATGTCGCCAGAAGAATGTGTTGAGAGGTTCTCAAAAATGGATGATGCCACTAAACAACTTTTCTATGAGACTTATAGAGAGGAACGGAAAAGGTTAGAGGCGTATCGTAAAGAATGGGGAGAAGACCCGCCCCCTATCGGTGCAAACTGGCAGCACATGCGGAACCACAACGGGGAAACACTAAGACACTATGATAATACCGTCACTATCTTCTATAAAGATGGAGTAGGGTTCGCCCCCACCCTCGAACAGTGGGAACAGCATGAGGCGTTCCAAGCAGAACTTGCAAAAGCACAACGCCGAGGGGATACTGCTGAATGGAATCGCATCTCAGCACAAATCGAAACGCTGATCGCAGCGGCCCAAGGGCCCGTGCCGCTTATAGATGGTGGACTCTATAGTGGAGACCCGAGCTCCAGAGAGGCAAAGGATAGAAAAAGAGAAGAGGCAATAAGAGAAGTCTACCGCAAATTCGGTTTAGAACATACGCTACAACAGTCGAATGATCGACCTGTCCCAATACCTATAATTGATGGAGGATATTAGAATGAGACTTAATTTTTATGTTACAATTACGTTTATGTTCATAATGGCACTACCATTGATCTTAGTCCCTGTGTCAGAGAGTGCTGATGTTGAGTTCTTAATAACAACAGGAACGGACTACTCTGTAAGTCCTGCAAGTGGCAGTTCTTATCATTTGACACGAAAGGTAGATCAATCTGGCGAGTTGGTGGGAGGTTCATGGGAACCCCAAAAACCACCAACGCATGCCTCCTACTACGCCAGTATCTTCGCTACAGGATTTGGAAACATTGAATTTACGTTTAGCGAAGGCGCGTCTACCGTTCGAAAGGTTGGTGACTGGGGCAAAAGATGGTATACCTTCGGTTATGTCCCGTGGTATCAGACGGAAGAAAACAAAGAAGTAGAGTGGTTTCAAAAGGTTGTCTTCCCGTGCTACCGTGTCAAAGCCGGTTACAGTTCTGGCGATATAAATGCGCCTGTCGAAACAAGCAGGTTTTATCCCGGCACGCACGAAAAGAATGTGACATCTACCATCGTCCCGAAGCCGGCAATCCTCACGGAGCAGGATGCAACCTTTCAACTGAGTCTGAGCAAAACACCGGTTGCTATCCGATTTGGAGGAGACTGGCGGGAAGGGTCCCGAACGCCCATCACAAAACAGATAGATGCGTCGTGGACTGTCACCTATAGCGATACCCCAGTTATAACGTGTGCACATGAAAGCTGCACGGAGATTGTGCCAACAGCAAACAATCATTGTAAAACCTGTCCAGAGGACGATGGCACTTACAAGGGGTGCGGTGATCCGTATTGGAGTTGTCAACCGGAAGAATTGAGACATAGACCTGCTTTCCCTTGTATTGCTTGTGGGATATATTTTAAACCTTGCACACCGAATGGGCATGAAGAATGGGTATCGGGGCCCTGCCCTGCTTCACTTACCATCAACGGCTCCACCATCGATTGCGATGCGGATCCTAATGGCTATTTTAAGTGTATTCACCTGCACAACTACCCCAATGGCAGCGGCTCACAATCTGGCGATGGTGGTGGCGTTGGTATGGGGCAAGGCACCAGCAACTATCTTGCGTTAGGTGGTCAGAACGGCGGCGGCACGCCCCCTTCAAACGGCGGCTGTAACACGCCCCCTTCAAACGGCGGCTGTAACACGCCCCCACCCAATGGTGGATGCAACACACCCCCACCCAATGGTGGTTGTACCACGACCGCCACAGCATGTATCAATCCGATCTGCATTTTAGACACTGCGTGTGCGACCTATACGTGCATCCGTAGTATAATCATAGGCAGGCGTGCTGATGGCACGGCGATAACGGAACCTTGTGGTGAACTTTTCACGAAATGTCAGAATTATCTCATGCAACGTGGTATCTGTTCGGGAGAACGTTTGACAACTCTTCGCGACTATCATTCGGATCTATATCGTTAAACCTTACACTTGCGTATTAACGCATAAGTGGGGAACTGGTGTCACAACCGGTTCCCTTCTTTATAGTTTTTTATGAAAACCCCACTTTTCAAACACCTCGTCTCGCTCCTCCTGTTCAGCAGCATTCTCTTTCTCGCCTTTTGGATACGCATTCAAAGCGCGGAAACCCTCCCTGATGGACAGTTCCTTGAAAATGATGGATACTTCTACTATTGGCAGGCAAACACTATCGTCCAACAGGGAAAACTACCTCCCCGCGATATGCACCGATGGATGCCGATTGGTAGAGATAACGGGTTGTTGTTACCACTCTATTCTTATATGCTTGCTTATACCTATAAAGTGGCACATCTTTTTTTCAAAGACGTATCCCTCTATCATGTTTGTATCTACATGCCGACTGTCTGTTTTGTGCTGGGGTTAGGCGTTCTCTGTTTTTTCCTTTATAGCACATTCGGTGCGTTCGTGGCGAATACCACGGGCATCCTGATTGCAACGCTGCCCGGCACCATTGGGCGCAGCACCGTCGGTTTCGGTGATAGAGACTGCTGGTGTCTTTTACTCGCTATCAGTGCCATCATTTTTTATTTGATCGCGTTGCAAACGCAAAACTCACGTAAGCGGACCGTTTTAACACTTATTAGTGGCTTCTTTACGCTTCTCGGCGGACTATCCTGGGAAGGCTTTGGTGCATTCCTTCTCATCATTTACACAATAGAGATATGGCGGTTTCTTACTTCAGAAAGCGAAACAGATTTATGGTATTACCTGCTTTGGGTGTGTTCATTTGTGCCTATGCTTTACATCATCGCGCCTGCATATCGCAGTGGCGTGGGCTTTGCTGAACACTTGACTACCTTTGTGCTTGTGCCACCGATAGCGATTTTGGTAATCCGTGCATTACGGCAGTTGCTTATTACAATCCCTCAGACAGCAGAGACGTTAAAAAGCCACAGTCGAAAACTTTCACTCGGATTGACAGTCTTAATGCTCGCTATCGGACTCGGTTACCTTTTCACACAACTCAAAAACTTTGAGACAACAACAATCTTAATGAACACCCCACTCATGCACACCGTTTCTGAACTCAAGAACACCTATTTTAGTTTTTGGACGGGCAGATACGGTAGTGTCTTTATCTTTACTGCACTCGGCATCAAGATGCTTGCAGAGACAGTCGAAAATTTCCTTAACAACACACAAACCAATAAAATTGCAGCAGCCATCGCACTCGCCCTCATCCTCTTTTGGGCACCAATAGGCGGACACGCCCGATTCTCACTTTATGCTGCGACACAGATGCGCACCGCTATTCCCGGACATGGCATACTCAACGATACATTTGCATGGATCAAAACCAATCTAAAAGACGGTGTTGTCGCCGCACATTGGCGGTTCGGTAGCCAACTCAACGTGCTTGCTGACGTTAAAACCCTCATCGATCAAGACCATTATCTACCGAACTGGATATACCTCTACAATCAACATGTTCACCACGCCAAAACCGAACGCGAAGCACTTGAATACCTCAAAACACACGAGGCGACACACATCCTTGTCACACCTGACGACCCACATGACTCCCTTCTAAATAAAAACCCCTTTGGATACAGAGGCTTTAAACCCGTGTTTCCTAAAACGGACTTCGCCGCATCACATATCAAACTCTGGGAAATTCAATACCCACCCGATATAGAAACAGACGAGAAATATCTTGAAACAGCAGTGCCGAAAAAGTGACGAAACCCGGCATGATAGCAAACACTATAACCCTCTGTCGCATTTTCTTAACCTTTTTTGTCATTGCAATGTTTGGAGAACATCCCTACTTAGACATCGCCTGCATTGCAACAATTGCGCTTATATTCACGCTGGATGCGGTTGACGGTTTTGTGGCACGCATACGAAACGAAACATCCGAGTTCGGCGCAATCCTTGACACAGGAGCAGACAGAATTATCGAGATCGTCTTCTGGGTTTACTTCACTGTGGCAGGATATCTTCCCTTATGGATTCCCCTCGTTGTCATGACACGTGGGATATTAACAGACAACTTGCAACACTACATAACTCCACCGAAAAGTAGACTCGCGCACGCGCTCATGCGGTCTCGTATCAGTCGTGCTGTCTACGGGACTATGAAAATGCTTACTTTTCTTTACCTTGCATGGATGCACCTTTATGCTCCCGAAAACCTTACCATCAAGCAAGGCGGGTTAATACTCGCCACAGCCACTGTCGTAGCATGTCTAATTCGCGGTATTTCCTTACTTATTGAGGGATGGAAGCACCTTAAATCTGCCGCGATCAACTAATCTGGCAATGTCCACTCTTTAACCTATATACGATCAACTGTATACGCCTCCAGCAACGCCTCATCAATATCCACACCAAAACCTGGCGCATCATTGAGCATGAAAAAACCGTCGTGAGGGGAAGGACGTAAACGGCGGTAAAGTTCATTTTCGACACCATTGCGGGAGGGACCGAACGTCTCCGCCATGCACGGCATTGGCAAACATGCAGTAAGATGCAACCCCCACGGTGTGCCTGCTTGATGGAGCCATGTCGGGATACCGAGTACCGCAGCTTCCTGAGCGATACGAAGACATTCTGTAAAACCACCCGCCCAACTAACATCCGGCTGAATCATGTCTGCAGCCTTCCATCGTAATAACTCACGAAATCCGTATCGGGTAAATTCGTGTTCACCTGAGACAATCCACGTTGGATCTATCTCTTGCACTAACTGTGCCATGCCAGCATAATCGTCAAGTGGTATCGGTTCTTCAATCCATTTGAGGTTAACGTCTTTTGCTGCCTGTGCAAAACGGAGGGTATAGTCCACATCCCAACGTAGGTAGATGTCTGTCATAAGTTCCACATCAATACCGATAGTATCGCGTGCGATGTGTATCATCTCAAGATTTTCAGCGAAGCCATCTTCACCTTCTGCAAGTCCGTTTCGGAGGGGAATCTTGCATGCGGTGAATCCGTTTTCTGCATAATAACCGACATCGGCACCGGTTGCATACGCGAGAATCTGAAGGCGCGGTGTGTCAGTGAAAAGGCTATAGACAGGTGCGTCAACTATCTTACCACATAGGTCAACGAGAGCAAGCTCTATACCGCTTAGCGCATAAATAACAAGCCCTCGTCGTCCATAAATTGAGGTAATGTGATAGAGATGTTCCCAAATTTCTTCCACATCAAGTGGGTCGCGTCCGTGGACGAAGTGTTGAAGATGTTTGTCAATAATCATCGCACCCGCAAGTCCACCGCCGCCGAGTCCGTATCCCTTTAATCCTTTATCGGTGGTAACTTCTACGATTAACGCGCCTGCTTGTGCTGCGAAGGGGCCGCGCCAATCAACATGGGCATTTTTGGGTGTAGTTTGCCCTGGCATTTCACCCTTTGCAAAACCGAGTGACGGCATTGCCCGCGGGTTCAGATTGACGTGCCATGTGCGGATACCTGCTACAGCGTGGCGGGTTTTAGCGCGTGTTTTCCATTGTGACGCTAAAATATTATCGTTGGTCTGCATGATATTATTCCTAAATAATGCAAATCGGGCTTAGAACCCTCCCGCAAGATGATTCTCTGGTAACAATACATTAACGGGGTAGGGCATGATAACCTATGCCACTGAAAAATCCGACCACCATCCAGATACCTACCATGACATATTCACCAAAAATTAAGCCAAATGCGGCTGGACGGATCCGCCGATACATTAATGGACCGCCAAACTTAAGCGTAATGTATTTAATGAACCATCCGATGAGAATGGACGACCATAAGTGAAACGAAGGATAGGTAGCCCCTAAAAGGTATCCGAGCGGATGCAGTGACCACCAGACAAAACTTTGGCGCATCCATAGCATAAAGCCGGTAAAACCTGCCCCCGCAATCATACTGTATACTTCATCCCACTTTGTTTCAACAGGAAATTGGATGAGTTTGTTCATCTTGTTGAAATAGCCACGCGGGGCATTGACAAAGGGCCAATTCTGTAAAAATAGCGCGCCTTTGTCATAGACAAGCGTCAACGAGGCATAAACAGAAACAAGGATAGCAACAACGATTGAAATACCAAGAATCGGCACGATTCGGCGGCGGACAAGTTGAACTTCGTCGGCTGCCTTAAAACTGTGCAGGAAGTTCGGCATCATGAATTCTCCCCAATCTCGCAGAAAAGTACGTTGAAAACTAAGAACGGCGAGACTTTTTTGCCCCATTGCCTCCGATCCGAGTGTAAAATTAATGTAATCTGACGGGAAGAAAGGAGCTTGCACAAGTAACAACCCACCGTTTACCACCATCCATGATAACACTACAGAGGTGATAAAGATTGAGAAGAGTGTGACAAGTGCAACCCAAGTGGTTATACCCGCAATCACAAGGAACGCAACAAGGGTAATAAATCCGACTAAAAATCCGAGTAGTGCTAAACGATACGGCAGCGGTTCATCGGAATCGTCTATCAAACCTCTATCTCCTGATGTGCTCGCTTGTTTCTTGTGCATGCCGAACGTTTTCCTAAAAATCGTTGCGATATGTTCCCGTCCACCCCAGAAAACAGCAGGAACAAAGATCAGATACCCTCCCATTACTTGACGGCTACAACTCACCCAAGGTCCGATGCCGACCCCAGTGGCATTCATGATGATGTATTGCAGTTTAAAAAAGAGGAAGAAAAACCAGAGGCTAAACGACACTTCAAGCGTTAGCAATGCCGCCACGCCGATAACCGAAAAGTAGATAGCGATGTTCATCGCTGGCCACCAACCGATTGTGTGCCACGGTTTCTCGGTAAAAGCGCGGTGAATGTTATAAATCAATGGGATCTCTGGCACTGTAGGAAAATGAGCGTGCAGTCCGTTGAGAAAGTGTATTAACACCGGCAAAGCCATGCCTACCCATAATAATTTATTTTTGAAAAAGGCGTTGAGAAGCGTTCCACTTTCGGGTTGCGCTGCCAGCTGAACCGGAATCTGGACTAAGGGAAATGAGAATCGTTCGCGTTCTATCCACTGTTTGCGGAGGATTGTGGCGAGGCAAATCGTTGTAAAATAGAAGACGAGGACAAAAAGTCCCCAGATAAGCAGCGGCTTGATCCAAGGTGACCACGGGACGCTCCCGCCCGGTGAAAGTCCTTCATAGAAATCTGTGACAGCTTGCGTATCCGTGACGACTAACCATTCTGGGATGTGCGGTTGGAGTGTCTCTGCCCAATCGTTTTCGGGGGTGGTGAAATAACGGAGTGCCGCAAGACAAGGAAGCAGAAATTGCAGCAATCCCATTGAAGGGATACCGACAGCAACAATCAACATCATCCAGATAACTGCTAATTCAAGTGATGATAAGGAAAAGCGGCTGCTTCGCGTCAACAGACGTAAGGGTAGATTGACAACGAACACAAGCAGAAGCAGCCCAAAGATTGAACCTACAGGTAGGTGGTTACCCGCAATTCTTGAATTCTCTATAAAATAGTTATTGTAGGGGGTGATTGCACAAATTCCCCCAACTAAAAGCAGTCCTACAAAGATAGCAGAGAAACGGATTTTTGGGCGGCGAGGCATATTGAAGTTTCCCTACGATGGATATTCGGTTCAAAACATTTCAATATAGATTGAACCGCCTGGCGCGGTGCGAAGCTGATTCTTCTCACCGTGCTACACACCGCCCACTTAACTATTTTTCTTAATTTTCATCGGTCTCATCACGAAGGACAGGGTTATAGAGACAGAGTTCTGCGTCAACAATTCTGCCATCCGGTAACGTATATTGATTCGGGGTGCCGCCGCTCCACGGTGCTGCCCAATCTTTACTGCGTTCTTTATCAGCGTTTTTCTGATTTTCGACAGATTCCCATGAGAACCCTGCCATCAGTTGTTCATGCAAGGATGCTTCCAATTCGCTCTTTTCAGACTTTCCTGCAATATTCTCAAATTCGTCAGGGTCATTTTCCAAATCAAACAAGATGGATTCGTCTTCAGGGAAAGCGACATATTTATAGCGGGGCACTCTCAACATACGCATCGGTCCGGTTGTTTGGTTTGCCCAGTATTCACTGATGGCAGTATTGCGCCAGCCATCAGTATTTCCTGACATCAGGTTTGACAGATCCGATCCGTCCAAACCATTTGGAATTGGGATACCTGCTCTTGCGCATAAAGTCGGAAATAGGTCGTTTAATTCAACAGGCAAATTGACGCGTCTGCTGAAGGTGTCTTCTGATCGTCTGTCGTGTATAATAAGTGGAACTCGTGCTGCTGCTTCATAATAACTGGATTTCCACCATTGTCCATGCTCGCCAGCCATTTCACCGTGGTCGGTGGTGTAAACGATAATTGTATTCTCTAACAGACCGTCGCGCTCCAAGATCGTCAGTAAATCACCGATACATTCATCCAAAAATTCGCAGCATGCATAGTATGCCGCACGTGCCTTCCGTGCCTCTTCCTCCGGAATAGCTGCTGTATTGAAGTTCTTCCGTAGCCCTTTCGCATAACGGTGTGTCTGTTCCAAATGCCCCGGTGGGATATTCGGCATGTCCACATTATCGGGATAGTATTTGTCGAAAAGTCTCTTAGGGGCAGTGAGTGGGAAGTGAGGACGACTATAACTTGCCAGGAGGAACCACGGTTGATCAGCAGGTTGAGACCTTAAGTATTCAATCGTTTCTTCGTTGATTACCCGTTCTTGCAGAAGGCTCGATGGGATTTCTGTGATGCCAGCGTCTTGCGTGCGTGTGCGGTTACCGGAACCTCCTCGCAAAGGGTCACGTTGATGTCCGGCACGTCCGCGCAGATCGCCATAAGGACGCGATTGAAAACCGTTGTGCTGTTCTTTACCGCCAAAGTGCATTTTTCCGACGAGTGCTGTAGCGTAGCCGTGTCCTGCGAAATGTGCTGGTATCGTGAGATGTTCAGGAAACAGGATAGAACCGTTATTCCAAGCGGAGCATCGATGTGCGTATTTTCCTGTCAGCATACACATCCGTGAAGGTGTGCAAAGTGGGAATTGGCAGTATGCCCCATCAAAGTAAGTGCCAGATTCCGCAAGCCGATCAAGATTCGGTGTTTGTACAATATCGTTGCCTTCACACCCGATAGCGTGTGGACTGTGTTCATCACTCTGGAGAAATAGGATATTTGGTTTTTGAGCCATGCTGCAATAATCTCCTTTTTACTGATAATCTGTGTTTCAAGTGGGTAGCTCTCCATGCATCTGAAAATCAACGCCGAAGGGCAGCGCGATGTCCGAGTCTTTTTTAGCAAAATGTTTCGAAAAATCAACAAGAGTGAATCCCACAAGTTGTTTCGTCTCAGGGTGAAACCGCAGAATCAAATCATCAGCGTATTCAACATAGTCGGTATATTCGGGTTGGCCTCGTGTCACATAAAGCACATCAGCTTCCTGATCATAGACAATTTTAAGCCCATCTTTATCGTGATTCATCTGAGTTCCTTTTTCTTATAGGATATGCAGTTATAATGAAGTTGTTCCGAATCAATTTAACAATAACAACAATGCAAGTATAATTGTGAGGAAGGTTATCAAAATCCTTATAATATGTGTATTTATAAGGATCCATCGGTGCCTGTTTTCTTCTACCAGTTCGGACAGTTAAAAGCACCTCATTAAGATAGTGTCTCAATTCCCAATGATTTTCAAGGATGTGATGCCATCTTTCATCTGTCAACTCAATGCGGTTACCCCATTTATCGGTAACGTGCCACATATACACCTCAACTTTCTATAGTTTACACAATTTTTCAGCAACGGTCAAGTAGATTTTAGATGATCTGAGTTGAACGTAGTCAAACCTAACCGCATTGCAAAATGGTTATAGTAATGCCAATAATTATAAGAGAACAAGCATGAACAGAATCAATGTGGAGGTTCGGCTTTTCGCTTACCGACTCCCATTTGGATAGCAGGAAGGATGGTATCTGAGATATTGACTGAATAGTTGAAGATTGTCCAGCCGGAAGCACCTAAGAACCGTGCAAGGTGAATCTGACCAATCACGGCATCAGGTGTAAGGAGTGAATTAGAAGCAGTGGCACCGATACCAGGATAAATCGCCACGCCTTTTGGCATAAAGGCAAGCTGCTTCTCTAACAGGTCAGTGAAATATTTGGTATTTTCAGTATAGTTCATCGGGCAAACGAAGTCAACATAACCTGCTTTTGCCCAGGCAATCCAATCCTGTCCAATAGAGGTGACACATGAGGGATAGCTGCCAAAAACAGCGGCGGAAACCTTGATATCAGGTTTTATCTCACGTGCACGTTTGTGGATTAAACGTACTAAGCGGGTGATCTGTTGCGCGCGCCATTCGGTATATGCTTTCCGGTGTTGTCCCGAACCAGGCAGTACAGGTGCGGGCCATTCCTTAATATGTTGTCTTGTCGCGAGCATGAACCTTTTACGGCACTCTTGGCAATAGCAGGCATGACTTCCCGGATAACGGATATAATCAAGGTGGATTCCATCAACATCGTAGTTCCGCACAATTTCCATGATACTACTCAATTCCAACTTGACGTTTTCTGGATGCGAAGGGCAGAGCCAATTGAGAGGGTTGCCGGTAGCAGAGACCTGAGTTCGTCCCGCAGCCCGGAGTTCTTCCACAAACTCTTTTGGGGCACCTTCCAAATTCCACGTTATCTTCCATACATGAACCTGCAACTTGTGCTTATGTGAGGCTTTCACGCATTGTGCAATTTGGTCACCGTATTGCTCAAAGGTCTTACTATGTGGCAACACACTGCTATCGTAATGTGCCACACCACCCCATGCCATATTTGGAAGAATCATATTGATGCCAGCAGCAGCTAATTCCTTAGCGGAACGTTCCCAGTCACCGGGATATGCGCCAAGCCCAGAATGATTCCACAAGGCACGTCCTTCCGTCTCATCGCTGAGATGGGAGAGAAAATATGCTTTTGAAAGTGTCTCTCTACTTGCACGAGCTGCTGTCATAGATGCATGATAATCCTTCTGAGTATATTTAGTTCGCGCTTGAGTTGTCAAGGTTTTACCTGATTGCAATGCTTCCTTTGCTTCTGAAACCCCACCATACGCTACAAATTTCGTTAAAGTATCAAGGTCATTTATGTGTCCAACGGTTGTTGCATCCAATTCGCGTTTTGCGATTGCATGCTGAAATTCGGGGACCAGATGTCCGAGAAGTGCGGCAAAGAGTTGCGTTTTGGTTTGGATATCATCAGGAAGGAAAACGTGACTGAAAAACGCGCCTGCCTCGCCTACGAAAAACGCGGGATACCCAGTGGATTCGCCCCTGGCATTGTGCCAGTGTCCGATAACTTTTGTTTGTGCGTTTGTCGATTCTGCCACCGTGATATTCCACGATATCTGTCGAACAGATGTCGGGACTCCTAATATCTCAGATGTGTCAAATTGAACAGAAGAAAACTGACCGGGGACTTCCGCGCGGAGCCACTTTTTACTGTGTAAATTCAGAAGTAACCCCACTTCATCGGCAAGGTTATAGGTCACAAATAGTTTTCCACCGCGTGCGACAAAGTCTTTCAGAATGGTGGCGGTTTCTGGTCGTATTTTTGGGTTCAAAGGTAGGATAATCAAACGATACGGATTGGAAGATGTGGCTTGTAAACGAGGAACAGTGTGGGCAGATTCCTCCTTCAATTCGTCAGCAGAAAAACCGATGCTATTCAGCATGCGGACGAACCGTTTACTGACAGAACGGGCATAGTTTACATCTGCCTCTGCTATACCAGACGCTGTTGATGGTAAGAGGATGGCAAGATCTGTCTGTTGTGCAGCAGTGTTGGTTAACTCTCCGGTACAGCAGACGAGAACTAACACGAGGATAAATATGATATCTGTGGGAAAGGTCCTAAACCATAATTTTTTCCGATGAAAGACATTAAAAAACATAACCGGGTTTCCTCAGCAAATGGTTTGCCGGTTTCACATCCATATCCGTTTACCTAACGTTCTGTTGTTGCCAAATATTTGTTGGGTTGATCAGAATTATCTTGGCTGATTTGCCCAGCATTCCCTAAAAACTTTTCAACGCCTCGAACGATAGCATTAGCTAACTTCTGTTGATAAGCAGCCGATGTGAGTTTTTTCCCTTCTGTCTGATTCGTTACGAATCCCGTTTCAATCAGGATAGCGGGAACACGCGTTCCGATAAGCACCACAAAACGAGCGTGTTTAACTCCACGATCTGCTGCACCTGTTGCTGCAACCAATTCCTGCTGCACATGTTTTGCCAATCGACGGCTATCTTTACTTTTACTCTCTACTATCAATCCTTTTAAAAGTGATTCCAATTCTTGGATACTGTAACCGGAGTTTGCATTTTCTCGTGCAGCGATGATTTCAGCGTTTTTATCCGTACTCGCTACATCTAAATAGTAGGTTTCAATACCGTTGGCTCTCGAATCTCCACTTGCATTTGCATGAATGCTCAGAAACAGATCCGCTTTATGTTTCGTAGCAAACGCTGTTCGCTCCTTCAACGGAATAAAGCGATCAGTATCTCGTGTTAGCAGAACAGTATAGCCTTTTGCAGTTAAAATTGCCCCGATTTTTTTTGAAATGCTAAGCACAATAGGTTTTTCTATGAGATTTCCCGCGCTGCCTCCCCCTGGATCTTTCCCGCCGTGTCCAGCGTCTATAACAATCGTCTTGGCAGTTAATCCAAATTCACGTGTCAAGGATCCAGGTGTTAACGTCTCTGGATCAGGTTGGACTTTCGGTTGAGAGGGTGTTTCATCGGATGGTGTCGTCTGGTTCTGTTGTGTCTTCAGTCCCTTAAGTTCTTCAGATGCGGTGGTAACTATTTCCTTCTTCGCTGCGGATCCCACAATGTCAACGTATACCGTTTCTGCACGTCTGTCGTATCCCTGCTGTGCATAAGTGCGACCTAACGCCAACTGCGCTTCTGCTGCGATATCTGCATCCGCATATCGGTTTGTAACAATCTGGTAATGATGTGCTGCGCGGGCGGAATCACCTATCATCGTGTAGCACTGGGCGATCCAAAAGTGTGCCTGGGGTAAATGTTCCGAATCAGGATAGGTATAGATGAGGCTTCGGAATGCTGCAATGGCGTGTTGCGGTGCCTCTGCATCTCCAAGTTTGATACACCAAACCCAACAAGAAGCGATAGCATACTGTGCATCATCTGCCAAAGCACTTTGTGTATCGTCGCGAATGATGTTTTTAAACTCTGAAATTAGCGTCCGCCATTCATCAAGAGTAGTGTTTTTTTCTCCGCTTGTGTAGTCGTAATGTCTATCAGCTAACTCATTATAACTTGTTATTGTAGTGCAGCCTGAAAACAGGACTGCAAATAAGAGAATTACCGTCCATACAGAACACGGTTTCATGAATTTTACTCCTCCGCATGTTTTATTATGACGTAGTCCGCAAACTCCCCTAATAATATGCGGAAATATGAACTCTCATTTGTTTTTTTAAAGTATCTAAAACATGACATAAAACGAAATATCTTCATCTTTCGTTACTAAAAATGCAGATTGTAAAGGTCATTTAGCCTTCCCAACAAATTGATAGCACTGTACATTTTTCAAGCAAAAAAGTCTACAAATTTAAGATTGACATAGTGAGTCAAAATTTGGTAAAATAACCTTATTAAGACATATATTAACTTTTTTATAAAAAATTATGTAATTGTCTTGATGTGTAATTGTCTTGATATGGATAGTATTGCAGATATTATTCAGTGGATGTGATAATTGTGTTCGGAGATCGCCTCCGCCAAAATCATACAGAAAACCAAACGCGTATTCTGCACCACTCATGTTTGGCGTTGATTCACAGAGATGGTAGGAGGGAACTCCGATTCCCGACTAACAAAGTGCTCCGTCGCGATTCGGAGATCGCTCCTACAGTAAATGTGTCTACTTAATTATAGACTTCCCATAAAAAGCAGCTTATAATCCGTTAGACCTGAAATATAAAACCAAAAGGAGAATTTTACTATGAAAACAACTTTGACGATACTCATTCTTTTAACCGTGTTTTCCCTAAACACCTTTGCCCAATATATTCCATCCACCGTCCTTAAAGGGCATACGGGTTATGTGTATAGTGTAGCGTTCAGTCCAGATGGAAAAACACTCGCAAGTGGGAGTTCGGACAGGACCATCCGCTTGTGGGATGTGGAGACAGGAACGCACCTACGAACACTTAGAGGGCATACTAGTAATGTCTGGAGTGTAGCCTTCAGTCCGGATGGACAGACACTCGCAAGTGGGAGTTCGGACAGGACCATCCGCCTGTGGGATGTGGCAACGGGAGCAGCACTGCACACGCTCAGAGGGCATACGGGGGGTGTCTTAAGCATTGCGTTCAGTCCGGATGGACAGACACTCGCAAGTGGGAGTTCGGACAGGACAATCCGCCTGTGGGATGTGGCAACGGGAGCAGCGCTGCACACGCTCAGAGGGCATACGGGGGGTGTGTATAGTGTAGCGTTCAGTCCGGATGGACAGACACTCGCAAGTGGGAGTTTGGACAATACCATCCGCCTGTGGGATGTTGCAACAGGCGTTCTCAATCACACCCTTCCAGAGCATACAGGTGATGTCTGGAGTGTCGTGTTTAGTCCTGATGGCGCAACGCTTGCTAGTAGCAGTACTAACGGTACTATCCGTTTGTGGGATGTTGCAGCAGGTACTATCAAGCACACCCTCATTGGGCATAAGAATGTTATCTGGAGCATTTCCTTTAACTCGATTGGAAACACACTTGTGAGTGGAAGTGCTGACAATACCATCCGTTTGTGGGATGTTGAGACAGGTGAACATCTGGGCACACTCACAGAGCATAGGGATGATGTCAACAGCGTTGCCTTTAGTCCGGATGGAAAAACATTCGCAAGTGGAAGCGATGATAACACAATCCGACTGTGGAAGTATCCCGCTAAGGTTAGCATCACACCTAATCCCGTAGTGTCACCAGTTATTGGTGAAGAGTTTTCTATTAACATAAACATTACTGAAGGGGAAACGGTAGGCGGATACCAACTTACTTTAGAATTTGATCACACTGCGATCCGTTATGTTTCAAGCATTAACGGCGATTACCTAACAGAAGGGTCGTATTTCGTGCAACCAATTGTAGAGAATAATAACGTAACGCTTGGTGCTACTAATTTCGCTAATGACCGCAGCGGTGACGGTATTCTCGCCACCATCACATTTGAAGTTGTTGATGTGAAAGAATCAAACCTCAATCTTTCTAACGTTATCCTCACAGACAGCGACGGCAACCGTTTGAGTCATTTGGTCGGCGGCGGCAAGATAGTTGAACCACCACCGGTTCCTTCATCCGCAGTTGTTAGTGTTACGCCATCTTCAGTGTTGTCACCCGCTCGTCACCAACAACTCATTTTCAACGTTGACATTGCCGGTGGGCAAAACGTGAAAGACTATCGCCTTACTTGGGATTACGATGGGACAGCACTTGAACGTATCTCAAGCAGCGGGGGAGACTATCTTGCTGGCGGGGTTGGCAACGGTGACGGTACACTTTTCACTGGAACGTTTAAAGTTCGCTATGTCAAAGCCTCAACTGTGAGCGTCTCAGGACACTTTATTGGCACAGATGGACTACGTTATATTCCTACCTTTGAAAGTGCATCGGTAGTTGAACCGATTTTTGGAGATGTGAATAGGGATGGGGTTGTAAACATTTCAGATTTAGTTCTTGTTGCATCAAGTTTCAATCAAGAAGTCCCGGAAGGAGGTAATCCGGCAGATGTTAACGAAGATGACGTTGTTAACATCGTGGACCTGGTTCAAGTTGCTGGTGTGATAGGTGGAGGTGCAGCCGCGCCAGCGGTGTTAAGTCAAAATATGGATATCGCTCCGACAAGGGAAGAGGTACAGCAGTGGCTATCCCAAGCACAGCAGCTAAACTTGACAGATGCAACCTCGCAGCGCGGAATTCTCTTTCTACAACAACTTTTGGCAGCGTTAACCCCGAAAAAGACATCCTTATTACCGAACTATCCAAACCCATTCAACCCAGAAACGTGGATACCGTATCAGTTAGCAGAGTCTGCAGATGTGAAGGTGACTATCTATGCTGTAGATGGCACAGTGGTACGCACCTTGGCGTTGGGTCATAAGTCTGTCGGTATCTATCAAGGCAAGAGTCGTGCGGCACATTGGGATGGGAAGAACGAAGTTGGTGAGTCTGTCGCCAGTGGTGTGTATTTCTATACATTAAAAGCAGGGGATTTTACTGCGACGCGGAAGATGTTGATAAGGAAGTAAGGTTTTCTGCTGCTGTCTGAACCAGGATTTACAAGATGGACAGATTTTCAGGATTATCGTGTCTTCAATGATAACTGCTTATTCTCCAGAGCATTTCAAAAGGTTTTGAAGTTCCTATCTGCTTGTCTGTTTCAGAAACATTTATACCGTCAACAATCCTGGAAATCCTATAATCTTGAGAATCCTGGTTCAGACAATCCGCATAATTGACAAAATATTTACACCCCTTTTCTTTTCAAAAAACTTGACATCCCTCTTCCTTTGTGATACGCTTATAAACAGATTCTAAAATATGCGATGTGTAAATTTTTTGGAGAAAACATAACATAGACACACAAGCCAACTGTTTTTGGTAGCCAATAAGGTGTCGAAAATGAGACATACAACTAAAATTGAACTCGTGAATCGAAAAGATCAATTTTTGGCAGAGGCAGACGTTATCAAACCCAAAGAGGTTCGGCGCGCCACTGTTGAAAATGCACTTGTTGATACTGGGGCGACTCGGTTGTCGTTACCGAAGTCGCTTATTGAACAACTCGGGTTGACTCCCGTTGGAACGACGAGAGCTATGACCTCAAATGGTATCGCAGACCGGACTATTTATTCGGAGGTCCGATTTACTGTCCTTGAACGAACAGGAACGCTGGAGGTAACCAACTTGCCCAATAATGCGCCTGTCCTGGTGGGTCACATGGTTTTGGAAATGCTTGACCTCTGTCTTGATATCAGAAAAGGATTAACTTATAACCCAGATCATGACAATGAATGGATTGAAGAGCAATGGTAATAACAGCAGCATGGTAAACAGGATATTCAGGGCCGCAGAAACGTTCAAAGCGACAAGGAAGATGCTGATTCCGCAATTTATGTCACCATACTCCAATAAAATAAATGTTTTGTCATCCTATGAGGCATTGAAATGAAACATACGACAAAAATTGAACTCACCAATCTAAAAGATCTGAATTTGGCAAACGCAGGCGTTATCAAACCTGAAAAGGTTCGGCGCGCCACTGTTGAAAATGCACTTGTTGATACTGGAGCGACTCGGTTATCGTTACCGAAGTCGCTCATTGAACAACTTGGTTTGATGCCTGTCGGGACGACACGAGCGAGGACAGCAAACGGTATTGTAGACCGGATTATTTATTCAACGGTCGAATTTACGGTGTTGGAACGAAAGGAGACTATAAGGGTAACAGACTTACCAAAGAATACGCCTGTCCTTGTGGGGCACATGATTTTGGAACTCCTTGATCTTTGTGTTGACATCAAAAAAGGCTTAATTTATAATCCTGACCACGATAATGAATGGATTGAAGACCAACTTTGACAATAGAATGAGCGAAGCAGAATATTAATCAAACGATTTCTGAAAAGTATTTTCAGAAAAATAAAATTTTCTTGACAAACAACAGCGCATGTGTTATACTTAATAGCGTCCTTGAGATGAGATACAAAAATCTCATTTTGGGCGGGTAGCTCAGGTGGCTAGAGCGACAGCCTTACAAGCTGTAGGTCACAGGTTCAAGTCCTGTCCCGCCTACTTGTTAGAGGTATCTTATGGGCTCGTGGCGCAGTTTGGTTTAGCGCGCCTGCCTGTCACGCAGGAGGTCGCGGGTTCAAGTCCCGTCGGGCCCGTTTATAATTGAAGAATTAGCCACAGGTTGTGTCAAGCAATGCTGTGGTTTTTTCGTTACAACCACGCTACGAATCTCACTTCTGAATATGTGTCTACAAACAACACCTTATAATAGAGGAGCAGAATTACCGTGCTTGACCTCAAATTTATTAGAGAAAATGCCGATGACGTTCGCAAGATGTTAGCAGATCGCCAGACTGATGCAGATTTAGACAAACTGATTGAATCGGATACGCGCTGGCGTGAGAATTTGACTCACACACAGACTCTGCAGGCGCATCAGAATCAGGTTTCACAACAAATTGCCCAATTGAAAAAGGAAAAGCAGGACGCAACAGAAACTATTGCGGAGATGCGGAAACTCTCCCAGGAAATCAAGGAGCGTAACGCAGAGGCTAACGACCTTAAAACTGAGATAGACACCATCTGTTTGACGATTCCGAACATGCCTGAGGCAAGTACACCTTTCGGCACAAGTGAAGCGGATAACATTGAAATCAAAACATGGGGTAAGCTGCCGAGTTCCGACTTTGAACTAAAACCGCATTGGGAGATCACAGAAGAGTTAGATATTGTTGATTTTCAGCGAGGTGCAAAGGTAGCAGGTAGCAACTTTGTCGTTTTCAAGGGATTGGGAGCAAGATTGGAACGTGCTTTGATCCAGTTCATGCTTGATCTACACACTATCCAACACGGCTACACCGAAATTTCTCCTCCGTTCCTTGCGAACCGTTCCACAATGACAGGAACAGGTCAAATCCCAAAATTAGAGGCGGATATGTATCGGTGCGACAGAGATGAAGAAAATCCTGATAGCGATCTGTTTCTGATTCCGACTGCCGAAGTTCCTGTGACGAACCTTTTCGCTGGTGAGATATTGTCCGCTGAAGAGTTGCCTATCTATTATACTGCCTACACACCTTGTTTCCGTCGAGAGGCGGGTGCGTATGGAAAGGATACACGCGGCCTACAACGTATCCATCAGTTTGACAAGGTGGAAATGGTAAAGTTTACCACACCAGAAAATTCATACATGGAACACGAATCGCTTTTGGCAAATGCAGAGAGCGTTTTGCAGGCACTCGGTCTGCCTTATCGCGTTGTGCAGCACTGCACGGTTGAACTCTCTTTTGCCGCCGCAAAATGCTATGATATTGAAGTTTGGGCACCAGCAGGGGAAAGGTTTTTAGAGGTTTCTTCTTGTAGCAACTTTGAGGCATTCCAAGCACGCCGCGCAAATATCAGATACCGTCCAGAAGTTGGTGCAAAGCCAGAGTTTATTCACACACTCAATGCGTCTGGCACGGCACTGCCGCGCGTTGTTATTGCGCTTCTTGAAACATATCAGAATCCGGATGGCACAGTGCGTGTGCCTGCGGTGCTGCAACCGTATATGGGCGGTTTGAAGCAGATTGGATGATGATTGGAAATTGAAGCCATGAAACTCAACTACTATCCAGAAACCGACTCACTGTATATCACTTTGTCCGAACAACCCAGCGTAGAGAGTTTAGAAATCTCAGAAGGTATCCTTATTGATTATGATGCAGATGGCAGGCTTGTTGGTATTGACATTGATAATGCCAGCAGCAAAGTTGAAATGGAGAAACTGATTCTTAGTAAGATCCCTTGCAAGATTGAAACGGCGGGTGCATAACTGTTTTTAGGGATTTCAGTCCTGATCCTCTGATCGGAGTCTTTGCGCTATCGGATTGCTACATATAATTCTACTAAATTTTCGATAAACTTTGAAGTGTTTCAAGCACGTCGAGCAATATCAACATGGAAAATTTTATCAATCAAATCATTCACGGCGATTGTATAGAGATTATGCAACAAATTCCTTCAGGCAGTATTGATGTGACATTTGCCGACCCACCTTTTAACCTCAAAAAGAAGTACGGTACTTACAAAGACGAGAAAGGGACAGACGATTATCTCAATTGGTGTAAACAATGGATCCTTGAAATGGTGAGAATAACAAAACCAAGCGGATCCATCTTCTTGCACAATATCCCTAAGTGGCTAACCTACTATTCGGGTTTCCTCAACGAAGTTGCAGATTTTCGCCACTGGATTGCATGGGACGCACCAACAGCACCTATGGGTAAAACCTTGCAGCCTTCACACTATGGCATTTTGTTTTATGCAAAGAATCAACGTGAAAACAAATTCTATGAAATTCGTTATCCACATAAGCGATGTCGGAAATGTGGATACTTGTTAAAAGACTACGGTGGAAAGAAAAAAATATTACATCCTTTTGGACCTCTTGTCCCTGATGTCTGGTCGGATATACACCGTATTCGCCATAATAAACATAGAGACCCGCACCCCTGTCAACTCCCAGTACATCTTTTAGAACGTCTGCTTTTGATGAGCACAGACGAAGGCGACGTGATCCTTGACCCGTTTATGGGGACTGGCACAACAGCTGTCGCTGCTGCAAGATTAGGAAGACACGTTATAGGGATAGACATTGATCCCCAATATGTAGAAATCACACAACGGAAGTTAGCGCAAGAATCACCAAACTCTAAAATTGGGGACGTATGGGTAAGTTTTTATCGCGAAGAAATCATCACGATTGTTGACAAAGACTGGGAAGTGTTAAAGTCGTCCTTTGTTATTCCAGAAGACATGCGACATATTGACTTTGAAAAAATCAAAACTAATGGAGGAGTCGTTGCGACGGCACCCCAAACCCTTCAACTATCTTTGGATCTTAAGGAAGAAAGCTGCGACTGCTATTAGGTGTTGTACCAACAATATCTACCGCTAACATTATGTGTTGGATTCCATTCGCGGACGAAGCACTTGCAACTCTTTGAGAAGCACACCTTCCTGCTCAGTCGGTGATTGCTGCAAATAATCCGAGATTTCCCCATTTGTTTCAACAGTAAAACCCGCATCTTGTAGCATCTGTAGTGTACGTGATGCTTCTTTCCCTGTTGCGTTAAGGTAACCCTCTAAGAACATCGAATTCGCAGGATAGAGTGCCATGACCTCCATGCTCCGTAGATGGTGTTCTCTGCCTGCAGCTACTCGGATCTCTGCCTGTGGGTTTAGTAATCGGAACAAACATAACACACGCAGGCAGTAGTCTGGTGTCAAAATAGTAGTCACATCCAGCGGAGTTTCCATAACAAATTCCGACAATTGCGTGCCATCTATCGGCAGGAAAAAGTTGACAGGAATTGAGGCTACCTCCAATCTACGCAGTTCCTTAGCAACTCTGATTAAATCCTCGTTTTCTTCACCCATCCCAACAATCACACCTGAGCAGCAGGCAAGTCCAACCGCTTGTGCAGCATGTAATGTATCCATTCTATCCTGATATGTATGTGTGCTACATATTTTTGGATAATGGGATTCCGAGGTATTGAGATTGTGGTTCAATCTGTCGAGTCCTGCGTCTTTCAAAGTGCGCGCAGCAGGTTCATCAATCAATCCGACAGATAGACACACCTCAATCGGGTATCGTGCTTTTACTGATTGGATTAATTCCGCCAGTTGTGAGACACGTTTAGGACTTGGTCCCCGTCCACTCATTACTATGCAGTAGCGATACGCGCCAGATTGATATGCACGTTCTGCCTCAGCGAGAACTTCAGACATCGGTTTCAAAGAATAGGTATCAATATCTGTCGTTGCAGTTTTTGCTTGCACGCAGTAATGGCAATCCTCTGGGCAATTGCCGTTCTGCGCGTTATTGAGGATATGCAGTTGGACTCTGTTCTGAAAATATGTTTTGCGAACTTGATATGCAGCATCCAATAGTGGAAGCAATTCTACTTCTGAGGCGGATAATATCTTTTCACAACAAGCATCTGAAATCAGTTCACCGTCAAGACTTGTTGATGTTAATTCGCTATAAAATGTAGGATTCATTTTGTCTGTTTTAACTTTATTTGCTAAATTTCCCATGCAATATCTGTTGCATTAAAGACGGGGCCTTCGGTGCAGACACGTTGGTATTCAATCCGATTTGCATCAATACGAACGGGACAAACACATCCAAGACACACACCCAATGCACATCCCATCCGATTCTCCATAGCAACTTGAGTCGGGACTTCAAATTCTGTTGTAATCTTCGAGACAGCAGCAAGCATTCCGTGTGGTCCACAGGCGTAGATTGTTGGACGTTGTAAGTCATTTTTTCGGAGCATGTCTGTCAGAATGTCGGTAACAAAACCGTGATGTCCCACACTTCCGTCATCGGTGGCAATATGTACCGCAACGCCTATTGCTTTCAAATCATTAACGCTCAACAGTCGCCCCTGATGTTGTGCGCCAACCAATCCGATCGTCTGTATACCTTGTGCGCGCAACGCAACAGCAAGCAGCATCAAAGACGCGATACCTGCACCTCCACCAACTAAGATTGCTGGTTCAGGATTGTCGGCGATCTCAAACGTATTTCCGAGTGGTCCCATTACATGCAGCGATGCCCCTTTCTGCATCTCTGACAATCGCTGTGTTCCCTCACCGATGATCTGATAGAGCATAGTTATTTCTCTATCATCAACCGTATAGATTGTAAACGGTCGGCGGAGTAAAAGTCCTGTCCCGTTCGAAATCAGGACATGAATAAATTGCCCTGGCTGTGCATGCTGTGCAATCTCAGAACACTCACAACGCAACAGATAATGATCCTCCGCTACTTTCTCGTTTGAGAGGATAGTGGTGTGAATGTCAAATTTGTTAATAGGATCCTTATTCTGCATGGATGCTACATCTGCTACATCAGGTATCGTAATCTATCATAGCCTTGTTCGCGTTTTGCTTTGTCCTCGACCAATTCGACCAAGGTGTCAAACCCATAAAACGTCTTGATGCGATGTGTAAGTCGGGCTCGATCACGGCGGAGATCGTTAGACTGCCAGTAAACTGGTTGACGCGGATCGTCCTTTGTTGGTGTTTCCGCGCCAAGTTCATCCGTTACATTTGGCAATGTTTTCCATAACTGCATGTGTTGGTGATGTGCTGCCAAACCTATAATGGCAAGTTCTTGATAGCCGTATTCTGCTAACTCAGAGAGTGCTGCAGCATGATTGATGACATGCCAGAGTCCACCGTATCCTTGCCGACGTTCCGAAGCATGCTGAATCAATGTATCCAGCACGACTGTTGCCATTGTCTGTAAATCACTGTAGGGTGGGAAAGTACCCTCCTCAGGCAACATGACTTTACGCCCATCAATGCGCCCTTTCTCCTTTCCGTAATAGGCGGTACCAGGTGTTACATCGTTGAATCCCGCAATCAGTTTTCGGATGCCATCAGTAATAGCAGGGGTGGCAAACTCAGGATGACGTTTAAGTGCGCGGATCGCAATTGCGGCGAAAATAACATTGTGCCCGGATTGCCGAGTCTGATTGATGTTATGTGTCAGTGCTTGGGCAATACCATCAATCAAGTTCTCTTTCGACGGTGTCTTAGGTAGTGGAGTAAACATCTCATTTACTGAAATAGCAGCGTTTTCTCCCGGACTAAAAACCGATTCACCGTAGACGATACGATCCAATTCCGCCTTGATTCCCGCGTAGACCTTTTCGTCAAGGTTCGGATGATTTTCTGTAATAAGACATCCCGCAACGATAGCAGCACCAAGGTGTCCCGCCATAGTGTTAACATGGTGAGCACGCGCCATTGCGTAGAGCCCTTTAGCAAGATAATCAAAATTGATCATAATAGTTAGATTCTTTCACCCCGGTGGTTAGGTTTAGTTATAGTCTGTTAGCTCTTCAAAATGGATCTAATTATCGCAAACTTTTTTAATTATACCATTGCCTGTAAGGGAAGGCAAGCAAAAAGACTTGGGATGGCAGTAAAAATAAAAACAGGCGGGTAATAAGGTTCCCGCCTGTTTATGGTTTCTAAGCCAATTTATTATGAGTGAGAGACAGGATTCAATTTTCGTGATCGAAGCAGATGAGACATCCCACGCCACAAGCCCCAGAGAAGACCAACTATAGGCCATATCACTAATCCGTAATCACCCAGAGGAGTGAGAACCAAAACAACTTTTTCTCGGGCTGTGACAGCTACCCCTTTACTTGCAAGCTGGTGGGTTTCGTGAACAATCCCATAGAATTCAATCAAATCCCCTTCCATCCGTTCCTTCATTACAGAATCTGCAAGTGTGTTATAAAAGAGAAATGGCATCACTGGGTAATACCATAAGATTCCCAGAAACACAAACACAATGAAATAGACACAGATTATGAGAAGTGCTTTTTGCATAATTAATCACCTGATATGGTAAGTTTCCTGCTTTTTGGAACCTAAGATTTCCCTTGTGGGATGCACAATATAAAGTGTGCGTTTTACTTCCTTCATATTGGCTTTATCCTGTGTGGATGTCAAAACCTATAAGTCAGTCTTTCCTCAAGTGCTAACAAAACCTGATATGTCTAAAACAGTTGTCACGTTGAGGATCTCCGGCTTACGCAAGACATAACAATTCAAGTTCCAATCAGAAAACTCTTACTGTTACTGGTTTTAGCTAATCTACAGAAATGCAATCATGCAAAATATGTGTATATTGCATTCCTAAAACGCATTTTTTGCTAAATACCGACAGATCTCACGTTACTGCAAACTTGGGTCGGTATTCAAACTTAATCGCATTGCACAATTACAACGATTATGAAAAACACGTTGTTTTGGTTTAAGATTAACGCTTCTTTTTTGTATCTGTTACCAAATTTTAGGACAATATATCACATTCTCATTTTCCTTAAACCGAATTGTATAAATCGATTGTGTTAGTTGTAAATTACGCTAATTTTTTCAGAAAAAGACCAATTTATTATCTGATTAAGTGGTGAAGCGGCAGCATCTGGCTTACAAAACCTTCCTACAAGAAGTGCGGAAGTACAGTCTCTCATACTGCGCAATCAAAAAAAAATTATGATACGTTTTACTATCCTTTTTAGGTGTGGTGTCTCTATAGAGGTGACCCCAAATTGTAACGGCATATTCCGAATCACAATTTGAGTCGAGTATTACATATTTATGAATAATAAGATATCGTAGAATTTGCTTGCATTTTTTCGGAATTATGTTTATAGTTACGCGGGAGGAAAATTATAGAAAATGAAAATTGAATTAAGATTTCGCGAGGACGGTTGTTTTAAGATTGTCCAGTTCACCGATATCCATTGGCACAACGGTGAACCTGCTGACCAGAAATCTGCGGCTTTGATGGAAAGTATAGCACGATCAGAATCACCCGATTTAATCGTGTTGACTGGCGATATCTTGGCGGGGGCGGGGTGTCATGATGCTGTTAAATCACTTCAACAGATTGTCCAGATTTTGGAACGGTGTGGCACACCTTGGACAGCAGTTTTCGGCAATCATGATGATGAAGGCACAGCAAATCGCCACGAATTGATGGCAGTCATGCAGGAAAGTGATTTGTCGCTTGCGGAACCGGGACCGGCAGAGATTCCGGGGGTTGGAAATTATGTTTTAACAGTTCAAAGTTCAGAAAAAATTGGTTCTGCCGCACTGCTCTATTTTATTGATTCTGGTAGTTATGCCCAAACAGAAATTGGTGGCTACGACTGGATCAAGCGAGCCCAAATAGAGTGGTTTCTCAGTGAATCTGCAAATTATACTGCATCGGCAGGATATCCACTACCCGCGCTCGCGTTTTTCCACATCCCAATTCCTGAATATCACGAAGTATGGGATTTTCACACCTGCTACGGTGTAAAATATGAGGATATTTGCGCGCCTCGAATCAATACCGGTTTTTTTGCTGCTCTGCACGAAGCTGGGGATGTTATAGGGACCTTCGTTGGGCATGATCATATTAACGATTTCTGGGGCGATTTGCACGGGATTCGCCTCTGCTACGGTAGAGCAACGGGTTACAACACCTATGGCAAAGATGGTTTTCCGCGCGGGACACGAGTGATTGAATTAAGAGAAGGGACGCGTCAATTTGAAACTTGGCTTCATCTTGACGACAAGACTATAGTGCGTGAGCAACCAAAACACACGCCGCCCCAACGCACTTTCACTGAAGATTGACGATACTTTTATAACGAATTCAGGATACTAATGATTTAAGGATTTAATCTTGAGGAGGAAAATGTGAGAGCACAACCGCAAATTTCTATCCGACACGAAGGCGACGTGGCAATATTTGACATTACAGGGTACTTAACTAATGAATCTGAGGATGCTGTTAATGATGCTTATGCTGACAACGGAGTTCAGGAAGCAACGAAATTGCTGCTCAACTTTGATCGACAAAGTTTCATCACGAGTAGCGGGTTTGGCACGATCATCAAATTGCTTTGGAAAACACGGGATAAAGGACAATCGTTGCGAATTGCACATCCAGCTATGCAGGTGCGAACTATTTTTAATACCATTGGGTTAACGCAAAGTATTGGCGTATATGCCTCCGAAGCTGAGGCGTTGGAAGACTTTTAAGCTCTTATGGGAAAAGGGTGTACATGTTTTTGTTGAACAGCACGCCTAACAAACTCCATAGGCTTCCTGCAAGGAATTGGCCGAAGATAAGCCCTAAAAACAGAGGTAACGCCCTGCGGTAAGCACGCACACCGCCCCCTGTGAAAAGCAATCTCTTGAAGAGCCACCCTAAGAAAATTGAGAACCACATCCATCCGATTGCCCAACCATTGCCCACGGCATATCCCACAGGATAGAACGGCCACCACAAAAACTGCCGTTTGAGAACCGTCAACACACCGGTTAAAAGGAAGCCAAACCCCATGTGTTGGATAGCAGAGAGGTTCGGTGCACGCGGGGCGGTAATCCAGTTTTGCAAGCGGTTAAACTCACCGACTCCCCAGCGTGCAAACCGGAATTCATAATAGAGTGCCACATGCCCGACAATAGAAATGACAGCACCAACGATTGAGGCGACTATCAATGCAATAACCAACCGATTTTCACGGAGACGGAAGTACTTACCTATTTTAAACGCCTCTAACTGATGCGGCATTGGATGGCAACGATACCCATAAGCAAGCCACGATAGCAGCGTTGTATTCGTCAAGTTCTGTGCGCCTAATGGACGACTACCCAAAAATAGCAGCATAATTCGGTCTGGATGCACTCTGTGCAACTCGTGTGTCGGAGGACCAAGTTCTGCACGCATGCGCGTCATTCCAATGCACAACACCAAATAAATGCCGAAATATCCGAGCGCAACCCACGGCGATAATCCCGCGAAATACCAGAATATTAATATAAATGCTAATCCAAACATCAATCCAAAGACAGCAAGTTGATATAAGGGATCTTTTGATTTAAAGGAGAATACACCTCTCAGCACTTTTAGAATTTCTCTCCGACTTGTCACTAGTGCAAGCAGCCCTATACCGATCCATGCGCCTGCCCGTTGTTCTGTTTGGAAGCCGATAGCCGTTGTCCATCCCGTCGCGCTGAAAAAGACGCGCTGTAAACCCCAAAACAGATAAAATCCCCAGAAAGATAGTGCTAAATCTAACGGCATTAGATAACCGAGACCTATTGCAAATGGATAGACATAAACCGGCAAACGTCCCATCGCGTTCCAAGGACGATCTGAAAAGAAGAGTTGATACTTAATTTTGAGCGATGGAATCACCGGAAAGAGATAATTCAGTCCTGCCAAAATCTCAAGACCAAATGCAATGCCGAAACCGAGCCAAATCAATTTGTTGCGAAAAAGATTTGAGGTATTGCCAAGCAGTTCAATAGGAAGCGTTGTTAGCGGATAACTCAATTTTTCATGGTCTATCCACTGCTTCCGAATGATGATGTTGATGCATAACATCATAAACAACAGCACTATTACCAAGCTGCTCCACGCAACAATCGGCCAAAACCACGCCTCCATGTAGCGAGGTTGCCAAAAGGTGTCATCCCCTTCAAAATAGCCTTGCAGTATTTTACGGTCGGTTATGGTCAGCCACCTTGGTAGAAAGCGGAAGAAGATGTCCGACCATTCATTTTCCGGCGTTGCAAACCATCCCGCGTTCGCTATCATCGGTACTAATTGCCGGACGATGTCGTGTCCTGCAAGCGCAGTTGCGACTGAGACCATGATGTACGTCAACGCGAGTTCACGTGAAGTTGGCGCAGCATGTCTGAATACTCTCCTCAGGAAAGGTGCCAGTGCAGCGAGCAGAAAGAATGTGAAAAGTACGGTGGGAAAGATTGAGAAATCTGTGAGTTCCCACACTACACGGTTTTCGGCAGAGATTATCCAATAACAGGTAAGAATAATGAGGATAGAACCGAAGAGGAGAGTACCAACAATAAAACGGAGTGTTGAAGGTTTCTCAACGTCCTGAATCGCGCTTGGTTCATTTTGATGCATATTTCTATCATACCATACTTGTTGGTATTGAGGCAACGAATATCTGTTCTATCCACCGTCGAATGTGTAAAGTTCTGGGTAAAGTATGAATTATTAGGGTGATTTAGTTTTAGGTTTTCAGAATGCAATATTGGGACTTAGCGCGCTATAATTCGCGTAAATCTGGGTTATAAATCCCTCCCACAAGAATAATTCACGCTGAATTTCAAGAAACCACGGAAAACTAAATAGCCCTGCCCGTATCGAAAATCAACCTTGATTTATGCCTATGGATTCTGGTACAATAAAGGCGGGAAAATGCTAATGACAAGGAGAGAAAAATGAGACGTTTTGAAACCCGAGGTCCCGTAAATCCACAGAAAAACTACGTCGTTTCACGCGCTGAGGAGACTGCTGACTTCATTAACCGCATTAGAGATGGAAGATATATTGTTCTCTTTGCCCCGCGCCAGACCGGCAAAACCACCTTTTTCCGTCGCGCACTTGATACACTCTCAACAGAAATCCCAAGCTACTTCCCAATTCAACTGGATTTCCAAATACTGCGCAATGTCTCGCCTACCATTTTTTATGAACGTCTCTATGAAATGATACGTGGAAATGATACGTGGGCAAATAGAAACAGTCTTACGCCAAAGTGGAAAGGGAATTTCTGAGACACTAACACAATTTTTGAAGGATACACAACTGACTGATTCTTTCTCAATGTTGAACTTTTTTCAGCAGTTTGACAATTTGTTAGATTATGAGTATGATGGGCAGCACGTTGTGCTTTTTATTGATGAGTTTGATGGAATTCCTGAAACGGTTGTTAGTGATTTTCTCTATACGCTCCGCCATATCTATCTCTCTACTGAACTTCAATGTCCACATAGCGTCGGTATCGTCGGTGTTAAGAGCATTACACAGCTGAACTACGACCGTTCCATCTCCCCGTTCAATATCCAAGATGACTTCAATCTACCTAACTTCACGCTTGCACAGGTACAGGAATTGCTATCGCAGTACACTGAAGAAACTGGACAACCCTTCACGCCTGAAGTTATTGAAATGCTTCATAGACAGACCGGGGGACAGCCCTTCCTTGTCAATCGGTTCGCACAGATTCTTACCGAGGAGATGGACATCCCGAAAACCGAACAAATTCGCATGGAACACTTTCTGACGGCACACGCACAAATTATCCAAGAACGAAATACCAACATTCAACACCTGATTACGAATGTTCGTCGGGATCCGCGCTTTAAAAATATTCTCATGAAGATCGCATCTTATGAGAGAGGTGTCCCCCTCAATCCGTATGATGACATCATGAATGAACTCACTACTTATGGTGTCATAGCAAAAGGCACAGACGATCTCTGTGAAATTGTCAATCCAATTTATCAGCAGTGCATCCTGCAGGCATTCAAACCGTTATTTAACGGACTTGAACACGAATACTTTCCGGAAGATACCGATTTTGAAGATTACCTCACCCCAACAAGATATATTGATTTAGAACGGCTGCTGGATAACTTCCGTGATTTTATTGCCCGCGTCGGCTTTCGAATACTCCAAGTGCCAGAAACGCCACAAGAGTTCGTCGGGCAGGACCTTCTTTATGCTTACCTTGATCAATTCGTCAGCATTGTACGCGGTGTTATGTATCTTGAAGCGCAAACCGGACGTGGCAGGATTAACCTCATCATTTTCCACAATGGGCGAAAATATATCGTTGAAACAAAGATATGGGAAGGCGAACGACGTTATGAAGCAGGCAAAAAGCAGCTGATCGCATACCTCAAATTAGAACGAGCAGTAGAGGGTTACTACGTCGTTTTTGACCATCGCGAAAACTCAACCCCGCGTTTAGAAACCCAAACAGTAGAAGGTTTGACAATTCGCAGCTATGTAATTCCTGTGATGCAGAGACCGCCTTCATCGGCAACATCCGAAAAATAATACCAAAGGAGAAATTTCGTTATGGAGACAACCACTGCCGAACACATACCTCACTTGACGATTGATGAAGATAAAGAAAGACGCTATAGTGTGGCGTTCAGTCCAGATGGTTCTATACTTGCAGGGGACAAGGACAACACTATCCGCTTCTGGGATGTTGCCACTGGAAAAGAAAAGAAGATGTTCTGGGTGGATATCGGAGGGCATTGCACAAGTACTGTCAGAAGTGTTGCATTCAGTCCAGATGGACGAATTATCGCTGGTGGTGTTAGTGAAAGTGAGACGATCTGCCTTTGGGATGCGGAAACAAGGGAACAGCTCAAAACATTGCGGAAGAGGACAAGTACGGCTTTGCATTGGGTCAATACCGTTGCATTTAGTGTGGATGGTAAGACACTCGCGAGTGGTAGTGAGGACGGTAATCTTTATCTGTGGGATGTGGCGACAGGTGAAAAACTGAAAGCTCTTACTGAGGGGACAGAGAATATCTTTAGCGTTGTGTTCAGTCCGGATGGACAGACACTCGCGAGTGGGAATGCTGCTAACACTATCCGCTTATGGGATATTGCAACGGGTGAACACGAGGCGACCTTTGAAGGACATACAAATTGGGTCTTTAGCGTAGCGTTCAGTCCTGATGGCAGGACCCTCGCGAGCGGAAGTTGGGACAAAACCATTCGCTTGTGGGATACTACCACGAAAGAGGAACTGAAATTACTGACTGGGCATACGGATGTTGTCTGGAGTGTTGCGTTCAGTCCTAATGGAAGGATACTTGCAAGTGGCAGTGAGGACAAAACTATCCGTCTATGGGATGTTAACATAGGTGCACAACTTAAGACTATTGCTAGTCATACAGCATCTGTTAAAAGTGTCGCGTTCAATCCTGATGGGACAAAACTTGCGAGTGGCAGTGAGGATGGCACAGTGCGGTTGTGGGATATTATACCATATCTAATTGACAAAATATCATAATAGATTGTTTTATACCATACACCTTCCGCACCGCTGGTGCTGATATACGATTGACTATACCTCGGAGAGGCAGCATGCGCGTATGGCATGCTGCATGAGGTGTATAGCTGATGTCTGTGTTTACCAAGTCCCAGAGGGGCGACAGGTGTCCATTTTTTCCGCCGCATAACACTAAAATTGACGCATAAGGGTATCGCAAGCTCTACCCGACGGACGAAATAATGCAATACAATCTCTTAGAAATGGTATTACCTAAGCGTATTTCACGAGAATTGAATAGATCTGCGTAGCTCCGCAATTATATTGACATATTTTCGGTTTTCAACTATACTTTTGACACTAAGAACACTTCACTCGTTTAGATTCTCATGATAAGCGAGTTACCAATGCTGTTCGGAAGGAGACAATTATGTCAAAAATTCTCGTGCTATCCGGTGATAACCATCGTTTTAATGCGAGTGCAAATGTAATTCACAGTTTTCTGGATACAGATGCAGAAATTTCTGCAACCTTAACCGACGATAAAGATATCTTAGCGTCCAATGAGTTAAGTAACTATGACGCGTGTGTCTTCGGTACTGGCTTCACCCGCTCAGAACGCCAAGAGGATGGCACTTCCAAACGCGTCCCAGATTTAACACCTGCGCAAGAAGGCGGTCTGTTTCAGTTTGTGCATGAGGGCAAAGGATTAGTCGGTATTCATGGTACCGCGTGGTGGATTGGTGGTCGCGCCGTTGATCTGATTGGTGGACATGCAAACTGGCATCCGCCGGGCTCAACCTTTACTGTGTGTATTGAGGACACTGAACATCCTACAACTCAAGGCGTATCGGATTTTGACGTTGAAGATGAAATCTACATCTCAGCGTACGACCCGCACATACATGTATTAGCAACAGCAGAATGGTTCGGCAAGGCGCATCCGATGGCATGGGTTAAGTCTTACGGTTCGGGGCGTGTTTTTTATACTACCTTGGGGCACGGGCCGGGTACCTTTGAACGAGCCGGAATGCAGAAATTTCTTACGCAAGCAGTAAGATGGGCAGCGACATCGTAAAGTCCGAAAGATGTACACCCTAAAGATCAAAACTGTAGAGACCGAAATCATCCATGTGAACCATCGCGGTAATTGGCTTTTTGTTAGAATTCACGCTGAAGATGGTACAATTGGCATCGGTGAAGCTTCCCACGGTAGAGACGATGCACGGGTCAAATATCTAATTGAAACACTAAAACCTACACTCATCGGGTGGAATGTGTTTGAATTAGAAACATTTCGCCGCCGTTTCTTCCGTGAGAGTGAAGGACACGCCTATCATACCGCATTTAGTGGAATTGAACAGGCGATGTGGGATTTGGCCGGCAAGACGTTAGATGTTCCGAGTTATCAATTGCTCGGTGGCAAGTGCCGAAATCGAATTCGTCTATATGCGAATATAAACCGTGCTACAGTAGATCGCAGTCCACAAGGTTTTGCACGAAACGCTGAGCAAGCAGTCGCCGAAGGATTTACTGCAATAAAATGCGCACCGTTCGATGGTGTTTCAGTCTCGGATATCTCGAAAGGCACTCTTAACCTTGCTATCTGTCAGGGTATTGATCGGATTCGTGCGATTCGTGCTGCTATCGGTCCAGAAATAGATCTAATGGTAGACTGCCATAGTCGGTTTAATCCGGGTCTCATCATTCAAACAGCCAAAGCATTGGACGACCTGAACCTCTTCTGGATTGAAGATCCGGTGCCGTTAACCGACCTTGATGCTGTTGCGCATGTAAGTCAATCTACGTCTATGCCGATTGCAACAGGAGAACGACTGCGTACACTCACAGATTTTGACAGACTACTAAAACAAGGGCGCGTTGACTATATATTGCCGGATGTCAAACATGTCGGTGGTTTGTTGGGTTTAAAAAAGATAGCAACCCTCACAGAGACAACGAATGTCAAAGTAACACCTCATAACCCAAGCGGTCCCGTTGCGACAGCTGCAAGCGTGCAATGTATGGCAAGTGTACCGAACTTCGGTATCCTTGAATATGCATGGGGTGAAGTAGATTGGCGTAGTGCCCTCGTTGACCCGCCCGAACAAATTATTGACGGTTTTATTGAACTGTCTACGCGCTCAGGTTTGGGTATATCACTCATATCTTTGTAAACATACTGTGAGTTTGACTAAACATATCAAACGTCCTAAAAACACCTTTTCACCTGTCAAATAAAGTAAGGAGAATACTTTTGAAATATTTTACCGGTATCATCGTTTTTTTGACAATACTTTTTCTATCAACAAGTTCTGCCCAAGACACGACTAAAAGAAACATCGGTAAAGGGCAGATAACGGATATAGCGTACTCACCAGATGGCACACATTTTATAGTTAATGGAAGACTTTTTTATGATGCTGTTACCTACCAAGAACTGCCTATTGAGGACTCGCCAAACGAGTGGCTGAGTCCGAATAAACAGGTTCGAGTTCTCGTAGTATCTCTTGCAGGATACAGGAGTGCTAAATTCTATGATGTGAACACCGGCACCCTTCTGAACGAGATTACAACAAATAAGCTACCACAACCTGATATAGGTGGGCTGAGTAATAGCCAGTCACTCAAATCAACGGAGCGCGGATGGGTTGTATGCACAGTGATATTTAGTCATCTTAATTATTCCTCTCGGAGTTATGGAATGGCATTCAGTGCAGATGGACATATATTGGCAGTAGGTAGCAAGGATTCCACTCAATTCTATGATGTGGACACAGGGGGCAAACTTTTGCGCTCACTCCCGATCCCCGGTCCTATTTCAAAACATAGTCTTAGCCCGGATGGACAGATACTTGTAAGTCGTGGGCCTGAAAATAACACTCAGTTGTGGCGCGTGGAGACAGGCATACTTCTTCACACATTCACGCCGCTTGGACAAAGTAATTTGTTTATGTTCAGTCCAGATGGACAAACTCTTGCACTTTGGGATAGTACGCTCCAATTCTACGATGTAGAAACCGGCACGCTGCTGCGTACATTCACGTTGGGGGGTGGTTATCATAAGAGTATTGTGTTCAGCCCAGATTGGCAGACATTCGTAAGTTTAAGTGTGGCTGGTGAAGTTTCTATCAAACTTCGGGATACGAACACTGGCAGGATTCTGCGTGCGGTGGCACCACATTCTCGTCAGATAAATGAAATCACGCATAGGTTTCCGGTTATGCAGGTGGTGTTTAGTCCGGATGGCCAAACACTCGCGAGTAGCGGTTATGACGGTTCTATATGTTTTATTGATGTCAATACCTTTAGAAAACTCCACACGATCACAGGATTTATAGGAGACGCTCTCGGTGAACGTAGTGTGGCGTTTAGTCCTGATAGTCAGATGCTTGCAAGAGTGAATGGGCTTACTCTTAATCTTTATGATGCAGACACCGGTGAGCATCTACGCATGCTTTTAGGGCATGGTACTACGATCACCAGCGTTGCGTTCAGCCCGGACGGGCAAACACTGGCAAGTGGGGATCATAACAATTTTATCCGTTTGTGGGATGTAAATACCGGTCAGACTCTGCACGTATTCAAAGCAAACGCGAATAATGTTCGGAGTGTTGCGTTTAGTCCGGACGGACAAACGCTCGCAAGTGCAAGTGGGTCTTATAATACTAATCTCAATATCATAGAATTATGGGATGTAAACACCGGTGATCTTCTGCAAACATTCAGAGGACATACGTTTACTATGAGTAGCGTTGCGTTCAGTCCGGATGGACAAATGATTGCAAGTGGGAGTCAGGATAGCACCACCCGTTTATGGGATGTGAATACCGGCACGCTGTTATACACGCTGAAAAGTGATACATTAATGTATCATAAGGTTTATAGCGTTGCGTTCAGTCCGGACGGGCAAACACTGGCAAGTGGGGATGATGTAGGAGTTCATTTATGGGATGTGAACACTGGCACGCTGCTGCGAACGTTGTTTAAGGCAACTGTGGAAAGCGTTGCGTTCAGTCCAGATGGGCAAACGCTTGCAAGTCGTTCTTTCCTCAGATTCCCTAATAATATTCATTTTTGGGATGTGAACACCGGCGCGCTGCTGCACATGCTTACTGGAGGATGGAGTAACGTAACGTTCAGCCCAGATGGTAAGGATTTTACAGCGGGCAGATTTTTGTGGGATGTGGCTTCCATACTACCTATATCGGAACTTCTCCCAGAAGACGTTAACGCTGATGGTGTCGTTAACATTCAAGATTTAGTTAGCGTTGCCAACGATTTCGGAGAGAGTTGCTTTTTTAGTGGGATTGGGTTAAGAAATGATGTCAATAAAGATGGTGTTGTAAATATCCAGGACTTAGTAAAAGTAGCAAATGCTATGGGAAGGAAATGATCTTATGCAGTATAGATTGGTAGGACTGACTTACCAAGTCGTAATGTTGTCACACACGGCGACGGGATAGGTGTCAATCGCGTAAATGTTTTTCGGATTATTGGATTTAGATACTTCAGCGAGATGTTCAAAAAGCGTTTGAAACAACCGAGAGACCTTATGGAGTCTACGATTGTATCGCGAGTGCCCTAACATATCGGGGATATATCCGAGTGTTTTTAGGACACAGCAAGCGGTTTGATGATTGCCTCCAAAAAATCGTGCTGCAATAACCACAGTTGTCACCACTTCAGCATCCGACATTTGTGCTTGTGGATGTGTCCAATGACCGAGTGAAATTAAAAGATCGTCACAAATCGTATAAAGTGCTACAATGGTTAAGTCCATGAGGTTCTCCTTTTGTTTTGTTGTGATAAAACATTATAGAGGAAATCCCATGAATTTAAAAGTAATTTGTTAGGTAGCAACTTGGGTAATTTTAGGAGATATACACTTATGAAACTATTTACATTTTTTTATCTGTTTCTAATTGTCAGCTTGTGTGGATGTGTCGGTAGCTTAGAGAGAGGATTGCGGCCGGTTGAGACGGAAGTTTCCTCAACTGAAGGAGAAAAATCGGCTCTTCTCGCGGTCTTTGAACTTTCCACACCTAAAACGACTTATTCAACACAAGAAGTAATTCCGCTGGAGATTAACATTCAAAACGGTAAGTTCGATCTGCTGGTGCCATTTTCAACCGTTTCAACACAAAGGGTTTTCAAACAACTTACAGTTACAGACAGCAACGGTGAGATTGTCAGAATGAAACGCCCTCTTCCACCTGCAAACACGCTCAAAACACTCTATCAAGATGGAGAATCTGTCAGATGTGTTCAAGGTTTTGATCTGAAAGCAGGTGCAACACAGAAGGTTTCATTGGAAAACCTGCAGAAACATTATCAACTTGAACCTGGTAATTACACAGTAAAAGTTACGATTGTATTAGAGGTATACAATGAGTTCTTTCAAGATCAGCATCCACAAGTGATTGAATTGGAACGCGAGATTCAGGAAATCCAGAATAATCCTAGTCCACAGTTCACGCCAGAGGTAAAAAAAGAAGCCATCAGTTACACGCAAGACCAAATTGAATTCATCAAAGAGAAATACAAGGATGAGCTGCAGAACATTTATCTGCCACTAAATTCGAGTCGTGGAAAGACATCCCTTGAATCCAATGCTATTTTAGTAACGATAAAATAGGTGAAACCATGAAACACTAACATTTCTGTACGCTGTGTTTCTCATTTTGATTAGTTGTGTCAATTAAACTACCTTGAAAACCCAAGAAGAACGCCAAACTTTGCTTGAATCTTACGGTGAACTCCATAAGGAAAGTGATGCTACTTTTTCGAGATCACTCGCGCCAGGTGTTGGTGTTTCTTTTTTTCAAGGAGAATCCGGCACCGATGACCTGTTGCATTTGACACGTTACGGTAGAATTGAACTGACCCCGGAGGGTTGGGTACGGACGGGTAATATTCAATGTACTTTTCGGAAGATTAAATAGTGTTTGAAAGTGAACCTGTATTTATAGGAGGATTTCCAATGAAAATTTACGTTTTTTGCTGTTATGCGGTATAAATCTAATGTTGTTGTGTCCGGTTATGGCAAAGGCACCCGCAACTGCAAAAATTGCGTTTGTGTCAAAAATTGATAACACATGGGGTATTGACATGATGAACCCAGATGGGGGTAACCGTGTCAACTTAATCCGAAAAACGGTTAACCAATTAGCTTGGTCTCCCTTGGGAGAACAGATTCTTTTTGGCGCACGGAACAACAATGGGCTTCATGACATCTATGTTATGGACGCAGACGGAACAAACATGAAACCTGTCTTTGACACCGGGAATTACAAACGCGAACCATCGTGGTCCCCTGATGGGAAACAAATTGCTTATATGGCGTATTCAAAAATATCCCAAAGTTGGAATATCCACATTGCCACAACAGATGGACAATCTGTTGCCCGGTAATTCCGGTGGACAGACGAGGCGGGGATCCTGCTTGGTCGCCTGATGGCACAGAGATAGCTTTTGTAATGGCTGCCTTCCAAAAAAGAGAAATCTACATATATAACCTTGAAACCAACACACAAGAGAAGCTTGTGTCAAAAAATCCTCCGTGGATGCTTTACCCTACTTGGTCACCTGACGGTAAAAAAATTGCCTTTTACTGGTCGCGAATAGGGGAGGAAAGCGGTATTTACACTGTAAATCAAGACGGAACCGAACTTGAGCAGATTGCTGAGATTGATACCTATGTCCGATCATTGGCGTGGTCACCAAGCGGTGATGAACTTTTATATGCACAGGCAGAAAACGTTGGTGCCCAACTTTTCACAGTCAATTTAAGCACTCATAGGATCAAGCAGCTTACGCATGACGGTCACAATTTCGATGCGGTTTGGTTTGACCCTTCACCCTCACTGTCTCACCTTCAGAAGCGTTGTTAACCACTACTTGAGGAAGAATTAAAAGTCCCAATTGATTTGTATGACTTCTCTACATAGCCACGTTTTCATGGAACGTGGCTATGTAGAGAAGTGTCATACTTCCATTGGAAAATTGTTGGATCAAATGTACCAAACACATAAACCGGGTTTACAAAGTCCTCCCACAAGAATGCTCCACGACAATTGAATATATTTATTTAACCGATGCGACGGTCGGTTGACAACTTATAATCACAAACTAATTTGTTCTGTTTGGATGCCAGAGGTGTTCTTCTGTAATCCCCAATTCTTCTATAATTGGCGTAAGCAGTGAAAGTTCTTCCAACTGTTTTACGTTATGTGCATCGCTCCCGATCAGCAGTTTCACATCCCGTTCTAAGCATAGTTGATAGAATTCTATGAGATGGCGTTGATTGTAACGAACCATCTTGGGACTGATTTCTATACCGAGTCCGCGCTGAGAGGCGAGATCAAGTTGATAAATCAACCGTTTCTGTTCAATATTGCGCATCATTTCCTGTGCAAAAGCAGCGAGCTCCTCTGTAGAAAACCGGAAAACATCTGGGGAGAGGAGAAAAGGATGGACGACTGCATCGGTGATAGGGCAAGAAATCGCTGCCTCAAACATATAGATTTCGTGTAGTGCCACCCGACGCGGATCGCGAAAACTTCTCGGCTGTGCAACACCCTGTAAATGATAGTGATTTGGAGCCATCAGGACATAATCAAAATATGATGCCAAACGAATGTGTATTGAGGTAACCTGATATTCCAACATCTGTGACTCCACACCAAAATGCACTTCAATTGACGGGTCTGCTGCCTTTATCGCCTGCTGTGCAGCTTGAATCGTTTTTTCTTTAGATTGATAACTATAATCATGGTCAGTTATCCCGATTGTCTCAATGCCACGTTCCTGTTGAAGATGAATAATTCTCTCTATACTTAACTCGTTATCGGCACATCCGGAAAGTTGCGTATGAATATGGTAGTCACAACTAAACATTTCGTACTCCTTCAAACTTTTTCATTCCTAATAAATTATTGCAAAATTTTAGATGTATTGCAACAAAAAATTGAAGGAATGCTAAAACGTAAGAAAAAATGGTTCAAGAACACTTTATAAGATAACGGAAATACGTGAGTTGCTTATTTTTTCCTTGCAAATTCCTACTAATTTAGGATATACTTTATAGACAAAATGAAACACGACACACTGCAACTTCCGTTCTAATAAGGATAAGATAGATGCTCTTTGATTTTGCAAATGTTCTGATTTTCTTAGTTGTTGGCTGCTTGTTTGTTGTCCTAAACATAACTATTTCTCGTCTTGTTCATACAAAGTTGTTTTCGGGCGAAAAGTACACCCCGTATGAATGCGGGGAAGACCCGATTGGCGACACACGGATTAAGTTCAACACCCGTTTTTATGTGATCGCCCTCATCTTTCTAATCTTTGACGTGGAAGTCGTATTCCTTCTGCCGTGGGCAGTTGTTTTCCGAGACTTCGGTCTCTTTGCATTTTTGGAAATGCTCGTCTTTATCGCAATCCTGTTAGTCGGACTCGCTTATGTGTGGGCAAAAGGCGATCTGGAGTGGATTCGTTCCACACAATTAGAGGTACAGTCCTTCCAAAGGGAGGAAAGTTATGATAATTGATGAGAAATTGGACAAAAACATAATTGTCACCTCAGTTGATGCTGTCGCGAACTGGGCACGATCCTCAGCACTCTGGCCGATGACATTTGGTCTCGCTTGTTGTGCAATTGAATTTATGGCAACAGCTGCTTCTAACTACGACTTGGACAGATTCGGGGCAGGTGTGCCTCGGGCAACACCTCGCCAATCAGATTTAATGGTGATTTCTGGTACAGTAACGCTTAAAATGGCAACACGTATCAAACGTCTTTATGAACAGATGCCTGAACCGAAGTACGTCATCTCAATGGGTAGCTGCGCTACAAGCGGTGGTCCCTATTGGCAGCACGGATACCATGTTCTTAAAGGGGTTGATCGGATTATACCAGTTGACGTTTATGTCCCAGGATGTCCCCCACGACCGGAAGCACTCATTGAAGGTTTGTTGAAATTACAGGAAAAAATTAAAACCCAAACCGTCGCAAAACGTTCCAATGTTCCGTTCTTGAAGAGACTCTTTACCAAAACAGAATGGTATGAACACGAGAAAACCGAAGGTGCCGATGAAGCTGAAACACCAACCGCTGAAGACGAAAACGCTGAAAGCACTGTATAAAATAGCACTATCTCATCTGGAGTAGATATTACGTGAAACCGGAAGAAATTTATGAAATTCTAACCAAGAAGTTTGGTGAATCTGCCCTCGGTTTTGACACCGAACTTGCTGGCGATCCGAGTATTCAAATTGCTCCCGCAGCTATCGCTGAGGTGTGTCAATATCTCGTTGAGACTGACACGTTGGCGTTTGATTCGTTGATGTGCCTTAGTGGTGTTGATCTGGGTGCCAAGGAGGAAGAATTCTCTGTCGTTTACCATCTCTATTCTATGCAGCATCGACATAGCGTGGTTTTGAAAGCATCAATGCCGAAAACTGATGCACACCTTCCGAGCGTTTCACATATTTGGAAAACTGCGGATTGGCACGAACGCGAAGCTTACGACCTATATGGTATTCTCTTTGAGGGGCATACTGACCTACGCCGAATCTTACTTCCCGATGATTGGGAAGGATACCCGCTACGAAAAGATTATAAGGAGCCTGATTTTTATCGCGGAATGCGTGTGCCGTACTAACATTGAATCGATTTCCATGTGCCTCTAATCACGCAACTGAATAACTTTGAAAATAATTGTTAGGTTTAACTTGCAGCACAAAAGATATCATTCATAGTGAAATAGATAGACATAAAAGATAAAAATAGACCTTTCAAACCCGCATTATGGAAAACACACAACAGACAGAATCGAAAATTATAGAACTCAAACCGTTCACCGATGAGATGATAGTGAATATGGGACCTCAGCATCCTAGTACTCACGGGGTGTTACGGCTGGAGTTGAGGTTGGACGGTGAGGTCGTGCGGGAAGCGATACCACATATCGGTTATCTGCATCGATGTTTTGAGAAACACTCAGAAAACCTCTCTTACCCTCAAATCATTCCTTTCACCGACCGAATGGATTACGTTGCGGCGATGAACCAGAATTGGGGGTTTTGTCTTGCTGTTGAAAAACTGATTGAGATGGACGAAAAACGGGATTTTGCGGTGCCGGAACGCGCGGAATATCTACGTGTGCTTATTTGTGAATTAAATCGGATTGCGAGTCATCTCCTTTCATTTGGTACTTACGGAATGGACATCGGAGCATTCACACCGTTTCTCTATGCGTTTCGTGATAGGGAAAAGCTTCTTCTGCTTTTTGAGAAAATTTGTGGTGCACGTCTTACCTATAACTATATCCGCATCGGTGGTGTATCTGAAATCATCCCTATGGAACCTGGTTCTGTTTTTGAACAGAATTTCTTAGATGAGATCAAAGAGTTTCTGGACTATTTTGAACCGAAGATTGACGAATATAACGATCTTTTGACAGCAAACAGCATTTTCGCCGAACGGACAATGAGAGTCGCTGTTATGTCGGCAGAGATGGCACTGAGTTACGGTGCTACTGGTCCGAATATCCGCGGGTCAGGTGTTGATTGGGATTTGCGACGAGATGAACCCTATTCTATCTATGATCGGTTTGATTTTGATGTGCCTATTGCCAAGGATATTCCTGAGTTAGGTGCTGTTGTTGGTGACTGCTGGAGTCGATACAAAGTGCGCATGGATGAAATGAAGGAATCCGTGCGGATAGTCCGACAAATTTTAGCGGAAGGTCTTCCCGACGGTCCTGTCATGGCACAATTAAAAGCTGTCCGTCCACCCAAAGGTGAGATCTATTTCCGTAGTGAAGCACCACGTGGCGAACTTGGATTTTACATCGTAAGTGACGGTACACCGAAGCCTGTGCGTGTCAAGGGACGCTCGCCCTGTTTCAGTGCGTTAAGCGCGCTACCAGAACTAAGTCGAGGTTTGATGATAGCAGATATTATCGCGATTATCGGAAGCATTGATATCGTGATGGGAGAAGTTGATCGGTAAAACTATCTGATAACAGATGATGTTACTTGTGGTTAGGAGGTTAGATGCCAAATATTGTATCTGAAGGTTTCTTTCCTAATATAAATTTACAAGAAGGAACTAATTGGGCAACAGATTTTGTCCAAAATGTAATCGTTCCGAGAATTCCAGATTTTCCTGTGGAGTTGGGTTCTGTGCTTGTGATGTTGGTATGCGCGGGTATTTTCGTTGCACTTGTGCCACTACTTCCGTTGGTCCTTGTGCTTGCAGAACGAAAAGTAGCAGCACGTTTTCAGAATCGAACAGGTCCCATGCGTGTTGGACCTTGGGGCACACTGCAAACATTGGCAGATGGAATAAAACTTATCTTCAAAGAGGACTATATCCCACCGCAAGGTGATAAAGTTCTTTTCATGCTCGCACCATACATCATATTTGCCTGCTCTTTCGCAGTTTTCGCTGCAATCCCGTTTGGACAAGACATATTAGTGAGCGACTTTAATATTGGCATCTTCTATATCATGGCGATCTCGTCTGTGATTGTCATGGGCGTAATTATGGCAGGATGGTCATCAAACAGTAAATGGTCGTTGTTGGGTTCATTACGTTCCGCTGCACAAATTGTCAGTTATGAAATCCCGCTCGGTCTTTCCATTTTGACAGTTGTTATGCTCGTAGGAAGTTTGAGTATGAGTAAGATTGTGGATAGTCAGTCCAATGGTGTTTTCACTTGGCTGATATTTCGGTCACCCTTTACCTTTATAGCATTCTTTATCTTCTTTATATCTTCTATTGCTGAGGTCAACCGAACGCCATTTGATCTGCCTGAGGCAGAATCCGAAATCGTTGCTGGGTTCCATACCGAATATAGTGGTATGCGTTTTGCTCTCTTCTTTATTGCCGAATACGCAAATATGTTCGCGGTGAGTGCAATTGCTGTGACGCTCTTCCTCGGTGGATGGGAAGGTGTCTTGCCGGGTTATGATTTTCTCGGTGGTCTTCCCGGTTTCGTTATCAAGACTTTGAGTCTTGTCTTTCTGATGATGTGGCTGCGGTGGACACTACCACGTTTACGTGTGGATCAACTCATGAATCTGTGCTGGAAATACTTTATCCCGATTTCATTTTTTAACATCTTAGGCACAGGTGTATGGGGGTTGATTTTTGACCATGATGATGTGTGGAGCATCGGGATTAGTTGTGCGATTATCTATGCTGGTCTTATCGGTGCGTATGCATTTGCAGGTAGAAATCTTGCGCGAAAAGCTGAACCGCAGGCGAGTTCAGCTTAATCAGGGCAATGTGTTGAAATTATCTGTATATTAGTTTAAGGATAGTTCTAAACGGAGGTAAACGATGAATGCTGTTATGGGGATTTTGCGAAGTACGAAGCAAGAAAAAATCGCGTGGGTGGTAAAGCAGTTACCTATCATCGGTGTAATTCTGCTTATAACCGCGGACGATTTGATTGCTGACGGTGTCAGTAAGCATTGGCTGCCTACTTTGGGATTCGTTTTAGGAGTGAGTCTCGCATGCTTTGGTTTCTATATAGTGTTCCCGCTCCTCAGAAAAATAAGAACTACGGAGGCAACAAGAACGGAAAAAGTCGCATGTATCTCTGGGATTGCACTTACAATTCTCGGAGGCACAATTGTAATCCTGAACGATTCAATCGCAATAATTTTTAATATTCAGTCGTTGCATACTTTTGTGGTTTCTTTTGTTGTAGGTTTAGGCATAGTATGTATCGCTTACTGGATCATGACACTACCCAGTGAACTCTTCAAAGGTGACCGTAAATGGAAAATTTACGGCATCGTTCTCCACAGCGGGTTGCTTATCGGTGTGCTTATTAAATACGCGTTTAGGTAGTATCCGCACCTTTCGCGTGGGAAACTGACCTACAAAGGAACATTCGTTATGGACAAATACATACGAAACATATACAGAGGTGTTTATACCGTCCTCGTCGGGATGCGAATTACAATTCGGCAGTTCTTTGAACCGAACGTCACGCACCAATATCCGTATGAACACGATTACGAAAAGAAACAGAACGTTCGAGAAATTCCGAAAGGGTATCGTGGTCAACTCTATAATCGGATTGAGGACTGCATCGGCTGTAAAAAGTGTGAGTTGATCTGTCCTGTGGATTGTATTACGATTGTCGGCACGAAACTTCCCAAGGGTGAACAATTATGGGATAGCATGAACGTTGTACATCTCAAGGACGGACAGGAAATCATCGGTATCATTGAAGGCAATGAAAAGAAGATAAACCCGGAAGATTCGGTAACCGTTACAAATATCACCACACGCTTAGGTTCACAAGAGGTTATAGACCGGCTGGAGCCATCGGAGAATGAAAACCGCACCCAAACCGTTTCTGGAGACACGGTATCACGCGTCGTTACGAGAAACCCGGTCGTTTTCTATCTTGACCAGTTTGATATTGATATGTCCCTCTGTATGTATTGTGGATTATGCACGGAGGTCTGTCCGACAGAGTGTCTCGTAATGAAGGATTCGCTTGAGGGAATTGAATATTCAAAGTTTGATCGCACAGATTTAATCTTCAATTTTGATAAGCAGGAGATGTACGGTAAAGACGAGGCAGATGCCACAGAAGCAGCAGATTAGGAAGTTCTACTTTTATGGAATTTACACTCAAGACATTTATTTTTTACGGGTTCGCGTTATTAACAATTGCCTCTGCACTCGCTGTGGTAACGGTTCGTAACATTGTTCATGCCGCTTTTGCACTGATGGTTACTCTCTTTGGGGTAGCGGGATTATACGTATTTCTACAAGCAGATTTTCTTGCAGCAACACAGGTAATTGTTTACGTCGGCGGTATTCTGGTGCTTATCCTTTTCGGTGTCATGATGACAAGCGGACGGTTAGAGATGCGTATCCACATTGAACGCGGTCAGCTGCTATTGGGTGGTGGAATTTCACTTGCCCTGCTTATGCTGCTTTTGACGGTCATAGCGAATACACCCGGTTGGAAAAATCTCACCGATGATGGAACGCAACTTGAACCGACAACCAAGCGTATTGGCGAACTGATTTTAAAAAAACATTTTTTGCTGCCGTTTGAGGTTGTATCTGTGCTGCTGTTAGTTGCGTTAATTGGTGCTGCGCTCATTTCTCGCAAGGAGGTTCGGGATTAATTCCGTTGGACACTTTCTAAATCTGTAGGATAGGAAAAAATGAGTCTTCAACATTATTTGGTAATCAGTGCAATTCTATTTACACTCGGCATTTTCGCAGTACTAACTCGGCGAAACGCTATCAGTATTCTGATGGGCATTGAACTTATTCTTAATTCGTGTAATCTAAACTTCGTCGCATTTTCACGTTTTGTTACACCGCCAGAAAATATTGATGGTCAGATAATCGCTATCTTTGGTATCGTGCTTGCTGCAGCCGAAGCGGCGGTATTTCTCGCCATAATTCTCGCTATTTACCGTGAATTCGGTAGCATACGCCCAGACGAAGTGGATACCTTAAAAGGTTAATAATTCATTTGCAGTTAAAAGTTCGATTTAATCAGATATCGTCGATCTTATCAGAAACCCGCTTGCAACAACGGCTGCAAGCGGACCAGGAGGCCCATAGTAAAAAAATATGGTTGTATCCTTAATAAGTATTATCTTACTTTGCCCGCTTGCAGCCTTCGCAATCTTTGCACTATTGGGCTTAGCAAAACGTAGTTTCCCACGGCAAGATTATTTGTCAACCGCTGCGATGCTTGTCGCGCTTGCCTGCTCACTTTTGCTATTACAAGACGTTGCACGCTTACAAAGTGCGCCTACTACTGAGGGTGAAGTTGCTCAAGGCGCACTGCATACCGTTGATTGGATTTCACTCGGTGATACCACTTTCTCAATGGGTTTTTACCTTGACAGCGTTACCGTGATTATGCTGATTGTTGTCACGTTAGTCAGTAGTCTGGTGCATATCTTCTCTATGGGTTATATGCACGGTGATCCGAGGTATCCACGGTTTTTTGCCTACCTTTCGCTTTTCTCATTTTCAATGCTCTTCTTGGTTGTATCGGATAACCTACTCGGTATCTATATCGGTTGGGAACTTGTCGGTCTCTGCTCTTATCTGCTAATCGGCTTCTGGTTTGAAAAGGATTCCGCTTCGAATGCATGTAAGAAGGCGTTCCTGACAACACGCGTCGGTGATGTTGGCATGTTCATCGGTATGATGATGCTGTTCAAAAAATTTGATACTCTTTCTCTGCACGGAACAGATGGTATTTTTACGCTGCTTACTGACCCCGCAAGGTTTACAGGCGATACAGCAGATATCGTGTGGCTCTCAATTGCCGGAGTGCTCATATTTTGTGGTGCTGTTGGTAAATCTGCACAGGTGCCGTTGCATACATGGCTGCCAGACGCGATGGAGGGTCCTACACCCGTCAGTGCTTTGATACACGCTGCCACGATGGTTGCTGCCGGAGTATACCTCGTAGCTCGAATGTTCCCAATTTTGACACCAGCTTCGTCTCTCGTCATCGCTTATGTCGGAGGGATTACCGCACTTGTTGCCGCTACCATTGCAATCGTTCGATTTGACATTAAGCGGGTTTTGGCATACTCTACGATTAGCCAATTGGGATATATGATGTTGGCAATTGGGGTAGGTAGTTATGTTGCTGGACTTTTCCATCTTACCACACACGCGTTTTTCAAAGCACTCCTGTTTCTTGGTTCAGGAAGTGTTATTCACGCCTTCCACGCAATGCATGCCCATCATGACGATGAACACGCAGATGGCAAGGAACATGATAAACATGATGATCACAGTTTAGTTCATGCACACGGTTCTGAAATCCCACCTGACCAGGATATGCGGAACATGGGCGGACTCCGTCGAAAAATGCCAATTACTTTCCTCACAATGCTCATCGCAACGTTGTCTATTTCAGGTGTGCCGTTTGTCTTTTCTGGGTTCTGGAGTAAAGATGCGATTTTAGGGGGTGTGCTTGGAGAGGCAATGGCATCAAACTCACCCCATTACTACATTCTATTCGGCATGGCACTCCTTGCTGCGGGTATCACAGCATTTTATATGTTCCGCCTGATATTTATGACCTTTTTCGGTGAGCCGCGCAACAAAGAAATGCACGACATGGCACACGAATCTCCGTTGGCGATGACGGTGCCGCTCATCGTTTTGGCACTGCTGAGTTTCCCCGCAGTGAATATCCTTTGGTTCAACGAAGATTATGTTAAACCACCGTCACAACCCTATATGCCTAATACAACGCAACATGCTTACGTTTCACCTGACACCAAAATAGGTGATGCGAATTTTGGCATATCACTCTTTGGTATTTCCGAAGCAGAAGCAGCTGAAGAAGAGGGTGGAAACGACACTGAACATGCTGATGATGCACATCCTGGACACGGTCCTGCACACACAATCGCAATGGTGTTGTCAATCTGTGTCGCGGCTTTAGGGATACTGCTCTCATGGCTGTTTTACCACAAGCGAAGGTTCTCTGGAGAAGCTGTTGCAACAACTTTCCGCCCGGTCTACAACCTATTCTGGAACAAATACTACTTTGATGAATTCTACGACGGCGTGTTGGTTGCACTGACGGTGTGGAAGTCGCGGCTTTTTGCCCAATTTGATGGGACTGTCGTTGATGGAATCGTCAACGGTGTTGGAACAGTAACACGCGATATTCTCGCTGCTTTTATAGGCTTTTTTGATAATCGTGTTGTTGATGGTATCGTCAACCGGGTAGCAGAAGTTACGTGGGCAGCCGGAGGAAGAATCCGCAGACTTCAGACAGGAGCAATACAAACCTATCTCTTTGTCGTTATTGGCGGGATAGTGTTGATAATCTTGATTTTCAGGGTTTTGTAAGTGCTTATAGGTGCAGTTTGAAAAGCGCAATGAAAAAGAATGAACAAGGTTTATAGCCTTACATTTTCAATTTTCTCGCAAAATATGCTAATAGCAGCGAGAGAGTACAGAATTCAACTACAACAATTTGCCGATAGTGCAAAATTCAACGAGGAAGAATACAAAAAATGTTATTGTCGCTAATGATTTTTGTCCCGTTGCTGGGGATGATCGTTGTTTTACTTCTACCAAAGGAGTCGGAAGAATTAATAAAACGCGTTACACTCGGTTTTGCACTTATCCCGCTGATACTCGCAATTTACTTATTTATTGACTACAAACGATCAATTGCTGGAACACAGTTTGTTGATGGTCCTGTCGCCTGGATTGCGACTTTCAATATTCAATATCACGTTGGTATTGACGGTTTAAGCGTAACACTGCTACTCCTGACCGCTCTTTTGGGACCAATCTGTGTGCTTGCCTCTTGGCGGAACATAGAAAAGGGCATTAAGGCATATATGGCGTTGTTCCTGTTACTTGAAACGGGGATGTTAGGCTTTTTCGCTGCGTTGGATCTTTTCCTCTTCTTCGTCTTCTTTGAACTGACACTCTTGCCGATGTATTTCCTGATCGGTGTGTGGGGCGGACCACGTCGAGAATATGCTGCAATTAAATTCTTCCTTTATACGCTATTCGGCAGCGTGCTGATGTTGGTTGCGATGATTGCGGTTTATCTCAACAGCAACGTTGTCAATGGAGTAGCACAAGGTTTACGAACGTTTGATATTCCGACACTCATTACGCTGGCATCAACCGAAGGACATGCTCTCGCCGATTCAGGCTTCCAAATGTGGGTTTTCCTTGGTTTCTTTATCGGTTTTGCTGTCAAGGTGCCGATTTTCCCTTTCCACACATGGCTTCCCGATGCACACGTTGAAGCCCCGACAGCGATTAGCGTTATCCTTGCAGGTGTTCTTTTAAAAATGGGAACCTACGGGTTGGTGCGAATCAATATGGCGATGTTTCCGGAAGGTTTGGCAATTTTTACCAACGGCGTAGGTTTCTGGGGTAATAGTTTGGCATTACTCGGTTTTATTAATATTGTCTACGGATCTTTCTGCGCGTTGGCACAAACCGATTTTAAGAAATTAGTAGCGTATTCCAGTATCGGACACATGGGATTTGTCATCTTAGGGCTTGCCGCTCGGAATACTATGGGAATCAACGGTGCAATTCTCCAGATGTTTAATCACGGTGTCATCAGTGCTATGCTCTTCCTACTTGTTGGTGTTCTCTATGACCGTGCGCACCATCGTGAGATTAACGGGTTCGGTGGCTTAGGAAATAGAATGCCCATCTATACGGGCATTACAACGCTTGCGTTTATGGCATCTTTAGGGTTGCCCGGTTTGAGCGGATTTATCGGAGAAGCACTTTCCTTATTCGGTGCCTTCCAAAAATTTGAAACATTGACTATCTTGTCTACGATTGGTATTGTTGTGGGTGCGGCATACTTCCTCTGGACGCTTCAAAGAGTTTTCTTGGGAACACTCAACCCTAAATACGAAGACCTTCCAGAAATCAATGGACGTGAAATCCTGACTTTGGTGCCACTCGGAATTCTAACCATTGTCCTTGGCATTTGGCCCCACTTCGCAATTGATATGTTCAGCGAATCCGTTACAAAACTCACTGAAATTCTGAACACAGTAGCGAGTCTATAGGAGGAAGGTTTGGAACCCTTAAAAAACATTGAAAGTCTTCTGCATTTTAGCCCAGAAATTCTCCTCGTCGTTTTCGCTGCTGCAGTCATAATCCTTGATCTCGTTGTTAAAAATCGGGAAAGTGAAAAGGTCGCATATCTCTCCCTTGTGGGACTCGGGGTTACCTTAATCGCAGTTATATTTACACACTTGTCCCTCGGCACTAACGAATCGAAATCCCTCTTTCTTGGAATGATTCAACTTGATGGATTTGCTATATTCTTCAAGGTCCTCCTGCTTCTGGCAACCGCTGCAACGATTCTTTTCTCCCTCCGTTCAGAGGAACTTGATGTAAGATTGAAAGGCGAATACCATGCATTATTGTTAGCCGTTACCTTCGGCATGTTTCTTATGGCATCGTCAACAAATCTGTTGATGATATTCGTTTCGTTGGAAACGGTCAGCCTTACCTCCTATATCCTCGCCGGGTTCTTGACGCATAGTCCGCGTTCAAGTGAAGCTGCATTCAAATATATTACTTATGGTGCCGTGGCATCTGGAACAATGCTATTTGGATTGTCCCTACTGTTCGGCATGACAGGAACGGGAAACTTGTCTGAAATCAGTAATCAACTTCCCATAGTACTTGCTTCGGGTAAAGTAACCGCACTCGGCCTGCTAATTGCGATAACCTTCATCCTGGCGGGTATAGGTTATAAAATCGCTTCTGTTCCCTTCCACATGTGGTCACCTGATGTTTACGAAGGCGCGCCTATTCCGATAACGGCTTTCCTATCTGTTGCCTCAAAAGCCGCAGGATTTGCGCTGTTCATCAGATTTTTCCACTCAGGATTTAGCAAACCGGAAATTATGCAATCTATTGATTGGGGATTAATGTTAGCGATAATCTCCGCACTCACAATGACAGTAGGTAATTTGGCTGCACTGCCACAGCGCAATGTCAAACGGTTATTGGCATATTCAAGTATTGCCCATGGAGGCTACCTATTGATGGGTGCTGTTCTACTCACTCCTGAGGGACTTGGTGCCATTCTCTTTTATCTCATCGTTTACCTTTTTATGAACTTGGGAGCATTTTACGTTGTCGTCTTAATTGCGAACGAATCAGGTAGTGAAATGATTGACGGTTATCGGGGGCTTTCCTCCCGCGCACCTTTGGTTGCTGGTTCGATGGCGATTTTCCTTTTTTCACTGACAGGTATCCCACCTTTTGCCGGTTTCTTTGGAAAATGGCTTCTGTTCAATGCTGTCATCAGTAAAGGGATGTATTGGCTGGCATTTATCGGTTTGCTAAACAGTGTCGTCTCCCTCTACTACTATGCTCGTATTGTCAAGGCGATGTATCTTGAAACTGCCGAGGATACGGATGATTTCTCCTTTTCTAAAGGCACCTTTGCCCTATTGAGTGTCTTTGTTGTTCCAACTATCCTCATCGGACTCTTGGATATTTTCTATACCCTTTCGGAAAAGATCACACTACAATAGCAGAAAACATTGACAAGCAGTACCTATTAAGATATACTTAACACGAAGGTCAATGCCCGGTCGTCTAATGGTAGGACGCATGGCTCTGGACCATGTAGTGAAGGTTCGAGTCCTTCCCGGGCAGCCACTTTCTTTACAAAGTAACAACTTGAACACAGTTGTGTTGTAAACCTGAGAGGAGACAAGATGGAACGGGTAGAAACCTCACCTGATGAGTATATTGCAAACCAAGAACCAGATATTAGAAAGGTTTTAGAGGAACTTCACACGCTAATCAAGACAGCATTACCAGATCAGGACTACTGTATGTGGGAAGGTGTTTTTTGGGGCGGCAGCGAACAGCAGATCATTGGCTACGGAAATTTTTCATATCAACGTTCTGATAAGAAGCAGGTCGAATGGTTTCTTGTTGGATTAGCTCGACAGAAAAATTACTTCAGCGTGTATGTAAATGCAGTCGAAGGAAAACGTTACTTGGCTGAAATCTATGACTCCCGACTCGGCAAAGTCAAGACTGGTAAAAGCAGCGTCAGTTTTCGCAACCTATCAGATGTTAATCTTGATGTGTTAAGTGAGATGATTGAACACGCAGGAAGACTAACAACTGAAAGCGAATCGTAATATCGGCAGTAGAGCAACACCTATAAAAATACGCAATAAGTAGTTTTGGGCTTACCTATTATTTTGTGAATATCTGTGTGTTTATATGTGAAGTGCTGTCATGTATGATTATAATTTAACTTGAATCTCGCCAGTGTTTTAGCCAATTGTCGTAATCAAGACCAGGATAATCACCTTTAGGGTATAGTAATCCATCAACCATTATTTTGATAAGATTTTCAATATCTTCGATTACTAAGCGGGTATAATGAATACCCCTTATGGTCCCCCCTGTTCCTATGCCATCTGGTTCAGTTATTATGTTGTAAAAAGGGTTACGTGCAAATATTATCTCTGAAAAGAAATTTTGTGGAGATTGGTCTATAAAATAATCTGATGAATAGAAAGATGCAAGTTTTGTTAGGATCTTTTGAAGTGCATCAATATACAATTCATTTATTTCGCAGATGTCAATAGTTGTTCCACCTATAGGGGTTTTGGAATCTTTTATTGTTCCAATTTCCTGTAATAAATCCGATTTTATTTGGGGGAGTGATTTAATAAAATCAATAGGAGACATATCTATTTCGAAAGAAATTATTCTATTTAATCTTTTTCGTTCTTTAACATAACTGTTATTTCTATTGTGCTTTCTTGTTTTATCGTTTGTTGTATTTTCCAATTGTTCGCTCTTTATTATGTTTACAATAGATTTAATGCCGTTTTTGAATTTGCTACGAGGAAATAAGCTGATCCATTGTAGGTGAGTAAGTTTTTCACCTGATCTGATTTCTCTATCAGGGATTGTGCATTCATTAATTTTGATTGGAATTATCCATTTTTTCCAAAAGGGAATATCTTTTGCACATTTTATAGCATAATCCAATTCTCTATGTGCGACACTTTTTTTACGTTGTTCAAATTCTTTGGAAAAGCATAGGATAAAATAGTCACTACCTTCTATAAGTTTTTCTAATGTTTTTTCCCAATTTGAACCACCTTCTATATTTTTGTAGTCAGTAATTACATTAATACCGTATCTTGTGAGATTTTGATCAATAGATTTGATAATTGGTTCATTTTCTTTTACATGTGAAAGAAAAATTTTAGGTGAATTCATTTTATTATTTCTTTGTGTGTTTGTATGTGAGGGAGCGGGTGAGATGTTGCTATCTTATGATTTCCTTTTGTTTTGATGTGGGGTTTATGTTTTATGTCACATATTTAGTTATGGAATAAGTAGTTTGGGACTTGGATTTCAGTAGGTTATTGAATATATTACTCATCTTGATCTGGCAAAGATTGTTGTTCTTGCTGTTGCAATTTTAACTTCAATTTTAGGTTCTCATTTTCTAATTCCTGTGATTTGATTTTAAAATCTTTCTTCATAATAGACCATTCCAATATCATAGGAAGCCAGATAGGGAAAAAAGCTGTAATAAAAAGTGCAATAATACCGATGAAGAGTCCTGCACCTGTGATTATTTCTTTATCTATTGGGATTGAAATATATTGACCACCAACAAAACCCGCTCCTAAACATAAAACAACAAGCAGCATTCTGCCTAATATCCCACTGGAGGCACTTACAAACCATTTCGACCAAAAGTTTTTCATTGGTAAGTCCTATTCCTTAAAAAAATAACCTTATTAACTTACCAATATTATACCATTTTTGACGAATTAAAACAAGCAAAACTCACTCTTTGCAAGGGTTTAGAGTGAGTTTCCAAATCCCAAAACTACTAATTCCGAATAGTTTTAGATTTATAAAAAGTTCTTGACATTATATTTTTTCTAGTATACTTAATTTCAACATTGTTAGATAGGGAATAGGGACCACGCCTCTTGGCGTGGTCCCTATCAACTGACTCATATCAGTTACAATTAAATGAAAGGGAAAATGATTTGAAACATTTTATCATGTGTGATATTATGTTTATCAAATTATACTGAAGGAGTATATCATGAACAAAAAGATAAAAGATAGCGAATTCAGATTATATGGGTTTATTCTTGATAAGCTTAAAGAACTTGGTTGGAGAACACAATCGCTAAAGAATGGTGGACAAGTATTTGCGCAAAATGAACTTGCAAACGATCCGCAACTCAAATTAGCTTTAGGGTTGAAACGCCCAGAATATATCGTGAAATTAAATGAGCGTGAATATTGGACTATTGAAGCAAAAAGTTCAATTAATGATCTTGACCTTGCAGTAAAAGAAGCTATAGGATATGCTAACGATATTAATAATAAATCAGAACTAAATTGCAAAATAATTACAGGTATTGCAGGCAGTCCTGATGCAACATATCACATAGAAACAAAATGCTTAGTAGGTGAATCGTGGAACATACTAACTATTAACGGTAGAAGGGCAACAGGGTTTATATCTCCAAAACAAATGGATTCTCTAATCATGAATGGAACAGGTAGGTTAGATGAATACGACATGGGAGATTATGAGAGATTTAGATCAAAAACCAAAAATATTAACAAGATTTTGCATCAGGGTGCAATTAACAAGAGAGATCGAGCCAGTGTAATGGCTTGTATTTTGCTTGCTTTAGCAGAAGATGAGAAACTATCTCTAAGTAATAATGCTACGCGTCTAATTAGAGATATTAATACAAGGGCAGAAGTTACCCTTCAAAAACATAATAAAAAGGAATACTTCGATCAAATAAAGATTACCTTGCCACCATCACAAGATAACCATATGAAATATAGAGCTGCTTTATGTCAAACAATAGATTTGTTACGCGACTTAAACATAGCATCAGCTATTGATAGTGGAATAGATGTGCTTGGTGAATTCTACGAACAATTTCTAAAATATGCTAATGATGCTAATGAACTTGGAATTGTCTTTACACCTCGGCATATAACAGAATGGGCAGCAAAACTACTTGACGTAAAATATGACGATATAGTGTTTGATCCCGCATGTGGAACAGGAGGATTTTTAGTTGCGGCTTTAGATAAAGTAAAAAGAGATAAGAACAATTTACATACTTTCAAGTCAGGTAACTTTTATGGTATAGACAATGACCCCGTAATTGCCACATTAGCTATTGTCAACATGATATTTCGTGGGGATGGAAGTAGTAATATTATTGAAGGAGACAGTTTGAATGCAAAATTAGATATTAAAGCGGATAAAGTATTAATGAATCCGCCATTTGCACTTGAAAATGCCTTTGAATGGGAATTTGTAGATGTAGCACTTAAGTTCATCAAAGATGACGGTTGGCTTTTTGCTGTTCTTCCTACATCCGTAATGACTTCTACCAATAACAAGCGTGAAGAACTTAGTTGGCGCAAAAACATGTTAAAAGAACATACATTAAAAGCTGTGATAACATTGCCAGAAGATTTATTTTATCCAAATGTAAGTAAAGGCACTCATGCTATTATCTTACAATGTCATCGTCCACACAATGTCTCTACTGATAAAGTAGTATGGGCGACACTAAAAGATGATGAAGTAAGAACTAAAACTCAAAACGTATCACAAGCAAAAGGCAATATGAATACTATTGCTAAAGCAATTGGCAATTATATCGCTACGCAAACAGTTCCTGACCCTATCAGAAAAGAACTTGATTGCAGTTTGTTAGACATGGAAAGTTTAGAATGCGCACCTGAAATGTTTATTAGTCAACATGATACAGAAAACTATCATTGTGATGTTTCATTTGTAAAGAACAATCTTATTGATGGAAAATCTATTATAGACCGGAAAGGAAAAGAAAAGGAATTAAGATTACCAAAATGTGGACTTTTCAATTTAACAACATTTTTCAAATCCATTAAGAAGGGAAATAGTGGACGTGTAAAAACACTTCCATTGGGTTCTTTACCCCTAATTAGTACATCTGAATTTAACAATGGTATTTCAAGTTTTGTTGATAAAAATAGTGTTAATGTAATTTATCCACCAGGAACAATCACAATATCGTCTAATAGGGGATCATGTTGCGCTTTTTATCATGATTATGAATATGCCGCAAATCCAGATGTGTTTGTTCTGGATATAAAAGATGAATATAAAGAATATGAAAATTTTGGAATTTTTATCTGTGCTGCTATAAATGGTGAAAAATGGCGATATAACTATTACAGAAAGTTTAATTCGAAACGTTTAAGTAAGTTGGAAATTAGATTACCTATCAATGATTTGCAAGAGATTGATTTTAACCTTATAAATGAAATCGTTAAGATTCAGCTAACTAATTAAAAACATAAGCGTAATTCCGAAACTACTTATTGCGTAAAAATATAAGCCGCTATCGTCTAGGGGTTAGGACAGATGGTTCTCAGCCATCAAACCGGGGTTCGAATCCCCGTAGCGGTATTTTCATTTATAAAAGCGGGAGTAGATTACCTGCCTTCTTAACTCGGACTCCCAGACACTGGAGAATGCACATGCACGATACCCTCAAACATACCAATCGCCTTATTCATGAAACAAGCCCTTATCTGCTTCAGCACGCACACAACCCTGTTGAGTGGTATCCGTGGGGTGAAGAAGCGTTGGAACGCGCAAAACGCGAACAGAAACCTATTCTTCTCAGTATCGGTTACTCTGCTTGTCATTGGTGCCACGTCATGGAACGCGAATCCTTTGAAAATGAAGATATTGCAGCAGTCATGAACGAACTGTTCGTGAATATCAAGGTAGATAGAGAAGAACGCCCCGATTTAGATGAAATTTACATGAACGCTGTCCAAATTATGACACGTCACGGCGGTTGGCCTATGACTGTTTTCCTCACACCCAATTTGAAACCTTTCTACGGTGGCACCTATTATCCGCCCGAAGATCGATATGGCAGACCAGGGTTCCCAAAAGTGATGCACGCCGTTGCAGAAGCATTTAACGAAAAGAACGCACAGGTACTGGAACAAGCAGATCAACTCACAACACAACTCAATCAGATGAGTAATCTTGTTGATCCGCACGAACATGAACTCACTGAAGAACTTATAACAAAAGCGTTCCAACACTACCGTTCCCAATTCGATTCGCAATATGGTGGATTTGGCAATGCCCCCAAATTCCCACCAAGTATGGGACTCCCTTTTCTTTTGCGTTATTGGCACCACAGCGGCAATCCGAATGCGTTAGAGATGGTAGAACTCACTTTGCAAAAAATGGCACTCGGTGGTATGTATGATCAGCTTGGTGGTGGTTTCCACAGATATTCTACAGACGCACGCTGGCTTGTGCCGCACTTTGAGAAGATGCTTTATGACAATGCCCAACTTGTTGTCGCTTATTTTGAAGCATACCAAGCCACGCAAAACTCTTTTTACCGTGACATAGCCACAGAAACTTTAGATTATGTGCTGCGTGAGATGTACGACGCTGAAAAAGGTGGCTTCTACTCTACACAAGATGCAGATAGCGAAGGGGTTGAAGGCAAATTTTTTGTATGGGAACTGCCCGATGTGGAAGATATTATCGGGGAAAAGAACGCTGAAATTTTTTGCGAGTATTATGACATCACACCGCAGGGGAATTTTGAAGGTGAAAATATACTTCACGTCCAAACACCCCCGGACATCTTCGCTCGAAAATTGAGAATGGATCAAGATGAATTAGAGGCACTCCTTGCAGACGGTAGGCAAAAGTTATTTGAGGAAAGAGAAAAACGGATTAAACCTGGACTTGATGATAAAATTCTAACCAGTTGGAATGGCATTATGATCCGTGGCATGGCGATGGGATACCAATTGACCAGAAAACCTGAATACCTTACCGCCTGTGAAAAATCCGCTGAGTTTGTGTTGACGACACTCTCCCAAGATAACGGACTTTTGTTTCGCACCTACCGCGAGGGCAAAAGCCACCTTAACGCCTATCTTGAAGATTATTCCTATTTCATTGCGGGCTTAATCGCGCTTTACGAAGCGAGTTTTGAACCCAGGTGGCTCACTGAGGCAGAACGCCTTGCACATCTGATGATTGACCAGTTTGGGGATGAAGCAGGGGATGGATTCTTCTTTACAGGCAAAGCGCACGAATCGCTCATTGTCCAATCCAAATCCGCGTATGATGGTGCCACACCCGCAGGGGTATCCATGGCTATCCATAGTCTATTCCGACTTGCCAAACATCTGGACAAACCGGAATTCCACAACAAAGCTGTAGAGACATTGAAACTCTATTTTAATCAGTTAGAAGTGATGCCTTCAGGCTCTGGACAATTGCTTTGTGAGTTAGCGTTCCTGATATCGACTCCGAAGGAGATCGCTATAGTTGGGGGAAAAAGGGATACGAAAACGGAAGCGATGTTGACTGCGTTACACGGCATGTATCTACCCAACAAAATTGTTGCCTTGAGCGAACCGAATGATGGTGGGGCGTTGCCGCTACTTGCAAACAAACCGCAGATTGATAACAGCACAACGGCTTATGTCTGCGAAAATTATGTCTGTCAAACTCCAACAACCGAGATTGATGCGTTTTTGGGGATGCTGTGATAATAGCCTAAGTGCTGCATCCATTTTGATCCTGTGAATGTTTAAAAATTGAAAATGTGACAAAACATCTTGTGAGTTGCATGCATGGAGGGAAAAAATTGAAGTTATTGATATGGCAGCGCGTGTTATTAATGCTACTGATTTGCTTTCTGTTCGGGTGTGGTGAAACCGAAGATGTAGTGGTGATCCCGGAGGTCACCATAGAATTTGTGGGTTACAAAGAGGTTGGAGAAGCGCAGTTTCTACTAAAAGCGAAACCGCCTACCGAGGGGTTGGCAGTATTAATTGAATTTGTCTCTGCGGGAAAGGAGCCGTTTCACAGTTGGGAAGTTTTCCCGAGAAAAACGACATCACTGACATTTACGGTGCGTTTAGATTCCTCTGTATCTTGGGTAGCATCAATTCTACCTTACTGGGAAAAAAGCATAGATGCGTATCCGTTATCGGGTACTGGTATATCTTCCGAAGACGATTTAAGCAGATATATGCTGGGAGATCCTTCAAAAGTTACAACATCTCGGATTGTTCCGACCGTTGAACCGGAGACTGATACGATCCCCGAAGGTATGGTGCTGATTCCTGAAGGTGAATTTCTCATGGGAAGCGAGCAGATAGATGCCGAGGACGATGAAAAACCGGTGCATACGGTCTACATTGATGCGTTTTATATAGATATCCATGAGGTGACTATTGGCGAGTATAAGCAATTTGTTCAAGAAACGGGACATCGTGCGTTACCTCCTTGGGTTTCTACGGAATCTCCGACGAATGAGCATCCGGTTGTAGGTGTAAGTTGGCACGATGCAATGGCTTATGCGCGATGGGCACGCAAGCGTTTACCTACAGAAGCAGAATGGGAAATGGCAGCACGAGGGGGCTTGAGTGGAAATAAATATCCGTGGGGTAACGATGCGCCGGATGGAACACAGTGTAATTATGCGGATAAGCATGTAGCCGGTTTAGTAGAGAATTTTGAAGGGGGAGAAGAAGTTATTACTTGGGCAGATGAGGATGTTGATGATGGATACGAGCACAACGCGCCTATAGGAAATTATTCTCCTAACGCCTACGGTCTATATGACATGGCTGGCAACGTGTGGGAGTGGTGTATTGATGAATACGATGCGGATTTTTATGCGAATTCTCCACGTGAAAATCCTATTTCAGGTGGAGAAATATTAGATATAATTTATAGTTCCCCGAACAATATTACAACTGCCCGCGTAAGTCGAGGCGGTTCTTGGGCAGATAGTGCCAGTGGAATACGGGTTTCTCATCGTAACGGAAGCCCTTCAACAAACATTTATACCAACATCGGGTTCCGGTGTGTGAAGCCTGTTAACTCCGATCTAACCAGGCCAGGTGTGCCATTTTGATATATTTGGTATGAATTGCTACGAACAACAGAAATTACTCTGATACATGACATCAACGACACGATGACGATTGTAGAGGTGTTAGGATGAGCTTTACAGTACGCTTAAAAAACCTCGGAATTATAAAACAGGCAAAATTTTCGCTGGGTGATCTGACTATCATCTGCGGTGAAAATAATACTGGCAAGACTTATATAGCTTGTGCGTTGTATGGGTTTTTAAGTTCTTGGCGTGAATTTATCCATCTTCCAATTAGCAATACCCAAATCCAACGGGTACTTACAGAACGAGTGAAAATTGAATTGGGGCAAGCAACCGATGACATGTTTACGGCAGCATGTAAGAAATATACTGAGCAATTGCATAAAACTTTTGCAGCGTCTGAAGGCGCATTTCAAAATAGCGAATTTCATCTCGTGACAGATGAGATTGACATACGAGATAAAGAATTCTACAGCAGAATCAAAATTCACCAAGGCCCGTCACTTATATTTTCAAAGTCCAAGGGGAGCGAAGAGCTGACACTTGCTTCGGGGATAGGAGAAGAACGAGAAAGAAAAATTGATACTGATAGTGTAAAAAGTGCTATTGATTTTATTATTGCTGACGATATTTTCTCTGACTCTTTACCCAGAACCTTTATTTTCTCGTCTGAACGTACCGGGGTTTCAATTTTTCGGAAGGAACTTGATTATGCTCACAACCTTCTGCTTAAAGAAATGGAACGAAATGCCCAAAAGATTGATCTACGAGAATTGCTATCCAAAGGATATCAAAGTTACCCCTTGCCAATAGAAGCCAATGTTGACTATTCGCGTCGCCTTGATAACATCGCGAAGAGTAAAAGTTTCATCTCCAAAGAACATCCGGAAGTATTGGAAGACTTCACAGATATTGTCGGCGGTGAATATGCCATTACACAAAATGACCAACTCTATTTTATCCCAAAAGGCACACAAGCCAAATTGACTATGGTCGAAAGTTCAAGTGCAGTCCGTTCACTATTAGACCTTAGTTTTTATTTGCGGCACATTGCTGAAAAAGGGGATCTGCTTATGGTAGACGAACCCGAATTAAGTTTACACCCAGAAAATCAACGCCGCATTGCCAGACTTTTTGCACAGCTTGTCAATTTGGGGGTTAAGGTCTTCATCACAACTCATAGCGATTACATCGTCAAGGAGCTGAATACGCTCATCATGCTTAACTACGACAAACCACATCTAAAAGCAATTGCTGAAGAAAACGGTTATCAGGACAACGAGTTGATTAAAGCAGATCAGATCAAATTATATGTGGCTGAAAAAGCGTTAGTGCCGTTAGAAGAGGGACAAAAGAGGCGAAAGAAAGCACACACACTCGTTCCGGCTAAGATTCATCCAAAGTTCGGAATTGAAGTCCGAACTTTTGACAAAACGATTGATGACATGAACAGGATTCAGGACGATATTGTGTGGGGAGAAAAGTAAGACTCGTGAATGATATACAAATACTGCAGGAAATGCTCAACAATGATGTCCAAGTTATGTTACAATCTGGACAGGGTAAACCTTCTGTAGAATTAACGGATCCAGAATCTGGTACCACCGTAAAGATAAAAGGCGTACCACATGACTCCATTGTTATCAGAGCGGAAATTTTTGAAGAACCTCTTACTATCTTTAATGGGACAAAGGGAGAACGTAAGCGAGCTGATTTTGTAATTGTATCCAACGACGAGAATGAGAAAAAGTGGATTATTTGTATTGAAACCCAAGAAAGCGATTCTAAAAAGGCATGGCAAATTGTCCAACAATTAAAAGGCGCATCCTGCTTTATAAGTTATTGCAAATGTATCGGAAAATCGTTCTGGGAATCGGAAGCATTCCTCAATAGTTATGAGTACAGGTTTGTAAGCATTGTAGAAATTAACTTTAACAAGAGCAGACGAAGAACTGAACCTTTCCATTCCACAGGTAAATTGCATAACCGCCCTAAGAATTTTAAGAAAATTCCACAGAGGTCTGAAATCTATTTTGACAAGTTAATTCATCCAGAGTCTTGAAGGGCATATCCTTCTCTTACGTCAACCTAACAACATCCTTTTTAACAATCTCTGTTCGTGTGAGTATTATCTGCACGAGCAATTAACTCCAACGTTTCCGGCGATAACAGTTTTCTTACCGCTTCAGACACACGACTTTCACCACGGCCTTGCGGTCTGTACCGCAAAACAAGGAAGCAACGATACCTATCTTTCGGTTTCCAAGGTAGCGCACCATGCGTCAAGAGTTCAGAGATAATCAACACATCACCCGCTTTTGGCGTAATGTTTTCAACACCTTGTGGAATTTGATCGACATCTGAAATCGTTCCATTGTTGAAGATGTGTTCGGGACGATCGAACTCAGCTTTGTGAGAACCGGGTACAACCAACAACCCGCCATCACCGGGATACACATCTGTCAGGTAAGGAAAAACGACGAAATCATCACAATAGATTCTACCGTTTCGGTTCTCAAAACAGTTTCTGTCACGTCCATAATCTTCCCGTGCACAATGTAGACGTAACGCTTCTCCACCCTCCGGCACTCCAATTCGGTCCGCGATCATTGTGCCGCGAGCAAGTTGTGGCTTGTTTTCGGTCAGTTCCTTGATGATGGGCCAAGTCGCTGGATGCATTGTGAGTGCTTCCAGAGATTTGGAGAACGCAAAACCATTTGGAAGGTGTTTGCCGCTGGAGTCAAATCCATCTGGAAGTTCTTCGGGGGAAGCGTTGATGTAGGTATCCGCTGCTTCTTGAGCCGCTTTCAATTCTTCTCCGTTAATAACATTCTTCAGGTGAAGATATCCAGTAACATCAAAAAGATAACGTTGTTCAGGGGTCATGATTACATTACTCCTTTTTCACGCATCGAAACCCAACACTGGTAACAGCAAAAGAGGGGATGTCTCTCAACCGATACGTAACCCGTAAGGATTTCGGTGAAAAATACCATGTCCCTCCGCGAAACACTCGAGAATTTTTTACTGTCGTAAAATTAGTGAGAACTTCTTTGATGCTAGTACCAGCAATCGGATTGTGGCGTGGCGAATGCTTATAAAAATCTGATTGATAAGCGTCAAGACACCATTCACGCACATTGCCGACCATATCACATAAACCGTATCCGTTCGGAGGATAACTTCCAACCGGTGTCAAGCGAATTGTGGCGATTCGTCCATCCCAACGGTTGCCGTAGTTTGCCTTACTACTATCAATTGAATCTCCCCACGGATAGGTTTTTCCTACTAATCCGCCACGTGCCGCTTTTTCCCATTCTGCCTCAGTCGGCAACCGCTTCCTCGCCCATTGCGCGTAAGCCATCGCCGCATACCAACTAACTGAAACCACAGGGTGGTTCCCTTTCCCAATTGGATAATTCTCGTCATTCCAGAGTTTTAAATAATTCCCATCATGATATTCTCTTAGGATTCTATCCTTACACCACTGCGGGTTATCATCAACAAAGGTTTTATACTGCACATTTGTCACAGTATATCTGTCCATGTAGAAATCGTCGATGTAGACAGAATGCATAGGACTTTCGTCCGCCTCTCCGGTGCTGCTTCCCATCAGAAATCCCCCAGCGGGAATCAATACCATTTCAGCACCATCATTCCCAAAAACTACGTTGTAATTTACATAGTGCCCTGGTTTGGACGAGTGATTTCGGTCGTAACGTTGCCGTTGCACATTATCAGACAACACCTCGTAGGCTTTCGTCACCTCTTGGAATTTTGCAGCAGCTGCTTTATCACCAGAATTTTTATCAGGATGATATTTTAGCGCGAGTTGTCGGTAAGCTTTCTTAATCTTATCTGCAGAGGCATCGCGGGAAACATTCAAAATTCTGTAGTAGTTGTGTTTTGGCATCACCTGTTTACCCATGGATTGATATTCCACTTAGTGAATGCCTAATGCGGATTTCAGGCAAACATCTATCTGCTGCATCGCAGAATCGGAAAGCCTACCGATAACGCGCAGGATTCGACTTTGACTGAAGGTGATTAACTTTTCACATTGAACAACTGAATCAAGACGAAGTCCTGTTGTTCTCCTTCAGTTGTTGAAATATCAATAAAATACTGCGTGGGTGCTCCGACCCTCCGATGACGGCTACTAGTGATACCAGCGAGAACTATGGCATCAAGTCGTTGATTCCAAGGATCCGCTTGTACAACAAGTGCTGGACGTGTTTTACTCTCCGTGTGGTTATACCAAATTAATGGGATTAGTCTTATTTTTCTGGGCAGACTGCGTGCTTACAAAGCGCGCCTACCGAGTGGGATCAAGTTAATTTGGTATTATACCATTTCTAAGAGATTGTATTGCATTATTTCGTCCGTCGGGTAGAGTTTGCGATACCCTTACGCGTCAATTTTAGTGTTATGCGGTGGAAAAAATGGACACCTGTCGCCCCTCTTGGGCTTGGTAAACACAGACATCAGCTGCTGGACACCTCATGCAGCATGCCATACGCGCATGCTGCCTCTCCGAGGCTATAGTCAATCGTATCTCAGCACCAGCGGTGCGGAAGGTGTATAGAAAAGTATACCACAAGAAACCAAGCACCAGCGGTGCGAAAGGTGTATGGTATAAAACAAGCTATTATGATATTTTGTCAATTAGATATGGTATTACTATAAGGAAAATCCACAAGAATTACGTCACCGCGTTGAACCTTCATTGTCCCTCCGTGGATCAAGTTCATTGTAAACGTCCATCTCCGGATCATCCCAACCTATGCTAAGGCCTAGTTCTACAAGCAAAATATCCTGTTCTTCTTCGGTTAGCGGACTGTCATCGTATAATTTCTCTTGCATCTGGGCGAATGCTTCTGCAGGTAACACAACATATTCTACATTAGTTTCTGGGTCCACTAAGCGTACAAGGTTGTCCTTGGAATCCTGAACTGCTTGTCTAATTTCTTCAGAAAGAGCAATCATAATTTTCTCCTTCCAACCCTAAAATGGCGAGAATTACAGTCAAGGAACCTATTTCATAATCAGGTTGAGTTTTTGTGTCGTTTGACACCCCTTCTCGGTTGAGCCAGACTGCATGTGCCCCAACATTCTGTGCCCCAGCAACATCGTTCTCAAGTGAGTCTCCTACATGGAGCAGCTGCGCGAGTTCACAACCTGCTCGCTGGGCAGTTATTTCAAAGATTTTTCGATCTGGTTTCTCAATCTGCACATCTTGGGAAAAGACAACAAAGGCGAAGCGGTCTTTGAGTCCGCAGCGTTCTGGATAAGTGTTTCCATTTGAGAGTAACCCTAACTTGAAATGTGGTGTCAAAACATCAAGGGTAGGTATAACATCAGGATACAACTCTATATCTTCAAAACGGTGCTTCAGATATACTGCATTCAGGTGTGCAGCAAGGTTTTTATCTGGACATCCGACATGTTCAAGTGTCCGTTCAAACGCGCCCCGCCTGATTTCTTCAAGGTTCCAGACTTTGCCTTTTACCTCTTCAGCAAATTGATTCCGAATCACAATCATCTCGTCAATTGTAAGGTCTAAAATACGCGGGGTTGGAATCTGTCTCTGCAGCTCCATCAATGCGTGCTTGAGCGCATGACGCATAACCTTCCGAAAATCCCATAAGGTCATGTCGCCATCAAAAGAGACAACCGAAATTTTCAAGAACCTCTCCTCTAAACACTAATATGTAGGAACACCGATTGAGGCATGTATTTGTGCAAACTTCCACAACCCGTCAATTCTCTCCAAAACACCTGTCATCCGCATCACAAATTCTTCCGAAGTTCCTTGCCATTTAAGCTTCCAGACTTGTTGTGTATAAAACCACGCTACATCACCGCGTTCTTGCACATCAAGGTTGATGAATGTGATGCTGAAATCCTCAGTACTCGCGACATGATTTTGGTAATAAGCTGCAATTCCTGCCTCACCTTTAATAACTTCACCTGCATCCGTGCCTATCTTCACATAGTGTGCAGTAGGAAGCATCATCGCAATAAGGGTTCCAGCATCTCTGGCAATAAGCGCGTCAAAATATGCTTTCACCGTATCATGCGCATTTGGCATCATGAATTCCTGTGAGCGCATCCCACAAAGCACTGCTCATCTGCTCACAAGCCTGCACGACAGTTTGCTGAGAATCCGATGGTAATTCGCCGATTCGCGCAAGTAGCTTTTCCGCTTCATGTTCATTATGGGAATGCGTCTCAAAATACGGTTCCACCGTTTCGGGAAGTTGATAGAACTTCTTCAAACCAGCCAATTTTGACTTCGCAGTTTCCGGTTGCTGTGCTTCAAAAGCGTAGAGGGCACCTAATGCTGTTTCACTTTGAGAAAAAAGTTTTTCAGCCATTTCCAACAGAGTTTTCACCTCTGGAATCTCTGCTTCCGAAACCGAAGTGTTAAGACCATCTGCGAAATCAGCCCACATCTCAATGTGTTCTGTTTCCTCTTCTGCAGTCTCAGAATCGTTCAATGTCTCCCAACCCTTGGGTAGTGTTGAGATAAAGGCACCATACTCACGCGCATAACATTTCAAAGCTTCAACAGGTAATTCGCCGGCACTCCACGCTTGATAGAACGGATGATCAAGCAAATTAGAATTGGAAATTTTGCTGTCTAATGCTTGTTTGAAATCCATAAATTAGCACTCCATTTCTTTTATTTTAAATTAGGTTGTTTGTAAACTCGCAATATTAGATTTGCAAGCATCCCTTAAAATCTGTTTTGTTAGTATAGCATATCTATGCGTTGATGTCAAGAAACGGGCATTTAAATCTGTACGTATTTTATACTTTACTATAAAACAGAATTCTGTTACAATCTGCCATATAACCTAAATATAGTTTACGGAATGGAATCCTATTATGACTGAAGAACAGAAATTTATTTTTGACCTAAAAGGGTATCTATTAATTCCAGAAATGCTGACACCCTCAGAAGTAGCCGATATTAAATTCCAAGTTGACACTATCCGTACCAACGCTGAAGCGTTACCGCCACACGAACGACAATTTCCAGGTGGCGCATCCTCTTTGTTGATTGACCACCCTGTGATAGTTGATATTCTCAAGGAAATTTTGGGAGAAATTCGGATGGAGTCAAGTTGGTTCACCTACCGTTCTGTGGGAAACGGTGGACCGCTGCCACACGGGGGTGTGAGAAACGTTAACCCTAACTTTAGCTACCAGTGTCAAGGCGGAAAGATATACTCAGCCTTAACACGGGTTGTCTTTGAACTGAACGAAGTCAAAGCAGGTGAAGGCGGGACCCTCTTTCTACCCGGAAGCCACAAAGCCAACTTCCAAATTCCAGAGACACATCGCACAGTTGATTCCCCACTTTTTGAGACGTATAGTTGCCCTCCCGGTTCCGCGATTATCTTCACAGAGAATCTTTGTCATTCTGGTGATACGTGGAAAAATCCTGATCGCCCCCGAATCGCTGTCTTCAATTGCTATAATTTTGTTGGATGTCAATTTCATAAACCTACAGTGCCAAAACACATAATTGACGGATTACCACCTGAAAAACAAGCATATTTCCGCAACGTCTGGGTGTGGGGACAAGGTGGACCTGACAACGGCAAAAATCTTCGCTACGAAGGTTGATGGGGCGAAGATAATACGCATGGCAAACACAATTGGGACATGTTCAGCATTGCTCATCAGCATTGCTAAAGCTGATGCTCAAAGAAATGTCTCAAGGTGGCGTTGGAGAACTTTAGGAATATGCCTGAGTTTTCTACCCGTTATCAATGTTTTAGCACTCGGTATGGCAAATTTTTTTGTATGTCTCTTAATACCGAAAATTGATTTGTCTACATCTGAGCGAGTAGAGGTCTACTTGCAACATCCGGCTCTCTATACCGATCAATACCGAAAAATAGTCAAAAGGTTGCGATTTATGAATATACTTTGTGGTTGGATCATAGGCATATTCATTTTTATCTGATTTAGGGAAGGAGCGAATTGAACCAAATGTTAGAAAAAGAAACCCCCTATCAGAGTATCAAAGGTCAACTCATTCTGCGTGACCATCTTGCTGCTGACCGAACTATACTTGCCAATGAGCGAACCTTCCTCGCCTATATCCGAACGGCTTTAACACTATTCGTTGCAGGATTATCTTTCGTACATTTTAAAATTGTAAGTGCCCCTATGGCTGATGGCGCAATTGGCGGAATTTTTATGTTAATCGGTACCCTTACTTTTTTTGTCGGACTTTTTAGATATAATCAGATGAAGGCACTCATTCGTGAAATCAAACAGAAAGAATTAGCTGAAGGAATCTCAGATGAAAATTAGAGAGGTTGTTGTAACTGGGCAGAATCAAGTAGAACTGCAAACTACTAAAATAGACGATTCAAAGCTCTCACCTAACGAAGTGTTAATAGATACAGAATATACATTCATTAGCAGCGGCACTGAACTCGCAAACTATACTGGTAGAGAACCGAAAGTTTTTCAGAAAGGAGCTTGGTGTGCTTACCCGTGGCGTTCCGGCTACGCGAATGTCGGGGTTGTACGGGAGGTCGGGGCAAGCGTTACCCGCGCAGTGCAAGGAGACCGTGTCTTTACTTATGGGCGACATGCTTCAACAATTCGGTATTCACACGACACACTTATTGTTCCTGTCAGAGAATCAATGGACCCTGGTGTTGTGGCTGCATCTCGGATGGCAGGCGTTGCGATGACTGCAATTATTGTCACTGACATCGGCACGAACCCACGCGTCATCGTCTTCGGGTTAGGGCTTGTTGGCAATCTCACATCACAGATGTTCCAAATTCACGGGTGTCGTGTTATCGGTGTAGACCCTGTAGAAAAAAGACGGAAATTAGCAGAACAATGTGGCATCACACATACTATCGGCAGGGATGCTGACGAAGTCCAAGCACAGATTCAAGACATTACCAACGGAGAAATGGGCAATATCACAGTTGATGCTGTTGGACATAGCAGTGTTGTAATGCAGGTTCTCCGCGCAACCGCAAACCATGGACAACTCGTCATCCTCGGTTCACCACGCGTTTCTGTCACAGGTGATTTAACAGAACTTCTTTCCGACACGCATCTACGATGGATAACTATCCGTGGTGCTTTGGAATGGTGTGTTCCGATGTATCCAGATATCGGGAATCGCACCTCACAGCACAGCAAACAGCAGACTATTTTTGACTGGATGGCACGCGGGCAGTTGCACGTGGAACCATTAATCTCACATCGCCTCAAACCTGAGCAAATTAAGCAGGCTTACGATGGACTCCTTAACGAATCTGATATTTATACAGGTGTTGTCTTGGAGTGGAATGCGTAAGGATATGAAAGAGACTGTTGAGGTGCCACCAAAGTTTGCTGTAAAATTGATTACATTCCGTACCTAACCTACGACTTACTGTTTCAGTTTTCCCCATAGGGTGGTCAATCTGTTCGTAGGTTCAACGGCGTAAGGCACTTCGCTCGTTGTCCAATCAAACATTGGCACACCATTTTCAAATATACCATCCAAAATCTTAAACTGCTCTTCTCCATCAAGTGAAATTGCATAATTGTTAAAGGAAGTATTCGGATTAAAAAAATCTCCGCCGTATGTTGTGTAAACTAAATATTTCCCATCAGGAGAAAATTTAAAGTCTAAGAATTGCTGGTGACCTATAATTCTTCTTCTAATGTTCCCCAGGAAACGTAGGGTCTCAGTTGAGTAAATTTCAATTTCATGCGCGATTCCAAAATGCCTATAAACATAAGCGAATTTTTTGCCATCCGGTGAAAAAGCAGGAAAACTCCCACCTCGACTGATTTGGACAACCTCTCCAGTATTGAGATTGAAGAGAAATACGCCTTCTTTCGGTATCATAAGCAATTTGATGTCTGTTTGGCGACAGAGCGATACGAGACGTTTCAACTCCTTTTAGCAACCAGTGATTTTGTACCGTTACCACTATATCAGGAGCAGGTCCAGGTACGACAATTACTGTTTGTTTAGGTTGAAAAAAATTCTTTAAATCATAATTTGGAATGTGGTAGATGCCGCTCGCTGGTGGCGGCCCTTTGCTCATGTCTGTCCTTATCTGATTGTTTGTGAAAAAAATATCTCCGTATTTTGAGATCTTGACATCAAGTATCTCAGTAAATAGTTTATGTGTTAAGTTGTTTTCTTGTGCAGGCACCTTACTTCTATCAACAAGGTAAACGTCAAATGGAAAAGTCGGATCATCGCTCTTGGCAATAGTGACGATGAAGGTGCCATTTTTTTGGACAGACAGTTTGTGAATCGGGTGTTTCTGTGTAAACAACAAACGTGCATTGCCTGTGTTTTCTACGTCGGTAATCCACAATTCGTTGGGATTATCCGGATGTCTAAAGATAACTTCACCTGTAAGTTCGGCATGTGTTGCGAGTGGCAGGAGAAAAACGATACAAAAATAGAGATATTTGAGTAAATATTTCATGATAACTCCTTTGTCTGAACCAGGATTCACAAGATTTCAAGATTTTTAGGGTTATGAATTTCCGCCCAAGATATGTATAATCTTAGAAATCCAATAACTTTGCTAATCTTGGTTTAGCAACCGTGTAGGTTGGGTAGAGTTTGCGGAACCCAACATCTATACTCACTGTTTCAGTTTACCCCAGAGTGTAGTCAATCGATTCGTAGGTTCAAGGCATATCCCGCTGTGCTCGCCCAATCAAATTTTGCCACCCCGTGTTCAAACATGTCCAATATTCTTTCAGGAGGACCTCCATCAAGCGGGACTGCAATATTGTGGTGTATAGTCCCTTTTTTAAATAGAGACCTACCGAATACTGAGTAAACAATATACTTTCCATCAGGTGACCATTTGAGGTCATTAAAGGTTGTGTGCGGAACAAAATCTTTTATAATTTTCAAGGGACGTAGGGTTTCAAGTGAGATAACGCGAATTTCATCCGTGAAATGCCAAGCCTTGAAAACAATAGCGATTTTTTTACCATCCGGTGAAATAGCTGGATAATTTCCGCCTCCGCTAACACGGAATTCTTCTCCCGTTGCAATATTGAGGTGAAAAACGTCTCCAAAGGTCGCATCGTAAGCAAGCTGATCTCCATTCGGTAACCAGACAGTACTTTGGATGTCAGCTGCTTTTATACGTGTGACTATTGGCGATGGTTTCAGCATTTCACTTTTTGGAATGAGATAGAGACCTCGCTTATTATCCCATTTGGCAATGTTTGTAAAGAGAATATCTCCGTTTTGGGAAATGGCAACATCCGACATGATATCAAATTGCTTATCTGTTAGGTTGCGCTCGGCTATATTAGGCTGATTTGTATTAACAAGGAAACATCATGTTTTTCAGTATTAGCGTCTTGATGAGCAGCGACAACTATAAAAGGACCATTTTTTTGGACAGATAGATGGCGAATTATATGTTCTTGTTTAAATTTACAAATCCGACGTGTCTTGCTTATGTCATTCACATCGGAAATCCATAACTCGTTAGGGTTACCTGGGTACCTAGAGATAACTTTGCCTGTAAGTTCGGCATGTATTGTCAGTGGAAGGACAATCAGACATAGACAGAGAAATCGTAGAAAGTATTTCATGATAACTCCTATTGTTCTGTATAATATAAAGTGAAAACTTAGGTTTACATAAAACGTTCCATAGTTAGGTTCCGTCATTTTCCATAATTGTACAAATAATTGGAAAAATAATCAAGATAAAAATGAAAATTAGTAAAAAACGGTAGCAGGATACTCTCTATTCAAATCAATATTGATAGATGTGTATACATGCATAGTAGCAGGCACTCTTTGACGAATGCTATACGACAAGTGCCATGCACGTATGAGGCATTGATTGGCAGGCAATAGGTATAAAATGCCGAGTAGACTTTCTGTCCAAGTTTTACACCCTCAGGAGGATAACCACAAATTTTCTTGAAATTCGCTCCAATTTATGATATAATTACTCTTAATATGTAGAAGTCATCTCATAAAAAAGATTTAGGCACGGCAAATCTGTTTCCGTCGTGCTTTATTTATCATGAGATTTATCTAATGTTTACAAGAAAAACACGAATAGCAAAGAGGGGGTGAGGTAGATTGGCAATTGATGCAGCAAGGAAGCAGGAATTAATTCAAAAGCATCAAATACATGATAAAGACACCGGTTCGCCAGAGGCGCAAGTCGCGGTATTAAATGCTCGCATTCAGGAATTAACGCAACATTTTCAGACCCATAGAAAAGATCATCATTCACGATACGGACTTTTTCGGTTGGTAGGAAAACAACGCCGTTTATTAAGGTATCTCTATAAGAAGGATGTCCCACGGTATTTTCGTTTAATTAATGAACTCGGAATTCGCGACACAATCGGTTCACAGAGAAGTTAAATATTCCACCGTAAGCATTTGTGTATGAGGAGGAAATTGAGTGAAAGTTGAAATGCAGCTCGGTAACGAAAAGTTATCGATTGAAATGGGGAAGGTTGCTAAACAAGCAGATGGGGCCGTTTGGGTACAATACGGTGGAACAGTTGTGTTAGTGACTGTAGTCGCAGATGATAGCGAAAATGATTTAGATTTTTTCCCTTTGACAGTAGATTACAGAGAGAGAGCCTATGCAGGTGGTCGTATCCCGACCGTATATGGAAGGCGTGAACCACGGCCCGGAACATCAGAACAACTTGTTGCGCGCCTTATTGACCATTGTATTCGTCCACTTTTCCCTAAGGAATTTAAGGCTGAAGTACAAGTACTATGTACGGTCTTGTCTTCAGACGGTATTCACCCAGCAGACGTTCCTGCTTTAATCGGAACTTCCGCTGCGCTATCTGTGTCTGATATTCCATTCAGCGGTCCAGTTGCTGCTGTGACTATCGGGAAGATAGATGGAAAATTGATCATAAATCCGACTTACGAGGAGTTACACACTTCTGATATAGAACTTTTTGTAAGTGGCACCTCTAATGCTGTGATGTCAGTTGAAGGTGGGGGAAATGAGATTCCAGATGATGAAGTAATTGACACTATCATCGCAGCACACGAAGAAATAAAAGAAATTATCAAACTTCAAGAAGGCATCGTTGCTGTCTGTAGTCAGAAAAAACGTGAGTATGAAGCAAAAACTGTAGAGGATACGTTAAACACACGCATCAGAGATCTCGCCACTGCTCGAATCCGAGAATCGATCGGAATGGTGGACAAACAGTTACGTGAAAATTACCTTGAACAGATACAATCAGATATCCTCTCTGAAATCCAAGAGGATGCTCCTGAAGAAATTGAACCGAGTGCAGAAAGAGAGGCACGTTCGATTCTAAGTGATATAGAAAAAGAAGAAATGCGGCAAGCCATCCTTGTTGAAGGAAGGCGTGTTGATGGGCGCGGTGTCACAGATATCCGATCGATTTCGGGTGAGGTTGCACTTCTGCCACGAACACACGGTTCCGCTCTTTTCACACGTGGGCAGACGCAAGCACTCTGTGTCACGACTCTCGGTACTTCTGGTGACGAGGATGTAAAGCGTGGATTGGACGGTGAAGTCCGCAGTACTTTCTTTTTACACTATAACTTCCCACCGTTTAGCACTGGCGAAGTCAAGCGAATGATGGGACCCGGGCGTAGAGAAATTGGACACGGTTCGCTCGCACAAAAAGCACTTGAACCGGTTATTCCAAATAAGGAGGAGTTTAACTATACCATCCGCGTTGTATCCGAGATATTAGAGTCGAACGCTTCTTCTTCAATGGCTACCGTCTGTAGTGCAACTTTAGCTCTTCTTGATGCAGGTGTACCATTGAAAAAGTCTGTAGCCGGTATTGGTGTTGGACTTATTAAAGAAGGTGAACGGGAAGTCGTGTTGACAGATATGCTCGGCACCGAAGATTTCCTCGGCGATATGGATTTTAAGGTCGCTGGAACTACGGAAGGCGTAACTGCGGTACAGATGGACATCAAAATAGACGGTGTCACCCCTGAACTTATGCGCAGTGCTATACATCAGGCAAGAGAAGCGCGTATCGCTGTCATTGAGCAGATGAACGCTGTTATTAACGAACCGCGTGCAGAGTTATCACCTTACGCGCCCCGTATCTATTCACTCCAGATCGCAACCGAAAAGATAAAAGACCTTATTGGGCCCCGAGGCAAAACCGTACAAGGTATTCAAGAAGAAACGAATACCACTATCAACATCCAAGATGATGGTACCGTTGAAATAGCCTCAACCAGTGCGGAAGAGGTCAAACTTGCTGAGGAGAAAATCCGCCAAATTACGGCTATGCCCGAAATCGGAAAGGAATACACCGGTAAAGTTGTTCGAACAGCTTCTTTTGGTGCATTTGTAGAAATTCTTCCCGGGAAAGATGGGCTTGTACACATCTCTCAGATGGGAGACGGTTATGTCCGCCGAGCTGAAGATGTCATGCAGGTTGGAGATGAGGTTACTGTAAAGATTTTGACTATAGATGAACAAGGTAGAATTGACCTGTCACTTATTGCGGCTAAAGGTGTTCCACTTGAAGAACTCAACACCTCTTCTGAATCAGATTTCGAACCAGATCAACGCGAACCACGCGAACCACGTGAACAAGGCAGGTCAAATTATCGCGAGAATCGTCCTTACCGTGAATCCCGAGATAGTCGCGACAATCGTGACAGACGCAACAACCGGTATGAGCAGCAACAGGATAGCTCGCGTGACTCCAGAAACCGAAGGTCTCCGCGTCTCCCAAAAGGCAGGTTTTAAGAGGGACAACCTAAATAACGTGAGCTCGGTGTAGATAGAAGGGTGTTTTTACCTATTTCGGACCTCCTAAACTCCGCAAACAGGGAGAATCTGTGGAAAAATACCCGCGAACTCGTGAAAGTAGGCTTATACCGAGCTCACATTAAAATAATCAACGAAAGGTGTCTGAAAACATCTTTCTTCCAAATCAATGCCGAATGCGCTTATGGCATTCGGCGAGGCGAATTTCAAAACTGTCTGATTTCTCTTTATTGACTGAAGTTAGAGATGTTTGACCGATTTTGATATTCGCTCTTTATTATCTATACTTTACTTAAAGGTGAGCTTAATGAGAACTCGTAATCCCAGGGCAAGGCGGCAAATTCAAAAAGCCAAAGGGGATTTGCTCGCCCAGAAATGGATGACAAATCTACTAGCACTCATCCTTATCTTACTTATCGTTGTCTTTGTAATTCTATCAATTCCTTCTGTAAAAAAACAGATTGTTGAATTTGTGCGAGTCTTGCGTTTTGGGAAAGAAGAGAAAAAACCTGAGCGTCCGAAAATTAGACTTGAAAATCCTTTTCAATTCTTTATTTTTTCACTAAGAGGAAATTCGCATGCGTACCAAATGGATACACTGTAGCACACAATTCTTTCACCTCAATCCAGTACTTCCTCTAAAGACGCGGAAAACAGGAGAAAGATACCAATATCTCAACTATGCAGTGCTAACGTTGTTGTGCTTTAGTCTATTAGCATCATTTAGTTTGATCGCTGGGTGTGGATATGTCTCTACCTCATCGTATCTGGAGCATATCAGAACGATTGATATCCCACCTATTGAAATTCAGGATGCAGATATAGCTTATGATAACGTTTCACAACGTCCTTTTGATGAAGTGATCCATGAGAAGTTAACCGAACGGTTTAATCGGAAATGGAGCGATGGTAACGATTCCGAACTCACTATACGGATACAGAATTACGAATTGATAGAACATGGGTTCGGACCTAGTGGCAATGTTGAAATGTTGCGGATGAGTTTGCAAGTCGAATATGAATTTCTTGATAAGGTTAGAAATAATCGAATTGCTCAAACAGATAACCACATGCAGATACACGACTTTTATGTTGTAGATAATCGAGGTGAACCACCAGAAACACCTGATCAAGCAAAAAATTTGATAATAGAGGAACTTATTGAGGACCTTTACAATCAACTCGCAGAACAGTGGTAAACTTATGAAACTCCACAGCACAGTTTTGCTCGGTTCTATTTTTATAATGATTCTCCTTTCATGTCAGGAAGAACATGGTAATTTAACATCGGTTAACCAAGAGAATGCGTATATCTTCGGGGTGTGGAAAGCACCTACAACGAAAAGTGCCAAAGAGGTAATGGCAGATGTTTCGGCAAGAATTCATGCACATTCCGAGGTTCAATCGTTACCTACAATTACACAGAACGAAGAGACAGAACAGCGGATAGATACAGAACAAAAAGACAGTGAGTCTGAACCTATTGTCGGTTTGGAAGAAGCTTATAAAACGCTCCCCTTTTCTACTACTGCTGCCCCAGAAACCCTTTTACCCGAAGATGACGAAATAACAGATTGGGTACGTGCGCGTAAACCGTCAACGTATAATATTGAAACGCTTTATCAAGATCGAGCCGTTTCTCCGGAAATTTACCTCAATTATGGGTTTCAAAGGCAAGCGGAGGTGGAATATCAAAGTCCGAAATTCGGATCTATCCCTTATATCTTGCTTGAGATTTTCGATATGGGAACTCCTGAGAACGCATTCGGGATTTTTAGCACTAACAGCTACCCACAACCAAAATTTGAGTGGGTTGGTTGTAAAGCGATTATTTCAGGAAAATACCTCTGGTTTTGGAAAGGAAAATACTTCATTCAAATAGAGGGATATGCGATAGCAACCGGTATTCAAAAGGGGATGCTCGCCCTTGCCCAAGTCACCGCAAAGAATATCCAAGATCCGCCGCAAAAAATACCGCTTCTTGAACTGCTACCCCAATACATTCGTGGGAGCGAAAAGTTGTTTACTTCAAATTGGGTTCTGCGCCAGGTTTATAAGTCTGCCCCCGACATTATCCCACAATTGATGGATGGAACGATCGGCATATTAGCACAATATAGTAATACACATTCAAAAAAATCGGTAAATCCCTATATTGTTTTCCTCATCCGTTTTCCTACTGTTGCTGAGGCGCAATCCGCATACACACAGTATCGTAACGTCTTAATGTCAAAAAATGTGTCTTTTGAAACTGATTCGCAAAATGGGGCAATTCTCATTGACGAGCAATTTGCTGAACCGTAGAAAGTTTCAATTCCCAAGCTGCACCCTTGCAACAATCATGGAGAAAAAAGGAATTCAGCCCGTTAAATAGTTAAATAAAGGAACCTTCTTATGCGTGGTGATTTTGAAGCATATCTCAGTGATGAATTTCGCGATAAATCTGGGAAGTTAGATTTAAACGCGCTACTTGCAATAGAAGATGAAGCTGCTATGGATGTGGCAGTCATCATGCCGAATACCCAACGTGTTCCTCGGAACGATGAACTTGCCGACGCGATTCGCGGTAACCCGCGTGCCCTCGGATGTGCTCTTGTGCATCCGACAGAACCGGAACCAGTATCACAAGTTAAACTTGCAGCAGAGCAGTGGGGAATGCGTGGTATTAAACTGATGCCCGCGGTTCACAATTACAACGTAGATGACCCAATCGTGCGTCCTGTTGTAGAAGCCGCTTGCGACAGCGAACTTATTATTTCAATACATTCTGGACCTAACAATTGTCATCCGAATCGGATCGGCACCGTCGCAAGTTGGGTTCCTGAAACGCCAATTATTATGGATCACATGGGATTTCCAGATGATTTAGATGCCGCTATCTCTGTAGCAAAAGCGAACAAAAACATCTCACTCGGAACGACAATCCTGCGATTCCATCGTCGTTGGGGAACTGATCCAAACACGGTTGTACCGACTGAGGTGAAGACTGCTGTTGATACCCTTGGACCGGATCGGATAGTTTTCGGTTCTAACTTGCCCGAATACAGACCGATTCAGGTTATCAACGCCTTAAAACGGTTGGAACTCGGTGATGACGCAGAAGCGTTGATTTTTGGCGATAATCTTGCCCGTATCTATGAATTAGAATGATAACATAAACAAGACTTACGCTATGGCAGTAAGCGCGCTTCCTTTAAAGACACTACAAATGAAAAGAACACCGCTTTATCAAGTCCACAAATCCCTCAACGCCAAATTCACCGAATTCGGTGGATGGGAGATGCCTTTACAATATAACAGTATTGTAAAGGAACATCTTGCTGTCCGAACTACTGCTGGCTTGTTTGACCTATCGCACATGGGAGAAATTGACGTTTGCGGCAAGGGGGCAAACGACTTGGTGCAAAAACTCAGCACAAACGACGTGAGCCGCTTAACCGATGGACAGGTGCAATATACACTACTATGCGATGAAACCGGCGGAATAGTTGATGACATTCTGATTTATAAGCACGCTGATAACAATTATACGTTGGTAGTCAACGCCTCCAACATTCAAAAAGACCTCGCATGGGTGGAAAACCATAATGATATGGGAGCAGAGGTGGCTGACGATAGCGAAGACACAACTCTCATTGCACTACAGGGACCAAAAGCAGTAGACATTCTGAATCCTTTTGTTCCTGAGCGGGATGTCTCCGAAATTTCATTTTTTCGGTTTGCTGTAGGCGAGATTGCAGGAATACCTACCGCAATTTCGCGAACCGGGTATACGGGTGAAATCGGTTTTGAGTTATACGTTGAGTCAAGCAATGCAGAAAATTTATGGAATGTGATCTATCCTGCTGTGATGGAAGCAGAAGGACAACCGGTAGGACTTGGCGCACGAGATACCTTAAGACTTGAAGCTGGACTTCGTCTATATGGCATGGATATGGACGAAAACACGACACCTTTTGAAGCGGGTCTCGGTCGGTTTGTCAAGTTGGATAAAGGAGATTTTATCGGTAAGGACGTTCTCCTTGCACAGAAAGAAAAGGGAAACCTAAACAAAAAATTAGTTGGTTTTCAAATGCTTGACCGTGCTGTTGCGCGTTGCGGGTATGCTGTGTATCAAAACGGTAATTCTATCGGTAAAGTGACGAGCGGTGCACCGTCGCCGAGTCTGAAATGCAATATCGGTTTCGCTTCCATCTCTAAAAATACTGGGAAAAGCATAGAAATTGACATCCGAGGTAAACTGCACCCCGCGAAAATCGTGAAGGTGCCTTTTATTTAGAAATGAACGCTTAAAAGTAGTAGGCACACTCCGTGTGCCGTAACCCGTTGAGGTAATAAAAATGAGACACTACACAAAACTTTTGTTTTGCTTCTTAATTCTGGGGTTATTTCTCTCACTTTCTTATGCGCAGGAAACTGCCGAAAACATTGAAAAGGCAATAGAAACTGACTTAATATCCGAAAAGGCAAAAGAATCTACAGTGCGCATAGTTGGGTTAGCGCGCAAAAAATCGGATTTTCTATTAGATGGCGGTACGGGATTCTTTGTAGCACCAGATAAGATCGCAACAAGTTTTCACGTTGCCGCAGGCCCTATAACTGTACCTATTTTCGCCAAATTAGGTCACAAAGAAGCAATTTGGGTGATAGAAGGTGTTATGGCATTTGATGTCAAGAGTGACATTGCCATCCTGAAAGTAAAAAGTGAAGGCATACCGATGCCTTTCAGTGACATTGATACACTTCAAATCGGTGAGACTGTCTTTCTCGCGGGCTACCCTGATGCAGAAGAATACAAAGTTACGGAAGGAATCGTAAAAGATGTACGAAGTAGCGATAAATTGATTAAAATGGCACTTGAAGTTCATCCGGGGAACAGTGGTAGTCCTGTACTAAACAGTAAAGGTGAAGTCATTGGAATCCACGTTGGACATAGTTACGACGCTATGCCTTCAAGCGCACTTAAGGCATTACTCGCTGGTTCTACATCTACGGAACCTATGGAACAGTGGCAGGAGCGAAAAATTGTCCGTGCTTATGTCTATTACAAGCAAGGTTGGAAAAAATATAATGATGGGAATGCTAAAGAGGCGATAAAAGATTTCGATCAAGCGATTAAACTTAACCCTGATGATGCAGAATCCTACAAGTTTAGGGCGAAGGTGAAAACCGGCTTTGGCGACCATATAGGTGCAATTGAAGATTATAATCAGGCTATAAAACTGAATCCGGACGATACAGAATCCTATAAGAAACGCGGGGAGGCAAAAGGGCAACTTAGCGACTATGCAGGGAAGATAGATGACTATTCACATGCCCTAAAACTCAAATCTGATGCTGTCCAACTCAAACCTGATGATGCCAATACATATATCGAACTCGGGCACATGAAACAATCCATTGGCGACCATGCCGGTGCAATAGAGGCCTATACAGCGGCGATCAAAGTCAAACCTGACGATGTTTTTGGATACAATTTTCGCGGTGGGGCAAAAAACCATATTGGCGACCATGCCGGTGCGATAGAAGATTTTACGCAGGCGATCAAACTAAAACCGTACGATACTTATGCATACGATGCTCGCGGTTGGGTAAAGAACTATATTGGCAACCATGCCGGTGCGATAGAAGATTTTACGCAGGCAATCAAACTAAAACCTAATCATGCCTACGGATACAGACATCGCGGTCATGCAAAGGAGGCACTTGACAACGATATTGGAGCAATAGCAGATTATACACAAGCAATCAAAGTCAAACCTGACGATTTTATTGCATACAATTTTCGCGGTGGGGCAAAACGACGAATTGGTGACCACACAGGTGCGATAGAAGATTTTACGGCGTCGATAAAAATAAAACCTGATGATATCCGTGCTTTCAACAGTCGAGCATCTGTAAGGGAGCTACTTGGTGACTATGCTGGTGCGATAGAAGATTTTACGGAAGCAATTAAACTCAAACCTGAATACGCCAACGCCTACAATGTTCGTGGACTGGCAAAGGTTGCTCTCAAGGACTATGCTGGTGCGATTGCTGACTACGATAAAGCCATTGAACTTAACCCGAAATATGCTGATGCCTATCACAATCGTGGACTGGCAAAGGAAGCACTTGGGCAACATGACGCAGCGAAAGTTGACTTTGAGAAGGCAAAAGAGATAGACTCAAATGTGAGAACAAAAAAACACGTGAAGGAAGATTAAATGATTCCACAAAACTTAAGATTCATGGAAAGCCATGAATGGGTTAGGCAAGAAGACGACATCGCCACTATTGGCATCACAGACTATGCGCAATCCGAAATTCAAGATATTGTCTACGTCGAATTGCCGGAAGTAGGCACCCAATTAACACATAAAACAGAATTCGGGGTGATAGAATCTGTCAAAGCAGCATTTGACCTCTACGCCCCCGTTAGTGGAGAAGTTGTTGAGGTAAACGAATCCCTCCTTGACGCTCCCGAACAAGTGAATGAATCCCCTTATGATGATGGGTGGTTTCTCAAAATCAGGATGACTGATCCGAGTGAACTTGACGCACTGTTTGATGCCGATAATTATCAATCACATATTGAGGCGGAGCATGCTTGAAACAGAAAAGATAAACTTCGCGAACCGGCACATCGGTCCTCGTCCTGAAGACATTGAACAGATGCTGGAAACGCTCGGCTATTCTTCAATGGCAGATTTCATTGAAGACGTTGTGCCAGCAGACATTCGTTTATCATCACCGTTCAGTTTAGATATTGATGGGAAAACCGCATACTCACAAGGTCTTTCAGAATATGAAGCACTTGATGCCTTAAAACAACTTGCCTCTCAAAATCAAGTCTACCGTTCCTATATCGGAATGGGTTATTATGACTGTTTTGTCCCTCCGGTTATTCAACGAAACATTTTGGAGAACCCCGGTTGGTATACCCAATACACCCCTTACCAAGCCGAAATTTCACAAGGTCGCTTAGAAGCGTTGCTAAACTTCCAAACAATGGTTATAGATTTGACCGGCCTCCCTATTGCAAACGCATCCCTGCTTGATGAGGCTACAGCTGCCGCTGAAGCTATGACAATGTGTATAGGAAATTCAACGCCGAAGGACTGGTACAACTTTTTTGTTTCAGAAACCTGTCATCCGCAAACAATTGCTGTTTTACAAACACGTGCCGAACCCCTCGGTATTAAATTGTACATCGGGGACCACAGGAAAACGCATTTTGATAAACCTATCTTAGGCGCAATCGTGCAATATCCAGCGACAGATGGTGCGATCTACGATTACCGTCAATTTGCTGAACAAGTGTATGCCGCTGGAGGTTTGTTCGTTGCAGCCACAGACCTATTAGCACTGATGCTATTAAAACCTCCAGGTGAATTTGGAGCAGATATTGCCATCGGCAACTCTCAACGGTTTGGTGTTCCGCTCGGTTATGGAGGTCCTCATGCTGCTTTCCTCTCCACGCGCGAGGAACTTAAACGTAACATTCCCGGACGGATTGCCGGCGTTTCCCATGATGCAAATGGTGAACCCGCCATCCGATTAGCACTTCAAACGCGCGAGCAACATATCCGCCGTGAAAAAGCTACGAGCAATATCTGCACAGCACAAGTACTCCTTGCTGTTATGGCAGGAATGTATGCTGTCTATCACGGACCTAAAGGACTTAAGCAAATTGCTGAACGCGTCCATTCGCTTACCCACAGCCTCCGTGCTAAACTGGAAAATCTCGGTTATAACACAGGCGATTCTCCCTGTTTTGATACACTATCTGTTGACGTTGGTCCAGAAAGGACTCAAGAATTGCTTACTTCTGCCCTTAAGAGACAGATGAATCTTCGCGCTATTGATTCAACGCATGTTGGCATATCGTTAGATGAAACTACCACACATGCCGATGTTGAAGATTTGATACAACTTTTTGCAGTCAATAAGACCGGCGGACACGATGCCCAAAATGTAGAAATCCCAGCAGATTTGCTACGAAAATCTCCATGCCTTACACATCCTGTTTTCAATAGTTATCATTCTGAAACGGAGATGCTTAGGTATATCCACAGGCTGCAAGCTAAAGACCTTTCTCTTGTGAACGCAATGATACCGTTGGGGTCTTGCACAATGAAACTCAATGCTACGGCAGAGATGGTGCCTGTCACATGGCAAGCGTTCGGTGGGTTACATCCCTTTGTTCCAAGTGACCAAGCACAAGGTTATCATACCCTCTTCAAACAACTTGAAGCATGGCTTGCCGAGATAACTGGCTATAGCGCAATTTCACTGCAACCGAACGCCGGTTCACAGGGTGAATATGCTGGGTTGTTAGTCATACGAAAATACCACCAAAGCCGAAACGAAGAACATCGGAATGTCTGTTTAATTCCGACATCTGCCCACGGAACGAACCCTGCCAGCGCAGTTATGGCAGGCATGCAAGTCGTTGTCGTTGCATGCGACTCAGAAGGCAACATTGACCTCATTGATCTAAAGGAAAAAGCGGAGACATATCGCGAAACACTTGCTGCTGCGATGGTGACCTATCCTTCAACACACGGTGTGTTTGAAGAACATATCTGTGAAATATGTGATATTATTCATCAACACGGCGGGCAGGTATATATGGACGGTGCTAATCTCAACGCACTTGTCGGACTAAGTCGTCCAGCCGACCTCGGCGCGGATGTCTGTCATCTCAATTTACATAAAACATTCTGTATACCTCACGGTGGTGGCGGTCCAGGAATGGGACCGATTGGTGTGAAGGCACACCTCACCGATTTTTTACCCACACACCCGATTGTCACAGTCGGAGGGAAGGATGGAATTGGACCTGTATCCGCAGCACCGTGGGGAAGTCCGGGGATTCTTCCAATTTCTTGGGCATACATTGCTATGATGGGGGCAGAAGGGCTAAAATCTGCAACAGAAGTCGCCATCCTTAACGCCAATTATATCGCGAAACAACTGGAACCCCACTATCCTGTGCTTTATACAGGTAAAAACGGGTTGGTCGCGCATGAATGCATTATTGATTTACGCAACTTTAAGAAGACTGCCGGAATAGATGTAACGGATGTTGCCAAACGTCTTATGGATTACGGCTTTCACGCGCCAACAGTGTCATGGCCTGTTCCCGGAACGATGATGATTGAACCCACCGAAAGCGAATCCAGAGCAGAATTAGATCGTTTCTGTTCCGCGCTCATCTCCATACGCGAAGAGATAGCTGAAATTGAAAATGGGAACACCGACAAGGACGACAATGTACTAAAGAATGCTCCGCATACTGTTGAAACTGTTACACAGACTGACTGGAACCACACCTATTCACGTGAAAATGCAGTATTTCCAAAACCGTGGGTACGTCAAACAAAGTTTTGGCCTGCAGTCGCACGCATTAACGAAGTCCACGGAGACAGAAATCTTTTATGTTCCTGCCCACCACTAACACAATACTAACAAAAGGTTATCCGTATCTAGTTACAAAAGAACTCTTATTGATAACCGACAACTAAAAACTAATAAACAAATGAAAGCAATCATCATAGGCGCAGGTGAAGTCGGATTTCATACAGCCAAATTGCTAACTGTTGATGATAACGATGTTGTCTTAATTGATGAGTCCGAAGAAGCGTGTCAACGCGTCAACGAACAGTTAGATTTGCAAACCCTCTGCGGGTCAGGTGCATCACCGGTACTGCTCAAAGATGCGGGTATCAGTGATGCCGAAATCATCATTGCTGTCACCAACAGCGATGAGATCAACATGCTCGCATGTCAAATTGCAGATCGGTACGAGGTTGAAACTAAAATCGCACGCGTTTCAAATCCAGATTATTTCTCCGATGAAAGTGGATTGACACCGAAAGACTTCGGGATAGACCTCCTTGTTAATCCTGAGCATTTGTGCGTTGAGGAATTTACCCGTCTCTTGAAAACCCCCGAAGCTCGAGAAATTGTTGAATTTGAAGATGGCAGGATTCAGCTTGCTGCTTTCCGAATAAAACAGCGGAATCCTTTCATAGGAAAATCTCTTGCTGAATTGGATACGAAAGGTGTTATCTCCGATATCCGATTTGCAGCGATCAAAAGGCGCGGTCAACAAAACGTTATTATTCCGAGAGGTGATGATATCCTCAAACAGGGTGATGATGTCTTCGTCATCGGAAGCGCATTGGCTATTGAGCAGCTGTTCCGGCTTTTCGGCATAATTTTCAACAGACATCTTAACCGTGTTTTAATTGTTGGGGCAAGTGCTATCGGTATTGAGCTTGCACGCGTTCTTGAGGGAAATGGCACTGATGTAAAGCTCATTGAGTCAGATGAGAAAATGGCAGAACTCGCATCGCAGACCTTAAAACGGACAACCGTTCTGCGTGGAAATTACCTTCAATTCCAATTGTTAGAAGAAGCTGGCGTAGAGGACGTTAACGGATTTGTTTCGGTAACTGGCGATGATGAAAACGATATTATGGCATGCATGACCGCTAAGGAACACGGAGCGCAACGTGCCCTCGCTTTAATTCAACAACCGCGATATCTTCCGTTGTTGGCTCGGATTCCCCGTTTGGATGGCGCAGTCAGTAGACACTTGACCGTTGTCAGCAACCTATTGCGTCTGATTCGTCGAGGAAATATCGTCTCAGTTGCTTCACTGCATGAAATTGACGCAGAAGTCATTGAGATCATCACAGGTGTAAACGCGAAAATTGCACACAAAGAACTCGGTTCGTTGAAAACCAAATTTCCTGACAACGCATTTATCGGGGCAATACTCCGTCGCGAAAACCTTATTATTCCACACGGTGAAACCGCCATTCAACCTGCTGATCGCGTTATTGTCTTCAGTATGCCAGATGCAATACCAATTGTGGAAGATATGTTTGCAGCTCGGAGAGTCTAACTGAATAAAGTTCAAATAAGTAGACACCCACCTGTAGGCGCGCTTTGTAAGCGCGCTGTCAATAGTTTTCAATAATTACAAGTTCACTATAACTGATCACCATAGAAAACTATGAGTCGAAAACTCATTTTTCACACACTTGGCAACCTATTAATTTGTCTCGCTGGCACAATGTTATTGCCGTTGTGCATAGGTATCTATTATTTTGTAAGCGCAGGCGAACCGAAAGACGATATGCTGGCGTTCGTTTACGCTACCGTTATAACCCTATGTGTCGGCTTAATTCTCCGCTTCACTATTCAACCGGCAGAACCGGAACTCGGCATACGTGAAGGTTTCGCGGTTGTTGCTTTAGGTTGGGTGATTGTCGCCCTCTTTGGGTCGTTTCCTTATCTTTTCGCAGGGATTTTCTCTGCAGAAGGGCGCACTTCTTGGGCAGAATTTTCCTTCTGCTATTTTGAATCTATGTCCGGTTTTTCAACAACCGGTGCTACAGTACTGACAGAGATTGAACATCTTTCGCATGCAATGCTGTTTTGGCGCAGCTTCAGCCACTGGCTTGGCGGTATGGGGATTGTTGTGCTTGCTGTAGCAATACTCCCAATGCTCGGTGTTGGCGGAATGCAGCTGTTTCGTGCGGAGGCACCAGGTCCACAAACAGATAGACTTACACCACGTATTGCACAAACAGCAAAACTCCTCTGGGGTGTTTACATCCTGCTCTCAGTCCTTGAAACATTGCTGCTTTGGCTTGGCGACATGACTCTTTTTGACGCGCTCTGTCATACCTTTGGGACAATGGCAACTGGCGGATTTTCAACCAAAAATGGTAGCATCGCAGATTACAATAGTGTTTATATTGAAGTTGTTATCATTGTTTTTATGTTCCTCGCAGGAACTAATTTTGCCTTGCACTATCGCGCCCTTCGAGGTGATGTCAAAAGTTACATCAAAGACACCGAATTCCGATTCTATTGTATCGTGATTCTTTTGAGCATTTTTCTCGTTTCTTGGAACATTGTTCGATTTCAAAACAAGGATGGACTGATTCCCTATGATTCCGTGTGGGATTCCATTCGTTATGCCGCATTTCAAGTTGTGTCTATAACTACAACAACAGGCTATGGCACTGCTAATTTTGAAATGTGGCCCTACTTATCCCAATTCGTTTTAGTAACGCTCATGTTTTATGGTGGGTGCGCTGGATCAACAGGTGGCGGAATGAAGCAGCTTCGCTTCCTACTTCTTATCAGGCAGAGTGGGGCAGAAATTAAACGACTTATCTTTCCACACGCTGTCCTTCCCGTACGCGTTAATGACAGAGTTGTACCCCCTGAAGTACTTACACATGTCCTTGGTTTTTTCTTCTTTTTTATCGGCATATTTGCGATTGTGACGTGTATCATGGCAACCTTGGGATTAGATTTAATTACTGCTGCCAGCTGCACAATAGCATCGATGGGTAACATCGGTCCCGGACTCGGTGACGTAGGGCCGATTGATAATTATGCACATATCACTACTGCTGGTAAATTTATTTTGTCTTTCTGCATGTTATTAGGACGTTTAGAAATCTATACCGTGCTTATTCTTTTTTCACCAAATTTCTGGAAGAAATAAAATGAACGCTAACAAACTCCGCAGGGAATATCAAGCACATGGCGAATTAACCGAAATCAGTGCTGCTAAAAATCCTTTTGAACAGTTTAAAAAATGGTTTAACGAGACAATAGAAGCAGGGATTGATCTGCCAGACGCAATGACTTTAGCGACCGCAACACCAGACGGTATCCCCTCTGCCCGCATGGTTGTCCTTAGAGGTTTTGACGCAAACGGCTTCTGTTTCTATACAGACTATGACAGCCAAAAAGGGAAGGAATTGGCAGAGAACCCGCATGCCGCGCTTGTATTCTATTGGCGAGAACTTGATCGTCAGGTGAGAAGCAACGGCACGGTTGAAAAGATGACAGCCGCTGAATCGGATGCATATTTCGCCAACCGTCCAATTGACAGTCGACTCGCTGTATGGGCAGAACGGCAAAGCGTTGTTATTTCTGGGCGAGAACATCTGACAACAAACTTCAAAAAAGCAGAACAAAAGTATTCAGACATTGGCATTCCGCGCCCGTCACACTGGGGAGGCTACAGACTTATTCCAAATATGCTTGAATTTTGGCAAGGATGTCCAAGCCGTCTTCACGATAGAATCCGTTATACTTTGAAAGAGAGTGGCGATTGGGAAATCGAAAGGTTATCGCCATGATGTATGAATTGTTTCAAACCACCGTAAAAATATAAATTTGCGCTGAAATTCAAAATAATTCCGAAAACAATAATTTTTTTCTTCAAAAAAACTTGACAAAACCAGGGAATTCCGTATATAATTTCTAAAAATGGTATAAATACCATAAAATTTTGCGAATTTTTAGAAAAAAGTTTGACATTTAGCGTGGTTGTAATGATGGTGGCTATTACTACGGACAGTATTGGTAGCGATGTTGGGCGTAATTAGTTGATTAATCCACAACAAGGTAACTTGTCTGGGCAGTTTCGGATGTCAACACAGTTCCGGAACTGTCCTACTGACATAATGGGGTCTTATATGTCTATTATGATACATCCTGGATGGCGATATGTTTTCTGGTTTGCCGTTTTCGGACTTTATGCTTTTCTCATTAAAATCATTAAAACCTACCTAACTTTTGCTGATGAACCCATCGCAACTACCGCAGCGATTGTTGTAACAATACTCAGTGTTTCGGGAATCGCGACTTATATTGAAGGGAAAGTGCAATGGGGTATATGGAACATAGTTCGTATAGCGGGAAATAAGTGGAAATGTTTGCAATGTGGCGAGACATCGCGTTATCTATCTAGTTTGGCGAGCAGGGGACATAGATTCATGTATACATGCAAAGGAGACGAGGAAACCAGAGGCTGCAGTAAAAATGTCTATCAATGTCATATGGACAAAGTAAAACATAACCAAATTAGGCGTTCGCAGCCAGGTGGAATACTATATCGCGTATGTAGTACAGAAATAACAGGAACTTATTAGATAATACTACAGTTCCTCATTCGTTTAATGGAGTATGTAATATGTCTATATCCCGAAAATGGAAATATGTTTATTGGTTTGTTGCTTTCAGTATTTTTGGTATTCTTATTGAGGTCTTTCGTCTTTTTGAGGGAAGCACTACTACCATTGCGGCCACTATTGTAACAATAGTTTACTTCTCCTGGTTATCAACCTATATCTATAAAAAGATTCCATGGACGATTACATCTATAATTCCTACAGAGAAAAAATAGTGGATATGATCTTCTTATCGGAGACAATCAAATGCTAAAAAACGTAAAAACATTTTGGACAGGTTTGGCTTATTTTGCTATATTAGAGTAGGTTACCCACAGCGGCACGACTCACGATCGTTGCATTCGTTGTTGACTTCGCTTTCTTGCTGGCATTTGCGCCAAGATGAACCGCTGTTATAAGCTCATAATCAATATGAGCATGAAGATTTTCGCGGTTCATAATCGAAAAGGTCCTCCCCAGTATAGTCCATACGGTTTCAAGCGGATATGAAAAACGGCTCAAACCCAGTTATTACTGGATTCAAGCCGATTTAGAAAATGTCCGATATTTGCGCTTATCGGACGTTTTTGATGCTTCCCCATGTGGTTGTGAGCTTGGCTTTAGGGTCTACTACGACAAAACTATCATCGCCGAAGTACTCAATTTCGCCAATTTGAAAGCCCCCCGCGGTGGCAAAAGTAACATGCCGAAAAAACCGATACCCGGTGGTTTGCACGTCGAAATCTTCCCCTGCATCAAAACGGATGACTTGCAGTCGCTGATCCCAAACGCTAGCCCCGTCGTGAGAAAAGATGGTCGTAAACTCTTCGCCGTCGTTCGACCCCTGAACCTCCCACACTGTAGGGTCCCTCCCAGCAGCATCGTTCGCTGAAGATACGGTGAAGTGTGTCAATCCGTACACCTCCTCAAACTCAGCTGTCACGTGTAGACCTTCCTCCGGAATGCCGCCCCCACGTCCGCAGCACCATTTGGCATTGCCGCCGCCAAGGATGTTATCAAAGACGTTAAACGCAAATTCCCCGCCCCCGAATCCGGGTTCTTCGTTGGCTGAGAAAATGGCGTTGTAACCTTCATCTGAATCAGGAGCACCATCGTCTTCTGGGTCGGTTAGGTCTCCTCCGAGCAGTGCTGCTGTTCCTGTTCCCAAGACTTCCTCCGCCTGTGCCATGTCGCTCGTGCTGATAACAAAACAGGCTATCATCAACACAATTCCTGCTAATACCAACATATTTTTCATGCCGTTAAACCTCCTAAAGAAATGAATCTCACTTTTACGTGAGTTTCGTGTTAAGTTACGTGAGTTTGAATAAACTGCACTCATTTACCATACCAATCTTTACTAATCTGTGTTCCATAATAACATATTATTTCATATTATCATAAAAAATTCAATATTATTTTTAAAAAATATAGAAAACAACGCAAAGAATTAGATCATCATAACGACTTGTGTTAGTTAGTGGTTGACTCGGTAAGTAATTTCAGTATACTATGTTTTGAAATCCCTAAATTTCCAACCCCCTGCCCCTTATATGAAGATTAACTTATTCTTTTGGTAATTCTTATTTTCTCCTTACCGGTAGGTGCGGTTTCCTAATCACACCATAAGCGTCAATTTAGTGTGTGGTATTAGCAAAACGGTGCTAATTTGTAATGGTAGCAACCCCAGCGGTGCGGAATGTGTCCAGAAAACGGTGTTAGACATACTCTTTAGCCCCGGAGGGGCGACAGGTGTATCACACACAACATGGACACCTCATGCAGCATGCCACACGCGCATGCTGCCACCGCTGGGGCTTGAGTTTGGTAGAGTCGCGTGTCTATACACCTTTCGCCCTCTGGGGCTATAAACATTCACAAAAACTGGTTCAATTCCTTAAATTGACACCTATGGTGCGGTTTCCTAATCACACCATAAGCGTCAATTTAGTGTGTGGTATTAGCAAAACGGTGCTAATTTGTAATGGTAGCAACCCCAGCGGTGCGGAATGTGTCCAGAAAACGGTGTAAGACATACTCTTTAGCCCCAGTCGGCGGGATCAGGGCTCAGCGTTAGGCTATTTGACACCTATTGAATTTGAGAAAGAACACTTGATCTTAACTTTACGAAATTCTGGTCTAAAAAATCGATGGCACTTCACTTATCGGACGTTTTTGATGCTTCCCCATGTGGTTGTAAGCTTGGCTTTAGGGTCTACGGCATAACTATCATCGCCGAAGTACTCAATTTCGCCAATTTGAAAGCCCCCCCCGGTGGCAAAAGTAACATGCCGAAAAAACAGATACCCGATTTTTTGATCGTCGTAATCTTCCCCTGCCTCAAAAAGGACGACTTGCAGTCGCTGATCCCAAAAGCTAGCCCCGTCGTGAGAAAAGATGGTCGTAAACTCTTCGCCGTCGTTCGACCCCTGAACCTCCCATACTGTAGGGTCCCTTGCAGGAACATCGTTCGCTGAAGATACGGTAAAGTGTGTCAATGCGTACGGCTCCTCAAACTCAGCTGTCACGTGTAGGCCTTCCTCCGGAAAGCCGCCTCCACGTCCTCAGCACCATTTGGCATTGCCGCCGCCAAGGATGTTATCGAAGACGTTAAACGCAAATTCCCCACCCCCGAATCCGGGTTCTTCGTTGGCTGAGAAAATGGCGTTGTAACCGTCATCTGAATCAGGAGCACCATCGTCTTCTGGGTCGGTTAGGTCTCCTCCGAGCAGTGCCGCCGTTCCTGTTCCCAAGACTTCCTCCGCCTGTGCCATGTCGCTCGTGCTGATAACAAAACAAGCTATCATCAACACAAATCCTGCTAATACCAATATATTTTTCATGCCGTTAAACCTCCTATAGAAATGAATCTCACTTTTACGTGAGTTTCGCGTTAAGTAGGTGAGTTTGAATAAACTGCACCCATTTTACCATACCAATCTTTACTAATCTGTGTTCCATAATAACATATTACTTCATTAGGACTTACGCACTTTAAAAGTAGGCACCCAAATCTATGTGAGTCCTGATTAAGTTTACGGTTAGAGTTCCTAAAATAACACTAAAAACACTCGTGCGTTGTGTTCATGAATATTGGGTGGGAATACCCACCTTCTGCAAACAAAATAGCCCGCAACAAAACTCACAATGTCCAATTGAGAGCGTGCGGGCGCGACAAAAGACTGATGGTCCGAACCGATATTCGCCTATTTGTAACTGAAATACTATTACAATCGTTAACTGTGGGGGGGGGGGGGTCGCAAAATGAGTGATGCTGAAGGCGTGGAAGAAGTAGGAATAGACCAACTGTGGTGTTGACCTAATCTAATTGAGGACGCTTTTTCAACATTGCGGTTAGTATTAGTATTTTGCATTATCCTTTGCCATGTTTGAGCATCTGTCCCGATACCATCAAACAACAATCCCTTTATATCTGCCTAAAATGGATAAAAAGTTTTTTCTCATGTAAAGAATGAGTGCAAATGAAAACATTTAACCCGCGTGGCCATTGCCTTCACTAAAAACAACCGCACACATTTTTTACATAAGCGAAAGTTTTTTTGCAGACAAGCCATGTCAAGAGTTCCATCACACTAATTTCTTGAACTTGTTTACAATTATACAAAACTTTCAAAAAAATGTCAAACATAATTTTTAAAATATATTATTGATTTACGCATTCTGCTTGTTTTCAAGCGTTTCTGTGTTTGTAGTAGCACAATTTATTGCGCGTTCTTTAGAAATGCAGACTCAATTTTGCTGCCACTTCAAATTTGCGTAAGTCCTGATTAAAAATAATTGTTTATACATGATGATGACTTACGCAATAGGTTCAAAAATCCCCCGGATAAGTAGGATTTAGGGTTAAAACACCGAAATAACGACTTTTTGATAAAATATGTCCCTTCTCTGCTCATTTTGCGTAAGTCCTGATATTATTTCATATTATTATAGAAAATTCAATATCATTTTTCATAAATATAGAAAACAACGCAAAGAATTATCTGACGCTATTATACTCTAAAAAATAAGTAACGTCAACACTTTTTTCATTGAAAAATACATCATAATTCATTATAATAGACATTATAATGAATTAATTGTTAATAAATATTAGTTAGTCTCTGTTAAACTTGTATCAATCTACAATTTGGAGGCTAACTCATGGCCAGTTATCAAAGATTAAAGGACAAACCTAAAAGGTTTCTGGCACTGACAGGATATACGCCAGAAGAGTTTTCTGAGTTGTTCCCTTGTTTTTCTAAATGTTTTTTAGAGTTTGTTCATACACATACTCTTGATGGGAAACAACGCAAAAAACGAAGATATACCCCATATAGAAATAGTTGTTTTGATACGATTGAAGATATGTTGTTATTTACATTGATTTACTTGCGAAAAGCGATGACACAAGATGTGCTCGGTGAACTCTTTGATATGTCTCAACCTCTTACTAATAGAGGGGTTCACTTGCTTTTACCGATATTGAACCAGGCGTTAGCAGAACTCGGAGAGTTACCCTCTCGTGAAACAGAACCCACAACTTTTGATGTGGCTTCAGATACCGCGACATCCCGCCTTGATGGTCACGCGCCGATTAGTGTTATGGGTGAACATGGGCATAAAGCAGGTGAAATGATACTTGCTTACCGGTTCATGGCGATGGATATGCGGGGTCTACAATCTGGCAAGGATGTCCAAGTCGCCTTCATGATCGACTCCGTTATACTTTGAAAGAGGATGGCAGCTGGGAAATAGAGAGGTTATCGCCATAAAGATTGTGGAACATGTCTTGATACACACCGAAAGAATTTGCTTTTTTAATTTGTAGGATGTATACTATTTTCACACAACACTTATTTTTATGAGGATTTACCAATGATGAAAATAATTTCCCGTTTCGTATTAATAATGATATGCTTTCTTATCGTTGCAACAACTGACTGCCTTTCCGCCAAAAACGGCAAAGCTGACACCAAAGATATGGTGTTAATTCCTCCAGGTGAATTTGAGATGGGATCCGATAAGGTTGGTGTATTAAAACCTTCAAAACCTGCACACATGGTTTATGTTGACGCATTCTACATAGACAAATATGAGGTAACTAACGCGCAATTTAAAAAGTTTATCCTCGCAAATCCAGAGTGGCAGAAAAAGAACATTGACAAAAAATTTCACGATGGAAAATATCTACACCATTGGACAGACAATAATTATCCTGCCGACAAAGAAAATCATCCTGTAACTTATGTAAGCTGGTATGCAGCGATGGCTTATGCAAAGTGGGCAGGGAAACGTTTACCAACTGAAGCAGAATGGGAAAAGGCAGCGCGAGGCGGTACAAAAGAGCAACCTTTTCCATGGGGCAATGTGAACGATGAAAATAAGGCAAACTATCGCATTGGTATTGATCATGATATTGTAGGTGATACTGTGCCTATTGGCACATATCCTGGAAATGGGTATGGGCTTCATGAAGTTTCAGGAAATGTTTCGGAGCTGTGTCTTGATGAATATATTGATATTTTTTATAAAGTATATCCACGAGGCAGACCGCTTAATAATCCGATTGCGGGCGCAGACAGCATTACAGATGTCATATCTAATTTTGAAAATGTACTCCCTGCAGTTCGGTGGCGAGGCCAACGAGTAACACGTGGGGGTGGCTGGATAAGTAGTCCAAGAGAAATAACTGTATTTAGTCGTTCCGGTAGATCGGCAAATCAAACGAAAGCGGATACCGGATTTCGTTGTGTAGTAGATGTGGTCGAAAACGATAAGATGGTACTGATTCCTGCTGGCGAATTTAACATGGGATATGAAGGAGAAGGGGCGTATAAAGACACAATACCAGTGCATAAAGTCTACGTTGATGCATTTTACATGGACAAATATGAAGTGACCAATGCACAATATAAGAAATTTATTCTTGCAAATCCAGAATGGCGAAAAATGAACATTGACAAAAAATTTCACGATGGAGATTATCTATTCGATTGGAACGGAAACAACTATCCGCACGGGAAAGCAAATCATCCTGTCACTTACGTAAGTTGGTATGCTGCGATGGCTTACGCAAAATGGGTAGGCAAACGTCTACCAACCGAAGCAGAATGGGAAAAAGCAGCACGAGGCGGCTTGAATGGAAAATATTATCCATGGGGCAATTCAATTGATGCTAATCAAGCAAACTACCGAAGTAGTAATATAGGTGATACCGTACCTGTCGGTGCATCTCTTGAAAATGCTTATGACCTCTATGATATGTCAGGAAACGTCTCGGAATGGTGTCTTGACGGTGCAAGTTGGCAATTTTATATGAATTCTCCCTATAAAAATCCAATTGAGGGGGATAAAAGTATTACCGAACTTGTATCTAATTTCAAAAACGTAGAAATTTTGTCGCATCGAGCAAGACGTGGTGGAGCATGGAACAATGCCAAAAGGTTTATAGCCGTGTTTCATCGCGATTATAACCTGCCGAATCGAACGGAATCCATTCTCGGATTTCGTTGTGTGAAGAAGGCAAAACCATAATATTCTACTGCTTCAAAAAATTTGTATGTAAATAAGAATAATTCCTAATTTTCATTAAAAGACTTGACACTTTTCTCTGAATATGTAAAATTATAAGGACGTTTAATATACTCGTTTGTAAATTTGAACACAAAACTATTAATTAGCGTAAATTATTGGCAACGTCAGAAGTTCATCCTATAACAGGGAAATAACGGATAATATAATCTGAATGTTGCCGGAGGCTTAAAATAGATTCAAGCAAATGTCTGAATTAGCTAAGTATCTTCCGATAGTGTTTTTAGGGATATTCGCAGTCCTATTTGCAGCTGTTAATCTCGCCCTGACCCATCTTCTTGGACCCAAAAAACCCACACGCGCAAAACTTTCTGTCTACGAATCTGGTGTGCAACCCGTCGGTGATGCAAGACAACGGTTCACCATACGGTTTGACCTTATCGCGATGCTCTTTATCATTTTTGATATTGAGGTCGTCTTTCTCTACCCGTGGGCGGTGGTTTTTAAGAAGATGTCTGAAACAAATGGGACATTTATTTTAGTTGAGATGCTGGTGTTTATCGGTATTCTCCTTCTGGGCTACATCTACGCTTGGAAAAAAGGAGGCTTAACATGGGATTAGCCAAAACCCATATTCAAAGTGGAGCAAGCACCGAACAAACTGATGGTAATATCATCACAACGACTATTGACAAAGTCGTCAACTGGGGACGAAAGAATTCTCTGTGGCCAATGCCGTTCGGTACCGCCTGCTGCGCGATAGAGATGATGGCAACCTTGGCTTCAAAATTCGACCTCTCCCGATTCGGTTCTGAGGCAATTCGTTTCTCTCCACGCCAATCCGATCTGCTGATCGTTTCGGGGCGGATTTCAATTAAAATGATGCCGGTACTGAAACGTATTTACGATCAGATGCCAGACCCGAAGTGGGTTATCTCAATGGGGGCATGTGCATCCTGCGGCGGCGTGTTTGATACCTATACCTTAATACAGGGTGTTGACCAATTCCTTCCGGTTGATGTCTACATTCCTGGATGCCCGCCACGACCCGAAGATTTGATCGATGCTGTGATGCAAGTGCAACGACAAATCCAAAAAGGTGAGCTACCTAAAGGGGTTGAGGTCGCATAATGAATGAAGAAAAAGAGGTTACGGAAGAGACGCAACCACTTGTCCTTGAGAAACTACGCGAAAAATTCTCGGATGCACTATTAGCAGACGCGGAAGTCCGTAATGGTGTTGCAGTTGTTATCAACAAAGAAAACAGTTTCGCACTGCTGGAATACCTGAAAACAGAACTCGCGTATACGTTTCTTGTGGATGTCACAGCGGTTGACAATTCTAATTTAGAATCAGAATTGATGCAGTACGACTATGCCAGATTCATGGTCGTCTATCATCTCTATACCTTTGAGGGGGAAACCTCGCGTATCCGGGTTAAAGTACCTGTGCATGAAAAGGACTTGAGAGTTCGTTCAGTGACAAAGTTGTGGAAAGGTGCGGATTGGTTGGAACGAGAAACTTACGATATGTTTGGAATAGACTTTGAAGGACATCCTGACCTGTGTAGAATTTTAATGCCCGACGATTTTGAGGGACATCCACTCCGCAAGGATTATCCGCTGCGTGGACGTGGAGAGCGCGAAAGTTTCAACTTTGATAAGCAGAATTTTTAACATAAACATAACTTATAAAACGACTTGTGCTAGTTACGTAATAGTTTTGTTGTTTTTCACATCTGTTCACATTTTATAGGAGCGATCTCCGAATCGCGATACCCTGCCGGGAATCGGAATTCCCTCCTACCTTTGAACGGTGTCGTGAATTGAAAAAGTTGCTGAATTCAAACCCAAACGAGACAAACATGTGAAAGATAAATATACCAAATGTTAACTAGCACAACGCGTTATAAAGGAATTTTTTTATGATTTTTGAAAAATGGATAAAGTTTGGGATAGTTTTGGTGATTATAGTTTTCGTCATAGGACATTTAGGTTGCGAAAGGACACAGTCCCTGTTGATGCCAGCAGATACTATCGTTCCATTGTCACCGGAAATGAGTCAAACGTTGATGGGAAACAACTGGCGGGTTACATCAATTGATGGCACTGCGATTTCCGATAGTGTATTGCAGATGCAAACCCTCGTTACCAAATATGTCAGTGAAGATATAAACATATCTTTTGGCACAGTCATCAACCCAGATTTCAGGCTTAATACAGATGGAACGTGGAAGTTGTCTGTATACTATTACCTTCTCTGTGACCGCAACTCTGAACAAAGTTCTCTTGTACCTGTTGACCCCATTGAAAATAGTTCGCTTGTTTTTGTCGATGAAAATAGTTCGCTTGTTTTTGTCGATCTTTCGGTCAGTGGCACATACCTCGCTGGCTTTGACACAGAAAAACAGGCTCATGTGCTGATTTTTGAGACCGAAAAACACACGCGAGGCACCATATCTCATACAAATCCGTATAGCGAAGTGTACATTTGTCTTTTTGAATCTGATTGCCCATCTTCAATAATTTACCCTGCGTTCACAGCAGACCTTGATTGGAGTATTTTTGATGAGGCACCGTTATCAAAATTATTTTCATCACCACTTTTTGACACCCAGAGCGGTACCCCTGCAGTGTATACATGGGATATGGTTACTTCTGAGGGCACGCCAGAGGATTACTGGAGCGAAAGGGGCTATGGGGTAAGCGACGATATAGTCTTAGGTCCACTTGTTCGCTATACGCTTCGACTTTATTCTCAGGGGCAAGAGGACATCGTTTTGAGGCGAACTGAAAAGGAGTAATCTATGCAAGATGGGATGGAACGCACAACAGGCGAGAAGATGGTTCTCAACTTCGGACCGCAACACCCTGCGACACACGGCACCCTTCGCATCGTCCTAGAACTTGACGGTGAATCCATTTTGAAGGCAACGCCACACCTCGGATACTTACATACCGGATTCGAAAAACTCGGTGAACACTTAGATTATAACCAGTACATCGTTGTAACAGACCGGATGAATTATCTGTCGCCGTTGTCTAACAATTTCGGATATGTGCTTGCAGTGGAACAATTGCTCGGTATTGAAGTGCCGAAACGGTGTCAATACATCCGAATTTTGATGGCAGAACTTTCTCGACTGGCTGACCATCTGCTGTGGCTCGGAACTGCAGCGTTAGATTTAGGGGCATTTTCAGTTTTTCTCTATAGCTTCCGCGAACGCGAAAAACTTTACAGCATCTTCGAAAAGACAACAGGCGCACGGTTGACAACAAGTTATACCCGTGTAGGCGGTGTATTTCGCGACCTCTATGATGGGTTTGAAACTGATGCACGTGATTTCATCACCAATTTTCCAAAGGCGTTAAAAGAAACACATACCTTGCTAACCCGAAACAGGATTTGGATGGACAGGACAAAAGGCGTTGGCACAATTTCACCGGAAGATGCGATTAGTTACGGATTAACCGGCCCCTGCCTACGAGCAACCGGTGTCGCACACGACCTCCGCAAGGCTGAACCGTATTCCTCTTACGAAAAATTCAACTTTGAAGTGCCTGTTGGGACTAATGGTGATGCTTATGACCGGTATCTGGTGCGGATGGAGGAGATGATTCAAAGCTGCGGTATAGTCGGGCAGGCATTAGATAATCTGCCAGATGGTCCAGTAAATGTTGAAGATAACAAGATCACGATGCCTAATAAATCGGATGCGTATGGTCACATTGAAGGATTAATCCATCATTTTAAGATTGTTATGGATGGGCACGGTGTGCAGCCGCCGCAAGGAGAGCATTATTGTGCAACAGAATCGCCAAATGGAGAATTAGGTTTCTACATTGTGAGCGATGGAAGTGGAACCGCCTATCGCATTAGAATTCGGCCGCCCAGTTTCTTTCATTTCCAAGCACTGCCTCACATGTTGGAGGGTGGTACGGTATCGGATACCGTGGCTGTGTTAGGTAGTTTGAACGTGATCGCCGGAGAATTGGATCGGTAATTGTCTTAAAATGACATTTAGCTTGATGCTGGGAGATGACATGATGCGGAAAAAGATACAGTCTGCGCCGACAATATTCTATCCGGAATCAGACGGTAAACCGATGGCAGAAACAGACACACATCGCAAGTTGATGATGGATTTCATCCTGATGCTTGAAGACTATTTCGAAAATAATGACGATGTTTATGTGTCTGGCAACTTACTTATGTATTACGAAAAGGGAAACAGGAGGAAATCTATATCTCCTGATGTGTTCGTGGTTTTTGGGGTTGAAAAGAAACTGCGGAACACCTATCTGACGTGGGCAGAAGCAAACACTCCCGATTTCGTGCTGGAGATAGCAAGTCCGAGCACTTTTCCAAATGATATGGGGAAGCAGAAAGAACTTTACGCTTCCGTGCTTGAGGTCAAAGAATACTATATCTATGATCCGCTTGGTCAAATCGTGCCGAGTTTTGTCGGATACCTGCTCATTGATGGCGCATATCAAGAAATTGATTTTGTAAATGAACGTTTACCCGCAAAGACGTTAGGTTTGGAATTGGGTGAACATGACGGTAAATTGAGACTCTATAACCCCGACACATTGCAGTGGTTGCAAACACCATCGGAAGAGGTAAAAGAAGTTAGAACACGTGCACAAAACGCTGAGGCACGCGCACAAAACGCTGAGGCAGAACTCGCTAAGGCTTTAACTGAAATTGAACGTCTTCGTGCGGAGTAACAGACAATTATGCATCTTGGCGGTATAATCCTTTTTGTCAAAAACATGAAATCTATAACCGCATTTTATAGAGATGTTGTAGGATTAACCCCTGACGAAGATCAGCCATTTCCTGAACATCGGTTTTTTCGTTTTGACACTGGGGACTGTAAACTATGCCTGCACAGTGCGAGCAAACCGAACGAAGGAAGACAAAAGATTGTATTTCATGTTGAAAGCGTCCATGCTGTTCATCAGGATTTGAAAGCGAAAGGGCTGCGGTTAAGACCGTTAGAAAACGACAACGGCATTGCGTGTTTTGACATTAAAGACCCAGAGAAAAACCGAATTCAGTTTTGGGGAAAATACTAACTTATGGTTGCAATTGGAAAGGTAGGATATTGGTGTTGGGAAGTAGGAAACGAAAGGACTATAAACCTTTAAGGAGAAACATAATGGCACGCCCCTATGCAAAAGATACCTCTATCCCTTATGTCCCTACAGACGCTGCGATCCTTTACCCTGAAACGGATGGAAAACCTATGGCAGCAAGCGACTATCATAGACGATTACTAATATGGACGTTGCAAGCTCTTGAGGAACATTTTGCACAAAAACCGGAAGTCTATATCTCCGGCGACATAATGATGTATTACAGAGAGGGGGATCCCCGGAAGTCTATATCTCCGGATGTACTCGTCTGTTTTGGCATAAACCCAAAGCTACGTCTGACGTATAAAATATGGGAGGAAGAGAAAGCACCTGATTTCGTGATGGAGTTCTCCAGTAAAAGCACTTATGATAAAGACTTAGGTGAGAAGATGGATGTTTACGCTTCACTGGGGATACAGGATTATTTCTTATATGATGCGGAAGGGTTGTATTTACCATCTCCGCTGATGGGATTTACGTTAGTGGATGGTGTCTATGTAGCGATTCTGCCGGGGGAACAGGGAGGTTTTCGCGCCTCGGTTTTGGATTTGGATTTCCATCTTCGCGATGGAGAGATAGCGATTTATGACCTTGTTGCAGGTGAATGGGTTCAGACACGCGCAGAACGGACAGAGACTGCAGAAGCACGCGCTGAAAACGCAGAAGCAGAAGCAGCACAACTCCGTGAAGAACTTGCACGTTTGAAAGCACGCCGTTAATTTTGGGAGCTTTCTCACAAAGATAAATAATTTTGAAGGAGTGGACTTAAGTGCCATGAAACTAAAAGTTGTTATTCACAAAGCTGAAGAGGGTGGATATTGGGCGGAAGTGCCATCAATCATCGGTTGTGCTACACAAGGTGACACTTTTGAAGAATTACTTGAAAACATTTATGAAGCAATTGAAGGGTGTTTATCAGTAGATGTTAACGCCCTTGAAATCGCAGAAGATGATAGAGTGATGGAGATAGCTGTTTGAAGGTGTTAACTGGTAAAGCGTTTTGCCGTTTATTAGAAAAGCACAATTGGCAGTTAAAGCGAATTAAAGGCAGTCATCACATTTATGCCAAAGATGGCATAAATGTGCGGATCTCCGTGCCTGTCCACGGGAATAAAACGCTTAAGCGTGGGTTACAGAGACATATTATGAAAATCAGTGGGATTGAAGAAAGTGAATTGTAGCAGTTTTGTACTAAGAGATGATGAGTTTGCATAAAAATAAGGATGATTCTCATGCTTAAAAGTATCTGGTTTAGAGTATTGGTGGTAATTACGGCTTTATCGGTTTCGGCAGTATTTACGTATACACACGCTCAGGGATTATTAAAAAAGTCAGATGATATTCCTTCAATTCATGGGACAAAGACGTTTCTAATCTACGCTAAAAAGGGGAACTTCAAAGTCTTCGATTTCTCCGGAAAACTCGTTAAAAATGAAGTGTCTAAGGATTTTCGTAATGGCGAACTGCTATTTATAATTACGGGTCCTAAGAGGGCAATCTTTTCAGCTAACACTGGTATATCGGAAGTTGAATTTGTCAAAGATACCAATTCAGTGACATTTATTGAAACAACACCTACCGGAAATAAGCACGTTATGATTATTGAAGATAAGTGGGATGTAAAAGAAGGTGGCTTCAAGTTCACATATACCCGAAATATTCAAGTGTTGGGGGAAAATCTGAGATCTGCCTATACAGGAATTGCGAAACCAACTTTACATTACAAGATTTCAAAACACCCTAATCAAGTCAATCCTTCTCTCAAGGGTACAAAGATTTTTACTGTTTTCGCCCAAGAAGGAAACGTTAAGACTTTCAATATAGAGAGCGGAAAACTTCTTGAAAACGACAAGGCAAAAGATTTCCGTAATGGTGAAATAATGTTCATGATTACCGGTACCAACAGTGCAATTATGTCAGGAAACGTGGGTTCCGCAAAAGTGAAATTAGTCAAAGATGACAATTTCGTGACGTTTATTGAGACTACATCTGGCGGAAACATACACATCATGATAATTGCAAATGAGTGGGACGTAAAGGAAAAAGGATTTGAATTCACCTATATACGTAACACAGATATGTCACCTTTGCTGCCGAAACTTGTCCGAACAATTTACAGCGGCATTGCTAAACCTGCCGTATTTTAAAACTATAAATAGGCTTATAAGTTTTCTAAAATCGGTGTGAATTTTCATAAGAAAGAAAAAATGAAATCAATTATAATACCTTTAATGGTAATTTTGACAGCAGCAGTTGTGGGGTGTGCTCCTACGACGCGATCAAGTTGGGAGCCTACGGCGTGGCACGTCCAAGGATCTGCGAATAACGTTCCAGGAATTGGCAAGTTGCAGGACGTACAATTTGATTATTACATTATTGTAACCGATCTACGCAAAGTGGTCAGGTCTTATGATGCCCTTCAAGGATTAGTCGCAACCAAACACCCTAAAGCACTGATTGCTGTGGCTGTGAGATGTGGAAATAAGTCAAATGGAACCCTGATATTAGATGCCAATCCGATTCAAATGATAGATGCGTCTCAAACACTCGCGAAAAAATTGATCCAAGAAGAGGTAGTATTCAAACTTTATGGTGGAAGAATGCGAGAAGCTTCCCAATTAGCACAACTTGAGGAACTCAACCAACCTGTTCGCACAAGTTCAACATTTTTTGGTGCGATTCTTGCTGGTTATATCGCAGCACAAAGAGCGGATGCAAAGGCGTTTATTATTAATGAAATGTATCAGAAAGAGTACGCGGCATACGATATTTTTCACCAAGGTTTTGAACCGAGTTCGTTACCCAGCGGTGTTTCTACTGATTGGGTACAGTACTATCATTATACCCCTGGACCTATTAAGATCATATTGCAAGGACAAAATGTTAGCGACGGACTTACTTTTGCTTTGCCACCAGCAAAAAAACCAACACCTGAGCAAATGGCAACTACAGAAGGAAAAAAAACCGAAGATGCACCTATAATCTTTATAGCCTTTGTAGCAATAATGGTTGGTGTTGTCATTATTGGAACAACTTTAATTGACTGATAGTTAAGCAATTAGGTTAGGCTTCATGTTATTCAACTAACCTACTCTATACACTGATTGCTGACCGCTGATAGCCAATAAAAGGAAACATAGATGTCAGATGAAATTATACAAATCGAAACACCATTTCAGTTTAACGAAGAAAATCAAAGAGAATTCGACGACCTGATTGGTCGGTACCCTGTTAAAGAAGCAGCGATGCTTCCAACACTTCACCTTGCTCAAAGGCAAGCAGGTTATATTAGTCCTGCTGTCATGAAGTATGTAGCAGAATTGTTGGAACTTTCTGTGATGAAGGTAAAAGACGTGGTGACCTTCTATCCAATGTTCTTTGAGGAACCAGTTGGCAAGTATGTTATCCGCGTCTGTCATACGCTGCCTTGTGCACTGCGAGACTGCAAAGTAGTTTTGGATCATCTCAAAGCAAAACTCGGCACAGACATTGCTTCGGAAACGAACCTCGCAAAAGGGACAACTGATGATGGCAAGTTTACCTTGATGAAAGTAGAGTGCCTTGCATCTTGTGATGTCGCCCCTGTTATCATGGTGAATGACGATTTACATAAAAATTTGACACCAGAAAAAGTTGATGAACTATTAGAGCAGCTTCCAAACTAAATTTGTGCCAAGAAGATACTAAATTAAAAATTGCTTTATTTGTTATTACGAGACAATATGTAGAGGAAAAATATGGTTCAAGAAAAACGGATTCTCTATGAGCATCTGGATGTACCGAATATAAACACCTTTGATGTCTTTCGACAATATGAAGGCTACACACGTTTTGAAAAGGCTATTGCCGAATATCAACCAGAAGATATCGCTACAATGGTGAAGGATTCTGGGTTAAAAGGCAGAGGTGGTGCAGGATTTTCAACAGGGTTAAAATGGAGTTTTGTCCCCAAGGATATTGAACCCCGTTATCTCTGTTGCAACGCTGACGAGAGTGAACCTGGGACATTCAGTAATCGTTATGTCTTGGAGAAAAATCCACATCTGTTGATAGAAGGCATCCTTATCTGTTGCTACGCTATGGGAATTGAGACCACTTATATTTACATTCGTGGTGAATTTACGCTTGGAAAAAAGATGTTAGATGCCGCGCTTAAGGAAGCTTACGAGAAGGGGTATCTCGGCAAAAATATCCGCGGCACTGGACTAAATGTTGACATCTATTCCCACCCAGGAGCAGGTGCATATATTTGTGGTGAAGAAACAGGGTTGATTGAATCGCTTGAGGGAAAACGCGGACAACCCCGTAATAAACCACCTTTTCCTGCTGTTCAAGGTGTGTTCATGAAACCTACTGTCGTACAGAATGTGGAAACCTTGTGCAACTTACCCTTCATTGTCGGTAATGGTGTTGAATGGTACACACAGATGGGACCAACGTATGCTGATACGCGATCTGATCCGCCGGCACCTGATCCCAACACAGGCACAAAACTTTACTGTATCAGCGGCGATGTTAACGAACCAGGAGTCTATGAATTGGAACTCGGTTTGACATGCACAGAACTCATTGAAGTAGCAGGTGGTTTGCGTGGTGAAGAGGTCAAAGCGGTTATCCCTGGCGGTAGTTCAGCACCAATTTTGACGCATTATGAATTGGATACACGGCTTGATTTTACGTCGCTCGGACTTGCCAAATCGATGTTAGGTTCGGGGGGTATCATTGTGATGAATGAGACCCGGAATATCGTTGATTGTTTGCTAAATATTATGAAATTCTACGCGCATGAATCATGTGGACAGTGCACACCGTGTCGATGGGGCACCCCATGGGTGCGTGACATTGTGCAACGTATTGCTGATGGAGAGGGCAGGAAAGACACCATCACACGACCGAGGTTTGGCATCACCGAAAGTGGCAGATGGGGTGATACCGGTGAGACTGAAGAGATTTACGAAGACCTTGATCTGCTGGAGAGTGTTGCGAACAACATCGCTAATGTAGATACAATGACATGGAATACTATCTGTGTCTTTGGCATTGCTGTCTCGTGGCCCGCTGTCAGTTATATGCGCAAGTTCCGACCTGAATTTGAAGCCGCTATCCGAGAAGGCAAATTGGTCACCCTGCCTGTTGCTGAAGCGACAGTTCCACCGGAAGAAAATTACGCGTTCCAACAGCGGTTTATTCCACGGGAGTTAGAATCAGAATGATGTAGGACATAACTGGCGATCGCCCAAGGAACATCTATGATGAAGACGTTGTTTTTTACCATTATGGGATTTTTATGCCTGAGCACTGTCGTGGCTGCGGAACTGAGTGTTGAGGATTTAGAGAAGATCCGCCAGATTGTTAACGAGGCTGAGGTGCGTTTAGAGAAACGTATCACCGAAACTGAAGTGCGTTTGGAGAAGCGTATCACCGAAATTGAAGGGCATTTAGAGAAACGCATCGCAGATCAAAGCAAAAGGTTAGACTTTCATGCAACATTGATAATAACACTCATCGGCGCGCTTATAGCCTTTGTAGGTGTGCCATTAGTCCTCATTGCATATCAGCAGAACAGACGCACACAACAAGACGATACCATAAAAGCACAAGCAACGGAGATTCAGGCTTTGCGGGAGAAAATTGAGTCACTTGAAAAAATGTTAAGTTGACGTAAGCTTAACTTCCCTGGTAGGAACACATTGGAGTAATATTTATGGCATTTATTAAACTGAATGACCTTGAAGTAGAGGTTGAAGACGGAACAAATGTAGTTGAGATTGCAAGGCAACACGGCATTGAGGTGCCTCACTACTGTTATCATCCAGGATTGAGCCGTCCAGCGAATTGCAGAATGTGTCTCATTGACGTTTACCTTAGAAGTTCGGAGATGCCAGAGCGACAATTAGCAACGGGCTGCACAACGACCGTCCGATCCGCTCCACCAGAGAAAAAACTGGATGGAAAGTATGACATTATTGTTCGGACAGATAGTCCCCGTGTTATAAAGGCGAGAGAGGATATCCTTGAATTTCTGCTCGTACATCACCCGCTTGATTGCCCCGTCTGTGACCAGGCAGGCGAATGTGATTTGCAAGACTTTAGTTATCGGCATGGACACGATAAGAGTCGGTATCTGGAAGTCAAAAACGTTCCACCGAAGAAGGATTTGGGACCGGATGTGCTGCTCTATTCAACACGTTGTATCGTTTGTACGCGGTGCATTCGATTCTGTGAGGAAGTTTCAGGTAGTGGTGAACTTGGATTGATAAATCGCGGTTCTCACGACGAAATTGACATTCCGAGAAGCCATGAGGGAACACCCATCCAGCTGCTTGATAATAAACTTGCAGGAAATGTCGTTGATATCTGTCCTGTCGGTGCATTGATTAGCAAGGATTTCCTTTTCAAATCTCGTCCGTGGTTTATGGAAAAGGCAGATAGCATCTGTACAGGATGCAGTGTCGGTTGTAACGTCACGGTTGAGTATAAAACAGATGGACTCTACCGCATCAAACCCCGTTACCATGAAGATATTAACCAACACTGGATGTGTGATGATGGGAGGCTCGGTTACCACTATGTCAACAGCGACGATCGACTCCAACTTCCGCTCAAACGGGTTGACGGTGAACTCGCCACAACACAATGGGCAGATGCGCTGACTCTGATTTCTGAAAAATTATCGGAAACTGATGCTAAAGATATTGTGGTTGTTGGATCTGCACAAGGCACGAATGAAGATAACTACGTCCTGCAGCAGTTCGCACACGATGTATTGAAAACAACGCCGTTGGGACTTTTTGGGCAGCTGCCCGGTGAAGAACATAAATTCCCACAATTTACCATTGAAGCGGACAAGAATCCAAACACAGCGGGTGCGCGAACAATACTCGGTTCTGCTAATGGAAATGTTGTTTTAGAAGGCGATGCACTCTGGGAAAAGGTTGCAGGTGTGAAGGTTGTATATCTTGTTAGCGGTGCGCCTGAACGTTTTCTTGAAGATGCCGAAAAAGATGCATTAGAAAAGGTTGATTTCCTCATCGTACAAGATATTTTGCCATCAGAGATTACACAGTTAGCCGATGTAGTGCTACCGGGGACAACTTTCGCTGAAAAAGACGGCACCTTCACCAATTCAACAGGATGGGTACAACGGATTCGCAAAGCGATTGATCCACCAGGTGAAGCCAAGGTTGATTGGGAAATTACACAGCAACTTGCGAAGCAGCTGGGTGGTGAGATTGACTACCATTTCGCTGGCGAGATAGCGATCGCAATTGCAGAAAATGTAGCGGGATATGGTGACGCAACACATCAAAATATTGGAGATGCGGGAATTAAGTTGGCTTAAGCCTATAACTTCAATAATGCGCGTCATCAAGAAGGAGAAATTATGGACATAGAGTTAGTAGAACATATAATTATTCCAATTATCAAAATTCTTTTTATTGCCCATCTGCTAATTATCGGTGTGATGGCAATGATTTGGTCAGAACGCCGGGTGAGTGGATGGATGCAGGATCGGCTCGGACCGAATCGCGTCGGACCGCAAGGACTACTCCAACCTATCGCAGATGGGATTAAGTTCCTGTTTAAAGAAGACCTCATCCCAAATCATGTAGATAAGCCACTCTACGTACTTGCCCCCGCAATGCTCCTGGTACCGGCTATGATTACCATTGCAGTCGTACCGTTTGGAGGTACAATTGAACTGTTTGGACAAACTATCAATCTCCAGATTGCAGACATAAACATCGGTATTCTGTATATCTTGGCGATATCATCCCTCGGTGTGTACGGTGTTGTTATAGGTGCGTGGGCATCAAATAATAAATACTCGCTTTTAGGTGGCTTACGTTCATCAGCACAAATGATTAGTTACGAGTTGACACTCGGGTTGGCAATTATCGGTATTCTAATGCTCTCCTCATCGCTCAGTCTTCGTACAATCGCTGTAGAACAGGGTCCATATCCGTGGAAATGGAACTTCCTGATACACTTCCCTGCATTTCTTGCCTTTACGACTGCTATGTTCGCGGAAACGAACCGATTGCCGTTTGATCTTGCGGAAGCGGAACAGGAACTTGTCGCTGGGTATCATACCGAATATAGCAGTATGAAATTCGCTATATTCTTTATGGCTGAATATATGAACATGATTGTCGGTTCTGCAGTGACGGTAACGCTCTTCTTAGGTGGATGGCATTTCTTTGGATTGGAAAATATGGGCGGACCTATATGGAGTGGAGTTATCTCATTTGCTATCTTCTTTGCCAAAACGGGCATTTTCCTGTTCGTGTTTATTTGGGTTCGCTGGACACTTCCACGATTCCGATACGATCAACTGATGAATTTAGGTTGGAAATTCCTGTTGCCCGTTGCGCTAACATCAATCGTTGTTACTGGTACCTTATGGATAGCAACGAACGGTAATCGTCTTTGGATAGGTATCGGCAACGTGGTTGCAGCGTTTATCGTTGTATCAATAGTAGCTGGGATGCTTGCGATGGATAATAACAGTAAATCTGCAGCGCAGACCACTCCTGCTGCATCACCACTACGCGGCTTAGACGCAATAGAATAGGAGACGTGCAATGAATGCAGAAATGATATTATTTTTCATGTTTGGGGGAGTCTCGCTAATTGGTGCGATTGCTGTTATCTCCTTTCGGCACCCGATTTATAGTGCGCTTTCTCTTATCGTTACGTTTTTTGCACAAGCGGGATTGTTTGTGCTTTTAGGCGCACACTTCGTTGCTGCTGTTCAAGTAATTGTGTATGCTGGGGCAATTATGGTGCTGTTCCTCTTTGTGATTATGCTACTGAACCTCGGCACACTTTCTGCGAAAGGGGTTATGACAGGAAAACTGAAAGGTATTGCGATAGTCTTGGGTATCCTTTTGGCTGCAGAAGGTATTTATATAGCCGTGAATGCGTTAAAAAATACTGCTGTCGCATCCGAGGAAGCGAAGGAAAAGGCAGCTGCTCTCTTACAGGAACCGATCACAACTTATAAAATTGGTGATCTTTTGTTCACGGATTACCTTTTACCGTTTGAAGTTACCTCACTTATTTTGTTGGCAGCATTGATAGGTGTCATCGTGTTGGTAAAACGTGAAAACCAAGCCGAAAACTAACAAGGGCACCTACAATATATTTAGATAAAAGGATTTTATATGCCATTAGATTTAGAATATTATCTCGTTTTAAGTGCACTTCTGTTTACAACAGGCGTAATCGGTGTCCTCATCCGCAGAAACGCGATTATCATCTTTATGTGTATTGAACTAATGCTGAATGCAGCGAATCTCGCCTTTGTAGCAATTAGTCGTAGCCTCGGTCAAGTTGAGGGACAGTTGTTTGTCTTTTTTGTCATGGCTGTTGCTGCTGCCGAAGTCGCAATTGGATTAGCAATTATTGTAAGTGTTTTTAAACATCGGGAAACGGTTAATGTGGATGAGGTTAATTCGCTGAAAGGGTAAAAAATGACACTTAAACATCTGATTATTGTCCTGTTAATTGCACCACTGGTTGGGTTTTTGATTAACGGGTTGTTTGGCAAATGGTTAAAAGGTAAGGAGAAACTGAGCGGCGCGATCAGTTCGCTTGCGGTGCTTGTCTCCTTAATCTGTTCAATTATCGCCTTTGTTAGTGTTCAGGGTGGAAATACGCTTGAGGATGAGATCCTCTATAAATGGATTTCAGGCACAGTGTTCAATTTCAACATCGGATTTCATGTTGATGCTTTGACGACTGTGATGTTGTTGGTTATCACAGGTGTTGGATTTCTCATCCATGTATATTCAATCGGATACATGCACGGCGATGAAGGGTATACCCGCTATTTTGCGTATCTAAATCTGTTTGTTTTCGCAATGTTAATCCTCGTTCTCGGCAACAACTACTTGATGATGTTTGTTGGATGGGAAGGCGTTGGACTCTGCTCCTATCTGTTGATAGGCTTCTGGTATGAGAAGCAGTCTGCTACCGATGCCGGTAAAAAGGCGTTTATTGTCAACAGAATTGGTGATTTCGGCTTCCTACTTGGAATGTTCACGTTGTTCTTTGTGTTCAACACCCTCGATTTCACGACAATATTCTCGGACGCAGAGGCAAAAAGTGCTGTGGAAGTTTTCGGAGTAAACGGAATTATGCTGGCGACCTTACTCCTCTTCGTTGGAGCAATCGGTAAATCGGCACAGATTCCGCTTTATGTATGGCTCCCGGATGCAATGGAAGGTCCTACCCCTGTCAGTGCGTTAATACACGCCGCTACAATGGTTACCGCGGGTGTCTATATGATCGCACGCTCCGCTTTGCTATATGAGATCGCACATACTGGACAGGTTGTCGCGTGGATAGGGGTGTTAACCGCTTTGTTCGCCGCAATAATCGCCCTCAAACAGAACGATATCAAACGAATTCTCGCATATTCCACCGTTAGTCAACTCGGTTATATGTTTGTCGGTGTCGGTGTCGGAGCGTATGCTTCCGGTATTTTTCACTTAGTAACACATGCGTTCTTTAAAGGACTAATGTTCCTTACCGCTGGTAGTGTGATGCACGCAATGGCAAATGAATTAGACATACGAAAAATGGGCGGTTTGCGAAAAAAACTGCCGATTACCCATGCCACATTCTTGGTCGGTGCGTTGGCAATTGCAGGTGCCCCATTCCTAAGCGGGTTCTGGAGCAAGGACGAAATTCTGCACAGTGCGTGGGGAAGTTCAAAAATAATTTACATCATCGGATTAGTCACAGCATTCCTGACAGCGTTCTATATGTTCCGCCTCATTTTCGTAACTTTTTACGGTAAATCGCGCGTAGAATCAGATGTTGAATCACATCTACATGAATCACCAGCAGTGATGTGGATTCCGTTGGCTATACTCGCTATTCCTTCTGCACTTATCGGTTTACTGTTAGGATGGGGCGGACATGAGAGTTGGTTCCACCACTTCACAGAAAACGTTTTTTCTGCAGCAGCACACGTGGTTGATACACACGAGGAAGCCGGCGGGAACGTATGGCTGTTTATGGGAATCTCAACAATCGTCGGTTTGGCAGGTATTGCGTTTGCATGGGCGCGCTATAAAGATCGAGTTCCTTCTGCGGAACCTACTAACGCATTACAGAAACTTGTTGCGAACAAGTTCTATGTTGATGAGATATACAATACTTTTATCGTTCAGCCGATCAAAAACGCTTCTCACTTTCTGTTGTGGAAACTTTTTGATACTGGGGTTATTGACGGAATTGTCAATGGTGTGGCTTCACTTATCCGATTAATTGGAGGCATCTTACGACGGCTACAAACAGGACTTGTCCAAGCATATATTGTGTCAATGGTTGTGGGAATCGTGTTATTCCTTGCATACTATCTGTTTTTTGCTTAGGTGATTGTTAGAACTTACGCAATTTGTGTGTAAGTCCTAAAGGATTTAATTGCTGAAAATGAGTCAAGAACATTTAGAATATAAAGATAGGGTCAACTTGGGGAGTTATTATACGCCACCTAAAATTGTGGAGTTAGCATGGGGATTAATTGAATCATACATAGATTCACAGACTACCATAATTGACAGCGCATGTGGATACGGAGATTTTCTAAAAAATTATGGGCAGTCTCTTACAATCGGGTGTGATATAGACGAAGATGCAATAGATACAGCAAGAAAGAACACGGATAAAGTCCGGTTCTTTCGGACAAACTCTTTATGCAACGTTTCAAGGGAAAAATTTGGTATTCCTCAGCAGTCCACAAGACTGATAGTTGTAGGAAACCCACCCTATAATGATAAAACTTCGCTTATTCGTAAAAAGATTAAACATGTTGATTTTGACGTTGATGAAGATATAGCAAGTCGTGATTTGGGCATATCATTTCTCCGTTCCTATAATAAACTTGAAGCGGACTTTATCTGTATTTTGCATCCATTATCCTACTTAATTAAACAAACTAATTTCAGACAATTAAAGGATTTTACTGCAAATTATAAATTGATAGATGGCATACTTATTAGTAGTGGGGAATTTCCGGAATCGGCTAAACATACACCTTTTCCAATTATTATTGGATTTTATCAACGTGATAACAAGGGAATGGAATACGATTATATCCGTTCCTTCCCATTTAGAATAGTAGACGGGACTCGTTTCTGCCTTAGTGATTTTGATTATATCACAAGTTATATACGCAAATATCCCAGCAAAAAGCATCAACCGTTATCTGATGATTCGCTGTTTTTCTGGACAATGAGAGATATTAACGCATTAAAAAGGAATCGGACTTTTGTCCAAAACTATAGCAATAACACGATTGTCCTTGACAAAAAAAAGCTGGATTATTATGCTTATGTTGATGTGTTCAAAAGAAACCTCCATAGGCTACCCTTCTACTTTGGGAACTGCGATGTTCCTATTGATGATAAGCTTTTCAAGCAATATAAACACTGTTTCATCAGTGATACTATTAGACACCATCCTTTTTTGGAAAAACACTTTCAGATAGATCCGATAGAGAAGGAGCAGGTGGAACCCAAACTTGATATATATTTCAAATTACTTTTAGGAAAGTATCATCAATGTAATATGGCGTTCTAATGTTTTGAAAACCTTCCTTTTATGGAAAAATACTAACGGAGGAAGAAAACGATGCCGAATACTTTTCGACCACGAGATTTACTCAACAAAGAAGTTGCTGGTATCTACGGTGTTGCAAGGATGACAGATAAGGCACGAGCTGCCCATGCTGGAGAAATTGGAAGTTATAAATACGGTACTGATTCCAAGCAAGATAGTGGTATTTTGTCCTTCCTCGGTATTTCAGCAGATACTTTTTTTGAGGCTGCTGCGCGAATTAAGAACGATGTCAAACTGGCATCGTGGATTTTGGAGAATTGTGATAGGTCATCTGAGGAAATATCCGCGTTCAACCGTAAGTTAAAAATTCAGTGGCAGCGTAAAATGCCGCAGAACGGCTTCTCAAAACGCCGCCACGAATTAACTGATGGAGAACCGCCTTTTCCAATTTGGCTGTCACCTTTTTGGTGGGTATTTTGGAAAATCTTCAAAAGATAGTAATTGGCAGTTTTGTTAAAACTTGCCTATTAGAAGGAAATTTTGTTATTTGATTGTTTCGTGATTTGGTGCAGTTTCCACAATCTTTCTTTTTTCAAAATACTAACGGAGGAAGAAGATGAAGCAGAAGACTTTTCGACCGCGGAACATTGTTAACAAAGAGGTCGCGGGAATACGTGGTGTTGCAAGGATGGCAGACAAAGCACGAGCCGCACATGCAGGAAAGACTGGTGTTTACAAATACGGTGTTGACTCCAAGCAGGATACGCACATTTTATCCTTCTTAGGTATTTCAGCGGATGCTTTTCAAGGAGCAGCTGTCCAGTATACCAATAATGTCAGATTAGGCGCGTGGGTTTTGGATAACTGCAATAGATCAGATGAGGAAATTACTGCATTCAATCGTCAGCTGATGGCTTGGTGCCGGAGACACCCGCCTCCTAATTTCTTCTCAAAACGTCGCCGTGAACTATTAGCGAAGGAAGAACGAGATTACACCTTTTGGTCATGGGTAGGTCTATTACTTTTATTATTGGATTGTTAGTAATTTGAAAATGTCCGTGTTTAAGGTGTACATCATATAAATGTCAAATTAGGTTTTTCTCCAGGCCCAATTTGGCTCGGACTTGTTTTTTTTCGGGTGCTAAGGCTGCACCACACATTAAAGGAGTTACTTTTTGCTACTCTCAATAGTTATTTTTTTACCACTTCTCGGCGTAATAGCGATTGCATTGCTCAGAGGATTAGGCGCGTCTGCTATTAAAGGCATCGCACTTGTCGTTAGTTTGTTGACATTTGCTATCTCGCTGGGGCTTTACACTGGGTTTGATGCGGAAATAATCGGATTCCAAAATAACCCACAACTCTACCAGAAACTGGGGTGGGTTAGTGATTTAGGTACAAGTTACCACATCGGTATTGACGGCATTTCGTTGTGGTTAGTGCTACTTACAACTTTCCTGACACCGGTGTGTATTCTCGCAGCATGGAATTCAGTAGAGAAAGGCTTGAGCGGTTTTATGATGTCGCTCCTTGCACTGGAAACAGGTATGTTGGGTGTTTTCTGCTCTTTAGACCTATTTCTCTTTTTCGTATTCTGGGAGTCGATGTTGATCCCGATGTATTTCCTTATCGGAATATGGGGTGGGGAACGTCGGATTTATGCCACTATCAAGTTCGTCCTTTATACAATGGCAGGTAGTGCGCTAATGTTAGTTGGCATTTTAGCACTTTATTTCCAGAACGGTAATAGTTTTGACTTAACAACACTCAGCGGTCCATTTGAGCATTCCCACATGCTATTCCTTGCATTCTTCATTGCTTTTGCTATAAAAGTTCCTCTCTTCCCATTCCATACCTGGCTACCGGATGCACACGTTGAAGCTCCCACTGTAGGAAGTGTAATCCTTGCAGGCGTGCTGCTCAAAATGGGTACTTACGGAATAGTACGATTCTGCTTACCTCTTTTTCCAAAAGCAGCAGCGGACTACACCCCGTTGATAGTGACACTGGCAGTTATCGGCATAATCTACGGGGCATTAGTAGCAATGGTACAACCGGATTTGAAAAAACTGGTCGCATATTCCAGTGTGAGTCACCTCGGTTTTGTTGTGTTAGGTCTCTTTTCACAAAGTCATTTGGGTATACAGGGAAGCGTTTTGCAAATGATCAATCACGGGTTAAGCACGGGCGCGCTATTTCTCTTAGTCGGCATGATTTATGAACGCAGGCATAGCCGAATGATTGTTGATTTCGGTGGATTAGCAAAGCGAATGCCTATTTTCGCTACCTTCTTTCTGATTGTGACGCTGTCGTCCATCGGATTGCCCGGTTTGAACGGGTTTGTCGGCGAATTTATGATTCTACTCGGTAGTTTTGTTGGCGGAGCGTTCTCAAAATGGTACGTAGTTTTCGCAACAACGGGCGTGATTCTGGCAGCAGTTTATATGCTATGGATGTTCCAACGCGTCATGTTTGGAACACCGGACAAGACGAACGAATCTTTGCCTGACCTGAAACCGCGCGAAATCGTTGTACTGTTACCGATACTTCTGTTCATCGTCTGGATTGGTGTGCATCCGAATTCGTTTTTGGATCCGATGAAAGTGTCTGTGAACCAAGTGGTACAAAAAGTAGATACTAAAACAAACACGCCAGCGGTTGGAGACGCTAATCATAACGGTGAAATACAAGACTTTGTCCAGGAAGTCAAAACTGCAACCTTACAGTTGATTGAAGAGGAGGCACAGACGCAGTAAGTGAAGTCCAAACTTGCATTTTGTATCATTCTTTGTGTCATTTTGGGTCTTACGCTATCCGTTTCATTAGAAACTTTAGCAGCAGACGAAACACACGGTGATGAAACTGTTCACCATGGTGTAGATGGCGCAAAATTACCTATTTGGAGCATTATTCCGTTTGTTGGTATCCTCCTATCAATCGCAATTTTCCCACTCGTGCTGGATTCCCATTTTCTTGTCCACCACGGCGGGAAGATGTCGTTGGCATGGGCATTAATTTTTGCAATCCCATATCTCGCGGTTTTCAGAGGTGATGCGTTTTACGATATCCTGCACATCTATTTGATAGACTATATTCCGTTCATCATTCTCTTATGGGGGTTATTCACAGTAGCAGGCGGTATTCTCGTACGAGGGACGTTGCGTGGCACCCCGATAGTCAACACATTGCTATTGTTAATCGGCACTGCGATTGCTTCATGGGTGGGGACCACTGGCGCATCAATGCTTCTCATCCGTCCGTTGATTCGCGCAAACGCATATCGAAAGAATAAAGTTCATCTGATTGTCTTCTTCATCTTTTTGGTCAGCAATATCGGTGGATCCTTAACGCCTCTTGGCGATCCGCCGCTCTTTTTGGGGTTCCTGCACGGCGTGCCTTTCTTCTGGACAACGACAGCTCTTTTCCCACACATGTTGTTCATCAGTGTCCTTTTGATCGCGCTTTTCTTTGTAATAGACACGTTTATGTTTAAACGGGAAGGCGGTGTAGTACCAGACGATGGAACCAACGAACCAATTCGTGTGGATGGACTTTTTAATCTCGTTTTCCTATTCGGTATTGTTGCCGCTGTCTTAATGAGTGGCTCTTTCAAGTGGGGAGAGGTGAATATCTTCGGTGTACATGTATATTGGCAGAATATTGCTCGCGACGTATTAATTGTCGTGATGGGTTTATTATCGCTCAAGTTTACGCCATTTAGTGGAGAATTGCGCCAAGCAAATGAGTTTTCATGGGAACCAATTGAAGAAGTCGCAAAAGTATTCGCTGGTATCTTTATGACGATTATTCCAGCATTGACAATTCTGAAAGCTGGTGAAAATGGCGAATTAAGCGGGTTAATCGGCGCGATTAAAGAACCGATCCACTATTTCTGGATAACTGGCGGTTTGTCCAGTTTCCTTGACAACGCACCAACTTATTTGACGTTCTTCAACACAGCTCTTGGAAAGTTACATCTGACTGAAGCCGTTGTTCCACAAATTTTATCTGGTCAATTGACTGATCCGCAACACCTTGAGTTTGTCAGATTGCTAACTGCTATCTCTGTCGGTGCAGTTTTTATGGGTGCAAACACCTATATCGGCAACGCACCAAATTTCATGGTAAAGGCGATAGCGGAACAGAGCGGTATCCGTATGCCGAGTTTCTTTGGATATATGATCTGGTCTGTTGGAATTTTAGTCCCGCTTTTTGTGATTGTGACGTTCGTGTTTTTACGATAGGAGATCGCGTTGCCTAAAAGAAAAAATCACTATCTGAAACTTAATGCTACACCTATATTGTTATTTTGGAGTTTAAAAACGGAGGTATTGAATGCCTGATATACCTGATATTAATTGGTCACTGTTAATGCCACAACTTGTCATCGTTACAACGTTGTTTATTGTCCTTGTCTTTGATATGTTTGACTCTATTTCAAAGAAGGTCCTGGGATGGATGACAATCGTTGGATCGGGGATTGCCTTAGTGGTATCCATTCGGATGCTACAAGCTGGCACAGATCAAACCCAATTCAATGATATGTTTAGAGTGGATAGTTATTCCCTCTTCTTTAACATTATCTTTCTCGTCTCTACAATTTTGGTTGCTTTAATTTCGATTAGTTATTTAGGGAGAGGTGATAAAAAACAGGGACCATACTACCTACTTATCTTGCTTGCAACGCTCGGTATGATGTTAATGGCTGCTGGCAATGAGTTGATCATCGTTTTCCTCGGCTTGGAACTGATGTCGTTATCGTTGTATGTATTAGCAGGCTATTTCCGTGAAAGTCCCGCTTCAAGCGAAGCAGGCATGAAGTACCTACTGCTCGGTGCGTTCGCAAGTGCATTTTTCCTCTACGGAATCGCATTAATTTACGGTGCCGCTGGAACAACGAGTATTCCGGAGATTGCTGAAGAACTTACCACCGAGAGCCAATCTCCCCTTCTCTTAGCAGGCACATTCCTACTTATTGTTGGATTCGGATTTAAGGTTGCAATCGTTCCGTTCCACCAATGGGCACCTGATGTTTACGAAGGCGCACCGACCACGATTGCTGCATTCATCTCTGCGGGGCCAAAAGCAGCAGGATTTGCAGCGTTTATTAGGATTTTTATGGAAGCTTTGCCAGATATACAGCCTCAATGGAGCGGGGTTATCATCCTATTAGCAATGCTGACAATGACGGTTGGCAACATCATCGCCATAGCACAAACAAACATCAAACGCATGCTTGCATATTCAAGCATTGCACACGCTGGCTACGTGTTGATAGGTTTAGCAGCAGCAAGTGATGAGGGCACATCAAGTGCAATGCTCTATCTGCTTGTTTACTGCGTAATGAATATCGGCGCATTCGGTGCGGTTATTTTGGCAAGAACCGCTGATGGTGAGAATTTGATGATTTCCGATTACGCAGGACTCGGGTTCCGCAAACCGTTACTCAGCATGTTTATGACGGTAATGCTTCTCTCCCTCACGGGTTTTCCCCCGACTGCTGGATTTGTCGGAAAACTTTATCTCTTTAAATCCGCAATCGGGGCAAAACTCTATCTACTCGTTATTGTTGGGGCAATCAATACTGCGATTTCGGCGTTCTACTACTTACGCGTTGTCGTAACAATGTATATGCGTGAACCGGAAGAGGAATTGGAGTTCAAATCATATCCCTCAACCTTAGTCATCGGATTAGCTGTTGCAGCAATTGGCGTTTTACTCATCGGTATTCTGCCATCGCTCCTTCTCGATTTTGTGCTTTAACTTAAGGATATAACTGAGTTTCACCAATTGCAAAATTAGGTTTTTCACAAAAGCCTCGGTGTCGGTTGTATGGGTTTTAGATCCTGTATATCGGCATTGAGGCTTTTCTGATTCTTGCAGCGTTCAATTGCAATTCATTGCCAAATCAACGCTAAATACGCTTGGCAGAATACGCGTGTGGCATTCTGCATGATTTGGCACCTCTTACATTTTTCGCAAAATTTTCAAAAAATACAAAAAGATGCAACTTTTTTGCTACTTGTTTGTAGTAGTGTTAACCCCGAGCGCGCGGAGTTGTGACATGACAGAAGACGAATTTCTTGAACTGGTCCGCAAGCATCAAGATAAGATTTATCGGCATGCTTTCTATCTACTCAAAAACAGCGAAGACGCAAAAGATATGACACAAGAAACCTTTACCAGAGCATGGCAACATCGCACCAAAATAAGACACAAAACTGCTCACTCATGGTTGCTGAAATGCGTCCAGAATCTCTGTTTTAATCAACTGAAACGCCGAAAATTTCAGGTGCATTTATCTGAAGAAGAGGAAGAAGGTGAAACACTTGAAATGTTACTACATGAACATTCATTCCAATCAAATCCGACACCAGATGAGATTTCCATCAAGCAGGAACTCAAACAGTTAGTCCATCGCGCAATTGAGGAATTACCGCCAAACTTGCGATCATTAGTGGTTATGCGGGAATTAGAAGAAATGAGTTATAAGGAAATCGCAGAGGTCCTAAAACAACCTGAAAACACCGTGAAATCAAACATATTTCGTGCGCGTAAGAAGCTGCGAGAAATATTGAACTGCCTAATGGAGAAATAAACGATGAACCAGAATCCACTACGCGACATAACTTGCACAGATTGCCAAACATGCATGGAAGAATACATTGCGGGTGATTTGGATACTGACACCGAATCCGCAATCGCATCTCATCTCTCCACATGTGACACCTGCAGTCACGAATTACATTTGGCGCAAGCGATTGATACGGTTTTAGACGATCTTCCCAAACCTACGTCACCTCCCGACATTTTAAGAGAGGTTACGGCTTATGTTCGCGCACATCCCAATAACAGTGGTTGGATACATCGGATTTTTCAATTATCTACGTTCTCTGATTTCTTACGCATACCGTTTCTTCGCTTTAGCGCGATAGCCTGTCTCGTTGGTATAGTGGTATTTGGCGTTCATCAACATCAACAACATATTGTTGTTGAACAAGCAAAAAGTGACTTCAACTATGCACTTAGTAAGATGAATTACGCGGTTCAGAAAACAGGTCTTGCAGTAAACGATAGTTTCGGATCTCTCAAGGTTGACGAGGCACCGCGTCGTGCCCTAAAACCGACTGCAAAAATCTCTTCGGCAATTCATCGGAGTCTGGGCATACTTAACCACTTAACCGGCGATATACCATATACAGATACAATTATGCCTAAATTCAACAGCACTGCTGGTAATCCAGCAGAATCTACCTCAACTATTGAAGGAGAAAATACTCAATGAAAAAGCTTAGCCTCATAACCCTTTTATTCGCATTCTGCTTTTTTGGTAGCGGAATTGCGGAAACCGATGCAATTCGTGGAAAAATTGAGATGAACTTACCAAATGCGCCAACACCTACAGTCGAAATCAACTTGGACAAAGAATTTTTCAACCTCTTTATCAATTTCACGATAAATCTGCCTGAATATGCGGAATACGCGGAGATGATTGAGGGTGTTTTCATTCACACTTATGAAAAAGAGTCCGAAAACCTGACTGAAATGTCACAACACTATCAGAACACACTCGAAAAGGAAAAATGGGAGAACCTTATCAAGGTTAAGGACCAACTTTGCGTCAGTCTACTCTTCGCTGATGATCCTGGTGTAGTCCACGGCATTTTCATATCCTTTACTGACGAGCATAACACTACTTTCGTGAACATTTTCGGGAAAATCGATTTTCAGAAACTCGGAATTCTCTTTGGGGAAGTTATGAAATCCGATCTTGAGTTCTTGAAAAACCTCAAAATTGACACAAAAATCGGAATATCACAATAACGAAATGCTTCATAAACCGAAACAATATTACATATAAACATAGTGTTCTGTCCACTTTTATTTTTAGGGTAAGTTGATCGTAGGGGCGAGGTTTCGATAGCTGTTTCCTCGCCCTATAGCAAATCACATACCCGTAATTTTAGGATGGACAGACCAATAGTATCCTATCTATTGAAGCACTATACAGCAAGGAGAATAACACAATGAAACTGCAAAGACACCTTATACTGTTGTTCGCGGCGTTTTGTGTTGGATTGTGGATTGCACCGATCCACCAGGCATTAGCGCAAAAAGAACGCCCGGATGAAACGGAGCAAAAAGGACGTATTCGCTTTGACTTACCGAATGCTCCCGAACCAAAAGTGGAAGTCAACCTGACAGATAATCTCATTAATTTGGTAACCAAATCTATGAGTGCAAAACCAGAGGTCACAGAGTTGATTCAGATGATTGACGGTATCTATGTCCGAACCTACGAAACAACTGATGATGATGAAGTTGTCGCAAACACATTGGTTAATTATTACCGAAATGTACTGAAGAAAAATCAGTGGGCAGTTCTTGTTAAAATCAAGGAATCAGATGAAATCGTTGAAATCAGTTTGCTGTTTGATGATGATTTGGTTTACGGGATCTTTGTCATCGTGATGTCTTCAAAACCGCGGGAGGTCACCTTTGTTAATATTGTCGGCGAAATCGCACCAGATAGAATTAGTGAATTGCTCGGAAACTTAAGCAATTTCGGTATGACTGATATTGACCTTGACAGCACATTAAAGGCAAAGGCAGGATCTGACTTGCACAGTGAAACGTCCCAAAAAGAGTTGCTTGCTGTAAAAATCGAAAAACCGCCAACCATTGACGGTAAGCTTGATGATAAATGTTGGAAGATCGCACCTCAAGCATCTGGCTTCACTGATGTAAAAACTGATAAACCAGTCAAAGACCAAACAATAGTTAAAATTGTTTACACCGACAAATCAATCTACGTCGCATGGCACCTCTCCGATTCTCAACCGAAGAAAATCGTAGCCAGTCAAACCAAAGATAACATCCGTTTTGTAAACGAGGATACAGTATGTTTTAGCATTGACCCGTTTCATACACATCAATCTGCACATCGGACTTTATTTATGGCAAACCCACATGGCAAGAAATATGTTCAATTAGCGTCTGGACGATCAAAGAAAGCCAATTTGTCAAACCGATGGAAAGTCGCATCTAAAATTGTTGATGACGGATGGGTTGTAGAGATGCAAATCCCATGGCAGATACTTGATTATCCAGAAACTACCGATCCGACTCATATGGGTATTAACTTCGACCGAAAACAACAACGGACAGGTGAAAATTCCTGGTGGTCAAATATCGGAGCAGACAAGTCATACCAAAATGATGGAAATTGGCTGCGGGTGTTACCACCCTCAAAATCGTCCCTTATGCAAGGAATGTTAGATACGTTTGAAAAGAACAAATACCGTGAGTCTGGCATATATATTAACGGCAACGATGTCTCCCCTACAAGTAGGAACATTTTTCGCCTCGTGAATACCAGCGGTTTAAATCCTGTTGACATGCTGCGACTCGGTGGCGGCTTTGAACTCGGAAAACAATGGTATCATGATCCGCTCTATTTTGATAGATCTGGGGAAACGATTCGACGAAATGTTGACGCTAATTCTGCATCAATTGAGTTTAATGAAAACAATTTCGGAATGTGGTCTCGCTTTACACCGAATCCCTTCGTATATGGCAGTATGAGTTTTTCGCTTCGGACAAAAGCCCCCAATTATCGATTGGGTGGTGGTGTCACATTCGGTGAAAAATCAAATCTGACATATAGTACCCAAATTCATCGGTTAACATCTGTCAGAGATAGAGACATCTTGCTGAGCGGCGGCGAGCAATTCTGGCGAGCATTCTTCAATTCCGATTTTCAAGACTACTATATCAGGCAAGGTGGCGTGATGGCACTTCAATGGCAGAATGCAACACTGAAGCATACACTCGGACTATCAATGCTTTTAGAAGAACATGAAAGCATACAAGAGAGTCATATTTACTTCAGAATCGGGAAGTACGACTTAGACGCACCAAGGGAGAATTCACCAATATATGATGGAAGAATGCATAGTATCTCCTTAAAATATGATTTTGACACTCGAGAAAACACTGAAGTCAGATACGATCTTGAGAACCGAGGAAATAAAAACGAGTGGTATAACACATTTCTTGTAGAACACTCTAATTCTGCAATCGGTTCAGAGTATGATTTCACACGTTTTGTGATACATCTTCGCAACTATCATCCTATCGGAGAAAACAGGCTTGATACACGTCTAAAAGTCGGAATTGCATCTACCTCATACATGTTGCCTTACCAACGCCAATTTGTTCTTGGTGGCACAGGAACGTTACGCGGATACTCACTCTATGAATTTGAGGGGAACCACGGGTTCCTCTTCAATTTGGAATATGTTCATAGTTTAGCAAAAGGTATTTACGTTGTACCTTTCGTAGATATCGGACAAGCGTGGCACAACTTGGAAGATATAAAAAATGTGCATCCAAAAGTTAACCTTGGGATCGGTTTCCAACTCGGCATCTTCAGATTGAACTTCGCAAGAGCCCTTGAGGAGGATCACGGATACCAAGCCAATTTCAAATGGTCCCGCACCTTTTAATCTTAATGAAGTGCGCGACTACAAACCCGCGGTTTTTCTAAAATTGACACTTATGGTGCGGATAGGAAACCGCACCTACCATAAATGAAAAAGGAGAAAACATGTTCAAACAACTTGATCTCAAAGCAATTGGGGGTATAGTAATTATTGCTATTCTTCTCCTAGCAAGCATCTACTTATACTCACAGTGGAGTTACAAACGTTTTACATCAGAACTTGGAGTGCCTCCGCAGTCCACTACGCCATCTGAATCTGTATCCGAAGATGATACAATCAAGTCTTCCGAACAATCTAATTCAATACTATCACCAGAATCGGTTAACGGAAATCTTGAAGTTAAACCAAAAACCACAGTTGAGTCTGAGCCGATTGATATCACAGAAGATAAAAAAGTATCGGCAGAAAAAACAGAGGAATCCGAATTTGATCCGACACACCTGCTTCCCGCTTTTGGGTTACCAGAGGAAGTTACTTCACTCTTAGATGGAGAAACAGAGGAGGAAGACTTTGCAAATGCACAGGCGTATCTGCAGGAGAAATATGGTCAATCCGAAGAAGCAGTTGAAGCAATAATAGACAGACTAAAACAGATGTCCGGGGGTCCCGTCGAACTTGAGGATCTCACTGCGCTTTTTGAGGCATGGATCGAGGTTTTACCTGAGGAACAGCAGGAAAATCATAGGCAATTGATGCATGTCCTCACGGTGCTACGTCAGATAGATCCGTCTCTGATAGAAGGACATAATTTAGAGGTAACCATCACAACAAGCACAGAAACAATACCAATTGACGAGTGATAAACAACGATATGAAGAGAGTATTGCCTAACTAATGATTCCTGAACTATCGGTACTCCTCTTAACCGCATTATATGGCATCAATTGTAAAGATGATAACATACTTGGCAAAACCTTCAAGAAAAATGGTTATCTTGCTTGACTTCTTTTGATAGACACTGTATGCTTATCTCCGAAAACAATCAACGCACCGGAGGCATACTGTGAACTGTCCAAGATGTCAATCAATCAACACACTTCGTTAAATACGGACACGTCAACAAAGTTCAACGCTATAGATGTCCGCACTGTCAATACCAATGGACACGGACAACACCCCGTGGACATCCACCCGAACAAAAGAGGTTCGCTGTCTTGTTATATTGTCATGGTATTTCAATGAACGCTATCTCCAATTTGTTCTCTGTTCATGTTTCCTCGGTGCTAAAATGGATACGGACATTCGCAAAAACTCATGCCCAAAAACCTCAGCTGTCCAACACCCAAGTTGTTATTCTTGAACTTGATGAGATGTGGCACTACCTCGGCAACAAAAAGAACAAACTTTGGATATGGAAAGCCTTTGATAGAAACACCGCACATCTTATTGACTGGAAATGTGGTGGACGCGATAAACAAACGCTGGCAAAACTCATTGATCGCCTCTCTGCATTGAACGTTGAAATATATTATACGGACAAGTGGCAGGTCTATACATCCGTATTACCTGCCTCAAAACATGTTCAGACGAAAGCGGAAACACATCGCATTGAACGCAACAACTGCCTGATGCGGCATTGGTTTGGACGTTTCAAGCGCAAATCAATTATTGTTTCAAAAGGCGTGGAGATGGTAAATCTAACGATTGCCTTGTTTGCCCGATTTCGTGTTAATGGAAATGTATTTGACATTTTAAATCTCGATAAACTAACATCAAATACCATTAGTTAGGCAATACCCTCAAAATAAGATAAATCGGGGTAATTTGGTATAATACCCAATTACCCCGATTTGTAGCGCGAGGTCCCCGTGCCTTGCAATGCCGACTTTATCCGAAAACGTCTAATCAAGTTAATTGGGTATTACTACTATTGAATCTAAGATACATCTATGAGTATATTTTAATTTTTCTCTAATTTGAAGGAGTTTCTAATGAAAAAATTGAACATTGTTTTCAGTTTTACGGCTTTTGCCTTTCTACTTATATCGTCTTTTCTTACCGGTTGTGCCGAAGGGGAACGCGAAATGATGTTCCCTGACACTGACCTACCTGAAAGTGCTACTGTAACCGTAGAGGCACCCGCAGAAGCAGCATTCAAACTGGTTATTTCTACCGACTACAGAGAAGAGAAGGGCAATTTCGGTAATAAAGTTGTCATCCACAATAACGAAAAGAAATACTCTGTTACACAGGATTTTAGCGAGACATTTTCGTTAGATTCCGAGGAGCCGCATATTTCAGTCAAACTGACTTGTACTAACATTGACTCTATGAACGATAATAGCTCCAATTCAGTTCGTCTGATTGTTCAATTTAACGGTGAAGGAAATTTTGACAGAGGAAATCACAATCAAGTGCTCCCGATTGAACTTGGCGCATTTATAAATGTACAAAGTGCTTTTAGTCGATACGATGGTGCCTCTTACAGGATCGAACGTGATACAGATCCTGGCATGTCTAATTTCCGTAAGTAGACTGTTCCCTTATCCAAAATGACTGTACAAATATAGGTAACCGTAATGAACCGACGCCGAATGCCATAAGCGTATTCGGCGTCGGTTTTAGTACTTTAATATTTTTAAATCCGCAATAATTGCTTTTGTATTCAGAAACAAAACTGAATAGCTTTCCTACTGTTAGTTTACAATAGCATCAGGTTTCTCAAGCATGCTATAATGTCAAAATATCAAAGGAGGAAACACAAGTATGAAACCAACAATCATGATTCTCGGCGGTGGACACTTAGCAAATCCCGGTGCGGACGCATTCAATTTCAGAATGGACGATGTGCTCGCTCCCAAACGACAACGTGAAATAGAACAACTGGTGACACTACTTAAACCGTTTCGTCCCACTAAGATAGCCCTTGAGGCAGATGAAAGGTTTGATTCTGAGATCAATGCAAACTACCAAGGCTATCTGGAAGGCACGTACGAACTCAAGCGTGGAGAAGGTGACCAGATTGGGTTTAGGTTAGCTAAGCAGATGGGACACCCGAAGTTGTACGGTGTTGATTATTGGCCAAAGCATAACCCGTTTTTTCCAGAAGATTTTGACTCGGATTTGACGGATGCTGACAAATTCGCAAAGGAACACAATCAAGAACACTTGCTGCCTAGCGTAGAGGACTTTTATGCTGATTCCGATGTGGAATTCCATGAGGAGGAAGATGGCAGAGTCTGGATTGAACCCGTAAAATACGAATCACTCATAGACATGTACATCCGTGGTAACGAACCTGAAGGCAGGCGCGCCGAACATCAGCTATACCTTCGGAGAGCACGGGTTGGCTTAGGCGACCAATACCCTGGAGCGAATTGGGTTGCACATCGTTGGTATGCTCGAAATCTTAAAATCTTTGTTAACTTGACGCGTATTACTGAATCTGCAAATGATCGCATTCTGCTGATTATCGGTGGCGGACATGTCTATCTGGTGCAGCAGTTTCTTGAGGATTCAGGTGATTACATCCTCGAAAGTCCACTAAAATACCTAAAAACGGAGAAAACTAATTGATGAAATCACAGAGAATTTATGGAATAATTTTACTCATTACACTATCGCTTATATCAACCACAAACTTACAAACTGCACAAGCGCAAAACCACAAACCGTCCAAAAAGAACTCCTCGCAGTCAAAATTGAACGACCACCAACCATTGATGGCATCCTCAACGATGCCTGCTGGCAAGACGCACCGCAAGCCATAGGTTTCACCGATGAACGCACCGAAAAACCTGCCAAGGATCAATCCGTTGGCATGGTCATTTACACCGACAAAGCTATCTACGTTGGACTTCACCTCTACGATGATATGCCCGACAAAATTGTGGCGCGCCAAACCAAAGATCAGACAAGAATCACAGGAGAAGACTGGGTTTCCTTTAGTCTCGACCCTTTCCACACACACCAGTTTTCTGATAGGAATTTCTTCATCGTAAACCCGCTCGGAACGAAATACGCACATCTTGCCATTGGACGCGCAGAAAAAAGCGAATGGATCGGACTATGGAAAACTGCAGCGCAGATTGTAGATGACGGGTGGGTTGTAGAGATGGAAATCCCATGGCAGATGTTAGATTACCCAGACACAAACAAGCCGGTTCGGATGGGCATCAACCTTGACAGAGAGCAACAACGTACCGGAGAACGTTCGTGGTGGTGTAACTTGGGTGTTAACGAATTTCGCGAAAACGATGGGCATTGGATTGATGTGTTGCCACCGCCCCGAAAACGTGAACTAAAACTGCTATCCTATCTGATTGGCGGCATCAGTGAAACGGAAGCTTCTGTAGGAGCGACCTCCCGGTCGCGAAGTGAATATACCGCCCGTGCAGGCGGAGACATCCGCTATGAGGTTACGCCACAAATACGGCTCATCGGCACTGCCAACCCAGATTTTGATAACATTGAACAAGATGTTGAAGGGATTGATTTCTCCTATGGTGAACGCTACGTGTTTGACCGACGCCCTTTCTTTTCCGAAGGCGGAAATGTCTATAGGCTTGGAAATTCCTTTCATTCGCGGCGGATAGCAGATATGGATGGAGGGCTAAAACTCTTTGGGAAAGCAGCAAAAAATACTTCTGTAAGTACCTTAGGCACCTATCATCGAAACAATCAGAACTTTATTGTCCGTGCCTCACAGTCTCTAACGGCGACATCTAACATAAATGCAGCGTTCTTGTCCCACCATCACCGTGACACTGGATTGAACAATGTAGGTTATCTTTCCGGAGATGTACGCCACGGCAAATTTTCAGTAGGTTCTAATCTCGTGCAAACTTGGACAGGCGAATCAAACGGAAGGAATGGGTTTGTCAGTTTAGGCTACAACGGACCGATTTTCCAACCCTACCTGTCCGCATTTTTTGTGGATTCGGATTTCGTCAATAGACTCGGCTACTATCCGTTCACCGGCTACCACGGCATAGGTTTGGGTAGTTTCATCAAGAACGAATGGCGCGAAGGGTTGATTCGCAGTGCGGCCCTTTCTGTTGAAAGCCAGGCCTCTAATACTTACAAAGATGAAATCTTCCGGCGTAACTTGTCCATAACTTCACGTATCTTAACGCATAGCGACTACTCGCTTTCTGTCAGATGGTACGGCGGTCAGTTTGAAGAATTCACAGACAGTGTTTTCGGTATCAGATTAGGTGCACGCGACTCCGACAGGTTCAATAATGTCAATATTAGTTACACGTGGGGTGAGCAGGCAGGTGAGACGATTCATCGCATTAGTGGGAATCTGAATCTCCGCGCTTACGGCTTCACTGCTGGATTGACCTCCCAAATTCAATGGCATTTTGAAAGACGTTACCAACAGATTCTAACCCTCACGTATGACTTCACTCCCGCCTTAAGTCTTGGCAGCCGTCTAATATGGCAAGCAGAGAACGTTAATATTTATTTCGCATTGCGCCGCTCTGGTTATGCAGGCATGGACTTTTTTATCATCCTCGGCGATCCAAATTCCCCAGAATTCAAACAACGGCTGGTCGCAAAAGTGATTCGGGCATTTTAAATCCTCAATATATCCACCACACACATAATCTCCATGAGGAGCGTTTTGCGAACGCTCCTCATGGAGGTCGCGATCTTTCCCACTTGCCGAGATAGGTCGCGCTTATAATTTATTTTAATCCCTTTAAGGTATGTAAAGTTTCTGTCAAAGGATACAAAACTCCTATTGTAGGGTGGTTCTCTGTGCCCCACCCTACAGGTGAAAATGCAAAGGTTTCTTCGTTCCAAGTTTCATTTTTTGACATGATGCACGTTTTCTGATCAAAGTTTCGTCTTTATTAACAGAAGGTGTGAACCGTATTATATTACTCCATTCTACAAACCTCAGCATTTGATTAAGTCTTTTAGCAAATTCAACCTACCTGCTCATTAGGAGGATGTCTCGTGGAAAGAGACGATGTTCAACTGATTCGCAAAATCTTATCGGGCGACGACGCTGCGTTTAGCATCCTGGTCGAAAAGTATCAAAAGAGCATTCACGCCCTTGCATGGCGGAAGATTCACGATTTTCACTATGCGGAGGAGATTATGCAAGACACCTTCCTTAAGGCATACAAAAAACTTCCGACACTCAAGAATCACAATCAATTTGCTGGGTGGATCCATGTCATCGCAAATCGACTTTGCATTGATTGGGTAAGAAAGCAAAAGCCTGCGATGCAATCCTTGGAAAACACACGTCCAGAAGAAATCGAGAAATCCTCTTATACACACCACAGGTCGGAACAGCAGGTGACAGACAGAGTTGAGTATTGCCATGAGCTTGTGAAAAAGCTTTTAGAAAAACTGCCAGAAAATGAACGCACGGTCGTCACACTCTACTATCTTGACGAAATGTCAACGAAAGAGATCGGTGAATTCATGGGAGTATCGGTGAATACAATTACGAGCCGACTTCAACGCGCGCGAAAACGTATGCAAACTGATCAGGAACTCTTGGATCAAGAATTCTTTGGTCATTTACAATTATCAGATAATCTGAAGGAGAATATTATGAGTCAATTAGAAGAAATTCGCAGCAAGTTCAATTCATTCATGGAAAAAGTGAAATCTGATCCTGCATCAAGAGAGGATATACTTAAAGAAGCAGACAGCGAAATTGATGCTGCGCTCAAGGGTGAAATTACACCTGAGCTGGCGCATCTTGTGGTCGATAAAATATACCCATATATGGGCAAACTTGGCATGGAAAAACGTGCATCTTTACTGCGTAAGTATATGGATGACACGGCAGATGATAAGGAGCGTTATTGGTCGCATGAGGGGTTAGTCAATAGCCTCGCTTTTCTGGGGAAAAACCGAGAAGCTATTGAGGAACATTCTCGACTTTACCATTGGGCATGCAACCACAACGTGCCTGATAAAGATGTATTGCAGATTATTTCCAATCTGAACAGTGCTGGATGTTGGGCAGCAGAAGATCGTATTGATGACTGGATTCAACTTTATAATGAGGCATCTGAACGCTTAGAAAACCCTGAAGTGAGCTGCTACAGCCGCTGCGATTCCCTACAAATCGCAGCAGAAGTCTTACGAGCCAACGGTAGGTCTGATGAGGCACTTCTTGAGATAGAAAAATTGGAACGGACGAACACCAAACAGGATTGGAAACATTTTTTTCGATTCTGGTTGGCTGTAAGAACGAATCGCCTATTGCTGTATGCCAGAAGGAAAGAGTGGGAGCGTTTCGATCAAATACTTACGGAAGTGAGCACGTATATGGAAGTAGAGTTGAAAAAATGGGATGCAGGGCAACCCGTAAATCTTGACGACCTTGTCTGGTTTACTCACGATATTGGTTGTTGTCTGGTGTGGTTGAAAAAGTATAGCGAAGCGAGACGTTTCCTACAGGTCGCCAGTGATTTGGGAAATAACAACCATTATGGGCACTTCATGCTCGCTGTGAGCATCTGGGCATCGGAGAAGGATCGCGAGAAGACTTTACATCATCTAAAGATCGCTCAGGATTACTATGTGGTAGATTCCTATAATTTTCGGGATAGCTACTACCCATCTTTCCTTGGAACACCTGAATTTTCGGATGTAAAAGATGATCCAGAGTTTCTGAAGGTTCTGGGACAAAAGTAGGATAATATAGATGTAAGTTCGGGGGAGCACAGTGAAACCATAGATGCCAATTTAGCATCTAATCTTTCTTGTGGGAAGGCTTTCTAAGCCTGGTTTCTATAGTCCGTAGGGACGATATATTTATAGAAAAAAGTTTACACGTCTCTTGAGCTCCGTAGGAGCGACATATAGATTTTATAAGCATACCGCCTCTACGAGGCTCAAGAACGGGGGTAACGCCTTTTCTATAAACATACCGCCTCTACGAGGCTTATATACAAACCAAAACAAATTCATGTCCTTAAATTGACACTTATGCGGTTCTATCCGTTCAACCAACCTACGAACTTACCTATAGGCGCATTCGGTATTGGTTTGACACTTTTTAAACGCACCTATCATGGAGGATGCCAATTGATGGTGAACCTACAAAAAATTCATGCGATAGTATTGCTCATCACACTATCGCTTATTTTGATCATAAACTTACAGATCGTAGAGGCGCAAAACACACAAACCGTCCAAAAAGAACTCCCCGCAGTCAAAACTGAACGACCACCAACCATTGATGGCATCCTCAACGATGCTTGTTGGCAAGACGCACAAAAGGCTATCGGCTTCACCGATGAACGCACCGAAAAACCTGCCAAGAATCAATCTGTCGGCAGGCTTGTTTATACCGACAAGGCAATCTACGTTGGGCTTCGCCTCTATGATGATATACCCGATAAAATCGTAGCGCGCCGAGTTAAAGACCAAACCGGATTCGGGGGAGAAGACTGGGTTTCCTTTAGCCTTGATCCGTTCCATACACACCAATTTTCTGACAGAAATTTCTTTATCGTAAATCCACTCGGCACTAAATTTGCACATCTTGCCACTGGACGCGCAGAAAAAAGCGAATGGATCGGACTATGGAATGCTGCAGCCCAGATAATAGAAGATGGATGGATTGTAGAGATGGAAATCCCATGGCAGATACTGGATTACCCCGACACAACAGAACCCGTTCGGATGGGTATCAACCTTGACAGATTTCAACAACGCACCGGAGAACGTTCATGGTGGTGTAATCTTGGCGTTCAAGAATTTCGAGAGAACGATGGACATTGGATTGATGTGCTGCCACCGCCGCGGCAGCGTGAACTAAAGTTATTGCCCTATCTGATTGGCGGTATTAGTGAAACAGAAATGGATAAACGAAAATACACTGCCCGTACAGGAGCAGACCTACGCTATCAGGTTACACCACAACTACGACTCATCGGCACAGCTAACCCCGATTTTGATAACATTGAACAAAGCGTTGAAGGTATTGATTTCTCTTACGGTGAACGCTACGTGGATGACCGGCGTCCGTTCTTCTCAGAAGGTGGAAATGTCTACAATCTCGGCAACCTTTTCTATTCACGTCGGATAATGGATATGGATGGAGGGCTTAAACTCTTTGGAAAAGTAGGAAAGAACACCTCAGTCGGCACCTTAGGCACCTATCATCGCAACAACCAGAATTTTATTTTACGCGCCTCACAATCTTTAACGGCAACTTCTAACATCAGTGCGGCGTTCCTATCACACCATCGTCCCGACACTGATACAAACAGTATTGGCCACCTCTCAGGAAATGTGAGACACGGTAAGTTTTCGGTGGGATCAAGTTTCACTCAAAGCTGGGAAGGACAGTCAGATGGAAGAACAGGAGATGTCAATTTAAATTACAATGGCTCGCTTTTTCAATCGAGCATATATGTGAATTTTGTGGATCCAGATTTTGTAAATAACCTCGGCTATCAACCGTTCACCGGCCTCCGCGGTGGTGCTTTAGAAGGAATTATCTCGAACGAATGGCGCCAGGGACTAATCCGTAGTATCTTCATCGGGGCCAATGTAATAGCGAATAACACTTATGAAGGTGAGGTATTTCAGCAAGACTTCGCTGTCTTTTCAAACTTCTTGACACATAGTGATTACGAACTTTATATTGGCAGGGTTGGTGGACAATTTCAAGAATTCACTGATAATATTTTTAACATTGGATTAAGAGCACGGGCCTCGGATCGGTTCAACAATGTCAGTATCAACTATAGTTGGGGTGAACGAGCTGATGAGCGGATTCATCGCGTCAGTGGAAATCTGAATTTACGTGTCTACGGTTTCACTGCAGGACTCTCTACCAGTATCCAACATCATTTTGAAAGACGTTACCAACAGATTCTAACCCTCACATACGATTTAAGTCCCGCCTTAAGCCTCGGCAGTCGGTTAATCTGGCAAGTAGAAGGGATCAACATCTACTTTGCATTGCGTCGCTCTGGCTATGCTGGTACAGATTTTTTCATCATCCTCGGCGATCCAAATTCCCCAGAATTCAAACAGCGATTGGTGGCAAAAGTTATCCGGGCATTTTAGAATTTTCACGGATATCCGTGTGTTGTTCATAAACGGGCTGGTTGTTTGCCCTAAACCTCATGGTATAATATATATTGCTGAATGTATTTTCGTGTTATAACCTTTATATTTAGGAGACAATCTCATGAAAAGTCTGTGCAGACAACACTTCGCTATCGGCAAACTTGTGTTAGTTCTGTTTATATTTGTATCCGCTTGCTCAGTAGCAGCATGGGATACCAAAGCCAAAAAGGATACAGAGATGGAAAAAAACAGGATCCAGATTTACAAAGAAAACCCGCGTTACTGGCAGTATAAAGGCGAACCCATTCTGCTAATCGGCGGTTCAGTCGAAGACAATCTATTTCAGATACCGAATCTCAAAGAGCATCTCGAGCTTTTGAAGTCGGTTGGTGGCAACTATGTGCGATCTACGATGGGGTGGAATGATGAAGGCGATATACCACCTTTCAAAAAAGTCGGCGACAAATATGACTTAAATCAATGGAACGAAGAATTTTGGAACCGTCTTCAGAACTTCATAACGTGGACCCACGAGATGGATATTATCGTCCAAATAGAAGTGTGGGCAACCTTCACCTATTACCGAGATAATTGGGATGTCAACCCCTTCAATCCAAAAAATAACAGCAATTATACCGCAGAAGAAACGGGGTTACCTACTGTTGTCAAAGACCATCCTGCTGCAACGGGTAATAACTTTTTCTGGTCAGTCCCGAAAGAGCGCAATCAGGAAAACGTCTTAAAATATCAGGAAAAGTTTGTGGATAAACTCCTTGAAGAGACGCTTCCTTATGGGCATATACTCTACTGTATGGACAACGAGACTGCCGTCACGGCTGCATGGGGTGAATACTGGGCAACCTATATTCAGAAGAAAGCAGCAGAGGCTGGACGTGCCGTTGAAACGACTGAGATGTGGAATCCATGGGATCTATCCGATGAGAAGCATAAAGCGACATTTGACCATCCCGAAACCTACTCGTTTTGCGATATATCACAGAATAATCATCAGAAACGGCAGCGGCACTGGGATAACGCTCAGAAAATTCGGGCACAACTCTCACCGATCCGTCCCATCAATAATATTAAGATTTACGGTGCTGATGGCGGACGATTCGGCAGTACGCGAGATGGGTTAGAGCGATTTTGGCGAAACATCTTCGGCGGATTTGCATCAGTAAGGTTCCACCGTCCGGACAGTGGAGTTGGTTTAAGCGAAATCGCACAAGCACACATCAAGAGTATGCGAACCATCACAGACGAAATGGACGTTTTTACGTGTGAGCCTCATAATGATTTGCTTTCCAACAGAGCAGATAACGGCGCGTATACTATCGCAAATCCAGGAAAGGAATATGCAGTCTACTTCCCAAAAGGTGGCACGGTTGATCTCAACCTGAGTGCTGGTAAAAGCACAGATGCCAAAACGGTATCAATCAGATGGCTAAATATCCGTAAAAGCGAATGGAAAAAACAAGAGGAAACCCCGTTCAGCGAGAGCATAACACTGTCTGCTCCGACCGAAGCACATTGGGCAGTTTTGATTCAATCAAAATGAAGTTCAAGTAAATTGTTGGGTTTCCCGTTGTTCAATCCACAGGTGTGTTATACCAAATTAACTTGATCCCACTCGGTAGGTGCGGTTTCTAACCGCACCTTATACCAAGAAAAATGAGATAAATCAAGTTAATTTGATATTATCCCCACTTACCCCGATTTGTAGCGCGAGGTCCCGGGTATTCTTCGCAATGCCGACTTTATCGGAAAACTTCGAATCAAGTTAATTTGGTATTATATCCGTTATATTCAGGAGGCAATCTTATGAAAAGTCTGCGGGAGCCGCACTTCGCTAACGGCAAACTTGTGTTGGCTTTACTCGTATTCGTATCCCTGTTCTTAATAACAGCAAAGGAAACTAATGCCCAAAAGGATAAAGACATGGAAAAAAATCGTATCCAAATTTATGCAGAAAATCCGCGTTACTGGCAGTATAAAGGTGAGCCAATTCTATTAATCGGTGGTTCAGTCGAGGACAACCTATTTCAGATACCGAATCTCAGAGAGCATCTTGAACTGTTGAAGTCGGTCGGTGGTAACTATGTGCGGTCTACGATGAGTTGGGTTGATGAAGGCGATGTGCCTCCCCACAAAAAAGTCGGTGAGAAATATGACTTAAATCAGTGGAACGATGAATTTTGGACGCGTTTTCGCAACTTTATCACGTGGACACATGAAATGGATATTATTGTCCAGATTGAGGTGTGGGCAACCTTCAGCTATTATCGTGAACCGTGGGATACGAATCCTTTCAATCCAAAAAATAACAGCAATTACACAGCAGAGGAAACAGGGTTACCCACTGTTGTTAAAACCCATCCTGTTGGAACAGATAATAACTTTTTCTGGTCAGTGCCGAAAGAACGCAATCAGGAAATCGTCTTGAAATATCAGGAAAAGTATGTAGATAAACTTCTCTCTGAAACGCTTCAGTACGGGCACATACTCTACTGTATGGACAATGAAACTGAAGTTACGCCTGAATGGGGTAAATACTGGTCAACCTATATCAAGAAGCGAGCAGCCGAAGCTGGACGTGCCGTTGAAACGACTGAGATGTGGAATCCGTGGGAAATATATCATAAAAAACATCGAGAGACAAGCGATCATCCAGAAATATACTCGTTTTGCGATATATCACAGAATAATACGCAGAAGCGACAGACACATTGGGATAACGCTCAGAAATATCGGTCAGAACTTTCACCGATTCGTCCTATCAATAATATTAAGATTTACGGTGCTGATAGCGGGAAATACGGTAAAACACAAGATGGATTAGCGCGATTCTGGCGAAATATCTTTGGTGGATTTGCATCAGCACGGTTCCACCGTCCTCCCAACGGACTCGGTTTGAGCAAAACAGCACAAGCGAGCCTCAAGAGTATGCGAACCATCACAGGCGAGATGGACGTTTTTACGTGTGAGCCTCACAATGACTTGCTTTCCAACAGAGAAGATAACGGCGCGTATACCATCGCAAATCCAGGAAAAGAATATGCAGTCTACTTCCCAAAAGGTGGTTCAGTAAACCTCAATCTGAGTGCTGGTGAAAAGATAGATGCCAAAACAGTAACAATCAGATGGCTAAATATCCGCAAAAGCGAATGGAAAAAACAAGAGGAAATCCCTTTCAACGATAGCATAACACTGTCTGCTCCGACCGAAGCACATTGGGCAGTTTTGATTCAATCAAAATGAAGTTCAAGTAAAGAAAATGTGTCAAAATTTTTGCATTAACACAAATCTTGTAGTATAATTTATAGCGTTGCTTAAGGAGGGAATCTGTTCTAACATCATTTCATTTTGTGGGAGCAAACGTCATGTTTAAACGACGGTTAGACCAATTCAAACATGAAAATGTAGGGATGTTCGACCTCGCTTCCATTGGAATAACGCTTGCACTCGCTATTGCTATCGGTTATTTCGGGGGTAAGTGGATCGGTGGAAAATTGGGCAACGCAGAAATCGGATCGTACATCGGGTTTGCACTCGGGACCGCTGCCGGATTCATGGAAATGTTTCGGTCAATAGCACGATGGAACCGAAAAATGGAACGCATGGAAAAACAACGTCGTGATGAAGCACAACAAGCACAAGACACTGAAGGAGAATAATCTCTGATACTTTCGAGAATCAACTGAATTCCAATACGAAATGGAAAGCGAAGGCGTGGTAAATGTTACCAAGTTCGTGTCCCTCACCGCCGAAGACATTAATAATAGTAACAAATGAATATTTACCAATATTCACTCACAAAGGAGAAAACATGCTCAAAAGATCTGAAGGACAGATTGATGCCGCACCACAGATAACAAAAACATCTGCTGCAGAGTCCGTATTGGAAGGAAAGCAGCTTTATCAACCGACGCGCCTGGAGTGGTTAGCACTTAAGTTAAATGCTCTTTATTCTGTGACCAGAGGGCCGGTTGTGGTCGCATTTTTTGAGGTTCCTGACAAGAATGCAATCAAGGTATTTGTAAAATATGAACCCGAAATTGACAAAGCCAAGGTGAAAGAGCAAGTTGAATTCGCCAAGCAGAAGGTGTTAGAACTCGCTAAAGATCAGAAGTGGGATGACTGGGTGAAGGTGGAACAACAATTAGAAATTGCTGTTAAAACCTTATGGGATTAAATAGCGACCCATTTTGCAATAGCGGTGAATGATATGAAAAAAGTATTGAAAATCGGCTGTTTGACGGTTGGTGGTTTCTTTGTCGGCATCTTTTTGCTTTTCATTATTTTGGAGTTGGCAGGTGTTTTGCCTGATGTGCCAGTTGAAGAAAAATCGGAGGAAGATGGATCTATAATAGAACCCGCAGGAGAACGACCTCCTAAGCCAAAATCGAAAATTGATATTTCCACGTGGGAAGAAAAGCTTAATGAAGTTTCGCCTGAACCATCACCCCCACCACCCCAAAAATCAGCGTTCGAAGTTGCGATGGAAAAAGTTGCTCATAAGGTGCATGCAACAGTTTTAGCGCAAGATTATGATAACAATGAATTCGCAGCAGATAAAAAGTATAAAGGGAAACTTATATTAGTGCGGGGTGAGATTAGTAATTTTTCAGATATGTTTGGAATAGCCTCAATCAATTTGAAAACGGAAGTTTTTATGAAGAGTCTCACTTGTGAGATGCATCCAGATCAGCGTCCTTTGCTCGCTCAGCTAAAAAAAGGTGACGATGTTTTGGTAATAGGCACGGTAAAGGGTTTTTCATTCATCATAGAAATGGAAGATTGTTTAATTGCACGTGTTCCAGATAAGTAAATACGTTAATGCGTATCGTTTTTCTGATGCAAAACGTCATGAAGTCGTGACTTAATGACACATCCACAATTATACGTTAACGATTCGCCGTTACTTTGACAAAGGAGTCATCTACTTAAATGGGTCCCACACTTGAATTTGGTGACCGGTTTATTCGACAAGTTTATATCTTAACAATTTGCCTTACTGTTGTGATTGGCGCAGTGTTGTTAGGCTTCAAACGTATCGCACTTCCCAGTTTTCTGATCGGTAGTGTTATTGGTCTTAGTCTATTCTGGTCAATCGAATTCGTGATTCGAAGACTGATTCGTCCGGGAAAAACGCAGCGAACAAAGTATTTGCTCGGTTTCATCGCACTCGGCAAATATACAGTGCTTGGTGTGCTGCTCTATTTCTTGTTTAAAATGAAGTGGATGGATATTTACGCGTTCGGCGGGGGAATTGTTTTAGTACAAGGTGCAATCATTCTCAAAGCAATCGGTTTGATGATAACTATTCTTAGAAAAAAAGACCCTGATCAACCTTAAGAGAAACCTAAAAGTTTACTTTGAAGTGGGAAGTGAAATAATTTTACATTTAAAAGACATTAACAACAAAATATGAAAAAAATATCGTTTATCTGTTTGGTTATCGGACTCTGTTTCGTAGCGGGGACCGGAACTTTCGCAGCTGAGGATGCCCCCTCAACGGAAACCCATGCCGATGCGCATGATGAGGCACATTCCGATGACCATAGCCACCGTTCTTGGCTCTCTCCGATTTCACAGTTGTTACCGAATAACATCATTCCAGAACCAAGTAAGTGGCATCAACCGGACCTGATTCCAAATACATTTTTTGCAGTCCTTGTTTTAGCCGTTCTTTTCATTTTTGCCACAAGCAAATTGAAACGGATCCCCGAAGGAAAAGGTCAAACCTTATTAGAGCTTATAGTAGGGGGTATAATTGATTTCTTTGGGGGCATCCTCGGCGAACACGGCAAAAAATATGTTCCCTTTGTTGGTTCTTTTTTCATCTTTATTCTCTCCCTGAACTATCTCGGACTCATCCCAGGTTTTCAAGCCCCTACAGCAGATTTGAATACAACAATCGCCCTCGGCATAACAGCCGTGTTGGGCGTTCAAATCATCGCTATTAAAGAGAACGGAATCGGCGGATATCTTAAGCATCTTATGGGCAACCCACCGTGGTTAGGTGTTTTGATGTTTCCGCTTGAAGTCATCACACAGCTATCGCGTGCTGGTTCGCTTGCTGTACGCCTTTTCGGTAATATCTTCGGGGAAGAATCAGTTATTATTCAACTTACAGGTCTTGGTATCATCACGATTGCCGGTTCTTTCTTTCTACCGATACCAGTTCAAGTTCCAATGATGTTCTTTGGGTTGTTCGGTGGTTTTCTGCAGGCATTCGTTTTTACTATCTTAACGTCTATCTATATCGTGCTGTTTATAGAACACGACGAAGAAGCGCATGAAGCGCATCATTAATTCTGTGGGTCAAGTGTTAACTTGCCCTATCTGTCCAAGGAGGACATTTCATGATTTATTTAGCAGTGTTAGCGTTTGGTGTAACCTTAGGGTTGCCGATCGCTGTTATTTTTGCCTCAACGGCGCAAGGAAAGGCAACAAGTACTGCTCTTGAAGGAATTGCGCGTCAACCTGAGTCAGCTGCGAAAATACAAACCGCGATGATTATCGGTTTGGCTCTCATCGAATCGCTTGTTATTTATGCACTTTTAATGTTCTTAATGTTGCAGGCAAAACTTCCTGCAGATGAAATGCTGAGAGGATTGTTTGATGCCGAAGCTGGAAAAGCTCAGATTGAACAGGTGCAGGAAAACGCCGCAAACGGTGTCGAAATGGAAGATGCAGGCGAAAACCAATAAATGCAACCTCCAACAAATTGGGGCATGGAAAAAAGAAATGCCCCAAAAAAGTTGGGGACCTATTAGCGAGTCCAAGAAACTTATGAGAAAAAAGATATATGCATGTTGTCTCATTTTAATGGGAATATGTATCACCAGTGTATTCGCCGCGGATGCTCCCGCTGAAAGTGGACTTTTAGGATTGCTTGGGATTGATCCCAAGACGATTGTTGTCCAAGTCATCGGCTTTCTCGTCGTGCTTGCCATCCTATGGAAGTTTGTCTTTGGTAAAGTCGGTGGACTTTTAGACGAACGTCGAACTGAAATAACGACCCAGTTGGAACAATTGAAGACTGACCGAGAAGAATTGGACCGACTCACCGCTGAAACACGACAACGTTTAGGCGATATTGAAAACGAGTCGCAAGCCAAAATCCAAGCCGCCATTGATCAAGGGAACACAGAACGTCAGCAAATCATTGCACAAGCGCGACAAGAGTCTGAAGATGAGATCGCAAGAGCACGTACTGAAATTCAGCGCGAAAAAGACGAGGCTATATCAGAACTGCGTGGCGTTGTTGCTGAACTCGCGATTGATGCAGCCAGCAAAATTATCAGTGCGGAACTGACCCCTGAGAGACACCAAAATATTATTGATGCCTCTATTAACAGGTTGTCAGCGGATTCAAGTCAGTAGATTTTACCTTTTAGACATCCAAATTATTTCATAGGTGAAAACGGACAATGAGAGACATTCGGGTCGCAAAACCTTATGCTCGCGCGTTATACGAAGCGGCTGGCGAACAGAGTGTTTTAGAATCTATTGCCGCTGATATTGAGAAGCTGCGGGAGTTGATTGAACAGTCTGAGGAATTCACGCTATTTCTCAACAGCCCTCTGCTGTCCCCACAATTTAAAAGCGACACGTTTCAGCAGCTTTTTACCGATGGAATGCATCCGCTGATGATTAATTTCCTCAAACTTCTTGCATTAAAGCAACGCGAACGTTATCTTGTCGCAATAATGGATGTTTTTTCAGCGATTGCTGATGAAGCTGCGGGCAGGATTATCGCAAAAGTGACAACAGCTGTGCCGATTACACAAAACCAAGAGCAACGACTTGTCCAGCAATTAAGCACATATTCGGGAAAACAGGTACAGTTGGAAACCGAAACCGATGAACAGATTCAGGGTGGGTTTATTGTGCAGTTAGGCGACACCGTTTTTGATGCAAGCGTCACGGCACAACTCCAACGTTTGAAACGTCAACTCGCAAAAGGTTAAATTGGCTGCACGGTATAGAATACACCACCACACATCTATTAGTAGGAGTGGCTACCCCGAATTTCGCAGGTTTCCCATCTAATTGAAGACAATTGCGACTCCGCAGAGGATCGAAAATATGGCAAGAGAAGTCCGACCGGACGAAATATCGAATATACTAAAACAGCAGCTGCAACAGTTTGAACAGGACGTGGATGTCTATGACTCCGGCACTGTGCTGGAGGTAGGCGATGGTATCGCGCGGGTGCATGGGCTTGCCAATGCAATGGCAAGCGAAATGATTGAATTCCCGAACGATGTTTACGGCATCGCTTTTAACCTTGAAGAAGACAACGTCGGTTGTGTGTTGTTTGGCGAAGACCAACTTATACATGAAGGCGATACCGTTAAACGCACAGGCAGACTGCCTGAAGTGCCTGTCGGTGATGCACTCCTCGGACGGATCGTTGACGCACTTGGGAATCCTATTGATGGTTTGGGAGACATTCATACAGAACACCGACTCCCCGTGGAACAGAAAGGGTTAGGCATTGTTCAACGACAACCCGTTAACGAACCTCTTTACACAGGTTTGAAAGCTATTGATAGTTTAACACCGATCGGAAGAGGGCAGCGCGAACTTATCATTGGTGACCGCCGAACTGGCAAAACTGCAATCGCAATAGATGCTATTCTGAGCCAAAAGAACACAGATGTCTACTGCATCTATGTCGCTATCGGTCAAAAAGGTTCAACTTTGGCACAAGTGGCAAATACCCTTCGTGAACACAACGCATTGGAATATACCATCATCGTTTCTGCCTCCGCGAGTGCACCGTCACCGCTGCAATATCTCGCTCCCTACTCTGGCACTTCAATGGGTGAATACTTCAGTTCTAACGGTAAGCACGCGCTGATTATCTATGATGACCTAACAAAACACGCATGGGCATACCGACAAATGTCTCTGCTTTCACGCAGACCTCCAGGGCGTGAAGCGTATCCCGGCGATGTATTCTATCTACACTCACGCCTGTTAGAGCGCGCAGCAAAACTCAGCGATGAATTGGGTGGCGGTTCCCTTACCGCACTACCGATTATTGAAATCTTTGAAGGCGACTTAACAACTTATATCCCAACAAACGTTATTTCTATTACCGATGGGCAGATATACCTCACAACGGATCTATTTAACCAAGGTGTGAGACCCGCAATTGATGTCGGTACATCCGTCTCTCGTGTCGGAGGCGATGCGCAAGTTAAAGCGATGAAATCGGATGAGGTTGCAGGCACGCTGAAACTTGATCTCGCAAGTTTCAGAGAAGTTGCTGCCTTTGCACAATTCGGTTCTGATCTGGATGCATCAACACAATCTTTGCTCCTTCGTGGCACGCGGCTCGTGGAATTGCTGAAACAACCGCAATATCAACCGATGCCTGTTGAACGGGAAGTCGCCTCTATCTTCTGTGGCACAAACGGTTACTTAGACGAAGTTCCTGAATCAGAAGTTGCGCGGTTTGAATCTGAATTTCTGCAATACCTTGACAGAAATCATGCGGAACTCCTCTCCGAAATCGCAGAAACCGGTCTGCTGGGTGATGAATTGCTTGAAACAATGCACGCTGCTGTCAAGGCATTCAAGGAAAATTGGAGTGATACACCGCCTGCACCACAGTCGCAAATTGCGGCTGTGCCATCGGAAGACTCCTCCGCAGAGGAAGCCCTAACTCAAGGTGAATAACCATGGCAACGTTACGAGAAATACGACGCCGTATCGCCAGTATTAAAAACATTGAGCAGGTAACCGATGCGATGCGCGTCGTTGCCGCAGCACGGCTACGTCGTGCGCAAGAAAATATAACTGCCACGCGTCCGTATGCGGACAAACTCAACGCTATCCTCGGACATCTAATCTCACAGATGGACACTGAGGAACAGGCTTTGACACATCCGCTACTGGAAACCCGTGAGATCAAACATGTCTGTATTATCTCCGTTTCTAGTGACCGTGGTTTATGCGGTAGTTTCAATAGCAATGTTATCCGCACAACTACACAACAGATACAACATTACCAAGAAAGTGGCGCGGACGTAACGCTTATCTGCATCGGCAAACGAGGGCAAGAGCATTTTGCACGCCGTGGATACGACATTACAGATGCATACATCAATATCTTCCGCCAACTCCAATTCCAGACGGCTGTTGATGTTGTTCACGAGTTTGAACATCTCTATGTTGACAAAAAGATTGACAAGGTTGAGGTTATCTATAACAATTTCAAATCCGCAATCCTACAGACCGTGCTTGTTGAGCAACTTCTCCCACTTGTACCTGAGGCACCAGAAGGCGATACACTTTTTTTAGATTATATCTATGAACCGGGACAGGCGGAACTCTTTGAAATGCTGCTCGGCAAACATCTGAACATGCAAATGTGGAAGGTGCTTTTAGACTCAAACGCGGCAGAACAAGCAGCACGGATGGCTGCGATGGAAAACGCCACACAGAAAGCAAAAGAACTCATTGACGAATTAGTGCTCCAACGCAATAGGGCACGCCAAACGCAGATTACAACGGAAATTTCGGAAATCGTCAGTGGCGCAGCCGCATTGGAAGGTTAACAATTCTCTTGTGAAAGCAACCTCAATTCGCGATTCGTCAGCAGCGCGATTGTAAATCATAACTACTCTAAATAAAAAGGAATCTCTCATGAACCAGGGAAAAATATTAGAAGTTGTCGGCGCACGAGTAGACATAGATTTTTCGGAAGGCAAATTGCCGGATATCCTGAACGCTGTTAAAGTTGAACGTTACGATGGAAGCGAGTTGGCACTTGAAATTCAACAGCATTTAGGCGAAAATCGTGTGCGCGCAATCGCTATGGACACAACAGATGGATTAGTTCGCGGCACAATCGTAACTGATACAGGCGGTCCTATCACTGTCCCTGTCGGTGACGCAGTACTTGGGCGCGTTTTCGACGTTACAGGTCAGCCCATTGATGAAAAAGGCCCTGCAAACGAATCCGAGCGATACTCTATTCATAGACCCGCCCCACCGCAGGCAGAACTCAGCACATCCACCGAAATGTTAGAAACAGGCATCAAAGTTATTGACTTGATTCAACCTGTTGTTCGGGGTGGAAAAGTCGGATTTTTCGGTGGCGCAGGTGTCGGTAAAACCGTTTTGGTCGCTGAACTGATCTATAACATCGCCACACAACACGGCGGTTATTCCGTTTTCTGTGGTGTCGGTGAACGGACACGTGAAGGGAATCAGTTCTGGCTCGAACTTGACGAGTACGGCGTGATGGACAAAACGGCGATGGTGTTCGGACAGATGAATGAACCGCCAGGCGCACGTCTCCGTGTCGGGCTTGCAGGACTGTCTATGGCAGAATACTTCCGTGATCAGCAGGGTCAAGACGTTCTCATCTTCATCGACAACGTCTTCCGCTTCACACTTGCAGGTGGTGAGGTGTCAGCACTCCTCGGACGGATGCCTTCCGCTGTCGGATACCAGCCCACACTTGCAACCGAAATGGGTGAGCTGCAGGAGCGAATTACCTCCACACAACACGGTTCAATTACCTCATTCCAAGCCGTCTATGTGCCAGCCGATGACTACACTGATCCGGCTGTCGTAGCCGTTTTCGCACACCTTGATGCCGTGACGCGATTGGAACGGGGTATCTCCCAGAAAGCCAGATACCCAGCAGTTGATCCGTTGACCTCAAGTTCGCGTATCTTATCAGCAGACATTATCGGTGATGAACATTATCAGACAGCCTTTAACGTCAAGCAGGTACTACAGGAATACGGAGATCTCCAAGATATCATCGCTATCCTCGGTGTAGACGAACTCTCAGACGAACAGAAGTTGGTCGTCAACAGAGCAAGAAAAATAGAGATGTTCTTGACACAACCGATGTTTGTAGCACAACGTTTTACCGGGACACCGGGTAAATATGTCAAAATTGAGGATACTGTACAAGGTTGCCAAGCGATTCTAAATGGCGATTGCGACGAACTACCTGAACAGGCACTACGTTATATCGGCACTATTGACGAAGCATTTGAGCAAACGAAAGACAAAGAATTGGAAGAAGCAGCAGATTAGTGGTTAGTAGTTCGTAGGTTGGGTAGAGCTTGCGAAACCCAACATAGACCCAAAACACATACCTTTGCTCCGTAGGAGCAATATGTCTATAGCATACATCTAATTAACACTCCCGCTCCGTAGGAGCGGTATATGGTTTCACCACACATAGCACTCCTACGGAGTGCAAGAACTTGAGATCACGTTTTCTATAGACATAGTACTCCTCTGGAGTGCTGGAAATCATTAAAACAACATAGATATGCAAAATAGAAGTTTTCACCTTGAAATACGAACACCGGAAAAATTGATTTATGAAGGTGATGTGACAAGCGTTGGCGCGCCGGGCGTTGAGGGCAACTTTCAGATTCTGGCGGGACACATCCCTTTCCTTACGGCATTAGATGTCGGTGAAATCCGTATCAGCGAATCGGAAACACCACGATCAATGGCGACAAGCGGTGGGGTTTTTGAAGTGCTACGCACTGGTGTCACCGCATTAGTTGAGACAGCAGAATGGGCATCGGATATTGACGTGTCGCGTGCCGAAAGTGCACTTGAACGTGCCAAAGAACAACTCGCCGCAGATGCCCCAGATTTGAACCGCCCGCGTGCTGAAGCGGCACTTGCGCGTGCACAGAATCGTATTAAGGTTGCGAGTAATTTGTAATCGCACTCCTTCCAATTCTCTGGTATGCAAGATTTCTTAACCGGTCCCACCCGTTACTGGGAAGGGGTACCGGTGTAGAGTGTCCAAGTAATTCTGACATCTACCATAGTTGTTCAGTTACGAGTCGGTTAGATTGAATTAAGATTAGAGATAACCTGCCTTGGAGAGTAAGTTCGCGAGGTTCTTTTTTCTACCACATCGCCCTATCAGAACCGGTACAGGTTCGCCTTGGGAATTCACGGTTAGTTGTCGGCATCTTGGATTCGTCCAGTTAATACCGCGTCCATGGAAGAGAACTGGAACGTAGACGGTTTCCCCACTCCCCTTCCGATCAGGAGCAACAGTAACGGCAAGTTGCAAACTGTTTTCTAATTTTTCACGGACCTCGGATTCATCGGCTTTACCGCTTTTAAGTTCAATTGGAACCGCGACGAAGGTGTTTTTACCAGCGTTCCTGTAAAACAGCAGACGGTCACCCCGTTTTCCGCGCTCTCCGCGTGCGTCAAACTCTTTCTCTACATTTATCACAACCCGCTTCCTGGGTAAACCGGTACGGTATACCTGACATCCTTCTCCGCCGCAATCTTTAGTGATACTGTTTGGGGACACCTGCCCTTGAATGTGGGTAAGCCCTTTACTCAGATTCAACGGCATCCCCTCCTTTCTTTTCTTCAATTCTATTTTGTAGTCCTGCCGAACGGTTATAGAGATCCTCCGCTATATCCAAGTGATCTTCCGGTTCTATCCCTTCAATAAGGTCAAACGGTAGTTCTTTGACCGGCTCGTTCTTATGAAACCACCACGCACCGACCTCTTCCGCTTTCAGGTAGTCTGCAGATTCACTTGTGGGTTCTCCCTGTTTTCGCAATTCACCTTCGCGAATCAGGTTGCTGATTTGTTGGAGGAGCCAGTTGCTATGTGTTGTAATCACGACGCGAACACCGGCTCGGACTAAACGAGCAAGGGTTTGAGCAATTTTGGTTTGTGCACCCGGATGCAGGTGAGATTCAGGTTCTTCAATAATGATCAAGTCACCCTGTTTAACGATACCTCGCAGAAAGAGGACTAAAGGTGCAAGCTCGGATACCATCGCCGAGGAGTGGCTCATCCGCAATGCCTCTTCCGCCTGATCTGGACGGTACAGAAATTCCGGATACGCTTCTGGTGTGGGGCGTTTAACCTCTATTTTGCCCTCCAGCAGCTCCGCCTCCAGTTGCTCAGCGACGCGACTTATTCTGCTTGACGATCCCTTGCGTTCCTTGTAGCTGACGATCTGCTCCAGAAAATCCGCTATCATTCCCGAAAATGTAGATACTTCAAAACGGTCCAAACCTATACGAGTCGACCGCTTGATGAGGGCAGTCGCAAGTATATCGCGGCTTTGCATGACACCACTCCGAGCAGCGGGCAGATAGTATGAAGCACTTGTTCGCCACAGATCAGTGTGTAAAGTCCGAAATAAACGTTCAATATCGGATTTTCCACGGAAATCAGTTTTACTCATTGGTTCGTTTGCATCATGAAGAATCATGTCTGGATTAATAAGCCCGGTTATAGCGGGATCGGTGGACACTAAGGTTTGCACCTCAAAACCCCAATACGTTTGATTACCTTCGCGAACTGACAGTGAAACGTTCATTTCGTTGTCTTGGTTGCCAGTGAATCGAATTAGCTTAGAAACAGATTCATGGTCGAAACACCGTATTAGCTCGTTTGAGAACTCCTCCTGATGTGTGAGCATAAAATCCAACAGGCTGCGTGTCCGCTGAGGTAAATCGGAAAATATAAATGGTCGATCAGGCGTGTTTAACTTTTCTAGTGCCTCAAACGCTTCTTGTTCTAACTCCGTCTGCTGATCTTGTGAAGAGCTGTCTCCTGAACGGGAAGCAAAACTATAATAATTAGCAATACTACCTGCCCAAGGAAATTGTGAGATGCCCCCAAAATTTTGGTGTAATGCGTAAATAAGAGCGGCGAGATACGTCTTACCAGTGTTACTCTCACCGACGAATACAGTCAGCGGACGCAGGTCTATCTCTGCCTTTTCTATCGGACCGAAGTTTTTTACGTTAATGTAGGCGTCCATTGTTTCTTCTCCTATTGGTGATGACTTTGAATCAATTATAGACACATCTGCGATCAATTGCAAGGAAAATGAAATCGCTTCGCTTTTCACCATTTTTGTGCGTTATGCGTTTACCTTGTGCCTTGCGAAAATTAGGAATTTCTTGATATTTTTTCAGTGATATGTTAAAATAGTTCCCAAGTATACGAGAGGTTTGTCCGAAATATGCGCCTTGAGAATTATGAATCTATTCAATATAAACACAGTAAGTCCCAAGTCGAAAAGCAAAAGCGTGAAATATCAGAGCAATTTGATATCCTATCACAACGGGAAAATAATTGGGATGGACGCGGTTCACAAAAACCAACTGTTTTGACCCTAATTCATGCGAAAAAGGTTATAGACGCAATGTTGGATTCTGTTATTTCTGCTGGATATCGGTGTGATACGCCATCTATCTCCAGTGATGGAGACGGCAATGTAACCGCAGTATGGTACAAAAACGAACGGCAATTACATCTTCAAATCGGAGAACATGAGGCAGAGCACTTCAAAGTTTGGGGCACGAACATTGATACAGAGATGGACGTAGATTTCCTAAAACCTGAAAATTATCTACCGCTTTGGAAATGGTATAACATAGGAGGAATCTGATGCATAATTCGCAAGCGAACCCTGAATCTGTGCAAGAAATGCTACCTCACGGTACGATGACGATGGCGGAATTTCTTGAAAACGATTTAGAGGGTTATGAGTATGTAAAAGGGGAATTAGTGCCAATGGCAGCTGCAGCAATTGTCCATGGTGAAATAGGATCTAACGTCCATTTTCTTTTAACATCACACGTTCGCGAAAATAAATTAGGGCGTTTATATATTGCGGAAACGACATTCCAATTAGGTGATCGGGTGGTAAAACCGGATATTGCGTTTGTATCAACAGAACGGTTGTCGGAAGATAAATTAAAAGGTTTCGCTGATGCCCCTGACCTCGCTATTGAAATAGTTTCTCCGACAGATAAGCATTATGATGTTACCGAAAAAACGTTAGCCTATCTGAAGGCGGGAACACGGCTTGTTTGGGTTATTGAACCGATTATGAAAACGGTTATGGTCCATCGTTCTGAAACAGACTTTACGCTGCTAAACTATGAAGGGACTTTAACAGGTGAGGATGTCGTACCAGGGTTTTCATGTCCAGTGGCAGAACTTTTTGAATAGATTTTGGAGGACGCTATACCAATTCCATAAACAGGCAGGACTTACGCATTTTCTCTTAAAGTCCCCTTGATAAGGGGGACTTAGGGGGTTAAAATACTGAAATAACGACTTTTTAAGCAGAATATGGTCTTTCTCTTTCCAATTTGCGTAAGTCCTGACAGGGTCCCATTACCGAGATTTTTAGCATTTTGAAATTCATAATAAATTGCTACAATTGCACTTGCTCAGCTTGCTACTAAAAATGGATGGACTTTAGAACCAAGCCCACAATAATAGCCATATAGCGTTTTTCGGATATTGACGTATCGCGTGCTGAAAGTGCACTTGAACGTGCACAAGAACAACTCGCCGCGGATGCCCCAGATTTGAACCGCCCGCGAGCAGAAGCGGCACTTGCGCGTGCACAAAATCGTATTAAGGTTGCAAACAATTCGTAAATACTTCTTCCTGTTCTAATGATTTATTAGGTAGTATCCACTATCCAAGGTTGGCTAAAGATTTCTTCCCAATAATCTTCAATGAATCTTGCCACTAAATCCTCTCCTAAGTCTTCTGCTGTAAGTGAGAGTCTATATTTTCTTGTGAGTTTCTTAAGACAATCTATAGCAACATCTAACTCGTTGAAGGTTGGTATTGTTTTTGGTGCTTTCTTATCGTGGTGGGCAACCCTTTTATCCGCAAACTCCTCCAGCTTGTCACCGTGTTTTTTCAGTTCATCCAGATCTTCCTGAACCAAGGTAGGATCAATATAATTATAATTTGTACATCCTCCCGTAAAATGACGATCGAAAGTTCTATTTCCAATATCTTCCGCTCTATTTTCTTCTATATTTTTCATACCTATTCGATACATATTCACGAATCGCTCTCTTGAGAGCACACAAGGAGTTTCTATTATTTCCTTCAGTAATCTGACGAATGAAATGCTCCGGTTCCGTTTGTTAAATTTGTTAAACTTGATTTGCCTGCGAACCGCAATTACCCCGTAGTCAGAGTAGGTTTGTCCGATAAACCAATTAAATGAACATGGTTCCTGAATATTTGGGTTGTCATCAATCATTTTCTGAATTTCCCAAAAAATGTGTTTGTTAGTGACCAACTCTTCAATTTCCCAATGGATTTCATCAGCAAGCCAGCGTTTCCATTTTTCAAATTTTTGATCCATATTAATTCTCCTTTTAAGTTATCTGTTTTAGATAACTACACACAGAAAATGTTTATTTATAGTAGTGGTTACAATTAACGATATAACTTGATCGACAGAGTGCTTATAAAGCGTTCCTACTCACTCATTGAGAATACGCAGTGCCTTCTCAGCACTAACCTTGAGGTCCGTATCACTCGCCTTTTTTGCAAGTCTTAACGCCGTTTGTAAATCTTTTTTTGCTTCCCATTTTCGACCTAGTAAATACTTGGCAATTCCACGATTGATGTATGCCAAGATATAATCAGGTTTTAGTCGTATAGCGATGTCATAGTCAGAAATCGCAGCAGAGAATTGTCCCAAGTCAACCTTCGCATTTCCCCGATTGTAGTATGCCGTGGCAAGATCAGGTTTTAGTCGTATAGCAATGTCATAATCTGCAACCGCAGCAGCGTATTGTCTTAAGTCCTCTTTTGCCATGCCTCTTGCAAAGTACGCCTTTGCATAATAAGGTTTTAGTTTTATAGCCATGTCAAAATCTGCAATCGCAGCAAAGTGTTGTCTCAAGACAGCCTTCGCAACTCCCCGATTGATGTATGCATCGGCATCATCAGGTTTTAGTCTAATAGCGATGTCATAGTCAGCAATCGCAGCAAAGTGTTGTCCTAACTTACCTTTCGCAACTCCCCGATTGTAATATGCAGCGGCATCGTCAGGTTTTAGTCGGATAGCGATGTCATAATCGGCAATAGCAGCAGCATATTGTCCCAACTCGAACTTCACATTTCCGCGATCGTAGTAAGCAATGGCATAATCAGGTTTGAGGCGAATAGCGATGTCATAATCGGCAATCGCAGCAAAGTATTGTTTCAACTTACCCTTCGCAAGTCCGCGATTGTAGTATGCCAAGACATGTTCGGGTTGTAGTCTTATGGCGGTGTTATAATCTACAATTGCACCTGCATAATCCCCTAAATCAAACTTCACATTTCCCCATCGGAAACGAGTATCCGCAGATATAGATAGATGACTCTTTTGCGAGAAGATAGGTTTTGCTGCCTTCTTCTGCTCCACCAGTTTCTTAAGATATTTTGACGGAATTGCAAAATTGAGATTCTGGGCATCTAAAGCACGGTGTCCAGCAAAAGAAACTCCAATAACTTCACCCTTACGGTTTAGCACAGGTCCTCCGCTACTCCCTGGAGAAATCGGTGCAGTCATCTGCAGCCGTTCTTTAGTGTTTTTATCTCGGCGGCTACTGATAATACCATCCGAAAACGTCCCTTCCAAACCTTTCGGGTTGCCTGCAACATAGACTGTCTCACCAATCCGAACGGTATCGCTATCTCCGAGAGAAAGCGGTTTGATACCGTAAGCGGTAACCTTTAGGAGTGCAAGATCGTTCGTCTTGTCAGTTACCGTAACGCCTTCTATATTGTATGTGGTGGACTTACCAACTAATTTTACAGTGCCTTTTGCTGCACCTTCAATCACGTGGTAGTTGGTAGCAATAAGGTTGGGTTTGACAAAGAACCCGCTGCCAATGCCCAAAGTTCTGCCGTTTTTATCCTTCATCTCCAAGTATACCGTCGCTGCTAACGCTTTTTCGGCAATATCTTCGGCGGGTAGGGTGATTTGTGCAGGTGCGGCACTTATTGTACAAAAGAGGAGAAGAACTATAATAGCGAATTGGGGGAACGTCCACAATAATTTATCTCTATGTTTCATAGAATTTTCCTTTTAATGGGATGGTTTGTCCTGCAGATTGAGCATGTTGTTAACAATATGATAACCTATTCAATGAAGAATGTCAAGATGTAACGGCGTGTAAAGTTTTGTTAATTATCTGAACCAAGATTTTCAGGATTTCCAGATTTTCAGGATTGTTGAGAATATAAATGTTTTTGATCAGCTAAGCGTTGATGCTTGATGAGATGTTATATCTATCTCGAAAACAAACATTTGGATGAGAAGATGATAATCCTATAATCTTGGAAATCCTGGTTCAGACAATCCGCGCCATCCGCGCTAATCCGCGATTCAGACAAAAAATACTCAAAAGATATAACGGAATATTAAAGCCTTGACATACCCGTATTTTCAGGTATACTAACCACAAATCCGTACGAAACGCCTGTGAAACCAGATTGCAGCATGAACAAACACAACACCTGCTTTTAAGGAGAACCACCGATGGGAACTGACTCAAACGCACGCCCTCCCCCTTATGCGCCAACAGACACAGCGGATATAATATACCCCGAATCGGATGGTAAACCTATGGCTGAAACCGACCTCTATATGGATGAAATAATCCGGATGCGGCAGATGCTTAAGGCATATTTCGCTGAAAAACTGGATGTCTATATCTCCGGCAATATCATGATGTATTACGTAAAGGGTTCCCCGCAACAATCTGTATCGCCCGATATTCTTGTCTCTTTCGGTATCGGCAAAAAACAACGCCGCACTTACAAGGTATGGGAAGAAGGGAAACCGCCCGACTTCGTGCTGGAGTTTTCAAGCAAAGGCACCTACCAAAATGACTTAGATGACAAAATGCATCTCTATGCCAGAATTGGCATTTCGGAATACTTCCTCTATGATGCGGAAAGGCGTTATTTGCCTTCATCGTTGATGGCGTTTCGGCTTGTTGATGGGGATTATGTTGAGATTTCACAACGTCCTGATGGCGGGTTTTTCTCAGAAACGTTGGGTTTAACATTCCATTTGCTGGATGATAGTTTCGGCATTCATGATCCTGGTACGGAAAAGTGGTTGCTATCAGCTGAGGAAAGAGCTGAAGAAGCAGAGGCAGAAGTTGCCCGACTCCAAGAGGAACTTAAACGCTTACATTGTACTTCTACACGGTCAACGTAACCGCATCCTGCTTCACAATCTTCTTGATATGCCCATACGGTTCAGACGCTACCAATTCCAAAGTCTCAGGAGATAACCGATCCAGAATAGGTTGCGGTAAATTATGCGTGCCTGTGTATTGTGGAAAATACCGCAAAACGAGAAACCGCCTATCTCGATCTTTTGGTTTCCAGCGCAGCACCCCGTGCGTTAGCAGCTCCGAAATAATCACAATATCGCCTGCTTTCGGTGTGATATTGACAAAAACAGGGTCATCAATAGGATCAATCCCATCCGCTTCGTCAAGCGTCAGCAGCGGCTTTGGACGCTCAAACTCGCTCTTATGCGAACCGGGAATTACGATGAGACCGCCATCCCCCGGATAGACATCGGTAAAATAGGGAAAACAGACGAAATTATCACAGTAGATACGTCCGTTACTCGCCTCATAGCGTGTGCTATACCACCCATAGTCATCACGTGCACAGTGCAGTCCACCTGGATTCACATGCGCGTTTTCTCCCGCCTTCCATAAATCATGTGTGTCATGCTTGAGCGAACCTCTACCGAACCGCGGTTGATTGTCGGTCAACTCCTTAATAATCGGCCATAGTGCCGTGTGCACCGTTAAGCACTCAAGCGATTTGTCAAAAGCGAACCCGTGTTGATGAAGCCCGTGCTGTTCAAAGCCTGGTGGCAATTCATCAGGTGGTGTGGTGATATATCTATCAACCGCCTCAGCAGTCTCCGCTAATGCATCGCCGATGATGACGTTTTCCAAATGAAGATAACCTGTTATATCAAATAGATAACGTTGTTTTGGTGTCATATTTAAGTCTGTCCTTCATTATACGATTTACCCTAATTCCGCATAAAGTTCCGTAATCAACGCAGCATTTTCACCAATCTGGTCACCGAATTGTTGATACATACCGAGCAGCAACACATCAATCGGTTTAGAATTCTCTAAAGCGAATTTCACCTCTTCACGAATCTGCTGTGGACTTCCGATTGTCCGACCTGCTGCAAGCACTTTGAAGATAATGCACGGTTTATCTGTCCGTTGTATCGCCTTGCACATCTCAACGCGGTCTTCGCGTGCGTAGATTTCACCTAAAGGCGCGTAACCGAACTTTTCTCTGAATTTCTCGCTCCCACTTTGTAGATTATAGAGTGCTGTCATATAGTAGTCTATATCCCACCCTTTATCTTCGGCGATATGCACAAGTTTCGGGTCATGCACCGATAGACCGACAAGAGTCTCGGTATCGCGAATCCGTTTGAGAATATCTTGCAACAGATCGAGTCTGTTTTCCCGTAGACAACGTTGTCCTACGCCGCCACCGTGAGGTGCCATACCGAATGGCTTGTGTTTGGCATCTTCAAAAACCTGGTCGGGTTCCTCGTACCACACGGAACTCCAGCTGAGACAGAACCAGCGCATCGTGCCACCCGCATCGCGATAACGTTGTAGGTCGGAAAGTGAACGTTCCGTTATACTATTCTGCCAAGCATTTATGCCTGCTCCTTCCGCCCTTTTGAGTGTTGCCACAACCTGTTCTGGCGTATGATACGCTTGCTGATGCTGTGAAAGCAGTTGATTAAAGTGAGAATAACCGTAAATCGGATTATCCCCAATCAACAACTTACTGATCTGGTGATTACAAAATGAGACTTTCGGTAAGGTGGTTTCCACTGTTTATCCCTCCAAGCAAGAGGCACACTTAATAAGCGTGCCTAACCGAACAGAAATCCTTCCAAAACAGATGCATCAATTTCACGCACAAGATGCATCGTCAAATCCAACGCTGCGGTGTAGTCATCAGTGTTAATAATTGAGACATGACTATGGATATACCGCGATGGCATGCCAAGCACAACGGAAGGCACCCCTCTGCCGAATTGATGAATTGATGAATTGCGCCACCATCTGTCCCGCCGGATTGACGTACACCGAGTTGATACGGGATTTCATGTTGCTTCGCTGTCTCAATCACAAAATCTGCCAACTTCGGATTGACAATCATTGAAGAATCAATTATCCGAATTTGTACACCGCTGCCAAGTTTCCCTTGTGTTGATCCGACGCTTAATCCTGGTGTATCATCTCCAGGCGGTCCCTCAAGTACAATAGCGAGATCAGGTTCCACACTTGCTACCATTGTCCTTGCGCCTCGCAATCCGATCTCTTCCTGCACACTCCCTGCCCCGATAACGGTATTCGGATGCTCTTCAAGTCGCAAAAGTGCGTCAATCACAAGTGCAACACCGACACGATTATCAAACGCTTTCGCAGAGAGCAATTTCTCATTTTTCAACGGAATAAGTAGTTTCGGACATTAGATTTCTCATTTTTTTCTCCACTTTTTTCAAAATTCCCACCTTTAACTTGACATTCCCCTTCTTAAAATTGTAGAATTCTTAACAGACCAAACTATAACACCATTGGACTATGGGTATCCCATATCTAATGTAAGTTAGGTGTTATGGTTTGGTCACCAGGGATGCCCACTTCTTTTGTGGAGAAGTTGGGATTTACTGGATGACCAAACCTACAATTTAAGGGGTACAATATGATAATTTTCAGTGTCTTTGTTATCATCGTAGTATTTTTTATGGTAACACATCTTCGAGCTGACAAAGAAAAGATGGATCAATCAAGCGATGAACATACTAAAAAGATGTGGAAAATGTATGTTAATGCTATTGAAAACGAACATTTCCTGTATCCACTCACTTCAGATTTAAGAAATTGGGTTCTTTCCAATCAAGAATTCGGGTGGACTACCCTCGACACTTCAATGCCAAAAGAAATCCGACATCAGTTTGGCGTGTTTATAATCGAACATGCCAACAAATAGGGAAGAAAACCATGAAATCCACCAGACAAGCAGCTGAGTTAATCCGACTTAGCCTCAATGAATTCAGAACAGGTAATTTTGTTGATGCCCTCGCTTATGTAGAAACAGCATTAGAAATTAACCCCAAAGATGTCCGTGCCTTACAGATTCGACCACTTTGTAAATGCTGTTTGATCGTTGAAAGCGGTGCAATTCCACCAAATCTCCAAACTGATATACAAAATATCATCTCAGATTTAAAAGTATCAATAGAAACTTTAGACGATATGATTAGGGTTGCTCGGACGAACACTTAATTTTTTCGGATATATTCCCTAAATCTTCCATTCCATATTGCTTTAATTGGTTCAATAGGTCTACCATCTGTTTTTTTTTACAGGTAGGCGGGCCTTTTTGTTTCCACATTCTTGGCAGACTTGTTTTTCTTTAGTCATTTTTTCACCTCATACTTTCATTAACAAATTTCCAGAATATGCTATCCACATTCCGGTAGTTATATTTATAGCAAGCCTCAGCCACATATAGCGGGATATACCCAGTAGAGTAGTGGTGATGCTGTCCATACCATGCGCGTTTCAACAACGCCCAAAAACCTTCAATAGTGTTCGTGTGGGTATCCCCATCAGCGAACTGTTCTTTGTGATTGATAACCCGATGTTTTATCTGCTTTCCGATCTCATTGTAAGCAGCATATTCATCGGTTATCAGTTCGGATTCATCTATTTTGACAGCATCCCGAATAAACGCCAGGATACCCCTTCCCGTTAAATCATCAGCAAGTTTAGCTACTACCTTACCTCCACGCTCAACTGCGCCAAGAATAGCGGATTTTGATGTTCCCCTTCCTCTTTTGGCGGGTTCATCGTCCTCGCGCTTGTTCTTTTTCCGAGGTTTGCCCCCTATATAAGTCTCATCTGCCTCAATAATACCCTTCAGCAGAGTTTGACCTTTAGTAGCCATTTCAGCACGAATGCGTTGCATCATAAACCAAGCCGTCTTCTGATTCAGGTCTAAATCACGACTCAACTGATAACTGGACAAGCTCTTCTTTGCGTTTCCCATTAGTGAAATAGCCAGAAACCACTTTTGAAGTGCGATCTTAGCCCCGTGAAACACTGTGCCTTGAGTAACCTTGAAGGTTGCCTTACAACCATTACAATTCCAACGACCAATCCGACCAGTTGCCGTCTCATTACGCCTGAAAACATCGGTAATCCCACAATGTGGGCAATGAGGCTTACCTTTCCATCGTATCTTCTCAAGATACTCAATACAGGATGACTGGTCTGGGAATCTCTCCATAACCTTGATTAAATCCATCAGAATACTCCTATATGTCAAAAGGAGTTGCTTTATTCTGAAAGATTGTGCTATACTATCTTAATATGATATAGATAAGATAGAACTTAGAAAAAGCAACTCCGCTTTTTCGGTTCAATAGGGGGTGTCCGCCCCCTATTTTCTTGCCTATATTATACCATTTCTTACCATTTAAATCAAGGAAAAAGTCAATAACCATCTACATTTACAGCACTTTTCTACTTTTTCTTGATTAACTTCCTTTTTAATGCTTTAATTGTTAAGCGATTGTTAAGCGATTGTTAAGCGATTGTTAAGCGATTGTTAAGCGATTGTTAAGCGATTGTTAAGCGATTGTTAAGCGATTGTTAGACCACCTCTTTTAACTCAAATAAAAGGAGGTGATAGTTATGTATAACCAAAATAATCAGTTCCTGCTCAACGAAATAAAAGCAGGACAAAACGTGATAGAATCGCGTTTAATTATGATGATTATTGAAAATTATCTACTTAAGATTAAACACAATCTATAACCAATTCCCATCAAAAGAAATGGTCTAACAATTATCTTCCTCGTCAGGAAGCCCTTACGATGTCAGTCTATGTCTGATTTTATGCTGTTTTTCTTATGTCCAAAACTACTTATTCCGATAATCAATGTGGTTGTCATTTTCAATTCCTCCAATTTTTGTTGTGTTACGAAATAGAGTCTGCAAAACGTAAAAGGATAGTAAAAATGGAAAATCGCACGAAATTAATTGAATTAGTGCTCATACTGAGCTAGGACTTACGCATTAGGTTCAAAAGTCCCTTGATAAGAGGGATTTAGGGGGTTAAAATACCTAAATAACGACTTTTTAAGTCCAATATTTCCTTTTTCTGCCCAATTTGCGTAAGTTCTGCTGAGCTAAAAGTGCAAAGGTGTTAAAAAAATGTATCGTACTACAACGTGAGTGCTGTATAAAAGTTGGTTCATCATGTAAGTTAGGTTGAACAAAGTGAAACCTACAAGTGTCAATTCAACGTTTGCTATCCGTTCACTAAGTGTTGATTTGAAAGCAGCAGGCACGCTCTGGGAGCTATCCACCAAATGAGTGAATTTTTTGCCTAAACTATTTTCAAACTTCAACGCGGACAAACGCAAGATACGCCCCTGAAAACAGCACGACTAGAAACAGCACCAACAGTAGTAAGTCCATCGCCGCAGCGTTGAAATCTCGGTTGAGACTGAGTTTATCTTTAAATTTGGGAATCGCCTTTGGACTGACAGGCTTTTGCGACATACCCTCAGGCACCCCAATAGCATGAAGGCTGATCGGATCCGCCCTGTCAGTATCAATTACAAAATCTCGATATTCACGAGCATAACGTTTCACATTCTCAATAAATTGCAGATGCCGTTCTAACCCTGTCCCGGCAAAAGATTCGAAAAGGTGTTGGACAATCGCGACAGGTGAGATACGGGTTATTGCACGTGCGCGTTTCCCTTGCGTAATCTGTTGGTTTAAGTACGTTTCGTTGAAACGTTCATTTTGTTCTGCCTCTGCATTGACGTACTCGGCAATTACGTGCATCGGTGGCGTAGTTTGTGAGTCTCCGTACTTATCTTGGTATGTCTTACGAACCTCATCCCCAAGTCGGTTGCCCTCACTCCAAAATTCTACGCAATGAGTAGTTTTGGACTTGATAAAAAATTTTAAAAATCGCTATAAAGCCTTGTGTCCACTGGGTTTATATGGTATAATATAGATAAGAAAAAAGGGAGGTTGTAGCCTCCCAATTAACCCAAAAAGCAGAGTTGCTTTCTGAAGGTTTAATCTTATCTGATATTGTATCAGAAGTCCGTCAGAAAAAGCAACTCCTATTTCAAGGAGTTATCTGATGGATTTGTTGAAGGTGATGGAACGTTTCCCGGATCAAGAGAGTTGTATTTCGCATTTAGAGAAGATTCGTTGGCGAGGTAAACCTGTGTGTCCGCATTGTGAAAGCGGTCATGTGGGCAGGCGTGAGGAGACAAAGATCGGTCGTATCGGTCGTTGGAACTGCCACGAGTGCCAAGTGAGTTTCAAGGTGACGTGCAGGTCGGTGTTTCACGGGACAAAGGTAGTGTTACAGAAGTGGTTTTTAGCTATTTCGTTGATAACGAATGCGAAGAAAAGTTTGTCAAGTCATCAACTTGCGCGCGATTTAGACTTGAATCAAAAGACAGCATGGTTTATAATGACTCGTATCCGTGCTGAAATGGCGAAGAAAGGCGGGGCTTTACTACAAGGTATCATTGAAGCAGATGAGACCTATATTGGCGGTAAACCTCGTAAAAAGAACAAACGTGAAGATGATGAACCACATAAACGTGGCAGAGGCACTGAAAAAACTGCTATAATAGGAGCAGTGCAGCGTGGAGGTAGGGTTGTCGCACAAGTGGCACACAACCTCACAGGACGCACTATCCTTGAGTTTATTCGGAGTGCTGTAAACCTAAAAAATCGGAACTAATAACCGATGAATATCAGGCTTACAACGCTATTGGGAAAGAAATGAAGCACGCTGTTATCAACCACAAGGTGCAGTTTGCTGAGGGTGATGTCCATACGAACACGATTGAGGGCTTCTGGTCGCTTCTCAAACGCGCTTGGTATGGAAGTCATCACCACTATCAGACAGGATACACACCGCTATATGTGGCGGAAGCGTGCTATAAGTATAACTATAGGAGCGTTGACAGCATCTTTGATAAGTTTGTCAATGAAAGTATGAGATGAGTGAACAAATTGAAGTAAGAAAAGAAGGACCACGCAGTAAAGAACAACATATCCAATTCCTACGCGGTCCTATGACTGATTTAGTAAAAAGAACGAATATCGGTGACACAAAAAGACTTAACAAAGGTCTTCATCTTATTGATGAAATGTGTCAAAAGGTTAATTCTGTGAAAGATAATTAAGAACACTATTCACATAACTAACTTGTGAATTAATTTCATTTGTCTTTTTCACAAATATACTCAAAGCCTGTGTTAGTTGATGGATAGATTTTAAATCTTTACTTTTAAAATCGTTATATGCTTTTTCAAGGTCATCCAGAAGTGGAGTAATTAAAAGTTCTGCTACTCCTTTCTGAATATCTTCTTTTCGTTGAAGTTGTCCTTGTTGTTCTTGGACTAAATTATTCATCGGATTTCTCCTTTGTGGTTAGAGGGGACAGAGTCCCCTCGTTGTTGGGTTATTTAGGTGGGTTGCCATACTTGTTTGGTTCGGGATCACCTTTACTGAAAGCAAGCATAAACCAAATGACTATACCAATCGGAGGTATGTAAAATAGGATAAGATACCAAGCAGATCTACCAAAATCATGGCATCGTTTCACGATAACAGCGTTATCACACCAGAAGAATTTCACGATACTAATTGGTATCATAAAAGCGTAATACGCAATTTCACCTACTGTATATATCAAAAATGCCCCAAAAAGTTATGTATAATAAACCAGTACCTAAGAAATATATCCAAAAGTCTTTTCGGTTTATTCTACCTTTGAATGAAAACGACAATTGTTTCCAGTTGGTTTTAAATTCATCTGGACGTGACAATGCTGGAGGTATTATAACCTCATCTATTGGTGATTCCCACGGTGGTGTGCTTACAGGATTAAGAATAACGCCACCAGGTCCAACTTTTTTGTGCATCCTAAACTCCTTTGGCATAGGACACAGCACAATGGGGTTTTAGATGCAAAGACTCCATTGTGTGAGTCCATAAAATATATGAAATGTGTTGCATTGATTCACGAATTCACACACACGAATTTTCCGATGTTAGGCGGTTGAGGTAGAGACCGCGCCTTGCGACGCGGCTAACATTCTCTACCAAAATTCGTGATGTTAATAGGATACTATACTGGCAGGATTTTGTCAAGTGAAAAATTTTTCTCAAATTTATCAAGTCCAAAACTACTCATTGCGTTAAAAAATAAATGCTGCGAATAGTTTTAGGCGTAGTGAAATTTTGTAGGCTTTTGATCGAAAATATGATATACTTAAAGAATACAAAATTTTAAATCTATTCAAAGCACAACAACTGCAGGAGCAAACGGCTCCTACAGTTGATTAAAGTGCCTTGAATAAAAGGAAACAAACCATGATCACTTTTATATATCAAGATCTTATTATAGAATTTAAAAATGCGGACGAACTATTTAACGATCCGCTTTTCATAATGCAAAAAGAAAGGTTGGAACTGGAAAATCAGATACGTGAAATAAACCAAGAAAAACGATTGCTGAAGATTATAAAAGAATATCATATCAGCAATATTGAAAAAAATCTCGGATTTTCACTTGATGATAAAGACGCAAAAACGAAATTAAATCATCTTTCAAAAACCATCAAAATTCCATATATATTATATCAGTATGCAGCATGATTGTCAAGCGAAAACGCATATACAGACTGGATTTATGGCAATTTTCATGTCAAAAACCTGAAAAAGAAAATTTTGTAAAAATCTACATGATTGCAACTTGCAATATATTGTCCAGTATGATATAATTTACCAACGTGTTATATTTATGTAATTCGTAATAATCCATCTTTGGAGGATTCAACATGTTTGGTAAATTTTTGCATTGGTCATTCACAATATTAATAAGAATCTGTTTTGTTGCAACTTCTTTATCACCAGTTTTTTTGTTCTTGGAATAGGCGATTTAGAACGTTATTATAAATATAAAGGCACAGAAAACGAAATTGCAATAAATACTTGTTTAATTTATTTTGCAATTAGTGCGGCATTATTTTTCGCAATAAGTCGTTTTGGACTTGGAAGTTTTTATTTTTCAGATTTCTCACGTTATACTTTCGGTGAGAAACTTCTCAAAGATGTTGGTTTCTCGGTAGTTATATTATAGCATGCCTCTGCCACATATAGAGGTGTCCACGTCACAGAATAATGGTGATGCGTTCCATACCAAGCACGTTTTAATAAACTCCAAAAGCCTTCTATTGTGTTTGTGTGAACTTCACCATCTACATATTGCTCCTTGTGGTTAATGATGTGATGCTTTATTTCTTTGCCAACACGCTGATATGACCTGAATTCATCAGTCATTAACTCAGATTCTGCCAAATTAACATGTTTCCTAATAAACTTAAGTATATCACGACCTGTCAAATTCTCCGTTACTTTAGCAATAACCTGACCGCCTCTCTCAACAACACCTATAATTGCAGTTTTTGATGTGCCACGACCACGCTTGACAGGTTCTCGATCCTCCTTTTTATTCCTTTTTCTTGGCTTGCCGCCTATATATGTTTCATCTGCCTCAATAATACCTTTCAACAACGTATTACCTTTCGTTGCCATCTCCGCACGGATTTTTTGCATCATAGACCATGCCGTTTTCTGATTCAATTCCAAATCACGTGCTAATTGATGACTGGATAAACTTTTCTTAGCGTTTATCATCAAAGATATTGCTAAAAACCACTTTCGAAGAGGTATTTTAGTTCCGTGAAACAAGGTGCCATGCAACACACGGAACGATGCTCTACATTCTTGACAACCCCATCTACCAATTTTACCTGTTTCGGTTTCATTCCTACGATTAATTTTGAAACTACCGCAATGTGGGCACTCTGGATTGTTACCCCAACGTATATTTTCTAAATGTGATATACACGTCTCCTGATATGAAGAATATATGTTATAATTATAATAGGATAAAAAGAATGGCAGTGCTAAGCAAACAAACACTGCCAAGTATGGGAGGTGTCAATCGTGGCTTTGACCAAAAACCAAATATGCCATAAGCAAGCAATGGCTAAGATAAGAAATCAAAGGTTTATACGTAACTTGAAAGACATGCAACGCCAATTAAGGCTTGCTGAACACAAGTTACGTTTGCTACGCAAATAACATATTTCCCACATTGTATTATAGCAGAATTTACATATTTCTGTCAAGTCAAAAAGCAGTCTATGTGTAGTCATAGACTGCTTTTTCCAGTATTGCAAATCATATTAATAAATCGTGATGCAAAAAATCACATTATGATATTTTCGTCAAATAATACTCATTGCGAAAAGAAATATTAGAGATCTTCCAATGCACTTATAATGCTGGAAGTAGCAACCCTTGAATACTCAGAATCAAGAGATTTCCATCCAATCGTCCCATCCGTCTTAATGATAAAGACTGAAGGTCGGGCAAGATTGGTATTACTTTGAGATACAACGTTGTAAGCAGAAATTGCCGATTTGCCGCTATCAGATAACACGGTGAACGTGAGACTATCCCTATCAACTGTTTCCTGGGTGGTAGTGGTGCCATCAACGCTGATAGCGATAGGTGATCCGCCTGCTTCTATAATTTCATCGTAGTTTTTTTGCAACTCGACGAGTTGCTTCCTACACTCCGGTCAGAATTTGCCCCTAAAGAACACGAGCACCACTTTACTGCTACCGATGCTGTCCGAAAGGGTGTGGTTGGTTCCACTACCGTCAGGCAACGTAAAATCTGGTGCTTCGGCACCGATACTTAATCCTTCTCCCGGATCCAGTGTCACAGGCGTAGGGGGCGGTGCAGGTGCTAATTCGGTTGTGAAGGTGATGCTGATTTCGGCTTCGTTGTCAGCACTATCGCTGACAGTCCCCACGATCTCGTACATCGTTTCGTGGCTGAGCTCTTGCCCAGCATTCCCTGTGAGGGTGACTCTATCCCCTTCAAAGGCAACTGTCCAACCGACATCATCGTCGCCATCCATAAGCCTAAGGTCTCCGGTGACAGGTTTACTGAAGGTGATCTCTATCCCGTTCTCAAACACTTCGGTGGGGTCAACATCTACTGTACCATCTATAGGATCGCTGGAGGTGACCACTAGTGGGGTAACATCTACGGCAATAACGTTATAGTTAAGCGTGTGGCTTCCGTTGCCGTTTGTCCACGCGATTGTAAGGGCAAGCGCACCAACGGGGAAAGGACCGTTGATAGTCCGCGATTCACCAACCCCTGCGACTGTACCTGTACTAACTGTTACGTCCCCAGGGTCGTTGTCAAATGTGAGGCTGATACTACCGTCTTCCGATATATCTCCGCTTGAGGGTGTCGCACTTACAAACGCTGCGGCGGGCGTTTCAGGTTCAACAGGGGGATCCTCTTTTGGATCTTCGTCGTCAATAAGGGGATCATCCTTTGGATCCTCGTCATCAACATTGGGATCATCCTTTGGAGTTTCGGTCTCAACAGCGGGTTTGTCCTTTGGATCCTCGTCGTCAGGCATCATCACAGGTTTTATAACTTGCTGTTGCATTTCATCGCATCCAGCAGCTAAAGCAATTAGAACTACGATTGATACTATAGACAAAATTTTCATTAATAGATACTCCTTTTCTATATACGCTATGTTATTTTTCTGTCAACATAGTGCGGTTGATTAGAATAGATGAAACAATTAATCGAGGGTGGTTCATTATTCACGGTGGTCTTGTAGCGCAAACTGTCAGTTTGCGTAAAGCACAATCTAACAGATTGTGCTACAATGTATATTTATCACGCGTCTTTTGCGACAATGAATTTGGATTTGATGAAATACGTGGTTTTCAATAATATGAGAAGGTTCGAAATTACTTTTGTACTTTTCTCAAATGTGCACCAGGCGTACCATTTTGATAATCTTCGTCACAAGCATTGAGCATCCATTTACTGAGTCGCGAAACGATGTCGGGGTGATTTGCTGAAATGTCGTTCTCTTCGCGGTAGTCGTGATTAAGTTGATATAACTGGAAACTATCCATTTCGTTGATATAACGCAGCTTCCAACCATCCGATGTCACCAAAGCAGGACCAAGTCTTGAAGCGTATACAATCCAATCATGGCATTGTTGCTCCTCATCTTGTTCCATCAAAGTAGGCAAGAACGACACACCATCTTTGGCTTGCGGTACTTCCACGCCGATGATGTCTGCAAGCGTTGGCATCAGATCGTAGTTTGCGAGCATGTGGTTAGACACACTGTCCGGTTTAATCATTCTTGGTAAGCGGATAATGTATGGAATTCGTGTTCCACCTTCCCAACTTGAAAACTTCAAGCCTCCCATACCATCGTTCCCGTTAAAAACATCACCACCTATTTCTGAATAGAATTTTGTCCTGATTTCATCAAACGATTCGCCATCCAAACTCTTCTGTCGACCAGAAGTTCGCCCTTCCTGTCGGTAATACACTTCATGACCATTATCAGAACAAAAGACGATCATCGTACGATCGTCAATTCCAAGTCGTTGGAGTTCGTCTAAGATGATTCCAACTGTCTGATCCAGTTTCAGGATCATGGAAGCGTATTCTTTTTCATAAATCGTCAATTCGGATGATTGTTTCACTGATGGATGAATCTCAGGGATGGCAATCGGTCCGTGTGGCAACTGGGAAGGATGATAGAGAAAGAAAGGTTTATCCTTATGGTCGCGAAGGAATTCTATGATTTTATCGTTGAATATGTCCTGCGAATATACCGTTTTGCCTTTACGATTCCTACGGATCTCCATATTTTCATCAGATTCCGTATTTGGATGCTTCGCGCAGTCCGCATGTGTATTTCCACGAATGTTTGTCTGTTGTCCGTTCTCAAAAAGAAAAGGCGGGTAAAAGCCGTGACAACGCTGATGATCATAGTAACCGTAGTGATACTGCCAACCGTGGCGACGAATCCGCTCTGATGTTGTGGCAAAACCCCATTCAAGCTTCCCGATCTGTCCTGTGGCGTAACCTGCCTCTTCAGCGATTTGCGCCAAAAAGATGTCGTCCGGTCCTGCCTGAAGACCTGTTGTATGGATCGACTCTGTAATTTGACTCAGTGTCATTTCACCAGTACTGATCCTTTTGTAGAGTCCTCCCTGAGTATATGTCCATGTTCCCTTATGGCAATCGTGGAGTCCCGTCAACATGCTTGCACGAGATGGCGCGCAGAACGCACACCCGTATGCATGGTTGAACCTCATCCCTTCGTTAGCAAGGCGGTCAATATTCGGTGTTTCAAAATGTTGCTGTCCATAGCAACTTAGCATACCGCGTCCGAGGTCGTCGCCGTAAATGAGAATGACATTCGGGTTTTCGATCATAATGTGTTGACGGCTCCTTTAAAATCTTAACATTAAGGTTGTTTCAGTAGGTTATCCAGTTGAAATGCGCGTTGTCTATAGAGATGCTCAAACAGATTGCCTTCGTGTGGACTATCCCAAGAAATCTGATTCGTAGGGATTGCGCCTAAATTCAGTCGGTCAATGAGAGGTGTTGCCAAGAGAGCATCAATGAGTGCCGCATCTTCGGTAATAACGGTAGCAACCAATGTTGCGCCAATAGATTCTACCAACTGCGCAGCAGGAACTTCTACGACACTTACATACGGAAACGGAAATTCTGTGTTTGCCAAAGGATGTTCAGAGTCTTCACACCAGATAACTGTCGGTCTGAGGAAGGTGCAGCCATCTAACTCAACCACTCGGTCACCGTGTGTCAATTCTGTTGCACCGGATTGTTCGAGATGTTGGTCAATCAGTGATGAAATACTGTGAGCAGCCTTCGGATTTGCCCATGCTGCAATTCCAGCATCCGGATGATCAAGTGGTTTCGGTTCAAGAAGCACTAAGCGTTCCGCTAAAGCTTCGGCAATATCCCTGCCATGTGCTGTTACCCACACGCCAGAGGCATTAATGCATGATCTACCGCCGTTTTTGGTAACCGATTCTACGATAAGATCGAGATATGCTTCCCAGTTCTCCTTCTGTCTGTCATGAATAATGATTTTGCTGCGTCCCGGTCCGTGGATTTCCACGCGCGGGTCATTTACCCAAGGGGCGACTGTTGAACCGCCACCAAATAGCATTGATCTCCCACAACGGAATAGGATTTCGTTGGCACCAGGATAATTGGTCGGATAAAAACCGAACGCTTCTGGCGGCACACCCGCTGCCATAAACGCTTGTGCTATCCGATAAGGAGTCCACGGCTCCTCACGCCCAGGTTTTAGTACAAGCGGTACTTTTAAGGCGACAGCAGGAATCCACAAAGAATGAACACCGGGCGAATTGCTTGGCAGCACAGCACCGAGAGCATCTGTTTCACAAACGTAACTTAACGTCCGTTCGTTTTGCACATCCCAACCTGTGTCAAGGATCCGCAAATCAAGTCTACGTGTTAGACCGTCTAAAACCTGTTCTATATTCTCTAAAACGCCTTGAATCTTCCCCATGTTCTGTTGACAGAGTGTTTCGGGTAAGCCGGTTGTTCCTGAAACCTGTTTAATATAATCCTCTGGAGATTGTGTTCTACTATCAAGGGGTAAATCAGTGGTCGTGAATAGACGCGCAGCATCCTTGTACATCGAAATCAATTCTCCAACGGAATGTTGGGCAAGTGTCCGTTTGTGGAGTGGTAAGTCGCGGAGGTCTTTGGCTATCAAGCCTGTGTTGGCTTGACTGACCTCAGCTAACGGTTCACCTGTTTTGATGTGTGGAACGCTGACAGTGTTCAAGCTTCTATATGAACGTCCTGCACGTAAAATTGGAATGTGTTTCATTGTTGTTAGGTTTCTACATAATGACCATATCGCGGTTGAAAACCGCTCTCACAAGAGAGTATGATTACTACCTTATGTTATCGTGGGAGGGGTTTCTAACCCGATGGTGTGACTACTACCTTGTAATCTTTGCGACCCATCCAGAGGCGGCATCACAATAGAGAAAATCATCACCGTAGATGGATAAACCGTGTGGTTCAGGGCAATTCTCTGACACGTCTATCTGATCAAGGATGGTGCCATCTTCAAGATCCAGTTTGACGATAAGTCTATCAGAGGTATGGGTAACCCAAAGTCCGTCGTCAACTCGGACAGTGCCATGAGCTCTGCCGTAGGGTAAAGGTAACGTGTGTTGAACTGACCAATCAGATATCCTGACCTTATGAATTTCCTGATTTTTAAGCGTTTGTACCCAGAGATGCCCTTCATCGTAGTTATCATATTCCACACCGTGTGTGCCGCCGCCCTCCGGGACAGGAAAGCACCCAAGTGTTTCACCTGTGTCAGGGTCAACTTGAAATATCTCCCCCGTACCCGGTTTGGCATCTGTATCGCGGACAGCACGCCAGCGATCACCTGGACCATTTGCAGCTAACCAGAGCGTCCCTCCACCGAATGCCATACCGCTGGTGTTAGAGGAATCGCTTGGAATGTCATGGATAAGTTTCGGCACATGATAGTCCGGATCACAGGTGATTTCAACTAAAGCAACTCTGTCAGTAATCTGGTCAACAATCCACAAACCATCATCTGTAACTTGCAATCCGTTTGGAACTGCGTAGGGGGACCGAAAGACCTTTTCAATTTTTGTTGGCATGTTCAGATTCCTCTTTTATAGTCAAGATTCGTTCTAAAGATGACTTAACTAAAATCGTTACATGAAGTTTAATAGACTCCTACTACAACACTTTCTTGCAGTTCAGAAAGCAGACGCAGATTTTCAACACCATCCCAAGGGTATTCCGGAATCGGTTTTGCGCGTTCCGCTTCGTCTCGCTCAAGAAATCGAGGAACAAAAAACTCTTTTGTCAATGTCGTGAGCATCACGCGTCCGGTTTCGCCATAATCAACAGACTCATCCGAATTTTGCGGATTTACCAGTTCTATGACAGCACGCGGTTGCGGAGGATAATAGACAATCGTATAATTATCAACGGGATTAAAAGGTTTACAAGTGGCCAAACCCATCAGCGTATTACCGTAGGTTGGGACAAAATCAATGCCCGGCACAAGTTCTTCGCGAGCAAAACGGTGAAATTGGGCGTTCATCTCGGTGCCACCACAAAAAATGCCTTTGATACCGACTTTTTGTAATGAAATTTTCTCACACAAAGCCTCAAGCAATTTCGGCGTAGTGAAAAGACACTGAACGTTTTCATGTGCTTTTAAGACGTTCAGTGCTTGAGAGATAACGTGGTTCTTGTATACGTCCAATTCCTGATGTTTTCCATAACGGACAAGTTGATTCACCCAACGCGGGTCAAGGTCAACAAGGAAACAGATGCCGCCACGATGTTGCGCGAGATGTTCAACTGCAAGCCGTAACCGCCGGGGTCCGGTGGGACCTAACATCAACCAATCGCTACCGGGTGGAAAGCCATCATCAGAAAGCGTTTTGCTGAACTGCTCATAATCGATTTGGAAATCGCGAATGCTGATGCGTGATTTCGGAATGCCTGTTGATCCACCGGTTTCAAAAACGTATACCGGTTTGTCTGCGTATGCCTTGGGGACCCATCGGCGCACTGGTCCACCACGAAGCCATTCGTCTTGAAAGCGACCAAGACATTTGAGATCGGTATAACCACCGATCTCTTTACGCGGATCAAAATCCAAATTTTCTGCGAATTCCAACCAGAAGGGACATCCGGTCTCTAGACTAAAGTGCCAGTTGACAATTTCCCGCACGTGCGTATCAAGTGCTGTTCGGGCATTTTCAATTTTTTGAGAAAGGTTCATTTGCTTTAAAAGTCTTTTACGCAACTTCCTTTGCTTGTCGTTTCCAAATTTGAGTAGTTAATTTGTCGTAGCTGACTCCTTAATATGGTCTATCAATAGAACATTGACTAAGGTTTCAATTGAGACACCTTGTGCATTCGCTTTTTTCGTCAGCTCTTCAGCGATTTCCAGAAGAATTGCTACACGAATCACTTTATTGGTATCAAATTGGAACCACTGCCCATCGTCTTCCATAAAATCGGCGGTGTCCAAGTTATCCCAAAAAGCAGCTTCTTCTTCATAAGTCGAGAATTCCGGCACCTGCAACGTTTTCATTTTCGGAGCCTCCTAAAATTGCTTTTTTCGCGATCAGTCATATTCCGAGCAGTGATTGGTTTATAGACAGACCTTTGGATTTGCTGTAATACTACAAATAAATATCGTCCATCCATGGTCTGTCCATAAACAAGATAGCGGTTTCGTCCTTGATGCCAGCTATATGGGAATTATCATTACAGACTTCCCATACTTCATGAGGTTCTACATCAGGTTTTGCGATATGCTCAACGCGGTAGTCATCCCATTCCAATTGGCTGGTATACATTATGTTATCCAAGCCACTTCATTCTCTTTTATCGTAATCAACTATTACGTATTACGATATAAAGTCCACATTTTTGACTATAGGTGTCGTATAAACAGGCTACTTATGTTAGTTTCAATAAGTCTTGCTCAGTAAGCAGACTCAGGCTTTTTGTGTCACCATGCTTGAAAGGATACCGAGGATTTTGTCACACCGCTCAATTGAGTGGACTGCCATGTCAATGTGTAGTTTCTGCTCTTCCAATTTGAGGAACCGCCAAAGAACGCCTGTCGTGGTAGCACCATAAACGCGAGGAATGTCATTCCCTTGTTCGGCATTAAAGCGTTGGGCAGCAACCATCTCTGCCGCACACTGCCCAAGCCCGATTTCAAGATTATCGTTTTTTGCTTCAACAAGGACAATGATCGGTGCTTCCAAATGAAATTGGACTGGTGAAAGGCTTACCACAAAATCACAAACACCGGTCAGTCCATTCTCGTCATCAACGTTGAAATCAATCCCTGAAAAGAGACTGACGCGATGGTTTAACTGTTCACGGAGTTCAACAAGTACATTGGCGACAATCAGTTCTGACTTCGCTTTCTCGGTGCCGATAGCGGTGGCTAGTGGTATATTTCGCGCTAAGAGTGCCGTAAGAAGTTTACTCGGGATCAGCGGTTCTACATCAGAAAAGATGCCAGCGGTATCAATCTCTTGTAATTGAAATGCTGCCCGTGCAGCTGGTAAAGTAAAGTTACTATACGCCATGTGATAGTACCTCTCAAGATATGAAAGAGACCCCAAATGATTCTGGTATAAGCCGTTTCCTATTCTGCAATTGCAATCAACCGATTACGAGTTACGATGTAAAGCACACCGTCTTTTGCTACAGGTGTCGTATAAACAGCACTGCCCATGTTAGTTTCAAACAGCACTTCCTTAGTTTTACCTGCTTTTAGGATAACAACATCGCCATCTGCATCGCCAAGGTAGACCTTGCCATCAACAACATAAGGTGAACCCCAGATAGCAGCGTAGGTGTCGTGTATCCAGTAAAGGTCGGCAGTGTTTGCATCCAAGCAGTAGAGGAATCCACTTAGGTCAGAAATATAAAGAAGTCCATCATGGATAGCAACAGTTGACATCGTGCGATTGAATTGCTCATCACCAAAGTGCCAGATGGAGGCAGTAGAAGTAATATCTCCTGTCTGTGAAGCATCAATGCACCAGAGATGTCCCACGCCTTCACCGTGCTCTGGGTCTTGCCCAACTGCTAAAAAAACTTTGTCATCATGCACGACAGGTGTTGAGATGATGTTGTTTCGTGTACCCCTTGCACCGAGTTCCCAAACAGTATCTTTTGGGTTGCAGTCAAACTTCCAGATGATCTTGCCGGTTTCCGGTTCAAACGCATAGACCCAACCATCGCCACCTGGAATAACAACCTGCGGCACACCTTTGATAACACCATAAGAAGGGTTTGACCACTGTCCGTGTAGTATATTTTCGCCGGGGGATGCGTCTTCCCAAACAAGTTCGCCAGTGTTTTTATTCAATGCGATAAAACTCGGTGCATCCGGAGAAGGAATGTGAAAATGTCCTTCATCAACACCGTTGCTTGTTTCCAAGAAGAGCAGATCACCGACCACAAGTGGAGAGCAGGTAGCAAGGTTGTGCGGAAAAACATCCAGCTCGTACATCATATCGTAACTCCAGATGATGTCTCCATCAATCTTGCTTGTTTCAGCTTCTTCCATGAAGGGACCGTCGTTCTCGCCATCAAGGAATCCTTCGGTATCAATACAGACAACCTCACAACGGTTAGAAACGTAGTATAACCGATCGCCTTCAATAAACGGGGTTGAACAGATACCTTGTAGCGGCCAATCGTTTACGCGTCCAGAGGGCAATTTCGTATGGGTGATTTGCCACAGAAATTTTCCATCGGATTCGTTAAATGCCATGATGATGCCTCGATCACCTGTCAATTTTGGATTCCGTGGTGCTTCGTTATTAGTTCCGACAAAAATCTTGCCACCGCTGATGAGGGGACCCGCGTAACTTTGTGATCCGAGGTCCACAGTCCATTTAATATTTTTACCAGTTTCAAGATCCCAATTTGCGAGGATATTTTTCTCATCTGAGACCATGTTACGGCTTAATGAGCCTCCCCACAAAGCAATTTCCTTTTCAGCCGCCACATCAGACAGGGCAAAGCTAAAAAGCATCCCGAACATCAAGATAAAAAGGATTGGCGAAGATAAACGCAATCCATTGTTAAAGTTCTGTGCTGAGGTGTGTCGGCAGGATCCGGAAAAATTAAATGTCTTTGCCGTACCACCTAAAAAGCGATTGTGTTTACCCAACACACCTGCAAGCGTCGCGATGCCTTTGGCACCGCTTCTATTTTCTAAAATCATATATCACCATACCTTTAAATTATCGTAATAGATTATTGTTGGGGAATAACCGTAGATGCCAGGACTACCTTCGCTATTTGGAAGCGGGTCTTCGGCAGTAATCGTCCATTCATTCGGTTCAGGTTGACCGGTGCGCCACACCTTACCACTAATTACCGCTTTATCAGCGATAACTTCTACCTTCATCTTCATGGTATACCAGATATCAACATCCCAAGAAAAGTCTATCGTTTTTGCCATACGTAAGTCGGATGCCCATGACCGGATTTGCAGCCGTTGATGTCTACCCTGCATGTCCAATGTATATCGGTTTGCAATTAAGCCCATATCTGGTAGTCGGCGGCGGTCCTTTGTTCCCATCAGATCAACCTGAATTTGATAATTTTTCATATTCGAAAGGCCGAGAAAAACGTTAGAACGGTTCAAGCCACGCTGGACAGGCGTTTTAACTAACACCTTATTACCATCTTTTTCACGAACAAAAAATTTGCTAGTCGCACTGATCCAGTGTGTAGGAATTTTTTCAAGTTCAACCGCCTCAAAGTCTTCTGACCACGGCAGTGGTGGGATTACACGAATTCGTGATGTCGCCATCATCTCGCCTGATTGTATAGTGACTGAACCAGCATGTGCTCCAGCACTTTTATCAAGGATAAATTTACTATCTTTAACCGTGCCTTTTAAACCTGTGAGCGTCCATTCTATTGGACCAATTGCGCTTGTCCGTTTTCCGTTTACATCAAATCCGGTGACGTTGAATTCAACAGGGTCACCAGATGTAATAGTTTCGGCAGGAGTGAGCAGAAGTGCGACAGCTGGTTCAGTACTCATTGTTGACGTGGCAATCTCTTTACTGGCACAACCAACAGCAAAAAGGCAGATTATCAAGCTTGCGTATAACATATATTGTCCGAAAACACAATCTATCTGCCTTGTTGTGAAACAAATTTTCTTCATTATTTCCTCCCGATACAGTAGATCCGTTCTTCTGTTGTGAAATAGATACGTCCATCGGCAATTGCGGGCGAACCGTAGATTTCAACGTATTGATCATCACTTACTCGGTTGATTTCTTGGACACTCAATGACTCACATTTGTCCGCCCCCGGTTGAAGGATATGAAATTTACCGTTGACTTCGGTAACGTACAATTTCCCATCGGCCCAGACAGGTGAACCTTTTCCAACGGTTCCAATACTGTGCTGCCATAAGACCTCACCGGTTTCAGGATTCAGAGAATGGATATTCGCTGAGTTATCAACGACGTAGAGTTGTCCATCTTTGAGCGTTGGGGAAGCATATCCAACGTTAACAGCATTATATCGCCAAACTTCATGTGATTTGGTGACATCCCCCGTGCCAGTTGCATCAATACAGACGACACGTCCCATTTCAGTGGTATCTACATTTTCTTCACTATGTGTAGCGTAAATCTTTGTGCCAGCAATGATCACGGACGTATTGATACCGCGCTTACTCAGTTTAAATCCCCAAACCATCTCTCCAGTGGTTTGTTTCATAGCGTAGATACCACCGTCAGCATTGCCACCGATGATGAGCATTTGCCCATTAATCTGCGCAACTACTGGGGTAGAGTAAGTCGTATCAAGCGGTCTACCACCAGGTGTTGAGACCCAAATTAGGTCGCCGTTCCGTTTATCAAAAGCAAAATAGCGGTGTCGTGGAATAGATTGATCGCCCCAACCTGCGTTCAGATAACTGACAACCACAAGGTTGCCTGCAATAATCGGGGTGTGAACACGTCCGCCGTAGCCAGATATTCGTCCATATTCTTCTGTGAGTGAACGTGACCAAACAATATCTCCATCTTTGTTGAAGCAGATGAAAAGTCCCTGGACACCGTGTATGTAAATATTACCGGTTTCCGTATCGCCAACAGGGTTTGTCCAACCAACTCGATTGAAAGAAATTGTGGTGTGAAAAACGTTAATTTGATGATTCCACACAAGATCGCCAGTTTTTGCATCAAAACATGCGATACGTTCTTGTTGCGTAATATCTTCGCCGACGCGCCCAATGACGTAGACCCTGCCGTTGAGCACAACCGGTGTGGAACGTCCTATAAAATCTGCTTGCCAAAGAAGGTTTTCACCTCCAACTGACCAATTAGATATTAGCCCTGTTTCTGCAGATGTGCCATCTTGATTTGGTCCACGCCAACTTGGCCAATCGCTGGCGGTTGCGGACATCGGAATGGCAACTAAAAGAAAAAAGATAAATAGCCGATAAAAAATCGGTTTGCAATAACGCAAATTTTTATTCCTCCTACCCAAATTATATGTAATTTTGTAAAATTAAGACGATTAAGATGTCTTAATGTTTAAGTGGTGTCTCGTGGTATAATTAAAAATAGTCAGTTCCAAATTACCGGTTGAGGAATATGAGTATACCTAAAATGTTGATTTCAGTTTTCCCCACATAATCGGCAATTTATCTGTAGGTTCAACACCGAGTCCAACTTTGGATCCAAAGTTCTGGATCACTTCATCTGCTGTGAGGGAACGGTCGTAAATACGGACTTCATCAATCACGCCGGGAAAGAACCTTTCTACGTTGCCACGATTGTTCGCTGCACCGATATAGACAGGTCGCACAAACGGTACAAAGTTATCTAACTTTGATTCTTTCCCAACAATTACTTCCTGTGGATTGCCATCCATATAGATACTGATTTTTGGTTCACCCGCATCCTCAATCGCAAAAAACGCCGTGATGCCACTTTCCATCCGATAGTTCGAACTCAATTTCAACAGCAATATCAATGCATCCTGCGGCAGCTTGATGACGGACATAGTAGTGAACAATATCTTGAGCAAAAAGAAAACCGGCTTTCGCACTTCGGTTGACATCAAGTGCCCACGCCATATTGCAACCATCATCAAGAACTTTAAAAAGTGTTGTCCAATCCTTCTTGAAGTCTGTTTTGACCCATGCTTCGAATGTTGATGAGCCGACATGGCTGCCAAAATTGCCGAGGTTAGTCAGGTTAACATAATCGTCTGAACCATCAAATTCTAATGCACCCCTAACCTGACCGTCAACAATTTTTGGATCTCCAACAATCGCACCGTTGTTTTTACCCCAGACATCATTAACTGTGCCGTTCGTAATATCTTGTTTGTCAAACGTCCAATAACTTATCAATCCATCTGTCACTATAGTGGAAGATTGTGCAAGGACATTCATCGTAATGCTAACCATCATTAGTATTAGAAGAAACAATAGTTTTTTCATTACAATTTCCTCCTTGGCAAATATGGAAGAAGGTATTACGATCAAGAAATCTTGATAAGACAATAATAACATTTTGGACGTTTTTACGCAATATAATTCGGATAAGATAATTAGGCTCCCGCTTTGCACCATTTAATTTCACCCTTGACATCCAAACAGATAACTGGTATTATATAACAAAAACAGCAAAGGTTAAGCATGAATAAAATAATCGCCACGAAAACTTTTCAATTTTCCATCCTGCTTTTTTTCACAATTACACTCCTTTTTCAAATCGCATATTTAAATTCTGCTTTTGCAGTAGATTTTGTTAAATTAGAACGTGAATTTTCAGGCAAAGGAACATCTCAAGGTGCCTTTAGCAAAGACATTCACCTTGCATTTAAACAGAATATCTACGTCAGTGATACAGAAAATCGGCTTATTCAGAAACTTTCACCGACAGGGGAATTTCTCTTACAAATCCCTGCGGATCCAGAATCTCCCAATAATATTTTACGGAAACCGGGACACCTCGCTGTAGATGACATCGGAAATATCTATGTCGCAGATGTAACCGCACACCACATTGCCGAAACTACCGACCCGAAAATATATATTTTTGTCCCATGTGTCTACAAATTCAGTGCAACAGGTGAACTTTTACATACCTATTTTGTCGACCCTGTTGACGAACGCCCAGGTGTAGTTTTACCCGCAAAACTAATGGTAGATATAGATGGTAAAACAGCATTCGGGATACAACCTACTGGACACGACCGTGCCCTCCGCGTTGCTGTCAATACTCAGAGCCAACTCTACGTTTTGGACTCAAAACGGGGACGTGTCCATAAGTTCGGTGCCGATGGCAAAAAAATACGGACATTCGGTCAGTATGGCGCGGGAGAGGGTGAATTTGATAGAGACGCTGCGGACATAGCAATTGACGCTCGCGGAAACGTCTTTGTTGCAGATACAGGAAATCACCGCATTGTTAAATTTGATACTGATGGAAATTTTGTCCATAGTTTTGGCAAAAAAGGACGGAATAACGGTGAGTTTGTCAAACCGATGGCACTTGTTGCACTGCCGACAGGTGAGGTTTTAGTTAAGGATGCAAGCCGATTCCGTAGGAAAATTGGCGGATTGCCTGAGGTTATCGCGCTTTCGCCAACATTAACGCAGTTGACGGAGAGTACGCCCGGTCAAGCTGATCTTGCAGATACGATTACGAATGCGACCCGTCCGCAATACGGTCCGTTTGCTCAAAATCCTACAGCAGCAGATGATGCGACTTCTCTAAACAGACGTTTGCGGCTGCTTGAAGAAGCAGAATATCGTCGGTATTTTGACGATGAAAAAACAGAAAATGATGAGGAACTCGCTGAAGAACTAAAACGGGCAGACATCCGACTGACACTTTTTCATAACGTTATCTCACGCGTTCAGAAATTTGACAATAACGGTAGGTATATTGGACGAATTATTTATGAAACAGACCAGCTGAGTGAGCAAAAGCACGACCTAACTTTTCTTGATTTTGACTCATCAGGCTATCTCTACCTGCGAGACACCAGCGATTTCACCATCACACAATATTCTGTCACCGGATTTACTGTAAAACCTTCTCACATGAACGGCTTTTATAGTACCCGCGTCGCTAATATTAGTAACAACTATTTGGAAGATTACGAAGACATTGACTTTTCAACCGATGTCCAAGATGAGCTTAATCAGTTGGAACTTAAAAATCTATTCGGGTGGACGTATAGTCTTTCTGAACGGTGGCATTTAACTTTCCTTGATGAACTGACGTATGGAGAACAGGACGAGCGGTATACTACCCCTGCCAAAATAGAGGATAGTTTTGACTTTGAGACACAGGCGTTAGAAAATGCGTTTGCTGTAAATTTGAAGTATATCACCAATCCTAATCCGTATCGGTATAAGGAATTAAACTTGTCCGTTGGACGTATTGACGGCACCTCAGATTTGACACAGGACGCGCTTTTTCCTGATCTAAATAAACAGCACAGAATTGATACTGGCGATGCCAACTCAACAGTTTTTGAGATCAATTGGGATATCTGGTCACGGACGAACTTATGGTTCCGCTATGCGGACCTCAATCCTGCTGAAACAAGCCGCAATTTTATCCGCAAATTTTACGATGTCTCAGGCGATCTCTATGAGGTTTTTGGGAGCCGCAATCAAGCGCGGCAGTTCCTTGGTGAATTGACGATAAAGTTTTGATGGAGCTGTGTAGATATGGAGTTTCGCTCGCTTTATCCTGAAGAATTGGAGGCATGGCTTGACCATGTCACACACGTTTTTTTAGCGAGCCGTCAGTATTTTTCTAACCATTGGCATAACGATCCGTGGAAAGATGTAGAGGGTATTCGCGTCGCTGTTGACGATGGCAAGATTGTCAGCACAGTCCGTGTTTTTATCCGAAAGATGTTCTTTCACGGTGAACCGATATCCGTTGGCGGTATTGGCGAAGTTAGCACGCGATCGGAATACCGAAAACGAGGCTTGCTTCTCAACTACTCAAAGATTCGATTCGGTTTATGGAGGACCGAGAAATTGCTATCTCTATGCTCCATGGAAGCCAGCGTATCTATTCGGTAGAAGGATGGGAAAGTGTTCCCCGTTACTATGCCAAGAAAACGCTTCTCGGTAGAAAACAGCAGGATTGGAATATCCGTCCGGTCAATTTTCAAGATGCAGATGAGGTTGCGCAGCTCGCTTCTCTCTACGATACCTTTTCCCGCAAATTCAACGGCACCTTTGTTAGAGATGACATCGCATATTGGACAGATTGGGTGAAAACTGAATCGCCAAGCGCATGGGTTGCTGAACGTGATAGTGTAATTGAAGGTTATGTTTCTGTTAGAAAACGGAATGAACAACTGGGTGTCAAAGAGTTCGTTGTGTCAGAGGAATTATTTGCACAAGACAAAGCTACGACCTTTTTTGAAGTTCTGTTATCCGATATAATTGCGCAGATGGATGAGGAGAAACTTGAGGTAGAGTATCCCGCGCCGATCGCTGATGGATTTAACGCCCCTACAGTTGAGGCGCATGGAAGCACGATGTATCGTGTTATTTTACCTGCAGCGTTCCCTACAGAATTTGCAAAAAAACGTATTGATGTATTCCCAGATCTCCTGCATTACCAAGTGGAATCGATTAGACAAGACATCCGCTCACATCACATCTTTTGGCCGACTGATGGGTTTTAATTGCGAGAGTATTGGTTAAATAATGATATTCATGTTTTCTATTCCGTCGAGTTTTAAAATGTCAAACACGTTGCCATTGACACGAAATCGTGCGAACAAAGCAATCGTCAAATCCACCATTTCTATGCTTTTGGAAACAATAATGGACTTGCGCTTGAAGCGTCCGAACCAGTGGCGCATCCGACCATTGTTGCGTTCAATGCGATGCGTCTCCGCTTTATCCTGAACATGTTTTACGGCAGGTAGGACCGACTCATAGACCTGCCATTTGTCTGTGTAATATATCTTAGCATTGAGGGTTGAGAGCCTTGCCGTGAGTTTTTCAAGGGTTTGTTTATCACGCCCACCACATTCCCAGTCAATGAGGTATCCTGTGTTTCTGTCAAGTGCCTTCCATATCCAGAGTTTGTTTTTCTTGTTCCCAATATAGTGCCACATCTCATCAAGTTCCAAGCAGGCGGTGGTGCCGGGTGTGAGTGTTTGTTTCGGTGCCTGTTTTTTAGCAAAGGTGCGTATCCATTGAAGCACAGTTGTTACGTGGCATCCGACAAGTTTTGAGATAGCATTCATTGAGATGCCGTGGCAATATAAGAGAACGGCGAGAGTTTTCTGTGCTTGTGGTTTCCCCCGGGGTGTTGTGCGCGTCCATTGATAACCGCAGTTTTTGCATTTATAGCGTTGTTTAGTTTTGACGAACCCGTTTTTGACGAAGTGAGTGTGTTGACATCTTGGGCAATTCTTCATGGTGTCCTCTATAGAGCAGCGAGTTTGTTTTCAATAAGGATATAGGTTTTAGATACATCTGTCAATCAAAATCAGTTTATTAGTTTGATTTTGATTGACAATTTTTGTCATAAGTGTTATCATTAACTCTACTCTAATTGAAATGTGATGCAGAGTGGTTCAGAGGGTACCCACTAATTACCGCATCATTATTTAACCAATACCCTCTTAATTGCTACTTTCTGAAACTTAATGTGAGAAGGAGGACACAATGGCGCACAACAAAAAATTGTTACGGTATTTCACAGGTTTGGCACTTTTCCTGTTTTGCGGAATAACTGCTGCAAATGCCCAAAGTCCGCAGCAAATTGCTAAAAAAGCGTTAGCTTCTACGGTGCTTTTGGTGATGGAAGATGCTAACGGTCAACCACTTTCACTTGGCAGTGGATTCTTTATCCGCAGTGGTCAAGTTGCAACAAACCTTCATGTTGTTAGAGGTGCTTCACGAGGTTACGCGAAACTGGTAGGTCAGAAAACAAAGTACGACATTGAAGGCATTACAGCGGTTGATGCAGAACGCGATCTGGTCATTCTAAAAATTTCAGTTCCTCGGGCACAAGCAATTTCTCTTGGTGATAGTGACACGGTTCAAGTTGGCGCGCCAATTTATGCCGTGGGCAACCCACGGGGATTAGAAGGAACGTTCTTACAAGGAATTATCAGTAGCATCCGAAAAGTTGGAACAGATAAGATTCTTCAACTCACTGCGCCGATCTCTCCGGGGAGTAGCGGCGGACCTGTGCTAAACAATAAAGGACAAGTTATTGGCGTTTCTGTGGCAACTTTCCGCGGAGGACAAAATCTTAATTTCGCTATACCTTCAAACTATCTTAAAAAATTGATGGAACAGATAGGACCCGTAAAACCGTTGTCAAGAGGGAAGTCTACTGGATCAAAAAAATCTATCCTTGCTGATCTCGGGGGTGGAAGCGTAGGAGGAGTAACCGGTGGAAAACTTATTTGGAAATACCCTTTTGGGGTAGGCGGCGAGTACACGTTTTCCCTGCGGAACCGACTCCGCGAAGGTGTAAAGAATGTCTATTGTCTTGTAATTTTCTACGACACACAAGATGATCCAATTGATGTGGAGGCTGTGCTTTTTCAGGAAATTATTCCTCCAGGGTTGGCAAGGCGGGTAACAAGCGAAGTTGACAACAGCGTTCAGGAACTAACAACAAACACGCGCAATGGTTCAAGAGAACCACATACGAAGGTAGAGTTTAGAATTCTTGACTTTGAGATAGTGGAGTAATGTCGTTTATTGGTTGCAATGGTTGTTAAAGTTGCCACTATAATTTAAAATTGGTATGAAAAACAGTGAAAAAGTGGTACCTGACAAAGTTAGCCGAGTTAAATATATTTACGATAATTGGAACCTTAGCTGTTATCGGTTTTATTGGATTAATTTACGATCTTTATTCACTCATCAAGCGAAAAAGTTTTGGAGAAAAATATCTTTCAAAGTATGAACAATGGATGCAAAGTTCTTCTGATGAAGAATGTTATCAACGGTTACTACGTTGGTTACGCCGCAACTCAACTAGAATGATGGATGAAATAGGAGGAAATAGAATCATCAATTTCTACGATCCGTATTCTGTCAATCAGGGTATGTTAGAACGCTATATCGGTAAATTGGATTATCTTTTTTCTAAAAAAATATGGCAACTAATTAACCCTTTTGTATGGTTGACGCGAACTGCACGTTTAATCCTGCTTGATATACCTCTTTGGATGCTAAATTCGTTTGGGCTAATAAGCGGGAACACAAAAAATAAAATCAGATTTTCGTCTATAATCAGTAAAGTTATAGGAGGGATTACCTTTTTCGGTACATTGGTTTCTATTGTTGCTGGCTGGGATGATGTTGTGATATTTTTCAATCGAATTTTTGGATAGTTAGATTCTATCGGAATGAAAAACTTTCAGAATTTAAACAATGAAAAGAAATTAACCGTTGTTTAATATTATGCTATCATAGAAAAGAAATCTTAAAAGGAGGCTCCGTTAACTTATGCAGAAATATCCTAAATTTCGGGTTTATGTTGAATGTCTAGATACGAAAGACAATGTGGTACCCGCGGGTTTGTATTTAGTCAAAGCCCTTCTATATGAATTAGGTGACGTAGAAATCATTGAGCACGATACTGACCCTTGGGATTTTCGATTAAGGATGAAGTGGATGAGAGTTCCCTTTCCGAAACTGAACGAGGAACGAGAAAAGGGACATATCTTTATGGCAGTTGTTATAGAAGGGACACTTGCAGGTTTTTTACAGCATTGGTTTGAAGGATCTCCTATTAATCTCACGGATAACCTCATAACTAGCATTGTGACAGAGGCACCGGGCGGGCTTTTTTTGGATCACCTAACATACGCGTGTCGTTTTGACGATATGGATGGATTCGGTGAAAGCATTGTCGCTGATTTCAATACTCGTTGGCTTGAACGTTTAAGATCGATAAACTTCAAGTAAAAAAAGTCTCCACAGTGCGGTAACACCTCACCGCCAAGATTGTCATGATAAATATTTAACTTTGGAAATCGCCTCTGATCCACTTACTGAAAACATGCTGCAAAGCGAAGTGCCTGCTGTCGGTTTTGATTTCCTCGCTAGGTTCAACCGGTACTGCTGAGTAATCATAATGGTGTTCTGGATGCTCTCGTATACCTTCATAGTCTTTCCGCTGTGCTTCTGCGATACAAATCCCGTACTGACAACCCATGTCGCAAACATAGTAGCTTGAACGGGACAACGAAAAACTCTGTTTCAAATTAGGAAAAGTATCTTCCCCAGGGCAGTATAGACGGAGAAATAATGAGTAAACTTGCTCCTTAGAAACTACATGCATACACTTGCGACGCTCGCGAGCAAGCATTTCATATAACAAATAACCTTGTTCTCCGAAAAGTTCGTTTTCTGTTACCACGTGCCTTCTTTGTCCGTGTAAATGCCGCAGATTTCCTTCCCCGCGAACCCATGTTTCCGTTTTTGAATACGGCAAGTCACAGAGTGAACAGTCGCAAACGTAAAAACCGGTCACAGGTTGTTCTTGGATACAGTAAATCCGATAAAGTTGCAATCCCCCATAAAATATAAAGGGAGCCGCTCGGGTAGGAAGATAATCTTGGCCAGATTCAAGATAACCTGGAAGCAAATGTAGGAAACTTAAGTTGGTATTATGCTTTGAGCAAACCATTAACATAAATCGCCCTTGATGTGGTGTGTAGCATAGCAGAAGATTCGATCTTAACTTTTTATGGGATAAGAACGATCCAATTTTCAGGATAAGGTACCTGTCAAGATTCATCCCTTCATTTTGGGCTGCATTTCTCACTTTTTGCCAGTCAAACCAGTAGGCTTGACCAATTGGCTCTATTCTGCCTGAATGCAGAGAGAAACCACTTTGACATATATCCCTTGCATCAATACTAATCACTGGTAGCATATTTGCATCCTTATAATCTAAGTTCTGTAATAATTTTACATTTATCCTGTTTAAGTCGCTGGATCCGCAAGCGACCAAGTGGAAGCAGCATTGTCAAGATGCCCCCTCACGCGGAAAAGGCATGTCAATGACGATTTCGTTCTTTAATGCGCGTGCTGCGTACGCAAGCACCACCCGAATGCTTTCCTCGCCCAATATCGGATACTCTGCAATAATCTCTTCGTTTGTCATACCGTTTGCCAATAATCCCAGGACCTGTTCCACACTTATGCGTGTGCCTTCAATTACAGGTTTCCCACCAAGAATTTCAGGATTGGCGATAATTCTAACCATAATTATTTTCCTCCATCATGAAATTTATTAACCTACAAATATTTTACCAAAATTTTCGGTATATATCAAATCGTTTTTTTCCTCACAAAAAACTTGACATCTATTCTGCTGCAGCATACAATCTTTTCAGTGGTAATGCGTTAATTTCACGGGTATAAGATTGTAGGATAGAGGAGAATAGGAACATGGCAAAACTACGTGTTGGCGTTATAGGGTGTAGTGGCATCGGGACAACGCACGCATCTGGGTTAGTCAGTTTACCGAACGTTGAATTAGCCGCTGGGTGCGATTTTGTGCAAAGCACACTGGATGCCTTTAAAGCAAAATGGCAGGACAATTGGGATAATATCTCTCTTTATACGAACCATCAGGAGATGCTCGCAGCAGAGAATTTAGATGTTGTAACGGTTGCGACATCTGACCATCGACATGCTGATCTTGTCGTTGACGCTGCTAACGCTGGAGTCAAAGGAATTTTCTGTGAAAAACCGATGGCTACCAACATCCAAGATGCAGACAGGATGCTGCATGCGACAGAGCAAAACGGCACGATTCTATCAATTGACCACACGCGAAGATGGCAACCGTTATGGCGGCGGACCAGAGAGGAGATCGTCGGTAGTGGACGTATCGGTGATGTCCAATATGTCATCGGCACGTTGAGCGGCGGACGTGCCATGCTTTTCCGAAACGGAACACACTGTGTTGATGCTATCTGCTATTTCGCTGATTCAACTCCAGAATGGGTTACTGCAGAATTAGAGGATGGATACGACGACTACAGTGAATATAAAGGCGATGGTGGACACGATCCGTCAACAGAGCCATCAGCGCATGGGTATATCCATTTTGCAAACGGGGTACGCGGATACTATGCTGGCGGACCGAAGACAACTCAATCTGGTTTCCGAGTAGAGATTGTTGGGACAAACGGATATATTCTCATTAATGACAAGGTTGCTACAATTCATCAAGGAGATTCTATTGAAACAATTGATGCACCAACATGGGATGTTGTCGGTATTCCTGCTGGTGTTCAAGAGTTAGTAAAACTTGTAGCAGAAGGTGGGGAACCTGTTTCACCGGGTAGTGAAGGACACAAAGTTGTTGAAATTATAATCGGTTTCTTAACTTCGCAACAGCAGGATAATGGAAAAGTCAGGTTGCCGTTGCCTCGGAGTTAGTCCGAATTCTCTTTCAAGACAATTGCATTCTCTGCTGCCCATTGCAAATAGACCGTATCGCCTTGCCGAAAGCGATGCATCTCGCGCTTGTCTCTATTCTGTTCTCCTATACTACAGGGCAGGGTTTCTGAGTTTCCTCGCCATTGCTGATTAACAATGATAGGTGTCGGATAATCAGTTTGCACTGTGTATTGCACTGTCGTACCGAGATAACTTTCGTCCTGAATCACACCGCGTAGACAATTTGGCACATCTGGGTTTGGTTCTGCTGATATGTCTATCCGCTCCGGACGAATTACCAATGTTACAGAGGTGTCTATCGATGCATCTTCGCTGTGCGGACAAACGAACTTAAAGGAAGGTTCAGTATTTGACACAACCGCTGCAAAATCACCATCCGTGCTGATGAGTGTCCCGTCAAAAAAGTTTGACGTGCCGATAAAATCTGCCACAAAACGATTCTGCGGTGAATCGTAGATTTCAGATGGTGTTCCAACCTGAAGGATTCTCCCTTCGTTCATCACCGCAATCCGATCTGACAACGCTAACGCTTCCCCTTGATCATGCGTGACATAAACAAACGTAATCCCAACTTTGCGTTGTAACGCTTTCAGTTCCAATTGCATCTGTTTTCGGAGTTTCAGATCAAGTGCTGAAAGGGGTTCGTCTAAGAGTAGGATAGTCGGTTCATTAATTAATGCGCGTGCCAGTGCAACACGTTGTCTCTCGCCACCGGAGAGTTCGTTAGGTTTACGATCACCGTAGCCCGGCAACTGAATTAAATCAAGTGAACGTTCAATTGCATCTGAAATTTCCGCTTTAGGCATCTTTTTCATTTGCAATCCAAATGCGATATTTTGGGCAACGGTTTTATGTGGGAACAAGGCGTAATTTTGGAATACTGTGTTGACAGGACGACGATAGGGAGGTGTTTCAAGCATCAGTTCTCCGTCGATGAAGACATCGCCTGCAGTAGGATGGACAAACCCTCCGAGAATACGTAATGTTGTTGTTTTTCCGCACCCGCTCGGTCCAAGTAAGGAGAAAAACTCGCCACCTTCTATCTGCAAAGAGACATCGTCAACAGCAACTGTATCGCCAAACTTTTTTGTTATAGATGAGAGGATAATCTGACCTACGGACATGTTTGATCCGTTCGCTGGCAAATAACGATATTTTCTTCGTGCATCGTTGTGGAGGTTTGTCCTGTGATATTAGAGGGACTGTTCTTGATGGGCATCCGTTTATTTGGAATGTTCCTAACGACGGTTTCCTTATGAGAAAACCCATGTTTGCTAAAAGCAGAGACAACAAATTCGTCTGTTGGCAGCGTAACGTCCTTAACCCGACGGTTTCCGACAACATAGCAAATTGTAGAACGTGGCGAAAGCGTCTTCACCACTGAATTGATGCTATGCTCCAGATCAATGTAAAAAGCGGAAACCTCACGCGCTCGTTTTTCATCAATTGAGCGGATTTTCTCAATTGCGGATGAAACAGGGGTATCCATCAATGTTTCATCTGATCGGTATCCGCCCATTGCAAGTCTATCAATTTTTCGTGCGTTGGTCAAACCGATCCATTCTGCGGAAAGCCGAGAAAATTGCCCATACGCAACCGTAGTTTGCGAATCGCCATAAGGTGGAGATGTAATCACCAGATTATAGCCTCCAAGGGGACGTGGTATCGGTAGTTCTCCGTTAACTGTGTTGGCATCACAAACTGACGCTTCTACACTTTTGCGTTTTTCAAGATATGCCGCCAAACCTTGTCTGTTCCTATTCAGTTTTTTGCGAAAGATACCAAATACATCAGGATTGAAATTCTCAAGTTTTTCTGCTGGCATTCGATGTAGTTTAAAAGCACTTGTCCTTGTATAGGAAACCTCACGAACCGTCTCTGAAAATGTTACCGTTATGAAATTACGAATTGCTTGATCCACTATCTTGTTAATACAATTCAATAAATATGCAAGATATTTGATAACCTCTTCAGAAAACCAGTAATCCAAATTTACAATCTCTGGAATCCGTGCCTCTGACATCTTAGCCGTACCAAATTCAATTTGAAATAAAGAATCGTTCAACTTATTGAGTTCAATATCAAGCGTTTTTAGAGAGATCGGTGTCAATTTTGCAGTAGCGATCAGGCGCACAAGCGGGTTGATGTCGCACCCAACACTGTGCATGCCAAACAGAGATGCTTCGACCAGTGAGGTGCCAGTGCCACAATACGGATCAAGAAGCCATCCACCTTTGACACCATGCTGATTTAGCAGTTTCCTTGCAATCTGCGGAATCATCATAGCGGGATAGGTGTGGAAGCAGTGTGTGTACTCTTTGGTATCAGACTCTCGGAAGTCCCACGATGCGTCTTTATATTTCAGGCTTCCCGTAGACATTTCTACAGATTTCCGTTAATCTATGGATAACTCCCGCGTCAAAATCTGATTTACAAGTTGCGAAATAGTTTTTGCTCTTCTGCTAAGTGAGATTCGGACGAGAGGATATCCTCAATAATACTATTAGCTTCAAGTATACGCAGAAGTTCTTCAAGGAAATAACGAATATTATCCTCGGCATCTGTTTTACGTACTTCCACGATCTCATCATAATTAATTTCTAGTAGATCGCAAAACTCTCGACCTGTCATTGCTTCTTTAATGTCAATTCTTTGCTTAAATCCCTTCCAAATGACCTCAGGATCATCTTGATTAAAGGCGCAAAAGTGTGTTGAAACTCTATACGGGAGTCTTCCAGCATTTCGTTTGGCAAAACCATGCAATGCTTCACGTTCGCTATCAACTTTTTTGGTATCAAAGACATGACCATCTTTCAACTCAACAATATGACAACGTTGGTGACCTTCTCGTCTCTTGAAAATCATAAAATCAGGTTCTGAACCTTGAGAATCTAACTCAGTGCACTTCTTAATCTTTTTCTTTTCTGCCAGAAGTACGCCATCCGACATGATGTCTTTGCGAAGAAAGGCATCCAAGTCATCTATAGTTTCGACTCTCTCCGTTATAAGTCTCTCTAGTTCGCTTCCGGCGGAAATCACTGTCCCTTGTACTTTGCTCATGAGTTCGCCTAATGCTTCATTGTCGAATAAGCGAGCGTATCCACCAGAAGATTCCTTCGGAATTCTACCTCTAATTTTTGCCATTTTATCCCTCCAGATCACATCCAATGAAATTCCGACCTTTTGAGAGTGCTGCTTCCATGACAGAAAAGGAACCTGCGGCGGGATCAATCACAAAATCGCCTTCATTACTAACAGCAGCAATAAGTTCAGACTGTAAACCGATAGGTTTTTGATGGGGATGTTCTCTTGTTTTCGTTCGTTCAAGCCAGACATCGCGGATAGTGTGAATTTGCCAAACCCCTTTAGCCTTTCTGGGATGCTTCTGTAGAACAACACAATATTCGCTCACGCGTCTGGATCGGTACCCCATTCCAAACCTGTCTTTATTCCAGACGATCAAATCAACAATATCTAACTGTGTGTCATCAAACCATGTTTTGAACCCTTGGCAAAGATGAAACTTATCCATCCACAGAAAGAGATGTCCAGAAGGGATAAGCACATTGTCAATGCCTCGAATGAATTCTCCAATTAGTTCTTCAGGCATTTGCATCAATGAACTTCTGCGTTTCTCTCTACTCTTTCCCTCATTACCATAATTCATTTTATCAAGCACGCCTCTGTACTGTGGGTCAAGAAACGCTATAGGTATAGATTCTATTGGAAGATGAGACAGAAACTTTAGACCATCCATCTTTAACCGTGTATTAGGTTTCAGAAATTCGGGTAAATCTATAGGAGGGGTTTGAACAGTCCGCTCAGTGGAGAATACATTGTTTGTAACCCCATCATTTGCGTCAGAAAAAAGACTAAGGTTCTCCTCTGCGGGGGTCAATTTTTTCATAAATTCTCCTTGTTTCGTCAGTGGCGAGACTATTGGATATCCTAATTTTCTGTCAAAACCCGCGCCAAAATTTGATTTACTAATTGCGGATTTGCCTTGCCGCGAGTTGCGCGCATCACTTGCCCAACAAGAAATCCGATGGCTTTCTTCGTGCCATCCCGATAATCCTGGGTAGGACCGGGATGCTCCTCAATAACCTGTAAGACAATTGTTTCTATCTCTGATGTATCGGTAATCTGTGATAAGCCTTTTTCTTCAACAATCTGTTTCGGCATTTTGCCGGTGTCAAAAGCATCATCAAGCACAGATTTGGCAATCTTCCCGCTGATGGTATCATTGTCTATCAACTGAATGAGTTCATTGAGATGAGAAGGAGTTACTTTGGAATCTTGTATCTCTATTTCAGTTGTGTTCAATAGTCGTGTGAGATCACTCATTATCCAGTTTGCGCAGGTCGTAGGTTCGCCGCTGAGTTGTGCAGCTTCATCAAAGAAATCAGCAATTTGCCGAGTGGTGGTTAGAAATTCAGCGTTTTCGGGGGAGATGTCGTAGTCCGCAATAAACCTTTTACGGCGGACAGCAGGAAGTTCTGGGAGCGTTGGCTGTATCTCATCAATCCATTCATCATCTACCTGAACGTGAACCAGATCGGGTTCAGGGAAATAACGGTAATCGTCCGCTTCTTCCTTTCCGCGCATCGCAACAGTCTTACCCGTATTTGCATCAAACAGCAGAGTTTCTTGGACAACCTTGCCACCTGAATCAAGGATACGTGCCTGCCGTTTCACCTCGTAATCCATTGCGACAAGTAGCTCTTGAAACGAGTTTTTGTTTTTAATTTCAGTGCGCGTTCCCAATTCGTGACTACCTTTTGGACGCAGCGATATATTCGGTTCACAGCGAAGGCTGCCCTCCTCCATATTACAATCGCTTACTTCAATGTATTCTAAAATCTCTTTAACTGCACGGCAGTAGGCGATCGCTTCTTCAGTGGAATGAATTTCTGGCTCGCTTACAATTTCCATTAGTGGTACACCAGCACGATTGAAATCCATAAAACTGCGGGTAGGATCACCCGTGACTTCGGCGTGAATAGATTTTCCAGCATCCTCTTCCAAATGAATCCTACGGAGTGCAACGGTGCGGGGTTGTCCCTCAAATTCAAATGTCACCTCACCATTTTTACACAATGGAAGATCATACTGCGAAATCTGATAGTTTTTCGGCAGATCAGGATAGAAATAGTTTTTCCGATCGAACTTACTATATGACGTTATTTCACAATTCATCGCTAAGCCCGCGCGAACAGCGAACTCCAACGCGCGTTTATTGATAACCGGCAGTGTCCCCGGCATCCCTAAACAGATTGGACATGTGCAGTCATTTGCCGATGCGCCGAAAGTATAAGCACAGTTGCAGAATAACTTACTCTCTGTGCATAATTCTGCGTGGATTTCCAGACCAATAACTATTTCATATTTTTCCATGAATTCACTCTTGTTTTAGTTGCATGCTATAAGAAACAGCGCGAGTATCCATCTTAAGATGCAAGGTAGGACATCTCGCGCTACAATATAATACAATTCCGTTATATACCGCTCTCCGACAATTCATTCACAACGGCTACGTTTGCTTCCACTTCAGCACGAGAAGTCATGCCGATAGTCATAGCGTGAACACAGGGTAACCCCATTACAAATTCGATTGCATCGCGTTGACCCTCAGAATCTTTCGCTAATTTACCCATTCCTAAGACCTTCATGCCGTAAATACCCTTACCAACAAACGCCATCTGTTCCATTGTTCGGATGATATCGGCAGGGGAAGCGTCCATTGAAACACCCGCATGATTTATCCGAGCCAACACAACTTCAACCCACTCGGTCATAGCGGCTGTTTGGAATGCACCGAAGTCGTGGCAAGAAACACCGTGTGCGCGAATTAATCCTTGCTCTTTACAACGTGCAAGTGCTTCCATTGCATCAGGATAACGTTGTGGCCAATCTACCTGCGTGAGGCAGTGTAGTAACACAATATCAACATAATCAGAATCAATTTCTTTTAGGAACCGTTTAACATCTGCCTCTACTTCTTCTGCAGTTCGAGATACTGTTTTTGTGGTGATAGTTACACTATTCCGAGGCACATGTTTGAGAGCCTCTTTGATATGCGGATGACTCCCATATTGGTCGGCAGAATCCCAAAACGTAACCCCGTTTTCATGAGCAAACAGCAGAAGATCGCGCAACCCTTCAAATCCCAAATCTGTCTGATTTGAACGTCCATTCCATCCGTTTGACCCTGTGCCAATTGAAAGCCGTGAAACATCTAAACCTGTTTTGCCAAGTGCTACAATTTCCATCACAATTCACCTCTCTGACCATAAAAATTAAAGAAAGTATACCATATTATTGCAAATCTGGCAAATAAAATATAACAAATCATTTGCAACGTGCCTAATTGTAAGTGACCATGAGAATCTTTCTTTATAATATCAAGCAAGATGTAAACTTAGGATTTTATTCAAAATCCTAAGTTGATAGAGAATAATCTCCCATTCTATCACTAACAATGCGTCCTCACACTATTTTTTGTTGCCTTTCGTTTAAAAGTAACGTTACAATATACTGTTTAGATGGAAAATCTTTGTCTACACCAATTTTATATAAAATATCTACTATTACGGTTCAATTCACGTGAATTCACATGAGGAGGACAAAAGCGTACATTACGCTTGTCGCTAAAAAATGAAAACCATACAATCTATTATCAAACGTCATCCCACCAAAATTCTAACATTCCTAATAGTTTCATTCGTCCTTGTCTTTTGCTGCTTCATATCTGGAACGTTGGTTTTCGCGGAACAAAGGCACAGCCCAATATGGGAAGCTGCTTTCGCAGCCGTTGATAAGGGTAATCACAAACTTGCGGTGTCGAAATTAGAAAGTTTATTGCAAACGGATCTGTCCGAATCAGAAAAACTTGAGATTCATCACGCACTCGGTTATAACTATGAGAAGCTGCAGAATCGTCCAAAAGCAGTTGGCAACTACGTTAGGGTTATCACTCATGACTATCCACTTGCGGATACTGCGGCGTATCGTCTCGCAAAGCTTTATGAAGGAATGAATAACGAGATAAAAGCAATAAAATGGTATAAGCATCTCGTAAAGGATAACCCGACAAGCCCCTATCTTATAGATGCAAAATGGAAGCTTGCTCAACTTTACTTAAAACAAAAAAAGTATGTAGACGCAAAAACACTTTGTGTTGAGATTTTGAACGAACAGCGTTTTGCCCGTCAGGCCGCTTATGCGTTGGCACGTTGTGAAGAAGGATTAAGCAACTTTTCGACAGCTTTTGAAATGTATCAAAAACTCATAGCTAAAACGCATTCAGATACAGTCGCAGAAGGCGTAGTCATGAAGTTGAAAATGCTTGCGGGTGATCATAAATCCCTGGTACTTACACCTAAGGATCGATTGAATTGTGGATTAGTACATTATTACCAAAAAAGTTGGAAATCATCCATAGATGAACTTACGCCACTTACGACAAGTTCGGATATGAAATTGAGAGGCCGTGCACTCTACCATCTGGGACAGAGTTATCAGGGCCGGAAGTGGTATAATACTGCAATGAAAAAATACAATGCGGTTATCGCTCTTGGTGGCAAAACTGAATATCTAACGCGTGCACATTACCAAATCGCGCAATGCTATAGACAAAAGGGGAGTCTCACAACTGCTGTAAACCGCCTTGAAAGTTTTGTGAAAATGTACCCTTGGAGCCAATTTGTTGATAACGCACTATACGATATTGCGCAAATTCATGAAAAACAGGAAAAGTCTGAATTGGTACTCAAGGTATATTCAAGGTTAATTGAAGTAGCTCCCGATAGCGACTATGCGGATTTGGCAGCATGGCGAATTGGATGGCAACGGTTTGACCAAAAACAGTATGAAGAGAGTTACAAAGCATTTAAGGGATTGAAGGAGAATTTCCCTGGTAATCGCTATGCGATGGGAGCGCATTTCTGGATGGCAAAGATTCGGGAACGTCAAAATAAACCTGAACTTGCTCAAGAGATATATACCGAAGTGGCAAAAGCACGATATTGGTATTACAGCGCGAGGGCAAAGGCGATTCTTGGGATCACCGCCTCTGAATTAGAACCGAAAGCCATACCGGATGCAAAATTGCCAAAGCAGATAACGTGCCCAGAGCACATCCCAATGTTAATGAAACTTAGACTTTATGAAGATGCTGTTTATCAACTCTCGTACTACATCAATCAAACACCAAATGCTGCAAAGGAATGTTACTATACATTGATTACGTGTTACGAAAATATGTCAAGGTATGAGAAAGCTCGTGAGATAGTCTATAAAGCACTGACGAGTCCATCATTCCAGAATCAACCGAGTAGAGATTTAGCAAAACTCCGCAGATTGCTCTACCCACTCCATTTTGAACAGTTGGTTAAGAAGTACGCTAAGCAATATAAGGTAGACACCGCCTTAATTTTCGCTATGATTTTAGAGGAGAGTAGGTATCGGAAGGACGCTATTAGTTGGGCAGGGGCGATCGGTCTGATGCAGATTATGCCTGCTACCGGTAGACAACTTGCACGCCAACTCAATATCCGCCGATTCCGCACCTCAATGCTTAAGGACCCTGAGGTTAATATACGAATGGGTACTAAATATATCGGCTATCTAAATTCTATTTTTGATGGTAATGCACTGCTGGTATCTGGTGCATATAACGGCGGTCCAGGGCGAATGCAGCGGTGGTTGGAATCGAAAAATATCAAAGACCTTGACGAATTCGTTGAAAAGATTACTATCCGAGAAACACGGTTGCACATCAAAAAGGTTATCAACAGTTATAATAATTACGTTGAGATCTATGGGGATCCAGAAGTTCCAGCAGTAAATTCGGCTTTAGATGCTCCGAAAAAGCAACTCAAGAACCCTTTCCTTGGGAAGCTGAGTGAATGAAATTTTGGGTATTTTGTCTCGGTAATGATATTTATTAAGATTTCATAAACCAATGACATCCGCAACTAAATCGTTATAATATCTAATAAAATTGAGGCAAAAGCCTCGTCTTACACTATTCCCTTGGAGGAAACTTTGTCAAAATTAAAGATTGTTTTTTTGTTATTTGTAATACTTTTTGCCGTGTCAGGGTGTGAAAGAATAACAGACACAGTGATACCACCACCCGATACCTCAGATGCAGCACCGCTCACTGTGATGACCTATAATGTATACGTTGGCAGCAGTGCAGAACCACTCCTTTCTGTAGAAAATTTGCTACAAGCACCAACAGAAGTTGCTACCATGTATAACAACGTTATGGCATCCGATTTTCCAAGTCGTGCAACAGCAATTGCCAAATCTATAAAAGCACATCAACCGCACGTTATCGGGCTACAAGAAATATCGCTAATCCGCCGCCAAAGTCCGAGTGACTTCCTTTCAGGCGAGAATGTTCTTCCTCAAGAAGTAATCTTGGATTATCTGCAAATCTTGATGGGCGCGCTTCAAGCAGAAGGCTTAAATTATCAAGTCGCTGCAAAAGTTGAAAACATAGATATTGAAATGCCGATGTCTACTGATACGGGATTTGACGATATCCGATTAACCGATTATGATGTGATATTGGCGCGAAGTGATGTTGAAATATCACGTCCGATGAGTGCAAACTACGCAAATGCGCTTACTATAGAGATACTGCTCGGTCTAGAAGTAAAAAGAGGATATGCTGCGGTTGATGCCACTGTTTCTGGTGTCACTTACCGTGTTGTTAATACACATTTAGAAGCATTTGCAGAGGTAAATAGGGTTGCCCAAACACAAGAACTTGTGGATATTCTCAGCGGCGAGACCATGCCGATTATATTGTTAGGGGATTTCAATACGAGAGCAACCGATGGATCGGGATATCAGATGTTGCTATCGGCTGGGTATGTTGACGTATGGCCTCTTGATGATTGGCCCTACGCCTGCTGTCTAGATGCTGACGATCCTTCATGCATAGCTTGCGCAATTGCAAATCGCAAGGCTAATGATATAATAAGCAAACTTTATGCCATGAGGGTTGGAAACGAGGCTGGCAACACGTGCTGTCAAGACGATGACATATTAAATGAGGTGAGCAATTTCACGGTACGGATTGACCAAATCTTTGTGCGAAATATGGATGTATCCCTACCTGTCTTGTCATTCACGGTCGGCGATAAACCGTCTGACCGACTTCCTTCCGGGTTGTGGCCCTCTGACCACGCTGGTGTTGTCGCACAGTTTACATTTGAGTAACACAAAAACTTTGGTTATGTAAAAAGTAAAGCGCGCTGCAACGGAATTTGAAATTCCGTTGCAGCGCGCTTCTATTTATTGGATAGATTCCTGATCGTAAACCTCAAGTTTGCCATTCCTTACAATTAAGACAACAGGGTCGTAAATAGCGTCTCCGTTAGAATCAAAAGAAAACTTACCCAAAATGGTTTGAAAATCTTTGATCTCAGCGAGCGCAGCAGCGATCGCCTCTGAATCCATTGATTGCGCGTTTCTGATCGCTTCTGTAAGGATATAGACAGCGGCATAAGGCTGCGCAGCCCAAACGCTTGGTTCCATACCGTATTTCGCGGTGTAATTCTGAACGAAATCTTGATTCCCAGGCGTGTCAGCCGTGCTGACCCAATCGGTGAAGGTGATAGCACCTTCGGCGGCATCCCCCGCACTTTGAATCTCATCTATAGACAGGACAAGACTAATAAACGGAATATCAGCAGGAATCCCGACCTCTCGTCCTTGGGTGAGAATCTTAATAACCTCAATTTGTTGGGCAGAGACAAAAATCGCTTCCGGATTCAAATCCTTTATCCGAGTTAATTGCTCATAAAAGTTGGTAGCACCAGTCTCGAAAGTCTCTGGAGGTAGTACCTCAACACCGTTTTCAACGAGTGTTTTCCTGTATATCTCGTCACTACTCCGCGATGCTTCATCAACTGTATCCACTATAGTCGCTACTCGTTGATAACCGAGTTTCTCCTGTGTAACCTTAACACCTCCAGGAATCAGGACATCTGTAGCGTGGCTGGCTCGGAAAATAAATTCGCCAATCTCAGTCAAGCCAGAGGCAATGACGACAGGACTGAAAGCCACAACCCGGTTTTCTTGTGCAATCGGAAAAACAGATTTAGCGACTTCTGATGTCCAGACACCGAGGATAACTGAAATCTTGTCTTGATGGATTAGTTTATTGAAAGCCGCAACTGCACCTTCGGCAGTACTCATATCGTCCTCAATGATGAATTTGAGTTTTGCATCACCGAGCAGTGGTGATGCGTTGATTTCTTCGAGTGCCATGTTAAAACTATTTTCCATCACTGAAGCACCCGGACCGAATTCACCCGGTCCTAAGTGACCTGTCTGAGGTAAAACGACACCAATGCTAATTTCCCCACTGAGACCTTCCATCTGAGTAGGTTGGACAACTTGCCCAATTCGTTCGCAGCCAATAACACCTCCAAACAGCACAATAATTGCGAATACATACGCAAAAGTTGTTATCTTCATTTTGATCTCCTTATTTGCTAAAATTTTAAAATGTCCAAGTTCTCACATCATTGAGAACTCGGACTTGTTTGAATAGGTCTGCGTTGAATCGTTTTGCGCCTATTCAGGTGCTGCTAAAATTATGTCAGACTGCGGCATTCCATTAAGAATTTGCCGCACCCCAACACTTTTGACAGGATTACGGTTCTCATCGAAACGAGAGATAGTTGTAGCACCTTTATAGTTTGTAATTTTAGCGATTGCATCTCGAATCGCACCCGGATCATCGGCCGATCCTACGCTCTCAATTGCCATTGCCAAAATTTTCATGGCATCATAGCCAGTTGCAGCAATCCCATCAACAGAGCCATATTCCATTGCATAAGTAGAAATAAAACCTACAGCATCCGGATCTAAGTTGGTACAGAAGTAACCATCAACAGGTTCATTATCCTCTAAAGTCGTAGACATCAACGGATCATCCCAACCATCGCTGCCAATAAAGGTAGATGTAATTCCCATTTCCTTTGCTTGTGCCATTATCCGTGGTACTGCTTCCGGAAAACTGGCGAGAAGAAGGACATCAGGATTTGCCTCTTTAACTGCAGTAAGTTGTGAATCAAACATCGTCTCGTCGATCCCCTCATAGGTTTTCTCTACAACTACGTTTCCACCAAGTTCTGTAAAACTTGCCTTAAATGATCCGACAAAACCCTCAGAATACACATCCTTATTCTGCCAAATCATTGCGGCGGTTTTCTTTTTGAGTTGATTTACAACAACTTTAGCCAGAAGTTCTGCCTGCAACACATTAGAACCTGCTACAAGAAACATGAAATCGTTAGGGTCTGTTGCTTCAGCCGTCACCTCTGCCCTTGTGGCTCCCAGAAGGACCGGCACAGTGGCAACGGGTCCAACTTTCACCGCATGGCTCGAAAAGAGGGGCCCTAATATCGCAACAACATTTTCCATCTCAGCTAATTCTGTCGCAGACTGAGCGACGGTTTCAGTTAATTCCTCTCTATAAATAAATTCAACTGGCATCCCAAGAACACCGCCAGCTGCGTTGATTTCGGCAAGTGACAGTTCTGCCCCTTTGCCAAAACTGGTGTAGTTTGGCTGCGGATGAATCAACCCCACTTTAAGCGTCGTTTCGTTATCTGGAGGAGGGACCATATCCATCATTTTTTCACATCCAGAAAGCCAAGCAACTGAAAGTGTGAGTAATACGCATAATGTTAATCTAAAAATTTTTGTGTTCATAAACATCTCCTATAATTGTATAGACTACCGTATAGTATGAGTAATCAAAATTTTCTATTTTGGTTGAATATAATTTTAATTATAACACAATTTGTGTAGAATTTATATTAAATCTACTTTAAATGGGTTCATTTCAAAATAAAACTTCTGTGTCCGACAAGTGAACGCAGAAGAACAATGTTTGTATTCTAAAAAACTGACAGACTCTGTTGCCTATTCGCTGGCACTTGAGCGCAGCAAGTGTGCCCCTAAAGCACCATTCAACAACGGGAGTAAGGCATCGAAAATAATCCATACCACCGATCGTGTTTCTCCAGCGACAGCGGTAAAGGTTGTGGCATTGAGAATGCCAAACCAGTTCCAGAAGAATAATATGGCTCCAAACATAAACCCGTAGAATAACGTATTAGCCGCTATGAACTCTTGAACGCTTGAATTGTCTCCGACTTTGTTCAGGCGAATGTAACTAAATATTAACCCTAACACTATTGAAATTGCAGAGATTACGTTAATAGAATCCCAAATAGGACTGTATGGGCTATCTCCAGTGGAAGTGTAGTATAAAGGTTCAATGACTGTGTGGATTGCGACTATTGCCGCAATGATGATGAGAACAACGCCTATAACTTTCTTGAGGGCTTCCATGATATTTCTCCTCCCCTAATCGGGTTTTTAGAGTGTACCTCAAAATATGATTTGTTGACTATCAATGTGTTCAACCAACCTATAAACTGATCGATTAATTACTTGGAAATCATTGAAAGCGCGCTTCTAAGCGCACCGACAATAAAATTGCCACACATTTAAAATTTGATTTTAGTAAAAAATCAATTCAATGTCAAGCGCAAAACAATCGAACAATGATTTTCGTTTTTAGTTGACACTAACTTCCAAATTATGAAATAATAAGAGAAGGTTAAGTTTTTCACATCAAACTTCAGGTTGGAATGCTTGACCTTAGGTAGTTTTGGATATCAAGAAAGACTTGATACAAAATTCGTTTTTTCAGCGTTAACTTATCTGGGAGAGGGTAGTAACGTAATTACCCTCCTGAGTTTTTAACTTAAAATAAAGGAGATTCAACATGTACATTAAAAAAATCACAATATTCACATCTGTTTTGGCAATTATTGCTTTAGCTGTGGGGTTTTCCGGTTGCGAAAAGATGATGACGATGGTGCCTCCTGATGGTGACACGCCTCAAGAGGTTACTATCGGTATCGCCGTAGCAGAGACAGGGGAACACGCCAAACCGTATGGGCTTCCAATGAAACGTGGTCTTGAATTAGCAAAAGAAGAGCTTAATATGAAGGGAGCAAACATTAAGTTCGTATATGAAGACGCTCTGAGCACTATAGAGGGTGGGAAGGCATCCGTTCAAGCATTGGTAGATCAAGATGTCTCTGCGATCATTGGTATTGGTATCTCAAGGCATCTCAAACAGGCTTTTCCGATAGCACAAGCTGCTGGAGTGGTTGCTTTTAGCCCGATTTCCTCCGCTGCTGGCTTGAGTGGTGAGATTGGGGATTATGCCTTCCGCGCTGGCATCGCCACAAATATACTGGTTCCCGGTGGCGTGACAAAGACTCATGCGAAACTGGTATATCAAAACGTAGCGGTGATATATGATGAGGTTGATACCTACTCCATAAGTGTTAAAGATGAATTGAAGAAGGCACTTGAGGAAAAAGGTGTTAACATTCTGACCGAGGAAGCATTCGACAGGGAAGCTGCCGATTATTCGACACAATTAATAAGCAATATAAAGAACCTTGAAACTCAACCTGATGCACTCTTTATCGCTGCTTTGTCAAAACAGATGACTGAGATAATAATACAAGCACGCGGAGAAGACGGAATATCAAGTGATGTTGAGTTGATTGTTCCTGATTTGACTAATGCTGAAGCTCAAAATGCGGATAGTGCCGCAGAGGGCGCGATAGCTTTTGCGGGATGGTCAAGTCTGACTAACACACCGGAAAACCAAGCCTTCGTCCAGAGTTACATGACGAAATACGGATTTACCCCGGAACCTTGGGCAGCACAGGCGTATGCCACACTCAATATTCTGGCGGCTGCGATTGCGAAAGCAGAATCAACAGATTCAACCGCAATTCGGGACGCACTGGCAAAGACTTTGCATTTTCCCACGATCTTAGGTCCTTTCTCTTTTGACCTCAATGGAGAGGCAATCTATGAAGATATTGAAACGATTGTTCTCATCGTCAAGGATGGGATTCAGCAAGATTTTTAGTAATCCCAGCGTTAGATGAACATAACGGAATAGTCTGTCATCAGTCAATCTTTGCTGGATGGCAGACTATTCCATTTAAACAAGTCCCAGGTAGATTCGTGTGTGTAAAGTTTTTGTTATAATACCAAATTAACTTGATTCAACTTGTAGGCGCGCTTTGTCCGCGCGCTGTCTGCCCAGAAAAATAAGATAAATCTCGTTAATCTGGTATAAGTATGAATTGGAGAGGGATGTTGCGGAGGTATTCCGATAAATGGTATCCTTTCCTAATAAACTTTTCTCACATTATAGGAGAGGATACCAATGTTTAGTATATCCCTTAGAAAGCTGCGAAGTCAAAGTTAAAGTGTATTTAGAAGAAGCAGAGCCATTCAATTCTCCGGTAGTTGCTACCTTCTGATCACGGTCTTTCCTCTGTAGGAGCGACCTCCTGTCGCGATTTAACCACTAAAATGCACAAAAAACCGAAAACTGAATGGCTCTGCCGTCCATTAATTTACTTGACATAATCCGCTGTGGGTGTTATGATATTTAAAACTTTTTCATTGATGAAAGAATAATGGAGAGATGTCCGACGCATGTCAAAACCGAAAAGAAAACGTAAAAACCGACAATCCTCAGATTCAGCGACAGACGAAACATTACGCTTGCCAATAACAAAACCGCTACAGCTTCGATATTACGGTGACTCTGTCCTCCGCAAAAGAGCCGAACCGGTTCAGGAAATCACCTACGCAGAAGTCAAACTTGCTGAGGAGATGTTAATGACACTTTACGCGACAGGGAACGGTATCGGTCTCGCTGCAACGCAGGTAGGCATTTTAAAACAATTCCTCATTGTTGACTTAGGTGAAAACGAAGACGAAAAATTTGAACTGTTGATGCTGTTTAATCCTGAAATTTTGAGTGTTGAAGGAGAAAGTGTAGCAGAGGAAGGATGTTTGAGCATACCCGATCTCCGAGCTGATGTAAAACGTCCAGAAAAGATAGTCGTTAAAGCAATGGACCTTAGAAACAAAGAGATTGAATTTGAGGCAGATGGACTTCTTGCACGTGTGCTTCAACACGAAATTGACCATCTCAACGGAACCCTTTTTATTGACAGAATTAGCGGCTTAAAAAGACAATTACTCATGAGCGAACTGAAAAAACTACAACAAACTGATCGACCGTTGTAACACCTTAGGATGTGAATAGATGTTACCGAAACCTTTACAATCAAAAGTAAACAGACTTTATGATTGCCTACGTAGTTATGAAAAGGTGATCGTCGCCTTTTCAGGTGGAGTCGACAGCACGTTTCTTGCGGAGGCGGCACAGCATGCCTTAGGCGAAAATGCACTTGCGGTCACCGCAATATCAGATTCCTATCCTATAAGAGAGATGCAAGCTGCGCAAGATATTGCCCAACAGATCGGCATCCGCTTTGAAACTGTTCACACTGAAGAGTTAGAACTGGAGGGATACGCGAGCAACCCCACCAACCGATGTTTCTTTTGCAAGACGGAATTGTTTGATAAACTACAGCCAATCGCCGAAAAATACAATGTCGGAACAATTATCTACGGCGCAATCCCGGATGATGTCGGCGACCATCGTCCTGGAATGGATGCCGCTAAACAGATGGGTATCAAAGCACCTTTGATTGATGTTGACCTCACGAAAGCAGAGATACGCGAGATTTCAAAAGCGTGGGAACTTCCGACATGGGATAAGCCTGCATTCGCCTGTCTATCCTCGCGGTTTCCTTACGGCATGCGTATCACGCGTGAATTGCTGCGGCAGGTTGACGCTGCAGAACAATTTCTCTACGATTTAGGCATTCGTCAATTCCGCGTCCGTCACCACGGTGAACTCGCCCGAATTGAACTTGAAGCAGAAGAAATTTCGCGATTGCATCAGAAAGAAACCCGAAACCAAATCAGCGCACACTTCAAAACTCTGGGATACGCCCACGTTACGCTTGACCTACAGGGATATCGATCCGGTAGCCTGAACGAAGGGATCACCAAAATCATCACGGGGACGTAAAAATGGAAACTATTCATGCAGTTTTCATCATAAGTGAAACTCTATATGCCGAACCGAGCCCGGTTGATCCGATTGAATTCCTACCTATAACAGATATTCTCATCAGTGTTGCTGTTTTAATTGGTGTAGCAGGAGGCGTAGTAATTTTTCGTATCTTGTACAGAAAGTGGAAAAACCGAATTTATAGACGCACGCCATCAGACCTACTGCCTACACAAAAGAAAAATTTGACAGAGTACGAAAAAAGAATGCTTGCAGACAAGATTAACGAAAGCAGAAAGGATAATATCAAGAAAAGTTTCGCTGGCACAGTAAGTTCCAAAGGCATGATATTTGCCACTATTGGCTTGATTGTGTTAGTCCTGCTTTGGTTTACCCATATTATATTGGAAAGATTCCACAAATAATTAGCTTGTGAAATAAGTTATCTATGTCCACTCAACAAACACAAAAGGAACAAAGATGTCAGATTTGTATGGTGTTTTAGAAGTCATTTCGGCATATCCCGTTCATATCATGATGTTTGTTGGATGTATTCTACTTCTTGTACTAGTCTTACCTAAACGGAAGAGACAACCTAAACACTTACCAATTTCACCCGAATCTTCTATTAAAAAAACATTGTTCCCGCAGAGTGAAGAGCATCTCATTACAGAGAAAATAAGTGAAAACAAGATGAGTAGCCTCAAGCAAAACTCATCTTTTACGAAATTATCCAAATTCATGCTGTTAGTTCCAATCATTCTGATGGCACTTCAACTTCTATTTGTTATCGGAATGATCATTATGACGTTCCAAAAAAATTAATCAAATTATTGAAATCGAGAGTAATATCACCAATCTAATAAACTTTGAGATGCCCAACCAACAAACCCAACCACTAATCGGCATGGACACCTTTAGTTGGAAAAAATGGGATGCCTGTACCCATTGTGGTCTTTGCTTACCTACTTGTCCAACCTATCGAGAATTAGGATTAGAAACCGATTCCCCCAGAGGAAGATTGTATCTTATGGGGAGTGCGTTCAAACCGCAAGATGCCACGCCACTCAGCAAGGAGTGGGCAGAATACATCTACCGGTGCTTGGATTGCCGCGCCTGTGAGACCGCGTGCCCTTCTGGCGTACACTTCGGAGAACTTCTTGAACAGGCACGTGCGATCTATGAGCTCAACGCCCCTCGATCCGTAAGCTACCGATTCTGGACCAACCTCGTTTTCAAACAAATTTTACCGAACAAAGAACGGTTAGACCTCATCTTTGAACTGATGTGGCTCTACCAAAAACTCGGTATCCGATGGCTCGTCCAGAAAACAGGAATCCTTAAATTGATGGGGCAACTCGGTCAAATGGAGTCGTTACTGCCGAAAATTCCCCCTCCGCATCTCAAATACACGATACGTGACATCACACCCGCCGAAGGTGAAACTCGATATCGCGTGGGATTTATCCCTGGGTGTATCATGAATCAGGTTTTTACCGAGACCAATTTGGCTACTATTCGTGTGTTAGCGGAAAACGGATGTGAAGTTGTTACACCGCGTAAGCAAACTTGCTGTGGGGCACTGCACCTACACAACGGCGTACGCGATGTCGCCTCTGCACTTGCCAAACAGAACATAGATGCGTTTGAGAACGAGAATTTAGATGCAATTATTATTAACTCTGCTGGTTGTGGCGCAACACTCAAGGAGTACGAAGCACTTCTGGAAAACGATACGGTTTACGTAGAGAAAGCAGAACACTTCAGCCACAAAATGCGTGACATCAGCGAATTCTTAGCCGAAATTGAGATGATACCGCCAAAAGGCGCAATTCCCAGGCGCGTGACTTATGATGAACCGTGCCATCTCCTACACGGGCAACGTGTGAAGTCACAACCTCGAAAAGTCCTGCAAATAATACCAGAGCTTGAGTTAATTGAGTTGACAGAATCCGAATGGTGTTGTGGGAGTGCGGGTATTTATAATATCACACAACCGGAACTTTCACAGGAGATACTTGAACGCAAGATGACACACATCGCTGAAACTGAGGCAGATATTGTCGCAACTGGAAACCCCGGCTGTTTACTGCAAATTCAAGTCGGTATCCAAAAGCATGGGTTGAAGATGAAGGCGATGCATCCCGTGACTCTTTTAGACTATGCCTATCGCAGTGTTGCCCCAGAAGAATGGGATGAATAGAATCGGCATTCCAGATTGCGTGACGAAACAACATTAAAAACAAAAAACGTGACATCTTTGCAAAATTATGGTAATATTATAATATGGTTTTATCAAATGTGGACATTGAAAAATATATGCGCGAAGGGAAAATTAAGATTACCCCCGAGCCCGATTTAGATATACAGTTAGGGAGTTGTTCAATGGATTTCAGATTGAGCAACACCTTTCGTGTTTTTGAACACAGCAAATATCCGTTTATTGATTTAAAGGAAAAGGTTGATGCTGATGATCTGATGCGGAAAGTTAAGGTGTCTGATGGTGAGGCTTTCACGATGCAACCGGGTGAGTTTGTTCTCGCAGCAACACACGAAAAACTGGAATTAGCAGATGATGTGATGGCGCGGCTTGAAGGGAGAAGTAGTCTCGGCAGACTCGGTATTATTGTCCACAGCACCGCTGGTCTATTCGATCCTGGTTGGGTAGGAAATGCTACTTTGGAATTAGGCAATCTCGGACGGATGCCTGTCTTACTCTATCCAGGCATGCGGATTTGTGCCTTTACCTTTGAACAACTTTCATCGCCATCAAGTATGCCTTACCGCCTGAAACCTGCGAATAAATATTCTGGGCAAGATGGACCCGAAACCAGCAGATTTGCTGAAGATGTTGAATTAAAGAAAAAGCCGTGATTCTGCTGAAAATTTGGGCAATTCTATGCCTAATAATTTAGCAAATTCTTCGGCATATCTCTGTTGATCCGTATAAACACACGGCATTAACAGCGGTTAAGTTATTGTCCTTTCTGTGTTCTGTATAACGCTGTTGTCTCTGTGTTCTGTATAACGCTGTTGTCATTGATGCGTGTCGGAATATCTCAACCGAGACACGTTTCCAAAATTGGCATAGACTTTGCATAGTCTATCATGGGATTCTTGTCATATAATAAATTGCACATTCAATTGACGACCCATCATGAGTTACAATTAATATATTTGATCCACTTAGGAGGAATTGCGAATGACACCAAGTGAGGTGATTGCACTTGCAAAAGAAAATAATGTTAAGATAGTTGACCTCAAATTCATGGACATGCCAGGGATGTGGCAACACTTCTCCATTATGGTTGGAGAATTGAGCGAAGACCTATTTGAAGAAGGAATCGGTTTTGATGGGTCAAGTATCCGCGGTTTTCAAGCCATTAACGAGAGCGACATGTTGCTCTTTCCTGATCCCTCAACAGCACTGGTTGACCCAGTCTGTCAAATACCAACATTGAGCGTTACGTGTAATATTAAAGACCCAATTACATTGGAAAATTATACCCGCGACGTGCGGCATATTGCACAGAAAGCGGAAGCCTATCTTCAATCTACAGGCATTGCTGATATTAGTTATTGGGGACCTGAGGCAGAATTTTATCTATTGAACGATATCCGTTACGGACAGAACCAACATTCTGGATTCTACTATGTTGATTCCGTTGAAGGTAGTTGGAATTCTGGGCGCGAAGAAAATCCGAACCTCGGTTACAAACCCCGCTATAAAGAGGGTTATTTCCCCGTTCCCCCGTCAGATACGCTCCAAGACATCCGATCTGAAATATGCCTGAAACTTATTGAATCCGGTGTTGATGTTGAAGTACATCACCACGAGGTCGGCACTGCAGGACAAGGTGAAATTGACATTCGATATGACACACTAACCAGTGCCGGTGATAGTATAGCCTTGTATAAATATATTATCAAAAATGTTGCCCGTTCTCATAATTTGGTAGCCACTTTCATGCCGAAGCCGCTCTTCCAAGACAACGGTTCAGGAATGCACGTGCACACAAGCCTATGGAAAGACGGAAAAAACGTTTTTTATGATCCACAAGGATACTCACTCCTAAGTGAGACAGCACTCTATTACATCGGTGGTTTACTCGCGCATGCACGTTCGTTATGTGCAATTATCGCACCGACAACCAATTCTTATAAACGGTTAGTCCCAGGGTATGAAGCACCAGTTAATATCGCTTATTCCCAGCGGAACCGAAGCGCATGTGTCCGAATTCCGGTCTACTCTAAGAGTGAAAAATCCAAACGTGTTGAATTCCGTACCCCTGACCCATCTTGTAACCCGTATCTTGCATTCAGCGCGTTGCTTATGGCTGGTCTTGATGGAATTCAGAACCGAATTCACCCTGGCGATCCGTTGGACAAAGACCTCTATGACCTTGAACCAGAGGAACTTGACGATATTGAATCCACACCTGCTTCTCTTGGTGACGCACTTGATGCGCTTGAGGATGACCACGAATATCTTCTCAAAGGTGATGTGTTTACTGAAGACGTACTTGATGTCTGGATCGATTACAAACGCGAAAATGAGGTAGATGCCATTAATATTCGACCACATCCGTACGAATTCTTCCTCTATCACGATATTTAGAACCTATCTCATAAATTTTGTTTGTAGGTGCACTTTTAGAAGTTGTTATCCTCTACCAAATACGAGATAGTTTCTATTGTATTTATTATGGGGCAAGAACCCGAGTCTGAGGCATCGCATAAGCGCGGGCGTTGATTTGAAGATACGCGTGAATTGACTCGTTAATTATTTTTATTCCGTAGAACAAGTTTCTGCAGCACGCATATCTTAGATCAACGTAAAGAAAACGTGTTAATTTGATGCCTTAGTTCATTTGTAAGGGCGAATTTCGTATCCGTCCACAAAACTATTATGAAACCTTACGGCGAATCTCTGTATCCGCCAAGACAACCCTATCCAATTTGCGTAGGTATTAGGAGAAAATCCCATGAAAAAATTAGAGTGTATTATTCGCCCCTTCAAACTGGAGGAAGTTAAAGAAGCTCTCAGCAATGTCGGTGTCCGGGGGATGACAGTCAGTGAAGTCCGCGGATTCGGACGCAGCCGTGGGCATACCGAACTTTATCGTGGCAGTGAATACACAATTGAGTTTGTGCCAAAGTTGAAAATCGAAATCGTTGTTGCAGAAGAGAATGTTGATAAAGTCGTTGAAGCAGTACAACAGGCAGCAGTGACCGGTAAAATCGGTGACGGAAAAATCTTTGTCATACCCATTGATGAAACTATCCGAATCCGTACAGGTGAAAGAGGTCCCGCCGCTATCTAATCTGTATCTCTGTCACACGTGTTGAATAATAAGTTAGTAGGGACAGGTATATTACCTGTCCTTTCTGATTTTAAACCCTTTGAATTTCATGATAAACACCTTGTGCTTATAAACGTTCTTCCAAAAACGCGATCCCAGGCTCCAGATCAATCTCGTGTTCTCCTTCAAAATGGTCCAACACTAACCGATCGCGTTTCCCGCATGCAGCATATATCTTTTCAAGATGTTCAAACGCCGCTAAAGCATCAGACTCAATAAAGCATCGGTCATCAGAACCGATTTGCACCATACACGAGCGCGGCGCGATAAGTCCGGCTACATCAGCAATATCACCCGCTGCCCGTAACCCAAACATAAATTGTGATCCACACGTATTCCCTCGCCCACGGTCACCCAATGCATCTGTCAAAGTGCTAAGATAACAGACAATGACAGCCGCCTTAATCCGCCGATCAAATGCTGAAATATAGGTCGTCATTGTGCCGCCAAACGAACATCCCATACATCCCAACCGACTGCCATCCACTTCAGGACGGGACTGCAGATAATCCAAACATCGCTGCCCATCCGAAATGTTGAGTTGTAGCAGTTGATAACCAAAATACCCGAGTGCGAAATAAGCAGCGTTGCATCCATCTCTGCCGGGACGGCGCACCCACTCATCTCTGTCTTTTCGCTCACCGAAGCATCGCCAATCCGGGGCAATTGTAACAAACCCTCTTTGTGCAAGTTCCACAGCATACTGTTTCTGATAGTCCTCCACGATGCCGACAGCCCCATCTTTACCAACCCCATGCCCGTGTGCACATAGTACTGCTGGCGCAGGATTCTCTGGACTTGCGCTATCTGGTATTAAAATGTATGCTGGAATTGAGGAGAATGCATCTGGATTGAAAATTATTTTTTCTCTTGTATACCCATCTTGTTGTCCCTGTTCTAAGATTTCTACCGCCAACGGCACAGGTTCAGGTTTTGGACCTAAATACCGAGCGATGTTGCGTCTAAATTTTCTCCGCCATTCTCGGAACTCCGTTTGTGTTGGATTTCCGTTGAAGTGAAGCGGTGGCGTTGTTTTCAGAAGATGTTGGACACTCTGTTCTGCTGTTAAAAATCTCTCTATTGCCATAATCTGTGTCTCCTATTGTTCTCCGTTTTCAAAACGTGTGTTATTTTACCACGAAAGGGTATTGATGGCAAAGCCAATTTATGCGAGTCGTAACGAAAACAACTTGCGATGTGGTGTGAGTTATGCTATACTGATGTATGAATAGGAGAAATAGAAAATAAGGACTACAGACCACCTCCTAAAAAACGATTTTGATGGAGTTTGGATACACGTGTGCAAACCGATTCACGACCTTTGAAAATTTATCTTGATACTTGCTGTTTGAGTCGGCTTTTTGACGATCAGACACAGACTCGGATTCACCAAGAAACTGAAGCAATCAGACGGATCCTTAATAATTTGCAAGTACGACATTGGATTTGGATATCCAGTGACGTTTTGGTTGATGAAATTGAAAACAATCCTAATGAAACAAAACGGATTCAAATCAAAAGATGGCTAATTCACGTAGACCAAGATATTTCTGTTGAGACAAGTGAAATATCAAGAGGTAAACAGTTAGAAACATTGACGTTTCAATCGATGGATGCTTTGCATCTTGCCTGTGCTGAGAGCGGATCGGCGGATGTATTATTAACCAGGACTTACGCATTCCCCCTTGATAAGGGGGTTAGGGGGGTTAAATAGGCAGAATTTGTGCTTTTAACCCCCTAAATCCCCCTTATCAGTGGGACTTTTAAACACATTGCGTAAGTCCTGATTAACAACAGATGACAAGTTATTCAAGAAAGCAAAAAATGTGCAAACCCAACTCAATATTCAAGTTGACAATCCTCTGGAATGGTTACTGAAGGTGACAAGAAATGAAAATACTTGAAATGACAGACAAAGAACTTTATGAACTCGGTCATAAGATACTTGCTGATAAACTTGGTGCCGATCAAGTTGAGCGATTTATTCGCCAATGCAAGCCGGGTGGGGGTGATTACTCTGTTGATCGTCATAAATTGTTAGCAAATCAGGGTGATATTGACACTATCGTTGAGCGGATCCAAGAGAGACGCGCAGTGAAAGAAGCGGAAGCACGCAAGTACGCTGAAAGACTCGCAGCACCTCAAAGCGAAATCCGAAAAATGACGGATATTGAAATTTTTGAAATCGGACTTAAAGTTCTTATTGATAAACTTGGAGTCGCTGGATACTGGCGGTTTTTACAACAGTGTCAAGAGATTAACAGAGGCTATCCTATTGATCACATTCAGAATAAAGAAGATGCCGAAAAAGAAATTGCGCTTTACACGGCAGGTTTAACACTTAATCCGAAAATGGTTGAGGGTTATATCAAGCGGGGCAATGCCTATAGTTACATTGGCGAGTATGACAAAGCCATTGCAGATTATAGTGAAGCGATAAAACTTAAATCTGATTATGCTGAAGCGTACAGTAATCGCGCGAAAGCCCACCTCAAAAAAGTTGATTTTGACAAGGCTATTGAAGACTATACCAAAGCAATAGAACTCAATCCGCAAGATGTTGATGCATATTACACTCGTGGAAAACTTTACGTTGAGGGAGAAGAGTATGACAAGGCAATCGCTGATTTTAGCATGGCAATTAAACTTGCTCCAGAGCATGCCGATGCGTCCGGTTATCGTGCTACTCTTTACGGTGAACGAGGTGAGTATGACAAAGCAATTGAAGGATTTAGCAAGGAAATAGAACTCCGACCCTATGATGCCGAAATCTACGAAGAACGCGGTAAAATTTACGTCAAAAAAGGCGAGTATGAAAAAGCAATTGCCGATTTTACTGAGGCGATTAAACTAATCCCTACCTTCACAGAGCTTTACTTTGAACGCGCTATGACTTACTTACGACTGGACAATTTGGAGGCTGCCATGCAAGATTTTGACAAGATTTCAGAGTTGAAACAGGATTTGTAAAAACCTATTTCAAGTAAAATTATGTAACGAAAAACATAAAGGAGAAACTCATGGTCTATACATTGACTATCCATCCAGAAATGACGTTCAACGAGATAGCAACGGCAATTGCGGACACAATCCCGCATAAAAAAATTATTACAGCTGCAAAAAGTGTATTAGCGGATAAATCCGAACCTTTTAATCCTCTTAATCGTTCTGGTCCTTGGCGAGCTGCCCTTAACCGCACGGTTGGGGAGCATATTGGAAAAAATGAATTTTTACCTGTTAAGACGATTGTAAACATAATGGTAAATTATTACATTGATTACCATAAAGACCTTTGCCCTCGTGCACCTGTTGGTGCCTTATATTATTTTGTAGATGACTGTGAAATATCTAAGAGTTATCCTATGTTAATAGGAGAGGTGTCAGACGTGCTTTTTGAAAGATACAAAACACCTGAGAGCATCGTTACTATTAGAGGGGAAGCTGCATAAACGAGTGTCTCCGAAACAGTTACACTCACTGAGACGTTTATTAAGAAGTTACGATTTTCTTTGTTTTTAAGATATATGGACTTTTCCACCCGAACAAAATTGAGGCAATTTCATGTCACCAAACGAAATACATGAATGGTTTGACCAGACATCCATTGACAAAGACTGGTCGTTCAGCGAATGTAAGCCATCAGACACGGGAAAATGGACGCATGGCTACCACCGCTATCCCGCCAAGTTCATTCCGCAACTTGTTGAGAAGTTAATGGATACCTACATAGACAATGAGGCTGCTAGTGTAAACGACCCGTTTATGGGGTGTGGCACAACCATTGTTAGCGCGATATCGCGCGGATTTCATGCAAGTGGAACAGATATTAACAGAATTGCTTATTTGATGACTGGAGCAAAAGCAAAAGCGATCTGTCCAGACTATCTTAAGAAAAAAGTTAATGACTTTCTGTTACAGATTTGTCCTCCTGAGGTAGAGAATGGATTATTTAGTAAAAATCAGATAGAGCCTTACATCCCTGAGAAACATTTAGAAAAGATAGACTATTGGTTCACGGAATCTGCACGAGACGAACTTGCGAAAATTTTAGCCGTAATTCGTAAAGAAGATGAATCCGTAATCAAGTCCTTTCTCCTTGTTGCGTTTAGTCATGTCCTCAAAACATGTTCAATTTGGAGTCTAAGTAGCACTAAGCCAGCACGCGATTTCAATAAGCGGTCCACACGTCCCTACGATGCTATCAAAAGACACCTTCTGAAAATGCTAAAGGGAAATTCTCAATTTTACGATGTTGTACCGTCTCACGTTAAAGACGATCCTGATAGTTACCTAAAAATCCGAATTGGTTGCGCCAAAGAACAGCCTGTTCCAGATGATAGTGTTGATCTAATTGTAAGTTCAAGTCCGTATGTGACAAGTTACGAATATGCAGATCTACATCAACTCTCAACGCTCTGGTTGGATTTAGCAGGCGATCTCAAAGAGTATAGAAAAATATTTATTGGCACCTCCTACAAGCATTATGAGAACAAGGCACTAAAGAGTCAAATAGCATCCAAGATTGTTGATGAAATGGTAGAGAAGAATAGTAAAAAAGCGAAGGAAATTGATGCTTTCTTTATTGATATGCAGGAGGTTTTTAACGAAAGTTTCAGAATTTTGAAACCGGGTGGTAGGTGTTGCTATGTCATTGGGAACACCAAGTTACGCGGGGTTGATATTCTTAACGCAGAAGCATTCGCCGATTCTTTACAACATTCAGGCTTTAAACTTGATAAACTAATTAAACGAGAAATTCCATTGAAGATTCTACCTCAAACAAGGGACGAAAAAACGGGAAGATTTGCAAGTAAGGACAAAGCCGACGCACAGGCATATCCGACGGAGTACATTGTTATCGGCTTAAAGGAGTAAGTATTTTATGAAATTTGAAGATTTAAAAGAAATGTACAGTAGGACACAATTGCAAGAAGGAGTAGAAGCTTACAAGTCGATTTCTCAACTTTTGCAGGATGCGAAAGAACAGCATAAGCAGGATTTTTTAAAAGACAAACCCGAAGGAGATCATGAACAGAGCTGGCGTGCTTTTAAGGGAAAGAATTTTGAGAAACTGATTCAGCACATTATCACGGCATCAATTGAAGCCATGGGTATGAAGGTCATCAACGGTAATAAATTAGAACGTAGTAGAAGTCTATCCTACGAGCTGGGCTTAGTTAAAAGAAATTTAGCTATTGATTACGGGGAATTTGGGTTGCATTTACCCGATGTTGATATTGTGGTCTACAATCCTAACAACATGAAAGTAATTGCTGTTATTTCAAGCAAAGTTACACTTCGTGAGCGAATTGCCCAAACAGGCTATTGGAAACTCAAATTATTAGCAGATGAAACCACAGAACACATTAAGGTATACTTTATCACCCCTGACGAAGATGGCACCTTGACAACAACATATCTTCCCAAAAAAGGACGTGCCATTGTTGAGATTGACCTTGACGGCACTTATGTACTAACCGAAGCGGACATAGAAGAGAGCGATAAGGTAAAGCTTTTTGAGCATTTTATTGAGGATTTCAAACAACTGATAGAAGACAATTAAGGAATAATTACAGTGAAAGATTTTGAAGATTTAAAAAATTTGTATCTCAGAATGAAAGAGAGAAGAGGTGAAGAAGCATACAGATACATGCATGAACTTTTGGATGAGGCAAAGGAACTCCGTTATGCTTACCTTGCTGAACATGATCCAGACAAAGACAAAGGCCAAAGTTGGCGTTCATTTAAAGGAAAGAATTTTCAAAAATTGATTCAATATATTATTACAGATTCAATTGAAACTTTAGGGTTAAAGACTGTTAACGACAATGAGTTAAACAAGAAAAAATTGTCAGATCAATTAGATGCTGTAAAGCGAAATGTGGTCATCAATTATGGAAAAAATGGGATGCATTTACCAGATGCTGATATAGTTGTTTACAACCCTAAAAATTTCCGAGTTATCGCTATAATCTCATGTAAAACTTCTTTGAGAGAAAGGGTTGCTCAGACAGGTTATTGGAAATTCAAATTTTGCCAAAATGGCAATACAAAACATATCAAGGTATATCTAATTACTCCTGATACTGACGGCACCTTGACAAAAATTGAACCTCACAAAAAAGGACGGGCCATTGCGGAAAGTGATCTTGATGGGACTTATGTGTTAACAACAGAGGATCTTGAGGAAACTGATCAAGTCAAACTTTTCGGGCATTTTGTTAAGGATTTCAGAAAGGTCGTAAGGAACCGATAACCCATGAAAATCGCAAATGCCCCATGTTCCTGGGGTGTGCTTGAATTTGACCTACAAGGCAAATCCCCCGACTACACCCAAGTATTAGACGAGATGCACGCAATCGGTTATAGTGGCACCGAATTGGGAGATTGGGGTTTCATGCCGACTGACCCCGCACAACTCCGCGACGAACTTGCAGCACGCGAGTTGACCTTGTTAGGTGCATTTGTGCCGGTCGCGCTTGCAGATGCTGAGACACACGCAACGGGTGAGGCATCAGCAGGACAGCATGCACGTCTGTTGGCAGATGCAAGCGGGGATACTGCGTTCATCGTGCTTTCAGATGACAACGGCACTGTGGAACAGCGCACGCACAATGCTGGGCGCATCTGTCCAGAACACGGCTTAACGCATGATCAGTGGGACACTTTTGTGGAGGGTGTGCATCGTATCGCGCAATCAGTACGAGACGAATCGGGACTACGCACCGTATTTCATCATCACTGTGCGGGATATGTAGAAACACCTGCGGAAGTGGACACGTTGATGCAACGCACCGATCCGAATCTGGTCGGGTTATGTTTTGATACGGGACATTACCGATTCGGTGGTGGTGACCCACTTGACATATTTGATCGGCACGCTGAACGGATATGGCACGTGCATTTCAAGGATTGCCACCCTGAAATCGCTGCCCGTTCCCGCAGAGATGGTTGGAATTACTTTGAGTCTGTAGGGAAAGGCGTTTTCTGTGAATTGGGCAAAGGAGATATTGATTTTCCTGCGTTCATAGGGGAGTTGCGAAATCGCAATTATGATGGATGGGTTGTCGTTGAGCAGGATGTTTTACCGGGCATGGGCAGTCCATATCGGAGTGCCAAACGGAATTTCCAGTACCTGAATTCAATTGGCTGCTCACAAATGTGAGAGTTGCGGACTTCTCTGATGCGATTAAACGGATAAACGGGTATAGTCAACGCTGGCACGTTTTGGTAATAGTAAACTTATAAGGCGAGGTTTCTATCCCGAAAACTTTGATGAAACTTTTTGAAATAACTTTTGTGTTGAAGATAAAATTATGAGCACCGCGTCAAAACAATTCAAAAGTGTTAACAGAGTTCTTCTGATGAAAACAAGATGGCTAATTCCCGCTTAGCGTTCTCCAAGCAATCCGAAGCATGCACGAGGTTATATGTGATGTCAGTTGAATAGTCCCCGCGAATACTGCCAGGTGCGGATTCAATCGGATCCGTTGCACCGTTAATGATACGAGATAATTTAATCGCGTTCTTGCCCTCAACAGCAATAGCAACAATGGGCGTTGAGGTCATGAATTCAATGAGTCGATCATAAAACGACTGTCCCTTATGGATTGCGTATAGCTCTTCCGCTTTAACGCGCGGGAATTGTATTAACTTTAGACCAATAAGTTTAAGTCCTTTTTGTTCGTAGCGGGAAATGATCTCTCCGATAAGTCCGCGTTGAACACCATCTGGTTTCACCAGAATCAGTGTCTGTTCTATTTCCATATCAACTCCGTTTCAACGTTAAAAGCAAGTTCCTGTAGGATTGAATACAGATGTCTGTCTTGACACCTAATCTTTTAAGTATATTATATAAAAAAGATATTGTCAACTTTTAATATTTTGGAACATAGCTATTCAATTGTCACAAAACACTCTTTGGGAGGGCTTTCTAAGCCCGATTTCCTTGTGCCTCAGCGACATCTTTGACCGCGAGTAATAAAAAACCCGTCTATGTCCCCATTCTTCTCATAATCCTCAAGTGACACAGAAAGATATCTTTGGGTCCCCTGGATCGCGTAGTTGAATATGGTAATCTTTTAATTTTCTGTAGTTACGCATTTTCTAATTCCATAGCATAAATTATTAGACCTCGCCAAATTCCAAACCGACACGGATAGCAGAACCCTCATTAGCGTAAGAGAAAGCATCGTTAATATGATCAAATGAAAAGGTATCAGAGATGATTTTGTGGAACGGATATTTGTCTCGTGTTCGGCTTAGGAAATCAAGTGCACGTGGGATTACCCACGGTTCATAGACGATCACACCTCGGATAGTTTTGCTACACCGAACGATATTACCCGGATCAATTTCCGTTGGAAATCCGAGATTGATGTTGCCAATCCAAAGATAACGTCCACCCCACCGAAGCATTTCTACACCTTCAGCAAGAACACGCGGAGAACCTACAAATTCTGCCACCAGGTCAGCACCGATACCGTTTGTCTGCTCAAGGACATAATCAATGCGATCTTCCATTTCAAGTTCATCAACGTTGAGGGTATAATCCGCACCAAATTCATGAGCAAGCGCGAGACGGGCAGGCAACCGATCAAGGACAATGATTTTTCCCGCGCCCATTTCCCTTGCCACAGCAGTCGCATAAAGCCCGAGCCCGCCTGCTCCTTGGATAACAACTGTGTCTCCAAGCGTAATGCCGATCTGATTGAGTCCGTAGATAACTTCCGATAAGGCGCAGTTAATTGGGGATACGAGCTTATCCGGCAGTTCATCAGGCACTTTAAAAACCCAATGTCCTGCTTTCATGTAGTAGTATTCGCCATAAGCACCGTGGAAGTGCGGGTGTTGTTCGCTGGAGACACCGAGCCAATCTCGGTAGCGATTCGGACAGCCAGGTTTACCGTTGAGACATACCCAACAACGTTGACAAGGTTTGAAATAGGAATAGACGATCCGATCCCCTTCAGTTAGCGGCTGACCTATACTGTCAACTTGCACATTTCGTCCCATCGCTTCAATGGTGCCGATCATTTCATGACCGAGCACCTGTGGAATGCCACTACTGATTTTAGGACCGTGTCCACGCCAAAAATGTAAATCGGAACCGCAAATATTCGCCAGTCGGATTCGCACCAGCATGTCGCCGGCTGTTACGGATGGAACCGGGTATTCCCGAAATTCCAACGGTGCCTGTGGTTGTGTAAAGATAGCAACCCTGCCAGTTTTCATGGAAGTCTCCATCGGATAAGATCGGAATCTCCGCTTTACCTCAAACTACTGACACTTTTAATACTCGTCAAAATTAACAACCTTCCATTGACCATCAATGTTTTCAGTGGTAATAACGACATTTCGGGTGTGGGTTGTTGGACCATCGCTATTTTTGATTGTCAATTGATAGTTGAATAACACATGGACTATGTTTTCAATTTCATCTGCTGTCTCTTTTCCGATCTGCTTATATTCAATTTTTGGCATTTCGGGTGCGGGATCGCCCGGTTTGCGTACCTCTTGCAACCGTGCTATTTCAGCTTCCAATTTTTCTGTGGCAAGTCCCGAACTTAACTGGAGTGACGCTTCTTGATTTGCGAGTTTATAGTAATTATAGATAAAATCTTCAGTGACTGCTTGCGGGGTATTCCTATTTGAACAAGCGATTAACAACAGGACAGAAAATAATATGACATATCGTGGTTTCATGGGATTATTTTTCTTTTCTGCGAATCATCGCCACGTTGAAGATAGGTCGCTCATAATCGTGTGCGGGTTTATTCACAATTCTGCCCAATGCCCACAAGGCTGAGGAACTACCACCATCAAAGTTAATAGCATGTTTGATGCCGATATCTTTAAAAAAACTTGCCATATCATAAAAAGTCATTCCCGAGCTGTGACCGGGACGCCTGCCATCAACAACAATAAGAAAAAGTTTTTCATCGTTAAATCCCAATGCACTCCGCGGATGCCGCTGAGCACCGTTGCGGTGTCCGAAAGCACTGGCACCTCTGGTACGGTCAAATTCAATCAACTCAGGTTCAATTTCACCGTTACGTAAAAGCCGTAGATTGCCACCGATACCCGTCTGAACTGTCTGCCATTTTTCAGGCGTGAGCGCAATATCCAACACACCAGTCGCAGACTTTCCGATTTTCCTATACCAGTTGATTGCGACGCGTGGTTCTATCGCCAGGATAACACCATCAGAAGGGATTATGCTATTACCACGCGGATTGACTTCGGTGACGACAAAACGACTCGTATATTTTCCAGTAAGCGGAAGTGTCAGTTTTTCGAGCGTAAATTCGTAGCATCGGCGCGTTAAAGTTGTTCTTCCAAAGCGAGGCGTGTAAAGCACTACCGGACATGACGAATCGCAAATTTGGTTAATAGCGTCTATCGTCAGGGTTTCTTCGCCGATGCGAAGTCTACCGTTTAAGAGAACAGCATCCAAGAGAAATTCGCCATCGGGGGTAACTCCAAAACTGGTTTCACCCCACGGTGATGGAGGTGAATAGCCCCATCTATCAATCAATTTGGGGACACTGACAAGTTCCCCTTTTTGAATATGAAGGTTGAAAATCATTCCGCCACGCCCATAATTATCCTCACGAATCCCGAAACTCCCATTAACACCTGCCAGTGTCTGTATTCCTTTTCTTTTAAGTCGTCTTGTTGCACCGGTGATAGTTTCACGCCTGAGAATTTGGGAATTAGAGAGTTCCACGTCGAATTGAAGGTCTTTGGCATCACGATCCATCTCTGCCACGTAAACGGCAGCACTTCCAACCCACCAATAGCGGTATAGCCGGAATCCGTCGGGTGATTGCTTGGTATCAAGCGTATCCCTGCGTCTAACAGATTTCGGACGTATTTCCTTCGCTTCAACCGTATTAGATTTAGAATGTTTTTCCTTCACCTCAACCTTAGGGATGGATGGTGGAGATGCCTCTTTCTGAAAAACTCGCATAGCATTAATCACTAAAATAAAAAGCAGGAGGAGTCCGCATATAGCGATCAACTTAGAAAAAGGGTTACGGTGATTTTTTTCTGTGTACATAAAAGTACCCTACATTTTATGGCAGTAGTAGCACGCCTTTTTATGGAAGAGGTTGTATCCAACTCCGTTTAGAAGGGTATCGGAGGGTTTGTACCTCTGACTCTATCTATTTGTGCTATCTTCAATTATACTGAAGTTTGGACAATTTTTGTCAGTTTCATGTTGAGTTTTCAAATATGTTTTGATTTTCAGCGAGTATTGCGCGGAGATGTAACTCGGAGAAAAAGCACCTTATACCAAATTAACTTGATCCCACTCGGTAGGCGCGCTTTGTAAGCGCGCAGTCTGCCCAGAAAAATAAGACTAATCCCATTAATTTGGTATAAGTAGTAGCAAAGAGCAGCCCAGCGGGGCGGAATGTTTATAGAAACGCGATAACCTTAGCATACTAAGCCCAGCGGGGCGAAATGTGTATAATAAATCTGTATTGATGTCTAAGAGGTTCTAAAAATTCAATATCTCACACAAGAACCCTAAAAATTGTTCAAAGCTTAGTCAATTATAACTGATATTTTTCTATATTGCAAAGAGTTTGTCGAACAAGGTGAGAGATATGGATGAGGTCACTGATGTTTCCAATTCAGTGCCGTGTAAGGATTGAACTAAGGAGGGCGCATCTACAAAACTAACGGTATGTCTTATTCGCAGATCATTCGGGTTGTGCAGGTTTAGAGATTTTGAACTTGATTTCACCAAACTTAACATAACCAAATCTTTTTCTGACGAGGCGTTCCTTGGTTAGGGTATCATTTTTTAACAATTCTACGCGATGCTTTAACTCGTCACGCTCAGTTTCAAGCCTACGAAGCTCATCTTGGTAGCCTTCCTCAACGCTTTGTGCATGTTGCCAGTCTCTATAACCACGCTGGAATTGTCTAATGCTGACTATAAGTAGTGCTAATGCGATAATAAGTAAGATGGCGCGAAAAATACGCATAAGACTAACCTTCAAGAGCGCGTATTGGAACAGTACAAGCACTGTCCCAATATTGATACGCAGAATGCCGAACGCGCATTCTGCTTTGATTCGGTAAGGTTTAGCGGAAATCTGCTAAATTGTAGAAGATTTTTTTACCAGCAAAAATAGCACTCTCACCAAGTTCTTCTTCAATACGGAGAAGTTGATTATATTTACAAACACGGTCAGTGCGGGAGAGTGAACCGGTTTTTATCTGCCCTGCATTTGTGGCAACAACAAGGTCTGAAATAGTGGTATCCTCAGTCTCACCTGACCGATGTGAAACAACAGCAGTATAGTTGAAACGGCGAGCAAGTTCAATGGCATCAAGCGTTTCTGTTAAAGTGCCGATCTGATTGACCTTAATCAAAATAGAATTGCCGATCTGCCTGTCAATTCCCTGCTGCAATCGCGTAGTATTGGTAACAAAGAGGTCGTCCCCAACGAGTTGGACCTTATCACCGATCGCCTCGGTTAAGTGTTTCCACCCATCCCAGTCGTTTTCGTCCATGCCATCTTCAATTGAGACGATCGGGTATTTTTCACAGAGTTCGGTGTAAAATCCAACCATTTCTTCAGGTGACTTGGTCGGTTGCGCTTCTGCTTTTAATTCATAGGTGCCGGTGTCTCGATTGTAAAATTCACTTGAGGCAGCATCCAACGCTAATAGCACATCTTCACCAGGGACATATTTAGCGCGCTCAATAGCCTCAATAATCACTGCAATGGCTTCCTCGTTTGAAGCCAAATCGGGAGCAAAACCACCCTCGTCTCCGACTGCAGTATTACAATTTCGCGCTTGCAAGACAGCTTTGAGATTGTGAAAAATTTCTGCTCCCATGCGAAGTGCTTCAGCGAAACTGCTTGCCCCTGCTGGCATCACCATAAATTCTTGGATGTCAACGTTATTGTCGGCATGAGAACCACCGTTTAGGATATTCATCATCGGTAACGGGAGTTCTTTCGCATTTGTTCCACCGATGTAACGAAAAAGCGGTTGTCCGAGTTCATCTGCAGCAGCTTTAGCAACAGCAAGGGAAACACCTAAAATCGCGTTCGCGCCGAGATTACTTTTGTTCTCAGTGCCATCAAGTTCGCACATTATAGCATCAATCTCGGTTTGCGCAAATACATCTTCGCCTGCCAGTGCACCCGCAATGACAGTGTTGACATTTTCAACAGCCTTCTGAACGCCTTTACCTAAGTAGCGATCTGAATCTTTATCGCGAAGTTCAACTGCTTCGTGCTCACCTGTTGATGCGCCTGATGGGACAGCTGCGCGTCCAAACGCCCCTGATGCTAAATTAACGTCTACTTCAACAGTGGGGTTACCTCGTGAATCAAGTATTTCTCGTGCGTTGAGATAGATAATTTCTGACAATTTGCTTCTCCTTCCGAAGCTTATAGTTCCAAGAAGTGTTGACTGATACCTGATACGATCATATCCACATTTAGGTTTTAAGCCATCACTATTCTTCAATAATATTTCTTCTTTAAGAGCGACCTCCTGGTCGTGCCCCTGTTTTTACGCTACCACTATTCCTCAATAACAGCATCGGCAAGCAGATATGCTGATGCCAAAAAAACAAGACTTGAACCTACCAACATACTCAACCAGAATCCTTCTTCTAAGCCACCGGTTATCAAAATAGAAACGGTGCATTTTGCACCACCCATAATAATTGGAATAACAAGCGGAAGTAAGATGACAGAAAGTAAGCTTTCACCACCATCTGTGGTTGTAGACATCCCAGCTAACAGCACACCAACAGCACAAAATCCGAGCGTGCCGATACTCAGCACACCAAGCAGTTTTAGCAACATACCCACCGTCACTTCATCAAATAGATCCAAGAATTGAAGTGCGATGGGAGTAATAACGACTTCCAGTAGCAATAGGAAAACGACGTTACTGATAACTTTGGAAAGGTAAACATTGCTCGCATCAACACCGGTAAGCCGGATACCGTGCAAAGCCCCATGTGTACGTTCTAACGCGAATGAACGATTCAAGGTGATAATTCCTGCAAAAACGAATGTTGCCCAGAGGACACTAGCGGTTAATTTACTACGTTCAATCTTTTCAGGGAATTCCTGTCCAAACGCAAAAACAAAAATGAGGACAACGAGTACACTAAAAACGAAAATTAACGCCAGCGTTTCCTTTGAACGGAATTGAATCCATAGGTCTTTGCGAATCAACGCTGCAATCTGTCGGAGTGCCTTCATGTTTGTCTCAATTTGAAAGAGCCACCTACAACCGTTTTGAAGCGGTGTCTAATAATCTCTCCTCATACATGCTCAGTAACACATCTTCAGAAATTTCATCCTTTTGTGCAATCTCTTCCAATTCACCATTTATCATAAAGCAAAATCTTGACCCTACAAGGTGCCCCAATTCGGTGTTATGTGTTGTAATGAGTATACTTTTCCCGTTTTGTTGTTCTTGTGCGATGCGATCTATGACAAACTGCTTCGCAGACGCATCAAGTCCAGAGAAGGGCTCATCAAGTAATAAAATTGAGGGGTGATGGAGGAGGGCTCTGGCAATCATAAAACGTTGGGTCATGCCACGTGAAAAGATGTGAAGCGGTTCATGGATAAAGCGGCTTAAGCCGACTTCATAAAGAAGTGTTTTGCATCGGGTTTCTAAGTGATTGATGCCGTACATCTGTCCGAAAAACTTCAGATTTTCATACGGGGTCAAAGCAGGGTACGCCAAATGCTCATGGATAACGACACCTAAAACGTTTCGCACTTGTGCGTAGTCTGCAATTGCGTCCGTGCCTTCGATCTCAAACTTCCCGGATGTTGGGCGGAGGAGAGTTGCCAGAATTTTGATAAGCGTCGTCTTACCTGCGCCGTTCGGTCCGAAGATCGCAACGACTTCCCCAGGGTTTATCGTGAGCGATACGTTTCTGACAATCGTTCGGTGCCCGAAATTTTTTGTGATCTGGGAAGCAAAAAGACGCATAGGGTGTAGGAGAAATTTGTGGTTTCAGCACCGTCGTAAATTCAAAAAGAAAAGGGCAGGAACAATGCCTGCCCTAACCGATATGTTTTACATCATGCGCTGGATGATTGAGGCACCCTGCTCTGGGGTAATGCCGAGGGGTTGATGTACCATAGGACCGTTTTCCAAAACGGGTTCCAACTGTTCCAAGGAGGGACGACTTGTATCGTGATAGAATAACCCAAGCTGAGTGTCATGACCGGTCTTGACCGCTTGTTCAAGTGCCGCAGCTTTGTCACTTGTGTCATGATTTTCAAGAGAGTTGACACGTTCTTTCCAATAATCGAAAATTTCATCACCCTTCCACGTCAAACAAGGACTGATAACATCAATAAACGCAAAACCTTTGTGCTGCATCCCGTTGTACATTAATTCAGCGAGTGGTTTTCCTTCAGAACTAAATGCTCTTGCGACATAAGTAGCACCTGCGACAATTGCCATTGCTACGGGATTGAGAGGTGTTTCTATATTGCCGAACGGGGTGCTATTGGTTATCTCGTCTACTTGCGTCGTAGGTGAGGCTTGACCGACAGTTAACCCGTAAGTCTCGTTGTTCATCACAATGTAGAGGAGATCAATATTTTTTCGCATCGTGTGAATGAAGTGATTTCCGCCGATGCCGTATCCATCTCCATCACCACCAGTGACGACGACATTCAACTCATGATTAGCGAGTTTAGCACCCGTTGCTACGGCAAGTGAACGTCCATGTAGGGTGTGCATTCCGTAAGTACGAATGAAGCCAGGCAGATTAGAGGAACACCCGATTCCGCTGACGGTAAGGTGATCATGATTGCCACGACCGAGTTTGGCATAAGCATTTTGTAGCGCATTAAGCACACCGAAATCACCACAACCGGGACACCAATCGGGATTAACATCGCCTTTAAAATCTCTCGCAGTAGGAGCACCTTGAATAGGTCTTTCTTTTTTTGCCATTTGATTCATCCTCCATTGTTAGACAACAATTTCCTGGTATGGGACGTAGAGTTCAGTTTTATCGATTAATAGTTCACGGGCTCCGTCAACGATGTGGTGTGGCATAAACGGTTCACCATCATACTTGCGGATGTGTCCATCTGCCTTAAAGCCTGTTTCGCCCCGCAAGAACCGAGCGAACTGGCCTGTGTAGTTGCACTCAACAATAATAGCGTGTCCTGAATTTGCCAACACTTCATTTACAGCATCTTCGTCCATCGGATAGAGCCATTTGAATTGGATATGGTTAGTCTTAATACCATCTTCATTCAACATTTGTGCTGCTTCACTAATGACACCGTGTGTAGACCCCCATCCAATGAGCGTGACTTCTGCATCTTCAGGTCCTTCAAGCGTTGGGGGTGGGAGCAGTTCAACGATACCGTCCATTTTCCGTTGCCGTTTTTCCATGATGTCACGTCGTTTATGCGGGTCCGTAAATTCATCACTAATTAGTCCGCCATCTTGATCATGGTCATCGGTAGCGACGACGTGCACATGATCAGCTGTGCCTGGGATTGCCCGTGGTGAAATTCCACTGTCGGTAATCTGGTAACGCAGGTATTCTCCATCTGTTTGTCCAAGTTCAGTTATCATCTCGCCACGGTCAATTTCTGGTTGCCAATTGATAGAATCTGGCTCAAATGTAGTATAACCTTCGCCGAGCATAAGATCTGAGAGAACCATACCGGGACACTGGAATTTATCAACGAGATTGAAAAGTTCAGGGATAGTATTAAACCCATCAATAATACTGGTAGGCGCGACAACGATTTTGGGAAAGTCACCTTGACTTGCCCCAAGTATCTGCCATAGATCACCCTGTTCAGTTTTCGTTGGCAAACCTGTAGAAGGCCCCCCACGTTGAACATTAATGACAACAATCGGAATTTCCATCATACCAGCACTCCCGATTGCTTCTGACATGAGTGCAAATCCACCACCAGATGTTGCACACATCGCACGGCATCCAGCATGTGCTGCACCGATTACCATGTTGACAACACTGATTTCGTCTTCACATTGACGGACCATAATATTGAGATCACGAGCGTTTCTCGCCATCCAATGTAGAACACCGGTTGAGGGACTCATTGGGTAGGCACAATAAAATTTTACACCTGCTGCTGCACCACCCATTGCCATAAGAGAATTGCCTTGACCGAAAGCAAGTGGAGGTCCGTGTTTCTCAAACTTGGTATCAAATTGCGTGAAGTGCTGGATAGCGTGCTCATAACCTGCAGTCGCCACCGAGATGTTGGCATCCACAACTTCCTGTCCTTTTTTGAGAAGCGCAGCGGTTATTATCTCCTCAAGCATCGTTAAATCTGCACCCACGAGTGCCAAAGCAGCACCAAGCAGACACGTATTCAGACATGCTCTCTGTAACTTTCTATCTTCAATTACGCTGGAGTATTCTTTATAAGGAATAGGACACAACTGGATATCGTCTCGTTCTGGTGCCTGTTTTTTTACATCATTACTGTTATATATAATTGCACCGCCGGGTCTGACATGCGGCACATGTTTTTCTAAACTGTTACGATCAAGAGCAATGATAAGGTCAATCTTGTCGCCGTGGTTTGAGACAGGTTCAGAACTAATTCTGATAGTAAGGAAGGTATGACCGCCACGGATGAGGGATTGGTAAGCACTATAAGCAAAAACATGGAGACCGTGCTGAGCACAGAGTTGACTCAAGTTTTTTCCTGCTGTAGCTATACCTTGCCCCGGTGCCCCACCTATGGCGACTACAAAATCGTACTTTGCCATCTTGGCTCCTTTCTAATTGTAAGCAAATTCGTTCGACTGTTAATTATTTTTATTAATTCGCGTTTTCTTGAATGAGGTTCGTGAAATTTCCTTTATAACAATCCTTGTATTCCACTTTTTCTAATTATATCATATTTACATATTGTTTTCAAGTTTTTATTTAATCCAACAATTTACCATAATGTTTACTTTGTATCTACATTCAGAAATATCAGGTTTTATACCCCTATTCCTCCTATCATAGTATGTCTATTCAGATTAGCTGTAGCCATATCCCACTGTGCTAAGACAATTTTCCGTGGTATTCTCCCAGTTTCCCACTGATATTCCAACACATCCTGTCTCCGATATTCTTGAAGCAAAGAGACAAGCGTTGGAGAAAAACCTATAGGAGAAATCAGAAATGAATAAAGGGGTTGTGCAATGCGGCTGTAGCCCAAGAGTTGCGAAAGGTGTGCCATTGTAAGTTTGGTATTTTTGCATTCCACAAAAGCCATTGAGGTTGGTTTGTTTGAACGGTGCACAAATCCAACAACATCAACCTTGATGTTCCATGTGACCCATTCTGCGGGAAAGTTACCTCGGTTATATGTTCTGAGAAAACGGGAAATTGGCTTTTGAGAAAGTTCATAGACCTCAACATGTGCTTTTTTGAAGCGGTCCTTTAGAAAATCCGCTAACCACTCACAAACATTAGGGTACATATCCTTTTCGGATTTATACTTTATCCTCTGTTACTTCCTCTAATGCGTCCTGTGCGTCAACCCTCCAATCTCCTTGTTGGAGAATTTTCGGTGTGCGCGGACACCCTAACTTTTTGCAAATTTGCCGGTACGCGTTGAAATGTTTGTCATTTAACCGATCATCAAGTTTTTCGGAATTTTCTCTATCGTCCTTCGATTTTCGTTTTCCTTTTCTTAACTTTCGTCTGCCAAGACAGGGACTGTAAGTTTTCTGAGGATGATTTTTCTTGTCCTGCTCAATAAATTCTTCCAAAATATTTTGCTTGTGTGGCAATGAAAAACCGATATTTCCAAATGGAACAGCAAAGATATTGATTTGATGTTCACGAAAATCCCGTCCCAAATTGGGATGTCCCCAAGTGATTAACTGAACGGGAATCGTTAAATGCTCTTCCAGAAGAGTACAGAGTTGAACCGGCATGTCCCAGTTTGTAGGATAGTTTAATACATCAAGTCGAACGCGGTTTGATTTATCTATATAACGATTTGCACGCCTGACATTTCCAGCAACATCGGCAAAACCCCTGAGATATTCCCGTTTCCAATCCTTAGGAACAGATGAAGAAAAAAATATCTCTGGAACTCCAAAATATTCATACCCCGTGCGTTCCTGTGTATGCATCAAAATATTTCGCCACACCATCGTATTTCTAAGAAAACGTAACACGAGGGCAACATTATTCTCACCACTAACAATACTGACATCCGCTCCAGTTAACTCAAAAACCCGTTCTTGTATCTGTTGCAAACCCAACCGTATAGACGTATCAGTGTCAAAAGTGCCAGAGACACCATCAACTCTAAGTGCATGATAAGGAAACTCAATAATTTGCTTAACGCCTCCACTTTCAGAGATTCTACCTCGTGCCGTAATCATACCTAACAGATAGGCAACATCCGCGTCAATATAGTCTATTACTTCGATTAAACTCATTGGATATGTCCATGCCTACAAAATGTGAATGCTTATGCGGGCTTTTGGAAAATCAAAATAAACTCATGGACTTTATTAACACGGAAGACACTCGGATAGCCTAACGGCCGCAAGTTGTTATATTCTTGTGCTCGGTTCCATATAATAGTGTCATCGAAATTAAAACCGATATCCACCATCAACTGAGAAATGTCAATATGATAGGGATAAAACCGGTTCTTTTTTCGCAAATCCATGACGATAACACAACAATAACTTTCGGGCTTCATCACACCATAGACTTGCTCAAAAATTTTGCGAAGTTCTAATAAGAATTTCTCATAATCTCGAATTTTTCCTAAGTCTGCCACTGTATCCCCATAATCCCGCTGCTCTTTATTATCAGCAGTCCTTTTTTGCAACAGAATATCCCAATACGGAGGTGATGTTACTACCATATCCACACTGTTTGGGGAAATATACCGATAAAGTTCACGACTATCGGCAGTATGAATTTTTATCTCAGTCTCCTCTCCAAACAGGTTCATTTGACTTAGGCGACCTTCGGCAATCTGGACGAATTCAGGAGAAATCTCTAATCCGATAGCATCTTTGCCCGACTCCTTAGCAGCGAGTAATGTAGAACCAACTCCAGCGAAGGGATCCAATATTAAAGAAGCATCAGAATTTGTAAAACATTCAATAAGACGACACGCGAGTGCAATGGGAAACATTGCGGGGTGTTTTAGCGCAGTTTCTTCCTTTGTTTTTCTAATATCACTCCATACTGATACTGAATATCGCAACCACGTTTTACCATCAAGTTCATTGGCACGTTTTCGATGAGTTTCTTCCATTCTTATATCATCAAGTTTTTGTCTTGCTTCAGCCATGACTATCTCCTTCTCCTACAGAGATCTAAGTGCTTCCTGTGCCTCTGGGGTCCCAATTTTGTCTAATGCAAATGCCACATGGTGTTGAACGCGTTCAGAATCATCTTCAAGAGCTTTGATGAGAGCAGGCACAGCATCCGCTGCTGCTTCCTCCATTTTAGCGAGTGCGTAGGCTGTATAAGTTCGAACCTCGTCCGCGGGATCGCTCAAAGCTTGAATAAGTGCGGGTATTGCGCTAATTGCGGCAACGCCCATTCCACTGAGCGCGCGAACGGCATATTCTCGAAGCTCTTCATTCAGTTTGTTATTTAATGCTTCAACCAAAGCAGGTATTGCCGGCTCACCTATACGAGTAAATGTACTGCTGAGAGCGAAACCTTGATGTCTTTCGGCAATCTCCATCTCTTCCATGAGTGCAGGTATTGTGGGTTCACCGATTGCTGCTAAGACATCGGCGGCTTGATCAGCGATATCCCATAAATTATCGGCAAGTGCCTCAATGAGTTGTGGTATTGCGGGTTCACCGATAGCAATCAACTCTGCCTTCGCAGCATCACGCACATCATCGTCAAGCTCCGAGAAATCCTCAATCAAGTCAGCGATACATTGTTCATTACTCATCCTATAAAATCCTTTTATAGTCAAATCTAAAATACCTATACATTACATTTTCTTTAGATTTGCGGCGTTTGTAGTCGCGCAAATTTACGCGCCTCTTTGGACTTGGTTATGGCGCGCCAAATTAACGCAGAATGCGCGTATGGTATTTGGTGGGGTGTGCCTACTACTTTTAAGCGCACATTTAAATCGGTTTTTTATGCACACCCTTCAGTTATCTAATCCTCGTTCTTGGCGTTGGTTAATTATCTCAGTGAGCCGCTCGGTCTGTTCCTTACGTAATCGGTTGTAAACCCGTTCCGAAATCTCCTGTTTTTCGTGTGCCTTATCAAGCAGGGTTATAAATTCAAGCCGTGTGGTACGGGCGTGCTCAAGGTCAGCATCTCTAAGTTTACGGAGCCAACCCGAATCAAATGTTACTGCCTGTGAGGCGTCGGATTCAACAGGGGTACGATGCCTCGCTCGGAGCATAAAAATCGCTGCGGCAAGAAATCCACCTGCCAAAGAGGCAGCAATCGCAATAAATACCACCTGTCCGATATTAAATTTTTGCTTAGGTATCCCCAATTTTAAACTCACTGTTTTGCCTGCTGAGAATCCACTGGCCGGGGCTGCTGGGTAAACTTTGTAAACCACATTGTTAATCACTTCATAGTCAGTCGTCTTAAAATACTTTGAATGTGGAGCCAAGTTGATACCTGCTGGAATAAGGATAGAGATCTGATCCGCACGAAAATGCAGCCGCCGAGATAAATCAAGTTTGTTCTTATTAGCATGAAAGATGTACCTGTATCCTACTTGTGTCGGCCCGGGAGGTAACGGATCCGAGAGAACGATACGATTGCCGGTAGAACTGCGTTTTAGGGACGTAGGTACATGGGGGTGAAACGCCTCATACCCTTTCGGAAGATCGAGATTGAACCCAACGACTTTATTTTCGCGAGTGGTTTGGAACGGTGAGTTACTCAGGTTTTCAACATCTAAAGCCTCAATAACCGTCACGGCACCATCTGTTGCATGGTCTTCAGGGGGTAATCCGATAACAATTGTATATGACTTTATTCGAATCTGCGATGGGTCATCTGTCGGAGCGGTGATTTCAATGTTAACAGGGAGATTTGGCACGAATGAAGAAAGCACTAAATCTTTCTCTGTATACGCAACGCTATTGTAAGTTGTAGAGATTGTATAGTGTGTCTCGGCATCAATCGGCAGATTTTCAAAACGATAGGTTCCGTTTTCATCAGTTTTCGTTTCCTGTCGCGTAACGTCCGCCGCATTATAGATATTGAGCGTAACAAGATGGTTAGCGATAGGTTTGTCCAACTTTATGTCAGTTAGTTTGCCATGAATATTACCAACTTCATTTTGGGAATAGGTGGCAGGAAGCCACAACAGAAAAGTGAAAACTATTACTAACAGATTACTAAGATACCTAACGGTTTCCACATGTTTTAAGGTGTGGCATCTCTTTTTGATTAATAATGGACTACTGTGTGTTTTCATTATCTGCGTTTCTGCTGTTTATACCTTTCAATCTCAGATTCAACATCTGTCATGGCATCGGTTTCCAGTTGACTAATAATACGAGCCGTATCTTGCATGAGAGCGGCACGTAATTCTTGATAATCTTTTTTTGAAAGTTTTCCCGTTTCATAATCTTCATCAAGGTCAACTAATGCAGAATAACTCTGTTCGCGTTCCAGAGAGAGGGTTTGCATGCGTGCCTCCGTTGGATTAACTTCTGGGAAGATATCCGATCTGTTAAAAAGCGGTAATATGAGATATACCAAAAGTGCCGTTCCAAGAAGAATAATCCACAAAAGCACAAGGAAAACCATTACAATCCCCTAATTTTGTTCCTTATATTTTTCGAGTTCCGCTTCAACCTGTTGTTGCAACTCATCAGAAATCTGATTGTCATGTTGTGTTGATGGTAACTTGTTTCCGCGTGATTGATGCCGAACAATAAAAATAACACCACCAATAGCTATCAGGATAACTGCGGGCATTATATAAGCAATCAGATTCTTCATAACTGCGGAAAACTGAGGTCCCCATTTTTCAAGATACTCGGTGCGAATTTCATCAACTGTGTCACCGCGTAGTAATTTATTACGGAAATCTGTTTCAACGTTTTGCGCCGTTGGACATACACATGCCTTGATGGTTTCCCGCGTACAGCCACAGTAACAGTAAACTGTGGTTATCAGTTCTTCTAATTCAGATTCATAATCAATGATTTTTACGTCTCTCATGTCCTCTGCCTGTTCTTGTGCAGAGGTAGTGCTGACGAAAATAAATAGCACAATGATCGCCAGTATAGAGGCACAAACCTTTTTAACCAACTGTGAATTTAGGGTTTTCATTGTAATCACCTATGTTGTTTGGGAACTTGGTTTAGGGTCAGACCTCTCAATTATCGCGATAATTCCACCTAACACCATCACGGCGACACCGATCCAGACAACTCCAATAAGGGGGTTATGGTAGACCTGGACGGTTACATCGGTGTCTGCATCTATCTTTGATGGCAAAGGCCCGAGGGCGATATAGAGGTCATTCACACCGTTATGGCGGATCGCCGACTCAATCGTATCTTGATCGCCTTGTCCTGCTTTATAGTAGAAGTGGCGCGCAGGTCTCATCGTTGTCTCTTTTCGCCCATTTTTTGCAACATCGAAAACAACTCCCGCTCGGAGAAAGTTTTCGTGTTCTTCCTGAAATGAATCTTTCATCGTAAGTTGATACGAACCTACATCCATTGATTGTCCCAGTTTGAGACTTTCGGATTTGAGTAAAAAATACCCTTTGGACCCCATAATACCTATGTAGACAATAACGATTCCGATATGGACAATATAACCGCCATAACGGCGTTTGTTGCGTTGGAGCAGGAGCCACAGTCCGTTGAGTAAAGATGTCTCCTGCCGTTTTGCCCGCAATTTAGCACCGCGATAAAATTCGCTAAAGATCGCAACGAACACAAACACACTTGCAAAAACACAAAGCACTGAGTAAATAGGGATCGACTGTCCGCTGAAAACAAGAAATTCCCATGCCTGCATAAACAAATTATTTGTAGTTATCTCTGGGGCAACTGCTGTAACAGATGCAGCAGCGTGCGCTCTGAAAGCAAGAAATATCCATGCTACTGCTGCTGCTGCCAAACCGATAAGAAGTGGCGATACAAACATACGGCGAAAATTGTTAGGCGTGATCTTCTTCCATGAGATAATAGGACCGGCACCGGTTAAAAAGAGAAGCAGCAATCCTGGAATAATGACAACCTGATTGAAAAACGCTTCGGGAACAGCTGTCTTTTCACCCTGAATCGCTTCTGAGATGATAGGCCACAATGTTCCCCAAAGAATGATCAACGTTAATCCAACAAGGAGCCAATTGTTCAGGACAAAAGCACTTTCACGTGAGAGAAGAGATTCAAGACGATTAGCACTTTTGAGTCGTTGCCAACGATATGCCACAAGTCCGAGCACACCCGCGGTTGAAGCGATGATAAACCCAAGAAAATACCCGCCAATGTCTGATTGTGCGAAAGCATGCACCGAAGTTATAATTCCACTTCGGGTAATAAATGTTCCTAATAGGGTGAATTGGAACGCTAAGGTAATCAGGAGGATATTCCACATTTTGAGCATATTCCGCTTCTCTTGAATCATCACAGAGTGCAGATAAGCGGTGCCGAGTAGCCACGGCATAAAGGAAGCGTTTTCAACCGGGTCCCATGCCCAGTATCCACCCCATCCAAGTTCGCGATATGCCCAATTACCGCCAAGGGTGATGCCGATAGTGAGAATAATCCATGAAAATAGCATCCACCTTCGAGAACGGAGTATCCAATCGCTTCCAATTTTGCCAGACGCAAGCGCGCCCACAGCAAACGCAAACGGCACCGTCAAACTAATCCAACCGACATACAGAGTTGGTGGATGGAATGCCATGCTGGGTGTCTGGAGGAGTGGGTTCATCCCTCGACCGTCAGCTGCCACCTGCCCATTAGGAAATCGGTCCAGGGGATTGTAGACCCCTTCAATTAAACCGGTCACAAGGATAATGAAAAAGAGCTGTACGATGGCGATAGGAATCAGCGCGTAATCTGATAACGTATCAGTTGCTTTCCTGTTTTGCCAAACAACTATAATCCCGCCAAGAGTGAGCAACCAAAGCCAGAATAGGAGTGAACCAGACATTCGCCCCCAGAGGGCAGTAAATTTATAGAGGAGGGGTTGTGCTGCACTGGATACCTCAACGACATACTTCATTGAGAAATCATCAGTTACAAAGCCAAAGATTAATGCGGTTGTGGCAACGGTGATAAGAGCAAAGGTCGCAATAACGGCGTTCCTGCCACTCTGGACTACATTGAATTTTTTCTGCCGTAATCCGATGCTGAGTGCGCCAATTGCCCATATCGCAGAGAGTATGGAAAGCCATATCGCGGCTTGACCAAGTTCCGCTGCCACCCCTTGAATACCTTCCACAAGCTTCTCTATGAGCATATTGACCCTCTAATAATATCACTGGAACAAAGTGTCGCGAGTTCTTGATATGCAAAATTAGTAGGAAACACTTTTAGATGTAGCACTCTCCGCGCCTTCGTATTTGGAAGCACATTTCGTTTGTAGTTTTGAAGCGACAATCAGGTTTTTCTCCGCGTTATATTTGCCTTCTACAAAAACGCTGCCACCATCAGTGAAGTTGTCCGGTTTAAGACGTTTAGCGTAAATAACGTTGACTGTCTCACTGCCTTCCCGTTCTTGTATAGCAAAGGTCAACTTAAAATTGGCAGCATCCCATGTAGAACTTTCCTCAGCAATGACTCCATCAACCTGAACATTTTGATTGTCCATTGTATTGGCATTAGCAACAAGGTCAGCAGGGGTAAAATGTCGCACGCCCGTGTTTCTAATCCCCGCAACCACCAATACCACTAAAGCACTGAATATAATGACACTGGCAGCGATAATCTTCATTCGTCTCTGTTTCATGTTAACTACCTCCGTAACAATACGAAAAGTCTCTTAGAACGTCCTAACGGACTCAACTATAGTTGTTGAAAATCAGTAAAACTTGGATAGGAATGAATTCTTTATCTTAAAATAATACTTGACTTTGGATTCAAAATCAAGTTAAAATGATGTCAAATTGAAAACTATTACGGAATTCCGTGTTTATCCTTATTTATTATGGTAGCAAATCAACGCTGAATGCGCTTATGACATTCGACCAAGTGATTTGATGCGTCAATGCGTTTTCCTCATCTCTAATGAAAGAGAGGTATTGATAACCCCATGAATCTTATAGTAAAATCTGTAATTATCTGGACACTGCTGTAGCGTCCACTTTCAGTTTGCGCAAGGACGACACAAACTAAAAGTTTGTGCTACAAAATATGCGGTAGGAACTGTTTCCCAACTGGACCGATAACAATGTCCAAGTAATTCTAAAATCTACTATAATTGGCAACAACATCCATGGGCAGGTGTCCTTCCGGCAACGCTCTGTCCTTTCCATTCAGATGAATCAATTGATGAAGCCGGTTTATGTCGGTATATGCAGGAACTTGCCAGCGTTGATGGCATAAAAGGGGTTGTCTGTAACGGGCACACCGGTGAAATCATGTCGCTCTGTCCACATGAACGGCAGCGCGTCACCCAAATCACTGCCGAAGCTGTTGGTGAAAAGGTTAAAGTTGTTTCGGGCGTTAGTGCGGAAGGGAGTTTGCCTGCAATTGACGATGCACTTGCAGCGAAGGAAGCGGGGGCAGATGCGATTCTGTTGATGCCTGCGCATCACTGGTTACGTTTCGGTAGGACACCTGAAACAGCAGTCGGTTACTTTCAAGATGTCGCTGAAGGTGCGGATATACCCATTATTATGCATCAATACCCTGCTTGGACAAAGGCGGGATATAGCCTTGAAGAGATGTTGGAGATAGTGAAAATTCCACAAGTTGTCTGCATCAAAATGGGCACCCGCGACATGGCACGTTGGCGGTGGGATTACGAACAATTGAAAGAAGCTGCACCGCATGTCCCTATTTTAACCTGTCATGACGAATATTTGCTTGCTTCACTTTTAGAAGGCAGCGACGGCGCGCTCATCGGATTTGCTGGATTTGTCCCAGAATTGATGGTTGCTGTCGTACACGCCGCGCTCAACAACGATTTGATAGGCGCACGTAAGGCACGCAATCAGGTAGATACTTTGGCTCGGATTGTTTATAACTTCGGTGAACCGAGTAGCGATGCACACCAGCGGATGAAGTGTGCCAGATGGTTGATGGGTAGATTTCCATCAATGACCATGCGCAGACCACTGTGTCAATTGTCTACTGCTGAAATAAACAAAATTCGGAATGAACTTGGAGCGGTTGGATATAAATGCTAGGACTTACGCATTTTAGAATTATGTTATCCGATGATATTATGATGCCTTAACACTTAAAAATCCGACTAATTTTCCCAAAACCCCACTAAATTTCATTTTTTGCTTGACTCTATTTAATGCCTGGCATATACTTCATATAAGTCAATTATATATTAATTTTACAAAACTAACTAATTGTCTTGCATGAAAGATCGTTCGGAATTACTTAGGACCTACGCACCCCATAGTAAGCAGGTTTTCTGACCTCGCCGCAACTACAAATAATACCAAATTAACGTAATTCGTCTTGTTTTTTCCAGTGCTTTTTTCACTCTTTCGCTCCAGCGGAGCGGTATGTTTATAGTACACGCGGAGTTTTCTGTCTTCCGCTCCAGCGGAGCGGTATGTGAAGACGATGAATCAAATAAATTTGGTATAATAGGATTTTGCGTAAGTCCTGAATGCATTAACCAACTCAACTACAACCTATTTCAAAAATGGTGGGTGGCTTTGTCCACCTGATCTTCAAGGAATGTTTACAAAGGAGTTTCTTATGAAAATGTTAGTTACGAATAGGAAAATTATTTTGTCAATTCTCGTGATGTTAGTGTTGCTATGTGGATTACAAGGCGTGAGTTCCGCCGCTGATCCTGCTGTTGAATTGCAAGTAGAAACAGTACAGACGTTGACAGAGGCGGACTTGGATGGGCAGACGGTGACGTTGAAACTGACCGATCAGACATGGATCGAGAGCGAGAAAAGTATCACAGATGCGCTATCAGTGTCAGGCATTGAAGGGGTCCTTCTCAATGGACATCAGGAGAGCTACAGGCAATTCGTCCCGTTCAATCCGTTCTGTGTCGGATGGTGTGCGGGATACTATGAAACCAGATACAGGCAGGTAGAACGGGTGAATAGAGTAAATGACACAACGGTCACGGTTGAGCTTAAATTTGACGGTGACTTTGAGACCGATGCCACGCTCACCTTCACCGTTGAAGCAGCTGCAATCGATAACTACGACGGTCCCGCACTCACTGCAGAAGTCCCAGTCACCCCTTATAAAGGCGTATTTGCATCCGCTACACCTCCGTTGACAGAGACAACTTTGGATGAGAGTATGATCACATTGACATTAAGTTGGGGTACTGGTGCTTACGAGGCGGACGTTGCCACGATCATAAATGCCGTGACGGTAACAGGTATCGATGGCGTAACGATAGACACTGCTACAGCACAACGCCTCAGCGATAGAGAAATAACGGTTGGACTGGATTTTGATGATACTGACTTTGACACGGATACAGTCCTTACCTTTAGTATTGATGCATCAGCTATCGTAGGTGACATAGGAGAAACACTTACCTCAGAAATACCTGTCACTGCTGTGAAAGAGTTTGTTTCTGCTTCGGTCGTGTCTCCATTGACAGAAACGACGCTGGATGGAAGCACTGTCACGCTAATCCTTACAGATGCTGTTTTTGAGCAGGACATCTCCAAAATCAAAGAGGCAGTAACCGTCTCTGGTATCAACGGTGTAACCTTAGATACCATTACTGCGCAACGTATTAGCGATACAGAAATTACAGTTGAACTGGATTATGATGACACCGATTTTGATACGGATTCCACACTCACCTTTAGCATCGCAACAGGAGCAATAGCCAACAATATAGGTGAAGATATTACGACAGAAATATCTGTAACCACTATCAAAGAAGGTGTTTCTGCTTCGGTTGTGTCTTCGTTGACAGAAACGACGCTGGATGGAAGCACTGTCACCCTGACACTGACTGGTGCCGCTTATGAACAAGACATCTCCACAATTAGAGAGGCGTTGAAGGTCTCTGGCATAAGTGGTGTAACCTTAGATACCACTACTGCGCAACGTATTAGCGATACAGAAATTACAGTTGAACTGAATTATGATGACACCGATTTTGATACGAATTCCGCACTCACCTTTAGCATCGCAACAGGAGCAATAGCCAACAATATAGGTGAAGATATTACGACAGAAATACCTGTCACTGCTTTGAAAGAATTTATTTCCGCTTCGGCCGTGTCTCCGTTGACAGAAGCAACGTTGAATGGGAGCACTGTCAAGTTAGCAATTACGGGGGCCGCTTTTGAGGAGGATATTGCCACAATCAAAGAGGCGGTGAACGTTTCTGGTATCAACGGTGTAACCTTAGATACCGATACAGTGCAACGTATCAGTGATAGACAAGTGACGTTTGAACTAAAATTTGATGGTACTGACTTATTCACTGATACCCCACTAACCTTCAACGTTGCCGATGGTGCGATAACTAACCATAAAGGCACCGCGCTAACCACAGAAATACTTGTCACTGCAAATAGAGATGAAGCTCGGCTAACCATTTTTTGGACGGATTTTGGCACAACAAAAATCCAACGGGCAAACCTTGATGGATCAGACGTTCAAGACCTTGTCACACAAGGATTGAGCTTGCCAAGGGGCATAGCGTTAGACGTGGCAGGTGGCAAGATGTATTGGACAGATTTTGGCACAGATAAAATCCAACGGGCAAACCTGGATGGATCCAATGTTGAAGACCTTGTCACACAAGGATTGAGATATCCAGGGAGCATAGCGTTAGATGTTGTGGGTGGCAAGATGTATTGGACTGATAATGGCACAGATAAAATCCAACGTGCCAACCTGGATGGATCCAATGTTGAAGACCTTGTCACACAAGGATTGGAGGAGCCAAGGGGTATAGCGTTAAATGTTGTGGATGGCAAGATGTATTGGACGGATTTTGGCACAACAAAAATCCAACGGGCAAACTTTGATGGATCAGACGTTCAAGACCTTGTCACACAAGGATTGAGCTTGCCAAGGGGCATAGCGTTAGACGAGGTAGGTGGCAAGATGTATTGGACAGATTTTGGCACAGATAAAATCCAACGGGCAAACCTGGATGGATCCAATGTTGAAGACCTTGTCACACAAGGATTGAGATATCCAAGGAGCATAGCGTTAGATGTTGTGGGTGGCAAGATGTATTGGACAGATTTTGGCACAGATAAAATCCAACGTGCGAACTTGGACGGCTCAAACATCGAAGACCTCGTCACACAAGGATTAGACAGGCCAGACGGCATAGCCATTGGCATTTTTTCTCCAGTTAATCCCGCAATCGTAAAGGAGGACGTGAACCGTGATGGGATTGTGGATGTTAATGATCTGATTGTAGTCGCACAACGGTATGGACGTACCGGGAGCAATGCTGCGGATGTCAACGGAGATGAAATTGTCAACGTGGACGATTTCATCTTGGTTGCGGCCGCGGTAGACAGTGCGGCAGCTGCACCCGCTGCCCGCGCGCATGTGCAATCACATTTCACGAAAGCACAACTCCAAGGATATCTCATTGAGGCACGCGCATCAGGAAACACCTCTCGCACCTACCAACGGGGTATTGCTGTTCTGGAGCGACTCTTGGCACTGTTCACACCGGAAGAAACCGCACTGCTTGCGAATTATCCGAACCCGTTCAACCCAGAGACGTGGATACCGTATCAGTTGTCAAAACCTGCCGATGTCACACTGACGATATATGACATCAAGGGACATGTTATACGTGTCTTAGATTTGGGGCATCAGCGTGCAGGCCTGTATCAGGCTCGCAGCCGTGCTGCGCATTGGGATGGCAGAAACGCAGTCGGTGAACCTGCTGCAAGTGGTGTCTATTTTTACACCCTCACCGCAGGCGATTTCACCGCAACCCGCAAGATGTTGATACGGAAGTAACGCATATTAGAGAAACATGGAAGGTTAGAAGATGAAGATAACACGCTTCCAGCCTTCCATTCAATACCCCGATTGCACATTGCAATCGGAAAATCACTCAAAAGGAGTTTATGATGAAAATGTTAGTTGTGAATCGAAAAATCAACATGTCAATTCTTATAGTGGTATTGTTGATATGTGGGCTGCCTTGTGTTGGTTACGCATTAAGCATAGAAGTCGTCGAAAATTACGTCTCGCCACCTACCGGATATACTGTGTTAGACGGACTTACTGTATCAGAAGATCGCATTGTCTTCAGAATTGGAGGTCTATTTCAAAGTGTTGGGATCGGAGGTTGTATACAGGGCGAGGGTACCATTTCGATTAACGGTGTCAGCTACCAAATGCACAGTTCAAAATGGATAAGGCGAGACAATTCAACAAGTCCATGGGTTGATGTTCCGACTACAGCACGCGATCAAGAGTTGTGCGGCTATTCGCCAACAAGCGCAGGTGAATACACGGTGGTTATCGAGATGAACGTTGATGGTGTCAGGGAAAAATACGTCAGTTCAACTCTTCTTCGGGTCACAGGAGACTTACCGTCAACACCCCCGACAGCAACCACCAAACCCAAAGTCCTTGTCGTTGACCCCGATAGCCCACCGATATATTGGACAGATGCTGGCACGGATAAAATCCAGCGCGTAAACCTTGACGGCTCTAATGTTCAAGACCTCGTCACAAGCGGACTAACTTCTCCATTTGGTATAGCGTTAGATATAGCGGGTGGTAAGATGTACTGGGTAGATAATCAGACAGATAAAATCCAACGTGCGAATTTGGATGGTTCCAACGTCGAAGACCTCGTTACACAGGGATTGGACGCTCCAACAGGTTTAACGTTAGACGTGTCGGGTGGTAAGATGTACTGGACAAATTTGCGTCCTAGTAAAATCCAACGTGCGAATTTGGATGGTTCCAACGTCGAAGACCTCGTTACACAGGGATTGAGCATTCCAAGAGGTATAGCGTTAGATGTATCGGGTGGTAAGATGTACTGGATAGACCATGGCACGGATAAAATCCAACGTGCCAACCTTGATGGCTCTAATGTGCAAGACCTCATCACAAGCGGACTGGAGGCTCCATGGGGTATAGCATTAGATGTTGTGGGTGGAAAGATGTATTGGACACATACGGACTGGAATCCTGCTACGGAAAGGTTTACTAACGGTAAAATCCAGCGTGCGAACTTGGATGGTTCAAACGTTGAGGACGTCATCACTGGGTTGAATGTTCCAGACGGTATTGCCCTCGGTATCCCCGCAGAAGTTGTCCCATCAACACCTGACTTGGTCGTTGAAGCGGTGGAGGCAGTTCCCGATACCGTTGAACCTGGAGAGCAGTTTAGACTCTATGCAACCCTCAGAAATGCTGGCACAGCAGAATCGAGTGCGACAACCCTAACGTATTATCGCTCCTCGGATGCAGTCATCTCGACAGAGGATACGCAGATCCGTGGATACCCCAGTAACCCACTGGGTGTAAATGACACCATCCGTCGCTATATTACAGTTACTGCACCAACAACCCCTGGCACTTACTATTACGGTGCCTGCGTGGATAGTGTCACCGGTGAGAGTAATACTGATAACAATTGCTCCATTGCCGTCAGTGTCACCGTAACCGCACCTGCAGAGGTTATCGTAGACATTCCCGATGCGAATCTACGTGCAAAAATAGAATCCGCGCTCGGTAAAACATCTGGTGCCACTATTTCAGAAACAGAGATGGAAACACTCACGACGTTGAATGCCCAAGCTGCCAGTATCAACAACTTAACAGGACTTGAGACAGCCACCAATCTGACAACGCTCATTCTTGGCGACAACTCGGTTTCGGATATATCTGCACTTGCGGGACTGACGAACCTCGCAGAGTTGCAGCTGTGGGATAACAATATCACGAACTTTTCCTCTCTATCAGGCTTAACGAATTTATCTAAGCTATATTTATGGGGGAACAGTATTTCAGATATATCTCATTTATCAGGTTTGATAAATCTCACGCAGCTGCGACTCAATGAAAATAGTATTACAGATATATCAACGGTATCAAATCTGATAAATTTGACACAGTTATATCTGAATGAAAACACTATTACGGATATTTCTGCGGTTGCAGGCTTAACGAACCTAACAGAACTCGTCATCGGCAATAACACAATATCAGGTATATCGTCTATTCAGAACCTAATCAATCTTGAGTGGTTAGATATGCCGAACAACAGCATATCGGATATATCCGCTGTCCAAAACTTGACCAGTCTGGGAAAGTTATATTTTCAGAATAACGCTGTATCCGATCTATCACCGTTAGTGGCAAACACAGAATTGGGGATGGATGACGAGATAGATGCGCGGGGTAATCTGTTGAGTTATCCATCTATCTATACGCACATACCTACACTGCAGGTGAGAAATGTTATTGTAGACTTTGACAATCGCACGGTAACAGCAGTTGAGAAAATATCAGGGGATACACAGCAGGCGGACATCGGCACAACGCTTGCACAGCCGTTTGTTGTGGAAGTGCGGGATGCAAGCGATGTAGCATTTGAAGGTGTGCCTGTAACGTTTTCTGTCACAGCAGGGGGTGGTACACTCAGCACAATAAACGTCACGACCAATGCAGACGGTATAGCAGAAAGCACACTGACGCTTGGCAATATAGTAGGCATAAGCACCGTGGATGTCAGTGTGCAAGACGTTTCGCAGACGATTACATTCACTGCAACGGCGGCATCCCAGTATATTTTCGGTGTTCGGACACCGCAGGTAGCAGAAGCGATTCTCAACGCGGTCAAATCAAATGATCTTAATGTTTCGAGTATTGCGGATATCACCGCCAGTCATCTTGCTGGAATTACGTATTTATATCTGCGTCGTCAAAACATTACATCTCTAAAACACGGCGATTTCAGTGGTTTGACAGCACTTCAAAGGCTCGACCTGTCTGGCAACCAGTTATCATCGTTGCCACAGGGTTTGTTTGATGACCTCACCGCATTGGAAGGGCTCTACCTGTCTCTCTACAGTTCTGGCAACCAGTTATCATCGTTGCCACCGAGTATATTTGATAACCTCACAGCACTTGAAAGTCTCTCCCTGTCTTACAACCAGTTATCATCGTTGCCACAGGGTTTATTTGATAACCTCACATCGCTTAAAGGTCTTTACCTGCATAACAACCTTCTAACGACATTACCAGCTGGCATATTTGATAACCTCAGTGAGTTGGAAGTGCTCTACCTGCATAACACCCCGTTATCATCGTTGCCACAGGGATTATTTGATAACCTCACAGCACTTGAAATCCTCCACCTGCATAACAACCTTCTAACGACATTACCAGCTGGCATATTTGATAACCTCACAGCACTTGAAATCCTCCACCTGCATAACAACCTTCTAACGACATTACCAGCTGGCATATTTGATAACCTCACAGCACTTGAAAGGCTCCACCTGTTTAACAACTATCTAACGAGCTTACCACCGGGTATATTTGATAACCTTACCTCGCTTTTATATCTCAATCACAAAAATAAGCCTTATCCTCTATCCATAGGATTGGAAAAGATTGGTGAAGGTCAATTTAAGGCTGTTTTACCAACCCCTGCACCGATTGACTTGGAACTACCTCTTATCTTTGCAAATGGTAGTATCAATGGTGGTGCAACCAGCATCACGATACCCAAAGGTAATTCAGAAAGTGGACTTCTCACAATGACTCGTACTCCTAACACAACTGCTGCAGTTATTGTAGACATTGTATCATTGCCGAGTCTATCAAACTCTGACGGTCGAATAGTACATGAATTCTTAAGATCATCATTACCGCTAACAGTAATAAGTGCCTTACCTGGAGCCCCCACACCCGTATCAGAACGTTCGCCAAAGATACTTGATGCTATCATCGGATCAGTACCTGAGATAGATCCTACTTTACATAATGTAGAGAGGGAATACATAATTGATGGTGTTTATTCTAAGAAAAATTATAATATGGGGCACTTTGTTACGGAAGCACATCTAACAGCTATTACCACCCTAAATGCGTCTTCTGGCGGGTCTAACTTAGACCTTGGAGGCAATTGGTTTAGTGATTCACAGGCTCTTACAGAACTGAAATACGGTGATTTTGACGGACTGGATAACCTCATAGAAATCCGTTTGGATGGGAATAAGTTGAGTTCAATACCCGATAGGATCTTTGACAATCTTACTCATCTGACAACACTGAACCTAAGCAGCAACGTTATCAGCACTTTACCAGTCGGCATTTTTGACAATAACACCAACCTGCAAGAACTTTACATAAACAACAACCAGTTGAGTTCATTACCAGAGGGGCTCTTTGACAATCTTACTCATCTGACAACACTGAACCTAAGCAGCAATCAGTTGAATTCACTGCCAGACAGACCCTTTCACAATCTTACCAACCTGACACACCTGTATCTGTCGAATAACCCGTTGATATCTGTGCAAAGGAGCGATTTTGACCACCTGACGAACCTAATCGTATTGACTCTACCAGACGATATATCTGGGACACAAGTACCAGACTTTAGCGGTGACACACCTGTAACTGACCGAACGCAACAGGTGCAAGATGCGATCGTAGCCGCAGTACCGGGTGTCAATACTGCTACAGATATAACTGAGGTACATCTCGCAGCTATTACCGTGCTGGATCTGACCAATAAGAACATTACAGAACTAAAACCCGGTGATTTTGATGGCATGCCCAACCTTGATGCACTCGGGTTAGACAACAACGAATTCACAACATTGCCAGATAACATCTTCCAATATCTCACGAATCTGAGAACCCTGTTTATATCCAATACCAATTTGAACTCGTTACCAATCACTATTTTTGACACGTTCACCAACCTGAACGTGCTCAATCTATCCTCTAACGAATTAAATTCAATACCGGATGGTATTTTTGACAATCTCACGAAATTGGTAATATTAGATATGAGTAACAATCAGTTGAGGATGTTACCAGCAGGACTATTTGAGAATCTTCCATCATTGAATGCCGTTAATTTGGCGAACAACCAGTTCCGTTCATTGACAACAGGTATCTTCAAAGGAATTTTTGATGACAGAGATGACTTTACCATAAAAGCATTTTACATCTATTTGATCACAGGTGAGGTGATTTCACAGGATTCCATAATACCAGATGACTTAGTTATCCCAGACACCACTATCAATCTGAAAGGTAATCCTGTTGACCCGCTGCCGCTTAGTGTCGGCCTTGAACATGCTGGTGACGGTCAGTTTAAAGCAGTTGTTCCTTCTGGTGCACCTTTTGATCTTGAACTCACACTCAGGATCGCTTATGGAGTTATTGATGTCGGTGTTGAAAATATTACAATTCCAGTAGGAGATGTGGAAAGCGAAATCTTCTCTGTCAGCCGCATTCCCGGCACAACGTTTGCAGTTACTGCGGATATTGAGACATTACCGCAGTTAGCAGAAAAACATTCTGGCTATACACTTGTCAAATCCGATGATCTGCCACTAGTGTTCAACGAGTTTGGTGGTGAAGTATTCACACCGATCAGCCATCGCACCCCACAGGTAGTCAATGCTATTGTGGATGCAATACCGGACGTAAATTCTGCTGCGGAAGTGACGAAGTCACACCTTACTGTTATTGAAGAGTTGGATATATCTGATCAGAACATCACTACACTAAAGCACGGTGATTTCGACGGTCTCACTTCGCTTAATACTCTCACTATATTCGACTGCGAATTAATATCCTTACCAGCGGATATTTTTAACGGACTCACCGCACTTGAAACACTCGGGCTATCTGGCAACCCATTGACCACACTGCCAGCGGGAATATTTGACGGACTTACTTCACTGACAAAACTTGCAATAGAAAACAACCAATTGAACACATTACCACTGGGTGTATTTGACAGACTCATTGAACTTATAAGTATCCACATGCCTGGTAACAATATAACCTCGTTACCAGTGGGTGTATTTGAGGGACTTACCGCACTGCAAGGGATTAACCTATCTCACAACCAATTGACAACACTGCCAGCGGGTGTATTTGAGGGACTTACCATACTGCAAGAGATTGACCTATCTCACAACCAATTGACAACACTGCCAGCGGGTGTATTTGAGGGACTTACCGCACTGCAAGGGATTGGCCTTACCGGAAATGCTTTAACTGCGTTACCCGCAGGAATTTTTGACGGACTTACCTCACTAAATGGACTCCAATTAAGTGAAATCGGAGTTGATCCGCTACCGTTAAATATCTCTTTGGAAAAAGTTGCAGATGGGCAGTTCAAAGCAGTTGCACCCGCTGGTGCGACGTTCACTATTGTGTTACCGATTAGCGTAACGAATGGTAGCATTGTAGGCGGTGCAAGCACTATCACAATCTCCGTAGGTAGTGTGGAAAGTGAAGTGCTTACAGTGACGCGAACCCCTGACACCACCGGGGCTGTCACCGTAAATATCGGGACATTACCGAACCTCCCATCAAACCACGCTGGGTATACACTCGTTAAATCTGCGGATTTACCATTAAGCTACCCATTACCAGAAATCCGTTCTTTGTTAGGGAACCGCACGCCGCAGGTGCGCGATGCGATTGTGGAGGCAGTGCCGGGCGTAAATAATGCAGCGGATGTGACTGAAGCACACCTCGCCGCTATTACGGTACTCAACTTAAGTAACAAAGGCATCACAGCCCTAAAATCCGGTGATTTTGACGGTCTCACCGCGCTGACAACGATCAGATTATGGGACAACGAGTTGACCACTTTGCCGGCTGACATCTTTGATGGTCTCACCGCACTTGACAACCTCTACTTGAGGGACAACGAGTTGACGACGTTGCCGGCTGACATCTTTGATGGTCTCACCACACTGACGACGCTCTACTTGAGTAACAACTCTTTTACCACTTTGCCGGCTGACATCTTTGATGGTCTCACCGCACTCGACAGCCTCGCCTTGTATGCCAACTCTTTTACCACTTTGCCGGCTGACATCTTTGATGGTCTCACCGCACTCGACAGCCTCTACTTGTATGCCAACGAGTTGACCACGTTGCCTGCTGGCATCTTTGATGATATCACCGCACTGACGACGCTCCACTTGGGTAACAATGCTTTTACCACGTTGCCTGCTGGCATCTTTGACAGACTTACATCACTAAGTGAACTCTCGTTGGCTAACAACGATTTGAGTGCGCTGCCGGATGGCATCTTTAAAGGTTTAAATAGGCTGAGTTTGGTCAGCTTGGGTGGTAACACAGTTGACCCATTTCCTATTAACGTTTCACTGGAAAAGGTAGCAGATGGACAGTTTAAGGCAGTAGCACCCACGGGCGCGCCGTTTGATATTGTGCTGCTGATCAGCGTTACCGATGGGAGCATCAGCGGTGGTACAACGAATATTACGATTTCTGCAGGTAGTGTAGAGAGTGAAGTCTTTACAGTAAGTCGAACTACTGGAACAACGGATGCTGTGCTTGTGGATATTGACACATTACCGGAATTACCTCATAACCACAGTGGATATGCGTTTGTCAAATCTGCAGAACTACCTCTGGCAGTATTCGATGCTGTCGTTACAAACACAGCACCAGTTTTCACGGATGGTAGCAGCACGACACGTTCTGTCGCCGAAAACACTGAATCGGGGCAAAACATCGGCACACCAGTTTCTGCAGCTGATGCCGATAGCGGAGACACACTTACATATAGCCTTAGTGGCACGGATGCTGCAGCGTTTAGTATTGATACTGCTACGGGGCAACTGCAAACAATGGCTGCTTTGGATTATGAGACTCAGTCATCCTTTTCTGTCATCATCACTGTCTCTGATGCCAGAGGCGGCACTGATACGATAGAGATCACCATCAATATCACTGATGTAGCGGAAACAGAATCGGTTGGAACTGATACAACAACTAACGTGTGTCAGGTAGGAGACATTCTTACACCAGGACAAAGCTGCACCTATCCCGATTCTGAGGCTGTTTTCTCAGTGTCAGAAGATGGGAGGTCGAAATGGAATATTCCGAACTTACCATGGTTGCTCAGCTGGATAAACCAAGTTTCTAATGATGATTCAATGAGTATCTCCGCAACGGTAGATAATAAGGAATACCGCTTCGTCGCTACAAAGGTTGATGGAAATTCTTGGGAAATCAAGGAGATTGCAGATAACAGGAGTAATACACAACCTGATGATGCAACCTTAAACAATGCCCCTGTATTTAGTGATGGCGACAGCACCACACGCTCCATTGCCGAGAACACTGCTGCGGGTGAAAATATAGGGACTGCTGTCGCTGCAACCGATGCGGATAGTGAGGATACACTTACATATAGCCTTACTGGCACGGACGCGGCTGCGTTTAGCATTGATACTTCCACTGGGCAACTGCAGACAAACGCAGCATTGGATTATGAAACGAAGTCATCTTATTCTGTTACGGTCTCTGTTTCGGATGGGAACGGAGGTACTGATAGTATTGATATCACCATCAACATAACAGATGTTTCAGAAACGGATGTTTCTGATCAAAACTACTGTGCGGTGGGAGACCTGTTGGAACCAGGCGACAGTTGTATTGACCCCGGCACAAATAGCACATTTACAGTTCGTGAAAACGGTTCTGCATCACATGTAGGTGGTGGTTTATTTCAAATCGCTCAAGGTAAGAATACGATCATTCAAAGTAAGGGTACGATCAATGGCGTGAAGCATAATTTTGTTGCTGAGCGAATAGATGGTAATACGTGGCAGATAAAAGAAGTAACGCCAAAAGAAGAGATCAAAGAGAGTGAGGAGCTTGAAGAAGTTGAAGTGGTTGAAGATGATGAGGACGAAAGCGAACCACAATCTGTTGGCGCAACCCCTACCTTAACCGTATCCAAAGGTGCTTCACTTACAGAAGCAACATTGCATGGAAGTGTCATTACTCTAAAACTTGTTAATGGTGTTTTTGATCGTTCCAGTGTTACAATCAGAAATGCAATCACACTATCCGGAATAACAGGGGTAACCGTTGACACCTTTGGTGTGACTCGTGTCGGTGATACACAAGTTACGATTGAACTTGAATATGAAGGCAATCTAACTGTTGATGACACACTCACGGTATCTGTAGGAGCAGCGGCAATTAAAGATTATGATGGAGACAATCTCATAGCACAAATACCGGTCACTGCTAACACGGAGTCTGTGTCTGCCTCAACTACTGAACCTTTGACAGAGGCGACCCTACACGGAAGTGTCGTCACACTCACACTGAGTGGTAGGAAATACGCAAGTTCTATTGACATTAGAAATGCGGTATCTGTTTCTGGTATTGCTGGCGTAACAATCCCTTGGCACGACCCTGACAAAGAAAGCGATACGGAAGCTACTATAAAACTTGAATTTGACGGCACTAACTTTGATACCAATGCAACGCTTACTATCACCGTTGAAGCGGAAGCTATCGCGGGATACAACGGACCAGCACTCACGACACAAATATCTGTCGCTGCCGTTTCAGAATCGGTGGCAGCCTCAACTGCTGCACCTTTGACTGAGGCTGCACTGGATGGGAGCGTCATTACACTCACGCTCAGCGGCAGGAAATTTGAAAGGTCTATCTTTGTCATTAGTGATGCCGTATCTGTTACCGGTATATCGGGTGTTACCGTAGGCACCTTTGACATAGACCGACAAAGCGACACGGAGATCACCATTGAATTGACCTTTGACGGAAATCTCACTACAGATGGCACGTTGACCATAACCGTTGGCGCAGACGCTATCGCAGGATACAACGGACCAGCACTCACGACACAAATATCTGTCGCTGCTGTTTCAGAATCAGTGTCTGCCTCAACTGCTGCACCTTTGACTGAGGCTGCACTGGATGGGAGCGTCATTACACTCACACTCAGCGGCAGGAAATTTGAAAGGTCTATCTTTGTCATTAGTGATGCCGTATCTGTTACCGGTATATCGGGTGTTACCGTAGGCACCTTTGACATAGACCGACAAAGCGACACGGAGATCACCATTGAATTGACCTTTGACGGAAATCTCACTACAGATGGCACGTTGACCATAACCGTTGGCGCAGACGCTATCGCAGAATACAACGGACCAGCACTTACCGCGCAAGTAACGGTTACTGCGAGTCGAGAGAACGCGCTTGCAGCAAACTACCCCAACCCGTTTAACCCAGAGACGTGGATACCGTATCAGTTGTCAAAACCTGCCGATGTCACGTTGACAATATACGACATCAAGGGACATGTAGTGCGTACATTAGACTTAGGACATCAGCGTGCAGGCCTGTATCAGGCTCGCAGCCGTGCTGCGCATTGGGATGGCAGAAACAACATCGGTGAAAAGGTGGCAAGTGGTGTCTACTTCTATATGTTCACTGCTGGCGATTTCACTGCTACACGCAAAATGTTAATACGAAAATAGTATCAAATGACCATAGGATAGCTGGAAGGCTGATGTTTATTGGCTTCCCAGCGATCGTTGATGAGTGGGTTGCGTTGGGATCGCGAGCATCCTCTTTGAGAAATGATGCGTTTAGCGATAAACGTGTCTAAAGTATAGCAAAACCAGTAGCGGTTGTCAACCATATTTTCAAGGCACCTGCCCCGGTTTTGCGAAGTAAAGTTCGTCGGGAACATAGGATTAGGGTCTCATTGGGCTTCTCCTTGGTGAGTGGCTTCATCGTTTGAGTCTGAATTGGCAAGGTCTGCATCTATGGCTTGGAGTTGGTGCTGCGGTATGAGGTCGAGATATTGAGAGATGACGCGTTTAGAAAGTCGTGTAATCTGTGAGATTTTATCAATATCTGCGGTTGCTTTCCGAACGACTTTGACGCTCTCATAATCGCGAATGTATCGGTCAACTGCCTCCTTAGAGTGTTTGGTCTTTGCGGCAATCCTGGGGGTGAGATGTCCTTGAAGATAGAGGGTTATGATCTCTTTCTTATGGGTAATAGCCCCCGATAAGTCATGGATATTGCCACGGGTGGGCAAGAGTTCTCCAGTGGTTTTTTGCCATTCATTAACATAATCACAGACAACGGCATCGCAGACATTGAGCAAAACTGCCAAGTCGAGTTGTGTCAATAATGCCCCTTGGTCATAAGCTTGATGACACCAGCGGACCAAGCGATTGATCCGCAATTGCCGGGAGGTGAAACCGTTGCGAAAGGATTCAATATCCTCTGCGGCGAGGTAAGTCAGGATGACGGGTTTCATGCGGGTTTTGACGATGGACTTTCCTCTTTCTGGATGCTCTTCAATAGGGACGGCCATCCAAACGAGTTGTCCATAACTCAAGAAACGCTCATCCGGGAGTTGATCGCCGGTGGCGAGTTTCTCCAAAGGAAGGGTAATCACGAAATAGTCTTCAACGGTCTTAAGAATATCATCAACAATGGCGGTGGCAGTGACTTCGCCTTTGTCATAACCATAGTCATTGAGAAAGCGGTGAATGAGCAACTGTCGTAGGGACTTATCGTTGATGCGTCTGAATTTCTTCTCGTTGATTTGCGTGCGGGTTAGAGGTTTGCTCATGAGAGGTCCCCCTTTTTTGTGTCCTCAGGTTCTGGGTGAAGGAGTTGGGTTATGCGATCTGTGTGTTGGTATTCCTCATAGAGTGAGAGATACTCGCGGATCAACCGGTCAGATAGATGGGTGATCAGGCGTATCTGTGCGTTAGGAAAGCCTTGATGATGGAGCGTAGCGACTTGTGTAAAGTCTTTCAAGTAGCGGTAGACAGCTCGTTCGCTGTGGTTCGTCTTTTTCTCGATTTCGGTGAAGGTATAGGCTTTGAAATATAACTCCAGGACCTGGGTTTTATGAGAAGTGCCGGGGCCCATGTCGTGTTTCGTCCCGCGCGTCATAACGAAATACCCATCCTGCTTCAAGTGTCGAATGTCGCGTTTGACTGTAGCAGGACTGGTGGTTAATAATACAGCTAAATCCTCGTAGCTCAGTAAGGCATCTTGGTCATAAGCTTCTTGGGTCAATCGGAGGATCCGATGCCGTCTGAGTCCTGCGAGACCATAATTCGCTAAGACTTCAAGATCGGCGTTTGTGTCATTGAGAGTTAGCCGACAGGAAACTTTTTTCGCTAAAGCGATATGTTTACCTGCGGGTTCCTCTGCGGCGACTGCCTCGTAGCAGATTTGCCCTGATGTCAGGTGCACATCGGCGTGTTGTTCAAAGTAGGTGGAAATCTGTTTATAGTAGGCTTCAGCAACGAGAGGCATTAGATTAAAGTCTGCTGAAATCTTCTGAATAATCGCGGCTCTGGCATTCTTGGATTCGAGCCGAGTGATACCGTAAGCGGTATCCTTCTTGCGGTTCATATTGACCTCCATGAATAGATTATCGGGGATCCGAGGACATCTACTCGTTAGTTTAACGAATACTAATAGTATAACTCATGGGGTCATTTGATACAAACTATAAGTAAATTGTATCTATACAACCGGAAGGGTGAAAACAACACCCTTCCACCCATGGTAAACTTCTAACAAAATGGAGTGATCTCAAACATAATCAGAAGTTATAGACGCAATAACATAAAAAGTGAGGTAACTTAATGAAATTGCGAAGATGTATATTTTATTTCATTCTTTTGAGTTTTTTGTGCGCAATGACAACTAAATCTGAATCAGCACCGGGCGGCACCTCGCCACCGCCGCCGGTATCTGTTCCCAATGTAATGCTAAGGGTTGTGCGTGTCACCCCAGATTGGATGCCCTTTGCGTCTGCAGGTGGCTGGACCCAAGCTGTTCTGCTAAAGGAAAGCGAAGTTCTCAAATATTATGAAGTCGCTATATGGGAGGAAACTTCTTCTGTACATCTTTATGAGCTCCCCAATGATTATGACGGTTCTTATGGATTAATCCCAGACGAAAAGAAGACTGGTGAGCAAATGAGTGCTTATCGAGAGCAATTCCTGATACGAAAATATACAGACATGCCGGACGCTTGGACCGTTGAGAGAAGTCTCTTCCTAAAATCAACGTTCATGGATATTGTGTTATATTTAGTGAATCAGCACCCAAGTTCTGAACATCATTTAGCGTATAGTGGGCATGGAGGACCTGGTGGCAGGTTATTTGCGGGACAATTGAATCCGGATCACGCAGATGCGTTTTTGAGTTTCTGGAGTGAGTCGTTGGGCAAACTGTTAGGTGTCATTGATATGGGTGGACCCTGTAACAAAGCAGGCTTTGAAGACTTGCATATTTTTTCTAAGTATGCAAGATATTATGTCGCTTCAGACTTGCCCAACGGCGGGTATACGTTGGATGATTGGACTATTGAGAAAATTCATGAAATCAATCCTGACCATCAGTATCACAACCTGTTTGCGGCCAATCCAAATCTTGAGGACGTACTCATAGGCCGTATTGACCTAATACGAAAAGCGTATGAATATTCACGAAACAATATGATAAGCAACCAAGTCGCTCAAGCCAATTATCTTTATTCGTGTGAGGCTTTTCGTAGGTTCAGCCCAAACTTTATCGCGTTCTATGACAGAGTCGGTGTTGATTATCCTGTCGGTGCCGATTTGTACCAATATATGATTGACAACAGGGCACCACAAGCTCTCATTGAACAGTTTAATGATGTAATTGTCCACAAGGCTGACAACCCGGATTTCTTTCAATGGGATGAACCTCGTAATGGAATACTGATGCCCCATCCAAAACATTTAAAGTCGATTATCACCGCAGCACAAATACCTGAAATCATCATCAGTGAAATTATGGTTGCTTCAAATGACGGTCGTTTACCACAGTGGATAGAACTTTGCAATCTGTCAAATACAGACGAGATAAATCTGGAAGGTTGGAAACTTGATATACAAAACCAGCAATCAGCAGACTTTAATGGAAAGTTGAATGTAACGATCAACTTTAAAAAGAGAATAATTGAACCTAAAGATACACTCTTGATCATCTCGAAACGAGGACGATTCTCCAACACTATTTCAAAGGAACAAGTTTATGACATAAATGTACTGCACGGTTTGAAGGGTAAAATACTAAGTGAAAAAGGATTTCATCTCAAACTGACACAATCAGATAAACTAATTGATGAGGTAGGAAACATCAATAGTAGTGCAAACGCTGAGGATAAACTTGTCTGGGTCCTTCCAAAAAGTGTGACTAAAGATGGAATACGCACCTCAATGATTCGTCGGTATAACGATGATGTGTCACGCCTTGGAACCGATGCAGCTGAATGGATTTCCGCAAAAAATACGAAACTTCTTACTAGGACTACCTCCTATTATGGTCATCCTAACGACATCGGGGCACCAGGTGTTGGAAGCGGTGGTGCGTTGCCCGTCACCCTATCCCATTTCCGAGCAGAACACTCAGCGACTGGTGTTATCCTCAAATGGACAACGGAGTCGGAGGTGGACAACGCGGGTTTTTACATCTACCGTAGTGAAACAAAGGATGGTGAATTCAAAGTTGTCAACGCCGAACTCATTCAAGGTGCTGGCACCATAGGTGAACGCAACGAATATACCTGGACTGATACCACAGCGAAATTGAATACGGTCTACTATTATCGGATAGAGGATGTGTCGCATGCGGGGGTTCGCGAGCAGTTGGCCACGGTGCGGTTGAGAGGGCTTGTGTCCGCAAGTGGTAAACTCATTACAAGGTGGGGCGATTTTAAATTGCAGGACTAAATTGCATTAAAGTGGCACTTGGACATCAATCGGCAGGAATCTACCATAGCCGCAGCCGTGCGGCGTATTGGGATGGTAAAAATGAGTTTGGTGAATCTGTTGCAAGTGGTGTCTATTTCTATACCCTTACCGCAGGCGACTTTACTGCAACGCGAAAAATGTTGATACGCAAGTAATTTCATTGCTCCTACAAGGAATACCCAAGGAGAATACATAGATGAACCGTAAAACCTTAATTTCATTTTTCACAATTATCATGCTGGTTATATCACTACTTCTTTTCAGCAGTTGTGGTGAGGGTGAGCTTGACGAAAACACACAACCAACAATTAAACCCATTTCAGATATAACGTTAGATGTAGGTGACGAAAGAACTGTGGAGGTTAACATCACCGATGCGGATGTTGATGACACACATACTATCAGGGCATCTTCTGACGATACGAGCGTTGCTACTGTCTTAGTTGATGAGGCATCCCTAACTATCACGGGTAAAGCAGCGGGAACTGCAACCATCACAGTCTCTGCTACAGATGATAGCAGCGAGAACAATGCAGAGGCGAACCAGGTAACGTTTAAGGTCTCCATCAATAATCCACCACCTGATGAGACTCCTGAAGAACCTATTGATCCATATCAACCGTTAGAAGGACTCGTCGTGTCAAACGGCAGAGTTCAATTCTTATTTGCCTCAGCAGGGCGTTGTATCAATCTCGGTGGTGCGAATATTAACGGAGTGACATACAACACTCATTATTCAAAATGGCAACGGCGAGAAGATACAACAAGTCCGTGGATTGATGTTCCAGATACTAAGAAAGATGGAGGGTTATGTTCTTATACGCCAACTAGTTCGGGTCAATACAGATTGGTCTGCGAGATTAGCATTGATGGTGAAAGAGGAAAATACAGCAGTGAGAATATCCTCATTGTGGAGTGAAAAACACGGTGGGACTGTGACCTCCGTGTTGACTTTGTGCTTGGATAAATTCTCAGAAGGTTGATAGAAAATGTCACGTTTAAAATATGCATTAATCGGTCATGGACGACGAGGCTCAGCGCATCTGTCAACTGCTGCTGCACTAAAAGATACCTTTGAAGTCGTCGCTGTGTGTGATGCACATCAGGAATCCGCTGAGACAGGCGCAGCAAGACTCAGCGTTAAGGCATATACCGATGTCCGAAAACTCATTGACGAAGTGTCACCCGATGTTTGCGATGTTGTCGTGCCTGCACCACTGCATCATATCGTTTCCTGTTACCTGTCCCGTTGCGGTATATCACATAATGTGGAAACCCCGCTTGCGCCGACACTCGGTTTGATGGATATGATGATAGCGGATGCAGCTGAAAACGGTGTAAAATTGCAAACATCCGAGAACTTTCCCTTTGTCCCTGTAGAACAGTTTGTCTGCAAACTCATTCAGGAAGATGTAATCGGCAAGGTGCATAAGTGCTATCGGTTGTTTTCCACGACCGGTTACCATGGACTTGCCGCAATACGGTGTCGGATGAATGCTGCCCCAACAACAGTAAGTAGCATCGGACATTCAATGCCTATTGTGCCTTATGTTGACCGGGCAAAACGCGACTACAATCGGGAAGGTCTTGAATTCTACGCAGTTGATTTTGACAATGGCGGACTCGGTATCGCAATGGTAGGCAATAAGAACGGATGTCTCGGACGGAACAAACTTGTCGGTTTTGAGACGTGCGGTGAACGCGGCACAATTATCACAAATGGCAACCAAGGTGCTTCCGGCAGCGAAACCGTCAACGTTTGCACAGATGAAGATATTAGCCAACGCGGAGGAAAGGCACGAACTTACGAATTTCAGAGAGAATACGGTGAGGATAAGGTTCTGCAGCGTATCTTTGTTGAACTCCCACCATCCATTGGCGGTACAATTGAATGGCGTAATCCTTATCAAGACACCCAAATCTCCGAGGGCGGTATTTCACTTGCGGCAATGCTTGATGGTATCGGACGCGCAGTTAGAGAAGACACACAACCGCTTTGGACCGGAGAAATGGGTAGAGCGGATCAGGAAATGGTTATTGCTGCACACCGTTCTGTGCATAAGAATCGGCAACCGATTCAACTCCCGATTCAACCTGATCCGGACGAAGAAGCTGCATTTGACAGGAATTTTGAGGAACAGTATGGGATTCATCCACGTGAAGATATTGAAAAGGCATTACAAGTTAATTTTAAGGCGCGCTAACCAAGGCGCGTAGCAATAAGCTGCAGTATCCAAAACATCGGATAATCTGTAGCTTTGAATTTGCCTATAGACTTCAAATAACAGAAAGGTAAAATATGAAAGAAGTTAAAATTGGTTTTATTGGATCTGGTGGCAATGCGAACGGTCACATGAATCGGTTATCTGATATGGAAGGCGCGAACGTCGTTGCGATATGTGATATTGTACCTCAAAAGGCGCAAAATGCAGCGGAAAAACATAACGCGGATCCATATACAGAACATCGCGCAATGTTGGAACGGGATGACTTGGACGCTATCTATTTGAGTCTACCCGTTTTTGTACACGGTCAACCTGAGTTAGACGTGATTGAGCGGGGGTTACCGTTCTTCGTTGAGAAACCGGTAGCAATCAACATTGACATCGCACGTGAAGTTGAAGCTGCGGTGACAAAAGCGGGACTGATAACCTGTGTCGGATACCAACTCCGTTATCTCGGTTCAACGCGGATAACGAAGGAAATTCTTGAAGGAAAGACGATTAACATGGTTGTCGGCAAGTATTGGTGCGGCAGCGGTCGGGGTAATCCTGAAGGTTGGTTGCGGCAGATGAACAAGTCAGGTGGTCAATTAGTTGAACAGGCAACACACACAATTGATATGATGCGTAATCTGATTGGCGATGTGGAATCGGTCTACGCGATGCAGGCAAATCGTTTTTTGAAACAGATCGATTGTCCAGATAGCAACAGTGTGACACTCCAATTTACCAACGGCGCGGTCGGTTCAATGACAGCTGCTTGGGCTTATGCGGGTGGTTGGGACAATGCGAATGTGTTAGATATCCTATATGACGGTGAATTGTTGAATTGGAATCCCGCAAGAGTCTCGGTCCATGAAGGCGGCGAATGGGTGGATAAAACAGAGCCTGGTCCCACCATTGACGAAGTTTTTGTAAATGCAGTCCGTAGTAGTGATGCATCACAGATTTTGAGTCCATATACCGATGCGGTTAAATCACTTGAAATATCACTCGCAGCAAATCTCTCAGGACAAGAGAATAGGCTTGTCCAAATTTCTTCGCTATGAGGTGAGAATAATGGCGAAAAAATATCGCGTGGCAATCGTTGGGTGCGGTGGAATCTCACACGCGCACGGAAACGCTTGGCGTAACGTGCCGGAAATTGAGATTGTCGGTGCTTGTGATGAGAAATTTGAGGCACTTTCGCGCTTTGCTACCGAATATAACGTTCAAAATACCTATAAGGACCTTCGGCAGATGCTGGAGAAACAGCAGCCTGATATCCTCGTGGTTGCCACGTGGCCCTCAAGTCATCTGAAAAATGTCCTTGAAGCCGTGCGATGTGGTATTAAGGGAATCCTCGTTGAAAAGCCTATTGCTGTCAATACGTCACAACTTGAACAGATGATTCAGGTTACAGAACGCGCGAACATCAATCTGATGGAAGCGTTTATGTACCGACACCACCCATTGACGTTAGCTGTAAAGCAGAAAATTGAGGAGGGTGCAATAGGTGATGTCCGATACGTACGCTCCACTTTTTCAACGCAACTCACAGATAGACAAAATTGGCGTTTAAGAGGTGACCTCGGTGGCGGTGCTGTTATGGATTTAGGATGCTATTGCATCAACATCATCCGTTACCTTGTTGGGCAAGAACCGCAGTCTGCATGGGCTACAGGTAAATACGAGCCGCTTAACAATGTCTGGGAAACCCTCATCGGAACATTAGACTTTGGTGATGGTGTCACCGGACAATTTGATTGCAGTTTCGGTTGGACATGGCGCGAATGCTATGAAGTTGCTGGCACAAAGGGAAGTCTCTTTGTTCAAAAGGCATGGGGAAACGGTGAAGGGGAATCGCACTTCACCGTAAACGGAGAAACTGTCAGTGTTAACGGTGTGAATCCTTATGCCGCTGAGATTTTGAATCTATGTGAAACGTTAGAAAATGGCACTCCGCTCCGTTTGCCAATTGCAGATGCACTGGGAAATATGCGTGTCATTGACGCATTGCACGAATCCGCACATACGGGACAGCGAATTCGCTTACCCAATTAACCTAAGACGTGCTTAAGGTAGTAGGGCAGGGTCTCTGTGCCCCGCCTTGTTTGTCTGAACCAGGATTCTCAGGATTACAAGATTGCAAAAAAGGCTTGACATTTCGTTAAATCTGTACTATGCTTTAATAGCATTATCGGGGAGAGGACACCTTTTGTCTATGATATATTCTACAACATAATTTTGTCGGGTTTCGCAAGCTCTACCAACCTACGGACTGCGGGGAGACGCTAAAACCCCTCATATTTTGTTGGTATATTTTATTATTTATATGGTATAATGCCTTCAAGTATCTGGGACATTTTGAAAGTTATGTATTGGGAAAGATTTAGAAACTATTGGAAAAAAAACAAAGTCACTTCAGGATTGATTATTGCCTCTATCTCTTTCCTTGTGTACGGATATATCACCCTAATTTATGAATTAGATCAAGGTTGGAATGGGCACCAGTCTTTGGATAACTGGGTGGAACGAGTTTCACAATTTATTCCTGTAGGCACAGCAGGTTCTGCAATTATAATAGGAGGTTTTGATGTGTTCATATTTTTGTCCGACTGGTTTCTTGAAAAATTGAAGGAAAGAAAAGAGATTGAAAGAACAATTGGAAGACTCGAGGGCATAAAAGAGGCTGAAGAAAGGATTTCTCAACAACTGGCTGATTGGGAGCGGAGACGTGAAGAAGCCGCAGCAAGTGGTGAATACTTCACAGAACCACTACCACAAATATTACAACAGTCAGATGAAGGAGAACAATCTTCAACAGAGTAATAGGTAACCTGTTATGCATACAATAATACTACACTGGAAAAAAGATCGGTTCAATATATCTTGGAGTAGATTTGACTCTAATATCTTAGATGATCCGCGTCTTGTCATACAGACCCCATCTAAGACGAGCATCTACGGTGTTTACATCATTTGGGCATCACAGGTTAACCGAACCTATTTGTATGTCGGAACGGGATTGATCAAAGATAGGTTTGAAATGCACCTAAGAAAAAACACATTTCAGCGATATAAGTCTCGCGAATTGTATACTACATGGGCAACATTACCTTTGAATGTCTCACTCACATTATCCACAGATCAAGTTATAGATACCTACCAAGGGATTGAAAGGTATCTTGGATCAGTTCTGCACCCTGTACTAAATCAACGCTTTCCAGCAAACGTCCCTCCGATCCGTGTTAACTTACCATAAGGTTTCACATTATAAGGGCTATAGCTTGGGTAGAGTGAACGCTATATTCAACTATAATCCGTGTAATCCGTGATAATCCGCGATTCAGACAAAAGAGACGCAATGAATTGCGCGACTACAAACAGAGGGCTATTATGAAAAAACTGTGTATTTTCCTATTGCTAATCCTAACAAGTTGTGCATCAAAAGAGTTCATTGTTTTACGTGACGTGCCAAAAAATCCCACTTTTACTGTCATCCCCGCAAGTTATGCGTATAGTGAAGTTACGTTTGCTAATCGTATTGAAAAATATCTTATTAGTGCTGGTGTTAAAGTTATTCAACATCCTGGCATAAAACAGATACAAACAGAACAAGCACAAGGAAAAGGTAAAGCAACTTCGGAACAAGTATCGGAGACAGCAGGAAAAGCTTTGATTGAGACTTATCGTGTGCGCGAATCTACTGACGCAGACTATATTGTAGAAACTTTTCGTATTTCAGGGCAAATCAAAATTAGTAAAAATGAAACGCAAGAAATTTTAACCCTGTTAACCATTCCATCTACGGGACCGGGAATTCATCCAGTTACTATCGAATTACAAGAATTTGTTTCGAATGCATTGCAGCATCTCGGAATATATCCAACTCAAAAGGAGTATTGATATGCCCCAACTTGATTGGTATCTTAAAGACAACAACAATCATTATTATGAACTTAACAGAGTTGATTTATCTCATACTAACTATGATGAATTCAAAGGTGTTTATATTATTTGGTATATAACAGCATCAAACACCTCAACAATGGTTTACGTTGGACAAGGTAATATTAGAGAGAGGATAGCAGCACATCGTTTAGATTCACGAATTCAAAATTATTCAAACTATACTTTGTTTGTTACGTGGGCACAAGTTTATTTAGAACCTGATAGACTTGGCATTGAGAAATATTTTCACGATAAATTTAATCTATTGGAAGGTGAACCCCCTCCAGGTGTTTATCCAATTCGTGCGAATACCCCATGGGATTAAAAGTTTGACCACGCATAATAAAGGAAAGAGGGTATTGCCTAACTAATGATATTCATGGTTTCCATTCCGCCAAGTTTTAAAATGTCAAACACGTCTCCATTAACACGAAATCGTGCGAACAAGGCAATCGTTAGGTTCACCATCTCCACACTTTTTGAAACAATAATGGACGGACGTTTGAACCGGCCGAACCAGTGCCGCATCAAGCAATTGTTGCGTTCAATGCGATGTGTCTCCGCCTTCGTTTGAACATGTTTTGAAGCAGGTAGGATGGATTCGTCCACCTGCCACTTGTCGGTGTAGGACATTTTGACATTCAAGGCTTTGAGGCGATGCGTCAGTTTTTCAAGGGTTTCTGTGTTGCGTCCGCCGCATTGCCAATCTATGAGGTATCCTGTGTTCCTGTCAAGTGCTTTCCATATCCAAAGTTTGTTTTTCTTCTTTCCGATATAATGCCACATTTCATCAAGCTCCAAAACTACGGTGGATCCGGGTGAAAATGTCCGTTTCGGGGCGTGTTTTTTCGCATAGGAGCGTCCCCATTTGAGAACAGTTGTTACATGAATGTTGAAGAGTTTTGAGATAGCATTCATTGAAATACCGTGGCAGTCCAAGAGCAGAGCGAGGGTTTTATGTGTCTGGGGTTTACCTCGTGGTGTTTTGCGTGTGAATTGATAGTGGCAACTTGGACATTTATAGCGTTGTTTTGCGTTGACGAACCCGTTTTTGACGAAGTGAATATGTTGACATCTTGGACACGCTTTCATGGTATCCTCCTGTGAGTAGAAATGAGTTGTTTCAATGAGGATACAAGTTTTAGGCATATAAGTCAATGAAAATCAGTCTGATTTTTTCATTGACAACTCTCGTTATAAGTCTGATATTTATCAAAATTCTTCATATGTCAATGTTTATCAATGTTTTCTTGGTATTTGTTCATGAAAATGCTCGCTGAGATCAGACAGCATCTGCCTCTGTCCTGAAAGTTCAAGTTGTCCTTGATGAAAGGTTTTTCGCACGGAGCGACTGACCTGCTGTATCAAAAGGTAGCTCATCACTTTCACACCTAAGTTCACATACGCGCCATTCCGTCCTTTTAGGCTCATGGATGCAAGGTTTAGGTCTGTTTTTAGATACCGCCAATACTGTTCTATACCGTGGTGTTGAGACCATATCCGCAGGATTTCACACGCACGCAGCGGTTTCCCGAATACGAGCATTGTTCGGACTTTGCCACGGTCTGCAAAGAACAACACCACTACTTTTCCAAAAGTTGGACTTGTGGCTTTAGTCCGATAGACCGGTTTATCCCACCCCCATTGATTGGAGAGGAGTTGGATCGACTTTTTATGTTCCGAGAGTTTCGCCCTTTTTTCATCAATCGTCATCACATAGTTGCTTTTTCCGTGCACAAGGATCGTTTCAAATCCCATTTCTCGCAAGGTGTCAATCAAGTGGCGGCTACCATACCACGAATCAAAGGTGACCGGATAGTTTCGAATATCTATTCCGGTCCCTTCAAAGAAAGACCGCTCATGTCAAGAGTAAGTGCTTTTGACGAGTTTTGCTATAAAATCAACACTGACAGCTTTTAGATTCATGACGAACTCACAGATTGCGACGTAACCGGCGAGGAACTTTTTATGAACGCCACGAAAGGGACGAAGGAAGTTTCGCAGCGTCGTCCAGGCACCTTCAATCGTCCTTGTATGGATCTCGTAAAGACCATCACCGTCTGCGTCTCTTGCCCACTCGCCATCCTTATGGAGAACAATCTCACGGGCGCGCTGAATACGGTTATAGCCACGCCAACCATCCGTATACACCGTTGAAGTCGGCAACGTCCACTGATGAACGTGTGTTGAAAGCGTCGCAGAATCGGTGTGCCGCACAACACGTAATCTCAGGAGACCGCTTTCGCGACCTTTCGTCCCAACAATAGGCGGACGATCATTGTCATAAGTCCCATGTCCCCTGCGTTTATTGCCACGCCGACGCGGCGGATCCGAAGCATCAACGTGCTTATCGCCTTTTTCACCGGCGTTTTGAAACATCTCATCTGTTTCGACTTCAGCATCAGGTAAAGCAGCTTCGGGTTGTATCTGCTCTGCCGAAGTTTGGAGTTTACGTCTTATAGAAAGAACGGTTTGACGACTTAGACCCAGTTCACACCCGAGTTGTGCACTTGAAACACCTTGACAGACACCGCGCAAAAGCAGAACGACCTGTGAGGGACGAAACTGCGTGCCAGCAAAGACCGTCCCGGTATAGAGGTTGTAGATGCTCTCACAGTGTTTGCAGCGATACACTTGTAGACCACTTGTTTCAGTCGGACGGAACTTGCGTGCCTCCGCCACGCTCGCTTGGCATTTTGGGCAACACAGCCCTTGAGGGTGGAAATGATCCAACACCCACGCTTGAGTTTTTTCTTCATCCATGAGAGATTGTATTGGAAAGTCCATAGGTAACACTCTAACATAACTTTGAAAAAATAGCACTTACTTTTTACATGAGCCAGAAAGACAAGATTTCCTTGAACATAGTGATGACACAGGAGGGTTTATCCGTATTCCCGCGTCCTTGTTTGCTGATCAGTCGCATATTCAGGGGAATGATCCGTTTTCCAATCTTTAGGACGATCCCCAATATATTTTGCCCCTTCATCGGCTGTTTTGCTTGAGAAGACCACCAATTGGATGTGTAGGCGAGACCCTCTCCATAGCGGAAAACAAAGGTATCATCCACACTGATGACGATACGTAGACGCGATAGAGAAGCAGCACTTTTTGATACTGCCTCCTGTAGCACCTCTAACGCAATAGCACCCGATACGCACAAAAAGATGCTGCCAGAGATAAAGACTCATCGTGTTCAGTTCCCGATATAGCCTCGTTTTCGGAATAGACAACGCATCCGCCACTTGATTCGGGTTAGTGAGCCCAAACAGATGGCAGGTTGACAAAAACACTAAGGTATGAACAAAATGCTGTTTCAAGGTCCGAAACTGTGAAGACAGAAGTTCTTGAAAAAAAGTGGTAGATTTGATAAGCTGAGTTAGCATGAGATATCCTCCTAATGTTTGTTTATATTCAAATCTGTAATTAGGATGCTATCTCATGCTATAAAAGTCAAGGAAAATGGACACAGCAAAAACGCATTTTCATGGTGCTATACCTTGTTTCTATTGATTATTATTAGGTTCAAGACTATTCTGAGAAATATCAGTAAGTGTTATCATTACCGCAACTGAAATATGATGCAGCGCAGTTCAGAGGGTATCCCGCTAATTCTTGCATCATTATTTAACCAATACCCTCAAAGGAAAAACAATGTTCACAGTACAAATAAGAGACGATAATTCAGTTATAGTCCATATAAGAGACGATAATTTAATACTTGATGCAAAACTATGTGGTAATTCAATATTAATAGTATTTCAAAAGTTTACCCTTATTGCAGAATATACTGCCATACATTTAGCAACTGAAGCATACAACACGATTCCAGACGATAATTCACTTCGAAATATTATCTTTAAGGGTGAAGGTTTACGTGAAGTAAAAACACAACTCCCATGAACATAAAATTTGAACCGAACACATTATACTACGGCGACTGCCTTGACATCATGGCAGACTTCCCCGAAAAAAGCGTTGACCTTATCTGCCTGGACCCACCCTTTAACTCCGACCGCAGATATAATAACATTTTTAAGAACTCTGGTTTGAAAACCGAAGCACAAATCAAAGCTTTTGACGATGTGTGGCACTGGGACGACCAATCGGCAGAACGCGTGCAACGCCTCAAAAATGCTGTGGCAAACCCTGCATCAAAAGTAATTGCTGGGTTTGAAGGGTTTATCCCGCAGAGCAAGATGTTGTCGTATACTTCTTATATGGCAGAGCGGTTGTTTGTGATGCACCGCATTTTGAAAGATACCGGTAGCATCTATCTGCATTGCGATCCGTATGCAAGCCATTATCTGAAACTCATTTTAGATGCGATTTTTGGTGAAGAAAACTATCGAAATGAGATTATTTGGTCTTATCAAGGAACAGGACAACCTCGTAATGCCTTCAAGAGAAAACATGATACGATCTTATTTTATGCAAAATCTAAAGATTCGTTTTTTAGTGATGATGGTAGTAACGAACCTATAAGTGATTTTTCTAAAAGTAAGTACACCCGTGAAGATGAGAAAGGAAGATATAAAGAGATACGTCACAAAGATGGGAGTATTCACAGACAATATATGAGAACGCATCAGAGGATGCGTGATGTTTGGGATATTCCTATTATCAACGCAATGGCAAAAGAACGCCTCGATTATCCTACGCAAAAACCGATCAAACTCTATGACCGTATCATCAAAGCCTCCTCCAACCCTGGCGATCTTGTGCTCGACCCGTTTGCAGGGTGCGGTACAACGGTTGAAGCTGCCCTTATCAATCAACGTAATGTAATTGGTATTGACATTCTTCCGTTCGCGCTCCGTTTAATCAATGAACATCGCATCAAACCGCATGGTAGAGAAGATTTTTCGATGTAGGGTATTCCTGTTGATATGGAGACAGCAAGACAGTTAGTCAAATCTGACCATTTCAAATTTCAAGACTGGGCGGTTTCGCTTATTGATGGGTTCGCTGCCAATCCAAAAAAAGTCGGCGACGATGGTGTCGACGGGTTCGGGATGCTGTTCAATAAGCCCGATAACATGGATCGTAAAGCGATTATCGTGCAGGTCACCGGTGCTTCTGGACCACAGAAAGCTAAGTATGATCGACTCCATGCAAATATCCGTAACGAAAACGCTGCGATGGGTATTCTAATCACGCTCAATGCACAAACCGCGCAACGGAATTGGAGGCATACTTTAGATCCGGTCAAGATCGGTGCGTCTGAGTATCCGCCTATCCAGTGCTTTTCGGTTGAAGAGTATTTCCGTTTTGATCAAAACCCGAATCGGATTTTGAAATTGCCATCGCTTGCGAATCCGTGGACAGGCAAACAGATGCAGCCGACGTTGTTTGATTTTTAAGGGGTTGTCAGTTTTCGGAGGAGTTTCTTTTGAATCATCGCCGAATACACGTGTGGCATTAGCGGGCACAGAAACCCGCTGAATGTTAAACGCGCATTCAGTGTTGATTCTGCCTTACAAATGATTAATGAGATAGACTATCATGTTTATCTGCGTTTGACGTTGCCCCAAGTAGTGGTCAGTTTACCGCCCGGTTGAACGGCTAACCTGCCGATTGTTTTCATAGCAAGATTCATCTCATCAATATCAATCACTCTGTCCCATATATAGACTTCAGCAATTACAGCGTTCAACCACTGCCCATCCTCGCGGTGTGCTATAAAAACAGGTCGTGTTCCTGTTTCACAAGGTATCATCCCATTATCAACTGTTTGTGCAACCGGATCTTTGTTGCCGTTGACATAAACACGGGAGCCTTCCTTTATTTTAAAAGTGCCACATTGGTGGATCCAAGTTCCCTGCGGCGCAGCTTCTGGACTACTCGTTTCAGCAACACCACCACCTGCACAGTTCCAAACCGACAAACCCGCGCCGAAGTCGTCGTATATGTAAAGAGCGAATTCCCATACATCATGGAAGCCTTTAATAACTATTGGTTGGCGCGTTTGCCCATGTTCATCAACTGCTGTTGCCACCACTTTCACCCAAGCACAGATTGTAAGACCTCTCTTTTCGTCAAAATGAGAGTCAATGTCATGCCCTTGACTCTCCATGTCAATTTTCACATAGTTTGTTTTTCCATTAAATTCCATCGCATCTTTGATGATGTCATGCTTTGCCTCAACCCATTTAGGAATTTCCGGACTTAGTTCCGTTTCAAATTTGTGGGGTCCGTGGTCTCGAACTTTTTCACCTTTTCCCTCGTTCAAAGGTAGATACATCCAGAGACCATCTTCAATATTCGCAGCATTCGCGCTATTAGCTAAACCACAAAGAACTGTTATCAGTAGTGTAAAATAAAAAAACTGACGCATCTTTTGTCCCCGTGAGGAACACGACTTACGCATTGCAGTAGGCGGCTTTGTAAGCGCGCCTTCCCAAAAGTCGTGGTGAAAATCACAGCTACCAAGAAATAGTCGCTCATGTCAAGAGTAAGTGCTTTTGACAAGTTTTGCTATAAAATCAACACTGACAGCTTTTAGATTCATGACGAACTCACAGATTGCGACGTAACCGGCGAGGAACTTTTTATGAACGCCACGAAAGGGACGAAGGAAGTTTCGCAGCGTCGTCCAGGCACCTTCAATCGTCCTTGTATGGATCTCGTAAAGACCATCACCGTCTGCGTCTCTTGCCCACTCGCCATCCTTATGGAGAACAATCTCACGGGCGCGCTGAATACGGTTATAGCCACGCCAACCATCCGTATACACCGTTGAAGTCGGCAACGTCCACTGATGAACGTGTGTTGAAAGCGTCGCAGAATCGGTGTGCCGCACAACACGTAATCTCAGGAGACCGCTTTCGCGACCTTTCGTCCCAACAATAGGCGGACGATCATTGTCATAAGTCCCATGTCCCCTGCGTTTATTGCCACGCCGACGCGGCGGATCCGAAGCATCAACGTGCTTATCGCCTTTTTCACCGGCGTTTTGAAACATCTCATCTGTTTCGACTTCAGTATCAGGTAAAGCAGCTTCGGGTTGTATCTGCTCTGCCGAAGTTTGGAGTTTACGTCTTATAGAAAGAACGGTTTGACGACTTAGACCCAGTTCACACCCGAGTTGTGCACTTGAAACACCTTGACAGACACCGCGCAAAAGCAGAACGACCTGTGAGGGACGAAACTGCGTGCCAGCAAAGACCGTCCCGGTATAGAGGTTGTAGATGCTCTCACAGTGTTTGCAGCGATACACTTGTAGACCACTTGTTTCAGTCGGACGGAACTTGCGTGCCTCCGCCACGCTCGCTTGGCATTTTGGGCAACACAGCCCTTGAGGGTGGAAATGATCCAACACCCACGCTTGAGTTTTTTCTTCATCCAGGAGAGATTGTATTGGAAAGTCCATAGGTAACACGCTAACATAACTTTGAAAAAATAGCACTTACTTTTTACATGAGCCGAAATAGTTTATTGATAAATTGTGAAAATTTCGTAAGTACTAAGAGAATTATATTATTGGAGTAACAGGTCAAATTTCACGAAAAACTTGTATCAACGGAAAACAGAAATTCATCAAGACTATTATGCTTTGTAGAATTCAACTTTTGTGCCAGCCATGTCCGCAACTTTATCTATCAGTTTTTTCCGTTCAGTCTCATTCATGCCAGAGAAAGCCCTGGCGATATCAATTTTTTCTTGCATCTGTACTGCATTATCAGGACCGGTGACAAGCGTGCTGACAGGGAATGACCAGACAAAACGGAGGGCTTCTGGAATACTTACCCAATTCGGGACGACTCTTGGGTTTGGACCGTGTTTGCCATGTTTAGAACCACCGAAGAAGCCTCCATTTGCTAATGATTTCATTCCAATTACGCCTATGTTCCGCTCAACAAGCTTAGGAATTACGCCCTCAATAAAACTTTCGTAACTCATGTCGGCAAGGTTTACTGGCAGTTGACAAGCATCAAAAATGCTGGATTTCTCTAATACACGTTGATGTGCAGACGGGCTCGTATGTCCTGTAAACCCAATAAAACGGGTTTTCCCGGATTCCTTTGCTTCAACCATCACATCAAAAACCTTTTTATCAATCCTCTCATCTACATCTGCAGGGTTACGGACAGCGTGTACCTGCCAGAGGTCAAGCCGCTCGGTATTGAGGCGTTTCAGTGAACCTTCAAGATGTTTTCTGGCAGTTTCGGCATCACGTGCAGTTGTCTTACTCATGACAAAAACATCATCGCGATATTTTGGAATAAGCAATTTTCCTAAGCGTTTCTCACTTCCGCCAGCTTGGTAGGATTCCGCGGAATCAAAGAAACGGACACCACCTTCAAGAGCGGTCTCAATTGTCTTTTGTGCTTCAGCTTCTTCCATATCACCAATGTGCCAACCACCGACTCCCAGCATTGTTATAGCTTCATCTGTTCTGCCGAATTTTCGCATCGGTAGGAGTGTCCCTAAACGGTCGCTTGAAGGTTTCGATTCCTGACCCTCTACACCTCCTGAAGATAGAAGGATTCCCGTTGTCAAACCTGCAATTGACTTTAGAAATTCACGTCGATCAATCATAGTTTTCACCTCCAATTCCATCTTACAATCGCACCTCAATTTTGTCAAGAAAATTATTATTCTTTAATAAGGTTTTGCTTGACCTACACAATTCTCTGATGTATAATAATGTGGTATTTGAGATAGTGTTGACATCCTAAACTTCTTGAACAGGTAGTTTTACCAATATGACTCAGATTTCACACAAACCGATACCAGATAAACTTGTTGTCCTCACGTTTGATGATGGATGTAAATCGCAAGCAACCTTTGCAGCACCAATCTTGACAAGGTACGGCTTCGGTGCAACTTTCTATATTACTGAAGGTCTTGGCTTTCTGAACAATAAAGAAGCCTATATGACATGGGAAGAGGTACGTGGATTACATGATACTGGGTTTGAAATCGGGAACCACACCCACCATCACCGAAACGTTACGCAACAATCAGACCAAGAGTTGAAAGACGATCTACAGCATATTGATGCACGTTGTGAAGAATATGGCATCTCACGTCCGACAACCTTTTGTTATCCAGGTTACAATCATAATGAAGCGGCAGTCAGGGTTCTGGATGAACACGGTTTCCATTTTGCCCGTCGTGGCGTTGCTCCTGAGTTTTCCTACAACTCTGAAGGGGGTCGGGGTCCTGTTTATAATCCGACAGTTCATCATCCACTTTTGATTCCAACGACAGGTGCTTCGGGACCGAATTGGAATTTTGATGATTTCACGTGGGCACTTGCACAAGCAACAGAAGGAAATATTCCTGTTCTGACATTTCACGGTGTTCCCGATCTGGAACATCCATGGGTTCATACGGAACCTGAAGCATTTGAAGCCTATATGGCTTATCTTGCCGAAAATGGTTATAATGTCATTGCACTCCGAGACCTTTGCAACTATGTTAATTTGCTATAGATTGGAAATTTCAATTGTGCTTTCTCAACCACTCACTATCACCGTTTTCCCGTTTTTTCACATTAAAGTTACTGATATTTCTTACAATCGTCTGGTCCCTAATGATAATCACATCAAAAAGGGTATAACATCATGAAAATGCGTTTTGACTGTATAAATTTACTTAATTTTTATCGCGCATGGGATATCATCCTAATAAACATATATTCAAACTCAAATAGTATATTATACCATTTCTAAGAGATTGTATTGCATTATTTCGTCTGTAACTGATTGACATCTTGTCTGATTTGGGTTTTGAGTCCATCCTTATTAACCTGATTAGAACTTTCTGAAAATGTCCCTTGCAATGCATAGAGATATCACAATAAAAAAGCGTTAATTGGGTATTATACCAAATTAACTTGATCCCACTCGGTAGGCGCGCTTGTAAGCGCGCAGTCTGCCCAGAAAAATAAGACTAATCCCGTTAATTTGGTATTACATAAAGTTGATAGGCGCGCTTTGTAAGCGCGCCTACTTTGCAATTTGAAAAATCCTATTTTCTAAAATTCCTCAGTGGCAATTAGGGCTGCATCTGGAATTTTGCGGATATTTACCGTGATTTTCTCGCGTCTTGGACTACCGTCGGCATTTCTAAAACCTTTCTGAAATGAACCACAACATAGACTTAGTGTTTCAGTCTCAAAACAGATAAAGTGGATTTCCGACAAAACAAACTCTGTTTTACGTCTTCGTGACATCGCTCCTCTGTTTATTCGGTTCACTTCATATTTGCTGATTCCCTCTTTCAGTTCATCATGCCATTTTTTGAAGGTTCTTTCTTCGTCATTGTACTCTACTTCACCTATTGCAAGAATTAATCCGTAGTAATCGTAATCATCTATCGTGTTTGCAATTGCTTCCGCATCATTTGTAATGACCGTATGGTTTGTCGTATTAGCTGCATGTGCTTTAAAGTCCCATGAAATTCCACTAAATGCGTCAAGCTCTGTATTGCCATACTTTTTTCCGGGCATATCAATGATGTTAGCAAAATTTTTTTGACACAAAAATTCAAAGTAAAACCCCATCCATTCCATTTGCCTCCACTGCTTTGATCCTGCATCTTTCATTTCAATGATAGAGTTTCTACCATCCCAAATTTTTGGTATGTTTCGCGAGGCAATTTGCAATTTCTTAACCGTGTCCACGATCTTTTGTTCTAACATTATAAATTATTCTTCCTCTCTGAACAAATCCCATGAGGGTTCATCTTCCGTTTTATGAATTAGATATTTCCCCGACTCAAGCCGTTCGCGTGCAAATTCATAATATGCAGGAACGATCTCAAAACCTATGTAATGCCGCCCCTTCATTTTGCTGACAACAGCAACCTGCCCAGAACCCAAAAAAGGATCTAAAACAACATCACCTTTCTGACTTGAGTAATCAAGAATTTTTTCAATGAGTTCAGCTGGCAATTTTGTGGGTGTTTTCACGGCACCCTGCCAATATTCCCTCTTGATTTCCCAGACATCTTCCTTGTCTTTGTAGTGTGCGGAGCCTCCGGTTTCGGTCTTTGCATCTTTTTCAAAGCGATGGAAAGGATAAAATTGCCGTTTTTTGTCGTCTTTACATAAAAAGAGGCAGTGGTAGTGAGAAGTAACGTATTTACGCTTGGTGACAACTCCAAACTGATATTTCCAAATGAGGTGATTAACTGTCGTGAGACCACATTCATCAATTGCTATCAAAAGGTCTTTGAGGTAATTCCAACCTGAGAAGATATACATACTGCCAGAATCTTTTAGCACTCTTGTCGCTTGTGAAAGCCACTCAAGCGTAAAGGCAAAATAGTCGTGTCCTTCAATTTCGTTGTAACCTTGAAGAACGCGACTGCCTGTTCGGTTGTAGTTGTGTCGAGTTGCTTTAAAGTCAATGGCAAATGGCGGATCTGTTATGACGAGATCAACACACTCATCCGGTATTTCGGACATCAACTCAATGCAGTCCCCAAGTTTGATAGTATCAATGTTCTCAGAATGTTCCATTTTATTTTACACTATAAGTGCATCGCTTTCATATTCCAGTTCAAAACTGCTTATCGCTGTCTAACAGAATGGTAACCGGGCCGTCATTAATCAGTTGCACGTCCATCATTGCTTGAAAGGTACCACCTTGTGTAGGGATGTCCAGTTGTTTTAAGGCGGTGATGAACTGTTCATAAAGGGCGTTTGCTACTTCTGGACGCGCAGCATTGATAAAACTCGGTCGTCGCCCTTTGCGGCAATCACCGTAGAGTGTAAATTGTGAGACGACAAGTGCTGAACCGCCGGTTTCAAGGAGTGAACAGTTCATTTTGCCATCCGCATCCTCAAAGATACGTAGATTCGCGACCTTATTCGCAATATAGCCTAATTCTGCTTCGGTATCGTCATGCGCAATGCCAAGGAATATAAGTAATCCCGCTCCAATTTCAGAAACGAGTTCACCTTCTACCTTCACACTTGCTGATTTTACACGTTGGATAACAGCTCTCATTAACTTTTTTATAGGGATGAGGCAACAAGTCTCCACCGAATGCGCTCGCAGCATTCGGTGGAGACCATGCCTTAAATTGACACAGGGTAGTCTTTTCTACACGTAGGAAGACGCTAAAATAGCAGCTTATTCTCTTCCATTTCCTTCGCCTTTTCGCCGCCTAACGTCAGATTAAACTGAACCCCTGGCAGGTTGTTGATTCCGATTTGGAATGCTAACGTATTGGAAACTTCATAACGAAATGCGAGACCTATAATATTTGAGACGTTCAGTCCTGCATATTGGAGTTCACGGGAAAAATCGGCTGCGAACCACATGCTGTCTGATAAAGCTAATTCGCCACCGGCCTGCCAATTGAGCGTAAAGAAGTCAGTCGTTCTGAGTGTTTTTGAGGATAACAAAATCCCAGCTCCCGCATGGATTTTAAGATATCTGGCGATTTTTTGTGTGCCGACAAAATAGGTGTTGATACCGACAAATGGAAAGCCATCAATCGGACTGTGGTCAAGAAATTCACCAGCAGAATTGGGGCGGTCGTCTGCGGTGAATCCTGAATAGACATCTCCACCGATAGAGATACTCGGAAATCCATCGTTTAGATCAGGCTTTATGTTATATTTGAGACCGATCAGTCCATCATAGAGCGGTTGTTCGTAAACCCGGTTTGACTCAAGGAGCGGGTCTCCTATGTTATAGAAATCGTGAACCACTTTCTTCACGCCACCTGTAGAGAGCGTTGCACCGAGTTTCAGATCAAGTTGATCACTTAAGCCGTAGGTAAATCGGACAGGTATGAGAAATGTCTCAATTTTGAGTGAGACGGGGTGGCGTTCTTCAAATCCTCCGATGTTGACATTCTGAATTTTAGCATCCTTCTCGTCCTCCGGGATTGAATCGATATGCTGGAACAATCCAAAAGACGTGGAAGAGCCCCCTTTGCCCATCGGTTCTGCGGTTGGGATAGTGGTCAGTTGTGGAATCGGTGGTGATTGTGCGAAAATCGGGAAACTAACTGTGACGAGAACGCAAATGATTCCAAAAACGATTCGGTTTTTAAGGTACATTGTTTATCCTTTCTATGCTATAGTAATTATCAATCTGTGTGAGTTACAAAACTTATTGTGCTTCTACCATTTCGCTTTCGTCAAGCTCGCCATCAGGGCGTGGTGTGTTGTCGAATGCGGTAATGAAGTAACTTCTATAAGACGGAACTCCATCAATTACCACCGGGTCTTGGCCATAAATGATAGCATTATCTTTGTCTCGCTTAACTTTTAGACGCGGCAGCAGATTATCTTCAGCATCTTTCGTATAGATTTGGTATCCATCAATGTCCTGCTCTGTATTGGCAGTCCACGTAAAAATAACATTGTGCTTATAGTTAAAAGGGGAAAGGCGGACATTGAGTGCCTGAAAGTTTTTTGGGGGTGTGGGCGGTAGGTTGGGGGTGGTCGCACTAATAGTGGTAGTTGCTTCTACCCCAAATTCATCAATAGCGGTAACACGATACACCCTTTTGACATTGTCCTCTATGAAATTGGCATCAAGATAGTAGAGTTGATCAGATTTTTGCTCTGCAACAGTCTTAAAAGTAAGTGGTTGCCCATCACCTGGATCTCTTGCTGCGTCAACTCTAAACATAGAAAAATCGGGTGGAATTACATAATCTTCCCAAAATAGGTACACTACAAGATCAGTTGGTTCTCCAATAGTTACAACTGGAACTGGTGGTGGGATACTGGGTGTTGTAGTGGCTGTCTGCCAGATACGTAGAGGTTGATCTGTAATGTTTGGCGGGTTAGCCGGATCTGGCGTTTCAACATCATTCATATCAATGTATGAGATGCGATATTCATACGCGAGCACGTTTCCTTCTGAATCTCGGAGATCGTTTTCGATATTCAGAGTATCCACAAACTCACTTGCGGGTGCATCAACTGTTGCGACTAACTCAAACGGTGCATCAGGATTATCTGTTAAACGTCGATAGATTTTGTATGCCTTTATACCTTCCGTTCCGGTTTCAGTCCAGGTCAAACGCACCTCCCTATCTCCGGGGTAAAGCGTGAGATTTTTAGGAGCTCCTGCCGTACGCAAGTTTTCTGAGTCAAGCGGGTTCGCGAAATCTTCGGTGTTAGTGCATGCGACAAACACCGTAATTATCAGGAACAAAGGTATAAAAAGTAGGGATGGGTTTCTTAACAGAAAACACCTTGATAGCACTTTAAAAAAACAACTAAATGAATACATCTAATTTTCTCCTCCACAAATTGATTGTTTTACTCATATTTGAATATGGCGTATTCAGACACGCCGACTGTGATGAGATAGAAGCATTAGAAACGGTGTAAGAATTGTAGACTGGCTCGCTGATTTTGGAAGTCGTAGTGTGGACGAAAGCTGAACATCTGCGATTCACCTAAAATCTGAGACCTCAATGATATATGTGAGGACGTTAAAATTGTTGCGTATCGTGTGTTGAGGTTCGGGTTGCCGTGGGTTTGTGCTACTGGAGCCTCCGGGGTTGCGGTGGTGTCCAATAATTGGTTACGAATGGATAGAATTACAGCAAGTCCTATGCATCCAAACCCGACACGAGACATGACAACGCTTGCACTATTTCTTGCAACAACAGTGCTTTTTTGACTTTGAATATCTGCTTGGATTGTGGTAGAAAGATAATCTTCATACTGATTTTGAGCAGAAGTATCCAGCAGTGTACTACCGACTTGCATACCCATTCCAGATACAAACAAGGTAATAGCAAGACCATGCGAACGTCTTGCTGCATGTGCGGGTAATATCATCAAGCTAAGGATAAAAATACAACATACCCCGATGACAAACCATTTCGGAGTTGTGCTAAAATGTTTCATAGGAAGTTAATTCCTTTCAGTTCAATTTAATACGGTTATCATTAAGTGTACCCGAATTTTTTCTGAAAGTCAATACCTTTTGAAAATGGGTGTTAGTATTTTATCAAAAACTTGGATTGAAAACTATTACACACCGAATAAAACATTAACTTGACACCAGGTAAAAACTATGGTAAAATTATTGATAGTGAATACATTGCACGCAAATGAGTAAAAAAAATGAACTTTTTCCGTTTAAAATAGTCAAACTTAAATGAAAACGCCTTAGCATGTTTTTAGCAGTTCGCTTGTACTGAAAATAAGGAGAGTATAGTGAAATATTCAAAAATACTGATATTTTTAGGAATCGGTTGTGTAGTAGGGTTACTACTTATATTTGGGGTACGACTCCAAGCTCAGAATTGGCCTAAAAAGGACGGCATTGCTACGAAAGTAAACGAAATGAATGCACAATCGGCATCTAAGATGGAGCAGTTTCGTAACCGTCAACCTGGTTCCAATAGGGATGTGCAGGGACGTTCTGAAAGTGCAAAGTCTAATGACGGTTCAGATTTTTACAGTGTGATTGTTGGTAATAATCTTTTCCGACCCCTCGGTTGGAGACCGCCGAACAAAGAGCCGGAATATACTTTCATCGGTACACGAATAGACCCGAACGGAGCTATGACAGAGGCGTATGTGCTTGAACGACGTTCAAATAAATTTTATCTTGCTCAGATCGGGGATAAAGTCGGTGATGCTGTGGTGAAGGGCATTAAAGAGAAAGAAATAATTTTGGACAAAAATGGTAAAACCATTACGCTCCGAGGCGGAAATATGCAGTTTCAATCTAGTGGTTCGCGCAGCGGAGGAAGTTCGCCTAGAGGAAATATGACTGCTCAGAACGAAAGTAGTGGTAACAAAAAGGGATCCAGTGCTTCGGCTGATAAAGATGCTGCTAAAGCAAAAGCAGCCGCTGAAAAAGCGAGGGCGCAAGCGATGGAAAAAGCGCAGGAGATGCGGAGAAGATTTGAGAATGCCTCTCGAGAGGATCGTGAGCAGATGATACGCGAATTTCGTGAGCGCGGTCGTTCCAGAGGACGTCGTGGAAGAGACCGTTAGTTTAGATTTGCCAACGTAATTTCACAGCTATTACAAAACGAACCCCACGAGAGACTTATGAAGGTCCTTGTGGGGCTTTGTTGTACTATAGGGTTGTATAACACGTCTACGCATCACGGAGTTAGGCGACGTTCGGAACATTCTCTGGCATATTTTCAAGTCGAGATAACCAATAACCAACATCATAAGACTCATCACCGATGAGAAAACGCCAAAACTTTATTCGGTTGACAACTTCAAGTCGAACATCGTTACCATACCATCTATGATTCCGACTCAGAATGCCGCGTATACCAGGAGTATTAATCTCATCCGTGTTCCAAAGTTGGCATTGATGGACAGTCGGGTTGAGACGTAGTTTATACATGTAACGTGTTTCGTCAGTTAGATTCGGTTGTGCACAGTGCCACATTCCATGGTGTACAACAACGAGCGTTCCTGCGTTGCATACTATAGGATGTTGCCCGAGGAAGTTTTGGTAACGCGCGATGTCGGTTTCACAAACACGGCGGAAGTGGCTCCCCGGTAAAATCATTGTGCCACCCATTTCGCGCGGTGTGTCGTGTGAAAAATAGAAGAACTGAATGTCAAAGTGCATTCGCAGGTCAATGATAGCATCCGCGTGCCAAATCTGTCCGTGTTCACTCTGTGGTCGGACAATGTGAGTAGCATGATGGTCAAACAACGGTGCCTCACCAACGAGGCTATTGATAATGCCTTGCACCTGAGGGAGTCGAAAGACTTTTCCAACAGCGGAATCATCGTGCCAGACATCGTCTAATACGGTGCCGCCACCGCCACGAACTGGTACACCTGATGCCATCTCTTCATGAGCGGCTTTATTTAATTCATCGGGGATAAAATCATCAAAGCGAAGGTAACCATCGGCTACGAAATTCGCCACTTGTTCTGTGGTAAGGAGATACTGTTTGTCAATCATGAGATTTCCTCCAATTTCTCCAAGATATATTCAAATCTTAGATATAAAGTGTGATACTCCATGCCGGGAAAAGCAGGAATTGTTGTGGGAACTGTATAACCCGCCAACCGTCGCACATTGCTTCTACAACTGAGTTGTACGGCGGAGCATCGCTATCACCAGTTGTATGGCGTATATTGCCTGTGCCATCGTACATTGCCCATGCAACGACGTGGCTGTTGAGGTCTGGTGTGTGTAGATGTAAGACCAGAAGTTGCTGTCTTAATTCAGCCATATCAAGGGTATGCCTTCCATGTATGTATTTACTAAGCACACATTTTCTTAGATTTCCATGGCAGATGGAGTTTACATTCCGCCCGTGGTAAACGTCAGATTTTAGATAACCGTATCTGGCGGAATTGTTGCGTCTTTAGGTACAATTACAATTCCATCTCGTATATAATAGTTATCCGAATCATGATTGTCAAGATTTTTTGTATTTGCGATGACAGCATTATCACCGATTCGCGCATTTTTGTCAATAATTGCATTTTGAATCAGACATTTCTCGCCTATACCTATGTTCGGAATTCCTGATTGTCTGTTCTCTGTTTGTAGTGTGTCAGATTCATAAAAATCTGCCCCCATTAGCACAGACTGATATATTCGACTTCCGTTGGAGATGATACTCCGGATACCGACAATCGTTCTGTCAAGTTCTGAATCATCAATGATAGAGCCTTCGGCGAGAATAGAGGATCGGACACTACTGCTGTTTACTTTAGTGCTGGGCAAATGCCGCCGGTTGGTGTAGATAGGTGCTTGCTCATCATAAAAATTGAATTCAGGAGATACATCGGTGAGCGCAATGTTGGCAGAATAAAAGGAGCGGATAGTACCTATATCTTCCCAATACCCATCAAAAAAGTAGGCAGAAACCGTGCGCGTCTTAATGCTTTTAGGAATAATATCTCTACCAAAGTCCACGTTTGATTCATCTTGAAGCACATCCTGTAGCACATTGCGGTTGAAGATATAGATCCCCATTGAGGCAATGTATTCTCTACCATGGGATTTGATTCCACGCGAGGTAAAAACATCAGGTTCAACACGTAACTGCTGCAGTTCCTCCTCTGTTTGCGGTTTTTCGACAAAATCGGTGATACGTCCATTAGCATCTGCTTGGAGAATACCGAGTCCACTGGTAACCTCTTTCTTTACAGGAATTACAGATACGGTAATGTCCGCATTGGATTCAGTATGAACAGCGAGCATTTTCCGATAATCCATGCGATAGAGATGGTCACCTGCAAGAATCAGAACGTATTCATCTGGAAACCGAGGATTCAGGATATAGGGCTGATTGTGTTTAACAGCATCTGCCGTTCCCTGATACCATGCGTCACCCAACAAGGTTTGTTGTGCAGCCAAAATTTGCACAAACCCGCGGCGGTAACTATCAAAACGGTAAGCTTGTGCAATGTGTCTGTTTAAAGAGACTGAGTTAAATTGAGTTAAAACATAAATGCGGTCCAATCCTGAATGAAGGCAATTACTAATTGGAATGTCAACCAGTCTAAACTTACCAGCAATTGGCACACTCGGTTTGGCACGGTCGCGTGTCAATGGAAACAGACGTGTGCCACGACCACCTCCCAGTATTACAGCAATAACGTTTCCTGTACTCATATAGTTCACCTGCGTTTTCTAATTCGGTTTCCTATAAACTACCTTTAGTAGAAAGCACGCCAGTGATACGTGTATCAATACGCGTTGCAATATCCAAGGCTTTTGCAACTGCTTTAAATGTCGCTTCAATTATGTGATGTTGATTTGTTCCATACGGAACGTTAATGTGTAATGTTGTGCCGCTATGGTTAACAAATCCATGGAAAAATTCTTCTGTCAATTCTATGTCAAATTCACCAACTTTACCCGACTCAAGCGGTGTTTTGTAATGGAGATAAGGGCGTCCACAGATATCCAAATCAACCTTTGCAAGAGATTCATACATGGGAACAGTAAAACTGCCGAAACGTACCATTCCAGCTTTGTCACCTACTGCCTTTTGAAAGGCTTGCCCCAGGCAGATGCCGACATCTTCTGTAGTATGATGGGCATCTACATGTAAATCGCCTTTTGCTTCGATTTCAAGATCAAAGAACCCGTGTTTAGCAAAGAGTTCCAACATGTGATCCAAAAATCCAACGCCAGTGTTGATATTAGATGTTCCATTTCCATCAAGGTTGAGATTGAGGCGGATTTGGGTTTCCCTGGTTTCGCGAGAAATATCTGCTTTTCTTTCCATATTAATTCTAAGTTAAGGTATATCCCTTATAGATGTCTTTAAATTAAGTGCTAATCTTGTTATGTATAATACCAAATTAACGCGATTTGAAGTTTTCCGATAAAGTCAGCAGTGTGAGGAGGACCCAGAGACCTCGCGCTACAAATCGGGTTAATTGGGTATAACTTGACACACTACAAGTCTACTCAATTATACGCACAAAAATCGGGTTACGCAACGGAAAAACGGGTTTTCTCAAGAGGAGGACGTCAAATCCGAGTCGGTTTTGCTGTCTATTATGCCCAAGTCAATAGTGCAAGATCATAGAAAGATTGTAAATCTTCATGTGAAGGTAAAACACGCAACGTGTAGCCGTGCAAACCTGTTTGATTTAGGACAAGATCACCTTCAAATAGAAATTTTCTACCCCCAAGGTCTTCCTTATACGCCATCTGTGTTATGCTACCGTTCTGAATTTCTCCAGTTGAATCCAAAACGCCGTGATAAATTTGAACAGCAAGCTCATTAGGAAACAACGCATCCGTATGGACAACTGCCTGGATTGAAACCGATTCTCCGACAGATAGTGCCGAGACACTTTTTTGTGCTAATTCCTTTTCTGCTTTCGGAAGACGTTCCTCAATTCGCAAATTTCCCCAATGCTTACGGATGTTTGCTTTCCAATTGGCAAGTGCGATGCTGCGACATGCCCCATCCTGATTGAGCTTCACCCATCTTTGATGTGCAGGAAAATAGAGACGTTCTGCATATTCAGCGACCATACGTTTTGTGTTAAACACCGGAGCCAAGTTCTGCATAGCTGTCTTCATTCTTACGACCCAACCGTAGGGAATATCGTCAACAAGATGACGATCATAAAACAAGGGAACGACCTCTTTCTCAAGAAGATCATAGATCGCATTGGCATGGGCTTTATCAATAGATTTTGCGTCATCCGCTTCAGGTGTAGCCTCAATCGTCCAGCCACCACCAAGGTGTTCAGCTTCTTCCCACCATCCATCAGCCATACTGAGGTTAAGTGCGCCGTTTGCTGCCGCTTTCATTCCACTCGTACCGCTTGCTTCATTCAGTGGCAGTGGCGTATTGAGCCAAACATCAACACCTTCAACAAGGTAACGCCCAACACAGATGTCGTAATTCTCTATGAATAGTTCTCAAACAAGGAAGGCGCAGAAAGGTATGTCTTAAACTTTTTGTGTATTATACCAAATTAACTTGATTATTAGTTTTTTGATAAGGTCAGCAGTGTGAGGCACGGGGACCTCGCGCTACAATTCGTGTTAATTGGGTATTACATCAAGATGAGCTAAAAAGACCTCATTTTTCGCAGCAGCATGCAACTGTTCCTGTGAAATTTTTCCCAGCATCGCGACTGGATTGTGATAACTTTCTTCCCATAGTTCTGAATCGAGGTGGCGAAATAGGCTGAGTGCCTCATTATCCCAAGTCCACCACAAGTTCATCGCCAATTCCCGAAGCGGTTCAAGATTTTCTGGGAGTGTTGGCACAACTGATAATTGGCGAATTGGCTTCATTACGGGGCATTCTCCTCGTTATCAGAAGTGGATGTCGTATTTAACATGAAATAGGTGGCTCTTTGACGTTTTTCGATTTTTAATTTGTCTTCGCGAGCTAACCAACCGAGTCCGAGCTGTATCATCCGATCAGTTTGTTTGAGTTCTTGTGTCAATTTTCCGACAGAGGCTTCCTCATTTTTTTCGAGATAGTGCCAAATCTCCCCGGCTATTATTCCAATATCATCAAGCATATTTCCCTCCGAAAATGTATAGTTTAAGATGTAGCATTCTGCAGCGATTATTTCACGCTGTGTATTAAATGAATTATACTTTCATTTTAGCCATGTGTCAAGATTTAAAGTGTGAGGACCAGGGTTATTTAGTTTAGGCTTTTTGTCCATTTTATCCGAAAAGTCGCGATTCGGAGATCGCTCCTACAGCGGAAAGTCTTAAATTGAAAATCTAAATATTCGGAGAACTAAATAGCCTTGTGTGAGGACGAATGTCTCAAAATCAACTTGACACCATTCTACTTTACATGGTAATTTTAAGACGTTCTAACCTTAATCTTTAGCGAGGTGAAATCTTGAGTATTGTTGTGCACGTTACACACGAAGCTATGCAAAAAATGGGCGGTATCGGTGCAGTTTTGGAGGGGTTGCTGACAACCCGCAGCTACAACGAAGCGATTGAACGGACCTTTCTCGTCGGACCTCTTTTTTCTGGTGCCGATCTGGGATCTCTGGATTCAGTATTGTATCACGCTGCTGAAGGTATAAAAACGACACCGCACGCAGCAGCACTCAGCGAAATTGAAAAGACCTATCATGTTGAACTTATCTACGGACAACGGCGATTTGAAAATAAAGACCAGAAGGTTACCACACAGACAGATGTAATCTTAGTCAATGTCTCGAACAGCAATGAACACCTAACGGGGCAGCTCAAATGGCAACTATACGAACACTTTGGCATTGAATCAAGTCGTTATGAAAGTGAATGGGAATATGAAGAATATGTCCGCCTCGCTGAACCTGCATATCAAGCATTACAAGTCCTTATCGGTGATAAGGTAGAAACACCAGTTTATATTATCTCTCATGAATTTATGGGAATGCCGCTTGCGCTTAAAACACAGATCGAACGGAAAAACGACAACGGTATGGCAAACATGCGTACTGTTTTTTACGCCCATGAAGTCGCTACCATTCGACCTATTGTTGAAGGACATCCAGGACACGATGTCCGTTTTTACAATGCCTTAGCGCATGCTAAAGCGCAAGACATGTTAATCCAAGATGTGTTTGAGGATCCGTTCTGGTATTTCAAACACGCTTTGATAGACAAAGCACATCTCTGCGACACTATCTTTGCTGTGGGTGACCTCGTTGTAGATGAACTCCGCTTTTTAGCACAGCCGTTTGAGGCGTTTCCGATCAACCTCGTCTATAACGGAATCCCTGCGTTTGAGATGAGTTTGGAGGATAAATTAGCATCAAAAGCACGTCTTCAGAAGTATGCAAGAACGCTGCTTGACTATCGTCCTGATTATGTGTTTACGCATGTTACGCGTCTTGTCAAAAGCAAGGGGTTGTGGCGCGACCTGCAAGTGCTGACACATTTGGATTCTCTACTCGCCTCCAATGATAAATCTGCTGTACTATTTATCCTCTCTACAGAAATTGCAACCGGACGACCCCACGAAACTATTCACGACATGGAACGCGAATACGGTTGGCCCGTCCATCACAAGATCGGTTATCCGGATCTGGTTGGTGCGGAGATTGAGTTGAACAACGGCGTTTCTGCCTTCAATCTCCAATCTAAAGCAATTAAGGTTGTTTTTGTCAATCAGTTTGGGTGGGATCAAGCTGCTTGCGGCTCTCGTATGCCGATAGATATGGAATTTATGGACATACGCAAAGGTAGTGATGCAGAATTTGGACAGTCAATTTATGAACCTTTCGGGATCGCACAAGTGGAGCCGCTTAGTTTCGGTGCAATCTGTGTTGTTAGCAACGTGTGTGGGTGTTGCGGTTTCATTCAACGTGCCACCGATAATCAAGAGGTTTCCAATGTTGTCATTGCCGACTATACGCACTTGAATACGCCTCCGACTTCATTACAAGATGTGCTTAACATCGGTTTAGCTGAACGAACACAGATTGAGGTAGAAAATAGTCGTGACATCGCAGCGAAACTTCTTGGTCGTCTACCACGGAAACCGCGCGATGTTGAAGATATGATAAAAGAAGGTTACGATATCGCTTCTCACATGAGTTGGGAAGTTGTTGTTAAGGATTATTTCTTGCCTGGATTGAAACAGGCATTATAATATCATGGTCAATTTGACTATAAAGGATTTTATTATGACGCAAGAAGTACGTAATACTAATGAACCAATACCGTTGACTCCAGAAGAGAAGTTGATGACACCAGAACAGAAGTTTTTCTTTGATCTTCGCGGTTGGATTTTGTTACCGTCCGTATTGTCAGAGTCAGAAATCGAAGAGATGAAAGCGGAAGTTTATGCGGGTGCCAGACAAAGTTATCACGGAACACTCCAGAACTTACTTGATCATCCCGCAATTGTAGGTATTCTAAACGAGATTCTTGCCGATGAACGATTTATCTTTGAGGATTGCTACGGGTTTCGGTGTGAAAATTCTTTCACGGCTGTCCGAGAACCCGGCTGGAGCAGGTTGTCACGAGGTGATAACGGTCTGCCGCATGTTGTCCGACCCCCGCAGCAAGCAAATGCAATGCGGTATCAGGTCGCAGGTGGAAAAATATTCGCTGGACTTACTCGTGTCGTATGGGAACTTGAGGAGGTGAGAGCTGGGCAAGGTGGCACCTCTTTCTTAAGCGGATCACATAAAGCACATTTTAACTATGGCGGTCCCGATCCGTATCGTCCGAATATCAGGGAGTCACCTTGGGAGGATAGTATGCGTGAGACGATGGAAGGTTATAGCTGCCCACCCGGTTCCGCGGTAATCTTCACTGAAAGCCTTGTGCATGCTGCAAACGACTGGAAGAATCCTGATAATCCACGTTGTGTAGTGTTCAATTGTTACAACTCAATTTGGGCACAGTGGCATCGGTTGAACCTGAGCCATGAAATCATTGAAACGATGCCACCGAAACGACAATCGTTGTTCCGTGGGACGTGGGCAATTGGCGGTGGTCCTCGTGGGAACCGTGCGTACTCATTGGAAAATAACACCACGTGATGGCAACTATACGCGGAATTTGATAGTGATAATTTAATCCAAAAACGGTAGGTGCGGTTTCCCAACCGCACCAGATACTTTTTATTTCTACTAAACCCCTATCATACTTTTCACACTCTAAAATACATATCCAAAATCATCTTCACAAATATATAAATTATGGGTCTCAACACTATGACGTGCTAATTGAGAAACCCTATACTATCTATTATACTGGAAACAGTTTTTTAGATAGGTAAATCTAACATGCATTCCTCTTGTCATACGCACCATAGGTGATCAGAAATGGTGTTACGATAAAACATCTGAAACAAAATAGCCGCCAATGTAAACTAATGTTTCTTTGCTTGATGCCATAATTCTGAAAGCAACATGCATCGGTAAGACGAAGTGTGACATAAGGATAACTATACTCATTATCAAAAACCTTGTTGTTATATGGCTATTGACGTTAATAATGTTTAGGAGTATATATTAAGGTGATTAAGCAGGAAAACCAAAGCACAGACGATGAGAGTGAAGTTAACAACAAGGAAGCTGAGGTAGAAAAGCTAAAAGCACGCATAGCCGAACTTTCGAAGAGTTAGATAGGCAGCTAGAACCGTCCTATATAATTGGGACGGTTCTACTATATGCTACGAGTTTTGATGTTTTTATGAAATGGAATAGCACATACTATACAATAAAAGAGGACTACCTCATATCTGTAACAAACATACAAGAGCTGAAAAATTGTCTATTCTATTCAATCCACACCAACACTCGGGATTATGTTAGGGCAACTGTTGAAACAATAGCACAAGTAATCCATCAATACGTGAAGAATCCATGCAAAGTAACTGTGGTGATTGATGGCTTAGATAAAAAGTCGAAACAGCAGATTTCCAGACGTTTGAAACAAGAAGGGATATTGTATAAGAAAGTCCGTGGGATAAGAGATGAAGGGAGTGCATGGATAAGGTTAGCAGATGCTGTTGCAGGGTTCAGTAGGCATGCTTATGAAAATAAACCTTATACGCAAACTTTATATTCTGAAATGCAGCAAAAAGGATTTCTAATCCAACTTTAAAGAAAAGTGCTAGAGTGTCTGGCTCTAGCAACCCAACATAGACATACCGTAAAGGCAGAGGTCACGGTTGGCTGTCCCTAGCTTTTCCGAAGAAAAGCACCGTCCATACGGCACGTATTCGGGCAAAGGTATAATCCATGTAAATTGTCCGATAACGTGTTAAAACACGTTAAATCATATTTCATATACCCTTATAGTGCAGACTCAATTTGTAGTACTAACACCTGTGCGCTTCGGGCAGGGACGTAGAGTTGAATCGACTGCGTCTGACCCTCCGTTCCAATATCTTGCCACGGATGATGGACACCCTCTACGGCACCGTAGCCACCATATTCTGTATCATCGGTGTTGAGGATGAGCCGGTAATCTGCCTTTTCAGGCACAGGGATACGCCAATCCGCTGCTGATGCTGTGGGATGAAAGTTGAATGCAAAGACAAGTCCACCGCGCGCAAAGACAATCTGTTTTGCATCCTCGTGAATGAATAACAACTGAATGTTTTCATCAGTGAGCAGGTGATAAGCAGCATCAAGGTGTTGCATCGCAGCATCAAAAGTGTTTAGGTGCTTGTAGTAAAGTGTGTCATCGTCAACAAGATGCCACTGTCTGCGTGCATACCAATAGGAATTGTCGTTTCCTGCCCGCGGGAAGTCAATCCACTCAGGGTGTCCAAACTCATTGCCCATAAAGTTGAGATACCCCTCTCCACCTAAGCTAAACGTGAGTAAGCGAATCAATTTATGCAACGCAACGCCTCGCGCAACCTTAAGATTTGGCGTGAAAACGCTCATTTTTGTGTAGAGTTCAGCTTCCATCAATTGCATTGCAAGCGTCTTATCCCCGACAATGCTCTGGTCGTGGCTTTCAACATAAGCAATATGCTTCTCACCTACACGTCGGTTGCGCAACATTCCGTAAATCTCACCGATGTGCCACTCTTCATCCTTCTTTTCTTTCAACAAGCGAATCCAATAATCTGGAATTCCCATTGTAAGGCGATAATCAAAGCCTATTCCACCTTCTTCAATCGGACGTGCAAGTCCGGGCATTCCACTCATATCTTCAGCAATGGAAATCGCGTGTGGGTTTACAGCATGGACGACTTCATTTGCTAACATCAAATACGCAATTGCATCTTGTTCAACTTGGGGACCGAAGTAATCGGCGTAACATGAGAACTCCCGTCCAAGTCCGTGGTCGTTGTAGAGCATACTCGTCACACCATCAAATCTGAAGCCATCAAACCGATAAGTTTCCAACCAATACCGGATATTGCTCAGTAGAAATCGTTGCACTTCATATTTGCTATAATCAAAACAAAGCGAATCCCATGCGATGTGTTCTCCTTTTTCACCAGCATGAAAATATTGATGCTCCGTACCATCAAAACGGTTCAAGCCTTCATTCAGGTTTTTAACAGCATGACTGTGGACCAGATCCATAATGACCAGCAGCCCCATCCCATGTGCAGTATCAATGAGTTCTTTAAATTCTTCAGGTGTTCCGAAACGGCTTGAGACAGCATAAAAGTTGCTAACGTGATACCCGAAACTGGCATAATACGGATGCTCCATGATTGCCATCAATTGCACTGCGTTGTACCCTAAGTTGATAATTCTTGGCAGCACGTTTTGCGTAAACTCAGCGAACGTACCGACCTTTTCTGCTTCTTGTGCCATGCCCACGTGTGCTTCGTAAATCCGCAAACCTTCCAGCCCGTTACTGTAGGGCAAGGTTTCTGTACTTCGTCGGATTCGTTTTGGGATTTCGTGTTTCCACTGATATGGATCTGGTGGTGACCAATACTGTCCGGTGAAATCGGTTTCACTTTCCTGAATGACACGTTGGATATAGGCGGGAATTCTATCAAGTTCACTGAGTTCGGATATAACATGCACCTTTACTCGGCTGCCGTGTGTCAATCGACCTGAATAATCTTTGTTTGGTAGAAATAGATGCCAAATTCCCCATTCATCAACAGACATAGGGTTAGCATCACGGTTCCAGTCGTTAAAATCGCCAATTAGAGATAGGGCTTTTGCTCCCGGTGCCCACTCGCGGTACCATACACCCGATTCCCCAGCATTTTCGCCACGGTTGAAACCGAAATAACGGTGTCCTTGTGTAATCTCACCTAATACACCACAGCTATTCTCAATCTGTGCCTTGAAACGTTGAAAGTGCGCGAACCGCTCACGCAATTCCGAAGCATAAGGCTTTAACAGAGGATCAAGTTTTATGAGGTGTGTGCCGTCAGGTTGCTGTTTTCGCATAATGTATCAGTTTAGCATAGGACAGCTGCCAATTCAAGCATCATGTCTACTTTTGTCAGATTGGCTATAAAAAGTGTAGCGTTGGGTTCGTAGATGGTGCGGATTGTCTGAACCAGGATTATCTGGGTTTCGCAAGCTCAACCCAACCTACCACTTATAACAACAAGTGATATACAGCGACCTTTCCCTACGATAGAAGGAAAGAAAATGGAGGGTTTACGAAACCCTCCCACAAGAGGCGTAATGAATTGCGCGACTACAAACAGGTTTGTTCTTGAATAAGCACGCGCGCTTACAAAGCGCGCCTACAGTTAGGACACGGACACCCATAGGCAAATGTTCACATATTTAACTTTTCACCATAATTCGGTTTGTTCAAATCAAAATACACGTTAAGATTAAACACTGAGTTTAATTTTTCTGAAAATTAATTTGACTAAATTGGTCAGGTATAGTATATTTATAACATAACGTGAGCTCGGCATAAGTAATTTTTTGGATCGGTGCGGTTAGAAACCGCACCGACCGTGGCTATGAAAGTAGAATCCAAAGCACTAAGAACTTCATATCTTTTACACCGAGCTCACGTAGTATTAGTTTTCAACACCAGATTCATTCCATTGTGCGTGCCGCTGAAGCGTTCGGATATCAATCCCTAACGATTCTGCCGCCTCACGTAGGGATATGTATTTTTGAATGCGCTTCTGGGCAACGGTTCGTAGAATTTGATTCTGATTCATATTTTTTATATCAAGCGGTTCCTCTTCTACTTCAGTGCTTACACCGTGGGAATTTCTTATGCGATGCCACGGTTGAGGTAACTGAGTAGAAAATTCATGCATAATTATGTGTTGTGTCTCTGGATGGAGTGCTTCCCATATTGCATGTTGCGTCTGTGATGGAAGTATCCTCCAAGTAGAGATTAGCGTTTGTAAGAACTCAGGGTAGATATTTGGGAACTCTTTAGACTCAAGTTGGTCAGTCGTGGCGAGCGCGATAGCAATTTGAATAGTGCTTCTAAGCTGCCGGATATTGCCTGGCCACGCTGCTTGCTCAAGTCGAGTGAGTGCCTCTGGAGAAATCCCTTTAACGTTTTTACCATAGTCGGCACTGAATTCACGAATGAAAGTTTCCACCAAGGGAGGTATATCCTCAGCGCGTTTCCGTAGAGGCGGCAGATGAAGTATCATACCCTTGAGGCGGTAGTAAAGGTCTTCTCTAAATTTCTTTTTCGCAACAACTTTTTCAATATCCCTGTTTGTTGCAGTGAGAATATGTACATCTACTGTCAATACTTGATTTCCGCCAAGTCTTGTGAATTTGGTTGTGTCTAAGACGCGGAGAAGCATTTTCTGTGCATTGAGAGACATTTCGGGCACCTCATCTAAAAAGAGGATTCCACCGTTCGCCTGTTCAAATGCGCCCTGCCGCTGGCGTATTGCGCTGGTAAACGCCCCAGCCTCATGACCAAAAAGTTCACTTTGCAGGAGTTCAGCGGAAAATCTACCACAGTTGATGGCTACAAAAGGTTTGTCCCGACGCGGGCTATTTTCGTGAATAAATTTTGCAATTCCTTCTTTGCCAACCCCTGTTTCGCCTGTTATTAAAAACGGAATATTTGATTTTACAACCTGCTTTATTGTTTTATAAATCACCTGCATTTGTGCTGATGGCAATTCGATGAATGCTGGTTGATTGTTCATAATGTGCTCCTTAAGTATATTTTAGTCTGGACGAAGTATATTAAGTTTGAGGAATTATATTCCTAAAAGCAGATAGCGGTGCGGTGCGTCATTACCACGTGCCAATTATACTTGCTTTGTAGGAGATACAATGCAGCACATTGTTTTCTCTATTAACGTTGGATTTTGGTTTTAGTTGACTTGATTTTCGCTACATCTTGCACTTTATTGACTTTTTGCTCAGAAACAGAAGCAGAAATTCCAAGGAGATACCATGCAAAAATTGTATGAGCGTATCAATTTTTGCATGGTAAAACACGAATTTGCGCTGTGTCCTACAATTTTTGCGTCCTTGAGTAGAAAAGCAAATTATAAATAGATTTCCTTTTTCAATGACAGTAATTTTTAGAAGAAAAAAGATTATTTTCGATTTTCTGAAAAACCCAATGTATATCTATGTTTCAGAGGCATTGAAAATCAAAATATCGTTTGGGTTCAATAATTCTGACGTAAATGTTGGGTTTTATTAAAGTACTGGCATGAAACTTGCTCAATAATTTAGGTTTTCGTCAGAATTATCCATGTGTTTATACCATTTTATTTTTGATCAAGATATTCTGATAAATGTCCTGCAAGGTATTAGGCACACCGTGTGTGCCTTAACGGTGTAAGTGCGTCTGTCCCTCTCCCCTATAAGGCGCGCTTACAAAATCGAGATTTGGGTAGGCGCGCTAACCAAATCTCGATTTATGGAGGTAGCAATCTTCGGATCGCTACCTCTATTTTTATATTAAGCCTACAATCTTTACCACTGTTAATAACACGATCAAAAAGCGTGTCACAGAGATTGATTGTATTTAGATTTTGCTATATGCCTTCACATTGGCAAGCATTCGCTGGACAGATTCCTGCCTTGCAGAGATCCTGCATTGGCACAAGATTGGGAACAGGGAATTTGGAAGGTGGTGCAACTGGTTGACGCAATTCTCTATACGAGTCCCTCAGAATAGAGATAGCGGACTTGAGAAAGATAGTTGTAATAAGTAAACCCACCACTACGTCTGGCAACTTAGATTGGGTAATAGCAACGAGTGCCGCTGCTAAAAGAACGCTTGTATTTGCAATAATATCATTGCGGGAGCACAACCACGTTGAGCGCATGTTTATATCATCTGCTTTATGTCTGGACAAAAGAAAAAGACAACTGGCGTTTGCTATCAAAGCAAGCGCACTCATAAAAAACATGAAGCGTGACTCCGGAATACCGCCCGCGACGAACCTATGAACACTTTGGAACAATACGCCGATACCAAAGATCGCCATAATACTACCTTTGAGCAGGGCTGAACCAGCACGCCATCGGTTACTTTTACCAATTGCATAGAGACTGAATCCGTAAACCAAAGTATCACTCAACATATCAAGTGAATCGGCTTGCAACGCCACTGAACCTGCCAATAAACCAACAAATAATTCTAAGCAGAACATGGCACCGTTAATGCCAAGCACAATCCATAGTGTTTTGGATTGTCGTTCACGGAGTTCTTCAAGTTCATCAGTTTTATCGTGACAGCAGTTATCCATAAATGCCTCGTCCTTTCATAGCACAACAATGTGTTGTTTTCCGTTCTTGTGTAAACATGGTACCATGTTTGACGAACAGATGCAAACTATAGTAACGTGCGCTTGGTGTAATACCATTTCTGAATAATTATATTCCATTTGCGACTTTCGTGAAATATTTAAAATTTGTGATTTGAGCAATAGCTGCCTTCGTATACTTTCTCAAGATTTGTGTGATTTTGTCCTGCATTTCCTCTATTGACCCCAATGTGTGCTGAAACAATTTGGCTTTGATGTCTTGCCAGAGTCTTTCGATCGGGTTCAACTCTGGACTATAAGGGGGTAGAAAAATCAAGGCGATGTTGTCAGGAAGTTGTAGCGATTTCGCCTGATGAAAACGACCATTATCAAGCACAAGGACATTTAGCGTCTCTGGAAAAGTCTTTGCTAACTCATCAATGAATACTTGGAAACAGACACCATTGAGCCAGGGCATTTCAAGGAAGAAACTTTCTCCTGTTATCGGTTCCACAGCACCGTATAGATAAAGGTTCTGGAAAGTGTAATTGATGTTGGCAATCGGTTTGACACCGGACACAGTAATACGCCGAGACGACACAGGCAAAAGACCACATCTTGACTCATCTTGGCAAACAAGTCGGGCGTTTTGAAAAGATGATGTGTGCTGCGAAATCACGTTCTCAACGGTTGTCGCGAAGTTGGCAGCGAACGCATCACACGCTTTTTGATTTTTTATGACTTTTGCGAGGCACTTTGAGTTTGGCTTTCCATTTATAGCGAACTAACGCGTGAACAGTTTTATAGTGCATTTGGACACCGAAGGTTTCGGCAATATAGTCTGTTATCTGTTGATAACTTGAAAAACCCTCCGGTTTTTCAAGTTCCGCCCGCAACAGATCTTGTTGTTCTTTAGATAGCCGAGGGAATGCCCCGGGGAATAATCACGATCCAAAAGCGCATCAAGCCCTTCGGACTCATAAGTCGATATCCAGTGTCCAATCGTTTTTCGGTTAACACCTATCAGCGCGGCTGCTTGTTTGCGAGTTGTCGCTTGACCACTGCGAAATAGGTAAATGGCTGTCAATCTTTGCTTTTGATAACCTACGGGTGTCTTTCTCAACAGGCTTTTCAACTCTGAAACACTTTCTGTAATCTGTGGAGGCTTTATGTACATTGGTGTCAATCCTATGATTTGTAAAATTGAAAAAAGTGTAGCAGGAATTGAAAATCTTTAAAAGGATAAATATACAAGAAATGGTATTACTTTATCAGAATACTCCTAATCAAGTCGTAGGTTGGGTTGAGTTTGCGAAACCCAACGAATAGCAGTCGGCGGTTAGTATTCTTGTGGGATGCGTTTTCAACACCGATAAATCGGGCGGACAAAGCCCTCCCACAAGAGTCTATTGTGACAATTGAATGGCTCTGACAGGAATAAAGAAGTACTTGAAAAAATATAGTGGATTTGATAATCTGATGTTGCATGAGATGTCCTCCTAATTCTCAATTGAGAGGTAAGTTTGAGAGGTAAGTTTGAGAGGTAAGTTTTGTTAATTAGGATGATATCCCATGCGCAAAAGTTAAGCAAAATCTACAAAACAGATCGCATTTCATGACGATATGTCTACTTTGTGTTGATTGTTATTAGGTTCTGCACCTTTGTAAGAAATATCAGCTATACTTCTGTCACATTTCATTTCTAATCCGCGTCATGGATAGCCTTAAGCGATGACACAAAGTCAAACACTCCAACTGAATACAAAAGTTAAGGAACAAGCTACATCTGCTTTAGCACGTGGCATCGATTTTTTGCTGACGCAGCAGTATGCGGATGGGAACTTTGAAGGACAGCTCTCCTCAAGTACGTTTCCGTCTTGCGCTTACGCATGGGTCCAATTCGCACAAGGTAAAACACCAGAACCGGCATTGGTTGACTGGTTGATTAAAAATCAGAACGGTGATGGTGCATGGGGATTGGATGCTGCAAATCAGTCAAATCCGGATGCAACGTTGTTTTCCCGATTGATTTTGGAACAGGTTTCTGAGAGTGCTTCAACTCCACGGCTTCAGGATACGGTGTCACGCATTCCACAGTACCCGCTTGAACTTGCATTAGTTAAGCTCGCCTACGCGGCTTTCAATCGGTTTGACTGGCAGAAATTGATTGTTTCTAAAAAGGCTCTGCCGTTAATGAAAATCGTCAAACTCTTAACGCGCATCCCACAGCTGCGTGCTTTGTTAAAACCTCCGAGAAACCGACTCCCTCCTGTTGACCTTTTCAACACTTCTCTATTTGACGAGTTGTTTATTGCCGAGCAACATACATTAGTTCCTGTCTTTATCTTGATAGAGTTAAATACAACTAAACGTCTGGAAATCGTTAATTCGCTGGTAGCGTGGTTGAAAGCGCGGGTTTTAAGCGATGGGAGTTGGTTTCGCGTGAATTACATCACTGCGTTATCGGTATTGGCACTGATTGAAGTAAGCAAGAATAGGGATGTTGATTCCGAGATTTCAACGTTAATAAAGATGGGTATTGAATGGCTGCGTGGGACACAGAATCCAGATGGCGGGTATCGAGAAGCGTTAAACCTCAACGTGTGGGATACTGCCCTAAGCATAATCGCCTTGACAGAGGTTGATGCAAGATATAATATCAGTGCGAAGGCGATCTATAAAGCAGTGCAGTGGCTTGTTGACCATCAAAATGCTGACGGTGGGTGGGCATTTTCCGGTATGCGTGATAGTTCTCTTCCGAGTGATGCGGATGACACTGCGTTGGCAACCCTTGCCGTAATTCAAGCAAAACTATCATCTGCAGATGCAAACAGTGCTATTCAACATGGTATTGAATGGTTGAAACAGCATCAAGGAGCAGATGGAAGTTGGAGCACGTATCAACCCGGACAAGGTGATGTTGGCTGTGTTAGCATTACTGCACATGCTATTGAGGCGTTACTGGTTTATGGTAAAAATGAAATATCCGTCAACCGTGGTATTCAGTGGATCCGTACTGCTATTCATCGTGATGGCTTCTGGGACGATCTCTGGTTAGCAAAGCGCACCTACGGAACGGCATACGCGCTGATTGCTCTTGTCAAGACAGGTATCGGAGATGCGCCGGAAATTGCACGAGGTGTTCACTGGTTGGAACAGGCACAGAATGCAGATGGTGGATGGGGAGAAGATATGTTTGGCAATCCTGCTGATAGTACAGTTGAACAGACGGCATGGTCCACTTATGCTCTTTTGCTTGCTTGTGGTGAAACCCCTGCTGCTCAAAAAGGGATTGAGTTTATCCTTGAGTGTCAAAGAGAAAACGGTTCATGGCAAGAGAGTTGTGTCGGCATCTATTGGGAGGTAATTGGTGGATACTGTGATCCGATCTATGCTTCCGTTTTTCCGATTTTGGCACTGAATCAGTATATCAATAACACCTCATCGTAGGTCCGCTTTTGCTGTGTTGAAAATATGATTTCAGTTATCATTCCAATTCTGAACGAAGCAAGGGTTTTGGAAAAAACGCTCTCTCGACTTCAACCTGAGTTGGAGAACCATGAACTTATTGTTGTTGATGGCGGTAGCACCGACGCTTCCGTCAGCATAGCAGAAAAGTATGGGAAGGTCATCAAATCCGAACGAGGACGTGCAAAACAGTTGAATGCCGGTGCAGCCGCAGCGGAAGGGGACATTCTTCTCTTTTTACACGCAGATGTGTGGCTTGAGTCGGGGGCATTCAAATCCGTAGAGTCTGCACTATCGTCGGGGTATGTCGGTGGCGGGTTTCTTCAAAAGATTGATGGCAAAAGTATTCTGTACCGTATTATTGAGTTTATCGCAGACATGCGCGGTAAATATCTAAAGGTTTTTTATGGGGATAGCGGTATTTTTGTGTCAAAAACCGACTTTAAGCGTATAGGTGGGTTTCCACAGGTCCCGATTATGGAGGAGATGGGTTTTTCTACAGAATTGTGCAGGTTAGGGAAAACGAAAATGGTGAAGCCTCGGATTCATATATCGGCACGACGTTGGGAGAAGAATGGCATTATCAGAACTACAGCGATCAACTGGCTTATCACATTTCTTTATTTTTTAGGTTTCTCATTGGAACGACTTGCGAAACTGTATAGAGATATTCGGTAGGAAAGTGAATTGACATAGGGACAGCACACGACTGTCCCATAGGTGTCAATTTAAGGAAATAAACCTATATTTTGGATATCTAAGCCCCAGAGGGGCGAAAGGTGTATATGTGTACGTGTTGTCAGACACCTCATGCAGCATGCCAAAAGCGCATGCTGCCCCGCGAATCAACGCCAAATGCGCGTATGGCATTTGGCGGGGTTCAAGAGACTGTTTTCTATACATTCCGCACCGCTGGTGCTGCTTTCATCACAAATCAGCATCTTTTTTGCATATAGCACACTAAATTGACACCTATGGGACAGCACACGACTGTCCCTATTATTGGTTAAAGCGATATTTAACGGGTTTCTTTGATATGTCCCCAAGTTGTTGACAACTTGTTTTTCGCGTGGACATCCAAAGTGGCGTTTTTTGCCAACCAGTTCTCAATGAATTCAGCGACACCTATACCGCGCGGGTCTGTACCAATCCAAACCGGGGTAGCTGATTGCCACATCGCTGCAATCATACCGAACCCATCATCTCCTTCTTCTTTGCTAATCGCTACTGCAGGATCAGCATTATTGGCATCTTCTTCGGCAAAAATAACGAGATCCCAATTTGAACCTTCAAACTGATCAACGCGCCAGGGACGATCAGAATGGAAAGCTTTAAGTGATGGAATGTACTTCTTACCGTTGTCTGTGGGTGTTTGATTTCCAGTCCCTCGCGGCGCATCAAAGGATAACCCTGGGATATCAAAGACGTTTGCAGCACCGCCTGCCCCGTTTTCTGCGCTGCGAACTCCACCTTCATAACTCATGTAGAAAATCCAGTCTGTGAGGTTGATAACAACATTACCGCCTCAATAAAGTTTTCCACATTGGAACCGTCTGGCATCTTGTTGGGAAACTCGTAAAGCGCACTTGGCGTGGTTCCACATGCGAGGGCTATAACATCTTGCTGACCGTTTCCTGTGTGATTAACACACCACTTTCCAAGCGGAGATTCTGCCCCTACTTCATCACCATTGCCGAAGTTTTCGATCTTATTAAAGAGTCCCTTTACCCCAGCATGGTTCATAATCGTATCGGTATTCTTCTTGACAGCATCAGCGGAAATCCAATCTGGATTTGAGGGACCAGAATAAATTGCTAAATCATTAGCATAAACTATTGTTACACTTATTAGGAGTGCAAAATGACAATACCAATATAATGTTTCATGAAATGTAATACCTCCTTGAAAGACACGAAACAGACTAAAAATCTGTTTGATACCTCATCAACATTGCTTCTCTAAGGAGGACCGGGTATAAGATTGTACGGTTTTCCGTAGAGAATTTGTAAATTTAAATTTCGACCTATTCATATCCTTCCAAAGCGATCATAATTTACCTTGGAATAACTTGATATACCAAAACATATTATCTTGGTCCGACATAATTAAACTAAAGTTTGGACAATTTTAGGGTTCTTGTGTCATAACTTAGGTTGATGGAACACCTTAGATATTAACTGGATTATATGCTATACACCTGTCGCCCGTAGGGGAAACCAATATTTGATCCTATATCATCTATATTTTCTGCGATTTTGCTGACTGAAAGAACTCGTAGAAAAATACTCTTTGGGCAGCCCCAGCGGGGCAGAATGTTTATAGAAAAACGGTGTTCCAGGATACTGAGCCTAACGGGGCGACAGGTGTCCAGCATTTTTGACTTTATACACCTAACAGTCTCTTAGCAAGTCCACTTGAACAGCGTGTAAATTGTCCAAACTATAGTATGCTTATATCTATCTTTACATCAACTTCACAACCCGATCCAAGATAGCATTTGCAACTTCTTGTTTGGAAAGGAGAGGTAGCTGCTCACAATTGCTCGCTTTGTCAAGAAGAGAAACAATATTCGTATCACCCGCAAATCCAGCACCTTCAGCGAGTATGTCATTTGCTACAATGAGGTCACAGTTTTTACGAATTAACTTCTCTTTAGCGTTTTCAAGGACATCGTTCGTTTCTGCAGCAAAGCAGACAGTTAACTGGTGCGTTTTCATTCCACCGAGTATCTGGGCAGTATCTGGATTTTTTTGTAAAGCGATCGTTAATGTGTCGTTGTGTTTTTTGATCTTATGCGGTGTAAATTCTGCAGGACGGTAATCAACAGGGGCAGCTGCCATAACGACGATATCGGTTTCATTAAACTTTTGCAGGACAGCCTCGTGCATCTCCAGTGTTGTGTTAACGTGGCAAATTTCAATACCTTGAGGCGGCGGTACTGTTGCATGTCCGCTAATCAAATGAACAATTGCGCCCCGGCGTGCCGCTGCTTCGGCAAGCGCATATCCCATCTTTCCGCTTGAACCGTTTGTGATAAACCTGATTGGGTCAAGGTATTCTCGCGTAGCCCCTGTTGTGACGAGAATTCGCTTGCCATGCAAATCTTGGCAGGATCCCAGCATTTCCCTTGTCCGCTCAAAAATGATGTCTATCGGACTCAAGCGACCTATGCCTTCATAACCACACGCGAGATCACCGCTTGCAGGTTCAACGAATTCCACCCCTTGTTTACTGAGTGCAGCTATATTCTTTTGTACAAATGGGTTTTGATACATGTGTCCGTTCATCGCAGGTGCTATGAGAATCGGACAGTGGACAGAAACAGCAACGGTAGAAAGCGCATCATCTGCAATGCCGTTTGCCATCTTGCCAAGTATGTTTGCAGTTGCGGGGACGATGGCGAGTAGATCCGCACGGTCAGCTAGATCGATATGTGGGGGTTTCCAATCTTCACCTGTCTCAAACAGGTCAAGTAGCACGGAATTCCGTGAGATGACTTGAAATTGTAACGGGTTTATCAACCTTGTAGCGTTTTTTGTCATTACGACGTGAACAGAAGCACCCAATTTGATCAATTGACTTGCATAATCAAGCGATCGATGGATTGCAATTCCGCCGGTTACGCCTAAAAGAATAGTCCGATTTTTGAGTTCCATGAGGTATCAGGATTACAAATCCTGCCTATTGGGAATGCCAAAGGATTCAACAAAAGCTGAAGTCTTTTCAGGATTGATACGGCACCACTCCGCAGAGATAATTGCCTGAATTTGGCGAACCGCTTGTTCCATTTTACCTTCAGGGTTGATAACACAATAATCGTAATGTGTAATCTGGTTCAACTCTGTTTTGGCTATCTCTAATCTATTCGTAAGTTCTGCCTCTGATTCGGTTTTTCTACCGCGCAGCCGCTGTTCTAGCATAGCGAACGATGGTGGAATTAGAAAAATCAGTATGCTTTTTGAGGGGGTAAGGTCATGTTTTCGGACTTGCAGTGCCCCGTTTACTTCGATTTCTAAAATAGTGTCTTTTCCGCCTTGTCGCGCAGCCTCTATTTCAGATATGGGCGTTCCATAGAAGTTTTCGCCGTATTTTGCCCACTCTAAGAATGCGTTTTGTTCAATCTTTTCCTCAAATTGTGCGTGTGTCAGAAAATGGTAATTTACCCCATCAACTTCACCATGTCTTGCTGGGCGAGTTGTTGCGGATATTGAGAGTCGTAATGTCCCGTCTGCTTCACACAATGCCTTAGCAACAGTACTTTTGCCACATCCAGAAGGACCTGAGATCACAACAACTAAATTATGGTTATTAAACGGTGTGGAAACCATTTTGAAATTGAATGTAAGTTAATCTGCAGCCTCAGCGAGTTCTAATAGAACAGGCGATTCGACTCGGATAGCATCCTTGATGCATACCTCTTCACACAACTTGCAGCCAACGCAATCCTTCGGTTTGACTAATTCACAGATACCGAAGAAACTTTCAGCGTGTTCGCCAGTTTCTGGGTCTTTGAGTTCAAGACATTCCCATGGGCAGATGTGGACGCAAAAATCGCATCCAGAGCAGAGTTCTTCATAGATAACAGCAATCGGTCTATGAGTCGGACGACGAATAAATTTACAGACTTCCCCGAATTGGTCTCGGATTGCTTCTACCGGACACACCATACCGCATGCACTACAATCAATACATATATTTGGGTCAATGATGTGCAGCTTATTCCGGTCGCCGGTAATTGCATCAACAGGACAATTGGTTAAACATGCCATACACCCGATGCATTCGTCAGTAATATAATATGCCATAGCAGCTACACCTCCAGATTTCTTTTATTTTAACATAATTCAGGGCAAATGTCAAATTGATATATTTTAACGGGTGTGTAAAGTTTTTGTACAGGTATGAATTGGAAAGATGTTACAAGTTTACCCAAAAATGGTATCCTATCCTAATAAATTATGAACAAAATAGGAGAGGATACCGATGTTTAGTATATCATTAGAGCGTTGTGAAGTCAAAGCGTTTGAAGGCGTATTTCAGAAGTTTGTAGAAGAATTCAACGATTTTGCGGGAGAGATGTTTTCCGATCCGTGTATACCGTTAGAAGAAGCGGAGTTTCGTGTATTTGAGGCATCTCGTTCGTGGTGTCAAAAGTTTTTAGAGATATTTATTTCTCAAAAAGCGAGTGAACAGTCTGGTGAACCTGTTGAATGTCCCGAACATCAGGAAGTGTGTCGTCCGTGGTGTAAAAGAGAGCGGCGTATTACGACCTTGTGTGGTGTTATCCGTGTAAAACGTTGGGTGTATCGTTGTCCTTGTGGTCATAATCATGTGCCGTTTGATACCAAACAGAAGTTGCGAGGTCAATGGACGCATCGTGTTGCTGAGGCGATGTGTCGTTTGGCGGCACTTCTTGACTTTAGAGAAGCGTCAGAAGAGTTATCTCGTCAGGGAATAGAAGTCCGCCACACGACACTTCATCAAAAAGTGTGTGAGTGGTCAGAAGATTTGAGCGTTTGTGAACAAGTGGAAACCCAAAAGCTTGTAGAAAATCAGCGATGGTATGTGAGTTGTGATGGCTGTCGGACGAACTCACTGGATGGTTGGAAAGAAGTAAAAGTTGGTTGTATTTATAGGGATTATCCGCAACAAGGTTCTGGGGCGATACCGAGTGCCAGAACATCCAGTATCCGTTATGTTGCGTCTCGTCCTGATGTGGCACATTTTGGTAAAGAGTTGTTTGCGTTAGCGACAAACAGCGGTATCTATCAAGAAGCTATAGATACCCAGGAGATTGTGTTTATTGGCGATGGTGCTGCGTGGATATGGAACTTAGCCGATGAACACTTCCCCAATGCGGTTGAGATTGTGGATTACAGGCAGGCCAAATCTCATCTGTATGATGTTGCCAAACACGCATTTGGTGAGACTGAAATAGAAGCGATTGGTGCGTGGATAAAAGCGACGGAACCGCATCTTTTTGATGGCCACATCACAGAAGTGGTCGCACGCATCCGCACCTTAGGAGCACAGAACCCGGAAGTTTCGGATATTTTAGAAAGAGAAGCGAAGTATTTTGAAAAACACGCGAAGCGTATGCGGTATCAAGCGTTTAGAGAAAGGATATCAGATTGGCAGTGGTGTGATTGAGAGTGCCTGTAAACATGTTGTCGGGCAAAGATGTAAACGGGCTTCTATGAGGCGGGAGAAACCGGGTATCAACGCTGTACTTGGGTGGCGATGTTTGTATAAGAATAATGCTTGGGATAGTTATTGGTATCTAAACACAAAAGCCGCATAATCTTTGTACAAAAACTTTACACACCCCCTGCACGAACGTTGATTTTCATCTGGTGCCATGATAAGATAGAGTGCTTGTAAATAACTGAGAGAGGAAAAGAATCTGTGTCAAAACTCATAATGATGCCGCCGCAGAACGCGGAATCACACGCGTGGGCAGAACGTCTACAGAACGAATTGTCCGCATATAACGTTGTCTTACCGAAGACGGACGATGAAGTAAACACACATCTTCCTGATGCCGATGCTGTTTACGGTTGGGTGTCTCCCGAACAACTGCCATTGGCGAAAAACCTGCGATGGCTACAGAGTCCTGCTGCCGGTCCTGCTGTCGGATTCTATTACCCCGCACTGATTGAACATCCTGTTGTCATCTGCAATCCACGTGGTATTTACAATGACCACATCGCACAACATATTATGATGTTCGTGCTTGCGTTGGCTCGTGGCTTACCCTACTATATGGACGCACAACGCGAGGGCATCTGGAACAACAATGCGCGCAAAAGTGGATATATTGACCTCGCGCGGGCAACTGCTTTAATTGTTGGTGTAGGTGGTATCGGACACGAAACCGCGCGACTCTGTGCAGAGTTCGGCATGAAAGTGCTCGGTGTTGATGCAAGATGGGAATATGCAGTGCCTTTTGTGGAAAAGCATGAACCCGCCGAATTAGACACGCTCCTTCCGCTTGCTGACTTTGTGATTGTCACCACACCGCACACACCGGAAACGGAAGGAATGTGGCACAAAAATCGCTTCGCGCTGATGAAAAAGACAGCTTACTTCATCAACATCGGCCGTGGTAAAACGACAAAACTCGCCGACCTGATTGAAGCTCTTGAGCAGGGGACTATTGCGGGATGTGGATTAGATGTGTTTGAAGTTGAGCCTTTGCCTGCTGAAAGTCCGTTGTGGCAAATGCCGAATGTATTGATAACGCCGCATATTGCCGTTAAGGATGCGGAAAATATCTCGGAACGTCGGTTTGAGATTTTCTTGGAAAACGCGCTTCGGTTCGCTAAGGGTGCGCCGTTGCAGAACGTTGTGAATAAGGCGGTGTGGTATTAGTATTTGCAAGGTCCGTTATTTCTGAAAATCTATTATAAATGGCTTGCGAAAGTTAAACTCACCATCGCAACGTCAGGAAGCATAGATACCAGCAATCGCTATCACAATCTACTGTTGTAGGATATCACAATACAACGTGTCTCTGAACGTGATTCACGCTATAGAAGTAATCTCTACTAAAGATTCCCCTGCTTTCAGAAGCGAAAGAACTTCATGAAAAGTTTGTTGCAGAATTTCACGCATTTCAGCGTTTGATGTATTGCCACAAGTTATCCATACAACTTGGGAGGGAGGACCGAGTTGATTTAACAATTGGACAAAGTCTTGGTCTTTTGTTATCAAGACTGTGTTTGCCTCGCGCGCAGCAGAAAATATTTTTACATCATCAGCATCGCGGAGTCCGAGACGTTGAATCGAAAATACTTGGCTGGAAAAGTATCATTGAGCAAGGGTGCAAGTGCTAGCGCAAGTTGGGCATCAATCCAAAACTTCATGCGGCAATAATTGGATGGTCAATTTTCTGTGAGGCAAATTGAAGACAAGCAACAATATCCTCGTATTCCAAATCTGGCATTTCGTCAAGTATATCTTGGAAGGATAAACCATTAGCGAGTAGGTCCAAAACATCTGTTACCCGAATCCGCATGCCACGGCATTGCTTGGGATTGAAAGTAATTCTATCCATCAGTATTCACCTTTTTCACAGCATTGTCTGGTGTGGTTTGCAGATTCATTGTATAAAACACTCAGTTCCCAAAATTGTTACTAAATTTTGGACAAATTTGGAACTGTAGTGTAGATTGGGTTCAATAGAAATACCCTGGTTCCATCTACATTCTTACACCTGCCGCCCCGTTCGGGCTTGTCCGTATGTATGTCGTGCTGCTATAAATATTTCCCCCGCTGGGGCTGCCTTTGCTGAACCTATAATAACGTGAGTTTGATAATTAAAAACTGGTAAATAGAGAACCCCTTTGTTATTATGAAGTATATCAAATACGGACAAAGGAGTTCTCTGATGGATATCATAACACTTTTCTGTGAAATTGACGACTTTTTTCTTGCGTCCGAACAATATCAAGCACAACACCAGTTACCGGAAATCCCCGGAACAAGCAATACCCGTGGCAGACTTCGGTGTCTTCATCCGAGCGAAGTCATGACGATACTTGTGCATTTTCATCAGAAGCAGTATAAAAATCTTAAAGCCTATTATCAGGATTATGTTTGCTGCCAGTTGCGTTGGGCGTTTCCAAAACTTGTCAGCTATAGTCGTTTTGTGCAGCTCTCACAAGAGGTATTGGTTCCATTGTCTATTTTTCTGAACACCCGTTTCGGTGAATGTCGTGGGATTTCCTTCATAGACTCAACACCCCTTCCGGTCTGCCACAATCGTCGGATTTCAACGCATCGCGTCTTCGCTGAGTGTGCGGGTCGTGCTAAAACTTCTATGGGATGGTTCTATGGGTTCAAACTACATGTCGTCATCAACGACCAAGGTGAACTGTTGTCCGCTATGGTGACACGGGGAAACGTAGATGACAGGCAACCCGTGCCACAGTTGTGTCGTGGGCTCTTTGGCAAACTATTTGCCGATAAAGGATATATCGCCAAAAATCTGCGGGAGAGACTCCAAGAAGAAGGCGTGTCCCTCATTTACAAAGTGCGTCCGAATATGAAACCTGAACCTTTGTCTGATGCAGCACTCTTGAAGAAACGGATGCTCGTTGAGTCCGTAAATAAAGAACTCAAAAGTCAGACAGAGGGACAACACACACGACATAGAAGTCCTGTTAACTTTCAAGTGAACACAGTTGCTGCCTTGATCGCTTATACTTGTCTGAAGAAGAAACCTTCACTCAAACATAAAGAACTTCAGGAAAAAGACTGTCAGTTGCCAATGATATGTAACTTCTAAAAATATTTATCAAACTCACGTTATTTATAGTAAATCCATAATTATTTATACACGTGGTAGGTACGATTAGGAAACCGCACCTGCCGACTTGGGTATGAATGGGTTCCCTCAACTCAACCATGCTCTGATGACTGCGCTTTTCTTTTTGCTACCAACAATCGTGTCATCGTTCCTTCAATAGATCGTGGTGCTTCTGGAACATCCTCAGGTTTGACACGTAAGGGTGTAGAAATAGTTTCCACGCTTGCATAGATTTCGGAATTAGAAATTGTAACCACGCCATCTTTTTTCTCGGTAAGTTGTGTTAGTGTTTCAGGAACAACCGCTTCTGATTGCCTGCGTAGTTGTGCCCGAAGTTCAGCTAAATATCCGCTCGCTATGCTAAACCGACGAAGAATCATTTCCAATACAAAAAGCGCAACAGCAACGACTAACAACACTTGGGAAAGCGACACACGCTTTTCAAAAGGTATTCCCGCTGGGGCTGCTATCTGAGATAATGTCGGTTCATAAATTCCACCTGTAACATTGGCAAGTTTCCTTAGCTGATTTGTGTTTACAGTAAACGCCGCATATTCGGCAGGATAGGAAAGCGAAAGTGCTTCCGTCCGTTTGCGCGTATCACCTTCACGTTTTGCAGTGACAATATAGGATCCGCTATCATTCATCTGAAATGTTCCGATATAACGCCTTGTGCTTTCCTGCTGCATGTTGACAGATTGGCTTGCCCCGTTCGGACCTGCAACTTGAACCAGATAAGTTGTAGGTGACGCATGTTGCGTGTCAATAACAACTTCTGCACTGCCGTTACGAGGCGAAACGATAAGATCGAAATCAACATCTGCTCCCTCAGTCGGTAGAGTCCAATTGACGACTTGTCCCCAGAACTTGCCAAAGTTCGACCATGAAATCCATTCTTTACTCCACGCAGGTTTGACATCCGAAGTCCACGCGACTGCCTTTCCTAACCCATAATGCCAACCTGCAAGAATAGGTTCGTCTTTATGGGATATTATAAAAACCTGTGCCGTTGTCTTTTCTGCTGTCGCAACGTATCCGTCCAGTAGTTTTAACACTTCGATACCTTCTAAAATTGGAGTTGTCTGACTAACAGTTTTTGGTTGGAATTTTTCCTGAACAATATAATTTTGCGTCTCTCGGGCAGCGTCCATCAAAACCTCTGGTAATTCCTGCACATTCTGAACATGGACAGCACGTCCCCCACTCGTATCCGCGATTTCCTTCAGAAGTTTTTTATCAGCATCACCGATCGCGATAGTCGTAATACCGATACGTGCAGCAGTGACATCTTTCGCTGTTTCAATTACTTTAGAAGGTTTTCCTTTAGATTTACCGTCCGACAAAAGAATGATATGCTTCCGTTTCGCATCGGATACTTTTAGCATCTCGCCGGCTGATTCGATTGCCTCTCCCATCGCAGTTGTGCCACCTGTCGGTTTAAGCCGCCCAACGCGTTTAATAAGCGTATCATGGTCAGATGTAAGTTCGGATATGACGAGAGCATTCTTACCTGCACTGAAACTAATGATCCCCACCACATCTTCTTCCTCAAGATTGTGGATACCGGAGCGAACACCGGCAATGGCGAGTTCAATCTTTTTTTGTGCACCAACGTAGTTCGCCATGCTTCCTGATGTATCGATTACAAAGACAAGCGCGACAGAATCTTGTCGGTCACGCGGTGTCATCTCAACAGGGAGTACACGTTCCAACGCTGTATCTGTATAACCACCAGGACCGAAAGCATGGTTACCACCAATAACAACTAATCCGTGTCCGAGATCGCGGACATAAGTCTCTATAATGCCCATTTGCTCCGATGAAAGTGTGTTAGCGGAAATGTTGCTGAGAATCAACAAATCGTTGTGTTGAAGGGTTATCAGATCCGCTGGCACTTCAGCAGCAGAAATAACTTTTACCACAAAGCCGTTCTCTTCAAGCACTTTTTTTAGATTATCAGCATGTTCCAAATCACCTTCCGTATATAGGATATGCGGTTTATCCTGAATTTGCACAACACCATACGCCTGGTTATTTTCGAGAATTTCATCACTTACATTTAACTTTAGGTGATATGTATGCGGACGGTCTTCCAAAACCTGTTGTATAGGCAGCGTTAACACATTTTTCCCTTTTTGCAGCGTGAATTCAACATCAGGAATTGGAACACCATTGTGATAGAGCGTGGCTGTTACAGTTGGAATGCTACCGTCTGTTTCAACGATTACCTGTATCGGAAAACGTTGCCCTTTTCGGAGCGTGTTCGGCAGCTGCAGTTCCTGAACCCGAATTGCATCATTGATTGTTTGTAGAGGAACAGTCAACATTTCCACATCACTTTCTGAAAACAGCGGCAGGAAATCTGTGATAGAAGTATTACCGACATTGTGTATGCCATCGGTGAAAAGCACTATCCGCCGATGGTAATTATCCGGCAATAGTTCAAGTGCTCGCTTGAGGGCAGTGAGAATATCAGTAGCATCCCGTTCAACTGTTGATTCTGTCAAAACCGATGGCAGGATCGGTTGATCGTTCGCAGGCCCCATTCCAATTAAGACAGATGGTTCTTGTGCAAAACTGATAACCCCAAATTGGTCATTCGGTTTCAACTTTGCTATAGCGTTGTTAATCTGATTAGTTGCATCTTCGAGTTGAGATGGTGCAATGCTATCAGAGGTATCAAGTAGAAATACTACCGCGAGGCGTTGTTCTCTATGAGTACGCTGTAGATTTGCCAGGGCAAGGATAGCACATACAAGCGCGGCGCATCTGAGGACAAAAGTGGCGCGTTTCCGCCATTTCGATGCAATTGCATTTGTGCGTAACTGAATAAGGATTAAAAACGGCATCGCCGCGAGTAGGATTAAAAAGAGAGGGGATCGGAAATCAAACATCTGTTAATTCACCCGATGATACCGCGCGCCATCAAGAAAGTCAAATAGTATACACCTGACTTCTATTGCTGGTGCAATTTTTCAAAATAGGCTTCAGCTGCTTGGTGTTCTGCTGCGTGCGTCATCCCATAGCGTTTGCACAGCGCGATATATTCAGCGATCAAGGTGCGCCGACGTTGCGGTGCAATTTCGCCACCAGCTACCAGCATCGCTTTATATGCAGGAATAGACGCTTTTTCAACCCGCGCTTGAATTTCGGAATTCTCTGCAAGTGCCAATGCCCGTTGGAAGTAGTTAAAAACACGCTGCGCGCTTTCCGCATCTAAACCAACATCCTCTGGGGTTGGAAAACATCTTGGATGGAGATTTCTTGCCTCAACATTCTCGTGGAGAAAATTGATGTAATCCAGAATAGCCGGTGCAGCAGTTCCGTAATGAAGATGCACAAATTTGTTTAAAATGACTTGATCGTCAAGATGTGGATTCCAGAGTAGACACGAAATTAGGTAATTTCGTAAATCGGAGAATTCGCCCGTTAACCCGTTACCATTTGCCTGCATGAAAACACCTTTTGCATTGTTCCGTAAAAAATATCGGACGTTAGGTCCGATACACCTTAAATTCGGGAACGGCAAATCATACGAACAGAAATTGGTGTTGTAATTCCAAATCCAGATGTCATTACAAATTTTACCCCATTCGTTTGTATCTGCGCAGAACGCTTGATTTTGTTCGCAATCTGGGTTGTCAATCGCATGGAGCGTGCAACATTCAATACTACAGAGTTGAATTTGCACATTGTGCCGAGGTTGAACTGTTTTAGGTGGTTTGCGAGTATACCAATACGCAAGTGTCCCAACTTTAACATTTGGATGGACTTTTTCAATACGTTCCGCGACTGCATTAACAAATGTCAACTGTGAACCCATCGGTGTGCCTTCTGCCTCGTTTAGCTCCTCACACCATTCACATCGGCAGTACGCAGCAGTATCCGCTTGACTGACGCTGATGTTCGCGACATTAGGGTTGTTAGTGAGTCGTTGAATTGCCGACTCAGCGGCAATCTCAATCACTTCGGAATTGGTAACACATAATTGTGGTCCGCCGCCATGTGTATTCGTATCCCGTTTTCCATCAACTAATGCGTAATACTCTGGATGATTTTGACCGTAGGTGCTAAAAGGTACGAGTATATAGAATGAATGGTTGATAAGTTGTTGATGGGTTTTTCCACCGAGGTTTTCGGCATCTGTAACGGTGTTAACTTTTCGTTTCGCTGCGAATTCTGGAGCATTTGAGTTTTCGCGATAGTAACTCCAACGGAATGAAAAAGGTGGGTTGTATGTATAGGTACCACAAGGTATTTTCAGTTCGGACGCATCTGGAATGTATGTATGATCAGCGGTTAAAAATCGGATTCCGAGCAATTCCTCAAGAAACTGATAGACAGCGTAAAGGACACCCCGTGGTAAGCCTCCACTGATCTGAATTTGACTATTTTCAACCTTGATGTGGGTTTCTTCATCGCCTATCTCAGATAATGCACTGATGTTGACATGCCCTTCATCGTGAGTAATATTTTCGTTGGTTGTCCCAAGCGGTAATGCTAACAGAGATGCTTGATTAAACCATTTTTGGAATTCTTCAGCGGCATATTTTTCTGAAACAGTTGCGTCATCAGAGACAATGATACGCCAATTCTGCATTGCTGAGACCGCTAAATTCCCACCAGTGGAATGAAACATGAGTGTTGTGTCAGTTGACATAAAATTTACCTCAATTCTGCCCGCAGAGTGCCTTGTCACACGGCATCCGCATCCTGCTGATATTTCTGTTCATTGAACAATATATAGAAAACTATAGCGGCAATGACTGTCAAGATGATCGGTACCATAAAGATTTTCGCCCAAGCGTGTCCACCATCCGGATACGCAAAGTAATCATGCAAGCGTCCACTAACAATATGCCCGACAAGCATACCGAGTCCGTTGGTAAAAAAGAGGAGGAGTGCTTGAGAACTTGCGCGAATATCCTGCGGACTCAGTCGTTCAATCGCAATCATTCCACCAACGAAAAAGAAGGAATAACAGATGCCGTGTAATGTTTGCGAGCCGACAACTAACCACACCGGTTCGCCTATGGCAAAGATAGCATAACGCACTGGCCACGCAAGAATCCCCAAAAAGATTGTGAGCCGCATCCCAAAACGCCGTAAACATGGAAATAGCAATAGCATTAGTAAGACTTCGGCGACCTGTCCAAGACTCATAGCCAAATTCGCAGTACTTGCCGCTAATCCAACACCATGCTCTGCCTCAGTCAAAAACAGATAGGTTAAATTATAATAGAATGGTAATTCAATAGCAACGAGGAAGGAGATAAACAGAAGTATGGCGAAGTTCCGATTTGAGGTAAGGGAGAAGGCATCAAGAAAAGCGTAAGGGTTTTTTGCTTCTTTGCTAGGTGGTGTGTTAGGAAGAGTCAGGCAATAGACACCCATTATAAAGGAAATGATAGCCCCAAAAAGGAGGCAGTCGCCGACGTGAGGTAAGTTCGTTTCCTGCTTTTCCCAATATCGGAGATACAAGCTCAATCCCCAATTGATCGCTATCCATCCCAATGTTCCGAAGACACGGATATTTCCGAATTTGTCTGACTGTCCCATGTGGTGGAAAGCAATTGAGTTGGTTAGCGCGATAGTGGGCATAAAGAGAATCGCGTGTAGGAAAATCATCAACCACATCATTGGGAACGTTGTCTGTTTCCATGCAACAAGAAGGCAAACACCGCTTAGTATATGCGAAATTGCAGCGAACAGTTGGGCAGGCATTAATCGATCCGCTACCCATCCGGCAATGATAGGCGAAATTATTGAGCCGATGGCGGTGGTGCCAAAGACATAACTAATTTGTTTGCCGGTGAACCCGAGATTTCCCATGTGGCCGGCAATAAGAACTGCCCATGCACCCCATACAGCGAATTGTAAAAACATCATTCCCGACAGTCGGCTAAAGGTAATTATCTCTGAATGTCTTTTTTCCATAACCATTTCGTTCCTTATTTACTGCAGCGAGTTACACTTTTGAGTTGTTATGTTTCGTATTCACATAATCCAGTTTTCGATCAGTTCCGTTGACTTGACTATATGCATTCCTGCCTCTGAAAATTTAGCAAAAGCTGCATCAGCCGATTCCGTATAGTCCACTACATCCGGCACAACAACCGGTGACGTTAGGTCTTCCATCAGATAGATTTTCTTGGCGAGTGTTACGTCCGTTTGTTGAATTTCTGCAAGTAGGTCGCTCACCGTCCAAGCGACACAGTGGCTCTTTGCCTGACCTGCGATAATCAAGCGGTCATATTCTAAGAGCATTTCCAAAAAAGTGTTATTCTTGTGTGCAATAGGATTCCCTTCTGCATCACGAAGCACTTCAGGCCGAAGGACTGAATAGTTTTCGGTCAATGGGTTCCGTCCCTTGAGTTCATAGTGGGTTTGGCTGTTGCGTGCAATAGCATGAAAAAAGCACGCTTCATCAACAGCAGAGACAACAGCATGCCCAATTCCACCGAGCATTGCGTGGTAGGGCCATATCGTAAGCGGATACTTACCTTCAACCGTAAGGGTTTTGACATAATGTGCACCGTATTCCCTGAGCCATTTATAACGATCCGTATTTCCAATCACGCTATCAACAACCGCCGGATTGACTCGCCACTTTCCTGTTTCAATATCCTCTTGCGTAATCAGCGTCTGCAGTGGTACGGGATGTTCACCAGCATCATCAACCCAAAATATTTCGTGAAATATCTGCATTGCAGTGTGTGTATCCAACGTGCAAGCGATTTTACTAATATGCGGAAGGTTGCGATAGATGAACTGGCACAAGCGCACATTATCCTCAACAGCACCATTGCCCGATCTGCCGCCAACAAACAATTCATAATCCGGGATGCAAAAAGTATTTTGGACATCAACAAGCAGCAAACAAGTGCGGAAGTCGTCCTCAGATACTGGAGGAATATCGTGTTGTTGTGCCCAAGCACGAGCGTCACTTAGCCGTGCCTGATACGGAATTCGCCACACTTGTCCAACTTGATCAGAATCAAAATGGGCAGGGAGCGGAATTTGGGATGTTGAGGGTATGTTACTCATTTTTTCTACCATTATGAATTAAAATTGTCTATGATACATTTATAAGAAGAAAGTTTTTCTATCTTTTTTAATACAAATGTGTCTATAATATATAACAAGCATGAATTGTAAGTATTCGGTGTTATCTTTGTTTTATTAAACACTACAGTTTTAGACTATCAATAGAGAGGAACTTTGAAACACAGCAGTAAAAAGAATTGTCGCTATTTTATAGCACATTATGTTTTTTTACAACAAAAAAGGGTGTCCAGCGTCTAAAGATGCAGCGGTAGTTTGAATCGGTCAACAAATTTTGAAAAATTATGAATTCTTTTGCAGAATAATTCGTTATTAAAATAGCATGGTTTACGCGAATGATGTGCCTACTCTTTTAGCAGATATGTTTTCCAGCGTACAAGAGGGCAAGTGCGTATGTCCAAGCGTTAAAAAGGTGTTAGATATATTATGCGGAGATCAAAAAAACGACGTCCAGAATTAGAAGAGAAACTTGACCAAGTCAACAGGCGAGTACGTGAGGCACGTGGTCGTTTGCGATGGCGAGTTGATCAAGCACTCGTCCCGCTTAGTATTCAAGAGGATACGGGCATATCTAAATTGAAAGGTCAAGTGCTGATTATTTCCTATAATGATGATTTGCAAGACAGAATTAAAGGTGTACTTGAATCAGAAAATTACCGATGTGATATTGCGGAACGAAGTTCAAAAGCAGTTGGGATGCTGAGGTTGGCAAAATATCAACTGATAATTGTGGACTTCACCCGATTCCGACGTTCCAACATCTTTTCGTATGTTAAAAGGTATCAACCTCACGTCAAAATCATCTCTATTGTTTCGGATGATCGTAGAGCACGTGAATTGATGAGAATGGGCAGTTACAGTTTCTTAGTGGGACGCAATTTTGATACGGAGCAACTGCGAACTTGTTTGGTTAGTTCACTACGGTTAAGACATCGCGTCTGCCTGTTGCAGGAACAAGGAGAACGTTGTAACCGATCTTGTGTCAATAATTTTCAAACTGAAGATGATTTTTTGGAACTTGACTGAGATATAGGTGTAAAGTACTTACGATTCAGTCTCACAGTATTTTTCAAAAACTATTCATGAAATAATGGCAAAAAACTTAGAGTTTAAGGTGCGGTACGAGTCTCTTGATATGCTCCTTCCGAGGTTGGTTGATCTACAGGCAACGCACCGCGAAACTATACACCAAGTGGATACCTATTTCCAGAATCCGAAAGGCAGGTTAAAACTACGCGAGACAGATGAATCAGATGAAGGTTGGCTTATCTATTATGAACGCCCGAATGCGTTGGAATCTCGCTACAGTCTGTATGAACTCTGCAAAATTGCAGAACCGACAATGCTAAAAGAACTGCTAGCTGCAGCATTGGGCATAAAGACAATAGTAAAAAAACAGAGATCAATCTGGATGTATAACAATACTCGAATTCACCTGGACATCGTTGCTGATTTAGGGGAATTTGTGGAATTAGAAACCGTCTTTCAGGGACAAACCGAACATGAGGCAATTAAAGAACATCAACACGTAAAAACTACTCTTGACTTAAACTCGGCAGAGCCGATTGCAGTTTCATACAGCGATCTACGGCGACTTCAAGAAAAAGGTTAATAAGACACAAAAGATATAATCAGGTATGGACATAAATTTGGAGAAACTAATTATGGACTATTCACGATATCGTAAAATTATTAAATCCCAAGATGAGATGGATAGTGCTGAAAGAAAAGAATTGTTAAGAATTTATCTACAAACCCCATCGTTGCCGCAGTTACAGGCTGCCCGCGCATTGTTAGTCGAACTAAAAACAACATTGAAGAACTGTGAGGTTTCAAGGAAGAAATGTGTTAAAGCGATTTGGCACCTGTTATCTAAAAGACGTTCTGTATAGAACGTTTGAATCTCATCCAAGCACGCGAATGTTTTAAGTTATGGCACAAACTGTTAGTTTGTGCCATATTCTGTGCAAACTATAAGCTCGGCTTATACCAAATTAACTTGATCTCATTCGGTAGGCGCGCTTTGTAAGTGCGCCTAATACCCAGAAAATAAGATAAATCAGGTTAATGTGGTATTATAGGAGCTTTTACCCCCGGAGGCATGGATTAACACAGATGCAATGCACATACGCAGTATTGTGCTATTCTCATCCCAAACTTACGTTGTTTATAGCCGAAAGAGAACGGATTGCACCAGAAGCGGAATCATCAACTCATGATGTCCCGTGAAGGTATAACCTTTGCCACCCATCTCCGTCGGGCGTTTTACGACATTTTCAACTGGACGGTATTGTTGGTTCATATCAAAATCGGCAGCGGTAAAGTGAGATACCGTATGCCCCAAATTCCGCGCGATCGTCAACGCCTTCAGAAACACTTCCGGCAAAATTACCGCCGACCCTAAGTTAAGGACAACACCGCCATCTTCCAACTGTGTCACTAATTCAGTCAATAAGCGAAAATCGGTGAAACTTGCCTCACCGATGGCAGCCCCGTTCGCTGATGGATGCTGATGAATAATATCTGTGCCGATAGCGACATGCACTGTGATCGGAACATCATATTGAATACCAGCTGCAAGAAGACTATAAGCGTTGTATGGAGCGTCTAACGTTATCAGTTTTTTGCCCAATGCTTCACCCATTCCAATGTCAGTATCTGCGGCATGTTGAATCGCCGCATTCATCAATTTTCCTGTTTCTTCCCACATACCGAACTTTCCTGTCTGTAGGTATTCAGAAACATCTTCGGAAGTTTCCCCGATCAACGCAATCTCAAAATCGTGAATGCTACTCGCGCCGTTAAAGGCGAAACCGGTAATAATTCCCTGCTTCGCTAATGCAATTAAGAGCGGACTTAACCCACATTTAATAACATGTCCTCCCATCATTACAATTACTGGCTTTTCACGTTGGAATGCCGTAACGATATCGTCTACGAGTGCTAAAAAATCTTGCCCCTTAAGAATCTTAGGGAGGGATTCTAAAAACGGAAATAGGTCCGCCTTTAAGTCCGGGAGTGTGGCAAAATCGTTAACAGAAACTTTGTTGATACGATCCTGAAGTGGATACGTTGTCACGGAAGACATGTCAATCGGTTTCAAGTCTGTTTTCATGTATTTCGTCCTTATACAATTGAATATAAAAAATTATGCCAATGATAAACCAAAAAAGTAACACTGTGCGTTGGTGTAATATGTTATCTGCCAATCCGTAGATAAGCGCGGAAATGAGAAATCCACTACCTCCGATAAAAGTGCCTATTCTCCAAAAATCGTCTTTAGCATCAACAGAGGAACGGATTGCAAAAACGCCTCGCCAGATTATCACGAGCATCCACAAAAATAGAAAGAGAGAAGGAATACCGTGCTCAACAGCGATATGTAAATAGAGGTTATGGGCATGATATGGTATATTATACTGCTCTGAAGGTCCGTTTAACTGGTATTCATGGCGAAACCTACCCAAGCCGATGCCGGTGAGTGGGTATTTTCGAATCAGTTCAAGCGAAGTTTGCCACCACTGTGGGCGTTCCCCCAGGAAACCTGCAGGCTGTTCAATCATAGTTTGGAAACGCGACTTGATATGCTGAGGCATCAAAAATAGTGATACACCGAAAATCAAAATTATTAAAACGGATCCTATCAGCACACGTTTCCAGAGACCGTGAGCAGATTGAAATTTAGATAACGTCCTCACAACTAAGTATAAACCAATGCATGCTGCCGCAATAGTAACACTCACCCAAGCGGCACGTGTAAGGGTCAAAACCAGATTTGCTGTCATTACGGCAACAACAGTACCGAGCACAGAGATTATCCAAATCCCATTCTTCTGTTTTCGCAGAATTCGGAAACTTGCTACAAAGTACCCGATTACCAGTGGAAGACTGAGCGCAAGGTATGCGCCAAGGTCATTCGGCATCTTGAAAGTACCGGTCAACCGTTGTTCGATCATGTACACCATGAGATGTGTTTCATCTTTTCGGACTACATAGCGTCTGTTCCGAGAGGGGTCATCAATTCGGCATACATCAGTTTTTTTCGACTGCGATATGGACGCAGTTTGCGAAAGCGGGACACTGATTTGGCGTAATTCGGCACGTAATTCGTCTGAAAATCCTTCTCCATTTACCAATTCTCCTTTAAATTCTAACCCGACTCGCCCCATAAAATCCAGTGCTAAGCGTGTATCGTTGACGTAATACCAGAGTCCAAGCATTGAAGAGAATCCCGCTGCAACAATAAACGCGATAAGGACGTGTCGCCATTGATTGCCTAAGCGACTGTGGATAACAGCATAAAATAACAAGATTGCCCGAAGCAATTTCCAAAAATATCCAAGACTACTACTTGCACGGTGCGGGGCAAAAAGTGAGGCAACCAATGCTAATCCTAAAAATAGTGCGATCGGAACGTCAAGCGTGGTGCGATGCCAACCGAGTTTCCGTGCTGAGATCATACGTCCCACCCATCCGAATAGGACAAGCGACATCCCTATATTTAGGTACAGTGTTGAATAGCCGAATGGAAGTGATAGAACAAAAATTAAAAATCCGATGTAAACCGCTAAATCGAAGATTCTCGCTGATGTAAAATTCAATACGGAAGAATGCCTTAATTTTGACATAAGTGTTGTTCCGTGTATTACTCCTAAAGACTTGAGGACTTACGCAAATTATAAAGGACGCAACATAATTTAAGACTAATTGCTAAAGAACGTACAATGAATTGTGATTGAACGCTGTAACGATTGAAAAGGCAAAATGCGTAAAGAAATGGGAAGGGTTAGACATAGACAATTGACTTGCCTTACGTCGAGGTAAGCAGAGGCAAGGAAAACTTGTCCATTCTATAAGGAATTGTAGGTTAGGGGAGAAATTTACGCATACGACTGATCCGTTATGATGATGATGCGGAGTAGTCATCTATCGCCTCATTAACCGTTTCACGCCAACTGTCTTCAAGCAACATGCGAAAGGACATCGGTTTGTCATTAGGACCGGTAGTTTCCATCGTCCCATATTCGGTAGCATTTTTATACGCTGACTCTAATGTCTTGATAAGTTCCTGTTTGTAGGTGGTGTCACTGTTACCTTCAAGGTGTTGCCCCTTGGTTTCCAGAATGAGTAGACGTTGCTGTCCTTTCTTGTCTCCTTGTACACAGGCGATAAAGTCAGGATAAACACGGTCACGCCGCCAACCTTGTAAAAAATAGCCTTGCCTCGCGGCGATGCGATGCCACCACTGAATTGCATCTTTTTTATCCAAATAAAGCGCGAAATCCTTCTCCAAATTATTGAATTCTGCTTCGTACACTGGGTTAAATAGGTTAAGCTGCACGGGACTATTATCCGAACGCGTTAAACGTTTTGGGTTTTTTGTGAGATAAACTTCAATCGTTTTTTCCAACTCAAAATTCAACTCTACATCTGTTTCAAGACTAAACCTAATTTTATTATTATCCAGTTTCTCTCGGAAAATAGTTTCAGCGAGAGACTCTATCTGTGTACGGAGTTTGTTCTTCAAAACTTCGGAGAGATACAACCGATTTGCAAATAACTTGTTCTCATCAGTGCCTTGTTCCCGATACGCTTGGAGAGTGGCTTTGACGATACGCGCCGCTTGCCAAGGATTCGGGATAACATCGTTCAAACGCCTAACAAAAAACGATATTTCCAATTTTTGAGATGTATTCTCTAATATGATTTTTTCTGGTTTGTCATGGTCTTGCAAATGGATAGTCGCGCGAATTTCTTGTAGGAGTTCCTTGTCGTCCAAATTTACCGGTTCCACCGCTTCGAGTTGACTCCAATCAATCGCACTGAGAATGTCACGCTCATAATTTAGCATGTCCCAACTACGCCCCCGTTTGTGCATTACTTGTGGCAGAAAAATATCTATCTCACGGTATTTTTTCCTGCGCTGGATATTTTTCTTTTCACGCTCCGCATCCGTGCTTTCAACGTATTCCGCAAGTCCTGTTAACCCTTCCGCCTCTAAACCTTTTTTGACGTTGTCAACAGCATCGCCTACTTCCTGATTAAAGCAATAGATATAACAAGTATCTAATTCTGGTTGATTCGTTGCGCGGGCATGCGGTTGCCGCATAACTCTACCGATAAGCTGCGTCATAGCGGTTTGTGCAGTGGTGTTATCAAGCAGTGCCAATTGATAGGCAAATGGACAATCCCATCCCTCTTTTAGTGCATCTTTTGTGATGATGTAGCGAACGGGGCAAAAAGGACTGAGCAGATCAACACCCGCGAGTTCATCCTGTTCAGAGGATTTAATTTTGACGTGCTCCTCTGGAACGCCAAGTACCTTGATAAGTTCATCGCGGGCATCTAATGCATGCACCTTAACACCGTCACGCTGCTTTTTACCGGTCCGATCAACCCGAATTACAGCAATGGGGCGGATATAGCGGTTTTCTGCGTGCTGAAACTGCTTTGCTGCCTCTTCAAGTTTATCACGTTCTGTCTTTGCTTTAGCAAGTGTCCATTTCCAATCGGAATTGGGAAAATTCCGAAGTTGAATCGGAATTTTAATCATTTCCTCATCTTTAAGAGCAGTACCGGGGATATTGACAAGAATGTTGCTGATACCAAGTTGAGGCGTGGCAGATAACTCCAACACAAAGCGCGGATTCAGGCGATTCACTGCTGCCACAAACTCCCGGTTGTTTTCAACTTTTTTGCTTCCATAAGCCTTATGTGCTTCGTCTAAAATCACCGTTGGTCGTATCAATTTTAGTACATTAATAAGACTCTGCTTAATCAGTCTATCTGCAGGGTTTGCTGCGAACATACCACGCATCTGTCCGGGTTCGTCGATTGCTGCTGTTTCAAGGTCGGGGTGTTCCTCCGATAACGCCTGATGTTTCCTAATATCGTCTTCAATAGGGAAGAAAGAATCATAACCGCTGCTATCACGAAATATTTTCAGAAATTCTTTGTTTTTCTCTCTGTTTGCAGAGGGTAGCATCAGAAGCATCACGCAGAGGTGATTTTTAACATCTTGCTTTGTAAATCTATCGTCTTTTTCAAGGAGTTTGACGCGGTCACCAGAAGCGCGATCCAAAATCTGACGATACGGATGATCTCTATCGCTAAAAGCATCCCACGTTTGGGTATAGATGGCTTTAGTTGGCACAATCCAAAGCAAAAATCCTGTGCCGATTTTAAGTCGCCGTACCGCCTCTACACCTAACAACGTTTTTCCGCCACCTGTTGGCACTTTCAAGCAGACATGCGGGATCGGTTCGCCAGAGGCGGCTTCACGTGAAATATATTCTGGAATATGGTTCTCACCATTTTTGTCTGGCACACCCGGCAACCCCGATTTTTTGCGTAAACTCTCCCATGCTTGAAGGGGATAATTTCTCAAACTATCGGGGACTTCATCTGATGAGAGAATCTTGGCAACTTTATCCAATTGCAGATGCGCTTCCTTCAATGCCTCAAGGTAGCGGTCTAACGCCTCTAATGCTTGTTGTTGGTAATCTTTCAGTTCCATTTTTTATGACTTTTTGATTTAATAGATGCTGTAGGGGAGTTGGCAGAAGGTAATACCCATCGGTGTAAGTTCTTTCTGGCTCATAAACTTATGAGACGCATAGACGTAGGCTTTTTTGCCTGTCGCTTTGCATTCCTCAGCTATCTGCTCAGCGCGTTTCGCATCTAAAGCGGACTTGTTGCTCTCTAAAAATTCAAGTGTCGGTTCATAGATGAGATAGAAGCGGATATCCTTTGTTTCACCGAAGCAATAATTTTTCTGCTTTGCTTTGACCTGCAAATTACTGCCGGTAGCCGTATAAGCAACATAGTTCGCTAAGGTTTGGTATGTGGGAAGTGAGTCGCCAGTAAGCATTCCCTCAGTGTCAATCGTTTCACCGAGTGTGCAGTAGGTGAAGGAACCACCGAGTCCTTTTTGCAAGTTTTCATCTTTGGCATTTTCAATGCCATTTATGACGCGGCGGACGCGTTCGGCGGTGATGTCGTCAGCGTAATCTTCGCATTCAACGAGGATAAACTTTCGGTTACCGCCATCCGCTTTGTTGAGTGCAAGCACAGCATGGGCAGTGGTGCCGCTGCCCGCGAAGGAGTCCAGAATAATTGAATCGGGGTCAGTACCAATTTGTAATATGCGTTCTATCAATGTATGTGGTTTTGGGTTTGAAAATGCAACACCAATTTTATTAAGTCCTTGTGTTGCACTCTGAGTATGTCCAACATCTTCATATAACCATACAGTTAAAGGTGTGATGCCTTGTTTAACTTCTGATAGAAAACGCTTTACGCGAGGGACATTATTACCCTCTTCACCAAACCATATCCTATTGTCATTAATAAGTTCATCAAATTTCTCTTTGCTGCACCTCCAGCACCTACTTGTTGGAGGATTAACAATTCGTCCTGATGGAGTAGTGATCGGATAGTCATATTCTTCTTGATAGGTTTTTACATCTAATCCACTTGAACTCCAAGGTCCCCGCGGGTCGTTGTCAGGATTAGAATATCGCTTGTTGTGCTTTTCAGTTCGAGGTAGAAGAACCGGCCGCCATGTTTCTTTATCCTTTGCGTAACAAACCACAAAATCATGATTATCGGAAAAATACTTGGCATCATTTTGCGGACTAAATTTTTTCTGCCAAATTATGTTAGTTACAAAATTTTCTGCTCCAAAAATCTCATCCATTAACATCCGCAAACGATGCTGTTCATTATCATCAATTGAGATGAAAATTACGCCATCATCGGATAGCAACTCACGCAATAAGTGTAACCGAGGCCACATCATACACAACCACTTATCGTGCCGTTCCAAATCTTCAATATCAATCGGACTGTTTTTCTCAAGCCACGTTCTCATCATCGGACTATTGACGTTATCATTGTAAACCCAATTTTCGTTGCCAGTGTTGTAAGGCGGGTCAATATAGATACACTTGATTTTGCCAGCGTATACGGGGAGGAGTGCTTTTAAGGCATGTAGGTTGTCACCGTGAATAATGAGGTTATCGTCTAATGATGGAGGTTTTTCGCCTGTGAGGGATTTTTCTGCGTCTATTTCCGGTTTGCGGAAGGGGACGGTGAGGTGGTGTGCGTATATGAATTGTTTGCCTTTGAAGTCAAGTGTGGGCATTGGGTTTCCTTTGGGAGATGTCTAAATTTTATTACAGTCTCTCAACCATTTCACTGTTTGTCAATCAAACGCCTGAACATCGTCAGTTGTATAACAATTTTATGATTTACATATAATAACGGAAAGATGGACGGGGTTTTTCAATTTCTCCTACCTCCGCCATGATGCCTCCGACTCGCCGAGAGAAAAATAACGTTACAGGGTGGGAACTGCTCATGCTTGCAGTATTCCAGTTCATGCGGGCGAGTCCTAATATATCTGAGGCGACCTGATGCATGTCAACGTCATCGTTACTCATTAGTCTTACTGGAGCAGGAATGTGAGGTCCAGGGTAAGTCCGCCATTCAGGCATATAGCCTGTAGTGAATAGATATGTGGCTTCCTTATTGACTGTACACAAGGTGCCTCTTCTCGGAGGATATGCTCCATAAGTTAATAGCCGAAATTGTGTCGGCATAATGTTAATTAATTCGACTATGGGAATGTCACGGAAACCGTGTCGGAACCCATCTTGTTCAGAGTCGTCAAATTTTGATGTTTTATGAAGTACAACACGTTGTGGATTACCGCCTATCTGTTCATTGTATTCTTGAAGTACTTTGTTTGCTAGTTTAGCTGATTGGTCCTCTGTTAAGTGCACATTCCATCCCTGTTTTTCATCTCTAGGGATAGGTTCGCCGCGAAGCGCGAATCCTTCGCCCCGGCTTGAAAAAGCTTGTGCTAAACTTGAATAGACAAGATGTTGTGAAGGAGTTCGTAAGTGATGAAAACTGATACCGACAAAGCAGGTTTCTGGTCCGTCTACCTTAAAACGCCACGGTATTCCTCCCGCTTTGTAATAGAGTGCCACACTCATGTTCCATGCTCTTGTAGCCGCTTCTTGACTAGTTTCCATATCTTCAAACAATCTCTCAGTTCCAATTTGAATTGGCATTTCATATTTCATTGTCCGTGCTTTCAATGCCCGTCTAAAATTCCGATTCAGCAGGTCTTCTTCGGTTTCTTCTATGTCTTCAAATAAAGAAAGTTGCCCACGCTCACGCTCAGCCTTACGTTTCTTGATGGATTCAAGTTGTCTAGGAGTCAGATTACTTGAAATGCTCCAACATGTTTGGATGACCTCATTAGGCAAACAACACATTACTATGTCAGGACGAGTTTCAGTGCAATTGACCAACTTATCTATACCATCGGTATAAAGATTCAATACATCCTCAAAACGGCTTTTTGAATTCTTTATTGCTAATGCTCTTTCAAGTTTTTTGTTGTCAATTGTTTTTACCCACTGGTTTCTTAACTCAAGTGTAGCGTGAAAAATATCTTGAAAACCAGGAAAATCCTGGTATTGTGGAGAGTCTTTAATCTCTGTTGGAATTACTTTGCAACACCTTTCAATCCATTTATAGCCTTTATTTAATATTTCTGTGTTGCCAACGAAACCAACGCGGACCTCTCTTTTATGAGCGGCCCCGAAACGTCGGTCAAAAGGACCTGCTTCAATTAGACCTACTTTTGGATCTATAAATGTACCTGGGGCACCAAATTCAATCTCTGGTGTAGGTAATTGGTTGATTTGCATTTGAATTAACATCTTCTTCCTCTGCTAATTGCGAAAACGTCTGTGAGATTTCTGACTCTAACTGTGCCAATTCGCTTGTATCCAATTTCTCAAGTGCTCCAATTCCCCATGCTTCATCTAATTCCATCACAGGAGCAACAACCGCTGACAAGTTATTTCTAATAAGGATTTGATGACCGTTGCCTTTATGGATTTTGTTTGCTGAAACCGTATCCAATTTTATTTCTGGTGCACCTGTGTCTAGTGCAAAAGTACCATGTTTTCCGCCTGAAAGCACCCACGCCCAGAATACAAGATCGTTGTGCACCACATTGTTGTAATCGTGACTCTGAAGCCGGGTGGAATATTTGTTGGCCAAATCACCAGACAAATACGATGCTTTTCCATCAGTAGTAAAAACATAACTTGGAAGTAAGAGTAGGGTCCAGACATTTCCATAGCGTTCAAACCGAAACCAAAATGACTTATGTTCCCAATAATTATTTCTTTTTTTCACCACTTTTCGGGTAGCACGGCGGACACGTGCCTTGTAGGTGATTTCTCGATATTTTTCGCCTGTTTTGGGAAAATAAGCACGTTTTCGATCTTTGTCTACCAATAGACCTTGTGCTTCAAGGTGTCTGAAAAAACATGTATTGAGTAGCCAGGCAAAGGCCTTCTCATCATAGGTGTTAATAAATTCTTCAATAGTTATCTTTCCTATATCGTTAGTGTCAATCGCAGTGTAAAGTGGATTAGCAGAAGTTGATAGATTCTCGAAAGTAAAAAGCCTTTCTGCATAAGTCATGAATGGAGGCAGCCAATCTGCTTCTGTGCTTTCCCATACATCCTTTGCTTTTCGTGCAGTAGTTCCAGCGTGCCAAACTACATCCGGTAGATTAACTACTTCAAGAAGATTGCTCGCGTAGCGGATGAAGTGTTTACTACTGGAGGCAGTTCCAGTAATAGTATCTACTGCCTCTGGGCGGCGCGAAATTTCTATTTCAAAAGCAGCGTTGTTATCAATCGGTCCAAAACTCACCTCATTTTTGTTTTCATCGCATTTCTGCCAAACGTCCGGTAATCCGGAACCTGCTTTTTCCATATCTTCTGTGCCATAGAACAGGTCCGACACAACAGGATTCCGATATCCTTGAATACCCCGTCCCCCACCTTTAATTCTTGTTTCAAACGTGTCTCTTATCTCGTTATGAGGTGTGGCCGTCATCTGTTCTATAACGTCTTGAACTAACCCGCCTGGATTGCGGATACGGATACTATTTTGCTCAATTTCAATCACAATTGGTTCATCCTTCTTATAGTCACGGTGGACGAGTGCGTTGACAACTACTTCTCTCAAGGCATCTGGAGGATAGGGATATACAGATTTTGAGTGTTGTCCTTCCTTTAGAAGGAAGGATCGGTTAATGCGAGAAAGCAGCGCATAAATCTCGTCAAGTTGATGCCAAAGGTTACCCTCAATTTTTTGTTCTACTTGATTGGTGGAAACATCAAATACGTTTTGGATCCACTCAAGATCCCCATTTATGCGTACGACAACTTTGGCGGTTCGAATACAGTGCTGCGGAGTCGCAGCAAAAAGTAAGTAACCGCCCACCGTTGGAAAAATATTATCTTCTTCAGTAGGTGAGGCAAGATCTAAATCGCACAGCAATCGAATAATCCAATCGTCGTTGACAGTTGGCGGCACCCGGATATCCATCCTATCGCAGTACTGAAACACCCGAACTCTCATTGTCGGCCAATCAAAATCATCTAAGGCAGCTTCGGTAAGTTTCTGGAAATCAAAAGGAAATAATGATAATTCTTCAGACACAGAAGGAATTTGCGGCTGATAATCCGTACTCTGCTGACGAACATGCTGCCATAAAGTACACATCACTTCGTCAAATCCATTGATAGAAAAAATTTGAAAGTTTGTTTGGATCTCACCAGCAAGTGCCTGAACTAACGAAGGAAGATTGTCAGAATCGCCCTCTATATAATTTCGCGAGCACCAATAAATCCCATGACGGTAACCATCTGCAGCCGCAGCGTTATCAATGAGAAGATGTCTCATTACGGAAGCTTCCGCGCCTCGATATCCTATAACAATCAAAGGATGATCCCTCAAAAGTGGTAACAACCTTGAAACTAAACCTTCATCAAGATGTGCTGTTTCTGCTAAAGTATTTTTGTCATTATAATTTTCAACTGAACCGTGTAAGTAAACAATCTGGGTATATCGCGGACTTGTGGATAATTTTCTATATTCAGAAGGTGTTTGGATAATATCAACATGATGAATACTGCGGTTTACTCTGTGCACTTCTTGCAAAATTCTATCAAAGTTTGTAGTAAGAACGGTGCGAACGTGTTTACGCGCCATGAGCTCTGCCATATATTTATATCCTTCGCCTGGTTCCACTTGTGTATTCAGGATATCAAGAAAAAATTGTCTTCTATCTTCTCTTGGCTGAAGAATGTTTTCAATTGCGTAAGGATAATTTTGAGAGCGTTCCCAATCTGACCGATACCAATTCTGTTTTTCTAACCACGGATACCAGTCACTGCGCCGTATGCGCGGATCTTCAATAGAAAGGTTATTTTCCTTACAGTATCCCCATCTTGCTATTTTTTCAACCATTTCACCCGCAAGAGGAATACCTGAACTGTAGGAAGCACCAGCCCCAAGCAGGAAGATAGGATCTGGTCCATCTGTAAAGAGAGAACGTAAGTGCCCAATAGTTTTTATCTGAAATTGCAAATTATTACCCTATTAATTCCCAAGCCAAAACGAAGTGCGATTTCTTAAGATATATACCGACATCCCGTCATGTGCTTATAACGGGGACAATCTTGCTATAAATATTACTATAGTTTGGACAATTTGGGGTGATACCAGAGATAGATTCAATAGAGGACTTAACATTGTTAATTGTTTTGTTGATTTAAAAACTTTGTAACAGAAGAATTCGGAACAACTTCAGGAAGCCTGCAGACATTTTCCAATTGTTTTTGAAAGCTCAGTAACGAACTTGTTACACCCTCCAACGGATCTGTGATACTTTTCTTATACATAATTTTTTCTCCAATTTCACGCTGCCATGTAGAGATCAATTCCTATCCATCAATTCTTGATTTGGATACATTATTAATAATTGCATTATAATATTAATTTGGAGAATTTTCAAGTTGAAAATAAATTACGGTATGTAAAATTTTGAGATTAGCCATGGCTTCTCTTTTGCAGGAAGGAAACCTTGTCCGCCTAATTTGTCAGACTCCCAAAATCCGCGTAATCCGGGGAATGCCAACAGGCATTCATACCGTTGATTTGGTGCAATCTGCGAAAATCCGCGATTCAGACAGAAACTTGACAAAATTGTTGTCAAATTGATATAAATATGATAAAATTTCTATTAATCATACAATTCAAAGATGTCAATCTACATGGAGGTCTGACAGTGCGTTTTACACAGTTCCTAACAACATTGATTGTTTCGTTATTTCTTATCGGTTTCCTCACTTCATCACCCGCGCTTGGCTTCATTGAGCGTGAGTATACAATTCGAGAAGTCCTTGATGCCTGCACAAATATCGTTTTTGGTGAAGTTTATTCAGTAAAGGCAGGGAGGTTGCAGGCTATTATTAAAGTCAATGAAGATGTGAAGGGCAAAAGTTATCTAAAAGAAATTAAAATGAACTTTGCCACCGGACAATATCAACAGGGCACCTCACCGCAAAAGATGGTAAGACTACTTAAACAGGGCATGCCAATTATCGTATTCTATCGGGAACAATACGGTATTGATAGTATGTGCTTTATTGACAACACATGGTTTCAAATGCGTGGATATCAAGGTAACAGTAGTTCATGGTGGAGTTTCACTCACATTGATCCGATGATGTTGCGCACCTTTAATGGTAAGACAAAAACGTTCCAAAAAGTTGTTCGCGACATGTTAGCGGGAAAAATGTGGGTTACCGCAGCCAAAAACGCTGTAAAAATTCTGGTTTTAACCGGAAATAGCACATCTGCTACTATGGGACAAACCCATGTCCATACCAACTCAATGACCTACGAATACAAGGCTTTACGCAATGTTAAAAAGACTGGGAAACGTCCAATGGCTTATGAATCTACCAAGATGCGTACGCTCCCGAACTTACAGGAAGCCGATATTTTATGGATTGGATACGAAGAAATTTCAAGTTTCGGTAGATACCTCCTTACCCCAAAGACAGAGAAAGAAATTAAAAACTTCGTCAAAAATGGTGGTATTGTTATCGTTTCTGGACAAGACAGTACTTTACAAAAACCGTGCGGAGTTGGTTGGCTGCAGGGCAATTTGAAAGGCGTTGAAAGTCCGCCAGATAGATTTTTTGTTGCTACCCAAAACGGTCACACGCTTTTCTCCACTCCGAACGAAATTCAATCTGGCAAAATCTATACTGATGATGCTTGGACGAATTGGGAAAAAACCGATAAGGTATTTGCAACTTCGCAAGAACGCAACGAACTCGTTATCGGTGCACGGCGATATGGAAAAGGACTTTACATTATCACCAGTCTCCGAAACGATAATCAGTATACGGTTTCTGTGAACAAAGCACTCATTGAAAACATTATCTATTACGCAGCCAATCAGATTGAACAGCAGAGTCGGTAATTCAACCTGATCAGGATCATCACACACTATAGAAATTTTGCGATAACTAACGTAATGTCATCATCTGGGTTTTTACTTTGCTGATACGCCTCAAGATCAGACAGAATCTCTTTCCTAATTTTAACAGCAGACAGATGTTGCTTTTCAGACAAGAGGTTTTTGAGCCGCTCAATTCCATACATCTCAGTATCTGCATTAAAAGCTTCAGTGATACCATCCGAATAAAGCACGAGTAAGTCCCCAGGTTCCCAATTCGTTTCAGTACTGTGGTATTGCGTCACCGAATTTTGATTTGGTAACGCAATACCTACTGGCGGGAATTGGGATTCCAATTCAATACACTCTTCACTGTTCGCCCGAAAATGAAGCATTGCTGGATGCCCCGCGTTGGCAAACTCAAGCCGATTATCCTGATGGATGATAACGTAGCAACATGTCATATAAATAAAGGTTTGTGCATCCTCTTCAGCAACCCGCTTGACAGCCTTCATCACCTCAGGCACTGAAGCATCAAAACGGATTTGCGTTTGTATGCAACTTTTCGTCATAGCTGCGACCATAGCGGAATGAAATCCGTGTCCCATTACATCACCGATAAAAATCGCAACTCGATTGTTAGGAAGATATAGATAATCGTAATAATCACCACCAACACTGTTTGTCGGTTGACAATATCCAGCAGAGGTTACACACGGGTATGTAATCTCTTCGTTGGGCAAAATTGACTGCTGTACCTCGGCGGCAAGCCGCATCGACTCCTCTTGTGCGACTTCTTTCCGGATTGCACTCATCTGAATTTCAAGGTCATGGCGAATTTTATTATTTAGCACCCGAAACATTCCTCTACCGATCAGAGGTTCGCGGGCTAATGCTTGGTAAAAATCGTGCCGAGTAATTCGCAGGAGGTGCGTCGGGGAAACTGTTTTAATTGTCGCACTTCTCGGTTTATCGTCAATTAGGGCGACTTCACCGAGACAATATCCCTTCTCTTTAAAAGATAATACCTCCGTTTCCGCTTTTATGATGCTAATTTCGCCATCAACAAGCAGGTAAAGTGAATCGCCCTCTGCACCTTCCTCAAAGAGGGTGTGATTTGCAGGGCAGACTACCTCGTGCGCAATATCGCAAATTGATTTTAAACCTGCTCTCGGAAGTTCTGTAAAAAGCTCTGTTTTCTGTAGAAACTGTAATTTCTGTTCTGCTAACATAAACGCTTATGTCCTCGCGTTGCTATTTGTTATGCGTTAGTTAAGTATTTCTAACAAAGAGGGATTTCATTAACATACCGTGCTATTATACTCACCTACGACACATTTGTCAAATCTCTTTTCATTAAACGAGATAACTAAATGCTTGACATTTTTCCAATTTAGTGATAAATCTAAAAGTAAACTTATGAACCTAACCATTCATCAATTCAATAGGGAGGTATTTTATGAGATGTATTTTTGTCGGTATTGAATACGCGGGAAAATCTACTTTGATAAACCTTTTGACAGACTATTATCAACACAGAAAATTAGCGGTACACGTTGATGACCACTTTACAATCCCGGATTCTACGCTAAGCGCAGAATCAAGAGCTGCGTATATAAGCTTCCCGGATGACGTGAAAGAGCGGATGCAACGGATGCAGATACAATATCACGTTGAAGTAATCAAAAACTATCCAAATACGCTTATTGCGGGATGGCACATTGAGGAGGCAGTCTATACCTCTGTCTATGGCGATGATCCAGAAAGCTCGTATTATCGAAACTATCACTATCGTGCACAGCGGGGATATGAAACCCAAGTTATGGAGGCAAGGTTGCCAGATGTGGTTTTGATTCACGTTACCGCTAACGACAATACGATTAAGGAACGAATGAAAGCCAACCCTCACGAATATCAGATTATCAAGGCAGAGGATATTCCGAAACTCAAAAACCTTTTTCAGGAGGAGATCGACAAATCTCTGTTTACCCAAAAAGGACGTAAAATTGTTTTGGACACAACCGATAAGACCCCATCTGAATCTCTTGATGAGCTGCTTCTGCTTTCTGAACCGCTTATCACGTTCGGTGAGTTGGCTATTCGGGGGATACCGGTGCCAGATGTTCCTTACCAAATTAGGTATGAAAAGGGGGTTAGGATATCGGAACTGATATAATGTTCTTACGAATAAGCACACATAATAGAGTATGTCCTATTCGTAGTCCCTTTCATAATGGCAACCAAATTCGAAACTGAGCGAACCTCAGCTCTGACTTTGCAAAATGCTCAGAGCCATTCAATTGTCACGAGCGACTCTTGTGGGAGGGCTTTCTAAGCCCGATTTATGTGGATAGTAGACGATGCTCCTACCGTGACGTAAAACACGGTAACCGCTCATATTGTAACGATGCACCTTCATGCCTTGCGGATTCCAGCTAATTGGAAAATTGTATCTTCCCCATTTTTTATGCAGTTGGGACATGGCACTTAAATCTTTTAGATTCACTTCCGTCCATTTGAGTTGCGATGAATTCGGATATGGTGAAAGGTGTGTTCCTAATTCTCTTGTAAACGCCCGATATCCGACCTTTTGGTATAATCGAATAGCTGCTTCTTCATCCGTATCAAGAATGCTTCCCCGATAACCCTTTCTCTCAAAGTATGCATTTAGGTCCTGCATCAAGCGGGTTGCGATACCTTGACGACGCATGTTCGGAGCAACAGAGACAAGTGTTACCAGACCTATTTTTTGAATCTTTTCCTGAATGTAACATGAAATCTGCATTCCAAGTACGTGCCCTACAACCTTTTTATCAACAAAAGCTAAACATATCCCTTCTGCTTCAACAGGCTAATTTTTGAACTTATTTCGATAACTGTCTTCGCTACTAAGTTGTTCCGAAGGCACCAACAGTTCCAGAACAGCGTCATCATCGCCAGGCTGCCAGTGTCTGTAGGTGATTGTATTCTGCATGGGTCTCCTTAACTCTCGAAATAGTTTCATTATTAACACCAAAACGGATGCACCTTTTAAGGCTGCAGAATGGACAGTAATTTCAATCTAATCTACTTGAATTGTTTAGCGGATATGTGCTATACTATATCTATAATTGGTAGAAAAGAGTGAGAAACATAAAATGCGCCTTGACTTTCAAAATGTGCTGGATCTATCTTATATTGTTGACGAAAATAGTCCACGAGAATTACCGATTGATCCTGTTCATATCTATGATCAGGCAACATTAGAAAAAGATGGCTACTTTGAAAGCCGCGTTGACATGTCTGGACACTGCTCAACACATATTGACACTCCCTGTTTGATGTATCCGGATGGATATACTGTCGCTGAAATTCCGAAAGAGAAATTGACTGGACACGCTGTGTTGATGGACTTTTCAGCAATTAAAAAACCCAATGATGCAGTGACTGCTGAAGATATTAATGCGTGGGTAAATGAAAACGGAGATATTCCTCAAGATAGCATCGTTTTTATGCGGACCGGAATGGATAGATTCGTGTATCAAGACAACTTTAACCGTGAATGGATCGGTTTTAGCGAAGATGCGGCTGAACTCCTCGTCCAAAAAGGTATAAAAGTTATCGGGACAGACGCATGCAGCATTGATGCCGTGGCGGGGCACCCACCGTTGCATGATGGCTTGCCACCTGCACATCTTGTCTTTCTCGGAGTCGGCATCCCACATGTTGAGGATTTGTGCAATTTGAGCCAATTGCCAACGCATTTCTATGTGGTTATAGCACCCCTAAAATTAGCGCGTAGTTCTGGCGCGCCAACGCGCGTTTTGGCGTTCGTATAATGGTCTTGATTTTACGTTTTCCTTCGGCATACTTATACCAAATTTACCGGATTTATCTTGTTTTTCTGGCTATTAGGCGCGCTTACAAAGCGCGCCTACCGAGTGAGATCAAGTTAATTTGGTATTAGCCATCAACTTTGTCCACGACAAGAAAAATGGAACCTAATATTCCAGAAACGCTCTCAAAGATTTTACGCGAAATCGGTGAGATAAGTGGAAAGCAAGCCTTTCTCGTCGGTGGATCTGTACGGGACCTTCTGTTGGGACGACCAACTTTTGACATTGACATCGTTGTGGAAGGGGATGCGATCAGAGTAGCAGAGCAGTTGCAAAATCGTTGGAATGGAACATTGCAGGTACATCCACAATTTGGTACAGCAACCGTCACACCAGCAGATCCCAATAAACCGAAAGTAGATTTTGTCACTGCACGGCGTGAAACGTATCAAAAGCCAGGAACGTTACCTAATGTAGAACGTGGGTCTATTGTAGACGATTTACAACGGAGAGACTTTTCAATCAACGCGTTAGCAATGCGGTTAGACACAACTGATTTTGGGAGCGTTATTGATCAGACAGGTGGACTTGATGATCTTAAGACAGGTGTCATTCGGGTTCTTCATAACAAAAGTTTCATAGATGATCCAACTCGTATCTTTCGCGCTTACAGATATGCAGGCCGTTATAACTTCTGTATTGCTGAAACCGATGTGCTTTTAATTGAGAAAGCATTACCACTATTAGCACAACTTAGTGGTGAACGTATACGAAATGAAATTGACAGGGCCTTACTTGAAGATGATGCTTCGAAAATTGTTCATCAACTTGCTGAATCTGGCGTATTTGAATCTATCTTCCCGGGATGGAAAATCTCTCCTATTTTCTCGTGCGATTTCCAAGCTGCACAACAAGCAATCTCATGGGCATCACAGCATATCCCAGACGAAGATTTTCAACCGAATATCGTGCGATGGATGGCACTGTTCGGCACAAGAAACTTGCAAGGTATTCCTACATTTCAGATAGAGGCGTTATGCTTTAAACTTGTCTTGGCACATCAACTTCGTAGGATTGTTAGCCAGGTGCAGGCGGCGCAACATGGAGTCTCATTAGAACAAGTTGACTTATCCGTTATTGAAAAATTAGGTTTTGAGTTTTCTAAGAAAGCTACAGTTAGATACCAAAATGGAAAATGGTGCATCGTTGACTCTGAAACGAAAACGACCTTGGTTTGTGGGAATGGAAATCTATACAGCGTGGCGACACCGATAACCGCATATAACCGATTGATACCTGTTTTGGATTCTTTAACTGAAACAACCGCACCAAGCAAAATTTACCAAGTACTAAAACCTTTTCCGCTTGAAGCACTTGCTTTGGGATATTCGGACGCTAATTTGTCGCAGGCACAACGTAAAAATATTGGAGATTACCTTTGCACTATGCGGAAGATACAACCCATTATTACAGGTGATGACTTGATTCAGTGGGGCGAAAAGCCGGGAAAAACTTTCGAAACAATTCTTTGGGATCTATTTCAAGCACAATTGGATGGAAAAATTAATTCTAAATCGGATGCATTTTGCCGATTCAGGGATCTCAAAAAGATAACACAAAATAATTCTAACGACTTGTGCTAGTTACGTAACAGTTTTGTTGTTCTTCACAAATGTTTATTTCTTGTAGGAGCGATCTCCGAATCGCGACATGCTGTCGGGAATCGGAATTCCCTCCTACCTTTAGAGGTTGTCGTAATTGAAAAAGTTTCATAATTCAAAACCCAAACGAGACGAACATGTGAAATATGAATATACCAAATGTTAACTAACACAACGCGTAATTCTAATAACAAAAAGATTTGAATGGAATTCAAATAAAATATGTTTACCCCAGATAAAATATACCAATCAATCCTTGTAGTGACACAGTTCATTATTTTGTTAACTTTTCACGAATGGGGACATGCCAAATCTGCGAATATGTTAGGTGATTCAACAGCGCGCGATCAAGGTCGTCTGTCGCTCAACCCTGCTGTTCATATTGATCCGATCGGGACGCTGTTTTTACCGTTGATTGGATCGCTTTTAGGTGGAGGATTCTTCGGTTGGGCTAAGCCTGTGCCGGTCAATCCCTACAATCTCAAAAGTCCGAGAAGAGATATAATGCTCATCGCGGCCGCAGGTCCCTTCATGAATATCGTGCTAACTTTCGTTATTCTTGGTATACTCAAACTGCTAATCGTCTTTTTTAATTTAGATGCAGGTCAATCTTTACTACATTTGCGAATTAAACAGGAATTGGTGATTTCAGCCTTAATCAGTGTGTTCCTCGCGGCGTTTAACATGCTCCCACTTTTTCCGTTAGACGGTTTTAGCGTTGTAAACGGTCTACTCCCTGAACGTGCCTCACGCGAATTTTCAAAACTTGCACCTTATGGGATGCCAATTCTTATCGCTATTATTTTTCTTCCGAGTCTAATCGGGATACCAAATTATGTATTCATATTTCTGCACAACATAAGTTTTGAAACGCTCAATTTTATCGGAAAAATCGTCGGAGTCCGGTAACAAGATTGAACAATATTATACAAATAAGTTAGATAGAACCAACAAATGTTAGCGGATATCTCACCTACCAATTCAGCAACACACCCTATTTACGCTGTCAAATTAGACGGTTTTGAAGGTCCGCTTGACCTGCTTCTCCATCTAATTCAGAAAGAAGAGATGGATATCTACGACATTCAAATTGCCCAAATTACGGATCGGTATCTGGAATATGTAAACCTCATGGAGCAGTTAGATTTGGACGTAGTATCCGAATTTTTGGTGATGGCGGCAACACTTTTGCACATAAAATCACAGAGCATTCTTCCGCAAATTGTTTCTGATTCTGAGCACCCGATAGGTAACCAAGAACAGCTCGTCCAGCAACTTTTGGAGTATAAACGCTTCAAAGAAGCGGCGCAAGTTTTAGACGTTTATGCTGAACGGCGCACATCAATATACAACAGAAGTCCGAAACTGCACTCAGATTTAGACGGAACCCGTGCTTATGAGATTAAAGCCACGCTTTTTGACCTACTAACGGCTTTCAAAAACATCAACGACCAAATTTCACAACTTGAACCTGATGAGGATTACCAGACAGTTGAAGAGGAAACAATCACTGTTGAGGACAAAATCGCTTTTATTGAAACTCAATTAGAAAGTGCAGACCAATTGCTTTTTGAAAGTCTGTTCCCACTTACTTCAACTAAAATAGATCTAATCGTCACATTTCTTGCTGTTTTAGAACTTATCCGAATAGGAAAAATTGTCACTGTGCAAACAGGTTTATTTGAAAGTATATATATTGTCAAAGCAATGATCGAAAGTGGAAATTCTGCGTCGGCTGTATAGGAAAATATAGGAATTATATCAAAATGGATTCTGAAAATGTCACGACTGAACATCTGATGAACAACCCGGATGTGATGCCAGAAGAAAATACAAAATCAATATTAGAAGCAATTTTGTTTGCTGCCAGTGAGCCGATATCAGTGAAGCAGTTTCAGCATGCAATTCCGGGCGCGACTGCTCACGAAATTGGGAGTGCACTTTCAGACCTGCAAGATGACTATCAACAGATCAACCGAAGTTTTCATCTTATTGAAATCGCGAATGGATATCAAATATGTACCCGTCCAGAATTTTCGGAATGGATTCGGAAGTTTTATATCCAACAGGTCCGCGTAACGTTGTCCCCTTCTGCCCTTGAAACGCTTGCGATTGTAGCCTACAAACAGCCTGTCACACGTGCGGATGTATCAAATATTCGCGGCGTTAACAGCGACAGTGTGATCAGTGCGCTTGTAGAAAAAAACCTTATTTGTGTGTCAGGTCGAAAAGAAGGCGCGGGTCGCTCCCTGCTTTTCTCTACTACTGATACTTTTCTTCAACAATTCGGGTTGAAAGCTCCATCCGAATTACCTTCCCTTGATGAGATTGAGCAGCTCTTTTCCACATCAAACGGAGTTGAAAGTATTCATGCCGGTCAGGAGGAAACAGAATGATGAATTACAACGCATGGTTTCAATGCCATGAAGGATGCACTTATCCTCTCACAGAAATTATATATCATTGTAGAAATTGTGGTGGATTGTTAGAAGTCAAACACGATATGGACGCGTTAAAACAACGCAGTGCGGATGACTGGAAATCCCTGTTTGAACAACGTTATATGCGTCCTCAATACCCGTATGGTAGTGGTGTTTGGGGCAAAAAAGAACTTGTATGTTCCATCATTGATGATAATAAAATCATCTCAATGTATGAGGGTGGGACCAATCTGTTTTGGGCGGAACGATTCGGTCATCAACTCGGACTCACTGACCTCTGGATAAAGCAGTGCGGCAACAGTCATACGGGTTCATTTAAAGACCTTGGGATGACCGTACTCGTCTCAATGGTAAACCATATTATTTCGGAATCAGGTAACATCCGTGCTGTTATGTGTGCTTCCACTGGCGATACCTCTGCATCTTTGGCTGCGTATGCTGCTGCAGCAGGAATCCCGGCTATCATTCTTTTGCCCAAAGAGAAGGTTACTCGAGAACAACTTCTCCAGCCACTTGCAAATGGGGCATTAACGCTCTCGCTTGAGACAGATTTCGATGGGTGCATGGCAATTGTCCAAAAACTTGCTGCACGAAAGGACTTCTATCTTGCCAACTCTATCAATTCGCTTCGTATTGAAGGACAAAAAACTATCAGTATTGAGATCGTCCAGCAGTTTAATTGGGAGGTTCCAGATTGGATTATCATACCTGGGGGAAACCTCGGCAATGTCTCTGCACTCGGTTTAGGATTTTTAATGTTGAAAGATCTCGGCATCATCGACAAACTTCCACGTATTGCATGTGCACAAGCAGAACGGGCAAATCCACTCTATCGGAGTTATAAAACAGGGTTCACAGAGTTCAAGGCAATAACTGCTCAATCTACACAAGCTACAGCAATTCAGATTGGAAATCCTGTTTCTATTCATCGTGCTATCCGTATCTTGCAGCGATTTGATGGTATCGTTGATCAGGCTACAGAAGCGGAATTGGCTGACGCAGCTGCCAGAGCAGATAGAACTGGACTGTTCAATTGTCCACATACAGGTGTTGCCTTGGCTGTTCTCATAAAGATGGTCGAACGGAAACAGATCCAAAAAGGTGATAGAGTTATCGTGATCTCAACTGCAAATGGACTGAAATTCCCCGATTTCAAGGTGGCATATCATAATGTCCTTCCCGGACAACCGCCGCCACAATACCTAAACACCCCACTTGAATTAGAAGCAAATTATGAAAATGTTCTGAAGCAGATAGACAAACATCTGGATAACAGGGCTATTTATGGTGAATTATTGAAATAATTAGACATTATAATGAATTAAATAGAAGGAGTTTCATAACGCCAGGGTCTGAAGTTTAGGCGAAAATTGTGTAAACCACAACAGGTTTCCATAACTAAATCACAAAACCCTTTCTTCCAATTCCTGAGTTTATCTTTGACAATGCGGCATCTTTTGACACCACTAATCGCATGTTCAACGCGTATGCGTATAGACGCTATCTTTCTATTGTTTTCTTTTTCTTCATTCGTCCGTTCTCTACCTCTCGGTTTTTTCTTCGGTTGAATGATGTTTATATCCGGGAGAACGAAACCCTGAAAACCGGTATCTTGGGACAATGTGCTACCCTGTGGCACACAATAGCCCACCATATCGGCTATGTGTTTGTCATGGTGTCTTCCTTCAAAAGAGGGTGTCAATAGGACAACTTTGCAGGTCTCATTGATAATCAAATTATTTTTCACTGTATGACATTTCTTTTCGCAATGAGTAGTTTTGGACTTGAAATTTTTTCTCAAATTTTTCACTTGACACTCAAATTCTTTCCATGTTATACTATTCTCAAGTTCGTTGGGCAGGATTTCTATCGCAACACTCCTTGTGTTGTGTCCTGCCCTCACCCATAGAAAGGTGTAAACGAACCTACGAACGATACCCGTTTAACGTATCAATTTTATATGCTTGAACAGTGCATAACGCACTGGAAATACGCTATGCACCAATTTATCTCAAGCAAAGTGAGGTATACTATGGCTAAAAAAGCCACTGGCACGCGTGTACGCGATGCCAAAGATGGACGGTTCCTTCCCAAAGGCACGGACAAACGCCGTCCCGCCACAACGGTGAAAGAAACTGTCAAACCTCACAAGCGGTGTAAATAATCCGCTTGCAAACATGTAGGGGGTCTTTTGATCCCCTACATACACATTTTACCTCACAAAAGGAACATTGATGAAAACTTTGTCGTTTATAATGGTTGTGATGTTATTCACTACGCCATATCTCACACTTGCACAACAAACAAGTGATGCTGCGCAAGCAATATTTGATGCACGACGTGATGCAACACTTGCAAACACTCAAATATGGGGAACTGTTGGTTGTCTACTTGGTGTTACCGGTATGTTAATTGCGTATGTTGTCACACCAACGGTACTACCAGAAAAATTGCTTGGAAAATCACCAGAATATGTTGCTTATTACACAAGCATTTATCAAAAACTTGTGAAAAACGACCAAATAACACATGCTACAATAGGATGTGTTATTGGAACTGGCACTATGGTGGGACTTTGGATAATTTTAATTTCAGCTGCTGATTCTCCATACGGGTATTAGCAATTCCAACCAACGAGGGGACTCTGTCCCCTCTAACCCCAAAGGAGACTAAACCCATGTGGGTAATATTCAAGCCGCCTTCCGATCCTGTTGATTTTTCACTTTTAGCCTTACATACAGAGAGTTTTGTAGAACTCGCCCTTGTAAAACTTGATACAAATTTTCGCGTAGTGATTCAGAAACCTTTTGACACGGACAATGAGAGGTTGGAATTTGCTCTTGACATGATCGATGCTCTGAAAGATGGAAAGCCAACTTTTGAACTTCCACAGCATTTTCCCTCAAATCCTGATGACAAAAAGAACAAGATTGATAAGGCATACCTTTAGTTGTGTCCATCACCGCATACTTTCATTAACAAACTTATCAAAGATACTGTCAATGCTCCTATAGTTGTATTTATAGCACGCCTCTGCTACATACAGGGGCGTATATTCAGTCCAGTAGTGGTGATGACTTCCATACCAAGCTCGTTTGAGTAGACTCCAAAACCCCTCAATTGTGTTTGTGTGGACATCACCCTCAACAAATTGCGTTTGATGATCTATGATATGGTGTTTCATCTCCTTGCCGATAGCGAGATACGCCTTATACTCATCGGTCATCAACTCCGAATCCTCAACTTTGACGACTCTTCGGATAAAGTCTAAAATAGTCCGTCCTGTCAAATCTTTAGCGAGTTGTGCTACAACTTTCCCGCCCCGCTGTACTGCCCCGATAATAGCGTCTTTCTCTGTTCCACGTCCACGCTTGGCAGGCACGTGGTCTTCCTTCTTATTAGGCTTACGAGGTTTACCCCCGATGTAAGTTTCATCTGCCTCTATGATGCCTTGTAGTAGCACGTTACCTTTCTTTGCCATTTCAGCACGGATACGAGTCATGATATACCATGCTGTCTTTTGATTCAAGTCTAAATCGCGCGCAAGTTGATGACTTGACAAACTTTTCTTCGCATTCGTTATCAACGAAATAGCCAAAAACCACTTCTGTAACGCTATCTTTGTCCCGTGAAACACCGACCTGCACGTCACCTTGAAACTCACTTGGCACTCGTGGCAGTTCCAACGACCGATACGACCGATTTCTGTTTCTGTCCGTTCTCCTATATGATCGCTTTCACAATGCGGACACACAGGTTTACCTCGCCACCGAATCTTCTCTAAATGCGAAATACAACTCTCTTGATCGGGAAAACGCTCCATCACCTTCAACAAATCCATCAGATAACTCCTTGAAATAGGAGTTGCTTTTTCTGACGGATTTCTGATATAATACCAGATAAGATTAGAACCGTCAAAAAGCAACTCGCTTTTTGTGTTCATTTAGGGGGCTACCAACCCCCTATTTTCTTATCTATATTATACCATATAAACCCAGTGGACACAAGGCTTTATAGCGATTTTTTAAAATTTTTCTCAAGTCCAAAACTACTCATTGCGATACTTTTTAGTAAATCCATAATTATTTCAAACTGTAGTTCCCGGACGATTTCCAAATTCAACGACATAAATGGAGGCATCTGTGACATTCTACTATAATTGTCGTATATCTTTTTGGTTGTTGACAATAGCGTGTTTAATTTTGACAATAGTATCGTTGACAGGATGCAGTGGGAAAGCGGGTGTGCAGGAAAACGTTAACCTGACGCAGATATCCGCTACTATTACTGAAATTGATGACCACGGAAATGGTGTTACCGATCTATTTATAAATGCTTTTACAGAACGCGGTTGGCAACTCGGAGATAGACTTGAGGCAACTTTTGCAATGGGACAAACAATTAACATTAGGTTCGTTGAAAACTATAGTGATGTTCCAGAAGGTGAATACTTGGGTAGATTTTCAACCTCCACGAAACGGTTCAAGATTGCGATTAACCGCGGCAACCTCGCTGAAACCTTGAATTTGGGAAGTCCGAGTAAAGTGATCCTTCGTAAAGCAAAATAATCCCGGGTGGGACGAAAGAATTGCACTATTCAGTGCGGAATCCTCCTATAGAATTGGGCATACAATTTTCTACCAGAAAACTCTGGACCATTCAATTCTCCGATAGTTGCTTATCTTCTGCTCAATGCTTTTCGCTGTGAATTGCCACCAAGGTTAGATGGTGGAACCTTTGAACGAGAGTGGCAATTTGATAAACCTGGGGAAACAACCTTACATGTTGCTGTTTGAGAGGATGCGGCTAAGTTAGATGTTATCTTTATCACCGACAATCTCTCGGAAGATGAGGCAGAAGTCAGCCCGCGTAACCCTGGGCCCGAAGACATTATAATAACCCCTGTTGAACCACAAGATAAACTAACAACAACGTGGGAAAATATCAAAGCACAAAGATAGTTAACTTAGTTAGTCCTATTTGGTAGGAACGATTGAATCCTTCTTTAGGTAGAGATAATCTTCCACAATTTCTCTACCTAAAACCCGATATATCTTAAACAGAAAGGAGTTTTTGATGAAATACGGTATAATTATTTCAATGCTTATAGTTAGAGCGTTTTTATTAGTATCTGTGGCACTTGAAGCTGATGTTGAAATCGCACTTGAAGCGGAGTTGGCAAATACAATTCAGGCACCGATGGTAATTGCAGATGATGAACTGGCATCTGATGGAAAATACATCTGGATGGAAGGTGAACCCGCAACAGGCGGTCTCGGTCAAGGTTGGGCAGAATTCAAAATCAACATCCCTGAAAAGGGAAAATATGCACTGTGGGGTCATGCTTTCGCTTGGGATGGCAATAGCGATTCGTTTTGGGTGACGTGGCAACCAGCAGATCCAGACGAAGATGCCCAAGTAACGCAAAATGTTGACTATCGCTGGAGTATCGGTGAAAAAAATGCGTGGAACTGGGATCGTGTTAATTCCTGGTTAGATCCCGGAAACGTTGACAGAGAATGGGAGTTTGATGAACCTGGAGAGACGGTTTTGCGCATAGCTGTACGCGAAGATGCCGCGAAGTTAGACGCTATTTTTGTCACCTCAAATGTAGGTGCAGTTGCTGCAGGACAGACAAACGTTCGTCTTCCAACGGATGAAGATAGGGAATTGCAGGAGGAAGGACTATCTGTTGATGTGAAGGATAAAGTGACAACCACCTGGGGTTCACTGAAACAGAAGTATCGGTGAAAAAAGGTGAAAATGACCCGATCAAGTTTGAGGTATCATAAGTTGAAAGACCTTGCCCCGTAAAGCCTGGAGATATTTGATTAAGGAAAAAGGCTTTATTGCCCTTTTTCCTTATGAAACGGTTGTTTAGGAAAAAATAGGAATGTCCACCGTAGTAATGAACGTTCCACTGGTTAAACCCACGTTCAATTTTTATAATATTTTCAAGAGTGCCGAGTTGTGACTGTATTGTTTCCGCAACCTGCTTGTCCCGCTTGACAAGCACGTGTGTCAAATATGCAACCCCCGAAAGAATTCCAACTAAGGCAAGTTTTCCTCTAAGTTTAACCGAAAAACCCTCCGCAGATAAACTCAAATTCCAAATTAAACACGCGATAAGGATAAGAGAAAGCGTTTTTTTTACATTCATACTAAAAATTTGGCAAAATATTAGCGTTTTTGTGTGTTATCCTTGACAAAAATGTAGATTACGAGTATCCTAGTACGAATAAAGAAGACCGTTAAGAAATGGATTCTGTAGGTATCACCCATTAATTTGGGATATGGATCAAGTTATATACTTGGGTTGCGTACAGTAATGTTGGGTAAATCCCTTCACCATTTTATTAGCAAATGACTTGGAGCGTGATTAGCATGGATCCTACGGGAAAACCTCCCAAAGTGGAAAATGCTCAGAATTATAGTAAGGAACTGACATTTGAGGACGTTAAAAACGAGTTATATAACCGACATCATCCGAGTTTAACGTCTCTTGATATAGAGGTACATGCCAAAACGATACATAAGATACGAACGTTGAAACAAAAGCATGATGTTGTGATGTTAGGTCACAACTATATGGAGCCTTTAGTTTTTGGATTATCCGAAAAAGAGGAACAAGGTGACTCGCTTGGTCTGAGTATGTTCGCTGCGAAGACAGAAGCACCGCACCTCATCTTTAACGGTGTGCCGTTTATGGCAGAAACGGCGAAAATATTGAGTCCAGACAAAACGGTGTTAGTAGCAGATAAGACAGCGGGATGTTCGCTTGCCGATAACTTCGGCGCGGAAGATGTGAGGGAACTGAAAGAACTCTACCCCGGTGCCCCTGTAATGATTTATGTCAATAGTTACGCAGATGCTAAAGCGGAATCCGATATCTGCTGCACGTCCGCGAATGCCGTACATATCGCCAAATCCATGCCAGGTGATACCGTAATTTTCGTGCCAGACATCTTCTTCGCACAAAATTTAGAAGAAGAGTTGAAGGGCGAGAAAAATGTTGTTTATCCCGGCAAAGACAATACAGCGCGCGGTGCGGTTTGTGAAGTTCACGAGAGATTTACACTTTCGGATCTGCTCGCGGTACGTGAATCATTTGAGATTCCGAAAGGACATTCAAAACGAAAATTATATGCACATTGGGAATGCCGACCGGATGTTCTAAAGGAAGCTGATTTTTATGGCAGTACCAGTCAAATAATGAAGGATATTGCTGCATACGTAGCAGAAGATCAGTTAGAACGCGCGTTTATCGCTTCTGAATGTGAATTAACCTCTAATTTGTCACAAGAATTTCCAAAAGTAGAATTCTGGACAGCCTGTTCGGTGCGGTGTTCCCACATGGCAAAAGTACGAATAGACAAGATTGCGAACATCTTAGAAGCAATTGACAGTGGTGAGGATCTCACCGAATACGAAGTTACGCTTGACCCTGAAGTGATTGACAAAGCACGTTTGCCGATTGAACGCATGCTTGAAGCGAGTGGGTAGAAACGAAATCGCTTGTAGTAAACCTGAAAATATGTAACAACCCTTGGTAGGCACGGTTTTAAACCGCGCCTACTTTTTTGATGTAATACAGCAGGTGTAATAAACTGTGTCTACAATCTATGTCTAAAACCGTGTGATAACAGAAATTCTGTGTGAATTTCCGACATACGCATCGGGGACGAAGGCGTAATCGAATTGGAAATCAATATTTGCTAAAGAGTCATGCCCACCGCGGCGTACACCGATACCGATCGATAATCCATCGCTCGGATTTTCGTTTAAACCGATACGATAACCGACGCGTGCGGCAACAATATCATAAAACCACCGTTCAATACCGATATGGAAACTGGGGTGTGCGTCAATGAGTGGGAGATGTGCATCAGCGACGAATGCCCATAGTTCACGCGGCGGCAGCACTTCTTTTTCTTCCGCTTTAGCTTGCTTCCACGTTCTGTAAGCGAGTCCAGCGCGAAGTGCCATCGGAAGATTTTCCTCACCGCTCAACACGCCGGCATTTTGCACAGTAATTCCGATACCGAGGTGATTGTCTATTAGACGTAAGATTACACCGAGGTCTGCAGCGACACCGTAGATGTTCTGAATGTCCAATTGCTGTGATATTAATTTCGCTGTGCCACCGATTGAAGCGGTTGTGCCGAGTGGGTAAGCGAGAGATAAACCTGTAGCAAATCCACCTACCGTTACGGTGCTATCTGGGGTTTCCGTTGGGCCGATTCTGCGCTCAATTTCAGTAAAGCTTCCGAGGAAACTTGCTCCCCAAACGAATCGGTTCGCGCGCTGCGCGTATCCGATTGATTGATTGTTGATGTCAACAAATGAGAAGTGTTGCATCGCAGTAAGTTCTCGTGTGTGGACAGCAGTTAAACCAGCGGGATTCCAAAAGATAGTGTTAATATCGTTGGCAAGTCCTGTGAAAGCACCGCCCATTCCAACGGGTCTGCTTCCCGGTTCAATTTTGAGAAATGCTGCACCAGCAGTGCCTGCGCTGTCATGGATATCAACTGCGAAACTTTGGGGTACGGTTAACAGTACGGTTATGATTAGAACTGCTACAACTACACTTTTGTGCATTATTTGTCTCCTTTTCGGTTTTTCCGTTTTTGAAGCCTTAGTCAACGACAAGTATCTTGCCGACGGCATTGGCGCGATTTCCTGCTCCATTAACTGCTTCTAAACGGAACACGTAAAGGCCGCGCGCTACTGGGGTTCCAGCTTGGTTTTCCAAATTCCATTTAATCTGTGTATCATTCCGCTGCCCCGGTGTAATATCTGTATATGTTTTTGAGTAAACCATGTCACCGCTCCAGTCATAGATATACAGCACCAATTCCACTGTCTCGTCCGCTGAAGCATTTAGATCAAAGGAAAAGAATGCGACATCGTTTTTCGAATGCCGTAATGGGTTCGGCCATCCGAAAGTCTTTCCTCGGAAGGAGAAGGAAACCGACATCGTATATTCTCCGATATCATAAACAGTGAAGTTTCCTGCCTTGTCTGTGACACGGAGATCCAAATCGTATTCACCTGATCGTGCTGGAAGGAAGTCTACTGACCAGCGGCTCCATGGTTGCTCTTGCGCATTGCTTTCATCCTCAGTGGGGACAGGTTCAATAGGTTGTCCATCAGGACCGGTTCCTACGATTTCCACCAACCATACGCCAGATGCAGGCACCGGAATTTCACCTTCTTGTTGTGGTCCAGCTCGGCGTGTGCCTTGCGGGTCAGCAGCCGCACCCTCTAAAGGTAGTGCTTCATCAGTGAGCTCAGTTTTCCCGCCATCGTTTGTTACAAGTGCAGTAGGGGATGTTGTTTCATAAAGGAATGCGGTTGTAATTGAACCCTTAGGTGCGAATCCGAGCAGTTCTGAGTCATTTCCAGTACCGGTAATCGTAACTTGATAGATTCCTTCTATATTCAAACCATCCGATTTGAAACTAATGGTATCCACACCGTTCTGTCTAGTGGTGCCGGAAATTTCTTGACCATTAGGATTTCTGATAACTATCCTCGACTGTGATAGATTAACACCTAACCCTGTGTCAGTGACACTTGCTTGGATGACAACACCACCAGTTGTTGATATTGCGTTTGGGTAATCTTCTGCATCAATATCGGTGAGCAGTGGTGCATCATTAATTAGCAGAGAGTTGGGGTCAATCACTGGTGGACTTGCATCGTAGGTAAATACCTTTTCGTAAGTTTCATCTCCGTTTCCTGCTTTGTCTATGGGATTAACGGTAATTTGATATTCCCCATCTGCCGAACCGTTGTCCGCGAGTGGAACAGTAAGTCGGAAGATAAGGGTGTCTTGTTCATAAGACACCCGCCCAGCAATTTTAGTTGCGTTAGGTGAAAGCTGTTCAAAGGTCAACCATTCTTCATCAAGGTTTTCCCAGTCAATTCCGGCTTGGTTGTCGGTAAGATCCACGCGAATTTCAGTCAGTGAATTATTTACCTCAGGTTCCGCTACGATGAGGTGAATCCCATCAGGATTAATTTCAGGGACTTGCCTATCGTAGACGAAAACTAATTTTTGGACTGCACCGCTTCGACCAGATGCACTAATTGGCGTGAATTCAATAGTATATAAACCATCTTCTGACCCATCTGTTGCAAGCGGACGAACCAATCTATAGATCAACTTGTTTGGTTCTCGATACTGCTGTCCCGCGACAACTTGACCCGCAGCATTCAACAAGCGAAGTGTTGAAAGATGACGTTCATCTATCGTCTCAAGTAGTACATCAATCTGATCAACTTTTTCATTTGTAAACGCTTCATCCTTAGGCGCAGTACTCGGTGAGGTAGAGATGATGGCGGGTAAGCGTCTGGAAAGTAGGAAACTACGTTCAAAAACGGATTGACTTCCGTTCCCTGCTCTGTCAATGGCTTGAACACGGATAACATATCGTCCATCTGCCACAAGTTGATTCGTGTTAAGTGTCAACTGCGTTTTGCCATTACTGGTAATTTCGCCTGAAATTTCCGCGCCGTTTGGATCAACTAACGTAACTGTTGTGAGCGACCAGTCTATACCACTTTCACCTTTATCATTCAGATTTACTTGTATCTGCGTTATGTCTTCGGTGAGTAGGGCACCGTCAGCGGGTACTGTGCTGACAAGTGTGGGGGCTTGTGTGTCATATACTATTGGATGCTCAACAGAAAGCACATTTCCCGCTTTGTCTGAGAACGCAATAACGACAGTGTATTTCCCATCTTTGCTACCATCAAGCGGTAGTGGTTCATCAAGTGTGAGGAAGAGTTGATTGTTCGTATCATTCGTTAGTTTTGTGGGAATCAGAGATCCACCTTGATTTCGCAGACTAACTTTCTGGTCAGCAAGTGTTAAATCTGCTGGACCAACGTCCTGAAGTGTGAATTGGAGTTGGGTTAAACTCTCGCTGATATAAGAAACCGGCTGACTCAAGTTGATCGGATTAGCATCCGTTATTTCCGGTTCTTGCGTATCAAAAACGAACTCTCGATAGATAGTATTGCCTTCACGTCCTTTTTTATCAACAGGTGTGACATATACAGCGTATCTACCGTCGGAACTACCATCTGTGGAAAGTGTTAATGGTCGCCAAATAATTAGGTCAGTTCCATTTGTGGCAGTAGCCCCCAGAACAATTATTCCATCAAGGGTCGCTACTAAGAGGTCTGATCCCGTGGTGCTATCAAAAGATAACCCTGTGCTTGCTGGGTCAAGTAAGTTCGCCGCAATTACTATGTTGTCTGCATTGACATAAGCAATGTCTCCACTTCCCAACGTGACAGTATCTCCGATAATAACGGACTCTACGGTTGGTAGGATGAACTCAAGGTTAAACGAGAATTCTATTGGACTTTGTGCAGCATTCCCTGCGACATCTTGTGGTGTCACTGAGAAAGTATACTGACCGCTTTGTGTTAGGTCAACAAAACTTAATGTCAGTTGAGAGACACCATCATCTTCTCTGGTGAGAGGGATTGTTTGGTCGTCGGGCCCGATCAATGACAAAGCAGTATTTGCAAAGTCAACCCGGGTAGATTCTTCAAACTTAAGTGTGATAGTGCTAATAGATTCAGAGAGTTCAGCAACTTGGTTCGGGACAAGGTCCATAGGAGTCCCTGCAGTGTTTACCTGAACTAACGATACTTGCGGGGCTTTAGAATCGTAAACCAACGTGAATCGAGAGTTCGTGCGATTACCCGCTTTGTCAATCAGGAGTACGTTTAGTGTGTAAGTGCCATCTACACTTCCGTCGTTAGCGAAGGGTTTGGAAAGCGTTAGATATAGTTGGTCTGTTAGTTCATCGTACGTCATTGCGGCGGAAACAGGTTTTCCTGTAGCATCCATCAGGACTACAACTTGAGAGGCTAAAACGAGACCCGCTGGTCCCACATCTTCAATAGTGAGAACAAACTGATTCAACCCTCCACCAATATAAGATATAGGTGCATGCATTGTTAGCGGTGTAGCAGCTGTAATACGGGGTGCTTGTGTATCATAAATAAACTGCCGGTTGACAACTGTGCCAGAGCGTCCGGCTTTATCTACTGGCGTGACAGCAACTGTATATTGTCCATCAGCACTTCCATCTGTTGGGAGTGGTGTGGGTGTCCACGTCAATTGATTCGTTCCATTGGAGGTGGTAACACCGTTCACCTGAAGACCTTGAGCATTGGTGACGACGATATTTGAGCCTCCGTCTCCTAACGACACACCGACACCGATAGAATCAGCAATTGTTGCAACTATTTTAAGTATAGACCTACTTACGTAAACAGTTGACCCCGGTTTTCCATCAATTAGGATTGAATTGACTGTTGGGAGTGCGGTCTCAAGTCGGAACTGGTATCGAATTGCATTTTGAGCGGTATTGCCTGCTTTATCTTGCGGTATAACGATAAGTGTATAAAGTCCGCTTTGTGTCAAAGAAACAAAACGAACCATCAACTGAGAACCATCATCTTCAAAAGTGATAGGAATTTCTTGATCGTTTGGTCCTGTTAACGTCACGCTTGTATTTTGGAAGTTGATGCGCGTTGCATCAGTGAATTCAAGTATGAGACTACTGATGGTTTCAGAAATCTCAATAATCTCGTGTTGGATAAGAGCTACCGAAGCTTTAGTTGTGTTCGCTTTCACGGATGCTAAGCCCGGAACTTCAAATTTTAGCCTAAACGGATACGGCACTGCACCTTGCGCAACATTACCAGCAATATCTTGTGGCGTGACAGCAAGTGTGTAAAGACCGCTTTGCGTCAAGGAGACAAAACGAACCACTAACTGAGAATCATCATCGTTCTCCAAGGTCACTGGAATCTCTTGCCCGTCTGCTCCTGTCAATGTCACGCTTGTATTTTGGAAGTCAACGCGCATTGCATCTGTAAACTCAAGCGTGAGACTATTGATAGTTTCTGATATTTCAGTAGTTTCGTATGATGTAAGTTCTAAAGAAGCATCAGCGGTGTTTGCTTTCACGGATGCTAAGCCCGGAACTTCAAATTTTAGCCTAAACGGATACGGCACTGCACCTTGCGCGACATTACCTGCTTTATCTTGTGGCGTGACTGAAAGTGTATATAAACCGCTTTGTGTCAAAGAGACAAAACGAACCACTAACTGAGAACCTTCATCATCTTCTAATGTCACCGGAATCTCTTGATCGTTTGGACCTGTCAATGCCACGCTTGTATTTTGGAAGTCAACGCGCATTGCATCTGTAAACTCAAGCGTGAGACTACTGATAGTTTCTGATATTTCAGTAGTTTCGTATGATGTAAGTTCTAAAGAAGCATCAGCGGTGTTTGCCTTTACTGAAGATAACCCCGGAACTTTGAACTGGAGTCGGAACTGATAAAGTGCTGCGCCTTGAGCAGCATTGCCTACTTTATCTTGCGGTATAACGATAAGTGTATAAAGTCCGCTTTGTGTCAAAGAAACAAAACGAACCATCAACTGAGAACCATCATCTTCAAAAGTGATAGGAATTTCTTGATCGTTTGGTCCTGTTAACGTCACGCTTGTATTTTGGAAGTCAATGCGTGTTGCATCAGTGAATTCAAGTGTGAGACTACTGATGGTTTCAGAAATCTCAATAATCTCGTGTTGGATAAGAGCTACCGAAGCTTTAGTTGTGTTCGCTTTCACGGATGCTAAGCCCGGAACTTCAAATTTTAGCCTAAACGGATACGGCACTGCACCTTGCGCGACATTACCTGCTTTATCTTGTGGCGTGACTGAAAGTGTGTAAAGACCGCTTTGCGTCAAGGAGACAAAACGAACCACTAACTGAGAACCTTCATCGTTCTCCAAGGTCACTGGAATCTCTTGCCCGTCTGCTCCTGTCAATGTCACGCTTGTATTTTGGAAGTCAACGCGCGTTGCATCTGTAAACTCAAGCGTGAGACTATTGATAGTTTCTGACATTTCAGTAGTTTCGTATGATGTAAGTTCTAAAGAAGCATCAGCGGTGTTTGCTTTCACGGATGCTAAGCCAGGAACTTCGAACTTTAGCCTAAACGGATACTGAACCGCACCTTGCGCGACATTACCAGCAATATCTTGTGGCGTGACTGAAAGTGTATATAAACCGCTTTGTGTCAAAGAGACAAAACGAACCACTAACTGAGAGCCGTCATCATCTTCTAATGTCACCGGAATCTCTTGATCGTTTGGACCTGTCAATGCCACGCTTGTATTTTGGAAGTCAACGCGCATTGCATCTGTAAACTCAAGCGTGAGACTACTGATAGTTTCTGATATTTCAGTAGTTTCGTATGATGTAAGTTCTAAAGAAGCATCAGCGGTGTTTGCCTTTACTGAAGATAACCCCGGAACTTTGAACTGGAGTCGGAACTGATAAAGTGCTGCGCCTTGAGCAGCATTGCCTGCTTTATCTTGTGGCATCACTGACAAAGTATACAAACCCCCTTGCGTCAAAGGGACAAAACGAACCATCAACTGAGAACCATCATCTTCAAAAGTGATAGGAATTTCTTGACCGTTTGGTCCCGTCAACGTCACGCTTGTATTTTGGAAGTCAATGCGTGTTGCATCAGTGAATTCAAGTGTGAGACTACTGATGGTTTCAGAAATCTCAATAATCTCGTGTTGGATAAGAGCTACCGAAGCTTTAGTTGTGTTTGCTTTCACAGATGCTAAGCCCGGGACTTTGAACTTCAGTCTAAACGGATACGGCACTGCACCTTGCGCGACATTACCTGCTTTATCTTGTGGCGTGACTGAAAGTGTGTAAAGACCGCTTTGCGTCAAGGAGACGAAACGAACCACTAACTGAGAACCTTCATCGTTCTCCAAGGTCACTGGAATCTCTTGCCCGTCTGCTCCTGTCAATATAACGCTTGTATTTTGGAAGTCAACGCGCATTGCATCTGTAAACTCAAGCGTGAGACTACTGATAGTTTCTGATATTTCAGTAGTTTCGTATGATGTAAGTTCTAAAGAAGCATCAGCGGTGTTTACTTTCACGGATGCTAAGCCAGGAACTTCGAACTTTAGCCTAAACGGATACTGAACCGCACCTTGAGCAGCATTGCCTGCTTTATCTTGTGGCATCACTGACAAAGTATACAAACCCCCTTGCGTCAAAGAGACGAAACTCGCTGTGAGTTGATCAACACCGTTATTCTCTAAGGTGAGGGGAATGGGAGAATTGTCCGGACCTATAAGGGTAATCACAGTATTTTTGAAGTCAACCCGTGTTGTCTCTATAAAATTAAGTGTAAGTTTGTTGATAGATTCCGAGAGATCAGTAACTTGATACGGTGTCAGGTTTAACGGTGTCTCAGTACTCAGAGAGACTGTAGATAGGCGTGGTGCTTGCGAATCATAAAAGATGTGATGTTCAACCTGATGAGGATTTCCTGCTTTATCAACGAGGTTAACCGTCAGTGTGTATTCCCCATCAGCACTACCATCAGTCGGTAAAGGCGTAGAAAGGGTGAAGAAGAGTTGGTCGGTGCCATCATGTGTGATTTGCCCTGAAACCGCTTCACCACTTTTCTTCTTAAAACCAATTGTTTGGTCATCAAGGTCAAGTGATGCTGGACCAACATCTACGACAGTAAACTGGAACTGTGCTAAACTTCCACCGATATAAGAGATGGGTTGATGGAGTGTGGCAGGTGTAGTAGCCGTAATACGAGGGTTTTGTGTATCGTAAATAAAGTGCCGGTTGACAACTGTGCCAGAACGCCCAGATTTATCTACTGGTGTGATAGTGACTGTATATCGTCCATCAGCACTGCCATCTGTCGGAAGTGCTGCCGGTGTCCACGTCAACTGATTCGTTCCATTGGAGGTAATGATTCCATGAACCAAAACGCCTTCAGCATTAGTGACCACAATAGTTGAACCATCATTACCAAAGTCTATCCTGGCATCGGTTTGTTCTGTGAACGTCGCGATGATATTGGTGTTAGCATTGTTGACGTAAACATTGGTACCAAGTTTGCCATCAATGAGAACGGAACTGACTATTGGTAATGCGATGTCAAGTCTAAACTGGTATCTAATAGCACTTTGAGCGACATTACCAGCAATATCTTGTGGAGTGACTGAAAGTGTGTAAAGACCGCTTTGCGTCAAGGAGACAAAACGAACCGCTAACTGAGAATCATCATCGTTCTCCAAGGTCACTGGAATCTCTTGCCCGTCTGCTCCTGTCAATGTCACGCTTGTATTTTGGAAGTCAACGCGCATTGCATCTGTAAACTCAAGCGTGACACTGTTGATGGATTCTGATATATCAGTAATCTCGTATGATGTAAGTTCTAAAGACCTGTCAACGGTGTTTGCTTTCACGGATGCTAAGCCCGGAACTTCAAATTTTAGCCTAAACGGATACGGCACTGCACCTTGCGCAACATTACCAGCTATATCTTGTGGAGTGACTGAAAGTGTGTAAAGACCGCTTTGCGTCAAGGAGACAAAACGAACCACTAACTGAGAATCATCATCGTCTTCCGAGGTAACAGGAATCTCTTGTCCATCTGGACCGCTCAGTGTCACTCTGGTATTTTGGAAGTCAACGCGCATTGCATCTGTAAACTCAAGCGTGACACTGTTGATGGATTCTGATATATCAGTAATCTCATATGATGTAAGTTCTAAAGACCTGTCAACGGTGTTTGCTTTCACGGATGCTAAGCCCGGAACTTCAAATTTTAGCCTAAACGGATACGGCACTGCACCTTGCGCAACATTACCAGCTATATCTTGTGGAGTGACTGAAAGTGTGTAAAGACCGCTTTGCGTCAAGGAGACAAAACGAACCACTAACTGAGAATCATCATCGTTCTCCAAGGTCACTGGAATCTCTTGCCCGTCTGCTCCTGTCAATGTCACGCTTGTATTTTGGAAGTCAACGCGCATTGCATCTGTAAACTCAAGCGTGACACTGTTGATGGATTCTGATATATCAGTAATCTCGTATGATGTAAGTTCTAAAGACCTGTCAACGGTGTTTGCTTTCACGGATGCTAAGCCCGGAACTTCAAATTTTAGCCTAAACGGATACGGCACTGCACCTTGCGCAACATTACCAGCTATATCTTGTGGAGTGACTGAAAGTGTGTAAAGACCGCTTTGCGTCAAGGAGACAAAACGAACCACTAACTGAGAGCCGTCATCATCTTCTAATGTCACCGGAATCTCTTGATCGTTTGGACCTGTCAATGCCACGCTTGTATTTTTGAAGTCAACCTGCGTTGCATCAGTAAATTCAAGCGTGAGGCTACGGACAGATTCAACGATCTCAACGATTTCGTATGGTACTAGTTCTAATGAAGCGTCTTCAGTGTTTGCCTTTACTGAAGATAACCCCGGAACTTTGAACTGGAGTCGGAACTGATAAAGTGCTACACCTTGTGCGACATTACCGGTTCTATCTTGTGGTGTGACAGCAAGCGTGTAAAGTCCATTTTGTGTCAGCGCGACAAAACGAACCATTAACTGAGAGCCGTCATCATCTTCTAATGTCACCGGAATCTCTTGATCGTTTGGACCTGTCAATGCCACTCCTGTATTTTCGAAGTCAACTCGGGTTGTATCTGTGAACTCAAGGGTGAAACCACTTACGGATTCAGAAATCTCAATAATCTCGTGTTGGATCAGTGCTACCGATGCCTCTGCTGTGTTTGCCTTTACAGATGATAAACCTGGAACTTGGAATTCAAGTCGGAACTGATAAGGTACTGACCCTTGTGCAACATTATCTGCGATATCTTGTGGCATCACTGACAAAGTATACAAACCCCCTTGCGTCAAAGAGACGAAACTCGCTGTGAGTTGATCAACACCGTTATTCTCTAAGGTGAGGGGAATGGGAGAATTGTCCGGACCTATGAGGGTAACCACAGTATTTTCGAAGTCAACCCGTGTTGTCTCTATAAAATTAAGTGTAAGTTTGTTGATAGATTCCGAGAGATCAGTAACTTGATACGGTGTCAGGTTTAACGGTGTCTCAGTACTCAGAGAGACTGTAGATAGGCGTGGTGCTTGCGAATCATAAAAGATGTGATGTTCAACCTGATGAGGATTTCCTGCTTTATCAACGAGGTTAACCGTCAGTGTGTATTCCCCATCAGCACTACCATCTGTCGGTAAAGGTGCAGAAAGGGTGAAGAAGAGTTGATCTGTTCCATCATGCGTTATTTGAGCTGGAACCGCTTCACCATTTTTATTATTCAAGCCGATTATTTGATCATCAAGGTCAAGTGATGCTGGACCCACATCTGCGACAGTAAACTGGAACTGTGTCAAACTACCACCGATATAAGAGATGGGTTGGTGTAGTGTTACAGGCGTAGCAGATGTAATATGGGGTGCTTGTGTATCGTAAATAAACTGTCTATTGACAACTGTGCCAGAACGCCCAGATTTATCTATAGGTGTAATAGTGACTGTATATCGTCCATCGGCACTACCATCGGCAGGAAATGCTGTCGGTGTCCACGTCAACTGATTCGTTCCGTTGGAGGTAATGATTCCAGGAACCAAAATGCCTTCGGCATTGGCGACCACAATAGTTGAACCACCATCACCAAGGTCTATCCCCGCATCGGTTGGTTCGGTAAACGTGGCAATGATGCTGGTGTCGGCATTATTCGCGTATATAGTAGCACCGATTTGGCCATCAATAAGAACGGAACTGACCATTGGGAGTGCGATTTCAAGTCGAATCTGGTATCGAATTGCACTTTGTGCGACATTGCCAGCTTTATCTTGTGGTGTGACAGCAAGTGTATAAAGACCGCTTTGTGTCAAGGAGACAAAACGAACTACCAACTGAGTAGAATCATTGTCTTCTTGGGTGACAGGAATCTCTTGACCGTTCGGTCCTGTTAATGTCACTCTAGTACTTGCAAAATCAATCCGTGCAGCATCTGTAAATTCAAACGTGAGGCTGCTAAAAGATTCAGAAATCTCAACAATCTCGTATGGAATAAGATCAAGTGAAACATCTCCGATATTTGCTTTCACTGAAGATAATCCCGGAACTTTGAACTGGAGTCGGAACGGATAAAGTACCGGACCTTGTGCGACATTGCCGGTTATATCTTGGGGTGTGACAGCAAGCGTGTAAAGCCCATTTTGTGTCAAAGAGGCAAAACGAACCACTAACTGAGCGGAATCATTGTCTTCTTGGGTGACAGGAATCTCTTGACCGTTTGGACCTGTCAATGCCACTCTTGTATTTTCGGAGTCAACCCGCGTTGTATCTGTGAATTCAAGGGTGAAACCATTTACGGATTCAGAAATCTCAACAATCTCGTGCTGGATAAGTTCTACCGATGCCTTTGCTGTATTAGCTTTCACGGACGCTAAGCCCAGAACTTTGAACACCAACTTAAACGGATACAAAACAGCACCTTGTGCAACATTACCAGCAATATCTTGTGGGGTAACGGAAAGCGTATACAAACCACCTTGCGTCAGCGTAACAAAACTCGCGGTTATTTTGTCAATACCGTTATTCTCTAAAGTCAGCGAAATGGAAGAACCGTCCTGACCGATTAACATAATTACCGTTTCTGTAAAGTCTACCCGTGTCGCCTCTACAAAATTCAGAGTGAGTTTGTTGATAGACTCATATAAATCCGTAACCTGATAAGGTGTTAGGTCTAATGCTGTTTCAGTGTTCAGAGACACTGCGGATAACTGTGGAGCTTGAGAATCATAAAAGATGTTGTGTTCAATCTGATAAGGATTTCCTGCTTTATCAACGAGGTTAATCGTCAGTGTGTATTCACCATCAGCACTACCATCTGTCGGTAAAGGTGCGGAGAGAGTAAAGAAAAGTTGGTTGAAACCATTATGTGTTATTTGACCCGCAACCACTTCACCTTCTGTCTTCTTAAACTCAATTGTTTGATCGTCAAGATCGAGTAATGCAGGACCAACATCTTCAATAGTAAATTCGAACTGTGTCAAACTGCCGCCAATATAAGATATAGGTTGATGAAGTGTGGTAGGTGTAGAAGCGGTGATCCGAGGTGCCTGCGTATCGTAGATAAAGTGACGGTTGACAACTGTGCCAGAACGCCCAGATTTATCTATTGGTGTGATAGTGACTGTATATCGCCCATCAGCACTGCCATCTGTCGGAAGTGCTGTGGGAGTCCACGTCAACTGATTCGTTCCGTTGGAGGTAATAATGCTGGACACCGGAAGCCCTTCAGCACCCGTGACAACGATAGTCGATCCGTTATCACCTAACGCTAATCCTACACCTGTTGCATCAGTGAATGTGACGACTATATCAGTGTTCGCATTGTTGACGTAAACATTGGTGCCAAGTTTGCCATCAATAAGAATAGAACTGACTATCGGCAATGCGATATCAAGTCGGAACTGGTACCGAACAGGACTTTGTGCGACATTACCAGCAACATCTTGCGGGGAAACGGAAAGCGTATACAAACCGCTTTGCGTCAAAGAGACAAAACGAACCATCAACTGAGAGTCGTCTCCACTTTCTTGGGTAACAAGAATCTCTTGCCCACCTGGTCCTGTCAATACCACTCTGGTATTTTCGAAGTCAACCCGCGTTGCATCTGTGAACTCAAGCGTGAGGCTTCTGAGGGTTTCAGAAATATCAATAATTTCGTGCTGTATAAGTTCTAAAGAAGCGTTTGCTGTGTTTGCTTTCACAGACGTTAAGTCCGGAACTTCAAACTTCAGTCTAAACGGATACGGAACCGCACCTTGTGCAGCATTGCCTGTTATGTCTTGAGGTGTCACTGACAGTGTATACAAGCCACCTTGTGTCAAAGAGACAAAACTTGCGGTTATTTGGTCAATACCATTATTTTCTAATGTCAGCGGGATCGCAGAACCATCCGGACCCATAAGAGTAATCATCGTATTTTCGAAGTCAACTCGTGTCGCCTCTGCGAAATTAAGTGTGAGCTTGTTGATAGACTCAGACAGATCCGTAACCTGATACGGTGTTAGGTTCAATGGCGTTTCAGTGTTCAGAGAGACTGTTGACAGGCGCGGTGCTTGAGAATCATAAAAGATATTGTGTTCAACCTGATAAGGGTTGACAGCTTTATCAATGAGGTTAACCGTCAGGGTATATTCACCATCAGCACTACCATCTGTCGGTAAAGGCGCGGAGAGAGTAAAGAAAAGTTGGTTGCTACCATCATGAGTTATTTGTCCTGGGACCGGTTCACCGCTTTGCTTGCTAAACCCAATTGTTTGGTCATCAAGTTCAAGTAATGCAGGACCAACATCTTCAATAGTAAATTGGAACTGCGTCAAACTACCACCAATATAAGATATAGGTTGATGCAATGTCACGGGAGTAGCAGCAGTTATTCGGGGAACTTGTGTATCATATATGAATGCACGATACGCAACATCACCTGTGTGTCCAGCTTTATCTACCGGCGTGACAGCCACAGTGTATCTTCCATCGACACTACCGTCGTCCGGAAGTGCTATTGGTCGCCATACCAATTGATTTTCGACATTGGTTGTTGTGATGCCAGGTACTGGTAATCCAACGACACTCGTTACAACGATGCTTGATTCGCCTTCACCAAACGCTAAGCCTGTCCCTGTGGTATCTACCAACGTTGCAGTTATGTCACTAGCAGTGCCGTTGACATAGGCAACAGCACTGCTCTGACCGTCTATCAACACTGTCGTAACAACAGGTACTCCTATATCCAAACGGAACCTATAGACAAATGGGTTTTCAGAAACATTACCAATTCTGTCTTGCGGCGTGACTGCGAGGGTATATGTTCCGGATTGGGATAGGTTTGGGAAATTAAGTGTCAAAACGGTATCGCCATCATTACTTCGGTGAAGCGCAATGTGAGCTTCGTCAGGCCCTGTCAAAGAGACAATTGTGTTTTCAAAGTCTATGTCAGTTTTATCAAATTCAACGGTTACCTGAGAGAATGTTTCGGCTATGTTTGTAGCACTATTGTGGGAAAGTTGTTGTTGCGGATCGGTTATAACCTGGACCTTGTTGATAGCAGGAAATTGTGTATCCAACAGGAGAGGAAACCGCCAGGTAAAACGCCGTCCAGAAAAGTCCACAAAAGTTGCAGTGATAGTATATTCTCCATCTGCGGTGCCGTTTCGTGGAATCGTTGCCTCGGTACTCCAAGTTAACTGATTGTTTGTCGCATCCGATTCAACCTTTGCTTGTGGCACAATGAGTCCTTGCGCGTTTCTGACACTTATTGTTGAAGCATCAAAATTGATACCTGAACCGATATAATTGTCAATCTCTACCGTGACACTATCCAAACTATTGACAGTTCCAATTGATGGTGCTGTTAATTTAACTTGTGGTTGTGTCTGGCTAACCAGATAAAATTGACGTCGGACAACTGCCCCCATATTTCCTGCAAGATCGGTTGGGGTAACTTCAATCGTGTAAGTTCCATCATCCGAACCGTCCAATGCAATCGGTTGCAACAGTGTGAGCGTAGCAGTATCTGCGCCGTTACTTGTCATATTTACAGGCACTTCAACCTGAGTTTCGCCGGTGCTGTGTGTCAGTCGGAAAGTGCTATTAACGAAATTAACACCGCTCGTTGTTTCATTAAGTTTGACTACAACTTGTGAGAGATTTGAAACAGTCTGATTAACAACAGGAACTGTTGAAGCAAGTGTTGGGACTTGCGTGTCATAGATAATCCGGTATGTGTAAGTCTTGGTATTACCGAGGGGGTCTGCAGCCTTAACATTGAGTGTATAGTTTCTGTCTTGACTGCCATCGCTTTTTAGGAGTGGGGCATCCAATATGTAAGTTAGTACGCTGTTATTTCTGTCTGGAAATGCGCGACCGGAAATTGCGTTAACTCCACCGTCAGCATTGGGAGTGCCAAACACAATACGGCTAATTTCCTCTCCACCTGCAAAAGTAACGCCGGTTCCAGATTCACCATCATTAAAGGTTGCGACAAACTGGTTGAGGGGGAGATTGTAATAGACAGTATCGCCTAAGATGTTAAATGCTTCACCATCCCGCGTCGGTTTTAGGGAAACGAGTTCCGGTGCCAGATTATCAAAAAGAAATGAGATTTGAATCGGTGAGGTTCTGTTTCCTGCTTTGTCAGCACCAACAATTTCAATGGTATATTGACCGTCCTGAAGCCCGTCTTTTGCTAACAGAGGAGATAGCAGTTGCCACCGAATTTTATTGTCGGCAGGGCGAGTTTGCTGTCCGAGTACCGGACTTCCACTTGGCCCTATAAGTCTGATAGTTGAATCATCAAGATTAAGTTCTATATTGTCTTCTAAAATAGCTTCAACAAAACTCATCTCTCCACTGATACCGCTACCGGGAGTAATAAATTTACCTTTGTCGGTAGCGACACTTTCTAAAGTTGGTGCAGCGTTATCAGCCGAGTCAATTGTGATAGTTTCTATTTTATTACTTCCTATTACATTTCCGCCTCTATCTTTTACCCATAGTTGCAAGGTGTACTGGCCATCGAAAAAGGGTTTGGAGTTGTTATCCTTGCCATCCCAATAGTAGATGCCGCCTTCTTTGCTCAATTCATTCGGCTCAATTGCCCTTTTAATTGGGTCCCCTCCAATGATTTTTTGCAATTCTAACCACGCCTCGGCAACATCTTCGTCCAAACCACTATAGTGAATAGGAAATCGATCTTCCAAGATGCGTGAAAATTCCTTAGCATCTATACTGATGGAAAGCTCTGGGGCTTTAGTGTCTAATGTTACCTCTTTTTCCTTGCTCGAAATGGGATCTAGCGAATTGTCTTCAGAATCTATGAGCGGATTGCCATCAGAATCTATGAGCGTAAGAAAGACTTTAATCTTATAATCACCATCTGGAAGCTGATCATTTCCAATTTTCCCATCCCATATTACTTTTACAGTCTGATTTTTAGACAATTTTTGTCCAGCATCCGTGTTAGGCCCCTCGGCAATTTTTCTACCGTCATCCAACTTAATCTCATAGGTGTACTCTTGCTCTACATTGTCAGTTGTAAAGGAGATGGTTAACTTTTCATTGTCCCCGTTAAAAATGGAATCACCATTCGCATCAACTTTTAATGAATTTGGAACAAGTCCCGCCCAAGCAGGAGATTGTATAACTAACAGCGCGACAAACAATTGAAAAATGAGAAAGGGTGCCCAATAAAAACCGAATGGTAATGTGGACTTCTTTTTGTTGTGGTACAGAACAGAAAAACTATTTTTGATTTTTGACACGCGTTTTCCCCCGCTACCGCGAAGTCTGGTCTATTCCTATTTTTAAACTTCGCGTGAATTCACAAGTATTATAGTAGATTTACAATTAAAAAATATCGTCAATCAGCGCGCTTATAGAGCGCGCCTACAGCAGATGTCTATTATTTTTATGTTTCACCGTAATTTCTTATTAGCACAAATATAATTCAACACATTATAGACCTGAATCAGTGTGATGATTGCAATGTCTTGCAGTGTCGGAACGTCCCTTTATCTATTTTACTGATTTTGAGATTTAACAGAAAAGGTTATGGTTTAATTGGTATGTTAGACGCAGTATTTTTAATTAGGTTGATTAAAACCGACTCATGGGATCTCTCAATTTGATTTTTCGTGGGCAAGTTCACAACCTGCCCACGCTTAAACAGAATTAACCGATATCACCATTTGCGACCATCGTTAAAAATGCTGAGTCGTCTGCAGTGAGCGGCAAAGTTATTTTCGCTCGCTCCCGACTGGAGTGATAAGTCGCAAAAATAAGTTCAGTTGACTGTATTGCTTTACGACCACTAAGTTCAGGTTCACGTCCTGTCTTGACACTGTCAATGAGATCAAGAACAGAAAGGGTCGTGTCGTTCCCTTTAGGCGTGACATCGCTTAAGTCTTGGTTTTCCCATTCGCTTGAACCTTCTCGAAGCATACGGACAGGCGAACCTCCACCGACATCAATAATGCCTTTAGTGCCGATGATACGATTTGCGAAGCCTTTTAATGAAACGCCGCCTGTTGTTAACAATCCTTCTACACCGTTTTTCCAGCGGTACCACGTTAAACCGCTCGTCTCAACCTGAGTGCCAAAGACGATATGTGTACCCGTCACATCTATTTGACCGATAACCCACTCAATAGGTTCGTCATTATTATAAAATTGGAACATGTCAAACCAATGCGTTCCCCAATCAAGCAAATTCGAGCATGAACCTTCAAGGCGGCGAAGTTCGCCGATTGCCCCTTCGTTTGCCAACTGTCTCGCCTTGATGAATTGTGCACCAAAACGACGTTGATGACAAAACGTTATGACGACATCATTATCCACGCAAGCTTGATAAAGTGCTTTCGCATCTCCCCATGTGGGTGCCATCGGTTTTTCAGAATGGATGGCTTTGATACCGCTGTTGGCAGCAGCGATAACCATGTCCTTATGAAGTGCAATCCACGTGCAGACGCTGACAAAATCGAGTGATTCCCTTTCAAGCATCTCATGATAATCTTCATAAGGCTTTGCACCTTCAAACTGTTCTGCGAATCTGTTCCGTGCCCCTTCGACTGGATCTGAGCATGCGACAATCTCAACATCTGGAGAGGCTTGATATCCTTGTGCATGGGCGCGTCCACGTCCACCACAGCCAATAACGCCTGCTTTAAAAGTTGCCATGTAAATTTCCTTTCGTTGTGATCCGAAAATCGTTGTTACATTTCGTTGCGATCAGAAGATCGCGCTTGCCAATGTGTTTACGTTAATTGATTTACAAGTGTTTCGTCTAAGTCTATCCCTGACTTGAGATAGAGTTCCCTTTGTCGATAAGCGCGTTCACCGGGGATAAGAATTTCTGCGACACTCGCTTCTCGCCGGTTTGCTTTGATTCGAGAAATTAACTCATCTACTTCCATCTTAAATTGTTCCAACGGAACAAAAACCGTAGGATCCAGTGCAATAATGAGCAAACCGTAGTTTGTGCCGGGAAGTGGAATTGTGGATGCATTCACAAGAGCACCCGCAAGGATTTGTGTTATGAGGGCAAGTCCAAAGCCTTTGTGCCCACCGAAAGGGCGGACGCTTCCTCTCAATGCTTCTTCCGCATCTGTTGTCGGTTTACCGTCAGAATTAAACGCGAAACCTTCGGGAATAGATATCTCCTCCCGTATTGCTACGAGCAGATCCCCGTTGGTAATCGCTGCAGTAGACATATCAAACAGGAGTGGGACAATGTTGGAAGGAATTCCGATAGCGATTGGGTTTGTGCCTAAAATTGCTTCAGTTCCACCTTCGGGAGTAATACGCGGTAGACAGTCAGCAAATAACATTCCGATGACATCCGCTTTTCTTGCCATATCCGCATAGTAGCCTGCCATACCACAGTGCGATGTATTGTAAACACCAACAATGCTCGCGCCAGTCTGCTTTGCCATTTCAATCGCTAATTCCATAGCGCGGTAAGCCACAAGGTAACCCGGTTGATTTCCGCCATCAACCCGAATACACTGCCCACCTTCTTTGTCTACTTGGATTTCAGCGCGTTGGCCCTGCTCATAGCGGTTTTTAATTCCGGGCAGTCTGATGAAACCGTGCGTTTTTCTTCCGCGCAACTCCGCTTCTAACAGAATATCCGCAATAATAGCGGAATCAGTTACCGACATTCCGATGGTTGTCAGGAAAGATTCAGCAAGTTTCCGTGCCTCATCAATGGAAATAAGCAAGTTGTTTCTCCACAACTTTAAGTCTATAGGTAAGTTAGGTGTTGACCCTTATTCTTAACAATGCTATAATTTAGCACATATCAAGTTGAAACTCAAGCGACTTTTTACCCAGTGCACAACACCAAATTCTGTCCACAAATCTTTTTTATGGGAAGAGGAGAACTACAGATGGCAAACCGAAAACATGATTTGGTTGAATACCCTATCCAAGATAACGTCTTGCTACAAGTATATTGGCGCGATGATGTCGGCGGACGCGGACCAGCAGCATCTCTATATGTTTATGACGATGAGATTATGCGGTTCGATTGCTTCAGCGGAAACAATGGACATTGTCACTTCAATTTACGGCAGACTCGCGGTAGGCGATGGATGTACCCAAAGGGTTCTTTCCAAGACCATATTCAGCAGAGTTTGTTCGACCTCCGCACGAATCTGACGTTCTGTCTGAAAACCCACCAAGATCAGCGGATTCAGGAAATTCAGATAGCACAGGATGAGTTAGAACACGCTGTTCGTAAAATGGAAACACAGTTGTTAGAATTTGCAGATAAATTATAAGGCGATATTGCATGAAAGTTGTGACTGCAGCCGAAATGCGCAAAATTGACCAGGATACGATTGAAAGCATCGGAATTCCCGGCATTGTTCTTATGGAAACTGCGGGGAGTGAAATCGTCCGAGTCATAGAACGCCATTATCCGACTGCGCAACGTATCGGTATTTTTGTTGGCAAGGGGAATAACGGAGGCGATGGTCTAGTTATCGCACGACAGCTTGCCCACGCTGGTCGTGAGGTGTATATTTTTCTTGTCTCCCCAGCAGAAAGTTTCACGGGGGAAGCACGCACCAATTTGGATGTTGCCAAAAATCTTAGGTTGCACATTGAGGAAATTCTAACAGATGCAGCCCTTATAGATGCTCTCGGATATGATCCTTCCAAAGAAAAAGATGCTCCATTGAAAGTTTCACAGAGTAGTATCACAAGTTGTGAATTATTGGTAGATGCTATTTTTGGCACGGGGTTACGGGGTGCCGTGCGAAAACCCATCGCAAATATAATCAATGCTATCAATGACCATCCGATACCTATTCTTGCTGTTGACCTGCCTTCTGGTTTGGATGCAGATACAGGTAGTCCTTTAGGTGCCTGCGTGCAAGCGGATAGGACGGTAACAATAGGCTTACCTAAAAGGGGTTTGTTGGTGCATCCGGGTACCGAACTTGCAGGCAAATTGGAAATTGTTGACATCGGTTTTCCGCAACAGGTTATTGACGCTCAGAATATTAAGGTAAATTGGACAACTAAAAAAAACACTGCAGAATGGATACCGCCTCGTTCACCTGATTCTCACAAGGGTAGTTACGGACGAGTTCTTGTCGTTGCGGGTTCAACAGGGATGACAGGAGCTGCCTCACTTGCAAGTGAGGCAGCTTTGCGCGCTGGCGCGGGGTTGGTAACGCTCGCTATTCCGAAAAGCCTGAACCCAATTCTGGAAGTTAAGTTGTCTGAAGTAATGACGTTGCCACTGCCTGAAACAGGAGCAGGAAGTTTAGCAGAATCAGCAACCTCAGCTATTCTCGAATTTGCAGAGAAGACGAAATCTGTTGTTGCTATAGGACCGGGGTTGTCTCAACATCCTGAAACGGTGGCACTCGTTCATCAACTGATTAACGAAAATCGAAAACAGGAACTCGGTTTAAGAATGGTCATTGATGCGGATGGATTGAACGCCTTATCACAAGCAACAGAACTTATCTCATTACTCGGTGAGGAAGCAGTGCTAACACCGCATCTTGGCGAGATGGCACGGCTAACAAATACCTCCATCCCAACATTAGAAGCAGAAAGAATTAGGACTGCCGTAGATTTTGCGAAAGAATACGGTTTAACCCTTGTACTTAAAGGTGCACCCACAGTTGTTTCAGATCTAAACGAAAATGTATGGATAAACTCAACAGGTAACCCTGGTATGTCAACAGCGGGAATGGGAGATGTGTTGACAGGCATAATTGCAGGATTGATGGCGCAAAATGTGCCAAGTGAAAAAGCAGCAGTACTTGGTGTTTACCTACATGGATTAGCGGGAGACATTGCCGCTGAAACGTTGGGAATGCACGGACTCATCGCAGGTGATGTGCTACAGGCAGTACCTGAGGCTATTTCATCACTGATATCCAATTAACCTAATTTGTGAGGGAAAATGGAGACCTACAAAATATATTCTGTCGCAGCTGCGGATGCTTCAACAGCATTCCAAATAGAATTGGACGCGCGAGCAATTGCTGCTGCAGAAGAACTTGAAAACAGCAGCGCGCAAGGCGCAGAAAGAGAAGAAATCTTACAGAAACATCTCGGCACAGATTATGAAAAAGGTTATCGTGGCACCGCTTGGGACTTGCACGGTATCTCTGCGGGTTTGACACCTGCGCGTTTAGCAATTCTACTGGAATCGCATGGTGAATCTTTTGACCCTTGTGCAGAACGCGAAACATTTGATCACAGTCTGATGGTTAATGTTGAAGAGGAGTTAGCATCGCAGTTAGAGGATATTCCTGAATCCGTTTTCAACGCAATTGTTGAAACGTACAAAACCGAGTTGTTTGGGACGTAAGTTGTGAATTTGAGTAAGAATTATTTTTCTGCAACTTTTCTGAGAGTCAAGTGTATAGAAATTAGCAAAGGATTAACGGACAAACGCAGGTTTACAAACATAGGGATCACATCTACAATTTAAATTAGCGAAGGAGACATTATGAAACGTAAAAACATTATACGATTTTTTTCGCTTTTGACAGTTCTGGGTATAGCCACTATTTTTGGGTTACACGCGAACTCAGAAACAGCAGAGAATACAGGAGGGTTCAGTATGATTGAAATGGCAAAACTAACGAAGGAGGGACTAAGTACCGCTAAAGAATATAATGGACCACAAACCGTGCAAGCCCTGATGGAAGCGTTTGACAAAATCTACAATCGTCACCATTTAAAAACCAGGGTGATTAGACATTATAATGATTTAAATAACAGGAGTTTCATAACGCCAGGGTCTAAAGTTTAGTCGGAAGTTGTGTAAACCACAACAAGTTTCCATAACTAAATCACAAAACCCTTTCTTCCAATTCCTGAGTTTATCTTTGACAATGCGGCATCTTTTGACACCACTAATCGCATGTTCAACGCGTATGCGTATGACGCTATCTTTCTATTGTTTTCTTTTTCTTCATTCGTCCGTTCTCTACCTCTCGGTTTTTTCTTTGGTTGAATGATGTTTATATCCGGGAGAACGAAACCCTGAAAACCGGTATCTTGGGACAATGTGCTACCCTGTGGCACACAATAGCCCACCATATCGGCTATGTGTTTGTCATGGTGTCTTCCTTCAAAAGAAGGTGTCAATAGGACGACTTTGCAGGCCTCATTGATAATCAGATTATTTTTCACTGTATGGCATTTCTTTTTACCACTATAATACGCCTTTTGAGTTGACGGGTCTTTTGGGCGTCGTATCGGGCGTTCGGTGCTATCATGAAAAAAATGTTCTCCTTCTTGATTTTGAGTTGATACTTTTGATGGAGCACATATAGGGGCGGGGTCTGTTTCCCGAGATGGCAACTCTCCAAGTTCTGCTAATGCTTTGTTCAATATCGATAAAAGCAAGTGAATCCATCTATTAGCAAGAGGTTGAGACATGCCAAAGAGCGCACCGAATAGCACTTGTTTCGGTGCTTCACGAAGGTAAATCAGTATAAATAGCAACATATCTTCAGGTGTATCAAAACGACTATTTTTATACGGTTTATATCTCCGTTTTTTGCGCGGTTTTCCTGCAAGGGTATGTGTTTGAACATACTCTAAAAAACATTTAGTAAAATAAGGTGATAGTTCAGTCCAATCTTCTAAGGTATATCCGGTGAGGGACAGGAGCGTATCAGGTTTGTCCCTTAGTTCTTGAAAACTTATCATGAGTTAGCCTCCTATTGTCCGATTGTAATAAGTATAATAGAGACTAACCAAACGGACAACTAATTAGTTATAATGTCTATTATATACCGTAAAACCGATGGCGGAACAATCACTGCTTCTATACTAACAACAAGTGAAGTAAACCTCTCCCATAAGATTGATAGTGTTGACAGAAAAAGACACGTCAGCCAATTTACAAACGAGGAAATTGATGCGCAACATCAACAGATAACATGGCTTAAGATGCGTCTGAATGAAGGTGCTTCTATAAAACTTTCCGGTGAGGGGAAAGTAAATTTATCCAATATAATTGATAGTGTTGATGGAAAAAGACACGTCAGCCAGTTTACAAACGAGGAAATTGATGCACGATATCCGAGAGCAGCATGGCTTCAGATACTTTTGGACAAAGGTATCACCATAGAAAATTTCGGAGAGTACGCGTCCTACCTGTCAAAACGACATACTTTGGCATTTTTAGAAGACAATCCAAATCTCCGTAACGCCAGAATTCTCGGCATTCCACCGACAGATGATTGGGAAACCTATAAAGCCGCCTATATTGATAAATTGGAAATGGATTATGCCAATCTTCGGAAAGCTGCAGAACAAGTTGAACAGAGTAAAGAAAAAGTTGAACGCGCCAAGGTGCTGGCTGAACAAGCTAAGGCACAGGCTGAACGCGTAAAGAAAATGTTCAATTCACAACAGCTTGAGAGTGTAAGGAAACAACTTGAGAACGCCAGAAAACAGATTGAGCATTTACAAGAAACTTTAGAACGTCTTAAAAAATCAATGCCTCCTCAGGATCCAAACCGGAATATGGGAAAGAAGCCATCTACTATCCAGATATAGCATAAAGAATAGCGCGATAGACTCTTATGGGCTATCCTGTTCTGGCTTAATAACCGTAAGCTTGCACACCACACCTTTTACTGGCGTACACGTTAATTGCACCAGCAAAAAACGGATTTGTGTAAATCTTAAGGGAGTTTTTTGCCATCATATATGGAGAACACTAAATGTTACTAACGCTAATTCGCAAAGAGATGATGCATCATATCCTGAGCGTCCGGTTTGTGGCACTGCTTTTGATGTGTCTCCTGCTCATCCCACTCACCCTTTTCATTAACTATCGGAATTATCGCCAAAATCTGATTGACTATCAAGAAGCTGTCAAGCTTGCCAACATTGAGGAAACCACGGTAAACCCGAAGATGCCGTTGGAACCGGAGATTGAGGTTTCCAAACTCATTCTCAAACCCACACCCTTAAGTGTCTTTGCAAATGGATTAGGGGATGCACTCCCGAGCTACCTTGGAATGACGCGCAATGGGGTTACACTTAGGTCCACCAGCACTGGTTTCGGCACCCCTTTCCTATCTTTTAGGACATCTCGATTTTCTGTTTGTGGTAGGCACAGTCTTTAGTCTCCTTGCGTTGTTGTTTACGTTCGATGCCGTTGCTGGGGAAAGAGAAACAGGCACACTCCGAATTACCTTAGCAAACTCTTTGCCACGCGACCTATTTCTGTGGAGCAAATTGATTGGCGGATACATTGTGTTTGTCGTTCCGTTTTTGGTGTCTTTTCTATTTGGTCTACTTGTGCTTGTCTGGCAAGGCTTTCCTCTCGGCGAGGCAGAAATTTTTCCACGAGTGCTCATTCTAACCCTCGTATCACTACTCTACATTGGTGTATTTTTTGCAATCGGAACGGTGATTTCTACCTACTTAGACAATTCCAAAACTGCGCTCATCGTCGCCTTCACCGTATGGGTGTTTGCCGTGTTGATTACACCACGCGTTGGGTTTCTCGCCGCAAAACTCATCGCTCCAACACGAACTTTGCAGAGTGTCTATATGGAAAAAACAGCCATGCGAGACGATTTCAACGCGGTAATCGATAAGGAAAAATGGAAATTCATAATGGAGATCCCCCCGGATGAGGACGGCAATGTAATGATAGGAGGAGAAAATGCTAAAAAAGTTGATGAACGCGTGAAACCTCTCGAAGAGGAATATCGATCGAAATTCCAAGACTATGCTGACAAACTCGATCGCGATTACAAACGTGAAACCGAACGACAAGAGCAGATCGGTGAGATGCTTTCCCGAATCACACCGACATCTTCTCTCACCTACCTTGCTACTAACCTAACACAGACAGGAAAAGGCGCAAGAAGTATCTATTTTCAAGTGGGAGATCGCTATTACGATATGCTCCATACAGATTTGTTCAGCAAAATTTCGGATCATGCTTCAGGAAGATCATTTACAGCAGAGGATACTGTCAAAATCACACAACCGCCACCTTTAGAGACAATAACCTTAGGAGAAACACTCCGTCAATCAATGGTAGATGTACTGCTACTCTGCTTCTTTGCAGTGGCGTTGACAACTGTGGCGTTTCTAAAATTCTTCCGTTCCGATATTTAACTTATTCTTCCTCATTGCGTGGCTTACAGATAGCGTAATCCTCCTCTTCTCTATCCTGTGCGGTTTTTACTATCCTTCCCATCCGAAGTTTCTCTAATAAGCAACCCCTCAAATTTTTAAGGAGACGTTATGTTACGAACACTTATCCGACAAGAATTTCTCGCGCATCTGATGAACGCACGGTTTTTTGCTGCTGTTATCATTACACTCCTGCTTGTTGTCAAGAATGCTGTCGTACTTCTCGAAGACTACGAAGGGCGGTTGGAAAGATATAGCCATCAAGAAAATGTTCATCGTCAGAAAGCGCAAGAAGCGAAAACCTATTCATTTTTAAAACTTTTTGTTGAACGCCCTCCTAACCCTTAGGTCTCTTTAGCGCAGGACTGGACAAGCGGCTTGAGGAAACACTTGAAATTTATCACAGTTCCGTTCCGATGATTTCTAATGCTTCGGCGCGTAGTCTTGATAATCCATTTCAGCTCATGTTAAGATTGAGTGCGTTTTAGCAGACCTTGTCCAAGAAGAACAACCTGCGAAGGACGAAACTGCTTTTGAGCAAATACTGTCCCACTATATAGGTTGGACACACCTGCACATACAGGACAGCAGTATACCTTTAAGCAACTCGTTTTTGTTGTTCGGAAATGGCGTGCCTCCTCCACGCTTGCATCGCAATGTGGACAGTATAGACCCTGAGGATGGAAATGATTTAGCAACCATTCCCCCGCACGTTCTTCATCAATCAAAGAAAGTATTGGAAAATCCATACACTAAACTATAGCACAGCTAAACAAAAAGCATATACTTTTTACATGAGCCAACTCACATTATTAGAGACATTATATGAATTTAAGGAGAAAAATTGAAAAACAAGACGGTTACATGTTATTCTATTTTAGTGACCCTCCAGAAAATGTAGGACAATTTGAGTTCGTTACTTGTCTTGCGTATCAACAAAATCAGATACTTTTCTGCAAATGGCGGGATGACAACATCTGGGTTTTGCCGGGCGGACATATTGAATCTGGAGAAACAGCTGAAGAAGCTTTGCACCGTGAACTCATGGAAGAGACAGGCGCGACGTTGAAAAACATTGAAGTGTTGTGTTACATCCGCTGCTTCATGTTCAATCTCAAATATTGGGGAATTGCTTACTTGGGAGAGATTAAAAAGTTAGGTAGTCCATTAGACCTTAACGAAGTCAGTGAAGCGAAACTGTTCTCGTGCTTCCCGAAAATCAGTCCAAGCCGGGAACGTTTGAAAATCAAAGCTTTATATCTTGCAGCAATGCATAAGTTATCACTCTCTTGACGTTCCAAAAGTGCATCCGAAAATGTGTTTAAGCGTTAAAACCGATGGTGTATTTTTCCATTTGAACAGATTCATACAGAAAACTTATGATAAGAACACTCATCCGTAGAGAACTCCTTGATAATTTGATGACATTCCGATTCGCTGCTGCAGTTTTCATTATGCTGTTGCTCGTGGTTGCCAATACCTTTGTGCTTATCAAAGATTATGAGCGACGCTTGGAAGGTTACAACACTGTTCTCAAAACGGAGCATCAGCGATCGCGGGAATTGAAGACTTATTCGGGCGGAAGATTGCACGTTGCCCGTCCACCAAATCCGTTGAGTATTTTCAATATCGGGTTGGATAAACGACTGGGGAACGAAATTTGGATATCTCAAGGTTTTGTACCGACACTGTGGGATACTGGAACGTATAAAATGACGAATCCACTTCTCAACCTCTTCACTTCGATTGATATTGTTTTTATTTTTGAGGTCGTTCTGAGTCTAATCGCACTTATTTTCGCCTACGATGCCATTGCGGGGGAACGCGAGCGCGGCACATTGCGTTTGGTCGTAACGCATCCGGTGAGTCGCGGCCAAATCCTGCTTGCGAAATACATCAGTGCGATGCTCTGCTTGCTTGTCCCGTTGCTGACAAGTCTGTTCCTTGCAGTGATTTTGCTGACGACATCCACCGCTATTTCCCTGAATATTAATGATCTTCTCTGTATCGGTGGCATTGTTTTGAGTTCAATTGTGTATCTGTCGGTATTCTACCTCATCGGCATGCTAATTTCAACAGTAACCCGCAGAACCGGCACTGTGCTGATGCTTGCTATGTTTGTCTGGGGGTTTTGGGTGTTAGTGTATCCAAACGCGATTCTCGCCGCTATTGCCCCGCCTCAGACTTCTCAACCACGTATGGTATCCGCTTACGACGAAATTAAACAGATATGGGAGGAATTCGACAGAGAGCGAAAACACTTCCTTGCGAATGATGCCGTTCCAGGAGAAGATCCGCATTTTGGCATGGTAGGAGCAGATCCGAATTTCAACATGATATGGGGATCAGGTTACCACTACGAATATTTTCATAGAGATTCATCAATACTTAGGTATGACTATCACGCTGTTTCAAACATTGAGAAGCTTAGTGAAGCATCCAAACCTCAGGTGCCACACGCGCAGGATTATTACCGCTTCCTCGGACCGCAAATCGTCAACACCGCAGAACGCGCATGGCTTGTCCGAAAACAGGCACTCGAAACTATCTTCGTTCAACCAGCGATTATTGATCGCATCCTTTTGAGAGGTTCGCCAGTCGGGATGTACGACGCGGCAACGCAAGCGTGGGCGGGGACAGACCTGAGCGGACTCAGAGATTTTTTTGAAGCGGCGCGAAGGCATCGACGGACCTTGATTGACTATTACTACGATAAGAACGCTTTCGGGTCTCAACAATGGTTTTCTGCCGACAAGGGCGCGGTAGATTGGGATCGTTTACCTCAGTTTTCTTTTCAGAGAAGCAGTGTCCGAATAAATGCGGAGCGAGCGTTACCGGATCTACTCTTATTACTAATGATGAACCTTCTTCTCTTTATGATAATATTTCTGGTTTTCATCAAAAGCGAAGTATAGGATGGCTTTCGGCATTCTGCTGATAAACGTATTCAACGGAGGCAAGCCCAACCAACGGGCGGGCTGGATATACGGAAGAAATCGTTTTTTCACAAACACCCTGAACGAACCGCAAGGGACTTTAAAATATGATTTGGCATATCACAAAACGTGAACTCTATGATAATCTCAATAGCCTCCGGTTTGCGTTGGCAACCGTATTGTTTCTTGGCTTGATGCTGATCAATGCGATTGTGCATCTCCAGGAACATCCTGTGCGGATGCAGAAATATCACGATGCCGTCACAGGATCGTTGAATCGCTTAAGGTCTCGAACAAATTTGTATCACATTGCGCAAGAGGGTCCCGGATACCTTTACAAAAAGCCATCATCTCTCCATTTCTGTGCAGATGGCGGTGAGGCCTTTTTGTCAGATAATGTCCACGGCGGATTTTACGCTTGGGCCACCGATGGCTTAGCAGGCTTCTGGCAGTTATATTATATCCCTGCGACTGTCAATTCAAAAAATATTCGTCCGGACACTATCAAAATAGATTGGGCGTTTGTGATAGGGTAAGTCTTAAGTCTCATCGCGATCCTATTCACCTTTGATTCGATTTCCGGCGAACGAGAGCATGGTACACTACGTTTGACGTTGGCGAACTCTGTACCGCGCCATACCGTGTTAATTGGCAAATTTTTAGGGGCATTGGTAAGTATTAGCGTCCCGTTTATGCTCGCGGTATTGATGAACCTGTTGGTAATTTCCACGTCCAGTGATGTCCAACTTGGCACCGATGCGTGGAGCCGTTTAGGCATAATTTTGTTTATTGCGATTCTGTACTTATGTCTGTTTCTTGCGTTAGGTTTGTTAGTGTCAACACTTGTGCAGCATAGTGCGGCGAGTCTTGTGATACTCTTGCTGACGTGGGTTACTTTTGTTGTTTTTATGCCGAGCACTCTCGCCTCTATTGCAAGCGGATTTTCAACCCCCATAACTTATGGTCAATTCGACGAACGCGCCAGACAACTTGTAAATGAACTTAGGGGTGAATACGACGCTCGTTTGGAAGGCACGCGTGAGGATCCAGCGAAAAAAATGGAGTTAGCGGGTGAATACGTCACCAAAGACGTAGCGGAACGGGAACGTTTGAGCCAAGAATACTTAACTCAGCAGCATGCCCAAATTCAACTGGCGCGTTCTGTCACCCGCATCTCACCCGTTGTGCTTGTTCAGCACCTCCTTGAGGTTTTTGCTGGAACTGGGTTTGAACGGCATCAACAATTTGTGGAAAACGTGCAACGTTACGCCCGTGAATATCGAGAATTCGTCACGGATATGGATAGAGCAGACCCGGACAGTCTCCACATCATTGGAGTTCGTGAAGGTATGTCGCAAAAACCTGTCAGTCCAGAGGCGATTCCAACATTTGAAGATACACTCAGTCTCAGTCGTGATTTCAACGCTGCGGCAGTGGATCTGCTCTTGTTGACGCTGTTTTTTGTTGTTCTTTCGTATGGGACTTACCTTGCGTTTGTACGCGTTGAGGTATAATTGTGGTGACGGAAACGGTTATTCGCAGGTGACCGTTCAATGATCTTCGTTGTGCGGCAACATTTTTGACCTTGTGCTTTTTGTTTGAACTTTTCAAGGAAGGGAGTGTGTATAACCAATATAGATTGTCTCTGAAATATTGCAACCTTTTGCCCTTAAAACGCGTCTATATAACGTAAGTCAATGTTGTTTGAAAGTGCAACTTAAAACAAGACTGATAGGAGGAACAAAATGTTAGAAACACGTGATTTAACAAAAGTCTATAACGAGAGCGTTCTAGCTGTCAACAAATTGAACATGAAAGTGGAAGATGGTGAAATCTATGTCGTCCTCGGTGCGAACGGTGCCGGTAAAAGCACGACCATATCCATGCTGCTCAACTTCATTGAACCGACAAGCGGCACCGCACTTGTAGGGGATATTGAGATTCCAAAGTTCCCACTGGAAGCGAAGAAACATCTCGCCTACGTTTCTGAGAACGTTGAACTTTATCGGAACTTTACGGCACGCCAAAACCTATCCTTTTTCGCGAAACTTGGAGGACGAAAGAAGGTGTCAAACGCCGAACTGGATGAAACACTCGGCAGGGTCGGTTTAGCCGAAGAAGCGTTTACACGGCGCGTCAAAACTTTCTCTAAAGGGATGCGGCAACGTCTCGGCATTGCTATTGCGATTATGAAGGACGCACAAGCTGTATTACTTGATGAACCGACTTCGGGGCTTGATCCGAAAGGGGGTGCCGATTTTCTGAACCTTCTCCGCCAATTAAAAGAGGAAGGAAAAGCCATCTTTATGTCTACTCACGACATCTTTCGCGCGAAGGAGATCGCTGATAGAATCGGAATTCTCGTGCAGGGTAACCTTGAGCGTGAGTTAACTCGCGAAGAAATTCAAAATGAAAATCTTGAGGAATTGTATCTGCACTATGTCGCTGGATATGAACCCGAGGAAGAAGCGAGCGAGTAAATAACCTCAGTGGATCCATTGTTAGATTTAAAGGATTAAAACATACATACCAATAGAGGAAAAGTTTTGCGAATTAAAATTCTTGTACTGGTTTGCATCGTCGTGATAGGGATGTCACTGCAAGTGGGAATGGCAGCTGAATCTGAAGAGGAACCTCCTACTGATGTTGACACCACGAAGACCAGAGATGAGCAGAGCCGTCAAATCCTTATAGAGACTGCACGCTTAGAGATGGAATTGGCGGAAAACCTGATGAAAAAGAAACAGATTGAACTTGAGAACTTATGCACGATGATGGAAGAGGAAAACAATATCGTCACGGTCTCGGAAGTAAATAAAGCTGAGGAGGAATATGAAAGTGCTGCCTCGGAATATGAGAAATCGAAGCTCAGTTTGCAACAAGTAGAGCTTGATTCCTTGAAGGATGCTTGGCACATTACAGTAGAAGGCACACGTCTATATGAATCGCGTGACGGTCGCGAGATGTTTTCGATTACGTTGCAGAATAGTTCATTACCTGTCAAATTGGTTGAGAGTTCCAAAGTCCTCGGACGAGACATTGTCATCAGTGCGCAGATTAATGACATCTTTGTATCAATTAAGGAAAAGGATGGTTCCGGTAGCGCGATTATTGCCGTGCCTTACGAACGCCGCATCAAAACACTCAAAGAGAACGAGACTGTCACTTTGGAATTTGAGTTAATTAAAGAGGATGTACGTAATGTTGTCGTTCATTTGAACTACCTTGATACTCCTGACGAACGCCATATACATCTAAAACAGGAAGATCCATATATATCCGTGGTATCGGTGAAGCGTTACAAGGAGGGTGACCGAAGACGTTTGGAACTTGTTCTGACGTATGGTGCGGTGAAGGATGAAACAGAGGAAACCAATGTTAACACAGCACAAGAGATCAACAATGTCTATGTTTCCATCAAAGACGATAGTGATGCTATTATCGGTTTTCCTTACGAGTACCGCATCCCGACATTAAAGGATGGACAGGAGAAAACACTTGATTTTGAACTAAGGCGCAACGTGGACAGTCTCACGGTTAATCTCCGATACCTTGATAGGGATTACCCTTATAAAATCCACCTTGAAGAAGACACGCGTCATATCTCTATTCTCAGTGCGAAGAAATTTCGCGTTGATAACCAAATGATGGTGACAATTCAACTAAAGAACACATCAGCGACAGAAGCAATGCCGAGCGCTGCGACTCCTGAAGAAATCGCAGCGGCAAATGAAATCCGCTCTATTTATGTCTCTTTACTTGATGCCGTGGATAGCACAAATATCGTTAAACCGTATGAAGATAAAATTGCAGTTCTTGGTTACAATGAAACTGCGGAATTGACGTTTCAACTCCAGAAAGATGTTGATAGTGTCAAGGTATCGATGAAGTACCCTGAAATTCCCGAACCTGACACGCGGTTGATCTATCTGCAAAAAGAGTCCGCATTAGATGTAGTAAATGTCAGTTCGCTACGTTTTTCGCAGGAAGGCAATTTAGGGAGCAGTGTCACCTACGATTTGACGTTGGATAGATTGGCAGAAACCGAAAATACGTTCCAGTTGCGTGTCATCAATCTGTTGAATCGTCTCTCCTTTGAATTCCAAGACCCGGAGACAAAGTCGCGGCAGTCACAGGTCAAATTTACACAGGAACAGTCGAAGCGAAATCTGTCATTGATTGTCTATCTACCAGAAGAATTGGATGCGTCCTATCTTGATAACACAACTGAGTTCTATGTTGCCGTGCTTGATGAGACCGAAGCAAACCAACTCGGAGGTGTCAACAATCGATTGGATTTGCCCGCGGACAAGATCGCCAGCATACAAGGTGGTGTGGAGCGGTTTGAATTGATTCCAAAGGGTGTGCCAGAAATTGAGGTTTTCGTTCAAAATGCTTTCCAAACTATTAAAATTGGCGATCAGGTTAACATGACTGCAACGCTAAAAAACATCGGCACTCGTGACCTGGTTGATATCCGCATGCTTGTTGATGTCAACACGGATTGGAAATAGACATTATAATGATTTAAATAACAGGAGTTTCATAACGCCAGGGTCTAAAGTTTAGTCGGAAGTTGTGTAAACCACAACAAGTTTCCATAACTAAATCACAAAACCCTTTCTTCCAATTCCTGAGTTTATCTTTGACAATGCGGCATCTTTTGACACCACTAATCGCATGTTCAACGCGTATGCGTATAGACGCTATCTTTCTATTGTTTTCTTTTTCTTCATTCGTCCGTTCTCTACCTCTCGGTTTTTTCTTCGGTTGAATGATGTTTATATCCGGGAGGGTGAAACCCTGAAAACCGGTATCTTGGGACAATGTGCTACCCTGTGGCACACAATAGCCCACCATATCGGCTATGTGTTTGTCATGGTGTCTTCCTTCAAAAGAAGGTGTCAATAGGACGACTTTGCAGGCCTCATTGATAATCAGATTATTTTTCACTGTATGGCATTTCTTTTTACCACTATAATACGCCTTTTGAGTTGACGGGTCTTTTGGGCGTCGTATCGGGCGTTCGGTGCTATCATGAAAAAAATGTTCTCCTTCTTGATTTTGAGTTGATACTTTTGATGGAGCACATATAGGGGCGGGGTCTGTTTCCCGAGATGGCAACTCTCCAAGTTCTGCTAATGCTTTGTTCAATATTGATAAAAGCAAGTGTATCCATTTATTAGCAAGAGGTTGAGACATACCAAAGAGCGCACCCAATAGAACTTGTTTCGGAGCATCACGCAGGTAAATCAAGATAAATAGCAACATATCTTCATGGCAAGCAAAACGACTATTTTTATAGGGTTTATATCTCCGATTTTTGCGTGGTTTGCCATCAAGGGTATGTGTTCGCATATATTCTAAAAAACAACAAGAAAAATGAGGTAATAGTTCTGTAAACTCTTCTAATGTATATCCGGTGAGGGACAGAAACGCATCAGGTCTGTCCTTGAGATCTTGAAAATTGGTCATGAGTTAACCTCCTATCGTAAGATAATAAGTCAGTATAACAGAGGTTAACAAAATTTAAAACTAAATCATTATAATGTCTAATATACAGTTTCGCCTGAAGTCATTGGATCACTCGGACGAAACGAAGAAACGGAAATACAACTCACACTAAATCCGCCTGCGGACATCGGGGTAGGAGAATATCAGGCGAAGCTCAACGCGGAAGTAACGGTTGACAACCGCAAGTTTCAGGCACGCGACCGATCCATCACAGTACAGGTTGAGTCAAAATTACAGATATCGGTGATAACAATTCTGGTTGGGGTATTGATACTTCTTATGATCGGTATAGTCATTGTCACAATCCGCATTAGCCGACGGTAGAAAAGATTTATGGAGATTGAAATGAACAAAAGGACGACACCGCTGGCAGTCTGCCTATTTTTTGTTTTTACATTGCTTGTAAGCCAAAGCTGGTTATTTAAAGGAGTTGGTACTGTATCTGCACAAGAACTTGTTTCACTTCGGTCAACCCGTGCAATAGAACTCGCTTTGCAGAACAACGAGGCAGTGAAAAAAGCGGAAAAAGTAGTGGAACGCGCAAAGGCAAACCTTCGCGTGTCCAAAGCTGTGTACTTGCCACAAGTAGGGATCACCAGCGAATATCAACGCCAAAAACACGGTGATATTGACGAAAGAGACTATCTTACCCGTGCACAGATGAGTGTTATCCTCGCCCAATTCGGTGAAATTCCGAAAGGACTTGACGCTGCACAGGAAGAAGTGCGCAAAGCGGAGATTGAATACGAACGTGTAAAAAAGAAAACGGTTCACGCCGTTCGGAATCTCTGGCATGATCTTACGCTCACACAGGAAGAGATCACGCAACGTCGAACGATTGAGGTAGAACTCCAGAAAAAACTGAAGAGTACACAAATCAAACACGCCAAGAAACGTATTCCCTTTCTCAGTCGACTCAATACGGAACTTGAATTGTCTGAACAACAACTTGATCTTAACAAACTCCAGCGGAGGCTTGACGTGGACACAGCGGAACTCATTCGTCTGACGGGACTTGATCCGCTGGCACAAGTTGTTCTCTCACAATCTCTCCCTGATGACGACGTGACGCTTGAAGCCGCTGTTGAATTGGCACTCACAAACAGGCTCGATCTGCGCGACTTACAAGGTGATATTGTACGTCAGGAACGCCTTGTCGTGGAGACAATGTGGAATCGATTTCCTGAACTCTCTGCTGAAGCACGCTACAAAGATCTGCATCTACTATTACAACAACATCAACAAAACCGAACTTGGGATGCAAAGGCTCTTTATGATCCGGTAATACTTGACCGAGAGCGGGATACCACGAGCATTTTTGCGACAGATCCACGCACACAAGATGGATGGGGGTTACGTTTCAACATCAATATACCGCTATACGATGGGAAAAAGACAGCAAACCTCCGCTCTGTAGAACTCGCAGAACTGGAGAGGCTCCAATTGGAGTACGTCGAAAAGACGAAACTTATCAAAGTGGCTGTGCGTCGTGATTACCGGGAAGTGGCGAATGCGAAAGAACGCATGGAAATTGAGCAGAAACGGGTGAAATTTTTTGAGCAACGGCTACGGTCAATAGAACAGGTACTCAAAGAAGGTACTGTTGAAATACAGGGATATCGAGGATTGACACTCAACGATGCTTTTCAGGCGCAAGCACAATACACGGAGACGCAACGAGTTTTTTATCAGGCACGCCGAAATTACGCTAAAGCAAAAGAAAAACTACGGGAAACAATGGCATGGACAGAGTAACAAACGCGTTTAGTGAATGTCATACGCACATTCACTAAACGCAATTCATTGAGCCTCTTTTTAACGCCTTTTAAGGTGTGGTTTCACACTCTGTATTCAAAACTGAAAATTGAATGGCTTTGATAAGCACAATATGCAGGACGTGTTTTTCTCCTGCCTACGTTTCGCTTTTCTTAACTTCGGTATTTTGCTGGGCGTACTTTAAAAATTCTAAATTCTGTAGATGTGGTTCAACTTCCGCCAACTGTGAACGGATCTCCTGCAAATCCACACCTATCTGCTTCAAATTCGATTCAACTTGCCCATAAGTTTGTTTCGAATTGGAGACGTAATGCCCTGATTTTTTCAACAAATATAATGCTCCCTGCCAAATACCTACAAACACAACCACTGCTATGCCACTAATAACAACCGCCATAATAATGGACATTGCAGCGACATATTTTATTATCAAAAAGAGCATCACCCCAAGTAATGTCAGCAGTAGAAACGGCATACAATTCCCTCCCTTTACTCGCTACCTTTAGCGATCTGGATAAGCTGTCTAACCTCTTTTTTCAGTGAGATTATTTCTTCCTGAATGTGGTTTACATGTTCCTGCAGTGCATCTATCTCACGTTTAGTTGCCCCTTTTCCTGCACCAGTTACCTTTGTAACGAAAGAAAAAACCATCCAGACACACCCAAGTGTTGTGGCCGCTATTCCAATCACAATAATCAACGGAATAAGTAGTTTCGGACATTAGATTTCTCATTTTTTTCTCCACTTTTTTCAAAATTCCCACCTTTAACTTGACATTCCCCTTCTTAAAATTGTAGAATTCTTAACAGACCAAACTATAACACCATTGGACTATGGGTATCCCATATCTAATGTAAGTTAGGTGTTATGGTTTGGTCACCAGGGATGCCCACTTCTTTTGTGGAGAAGTTGGGATTTACTGGATGACCAAACCTACAATTTAAGGGGTACAATATGATAATTTTCAGTGTCTTTGTTATCATCGTAGTATTTTTTATGGTAACACATCTTCGAGCTGACAAAGAAAAGATGGATCAATCAAGCGATGAACATACTAAAAAGATGTGGAAAATGTATGTTAATGCTATTGAAAACGAACATTTCCTGTATCCACTCACTTCAGATTTAAGAAATTGGGTTCTTTCCAATCAAGAATTCGGGTGGACTACCCTCGACACTTCAATGCCAAAAGAAATCCGACATCAGTTTGGCGTGTTTATAATCGAACATGCCAACAAATAGGGAAGAAAACCATGAAATCCACCAGACAAGCAGCTGAGTTAATCCGACTTAGCCTCAATGAATTCAGAACAGGTAATTTTGTTGATGCCCTCGCTTATGTAGAAACAGCATTAGAAATTAACCCCAAAGATGTCCGTGCCTTACAGATTCGACCACTTTGTAAATGCTGTTTGATCGTTGAAAGCGGTGCAATTCCACCAAATCTCCAAACTGATATACAAAATATCATCTCAGATTTAAAAGTATCAATAGAAACTTTAGACGATATGATTAGGGTTGCTCGGACGAACACTTAATTTTTTCGGATATATTCCCTAAATCTTCCATTCCATATTGCTTTAATTGGTTCAATAGGTCTACCATCTGTTTTTTTTACAGGTAGGCGGGCCTTTTTGTTTCCACATTCTTGGCAGACTTGTTTTTCTTTAGTCATTTTTTCACCTCATACTTTCATTAACAAATTTCCAGAATATGCTATCCACATTCCGGTAGTTATATTTATAGCAAGCCTCAGCCACATATAGCGGGATATACCCAGTAGAGTAGTGGTGATGCTGTCCATACCATGCGCGTTTCAACAACGCCCAAAAACCTTCAATAGTGTTCGTGTGGGTATCCCCATCAGCGAACTGTTCTTTGTGATTGATAACCCGATGTTTTATCTGCTTTCCGATCTCATTGTAAGCAGCATATTCATCGGTTATCAGTTCGGATTCATCTATTTTGACAGCATCCCGAATAAACGCCAGGATACCCCTTCCCGTTAAATCATCAGCAAGTTTAGCTACTACCTTACCTCCACGCTCAACTGCGCCAAGAATAGCGGATTTTGATGTTCCCCTTCCTCTTTTGGCGGGTTCATCGTCCTCGCGCTTGTTCTTTTTCCGAGGTTTGCCTCCTATATAAGTCTCATCTGCCTCAATAATACCCTTCAGCAGAGTTTGACCTTTAGTAGCCATTTCAGCACGAATGCGTTGCATCATAAACCAAGCCGTCTTCTGATTCAGGTCTAAATCACGACTCAACTGATAACTGGACAAGCTCTTCTTTGCGTTTCCCATTAGTGAAATAGCCAGAAACCACTTTTGAAGTGCGATCTTAGCCCCGTGAAACACTGTGCCTTGAGTAACCTTGAAGGTTGCCTTACAACCATTACAATTCCAACGACCAATCCGACCAGTTGCCGTCTCATTACGCCTGAAAACATCGGTAATCCCACAATGTGAGCAATGAGGCTTACCTTTCCATCGTATCTTCTCAAGATACTCAATACAGGATGACTGGTCTGGGAATCTCTCCATAACCTTGATTAAATCCATCAGAATACTCCTATATGTCAAAAGGAGTTGCTTTATTCTGAAAGATTGTGCTATACTATCTTAATATGATATAGATAAGATAGAACTTAGAAAAAGCAACTCCGCTTTTTCGGTTCAATAGGGGGTGTCCGCCCCCTATTTTCTTGCCTATATTATACCATTTCTTACCATTTAAATCAAGGAAAAAGTCAATAACCATCTACATTTACAGCACTTTTCTACTTTTTCTTGATTAACTTCCTTTTTAATGCTTTAATTGTTAAGCGATTGTTAAGCGATTGTTAAGCGATTGTTAAGCGATTGTTAAGCGATTGTTAGACCACCTCTTTTAACTCAAATAAAAGGAGGTGATAGTTATGTATAACCAAAATAATCAGTTCCTGCTCAACGAAATAAAAGCAGGACAAAACGTGATAGAATCGCGTTTAATTATGATGATTATTGAAAATTATCTACTTAAGATTAAACACAATCTATAACCAATTCCCATCAAAAGAAATGGTCTAACAATTATCTTCCTCGTCAGGAAGCCCTTACGATGTCAGTCTATGTCTGATTTTATGCTGTTTTTCTTATGTCCAAAACTACTTATTCCGAAACTAAATAACCCTGTGTCGTTTGCCTTTATTGTTGCGTAGGTCTTGAACTTCTGCTAACATATCCATCGAGTGGCAAGAAGATTTTCTTGTCATGGTTCACCTCAAAAAAGGGAAGATTTTTAAGGTGAAGTATAGCAGAAGTAGCGTAAAAAATCACGCTACTTCTGCTTATCATAAAATATTAACATTTGTGATAAATATCATAAGAAAAACCGAAAACTAAATAGCCCTGCTGCTTTAGGGTGTGTATATTTTGTCGCATAACTCCAATTTACAAAGAATGCGTTAGAGTTTTTCTACTGAAGGGCAGGTCTCTGTCCCTCGCCGAATACCATACGCGCATGGAGCGTTGATTTGACCGCGTCTGATGTATCTAAACTACGGGGGGCACAGGGACCCGCCCCTACAATAAGAGGTGGACAACCTTTACCAAAACTTTACGCATACATCTCTGCAAAATGTCTTGATATTCAAAACGGATTCTGCTAAAATGCCCGTAATATGACCTACGCCTGAAACAGAATCAGGAGAATAAGCCAACATGACAGCAAACGTAATAACGCTTTATCGTCTTTTTTTTACTTTCATTGTCATTGCTATCTTCGGGCAACATACCTACATAAATATTGCGTGCATTGCAACTATTGCACTTATTTTTTTACTTGATGCAGTAGACGGTTTCGTTGCTCGCAAACGCGACCAGACCTCCACATTCGGTGCGGTCTTTGATATTGCTGCTGACAGGATTATTGAAAATGTCTTCTGGATTTACTTCGCAGTAAACGATCTCGTTCACCTTTGGATGCCCATTGCTGTGGTGACACGCGGACTTCTAACCGATGGTGTCCGGAGCATCGCACTTACAGATGGAAAAACACCTTTTGAAATGATGTCCATCCCTTGGACGCGTGCGTTGACAAGTTCCCGCATTTCCCGATTTTTTTCCGGTTTATCTAAGGCACTTGCTTTTATCTTCCTCGCCACTGTGTCTGTCCTTAAGGACACGCATCCAGATACATCCATCTTCAATATCTTTTCAACTGCATCCATCATAATTGCGACTATTGCTGTTGCAATCTGCCTTATTCGGGGATTTCCTGTGCTTATTGATGGGTGGAAATATATCAAAAATAACACACAGTAGATGCAAGTAAGGACAGAAGATTTGTACATAGAAATTTGAAATGTAGGGTTATTTAGTTTCATGTTTTTCGTCATATAGAGTTAACGCTTGTTTAGAGTTTGCAGCGAAGTATCGGGTTGTGTCAGCGGATGTTTCGCTTCAAATGCAGCATCTTGATTCAAGAAGTAATCATTATTCCTTTTGTCTCGATTGGTTTGTAAAATTAGTAGAGTCAATATCTGATCGTTACGAGTTCAAACGAGAAAAATTCGCGAGTCAACACTTGTAGAATCCGCTACGTTGTAATCAACAAAAACTCAGAAATTCGCCCTTGAACATAAAACAGATTTAACACATGTCTAAACGCGAAGAATTTATTACAGTCATCAATACGCTCAAAACACTTTCGCAGACGATTACCGATGAACAGCGCAAAGGACTACTCCAGCAGGCGGTACAGGGACATGGTCTTTCCGTTGATGAGGCATCTGAAATCCTGAATGCATCAGGATTAATTGTCGGTGAGAGGGTGAACTATTTTGAGGTGTTAGAGTTTTCCGTAGAAGATCTCCAAAACCAAAGTGAGGCTACCATTGCTACTCAGGTTGATGTTGCACATAATAAATACTATACTGAATCTTTACGGGCCGGTGGACTTCCTCGCCCTGACGGTAGGACGCGAGAACAGTGGCGAACTGTTTTGAATCAAGCACGTGATACGCTAAAAGACCCACAAAAACGAAGTGAACACATTGAAACGTTACAGACTGAAATATCGCAACTTGTTGATCCTACCTCACGACAGGAATTCCGCACACCTGAAAGTACATCTTTAAAAATCTCAATCCCTGAAGATATGTTGCCCATCCCAGCAGGCGAGTTCCAGATAGGAAACAATAGCAAAAGGAAAAAGCTTGCACATAAAGTCTATGTTGACGCGTTCTATATGGATAAATATCCAGTGACAAACGCACAATATAAAGTGTTCATTGATGCCAACCCACAATGGCGCAAGCCATTAAAAAGGAATGAGCGGAATAGGACAAAAAAGATGCTGCTATCTATTCTTAGCAAGTATCACGATGGAGACTATCTAAAACATTGGGATGGGAACAACTTTCCGATTGGAAAAGCAGATCATCCTGTGACCCATGTCAGCTGGTATGCGGCGATGGCATACTCACAATGGGCAGGCAAGCGTTTACCGACAGAGGCGGAATGGGAAAAGGCGGGACGCGGCGGATTAACAGGCCAAAAATACCCATGGGGAAATACCATGGATTCAAATATGGTATATTGTGGAAAAAATGTAGGTGAGACAACTTCTGTCGGAAAATATCCTGCAAACAACTACGGTTTGCAGGATATAGTAGGCAACGTGTGGGAGTGGTGTCTTGATGAGTATGTTCCGAATTTCTATTCTTCTGAACCTGTTAAAAATCCAGTTGCTGGTGTAAGCACAAAAAAGGAGTTAGATTTATTACTATCCAACTTCCTGGACATTTCAACTGATCGCGTATTACGGGGTGGTTCGCTGTTTACTTCATCAGAACCCATCCAGATTGCTATACGTCGTGGGCGTTCACCTCTTCTCACAAAAGTAGTATATTCAACAAAATTCATGATTTCACGTTCAACAAGATTCGCTGCGAACATCGGGTTTCGATGCGCTTGGAATGTAGGGCTTAAATCTAAATCATTATAATCTGTTATAGTCCTCATTGGGATATTTCATAAAGGCAAACTATTACATGTCTAAACGCGAAGAATTCATAACAGCAATCAACATCTTTAGAGCTGCTTCTCAGTCAATTACGCCTGAGCAGCGCAAAGGACTCCTTCAGCAAGCAGTACAGCAGTATGGTCTTGCTATAGATGAAGCGGATGCAATTCTGCAAGCATCAGGATTAATTGTCGGTGAGAGGACAAACTATTTTGAAGTTCTGGGACTTTCCATCAACGAACTTCAGGACCAAAGTGAAGATAAGATCACGACTCAAGTTGGTGAGGCACATGAAAAACTCTATGGTGAATCGTTACGTGCGGGTGGACTCCCTCGCCCTGACGGTAGGACACAAGAACAGTGGCGGACTGTTTTAAATCAATCTCGGGATATTCTAAAAGATCCACAAAAACGGGTTGAACACATCGCGACATTACAGACTGAAATATTGCAACCTATTGATTCTATCTCGCAAGAGGAATTTGCTACTCCCGAACCAGAGGAATTTGCTACATCCGAGCGGACACCTTTAAGTGCCTCAGTGCCAGAGGATATGATGCTCATCCCCGCAGAGGAGTTCCAAATGGGAAGCAATAACGAAAAAGCAAATGACCGCGAAAAGCCTGTGCATAAAGTCTATATTGATGCGTTCTATATGGATAAATATCCAGTGACAAACGCACAATATAAAGTGTTCATTGATGCCAACCTACAATGGCGCAAGCCATTAAAAAGGAATGAGCGGAATAGGACAAAAAAGATGCTGCTATCTATTCCTAGCAAGTATCACGATGGAGACTATCTAAAGCATTGGGATGGAAACAACTTTCCGATTGGGGAGGATGACCACCCTGTAACGCACATAAGTTGGTATGCGGCGATGGTGTATGCTAAATGGGTCGGTAAACGTTTGCCAACAGAAGCTGAGTGGGAGAAAGCAGCGCGCGGAGCCTTAACTGGACAAAAATATCCATGGGGAAATTTTATGGATTCGAACATGGCATATTGTGAACAGAGTGTTGGTGGTACCATATCTATAGGGAAATACCCAGCCAACAACTACGGTTTGCATGACATGGTAGGGAACGTCTGGGAGTGGTGTCTTGATGCGTATGATGTGAATTTCTATGCTTCTTCACCATTGCGGAATCCGGTTGCTGGTGTAAACACGAAAAAGGATTTGGATTTATTAATATTCAACTTCTGGGACGATAAAACTGATCGTGTATTACGGGGTGGTCCGCTGTTTAATTCTTCAGAACCTTTCCACACTGCTGCACGTTGGGGCGGCACACCTATTCTCACCAGTTTCCTGACTTCATTATATTTATCAAGTTTTATGGCGAATATTGGGTTCCGATGTGCTTGGGATGTACAACTTAAATCTAATCTGTATAACCTGTTTTGATCCTTATAGTGGATCTTTTTACATAATTTTTGCAACAGAGGATAATTATGAAAAATACAAATGATTATGTTTTATGGTATAACAAACCAGCCGGACAGTGGACAGACGCACTTCCCGTTGGAAATGGACGGCTCGGTGCGATGGTGTTCGGCGGCGTAGAACGTGAACGTATCCAACTGAACGAAGATACGCTTTGGGAGGGTGGTCCTCGCGACACGAACAACCCAAAGGCTTTGGAAGCACTCCCGAAAGTGCAACAACTGCTTTTTGAAGACAAAAACGACGAGGCGACAAAACTTGCAGGCGAAACGATGCTGGGAGTGCCATCTCGCGTCAAATCGTATCAATCTTTAGGTGATCTCATCTTGGAATTCTCATATAAAGGTGATGTTACCGAGTATCGCAGAGAACTTGATCTGGACACAGGAATCACGAAAACAACCTACTGCTGCGGAGGTGTCAATTTTAGCAGGGAGGTATTCGCAACAGCAGTAGACAATCTCATCGTTATCAGCGTTGAATGTGACACACCAGGAAAACTCGCTTTTGATGTGACGATGACACGGGAGCAGGATGCCGCCGTTGAAGCTATCTCCGATAGTGTACTCAGACTTAGCGGACAGTGTAGCGATGGGGGTATGCGTTTTTCTGCATATCTACAGGTACAGGTTGAAAACGGCAAGATCCAATCGGAAGGTGACCGAATCTCTGTGCGCGACGCGAATGCTGTGACACTCCTCCTTGCTGGTGCGACAAGTTATATCAATCAGACAGATGCGAGTGGAAACCCGCATGAACTTTGTGAAAATTATCTCAAGGGTATTGAGACAAAATCTTATGTAGCGATTCGGGCGGACCACATTGCTGAACATCAATCGCTCTTTAGATGGGTTGATTTAGACCTTGGCGCGACTGATGCGGAGAACTTACCTACCGATGAACGTTTGGCAGCGGTAAAAGAAGGCGCGTCAGATCCAGGACTCGTTGCGCTTTACTTCCAGTTCGGACGCTATCTATTGATGGGCAGCTCACGCCCGGGTTGCCTACCTGCAAATCTGCAAGGCATCTGGAATGAACACATGAAGGCACCATGGAACAGCGATTTCCATACCAATATCAATCTCCAAATGAACTACTGGGTACCCGAAATCTGCAACCTTGCAGAGTGTCATAAACCGCTTTTTGATTACATGGACACGCTTGTTGAACCTGGCAATCAGACAGCAAAACGGCATTACAGTGCTGAGGGTTGGGTTGTCCATCATCTCTCTGATGTGTGGGGATTCACAACGCCTGCTGATGGAATTTGGGGTATCTCGCCGATGGGTGCTGCATGGTTGTGTGGGCATGTATGGGAACATTACCTTTTCGGTGGTGATGTGGAATTTCTTAAGGAACAAGCCTATCCGTTGATGAAAGGTGCTACCCGTTTTGTCCTTGATTTTCTCATTGAGGCACCGGAAGGCACACCCGTTGCTGGTAAACTTGTCACGAATCCGTCTCACTCACCCGAAAACAGTTTCTTGAAATCTGACGGTACACGATCTCTCTTTACTTATGCCGCAACGATGGACTTGGAGATTATCCATGAACTCTTCACAAACTGCCTCGCTTGTATTGATGTTCTCGATGGTGATGCCGACTTCCGTGCTGAATTGGTTTCTGCGCTTGAACTGCTCGCGCCACTTCAGATTAGCGAGAAAACAGGCCGACTACAAGAGTGGGTGTTTGATTACGATGAACCGGAGCCGGGACATCGGCACATGTCACACATGTATGCGCTGCATCCGAGTTGTCAGATAACATTACGCGGTACGCCAGAGTTGGCGGCGGCAGCAAAGAAATCGTTGGAACATCGTTTAGCACACGGCGGCGGCGGCACAGGATGGAGTCGGGCATGGCTTATCAATTTCTTGGCGCGGCTTGAGGAAGGAGAAGAGGCATACAACCATCTCCAAACGCTTCTCGCAAGATGTACCCTGACAAACCTTTTTGATACGCACCCGCCTTTCCAGATTGACGGTAATTTTGGCGGAACTGCCGGTATTGCTGAAATGTTGCTACAAAGCCATGCAGGCGAGATACACTTACTTCCTGCACTTCCAAAGGCATGGGACACTGGATACGTTAAAGGGTTACGTGCTCGCGGCGGGTTTGAAGTGGATATAGAATGGAAAGATGGAAAACTCACACAAGCTCGAGTATTTTCTGCTCTCGGCAGAGATTGTTGGATCCGAACTTCTGAACCTGTTTCTGCTTCTGTGACATGTGATGGATTACGGGTAAAGTCATCTCAGTCAAAGTGGGTTGTTAACTTTCACACGGAAGCAAGAAAGATTTACACAATTTTGACATAAAAGCCGAAGTTAATTTATTCTGGCAAACGGATTTGATCGGTGTATTGTCTGATCCGTTCGTTTGCCAATTTGAATATTTTTTCAATGTAATACCATTTCTATGTGATTATATCGCATTATTTCGTAGGTCGGGTAGAGCGCAAGCCAAACCCGACAAGGATGAGTGGATATGGGTATACATGTCGTGTTTCGTATACTCTACCTGACCTATAGATGATATACACAGAAAATCAATATGATAATTTGTCAATTAGATATGGTATAAGGTCTGTGTTTCTGGTCGCGAAAATCATTGGTTCAGACAAATACACATCTATTTCTTATACCCTGTTCTATCCGTATTTCCACCGTACTTCAGTGCATAAATCAGCAAGTTCGTCATAAACCGAAAAACGTCAGGAGAACGTCGAAGCCTTAGCATCGTGCGGCTCTCAATTTCGGCAGTCTCCATTGTGCACATATAATCCTTACGATTGTAAACAACCGCTAATCGATTGTCAATAATAATCCCTTTCTGAAAACGGAACTGTGTTGGCTGTGCGTTATTTTCGTTTCCCCAGAACACATCACCACCCGTGGGTGGTTTCGGCAAGTGGTAATGGATACTATAAAGTTCATGTTCATGCGGTAGAATTTCAAGCGGATACTCCGGAAAAATCTGATTCAACTCCTCAGCAACAATATGGGCGAACAGACCGTGGAAACCGCAGTCGTCGAAAAAGAGCATACCCCCTTCATCAACAATATATTTCCGAAGCGCAGCGCGCTCTTCAGGTGTGAAACCGTTCTGCAAAGGACCATCTTTTGCGAGCCCGCGCCCAACAGTAATATCTTTGTCGTGGCCTGTCATCACAATGAGCGGTGCGTTTAAAATTCTCGGATCTGTCAAGGTTAATGCGCCTCCTGCAAAACTCATATCTGCCCGGATTGTGGTATTTTCATCCATCCATTTGATGAGTGCAGGGATTGCAGTTGGGTCTTGCCACCAATCCGAAAGTGAATGTTTTAGTCGGATGATCCGAATATGACCACGTAAATTGTCATCTGAACCTTTTAGGATTGCCCCCAATTCGCCTTGTGGCAGCATAACAGGATTTTGCAATGTGGTATTAACGTTTTCCTTTAAGTTGTCCTCAGGTAAAGTGCCTTCAAGAAACTCAGCGAATCCCCCAGTTGTAGGGGTGTTTGGCTTTGGATTAATACTAACAGTAGGACGCGATCTTATTTTCGTTGTACCTGATGGTACAGTCGGCACAACTATAGGAGTCCCCTGAACAGTATTAACAGCACGTTGGGATGTTTTTGGTTGTAGATTTGGAACAGACACATCAATAGGATTTAGCACATCCGTGTCGTACATCGGCGTAGTCATAGTCTCTTCAATTGGGGTGTGGGTTTTTGGCAGTTGTCTGATTGGGGAAAGTGGGACTCGCAACGTGTTCACCGACTTCTGGGTTATGGGAAACGATACCGTTTTATGTGTTCGCAGCGTTGTCTCCCTGGCTGGTTTGGAGTTGACAAATTTCACATCTATTGCATCTTGATCAAATGTCCAATAGTGTTCTGAAAAAAGCAGCCCAATGATTACAGCAAAGATGAGGTGAATTAACACTGAAGCGATAACTGCGTGAAAACGTTTATGTTTCATTTTCTGATAGGTGATTTATGGTGAATATAAAATATGTAGATATCCGATGTCTGCGCGCTAATCAATGGTGTATCGTTAACTGTAAAATCTACTATAAACAATGTAATGCTCCTCAGAATCAGAGTTCAATTGTGTGTTTTTCCAAAACATCTTCGTTCAGCTCAACACCGAGCCCAGGTTTTGTCGGTGGAATGATGTATCCATTTTCCCACTGTATTGGCTCCTTGAGAATTTCCGCGTGAAATCCGTCCCACATGTGGATTCCTTCTTGAATCAGGAAGTTTGGACTACAGACATCTAACTGTATATTCGCTGCGCCGCCGATGGGACCGCCGTATAGGTGTGGAGCAATTTGCGCGTAGTGTGCCTCACCCATAGATGCAATTTTCTTCGCTTCAAGGATGCCACCGGTTATTGTCAAATCCATCTGCAAAATAGATGCTGCCTGCTGTTCCAACAGATCAGCAAACTCATATTTGGTCAGCAACCGTTCACCGGTAGCTATAGGAATGCTTGTAGATTGTGCGACACGTGCCATCTCTTTTATATTTTCAGGGGGGATCGGTTCTTCAAACCAAAGCGGGTCGTAAGGTTCTACACGTTTTGCAAAACGGATGGCACTGTTCGTGTTGAATTGCCCGTGTGTGCCGATAAGAATATCACATTTATCGCCAACAGCATCACGAATTCCACGGATGACACTCTCCGCATAGTTAAGCACTTCTAACCTATCTGCCGTATGTGGATGGACAGGATCGAATTTGACAGCGGTAAACCCCTTTTCAACGTAAGAAAGAGCGAGTTCACCGGTTTTTTCTGGAGAATCGCCGTGCCGCCATTCCAAGAGATAGGAATAGGCTCTCAATTTTTCATGGAACATACCACCCAATAGATTGTAAATGGGTTGGTTGACTGCCTTCCCGACAATATCCCAACACGCCATCTCTATTGCACTCATCGCGGGTGTGACGAGCGGACCGGAATGTCGCACGCAAGGTCCTTCATAAAGTGTTGACCAGATTTTTTCAATCCGAAACGGATCAGTACCAATGAGATAACGTTCTCCCCAATCCTTGATCAATTCGATGACGACGTGGTTTAATCGGGTATGATAGGTACATTCTCCTACGCCTTCAATCCCTTCATCAGTCACTAATTTGACAAAAATCCAATGCCTACCACCCCAATGTGGAGGCGGCACGTCGACCATATAGGTTTTTACCTCAACTATTTTCATTGAGTTTCTCCTACAGACAAGTATATTTTCAGCGTTAAAAAGATTACTGCTATTATACCCAATCTGTTAAAATTATACATTAATCTTCTGGATTCTTCCAAGAGTTCTTCAAAGAATATCAATCTTTCCCCACAATGTTCTGGACAGCAAGGTTATTTTGTTGAGGGTGGTTCATAAATAGCCGATGTTAGATATACGCTTAAAGGTAGACGGCACGCTCCGTGTGCTGTCTACAAGCGAAAAGATTACGGCGCACGGAGTGTGCCTACTACTTTACATCACATATCTTTTTTCTTAAATTGACGGCTATGGGTAGAGCGCAAAACGATACCCGACCTACGGAATAATAAAATATAATCACATAGAAATGGTATTATATGACGTGTACGAGCGAAGTCAAATTTTTGTTTTCATTCTTTGCAGCGTTGATGTATAATATATTCAAGGAATAGGATGTAAGTCTCCCTTTTATAACACCAGGACTTACGCATTTCCTCTTAAAGTCCCCCTGATAAGGGGGATTTAGGGGGTTAAAATACCAAAATTCTGCTTATTTAACCCCACTAACCCCCTTATCAAGGGGGAATGCGTAAGTCCTGTAACACTTAGAACGTGTTTCAGAAGTAGATGAAATGGTCATCTTTTGTCATTTTAGAGGCAAAATCAACCGATTTTTAGGGTATCAATCCGTAAAATGACAACTTTCAGAGATCCATTTATATTTTTCAAATAAGTGCTTAGAGGGGAGTATGTCAAAGAATAAGCTGGAAAAAATGTAGAACACGTTTGGAGGAAATATGAGTAACGAAAGTAAATGTCCAGTGATGGGGCACTCCCATGCACGGGGCACCATAGCGAACCAACAGTGGTGGCCGAATCAGTTGAACCTGAAGATGCTCCACCAGAACCCGCCCACATCCAATCCTATGGGGGAGGATTTCAACTACGCCGAGGCGTTTAAAACACTCGACCTGGAGACTTTGAAACAGGACATTGATGCGGTGATGACGACATCGCAGGAGTGGTGGCCCGCCGACTACGGTCATTATGGGCCCCTCTTCATTCGGATGGCGTGGCACAGTGCAGGCACGTACCGCATCGGCGATGGACGCGGCGGCGCAGCCTCCGGCACGCTGCGCTTCGCACCCCTCAATAGTTGGCCCGACAACGCGAGCCTCGATAAGGCAGTCCGGTTGCTCTGGCCGATCAAGCAGAAGTACGGCCGGAAGCTCTCGTGGGCGGACCTGATAATCTTCACTGGGAACTGTGCCCTCGAGTCGATGGGTCTCAAGACCCTCGGGTTCGCCGGCGGGCGAGAGGATGTCTGGGAGCCCGAAGAAGATATCTATTGGGGATCGGAGACCACATGGCTGGGGGACGAGCGCTACACCGGCGACAGGGAACTGGAGAATCCTCTCGGTGCCGTTCAGATGGGCTTAATCTATGTGAATCCGCAGGGACCGAACGGTAACCCGGATCCGGTCGCTGCAGCGATAGACATTAGAGAGACATTCCGTCGCATGGCAATGAACGACGAGGAGACGGTTGCGCTCATCGCTGGCGGACATACATTTGGCAAAACCCATGGTGCTGCTGATGCAGACCAGTACGTTGGGCCCGAACCCGAGGGAGCCGACCTTGAGGAGCAAGGCCTCGGCTGGAAGAACAGCTTTGGCAGCGGCAAGGGCAGCGACACGATCACCAGCGGATTGGAGGGTGCCTGGACCACCGCGCCCACCAAATGGGACAATAACTTCTTTGAAAACCTGTTTAACTACGAGTGGGAACTGGTGAAAGGTCCTGGTGGTGCGTGGCAGTGGACTCCCAAAGATGCATCTGCACAAGGCACCGTGCCGGACGCGCACGATCCCTCGAAGAAGCACGCTCCCATGATGCTCACGACCGACCTCTCCCTGAAGGAGGATCCAATCTATGCGTCGATTTCCAAACGCTTCTACGAGAACCCTGCGGCGTTCGCAGACGCTTTTGCTAAGGCGTGGTACAAGCTGACCCACCGCGACATGGGACCTCGCATACGGTGTCTCGGCCCGTTAGTTCCTGCTGAACCGCAGTTGTGGCAAGACCCCGTACCTGATGTCACGCATCAATTGATTGAGGCACAAGATATCGCTGCCCTCAAGGACAAGAGCCTCGAATCAGGACTATCCATTTCTCAACTGGTCTCGACGGCTTGGGCATCTACAGCAACATTCCGCGGCACTGATAAGCGCGGTGGTGCTAACGGGGCACGCATTCGCCTCGCGCCGCAGAAGGATTGGGAGGTCAACAATCCGCCCGAACTGCGGAAGGTACTTCAGACCCTTGAGGGGATTCAAAAGGAATTTAACGGCTCACAGTCCGACGGGAAGAGGGTCTCACTCGCTGACCTGATCGTTCTGGCAGGGTGTGCAGCGGTTGAGGCAGCTGCGAAGAACGCCGGTATTGCCGTACAGGTTCCCTTCACCCCGGGGCGCACGGACGCGTTGCAGGAGCAAACCGACGTGGATTCATTTGCTGTGCTTGAACCGACCGCCGATGGATTTCGCAACTACTTTGCAAGCGGCCACCAGAGAGCAGCCGAAGAGTCGCTGGTGGATCGGGCACAAATGCTGACGCTAACCGCTCCTGAGATGACGGTTCTCCTCGGCGGCTTGCGCGTCCTGAATGCAAACGTCGGTCAGTCCGGACTCGGTGTCTTCACCAAGCGGCCCGAGACGTTGACTCCTGATTTCTTCGTGAACCTGCTTGACATGAACACCGAGTGGTTGGTGTCCTCTACATCTGCGGATGTGTTTGAGGGACGCGATCACTCGACAGGCGAGCTCAAGTGGACCGGCACCCGTGTTGATCTCGTATTCGGCTCAAACTCCCAGCTCCGAGCCATTGCGGAAGTCTACGCATGTGATGACTCTCAACAAGCATTTGTGCGTGACTTCGTGGTTGCGTGGAACAAGGTCATGAATCTTGATCGCTTCGACCTTGTCTGATCTCGGCGCGAGGTAGGGGCAGTAGGAGCGTGGAACCCTCACGCTCCTACTGCCCCTATTTTACCTGCCTTCCCTCCTTCCATTCTCCCATCCTTTTTGTAGGAGCGAGTTTTACTCGCGACTCATACCGACAGCCGCCCGCTCTAAAGAATCTTATTGATTTTCTTTCCAAAGTGTGTGAAAATACAGAAAAAGTCCCATCCTGATCATTTTTCAGACAGGAGAACAGTGAAAAACGATAAGAAAACAATCTTTGGGTGGTGTATGTACGACTGGGCAAATTCAGCTTACATCACGACCGCCGCTGTCGCAATATTGCCCGATTATTTCGCGAGAGTTGTTGTAGGTGAAGCTGGGGTTGACATCCTCGGCATGAATATGAGTGCTACAGCATTATGGGGCTTTATGTTTGGTGGCGCGGCATTCCTTGTGTTCCTCTTTGCTCCGGTGCTTGGTGCTATCGCTGATTTTTCTTCAGCGAAAAAGAGATTTCTCATGGGTTTTGCGTATACGGGCAGTCTCTTTGCAATGCTGCTCTATTTTTCAGAATCTGGCAATGTAGGATTAACAATTCTATTATTTATCGGTTCTCAAGTCTGTTTTGTTGGGGCTAATGTCTTCTACGACGCGTTTTTACCACAGATCGCCTCTGAGGACAAAATGGATGCCGTCTCTGCAAGAGGGTATGCGTTTGGATATGTCGGCGGTTCACTGCAGTTTGCTATCGCCCTCGGGCTTATTGCAATGCACGAGACAGTCGGTATTAGTATAACGATGGCAGCACGCATCGGGATGGCTATGACGGGGATCTGGTGGGCAGGTTGGACATTGTTGACCATGAAATATCTAAAAGAGGTAAAAACACCATATCAACTTCCGGAAAAGTACCGCAATCAACCGAAAGTTTTAGCGTATCTTACCGTTGGCATCAGCCGGACAATCGCCACCGCTAAAAAAGTCGGACGCTTTAAACACCTTACCCTCTTCCTCATCGCTTATATGATCTACAACGATGGTATCCACACAGTTACCAGCATGGCGACAATTTACGGTACCGAAGAGTTAAAACTTTCCACGACAGCACTGATGGTGACACTCTTGCTTGTCCAAGTGGTCGCAATAGGGGGTGCGCTGATCTTCAGTCAACTTGCAGGCCGCATTGGAGCGAGGCGTTCTGTGATGTTCGCTTTAGTTTTATGGAGTGGTGTCGTTATCTACGGCTATTTCATCCATACCGCAACGGAATTTTTTATTTTGGGTATAGTCGTTGGTATTGTACTCGGCGGGACACAGGCATTGAGTCGTTCCTTCTATGGCGCGATGATTCCTGAAGGGACAAGCGCAGAGTTCTACGGTTTCTATTCTGTCTTTAGCAAGTTTTCGTCGATTTGGGGTCCAATGACCTTTGGCGTTATCAAGCAGGTCACAGGTAGCGCACGCCTCGCTATCATTTCATTAATGGTTTTCTTTATCGTTGGGTTGATTCTACTTGCCTTTGTAAATGAGGAGAAAGCGAAAGCTGAAAAACTCGCGTTTGAAACAGAGTAATGCTTGACTTTATCGGAAAACTTCGAATCAAGTTAATTTGGTATTACTTAACTATCTTATTTCAAAAGGATATCTTCTCATGAAAACTAAACTATTTTCTATCCTCACATTCTACACTGTTGTGATGCTCGTATGTGCTCCATTCGCCATCGCTCAAGATTTATCACAATTGAATTTACCTGAGGGTGTGAAATCTCGCCTTGGTAAGGGAGTAGCAACAAGAATAACTTTTTCACCTAATAACACGCAAATCGCAGTTGGGTCTTCTATCGGGATTTGGCTCTACGATGCAAAAACCCATCAAGAAAACGCTCTACTCACTGGTCCGGGTATTGTCATGTCTATGGCGTATTCCGTGGATGGATCTATACTTGCAAGTGGATATCACAATGGAGAGATTCGGTTGTGGGATACACAGACCAGAAAACTCAAAGAAATACTTATAGAACATACGAAACCTGTATATGCTCTAACGTATTCTCCAGACGGCAATACGCTTGCCAGTGGGTATGGAACAGGCATGTATGGTAGAGGTGAGGTTCTTGAAACTGCTGATATCCAGCTGTGGGACACAAACACAGGGAAAATAAAACACATTTTTAAAGAACATACTAAACCTGTCTACGCATTAGCATATTCTCCAGATGGCACTACACTTGCTAGTGGTGCAGGAGATGGTAAAGTACAATTATGGGATGTAGAAACCGGACTACTCAAACGCATGCATAGTGAACATTCACATTATATTCTTTCTTTGGCATATTCCAATGACGGTAATACACTCGCTTGCGGATATGGAGTTAATACCGACTTTGATGAGGAATCGAATCATACAGTCCTGTTGTGTGACGTGCGGACAGGCAAAATACTGCATACTCTTACTGGACATGACAATGTCATCTCATCTCTGGCATATTCCGTGGATGGTAATACACTCGCCAGTGCGGATGCAAGTGGAACAATTCGTCTATGGGAGGCAAGCACTGGAAAATTAAAACAAAGGCTTGTAGGGACGGGACACAATGAAGGTATATATTTATTGAAATATTCTCCAGATGGCACAACTCTTGCCAGTGCAGGCAGCGAAATACAATTGTGGGATGCCAAATCTGGAAAACACAAACTTACATTTTTAGGACACTACTCTCTAATTTCATCAGTTGCATATTCCTCGGACGGAAACACTGTCACCAGTGGAGGACACGATGGTTTGATTCGGATGTGGAATACACATACCGGGAAACTAAGAAAGACTCTTATTACGGGTCCAGGCACAGGGCGTGCTAATGTTTCATCTCTGGTGTATTCCCCGGATGGTGCAACACTCGCAAGTGGTAGTTGGGGTCTAAATGAGCAAATTCATTTATGGGATGCACATACTGGAAAACTAAAGCAAACGTTTCAATACGCAGGGGCTGTTCAATCTCTGGCATATTCCCCGGACGGTGCGATACTTGCAAACGGAAATAACGCAAGGGAGATTCGGTTGTGGAATGCACACACCGGAGAATTAAAACAAACTCTCAAAGGGCATATACATCAGGTTTATGCTTTGGCATTTTCTCCAGACGGTGCAATACTTGCAAGTGGAGATGGTGATGGGAATATCCGTTTTTGGGACGCAAACACTGGAGAACACACCAATACTCTCACAGGACATACAAGTTACTGCTTTTCACTTACATTTTCTCCAGATGGCACTATCCTTGCCAGTGGTGGGAATGATCGTAAAATTCATCTGTGGGATGCAAGCACAGGAAATTTGAAACAGACTCTTACAGAGCACACTTCGCGTATATCTTCTGTTGTGTTTTCGCTTGATGGGACAATACTCGCAAGTGGGGATAGTGATGGGAAGGTATTGTTATGGGTTGCAAACACCGGAATGCTCAAAAAGACGTTTATAGGACATACTGCCGAGGTTTCATCTCTGGCGTTTTCTCCCGATGGCACAATACTCGCAAGTGGAAGTGAGGATGGCACAGTGTTACTATGGGAAATAGATTTACAGTGAGTTATACCCAATTAACCCGATTTGTCCTGTGAGGTCCCCGTGCCTTGCACTGCTGACTTTATCGGAAAACTTCAAATCAAGTTAATTTGGTATTATACCCTACATTCCGCACTTGTAATGAATAAAATAGCATTACGGAGATTTATGACATCTTGAATGTCCGAGGCGCAATGAATTGCGCGAGGACAAACGCGTTTTTGTTAATGAAAAGTCATCATTTAGAAATGGTATTAGTAGGTATCAATATTGGGTGTTCATAGATAACCTATCAAGACATCTAATATCAAATTAACGGGATTAGAAGTTTTCTAATAAGGGTTTGCCTTGCAAGGCACGGGGACCTCACAGGACAAATCGGGTTAATTGGGTATAACTAATTAGCCAATTCAAAGACAACCGGTAATTCAAGCCGAATACTTGTTCCTGCTTGTCCTTCGGGGAACGGTGGATAAGGCTCAGCGTTTTGGGCAGCCGCGAGGGCAGCGTTATCCAAAACACGCGAACCAGACGAACTTGAAACCTTCGGATCCCGAATTGTACCATTTTTAAGAAGTGTAAAGCGGATTGTTGTAATGGACCCTTCATCTAATTTCTGAACGTTTGGAGGGAAGCGTTGTACCTCTTTAATCCGTTCACGGACCTGCCTCAAAAATTCTGTGAATGATTGCTTTGTTGCTCCAAAATCTGTAGCAGACAGACCGATATCCGCCGAAGCACCAAAATCCATAGAGGCTAAACTTGTTCCCATATCCATTTTCATCGTTAAGCCTGTTGTTTCAAACTTAGGCATTTCAAACTTGGGAACAGTGGAGACAATTTTCACTTGGCCGGATTGATCCATTATACCTTTTCCAGCTCCTAATGCCGTAAGTTGCATCGTGTCGTCAGACGGTAGTTCCGTCATTGGAATAGTAAAATCTGCTGGTCCCAATGAGACGTTAGTGTGCGGAGTAATAGCACCGCTCTTCGGCACAAGAACTTCAACAGCTTTGGGTTTTGCCGTTTTCTGAGTTGGACGAGGGGCACTGGTGCGTTTTGTTTGAGGTTTGGGTTGATCCACAACGATGCTTTGGACCTTGTCCACATTCATCTGCAAAACCGTCTTTTTAATAAACCAAAACGTAACGACGATAAGGGCAACGGCGTGAAGACCAATTGCCATCCCGAATGCGAACTTTCTTGCTTTTGCTTTCCATTTTTTAGTTGCCTGACGATTTTCCCGTTGCGCATCAACAACTGTGATTGAAACTTCGGAAGCTTTTTCAGATGCCATCCTCTTTGCGACGTTCGGGACTTTTCCGCCCGCGCTGTCAGTTAATTCCATCTTTTTCTTGCGACGCTTTCTTCTCTGTTTGCCAGATGCGTAATTAGAGAGTGCGTAACTCATTCAGTTTAGTCCTCCCAGATTCTGGAAAGGCAATTAGATTAAGATATTTGCCTATATTTATGGATTTCAATTTGGTATAAATATCATACCAAAAACACATTAATAAACGATTCAACTTACATAAAAACCGAAATTAGCCATCATCGTAACTAAGTAGTTTGTAACGATTATCCATCATAACAACAGAGCCCAGAATCTTCAATTCTCCTTTTTGCCCCGCGGAATTCTGTAACGTCAAAACGGTTCCACGTAAAAGTTGGAACCCGTCATAAGATTCTGTTGGTTCATCGAATCTTATATTTACAAAACTAAGGTTGAGACCACCGTATCTGTTGATCCACCTTTTCATGCCGACGTAACATTTTTTATTCAGGTTTGACTAAGCGAAATCAGGTGAAAAATTGCTTTTCGGAAAAGATGGATAAATTCAGGAAAGATACTCCTCCCGTTGCACCCGCAACTCGTTTAACTGGACAATATCTTTCTGATTTAAAGCGTCAACGACTACCAGACCAAGCTGGTCTGGCGAGTCGAGACTGTTTTTCCATACTTGGTGCTGACACCCCATCAAACTAGTGCTAAACAGTATAACTGCAATCGCAATGTAAGAGAGGTAGCACCCAGCAGAGATTGTAGTACTACACTGTTTAGTTCCGCGCACTCGTTGTCCACCCCTTAGTCCAATCGTTGGAAGGATCTACGCCACCGATGAAGGTAACTTGGTCAAAGTATCCATCGGTTGGAGTAGCTGGTGTCACGCTAGAGGAACCTGAGCCGGATGTGAAGGTCGGGTTATCCTTGTTGAATGGATCTACGAGATTTGGGTCATTTTCCTTGTTGCCAAGACCTTTTGCCCACGCGGCTTCATCAAACCCATCATCATCTTTTTCATCGCCAAAGTTAGCATTTCCATTCTCAAAGAAGATACTGTTTTTGACAATCAAACCACCATCTTTAGCTTGCTCGTGTGAAGAGGGTGTATTGATATCAAGTCCAACTTCTCCGAAGCCAGTAACGATAAAATTAGCGTACATACCCGCGGCACCTTCACGAATCTGTACTGCCATCGGAAATTAGGGCCACTGTCTAAACCAAGATTTTGGTATAATAACAATCTAATTATAAGGAGTATCCGATGGCGAAACGAAAACGAAGAAGCTTCACCCCCGAGTTTAAAGCGGAGGTTGTTCTTGAGGCCTTCAGCGGTGAAAGTTCCCAAGCAGAAGTGTGTCGCCGCCATAACCTCAGCGAAGACCAGCTCTCAAAGTGGAAGCAGCAACTCGTTGAAAATGCGGCATCTCTGTTTGCCTCCACGGATAAGCGATCCAGCGAGGCGGCCGAGCGGATCGCCCACCTTGAACAACTCGTTGGACGGTTAACCGTGGCATTAGACATCCCAAAAAAAGCCTCCACTTGGTTGAGTTACCTCGTCTGATAAGCGAAACCTCGTCTGATAAGCGAAACCTCGTTGAGGCGTTGCGGGACGATTATTCAGTTCACCAGATTTGTGAGACGCTGGGTTTCAACCGGAGCCTTCTCTATTATCACCCGAAAAGGGATCCTTCTGAAGAGGTGCTTGGTGAGGAAATAGAGAAGTTATGTGCGCGTTATCCGAAATATGGGTATAGGCGTATCACGCAGATGCTGTTGGGTATGGGATACACCATTGGGTATCGGCGCGTCGCCCGATTGATGAAATCCCAGAACTTGTCGGTTTCGGTCAAAGGGGTTTCCAGTCAAACTACGAGATCGCTTGAAGGTGCGCAGCCTTGGGTGAATCGCCTTGAAGCACTTGACATCTGTCGATGTGATCAGGTCTGAGTTGGCGATATAACGTATGTCCGTCTCCACAGACGCTTCGTCTATGTTTCGGTGCTCATGGATGTATTCACTCGCATGATAAGAGGGTGGCAGGTCAGCCAACATTTGAACACATCTCTGACCCTGAAAGCCTTGGAACAGGCAGGACGCCAAAGTATCCCAGAGAGCCACCATAGCGATCAAGGGGTTCAGTCCCTTTCAAGTGCCTATATCTCAACGCTGAAACAGCACGGCATTGAGATTTCCTTAGCGCGTAGAGGGTGTCCGTGGGAGAACGGGTATGCTGAAAGGAGACCCATCCGAACTCTCAAAGAGGAAGAAGTTCATCTCAATGATTATGAGGATATAACCGATGCCAGCACACGCATCGGGCATTTTATCACACAGGTGTATCATCACAAACGCCCTCACTCGGCGTTAGGGTATTTGACACCTGTTGAATTTGAACAACAAAACTTGTCTTAACTTTACTGATTTTTTGGCCCTAATTAGCGTTGGCACTTCAACAGGTTGACAAAAACACTAAGGTATGAACAAGACCCTGTTTCAAGGTGCGAAACTGTGAAGAAAGAAGTAGTTGAAAAAAGGTTATAGATTTGATAAGCTGAGTTAGCATGAGATGTCCTCCTAATGCATTTTATGTCTGAAACTGTAATTAGGATGGGCTCTCATGCTATAAAAGTCAAGGAAAATGGACACAGCAAAAACGCATTTCCATGGCGTTACACCTTGTTTCTATTGATGATTATTAGGTTGAAGACCATTCTGAGAAATATCAGGTCTAATACTTTTATGATATTGTTGAGATTATAGATGGCGATCCATTTCCCGTTAGGTGAAAAGGCAACGCAAACTATCAACCCGCGTTCTGTCTCCCATAGTGCTATGGGTGATAGTGTTTCATAGTCGTACAACCAAAGCCCTAATGAGTTCCCTATTGCGATATATTTTCCATCTGGAGAAAAAGCGATATCTGGTTCACATCCGCGCCCTAAACGAGCAATTGCACCTTCGGGGAGTGGCCATGTAGTTACGTCATCTCCGTTGTTCCCTACTGGGACGGGAATTATTGATTTTTTGTCATGCATCAAAACATCTCCTTATACCAATTAACGAGATTTGTATTCACTGCGGAGAACACGGGCGGGCACAGAGACCCACCCCTACGATTTTAGGTAATTTGTTATTAGTTCTACAGATACGGTTTCAAGTCCCACACTAAAATTGTGCCATTGTTACAACCACTTGCTAACATTGTGCCATTCGGTGAAAACGCAAGCGATATCACGAGTGAATCATGTCCCTGGAAGGCATGAATTTGTTCACCTGAATTAACATCCCATATCCGAATTGCCAGATTCTCCCAATCCTCCTGCCACGAAGTTTCTCCTGCAAGATACTTTCCACAAGGTGAAAATGCAAGTGGGTATGTCTGTCGGTATCCTTCCAGGTGTGGTATTGAACGTATCTTTGTGAACTGCTTAGCACACCATAAACGGGCCTCATTCTTCAAAGAGCCAGCGATAAGGTCACCACAGGGTGAAAATACAATTCCCATCGGTATGCAAGGCTCCTCAATAGGTAATCTGGCGATTTCTTTGCCTAATTCCACATCCCACACACGAGCAGTCCCGTCTTTTGCCCCACTCACAAGTCGTTTCCCATCCAGCGAAAACGCGAGTGTTCTAACAAAATCCGTATGTCCTTTGAGCAGTATCGGCTGCTCGGGTTGTTCGAGATTCCACACAATAACTGTGCCTTCATTACTTCCCCATGCAAGATACTTACCAGTCGGTGCAATCTCATTGCACCACGCCAATTCTGCTGGTTTTTCGGGAAGAGGAAACTTAGCAATCAGCTGATCGGGCATACTGACAACATACACGTTCCTATCCTTTCTATTAATATAATTTACCAGCAGTTTACCAGAGGGCAAAAGGGTGATAGCATTTATCTGGTCATCTGTGAACAATGTTTCTCGGATACATTTTTTGTCAACATCCCATATCGTTATTCCTCCGGTAGAATCACTCACAAGCATCCCATCATTCAACCAATGCACCTCTGGTCCAGGTGCCGGGAACCCAGGGTCAGGTGCTATTGAGTACATCGGTATTCCTCCATCATCCTGTTTGGTGTTTGGGGTTTTAGATAGTTGTTGTGTATATGCAGTAGCTAAACAATGAGCCAACCCAGCAGCACCAATACCTACAGATATCTCGAATAGTTTTTCACGGTTTTCTACATCCCACGCTTCTATAAAATCCACAGAACTATTCAACATTATAGCAACTGATATTTCTCATACTGGTCTTGCACCTAATAATAATCAATAGAAACAAGGTCCAACGCCATGAAAATGCGTTTTTGCTGTGTCCATTTTCCTTGACTTTTATAGCATGAGATAGCATCCTAATAAACATATATTTAAACTCAAGTAGTCCATTAGGAGAAAATCTCATGCGAACTCATCTTATCAAATCAACAGTCTTTTTTCAACAACTTCTTTCTTCACGTTTTCGGACCTTGAAAGAACGGGTGGTCAAAACCATAATGTTGCTTTCATTGTGTCATCTATTTAGGCTCTACAACCCGAATCAAGTGTCGGATGCGTTGTCTTGTCTATACCGAAAGCGAGCCTATATCGGCACCTGAACGAAGTGAGTCTTTATCAGTGGCAGTGCCTATTTGTGCGTATCGGATGTTCTGTTGCACTATAGGAGATCCGGGATGCCGAGTTGAAAAGTGCTTCAACACGATCCCGAAAGTGTCCCACGATAAGTGTGGATGATACGCATAACGCATGAGACACAGAGAAAGTGTCCTATTGCTACAACTGGTGGTCTACAAAAGCGAACCAACCGGTGAAAGGACAAAATATATTAGGCATCACCATCAAGATTGGAAAACTCAATATTCCGCTGAATATATGTTTTGTCAGCAAACAAGGGAGAGGCAATACGGATAAACCCTCCTGTTTTGTCTCTATGCTCAAAGAAGGACTGGATTTCTTTGATGCGGAAGGGGCGGATCTTCAAAAATATCCAATCACCTTTGATTCGTGGTCCGGCAGTCGCAAACTGATTGACATCTTGCAAAAGATGGGATTTGAGACGATCCTGATACATGGTAAAAACAACTATGTGATGACTATCGGTGAAGAAAAGACAAAACTTTCGGAACATAAAAAGTCAGGACAACTGCTCCCAAATCAATGGGGGTGTCCTAAACCGGTCTATCGCACCAAAGGCAATAGTCGGACATTTGGAGATGTTGTGCTGTTGTTCTTTCAAGACGGCGGAAAAGGACAAACAATGATGGTTTTTGGCAAACCCTTGCGGGCGTGTGAGATACTCAGGATTTGGTCGCAACACCACGGCATAGAACAGTTTTGGTAGAATACGCGTGTGGTATTCTGCATGATTTGAAAACAGACTTGAACCTTTCATCAATAAGTTTAGAGGGACGACAGGGTGCTTATGCGAACTTAGGTATAAAAATAGTGAGCTACCTTCTGTTACAACATGTGTGTCGTTCAGTGCGTCTAACATTTCATCAAACACAACTTCAACTTTCAGGAAAAAGACAGATGCCGTCTACTCTCAGCGCGCATTTTCATGAACAAATACCAAGAAAACACTCATAAACATTGATATCTGAAGAATTTTGATAAATATCAGAACAATTATTCTAAACAACGCTGCAGAACCCGCACCCGTCCAATTGCTATTTTCCCCTTTTGAAAAGGTTAAAAAGGATTATACCAATTCCCATAATCAGAAAAACAAAGCTACCTATTTCAAAAAAACCTATCCCCCAATTATCAGTATCATATAAGGCATATTCGAGAGAAAACATGCCAAATAAAATAGCCCATATTATAAATGTAAAACCGCATCCTACATTCGTTTCATTTTCTTTTGTTAGTCGCCCTGTTTTTAGCAAATGAACTTCCAATAAGTATGCAGCGACAAACAAACCTCCAACCAAAAAAACCAAAGAAACCCTGCCACCACAGAACCAACATGAAAATGCATATACGAAGGGGCTAAGCAAACGCATACGAAAAAACACCCACGTTCCGTTTTTTGACACCCTGTCCTTCCCTGTTTCTCTCTACGTTGTTGCAGTTCTTGTGTTTCATCTGAGAATGTTTTTTGAATTTTTGCTTTTGCTATTGCACGAGTTTTACGACTATCAAAATTACGCTGTGACCGTGCCCCGCGGTAAGTTCTTCTAATGCTTTTCTTTAACAAATTTCTGTGGTATCCTCAAAAAATAGAATATCATAACTGATATTTCTCATACTGGTCTTCAACCTAATAATAATCAATAGAGACAAGGTATACCCTACACTCCGCACTTGTTTTGACACATTCTGGTATCTTTAGGACAAACCCGCGTTACAAAAGGATTCGCACAGGATAACGGAGATTTGGAGTTGTAGATTAAGATCCCATTTTCCACTTGTCTTTTTCTCTGGTTCACCTGAGATTGCTTGCTCAATGTAGGGACCACGCAGGTTTGAGAAATAAATTCCTAAATCGAAAATTAGAAGTGCAGAGTGTAGGATATATTATACACAAAATATTTAATTTCGTCAAATAAATTTTATACTTATATGTGAAAATCCGAGTTTTTATCAAATTCTTGCCAGAAAGTAACCTTACTATGACTTGCACAAAGTCAATAAACAGTGCTATAATTTGTCATTATTACAGAAAACAGAAATTGACTAAAGAGAAAAACATGAAACAAATTTTAACAATTGCAGGATCAGATTCAGGTGGGGGTGCTGGAATACAAGCAGATATCAAGGCGATTTCGGCAAACGGGGGTTTCGCAATGTCTGCAATTACCTCCGTAACAGCACAGAATACAGTCGCAGTTACAGACGCTTTCGATCTACCAATTCCACTGATTGAAGCACAACTGGATGCGGTTTTTACAGATTTTGAAGTGGCAAGCGTAAAAACAGGGATGCTCTCATCGTCAATCATTGTTGAAGCGGTGACACGAAAACTACGTGAATATACGCCACAAGCAATTGTGGTAGACCCTGTAATGATATCTAAAAGCAAGTTTCCACTGTTGAAAGCAGAAGCCATCAATAGTCTAAGACATGTATTAATTCCGATTGCAACGGTAATAACACCGAACGTTTATGAAGCAGAACTGCTTTCACAACATGAAATCCGAACCATTGATGATGCTAAATCGGCGGCAAAAACCATAGCGAAACTTGGTTGTCATGCGGTACTTGTAAAAGGTGGACATCTTGGTGATGCGACTGCCACAGATGTCCTGTATTGCGATGGTGATTGGTCATTTTTTGATGCTGAACGGATTGATACGAAGAACACTCACGGCACAGGATGTACCTACTCAGCTGCGATTGCAACACATCTTGCACATGGAAAGGATCTATTTGACGCGATTAGTGCTGCAAAGAACTATATTTCAAATGCCATTAAACATGCATTGGATATCGGCAACGGTCATGGACCCACAAATCATTTCTATTTTTTGAGCTAATTACAAAGGTTGTCGTCCTGAAAACCCGCTCTCGATTTCATGCCAATATTTAATCTCCTTTTCTCCATACCGCCAGCAAAGATAAACTTCTTTTCCATTTCGGATGTGTGGAAAATCAATTAAGGCAGGATCAAGTCCTTTGATATGGCAACCTCGGTGCTTAATGCTTTCAACAATCTCCCTGAACTGTTCACCGGTTTGCATAAGTAATGGAGCCTTTTTGTGTCCTCCGTTAGTCGGAATTACCTCAAAAAAAGGTGTGAGTTCCGCGTGCAGTTTTTCCAATTCCTCTTTCAGTTCTAACAACGTCGAAATGTCTCTAATCAATTCCGGAATACATTCGTTTGCTTCTTCAACCGTAAAATATCTTTTTTCCTGCATTTGTAGGTTTCCTTTACAATATTTTTCTTAACTTTATACAAATTCAGAACAGATGTCAAGCATCAAATTCAATTACCTGAGAGCATCTGATAAACTTCAAACAATCGGCGAACATTATCCCGCCCGAAGACTCATAACCAAATATGGAAGAAAACGAAACGAAATCTGCTGAGGAGCAGAATCAAAATGTCACTCGTGCTGCGGGAATTGTCAGTTTAGCAGTGATGGGCTCTCGTATACTTGGACTTGCCCGCGAAATAGTGATATTTAAGTATTTCTCGACAAAACTTGGTGCATCAGCTTTTCACCTCGCGTTCCGCATTCCCAATTTTCTTCGCGATATGTTTGGGGAAGGCATCTTAAGCAAGGCATTTATCACTACTTTCCTCGCAACGGAAACCGAAGATGGAGCGGAGGCAGCGTGGAATCTTGCAAATCGCATTTTCAATCTGATATGCCTCGTCCTGATAGGCATTGTAGTACTCGGAATTGTTTTTGCTCCTACTATCGTCAATATTTTAGCACGCGAGAATTTTGACGAGTCATTAGATAGTAGCAAACATTACGGGTTTGATACTAAAGTTGAATTAACAATCTTTCTTACCCAATTGATGTTTCCGTACCTGTTATTTGTTTCACTTGCTGCAATTGCAATGGGATTATTGAACAGCAAAGGAAAATTCGCTATTCCTGCGTGTGCATCCTCCTTTTTTAACCTAAGTTCACTTCTGATAGGTATCAGCGGTTTTTATCTGTTTCCAAGATTCGGTATGCATCCGATAATAGGTATGGCTGTTGGTGTCATTGTAGGTGGAATTGCACAATTCTTTATTCAGGTTCCATCAATGTTCCGAGTAGGATTTCGATATAAACCGCTCCTGAGCTTGCGTGATTCAAGGGTGCGCCAAGTCCTTCGCCTGCTAGGACCTGCTATCTTGGGTGTTGCCGCAGTACCTATCAATCAACTCACGAATACATGGTTTATTACCTCAGGTGACGAATGGCTGGCATGGATTCAAGGTGCATACCGTATTATGCACCTTCCGCTCGGTATATTCGGCGTGGCAATTTCAACGGTGGCACTCCCACAACTCGCGAAGTTTGCAAATGCAGGTGAAACGGAACAATTCCGCAACTCACTCTCTTATGCCCTGCGCTTGATGTTGACTGTGATTATACCGGCATCAATTGGATTGATGGTATTGTCTGAGCCGATTTGTCGGTTGCTCTATGAACGTGGTGCATTCTTAGAATCAGATACAATTGCTACGGGGGATGTCTTATTCGTCTACGCATTTGGTTTGTGCGGGTTCTCTACTCTCAAGATCGTTACAGATGGGTTTTACGCTTATAAAGACATTCGCGCGCCTGTTATTGTCAGTCTTTGCGGGGTTATACTTAACATTTGCCTTAATTACCTGTTTATCTACCGCGAATTGATTTTAGACCCGCGTGCAGTGGTGTTCTCAACCGTGCTGACTGTGACACTGAATAGTGCTGTTTTATTGCTACTGCTCCGCCGCAAGGTCGGACGATTAGGACTTCGGTCAGTTATTCCGTTGGCACTCAAAATCTTAATCGCTTCAGCGATGATGGGAGTTGTGTGCTGGGTGACAAATGGATTTATTGAAAAAGATTGGCTCGGCACTTACGACTTCATGCCCCGCATTGTCAGTGTGTTTGTCCCGATCATATTCAGCGTGTTGGCACTTGCAGGAATGTATAAGGTGTTGAAAGTTACCGAGTTTGACGATATTTTGAACATATTTAAACGGAGATTCCAAAATTAGTGGGTTGTATCAAATCAGGGACAGATAAAAGAAAGATTTTCAATTTTGCTTTTGACAAATTTTTGTCAAAAGCAAAATTCGCGTGTATAATTAAAATATAAGCAAATTTTACTTTGCACACTTGGGAACCTAACAGTGAAGAATCTACAAGAGAAATCACCATACAAAAATGGAGGGTATTGCCTAACTAATGATATTCATGGTTTCCATTCCGCCAAGTTTTAAAATGTCAAACACGTCTCCATTAACACGAAATCGTGCGAACAAGGCAATCGTTAGGTTCACCATCTCCACACTTTTTGAAACAATAATGGACGGACGTTTGAACCGGCCGAACCAGTGCCGCATCAAGTAATTGTTGCGTTCAATGCGATGTGTCTCCGCCTTCGTTTGAACATGTTTTGAAGCAGGTAGGATGGATTCGTCCACCTGCCACTTGTCGGTGTAGGACATTTTGACATTCAAGGCTTTGAGGCGATGCGTCAGTTTTTCAAGGGTTTCTGTGTTGCGTCCGCCGCATTGCCAATCTATGAGGTATCCTGTGTTCCTGTCAAGTGCTTTCCATATCCAAAGTTTGTTTTTCTTCTTTCCGATATAATGCCACATTTCATCAAGCTCCAAAACTACGGTGGATCCGGGTGAAAATGTCCGTTTCGGGGCGTGTTTTTTCGCATAGGAGCGTCCCCATTTGAGAACAGTTGTTACATGAATGTTGAAGAGTTTTGAGATAGCATTCATTGAAATACCGTGGCAGTCCAAGAGCAGAGCGAGGGTTTTATGTGTCTGGGGTTTACCTCGTGGTGTTTTGCGTGTGAATTGATAGTGGCAACTTGGACATTTATAGCGTTGTTTTGCGTTGACGAACCCGTTTTTGACGAAGTGAATATGTTGACATCTTGGACACGCTTTCATGGTATCCTCCTGTGAGTAGAAATGAGTTGTTTCAATGAGGATACAAGTTTTAGGCATATAAGTCAATGAAAATCAGTCTGATTTTTTCATTGACAACTCTCGTTATAAGTGTTATCATTACCGCAACTGAAATATGATGCAGCGCGGTTCAGAGGGTATCCCGCTAATTCTTGCATCATTATTTAACCAATACCCTCAATTTTTCATAGTTTCACCTTAAAAAATGTGTCTCTGCTCTGAATAAAAAGACATTATCCCAACCCAGAGTTAACGCATCTCCTCTGATCTGCCGTGCGCCTATGATTATGTCTCGGATATATTAAGGAGTCCCATCTTCACTTTTAACGATCTGTGTCCGGAGTCGTTCCAACTCAGCTTCTAACTCCTGTCGCCGCTCAGTTTCCTGTTTAGCAAGTGCCTCTGCTGCTTGTCGCCGTTCTGCTTCTCCGGCTGCCATCGCTTCCGCCGCTTCTCGTAGGTGTTGTTCTTGTTCTCGCAGTTGTTTTTCTTGTTTCCGGAGGTGTTCTTCTTCCATAGATGTCGTTATAGGTGTGCCATCAGGTAGATATGGACGTAATAACCTTACATGTGTCGTTTGATCGTCCTCCCAACGTAACCAGAGATTTAACGCTTCACTGAACAGACCACCTTGTTCATCAGGCTCAATTTCAATAATGTCACCAGAAGGGCTGCGCTGCCAACCACGAAATTCCGCTGGTTTTTTCATTTCTGGTTGATGGATAAAGTATTCTTGAACACCTATATCAGTCAGAACCGTGATGAATAACGCTTTCTTATGATCTATAGAAGAGTTATTAGACCGTTGTCTACATCTTGCAAGCATTCGGAGGATGTAGACAACGCCCTCTTTATCAGATCAAACGCACGAAGAGTCCCCGCGTGTGTTCTTAGCAGGATTGAAGTTTGAAACAAAATGTAAAGGAGATTTTAAGATGAATCGAAGCAAGACGTATTTATGGTTGTTCGTTTTAGGGATTGTCGCTTTTTTTCTGTTTCACAACAATCCGCAATTGCGACAGGGACTACCGAATGGTACTTCACAACAAGTAGCATTGCCTGATGGCACTAACGACTTTTTAAATCGTGATAACTCTGACAACCAGCAAAGACCGGTTGATGTTTGGCATGTTTGGTTGGATAAACAAGTTGAAATTCAAACGGATGCTTTTTTAGAATCAGTTAAGAAGGAGAAACCTTATTATCTTGAATCGGTAACAGCACAAGTTGATGAGATAAAGTCGGAATTACGCGAAGCTTTTGAGCGAAAAGCAGAGGAATTGAAAAAGAGTATTACTGAACCACCTCCGATAAGAGTATATGACTTTTCTGAACTCGGTTTACCTAAAAACCAAGAAGAAACTGAGTACAAAGAACATGAAGGGCCTCAAACCGTCCAAGCACTTCTCAATTCGTTTGAAGAGATGTTAGTATATCCCGAAATAGATGAGAAGTATCCACAGTCCGAATGGGTTCAGATGCTACTTAACAGAGGTGTCGTTATTGAAGATTTTGCCGATTACTCAGGTTATTTGTCGGTACGTCAGAATTTAGTTTACTTTGAAAACAACCCGGATATCTGGCAGTCAGGAGAGACCGGTAATTTACCCACCGAAAATTGGGAAACATTTAAAGCCTCTTTTATCGATAGACACATTTGGCAGTATCAACAACTAAAAGCAGTAAAGGCAGCAGATCCAGAGGTGGCAGGTGGATTTTTTGTTGGTCCTGACCAAAGAACCTTTCTCCCGTTCAAACCTGGACGTGTCTACGTTAGTAAAATTAAAAGGGGAGCATTTTTTCGTGGAGAATCTCTGACTGAAAAACAGAAGTTTGACCTCTTGATTAAGGGTATTCATCCTGAAGGATATGATATTATCTATCTTGATGGAAATGATGCTATCCTCAGTGAGGTGCCCCCGCCTATAACTCGTGAAGAAATAGGTGGGAAGAGACAAAACATTCAAGTGAAGCAAACTCTTTCAACACCTTTCCCATCAATGGAAGGATTTCCTGTCAATGAGAATTACGCACCTCAGGATGATTTCGTAGAAACATTTTCTGAATCTTCTCAGAATACTACTGAAGAAGTACGAACGACAAGAAAACAGGAAGAAAAAAGACGAATGGAATTTTGGGAAAAATTGACAAAAGATGATGCTGAACTTGAAAGGTTATTGACTTCCGAATTACAAGAATTGCTAACGGACGATCATATCAAAGCCTCTTTTCCCAAACAATTTGCTCCACAACGTTTTGAGAAAGCTTTCACTACCTTACAACGGTATGGTTTCAAAGAAGGCCTACAACGGATCAGGAAAACCGATCAAGAGGTTGCGGAGCATCTTGAACGGTTTTTTCTTTCCCAACAATATCCTACTAATGTGAAACAAGACACGCCACGCTAATGGCGTATCTTGTCGAAATTTTTAGATTGTGCTACAATATGCCAAAGTTTGGACAATCCATGTGCATATCAAGTCTAAAAGGAGAGACCAATGAAATTAAATAAGTTTTTTAGATTTACTCTTCTCGTCTTTCTATTTGCGTTACCTTATCTTATTGGTTGTGGAGAAGACGAAAGTGATATGGCATTCCCGAATCTGGATTTACCTGACAGTGTTACTGTGACAGTAGAAGTCCCTGCAGGTGCAGCATTTGATCTTGCTGTTTCCAGCGACTACAGAGAAGAAAGGGACGATCTTGGGAACAGATTCATCGTTCACAATAAAGAACAGAAATACTCTTTTACAGAAGATTTCAGTCAGACATTTTTATTGGGAGATTCTGATGTATTTCCGTTAGTAGATCCTGATGAACAATACTTTTCTGTCCAACTCAAATGCAATGCACTTGAATCTGAAAGCGGCGAAGACACTGGCTCGCTCCATCTAATTATCAAGTTTAACCGTGATGAAAATTCTGAGGAAGGAAATTACGATGAAACATTTTTCCCTGGAAATAGACCGACAGGCGATGAATTGGAGCGGGATTTCGGAAATGATCCAGAGGATTGGCCTGGGTTCTTCAAACTTGGCACATTAATAGACATCCAAACTGTTTTCAGTAGGTACGACGGAATAAGTCAAGATAACTCTGTCACTAACGATAATCGATAGCTTCGTATTTCGTAGCACATTTGTGATAACAACTAACCATTAAATTGCGTTGAAAAACGTAACATTTTAATATAAGGAGTATTCCGATGAAAACCTATTTTTCCCCCCCATGGCAATGCTAATCGCGGTCCTAACTTTAATCAGGACTTACGCAGTTTTGGGCGAAGTTCGTTCTGTTTAGATGCGGGTCTCGGAAAACGCAGACGTTCTGGTAGCACAACCTAACAGGTTATGCTACAAAAGAAGACATTGCGTAAGTCCTGTTTAATGATGTTCTTTGAACACACCGATGCCGGAGCACCCGCAGTTTACCCCAACGCAGGAGCTACAGCCGATTATGCTGAAGCACTCGTTTCATGTAGTATTAAAGGGAAACTAAAGAATAAGGAATTCTACAGCGGTTCAGCCTATTGCTATGCCCGTATGACAACAGAATCTGGTACGAATCGGGAAAGCATAAGTAGTAGTATATGGGCAGAAGTCTGCAAATCTGGTTGGTGGCCGTTTCGTAAACTGAAAGTGCGGACGAGTCCAACTGTTTCAGCCATTATTTTTGCGGATAATGCTTCAAGTTCCTACGCTTACGCGCGGGGCACCCTTGGATCCGCGTATGGACGAGATATTTATCGTTATTCTGACCCTGAATAATGCATCTGAAAAATTAGACAAGACATCTTTTATTAGAATAAATGATTAAACACCTATTTTCTTTACTTTTGATTTTCGGAGTTCCGTTAGCTGCCCTTTCCCAAACCGGAACAATTGAGGGAACAGTTTTGCATGAAAGTACTGGTGAGCCCTTATCAGGTGCGGAGGTCCGAATCATTGAAATTGATCAACAGCAAACAACCGATTTGAGTGGAAAATTTGTATTTACAGATATTGCGCCGGGAACTTGGACGGTATCCATAAGCCACGAGGCGTATACAACACGGACAAAAACACAAATTGAGGTAAAGTCAGACGAAACTATTCAAGTAAAAATGTTTCTCAAGGAGGTCGTTGAACTCGAAACGGTTGTTGTAAAGGGGGATCGTCTTCCACCAACAGTGAGTCGAAAACGGATTCGCGGCAGCGAGCTGCTACGTATCCCCGGTGCCGCTAACGACATTCTCCGTGGACTTACGACGCTGCCGGGCATTGGCATACCAAACGATCTCCTCGGTATCCTCTATATCCGCGGCAGCGAACCAGATTCCAATCTCTACTATTTTGACAGAACACCTTTAGGTTATCCTTTCCACGGCGGCGGTCTACTTTCAACTATCAGCTCAGAAATTATTGACGATGTTGATGTCTATGCAGGCGGATACGGTGCCCAATTTGGGTTGGATTCGCAAAATGTTTTAGACATACACTCGCGCAACCGGCTTGATAAAAGGTGGCGTGGGAAATTTAACCTCAATTTTCTGTATTCAGAGGGAATACTTGAATGCAGAATCGGCAAAAAAGGATACGCTTATGTCGCAGCACGACGAAGCTATTTAGACCTCATCGTTGGACTTTTCACGGACGATGACTTCCCTTATTTTGCAGATTCTCAGTTCAAATTTGTTCAAGCTTTCGGTAAAAATCATCTCCTTACGCTGAATGCCTTTGCTGCAACGGACCATTTTAACACTGTGGGAGAGGTAACAAAAATTACGCCGGCAGAAGAATTGGAGCACTACGAATATTTACCGGGAGCGGAAAATATGGAAGTGGCAGAAGTTAATATATGGAGTCCTTCTATGTACTTCAAAAACGGATTTGAGGGGCAAGGCATCCATCTCCGCTCCAATTTTTCTGATAATCTTACCTCCGATTTTTCTTTGACCCATTCTGCCAATTTTCTCAATGTTGAATTCCGTAATCCTGTAGATGTAAGGCGGGATGGTAGCATAATACATTTTCCAGATGATCCCATAACTCTCACTGCAAAATTTGATTCGTACACAGTCCGAGTTAATGTTCCGGTATGGACACTTCGAGAGGATGTGACTTTCCGTTTAAACCCAAGGCTCCAAATAGAACCTGGTGTCCTTTTTTCTTATAGCCCCGCCATCAGCTTTGAAGACAGTAAAGAGACACAATTTGAGTCGGTTACAATACATAGTGAGTATCAAGTTACTCAAACGACAAAAGATCCAAATCCACCCCCCGGCACAGACACTGGTACACAAGGAGGGGGTGGGACTCATACGGAGAGAGTGTTCACTGGCATAAAAGAGGCACACGATGAATTTGGACACGATTTTTTTCGTGCTGAGGGATATCTCCAAGGACGATATAACCTTTTCTCCTTCATGTCTGCCGCGCTTGGAGCCAGGCTTGATTATCTGGATCTGACAGAAGAAGTCTTAATTCAACCCAGGGGCAGCGTTAATTTTGAGCTGCCGATCGGCTCTAATATTCGATTCGGATATGGACACTATGAACAGAGCCCGAAACCGTATCAGATACTGGCGGAAAATGGGAATCCAGCGTTGAAATCCAGCCTTGCACAGCACTATATTTTGGAAATTGAACATAAAATCTCACCACAAACAGAAGTCAAACTCGCCACCTATTACAAAAACTCGGATAAGTTAGTAACAAAGAATAGTGCCGGAAATTATCTGAATCAAGGGGCGGGATATATTGGCGGTGCAGAGGCTTTTGTGCGGCACCGTGTTTTAGATAAGTTTTTCGGTTGGGTTTCATATAGCTGGACACATGCTGAGCGTCGCGAAAACCCCGACGCGAACTATAAACCACATCTCTTCGATAGGACACATATTGTTAGCATTGTGGCAAACTATAATTTCACACCGAATTTTGAGATAGGTGCAAAGTGGCAGTATCTAAGCGGAACGTCAGAAGCGCCAGTCAATTCAATTACGCTGGTTCAAGATCCGATAACTCGTGGGTTGAATCCACTCCTCGCTGCCGCTGAAGAAAACTTCACTGTTGAACTCGAACCTTACCATAAGTTGGACCTACGGATAAGTCGCAAATGGAAGTTATGGGGAACACAGATTGGCGGATTCCTTGATATAATAAACATATATAATCGCAAAAATAAAATAAAAATCGTTATTGATGAATCACAGGAGATCACAGGAACTGATAACATCTACCTTGAGGAGGGTACAAGTGAATTACCACAACTGCCATTGATCGTCTACCTTGGACTAACACTTGATTTCTGACTCAGCAATGTTACTTTCCCTTGGTTCCAATCTTTTTTATAGTGGAATCCACAATTAAGTTTACACATAAAAGATTACCCCCTTTATCCCCCAATTGGCATGCCATCTTTGCAAGGGGAAATTAGAGAGGTGCAAAAATGTGTAAATAATTATGGAATTTACTATAATACCAGGACTTACGCATTCCCCCTTGATAAGGAGGGTAAAAAGTCGCTTTTTCAGTGTTTTAACCCCTTATCAAGGGGGACTTCAAGAGGAAATAGGAAATGCGTAAGTCCTAGTGGGAAGAGTGTCGTTTGTAATCGCGCAATCTATTCTAACTTTACCAATTCTCATCTGCGACCACCTTTCCTTTATTCGTAATTGAAAAACTTTCCCCATTCTCAACACGCTTGAGAAGATTTGACAAATGTGTTTTCGCCTCATGAATGCCTATTTCAGTCATTTTAAACTCCTTAATCTTAAAAAAATATAGAAATTTTTCTTACAAAAACGGATTTTCAACATCGTAATAATATGCAGGCTCTTCCATCGAAACTTTACTATCCTTAGTAAGTCGGACAGGTGAAGAAAATTGCTCCAAAATCTCCTTACGCGCAAGCCATTCACACGCCATATTAATCCATAGTTTGCGATGACCGAAGTGATCATAAATATCAGACAGTGATTGTTCACCTCCCGCATCCTCTAAAAAATCGAGTAGCGGTGTAAAAAACGTCTGCGCGTTATCTTCTAAATATGTATCAATCAGTTGCAGCGCCTTGCCAAGGTTTTCCTCATTTTTGGGGACATCGATAATATCGGTAAAGATAGTATTAAAAAACTCTGGATTATGCTTGAGTGCTTGGTAAATCACTTTACGTTTTGGCGTTTCACCATGCCTGATAGTTTCAAGACGCGCTAATTCTCTTACAGCATAGGTCAAATAAAGAAACGTATAATTGTAATCTTTCTTGACATAGAACCACTTTTCTGTTTTGTCAAGTACGGTAGTGACCATGCTTGCTGCATTAAATAGCTGAGATGCTTTATCACGTTCACCGATAACATCAAGGTCTTTATGTAAATCAGCAAGAGACGGATCTTTAGTCCAAAGTATTTCACTTTGGGACATGATAGCAAAGATTCCGCTCCCTTGTAAGTTCCTTTCCATCAACTTTTTATATGCATTTCGGTTTTGGAGTCTTACGCGGATCGGTATTCCATCCTCTATTAATTGACACTCGCTTTGTTGAAATTTCGTGCCATCTCTCATAATAAGCGTAATGTGAACATTTGTTTTCTCCCACACGTTGTCTTCTGCCAAATTACTGGTGAGAATTGCAGCAACAATATAACGATCCTCTGCAATAGTGTCCGCGAACCTTTTTACCGCATCTTCAATATCGGGATGGATATCTGATTTCAGGCGCGGTTCATGCACTTCAGGATCCAAATTATCGTAATAGTACGCCGGTTCTTCTACTGCAATTTGGCTTTTGGCAGTCAGTTTCATTGGGGCAGAAACCTGCTGGATGATACCTTTCCATGTTAACCATTGGCATATCATATCAACAGAAGCATCACGGAATTTTGAATGGAAATAGGCGTTCATCTCTGAGTTTGTCCGCGCGCCTTTCTGCTCTGCGAGATAATCCAGAATCGGTTGAAAAACAAACTGACGTTCATCAATATATGCATTAATAGCATATATTGCTTCTTGGATAACGGCATCGTTCTTTTCGCAGTTAATCAGGTCGGTATAAACATGTGTGAAGAAATCAGGATTGTAGTTGAGGGCCGGTTGGATGACTTCGCGTGCGGGGATTTGATTGTTTAAAAGTACCTCTACCCGTGCTAAGCCTTCCACAACGTGCAGGATTGACAGAAAACAGGTTACGACATCATTGTTGACGTAAAACTGCTTTTCGGCATAGATTAGCGTTGGCAAGGTCTCAGCAATAACGTTCAGCACTTGCAGCTGCTTATCACGTTCACCGATGCTATCACGACTCGCGTTCTTATCATACCATTCTTTGATGGAATCATCTCTTGAAAATAGGAGCGTGCTGTGGGAAAAATAGGAATGCATGAAGGAACCCTGTTGCGCACTCTCTATTGACCGCTTAAAGGAACTGCGAGGGGACAAACCCGCATGGATGTTGATACCATTTTCTACCAATGAGAAAAACGATTGTGTCGGACGAATGCCATCTTTTCCTATAATTTCAACGTCCAAATCCGATTTTTCCCAAACCTGTGCATAAGAGAAACTGCCAGCAACTATTGCGGCAAGAATATACGGATCCTCCTGCACCTTTTCAACAAGCGAATCGACAGCTTCATAATACTGTTGTTCAACAATGTCTTGGGATTTCATGATTCACCCTCCTATTCAACTAATTTCGGTTTTTCGACAGAAAATGAATGTGTATTGTTCTGAATAAATCCTTAGTTATGCGTATGCTTCTGCCGATATACCTTTCCTCCTTTTATAACAACGATAGGTTCAAGTTTTTGTCTACAGACTTTAACCTTACCGCAGGCATCAACCAATTGGAATTCACCCTCGCGCATCTCAAATATAACGGCATCTCCCCACGCCCCTGCTGCCAAAGTTCCAACTTGCCCAAGCATTAATATCGTGTCTGCGGGGACACTGGTTACTTTTGCCAACGCATCGTCAAGAGACATGCCGAGATAAAGAAATTTATTCACGACATTTACCAGATCGTAAACCGGACCGTTGATATTATAGACATGCAAGTCCGATGAGATCGTTGTCGGTTCAACACCCTGTTCCATCGCTTTTTCAACGACATCCCAACTGAAGGATCCAGCACCGTGCCCAACGTCAAAGATAACATCACGTTCAATCGCAGCGTGCACGGAATCGCGAACTCTCCCATTTTCATCTAAAATGCCGCATGCCATATCGTGGAAGCAGTGCGTAAGGATATCGCGCTTACCCATTACCGCTAATATGTCATCTATGGACTGACACCATGCGTCTTGCGGGTGGACCATCATCGGAAGTCCAGCAGCATCGGCAGCCTCACGTGCTTTATACAACGGTTGCATACCTGCACGTTCCCCGACGATAGATTCGCGGGTCAATCTCACCTTGACACCAAGGATTATATCACGATGCTGCTCTATCATTCGGCATGCTTTATCAAGATCGGCATAGTCCGGATTTTCTAATTCTCCAATTTCCCGTGTCAGCATGCCTTGTGAAGAAATGTTCAATTGGGCAAGGATTCGGGTGTCGCTTACGTCTATAACGTATTTCCGAAATCCAGGAAAAGTGTCTGCGCCTGCTGACCCAGCATCAACAACTGTCGTCGCGCCACGTGCTAAACAGGTCGAATCAGGTTCAATACCGAAATGGCTAACGCCGTAGAAGACATGCACGTGCAAATCAATTAAACCCGGTGTGACATAACAACCATCAGCGTTCACAACATCTCGTGCTGCAGACGAAGGGATATCATTACTGACAGTTGAAACACAACCATTCGCGAACGCAATATCTTTTTGGGCATGGATATCTTGCGCAGGATCAACCAGAGTTCCGTTTTTGACAATCAGATCATAATTCATTAGAGTTTATTCTCATTCTCTTCAATAGGTAGTTTCAACTGTGCGCGAACTGCTTGGCGCACCATTTCACAGATTTGTATTGCTTTTTCAGCATCAGCAGCAGTTGGCAATTGTCCTAAATAACGTGTATCCACAGCATGTTTCGATAATTCTGCAAGATCAGCTTGCCAAGAGTTCCAAGAAGGTTGTGAAGGTAGAATCAGGCTCAATAATTCTACTAAATTGTGTGTCCTTGGAGCAGGGATATTCGCCTCTTGAAGCCATGCCTTTAGATATTTTTCTGCACATTGCTGAGCATGAAAGCAGATGATACGATATATCGGATTCGGTCCTTGCTGAATTTGCATTGCAGCATCGTAATCGCCTTCGGCTATTTCAATCCACTCCAATGTAATAGGATTCATTTCAGTATTCTCTTTTTTATGAGGTTTAACATAAAAATCTTTAGATTCATAAAGCACTTCTCCTTTTTCAGTGACTTCGCGAAGAAACCAATCGTTGTGTGAAATACGGTAAGCGATCTCTTCTGGTGAACGCACGAGGAGGTCCATACTGAATCTGCGTGGGATGCGTTTTTGAATCTCTAATTCTTGACGGCGTGCTTCAGATTTCGCTACCGGCATCACGACTAACAGATCAACATCCGAATATTCCGAGGGCGTGCCATACGCATAAGAACCAAATAGAATAACTTGCAGTGGTGCAAACTCACGTACAATATCATCACATGTGGCTTGGATGTCTTTGCGGTTAACCATCATTCCCTACCCTTTTGAACGGTCTGCAGGTTCACACTTGGGGTGTATTCATCAAAATATATGTTCATTGTTAGGTTGCATTAATTATGCTATATATCTGTTACACTTGCAAGATAAATTTCATGATGTATTTCATGGAAAACATGATTTTTACCGAGAATGACTTTGATTGGGAATTTTGTTGATTTTGATTGTGAGAAATGTTATTCTGTTCATCAGAATGTTATTGATTAGATACGAAATCAAGCTTTCCCAAACTCCTACGAATTATGATAACAGAATCTCTTGTTTTTGTACACAACCCTGAAAGTGGAGATACGCTATGACACATTTTTTTGATAATTACCGGAAAATGTTGTGTTTCTGTATTTTTCTTCTGTGTAGTATTTTCATAGTAAATGCTATTGGTGCCGATGAAATAATTTTTCAACCGAAGCAACAAGGGATATGGCAGAGCAATATTGATGGAAACAATGCACGTCGTCTATTTAATCCACCTTTAATTGTTAATAGATTTTCAATTCAGGAAGGTGACCGATACATCTTGTGTGTTGGTAGAGGGCGCGGAATCGAAGGTGGTGTTGATGTATATCTATTTGACAGCAATAATTGGAAAAAAGGGCGCAAGGATTTAACTTATGGCAGGTATAGTATTGTTTCAGATGCTGCCATTTCATCTAATGGGGATGTGGTGTTTGCAAACAAAATCCTTAACAAATTTCCTGATGGTATCTATCTTATACCAAATGACGAGATACATGAGATATTCCCACATGCAGAAAAATTGTATGATGGACCTGCTAATTATGTAGACTGGGCACCTAATGGAAGAGAAGTTGCTTTTTCAAATAACGAGGGTATATTCCTCCTGGATGTATTTACAAAAGAAGTCACACAACTATTAGATTATGGGTATCGTCCTGTCTTTTCACCAGATGGAAGTAAGTTAGCTTTTATCGTCTCTACTTCGGGAAATAACCGACAAGGATTTAGCGAAATTGGTTTTTTCCCAATTGATAATCCTCAAGATGTGAAGATACTTAAGAGGATAAAAGCCCCCCTTTTTTGCTATTATCTCACTTGGACACCAGACGGAAAGTCAATTGCCTACGTACTAATTGAAATCAAAGGGTTTGTATTATGGTTTCCAATTACGGAATATACAAATTTCGTTGTATCAATAGTAAATAAACGAGCTGTTCAAATATTAAAAAGCATTGACGGGGGTGCTTTTACATTGGAATGGACACAGAAATCTTATCCAGTTGAACCCGAATCCAAACTTGCTACCACCTGGGGACAATTAAAACGCGAAACAGGAAACGGAGGTAAAAATGAATAATTTAATTCAAACTTGCGGACGTTTGTGTTTTTTCTATATCAGTTTGTTTTTTGTATTAACACCTGTGAATGCTGCTCCCACAGGAGAAATAATCTTTGTCCATCCATTAACCGAGGAGGAAATATGGATTTCCAACACGGAAGGCACAACAGCGCGCAAACTCTTCCGCAAGACATTTTATGAAATCAAATCAATTGAGTTCCAAAGAGATGGAGAATATGTCGTTGTTGCTGCTTACGATAATATCAAGCGCGAACAGATTGCTAACAATATCCAAAGAATCACCGGAAACGATGATGTTTATATTTTGGACAGAAGACATCCTGAGAGAGGCGCAATAAACATTACACAAGGGGAATATGGTAGTATATTTTATGCTGACATCTCGGAAAAAGGAGATGTCATTTTTTTAACACGAAATGGGTTCCAACTTGTAAAAAATGAGGAAGTCACAAAACGTAAACCCAAAGTTGAACTTATTTTAGATATTGCTGTGAGACTGGTTGAATATATACAATGGGCACCAGATGGAAAGCACATAGCTTATGTATCAAATAGAGGTTTATTTATTTTAAATGTTAAGTCAAAAAATGTCTTCCGAATTACGCACAAAGCACGCTATAACTTTGCATTTTTTTCGCCAGACAGCCAGTACATTGCTTTCAGTACTGATGTAAATAAAGATGGAGAACGGTGGGGAACAGGGATAGCAATAGCACCTGTGCAACCAGATTCAGAAATTGAGATTTTACACGTCAAAGAGAATTATAGTTATTATGTCCAGTCATGGTCTCCTGATGGACAGTATATTGCCTATAAATCCTATTTACATCCAGACCTCATTAATAGCCTTGAACTATTCCGTTCTATTGGAAACTTCGTGATTCCAGCATCCGGTGGTGAACCTGAACCCATTTTAATAACAATGAAGCGAACTGTGGAATTTCTCGGTTGGGTAGGTCAAACCTATCCTGTTGAACCCGCGGATTCTCTGGTGACAACTTGGGGGAGAGTCAAGGCACAAAAAACTGATTAACAATGAGGTGAATTTACCTCTTGATTCGTTCCTTTCAATAAGTGCGATGTGAATCACTGTCAAAAGTTAGGCATGTGGTGCCTTGTTCGGATTTGTCAATTGATTAATATACGCTTCTTGGTAGGTTTCCCAATTCTCTGTGGGAGGAATATCGAAAAGACCAGATGTCCAAACGTCAGGTTTCTTTTGTATCCACACCAACATATCGCGTGCGTTCAGATAACGACAATAATCATGTAGGTTTTCAATAGTGATGTTTTTATCAAGAAGTGTTTGAAGCCACTCACTACGTGGATAACGTTCATCCATTTCGTTTAATGGCAGTAACTTCCCACTATATTTCAATACTTCAACACCGTTCATAACATAAGTTTGGCTAATCGTGGTAGCAGCGTGCCATCCTTGTACTGCGCGTCAAAACGTCTTATCAGTGATTGCACTCTGTTGGGTTCGGTGGGTTGTTCAACTGATGTATGGGTTTCAACATGAATTCTTTCCGAATGGTTCTCAGCAGCATCTCTGAGTTCTTCAATCCGTTTCCGAATTCTTTCAACCCGTTCATCCGAATTGTCTCGGTATTCCTCCGCTTTTTCCCGAATTCTTTCAATTTGTTCTTCCGCCGCTTCCTCGTTTTGTTCGATCTGCTCGCGGATTCTTTCAATCTGCTCTTCGGCGTTTTCTCTGGCTTGGTCGATCTGCTCGTGAATACTTTCAACCTGTTCCTCAATGTTACGATCATATTCTTCCGACTCTTCTTGAAGCTTTTGAAGCTGTTCTTGAACACATCTGCGATGTTCTTCCAAGCCATCATGCAACTTTCGGATCTGTTCTTCATCGGATTCCGCTTCTTGGTGAATCTGATTGTGAATTCTCTCAATTTGTTCTTCCGCAGCGTTTCTATGTTCCTCTAATTGATTGTGAATTCTCTTGACCGATTCTTCAGCGGCTCTTTCGTTTTCCTCCAACCGATTTTGAATTTCGTTGATTAGTTCCTCTGCGTGTTCCAAGATGTTCATAAAATCTTCCTCCTAAAGTGGAATAATACCTTACACATTGTAGGCGCGCTTACAAAGAACGCCTACAATAGTTTTAAAATCTGTAAACTCTACTAATTTAGAATGTGCTTTCGCTGTTGGTAATGGCACACCATCGCGCCATCAACAAATAATCGAAGAGTGCTGATTCCGCTTCAGGAGTGCCGATCCGTTTCAGCGCATGGATAGAGTTGTCTCTAACGTAGCGATTACTATCCGAGAGCGAGTCCTTCAATATAGGAATTGCATCGCTTGAAGCAGGACCAATCTGCCCTAACGCTAATGCTGACTCAAAACGTACTTGGACATCCTCATCGTTTGCCAACATATCGGTTAACACCGGCACCGCTGGTGCTGCAGATGCCCCAATTCCTCCGAGGACTTCTGGAATATATCGGCGGACTTCAACTTTGCTATCTTTAGAACGATCTATCAAAGCATCAACTGCAGGCTCCGCCGCGCGTCCTATCTGTGCTAAAGCGTAAGTCGCTTGATGTCGCACCTCATCATTTTCATGTGCTAATACCTCACAAAGTGCCGGCACAGCAGGCGCGCCGACTGCTGCTAATCCATACGAAGCCATTCGTCGCGCCGTACCATTTTCATCAGATAGTTTTTCAATCAATGTCGGCACAGCAGGTTCGCCAATTGCACCCAATGCATAGGCAGTATTGAGCCTGACGGGTTCATAGTCGTCATGTAAAGCTTGGCTCAACATCGGAATAACATCAGCAGCGGATTCACCTAACAACCCTAATTCATCAACAGCGTCAGAACGTACAGATGGATCCGCATCGCTCAACGCTTCAATGTGCGTTGTCAAGTTGCCGTTGGCTTGCTTGGATGCATGTCCGTTCGATCCGCCAGTCATCCAATTCCAAACGTGTCGCCATGTCGTTTGATGTCTTTTGGCAGCAGAGTTGCCATTCTCGTCAAGTCCATCTACGTTCCACGTTGGATCAGCCACGTTCCATTCCGGTTCTTGTGGTTCATCCATGCGGATAAACTGAAACTTCATCATGTAGCGAGTCTTATCGGTCTGGTTTGCCATCGCACGATGCCACAGGTCAAAGTGGATAAGTGAGACCGTCCCCGCTTCACCACTAAGTGCAACTTCACCATCGTTGTTCTCAGTAATCCTGTTACTGTAGTATTGCGTTCCCGATAAGATTGCTGAGGGACCGATTTCAACAGGTGTATCCTGCGGATAGTAGAACGCCATCGCCCAACGAGGACGGTGATGCCGAACTTTCTCATGTCCCCAATAGCTATCCTTATGAAACCCTTGCCCCCCGCTGTGTGGTGCATTCTGATGCGGATGCCGATGTGAATGCATCACGTAATTCTGCCCTAAAATACTGGTAAATGCACCGCGAACCGCAGGATCCTCAAACACGGCTTGCAACTCTGGAACTCGCGGTAATATATTACGGAATAAGTAGTTTTGGACATAAGAAAAACAGCATAAAATCAGACATAGACTGACATCGTAAGGGCTTCCTGACGAGGAAGATAATTGTTAGACCATTTCTTTTGATGGGAATTGGTTATAGATTGTGTTTAATCTTAAGTAGATAATTTTCAATAATCATCATAATTAAACGCGATTCTATCACGTTTTATCCTGCTTTTATTTCGTTGAGCAGGAACTGATTATTTTGGTTATACATAACTATCACCTCCTTTTATTTGAGTTAAAAGAGGTGGTCTAACAATCGCTTAACAATCGATTAACAATCGCTTAACAATCGCTTAACAATTAAAGCATTAAAAAGGAAGTTAATCAAGAAAAAGTAGAAAAGTGCTGTAAATGTAGATGGTTATTGACTTTTTCCTTGATTTAAATGGTAAGAAATGGTATAATATAGGCAAGAAAATAGGGGGCGGACACCCCCTATTGAACCGAAAAAGCGGAGTTGCTTTTTCTAAGTTCTATCTTATCTATATCATATTAAGATAGTATAGCACAATCTTTCAGAATAAAGCAACTCCTTTTGACATATAGGAGTATTCTGATGGATTTAATCAAGGTTATGGAGAGATTCCCAGACCAGTCATCCTGTATTGAGTATCTTGAGAAGATACGATGGAAAGGTAAGCCTCATTGCTCACATTGTGGGATTACCGATGTTTTCAGGCGTAATGAGACGGCAACTGGTCGGATTGGTCGTTGGAATTGTAATGGTTGTAAGGCAACCTTCAAGGTTACTCAAGGCACAGTGTTTCACGGGGCTAAGATCGCACTTCAAAAGTGGTTTCTGGCTATTTCACTAATGGGAAACGCAAAGAAGAGCTTGTCCAGTTATCAGTTGAGTCGTGATTTAGACCTGAATCAGAAGACGGCTTGGTTTATGATGCAACGCATTCGTGCTGAAATGGCTACTAAAGGTCAAACTCTGCTGAAGGGTATTATTGAGGCAGATGAGACTTATATAGGAGGCAAACCTCGGAAAAAGAACAAGCGCGAGGACGATGAACCCGCCAAAAGAGGAAGGGGAACATCAAAATCCGCTATTCTTGGCGCAGTTGAGCGTGGAGGTAAGGTAGTAGCTAAACTTGCTGATGATTTAACGGGAAGGGGTATCCTGGCGTTTATTCGGGATGCTGTCAAAATAGATGAATCCGAACTGATAACCGATGAATATGCTGCTTACAATGAGATCGGAAAGCAGATAAAACATCGGGTTATCAATCACAAAGAACAGTTCGCTGATGGGGATACCCACACGAACACTATTGAAGGTTTTTGGGCGTTGTTGAAACGCGCATGGTATGGACAGCATCACCACTACTCTACTGGGTATATCCCGCTATATGTGGCTGAGGCTTGCTATAAATATAACTACCGGAATGTGGATAGCATATTCTGGAAATTTGTTAATGAAAGTATGAGGTGAAAAAATGACTAAAGAAAAACAAGTCTGCCAAGAATGTGGAAACAAAAAGGCCCGCCTACCTGTAAAAAAAAACAGATGGTAGACCTATTGAACCAATTAAAGCAATATGGAATGGAAGATTTAGGGAATATATCCGAAAAAATTAAGTGTTCGTCCGAGCAACCCTAATCATATCGTCTAAAGTTTCTATTGATACTTTTAAATCTGAGATGATATTTTGTATATCAGTTTGGAGATTTGGTGGAATTGCACCGCTTTCAACGATCAAACAGCATTTACAAAGTGGTCGAATCTGTAAGGCACGGACATCTTTGGGGTTAATTTCTAATGCTGTTTCTACATAAGCGAGGGCATCAACAAAATTACCTGTTCTGAATTCATTGAGGCTAAGTCGGATTAACTCAGCTGCTTGTCTGGTGGATTTCATGGTTTTCTTCCCTATTTGTTGGCATGTTCGATTATAAACACGCCAAACTGATGTCGGATTTCTTTTGGCATTGAAGTGTCGAGGGTAGTCCACCCGAATTCTTGATTGGAAAGAACCCAATTTCTTAAATCTGAAGTGAGTGGATACAGGAAATGTTCGTTTTCAATAGCATTAACATACATTTTCCACATCTTTTTAGTATGTTCATCGCTTGATTGATCCATCTTTTCTTTGTCAGCTCGAAGATGTGTTACCATAAAAAATACTACGATGATAACAAAGACACTGAAAATTATCATATTGTACCCCTTAAATTGTAGGTTTGGTCATCCAGTAAATCCCAACTTCTCCACAAAAGAAGTGGGCATCCCTGGTGACCAAACCATAACACCTAACTTACATTAGATATGGGATACCCATAGTCCAATGGTGTTATAGTTTGGTCTGTTAAGAATTCTACAATTTTAAGAAGGGGAATGTCAAGTTAAAGGTGGGAATTTTGAAAAAAGTGGAGAAAAAAATGAGAAATCTAATGTCCGAAACTACTTATTCCGAAGGTTAATTACCACCAAATTAAATTACTATTTGTCAAGTTTGGAACATTATAACAAATGCACAATTAAGAAATCAACTCAATTTTTAATCTGACCACGGGAGTAACATTTGCTCAAGTCTTTAAACCATGCCACCCATGAGCAACTGTTAACTTTTTTGACAACAGTATAGCATATCCAAAAAAGAGATGCAAGATTAATAATTCCCATAGCAAAATATTCTTGCAAATTCATCCCAAATATAGTATCCTTTAAAAAGGGACAGTAAGAAACCCAACCTCGTTTTTTGACGTTAACATCAAGGAGCCTATACAGTGGACGCGAGAACGTTATCTCTACCGATTAGCACGTTAGATTACAAGCAACCTGCCACCGTGCAAGTTGGTTCTCCGGTCTCAGATGTCATTGACATCATGCAAGTAGAGGGCTTCGGATGTATCCTTGTTATTGACAGTGAACAACGATTAGTCGGGATTCTCACTGAGCGTGACCTGCTCGTTCATGTGTGTGGAAAAAGGTTAGACCCTGAAACTGTTCACGTTGAAGAAATAATGTCGGTGAACCCCGAATCGTTGCGTGCCAGCGACCCGATTGCCTTCGCTTTGAACATAATGCACCTCGGACATTTTCGACATGTTCCACTCTGTATATGGGATGACCAGCACCAGGAGTTTCCGATCGGATTGATTTCAACACGAGATATTTTAGACCACGTTGCTATATTTATTGAGAATCAGGAAGGAGGCGCATAACCATGCTTTACGACAGTGCAATTGATGAAGAATTAGCGTATATGGATAAAAATGCGGAGGCATCTCATAAAGTATTGGAAGTGCGTGAAATTCAGGTACCACTTCGACATTTGATGCGGTCTTGTGTGACGATTGACGTTTCAGCAAGCACGCAGGACGCTATCGATTTGCTAATTGAACATCATATCGGTGCTGCATCTGTTGTGGATGATGGGGTTCTTCGTGGTATTTTTGGCGAACGTGACGTGTTACGCAAAGTCTTAAACAAACAGGTAGGCGATCTAACGCAAATTCCTGTTACGCAATTCATGAAAGCTGACCCACAAACAGCAAGCCCCGAAGATATGTTGGATACAGCTGTGTTGTATATGGCACGAGGCGGTTTTCGACACTTGCCCATTGTTGATGAGCAGCAGCACCCTATTGGCATGGTGTCAATTCGAGATGTTATCTCTTATCTCGTTGAATATTTCCCACAAGAAGTATTGACATTGCCCCCTAACCCAATACGAGATGCGTTGAAAGCACGAGAAGGAGCATAACACATGGACGAGGTCTTTTATAGGTGGACTCTGAGGTCTCACCCCTACTAAATAGCATATAAAAAGGCTGAACACTGATGCGTAAGCAAGTAGAGCAAATTCAGACGGCAACAGTTCTGTTTGCTGGGGACTCCGGCGACGGTTCCCAAACAATCGGAACGCAAATGACAGAAACCTCCGCTATTATCGGGAACGATGTCGCCACGCTGCCCGATTACCCCGCTGAAATTCAAGCCCCTGCTGGTTCGCTTGCTGGGGTCTCTGGCTTCCAATTACAGTTCTCCAGCGAAACCATTCACACTCCCGGTGATGTCTGTGACGTGCTTGTAGCGATGAATCCCGCTGCATTAAAAGTCCATCTCAATAAATTAAAAAATAACGGAATACTCATTGTCAATTCTGACAACTTTTCATCTAAAAACCTACGACTTGCGGGTTATACCGAAAATCCACTTGAGGACGAATCACTAACCAAGTATCAAGTTTTTCCTGTTGAATTGACACGCCTCACTCGAAAAGTACTTGAAAACACCAGTCTCAGTTACAGCGAACAAGATAAATGTAAAAACTTTTTTGCACTCGGCATGATCCTCTGGTTATACAACCGCCCCATGGAATATACAATAAGATGGATTAAGACTAAGTTCGCTACCAGAAAAACGGAATTCCTGGAACCGAATATCTTAGCACTCCGGGCAGGGAATAACTATTGCGATATGACTGAACAATTTGTAACCTCTTATGAGGTGAAATCCGCAAAATTTGCCCCCGGAAAATACAGAAATATTGAAGGTAATACATCGACTGTTCTCGGTCTCGTTGCTGCCGCGCGCCAATCTGGGTTACAGTTGGTTTATGGCAGCTATCCGATTACACCTGCCAGTGACATCCTTCACGGTTTAGCAAATTATCGCAACTTTGGTATTGTGACAATGCAGATGGAGGATGAAATTGCTGCTGTTGGCGTGGCAATCGGTGCTGCTTTTAGTGGTGCACTTGGTGTAACTGGTAGTAGTGGTCCAGGTCTTGCCCTAAAATCTGAAGCCATTAATCTTGCTATGATTGCTGAGTTACCCCTCGTTGTCTGTAATATCCAAAGAGCTGGTCCTTCAACAGGGATGCCAACAAAAACCGAACAAACAGACCTATTGCAGATGTTATACGGTAGGAATGGAGAATCTCCTGTCCCTATCCTTGCGGCTTGCCGCCCCACTGACTGTTTTGAGACCGTTTATGAGGCGTGCCGAATTGCAGTAAAATATCGTACTCCGGTAATCTTCTTATCAGAACTGTATATCGCGCTTGGTGCTGAACCGTGGCTGATTCCAGATATTGCGGATCTACCTAAAATTGAACCTAATTTCCGTACCGATGTAGATGGTTTTGAACCTTACCTGAGAGATACTGAGACACTTGCAAGACCCTGGGCGAAGCCAGGCACTCCGGGACTTGAGCACCGCATCGGTGGTTTGGAAAAGTCTGACATCACAGGAAATGTGAGTTACGATCCGGAAAATCATGAGAAAATGGTGTTTATTAGAGCAGAAAAAGTCAAGCGCATCGCTGAGGATATACCCGACACTGAGGTGTTTGGTGCACAGGAAGGTGGGCTGCTGGTACTCGGATGGGGCGGTACTTTTGGAGTTATCCGCACTGTTGTTGAAAATAGACTTGAAGAAGGTAGTGCGATAGGTCATGTGCACTTACGTCACCTGAACCCATTTCCGAATGACTTGGGCGAGATTCTTAGTCGATTCAAGACCGTTTTAATACCTGAATTAAACAGTGGTCATCTTCGTCAATTAATCCGGAGCAAATTTCTCATTGATGCAGTCGGATTTAACAAAGTTCAAGGTCAACCTTTCTATGTTTTTGAACTGGAATCTGAAATCGAAACATACCTTAAACGTTAAAATATGCCAGGATTAGACATAAACAATTTTGACTGTTTCATTGAAAATGTCTCTGTTAATGTGCAAAAAGGCAGGCACACTTATGATAAATAAAAAATCTTCAGGCATTCCGAGTGGGGTGCCTACCCTCACCGCAAATGATTTTAAATCCGACCAGGATGTACGGTGGTGTCCACGTTGTGGCGATTACTCCATCCTTGCCCAGACTCGACGAATTATGCCGGAATTGGGTGTTCCCAAAGAGAACATCGTGTTTATCTCAGGGATCGGATGTTCGAGTCGGTTTCCTTATTATATGAACACCTACGGGTTTCATACGATCCATGGCAGAGCACCCACCATCGCTTCCGGTGTGAAAATGGCAAACCCTGACCTATCGGTTTGGGTTATCACTGGCGATGGAGACGCACTCTCTATCGGCGGAAACCATTTTATACATTTGATGCGACGTAACTTTGATATCAACGTTCTTCTCTTCAACAACCGAATCTACGGACTTACAAAAGGACAATACTCCCCTACTTCTGAACAGGGAAAAAACACAAAGTCAAGTCCGTTCGGTTCGCTTGAAACCCCTTTTAATCCGATTAGTCTTGCATTGGCTGCGGGTGCGACCTTTGTGGCGCGTTCACTTGACACTGATTCTGCACATCTGCAATCCACAATTAAAGCCGCGTTTGAGCATAAAGGCACATCTTTTATCGAAATATATCAAGACTGTTATGTCTTTAACGCGAAAGCTTTTGAACTTTATACGGATAAGTCTACTAAAGCAGATAATACAGTGCGGCTTGAGCACGGAGAACCGCTTCTCTTCGGAAAAGAAGGTGAAGTAGGGATTAGTTTAAAAAACTTCCAACCTGAAGTCACTACCGTTACAAACGGTACAGATGATCTTATTGTGCATGATCAATATGCCGAGAACACCACATTGGCAAACTTCCTTGCCCGTATGAGCGATATGCCTGAAATGCCCCACCCTATCGGTATCTTCCGAAGCGTTCAGCATAACTGCTATGAGGATATGATGGCTGACCAGATTGCATTTGCTAAAGAGAAGCAAGGTGAAGGCGATCTTGAAGCACTCCTCAATGCTGGGGACACGTGGGTTGTAGAGTAAAGCACACCCGTAACAACTTATTTCGCCCTTATTGAGCGTCTGAACACGGATTGGTCGAGGAGAATATCTATGACCGTCCGTGATTCGGGTGCTGGTGGGATTTTTGTATCGACTGAATCTCGGATTACACTGGTTTTGAATTTTTGTGGTCAGACAATTTGCGGCATACTAACTAATGGGAAACTAAACATCACAGTTCGTTATTCCGCTACCGTATACAGGACGACAAACTCATGAATGGTACCGAAAAAGTTATAAAGCATCTGGAGATGATCCAAGCCGTTATCAAACGTCTGGGACTCAACAGTTTTTTGGTAAAAGGTGGGAGTCTAGTAATCGTCATCACATCACAGGTTTTACTTGTCAATTTGGTTTTCACAGATTCCCAAAATCCAGGTGCCGCCGTGGATGAATCTATTTTCTTTGCGGCGGCTGCGGTGGTTATTTTTCTCATCTTGGGATTTTGGATTCTTGATGGATTCTTTCTCCGACAAAACCGCCTATTTCGACACCACTATGATGCGGTTAGACACCAAGACGATACTGACTTTAATATGGATATTGGTAAATACATGAATAAACCGAAAAGTAGTTGGATTGCTGCTATCTTTTCTGTCACGCTTGTTATTTTCTACTTAATAGAGATCGCCTTTATTCTTATACCTGCCGCTTTTTTATTTTGGTTTATATTTTATTAAACACTATTCGCAGTTTAAACTGCTGACAAGTTTTATCATACAACTTTTATTAGGCGAGAGGTAAAGTGGAGTGCTGATCTCAATTTATAGTAAAATCTAAAATACCTTGATATTTTCTCTTAATTTGCGGTGCTTTATTCATACCTATAATCCACGCAAATCCACGATTCAGACAAATACATACCTCCCTACCGATAATAAATCCTACCTTGAGTCGTCAATCTAAAAGATAACCCTAATCACATGTGAGAGTCGTCAAGTTTCTCAGTTGACATCTGTTCAGCAGATATGTTATCATTTTCACACGATCGAAAATCACCAGTCTCTGAAAGGAAGGAGTTTTCTGTATGACAGGTGAAGAGAAATTTAAGGTAGACCTTGAAGGTTATCTCGTTATTAAGAACGTTTTAGCCGACGATGAGGTCGCTGAGATGAATGCTTTTATTGACAAAGGTGAGATGGATAGACGACCAAGTCTTTGGGGAGAACCGTTCAAGAGATTGATTGACCATCCGAAAATACTTCCATACCTTATTGAACTGTTGGGTCCGCATGCCCGTTTAGATCACGACTATGCGATTATTATGAACAACGGGGAGAAACGTGGTGGATTGCACGGTGGTGAAGATGGTGGTCAGGCACGCGGAAATGTGGGGGATCACTGGTATAAGTATCGCGACGGTATCATACGAAACGGGTTGTGTGTAATGACCTACAATTTGGCGGATGCGCCGGAAGGTGCAGGCGGGTTTGCTTGTATTCCAGCAAGCCATAAAAGCAACTTCGCACCGGAAATTCCGAGAGAAGTCCGTAGCTTTGAACGCCATGCACACTACGTCGTGCAACCACCGCTTGAAGCGGGCGATGTGCTGTTTTTCACGGAAGCACTCATTCATGGCACAATGCCTTGGCAGGCGGAACACCAACGACGTGCGCTACTCTATAAGTATAGCCCAGGACACTCGGCTTGGTCAGGCAATTATTACGACATCAGCGAATACTACGGGTTGACCGAGCAACAGAAACGGATGATGATGCCACCGTCTATCGGCAGACGACCCCGCGTTGTGGACCCGAATTAAAGGAATTCCGTTCTTTAATTGGTAGGTGAGGTTTTCAACCTCGCCAATCATAGTAGGAAAGCAAAACTAAACCAAACAAAGGATTATCTATAATGACAGGTGAAGAAAAATTTAAGGTAGACCTTGAGGGTTATCTGATAATTAAGAACGTTTTGGCTGATGATGAAGTCGCTGAAATGAACGCCTTTATTGACAAAGGTGGAATGCAAGGACCTCCGAGTTTATGGGGTGAACCCTTTAAGCGTCTCATTGATCATCCGAAGATTTTACCCTATCTTGTAGAGATGTTGGGTCCAAATGTTCGACTTGATCACGATTACCCCATTTTTTTGAAAGGTGGTGAGGGACGTGGTGGACTGCACGGTGGTGAGGATGGAGGCCGCCCCGGAGGCAACGAAGGCGATCACTGGTACAAATATCGTGACGGTGTCATGCGTAATGGTTTATGTGTGATGACATACAACCTTGCGGATGCACCTGAAGGCGCAGGGGGATTTGCATGCATTCCGGGGAGCCACAAAAGCAACTTTTTGAGGGATATACCTTCAGAAGTTCGTAACTTTTCGCGTCCAGTACACTATGTTGTTCAACCTGCCCTTGAAGCAGGGGACGTTTTGTTTTTCACTGAAGCACTCGTTCACGGAACGATGCTGTGGAAAGCTGAGCATCAACGTCGTGCGTTGCTATATAAATACAGTCCGGGACATTCTGCGTGGTCAGGTAATTATTACGATATTAGCAGATACGACGACTTGACTGAGCAACAGAAACGGATGCTTTTGCCGCCATCCATCGGTGGAAGACCTCGAGTCGTAGACACAAAGTAATTATGGCATATAGCCACCCATCTTAATCAATAATTAGGGAGCACGGAATTGGCAAAAATCCAACTCACTGGAAACCAGAGCGACTTCCTTAAAATCGTTGTTGCTGCGGCAGGTCGTGGTGACCTTGACGCTGTTCGGCAACTTTTAGATGATAAACCTGAATGGATTCACACTATCGGTTCGCACGGCAGGACGATGTTGTGGGGAGCTGCGTATCGTGGAAAGTTGAAGGTCGTTAAATTTTTGGTAGCACGTGGTGCCGATATAAATCTTCCCGGTTGCCATCTTAGCCAGCACGAACTTGAGATCACGCCCTACTGTGTTGCTCGGCACGAAGGACGCGACGAAGTCGCGGATTATCTGCTGCAGCAAGGTGCGTTAATTGATATTCATACCGCTGCCTACCTCGGTGATTACGATATGGCACTTTCACTTCTTGAAAACGACTCCAGTCTTGTCAATAGTGGATACCTTCAATCTGTTATGCTACCATCAGGCGGTCCGCATACCTTTGAGCATCGAGATACTGCGTGGGCAACCCCTCTTTGCTATGCTATCGTTGGTGGAAACATACGGATTGTAGAGCTGCTTATCTCCAAAGGGGCGACAATCAAGCCGCATAGTAGACTCTTACTGGATCATGCTGTGTCAGAAGGTCGGATAGACATCGTTAAGTTGCTATTCGAAAACGGAGCGGATCCGAGCAAAGCTCCGCATATCTTAGACGACAATTCTGAGATGAGTGTGCTACTCAAGTCTCACGGTGTGCCTTCTGAGGACATAAATGCCTTGGATAATATGGGGTGGCCTTCGCTTGTATATGCATGCCGTGGTGATAAAGGGGAACATCCGAACAAAATTTTGAGACTTTTAAAACTTGGTGCAGATATACATGTTCGTAGTAGCAAAGGAAAAACAGCTCTGCATTGCGCTGCGAAGGCGGGGTTTCTTAAAGTCATCAATGTGTTGATAGAAAATGGTGCGAATATTGATGCCACTGATAATAATGGTGAAACCCCGTTGTTTGAGGCTATCCGATCCACGATAAAGAATCGCGAAAAGCAGCGTGCTGCCTTAGAAACGTTGCTTACTAAAGGTGCAAACCCGAATGTCAAAAATAATAAAGGGTTGCCACCGCTACAAGTTGCGCAGCAGATGCAAAGAGCAGACGCAGAAAAAGTAGTTGAGTTGTTGGAAAAACATGGTGCCGTTTAGTTTACCGCAACCACTTTCTTGTGGAAGAGGGTTGTACCCAACTTACGTGAAAATGAAAACACCTTACACACGCGAAAAACTCATCCAAGACTTTACCGATCTCGGCGTAGAAAAAGCAGATACGCTTTTTATCCATTCCTCCTTCAAGAGTTTAGGGAGCGTTAAAGGTGGGGCGGGAACAGTAATCTCTGTGCTGGAAGCGATCATCGGGCAAGATGGGTTGATTTTGATGCCGACATTCAACCTTTTAGCGACTTTTGAAGAACGCGTCGCATCGTGGGATGTTGATAAGGCACCCTCCACAGTGGGGTGGCTCACGGAGTTTTTTCGGCAGATGCCCGGCACTTATCGTTCCGACCATTATTCTCATGCTGTTGCTGCGCGTGGGAAAGGTGCTGAAGCATTTGTCGCTGATCATCTCCGACATGAAGGCTACCAATCCCCGTGGGATCATCCACCTTGGGGAAAGACTTACGGCACACACTCACCGATGTTTCGTGCATACATGACAGATGGCAAACTCCTCATGCTCGGTGTTGATTATCAAACCTCAACCTATATTCATCTCGTTGAGGTAATCCATTGGAATAAACGCCTTACTAACAACACTGAAACTAATTTTATCGGATTAAATCGTCCGGCACTCGGCGCATTTTGGGATGCACTCGGAAATTTGAGACAGGGTAAAGTAGGGGATTCATCCTGTCGTCTCTTTCACATAAAGGCGTATGTGGATACTCTTCTGGCAGAGGTTGAACGGAATCCTAAACCGTATATTGCGTAAGCGAAACAACAGAAAAGGATACGCTTGCTAACTTCCAGAGGAATTCTTGATGGATGATAAAGGGATTGTCGCGCATTCACGTTTGCTACGAGAGGAAGCAAGCGATTTACTTAATACCGAAGGCTTACTGCCGATGCTTAGATCCTTCGGCACCACTCGCGTAATCGGAAGTTACACGCTTGATATGATGACATGGCCTGATATTGACATTAGCATCAAACTACCGCATGAACAAGATGTTAAACTTTTCTTTGAAATAGGCAAAAGAATCGCAGCAAAGTTTCAAATTACGAAGATGTCTTATTCAAACCACTTCATCCGGAACTTTGCTGATTATGACCATGGGCTTTATTGGGGAATCCGGCTCCGTTACAGAGGGCGGGAGTGGAAGATAGATCTGTGGGGGTATGGCGAAACAGATTATCAGGCGCACATGGTTGATTTTGATAAGTTGCACAGCAAGCTTCAGCAGGTAGATCGCGTCGCGATCCTACGTATTAAACACGCTGTATCTCAACGTCCGGATTATCGGAGTGATGTTTACAATAGTCTGGCGGTCTATCAAGCAGTTGTTACGGGAAAGGTTACATCTTTAGAAGAGTTCAACAGATGGATTGAAAGGAATTCAAATGCTAACACCTGAAGAAAAATGGTTCTTTGACCATCACGGATTCATTATCTTGCGCCAAGTCGTTCCACCCGAAGATATACAATTAATGATTGAATTGGGCAATCGTTGGCACAACATGACGTTAGAGGAATTACCGCCACCACTCACTTCAACTTCCCGCAGCAGTGCCTCTTCTCCAACGATAGCACACTGGATAAATAATGTGCAGTATGGTGATGCAGTTTTCCAGCGGCTGGTGCTTAATGTAGAGATTATGCGTGTCATCATTGCATTGACGCGCGCGGCACCTTGTCTTGTGGATTGCGCTTTGACCAAAAACTCCACAACCTCTGATGACATCAAATTTCATGCATCTGGACAGGATTACGGCGTGGAAAATGGTGAACCACACGCTGGTTTTATCAACGCTGGCACATCTTTAGTTGATGTCCCTGAAGGTACAGGATTTGTCTGCCTACCCGGAAGCCACAAGCGTAACTTTGACCCACCCGACAATCTCTCAATTTACGACGGTCCACCGACTGTGATTAATGTGCCAGTCAATGCTGGCGATTGCGTTATCTTTACAGAAGCACTCTATCATGGTGCCAGACGTTGGACAGAAACATATTCCCGCTATACTGTTTTCAACCGATATATTGATAATGGATCGCATCATAGGTTTCCGATTGAGAACCATAAACATCTTATTTCGTATGAGGTCTACGAACTTGAGCAGCCAGCTGGTCGGGGACAACAGAAACAGGTAGTGAGTCGTATCCTAAAAGACCTGGGCGCGGGTTGAAACTCCCTCACTATAGCAGTAAACTTCGGATAGTAACTTTTACCTAAAACAGGATGCCCCATATTGTGCAATGCAAATCAAATCTGCCCGTATTTGTTCAGATTTTCGCCTTTTAGATTTGGAAATCGGTGTATACTGAGGTATAAGTATTGGCATAGAAATTGCGCATAAGTATGCAGTAGTTATACCAAATTAACTTGATCTCAATCGGTAGGCGCGCTTTGTAAGCGCGCTGTCTGCCCAGAAAAGTAAGATAAATCCCGTTAATTTGGTATTAGTAACGTTTTGACGCTGCTAAAAAGTTTCAAAAGGCATCACCAATCTTCAAAAGTTGTTTGAAGATTGACCTATGACCATAAACACGCATGTTGTGTATGTGCGCTGGTGATCAGGTGGGAACTTTGAAATCAAAATTTTAGGTTTATTGGTATTCCACAAAAAGCAAGATGTTGATTAACGGATTCTATACCGCTCAACGGCATCCATGTCCAGATGAATACCCAATCCAGGTTCGCCTGACAAGTTGATCGCTCCATTAGCAAGGTTCATGCTACCACCTGATAGATCATCAACACGAATATGGGGGAGTTCGTCAATTGGCAGCGTGCAGTTTGGTATTGTGCATGCCATGTGTGCAGCAAAGGTAGAAGCGACACATGAACCGAATGCGAATACCTGCACCCAAATTGGCAAATCTGCTGCTTCAGCTACAGCAGCACTTTTTCGGAGTCCAGCGACATTTCCGAACGTATTCACTGCATCTACTGCATCTGCACGATGTTCTTTAAAATCTCATGTGGACCACCTACATGTCTTGCCACTGGTACATCTATTTTCTCACGCAGTTGACGGTACCAAGATAAATCGTCAAATCGGATCGGGTCTTCATAGACTTCAATGTTATATGGACGCAATTCTTCTGTGAGCCGTAGACCGGTTTCCAAATCTCCAAATTCCGTATTTGGGTCAACACGAATCTGAAAATCGGGTCCACATGCTTCTGTGATTAAACGGGCTGTCTCAACGATATTTGCACTCCGCGCTTTGAGTTTATGTACGCGAAAACCCATATCTGCAGCGCGTTCTGCTTCTGCCGCAGTATCTTTGGGCGGCATCGGAGGTGACCAGTAAGCGAGTTCAACACTATCCCTATATTTTTGACCGATTAACTTATGGACTGGGACCTCTAAGGCTTGTCCAGCTAAATCATAAAATGCACATTGGAAGGCAAACGATTCGTTAGCAAGATCAATATCCCAAAGATTTTTGCCGACATATCTTTGAGCAATCTGGTCCGCTTGGTCAGTGATATTGCCATCTACAGAATTGCTCTCACCCAATCCGATTAGTCCTTCATCTGTGTGCACCCAAATCAGGGTAGTCGGATAGACCATTCCTGAATGTTTCTGTATCGCTGGAAGAAACGGGATGGAAACCGTCCGGTATTCTATGTTTGTAATTTTCATAAGGTTACAACTCCTATAAATATCCACTTAACAGGAATTACACGGATTATAAAATCCAAAATGGCTTAGCTCTTCTGCAGTTAGTTCAATAACATTATATCACATCATTCATCACGGTTATTTTGCACAGGTTATCAGAGAATAGGAATGTTTGTCAAGTTCTAAATCCATAGGTGATAAGGGATGTGTTGAAAAAAGGTTGTAGATTTGATATTTGACGTTACAAGTAATTCATACTGAAGGGAAATCCATGAAAAACCTGATTGTGCTACTATTTGCAATGTTACAATTTCTACCAATCGGTTTTGCACAAGACTATACGAGATGGGAATTACCGGAAGGGGCTTTCGCTCGTATTGGCAAAGGCAGTGTTACAGGTGATATTGTGTTTTCACCGGATAGCACAATTATCGCAATTCCGAGTTCTATTGGGATTTGGTTATATGATGCCAAGACATATAAAGAACTTGCACTCATAACAGAGCACGCCGCGCATGTCAAGATATTAGCCTTTTCTCCAGATGACAAAACACTTGTCGGTGTGAAAGATTCGAACAATCATATAATTCTATGGGATATGTCAAAAATATCCAACCTTGGAAAATATAAAACATCGCTGAAAGGACACACGCGAAAGATTACGCGTATAGCATTTTCTTCTGATGGGCAAACTCTTGCGAGTGCAAGCGAAGATAGGACAGTTGTCTTGTGGAACCCATATACTGGTAAAAACAAGTTTATCCTAAAAGGACATACAAAAGGTGTAATTTCCATTGCCTTCGCAGCAGATAATAGTATGTTGGCGAGTGGGAGTGATGATGGGACAGTTCGACTGTGGAACACAAAAACTGGTAAACAGATACATATACTCAAAGGACATTCAAGCACTGTCAGTTATGGGGATTCTGTGAATGCAGTTGCGTTTTCACCAGATAGTCGTATGCTCGTAAGTGTGACTGATGACGGAACAATTCAGTTATGGGACACAAATACTGGAAAACTGAATCGCACGCGCAAAGGAGAATTTGACAGAATTCCCTATTCTGTGGTATTCTCCCCGGATAAACGGATGATCGTTGGAATTGACGATAACAATTCCGAGACAGTATTTTTGAGTGCGAAAACGTTAAAACCGCTACGGGTGCATAAGGGACATTTACACATATCCCCTGATTGGAGTTTATACGCAAGTACGGAGCAAGACAAAATCTTGTTATGGGATATGAAAACAAGAAAACAGGTGAAAACAATCACAGATTATAAATCAAGATACAGAGCGTTGATGTTTTCCCCCGATGGTAAAAAACTCGCAAATGATTTGGGAATCTGGGATATTGATAGCGATAGGCACGTCTTTATCAATGAAGAGCATGTATCAACCGGTTCTTCTGTAGTGTTCATCCACGATGGAAAAACACTTGCCACTTGGGGTGACTATACCCCAGTACAGTTGTGGGACACAAAAACTGGAAAACGGATTAGAACATTCACAGGAGATATTTTTGCTATATCTTTAGATGGTAAAACAGTAGCAGGTGGATTCAAAAATTGGCTAAAACCTTCCGCTGTTAATGTGTGGGACACAGAAACTGGTAAACTGAAACAAACATTTTCCATAAACCCAAAGGAGGGAAGGGAGCTACTCGTCGTTTCTCCTGATGGCGAAACGCTGGTAAGTTGTAGACATTATAGTGATCAAGTGTATGAATTGTGGGATGTGGTCACAGGTGAACATAAATTGACACTCAATACCGAGCCCTACTATATTAATTCCTTAGTATTTTTTTCTGATAGTCAAACGTTGGTCGGTCTGGGTAATAAAGACATTCCATTATGGAATGTCAAAACCGGTGAACATATTGCAACACTGAAAGGACATACTTCTGATGTCGATTTCATTGTATTCTCGCCGGACGAGGGTATTCTGGCAAGTGCCAGTTCAGATGAGACAGTTCGGTTGTGGCATACTAAAACTTATGAACTCAAGGCAACACTTATCGGGCATACACAAGCTATTACTTCAATTGTCTTTTTTCCAGATGGTGAAACCGTAGCGACCGCGAGTTGGGTTGGAACAACTCGGATATGGGATACAAAGACGGGAAAACTCAAGAAGACACTGCTGGGACATGAACCAGTTACCTTTTTCCCAGATGGAAAAACATTAGTAAGTATAATATGGAACACAATTGAGTTTTTGGATACAGAAACGTGGGATCCCAAGTTGACACTTGAGAGACACTCTAAACAAGTTGATTCTGTTGCGTTCTCTCCAGATGGAAAAACTATGGCGAGTGCTGGCAGTACGATCCTGCTGTGGAAATTGGATAATACCAACCTACTACCTACTAAAAAGTAAGTAGTTTGCTTAAGGAGGAATGAGACAAATGAGATACTTTAAGAACAACCTTGAATCGCGCAACTTATGTGGTATGCTCCTACTCCTGATATTCTTACTTTTTTATGTGCTGTTGTGTTTACCTAAAATTGCTGATGCTCTTTCTATACTTGATAGTTCTAAAATAGAAGATTTCGCGTATTCTCCTGATGGAAACCGATTGGCAGTAGCAGCTCATGATGAAATCTGGTTATATGATGCCCACACTTATGAAAAACGGCTTACACTGAAAGATGATACACACCGTTTTGGAGGCTTCTACGATATAGTTGCGTTTTCTCCAGACGGTAAGACGTTAGCTTCTGTGAATAATCGAAATGAAGAGATACAATTTTGGAATCCAAACACTGGTGAAAACTTGTTATCAATTATGGGGCAAACACAGTATAATACTTCCATTGAGTTTTCTCCAGACGGAAAAATACTTGCAAGTGAAGACTCCGATAATAATATCCGGTTATGGGACGTGCACACAAGTCAACTTCTAAAGATTCTCAAAATAGACTCAGGTTCATCATTTGTGTTTTCACCTGATGGTAAGACGATTGCAACGGCAGGATATCAGGAGATATTTTTATGGGATGTACAAACTGGCAAACTACGAGAAACACTGATAGGACATACAGATTTCGTGTATTCAGTCGCATTTTCGCCTGATGGACAGATCCTTGCAAGTTCTGGGTTTCAGGAAATACTGTTGTGGGATCCACACACGGGGAAAAGGTTAAATACGCTTGCAGGACATAGGGGGAGTGTTGAATCTATAGCTTTTTCACCGGACGGTAGGACGCTTGCTGGTGGCAGTTACCAAGAGATTTTGCTGTGGGACGTACGCAAAGCCCAACTCCTTAAAACCCTTTCAAAACTCAATACATTTGTCGCAGGCGTTACGTCTATAGCATTTTCACCAGATGGGAAAAAGATTGCGAGTATGAGTGAAAACCATTGGCCATTGATACAAATATGGGATGTAAAAACTGGTAAGCATAAGTTGACGTTAGGGGAAGATTGGAGACATAATAACCCTCCGATTATTTTTTCCACAGATGTGAGTACAGTAACCAATATCGTTCAAGATTCATTTAGTGGCTGGGAATACGTGATAGTCTTCATGCAACTGCCTAAAGATAAACTGATATCTGGTAATATCAACATCAGGAAAATACGACGTACAGGTTCTCGCCTCAGTAAAGTGCATGAAACACCAGTCTTTTATAAATCACCTGTTAAATCAACGTATTTTTCCCGAGACGGAAAAATACTTGTTAGCATAAGTAAGAAAGACATTGCTCTTTGGAACGCAGACTCAGGAACACATAGGGTAACACTTAAAGACGAAGCTGCACAAGTCTACTCTGTAGCACTATCACCTGATGGCAAGACGCTCGCAAGCGGAAACGGTTGGAATAACAATCAGATTCGCATGTGGAACACAAGAGATGGAAAAGTTAAAGCAACCCTTAATGGACATACGCATTGGGTTGATACGCTTGCTTTTTCTCCAGATGGAAAAACTTTAGTGAGTGGTAGTCGGGATAGCACGATCCGTCTGTGGGACGCGAAAATCGGTAAACACAAGTTAACACTCAAAGGACATAGCGCAAGTGTTCATACTATAGTATTTTCTAAAGATGGAAAATTGTTTGCGAGTGCAAGCCGAGACAACACGATAATACTATGGGACTTGTCATCAACATTACTGGGCAATCAATCCAAAGCAACATTTAAAGGACATACAGATCGGATTAATCTCATCAAGTTTTCTCCAGATGAAAAAACATTGGCGAGTGCAAGTTGGGATGATACTATCCGTTTGTGGGATACTGAAACCGGTAAACCCAAAGCTACATTGTTAGGACATACTTCCTGGATTAACTACCTTGAGTTTACAACTGATGGACATACATTGGTCAGTGGAAGTTGGGACAAAACTATTCTTCTATGGGACACGAAAACAGGAACACTCCGCAACACAATTGAGAAGAGTAGGATTGAATACTCACAGATTGTTTTGTCTCCTGATGGGAGAACATTAGTTACCCAGGAAGATAGTCTTACACTTCATTTGTGGGATTTGAGAACTGGCACACACCGAGCAACCATTAAAGCGGCAAGGCAAATTATTAAGGGTTTTGCATTTTTACCAAGTGGAGCAAGTCTAATTAGCACGGATCGGGAGATAAGATCGTTTCATCTGTGGGATGTGGAGACTGGCAAACTCCAAAGGAAAATTGAAACACAGCGACGTTAGATGAATATCTTGTAAGTGCGTAATCCCCATACAGGGCCGATGATTGCCCAGATGCTGCCAATAACGTAATCTCCTAAAATTAACCCCAAAAAGAGCGGGACTACTTTTCGATGCAACCGTAAACCACCATGTCGTAGAATCATCAACTTCAGGAACCATGCAACGAAGAAGGCGAACCAGAAATAATCCATTGCAAAACTGATGGCAAGTGCATAACCCGCAGGATGGAAGGGCCACCACAGAAAATGCATTCGCATATACATCATTACAAATGTCAGTAATGCACCGATACCCATAAAACCGATGCCAACCGGATTCGGTTCTGTCGGATTGTGCAACCACCGCTGAAGCCGTCCAAACGACTCTCTTCCAACCCATCCTTTGAAACCGCCTGCTTTCGCGATCGCTCCGTTTCGATAGGTGATGTCAAGATTTGCCCAAAAAGTTGCTATAATCCCAATTACAATTGCGATTAACATTGCGACCCACAAACGTCGGTTGCCCATTCCTGTTGATTCTGCCAACTTAAACGCTTCTATCTGATTAGGCATCGGGTGATTGCGATACCCGCGATTGAACCAATAGAAAAGTGACATAATTGTGAGGCTGCTTGTATCAAACTGCCGAGTGCCGCCAACCATCGCCAACATATCGTGCGGGTTGACATAGTAAATTTCATGCGGGGTTCCGAGTTCTGCACGCACACGTGTTATCGCAAATGAGAGTAGGAAATAGATGCCAAAGAAAACACCGGCAACCCATAACGCCATCCCTGCTATGTTCGCAAAAATACCGAGCGCGATAAGTGATCCGATTATGCCTAATAGGGCAGCACGATACGGCATCGGTTCATCTGAATCATCAAGTTGTGATTTAAAACCGAGTGCTTTTTTTAAGACCTCTTTCAGATGGCGACGTGTTACCCAAACTGCGAGAATGAAAAGTGCAACCCATGCACCATAAGCTTGTTCGTTCAAAGCAGGAAAATGACGCGTGCCGAGTGCCGCGGCAATCACAAATTCTGCTAAACGCACAACAAAGAAAAACCAGCACGAAAATGAGAGATCCAGTGGTAGGAAAAACGCTAAACCTACAGCAAACGGGTAGACTGAGATACGCGTCCCACGAATAGCACTCCATGGACGTTCAGTGAAGATATTTTGGAATACGGCAGTTCGTTTAATGTAAGGTATTTCTGGAAACTGAGGAAACAGGTAGTGAATTCCGTTTATCACTCCAATAACTACAGCGATACTAAATCCTGCCCACATCATGTTGCTTTTCAGTAGGCGACTTCCACCCTCTTCTGAAAGTCGTAGTGGCAATTGGATGATGGGATACGCTAACTTCTCCTGTTCTGCCCATCGCTTTCGCACAAGTGTGTTGATGCAAAGCATCATAAACATCATTATGAGAAAAAAGAGTCCCCAGAACGCCAGCGGTTTTGCCCAAACTGCAAAGTTGTGGTTGGTATAGAATCTGGATTCGCCTTCATAGAACCCTTGCAAACTTTGTGGATCAGAAATGGTGAGCCACGATGGTAGATACCGAAAAAAGAGTGTCTGCCACTCATTCTCTTCTGTAGCAAACCGAAAAGGATGGGCAATACTGCCAAACATATTCTGCATTGTGTCGTGACCAGCGAATGTGCAGGAGATCGCAACCATGATGTAAACAGTGAGCAACTCTCCCTGCTGTAGCATGTGTTTTGGCGCAAAACGTCTTAATATGTAGTTTGCAACAACACACATAAACATTATGAAGACAGGTTGAATAAAAAGTGGAAGGCACGAACCGTCAAGCGAGTAGTATTTCACCTCAACTATTGTCATCCAATAGACATTGACAGGAATGAGCAAGACACCTAAAAGAAGAGAACGTCCTGTGATACGCGTAGATGAAATTATACTTCCATGAGTGTTCATAGTATCCGTACGGGATTTGAGAAGAAACGCTAACGGTAGGTCTTAACGATTTCTGAAATAACACCACGTCTGTTTTTCCAGTTCAGACGGGCAGGCGGGATAAGATAGATACCATCAATTGGGATCGTATCTTGATTTCGGATTTCTCGAACGAGGTCAAGGGTCAACTGCATGCCGAGTTCACTTCCTGCTGTATCTCCAAGGTCACGGAATTTGTCCACAATGAACTGAGGGATATAGAGACCCAAATTGTCGCGTAGGTAGGATGCACTACGGAAACTTGTTAAGGGAAGGATGCCGTAAAGGATTTTGATGTCGAGATGTTCTGTTGCTTTTTGAGCACGCGCGATGTCTTCAAAAGTCCACATAGGTTGCGTATAAGCAAATTTCGCCCCTTCTGCAACCTTATTTGTTAGGTGCTTAACATGCGGGTCAAGATTTTCTGCAATCGTAAATCCGCCACCATAGTAGAATCCACATGGATCCCCGATTGATGAACCGTCTGCAAGTTCACCGTGATTAAGTCGAGAGATAAGTTTCATAAGTTGGACAGCACCGCGAACATCCGGCACAAGACTCGCTGATTCATACGGACCGGCTTTGGGATGGTCTCCTGATAATGCAACAATACCGCGAATCCCCAACGCCTCTGCCTCTAACAGATGCGACTGCATGCTGATAAGATTGCGGGACCGCGTTGTCCAATGGATGAGCGTGGGAATATGGGTTACTTGCTGCAGTCGAAACGCTGTTCCAACTGCACCGATATTAACTGTAGCACCAGAATTGTCTGTTACATCAAACAGATCTACCCCCATCGCAACGAGAACCTTAGCTTCCTTTAGTAATGCTCGCAATTGTGGGAAGGTGTTTGCACGCGCTTCCACACTCACAATCCGCTCCCGCGTTTCAAATACCTGCTGCACAGGGTTATCTCTTTGTGTTCTGTAGGATGGAGAACTCTTTGGAAGGACAAAGATACGAGGGTGTCGTTTGATGGGTTTCCTGCCAGCAATCGCTTGCCGAATTTTAGCAGTATATTCCGGTGTCGTCCCGCAACAACCCCCGATCATGTTGGCACCAAGCATTATTAATTTGTGAACATAGTCGGTGAAAACATCCGCACCAACGGTATATGAAACAGCAATCTCACCTTGTTCAACTCTCGGATTCCCTGCGTTTGGTTGTACAACAAGCGGTGCTCTGATGACAGGAGCGAGAAGTTCCATCGCTTGAACAAGATCATGCGGACCTCTACAATTGATACCTACCGCATGTGCACCGAGTTGTTCTAATTCTTGTGCGAAGACACGCACATCTACACCCGTGCCTACAGTGCCTCCGGAAATACCGCTAATCTCAGCGATAACAGGTATACCATAGGTTAGAGCTTGCTTCGTTGCAATCTCAGCTTGTTTAGGAGATACGAACGTCTCTAACAAAAGTAGATCAACACCTTCATCAACAAGTGCGTCCATCTGCTCTTTGAAAAACAGTCGTATTTTCTTAGTTGACGGTTCAACGTTTGTCTCAGTTACATCGTCAGTTCGAAACGGAATTTGACCAACCGATCCAGCAATATAGCATGTCTCTCCTGATGCACTGCGTGCTAATCTCACCCCAGCGCGGTTAATCTCTTCAACTTGATCTGCCAACCCGTGAATTGCTAAGGCTTCTCTATTTGCCTGATATGTGTTGGTCTGGATAACATCGGCACCGGCATCAGCATAAGCACGGTGAATCTTGACGACTTCCTCAACATATTCATCAAAGATGTTACAGGCATCAACACAAGGCAGATATGCGGGTATCTGTTTTCGGAGTTCTGTTCCGATAGCTCCATCACATACCAGTACTTGATGTGTTATGGATTCCATGAAGTTATCTTTTTTTGTTTGCGTGGTAGTCATGCTGTTTTTACATAGGATTCCCCGCACCTACACTGGCAGGCACGGGGATGTTAGGAAGGTTTGAGAAAATATCTAACGTTCAGCCAATGCAAAGTAAAGATAGTACCTCTTATCTTTTAGCGGGATAATCCAAAAAATTTATCTATAAGTTCACTTTCTCTATCTATCTATAGGCTTGTTTCTTTGCTGTGTTTCTATGAAAGCCTTCAGAGTCTCAAGATTAGGAAAGTTTTTCCGGTTGTTTCGGAGTAAATAAAGTTCTTGTTCTGCGCGAGACATTGCGACATAGAGGACCCGACATTCTTCCGCGAGTTCTTCATTGGAATCATCCCAAGGTTTGAATCCTCTGAGATCAACCACGACACGCGGACGCTCAAGTCCTTTTGCAGAATGAATGGTTCGGATTTCCACGGAAGCTTCTGCTAATAGGTCATCATAAGTTGGGCAGCTTGGAAATTGGTCTAAAATCTCTGTGAGATATTCCATTTCGGCGGTTATCTCCGTCTGTGGCAGGAAATCAATATAGAGTTTTAGTTTTTTTAATGTGTATATCTCTGAAACGGAAGGTATTCCTTTTGCCAACCATGCAACAACTTCTGTCGTATTAGGGTGAATCCACATAGCAGCAGGGTCTTTCCTAAAACGCGCCAATGTTTTTTTACCCACGCCTCTGACATGTTGAATTGCTGCTAAAATCCGTTGCACATCATCAAAATCCTCAGCAGCGCGTAAGATATCTACCACAGGTATCACGCGCCAACTCGGAATTCCGAGATGTGGGCGTGGGTTATCGCGCGTGCACATTTTATAGAGGACACCATCCTGTTGCAGCAGTTGTCCAATTTCTTTCGATCCTTTGTTTGTACGTGTCAACACGGTAAAATCAGAAGGATAGGATTCAATCTCGTTTAGTTTTTGAATGAAACGGACTGAAGATCCTTCTTTCAATCCTTGACACCGAACCCAGCCGTCCTGTTGAAAATCTTCTACCACTACGTAGGAAGCATCAACGATCTGTTGTGTGGATCGGTAATTGATGTCTAAAGAAACTGCGTTTGCATCTGGAAATGTCTCTTGAAAATCAAGTATGCCTTTGACATCCGCTCCGCGGAAGCCGTAAATTGCTTGATTAGGGTCACCTACGACTGTCAGGTTCCGGTATCGCCCTGAAAGGAGTTTGAGAGTTTCAAACTGGACCGTATCTGTATCTTGGAATTCATCAACAAAATAAGCTTCGTATAAATCTTGTGCTTCGGAAAGCACTCCTTCATCGTGTTGCAAGATTTTGTGTGCCCATAGCAGCTGTCCTGTGTAATCAATAAGTCCTTTTGTTTCGATCAAACTTTTATAGATTAACGCAACCGAATCGAGAAAATTATCTAATGCAATTGAAAAATCTTTCAAAAAAGTATTTAGTAGACTGTGTATCTCGGTGAGATCCTCCGGATCCAGCGAAGCACGAATTGAGTGTCCCAGAACATTGTTCACATAGTTTTTTAGATGAAAAAGACTCACATACGATGCCAACCGCTCCCAAAATCGGTGTTGCGTTGCTGTTGTTGCAGTATTCAATCGTTCGTTTATCAACTTCAACTCCTTGGTGATCTGTAACGAACGCTGCCACGAAAACGATGTTTTAGTTTTATCTAATCCTTGCTTCACTAAATAGACAACATGACCAAGTGCTAAGTATAAACAATTCTCTGGTGTTACCGGATATGTATCTCCGTTAAGTGCTTTAAATACAGGATACCGAGATTCGTCCATCCCGTCAATCCAACAAAGTGGAGCTGTACGTTTTGCCGTTGAACACATTTGCATCAAATCTGGGTGTGAGCGGTAAAATTTGTCAATGATCTCTCTAGCAAGTCCGTGAATTGTCGAAACGACTACATCTTCCACTTTCAATTCATCTAGGCGTTCTTTCATCTCAGTGGTGGCAGCGCGCGTGAAAGTAATAGCGCGACAAAGGTTTGGCTTTACGTACTGCTGCTTCACTAAATGAGCAATCCGTGTAGTTAACACGCGTGTTTTGCCTGAACCTGGACCGGCTAAGATAAGCAATACGCCGGGAGATTGCGTTACTGCTCGCAACTGAGATGGATTAAGATCGTTAAGGTATTCCTTCAAACATTCTTCGTTCTCAGAAGGTGTATATCTTTCTGTAGGAATTTCAAATTCAATTTCCCAAATCGGTTTCCCTTCAACGTGCTTTATTTCAGATTTTACTTGTTGTGGTTTACCTGTCGCACGTACGCCTTCAGGAAGTTCAAAATCCAATTCTAAACTTCGACCACTCCGTTTTCGACCTGAAGCATCCAATTTGAGCTTATTTCTTACGGTTTCGTCTTGAGAGTAAGCATCTACCGCATCATGCCACTCAGGACTCCGGCGAAGTGCCTCAATTTGAGAATATCTGATACCAAGCCTTGACGCGATTGAATCTACTAGTTTACCTTCTTTGTATCCTCTCCAAAATCCAACCTTTTTCACAATGTACAACTTGAATATATCATTAATGGATTCAATACCATCAATATCTATATTTAAGTGGGTTTTGGGCTTAACATTGCCCTCTCCATCAATTGGACTGTAAGTGAATTTGAAAGCCAATTTATGTGACCTCCATTAGGACAAGTTTTTTAGTTTATGGTAAGCTTACAATTAACTATAGTTTGGACAATTTTAGACTTTGTTTAAGTGCTTGGTCATAGTAAATTCCCATAGGACATTGATACTATTAAGAACCAAGAGCATTCAAAAGAGCATTTTTAGTCCCGTAGGGACGATATGTTTATAGATATGAGGAATCTATCTCTTGAACCCCGTAGGGGTGGTCCGTGAACACGAGTTGTGTTATCGGCAGAAACCCTATTCGGACACATTTCGCCCCGCTGGGGCTCAATATGGGTTGTTCACCATTGCTATAAACATTCCGCCCCGCTGGGGCTGCTCAATATGTTTTTCTACGAGTTACGATCCCGGACAAAACTCAAAGAAAAATAAGAATGCTTGAGAACTCAACATGAAACAGAAAGAAATTGTCCAAACTATAGCAATGCAAAGAACACTATTGAATTATATCTCCTGCTTTTTCAACAGGAATATAATAATAACCAAAAATAATACACATCTCGTCTTCGGATGTAAGTCCGAATTGGAGTGGTACATTTTTATCGTAGTTATTATGCGTACATTGGAATTTTAGACCGTCATCTGAATTTAAGATAAGAGGCGAGTCGAACAGTGTAATAGGCGCATCGTCATAAGCAATACTGCGATGCAACAATTCCCCTGTTGAGTCTTGGGTAATTTCAAACAATTCACCGTGTCTATGCATGTGTGATGTAAGTAGAAAAACATACAACTCTGTATCCGGATCGTGCCCTCGGCGTTCCAATTCATCTTCAACATACCACGTCAATTTGGCGACACGCGTTGTATTCGGTGGTACGTTTATTGACCGATTGGAAACAAAAATCTCGATCGCTTCGTACTTTACCTCTTCCTCTGGGATTGTGTAGATATTGACATAAGTTTCACCAATCAACGTTTCTTCACCGAGAAGATTTATATAATGGGAATTCAGGTCGTATACTGTTTCCCCGGGCAACCGCAAACCTACGCCCCCAGGAAATTGGAAGAGTGTATCATCGGTCTGTGTTCCAACGACGAAGAGCCTATCAATGCCGAAATTGCCAAGTGTCTGTGGATCATCTGGGTCAAGTTCGCGGAATTGATCTTTCGGATCTACACCGATGTTGGGGTCAACCCCTATATTTTGAATACCGTTTGCAAGACCTTCCTCCGTGAGTCGGTAAATGATGAAGTGATGGCTTCCAGATGGGTAGAAGATTTCAACTCTGTTAATAAAGATATCTCCCTCTACAAGTTGTCCATTTTCATCCTTGATCTGTGTTGCGTAGAAGATTTCTCGCTCAGTGCCGGGTTCAATCTTGAATGGAGGCAAACGAAGTTGATAACCTTCTCCAGGAGATGGCGGCGGAGGCGGATTAAATACCTCTTGCGGATCGCGTAGCACACCCAAGTCACCAATACCTGTCACTTTTCCTTCTCGTGGAGCCCCTGCTTCTATCCAAGTGCGTATCGCTTCAATTTTCCCATTGTGGAGGGGGCCCATAAGGTAAGGCATGCGCCCTCCGAATTCTGGTGCTTCTGGTCCCATCAACTTTGTCAAAAGAAAACTGTTATCTGGATTACCTGGATCTATAAGTTTCATACCCATTGCCGCCGCTGCTGGATTCCGTGGCATTCTATCAATCAAACCTTGATAAGATTGACCGTAAGTGAGATTCAAATCCGCAGAGTTTGAAGGAGGCGCGTGGCAAGCACTGTTGGCACAACTCTTATCAAAGATTTCATCCTGAATATCATGATAGGTTGAGTTATCCTCCTGATCCGTTGCACCAAAACGGTTTGCCACCCGAACAAGATCACGTATATCAACAGTGCCGTCACGATTAACATCAGGGTTCTGTTCAGCGTTTCGGTCAATAGGTTGTCCGAACGCAGATGCAACTAACACAAGGTCTTGGATATTTACCTTGCCATCCTTATTGACATCTTCTAATAAGGTATCCCCTTCACCGTGACCAAATGCTGAAAACGACACGCCTCCCAAAAGTAAAAGGAGGAATACGGAATAAACCATCTTTTTAAACATTTTCGACAATTTAACCTCCAGATGTTTGTATCAACGCATTTCATTATGCGTTGTGTTTTTGAAAATCTTTGTCTTTGATATAAACCGATACTTCAATAACGTCCATGCAGCAAACAACCCATCCGACCAAAAGCGCAACTTTTTACCCTCCTTTTTCGTACGAGGGAAATAGGAAACCGGTACTTCATGGATGTGATAACCAGCACGCAAAATCTTTGCTGTGACTTCAGGACAAAACTCAAATCCTTCACATGTCAAATTTAATTGTTTTATCAAGTCTGCTGAAAACGCTTTATAACCGGTAGATTCATCCGTGATTCTGCATCCGTAGAGGAGATTGGTGTACATCGCGAGTATACGGTTTGCAATAAAATTATGAATACTCGCGTTCCCTCTGCCGTTCAGAAATCGGGAACCGTAGATGACTTCAACTTTTTCATTTTTCAACGGTTCAACCAATTGCAATAGGTCAGTCGGACTAAGTTCCATATCCGCATCTTGTATAACAACCACACTTCCCTTAACATAAGGCATCCCACTTCGAATCGCAAAACCTTTACCACGGTTCTCCTTGCAATGTACGATAGTTAAACCGTCGTCGCTACGGAGTTCCTCAAGGATAGTATAAGTTTCATCAGTTGACCCGTCATTGACAACAATAATCTGTTTCTCAATGGGCAATGCTTGCACAGTTTCGAGTACCTGTCGGATTGTTTGCTCTTCATTATACGCAGGGATGATTACAGATACTAACATTGTGCATTACGTCTCTTTTATTATGCATTACGTTTCTTTTAATGGCTATTGATGGTCATCTTTCAGCAGTCAGTAAAGAGGTTCTAATCAATCTCCGAAACCAATTAGAGCAATGATCTGACCATACCTCCATCTGCCTGAATCGTCGCTCCTGTAATGTAACTTGCCCGTTCAGAGGCGAGGAAGACGACCAAGTTGGCGAATTCTTCTGGATCCCCAATTCTTCCAAGTGGGATATCTGCTGTCATTTTCTCAAGTGCCGCGTCAAAGGTGATACCTGCTTCTTCCGCACGTACTGTTGCCAATTGCTTGATTCGATCCGTGAAGATTATCCCAGGACATACGTTATTTACCAGGATTTTGTCGGAGGCAAGTTCCGTTGCAAGTGTTTTGGCAAATCCAATCACACCTGTCCGCGCCATATTCGATAACATCAATCCATCCACAGGTTGTTTAACAGAGACAGATGTTAGGTTGATAATCCGTCCGCTCCCGCGTGTACGCATTGTCGGCACAACAGCACGGCATAGGTTGATAGTGCTCATCAAATTTAAATGCACAGCACTCAGATAATCTTCTGCAGACAGGTCATCAAACCGTCCCGCTCTAGGACCGCCTGCGTTGTTAACTAAAATATCAATACCCCCGAAGTGAGATATCGCTTTATTTATCAGAGATTCAATCTGATCGGGTTTGCTAACATCAGTCGGTATTGCCAACACTTCAGTGGCTGTTTGGCTACGAATTTCTTGTGCTGTCGTCTCCAGCGTGTCTTTATTTCTGGCACAGATGGTGACCTTTGCACCCTCTTGCGCCAAACCGAGTGCAATTGCTTTGCCAAGTCCTTTGCTTGATGCGCCTACAACTGCGATTTTGTCCGTGAGTCCGAGGTCCATACGTTAAGTATATGGGCAGCAAACTGCCCTAATCCTTTCAAAATACTGAATCTACCTTACTTGATTAAGTATACTATTTTTGTTTTATATTGTCAAGAATAATCTAAGCCGACTTTGGTATCACTTAGGTTCAGTTTTTTACAGTGTTTTAAACAGGTCAAGACCGGGAGGTCGCTCCTACAGAAGAGACACCGAAGATAAATAGATACTATTAACGTGCAATACCTTCGCCAAAAAATACTTGAATGAATAGGGCGGTTGTCCTAAAGTTATAACACCTAAACATAACTTAGAAAGGACAATCCCCATGCCTGAAATTATAGCACTGTTTACTGTTTTTATTCCACATTTATCCGCAACGACGACCCGGCAGTTATGCCGAATTGTCCTTGCACTGCTTGCGATGGCAGGGCGGGTAACAATGACAAAAAACTTGAATCCGCCACATAATCCTGCTATAATAACCCAAGTTGCTACTAACAAGTTTTCGACGTTTCAAGGGGTTTTTACAGATTTTTCTCCACCCCGTAGGGGTGATATGTCTATAGAAAACGGCATATTTAAGCAACTGCACCCTGTAGGGGTGCTATGTCTATAGATAGGTGGCAACTTGGGTTATAATAACATGAATTCGGAATTGGAGCGCAACTACAATGGCAGCCCTGCTTCTCAATATGCAAGCAATTACAAAAGATTTTCCCGGCGTGCGTGCGTTAGACGACGTGAATTTTGAGGTGCATTCTGGAGAAATTCACGCACTTTGCGGCGAGAATGGCGCAGGTAAATCAACGCTGATAAAAATTCTCGGTGCGGTGCATCCGCATGGGACTTACGAAGGACAGCTGCACATCAAAGGTGTTGAACAACGTTTCCGTAACGTGCGTGATGCTGAACACGCGGGTATTGCGATTATTCATCAGGAATTGGCACTGATTCCGGAGATGACAGTTGCGGAAAATATCTATCTTGGCAGGGAGCCGCGCCGATTTGGTATAATTGACAAATCCCATCTGTATCACGATGCGGGACAGTTGCTGGCACAGTTTGGATTGGAAATTCCACTACAGGGACAAGTCTATAAACTCGGTATTGGGCAACAGCAACTTGTTGAGATTGCAAAGGCGTTATCCCGAAATGCGCGGTTGCTTGTGCTTGATGAACCGACAGCAGCGTTGACTAAAAGTGAGGTGGACATCCTCCGGCAGATTTTAACGCAACTGCAAGACAAAGGCGTAGCCTGTATCTATATTACCCATAAACTCAAGGAGATATTTCAGATTGCTGACCGAGTGACGGTGCTACGCGATGGGAAAACGGTTGCAACGCAAACAATTGATGACTGCACCGAAGATATACTGGTTTCGCAAATGGTTGGCAGGGAGTTGACAACACTTTTTCCGACACGGCAACACATTTCGCCATCATCAGCGGAAACAAATTTAGCACTACAGGTTGAAGATTTAAGCACTTATCCTTTAGAACCACCGTGTCTTGAGAACATAAGTTTTGCGGTGCGGCGTGGGGAGATACTTGGGATAGCAGGACTGATGGGGGCAGGTAGAACTGAGTTGATTAATACTATCTTTGGTGCGTATTCGGGGAGGTGGAATGGAAAGGTTTATAGAGATGGGATCCGTGTCCAGATTCGTTCACCGCGCGATGCAATACGGCACGGAATGGCGTTGGTCAGCGAAGACCGGAAAAGGTATGGACTTATTTTGGATAACGATGTTGTCCGGAACATGACGCTGGTGAGTCTCGGTGCATCAAGAGAAATTACCTCGTATGGTGTGATCAACCGTCAAGTAGAATATCAAAAAAGCATGTACTCTGTGGATTCACTCCGCATTAAAACGACTTCGCTTGATGTTCCTGTTAGTCAGCTTAGTGGTGGAAATCAGCAGAAAGTGGTTTTAGGCAAATGGCTCATGACGCGTCCGATAGTGCTGTTTCTTGATGAACCGACACGTGGGATTGATGTCGGGGCGAAGGCAGAAATTCATACCTTGACTGCTCAACTTGCTGACGAAGGCGTTGCTATCGTATTAGTATCTTCAGAACTACCGGAGATTTTAGGGATGAGTGATCGGGTTTTGGTATTACATGAAGGCAGAATTACAGGTGAATTTGTCAACGAAAATTTGACGCAAGAGGACATCTTGCGATGTGCAGCAGGAGCGTAATGGAAAAGGTATTTAGGACAGAGAGTCCGGAAGAGACACAAGCTCTCGGTGAAAAACTTGGCAAAACGCTAAAAACCGGTGACATTATCGCACTGATAGGTGATCTTGGCACAGGAAAGACATGTTTAACACAAGGTATCGCGCGTGGTGTTGGCATTGCTCCGAATGAGGTTGTCAGCAGTCCCTCTTATATACTCATCAACGAATATAACGGTAAGATCCCTATCTATCACATCGATCTATATCGGCTTGAAACTGCTACAGAGATTGCCGAACTTGGATTAGGCGAGTATGTGGAGAGTGATGGCATTTGCATTATTGAATGGGCAGAACGGATGGCAGATAGATTGCCTGATACATGTATAAAGATTCATATAACGTGGGAAGATGAAAACACCCGATCCATTAAAATACAATATCCTATATCTCGATAGCGGTTCAGGTATTGGCGGTGGACAACGGAGTCTGCTGCTTCTGCTGAAGTTGTTAGACAAACAACGTTTCACGCCCTTTGTGGGTTGTCTTGGTGGAAGCCCGTTTGCACAGGAAGTGGCAAAGACAGATGTGCACGTTGTACCGTTGTCTCTCCCTGAAGCGCATAACAAAACCGATAAGGTGAAGCGATTTACGTTCCGAGATTTGCTCAACGATTTTCGGCAACTTCGGGTTATCCCGCAACTTCATCGGGCAGTCAAGCGGCATTCAATTGCGCTCATCCATGCCAATTCCCTTTCGGTAGCACTACTTGGTGGTATTGTTGCAAGAATGAACCGCATTCCAATTTTAATGCACAAACGCTATGCAACATCCTACGGCATTTTGGACAAGATTTGTGAAAAACTGCTGCATCGTGTGATTCTGGTGTCAGAGGCAACTCGCTGGGATTTTGCACCTGCAGCAAAACAGACTTTAATCTATAACGGAGTAGATTTAGAGGCTTTTCAAGCATCGCAAGCAGAAGTTAAAACCCTTCAATCTGAACTCTTTTCGGAAAATGCTACGCCTGCACATAGTGATGGAGAGTCGACATTTCCGATAGTTGTGGGTGTTGTGACACGCATAACACCGGAGAAGGGAATCCATTTTCTTGTGAGAGCGATGGCTGAGCTGAAAAAGACCTTTCCTAACGGCTCGGTTAACATCAAACTTCTGATTGTTGGCGGTCCCTATTTTCAGAAAGACCGCGATTATATGGCTTCGTTAAAACAGGAGGTAGCCGATTTAGGCGTTGAAGACTTTGTTATTTTCACCGGGTTTTTATCTAATACGCGCGTGATAACGACACTGCTTGACATTATGTTAGTGCCTTCTATTATTCCAGAGGCATGCCCCCGCACAATCATTGAGGCGATGGCGGTTGGGAAGCCTGTCATTGCTACGCCGCTTGGTGGAAGTAAAGAGTTGGTTACGCCTGAAACAGGAATTTTGGTGCCGCCTGAAAATGCTGAGGCGATCGCTTCTGCTATTGCCATACTTGCCACTGATCGGAAAAAGTTAACTGCCATGGGAAAAGCAGCACGTCAGCGCGCAGAACAGTTATTCAGCAGTTCAAAGAACACTGCTTTGACAGAAGCTGTCTACACAGAACTATTGACATAATGTTGATAACATGTTGATAACTCGGCATACACTGTCTACAATTAGGACGAAATCGCACACAAATTATAGCAAAACCTATAATTTGAGATACCATCAATAGCGCGCTTACAGGATATATTTACTATAGAACGCTTTTGCAAGTAAATACTTGCACAAAGGAATCGTAATGGATAAGGAAAGAAGAAAACTAATTACTCCATCGCAAGGTGCACAGGTTAGCCAAGGCAGATTGGATCAGGTTTCAGAGTTCATCGACGAGGAAATAGGTGATACTTCCGACTGGGTTGAAATTTACCGCACACGCGACGAATGGGAAATAAAACTCATCCAAGCGACTTTGGGCGCGCAACAGATCCGCTGTCGTCCTGTGCAAGTAAAACAGGAACGCCAAACCGCACTTTTCGTTGCACCGGAGCATGAAGTTACTGCCCTTGAATTGGTGAGCCGTATTGACGTAGCCATTGCGAATAACGAGATAGAATCACGATCTGGAGAGACAGCAGCGGCACTCGAACAACGCGACATGGCAGCTGTTGCGGAGGATAATCAACAATTGATGACGACCGACTCTGGGGAGACGATTCTGGCACAACGTGAAGGTATCGGCAGTGTTGTCTATGTGGCTGGGCATGGGTATGAACTGCGCGTTGGTCCGGAACCTTATACCACGGTGGCAGAAAACGACTGGGAGGAGTTTACAGATTATAGTGCCCAACGTCAAGAGTTTTTTATCCTGCTCCGACACGAATATCCTGAACTTTTTGAGTGGATTCAGCAGGGAAAACTTTTAGCTGAATTCATTCGACTCATTGAGATGACGTATCAAGATGATGCGCCTATTCTTGTGCCACCACGTCAGTACAGCGAATTATCCGATAGTGAAGAGTCGGATACAACACCATATAACTCGTTTGCCTTACTGAGTTTGACAGTTGCTGTGGTCTCGCTCATTGCCTTGCTTTTCCGAGTCCCATGGCAGGTAAATCTTGTGTTGTTTATAGTTGCATTGGTATCGGGAATGATCGCCCTTTTCAGGATACATAAGCAAGCGGAACGCGTTACTGATGGAGAAAAGACGGTGGGTGTGCCGATGGTACTCAGCGCGATAGTACTTGCGTGTTTGGTTGTCGTGTTTGCGTGGTGGTTGGCTCAACGTCCTGAACCTGAAGTGCCTGTGAATCCACCTTTCCGTGAGCATGTTGGGGATCGGTAGTGTAACCGATTCGCTATTGCAAGCACCGACTTTATGATATTTGGCAGATTTTATTTGAGATTGTAAAGTCAATTTGGTATAATGAGATCCATCGTTTCATTATAAATACGGTCTCTGAAGCGGCAAAAGAAGTCATAAGTCTATGAAAACAAACCCTGGGAATTTACCCGAAGGTGCAAAAGTCCGCCTCGGAAAAGACGCAATCAACGATATTCAGTTTTCTCCAGATGGTACTCGATTGGCAGTGGCTCGTAACACTGGCATTTTGCTTTACGACGCGCCCACAGGTAAAGAAATTTCTTTGCTGTCCGGACACACAGGATATATTACTTCTATGGTTTTCAGTCCGGATAGTTGCAATCTAACTGGTATAAGTCCAGCAGACAGTACAATCCATTTATGGGATATTGCTACCGGTCATTTTTTAGGAACGTTAAATGGCATGTCCAATTTTAATGGCGTGTCCAATATTCATTGTGTTAATACGGGTATTTCCTTAGATAACCTTGAGTTTTCCTTAGATATCCTTAGAGATGTTGATATTCCTGATTTCAGTTGGTCCGGCGAGATTAACTTGTACGATATAGCCACGGGTTCATTCCGCGAATTCCTTCCACAACGATATGGAAGCAATGTTTTATCAGCGAATTTCAGTACAGATGGGCACATGCGCGCCATATTTGTTGTGTCTAAAGTAAAATCATTACTATCAATAGTTTTCAATACAGATAGACATATTTTTGTTCACGACCATGAGTCAACGAAGTATATTATCAGTGTGAAGTTACGGGATCCTAATAAGCATGTGTTGCTAAAAGATTTGTCGGTATCTGAAGAAGATGTTGTCAATATTCTAGCTTTCAGTCAGGATGGTTACACGATAGCGAGTACTAGTGTAGGGAGTGATTCCAAAATTGATTTATGGGATTTTGCTACAGGCAAGCAGTTGAATACCTTCAGAGGACATACAGCAACAATTAGCAGTTTATGTTTTTCTCCAGATGGTTGCACCTTGCCAGTGGGTGTCGGGATGGAGTAGTTCTGCTGTGGGATGTCGTTTCTGAGAAAGACAAAACTATCCTCGTAGAAGAGGAACTGGAATTTTTTGATACGCGCGCATCCCAAATACAACAGTTTTGTGAGGAACGCGGAATAGAAACACTTTGCCATTTTACACGGATCGAAAATCTTCAAAGTATTCTACAAGAAGGATTGTTAGGACGAAGTATTTTGCATGAACGCGGGCAACAATTTTGGTGGAATGACGCTGATCGCGCCGACCGGTGCCCAGAAGCGAATTGTTTGAGCATCAGTTTTCCAAACTACCAAATGTTCTATAGCATTAGAGAAGGGATGAAATCAGAAGAAGTCAACGATTCCCAATGGGTTGTTCTACTGCTTGATGCAAAGGTGTTATGGGAATTGGATTGCGCGTTTTGCCAGCGAAATGCCGCCTCTAATGCTGTCCGTTCTATTCCATTGAATGAAAGGAAAAAAACTGAAACGTTAAAAGATTTGTTTGGAGATTTTTACGGCATCAAGCACCAAGACTTGCAAATACCTCAGAATTATCCGACACACCCTCAAGCGGAGGTTCTTGTTTTTGACCAGATTCCAACGGAGTACATTAACGCGATTCATTTTCGGAATGCAACTATTTTGGAGCAATGGCGTTCTAATTATATTGGAACTTTTTCTGATAAGTTTTTCGTTGATCGGAAGTATTTTGATGCGAGATGTGATTATGAAGTATGGAGGCCTGAAAAATTTAACGATGATGGTATTCCTCTTTCTTACCTCAGTGACGGTAATGATGAGGAACTTGATGATTTTGACGGTGATATACCTTTTTAGGAGTTAAAACAATGGCAAACCGTCCCATTTTTACCCCTGATTTCAACAGATTTCCGTATGTTGAAACGGTAGATATAGAATTCAAATGGCATCCCGGTTTTGCAAAATCGCAGATGCAAAAAACCATTTTATCTTTACATGACGCTGCCGAAAAGCAGGGAATCGCTCCGATTTTGGAAATATCGCGAAAATCGGCATCACGGCTTGGGGTATCGTTGAGTGCTTTTAATCTACCGTTGGAAACACCAAGTGGTCAGAAAATGAGTGTGGAGTGTGCGTATCAAGGAAGTAAGGTATTTGAAAATGGAGGTCCTTACCGCAATTTATATTCGGTTTCAAGCCGATCCGCGAAAACAGACGAGCGTTTGCAAAATTCGGGAGAGTTGATCACTTTTAACTTCTGCGGAGAAGATTTTCCTATTGAACCTAAAACGGCTTTTTACGATTGGTTATATATCACTGCATTGTATCAGAAAAAGAAAGATCTGATGCAAGAACTTGAAGTGTTTCAAGGTTTCTCAGACATTGTCTTCAATCCAAATCGCTCGTTGAATTGCCAAGCGCGCGCTGCTGCGTCATTTGTTTCGTTATCCAAAAATGGACTGATTGATGAACAGAAATTTAACGATAAGGATTATTACCTTGCACTTCTAACGGGTAATAAACAACTTTTGCCAACCGAACCAACGCCGCAGCAACTCAGCTTGCCTTTTTAGAAAGTTGGGTTAAAAACCCGCTGAATGCTATACGCACATTTGGCATTGATTCCCTCCCACAACAAAAATAGGAGGCAAATCACCTTACAATGGTCTGCCTCCCATTTTAAAGAATAACTTTATCTACCAGCTTTGAGGAATCCCCAAGTGGTTGCGACTTTTCCTTTTGGATTAACTGGCAGAGGGCCAGCGGGACCATAAACCATTACATCTTCATATATCGCAGTGGTAGCCCATGTTGCGACACCGACCCTGCCTACACCGTCTCTTGTGGCATCGTTAATGGTTTCACCCACTTTTTCATCGTTAAGGTAAAGCGTGTAACTGGTAGGGGTATTAACAATTTTGATGCTATACCATTCGTCTGTAGCAATAGTGTGGTTGGTGTTCGGGCTTGCTACACCGCCCCACGACTCCACTTTTGAAGTGGTATTTTCCCAACCGCCGAGGTTCCACCAATATTCTAACCGTGCCTGACCTTGCATGCGAGGTGGATGTTCTTTAAGTGCTTTTCCCCGAGGTTCCATCGGGCCTTGGCACCGGAACATAATCAGGAACCCTTTAGCACCATCGGTTTTATTACCGCGCACCTCGTAGGTGTACTCATTCCACTCCTCATCCCAAAAATCATCCGCAACAACACTCATGCAATTGGAATCATTTAAGAGTTAATGTCAAACACGCTACATGGAAATAATCATCGTCTTTACCATAATATGACCAAGCTGTCTCTATTAGCATTCCCATACGTTGATTTAGGGATATTCCCATCTGTTGTATACCTATTTCATTGGCAATGGCTGCTTGGATGACCGTTGCATTGTCGTGAGGTTTCAAATCCCTAATTAGATCAATAACTTGAAGTGGCACCGGTTCAACGAAATATCCATCAAAATATTCAACATTATCGAATAAAGATACAACTTCTGATGGAAGTAATCCTGTTTCTACGTTCCGTTGACGCCAATGAGGAGACAATAAATCACGACCTGCCGAATATCCTCCACCTATTTCAAAATAGTTTGCTTGCATTACAATGCACCTGCTACCAATATAAGATCACGAATATCAACGATGCCATCACCATTGATGTCGGGAGCATCTTCTCCAAAGGCGTTTGCGATAATAACGAGATCAAGTATATTGATTTCGCCATCGTCATTTAGATCAAAGTCTATTTTTAAGAAAATGTCACCGTCTAAATCGGAAACTATCTGTTGTGAGCTGATCTTGCCACTGGCAACGCTCTTTATTGGAGTTGAAAAGTCAATCGTTTGTTCGGCGTAACTCCGATTATAGACTACGAACCCGTTTGTGTATTCACGGATAAACAGACCGTCAATGTTATTATAACGTTGTCTTTTTTCTCCGACCGGTTTACCGAGATCGGCATCCCAAAAATCATACCAATTAAAATCGCGTTGATTATCAGGTCTATAACTAAAAAAAGCATTAGACATCGTAAGGACAAGCGTTGAGCAAACACGCATCATCTGCTGATTGTTGGGGGAATCCCAAGGTTCGTATTCAATACCATCAAAATGAACAGCATTCACGCGCGGTTCACGCATGCTTTCTGATACCCAAAATACCGCATCATCAATTTGAGCTAACCCTCCATGTGTATATCCACCAGGATAATCGAGTCCAAGTTCCATTGTGGAACCATTACATGCCCAAGCGGTGCGCATGTTTTTCCCTCGATTTCCATTTCCGATAATAATAAAATCTTCTGGCACCTCTGCACGGATACGTCGTAAGATTTCGTCGCGTGCATTTTGTTCTACTTGGACACTATGCACTAGAATACGACCTCGCGATCTGTCTTTTAGAATTGCATGGTAATCTGTCCACCAATCAAAGACGACCCCATCAAATAAACCACATCTTGCGACCGCTACCGCTTGTTGAACAATAAAATCAATAGTCTCGGGTTTAGTAAAGTCAATGTAATAGGACAAATTATTAGGATCACTCGGAACACTTCTTAATCTTTCACCATTTTTACCTCTTAACCAGTAAGGTGAATCCTCTGGAAATTGTGTGTGCCAAGCCTCTCTATATATCATGCCTCTGAGCTGAATTACATCGGGGTTTTTTCTCCGAAATTGTTCATAGTGAGACATAACAGATTCTTCGCTTGGTCCTATATAATCTATTATATTTGTTTCGATGATTCTCCGTAGTTTATACCGATAGGATCCAAAAAATAAACCTACTTTTGGATGGTCTAACCCTTCAGCCTCACGTATATGCCACACGTGAACAATTGCAGGAAAACTTCTTCTTTCAAGTCGGCTTGCAACATCTTTCATGGGAACATCACAAATCCAGTCATGTTCAAATGTTTGAAGCGGTAGGTTTTCAACTGGCGTAAAGTCTAAAAGGATGTTATTTGTTAGAATCAATGTCTCTAACTGTATTAGATTCGCAAGGGGTGTTATGTCCGAAATATAATTTTTACCTAAATCAAGATGTTGTAGTTGTGTTAGATTCGCAAGGGGCGTTATGTCCGAAATATAATTTTTACCTAAATCTAAATATGTGAGCTGAGTTAGAGATGAGAGCGGCGTAATATCTGTTAATTTTGGATCGTTTCCATCCAATTTTAAAACCCGAAAATGTTCAAGCGATGCTAACTTCTCAAAAGGTTTCAAATCAAGTATTTCGCAACTTTCAAGATCAAGATGTTCAAGATAGGTTGCATGTTCTAAGCCGGTAATATCACGAATATCGCCAGTCCGATCATCGAAAAATGTAAGCCGTTTGAGTTCTATTTTTGTGAGTGGAAAGTTATCAGGCAGTCTCAAGCGCATCCTGATTTGGTGGCGTAGCGAAGGATCGGGCATCCAGTCTTCGGCATTCTCTTGTGCAAATGTAACACTACATATTAACAGTAGTCCGATAACAATAGTACGGTGTGTCCATTTCTTCATTTACGAATCCTTTCAATAAGATGTGATTTCAACGCAACAAGATGTTCCGTGATTGAAGTAGCATTCCAATCAGGTAGCAGTTCCGCTTGTCTCGCTACAACGTTCTTTTTTATGGGACATTCCGATACAAGATGATATTCCTTATCTTTGAATTCCCAGGTACCCCACAAGGGAACCTACTTCTTTTCAGATTTGTTTGCGTTATCAAAATTATCCTCAAAGTAGAGTTGTGACATCGCAGCCGTTGCAATGCCGAAGGTGAAACAACACAAGAGGATAAACATTCCATACCTTTTCATTTGACAATGCTCCTTTTTTCAGAGGCGGTTCGCCGATTGACGAACCGCCTCTCTTATATGGTGCGGTTAGGAAGCTGCACCTACCGCTTCTAATGGTTTAGTGAAAACTCTGCTGAATTGAGTAGAACCCAATAGAGGTCTTCGTAAGCTAAATCCTTGTTTCTGTATAGGCTGCGTTCTAAGTAACGCTGGAAAAAGGTTTGTTCTTTACTTGTTGGTTTTCGTGATAGCACGGTAAGATAGATAAACTGAACCCGACCAACCGTGTCTCGCCAATTATCAAGCACATAGTTGATAAAGCTGCCGCGTTCTTTGTAACTCGCGCTGTTGTTAACGAGAGACCCGTTAATCATCATAAGTGCTTGTGGTACTGTTCCGTTGAACGCCTCAATCTCTTCCATCTCACCATTATCAAGCAGGAACAGGAATCGTCTGAGGTGTTCCCGTTTCATACTATCAACTTGATCAGGGTCTTTCCGCTTTTGAAGTCTTTCAAAACCTGTGGCTTGAAGCATAGAATAGAAGAATTGCTCTGCACTCAAGGGTTTCATATAAGCGTGTGAGTAATAGATTTCATCGTCCTCGTTACTCTCATTTGTCTCTGAACTTCTCTGATACGTTTTAGAATTGAGGATAGTCCGCATCAGATGTTGTAGGTCATACCCATGAATAACGAAATCCTCAGCTAACCACGCCAGTAGTGCAGGGTTAGTGGCGGGATATTCTTCCCCAAATCCATCAATAGGTTCAACAAAAGCGCGTCCCATAAAGTGTTTCCAAATCCGATTTACGATGGCTTTGCTAAAGTAAGGGTTCGTTTTTGCGGTCATCCATTCGGCAAGAGCCTCACGTTTTTTGATAAGTTCGCCTTTGTATTCCGTTCCATCAAGGTAACGAGGTGGAACAGATTCATCCATGCTTTCGACGTAAATAGTCCGTTCCTGTTTTGGCGTATTTTTGATAAGGAAATTTTGCATCATCTTCGGATCACCGTTCATATCTATGGTTTGAAATTCTTCTTTTTCCTCACTTTCAATACCGGTAAAGAAGGCAGCGACACCATAGAAATCCTCCTGTAACCATGCTTCGGTTTTGTGATCGTGGCATTCAGCACACTGCATCGGCAGACCGAGGAACAACCGAGACGTGTGAGAAGTTAAGAAGACAGGCGATCTTTCATAACGCAGGACATAGTTGCCTGCTGGGTTGTCCTGTAATTCTCCATCAGCAGCAACAAGTTCTTTGACAAACTGATTGTAGGGCATGTTAGTCTCAAGTGCCTCGCGCACCCAACCGTTTAAACCGATGCGACGGTCATCTCCATCATCGCGTCTCCCGATTAACCAATTCACCCATAACAGCGTCCAATAATTAATGGATTCTTTGCTCCCGACAAGTTCATCAATTTTTTTAGAACGTTTGTTTGACGAACCGTCGTTGATAAAATCTAACACTTCTTCCGATGTCGGAATTTTTCCTGTCATATCTAAATAGATACGTCTTAGAAATTCGGCATCATTTGACTGTTTTGAAGGTTCAAGTCCTTCCTGTTTTAAGACAGCATCAATGTGTCTATCCAAGTGTTTGGTACTTGATGGGACATATATATCGGTAATCTTCATAGTTGTGACTGTGGCGCAACCCACTGCTAAAAAAGCAAAGGCAAGCAGAATCGCCCAATTCCGATACGTCGTCCAAAATGTTGTTTTCATAACGAATCTCCTAATAAACTGAATACTTAAGGTCTAAATCTGTCCGATAATTTAAGTTTACCCTATTTTTCTGTAGTTTTCAAGAAAAATTAACTTTAACCCCATCGAACACCGGTCGGAATGATACCGACATCTTCGCCACGTCGCATCGCTTCCGCTGCATCAAGGATGCTTGCTATATCATGTTGTGGTTCATAGTCAAGTAGCGTTTTGATTTTGCTCATGTCAAACTCAAAATAGTTGGCGTTCGGAAGTTTTATATCAGCGAAATCTTTATGATAGCGTTCACACAGGTAAGGAATTATCTCCTCATATTTGAAAATGCCATTTCCACCGAGCGTGAATTCTTCACCGACAGCAGCATCCTTTTCAATTCCTAAGACCAATCCTTGAACAATGTCCCGAATATCGGTAAAATGCTCTTTGTAGGGACGGCCGTCGGGGTTGCGTTTGAGTATAAACTTTTCTTCTCCGTTCCACGCTTGCTTGACAGCCTCAACGGTCTCTAATTCAGCAGGATCGTTTCCTTTGTAGTTTTTGTATCGATTATAGATAGGACTAAAGACGAATTGCTTTGGTAATCCGTCTTTATTGAGATATTCGCTTGGTTCAATTACTGTTGTAAACCGATACACTGTGGAAGGCACGCCATATTGATGATGATACGCCATACAAAGTTCTTCCCCTATCCATTTCGTGAGGAAGTAGGGCATGTGGTGGTATTTAGCGACCATATCCTCCGCGATTAACTCGTTAAAAAGCCTACCTTTTTCAGTTAGCCGCCAATAGATCGCTTCGGTACATGCATAGACGAGGCGATGAATGTTTGGATTGAATTCGCGGACACATTCTAAGATATTGAGCGTGCCCATCCCGTTGATAGCCAGATAGTCACGGTTATTAAACGGACCTCCGAAAGCTGCGCCAATATGATAGATGGCATCTACACCCTCAACTGCTTTTTTGACATCTTCATATTCGCGCAGATCACCAAGGACGGTCTCAACTCTTTCAGTACCCTCTCACTTATCAACACGATTGGCATCGCCGGGATAGGTAAAACATCGGATTTCGTGTCCCTTTTCTAATAGTTTTTTGGTGAGGTTCGATCCGATGCGCCCCGTGCCGCCTGTAACTAAAATTTTCATTGCTTCTCCGTTTACAACAAAACCTATAATTACTATACATTTAATTACTAGAGCGTATCTCATAAATCTTATGTAGGGCGAGGTCTCTGTGCTTCGCCATGTCTTGAGAACGGAAACAACGGGCGGGCACAGAGACCCGCCCCTACGATGAAGTTGGATCCTCTGAACAGAACCGTGTTTAACGATTTATGAGATAGACTGTATACATTAGACAATTTTTAGAGTTCTTGAGTGATAGTCAAGGTCAATAGAAACACCTTAGACATCAATATAAGATTTATTGATAAACATTTCGCCCCGCTGGGGCTAAGACAGTTGTTCACCAGCGTTTCTATAAACATTTCGCCCCGCTGGGGCTGACTAAATCCGAATCAACACTAAACACGAGTGTTGCACACCTAAAATTAACACCTATGAAGTAGAGCGAAGCGAAACCCAACAATCCATCCAATTCATTCAACACATACAATACACCAAAATCCGAGAAATCTGTGTAATCCGCATAATCGGTGATTCAGACAACATAACGCCTAACCCACGTTAAAAAGTTACAGCGTAACCGTCGGTCCTTGGATCGGACCCACCGATAAGCGCACCCGATTCAGGATGAACCTTGATCATCTGTGCACTTCCTGGACCGCCCCAATCCCCGACAAGTTGAAGTTCATGACCTCTATTCGCTAATTCCTCTTGGACATCCGAGGAGAATCGTGTCTCTAACTGAAGGTGATTAGAACAGGTATGCGGAATTGTGGATTCCATTGGGTTCTGGAGACTGCGCCAGCGCGGTGCTGAAACTGCTTCCTGTGGTGTCATTCCAAAGTCAAGGACATGTGTGACCAACTGCAGGTTCGTCTGAACTTGTGTATCCGCGCCCGGTGTTCCACACGCTAACACAGGTTTACCGTCTTTAGTCACAATCACAGGATTCATCGTATGGCGAACACGTTTGCCCGGCATTAAGCAGTTCGGATGTTCCTCTTCCAGATGCCAATAGGTCATTCGGTTATTTAGCAGAATGCCAGTGTCGCCTGCAATTAAGCCGGAACCGAAACCTGATTGGATGCTTTGTAACACACAAACCAGATTCCCTGCGCTGTCAGCAGTGCAGAAACATGTTGTATCTTCGTGTGCTTCTGGTCCACCTGCAGGAACATCAACAGCCGCCTTCTCCAAATTAATTCGTTTTGCTTGTTCAGCAGCGTAGGATTTAGATAGCATCCCTTCTAACGGAATATCTACCCAATTAGGATCTGCCATATATTTTTCTCTGTCAGCAAAGGCAAGTTTTTTCGCTTCAACCATCAGATGCACACTTTCGGCAGTGTTGCATCCCAACGTTTGTAAATCGAACAACTCAACGATGTTCAATTCTTGCAATAGAATATGTCCGCTTGAGTTCGGAGGCATTTCATATACTTCGTAACCACGGTAGTTGACGTGTATTGGATCCGCCCAATGTGCATGATAGTTAGCGAGGTCTTCTGCTGTTAATAGTCCATTGTATGCACGACCAAACTCATCAATGGTTTTGGCAATCTCCCCTTCGTAGAATACCTCCCTTCCATCTTTAGCGATTTTGCGGAGGGTTGTGCCGAGATTAGGATTTGCGAGGAGTTCACCTGCGGGGATCGGTTCGCCATCGTTTGTAAAAATAGCGCGGCTATCCGGTTCGGCAGCGAAGGCAGCGTTCACACCTCTCAGACCACCGGCGAGTCTATGGCTCACTGGAAACCCATCTTCGCAAAGAGAAATTGCGGGTGCGAAAACATCTTCTAATTTGAGTGTGCCGTAACGTTCGTGTGCAAGCAGCCAACCGTCAACGAGTCCTGGCACAGAAACACTCCGCATACCTTTCATTGGAATGCCGCCGTTTTTGAGATAGGTCTCGCGCGTTGCGGCACGAGGCACTGGTCCTGTTCCATTCACAGCTGCAACTTGCCCTGTTTCAGCCCAATAGATGAGGATAAATCCGTCTCCACCGATGCCAGAACCAGCAGGTTCAACAACACCGAGGGCAGCGGCAGTTGCAATCGCAGCGTCAACAGCATTGCCCCCCGCCATCATTGTCTGTATACCTGTTTGTGAAGCAAGCACGTGCCCTGATGTAACCATGCCGTTTCTACCCATCACAGACGGGCGGAATGCTGAGCCGTGTGGCGATTGCATTTGATACCTCCATTATTTGCTCAAATGATCATTAACGAGTTGCTTCCAATAGTCAGTGGTATGGTAATAGTGAAAAAATGTTCTACGACCAATAAAACTCAGGTGTCTGGTTCTAACAGATTCTCGAAAACGGTTAATTATCTCGTCAAGGTTTTTATCCGGATCCAGAAAGTAGATATAAAGGAATAACTCAGCTATCCTGCGGAGAAAAAAACGATTCATTTGGATTTGTTCTGCAGTTTCAGGAATTTCTTCAGCATAGATGTCTGCAAGGTTCTGCACAAAAGTATAATCAAAAAAATCTAAATCGATTCTTTCAATTAACATATTGTTTATGACATCAAAATTACCTTGACACCATGCTTCATTGTATTTTGCTGCCATATCTTGCATTATATAATATCTATCAGGTGGTAAAACCTTTTCAAAAATGACGTTAAAGACAAAGGGTTGCACAAGATTAACACCGGGAATGTGCATTAATTCTCCCATAATAAGAAGTGGATCGACATCTGCCCCTAAGTCGATAGACTCAAAATTGTTGGATACCCTTTCCAATTGTATATATGCTGTGTATTCTTTGAGATGGAACCACAACGAGGAATTTTTTCTCTCGTACCCAGACAATCCATTTTCTTGCTCTGTATACCCTTTGAGTGCCAAAAATTCAGTTACAGCAGTCTTTGTTTCAGACATTGGTCGAATTGTGCTGTCGTACTGTATCAAGATTAAACCAGGCTCATAAAGTGGATCGTCTGGTTCGGGACAAAAAAACTCACTTATGGTAGCATCTATGGCGGGACCGTAACCGAATGTGAAAGGCATGAAACCGTTTTCAACAGGCAACTGCTGCAATACCTTTTGCGCTTTTAAAGCTTCTTGAGTAAGGTTCTGCAATGCCTGTTCCATTTCAGCTGCATCCCTTATTGTGTATGCCTTTACAGCGTCCATTGATGCTTCAGCAAATTTCTGTAATTCAATTTCGCATCCTGCTTCAACAAATGCATGTTCCAAGATAGTCACTGCATCAGCAAGTTTTGCAAGCCTTGAAAACATTGGTTCCACTGAAGTGCCATCATCAATTGCAAGTGTCTCTGCAACATCATTTGCAGCGTTAGCAAGATCAACAAATCCGCGTTTAGCAGCAGTGTCAGCAAGGTCCGAGAGTGCCTGTTGCGCGAATTGTGTAGTGGTTTGCGAGAGATCAGCAGGAGCTACTGGTGATACAAGTTGTCTCTCACACCCGGTGAGTACTGATAAGCTGAGTACTGCGAGAAAAAGCAGTTTAAAAAACTTCATTGTCTAAATTTCCATTGAAACTTAAGCAAGCATCTTCTGTGCAAATGCTTCTACATCAACCCGTTCATGTGTTCGGGCAGACTCGTTGCACGCTTCCATCAATATCCATGTTCCAAGCGTGCTATCCTGAATCCACTCGCGGTCTTTTCCGGTGGTGATCGCTTCAGCAAAAGCATCAAATTGGAGTCTATCATCTTCAATCAAACCGCCATGAAGGTCTTGTAGTGTAAGGTTTTCAATCTCTTTTCCTGTCCGGAAAAGTTGCAGGTGTCCGCCATCTCGACGTAAGTCTCCCTCTTCACCATGGAATGTCCAACTGCCGCTCCATCCGTAAGCCCCCATGTGTCCTGCGCGGGTGCCAGCATACGTGAAAGGCGCGCCGTTGGCGTATTCCATCAAGGCGTTTCCACCTGCTGTGCCCCACGCTTCTATCTGTCCTAATGCGGGGTCACGACGGTTATGGACATGCGCGGTGACATATTTAGGTAGTCCTTTCGCACCAACGAGTTGGTCAAGTTGATGACTACATCCTGCGTGGAAGTAAAGTCCATCAATATACGCATCGGGTTGTCGTGAATCAGGACCAGTAAATAGGTTTTGGCGTATCCAGAATCGGCACTCACCACCTAACATCTCACCGATACCATCTTTTTCGCGGAGCCATTCCCGCATTTTCGCAGCTGCAGGATTCCATCGCTTGTTTTGTCCCTGCACCAATAGTGTACCAGGGTTTGCCTTGTGTGCTTGGATAATGTCACGAAATTCTGCTTGCGTCGTTGCAATCGGTTTGACACAGAGCGTATGCATACCAAGGTTTAGACTTTCAACAATGAGTTCCGCGTGAACTGTTGTTGACGCATAGATCAGACACGCTTCTGCGTCGTGCTTCTCTTTTGCCTCAGTAATTGTTGTATAAATGCGTTCTGACAAACCTTCGGGGGCACCATTTATTGATTCGACGCCTCTCTTCGCTGCTTCAAGGTTGATGTCTACACACGCAACAGGTTCAAGACCGTATGAATTGACTTGTGCTTGTAAACGCCCGTGTGCGAAATGCGTGCAGCCAACATGAATAGTTGGAATTGCCATATATCTGTTTCCTTTCCATGAAGTTTTTGTTCTGAGGGTATTGTTAAAATGATAGTATTTGAAACAACTCGCGAAACATAGACCGCTACAGACAGGAGTTTCTAATCGTAATAACTATGCTATCATTAGTTAGTCAACACCCTCTTTTTTGAACGTTTTTTGAATACCCGTTTACTTCCTAATCAACATTTTCCGTGTTGCTGTGAAATCCGCGCCTGCTTTGAGCGTATAGAAATATATCCCACTTGCGACAGACTCGCCAGCTTCATTTTTTCCATCCCAATATGCTGCCCGGTTTCGTGACTCATAAACACCAGCCGCTTGTTGCCCTATATTTAGCATTCGGATTAGCTTCCCATCAATAGAATAGATTGAAACGCTAACATCCGTACGGTTTGCTAACTGATACGGTATCCATGTCTCTGGATTGAATGGATTTGGATAGTTAGGTAGAAGTGCTGTCTCTTTAGGTAGCAAAGCGATGAGGAGAGTCTCCAGTACAGCAATACCGCGTTGCATGGTAGCATCAGGATGCGCCAATTGCTTGGCAGTATCCAACCACTGCTGCACAACTTCTGGAGTGAGAAGCTCGTTAGTGTAGGGACGCACTGTAGATGCAGCGGGTACGTTCCCAAAAGCGGCTGCCACCAAGACAAGATCCTGAATGTTGACAATGCCATCACCATTGACATCCGCGCTGTTTTTGCCTGTCTGACCGAGCTGCGTGGCAACCAGTACCAGATCTCTGATATCCACTATACTGTCGCCGTTCACATCTTCTTTAAACGTTGGTCGCTCAGTAGAAGCGATGGCTCTAAAGATCACCGAACTGTCAATTCCGGAGGCAAGTACCTTAACGATGTTTGTTCCCAAATCTTGCCCCAATTTGAGCGTACTTTCCGCCCTACCGTTTTCATCGGTCATTGTGCTCATAAGACTAAGCGTTCCACCACCCGTAGTAACAGTAAACGTCACTTGAACCCCTGCGACCGCAGAACCGTTCTCATCCTGTACTTCAACGACCAATGGATCCGAAAGCAGTTCAGAGGTGGCACCTTCCTGGTCATCGCCCGATATTTTCAAAAGGGCTGGATGCGCTTGATCATCAAACTCTACGATAACGCCTCTCTCCTGTAGAATTGGAATGTGTGTGTGGATAGATCTGTAACTCAGAGGATTGTTTTTCACATTAATTTTAACTCCACTCCCCAGTTCCGTATTTGCCACGAGAGGCGAGATGTCTGATACTGAGTTGTTCCAAAACCGTAGGGATGTTAGGTTGGTTAATTCTGCTAAAGGCGAGATGTCTGATACTGAGTTGTTCTCAAACCATAGGAACGTTAGGTTGGTTAATTTCGCTAAAGGCGAGATGTCCGATACTGAGTTGTTCTCAAACCATAGGGATGTTAGGTTGGTTAATTTCGCTAAAGGCGAGATGTCTGATACCGAGTTGTGCGCAAACCATAGTGATGTTAGGTTGGTTAATTTCGCTACAGGCGAGATGTCTGATACTGAGTTGTGCGCAAACGATAGTGACGATAGGTTGGTTAATTTCGCTAAAGGCGAGATGTCCGATACTGAGTTGTCCGCAAACCGTAAGGATGTTAGGTTGGTTAATTTCGCTACAGGCGAGATGTCCGATACCGAGTTGTCCGCAAACCATAGTGACGATAGGTTGGTTAATTTCGCTACAGGCGAGATGTCTGATACTGAGTTGTTCCAAAACGATAGTGACGATAGGTTGGTTAATTTCGCTACAGGCGAGATGTCTGATGCTGAGTTGCTCGAAAACCATAGGGATGTTAGGTTGGTTAATTTCGCTACAGGCGAGATGTCTGATACCGAGTTGTTCCTAAACCATAGGGATGTTAGGTTGGTCAATTTCGCTACAGGCGAGATGTCCGATACTGAGTTGTTCGCAAACGATAGTGACGTTAGGTTGGTTAATTTCGCTACAGGCGAGATGTCCGATACTGAGTTGTTCGCAAACGATAGTGACGTTAGGTTGGTTAATTTCGCCACAGGAGAGATGTCTGATACCGAGTTACCCACAAACGACAAGGATATCAGGTTAGTTGCTAACTCAAGACCTGTCAAATCCTTAATAGAAGCGTTGTCTACAATAAGTCTGCTCAGACCCGTCATATTTCCGTGCAAGATTGGCGCACTTGCTGGCAGGCCGAGTGTGGTCGCAATCGCGGTACGAAGATTAGGGTCGGGAACGTTAATTTCAGTTCGTGCCTCAGCACTTGTCTTTTTCAATTCAGATAGATCCCATAGAATAATCGTGTTTCCTGATGCCAAGGCGAGCGTTGTGTCATCGGGTGAAAATTCTACGGAAGAGAGGGTGGCCGACGTGCTCCTATCATAGGTCGCTATATTTATTCGCGTTGCCACGTCCCATATCTGGATTTTTTCATCTGATCCCGATGCAAGGAACATTCCATCTGTTGAAAACGCCACAGAACGGATGAGGAGCGAATGTCCGTTAAGAGTATCGATCTGTTTACCTGCTATAAAGTCCCATAGGGTTACCTTATACCAGTCTCCTACTGCGAGCGTAGTGCCGTCGGGTGAGAACGCTATAGATTCAACCGGTGCGTTGAGTCTAAATGTGTTGATATTTTCCTTTGTCACCACATCCCATAGTTTGAAAGTTAAATCGTATCCTCCTGAAGCGAGCGTTGCGCCATCGGGTGAGAACGCTACGGTTCGCGGGGAGAAGGTATGTGCAAAGGTGCCAGTATTTTCCCCTGTCGCAACGTCCCATAATTTGACGGTGTAGTTCTTTGTTTCGTCATTACCTGCTGCCGATGCGAGAATTGTGCTGTCTGGTGAAAATGCTACAGATGCGACCCGTCCGCTATGACTTATTTTCCGGACTTCTCGTTCTGTTGCAACGTCCCACAGTCTAACTGTGTGCTGATCCCATTGAGAGGAACCGGACGCGAGGGTTTTACCATCAGGTGAGAACGCCACAGAATATACCCACGCTTTATGCCCAACAAGGGTTGCAGTATTTTCGCCTGTAGTAACGTCCCACAAGCGAATCGTCCTATCTGATAATGCCCAGGCAAGGGTCCTTCCATCCGGTGAAAATGCCGCAGAAAAGCCGAACTTTGCCACACGCTCCCGCGGTCTCTGGATAACCAATTTGTGTGTCAAGTTATTAACAAGTGAAAAATCCATTTTGCCAATATTTCCATTTACATCCATTACCTCGGCATAAATTGGATGTGAAATAGGATAGACAAGACTCGTCCTGCTATCAGATGGGGTAACGCCATCGTAGTCAAATTCAACGAGTGTCTCTTTTTCACCTGCTAATCTACGGCATGCCTTCACTTCCAGATCTCCGGCGGCATTGAAAACTGGTTCTCTTGTCCTAACGAATAGGGTTACTTGGTGGATCCCTATCGAGCTGCTGATTTTGAGTCGTACAGGAACATTTTTTGAACCTGTCGGATATTCCAACGGTGAAATAAGTTCAATAGTGGGAGACTGTCCTACCTCAATTGGGATATCGGGGTTGAAGTAGGGATGCCCAGCCAAATATCCGGCACTACATGCAGATAACCGATTCTCTCCTGGGCCGTACGACATGATATAATCTCCGTTCCTGAAATCGTGCTGTAGTCCAAAGGCATGTCCAAGTTCATGCGCCACTGTTTGCCACGAATATGAGTCCGGAAACATCGCCCATCCACTATTTTTTCCGTCGTTTTTTCCGAGTCCACCAACATTATCAAATTCACGTTTACCATTGCCAAGGACAATGAGGTAAATGTTTTGACTACGATCAAATACGTTTCCAATCTCGTTAAGCACACTTCCGAAATTATACTCGTTCTCAGGGTATTGTCCATCTACACGATGAACTATTGGCTCACCTTGGACATCAGTCTCAAGATGGAAAGTCCTATTCCCGTATCCGTGTGCTTGCATCTGCTCAGCGTAGAAGGACTGAACACGACGAATCTCATCTTTGAATTTCTGAATCGCCTCGGTGTGAAGTGTACGATTGTTAGGTAAGAAGTAGATAAGCCGCACCGTACGCGGTTCGCCGACATCCAAATCTGCCCCATAACTGATGCCCCACGTGCTAAAGGAAACTATCAAGATAGCAAGTAGAACGATTACGAATCTATTTTGATTTACAATGTGTATTTTCATATTATGAACTCCAAAGTTGCGAGAATATTAACTAAATAATGATGTGAAAACTATCAGTTCATGTCTAACAAGGATTCGCGTAACGCCATTTTATCTATAGGGTTATCTTCAATTAATGATTCCTCTACGGTTGCCGCAGAGGCTACGTCGGCTGCCTGTTCTGTCACGCTGCCGTGTCGTGCTGATACCACAAAACACACGCAATGGATAACACTATCAGGAAGGCAACGCCGCCAAGTATCCATTTATTGAACATCTTAGACCTCCTTCTGTTACGACACGCCACGGGCGCGGGTGTCTATTGAAAAGGATAAGACAATTTGATCATCTAAACCAAGTATTATTGCAATTCCTTGCATTATATCACTTTAAGCCAATTAAATAATAATTGTAAAATCAATATAAAATTGTCTTAATACGATTAATTATACCAAATTTTTTAAAAAAAAGCAAGCAAAAAATGAAAAAAATTGAAATTTAATGTAATCAGGACTTACACATTCCCCCTTGATAAGGGGGGGTTAGGGGGTAAAATAAGCAGAATTTTGGTATTTTAACCCCCTAAATCCCCTTATCAGGGGGACTTTAAGAGGAAATGCGTAAGTCCTGGTAATTTTGGGAAAATTGTCGGATTTTTAAGGAAATTAGGACAATGAATTGGAAATTATAGTAAAATCCATAATTAACGAGTTGTGCTAAATAACTTTTGTCCAATAATATTCACAGATGAAGTGTCCTTTGTCCATGCTTCTCTAAAATGTCCAACATATTTTCTAAACTTTATAGCTGCGGTACGTTCTTCAGTCCCGTAGGGACGATATGTTTATAGAAAAAACATCGGACACCCTCTCTCCAGTCCCGTAGGGACGATATGTTTATAACTAAAATAGATATTTGTGAAAAACAACAAAACAAATGGTTAACTGGCACAAGTCGTATAATTATTTATACACTACGGTAGGTTCGGTTTCCTAACCGAACCGTGTTTATTCAGTCTCATAGATGCGGTTAGCAAACCGCATCTACCAGGGAGTGTGCACATATTTTTAGATTTCACTATATAATCAGGATGGACGCAAATTATAAAAGGACACAGGATAATGTGTAAGTCCTTTAATTGTCAAGAAATCTCAACTGAAAAAATCAGTGGAGATGTATTTGACAATTTAGATATTGCTGGATAACACCAACTATAATTTGTTAGTTCATGCCTATTCTGTTCAGATACTATGTAGTCGGACCTATTCTTCTGAAATCTCAACGGTCGGAGGATTGATAAAATCGTGGTACTTCTGTCCAACTTTGCCGACAGTAGCATCGCCAGCATGAATAAGCACACGGAACCGGAAGTGCATCTCATCGCCTTGCTTTAGCGTGTAGGAACCATCTTTGGATGCGTCTCGTTCAAAGGTGCCGCTTCCAAAAATGTTGCTTCCCATTAGTCCGTAGTTGCGAACGTGCCAATATGTAGGATACCGTGGATTCACAGTATGGTCGAACACAGCGATTCCAACTGGCGTGCTATCAACGACACCGGAATAATCACACCAGTTGGAACGTTTTCCCCATGTTTCACCTTCATTGATACCGCCAAAAGCGTTTTCAATCTTTCCACCGTCGGAAGCGTTCATTGACGGATGGACTCGAATACACATGATACCGCCCTCTTTGGTGTCACCAAAATGGACATCACCTGCAGATGCGATAAAACTTAAATCAAGGTCAACAACGGCCCCATCCTCAGGCAAGTTGTAGATGCGAAAATGCTGCTTATCTGCCATCAAGACTTCACCATCTTTCGTTTCCCAACTGTTGTCAGTATAGATTCTACTGACAACAGCACCCCCATGTTTTTGTCTGAAACCTTGAAGTACAACTCTTCCGCAATTTTTACCTTCTCCCCACAAGTCAACGTCATTAACTTCACCATAGGCGACGTAGAGAGAACGGTGATGCACGTGGTCTTTTGAGATGTCGCTCGTTTCACCTCGTGTCACTTCGCACCCGTTCGGACCCAACACAGAAAAAAAATAGGGACGAAACTGCGTTTCGGCATACCGGAAAGTGGTAAACGGTCGTCCGTTGATTGTAACATCAATTGTTTCCGTACCATATTTTAATTCAATACCTGCTTCCTTGTTAACGCTACCTTCCGAAAGCGTATAGGTGCGCGAGGCACCAGCGGCGAGTCTGTCAAGTATCCATGCTATGGTGGTAGAAGCGCGATCGTCACTTTTGTAGCATTGTGCAGAGATAACATCTCCGCTTTCTGAATCGGTTAAAATGACATCGCTATTGATTAACTCTCTCACCGCGGGATGGTCAACATTAACGACAACAGGACACCCATCCCGGTTATGGAAGCCTGCGTTGACAGTAAGCGTTAGGTCATTCTGATTTGCCATGAATCTCCTCAATCTCGTTCAATCATAATGATATTTTGAGTGGTTACTGATAGCGGTGCAAAATGGTGGAAATTAGAAAAGCTAACTCTTGTCCGCGCTCAGTTCAAGGATTGCTTCCTCTTCACTGTCGTAATTCTCAAAAACGGTTGCTAACCTTCCAAGAACGAGCAGGTTTCTAATATGCGCGCCTGCGTTGACGAGTGCAGTGCGTCCCCCCTTACGTGTGATAGTGACGTGCACGGAAACGAGTGTTCCTAAGCCGCTACTATCCATTCGGGTAACCTCCTCAAGATTAAAGATGACCTTTGGTGAATCGAAGTGCTCCTCAAGCTCTTCATGAATTTGCTGTCTAATTTCAACATTTGCTGCACCGATCATGCGACCGGTGGGACGAATAACAATAACACCTTCTCTATGACGTATTTCAGCTAACATTTTTTCCCTCGTAGATATTCCGCATCTTAACGCGGAGATGATTTTAATAGTTTAGTGTAACGAATTCTTTTGATTTTGTCAAGGATGTATGAATAAATGTTCGTAAAGAATGATATTCCGTTTTTAGAATTGGATAAGAATTAGTTATCAAAAAATTATGTGCTCTCTTCTGTCCCAACTACTGTATCACCCAACCCTTACACAGGACTTCTGCCTGCTCTAATACGGTTTGGGTGGCTTTTGCCTGTTTATCAGGTGGGTAGCCGTGTTTGCGCAGAATACGTTTTACCGCTAATCTTATCTTTGCACGGACACTCTCTTTGATTGTCCAGTCAATGGTCACACTCTTTCGAACGGTTTCTACAAGTTCAATCGCAATGGTTTTCAATGTTTCATCACCGAGGACTTCAACAGCACTGTCGTTAGTTTCAAGTGCATCATAAAATGCTAATTCTTCATCTGACAATCCTAACGCGTCGCCACGGTCTTGCGCTTGACGCATCTCTTGTGCGATTTCGATCAGTTCTTCAATTACTTGTGCTGCTTCAATTGTCCGATTCTGATAGGCGCGGATTGAACGTTCCAACATCTCTGCAAATGAACGGCTTTGTACAACGTTTTTCTGTGAACGCGTTTTAATTTCACCGCTAAGTAATCTTTCCAAAAGTTCAACTGCCAAGTTTTTATGGGGCATGTCTTGTACGTCAGCAAGGAATTCATCGGAGAGAATCGAGACATCGGGCTTTTCCAGTCCAGCGGCGGAGAATATATCAATCACACCTTCAGGGACAACCGCTTTGGAAACCAACTGCTTAATCGCTTGATCGGCCGCATCCAACTGTGCTTCTTCCGCAGCCGTCGGTTTTGCCAAAACTTTTCTCACCGTCTGAAAAAATCCGACATCGTCTCGTATCTCGGTTGTTTTTTCATGTGGGACTGCCAGTGCAAATGCCTTGGTCAGTTCGGAAACAGTTTGCAGTAGACGCTCTTTTCCATCCTTTTGTTGCAGGATATGTTCTTGTGCTGCAGGTAGCAATTTGAGCCGATCTGCCGCGTTCCCTGTAGTCCACAATGACCAGTCAAACCCATGAAACAAATTACAGCAAATTTCATGCTTTTCCATCATTACTGCAACTGCTTCGTTTTTGTCAAGGGTAGTATTCCCTTTTCCGCCGCTTTTGGTGTAATTACTTAATGCTTGTTTTAGATGGTACGCGAGTCCTATGTAGTCTACTATCAAACCTCCCGGTTTGTCACGGTACACGCGATTAACACGGGCAATTGCTTGCATGAGTCCATGTCCACGCATTGGTTTGTCTACATACATAGTGTGAAGACTCGGCGCGTCAAATCCAGTTAACCACATATCACGGACGATAACAAGTTTGAACGGGTCTTCTGCGTTTTTGAATCGGACTGCCATTTCTTCTCGCCGTTTCTTATTTCGGATATGTGGATGCCATGATTCGTCATCAGAAGCGGAGCCTGTCATCACGACTTTTATTGCACTTTTCTTGTCATCGTCGTTGTGCCACTCTGGACAGCGTTGAATAATCGCATTGTAGAGGTCAACGCAGATGCGGCGGCTCATACAGACAATCATCCCCTTACCATCTATTACCTCTAAACGTTCTGCAAAGTGTTCAATTATATCATCTGCGATGAGTCCCAGTCGTTTTTCTGTTCCCATTAACTTTTCAAGCTGCGCCCACTTGGTTTTGAGTTTTTCCTTTTGTGTTATTTCTTCCGCTTCGGTCAGTTCTTCGAATTCCGGATCAATGTGAGGTTTTTCGTCTTCGTCGAGTTCAATTTTGGCAAGACGGCTTTCATAAAAAATTGGTACGGTTGCGCCATCATCAACCGCTTGTTGGATGTCGTAGATACTAATGTAATCTCCAAAAACGGCAACGGTATTACGATCTGTGAGTTCAACTGGGGTGCCGGTAAAACCGATAAAAGACGCATTCGGAAGCGCATCGCGTATGTGAGCAGCAAACCCATCAATAAAGCCGTACTGGCTCCGATGTGCTTCGTCTGCAATTACCACGATGTTTCGGCGGTCAGACAGTTGCGGAAAACGTGTCTCTTCACCTTCTGGGAAAAACTTGTGAACTGTGGTAAAGACTACTCCGCCAGAGGCAACCTTCAGAAGTTCGCGTAAGTTTTGCCTACTTTGTGCTTGTACCGGTTTCTGTCGCAGCAGTTGGTGACATCGAGCGAATGCGCCGAACAGTTGATCGTCAAGGTCGTTTGTGTCAGTGATAACGACAAGGGTAGGGTTTTCCATCTGCGGATGTTGGACGATGCTGCCAGCGTAAAAAGCCATCGTTAAGCTTTTGCCAGAGCCTTGCGTATGCCAAACGACCCCGCACTGTTGATCTCCTTCGGAAGATGACGCTTTTAATGTTGTGTCAACCGCTGTTTGGACAGCATGGAATTGGTGATAACCGGCGATTTTTTTGGCAATTGTTCCGCTCTCTGTTTCTTCAAAAACGATGAAGTGTTTTAGATAACGCAAAAATCGGTATTTCTGAAAGGCACCCTTAATCAATACCTCTAATTCTAATTCGGTTGATGGTGCTTCGTTTTCTCCTTCAATTGTCCGCCACGGCAGAAACCACTCCTTGTCGGCAGTTAAAGACCCGATGCGCGCCTCTAATCCATCTGAGATAACAACCATTTCGTTATAGGTGAACAGTGTCGGAATTTCCTGTTTGTAGGTTTGAATTTGACGAAAAGCGGTTGAGATGGTAGCTTTTTCATCAGTTGGATTTTTGAGTTCTATGATGGCTAAAAGGAGTCCATTGATAAACAGCACAATGTCCGGGCGGCGTTCGCTTTCTCCAATTACTGTGAACTGGTTGATCGCCAACCAATCATTGTTTTCTGGCGTTTCAAAATCAATCAACCGCACGCGATCACCGCGGACCGTTCCGTCTGTCTGCCGATATTCAACCTCTATACCGTCAACTAACATCTGATGAAATGCGCGGTTATTCTGAACCAATGCGGGGGAATCTGGATTAAGCACTTTGCTGATTGCTTCTTCCTGTGCTTCGGTGGGTATGTTTGGATTTAGGCGGGCAACAACATCTTGTAAACGGCGCGTCAAAACGACTTCCTTGTAAGTGGAACGTTCAGAGGCAGGTGCGTCTGGTGCGATGTTAGGACCGTGTAACACGGTATAACCCAAGTCGGCAAACCAATTGAGCGCAGCTTCTTCAATATCGGATTCGTAAATTTTATCGAGATTCATGTTGTTGCTCCAAGCAGGTTACACCAACAATTCTTTTCCTACGCATGCCTTGAGTCCTTCAACAAATACTTGAAAACTTTTCGATATGTTTCGGCTCGGTTCCATGTGTTGTGCAATGTTCTGTGCTACTGTAGGTTTGGATATCCGTCCTGTAAAGTATTTTTTCTGAATGAGCAAGTCTCTCAATGCCTCATACGTGCCGCCCTGGATTGCGTCGGGATTCCGGTATTTTGCCTTAGCGTGGAGGTTCCTTGAGATTCTGGGATAAGCTGCGTGCAAGGCTTCAATATCTCCAAAAAACCATGCCTCTAATTCTTCAATTGCTATTCGATTGACAACTTGAAAATCTTCGTTCGGAATCGCACTGGATTTTGTCACAAAACCCGCTTCGCGTGATGCCTTTTCTAAATATGTTTTCAGTTCGCGACAATCTTTCCGATCTTCATCAATAAGTACGACAATTCGCCAATCATCGGGTATCCATTGGTGTCCTCTCAATAGCTTTGGTAATTCTTCAAGCAGATCGTCTCTTCCTTCAGAGACATGGAATTCATAACTGACATCGTCTGCCAAAATTTTTGGTAAGATATGCGTTAAAGCTTCTTCAGCAGATAACTCCTCCAAGAAGAATTTAATGTGCATGCACACCCCGCTTTGGACCGCCTGCATTGGTCAACGGGTCACCGAATTCAAAGTAACCTTCCATCCAGAGTTTTCCCAACTTTGCACCTGCATCCAAAAGCTGCTCTATTCCCAGCATTTCCGACGCACGTTTGCACACCGTGAAACCTTGCTCATCTCGATACAACACCCACACCTCATCAGCACTAAGTTCATTGACAAAACGGGGTGAATGTGTGGTAATTATGAGTTGAGACATCATTGACACTTCAAGACATTCTCCTACTAAACCGGTTAGCAGGCGCGGGTGTAGGTAATTTTCAGGTTCCTCAATACCGATCAATTGTGGTGGTTGTCTATCATGAAATAGAGTTAGATAGGATAGCAGCTTCAATGTGCCATCGGAGGCGAACTTTGCTAATATGGGTTGCTCAAACGGCGCATCTTTAATTTTTAGCAAGCGGCGGCCATCCATCATTAATTCTGTGTCCACCTTTTCTAAGCGCGGCACCCGATCTGATAGAACCGATATAATTTTTTCCAGACGTTCTGGGTATCTTTCCTGCAGATACTGAATAACGTTGGGTAGGTTGTCTCCTGTTTCGGATAACCGCTTTTGCGGTCCATCGTCGGTTGCTTGGCGTGCAGCATCGGTGGAAAGATCGGAGAGGTGCCAGTCTGTAATAAAGCGGCGAAGAGCACTCACGCGGGGATACCTTGTTAATTGCCCTAGCGTACTCACAGCGATCATTGAGGCATCATCAAATTGTTCATCAGTTCGAGTATCTGCTTCATCTGGTTTTTCGCCGGCAATGATGCTTCCTATCCCCCGATGAAAATCAAGGAAGCGAACCGGTTTTCCTCGACTACCGCGCCGCCATTGCAGCCATTCAGTACCAACAAAGGGACCTTCAGCGTTTTCGTCAATAGAAAGATGGTAGGTGATAATTGGAGTACCAGGTTCCTCACGATATTTCAACTTAAATTCAATCGGTCCATTACTTCCGCGAGTCCTCAGTTCTTTAAACCCACCTCTTTTATTCCACGCTTGACGTAACCCGACTGTGAAACATTCAGCGAGAAACGCAAACACATCAAAGAACGTTGATTTCCCACTCCCGTTTGCTCCTAAAAAGACAGTTAACGGTTTAAGTTGTTTCAATTCTATATCTCGTAGTGCGCGGTAGTTTTTTACACGCAATGACTCAATGTGGGGGACAGTCTGTTGAGACATCTAAATTTTCTCCAATATCTCATCTGCATCGTCTACGCGTATTTCGCCGGATAATAACTTCGGCATCAGTGTATCACGGATTTGGGAAAGGGTGTGGGATTGATGAATATTTTCAATAATTCTTTTGATAATTGGTTGTATGAATTCAGAGTATTTATGGGCAATTTCAACTTTAGGTAGTACGGTTTTGTAATTTGACATGTCTTTCCAATTTGTTCGTGGCAATGTAGTTCCTTTCGAGAATGCAGTGGTATAAGCAACAAAATTATCGCTGGATATAAGACTTAAAACAACTCCGAACCACCCCGCATCAATTGGCTGAATTACTAAAATGTCAGTTGAGCAAACCCCGTCAATAGGCGCAACGCCAACCTTGTGGAAATGTGAGTTAAGTTTGCCAAAAAGAATTCCACCTTTTCTGAAACGATACTTATTGCTTGCGATTTCAGCATCTACTTGCCATTGAGAGAGCGCGATATTTCGCCTCGGCATGTGTTCTAAGCCGATAAAACATTCGCTAGAGTCAATTTCATTTGCTTTTACACTTTTCCGAACATTTTTTGCAATCTCGCCAAGTGTGCCAATTTCCCATCCCCGTGGAATTTTCCCCAGCGGAGAATCCTGGAACGCAGATGAAAATAAGGCAGCAGTTTCGACATCCATGCATACAGGTTTGCGTCCCTCCATTTTTGCTTTTACGGGGTCAAAGTTTACAAACCACGATTTGAAAATTGCCCTTGCCATTGCTTCTAACGTCTTATTCATCTGTCGGTTGAGTTCAATTTTGTCGTCAAGTGTGCCGAGGATGTGAGCGATGCGGCGTTGTTCAGAAGGCGCGGGAATAGTTGCATATATCTGCGAAAGAATAGTCTGATTAAGTAATGGTTGTCCCGAACCTGCCCGATAATTATTCAAGTGAAGGGTTTGAAGCATGTAGAAAAGAAATCTTGGATCGTTTCCGTTCATTGCCTTAGCCCGAATAGCATTGTCAGTTACCCAACAAGAATTATCGCTAAAGTGTACAGAGCCACAATAACTACCAACACGCCCGATAATAATTGTACCAGGATTGGAATTCGTCTCGTCGGCGAATCCTATAACCCCATTACCGCCATAAACAGGGTATGGCAAGTCGTTGGAGCGTTCAGGACTAGATTTACCATTGGAGAGTGACAACAAGCTACCAAGGGTGGTTTTAACCCGCTCACTTTTCATATTAGATCCTTTTCAATTTTAATAATATGGCGCGCGGTGAAAAACCAAAGCCTCTACAATCTTGGCATCATCTGTTGTTGCTTCAGTTTCATAAGGCGGATCGTTGTGTTTTCCTTCCCAGTCGTGAGTTCCAGCATCTAACTGTATTTTTCTGGTGGAAATCCGTTCTGGTAAGATATCATCATAACCATCTTCATAACCGTTGACAACAACTCGTAAATCGTCAGGATATTTTTCGAGAAGTGCCATTAATTCTTTTACTGTCATTTTTCCTCCTTATTCATTTCCAAATCCGAGCATCTGCAAATTTTCACGTATGGCATCATCTAATCGTCTCGCTTCTGCCATCTGTTTAGTTAATTTCTCAGTCAAGTCTACCATTATGTCTTCAAATTGTTCGTCGTCCTCTTCCACTATTTCTGCGCCGACGTAGCGGCCGGGAGTCAGAACGTTACCGTTCTCTTGAATTTCTGCAAGCATTATACTTTTACAGAAACCGGGCACGTCGTTATATTCACCTGCGCCTTCATCACCGCGCCATGCGTGATAGGTTTCAGCAATACGTGTCATTTCCGAATTAGTTAACTCACGGTGTACGCGGTCAATCATCTTTCCTAATCTGCGGGCATCTATAAAAAGTGTCTCACCTGTTCGCTTGCGAAAGCGGTGGTTTTCTTTGTTCCTTGCGATAAACCATAGACAAACGGGAATGGATGTGGAATAGAAAAGCTGTCCGGGTAACGCGACCATGCAATCAACTAAATCTGCTTCAATAATGTTCTTACGAATTTCGCCTTCGGTTGCGGTATTACTACTCATTAAACCGTTCGCCAACACAAACCCAGCGATCCCATTTGGTGCAAGGTGATAGATAAAGTGCTGTACCCAAGCAAAGTTAGCGTTGCCGGTAGGTGGCGTGCCGTAAGTCCAACGTTTATCTTCACGCAATCGGTCACCGCCCCAGTCGCTACTGTTGAAGGGAGGATTGGCAAGGATGTAATCAACTTTCAGGTCTGGGTGTTGATCGTCGTGAAAACTGTCAGCGTATTCCTGTCCGAGATTCGCCTCAATTCCGCGAATAGCGAGGTTCATTAGTGCCAATTGCCGTGTAGTTGGGTTAGACTCCTGTCCATAGATGGAGATATCATCGCGCTGCCCCCCGTGTGCTTCAACGAATTCCTCACTTTGGACAAACATCCCGCCTGAACCGCAGCACGGGTCGTAAATCCGTCCTTGATATGGCGCGAGCATTTCAACAAGCAGCTGCACAACACAGCGAGGGGTGTAAAACTGCCCTCCTCTTTTGCCTTCGGCACTGGCAAACCGTGCAAGGAAATATTCATAAACTCTGCCCAATATATCCTTTGAGCGATTCTCTTCTTCGCCTAAACCGATTGTGCCGATGAGGTCAACGAGTTCACCAAGTGTTCGCTTGTCAAGCGTCGGTCGTGCATAGTTCTTGGGCAGAACACCTTTGAGCCGTGGGTTTTCCTGTTCAATTGCATGCATCGCGTCATCAATCAGTTTCCCAATTTCTGCTTGCTTTGCGTTAGCTTGCAAATATGACCAGCGCGCTTCCTTCGGCACATAAAAGATGTTTTCTGCCAAGTATTCATCTCTATCCTCTGCATACGCATAAGGGTCGTATTCCTCTGTAGTATAAAGTTCACTCTGAGGATCTGCATATTCTTGCAGCAGAAAATTGTACTTTTCCTCAAAAGAATCCGAGATATATTTGAGAAAAATTAACCCTAACACTACATGCTTATATTCGGCAGCATCCATGTTGTTGCGGAGTTTATCAGCTGCTTGATATAAAGTCGCTTCAAAGCCGAGCGTTGCACCGTTTTTATTCGCGTTTGTGTCTGACTTCTTTTTTGCCATATTTTTTTAGAAGGTCCTATTTCGGTATTTTCATAAGATGCATGGCGCGGTTAGAAACCGCGCCTACCGTCCTGGGGAATGAGGCGGTTATAAACCCACGAATAATGCCCTTCTCCGTTAAAAGGATACCACATTTAGTAGAGACAATCAGCACCCTGTAGACGGAGCCTGTGGCCAGTGAAGCCCGCGCTGCCCTGATAAGCTGCGGTTTCCAGATGGATAATAGGCACGATCAGGTAAACCAACAAGTTCTCCATCTTGTGCCCATTTTTCATCACCTCTGTAGAGTTCACCTATCAGGAGGTTCGTCAACCGATCCAGCATTTCAGCATGCGCGGGTGAATCGGACAAGTTGTTTAGTTCTTTCGGATCCTCTTCCAAATCAAAAAGTTGTCGGTAGTTTCCGGTGGCATAGTAGATAAGTTTATAGCGTCCCTCATGAATCATTCGGGTAGCACTACTACCATCGCCGACTTCGCCGTATAACCATTCACGTTTTTGGTCGCCAACCATCGGAATCCCGTCAACTGTATCTGGAATTTCAACACCAGCGAGATGAAGTAGCGTAGGCATAACGTCCTGCCATCCGACAAGTCTGTCATCAACCCTATGGTGTCCAACACGTTTATCGCCTGCAGTGCCAACAAGAATCATCGGAACGTTAGCAGAATCCTCGTAATAGAGACGTTTCGCCCAAAGTTTGTGGTTGCCAAGCATATCACCGTGATCCGAAGTAAAAAGTATAATCGTGTTGTTTAGCAGTCCTTCTTCGCGCAGTGTTCCGATAACAACGCGCAATTGATGGTCAATGTGTGTACAAAGTGCATAAAAGGCTTGACGTGCAGAACGGATTAAGTCCTCATTGTAAAGCGAATTCTCCATCTGTTTGGATTTTAGCGGTAAAGGTAACTTTTCAGTATCCTTCGACCATTCACCGTGATAAGGCATGTCTATATCAATGTTTCGATACATGTCCATATAGCATTGGAGTGGTGCCAAAGGTGGATGCGGATGGCAATAGGACAAGAACCAGAATCCAGGGCGGGTTGGGTCGCGGCGTTTAATCTGGCGCACCATCTGTTGCGTGCTCCAGTTGGTGACGTGGCAATCTTCAGGAAGGTGCCAAGGACGGTTGAGATAATCGTTATTGCACATGCCGTGTGCAAACTGTTGCCCGGCGTAGCCTCTGTCTCCAAGAAATAGTTCATAGTCGTCAATCACACCGTATTGTAGTCTACCTTCTTCGCCTAACTGCACATCATCAAATCCGATGCGGTCACGTTGGGGATAGACATGTAGTTTGCCGACTGCGTGAGCCTGATACCCGGCATCTCTAAATGTCTGTGCGATTGTCGGGAGTCCGTTAATTCCCTTCCGGTCATTGAAAACTCTGTCTTTGTGTGTGCGTGTCGTTGTCCCAGTCATCAACGTCTTTCGCGCTGGAACGCAAACAGGGCATTCGCTATAGCCGCGTGTGTAGCGCGTGCCTGCGCGTGCAAGCGAGTCAAGTGTTGGTGTTTGGATATTTGGATGCCCACTGACTCCAAGTAACGAGTTGGGCCAATGGTCTGTGGAAATTAGTAATACATGTGGTTTATCGGACATTAAAGTGTTTCCTCTTTCCTCTTGCAGCAAGACTGTTATGTGCAATTATCTTATCAGAAGATGTGACAATTGGCAAGGAAAAAGAGCGCATGATATTTTGGCAAATATGCGCCACCCTATATTGTAGGAAGGTCACTGCACTTTGTTATTCTGTTGCGAGGTATTTGGGGTGAGGCTTGATATTCTCAGGATAGTTGATTTTCCATATCTGGATATTTGGATGTGTGCCTTTTTCGTATGTTGGGACGGTGTGAACGTTCTCAAACGCATTTGAATGCTCTCCACGCATAAAGAGTTGGCTCATGTCACGCATAAAGAGTTAGCTCATGTCACGCATAAAGAGTTGGCTCATGTTAAGAATGAGTACAAATGAAAAAGTTTAACCCACGTGGCCATTGCCTTCATTAAAAACAACCGCACACACTTTTTACATGAGCATCTAAATGGTTGACACCTGTGGGTTTCACGTTAGTTCTACCCCGCAGCGTGCCATACGCGCACGCTGCGTTGATTTGGATGGATGCCATAAGCGCATTCGCCGTTGATTCCCTACGGCATTTTTCGAACTCACGTTAATTTGAAGCCACAACATAACCGTTCTTTCATACCGTTATCTACTTAAACGGTTAGTTCTAATTTTCCGAGGTTTCGATGATGCCTTCAGAGACTTCAAACGCCGAGGTGGACAGTTTGATCTTGCGGTTTTTCGCCTTTTTTTGAGGATCCGGTGCGGTTAGAAAACCGCACCTACCGGCCTGGAGTAAAACCTGACCAGAGAACTGAATGGCTCTGACCGTCAACTGACAGACTTTGACCATCGCATGAACAAATGCTACAATCGCCGCTTGATTCTTCCCCAAGTGGTCGCGAGTTTGTCTGAGACGGAAACCGCTGCAGGTTTTCCAGCCGTTTCGCCCTCACCGTCTCCCATTTCAATGTCATCAATATAAGCGGTCAGAGCATCGAGCTTGTTCTGACCGAAAAAGATCCAGCTTAGCTCCGGATTCACGCCGCCTTTGCCACCCTCACCTCTAAAACCGAAATCATCGGCGACGAGTTCGTCATCGACGTAAAAGTCATAAGTTTTATCTTTAAAGTCAAGCACGATGCGGAAATGATGCCATTCACCCAGTTCCCCCTGCGTTACTTGTTGTCCTGCAATGCCGTCTAACGCATGGATAGTGCCATCCTGCGGAATATTAAATACGGCAGCCGCTCCCCACTTGATGGCATCTCCACCGATATAAAACAGCATTGTGCCTACACCCTCTTCCCGCTGCGTGAATAATGAAACAAACTGAATTCCATCATGGGTACCTTCAAAACTTCTGCTGACCATTGTGTTTTCTGTGACCAGAATGCTTTTGCCTATGTTACCGCGCTTCACCTCGCTTCCAATTTGGCAAGTTTTTGAGTTCATTGCCGTTTTCCATTCATCTTGCCCAGCGATGTCACCCTCTTTGAAGTTGTCAAAATCCTCACTGTACCACACGTCGCAAAACGCATTGAGCCCGAAAAAAAACAAGAGTCCACAACTGAATGCCAAACTTCGCTTTAACATCATCATAATAAGCCTCCTGAAAGTTTTGTTATTAGTTTGAGGGTTTTCGGTGAAATAATGATGAGATAAAGGTCCCTCATAACGCCCTTGTCCCATACTTGTCCAAGTATCAAAAAATTATAACATAAGTCCGAAAAAATGTCAAGAAAAAAACAGACGCGGTATCCTTAGGCAAATCACTCATAACTTCACAAGGAGTTTCCTGTTATGAACTGTCCAAAATGTCAACACGAACACTTCCTCAAAAATGGGTTCGTCAAGGAAAACAACGCTATAAGTGTAAAGAATGCCACTACCAATGGACCGAGAAAACACACCGAGGGAGACCCCTCGCTGAACGCGCACTCGCCGTCTTTCTCTATTGCCATGGACTTTCGATGAATGCGATCGCAAAAATCCTTGGTGCCTCCCCCAGCACCATCCTCTCATGGATACGCCACTTTGGCACCCAACACACACACACCAGAACCCCAAGCAGACGCTGTCGTGCTTGAACTTGATGAGATATGGCACTATCTGAAAAAAAGCAGAAACTCTGGATTTGGAAAGCGTTGTGTCGTGATACCGGAGAACTCATCGCATGGGAGTGTGGTCATCGGGATAAAGCAACCTTGAAGAAACTCATTGAACGTTTGGAAAACTGGTCTGTGAAGGTGTATTACACCGATGACTGGCATGCCTACCGATCCGTGATTCCCAATAATAAGTTAGTTCAGACAAAAAAGAGACGCACGGGATTGAGCGAAACAATTGTCGGATGCGTCATTGGTTCGGACGATTTAAGCGAAAGTCTATTATCGTTTCAAAAAGCGTGGAGATGGTGAACTTGACTGTCGCCCTATTTGCGAGATTTCGCGTCAATGGAGATGTATCTGACATCTTAAAAATCGGGCAGATGGAACCGAACATCATTAATTAACCGAAAACCCTCCTAATTTTTTCCGATTGCTATACGCTCTTTCAAAAATCCGAGAGGTTTACATGAATAGGGTTTTTGTCATCGTCCTAATTCCCTCGGTTGGTCTATTTTCTGTTAATTGTCGTTCCGTTTACTTAGAAGAAAAGGAAGCGGAACGACAACTGTATAAATACAACAGTACATCCGTTTTCGTGGTGGAAAAAGTAGCAGGAATTCAGAAGCGAATCCCGCCTCCATCATTCAATTGGTGCGGATCGGGACCTTTATCTTTTCGAGAAAAACGTTGGAACGAGTTTGTCAACAAACAGCATGATGATTTGACTGTTGACGCATTATTGTACTTATACAAAACAAGTTCCGATGAAAAAATCCGAAGACGCGCGCTCCAGGCTTTATCTCATCAGAAAAAAGAACGGCTTATCCTACTATGGCAGGAAATTTTAGAGCATCCCGAAAACATAAATGAAGTTTATGCTTGGAGTGCAATCTCTGGACTTGCAACAATCAACGTTCCACAGTCACACCAAATTCTAATTGCTCTCTACTCGGACCCAGAGACACCACCTGAAATCAGCACTAAAATTTACAATCTATTTAGAGAAAAAGGAGTACTTCATGTAAAAAACAGATGAAGTTAAAATTTAACTAATTCCAATCCAGCGCGCTCCCGAAATTGATTAAACGTTTTTAGAATTCCCTGTTCCATCGTATAGGCAGGCGTAAATCCCATTTCCTCTGCGATAGCCGTTGCGTCATAATCCCACGAGATACCGAACACTCCTGGCTCCAGTGTGATCTGTGCATTCGGCACTATAGTTTTTAGATACGCTACACCCTCTTTTACGGGGCGGATGCCCCCCTTGACGTTGAAGACGCGGGTCTTCGTCGTTAGGCAAGTGCATGCCATGACGATGGAACGCGAGACATCCTCTACATATTGCCAATCCACTGCATCATCACCGAACGGACACACGTGCGGTTCTCCCATCGCCACAGCCTCAATCATTTTTGTTGTGAACGAACTCATCCCTCGCGTCCTACCAACACCGTAGACTGCCGTAAACCGAAGACCGATTGAATCAACATCGTAAGCATCAAAATAGTGCATCGCATATCTTTCATTGAGAGATTTGCAGGCACCGTAGATAAACTTAGGATAGTGGGGGGCATCGTTGAGAATCTGTTGATGGTTATAATCCTCTGGTGCACCGAACACCGCTACACTACTTGCCCACACAACGCGTTTGAGCTTGAAAATACGCGCCGCTTCTAATATATTAATCGTTCCTTCGCACACGACCTTCAACGCCTGTAGTGGGTTAGCATTACACGCTGGCACCTGCCACGAAGCAAGATGTATAACCCGATCAATTTCATGTTCTTGAACGGTGCGTAAGACGTGCGGCAAGTCGGTAATGTCACCTTGCACGAATGAAAAACCTTCAATTTGCGCATCCGTTAGCACCATCTTTGGAATAGTGAGGTCGTAAGTGAAATCGTAAACAACCACCTTTTCACCGGCAGCCAATAGGTCGCGGATAACATAAGTACCGATGCATCCCATGCCACCGGTGAGCAGATATGCCATACTGTTTTCTCCTTGTAATAGGCTCAATGATGCACTCACGCCTATCGGTTTTTATCGTACCTACTGCGGTTTGTCCATATTCATCGGTTCGTCCACATTTACAAAGATATCCTCACCCTCAATTTTAATGGGATAGATAGGTAGACTTTCTTCACCTGGCCAAACACATTTGCCGGTTTTCACATCAAACTCCCACATATGCATCGGGCAAGTAACACACCCTTTGTCTATGAAACCGTAAGTCAGAATTCCACCAAGATGTGGACAGATATTATTCATTGCGTAATACTCACCCTCAACATTATAGATACCGATAAAAACACCTTCAACCTTGACACCGATGCAGGTACCTGGGTGTATCTGTTCGGTTGTCGCGGCTTTTATAAATTGTGACATATCTGTTCAAACTCCAAAGAATTATAGTAAAACATTTTATTGATTGGACACTATAAACAGCGCGCCTACCGGAAAGTGTCTATGTATTTTTATACTTTACTATAGATTTAAAAATTGGGATTATCAATCCCTTCTAACATTCCATAGGCGGTATGCACCATAAAATGAAATATTAACGTGTGATGACTTTACCTTCTCCGCGCGGATCAGTGCCTCCGTCGTGGTAAGTTCCATCGTTCCATAGTCTAATAGCGTGTCCGGGGCCACCGATACCTCCGCTTGCTGCGATTTCATGTCCGAGTTCTCGCAATCCAGCAAGTGTTTCTTCACCTGCACGTGATTCGACTTGGATAGGTTCGGCACCATCGCTGTGAAACCGGGGTGCGTCCAACGCTGCTTGTGCCGACACTTGCAAGTCAATGAGGCTAACACTGATATTTAGTTGATTGTTTGGAATAGTGCGACCACCAGGGATGCCATAAGTCGCAAACGGCATTCCGTCTCGCGTGGCAAGACACGGTCCCATGTTATGAAGCGGACGTTTCCCCGGACCGACTGAATTCGCTAACCCTGGTCTCGGATCAAAACGACCGACACCGTGACCGAAAAGCAGTCCAGTACCCGGCACCGTCACCATTGAACCGAATCCGCCACCGTGTGTCTGTGTCAAGGACACCATGTTTCCTTCTGCATCTGCAGTAGAAATATGACTCGTACAACTCATCGGTTCGTAATAGACTACCTCCCCGCGTTGCGGCGATTCAAGGCCGGCATTCAACTTCTTGCTGAGTGTCTCGGTAAAACTATCTGAAAGTTCTGCAGCAATGTCTATGTCAACGAAATTCGGATCACCGAATCGGCGTAGTCTTTCGACCCAGCAAATTTTCATTGCTTCAGCAAAAAGATGGAATCTCTCTGTGACAGACATCTCGGCTACATCATATTTCTCTACCAAGCGGAGCATCTGTAAGGTGGTTAGTCCACCTGCACCGAGGGGAGCAGTATATACAGAATAACCACGATATTGAATTTGATAAGGTTGGGTTATGAAGGGGCAATAACTCTTGAGGTCGTCTACGGTTAAACAACCGCCTAATTCCTGAATGTGATTAGCGATTGTTTCAGCTATTGTGCCTTCGTAAAATGCTGAGTGTCCACCCTCCGCAACAGCTTCCAAGGTTCGTGCAAGGTCAGGATTGGTGAGCGTTTCGCCTTTTTTTGGCGGTCTTCCATCTTTGAGGAAAACACGTGCTGTTTCTGGAAACTCGCGCTTCCACCGTTCTGCATTCCCGGCAATTCCACCACGATTTGAGCCATTCGGTGCATAACCGTAGCGTGCAGAATTGATAGCGGGACGTAGTACATCTGCAAGCGGAAGACTACCATATTCTTCCAACGCTAAACAGAGACCTGCGACAACCCCCGGTACCCCAATAGACAACGGTCCATGAACGTTAACGCGTCCCGGCACGCGGTATCCTGCAAGAGTATCGGGTGCATCCTCAATTGTGAACATGTCTTCGGAAGCCGCAGCAGGTGCTGCAGTATTATAGTCTATCGCCACGACATCTTGTGTTTTCTTGCGGTAGATCAGCACGCAACCGCCATAACCGGCAATTCCGTTTTGTGAAGGTTCCACGACTCCCTCTGCAAAAGCGGCTGCGACGGCGGCATCCACAGCGTTACCGCCTGTAAGGAGCATATCAAATCCTGCCTCCGCAGTGCAAGGATGTGGGCCGATAACAGTCCCGTAGTCTCTTTTGTGTGAATTCACATATCTTTCCTTTCGCTAAAGGTAATACTTGGAATTTTAAAGGTTTTTTACAGAATTGTCAAGTTTTTCTGGTTTTTTGGGTGTGTAAATATTTTTTAAATTTCTGAATCGCGGATTTTGGACAACCAGCAGTCAATCAATGTCAATATATCGGGGTTGAAAACCCCTCCTACAAGAGAGAGTGTATTTTAATATTAAAATTTTATACACCCTGGCTTAGTTTTTCACATTTTATTTCACTTATACATTTTTAATGCTAAAATATCAGCATTTTTACTTGACTTTTACTTCTATAAGTGCTAAAATATTAGCATATCTTGAAAGGAGGGTGACAAAATGGAAGATTACCGTATTGCCAAATTGAGTCGTCGGGAACGGCAGCTTATGGATATCGTTTATCAACGCGGTCACGTCTCTGTGGCAGATGTGCTTGAAGACCTACCCGATCCGCCAAGTTATTCTTCTGTTCGAGCATTGCTGCGGATTTTAGAAGATAAAGGGCATCTTACACACGAAAAAAATGGCAAATGTTACATCTATCGTCCAACAGAACCGCGCCATCAGGCAGGGCGTTCTGCGCTCAAACAGATTTTTCACACGTTTTTTGATAAATCCATTGAGAAAACGGTCATGACTTTGATTTCCGATGCTGACCTTTCGGATGAGGAGCTTGACCGTTTAAGCCAACTCATTGAGCAGGCAAAAAAAGGAGACACCTCATCATGATGCAATTTATTGAAACATTCTATGCAAACCCTTTATTGAAATTTCTCTTTGACACCACAATGAAAAGTTTTGTAATTTTCGCCGTTGGCGGCATATTTTCATTCTGCTTCCGCCGCAAATCAGCGGCAGTACGTTGTTTCGTTTGGAGTATGACAATTGTTGGATGCCTCATCGTCCCGCTGTTTTCTGTAATACTTCCGAAGTGGGAACTTAGCGTCCTACCCGAAACACCGATCGTACACGAGACTCATCGGTTGGCGAAAATCTCTCAAACCCCAGCGGTTCCTGTTTCAATTGCTCCGATCCAGTCGTCATCGGAGACGGTGTCATCAATAGAAATCACACCAACACGGTCTCAACCGAAAATTGAGACCAGTAAGAAAGGTATTCTCACAACAATCCCTTGGACAAATTGGATAGGAATAGTTTGGGCATGTGTTAGTGTGTTCTTTCTTGTCCGTTTGATTGCTGGAATTGGTGGTATCTGGTACATCTCAACCCGTAGCAAAGACTTCAACAGTTCAATTGAACCGCTGCATTCTACTTGGAATCAACAGATCAGTATCCGTCTAAGCGACAGAATCACAGTTCCAATGATGTGGGGTATTTTTCGTCCTGTGATTTTGCTACCTACTGATGCAGCGAATTGGCAAACGAAGAAGTTTCGGGCAGTCATGCTCCACGAAACAGCACATGTTAAACGCTGGGATTGGTTGATGCAGACGATTGCGCAGATTGCTTGTACAGTCTATTGGTTTAACCCAGGCGTGTGGTTTGCTGCACATCGGATGCGAATAGAGGCAGAGCAAGCGTGCGATGACCAAGTGCTCAATACCGGCTATCAATCAACCGATTACGCTCGACATTTGCTTGATATAACACGCAATGTAAAGATGGTTAACGCTGTCTCGCGTGCTGCCGTGGCGATGGCACGTCCTTCAAAGATTGAAGGACGACTCCGAACCGTTCTCACCGAAAACCTGAATCGACACCCGGTGACGAAGGTTGTAGTAGGAATAGGGTTGCTTGTTCTCATTTGCTTTGCTGTTCCGATGGGCGCGATGCGTTTGGCACAAGCAGTTGACTCAGAGGAGACATCCAAATCCGAATTGACAGCAAGTGAGAATCGCTCTGATGAATCCAAGAAGGCAGAACAGATTGAAAAAGACGTTGAAATCTGCAAGCAACATCTGCTTGAAATTGGAAAGGCGATTCAGGCATACCAGAAGGAACACGGCGATTTCCCAGAATGGCTTTCAGAACTTTATCCTAAATACTTGCCAGACGCAAATATCTTGCTTTGTCCAGAAGATGATCAGGGTGGCAAACCAATCTTTTCTGGAAACACAGACCCGAAGATGCCCGTGAGCTATGGCTACCAATTTCACCCTGGGTATCGAAAAGGAACACGAGAAAACCTAACCGTGTACGGTGATGTCATACCGCTTGCGCGTTGTCGGCATCATGCAAATCAAGTGTTTGAGTGCCTAAACTTGGGCTTCTCCTTTAAGGTATATTGGTCATCTGGTCCATGGGAATATACCCCCGAAGACATGTATGAATCTACGGAAAAAGCCATTGAGGCGTTGGAAAATGGACTTCAGCGGCAAGCAGACAATGAACGGTTCTTCCATGTCTATGAGTCGCTCGTGCGCCTCTACATTGAAGTCGGACGCGAAAAAGATGCCGAAAGTCTTATTAACCGTTTCAAGTTGATTCTAAAACCAGATGACCTTCAGACACATACCGTTCTCGCCGCGATGCTTGAGACCGCGAATCGGTATGAAGAAGTGCTTAAGGTCTTTGAGAAACTTGAGAAGCGGTATCCGGACAAGTACTGGATTCTTGTGGAGCTTGCGCGAATTCATGAGAAACTCGGTAATTCTGAACTTGCAGCGGAATATCGAAAAAAGGCTGATCCTATGTCGGAACTGATAGGAAAGGTTGTACCTGACTTCTCTGCAACGGACCTTGATGGCAAACCGATCTCGCTTCAACAATATCGCGGGAAAGTTGTCCTACTCGATTTCTGGGCTGTTTGGTGTGGTCCCTGCATTGGAGAGATGCCGAATGTGAAAAGGGTTTATAATTCCTATAAGGACCAAGGGTTTGATATTATCGGGGTCAGTCTTGACACTGATGAGACAAGACTACGCAACTACCTCATGGAGAATGACATTTCTTGGCGGCAAATTTTCAGCGGTCAAAGATGGAACAGTCCGCTTGCAGAGCAGTATCATATACGCGCAATCCCTGCACCGTGGCTTATTGCCAGAGATGGTACGTTGATTTCACGTAAAGCCAGAGGGATTGAGTTAGAACGTCTCGTAGTGGAAACACTCAAGGACAAAACCGAGAATGAATAGCAATTCTTGCAAACGGAAATGCGAAATGTGTATGCGGGAATCTATGTCCCGTATACATAATCCACCTCACATAATGGCTTCCTGCCAATACGAAAAGAATGCCGAAAGGAGGATAAAATGAAACGATTTTTGATACTTTTTCTTATGGTCGGTGTAATTCTAAGTTTCATAGCAATCTCATTAGAAGGTATACCTGTCCAAGAATCACCTGAAGATCCACAGAAAATTAAAGTTTTTCTTGATGTCGCCGGTGAAGACGATCTGAGACCGTTTGTTAAGAAATATTTGTTTGAAACATTAAGTAAGACTGAAAATGTAAATGTCGTCTTGGAAATTGAAGAAGGCATATCCTATGTCGTAAACGTTGTTCTCGTGGCAGCACGAGCTGGAGAAAATAAACAAAAAACCGATAATATCGCTGCTTGTGTTCAGTATCTTGATTATTTTGACAATAGTATTCTCAAACCAGATGTTGCTGTTTCAAATTGGGAACGCGTTGACAATCTCACAGAAAATCTGATCAAACATTCTCAAACAGGTTTGTACCTATTTCCTAAAAAGGATCTGGGAAAAATGACAAAAGGTGTAGTTTCTAAATTTCAGGAACTATTTTTGGAAAAGGATGAGTGAAATGAAAGAAGTCATTCCTCACTAAATTAGACATTATAATGATTTAAATAACAGAAGTTTCATAACGCCAGGGTCTAAAGTTTAGTCGGAAGTTGTGTAAACCACAACAAGTTTCCATAACTAAATCACAAAACCCTTTCTTCCAATTCCTGAGTTTATCTTTGACAATGCGGCATCTTTTGACACCACTAATCGCATGTTCAACGCGTATGCGTATAGACGCTATCTTTCTATTGTTTTCTTTTTCTTCATTCGTCCGTTCTCTACCTCTCGGTTTTTTCTTCGGTTGAATGATGTTTATATCCGGGAGAACGAAACCCTGAAAACCGGTATCTTGATACAATGTGCTACCCTGTGGCACACAATAGCCCACCATATCGGCTATGTGTTTGTCATGGTGTCTTCCTTCAAAAGAAGGTGTCAATAGGACGACTTTGCAGGCCTCATTGATAATCAGATTATTTTTCACTGTATGGCATTTCTTTTTACCACTATAATACGCCTTTTGAGTTGACGGGTCTTTGGGGCGTCGTATCGGGCGTTCGGTGCTATCATGAAAAAAATGTTCTCCTTCTTGATTTTGAGTTGATACTTTTGATGGAGCACATATAGGGGCGGGGTCTGTTTCCCGAGATGGCAACTCTCCAAGTTCTGCTAATGCTTTGTTCAATATCGATAAAAGCAAGTGAATCCATCTATTAGCAAGAGGTTGAGACATGCCAAAGAGCGCACCGAATAGCACTTGTTTCGGTGCTTCACGAAGGTAAATCAGTATAAATAGCAACATATCTTCAGGTGTATCAAAACGACTATTTTTATACGGTTTATATTTCCGTTTTTTGCGCGGTTTTCCTGCAAGGGTATGTGTTTGAACATACTCTAAAAAACATTTAGTAAAATAAGGTGATAGTTCAGTAAACTCTTCTAAGGTATATCCGGTGAGGGACAGGAGCGTATCAGGTTTGTCCTTTAGTTCTTGAAAACTTATCATGAGTTAGCCTCCTATTGTCCGATTGTAATAAGTATAATAGAGACTAACCAAACTTACAACTAATTAGTTATAATGTCTAGTATGTAATGTCCCATAGTTTTTCGAGTTTGCACGATGCGCTGGTGTTTCGACACACAGAAGATTAATTGGATAATCTATCTAATCCCTTAAACGAAAAGGAGAATATCAAATGAAGGAAATCTTGACTTTCGGAATCGTGTTGAGTTCGGTAGGTTGCGCTATTTCTCCGAATACGGAAGCACCTATCCAAAAACCAACTGAAAATTCAGCTGAAGCACAGAACCAGAAAAACATCGAAATCTGCACGCAAAACTTGCTTGTTATCGGCAAAGCAGTTCAGGCGTACCACAATGACCACGACGATTTTCCTGAATGGCTTTCAGAGCTTCACCCGAAATATCTGCCAGATGCGAACCTCTTGCTTTGTCCTGCAGATGAAGAGGGAGGCAAGCCAATTTTCACGCATAACGCTGACCCGAAAATGCCTGTTAGTTATGGCTACCAGTTTCATCCTGAATACCGGGAGGAGAAAGCACAACAACGCAAAGTGTATGGGGATGCCATGCCGCTCGTCCGTTGTCGGCATCATGCGAATCAACCCTTTGACTGCCTAAACTTGAGTTTCTCCTTTAAGGTCTATCCCTCATCCCATGTTTGGGAATCCACACCTGAAGAAATGTATGGTAGCCACGAAGCAGCTATTACTGCTTTTGAAGACACACTTGCGCGATACCCGGATGATCCGAGTGTCTCTGATCTCTACCCACGGCTTTTCAGACTCTACATCAAAGTTAGACGTGAGAAAGATGTCGAAAGTCTCATCAACCGTTTCAAGTCAGTCATGAAGCCAGAAGACATTCAGAGCTATCGCACGTTGTTTGAGATGCTTGACTCAATGGAGCGGTATGAGGACTTGCTTGAGATTTTTAAGGAGGCTGAGCAGCAACATCCGGACGCGGAACCTATCCTCTGGAGAATTGCCCACATTCATAGGAAATTAGGCAACATTGAACTCGCCGACGTGTATGACCGCAAGGCTGACCCTACATACGAATTGATTGGAAAACCTGTGCCTGACTTTTCATCTACTGACCTTAATGGGACACCTATTTCGCTTCAGGACTATCGTGGAAAAGTTGTTCTGATTGGCTTTTGGGACACGGGGTGTGGTTTCTGCATTGACGAAATGCCCAATCTGAAAAATGTCTACGATACCTATAAAGATCAGGGGTTTGACATCATCGGTGTTAGCCTTGATGATGAAACGGAACTGCGGGATTACATTCAAGAGAACAACATCCAGTGGCGGCAGATTTGCAGTGGTGAAAGGGGGAAAAATGATCCACTCGTACAGCAGTTTAAAATTACGGGTGTTCCATCACAGTGGCTTATTGACAGAGATGGCAAATTAATCACACATAAAGCCAGAGGGGAGAAGTTAGAAGGTCTCGTAGTGGAAGCACTCAAAGCCAAATCCGAGACCCAATAGCCTGATTTACCAAATAGGCGCGGTTTCAAACCGCGCCTATCAATATGAGAAACCGTAGCTGTTTAATGACAAAACTATACACACCTCGCTAAGCATTTCCCTTGACACCCCGTCTAAAAACCCGTATAATATAAAATAGCACAAACACAATTAAAAAAATTGGAACCCTGATGCCCTCTCGAAGACAGTCCCGCATCGTCGCGATGCAAATGCTATATCAGATTCATCTCACCGCTGAACCAGTGCAACTCGTCATTAGACAGTTTTGGCAGAACCGAGATATCCCACTAGAACTACGACCGTTCGCTGAACAACTCTTTGAAGGTGCTACTTCAAATCTTGAAGCGATAGATGCAGAACTCCAAGTCACCTCCAAAAATTGGAAACTTCATCGGATGCCTATTGTAGACCTTTCTATACTCCGAATAGCAACGTATGAAATCCTCTATATCAGTGAAATTGACGCGGCAACTTCAATCAATGAAGCGGTTGAAATTGCCAAATCTTACAGTACCCCGGATTCCCCTAAATTTATCAACGGAATCCTTGATAATATCTGGAAAAGACACCAGAATTCGCCATAATCCCATACGTATCCGGTTACATTACCTCTGCTTTTCAGCAAGCTGGGCAAAATAAATCACGTGTCTTAAGATAACAATGTTAAAACTAAAAACCCTATCGCTTTTCATTCTATTGCTAATTCCGTTGAGTCTTAACGCTGCACAAGAGTTTAAATTCGTTGGCGAATTCGGTAGCAAAGGAGAAGGAGAGGCACAATTCGCAAAGACTTTGTTCATAGCGTTCGGGTCCGACAGTGCTATCTACGTCACGGATACAGACAACTTCAAAATTCACAAATTCACGCAAATAGGTGTTTTCGTTTTTGACATTGAGGTGAAAGATTCCGCAGACTTCCGATTCATCAACCCTACTGCTATTGCTATCGGGAGCGACAGTTCTATTTATGTGATGGACTGGATACTTAAACACATTGCGGGAACTGACAATCCGAAAATCTTCAACTACGGACCTTGTGTTCACAAATTTGATTCTCAAGGACAGTTTATCAAGAGTTATCCGATACAGGATTTCAGCCAGAGAATAGAAAACCTTGAAGCAGCCGCGCCTGGCCTGGATAGCGATGGCGAATACGCACTCATTATCCCACAGGGTGACACAAAACGTCAATTTCTACTTGCAGTAGATGTACATCACAATCTTTATGTTTGTGATAACGACTTAATTTACAAACTGGATGCAGACGGAAAACCAATTGCTCGCTATGCCATTGCCCAACTCGGTGCGGGACAAATAATTCATCCCGCTGATATGACCGTGGACAAAACTGGCAACCTCTATATTGTTGATGAAAAAGGACATCGGGTCGTAAAATATAGCTCGGAAGGAAAGTTTTTACGCGCCTTCGGTGAATATGGAGATGCTGGCGGACAATTTATTGCCCCATTCCGGATCGCAGCCCTAACAGATGGAACGCTTCTTGTTGCGGACAAGGCAAAATACCTTAAAGATTTTCTATCCACACTACCGAAGCGACTTGATGATCCTACTCCACGTTATGATGGCTATTCACGGTCGTTTCGATACCGACTACGGAGAATCCAACGATTTACTGCTGATGGCGCGTATACCCAAAAGATACTCATTCCTTTCCAAAGAGAGGATGAGGAAGATGTAGCACTTCAACTTAAAGGGATTGACCCAAGCGGAAACTTATACTATCTCAATACGACAGCATTACGGTTTAGGAAATATGCGCCAACTACATCTTTGTTCTCTTCCATGTTTCAAACTGAACTGAAACTCCGCTATACGCGCGATCTACACGACATTGAAATAGACAATCAAGATGACCTTGATGCGGATCTATACACTAAATCCGATTTTGACGAACAGATCATTCAAGACTCAGCAGATGCAAACATAACCTTTTCTTATGATTTAAACGAGAACTATCGAATAGCACTCTCTAACCAGCTAACTTATGTCCGTATGACCGATACAAGTTATTACCGTTCGCAAGATTTTGCGGACTTCCGTGGAAGTTTCAATCAAGATGATAGATCAACTGAAACATCTTGGGATAACCGAATTCAACTTGATTTTACATGGATACGTGACCATAGCCTCTACAATTATCGTGAGGCACGAGCTTATGCATACTTCAGTACTATTAACCTTGATTTCATCAACGATGCGCTTAATCCGAATAACTTCAGGTTTCTCGATTTCAACGCAAAATTCTCCGATTGGGGTGGCGGTATCTATTACGACTTAAGTCGAACGTTCCATTTAAACTTTGAAATTACACACTTCTTCGGCAAAAATAGATATACATATATTGATGAAACAAAAGACCTCTATGCCACAGGATTTCAGGAAGCGGACACAATACGTGCTGTTTTATTCATCAATGGATTCTTTTAGTTCAGATTAGGTTAAATTTCCTCTCCCACTGAGAGCATATTGTTTAGTTGGCACTGATTTTTCACCAGATAATTTATATTTCGGTTCCGTTGCACTTTATCGTTCACACATTTCCACCTATTCGCTTGTAAGTAAACAATCTCTAAAAACCATACATCCATAGGACGCTTTCAATTTTCCTGTGCTTTTCAAAATTGGGCTGAATTCATACGCCTATATTCATGTGCTTTTGCTTAAATTTAACATAAAATTTGCTTGGAGGTAAGGAAAATCTCCATTAGATGTAATAAAACTATGTGTACATTGAATCTTAAAAGAAAAAAGTTGCAATTTTACTAAAAATAACGTATGATTATACGTTACCATTAAGAAATTACGGATATGGTTAGAATAAATCAGCGTCTAACAGGAGACACGCTATGGCAACTTTTGGAACTGGCGACTACCGATATGAGGTAGTAAAAGGCTGGGGAATGATTCCGCAACTTGGACTCGTTTCTGGTGTGGCATGTGATTCAAATGACCGTGTCTATGTCTACAATCGCAGTCCACAACCTGCGATGCTCGTATTTGAAGCAGATGGGACTTTCGTTGCAGAGTGGGGCAAGGATATTTTCCAAAAACCGCACGGCATCTGGATTAGTCCCGAAGATGAAATCTATACAACAGACACTATTGATCACACTGTGCGGAAATTCTCGCTTGATGGAGAGTTGTTACAGACATTTGGCACCGTCAATCAGCCAGGAGCACCGGGAACACCCTTTAATCAACCGACCCGTGCAATCCTCTCTGCCTCCGGGGAGATGTATGTTTCAGATGGATACGGACAATCGCGCGTTCACCGCATGACTGCTGATGGGAAAGTTATTGTTTCGTGGGGAGCACCCGGAACAGGTCCGGGAGAATTCAACCTACCGCACGATGTTACTGTAGATCATAATGATCGGATCTATATTCTTGACCGAGGCAACTTACGATGTCAAATTTTTAACAACGACGGAGAATTTATCACCGAGTGGACGGATCTCCGCTCACCTAACGATCTATTCATTGACTCAGATAATATCATTCACATTGCCGAAGCACGGCAAAGCATCTGCATCATGACACTTGAGGGCGATATAATCGGAAGGTGGGGCGAGAAAGGCACCGCACCGGGCCAATTTAGCGATTCCCCACATGGTATTTGGATCGATTCAAAAGGAGATATCTACGTCAGTGAAGTTATCGCTGAAAGACGTTTCCAAAAATTTGCGAGGGTTTAATAGTTTTGAAAAAGCAGCATCTTCTTATTCTCAGTTTTATTTTTATCAGTATTGTAGCATGCACCTTTGCTATTGCTGATGGGAATCATGAACATTCTGGCGACCACATAAAAAAGTTGATTACTCAACCGCTTACATTGCAGATAGCAATTATCGCCTTAGTCGTTTCATTTGTGCTGGGTGGTTTGCACGCTTTGACACCGGGACACGGAAAAGCGGTTGTTGCAGCGTATCTCGTCGGTACGAAAGGCAGGATAACTGACGCAATTTTCCTCGGTCTTGTTGTTACTTTTACGCACACCTTCAGTGTCATCATGATCGGTATCATCCTGCTGTTTGCCAAAGATCGGTTTGTGCAAGAGGATATCGTCTTGTGGCTGAGTCTAATCTCTGGTCTCTTGATTGTCGGTATCGGTGGATGGTTGCTCGCAAAAAATATGAGGCAGTATTACAGCGGTAAGATGCACAACCACGGACATGATCATTCACATGACCATTCGCATGACCATGGATATTCACATAGCCATGGGGGTGGGCACACGTATAGCCATGTGCCTTCAAAGCGGACCGGTTTTTGGGGATTGCTATCGCTCGGCATCTCTGGCGGTATCGTACCGTGTGTGGATGCACTCATTGGACTTCTATTTGCCATCAGCATTAATAAACTTACATGGGGTGTAGTAATCTTATGTGCTTTCTCTTTAGGGCTTGCTGCTGTGTTGGTTGCTATCGGCATCCTAATGGTAATGGCAAAACCTTTTATTGAACGATTTACGGGGGAAGGCATCTGGCTAAAACGTCTACCGATTATCAGTGCTACGGTTGTTATTGTTCTTGGGGCGGTGTTAGTATTCAAGGCTCTCAACGATGTAGGCATTCAGATTTAAAAGAACAATCCTATATTGTTGGAAAAGCGAATACCGAAATTGAGGAATTTATGCCTAACACTATCGGAATTTTAAGCCCTGGCGATATGGGGCACACCGTTGGAGATGTCCTCCGTCAAAACGGTTTACGCGTAATTACCTGTCTTGAGAGTAGAAGCCAACGTACTCGTGAGCTAGCACAAAAAGCGGGTATTGTGGATGTACCAACGTATTCTCAGCTCGTCACTGAAGCAGACCTTATCCTCTCAATCATGGTGCCAGCTCAAGCGATGTCGGCAGCGACAGCAGTTGCTGATGCGCTGCAGCAGGTTGAAACGAACTTGACTTATGCCGACTGCAATGCGATCGCACCACAAACGGTTCGCAAATTAGGAGATATAATTTCATCGGCAGGGGGAATATTCGTTGATGTGTCTATCATCGGGCCACCACCACGCAGACCGAATGCAACCCGCTTTTATGCTTCGGGACCGAACCTTGATACGTTCTGTGAGATGAATCATTATGGGTTAGATGTACGCACACTCGGTGATGAGATTGGACTCGCTTCTTCAATAAAGATGTGTTACGCTTCTTTGACAAAAGGGTTAACTGCACTTTGCACCGAATTGCTCATGGCAGCATCGGTGTTAGGTGTTTCAGATGCGCTCGCTGCGGAGTTTCAATTGAGTCAGGCTGCACTTTATGAACGAATGGAAAGAGGATTACCCAGCATGCCACCGAAAGCGAAACGTTGGATAGGTGAAATGGAAGAAATTTCAGCCACTTTTGCACACGTCGGATTGACACCAAATATCTTGATAGGTGCAGCGGATATATATCGACTTGTTAGTGAGACACATCTTGCAGACCTATCACCTGAGGCGCGAGACCAATTCCCTACGTTGGTAGAGCTGATTGCGATCTTGGCAGAACAAATAGAGAAAAAATAGGTTAATGGGCTGGAGCACGTTCTATATCATTTTCTGCTGAAATAGAATAGGTGACACGGTTCTACTCATTTTCCTGTCCTTCAGTCTCTTCCTCTACTTCAAACGGTTCTGTAATCCACGTTTCAAATGCAGCAGCATCCTCAAAAAATGAACGCATCAAGGCAAATTCAGCTGGGGTTGCAATGGCACATCGCAAATATCCTTCTTGTGTTCCGTGACTTTTCAAACGTGCGTGCCATGCACTATGAAACACTTCATTGTCCTCTGTCATAGATGCAGAAACCATCCCCATCTTTAAAATTTGACTGGTTAACCCTTCTGTTCCCGACACCTCATTCATTAAGGGTTTAATCAAGTGCTGTTGTAGCAGTTCGTTAAACTCCTTCCTGTTAGCAAGTACGTCTTTCCCTGTCTTGCTCCAATCCCGAATTATGTAATAAAAGTTAATCCAGATTTCTTGTTCTGCCGCTTCTATCTCTGTTCCCAAAAAATCCTTAAGCCTTGACAGAACAACGGTTCTATGGTTCGGTGTCGGCATTGCGGCGATATAACTCGGAAAATCCACATAGTCTTGCCCATCTTGTGTTTTGATATAAGCGAGGTACGGTTCAGTCGACAAAATAACTTCTAAACCCTCTGGACTTTGAGGATCAAGAATTTCTCCAGTTACTTCAAGAAGTTGAGACAGAAGTTTTTGCTGTTCTTCAGTTAGCGGTTCGTTTGCATATTGCCTTAACGCGCGTTTGTACTCTGCTTGTTGCGCACCCATCTGTTCCATCTCTTGAAATACATTAACGAACCAAGGTACTACAAACACTATTCCACCAACAAGCAGCAAAACCCCTATACCGATAAGAATTAGAAAAATAGGTTTTTTCATTTGATGTCCCTTTATAATTTTTGTCCTATCGTAGCATTTTTTGAAACAGATTGCAATCATTATTGTAAACGTCTCAAGTATTCAATTTACACTTTAATCCCAAAATAAATCAGCGTCACGATCAATGACCGAGACGCTGGCATTGAATTCTGAACTGTATAAAAACGTGTGAACGTATTCACAAGAATCATACAACCTATTACATCTGCCCTGTGCCAAATAGCATTCCGAACATCTGAATAAGCTGCTTGAAATCACCGAGGGCAAGAAATATGTTCGAATCAATTCCGTTGTTCTGAACTTTGGCAGAAAGACCGACGCTATAGCTATCTGGAAGATTCGTGAACATGCCCAATAATATTTGCGTTGATATTGTGCTATTTGGATCTGTCTTTCTCAATAACGGCATAAAGGTTTTAATTGCGATAATTGGGGAAAACGCAAGAAGGACGTTATTGTCTGTCTGCAAACTTTCAACAAGTTTTTGATAACTCGGATTGCTGGCAAACTTATCACCCATTCCCGCTTTCCTATCCAATGCCATTTTAATTGAATCTGGACTGGTCCCTGTTGCCCAGAAGAGCTGCCCATCTGTAAACGCGTAATACCAATACCATTCATGAGGCACTAACTCTGAAGCTTCAGGAGACTTATTTACAAAAACCTCTTTGAAATTGGGAAAGACGTAACTTTTTATCTCAACGCCGTTGTGTATTATAGATTTACATGCATAAGCTTGATAATGGTCATGGAGTTTTTCCAGAAAATGTCCATCCATAAAAGTTTTTGTGTTTTGTTGATCTTTCAATTCAAAGATAAACAGATAGTTAGGTAAAATAGAGTCCTCAAAATTCATAGAGAAACTCCACCGGTCCGCCAAGGATTCATAAAAAGCTTTCGCCTCTTGGAAAAGTAGGTGCGCCTGTTTTTGCTGTTCGGGTGTATCTTTTGGAAAGATGTCAAACCAGAAAGTGCTGACTTCAACTAACAGTTTTGGAACACCTTGAAAAGCACCATTCATAATGCTAAGATTTGGAAGTTCTCCTATGTCTGGTAATTTATTTGAAACCTTTTTGAAATCTTTCATGAATTCGCTATCGGTTTTGAATTTCAAGAAAGGTTTGAGCTGTACATCCGTTTCCCGTACACGTAACGTTGCGCTCGCAAATTGTACCTGTTCAATCAGTTTTGCCCACGAGTTAAACGCATTTTTTAAAATCGACGATGTTTCCACAGATAATGGATCGTCCTCGCCATCAAGATTCTCTGTCATTGATTCCAATTCTTCCTTTAGTGAATCACCGTGCTTAGTAGTGAGAGCTTCAACATTGAAGTAAACCCCCAACTGATCGGTCCCATTCAAAATTTCGGATCGGAACATGCCGTCATCTGGGTTATGCGTGATCGCTTGTGTCGTCCCGTTATGAGTATCAATCACCTTTTGGCAGACTTCAGACTGTTGTGAGAAGATGAGGGTATTCTCCAATATAGCAAAGTTGCCGCCACCTTCGGCAGAACTCTCCAATAGGTTATGCCTTTATATTCTGTGGCGGCACTCCCTTCGGCTTCAGCAGCAATTACCTGTTTTATTACTTCAGGGTCTGTTAGATGGACAATTGCGGAAACCTGCATCGGTTTCAAACTGGAAAAGAATATAGCAAAATCTTTGTTTAAATCAAGCCCGATCTCTTCCAATTCTGATAACTCTCAAAACCTGCTCCGAAGGCATTCGCCAAAATTTTCGCGAGCAACTCTGTTTCCCCTGCTTGCGGCATTAGATTTTTCACCATCATATTTACCTTATTACAGTCTATCTCATAAATCGTAGGAGCGACCCGCCGAATGCAGCGAATTCGATGTTGATTGGCTGGTCGCGACTCCTGCACCGAAAATTTAGATGGATATAGCACTAGTGGTCTGTCCATTCATATTTTATAGGTAAATGTCGCGATTCGGAGATCGCTCCTACAGAATAATCCTCTTTGTAGGAGGGAACCCCGATTCCCGATTACTTTGGCGCCTCACAATTTTAGAATGGATAATCCACTAGTTGCTTTCGGGTTCACTTGCTCTTAAGTTCACCCCAAGTAGTCGCAAGTTTGCCTCGTGGTTCTACAGAGAACGATTCTCTTGAACCGTGATTAGGGATATTACTTCCTTTAATTTCGACATCATCAAACTGAGCTCGCGCTCCCGCAACATAGAGTCCGGCTAACCCTCCTTCTGTCGGTTTAGCGAAAGTTGTAGTGAACACTTCTTCGTCACCATCAAAATCGGGGTCCAGGTTTTTAATCCGGAACGTGAGTTTTCCGCTATCGTGAACGGTAGCGGAAAGTAAATACCAAGTATCTACTTCTACAACAAATGGGAACTCTTTCTCAGACCAATCTTCAAAAGGTTCCCCCATCAATTTATTAATTCTGGCTGTGTTGGAAAGAGTTTCAACAATGAAGGTATGCTGATGTAAGACTTCTCGGTCAACCCTTGCGTGAAGTACTAGTCCAAATGCTATACTAGGTAGGTTATCTCCGCCAACGAGTTTTGCGCGACAAGATATTGAGTAGTTTCGCCACGTCGGTTCGCCGGTTAACCATAGACTCGCTACACCCTCGCCGAAGATTTCTCCGACAACTTGGTTATCGTCAATCTGCCATTTTGAAATCTTTAGGTTGGGATCGTGCCAGAATAATGCAATATCATAAACCTTCCATTCGCGAGTGCTATCATCCTCAAAATCATCGCGCCATGTACCTGCAAGACAGGGTTGAGTCAACACAAGGAAAAGGGTTGTGATAATTCCGGCGATTAAATATGAAAACATTGATTTATTCATGATTTTTCTCCTATATTAAGATTGTAATGAGTTCTGTAAAACCCAGTCCGGTGCTATATTTAGGTTACAACGTGAAATTCGTTGATGTAAATTTCACTTGATTTTAAGTTTACTCCAAGTAGTAGCGAGTTTACCCTTGGGCACAACCTGGAATGATTTTCCTGGACCGCCATTGCGGATATTCTCGCCAGTAATTTCAATATCATCAAACCTTGCTCTCGCATTTGAGACAACTAGTCCGGCATAACCGTTCCGTGTAGAGATATCGACATTCTCCAATAAAAAATTTTTGAATAAAAAAATTTCCTGGTTATTAATATGGAATTGTACACTTCCATCCTTATGAATGGTAGCAGTCAGGTTATACCAGGTATCCTCTTCTGCCATAAACTTGAAAGCTCCCCATGCCACCCAAATCTCATTTATCCCAGCTGCTTGAATAAATTGAACTCTCTTGTTAAAATAATCAAGTACGAACATATAACGAAGGTCTTTATTTTTCTCATCTCCATTATCTGTTTCAGCTGTATCGTGAAGTGTGAGTCCGATGAGTGGCGGATTTCCATGTACATTCTCGCCCTTAACCAGTTTAGCACGGCAAGATATTGAGTAATGTTCCCATGTCGGTTCACCCGTTAGAAACAAGCTGAACCATGTGTCAGCATTAGCACGATTGAAAATTTCTCCGACAATTTCGCCATTGCTAATCCACCACCTTCCATTGGGCTTTCCAGGGTTTAATTGAATCTTTTTAATGCTAAAGATCATCCATTCGCTGATGTTGTTATCTTCAAAATCATCGCGCCATGTACCTGCAAGACAGGGTTGAGTCAACACGAGGAAAAGGGCGATGAAGATGCCGACTTTTAAGTGTGAAAACATTAATTTTTTCATGGGTTCTCCTATTTTTATATTTTTAGGACTTACGCAATTTTCACGATTTTTCAATAAATATGACGAAAATAGTGTAATTTTTAGCAGAATTTTGAGTTTCCAGCGCGCTTACAAAGCGTGCCTACCGTTTGTGCGTAAGTTCTGATGGTAAAACGTAAAATCTTGTTATAGGTTTACACATTTGAAAACGTTGGGATAATCGGTCACGATATTTACTTGCGTCGGAAAAGATACGCCGACAATGCATAGTCAAACGGGGTAGCAGTATCCATCTGCACATAGTCAATCTGGATTGCACCACACCCGCGACGGTAATTCTGAATAAACTGATTCAGATTTTCAAGTGCAGACATAATCATACGCAGGTGTGTTGCTGCGCCCTCGGCGGAATATTCAGTGATGTCTGTATCAAAAAGTGCTAACCCAGCTGAATCACGCTGCTTCAACTGAGGTAGGTAAGCGTTGCAGCAAGATAACATCCGTTTTCAAATTCCGATTAGTAATATTGCCTTACCAGCAACTAAAACCCTTGTATCCGTAGCTGTCTTCTCAGTAAAAAATTCATTTTTAGGTGTTATTTTAATCCATGAATCTCCTAAGTCGTCTGATCGGAAAATCTCCCATCGGTTAGAATTTTCATTCCGTATCATCTCTCTTATCAACTTTGTCCGCCTCTCTGCGGATGTCAATGTAGAATCATCAGGGAACATTCCAACATAGAGCGTGTTTTCAGAGACCGCCAACGAGTTGATTGTCCTGAACGTACCCACTGACAACTGTTTCCAGTTATCTGATTTGAAACGGTAGAGACCTCGATTTGTTCCAACAAATATAGTATTTCCGATAGCAACCGCAGCAGAAATTTTTTTATCTTCCAATCCTTCGTTAAAAGCGGTCCACTTTTTACCGGCATCGGTAGATCTGAAAATTTCATCGTTTATTACAAGGTAAAACGCTTCGTCAGTTATCAGCAGGTCAATAGCAGTTCCTCTTGGACGTAAACTAAAGGAATTCCATGTTACGCCTGCATCGGTTGAAGCAAAGATTTGATCGGTGGATACGAGGTAGAGGGTGCCATCCTGTTCCGCCATCGGCATTTCAGAATAATTTTCAGTCGGCACAGTATTGTTGATTAATACCCATCTGCTTGCATCTTCTGTCATTTTGTAGATACCTGTCGGCGACACAGCGTAGAGTGATCCTTCAGATGTTAGAAATATCTCATGCACATTCCCGCCTTGTGGCCCTGTTGACTGTGTCCATTGGTGTGGTAGGACAGAAACCCTGGATGAATCGTCTTGGACATCTGCTGCTAAAGCCGCGTTGGATTCTTGTTGACCAGCACCGTTATTTTTATTTTCAACAGCATCTCCGATCCGATGGCGTGTATCAGGTTTTGACTGGATATCAAGAATAATTGGTGCATCAACGATTTCAATACTGGTTTCCGATTGTGTCTCTAAACTGTAAGGCTTCTGAAAACGGGTGAGGTATTGGTTGCTTGCCCCCATCAACAAAATAACTAAAATTGCTGCTGAACCCAAAGCTATCCACGGTATCAACGGTTTGCCACTTGTAGGGGATGTCGGTTTAATGTTTGCAACTTGCTTCATGATGTTCTGGGTAAAGTTTGCAGGAAGTTGTACGCTCCCAAGGGTTTCACGGATCATCGGTTCTTCCTCCTTCAAACGTTTACGTGCCCGTCTTAGCCGACTCTTAATCGTATTTACAGACACACCTAAAAATTTACTAATCGCCTCGGATGTCATTTCACCGAGGTAGTGGAGCGTCACCACCGTGCGTTCGCTCTCAGGTAATTTTTCGAGAAGGTTTTTAACAAGTTCGCGGCGATGTTCAGCTGCCGCCTTCTCACGTTGTTCTGCTACATAACGTTCAAAAGCGGTTTTCTCCAAGGTTCTTGTGTTGGTGGCATCTAACGATTGCATAGTTGGTTTCTTCCTTCTGTGCCAGTCACGGCAAAGATTGCTGGCGATTACATAAAGCCATCCGGCAAACTGTTTCGGATTCTTGAGTGTGGCGAGTTTCTTGTATGCCTGGAGGAAGGTATCTTGGCTGATTTCTTCGGCGACCTGAAAATCCCCTATTTTCCGCCATGCAAGTGCGTGAACACTCTTTTGGTATTTTTGGACCAAATCACTGAAAGCCGTATCGTCACCAGACAAGATGCTGCGAATCAGTTCAACATCGTCTTTTTCCATCGGAGTCCTCCACAAGAGATCGGTTTACGATTATTAGTGACGTAATTTTGAGGGCAAAAAGGTGCATAATCTGAAAAAATTGAAAAATCCGAATTTTGATTTGATTTTTTCTCGGCGTTTGGAAAATAAATGCCTTTGTTAAGTTTCGCTCCCTTTAACCGACCAATATATAATTCTTCCTTGACAGAAATCCTCTAAACATATATATTAAACCACATGATGAGACTCTTATCCATAAACGTTTCAAAACCGAAACCTATCCGATACGGTGGAAAAACTATTCAAACAGGGATTTTTAAAGAACCGGTATCGGGAACCGTCATGCTCAGAGAAAAGAACATTGATGGCGATGGTCAAGGCGATCTGAAGGTACATGGCGGTACCTATAAAGCGATTTACGGCTATCCGATCGAACATTATTCGCATTGGCGGCAAGAATTGAACAGAGATGACTTGTCGTATGGACAATTCGGTGAAAATCTCACCGTTGAGGGTATGTTTGAAGAAGATGTCCACATTGGCGATGTCTTTCAGATAGGTTCAACCGTCCAACTTCAAATTACACAACCACGCGTTCCCTGTTTCAAGTTGGGATACAAAATGGGACTACCGGAATTTCCTAAACAGTTTTTGCAGAGTCGACGAGTCGGTTTCTACTTTCGTGTGCTGGCAGAAGGTGAAATCGCTGCTGGCGATGCAATTTCACGCATTGAGATTGCATCCGAACCGATGAGCGTCACAGAGATACTCAATCTACGTTATTTTGATACAAATAACCACAAAAAGATAGCAAAAGCGAGAAAACTACCTGCCCTCTCACCGAGTTGGAAAGAAGATTTTATCCGCATCTTGCAAGCGAAAGACATGATTTAGAGAAAATGAATACATTCAAAGCAACTACTAAAAAGGAAACGAGTATAGCAGCTGCTACTGCAGCAAGCACAAAACTGCGCGAGGCAATTAATACGAGCGGACACGCCAGCTTCATCGTGGCAACGGGCGCATCGCAATTCGATTTTCTCATCGCACTTACCGCTGATACCGCAATTGACTGGACAAAGACAACGATGTTCCATCTGGACGAATACATCGGAATACCAGAGACGCATCCTGCCAGTTTCCGCAAATATCTTCAGGAGCGGTTAGTGAATATCGTTCAACTGGGGACGGTGCATTTTCTGAATGGCGAAGTAGACGATCCGCAAGCTGAATGTGACAGACTCAATCAGATAATCTTGCAACACCGCATTGATGTCGCTTTTGTGGGTATCGGTGAAAATGGACACCTTGCATTCAATGACCCGCCCGCTGATTTTGAGACAGAAGATCCCTATATCGTAGTGGAATTAGATGCGGCATGCCGTCTGCAACAGGTCGGCGAAGGATGGTTTAACGGATTAGATGATGTGCCGACCCATGCCATTTCAATGTCCATCCGTCAAATTATGAAATCGGAAACGATTATATGTACGGTGCCAGATGAACGGAAGGCGGAAGCCGTTCGCAATTGCTTACATGGTAAGATCACACCGATGCACCCTGCCTCTATTTTGCAAAAGCATCCGGATTGCATGGTATATCTGGATGCTGGGTCGGCATCTTTACTGAAATCTATATCGTAATGCTCAAAACGGAGACTTGAAATGTCTACAGAACATAAATCGGAAAACGGTCAGTCAGTTGAACTTACTGCACAGCAGAAGCAGCAATTTCATGACGATGGCTTTCTGCATATCCGAAATCTACTACCGAACCAAGCTTTACAGCCGTTGATGAATGAACTATCAAATAAGGTTGAGGAAGGCACTCAGGCGGCAGTTAAACAGGGTATCCTTGATCCGTCAAAAACTTATGATGACGAGCCGTTTGAAACGCGTTTAGGCATGGTATCCAGTGCCTGTTCCGATCCGAACTGGATTTGGCGGAATAATTTTAGCAACCAGAAAATACGTACCGCTGGCATGTTCACACTCAGAACGGCTCCAAAATTACTTGATGTTGTCGGTTCACTGATTGGTAAGGAAATTTTTGCCCATCCGCAGTTTAATTTCCGTGCCAAGTTACCAAATCAGGATATTACGGTTATTCCGTGGCATCAAGATTTGGCGTATCTCATCCCGGAAGAAGCGGGCGAAACGCTGGTTGTAAACGTTTGGCTTCCATTGGTTAAAGCATATCAAGAGAACGGATGCATGCAAGTTATCCGAGGTTCACATCGCTTCAATCTCATAGCGCACAACTACCAAGAACAGACACCCGGTCATACCGGTGGTAAAGGCATCAGTGAAACGGAGTTACCATCTGGTGATATTGTCACTGCCGAGCTTGATGTTGGCGACGTTCTACTGACGAGTGAGCGGGTTGTGCACCGTGGACTTCCGAATCGTGGTAAGACGGTTAGATGGAGTGTTGATACGCGCTATAGCCAAATTGGTCTGCCAACTGGTCGTGCAAATGTGCCGGGGTTTATTGCTCGGAGTCAGAAAAATCCGGAGAGCGTTGCCCAATCCCATCATGATTGGAATCGACAATTTGCATAAGTCTGATCTCGCGTAGGAGGGAACTCCGATTCCCGACAGGTCGTATGTCGCGATTCGGAGATCGCTCCTACAATACACAGAAAACTAAATGACCTTGGTTTCAAAATGCTTGACATTTTTTCAATTCTGTGTTATATTTGATAGTGAACAATTTTATTTTTAGGAGGTTACTTAATATGTATAGAATTACATTTTCACTTCTCATTATCACCGGATTATTGGTGATACCTTTTCATGTTATTGCGTTTAGTTTAAAGGATCAGGAACTGATGCTTTACTTTTCCTTTGATGATGACAAAGAAAATGCGGTAAAAGATCTTTCCACACATAAAAACGATGGTGAAATCGTTGGAACTGCCGATTTTGTTGAAGGCAAAGTCGGACAGGCTTTAAAGTTCAGCGAAGGAGGAGAGGTTACGGCACCACACATTCCACTGAACGACAAGAGTTTTACAGTGACATTATGGGCAAAGCCGATGTTGACTGGTGGTGACGAACAGCATGTCTTTTCACAGACCCAAGCCAATGAGACGAACAAAAGTCTGCACTTCCGTATTTGGAACAATGGTACCGTTCGTATGGGATTTTATGGCAATGACCTTGACGCGGTTGCCGCGGTTAAAGCAAACGAATGGGCACATATCTGTTTTTGGTTGGATGCGGATACCAAAACTCGGAGAGTCTATATCAACGGAGAGGCGAAGGCGGAAGACAAAGACAAATCTGTCTACAAGGGGGCAGAAGGTAACACCATGGTAGGATCATGGGGTCCAAACAATCGAAAGTTTAACGGTCTCATTGACGAAGTCATGGTTTGGGAACGAGCTTTATCGGAAGCCGAAATTGAGCAGAGCATGGAGCCTGGTGGTGCTGCTGTAGATGCTTCAGATAAACTTGCAACTACCTGGGCGCGAGTTGAAAAGTCGCATTAGATTGCATTTGAAGTTCGGTGGAATTTCGATTTTACTTACCGATTTATCATTTTAAAATATAGTGGTGCAACAACAAATCAACAGGAACAGTAATTGAAAGATTTGATTTTGATGCAGATGCTGCGCAACCGTATGGTCTCCATGTAGAAATTATGTAACTGACAAAAAAGGAAGACTAACATGAAAAAAATATATCTTGTCGTTTTATTTCTGCTCTCAATACTCATTAGCCCAGCAGATGCCGTTGACCCCTTCACCGTCCGAGTCATCTACTTCCAGCCCGCAGATGTCCAAGCACCTGATATGCCTGATAAAATCCGAGACACAATGGAAGATGTGCAGGAACTCTACGCTACCGAAATGGACAGGCACGGCTTCGGTCGCAAGACTTTTCGGATGGAACGGGATGCCCAGGGTAAGGTTGTTGTGCATCAAATTGAGGGAGAACACAACGCTAATCACTATCTACAAAGGACAGAAATAGTAATCGCTAAAGAACTTCCTGCTCAATTCAATACCAACAACGCCGAAGTTAAGGACACTATTCAAATCATCATTATTGGAGGCATGGATTTCATAAACGTAAATAGAGGGGGAATCGGATGGCCGATATTCGGGTGGCGAACAGGTGGCGTTGGCGTTGTCGCTGGCAATTTGATTTCAACATCTTACGCAGGTCATGAATTAGGTCACGCCTTTGGACTTTATCACAATGATATCCACAACGCATTAATGGGACCAGGCGACGACATACTCTTAGACTACGAGGCGCGTTGGCTAGACAGTCACCACTATTTCAATGACGTTCACATTAGAACGGATATACCCCAATACCTTTCAGACATTCGGATTACTGCTATAGATAAATGGACAATAAGATTTAGATTTAAAATGAGCAGTGCAAGTGGATTATATCATTGCCAAATGTGCCGATCTAAAGGCACTTTCGTGATTGGAAGTACGCAACTCCTTGGCAACCTCATGATAGCTGAAATTGATGTCCCAAGACATTTAATCACAGATGGTGATAATCTATGGTATCAGATAATGGATATCCACGGGAATTACATATTTAAGTTTATTCGCGATTTTCAAAAACCTAAATATGTTCCTCCCGATCCAACAAAAGAAAATAAGGATTCAATTGTTTATGGTCATGATAAAAACCCTGATTTAAGTGTTGAAAAAGGGGCGAAAAATAAAACCTTGACATCTTGGGCGAAACTCAAAACCCGCAGATAATTTATGCTTGCCTTACTGCCATATTACACATCACTCGAACTTCTGATGGGAATTTAATTTTCTTTTGTAAAACCAATAACGTTCCTAACATAACGCGATTATTCCCATCAGTTACCCAATATTTTTCATTAGAAATTGGTCTGATTTTTATACCACCTTTAACATCTATTTTTGCAAAATCAAAAGAATCTATAAGATAATTCTTTTTAGGTTCTAAAGTCCCTGCATCCTTCCTGTATTCAAGTACGTCACCACCATAATTGTCAATGATATATTCAGCAATCTCTAAAGCACTATAAGATCGTAGTTGTTCGGTTGGTATGTGAAATTTCGGGTCTAATGAAAGATTCGAAAACTCCTCCCATGTTAGATTCATCTCACGCCATATAGGTTTCATTTGCTATAACCCCATGTTAATCGTTAGATATTTCCAGAAAGTGTCATAAGTCGCACCACTACACAGTATTAATCTTTCACTCAAGATTTACGGAGACAATCCGTAGTTTTATAATCCTCCATATTTCTCATACCTACCTAACGGTTTATCTTCAAAATATTGCCATCCATTCAACCGTAAGTCTCGGTAACCGCTTTGCTTTATCATATTGCTTGGACGAACCCACAGTGCAAGGATACCCATCTGTTGTGGTTTGTGGGTATGTAAATATTTGTCAAAGGTCGTAAGGTGCTGCCACACTTGTCGCCCCGCTGGGGCTAAGAGGGGTTGTTTGCCGCGTTTCTATAGACATTCCGCCCCACTGGGGCTGCGTACGAGCAATAAAAATAACCCTATTTTTTCGGACTGTAGGTTGGGTAGAGCTTGCGAAACCCAACAAGTCTGCCAATTCGTTCACCACATAGTAAAACGCAATCTACGAAATCCACCAATGCCACAAGCGCATTTAGCGTTGATTTGGTGTAACTGTATAATCCGCGATTCAAATGACAATATTTTACACATCCGTGGTTTGAAGTATCTCTTGCATTTTATCGGAAACTTGTGTTAGCATAGACATTGGAACACCTTTTTGTAGTAAGTGTAGGCTTTCAATCGCAACTTTTGACAAATATAACACACCCTTTTGGAAGGTGAGGTAGAGATGTACGAAAAACTTGGGGAGATAACGCTGAAAACAGGCGAATGCATGGATGTCGGAGCAATTAGTGTGCCTGATGAATCTCATGCGGAACAAATAAAAAAGTTCCTCGGACATAAGCCAGGAAACTTTAAATGGCACATTGAAAGGTGTGTTATTGAATCGCTTGACGAATTGGAAACTCGGTTCTATGTGGGGAAAATTAAGGATAATATTATTACCAACACCATGACGGTTGAACATCAAGGGATCGGGATTTTAGGGCATGTCTTTACATTACCCGAACAACGTAGAAAAGGAGCATGTAAAGGAGTAATGACGTATCAGATGGAGGATTTTCTACAACGCAAGGGTCGTGCACTATACCTCGGAACAGGATACAACGGTCATCCGTACCATATCTACCATAGTTTCGGATTTGAGAGTGTGATTCCAGAGTCGGGTTTTATGCAGTATCATGTGAACAGTGATTTTTTGGAAAACTATTTTGCACCTACTCCCGTGCATCCGAAACCTGTTGAATGGCACGATTGGCCGAAGTTGACAGCGTTGTCCGGTATTGTCGGATGGGACACGTTACGCAGCCTCGCGTGGAACGTATATGGACCAACAAATCTTGAAAGCGGTTTTTTGAGTTTCAAACACACTTTGGAAACCGATGATGTCTACGATGATGCGAAATTGTTGGTCACCCAAAGCGGCGCAATCGTCGGATGGGCAACGGTAAGCTGGGATGTTCGGTGGCGAAAGACGATCGCGCTGCTTGACCTCTTTTTTCATCCCAACTTTACCGATTCTGTGCCTGTGCTACTTTCAGCGTTGAAGTTTCCCGATTTGAAAGTTCAGTGTTATATTGATAGTACTGCTGAAAAGAAGGCTGCAATTTTAGAAGCTGCGGGTTTTGCTTGCGAAGGCAGGTTCAAAAATCAGTTTTCGTATAAGGGACAGGGTTACGACGTATTGGTGTTTAGCCGCGAGGCATAGTAGCATTAACGTGAGTTTGACTTAAACATTTCGCGTGTATAATACCAAAGCAGTTTACCATTCAGAAGTTTAATTGTCAAAGCGATTCAATTTCGGTTTCTGAAAGCAGAACCGGAATAAATCGGGATTGTAAATCCCTCCCACAAGAAGAGCGGTGCACTATTTCAAACAATTATGTTCCACACTCAATTAATAGACCGCCAAATAGTTGTCGGTTTCCCATTGGCTGACGCTCAGATGGTAGTCACGCCATTCCTTACGTTTGACTTGAATGTAATAGTCGGCATACTCAGCACCAAGCGCGTTCTTGATGATTTCGTCTGCTTCCAGAGCATCTGCGGCTTCGCTAAGTGTTGTGGGTAGAAAATCAATGCCTCTGCGATGCAGTTCATCTTCGGATACTTCATAAAGGTTATCCTCGTTTTGCACCCCAGGATCAATCTGATTTTTGATGCCATCCAGACCGGCTGCAAGTAGAACCGTTGCCGCCAGATAAGGATTTTCTGCCCCATCGCCTAAGCGGTTTTCGATCCGTCCCGGCGCGGGAATCCGAATCATCTGTGTTCGATTGTTCGCGCCATAAGTAACATAAACGGGTGCCCACGATGCGCCAGAACGCGGTGCTCTACGAACTAAACGTTTATAACTATTCACAAGCGGATTCGTTACGGCCGTGACCGCTTTTGCATGTTTGAGAATACCACCGGTAAACCAATATGCAAGTTGAGATACGCCATTTTTATCATTCTCATCAAGGAACAGATTGGTCTCATTATCCTCATCCCAAAGACTCATGTGGAAGTGTGCACCGTTGCCTGTTAGATTTGTGAACGGCTTGGGCATAAATGTTGCCATCAAACCGCGTTCTTCCGCAAGCGTTTTGACCATCCATTTGAAGAAGGTGTGTCGATCTGCTGTCGTAAGTGCATCGGAATATGTCCAATTCACCTCAAACTGGCAGGTTCCATCTTCATGGTCGTTCGCGTAGGGTTCCCATTTCAATTCCTGCATATACTTAATCAGGGTTGTCATCATATCAAGGTTACGGTACAACGCTTTTAAGTCGTAGCACGGCTTATTTAAGGTATCAAGCGTATCCCATGGGACATATTGACCATCTACATTCTGCTCCAACAGCATGAATTCTGCCTCAATGCCGACGTTAAAGACATAACCCTTCTGTCTTGCTTTTTCCAATTGCTGCCGCAGAATGGTTCGCGGACAATAGTGCCAGGATTGTCCTTCAACGAACATATCCCCCGCAACCCATGCTAAGTTCTCCTGCCACGGCACGATCGTCAGCGAATTAAAGTCAGGGATGCTTGCCATCTCTGGATCATGCGGACCTTGTCCTATCTCACCAGCGGCAAAGCCACCGAAACCTGCTCCCTCTTCTGCCATATCCTCAAGATGCGTTGCTGGAATAACCTTCGCCTTCGGTGCCCCACTCATCTCTACAAAAGAACAGAGGAAGAACTCAATACTGCGATCTTCGACTAGAGATTTGACCTGATCTAATGTCATAAACCATTCCCCTTGTTTGACTGAAAAATCAGTAAGCCCAGATTTTAGACTTGCAATGCAAAGCAGAGTCGTTCAACTTTTATCATTTCTCTGCAATGTTAGCATAGATGGTCAATTTTCGCAAGATTCATGGTAAATGACTCATATACAAAAGCTATCTACAAAATATGGAACATGATAGTATTAGAATAGGACTCTACTGAATTAAAATTGAAGTTTGAAATGAAAGGTAAAACGATGACGTTCTCCCGTTTCTATACAAAATCTTCAATATTAATTGGTGTGTTAATAGTCGTGTATCTGTTACCGATATGGTTGTTCGACTACTTTCCAACACAAGATGGCGTGAGCTATGTCTATAACTCACAGATTATAACGGAATACGGCAATCCGAAATTTCAGTTTCGCGACTATTACGACATCAATTGGTTTCCATTTCCGAATTGGTTATCACATATTTCTCTCACATTGCTGATGTTCATCTTTCCGCCGTTAATAGTAGAGAAGGTATTTCTGAGTCTATACGTCATCCTATTCCCGTTGGCAATTCGTTATTTTCTAAACGCTGTTCAGTCTGGGAGAGATTCGCTTGTCATACTCAGTTTTACGTTTATCTATAACGTGAGCTCGGTATAAGAAATTGAAACATGGTGAAGAAACGGTATCATTTGTATTTTGCCCGAAGTGCCACCATATCTATAGAAGGCTTCTTTACCCGATATGTATACGCAATTAACGCAGCCACGATATTCACCTGATAGTTGATCCAACTCCGATGGCGTGTATGTTGGATTTGCGTTTCGGATTTCAACTGTCCAATCACTGTCTCAATCAGCATGCGGTGTTTCAATAATGCTGCGTCAAGTTTTGACAGTGCCCGCGGTTTCATATTTTTTCGGACTTTTGTCAACAAGCAAATATCCCGTGTTTCCAGCGTCTCGGATAACACTTTGGAGATATATCCCTTATCCCCACAGAGTTTACCCTCAAGATGCTTCGTCAACTCTAACACGGGTTGGCGGTCATCAATGTTGCCGGATGTCAGTTGCGTGGCTAAGAGTTCACCTCTGTCATTAATGACGAGATGGAGTTTGAAACCATAGAACCATCCGACTGACGTTTTACCGCGTGCAGCCTTTTCAGCAAAAACGCAATGCTGTGTGATACGGCGATTATCACAAACTGGCAGTCGTGTAGAGTCAATGAAGGCTGTCCCACTGCTACTACCATAGCGAGTAGCAAGATATGCCTGAAGAACTTCAAGTGTCTCGCGTTTGAGTTCAAGGAAGCGGGAGTAACTGACTAAATGCGGAAAAGCCCACCGAAGTTCTTTGCATACGTGTTCAAGATAATACTGTCTGAAGGTGCTTTGCCCATTTTGATGGAAAGCCACAAGTCCTGTCATAACCTCACTTTTATGAAGTTTTGAGGGACGAGGACGCTTTTTAGATGTTTCGGTATCCGGTAAAGGTTTGGATGCCATTTGTTGTTCGTATTCAATAAAAAAGTCGTCAATATCACAAAAAAGTTGTATAATGCACATGGAGAGCTCCTTTGATATAGAATAGGTATAATTTCTTTATACCATAGGAGTTCTCTATTTAGTAAAACTTATTTCTTACACCGAGCTCACGTTATAGTTAGCAACTTATTTACCAGTAATCATATCGGACAGAAATTTTACCTGCCGATGCACACCACTAAAATTGTAGGGAAAAATGTGAATTCAAACACAGTTCATACACTCGACTCAAGCACAGAACTGTTTATTGATGACGCGCTGATTGCTTCCAAACAAGGCGTGACCCGTACACTACATCAAGGGGTAAAACATAGTGTTCCTGTCCTTGAACCGGACCCTAACAATCCTTGGGAGCATGGAGGACCAGATCAATCCAGACGCGTACACCTCTACGGCACGGCGATGTACGATGCTGCGTATGGAAAATATCGCATGTGGTACATGTGTCGCATGGGACCACATTGGCGGTTTAAGGCAAACGAAATTCCAGGTCTTTATGTGCCCCGTCCAGACCGAAATCCGTCAACATACAGAGGAAAGACACATGATGCGTACGGGCGGAAATTTGTTGAGAATGATCGTGGTGACCTCACATGTTATGCTGAAAGCGATGATGGATTGACGTGGACGAAACCGAATCTCGGTCTTTTTGAATTCAACGGAAATCCAAACAATAACATCGTTTGGGACCTACACGGCGCTTGCGTATTCCGTGATGACGATGAATCGGATCCGCAGAAACGGTATAAGATGATCAGTTTTTGCAGGCGATATCGCAACGTCTTCCTGCTCACATCACCTGATGGTATTCGATGGGATGACTCAGACTACTTGGAACCGGTCGCAGAAGGGAACAATGAAGGTGCATTCAATGTAATCTATGATAACAAGATATCTCTGTTCCGAGCTTATGCCCTGACGCGTGACGAGGACAAAGACGCACGGCGTATGATAGCGTATACCGAAAGTCCACGTTTAGAGGGACCTTGGAAACCGCTTGAACCGATGTTCCGTGCAACGCATCAGGATGATGAAGTTGGTGCCGAGAGATATGGTGCTGATCGTGCTGAAATTCACAATATGTCCAGTTTCCTTTATCACAACATCTATATCGGCATTGCTGGGGTTTTGTATGTGACGGGACCGGGTGCAGCTGAGCATGAGATTCCCGTTGATGGACCGATTGATGCGCAATTGGTATGCAGCCGAGATGGATTCAATTGGGATTATCTTGATTCAAATCGGACACCGATTATTCCACGCGGCGAGAGCGGGTCGTTTGACACCGGTATGATTATGGGAACTGCTACCCAGCCAATCATCACTGACGATGAAATTCACTGGTATTATACAGGAACGGAACACACGCATGGTGCTGCGATGAAAGATAGACACAAGGCTATTGGACTTGCGAAGTGGCGATTAGATGGTTTCGTTTCCCTTGATGCAGATGGAACTGAAGGTGTAGCTGAAACCGTCCCGTTGTGTATTCCGAACGGCGGACTTGAGATTAATGCGGATACAAGTGCAGGTCGGATCAGTGTTGAAGTGTTGACAGCTGATGGGCAGGTTCAACCCGGATTTTCAATTGACGACTGCGTTCCGTTGACAGAGGATAGTATACGGCACTCGGTGCAATGGAAATCGGCAAAGTTAGCGACAGCTGAGCAGCCATTGAGACTCCGCTTTGTGCTGAAGCGAGCGAAACTATATGCATTTCTTATTAAGTAGTTGCTTTTAACATAACTATAGTTTGGACAATTTTAGGCTTCTTGTGTCATAACTTAGGTTGATGGCACACCTTAGATATTAACTGGATTATACTATACACCTCATGCAGCATGCCATACGCGCATGCTGCCCCGCTGGGGCTTAGACTGAGGCAATAACCTTGTTCTAAACACCTATCGCCCCGCTGGGAAACCAATATTTGATCCTATATCATTATATTTTCTGCGATTTTGCTGACTGAAAGAACTTGTAGAAAAATACTTTTGGGGCAGCCCCGGCCAAATCAACGCCGAATGCGCGTGTGGCATTCGGCGGGGCAGAATGTTTATAGAAGAGCGGTGTCCAGGATACTGAGCCCCAACGGGGCGACAGGTGTCCAGCATTTTTGACTTTGAATAGACTTTGAGCCGAAAGTGGAACTACCTTAGAATTAATGGCTCTGACGTTACGTTGCCTTTTGACAAAGATATAAGGTATAATGTATGAAATCTGGAACAGATACTGCTTTGTAAATGCAGCTTCAAAAAAGTTGTGTAAATTTATTTGGCATATCTTGAAAGGCATTTTAAATGAGCAATCACTCAAACTACGACGATTTACAGACCCATATCCGTGAACTTAAAACTCCACTAATTAAGACGTGGGAAAATCAGTACAACCACCGAAATTATACAATTGAGATAACCAACCTGGAATTTACTGCTGTCTGTCCCAAGACAGGATTGCCTGATTTCGCTACAATTTGTATCACTTATGTTCCAGACCAGCATTGTATTGAACTGAAGTCGTTAAAAGAGTATTTTATGTTTTTTAGAGATGTAGGTATTTTTCATGAACACGTTGTGAATAAAGTGCTTGAGGATTTTGTTGAAGCATGTCAACCACGAGAAGCAGAGGCTGTCGGTGATTTTAACATCCGGGGTGGAATGAAAACAGTTGTGCGCGCAAGTTACAAAAAAGGGTAAATTTTGGGACAGATATGAAAATCTGTCCCAGAGAGAATACCTATAAAATTGGAACAGAACGTCCTACCCTCGCGGATTCGTACAGTGCGTCAAAAATTTTCGCTACGTTCAATACCTCTTCCGCAGGGACAGGAGAGGGTAAATCCTTTCGAATAGCCGTATGGAATGATTCAAATTCCCCCGGTAATCCGGTGAGAAGTTCAGGTTCGTAATTTACCATCTCGTCCTTTTGATCAAGATATATCTGAAGCGGTTCAAAAGTAGCACCTGCTAAATCCCCCATGAAGAAGGTGCCGCCGATATTCTGAACATGGGATGCCCAAGCAGTTTCTAAGGTTACCGTCAATTCACCCTCAAACTTGATAGTTCCCATCGCGAAGTCTTCCACCTCAAAGTCTTCAGGATTCCATTTTCCCCATGGATTGATGACATCGGTTTTGCCTCCAAATTTTTTCGCTGTCATTCCGAACGCTTCAACTGGTTTAGGACAGCCAATCATCCAGAGCAGGACATCAAGGATATGCACACCGATATCAATCAGCGGTCCCCCACCAGCAATGGCTTTGCTCAGAAACGATGGAGATGCGGGAACACCACGCCGCCGCATCGCCATGGCGCGAGCGTAGTAGACATCGCCAAAAAATCCTTCATCATAGAGTTTACGCAACGTCTGTGCTCCGGCACCGAATCGTGATTGTAACCCGATCTGCAAAATTTTTCCGCTCGCTTTTTGCGCGTCTACCATTGCTTGTCCATCTATAGCGTTCGCGGCGATCGGTTTTTCACAGATAACGTGTTTTCCCGCATTCAGTGCGGCGATAGTCGGTCCAGCATGAAAATTATTTGGGGTGCAAACGCTTACCGCATCCAGCTCATCCATCTCAACTAACTTTTCGTAATCGGTGAACACGTGTGGAATGTCGTGTTTTTTGGCAAAAGCTTTTGCGCGTGCCTTGTCAATATCACACGCAGCGACGATTGATACGCCTTTAACACTCAGGACTTACGCATTCCCCCTTGATATGGGGGTTAGGGGTTAAATAGGCAGAATTTAGTGCTTTTAACCCCCTAAATCCCCCTTATCAGTGGGACTTTTAAACACATTGCGTAAGTCCTGACACTATTATGTCCAGGCAGATGTTTGCCTCCTGCGATCCCACCGCAACCGACAATACCAACCTTAATTTTTTTCATATATGTTCCTTTTCATTAGAGTGATGTGATTCTATTTCAATTATACTAAATTGTCACGACTTGCGGTTCTTGTTCCAACTTCAAATTGTGTTCTGCTGCCCACTGTGCGGCTGCGCCGCCTCCACCACCGAGAAATTGCCTGCCGAGATCATCAACGTTTTTCAGCACATCTTCATCAGGCTGCTGTTTGTCATTGAAATACAGAAGATATCCTTCTGGCTTTAACCATGAGTAATGGTATCCGTAAATGACAATCTTAGCGGTTTTGTCTGTAAAGTTGAGTCCGGTGCTGTGGTAGATGCGGTTTTCAAAGAAATACGCGTCCCCAGCACGGAGGAGCGGTTCAGCGTAAGGTTCGATCGGGTCAAGTTCACCTTCTGGGATGCCCAAGGGTTTACCTGATGTGTGACTTTTGGGAATAAACAACGTTGCACCGGAATTTGGGACATTGAGATCTGTTAAACAGTAAGCAACTTTCAAACCGACACGCGGGCAATTCTTGTGCCCGAGATCTAAATGCAACCCGACATCACGGTGCCATCCGCGATTCTCAGGCATCGCGTGTGGCTGTGGGTGTTTGTAGAGTAGCGCAGTATTGGTAATATGTATATTTGTGCCAAGCAGCTGGATCACCAAAGGAATCGCTTTTGTCTGCGATGTAAGTTCTGCAAATGCAGGTTCTTGCACCAATCCGTCCCGCTTGTGTACGTATTGTGCGTCACTTTCAAGTGAATCCACAATACGGTCAGCTGCTTCGGTCAACCGAGTAATCATATCTTCATCAAGCACAGAGCGGACAATGAAAAATCCGTTTTCTTCGAATTCCTCACGTTGTGCTTCTGTCAACTGGATGAATTCCATGTGTTATACTCCTTTGTTGCTTTAAATGATTGAAGAGACAAATGTTCGGATATGGTATCATAAATAAAAATTGATGTCTATAAATATATAATATTCAACCTTCTTGAAAATCAACTTGACAAAAACGGTAGTATGGGGTAAAGTGTCATAAATTTTGATGTTCCAGATAGTATGGAGGGAAAAGATGTCAGAACGTTTAGCAGTAGATGGGGGAACACCTGTCATCGTGGAATCGATTCCAGGAGGCATGCATGGACCGAGTGTCATAGACGATCGCGAGATTGATGCTGTGACCGAAGTCCTACGAAGCGGAAAACTCTTTCGATTTGTTGAAAATTCTAATGTCGCAGCTTTTGAACAAGAAGCGGTAGCACGTCTCGGTGTCAAACATGCGCTAATGGTGAATTCGGGCACATCAGCAATCATCTGTGCACTCACAGGGGTGGGTATTGGTCCTGGCGATGAGGTGATTTTACCCGGATATACCTTTATCGCGACAGCGGCAGCTATCGTCGGTGTTGGGGCAATTCCGATAATTGCAGAAATTGATGATTCTCTGGGATTAGATCCTGCGGATGTGGAACGGAAAATTACACCACACACCAAAGCGATTTTATCCGTTCACATGCAAGGTGTCCCGTGTCGACTTGAAGCAATTATGGAGATTGCCAAAAAGCATAATCTGAAAGTTGTTGAAGATTGCTGCCAATGTGTAGGTGGACAGTATAAAGGGAAATACGCCGGTACTTGGGGTGATGCGGGGGCGTGGAGTCTCAACTACTTCAAGGTGATTACTTGTGGGGAAGGTGGTCTCGTCTTTTCTGATGATTACGATACTTATGAACGCGCGGCGTTTGCATCTGAACCGGGGTTACCGATGTGGATGAGCGGCTCCGAATGGCAAAACAAGCCGTTCTCGTGCCAAACCTATCGTCCGAGTGAAATTTTAGGCGCAATTGCACGCGTGCAGCTTTCAAAACTGGATGACATTTTGGGACATACACGTCAGCTTAAAAAAGCGTTTATTGCTGAACTCTCCGATGAACCAAAAGGTTATATCCGACAGCACGTAGATGATCCGAGCGGTGAGTGTGGTATTAGTGCTGCTATTATTGTGCGGGATTTAGAACTTGCTAAAAAGTATACGGAAGCACTCAGAGCAGAAGGATTAGGTGCTGGGACTGCTTACAATGAAGGTTTTCCTGACAGACATATTTACACCTATTGGGATTCCATCTTGTTTAAACATTCGCCAAACCCTGCAGGTTATCCGTGGAGCGACCCGCTATACAAAGGTGAAATAGAATATTCACGTGATATGTGTTCGCAAACACTCTCTATTCTCGGTCGTGCGTTAAGATTTGGATTTAATGTTAATATGCAGGAGGAGCATGCGCGGTTAATGGCAGCCGCTATCAATAAAGTAGACAACGCCTTGGGATAATGTCAGAATAATTGTAATGTGTTGGCAAGAGTGTAATACAGTTAACTGATGAACTGTTGTGGGTGTGATAAATTACTCTCAATCGTAGGGGCGGGTCCCTGTGCCCGCCCGTGTTTCAACACTAAAATATGACTCAAGTTATTTGGTATCACCGAGGACATCTGCTAAAACAAGACATTCTTGATGCGTTAATTTATCCATTGTTTGATGAAAGGATTCTTTGTGAATGAAGATTACGATTTTGGGTTCAGGCACCTCAACAGGTGTCCCTGAGTATAAATGTGAGTGCGAAACTTGTCAAAATTCAATGCAGGTTGGCTCGAAAAACTACCGTACGCGTTCGTCCATCCATATAGAAAAGGATGGAAAAAATCTTCAATTTGACCTCGGTCCAAACTTCATGGATCAAATAAATCGGAATCGGATTGAATGGATAGATGCTGTCATCTTTACGCATTGCCATGCAGATCACATCAGTGGGACGAACGATATTGTAATGCCGTGCAGAAAACAGCGTGTGGATATGCCTATCTATGGACCAGAACAAACAATTGAGATTTTGCAACGCAATTTTGATTATATGTTTACTAAAGAGACGTTTCAAGGGGGCGGTGTCGGTCATTTGCTTCCGAATGTGGTTGACGGCAGGTTTCAATTGCTCGGTTTTGACATCACACCTATACCGGTAGAACATGGTAACGTTGATACAAACGGCTATCGGATTGACGACTTTGGGTACATACCGGATGTAAAACGACTACCGGAAACATCGCAAGCACTGCTTGAGGGGATAGAGGTGCTTGTCATTGACGCGTTGAGTTTTAATCCGGGACATCCAACGCATTTTTCAGTTAGAGAAGCACTTGAAGTTAGCGATGTCTTACAACCGAAAGAAACCTATTTTACCCATATTATGCATCGGCTCGACCATCGGTGTTTTCGGGATCAGTGTGCTGAGCAGAACATTGATCTCCCCGACAATGCCTACCTCGTCTATGATGGGCAAGTGATTATGTTATAGTCGTTTTTCGGTTGTCAGTCTTCAGTGATTGGTAATATTCAGACAATATGTATTTTCAGAGTGGATGATTTGAAGTGTTGTTGCAAATATGCGGATTATACAGTGATCAAATAGAATTGTGCATGCTGATTCCGTTTGGATTCCTAACGTGAGTTCAATACTTGCTATGATTGAGGCTGTCCCATATTTAGTCCCGTAGGGACGATATGTTTATAGATTCGTGTTTACCTGTCTCTTGAGCTCCGTAGGAGCGACATATAGATTTTATAAACATACCGCCTCTACGAGGCTCAAGAACGAGGGGTAACGCCTTTTCTATAAACATACCGCCTCTACGAGGCTATATACATGAAAAACAAATTCATGTCCTTAAATTGACGACTATGGGTAGAACAACGTGAAACCCAACCTACGGCATTTGTCGAACTCACGTTTCCTAAGTTTCTCAGATAGGCGCGGGCATTCCTCTAAGGGATAGGGAAATGCCCAATATTAACTTGTGGGATACGCGAGATACGTTGAAGAAGACTTTTTCTGGTTATCATATGCTACTCCGCTTGAATCACGATAGCATTTTGGATAACCCGTTTTCCGTCTTTTGTTTGCAAACCTGGTGAAACGACTTCAACGATCGTATCGGATTCTAAATCGGTACTGCGTTTCTCTTTGACCTCATGGTGTTCAGGTGAAAACTTCGTTTTACCCGGCTCAATCGGCATTAATTCATAGTCAATTATATCAAGGAACCAGTTTAACCGGGGCTGAACAGTGGTAAGTGAGCTGAATTCTACGACGTTTGGAAAAAGTTTATCTCGTACAAATTCGATCAAAAACTTTTTGAATACTGGGATTCTGACCTTTTCTGCATGTTTTTGTTCAAGTACAGCTAATTTTTCAGAAAAACGTTTGAGGTAAGCATCACATTCCTTCTGGATCTCCATCAAATCTTGATCAGTCGCAGCAGTTCTATCCGGGAAAAGGGTTGGTGCTGGTGCCTGAATGCCTCTTGTCTGTTTCAATACATGCTTAAGTTCATCCTCAATATTCTCAAGAGATTTCGCAAGGGTGCCTTTAGTTGTGCTCCCTTTTTTGGCAGCCTTTTTCCATTCGCTGACCTCATTGACCATGAGATTTAGAAGAAGGACAGCTGTCTGTTGTTCACTTAGAGATTCAAGGTCCCAATTATCCAGGGAAATTCCATATCCATTATTGTAATCGCTCTTTAACTTTTCCAAATTTGCATGAAATTTCTCATGGAGATGTCGGTTTTGCTGCAAATAGAATTCCTTTTGCTTGTTTGAAAACGCGAAGCCGAATACGCCAGCCAATTGTCCAAAGAAACCATGTTTTTTGCCATTTGAATCTGATTTTCCAGTACTGCGTGGGGGTATGAAAGTCGTTTGCTTCTTAAAAGCACTTTTTGGAAGCGAAGGCACCTTCATTTTAAATTGTAGTTCAGTACTTACGCTTGGAATGTACTGACCTATATATTGGTTCTTACGTTTAGGAATTGGATCGGATTCATCAACAGACTGTGCTTGTTGTGAGGGTATATCCGTCACCTTAGATTTCTCTTTTGGTATCGGTTCATCCTGCACACCTTCCTGTCGCGTTATGTGGCCTCTATTTCCGTTAGAATTGACATCTGTATTTTGTGGTTGTAATGATGCGGAGGCGGCTAACTCTGGGGTAGCATTGTTGCGCTTAACATCAAGTGTTTCATCTGACGTAGGATTAGCGGTCTTGGGTTTTGATAGATGTGCAGCTATTTCAGATTTATCATCTGCTGCAGTATTATCCTTCCCAATTTCGTGTTTCGGAGTTTGAATTGTCACATCGTTTGCTTTGTTTTCGGTATTGTTTTCGTTTCCTACCAGTTGCCCATTTTGTGTATTTAGGTGTGGTTGTGTCTCTGACTCGGATGCTGTACTTTTTGCCGGATTACCCGATAACTGTAGATCTTGAATCTGTTTTAATTCGTCTACGATTTTTTCTGTATAAGTAGCAATCGGCTTATGATTGTCAACGTAAAATGCTAACTTGTGTGACTGAATCACCTCTATCGGTACAACAACAACTTGTGATTGTCCTGTTAATTGAAAAGATGTCCAATTGACGCGCCCACTCAGTGGCTGTTGTTGATACATCACCCGGAGCCGCCTACCTTCTTCAGCGGTATTCAAAACACTCATTACAATATGAGGGCCGTTGTAGACAAAACTAACCTCAATACCTTGAAAACTACCAGTTACACTGTTAGGTGCCATTCCTAAGTCTCCTTCTGAAAAATCTGTTTTCCAAAGGTGGATTTTTATATCTACTCATTTACTATATAAATTTAAGAGGGGTCCGAACGGTTACTAACCTACCCATATATGTGCAATAAACCGTTCGGACATCAAAGGAATACAAACGGTGTAAGCGCACATTTCAAGTTGGCAACTTACACTGAATATGCATTATGGAAACAGAGCGTTTGCGTAAAGCATCCCATCCCCATTTAAGAATTTTAACGTTTACAATTAATTATGGGTTACAGAAACTCTTTTGATAAGAGATATATAATGTTCTTATTAAGCAAGAAGAAGAGAGACAGATACCTTTTTTTATATGTCCGGCAACCTATATTATCGACTCACTTTCTTCCACTGCGGGTTAGATCAAAACTTGTCGGTGTTGAGGACGCGGAACCGATTTGGCAGGTTTTGAGTTAGTTGAGACATAAATAATTCGAATGTTAAATGTGCGCTCAAAGTAGTAGGCACGTTTAAAATATATGCTAATCCAAATAATCCTAAAAATCCTGGTTAAGACAACACACCGCCCAACTTCCCAAAAACATATCCTTTCGCACACAGCACACCCAATTTAATTTCCTGTTGACATCACCATCTCTTGCAGTGTATGATATGCAAAACACATATTATCATTGGAGGGAATAAATTTGGCAGCAGATATAGGACTCATTGGATTAGCAGTGATGGGTGAAAACCTCACACTGAATATGGAAAGCAAAGGATTTGAGGTAGCGGTTTTTAACCGAACCGTTTCACGAGTTGATGCTTTCATAGCAGACACAGCAACCGGAAAAAATATCACAGGTGCACACTCAATTGCGGAATTTATTGAAAAATTAGATACACCGCGCAAAATAATTTTGATGGTAAAGGCAGGGGAACCGGTTGATGCGTTTATTGCACAATTGGTCCCACATCTCTCAAAAGGCGATCTGATTATAGATGGTGGCAACTCAAATTTCAATGATACGATTCGCCGACACGCAGAATTGGCTGAACAGGATATTCTTTTCATCGGAACAGGTATCTCTGGCGGTGAAGAAGGTGCATTAAAAGGTCCAGCAATGATGCCGGGCGGTTCGCCAGAAGCTTATGCTCTCGTAGAACCAATCTTCACCAAGATAGCGGCGCAAGTCGAAGGTACACCTTGCTGTTCCTACATTGGACCAAACGGTGCGGGACATTACGTTAAAATGGTGCATAACGGCATTGAATATGGCGACATGCAGCTGATTTGCGAAGCTTACTCTCTGATGAAAGGCGTTCTTGGGATGAACGCGGACGAAATGCACGAAGTCTTCAACAAATGGAATCAAGGCGAACTAAATTCCTATCTCATCGAAATTACTGCAGATATATTCACACAACGGGACGCGAGTGGTACACCGTTTGTTGATGTTGTGCTGGACCAAGCGGGACAAAAAGGCACAGGCAAATGGACAAGCATTTCTGCATTGGATCTGGGCATATCCGCTCCCACGATCGCTGAGGCAGTTTTTGCACGCTGCATCTCTGCAATTAAAAGCGAACGTGTTGATGCGTCTGAGGTTATTAATGGACCTGTTGACACTTATGATGGAAACCGAGAGGAAACCTTGAATGCCATCCACGATGCGCTTTATGCAGCCAAAATCTGCTCTTACGCGCAAGGATTTGCATTAATGCGAGAAGCAAGTGTAGAAAATGAATGGGGTCTGGATCTCGGCAAAATCGCTTTAGGTTGGCGCGGTGGCTGCATCATTCGGGCAAAATTCCTGCATAGGATTGCCGAAGCATTTGATCGCAATCCTGATCTGCCGAATTTGTTGCTTGACTCCTATTTCCGTGGCATCATAGAAGCGGCGCAACCTCACTGGCGGAATGTCGTTAGCACTGCCACACAACTTGGTGTTCCCATTCCAGCGTTCAGTTCAGCATTAGCCTATTTTGATAGTTATCGCAGTAGCAGACTCTCTGCCAACCTTATCCAAGCGATGCGAGATTACTTCGGTGCACATACCTACCATAAATTGGATGCTGATGGTAACACTATTGTCGGAGAAGATGGAGAACCGACGGTGTTCCATACCGAATGGATGTTGGAGAATCGTCCAGAAGTTATTGTAGAATAAAGGAGAATTTATGGCTCAAGAACCACAACAAGCATTGTATGATTTTAAACCACAACACGATTTTTTTGTCGGAATTGATTCAGACGGGTGTGTTTTCAATAGCATGGAAGTCAAACACAACGACTGCTTTAGCGTGAACGTCGTCAAGCATTTTGGTTTAGCGTCCATTTCAAGACAAGTGCATCAGGCGTGGGATTTTGTCAACCTCTATTCCACGATGCGCGGTACGAATCGATTTAAAGCCGTGTTGCTCGTGTTCGATTATTTACGTGAGATGTCTCTTGTACAGAAGATGGGGGTAGAAGTGCCAGAACTACCGCACCTGAGAGAATGGACTGAAACCGAAACGAAACTTGGAAATCCCGCACTTCAGGAAGCACTTGATGCCGCGACTGGTGAAAGACTTGATGAGTTGAGTCAAGTAATGCAATGGAGTCTTGGTGTAAATGAAAGTGTTGCGGAGATTGTCTACAACCTACCCCCGTTTCCCGGTGTCCGTGACGCGCTGCAACGACTCCAAGGAAAAGCGGATGTCATTGTCGTGTCTGCTACCCCTGATGAGGCACTCAAACGGGAATGGGACGAACACGATATTGACCAATATGTAGCCTTGATTGCCGGACAGGAGATGGGAACGAAAACAGAACATCTTACCATCACAACGAAGGACAAATATCCTGAAAACCGTGTTTTGATGATAGGTGATTCTCCGGGGGACCTAAAAGCCGCGCGAAGTGTGGGTGCAATGTTTTTTCCTGTCAATCCCGGTGCAGAAGATACATCTTGGGCACACTTCCTTGAGGAAGGGGTAAATAGATTCTTTAATGAGCAATATGCAGGCAGCTATGAAGACGAATTACTCAGTAAATTTCAAGAATTATTGCCAGAAACCCCACCATGGTAAGCGGAATTCGTAAACAGTATCTGAAGGAAATTTATGAAGATATTATTACAACATCAAGTTGAAGACGACCAGTTAAAGCGGTTAGAAAACATTATTGGTGATGAACATACCTACGTCATGCCGGGTTCACGCGAGGAAATTGCTGAAGAAGGCAAAGATATTGATATTTTTTTCGGTTTCTGTAGCGAGGATATTTTCCCGCTCCTGCCCAATATCAAGTGGATTCAGGCATCCAGTGCAGGTATGGACAGACACATGTATCCTGCGATACGCGAAAGCGATGTGGTCTTGACAAACGCCGCTGGACTTTACGGCACGCACGTCGCTGACCAAGCGTTTGCGCTCCTGCTCGGTATAACACGTGGTATTCACCATTTCACACGTAACCAAGACAATCATCAGTGGGGTGGCAGTAAATCTCCAATGATTGAGATTGATGGATTCAGAATCGGCATTGTCGGGTTAGGTGGTATCGGCATGCAGATGGTGAAACGCGCAAAAGGATTTGATATGCACGTTATCGCTGTGGATGCTTACCGCACCGAAAAGCCGGAAAACGTTGACGAACTGATGCCGATGGAAAAACTTGCAGACATGATGAGTCGCGTAGATATTGTAATGATTGCTTGTCCATTGACTAAGGAGACACGTGGATTGATCAATGCTGAAAACTTGTCTGTGATGCAGCCAACAGCATATCTGATTAACGTTGCCCGCGGTCCCATTGTTAATGAAGCGGATCTTATTGAAATTTTGCAAGCCGGTAAAATCGCGGGGGCGGGGTTGGATGTGACAGAGATTGAACCTCTGGATAAAGAGAGTCTGTTGTGGGATATGGATAATGTTATCATTACGCCGCATGCTGCTGGGGGTTCACAGCACCGCATGCGACGTATTACCGAGTTTTTCTTGGATAACCTTGAGCGGTATTTGAAGGGTGAGGCATTGAAAAACGTTGTTGATAAGCAGCTCGGTTTTTAACCATGATTGAATTCAGAGGCTATATCGGAGTCGTAGATTTTGATCCAGAAATAGATCTATTCCACGGAACAGTGATTAATACACAGGATGTGATCACGTTCTACGGTGCATCTGTAGCTGAACTTCGGGAGGAAATGCAGAAGTCGCTTGAAGTTTACTTTGAAGTTTGTGAAGAACAAGGGAAAGTGCCGGATAAACCTTTTTCAGGAGAACTGACAATCCAAACAAGTCTTGAGTTGTACAGTCGGATGCCTTAAACGCCGCGCGTCGTCAGTTAGAGATAGATATTTACCTTCAAGAGATCATAGAGAAGGCTGTTTCAGCGGAAATTAGTAATTTTTTCATACTTAGCGAACAAGATGCTAAGAAAACCGTTACAGAGTAACGTTGATTTTCTGTATACCTCTTCGTTCCTTGTCCTTATTGCAAAAGTGTAAAAATAAATTTGACTTTTGGTCGAAAATGTAGTATAGTATTGCTCTGGCAGGAAAGGTCAGCGTTGACCTTTGCTTATCCTATCCATCGCTCACATTGACTAACTTACATTCGCCTAAAAGATCTGTTCAAGTCAAGATTCTGAGGAATTTCAACCCAGTTCAATGTGGCTGCCTACCTCATAGGAGTAATCAATAATGCAAAATGAAAGTCAACCCATAGTATACTTTTTCGCGAAGAGCAATTTCGGTGACAAACAACCTGATTTTATTAAAATTGGTCGTACTCGCACAGATCTATTAACTCGTCAAGCCGTTCTACAGACTGGAAACGAATCTCCAATATGGGATATAGGTGTCATTCCGTTTGATACAGAGGAGGAAGCTCGTAGAGAAGAAAAGCAAATTCATCTTCATTTTGGTGCATTCCGTGTTCATGGGGAATGGTTTTGTGCTACTCCTCGGCTATTAAAATTCGCAATAAGTAGTTTTGGACTTGCAACAAACATGTAAAAATCGCTACAAACACAGATGTAGACTACATTTCCACTTGTTTTAATTGTGCAACTATGATACAATATAGATAAGAAAGTAGGGGGTTGGTAGCCCCCTAAATGAACACAAAAAGCGAGTTGCTTTTTGACGGTTCTAATCTTATCTGGTATTATATCAGAAATCCGTCAGAAAAAGCAACTCCTATTTCAAGGAGTATCTGATGGATTTATTGAAGGTAATGGAGCGTTTTCCTGACCAAGAAGCATGTATTGAGCATTTGGAATATATTCGGTGGCGTGGTGAACCAAGATGTCCGCATTGTGATAGTCTAAACGTTGCGGAACGGACAGAGACGGAATTGGGACGCATCGGACGCTGGCAATGCCATGATTGCACTGCTACTTTCAAGGTGACGTGTGGCACGGTGTTTCACGGGACAAAGATAGCACTTCAGAAGTGGTTTTTGGCGATCTCGTTGATTGTGAATGCGAAGAAGTCGTTATCCAGTTACCAGTTGAGTCGTGATTTAGACTTGAATCAGAAAACTGCATGGTTTATAATGACTCGTATCCGTGCTGAAATGGCAAAGAAAGGTAGCAACGTGCTATTACAAGGCATCATAGAGGCTGATGAAACTTACATCGGGGGTAAACCTCGCAAGCCGAACAAGAAAGCAGATGCGGAGCCTGCCAAGCGTGGTCGTGGCACTGATAAAGACGCAATCATCGGGGCTGTCCAACGCGGTGGGAAAGTTGTAGCACAACTTGCAAGGGATTTGACAGGACGGACTATTTTAGACTTTATCCGAAGAGCCGTGAAAGTTCAGGATTCGGAGTTGATGACCGATGAATATAATGCTTATCTCGCACTCGGTAGAGATATGAAGCATCATATCATCAATCATCAAGAGCAATTTGTTGACGGTGATGTCCACACAAACACGATTGAGGGGTTTTGGTCGCTTCTCAAACGCGCTTGGTATGGTTCACATCACCACTATTGGACTGAATATACGCCCCTGTATGTCGCAGAGGCGTGCTACAAGTATAACTATAGGAGCATTGACAGCATCTTTGATAAGTTTGTTAATGAGAGTATGAGATGAGTGAAACTAAAGGTACCCAGGGCGTTTCTTTGCATGATCCGCGGGTTCAGGCGGTGCTTGCAGCACAGATGGCGGAAGCTCGAATGTCTTTTGATCCGAATTCAAAGCTTCGAGAATATTTTGGAACAATGTATAGCAATCTGACTCGGATTGGAAGATGCCCAAATTGTAGAGAAAAGTTGATTGGTTCGATCCATGAGCGTCTACATGTTTCAACAGAGTCAGATTGAACAAGTTTGATTCGTTGTTCTTGATGATCACAATTTCATCATAAATATTAAGATTTACGGCTAATGGACAAAATCCAGTGATTTGTTCAGGTTTTGGAAATATGATTAACATGATAGTTCCTTTGTGAGTTAGAGGGGACAGGGGCACCTCGTTGTTGGGTTAGTCTGTTTTCTTTCGGTTTACATACCGTTTGATACACCAAGCGGTGAATCTTGCCGACAGAAAAATAATAGGTATGCCGACAATTTGGGCTACCAATGCTACTAATGCGTATTCTCGAGCACCGAGAACAGTGACTATAGATCCAATGATAGCGAAAAACAAAAGCCAGTTTTTCAACGTGTATTTTTGCTTATAGTAAGCAAATACAAGAAGTGGCCACACTAAAAGTACCATGATATTCCCTTATGGTAAGGGTTGTACGTGTTTTGTTTATAGGATCACGTTGTTTAACCTTAACGTTGTTCCCGATCTCATTCGGTTTGGTAGGGACTGCCTCAAGCGAGACAGATGAGATTCCCTACCAACAACGTTAGGATAGTATAACATGTGGGAGAAAAGAGAGTCAAGTGAAAAATTCAATGGCTTGTTGCAAGTCCAAAACTACTTATTGCGTTTATTTTTTAGATATGTTATTGTCAACACATGTAAACAAAAACACTAAACAACGGGTTTTTCCCCATTTTACGACAGAAGTTCTTAGACAAAGGTATCTTGAATGTAAATGTTCTCGGGAACGGACACATTGGCATATTATTTGGCTTCTTGCTGACACCACACATCCGAGGACACCCCGCGAAGTCGCTGATATTGTAGGTTGCACTGCGGACTAGGTTCGCAAACTACTCAAACGCTATAACGCTGCGGGTGAAGAAGCACTACGAGACAAACGCAAAAACAATGGAAGGTGTCGTTTTCTGGATGAAACACAGCAAGCAGCACTTGAGGCTGCACTTTCTGCGCCTCCTGCTGATGGCGGACTTTGGACAGGTCCTAAAGTTGCTGCGCGGAACAGATATGTGTCAGTTTAAGAAAAAAGTACGCGCTAAGTCCCAGAAGGGTTGTAGGACCGCTAAATTGGCACCTATGGGTGTGCTGCTTAAGTACCACGACTCAACGGATGTTCGCGATTCGCTATCGGAAACGGAACGCGTTGACTTGTGAGTTGGGATTCATAGGCACCCAAAATCATCTCCAATGCAGCGACAGCATCTTCAGCAGCGGAAATCGGTTTTTGATCATTCTCAATTGCATCAATCAGATCAAGAATAGCGAGTTCATTTCCTCTAAAAAAAGGTGTATCGTCAAGGTCTATCGCTTCCCACTCCTGTGCTGGGTTTGAAGGAACTAATACTGGATAGGGATAAACCATAAGTCGGTTGGCAACATCACCTCGGAGCGAGAAAATCCCTTCACTTCCAACAATCTCCATGCCGTATCTACCTGATCCAGCCTGATCCTTGCGTGACTGAAAGAACCCGGAAACACCACTCTCAAAAGCGAAATAACTGTTGATACAATCACCAGCAACCGCACCTACAGGTTCAGTCGGTTCGTGGTCATCACCATAAGCGACCTCTTTCCCATCTTTGGTGACATGCGATTGCATCCAGGAAACATCGCCAGCGAAGAAACGCATCATATTGAACAAATGCGTACCAAGGACAATCATATCTTCACCGCCTCCACGTCTATCCTGTTTACCACTGGCATAGATGGCTTGCACAGTGCCGATCTTGCTATCCTGGAGCATCTTTCTAATAGCATGTGTCGCCGGTAGGTAAACAGCCTGATGTGCGACGGCAACTTTTACGCCGCGTTCTTGTGCTGTTTTAACAATTATATCCCCATCTGCAAGTGTGCTTGTCATAGGTTTTTCGCAGTAAACACTACATCCTGCATCAAGACAAGCTGTTACCATCGCGAGATGTTCCGATGTCCAGCGCGGACAAACACTCACAATGTCTAATGTCTCTTTCTCTAACATGTCACGATAATCAGCGTAACTACGTAATGCACCTGTTTCCTCAACTGCTTTCGCTCTACCCGCTTCATCAGGGTCAGAGACAGCGATAAATTCAACGTTTTCTATGTTCTTATATGCAGTATGTAATCCGTGACCGAAGTTTCCGGCACCGGAATGTCCGATTGCTGCTGCACGATATATCTTTTGACTCATGAAAATATACCTCTTTCATAAGGGTTTTTGGAACTCAAGGACTGTGTCCACTAATTTATCAGAAAATTGTCTCATCTTTTTAACATTTCTAACTCGTTTATAATGTGGACTTGAGAAGATCACTAATTACTCGGACATTGGTTTCTCTATTGCCATGTTAATGACAACACCTTTTACGCTGATGGGTTCATTCGAAACATGAATAATTTGTCCACCCGAAACATAGTGCTGATGGTAAACACCTTTGGTATCCCACCAATACAAATAAGGGGTAGATGATCCGTACGTACCATCATCTTGCACAATTTCGTCCGTGACCAATTGATGACTACCGGGTATAACAGAATATCCATGACCTTTGTGCTCGTCATGATCACCGACAACCACGGATGTTGGTGACAACCGCTTACCGCTGCTTGTCACCTTTCCTCGTACTGTGGAGTAGATGATGGTTTGCCCGCTGTATGCCGATATCACGTAAAGGTGCTTGATACTTCCAACTTGGTTGTCCATTATCAACCTATCCCGAATATTCTGTTGTTCCACAGTGATACCTTCGGCATTTACCGGCACCTCAACCTGGGTGGTTTTAACCCCGGAACTCGAAACAGGTTCAAACGGTTCTGAACACCCACTAAAGACACAAATTAAACCGATCATAACTGTGAATAGACACACACTAAATTTCATAACTTCTCTATTCCTCCTGGTAAGGCTTGAATTCACGAGGTAAAGGATTTATTGCACCTTCCGGTAATTGTCCTACATTTGTAAAACGCCAATTTACTTTTGCCATCTGTGCATTATAATCTGCGGCAAGCGTATTGTAACTGGCTTTTATTCCCGCGACTTCCGATTCCCAAAGGTTGTATTGCTCTCTGTCTTCGCGCGCCCATTTGTTGCGCGGTATGTCAGTATAATTCTTTGACATTGAAGTGATACGTTTTTGATAAACTTTAATATCTGCCTGTTTCTTATCAAGTTGACTTGATGCGTTTTTAAACCATTCATACTTTCGCAGAAGTTCCTTGGGCCCAAGTTCTTCTTGAGCGACCTCTTTTGTTTCACGAAACCAATCGCATCTACATAGGAGGACAAGTGTGAGAAGCATAATACAGCTCAATTTCACAGATATTCTCATATTCTTTTCTCCAATTAGTCGTATGTAGTAGGAAGCGTCCAAGCAGTTTCGGGTGAACGTCTCAACCACAGTTTACAATTTACTCATTATGCCGGAACCACACAACGTTTAAACTGAATGGTTCAGGCTAATACCATATCTAATTGACAAATTGTCATAGTAGCCTGTCCGTTAGGTAGATTTTGCGAAACCCAACTCTGTCACACTGTTGTTGGGTTTCGTGTCGCTCTACCCTTATGTGCCAACTTAAAAATATATATTGGACTGATATTTCTCAAAATCGTCAGGAACCCATTAACTACCAACACTAAGAGCGTATAACAACATGAAAATGCTCTTTGTCTTAGACAGTTTTGCTTGATTTTTGCGTATTCATGACTACTCTAACGGACAATACAGTGCTATTTGGATTGAAAATTTAGGAAAATCTAAAATCATATCCGATTTTCAGAAAGCATTTTCATGACCGCAATTCAAGAGAACCCTTGTCTATATTGACATATAAGCCATTTGAGAAATGTCAGTTGGACATATATGAGTCTTTAGTCCCAGCGGGACGATAGGTGTATAGTAGCGTGTGATTACCTAATCTTTAGTCCCAGCGGGGCGAAAGGTGTATCCTGTTTTGGTGCACACATCAAGATCAAATTGTTATCACGAGTTTTTTATATACCTTTCGCCCCGCTGGGGCTAAAGAAGTTTTTTATACGCGTTTTCTGGACACCTTTCGCCCTGCTGGAGCTGAAATACATACAAATAAGGGTTAATTTCCTTAAGTTGACACATAATGGGTTTCGCAAACTCTACCCAACGGACGAATTAATGCAATATAATAACTTAGAAATGGTATAATCTTGGATGCCTGACAAAAAAGCTTTAGATTCGCCACACAATGTGGCTTCATCCTTATAGAGACACCTATCCGGAAAAAGATAGTAAAAAGCAATTTTTGCTATAGTAACCCAAGTTGCTACTTACAAATTTTAAGCAAGCAGACACTGTTTCAATCGGAAAAATAAGGATTTTCCTCTGATGTTTTCCACTGTAAATCGGGGTTAGAAACCCCTCCTACAAGAGGGTCCGCAAAAAGGTGGCAACTTGGGTTATAGTACTGTGCCCATCCTCAGAAAATACTATAACTCATAAATACCGCTGCCAGAAGAGACGCGTGAATGCACAACTACAACAGAGTGTCAGGGTTACAAACCCTTCTACAAGAAAAGAAGAATTATGTACCACCCTCAATTAATCCTCACTCTACGCAAGCGCATCAGCATGTTCAGCGAATTTAATGTCCAATTCCGTAATGCCATCCGCATCGTGTGTGCTCATGTCAATTGTCACGCGGTTATAGACGTTGAACCATTCCGGATGATGGTTCATTGATTCGGCGATTAAGGCGAGTTGTGTCATGAAACCGAAAGCCGTAACGAAGTTGTCAAACTGGAATTCCTTATGTAGTTTACCATTCTCGATAGTCCAACCGTTGAGTTTTTCCAAGTTTTTCTGAATTTCAACGTCAGTAAGTTTTTTTCGTGCCATCAATAACCTCCGTAGGGTGTGCCAAATTTTAGTGGAATAATAGGTAATATTAAGTTAAAATTGTAGCGGAAACATAAGATTATATCAAGTACAAATAGTTCTAATGAAAGAGAAGGAGAGATTAATGGCACTTGCAACAACGTTATATTTTCCAGAGGTAGGTCCATCTTGGCAGGACTGGGTACAAGTTATCAACGTAGGGACAGAGGAAACCCGTGTCACAGGAATAGCCAGGCACGCTGGCAACGGTCAACCGACTTGGACGGAGGAGAAGGAGATTTCCCCCTTTGAATGTTGGACACCAAACGTAGAAGCGATTAAACAGAATTCCTCGATGCAGCTAACCGCTGATCAACCGATTGTGGCGGAACGCCACATGCACAACAACACGAACATTCTCGATTTTGTGGGGGCGGCAGAGGAATATGAAACAGTCGGTCTACGGCTTTTTTTTCCAGAATTGGTTTCCGGGGCACTTGACTGGTTTCGGTTTTTGAACGTTAGCGAGGCAGATGCATTGGTAAACATAATCATCCGTAACCGGCGCGGTGATATTGTTAGGCAACACCACCATCCAATCAAGCCGTTATGCTGTTGGGATATAGCCGAAGGTTTGATGGGCAACGTTACTGGCACGGTTGAGGTGCAAAGCACACAACCGATTGTGGGGGAACGGCATCTCCATTATCAAGGTGGGAAAACCTGTGTTGGACAATACGGTCAAGTTATCTCTGACGCACCGCGGACCCTCTATTTTCCAGAGGTTGGACCTGCGTGGCAAGACTGGGCGGTCATTGTTAATGTCGGTAGAGAAAGTGGTAAGGTAACGCTGATAGCACATGAAGATGGGACCGGAAACCCCGTGACAACAATGGAACACGATTTAGATCCTTTTGAGTGCTGGATGCCGAAGATGGAGGATATTAAAATCAAATCTTCCATAATGATACGATGCGATCAACCGATTGTGGCAGAACGTCACATGCACAGTGGAACCGCTGTCATTGACCTTCCTGGTGCATCCGAAGAAGGTGGTCAAGTCGGTCTTCGGTTGTTTTTCCCAGAAGTTGCAAGTGGTGCGAAAGACTGGTTTCGTTTTCTCAACGTTGGAGAAGTAGATGCGTTTGTCAACATAATTGTCCGAAATAAACGTGGTGAAATTCGGCGGCAACTACATCGGCAGATTAAACCCCGGTGTTGTGGAGATGTTGACGAAGCTGCAATGGGGAACGTACGCGGCTCTGTTGAAGTGCAAAGCTCACAACCGATCGTGGGTGAGCGGCATCTGCATTATCAATCTGGACACAGAGGTGCAGTCGTTGGTGAATACGGCATCGTCATTGGTGAGTAAAAGATGGCATGGATTGAAACTGTAGATCAAGCGGAAGCTACTGGCATCGTGAAAGAGGAATATGACGCAGCGATAGCACGGGCGGGACAGCTTTACAATATCGTCAAATTATTCAGTGTTCGTCCAAAAAGCATGCGTGCTTTTGTTGAGCTTTACAAAGTGGTAATGCACGACGATGAATCCCCTCTCACTCGCGCACAACGGGAAATGATTGCTACCGTTGTCTCAAAAGTAAATCAGTGCCACTACTGAACGGTTGCGCATGCAGATGAGTTGCGGGACCAACTCACAGATAAGCAACTTGCAAAAGATATTGCATCCGATTTCCGAAATGCTGACATCAATGATATTACGAAAGCTATCCTTGAATTCGCAGTCAAAGTGACTGAGGCAGCGCATACCATCACACCCGCAGATTTAGAACACCTTCGTGATTATGGTCTCACTGATGAGGCATTGTTCGCTATTGTGGAGGTCGTTGGATTTTTCAGTTATGTTAATCGGATAGCGGACGCATTTGGAATTGAATTAGACGATTTCTTAGAACAGAGGTGGACATGTGAATTTGAATAATAAATTTGCAATTGTTACGGGAGCAGGGCAAGGTATCGGGAAAGCCATTGCCATCAGGTTTGCGAATGCCGGAGCAGACGTAGCTATCATGGATTTAAACCTGTCATCAGCTGAAGTCGTTGCGAAGAATATAGAAAAACTTGGTCGGCAAGCACTCCCGATTCAAGCGGATGTTTCCCAGGCATCTGATGTCAATTATGCGATAAAAAATGTCCTTTCAGAATTTGGACGAGTTGATATCCTTGTCAACAATGCCGGAATTGCGGGGAGAACACTACCGCTAACAGATTTGGAGGAATCGGATTGGAACGCTGTAATAGGTGTGAATCTGACAGGTGTTTTCCTCTGTTGTAAGGCGGTGATTAGTCCGATGATTGCGCAGGATTACGGCAGAATTGTGAATATTGCTTCAATTGCTGGCAAGGAAGGCAATCCAACACTTATTCCGTATTCCGTGTCTAAGGCGGGTGTTATCTGCTTGACAAAAGCACTCGCGAAAGAGGTAACGGACTATAATATCCGTGTGAATGCGGTGTCGCCTGCGGTAATTGAAACACCGATTTTGGAAGGCATGGCGCAATCCACAATTGATTATATGGTAAGTAAGATTCCATTGGGGCGCGTAGGCAAACCTGAAGAGGTTGCCGCTGTCGTTAATTTCTTAGCCTCAGATGAGGCAAGTTTTGTAACAGGACAGTGTTACGATGTCAGCGGAGGTAGAGCTACCTATTAGATATAAAAGGAGAAAGAAATACACCAATGTGAAAGTGATATATCTGTGATACCTCGCTTAACTTATTCAGGAACTTACAATACGCTGCTGCTTCAGGGTTTGGATTTCTTGTGTGAGTTGTTCCACCTGTTTTTCTAATTCATTATATTTAGAACTACGCCATGCGACAACGATTTGGGAATTCCAACAACCGCGATTAAAGCAATGACGACACCAAACAACATGTTTAATCGTTTTTCTACACTTTCAATTTTGATGTTTATATACTCTTTCATCCGCGTTTCAGAGTTAGAAATTTCTTTCTTGATTTCATCATTGATCACCAAACGTATTTTATCAAGGTCTGTCTGTGTTAAATCACCGAGGACAGGTCCTGTGATTGTACAAAAGAGTATTGAGATTAATAGGACATTTTTCATAGATTGCTCCTTGACATATATTTAATCATATTTGTTATCGGATATCAATGAAAATGTCTAAGGACTATCAGTAGCCGTTAGTATGCTTTGAAACCTGGCATTATCAAATCCTGGTTCAGACAGTAAAAAGGCGGGCACAAAGGCCCACCCTTAAGATGAAAACAACGTTGTAGTTATTCTGCTATACAGTAGAGATACCGAGTGCCACGTAGGTATAACTCAGACTCAACAATGGCAGGCGATGCATTGAAACTATCTTCTAATTTATTTGTCGCCAGAATTTCAAAGGTAGGTCCGTGTTTTAGAACGGCTACAGTGCCATTCCTACTGGCGACGTAAACGCGGTCCCCTGCGCCAACAATTGAGGCGTAAACACCAGATATGCCTCTTATCCTTTCAGGGTCAGGTCCGTAGTGTGAGACACCTGTTATTCTGTTAACAGCTGAAATTAAATTGTTGCCCTTTAGGAAGTAGATGATATCCCCGTGTAGGAGTGGTGATGGTACATAAGGCGTGTCATGATTGTATTCCCAAGCGATGGCTTCTTCGGATCCGGTAATATCACCTACGGCATTTGCAAGGTTAACAGCTTGCAGCGCGGCATTTCGGAAACCACTGATGAGGTAAACAAATCCATCGGCAGCTACAGGTGTAGGTATAACGTTTCCTGTCATCCCACCACATTCCCATAAAACCTCGCCGGTTTCTAAATCATAACTACGCGACCTATTTGTAGCAGAGACAATTACCTGTGGTTTGCCACTGTGTTCCACAACAATAGGCGATGTCCACGTGGTCCGTTCATCTCGGTCAATTTTCCACAGTTCGTCACCTGTCCGCTTATCCAACGCTATGATGAAGGATGGACCTTCGTGGTCTTGGAGGATAACGATCGTGTTACCGTGGATGATAGGGCAGCTACCTTCACCGAAGGTGCCGCTTTTCCGCATCTTTCCAATATCTTTTTCCCACTTCAGATTTCCCTTCATGTCCAAGCAGTATAGACCGCGAGAGCCGAAATACGCATAAATATGTTCTCCATCGGTTATTGGCGAGTTAGATGCGAAACTTGCATGTTCGTGCATTCCTTCATGAGGAGCGGTTTCTTTAAGGGTTTTCTTCCACAAAATGCTTCCGTCACTTCTGTTGAGTGCAAGCAGATTAAACTTATACGGAGGATAAGTTCTGTTTCCCCTTCTACCTCGCCTTCTCCGTCGAGAGTCTTCGGGCGGATTTTCAGCTTCTGTGTTCTCAGTTTGTGTTTCGGGCATCTCGCCTTTAATCGCGGTCTGGATGAAGATTTTATCTTCCCAGACTATTGGTGTGGCATGCCCCATACCGGGAATAGGGACCTTCCAGCGAATGTTTTCTGTCTCGCTCCATGTAGTAGGCGGATTTGCATTAATAGCGGCACCGGTTGTGTGTGGACCGCGCCAGTGATGCCAGTTTTTTTCAAAATTGGGCGTTTGTTCAGTATCAACTACCGACTCATCAGTGGTTTTTGAACTACACGCAACGAACATCGCCAGAGCACAAATACATATCGTCAAAATTCCCAATTTTTTCATCATTTTAATTTCCTTTTATCTTTGTTATGGTGATTCGTAGGTTGGGTAGAGCGCAGCGAAACCCAACAACTCAACTATTAGGTCAATATATCCTCAATCACAAGAGGTTGTACAAGTTCACTGTTTGCCGATTCCAGTTTTTCTCGACTTGAGACGACACAAACCGCTGCATTATCCTTGTTTTCCTCAAAAAGTTGGAGCAGCGCGCGTTTTACCTCGTTAGGTGTCGCACTGCGAAGTTGTGTATAACGTTCCTCTCGCATTTCGCGCGTCTGTCCAGTGAGATGATAACTCAGCGCGTCGCTTGCAGCTTGACTTGGACGAAGCGGTTTTTCAGCATTTTTAGCCGTTGCGATAATAGCACGGTCAATGTCTGTTTGCGTCCACTCCACCTGTTTGATGTAGTCTACCGTTTGCTCAAAAACATTAATTGTCCGAGCTACGTGCGGGTCCCTGAACGAGGATTGGTAAAGTGCCGCATCAAATGGACTATAGGATAGCCTGGCACCGTAAGCGTTGCCTTTAAAGCGGATTTCACTTAGAATATAATCCATCCCTATGAGATGTGCACCGATAGTAAGCAACGTAGAATCCGGATGTGAATAATGCGGTGCCGGTATTACGTGTGCACAATGCGCAATCTGAATCGGTCCTGCCAATCCCTCACGCGGCGGCGTATCAAACGTTTCAAAGGTTATGGGTTCAGATACAAGCGGTTCATCTCTCATAGTGCTGAGCCATTCACCAAGTTTTGCGTGGGTCGTTTCGTAAGCCGAATCTGATCCTGTGAAACTTGCAGTCACGCGTCCACGGGTTAACAGGAAATCGCGAATCTCTTCTATATGACCCATAAGGTCGCTGTTAAGTTCGTCAAAACTGTTGAGCAGTGTTTCACTGTCGCGGAGTTGCGGGAGTCCATAAACAATCTCTGCGAGGTGCGCTTGCGGAGAGAGTCCACGAGATGCGTGATGAATTGCGGTGCTTGAGCCATCCTGAACCATCTCAGTGCGGTATTCAGCGACAGCTTGGACTAATACATCGTGAAGACGTTCCATATCACGCGGGTTCGCAGAAAAAACGTAATCATGAAGGACATCAAGTGCAGCGTCCATTTTGGCATCAAGTGCTTTCATACTGAAACGCATGTTTTGCATTGAACGGTTACCATCAAGCGCGTGTGTGTTAAATCCTGCCCCACATCCGATCCCACCTGTGACGGATGATTTTCGTCTTGCCATTTCTACAAAATTCAAATCTGCCGCACCGAGTTTGCTAATTGCATCGGTATATCTTGGTAGATATGTCCAAAGATGCTGCGGTAGTCCTTTCAAGTCAAAGTTCAGTATGAGATAGTTAACCCCGTTTGCAAATACATCATTACAGAGGAGATCTTGCTCATTCACTTTCTCAACACTCGTAGGGATATGTTTCGGTTTATCAGGAAGATCACCGACTTGAAGTTGCGGCAGTTTTGCCAATGCTTCCGGTGGATTCGGTTGCCCGTTCATCCGTTCTAATTCTGCAGCAGCTGCGGCAATCTGTTTCGCCTGTTCGTCGGTAAGTTGTGCGCGGATATCCTTGGTGCGTTGTTCCAATTCAGCATCAAGTTTTGCTTGCATGTTCGGATCGGGTGATAGCACACTGCTCAAACGATGCGGATTGTCAACAAGCCGTTCGCGTATCATTTCGTTGAAGATAGATGGGTTTTCTTCCCATCGTTGATGGATGGTAGCGAGACTTTCGCCCATCTTCAAGAAGGCATCCGAATCGTTGTTGTATATCCATGCTTCAATAACACGGAAAAGCATACGGAGCGGAAACATCGGTGCCACTTCTTGATAGTGATAAGTTGACTGTTGGAATGCTGCTTCTACCATTCCACTATCTAACTCATTCTCAGCAAGTTCGGTTAAGGTGTTAGTGACTAATTCTGCGAATGCCTCGGCGCGGTCTGCTTCACTCCCTTTGAGTCCGACGTAAAAAGTACTGTTGGGACCGATAGAACTCGCCCCAGAGTAAATCAGATCCACTCCCAATTTTGAGTCAATAATCGCTTTTTTAAGTGGTGCTGCTTCATTACCAAGCAGAATTAGGCTCAGAATGTGACACATGGCTACATCCTCAGGGGCAGTCGCATCTCCGATAAGCCAACTCAGCATCAGATACGTCTTTTCAGTGAGAGATTCATCTGGTGCAACGGGATATGTATCGGATACGGTCTGCGGTGATTTCCACCTCGGTTGGTGCGTAACTTCCGGATTAAGGGGTTGTCTGGAGGCAACGGTCTCATTTTTTGATATTTTATCTAATTTATCCGCAAGAAATGCCAGGTAATCGCTCGTGGGAATATCCCCGTAGAGGAAGAAATACCCATTGCTTGGATGGTAATATGTCTCGTGAAATTCTTTGAGCTGCGCATAAGTTAGGTCAGGAATTGCATCCGGGTCTCCACCTGATTCCTTGGCATAGAGTGTATCAGGTAAAAGACGACTTGTCATTGAGCGATACAACCGCGATTCCGGATCAGAAAAAACACCTTTCATCTCATTATAGACGATACCGGTAATCTTCAAATCACCTGTGGGGTCTTCCGGATTGACAGGGGCAAGATGGTGTCCTTCACGTCTGAAAGTATCTTCAGTCAGTAATGGGTGAAAAACAGCATCAAAGTAGACTTCTGCAAGGTTGAAAAGGTCTTTTTTAACGTTGCTCGCGACCGGATAATATGTGTGGTCTGATCCGGTCATGGCGTTGATAAAAGTAGCCATGCTCATCTTAATCATTTCAAAAAACGGTTCTTTAACCGGGAATTTTTGTGATCCTGCTAAGACAGCATGCTCAAGGATGTGAGGAACTCCCATGTCGTCTGAAGGTGGGGTAGGAAAATTGATTGAGAAAAGGTTTTCGGAATCGTTCGTATAGAGATGAAGTAGACGAGCACCGCTATGGTTATGCGCCAATTCAATCGTAACTGCCCGTAATTCATCAATTGGTGTAATAGCTTTGACTTCAAATCCGTGAAGTTGCTGTCCGGGTTCAAGGTCGACGGGCGGGTGCTGGGACCCGCCTTTATCAGCTGCGAGTTTAGAATCCATTTTGCCTCCATTTTTTATTAGATTTTACATTTTACTAAAAATATGGTCCACAAGTTTACGTTATATGTCTTCAATTGAAAGGGGATGATCCATTTTCTGATTTTCGACTTCTAATTTCTCACGACTTGCGATGACGCAAATAGAGGCATTATCCCTGTTTTCCTCCAAAGTTTCGAGTAGTGCACGTTTCACTTCTTTGGGGGTTGCGCGTCGGAGTTGTGCATATTTTTCTTCAACCACTTCGTGTGTTTGCCCCTTAATATAATGCCAGATGGCATCAGTTGAGGCTTGACTGGGTCGAATTGTTTTTAGGTAATCTGACGATTTAGCAATAATCGCCCGGTCAATATCAGCCTGTATCCACTCTGTCTGTTTAACATAGTTAGCTGTCTGTGCGAACACGTTGAGCGTACGAGCAACGTGCGGATCAAACTGTGATCCTTGGTACAGCATGGGTTCAAATGGGTTATATGAGAAACAAAAACCGTAGGCATTGCCTTTGAGCCGGATTTCGGGCAACATGTAATCATTTTCTAATATATGCGATCCGATAGTTAAGAGTCCTGAATCCGGATGTGCGTAGTGTGGTGCTGGCATCATCTGTGTACAGTGTGCTATTGGAATAGGAGCCGCCAATCCTTCACGTGGTGGCGTCCCAAAAGATTTAAAACCTATCGGTGCTGGGATTATCGGTTCGTCACGCATGTCGTCGATCCATTCGGAGAACTGTCCTCGAAACAGCTCAAAAGCTGTATCAGAACCGGTAAAACTGGCGGTTACGCGACCTTGGACTAATAGGAACTCACGAATCTGTTCAATATAACCGGTGAGTTCTTCATAAGATTCGTCAAAACGGTTGAGCAACATTTCACTCGTGCGGAGTCGTGGTAGTCCGTAGACGATATCTGTGAGAAATCCCCGTTGTGAAAGTCCGCGGGCAGCACGACGGTTTGCAACAGATGCACCGTAATAATCATGTTTAGAAGCTACTGCTTGATTCAGAACGTCGTAGAGACGATCTTTATCGCGCGGGTTTACAGCGAAAATTAAATCGTGTAAAACACTCAAGGCAGCCTCAATTTTACCGTCAAGTGCTTTGAGTCGAAATTGCAGATCCCATACTGAGCGACACGGATCAAGCGCGTGGGTGGTAAAGTTTGGCGAGCATCCAATGCCACCGGTGGCTGCTGCTCTGCGCTGTGCCATCTGTTCGTAATTCATCTTGCCCGCGCCGAGTTTGCCAATGGCATCAGTGTATCTGGGTAGATATTGCCAAAGGTGTTGCGGTAACCCTTGCAAGTCGAAATTTAACACGAGGTAGTTCACACCGTTTGAAAGAATGTTGTTCTGGAGCAGCGGACGTCCGCTAACCGTTTCAACAGTTGTCCGAATATGCAGTGGTTGTGCGGGAAGGTCAGAGACGTGCAGCTGCGGTAACTTTGCCAAATCCTCAGGTGAGTTGGGTTGTCCACTAAGGCGTTCCAATTCAGCGGCATCGGCAGCAATCTGTGTCATTTGCTCATCTGTAAGTTCCGAGCGGATTGCTTTTAGACGTGCATTTTCATTCGCATCAAGCCTTGCCTGCATATCTGGGTCAGGGGAGAGGATGGTCGTCAACTGATGTGGGTTGTCAAGGAGTCGCTCGCGAATCAATTCATTGAAGATGCCCGGATTTTTCTCCCAACGTTGGCGGATAACAGATAGATGCTTCCCCATCTTTAAAAAGAGGGTCGGCTCCTTTTCATATATCCATGTGTTTACGACACGTTTCATCATTTGAAACGGGAAATTTGGTGTTACTTCCTGATAGTCATAGGTGATTTGTTGGAATGCGGTTTCTACCTTCTCTCGGTCAATTTTTGCGTCTGCAATTTGAGTGAGTGTATTAATGACCAATTCTGTGAAAGTCTCAACGCGATCTGCTTCACTTCCAACCAAACCGACACTAAATGTTCTATTTGGTCCTGTTATACCATCTAAGATATTATATCGTATATCAGTTCCAAGTTTTGAATCGATGATCGCCTTGCGGAAAGGTGCTCCTTCATTGCCAAACAGAATTAGATTTAAAATGCGACACAAAACAGCATCTTCGGGATTTGTCGTATCTCCAATGAGCCAACTCAGCATCAGATACGTCTTTTCAGTGAGTGGTTCATCTGGATCAATTGGATAAGTATCCTTCACAATCCTTGGGGATTCCCACTTCGGTTGGTGTGTTATTGCTGGTCGGAGAGGGTGTAGAAACCCATTTGTTTCTGTCTTTGAAATTGCCAACAATTTATCAGCGAGAAATAAGAGATAATCGCTTGTTGGAATATTGCCGTAGAAGAAGAAGTAACTGTTGCGCGGATGATAGTAGGTTTGGTGATAGGTTTTTAATTGTTTGTAGGTTAAGTCAGGCATAACCAGTGGATTTCCACCACTATTGCAGGCATAGCAGGTATCAGGCAGAAGATTACCGTTTACGGTAGAATATAAGCAGTATCCTGGATCGGACAAGCCAATTTTGACTTCATTGTAGACGATCCCATTTATTTTTAGGTCTTCGGTAGGCTGATCTGGATCAGTAGGTTCAAGATGGTGTCCTTCACGTTTGAAAGTTTCCTCTGTCAGTAGCGGATGAAAAACTGAATCAAAGTGGATTTCTGCAAGATTAAATAGGTCTTTTTTGACATTGTTTGAGGTATAGTAAAAGGCGTGATCAACGTAGTTCATGGCATTCGTACTGTCATAAGTAGCGAGGCTCATTTTCATTATCTCATTGAACCCTCCTTTTACCGGATAGTTACGAGATCCTGCCATTACGGAATGTTCAAGGATATGCGGTAATCCTGTATCATCTGATGCTGGCGTTAATGGACTGATCGAAAACAAGTTTCTGGGGTCGTCTGTATAGAGATGCAACAACCGTGCGCCGCTACGTAGATGCAAAAGTTCTATTGCTACTGCCCGCAATTCCTCAATCGGAGTGATGGCTTTTACCTCAAATCCGTGAAGTTGTTGTCCCTGATGCAGATCAATGGGCGGGTGCGGGGACCCGCCTCTACCAACTGCAAGTTTTGAATCCATTTTTTGCCTCCAGTATTTTATGCTATTATTTAGTTTTTTCTAAGCTTGCACAAACAAGTTCTTTGTCATTCCGTGCAAAGACGTGTTTATATGCGAATGCTGGATGTGCCCATGTGACGCCACCTCTACGGTTCAGTTGGTCGCGTGTAGGTTCAATTAATTTGGCACGACTGATGATGTTCAACCCTTCGGGAGAGAGTTTCGTGATGAGAAGTTCGCCACGTTCATTGAACATCCAGACTTTGTCAGCGTTTTTAACAAAATGGATAGTACTCCAGCGCGCAACAGGTACAGCAGTGAGATCCTCCCATATCCGATCACCGTTACTTGCATCAAGACATCGAACTTCACCATAACTGTCTACACCGTAAATATAATCTCCCTGCCAAATTGGTGTTGACATCGTCGTTTGAATCGCATCAGTATTTTTCTCATCTTTTCCTTGTCGATGCCACCCAAGTTCTGCATCTACCTTATCTTGTGATAACTTCAGGAGCATTGCCCCTTCATAGAAACTGGTGACAAATAACTGATTCTGGTTGATGATAGGGGTTGCAATCCCTATCTCCCATCGTGTTGGTGGAAATGGATATTTCCAGTGTACTGCGCCTGTTTGTGGATCAAGAGCAGCGATGTTAGCACCTGTCCAGCAGATTAAGACTCGTTTCCCTGCTTGTGTGATAACAATGGGTGCAGAATAAGAGGCGTTATCGTCCAATGCTTTCCATTTTTCCGTTCCTGTTTTCCTGTCAAACGCTACAATACAAGCGTCCGGCTTCCCACCGATTTGAACGATGACGAAGTCTTTTTCAACGATAGGGGCACATGCTATTCCCCAAATAGGCATGTTAATATCATACTCTGAATTGAGATCTTTCTTCCATTTGATTTCACCGGTAGCAGCATCGAAACAGTGCAGATGTCCCATTGCACCTAAAGCATAAGCGAGCCCATCGTGTATTGTAACATTTGCACGCGGACCCACAGGATATTCGATTCTATATACGCAATCGTAGGTGTAAGACCAGATTTCGTCTCCTGTTTCCCAATCAAAGCAGTGAACGCGTTCAACTTGTTTCGGTTTGGTGAGTCTATCGGTGATGTAGACCCTTCCATCTGCGACGCTCGGTCCACTGTATCCGCTTCCGATAGGAACGCTCCAGCGAATAGGAATTTCTGGTGCATCAAATTTTTCAATAATTCCGGTTTCGTTCCAAACGCCATCGCGGTTTTGACCACGCCACTGAGACCAATCATCGGCGGTAGCAAATTGCCCCTGTATAGATACTATGGCAAAAAATGTTATGAATAGGCATGTAAAATGTTTCATTGACTTTGTATAACTCCTTAGCCAGAGGACCACCATTGATAGACCTCTGTTATATCTTTAATTCTATATGCGGCCGGGCGATTCGTTTCTGTTTGAGATTACCAAGTTACGGTGAGTATTCAACCAAAATTTCAGTTACAGTTTATCATTTTTAGAGGAGCTTGTCAATGGAAAATGCATAGGAGTGCAGAGCCATTAGTCTTATGTTTCACTCCGCTCAATCCAAAATAGGATCTGAATTATCCACTTCTTTAGTTTGTTCATGAAAGTGAACACGGAGTGTACCAACATGATCAATTGTAATAATAAAGTTAGGGTCCTTCCTTAACACTCTCACATCTTGCGTGGTATATGCGGAAGTAGTACCTGTTTCATACCGTGTAAACAACTCATCCCAGTCTATTTTCTTTCCCGGAGATTGTATTTTACCACCTCTTGATGAAAAATATCTTGAAGAACCATTATTCCACGTAATTTCGTATGTTGTACCCCTTCTACTAATACGATAACCGCGTTCTTTCAGCCATCTTAAAGATGCATTAGGACTTAGCGTTAGAACTTTTTTCTTTTCTGATCCGCTCTTTTGACTCGGAAGTACAGTAGTTTTCGTGGTGACTTGTGTATTACCATGAATTATCTCATAGGAAGACTGTACCTCAGTGCTTTTCTGTGCACATCCGACAATAATAGAATTTACTGTGATTAGTAGTATCACTACCATTAATTTCCAATATATATTCATTTTTCACCTTAATGTTGTCTATTATAGTAGATTTTAGAATTACTTGGACATTGTTATCGGTCCAGTTGGGAAACAGTTCCTACCGCATATTTTGTAGCACAAACTTTTAGTTTGTGTCGTCCTTGCGCAAACTGAAAGTGGACGCTACAGCAGTGTCCAGATAATTACAGATTTTACTATAACATGTTTTGTAGATTGGGTAGAGAATGCTGAAAACATGTATTTTTGTGTTATAAAAACGACTTGTGCCAGTTAACTTTTTGTAATATTCTTATACTACAGTTAGATTTATTTATGCGCAAACAACGTCTTTGAGTGCCATCAACTTGTGTCCTAAACATTTGTTCAAAAAAACACCGAGTGTCCAACCAGCAAACTTGTTGCTCAAGGGTGTCCGAAATCCTCAATGATACCGTGCGCGTATCCGTGAAACATTGAACTGATGAGTGAGTTGACTTATCGTTGTTTCAATCCGTCGTCTTAATTTACGAAACTTTGGTGGATATTGTGCATTCTGGTTCGAACGCCGCGTTGATAATAGACACACATTGTCCATCTTCAGTAAATCAACCTCAAGTTCCTTGGAAATATAACCTTTGTCTCCGAGAATAACAGGATAAGTGCCGCATTCACATAACAAGGGTAGCACTTCTCTATCATCGGTATCTGCAGTTGCTATGGCAAAATCAACAGGGAGCCCGTAAGCGGTGGTTATCACACTCCCACGAAATCCTAAGAAAGTGTCAAGTTCTTTTTGTCGCACACTTCCCATAAGTTGCCAAGGTGCCGGTGCAATCAGCACATTTTAGAGGTGATGTCCAAGCAGGCGCACGTTTGAAATCGCAAACCGGGATTGGAAAACTCTCTACGATGAAAACCTCATCACTATAGCATTTTTTGCGGAATTGTCCTACTGATTTACGCATTTTTGGCGTTGAGTTATGCTAAATATGCTGATTTGGAGCCTGATTCATTTTTTTATTGCACAAATTTTGTATAATTGCTACAATATATGTGACGTTAGAAATTCACGAAGAGCGCGTGGGTTACGTTAGGGCTGCTACCTAATCTTTTAGGTGCGTCGCCGGTGCAGCAACACCAAGCGACGCTTAGCACTGCCATAACTGGAATATGACAGCACTGGTTTCTATTATAGCAGAAAGTCACGCTTTCTGTTAGTTTTAAGTGGAAACCAGCTCCCTATAGGGACGAGTTGCCTGAAAAATTCTTCTTTTTCGTTGACAGATATGCTTGTCAACCCTCCTTGTAGACTGTCACAATATGTATACACAACCCCTGGTGTTATTTTGATACAGTCTAAATTTGAAATACACCTATAAATTATTATATCACTGTGTACAAATACATCAAAATTTATGTCTATATCTTTTAAAACTAAGAAGGGATAATGAATATGAAAAATATCAATCGAAAAATTGCAGTGTTGATTTTCGCCACAATTCTACTAATCTATCAAGGCATTAGTTATGCTGCAGCACCAACCTTCGATGATGGCGACTCCAAGACTGTTTCAGTTGCCGAAAATACAGCAATAAACACAGAAGTTGTTCGGCTACCTGTGACAGATCCAGATAACGACATCGTGGGTTTCGTCAAGACTGGAAACCCTTGGGCGCGTCCTGGCGACTTTACGATTGATAGTATTAGGACTGAGACTAATCAATCTGTAGCAGTGCTAAAGAACACGGTAACATTGGACTATGAAACACAGACGAGTTATCATTATACGGTTTCAGTCTCAGATGAAAATGGCGAATCAGACTCAATTTCTGTTACTATCAACATCACGAACGACCCAAGCGATGATACCCCTAACAATCCACCAGTGTTTGATGAGGGTAGTACCACCACTCGATCTGTAGATAAGGGCACATATCCCTTGCAGGACCTCGGCGACCCTGTGTCAGCAACGGATGACGATGGTGACATATTGACATACACCGTTAGTGGAACCGATGCGGCGTTGTTTGAAATTGATAGCACAAATGGACAGCTGAGCAATAAGGATTTCCTTCATTATGAAGACAAAACCTCGTATTCCGTGACCGTCACTGTCTTTGATGGCAAAGGTGGAACCGATACCATCTCTGTTACCATCACAGATGATAAATCGCCTGTGGCTGTGATTCGAACATTCATCCGACAGAATGAAAATTGGGTTCTGGAGCTGGATTCGGTAACTGGTGTCGTAAGTGCCGTCATACCTGAAAATGATAGACCGATAAACTCGGATTCGAATGTAGCAAGTTTTACCAGACCGCCAGGTGTCGAATTTGATAACTCTTTTATTGTAGCAATTGTTTTTGATGAGGAAGTATCAGGTCTCGCGGAGACAGACCTCACACTCACAGAAAACACTGCAGGAGCGAATGTGACCAGTTCGGAAGTTTTAATGGGATGGAGTGGTAATAATACGGTGACTCAATATAGGGCTAAGGTTGAGGTGACACAGAGTGGCACAGTGACTTTTAGCGTCGCTGCAGATGCTGCTACCGATGGCTCAGGCAATTCAAACGCTGCGGCTGAATCAAAAACAGTTACTGTCACGATTACTCTCACTGAATACCCACCCTGGGATGTCAATGAGGATGGCAGCGTGGATGCAACGGATTTGGCACTTGTAACCGATGCATTAGGACAAACCGGAGAGACTATCGTTAACTCTCGCACTGATGTCAATTGGGATGACACAGTTGATGCCGACGATGTGACACTCGTTACTTACCACACGGGTTCAGTTGACGATCCTATTCCTAACAACCCGCCGACGTTTGTTAATGAGAATGGTGAACCTATTATTGCTACTGACGTGTACGTTTCAGAAAACCTATCGAATTATCTCATAGGAAGTGTAAAAGCAGTTGATGAGGATGAAGATGACACGTTAACTTATAGTCTGGATGCTGATTCTAATTATTATAGTCTAATGCCTGGTCATAAGCAGAGTTATATCGATTTCTACACGATTAATTCTGAAACGGGTGAGGTCCATATCGGTAGTAGTGGATTAGATTATGATACATATCCAGTTTTTTCAAAAGTGCCTCCACTTAAATACCAACCAGTATGGATCAAAGTTGAAGATGGCAACGGTGGCAGTGCTAGGTTCGCGTATCAGGTCTTAATCAAAGACGAAAACGACAATGCGCCAGTGTTCTCGGAAGATAGCCAGACCCTTACTATTAATGAAAACGAACCCTCAGACACCACGGTTGGCACAGTGTCAGCAAGTGATGCTGACGTATTCGCGGGGGACCATACCTACAGTATTGAGACTGAGAACGTACCGTTTACGATTGAGAGCAGTCAGCGAAGCGGAACCATAAAAACCACTTCCGTGTTGGACTATGAAGCAACAAGCTCTTATACGCTAACAGTCAAAGTTGATGACGGTTTCGGTACGGATACGATTGATGTTACTATCAATATCACAAACGACACAAGCGATGATACGTCTAACAATCCACCAGTGTTCACTGACGGTGACAGCGCAGCGCGTTCCATCCAAGAAAACACCCCCTCAGGCAGAAACATCGGATCCGCTATATCGGCAACGGATAAAGATAGCAGCGACACCTTAACCTACAGTCTCAGTGGTACTAATGCCGGGTCATTTAGCATCAATAGTAACACAGGTCAGTTGCAGACAAGTGCTTCCTTGGACTACGAAACTAAGGACTCCTATGAAGTAACGGTCACTGTTTCAGATGGAAGAGGGGGAACAGACTCTATCACTGTCACTATCAACATCACTAACGACACAAGCGACGATCTTACAAGCCAGCAACAAGTCATAGTTCCGTCAATGGATCCAGTTTCAGAACAACAAGTTATTGTTCCATCAACTGATCAGGACGATGTTACTAACAGTGCGCCAACATTTGATGATGGTCCCAGCACGACGCGCTCCATTCAAGAGAACACAACGTCAGGCACAAATATCGGTTTGCCTGTGTCTGCAACGGATGGCGATAGCGGTGATACTTTGGAATATACACTCAGTGGCACCGATGCAGGATCCTTTAGCATCAACAGCAGCACTGGACAGTTGATTACCTCTGATGCACTTGACTATGAGACTAAAAACTCATATCAAGTTGAGGTATCAGTATCCGATGACAACGGAGGTACTGATAGTATCACGGTTACCATTGAAGTCACTGCCGAAACTGAAAACCAACAGCAAACAACAGAGGAGGTCACTGCCGAAACTGAAAACCAACAGCAAATAACAGAGGAAGAAACTACTTTGGACCCTTCACCTCAAGTGGAACCTACCACACCCCTCAGTACACTTTCTGCCCCCGGTCAGATCGGTTTCAGTGAGTTGATGTACGCCTCTCGCGGCGGACTTCGTTCGCTACCACAGTGGATTGAGCTGTTCAATAACTCCGATACACAGGCAGCGAATCTCAACGGTTGGCAACTCCAAATAGAGGCGCGCGATGTCACTGGCGCGCATCGACATGCAACGATCACACTTGAGGAACTACACATACCAGCAAACCAGACAGCACTTATTGTGACGTGGAACGGTCGGAATTCTGAGAGTTTTCCAGAAGATCGTGTCTATAACTTCTTCAATCGTCACAACGATGAGTTTGAACAGAACGAACACCGGAACATGGTACTCGGTTTGGACGGTTTCTTCTTGAAATTGTCGGATCCGAACGGTGTTGTCAGCGACGTTGTTGGAAACCTTGATGGTGATCCTTCGACAGAAGATGAACTTGCGTGGGAGTTGTCCTCTGGAATGACAGAAGATGGTATGCGAACATCGTTGATGCGACGATATGACATTGAGACAGGCGCGCCACTTGACGGCACTGCATTAAACAGTTGGCGGCGTACTGCAGATTTTGAGTTGTTAGTCAGCAAGTATTGGGGTAGCACAACAGACATCGGAAATCCTGGATATAGGGGCGGGGGTGCACTCCCTGTGACGTTGTCTCGTTTCCGTGCGGAACGTGCGAAGTCAGGGGTTGTTCTGAAATGGACAACAGAATCAGAACTTGACAATGCGGGGTTTAATATCCGTCGCAGCGAGTCGCGTGATGGTGCGTTCAGACAGGTAAATTCACGGATAATTCAAGGTGCCAGCACAACCGGTGAACAGAACACGTATACGTGGACAGATACAACCGCTAAACCGGATGTCGCCTACTATTACCGTATAGAGGACATCTCTTTTTCAGGATTCCGAAATCAGTTAGCTACGGTTCGAACCCGTGGACATGTGTCTGCAAGTGAAAAATATATTACGCAATGGGGCAACCTAAAAAAGCAGAACTAAACTTCTGTCAGGAAGGCACCCGAAATCCGTATGCACATTCAAAACAATTCCATACCTGCAAACTAACAGTTTGTGCTATGTCAAGAGTTTTTGTAGCACAAACTGTTAGTTTGTTCCCCATCTCGCAAACTAATTTATCCCGAAATAACCCCTTGACAAACAGTGTCATGAACAGGTATCATAGAATACACGAAAACCTCAAAATACACATAAAACTGAATTACTATTAACGAATGTATATTTTTATTGATGTATAATGAAAAACATGTTATGCTAAAATAACAACATTAAAATTTATGGAGAATACTTATGTCTGAAGAAAAAAAGGATGAAATCGTTCCTGTAACTGCTGAATATGAAGTCGTCGACCAAGTTGACGATCAAGCAATCGTTGAACTGATGACCGGACAAACGATCCAAGATTACGTCTACTCTTTCAAACAAGGCGGACGCGTTGTTGAAGGGTTGACGTTAGCAGGTATTAACGAAGCGGCAAACCGCCGCGGCGGCATTCAGGTAGAGGAGCTCAAGTATGAAGAACTTGAGCATTCCTGGATTGCTACTGTCAAGGCAGTAGATACAATCACAGGTTCATCTCGTTGGGGTGCGTATGAGCAGCCGAAGATGAACGGGAGTCGTCCCGATCCGTTCGCATTTACTAAAGCAGTTCATAAAGCACAACGGAACGCAATCAAACAGTTGATACCTGTCCCCGTAATTCGTGAGGTGCTGAACTTCTATCTGCATCGTAAAGCCGGAGGCGGCAACGCTCAGCAACAACCTCAAACCCCACAGTCCGGCGGAAATATTACCAATGCACAAAAAGCTGCTTTCGCAATTGCGAATCAGTTGTCTGAATCGCTCGGAAAGGAAAATGTCAGTAAGGCAGATCTCTGGAATTATATGAAACGTAAATGCAGCGTAGAATCTCGAAACGATATCGCCGAACAGCAGTGGACGCAACTCTCCGCAGAACTCAAAGCAGCAGAAACTGCACCTAAATTGTTTGAAGAACTGTGTGCCCGTATTAAGCAATTAACCGCAGCAAATGAGGAAAGTGAAGTACCCACCGTCAAAGAATTGGATGAGACTGAAACCTACAATGAATCCGAAACTGATCAAACAGAATCTGAAAAACCCAGATTTTAGTTATGGTAGATTTTACAATTAACGATACACTATTTCCGGCACGCTTACAAAGTGCGACTACCTGTGAATGTAGTTGCGCAATGAATTGCACAACTACAAACGCAGCAAATCAGAAGAAAATGTCCACTTATTTTTATAATTCACCATATTACTTAATGGAGGTAAACAATGTTTACGATAAGATGTCAGTTTACTATATTTTTATGTGTTAGTCATTTTTTTGGACTTGTCCCTGCCTTCGGGGCAAGTGGTTATGAATACGTTGTTGACGATGCTACAATCGCGTTGTGGCATTTCAACGAAAACGAAATTAAAGATCTCACTGGCAACTATGTGGAGGTAATGGTGGAAGGTGACGTAACATGGCACGCAAACCAAGAATGGTATAAAGAAGATGCACACGGCGGATACTTTGATTTTGACGGAGATGGAGGGATCTGGGTTCAAAAAACAGGTGAAAACCTACTGAAAACCGCTTTTACTATTGAAGCGTGGGTATACCCCGACGAGCTGCGGATACCGCCTAACTGCAATATCTGTGCAGATTTTAATTTGTCGGGAGCTGATTCTTATATCCTCTACTTAAACAATAATCGTCCCGTATTCCGCGTTAGCACCATGGGAAAAGGCACCGTACACGTAAGTTCCAACGAGGACATAGAAGATAATAAGTGGTATCACATCGCAGGGACCTATGATGGAAGCAAGATGAGACTCTATGTCAACGGGAAACTTATGGGGTCTGCTGAGCAGGACAGTGATGTACAGTTTCAACACAAAACGAACTTTATTATCATCGGTGGTGACGATAAAGAAAGAGACGGTATATTTGAAAGGGACTTGTGGACAGGATCAATTGATGAAGTCAGAATTAGCAGCATCGCACGACATCCGAACGAACTGAGTCCAAACTTAAAAAAACCGTCGGCGGTTGTTTTCACAACATCAAAATTAGCTTTGTCATGGGGAGCACTTAAGCACTAACCGATGCCACATTAACCAGTGGGGAAACGCTAAACCACCACTACGAACAACGAAATAATGATATTTGGAGGATAGTATTGTGGGATACATTCGTTCATCAGTTACCATAGTTACGCTTTTAACCTTAACATTTATACTTCCCAGTTTTTCACAGGAAAAGACATCAGATGCGTATACGGTAAAACTCATCTACTTTTATCCAAAAGACACTCAGCCACGAGAAAACATAAATGAGAAGACTGATAATGTAATAAAACGTGTGCAGAAGTTTTACGCCGACCAAATGGAAAACCACGGGTACGGCAGAAAAACATTTAGATTTGCAACCGATGCAAATGGAAATGCTGTGGTGCATCATGTAGAGTTTATCTCAAGGCATATCACGAGATTTCGGTAACACCACCAGCGATCTATTTCGCTTTACGGCGGATGGGCTACCGAACGGGTCGTAGTAAACTTCGTGTTGGGAGTCCAGACCCGGAATATCAAGCAAAACGGACACAACTGACAGAGTTGTCCTCTTTGCAAAAACGGGCAGTTGACGAGCGAGGCGACGCGGTTGATTGTCCCAGATACCCAACTTCGGCGTTTAGGTCTCCCGCCACCCGAGAATAGCAAAAAGGAGGCTCGCCTATTTTTCTTTGACGAAGCGAATGTGTCTTGGTGTCCCAAGACCGGACGCGTCTATCGCCAGCAAGGCAGTGAATATAAGGTCAACACGCCCGGCAAAAACCAGCGGAAATACCTCATCGGCTCCTTAGAATATCCTTCGGGTGCTGGCTTGTCCGAGATCTATGCTAACAAAACGCATCATCAGATCAAAACACATTGGCAAAATCTAATGGAAATGTATCCTGATGAGTTGCTGTTTATCGTTCGAGACAATGCCTCAAGTCATACCACGGCGAAATTGGATGATTTTCTTATCCACCACAAAGAGCGGTTGCGTTTAGTGCCAACGCCGACTTATAGTCCGCATCTGAATCTCATTGAGCGATTGTGGCATCTAATGCAAGATCAAATCAACAGGAGTTATTTTTTCAAGAGTTTCACTGAACTCTGTGAAGCCGTCATCGGTTGGCTTGAGAGATTACCTTTTTCGAGATTCCAATCCTTGATAGAGATCCAGGCACCACAGCAATTCCAGCAGATGAACCTGTAAAATTTATATTTAATATTGCTTACAAAATAACATTATAAAAATTAAACTTGAAATTTAACTTGACAAACTTAGTCGTACATAATGTATAATTCCATGTTAGATCATAAATATAGTATAATATATTATATTTAATATTAGATTTGAAATGGATTTTAACAATTTCTGACCGTGTTTCCGTTTCACAACAAAGGAGTAAGTAGTTATGCAATGGCAGATAACATAGGCGATACAAAGGATACAATAAAAGGTAAAACACAAAAACGAATCTGGATAATCCATCATTTTTTCAGCGTCTAACGCTAAATCAGAACTGAACAATAAGACGTGTGCTTGTTGTTTCGTGGTCAGGTTCGTCTTGAGAACGCAAACTACATTCTGATAACATATGTTCTAATCGGAGAAGAGGATCCATTTTGATGTCCTTTCAAAAATGAAATACTATACTGAAAGGATAACCTCTTTTCTGCTTTTTGTCTCTAAAAAAATTAAAAATTGTCCAAACTATAGTAAATATACTTTCGGATAATTAGCACAACTCGTATACTCAAGTAAATATTAAGGAGAAAATTGATGTTTAATCCTTTTCTTTACCGTTACTCCGCCTATCTAATAAGAATAAGTGTTCTCTTACTAATGGTAATATCAATCCCTGTTTTTGCAGCGGCTGAAATTATTAAAAGCGAACCAACCCAAGACGATATAACTGAGGTTTTCCTACAGCACGTTGGCAAAACTATCGGTGATCGTTATGAACTGGACGAGACAAGTGTCAATGCACTTCGTCAATCAATTCGAGAATCAATTGAGACAATACTAAAGCAGGACAGGAAATTGCGTGCCTACGTAACAGAGAAACCAGAAAAGAATATTTGTATAGTATTGCTTGAATTGTTGTCGTCGAATCCAGATATTAAGGTGGCATTTGCCGAACATTTGACGGAGACACAGTTTCAAAATTATGTGGATTTCACCAAGGCGCGGCGACAGCGATATTCGCAAGCGAGCGTTCAGTTCATGTTGTATCACTTGACCCAGGCACTCAGTCTGACGTCTGAGCAACATCAAAATATCAAGCAACTGCTTCTTGACAGAAATGGTCGGGAACCACACCTAAGCGTAATGAACATATTGCTACAACCTTTACAGCAATCAGTAGTAAGTTTACTACACGATAAAGATAAGGTGGATGGGATATTGACCCGATCACAATCCAAAGTTTGGCATAGTTTGGTTACACACTACACACGAGAGAGAAAATTGACGGGAAAACTAGAACTTCAAGAATGGATAAACCAGCTCGCTGAATATGTGTTAGCAGCACATATTGAACAGTTAGCTCCACTTGACGCGAATGCATCGAAGCGGTTAGCCTTAGCTTCTAAAGGTGTGCTTGAACAATTCATTGAATCTCAAAACGGAGAGATAGCGGAAATGCTTAACAGCATGCGTATAGTTTCCAACATTGTAAACTACCCTCTCTTCCAGCAGACTATCAAAAATGTGCTTTCTGAAGGTGCTTTTTCTCGATATGAAGTAGACCAAGTGCAAAGGAAGGTTTCAAGTCAACTAGCTTTACATGACATAACGTTGGCACTCATAGATACGCTGCTGCTCTTAGACGACACACAGCGGAAGCGATTAAAAATGGAAGTGGCACTGTTGTCTATTTTTTCGTCAACTAGACTTGTCACACCTGATGCGGATTACTTTCTTCATTTTCTTAGAAAGATAGACCGCGGCGAGAACAAGATACTGAATCTAAGTCCTTGGCAGTCCAACACAATAAGTATTTTTCTATTTAGTTTTGAAAGCGAGCATTTCAATTGGTCAAGGCAAGATGAAGTGTATTACTAAACAATACCGCTCATGTAAAGAATGTGTGCGGTTGTTTTTAATGAAGGCAATGACCAAGCGGGTTAAACTTTTTCATTAGCACTCATTCTTTACATGAGCCAAGGAGGTTACTATGTTGGGATACATTCGTTCAAAATTTTTCATAATTGTGCTTTTAACCTTAATATTTTTATCGCCAAGTTTTGCACAAGAAAAGGCATCAGACGAGTATACAGTTAAACTTGTCTACTTTTATCCAAAAGACAAACAGCCACGAGAAAACACAGATGCAAGGCTTGATAAAACAATTAAACGTGTGCAGAAGTTTTACGCCGACCAAATGGAAAATTACGGGTACGGTAGAAAAACCTTTCGGTTTGCGACTGATGTAAATGGAAATGCAGTGATTCATCATGTAATGGGCAAAAAAGACGCAGCGCATTATAAAAAGAGTATATCAAGATGTTTTGGCGAATTTGCGAGGAGAATTCAAACACGCAAAACCATCTTACTGGTTTTTATAGATCATGTAGGGTATGGTGCTGGGGTGGCTTACTCAAATAGACGTATACTTGTCCCTGGTGCGCCTTTCTGGGGCACGGTTGGACATGAACTCGGACACACCTTTGTATTGCCACATGATTTCCGAGGCGGTAGATATATCATGTCCTACAACCCGCCAGATATGCTATCTAAATGTGCAGCACAATGGTTGGATCTCAATCCCTACTTCAACGGCGGTAAAATTAGTGAGGTTGAGAACAGGGTAAAGATTGAGAGGCTGCCATCCATCGCATATCCACCAGAGAATCTGCATCTATATTTTAAGTTGACGGATCCGGATGGACTCTATCATCTCATGTTTCTACACTTATACACAATGATGCATAGTTGTAAGACGCTATCTGGCGAGCAGGCAATCGTCAAAATTGACACCGCAACAATAGCGGGTAAAGACAGAGTCAATATTCGAACTGTCGATCGCAATGGAAATGCAAGATATGCAGGCTGGTTTAAATATGGTCATATTGAGCCATATATGGTGCTGGATATTTCACCGGGAGCATCAGGTGTAGATGATGGATTAATCGGTTATTGGACATTTGATGAGGCAGCTGGGAAATACGCTTTTGATGTGAGTGGCAACGGCAGCTATGCACAGCTGAGTGGCGGAACCTCTATGGTATTTAATGGCGGAAAAATTGGGGGGGCTTTGCAACTTGATGGTAAAAAGAAGAATGCCACTGTCGTTAACGGGGCAGACTTGATCAACGGACTTAGTGCATTTACTCTAAGCCTCTGGGTAAAATCATCTAAAGTTAATACCGATAGCGGTTTTATTTTTCCAAAAACGCCGAATGGGAAAGATGAGATATTCTCCATGCGTTACGATACGGAAGGATCTGTAGGTGGTGGGACAAATGTTATTAAAGTCGGTGTTACCACAACAACGGGTGTTCAAACGTATGAGAGCGCGAGCGATGTGCAAACTACCGAATGGCAACACATTGCATTGACATGGCAGAGTGGTAGGAAGCTTGCACTCTATATTAACGGCGTGCTTGATAAATCTACATTTAATAGTGAACCGACCAAGGGTGAAGTAACCGGTGTTGGTAGATTGTTAATCGGTAGAGGCGGTAAGGACAGAAATCGTTCATGGGCGGGTCTGATTGATGATGTTCACCTCTACAACAGGGTTCTGAATGACAAAGAAATTAGAGATATGGCTTTCATTGAAAGGGGGAACAACGCCTCTCATGGCGTGGCTCTAACAGGCATATGTAATGTGACACCTGAAACGATCAAGGCAGATGCGGATATTGAATATATCCTTACCGTCACTAACACGGGGAATACAAAAGATACGATAAAATTTGAAGTTTCAGGTAATGCTGATGCGGCACTCAGTCAGACATCTGTATCACTTGCGCCGGGTGTTTCTTCAAAAGTGACATTGACAGTGCCGCGGTTTGTGCGCGCTACTGCTGACGATCATGTCGCCAAAGTCACCGCTACTTCGGGAGGGGATAGCACAAAAACCGCACAAATTACAACCAAAACTTCTATTCGGGAGTTTCTACAAAAGTAACATTGAAAGTAGATAAATGCTACTTTATTTTTCAGAAAAAAAGGAGACTAATATGTTGGGATACATTCGTTCAACAGTTATCATAGTTGCGCTTTTTACTTTAACATTTTTACTTCCCGGTTTTGCACAGGAAGCGGCACCGGAAGAATATATCGTGAGGACTGTCTATTTTTTACCAAAAGACCGTAGTGTCCGTCAAGGCATTGACGCGAGTATTGACAGGACGGTAAAACGCGCACAGAGATTTTACGCGGACTATATGGAAAGATTTGGGTTCGGTAGAAAAACCTTCCGTTATGAGGCTGACGAAAACGGAGATGTTGTGGTACATCATGTAATAGGAAGAAGGGACGCTTCGGCATATCGGAATGGTGTATCCCGTTGTTTTAGTGAATTTGAGGGTAGGATTAAAACACGCAATACCGTCTTACTGGTTTACATAGATCATGGCAGTGGAAATGTAGATGGTGCGTGCGGATTAGCATTTTCAGGGAGACGTACAATCATCCCTGCCTCTGGGGCTTGTTTTAGCTGGCAGGTCACTGCTCATGAACTCGGGCATAATTTTGTCCTACAGCATGATTACCGTTCGGATGGCGGTGTGATGGGTGGACCAGGAGACGGCTTATCTCAATGTGCAGCGGAATGGTTGGATTTGCATCCCTACTTCAACGGTGGCAAAATCAGTGAGATTGAAAACGGTGTAAAGATTAAAACGCTTGCAACTGTGGCATATCCACCGAATAATCCTCATGCATTTTTTGAGTTCATTGATCCGGATGGTCTCTATCATGTCCGATTTCTGCACGCAAGCAATCATATGTATGGTTGTGAAACTTTGTCCGGCGAGAGGATGGTTGTCCAACTTGACCTGTCAAGAGCAAAGGATAAAAAAGTAAAATTTCATACTGTTGATCGCAATGGGAACGCAAGATATGCCGACTGGTTACGATTTAAGGATGTTACGCCAGATATGGTTCTGGATATTTCTCCGGAGAGGCCAGATGTAGATAACGGGTTAATTGGCTATTGGACCTTTGATGAGGCAGGTGGGAAATATACGTTTGATGGGAGCGATAATAGCCGCTACACACAGCTCAGTAAAGGGGTTGCCTTGGCATTTAACGAAGGTAAAATTGGGGGTGCGTTTAAGAATGATGGCAGTAAGCAGAATGCCACTGTTGTGGACAGTGCAGAGTTGATCAACGGGCTGAGTGCTTTCTCGCTATGCCTTTGGGTGAAATCTAATGGCACCGGCACCGACCGAGGCTTTATAAATGGCAGAAACCCTAATGGCGAAGATCATTTTTTCGGTTTCCGGTATGATAAGGATGGTTATAACGGCGGTCAACGTAACGTCATCAAAGCCGGTATTACGACAACAAGTGGGGCACAATCGCTTGAGAGTTCAGGCGGTGTGCAAACGACAGAATGGCAACACCTCGCGTTTACATGGCGCAGCGGCGAACCGATGAAACTCTATATCAATGGCAAACTTGATACACCCTCATTTATTCGACCCGCCATCTCGGGCACGCTATCTAATGTTCACAAATTGGTCATCGGGAGAGGCGGTAAAGATAGAAGTCGTGGGTGGGATGGGTTGATTGATGATGTCCGCCTCTACAATAAAGTTCTGAGTGCCAGAGAAATCGCAAGACTGCCACGCGTTAACAATAGAGAGGCATCTGCTCACGGTGTCTCTTTAACAGGTGTAGCGAATTTGACACCTGAGGCGATTGATACCGGGAACGGTATCCAATATATCTTTACCGTTACGAACACCGGCACCACAAGGGATACAATCCAATTAACAACATCAGGTAATGTGAATGCGGCCTTAAGCGCGACATCGGTATCGCTTGCCCCCGGCGCATCTTCTACTGTGAGGTTAACGGTGCCAGGCACGTTGCTTACGACTGCAGGTGAATACATGGTTGACATCACTGCTACTTCGCAGGGCGATACCACTAAAACCGCGCAGCTCACCGCAACAACGACTGTTAGCGTTATTCATGGTGTTGCTTTGATGGATAGTTTAGCGGCTGAGAGGTTACATGTAGGGCAGGAAGCTGAATATACCCTTACTATCACCAATACTGGCACAGTAAACGATACGATACAATTGACAACATCAGAGAATGCCGTGAGATTTAGTTCGGCATCAGTGTCGCTTGCTCCCGGGGCTTCTTCAAAAGTTACAATGACAATTCCCGGGACTGCACTTTCTATTCCTGGTGGTTATCTTGTCCAAGTCACGGCTACTTCAAAAGACGATAAAGAAAAAACTGCACAAATAGAAACCATTACTTATGTCTATCCCAGTTCTGTTGAATCCGCAGATTTCCAACAAGGTTTAATCGGTTATTGGGCCTTTGATGAAGGCACAGGCGATACTGCTGCGGATGCAAGCGGGAACGGTAATGACCTAACAAAAGCTGGTAGTTCAAGTCCCAATACTTGGGCACGTACTATGGGTGCAAGGATAGGAAATAGTGCATTTAATAATGATAAAAATGATAAAAGGGTTTACTTTGGAACGGAGGACGTTGACTTCATTAACGGGCTGAGTGCTTTTTCTCTGTCCCTTTGGGTGAAATCTAAATGGGCCGAAACAGACAGGGGGTTTGTAGTTGGTAAAGTTGATGGTAGTAACGATGCATCATTCAGCTTTCGCTACGACTCTAATGGTGATCAAGGAGGTGAAAAAGGAGTTATCAAAGCCGGTATTACGACAACAGCAGGGATGCATGCTGTAGAGACTTCAGCGCGCTCTACAAGCACAGACTGGCAACATCTTGTATTTACATGGCGTTCCGGTGGAAAAATTAGCGTCTATATTGACGGTGTGCTTGATACCCTATCACATGCTGATCCCGCACTTGCGGGGACCATCACCGACGTCAAAAACTTTTCCATCGGCATAGGGAGTAGGACTACAAGCAGTAAAGGATGGCGAGGACATATTGATGATGTTCGCCTCTATAGCAGAGTTCTAACGCATACAGAGGTTGTGGCTTTGGCGGCGGAACACCTTACTGCCTCACTTCCTACGCCTACTCATTCTTATCAGGTAAAATTGGCAGGTATCGGTGATTTGACGAATCAGAAGACGAGAGCCTTACCCAATTTTCCGAACCCGTGCAATCCGGAGACGTGGATATCTTATCAGTTGGAAAAGTCCAGCGATGTGACGGTGACAATCTATGCTATAACGGGTGATGTGGTGCGAACTTTGGCGTTAGGGCATCAGTTGCCCGGTTCATATCAGAGTCGGAGCCGGGCGGCATATTGGGATGGCACAAATGAACATGGCGAGGCTGCAGCAAGTGGTGTCTATTTCTATAAATTCACAGCAGATGATTTTTCTGCTGTGCGTAAGATGTTAGTTCTAAAGTAGTAGGGGTTAAAAAACTATGAAATATATACTGTTTTTTGTGATGATAACACTGTTGTTGGGATTTTTACAACCAAGTTTTGCACAAGAAGAATATATAGTGAGGACTGTCTATTTTCGTGCAAAAAACCTTGATCCTCGGCAAAACATAGACTCAAAGTTAAATAGTTTAATAAAACGTGTGCATAAGTTTTACGCGGACCAGATGGAAAACCACGGGTACGGTAGGAAATCATTTCGGTATGAGACTGATGCAAATGGGAATGTTCTGGTGAATCATGTCGTGGGAAGAAGGAATTCGACGGATTATCGGAAGGACGCAGGAAGAAGCATTAGCGAAGTTAAGAGTCAGGTGCAAACACACAGGTCCATCATACTTATTTTTATTGAACATGGTGGGCGAACAGTGAATGAGAATTGTGGTTTTGCTGTCGGGAAATATTCGCTTATTCCTGCCCACGGTTTTTGTGCTACATTTTTAACTGTTGCCCATGAAATCGGACACAACTTCGGATTGCCTCACGATTGGCGTAGTGGAAGATATATCATGTCCTACGGTCCAGGACCGCAAGACAGGCTTTCCGCATGTGCAGCACACCGGTTGGATGTTAGCCCATTTTTCAATACGGAACGAACCTCCGGAAAAGATCCAAAGATTAAAGACCTTCCGGTTATTGCGTATCCACCGAGGCGGTATCACGCATATTTTGAGGTGACTGGTAGTGATGTAAGGCTCCATCATGCACAGCTGCAAACTAGCTCGCCAAAGGGAGACGGGTTGTCAATGTATGGATGTTACCCTTTGCAGGGTGAAAGAGATTTCGTTGAATATATTTCTACGGGGAATGGTGCCAGGTTAAATATATTTGATGTTGATGGCAACCGGGCATCAAAGTGGATTTCGTTCAAAAATGTGAGGCCATATATGGTATTGGACATTTCTCCGGGAGCATCAGGGGTAGATGATGGGTTAATCGGTCATTGGACCTTTGATGAGGCAGGAGGTAAGTTTGCATTTGATGTGAGTGGGACAAGTAATTATGCGAATATTTCCAGTGGTGCTACCTTAGCATTTAACGAAGGTAAAATTGGGGGTGCGTTTAAGAATGATGGCAGTAAGCAGAATGCCACTGTTGTGGACAGTGCAGAGTTGATCAACGGGCTGAGTGCTTTCTCGCTATGTCTTTGGGTGAAATCTAATGGCATTCGCACCGACAGAGGCTTTATAAATGGCAGAAACCCTAATGGCGAAGATCATTTTTTCGGTTTCCGGTATGATAAGGATGGTTATAACGGCGGTCAACGTAACGTCATCAAAGCCGGTATTACGACAACAAGTGGATCACAATCGCTTGAGAGTTCAGGCAATGTGCAAACCACCGAAGTGTGGCAACACCTTGCATTGACATGGCACAGCGGCGAAACGATGAAACTCTATATCAATGGCAGGCTTGATACACCCTCATTTGTTCGACCCGCTATCTCGGGCACCCTATCCAATGTTAGCAAATTAGTCATCGGAAGAGGCGGTAAAGATGAGAGTCGTGGGTGGGATGGCTTGATTGATGATGTCCGCCTTTACAATAGAGCACTGAGTGCCAGAGAAATCGCAAGACTGCCACGCGTTAACAATAGAGAGGCATCTGCTCACGGTGTCACTTTAACAGGTATAGTTAATTTGACACCTGAGGTGATTGATACAGGAAGCGGCATCCAATATGCCTTTACCGCTACGAACACCGGCACCACAAGGGATACAATCCAATTAACAACATCGGGTAATGTGAATGCGGCCTTAAGCGCGACATCGGTATCGCTTGCCCCCGGCGCATCTTCTGTTGTGAGGTTAACGGTGCCGGGCACAACGCTTGCAACTGCAGGTGAACGCATGGTTGAAGTCACTGCTACTTCACAGGGCGATACCACCAAAACCGCGCAGCTCACTGCCAGAATAACTATTCGTGAAATACATGGAATCACGCTGCAAGGGGTGAACAGTTTAACCGCCGAGATACAGCGAGCAAGTCAAGAAATTAGTTTTCCGCTTACCCTCACAAACACTGGCAATACAAATGATACAATCCAATTGACGACATCAGATGATATTACTGCGATCTTAAGCAAAACATCGGTAACGCTTGCCCCCGGTGCATCTACGGATATAACGCTAGATATATCGGGGACTTCGCTGGCTGTCGGTGATCATGTTATTAAAGTTACTGCTACCTCACAAGGTGATACCGAAGAAACAACGCAGCTGACGATAATTATCTACGTTTTATCGGAGAATGCAAGAGACACAGACCTACATGATGGATTGAGAAACCACTGGTCCTTTGACACAGTGAATGAAAACATTTCCGTCGATGTGATCGGGAACAATGACGTAACTCTTCAAAATGGTGCAACTATAGTTCCTAATGAAGGACAAATTGGAAGTGCGATCCAATTTGACGGTAGCAGCGGCGGGGCAACCGTCACTAATGGCGCGAACCTCATCAATGGACAGACAGCTTTTACACTTAGCCTCTGGATCAAATCGGATTATGCTGATACTGACAGAGGTTTTGTTTTTCCGAAAACTCCTAATGGATCAGATGAGATATTTTCATTACGCTACGATAAGGAAGGATCAAATGGAAAAGGAAGGAATGTTATCAAAGCAAGTATTGACACAACAAAGGGTAAGCAGCGTTATGAGAGTGCCAGCGATGTACAAACCACCGATTGGCAACATCTTGCGTTGACATGGCAGAGCGGGCGCGGGTTAACGCTCTACATTAACGGTGTGCTTGACCAACCCACATTTATTAATAGTCCCGCAACCCGCGGTAGCGTGACTGGCGCAAAAACATTGTTAATTGGAAAAGGGGCAAAGGACGAAAACAGGTCATGGGCGGGACTCATTGATGAAGTACGCCTCTACGATAGAGTGCTGAGACCGAGTGAAATCGTTGAATTGGCACAGAGTGTTGAAGTTGAACCGCCCGTGCGCACTTGTAGTATCGGGTTAGCAGGGCTAGGCGATCTGACGAGCCAAACGCAGGATGCAAGCACAGGTGTCACCTATTACTTCACCGTCACCAACAGTGGTGATACAGACGGGACGATAAAATTAACAACGTCCGGAAATGCAACTGGCACCTTAAGCCGAGCGTCGGTGTTGCTTGCCCCAGGAGCATCTTCAGATGAAACATTGAAGATTCCAGGAAGCGAACTCAATATTCCCGGTGAATATGTGGTTAAAGTCACTGCCACATCAAACTGTGACAGCACCCAAACCGCAGAAATTAGCACAACGACCACGATTCACCCGAAGACGAGAGCCTTACCTAATTTCCCGAACCCGTGCAACCCGGAGACGTGGATACCTTATCAGTTGGCAAAGTCCAGCGATGTGACGGTGACAATCTATGCTATAACGGGTGATGTGGTGCGAACTTTGGCGTTAGGGCATAAGTTGCCCGGTTCATATCAGAGTCGGATCCGCGCGGCATATTGGGATGGGACAAATGAACACGGTGAGGCTGCTGCAAGTGGTATCTATTTCTATAAATTCGCAGCAGATGATTTTAGTGCTGTGCGTAAGATGTTAGTTCTAAAATAGTAGGGTTAAAAAACTATGTCTGCCAAAAAATCAGACTAATCTCGTTAATTTGGTATAATACATTTCAAGAAGACATTATGACACAAAATTCCAAATTCACCGATGAACTGAGGCAATATGCTGCACCAATCTGGGAGGCAGACCTTAAGCATCCATTCGTTCGCGGAATGGCGGATGGGACTCTACCGAAAGAAAAGTTCAAATTCTACCTAATCCAAGATTACCTGTTTCTATTGGATTATAGCCGTGTATTTGCTTATGGCGTTATCAAAGCACCCAATGAAGCGACAATGGCACTCTTTGCAAAATTGCTCAACGAAACGTTGAACACTGAAATGGATTTGCATCGCTGGTATTGCGAAAAATTCGGCATCTCTCCCGCTGAAATGGAAGCGGCACCGGTAGCACCCACAACACACGCTTATACGCGACATCTGCTTCACGTCGCACAAATCGGCACGTTGGCAGATGTCATTGCAGGTGTGCTCCCATGCCAATGGGGTTACGCCGAAATCGGCACAACTCTCTCCGAACAGGGTGGTTCCCCCGAACCGCTATACCAAGAATGGATAGATATGTATGCATCACCTGAATTCCTTGCTTTAGGTGAATGGCTACGAAACCTGTTGAACGATATCACAACTGATAGCAGCCTTGCCGAAAAAGAGCGGCTCCAGAAAAACTTTCTACTTAGTAGTCGTTATGAGTATCTGTTTTGGGAGATGGCATGGACAGAACAGGCATGGCAGATTTAATCCTGTTTTTCAAGCGGTAGCGCAAAATGAAACACGGTGCCTTGACCCAATTCGCTTTCCAACCATATCCGTCCTTTATGGCACAGCAAAATATGCTTGGTAATTGCTAATCCTAAACCGGTGCCACCCATTTCCCGCGCGCGTCCTTTATCAACACGATAAAACCGCTCGAAAACGCGAGATTGGGACTCTAATGGAATACCGATGCCAGAGTCTGTTATATGGACAACAACTTCATTGGCAGCGTCAGAGTTTGTTCCACCTAATTCCGCTGAAACGCCAATTACACCCTCATCAGGGGTATATTTAATAGCATTGTCAATGAGGTTGACAAAAACCTGCATGAAAAGCTGACTATCCACGCTCACTTGAGGCAAATTTTCGGGTATTTCCCATTTCAAGGTTACGCCTGATTCTTCCAGCACCGGTTCGAACACATCCAAAATCGGTTCATGGAAAGCATTCAGGTGGCATTGTGAACGTTTCAACTCAACATCTCCCGATTCAAGACGTGCCAATTCCAGCAAATCGGAGACCAAGCGTGAGAGACGAGCAGAGTGATTTAGTATCTTGACAATAAATTCCTTGCGTTTTTTGCTTTTAGTAGACCCGTTATTCAACAAAGTTTCAGCGTATCCGTGAATTGTGGTCAAAGGCGTTCGCAATTCATGTGAAACGTTTGCTACGAAGTCAGCGCGAATCTGCTCCAGTTTTCGCACATGGCTAACATCGTGGATAACAACAACATACTCACTCTGTGAAGCTACAGGCACTATGGTTACCTCTGCCTCTGACTCCTTCAGATTCCCGAGACGAATTTCTGCAAAAGCAACATCTCCTGTTTGTTCTGCCTCCCTAAGTAAAGCTTGTAGTTCGGGAATACGGTTTATTTCAATTAACGCCCTACCGACATACATTTCTGGAAGGTTTAACATAACGATCGCGGCTGGATTGGCATAGGTAATCTCGGATGCACCATTTACCAACAACACACCTTCGCTCATGTTGTTCAAGATGGTTTCTAAACGCTGATTTTCTGATGAAATCTTGCCAATCTGTTCTTGCACCCTATCTGTTATTAGATTGAAATTCCGTGAGAGTTGCCCTAACTCATTATCAGATTTAACCTCAACTCGCGAAGTAACTTCACCTGCAGCAATGGATTGCGTGATCTGCGTCAACTTCTTAATCGGCTTGACAATAGCACCGGTACTAAAAATTCCGAACAAAATGACAAGAATCAACCCAGCAATACTCGCGTACAACAGTCTTCGGTAGAGGTTACTGATCGTCGTATTAACAGCTTCCATCGGCAGCGCAACACGGCAAAAACCTATTAAAGTCCCGTTTTGTTCAACTGGCAGCGCAAAGTAACGGAATTCAGTCTGTGTTGTATCGCTGCGACGGTCTCGGATACCACTACCATTCTTAATAGCTTCCTGTACCTCTGGATGATCGAGATGGTTGTCCATTTGACGCAGCGACTCCCCATCTCGTTCCGTATCACCCCAAACAATTCCATCCACGCCTATGAACGTCAAACGTGCCTTGCCTGTCTCTCCAAGTCTATCAACAAGACCATCTATCATTTTATAAGTAAAGTTATCTTCTGCAGGGAGTTCCTCAATTAGGAATTCTCTCGTTAACTCCGCCTGAACCTCCAATTCGCTGTTAATACGACTGCTAAGTGCCCCTTCAAGTGTTGTTCCAAGGTAAAGGTACATTCCAAACAGTACCAAAAGCACGATGCCTATGTAACTAAGTGTCAGTTGTGTCCGAATATTCATAAATATCTTTCATCTGCAAATTCGTTGGATTCCAATATAATAACACATTTGGGAAGTTATTGACATTTAAATTGGGCTTTGCTAAACTGCAATTATGTTACAATTTAGCGAAACAAGAGAGGGCAATAATGAATATCCGATATGAAGGTATTTTTTCGCCGACGGTAACACCACTTGATGAAAAAGAACGCGTTGATGAAAGAGGGTTCGTTAAACAGCTTAATCGATTGATAGATAGCGGCGTTCACGGCATTTATCTGTTGGGGTCTTCCGGTGAGTTTACGACTTTGACGAATATGGAACGCGAACGGGCGATGGACGTTGCTGTCCGTACTGTCGCAGGACGTGTCCCTATTATCTGTTGTGTAATGGATACAAGCACCCAACGCGTCATCCAAAACATTGAAACAGCACAACAATTTGAGATTGATGCTGTTGCAGCGACTCCCAGTTATTATTACCCCTCCACTGATGACGCAGACATAATCCAATTCTATCAGGCTATTGCTGCAAGCACTGAACTACCTATGCTAATCTACAATATCCCGTCTACTACTAAAACCGCTATTAAACCGCATATCGTCGCGCAACTGGCAGATGATTGTGATAATATTGTCGGAATGAAGGATAGTTCCGGCGATTGGATAAACTGCCTTAATCTCTTGGCACTGTTAGGTGAACGCGACGATTTCTCTATCATGATCGGATCGCATTTTATTATAGGTGCTGCATTGCTTTTCGGTGCTGATGGCGGGATCATCTCCATTTCAAATGTTGCACCGAAAGAATCTGTCGCGCTCTACAACGCCGCAAAAGCACGCGATATTGACGAGGTTGACCGACTCCAGAAGTGGTTGCTCAAACTCAGTAAACTCTATACTTATGGGCAAGGTGTAAGTGGTATGAAGGCGTGTTTGGAAATTTTGGGAGTCTGCAATGTGTACACAACAAGTCCGTTGCTACCTGTTAGTGATGCAGCGAAAGCTGAACTCAAAGAATTGCTCACCGAATTAGGTCTCTTGTCTTAAACAAAAATGATTGAAATACAACCGATTTCTAACCCCCCTAATGTTACGATAGCGGTGCCTGGTTCTAAAAGTTTCACGAACCGTGCCTTGTTAGTTGCTGCACTCGCGCACGGAGACTCTACGTTGACAGGTGCACTTTTCAGCGATGATACGCACTATATGTGCAACGCACTCCGAAAACTCGGTATCCACATTGTGGAAAATAGAGAACAAGCCACCTTTCATGTTACCGGAAATGGCGGAAATATCCCCGCTCAAGGTGCGGACCTCTATGTAGGCAACTCAGGCACAACAACACGTTCACTTATCAGTTTTGTGTCTCTCGGCCACGGTGAATTTGTGATCGACGGCGATGAACCGATGCGGCGCGGTCGTCCTATATCAGATTTACTTGACGCACTGACGCAGCTTGGTGTTTTGGTACGCTCACAATTTGAGAACGGTCATCTCCCTGTTGTTGTGCAAGCAGATGGGATCGAAGGTGGGAAAACACGACTTGATGCCAGTAAAAGCAGTCAGTTTTTAACATCGTTGATGCTCATCGCGCCCTATGCCAAAAAAGGTATGGAGATAGAAGTTATTGGCGACCTCAAAACACCATATATTGACATTACGATGGCGGTTATGGAGGTGTTCGGTGCACAAGTTATCCACAAAGATTATACACATTTCCACATTGCAGGTGGGCAGCAGTATCAACCATGTTCTTACCACATTGAGCCGGATGCCTCCAGTGCGTCCTACTTTTTCGCCGCCGCAGCACTCACCGGTGGATGCGTCACCGTGAAGCATTTATCCACAGATTCTGCACAAGGTGATGTCCAATTTGTGCGTGTTTTGGAGCAGATGGGGTGTCAAATCAACGTTTCTGACAGTGGAATTAAAGTGAAGGGACCGCATCAGTTGAAAGGTATTGAGGTGGACATGAAAGATATTTCGGATACCGCGTTGACGCTTGCCGCAATTGCCCCGTTTGCTGATAGCAAAGTCACTATCCGAAACATTGAGCATACACGTTGGCAGGAGACCGACAGAATTCACGCGATGGTGACAGAACTCCGAAAATTAGGCGTGCCTGTGGTTGAACATCAAGACGGACTTGAAATCTCTCCTTTTCCTATTACACCCGCAGCGATTGATACCTATAGCGACCATCGTGTGGCAATGGCGTTTTCACTCATCGGCTTAAAGGTGCCTGGGATTCGGATTAATGATCCTGATTGCGTCAGCAAAACATTTCCTAATTATTTTGAGGTGCTGCAAGGGCTGTATACTTGAGAATGTTTTAGGAGAAACTAATGAAACTATTTGATACGGTTGCACTTTTAGAAGACTTGCCAGCACTCAAGTTATACTGTGGACAGGTCGGTACTATTGTTGAAGAATATGAACCGGACGTATTTGAAGTTGAGTTTAGCGACCTCAAAGGGCAGATGTATGCTTTAGAGACGTTGCAAGCATCGCAACTCATGCTGCTGCGGCATGAACTTTTTGAGAAACGGAAATCTGTTTAAATTGCTGTCGGATTTCCCTATAAGGAGAAACACACGCATGAATTTTGATAAACAAACAACACAGGCATTTAAAGACATCATTACCTGCAATCCGAGGATTTTGAGTGGCACGCCCGTTTTCAAAAATACGCGTGTTCCCATCAAAAACCTCATTGACTATTTGGAAGCAGGCGATGACTTAGACGAATTTTTGGACGATTTCCCATCCGTCAGCCGCACGCAAGCTGTTCAAACGTTAGAATTAGCAAAGGAAGGACTACTTACACGAGCATGCTTAATCACTGCCTGTAGATGATTTGGAAGGTAAAACTTCCTTAATAAAATGGTGTACTGGACTCGCACTATCAGAACCGCTGGTCTTAGCGGACAAATATCCACTCTGATTTGCATCAAAGATAGTTTTCGTTGCTGCCAATAAGACTTGTTCACGAGTGTCACTTGCCTCTGCCGAATCAGCAAAAGCTATAAAAGTTGCTAATGCATTTTTACGGTGAGTGTTGACAACCTCTAAATGTTTCTCAGCAGTATAATTTTTAATGGAACGGTTGAGAAGTAGAAAAACTAAGGAAAGGAAGAAACCTTTGGTAAACAGATTTGATAGAACGACAGATATATTAACCTCTGTTGGTATGGCGTTCATTAATAACCACCAAAATAACCATACAAAGATTCCACCGAACAAAACAGCCAATCCAACTGTAGCCCAAAGCCAATAGGAGGCTATTTGTTCGTGTTTCTTTGCTTGGTCCTCAAAAATTGTTTTGAATTCTGAAAGAGGAATTTCTTTCAATCGGTTTAGATACTTAGTGTGTGTTTGCTCTATTTCCTTTAGTTTTTCTTCAGAAGCAGTAAGAATGGTTTTAACCTGTTCCTCAAGTTGTTCTACCCTCCTTGACGACAAATAAGCTGCAACCTGAAGCGAAAAGTTTTTCACCCTATCACAAAATTTACTAATTTCTTGCAAAAGTTCTTCATGCTGTATTCTTATATTTTCGTCTTTGCCTCCTACTCCAAAATCAATAATTTTTCTGGTCATTTCGTAGGATTCGAGAACGTAGTCCTTGAGTTGCTGGACATACAAGGATGATAGACTAACAAGTGCATCGCGCGGAGATGCAAGAATTTCATCTAACAACTTATAGGCAACTTCCAAATCTGGATATACAGACTCAAAGCTAAGTCCTCTAACTGATAAATCAGGACGTTTTAAGTTTTCAAGGTTAACTATGTTAAAATCAAGTCTTTTTAAAGCATCAATAATTCCTGTGTGAGTGCCTATACCGCTTTTTAGTCGTGGAACAATCGTGCCAGCGTCGCCTAAGAAATCAGAGCGTTTTTCCATATCGACACCCTCTGATATTTCGACCGTTGTTTCATTTTCCTTTCTAATATTGTAAGATTTCTCATTCTCAAAATCTGCTAACAACCAATAAGTGCCCTCAGTTTCTTCGGATATTAGCAGACTACGGGAAATATTAACTGGACTTGTATCAAATTTTTGTTGTAACTTAGAAAGGTTTTTCTGGGACCAAGCCTCATAAAATTCAGTATAATCCAAATCAAATAAAAATTGTCCTTCAGCCATAATAGCCTCCATAAAACAGATTGTCAAAATTCGTCACGTTGACACAAAACATACCTACGTTGTATTAGATCGTTTAAAATTCAAGCACCCCATCAATCTCCCTCACAACCCGCAGCGTTTCCGCAACAGCAACCAAAATAGAACGATACTGACGCACCTCCGCATGACTTAACGCCTCTCCCTTCCTATCCTTCAACCACTTCTCACACACCTGATACGCCCCGACCTCATATTCCCAAACCTCCGCAGACACATCCGTAAAATGCTGCGTAGCATTGATCCAAACATTGCCATCTTCATAACGAGGCTTTCCGACAACACCGTCACCTTCACCTTCAAACCGATGGCGAGCTGGAATCTGCATATCCTTTAACAGATGCCAACTAATCAATTCCTGCCCCAACGCTGCAAGATTGCGGAATTGATCAATATCCTGCGGTAAAGGGATACGTGGAAAATCGTATTTTAGAAACTCATAATAACGTTCACGGTAGGTAGGGCTATAAAGCACAGCATAGATATAAGCGAGAATCTTCTCTGGTGCGACACCCTCAGGAAGTTTTAACGGTGGAGTCTGTGGTAATTCTAACGTCTCCGCGAGTGCAGTGAGAAAGGCAGGTTTGAAATTAAGTTCTCGTTCTGTTGAGCCTAATAATGCCTCTGAATCTGGATACAAGTAGAGCGGAAACACATGCCCGGATTCACTCCCTCTGTTTGAAACGTAACAATTTTCAGTAATCTGATCTGTTACCAAGGCGTGTTGCCACACAGGACTTGGGACAATACGGCAGACACACAGAGCAAGATTTTCTTGGAGTAAATGAGACATGTTAACAGGACGAGGTCTACAATGAAATCCGTTTGATTGTCCAGTGTAATATGTCCAGCGCGCGTCAAAGGGACGATAGCGAATTGGCGTTATGTGCTGTACGGTATCAGGGTGACTACGGAGATCCGCCTGGGCGAGGTGGACCTTCCAATCTTGGCTATCCTTTCCTAATTTGTATTTTTCCCGCGCTTCGTCTATAGAAAGTGAAACAAAATCAGTTACCGTTTCACGAATCGCTTCAGCAGTCCGTTGAATTGTTAATCTATCTCTTGCGGTGACAACACCAATTGAACTGGTTTGGAAGATGTCCGTAATTTTCCATCCACTTTCATATTCAGCACTGTAGTCTGTTTCTTGCGGCACAAAAAGGTAATAGGATGATGTCGGTTGTAGTTCAGTCCACTCTGTGGTTTGAACATCGGTTTCCGAAAGTTTTTTGTATTTTTCCTCACGGAGTCCCCACATATCCGCGTAATAGACCTTTGCAGGGGAAGGATTGTTACGTTCTTTTACACATAGCAGAATAGTAACTCCCAGTTCTATATCAAATACGTTTTGGTCTTCTTTTCCTTTAGGGACAGCTTCTGGTTTTATTATACTACCGTGTAAATTGAGTACGTAGATAGCGTTGAAACTGTCTAACAGATTTTGCCGCATGCCTCGAACGGTGGTTGCGTCAAGGAAATTATTGTTGACAATATAACCGATAACACCTTCACCGTTTTTATCAATTCGCCACTGTGCCCATCGGATAAACTTCACATAGTCATCCTGAAGTGCTTTTGGATTCTTTTCATCTAGCGGTTCCCCATCTACCTGTTTATAATCCTCAATGAGTTCACCAATAAAGGTTAAATTTCTACCCACACGGCTTGGGTTAACAGAATGACGCTTATAAGGCGGATTGCCGAGAATGACAAGGATGGGTTCGTCCCGTTTCACGGAGAGTGCTGCGTTTGCCTCATCAGAGATAAACGCAGCAAAAGGCAGAGGAGCCTGCATTTCATCCGGTTGTTCCAAAGCATTGGTAAGATAGATTCCGAGACGTTCATTCGCGTGCCACCCTTGCGCTTGCAGAAACAGGCTCAACTTCAGATGCGCGATTGTATATGGTGCGACAAGCAGCTCAAACCCGAAAATCCGCTTAACGAGCTGCGCGTTGATATACTGATTCCAATCTCCGGTGCCGTAATTGGTAGTGACATATTCTCGGATATGGTCCAACACCGTCAGTAAGAAACCACCTGTACCTGTTGCGGGGTCAAGGATCAAGGTATTGTCATCGGCAAGTCCATCGGTTCTGTTGAGTTCTGTTTTCAGCAGGCTATCCACTGAGCGAACAATGTAGGAGATAACTTGTGGTGGTGTATAAAAAACCCCACGATCAAAGCGGAGTTTTGGATTATATTCTTTTAGGAACGTCTCGTAGAAATGAATTACTGGATCTTCAAGAGGGTTTCTGGCAGTAAACGCCGTGCGGAGCATCTCTGTCGGCACGTTTCGGAGGAGTGTTGCGATATTATCCAGAATGTAGGTGACGTTAGTTTCCAGTGTCGGTAAGGCAACGTGGTGAAAGAGTTGTTTGAGGAACGGGTTTGAACTTGGCAGTGCACCAGCGGCGGTGTGTCGTGAAAAATTTGTTGCATTCGGCACTGTGCAACGTGCAGCGAATAATCCGTAAGTCAAGGTTTGCGCGTACATATCCGCGAAATCATCGCGAGTTAGCGTAGGGAGAAGCGTCTCCTTGAACGCTGTAAACATGCCGTAGGTATTGCTGTTTTCATCGGTGAGAGTCGTTGCGATCTGCGTTTGTAATTCGCGTGTCCGTCTTGCCAGGTATTTTGCAAGTGCTATCGGTGTCTCAATTTGGACAGGTGTGGCACTCAGAAACCGCTCTAATAATACCTCTAAATCACTTGTGTTCTCTAAAATTCGTGCTGTCGTGTTGCGTTGTCCATCTATCCACAACTCAAAATCGATGAAATTGGTGAGAATAAAGTTATCAAGGTTTTCCCTAAAACGTTCATTTTGTTCTCTGGCATGTCCTGTGAGTCTGTCAAGGTCTCTGTCGTATGCCTCTGCCTCAATATAGCCAAGGGGTAGCAATCCGTCACGTGCTATAAAATCTGGTCGTCCGATCTGGTCAATTTGTCTCGGTTCCAGTGTGAATGTTATGTCAGGTCTGTCAAAAAATTCAACGGCAATCTCTTCAAGGAACGTTTTGAGGTGCGGGAGCAAAGAGAGTTCAGGGGTTGCGTCAGGGTCGGATCGTGTTTGGTTTATCCTCTCTAAATAGCGGTCACAGTGTGTTTGGAAACTCATATTTCTATTATATATGCTTTAAATCATAAGCGCAAGATTTCTTTTTGAGCAGGACTTACGCAATGTGTTTAAAAGTCCCACTGATAAGGGGGATTTAGGGGGTTAAAAGCACTAAATTCTGCCTATTTAACCCCCTAACCCCCATATCAAGGGGGAATGCGTAAGTCCTGTTGAGATTTAATCAAACGCAAATTTCGTCCGAAATTCCCCCAACACAACAATCCCACCACCATAAAACAGCATCGCCAACGGAATCAGAATCCAAATAGACAGAATCCCTTTTAACAATACTAAACCTGCTCCCATCACAGCAGAAAGCATGATAGTTTTAAAGATAAAACGAGTTTCAGTAAGTTTAGCAATCCGTTTTGAAATATAACCAAACCCGACGATAAGCAGATACGCCTCACTTATAACCATAGCAACCGCTGCACCAACATGACTGAAACGCGGTATCAGAATCAGGTTCAAACCGATATTCAGAAGTGCCGTTGTTCCCATAAGTACTGAAAACGCACGCCGTTTATCTGCAGCCCGCAGCATCGTCAAGACAACGGTTGTCAAGAAAATCATACCGCCCGATGCACTTAGCCATCGCAACGCCGTTGCAATTTTCGCTACGGTATCCTGCGCGTAAGTAGAGAACAACACAACGGTAATTTCGTGGGAAAGCGTTGCCAGTCCAACTGCTAACGGCACGCCGCATATCACCATCCATCGCACACCGAATGTATATGCCTCCGACAACCTATCCCGTTCCTTTTCATACGCACGAGATAGCACAGGAAACATCGCACCCATCATAAACGCCCCCGGTAGCGTTGTGAACGCATTGACAATCGTATACGCCAGACCGTACCACGTATTCGCATCTACACCATAAGGACTCAGTTTCGACAGCATAATCGCATCAACCCGAAAATAGAGCAGGTTGAACAGATTGCCAACTGCAAACGGAAGTGCCTGCTGCATCAGCACCACTACAATCTGATGACTCGGTTCAAAGCGGAGCGGCGTGAAGCGATATCGGGTGAATCCGATGCTCAAAATCAGATTAATACAACTCGCTATCAACATCACCTGACACACATTCACAAGTCCATATCCGAGCAGAATTGCACCGCCACCGACGAGAAAAAACACACCGCGTTCAGCAACCACCGTCAACGCCTCATATTTCATCTCCTCATGTGCCCGAAAAACGCATCTATAGAGTTGTGCGATGGAATTAACAATCTCCGCTAACCCTAAATAGGCTATCATCGTCACGATTGTTGAGGCGTATCCGAGAGAGACACCGCTTATAATCATGAGCGTGTATGCTACAACCGACAAGATAAGACGAACAAGGAGTGCGTTGCCGAGGTAGTGGCGTGTTTGTTGCAGATCCAGTGTCATCTCCCGAATTAATGGGTTATGTATACCGAGCTCCGTCACACTTGCGATGAGGTTTGTCAAGGCGATTGCAACAAAATAACCGCCTATTTCACTCTCCGTAAAAACACGAGGCATCAGCCAGAGCGTTAGGACGAGTGAGCCAAGGCGGCCAATAAGGTGTGCGCCAAAAAGGGTGGACGTGTTTTTTAGAATGCGATTCATTTCAGGGTAGAGTGAATTGAAAACGGGCAGGTTATTTAGGAATCAGTTTTTGGTTGTGAGTTGTTAATATAATCCGATTCTAACATAGTTCGGCACTAAAGTCCAATAACTATCGCTATCGTCTTGCTTCAGACGTTGCGCGCCGAGTTTGGCAATAGTTGCACCGCGCGGAACATTGAAAATAGTATCTGCGAAATGTGCCATCTCACCATGCCTCTCTCGAACTTTATCCCCATAGGTCGCAAGACCGTCACCAACGAAAATGTTAGCACAATCTGGTGAGATATGGCTATCAAGTTCGTCTAAGAACGCATCAATCGGTAAGCAGAGATCGTCAGTGAGACGTTGCCATTCTGTCCCGCCGCGAAAAACACATCCATAGATTTCACGCCGCCGAGCATCAAGAATCGGACACACAACGCCATCTGTCCACCGCAGGTTATATGCAATTGCCTCTAAAGTCGAAACACCAACAATCGGTCTATCAACGGCATAGCAGAGCGACTTCGCTGTCGCAACACCGATACGGATACCGGTAAAAGACCCCGGACCAATACCGACAGCACACCCGTCTAAGCCATCTGGCGTAATGTCCCCCCACTTTAAAACATTATCAATTGCGGGCATCAGTCTGGAGGAGTGTGCTTGGACGATATTGAGGGTATGTTCAGCGACTATATTCTCGCCATCTATGAGCGCAACACTGCCGATAGGGGTTGAGGTGTCAATACCTAAGATTTTCATTCAAATTCAATTAGCAATTCTGAGTCGGAGTTGTCATTAAGCAAATTCTCTTGCAAAACCACCTCTGGAGTTACAGAATCTTGGACATCATCGGAAAGAATAATGGATAAAATTTTATCTAATGCTTCTTCGAGATTTCCAGTAAAAGGTTTACAAGGAATTGACAGAGTTTTAAGAACATGCTCAAACCGTTTATATCCGTCTTTAGTTTGAAGTTCCACCCAGAGAATACCATTTTTATCCATCTGTTGTTTGTTGGTATCAGAGAGTTTGTTGGCAACAAGAACACGACCTCCGCGAGCGAATACTGCATCTGCACTTTCAGGATTACCTTTTCCCATCAACTTAACTTCACAAGGATAATCTTTTCCCGTTTCATCAAACAGATAAAAATCGGATTCTCGTTCTGATTCTGGAAGATTCCTCTGATCATAGCATTTTTTCGGTACTTGGAAAAGTGCGCAAAGCGTAACTATCAAAGGTTTTTCGACCTGTTTCCCTGATGTACTCCATAATGCTCCACGGAGGGCAGAGCGTTTGACAGCAAGTGTATTAATGACAATTAAACTCTCGTTAATATTCAAATCAACACTAACGTCTCGGAATTTTATGGTGAGCGACACATCAAGGTCATCTTGTTCAGTCAAACTGTTAATGGCGTTATAGAGTGTATCATAGTGTTTTAGGGATGCTTCTAACACAATTTTTTTGCTAGCTGAATTGTATGTATTTGTAATTGTTTTTTTATTCAGACCTGAATGAATAGCGATTTCTTGTGGGGGATATGAATCTGAATTGAGGAATTCCTTTTTGTACCAGTCAACCGTTACAGATATATTATCTAACTTTGCACAAGCTACACGCTTGAAAAAATCAACAGCGTATTCCAAAAATTCAGCGTTAATTAATGCCAGAACTTCGGAGCGGTAATCCTCCCCTGCTAGGAGTCTACGGATAATATTTTTAATAACAATACCGGTAATAGTCATAATTTCTAATTTCCTTCAACTATCTCAGTTTGTAACTCTGTTAGTGAAAAAAAACGGGGCTTTGTTGTAGAAAACAAAGCAGCTTCAAGCATTAGTTTGGCGCGTTCAACATACTCTGCCTCTTTTTCACAGAGGAAAAAATATCTTTCATAAGTCAGAGCAACGTGTCCAACAGTCCCACTCCCGCCAAATGGGTCGAAAACGAGATCCTCTTTAAAAGAATAATACTGAACGACACGCGCAGCTAATTCAGTTGGAAAAACCGCCGGGTGAACTTTATCTGTTGCTGGATTGATTTGCCAAACATTCGTTTTTTCATATTCACCCATAACTTTGCTCGCAGCAATAGTATCGTCGTCATACTGTCGGAGATTCCAATCAATTAACTTATCTGTTTTCTTGCGATACACCATAACACTTTCAGTAACTGAATTCGCCTTGTAACCGAGCGGTTTACGATGTTGGAAAAATCCGCCATTTCGATTTTTCGCAGCGTAATCAGGTTTAACCCATACAATGTCGTCAATAAACTCCCACCCGATCTCGGTAAGGCGCGGGTGAATGTCGTAAGGGATTGCATACCGTTTACTGGAATGTGCACGGCTAATGCGCGGCACGATAATAGGTGACGTATTAAGTACGAAAAATCTTCCCTCTTTGGTAATACGATGCGTCTCCCTGAATACAGCGGTCAGAAAGTCGAGATATGCCTCATAACTCGGAAAAATGGTATAGTCGCGCGCATTGTAATACGGTGGAGATGTAAAAGTAAGATGGATAGACTCGTCCGGAATAACTTTTAACACATCCTGAACATCAGCACATACCATTACATTTTTAAGTGAATCTGGACTGATAGGATGGTTTCGCGTTTTGGAGGTGTCCGTTCGGTCATGACACTTCAGTTCTCTCGCTATATGCTCCCGAATCAACTCATTAGGATGTTCAGCAAGTGAGGCTAACGCCGTTTTAACTTCGGGATGTTCTCTGAAATAAAGCAATCCGCGTAGTGCCTGCAGTATAATCTTTGGATCAGTATCCAAGGTAAAATGGGTCAAAATCGGAATTGCGTTTTCGGTTTTGAGTCTGCCTATTGCTGATACGGCTTCACGGCGAGCGATTGTGTTTTTCTCGGTTTCAGCAAACGCGACGAGTTTTGATAAAAAACGTTCGTCTTTTAGCTTTCCAACATTTTTTATTGCGAGACACCGAATTTTCGGGTTGTGGTGTTCCAATAAAGGCACAAACAACTGTCCATCAAAACCTTCTGGCAGTTTGCCGAGGTTTTTGAGCGTAAAAAGCAGATGTTGTTCCTCGTTGGTCGGTGCGAGGGCAACGGAGAAAAAAGGTGAATTCGGATTTAATTTTTCGCTGGTAATTTCAGTTTTGCTAATCATAGGGACTCCTTCAATTCAGCTTCGCCAGTATTTTTCGAAGCATTAGAATATTATCAATGACACTTTCTTCGATTGATGGACTCTCTACACCGCTGAGGTATGTTTCAAAAGCAATGAGTGCTTCATTATAATCTCTTATCTGATAGAAAAGATGTCCGAGGCGACGATACGGGGTCATATACTGCGGTATAAGCCATGTAACACGTTTGAGTGCTTGAATCGCTTTTTCATATTCATTTTCATCGGTGTATATCCGCGCCAGATTACGCAAAATGCGAGCTAATGTCTCCTTATTCGCATCTTTATTGAGCGATCTACGTTCAAGGTAAGCCTCCTCACCATATATACTTTCTAACTTCTCTTGGAATACCTGTTCAGATATAATTCGCCCTTCATCACCTAAATCTAAAAAAATATCAAAATGCTTGAATTTGTACCTGGCAATGGAATAACAGGGCACATTGATAGCGGAGATCGGTAATCCTGCTTTTCTACCGATTTCAATATACAGGATGTAAAGCGTCACATCAATACCAGTTCTTCTATCAATAACATCGTTGAGATAGTTGTTAGCAGGATCGTAAAAACCGGTTACTTCTCTTTTAAACCTGTTTTCTGCAAAGAAATACCGATTGTATTCAGCAATCTGTTCGTGCGGAGGTGCTATCTCACAAACCCTCTCCCTGACTTCATCAGCCATTTGATCTAATTTCTGAAGGTAACCGTCAATATTGACATCCGGATATTCGCTTTGTGCAATAAGTAATGCACCGGTAGCGAGTCCAACCTCGCTATCTGGCTGGTCTGCAAAATAAAAAAATACGTCAGTTTCACTATTTTTCATAATTTTCCTGAAAACTTAAATTTTATTTGCTTTTTACGCGGATATATGTTATCATTAAAAAAGTTAAATCAAGTGGGGGATTAGCTCAGTTGGGAGAGCACTTGCATGGCATGCAAGGGGTCACCAGTTCAAGTCTGGTATCCTCCACCATTTTTTATTGCGGTATTTTGTCCTGCGGTTGTTCAGCAGGTGTTGAGCCATCGCTATTTTTTTGTCCAGCCTCTTTATCCGTTTTTGTCCTCGCAATTCTACGTGGCAAACCGTTTTCCAAAATACCCAAAACCGTCAGATGAAGTTGTGCCCGTGCCGGTAATGTTTGTCCTAACGCTTTTTCTGCCTTATCAATCTGATCTTGCAGCTCTTTCCGTTTCGTGCGGAACTTCTCCAACGTCTCCCGAATCTCTTTATCCTTAATAAGCGAATCCTTTACAAACCGATTCAAGGTTTTCAAATATTTGACTGCCTGTATATGTTTCTGGCGTTTCAGTTTCCACATCGCCTCAATTTGGGTTTTCTGTTCCGGTGTCACACCGAGATCCGCCAAAGTGATACCTTCCTTCACTGGGGCATCACTTTTCTGTGCCCATGCAAAGACACAACAGAATAACACAACAGATCCTAAGATATGCACAGTCCACTTTATCCACAATTTTCGCATTGTTTTCCCTCCTCTTGTTAAAAGAATAGCATAACTTACGAAAAATATCCACTTTGTGTAAGATGTAGGCTGCGTGGTTATAATAAGAATAGCAACAACAGAATTAAAACGTTTATAAAAAAAAGCAAGTACCGTAGTACTTGCTTTTAGGTTATGTGTGCCAAAGTCAAGAGGTTTTAGTCTCCAGGGCACGGGCCTGGGACATGCTCCGAACTGCCCGTGCACCAGGGCGTTGTGAACGTGACAAAATCCACAGGGAGATTGAGAGATGACCGAGAAGTTACATCTAAAGAGCCCATCGCGTATGGATTGAATTCTGGCAGTGTACTGCCATCGGAAATTCGGGCCACTCTCTAAGACAAGATTATGGTATAATATCCATCTCCTTGAAAGGAGTATCCGATGGCGAAACGAAAACGAAGAAACTTCACCCCCGAGTTTAAAGCCGAAGTTGTTCTTGAGGCTCTCAGCGTTGAAAGTTCCCAAGCAGAAGTGTGTCGGCGACATAACCTCATCGATGAACAACTTTCAAAGTGGAAGCGACAGCTTCTTGAAAAAGCGGCGACCCTCTTTGAACCCGCTGATAAACAGTCTGATGCCTCTGCGGAGCGGATCGCCCAACTTGAGCAACTCGTTGGGCGGTTGACCCTGGCACTTGACATCCAAAAAAAAGCCTCAACTTACTTGAGCTAACCCCGATGGAGCAACGAGAAATGGTTACGGCATTACGGACAGACTTTTCGGTTCGGCAGATATGTGAGACACTCGGTTTCAACCGAAGCAACCTCTATTATCACCCCAAGCAGGCCCCGTGTGAAGCGGGCCTCCAGGATGAAATAGAGACGTTATCTTTGCTATATCCAACATACGGATATAGGCGTCCCACACAGTTGTTGGTGCGTAGCGGATACACCATCGGGTATAAACGTGTTGCCCGATTGATGAAGTCCGCCAACCTCTCGGTTTCTGTCAAGCGTGTCTGTCAAACCACGACATCCGTTGCGGGTGTGCGTCCCTGGAGCAATCGCCTTGAAAACCTTGATGTCTCCCGATGTGATCAGGTCTGGGTGGGCGATATCACCTACGTCCGCCTCAAAGGACACTTTATCTATGTTTGTCTGCTCATGGATGTCTTCACTCGCATGATCAGAGGGTGGTATATCAGTCAACACTTGACGCAATCTCTAACGTTGAAACCTTTGGAGACAGCATTATGTCAAAATGTCCCAGAGATCCATCATTCTGATCAAGGCGTTCAATATCTTTCAAATGCGTCCATCTCACTGCTTAGGCATCATGGGATTGAGATTTCAGTCGCCCGGAGAGGGTGTCCTTGGGAGAACGGATATGCTGAAAGACTTATCCGCACGCTCAAGGAAGAAGAAGTTCATCTCAACGACTATGAGGACATCCACGAAGCGAGAGCCCGCATTGGGCATTTTATTACACAAGTATATAATCACAAACGCCCTCACTCTGCGTTAGGGTATTTGACACCTGTGGAATTTGAGCAAAAAAACTTGTCTTAACTTTGCTAAATTTTGGTCTGAATAAACGGTAGCACTTCACTCTTGCTAATAAATGGATACACTTGCTTTTATCGATATTGAACAAAGCATTAGCAAAACTTGAAGAGTTGCCATCTCGGGAAACAGACCCCGCACCTATGTGTGATGCTTGTGAGGTATCAACTCAAAGTCAAGAAGTAGAACATTTTTTTTCATGATGGCACGGAGCGTCTGATACAGCGTCCAAAAGACCCCTCAACTCAAAAGGCGTATTATAGTGGTAAAAAGAAATGCCATACAGTGAAAAATAATCTGATTATCAATGAGACCTGCAAAGTTGTCCTATTGACACCTTCTTTTGAAGGGAGATATCATGACAAACACATAGCCGATATGGTGGGCTATTGTGTGCCACAGGGAAGCACATTGTCCCAAGATACCGGTTTTCAGGGTTTCGTTCTCCCGGATATAAACATCATTCAACCGAAGAAAAAACCGAGAGGTAGAGAACGGACGAATGAAGAAAAAGAAAACAATCGAAAGATAGTGTCTATACGCATACGCGTTGAACATGTGATTAGTGGTGTCAAAAGATGCCGCATTGTCAAAGATAAACTCAGGAATTGGAAGAAAGGGTTTTGTGATTTAGTTATGGAAACTTGTTGTGGTTTACACAACTTCCGACTAAACTTTAGACCCTGGCGTTATGAAACTCCTGTTATTTAAATCATTATAATGTCTATTATGTGAGTCAGTTCGTTCTAAAACAAGGTCATCGTTTTCAAGATGGCTTGGCAATGTAGAGTATTCTGAATCGCTGTCATTCCCACAGATACCTTTCCATTCAGTGACCTCCGAGAGGAACACTTTGACATACGGCAGCTTTTTCGAATTTGGATCTGTTGGAAAATCTACATTTTGGAGAGTTATTGTCACGTTAGCATAGGTTTTTTCTTTTTCTTCGTCTGTGGAACAGTCGGAAATTGCACGTGGGCGCCAGTTGATATCAAGAGGTTGGATTGTGATTGTAGAAGCTTCTATAGGAGTGCCGATGCTAAAGATGCACAACAGACAGAAGCCGCTTGCTAAAAGTAGTCTAAAAAATTTCATTGAATATTCACCTTTTATCTTCAGTTTTGTTTTTTGTTCTGGTGTGGCGTGCGTTTCTCTGCAAGAAGCTGCTGCACCTGCTTTGCAAGATCAGGATCGGCTTTTTGGAGATGCTTTATCCCCTCTGCCGGTCCATAACGTTCAATGGTTTCAAATGCGCGGACAATCCGATCAGGTTCAAACTGTGCTTGCCCACCCTTGAGGTGTGCTTCCATCTCCTTCATCAGGAAGTTGTTCGTATCCATAGGAGAGTCAGCGTTCATGATGGTTTCTGCCCATTGCAGAAAATCGTCAAGCTCCTTTTGTGAGAGCTCTTGGTGTTTTAGGAAGTCATCGTGTGCCTGTTGTGCTGCCGCCGCAGCGCGTCTTCTTTCGTCGTTATCGTCTTGTGTATCCTGTGGGGAGGTGGATTCGCGTTCTGTCCAGGAAGGATCGTCAGTTGACACTTCGGTGGGGTGTGCATGTTCTTGTAAACCACGGTGTTCCATCGTAGATTCACGTGGGGTAGCCGAAGATACAGATGCGTGAGGATCCTGCACAACAGGCTTAAAAATCGGATCCCCCGCTTCAATTGCTTCAATATGCTGTCTGCTTCCCAACGCAATCGGCGAGTGATACGCTCTACCTCGTAATGCTTTTTTGTAGTATGTCCAAGCGGTTTTGACATCGCCTAACTTTTCATACGATTCTCCTAAACTATAATTTCCCGCGCCGGGGTTCAAGCGATTTAGCTTCTTCAAATATGGAATCGCTTCCGCTGGTTTATCATCAGTAATCAGCGTAAACCCTAAGCTCTCTAAGGCTTCCGTTGAATTCGGAACGATATCCAGTATCTCTCGATATGCTTGTGCTCTTTCAGCAAGAGCCCCTGTAAATAGAAGCACGACATCAGCAAGGTAAAATCGTGCTTCAAGTTCAACGGTAGTGCCAGGATTTTCCGCAATGACGCGTTCCGCGTACTCACGCACTTCAGGTATATAAGTTACCGTCGCCAGATATTGAAACGCACGCACGGTATCTAAGTGCCTAAGGAGTCCTCGACAAAAGAGAGGAACCGATTCCAGATAATCTGCTGCCTGTTCAGGTTCCATGTCGCCGCACAAGATTTCCAGTTCTTTTTCATAATACTCATCTGGATACACATCATATTCACAATATCCATAGGGAGATTCAAAGGAACGTCTCTCTATTATCTTATCCCGATATTCTAATCTTAATTGCTCAAGGCTACTTGATGTTTCTTGTGGGATAGGTTGCCTTTTCCGGCGTGGATTGTCATATCTATGTGAATAGGAGTGCGTTGTGCTTCCGCGTGTTTTCCCTTGCTTGGTTTGCGTAGTGTGTCCGGTTTCTTCAGGTGTTTTCCGTTCCATGTGTTGTCTCCTTTCCGTGTCGGTTTCGGTAGAGTGTGTCCTGTCCCATCGTTCCCACATCAGGATGCCACCGATAAGAAGCAGACCACCGATGAGGGTAAAGATAACGGGACGACTTATCAAAATTTCTTTCATTAGGAGTCCTCCTTAACGATTGCTACAGTTTCTATAGTAGAATCCACAGCAACCGAGTTGCAAACTATGTCTGTAAAATCGGTCAAACGCTAAAGATGCCAACTCAACGTGTCAATGCGTCCCTACCTTGCGTTTCTGTGTCCAGCGAGCAGCGCGGTATGGTTGATTTTGGACAAGGCGTTTCCTGTTTATCCAATATGATACTGTCAGATCCGGGTTGTCCTGTGCAGTCAAGTTTATCCATCTGTGTTGCGCGTGTCATTTTAATAACACCGGTCAGAATAACCCCGCTAATCAAAATGAGAACGACTGCAGTGATGAGTCTCCGCCTGTTTTTCCGGTATGCAGCCATGGCTGCCACGTCAACTTTTGTAGTTAATAACTTCGTTTTCACAATTGTATATCCTCCATTAAAATATGTCAAGCCAAATTAACGTACAGCAAATGCAACAACAAAAGCCCGCGACGAGACACTCCGTATGAAACAGAGCGCGTGCGTGCGCGAAAAATCGCAGCTGCTAACATCTGCGATAAGACTTTGTCCAATAAATTGATTGAAATTAACGAATGTGAAGTGGGGGGGGGGGGGTATTAACTTATAGTTAAAATTCGTCAACCGACGCATGCCGCGTAGGCAAATCCTGCTCAGGTGGCGGATGTCCAGCGCGGTCACTTTCTGGATTGTGGTATTCATATCTCGGTTTTTCATTGTTAAATCCCCTTATGCAAAATATGGTTAATGGCAGTGTAACTTCCTCACTACAAATTTGTGTTACACGCGCATAATTTCCATATATACCTTATTCAGCGTATGTATTGCAAGATAGGTTACAGAAAATTTCAACTTTTTTAAATTCGCAAAATTTTAGGTATTTACACCATTTGTCCTATAATTTTCCCTATAGATTTCGGGTTTGTCAATTTTCTCTTGACTTTAGTTCGACATTAACATATAATTTAGTTATGCCTAAAACAATTTCTGGATATTTATAACAATTCTGGCATATATCGCCTAAATTTAGGTGGGTTAGACCTGCCATATACCGCAGGATCGGGTTACACGTTCTGCGTGTTTCCTTGCGGATAGGAAAGACGAATGCTGACACAAGCGGCTGAGGACTACCTCAAGTCAATCTATAAGTTACAAGAGAAGGGTGGCAAAGTTTCGACAGGTATTTTAGCAGAATACCTTGACGTTAAACCAGCATCTGCAACAGGGATGATCAAAAAACTGAAAACAATGAACCTTGTGAACCATGAACGTTATCAAGGTGTTACGCTTACGGATGCAGGAAAATCCATTGCGCTTGAAATCATCCGGCATCATCGCTTGTTGGAACTCTATCTAAACAAAGCACTCGGTGTACCATGGGATGGGGTTCATGAAGAAGCTGAAAAGTTAGAGCATGTCATATCTGAAGACGTGGAAGCACGGATGGACGCGTTTCTCGGATACCCAACTGCTGATCCTCACGGTTCGCCGATACCGGATAAAAACGGTGTTGTGCCGAAAACACCATCTATTCCGATGACTGCTCTGCAGAACGGTCAATCCTGTGTTGTCGCTGAAGTAAGCGATAACGACTCAGCGTTGCTTCGACATCTGGGAAGTTTCAATCTTTATCCCGGCACAACGTTCCGGGTTATTGAGGTCGCCCCATTTGAAGGACCCTTCACTATCAACATTGCTGGACAGCAAGCGGTAATTGGACGTGAGGTTGCGAAACATATTTTCGTCAATAATGTAAAAGATACATGAGGGCCAAAAAATGGAACAACAAGAAAAGATTAAATTAGATAATAAAACTATCAAGACATGGAGACACCATCTACAAGATGAGATAGATGCAAGTTTCCTCTACAGTGTTTTCGCAAATCTTGAACCAGACCCTGACCGGAAAGATATATTACTTGAGCTTGCTGAGGTGGAAAATAGACATGTCGCACGTTGGGAAGAATTGTTACTTTCGTATAATGTCAAGAGTAAGAAACTGCAACCGACATTAAAAGCAAGGTTCTGGGCATGGTATGCTCGTAAGTTCGGCAGTCCGTTTCCACTTTCCCGGATGCTTAACGAAGAGGCGAGTGAGGTTAAGGATTATCTTGCGCTTCATAAAAACAGCACATTGCAAGACGCAAAAGATACAGCACTTATTCTTGCGAAAGAATCTGCGATGCATACTGAAAGTTTACAGGAACTCACCGGCTCAACTGATGAACCGTGGCACAAAACCGAATCTGGGGGCATGTTAGGCAACATTGTATACGGCTTTAATGATGGCTTAACAGCAAACTTCGGTTTAGTCGCTGGGGTGATTGCAGCAACATCGGATATCTCCACAATTCTTGTGACCGGCATTGTTGGAACGGTGGCGGACTCACTCTCTATGGGTGCTTCGGGGTACCTCGCTGCGAAGAGTGAACAGGAGGTGTACGAACACGAAATTGAGTTAGAAAGGGAAGAAATCCGCCTCATGCCAGATATTGAGGAGGACGAACTTACGCTCATTTATGCGACTCGGGGCATACCAAAGGAACATGCTCGACTCCTTGCGAAGGAAGTGATGAGTGATCCTGAGAGAGCATTAGAGGAAAAAATCCAATCTGAATTGAAGATTGGCAAAACGCACACCACACCATTCAAAGACGGGTGGATAACAGGACTTGCAACGGCTGTCGGTGCTTTTATTCCTGTGGCACCGTTTCTATTTACCTCTGGGTTAACTGCTATATGGATATCTTTTACACTCGCGATGTTTTCGCACTTTGCAGTCGGTGGAGCACGCAGCCTTTTCACTGGACGCGGCTTGTTTCGAAGCGGTTTTGATATGTTTGTTGTCGGTCTCGGCGTTGCGGGCGTGGGCTACCTCGTTGGTAAACTCTTAGAACACTACTTTATTGGAAATTGAAATTATGTTTAAAGTAATTCTCTCATTATCAAGAATGTTAACACAATTCTCAAACGCGTTGAATCTATCAATACAAAAAGCAGGCATTTTGTTATGTCTGATAGCCATTTCTGCAAGTGTTAGCTGCGACTCAAAAAAGCCACCGGATGCATCAGAGAAAGGAAAAATCCGTGTTGTTACAACAATTGGCATGATTACCGATATTGTCAAAAACGTTGGTGGCGAGCAGGTTGAGGTTGTAGGCATGATGGGCCCAGGTGTTGACCCACATCTTTATAAACCGACCGCTAAAGACCTTCAAAGGCTGAGTTCCGCACACATCATCTTCTATAACGGGTTGCACCTTGAAGCAAAAATGGGGGATGTGCTTGCTAAGATGCCTGGAGATACTAAAACCGTTGCGGTAACAGGCGATATTGACAAAGCACTGCTGTTATCACCATCCGAATTTGATGGACAATATGACCCGCACTTATGGTTTGACGTGACGCTTTGGATGAAAGCAGTTCAAAAAGTTCGAGACACTCTGACAGATTATAATGCTGATGCCAAAGAGGTGTACACAAACAATGCTGAACGCTACCTTGCGGAACTCACTGCATTACATCAATACGTCAAGACCCAAGCAGAACGCGTGCTACCTGAACAACGTGTGCTTGTGACAGCGCACGATGCTTTTAACTACTTCGGCAAGGCTTATGGATTTGAGGTGCGCGGGCTGCAGGGAATTAGCACCGTCACAGAAGCCGGTATCGCTGATGTTCAAGAATTGGCTGTTTTTATAGTAGAAAGACGGATTCCTGCGATTTTTGTGGAATCGTCTGTCCCTTCTCGGAGTCTTGAGGCGGTGAAAGCTGCTGTAAACTCAAAAGGCTTTGATGTACAGATCGGTGGGGAGCTTTTTTCTGACGCTATGGGTAATGAGGGCACACATGAGGCAACTTATATCGGTATGGTGCGGCACAATATTGATACGATTGTAAAAGCATTGACAGAAGAAACCATTTCTACAGAGGAAGACTAAATTGCAAGCACTTGACGCAAAAGCCATAGAAGTAACCGATTTGACAGTCGCTTATCAGGAGACACCTGTTCTGTGGGACATTGACCTTGATGTGCCACAAGGAGTGCTTTTAGCAATTATTGGTCCTAACGGGGCGGGAAAAACAACGTTGATCAAGGCGATTTTAGGGTTAGTCCGTCCCGCAGCTGGAAACGTCTTAATCTACAACAAACCTTATGCGGCGCAACGGCGGATTGTAGGTTATGTGCCACAACGAGGAAGTGTTGATTGGGATTTTCCGACAAACGTACTTGATGTCGTCATGATGGGTAGATATGGTGCACTCGGGTGGATTCGGCGTCCCGGTAAGCAAGATCGCGAATTGGCGATGCACGCACTTGAAAAAGTTGGAATGCAGAAGTATACCACCCGACAGATTAGCCAACTTTCCGGTGGGCAACAACAACGTGTTTTTTTGGCTCGTGCCCTTGTTCAAGATGCCACAATATACTTAATGGATGAACCCTTTCAAGGCGTTGATGCTACAACCGAACGCGCAATCATAGCCTTACTTCAGGAACTCCGTGAAAACGGCAAAACAGTCGTTGTGGTGCATCATGATCTGCAAACCGTAACCGATTATTTCGACTGGGTAATGCTATTGAACATTCGTCGAATTGCGAGCGGTCCCGTTGACGAAACTTTCACACCTGAAAATTTACGTGAGACTTACGGCGGACGAATCGCTTTTATAAAAAACCGATAAAAACAATTTGTCCCAGTTTTTGTGGAAGCGGTTTTTAACAGCGATTTCCCCACGTGCCAACTATAATCATGAAAATTTTATACTTTCTAACCCGTTTTGATTATACCCTGATAATAGTCGCTATCGGTGCCGCGTTGCTCGGCACCGTCAGTGGTGCGCTTGGGACCTATGCTGTCCTTAGACGGCAGAGTCTCCTCGGCGATGCTATCTCACATGCTGCCCTACCCGGCATTGCAATCGCATTTCTACTGACAGGAAGCAAGACACCGCTGATTTTAGTACTTGGTGCTGCGATCGCTGGATGGTTAGGTACGCTAATTATTCTAAGCATTGTGAGGTTGACGCGCATCAAATACGATAGTGCTCTCGGACTTGTTCTATCAACTTTTTTCGGTTTCGGATTGGTGCTGCTCACACTGATCCAGCGCACCGGCAAAGCAAATCAGGCAGGGTTAGATACTTTTCTCTTCGGACAAGCCGCCACAATTTTAAAGAGTGATGTTCTAACGATTGGTATACTTGGCGGCGTTGCGCTTGTAATCATGCTTATCTTATGGAAAGAATTGAAATTGCTTATTTTTGATGAAGGGTTCGCCGCATCTATCGGATTTCCGATCCGCTCACTTGATATTTTACTGACGAGCCTGCTTGTTATTGCGATTGTCCTCGGTCTACAAGCGGTTGGTGCTGTGTTGATGAGTGCGATGTTAGTTGCTCCGGCAGTTGCTGCGCGGCAGTGGACAGACAAGCTCAGCCTGATGGTAATTCTGGCTGCATGCTTCGGCGCACTTGCCGGGGTAAGCGGCACAATAATCAGCAGTACTGCAACGCGCATCCCCACCGGGCCGACAATTATCCTCTGTGCAACAGTTGTGGTAGGATTCTCGATCACTTTTGCACCGAACCGTGGGCTGTTGTGGAACAGTATCAGACAACAGCGAAATAGACGCAGCTTGAAGATAGCCGCGAGTCAATTGGTTGAGCAGCCACAGCAAAAGACTGAATAAAAGAAAATGTTACAAGTTCACCTTGACATCATACTCATCGCTATTGTCACAGCATCTGCATGCGCTTTACTTGGCGTATTCTTGGTGCTACGGCGAATGACATTGATGAGCGATGCGATTAGTCACGCCATTCTTCCTGGCATCGTTCTTGCATTTTTTCTAACGCATAGTCTCTCGTCGCCGTTACTGATTCTCGCTGCTGCTGCGACTGGTGTACTTACCGTTGTTTTCGTTGAATTGCTGCAAAAAACGAAACTCGTGAAAGAGGATGCCGCGATCGGGTTAACGTTCCCTGCCCTTTTCAGCATCGGCGTAATTCTCATTTCTCGGTATTCCAGCAATGTTCACCTGGATATGGATGCGGTCCTCCTCGGTGAACTCGCGTACGCGCCGCTTAACCGATTAGAGATTTCCGGCTACGATCTGGGCCCCATATCTCTATATGTTATGGGCGGAATGCTCGTGTTAAACCTCGCTTTTATTTTGACATTCTACAAGGAGTTGAAGTTAGCAACATTTGACGCAAGTTTAGCTGCCACATTAGGGTTTGCACCTGCCCTTATCCATTATGGCTTAATGGCTTTGGTATCTATGACGACAGTGGGTGCATTTGACGCGGTTGGTTCAATTTTAGTCGTTGCTCTTATCGTCGGACCGGCAGCTACCGCTTATCTTATGACTGATAGTCTGGCACGGATGCTCATCCTAAGTGTTGTGATTGGATGTGTGAACGCTGTCAGTGGCTATTGGCTTGCCTCCGTATTTAATGTCTCAATTGCGGGTGCAATTGCGACGGTGACATTTCTTGTTTTCGGGCTTATTTTTTTGACTGTTCCAAACCGGGGGATCATCGCAATTGCGCGCAGACACGTTCGCCAAAAATGGGAATTTGCGCAAACAATGCTTGTCATTCACTTGTTTAATCACGAAGGACTTCCAGAAACACAAGCCGAATCTGAAATTGCGCATCTTTACGAACATCTCCGGTGGGAACCAACATTTGCTTCACGAGTTGTTAAATATGCGCTAAATAACCGATATGTTTCACAGAAAACAACGCAGCTGATGCTAACAGATCGGGGACGCGCCATCGCACAGCAGGCACTTGTGCAATAACTATGCTACACGAATTGTTCAGAAAAGATACACAAGTTTATAGTAATCCGATTCATCATACATTACGCTAAAAAGCAAAGGTTCTAATCATGAAAAACACGATGCGATACATTTTCTCATGTCTAATTCTGCTTAATATAGCATGGATAGGGAGTGCTGATGAAGATGCACTCAAAAATCAGGACAGTTCATGGAAGTGGACCAATAAGCTTATCCATGAAACCAGCCCCTATCTATTGCTTCATGCACACAATCCCGTTGAATGGTATCCTTGGGACGATGAAGCGTTGGAACGTGCGAAGAAAGAGAACAAACCTATTTTTCTCTCTGTCGGCTATTCCACGTGTTACTGGTGCCACGTGATGGAGCGAAAGGTTTTCTCAAACCCAGAAATCGCTGAGCAAATGAACAAGAACTTCATCAACATCAAAATTGATAGGGAAGAACGACCTGACCTTGACGAAATCTATATGACAGCAACGCAAATATTGCTCCGACGTGGCGGGTGGCCCAACTCTGTCTTTCTCACCCCGGATCTAAAACCTTTTTTCGCAGGCACCTATTTTCCGCCTATGGATATGCCGAATAGACCCGGTTTCCCAACGATTTTGACCGCAGTGCATGAAGCATGGGTTACGCGGGAAGCAGAGGTAATTGAATCAGCGGACAAAATCACACAAGTCATTGAAGGGGTAATAAGCACAGGATTCACCGCTCTCACTGCGAAATCCCTTAACCGTTCTCTTATCTCAGCCGCCGTAGCACATCTAAAGTCTAACTATAATAACGCTTACGGTGGGTTTGGCACTGCTCCTAAATTCCCAAGTCCTGCAAATCTGGAATTCCTGTTGAGAGAATATGAAAGGCAATCGGGGTTACAAACCGCTTCCATCGGGGTTACAAACCCCTCCCACAAGAAAACCCCTCCTACAGACAATGAATTGCTCTTAAAAATGATAACACATACTCTGGATATGATGGCTTACGGCGGAATTTATGACCAGATCGGTGGCGGATTTCACAGATATTCCGTTGATGCAAAATGGCTCGTTCCCCACTTTGAGAAGATGCTATACGACAACGCACAATTGGCAAAAATATATCTTCAAGTCTATCAGTTAACAGAAAAACCCCAGTACCGACGAATTGCTGAGGAGGTATTCAGTTTTATTGCACGCGAGATGACAGCACCCGATGGCGGATTCTATTCGGCGTTAGATGCCGAAACGGATGCAGAGGAGGGAAAATATTATGTCTGGACAGCAGATGAAATTAAGAAGATTCTCTCTAAAAAAGATGTCAAACAGTTCACTTCCATTTATGGTGTGGATAAGGGTCCGAATTTTGAAGGTAAAAACGTCCTGTACGTTCCTAACGGAGTAGAATCAGAGACTTCTCTCAAAACTGTAATCTCTGCGCGAGAAACGCTTTTAGCAGCCCGATCGGAGCGCGAACGTCCGCTATTAGATACAAAGATCATTGTCAGTTGGAACGGTTTGATGATAGATGCACTCGCCTACGGATATGAAGTATTAGGCGAGGAAAAGTATCTCACCGCTGCATCAAAAGCCGCACAGTTCATTCTTGACAAGTTAAGAAAACCGAACGGCGAATTATGGCATACGTATACCGCTAGCATTGCGAAGTACGATGCCTATCTTGATGATTACGCCTTTTTCGTTCAAGGCCTGCTCGGATTGTCCAGTGCCACAAGAGAGGAACGTTGGTTACGTTCCGCGACAACCCTAACCGACAAGATGATTGAACTCTTCTGGGATGGCAAAAATGGAGGCTTCTATTTTACAAAGGAAGATGCGAAGCAATTGATTGTCCGCACCAAAAAACCTCACGATTCAGCAATTCCTTCCGGAAACGCTGTGGCAGTTAACAATTTCTTGATACTGATGGCGCAAGGGTCTGATAGCGACTACCGAAACTATGCCCAGAAAACACTTCGTAGTTTTGGGCAAGCGATGGAAGGAACACCCTCGTCTTTCATGCACATGCTCTTTGCCCTCAACGGTTACTTTAACATAGACGAAGATAGTGATACGTCAACACTGGCGGGGAAACCGGAACTTGACGGTTCAATTCTGCCAAAATTACCTCTGGGAGAATTAGGCCTCGACGATTCAACTCAGCCACTGGTAACAGCAACCGCCAAAATTAAAACACCGACTAAGGGTATGCAAATTGACGTGGAAGTTCAGGTAAAAATAGCAGCAGGTTGGCACATTAATGCAAACCCTGCAGGTCAAGATAACTTAATTCCTACGACAATTACTGTTGATAAAGATGCTTTAATAGAGATAAATAATGTTAAGTATCCCAAGGGTAAATTTATGAAATTTGAGTTTAGTCCTGAATCTGTGAACGTTTACGATGGAACGTTTACGATACCACTAAAGTTAAAACAGAAATCCAACACCACCATCAAGAAAGGCGTTCCGATCATTCTGAAACTGAACTATCAAGCCTGCAATGATACGGAGTGTTCGTTGCCACAGGAACTGAACATACCGTTGAAATTAAAGTAGATGCAGAACATCTTTTAGGTTCCAGTGTTACAATTCATCTACATTTATTCGAATCTTCTGGAATGCATCTAATATCAGTTGCATATCGTCAGTGTCGCCTAAAAACATCGCATGTCCGAAACTGCAGACCTCCTCCTGATACGCCCGTTCTGCTTGTGGACAGTGAACCTTGCTATAATCAATTGCATGATCGCCAAGGTATTCACGCGGCAATCCGAGTTGGTCAAACAACTCTGGATTACCAAAAGGTCCTTCGTTATAAATAGGTTGTCCGTGAGCACCGACTCCGCACGGAACACCCTCTGCCCCAAGTGCTTCAAAAAATCTGCCGCGTGAAATGCCGCCGAACTCCTCAGAGACGAAGCGAAAATCCCAATAATAGAAACACCATCGTGTGACGCGTTCGTCACGTGGAATCGGATGGATTCCATCTATCGCTTCCATACCCTTCATAAGATATGCGATATTTCGTTCGCGCGTCTCTACCTGCTCATCAAGACGATCAAGTTGAGATAATAACACCGCAGCTTGAAAGTTTGTCATTCGCATATTCAAATTTGCGACTTGATTAGCACTGTTTGCGAGTGCTTCGTCGTTTGTTAGCACCATTCCACCTTCGCCACACGTCAACGTTTTGCCTATCTGAAAACTAAATGTGCCGAGATGTCCAATTGAACCCATCCCTTTTCCGCGCCACTGTGAACCGTGTGCATGCGCGCAATCCTCAATCACCTTAAGATTGTGTCTTTCAGCAATATCCATAATCGCATCCATATCGGCAGGATACCCACCGTTATGCACCGGGATAATTGCTCGTGTTCGTGGCGTAATCGCCGCCTCAATTGCATCGGGGGCAATGTTATAGGTGAGCGGGTCTATATCAACAATAACCGGCACCGCATTGACGCACACAACCGATGTCCCTGTTGCTACAAATGTGAGTGCTGGAACAATGACCTCATCGCCCGCTGTGATACCGGCAGCCTTTAATGCGCACTGCAACGCCACAGTGCCGTTCGCAAGCGGGATACCGTATTCTGCATCATGATATGCGGCAAACTTCTCACCGACTTCGTCAACTTTTTCGCGTCTGTTCCAAGCACCGCTACGTAATACTTCTAACAGTGCATTTTCTTCTGTTTCATCAAAAATGGGCCAACTTTTACCTAAACCATGTTTAACAACAGGTTCACCACCATTTATTGCTAACTTTGCCATGTTCATACCCTCCTTGTGATACTATTTAATTGTATGAAAAATCTTCTCGTTAGTAATCCATTCTTTACCTCAAGTTGATTATCGATCAATTTTAATGTCCATTCTCAAATCTGGATTCTGTTTACGGAGTCGATGAATCGGTGACAGATTCTGAACAGGGTTGCCCTTAATATGTAGAACTTCTAACCGCTTAAAGTTCTGAACGGTGCTAATGTCCCGAATTTGATTATCCGACATATATAACAATCTTAGTTTTGTCATTCCAGCAATCGGTTTGATGTCGTGGATCTTATTATTGCTAAGGGTTAAGCGTGTGAGTTGTGTCAACGCTGCAAGTGGCGTAATATCCTGGATTTCATTATCATATAGACCCAAGTCAATAAGACGCTTCATTTTAGTCAATACTGTGCCAAGTAGTGTGATACTCTTGATCTGATTGTTTGACAATGAAAAACTCGTTAACCGAGTCAATCCACCAAGTGGTGTTAGATCCTCAACCGAACATTCACTAATTGATAAGTTAGTAAGATGTTTTAATTCAGCAAGGGGTGTAATGTCACTGATTTGAGTCCCGCGGATATGTAATGAGTTGAGATGTTTCAATCCTGCCAGCGGTGTTAGGTCGCTAATCTGATTATTAACAAGCGATAAGCGGGTAAGATGTTTCAACTCACCGAGCCGCGTAATGTCGCTTATCGGATTTTCCCCCAGAGATAGGTAATCAAGCAGTTGTAATTTCGAGAGAGGTGTGATGTCAATTATCCGATTCTCACCAAGAAATAAGTGTGTAAGAAATTTCAATTCCGCGAGGGGTGTAATGTCGGTAATTTGATTCTTGTCAATCATTAACCACGTTAAGTTCTTTAAACTTGCAAGCGGTGTGATGTCACTGATTTCACCGATGCTGATTGATAAGGTATTAAGTTGTATCAATTCTTTCAGAGGGCTAATGTCGGTGATTCTATTACCAATTCTTCCATCAGAGGAGATTCGCATACGCAGGTGTAACTCCCTTAGATGATTTAATTCAGTAAGTGGACTGATGTCTCGTATCTCATTACCTCCGAGTGATAGATTCCACAGTTGTTTCAAATCTGTGAGCGGTTTGAGGTCGCTAACTTGGTTATTTTCCAGATTTAATATATCTAACTGTGTCAAACCTGCGAGTGGTTTGAGGTCACTAATTTGATTTCGTGACAGATATAGAGATGTCAGGTTTGTTAACCTTTCCAATGGAGTGACATCTTCAATTTGATTAAAAGGGAGATATAACTTCTCTAAACCAATTGCCTTATCCAATCCTGTTAAGTCAGTTATACCTTTATAGGAAACCCATAGTGACTTCAATTGTTTGAGTCTTTCTTCAGAAATAGGATCGGTTGGACTTAAGCCGAGTGCTTTTCGCACTGCAGCAGCTAAGTTCGGATCGGGTATTATCTGAGGTTGTGAAATAGATGAAGTGTCTTGAATCGGATCGTCTTTTGAAGATAGACTTGCCTGCTTATCGTTGTACTTTTGTCTCTGAATTTGTTTAATATCTTCAACAAGACTCATATTATCAATTTGATTGTGTTCAACTTCTAAGTACTCCAGTTGTGTTAAGTCAGTTAGTGGTGTAATGTCGGTAATTTCGTTATATTGAAGTTGTAAACGTTTCAGTTCTGTCAACCCCGCAAGCGGAGAGACATCTTTGATGTCATTGTAATTAAGATATAGAAATTGAAGTTTTGTCAAAGCACTGATGGGTGTGAGGTCACTGATCTCATTTCGGTTAAGTCTTAATTGTGTCAACCGAGTTAAATTGGCGATTGGCATTAGATCACTTATTTCATTGCTGGTGAGGGATAACTGTGTTAATCTTGTTAATTCTTTAAGTGGGGTGATGTCATTGATTTCATTACGTTCAAGTTCTAATTCCGAAAGTCCAGTCAGGTTTGTGAGTGGTATAATGTCACGAATTTCATTGTTAGAAAGGTTCACTTTATCCAACATTGGCAAGTTCTCAAGACCAGAAATGTCCGAGATGAGATTTAGGTTAAGATTTAACGACCAAAGTTGTTTCGCTCATGTAAAAGGTGTGTGCGGTTATTTTCATGAAGGCAATGGCCACACGGGTTAAATTTTCATTTGCACTCATTCTTTACATGAGCCAGTTGTTTTAGTTTGTTGAGCGGTGTTAGGTCGCGAATTTGATTATTCCAAAGTCTTAAAATTCTTAGCTGGGTCAACCCAGAGAGCGGTGTTAGGTCGCTGATTTCATTGTGTTCCAGATTTATCGTACTCAATTGTTTCAATTTTGCCAGTGGTGTGAGGTCCGTAATTTGATTCCGAGAAAGGCTTAAGGAATCAAGTCTATTCAATCCAGTAAGAAATGTAAGATCGATAATGTTATTACTGTCGAGACTTAAACTCTCAAGTTTCGTCAATTTTGAAATCGGTGTGATGTTGTTAATTTTATTACCGCTAAGCCCTAAATCCTCAAGTTTTCTCAATCCTGTAAGCGGTGTGAGATCCGAAATTTGATTATTGATAAGGAATAAAGACGTTAAACCTTTCGCTTTTTCTAAACCTGTTAAGTCTTTGATTCCCTTGCCTATAGCCATCAGATCTTTTAGCTCTTTCAGTTTATTTTCCATGATGGGTGCGTCAGGTGCCAAGTCTAATGCCTCCCGAACAACCGCAGCTAAATTCAGGTCGAGGATCTCCACTGGTTCGGGTGGCGAACAACTAACAAATACAATGAAAAGCATTAAAAGCAGGTAAATATGTTTCATGACGCTTTACTCTTTATTTTGAATGTTATCAATATCAACATCCAAATTTGGATTGTGTGTGTGTAGTCGTTGAATCGGTGAAATATCACGAATTGGGTTACCCTTGACATGCAAAATACTTAGATTCTTCAAGTTTTCTACAATGCTAATATCACGAATCTGATTTTGCTCAATTTTCAAAAACTGCAACTGCGTTAATCCTTCCAGCGGTGTGATGTCAGTAATTTGATTTCCATCAAGCGATAAACTCCAAAGTTGTTTCATTTCTACAAGCGGATTAATGTCAGTTATTTTATTACCACTGAGTAATAATGCTCTAAGAGAACTTAATCCAGCAAGTGGAGAAATATCACTAATTTGGTTCCCCTGTAGGAAAAGGGTCTGAAGGAATTTAAATCCACCAAGTGATGTGATATCGGTAATTTGATTATTATATAGCACTAAACTATTAAGTTGTGTTAATCCTCTGAGAGGTATGACATCACTTATCATATTGCTGGATAGGTTTAAATCCTGAAGTTGTGTCATATTAGCTAATGGTGCTATATCACTAATCTCATTATTATAGAGATTTAACGTCTTAAGTTGTGTCAGTTTTCCAAGCTGTGTGATATCGCTAATTTGATTATCATTTAGTATTAGTGATGTCAGTTTAGGCAAACCTTCAAAAAATGAAACATAAGGTGTCAGATCTCGAATCTGATTATTCTGAAGTACTAAGTCTGATAGTTCCTTTAATCCGTTGATGTGTCCAATCTCTTTAATTTGATTACCATGAAGCGATAAACTCCGAAGCAGATTCAATTCAGACAATGGTGTGAAGTCGCTAATCTGATTACCTTCAAGCGATAAACTCCGAAGCTCAGTTAATTCAGACAATGGTGTGATATCGCTAATCTGATTACCACGAAGAAATAAACCCCAAAGCCGAGTCAATTTAGACAATGGTGTGATATCGCTAATCAGAGTATAGTTAAGTGTTAAACGCGTCAGTTTTGTTAATTTTGCGAGTGGTGTGATGTCCTGGATTTCATTATTATCAATAGATAAGGTGTGCAGTTGCGACAAATTTACCACTGGTGTAAGGTCTACTATTTTATTATTCCATAAAGATAATCTTTCCAATTGCACAAGTCCTGCCAAAGGTGTAATATCTTGGATTCGATTACCTTGAAGGGATAAATCTGTAAGTTCTTTCAATCCACTGAGCGGGGTAACGTCATTAATATGATTACTTTCGAGAGAGAGCGTATCAAGTCGTATTAACTCAGACAAAGGTGTGAGATCCATAATTTGATTAGAATTTAGGCTTAACGTCGTCAGATTTGTTAATCCTGCAAGAGGTGTGATATCTGCAATTTGACCACTACCAAGCGATAACTCATTTAAACCTGTCATTTTTTCTATACCTGTCAAATCGCTGATACCTTTAGTCCATGTAGACAACGTTTCTAACTTTTCTAACTTCTTTTGCGTGATCGGTTCATTTGGATCTAAAGGTAGTGCTTCTCGGACAGCTGCAGCTAAGTTCGGATCGGGAATATTTACCGGTTCTGGTGCAGAACAACCAGCGAATACTATAAGAAAAGCAAAAAGCAGGTAAATATGTTTCATGACACAAAATTCCTCCATCAAATTAGACTGATTGCATTATAGCAGTATATTCAGATCCTGTCTATAATCTGGTTTGATAATTTTTGAATCCAATATCTCTTGCAGATTATATCAGAATCCGCTATAGTTGTGATATGACACCAATGAATCAGACACTTACTGCGATTGACGGAATACAGGTAGGGCATGCTACCGATGCAACTGCACGGACAGGGTGTACCGTAATCCTCTGTCCAGAGGGCGCAACAGCAGGCATTGATGTGCGCGGGGCTGCCCCCGGTTCACGAGAAACAGAAGCGATTCGTCCCGGACGCTTAATCCAAAAAGTGCATGCGATACTTCTGACAGGTGGCAGTGCCTTCGGATTGGATGCGGCAGGCGGTGTCGTCCAATACCTTGAAGAAAAGGATGTAGGATTTCCAGCAGGTCCCGTTCGTGTGCCGATTGTTCCTGGGGCTGTCATTTTTGACCTGCATGTTGGTGACGCAAGGGTACGTCCTGACAGAGAAATGGGGTATCAAGCATGTCTTAATGCTACAGATAAACCTGTAGCGATGGGTGCTGTTGGTGCGGGAACAGGGGCAACGGTTGGCAAGGCACCGGGTGTTACGCCTTCTCAAGGCGGTGTGGGTTCAGCGTGTAATCATCTTGAGAACGGTTTGATCGTTGCTGCCCTTACAGTTGTGAATGCGTTGGGAAATGTTGTTAACCCCGAAACGGGTGAGATAGTCGCGGGTGGAAAAGAAAACGGCAGTTTTGTAGACATCACAGAACGACTCTTAGACGCAAATATCGTTCCCGGCACGAATACAACCATCGGTGTAGTTGCCACAAATGCCACGCTTTCTGTCGCAGAAGCGACACGGATTGCAGAGATGGCACACGACGGCATGGCGCGTGCAATACGTCCATCGCATACAATGTTTGATGGCGATACGCTCTTTGCCCTCGCCACCGGCACACATACCGGCAGCAGTGTGAACAGTATCGGCATCCTCGCTGCAGAAATAGTCGCCGAGGCGATTGTTAATGCAGTTGTCGCTGCAGCAGCCTAAATCGGTTGTCCTTGCATTGCATCTGGAATGTCAATGCCGAATTCGTTTAGCACTGTCGGTGCGATGTCATATATGCTTTTTGCGGGGACAAGTCCACGCGTCTGTCTAACGTCTTTGATAATAAACATGCCCATCTCAGCGTGGTTACAATCGTCAGGGCCGGTGTCGTTTTCATAGGTATAGATGCTGTTATATCCAACACTCCCCACTGAACGCCAATAGAGGTCGCCGAAGTAAACGATGAGATCAGGCGCAATGTTGCGGCACTCGCGATATACCTCCTCCGGCTTAAATACGCGTGTATTGATGTTCTGTCCCGATTCGTTTGCGATTCCTTCAAGTTGCACCTTTAATTCATTGCGAACATTTTCGTAATCTTGTGCTTTGACAATCCCGTGAGGTTCTCTATCAGCAACGTTAATAAAGATTCTCGCATAATACCCGCCTTCTCCCCATGCCTTTGTGTGCTGCCAATCTACCATATCCGTTGTCCATTGAGTGATGCCTTGCGGTTCGGTTTTCAGCGTCAGATAACCGTGCTTTTGTAACCATTCGTTGACACAGATACCGCCATCCATCCTTTTCGCACCGTGGTCGGAGACAACCATGACGGTGGTGTCATCATCAACACACGCCAACATCTGCCCAAGTTCTTTATCAAGCGTGCGATAATAGTTCCGCATTGTATCAGCGAACGGTGAATTCGGTTCATACTTAGCATGCGTTTTATCCCAAAACTGCCAGAAAGCATGATGGAGTCGGTCAGAACCCATTTCCACCATCATGAAGAAATCCCATGCTTTTTCCGCAAGCAGATAGCGTGCGAATTTGAAACGTGCGCGTGTCATTTTGAGTAACTGTTGTTCCAACTCTGCACGTTTATCAGTGCGAAAATTTGGAATATCAATCATGTAGTCGGGGGAAACTTGCGCGATTTCACGTGTAAGTCTGGGTGGAAAAGTCCACTGCAAGTTACGTTGCGTTAACGGGGAATTGGGATCACCTGGAGTAAGAAAACTGGTAACCATCCATCCCGGGAAGGGCTTCGCGGGATAGGTGAGCGGCACACCTAACACAACAGATCGCTTTTGCGCCTGTCCAAGCAATTCCCAGAGTGTCAGTACTTCTACCGCGTGTGAATTGGCAATGGTGAGTGCATCGTAGGAATAATCCGAACGGTTACGAAAGCCGTAGATGCCGAGTTCACCCGGATCGCGGCTTGTCATCATGCACAGCCACGCGGGTACCGTGATAGGTGGGATTGTACTTTCCAATTCCCCATAGATGCCCTCCTGCATCAAGCGGTGTGTATTGGGCATGTCGTCTTTAAATGCCTCAAAGACTAATTCAGGCGCAGCGCAATCCCAACCGATAATGAGTACCCGCTTTTTCATACTTTCCCTTTATGCCCAACGTGGATTTCTTCCACCAAACCGTTGCTCGCTGATGTTCCACAATTCTGCCAAACCGAGTTCTCGGATGTGATCTAAACCGGCAAGGCATGGATCGTTAATTCGGGTTAGCCACTTCTGAAGTTCCGCTTCAAGTTCTGCCCTGAGCGTTTGTGAATCTGTGTCGTCAATGAGATTGTTCATTTGATACGGATCGTTTTCGTTATCGTAGAGCAGCCAACCTGTTTCATCGTAATGGCGAGCATACGTGTAGCGATGCGTTCGGACACCCCGCCACTCTCGAATACCTGCATTAAAGCCCTCACTTCCATGCAATGGGATTTCAAGCAAAACAGACTGCGGTTCGTCAATTGTCTTGCCGAGCATTGCATCTGAAAGGTCAATACCCTTAACTCTGTCAGGAATGGGTAAATCGCACAAGGATAGCATTGACGGCATAAAATCGACGAGGCTAAGTAAAGTGTCACGGGTAACGTCTGCAGGAATTTTGTGGGGCCAGCGTATCATGAAAGGGATACGACTTGATTCGTCCCACGGACGTTCTTTTCTGACATGTCCGTGGCTACCAAGCATATCCCCATGGTCAGATGTATAGACGATGATAGTATCTTCAGCGATGCCGATTTCATCAAGCGAATCCATCAAGCGTCCAAGGTTTTCATCTAAAGCCGTGATATGCGCGTAGTAGCCAGATAAGTCCTTTCGCGTTGCAGGCGTATCTACAGCGTTCGGACGCAACTGAATTTCCTCTGGTGGATACATCTCTTTATACCGCTCCGGCACATGCTCGTAAGGGTTGTGTGGCGGTCCCCAACTTACATAGAGACAGAAAGGTTCATCAGCGTGGTCTCGGCAATATTGAATTGCCTGATCTGTTTGGAATTCCGGTTCGTAGCCTTCAACCTGCATCTTATTCCCATCGGAATCGTGGTAGGGGGCATTGAAATAGTTATGATGACAATTCCATCCGACCCAATGATCAAAGCCAAATCGCATTTCAGGTGTAATAAACTTATCCCTCGGCATACCGCCGAGATGCCATTTACCAATATATCCGGTTGCGTAGCCAGAGTTTTTGAAGACCTGCGCAACTCCCGTTTCAGACAACGGAAGCGGTAAATCGTTGGAAACGGCTTTGTGGCTTAAGGGGTGTTTGCCTGTCATCAAGCATCCGCGGGCAGGCACACATATCGGGACGTTGGTGAAGGTGTTCGGGAAAAACATCCCCTCTTGTGCAAGTTTATCCATAGCAGGTGTTTGTACTTGCGGGTTGCCTGCACACCCGACATCACATTGACGGTGCTGATCACCGAAAACAAAAATTAAATTAGGTTTACGTTCCATTATTTCTCCTGTTTCTGTCTAAATGTAGCAGTTCTGTCCAAATTCTCTTCACTGCAGCCACGTATATATATTCCGTAGCATGCCTTCACTCCATGTCCACAACGATCTTTTGAATGGCGAAATTATCTTGGTATAACTACAGAAATCGGTTTTTTTAGCACGATACTGTTCTTTATGTGCTATCAATCCCTTACTCTCAGGTGGGGATGCCCCAAAATCCACCCATTCATACCCTTCCTTACATGCCCAGTTGATAATATGGTGAAAAATTGCATTGTTAGGACGGTATTGCAAATACTCAGGTACAGATGCCTCACACCACAAAGTCACGGTGCGATTGTAGTGCAGATAGAGTAATCCTCCGATGATTGTACCGTGGTATGTAGCGATAGCAAGTTTGGCAACACCGTGCTGCAAAAGCATCTTCATAAGCGCGCGAGGTTTCGGTGTCCCACCTAATCGTTTCACGGTCATAAGATACATGTCGTAAAATGTAGATAAAGCCGTATCGCTTTCGGTATCGGCAACTTCCACGCCCGATTTTTCTGCCTTCCGAACTGCTCCACGTACCCGTTTATTGTAAGCATGCCAAAGGGAATCGATATCCCTGTTCGTCTTCAATAGATGCGTGAACCGTTTCATCCGTTCATACCCTATTCCTGTCAGAAAATCACCGTATTTTACGGTATCTTTTGGTGAAAGCGTCCAACACAGTTCACACCATCCGTTCTCGGTTGATGCAGTTTCAAGATAGCTCTCAATGGTTGAAATCAAAATTTCGGGGTTCACCGGCACCGAGCCAAGTATTTGTGGACCGCCAAATAGATTCCACGGCATTGAATGCCACAATCGGATCCCCGGTATCGGTTGAAACACAAACGCGGGGATGGTGCCAATCACCGTCTCGTCCTGTTTAATGAATAGAGATACAGGATCAAGCTGCTTGAAAGCATTTGCAAGTGCATCTCGCCACGCAGCACCCTGAAAAGCGGTGCTATTCGGGCATCGCTGGATAACAGCATCCCATTCGTTACAATTTTGAGGCGTAAGAGGTTCTAAGGTGTACACATACACATTGTAGTTGAAAAAACACTTTTTGGCAAGTGCCAGGGCATTTAGCCGTAGATTTTGAATTGTTATTTTCAACAAAGATATGCTATAATCAACATGAGATAAGGAGGATGACCATGCCAACACGCAACGGATTTTCGGAATTAGCAGCACAAATGTTCACAAACTTAGAAGATGAGGAAAGCCTTAAAGAACTTCTAACGTCAAAATATTCGGAAAACGATCTGATAGAGTATCTTCAAAACGAGGATCCACTCGTTGGCCGTGCTGCATCGACTGCGCTCGGATTGATAGGCGGCATGAATGTCGTTCCCGCGTTAGTGGAAAACCTCAAGAACGATGACCTTCCCGCATGCTTCAACTCTGAAATAGCATTATGGAACATTTGGTCCCGCTCAGGGAATGAATCTGTTGACAGAATGCTCAAGGCAGGTAAAAGGTCCTTAGAGAATGAGAACTTTTCAGAGGCAGTTGAACAATTTACGGCAGTAATTGAAGCAGCACCCAATTTCGCTGAAGGGTATAACCAACGCGCGATTGCATATTTTATATTGGAAGCGTGGAATAAAGCACTCAAAGATTGTAAACAGACAGTTAAACTCAACCCCCATCATTTTGGCGCATTTGCTGGCATGGGACACGTTTATCTCAGATTGGGTAAAATTGATGCGGCGGTTGATGCTTACAAACAGGCACTGATTATCAATCCGAATCTTGTCTCTATTGCTGAATCAATTATGCAGATTCGGCGCGAGTTTCAAGAAGAATAATGCCGTTATGGATAGCAAAAATGAATGCTGTTATTGAAGCTAAGCGATACAATAAGAAAAATATCTTCATTTGTATCGGTATAGCGAGTTTTCTGCAGTGGCTAACATATCAATTGTTAACACACGCTAAACTTGGTTCATCTGCCGAATGTTTTGCCCTCGCACAGACATTCGTTGTGCTTTTGGTAGCCACTTATCTTGCAGCTTTAAGCGCGTGCTCTGAAAATCGGTCTATCTTTTCCGCGCAGTTGCTATCACTTTCCCCTATCTCTTTTGGTAAACCCCTGTTCATACGACTTGCGATCAGTCAGATTCCTCTCTTATGCTGGATATTTATATCAACGGGTTTCGCTGTTTTTGTCACCGATATGCCACTCGGAAAAGCGTTGAAAATGTTGGTTGTGTTGGGACTTTATAGTTTTTCCGCAGGGGCAGTCGGCGTGTGGGGAGCACAGGTATTGCGGGACAATATCTTTGGAACAGCGATTACTTATTTTTTAGTGTGCATTTTGATTGGTAGTGCATTTTTACTTGTGCCGTTAGGGCGATATATCAACAATCTACAACCGATTATTCAACCGGTTCTGCACCTGAACCCATTAATTGCTGTGTGCAATATCTTTGATGGGATGGACATTTTTAGAACACCTTTGCTCTATGAGATAACACCAATTACATCGTATGACTTTTCGTATCCACCTTGGTATGTTTGCGGTTTTTGGCAGCTTTTGATAGGTGGGTGCTGCTTTCTATGGGCATGGCAAATGCGTAGATCCAATAAGTATTTTTCTATTTATGATAGAATATAAAAATAGCAGACACCACTGGTAGGCGTGTTTTGTAAGCGCGCCGATGGACGGTGTATCGTTAATTGTAAATCTGCCATATTCTGAGAGCCACTATTACATTAGAGAACCTTCATGGCTAAAACAACAGACCCAATCATAAGCGTTTCAGGTGTTCGCGGACAGGTCGGTGTTTCGCTTGACGCGCGTATCATTACAAAGTTCGCTTTAGCTTTCGGCACCTTTGTCGGTGGTAAAACCGTGGTAGTAGGCAGAGATTCACGCACCTCAAGTCCGATGATTCGGCATGCAGTGCTTGCAGGACTATTCGCCACAGGATGTCGCGTCATTGATGTGGGGTTATGCCCTACCCCTACTGTCCTTTTGATAGCGAAGACCCTTGGTGCACAAGGTAGTATCACCATTACAGCAAGCCATAACCCAGTAGAATGGAACGGCATTGAATTTGCATCTGAATCTGGAAAACTGCTGACACAGACTGAACGTGATGGATTGACACGAATTTGTGAAAATGAGGATTTTGCACTTGCACCGTGGGACAAACAGGGAACGCTTGAAAGATTTAAGGACGCAACAACACACCATCTCAAGGAAATACTTGATTCTTCGTGGCTTAACATAGATTTAATCCGAAATGCCAAACTGAAGGTAGCACTTGATTGCGGTAACGGTGCAGGATGCGTAATTAGTCCAACTTTGTTGCAGGAACTCGGTTGTCAAGTGGTTGAAATTAATTGTGTGCCCGATGGAAACTTCCGCCGCCCCGCAGAACCCACACCTGATGCTTTAGGTGAACTGTGTGAAAAGGTACGTGAAACTTGTGCAGATATAGGATTCGCCCACGATGGCGATGCAGACAGGGTTGTCGTTGTTACAGATCAGGGCATGCCACTTAGCGGCGAATGGACGCTCGCTTTCGTAGCAGATTTTATTTTGAGTAAAACAAAAGGAGACATAGTCGTCACAGTATCAACAAGCCGAATGATGGATGATATTGCTGCAAAGCACGGTGTAATACTATATCGAACGAAAGTCGGTGTGGGATGGGTGGTTGAAAAAATGCATGAGGTCAACGCTGTTATCGGCGGTGAAGGCACTGGTGGGGTTATCTATCCCGCTATCAACTATACCACAGACGGTATTACCTCTATTGCATCAATTGTCCAACATATCACCGAATCCAATAGCACAGTGACAGCACTTGTTGATACCATGCCACACTACGAAATGTGTCGCAAAAAATTGGAAATTCCATCACAAGAGGTCGCAACGCAACTCGTTGAACTCGCTTTAAAAATGTATGAGAAAGAGGCTTTAACGACTTCAAGTACGCAAGCAGGACCGCTGCTTGAATTAACAGATGGCATCAAACGCGTCTGGGATGACCGATGGGTAAATATCCGAAAATCAGGAACGGAGCCGGTCATTCGGGTTTTCAGTGAGGCACCAACGGCATCAGAGGCAGAAGCACTTTGCGATGATACGCTTGAGAACTTGAAGATGTTAATGAAACAGATAAACCGTTAACTGCGTTATTTATGACAAAACTTGTCCTTTATTTTGACGTTGATATATCTTACATTTTCTGTCTGATCTGGAGAGTGCCACAGTCATATTTTGTGGTCAAGTTAACTATAGAAATAATAACCACCATCTTGGCGGTTTGGAGAAATTATGGCTTTGAAAATTGCCTGCATTGGCGGCGGAAGTGGATTATCCGCGCTGCTTAGTGGAATCAAGTACTATGCCGATCTGGAAACAAGTAACGAAAAAATTATTGATCTGGATAGTTTGGCAGCGATCGTTACTGTTTCTGACGACGGAGGGAGTTCGGGACGTCTTGTTGAAGAATTTGATGTCCTTCCACCAGGAGATATCCGCAGGCTACTCTATACACTATCCGATGCCGATGAGCTTGCGGGTCTTTTTGAATACCGATTTTCCAGCAATGGCGATCTCGGTGGACATACAATCGGAAATCTATTATTAACAGCACTGACAGAAATCCAAGGCAATTTTCCGAGAGCAATTCAAGCCGCCTCAAGACTACTCTCGGTGCGCGGACAAATTATTCCTGTTACCTTAGATTACACCGTCCTCTGTGCTGAACTTGCAGATGGTGAAATCGTACGCGGCGAGTCGACTATCCCGATACGCGAAAATAGAGAACCGATCAAGCGCGTCTTTTTTGAACCCCGTGAGAACGGCAAAACCCACCATGACCTCAACGAAGTTTATGAATGTCAAGCACACGAAGCAGCGATGGAAGCACTTGTTAACGCCGATGCGATTATCATCGGTCCAGGAAGTCTTTACACCAGCATCATGCCAAATCTTGTGATAAAAGGCATAGTTGAAGCAATTCAACGTTCCAACGCGCTGAAAATCTATGTTTGCAATGTCATGACACAACCCGGGGAAACAGACGGTTATTCTGTTACTGACCATGTCAACGCCATTCTTGACCACGCAAAAATTCCTATTGACTATGTTTTAGTTAATAATCAACCGGCACCGCAAGAAATCATGCAAGGGTATGTCAGGAATGAGTTGGTTTCACAGCTGACCCGAATTCGTTCTTTGTCTGACGAAGGGCTTTTGAAGCTTGCTGAAAATACTGAACATCTGATGGAGGTGCTTGACCTTGCAAAAAATATTTCAACACTTTCTGCCGAAACCATGCAAGTTGCTGACGCTTCAAAAGTGCAGGTTTCCTATAACCGAGAGCAGGAGAGGCTTGAAGATGAAGGCATTACCGTTGTTGAAGCAGACCTTATCAGAGATATGGTCGTCACTGAGATCGGTACTTGGTTAGGTAGGGCTCAGATGAACGTTATTCGCCATGATCCTGAAAAGTTAGTGATGAATCTCGTGAATATCTTCAAGAATTATTCGAAACTGAACGAAACGATTAAAAAAAATCAGGGGCAGGTTCCGAAAAACGCTACCCCATATTCTGCAAATTGAAATTTTGCATTCAACACCACATTTAGCAGTTATTGTCTGTCTTCTTTCATGTAGACTTTACAGTTCCAGACGAGGTGTGCCGTTTGACTCAATATGTGATGCAAATTTGTCACAAATAAAAGAGAGGTTGTCAATGAAATTTTCCCAACGAAATTCTTCCTCTTGTGCTTTTGCCGCCGCGAAATACACCGCCAATTCGTAATAATCCAGTTTTCTGTCATCTAACGGTTGCGGGTTAGCGGTATATTGCTTAAAATCTTTATACATCTATACCCCCTAATAGTTATAAGGTGATTTGCCCTATACTTTTAACGCCATCATAAAAAAGGGGTTTCATTTTTTTGACTAAACTAAATTTCCTCACATCCAACCAAAAATTTTGACTTTAGCATATTTTGAAGGTATAATTTTTCAGGACTTACGCAATAATGCTTGACTTAGCCTCCCGAACACTCTAATATGGTTTACAATGTGGAAATAAAGATGACCGCTCATGTAAAAGGTGTGTGCGGTTATTTTCATGAAGGCAATGGCCACACGGGTTAAATTTTCATTTGCACTCATTCTTTACATGAGCCAAGATGACAAACCAACTCGCCTTTGATTACTGTCAATATCTATTCAGCACACCTATCAACTGGACGATAACTTATTTTGCTGACCACTGCAAGCAATTTAGTCATGATCAGATAAATCGATATCTTGCAGGCGATCGTCTTCCACCGCGTTGTGTATGGGAAAATGTCAAACCACACTTGGGCAAACACCCACCAGTAGTTTCCATCCTCTATTCAAAGTTTCTCCTCTATAGGAGCGGCCTCCCGGTCGTGAATCCCTGGCTAAAACGGTGAGAAACTTGAAACTGAATGCCTTTGTCGGAAGTTACAAATATTTACATTGAAATCCTATGTGTGATGTGGTATAATCTTATGATGTGAATGTCGTATATATAAAAAAGCAGCGGACTTTCAGCGGAATTGTAATAGTTTTAAATGAAGGAAGACATTTGAATGAAGCGGATAAAAATTCCCGGAGTCAACCAAGAAATTTCACAACTGATTCTGGGAACCATGATGTATTCACCTGCAAACTTTGATCATAGCAGCGAAATGCTTGACACATTTTTTGAGGCAGGTGGAAATGCTCTGGACACAGCCCACATTTACGGAGGTGGCAACAGCGAAAAGTTAATCGGACTTTGGATGAAGGAACGTAGAAACCGAGAAGAGGTTTTTCTGATAGATAAAGGAGGGCATCCATACGGTGGTACTCCAAACCGTGTTTCCCCAGAATACGTAAAACAGGACCTTGACGAAAACCTAACTCGTCTTGGTACCGATTTCATTGACCTTTATATGCTTCATAGAGATGACTCTACCATGCCGGTTAGTACAATTATTGATTACTTGAACGAAGAGATAGACGCTGGACGTATCCGAGCCATCGCCGCTTCTAACTGGAAGCCGCAACGTATTGTTGAAGCCAATACCTACGCCGAACAACACGGGGTAAATGGTTTCGTTGCTTGTAGCAACAACATCAGTCTCGCAGTACCTACGGAACCGATGTGGGGTGGGTGTGTTTGCGTTGATGATGACGCACGTCGTTGGCATGTGGAAAACCAATTCCCATTAATGCCGTGGTCATCGCAAGCACGCGGATTTTTCAGTGGTGCATTTACTGCTGAAAACCGAGATAATGGGGATATGGTGCGTGTGTATTACAACGACGATAACTTTGAAAGACTTGCACGCGCCAAACAATTAGGGGCAAAATACGGCTTTTCCGCTATTCAGGTTTCGCTTGCATATTGCGTCCACCTGTCTTTCCCGATTTTTCCTATTGTCGGTCCGGCTAATTTAGAAGAGATGGCATCTTCTCTTGGCGCATTGAATCTTGAACTTTCAGATGACCAAATGTGTTGGTTGAACTTAGAAACACAATAAAAAGTAGTAGACACAATCCAGATGCCATTAAACAAACAGGAAGTACTATGAAAATCAAAATTTTTAACACAATACTTATCCTTCAACTTATTTTTCTTTCCTTAACTGTGATTTACACTGCGTTTGCGCAAGAGAGCTGAGGCGCGTGAAGCAATCCCGCAATCCCACGTAGCGGGACGGGTGAAGTCAGTTTGACTTCAGAAGGAAAAAGATTTCAAGCATCTATCAGCATGATGCGGTGGTTTGATGCACAAGGCGGACACCTTGAAGATGAGGGAGTTTTCTTAGATTCAAACGGCAACCCCAAAATAGACACGGTTCCACAGCACCGACATCATGTTACCTTAAACGTTTATCGCGTTGATATAGGGTTAAAATATCAACTCGGTTCTCAATGGACGTTGGAAGCAAATCTCCCTTATGAATCCAAAGTACAAGAAGCAAGTATTGAAAAGATTGACGGTGAAAAGTATACTCAAGAACAATGGGACGCGATTGTAGAGAATGGGTTTATCCATCATCGCAATGATACCTACACCGGTCTAACAGATTCAGAAGTTTTTCTTGGACATTATAGACTGGGAGTCTTAACGGAAGACGATTTTTTAATGGGACGCATTGGAACTACGATTCCCTTTGGTAAAATAGAAGAAGACCCATGGAAACTCGGAGAGATGGGAAAGGAACATCTACATATCCAATTTGGGACTGGAACTTTCAACCCTATCGTCGACCTGCACTATAATCTTCCTATCTATAAGGGATTAGCATCACATACCAGTGTCCGCGCAAAATTACCGTTCTACAAGAACAGTGAAGAGTATCGTGGTTCCAGAGAACTTACATACACGACAGGACTAAACTTCCGCTTGAATAAATGGTTTTCTTTCCAAGCGGGTTACCTTGGAATTTATCAATCTTATGCGTATTGGGATGGAGAAATTGACAAAAATACCGGACTCCTTTTCGGCATGGCATCGCTCGGTACATCTATTACAACACCATTCAATGTCCCGTTATCACTTTCGCTTTTGTTGCCGTTACATCAAGAAACGCTTTACGATGATAGCGACGCGTTTGTAGATGGTGAATATGAAGAAAGCGATGCGTTTGAATTTGGTCCGCTGGTCTCTTTAACAGTTTTATATTCATTTTAGGTTTTCACAGCGATAAGTCACGGACACGCAGGGGGCGTTATACAAAAGGTAAATGATAGCACAGAGCAGAGGAGTCCAAATTTTTCAGGGCATAATTAGCATTATTTTAGGAGGTGTGAGTATCTTATTGGCTATTGTGTTACAACAATCCGCATATCCAACTGGTACTCTTATCACCTTTTTTATCGTAGGATTGACCCTTGTTTTTTCAGGAGACTACCTTATAAATCCCTTTGGGATGTCCGTAGACCCTCTCCGCCAGCAATTTCTCAGTGAGATGTGCCTTATTGCTTACGGTGCGTTTTATGTGAATATAGGCATATCTCAATTGTTACAACCACTCTCAATGTTCAACATCTCACAGATTTTACATCCTGTGTGGATACGGCGGGGTATAAGCAGCATCGGCATACTTTTAATCATTGGTGGTATTTACGGTATCACCGGATTGCTAAAAGACCCGCCGACGGAACCTTCTGAATAGATCATGTAGGATGTAGGAGATCGTTGAGGGTGTCACCTGCACTGCAATTTACCGGGCTATAATAACAGCGTAGCGGAGTGGTGTCTTCCCGACATTACGGATGCCGTGTAAAACTTGGCAATCGACATGCACAGCTTCGTTGTCGCTCACGTGGTGCGTCTGTTCTCCGAACAAGACTTCGCCTTTTCCAGAAAAGACATAGAAAATTTCTTGTCCGTCGTGTGTATGTGGTGGATGTGCGCGTTGTCCTGGTCCCACTTCGGAGATGTGTAGATGGAGTTGTTCTCGGTCTGCTCCCACTTCAAAAATAAACCGATCAACACCTTTGATGTCGGTTCTGACTGTTTCTGCCATTACGAAACCTCCTTATTTTTTGTTATTCTACCACACCTCTTAAAACCTTTCAAGTTGAAAAGATTCCATACAGAGCCATTCAGTTCTTTGAAAGTTTCCGCCTTCTGCTCAAAGTCTTTCCTCTGTAGGAGCGTCCCGCCGAATGCTATACGCGCATGAGACGTTGATTTGAACAATCGGATCAACACATAGCAAACCGAAAAATCCTGGAAATCTGGTAATCCTGGTTCAGAGAATCCACGATTCAGATGACAAAATATTACACACCCAAAATTAAACAGGACATTCGTTTGTGCTTCTTATAGTAAAACCTATAATTACTTGAACACTATTGACAGCGCGCGGACAAAGCGCGCCTACCAGCAGATGTCTACTTATTTTTATGCTCACTATAATCCATCACTTTCCGTAACTATTCACGTGTTCATGGATTTGCTGACGTTCACGGTTGGCATCAGGGTCTGCGCGGCGGGCAATCCCCGTTATCGCATCAACGGATTCGTCAGCCTTAAACCGCAAGTACAGTTTTTGTGACTTCGCTGCCATAGATGGGTTTTTCAACGCACGATAACATCGCATCATATTGTAATGTGCATCTAAATCTTCTGGATCAACCTCAAGCGTTTTCTGAAAATGTGCTAAAGCAGCCTCATACTCTCGTTTTAGAAAGTGCATTCGCCCCAATTCATCGCGAACACGGGTATCGCGTGGGAATTGCGAGGCAGCTTGTTGGAGGTGTTGAATTGCGATGTCATAGTTCCCATAAGATTCTTGAACGAGGGCGTAAAAATAATGAACCTTTGCGCGATGTAGGTTTTCAGGAGGCAATTTTTTCTGAATCTCAAACGCCTTATCAAGCATCGCTTCGGCACCCTGCATATCACCTTCTTTGATGTTACATCGTGCGATATTCACCCAGCCGTCTAAGTAGCCAGGGTCTATTTTCGTTACTTCTCGAAATGCTGTTTGCGCGGATCTGAGATCGCCTTGCAGGAGAAGCCCTATGCCGTAATCGTTCCAGCGTTCACGTGCATTTGCTACGTTGAGTTCTCCTCCTGATGTATTCTGTTTCTTTTGAACAGCAGGAGCATCTTGTGATGGTGGTATCACATTAAGGGTTGCTTTTGCATCTGCCATCACGGTGATTGGCAGGTTTGGAATAGCCTTGATTTTCCCAGCGACATCGGATGTATCGCCTTTCCAGACCCATTTGCCATCATCGTAGCCTTTATCCACCTGAAAATTTGTATCCTCAGAGTCTCGGACACCAGCATAAGCCCACTGCGTGTGCCACCAGTTAAACTTACGATAATTGAGTTTCGCTTCCAACAAGAGAGTCTCGCCACAATCGGGTGGAATTTCTAACCGATATCGGACGGTATCGGCGGCACCCGGTGGAATGGTACGTGAATACAGCACGGTTCGCATTGCCCACGCATTTCGTTTGTTGATTAGATTTCCGTGTGCATCAAGCATATAACCACGATAAAAATGTGCACTCGGATCGACAGGACCGTTCCCATCAGATGCAGCGATTCTTCCGTTCCAGAACACAATTTTTCCATTCTCATCAGTGGCTTTTACCTCAAGCCAGATGTCAAATGCGTCAATTGTTCCCGCAGGAAAACGGTGGCCGACACCTCGCGTGCGTACCACAACCTCAATTAACGGATCTTCACCCGGGGCAACGTCAATGCCATTTTTTGGAATCGGAGAACCGTTCGCAAACAGGTCCAACGTTATCACCTTATTTTGCAAAAAATCTATTACAGCCTGGAGTTGTTCTTCGTGTTGATTCACAAAGGGAAGTGCAGTGTTTGCAGCTGGAAAGCGGTGGCTGTGTACCTTGCCGTTTATATTTCCCGCGTCTGCAGAGTCAACAAGCGGCATGTGGCAATCAGCACATTTCTTAGCCGTTTTGGGATAATAAAATGAGAGCGCACCTTGGTGGGAAACGCCACTTTTTTGCCATTGGTCATAATCGTCAAAGCCGCGTACCCATTTGAAGTTATTGACAGGAAAATCCAAATGCACTTTATGGCAGGTTGAACAGAATTCGGCTGTATTGTCGCGGTGAAAAGGCTTGAGAAAGCTTTTCCGATGCGGTTCTGGATCGAGACGTATTAGATAGTTATGCAAACTACGAACGATACGATTTTTGCTTGATGCTATATCATGCAAAGGCGGATATTTAATTACATATCCGCTGTTTCCCATCGTATCTTTTACCCTTTCGATAGAGTGGCACGCAGTGCATGCTAATCCTGCCTGCGCTGCGGGTGTATGCAAATTTTCCCGAATCGGTTTGTCCATTACCCCGTTGAGTAGAATCGCAGGGTCGTGGCATCCGCCGCACCATTTCGAAGGTTGAATCCCGTTCACCTCCTGCATATAGATGATAGACTTTCTGTACCACTGGTTGTTGAAGGAGGAGAAATGGTGGGCAGATTCGTTCCACTGCCGAAATATATCAGGATGGCATCCATTTGTCGCGCAGGTATTTGATGTGAGAAAGAAGTCAGTTGGAATCAGGTCTCCCGTCTCAGTTTCAACAGATGCAGGGAAAAAGTGTCCAGTCGTTCCACCGCCTTCTTCATACATGCTTGTGGGAGGTAATGCCGGGTTTTTGACGAGATAGTCCTCATTCGGAAAAAAGTATTGCGAAAGTTTGGCACCAATAGGAAAAAACACAACACCGACTAACACGCCAATAATTACTTTTTTGTACGTTGGTGAAAGATTGCTACTATCCTTCAGCAAGTGAATGCAGAAGAGAAGACTACCAATGCTTATGCTGATAATGTGTGTAATCAGAAGCCAACGGTAAGGCGCAGTGGCACCGACAATCATCAAGTAAACACCGGTAGCAATGCCGACTATTAACCCGAAAACACTAATACGTCCAATGCTTGAGAGGTTTTTGAATTTTTGATAGAGATAGATATTAAATGGGATTATTAATACGATACCGAGTGCTAAGTGGAGAAGGACGTTAAAAATGTAGAAAAGCGTTGGTTCACCGAAACTGAATAGGTACGCGCTGTTTAGTAGTAATATGAGAAAAACGTATAAGGAAAATTTTCGCATGAACTCACCTGATTATCTTATCCTGCGGTATAGCCTCCATCAATCGGTAAGGCGATACCCGTGACGAATGCGGATTCATCAGAGGCGAGGTATAATGCACCATAAGCGATTTCTTCGGGTTGACCCAACCTGCGCATCGGATGCTTATCCGCGAGTTTCTGATATTCTTTGGGCGTTTTGACGACTCCAGCGACTAAAGGTGTTTCTACAAAACCTGGACAGATGCAGTTTACTCGGATATTATCTTGTGCGTAATCAAGTGCCATACCACGGGTTAGGTTTGCCACGCCCCCTTTGGAGGCAACATACGCAGCCCGAACACCAGCCCCGACTATCCCGTAAATGGAGGACATATTGATGATGGAACCGCCTCCATTTTTCTGCATTTCGGGAATCGCTGCCTTTGCACAAAGAAAAACACCGGTAAGGTTGACATTTAAACAACGATGCCAGTCTTCTTCTGGTAGTTCGGCAACAGGCAAGCGCATTGCAATCCCGGCATTATTGAACAGAATATCAAGTTTTCCGTAAGTTTTTACGGTTTCCGCCACCATCTGTTCAGTGTCGGCTTTGATTGTCACATCGGTTTGAACAAAAATTGCTTCGTTGCCATCGTCTTGTATGTTGGCGACGGTCTGATTCCCTCCATCTATATCAATGTCAGCAACAATAATCTTCGCACCGTGTTCAGCAAAGAGTTTTGCAGTGGCTTTGCCGATTCCAGATGCTGCACCTGTAATGATAGCTACCTTATCTTTAAGTCGCACAGTTACGCTTTTTCCTTCCATGCAGCGGGATTTTCTTCAGGCTCACCGATTCGATTTCTCAAGACACCGATATTTTCAACCTCAAGTTCAATCACATCCCCCGGTTGAATCCATCGGTCAAGTTCCCAACCACATCCCTTTCCGACAGTGCCAGAACCAAGAAATTCCCCAGGAAAGAGGGTCTCTGACTGCGATACATAAGAGATCATTTCTGTGAAGGAATAATACATATCCGAAGTATTACCCTCTGCCCATACTTCGTCGTTGACCCTTGCTGTCATTTTCAGGTTGGATGGATCACTGATTTCATCAGGCGTAACGAGGCAGGGACCCATAATGTTGCTGTTATCAAAATCCTTGCCTTTAGCGGGACCGAGTGCCAACGTCATGTGTCGGAATTGAATGTCGCGTGCGCTGATGTCATTGTAAATTGTGTAACCGGCAATGTATTCTGGTGCTTCTTCTATGGAGATGTTTTTTCCAGTTTTACCGATGTAAACACCCCATTCCAATTCAAAATCAAGTTTTTCTGTGTAGTTTGGCCATGTAACAACTGCCTCATGTCCTGCGATGGAGGCGGGACTTGTGCTTCCCCGATAGTAGTTGGGAAGTTTGAACCATTCAGGCGATATTTCTTTTCCGGTGATGCGCGCAGCAGCATCCATGTGGGTTTTGAACACACCAAAATCCCGCAAACTGGCTGGACGCGGAAAGGGCGCGAGCAGTTGAACATCAGAAACACAATAGATGACATTAGGTAAGTGGTTACCGTCGCTGAGTTGTTGTTGAACTGTGTCAATACGTTTTTGTGCGGCTGCACTACAATTCTGTTCAAAGAACTGGATCATATTTGGGACATCTAAGTTGAGGTCAACTATTCGATCGTTGCCTATCCATGCACCGAGTCGAGAACGTTCGTTTAACGAAGACTTTTTGAATGTAACGAGTTTCACGATTTTTTCTCCTAAAGGCATTGCTGATTTTATACCACAGATTTATTAAAAAATCAACATATTTGAAATATCGCCTTTTCAATACATAAAAAGCGCATCTTCCAATTGGGAGATGCGCTTTTTTAAGATTTGCTCCAATTATAATTATTGGAATGAAAGTTTGTCAGGGCACTCTAAGGTACCCTATCGGTATAGGTTAAAAATCAGATTTGATATGTGCCCACGTCGTCGTAACTTTTTTATTGGGATCAACTGCTGCTAGAACGCCGAGGACGTCAGCCAGATAATTATCAATCATTTCGGCGAAGACCTCACCTCGTGGGAGTTCGTTGTTATTAAACTGTGAAAGAGCAATACCGATTCGTCCATCGGTTTGAGTATCGTGCACAATTACCGGATCCAAGTGACCTGCGCCGTTGTCACCAAAAACGATCTCTACCTCCCATGGATCAACAATCTGATCTTGCTTAAAAGGTCGGTGTGTGGTGTAAGCAGCAAGACTTGGCGTATATTTCTTGCCATCGTCTGTCGGTTCAATAGCAGCACTTCCTGCTTCGCCTGGAGACTGGTCGACGTCGATGTCCATCATATTTTTCAAGCCGTCTACACCGTTGACACCCCCCCCCTCGGTGACGTAGAAAAAATAATCCCCTGTGTTGAGGAGGATATTTCCACCTTCCAGGAAATTTTCAGCAACAGAACCTTCGGGCTTAGCGTTTCCGGGTGGGTAGAGTGTCGTTGGAAACCAACCGAAAGTAATGATAATATCAGATTGGCCATTGTCCGTATGTTCTTCAGCCCACGGACCAATCTCGTTATCGGTTAATATGACAACGTCTTTGGGGCTCTTGAGAAGGTCAGCCAATTCTCTACTTTCCGCAGCTGCGATGTCCTTATCAATCCAGCTAACCTGTTCGATGAAGATTGCTACTTCTCCAAGGGGAGCGGCTACACCGAGGAGCGGCGCAGCGACTACTGCAAGAAAATATCCCAAAGCAAATGTCATGAGAGTCATTAATTTTTTCATGGAGTAACTCCTTTATTGAGTTGAGGGTATTGGTTAAATAATGATGCGGGAATTAGCGGATACCCTCTGAACCGCCCTGCATCAGATTTCAACTAGAGTTAATGATAACACTTATGACAAGAATTGTCAATCAAAAAATCAAACTGAATTTTTTGATTGACGGACGCGTCTAAAACTTGTATCCTTATTCAAACAAAACAAACTCGCTGCTCTATAGAGGATACCATGAAGAATTGTCCAAGATGTCAATACACGCATTTCGTCAAAAACGGCTTCGTGAAGACGAAACAACGCTATAAATGTTCAAACTGCCACTATCAATGGACACGCACAACACCTCGCGGAAAACCACAGGCACATAAAACCCTCACGCTGCTCTTATACTGCCACGGGCTCTCAATGAATGCTATCGCAAAACTCTTCAATACCCATGTCACAACTATCCTAAAATGGATACGGACTTCTGCTAAAAAGCATGCCCCTAAACGGACGCTGTCCCCCGGAACCACCGTCGTTTTGGAACTTGATGAAATGTGGCACTACATCGGAAACAAGAAAAACAAACTATGGATATGGAAGGCACTTGACAGAAATACAGGACACCTCATCGATTGGGAATGTGGCAGACGCGATAAACAAACCCTCGAAAAACTCATGGCGCGGCTCTCATCACTCAATATTGAGATATATTATACAGACAAATGGCAGGTCTATGAGTCGGTATTACCCGCCTCAAAACATGTTCAGACCAAAGCCGAGACGCATCGTATTGAACGCAATAACTGCCGGATGCGCCACTGGTTCGGACGCTTCAAACGCAAGTCTATTATTGTATCAAAAAGTGTGGAAATGGTAAACCTAACGATTGCTTTGTTTGCAAGGTTTCGTGTCAATGGCGACGTGTTTGACATTTTAAAACTCGGATGAATAGAAACTCCAAATATCATTATTTAGGCAATACCCTCATTGAGTTTACGGTAAAGTTTCTAAACAACATTAGGAACTCTAACGCGTTGTGTTAATGGTAAGTGGGAATAACCTACCTTGTGCAAACAAAATTGTCCGTAACAGACTCTCAATATGAGATAGAGAGTGTACGGGCGTGATGTAAGGCTGCTGGTACTGATCACACAATAATTATCCTTCAGGTTCGCCTAAAGTATAGAAAAACTATTTTACAGGACATTCATATCTAATACCAAATTAACTTGATTCGACATCTGCAGATAAAGTCAGCATTGCAAGGCACGAGACCTCACACTACAAATCGGGTTAATTGGGTATAAAACTTCCATCAAGAAAATAATATCTTGAACTTGTTTGCAATTATACAAAATTATCAAAAAAATGTCAAGAAAAAATAAATTTTCAAAATATACGATATTTTATATGATAATCGGATTTTTGTCAATAATATAGTTTTTCCATCCAGAGCCATTCAATTGTCCGGTAGTTCTCATCTGATGCTCAAGTCTCTCCGCTGTCCGAGTGATCTCCGAATCGCGATCCTCTCTAAAATGTAGTGAAAAACTTGAAAACTGAATGGCTCTGTTTTCCATCAGGGCTATTTAGTTTTAGGCTTTTTGTCCATTTTAGACGAAAAGTTGCGATGCGAAGATCGCTCCTACAACGGAGAGTCGTAAATTGAAAATCTAAATATTCGAAAAACTAAATGCCCCTGTTCTCCATATAGGTATTGTTAACCCATTTGCAATTGAAATGGAAAAAGAAAGATACTCAACTAACTTGTATTGGGGCTTACGGCAGATTCGGTTTTATTGATAGGTGTTCGAGAGATGATTCACCTGTCAAGGTCAATAAAAATTCGACTAAATCTTTCGCCTCTTGTTCACTCAGATTGAGTGGTTCAAGTGTTCCTTCTCGCATGCCGACAAATCCTGATGGAACTCCGCCAGCGTTATTGAATTCAATAATGGATTCTAATGTTGGAAAATCACCTATATGAAAGTACGGTGCAGTAAGTTCTACGTTTCGGAGTGTCGGTGTTTTGAATTGTCCTTGATGTTGTTGTGTCGGTTCCAGAAAATCCAGTATTCTTTGAGGAACCTCTGGATCATCACTATAGATACCACCACCATTAAAAGGGTTGTCTAAGAGTTGCTTAATACCATCATATCGACCTGTGTCTTCTGGCAATCCACCCTGTGAGATACCAAGATTATGGAATTCGTTGTCTGTAAAATTCGGATTATCGTGGCAGAGGATACAAACCCCTTTACCGATAAAGATTTTTAAGCCTCGCTTTGCTTCAATTCCGATTGCATCCAGATCACCTGCAACATATTGATCAAACGGAGCGTTCCGACTAATCAGAAGCCGTTCATAAGCCTCAATTGCCTTACCGATATTGGCAAAAACGGTATTAACTGCTATCTTATCGAATTCAGACATATTATCAAACTGTGCGTCCCCAGGTTTGCCATTAGGTGGAAAGCGGTTTATGTCTGTTAAATTAGGTAGTGGACCAAACACCTTTTCATAATCGTCTTGATACAGACGTTTGATAAGATGTGCATACTGAAGTCGTGTTCCTGCTTGTTCATTCTCACCTTCAAGAGCAATTAACGCTTGTGACCATAGTGAATCCGATCTACCGTCCCAAAACTGCCATTTGTTATAGGCGACATTGAGCAGGGTTGGTGCGTTTCTTGTGCCTCTCCCTGCTCCTAATGAAGTCGGTTCAACATCAGCAAATCCGTGAAATGGCGAGTGGCATGTTGCACAAGCCACGGTGCCATCTTTTGAAAATCGCTCGTCAAAAAAGAGCATCTGCCCTAATTTTGCAGCTTGAGGATCGTCAGCAACGCGATTTGTTGGATTTGGTGGAGGGGTGGTAGGTAGAGGCGATAAACGTTGAATCACTGCCCATTCACGTTTCGTAAAGATATCTACCTCTGTTTCAATATCTTCATTTATCGGTAGAGAATCTTCATCTCCGCAACCGGTGAGGGATATTGTGATGCAGCATATAGTCCAAAGAACGATTAAGCGATGAGTTTCGTTGCGAATGCTGAAAGAAGAAACCATTTCATGTGTGCCTCTGTCTACTCTACTTCGGAATTAATGTATACCAAATAAACTTGATTGTATTGTTTTGCGTGATGAAGCATCGCGATTACAGAGACCCGCCCCTATGATTCAAAGTAATTGGGTATTAATCCTCTTTGGGAACATCCATCGCGCATCGAAATCCGCGAATCTGACCACTGCCGGCAATGTCATCATATTCTCGGAAAGCGCACCGCATCTGTTCTGAACCGGAAAACCAATTGGCACCTCGCTCAGATTTTTTACCCATTCCACTTGTTTCTGGTCCTTTCGGATTTTCTCTTGGACTAACCGTATAGTAATCCATATCAAACCAGTCTGAGACCCATTCTGAGACGTTCCCAACCATGTTGAGGGTACCGTAGGGGCTTGCACCATTCTGAAAACTATCCACGGGTGCAGCCATCGCAAATCCATCAAGGTGTCCATCAAACTTTCCTTCGTCATCAAAGTTGCATTTTGTCGGGTCAAATTCGTTGCCCCAGGGCCAGATACGTCCATCTGTTCCGCGTGCCGCTTTTTCCCATTCCGCCTCAGTCGGCAATCGTTTTCCAACCCACTCTGCGTATGCTATAGCGTCTCCCCATGCTACACCGACAACGGGTTGATCCGGGTGGTTGAATTTTGGATTGTCCCAAAAGATCGAATTCCGATGGCCTGTGGCTTCAACAAATTTGGTATAATCGGCATTAGAGACTTCATACTTGTCAATAAAAAAAGCATCTAAATGGACCTTATGTTGTGGGAGTTCATCAAGTGGATCCGTCAACGGATCTTTATCTGGATCACTTCCCATAAGAAAATCACCCGCTGGCACAAGAACCATTCCTTCTGGAACGTTCACTGTTTCTACCTTTTCTTTTTGAGGTTCCTCCAAAGGCTGTGTTTCATCTGTTGATTCCGGAGATTCCTCATCGATAGGCATTTTCTCATCTCCGCCACAACCGTATAAGGTGGACATCAGTATCAATAAAGCATATATCAATGATTTCAAGGTGTTTCGGATTTTCATGGTAAGATATAGCGATTAAAAGAGCTTGGCGTATATTTTTTGTGTTAAGGTGTTTTGGCACAGCGGAATCCGACAGAACTACTGTGGTCGCTGCATTGTGCGGGATAGATATAATAAACCGTAGTCCGTGTATCACCGCGACCATTTGTCCACGAACCGCCACGGATTGTGTAGACTTTCCCGTTAGTTAGATTAGATTTCCCGTTTGCGAGATGTTCTTTTCCTGCTTGATTTTCAGGGAGAGCACTTGTTACCCATTCCCATACATTGCCCGACATGTCATGCAGTCCGTAAGGACTTTTGCCTTCTGTAAAACTTCCCACTGGAGCAGGATGCATGGCGTATCCGTCCAATTTACCATTCATTTGACCACCGTCATCAAAATTACCAAGCGATGGATCATAATTGTCACCCCAAGGATAGAGACGACCATCTATACTACGCGCTGCTTTTTCCCACTCAATATCAGTAGGTAATCTTTTCCCTGCCCATTTGGCGTAAGTTTCAGCATCTTCCCAATTGACACCGACAACGGGTTGATCGGGCGCATTGAGGGTTGGGTTGTCCCAAAATTTCGGTTTCCGATGACCTGTTTCCGACAGGAATTTGGTGTATTGTCCGTTTGTAACTTCATACTTATCAATGTAAAACGTTTCAACAAAAATGACATGCGGATCGTCTTCATTTCCAGATGTCAGATCGGTTTTTTCATCGGTGCCGATGGTCACTTCTCCTGCGGGAATCAAGACCATCTCTTCAACATCAATCACGGAATGAGTATCTTCTGCATCGGGTTGGATTAGATGTTCTGAACTCTCTCCACTGTTGCACGCAATCAAACCGATGTTCAATACAATAAGGAATAAAAAGTAGTGCCAAAATCTCACAATATTCTTCATAACAGTAATCCGAGAGAGGTTGGAGTGCTGCTAAATTGACAACTATGGTGTGGTTAGAAACCGCACCTACCGGACAGGAGGACCTTAGTACATAACGTTTTCTTAAGTTGACACCTATGTGAGGCTGTTTTTCGCATCCCATAGGTGTCAACTTAAGGATTTTCCGAATGTGAGAAATGCTCTATAGTCCCGTAGGGACTATATGTTTATAGAAATAAGGATAATAACCTTTTTCGCTCCGTAGGAGCGAGGCGATTGATTTCCTCGGTTGCTCTAAACATCACGCCCCTACGGGGCTAAAGACGATATTTCATTATCACAAAAATCCTTAAGTTGACAGTTATGGATACTGTTTCTCACATCCCAACTCTATTCAGAAGTCTCTGAAGTTAAAGACAGGAACAATTCCTCTAAACTCATCTCGTCAGTGTACATTTCAAGCAAATTCCATCCATGATTGATGATTGTTTTTGCGACTTCACCGCGGACATCTTTTTCTAAATCATACCGAACAAGGAACGTGTTATCTACATTTACAGCAGACTGGTCAACACTGATTACGTGAGGTATATCCCTGAGCGCAGCCAATACTTCATCAGCGGAACCTCCTGATATCACAACCGTGAGGGTTTTTTCAAGCGTAGGATTATTGTCAGAAATAGTGGTGTCAGTTGATGTATTGTCCGACACAGTCCGCCCATTTGATAACCGAATATCACCCGTAATTTTGCCTTTGCTGATAATCAGCAATCGTTCGCACGTTTGACTTGCTTCAGGCAGGATATGTGTGCTAAAAAGAATGGTTCGCTCCTTACCAAGGTCTTTAATCAATTCTCGTATTTCAACGATTTGTCGCGGGTCTAAACCGGATGTCGGTTCGTCAAGGATCAGGACTTCTGGTTCATGAACCAAAGCTTGTGCTAAACCGACACGTTGTCGGAAACCGCGTGATAATTGTCCAATAATCTGATGATGTCGTTCGGTTAAACCGCAAGACTCAATGGCAGTATCCAACCGTTCTTTGATTTGCTTGCGTGAGACACCTCGAATTTTACCCATGTAGGAGAGATATTTTGTGACAGTCATTTCAGTGTAAAGCGGAATGTTTTCGGGTAGATATCCGATCCGTTTGCGTACCTCGCGCGATGCTTTGAAAACATCGTATCCGGCAACGGTGACTTTTCCGCTACTCGCGGGCATAAAGCAGGTCAGAATCCGCATCGTCGTAGTTTTACCGGCACCGTTGGGACCGAGAAACCCAACAATTTGCCCCTTGTCCACGGTAAAGGAGATGTCTTTGAGTGCTTGAAATGGACCGTAGTTTTTTGAGAGGTTTTGAACTTCAATCATCTTGTTTATTGAGTGTTGGTAATCGGTTATCAGTTGAAAAATATATTCTTAAGCCTGACTTCTTAATCCATAAAACAATCACCATTTACCAACAACCTCCTCACTTCTCCGTTGTATAGTAAATTCCCGATCTCTGGGACGGCCAGACAGATATAGATTGTTATCCGGATTAACCGCTTCGGATTCGGCAAGCACTTCGGGCAGGTCAACGGGAATAGATTTTACCTCAATTCTATCAGGAAACACATGAACCTGCCGCCACATCATTGGGTAGCATATAATGCCAGCTGTGATGATACACAACATCCCTTGTTCTCTAAAGACACGATTGAGGTGTTGGTGTCCACAAAAGAAACCTAAAATCTGTTTCTCAAACGGAGCAACGATTTCAAGTATCTCTGCTGAGTTTGCAATTCTTGAACCCATACCCTGAAATTCAACATTTGGAAAGGGGAGTTGGTGCGAAAAAAAGAATATCTCGTCACCATAATCCGCGGCTTTTTTTAATTCACGTTCTACCCATGCAAGTTGATTCGTGCTGATATACCCGTGCGTCAGATCTTCTGGAACTTCTTGTGCATCAAGCAGAATAAACCGTATGTTTTCCTTGACGAAACTGGTAGACCCCATCCCATTTATGCCGAAACGTTCCAAATAAGAGGTTTTAGAACCTGTTTCAGGGTCAAGATCATGGTTACCGGGAATGTAGTAGCAAGGTGCATTTAAACCTTCACCCAGTAGTTGAGCGGTATGCAGTGCTGCTTCATATTCCTCAGCAGACATATCAAAATTCTTTCCGCCGCATACAATATCTCCACCATGAATTACAAATGCAGGGTCAAACGCGTTCAGTTGTTCAATCAACTTTTCATATAGCGCAAGACTATTTTTCTGCTTCTGTAATCCACCTGCAAAGTTTTGCGTAGCATTTGGATAGAGGTGCGTGTCCGTGATAAAGGCAAACTTGAAGGGTGTCATTACATCACTCGTTTTTTCAAAATTGCAACATAAGTGGGCTTGTCAGAATCAATATAACGTTCAATTGTCCAACTTGTCCCCACGAGAATTTCTTCCAATTCCGATAGCACGTTACTGCCCTTTGACATAGCCGGTCATTCCGTTTCGTTCTTCTTTATGCGCTTCCCAATGTTCTTCAATACCTTGTCGCCATGTTTGTGCTGCTTCTGTTAGTTCAGCGGTGAGTTCAGGATGTTCGTCTTTCAAATTGGTTGTTTCCCCCATGTCGGTTTCAAGGTTAGCAAGGTGAACATCGTCTTCGGGTGGTGCCCCTTCTACTAATCTACCGTTGAGTACCAATTTCCAATTACCACGACGCATAGCAGTTTGGTCTCCCATCTCCCAAAAAATATCAGTGTGCGGAGAGAATTGCCCATCACATACCACAGGTATTAAATCGAGTCCATCAAGTTCATAATTGGATAGATCCCCATCGGCAGCGGATAGAAAAGTCGGAAAAACATCCATTCCAGTACCCACTAGATTTATTAGACTTAATACGTTTCCGGGAGGAATTTCTTTAGGCCACTTCATAATCCCTGGTGAACGGATACCACCTTCATATAGACTAAACTTGTGTCCTTTGAGTTTACCTGCACTTCCGCCATAATATGGGTCTTGTGTTCCATCTAACCAATTTCGCGTTTCGCGTGAAGGCCCGTTATCACTCTGGAAATGGGAGAAGGTATTTTCAGCGACACCGAGTTGTTCAAGTTCAGCGAATATCTCACCTACACTATCATCAACTGCACTCAACATTGCTGCCATAATTTGTCTATCCCAAGGCAGATTTGGAAATCTGTCTACATATTTCTGTGGGGCATGCATTGGGTAATGTGGTGCATTGTAAGGCACATAGAGGAAAAATGGCTTACCAAGCGCAACCGATTTTCGAATATATCTCACTGCATATTCCGTTATTAACTCTGTAAAGTATTCACCGTTTCGGTATACTTCCTCACCGTTTTCCCAAAGGTCATGGGTTTGGTCGAAATCTGGTCGCCCCAATGCCCAATAGAAGATATGAGAATAGAAATCAATACATCCCGCCAAAAATCCGAACCAGTCATCAAATCCGTGATCTTCTGGTCGTGAACCCTCTGCAAGCCCAAGATGCCATTTCCCAGACATTGCAGTGTAATAACCGAGTTCCTTCAGGGCAGTTGCAATCGTTGGAACAGAAGGTGGTAATCCTGTAGCAGTACGGTGTCCAGCTAAAATGGAACGAACCCCTGCATGGCAAGGATACCGTCCTGTTAATAACGCAGCACGAGAAGGTGAACAGACAGGTGAGTTGGAGTACCAATTTTTAAAAAGGATACCTTCAGATGCCATTCTATCCAGATGTGGTGTTTTGAAATCTGTAGCACCCATGCAGGATAGGTCACCGTAGCCTTGGTCGTCTGTTAGAAAAATGATAAAATTGGTTTGCATTTATCCTCCTCATTTTATAGAAATACCAAGTAGGCGCGGTTTCAAACCGCGCCTACTAGCGGGTCCATAAATTTTGATTTCACTATCATTACGATTACTTTTTCCAGAAACTTCGGTCTAAACTCCGATATTGTATTGCCTCAGAGACATGTCTCGCTTCTATATTTGGATTTTCTTCCAAATCAGCAATGGTACGTGATACTTTCAAAATGCGGTCATAAGCTCTTGCGCTCAATCCTAACTGATTGATAGCGATGCGGAGCAGGTCTTGTGCTTGCGATTCAATCTTACAATATTCTCGTATCTGCTTGGATTCCATATTGGCGTTAGCGTGTATTGTAATACCATCAAAACGTTGATGCTGTATTCGGCGTGCTGCTTCCACCCGTTCACGGACAATTGCTGACGGTTCACCTGATACTTCTGCTGAAAGCTCGGCATATTTCACAGCGGGAACCTCAACTTGGATATCAATTCTGTCTAACAACGGTCCAGAAATGCGGGATACGTACGTTTGAATCTGATTTGGGGAACATTTACACTCGCGATTTGGGTCGCTGAAGAAGCCGCATGGGCAAGGGTTCATCGCTGCCACTAACATAAAATTCGCTGGATAGGTGAGAGATGCCGCAGCACGTGAGATCGTCACCTGACCATCCTCTAACGGCTGACGCATGACTTCAAGAACATTTCTACGAAATTCTGGGAGTTCGTCAAGGAAGAGAACCCCGTTGTGTGAGAGACTCACCTCTCCGGGGCGTGGTACATTGCCACCGCCGATCAATCCCGCATCAGAAATCGTGTGATGCGGAGAACGAAACGGGCGAGTCCTTACCAACGGGGTATCACTCGGTAGAATGCCGACAATACTCTGAATCTTTGTCGTTTCCAAAGATTCATCTACAGACAACCCCGGCAAGATTGAAGAAATTCGTTTGGCAATCATTGTTTTACCGGAACCGGGTGGACCAATCATAATTAGATTATGCCCACCAGCTGCTGCCACCTCAACAGCGCGTTTCACATGCTCCTGTCCTTTAACATCAATTAAATCAAGATAGGATGTAGTGTCTTCTTGTTCTACTGTGTTGCTAAGTGTTGGAGGTTCTGGGGCTATATCCTTAGCAGAATTCAGGAATGCGGCAGCTTCTGATAGACTTTGAACAGGATAAACGTTCAACTCTTCAATAATTGCTGCCTCTTTAGCGTTTTCAGCAGGTAGGATAAGATTCCGCACCCCATTCTGTTTTGCTGCAATGGCAATAGGAAGTCCACCCTGTATGCTTCGAATGTTTCCATCAAGTGCAAGTTCACCCAATACCATAGTGCTTTCGAGGCTATTGATATCTACCTGATTCGTAGCGGCCATCACACCAATGGCGATGGGAAGATCGAACGCTGAACCCGTTTTGCGGATATCAGCGGGTGCTAAATTGGCGGTAATTCGGCTCGGTGGGAAATAGAAACCGGAGTTTTTTATTGCCGCTGTCACCCGATCTCTGCTCTCCTTGATGGCACTGTCCGGTAAACCGACAGTGCTGAACGCGGGGAGCCCATCCGCGACATCTACCTCTACTTTGACAATATAAGCATCAATGCCAAGCACTGCACTGCTGAGGACAGTTGCGAGCATACGGTTGTTTTCCTTCTCAAATCCACTCAGGTTCGTTAATCCAAGTGGTATTCCAGTAATTATAATCCAAGTTGCCACCTATCTATAGATATAGCACCCCTACAGGGTGCGGTTGCTTAAATATACCGTTTTCTATAAACATATCACCCCTACGGAGTGAAGAAGAGTCTGAAAAACCTTCTTGAAACGTCCAAAACTTGTTAGTAGCAACTTAGGTTAATTATAGTAGATTTACAATTAACAATACACCGTTGATCGGCGCGCGGACAAAGCGCGCCTACCATTTCAATCTATCTTTTTCCTAACGTGTATCCTCGGTAAGTCTATGGAGTGTTTGCAGTTGCCTCGGGTCGGATATTACAAATAGGGCATCACCCGCGACGATTCGCCAATTTCCATCAGGGTTGTAGATATATGTTCCGTCTTTGCTGCGAATTGCGATGACAACTAACCCTGTCTCCTCCTTTATGCGTGCGTCTTCTATAGTAATCCCATCAAGTTTAGAGTCAGGTTGGATAATTGATTCCGCGAACCGCGTAGTTTGTCGGTTCTCCTGCATCTTACCAAAAAAATCCAGTAGATGCGGCTCAAGTATGCCGGATGCAAGTCGTATGCCGCCGATATGGTCCGGCAAAACAACCTCATCTGCCCCCGCGGTCTCAAGTTTGGCGGGGGAATTATTTTCTACTGCTTTGGAAGCGACCCGCAAATTTGGGTTGAGTTTCTTGGCAGAAATGACGACAAACAAGTTATCCTGGTCGCGGCTGAGACATGCAACGAGCCCCTTCGCGCGTTCAATACCTGCGCGGATGAGGACATCGTCATCAGTTGCATCGCCGTGCAGGTATAAGAAATCGTGGGTTTCAGCGAGGTGTTCCAAACGCTCCTCATCCATTTCAATACCGACAAAACTGGCTTCTGCATTGAGCATTTCTTCAAGCACATGAATGCCAGTGTCTCCGATTCCACAGACAATATAATGGTTAGATAATTTTTCTACATCTTTTGTCATTTTTCTATGTTTAAAAAAACTCAGCAATTGTCCTTCAACAAGAAAGGCTGTTGCGATGGTAATGCTGTAAATATACATGCCAATCCCGCCGATGAGTAGAAACAGGGTGAAGACGCGTCCGGCATCACTTATTTCCATATCGCCATAACCGACTGTTGTTAACGTAATTACGGTCATCCAAATAGCGTCAAGCAGCTGCCATTCTTGGTTAGGATTGTCCTTTTCAAGTACTGAATAACCGATAGTTCCTATGATGATGAGCCCAAACAACAGTGAGAACGCGATAATGATCTTGCGTTGATAATTCATTATCCTCCGTTGTGGTGTAGTCTTTGCGGCAAGTTTAACAAAGACTTCGGTTTAAGGTCTGATGAAACTAATTGATCAGGAATTACTGTTTGTTTCTTCTGTTTCGGTTGAAGTGTTGTCCTCGTTCGGGGCATCTTGTTCAGGGGCATCCTTCGCTTCTTCCTGTTCAGACGCATCCTTTTGGCTATTGACAGCGCGGACATACCCCATTCTCAAATCATAGAGAGAATTTGCTAAAAAATTAGATTCTGGGGCACTTAGGTTTCCTTTTGTTTTTTCTTCTAACATCTCTAAAGTGTCAACGATTCGTTTTGCTAAGCTGAGATTGACAATAACTTTCTCAGTTTCCGGATCGCGGAACCCTTGAAGGTAGAGATGTGCAGTTGTGATGAGGTCAGTAATAAAGGATATAAAATCAACTGGTGGGAGTTGAACATCTTCTTGTGTGATGTTTTCTTCCATTTAACTTCTCCTGATTTGACGCAGTGATTCCGATGAGATACGTATCGGAAGTTTTATGGAAATTTTTTGTATAGATCAAACAAAATTATTCATCACAGATAATAATCTGTGTGAGTAAACTTCCTGCTTGGTTGTTGTTGTTAGGATTTTCGTTCATAGCGAGAAAAATAACACCGTCAGCAGGAGCAGGATTATCGTAGCGTGACCCAACGGCAAAAACGGCACTCCCAATTTTTGCGATGAGCGCACCGATGTTGGTGCCGGGAAGCAGGTAACTGTCTCCGGCTGGTGTTTTAGCGACACCGTCGGCACCGCACCACCCGGTTCGATTTTGTAGGTCAGGGGACCATGCACCATCAGCATCAATTACGAGACGTTGCCCTTTTTTCACGCGTACATAACTTTCTTGCCACACTGGACTCGGACGTGCTGTCCGAACAACTGATAACGCCATTCAATTTTCCTTTCGCCCTTTGAAATAGGCGATCTCGACATTTACTGCGGGACCGCCCAATTTCTTACTCTTTGTTGCGTTCGCGAATTGTAATATTCACGATTTTATCACCCTTTTCAATACTATCTAAAACATCTAAACCTTTGATAACTTTGCCGAGGGTTGTGTAGTCTTCATCTAATGCAATAGCGTCCTTACAGATAAAGAATTCGTCTCCATCAGAAACACTTGCACCTGGTTCCTTTGCCAGTAGCACGACACCTTTTACAAGGGGATTCTCACTTTTTTCAATGGGAAGCGTGTCATCAGCAAAACTTGAACCTGCTTGTATAACGAGTTCCTCAACACGATGGAAGGGCTCATTTCTGTAATAACCCATGTTCGCGTTTTTGATGAAGTTTTTCGAGGATTGTGGTGCATCAGATGCATAAAATTCAAATTCAAGGTTGCCTTTCGCTGTTTGAATAACAGCGATTGCGTTCGCTGGATCTATCTCAGGTTTGGCTTCCGGCTCTGTTTTCTCAGTATCCGGTGCTTGTTTGATAACTGTTTCGGCATCTTCTTGTTTGGCTTCTGTTTCTGTATCACCAGTGTCCGTCTGTTGTGTGCTGGACTCCGATGACTTCTGATCTTGCTGGGGACAACCGGACAAGAAAATCACGAACAGATATGCTAATACCAAGAGTGCGATCGGGAATTGGTTAATCTTCTGTTGCCTTAACATACTTTGACTTCACCTCCAATCGGATTGTAGTGATGACATCGTCTATCTCTAAAAAATCGACGACAGTCATCCCTTGAATAACACCACCGAAGGTAGTATATTGTCCATCAAGATGCGGCTGCGGTTTTAAGCAAATGTAGAACTGGCTCCCAGATGAATTTGGCAAACTTGACCGTGCCATTGCCACTGTTCCTCTGAGGTGCTTCCGCTGATTCGGGTTGATATATTCGTCAACAATCGTCCAACCGGGCCCTCCCATTCCATCACCATTCGGACATCCGCCCTGAACAATATTCAAACCGGGTGTGTTTTCTATTCGATGAAATGTTAATCTATCGTAGAACTTCTGGTTAATCAATTTTTTGAAGTTTTCAACAGCCACAGGGGCAGACTCGGTGTAGAACTCAATCACGAATGTGCCTTTTTCAGTTGTAACGACTGCGACCTGTTCCTTAATCTGTTTGCCAGCCTGCTCTTTAGGCTGTTCGTCAACCTGATCCTTAGACTGTTTGCCAAAGGGGAGGATGGCACAACCCGTTAAGGTTTGTAATACAATAATTAGTGGTAATAGATAAACTAATGTCTTCATCAATTTTCCTTTGCTGTATCGGTTATCTGGTTTTGAGACGTGCCCAAGTAGTTGCCAATTTTCCCTGTGGTACGACTGTCAGAGCGTGTGGATTTTCCATATCTTCGTTCAACTCGTCTTCTGTCAGGGCATAATTGTACATTTTGATTTCGTCAAGGGCACCGTTGACAAAACGTTGGTTTCCCCCGCGTGCGCCAATAAAAAGTGGTTCATTGTTGCCAGTAAGTTTTCCCTTACATTCCAATTTTTTATTGAGTTCACCATCAATATGCAACTTGATTGTGGTGCCATCCCACGTGCCTGCAAGAAAGTGCCAAGTTTCATCTTGTATACTGTCGCCAATATTATGTTCACGACAATTATCGGGTAAATCGAAAAATTGAAGGAGTGAACCGCCTCGGTAGAACGCTGCAAGCGTATACAAACCCGCCTTCCAAGTGGTTCCTTTTTCAACACCGGTTTGCTCATTGCCTGCCGGTCGGAGATTTGTCCAGTGTTCAATTGTAATGCCATCAACCATATCCAAACTGTCATGGTCAGAAATTTCTGCCCATGTTTTTCCATCAAAATCTGCTGCTTTCCCAAATTTACCGTCAACCAAATCGGGGTTGCCCTTAAAGGTCGCATCATTCCCGAATCTCGACAAATCCTTTGCAACGTCTCCATTTAAGTCATCAAAGGAGGGGTGCAATACAAGATCATCTGCGGAACAGACTCCTGTCAGCAAGATAGCACTGAACAGAAGAACGCACACAACGAAATTGGTTGAGAATCTATGACTTACTGTCCTATATTTCATGGGTATACCTCATTTAAAATAATTATTTTGTTCTACCTAATTGTGTTTCAAATTCTAAGTGAGCACAGTTTGAACTTCAAACATTCCAAACTACGCGATCCAAGTATTAAGAGAATACCAAAAGTATTAAAAAAAGTCAAGGATTTTCTTTGGCAAATTTGGGTATCCGTTATTGGTTTCTAATTATGCAACTTTTCTCTCTGGATATTGCGTCTTTAATAATTAAGGGATACCATAGTATTACATTTTAGTAGTATTACATTTTAGTAGTATTACATTTTAGTAGTATTACATTTCGCAATAAGTCGTTTTGGACTTGGAAGTTTTTATTTTTCAGATTTCTCACGTTATACTTTCGGTGAGAAACTTCTCAAAGATGTTGGTTTCTCGGTAGTTATATTTATAGCCTGCCTCTGCGAGATACAGGGGCGTGTATCTTGTTGAGTAGTGGTGTTGTTGTCCATACCATGCCCTCTTGACGAAAGACCAAAAGCCTTCCATCGTATTGGTATGGATGTCGCCAGCCTCCCATTTCTCACTACGGTTAAGTGTCTCATGTTTCATTTCCTTACCGATTTCGTTGTAGCCTCTATACTGATCGGTAATGAGTTCAGAATCTTCGGTATTGACGAATCTGTTGATGAAGTCGGAGATCGTCTCACCAGTGGCGTTGGATACGAGTTGTGCGATGGCGTGTCCACCACGTGCGACTGCGCCCAGCACGGCATCTTTAGCGGTGCCGCGTCCGCGTTTACGGGGTTCACCATCCTCCCGGTCATAGTCTTTGCGACGCTTACCACCGATATAGGTTTCATCTGCTTCAATGACCCCTTGTAGTAGGACATTATCCTTTCCCATCTCTGTGCGTATAGCCATCATTAGACACCAAGCAGCTTTCTGTTTCATCCCTAAATCGCGCGCAAGTTGATGGGAGGACAAACTTTTCTTTGCGTTTGCCATGAGAGCGATAGCGAGAAACCACTTTTGGAGCGGTATCTTCGTGCCGTGAAATATTGTGCCGTGTGTCACCTTGAATGTAGCACGGCAATCGTGGCAGTTCCAGCGTCCGACACGCCCAACCTCGCGTTCGTTCCGCCTTCGGGCGTTTAGACTTGGACAATGCGGGCATTCTGGCGATTCTTTCCATCGGAGCCGCTCCAGATATTCGATGCAATCCTCTTGCATTGAGAACGTCTTCATCACCTTGATTAAATCCATCAGAAAACACTCCTGTTTTTTGGAGTTGCATTTTTCTGATAGTTTCTGATACAATATCAGATAAGTGTGAACCAGAAAAGCAACTCGCTTTTTTGAGTTTCAAATAGGGGGTTGATACCCCCTATTTTCTTACTGATATTATACTATGAAAACCCTTTATTTACAAGGGTTTAGCGCACTTTTCCAACTTTTGTCAAGTCCAAAACGACTTATTCCGTTACATTTTAGTGATTTCACTTTTGACTTCTATGCCCTACAAGTAAGATGAATAATTAAGGAGGAAGTTATGAACGTAAAATATGATTGGAAACACCTTGGGGTGGCAGTTATTTTGACTATCGCGTTATGTGTTGGGATTTTGCTGTATAATAGGTGGGATACCCAACGTTTTAGAGAATCCTTGGGAGAACCACAGATACATACTTCAAAAAAAGACGAGTCGTTAGAAAATCTTGCTGAACAAACTTCCCCAGGAACAACGACATTGCCCGAAGCATCTGAGGAGGTTGAAACTTCTAAACAGCAGAAGACTAAACCTGAGATAGTTGACAAGGAAGCTGAAGGCGCAAATGATGCATCATTTGAAGATTTCTTAGGATTTCTTGACGAACTTGAAGATGAATATCTTGCGATTTTGCTTGAGAATCTTAATCTAACAGATGCTGAGAAGGATGCCTTTACTGAAATTCTTCAACAGCAATCTGAAAATACACCAGAAGTTCATCCAAGTACCATGGTCGTAGATATGATAGAATCTGGTGTCGCAACACTTGCTGGACTCATTGAACTGATGGAAGCATCTGTAAGCACTATGTCTGAAAGCGAACAGGAAAGGTTTCAAGATGTTGACTGGATTGAGATTAAGGATCTTAGTCATGAGATTCTTCGTCCTGAGGACCTTGACAAAGAGGGCGTAATTATTCTGGATACGGATGGTAATATCACCATCATTGAGTAAGATATCTGAAGCAATATTAGATATTTTAAATTCTATGGGAGGCTTTGAAAGTCGAAATGCACTCGTCTATTATGCTATAGGGGTGGGTCTTTGTGCCTGCCCATTTTTTCTTAACTGATATAAGGCACGGGATTGCATTCAGAAAACCAAACTGAATGGGTTCTAAATACGATTTATGATTAATTGACTTTTAGAGATAAACCATGTATAATAAATTAAAATCAGTTTGACCCCAATACCGTGGAGCAAAGCATGAGATGTTTTGGCACTTATGGTCCCGTCTATCCAGACGTAAACTATGTCGTCTCACGTAAAGAGGAACTCGCAGATTTCATAAATCGCGTGAAACAGGGACGCTATATTGTTCTCTTTGCGCCGAGGCAAACAGGCAAGACTACTTTTTTTTCGAAACGCGCTTGACGCACTTGAAGAGGAAGAAGTCGCCTATTTTCCTATACAGCTTAATTTTGAAGGGTATGTAGACACTGATTCTACACGTTTCTATCCACACTTCTGCAAAAGCTTCTGTCAACTAATTTCATCCGTTTGGCAAAGACGCGGCGAGGAACTACCAGATGCTTTAAGCCACTTTTTTTCGAATGTGGAGGTAATTGATCATATTGCCATGGCGGATTTCTTCAAAAACCTTGGGAAACTACTTGGAAATCAAAAATTAATTATTATAATTGACGAGTTTGATGGCATTCCACCCGAAGCACTTCGCGGGTTTCTGCACACCCTTCGTCAGATATATCTTTCCACTATAGGTCTCCGATGCCCGTATAGTGTCGGTATTGTCGGTGTTAAAAACATCACCCAACTCAACTATGATCGCTCCATCTCACCCTTCAATATACAAGATGAGTTTAGGCTGCCAAATTTCACGTTCGCACAAGTAGAAGAACTTTTTTCACAATATACTGAAGAAGTTGGACAACCTTTTATCCCTGAAGTTATTGAAGCAATACACAAACAGACAGCAGGACAACCCTTTCTCGTCAACAGATTCGGGCAGATCCTCACTGAGGCACTTGATATTTCTAAGTCCGAGCCAATTCAGATGCAACACTTTTCAGCAGCACACAAACAACTTCTGAGGGAACGCAACACCAATATCTCACATCTTATAACAAACATCCGAAGAGACCCGCGCTTTGAAAAAATGCTTATGCGTATCACCTTTTATGAAGAGCGTAGACGTTTCAACCTTGATGATGAGGTTATCAGTGAACTTGCAACTTACGGGATAATTGGAGAAGATGAAGATGGGATGTGTCAAATCCGCAATCCGATCTATCTGCATCGCGTTCTGCAAGGGTTTCAGCCATTCATAAATGGACTTGAGGATCAATACTTCGCAGAAGACGGACCGATGGATTTTACTGAGTATGTATCAGAGGCGGGACAGCTTCAGATGCGGACGCTTATCGAAAACTTCAGGGATTTCATCGCACGCGTAGGATACAGAATCCTACAAGTGCCTGATACACCGCAAGAATTTGTCGGGCAATATTTGCTTTTTGCTTATCTTGACGAATTTGTGAATATGGTTCGTGCCATGATGTATCTTGAAGTTCCAACGGGCAGAGGTCGGGCAGACCTTATCATCGGGCACAAAGAGGAAAAATATATTGTTGAAACCAAAGTTTGGCGAAATGAAAAAACATATCAGGCAGGTAAACAACAACTTGCTGCGTATCTGAAACTGGAGAGAGCAGTAGAGGGTTATTACATTGTATTTGATTATCGTGAGAAAGCCAATCCACAGGTTGAAACAGACACCGTTGACGGTCTTACCATTCAGAGTTACGTTATCCCCATCTTGCAACAGCGTCCTTCACAAGTGGAGTAATAGGATTCCCTCCACCTATGGCTTACGATTATAAATTCCGAAACGAGAAAATTATGCAACATCAGACAATTCAAGAACAGACTTTCACTAACTCAATTGGCATGAAGTTCGTAAGAATTGAACCTGGCACCTTTATGATGGGTTCAGAACAAGCAAATCTTGCAGATGAATTAACAGCAAGTAAGGAATATCTACGGGATGGCGATTGGGACGAACAACCGATACATCAGGTAACCCTGACCATGCCGTTTCACATCGGCATTTTTCAGGTGACCAACGCACAGTATGAAGAATTTCAGCCTTCTCATAGCCAACTCCGTGGAAAATTAGGCTTCTCGCAAGACGATGATGAAGCAGTTGTTTTTGTGGATTGGCACGATGCGACCCGTTTCTGCAAATGGCTATCCGAAAAGGAGGGTATCCTTTACAGGCTGCCAACCGAAGCAGAATGGGAATACGTCTGCCGCGCGGGCACAACAACGCATTTTCATATCGGTGATACCTTGCCTCCTGAATTTCGCAAAAACGTTGGGGAAAGTTGGTATCCAGACGCAGGACGGGGCAGAGGCACGGAAGAAGTTGTGCCATTGCACGTTGGCAAAACGACACCGAATGCATGGGACGTATACGACATGCACGGAAACGTCGAGGAATGGTGTCAAGATTGGTATGGACCTTATGAATCACACCCACAGGTTGATCCATGTGGAAGGGAATCGGGTTTGTATCGTGTGACGCGAGGTGGTAGCCATTCAACACTGCTCTGTTATCTCCGTTCTGCAAATCGGATGGGGGCAGTGCCTGAAGATAAACATTGGTATATCGGTTTCCGAGTTGTTTGTGGGGAGATGCCTGAAACATCTGCGCTTTTACCGTCTCCGAAAGTAGCGTTATGGGGACGTAATGTGAAACAAGAGGCTGCAAGTGCCCCCGCACCAGATACGCCGTATTTTGCAGAACCAATTCCGTTTGTCCGAATTCCAGATGGTTCTAACGGACCGCTTTTTTCAAAACATAACCATGTACCTGCGATTGTGGAGTGTCCAAACGGAGATATGTTTGCAGCGTGGTATTCGTGTGTAACAGAGCGGGGCCGTGAATTGACAGTTGCCGCGAGTCGGTTGCGTTTTGGCGAATCGGAATGGGAACCTGCCGAACCGTTTTGGGGACCGCCAGACCGAAACAATCACGCAACCTCTCTCTGGCGTAATGAGAAGGGGCGAATCTACCATTTCAACGGTCTCTCTGCTGCAGCGACGTGGGGACCTTTAGCGTTGGTGATGCGATATTCAGACGATAACGGTGCCACATGGTCAAAACCGCGTTTTATCTCACCGGAACATCGTCTGCGGCACATGCCGATCGCCTCTGTCTTCCGAAGACAAGACGGTTCAATCCTCCTCGCATGCGATGCAGTAAGTGGTGGAAACGGCGGCACCGCAGTCTGGATTAGCGAAGATGATGGGGAAACTTGGTCCGATCCGGGGACAGGACAACCTGTACCTGAATTTGCGGCTGGAAATAGTGGTGGATGGGTTGCTGGGATACACGCTGCTGTTGTAGAATTATCTGGTGGTCGGTTGATGACGTATGGGCGAGGTGATACGATTGACGGTCGTATGCCGAAAAGTATCTCTGAAGATGGTGGCAAAACGTGGCATTACAGCGCAAGTCCGTTTCCACCTGTTTCCGGTGGACAGCGGTGTGTGTTTTTGAAACTTAAAGAAGGACCGATTTTTCTCGTATCCTTTACAGGCAGCCGTAAAACACCTGAAATGATGCCAATTGTTGACGCATCCGGGAATGAACGTCTGGTAACAGGACTTTTCGGCGCGCTTTCTTACGATGATGGAGAAACTTGGACTCATATTCGCCTGATTTCAGATGATGGACCTGACCGAGAAATTGAGACGATGGACGGAAGACCCTTTATGATGGGATTGAATAGTGCTGAACCCGGTGGTTATCTTGCTGTATGCCAAGCTCAGGATGGGATCATACATCTGATTAGCAGTAAACAACATTATCGATTCAACTATGCATGGTTGAAAGAGCCTCCACCATCGGAAGTGAGGAAATAACATGAAACTGCCCCTTTTACATCAGGAAGTTGAGGTCAGCACCGATTTACGAGAAAGTAACGATATTTTGGACAATCCGGAAGCGTTGCATGATCGGATAGCAGAAGATGGGTATCTATTGATTCGTGGTTTACACGACAAAGAGACGGTGCTTTCCGCGCGCCACCAGATTCTGGAGGAATTGGCAGCGAAAGACAAGCTTGCTCCTGATATGCCGCTGATGGATGGCATCTTCAATCCGGATTATCCCGAACCTACATCAACAGGATCAATGGGGAATAAGGCGTTGGCACGGTTGCCAGCATTTAAAGCCGTGATTGAAGGTCCGTCGATAATGAACTTTTTCAAACATTTTCTCGGTGGTGAGGCGCGGACGTTTGATTTCAAATGGCTCCGAACCGCTGGTCCAGGTTCTGGTTCACCGATTCATTACGATATCGTCTTTATGGGGAGAGGCACACAAAACCTTTATTCATGCTGGACCCCATTTGGTGATGTGTCGCTGGATATGGGACCGATAGTCTTTTGTCTCGGCTCAAACCGATTTGAGAAGGTGCGGGAAACCTACGGACAAGCAGATGTTGATCGAGATATGATTGAAGGGCATTTTAGTGACAATCCAGTTGAAATCGTTGAAAAATTTGGGGGGCACTGGGCAACGACATCGTTTTCGGCTGGGGATGTTATCATTTTCAGTATGTTCCTAATGCATGCATCGCTGGTCAATACGTCCAACAAAATACGGATTACTGCAGATACCCGCTATCAACTTGCCGCCGATCCCATTGATGAGCGATGGATAGGCGAAAAACCGAAAGGGCATTACGCTTGGAAGCAGAAAGATGCCAAAATTGAGCCTTTGGAAGAATCTCGGCGCAGGTGGGGCGTTTAACGATTGATCTTATAGTAAAATTCCAAAATGTTGACATATCCATTGTAGGCGCGCTTTGTAAGTGCGCCGATCAAAATATAGCGTTAATTATAAAATCTACTATATGATGGAGTAATATAGATATGAATAGCGATTCAGCGGTACCACCTAAAAGTAGAAATTCAAAGTTTGTTCCGTTTTTTCTCATTTTAGTGGCTGCTGTTGCGATCGGTTTCGGTATCAGACATTTCAAGATTAAACCCCACGCAACGACTGATGAGCAATCCTGGGAGATATATTTTAGTGAAGTCAATGGGGGTGGCGGTGCTTATTCTTTGGAGAAGCGGCTTATAGCAAAACTTAGTTCAGCTTCAGAGCGTGTTGATGCTGCCCTTTACCATTTGAATTCAACACCGGTAGCAGATGCCTTAATTGATGCACACAACCGAGGAGTGAGTGTGCGAGTGTTCACTGAGAACGACAATGTTGATGAAGAGGAGATTAAACGGCTGCAAGAGGCAGACATTCCTATTCGTGATGATGGTGACAATGAAGGGTATATGCATCATAAGTTTTTTGTGGTTGACGAACGGTATGTCTGGACAGGTTCGTATAATACTACTTACAACGGCGCGCACAAGAACGACAATAACGTAGTCTGGATTGATTCGGTACCGCTTGCTTTTAACTTCACGCAGGAATTTCGGGAGATGTATTTCTCTGAACAGTACGGAAAGTCATCCGATCCGTTTATTCCATATCCACATATTTCCCTAAACGATGGCACGATGATTTCTACCCATTTTGCGCCAGAAAACGAGACGATTCCACCTCTATTGCGAGAGATTAAGTCTGCGGAGAAATCAATTTATTTCATGGCGTTTTCGTTTACACACGATGAGTTGGGGAAGGCAATGCGCGATCGCTATAAATCAGGCGTTGTTGTGGAGGGTGTATTTGAAGAAAGGCAAATTAATGAGCATTCTGAATATAAATCAATGAAGAATGCAAAAATACCGGTAATTGTAGATGAGACTCCCGGAACAATGCATCACAAAGTGATTATTATTGATGAGGAAACAGTCATTACAGGTTCGTATAATTTCTCAAAGAACGCTGAAACAAAGAACAGTGAAAACCTGCTGATTATTAAAGGAAATAAGACTATCGCACAAACATACTTAAAGGAGTTTAATCGGTTGAAGTAGAGTCGTAGGTTGGGTAGAACGGAACTGAGAAGGCGGTGCGAATACCCAAACATACTTCAAAAACTATACGCATTATATCCCAGCAAGGTGGGGTAGTGAAACCCACCTTTGTAGCACCATATCTATCAAACCACGCAGGAAAAGTGTTGGGTTTCGCAAGCTCTACCCAACCTATAGGTTAAATTGGCATCTATGGTCTTAATCATACAAAACCTTACCGTTCCCCGAGTTTGACGGTATAGTTCTTTTCACGACCGTCTCTATGGATTTTTAGAATGACTTCTGTATTTGGCGATGCGCTTCCAACACGTCTAAGGAGTTCAGCGTAGTTCTTCACTGGTGCGTTGTTAAATTCAAGAATGATATCTTTCGGCAAAAGTCCACTTTTGTGGGCGGGACTATTTTCTATAACACGGGTAACGAAGATACTGAACTCTTTTGTTTCAATATCAACACCAAGCCAGCCTCGCGGTACCTTGCCATGTTTTATAATTTCAGTGGCAACAGATTTAACTGTCTCAATCGGCACAGCAAAAGTAATTTCCTGCCCTTTCCACATCTGCATGGGTAATTGAAGCGGATTCCGATCATTAGGGTCAGTAAGAACAGCCAGTATCATTCCTACCACCTCGCCCGAAGTGTTCACGACTGCCCCACCACTGTTACCGGGTGAAACCGGGGCATTGATTTTGATGAGTTCAGCACAGGGATGGTCAGGCAAGGTTTCTCGACCACTAACAATCCCGAAAGAGACAATTGGGTTATCGCCGTGTGAACTCCCAATAGTGACGACCCACGAACCGGCACTAATTTTTGAGGAATCACCTTGCTTTACTTGCATCGGGACTTTGTTTACTGACTTAAGCACAACAAGATCGGTCAGTTCGTCAAAACCGATGAGTTTTGCTGGAACGGTTTTGTTGTTATTGAAGATGACCTCAATCTTATGAGGGGTCATATTAAATGTTGTTGTTACAATGTGCCCGTCCTTATCAAGAACGATCCCGGAACTGATGTCTTGACGGACAATCCTCATACTGCCAATGTTAGGTGAAAATTGTGTCAATGTGGCTTGTGACGCGATGACTTTAACAACAACCGGACTAGCAGACGTGACAACTTTCTTGAATTCTTTTTCAAGGAGTTGTAGTACATTTTCTTTAGCGAAACTTGGTGTTGCTGCGCAAAGAATTAAAATCAGGATACTTATACCAAGTCCATTGCATATATTAATAAATATCGTATTTACATTTCGAATATGTTTCGGTTTTTCGGAAAGCATGTATCTATCCTCTTCAAAGTTGTAGTATACTTAGTGAGCATTTATATCTGAAAACTATAATCCTCCACCCGTTGATGTAGTGACGTAACTTACGCGCTTTAAGGTGTAGTTCTGTTGCATCGGTTGTGCTGAAATGGTTGAGAAATCACGAGGTGGCGATTGAAGGTTATTATTTGATGGTGACTGAGAAGAAAACTCTGGGCGTGGCGTGTTAAAAGGTCGGGTTTCATGGTTGAATAAATCATCATGAAATAAGAAGGTAGCGGCAGTCACAAAAATCAATATTATTGCGCCACTGAGTGCCCATTTCGGCATGTTGAAAATACGTAGCAGTCGTTCCCAGAAGGCAAGTGCCTCGCGTTTTTCTGCGGAGAGACGTTGCTGTAATGTTGACAGGAAATAGGGTGAAGGTTCAATCTGTGGCAGTTGTTGTGATGCTTTAACAGATTCTCGAAATTGGGCATACTCATGCTGACAAGTTGAGCATTTCGCAATGTGGGACTCGAAAAGTTGTAATGTTTGATAATCAAGCGCATCTTCAAAATGTGCAGAGAAGTTTTCTTCAGCCTGTAAACATTTCATAATAACTCCATAAAAGGTTTTAGTTTGTCTTTAAGCATTAATCTTGCTCGGTTAATACGGGATTTTGTTGTTCCGCTTCGCAGTTCAAGTATTTTGCCGATTTCGTCATAACTTAGTCCTTGGATGTCTCGGAGGATAAGAGGAAACCGATACTGTTCAGGCAATTCTGAAATTGCTTCTTGGATAGCGTTGCGGAGTTCCTTACGTTCAAGTGCAATTTCCGGTTGGAAAGCGGCATCGGCGGGTGCGCTCGCGATGATATCAATCTCTTCACCATTTGCACCTGGCGTATTATCGTTTGTAGCGATATTATCAACACGAAAACGGTCTCGACGTCCACGGTTTCGCAGTTCATTTTTGCACAGATTTTTCGCAATAAAATACATCCAGGTTTTAAATTGAGCTCGTCCCGGTTTGTAGCGGTTTGCTGCTTTATACATGCGTATAAAAGTTTCCTGTGCCAAATCTTCGGCGTTGTCTCTATCCCCGGTGAATCTGGCGATAAAATTGATTAACGGCTGCTGATGTCGGCGCGCTAAGAGGTTAAACGCATCCTCATCGCCTTTTTGAAAGCGTTGCATTAATTCATCATCTAATTCAAGCATCGGGAGCCTCCGGAGGTGCTTACATACTCATACACACCTAACAATAGATTCAGTTGCAAAATTTTTCCGATTTCAAAAGGTGAGAATTAAGTTACGACGTTCTAACGCCTACAACTTGACCCCTAATACGGTTTTCGTGTATGATTATCTCATCTTTTCAGAATTAACACGTTTTAGGCAAAGTTGTACCATCTATTGCTACTAAATGATATAAAAATGTTACCATATCTGTTTATGTGTTGTCAAATTCAGGGTGTGTAAAGTTTTTGGAAAAGTTGAATTTAAGTGAATAATTAGTTTGCTATACAGGATTTTAAAATTCATAGCGTATCAGTCCACAGGGAGCCAACAAACCTTGTCCTGGACAAGACGTATTGCTTATTTCCATTTACTAATTTTTTCATTTATGAATAAAAAGTGAAGTATTAGGGGCACTGCGTTTAATCCAAATTAATGCTTTTAATGCCAAAAACTTTACACACCCCAATGTCACAGGGCTATTTAGTTCTCCGAATATTTAGATTTTCAATTTAAGACTTTCCGCTGTAGGAGCGATCTCCGAATCGCGACTTTTCGGATAAACTGGACAAAAAGCCTAAAACTAAATAGCCCTGCCCAATGTCAAGTAAGTCTTGACATAAATCTGAATCTGTGTTAAAACCATGTTATGAAAAATACATTAATGAAAATTATTTTTATCTTATGCTTAACAGGTTTATATCTGGGATGTCAAGGTGGCGCATTTAATTCAGACATGGGTGGTTCTGCCTCAGGTATCATTGAAAAATCCGGTGAACTCACAGAAAATGAAGTTTGGGAAGGACGTATATATGTTATCGGCACCGTTATTGTACCAGAAGGGACAACACTGACTATCCGTGCAGGAACCACCGTCGGTTTTGAACCCGCAGACGATCCCAGTGAGATCATTGTGCATGGTGAACTTTACGCAGAAGGTTCCCCTGACCGAATGATAGTTTTTGGGTCTTTAGGTACACCACAAAAAGCTCCAGAACCTAAATCAGATCTGAAAACTCCAACTCGAATGCCAATCGTGCCTTTAACCCCAGCACAAAACGCTGCCCCACCAAAAGCGGGGGATTGGGAAGGCATTAAGATTGAAGCGCAGAGTCCAAATAGTCGACTCACTTACTGTCGCATCCAGCATGCTATTTACGGCATTATATGTGGAACGGATTCTGTCCAAATTGAGAGATGTCTCTTTAGTGAGAACAAAATCGGGGTGCTTTGCGAAAATACCAACCCAACTATTACTGCTAATGAGTTCAACCGGAACGGCAGTGGTGCACAATTCCGCGGTGCCGCTGCGCCAGAGGTAGAGTATAACGAATTCAATGCCAACCGATATGGACTTGTATGTGAAGATGATTCACGCCCACGTATCCAACATAACAATATCCGATCAAACTATGAATATGCGATCATCTGTTATTCTACGTCCTCACCTGAGATTGTATCCAACAATATCACGTTGAACAGTGGTTGGGCAGTCTACGACGGTGGCAGACTCCGAGACAATTATATCAGTGGAAATAAACAGGTGGGACCCAATGTTATTGAGCTGAGCATCGGAACACAAAGCGACCAGTTCTATAGTGTGGATGAGGTTTTTGACCCGCGAAATTCGCCAGTTTCAGAAGCGGGAGTACCGAAGGATAATTTTTAATCATAATGAGTCGTATCAAAGCATATCTTGAACTCATCCGCTATCCGCTTTTTGGGATTCCAATTGTTGCGACACTTCCTGGCGCGCTTATTGCGAGTGAGGGACAATTGACGTGGCGCGTTGCTGCGGCGTTAGTCATAGCGTTGTTCGGCTATTTTGCTGGAATGATAAAAAACGACTATTTCCACCGCGAAACAGACGCGCGGGCGAATCCGGATCGTCCCCTTCCTTCACATCGGTTAACACCTAAGCAAGCACTGGTGCCTGCAAGCATTATCTATGCACTCTGTGTCGTCAGCGGATTTTTGCTAAACGTAAAAGCGGGTGTGTTAGTGATGGCGTTGGTCGCTATTTCGCACCTCTATAATGCTTTTTTCAAAGCTCGCGGTATCTTAGGAAGCTTGACATTGCCTTTGGGAATTGGACTTTTGAACGTTTTTGGTGCGTTAGTCGTGAGTGGAAGTGTGCCACGATTAGTGTGGTATGCTTTTGGAGCAACAACGCTTTACGATTTAGGCACGCACATTACAACCACGTTTAAAGACATTTCACGTGACAAACAACTCGGTATCACAACAACACCTGTGCAACTCGGTATTCGTCCAGCACTATTTTTATCTGCCACCGCAACGATGTCAGCTTTTGTTATTGCACTTTTACCGTATTGGCTGGAAGAACCGCTTGCCCATAAAACTTACGCCGTTTGGGTAATTCTGGGTATGCTTGCTGCCGTTATTACCCGTATACCGCTCTATCTGCAGCCGAACGAGAAAAACGGCTATTTTGCGTTGAAGGGATCAATGATAGGTTCAATACTCTTTTTTCCGTGCCTAATCGGTGCACAAGTGTCAATTGTTGTCTCTGTTGCTGTGATTCTGCCGTTGCTATTTGTGACTATGCTCCTGTTGAAAACAACACGACAAGAGGTTTGAGGGTAAATAAGAATACTATAATAAAGAGGATAAAACATGAAGAATATTGTTTTATTAATTACAGACACGTTCCGCTATGACAATCTCGGTGAACGGGCTGAAAAACCTATACGGACACCGATGTTTGATAAGTTTGAGGCAGAACGCGCAACTGCTATTGACAAATTCTATATGAGCAGTTTTCCGACTATTCCGCATCGAACCGATGTTGCGACCGGCACAGTGGGATGGCCGCACTACGGCTGGCAGGCGATTGATCTGAGCGGTCCAAACCATATCGCTAAACTGTTAGGTGGGAAGGGATATGCCACGCAGCTCATTTGCGATTGTCCGCATCTGTTCAATGCCCGGTTCCAGCAAGGATTTCAAGCTGCTTTTCAACACCGTGGGCAAGAGGGTGATAAACCGCTGCTCCATCTCAATGACGAAATACAGACTATCATGCCGGATGAGAAAACGCGTCCAAATCCTTCCGAGGTAACACCTTGCCCAATACCCACCGTTGGACAAACCGATACTATCAATACGAGGCAGAGACGTTTTCCGGTAGAACATCACAAACTTCAATACGATTTTTAGAGGAAAACTATCGTTCTGGCCCCTTCTTCCTTTGGGTTGATTTCTTTGATCCGCACGAACCGTGGGATCCGCCTGAGTATATCGTTAAACGCTACGATCCTGACTATTCTGGACCGCCGATGCTACATCCAAACTATGGACGGTCGTCTATCTATACTGATGCTGAGTTACATAACTTGTGGGCACACTACGCTGGCGAATCGGAGATGGTTGATCGGCACATCGGACGTACCTTGAAAAGGTTGAGGACCTTGAACTTTGGGATGATACACTTGTTGTTGTGATGTCTGACCACGGGATGTCCATTGGAGAACACGATAGGACAGGGAAATCTAACATTGACCCTGAAGACCCGCGGTATTGGCCGACTTATCCTGAGATTAACCATGAGATGTTTTTGATTGCTGGCGGAGATGTGCCACAAGGACAACGTCTTGACATGATTGCACAACCGATGGACATTCTACCAACGTTGTGTGATTTGGCGGGTATCACGCTTGATCCGCCTAAACCTTTTGATGGACGTTCTTTTGCAGATGCACTTCGTAGTGGAGATTCACAGCACAGAGAGTATGCGGTTACAGGAACTCATATCGGTTCACGCAACGGCACTGTGCCGCGGCGAGCAACAACGCCTTTCCTCGTTACAGAACGTTGGGGATATGCTCCTGTTGGGGCACACGGCACGCCTGAGTTGTTTGACTTGACAGTAGACCCAATCGCAATCAATAATCTTTCTGAGGACAACGCTGCACTTGTCACCGAATTGCATCAACTCTTTATGACGCACCTTTTGGAACATAACGCGCCAGAAAATTTCTTAGCACTTTGGCAAGAATCGCCTACAGGAGACGGACGCGGCAAATGGTCAATTGACTATCCAGAAGAGGATAAGGAATAGAAAAGGCAAAATAAATTTAGCGGAAAGCCTCTGTGCGTTTATAGGACAGAGGCTTTCTTCTATTTTCATGAACCAAAAAATAAAACCTGATGTGCCTGATTGAAAATGACTTGAATTTCATGCAAATTTAAGGTACACTGATAAGAGAATTCGCAAAGTACATTGATAAGCCATTCTCGTATTTAGCATGTCTTGGTGTCCCGCTCAAACTCTGATTGATGCGAATTTTACGCCCATGCAATGAATCTACTAAGGAGAGCAAATGAACATAAGAATTTTAGGGATAATCTACACATTGATTCTTGTATTTATCTTCTCTTCGTGTACTATGACGTTAATAGGCAGTTCTGTGTATGTTAATCAACTCTACCAATCCGCTGAGAAAATGCATAAACAAGCGGATTATGAAGGCGCGATCGCCAAGTATACTGCAGCACTTGAAGAATCAAGAAAACCGGGTGTAAATACAGAACACATTGACAAGGATTTCACAACCCTCGCCAATTTTAAAATCGCAGTTGCTTATTCGCGACTGGCTGAGATGACAGGTGATGTGAATTACTATGATACAGCGATTCAGATCATCAAAAAAGTCTCACCAACTGCTACTGTACCGAAACATCAAGAAGGGTTAACATATCTCTGGGGTCATATTCTCTATCGAACAGAGCAATATGAACTCGCTGAAGCAAAGTTCTTGCAGTTGATTCGAAATTTTCCTAACAGTCTACAAGTAGAAAATGCGTGGTACGCTATTGGTCAGTTGAACTATAAGTCGGGAAATTATGAAGACTGTCGAACCGCCTTCAGAAATATTCTTGTCAACTTCCCAACATCCGAATTCAAAGACGATGCTCAACTTCTCATCGCCCAATCGTTCCTTGACGAAAGAGCGTATGAGCAAGCTTATATAGAATTTGATAAATTTGCTACCGAAGAATTTAAGAACTATCCCGATCTTCAAGCCGAAGCGATGTATAAAGCTGCTTTCTGTTTGAACCAACTATACAGACTTGATGAGGCGATCAGTCGGTATACGAACTTTATTACACAATTTCCAGATCATAATCTCGTCATAGCAGCATACTTTGACCAAGGTGCGATCTATGTTAAACAGTTAGACTTCGACAGGGCGCGTGTTAACTACGAATTGGCATTGCGAAGTACTACAGACAGAAATCTCCAATCCGAAATTCAGTTTACAATCGGACAGACTTACTTCGATCAAGCAGACTATGAAAATTCCATAGCTCTTTTCACAAGCCTTGTTAACGTTTATCCAAAAAGTGCGTTTTTTGGTGATGCGAAACTCGGTATTGCCGACAGCCTGTTCCGATTAGATCGTTGGAGCGAAGCAATTACTGCATATCAATCAGTGATTGATTACGAAAAAAGTGTAGTCAGAGAAAAGGCAGAACTGAATTATACACCTTATTGTTTCTTCCAAATTGGGGATTCATATTACAAACTCGGCACCAATCAGATGCAGGCAGGTGAAACAAGACAAGGAATGCTAACACTGGAATACGCCTTGCAATGGTACCAACAAACCATTGACGATTTTCCAGAAAACTCTGTCACGCCGCATGCGTTATATGGCGCAATCTGGACACTGAACGACTTAGGACGCAAGGAAGAACTGGAAAAAGTTGCCCACGAGTTTATTGAAAAGAACAAAAACGATAACGAGTTTGATATCCTTGCCGCTGATGTGCAACTCCGTTTTGCAGACATTAAACGGATTGAATTTAAGCAATACGTTGAAGCCGCAGAAGAATATGCCAAGTTGTGGGACTATCGCCCATTTCCCAAGTTCGACCTTGTCAAGTTGATGGGAAAATTCTTTGAAGGTCGCTCCTACTATGAAGCTGCTAAACCTGAAGGCTATCAAGAAGGTGATCTTTCGTTAAATTTCAATACATACTATCTTCAAAAATCAGTGGAGGCATACCAAGATGCCATCACCATGTTTTCTGATAAGGCGTTTCTTCCCGGTATTAGTGAAGGACGGTACCAAGACTTCCCAGAACGAGTTGCCCAGGTTGAAGCATGTCTCATGAATAAGGCACTCTCCCACCAGCCACTCGGCAACTTGGATCAAGCTCGCGATCTTTACAAGTCTATTCCCGATACGAGTGGACATTATGAAAAGGCACAACATCTTTTGAAAAAACTTGCTGATACAGACAATCTACCCGTGCCTGAAATTGAGATTGACAAGTTTTTGCCAGGAAATAAATAACTTATCCGTTGAAAGGAAAGAAGTATATGGAAACTTCAGATTCATTGCATGATGAACTTAGACACATTGTTGGGGAGTCTGGCATCTTGCAAAAGGAGCAGGTTTCTGCGTATACTTTTGACGGGACCGTTCCGAAAATCGTGGTAATGCCTGCATCTGTCCAAGAGATGCAAAATGTTCTTCGCTGTGCATCAGAGCAGAATTTGTCCGTAATGCCTGCTGGCGCAGGAACAAAACTCGGCATCGGCAACTTAGCTCTAAAAACGGATATCGTGCTGTCAACAACTCGGCTAAACAATGTGGTGGAATATGAACCCGCTGATTTGACCGTGACTGTACAAGCTGGCATTCGTTTAACTGACCTCCAAAACGAATTGGCACAGCATCGACAGTTTCTTGCGTTGGATCCGTCTTATGCTGATCGGTGTACTATCGGTGGAATTGTTGCTACAAATGCCAGTGGCCCGCTACGTCTTCGGTATGGAACAGCGCGAAATTTGGTTTTAGGGATGCACGTTGTGCATGCTAGTGGCACAGTTGTCAAAAGCGGCGGAAAGGTTGTTAAAAATGTTGCCGGATACGATCTTAACAAACTGTATATCGGTGCTTTTGGAACACTCGGCATTATTACTGAGGTGACGCTCAAATTGTCACCGCTACCTGCGCGGCAGGCATTACTCGCTGCGCAGTTTCAGAACATTCAAGATGCAGTCAACACAGGTTTATGTGTTGTGCGATCTCAGACATTGCCAACATTCGTGAATCTGTTCGTAAATTTTCCTATCCGTCAATTTCAAGAGAAGAAACCGACACTGGTAGTTGGGTTTGGTGGAGATTCTGAAACTGTCACGTGGCAGCTCAACGCAGTTCAAACCCTTTTGGAACAAAATAGCGCAATTGGTGTGAAAATAATTGAAGAGGAATCGCGAGACAGTATTAGTCATGCTATTCAGGAATTTCCTGCGATTGATCAGGCATCCGATACGGTTATTGTAAAGGTTAATCTCAAACGTACGGATATCGCCGAATTTGCTGAGACAGCACTAAAAGTTACGGATGACATGATGGTACTATTAGGAAATGGTGTGCTTTATCTCAAAATACCTATAGATTCTGAAACCGATTTCCAACAACTTGCAAATACGCTGACTCAACTGCGTCAACGTGCTATAGATGCTCAGGGCAACCTTATTATAGAGGCTGCGCCGCTTGATCTAAAACAGCAGGTTGATGTTTGGGGTCCGATAGGTAGCACGTTCAACTTAATGAAACAGGTCAAGACGAAATTCGACGGTAGCGGTGTATTTAATCCTGGACGTTTTGTTTCCAAAATTTAGTCTGCTTAGCTTTATAATATTGGGCTTAGAGAACCATAACCATGTCCACATCTTTGGCGGGACGTTCCCAATTGTTGACCCTAACATCAAGCAAGCAAAGCATTGTAGGAAAAGGGGGATGAGACATGAAAAAAACAAGACAGAGAATTCTGTGGATTGATAGTGCATTAGAAGCACCGCTTGCAAGCCCATATTTGAAGTCTGAGTTGAAGCCTTATGTTCAATTTTTAGAGTATCACGGGTATGATGTCTCATTAGCAGATAGCGGTGTAGAGGGTATCGTTTTACTCAGAGATGAGACTTTCCACGCTATATTATTAAATTATGAAGCACCAACGCGAAATGGCGACCTGCTTGCACGTATCCGTAAAGAGGATGCACACATTCCAATGATTTTGCTCACAAAGGCAAGTGGACAAGAGATTATGACGCAAGCGAGTCTTCATGGTGTCGGTGATGTCTTGATAATGCCTACAAATCCCAGACAGTTGGTTTCATCACTTGCATTTTTACTTGAAAAGCAGATGATGCGAGAGGCATATACGCCACAAGCGTACGTTAAGAACTTTAATAAGCAATACGCGTTGGAACACAGTCAGGCACATACACCGATAGATGCTTATCATGATAACGATTGGCAAGCATGGATAGATACTTATATCCATTTCATAGAATGGGATATCAAATTTGATGGTCTTTCTAACGTGGACGAGCTTAAAACTATCCATGCCCGTGAAAAACGTGAAGCCAATTCAGCTTTTGCTGACTACATTCAAAACACCTATAGTCTATGGCTTGAGGGTGGAGACTCGCCGACTTTATCTGTGGATGTTTTTTATAAATATGTCATTCCAGAGATACAAGTGGGAAAATCCGTGCTATTTGTGGTAATGGATTGTATGCGATTGGATCATTGGTTTAAAATTGAACCGCTGCTCTACCGTGATTTCCACATGACAAAGCACTATTACTATTCTATTCTGCCAACGACAACCCGTTATGCTCGGAATGCTATTTTTAGCGGTCTGTTTCCGAGGGATTTGGCTGAACGATACCCTGATCTATACGCTGAACCGGATGAGGAACACACGAGTATCAACCGCCACGAGAAGGAACTCATGCGTTTACAACTTGAGCGGCATGGCATCGCGCTAAAACCATCACCCCATTACTTCAAAATTTTTGATGAGCGGGGTGAGATTCAATATCTACAATGGTTAACTGACGCAAACCGGATTAGTTTTGCAGCAGTAGTTGTTGATTTTCTTGACATGTTGACGCACCAACGAAGCGAGGTGCCCCTATTTCAGCAACTCATTCCAGATGAAGAAGCGTTTCGCACGCTTGTCCAAATGTGGTTTCAAAATTCACGACTCTATAAGATAATTAGTCTTGCAGCCGAACGTGGTATAACTATAATAATAACATCGGATCACGGTTCAGTACTCTGTCAAAACGCAGCGAAAATTTCGAGCCCGCACGAACTCTCAAGCGGACTCCGAACAAAAGAGGGCAGAGACATCTCATGTGCCCCTGAAGCAGGTTTGCTCATAAATAATCCAGAAGCATACCGATTACCATACAGCACAGCAGAAAAGAACTACACCCTTGCTAAAGAGGATTACTATTTTATATACGAGAACCAGTTTAATGTCTATAGAGAGATGTTTCAGGGCAGTTTCCAACACGGCGGAATTTCATTTGAAGAGATGATCCTGCCATGTGTTGTGCTTGAACCGCGGTAAGGTGTGTGAAGTTTTTGACATCTGAATCTTGGATTATGCGGATTTCTCGGATTTTTGTTGGGTTTCGCTTCGCTCTACCCAAACCTACAATACTTTACGTGCTTAATGTCAAAACTTTACATACCCAATGCTCAGGTAACTTGCACAAATGCACAAATATTGGTAAAATAATTCTGAAAAACCAGCCTAATCAAAATCTCTCTTAAAGGGAGCAACGTATGCTTAAAAACACCATGTTCCAACGATTTTCACTATTAGTTCTATTATCACTTATCACGACAATACTGCCAATTTGTGCACAAGCACAGTTGCCTGATTTTGACTTTACCGACAATCAACTTGTTGAAAAAATAACTGCTGAAGGATATATCTCTTTAGACAAGGTACAGCCCGGGAAAGAATTCCAAATTGCGGTTGTCGTAAAGATAGCAGAAGGGTGGCATGTTAACGCTAATCCTACTCGTAAAGGACTTATCCCTACAAAGGTAACACCTTCCGACACGCCGAATCTAACCTTCGGAGAAGTCGTATATCCGTCAGGTGACACGCTTAATATCGAATCAATAGGCATTGCTTCTGTCTACCACGATACTATCACAATCGGAGTTCCAGCGACTTTGCTTCAAACCGCCCCTATTGAGCTTATCTCTTTGAATCTGGAAATTGAATATCAAGCGTGTAACGACGAGCAGTGTCTTATACCTACAACACACGTTATAAAAATACCAATTGAAGTCGCTAGCGCAGATGACACAGTGGAACAGATGAATGAGGCTATTTTTGCCAATATAGAATTCGGTGAACGCGAAGGAGGTATTGCAGGCGCGCTATTAGGTGGGAAGTTATGGCTGGCATTTCTACTCGTGTTTGTAGGTGGAATCGCAACGAGTTTGACACCATGTGTGTACCCACTAATACCAATTACGGTTTCAATCTTCGGTGCGAATGAGTCTACCGGTGTTTTCAAATCTTTTCTACTTTCTGTTGTTTACGTAGTCGGAATTATCGTTACCTATTCAATCCTTGGTGTTGCTGTAGCATCTACTGGAGCCGTATTCGGACAGATATTGGTGAACCCGTGGGTTGTCGGTGTCATCAGTCTGATACTTGTTTCACTCGGATTGTCAATGTTTGGAGTTTTTGAAATACAGATACCTTCCTCAGTGCAAAACAGGCTTAACACTGTCGGTGGTGCCGGATTTTTGGGTGCATTTGCGATGGGAACTGTTGCCGGTGTTATCGCTGCACCATGCACAGGTCCCGCATTAGCTGCTGTTCTGACATTTATAGCGAAATCTCAGAATCTGTTCCTTGGATTCTGGCTCATGTCAACCTATGCCCTCGGTATGGGTTTATTGTTCATCGGCATAGGAACGTTTTCTGGTTTACTCTCAAAACTACCCCGTTCAGGCGGATGGATGTATATTTTAGAAAACATCTTCGGCATTGCCATTATCACAATGGCACTCTACTTCCTCAAAGATGTTGAAATCTTTGCCCCATTGAAGAATTTCCTACAGAACTCCCTTCCATTTTTCGCCATTGGGGGTGGTTTAATTCTTATTGGACTGTTCCTCGGCAAGTTAACACAACGTTTTAGCGGTATCTCTTCAGGGATGAAAGTCCGTAAAGCATTCGGTCTCTGTTTGGCTATAGTCGGTGCTTTTATGATTGTAGGTGGACTCCAGCAACCTGTTGCCGGACCTCATCCAAACTGGGTTTACGATGAACCCGCGGCATTAGAAGCGGCTAAACAGGAAAACAAATTGGTGATGCTTGATTTTTACGCCACTTGGTGCGGTGCCTGCAATGAACTGGATCATAAGACTTTTTCAGAACAAGCTGTTGTTGATAAATTAAAAGATTATATCACTGTCAAACTCGATTTTAGTTTAGAATCTGATAAGATATTGAAAGAGAAATATCAAATTCGAGGATTACCTGTCGTTATTTTTATGGATGGTCAAGAAAATATTTTCAAACGAATTGAAAAGTTTGTTGACGCTGAGAAGATGCTCGAAATCATTGAAGATGTGGAGACTGCAGCAAAAACTTCTAAGGATGGCACTTTGTAGGAGACTCACATGGAATCTACCAATCAGATTGAAAACAAATCATTTTTTTCTTATGATCGCTGGCTTTTGTATACTGAAATCACAGCGATTATTGGGTTCGTGGTGCTTGCAGCCTTCTACATGCAGCGGGGCAGTGCCCAACCTGAATCGCCATTGTCTGAAGCTGAAGCTCTCATTGCTGAAGCAGATGTGCGCTTTGACGATCAGAACTTGGGGAGTGCTGTGTATCTCTATTGGCAAGCACTCCACGCATTAGAAACCGAAAAAACAGAAGGAAATGAAGCAAACCGTTTGCATACGAACCTACGTATTGCTGAAATCTACTCCCAGAGTGGTTGGTTAAAAGATGCAAAATCGCGTCTTCAACATGCTGCAAATATCCAGCCCGATGATGAAAATGTTCTTCTTTTAAGCGGTAAATTCTTTCGCGATGAAGGTTTACCAGAAGACGCAACAAAACAATTTTTGAAGGTATTAGAAAAAAGTCCTGATCATGCCGAGGCATACTATCTTCTTGGCGTTCTGTATCAAGGGAGCCGACAGTATAAAGCGGCATCAACACACTACAGAAAAGCGATTGAAAGCGATCCTGATTTCATAGACGTTCCCTCTGAAAATGCCCCTATCGGTATGCTTGCACGCCTTCAATTGTCACGTACCTACAATAAGACGCTTCAAGGTTACCGATTCCTTGATCGGGAACTTACCAGCGAAGATATGGCAGAGATCACTCGGCTTGAGGCGCAGTCAATTCTCCTTTTAGAAGAAGCACACCAGAAACAACCGGGGATGCAAGAGATTGTCAACGATCTGATCGGTTTACTCTATATACGTGCTCACGCACTGAAGCGCGAAGCCACAACACGGCCATACGCAGATGCCCTAGAAGTCTATAAACGCATTGTGGAACTTGACCCGACAGAAGTTGATGCATGGCAAAATATGGCTGAAATTTATGAGAGTTTTCTTGATGATAAACAGAAAGCACTTGAGATGTACCAGAAGGTCTATGAACTTGAACCGCATACAACTTTTTTTGCGATTATCACATCACTTGAAGAGGAAATCGCAGCAGAAAACGAAGAATTGGAATGATGGGAAGTTCCCTGACACTTTGATGGCGGTGACAGAGATTATACAAGTGCCGCAGCAAAAAAGTTGCATCACAGATTACCTCACCAATCAGAGCCATTCAGTTTTCGGTTTTTTGTGCGTTTTAATCGTAAAGTCGCGACGGGAGGTCACTCCTACAGAGGAGGGACCTTGAGCAGAAGGTTGCAACTACTGGAGAATTGAATGGCTCTGCCTCACCAATAGATCGATATCGCTAACGCTGGAATCTGCTAAAAAGATTTAAGCAACATGGACATTGATCTCTTTTCAATGTCCTATTAATTTTCTGTTTAACTTCATTCGGGAACTGTTTTGTAATCGAACAAACCTTTTTATTATTCTTTTTGTATGATTCCTTAGCAATCTCAAGTGCTAAAGGCAAATATTGCAGATAACGTTGTAGTTTCCGCCCTACCTTTTTTGGCAGATATGGTACTGTTTTTACTACTTCTGCTGTTCCCTTTTTGATGCCTTTTGAAGTATGCAAAGCAAGATGACTCACGATCTTCCCTATTTTTTCACGATGCTGATATAACACTTTAGCAATTTCCAACGCTAAAGGTAAAAACGGTAAGGTACGGGTTAACGTTATACCTGCTGCTTTAGGTAAATGCGGGATGATCGCATTTAAAGCAGGTCTTAAGGCTGTTATACTAATCATTGAATTTCCTCCTAATAGAAAACCGTAATTACTTATACGCTGCGGTAGCGCGGTTTCAAAGCATGCCTACAAAAGATGTTCATATATTTTGGGATTTCATAAAAGGATAAGGTATGTTGTATACATGGCGCGATTAGAATTAATTTGAAGAGTTGAAACGAATCGTGCTGGAAAAGAGAGAAGCCGATGAGAGGATTTGAACCTCCGACCTACTGATTACGAATCAGTTGCTCTTCCACTGAGCTACACCGGCTTAGCAAATTGTTGCAGATGGGAATGCCGAGAGGCAGAATCGAACTGCCGACACATAGATTTTCAGTCTACTGCTCTACCGACTGAGCTATCTCGGCTCGGTAAATTATAATACCATTAAATAAAACGGCTGTCAAATATTTTTCAGAGGCATTCAGTTTTCGGTTTTCAAGTGCAATCCCACACCATGTCTCGCGTGCGGAAACAACGGGCGGGCACAGGGACCCGCCGCCCCTACAATAAGAAGATGTGAACAACCTTTTGACAAATTTTCACACACGGAAATTTCTATTCGGACCAAATGTTGATTTCACGATAGAAACGGATTGCACCGGGATGAAAAGGCGTTCCCACATCTCTGACAACATTCTTCTCATTAATCGCTTTGCCAGCTTTATGTGCTTTGACGACTTCAGCACGATGCGTATACAAGGTCTTCGTAAAATGATAGACCATGTCTTCATCTGCGCTCTCGGCAGTGATGATATGCATTGAACCGACATTCATGGTATCAAACGGCTCAGTCAGTACTTTATTATAGGCAGCAGCGGGTATAGTTATAGGATTAAAGAAAGGGTACTTTTCAACCAGAGACTTTTTGGCGGTTTCATCAAACGGAATGAAATAAATGTCTTGGGTCGCGGAGGCTTGCGTAACCGCTGGGGTTGGAATTGCGCCTCCGATAAACGCCGCGGCAGCTGCACCATCTGCTAACAGATTCACTGCAGCACTGTATATATCGTTCAGAGGCGTAAAGTCATCATACGTGACACCGTGCGCTGCTAAAATGGGTTTCAGAAAATACTCAAAACCGGCTCCCGCAGGACCGACAACGACACGTTTTCCTTTTAAATCTGCAATTGAACGGATACCGGAGGATTTTGGCGTGACGAATAGTGCAACATTTGGTGCAAGTGTCATAACGGCGCGGATTGGATGTTCGGTTTTCCACGCGCCTTCCCCGCGAACCGCAAAATATGAAATTGCCGCATTGGCGAGAGCAAATTCCAATGTGCTGTCTTCACTAACAAGTAAGCGGATGTTTTGCTGTGTGCCTTGTGTGCCTGTGGCGGTGACTTCCCAATCTTTTTCTGTAATGTTACGCCCAACAACATCAGCAATTGCATTACCAACCGGAACAAAAGCACCACCTGTACGAGCTGTTCCGATACTAATAAAGCGGCGTTGTCGCGCATTTTCATCCTCTGTTTTGGCAGATGTATCGCTTTTCTCATTATTAGTAGAGTCTTTCTTTGATGTATTGTCGCATCCGACTCCGAAACTCAAGGCAAAGATGAGACAAAAAATAGGTAAATATGATGTGATGAACTTCATTAATGTTCTCCTATAGAGGCAAAGCCAATAAAGCTTTAATCCGAATGATGAATTTATTTACATTTTTCCAACGGATATAAAAATCTGAGCGCGTGAATTACGCAGATGACCCAAGCGGCACCTCAGGCGGAAAATAACACGTCTTTGACATGTCTGGAAAGATGTAGGTTACGTCCCGCCTGTAGACATCTCCACTTAAAATATCAACGATGCCGCCAAGATGCTCTGGATATTCTGATAGAAATCGCGCAAAACTAAATTCTTTGGTATAAAAAGCGTAGACAAGTTTCCGAAACGCTTCCATACCATCAACAAACGTTTTTCCGAAACTTCCCAATTGTTTTTCAGAAAAGTCATTTTCTCGGAATGCTTCAATAATTACATCTGCTGCCATTTCACCTGATTTGAGTGCTAAAAACAGACCTGTTGAATACACAGGGTCTAAAAATCCGAATGCATCGCCTATCAACACCCAATTATCGCCTGCGATTCGACTCGCACGATACGAGAAATCCTTTGTCGTCTGAATAGGAAAAAGTTGCTTTGCACCTTCAAGTCGTTGCTTCAAAGGTTGACATTTCTCCAATTCTTCGTTGAAGATTTTTTGTGCGTTGAGTTTACCATCAGGTTCCCTGCGATTTTGGAGGAGGGAGTCCAACTCACCGACAACGCCAATGCTGGTGCGGTTGTATGGAAGCGGTATTGACCAAAACCATGACTCTTTATCCTCAGTATGCATGATAAGGGTAGCACCTTCGTCAATTCCTTCGTCGCGATGCCCACCTTCGTAGTGGGTAAAGAGGGATGCCTTTTTCAGGTTCGGTTCTATGGTATTGAGGTTTAGCTGCCTCCCAATGAGAGAACGCTGCCCAGTTGAATCCACAATGACATTTCCGTTTATTGTTTCGAGGTTATTACTTGCCTGTGCATGATCATTCTTTCCGTTCTGTGCAGCAACACCTATCGCCTTATCTCCTTCAAAAATCACTTTGCGGACACTAACACCTCGTCTTACCTCTACCCCTTTTTCTATTGCGTTGTCCAAAAGCATCTGGTCAAATTCGCTGCGCAGGACCTGCCATGTGACAGCACTTTCATGTGGATTGGTTTCAAAGAAGTAGAATGGAGTGGTAGCTTTGCCCGTGCGTGTAAAAAATTGTACACTGAACTTCTGTGGGAAATGACTCGTTCTCAGTTTGTCAAGCATGCCGAGTCGTTTGAAAGTCCAGTATGTGGCAGGAATCAACGATTCACCGATTTTGAAGGTCGGTTCTGCGTCACGCTCCAAGAGTAGCACACGGTAGCCCTGCTGAGCGATTAGCGTGGCAGCGGTGCTTCCTGCGGGTCCGCCGCCGATAATGATGGTGTCGTAGTTTTGGTGTTTGTTCATTTTTGTTTTCTGTGCAAATTGTAATTCTGAGTTTCAACGATTAGAGACTTGATCAGAATTGTCAATATCAATTGGATGTCCAGTATCTAATTTCATTTTCCTTCAATCCTGATTCAGTTTTAATATCCTACGGGTAAAATGTCGCACATTTGCCACTCCTAATTTCAACCAATTGCGGGGATGATTTATCTCAGACAGAAGTGCATTGGCCTGAAGATAATTTGGTTCAATTGATAATGCTTGTTTGACCGATAGCTGTGCTTCTTTCAATCTGCTCAGTTTGTAGTAAGCCCATCCAAGATTATAGTACGTTTTTTCACAATTTGTCCTGATATTGTTTGCTTTTTGAAGTATGTTTATACCTTCTACATATCTGTTGTTTTTTATATGATTAACGCCTTGTTCATAATACGTTTGTTTTAAGAGGTCAGATGCAAGTTGATAGTTTGGGTCAATTCTCAATGCTTCTTTTGCACATGTTTCTGCTGGTATCCATTCGTTCTGTTTAAGAGATGTTGAACCACGCCTATAATATTCTTCTTTTATAGAGACCATAAGACAGGTTGCATGCTCATAGTTTGGATCAAGTCGTAATGCCTTCCGTGCTTCATTTTCTGCTGCAGCGAGATTCTCCTGATTAAAAGAATCTTGACCTTGTTTCAAATAAGTGTCCTGGATATTCATTACAAGTTTAAGAGTGAACGGATCATTGGAATCAAGCCTTAAAGCCTCAAGCACTGTTTCACTTGCCTCTGTTAGATTTTCCATTTTGAAGTAAGTACTAGCTAGGTAATAGTATGCGACTTGATAATCGGGTTTAATCGTAATTGCACGTTTTAGTGATTTTACTGCCTTAGAGTATTCACTAATATCGAGATAAACAATGCTGAGATTAGTATTGACTACATGACAACTTTCATCAATGTTTATTGCTTTCTGATAAGCACTTATTGATTTGTTATATTCCTTCATTTTTCTATAAACAATACCAAGGCTGTTATAGGCATTTCTATATTTATCATCAATTCTTATTGCATGTTCATAAGATTTTACTGCATCAGAATAGGCATTTCTTTTCTGATGTACATCTCCTTGCTCTTTGTGTTTATATTTAATTTTTTTTAAAAGTTCATGGGCTTGTTGATAGGTAGAATCAATCCGTAATGCTTCCCTTACGCTTTTTTCTGCTTTATCAAGTTCAACCAATTTCAAATATACCTCACCAATGAACCGATGAGCACCCTTAAAATCTTGGTCAATATCCACTGCATTATGAAATTCAAATATTGCTTGTTGATATTCTTCACGATTGAAGCAAATCTTGCCATTGTTGTAATGTCTCATTTTTATCTCAACCAAAAGTTCCCGGGCAGGTTGATAGTCATTTATGAGTCTTAAGGCTTCTTCGGCTGCATTTCTGGCAACTTCCAGATTACCTACATTAAGGTATGCCTGACTGAGTCCACAGTGTGCTTCAGTAAAAATAGGTTCTTGGTTTATAGATTCCTTGAAGTTGTCTATCGCAATATTCCATTCGCTATTTTTCAAGGAACTACAGCCAGAGTGGTATTTTCTTATAGCATTCAATAGCTTCTGTGAATCTGGATGAAAATTATCTGTAAGTCTTAAGGCTTTTTCAGCTGTGTTTTCTGCTGCTTCAATATTGTTTTGTGCAAGGTGTACACGACCCTTGCCGACGTACGCATCTGTATAAATAGGATCTATGTATAGTGTTTCCATGAATTCATCAATTGCTGCATCAAATTGTCTTTTGTCTATGTAATCACAACCCGTTTCATACCGTTCCATTTTTCGTTTATTGCCTTCAAAGCGGGAAGAGTTTAGATAACTTCTGAGGTAGCAAAGACTTGTCGCGATTGCATCCGCAGAATGATGTGGTTCTGGAATTTGCTGGAGGTTACACATTCGCTTGACAGCCTTCTGGACATCTTCCTTAGATGCCTTTCTATTGTCCGTAGCAGCATATTTAACGTGCTGCGGCGTATAGATCGACATTCTATGCCCTCCTTGTCAGCGATACTTCTTACAGTTGCTACACACGCCGCGACATACAAGAACCATTCCCTTCTCGCTTCCTCTGTTGCAACTTCAAGTTTCTCAACTGCAATAGCATACGGTCGATTTGATGGGGACTGTATCAACGCATTTATTTTCCGTTCTATCTGTCTAAGTTTGTTTTCTGGAGTTCCTGTAGGTCTCTCAGTGCCAAAGCGAAGAACAGAATATCCATCAGAGGTTTTTTGCGTAACTGACCAACCTACATTTGTATTCCGAGTACCAATATTTCCAGGGTCAACGCCGATGACAGTCATGCCATCCCCAAGTAGTTGCTCAGGAAGCGGCTCAATATAGTTGAATGGTTCCTGAGGAGCGTTCATCTCCTCAGGTGCTGGTGGTATCTGGGTATCCTGTAGCGTTGATATGGATTCAAGAAGGTTTGCTGGGATGTACTTGCGTTTCAAGAATGGGGATTGTCCGCGCTGTTTGTACCCGTCTTTTTCATAAGAAGATAAACATAACCAGTTTTTCGCTCGAGTCATCGCCACGTAAAGTAGTCGGAGTTCCTCATCCCAATCTTTTTCATCCCTACTGTAATAATGGGGTAATAACTCTTCACATATACCTACAACAAACACGTTAGGAAATTCCAAACCTTTGGATTTATGGATTGTCAGCATAGATACACCAGTTGTGTTCGTATCTGAAGAGTCCGGAACTATATGATACCGAATTCCTAACTCTTTGAAAGCGTTTTTAAAAACGTCTGCTTGTTTTTTGGTGCGGTATAGCACAGCAAAATCGCTTGGAGATTGACCGCCTTGATCAATAGCACGATGGACAAAGGTCGCAATAGTAGAAGCTTCTTCTTCATCACTTTCACAGTGGAGGTGTTTTACTTTCTTACCTTCAAAGTTCCGCGTAAACAGTTCTTTATCTCGCCTATCTGGATTAAAGTCCGCTAAAGCACGGGATGCCGCAACTATGTTCTTTGTCGAACGATAGTTTTGTCCGAGCGAAATTACCTTAGCGTGCTGATAGTCTTTCTCAAAGTTTAATATATTTTGGATGTCAGCTCCCCGCCATCCGTAAATCCCTTGGTCATCATCACCAACAACCCGCAAATTCTGATGGGATTCTGCCAGAGTTTTTACAATTCGATATTGAATAGGGTCAGTGTCTTGGTATTCATCAACGAAAATAAGTTTAAACCTATTTTGCCATTTAGTCTTAACTTCTGGGACATTTCTAAAAAGTTCATTAGTGAAAATCTGCTGGCTCTCGTAATCAATCCATCCCTCATACTGAAGACGCTGTTCATAAAGTTCGTAAATCTCTACATAAACCTCCGACATGTGAAGCTCAGGGGCATGAGGAGCAGCATCCGATGGACTAATTTCTCTCGCTTTGCATTTTTTTGTAAAATTAAGAATCTCGCCAGGATTAGGAAATTCATGAGATTGTATATACTCAATCTCGGCGCGCACCCGCTGTTCATTAGTGCGCGTTAACTGTTTAACAATTTTTATCTGACCATTTTCGTCTAATGATTTAAAATCCCGTACGTAACTTCTATTGAGTCTATCAATATCTTCTTTTAAAACCTGCCGACAGAGACTATGAAATGTAGATATATTAACGATATCTCCTTTTTCTTTTCCCACAATTTCTTTTACTCGATTTCTCAACTCCTTACAAGCTTTCACGGTGAAACTAAACGCCAAAATCCATTCAGGCATCACCCCATTTTCTATGGCGTAAGCGATAGAATGAACAACTGTCCGCGTTTTACCTGATCCGGGTCCTGCAATAATTAAGAGGGGACCTAATTTATGTGTAACAGCTTCTCGTTGTAAAGGGTTTAATCCGTCTAAAAGTTTTGACATTATAGTTTTAGCTACAGTTTCCTGAAACGGAAAATTCACAAATTAATTTTCTGATTTTTCGTCTACCGTTTTCGTGAGTTCTGGCTTTTCTCGTGGTAGATTCGCTAACCAGATGCGATCTTCGTTACAACTTAGGTCAAAACTTCAATCTTGACATCTCCATCTTTTATAACATCTAATGTAACACGATTTCCGTTTTACAGTGCCATTCCAACTAACGGCCCACCGTCTGTACGCAGAACAGGCACTTCGAGTTCTGTGCCATGCCATAACACATTCGCACGGTACAACTCAAAGACTACCATATTCCCATCGCTTGTCTATGCCCAGTCCGTCGGAGCTTAAGACGGTTTATTAAATTAAGAGGTAGTGTCAAATAACCATCAAAGCCTATGTCAATGGCAACTTTAATTTTCTCCTGCCAATTTGAGTCAACAACTTCCAATTCAATGATAGCTTCTTGATTCTCTGTGATTTTCCCTAAAATCATTGTGTTGAAACCGAAATCTTAAAACCGATTCGATAGGCGGTGGGAAATCCGATTCGTAGACCATAGACAGTAGCATTAGGACGTTTCGCAAGAAGACGGTCTGTAGCTACCAAATCTTCATCAGCAATTGCATAGTCACCCGTTTCAATGTCAATCGCTAAGAACTTTCCTTTGTATGCTGATTCAACTTTGTCACGTATTTTTTGCTGATAGAGTGCTTCACCGTGCTCGGCGATAACTTCAGATGTATCATCGGTGTATTGCATTATAATTCTCCTAACATTTTTCAAATTACACTTACAAAAGCGCATCCATAAATTGGGATTTTTTCGAATCAACGCAAATATTATAACAAATACGTTTCCGAGTTATTGAGTAAAACCACAAACTTAATCTGCGCTTTTCCATTTTCCGTTTTCGTGGGTGTTGGTTTTTCTGGTAGTGGATCCACAAACTTGTATCCGCCAGACTTCTGAAATTCTTCATCTTATTTTTCATAGTGCGCTACTAGTTTGTCAATATCCTAGTTGAACTTCTCAAAGATTTCTCGGCGGATCCTGTGAATTTCATCAAGTTCATAGCCTACCATTTTAGTCATCAACTCTAAATAATTATAGCCTTTCAAGGTTTGAGTTGTCAAGGAAAATACTTCTCATTACAAGTAACGCTCATCGGTGAATCGCTTTGATTTGAGCTCATATCTCGGTAGAGATCCAGGCGGTACTGCTTTTACGATTGTGCGTAAACCTAAAGCATTCCGAATAGCGTTGCTAACAGCAGTTGCAGTATCACCATGTTTCAAGTTTGTAGTTTCAATCTGAATTTCAAGTTCATCAAGCGTTTCTGTTCGGTAGGCACGAACAGCGAATTCAGTTACATCCGGAAACTTAAGGATAATGTTTTCAATCGTAGCAGGATATACATTCAAACCGCGAATGATAATAGCATTGTCTAACCGTCCGATGACACCACCATCAAGGGTGCGGTGCTGACTACCACATTCGCATGGTGCCGATTTGAGTTTAACATAATCACCTGTACGATAGCGAATCACCGGCATACCGATCCGACCTAAATTTGTGATGACTAACTCCCCTTCGTCTGACGGATTACCCGTTTCAGGATCAAGCACTTCACAGATAAACTCATCTTCGTTGAGGTGGACTCCTGCTTGTGGTCTGCACATAACACCCCACGCGCCAACTTCGGTTGCCCCTGCATGGTCGTAAGCACGCGCGCCCCAACGATCCTCAATACGCTGTTTTGTTGCAGGTAAACTTGCACCGGGTTCGCCAGCGTGGATTGTTATCCTAACTTTAGAGTCTGTGTTGAGGTTAACACCCTCTTGTTCAGCGACTTCGGCGAGTCGCAACGCATAGGTTGGTGTGCAAATTACCACTGTTACATCATTACTTAGGATTGCACGTATCCGCTGATCCGAAGTTAATCCGCCATTTGCAATTGTGAGCGCGCCGAGCTGTTGTGCCCCATGATAAGCACTCCAGAAACCTATAAACGGACCGAACGAGAAGGTCATCATGAGACGATCATCTGATGTCACGCCTGCAGCAGTATAAATATCTCTCCAGCACTTTCCCCACCAGTCCCACGATTCTCTTGTGTCTAACCATCGCAAGGGTGAACCCGTTGTGCCTGAGGTCTGATGTAGGCAGGTGTATTGCTCAAGTGGAAAAGTAAGATTTGTGCCGTAAGGTGGATGAGATACTTGATCAGCACTGAGTTCGTCTTTTGTGGTAAAGGGTGTCTGCTGGTAATCAGCAAACGTTTGGATATCGCTTGGATGTATAATTCCGGCTTCGGTGAGTTTTTGCTTGTAGAAGGCGTTTGTCTCTAATACCTTGGCGATCATCTCGCGGAGACGGTGAAATTGTGTTTTTGTATCCATGCTTTTGAGATTATAGTTTAACGCAACTGATGATTAAAATTGGTTGGTATAGGTCTAATCACTAAGGAAGTTGACGAATTCTAACCCTTCCTGGTGAGATAACGCTAAAAGCTTGCAGTAATTCGTGTCCGTGATCTGCAAAGACTGTTGAGATGCTTTTTGCTTTTGCTTGTGGAGATAAACCAGCAAGACGAATAAGTACTATGCCCATGTGTACTTGTCCTTGGCGGTAGACAAGCTCACCAAAGTCTTTATCTTCGGTAAGCAGCAGGGCACGGTTTTGGTTGGCTTGATACAGCACCGTTTCATCATCAATACTTGGGGCAAACTTCGCAATGTATAATACGTTGTGACCATTGCGTCGAAGTTCTGCCACAATTGACTTACCAATACTTTCGTCTGCTACTAAATTCATTGAGTCTCTTCAAGGATTGGATAGACAACATCGGCACGAAGAGCTTGTGCTGCAAAATAAAACGCTGCATGCACGCCTTCGCGAGTTAAACGAGGATATTCCTCAAGCAATTGCTCAATTGTCTCACCTGCTGCAAACTTTTCCAAAATTAACTCAATAGGAATGCGAGTGCCAGCAATAACAGGTTTACCCATCATAATTGAGGGATGACATTCGATAAATTTAGTATTCATATTTGTTCCTTCAGTGGCAGAGACTAGTTTTGATAGATTATCTCAAATTCCTGAATTTAATTCTTCTAAGTATATCGCGTATTCTGGTATTTTGGGGCGTAGAACGCAGGGAGAAGACCGTCAACTTGCAGCAATCCGCGCTGTGTTAATTGGATCTCATCTGAAGCAGCGTTAAAGCGCAACATACCTTCATTTTGCAGTTTTTCATAAGCATCGGCATAAAGTGTTAGAATATCTGCGTTGAACTTGGTTTGAAAATAGGACGGCTTTATTTTTCCGAGTTTGAGTTGCAGAATCATCTCTCGCGTCAATTTTTCCGATTCCGTAGGTTTCAGCGCACGGCAGATAGGCAGTTTATCTTCCTCAAGATTACTGAGATAGTCTCCCCATGACGGTGCATTTTGGAAATGAATCCCACTGAGATGCGAAAATGATGCAACGCCTGTGCCTATCATATCGCTTCCCTGCCAGACTGCATCACGATACACAAACTGACACGGTTTGTCTTTTTTTAGCACTGTGTAAGCACTTGATTGTGCGTAACCGACTTGCGCAAATTGCTCAAAAGCGTATTGATGCCATTCTCGCTTCAGTTTCCAATCTGCAACAGGCAATGCATCTCCTCCAAGAATGTCTTTGGAATAGACGGTGTTGAAGGGCAGCTCAAGCTGATAGACGGTAATGCTGTCGGGATCAAGTTCAATTGTCTTACGCACCGTCTCGCGCCAACTATCCCATGTTTCCCCAATCATACCTGAGATGAGGTCAATGTTAACCTGATCGAATGCCAATTGCTTTATCCAAGGATCAATTCGGTATACCTCTTTTGAGAGGTGTGCTCTGCCGTTTTCAGCAAGAATCTCGTCATTCAAATTCTCGACACCCAGACTCAATCGGGTTACACCGATTGCTTTTATGGCTTCTAATTTCTTTTGCGTTAACGTGCCGGGTTCACATTCAAATGCGATCTCTTCGGCAGCATCCCATGGCATGACCTTTTTGATCCTGTCTACTAAGGTAGTCAAATGCTTGACACTAATATAAGAGGGGGTGCCACCACCGAAATAGACAAACCGCAAAGGTCTTCCCGCAATTGCAGGTTGTCTGCTGTATAGTTCCACCTCTTTCGCCAGCGCGTTGAGGTACGTGTCAATTTCTGAACTGTTTTTGTCGGTATATACTCGAAAATAGCAGAATTTACAACGTTTGCGACAGAACGGAATGTGCAGATAAAGTCCAAGCGTGGCATCAGGACGCGGTTGTTCAGCCAGGACACGGTGCACATCTGGAACGGTTGAATCATTCCATGTAGAATACGGGGGATAGTTGGATACAAAAACACTTCCAACTGTTGTGTGTTTTGATTCTATTCCTGCTGTTGCAGGTTCCGGTTTTGTTTTAGACATTATTTCTTTTCTCCAAAGCAGTAGAGGATTCCATCCTCTGTTCCGATATATATTCTACCATCAGCAACACTGGGGGATGCAACGATAGGTGAACCGATAGCAAATTCCCATGCCAGTTCTCCTGTGGTAATATCCAAGGCGATGAACAGACCGCGAGTTGTCCCAAAAAAGACGCGCTTGCCAACGATGACCGGTGAAGATTCAATGCGGGATTTCGCAGTATAAGTCCATTGCGGTTCGCCTTTTTCTGGTGAAAGCGCATGCACCATTTTATCGCGCCCACCAATAATTACAAGGTTTTCCGTTACGGCAGCTGAAGCAAAAAATGGTAGTTGACGCACCGGATGTTCATACCGCCATGCAATTTTACCAGATGTGAGGTCAATTCCTAACACTTCGTTACCGTACGTTCCACAATACGCGCGAACTTGAGACTTAGCTTGAGAATCTGTATTCGCACCTAAAATCGCGGGACTTGCGCCAACATACGCGCCAAGGTTTACCTGTTGTGTCTCAGTCCCATCATCAATATTGATAACACGAAGGTAACTATCACATCCTGTAACAATCACGAAATTTCCGAAAATTGCGGGGGTGCCGTGGACGTATCCTTCGGTTTCAAATTTCCATACCAGTTCACCATTTTTTATGTTGAGACAGTAGAGAAATCCATCATACGAACCGAATAACACACGGTCGCCAGCAAAATTTGCTGATGAGATGATTTCACCCTCTGTGCTAAACTGCCATTTCTTTTTTTGAGTGGCAATATCCACAGCATGAAAAATGCCATCTCCATCACCAAAGTAGATAACGCCTTTGTGAACAGAAGGTGATGATTTTATCAGTGCAGTTGCCTGATACTTCCATGTGCCTTTACCCGTTTGCGCGTCGATCGCATATAGATACCCATCCGATGATCCGACATACACAACATCATCAACAATTGCGGCGGTAGACTCAATCATATCGCCTGCTTGAAAAGTCCAGAGCAACTCAAGCTTTTCAGGAAGTTGTGAATCAGCGACACCCGTAAGTTGTGGATTTCCTCGAAAACTTGCCCAATTGCCAAAAGCAAAATGGACGATGACGAACAGTAGGATAAAAATAGATACGCTTATTCCTACATAGGACTGATAGGTACACTTGAAGACTGATTTTTCAAAAAACTTCCTCATAAAGCCTCATAAAATCATGCATACGCAAAGAACGTGGGTTAAACTGCACAGTCCACTGCACCGCAGCTTCTTTCGCTAACGTGGCGATGTCAGTTGACCTGATAGGGTGTTGGACAGGACAATCCTGAAGTGTGTTCGGTAAATCGCCTGTCTGCATTAGAACTTCAATTCTGTCTGCTAAATTTCCTTCCGGGTAGAGTTCGCTATAGGATTCACTTGCGACCGTTTTGTTGAATCGAATGACGTTCGGTAACATCAAGGCAACAGCGATGCCGTGGATAATACCGTATCTGGCAGTCAACGGATTGGCACACGCGTGCGCTGCACCGAGCATAGAATTTTCAATCGCAACGCCAGCAAGATAAGCACCAAACAACATTTTTCCGCACGCTTCGCTATTTTTTGTATTAAGTGCTAACTCGAAATTAGCGTCTAACAGTTTCCAAGCGTGCAGCGAGAACATTTGTGACATCGGGTTGCGTCTGGTTGAGACAAAACTTTCAATTGCGTGGGCGATTGCGTCTATCCCTGTTACCGCCGCTACCACTCTCGGCAAGGTTTCTGTTAACGTTGGGTCTAAAATCACCGTCCTGAATTGTGCTTTTTTATCACCACATGCCATTTTGATGTGTGTATCTTCTTGTGCAATCAGAGCAAAGGATTGTGCCTCACTTCCTGTGCCGATAGTTGTCGGAATGCCGATAGAGGGGAGCATTGATTGCGTAGCTTTGTTCGTTCCCCAATAGTCCTCCATTTTGCCACCGTTGGTTAGCAGAAAATTTGCGCCTTTAGCACAATCCATCGCACTCCCACCACCGAGACCGATAATAAGGTCAATCGGTGCGTTGGCTTTCGCAAATTGAACGGCAGCTTCAACGTGCTTCGTTGTTGGGTTAGGATCAACATGAGCAAAAACGTAACAGGGAATCTTCTCACTGTTTAGTGCTGTATATGCTCGTTTGAGGATGCCCGCTTCTTGAATTCCGGGGTCTGTTACAATTAGGACACGACTGCCGCCGAGCGCGATTGTCGATTCAGCAAGTTTCTCAATACTATTTTCGCCAAAGATGACGCGTTGTGCCAAGTCAGAATCAAAAGTTTCCATTAAAAATAAAAATTTAAGTACTTGCGATATGGTGTTTTTAGAGACTGTGTTTGGAATAAGGTAAATTATAACAGATTTCGGGTAGGTATTCAAGGTAAACTATTTTTAGGATATGTAAATTGTTTGCCTTCTGAATCGCTGATTAGACGGATTACACAGATTACGCGGATTTTGGTGTATTAGACATTATAATGATTTAAATAACAGGAGTTTCATAACGCCAGGGTCTAAAGTTTAGTCGGAAGTTGTGTAAACCACAACAAGTTTCCATAACTAAATCACAAAACCCTTTCTTCCAATTCCTGAGTTTATCTTTGACAATGCGGCATCTTTTGACACCACTAATCGCATGTTCAACGCGTATGCGTATAGACGCTATCTTTCTATTGTTTTCTTTTTCTTCATTCGTCCGTTCTCTACCTCTCGGTTTTTTCTTCGGTTGAATGATGTTTATATCCGGGAGGGTGAAACCCTGAAAACCGGTATCTTGGGACAATGTGCTACCCTGTGGCACACAATAGCCCACCATATCGGCTATGTGTTTGTCAGGGTGTCTTCCTTCAAAAGAAGGTGTCAATAGGACGACTTTGCAGGCCTCATTGATAATCAGATTATTTTTCACTGTATGGCATTTCTTTTTACCACTATAATACGCCTTTTGAGTTGACGGGTCTTTTGGGCGTCGTATAGGGCGTTCGGTGCTATCATGAAAAAAATGTTCTCCTTCTTGATTTTGAGTTGATACTTTTGATGGAGCACATATAGGGGCGGGGTCTGTTTCCCGAGATGGCAACTCTCCAAGTTCTGCTAATGCTTTGTTCAATATCGATAAAAGCAAGTGAATCCATCTATTAGCAAGAGGTTGAGACATGCCAAAGAGCGCACCGAATAGCACTTGTTTCGGTGCTTCACGAAGGTAAATCAGTATAAATAGCAACATATCTTCAGGTGTATCAAAACGACTATTTTTATACGGTTTATATCTCCGTTTTTTGCGCGGTTTTCCTGCAAGGGTATGTGTTTGAACATACTCTAAAAAACATTTAGTAAAATAAGGTGATAGTTCAGTCCAATCTTCTAAGGTATATCCGGTGAGGGACAGGAGCGTATCAGGTTTGTCCCTTAGTTCTTGAAAACTTATCATGAGTTAGCCTCCTATTGTCCGATTGTAATAAGTATAATAGAGACTAACCAAACGGACAACTAATTAGTTATAATGTCTATTGTATGTGTTAGGTCAATTGGTGGATTGTTGGGTTTCGTGTACGTTCTACCCAACCATTATGGACTTACTGTAGACTCACCTTGCCCATGGTCTTGCCTGCTTAATTGATATCTTAGCATCGTTTGTAATCTTGAACTCAATCTCCATAGCAAAGTCTTTCGTTTGCGATGCGCTACCGTACAACTGACTGAATTTATTGTGTATTGTGCCAAGATAGAACGCTAGTTCACGTAAGTATGTGTCCGTTAGAATCCGGTTGCTGTCCGTTATCCGATTAGATGTTGCCACAACCCTATATTTATTGTTATCCCACCAATCCAATAAAATCTCTTCCGGAACTGACTGATCCTCAGGGTTCGTCACAAGGTTTTCTCCGACTTGGGTGTTGAGATAGTAATTTCCTTCAGTCTGATAAACGACATCATCGGTTACAGCGACACCGTTTGCCAATTCATTTTCAAAATTTGGATGGACAAGTACCCCCATTGCAGTAGTGAAATGATCGATACGATAGAATTCTCGCGCCTCAAAAGCCCGGAAATTCCATAGGCTTGCAAACACCTGCTTAATCGATTTCGATAGATGCCCTTCGTCTGGATTGTGCGTGAAGGAATCGTATAAACCTGCACCACTAAAGCCGGGGAGATCCTCGTTGTTGGTGCTGGAGCGACATCGGAGAGAAGTGCCTTCTGGAAATGAATTTTGTAAATCCGAAAGCGCAGTCATCATCCACACCGGCATCTCTCCCTTCTCGATCTCCGACGTAAGCTTTTTCAGCTCTGCTTCCTTCGTGTCATGTGAATTCTGGAACGTTGAATCTTTGAGTAACACCTGAGCCTTGGCATAGAAATTGTTATGTTTCATAAATTCGTCGTAAAAGTAGAATGGCACTCCAAATCCGTTCGGTATGGTGCCCTCAGGAAACTCAAATGTCCTTAATGTAGCCACATTAGCCGTTTTGACACCGAAACTTGAGGAATCTGCAAACTCAATGTCGTCAAGTGGTAAAATCTCTTTTACAGAGAGGTTACGTTCGGGTTTCTGAGTTTTCGCTGGACGCAAACCAGCAAAATGGGTTTCTACCTCTTTTTGCGTCGCCTCTCTAATTTCAAAACCATCTGCGTTTACTTTGTAGTAGACGTACTTGCCGATGAGCGGTGCAATCGATCTGTTGTTCCACGCTTTGGTAATGAATGCGTTAGGGACTTTGTCCTGAATAGCACGAAGGTTGACATGTGAAAGCGGTGTTTGACGTACACCGGTAATAATACCGGCAACTCTCGGCATCTCGTTCGGCAAAGTTTTGCAGATGACGATATCGCGAGGTGTTGTACGTTCGTTAGCTTCTAATACACGCAACCGACCAAACGACTCTGCTGAATTCAGTGGGAGGTAGCCGATGTTAGCGTAAAGATCATCTTCGAAATAGACAGGGAATGCTGCCGCATCATACAATGCTTTTTCACGTCTATAAATACCAATTGCACCCCATAACGGGCAATATCCTAATCTATTTTTCAATATAGGCATTTTTGATACAAGCAAGTCGTGAACGCGCTGAATTTCAGTAAATGGGTAGGCATCGTTCGGATTAAACTCAAAGGTGTAGACTCCCGGTTCACCGTTCGGTGACGTGGAAAGTGGACGATAGCTAAGCACACCTCGCATCTGTCCTTGACCTCTTCCTAATCCAGCAGCCTGCATGAAACTGCCATGGGAACGATGAGTCTTTGTGTTCATAAAATAAAGGTGTGGGTTTTGGGTCTGAGTATTCTCAATCTGAAATTTTACAAATTCAATTCCAATAAGTTGGGTGTCAATGCGTACTTCTGTTCCTTGATAAGCGAGTTTCTTGAAAGTCTCACGGTTGGGAATTGTTGCTGTGCCATCCTTGAACTGAATCTGATCCGGGTTGAGTCGTGGTCCAGTGGGTTCTCTGGAACCGCGAGACCTGGTGGTTCTTCCTCTTCCACGAGATTGGTCACTTTGTCCATTGCGCATTTCACGAATCTCGCGCTCAGTGAATTGGACACCTCTTGCATTTTCGATTCTCATAACTCTAACCATGAGATCTTTTTCAGATGTGCTAAGCTCGCCATTCTGATCAAGGTCAAACCGTTTTTCATCTTTTGAAAGCGTGTCTTGTGTCCAAGTGTTTATGACAACTACTGATGATAATATCAGGACTAAAACGGATATAATCATGTTGTATTTATGTTTCATAGTTTTTCCTCATTACGCATTGGAACTTTGGATTAGAATATTCAATCAAGCAATTTCAGTTGTTATATTAGGCAAATAAGTGCTGAATTTGTTCAGAAAAACAGCATCTGCCGTTTTTAGCTCGGAAGCTTGATCGGAAATCGCCTCCACTGTTGAACTTGTCAGAGCTATTCAATTGTTGCTCAGTACTCTTGTGGAGGGAAATCTTGTAAGCCCGAATTTTTTGTGGATCAAACTTGTAGACGCGCTTTCTAAGCGCGCCGATCATCCGCGTATCATTAGATTGTAAAATCAACTATAAATAGCCTAATAGAATTCGTAGGGCTATTTAGTTTAGGGTTTTTACCCATTTTAGACGAAAAGTCGCGACCGAGAGGTCGCTCCTACAACGGAGGGTCTTAAACCGAAAATCTAAATTTTCGAAAAATTAAATGACCTTATAGAATTCAAGATACACTTCATTTATTTCTATCGGGTTGGTATGATGGCTGGATCAATATGGGAACTCTATGGACAACGTCATCAAAAATTCTTCCGCTACGTGGCGATTATAGACCCGTGCAGAAATTACGGAGCCGTAAATATTACCCAGATAGAAGATACCACCGAGCGTACTGAGTGTCCATCCCTTCACTGATGAAAGTCCATCTCTACGAAAACCGTCGTAAGCTTGCCAACCTGTTAAACCTACGGTGAACAGAGAAGTTAGCGCATCGCTGACACGGCCGGTATAAAGCCGTCCAGCTCCGGGCACAACCGTAGACAGAAAACCTGCTAAAAACGGGCTACGAGTCGTTAGTTTCGTTCCCTGTACAGCATATTTGCTATACACTGCTGCTTTTTCCCTTATTACCAACACATCCGATTTTTTTAAGTCATTGAATATCTTTTCTGCTTCAAGCCACTGTTTTTGCATCAAATACGAGAGACCAATCAGTTGTTGCGATTCGGCACGATATCGAACATCTACTATGCGCGGTAGCGATACGTCAAGATATTTTGCCGATTTTCCGAACTGTTCCATGAGGAAATAGGAAACGCCGATCTGATAAATAGCACTACTCGCCAATTTGCTATCCGAAGAACTCCGCAGAAACGTTTCAAACGTCCGGATTGCTTGTTCTGTTTTTCCACCTAAACGAAAACAGAGAGCAATTCTATAACGAATTTTCTCGCGTTCTTGCGGTTGATAAAAAAGATAGCGTTGATATTCACCCGCGGCGCGAAGGTAGTCCCCCTGCTCATATAGAAAATCGGCAAATTTGAGGACGTTTTCAGGACTGTAGTAGTCTATCGACTCTTCGGCATTGACAACGGATAGGAACGCAATATTGAGGATTATTATGAGTAAGTATCCGCATATCTTATTATTTCGCATAATTTGAAATTGGGTCTATGTACTTGCTTGTCCTTGTGTCTTTATGGTAGAGCGTTGATTGCGAACCGTTACATCGGAGGAGTCTGTCTGCGGTGAGGAGTATGCCGCGCAATATGCCGTATTCCTGTATACATGCCATACCGAAACGTGAACAGGTGGGTGTAAAATTGCAGGTTGGTCCATCTTGGCTGGAGATGAATTTTTGATACAGACGAATCAATCCCGTAGCGGCGAATTTCAACTCTGAGGTTTCCTGTGGATTAAATCGGATAACTTCTTCTCGTTTTTCCTTTGTGATGGGATTAACTTCACGGATAAAGGCGAGATCAGTGGCTTCATCTGCGTAGGAAGATGTGGAGAGGATAACAACGGTTAAACAGATAGTACAGAAAAACATAAATTTATTACGAAAGACAGTATAATTTACCATTTGATTTCCTTCACCTCTACTGATTCCGGTATTGTGAAATTAAAAATTGGATTTAGTGGTTCAACGTTCACGTGTGGGTTGCTATAGACAATTTTTTCATGTTGGAGAACCTCAGATTTCGTGCCATACGTACTGGATGTAATTTCCATTGGGATATAGTTAATACCGAATTTGCTGTGGTTCTGATACAAAGATCTTGCGATAATATGTCCTTTAGGGTTCTTAACTTCGGCAGAGATGAGCTTGTCATCGCGCATCCCCAGGATGATAGTTCCGAGCTGTTCTTTGGCTTTTTCAGGTGGTTTCCAATAGGTATAAAGCACTTTGTCAACGACATCGTGCTGACCAAGCGTATATCCAATTGCAGTCAATCCGTACTCCGCTTGTGTGGTCTGAATGATGGATTCGACAAACGGAAGTGGAATCCGTCCTTCAGAGATAAAACGGAACGCTTGTTTCTCCACAGGATAGTAAATCTCTAACACATTGTTCTTCACGACTATTATTTGCTTGACCGGTTTGGTAACCTCAACGACAACTCGCGCAGCTTTGACATCGTAGTGAAGTATACCTGCGATGTGTTCTGTTTTGCCGTTTTCAGTTAATTCGCGCTTAAAATCTAAGGAAAGCGTTTTTAACGGCGCAGCATGAAGCAATGGTGTTAATATAAATATGAGTAATAGCGTGATGAAGAATTGAAGGTTTTTAGGCATCTGTTTCTATTGTAACCTTTTTGATGCACAACATCGATTTTATAGGGTCAAAGGGTTTCGTATTGATCCTCAATTTGGTATCGCGAAGTTCAACTGCAAGCGAACGACTTGGTGCACCTCATCACAGATGTACATTGCATGTTGTGTATTATCAGCTGTCGCAGAATCACCAGGATAACGGGATTCCACTGCGTACGTTGTTATTATCTTGAAGGTGTGGCTGCTACAAGTTCCATGAGGGTATTGTCGGTGCAATAAGTTTCAGCAATTCTTCAAGATCGTGCGTTTTTGAAAAGGATATGTTTACCTCTTGCAGCTAGGCTTTAGATACTTTCAATACACTACTGAACGTGGAAGCAGATAGAGTTATGAATAGGGTTTGGCGATTGCAGAAGCCGCTTTGCTGCGCTATAATGTTCTACAGCCTTCTCTATCCATTCCAGCGTCAACGGATTCATGCATCCCTTTTCCTTTATGGTGTACGACTCTGTGTGTTTTGCTGTTTCCTATATTGTACTATAGTTTGGACAATTTTAATATTTTTAGAGACAAAAAGCAGAAAAGAGGATATCCTTTCATAATAAACAACATTTTGAAAGGATGTTGGACAATGGATCCTCTTTTCCACTTAGAAGATATGTTATCAGATTTTAAATCTCTCTTCAAGCATAACAATTTCAACCATTTTCACACTTTCAAGAATATTTTTCTGCGAGTTACGATCCGAGACAATACTCAAAGAAAAATCGGAAGATACTTGAAGACTCTACCTGAAACTGATCGAATTTACATCTTTTTTACGATTATTTCAAATAATCTCTAAAATAAAGTGATTTCCAACAGAATTCAGAGATGCAAGAGTGCGGACAAACCATATTTAACACCTGGTCGGAAGTCCTGACAGGATGAAAGTGTCCAAACTATAGTATCTTTTATAGTAAAGCATACAATTACTTGGACACTTTTTAACAGCGCGCTTACAAAGCGCGCCTACATGGTTTCTGTCTACAGAAAATTATTACTGCGAAACTTTCAATCTTCCCCACGTTGTTGTCAATTTACCGCGCGCTTCAACAGCAAGAAATTCAGTGATACCGTTATTCATAATAGATTCTACTTCCGCTTGCGTTAACCCGCGCTTCCAAACGTTTAGCTCATCCATGAGGCCGTTGAAGGGACGCATATTGTCAATGTTATAGCCGACGCGGGCTCCTAAATCCCAATCTGGGGCAATAGGGGTTCCCACGCGTGCCTTTTCCTCACCAACTTTGACACCGTTGATATAGAGGAAAGCCATTCTTTCTTCGCGGCTGAACGTGCCAGCATAATGTACCCATCCGTTGGCAATGTTTTTACCTGCTTTTATATCGAATATTGTTGTCATATCTGAACTCCGATTTAGCCAACGATAATTACCATCACCACGAGCCTCAGGGTGCACAAGCCACGTCTCATCTCCTGCGAGCGCGTTGAAAATCGCCATGTCCGCAATAGCTTCAACGTTAATCCACGCGACAACGCTCATTCCCTCCGTGGGAATATCGTCAGGGTTGATGTTAGGACCGTCTAAATCGAGAAAACTACCTGAGTCAAAATGTGCTGCTTTACCAAACTTTCCATCGTTAGATTGTGTCACTTTTCCATTGATTTTGCCATCGTAACCACGTCCTGATTTTTCGACCACCTTATCTCCCGTAAACTCTTCATAATCAAAATATAGCACAAGGTCCGGATCCAAAACATCAGCGGACAAACTGCTCATTTGAAATGTCAAAAACAAATATACGAGAATTAAAATACTGCGTTTCATTTTGCGATACTCCTTTGTAAAATTTATTCTCCCTAATAGGGATTCATTAACCTTTTAAGTCTACCACTTAAGTTTACCATCTTTTCCTTCGTTCCTGCAAATGAAATTCAGAGTTTTTCCTTGATTTTAACGGTGTATTAAGATAAATTAAATCTAAGGACTTTGGAGGAAACCAAATGAATATTTCACCTATTGATTGGGCAATTGTTATCGGTTATATTATTTTTGCACTCGGACTCGGAATCTATTTTTCTAAACGAGCAGGGAAAAATATCAACGAATTTTTTGTATCCGGACGCAATCTCCCGTGGTGGTTAGCTGGCACCTCTATGGTCGCGACTACATTCGCAGCCGACACACCACTTGCGGTCACTGGAATTGTCGTCAAAGACGGAATAGCAGGTAATTGGTTATGGTGGAACGCAGTTTTGAGCGGAATGTTAGCAACATTTCTCTTTTCTCGATTGTGGCGGCGTTCCGAAATTATAACTGATGTTGAATTTACTGAACTCCGTTACTCGGGACCTTCTGCAAGTTTCCTGCGCGGCTTCCGTGCCCTCTATATTGGTTTGCCAATTAACTGCATTACAATGGGATGGGTTATCCTTGCGATGCAGAAAATAGTTGTGCTCACTTTCAACTTACCTGATACTGCATATACAAAAGTAGTCGTTGTTTTAGGATGCCTCCTAATCGCAGGTATATACTGCGCGTTGTCTGGGTTTTGGGGCGTTGTCATGACTGACCTTGTGCAGTTTGGCATGGCAATGGTCGGATCAATTGCACTCGCCATTATTGCCGTTAACAAGATAGGCGGTATTGGCGTGCTGAAAGAGAAATTGGTTGATGTCTACGGTGCAGAACACAATATACTGAATTTTTCCCCTGATTTCAGTGCTGGCAAAATGGCTATTATAACCTTTGGTGTATATCTCGGAATGCAGTGGTGGGCATCTAACGGTGTAGATGGAAGCGGATACATTGCACAAAGGATGTTTGCAGCGAAAAATGAACGGCACACGCTTCTTGCAACCTTGTGGTTCAATATCGCTCACTATACACTCCGTCCGTGGCCGTGGATACTCGTTGCATTGGTCGCAATGGTGGTTTATCCTGGACTTGGCGACCCTGAACATATCAACCCCGCACTGCAGGATGCCGAAGCTGGCTACCCGATGCTAATGCTTGACTATCTACCTGTCGGACTGCTCGGTTTCATGCTCACTGCGTTTTTGGCAGCGTTCATGTCAACGATCGACACACATCTGAACTGGGGAGCATCCTACCTCGTCAACGATTTTTATAAACGCTTTTTTAAACCTGAAGCAACACCTGGACATTATGTTACTGTCTCGCGCATTTCGGTAATACTCATCATGCTAATTGCAGGTGTTACAAGCCTATTCATGAATTCCATTGCTGAAGCATGGAAATTTCTAATTGCAATAAATGCTGGCATCGGACTTGTGCAAATTCTTCGCTGGTACTGGTGGCGAATTAACGCATGGTCCGAGATTTCAGCGATGTTTGCAGCGTTAGTTGTTTCAATCGTTGTGTTTTTACACCCTGCAACGAAAGATGACTTCGCACTCAAAATGCTGATTATTGTACCAAGTTCTACATATATTTGGTTGTTCGTTACATTTTTAACGAACTCCTGTTTCAAAAGAAAAGCTAATCGCTTTCTATCAAAGGGTGCACCCCGGTGTGAAAGGGTGGAAACCCATTGTTAAATTAATAAAAGAAGAACTTACAAACGTTGATACGATAGACAATACAAAACTTACTCATGCAAGAGAGTTTACGAGTGGTACACCTGCTTTACTTGATTGGGTTAACGGTGTGATTTTTGTCTATTCTACTTTATTCGCTTTTGGCAAACTCCTATTAGGTTTTACCGGAACCGGATTAATTTTTCTATTCATAGCAATTATTAGTGGGGTGATAATGTATCAAAATTTACCGCGCAAAGAGAGAAACAACATTTGAAAAGTATAGGAATTATCCCAGCTCGATATGCCTCAAGCCGTTTTGAGGGAAAAGCGTTAGCAGATATTTTTGGGAAACCGATGGTGCAGCATGTATACGAACGTGCCTGTAGGTCTAAAATGCTTAGCCAAGTTATCATCGCAACGGACGACCAACGCATCTACGATGCTGTTAAAAGTTTTGATGGAAATGTCCAGATGACACCGGAGTGCGCTACCGGAACCGACCGTGTGTCGCTTGTTGCTGAACAATTGACATGTGATGTTGTTGTTAACATACAAGGTGATGAACCATTGCTTGAACCCGAACAGTTAGATATGATGCTTCAGCCGTTCATAGATAGACCAGAGGTACAGGTTTGCACCTTAAAAGAGCGAATTTACGCTAACCCAGATTACCTTAACCGGAATGTCGTTAAAGTCGTTACGAATCTTCAAGGTGATGCGTTATATTTTTCGAGAAGTTCTATTCCCAGCACACCGATAAACAAGCAGCATAATTTTGATCAAAATGCTTTAGTGTATAGACATATTGGATTATATGCATTTCGCAAGGAACAACTCCTGGCATTCACATCTTGGGAGCGCACCCCTTATGAGGTTGCTGAGGGTTTAGAGCAGTTACGTTTTTTAGAACACGGCATCCCCATTCATGTCGTTGAAACCGACACCCCCCTTATTGGAGTAGATGTGCCTGAAGACTTAGAACGGGTAAAACAGATTTTAGAAAAGAGAGGCATTGAAAGAAAATGACAAAATATATCTTTGTAACAGGCGGCGTTATCTCAGGAATAGGTAAAGGAATTACAACCGCATCGTTAGGCAGATTGCTCATTAATCGAGGCTTCAAAGTCAACGTTGTAAAAATTGATCCGTATCTGAATGTTGATGCGGGGGTAATGAATCCCTTCCAACACGGTGAGGTTTTTGTAACCCATGACGGTGCTGAAACAGACTTAGATGTAGGAAACTATGAACGTTTTTTGGGCGTAGACCTGAACCAACAATCTAATTTTACGACCGGTTCTGTTTATAATGAAGTGATTCAAAAAGAACGGCGTGGTGATTACCTCGGTCAAACAGTTCAACTTATTCCACATATTACCGACGAAATCAAACGTCGTATCTATCAGATAGGAAAAGACAGCAATGTTGACATCGTCATCACGGAAATAGGTGGGACCATCGGTGATTTTGAAACACCACCGTTTGTTGAAGCTATCCGACAAATGGCTATGGAGGTCGGACGAGAAAATACGTTGTTCCTCCACGTCTCGCTCATCTATACCTTGCCCAATGGTGAAAGCAAGAGTAAACCTACGCAACACAGCATTAGAAAACTCCAAGAATTGGGTATCCACCCCGATTTGTTGTTATGCCGCACAAGTCAACACATTGATGACAGCGTGCGTAGAAAGATTGCACTCCTCTGTGGTATTAGTGAGGAATCGATTCTTGAAGGTTTAGATACAAAATGCGTAGATGAAATTCCCCTCAATTTTGAAGAACAGGGTATGGGACATCTCGTCTCGAAAAAATTAGGTCTTGAGAGACGTGCAACGTTGGATGCTGAATGGATAGCGATGGTGGAAAAACTTAAAAATCCCAAGCACACCACGAACATCGCTATCGTAGGAAAATACACTACTGGGAATGATGCCTATATTAGTGTCCAAGAAGCTATTAAACATGGTGGCATTGCCAATGAAGCTGATGTCCATATTGAATGGATAGAAGCTGAAACGTTGACAGATCATCCCGATATTGATGGAGTATTTGAAAATATTGACGGAATTTTGGTGCCGGGTGGATTTGGCGATCGTGGTATCGAAGGAATGATAACAGCAGTTAAATACGCTCGCGAAAATCATGTGCCCTATTTTGGTTTATGTCTTGGGATGCAGTGTCTTGTAATTGAATTTGCTCAAAACGTCGCGAACCTAAAAAATGCAAACAGCACCGAAGTTGATGAGAAAACTCCGTATCCTGTCATAGATTTAATGTTGGAACAACGCGCAATAGCCGACAAAGGCGCAACGATGCGGCTTGGACATTACCCATGTGTTCTTAAGGAAAACACCAAAAGTTATGAAGCGTATCAACAACCTATTATCTTGGAACGGCATAGACATCGCTATGAATTGAATAACAACTACCGTTCGGAATTAAAAGATGCGGGACTCCGTTTTAGCGGCGTGTCACCTGATGGGAGCCTCGTCGAAATTGCTGAGGTAACCGATCACCCGTGGATGGTTGGTTCACAATTTCATCCTGAATTTCAATCTAAACCTCTTGCACCGCACCCGCTATTTCGAGAATTTATTACAGCGGTACTGTTACATCAACGAGAAAAAACTGAATCAGGAGATGAGGCATGAACAACACTGCCACTGTCCTTTCTGGGGCATGGTACAGGGATAACGAACTTACACTGAATTTTCCAATCGGTTGGGAAGTGGAGATACTGAATCCTACCGATGCGCCAGCACTTTCTGACGCGCAAATTGAACAAGCATTCACAGAACCAATCGGCACAAAACGTATCGCTGAACTCGCGAAAGGCAAAAAAAGTGCTGCTATCATCGTAGATGATCTGAGCCGTCCGACCCCTGCCTTTAAAGTAATTCCGTTTTTGCTACGGGAACTCTTCGCTGCCGGTGTACCGAAATCAGAAATTCGATTTGTCGTAGGTGTTGGGGCACACCGTCCCATCTCCGAAGATGAGATAGTCAAGAAAGTTGGTGCCGATATCGCAGCGGAATATGAGGCAACTAATCATAATTTCCTTAGCGGCGACCTGCGCGCGTTAGGAAACCTTGAAAACGGCACACCTGTCTATATCAATCGGACTGTCGCAGATTCAGACTTCAAAATCTGTCTTGGTGGTATCTACCCTCACAGCTCGGTAGGTTTTAGTGGCGGTGCAAAACTAATTGTTCCCGGTACCGCTGGATTTTCCACGATGTACTATTTTCATACTTTTCCACCGGGACGTGGGCCCGCAGTGATTGAGAGACAGAGTGATGAACCAGATCGTCGCGATACCATTGAAATGGCAGCAACTGTGCTTGGTCTTGATGCTATTGCCAATATGGTCCTTAATAGCCGCCGTGAAATCTGTGGGTTGTTCGTAGGAGATTTCATTAAAGCACATCGTAAAGGAGCACATTTTGCGATGGATACCTACAGAACGGAAATATCGGAAACTACACGGACAGAGAGCGATCTTGTGGTGATTAACTGCTATCCCCTTGATGCTGATGCGATTCAACTTGATAAGGCACTCGCTGCTTTTTCCTATTTTGAAAACGCTTATACGATTGCACTCTATCCCGCATCCGATGGATCATGCTTCCATGGACTGTTCGACCGGCTTGATTATCCGCGGTATCTTAAGCAGAAAGCCGAACAGGTTCCGTCTGATCCTCCCACGCCGAAACTCGGAAGACGCACACAACTGCACGTGTGGTCTGAACATTTTGGAGTAGATGACTTCTACAAGGAATATCCCTCATCTCTTCTTTTTCGAGACTTAGGTCAACTAATTGAACTATTAACGGAAAAACTTCCAGCACGTGCAAAAGTTGCTGTCTTACCAGTGGCGGGAATTCAGGTATTAACACCAAATTAAAACACTACGGCTTAAGTCAAACTCACGTTCAGAATAGGACATATCTACGCTTATTCGTGGATTCCAGATTCAGAAATGGAGGGCAATCATGAACAATACCGCAACAGTCCATTCTCGTGCATGGTATGGAGATGAGAAACTGACGTTGAACTTCCCAACGGACTGGGAGGTAGAAGTTTTGGGACCGAAGGACGCACCAGCACTCTCTGACAAACAGATTGAACGCGCGTTTGCAGAACCGATCGGCACACCTCGTATTGTGGAATTAGCAAAAGGCAAAAAGAGTGCTGCCATCATTGTTGATGACCTGAGCCGTCCGACCCCTGCAGCAAAAGTTATTCCGTTTCTACTGCACGAACTTGCATCAGCAGGCGTTCCGAAATCAGAAATCAGGTTTGTTGTTGGCGGCGGATCGCACCGACCTCTTACAGATAAAGAAATAGCGAAAAAAGTCGGCACTGACATCGCGGCAGAATATGAGGTGACAAGCCATAACTTTATGAGCGGTGACCTACGTGGGTATGGAAGGCTCGGTAACGGAATGCCTATCTATATCAACAGTGTTGTTGCAGATGCTGATTTCAAAATCTGTTTGGGAGGTATCTATCCTCACGGTTCCGTTGGATTTGGAGGCGGAGCAAAGTTGATTGTTCCGGGTGTCTCTGGATTTGCGACGATGTTCTATTTTCACACTTTTTCACCGAGTCGTGGGCATGCTGTCATAAAAAAAAAGAGCAATACCTTTGACCACCGAGATTTTGCTGAAGAGGTTGCCACTGTCATCGGTCTTGATGTTATCGCAAATGTTGTTCTAAATTCACGACGGGAGATTTGTGGATTATTCGCTGGAGACTTTCGTACAGGCACATCGCGCTGGTGCATATTTCGCTTTAGAAACCTACAGGACAGAGATACCGATGCAATCTCGGAAAGAAACTGATCTGGTTGTGCTAAATTGTTATCCGCTTGACAGCGATCCTATCCAAACGGGAAAGGCGTTGTGGGCAACCAGTTATTTTGAAAAGGCATATCAGATGGCCTAATCCAAACGGGAAAGGCGTTGTGGGCAACCAGTTATTTTGAAAAGGCATATCAGATGGCACTTAATCCTGCAAGTGATGGTATCTGCTACCATGGGTTGTTTGATCAAATGGATTATACCCGCTATCTTGAGCAGAGAGCAGAAAGAACCCCGCCTGAACTCCCCGAACCCAAACTTGGAAGTCAGGATCAACTACACGTCTGGTCGGAACATTTTTTGGTAGAGGATTTTTACAAAAAGCACGCAAATGCCCGCCTCTTCCGCGACTTGGAACAACTTATCCAACTGTTTGCTGAAAAACTTCCAGCAAAAGCGAAAGTCACAGTCCTACCTTCAGCAGGAATTCAGGTATTCGCAGAGGATAAATAACAGAGGACTCTGATGGAATCTTCTTCAAAGAACTACTTACAACGCATAAATACCTTCCTTGGCAAAATTGAAACCGGTTTGTTATGTCTGATTGTTGCAATGATGATTGGGCTTGCGATACTTGAAATAGTCTTGCGTTACGGCTTCAAGACAAGCCTGTTATGGAAACATCTGATGCTTCAGAACTTGACACTCTGGTTGTGTTTTTTAGGTGCTGCACTCGCATCCTCTGAAAGACGACACATCAGTATTGATGTTCTCAGTCGGATTTTGCCTGAAAACGTCATACGCTTCAGTTCCTATATTATTGATGTTCTCAGCCTGATTATTGTGAGCATTTTAGCCTATTTCGGCTTTGTTTTTCTGATAGAAGAACAAAAAAGTCCCGCAACACTGATAGGGTCGGTCCCGCTCTGGTGGGCAAAGATCATTATCCCGATAGGGTTCGTTCTTATCGGGATTCACTTGGTGCTCCAGATTTGTATCCGTTTGGTAGAACGTGAATATACTCAGGGTGCTGTTGAAGGAGAATCGGACTAATGGGATTAATCATCGGTATAGGATTAGTAGGTTTCGCTCTTTTCGGTGGGGCACTCTTTGTTCTTCTCGGTGGCGCATCAATTATCGGATACGCCACCGCAGGTGAACCGATTTCTTCAATCCTGATTGATATCAACAGACTTACCAAGAATTCTACAATTCTGATTATTCCACTCTTCACCCTTGCTGGGTTTATTATAGCAGAAGGGAAGGCACCGCAACGTTTAGTTGCATTCGCACGCGCAAGTGTCGGTTGGTTGCCGGGTGGAATTGCAATGGTAGTTCTCGGCACTTGTGCTTTCTTTACCACTTTTACAGGGGCTTCAGGTATAACGATTATCGCGCTTGGGGGATTGCTCTATCCAATTCTAAAGCAAAGTTATAATGACCGATTTTCATTAGGGTTGGTGACTGCCTCTGGAAGTATCGGACTCCTATTCCCACCAAGTGTTCCACTAATTCTTTACGCCATCATAGCACAGGTCAGGATTGACACTATGCTTTTCGCTGGCATCATCCCCGGTATAATAATTCTATTTATTCTTAGTGCTTACTGCTGTGGATGGAGTATCTTAAAAAAAACTGAAACGACTAAGTTTAACTTTTTCGTTTTCCTACGAACACTCTGGGATTCGAAGTGGGAACTAATGTTGCCAATTCTGGTGTTAGGTGGTATCCTATCAGGGGTTGTTACACTTGATGAAGTTGCGGCATTGACTGTTATATATGTCTGTATCGTAGAAATTTGTATCCACAGATCAATTTCCATCAAAACATTACCGCGCCTTGTCAAAGAGAGCATGTTGCTTGTCGGAGCAATTCTTATCATTCTCGGTATAGCTCAAGCGTTAACGGGTTATCTCATCAACCACGATGTGCCCATAATTGTTCTTGATTGGATACAGTCAATAACGGATAGCCGAGTCATTACACTCATCGGACTCAATATCTTTCTACTCATCGTTGGGTGTTTGATGGATATTTTTTCAGCGATAATCATAATTGTCCCATTACTTCTGCCCATTGCCGAGCAATTTGGGATTGACAAAGTACACCTCGGCATAATCGTCCTAACAAATCTTGAAATCGGCTATCTCACACCACCGATAGGCATGAATCTGTTTATATCAAGCATGAAGTTTGACAAATCGGTGGTCCTACTCTACCGATCCGTTCTACTGTTTATCGGTTTGTTGTTGATAGCCTTAATACTTGTGACTTATATTCCTGAGTTGAGTCTCTGGCTGCCGAAGGTGCTTGGGAAAACATCACAACCGCTGTTTTGAGTTTCCAAGGTGCACGGAAAGAATTTCAATCGGAAACTATCATCATTCGCTTAATGTGAGTTCGACTAAAGTCGCAATGAATCAACGCAAAGTGCGCGTGTGGTCCTTGGCGGGTTGAACAACGTGAAACCCATAGGTGTCAATTTAAGGAAATAAACCTATATTTTGGATATCTAAGCCCCAGAGGGACGACAAGTGTATATAGGACACGCGACCCTACCAAACTCAAGCCCCAGCGGGGCGACAGGTGTATTTGTGCACGTGTTGTCAGACACCTTTCACCCCGCGAATCCCCGCCAAATGCGCCTATGGCAATTGGCGGGGATCAAGAGGGTATTTGACACCGTTTTCTATACACATTCCGCACCGCTGGTGCTGCGTTCTTCACAAATCAGCATCTTTTTGCATATAGCACAGCACACTAAATTGACACCTATGGGTTGAACAACGTGAAACTCAACACATTTTACAATTTACATCTCTTGACATATATGCTATAATAGTGTCAGTTTCAATAATACAGAGGAGAACATAATTATGAAACAGGTTCGTTGGTCAATAAAGATTAGCATAAGAGCTGCGCTTTGCATGATTTGCCTTTTTACATTCGGATTCATGCTTGCTGGATGTGCAGATACCAAAACAAATGATGAATTTGAGGTGGCAATGCTTCTGCCTGGTGAATTCACAGACGCAGGATGGAATGCCTTAGCGTACGATGGACTTTTGGCAATTGAAAAGGAACTTGGGGCAAAAATTAAATATGTTGTGAGTCGAACGCCTGCTGATCAAGAAGAGAACTTCCGTTTTTATGCGGAAAGGGGATACGACCTTATCTTTGGACATGGTTATGAATTTCAGGATCCCGCAAAACGGGTTGCACCTGATTTCCCTGATACAATTTTCATTAACTCTTCAGGTGGTTACAAAAGTGACAATATCGCCCCAACTAACTACCGTGTTGAGCAGCCCGCCTACCTTATGGGTATAATTGCTGGCATGATGACACAGGGAAACAAACTCGGAACTATCGGTGGTGATGAAATTCCGTCTGTCAAAAGCACTTTTATCGCTTTTGAAGCTGGGGCAAAAAGTGTTAATCCTGAAATAGATGTCCGCAAGGTATATGTGGGGAGCTGGGAGGATAGTGTTAAAGGAAAAGAACTGTCACTTGCACTAATTAATGAAGGTGTAGACTTTCTTTTCCCGAATGCTGATGCATCAGGACTTGGTGCTTTTCATGCTGCAGAAATTGCTCAAAAAGAAGGGAAAACTGTATACACATTTGGTGTCAATCGGGACAAGAGTGATATTTCCCCTGAAACAGTGCTTGCCAATGCTATAATTACGCCAAAAGCTTTTGTTAAGGTTGCTAAAATAGTTAAGGATGCTAAGTTTAAACCGGATGGAAAGTTTGATCCACAGATTTACACCTTTAATATGTTAACGGACCAGGCAATCACATTCAATTACAACCCTAACTTGAAAGATAAGATACCGCAAGAAGTGCTTGATGCCGTTGAAGAAGTAAAAGCCAAAATCCTATCAGGTGAGTTTGAAGTCCCGCAAATTGATTTTACTGAAGAAGAAGAATAATTCCAGTTGTGTTGAACTATAAAATTTGTATTCTTTGGTAAGGTGGAGTAGGGATTATGTCAGATAAAATGCAAATTGATGGCGTTGAAGTCTCTTTTACCGAAGGTGAAACTGTGCTTGAAGTGGCACAACAACATCAAAAAGACATTCCGACGCTCTGTTACGACCCACGACTGGAACCGTTTGGCGGATGCTGTCTGTGCATCGTTGAATTAGAAGGTGCGCGAAATCCGGTGGCATCGTGTACAACAAAAGCTGCATCTGGCATGGTTGTCCGTACTGCAACCGATACAATAGAAGCGTACCGGAAGACGCTACTTGAGATGGTTATTAGTGAGAATCGTGAGGTAGATGTCCACCCGCTACGAGGTTACGCTTCAGGTGAACTCGCAAATCTTCGTGACAAGTACGAAATCAAAAACACAAGTATAACAGGGGCAAAATCCGGCTTGAGCAAAGCCGATGATAATCCTTTTATTCTCAGAGATTACGATCTCTGTATCTCCTGCTATCGATGCGTACGTGTCTGTGCTGAACAAGAAGGTGACCATGCCATCAATGTGATGAACCGTGGTTTTCGGACACAAATTACTACAGAATTTGATGGTCTTCTCAAAGACTCTGCCTGTACTTTCTGTGGACAGTGTATTCAAACTTGTCCTACAGGTGCACTCGCCGACAAAAAGGCTCTCCGCGCTGTTGATGAGGTAGCCGATGCCCCGCTTGATAAAACACGCACCATCTGTCCTTATTGTGGAGTCGGTTGCTCCGTTGATATACTAACGAAAGACGAAAAGATTGTCGGCATCCATCCCGCAATGGACGGACCCGCCAATCAAGGTGCACTCTGCGTGAAAGGGCAGTTCGCTTACGATTTCGTACAACACCCTGATCGATTGAAAACACCGCTTGTACGCGGCGAAGATGGAGAACTCCACGAAGCCACATGGGAAGATGCGCTTGATAAAGCTGCTGAGGGTTTCAGGAAGGTCTATGCCGAACACGGCAGGTATAGCATCTACGGAATCGCCTCTGGGCGCGCACCGAGTGAAGCTGCGTATCTCATGCAGAAGTTTATCCGCGTAGGGTTCGGCACTAACTATATCGATAATTGTAGCCGTGCCTGACACGCGCCGACCGTTGCCGGTCTGGCAGCGACAATCGGACGTGGTGCGATGTCTAACCCGCTTGTTGATATGCAGAAACCGGATATAATTTTCTGCATCGGCACAAATATGACAGAATGCCATCCCGTTGCAGCCACAGGATTAAAGAAAGCAATTGCACGCGGTGCAAAACTTATTGTTGCCGATCCGAGGCGCATCGGATTAGCAGATATATCGCATCTATATCTGCCGTTACGTGTCGGGTCAGATACTGCACTGTTACTCGGAATGGCACACGTCATCGCTCGCGAAGGCTTAATAAATGACGAATTCATCAAAAACCGAACAATAGGGTTTGATGAATTCTTTGAACATATCAGTCAATGGACACCGGAATGGGCAGAAACAATTACAGGTGTGCCAGCGAAAGATATTGAAACTGCAGCGATGTGGTATGGCACTGCCAAAAAAGGTGCTATCTACTACACGTTGGGTATCACGGAACATATCTGCGGCGTTGAGAATGTCCAGAGTCTGTGCAACCTTGTGCTGATGACAGGGAATATCGGACGCGAGGGGACAGGGATCAATCCGATGCGCGGACAAAACAACATCCAAGGCGCAGGGGATAGTGGTGCTTTACCAAACAATTATCCCGGTTTCCAATCTGTTACTGAGCCTGAAAATCAAGCAAAATTCCGAGCCGAGTACGGTAGGGAAATTGACCTTGAAAAAGGTATCACAAAGGTCACTGCTTTGGAACTCTGCGGTGATAGCATTCATGCAATGCTTATTGATGGCGAAAACACACTGCTATCTGACCCTGACCGTGAACATTGTGAGCATGCACTCCGTTCCTTGGATCATCTCGTTGTTATTGACATTTTCTTGACCGAAACCGCAGCACTTGCCGATGTTGTGCTGCCAGCAACAGCATGGGGCGAAACTGATGGGGTCTGCACAAATACAGAACGCCGTGTCCAACGGATGCGCGCTGCAGTTCCACCTATAGGTGAGGCAAAACCTGATTGGTGGATCATCTGCCAAATCGCAAAGCGACTCGGGTTCAAAGGTTTTGAATTTGACGCGCCAAAACCGATTTTCAATGAACTCTGTCGGCTTTCGCCAATTTATGCAGGGTTGGATTGGGAACGCATTGAGAAAGGTACCACGGACATATTAAACAACCAGTGGCCTGTTCCATACAAAGAACACCCCGGCACTCCTCGTTTACACGAAGAAACGTTCGTCAACGGAAAAGGTATATTTTCTAACGTTCATTACCGAGACCCCGCAGAGACAATTAGCGATGATTTCCCTGTGTGGCTAACGACTGGAAGACGCTTGCAATCCTATCATACCCGCACACAGACAGGCAGGGCACAAGGAATTGATTATCTGTTGCCAGAAGAATCTCTTGAAGTGAACCCTACTGACCTTGAAAAATGGCAATTGGCAGATGGTGAATGGTGTAAAATGAGCAGTGCACGGGGGAGTATCAATATTAAAGTCAAGGCAACAAATCGCTCACCGCGTGGTACCGTTTTCGCCAGTTTCAGTTTCGCCGATGTCCCTGTTAATCTTTTAACCGGCTCAGGATACGATCCTATCACTCATACAGCCGAGTTGAAAGTCTGTCCAGTCCGATTAGAACCTCTATAAGGAGAATATCTAATGAAATGGAAATCATGTTGGTTAGAGCAGAATGATGATGTTGATGTCTTAAAAGAGGAGTTACAATCCGAGGGTTTTGACGCATATCAGTGGACAGGTCGTCCCGGTGGTGCTTACCTTGATTACATTCATACTCAAGATGAAGTCGTTTGCGTGCTATCTGGCACAGCCGATGTGAAAGTTGCAGATGCACATGACACTGTCAAACGGGGCGACCGCGTTGATGTTCCAGCGAATACCTACCATTCAATTACCGTCACCAGCACGGAACCCCTCGTCGTTTTGACAGGAATGCGAAAACCTCAATAGCAGTCTGCGGTCTGCTGTCAGTTATCAGCAGCCAGAAGAGACCAAATCTTAAAATCAACCCGCTTACGCCAACCCAAAGCAAGAACTATTCTTGCCGAGAACTAAATAGAAAGGAACATCATTTATGAACATTACTGTTGAAACTGGTGATTTTCGCCAAGCAGAAACCGATGCAGTGCTTATCCCTATGCTTGAAAATGACTTCCATAATGAGCTACTCTTAGCCGCTGATGCAGCTTTAGATGGACGCATACAAGCGTTTTTGAATCTCGGAGACTTCAAAGGTAAACCGAAGACTACCAGCGTGCTTTATACAAACGGTGCAATAACGTCGCCACGGATCATCTTGGTAGGACTTGGGTTATATGAGAAACTCAACGCCGAACAAGTGCGTCAGGTTGCAGGCTACACTGCACGCCAAACCCGCGATATGGGACTAAAATCTATCACAGTCCCCATTCCCCCCGAAACACAAGACGATTGGGCACAGGCAGCTGTTGAAGCGAGTCTACTCTCGCTCTATGAGTTCAAGCAGCACAAAACCCAAAACGACGATAGTGAAGACGAAAATAAAACCCTTGAATCAATGTTCTTTCTGGTGGGTAGTGAAGCAGAAAAGTCGTTGATAGAACGTATTGTTGAACGCGGACAAACGATAGCTAACGGGACCATTCTCGCTCGCGATCTCAGCAACCAGCCCGGAAATCACCTCACACCGACACAACTCGCTGAAAAAGCAGAAGAAGTAGCAGCAGCGGTGGGACTCAACTGCACAGTTTTTGACAAGCCGACGCTTGAGGAAAAAGGTTTTCGCACCTTGTTAGCCGTTGCGCAAGGCAGTGCCGAAGACCCGCGGTTTATCATTTTGGAATACACTCCTGAAGGTGAAGGACAAGATACGGTCGCTCTCGTTGGAAAGGGGATTACTTTTGATACAGGTGGAATCTCACTTAAATCTGGAGGCGGCATGCATGAAATGAAACACGATATGTCAGGTGCTGCAGCAGTTATAGGTGCAATGCAAGTTATCGGACACCTTAAACCGAATGTGCGCGTCATCGGCATTATTGCAACAACCGAGAACATGCCGGGTTCAACCGCAATTAAACCCGGGGACGTTGTGACCTCCTATGGTGAAAAAACAATTGAGATTCTCAATACTGATGCGGAAGGAAGATTAATTTTAGCTGATGCACTTGGATGGACAGCACAGTATGAGCCCAAAGGTGTTATCGATTTAGCTACGCTCACCGGTGCAGTGATTACCTGCCTTGGACATGTCGCGGCCGGTGCATTGGGAACCGATGACGTTCTTATGGAAAAAGTGAAGAAAGCCGCTGATAAAACGCATGAACGCGTCTGGGAATTGCCGCTTTGGGATGATTATGATGATGGTGTCAAAAGCAAGATCGCCGATGTGCAGAATATTGGGGATGGCACTGCAGGAACGATTGCAGGTGCTGCGTTTTTGAAAAAGTTCGCTGAGGGATACCCGTGGGTTCATCTTGACATTGCTGGCACTGCTTGGGGAATGAAAGGGTCTACGTATATTCCTGAAGGGGCATCCGGCTACGGTGTGCGGTTGTTAGTGCAATTGGTCGAAGATTGGTAGGAATCGGTTTATATGTAGAACCGAGATTCAAACTAATTAGATGTGAAATACATCGTTGAATGCAATCCATGTATGCACCAATAGGATATAATGGCGAAAACCGATTCTCACCTTTTTGGGACACAGCAAGAAAGGAAGATAACAGAAACACAACCAGACCTTTTTGGGACATCTTCAAAAGCCTTATTTTTAGATTCCCTCAGAAGTCGGGGCAAGTACAAATATGCACGTTATAGAGGGTTGCCGCTACGATATGCTGGTGGAAAAAGTCTTGGGGTTGGGCATATTGTAGGGCAATTTCCGGATGGACTGGAAAAACTCGTATCCCCGTTTATGGGGGGAGGTGCGGTTGAAATTGCTTGTGCGAAAGAACTCGGCATACAAGTTTGTGCTTACGACATCTTTGATATCCTCGTAAACTATTGGCAGGTACAACTTTCATCGGGTAGTGCGCTTGCCGAACGACTTGAACAGTGGCAGCCTATAAAAACCCAATATACAGAGATTAAAAGTCGGCTCAAAGCGCATTGGAATGGTGAAACGCTAATTCCTGATCCGTTAGCATTAGCAGCACATTATTGGTTTAATCACAATCTCTCTTATGGTCCCGGTTTTCTTGGCTGGATGTCAAAGATTTATGAATCGCCAGAGAGATATATTCGAACGTTGCAAACTGTACGTAATTTCAGGTGTCCTGACTTGTCTGTTTATCCCGGAAGATTTGAGGACACCCTTCCAATCCATTCAGATAACTTTCTGTATTGCGACCCGCCCTATTATCTTGATGAAGGGGAAATGTTCCGTGGCATCTATCCGCAACGGAATTTTCCCGTTCACCACAAAGGCTTCAACCACGAATTGCTACGCGACCTGCTTCATGAGCACAAAGAGGGTTTCGTCCTTTCGTATAACGATTGCAAGACTATCCGGCAGTGGTACGCTGACTTTCGGATTCTTGAGGTCCAATGGCAGTACACTTTAGGACAGGGTGAAACTCGCATCGGTAAGAATCGGATTGAAAATGGAACAGGACATGTCAAGCGATCTCATGAACTTTTGATCGTAAAGGAAGGTTGACATTATGCGGACACAGGACATGCCCTGCTTGAAAATCGCTTTTCAATAGTGGTGAACCCAATTTGCTATGGATACTATCCTTCTGCGCGGAGATGAATCAGTTTATTGACAGCATGGATATATGCCTTAGCACTCGCTTCAATGATGTCAGTGCTCGCACCGTTTCCTGTGATGATGTGCCCATTATCTTGGACCTTTAAAGTCACCTCACCGATGGCATCTTCGCCTTCTGTCACAGAACGAATCTGATAATCGATTAAATTCAGTTTGATTTTGACAATCTGATTGATCGCCTTAAAGGCTGCGTCAACAGGGCCATCGCCAGTGGAGGCATTTTCAACTAACCCTTCTTCTGTTTGGATACCCACAGTGGTTGTTGATGAAATCTTCGTCCCACTGACAACCTGAATGTAGTCAAGTTCAAAGGTAGTAGGAACTGCACGGATTTCATCGGCCATAATCGCCTCAAGATCGGCATCATGAACAGCTTTTTTCTTATCCGCAACGCGTAGGAATCTTTCGTAAACCTTCTCTAACTGCTCCTTATCCAACTCATATCCGAGTTCACTCAGACGATGCCGCAAGGCGTTCCGTCCAGAACGTGGACTGAGAATTAGTTGACTCTCTTTTAGTTGACTCTCTTTCCATCCAATCTCTTTCGGATCAATGATTTCAAAGGTTACGCGTGACTTAATAATGCCATCCTGATGTATCCCCGAACTGTGTGCAAAAGCATTTTCACCGACAATAGCCTTATTCGGTTGCACCGGAATACCCATAGTCCTACTCACACGTCTGCTGATAGGAACAATCTCTTTGGCATTTATCTCGGTGTAATACCCTTTAAAGTAATCGCGCCGTGTTCGGATCGCCATCACAACCTCTTCAAGAGAGGTGTTACCTGCGCGTTCACCAAGACCATTGATAGTACACTCAACCTGTCGCGCCCCCTGCTCAATCGCAATGAGACTGTTTGCTACTGCTAACCCCAAATCGTTATGACAGTGAACACTAATAACGGCATCATCAATATTCGCGACATTCGCCTTGATGCCTGCAATGAGGTTACCAAATTCGGCAGGTACCGTCCATCCAACAGTTTCTGGGATATTGACTACGTTTGCACCCGCTGCGATAGTCGCTTCAACCACTTCGTAAAGGTATGCTAATTCTGTACGACCCGCGTCCATCGGAGAAAACTCAACGGTAGCATTAGGATGATCAGCACATAAACTTTTTGCATAAGCAACCGCATCAACAGCCATTTCCAATGTTCTTTCAGGGGTTGTACGAGTAATACGCTCCATGTGGATTGTAGATGTACCGACAAAGGTATGGATTCGAGCACGAGGGGCATCCTGAATCGCTTTCCATGCCGCTGTAATATCCTTTTCAACAACGCGTGAAAGCGCGCAAATTTCGGGCCCCTTAACCTCGTGGGCTATCCGTTGAACAGCATCAAAATCACCCGGTGACGAAATTGGGAAGCCCGCTTCAATGACATCAACATTTAGTTTCGCAAGGTGTTTGGCAATCTCTAATTTTTCTCCAATGCCAAGCGCAGCACCAGGCGTTTGTTCAGCATCACGGAGTGTTGTATCAAAAATATAGACCTTTTCTTGGTTAGATTCAAAATCGTCCACGGTTGTGTCCTCCAAAAGGGTTACCCAATCGTTGTCAGGGCAAATTATTTAGTCCCTTACAACAAAATTTTTAAATAGTTCTTTGCTTATATTTCACGACCAACAGCAATAGCAATCGGTTTTAATTCTTGCATCAGTGTATCAAATTGATCAGGAAACAGTGACTGTGCACCATCACCTGTCATTGAATTATCTGGGTCATGATGAACTTCCAGTAAAAGTCCGTCTGCGCCAGCGGCAACGGATGCTTTTGTCATATCGCTCACAAGGCTTCGGATGCCAGTACCATGGCTCGGATCAACGACAATAGGCAGATGGCTTAATCCATGAACAACAGGAACAGCATTAAGATCAAGTGTGTTACGCGTGTGGGTTTCAAAGGTGCGAATTCCGCGCTCACAGAGAATCACATCAGGATTTCCTTCAGAAAGAATATATTCCGCAGCAAGCAACCACTCCTCAATTGTTGAAGCCATCCCACGTTTAAGAATAACTGGTTTGCCTGCACGACCCACTTCACGCAACAGATAGAAGTTTGTCATATTCCGTGTGCCAAGTTGAAAGACATCCGTGTGTTCCCCAACCAGATCAACTTCATTGGGAGTCATTACTTCTGTGACAATGCCCAAGCCTGTTTCTTCTTTTGCCGTGACCAGCATTTTTAGTGCGTCTAATCCGAAACCTTGGAAACTATAGGGACCTGTACGAGGCTTAAAAGCACCACCTCTAATAAAACCTGCTCCCGCTTTTTTCACCTGTTTCGCAATAGTTACAATCTGTTCAGTACTCTCGACTGCACACGGTCCCGCCATAACCGCTAACTTTCGCCCACCAATCTTCGTGTCGTTGACTGCGATGATTGTGGGTTCTTCTCGAAACTGGCGGCTTGCTAATTTATATGGCGCAGTGATCGGCATCGTTCTTTCAACGCCTGACATTGAGTCCATCGGAATGTCGCCAAGCAATGTTTTATCTCCTATAACACCGATGACGGTGCGTTGCTCCCCAGTTGAAATCTGTGCTTTCAACCCCACACCTTCAATCCTATTGACTATTGCGTCAATCTGATCGGGTGTTGCATCCATTTTGGTAAGGATTACCATGTTTTTCAATTTCCTCCGACAATAACTCTGTTCAAGTCAATGTTGATGATGAGTAAAAAAATAACCCAACATCGAATTATACTCGACGCTGGGTGGTGATGAATGAGATCGGTTAATACATTTTCATAAGTGCTTACATACTATCACCACCTACCGCCGTAGTACAAAAACGGGTACAACCCGAGCGTAAATAACGCCCAAAGGTCAAAAATATCTCCCCGTAAAAATGATAGAGCGGGCTGTGTTCCACTCATCAGTACTGTAAAGGTAGTAGTGTGTTCAAGCTTCTGCATCACAATAGTTCCTGAAATTCCTTAGTTGCCAACTTTTCTTCCTACATTATAATTACGTTGTTCACAACAAAACGTTTAAAAAATTAAAAATATTTTTAATATGATAACACACTTTATAAGATTATGTCAAATTTTTTGACAATATTTTTTAGATTTGACAATAGAAACTTGTACTTCTTATCGGATTTACACAGAATTGGTGAGCATTCCGCATTATAAACATGCGTTTCCATCCTCCCAATACTTGACATTGACAGAGGAACTAACCCTTACTATTCAGAGGTGATGGTATTTCCATTTTTATTTTGCATCCTTAGTTGGTAAACCTTTCCACTGTATTTAATAAAAGAATCAGAGATATAGGGAATCTGTGCCTCAATTATTATAGGTAAACCTTGGTAAACCGCCAGTGCTTTTTCGTATTCACCGGTTCTCCCATAACATTTCGCCAGCAGATAATTATAGCGCAGAATGCGGCTGTCAAGTTGAATAGCTTTCTGGATATGGTTAAGTGCTTCCTCAGGGCGTGATAAATCAAAACAGAGGAGTAAGGCAAGTCCTCTATGCGCGATGGCAGAGTTCGGGAACTCGTCAAGCATGCGGCGGTATCCAGTTTCACGTTGTCCAACTGTTTCTTGACAAAGCACCCAGATGTGGAGTGCCTCTACAGAATCAGGATTTTCTTGAATTGCGCGCTCAGCGTATTCACGACAGAGCTCTAATCTAATCAACCCTGTACTGCTTAAACTAACTCCTTGCAGAAAAAATTTTGCGGCGGTAAGCGCATCAGCTTGTTCTACATTAATTAATTGCGATTTTCTCAGGAGTTGTCTCCTCTCTTCCGCTGTCAACGTCCCAGCACTCTCTTTAGCACGGATTTCATCTCGAATCGCAGAAATCCTTTTTTTCTGTTCCTCTGAAACTGGAAAATCAACACCATATTCAACACGGTAGTCATATAACTTGCCTAAGGGATACCCCGTGCTATCGTTAGGAAGTGAAATATGAGGTGGTAGGATAAAGCCAGGTGTCCAAAGCAATTCGGGATTCGCAATGACACGTTTTTTTCGTTCTATCCAAGGGTGAACTCCATATTTTATCCATGCGTCGATATCTTTAGAAGTGAAACGATCACCCAGGAGGTTTACTGTATAAAACAGGTAGTTTGCATCATAAAGTGCACTTGCAATGGCAGCATCGTCTACAGGGATATCACCATTTTGAACACCAAGTTCCGCTTTTAGTTCCACAACAAGTTTTTCAAGCGAGGGTTCAGGAAATGGCGGGTGAGTGTATGGCACGCGAGAATTTCCTGCGACAGGACCAAATTCTGCTTGCGTGTCAGTATCAATTTTTTCTTCTGTGATTTGGTCAATAACTCTCATGCATCCGATAAATAGCAGGCAGCTAATCAATGCTAAAATAACAATTCGACTCGTTATGACTTTTTTCAAGACGGTTTTCATGAAAATTCCTTCCTCTAAATTATTCTTTCACTTCCTCAATCACAACACGATGGTAACGTTTTTTGCCAGCACGGAGGAGTAATGTATCTTCTTCTAACAGATCGGTACCAACGATAACATCTATAGTCTTATACTGCTTCTCATTTATATATGCCCCGCCCTGTTGAATTAGGCGGCGCGCTTCGCTTTTTGAAGTGGTCAGTCCAACTTCATGAAACAACTCCATAATAGAGATACCTGCGTTAAGTCGGTCTGTAGAGATAGCAGTAGTCGGCATTGCATCAAGGTCAAGTCCGCTGCCGCCGAATGCAGCGCGTGATGTTTCTTGTGCTTTGTCTGCCTCAATTTTTCCGTGTGCAAGTTTAGTCGCTTCGTATGCGAGTACTGCTTTTGCTTCCCGTATCTCATCATGCTCTAAACTGCCGAGTCGCTGCACCTCGTCCATCGGTAAAAAGGTAAAATATGCCAAAAACCGCTCAACATCGCAGTCATCAGTGTTAATCCAGTACTGGTAAAATTCGTAAGGGGATGTTCGATTGGGATCAAGCCATACAGCACCATCCGCAGTTTTCCCCATCTTTGCACCACCGGCTGTTGTGAGTAGTGGAAAAGTCAGGCCATAAACACGTTCGCCTTCTATTCGGCGCACCAGATCAACACCAGCTAAGATGTTTCCCCACTGGTCATCACCACCGAGTTGGAGAACACAATCGTATTTTTGGAAAAGGCACAAGTAATCGTACGCTTGTAGCAACTGGTAATTAAACTCAAGGAATGAGAGTCCCATTTCACGCTCAAGCCGTTGCCGATACCCCTCAACGCGGATCATCTCATTGACACGAAAATGCTTACCGATATCGCGAAGAAATTCGATATAATTCAGGGAAAGTAACCATTCAGCGTTATTCAGAAATAGTCCTGCTGTATTATCTAAATCAAGGTAACGTTGCAATTGTTTGAGGATGCTTGCACCATTTTTTTCTACTTGCTCCGCAGAAATCATCGGACGCATTTCTGTTTTATCAGTTGGGTCGCCGATCATCGTGGTGCCACCACCGATAATTGCAATTGGTTTATGTCCCGCGCGTTGCAAATGCGCCATCGCCATAATTGGCACAAGGCTTCCTGCATGAAGGCTGTCCGCTGTTGGATCAAACCCTATGTAATAAATTATCTGATTCCCAGACAGCAAACGGGAGATATTTTCTTCATTTGTACACTGTTGAACGAACCCGCGTTCTTGTAGCGTTTCAAAGACATTCGACATGGGAAATTGTTCCTTCCAAGAATTTTTCTACCGCTATTAATAATATCATAGAAGGATGGGTTTGTCAAATCAGATATAAAATGCGGGTGTGTAAAGTTTTTGTCATTAAGCACGTAAAGATGTGTATTGTCAAAGATATCAACACTTTTCAATATTGTGTGTTCAATTAGGACGTTTTGCACGTCCCACGGACGTGCTAATGCCAAGCAGTACAAGGATTAGGACGTGATTTTCTTTTTTTTTGCCTCACCTTTGGTTTCACCTTGCAACATTTGTGGTCAACATCTGACCGTATAAACGTTATGTGATAATAATCATAACATATATGCGTGTGTTTGTCAAATTATTTAAAAGAATTCAGTCTTTTACCAAAACTTTACACTCCTATAAAATGCCTCCACAGAATTAAAAGTTGACAGAAAAAAAATGTTTGTGTATACTTATATATAATGTAACCTTGGGTTTGTTGCATTTTACATAAGATGTGATGTGTAACAACTCCATCAAATATAAACAATATTACCATGGCGAAGAAAAAAAGTAGGTCGGCGAATGTTGCCCGCAAGCGGGAAAAACGAAATCGTGACCGGAAATTTAAACATAAACAATTAGCGGTTGAGAAGCAACGGAGACTGCCGTACGGGAAGATGGACGAGGAGCGTTTACATACGTGCCTTTTGAGAAGTCGTGATTTGCTTGAAGAACCAGAACTTGAAAGGGTCCACTTCAATCTTGACTTGATGTACACTGAAGTAGTGAAATTTCTCAACGACATAAAAATTACAGCAAATGCTGAACCCGAAGCCTTAGATGTAAGAGAGGAAACACAATTTCTCGAAAATAGTGATATACCGCCGCCATCACAAGATTCAGATGAAACCTGTGAAAAGTTCCGCACAGAAGTTCTTCCGCGGCTAATTACACCAAATTTTATGCGAACGCTGTTTTCCGCATTAACTAATTGTGAAAATCGTTTCAGACGAATAGGAGATCGTGACCGGGTTGATGTAGTATTCGTTACACGTTCATTTTTTGAGGTCGTTCCGCCGGATATCTATGCTGAACATCCATTAATTGAAGGTATCGGTATTCAAACGCTACGTCTTCTGAGTGAACACCCAGCATTTATCAATGAGCAACAATCTGATGCTACAAACATCCTCTCGGATGTCTTTGAAATCGAAAATTCTGAATACCAAGATGAAAAGTTGTCAAGCCTGTTATCTGAGGCTATTGTGGAAGAACCACCGTTTTCAGAGGTTGGAGCACCGCAAGTTGCTGACTCTTCCTCGTTGATTTCAGCTAAACCTGCACCAGTAATGTCACAGCCTATACCTTCTCCCGATACGCTGCCTGCGAAAGCACTCTATAAAAATTTTGAAGGTTTGGCGATCAAAGAAGTATTGAAAGAATGGCAGGGGCATACGCTTGAAAAAGAAACAGCGACGCAACTTGAATATTTCAATCAAAACCGGGAACTTTATATCACAGTAACGGAAAATAGGGTTCAGCTCCATACATATTCTGAGGAAAAATTAACAGTAGCAATGGAAGAATTGGAGGCACATTGCCAATCGGCTTTAATGTATCTCGCCAAAACTTATGAAGAAGGAGGTAAAACTGATGCCACGGAGTAAAAGCGGACAAGTAAGACGGCGAACACAAATTCGCCAACGACAACTACGCCGTTTGAAAAGGAAAAAAGCGGCACTGAAAGAACTCTTACAAAATCGCTAATTGCGATATTCCTTTTTTTCTCGGGTGGGTGCCTATGCCCGCCTTATTTTCTTCTACAAATATAACAACTTAAGACCATTTATCCAATTTTTTCAAAATTATCTACAATTTTCTGCAAGTTTTCTTGACATTCCTGAAAATACGGAGTATAATTATTAACAATCGTGTGAAAATGTCCGAATTCAGCACAAATATTTGACATTAGTTGTACTTCCGAGTATGATTTAGGATAATGAGATTCGTTATCAATTTCTGGGCGTGGAATCTCACCTATTTTGAAGTTGATTTAACCAACAACCTATTATGATATTGAGTCTCAATATCATAATAGGTGCCGAATTAAATTTATGAAAAAACGAATGCTTTTCCCAACATTTCTGGGAATGTTTATTTTACTTAGTTTCAGTACTGTTGCTGAACCAAACCCATTTTCGGTTTCTGGATACGGCGTGATTAACTATGCTCGTTTTGACTGGGAACTTGACCCGAATAGGCGTGCAGCTATTGACGTTGAACGTTTCGTCATCGCACCGAAATACCGCATCAATGATACCATCCGACTTGAAGCAGAAATAGAATTTGAACACGGTGGCACCGGTAGCACGATGGAATTTGACAAATTTGAAGAATTTGGAGAATTCGAGACGGAGATTGAAAAAGGTGGTGAAGTCATTGTTGAAAAACTCGCCGCTGTCTTTTCAATTCACCCCTCGCTCAATTTCAGAGTTGGGCATTTCATCGTGCCTGTAGGACTCATTGCGAAACGCCACCGACCACAACACTACTTTACGACAACCCGCCCCGAAGCAGAGACACCCCTCATTCCGACTATCTGGCACGAAACCGGTATTGAACTTTTTGGCACACTCAGTTCGCTGAAATATCAAGCGCAAATTGTCAACGGTTTGGATTCAACCGGGTTCAGTTCACGGCACTGGATAGTTCGTGGACACCAGCTGCGATTTGAAACAGTCAACGCTGAAGCTCTCGCGTTTGTCGGACGACTTGATTATACATTTCATGAGAACGCAAGCATCGGTATTTCCGGTTACTACGGTGACACCGCAGCAAACCGTCCTAAACCGGACGTGGATTTCGATGCTCACGTCGGCATTGTGAGCCTGCACGGATTTTACGAGGTGAATGCCCTGAAAGTCCGAGGACTGTTCCTCTGGGGAATGCTTGAAAATGCTGATCGGTTGTCTAAAGTCAATCGAACCCTATCCAATAATCTCAATGTGAAGCGTACGCCGATAGGCAGTTCTGCCCTCGGTTGGTACATTGAAGCGGGCTACGATATTCTGTCATTTTTCAGAACTGCTAATGATGCATCTCCTACGCTTGACGTATTCGCCCGTTACGATTTTTACGATACGATGGCGAGTGTTGAAGGTCCTATCTTTGACAATCCTCGGTGGGAAAGAACTACGTGGACTTTCGGTATTAACTACCATGTTCACCCACAGTTGGTTTTCAAGAGCCACTATTCACTGAGGCGTTTAGCGACAAAGGATAAAAACAGGGAAAATACCTTTGCGCTTGGCTTCGGTTTTCAATATTAACAAGCGCGGTAGAAATCGCGTGTATTAAGAAAAAACCTGGAGGTTTTTATGAAGTTCAATAAAGTTTGGACAGTATTCTGTTGTTTGCTAATTGCATTCGCATTTGTTGTGGGATGTGAGAGCGATGATGACGACAAACACGATCAAGGTGAAGCTTATGACGCTGCTCAGATACTTGATGATTTTGCTAATACTGTCGTGTTAGCCGCCTACACTGATTTAGATAATAAAGCGGGTGAATTGTTGGCAGCTGTCAAGGCGTTGAAAACTGATACCACGCAAGCAAATCTGGAAAAAGCACAACAGGCGTGGAAAGCCACGAGGACACCGTGGGAGCAGAGCGAAGCATTCCTGTTTGGTCCGGTTGATACGCAAGGACTTGACCCTGCTTTAGATAGTTGGCCAGTTGATCACGTCAACCTACAAGAAGTCTTAGATAAAGATGATGAGTTAACGGTAGAGTATGTCAGCGGATTAGAAGTTACACAGAAAGGTTTTCACACCATTGAGTTTCTACTATTCCGCGATGGCAATCAACGCAAAGCATCAGATATAACAGGACGTGAACTGGAATACCTTGTTTCGGCGACTGAAAGTCTCAAGGCGAGCACAAAACAACTGCGCTTGGCGTGGGCACCAGAAGGTGATAATTTTAGCAATACTGTTGCGTCAGCTGGTGAAGAGGGAAATGCTGTCTATCGGTCACAAAGTGCTGCAGTACAAGAAATGGTCAACGGTATGATCGATATTGCTGATGAAGTTGCTAACGGCAAAATTTCTGACCCTTACAACGAATCGGACACCACCCTTGTTGAATCTCAATTCAGTTTTAACTCCATATCAGATTTCCAAGACAATATCAGAGGAATCCAAAACGTCTACATGGGAAAATTCGTAAGTGATGGACAAGGGTTAAACGAATTTGTGAACAGTAAAGACGCGGATTTGGATACCCGGTTCCAGACAGAAGTGCAGAAGGCGATTGACAGCATCGGAGCAATTCCGGATCCTTTCCGTGATTCAATTATAGGCAACCGTTCATCTGTTCAGACAGCTATTGACGCTGTCAGCAAAGTTCAGCTGACGCTTGAGCAAGATATACTCCCGCTCGTTCAGACGAGTGAGTTTAATTAATGCAGAATAAGCGTGCTTGTCAGTACGCAAAGACTATTTCGTTTTTGTTGGGAACAGCCTCTGTGTTGTTCCCACAAAAGTAGCAATAAATATGAAAAATTATCCTACAGTTATATATATCGCTTTCTTGGTATCCCTTGTAATTGGGTGTAACTCAGAATCGCCAACAGATACCTTTGAATTCAAATTTCCTATAGATTCTACAGGTCCACTTTCTGGTGGGGATACGACTATCTTTGATGCATCAAGCCATGCTTTTTCAATCCCAGCCCCCAATCTTTCTACAGCATCACTCGAAAAACACTTGGACGGTGATGTTGAATTTGAAGCTGTCTTTGTAACTGCCCCTGCGGAAGTGAATCCTGGTCTTGGACCTATTTATAATAATGTTTCGTGCGTTAACTGCCATAGCCGTGACGGGCGAGGACGTCCACCGGATTTTGATGAAGAACTTGTATCACTGCTTTTTAGGCTTAGCCTTCCAAAGACTGAGAATATGACAGATGGAAAACCACCAATTCCAGTGCCGGGTTATGGCACACAGTTGAATAACCGCGCAATTGTTGGAATACCGGCAGAAGGCACAGTCAAAATTGAGTATACTGAACAAACGTTAATTACAGCAGATGGCACACGCGTACATCTTCGCCATCCAGATTATTTTATTACGGATACCTATCAACCGCTACCCGAAGATGTTGAGGTATCACCGCGTGTGGCACCAGTTGTTTTTGGACTCGGTTTATTAGAAGCAATTCCTGAAAAAACCGTACTAACTTACGCTGATGAGGCTGATGTTAACGGAGATGGCATCTCTGGAAAACCCAATTTCGTATGGGATGTCGTGCAAAAGCGATATGTTCTTGGTCGTTTTGGATGGAAAGCAAACCAACCAACACTTCTTCAACAGGTCGCATCAGCATATCATGATGATATGGGTTTAACCACTTCGCTATTTCTCATAGAAAATTCGGCAGGACAACCACAACTCACCGAAAACAGCGCAACGCCTGAGATTAGCGATGAAATTTTAGAGGTAGTTACGTTCTACGTACAGACCTTAGCGGTCCCTGCACGGCGAAATGTGGATAACCCACAGGTCATGCACGGCGAACAACTTTTCGCACAAGCGCAATGCACAATCTGTCATATCCCAACGTTAAGAACTGGTGTTTTACCCGGTGTGTCCTCAGTTAGCAATCAGACGATTCATCCGTACACAGACCTATTGTTGCACGATATGGGACCCGGTTTAGCGGATAATCGTCCTGATTTTCTCGCGGATGGAAAAGAATGGCGGACACCGCCATTGTGGGGTATCGGCTTAGTGCAAACGGTTAACGGTCATACCAACTTTCTACATGATGGACGGGCACGAAACCTGATGGAAGCTATTCTCTGGCATGGTGGGGAAGCAGAAAAATCGCGACAAGCCACTTTGGAGATGTCAAAAACAGAACGGGATGCGCTCATTGCGTTTCTGGAGTCTTTGTAACAGATTGAATAGAATAAGGATTTATATAATGAACCTAATGTTTATCACACTCAGAAAATTATTGGTAGCACTGATTATAGTTATCGGTTTTGCTTTGTGCGGTTGTGAGAGCGATCCGATACTCTCACCTCAAGTTGATGTCGCTGAGGAAGCTGGCGGTAGTTACGGCAATACCAACTTGTCGGTTAGTACAACCGAAAATACGGAAAACACGACTAAAGATGTGAAAACTGGTAAAATTGACAGTAAGCGCCAAAAAATTTCCAATCCAAAACGCTTTTAAAAGTATAGGAAAAGAATTCATGTATCAATTTTTTCTCGGAGCCTGCAGATTAAAAACTGGCTATAGAACCGTACCAATCTTAATCGTCCTAACCTTTCTCTTTGGCACGCTGAATTTTTGCGAAGCTTCAACCAAAATTAGCGGCAAAGTGATCGACAAAGAAACAGGTCACCCTATTTTAGGCGCCATTGTTAAGGTTGAATCAAACGGACAAGTCTTGGAAAAGACAACAACTGCAAAAGATGGTAGCTTTCAATTTACGCAGAATGTCCAAGAGGATCAACAGATTCAGGTAAGTTCAATTGGTTATAATGCCTATAGTAAAATAATTGCCTCAGATTCACCCGACAATTTAAGAATAGCATTGTCAAGCCAGACCTTTGAATTAGCCCCGATAGAAATTATTGGTCAATCGCTGCGTAAACATAGAATACTGACTGGCACAATGAGCAAGTTAGAACCAGAAATTGTTGACCTAATTAAGCCTGTCGGAACACAAGAATTACTTGAATTCATACCGGGTATCAACGGTTATGCGGATGATGGGTTTGGAAACTCGCGATTGAGTATTGGAATTCGAGGCCTGAATCCACGTCGAAGCGCGCGTGTGCTTTTGCTTGAAGATGGTGTGCCAATACAACCCGCTGTATACATTTATCCGAATGCCTATTACAATCCGCCTGCTGATCGAATTGACGCTGTTGAGGTTATTAAAGGCAGTGCTGCAGTCCGCTATGGACCACAAACAATGGGAGGAGTTATTAACTACACGACACGAAAACCTGACGGAACACGCGGGTTAGGAAATCAGATAACAGTTGGAAACAACGGATATTTCGGTGCATTTTCAGAATTGAGAGGTATCGGAAATTCTGAAAAAATTTTGTCAGACTTGCAACTTCTCTACAAACACGGAGACGGGTTTAGGGAAAATAACACATTTGATCAGGCTAACGGAACTCTTAAAACGCTTTTCCAACTGAGTGAAGAAAAGACTCTCTATTTCAAACTAAACGGCAATTTTGAAAATTCAAACGCAACCTATACAGGCTTGACAGAATACACTTTCCAAACCGATCCCAACTTTAACCCGAAAAAAGACGATAATTTTAAGGTCTTGCGGACATCAGTTGACCTCATCTATACCAACAAAATCACGGAAAATCTGGTAAGTAATACGACGTTATATACAAGCCTGTTTGATCGTCGGTGGTGGCGTGAAGACGATGTCTTTGTGCGTCCAGCAGCCTTAGAAACCGGGGATTTGGTGCCAGTACCCTATTTCCAAACAGGCGATCTTGTTAGAATGGGTAATGGTAAAAGCAACTTCGGTATCCTACGAACCTTCTACGTTGGTGGAATTGAGCAAAACTATACAGTAAAACATGGGATTGGTGGATATGTCGGGCGTGCTGAAATCGGTGGCAGGGTGCACTGGGAACGTTTTATTGACGATAAGAAAATTGGCGATGCGCCAGATGCACGGGATGGCGTTTACTACACGGGAACGCCAGGCTCTACGGAAGACCCTGTCAAACTTGTCGGACAAAGTCATCACTACGAAACTATGGCATTGGCACTTTATGCAAAAGAACAACTTGAATTGCAAAACTTTACTCTTACATTTGGCACACGATTTGAAGTTTTTAAACAGGACCGGGTAGACAGACTACGCGGTTCAGTGCTGGCAGACAAGGTGTCTTCAGTGCTATTGCCGGGTATTGGCGTAAACTATCAGGTCGGGCACTTCAATCTTTTCGGCAGCATTCATAGAGGATATACAGCACCCTCCAGCGGCGCGTTAAAAGTTACAAACTTCGGTCAAAATGTTGATGCTGGCGGGCTTGACCTTAAACCTGAAAGAAGCTGGAACATGGAATTGGGATTCAGATCATGGATACCTGGGGTTACGATAGAGACTGCTGGATTTTTTATTGCGGTTGAAGATTTAGTTGCGGCTGGGCGCGGCACTGCTTTCAAGAATTTAGGGAAGGTTAATTTGTCAGGACTGGAAACGGCGATAAGATTCAGCATTTCAGAATTCGTGTCAATACTACCTGATCTCAACGCTACTTATACATATCTTCAGACTGAAATTGTTGACGGTATTGTCAAATCTGCGACTATTGCTGGAAATGTTGATGTAGAGTTAAACGGCAACGAACTACCTTATGCTCCACAGCATACTTTCACTGTAGGATTAGCGAAACATTTCGGTGATGTTCTCCGCATGCGTGCAGATATGCGGTTTGTGGATGAAGTCTTCACCGATTTTGAAAACATACAGCAGACTAAAAATCGTGGTGATACTGGTCCCATTCCAAGTTATGCTATTGTGAATGTCAGTATAAATTATAAATTAACGACACAGTGGCAGCTGTTTTTCACTGCCAAAAACATTTTCGATAAAGTTTATATCGGGTCGCGTTTGCATTCAAATGCAGGGCAACCTGAAGCCAATTTAAGCTCGGGCATCCTAATCGGACCGAGACGACAGATACTTTTTGGTATCAAGCAAGGTTTTTAGTATTTTATACAGGGCAGAAACCAGTTTTAAAATTGCTTTCTGCATCTAAAGAACCTATTAACAACTAACAAATTAGAAAGATAATGAGACTCGTTATCTTTAATTTAATAAGGAGAAAAATGTATTTCTTGACAAAAAAATTTCAATGGATATTTGTGTTGCTGGCTATTGCTTGTCTATTTTTACCCGCTTGCGGGAGTGATGATGACGAACCTGACCCTACCGATGAAGCTAAAATTGAAGTCCCTCAAGCGTATGTGTTTGACAGCCGCTTTGTAGAAGGCGAAAGTAGTGTTTCATATTCTGGACAGGTTGTTCGGAACCTATTGCTGCAAGACCTGAAAGTTTTCACAGATAGCGTAGGAAAAGACGGCGCAAGGCCTGTTAGTGTGGACGATATACTGCAATTCTATGCTTATGACGATGCGTTGAACCTGAAAACACTGACGACTACAGGATCAATACCTGCTCTTGAAAATCAATATTCCTCGCTTTCGACTGGAAAAAATCTTGTTGGCAAGATTTCAGGTGATCCAGCCATCGGTTACAATCGCACTGCGGATGGTTTAGTGCGGGAATGGTTCAAGGAAATTGCGGACAATTCGCAAGATTCCAATAAACTCAGTACAGCGATGGCTTACACAACCGACGACGGTGTGGACATGTCACAGATGATTAATAAAGTGCTCATCGGTGCTGTCCCTTATTACCAAGCGACAGGTGTCTATCTTAACTCTCTACTTGAACGCGACAACAGTGAGGCACGAGACGGAACAGACCCCTATACCGCAATGGAGCATGCATGGGACGAGGCTTTCGGTTACTTCGGTGCTGCCCGCGATTACGCGCGTTATACCGATGATCAACTTGCAGGTAGTGTTGACGACTTCACTTTCGATTCTAATGGTGATGGAAGTATTGACTTCAAATCGGAATACAACTTCGGGCTTTCCAGAAACGCTGCTAAACGTGATAAAGGTGGCACAGGTGTAGATCTCACTATGGAAATTTTTGATGCTTTCCTTGCTGGACGTACCGCTATTACCAATCAAGGCACGGTTGAGGAAATCAGCGCACACCGCCAAGCTGCTGCGGAAGGCATGGAGAAGGTGATCGCCGCGACAGTCGTCCACTACATCAACGATACGCTGAGTGATATGTCTAAGTTAGGCACTGCAGATGAAAACATTGCCAATTTAAATAAACATTGGGCGGAGATGAAAGGTTATACTGTCGCTTTGCAATACAATCCTTTCAAGTTGATTAGCGATGGACAGCTTCGGGAATTGCATGGTATTATGGGAGAAGCACCCAAATATGATGCACCGGGCAGTAGTGAATACGAAAAACAAGTTTCCTATTACGAACGCGCCAAAGTTGTCCTACAAACAGCATACGGATTTTCTAGTGCCAACATGGAAAACTGGTAGTCATCGCTACAAGAAAGGATAAACACTTTAGAAGATTGAGTAGGTGGAAAAAGGAAGATTGGGAGAACGTCTTCTAATCTTCCCTTTTCCAATCTTTAAGAGAAAGGAAGGAGAGATGTGGCGACAATTTCAATCTTCTAATCTCTTTATCTGGGGTATCGTTTTTATCCTTTGTATAAGTTCTCGGTTGCTTAGCACTATCTATTATATTGAGGATTTAGATAGTCTACGCTTCGCGCTGAGTATGGTAGACTACGATATTGCCAAGTTGCAACCGCATTTTCCAGCGTACCCTGTTTTCTGTTTTGTTGCCAAACTTCTCTATGTAGTGATTCTCCGTTATGCGTTAGCATTTTCACTGATCGGAGGTTTGTCAACCTTTTTCATAATCTTTTTTACATTAAAGATTGCGAAAATAGAAAGCACCACAATATTGGGAAAAATCGCGATTTTTGTTATATTTATGACCCCTTTATTGTGGTTGATGAGCAATCGGTATATGCCTGATGTAATGGGCGTTGCATGTCTTTTGGGAAGTTTTTATTTTACGACTGCACAAGCAGAAAGTGGTAGGAATTCGCTGTTATGCCTTAACACAATCGGATTTTTCCTCGCTGGTATTTTGCTTGGTATACGACTCTCATATCTACCACTGTTGGTGCCTGCACTATTGATACGGTTATTAAAGCAACCAAATCGACTAAAGTACATCATTGCGGGAATTTTTGGTATCCTTATTTGGCTTATTCCATTACTATGGATTACAGGATGGAGTACACTGATAGCAGCTGCGCAAACGCATAGTCACGGGCATTTTTCAGACTTTGGTGGCACTGTTTCGACAAACCCTAAATTGTGGCTGCGTTTGATAAAAATTTTTGAGAGTGTATTCGCAGACGGATTTGGACTCTACTGGCTTGGTCGCCATCCTATAACTGCCTGCACGACAATTATTTTAATTGGGATTATTGTCGTTGCCAATTGGCAAACAGTTAAGCAATGGTTTATAGAAAAACAGTTGAGGAATAATTCTATATTTTTGAATCCAATTTTTCTTGGCTGCGTGCTTTACCTTGTTTGGATATTCTTAGCACAGAACATTATTCATAAAAGCAGACACGTTTTTCCTGTATTGCCTTTTTTGGCGTTGGGCATTGCGCTCTCTTGCCAACGAATTACAACATTACAAGAAACAGCAACCGCAATCAATAGAAAACAACATAAAATCCGGCATTCGTTCACATGGGGAGTTGTCGTTATCTTTTTCCTCTGTTATAGTTATGTCACGCTACATACCGTAGTCCAACATACAAAACCGACCGCGATTGCGCAGATACACAAATACTTACGTGACAAACAGAGTGAACAAGGAAATAAGCTGCATATTGTATCCGTGCCGTTGATTAAATACTATTTAGTTTCGCAAGGAGTAGAGGCAGAGTATATAACGATTAAAAACGAGGCCGACCTTGCCCAACTTGATGAATTGGAAACCGGAATTGTCGCTATTGGAGGTCCCCTGCCAAATCGGGTGCCAAAAGTGGAAAAGACTTTCTATCACAATCCCTATGTTAATCGGATGTGGTCCGAATTGTCGTTGTTTGAGTACTGAGTCTGAAAGGAAATTTAGATTGGGTCTATAAGTGAGACATGAAATATGATGGAAACTGCTGATATTCATATTCTCGGCGGCGGTCCTGCTGGACTAACAGCGGGTTATTACGCCAAGAAACAGAACCTCAATTTTCTCATTTTTGAAGCGGGCGCGCACGTCGGTGGAAACTGCCGAACACTCCAGTTGAATAATTTTCGATTTGATACTGGGGCACATCGTTTCCACGATAAGGACCCAGAAGTCACAGCAGAGGTTAAACACCTTCTCGGTGATGATCTACTAAGAGTAGATGCACCAAGCGAAATCTTTTTCCAAGAGAAGTTTTATCGGTTTCCGCTAACGCTCAGTGATCTGATCGGAAAACTGGAGGTGAAGACTTTACTCAAAATTGGATGGGATAAACTGATTAGTGGAAATAGAAAACAAGCAGAAAACTTTAAAGAACTTGCTCTAAGACGATATGGAAAAACATTGGCGGAACGTTTTCTGCTGAACTATTCCGAAAAACTGTGGGGAGAGCCAACGCACAAACTCTCCACTGCCATTTCAGGTAACCGACTCAAAGGGTTAGACTTTTGGAGTTTTCTCCGTTCAACTGTGTTAGGTGCGCCGCAGAATCCGACACATTTAGACGGCTCTTTTTTCTATCCAAAACACGGTATCGGTATGATTCCCGATAAATTGTGTGAATTCATTGGGGATGAACGAATCAAGTACAATCACCGGATAAGTCGTATCATTCACAAAGGCGGGAGAATTGAAAGCATCGTGTTAAATGACGACTTTGAGTTCCAGATGACCACTGTGATTAATACATTACCGCTGACACTTTCAATGCGAATGTTAGAACCAGCACCGCCACCAGAACTTTGTGCGATTGCGAATACAATAAAATATCGGCACCTCGTGCTTTGCGTCTTTTGCTTGAACCGAGATTCTTTTTCGCCTAATGCCTCACTCTATTTCCCGAGTGAAGAATTTCCGTTTACGCGTCTGTATGAACCTAAAAATCGCAGTCCTTATATGGCACCTGAAGGACAAACGGTAATCGTGCTTGAAATACCTTGCTTTAGCAAGAACCCCGTATGGGAAATGTCGGAAACAGCACTCCGCGCCGAGGTGTGGGAAGCGTTGTGTCGCGTCAAACCGTTACATTCTGATGAGGTTATCCATTATCAAACGTACAAGCTGCCCTTTGCTTATCCGGTGCTTGAGGTGGGGTTTGAAGAAAACGTGAAGCAGCTCGTTGATTATTTTGAGCAGTTTGAGAATTTATATCTCACAGGGAGAAGTTCACTTTTTCGTTATCTACATCTACATGATCTTTTTAAAGCTGGTAAAGAAGTAGTAGAACAGATTCAGTAGAATTATCGTAAAATTTTGAATTAAAAATTTGACATTGTTTAAAAGATATATTATAATAGAGACGTGGTATTAAAAAACAGCATAAGAGTTGTTTCTAACCAGACCTTATTGATAATGAGACTCATTTTCAATAAGGATGCATTATGATTACAGTTGCAAATCGAATCTACGTCGCACCCGAATATCACGAGGAATTTGAAGAGAGGTTTCGGCATCGTGCCCGCCTCGTTGATGGAATGCCGGGTTTCATCTCTAATCAGGTTTTGCGACCAGTCAATGATGGTGACCCTTATGTTGTATTTACACTCTGGGAATCACGGAAGGATTTTGAGAATTGGGTTAATTCTGAAGAATTCCGTAAGGGACACGCGCAATCTGGCACGATGCCAAAAGAGGCATTCACTCAATCAAACAAACTCGAACTTCATGAGGTGTTTCTGGATTCTGCTCAGCCAGAGCTAAAGGAAGAACCGCGAGGTGAGCCTTTCAAGGTACACTAACCGACACAGCAACGGGATGTAATTTCTTCTCTTAATGTTGAAAGATGGTGTTTCTGTAGTTTCTGTCCGCCTGAGGTTGTGTTAATGCAAAAAATGTTAACCGAAACCTATGGTATATCGTTTAATATATTAGCGCATCCAGATGGTTATCCATGGGTGATGCCGAACCTAAATATTTTATAGGGTTCATTTGGATTTTTAGTGTTATGATATACTGTTTTCTATAGATGAAAAACATTACATTGAAACTCAACACGTTATGATTGGAGAAAATCATGGATCAAGCAAAAAGAGACGTACTCATTCAAGAGCTTATTTGTGCCTATTGGATGGAATTGGAAGCAACAATTAATTATCTGGCAATTTCCGTTGATTTGGACGGTATCCGCGCAGAAGAGATAAAGAAATCCCTCGCAGCGGATATTCAAACGGAAATTACACATGCACAGGATCTTGCCTCTCGTATCAAAGAAATCGGCGGCCGTGTGCCCGGTTCGTTCGCGTTTAAACCGGAACAAGCTTCGCTTCAACCGCCCGAAAATTCTACAGATGTCGTCACAGCTATTCACGGTGTCATTGAAGCCGAAAACGCCGCAATTGAACAATACAATAAAATTATCCGTCTTTGCGACGGGATAGACTACGTCACGCAGGACCTCTGCATCAGGCTTCTCGCGGATGAAGAAACGCATCGCAGGGAATTCAGAGGATTTCTGAAGGAATACGAATAGCAGTCATTCTATCGTTGAGGCATTATAATTAAGGACATCGGATGTAACTATCCGATGTCCTTAATTATATGTGAACAATAAACTGAAGAGGAGGAAAACTCACTGTTTTTCTAAAACCATCTTGTTTTTTGCAGAACCAGAGGATTCAAGATTAAGTGTTTCTCCTTCTATGGTAAAAAAGGTTTTCGCGAAGGGCGTAAAGATATGTGAATTGAATCCCTCAGTCAGTTCTTGCTGTGCCTCAATTTCTTTAATCCCAAATATCTTCTCAAATAGATCTTTCGGCAAAGGTGTAAAGCTCAAGTCTTTTTCCGTTATGATTATGGTTAGGTGTGAGTCTCTGGGACCGTACGTGCCGGACCACATCCCAGTAATCTCGACCTTTCCCTCTCTTTCTCCAGCCTCATTTGGAGGTTCTTCAGGAAATTGGGACATTACTGCATCAACGTTCAAAGTCATGGAACCATCCTCTGCAAAATCGTAGTTAAACTTATTGATGCTTATTTTCGGACGATCCTCTACATCCGGTTCGTCTTCAACAAGAAATTCCAAAGCTGGTCCGTCGTTGATAGATACAACCTTCCAGGTACCAAGTAGATCTTCATTTAATTTAAACGACTCTGGTTCAGTCGGCTTTTTAGGTTTTTCAGTTACTTTCTCATCACTACCGCAGCCTAATATGGCTAAAAGCGTCAGGCTAACAAATAGTGCTGAGATAGAAAAAATTTTCTGAGTCATTTTTTCCTCTAACAACTGGAATAGATTTTAACAATTTAACCTTTAATAACGTAAATTGATTTAGTTTTGTTTACACAGTTTGCGTCGTGGGTTACACTAAAATTGTAAGGTGGACGTGTCAAAACAATTTGGATTTGGACTTGAGATATGTTATAATTATCTTGAAAGTAAAATTTGATGAACATTTGTTTTTCCGAGAGCCAACATTTTTAGAACACCGTGAAATTTGCCTTCCTTGCTCTTCTTCATAGAAAAGGACAATATGAACGAAAACATCCAAAATATGATCCAATTAAAAGCCAAAAAGGCAAAATTGGCGATGCGGATTTTGTCAAGAAGTTCGGCTGATATCCGAAACAACGCGCTTTTAGCGATGGCTGAAAACATCCTGAAAGCGAAGGAGGATATCCAAGAGGTAAATCGCTTTGACCTGGAAAACGGCGAGAAAACGGGACTTGCTGTGCCGCTCATGCAACGGCTCCTAATAGACGATCAAAAGATTGAGCGGATGGCGGATAACCTACGCCAAGTTGCAGCACTTCCGGATCCGATCAGTGAAGTCATTAGTATGGGGGAACGTCCCAACGGACTCAAAATTGGCACAGTCCGAGTGCCTATCGGTGTCGTTGGTGTAGTATATGAGTCGCGTCCTGACGTAACCGTTGAAGTATCGGCACTCTGCATCAAATCCGGAAACGGGGTTATCCTTCGAGGCGGTTCCGAAGCGATCCACTCCAATACGATACTTGCCCGTATCCTCAGCGATACCGCCTCCGCAGAAGGTCTGTTAGATGCGATTCAGTTCGTTGATACTACTGACCGGCAAGCGGTCTACGAACTGATTCGTCTCCCAGAATACATTGACCTTGTCATTCCACGTGGTAGTAACGAATTCGTTCAGTTTCTGATGAGGGAATCAGATGTCCCAGTGCTCGGACATGCCGACGGTATCTGTCATATCTATGTTGACGAAGCTGCTGATCTTGACATGGCAACCAAGATTTGCATGAATGCGAAGGTCGGTTATAAAGTCGCTGTCTGCAATGCTTTAGAGACACTGCTTGTCCACGCCGATGCTGCTCATAAATTCCTTCCCGATTTTTGTGAGACGTTGCAGGATGCAAAGGTTGAAATCCGCGGGTGCGAACGGACGCAGCAGATTTACTCTGCGGCGAAACCCGCAACCGAAGAAGATTGGTGCACAGAATATCTCGATTACATCGTTTCCATTCGGGTGGTAGACAATATGGACACGGCGATTGACCACATTGAAACCTACGGTTCGCATCATTCGGATGCGATTATCACTGAGAGTTATACAGCGGCGCAACGTTTTCTCAAAGAGGTTGATTCTGCAGCTGTCTACGTCAACGCCAGCACCGTCTTCACCGATGGCTACGAATTTGGGTTAGGTGCTGAGGTCGGGATTAGCACGCAAAAACTTCATTCTCGCGGTCCGATGGGACTTGAGGGTCTGACGAGTTATAAATATATTATTTATGGGAATGGTCAGGTGCGTGAGTAGTGAACAAAATAGTTATTCACACACTTTTTTGCAGCCTTGTTTTTCAAGGTTGCTTCATTTTTTAATTAAGGACAATTTTCCACTTGACCAAAAACCAAAAATCTGTTACACTACTAAAAAAAATCGGAGAGGGAGTATCAACTTGTGAATTTGTCAAAGAGTCCCAACCAAGACGCGCTTTATAAAGCACTCAACATCTATCGCGATGCCATGCGCGCCTTTATATTCAAAAGCATGAAGTCTGTGTCTGGTTTACTTATAGAAGAAAATATTCATAATGAAACAGATATTGATATTAACGATTTCCCACACTTATTCAGAAAACACTGGTATGAAGCCTTTGAACAACGTTTTGACCCAGATCGGGAGGTGCGTAGTGCTGTGGGTGTCATCACAGAGGCACGAAACAGGGTCTCACACCCTGGGACAGAAGATCTTCCTGTGGGGTACGCGATTGGGAGACTCCATGAAATTGCCGATATACTTGGACAAATCAACGCACCTGAACAGAAGCGAGAAGTTGAAGCCATCCGTGACAAGTTGTTAAGCAGCGTAGTGCAAACTCCTGATGAGAAACCGAAACTACCACGTAGAAAGGCATCTGACTTAACACCTTGGCGAGACGTGATACTCCCAAATAATGATGTTATTGAGGGCACCTTTCATAAATCGGAATTCGCAGCAGATCTCCAGGAGGTTTTTGAAGGAAAAGCGAAAACCGAAGAATACGGGAAAACTGACATCTTTTTTAATCAAACATATATCACACCCGGGCTCCATCAACTTTTAGTGAATACACTGAAGCGACTCTCCGGTAAAGGTGGTGACCCTGTTATCCAACTTAAAACCGGTTTTGGTGGTGGAAAAACTCATAGTCTTATTGCTCTTTATCACCTCATCAACGGGGCAAACATCCTGAGAGAACTGCCGGCAGACGGTGAATACGCACGACTCCGTCAAGAAATCGACGAAATTATGGCGGAAGCAGATTGGGATCCGAACACCCCGATCAATGCCAACGTCTCTGTTCTTGTCGGTACCTATCTCTCAACAACTGATGCAGATAAAACCAAACGGGGAGGTCCACTTAACACACTTTGGGGTAGAATGGCGGATCAACTTGGTGGTCAGGATGCTTACGATTTTATTCGGGATGCCGCACTTAAAGGAATTTCTCCTGGTGGCAAACAGTTGGACGAACTTTTTGAATACGTCGGTCCCTCTGTTATCTTAATTGATGAGCTTGTTGCTTATGTGCGGAATGTACAGAGTGATGTGCAAGCACGTCTCTATACCTTCTTTCAAACACTCACACAATCTATAAAAAGATCTAAGAATGTTGTACTTGTGGCAACTTTACCAGAGGGCAAGACGCAGGCAGGCGGGCAAGTAGGAATGACTGTTCTTGATGATCTTGAGGAAATCCTTAAACGGGTTGATGCTGTCTCAATTCCTTTAGAAGTTGATAACGCATTTGAGGTAGTCCGTAGACGATTGTTCGGTCCTGTAATTGACGAGGCAGAGCGTGACCAGACCTGTGAAGCGTTCAGAAAAATGTACCAGAACGCGCGCCGCGAATATCCCGACAATGTAACCGAACAGGACTACCTAAACCGTATGAAAGCGTGTTACCCGATCCATCCAGAGATATTTGATCGGCTTTTTCAAGACTGGTCAGTCATCCCCGGTTTTCAGCGCACCCGTGGTGTGCTGCGCATTATGGCAACCTATATTTCCCGCCTCTACAGAGAGCAGGATCAATCCCTCTTGATAATGCCTGCAAACCTACCCTTGGATGATCCCGCACTCGCTGATGAATTCACTCGGTTGCTCGCTCAGTCCGGTGGAAATTGGGACCCGGTCGTAAAAGAGGTAGACAGCCACGGTTCCCGCACCGACCAAATTGACATGAAATCCACAGTATTTGTTAATGTTGGTGGTGCTGCACGCCGGATCGCCCGTACTGTGTTTCTTGGTAGTGCTACAGGTGGCGCATTTAAAGGTATAACGACTCGTCAGATTCATCTCGGTGTTGTTGAACCGGGACAAACCGTTTCTACCTACAACGACGCACTTGGCAGAATGACTGGTAATTTATACTATCTTTATAATTTAGGCGATAGATACTATTTCCACACTCAGGAGAACCTCAACAAGGTTGCTATAGACCGTGCTGAACAATATACTGATGAAGATATTTATAGTGAAATTGTGTCACGATTAGAAAGAGCAATTGGACGCGTGCCGAATGTACAAGTTTGCCCCACATCACCGAGTATGGTAGAAGACTCTGAAGATATACAATTCGTTATACTTCCACCGCAGGCATCCCTTGCAAGTCGAGAAAAGGATGACGACACCGCACATCCCACAGCACTTGATATCCTCAAATATTGTGGTGATGACGAAAAGCAACGTATCTTCAAAAATACCCTTCTCTTTATCACTTCAAAACGTGATGATGTCCGAGAACTCAAAAATCTTGTGAAAAACTATCTTGCATGGAATTCTATTAGGAATGGAGATAACCTACATAGTGCACTGAGAAACCTTGAAGGTACACGCTTAGACCAGACGACAGAAAATCTTGAATCCGCTGACGATGCAGTTTCTACAACACTTTTTAAAGCGTACCGATGGGGGCTTGTGCCGACGCAAAATGATCCACAGAAAAACGAATACGATTTTTCTGATGTTACCACAAAAACAGATAATCTTAATATCGTGCCTCGCATGCGAGATCAATTTATCGCTGATGATACTGTCATTAAAGAAATCGCACCTTCAGTATTTGCCGAAAAGTTGCAGCAATATATTTGGAGCAACAGTGCTTACCAAGAACATATTGAAATAGACACGCTTTGGGAACTTATGGCGCAAAACGTTTACATGCCACGACTAAGGGATCGGGGTGTTCTTTCAACATGTATCAAAGATGGCATATTAGCAGGCACATTCGGATTTGCCCATGCCTACACAGATGGCGATTACGTCAACTTCCGGTTTGAAGAAAATGCGGGTGCCCTCCCAAGAGATAAAGGTTCTGCTGCTATCCTGATAAACCCTGAATTGGCAAAAATAATAAAGGAAGAAAAAGAACAGCAAGAAAAGGAACAGCAGAAACGCGATGCAACCGAAGAAGATGCAAAGGAAACTACAGAACAGAAAACCGATGCAACCGAAGAAGGTAAAAAAACTCCACCACCTACTGGGCCTAAGCGTGTTGTCATTACCAAAACCTTGCAGTTGGAACTACCTTTTGCTGACGAGATTGGAGTAATCCAAGACGAAATTGTGCGTACGCTGCAAGCCGATGGCGGTGGAGTAAAGATCGAAATCGTTGTTACCGCTGATAAATCCGAAGGGTTTTCGGAAAACACTACCCGCTCTGTAAAATTGAACAGCGAACATATTGATGCCGAATTCAAAAGCGATTAGAAACACAGGAGGGCCATATAATCCTGAATTAACCTGATTAATCTTGTTTTTCTTAAGTATGGGGTGCGGTTAGAAACCCCACCTACCGAGTAGGATCAAGTTAATTTGGTCAGGACGGACGCATTCCCCTTTGATAAGGGGGGTTAGGGGGGTTAGGGGAGTTAAATAAGCAGAATTTTGGTATTTTAACCCCCTAAGTCCCCCTTATCAGGGGGACTTTAAGAGGAAATGCGTAAGTCCTGTTGGTATAAGTTCGATTACCGTTTACAAGCGGCGTTCTTTCACCTTGACTTTTCACACACGCTGCTATACAATATCTCTATGGCACAAGACTACGATAATATGGCAAAAGACCTTTTGACAGATTTTGCCACCGAAATCTCACAGTTTGTACTCGGCATGAAAGATGTTGAAGTCCTTGAAAATATTGATTCTGAACAACAAATCGTTATAGCACAACGCACCGATAGCACAAAGCGCATACGTGTTGACAATCGCGAAGCGATCTTACACATTGAATTGCAACTTCGCGATAGCACACGTAAACCGATGTGGGCACGAAACGCAGCGTACCACGGGTATCTCGTTGGCACACACGAAATACCTGTTTACTCTAACGTCATCTATTTCCATCCAAATGCAGGAAGAAATGACACCGGGATATACGAATATAGTTGGCGCGGGTACGCATACACCCTGCACTATAAGGTGATACGACTCATTGAGATAGAGGGGCAAGCTGTTTTGGAGATGCATGCACCAGGTATCCTGCCGTTTACACCGCTCATGAAACCGCCGGCAGGGATGGGCATTGAACAGTGGACGCGAGAATGCGTTGATGCAACGCATGCCGCTCCCGTTGACCAGCAAACGCAATCAGAATTACTTTATGCACTCTACCTCTTTGGCGGGGTGGTGTATGATTTTGAGTTGTTTGAACGACTCATACCGGAGGAACTTATGCGAGAATCTAAGACTTACCAACGCCAAATGGAAAAAGCTGCCAGAGAAACTACTATTAAACACATCTTGGCACTACTAAAATTGAAAATGCCAGCAGACGCAGTCAATGCCTTAGTACCAACTCTCCAAAATATAGACGATTTGCATCGACTTGAACAGTTGCTTCTCGCTGCTGCGAAGGTGCAAAGCATTGAAGCCTTCACGCAAATGCTCCACGAGTAACGGACAATATGACAACTTACCGAAAAAAACTTATTGAGGTGGATATACCGCTACAAGATATTAACAAAGAGTCTGCAAAGGATGCTTCCCTAACACATGGACACCCCTCAACGCTCCACCGCTATTGGGCACGCCGTCCCCTCGCTGCATGTAGATCTATAATCTTCGCCAGTATGGTAGATGACCCATCCGAATGCACTGGCGAATTTCCAACCATATCTGAACAGAATGCTGAACGCAATCGCCTCCACGAGATCATTAAACGACTCATCATCTGGAAAAACAGCAATGACGAGAATATCTTGGCAGAGGCACGTTACGAAATTGCATACTCTGTTGCACGCAATAATGGTGAAAATCTTGATGCCTTTCGTGAGAGACATAAAAACGATCCAAAGGCAGTACTGCAATACCTCAATGACCACTGCCCCGCTGTCTATGACCCGTTTTGTGGTGGCGGATCTATTCCGCTTGAGGCACAACGCTTAGGATTACGCGCACGTGGCAGCGATCTCAATCCACTTCCCGTTCTTCTTACCAAAGCAATGATTGAATTGCCCCCAAAATTTCACAATCAAGCACCAATCAATCCAGATGCTGATCCGACAGGCATATCTGCTGACATGCCGTGGAAAGGCACTGCTGGTTTAGCTGACGACATTCGTTACTATGGCGCGTGGATGCGCGAAGAAGCATATAAACGTATCGGACACCTCTACCCAAAAGTAACGTTGCCAGATGGCACCGATGCGACTGTGGTGGCGTGGCTGTGGGCACGCACAGTGCCATGTAGTAACCCTGCTTGTGGTCTCCAAATGCCACTGATGCGGACCTTTCAATTGTCAAAAAAGAAGGGCAACGAGCATTGGGCAAAACCGGTTGTTAACCGAGAATCGAGGACAATTTCGTGGGTTGTGCAAACGCATGATAATGGTGTCCCGCAGAATGGCACTGTTCACAGAAATGGTGCTTTTTGCATCGCTTGTGAAAGTGCCGTAACGTTAGGATATGTGCGCGAACAAGGAAAAGCGGGCAAAATGAGTGAAATCATGGCTGCGGTAGTTGCTGAAGGTGATCGCAGAAAACTGTACTTATCTCCTACTGAAGAACATATCCAAATCGCTTTGTCTGCTAAACCTAAATGGCGACCAAGTCAAGGAATAAAAAATACGCAAAAGATTAGCAGCTTAGGTTACGGTACTACACACTGGCATCAACTTTTCACAGAGAGACAACTCACAGCACTAAATACCTTCAGCGAATTGTTGTCTGAAGTTCGCACCCAGATTGGACGAGTTGGCGTGGAAGATAAATATGTAGATGCCGTACAAACCTACCTGGCACTTGCAATTGGGAGAACTGCTGAAAGCAGTTGCAGTTTTACGTGGTGGGAAAACCAGGGAGAAAAAGTCCCCCCAGTTTTTGCACGCCAAGCGATCCCGATGACGTGGGACTTCGCTGAAACCAATCTATTCTCCACTTCAACACAAAATTGGATGGCACAGATGCAGTGGATTGCAAAGGCTATTGAGAATTTACCAGTTTCAGCGAACGTAGGTGAAGTGCATCAGGCAGATGTAACCACGACTCGGCACGCTACCGATAGACCTATATTTGTTACGGATCCCCCCTACTATAACAATATCCAGTACGCCGAGCTGTCCGACTTCTTTTACGTTTGGCTACGTCCATTGCTCCGTGACAATTTTCCTGAGCTATTTAGCAGTATAATGATACCTAAGGACGATGAAATTGTTGCCGCGCCTCGGTTTGAAAACCCAGCACAACACTTTGAAGGCTCGTTAGGAAAGGCATTGGGACAGATGCGGCAGCATTGTTCTGAACAGTTCCCCACATCCATTTTCTATGCCTATAAGCAGCAGGAAGAGGAACATGATGGGACTACCTCCACAGGCTGGGAGACAATGCTTTCGGCAATTGTCAACGCGGGGTTCCAGATAGTTGGCACCTGGCCGCTGCGCACCGAGCGCACGACTGGTGTCAAGACAAATATAAACGCATTAGCCTCCTCCATTGTACTTGTATGCCGTCCGCGCCCCGCAGATGCCCCCATCATCACCCGCAACGAATTTATACAAGAATTGAAAAAAGAGATGCCACCTGAACTTGAGCGACTCACGCGTATTGCAAACATCAGACCTGTCGATTTGGCACAAGCTGCTATTGGACCGGGGATGGAGATCTACTCTCGCTACAGCAATGTAATACGGGTTAACGGTGAAATTGTTCCGATACGTGAGGTACTCATGCATATCAACAACGAAATCGCCGCCTACCTTGAAAAAGAGACAGGCGAACTTGATCCCGAAAGCCAGTTTTGTCTGACATGGCTACAGCAGCACGACTACACAGAAGGTAATTTCGGAGATGCAGAAACGCTCTCAAAAGCGAAAGATGTGAGCATTGCAGCAATGCACAATAAGGTGTTACTCAGCCAACGTGGCAAGGTTCGGTTATTAAAAAAAGAAGAATATGCTGAGCGCGAAAATAGCGAAGACATGACAGCGTGGGAAGGATGTCTAAGGATGGTGTGGCATCTATCTGGTGAAGAGGGTAGCGACGGTATTTCGGGGTGTGCTGGTGTTGCACGTGCAATGCGCGATTTTGAATCGGCAAAACGTCTCGCGCGTGTGTTGTATGATTACTATGAGAAACGTGGCGATGCAGAAAGTGCATCAAACTACAACAACCTCGTGACAGAGTGGCAATATATATCGGAAACAATGGGTTCACCACAGACGATTACATTATTCGAAAATTTGTAGGCACAAGGCACGTGTTATCCAACAACTAACGGATTCGGTCTCATGCGTGACACTGTTACACCCTATGTCTTACAGTATCAACTAAAGCGTAACCTACGTCCTTTTACGCGCGAAGAAATTCAGAAATTACCAGAGGAACAGAGCGGTGTGTACGTGTTATGGCGAAAAACTGGGACCGAGGGGCAAAATGAGTGTGTCTACGTTGGGGAGTCAACAACTTGTGTGCGGCGGCGTTTGTTGCAACATTACGATAGAGCGACAAACCCTGAACTACATACACAACTTCGGCTATTTGGAGGAATCGTCCAATTTGCGGTGGAATTCACAGAAGATGCCGAGGAAACGGTATTATTGGAAACGGAACTAATTCGCGCGTGGCAGCCGAAGACGAATAAGAATAAGTTAGACTAAACAACCCTTTTTAGCCGATAACCGACTGCTGACAAGCCGAAACCGAGTTAACTCACCGCCGCCGTCTCCGTTTCTGCGGACGCGGCGTTTCGTTTTCAGGTTCAGGAATTGGCGATTCAACTTCCATTGCCACTATCGGACGCGTATATATCCACCTTATAAAGACAATTCCAAAACAGAACAGAATTATACTGACGACCTGCGGTGATGTTAACCACGACAGAGGTGATGATTCTGGAAACGCTCGCGGCGTAAGCCGCCAAAATTCTGCGATAAACCTTTCCACGGCCAGCAAAACAAGACTCGCACCAAAAAGTAAGCCTGGGATTGACGCGAATTTCCGACGTTGTGACCACAAGATACCGAAAAATATAACTGACATTGAGGTTTCATAGATAGGTGTGGGGTGAACAAGTATATCTGTTGGAACAGTTCCATTTGGAAATGCCATTGCCCACGGAACATCAGAGGGAGGTCCGTAGTCACCGTCTCCAGCAAGCAGACATCCGATGCGACCAATGCCGTATCCGAGCAACACAAGAGGACCCATAATGTCAACGGTCGGTAGAAACGGGTTGGGTGAACGATGGATAACCCAACTGACTGCTGCACTGCCACCGATTAATCCACCGTACCAGACTAATCCACTCGGGGAGAAAATTTCGTCTACCTCTATTTTGCCATCAAGGAACACAAAGTATATTTTCGCACCGATAATCCCACCGATAGCACCCGCAGCAACAATCGTTGTGGCAACATCTCCTTGGAATCCTCTACGATTCAATTCACGTTGTAAAACCACGCTGCAAGTAATGAAGGCAGTCGCTAACATGACACCGTAGCTATGAATACCGATAGGAATTGAAAAGATTGTTCCGAAATCAATTAGCGTTGGATACATCTATATTATTCTCCGAGGTAGGCTTGCCGTACGCGCTCATCTGCCAAAAGGTCAACAGAGGTGCCTTCAATCGTAATTTCACCTGTTTCCATCACATACCCTCTGTCTGTTATGTTTAAAGCGAGTTGTGCGTTCTGTTCGACCAATAGGATTGTTGTTCCCTCTTGATTAATTTGCTGAATAATTTCAAAAATCTGTTTAACAATAAGTGGTGCAAGACCTAAAGAGGGTTCATCCAGAAGCAGAAGTCTCGGGTTTGACATTAACGAACGACCAACTGCTAACATCTGCTGTTCACCGCCGCTGAGGCTACCGCCTCGCTGTTTACGTCGTTCCGCAAGCACCGGAAAATAATCAAAAATTTTGTTTAGGTCGGTTCTAATCTCTGCTGTGTCGTTTCTAAGATACGCACCGAGTTCAAGGTTTTCAAGGACAGTCATATCCGGAAAAATTAGACGTCCTTCAGGCACTTGCGAAATCCCAAGTGCGACACGTTGCTCCGCCGAAGTAGCTGTAATAGCCTCACCTTCAAAATGTATACTTCCCTGTACCGGTGCGTAAACGCCAGAAATAGTCATCAGTGTAGTAGATTTGCCAGCACCATTTGCGCCAATCATACACACCTTTTCGCCAGCGTTTACCTCAATTGAAATTCCGCGCACCGCACGGATATTTCCATAGTAAGTATGAATGTCCTTGAGTTTAAGCATCATCAGATGTTCCTAAGTATGCCGCGATGACGCGTTCATCGTTTTGCACGTCTGCGGGTTTACCATCGCTAATTTTCTCGCCGTGGTCAAGCACAGTAACCCAGTCGGATATTTGCATCACAACTTTCATATCGTGTTCAATCAGCAGGACAGAAATTCCTCGTTCGCGAATGGTATAGATCAATGAAATAAGTTCTTGGGTTTCTTGTGGGTTCATGCCTGCAGCAGGTTCGTCCAAGAGAATGAACAAAGGTTTTGTTGCCAAAGCTCTGGCGATCTCAACGCGCCGTTGGTCTCCGTAGGATAGATTTCCGGCTGTTTGGTCACCAACGTCCGCTAACCCGACAAATTTGAGCATCTCCTCAGCATATTCCGTAATTTCCTTCTCTTCCTTTTGTTGTCTATTAGTACGGAATACTGCACCTATAAAGGTGCTGGAGGTGCGAGAATGTCTCCCAATTTTGACGTTATCCAGAACCGTCAGTTCGGTGAAAAGTCTGATATTCTGGAACGTACGAGCGATACCGAGTTTTGTAACCTCATCCGAACGGAAACCCGTAATTGGTTTTCCTAAAAAATTAACCTTCCCCAACGTGGGTTTATCTAATCCGGTGACGCAGTTAAACAGTGTTGTTTTTCCAGCACCGTTTGGACCAATCAAACTGGAAATTTGCCCAGCGCGAACCTGTATTGTAACCTTCGCCAAGGCTATAACACCACCATAGTGCCGACTCAATTCCTGTGTTTCAAGGATGTTTATAGGTTGATTTGCCATTTTCATCTCCTAATCTAATCATCTCTTTTATAGGATACCTTAAACAGCACGAAAGTGTCAATTGATTTCTACGCACCATGTCTTTGTTCTCTGTTTTACATTTGTAAAGTTTGTCAATATGTGTTACAATATACATATATTGTAACATAAAAACAATTATAGATTTTCAGGAATCGGAATTTCGGTATGACACATTCGTCCGAAACAGACGAAAAGAGACATCGGGAATATTTGTTCGCGCTTGCTTCGGTTGAAGGAATCGGCGCAGTTCGGATCAAACGCTTGTTAACACGTTTCGGTAGCGTAGAACGCATTTTTGATGCGGAACTGGTTGAGATAGCACAGTTGCCACAATTCAACCCGATCTTAGCATCACGAATACTTACTGTACGGAACAGGTTTACTGAATTGCGGCAAAAATTAGAGGAACTTGCTGACCAAGGTATAGTGGTGCTTTTTTCTGAAGATATTGAATATCCAACACCACTAAAATCTGTGCCAGACGCGCCGATAGTACTATGCAGAGTCGGCGAATTATCTGAAGTAAGTGAAAAATGTGTTGCAATTGTGGGGACCAAACGTCCGACGGTTGAAAGTATTAATGTAACGCTTGAACTCTCGATCCGTTTGGTTGAAGCCGGGTTTACAATAGTGAGTGGTCTTGCTAACGGTATTGATACAAATGCTCATTACGGTGCGTTAGGGGTAAACGGAACAACTATTGGTGTTTTGTCAACCGATTTATCGTCTATCTACCCGTCTGAAAACAACGAGCTTGCTATGAAGATTTATGAAACCGGATGTCTGTTTTCAGAACACCCGTTTCCAACACCGTCAACACCCGCTAATCTGGTGATGCGCAATCGTATTATCAGTGGGCTTTCTATGGTTACGATTGTAGTTGAAACCTCTAAAGAAGGAGGGGCAATGCACGCGGCACGATACGCGCAGCTACAAGATCGACCTGTTTTTGCCTGTCAATGGAACTCACAAAATCAACAGAGTGACGGAACCCGTCAACTCATTAGAATGGGTGCGTTACCTTTTTTACCAGATCAACTGGATACAGTCGTTGATACATTAATGCATCCAGAACGTCTGCAGAACCAGATTACCGGAACTGCAGCTGAACAGATGGCACTATTTGATCATCAGGAAAACGAAATATCTTCAAATCTGTGATTTTTTAATGGGAATGTGTCATTTTTACTTGCATAAACGTGATAATTTATGCTAATCTATAGCAAATTTTTGAAAATTTTGTTTTCGCTTTACAAAATAAACAAAATTTTGTATAATTATTAGCGAAAATTAATTTTTTACCTTTACAGATTTTGCAAAATTTGCTAAAATTAAAGGTATAGAGTTTGGGCGTTGACTTTCAGAACTGGGAAATTGCCTATCCAATGGTGTTAGAAAGGCTACGGTTCTGTAAAAAGTTCTATTCTCAAAGCATCGTCTATCCTCTGGGTTTCGCGGAGGAAGGCAAACGAAATAGTCTGAAAATTACTTGACTGAACATGGACATGATGGTAAGTTTCCCCATTTCCGTTGAAACTAACGAATAACGACACGGAAACCCCATCTATATGTATATATGAAGTTTTTAATCTGTACCCCGTATGTGGGGTACCTTACATTCTGAAAAACCTTAATTAAGGAGTTACCTACTCATGAAACTTTTTTTTAGAACCTTGGCAATAGTCATGGCGGCATTGCTCGCCGTTTACGTGGTCGGCTGTGGTGGAGAAGAAGATCCTGAAACTCCAGATGCAGCGTTTGATAGTGCTATCCCTGCAGACGGAGAGCTTGCTGCAAACGGTAGTATCACCGTCACATTCGACGAGGACCCTGGTAAAGTAACAGCCAGTGTTGGGGATGTTACAGGCAAAGGTAAGACGCGGAAAATCACGGCACCCGCTGATGATTTCCCAACTGGTGCACTTGCCCTTAATCTTACTTGGGAAAATGGCGGTGATGATGGGCATACGCTTAACTATACCGTCGTTGCAGCAGATGAAACTGCACCGACAGTCACCGGCAGCAGCCCTGAAAACGGAGCCAAAGATGTTGATGCTGGTTTAGAAATGATAGAAATTACCTTCAGTGAAGATGTCACTGGTACCCTCAAACTTATGGATGGCGACCGTGAGGACGATGTGGTCGAATGGGATCTCTCTATTAAAGGTAAAAAAGCGACCTTTACGGTGAAAGCTGGTCAAGAACTTGGCAACGAAACCGAGTACATGGTTACAGGTACAGTCATGGATGGTTCTAACAACAAACTTGAAGGGACCGTAGATAAACCACTAATCAGTTTTGTCACTAAAGCTAAAGAGTAAATTTTCAACTATTTCGCTTACTGGGACAGCGTATCTCTGATACGCTGTCCTTTTTTATGGAGTCCAAGCAAGGTCGCACTCACACATTCATCTTTGTGACGACTGTCTACGTTCAATACTGTCAATCTTTATGCGGAGGATCTGATTGACAAAATTTAATCTAACCAATGCAAATTAAACCCCTATAAGTTTGGTCATGTAAATAGCAATTTTTTTATACACAATTTATCAATATATGCTATAATGCTTTTATAGTAGATTTTACAATTAACGATACACCTTGATCAGTACTTACCAGCAGGTGTCTACTTATTTTATATTTCACCATAATATATGCTATGGTGTTTTTAAAGAAAAATTGAACAGTTTTTGAAATAGTGTTGTCTAAATATAGTAGAAGCCGAAGGAGAATTTGTCGTGGAAAGAACTGAAGCCTTACTCATTGACTATCTTCGTGAAGGGGATGAAACAGCGTTAGCACCTTTGGTTGAGAAGTATAAACGGATGGTGCACCGCCTCGCGATGCAAATTACCAAAAACCACGAGGACGCTAATGATGTAATGCAGGAAACCTTTATTAAGGTATATCAGTCAATTCACACCTTTCGGCAGGAGGCGGCTTTTGAAACATGGGTGTATCGAATAGCTGTCAATGAGGCACTCAATTTCGTCAAACGGCGCGAACGATGTCGTGAATCTCCGATCGAAACAACGGAAGAATCCGAATTTCATCCGAATGTTCGTAGGAAAGCAGAGATGGCGAACGATCCACAGATACAAGCGGAACAGGTTGAACTACGGCATTGGGTAACAAAGGCGGTCAATAGTCTCTCACTTAAACATCGGATTGTAGTTATTCTTCATGAATTGGAAGGGTTAACGCATGCGGAGATAGCGTCAATCTTAAATTGTTCCGAAGGGACAGTCCGTTCACGGTTACACTATGCTCGAAAACAGCTCAGAACATTGTTAAAACCGTATGTTGAAGCGACCTCTAAATTCTAACGAGTTTTCCACTATTGTTGTTGTCGGTAAAATCAAAAATGTTTAGATAATTCTTGTGGGAGCGGTTCCCAATAATAAGTCAAAATGCGGGAACCGGCAAAATTATGAAACTAAAGTGTAACACCATACAACGTTTTATATCAGACTACATAGACGATACGCTCTCATCCAGCGATACCGCAAAGGTTGAGGATCATTTACTTTGCTGCCAAGTGTGTCAACATGAAGTCGCTGCTCTCAAAAAAACACGTGATCTTGTTGTTGATTTCTATGTTGAACCTGAGGCTCCTGATAATTATTACCATCAATTTGAGGTAGAATTGCACCGTTCCCTTGAGAATAAGGGACCCACACCGTTAAACGAACGTCTAAAAACCTCAGCGGGACAGTTCACCTGGTCTCTACTGACGAAACTTCGTCAAAGTTTTGGTCGGTACAGTCTTTTCAGAAGGAATGCGTTCCCGTTAGGTGTGCTTTTATTGTTGATAGGAACAGGATTTGTGGCTACGCACTTGCTAAAACAAGAAGTTTCACTACCCCCTAAGGTATATCCACAACAGGAAGTTTCACCGCCCTTAGCCAGGGAATCTGATAATGTTAACGAAAAATCAGAGTTGCGGCATGGTATCTATAATGACCGTGAAACGAAGCGGAAGGCTCCTGGTGATGTTAGTTCACCTGCCGTCGTAACAAATGCCGAGAAAGTAGGTTATTGGAAACTGGCAGAACCCTTAACTACCGAAACCGAGGGACATATTATTGTTATGCGTATTAGTAATGATCGTTCTGTTCCGAGTGATGCTGCTGATTCCGAACTGATTGTCTATGCACAACCTGACATCTTAAGCAGAAAATCACCGTTGCAAGATGATTATGCTGTGCTTCCGTTGGAACTCCAAGTTGCACCTTTTATAGATAAATACCAACGAAAGCACCGTAGATTGCCCCGGTTTGTTGAGAAATTGATGGACGCATCTTCAGAAATACCGACTATACCAGAACTCTACGATTTAAGCAAATTGTAAACCAAATTTCAAATCAATGAGGCATTTGCAATGCTTCACTGCATCACCTTGATTTATTGTCTAAGGTGGATTTCGCAGAATAACAGGGCGGTTGCGTATTCCGCTCATATTTTGACAGAATCAACGGGGCGGAAAAATTTTCCAGCTTCCCTATAGTTTTCTTTTATTCATTTCTAAAGGAGAATGTAATGAATCCAAAAATTTTGGGCATTATTGGTGGTCTCGCCTTAGTGGTTGCACTCCTCTCACCTTTTATGATGGGTAGTTCCAAAAAGGTAGAGGAACTCTTCCGAGCAGCTGAAGAGTTATCTGGGCAAGCAGACTATGAAGGGGCGATCGCTAAGTATACTGAAGCACTTGAAGAATCAAAGAAACGCGGTGTGAAAACCGCAGTGATTGACAAGGATTTCAAAACCCTCGCCAATTTTAAAATTGCAGTTGCTTATTCGCGACTTGCCGAAAAGACAGGGGATGTCAATCATTTTGAAACTGCGATACAATTCATTGAAAAAGTTGCTCCTAATGCAACTATTGCTAAACACCAAGAAGGGTTAACATACCTCTGGGGACATATTCTGTATCGAACAGAGAAATATCCACTTGCAGAAGCCAAATTCAAACAGTTAATTGAAAACTTTCCGAACAGTCTCCAGGTAGAGAACGCATGGTACGCTATCGGGCAATTGAACTATAAGTTGCAAAACTTTGAGGAGTCTCGAACAGCCTTTAATAGCATCCTTGTTGGCTTTCCTAATTCTGAATTCAAGGACGATGCTCAACTTCTCATCGCCCAATCGTTCCTTGATGAAAGAGCGTATGAGCAAGCTTTCCCAGAATTCGATAAATTTGATACCGAAGACTTTAAGAACTATCCCGATCTTCAAGCCGAAGCGATGTATAAAGCTGCTTTCTGTTTGAACCAACTAAACAGACTTGATGAGGCGATCAGTCGGTATACAAACTTCATCACACAATTTCCGGATCATAATCTCGTTACTGCAGCATACTTTGACCAAGGTTCGATCTATGCTAAACAGCAAGACTACGACAACGCACGCGTTAACTACGAGTTAGCATTGCAAAATACTGCGGACCGAGGACTCCAATCCGAAATTCAGTCTGCTATTGGTCAAACATACTTTGATCAAGAGGATTATGAAAACGCTATCCTCGCCTACACGAAACTGCTTGATGAATATCCAGAAAGCACCTTCATTGGTGATGCTAAACTTGGCATAGCCGATTGCCTATTCCGATTGAAACGCTGGAGCGAGGCAGTCGATTCGTATCAATTGGTTATTGAACACGAAAAGGGTGAACTTGAAGGCGAAGAAAGCGCAGAACTGAATTATACACTTTACAGTTCTTTCCAAGTAGGGGAAGCATATTACAAACTTGGGACCAATCAGCGCGAAGCTGGCGAGACCGAAGAATCAAATGCCACCCTTGAGCTCGCGTTACAATGGTACCAACAAACCATTGACGATTTTCCAGAAAACTCTGTCACGCCGCATGCGTTATATGGCGCAATCTGGACACTGAACGACTTAGGACGCAAGGAAGAACTGGAAAAAGTTGCCCACGAGTTTATTGAAAAGAACAAAAACGATAACGAGTTTGATATCCTTGCCGCTGAGGTGCAATTCAGTTTGGCAGACATTAAACGGACTGAATTTAAGCAATACGTTGCAGCTGCAGAAGAATACGCCAAGTTGTGGGACTATCGCCCACTTCCCAAGTTCCACCTTGTCAAGTTGATGGGAAAATTCTTTGAAGGTCGCTCCTACTATGAAGCTGCTAAACCTGAAGGTTATCAAGAAGGTGATCCCTCCTCGGATTTCAATACAGATCACCTTCAAAAATCTGTAGCAGCATACCAAAATGCTATCAGCATGTTTTCGGATGAAGCGTTTCTTCCTGGTATTAGTGAAGGGCGTTATCAAGATTTTGATGAACGGGTTGACCAGGTTCAGGCATGTTTGATGAACGAGGCACTCTCACACGAAATGCTTGGTGCATGGGATGCAGCGCGGCAACGTTACGCGATAATACCTGATACGAGTAACTACTATGAACGGGCTCTTCTGCTCACCGCAAATAGTTATGTGAAGCAGGGAGACAAAACCGAAGCTATCAGTTACTACGATTCAATCTTGACAAAACTAACAGATAAAAACAACCGTTCATTGGCGGAAATTAAGCTTGCAGATCTGCTACGTGCCGAAGGACAGTTTGAACAAGCGGCTGTCCAATATCAAGCTGTCGTTGATGGAGATCCGACAGGTGAATATGCGGATGACGCGCTATACCTCGTGGGTCTCTGCTATTACCATGCTTCATCCGAAAAACCGGAGTTGGAAGAGAATGCCGTAGCGGCTTTCAATCAAGTTATTGCTGAGCATGGTGACAGTCCTAATGCTATTGACGCCTATTACGGCTTGGTTTCAGTCTATCGGGATGCCGCCCAAAAACGTGGTGATACCTCCAAGTGGTCACTCCTTCTTGAGACAGTGGATGCTGCCAGTGCAAAATTTGCTGACAGTACCGATGAACTGGTTCTCCGGACACTCGGTAATATTGACCTCATCAAAGCAACTGCTCTTGAGAACACGAATGCTGATGATATTGATGGTCTCATCGCGAATCTGCAACAAATTATTGATAACTCTGGAGTCCCTGAAGATACTCGTATTCAATCACAGCTCAAAATCGGGCATACTTACTACAGCAAAGAACGCTATCAGGAAGCTCTCGCTGCATATAAAGTGCTTGTCGAAAGTTTTCCAAAAAGCGAAATTGCGCCAAGTGCTCAATATCAAGCTGCTGTCTGTTATTACCAGATAGCACTAAAAGCAGAAGATGCCAAATCCGCTCAGGCGGCCTATACCAATGCTGCAAGTGAAGCAGAGAAGGTCGCGGAGATGACAGATAACGTTGACAACCTCATCAGTGCAGGCTATACGCTCGGTTTGGCAAAGTTAGGACTGAAAGACACGAAAGCTGCAATTGAAGCATTTATGCGGGTCACAGCCCTTGAAGGTCAAACGGAAGACGAAGCACGCAAGAATCTCATCTCTCAAGCACACTCAAGGCTGGCGGAATTACACAGTAGTGTAGGTGACTATGCCTCCGCTGTCAAAGAGTATCAATACATTATCGCTAATAGCGAAGAAGATGACCTACGTGGACGCTCCTACTTCGCAATGGCGTATGCCCAAGATGAGCACCTTAAGGTGTATGATGAGGCATTGAAAAATTATCAGAAGGCAATTGAATTGGCTGATAACGTGGTTAAGGCGCAATCCTACTACAGGATGGGCTTGATTTATCAGGAAAAAGTAAATCAGCTTGATAAGGCGTTGGAAGTGTTCCAGAATCTAATAGCCAACTATGGGGCGGAACAGAATACTAGTGTTGCTTCTATGGTGGCTGATGCTGGCCTCCGTCGTTCTGAACTGTACGTCAAATTGGGACGCTTAGATGAAGCTATTGCTGAAGCGGTTAGTTCGGTAGAAGGACTCAAGTCAAGTCCGACCGCGACTGTTACACAGAAAGTCGCTGCGCAATATACTCTTGGGTACCTCTATTCTGATAAAGCGCGCTCCCTCTTGCCTGGTGAGCCAGAACCAGGGTTTGAAGCGGGGCCTTACATTGATACGAGCGGACAAGCAGCCGCTGTTTTCTTTGAAGTCAACAAAATTGCTACACCGGTAGAGAAAGCGGATAAACAGACCGTTATTCCGTATGTGGAGAGGTCGCTTTTCCAAGCCGGCCAGATTTACTATTCTGTCGGTGTTGGTTTTAGACAACGGGAAGAGTTGTTGCTTGCCATTGATCCGCTTACAGCGTTTGTAACGTATGCGGATGCAGGTATATTCCCTGCCTCAAATGATCTTATGGGAAACGTGGAGACTGCATTATACTACTTAGCATCTGCGAACTTTGACCTTGGCCGGATGCAAGTAGGTTTAGATGAAGAGATGTCTCCTCAAGCTGTAGCTCACTTTGAAAAGTCGGCTAAGATTTTCACTGATTTGGTTAAACGTTATCCGAATGCCAAAGATGCTGCGCTCTGGCAGTATCAGGCGGGCGAGGCATATTATACAACCGAGCAGTTTAAAAAGGCTATTGTTGAATACGATAAGGTCAGACGGGTTAACAAATCGCATGAAAAAGCCCCTGAATCCTTATATGCCATTGCGACTTGCTATCAATATCTCTCTGAAGCTGCGAAAGATGCAGGTGATGCAAGTACTGAAAAAGCATACCTTGACAAACTCTTTGCAACAAACGAGATCCTTGTCAAGGAATTTAAGAATAGCAAGTTTGCTGGTGAAGCGTTTATCAATATCGGCAATAAGCACTATAATGCCGCGTTGGATAAAGATCTGGAACAAATCGATCAAATTCGTCTATTCCGACTGGCGATTGAGAACTATGAGCGTGCGCTGGCTGCACCTGGACTCAGCTCAGAGTCGAAAAACACTGCGCAGAGTTTTATTAATGAGACCGCCAGTTTCCTTGCACATAATGAATATAAGTATGCTACTACATCGCTTGGGAAAGCTCAAAAAGCTGCCAAAAAGTCTGACATTGAAGCAGCAATTGAACTTTTCAAGGGAATCACGAAAGCATATCCAACTACTAAGTATGGCGATCTTTCTTACGGTAAGTTAGGTGAAGCATATACAATACTCGCGGATAAAGAGGAAAACTATTATGCCGATGCATTGTATTACTTCAACTTCTTGCCTAAGAAATATCCAACCACAAAACCCCCGGATCCTCAGGTTGAAGAGGTAATTAATTACTGTATTCTTAAGGCAAGTGAGATTCAAGCTTACATGCGAGCTAATAACATTCCGGAACGGCAATCTCCTCCTGAGGACGGAAACTAATAACTTGGGATAAAGAACAACTGTATTCCAATTTTGTAGGGACAGGTCCTATGCCTGTCCCTATCCTATTTTAGTACGTAGGGCAAAAGTAGTTCATAAACGATATTATACCGTATCTAATTGACAAATTGTCAGCTATCCTTATAGACCGAATTATAGTAAAATATCAAAACAAGTAGGTAGACATCTATTGGTAGGCGCGCCTTGTAAGTGCCGATCAACGGTGTATCTTAAGTTGTAAAATCTACTATAGTGACCATCTTGTAGCAAGGCTGCGAGAGCATAAAAGACAATTAGAGGAGTTAGAGAAAAGTGGATAATGAATTGAGAGTGCCTCCGCGCATCTTACTCGGTCCAGGACCGAGCATAGCGAACCCGCGTGTACTCAAAGCAATGACAACCCCCATGCTTGGGTATTTAGATTCTGATTTTGTGAACGTAATGGACGATACCGTCGACATGTTACGTCAAGTCTATGGTACTAAAAATACCCTAACTTTTCCTGTCTCTGGTACCGGTACCGCAGGAATGGAAGCAGCACTCACTAATATTATAGAACCGGGGGATACTGTAATTGTAGGGGTAAACGGCTATTTTGGAGGTAGAATAGCGGATATTGCGGAACGGTGTGGCGCGATCGTTACACCTGTCCACTCCGAATGGGGAAATATCATTGAACCGGAACAGATCGCTGAAGCATGCGACAAAGTTACACCGAAACTTGTGGCTGTAGTTCACGCTGAAACCTCTACCGGTGTTCTACAACCCTTAGAGCAAATAATAGAAATTGCGCATCAAAAAGGAGCGTTGTTTCTTGCAGATTGCGTCACATCGCTGGGTGGGCAACCAGTTGAGTTAGATGCACGTGGTATTGACATCGCCTACAGTTGCACACAGAAATGCCTTGCAGGTCCTCCTGGACTTTCCCCGATCAGTTTCAGTGATCGGGCAGTTGAAGTAATTCGGAACCGAAAAACGAAGATTCAGAGTTTCTATTTGGATATGACATTGCTTGAAGAGTATTGGATAGGGGACACACGGAAATATCACCACACCTTATCAATGTCGCTTGTTTATGCGCTACGCGAAGCACTTCGGATTGTGATAGAGGAGGGAGAATCCGCACGCTATCAACGACATGAACGTAACGCTCGTGCTTTAATCGTAGGTGCAGAAGCAATCGGTTTACAACCCGCCGCTACAGAAAATCATCGTGCCCCGATGCTAACCACACTGCGTATCCCTGATGGAATTGACGATGTAACCGTCCGAAAACGCCTTATTCAAGATTATAGCATTGAAATTGGAGGTGGGTTGGGTATCTTTGCCGGAAAAGCATGGCGGATTGGGCTTATGGGAGACGCAGCTAACGAACAGAATGTCCTACTCGTTTTAAACGCAATTGAGAAACTACTTATTGAATTCGGATGCAGTGTTGATGTTGGGACAGCTGTGAGTGCCGCTGCGGCGGTTTATCAGAACAGCTCAACGTAACAAAACTTTGAGCTACGCGGGTATGGTGCGGACAAGAAATTGTGTGCGGTGCCTGATTATAATCATTGCGAAGCATGTTTGGCTGCTGTTTGGACAGCCATCATGTGGACTCCGATGCGTGTTTCCCAATCTAACTGCGTTGGTGTTTCGAGAATTAGGCACCGCGTATTTACGTGTTCGACTAAATATCTGCCGCGTGTCCATCCTTTAGACGTAACTGTATCAAGTAGTGTTATCACCCCATTTTCGTTATGATGATCTTCTATGAACGGTTCTCTATTGATAGCACATAGCCCTTCAACATTTTTCACCACCGCACCGCTGATCGGAAGACATTCTGAAAGGCGGCGTTCCCACAGATAAAATCCGTTACTATCTTTATCTTCATGCAAGTCCAGCGCGAGTTCAATTGCAAGCCCTTTTCCTATAGTATTGTGGTTTGGTTGTTTTTGCACGTGCGGGGATTGTGTACGCAGGAGTGATTCTGCGATGAACGCTGTTTCTGGGCATCGGTTTGGCGTTTCAAACATCCGATTAAGGTCAAGACCCTCAGCATTTTCACGGATGTCTCGTTCATACCCGTACGGGTTATCGCAAGGTGAGATGAGCCAGTTGTATGCGTCTAATGGGAAATTATGATGTTGGCGGTTATCGGCGAGTAGTTCAATTAGGTGCATTGCACATTCAACTCCCGCAGGTTCATCGCCGTGGATACCTGCAGAAACATAAATCAAGGCGGCATTCGCTTGCTTCGCAGCGTAATGTACGCAGTATAATGGATAAGACGAATCCTTTAGCAGTGCTGAAGTGGGAGCAGTATATGCCTGATACCAGACAGTGAGACGATCAGACTTTCCGAGAGCAACCAAAATGCGATCTGCGATATCCGTGTAGTTTCGGACTTTCATCCGAATTACTCCCATTCAATTGTGCTTGGGGGCTTTGAACTAATATCGTAAACGACGCGATTAATCCCCTGTACCTCGTTAATGATTCGGGTAGAAATTCTTGCTAAAACATCATCAGGGATTCTCGCCCAATCTGCCGTCATTGCATCACTGCTGGTAACAGCACGTAAGGCAACCGCATTTTCGTACGTCCGCTCATCTCCCATCACACCGACGCTTTTAACCGGTAAAAGAACTACCAATGCCTGCCAAATTTCATCGTACAACCCTGCTTCTTTGATTTCATGGATAAAAATCGCATCGGCTAAGCGGAGCACCACCAATCTTTCTGGCGTTACCTCACCGATAATTCGGACAGCAAGCCCCGGTCCAGGAAACGGATGTCTACCAAGTACATGCGGTGGGACATTCAGTTCGGCACCGACTGCTCGCACCTCGTCCTTGAAAAGTTCACGGAAAGGTTCAATTAGCTCAAACGGCATGTCGGGAGGAAGTCCGCCGACATTGTGATGTGTTTTAATCGTTGCGGAGGGGCCCTTAATAGAGACGCTTTCTATAACATCTGGGTAGAGTGTGCCTTGCGCGAGAAAGTGACAATGCCCAAGCTGCTTCAATTTTGCTCTGAAGGTCTCAATGAACTGTGCACCGATGACTTTTCGTTTCTGTTCAGGGTTAACGACCCCAGCTAAAGCATTCAAAAAAGATTCTGTCGCATCCACAAATTCAATTTGTATACCAAGGCTTTTGCATGTTGCCAACACCTCTTCAGCCTCATTTTGGCGGAGCAGTCCGTTATCTACAAAAACAGGCACTAACGCATCACCTATAGCCTGATGGAGCAGTGTCGCAAGCACCATCGAATCTATGCCTCCACTGACCGCACACAGTACCCTTTCGTCTTTCACCGTTGCTCGGATGTGTGCTGTGGCTTCTGCAATAAACGTATCCATCGTCCAACTTGCTTCACAGCCACAGATATGTCGGACAAAGTTGTGGAGGATTTTGTCGGCATCTCTTGTATGCTCAACTTCAGGGTGGAATTGTAATCCGTATAGCGTGCCATCCGAATTGACCATTGCGGCGATAGGCGAGTTCAGGGTTTGGGCAATTGTGCGGAACCCGTCAGGAAGTTTGTCAATCCTATCCCCATGGCTCATCCACGCAGACACTTCCGATGGCAGCCCTGAAAATAGTGGTTCTGCTGTGGTTTCTACTTTGAGTTGTGCGTTTCCGTATTCTCGCTCAGTGGCAGGAAGAACCATGCCTCCCTCTGATAGAAAAGCGATAAGTTGCATACCGTAGCAGATACCCAAAACTGGGATGTCGAGTGTGAAAAGTGCAGCATCTATCTTTGGGGCATCTGCCTCGTAGACGCTGGCGGGACCACCGGAAAGGATAATCCCTTTTGGTGCCATCTTTTCAATATCAGCAAGCGGCAAAGTATAGGGTTGAATCTCACAGTAAACTCGCTGTTCCCGAATGCGCCGAGCAATTAACTGCGTATATTGCGAGCCAAAGTCTAAAACGACAATCGCGTCTCGCTTCATGTCTTTTCTCCGTTTTTTAGATAATGGATATTCGGGCAGAATTGCCAGTATGAAATTTTAGAATTGGTTCGGTAATTTCCTATAATTAGGCTTTGATAGAAATTGTGGGTATGGTTGACAATTCATTGTTACGGTTCGCAATCAATAATCTCGCCTGTCTGTGGTTCAAAAATCATGCCATAGTACCCTGGTGGCGCGAATGCCATGTCGTCCCACAGGGCTAAGTCCGTATTCGCGTCCTGTAAATAGTAACATCCCCTATGGGGGTGTTTTGTAAATTCAATAGTGCGAACGTGGTAACAATGGTTGTGGAACTGAATTGTGCTTCCATAGATGATGATGTACCGGTCACCAAACAAGTTTTGTGCAATCTGATTGACGACATAAGGTTCAATTTCTAAATTACGCAATGCTTGTGCTTACCTTCGTAATTATTGGCGCGGTATGTTGTTGCCTGAGGGTTGAGCATCATGGTGTTTTACTGATAACTATATCAATTCTGCGGTTTTTTTCTTGTGAATTCTTATCAATTGGCTGGGATTCGCCTAAACCTGCAGCGGTCAAGCGTTTTGCTGGGACTTTTCCTTTTCCAATGAGGAACGTTTTCACCGAGTTTGCTCGCTTTTCACTTAACGCTTGATTTTCTCTGGCATCCCCAAGCGAATCGCTATGCCCTTCAATTCTGACAACGTAGTCTTTGAATTCATCTTGTAGCAATATAGATGCAAGTTTCATAAAGGTTGGGAAAAATTCCTCTTTTAAACGTGTGCTTGTAGTCGCAAATAGGTTACCACTAATTCTGATTATCACACCTTCCTCGCGTTCTATAATGGCAGCTTTTGGAATTTGTTTTGTTGCCTCAACCAGGGTTGTTTGAGCAGAATTCTGCTGTTTTGTCTTTTCAATAGCGCGTTGCAGGTAATCATGACTTTGTTGTGCAGCGTCAATAGCAGCTGAGTACTCCTTTTTTGCGAGTGCTGATTCGGCAGTTGTGAGTGCTGAAGCAGCCAGTTCATACAGTTGTGGTGCAAACTGCGGCACTTTGGTTTGTGCTTGTTCTGTTACTGCTGCTTTGACGGATGCTACAGCACTTTCTGCCTTTTTAATCTTTGCTGTAAGTTCCTGCTGTGCTCGCCTGCGGTATTCAGCAACTTCTGAAATTGTAATCACCGCGTCTGTTACCTGCTCAGCCTTTTCAGCGTTCTGACGAGCTTCTTCATAACGGTTTTCCTGTAACGCTTTTTTCGCGTTGTCCAATTCGTTACGTGATTTTTGAAGTTGTTGTGGAGCGTGTGTCTCTGCATTCAGAGATTCTGCGCGCTGGATTTTAAGCTGTGCGCGTTCAATGGCAATAAGAGCTGTCGTTTCGGCTGCTGCACGGAGCTTCTGAAACTGAATTGCTTGTTCAAAGAGCTTGTTAGCTTGTGTTTGTGCGTCTGTTGAAACTTTTTCTGCCTCAGTGAACTCCTTTCGCTCCAGATGCGATGTTGCTAAAGCAATTGTTGATTGGACACGTTCGTACTCTGCGGTCTCTACAATTTCAGGATATATCTGTTTCGCAATGGTGACAAGGATTTCTGCGCCGGAGATCGGCACGCGAATTTCTGCATGCCGAAGAGCGTCTTTTGTCTCCGTTAGATCCGTTGAGAGTGAACCAGCACGTTGTTTTTCACTCTCAACCTCTTTCAACGCTTGCGCAATTTCCAAAGCTTTTATCTCATTTCGAATCTTTACCATTTCTATCTCATAGTCTTTTTCTGTTATCACCTCTTGGTACATCTGTTCTCGAATTGCAATGAGCTGCGCGCGTGCCTGTTGTTGTTTTGCTTTATATAAAGCGATTTGTGCAACAAGTTCTGCTTGATATGCGAATTCCATGCTTTGGGCAATTTCTCCGCGCTCTTGTGCCTGTCCGGCGAATTTTAAAAGTTTGACAGCACGACTGTATTCGTCAGTTGCTAACTGTTCGGCATTCAATTCTGCTGCGTTCGAAATTGCCTTCTGTCCATTTTGAAGTTGTGTTTCTAAAATTACCTCATCAATTTCAACAGATGCACATCCGTAACTGATTACACATCCTATGAGTAGTAGCCATGCATAAAACCGCATCGGAACTTTTCCTCACTTATTAAGCGCAGCGCGTTCTGCTTTGAGTGTTTCAAGATTGTTGAGCGTTTCAGCTGTAGCTTGTTGTCGTAGCTCTAATTCAGCTTGTCCTTCCTTAAGTTGTGCATCTTGCCGAACTGCGAGCGATTTTTCTGTTGCAATTCGCGCATGTAGATACGCTCGCAATCCTAAGCGATAGGCGCGTTCTATATCCCCAGATTGCAGAGAGGACTCGGCATTGATAAGCATCTGCTCCGCTGAGTTTATCTCGCTCACTGCAACATCTTGAGCACCGACAGTTTTCGCGGCAGCAATACTTATCTGGGCATTGTCCATGGTTTCAATCGCTAATTGTCTTACTCGCGTGCTGCCACATCCCAACAACACGGTTAGTATTAGGAACAAGATTACCCATTTCACGTTAGCTTCCTCAAATGTGTAGACAGTACCTTGTAGGCGCGCTTTGCATGCGTACTGTTATAGTCAAATAAGCAAAAAACCCCACACTAAGGTGAGGCTTTCTAAAATACGTTCTAGTACGCAGGACGCTCTATATAAACACTTACCTTGCGACGGTATTTGTCTTTTCGCTCAAACCAGACATAACCATCAATCTTTGAGAAAAGCGTATAGTCTCTGCCGACTCCAACATTAGTGCCAGCGTGCAAATGCGTCCCACGCTGCCGGACGAGAATGCTCCCAGCGGTAACATAGTTTCCCGCAAACCTTTTGACACCAAGCCGTTTACCGATACTGTCACGACCATTGCGTGTACTTCCGCCACCTTTCTTATGCGCCATCGGATTCAACCTCCTCCCCGCCAATCGCGGTAATTTTAATACGTGTAAATGATTGACGGTGACCTAACTTACGCTTGTAACTTTTTCTGCGCTTAGACTTAAAAACGACGATCTTTTTAGCACGTCCTTGCTCAACCACTTCACCCTTAACTGACATGTTCTCAAGATATGGGGCACCGGTTTGCAATTCACCATTTTCACCGGCAATCACTAAAACGGAGGGAAACGTAACTGTCTCACCGACAGCATTGGTTAACTTTTCAACATCTATGAGACTTCCTACCTCAACGCGATGCTGTTTCCCACCGCTTGCAAATACTGCATACATTTTGCTTCACTCCTTTTAGGTGTAGAAATTCATTAGAATCAAAGGAATTTTCTATCTTTTAATTTTATGCTCTATTTAGACCCGTTGTAAAGAGTGTTAACTATAGAGTCTTGGGCGCACCTATCCGCCCATGTTATGTAATGCAAACAATTACATGATGCCATATTTTGGTTCAAAAGTCAAATCTTTTTAAAGAGGTGTAATGTTTGTTTAAAATTGGGACTACGTTCCCTGACAGATTCATCATTTTTCTGACTAAATCGTGGAATTATGCAGATTACATCAAATCGACACCAAATGTGTTTATGGCATTTGGCACATTTGGTGTTAATTCACTACGATGCGTCTTTTCTAAAATAGGACACTTATGGATTACCCCGCGCACTTTACATTGCCATGCTGCTATTGCTGTCATTCTTTGCACAAAGTATAGATTGTGCAGCTATTCTTCAGAGGCAGCAGCCGTATTTCCAAATGCCGCTGCCACAATCACCAAGTCCTGAATATTCACAATACCATCGCCGTTAAGATCCGGTTCTGCTTCGCCAAAAGCATTCGCCATAACAACCAAATCCTGAATATTCACAAAACCGTCCCCATTGATATCTTCAGGCAGTGTTGAAGATGCAATATCCCATAGAAACATCGTACCGTCAACACTTCCACTTACAAGTGTCTTCCCATCCGGACTGAACACGACGCTGATGACTGTACCCGTATGTCCTGTGATTGTGCGGATGTGTTGTCCGGTGTCCACATCCCATAGACGGATGGTGTCATCTGCACTTCCACTTGCGAGTGTGTTTCCATCCGGACTGAACACAACGCTAATAACCAAACTCGTATGCCCAGTGATTGTGCGGATGTGTTGTCCGGTGTCCGCATCCCACAGGCGGATGGTGTTGTCACCACTTCCACTTGCGAGTGTGTTTCCATCCGGACTGAACACAACGCTATAGACATTCGATGTATGCCCTATAAATGTGCGGAGGTGTTGTCCGGTGTCCACATCCCACAGACGGATGGTGTCGTCGCCACTTCCACTTGCGATTGTCTCTCCATCCGAACTGAATACAACGCTCCAGACATCCGATGTATGCCCTATAAATGTGCGGAGGTGTTGTCCGGTGTCCACATCCCACAGACGGATGGTGTCGTCGCCACTTCCACTTGCGATTGTCTCTCCATCCGAACTGAATACAACGCTCCAGACATCTTTATGCTCAGTGATTATTCGCAGAAGTTGTCCTGTGTCCGTATCCCATAGACGAATAGTGTTGTCGAAAATTTCACCACTTGCGAGTGTCTTCCCATCCGGACTGAACACGACGTTAAAAACAGCATCCGTATGCCCTACAAGTGTTCGTAGGAGTTGTCCTGTGTCCGTATCCCATAGACCGATGGTGCCTTTCAAACTCCCACTTGCGAGTGTCTCTCCATCCGGACTCAATGCTACGCTAAAGATCGGTTGCGTATACCCAGTGATTGTGTGAAGATGTTTGCCTGTGTCCACCTCCCGCAGGCGGACGGTGCCGTCGTCACTGCCACTTGCGATTGTGTTTCCATCCGGACTAAACGATACGCTAAGAACATCATCCGTATATCCAGTGAATGTTCGGACGTGTCTGCCTGTGTCGACATCCCAAAGACGGGCGGTGTTATCACGACTACCACTTACGATTTTTTTGCCATCCGGACTGAACGATACACTAAGAACAGCATCTGTATGCCCCCTAAGTTCGCGGACGTATTTGCCTGTATCCACATCCCACAGACTGATGAAACTTCTCGAATCTGCACTTGCAATTGTTTTCCCATCCGGACTGAACACGATGCTTTCGGAATTATTTAACCCCCGAATGCTGCGGAGGAGTTGTCCTGTGTCCGCATCCCACAAGCGGATAGTGCTGTCGCCTCCGTCATTTGCGAAAGTTTTTCCATCGCTTGCGATTATCTTACCATCCGGACTGAACAAGACACTGTTAGCGGTCCAATATCCAACCCTCGGAGGTCTGTAGAGAAGTTGTCCTGTGTCCGTATCCCATAGATAGATTTTGCCGTTAACACTTCCACTTACGATAATTTTCCCATCCGGACTGAACGATACATTATTGACTGCATCCGTATGCCCTGTGAGGACGCGGAGCTCTTGTCTGATGTCCACATCCCACAGGCGGATGGCACCGTCCCAATGTCCTCCTGCGATAATTTTTCCATCCGGACTGAACGATACCACTTCGACCCCGGATGTATGCACCGTGAGCAGGTCAAGTTCCTCACCAGTTTGTGCATCGTAGAGCCAAATGCCAATACCGCTTGCCACCGCCAAAAGCGTGCCATCCGGAGAATATGTTACTTCACGTAGGATGTCTTTACCGATGCGCATTTTCGCACCTTCCGGTAGGTGCCATTGCGTTGAATCTTGCGCGAAGGTGTTTAGTGTAAGTGCCGCAAACAAAATCGTTAAAATCAAAAATAATTTGGTCTTCATGGTTGTCCATCTCCTTTTGCTCATAAGAAAGCACAGAATGCTCACCGCGCACGGTAGGTGCGATTTCCAACCGCGCGTTGTCCGAATCGCGAATTAGCACCAAATCAACGCCAAATGCGCGTGTGGCATGTGTCGGATTTCGCGGATTATATGTCTGGTGATGACAAGGTAAAGATCGCGATTCGGAGATCGCTCCTACAGAAATTCTGCTCTATATATAGAATGTGTATTTCTGCACAGGATAGCAATAATCCGCGTAATCTGTGTAATCCACGTAAATCCGAGATTCAGACGACACAGTATAGATTGCGCAGCTATTCTTCAGAGGCAGCAGCCGTATTTCCAAATGCCGCTGCCACAATCACCAAGTCCTGAATATTCACAATACCATCGCCGTTAAGATCCGGTTCTGCTTCGCCAAAAGCATTCGCAACAACAACCAAATCCTGAATATTCACAAAACCGTCCCCATTGATATCTTCAGGCAGTGTTGAAGATGCAATATCCCATAGAAACATCGTACCGTCAACACTTCCACTTACAAGTGTCTTCCCATCCGGACTGAACACGACACTGATGACTGTACCCGTATGTCCTGTGATTGTGCGGATGTGTTGTCCGGTGTCCACATCCCATAGACGGATGGTGTCATCTGCACTTCCACTTGCGAGTGTCTTCCCATCCGGACTGAACACGACGCTAAAAACCAAATACGTATGCCCAGTGATTGTGCGGAGGTGTTGTCCGGTGTCCGCATCCCACAAGCGAATGGTGTTGTCACCACTTCCACTTGCGATTGTCTCTCCATCCGGACTGAACACAACGCTATAGACATTCGATGTATGCCCTATAAATGTGCGGATGTGTTGTCCGGTGTTTGCATCCCATAGACGGATGGTATTGTCCCAACTTCCACTTGCGAGTGTGTTTCCATCCGGACTGAACACAACGCTATAGACAGGCGATGTATGCCCTATAAATGTGCGGATGTGTTGTCCGGTGTCCACATCCCACAGACGGATGGTGTCGTCGCCACTTCCACTTGCGATTGTCTCTCCATTCGAACTGAATACAACGCTCCAGACATCTTTATGCTCAGTGATTATTCGCAGAAGTTGTCCTGTGTCCGTATCCCATAGACGAATAGTGTTGTCGAAAATTTCACCACTTGCGAGTGTCTTCCCATCCGGACTGAACACGACGTTAAAAACAGCATCCGTATGCCCTACAAGTGTTCGTAGGAGTTGTCCTGTGTCCGTATCCCATAGACCGATGGTGCCTTTCAAACTCCCACTTGCGAGTGTCTCTCCATCCGGACTCAATGCTACGCTAAAGATCGGTTGCGTATACCCAGTGATTGTGTGAAGATGTTTGCCTGTGTCCACCTCCCGCAGGCGGACGGTGCCGTCGTCACTGCCACTTGCGATTGTGTTTCCATCCGGACTAAACGATACGCTAAGAACATCATCCGTATATCCAGTGAATGTTCGGACGTGTCTGCCTGTGTCGACATCCCAAAGACGGGCGGTGTTATCACGACTACCACTTACGATTTTTTTGCCATCCGGACTGAACGATACACTAAGAACAGCATCTGTATGCCCCCTAAGTTCGCGGACGTATTTGCCTGTATCCACATCCCACAGACTGATGAAACTTCTCGAATCTGCACTTGCAATTGTTTTCCCATCCGGACTGAACACGATGCTTTCGGAATTATTTAACCCCCGAATGCTGCGGAGGAGTTGTCCTGTGTCCGCATCCCACAAGCGGATAGTGCTGTCGCCTCCGTCATTTGCGAAAGTTTTTCCATCGCTTGCGATTATCTTACCATCCGGACTGAACAAGACACTGTTAGCGGTCCAATATCCAACCCTCGGAGGTCTGTAGAGAAGTTGTCCTGTGTCCGTATCCCATAGATAGATTTTGCCGTTAACACTTCCACTTACGATAATTTTCCCATCCGGACTGAACGATACATTATTGACTGCATCCGTATGCCCTGTGAGGACGCGGAGCTCTTGTCTGATGTCCACATCCCACAGGCGGATGGCACCGTCCCAATGTCCTCCTGCGATAATTTTTCCATCCGGACTGAACGATACCACTTCGACCCCGGATGTATGCACCGTGAGCAGGTCAAGTTCCTCACCAGTTTGTGCATCGTAGAGCCAAATGCCAATACCGCTTGCCACCGCCAAAAGCGTGCCATCCGGAGAATATGTTACTTCACGTAGGATGTCTTTACCGATGCGCATTTTCGCACCTTCCGGTAGGTGCCATTGCGTTGAATCTTGCGCGAAGGTGTTTAGTGTAAGTGCCGCAAACAAAATCGTTAAAATCAAAAATAATTTGGTCTTCATGGTTGTCCATCTCCTTTTGCTCATAAGAAAGCACAGAATGCTCACCGCGCACGGTAGGTGCGATTTCCAACCGCGCGTTGTCCGAATCGCGAATTAGCACCAAATCAACGCCAAATGCGCGTGTGGCATGTGTCGGATTTCGCGGATTATATGTCTGGTGATGACAAGGTAAAGATCGCGATTCGGAGATCGCTCCTACAGAAATTCTGCTCTATATATAGAATGTGTATTTCTGCACAGGATAGCAATAATCCGCGTAATCTGTGTAATCCACGTAAATCCGAGATTCAGACGACACAGTATAGATTGCGCAGCTATTCTTCAGAGGCAGCAGCCGTATTCCCAAATGCCGCTGCCACAATCACCAAGTCCTGAATATTCACAATACCATCGCCGTTAAGATCCGGTTCTGCTTCGCCAAAAGCATTCGCCACAACAACCAAATCCTGAATATTGACAACACCATCCCCATTGATATCTGCGGGCAGTGATTGAGATGTAATATCCCACAAAAGCACCGTTTGGTCAAGACTTCCACTTGCGAGTGTGTTTCCATCCGGACTGAATACGACGCCAGTTACCCCAGCTGTATGCCCAGTGATTGTTCGGAGGAGTTGTCCGGTGTCGGCATCCCACAAGCGGATAGTGTCTTCCAAACTACTTCCACTTGCGAGTGTCTTGCTGTCCGGACTGAACACGACGCTATAGACCAAACCCGTATGCCCTATAAGTGTTCGGAGGTGTTGGCCGGTGTCCGCATCCCACAGGCGGATGGTGTTGTCACGACTGCCACTTGCGATTGTCTCTCCATCCGAACTGAACACAACGCTATTGACATCCGATGTATGCCCTATAAGTGTTTGAAGGAGTTGTCCTGTGTTCACATCCCACAAACGGATGGTATTGTCCCGACTTCCACTTGCGATTTTTTTTCCATCCGGGCTGAATACGACGCTAAAGGGCAACGACGTATGTTCTATAAGTGTTTGAAGGAGTTGTCCCGTGTCAGTATCCCATAGCCGGATGGTGTCATCGTCACTCCCACTTGCGAGCGTCTTTCCATTCGGACTGAACGCGACGCTCCAGACACTTGAACTATTCCCAGTGATTGTTCGTATGAGTTGTCCTGTGTCCGTATCCCACAAGCGGATGGTGTTGTCGTCCCAACCGCCGCTTGCGATTTTTTTTCTATCCGGACTGAATGCGACGCTAAGAACAGCATACTTATGCCCAGTGATTGTTCGGAGAAGTTGTCCGGTGTTCGTTTCCCATAGACAGATGGTGCCTTCCAAACTGCCACTTGCGATTGTGTTTCCATCCGGACTCAATGCTACGCTAAAGATCGGTTGCGTATACCCAGTGATTGTGTGGAGATGTTTGCCTGTGTCCACATCCCGCAGACGGACGGTGCCGTCGTCACTGCCACTTGCGATTGTGTTTCCATCCGGACTAAACGATACGCTAAGAACATCATCCGTATATCCAGTGAATGTTCGGACGTGTCTGCCTGTGTCGACATCCCAAAGACGGGCGGTGTTATCACGACTACCACTTACGATTTTCTTGCCATCCGCACTGAATGCTACACTAAGAACAACATCCGTATGCCCCTTAAGTCCGCGGACGTATCTGCCTGTATCCACATCCCACAGACTGATGAAACTTCTCGAATCTGCACTTGCAATTGTTTTCCCATCCGGACTGAACACGATGCTTTCGGAATTATTTAACCCCCGAATGCTGCGGAGGAGTTGTCCTGTGTCCGCATCCCACAAGCGGATAGTGCTGTCGCCTCCGTCATTTGCGAAAGTTTTTCCATCGCTTGCGATTATCTTACCATCCGGACTGAACAAGACACTGTTAGCGGTCCAATATCCAACCCTCGGAGGTCTGTAGAGAAGTTGTCCTGTGTCCGTATCCCATAGATAGATTTTGCCGTTAACACTTCCACTTACGATAATTTTCCCATCCGGACTGAACGATACGTTATTGACTGCATCCGTATGCCCTGTGAGGACGCGGAGCTCTTGTCTGATGTCCACATCCCACAGGCGGATGGCACCGTCCCAATGTCCTCCTGCGATCATTTTTCCATCCGGACTGAACGATACCACTTCGACCCCGGATGTATGCACCGTGAGCAGGTCAAGTTCCTCACCAGTTTGTGCATCGTAGAGCCAAATGCCAATACCGCTTGCCACCGCCAAAAGCGTGCCATCCGGAGAATATGCTACTTCACGCAGGATGCCCTTACCGATACGCATTTTCGCACCTTCCGGTAGGTGCCATTGCGTTGAATCTTGCGCGAAGGTGTTTAGTGTAAGTGCCGCAAACAAAATCGTTAAAATCAAAAATAATTTGGTCATCATGGTTGTCTATCTCCTTTTGCTCATAAGAAAGCACAGAACGCTCACCGCGCACGGTAGGTGCGATTTCCAACCGCGCGTTGTCCGAATCGCGAATTAGCACCAAATCAACGCCAAATGCGCGTGTGGCATGTGTCGGATTTCGCGGATTATATGTCTGGTGATGACAAGGTAAAGATCGCGATTCGGAGATCGCTCCTACAGAAATTCTGCTCTATATAGAATGTGTATTTCTGCACAGGATAGCAATAATCCGCGTAATCTGTGTAATCCGCGTAAATCCGAGATTCAGACGACACAGTATAGATTGCGCAGCTATTCTTCAGGGGCAGCAGCCGTATTCCCAAATGCCGCGGCAACCAACACCAAGTCCTGAATATTAACATAACAATCACCGTTAACATCTGCAACATGTCCTGCGTTGTGGCCAACGGTTGACACACCGATGTTTGACGCAACCAAGTTTAGGTCCAGAATATCAACAACACCGTCCCTATTAACATCTTCGCGCAGACATGTACACGCGGAGGAAGTCGGATTCGAAAAGACGTTAGCGACAGCCACCAAATCATTAATATCAACAGAACCGCTACCGTTAACATCCGCGACATGCGGTCCGCTCGTGCCGATGTTTGACGCAACCAGGAGTAGGTCTAAAATATTGACAACACCGTCCGCATTAACGTCTTCGTCTTCTCGGGCAACTACTCCTGTCCCAGGAATATATATTCTATCAGGGAGATCATCATTGGATGCCTGTGCACATACGGTGCCTTTTAAAGCATAGTCTTCATTATGATGACTGGCAAACGCTGTTACATGGTGAAGTACGGCATCCGGTGTGTTCCACATATAACAGTTGACATCATCAAAACACGGACAGTGCCAGAGATTAACACCGTGCCCGATCTCATGCCCGATGATAGCCTCTATATAATTTTGTTTTATACTTGTGAGGTCTGTCCCCTCAAGACAGGTTGATAAAAATGTATCTATACGATTGATGTAGATCATCCCGCGTGAACTAACTGAGGGAGGTCCAGTCAACAGCAAAGCTCCTAATGTGTTTCTGCAACTATCAAGTTCAGAATCAGTGTCTGCCTCAAGTCTAATGGCGCGAACATAACCAGATACACTATTTCCTGCGCTCGCGATCTGATTGTGATAGACTATCCCATCTAAATGAGTTACCTCGTTTGTTCCCATCTCATGGAGTGTCATAGAAGGTAAAGCACTTGCAGTGCCGATGCCATAATCGGAAAGTGATTCATCAATCCGGATGAACACATCCCATGCATCAGGATCGGTCTCTGTCCAGGAGCCGTTAACATTGAGCCCTCGGTATTCGTTGAGTACGGTGATATTATCGCCGAGCCTGGTATTGGGACCTGTATCAGTATCGGCATCTGGATCGTAGTCCACAGTAATATCGTTTTGCCAGGAGTCGGCAATTTTGTTCCCATTTGTATCTTTGGGTATCTTTATGACGATTGTGTTTGATGTGTAGCCAGAACCTGATGCGGTCAATACTAATTCGCCATAAGCGGCATAGTCCATACAGTCAACGCGGAGATTAATCGTTGACACCTTCCCTTCGTCATTGGTACTGAAGGTGTAACTGAATGTACTCTCATCCATCGACCAACCGACATTTACATTCACCATTTGGCCGTCTATTTCCTTTTCCTTAAACAGCTGTAGATCAAGACTTTGGTCTGTGCTGGAAGAACCTGTTTCGCACCTAAGCTCAGGCAGATTTTCGCTATGTTCCGGAAAGTTAGTCTCAAACGATTCGCGGTCAGCTATCTCTTTTTCGGTTGGACAGACAATTCTGTTGGGCACATTTCCACTTTTACCAAGGTAGTTTGTCACATTCTGGAGTGCTGCGACCAGCTTGCCACTTGCAAAATCGGCAGGTACGGTGACCTTTATCTCAAACGTCAGATCGGTGTCAGCGTACGGTCGCCAACCTTGAAGCAAGGTTTCATGGTTTGTCACATTAATATCTATGGATTCTGTTTGCTCTGCCACGAGAGTGGTGCCTCCATGGTTGAAAAGACACAGAAGGTAAAGGGTGCAAGCTAAAATTGATATAATTCTCATAATAGTTCTCCTTTTTTGTGAAAGGGGTTTCAAATATGGGAACCTTTTATTTTCTGTTTTGTGGGTTGTTGCGGCGAGGTGGTCGCCTTTCTTCAATAAGACGTTCCATCTGTTTCGCAAGTTCGGGGTCCTTTTCTTTAAGCTTCTGTAAGCCTTTTTTAGGACCGTATCGTTCAATCATTTCAAAAGCGCGGACGGTACGTTCCGGTTCAAACAGGGCATCGCCACCCTTGAGGTGTGCCGCGAACTCCTTTGAGAGGAAGTCATCAAAGTCAATAGACTCGTCAGCGGTCATGATGCTTTCCGCCCATTTGAGGAATTCTTCCAACTCTCGCTGTGCGGCAGCGTGCTGTTGGAATTCTGTCTGCTGTCGTTGGAATTCTGCACGTGCAGCTTCAGCACGTGCAGCTTTTCGGTCTTCTTTGTTTATCGGTTGATTTTCCGATGTGTGGCGTTCTTCGGGTAGGAGTTCCGGGAGCCGAGGGGTTTCTTCAGCAACCGGTGCAAACGTTTCTTCGTGTGTCATATCTCCGATGTCCATTAGCATTTCATCGGATTCAGGTATCGGGGAAGATGTGCGCGAAATCGACTTATATAAGGGTTTGCCCATTTCAATCGCGCGTTTGTGTAGGACAACGAGGTCACCGTTCTGTATCGTTTGCTGCTTTCTGTAGTAGAGCCATGCGGTTTTGACATCGCCGAGTCGTTCATACGCCAACCCCAAATTATATAAACCGCGTGTAGCGTCAAGGTTGTTTGCTTTCTTTAGGTACTGAATTGCCTCTTCTGGATGGTCGTAATGCAGTCGATATCCTAATCTGTTGAGCACACGGATGTTTTTAGGATCCTTAGCGACAATGTTTCGGTATCCTGCGGCCGCTGTTGCGTTATCTGGTTCAGTACTCAGCAGCACCATTTGGGCATCCGGATTGCCTGGGTCTCTGGCAAGGACACTTCTTGCATAGGTTTCTCTGTCTTTCTGACGCGCCTTCACTTTATAGAGATAGTCAATAGCACGACGAGGTTCCAGTTTGTCTAAAATGATGGGGTTATAAATTCCGTGTGTTTCAAGGAAGGCGACAGCATCCTCTGGGATCATATCACCGACAAGCACTTCATACCTTCGTTTGTGCGCTGCCTCGGTAATTTCAAGGCTGCCATCCTGTATCTCGTACATTGTTCCTGCTGCAACCATTTGCCGATATATCTGTTTGAGGCGCGTTTGGATATCTGTTGGAAGAGATGGCGGCGGCTTGGGACTAGTAATGGGAATTATGGGACCAATGTTCTTCAGGGAAGGGTTTTGGCGGGTATTCGTCTTGGTACGCACGCGTTTGATTTTTGGCGGCGAGGTCTGCGGTGCGTCGTGCCATTCGCCTCCGTGCCAATGTCCGCCGGGTGTTGCACCGGGTGGAGGTGGTTTCGCGGTGTTGTGGGTGTCTGCACTTGCTACTTCTCGTGTTGCGTTCGGGATCAATCTGTCATAAATAAAGATCCCGATGTAGAGCAACACGAGTGCGCCAAGGGCACCGAGTAGAGAAGATTTCCAATAATCTTTTACAAATGCCATCATATCCGTATCTCCTTTATTAGCTGCCTGCGTCATACTTGACAGGTAGCTAATTTCCAATGTGTTTCTGTAAAGGGGTATGGGCTTTCTGCGTTGCGTCTATTCGCTTGCGTATCACACAAAATAGCCGTACCTCACACAGACAAGAGGGTATTGGTTAAATAATGATGCGGTAATTAGTGGGTACCCTCTGAACCACTCTGCATCACATTTCAATTAGAGTAGAGTTAATGATAACACTTATGACAAAAATTGTCAATCAAAATCAAACTAATAAACTGATTTTGATTGACAGATGTATCTAAAACCTATATCCTTATTGAAAACAAACTCGCTGCTCTATAGAGGACACCATGAAGAATTGCCCAAGATGTCAACACACTCACTTCGTCAAAAACGGGTTCGTCAAAACTAAACAACGCTATAAATGCAAAAACTGCGGTTATCAATGGACGCGCACAACACCCCGGGGGAAACCACAAGCACAGAAAACTCTCGCCGTTCTCTTATATTGCCACGGCATCTCAATGAATGCTATCTCAAAACTTGTCGGATGCCACGTAACAACTGTGCTTCAATGGATACGCACCTTTGCTAAAAAACAGGCACCGAAACAAACACTCACACCCGGCACCACCGTCTGCTTGGAACTTGATGAGATGTGGCACTATATTGGGAACAAGAAAAACAAACTCTGGATATGGAAGGCACTTGACAGAAACACAGGATACCTCATTGACTGGGAATGTGGTGGGCGTGATAAACAAACCCTTGAAAAACTCACGGCAAGGCTCTCAACCCTCAATGCTAAGATATATTACACAGACAAATGGCAGGTCTATGAGTCGGTCCTACCTGCCGTAAAACATGTTCAGGATAAAGCGGAGACGCATCGCATTGAACGCAACAATGGTCGGATGCGCCACTGGTTCGGACGCTTCAAGCGCAAGTCCATTATTGTTTCCAAAAGCATAGAAATGGTGGATTTGACGATTGCTTTGTTCGCACGATTTCGTGTCAATGGCAACGTGTTTGACATTTTAAAACTCGACGGAATAGAAAACATGAATATCATTATTTAACCAATACTCTCAGATTTTTATACTGCTTCTGATGAAAATGCACAAGTATCGTCATGACTTCGCTCGGATGAAGACACCGAAGTCTGCCACGGGTATTGCTTGTTCCGGGGATTTCCAGTAACTGGTGTTGTGCTTGATATTGTTCGGACGCAAGAAAAAAGTCGTCAATTTCACAGAAAAGTGTTATGATATCCATCAGAGAACTCCTTTGTCCGTATTTGATATACTTCATAATAACAAAGGGGTTCTCTATTTACCAGTTTTTAATTATCAAACTCACGTTATAATAGTTTTCTGTGAGTTACAACTTTGCACAAACTCATAGAAAAATAGAATACTTGAGAACACAACATGAAACAGACAGAAATTGCCCAAACTTTAGTATAATACTATTACAATAATAAACAACACACTGACACCTGTCAACTGAATTCAACGTAAACGTTGCGTTAAATTAATATGGAAGGTTTTTCATGAAAGTATTGATAACTGGTGCAAGCGGTAGACTCGGCACGTATGTCATCCGGGAATTGGCAGAAAAACATACACTTGTTCTAATGTCTCGCAGACAACCCCCTGATGAATTTTCTAAACTACCATTTATTCTAGGCGATCTAAACAATTTCGAGGACTGCCAACGCGCTGTAGAAGGCGTAGACGCAATCCAACATCTCGGCGCACAACCCAATCCTGTTGACCATCCCGATTTACGTACAAGTGCCGCAGAGAAAGGCATCCCATTTGATGCAACTTTCAAAACCAATATGCTCGGCACCTACTACCTCATGCAAGCCGCAATTGAAGCAGACGTGAAAACGGTGGTGATGTCCGGCAGTAATTGTGCATTGGGGCACGGGTTTCGCATTAGCAAAACCCACATGCCGATAGATTATCTGCCATTGGACGAAGAGCATCCCTGCTATCCGGAAGATTCCTATAGTTTCTCTAAACGTTGTGGTGAAGACCTATTGGCGAGTTATACACGTGCCTACGGCATCCGGACCTACATCACCCGTCCCGCCGGTATCACACCAGAAGAACGAAGAAAACAGATGGCAGAAAATGCGAAGTCAACAAAAGGTTGGACACCTTGGCTCTGGTGTTGGGTAGGAAGTGAAGACGTAGCGAGCGCGCACCGCTTGATCATGGAAAAGGCGGACACACTGCCGCCGCACGATGTTTACTTTCTTAATGCAGATGACACCTCTGCTTTAGAACCCTCTCTTGAACTGGTGGAGCGTTTTAAGCCGGAATTTCTTCCAAAAGTTCGGACGCTTCAAGGACATCAATCGTTTATCAATTGCGACAAACTCAAAAACGCTGTCGGGTGGCAACACCAAACATCGTGGCGGCAATAATATATTTTCATGCCTTTTGGAGAAATATCATGGCGACTAATGACAGAGTTCGTATCGGTGTAGTTGGTGTCGGAAGCATTGCTGTGCGAGGAATTCTACCGCACCTCACACAAGATGACGTTCAAGATAGATTACAGGTTACCGCTGTCTGCGACCCAGTCCCCGGCAGAGCACAAGCCGCATCCGAAAAATTCAATGTTCCACACGCCTACGAAACTTACGAAGAACTATTGGCAGATGGACATGTTGATGCTGTCAGCATCGCATCGCCAATCGGGCTTCATTACGAGCAGGGAAAACTCGCTATTGAACACGGTCTACATGCGCATTTCAACAAGACAATGACAACCACCGTTGATGAGGCAGATGATCTGATCGAATCAGCAGCACGCAAAGGTGTCAAATTAGTGGCATCCCCCGGACAGATGCTGCGTCCGATTCATCAAGAAATCCGTAGGCTCATTAACGATGGAGCAATTGGAACATTGACGTGGGCAGCAACCGGTTCCTCTTTCGGTAGATACCACGAGGGTGAATCTGTCCGACATGGTGACGATGTCCTCTCAAACATCAACCCCGCGTGGTACTTCCGAAAACCGGGTGGCGGTCCACTCTACGACATGACCGTTTACGGATTGCATACGATGACTGGCATCCTTGGACCCGTCCAGCGGGTGACCGCTTTCTCAGGTGTGCGCGTCAAGGAACGTGAATTCCGAGGCGAGATGCTTCCATGCGATATGGACGATAACACCTTTATTCTGCTTGACTTCGGTGATGCCTTCTTCGGTTTTATCTACGGTGCAGCGGCAGGGCACGCCATCAAAGGCGGATTGGCAATTAACGGGACAGCAGGTGTAATTGAAGGCAGCACCATCAACGGCAAACCGATTGATGCGCCAAAAGGGGAACTACCGCACGTCATCGGACCGCACCTAAGCATACGGGAAGCACATGTGTATGAAGACATCATGCAGCTTGTTGACTGGATCCGTGAGGATAAACCTACCATCGTTACTGCGGAGCATGCGCGACACGTCATAGAGATTTTTGATGCTGGTTATCGATCAGCTGAGACAGGACAAGCACAAACCTTACGCACCACATTTTGATAGGGAACTCATAGCGAGTACGAGCTAAGCATCGTTGAAAGTCCCCCGAAAGTTTATCATTGAATATGCTAAATAACGAAAACCTAAACGGGTTTCTTTAAGTTTATCGTAGCTAAGAGCGGGTTTCCGATAAGTCCCTTGCCAACCGAAAGTTCGCTCTACTTTATATCGGTTTTTGTCCATATCTTTCCTAAACCACCGGAACTTGCGAGCGATGACAATAGGTTCTTTGGCATTCCGTCGGTTCGGATAGATCACTGGGATAAGCCCTTGTTCTTTGATAATCTTATGATCCTCTTTGGAATCAAAACCGGAATCCAGCGTTAGCGCAGATGCGCTGAGATCCATCCCAATGCGATGGGTAAAGGTGATAAAATCTGCGAATGCTTCGGGCAAAATCGTTGTCCCATGGTGATTGACCGGTTTGGTGGTTATCGGACTGACGATGAACCCTTGATTGTCGGTGATGGTCAACTCTTTTTCACCTTTCTGATGTTTGTGTCCCGAATAACCGATGCCATTGCCCCTTTTTTTACGACGGTATTTGACCCATCACCATGAAGTTGAGAGGTGTCAAGTTGATCGGTATCAAGCAGATGTATGATAGACGCTTCAAAAAGTTTCTGATAAGAGCCGTCTTTTGACCATCTATTATGCCATTTATAGACATTAGACCAATGGAGTTCAGGACGCCGTGTGCGGAGCCGCTCCCATTGAATGCCAGTATGCAAAACATAGAGGATATAGTTGAATATCTTATAGAAGGAGAGTTTGGGCTTTGGCCCTTTCACTCGTTTCTTTAGATGGGGCAAGATATAACGATTAAAATCCTTGTGGGAAACCTGCTTGGGAATACCTTTGTATCTCGGAACCTTTTGAGTTTCGTCTGCCATAATAAAACCTTTCATAAAGTAAATGTGGATGTCCAGTGAAAAAAAGAGACATAAACTATATCCTTTTCTTTCCCTATTCTACCACATCCTTATGTTTTACTCAATATGACTTCGTCTTGTATTATGAGATAACCAATTTTGGAGAAGAAACATGGAAAATACCGACTTTGAACTGATTAATCGCACCATATTTAGTGATCAAGATGCGTTTACTACCTTAGTGCGTAAATATCAAAAGCGGGTACACGCACTTGCATGGCGAAAAATCGGGGATTTCCATGTTGCCGAAGAGATAACACAAGACACGTTCCTGAGAGCTTATAGGAAACTCGGTACGTTGAAAAATCCAAATCTGTTTGCAGGATGGCTCTATGTTATCGCGAATCGCTTGTGTAGCACATGGTTCGAAAAGAAAGCACCTCAGATGCAATCGCTGGAAACCGTGCCGATAGTAGAACTTGAGGAACACCTCTATTCCGAATATACGGCAAAACAGCATGAAGAACGTGCCTCGGAAAGACGGATTGACCTTGTCAAACATCTCCTCCAAAAATTGCCAGAGAGCGAACGGATCGTCATGACACTCCATTACCTTGCTGGAAGTTCATGTAAAGAGATAAGTGAATTTTTGGGCGTATCGTTGAACACGGTGAAAAGCCGTCTCCATCGCGCCCGCCAACGTTTACAGAAGGAGGATCACATGGTACGTGAAACCTTGGGAAGTTTCCAACCCTCAACCACCTTAACTGAGAATATAATCAGAACTCTCAAAGAAACTGGAGCACAGATTGACCCCGCTACACCTTCGGGAAGTAAACCGATCATGCCGTGGGTAATTGCCACCTCAACGCTCATTTTGGTAGCACTGATGCTGGGACTCGGTGCGCAACACCTTGCCCGCTTTCAGCAACCCTACAACCTTGACGCAACATCCGAGATGACAGTAGACATCGTTGATGCAGCCGTAATGATGAACCTTCCATCTGATCCTGATGTGCGAAATCAGATTGGGAACGTGGATGCTCCAGATAAAAGCGAAGGAGCAAATCAAAGTCCTAATGCCAAGTTTTCCTCTTCTGCCTCCGGGCGCGTTGTTGATGAGGCAAAGAAGCCTATTGACGATGTCAAGATAGCTATTTTTCCTGTCAAAGATGGCAGGGGTGCTTGGTTTCCAATTGTGATCGGTAACCCTACCAGCATTCATGGTGGCTTGCTCGCGTTTCCAGCGGAAATCAACCGAGATGGCAATTTCACAATCAGAGACTTCAATCAAAGTGCAGTGCTGTTAGGAACACTCCCTTTCTATAGACCGGAAGCGAGAATAATAAAGGTCCGGATCGGTGAACTTTATCTCTTTCCAAATAAAATGGGTGGAAGTAATGGTATTGTGCTTGAAACGGAGCAAGGTGAAGACATTACAAATGTTGAAATTACTGTACGAGATCCACTACAAAACCGAGCGAAAGCTCAACAGAAAAGTGCCACTCATGGATCTTCGCCCCACTATATTGCACAGAGAGGCACGGGAAACTTTACCGGGCGTGTTGTCGATCCAGATGGAAATCCGGTTGCTGATTTACCTATTTTTATTGGTCCCCATAACATTGATCCAGATGAGATGTTCTGGACTGCAATATTACCTGACGGTTATCCTCAGTTACGGCGTACTCAGACTGATGTAGAAGGTCGGTTTTCCATAACCGGTGTTACTTCAGTACCACAATATTTCGGTGCCCTTCCTTACAACATAGATAAACGCCTACCTGAAGATTTTGAGACGATTATCAAAGATTTTAATTCACGTGCTAACCAACTCCCGTTTCACAGATTAAAGCCATATATTAAGGAATTTGAGACTTACGGGTTCGGAACAAGTCATTACGATTATGAACCTGATGTTGAAATTTTATCTCTCCAGATCAACGGAATTACCTTTTATCCGCGCGTTGATTTTGAAGAAATTGCTTTCGGAGTTTTACCAGGAACGCATATTAAGGATGTAGTGGTCACCGTGCAGCCAAGGATGCATGTTCAGGGACGTGTCCTATTTAAAGACGGAACGCCACTTACTAATGATCGTTTGACACTTACTTACAACTTCGGTCATAGTGGACATGGCGGGCGTAGTGCAAGGGACAAACTTTGGGTAGATGCTGATGGTTATTTTGTCCATTATTTGGACGAGAAAGATGCTACTTTCTCCTACACGTTTTCGATAGAGTACCAAGGACTTAAGGCAACCGCTAAACCTGTCCGTCTTGAACCGGGGCAACGGTATGACAATCTAATATTTAGGTTTAATAGCGCACCGATTGCTCCAAAATGACTACCTCCCAAGTAACACCTAATGCAGTGCGGACCGTGAATCCCGCTAAATGCGCGTTTGGTATTCAACGGGGACCTCACACTAAAAGTGATTTATCAGTTCGGTAATAGTTTGCACTTATCCCATAATGTGCAGCATGAGCAAACCCTGCACGTTTTTGTGCAGGGTTCATTTTTTTACCGAGATTCCCGTATATTCAGCGGTTCCGGATTTGGCACATAAATTGCTTCTATGGGTACACAGAGTAAGACTTCAGTTACGTCAACTTTGTAAACCCGCTTACAAAGTGTCCCTACGACCGCATTATTCATAAGAGGAGATCTTCACAATGAAACTTTTTTATTTCAGACCCCTGACAGTTCTTGTCGGGAGTCTCGTGTTTTTGTTTGCTATATCCTCCCAGAGTCTCGCTGGAACATTTTCTGGTCGTGTTGTTGATGAGTGGGGAAATCCGATTGCTGAGGAACTATCTCACACTTCTGGTTTAGGAAACGAAAACTGAATAATTCTGCTACTTACTCCTTAATATTGCCAATAACTTCTACATAAGGTATAATAATTTTATACGACCCAAATTTATTTCAATACACTCGCCGAACCTGACAGAAGGAGGCATTCACAATGAACCTTTTTCACTCCACCTCATTAGCAGTTTTGATAGGAAGTTTAACAATTTTCCTTGCTGCATCCATCCAATGTTTTGCAGCAACCATTTCAGGAAAAGTTGTTGACGAATCAGGAAAACCTGTTCCCGATGTTGTCGTTAGCGTTAATTCATTCAAAGGTAACTTTATCCATGGACGACGCAATATGCATAGACAAGAACCTATCTTTCCACCTCCGCAACCGAGTAATACTGATGCAACAGGTGCTTTTTCAATTGAAAACATTGTTTCACCTTCAGTTAATAAATTAATTCTATTTCCTGAACGCGATCCAGACTATGAAGTTCGTTACCTTGAAATGCAAGGGATAACCTTCTATACTCACCCACATCAGTTTAATCGTCACGAGGGATTTCCTTTTGGTATTGAAGAAGAAACAGATATAAAAGATGTGAAGATTATCGTTAAACTACGGATGCGGATACGTGGACAGGTACTTGCTGCAGACGGCACCCCACTAAGCGGTGCAAGGGTTAATCTTAGTGTAAAAAGCCGCAGCAAAGATGGAACAGGCAGAGGTCGTAGTAGCGGCACAACTTCCCTTGATGCTGACGGCTATTTTGTGGAATATGTTAATAGTCCGGCATATTATACTGTCTCTGTAACATTTCGGGGGCAATCTGTAGAATCAAAGGAGGTATTGCTTGAAGAAGGGCAACGACTTGATGGACTCACCTTGACTCTAAAGGAAAATCCCATTCAACCCCGCAAACCTGAGGTAGTAAGACAAGCGGTACGTCTTCGTGACCCAGAACGTATGCAAGCCGCCATCAAGCGTCGGACCGAAGGTGTGTGGGCTATAAACCCCGCAAATCGGCATGCGTACAAGAGAATCAATTGCCAAACACCTGAAGAAGCACTTGCTCAAGCGACTGAACAAGGTGCACATCTCGTTTCCATCAATAATAAGGAAGAACAACAATGGATACTTGATGTCTTTGGGAAAGAAAACTATTGGATTGGATTCACTGACGGAGTAAAAAAAGGTGACAAACAGTGGGATAATGGTGATCCAGTTACTTACACTAATTGGGACACTCAGCAGCTCATAGCAAAGTCCGATAAATCAACTGAAAAGGACGAGAAGACGAGTAAAAATTATTCTGTCCTTATCGGGGTGACTGGAAAATGGCAACGGGCACGCGAAGGGAGTCCGACTGCAAGCTTAACTGAAAAAGCAATCCTTGAAAAAGACGGTATCATTATTGGTGTACCTATACCAGACGAAGATGCTGAATAGCACTCTATACATTAATATACAAGGAGTTACGACTATGAAACGTATTAATGCCGCCAAAATACTATTAGCATACACACTCATACTGTCGTTCGCCGTAACAGGAGTTGTGGCTCAAGAGCAACCTGTAGAACCTAATGAACAGATGACAAGTGGACTATCAGGCAAAGTAGTGGACACAGAGGGAAAACCTTTAGCTGGATTCACTTTCATGATTCTATCACTGCAAAATGTAAAAGGTGATGTTCACCCGGTGATTATGCCACCGCATCTTCTTCATGAACAACTTGCACAACATGTTGGTAAACACCAACCAGGAATGCCGCGTAGCATGGCTAAGGTGGAGACAGATGCAGAAGGTGCTTTCAGTGCAACCAATATTCTGCCAGGGCATGTTCAAATAATAGCCGTTCCAAAGAAAATGTTGGATGCAATGGAGAAGATTGACCCAAATAAACCTCAACAAGCAATGCATATTCCAATGGAATTTATAATGGGTGGCGAGGAGTCAGAAATGCCGATTATCTCCATTCGTCTAAATAAGATCACATTTTACTATCCCGATAGGTGGGGTCCTATTGAGAGTTTCATGTTTGGACTTAAACCAGATATCCACCTTGAAGATGTCAAAATTACCGTTAAGCAACGTCTTAAAATACGTGCACAGATTGTTTATGCAGATGGCACCTCTGTTGCGAATGTCCGAGCTCGCCTCTCTATGCGCTACACAGGTGGAGAGTTTGGTGGTGGCAGTGGAACACACGGAACCAGTTGTTTCACTGATGCTGAAGGTAATTTTACACAATACAGAGATGATCCGGGATATTATACGCTTTCAATTACTTATGGGGGTTTCACTGGTGGGGCAGGACCTTTTCTCCTCAAAAAAGACGTACATCCTGAAAAAATTGTTATAAAACTTGATGGGAATCCAGTTGATGCTAAACGACCCAGTGGTAAGATTAAAGAACTTGATGAGGAAACAGTCCGTCGTCTTGTTAAAAACCTTCCCGGCAATGAAGGTGTCCGTAAACCGATCATCCGACCACCAGCTAAACCAGCAAAAATAGTCTGGATCATTAACCCCGAAAATGGACACGCTTATGCCAAAATTCAATGTCAAGATTGGCACGATGCGCAACGGAAGGCTATCAAGGAAGGTGCTCACCTCGTATCAATCAACAACGAAGATGAACAGTTTTGGCTTGATGTAATCTTTAGTAATATACCGTTTTGGATTGGACTCAACGATGTTGACAAAGAGGGTGAATGGCGATGGGATAGCGGTGAACCGGTTACCTATACCAACTGGACAACTCATGATATATTTCCCGATGACGCACCTGATTCAGAGAAGGATTTTGTTGCAGTCTCATTACACGAGAGTGGGTGGCAGTCAGTGAGTCCCAAAGGACATCTATGGCGAATGGCACGTCATGCAGTCATAGAAAAAGATGGATTGGTATCCAAAATACCTGAAGCGGCAGAATCTGAGGATGAGTAGGCTATCTTTGCGTGTGAAAACAGCGGATTTTGATATTTATCACGAAAGCAGGTTACCACAGTAGGCACATGCATGCACCTCTGTATTGCCCTTAAACGTTTCACGTTCTGGAGCAAGATAGGTCTCGTGATGAGTGACACAGTTTGCGTTTTCACATTGATGGGACGATCCACTGATGTTTCGCTTCGGGGGTTGTGTCAAGATAAGTTGTTCCAACCCCATGAGACTTGCAATCAATGCCATCCGAACCGGCACAGCATTTGCAGATTGTTCAAAATAGGCAGCGCGCGGGTCATCATCTAACTCATAAGCAAGTTCGTTGACGCGTGGGAGCGGGTGCATAATCATCGCATCCGGTTTAGCACTTTTCATCACTGCAGCGTTCAGCAAATAACTACCGCGCACCGTTTCTGCATCTACATTTGATGGAAGCCGTTCCTCCTGAAGTCGATTAACATAGATAACATCAAGCGTTTCGATTACTTCTGTGACACTTTCTACCTCAATGGGTTTCTGCCCGTGGATTTGTGCTAACCGCGTAAGCACCCATGGCGGCATCTGTAACCCATTTGGAGCAATGTGGACGAGGTTTCCACCGAATCTTGCAACGGCTAATGCAAACGAGTGTGCCGCGCGTCCATACCGAAGATCACCACAGATGCCAACGGTTAAATCTTGCACCTGCGATTTCCGTCGAATAATTGTATAGAGGTCCGTGAGTGCTTGTGTCGGATGTGCGTGACTGCCGTCTCCGCCGTTGATTACCGGAATATTCGCGTAACTCGCCATGACTCGCGCCGAACCTGCCCAACTGTGCCGCACGACAATGATGTCCGCGTAGTTCGTTACCATCCGTGCGGTGTCAGCGAGGGTTTCACCTTTTGTGACAGAGGTAGAACTTGGATCTGCGAAGCCAAGTGTTCCGCCGTTGAGACGTTCCATAGCACTTTCAAAGGATAACCGTGTCCGTGTACTCGGTTCATAAAAGAGCGTGGCAAGCAATTTGCTACGACAGATTCCTGCCCACGTCTCTAATTGTGACTGCATTCCTGCTGCGAGGCGAAAAATCTGCTCAATTTCAAAATTCGATAATTCGTCAAGTGTTACCAGATGTCGCATTGTTCTCCTATAACGCGTGTTCTATGTGCGCTTTATCCCTTTCATACCCAGATTTTAACGATTACTACTCACCGACTTTCAAACTCCCAACCAATTCCTTTATTGATTTCATGTCCACCTTCTCAAGATAGTCGTGGATGCCATTCACGACTTCCATTGATGCCTGTGGATTGACAAAGTTCGCTGTACCGACAGCGATAGCAGATGCCCCAGCGATGAAAAATTCCACGGCATCTGTCGCGCTCATAATACCGCCCATCCCAACAATTGGGATAGAAACACTTTTGTAAACCTCCCAAACCAATCGTAAAGCGACAGGTTTTATCGCAGGACCTGAGAGACCGCCCGTGACGTTTGCAAGTTCCGGTTTGCGTGTCTCCGCGTTGATTGCCATACCGATCAACGTGTTAATCGCAGAAAGTGCATTTGCTCCAGCATCTTCAACGGCGCGTGCGATCTCGGTAATATCCGTGACATTTGGCGACAATTTCACCAATAGCGGTAAATGCGTCTTCGCTCTCACCGCTTTGACAAGTTGATGTGCTAAAGTCGCATCAACACCGAAACTCATGCCTCCGCAATTTAGATTCGGACAGGAGATATTGAGTTCCACTCCAGCAACACCATCCGCCTCGCTTAACTTCTCTACGACTATTAAGTATTCTTCAACTGTTTTGCCACAGACATTAACAATCACCGGAACGTCAAAATCTTGAAGATAAGGTAACTTTTCTGTAATGAACCCATCTACCCCGACATTTTGCAGCCCAATCGCGTTGAGCATGCCGGACGGAGTTTCCATAATGCGGTCCATCGGATTGCCGGGCCACGGCACGCTTGTAACACCTTTAACGACAACCGCACCGAGTCGATTCAGGTCTACGAAATCCGCGTATTCACTGCCGTAGCCGAACGTTCCCGACGCAGTCATCACAGGGTTCCGCATCCGAATCCCGCCAATATTCACGCTGAGTGACAAGTCTGTTGTATTCATTATGAATAATAATAATAGCAGGTATGCCTGAAAATTTCAAGATAACTTTTTATTCTAAATCTTTCGGAATAAATAGACTTGAGAATCCAATAACCGTGGCTAAACCCTGTGATACACTACCAACTGAGATAGACGACTCGAAAATCAAAGAACAATCCAAAAATGCTAATAATAGATGCAACGATAACGTCCCCAATAACCAAACCAATAAAAAACGGTATGGCACGCCGATATAACCGAACACCACCCGTTGAAAGCAGAATCCGTTTAACTGTCCAACTGATTAGAAGTGGAAACCAAAGTCCGGTAAACGTCCACCAACTTGAAACAACATATCCAACAGGATGTAGGGGCCACTGAATAAATCGCCATCGCAACATTAGTAGACTTCCAGCGAAAACAAATCCGCCAGCAGTATACAACAATCCGCTGAAGTTCGTGTCACTGGGATTATAGAGCCATCCAGCGAGTCGATTGAAAGCTGCACGGGCATACCATGAACGTGCATTCTCTAAACCAACCTGATAAGAAAGGTGTAGGTGTCCCCATGCAGCCGAAAGTGCACCGACAAAAATCGCGATCGTTAATACCCACAAAAGTTGCGTGGCATTAAAGCGGGTTTGATGTGCGAGTTTTAAAGCCTCCAATTGATGCGGCATCGGATGCGCACGATAAGAGAGATGATTCAGCCAGAAGAACAGCGACATCACTGATAGGTTGCGATTACCGATACGTCGTGTCCCGAATGCATCTGTCAATAGCAAGTCAGGACCCGCGTTGTATAGGTCGTGTGCAGGTGGACCCAATTCCGCGCGGATGCGGGTAATAGTAATTGACATTGCAAAATATAGCACAAAGAACAGCGCAGCAAACCACAGAGACATCCCAGCTTTTAAACAAAACGCCACAATCAAGATGAATCCAATCAGTGCTCCCACCACTGCCGTTTTGTAGCGCAACGCCTCACCTTCATCGCTATTAGTTAAGGCACGACTGCCGAACACAGTCTTCAACACGACCTTAACATGTGAACGTCCCATCCACAGTGTCCAGAGAAATAAGGCTATCCACACACCTCGAATTTGTGCCATTTCTCTCGGAAATCCAATAGCACTGCGCCACCCGAAACTTTCACCGATAATCCGTTGAAAGTGCCAAAACAGATGAAAAAACCAGCAGGAAAAACCCAAATCAAGTGGAATCAGGAAGCCAACACCGATCGCAAACGGGAAGAAACTAATGCGAAATCCGGGATTATTCATTGCACTCCACGGCTTTTCGGTGAGACTGAAACTGTGATAGAGCGGAATTGTAGGGAAAACAGGATTGATTTGGTGTAAACTATAGAGAAGGTTCAGTCCAGCAGCGATGCACAACCCCACAGTCATCATCCGTCGATTGAAAAATCGGTTTTTTCCTTGCGTGATTTCAAGGGGAAGTTGGGAAATCGGATAGGTGAGTCGTTCATGCTCTTGCCACTGCTTGCGTAAAAGCACATTGAGACAGAGCATTGTTACACCGATAACGAGACAGAAGCCTACCCATATTAGCGTTGGTAACAACCACGCCTGTAGGTGCGCTTGAAGATAAAATGTGGATTCGCCTTCATAGAAACCCTGTAATATATCGTGCTTACTGACAACAAGCCAGTCAGGGAGATGTTGATGAAAGAGTTGTGCCCACTCGTTTTCGGGTGTTGCATACCAAAAGCTGTTACCCATTAACGGAACTAACACTTGTAACATGTCGCGTCCAGCAAAAACAGAAGCTTGGCACAGCATCGCATAGATAGTTAACAGTTCGCTTTGTGTAAACGCAAACGTTGAGCGCAACCGGCGCAATAAGGTATTGAGCGCAATGAGAACAAGTAACGTAAACAGCACATTGAACAGCAACGCCAAACTTGTGGGACGATTAGAATCCCATATATAACTGAGATGTAGAATCCAATAACTGTTAAGTGGAATGAGGGCAATGCCAATCAGTGTTGCACGTAACGTGATTGGACTTTTCGTTGGAGGCTTCATAGAAAGGAAAGAAAAATGATGATGGTGATACTCGGTCTCGTTGTTATTATTTTGATAGGTGGTGGGGTGTTGATCGCTCGTTTGGCAACCGTCGCAAAATCTAAAGGTTCCTGGATATGGGGATTTTTTATCCTTATCCTGCTTATCTGTATTCCTCTATTTCTGTTAGGTATCTGCGTGTGGCTGCTTAACTATTACAATATAGACTTCGGCCCACTTAAGAATTAACGCATATCCGTAGAAACAGAGTCTGTACTACCCGCATTTGTAGAATCAGGTGATTTCCCAGCGATGTAGAGAAACCAGAAAGTTAACCCAATGGCGATGACAATCCACAATATGCCCCAAAACTCTGTCGGAAGAGATGTCACTTCTGCAAGCATCCGAGCATCTGAACGTAAATGTGACCGATCCAAAACATCACTCTTGATGTCAAGAATTACATAGAGGCAACTTGTTACGCCAATGATCCGTAATATCCAATCATTGATCACCTCTGGAAGGAACAATCCGACAGCAATAAGTACTACCCCAAAACCGACACCGAAAAGGATCGTAAACATATTAGAACCAAAACCGATAGAGATAGCTACCATGCCGATACCGATCAACACACTAATCACTTTACCCAAGTGCGTTCTCGCTGCCAAAAGCAAGATAATACCACCCCACAACAGACTACCGAGATAACCTGCGGTGAGGGTCCAAAACCGAGAGCCTCCCCTTGTGAGCGCAAGCCCTCCTTGTTGAGGATTAACCTCAATTTCGACGATACTGCCACCCGTGGCATACGCTGCAAGTCCATGGCTCACTTCGTGCATAAACACAACGAAGATTTTGAGCGGATACATTACAACAGTGTTCCATAACAGCGCGATGCCGATAAAAATCAAAAGCAGCGCAATATACCTTTTGAAAAGTGTCATCATCTCTCCTTATAACAGATATAGAAATAGGAACATTTCCAGTAGCAAGCAGTGTCAGCACAGACAATAGAGAAAATAGTTATGAAGGCACTATCAGAGCGATTCGTCTTCCGGGCAATTTGAATGTAGGTGTAGTTTCCAATAATATATTATAGACCTATTCTAACACATCTCGGTAGAAATTGCAAATGGGTGTTTGTCGGGGAGCGTTTGCCTTGTGACTTGCGAGAATCAGGAACTTCTGCTAACATTTCAAGTAGATGACGAGACTTTTGTTTGTCATTTTTCACCTCAAATGATTTTAGACTAATCTCTAAGGTGAAGTCCATCATGTGTGGCGTGAAAAGCCAGACCACACATGATGATAACCTATACAACAATATGTATTTCGAAAATTGAATGGCTCTGGCAAAATGGTTGACAAGGATAGGAAATCATGGTATAATCGTTTTAGGATTAGAGATGAATCCATGACATTTTCGGACACTCACTTGCGAAAATAGAAATTGCGAATCGTCATCATAGTAGACTGATTGTCACCTCTCAACTTATGGGATAATCAGTCTTGGCAAAACAGAAACATAAAACTTTGGAGAACAATATATGAAGTCCTATAGGCAAATCGTAGAGGAGGCAAAAACAGAAATTCCAGAAGTGACCGTTGCTGACGTGAAAGCGGATCAGGAGAACAGCAGCGACTTTGTGCTTCTGGATGTTCGCGATGAAGATGAGTATCGCGCGGGCTATATCCCCGATGCTGTTCACGTCACACGTGGCATGCTGGAATTTTCTGTTGAAGATTATATTCCTGACCGGGACCAAAAGGTTGTCGTCTATTGTGCTGCTGGGCTCCGTTCGCTTCTCGCAGCAAAATCGCTTCGTGAAATGGGATATACAGATACCGTGTCCATGGCAGGTGGATACCGAGATTGGTCAGCCGCTGGTTTTCCAACCGCACAAGATAAAGAGATGTCCCATGAGCAGCTTGACCGATACAGTCGACACTTTATGCTCACAGAAGTAGGTGAACGTGGTCAAGCGAAGCTGCTTGATGCGAAGGTCTTGCTTGTCGGTGCAGGTGGATTAGGTTCACCCGCGGGGGTTTATCTTGGTGCTGCTGGCATCGGACACATGGGCATTATTGATTCAGATGTGGTGGAGTTAAGCAACCTGCAGCGTCAGATACTCCATCGCACAGAAGCTGTCGGGACACCAAAAGTTCAGTCCGCTACAACGACTATCAAGTCGCTTAATCCGGATGTTGAGATTACACCGTATAATCTCCGTTTGACTGCTGACAATGTTGAAGAGATTTTCTCTGAATATGACCTAATTGTGGATGGATGTGATAACTTTGCGACCCGTTTTCTCGTTAACGATGCTGCGGTGCTTATGAATAAACCGATCGTTCACGGCAGTATTTTCCAGTTTGAAGGACAGGTAACCCTCTTTAAACCGAACGAAGGTCCGTGCTACCGATGCATGTATCCCACGCCACCACCACCGGGCATGGTGCCAAGCTGAAATGAGGCTGGTGTCCTGGGCGTGCTCCCAGGCGTAATTGGCGTAATGATGGCGACGGAAGCAATTAAGTATATTATCGGTATCGGGGAGCCACTTATCGGCAGACTTATCCTTTACGATGCGCTCGGTATGACTTATCGCGAAATGAAAGTCTCGCGAGATGAAAATTGCCCGCTTTGTGGTGATAATCCTGTTATTACAAAACTAATTGACGATTACGATGCAGCTGCAGAGAATCCTGAAACCTTCGCACCTGCTGCTGATTAATCTGATTATCCGATTGATGTTGAACCGTCTGGCGTTGAGTTGCAAGATGCTTTGATGTAATAGAGACTATGACAAAAGAACCAGAAATACCCAATTTACTTGACATCCCGATTGAACACTTTCCTGACCGAAGTACACGATGGCTGTTTGAAGACAAAGAGTTCGTCCAAGGCTTGTTAGAAATCCTTGCAAGTGAATTAGTGACGTATATTGATTTCGATCGTCTCTCACAGATTAACAGGAGTTTTATTCCTGACACGCTTCGCGAACAAGAGTCTGACATGGTGTTTAGCGCGCCTTTTCAGACCGAATCAGGAACAGATGAACTGCTTATCTATATTCTCATTGAACATCAATCCACGGTTGACCCGATAATGGGTTTCCGTGTGTTGTTTTACATGATGCAAATTTGGGATTTTCAACGCAGGGAATGGGAATCTAACAATGTGCCTAAAAGTAAGTCGCGGTTTCGTCCGATTCTTCCGATTGTATATTACACTGGTGAGAAGCAATGGAATAATCCGCTTACCCTCAATGCGATAATGGATATTCCTGATGTGCTCACGCGGTTTGTTCCAAAATTTGACACGTTGTTTCTAAGCGTAAATGAAACAGAGGCAGCAGAGCTAACAAAGACAGACCATCTATTAGGGTGGTTGCTAACAGTTCTTCAAAAGGAAAATGCTGATAAGGATACGCTAAGTAATGTGCTGCTTGAAGCGGTGTCGCACCTTATTACGCTTGATGAAGCACAAGCACCGCAGCGACGCAAGGCAATCACCTATTTGATTTTGTTTATCCTACATCGGCATCCTGCTGAAGAACATGAAGACTTGATACGGCTTGTTGAACAACATACACACAATATGGAGGTAGAAAACATGGCAAAGTCAATGGCAGACGTTCTCAGAGAACAAGGTATTGAACAAGGCAGAGAACAAGGCAGAGAACAAGCGAAACGGGAAGACATCATCAAACTGCTACAATCCCGATTTTCTACTGTTCCTGAGTCTGTTAAAAACGAGATTAACTTAATACAGAGTCTTGCCCGCCTTGATTTGATCTTTGACAAAGCATTGACCGCAGAGACGCTTGATGAAATAGGATTACAAAGTCACGACAGTTGATACTAAATTCAATTGGAAATCTGGGGATTCTTTGTTTGAATCTCGGGTTTGCATGAAATTAAGAGAAAGGAGATTTGCCTATGCCGAAAAAACCTATTAACCATTATGAACATACCGACAAACTTCCTAACAACCCAACCCAAGAACTGAGCGGCTTTGCTGAAAATGATGACTTCGCACCAACACGTTACCCGCGCGATATTGCCCTTGACCCGCAATTAGTTTGGAAAGGTAAAGACCAGCAGAACGATGATGATCTTGCGGTGCAAGCCGTTCCTATCTACATTCAGGAGCATATCCAACCGCAAGCCATCATTGAAGTGCTTCGCGCGCAACAGCAGAAGGAATCAGACCAGATTGGAACACTCTTTGAAGGATTCGACGACCTTGACTTTGACCAGAAAATTGAGTTTTACCAACACGAGCAAAACTGGCATAACCGTTTTATCCTTGGCGATTCGCTTGCAGTCATGAACTCTCTTGCAGAAAAAGAGGGATTTAAAAATAGTGTACAGACAATCTTTTTTGATCCGCCTTACGGTATCAAATTTAGTAGTAATTGGCAGGTTAGTACTCGAAAGCAGAGCGTTGATGATGCGAAAATAGAAGGCGTAACACCGCAACCCGAACAGATTAAAGCATTCCGTGATACGTGGGAGTTGGGCATTCACTCTTATCTCACTTATCTTCGTGACCGGCTTACCGTTGCATACGAATTGCTCCACAATTCAGGTAGTATTTTCGTCCAGATTAGCGATGAGAACGTCCATCTCGTCCGATGTGTGTTAGATGAGGTATTTGGTGGTGAAAATGCTGTTACCACTGTGGCATGGACAAGAGGTGAATTGACATCATCTTCTTCCATATCTTCAGTTTTTGATTATCTATTATGGTATGCAAAAGATAAAAACGAGATGAAGTACCGTCAACTATACATGGAATGGGATGAACGTTCTGCTGATCCTCTCCTAAAATCCTACGAAAAGGTTGAATTGCCAGATGGTACGCGCCGTGGAATGACAAGAAAGGAGAAAGAAGATCCTTCTTTGCTACCTGAAGGAAGCCGGAGATTTGTAGATTATTCAGTGACATCACAAACTGCTGGTGACGCAACGTATCCTTACGAGTTTGAAGGGAAAGTTTTTGTTCCTACAAGCGACAGAGGTTGGGCAGCAAGTCGTGATGGATTAGACCGAATGGCAAAACAGGGCAGACTTCTCGCTCCTGGAAAATCTCTACGTTATATTCGGTACCCAGCTGATTCTCCTGGACGTTCTACTACTAATCTATGGATAGATACTGCAGGGGGACGTTCAGGAAAAACTTACGTCGTTGAAACAAATCCTAAGGTGATCCAAAGGTGTATACTCATGACAACTGATCCAGGGGACTTAGTCCTTGATCCGACGTGTGGCAGCGGCACAACTGCTTATGTAGCAGAGCAGTGGGGAAGACGTTGGATAACAGTAGATACTTCAAAGGTAGCTCTTGCATTGGCACGTACTCGTTTGATGTCTGCCAAATATCCCTACTACCGCCTTCAAGACGCAGACGATATCAAGAGTGGTTTTTCCTATAAAACTGCACCGTATGTTAGCCTCTCAGACATGGCAAATAACACAGAAATTGACAATATCCATGCCGAATATGCCGAGAAATTAGATCCGCTTCGTGCCGAAATGAACCGCCTTATCGGGCAAAATTGGGAAGAGTGGGAGGTGCCAACTGAAACCGATACGGAATGGGACACGGAATTTCAAAAAATGCATCGTGAATGGCTCTCACTTAAACGCGAACGGCAATTGACGATGGATGCATCAACTGCGAAACGTGCCAAAAGTGAAGTTCTTTATGATCAACCTTATCAAGACAAAAAACGGATTCGCGTCACAGGTCCCTTCACTGTGGAAAGTTTATCCCCGAATCTTGTCTTTGACCCTGCCGACGTAGAGAGTGCTGCGCCACCGTCTGCGTCCCCTGAAAATGTGCAAGATTACCACAAACATATCCTTGAACATCTCAAAACAGCAGGCGTGCAAAATCGTCTCAAGGAACAGCGCATCACCTTTGATTGGTTAGAGGAACATCCCGGTGAGTGGCTCCATGCCGAAGGTGTGTGGACAGACAAAGACGAAAAAACACAGAGCGTTGCTATCAGCATCGGACCGCAGTATGATACCGTCGGTAAGCAGTGGATGCGGGAAGCTGCAAAGGAGGCTGTGCGAAAAATCTCTGAGTACGACCTGCTTATTGTTGCAGCATTCGCATTTGAGGGGTATACCGCTGATGAGGACACGCGAATTGGGAGTTTACCGATACTTCCTGTCAAAATTAGTCCTGAGTTGATGGTGCGCGAGCTTAAAAACACAGGTGAAGGCAATCTGTTCATGGTGTTCGGGGAACCTGATATTGAAATTGATGAAAATGAAGATGGCGCCATCTCTGTCAAACTCTTAGGTGTAGATGTATACGATCCAGTGAAAGGATTACTCCGTTCGAATACACCAGAGGATATCGCATGTTGGTTCATTGATACTGCTTACAACGGCGAAGCGTTTTTTGTGCGGCATGCATATTTCACAGGTGAAAACGAACCGTATAAGCAGCTGCAAAAGGCACTCAAAGCAGAAGTTAACGAGGAGGCGTGGGAGGCACTGTATCGGACAGAGAGCATCCCGTTTGCCAAGCCTGAGTCTGGGAAAATTGCGGTAAAGGTCATCAATCATTATGGTGATGAAGTGATGAAGGAGTATAAGGTTTAGCAGTTCAGTAGCCCGTAGGTTGGGTTGAGCTTGCGAAACCCAACGCATCATTCAAAATAAAGGTTATGTGTATGAGTTCAGTCTGTAGGTTGGGTTGAGCTTGCGAAACCCAACGCATCATTCAAAATAAAGGTTATGTGTATGAGTTCAGTCTGTAGGTTGGGTTGAGCTTGCGAAACCCAACGCATCATTCAAAATAAAGGTTATGTGTATGAGATATCACCGGTCAAAAATCAAGGGTGGAACATATTTCTTTACTCTTGCCACCCACGATCGTAGACGTTTCCTTTGCATTCCAGATAACGTAAAATTACTGAGGCAAGCATTTCGATATACGATGCAGCGGCATCCTATGGAAATCAATGCCTTTGTTCTGCTTCCTGATCACATGCACAGCATCTGGACTTTGCCCGAAGGTGATGCCGATTACTCAATGCGATGGCGGTTAATCAAAAGCTACTTCAGTCGTCATTGCCAAATTAGATATGAAAATGTTATATCAAAATCACGCCAAAGTAAACAGGAACGAGCATTTTGGCAGCGTAGATTTTGGGAACATACTATTCGAGACGATGAAGATTTTACTAAACATGTCGAGTACATTCACTACAATCCGGTCAAACATGGTTTCGTGAAATCCCCAAAAGATTGGAAATACTCAAGTTTTCATAATTATGTGCAAGTTGGATTGTATGACATATTGTGGGGATCAAGTGGTGGGGTTTCGTTTGATTTGGATGTTGGTAATGAATGAAAAGGATCATTTGTTGGGTTTCGCAAGCTCAACCCAACCTACGGTCTGCTAATCTTGAAAACCCTGGTTCAGACAAATAGCGTCAACACGGAGGCAGAAAAAATGATTACATTTATGCGAATGAAAAACTTCAAGTCGTGGGCGGATAGTGGTAAGGTTGAACTTGCGCCGTTAACGGGTTTTTTCGGGACAAATAGTTCTGGGAAAAGTAGCTTGTTGCAGATGCTGCTATTGCTTAAGCAGACAATTGGTACCGAAGAAATTCTCTTTTTCGGTGATGAAAATTCTCTTGTCAATCTTGGAAGTTTCCGTGAGGTAATTCATGGGCATAACGTAGAGGAATCACTTGAGTTAGGGTTTGGATGTAAGATTCAAAATCCATTTACCATTGAAGTCAATCCACTGACTGTTGACAGTTTCACTTTTGAAGTTACTGCCCTATGGCAAGAGAATACGCTACCTGGCCTAAAAGGTTATTACCGTTTCAAGTATGGAGATCAGGAATTAATATGCGCGGATTTCTCACAAAGAATCTACGAAGAACTCTGTTGGTCTGGATCAGCTGAGAGTTCAAAAAATCAATTTACATCTGAACTTAAGGAACTTTTTGATCGCGTTCGTTACATTGGTCCGGTCCGTATTCAACCGCAACGCCACCATCATTGGAAAGGCACACATCCGAAAGGGATTGACCAATGGGGAGGTGGGGCAATTGATGCCGTCCTTTCGGCGGGGGTGCGGAAGTTAAAATCCTCTAATAAAGAGGACGCAGTACTAATTGAAGATCGGATTTCAGAGTGGCTTCAAAAGATGGAGCTCGCCCATTCGTTTCGGGTTATTCCGACCAAGTCTTTAGACGATCAAAATTACGAAGTTCGCATCCGAAAAAGCCCCAGCAGCGCGGAAGTGACATTAGCAGACATGGGATATGGCTTAGCTGATGTTTTACCTATGCTAATTTATTGCTACTATGTGGAGGAAGGTTCAACGCTGATTCTGGAGCAACCTGGCGTTCATCTTCATCCAAAAGTTCAATCTGAACTCGCGGACTTCTTTATAGAGGTTATCACGGAGCGGAAACTACAGATTCTGGTAGAAAGCCACAGTGAACATCTGTTAACTCGTTTGCAAAGACGAATCGTCGAAGAAAGGATTGCTGCAGGTCAGACTGCATTCTATTTTTGTCGGAACGATGAAGGTGTTTCTGAAATTGAAAAGTTAGATGTAGACAGCGAATCCGGTGACATTAAAAATTGGCCTGAAAACTTCTTCGGTGATGTAATGGGTGATATGTTCGCGATGACAGACAAACAGGTCGAAAGCATAGCGGAAAAAGGAACGGAGGGTTAATGGACGCTGTTATTATTGATACGAACGTCATGGTAGTCGCAAATGGCAAGGCTGCTGCGCCGCAAGCATCAAAGGAGTGTGTTATCCGTTGCCGAGCAAGACTTGCTGAAATTCTCAGAGGTCCGGAAATGGTTTTACTTGATGACAAGAAACGATTTATTCAAGAGTACAGAAACAATCTGAACGAAAAGGGACGTGGATTCGGAGATCGGTTTTGGCTGGAATTGAAGAGAAGATTTTATAATCCAAAAAGTTATCCCGAAACGGTTATCACGGTTCAAATCACCCCGTTAGTTGAAAACGGCACCGAATTTGAGGAATTTCCTAATGATGACGCGGCATTAAATAATTTCCACAAAAAAGATAAAAAATTTGTTGCTGTTGCACTTGTGTATCAGCGTGATGCCGAACAAGTGCCAACGATCTTATTGGCAATAGATAGAGGTTGGCTTGAATTTATGAACGCGCTGGTAAACTACGGAGTTACCGTTGACCTTATCTGTGAAGAGGACACCTAATGAACACATAAGGGTAAAGAAAGGGATTGAAAATGATTACATTTATGCGACAGCATGAAAACTACCAATAGGAGATAATATTATGAAAATAAACCATGATAATTTACCTGAATGGGCACAACCCCTCGGTACGGGCACAATAAATGACATCAGGTTTCCTCCGAATGGTGACCGAATAGCTGTAACCCGGACCAGCAGCATTTTGATTTACGATGCACAAACGGGGTTAGAAATTGCTCTGATCACAGCAGACATGGCACCTATTACCGCTATGGTTTTCAGTGCCGATGGGGACACGATCATTAGTGGAAGTGAAGACGGGGTGATTTGCTTTTCAAAGGCATCTAATGGTAGACAATTAAGAACTGTCCACGATTACGAAGGTGATTTCATTGCTTTCAGTCCTGATGGAAACTCGTTTGCAGCCAGGGTTTGGGGGATGTCGGATTGGGATGTTGAAAAGATTCACTTGTTTAACACTGCTACATGTACGCTGGAGCAAACCTTTATTGCGAACGACAACGGCGGCTTTTTAGGAGTAGTTTTTAGTCCGGATGCTAAAATGCTCGCTATAAGTGAATGTGAAAAGAACGTTCTTGACGGCCCATGTCCGATTAGTTTATGGGACATTACCACAGGTGCATGCCTCAAAACTCTTGCAGTGGTAAACGGCGGAGCCTTTTGCACAGTTTTCAGTCCGGATGGTCGTACACTTGCCTCTGGTGGCGGACTTTGGGACCACAGTATTGATTTATGGGATGTTGCTACCGGTGAACAACGCCAAGCATTTACAAGGCAGGGGAGTGACGCTTATGCGCGCGCTCTCGCTTTTAGCACGGATGGTTGCATACTTGCCAGTGGACATGAAGACGGCGTAATTCTGCTATGGGATGTTGACACAGGCAAACAGTTGAAAACGCTTACTGAACATACAGCACAAGTTAACAATCTGTGTTTTTCGCCAGATAGTTATACACTTGTAAGTGGTTGTGGAGATGGAAAAGTCCTACTGTGGGAGTAAGAGAGTTCTCTCGATTGTGAGGAATAAAAAGGCTAAGCGTTTGCAGCACCGATTCCATTGTGCATTAAAGTTAAACGGAGCTCACGTTATAATATGTCAACATGGAGAAGAAAAAATGATTACGCATATCCGAATGAAAAACTTCAAGTCGTGGAAAGATAGTGTTGAGGTGAAACTTGCACCGTTGACAGGCTTTTTCGGGACAAATAGTTCTGGGAAGAGTAGCCTGTTGCAGATGCTGCTATTGCTTAAGCAGACGATTGGAACCGAGGAGATCCTCTTCTTCGGTGATGAAAATTCTCTTGTCAATCTTGGAAGTTTCCGTGAGGTAATTCATGGGCATAACGTAGAGGAATCACTTGAGTTAGGGTTTGGATGTAAGATTCAAAATCCATTTACCATTGAAGTCAATCCACTGACTGTTGACAGTTTCACTTTTGAAGTTACTGCCCTATGGCAAGAGAATACGCTACCTGGCCTAAAAGGTTATTACCGTTTCAAGTATGGAGATCAGGAATTAATATGCGCGGATTTCTCACAAAGAATCTACGAAGAACTCTGTTGGTCTGGATCAGCTGAGAATTCAAAAAATCAATTTACATCTGAACTTAAGGAACTTTTTGATCGCGTTCGTTACATTGGTCCGGTCCGTATTCAACCACAACGCCACTATCATTGGGAAGGGACGCATCCTGAAAGTATAGGACAACGCGGTGAGGAAATGATTTCCGCTCTACTTTCCGCGCGCATAGATCGACAAACAACACCTTATGAGGGGAAAAATGTTCCAATTGAGGAACGAATCTCTGCGTGGCTCCGAGAGATGGAACTCGCATATTCTTTTTTAATTGAACGGACTGGGGCAAATGTGGATCGGGATTATGATGTTTTTATTCAAAAAACAGCTGACAGTGCTAAGGTAAACCTGCCTGACATGGGTTACGGTTTATCCCAATTTTTACCGGTTTTAGTGCTTTGTTACTATGCCCCAGTGGGTTCAACATTGATTCTGGAACAACCCGGTATTCACCTTCATCCAAAGGTTCAATCTGAATTGGCGGATCTTCTAATAGAGGTTGTCAATGAACGCAACTTGCAGATTCTGGTAGAAAGCCATAGTGAACACCTGCTAAATCGTTTGCAGCGGCGCATCGCTGAAGAAAAGATTAGCGTTGATAAAACTGCCCTCTATTTTTGTCGGAACGATGAAGGCGTTTCTAATATTGAACGCTTAAAAATGGATGAATTTGGGAACATTTCAAACTGGCCAGAAAACTTTTTTGGCAATGAGATGGGCGAGCTGTTTGCAAGAGCTGAAGCAGAAATGGAACGCCGAAAGAAAATGGAGGGTTAATGAACGCAGTTATCGTAGATACGAACGTTATCGTCATCGCAAATGGCGAAGCAGACCATGCCTCTTTGGACTGCATAGAACGTTGTCAGCAGCGACTTAAACAGATTACTTTACAACAGATAAGGACAGTTGTTGACGATAGATGGAGAATTCTTAATGAGTACAAGAGAAATGCAAATGTAGTTAGACAAAAAGGGGTTGGTGACGGTTTTGTGAAAAGATTGCTGCAAAATTGGAGGTATCCAGACATTTGTACGATGATTAAGATCACACCATTAGCGGGAAACGGCACAGATTTTGAAGAGTTTCCAAACAGCGATGACGCGTTAACGAGTTTCCACAAAAATGATCGAAAATTTATTGCTGTTGTGCTTGCGTATCAGAAGGAATCTGGACAAACAGCGACTATTTTATTGGCGATAGATAGAGGCTGGCTTCAATTTACGAACGCGCTTGCAAACCATGGCGTTAATGTTGACCTTATCTGTTAAGAGAACACCCAACCTAAGACTGAAAGAAGGTATCCAAATGTCAAAAGTTACAATAGAGAATCCTGTAATCAACAGTCCTTATGAGGAACCGCAACGGCACTTCAAATTTACAGACCGTGGAATAACAGAAGATATTACCGAAGGTAGACGTAGAAGTGAATACTTTATCCCGATGCCGAAACCGAAAAAACAGTCACAGGACGTGCAAATGTCGCTTCTTCCTGACCCAGAACTTCGGGAGGCAAACGTTTTTATCAACAAAGTGCGCGCGCAAGTAACAGCATGGCGGAACAGCGGTTATCCTGGTGTAACCCCAACTACAAGACGTTTGCTTGAATATTGGAACAATCCCGAAAACGAACCGCGCCTCTTTTTCTGTCAACGCGAGGCTGTGGAGACTGCTATCTATCTGAATGAATGTGAAAACAAAAATCGCGGCGACGCATTCCACCAAACACTTTTAAGCGCGAATAAGGAAGCAAATCCCGATCTATACCGAATTGCATTCAAGATGGCAACAGGCACCGGTAAGACGGTGGTTATGGCAATGCTCATCGTGTATCACACGTTGAACAAAATAGCTAATCTCCGAAGCGAACGTTACACAGATGCTTTTCTCATTGTCACGCCTGGTGTGACAATTCGCGATCGATTGCAGGTCCTCCTACCGGAAAATCCTGAAAACGACTATCGAAAAATGAACTTGCTTCCCCACGGTGACTTTGACACGTTATGTCAGACGAAAATCGTCATTACGAACTACCACGCTTTTCAGACCCGAAAAAAGGAAAAATTGAGCAAAGTAAGTGAACAGGTTCTCGGAGAAGAAAGTGCAAAAAATTTCATAGAAACACCTGATGAGATGGTTGCGCGGGTCTGTCGGAGTCTCGGCAGGAAGAAAAATATCATTGTGCTGAACGATGAGGCACATCACTGTTACCATCGTAAAAAAGATGAGAAATCAGACTTAACCGAAGACGATGTACGTTTGTGGATAAGTGGAATTGAAGCGGTGAAATCGAAACTCAATGTAAAAACTGTTTACGATTTGTCTGCTACCCCGTTCTTTCTGAGCGGTTCAGGCTATTCCACTACTACGCCGAGTGGAAAGAAACTCAGAGAAGGCGTTTTGTTTCCGTGGGTAGCATCCGATTTTGCATTGATAGATGCAATCGAAAGTGGAATCGCAAAAGTTCCTCGTGTCCCTGTTGCAGACGATACAATGGCAAGAGATCCGATTTATCGCCGCCTCTGGGATACTATTCGTACTAAACTTACTGGAATTTCTACGGACGGAGAACCGCAGCTGCCACAAGAATTGGAGACAGCACTCCAAAGCCTCTATACCAATTATGAAAAGGCGTATGACTTATGGCAGAAAGACCAACACGGATTAACACCACCTGTGATGATTGTCGTTTGCAACAATACAAAGGTGTCCAAACTCGTTTACGACTGGATTGCCGGATGGGAGAAACTAACCGCTGATGGAGAAAAGGTAATTGTCAAAGGAAATTTGCCGATTTTTAGCAATGAGGAAAACGGTGAGTGGAGTGAAAAGTTAAGCACGCTAATCATTGATAGCAACCAGTTGGAATCTGGTGAAGCATTGAGAGGTGCGTTTAGGGAAGCAGCCAAAACACAGATAGAACAGTTCAAACGTAGGCTGAATGTAGAAAAAGTTTCAAATGAGGAAATATTGCGTGAAGTGCTAAATACCGTTGGTAAAAAGGATAAACTTGGGGAGCAGATTAAGTGTGTCGTTTCAGTGTCAATGTTAAGTGAAGGATGGGATGCAAGGCGGGTAACGCATATCCTTGGCGTACGTGCTTTTAGCACGCAGCTGCTCTGCGAACAGGTTGTCGGCAGAGGCTTACGCCGCTCCACTTACGATGTGGAAAAGACAACTATCAAGGTCAATGACAATGATATAGAGTTGGAAACTTTTCCGCCAGAATACGCGGAGGTATATGGGGTGCCGTTCTCATTTATTCCTGCGACCGGCAGTGGAAAAGCGATACAACCTAATCCTGTGATAGAAGTTAAGGCACTGCCTGAAAGAAAGGCGAAATGCGAAATCACATTTCCGAGAATAGCTGGATATCGTCCTTGCCTCCCATCAGAAAAGTTGGATGCCACTTTTACTGAAGATTCTCACTATGAACTTTCTACTGCAGAGATTCCGTCACGTATAGAAATTGAGGCTATTACTGGAGTGACAAAAGAGGTTGAATTGCCTTATCTGACGAAGTTCCGCAGCCAGCAAACAGAGTTCTATCTCACCAGAGTACTTATGGAAAATTACCTATGTGACAGTGATAATAAATCGAAATGGTGGCTTTTTCCACAGTTACTTCGTATCACGCGCCGATGGATGCAAGAATGTGTTACCTATAAAGACAACACCTATCCTCAGTTTTTTCACATTGGCGAAATCGCGCGAAAGGCTGCATATCGGATCCACATGGGAATTCTCAATGCTGGACAACAATCTGTAGGAACAAATTCTGAAAATGCTTCTTCAGAGAAGATTTTCCTCCCAATTTTTCCACATTCCTCTCGTATAAAAGGGCGTACTGGATCAACATCAGATGTCTTATTTGAAACCTCACGTCCGACATGGGAAACAAAACCAGACAAATGTCACATTTCGCATGTTGTCGCTGACACAGAATCTTGGGAGCAGAAGACCGCGCAGGCACTTGAACAAATGGATGAGGTAATTGCGTATGTCAAAAACCACAACTTGGGTTTCACGATTCCATACATCAATCACAACGGGGAAAGCCGTCAATATGTTCCTGACTTTATTGCCCGTATTCGTAGAGGAAAAAACGGTTCTAACGATATTGTGAACCTAATTCTTGAAGTTTCTGGCATGCCAAGGGAAGATAAAGTTCAGAAGGTCAATACTATCAAAAATATGTGGTTACCAGCAGTGAACGGTTGCGGCGAATTTGGGTACTGGGATTTTCTTGAAATCACCGATCCGTGGAACATACAGAACAATATCCGCCAATTTTTGAAAGAAAATGCGTCGTAATTACCGCCTACTAATCCTACTCTCCCCCGTTATCTTCTGGCTAATTTGTTTCTTCCTTCTTCCACTCATCTCTGTATTCATCTATAGTTTTCTGGAGCGCGGCACCTACGGCGGGATAGAATGGAACTTCACGCTGGAAAACTATCAACGCCTGTTCGACAAACTCTATCTCGGCACCCTCTGGCGTTCGGTATCAACAGCATTCGTCTGCACAGCGATTTGCCTCGTTGTAGGTTATCCGTTCGCCTATTATCTGGCATGCTACAGACCAATATGGCGAAATGTGTTGTTACTGCTCGTGGTTGTGCCGTTTTGGATAAACTTCCTCATCCGCACCTACGCGTGGATACTGATTTTACGCACCGAAGGTCTTCTAAACAGTTTTTTAGCCCTTCTAATTCCAGGTTTTCAACCGCTTGAACTACTCAATACACCTTTCGCAGTGCAGATAGGATTGGTTTACGGTTATCTGCCGTTTATGATTCTGCCGCTATACGCAGCATTGGAGCAACTGGATTTGTCTCTGATAGATGCAGCGAAAGATTTGGGAGCATCGCCACGGCATGCCTTTTGGCACATAACCTTACCGCTAAGCCTTCCCGGTATCCTTGCAGGATCAATGTTAGTTTTTATTCCGACGGTCGGTGCATTTCTAACGCCAGATATCCTTGGTGGCGGAAAGGTGAGTTTTATCGGAAATGTGATTGAAAGACAATTTAGAACAGCGCGAGACTTTCCGTTTGGGTCTGCACTCTCATTTATGCTTATGGGTATAGTACTTGCAGGAACAGTGCTATATTTCCGTGCTTTGCAAGGCAGTGAATCTGCAGAAACTTAGAAGATGTGACTATCTCACGGCTACTACCGTTTAGTGAAGAAGAATGAAACGACTTCTTGAAATCAACATCGTATTGGTTTTTCTCTTTCTCTATGTTCCGATCTTAGTCGTTGTTGTGTTCTCATTCAATAGTGGAGATCAGATTGCAGTTTGGGAAGGGTTCTCGCTTGGATGGTATGCAAAACTGTTTAAGAATCCGGATGTTTGGCGCGCGTGCAGAAATAGTTTGGTTATTGCATGTGTCGCGACATTCATCTCAACAGTCATCGGAACAGCAGCAGCACTCGCAATAGAAAAATATCGGTTTCGGTTACGCAATACCTTAATTCGATCACTCTATCTACCGCTAATTATTCCAGATATCGTTTTAGCGATAGCATTGCTGACGTTTTATGTGCAGGTCAAAATTCCGTTAGGTTTAACATCGGTAATTCTTGCACATGTAGTTTTTAATATCGCATACATTACAATAGTAGTCCGTGCCCGTTTACAAGGTTATGATGACACGATAGAGGAGGCAGCACTTGATCTTGGTGCTAACGAATGGCACGCTTTCTGGCAGATAACTTTTCCGCTCATCACACCAGGGATTATCGGCGGCGCACTGCTCGCTTTCACGCTCTCAATAGACGACTTTGTGATTACTTTCTTTACCGCTGGCGTTGGATATACAACGCTGTCAGTGCATATATATTCAAGCCTTAAGTTCGGTATCACACCTGAACTGAACGCTATTTCAACGATGTTGTTAGTGAATTCAATCGTATTCATTTTATTATTCCTATGGTTTCGGGGCAAATCTCTATTGGACAGATGATTTTTTTATGGTATGGATGTAGTACTTATGGTATAATAGAATGTCGTGTAAGTACGTGTATGTTTACCAATTTGTCTATAATAGTTTACAAACTTTTGTTATCTGTAAACAGTGAGTGCTTAGCATCATGGATTTTAACATAAGCATTTTAGAGCAAGACGAGGACAAATGAATGAATACTTCGGGAACTATATTTCCAAGTGATGTTTCTTCAGTTAACGCAGCAGATTATGTTAAAGACACTCAACTTGAATTATTTGATACACATGTATCGGTAAAAAACCTTAAAGCTGTGCGGGAATTTGGGGTACCTGTCTCAAAAATTGCTTTGGCGATGAGCAAAGTTTGCCGTGATGAAGCAAAACATACTTTGTATATTGAGACCAGGTCTGACGATAAGTACTCTAATCAGAATCACCTTAACGATTTACCCGGAAGAGTATGGATTCAGGAAACAAAATCTAGCTGGAGACAGAAGGGATTAGGAAAAGGGCACCCTCATACCTTCTATGAGAAACTTCATCCTGCGCCTTTCTCGTATCAAGATGTCGGGCGATTAATTCGTTTTTTCACAAAAAGTGATGAACAAGTTCTTGATCCATTTTGTGGGGTTGGATCCACTTTGAAAGCTTGTGCTATTCTTACTCGGAAGGGTACAGGTGTAGAATTGAGTTCCACGTGGGCAGAGTTAGCAGAAGAACGATTAGCTGTAGAAATTGGAACCGACCATGACCAAAAAGTAGTCTGCAACGACATTCGTGCTGCTCTTTCCAATTTTAGAGATGAACAATTCCAATTTATGGTCACTAGCCCTCCATACTGGAATATTTTAACGAAAAATGGAGATCATAAAGTAAAAGAAGAAAGACTCTCAAACAATTTAGCCACCCAATATTCAGACAACCAAAGTGATTTAGGTAATATTGAGAAATACGAAAAATTTTTGCAAGAACTGACAAATGTCTTTCGTAAAATTGCTGCTAAAATTGAAAATAAACGTTATATGGCAATCGTTGTTAGTGACTTCCGCCATGGGTCAAAATTTTACCCATTTCATTCCGATTTATATCAGAATTTGTGTAATAAAACAATTCAGTTGATTGGAGTTTCAATGCTTGAACAGCCTAATAAGAAACTTTATCCGTACGGGTACCCGTTTTGTTATATTCCCAATATCCATCATCAGTATATTCTGTTATTTCAAGTATTCCATTAGTAATATGAAAAATATGATTATTGAGGGCGATGCTCTTAAACTTATAAAAAAAATCCCCGATCAATTTGCGGAATTAATTATAGCAGATCCGCCATATAATATAGGAAAAGACTTCGGGATAAATCAATATTTTGAAGATTTAACTGTCTGGCGGGACTGGTGTCAGCAATGGTTACAAGAATGCTATCGAGTCTTGAGCGAAAATGGTTCTTTATTTGTCTATGGTATCCATAAGTATATTTGTTATTTACAGGTTGACTTAATGGAAATGGGAATGGAGTACGGTCGATTATTTATATGGAATTATGAAAACGGTTTTTCTGGCTACACTAAAAAACCCGCTGCTCATTATGAACCTCTTCTTTGGATGACGAAAACTAACGACTTTATATATAAACCAATTCGCGAACCTTATAAGAGTCAGGAACGTCTAAAGCATAAGATTAGTAAGAATGGTAAGGTGTGGCAGCCGCATCCAGAAGGAAGGTTAGCTGGTGATGTCTGGCAATTTCCAACACTAGCTGGTCGCAGGTTTGCAAATGAAAAGGTGGATCATCCTACCCAAAAACCTTTGTCAATTTCAAGGCGGATCGTGAAACATTTTTCTATGGAAGGCAACTTGGTTTTCGTTCCTTTTGCTGGCAGTGGGACTGAATGTTTAGCAGCATTGATGGAAGGCAGACACTATTTAGGGTTTGAGCTCAACCCACGGTATGTTGAAATTGCCGAGAAAAGAATTTACGACTGGAAGGAGTCCAACTCAAATCTACTTTTGGCTTTCCAGTAACCCAGGATAACCCATTGTAACATTTAGTTCTCTTCCAAGTACAGATTCAAATTTCTCCCTTACAGAATATTGTTCTGAGTCAGCATAAAAGATCTCACTTGAATCGAGAGATACTTTAACTCTGTTCCAAACCAACAAAACTAACATCCCAACAGTCAGAGAATTAATTTTTAGGTTTAACACTTGTTTTATATCTTTTATTACATTCCAATATTCTGAACGGTGATTAGGTAATGAAAAAGTCACGACTAACGGCAAAATGTTCTCTTTGCTAATTTTGTATCTTGATACCAAAACTGCAACGTTATCAAGTAGGTTTCTGGGCGCATCTAGTACTCCATTGCCTAATTCCACTTCACATGTTCCGCAAGTTTTTCCAATTTGTTCAAAAACAATGTCCATTCGAATATTAGTGTCTCCACGCCGACTCATCAATGTATTAATACCTAACTCTATCATTAAGTTGCGAACAAGATGGTTAGGGAACTGGGTACTTTGTCCAGTAGCGACGGACTTAAATTTTTCAAAGAACTGCTGGAGAATGTGTTCGTTTTCTAATAGGAAAATTCCATTTTCAGAGATTTGCGAAAACTTCTGAAGTAAAGGTTTTTGAACCTTTTCAGAAACTTCTTCGTTTTGAAGTAGAAAGTACTCGTTTGGTTGATCGTTTAATATAGCTGTTCCTACTTCCGAGTCAAGGTAAATTGCTGCAACGGGGCAGCGGCTAACGCATATACCGCAGAAGATACATGCTTCACTATCTATTGTAGGGGAATCGTTGTCCTGAGGCCAGTTTATTGCTTTAGTTGGACATACTTCTAAGTTTCTATCTGAAGGAAACTCCCGAAATGTTTCTGAGTAAATTTCGTTACCTGTATATTCAATACAAGGCGGATTCATACAGTGGATACAAGAACCTAATACCTGCCCACCGTCAGAAAATTTTATTATAGGTTGTTTTGCACTCTCGCCCCATTCAATTGAAATAGGAATAATATCTTTCACAGTAAGTAGTTTTGGACTTGCAAAAAACATGTGAAAAAGTGTGATAAACCCTTGTGTAGACAAGGTTTATATGGTATAATATAGATAAGAAAAAAGGGAGGTTGTAGCCTCCCAATTAACCCAAAAAGCAGAGTTGCTTTCTGAAGGTTCTAATCTTATCTGATATTATATCAGAAATCCGTCAGAAAAAGCAACTCCTATTTCAAGGAGTTATCTGATGGATTTAATCAAGGTCATGGAACGTTTCCCCGATCAAGAGAGTTGTATTGCACATTTAGAGAAGATTCGTTGGCGAGGTAAACCTGTGTGTCCGCATTGTGAAAGCGATCATATAGGAGAACGGACAGAAACAGAAATCGGTCGTATCGGTCGTTGGAACTGCCACGAGTGCCAAGTGAGTTTCAAGGTGACGTGCAGGTCGGTGTTTCACGGGACAAAGATAGCGTTACAGAAGTGGTTTTTGGCTATTTCGTTGATAACGAATGCGAAGAAAAGTTTGTCAAGGCATCAACTGGCGCGCGATTTAGACTTGAATCAAAAGACAGCATGGTTTATGATGGCACGTATTCGTGCTGAAATGGCAAAGAAAGGCGGGGCTTTACTACAAGGTATCATTGAAGCAGATGAGACCTATATTGGCGGTAAACCTCGTAAAAAGAACAAACGTGAAGATGATGAACCACATAAACGTGGCAGAGGAACGGAGAAAACTGCTATAATAGGAGCAGTGCAACGTGGGGGTAGGGTTGTCGCACAGGTGGCACATAACCTCACAGGACGCACTATCCTTGAGTTTATTCGGAGTGCTGTAAACCTAAAGGACTCGGAACTAATAACCGATGAGTATCAGGCTTACAACGCTATTGGAAAGGAAATGAAGCACGCTGTTATCAACCACAAGGTGCAGTTTGCTGATGGTGATACACATACAAACACGATTGAAGGGTTCTGGTCACTACTCAAACGGGCTTGGTATGGACAGCATCACCATTATCAGACAGGATACACACCGCTGTATGTGGCGGAAGCGTGCTATAAGTATAACTATAGGAGCGTTGACAGCTTGTTTGTCAAGTTTGTCAACGAAAGTATGTTGTGAGAGAAGTTAGAGATTCTATGGCAGATGTATTGAGTCAGCACGGACTAGATAAGAAAAGTGATAGTCCTTCAAGATCTGCTCTTTCTGAAACAGAATTCTTTGAAGAATTTTGTATCGTTGCTGAATATTTCATCGATGCATTTCACAGGTATGTTGAAGAATTCAGGACTGCCGATAATGTTCCTCAGACAAAACATTCTGGGAAAACAAGTGAGCTTGACACCGGTTGAGTGCGTCCATAAAATTATCAAAAGTGGTTAACATTTCCTCTTTTGATTTGAATTCTAACACCATTTTTGCGCGTTCTTTGTGATGTATGTAGATGTAGAAACTACTTTTTGCGCTTATGTGGCGTTCTTCAGTTTCAATTCTCTGACACATAGCCAAGTTTAATGCTTTTCTTTCATTATTTTCGGTATATTCAACGAAAAACATGATTTTAATCTCCTTTGGAGTTAGAGGGGACAGGGTCCCCTCGTTGTCAGAGTTGTTATAAGTATTCGGGGATTACTTCTGACACGCTGGTTATTGCTACAGCAATAGATAGTTCACTCTTTAAGCTCCATGTCGAGCATATAAGTGAGACAACAATCATACGTAAACCAAAAGGTTCAGATGGTTCACCAAGAGTTGCTGTATGCAAAATGCATTCGGTAAATTCATCGCGCTTTTCATTGGGCACACCAAAGGTGAGAGCAAACCCTCTAATAATCGTTTCATACAATTGCTTTTTGGGAGTATCAGAAGGGTTTAGATCACGCAAGGTTTCATAATGTGTCAATGCAAGACGAGGGAATTCCCTTATAAGCCACTTATCTCTATCTTTGTGTTTCCTGCGTTCTTTCCAATCTGAAAACAAAGACATAATAGTCTCCTTGTGTAAAAGGGAGTGGTTTCAGCGATGTAATAAGCTAAATGCAAAGCGATTATTATGTCGCTGATTCTATAAATATGATGTTAACTGTTTGGTTCACGAGAACTATACACACGAAACTTTCCAATGTTACTTGGTTATGGTAGAGACCGCGCCTTGCGACGCGGGTAACATTCTCTACCAAAGTTTTCGTGATGTTAATAGGATACTATACTGGCAGGATTTTGTCAAGTAAAAAATTTGAGAAAAATTTTCAAGTCCAAAACTACTCATTGCGATATCTTTTGCTATTGTTTTTAGTCTTTTGGATGTTTTCTTTTGCTTAAGAATTCGATAATTTGATGATACCATGTAACTTTTCCAATTGGTCTTTACGATGTTGTTTTGTCAGAAATAACTGTGATCCAGCAATTTTTAGTAAAGATCTAAAATCTATCACTCCAATTACTATTTTATAAGTTTCAAAAATATCGTTAATCAGTGAATTTACTTCTGACCGGTTATTAGGCAAATTATAGCAGACAACGAGAGATGTGTCGTGGAACTTTGTTGGATACGCGGACCTAGCAAGTAGGATCACTTTGTTTTCCAATGCCTGTCTGATAGCTTTGACTGATAGAAATATTTCTTCTCCAGGAGACTTAATCTCTATTGGCATAGAGTGCTGTTTATCTATAATCATTGCATCCCATCTTTCATAGTTTACTCCAGGCCGAGAAAGTTTACAATCATATCCAATTGCATTAAACAGTTTTACAATCAGAGGATAGAACTTATCCTGATTGGCATCTAAATATTGAATAGCAATAGGTTCAATTGCAGGATCAAGACTTCTATATTTTGTAATTGCCATTTCGAACAAATTCAGTATCGGTGCGTCAATATTCTGATTCAGCATTTTGTTCCTAAAATCGGCAGGTTCAACAATCTTCAGATCTGATGCACTACTGATTTTAAGTTCTACATTAGAGTACAGAAATTCACGTCTTTCGACATTAGTAGTTGAAGCAATCAACTTTTGGCGTGCTTGAGTTGTTTCGCTTCCTGACGGATTGGGGAAAATATTCAGTAGGTAATCAGATGACATTTCTTGGAATGGGGAAAAAAGGACAGGACGATTTTCAGAACCTAAGTAACTTGTGATTAAAGTTTTATCGTTAGAAAGCATGGAATCAACGGGAGCAGTATCAAAACCCGCTCTTTCTAACATCTGATAAAAACTGAATCGGATAATAGCGTTTTTTGTTTCTCTGTTGATTTTTTCCAAATCGAATTTTCTAATATCTTTACATTTTTCAAGAAATTCTAAAACCATTTTCCCTTTTTCTGTCAATTTGTCAAATTTTATTGCCTTATCATAAATGACTTTTATGGTTTCATCTTTTGTCCAACCTGTCCATCTTAACACTGCTAAAGGGAATCGTGTGTAATTTTTCATTGTATTTGGTTTAATGTTTCTTTGGTTGGCAATTTCTTTCATCTTGTTATCTAAAGCTTTCCAATAACCTCTTAAAGTATGAATTTCCTTAATCATGTTACTGAAAAGATTATCGTCTCGATCGTTATCTAGACACATCGGACCAATTATTAATTCATCGCGTGCTAACAAACCGTCTAGTGCCCCTAATGTTCGTAATATAGTTGCAAATGGTCTTAGTTGGTGGTTACCTTTGACATCTAAAATTTCATTTGGATAAGCAACTCCTAAAGCAGATTCTCTGAAAATCGCCGCCGGATCCTGTATTGCCCTAACGACATGTGCGCCAAAAAAAGTAAATTGGAAGTCTAATTGTTTCCCCTTGAATGGATGGATCCAACCTAATATTTTGAATAGTTCAGAGTACATTTTGGACTGATTATACAAAGGATCACGGCTCCTATCCTTCCGTGTTGAGTGTGAAAGGGCTTCTTCTCCAGCAAATCCACAGGAAGTAGCTAGGTTGCGCTCAACCAGAGTTGATGTTATGTCATCTAAAGAAAAGGATTCTCGATCCTTTAGGGCATCAAAAATCTCGTAGAATATTCTGATGAAACTGTTAATGTCTGATCCAGGATTCGGAAAACGTAACAATTTGAATTCCCTTTGAAATCAACCAAAACGCTATTTTTAAGAAACAAATGTTTTTAAACTCTATCAAAATCCCGTTTGACTGCAAATACACAAAAACATTAGTTCTGCAATTTGCCAATCAAAACTATAAGTATGCAATGTGATCCATCTACATAAAACCTTTTAATTATAGCACAAATTCAGTCTCTATAGTATAATAGAATTAATGGAAATCTACAACACCCAATTTTTTTATTTTAAAATCCTCTGTTTATTGTGTGCAGCCAGTCTAATATCAGCTTGTGATACAAACAACTTGCTGAGCATGGATAAGGAGATGCTTGATATTGATTTAGAATCCGAGTCTCAAACACTCAATATTGGTGATACTACAACCATCACAGCATCGGTAAACTATTCTGGGGATCCTGCGGTGCTGGTTTACGAATGGGACGCAAGCGGCGGAAGGATTACAGGGAATGGGACAAGCGTTGTTTATGTTGCACCTGAATCGGCTGGCACCTATATGATAACCCTTGAAGTGTCTGATGGAACAATAACTAAACGTCAGGACATTCGAATTGAAGTAAATATCGGTCATGCGATCGTTGTTATGCCAAACCGCTATTGGCAAGGGAACACCTTCACGCAGACTTTGACATATCGGTTGAACGTTGAAGAACTGTTTCGTGAGAACATCACGTTGCGATATGAAATACTTCAGGAGACAGCGCGCGCAGGCGCGTTTTTGAGTATAGCTATCAACGGGACGAATGTTATTCGAGACCGCGCAATTGGTGCCGTACAGCCCGACGGACCGTTAATAATTGCAGATGAAGTAGATGTTTCCTCAATTCTTACTGCCCCGGGGAATTATGAGCTTACCCTTACGCTGGAGATCGTGAACGTAATGGAAGATGCATGGTTGTTACAGAAACTGACGTTGATCGGGGTTGAAGGCACTCTGTCAGAAATACGTTAACGCGACAGGAAATAGTTGTGGGATCAAGTAGCCAATCACACGCAGAAGTTGACTTGAGGGCAATTCGAGCCAACGCTGAAGCGATAAAGTCGCACACAGGAAAGCGGCTAATCGCTGTTGTGAAAGCGGATGCCTACGGACACGGTGCAATTCCTGTTGCAGAGGCATTGCAAACAATTGCGGATATGTTTGCAGTAGCAACAGTTGACGAAGCCATTGAACTGCGTCAGACAGGAATTCATAAGCCAATCCTAATTCTGTTTAGTCCTTTGCCGGATTGTGCAGAAGAAATCGTTACCTATGAGTTAACTCCGGCGGTTGATAATTTGACTTTAGCGCAAAAGTTGAACAAAGTAGTAGAAGATGGTAAGACCCGATTGCAACTTACATCTACAAAAAAAGTAAAAGTTCACGTTGATATTAACACCGGAATGAATCGAAGTGGGATTCACTACACCAAAACAGCACAATTTCTTGAAACACTAAAAACACTGCCTGGGCTTGAAATCGAAGGTATTTTTACACACCTTGCAACAGCAGACGAGGTAGATAAAAGTTTTGCACATCTTCAACTAAACAGGTTTTCTTCCGTGTTTACGAGTGTTTCCAATGTGCCGCTGAAACATGTCGCGAACAGCGCGGCGGCTCTTGCGATACTGGAATCTCATTTTGATGCTGTCCGTCCCGGCTTGAGTCTATACGGGATCTATCCCGCAAAGGAAAAACCGATTCAGTTGCAACCTGCGCTCGCGTGGAAGGCGCGTGTCGGATGGGTAGACTCTATTGAAATAGGTGAAGGTGTAAGTTACGGATTGACATATAAGGCACAGCGCAGAATCCGTGTGGCAGGCATACAAGTTGGCTACGGTGATGGTTATACGAGAACACTTTCTAACATCGGTGAGGTGTTAATTAGGGGGGTGCGCCGCCCTATTCTTGGTCGTGTTTGTATGGATGTGATGGTGGTTAAGTTAGAACTTTCAGATAACGTCTCTGTTGGTGATGAAGTCGTGTTGATAGGCAAACAGGGGAATGAAGAGATCGGAATTGGTGAAATAGCTGAACGAGCCGATACAATTCCGTATGAAATCTTAACAAATATAGGAAAACGCGTAAACCGAATTTATTCATAATAGACATTGCTTGTAGGCGCGCTTTGTAAGTGTGCTTTCAATGCTGTCTCAATAAAATAGGCATATCCATAAACAAAATGCTAATTGAAATAAAAAACGTATCAGTCTTTTTTGGCACAAATCCTGCGCTAAACGAGTTATCTGTAGAATTAGAGGGTGGTGCTGTTGGATTACTGGGCCCTAACGGCGCAGGAAAAAGCACGTTGATTAAGATGCTACTCGGTTTTATTCAACCGAGCCGAGGTGAAGCAAAAGTGTTCGGATTGGATGTGCAAACCGAACAGGCATATATCCGACAACAGGTCGGATATATGCCTGAAGATGATTGCTTAATCCCTCAGATGAATGCCGTTCAACTTGTTGCTTATGCCGGTCAACTCTGCGGCATGCCGTCGCGTGATGCGATGCAGCGATCACACGAAGTGCTATATTATGTCGGTGTTGATGAAGAACGCTACCGACCTATCAGCGGATATTCAGTAGGTATGCGGCAGCGTGTTAAGTTAGCACAAGCCTTAGTGCATGATCCGAAGTTGCTACTGCTTGATGAACCCACAAATGGCATGGATACAACTGGAAGAGAGGAGATGCTTTTGCTCGTTCAAGACATTGCCGTGGATAAGGGAATAGATGTCCTGTTATCTTCACATCTCTTACCAGATGTTGAATCCGCGTGTAAGGACGTAATGGCACTGTCTCATGGAAGCCTTGTCGTCCAAGGACAGATAGAAGAACTCAGAAAAAATCACGGGCAAGCGTTTGATCTGAAAATTGTAGGTGACCGCGATGCTTACGTTGCTGCTTTAGAACCTTATCCCTACGATACGGAGTTAAGACCAGATGGGCACGTCCGCGTGACATCAAACGAACAAGAGCAGACTGATGGAACATTTTTCTTTAAGTTGGCACATGAAACGGGTGTCCAACTTCGTCAATTGAGAGAGGTAAGGCACTCTCTTGAGGATGTTTTTGCCGATGCAATGGAAGTGGAGTGAAAAACGTATTATCTTTGAAAAAGTGGCATAGTATAAAGGAAATTCAAATGACAGATAGAGATACTCTTATTGAAGTTGGCGTTGCACAAATTGACATTACTCCCGATTACCCAATTCGACTCAACGGTTACGGAAGTCGGAGAACAAAATCCGAAGGTATTATTCAGCGGATATGGGCGAAGGCACTCGCCATTGGTAGCGATGCAGAGGGTCCCGTGGTCATGGTAACCGTAGAAAATTGCGGGTTACCTGATGAGTTGACCGAAGAAGTGTCCCATCGCGTAGAACATAAAACTGGAATCTCACGGGAGAATTTTGTTGCATGTTTCACACATACGCATAGCGCGCCGTGCCTGACAAACGCTGCATCGTTCATTTTCAGTTCCGATATTTCGCCAGAAGAACAAGAAAAGATTGACCGATACACCCGTCAACTTGCTAACTGGATGGAAACTGTCACAATGGAGGCACTCACAAGGCGAAAACCGTGTCAATTAGCATGGAACATCGGAGAACTCGGTTTCGCAAAAAATCGGCGCACAGATGGTGGACCTGTCGATCATTCATTACCTGTCATGCAGTTTACTGATGCAGATGGCACTTTGCGTGCTGTGTGGGCAAGTTACGCATGCCATTGCACAACGTTAGCAGGTTCGGACAACCATATCTGTGGAGACTGGGCAGGATATGCACAAGAAGAGATTCAAAAAGCGCAGCCCGACGTAACTGCCTTAATAACGATCAGCTGTGGGGCTGACGCAAACCCAGAGTCACGGATGCGACCAATGCCTGAAGGAAAGCAAGAGGTATTTGAAACACGTCTCGCTTATGCAAAAGAACACGGACATGCACTTGCACAAGAGGTTGAACACCAACTTGAACGAGAGGCAATAAGCATTTCCAATGTCCCTATAGGCGTATTTGAGAGAGTGAATTTACCGTTTGATAAACTCCCGACCCATGAAGAATGGGAGGCACGGGCTGCACAAGGTGGTGCACCCGCATACCATGCGAAAAAACATCTTGAAATGTTAAAAAACGGACAATCAATCAAGACGGAAATATCCTATCCGATACAGGCATGGACGTTCGGTGATGAATTGGCAGTGCTTTTCCTTGCAAGTGAGGTGGTAGTAGATTTTTCGCTGCGTCTGAAAAAGGAATTTGATGCTACAAGACTATGGGTAAGTGCTTATGCAAACGCATTCCCCGGCTATATTCCATCAGAACGCGTGTTAGCTGAAGGTGGATACGAAGGTGGCGGTGCAATGATCTATTTCGGGCAGCCAACCCGATTTGCTCCTGGTGTTGAACAATTGGTGATTGATACTGTACATCAAGTGTTACCGACAGAATTCCTTACAAAACCCAATAACTGAAAGAGAGAACATAAAACATTATGGAAATAAGACCAAATCGGATAAAACAGAAGTTGGCTGATGGTGAGCTCACATACATCATCGCAGGATTGACGAACGCAGATGATATTGATGCCTTCGGTCCAAACGGATATGATAGCGTGTGGTTAGAAGGTGAACATGGCAATGTAGATGCGTCAAATCTGGGGAATCTCACACGCGCATGCGATCTGTGGGGCATGACATCTGTGGTACGTGTCAATCGTAACGATCAAGCACTTATCTACCGCACGTTGGATTGTGGTGCGATGGGCATCGTCGTGCCACATGTCAACACGAAAGCAGAAGCACAAAATGTTGTTGATGGCGGAAAGTTCGCACCGATCGGACATCGAGGCATGTTCACGAGTCGTCAAGGTTACGGTGTGGACAACTATTTTGAGGTCGCCAATTCACAGACGTTGCTCGTGGTCTTAATTGAAGATATTGTTGCAGTAAACAATTTGGACGAAATCCTCAGCGTTGATCATATTGATGTGTTTTTTGTAGCACCCTCAGATTTAGCGACTTCAATGGGACATATTGGCAATCATAACCACCCCGATGTGCAAAATACTATTGATACGGCATTGGCACGTATCCAAGATGCGGGTCGTGTCGCTGGCATATTGGCGATGGATGATACCGTTGAAAAATATGTGAAGGCAGGTGTGCAGTTTCTACTCGTAGGTGTCGGCGGATGGATTGCATCGGGAGCGGCGGAATATAAATTGATGGCCGAAGGTGTGAAAAACAAATCCTGAGCTTAACGGATAAAACGGGGGAATCCACATGAAAGATTTTCTAAATTTTAAAACAATGATAACACCAGCTATCATTTCAATATTTTTTTGGATCGGTGTCATTGTTTGTGTAATAACTGGAATAGTTTTTCGCAATGAGTAGTTTTGGACTTGAAATTTTTTCTCAAATTTTTCACTTGACACTCAAATTCTTTCCATGTTATACTATTCTCAAGTTCGTTGGGCAGGATTTCTATCGCAACACTCCTTGTGTTGTGTCCTGCCCTCACCCATAGAAAGGTGTAAACGAACCTACGAACGATACCCGTTTAACGTATCAATTTTATATGCTTGAACAGTGCATAACGCACTGGAAATACGCTATGCACCAATTTATCTCAAGCAAAGTGAGGTATACTATGGCTAAAAAAGCCACTGGCACGCGTGTACGCGATGCCAAAGATGGACGGTTCCTTCCCAAAGGCACGGACAAACGCCGTCCCGCCACAACGGTGAAAGAAACTGTCAAACCTCACAAGCGGTGTAAATAATCCGCTTGCAAACATGTAGGGGGTCTTTTGATCCCCTACATACACATTTTACCTCACAAAAGGAACATTGATGAAAACTTTGTCGTTTATAATGGTTGTGATGTTATTCACTACGCCATATCTCACACTTGCACAACAAACAAGTGATGCTGCGCAAGCAATATTTGATGCACGACGTGATGCAACACTTGCAAACACTCAAATATGGGGAACTGTTGGTTGTCTACTTGGTGTTACCGGTATGTTAATTGCGTATGTTGTCACACCAACGGTACTACCAGAAAAATTGCTTGGAAAATCACCAGAATATGTTGCTTATTACACAAGCATTTATCAAAAACTTGTGAAAAACGACCAAATAACACATGCTACAATAGGATGTGTTATTGGAACTGGCACTATGGTGGGACTTTGGATAATTTTAATTTCAGCTGCTGATTCTCCATACGGGTATTAGCAATTCCAACCAACGAGGGGACTCTGTCCCCTCTAACCCCAAAGGAGACTAAACCCATGTGGGTAATATTCAAGCCGCCTTCCGATCCTGTTGATTTTTCACTTTTAGCCTTACATACAGAGAGTTTTGTAGAACTCGCCCTTGTAAAACTTGATACAAATTTTCGCGTAGTGATTCAGAAACCTTTTGACACGGACAATGAGAGGTTGGAATTTGCTCTTGACATGATCGATGCTCTGAAAGATGGAAAGCCAACTTTTGAACTTCCACAGCATTTTCCCTCAAATCCTGATGACAAAAAGAACAAGATTGATAAGGCATACCTTTAGTTGTGTCCATCACCGCATACTTTCATTAACAAACTTATCAAAGATACTGTCAATGCTCCTATAGTTGTATTTATAGCACGCCTCTGCTACATACAGGGGCGTATATTTAGTCCAGTAGTGGTGATGACTTCCATACCAAGCTCGTTTGAGTAGACTCCAAAACCCCTCAATTGTGTTTGTGTGGACATCACCCTCAACAAATTGCGTTTGATGATCTATGATATGGTGTTTCATCTCCTTGCCGATAGCGAGATACGCCTTATACTCATCGGTCATCAACTCCGAATCCTCAACTTTGACGACTCTTCGGATAAAGTCTAAAATAGTCCGTCCTGTCAAATCTTTAGCGAGTTGTGCTACAACTTTCCCGCCCCGCTGTACTGCCCCGATAATAGCGTCTTTCTCTGTTCCACGTCCACGCTTGGCAGGCACGTGGTCTTCCTTCTTATTAGGCTTACGAGGTTTACCCCCGATGTAAGTTTCATCTGCCTCTATGATGCCTTGTAGTAGCACGTTACCTTTCTTTGCCATTTCAGCACGGATACGAGTCATGATATACCATGCTGTCTTTTGATTCAAGTCTAAATCGCGCGCAAGTTGATGACTTGACAAACTTTTCTTCGCATTCGTTATCAACGAAATAGCCAAAAACCACTTCTGTAACGCTATCTTTGTCCCGTGAAACACCGACCTGCACGTCACCTTGAAACTCACTTGGCACTCGTGGCAGTTCCAACGACCGATACGACCGATTTCTGTTTCTGTCCGTTCTCCTATATGATCGCTTTCACAATGCGGACACACAGGTTTACCTCGCCACCGAATCTTCTCTAAATGCGAAATACAACTCTCTTGATCGGGAAAACGCTCCATCACCTTCAACAAATCCATCAGATAACTCCTTGAAATAGGAGTTGCTTTTTCTGACGGATTTCTGATATAATACCAGATAAGATTAGAACCGTCAAAAAGCAACTCGCTTTTTGTGTTCATTTAGGGGGCTACCAACCCCCTATTTTCTTATCTATATTATACCATATAAACCCAGTGGACACAAGGCTTTATAGCGATTTTTTAAAATTTTTCTCAAGTCCAAAACTACTCATTGCGAAAGATTATAACAAAGCAATAGAACTTGACCCAGATAGTCCCCTTGTCTACTACAATCGCGGAAATGCCTACAACAGAAAGGGCGAGTTTGACAAAGCCTTCACAGACTATGACACTGCAATAAATCTAAACCCAAATTATGCTATGGCATATAACATCCGTGGGGCAGCCTATTTCAGCAACAGTGAGGTTGACAGAGCGATCAAAGATTTTAACAAGGCGATAGAATGTGATCCGTATCATGTTATGACTTACAGCAACCGCGGGACAGCTTATTTCAGTAAAGGTAAAGTTGATCGCGCCATTGAAGACTACAACAAGGCGATAGAATTAGACCCAGATGATGCTAGTGCATATAACAATCGCGGAAATGCTTACTTCAGAAAAGGTGAGTTAGATCTCGCTATTAAAAACTACAATAAAGCAATAGAGTTGAACCGAAATTATGCTGAGGCCTATAACCATAGAGGAAGTGCTTACGGCGCAAAAGGTGAGATTGAAAAAGCCTTCACAGACCTTAAAAAGTCAATAGAACTAAAACCGAATAATGCTGGTGCTTATTACAATCTCGGCAAGGTTTACAGTATCATGGGTGAAATGGATATGGCACTGCAAAACTATGACAAAGCTATTGAACTGGAACCTGATTATACAAGTGCATATAACAATCGATGTGTGATTTACAAGGACAAAGGAGAAGTTGATCGCGCCATTGAAGACCATAACAAAGCGATTGAATTAAATCCCAATGGTGCGATTGCGTATAAAAATCGTGGTTTAGCCTATGCTAAAAAAAGTCGCTCATGTCAAGAGTAAGTGCTTTTGACGAGTTTTGCTATAAAATCAACACTGACAGCTTTTAGATTCATGACGAACTCACAGATTGCGACGTAACCGGCGAGGAACTTTTTATGAACGCCACGAAAGGGACGAAGGAAGTTTCGCAGCGTCGTCCAGGCACCTTCAATCGTCCTTGTATGGATCTCGTAAAGACCATCACCGTCTGCGTCTCTTGCCCACTCGCCATCCTTATGGAGAACAATCTCACGGGCGCGCTGAATACGGTTATAGCCACGCCAACCATCCGTATACACCGTTGAAGTCGGCAACGTCCACTGATGAACGTGTGTTGAAAGCGTCGCAGAATCGGTGTGCCGCACAACACGTAATCTCAGGAGACCGCTTTCGCGACCTTTCGTCCCAACAATAGGCGGACGATCATTGTCATAAGTCCCATGTCCCCTGCGTTTATTGCCACGCCGACGCGGCGGATCCGAAGCATCAACGTGCTTATCGCCTTTTTCACCGGCGTTTTGAAACATCTCATCTGTTTCGACTTCAGCATCAGGTAAAGCAGCTTCGGGTTGTATCTGCTCTGCCGAAGTTTGGAGTTTACGTCTTATAGAAAGAACGGTTTGACGACTTAGACCCAGTTCACACCCGAGTTGTGCACTTGAAACACCTTGACAGACACCGCGCAAAAGCAGAACGACCTGTGAGGGACGAAACTGCGTGCCAGCAAAGACCGTCCCGGTATAGAGGTTGTAGATGCTCTCACAGTGTTTGCAGCGATACACTTGTAGACCACTTGTTTCAGTCGGACGGAACTTGCGTGCCTCCGCCACGCTCGCTTGGCATTTTGGGCAACACAGCCCTTGAAGGTGGAAATGATCCAACACCCACGCTTGAGTTTTTTCTTCATCCAGGAGAGATTGTATTGGAAAGTCCATAGGTAACACGCTAACATAACTTTGAAAAAATAGCACTTACTTTTTACATGAGCCAAAAAAGTCAGGTAAAACTTGCTATTGCTGACTATTCCAAAGCGATAGCACTCAATCCCGATTTTGCTGAGGCATATTACTATCGCGATGGAGCCTTGTTACGCCTCAAAAAGCGAGAAAGGGCTAAATTAGACCTCGCGATTGCCAGATGCATGAAATATAACTCTCTCATTGCCTTAGATAAAATACTGAAAGATTACGATTACGCATGGAAAACCCTCGGCAATCTATGAAATATTTGACGATTGAGGAAATTCTAATCATTGCCGAGGCCCAAGTGGGTAATTATCAGTTTTTGCATAGAGAGCAGTTGGACTATTTAGTCGAAGCAGTAAGTGCAAAATTTGGTGATGTGGAACTCTACCCAACTTTATATTCCAAAAAGATGCTGTATATGCCCGTCATATAATAACAAGGCACATATTTCTGGATGGGAATAAGCGTATCGGTCTAACGTGCGCACTCAAATTTTTAGATTTGAACGATTGTGATCTGCGTAAAGACATCAATAATTCAATTATTAAGTTAGGTTATGAAATTGCGGATGGATCAATAACCGACATTGAGGTAATTGCTGAACATGTTGAATCATGGATTTCGTGACAATGTAAGTGGCGAGGCACAGAGACCCCGCCTTACAGCATGAAAAGCTTTACTATAACCCACCAATCCTATCCTCATTGCTCCTGATAAGCCAACTCAGTTTGAAGCGAGTTCACGATGGTATCAATGTTGTAGCGCATCATGCCGATATACGTCCCTTCAGACGTTCCGGGCGATCCCATTGCATCAGCAAAAAGACCACCACCGATTTTGACATTGAAACCGTTTGCGTGAACAGCAGCTTGAACAGCCTCAATGCCTCGAGACGAGGATGAGGTGTCAACAAACATCGTTGGGATTTTACGGTTCAATGATAAACGCCGCGAGCTCCCTCACATCGGCGATGCCGACTTCGTCTTCTGTGTTTATACCCAAAAGTCCGCGCACCTGAAAACCGTAAGCACCTCCGAGGTAACCGAACGCATCGTGTGTCGTGACAAGAACCTTACGCTTAGCAGGTATCTGTGCTGCGAGGGCTTGCAGGTCAATATGCAATTTTTCTAATGCTGCCAAGTAATTCTTTGCGTTAGAATGATAATATTCGGCATTTTTAGGGTCAGCTTGAGTTAACGTATCTCGCACCCTTTCAGTCGCATTCATCCAGAGCGATGCATCATGCCACACATGCGGGTCATAACCACCCAGAAATTCAGACGCTACCCGTAGTCGTGAACGATCAATCCTATCTGTTACGGCGACAGCTTTCGTTTTATCTGCCATTTTGTCAAGTACGGTGCCTGTAATTCTCACTTCAAGGTTCAACCCGTTGTAGAAAATAATATCTGCTTCCGTTAGTTGCTTAGTATCTCTTGCAGTCGGTTTATAGAGATGCGGGTCAATCCCTTCGCCGATAATTCCGGTAACATCAATTTTATCGCCGCCAACATTATTCAAAATATCGGTAATCATGCTAATTGTTGCGACGACATTAAGTTTTTTCTCAGTCGCGGGTATTACCTTGGTAATGTCTTCTGTTTTTTCTTTTTCACACCCACCCGTAACTATAAGCAGCAGTCCCAAAAAACATAAACTCAACTTCAAGACTTGTTTTTCCATTCTATCAATTCCTTTTATAATACCTTATTCCATGAAAATTTTAATTTGAATGACAATAAAAAATACTTTTCGCGGTGAATACTCGAAAATTGCAAGTTTAAGAAATTACGTTACTTCCATTGCAAATGTTACACAGAAAAAACTCATGAATTGAGGAGTTAATTGGGTGTTTAGGTTGTGCATCGCAGGGCTATGAGAATGTAAGAGACGCAATCAATTTCGTTAATCAACGCCGCAAACTCTGAAAAATGTAGAAGTATTTTTAGATTTGAATTATAAAAGTGATTTTTCTTGAATTGTATGGTGAAATTGTGATATAATTATCCCCAAAGTATATGTTAAAATATCATTTGTAATGTAGCTTGGCTGAAAAACGTGCCGAAACGACAGGGAGGGTTTTTCAACAAACATGAAGATATTAAGATTGAAGTTTATGAATTATATAAGGATTTTTCTGCTCAGTTTTGTTCTGTGGAGTCCGTTTGTGGCGGCAGATAACCATGCCAAAGAGGAACCAGTGAGTTATCACACACAGATTTTCCCCATTCTCAAACGGAGTTGTCAAGGATGCCATCACCCCGGCGATCCGAATGGCGATCTGATAGTGACATCTTTTGCTGAACTCAAGCAAGGTGGGAAGGCAGGAGAAGCAATCATCCCCGGAAAACCGGATGAGAGTTTAATAATTGAACTTATCTCTGGTGACCCACCTGCGATGCCGCAGAACCAAGAACCGCTCTCCGCTGAAGAGGTAGCATTGATCCAACGTTGGATTCTTGAAGGAGCAAAAGATGATACGCCCGCGAAAGCAGATGAAATGGACGGTGAAAACTACCCGAGTTATACGGTGCCGCCGGTTGTTTCAGCTATGACGTACTCACCCGATGGAAGCATGCTCGCTGTGTCTGGCGTCCGAGAAGTTCTGTTGTATGACACAAAGAATTTTGAGCTAAAAGCACGATTGGTAGGAAAAGCGCGGCGGATACAATCAATCGTTTATACCAAAGACGGGAAAATACTGGGTGTAGCAGGTGGCTCCCCAGCACAATTTGGCGAGGTGCAGCTATGGGATACCACTACAAATAAACTCACCAAAGCAATACGTTCCACTTATGATACGATCTACGGACTCTCTTTCTCACCTGATGCCAGTCGCGTTGCGTTTGGAAGTTCAGATAAAACAGTACGCGTTATCTCTGTTGCGGACGAGAAGGAACTTGTAAAATTTGATAATCACGGTGATTGGGTGTTCGGGACTGTTTTTTCTACAGACGGCACACATTTTGTCAGTTGTAGTCGTGATACTGCGCTCAAATTAGTTGAAGTAAACACAGGATCGTTTGTAGACGATGTTAACTCAAGCAACAAAGGCTACGGAGAAATCAACGCTATTGCGCGGCACCCAAATGCAGACCAGGTTTTGAGTGTTGGAGAAGACCGAATTCCTCGGCTTTACAGAATGTTCCGTCAAACCCGTAGAGATGTCGGCAACACAGACTTCAACCTTATCCGTGCGTATGAACCTCAATCGGGTTCAATTCAATCAGTCGCTTTTTCGGCAGATGGAAGCAAATTTGCAGTCGGCGGTTCTTCGGGTGAAGCACGTATCTATAACGTAGCAAACGGAAAACGGCTTTTATCTATGCAGGGCGATACTGTGAGTGTGTTTGCGCTTGCTTTTCACCCTGATGGCGCGCAACTGCAACTCGCCACGGGCGGTTTTGATGGAAAAATCCGTATATTTGACGCTAACTCTGGCAAACAATTGAACATTTTCATGTCCGTGCCAATTAAAACGGCTGCTAGCGAGGAAGTAGCCTTGGCAGTGTCAGGTATGACGTGAGGAGCTTGTGTCGCTAAAGTGCAGGATGCACTTACAAAACATCAAAACGTTATCAGTGCTGAAGTTTCTCTACCCGACCAGGCGGTTATTAAGGTGCGGAAAAACTCAGTAACAGTTGATGAACTTACAAAAGTCATTAAAACAGCAGGATTTACCGCGACTGCCAAATAGTGTGAGTTCCGCTATCTTTTCTTGTAGGAGGGTTTTGTAAACCCGATATAAAGATTGCCCTGAAATAGGACAATATATGTCTATTCAACATCCGAATATCCTATGGATTTGCACTGATCAACAACGTTATGACACGATAGGCGCGTTAGGCAATCCGCATGTGTCAACACCAAATATTGATAGTTTGGTTGCAGAAGGCGTAGCATTTACACATGCGTATTGTCAAAGCCCTATTTGCACTCCGAGTCGTGTGAGTTTTTTGACAGGCATGTATCCGAATGCTACACATGTTAATGGTAACGGGAACGATTATTTTCCAGACACATTTCCGCTTGTAACGCGTATACTTGCGGACATCGGTTATGATTGTGGCTTAATTGGCAAACTTCACCTTGCAAGTGCTTTTCGCCGAGTAGAACCACGTGCAAACGACGGTTATCAATATTGGCAGTATAGTCACGCACCACGAGATGACTGGGAGGAAGGTCACGACTACGCAGATTGGGTTCGTTCAAAAGGGTATACACTTGGTGAGTTAAATAGGAATCCGGAGGGCGTTCCACCAGAATTACACCAAACGACTTGGTGTGCAGAAAAGACGATTGAGTTCATTCGCGAGGAACGGGACGGACCTTGGCTTGTGAGTGTTAATATCTATGACCCGCATCCACCGTTCAATTCGCCACAATCATATAGGGAAAAGTTTAATCCTGCGGACATGCCCGAACCGCTTTTCAGGGAGAGTGATTTAGAACAGCAGCACCGATTGCGTCAAATTGATTTTCAGTCGAAAGTCCAAACACCAGATGAATTAGACATACGGGATCCGATCTTACCACGATCACCGCGCACTAAAACTAAAGCTGAGATTGTGGGTGGAAGGGATGCCAAGACACTCAAGGCTGCATATTATGCAATGATAAAACTGATTGACGATCAGTTAGGTCGGATGCTGGAAGTCTTGGATGAAACAGGGCAACGTGAAAACACTGTTATCATTTTCACGAGCGACCACGGTGAGACACTCGGAGATCATGGACTTATACAAAAAGGGTGCCGGTTTTATGAGGGATTAGTCAGGGTGCCGTTGATTTTCTCCTTGCCAGGGCATTTTGTAAGCGGTTTAGAAAGCAACGCCCTCGTTGAACTTGTTGACAAAACACCGACACTGTTGGAATTAGCGGGTTTACCTATCCCTGATCAGATGCACGGACGATCATTATTGCCTATTCTCCGAGGTGAAACAGATGCAAACCATCATCGTGACTTCGTCCGGTGTGAATATTATAATGCGCTTGACATGCGTGACCACACATTCGCAACGATGTATCGGGATAAGCGTTATAAATTGGTAGTATATCACGGTTACGAAGAGGGAGAACTCTACGATTTGGTTGATGACCCGGATGAGTTCAACAACCTATGGCATGTGTCAGAAAAGCAAGATACTAAATTTGATTTGTTAAAAAGAAGTTTTGATGCGTCAATATTTGCTATGGACAGAGGTCCTGAACGCGTTGGACCGATGTAATAGAGTCTATCTCATAAAAATAGTTGCTCATTTTGTATAAAGTGTGATAATTAAGAAACGGGAGTACCAAAATGAAAAAGATCAGACACGGTAACATCCTTAATAGTGTGTTATTGCACAGGTATCGTGCTTGCGTTAATATTTCTTTATGGTTGTTCAGGCACAACACATACAATTTCTACGGAACAAGTTCCAATAATGGCATCAGATACAACTGTGGAAGAATGGAAGTTGGTAGAAAACCCGAATACCGGCATCATGGAGATGCGGCTTGTACGTAAAGTTCGGACAACGGTTTCTACAAGTTCCTCGTCTAATAGAGTTATTCTACCTTCACCACCTGAAACATCTTCTACAAAAAATAAAGGACTGCACACCAGATCAGATGTTGACGACTACCGCATGATTCTCACAATTTCGAGTCTTGTACTTGCAGTGATTACGCTTTATATAGTGTCTAAATAATCCAATCATGCAGAATGCCTTATGTGCATTCTGCCCACCATTTCAATCAGAAATGAGAATCTCCCAAATGAAGCAAACCAAAGTTTGTCGTAGTTAGGAGGAAAGATGTATAGAAAACTTGTATTTTGCTTGACTTTAATGGTATTATGTAGTTTAAATATAGGAAATGCTGCAGTAGAGGTCGGTTTTGTCTATCTTGGAGATAACGGACCGTTTACTTCGCCTGCACTGGATTTCGCAAAAGAGACATATAAGACGACAGAATTGGCTAAAAACGACCTTAAGAGTACAACGTTCAAAAAGTTTGCCGTTGTGTGGTGGCACGAAGGAGATACCGATCCGGGTGCATTGTCCGCTGCAGAAATTGATGCGTTTTTGGACTACGCTGAAAGCGACGGTGCAGTATTGTTGACAGCATGGGCTATTCGTTATGCTACACCGATGGGGTTGGAAGATGCTCAACCGCGTGGGTTTCCGCCTGTACTAGACGATGGACAGAACGTCGGCATTACCGTACTCCAAGAGACACTTGACCACAAATTAGTTGACGGTCTAAAGAATATTGATGGAGACACACCGAAACTTGGTGATAGGATTCAGGTTAATTCGACTGGATATCCGAATACTGGTGACTATTACAACAAACTTTGGAAGAATTTTATTACGCTTGCCAACGCTTAGGGTCCCCCAGCGAACGATTGGGGTGATGGTATTGCAGCTTTCGGTTATTGGAAAGCAGGAAAAGGCAAGGTATTCAACATGAATTGGCGACTTCCAAACTACCACGCGAATAATAAAGATATTGACCAGTTAGAGCAACTTACAGAAAACGTTATTGATTGGTTAGTGAGTGAATCGAAATATTTAGATGTATCCTCATACGGCAAGTTGCCGATAATGTGGGGAAACTTGAAAAACCAGAGGTAAAAAACCAAAATCAGAAGTAAAAAGTAAATAGAGCGGATTACACCGCTACGTTAAGTTTCATAGCACATTTGGAGGTTAATGTGAAACTCAGGTATAACTTGGTTGTTACACTCCTTATCGTATTTTTCTGCTGTTTGGTATTTCAACATTCAAGTTGGAGCCAGATGGAGGAAGCTGTACCGAGTGTAGACATTCCTGAAATTAAAGCGTTGAAGACTCACCCGGAGTCGTTGACGTTAGAGCATGCGCGCGATGGTCGCCGTGTGCTTGTTTCGGGGCAAACTAAAGATGGAAAATGGGTTGATGTTACGTCTTCGGCAGTTCTCAAACCTACCTCAGAAGGGGTAAAGGTGCTTGAAGATGGTTACATCTTTCCGAATTCAGTTGGTCCTGCAACAATTAAGGTTACAGTGAAAGGCATCAGCACAGAATTACCGGTGAACGTTGCAAGCGTTGACGCACCGCCAGTGAGTTTTGTGCGAGATGTGATGCCCATTCTAAGCCATGCCGGTTGTAATAGCGGCACCTGCCACGGTTCTGCAAAAGGCAAAAACGGTTTCAAACTTTCACTGCGCGGTTACGATCCAGATTTTGACTATGAACTCCTGATTGAAGATATATCTGGACGGCGGTTTAATCGTGCGTTCCCCGAACAGAGTTTAATGTTGCTCAAAACAACATCTGAAGTGCCACACAAAGGGGGTCAGGTGATTGTCCCGGATTCGCGTGATTACAATCTCATTCATCAGTGGATAAGTGAAGGGGTTGTCTCTGATGTAGAAACTACCCAACGTGTTGAGAGCTTAGAGGTGTTTCCAGAATCCGCTGAATTGTCTATGCCGGGGACGAAACAACAAATGTTGGTAATTGCCCATTATCCAGATGGAACGACCCGTGATGTTACCCGTGAAGCAAAATTCACCAGTAGTGTCAACGAAGTTGCGAAAATAACTGGTGACGGTATGGTAACTGCAGAACGCCGCGGAGAAACCGCTATCCTAACCCGATATGAGGGAGCATATAGCACAAACGGCATCATCGTTATGGGTGATCGGAGTGGTTACGAATGGGTTAAAACACCAGAATACAACTACATTGATACGCATGTCCATAACAAACTGAAGCGACTGAAGATTCTACCATCTGAACTTTGCACAGATGAAGAGTTCGTTCGTAGGATTTATTTCGATATGACAGGACTTCCACCAGATCCTGCACAGGTACGGAGTTTCCTTGCGGATAAAACACCTGCCAAGGAAAAGCGAGAAAAATTGATTGATATACTGGTCGAAACACCCGAATATGTTGACCATTGGACACATAAATGGGGTGACCTATTGCAATCGAACCGTAAATTCCTCGGTGAACGCGGCATGTGGCTTTTCCAAGAATGGATACATGAGTCAATTGCAAAAAATCGACCCTATAACCAATTTGTGCATGACCTGATTACTGCTACTGGCAGTACTTATGCCAATCCTGCAGCAAATTATTTCCGTGTCTCGCGCGAATATACTGCGGCTGTGGAAAATACGACGCAACTTTTCCTTGGCGTTCGATTCGCCTGTAATAAATGTCATGACCATCCGTTTGAGGTATGGACGCAAAATCAGTATTACGAATTAGGCGCATTTTTCTCAGGTGTCAAGCTGAAAAACGGACGTTTACCGGGTGATGAAATCGTATACGCTAGTTTTAGTCCGAGTCCGGTTAAACATCCGAGAACGTTAGCTGTTGTTAATCCATCTGTTCCATTTGGCGAAGTCCAGAAAGATGCTGCTGATCAACGTGAATCTCTTGCTGAATGGCTCACATCATCTGAGAATCCTATGTTCGCAAAAGCAGGTGCAAATCGTATATGGAGTTATTTCATGGGGCGCGGTATCATTGAACCGGTTGATGATATACGGACAAGCAACCCACCCAGTAATCCGGATTTGCTTGATGCGCTGACGAAAGATTTCGTGGACAGCGGGTTTGACATGAAACATATCATGAAAACACTTGCCCGTTCTCGCACCTATCAACAGAGTATCAAGACCAACAAGTGGAACAAAGAGGATACGATTAATTTCTCACACGCAACCGCACGACGTTTGACAGCTGAACAGTTGTTAGATGCTATCGGTGTTGCTACGGGAAGTCAACCGAAGTTTCAGGGTGTGCCGAAAAACTTCCGTGCTGTACAATTACCGGACAGCAGAGTAAAGGATGATGGATTTTTGAAATTGTTCGGTCGTCCAGAACGTGAAAGTTCATGTGAATGTGAACGGACAACGGAGGTAAGCCTGGCACACGCAATGAACCTTATTAACGGTCCGACAGTTGCGAATGCAATTATTGATCCAAATGGACGAATTGCAAAACTCCTCAAAGACAATAAGGACGACCGTGTCCTTGTTGAAGAGTTGTACCTTGCAACATTTGCTCGGTTACCGGAGGAAAATGAATATACGACAGCGGTTGAACATCTTGCAAAAGCTGAATCGAAAGAGGAAGGCGCGCAAGATTTATTGTGGGCATTAATCAATAGTCCCGCGTTTTTATTTAACCGTTAAGCCCGAAACCGATTTGTGCGCTCCGTTTTCTTTGGTTGTCACCTCTGCTACAAAGGATGGATTGGTGAACCAGATCGGAAGTTAGCACAGTAATAATGGAGGAAATAATTGATGATTTCGTTACCACAAGCACCCGGAAGATTATGTGATGGGTTCTCACGTCGGGAATTTCTCCGCGTGGGTGGCGCGGCGATGCTGGGCATTAGCCTGCCACAAGTATTGTCACTCCAAGCCAAGGCAAGCACGACAGTTGACCCCGCGATGCCTCTAAACGGTTGGGGCAAAGCAAATTCTGTCATTCTGCTCTTTTTGCAAGGCGGACCGAGTCACATTGATATCTGGGATCCAAAGCCGGATGCTCCGTCTAATATCCGTGGTGAATTTAATCCTATTCCAACGAATGTTCCCGGTATTCAGTTGTCAGAGACGATGCCGCGTTTAGCGAAACAGATGGATAAAGCATGTCTTATCCGTTCAGTAAGTTATACGCCAGCTGGACTTTTCAATCACACCGCTGCGATGTATCAGATGGTTACAGGTGAAACACCGGACAAGGTTGCACCTTCGGGACAACTTGACCCACCGTCTCCTGCAGATCATCCAAATGCTGCAGCACATATCGCTAAGTTCAGACCGCCAGATGAACCGATGTTAGCAGCTGTCCAACTCCCGCGTCCAATGCAGGAGAGTGGTATCATCGGTAAAGGCGGAAATGCGGGTTTCCTCGGCAGAGCTTATGACCCATATTTTCTTTTCCAGGACCCCAATAAAGAGATAAAACTTGATGATTTGACGCTACGTCCAGAAATTCCGCCTGCTCGGTTACAGCGTCGCAAAACGCTACTTGAAACGATTAACGCCAATATGCCAGAAATTGACAAAGTGGCTGATTCTTACGCGCTGAACGAGTATTATGAAAAAGCGTATAATCTCATTTTGTCTCAGAAAGCACGTAATGCGTTTGATTTGTCGCAGGAACCTGATGAAATGCGTGACAAATACGGTCGCCATACATTTGGTCAGAGCGCGCTCCTTGCACGCCGACTGGTTGAAGCAGGCACCCGTTTCGTACAGGTGAACTGGCCCTCTGTTGCAAACGGCAACCCGAATGAAACGGCATGGGATACGCATGCAGCGAACTTCGGCCCACTGAAAAACCTACACTGTCCCAAGTTAGATAGTGCGGTTTCTTCACTGCTTGAAGATTTAGATCAGCGCGGCATGTTAGAGGAAACGCTTGTGCTTGCTATCGGTGAATTTGGTCGCTCACCACGAATGGGTATTAGTACCTCTGGTAATGGTAACGCACCTGATGGACGTGACCACTGGCCCTATTGTTATACCGGTCTAATCGCTGGTGCGGGTGTCAAAGGTGGTCAGGTTTACGGTAAGTCTGATGCTACGGGTTCAACACCGCTTGAAAAACCTGTGCATCCGCGAGATATCCTCGCTACGATTTACCATACGCTCGGTATTGACCCGCACACTATCGTGCTGAATCACTTAGAACAACCACGTGAGTTGGTCAAAGGTGAAGTGATTGACGGAATATTCTAAATTCAGGATAATTCAGAAGCTTGTGTTTGGACTAAAGTTGTAGTTCAAGTGCAGGCTTTCCATTAGTTCTTTCGTCATTTAGTTCAAATCCCCACGCGGGTATTTGAACTAAATGAGGAGATTATTATGTTATTTAAAAAGTTTCGTTGGCAACCAAATGTTTTGGGAATAACACTCAGCATTACCCTTTTTCTACTCACGTTGTCTGTCACTTTCGCGGATACCTCAACACCTCGCCTTGATGGGAACGCACCTATTGGTGTAATAGCCGACCATGGACATAAAGCAGGTGATGCAATGTTCAGCTACCGAGGCACGGTGATAGGTTTGCAGGCATTGCAGTCTGGCACAGATACGCTTGAAACAGCAGATGTGCTACAAGATTATATGCTGGCACCAAAGCATATGATTACGTCAACACAGATGTACAGTGCCATCTACGTCCCGCATGATCATATTACTTTGATGGCGATAATGAATTATCATGAGCACATCATGCAGATGGAAGGTTCATATCAGCAACAAGGAGGCCATCAAAAACAGCCTGTCGGGATATATAATAGAGACAGTGAAGGTTTTGGCGATGTCAAATTTGACGCGCTGCTCACGCTATTAAAAAAAGAGTACTTTACGCTCACCGGAAACATCGGTATTTCATTACCAACTGGGAGTATCGCAGAAACGGGAGATGACGGGGAGGTGTTACCTTACCCAATGCAACTGGGTAGTGGTTCCTATGAAGCGCGTCCGGGTGTCACCCTTTTCGGCACAAAAGAGGACTGGAGCTATGGTAGTCAATTGCTCAGTTCCTTACCCTTACATCAAAATGCGCGCAAATATCGGCATGGCAACACTTTCACTGTGACCGCTTGGAGCACACAACGCGTAAACAATTGGTTCCAATTTGGAGGGAGGCTTCTATTTTCACACAAAGCGGCGTTCAGCAGCAGCGATCCTGAGTTGAATCAAAACAGAAGTCCAATCCACCAAATAGATTCCCAGGGCAACACGCAGCTTGACATCGCTATTTCAACTGATTTTATGATCCCTACAGGAGTGCCTTTTCAACGGAACCGTTTGGCGTTTGAGATTCAGATACCGGTGTATCAAAATCTAACGGGGATACAACTCATAAACCGATTGCAGTTCACGGCTGGGGCTTCAATACGTTTCCGTTAGTAAGTAGATTGGGTTTCACGGTGTTCAACCCAATCTACGAGTGGTTTATACCGAAAACTAATTGAAAACTTGTGGGAAATACATCTTGGGAGCAGCCCCATCAGGGCGAAATGTTATAATAACTAATGGACTTTCTTTCCAGACTATTGACAAAATTTGACACATCTATTTATACCATTTCTTGTATATATTTATCCTTTTAAAAGTTTTCAATTTCTGCTATACTTTTTCCAATTATACAAATCATAGGATTGATACCAATGCACATAAAGCCTCCAGAGATTACAGAAAGTGTTTCAGAGTTGAAAAGGCTGTTGAGAAAGACATCAGTAGGTTATCAAAAGCAAAGATTGACAGCCCTTTACCTATTTCGTAGTGGTCAAGCAATAACTCGCAAGCAAGTCGCTGAGAGGTTAGGTGTCAGCCGAAAAACGATTGGACACTGGATAGTGACTTATGAGACTAAAGGACTTGATGCGCTTTTGGATCGTGATTATTCCCCGGGGTGTCCCCCTCGGTTATCCAAAGAACAACAAGAGCTGCTGCGAGCGGAACTTCAAAAACCAGAAGGTTTTTCCAGTTATCAACAGATAACAGATTATATTGAAGAAACCTTCGGTGTCCAAATGCACTATAAAACAGTTCATGCGTTAGTTCGGTATAAATGGAATGCGAAACTCAAAGTGCCTCGCAAAAGTCATAAAAAAACGATGTAGCGTGTGATGCGTTCGTTGCTAACTTCGCTACCAAAGTTGAGGAGGTGATTTCGGAGAAGGCATCTTCTTTTCAAAGCGTCCGACTTTTTTGCCAAGACGAGTCAAGGTGTGGTCTTTTGCCTGTGTCGTCTCGGCATCCCACCTTACGCGGTGTTAAACCGATTGCCAATGTTGATCACACTTACCAGAGCCTTTATCTATACGGAGCTGTGGAACCGATAACAGGAGAAAGTTTCTTCCTTGAAATGCCCTGGCTCAATGGTGTCTGTTTCCAAGTATGCATTGATGAGTTAGCAAAGACTTTTCCAAAGACGCTAAATGTCCTTGTGCTTGATAATGGTCGTTTTCATCAGGCGAAATCGCTACAACTTCCTGACAATATCGCCTTGATTTTTCTACCCCCTTATAGTCCAGAGTTGAACCCGATCGAAAGACTCTGGCAAGACATCAAAGCCAAATTGTTTCAGCACACATTGGGGTCAATAGAGGAAATGCAGGACAAAATCACACAAATCTTGAGAAAGTATACGAAGGCAGCTATTGCTCAAATCACAAATTTTAAATATTTCACGAAAGTCGCAAATGGAATATAATTATTCAGAAATGGTATTATTTCCGCCGCCGTTGATGCGGCGATCACCGTAGATTACGTTGGCCAAAGTTCAGGAGGGTTAACCACAATTATCTCAGGTACTACGCAATACAGTCAAGCTTCATTTAACCAACCTTATAGAGTTGTTTTCTGGTATGTAAAAAGTCCGTGTGAATCCGGATTTGGAACGTTGGCATACACAGACTACGGTAATGGAACAGACACGACCTCTTATTTTGAATATATATTCAACAGTGGTAGTGCAATAGGCGACGCGTACGAGATCACAGCAGAGGTTTTCCCTGTTGATGGTCAGGAAGATCCGACAGTGCCGATAGATTCAGACTCGGACTCTTACACCGTGACAGTTTACGACGAATTCACGGTTCCCATTGAGTCCGTGACATACTGTGAAGATACAAATGAGTTTAACATCACATATAGTAGAGATGTTGAATGGGCTTTCTACGTGTTAGCTTTGGGGAATCAGGTTGTTTCTGGCAATAACGCACAAGTCGTGGAACTCACACGCATACCACCAAGAGACTCAGGGTACAGGGAGCCTGACCGGGGGCCTGCCAGACACAAGGGGGGTGGTGCAAAGGGTGAACACGAAGAAATATGGAAAAAAGACCCTTCAGGCCATGGTGGTCCCCATTATGATGTTACCTTCCCAGATGGAAATCACATAAACGTGTATCCGCCCACAGCGGAAAGCCCTGGATGGAAAATTGGAGGAGGTGACAAAACTATTGAGAACTTGCCGAGAAGTTCTAAGGGAAAAGCAAAGGAAATTAAAAAAGGGATGAATCGAACGAGTGGTGGTAGTTGGTTTTCACCCAGTAGACTGTTGACTCTTGCTGGGGGACTTGGTGCAGGATATCTGATCTACAAAGGTGGAAAAACGCTCATTGGCATTGCGCTATTACCCACCCCTGCTGCACCTGTTGGTGGGTTGCTTATCCTAACACCTTAGAATCTTCTAACGTTTGAAAAGCGGGGCGTGCGACACAGATGCTACGCCCCGCTTGCTAAAAAAGAGGTACATAAGATGTCGAAATTTGGCTATATTGATAAAAGTGGGAGAATTGTTATTCCGCCACGGTTTGATACTCCCGGTTATCATACCGAAGGCGTAGCCGCCGTAGAGATTGATGGAAAATGCGGGTTTATTGACAAACACGGAGGGTTTGCACTTCCCCTCCAATTTGAATATGCAGAGGATTTCAGTGAAGGATTAGCCGCTGTTTCCATAGATGGCAAATACGGTTACATCAATAGATCCGGCACTGTAGTGATACTGCCGACGTTTAAAAATGCTTATTACTTCTTCGATGGTCTTGCCCATGTAATAACCGAAACTACCGAAGGGTATATTAACACCGAAGGCGAATTGGTACTCATACCTCCTTATGGAGATATTTACTCCTTTTCTGAAGGATTGGCGAAAGTTTCGTTGGAAGGAGAGGAGTTCGATGAAGGGTATATTGATATTACGGGAGCGGAGGTGATTCCCACTCACTTTAGAAACACCTACAATTTTTCCGAAGGTTACGCCTATGTTGAGACCAAGGATGGGGAGCATGTGTTTATTGATAAAACCGGTCAGGTGGTTCTTGATTTAGCATTTGAAACGTATCGTCCCTACTTTTTTGAAGGATTGGTTGCTGTTAAAATCGATGGGAAATATGGATACGCAGATAAAACTGGTTCACTTGTCATTGAACCGAAATTTGATAAAGTCGGTGATTTTTCTGAAGGACTTGCGGCAGTTGCTGTAGACGGAAAGTATGGGTACTTTGACAAATCAGGAGAGTGGGTTATTGAACCGAGATTCAAGGGAACCGGGTTTTTTGTAGAAGGTAAGTATGGTTACATTGACAAGTCGGGTGAGTGGGTTATTGAACCGAGATTTAAGGAAGCCGAACCTTTTTCAGAAGGGTTAGCTGCGGTAATAATCTAATGTCTCTGTGTAAATCCGTACAATCCGTTGGCGATGGAAACCGCATTACTAATCAAGAAGGTCTTGAAAATGTCGAAATACGGTTACATTGATAAAAGCGGAAAGTTCATCATTCCTCCACAGTTTGATACTCCCGGTTATCATATCGAAGGCGTAGCATCTGTAGAGATTGATGGAAAATGCGGTTTCATTGACAAGCGGGGTGATTTTGTGATTCCCCTCCAATTTGAATATGTAGATGATTTCAGCGAAGGATTTGCCGTTGTTTCAATAGATGGCAAATACGGTTACATCAATAGATCCGGCACTGTAGTGATACCGCCGACGTTTAAATATGCTACTTACTTCTCCGATGGTCTTGCCCTTGTAAGAACCAAGGCAACTGATGGTGCTATACATGAGCACTATATTGACAAATCTGGTGAAAAAGCATTAACATTCACTGATGATCACATGTTATACGGTTTTTCTGAAGGCCTCGCTCGGCATGGTGTCTGGAATGAAAAAGAAGATACGTTTGATATGGGATATATTGATAGGATGGGGACAATAGTCATTCCACCCGACTTTGAAAGCATATCCGATTTCTCCGAAGGTTATGCTTATGTTAAAACAAAGGAGGGAAAAAGTGGGTGTATTGATAAAACTGGTCAGATGGTTCTTGAATCCGCGTTAATATTTTATCCTCCATACTTCTCTGAAGGGTTGATCGGTGTTAATATCGATCATCAATACGGATTTGCAGATAAATCCGGGAGCGTCGTGATTGAACCGCGATTTGATAATGTCGGACATTTTTCTGAAGGGCTTGCGGCTGTTGTTGTAGATGCTAAGTATGGTTACTTTGACAAATCGGGTGAATGGGTTTTTGATCCGAAATTCAGACGAGGCGGGCTTTTTGTAGATGGTAAGTCCGGTTACATTGACAAGTCGGGTGAGTGGGTTATTGAACCGAGATTCAAGGAAGCCGGACTTTTTTCAGAGGGGTTAGCTTCGGTAATAATCTAATGTCTCTGTGTAAATCCGTACAATCCGTTGGCGATGGAAACCGCATTACTAATCAAGAAGGTCTTGAAAATGTCGAAATACGGTTACATTGATAAAAGCGGAAAGTTCATCATTCCTCCACAGTTTGATACTCCCGGTTATCATACCGAAGGCGTAGCCGCCGTAGAGATTGATGGAAAATGCGGGTTTATTGACAAACACGGAGGGTTTGCACTTCCCTTCCAATTTGAATATGCAGATGATTTCAGTGAAGGATTAGCCGCTGTTTCCATAGATGGCAAATACGGTTACATCAATAGAGCTGGCACCGTGGTGATACCGCCGACGTTTAAATATGCTACTTACTTCTCCGATGGTCTTGCCCATGTAATAACCGAAACTACCGAAGGATATATTAACACCGATGGCGAATGGGCATTGATTCCGCCTTATGTATGCTGTTTCTCATTTTCTGAAGGATTAGCGATAGTTTGGGTAGAAGGAGAGGAATCCAATGAAGGGTATATTGATATTACGGGAGCGGAGGTGATTCCCACTCACTTTAGAAACACCTACAATTTTTCCGAAGGTTACGCCTATGTTGAGACCAAGGATGGGGAGCATGTGTTTATTGATAAAACCGGTCAGGTGGTTCTTGATTTAGCATTTGAAACGTATCGTCCCTACTTTTTTGAAGGATTGGTTGCTGTTAAAATCGATGGGAAATATGGATACGCAGATAAAACTGGTTCACTTGTCATTGAACCGAAATTTGATAAAGTCGGTGATTTTTCTGAAGGACTTGCGGCAGTTGCTGTAGACGGAAAGTATGGGTACTTTGACAAATCAGGAGAGTGGGTTATTGAACCGAGATTTAGTGAAGCTTGGCGTTTTTCGGAGGGGTTAGCTTTGGTACAAGTCTAATTTTGAAAATGTCAAAATACGGATACATTGATAAAAGTGGGAGTTTCGTCATTCCACCACAGTTTGATTATTGCTACGGTCATACCGAAGGGTTAGCAGCAGTGGAGATTGATGGCGTATACGGATTTATTAACAAACAAGGTGATCTTGCCATTCCCCTTCAATATAAGTGTGCTCATCCATTTGGTAACGGGTTAGCTCCTATTTTCGTAGATGATAAATACGGTTATATCAATAAGGATGGCACCATGAGAATATCGCCAACGTACAAAGATGCTGAGAACTTCTTAGACGGTCTCGCCCTCGTAAGAACCGAAACGACCGTTGGTTATATTAACACCGATGGCGAGTGGGCATTCATTCCGCCTTATGAATCCCTGTTCTCTTTCTCTGAAGGATTGGCACGTGTCTGGGGATTAGACGATGAGTGTGATCAGGGATATATTGATAAAAATGGTAAATTAATAATTCCACTTCATTTTAAAGACACATGGGACTTCTCCGAGGACTACGCTTATGTTAAAACAAAAGATGGGAAGCAGGTGTTTATTGATAAAACCGGTCAGGTGGTTCTTGAATTAGCATTTGAAGCGTATGTTCCCTATTTCTCTGAAGGGTTGGTTGTCGTTAAGGTGAACGGAAAATATGGATATGCAGACAAAACTGGGGCACTCGTCATTGAACCGCAATTTGATAGAGCCGACATGTTTTCTGAAGGACTTGCGGCTGTCAAAATAAATGGGAAGTATGGGTACATTGACAAAACTGGGAAGTGGATGATTGAACCGATATTTAGGTACGCTACTTGTTTTTCAGAGGGGTTAGCTGCGGTAAAAATCTAATATTTCTGTGTAAATCCGTACAATCCATTCGCGATGGAAACCCGCATTACTAATGAAGAAGGTCTTGAAAATGTCTAAATATGGTTACATTGATAAAAACGGAAAGTTCATCATTCCTCCACGTTTTGATACTCCCGGCTATTATACCGATGGCGTAGCTGCTGTTGAAGTTGATGGGAAATGTGGTTTCATTGATAAACAAGGTGATTTTGTAATTCCCTTCCAATTTGAATATGCAGATGATTTCAGTGAAGGATTAGCCGCTGTTTCCATAGATGGCAAATACGGTTACATCAATAGAGCTGGCACCGTGGTGATACCGCCGACGTTTAAATATGCTACTTACTTCTCCGATGGTCTTGCCCATGTAATAACCGAAACTACCGAAGGATATATTAACACCGATGGCGAATGGGCATTGATTCCGCCTTATGTATGCTGTTTCTCATTTTCTGAAGGATTAGCGATAGTTTGGGTAGAAGGAGAGGAATCCAATGAAGGGTATATTGATATAACGGGAGCGGAGGTTATTCCCGCTCACTTTAGAGACACCTCCGATTTCTCCGAAGGTTATGCCTATGTTAAAACAAAGGAAGGGAAACGCGGGTTTATTGATAAAACGGGTCAGATGGTTCTCGAATTAGCGTTTAAGGTCGATGGTTATTCCTACTTTTCTGAAGGGTTGATCGGTGTTAAGATCGATCAGAAATACGGATTTGCAGATAAAACAGGAAGAGTCGTGATTGAACCGAGATTTGATAGAGTTGGGCATTTTTCTGAAGGGCTTGCGGCTGTTGTTGTAGATGCTAAGTATGGTTACTTTGACAAATCGGGTGAATGGGTTTTTGATCCGACATTCAGGCGAGGCGGGCTTTTTGTAGATGGGAAGTCCGGTTACATTGACAAAACTGGTGAGTGGGTTATTGAACCGAGATTCAAGGAAGCCGGACTTTTTTCAGAGGGGTTAGCTTCGGTACAAGTCTAATTTTGAAAATGTCAAAATATGGTTACATTGATAAAAGCGGAAAGTTCATCATTCCACCACAGTTTGATACTCCTGGCTATTATACCGATGGCGTAGCTGCTGTTGAAGTTGATGGGAAATGTGGTTTCATTGATAAACAAGGTGATTTTGTAATTCCCTTCCAATTTGAATATGCAGATGATTTCAGTGAAGGATTAGCCGCTGTTTCCATAGATGGCAAATACGGCTACATCAATAGAGTTGGCACCGTGGTGATACCGCCGACGTTTAAAGATGCTGATTACTTCTCCGATGGTCTTGCCCATGTAATGACCGAAACAACCGAAGGTTATATTAACACCGATGGTGAGTGGGCACTCATACCTCCTTATATATGCATGTACTCCTTTTCTGAAGGATTGGCGAGAGTTTCTCTGGAAGGCGAGGAAATCAATCAAGGGTATATTGATAAAACGGGAGCGGAGGTTATTCCCACTCACTTTGCAGACACGTCTGCTTTCTCTGAAGGTTATGCCTACGTTAAAACAAAGGAAGGAAAACGTGGTTTTATTGATAAAACGGGTCAGATGGTTTTTGAATCCGCGTTAATATTTTATCCTCCATACTTCTCTGAAGGGTTGATCGGTGTTAATATCGATCATCAATACGGATTTGCAGATAAATCCGGGAGCGTCGTGATTGAACCGAGATTTGATAGAGTCGAGAGGTTTTCTGAAGGGCTTGCACCTGTTGCTGTAGATGGTAAGTATGGTTACTTTGACAAATCGGGTGAATGGGTTTTTGATCCGAAATTCAGGCGAGGCGGGCTTTTTGTAGATGGGAAGTCCGGTTACATTGACAAATCAGGAGAGTGGGTTATTGAACCGAGATTCAAGGGAACCGGGTTTTTTGTAGAAGGTAAGTATGGTTACATTGACAAGTCGGGTGAGTGGGTTATTGAACCGAGATTTAAGGAAGCCGAACCTTTTTCAGAAGGGTTAGCTGCGGTAATAATCTAATGTCTCTGTGTAAATCCGTACAATCCGTTGGCGATGGAAACCGCATTACTAATCAAGAAGGTCTTGAAAATGTCGAAATACGGTTACATTGATAAAAGCGGAAAGTTCATCATTCCACCGCAGTTTGATACTTCCGGCTTTTATAACGATGGCATAGCCGCCGTAGAGGTTGATGGAAAATACGGGTTCATTGACAAGCAGGGTGATTTTGTAATTCCCCTCCAATTTCACTCGGCATATGATTTCAGTGAGGGATTAGCCGCTGTTTCTATAGATGGCAACAAATACGGTTACATCAATAAAGCCGGCACCGTGGTGATACCGCCGACGTTTAAAGATGCTGATTACTTCTCCGATGGTCTTGCCCTTGTAAGAACTAAGGCAACTGATGGTGCTATACATGAGCACTATATTGACACATCTGGTGAAAAAGCATTAACATTCACTGATGATCACATGTTATACGGTTTTTCTGAAGGCCTCGCTCGGCATGGTGTCTGGAATGAAGAAACGGATTGGGAGGATATGGGATATATTGATAGGATGGGGACAATAGTCATTCCACCCGACTTTGAAAGCATATCCGATTTCTCCGAAGGTTATGCTTATGTTAAAACAAAGGAGGGAAAACGTTGTTTTATTGATAAAACTGGTCAGATGGTTCTTGAATCCGCGTTAATATTTTATCCTCCATACTTCTCTGAAGGGTTGATCGGTGTTAATATCGATTATCAATACGGATTTGCAGATAAATCCGGGAGCGTCGTGATTGAACCGCGATTTGATAATGTCGGAGATTTTTCTGAAGGACTTGCGCCTGCTGCTGTAGATGCTAAGTATGGTTACTTTGACAAATCGGGTGAATGGGTTTCTGATCCGACATTCAGGCGAGGCGGGCTTTTTGTAGATGCTAAGTATGGTTACATTGACAAATCGGGTGAGTGGGTGATTGAACCGAGATTCAAGGAAGCTTGGTGTTTTTCGGAGGGGTTAGCTTTGGTACAAGTCTAATTTTGAAAATGTCAAAATACGGATACATTGATAAAAGTGGGAGTTTCGTCATTCCACCACAGTTTGATGACTGCTACGAATATTCTGAAGGCATAGCATCTGTAGAGATTGATGGAAAATCCGGGTTCATTGACAAACAGGGTGATTTTGTGATCCCCCTCCAATATGAGTGTGCACATTGGTTCAGTGAAGGATTAGCACCTGTTTCCATAGATGGCAAATACGGCTACATCAATAGAGTTGGCACTGTGGTGATACCGCCGACGTTTAAAGATGCTGATTACTTCTCCGATGGTCTTGCCCATGTAATGACCGAAACAACCGAAGGTTATATTAACACCGATGGTGAGTGGGCACTCATACCTCCTTATATATGCATGTACTCCTTTTCTGAAGGATTGGCGAGAGTTTCTCTGGAAGGCGAGGAAATCAATCAAGGGTATATTGATATAACGGGAGCGGAGGTTATTCCCACTCACTTTGCAGACACGTCTGCTTTCTCTGAAGGTTATGCCTACGTTAAAACAAAGGAAGGAAAACGTGGTTTTATTGATAAAACGGGTCAGATGGTTTTTGAATCCGCGTTAATATTTTATCCTCCATACTTCTCTGAAGGGTTGATCGGTGTTAATATCGATCATCAATACGGATTTGCAGATAAATCCGGGAGCGTCGTGATTGAACCGAGATTTGATAGAGTCGAGAGGTTTTCTGAAGGGCTTGCACCTGTTGCTGTAGATGGTAAGTATGGTTACTTTGACAAATCGGGTGAATGGGTTTTTGATCCGACATTCAGGCGAGGCGGGCTTTTTGTAGATGGGAAGTCTGGTTACATTGACAAAACTGGTGAGTGGGTTATTGAACCGAGATTCAAGGAAGCCGGACTTTTTTCAGAGGGGTTAGCTTCGGTAATAATCTAATGTTTCTGTGTAAATCCGTACAATCCATTCGTGATGGAAACCGCTTTGCCAATCAAGAAGGTCTTGAAAATGTCAAAATTTGGTTACATTGATAAAAGCGGAAAGTTCATCATTCCACCACAGTTTGATGACTGCTACGGTTATTCTGAAGGTGTAGCAGCTGTGGAGATTGATGGAGTGTACAGGTTCATAGACAAACAAGGTAATTTCGCGATCCCGTTCCAATATAAATGGGCACTTTGGTTTAGCGATGGTTTAGCACCTATTTGCATAGATGAAAAGTGCGGTTTTATCAATAGGTCTGGAAAGGTAATCATTCCACTCACCTTTCGAGAGGCGTGGGTATTTTCCGATGGTCTGGCTCGTGCAAAAACTGACACAACTGAAGGCTATATTAACACTACGGGTGAATGGGCACTCACGCCATCCGGTGAAACAATTTTATATGATTTCTCAGAAGGAGTTGCCCAAATCGGTATCCAAAATGAAAAAGATGGTGGATATGATGAAGGGTATATTGATAAGGCCGGTGAATTAATTATCCCATCCCGCTTTGAAGACACGTGGGATTTCTCCGATGGTTATGCCTATGTTGAAACAAAACAAGGCAAGTATATGTTTATTGATAAAACCGGTCAAGTGGTACTTGAATTAGAATTTGAAGCGTATGTTCCCTATTTCTCTGAAGGATTGGTTGTCGTTAAGGTGAACGGAAAATATGGATATGCAGGCAAAACTGGGGCACTCGTCATTGAACCACGATTTGATAAAGCCGACTTGTTTTCCGAAGGACTCGCGCCTGTCAAAATAAATGGGAAGTATGGGTACATTGACAAAACTGGGAAGTGGATGATTGAACCGATATTTAGGTACGCTACTTGTTTTTCAGAGGGTTTAGCTGCGGTAAAAATCTAATGTGGTGGTATAAATCTATAGGTGCCCGTTTTGTCAAGAAAACCCGCATTACTAATGAAGAAGGTCTTGAAAATGTCAAAATACGGTTACATTGATAAAAGTGGGAGTATTGTTATTCCACCCCAGTTTGATACTCCCGGCTATTTTACCGAAGGTTTAACCGCCGTAGAGGTTGATGGAAAATGCGGGTTCATTGACAAACAGGGTGATTTTGTGATCCCCCTCCAATTTGAATATGCAGATGATTTCAGTGAAGGATTAGCCGCTGTTTCCATAGATGGCAAATACGGCTACATCAATAGAGTTGGCACCGTGGTGATACCGCCGACGTTTAAAGATGCTGATTACTTCTCCGATGGTCTTGCCCATGTAATGACCGAAACAACCGAAGGTTATATTAACACCGATGGTGAGTGGGCACTCATACCTCCTTATATATGCATGTACTCCTTTTCTGAAGGATTGGCGAGAGTTTCTCTGGAAGGCGAGGAAATCAATCAAGGGTATATTGATATAACGGGAGCGGAGGTTATTCCCACTCACTTTGCAGACACGTCTGCTTTCTCTGAAGGTTATGCCTACGTTAAAACAAAGGAAGGAAAACGTGGTTTTATTGATAAAACGGGTCAGATGGTTTTTGAATCCGCGTTAATATTTTATCCTCCATACTTCTCTGAAGGGTTGATCGGTGTTAATATCGATCATCAATACGGATTTGCAGATAAATCCGGGAGCGTCGTGATTGAACCGAGATTTGATAGAGTCGAGAGGTTTTCTGAAGGGCTTGCACCTGTTGCTGTAGATGGTAAGTATGGTTACTTTGACAAATCGGGTGAATGGGTTTTTGATCCGAAATTCAGGCGAGGCGGGCTTTTTGTAGATGGTAAGTCCGGTTACATTGACAAATCGGGTGAGTGGGTTATTGAACCGAGATTCAAGGAAGCCGGACTTTTTTCAGAGGGGTTAGCTTCGGTAATAATCTAATGTCTCTGTGTAAATCCGTACAATCCGTTGGCGATGGAAACCGCATTACTAATCAAGAAGGTCTTGAAAATGTCGAAATACGGTTACATTGATAAAAGCGGAAAGTTCATCATTCCTCCACAGTTTGATACTCCCGGTTATCATACCGAAGGCGTAGCCGCCGTAGAGATTGATGGAAAATGCGGGTTTATTGACAAACACGGAGGGTTTGCACTTCCCTTCCAATTTGAATATGCAGATGATTTCAGTGAAGGATTAGCCGCTGTTTCCATAGATGGCAAATACGGTTACATCAATAGAGCTGGCACCGTGGTGATACCGCCGACGTTTAAATATGCTACTTACTTCTCCGATGGTCTTGCCCATGTAATAACCGAAACTACCGAAGGATATATTAACACCGATGGCGAATGGGCATTGATTCCGCCTTATGTATGCTGTTTCTCATTTTCTGAAGGATTAGCGATAGTTTGGGTAGAAGGAGAGGAATCCAATGAAGGGTATATTGATATTACGGGAGCGGAGGTGATTCCCACTCACTTTAGAAACACCTACAATTTTTCCGAAGGTTACGCCTATGTTGAGACCAAGGATGGGGAGCATGTGTTTATTGATAAAACCGGTCAGGTGGTTCTTGATTTAGCATTTGAAACGTATCGTCCCTACTTTTTTGAAGGATTGGTTGCTGTTAAAATCGATGGGAAATATGGATACGCAGATAAAACTGGTTCACTTGTCATTGAACCGAAATTTGATAAAGTCGGTGATTTTTCTGAAGGGCTTGCGTCTGCCGCTGTTGATGGTAAGTCCGGTTACATTGACAAATCGGGTGAGTGGGTTATTGAACCGAGATTCAAGGAAGCCGGACTTTTTTCAGAGGGGTTAGCTTCGGTAATAATCTAATGTTTCTGTGTAAATCCGTACAATCCGTTCGCGATGGAAACCGCTTTGCCAATCAAGAAGGTCTTGAAAATGTCGAAATACGGTTACATTGATAAAAGCGGAAAGTTCATCATTCCTCCACAGTTTGATACTCCCGGCTATTTTACCGAAGGCGTAGCTGCTGTAGAGGTTGATGGAAAATCCGGGTTCATTGACACACATGGGGATTTTGTGATCCCTCTCCAATTTGAATGGGCATATTGTTTCAGTGAGGGATTAGCTCCTATTTCCAGAGATGGCAAGTGGGGGTATATCAATAAGTCTGGAGAGGTAGTTATCTCGCCGATCTTTTGTACTGTTGATGATTTTGTCAATGGTCTTGCCCATGTAAGAACTGACACAACCGAAGGTTATATTAACACCGATGGTGAGTGGGTGCTCATACCTCCTTATATATGCATGTACTCCTTTTCTGAAGGATTGGCGAGAGTTTCTCTGGAAGGCGAGGAAATCAATCAAGGGTATATTGATAAAACGGGAGCGGAGGTCATTCCACCACATTTTGGAGACACATCCGATTTCTCCGAAGGTTATGCCTATGTTAAAACAAAGGAAGGGAAACGCGGGTTTATTGATAAAACTGGGCAGGTGGTTCTTGAATTAGGCTTTAGAATCGATCTACCCTACTTCTCTGAAGGATTAATTGGTGTTAGAATCGGTCAGAAATATGGATACGTAGATAAAACTGGGAAAGTCACGATTGAACCACGATTTGACAAAGTTGAGTGTTTTTCTGAAGGATTTGCGCCTGTCGCTGTAGATGGTAAGTTTGGTTATATTGACAAATCGGGTGAGTGGGTTATTGAACCGAGATTTGAGGAAGCCTGGCCTTTTTCGGAAGGATTAGCTGCGGTGCAAGTCTAATTTTGAATATGTCAAAATACGGTTATATTGATAAAAGTGGGAGGCTCGTTATCCCCCCACAGTTTGATTATTGCTGCCTCTATACCGAAGGGTTAGCAGCAGTTGAGATTGATGGCGTATACGGGTTCATTGACAAACAAGGTGATTTTGCCATTCCCCTTCAATATAAGTGTGCTCATCCATTTGGTAACGGGTTAGCTCCTATTTTCGTAGATGATAAATACGGTTATATCAATAAGGATGGCACCATGAGAATATCGCCAACGTACAAAGATGCTGAGAACTTCTTAGACGGTCTCGCCCTCGTAAGAACCGAAACGACCGTTGGTTATATTAACACCGATGGCGAGTGGGCATTCATTCCGCCTTATGAATCCCTGTTCTCTTTCTCTGAAGGATTGGCACGTGTCTGGGGATTAGACGATGAGTGTGATCAGGGATATATTGATAAAAATGGTAAATTAATAATTCCACTTCATTTTAAAGACACATGGGACTTCTCCGAGGACTACGCTTATGTTAAAACAAAAGATGGGAAGCATGTGTTTATTGATAAAACCGGTCAGGTGGTTCTTGAATTAGAATTTGAAGCGTATGTTCCCTATTTCTCTGAAGGGTTGGTTGTCGTTAAAGTGAACGGAAAATATGGATATGCAGATAAAACTGGGGCACTCGTCATTGAACCGCAATTTGATAGAGCCGACATGTTTTCTGAAGGACTTGCGGCTGTCAAAAAAAATGGTAAATATGGGTACATTGACAAATCTGGTGAGTGGGTTATTGAACCGATATTTAGTGAAGCATGGCATTTTTCAGAAGGGTTAGCTTCGGTAATGATCTAAGGCAGTAGCATTAATTATCTATTCTTTCACATCATTTTCCAATTTCAAATCAAGGTGTATAATATATAACGATGTGGTAACATAAGGCAGCAATTTGTCCAACGCAGTAAATAACTGAACTGGCAGAGAGGTAATCAAATATGCCTGATACACTATTTTGTAAACAAACAAAAACAGGGTACAAACAACAGTTCCTAATTCAAGTAGTCCTGATTCTCTTCTTGGCTGTAGGCATAGCGCATGCACAGGTTGCACCGCAGCTGACAAGTATATCGCCTTGTGCAGCACAACGCGGGCAGACTATTGAAATTACTTTAGATGGAAAAAACATCAATGAAAACGCAAAAATATGGTTCAGCAAAGAGGGAATCAAGGCAGAAATAAAGAAAAAATCTCCTACAGCAACTGTTCGTTTTAACGGTTCAGGTATCTCTGGGAACATTCCCACCAACCCACAGTTGGTTCTATCGTTTGAAATTGCGTCTGATGCGCCGCTGGGCAACCATCAGATTCGCCTTATCACACCAAATGGTGTTTCCAATCCACAAAACTTCATTGTCGGTGACCTTCCTGAGATGAAGGAACAGGAACCGAATTCCACAACTGATGAGGCTAACCTACTTGAATTACCTGCTACTGTCAACGGTACAGTTGCGTCAATTGATGATGTGGATCTGTTCCGTTTTACACTCAAAAAAGGTGAGCGCCTTATTTGTGACATACACGCGCAACGGATCGGATCGCCATTAGATTCCTACATTACCCTATTTGACCCAAGTGGCACAGAGGTAGCGAAAAGCAGGGATGGAAATGGATTAGATTCGTTTATCGATTATACAACGCAACAAGCAGGGGAATATACGCTCCACCTACGCGACATCCGCTTTCAAGGCGGCGGAAATTACCTATATCGCTTAAGTATAGGCGAGTTGCCATATCTTCAGAGCGTTTTTCCACTCGGTGGGAAACGCGGTGCAGCGAACAATGTTAATGTCGCTGGCGCAAATTTGGGTTCAGTGAATGCAATTCAACTGGACATCTCGCCGGACGCATCACTTGGGATTCAAGAACTACGCGTGAGTACACCAAACGGTTTAGAGACGAACCCATTCCCATTTGCCATCGGTGAATTTAATGAGACGACTGAAAAGGAACCGAATGAAGGTTTAACACAAGAAAACAAAATCGGAACGCCGATAACTGTGAATGGAAAAATAGAGAAACCTGGTGATGTGGATCGGTTTTCCATCAAAGTAGAAAAAGGAACAAGTTTAATTTTTGATGTTAAAGCGCGTGAATTTCGATCACAACTGGATCCACTGCTGACACTCTATTCACATAAAAAAGGCGAGGCAGAAGGTACCGTTGAAGAACAGGTATTAAGTGTTAACGATGATGCAAGCGGAACAGATGCTCGGCTTAGTTTTACGTTCCCAGAAACAGGCGATTACGGTATTTCCGTGCGAGACCTAAATGGTGCTGGGGGCGGAGATTTTCCTTACAGGCTTACCATTCGTCCATTGAACCCCGGTTTTCGCATAAATGTTAATGTCGATAACCCTCGTATTAGTCGGGGTGGCACTTTCATGATGACAGTCTCTGCCGCACGACTGGATGGATTTAATGGCGCACTCCGCTTCTACTCACCTGATCTTCCCAAAGGATTTCTGGTTAGTCCTACAATTCTTTATCCCGGTCAAAATCAAGCGTTATTGACAATTACTGCACCAGTGGACGCGCCACTTGGACTGTATCCTTTCTCCATCGTTGGGGTCGGTGCAATTGGCGGCAGACGTATAGAAGCAAGTACATCACCCAAAAAAATCTTACTGACAGTGATGGAAGCACCACCATTTACACTCGCGTTTGCAGATGTTGATGTCAATGTTGTGCACAACAAATCCACAAACTTTCACGTTATTGCCAATAGACGAGAAGGTTTTAATGGACCTATCGGTCTTTCGGTACAGGGTATGCCAGCACGTATTTCAGGCGGAAAAGCCACAATTCCTGCGGGCAAAAATAGTGCTGTGATTTCACTCCGGGCGGGAACCGTTGAACGACGCGAACAATTTTCTGTTATCCCCACACCCGGCACAAGTTATATTTCCGTTAGTGGAACTGCATCTGTCAACCGAGAAAACTATACTGAGGCATCTCCTGCAATTCCATTGACGGTTGTTGAAGCACCATTTATTGTTACGATAGAACCGTTACGCTTTAGCATTGTCTTCCCGAAGGCAGTCAGTGAAGCAGAACCTGCGGCGGCTGTAGGTGAAGGTGAAACTGTTGCTGTCTCTAACCCGAGTCCAACGGAAAAGGCTGAACCAGAGACCGCAGAAAAGAGCGAGACGATTAAAAAATCCGCTAAACTTACAATGAGTATTGTTCGACGTGGTAGTTTTACGGACATTGTTACCATTAAGCCGATAACGGTGGTGCCAGAAGGTATAACTATTCCCGACGCTACGATTCCTATTAACGAAAATGATGTTGAGGTTGTGCTTGAGGCACTTAGTTCTCTTGAACCGAAGACTTACCAAGTTAGATTCCGCGCCACAGCGATAATCAATGGTAAAACCTTTCAACAGGATAGTCCGGTTATTAATGTGAAGATTATTCGTTGATATTTTAGCAATATACATTTGACCGATTGCCTAAACAACATTTACAATGCCTATTTCTAAGCACGATCATTCAACTATAGCAAGATCTAGAAATACCTATACATTTTCTCTCGGTTACTGTGCTTGTTGATTTTGAAAACTTTATTGCCAAATCAACACTACACTAAATGTGCGTAGGACATTTGATGCCTTTACATTCACAGTAGTATGCTTGAAATTGTCCAGGGTCAATTATATAAATATAGTTTGCATAAACAACACGATAACAAAATGGACAGAAAACGTGCTAATGGACGCTATTACACCCGCGGAAATCCGTTTCAGTTGAAATCTTTCCAGACGTGGGCAAAAGAGTTAAATTTAGAACAACAGATCACCTTAGAACCTTTTGCAGGTGCTAAGGATATTCCAAAATTAATTGACTCAGCACATTTGCGGTGCCGAGATTGGGTGTTTTACGATATTGAGCCAGGCGCAAAAGGGATCGTGCAACGTGATACACTCTCGGACTTCCCAAAAGGATTTAATGTTTGTATTACCAATCCGCCATGGCTTGCTCGCAACTCCGCAACACGCCGCGGTTTGCCATTTCCTGAAGTGACCAACTACGATGATCTTTACAAATATGCTCTTGAGCAATGCTTAACACATTGTGAATGGGTCGCAGCAATTATCCCTGAGGCGTTTATTCGGAGTGGGTTGTTTCTGAATCGGTTATGCGATTTTATCTCCTTAGTTCCGCATACACAAAATGGAACAACGCAAGATAATAAAAGCAGAAACACAAGTTATATGTTTGAAGACACTGAACATCCGGTAGGTCTTGCACTGTTTGCACCGCACGTAACCTCGGATATTAGGGTGTGGCGCAACAATCAACTACTCGGAAAACTCAGCGAACTAAGGAAACATCTGCCTCCGCCATCTTGCAATCGTAGCATTGTGTTCAATCAACCGAGAGGAAATTTAGGCCTCATCGCTATAGATAATACTGTTTCTGCCTCTATCCGTTTTTGTGCCCCAGCAGAATTAGGTGAGTATCGTGTGCGTACCCAATGCCGTTCAATTACAAAAATTGGCGTGCCGTGGCATGTTGATATAGACATACTTAATGTTCGTTTAGCTACGATCCGTGAGAAAACTCATGATATTTTTTTTGACGGCGTTCAAGGGATTACGCCGCGATGGACACTACCGACGTCGATTAGATTGGGCTTTGGCAAGAGCAATTATTGATGTAGAAAATGGACAACTCAAATGAAAATGGAGGGGCGGGTGACTACTCGTCCCATTTTCTATCCAAGCCACAGATCTTCTGCTTAGAAATCTTCGCTTCTATTGCTTGTCAAGAGACGCTTTCCGCAACACATTTGCCGATTTTCAACACCGCAAAAATTCACGGATATCCGTGATAAAGTAATTTTAAAGCGGTCAAATTTCGTGCAAAGAATTCTATATTGTGATATACTTTTACAAATAAATATTTGTAACTCGTAGATAGGGGGCATAAACGTTGTCTCGACGTAAATTTTTCAAATCCCTCGGTTGGGGGAGTTTTACAGCAGCACTCGGATTATGTTTCGGTCCAGGGTTAGTGCGGTATCTCTATCCGCGGGTTCTGTATGAACCTTCATCTGTTTTTAAAGCGGGTTTTCCTGCAGAATATCCATCGGGTAGTGTTAGCGAAAAATATAAAAAAGAGCCTTTTGGCGTTTGGATTGTACGGCGTGAGGATGGCATATTTTACGCACTTCTAACAACCTGCACGCATTTGGGGTGCACACCCCGTTGGCTCGGTTCTGAAAGTAAATTCAAGTGTCCTTGCCATGGCAGCGGTTTTGACCGTGACGGGATTAATTATGAAGGACCCGCACCACGTCCGCTTGAACGTGTGAAAATTACCTTGGCCGAGGATGGACAACTTCAAATTGATAAATCAATTAAGTTTTTAGGTGAAAAAGGGCAATGGGGCGACCCTGGCGCATCTTTGAAAGTCTAATTCAGGGGGTAGAATCGCGTCTGAGGAGATGCAGCGCATCATCAGACTAAAAAAGGAAGATAATGAACGAAGAACGCAAAGGACTAAAAGAAAAGATTACAAATTCCGATATTTGGAAGTCTATTTTCCGACACGGTTACGAAAACATTGGTCGCCGTTACACATTACAGGTTCTGCAAAACGTATGGTTGCATTTGCATCCGCCGCGCATTTCTCGCCACGCACTTAACTTCCGATTCACATGGTGTATGGGTGGAATCACCTTTCTGATGTTCCTCGTGACCGCTGTCACAGGCGTACTGTTAATGTTTTACTACCGCCCAACTGCCGAATACGCATTCCGCGATGTGCAGGCACTTGAATTTGACATACCATTCGGTATGCTCCTACGTAATATGCACCGCTGGGCTGCACACGGTATGGTTATTTCAGTAATGCTTCACATGTTCAGAGTCTTTTTGACAGGTTCCTATAAAAAACCGCGTGAGTTTAACTGGGCAGTCGGTGTTATTTTGTTGCTCATTACATTTTTTTTGAGTTTCACTGGCTACTTGCTTCCGTGGGACCAGCTTGCATATTGGGCAGTTACGGTCGGAACGAACATGGCACGTGCCACACCTGTTTTGGGACATGAAGGTCCTTTCGCGCCACCTGATATTACACAAGCGAACGATGTGCGGTTTGCGTTGCTTGGCGGCACAATCGTCGGTCCGTCAACTTTGTTACGGTTCTATATTTTGCATTGCGTTGCTGTTCCGTTGGTAGCAAGTCTACTGATGGCGTTGCATTTCTGGCGTGTCCGTAAAGATGGCGGAATATCCGGACCTCTATAATATCTGATTATTAACGGTGATTGTTATTATCTACGTTTAGAAAGAGATAGGAATAAGATATGGAGTTTTTTCTATTACTGGTAACGAAACCTGATAATGTACCGATTTTGGCTATTCTGTTTTTGATACCATTTTTCCTATGGCTATCATATAAACAGGCGCGCCAGACAGACCGCACAGGTGTCCCCTCGGATGCTGTGCTAAACGATAAGGTTTATGTTTGGCCATATCTGTGTCGTAATGAATTTATCTGTGCGATAATCGTGATGCTCGTGTTGGGCGTTTGGTCAATTATGATTGACGCACCGCTTGAGGAGCCGAGTGACCCTGCAAAAACACCGAATCCCTCCAAAGCCCCCTGGTACTTCCTTGCACTTCAAGAGATGTTGGTCTACTTTGATCCGTGGATTGCAGGAGTCGTGTTGCCCGGACTCATAATTGCCGGTCTTATAGCAATTCCCTACATTGACATCAACCCTAAAGGAAAAGGCTATTATACAATAAAGGAGCGGCCGTTCGCGCTTGCAGTGTTCAGCTTCGGATTTATCATATTGTGGATTGTCTTGATGATAGTGGGGACTTTTTTGAGAGGTCCGGGATGGAACATATTTATGCCGTGGCAGTATTGGGATCCGCACAAAATCGTACCACTAACCAATGTTAACTTGTCTTACCTCTTCGGAATTCGCGATGACATGACAGCGAATTTCTTCGGGTTTGCTGTTATCGCAGGTTATTTCGCGCTCGGACCAATTTTCTATTTCTGGAAAAGCAAAAGTAGCCGCTTTTTACAAGAACTCGGACTTATTAGATATGTTATCGTCTCATTTCTATTTTTAAGTATGATGGCACTGCCGATTAAAATGATTCTTCGTTTGGCATTGAATGTGAAATACGTTTGGGTATCACCTTGGTTCAACATCTAATTTCTTACGACATAAAGATTAGACATTAACGTTCTGTTCTCAACGTGTTCAAAAATATCGACTGACTTGGAGGTTATAGATTTCGTGAGGAGCAAAAAAGAGATTCCCGCTGAAAATAAATCGTATTCTGTTTTGTTCTTTATTCTGTCAGCACTGTTAGGGTTGGTGACGATATGGGGTTTCTGGGATGAAATGATCACCCGCCGTCCTTGGAAAGAAATTCAACAAGATTTCTATCAATATGAGTATGAAAAGACAAATGCAGAATTGGAAAATACGAATAAAAACTTGCCTGAAATACCCTCCGAACCTCAGATTGATGCGAAAGCGTTGGGAAACTTGACAAAAGCTGTGGAAACAAAGCAGGTTGAGTTGAATGAGGCAATGCAAGAACGCAAGTTTGAACAGAGCCAGTCTGATGCGATTAATTATAAATATCAACATAGTTTACACGAGGCACACGGGGAAAACACCGAAACCGTCCAAAAATGGAAAGAGAAATTAGATGAGTTTGAAAGACGAATTGAAGGTGAACTAACATCTGCGATTCTTAAAGCTGAGACTGAATTCGCGGATGCGAATAAAACACTTGCTGATTTTTATCAAACCAGTGGGGACCCTGCCAAAGCACTTTCCACCTACCTTGTCGCACAAAAATATAAGACAACAGATACCGATATCGCTGATGGTATTACAGCAGCACAACAAGCACTTGCATCCCTTGAAGCCAATAAAGCGCAACATGAAGCTGTAACTCATCTTGAAGAGAAGTTAGCGGATGTCGGTGGTATTAAGCGAACTTTCCTCGGCAGTCTTCTGGAAAACCCCTTTAGAGAGACGCGCACTATCGTTCAATATTATCTTGAAGAGTTTGATTATACTGCTGATAGATGTGAAACTTGTCATTTCGCAGTTGACAAGAGCGGTTATGAAACCGACGCGCAAGAGACATTTGAAATTGAAGGCGATGGAGAAAATCTGGTCAAATATCAACTCAAACATCCAAAAGTTAAACCTGGGAGTGAGACAATTGTAATTGATGGCTTTGATACTGAAGCAGATGAATACGAATTGTCAGAAAATGGTCTCCTTACTTTCAATGACCCTGGTGTTTTTGGCGAAGTAGAGATTTCTTATAAAACAGGGTATCGTCAGGTCCTTCAAACACATCCCTATCGTGATGTACTTCTTGCAAAACATCCTGTAAAAAGATTCGGTTGTACGCCTTGCCACGGCGGGCAAGGACATGGATTGACAGCAAAATCCTCCCACGCGCTAACGCATGCTGAGTACTGGCTTACTCCTGTGCTTGGGATGGAAAGAGTCAAAGACGAAAAAGGCATAGTCACGGAAAGAACATCCGAAGAGAAAAAGGGATACATGGAGTCTAACTGTCGGCGTTGCCACGACGGTGTAATGAAGTTAGATTTCGACGTGGATCCCGAAACAAACGTACCAGTAGACTATGCACCGAACCTTACAAAAGGATTAGCACTCTTTGAGGACCTCGGATGTCATGGATGCCACGCAGTAGAAGGATACAGCGCGCTTGAAAAAATTGAGAAGGTCGGACCATCGCTAAAAAGGGTCGGAAGTAAAATGAAGGATGTCGCTTGGCTTGAGAATTGGATAAAAAAACCGGAAGCGTATCTCCCGAATACCACTATGCCAAACTTCTTCCCTGCAGAAGGGATGAGCCAAATCGTTTACTTTAAGAATGGTGGACAGCGCACCGGGGTTGTCACTGAAACGGACATAGGCTACATTGTAAAGACAGACGATGGCACAACATATCCCTACCCGAAAGATGATGTTTTACGCGTCGTTGACGAAGTAAAATCTATTGCGGCATATCTCGCACAGAAGATGAACGACCAAACTTTAGATGAATCACCGGGAACATATTCTAAATCTGAAAGTGCGATACAGGCTGGCGAAGAGACGGTAAAAACTGTCGGATGCCTTACATGCCATGCTGTTGACGAATTAGGTAGGGATTTTGCCCCTGCTTTAGACAGTGTTGGCGCAAAGGTTACACCAAACTATCTGCGGCAATGGATTGAAAATCCGAAAGCGTACGATCCTGATACCGCTATGCCGAGTTTGCGATTGAGCAAAAGTGAAATTGACAACGTCGTAGCGTATCTAATGAATCTACAGAAACCTACACCTACTGCAGTTACTGCTTCAATAGGCAAAGTAGATGCGGATGAAGGTGAAAAACTTGTTAGGACTTACGGGTGCTTCGGTTGCCACGAAATACCAGGGTTTGAAAATGAATCCAAAGTCGGTGCTGATCTCGGTGAATTCGGTGCAAAACTTGCTGAAGAACTTGATTATGGTGACACTGTAGATATTGATCACCATTCTTGGCACGCTTGGACAATTGGCAAGATTACCAACCCGCGTCGTTACCAAACGCGGCGGATTGTTTCACGTATGCCTGTTTTCCAGAAACTCAACGATGAGGACAACGACGAGGACGCAAAGGCAATCGCCGTGCTATTGAAAAGTTTCCAACCGCAGAAATACCCACTCAATTATATCTTTGAGCATGCAGTTGAACCGCATCGTGTTGAGAAACAGAACCAAATTGATGCTGGCAGACGAGTCGTCAAAAAATATAACTGTACTGGGTGCCATGAGATTGAAGGTGAAGGTGGTAGTTATTACCGCGATGTTATCATACCACACGAAGGGTTAGATGAGATCACGGCGAAGCAGTTTGCCCCACCAACCCTGAAAGCTGAAGGTGCCAGAGTTTATCCTGATTGGTTGTTTGATTTCCTCAAAGAGCCTTCCGAGATACGTTATGGTCTCAAAGTGCGTATGCCAACATTCGGTATGTCAGATGAAGAAGCGACTACGCTTGTTAAATACTTCTCTACTTTGGACGATGAGCCTTTCCCTTATGAGACGCTTGAACCACCTATGTCTACAAGTGCGGAATTGCGAGTTGGCAAACAGATTTTTGACGAACTGAAATGCGACTCATGTCATCCTTCAATAGGCGAGGTCATTCCTGATGGTAGCGACAAAGCGGGTAGACCCGATCTCTCAATGGCGAAGCAACGACTTAAAGCAGATTGGCTTATTGACTGGATGAAAGATCCGCAGACGTTCCAACCCGGAACTGCGATGCCGCAGGCATGGCCCCTCGTCGGAGGACAGCACATGGCAGTTGAGGGTTATGCCGATGATGATGCCGAAAAGCAGATTAGAATGGTTCGGGATTATCTGATTTCGTTAGGTCGTTAAAGAGTGTAGGCACGGATTCAATTCGACCCTACCGAGGGAGGTTCCGTCCTATATGAAACATCTACTTATCATCATCGTAATGATCTTTGTGTGGCTAAATGGGTTCATCTGGTTAGGGAAACAAGTTGACCCCAGCACGAAGTATCGGACAGAAATAGAATACAAATATGTAAGATACTGTGCTGGATGCCATGGGAACAGTGGTGAGGGCAACGGACGGATTGGTCGTTTCAAAAAATTAGACCCTGCCGACCTGACCGACATCAATTTGTGGGGGATGCACGGCGACGCGCAACTACTTAAAAGCATCCGTGATGGTAAAAACGATATGCCCGCCTTTCACTACTACCTTAACGTTGATGAGCAACAGGAACTTCTTGAATATATAAAGATGACCTTCCGCCCTTAATTCACACGGATATCCGTGATGTTTGTTTTTAACGGTTTGCCTTTTCAAATCTTAAGGTGTTAATATAATAAATAAAGAATTCTATAAGGAGAAAAACAATGAAAAATCTTAAGACAATAATCGCCTTGCTTGTTTGTGGAACAATGGTAAGTGTTGCCTATGCAGGAAATATCACGGGAACTGTAACCTATGAAGGCGATGCGCCAGCGCGTCCAATCTTGACAATTAAAACGCAAGAACAACACTGCATTGATGCTACAAAAGGTGCAAAATCAGAGGCACTTGTTGTTTCAAAAGGAAAAGGTATTCAGAATGTTGTGATTTATGCGCGCGTTCGCGGACAACAAGAACTAAAGATGCCAAAGGAAAATCCTAAAGTTGACCAGAAGGGTTGCCGTTATTTACCCCATGTTCTTGTGGTTCCTGTAGGTGCTACCGTTGATATTACCTCTGGTGACCCAGTTGCGCATAATGTTCACTCACATGCCGCGAAAAATGAAGCTCCTAACATCCAGATTGCCCAAAAAGGGACTGTTTACCCATACACAATCACCAAAGCAGAAGCAATCAAGTTGACATGTGATATTCATGCTTGGATGAGTGGTTACATCGTTGCTGTTAGTAGTAACTATTATACAGTAACAGGGCAAAAAGATGATAAGGATAACTGGATTCATCCGGATGCTTACGAAAAGTCTGCTGACACCGGCAAATATAGTATAAAGGATGTTCCAGCGGGTAGAGCGCGTGTAATTGCATGGCACGAAACGCTCGGATCAGCAAACAAAACCGTTGAAGTGCCTGCAAGTGGGGATATTTCGGTGGACTTCAAAAGCACTGATTTTAAAAAGCCTAAGAAAAAATAGATGTTTTTGATCCTATTTGACTTTATAAAGTAATTCTAACAGTTGCGAGAAAAGAAAATGCGTTGTTGTTCCTCTCTTATTATTAAAAAGAGACTCTACCTCATACTCGGTTTTGTGCTGCTCGGTTTTGTGTTATTTGCAGTTGTGCCGGCATTTGCAGAAGACATGACGGATGCAGAATACCGTCCGTTCCCGAAGATCGGTAGCAGAAATGCTGCTTGGATTGCCGCACAACTGCACCTTTTGTTCGGTTCCTTTATCCTTGGTGTGCCGATGTTTGCTGTTATCATTGAGTTTATCGGTTGGCGGACCAAGGAAGAACGATACGACAGAATGGCACAAGAGTTTATCAAACTCTGTATGGGCGCATTTTCAACGACTGCTTTGCTTGGGGGCGTTCTCGTCTTTATCCTTGTGTGGTGTTATCCCAAAGTATTGAGCAAGATGAGCGGAATCTTCGGTCCGACGATGATTTTCTACGTCGTCTTGTTTTTCGGAGAGACGTTTACGCTTTACCTCTATTCTTACGGTTGGGATAAGATGCAGGGACGTTTTAAAGGGTGGCACCTATTTCTCGGTGTTCTCTTAAACGTATGGGGAACTGCGATTATGTTTGTTTCAAACACGTGGCTCACCTATCAGACAAGTCCTGCGACACAATACGGGAAGTTATCTGATGAAACCAAGGAAGCATGGTTAGAACAAGCTTTAGCACAGAATCCTGAATTAACCCGCGCTGAAGTACTGGAAGGCGTTATAGATGCAACCGTAATCTCACTCCACGACGAAACTACAGGCGAATTCTTGGCGAACGTCTGGGAAGCAGTCAACAATTTTACATGGATGCCTGTCAATATTCATCGTCTCATCGGAAACATCGCTTTTGGCGGTTCCATTGTGGCTGCTTACGCTGCATTTCGCTACCTCGTTGCGAAAACAAAAGAGGATAAAGCACACTACGATTGGATGGGATACAACGGAAACTTCATCGCTTTGTGCGGACTGATTCCACTGCCTTTCGCCGGTTATTGGTTAGGTAAAGAAATCTATGATTTCGATACCACCATGGGCATCAACATGATGGGTAATCTCTTCTCTTGGCTATTTATCATTCAAGCGGTAATGATTGGTGTGCTTTTTATAGGTGCGAACTACTATCTTTGGTCTGGGATGGGAAGAATTGAAGGGGCAGAGAAATATGCGCGTTATCGTCCATATATGATTGCAATCATTGTAATCTGTGTGGCTGTATGGATGACTCCTCGGACGCTATCAACAATTTCCTCAGCATCTGAACTGAGTGCAATGGGTGGGGCAAACCATCCACACCTTGGATTTTTCGGGTTGATGACAGCCAAAAATACTGTGGTAAATATCGTTATTTTGACAACTTTCCTCAGTTTTCTTTTTTATAGACGTTCCGGTAAAACACCTACGGCGAGTTGGAAAAGCGTGGGCAATATCATTATTTCGGTAATTTTCTTTTTAGGCGTGGTTTCAATTGTCGTTATCGGTATCGTTGGATTTAGTAAGAAACTTCCACCCCTCTATCGCGAAAATGTGTTGACACCCTGGCAGGTGATGATAGCACTTAGTGTTATGTTTATCGTGACAATAATTGATATTTTTATGTATCGAAAAGCAACAACATCAGGCACTATCAAATGGGGAGAGATGACAGAAAGGTCTCAATATGTTTTAATTCTGCTCGCAATTACTTTTACCTCGCTGATGGGTTTGATGGGGTATGCGCGCTCCGGCCTTCGTGAGGGATGGCATATCTTTGGTGTTATGAAGGATACTTCGCCCGATGCCTTCACGCCTACTCTGAGCGATGCCGTAAACATGGTTGCGATCATAATGGTAATCTTCTTCGCATTGGTTGGGTTTATTTTCTGGCTCGGTTTGTGGGGTGAAAAAAAGAAGCAACAGGCGGTTCCCAGCGAAGCCGCAGTCGCTGCGGAAAGTGATGACTAACTAATAGAGGACTGAAATGAAAAAGAAGAAAGATGTTAGTTTGCTTCTTTTGGTAGCCTTCAGTATACTATTGCTTTCGATAGTTGGGTGTGTTCCCGATACTTACTATATGACAACTGACAACCGCGAGCATCAGATTATTGAAACCGCCAAAGCAGATGCAATTGTTGATGCCAAAATTGAAAGATGGCTATGGTGTTCGGGCGGATTGTGTTTAGGGATAGGCGGCGGCTGCTTGTTAGGTTCCCTTGGCATTGTAGGGGCTTATTTTTATGAACCATCACCGGCACCGACACGCCTTGTTGGCAAATCACCTGAATATATTGCCCTTTATGTAGCTTACTATAAAGGGCAAAGGAATACAGATGCACTAAATGCAGCATCCCTCGGTTGTACTGCCGGGGTTCTCACTGCAGGGTGCATTGCAACACCGTGGGCGACAGTGTTAGGAACTTTTGCGGGAAGAATTGCTACGGAAAGGCGTTGGTAACCCCGATTAAGGATACAGCAGCGTCCGCACATTATTTTATCAGGAAAGTTGTTCTCTCAAAACCGTTATCGGAGTTTCGTATAAATGTCAAGAAATACACTCATAAAAATCGCAGGTTTAATCTTAATGGTGGTAAGTTTCATCGCCTATATTGCGAAAGCACCCGCTTTTCCAATCGGTTCTGAAAACTTATTACCGTGGTCGGTCTGGTTTACGATTTCAGTCTTGGTGAACATGGTGGTGTGGTTCCCTGTCATGAAATTGGTGTCGTTCTCGCTTGGTATAATATGGTGTTACGCGTTTATAGCAGGATTAGTGCCGGACACATCAACAGCATCTGGACCAGTGACTGAATTAGACTGGAGTGACCCCGATGCGGTGGTTGAAATTGGTGCAGCCATCTTTAATGCAAAAGGACAGTGTAGCGCGTGCCACACCCTGGATACCTCTGCGCCGAAAGGTAGATGTCCTGATTTGACAGATATCGGTATTAACGCGGCGAACCGCCAGCCCGGCATGGGTGCGAAAGCGTATCTGATTGAATCTCTTTATGAACCAAGCAAATATTTGGTGCCTGGATACGGAAAAATAATGCCTGAGGTTTGGAAAAATCCGATCGCACTCACAAAGTTAGAGATTCAAGCGGTCATCGCATTTCTACAAAGCCAAGGCGGTGAAATTGACCCAGAACCTTTTGCTGAACCAATTAATAGAGCAGACATAGGGACAACAGCAGAAGCACTTCCACCTTTACTCACTGGCGATCCAGAGGCTGGGAAGAAGGTTTTTATAGAGGCAGCTTGTATTTCTTGTCATGAGATAAAAGGTGTAGAAAATCCGAAAGCTGGAGAGGGAAATGAAGACTTTGAAGTCGTCACAGCTCCAGAACTCTCAGAGATTGCTGCATTTAACGAACCGCGTTATATTGAAGAATCAATCCTAAAACCGCATGCAGAAATTGTTAGTGGTTACGGTACGGTTAAAATTAAAGCTAAAGGGACAACTTACGAAGGAACACTTGTTTCACAAGATGCTGAAAAGATTGTTGTCCGCACAAAAGCCGACGATGGGACAGAAGAAGAACACACTATCTTGTTCAGTGAATTTGATGAGGAGCCGATTGAAGACCTTGCAAATCTAAAGGATAAAGGATATTTCACATTAACGCTAACACCAACAGGATCAGACACACCCGTAAGTGGCGAAATCGTTGAGGAATCCGACGATGCTGTGACGCTCAAAGTTGGAGATGAGACCCAAACAGTGTCTAAAACTGATGTGAAAAAGCAGATGACTCTCACGGATTATGATAGTGTACAGACTGTCGGGGAATATGTATCGGAAACGGATGACAAGATCGTCTTAATGGTTGATGGAAGTGAAGAGAGTTTCGATCCGTTTGATATAGAAGAGGCTATTATAGCAGCCGCTTTTGGCAAAAGGTTGCTTGTTAAGTCCCCAATGCCAGATAATTTTCCGATTATCTTATCGGTATCGGATATGGCGAATCTACTTGCTTTCTTAAGCACATTGACAGGCGAAACAGCAACAGCTGACGCATCCGCAGAATCAACTGAAGCATCAGTTGATTCTAACGAAGCCACAACAGAATAACTAAACAACACATTCTTTGGAGTAATAAAAACGCATAAGAGGAAGAACCATGAAAAGGCTATCACTTTTCACAATATGTTTCATAATTTTCATCGCATGTTGGGTGTTTTTGGAGTTCGTCATTGGCGGTGTTATCTCAAAACCGATACCGAGCAGCGTGATAGCGATGTATATGGGGTTAGTCCTCATCGCCATTTTGGTGCATGTCTCCGTTGAAGACACAAGATTTCGGGAATTCCTCCGCCCCGTTCACGAGACGCTCGTTGATGAGAACCGTCGTGTTCGGCGTATCGTTTTGGCAGTATTGATTCCGCTCCTTATGCTCGGATATACCTACACAAATATCGCACAAAAAGCCAATCCAGCGGGAGATCCACGGGTTGCACACCCCGCCCCACCATCCGAATTCAAATTGACATATAAAGATAAGGTCATCGGGACAATGCAGGAGGTAGAGAATCCCTATCGGCATTTGGAAAAAGATAACCCGGAAGAATTCAAGTCACATGTGGAAAATGGAAGAAGTGTATATTATAAAAACTGCTTTTTTTGTCACGGAGATCATCTTGATGGGCAAGGACATTTTGCTCACGCGCTGAATCCGTTACCAGCGAATTTCCAAGACGTAGGTATCATTCCAATTTTGCAGGAATCATATCTTTTTTGGCGAATTAGTAAAGGTGGGCCTGGGTTACCTCCATCTGGCACGCCGTGGAATTCTGCTATGCCTATCTGGGAAGACCACCTAACTCAAGACGAAATTTGGGACGTTATCCTGTTCCTATCCGACTATACAGGAAATATGCCGCGCGCCGAGGGACACTAAAATGAGAAACAAAATTGTTATTCTCTTAGTCATGATTTTAGGTTTACTTGCTGTTTTTAACGTAACATTTGCGCAGGATGCTCCTGAAGTCTCTGAGAAAGGAAAAGAGGTTTATGAGGAAAGTTGCGCACATTGCCACGGGACGGAAGGTCGTGGAGATGGAAGCGCAGCTGAAAATCTGTTACCGAGACCCAGAGATTTCACACGTGGGTTGTATAAGATTCGCTCTACAGAAAGTGGTCAACTTCCAACCGATCAGGATTTATTTGATATCATTACCAAAGGAATGCCCGGATCGTCAATGCCGGAATGGGAAACATCTCTAAGTGCCAACGAGCGTTGGGAAGTAGTAGCATATATTAAAACTTTTTATGATGGGTTCAAGGAACGTGAAACTCCACCACGGCAAATTAGTTTGGAAGGTAAAATTGCATACTCTAAAGAGAGTGTGGAAATTGGAAAGGTGTTGTACACCGAACTCGGTTGCATTGAATGTCATGGGAATGTGGGAAGAGGCGATGGTACATCAGCACCAACACTAACAGATAGTTGGGATTTCAAAACCTGGCCTGCCAATCTTACTGAGAGTTGGAATTACCGGGGCGGGTCTGATCCCGAAGACATCTTTAAGCGATTCATCGGCGGAATTGCGGGGTCGCCAATGCCCGCATTTGAAGGCGACAGTTTCTATCATTTCGGATTGACACCAGAAGAATCTAAACGCGTTGCAGAATTAGAGAACAAAGATGAGATAACCCCAGATGAGGAATCTGAATACGAGAAGTATTCAGAGAAAATTGAAAACGCAATTGACGCTGCACTTGATCGTGCTGAGGGCATGGAATTAACCCCTGAAGCTCAAAAAATCTATGATGATGCAATGAAGGTGGTCTATGAAAAAAGTTGGCATCTTGCAAACTATGTCAAATCTCTTGTCCCTGAAAAACGTCCTGAGCCAGCGATTGGCAACAACGTGCTTAGATCACAATACGTTACAGGTGATTTGCCAGCATTAGCCGATGCTGCCTGGGGGACGCTTGATTCAAGCTACTTTCCACTTGTTGGGCAGATTATTATTGAACCGAGACAGTTTAATCCGACAATTGACTCGGTTAACGTCAAATCTTTTTACAATGACACAGAGATCGCATTCCTTTTTACATGGGATGACAGAACACACAATACCGCGGTCAAAGAGAACGAAGAGATTGGCAAAATTTATGTAGATGGGTTGACAATTCAGTTTCCGGTAAAGGTGCCGAAAAGTCCCACAGATCCAAAACCTTATTTCCTTTGGGGCGGAAAACTCCCGGTCTACTTGTGGCAGTGGAAAGCATCTGATGCTGATAAGATTACGGAACTCACTGCAAAGGGTATCAACAAAGCTGAGGATCAAGAGGTTCAAGGCGACATTCAGATAGAGGGTAAATATACTGATGGACAGTATAGGTTATGGGTTAAACGTGCCTTGAAAACAGATGATAAGAAAGACCTACAGATTGAACCCGCTGTATTTGTGCCTATCGCCTTTTCTGCCTGGGATGGCGCAAATGGTGATGTTGACACGAAACGAGTTATCTCAAGTTGGTATACTTTTGTTCTTGAACCGGTTCCTTCATCAAAAAGGTTTATTTATCCCCCGTTAGTGGCTCTTCTTTCTTTTGGTTTACTGATTGGTCTACGAGAGTCCGTACAGCGAAGAAATACATAATTCAATTGAATCAAAATAACTGGAGCAGCGATGTTCCCTAACCTTAATTATATTTTGGAACTTCATCAAGATGCACCATTGGACGCAAAATTATCACCTGATGTATGGTGGGAAATCAGCGATTCAAATATGTGCGTCAATAAAGGAGATAAAAAATGAAAACTAAAATGTTCGCATATCTTACAGTTCTTCTCGCGTGCTGCTTCGGTCTGATTGTGTTTGCAGACCAGCACGAAAAAGAAGAAGATATGAATAAAATTGTTTTTCCCAAATCATATAAAACCATGGCTGTTAACAATGGTGGAAAAATCAGCGGTGTCGTTAAGTTTGAAGGCGAAGTACCTGAAATGAAAAAACTGGAAATCACGAAAGATGAAGTGGTCTGTGGTGCTACAGAAAAATTTGATGAATCTGTTGTTGTCGGTGAAGGTAAAACATTAAAAAATACGGTCGTCTATCTGATGAACATTTCAGCAGGCAAAGACTTTGACGCTGAAGCGAAAAAACCAGAAATTGATCAGAAAGGATGTAAATTCACCCCGCACGTCCAGATCATTCCTGTCGGTGCTCGCCTCACGATGCTGAATAACGATAAGGTTACTCATAATGTGCATATCACGCTTGCTGATGATGATATTAATAAACAGCAGACGAGGATGATCAAGAAGTTACGACTCAAAGGTATAGCCAAAGCGGAAGGTCCAGTTGAAGTGAAATGTGATATCCATGGCTGGATGAAGGCTTGGGTCGCTTATGTCCCACACCCCTACTTTGCTGTGACGAACGAAAAGGGTGAATTCACACTTAAAGATGTTCCACCAGGAACCTATAAATTAGGTTATTGGCATGAAGCATGCGGTACCAATAACAAGGAACCTCAAACTGTCACGATCGCTGCTGGTGGAGAGGTCAAGCTGGATTTCACGCTAAAACTAAAAGAATCTAAGTGAGTGAAAATACGATTACGGTCGAAAATCTGACGCACACCTACGACACACGTTGTGCATTGGACAATGTAAGTTTCACCGTATCAAGTGGCGAGATTTTATGTTTTCTCGGTCCGAACGGTAGTGGAAAAACAACTCTTTTTAAGATTCTGTCTACATTGATGCCGCCAACGTCCGGGAGTGTGAAAATTTTCGGACACGACTTGAGCATTGACGCAAAAGCAATTCGGAAATTATTAGGGGTTGTTTTTCAACGTCCCGGATTAGATGTCAAACTCACTGTTAAGGAGAATTTACGACATCACGGTCATCTCTATGGATTAAAAGGTAAAAATCTGAACAACCGAATTTCAGAATTTCTTGAAAAGTTTGACATCAAAGATAGAGCAGATGACCTTGTTGAAGAGTTGTCCGGAGGTTTACAAAGACGGGTTGAAATCGCAAAAGCGATGCTCCATGCCCCACGCGTTTTGCTTCTTGATGAACCGAGTAGTGGACTGGATGTTGGTGTCCGAAGACAACTGAGCGACTATCTGAGTTTACTTGTGAAAACGGAAAATATCCTTGTTCTACTGACAACACATCTTTTGGATGAAGCGGAGTTGTCTAACCGAGTAGGTATTTTGGATAGCAGTAGGTTAGTTGCCCTCGGAACACCTGACGAACTCAAGGCTCAAATTGGTGGTGATGTTGTTCTGATAGAAAGCGATAACAGCGAAACACTCAGTACCGCAATTGCTGACAGGTTTGATGTTTTTCCAGTATTAACAGAGAACTGTTTGCGCATTGAATGTGAAAGTGCACATGAGTTTGTTAGAGATGTTGTCGCAGCATTCCCTGATGAGATTCAAGCGGTTCGGTTCGGTAAACCGACATTAGAGGACGTATTCATCAAGTTAACAGGAAACCCTTTTGTTTAGGGGATAGCGAAATGTTGAGCGTTTTGCTACCAGTTACAACGATATGGTGGCGTGAGATCATCAGGTTTTTTCGACAAAGGAGCAGACTCTTTAGTGCGATTGCACAACCCTTAGTATTTTGGATTCTAATCGGAAGTGGTTTGAGTGCATCATTCCAACCATTTGGAGATTCAGAGAAACAAGGTTACATAGAGTATTTCTACCCTGGTATCGTTGTTTTAGTGTTGCTTTTTACAGCCATTTTTGCTACAATCTCGGTTGTGAATGAGCGGCGAGAAGGATTTTTGCAGGGTGTACTCGTTGCGCCAGTGTCGAGATGGGGTATTGTCCTTGGGCAAGCATTAGGAGGAACGACTTTAGCATTACTTCAAGGATTACTTTTGTTATTCCTTGCCCCACTAACTGGAATCCGATTTGGGGTAACATCACTTCTCACTACATTAGGTGTGATGACCCTCTTAGCCTTTGGTTTGACAAACCTGGGTTTACTGATTGCTTGGAGAATGGACTCTACGCAAGGTTTTCATGCTGTTATGAACCTGATACTCATTCCGATATGGCTGTTGTCCGGTGCGTTTTTTCCAAGTGCTGGAACGCCCGGTTGGTTGGGATGGGTAATGAAACTGAATCCTTTAACTTATGGACTTGCAGCTTTTCGCCATAGCCTTTACAAAAATACCTTAACGACGGTTGGCGAAATGCCGTCGTGGACGCTCTCTATAATGATTACCGGTGTGTTTTGTGTATTGACTTATTTGGGGGCTACGTTTACTGCGTCCTCCCAAACGAATTGAACTATAAGAATAATTTTAGTGCGCTTTTTTCCGAATGAGGCTGTAAAACTCGCCTTTTGCGCACCTGTTAAGGAGAATTTAATGCTTCGATGGCTCCCAGAAAACATTTCAACGTTCGGGAAGGGCGTTGATAACCTCTTCACACTTATTTATTGGATCACCTTGGTAGCGTTTGTCCTTGTGATGGTGACACTTATAACATTCCTTATTAAATACCGTCATCGGGAAGGACATCGCGCTGAGTACATTGAAGGAAGTACGAAGCTTGAAATCATCTGGACTGCGGCTACTACTGTAATTGTGTTCGGATTGGCGATGCTTAGTTATCCACAGTGGAATAAGATTAAATCTCCATCGGAGTTTCCTGAGAATCCCGATGTTGTGGTTCAAGTCAGAGGTGAGCAATTTAATTGGTATATGATCTATCCCGGTCCGGATAACGAATTAGGAACGGATGACGACCTTGAGTTGGAAAGTCACTTGCATGTACCTGCTAATAAGATCGTACATGTCCGTTTAACCGCTAAAGATGTTATCCACAGTTTTTTCGTGCCGCAATTGCGCCTGAAACAGGACGCACTTCCCGGCAGATCTATTAATGTTTGGTTTGATACAGATTTGGAGGAGGGACCGATTGTAAACCTCGAAAACGTGAGAAAGAAAGGATGCTATACGGGAACGCTAACGTTCGCTGATCCGAATACGCCGCCAGTAACCGGTAACATTGTTCTGGAAACTGATGATACCTTGACACTCAAGGTTGCTGACGAACTCAATACTTACAACAAAGCAGATGTGAAACAACTCAATGTAAAGGTGTGGCGTTATGAAATTCCGTGTGCCGAACTCTGTGGATTTGGACACTCCGGGATGATTGGATACCTCAATGTACATACGCAAGCTGGCTACGATGCTTGGAAAGCAGAAAGGTGGCCTCAGTAAATTCTGCGGAGATGACCTAAAACCAAGCTAACCTTATGCTTGCCTGGGTCGCAGAAGGAGTTAAAATAACTATGCAAGAAAACGAAAATATGTCACATGAACACGACAACGATGAAAATCATGATGCTGTGCATGAAGATAATGACGTAGCAGCGCATGCTCCTGAGCATAATGGTGACCATCACGATGCCCATGCACATCATCATGAAGAAGGTTTTATTAGAAAATATATCTTTTCGCTTGACCACAAGATGATCGGTAAGCAGTTCCTGATTTATGGGCTGCTAATGTTGTTTCTTGGCGGCGGACTTGCGATGCTCTTTAGATGGCAACTCGCATACCCAGAAATACCGGAGTTAGAAGGACAGCCAGGAAGGGGTGCAAAACCGTTACCTATCATCGGTGTCTCTGATGAATTTCAGGAGACCGGTGAAGCCGTAACCTGGGCTGACAGAATGTGGACAAATATTTTTGAATCCGAGGAAACAGAATGGATTGAGGCGTACCTTCCGGGCGGGGTGATGACGGGTGAATTTTATAACATGTTGTTTACGATGCATGCGACCATAATGGTGTTCTTTGTAGTTGTGCCCATTTTGGTTGGTGCCTTCGGAAATTTCCTGATTCCACTGATGATCGGCACACGGGATATGGCGTTTCCTGTTCTCAACATGCTCTCTTTTTGGCTTGCCGTGCTTGCTGCAATCGTCATGGTAGCAGGGTTTTTCGTGCCGGGTGGTCATGCATCAGCGGGTTGGACAGGTTATGCGCCGTTATCGGTTGATCCAACATGGACAGGTGTTGGTTGGGGGATGAACTTATGGGCAATCAGTTTGTTGATACAAGGATTCTCTTCATTAGTGGGTTCAATTAACTATATCACCACAATTATCAACATGCGCGCACCGGGGATGACGTTCTTTAGACTTCCGTTGGTCATTTGGTCACTTTTCATCGTTGCGATCCTGTTGCTTCTTGCTTTCCCCGTCCTGTCTTCCGCTTTAGCACTTCTCATTTTCGATAGACTTGCGGGAACCACATTCTTCACCCCTACGGCTGAAGGAGGTGGTGATCCGCTCCTCTGGCAACACTTGTTCTGGTTCTTTGGTCACCCCGAAGTATACATCCTCATTCTACCGGGGATGGGTATTGCTTCCGAATTGGTAGCAGTCTTTTCACGTAAACCGATTTTCGGTTATCGGTCTATGGTCTACGCGATGATCGCAATTGCGTTTTTGGGATGGGTTGTCTGGGGACACCACATGTTCCAAAGTGGCATGCAACCCGGAATGGGTGCTTTCTTTATGACCACAACGATGCTCATCGCGGTGCCTTCAGCCATTAAGACATTTAACTGGCTTGGCACTATGTACCGCGGTTCAATTCGGTTTGCAACGCCGATGCTTCACGCTATAGCATTTGTGTCCATGTTTGTGATTGGCGGACTCAGTGGTATCTATATGGCAAACACACCTGTTGATATTGCTATCCACGACACATACTTCATTGTGGCACATATTCACTATGTCGTTTTTGGCGGAAGTTTGTTTGCGATCTTTGGCGGTATCATCTTCTGGTTCCCGAAAATGTATGGTCGCTATATGAACGATTTATTGTGCAAAATTCATTTTTGGTTGACGTTCATTGCCTTCAACTGTACCTTCTTTCCTATGCACATTCTCGGCGTAGGTTTACATAGACGCCGCATAGATAATCCGTTACAGACCGAGTATCTACAAGGGTTTGAAGGAATGAATATCTTTATTACGATGAGTGCATTTACACTCGGAGCAGTTCAACTTATTTTGCTGTTTAACTTCTTCTGGAGCATGTACCGTGGTAAGGTCGCTGAAAAGAATCCATGGCATGTCAACACGTTGGAATGGGAGGCACCGACACCCGTGCCACACGGCAATTTTGCCCAAATTCCAACTGTTTACCGTGGTCCCTATGAATACAGCGTTCCCGGTGAAGAATCCGATTGGATACCGCAAGCGCAGCCTGAACATTCGCCTGCAAGTGCAGGAGATTAGCTGAGATAGGCACGTCGTAGAATAGGCGCGGTTAAAGACCGAGCCTACCAGAGGAAGCCACCTCGGTGGAAATTAGCATGAAGAAGCAAATCAGTTATAGCCCTTGGCTTTATCGGATAGCACTCCTCACCGCAGGGGCAACTTTTCTATTGATTGTTATTGGAGGGATTGTTACAAGCACGGAATCAGGATTGGCAGTACCAGATTGGCCGACGAGTTTCGGATATAACATGTTTGACTATCCATTATCAGAGATGGTGGGTGGCATCCTATATGAACATAGCCATCGCTTGATGGGTTCGTTAGTTGGACTGTTAACGATAGTCCTGTTTATCATGCTGATAGTGAAAGACTCACGCAGGTGGATAAAATGGCTTGGACTTGCAGCACTCATCGGTGTGAGCGTGCAGGGAGTCCTTGGTGGACTCCGAGTTACGAAGCTTAATCTTAATTTAGCTATTGTGCATGCGTGTCTGGCACAAACATTTTTTGCGCTGCTATGCGGAATATGTTGGTTTACCTCACGAGATTGGTTTGAAAACCAACCCGAAAGACAAATAGAAGACGTTCTCGCAAAAAAATTAAGAAGGTTAAGCCTAATTACAACCTGCCTGATATATGTTCAGCTCATCTTCGGTGCAGTTTTACGGCATACAGGAAATAGACTTGATGCACATCTTCTTTTTGCATTCTTGGTAGCACTTCATATTTTCTTATTGGCAAGACGGTTCTTTAGTCCGGGCGGGGACACCCAAAGTATTGGTCAGTCGTTGCCTTTGCTATTGCTTGGTTTACTTGCAGTACAGTTGATGCTCGGTGTTGGAGCCTATATTACCAAACAAACTGCTTTTGGTGCAACAGCATCAGCACTACTCACAGATATTATTACGACTGCTCATGTAGCAGTCGGTGCACTGATGTTGGTGAGTAGTTTTGTGATTACATTGAAAATTTTCCGATTTACAGATACGTCAATTCCTATAGAAACCCCTGTCAGCAATACGCTGGTTACAGAATGAGATAATTAAAATGCGTTCAACAGCAGTATTACCTGAAAATAGAGATGTGGCAAATCCACCTTCAAGATCCTCAGTTTTCGTGAGGCGAGCAGAAGATTATCTGGAACTCATCAAACCGCGATTGGTACTGATGATATTGGTTACGACCGCTGCAGGTTTTTATCTCGGCACACATAATGCGGTAAATTGGTTGCTCTTTCTACACACGCTTATTGGTGCGGGGTTAACAGCAGCAGGTGTCTTAGGTCTTAACCAATATCTGGAACGTGATGTAGATTCTCAGATGCCACGAACACAGCAAAGACCCCTTCCAGCAGGAAGGATGCGTCCGATAGAAGCACTGCTTTTCTGTATAGGGCTTACAGGGAGTGGTATGCTTTACTTGACGTTTATCGTAAATCCGCTTAGCGGGTTTGTTATTTCCCTAATAGTGGTCAGTTATCTGTTTGTATATACACCGCTCAAGCGGAAAACATCGTTGTGCACCATTATCGGGGCGTTTCCTGGTGCTTTACCACCTGTCGTTGGATGGGTTGCAGCCCGAGACACGCTAACAAGTCAAGCATGGGTATTATTTGCCATTCTCTTTTTATGGCAACTTCCGCATTCTCTGGCAATAGCATATATATACCGTGAGGACTACGCAAAAGCTGGATTGAAGTTGTTGCCAGTTATACACCCTGATGGAACAAGCACACGCCGTCAGATTGTAATCAACTGCCTTGCACTATTCGGTATCGGTCTTCTTCCTACGCTTTTCAACATTGCAGGAGGAATTTACTTTTTCGCTGCGCTATTAATAGGTGGTATGTTTCTGGCGAGTGGCATCTATTTAGAAAAAACACACTCAGTGAAAGCAGCACGATATGTACTATACGCATCTCTACTGTATCTGCCGCTAATATTTATTACGATGGCAATTGACAAAATATAAACAAACTTACTAGTGAAAAGGAGATCAATATGAGTCTTAACGAGTTGCTGTTTTCATTTAATGGTAGAATCAATCGCGCAAAATACTGGTTGATGGTTCTGATATTAAGTGTTGCTCCGTTTATCGTCTTACTTCTGTCTGTCACAATTGGTGAAGTTGGAATGGTCCTTTACATTCTCTATTCTATCATAGCAATTTGGCCAGGCTTAGCAATATCCGCGAAACGCTGGCATGATCGTGATAAATCAGCTTGGTGGATATTGATCGGGTTTATCCCAATTATAGGGGCCATTTGGACCCTTGTTGAATTGGGATTTCTTAAAGGAACAGATGGTGCAAACCGTTATGGGCCAGATCCCTTGGAGAACTCATGAGCGAACGAACGCCGCAAACGAAATCGCAAAGTAGGCATTATATTGTGTTTACTGTTTATCGGATTGTTTTCCATCACAACGTTAGCGTTAGTGGTGGGATTTGAAGCACCGCCTTCCGTAAAAAAAGTTGTTTCCGTGGTGACCACAGTAATAGCAGGTATTATCGGATGCTGTCTGATAGGTGCTGCACTTATTGAGGTTATCGTTAAAATTGTAAAAAGTAGAATCCGTGGATGATGGTACAGAGTGAAATGGAAATCACCAAAAATCGCCCATTGAGTAACGCTAAATTGGCAGTTTTAATCCTACTCGGTGCTGAGACGATGTTATTCGTCGGTTTGATCGGGGCATTTCTGGTATTTCGGATGGGGAATGTTACATGGCCCCCATTGTCGCACGCTGACATCCAACTACCACGCGTAGTAACAGGTATCAATACCGTACTGCTAATTATAAGCGGCTATACGATGTTTCAGGCACTGTGTGCAATTCAGAAAGATCGAGTGAAGCAACTTCGCAATTGGTTGATATTCACAGGGACGTTAGGATTGCTATTTCTGGTAATCCAAGGGAGTGAATGGGTACAACTTGTCCGAAACGGATTGACGCTGCAGTCTGGCGTGTATGGTGGTATCTTTTATGTGCTTATCGGATGTCATGCGGTTCATGTGTTAGGAGCAGTAATTTGGCTGGTGATTGTTGTTGGTATGGCGGTTGCAGGAAGGTTTTCCGCTGTTAGTTATACTGGTGTTGAAACCTGTACGATTTATTGGATTTTTGTGGTCGCGTTGTGGCCGATCCTCTACTTCTTGGTATATATCGCTTAATGGAGACGCGTATGATTCGCCAAATTCTTTTATGGGTTCTCATTATCGGATTTGTGAGTTCAATTATTCCTGCCACCCTTGAAGCATGTCCCGCTTGTAAAAACCTTGATGAACCGATTGCCAGAGGTTTTAATTGGAGTGTGCTTTTTATGATGGCGATGCCGTTCACGGTTTTCGGTATTGTTGGCGGCAGCGTTTTCTATCATTTCCGGCGTGCTAACAAAGATTTGAAAGCATAAGGCATATTCCTCTGAAGGAAATTTAATTTTAGCGGTGCAATAATGAAAAAAAGTTTTGACTCCCGGATCGAGTGTATAGACTGCCGAAAAGGGATGTCAAAAGTTGCACCGCAAAGTGTGTCTCTCATTTTAACTGACCCGCCCTATTTCCTTGATGGAATGGATGACAGTTGGGATACACAACGAATACGATCCAGGCAGAAAAAAGGTGTTGTGGGCGGGTTGCCTGTCGGGATGAAGTTTGACCGAGCTCAAGGACATAATCTATATCGATTCTTAAAACCGATAGCAGAACAATGGTTTAGAATTATCAAACCGGGCGGGTTTGTGCTATGTTTTTCGCACCCAAGACTTTCGCATCGAGCGACACTCGCTATAGAGGATGCAGGTTTTGAAATACGGGATATGTTGGCGTGGCGATATGAGGGACAAGCTAAAGCGTTTACACAAGACCACTTCGTCCGCAAACGTGATCTGCCGGTTGATGAAAAAGAGAGGATAATTAAGGCTTTGGGCGGTAGGAAAACACCACAACTCAAGCCACAGATGGAACTTGTTATCTTGGCACAGTCCCCGCGTGAAGGGACGTTCGTGGACAATTGGCTTCAACATCAGACTGGACTGATTGACGTATCTGATCCGGTTGTTGAAAAACACCGTTTTCCTGGAACTGTCATTCCCGTTTCTAAACCGCGTGAGAAATTTGGGCACATTGCTGCCAAACCAGTTCCTTTGTTGCGACACTTAATTAGAATTTTCTCTGCTGAAGGTTCTGTCGTCTGCGATCCTTTTGCAGGGTCAGGTTCTACTGGGATAGCAGCGCGTAAGGAAGGACGAGATTTTATCGGATTTGAGATTGACAGTGAGATTGCAGCAATTGCGGATGCCCGAATTGAAGTAGGCACGCATTAATCCCTAATCACTCGTTGTAGCGCGAGGTCTTCTAAGCCTCGCAAACACGCACTTTATGAGAAAACTTCTAATCAAATTAGTAAAATCAAAAAATATGTGAATCCATTGTAGGCGCAGTTTCAAACCGCCCTACCACAGTGTATAAATTATAGAAAAGGAGCTTAGTATAGTGGAACAAGCTACCACTTTAGAACATACTGAAGACATATACGAACCATCGCTTACGCCTGATAGCCTTGGAAAACTCGGCATGTGGGTTTTCCTGATTGGCGATACAATGTCATTTGGCGCATTGCTCGCGGCTTATGCAGCAATCCGAATAGGTGCAGGTGTAATCGGATGGGTCCCACCAAACGAAATACTCGGTATTTCCTTGACTGCTTTTATGACGTTCCTCTTGATTTGTAGTAGCGTCACAATGGTTAAAGCGTTAGAGTCAATTCAAAAAGGCAACGTCGGTAGAATGTGTGATTTTCTGGGTTTAACGATTTTAGGTGGTATTATCTTCCTCGGATTGCAGGCGTATGAATGGTATCATTTAATTAAACACGGATTGACGCTTACTGGAATTCCTGAACATGGTCTATCTGATGCGGTAATTAGCGGCTCTACGCTTTTTGGTCCTACTTTCTACGCTATCACAGGTTTCCACGGGCTACACGTAACCGGTGGCGTGATTTATCTTATCGTTATATTGAGAAACGGATGGTCGGGGCGTTATACTGCCGAGTTTAACCATGAAGTGGAAATTGTTGGGCTTTATTGGCACTTCGTTGACCTTATTTGGATTATGGTTTTCACCTTTATCTATTTAATATAGGAGGACATGAATATGGCACAGAACGGACATAATGAGCATCCGAAGTACATGACTATTTTTTGGTGGCTTGCTGGGTTGACAGTCGTTGAGGTTCTCATAGTTATCCCGGATTTCCCTACCGCCCTCAAAGTCATACTACTTATCGGTTTGGCATGCAGTAAGGCTTTCTTAGTTGCTACTTATTTCATGCATCTAAAGTTTGAAAAGCGCACTTTGGCGGTTATCGTTATTACACCTTTTCTCATCTGTGTTTTCCTTGTCATTATGCTGATGCCCGATCTAACTTCAAAAACACGGCACGCAGGCGTTGAAAAACCGGCAGAAGTTGTTGATACGAACTCTCACTAAGGTACGGACAGTTACTTAATCCTGTCCGCTGTAGGCGCGGCAATTATGGAGAATCAGACTGACAACCTTGATCAAGACGAACGCAGACTTGAAAAGATCACACTGTTGTGGGTCGTGTTGGGTGTCATCATAATCGGTATTGCTGTTCTCAATTTATGGTCAGTCTTCAATAAAAAACCGGATTCTGGGACTGATGTTGTTGCAGCGAAGGTTCCCGATTTTAGTCTGATGAACCAGCAAGGACAACCGTTAGGCTTATCTGATATGGTGGGAAAGATCTGGGTTGCAGATTTTATTTTCACCCACTGTCCTACGATTTGTCCTGTGATGACGCAGGAAATGGTAAACCTGCAATCGGAATTTGACTCAGAACCTGTCTATTTTGTTTCTTTCACAGTGGATCCGGAGCGAGATACGTCAGAAGTTCTCTCGCGTTATGCGGGGCGATATGGTGCAGACGAACAACGATGGCATTTCCTAACGGGTGAAAAGGAACAAATTTACCAATTGGCTAACAAAGGTTTTAAATTAGCTGCTGCACATCACGAAGGTGCGTTTCCCCATAGCACAAGGTTTGTTCTCGTTGCACCAGATGGAAACATTCACGGCTATTACGATAGTCGCAGCAAACCAATGATGACACGTTTACGTAAGGATGTCAAAACACTTCTCGGAAAATGAAGGATCTGAACCTCTTAATTTCCATCGCAGCATTTGTGGTTCATTTCCCGTTTGGATTTTTTCGTGTACGGTATAAAAAATTCAGTCGTCCTTGGAGCAGATGTTTATATATTCCGATTGTGCTTAATATTGTTGTGCGGCGTTTTATTCTCCACTGGCAATGGCAAACAGCTATGGTGTACTTATGGCCAGCAGTCCTGATAGCACACATCCTTGGAGGTATCATTGGTGCTCGCTACAAGCCTTTTGATAATACGGAAACAGAGTGAGCTCCTTTCTTTTATAACCCAAGTTGCTACCTTTGAAAATCGATCAATTCCCTTATGGTTAGGGTGTTTAATCTTTCGCTCCAGCGGAGCGATATGTTTATAGAAAAAAGCTAGTCCTTTCTTCCACTCCAGCAGGGTGGTATGTCCAGTAACTGTGAGCAGTACTTATCTGAAAATTCTGTGTAGATGACGTTTTTCATGGTATAGGTGGCAAAGGTGGCAACTTGGGTTTTTATAGTAAAATCCATAATTATTATACACTGTGGTAGGTGCGGTTTCCTAACCGTACCGGGATTGAGTAAATGGTGCGGTTAGGAAACGTACCTACCATGGGAATGTTCACATACTTTTAGATTATACTATAAATGACAAGTGAGAAAAAGATTATGAAAAAAATTTATGTGCCGGTAGATAATTCTGACTATTCGGATGCCAGTATAGACTTAGCTGTTGAATTCGCAAAAAAATTTAATTCGCAGCTGGTTGGTTCACACGTCTACGCTGCAAAAATGCACGATGTACGCTTCAAACAGATGGAGTATACCTTGCCGGAGGAGTATCAGGATGAGGTTGAACTCGAAAAGCAGCGCCGCATCCATGACACACTCATTACCATGGGACTCCAACTTATTTCAGATTCCTATCTTGAGGTAATGAAACTGAAGTGCGAAAAACATGACATTCCATTTGAACCGAAAATGCCTGAAGGCAAGCACTACATCAAACTGGTTGAGGACATTCAAGAAAGCGATTACGATCTGGTTATTATGGGCGCACTCGGTATGGGTGCTGTTAAGGATAGCCTAATCGGTGGCGTATGTGAACGTGTTGTCCGCCGTATCACTACCGATACGCTTGTTGTCCGAAACCTTGAACCTATTGAAGAACAAAGCGGAAATATCCTCGTCGGAATTGACGGGAGTCCTGAATCTTTTTCTGGGTTGAAAACCGCTATCTACCTTGGGCAAAAGTTCAACAGACAGGTGGAAGCCGTAGGCGTATATGATCCCTATCTACACTATATCGTTTTCAATTCCGTTGTAAATGTGCTAACTGAACGAGCCGCGAGAACATTCAGATTTAAAGAGCAGGAGCAGCTGCATGAAGAGGTAATAGATACCGGGCTTGCAAAAATATATCAATCGCACCTTGAAGTTGCCCGTTCTATAGCAAAAGAAGAACACGACTATCAACTAAAAATCACACTCCTCGATGGAAAAGCTTATGAAAAAATACTACAATACACCCGTAAAACTAACCCGTGGCTCCTCGTTTTAGGCAGAATTGGTGTCCATAATGAACAAGATTCGGACATCGGCAGTACAGCTGAAAACCTCTTACGTCTTGCTCCCTGTAACGTGCTGCTGTCAAGCCAACGTTATTTTCCCCAAATTGATGTAAAAGCGGAAGAAACCCTCGTTTGGACACAAGAGGCAATGGATCGGATGGAGAAAGCACCCCCGCTAGTGCGTGGCATCGCGAAGACCGCAGTGCATCGGTTTGCTATTGAGCGTGGACATTCTGTTATAACCGAAAGTGTGATTGACAAGGCGATGGAAGCGATTATGCCACAACGCGCTTCTGAAAAGCTAACACGAGTCGCTAAAGAGATGGCTGAGCAGAAGGTTTTGGAAGCGGGTGCCGTGCAAACCTATATCTGTGGCGAATGTGGCTACGCAGCACATGACCAACAACCCGTCCAATGTCCTGTTTGTAGTTCGCCGCCAGAACGTTTCCAGATGGTTGACAAAGATTCCATTGAGCACATCGCTATTGACGAAGGCGGTACTGCAGAAGAGGAGACATTTGATGGTGTCCGATTGCAATGGTCAGACCAAGCAAAGAAAGCACTGCGCACCGTGCCACGCGGCTATATGCGGCGCAATGTGAAAGCGCGAATCGAAAAATCCGCACGTTCCCAAAAGATCGGTACTATCACAAATGATTTCGCCACGCAGATCATTGATGACAGCATGGGTGAAGCAGCAGCAGTCCGTGAAGATGCTCCCGAACTCAGAGCCATGCAAGCGCAAACTGAATCTCAAAACACTGAAAGGACTTTTGACATTGAAAGTGTCCTTGAATGGACAGAAGATGCTATAGAACGGTTGAATTTAGTCCCTGCCGGTTTTATGCGAAATATCACTCAAACCCGTATTGAACAGCGCGCACAAGAAGCTCGTATTTCGCAAGTCACACTTGATTTCGCTGCACGTGTCATTGAGGATGGCAGAAGTCTTGCCAATGAGGTGTTGGGTGAGTATTATCAAGGTAAACAACCAGCAGATCCAAAATAGGCTGGGTTATGGTGTGGCAAGTATCTTCCTCTAAGTTCTTCGCATCAGGTTTTAGTGTTAACTGTATTAAAAAAGATAGCATATTCGTGTAGAATATGCTATCTTATAGTAAAATCTGTAATTATCTGGACACTGCTGTAGCGTCCACTTTCAGTTTGCGCAAGGACGACACAAACTAAAAGTTTGTGCTACAAAATATGCGGTAGGAACTGTTTCCCAACTGGACCTATAACAATGTCCAAGTAATTCTAAAATCTACTATAATATAACATCATGAAGGAATACCTTCGGTGACAGAAACACAAACTGATGACGGTAGAGATAATGAAATTGTTACTTTTATCGGCATCCCGCGAAAATGGGTAAACCCCGCGCTAAAAATCTATTAACGGAGAAGTTAAACAATCTGGCGTAATCATGATTCTGAAACATGAAAGCCATTCTGCCGACTTTTTCTACAAAACAGTAATCGGTGATCTTGACGTATGGCTGGAAATCGAACCTGTTACTTCTCTCACCAAATTAGAGTTCCCCATATTCACAAATGAAGGTTATGTAATAGAGACAGGGTGTAAGTTCCCAGAGTATAATGTGGGAACTTTATCAAAAATAGTTCCGTACCAATGGAACGGTCCTGATCGGGGCTTATGGACAGATGAGAATCGTTGAACTTCACAATGCATAAATTGTTGACACGCCATGCAAGAGGTACACACTACACAACGGAACCCACAAGGTTCAATGAAAATGGAGACCCATAATGCAAAAACACATTGTCAGTCGCGCGTTAATTTTTCTACTTGCGTTTCTTATTCTAATTAGCAACGGTTCCGCCGAAAACTGGCACCAGTGGCGGGGACCAAACAACGACGGCATAAGCCAAGAAGCTGATGTGCCAATCCAGTGGAGCCAAACCGAAAATGTGCGATGGCGGCTACCACTACCGGGCGAGGGTGCCTCTACACCTATTGTCTGGGGAGATAAGATTTTCCTGACATCCGCTGACGGAAGAGAACTTGTTCTAATGTGTGTCACCACAGAAGGTGAGGAACTGTGGAAACGCTCTTTAGCACAAGGTAACCGTTCTGATCACGGCGATGAAGTCAACTTCGCTGCACCCTCACCAACAACTGATGGTGAACATGTCTGGGCGTTTCTCGGAACGGGCGATCTCGCTTGTTACGATTTTGAAGGAAACCCGGTTTGGCAGACAAATCTGGAGGAACGTTACGGTAAGTTTAGACTCGAGTTTCTTATGTCAATGACACCGCTGCTGGACAAAGATAAATTATACATTCAACTTATTCACAGCAACGCATGGTTAGTCCTTGCACTTGACAAGATGACTGGCGAAGAAGTTTGGAAGCATGACAGGAAAAGTGATGCAAGGAGAGAATGTGAACACGCCTATACTTCTCCAATTCTTTACCGTGATACGCAACGTGAATTCCTTGTTGTGCATGGCGCAGACTATGTCACGGCACATAATCTTGAAGATGGCAGGGAAATTTGGCGATGTGGCGGTTTGAATTCGCGAGAAAGGTATAACCCATCGTTCCGGCTTGTAGCCTCTCCTGTAGCAACGGAAGGTCTTATTGTCGTCCCCTCTGCTAAAAACGGGCCTGTTCTGGGTTTAGACCCATCGGGAACAGGCAATATTACAGATTCCAAGTGGCAAATCTGGAAACTCCCACAAGGCACACCAGACGTGCCATCTCCACTTATTCACGACGGTCTCGTCTATCTATGTAGAGAAAACGGCGTTCTTATCTGCCTTGATGCCAAAACAGGAGAACAACTTTATGAGCACCGAACGCACCGGCAACGGCATCGCTCTTCGCCTGTCTATGCAAATGGCTATATCTATTTAACAGCACGGGACGGTGTCGTCAATGTTGTTAAGGCAGGGCGAGAATTTGAAATCGTGGCTACCAATTCAATTGGCGAAACCGTTGCTGCATCGCCGGTAATCGCAGATGGTACTCTCTATTTGCGCAGTTATGATGCTTTATACGCCATCAGCCAGAAAAAGTGAAAAGTTACAAGGAACTCCCGGATGATGCCGGTTCCAACATTATAGGGCAAGTCACAGCACAAGCGAACCGCATTAGCAAACGCCTCGCTTCGGTAAAACAGACAGTCGTGATAATGAGCGGAAAAGGCGGTGTCGGTAAAAGTGCTATTACTGCAAACCTCGCTACCGCACTAACGTTGGCAGGTTATGCTGTCGGAGTTGTTGATGCAGACATCAACGGTCCAACGATTGCTAAGATGATGGGGGTTCGCAACGCAACGCTTGAATACACATCATCAGGTGTTAAACCGGCTATCAGTTTCCTTGGTGTAAAGATTATCTCAATGGATCTGCTCCTGTCTGAAGATGACGCACCGGTGCTGTGGAATGCACACACCCAAAAGGATGCTTTCACATGGCGTTCCACAATGGAGGTAGGCGCACTGCGGGAGTTCATCGGTGATACCGAATGGGGAGAATTGGATTATCTTCTGCTTGATCTGCCACCAGGTTCTGATCGTCTGCCGAATGTGGCTGAACTTATCCCAAACCTTGGTGGCGTGGTCGTCGTAACAATCCCCTCCGAAGTCTCACACCTGATTGTCAAAAAATCTATTACGATGGCGAGAGACATTCTCAAGGTACCGATTATAGGCGTTGTTGAAAATATGTCGTTCTATGTGTGTAAACACTGCGGTGAATACGAACCACTTTTTTCTACTGAGGAAACCCCTGATAATTTGTTTCAGTTAACAACGCTCGGCAAAATCCCCTTCGATCCAAAATTATCAAGTTGTAGCGACAACGGCACACCTTATGTTAATGAACACCCCGATACCCCCGCAAGCAGAACAATTATAGAGGTAGCGCAAAAGATTCAAGATTTCTTTAATACATAACATAGGTCACTTTCCACGCTAAAATACGGAGATTAAACGATGAAATTCTTATGTATAGACTGCGACACAGCAATGAAATTTAAAGACATAACCCATCCTGAACAGGGTTCTGTCACGGCTGTTTTTGAATGTCCCGACTGCTTTACAGAAATTGCCATGTTTCTCAATCCATCGGAAACACAGATGCTAAAATCCTTGGACCTTCAACTCGGCGGTAGTAGCGAAGCGGCACAACCGATGCAGATGGTTCGTTCGCAGTTAGAGACTGCAAAGCAGGATTCAATGCCGAACATGCCATCAGAAACTGCTGAGGGAGGCAAATGTCCCTTCACCTCAGTTATCTCGGATGCTTTTGAGGAAAAATCTGAACCTGAACCTGATGGTCTCACATGGACACCTGAAGCACTCGAGCGTTTAGAACGCATCCCAAGTTTTGTCCGTCCGATGGCAAAGATGGGAATTGAAAGTTTTGCTAAAGATAACGGGCATACCGAAATTACTGGCGAAGTGATGGATGCCGCACGCGGAAACTTTCCCGCGCAGTTCTAAAACCTTAAATGCTTGATACCCTCTCAGTTTTCGGCTATAATTAAGACACAATATAGACAGCACAAAAAATCTTAACCGTTGTTTTCACGCATCTTTTGGTAAAGGAGAACATTATGGCAACTAACGCAGAAAAGGAACAGGTCTCTTATGTCCCCACAGATGCATTGACACTTTATCCTGAAGAGGATGGAAAACCGATGGCAGCAAGCGATCTGCATAGGCATCAGTTGTTTTGGACATTAGAAGCACTTGAGGCACATTTCTCACATAACCCGTCTGTCTATATCTCTGGTGATATTCTGATGTATTATGTGGAAGGTTCACCTAATAAGTCTATATCTCCAGATGTTCTTGTCTCTTTCGGAATAGGAATGAAGGCAAGGCGGACATACTTGGTGTGGGAAGAGGGTAAAGTGCCAGAATTCGTAATGGAGTTCAGCAGCAAAAACACATATCAGAATGACTTAACTGACAAGATGGATATCTACGCGTCACTCAAGATACAAGACTATTTCTTGTATGATGCCGAGGGTCTGTATTTGCCATCACCGCTAATGGGTTTTGAGTTAGTTGATGGCATCTACGTGCCGGTTCCGCCTGGCGAGAATGGTGGTTTGCGTTCATCGTCCTTGGGTTTAGATTTCCGCATAAGGCATCAGGAAATAGGTATCTATGATCCGGTTGCGAGTGAGTGGGTGCGAACACGTGCAGAAGCTGAGACAATACGTGCGGATACTGCCGAGGAACGCGCAGAACGGGAAGCCTCCGCACGACAGGAAGCGGAAGCAGAAGTCGCACAACTCCGAGAAGAGATCGCACGTTTGCAAGCACGCACTTAATATCCTAATCAACGCAATTTCTTAGAACCACCAAAAAAGAGCGCGCACAATGAGGATACCGCCGAAGAGGTTGTTTCGGCAATTCTCAACATATATTACAGGACTTACGCATTTTTTCTTAAAGTCCCACTGATAAGGGGGATTTAGGGGGTTAAATAGCTAAAATAACGCCTTTTTAACCCCCTAACCCCCCTTATCAAGGGGGAATGCGTAAGTCCTGTATTACTCAGAATTTGAGACGTTGTTGACAAAAATAGAACACCTAAAACAGGAAGAGTCGCTATGAAATACGGCTTATCAGACCGAACTCTCCAAAAAATACACGAGGTTTTCAAGCAGTATCCGCAGATTGAGAGGGCGATTTTGTACGGTTCACGCGCCACAGGCACATATCGAAACGGTTCGGACTTGACCTAACCCTTTGCGGTGAGGGGGTAACACATAACGTGCTTTCTAAAATTGACATCGATCTTGACGATTTGCTTTTACCTTATACGATTGACCTCTCTGTTTTCAGCAAGATAGGAAATCCTGATATGGTTGCACAAATTGAGCGAGTTGGCGTGAACTTTTATGAACGATGTAAGGACGTATAATTTCACATGATTACGTTATGTATTGAAAAGAACGAATATATTTATACTACTTTTTGTCAAATTCTTTAGACAAACACTTTGAGTCAGAATTAGACGATTCCGAACATTCTTAAATCCTGTCTGAATAAACATGGACGATTACTCAATGAAACCAACTTTTTCTTCTCGATTTAACCGATCCATCACTTCTTTCTTCGGGTTACAAACTACTTTATCCCAAGATTCTCCGCAGTGGTATTTACCTCAAGGTGTCAAAGCACGGCTCGGTAAAGGGAAAATTACTGGTAATATTGCTTGTTCACCTGATAGTACTTGCTTCGCTGTCTCTAGTGCAATTGGGATTTGGATGTATGACGCACGTACCGGTGGAGAGCTTAGTTTATTAGTTGGACACACTGGAGAGGTATTAAGTGTTGCCTTTAATTCCGATGGTAATTTTCTAGTGAGTGGTGGTTCGGATAACACGGTACGGTTGTGGGAAGTATCTACAGGAAAACTAAAGACTACACTCACTGAACATACAGATAGTGTTTCTGCGGTTGCATTTTCACCCGACGGTAGTATTCTTGCTAGTGGGAGTTTGGATAACACGGTACGGTTGTGGGAAGTATCTACAGGAAAACTAAAGACTACACTCACTGAACATACAGATAGTGTTTCTGCGGTTGCATTTTCATCCGACGGTGCTACCATTGCAAGTGGAAGTTCAGATAAAACAGTGCGATTATGGGAGACATCCACAGGAAAACCCAAAACTACACTTGTAGGACATATGAGTTCAATATGCAGCATAGCCTTTAGTCCTGATTGTAAAACTCTTGCAAGTGGAAGTAATACTTTTTTTTCACATGATCCAATTGAAATTTGGGAAAGAAAGTTAAAAAATATGTTGCTTCTGTGGGACGTGACCACAGGACAACGCAAAACTACACTTGAAATAGAACATCCGCATGGTGTTGAAAGTCTTGATATTAGTGCTGATGGTACTAAACTTGCAGTTGCAAGTGCTAGCGAAATTCGGCTATGGAATGTTTTCACTGGCAAAAAGTGTAAAACACTCACTGGACATACAGGCATTGTTACAGATGTCACCTTTACGACTGATGGTCGAGCAATAGCTAGCGGGGGAACAGATAGCACAGTACGAATCTGGAACGCTGGTAGTGGAAGACTTAAAGTTATATTTGCAGGCCATACGCCCAGTGTTAATAGCGTTGCATTCAGTCCTGATGGCCGCATACTTGCCAGCGGGGATTGGGACGAATCAATTAGATTGTGGGACACATCTACAGGACAGCATATGTCTACACTTATAGGACATACAGTCAGTGTTCATGGTGTTGCGTTCAGTCCTGATGGCCGCACACTTGCCAGTGGGGGTTCGGATCACACAGTACGGTTATGGGATACAGTTACAGAACAACAAAAAACCTTATTTGGAGGACTATTTAAGGGGCATTCAGGCATTGTATCAAGTGTTGCATTCAGTCCTGATGGCCGCATACTTGCTAGTGGGGGAAATTATCCAGATAACACGGTACGATTATGGGATGTTCTTAATAGACAGGAAATAATTACTCTTATAGGGCATGAAAACGGAGTTACGGATGTCAGTTTTAGTCCAGATGGCCGCATACTCGCTAGTGTAAGTGATGATCAGACAGTGCGGTTATGGGATAGTGTTTCTGGAGTACATAAAACTACCCTCATTGGGCATACAGGTTGTGTCTGGAGTATTGCTTTTAGCCCTGATGGTCACATGATCGCTAGTGGGGGAAATGACCGCACAGTGCGGTTATGGGATAGTGTTTCTGGAGCAAACAAAACTATTTTCACAGGATTTGAATGCGGAGTCAGTAGTGTGAGTTTCAGTCCAGATGGTGCCACTCTCGTGAGTGGGAGTAAAAATGTGGGTTTATGGGATGTTGTTACAGGACAATGCGAATCCACGCTCATTGGGCATACTGGTATTGTCCAGGATGTTGCGTTCAGTCCTGATGGTCAAATACTCGCCAGTGGATGTAGGGACGGAATAATACTACTATGGGATTTGTCTCAGCAACAGATACCAGATAAGAATCACTTATCTCTTTAGGAGAACTAAAGTTGTTTTTTTACGATTTAATTTCAGATCCTGAAACTCTGCTAAATCTTGAAGTTGAAGAATTAGCAGGGCTTGTTTTGCAGCACTTCCAATCCCTTCCTGAATCAGACGACCAGTTTAGTCTACAGAATTTCACTTCGCGACGTACTGTTGAAAAATATCCTGGTGAGTATCGAGATAGAATTATGATGGCACTTAGGGAAGCATGGGCATGGTTAGAAAGAGAAGGTTTTATTGTACCTACACGAGGATTCTATCCTGATATGGTTTCCATTACGAGAAAAGGAGAAGGCGTAAAAAGCGCAGATGCTTTAGAAGCCTATCGTAAAGCGAATCTATTACCTAAACAGTTGCTTCACTCTTCCATAGCCGAAGATGTCAATTCAAACTTTCTGAGAGGTAAGTACGACACTGCTATATTTGAAGCATTTAAAACAGTGGAAATAGCTGTTCGGAATGCTGGTGGCTACACTGCAGTAGATTATGGCGTTGATTTGATGCGAAAAGCTTTCCATGTTGATAACGGGCCATTAACAGATCAAAATCAGTCTAAACCGGAAAGAGAAGCCACAGCACATCTTTTGGCAGGAGCAATCGGACTTTACAAAAATCCGCATAGCCATCGAAATGTTTCTGTTACAGCGGAGGAAGCAGTAGAAATCATTATGTTCGCGAGTCATTTGCTTCGGATTGTTGATTCTCGAACCCCAACGTCAATTGCAGTGCAGAGTTAGAAATGCGCCATATCGTAGAACTTTTCATCCGAAGTATTCATCTCATTGCAGCAATAATCTGGTTCGGAGGGGTTGTATTTTCAACCTTGATTGCAATGCCAATAGTTCGGCAAAACCTACCAGCACATGACCTGTTGGAAATACACAATCGCTTTCGCCACTGGATGCAAGTGATGATTAATGTCCTTTTACTTACAGGCGGGATTGTAATCTTTATTGTTGCATGGAATAACGATATGCAATTAAAATCGGAGTATATGATATATTCTGCTGCAAAGTTTGCTGCATTTGGATTGATGGCACTTTTTTGGGGACTATACAGTTCACTTTATCGGCGACACCTTGAGGCAGCACAACCCGATAGTCAAACTACCGTGCCCCGTCATATCAATGTTTTTGGACATTTAACACTTTTTTCAGGATTAATTGTTTTCGCGCTCGCGTTGCTATTGAGAAATTAAATGGAAAACACAAAAGTTCAGGCAGTCTCATGGAATATTACCAGATTGTGCAATCTGAAATGTACGCACTGCTATCTTCCTGCGGGATTTGTAGACACAGACGAGTTCCCACACGGTTATCTTAGAGATGCGGAGTTGAGCCAATCAGAGTGTTTTCGTGTCATTGATGAGATAGCTGAAATCAATCCGCATATCCTTCTTATCCTCACGGGCGGTGAACCTTTGTTGCGTCCGGATATTCTTGAGATTTCAAAATACGCTTCCGATACCGGATTTCTTGTTGTGATGGGAACAAACGGTGTCCTATTGAACGACGAGGTGGTTGAAAAGATGCAACAGCACGGCGTTACTGGCGCGGGGTTGAGCATTGATTCTATTCAACCATCGAATCACGATCAGTTTCGCGGCATGGAAGGCGCGTGGAAAGCCACAATGAACGGCGTTGAATCACTCAAGCGTGCACAACTTGACTTCCTCGTCCAAACCTCTGTGACGCAGTGGAATTATGACGAAATCCCTGAGATTGTTGAATTTGCCTATCAATTGGGTGCGAAAGTGCTAAATCTCTATTTTCTCGTGCGAACGGGGAGAGGCAAAACGGTAATGGACATTACGCCTGCACAATATGAGAAGATGCTTGAGACGATGTTCCAACTGCAGGCAGAATATAGCGGTAAGATGCTCATCGCGGCGAAATGCGCGCCTCACTACAAACGCGTTATCTATGAACAGCAGTCCGATTCTGCGTTCCTACAAGGTTATCCGAGTGGCACGTGCCCGTGTGGTATCTATTATTGCCGCATCAGTCCTGAAGGTGAACTGACACCGTGTCCGTATCTACCTGTCAGCGTTGGCAATCTCAAAGATGAGAGTTTTGTCAAACTGTGGAATGAGTCGGAAACTTTTCATGAGTTGCGAGATCGGGATATGCTACAAGGTAAATGTGGCGCGTGTGAATTCAGAGAGGTGTGTGGCGGATGTAGAGCACGTGCGTATGCTACGACTGGCAACTACCTTGCTGCAGATGAATCTTGTGAATATCAACCCGGGCAACAGGGACAACAACCTGTTCAGTTTGAGAAACGGACTGCCTTTGGAACGGAACCGGACTACGATTTAAAGTGGAATGATGCGGCGGAAGAAAGGTTAAGGCGTGTACCCTCATTTGCACGGGGCATGGTTGTCAAAAGTGTTGAAAAATATGCTCGCGAACACGGGTATCGCGAAATAACGTCTGAACTTATGAAAGCGGTCAAAGAGCGATTTGATAAAACAGGCATTCCCTCTTTCCGACCGCGGCGTTAGGATTTTAGGCAAGGTCAAAACTCTTATGCCTTAACAATAGAGGAAACTTGTATGCTAACAGCAAAACAGGTGAAATTGTTTCAGGAAAACGGGTATCTTATTCTTGAAAACTTGATCGGTACAGATGTAATTGATGGGTGGCGGGAACAGATTTGGAAGCATTTCAATTCCAGTTTAGAGACTCCAGACACCTGGCCCGACAAATATGTGGTGGAAAACTTCGGTTTTTCCCCAAATTTCGGACAATTGTCTGCAATGCAAGCGATTATTGAGCAACTCGGTGGCGGTCAGTTTACAGGTGGAGGCGGAGCACCGCTTGTGAAATGGCCTAATCCGGATGCGGAATGGTCAATGCCGGGTGGTGGACACATTGATGCTTACGGTCCCGGCGGATGGAGTCCATTTATGATGGGAGCAACAACCTATCTATACGATGTTGAACCCGGTGGTGGGGCTTTTGTCTTTTGGCCTAAGAGCCACCGTACAACACATCAATACTTCCTTAAATATCCTGAACAAGTTGATGGTAGTTTTACAGATATTGAGGGTTGGAGTTGGAATATCTTTTCAGATTCATCGCCAGAGGGAGCGCGGGAATTTATAGCGTCTGCTGGAGATGTTGTGCTATGGCACGCATATCTGTGCCATACAGGTTCTGGTAATATCAAGGACATCCCACGTGTCGGCATATTTGCACGCTATCACCATAAACGGCGTGAAGAAATTAGATATGAAATTCCAGAAGACCTCTGGAAGTATTGGACAATTTAAGGAGGAAACATGAGCGACCAAATTAACGTTCAAGAACGACTCACGAGTGTTGAAGACCGTTTGGCACGTTTGGAAAATCTGCTTGTCAGTATTAATGAGAAGTTGGAGCAGACTCCACAAGTCAGTGCTGCAGAATCTGAAAGCACCGAAAAGTTTCAACAGTGGGTGACCGATTACGTCTCTATGCGGTTACAGCAACTTGTGCCAGAGACGTGTGATCATCCTGCTGAAGTTGCCCCTCAGGATGGACCTTTCCTTGACAACACCAATGTGCCTTGTACGGAAGAGGTTGTGCATCGGGTTAAACGGATTCCGATCCCGTTTGTGCGGGAGATGGTGGTTCAACGTGTGGCAGAGAATGCGCGTTCCGCACAAGTTGAGCGCGTGGATATTGAGTTCTTTGAAAAAGCTGCCACGTTCTGACAATGTAAAGCTACAGAGGAGTTCCCTCTGCCGAATTTTGATTGGAAGGACTTCTTGAAGGCTCCTGGCTTATAATGTTATATTACATATACCGGTAGGCGCGCTGATTCAAACGTGTATCTTTAATCTTATAATCGACCATAATCATATCCATGGAGGCACGCATGTCATCTCTTGGTGCACAAACCCTTTTTACTCATGAGGAATATATGTCTTTGGAACGCAAGGAGACGCTCAAAAGCGAATACCTCAGCGGAGAGATACTCGCGATGTCCAGAGCAAGTCTCGCGCATACACGCATTACGTTGGATATAGCCACTGAACTTAACATCCAATTAAGAGGATAGGAGTGTGAAGTTGTTACCAACGATATGCGTGTGAAGACAAGTCCGATGGTTTCCTATTTCTATCCGGATGTAGTCGTTTTTTGCGGCGAACCAGAATTTGAAGATGAAACCTTTGACACACTTCTCAATCCAGTTGTTATCATAGAGGTGCTTTCACCCTCAACCGAAGTTTATGACAGAAGTGAGAAGTTCGAATACTATCAACAGTATCCTGAAAGAATATATCCTCGTTTCACAAGACAAGGTGCATGTTGAACATCATCGTCTTCAAGGTGCAGCGTGGAAGTCGAAGGAATTTCACGCGCTTCAAGACACGCTAACACTCTCTTCCATCGGATGCAAACTATCTTTGCGCGACATCTATACACGCGTTAATTTCGATTGATACCTCGAAATCCCATTGGTATTACTTGAAAAGGACACAAATCATGGACTGGGTTTTTAACACGTTCTCTGAATATCTTGAAAACGATTTCAAAAAGCGAATCGGGAAACCGAACCCTACTGTTGCTGATCTATGGGATGCCTTTCAGGTGCTCTTTCCTGCCACTTCCGCGCAGCTTTTGGTGCAAGAACCTGTAGGTAACACTGTTCGGTTCAAACCGCTCGTTTTCTATTACGCAGATGAAATGGGTCCGCTAATTGATGCACCTTTGGATTACCTCAAACAGAATTTCGGCGGCGGCAAGTTCAAAATCAACTTCTATCACGGCATGCAGTTCATCGCAACAATTAATTTCAAGCCAGAAGGTCCAGAAATTTGGCGAGATTTACCAGAATTGGAGGCAATAGGTCCCTCATGAATCGACAACAGGAATTTGGGGAATGCCCTAAGTGTGGCAATGCAAACGTCCAGCAGTTAGGCGGAAATTCATGGTTTTGTTTGGATTGTGATTGGGATACTCTTAAGACAATTTCCGCGGGTAATGACGAATTACTTGTGTCCTTACGTTATGGTGATATCCACTCTCGACGTATAGCGGCACAATCGTTGATTAATATCGGTGATGTGGAACGGCATCTTGCCTCTCTTTCTGATACAGAAGCACTACTTGACGCTCTTGACGATGAGGATGCTGATGTTCGTTATTTCATTGCGGTTGCACTCGGCAAATTGGAAGCTAAGCTTAGCCTCAACAAACTCAAGCAGCTGGCACAGAATGATGCCTCCGCGCTTGTGCGGGAAGGTGCGCAAACAGCAGTAGATCAGATAGAATCGCTTGTGGACGAAGGAGACCGCTAAATGGAAAAAGTTAAAATCGGTTATATCGGCTGTGGGTTTATGGCACAGAAGGTGCATATCCCAAATTTTGCGAGTATTCCTGAGTGTGAAATTGTTGGACTTGCAGAGATGCGTTCTGAACTCGGTGAAAAAGTCCAAAAGCGGTTCGGAATTCCGCATCTCTATCGAGACCACACTGAACTTGCCCAAAACGCCGATATTGAAGCGGTTGCAGTTTCCGCCGATTTCGCCTTGCAGGGTGAGATTGCAAAAGACCTCTTGCGTGCGGGAAAACACGTCTTTATGGAAAAACCGATGGCTGTTTCAGTTGAACAAGCACAGGCGATTGTTGATGCCTCAAAAGAATCCGGTAAAAAGCTGATGGTAGGCTACATGAAACGTTATGATGCTGGCAACGAGATTGTCAAGGCGAAGATCACCCAATTCCGTGAAACCGATGAACTCGGACGCTTAACTTATGCACGAAATCACGGCTTTGGCGGGGATTGGGTGTGCAATCTTGATACGCCTATGGACAGTACGGATGAACCGAAACCGAGCGCACCGCAGAAATTCCCCGACTGGCTTCCAGAAAAATGGAGGGGAGCATACATCGGATACCTTCAGCAGTACACGCACAATATCAATCTAATGCGATGGCTTCTTGATGCTGGTGACAATGTTACCGTGAAAGCGGTTGATTTGAATGAAAACGGATATACAGGCGTTGTAATTTTTGATATGGGTGGCACACGAGTAACACTGGAAACCGGGCATGTTTCGCATTACCGTTGGGATGAGCATTCACAGATTTACTTTCAGCACGGGTGGATTCATACTTGGGCACCGCCGCTGTTGCTGAAGAACACACCTGCAGAGGTTGAAATTTATCGCGCTGGAGAAGAGCAGGAGGTTACACGACCAATTCCCAGACCCTCCTGGACATGGGCATATCATAGAGAAGCGGAATATTTCATTAAAAACCTACACAACCCCGAACCGTTCCGTTCATCTGCTGAAGATACCCTAACAGATGTGAGACTGTTTGAAGACATCTACCGCATTTTTGTCGCACAACAAGAGAACATATAGCAGCAGACAGTTTACTTTTCTGCAAGCGCGGCTTTATCCGCTCACTTCCCACGAATTCCCACCCTATCAAGTTCAACCTTCATCTGCGCAACAAAATCTCTGCCCCATTAATATCAATAGCAAGTTCATAGTTATCTTCCAAGTATTGTGCGATAAGTGGATGCCGTTCCTCAACAGGGATACCGTCTACATTGTCAAACCAACCCCCTGTCTTGAAAATAACCAACCGCGTCTGATCGCTTTCCAAGGATGAGATCACCTCGCGCTGCATCCCTGGTGTTGATGCATACGAGACCATGTGAAATCGGGTGACACTTGGTCGGTTTGCAAAGAAAAAATATGCCCCCTGACTTGTAAAATCAAAGATTTTTTCATCTGACGCAGTGTTTTCCTGAATGTAAGCCACCACCTTTTGAATCTGTTCAACCTGATTATCCGGGAGATCAACGTTCCCTGCGCGTTCCAATTCCTCAGTTGCAATGCTCTGTTTAAATTGGTTTGCAAGCATCCGATCCCATTTGTTGCTAAAACCATTCAGTGGATGATGAACCGCGCCAACATACCAGATACACATTGCTGTTGGAATAAGTATCCACGCTGCTTTCAAGGCACGTTGCCAGCGCGCTTTATCTGTCAGTAAAGAGAGACGCGAACGAAAACCTTCTCCCATTTCTCCACCAAAAAGTTTGCTGAGCATTTCTGATATACCTCTGTCTAACGGGAACAGACAGAGCGGCCACAGAAAGGTAGCACCAAAATTTAAATGTCCGCCATCCGATCTACCGAGCGCAGTACGGAAAAATGCAATACCGCCAAGTAACAGGAGTAGAAGTTTCAGCGCGTCGTCTGGGGGTACATTACTTCTACATAACCGTCGATATGTAAGGAATGCCGCAGTAAACATGAAAATACAGATCGGAAGATACCATCGAAATCCTCCGCTGAGGAAAAACGCCTGCCATCCTTCTTCTAATAAGATAGAGAGGGTTCCCGATAGAGATGGAAATTTGAGACCCCACGTGGCAATCTGGTATTTGCACTGAATATACGAATTCCAGATAGCATCGTCCAACGCACCGTGTGCCAGAAAATAGATTGCCACTGGAAGAAAACCCAATAGAAGTCCACTATAATAACTGATTAACGGCAAAGGTCGTAGGTGTATTTGAATCCTACGTTGTAAGCAGTAACTCATCAGAAAAAGACTGATAGCACCGAGCGTATACAAGCCAACTTCAGTACTGTACCAGAACGCCAAACTTGTAAAAAATCCCGCCAGAATAAGTTTCCAACCAAACTTAAAGAGAAACGAGACCCATGTCGGTTTTTCAGACAAATTGCGTTGCCAAGGGAGAAAAAGTCCTTTCTCGCGATGGGACGTTAGATAATTAGCAACACAAACGAAACTGAGTAAACCGAGACAATGTCTTGGTGATACTGAAAAATTGCTTCCAGAAGCGATGAGGAAACAGATAAAGGCGGTTAAAAATCTTCCACGAAATACTTGCAAACCGAGCAGATATAGCGCAATGTAACCGAGTGGACCCAAGACGCGTTCCATAGAGCGCACCCCCATCAGTGTCGGTTCAAAGATTTTACTGCCAAACCACGCTAAATACGCATTCTGAAAAAGCCCATGTTGGACATAGACATCACTGAAGACTACTCCACCATGGAGCATCTCATTCAGAGGGGCAAGCCGCTCACCTTCATGGAACATATCAATGCCCCCATTAATATTACCGTTATACATGAGCAAGTAGATAAAAATGGGGAGAAGAATGTATTCACACCCGCGGAGAAGTAAACGTAGACCTCTCGGCATTGTGGACGTTTTCCCATCTTGAAGGGTGAGCGGTTCTGATGATACCGTATCGCGTTTTCCTTCGATAGGCTGAAACCTGAGACCGAATAGAACCAATTTAAATAAGAGCGTTAACCCGATTGGAAGCGTTAATCCTAAAAAACCTGCTTGATCAAAGTTATAAATCTGTAGCCAACTTAACCACAATGGCACTGAGGCAAGTGCATTTAGTCTCAACACACGGTGTATCGATTGATTAGTTACTTTGGCAGCCCATTGTGAATACGTAAGCCATCCAAACCAATAAAGCCAAATAATGATGGGAATTCCTACAAGCGCGAGTAGGTAGTATAAAAATTCTTGCTGTTTTGGATACTGGTGAACACTTACCCACCCGACTACACCCGAATTGTCATGGAATTCAAATACGAGATAGTTGTGAAGTGCTATTCCTAATCCGATTGCAAGGGAAAATGCTGAGATCGTTATAATGTGCACGTAAGGACGGAGGTGAACACTGTAACTTATATTAAAATCTGGTAGAAATCTTTGGAGGGAACGAAACCGTCCTGGTTGCAGGATGTGCATCAAATTTTCATGTTAATGGTACTACAGTATTTAATGTTTAATAAATAACTCAAGTTGTTATGTTTAGGCAATGTTCAGAAGGTTTCAGATTTAATTCAGGTTCAATTGGTGCAGTAATAGTTTTACAAATTATTCTATCTCAATTATAACATATCGGCACGAAAACGGTTCTTTAAATATAGTTGCAGGCTTAATCAAAGGCCAGAGCAAATTTCAAAACAAACCAGACATTTGCTCTGTCCTTTGATATCTCGAATCTGCTATCGGTTATTTCCGAACGATAACCGTCCTGCAATTGACTGTGATGGAACCAGCAACCACATTGATGATGAAATCAACTGGTGTCATTGAAGTCGTGATTTCATAATCGGTTGTCTGAGCCGCTATGGTGTTTGTGTCGACGTTGTTAATCGGGACTAGCCCCCACAAGATATACCATTGACGTGCTTCCATAGTTTCATTGCCTTGCGCACCGTTCCCGACTTGGTGAACATGTGTGGCACAACCAATGACAAACAAGATAACTACGATAAGCAGGACAGCAGAAAGTTTTCTGAACATAAGTTTCTCCTTTCGGCGAAGTGCTTTCAAAGCACATCTACCGGTGTTTTTGGATTAGGTTGATAGAACCAATTGATGATTCAATTGCTTTCAGTTCAATTTGGTAGACATCTCTAGGAATGCGGTAATCAACCTCAAAAACGAGGGTTTCGGGTGCATCACAAATCAGTTTGATGAGTACAAAATCGGTAGCAATAACCATTAATTGATGGACGCGGAAAGCATCTTTCATAAAAATTGTTTGCTTAACCAATGCATTTGGAAATTGATTTTGGTAAGCAGTCGTAAGGGTTTTTAATAAATTATCGTCTGGCGCGATATCCACACCATCCAACTTTGACACGACACACATCGCACGCGAACCTTCATTTAAAAATATCCATCGTGGAACGAGTTTTAGTTCACCCATGAGTTGGGTATCCAACTCGTTAACAACTTGCGTGAGCATTGAATTGTCAATCATCTTCCAATTTTTCGGTGAGGCTATTTTGATCTTGAGGACTGTATCCGTTATCACAGGTTCAAGTTGGGTTTCATCAACATTAAAAACGAGTGTTTCGTAAGGTTGTTTTTTGGTGTTAGGAGCATCACACCCTACGAAACTGCTGCTGATGATGAGACATAATAGAAATTGGATTACTCCCAACCTATTTTTCAATATCCGCTCCGTAATGGTAGTGATTAAGTCAAATTCGTTGTTTTTCGGAACAATGTGTTAGATTCGATCTTAATTATGACTTATTTTCATATTAAATTCAAGAAAAAAAGTGAATTTTGATGGGTTATAACGGAACTTGGGAACATTCAGGAATAATGACCTATTGGACAACATCGCCTTCAACAGGCTCAACCTGGACATTGATGTTTTTTAGGTAATCAATAGCACGTTCAATTTCATCGGAAGAACCACGTATTTCTAACATGATCCACCCCGACTCCTCTGTCACGTTAGCGCGACGGATATTGGTAACTACACGGAATTGTTGTCCGATGTTGTAAATAATAGGTTCAGTGATTTTTTCGGGCGGAAAAGTCAGACGCACCTTTAAAGAGGTCGCTTGGATCGCTCCGGATGGAATCGTTTGGACTGGAGTCTCAATAAAATCCGATGCGACTTCGTCCCACTCAAAAGCTTTGACAACGCGAATTGTGTCTTCGTAAATAGAGATGACGAGATATGCTACACCTGGATATGCGGGTTCCCCCCGCATCATTGCGTCCGATTTATCCTTCTCAGAGAAGTATGCTTCGTGGTTCGGGTGGGAATGGTAAAACGCCTTAATCGGTCGCTGTTGTGTTTCTGCCTCTTTATGGATAGAAATTAAATCATCGGGGTGCATTAAGTAGGCTGTACGAGCATCGCGCGGATATGCAGTAGGGTCGTCCCTATGCATCTCATTTTGAATATTGCGGCACGGTCTGACAAATTCATGCGTCCCTGCCTGCAATATTACACCGCAGCATTCATCAGGAAATTGTTTCTTAGCGTGGTCGCAGATATCATCAAGGGTTTTCGGAAGCAAAGTTACCATATTATTGTGATAATCTTATGTATTAGACATTATAATGATTTAAATAACAGGAGTTTCATAACGCGAGGGTCTAAAGTTTAGTCGGAAGTTGTGTAAACCACAACAAGTTTCCATAACTAAATCACAAAACCCTTTCTTCCAATTCCTGAGTTTATCTTTGACAATGCGGCATCTTTTGACACCACTAATCGCATGTTCAACGCGTATGCGTATAGACGCTATCTTTCTATTGTTTTCTTTTTCTTCATTCGTCCGTTCTCTACCTCTCGGTTTTTTCTTCGGTTGAATGATGTTTATATCCGGGAGAACGAAACCCTGAAAACCGGTATCTTGGGACAATGTGCTACCCTGTGGCACACAATAGCCCACCATATCGGCTATGTGTTTGTCAGGGTGTCTTCCTTCAAAAGAAGGTGTCAATAGGACGACTTTGCAGGTCTCATTGATAATCAGATTATTTTTCACTGTATGGCATTTCTTTTTACCACTATAATACGCCTTTTGAGTTGACGGGTCTTTTGGGCGTCGTATCGGGCGTTCGGTGCTATCATGAAAAAAATGTTCTCCTTCTTGATTTTGAGTTGATACTTTTGATGGAGCACATATAGGGGCGGGGTCTGTTTCCCGAGATGGCAACTCTCCAAGTTCTGCTAATGCTTTGTTCAATATCGATAAAAGCAAGTGAATCCATCTATTAGCAAGAGGTTGAGACATGCCAAAGAGCGCACCGAATAGCACTTGTTTCGGTGCTTCACGAAGGTAAATCAGTATAAATAGCAACATATCTTCAGGTGTATCAAAACGACTATTTTTATACGGTTTATATCTCCGTTTTTTGCGCGGTTTTCCTGCAAGGGTATGTGTTTGAACATACTCTAAAAAACATTTAGTAAAATAAGGTGATAGTTCAGTCCAATCTTCTAAGGTATATCCGGTGAGGGACAGGAGCGTATCAGGTTTGTCCCTTAGTTCTTGAAAACTTATCATGAGTTAGCCTCCTATTGTCCGATTGTAATAAGTATAATAGAGACTAACCAAACGGACAACTAATTAGTTATAATGTCTATTAATCGCATAAGGACGGATAGGAGATCCGCCCTTACACGAAATACTATTTAAGAAAGGTTTCTTCCACCAGCAATGGCAGGAATTATTGAAATTTCAGCTCCATCTAATACAGGTGTCTCTTTTCCATCAAGAAAACGGATATCCTCGTCATTGAGATAGATATTCACAAACCTACGGATATTTCCGTCCTCATCACAGAGACGTTCTTTCATCCCTGGATAATCTGAGTCCAAATTTTCAATGATGGCATGAATATTGGTACCTTCTGTTTCAACCTCCGCGAGATTCTGTGTCAAACGTCTCAGCGGGGTTGGAATACGAACTGTGATAGCCATATTTTCCTCCTTTATCGGGTCAGTTACTGACACCATCCTTTATGTTATGTATCATAATGGCGGCACGAAAATCCGCCGTAGTGTTTAGATATTAAATAGCATAGTGTAATCCACACTCTTTACTGTTTTCATCAGTATCTGTTGCGTTTTGCCAACGCCATCGACCTGCACGTTTAGGTTCGCCCGGTTGGATTCGCGTTGTACAAGTCATACATCCGAGTGATTCAAAGTAGTGTCCGTGTGCATCCGGTTTAAAAAGCGGATGCACAGGAACATCGTTTTCACGCACAAATTCCCACACCTGTTCAGTTGTCCAGTGAATTAATGGACTCACCTTAAGGATAGAATGCATTGTAGATGAAATGACTTCTGCCTTCTGGAAATTTTGTCGTGTTTCAGATTGATCTCTCCGCGTGCCAGTAATCCACACATCTAATGTTTCTAAAAGTTGTTGCATGGGTTTGATTTTGCGGATGTCACAGCAGTACTTCTGTTTTGCTTTGCTGTCAAAAAAGAGGTATTCTCCGTGTTCAGCAACCATTTTTTCTACTTCAGTGGTGTCGGGTTGGATACGTTCAATCTGAATACCGTAGCGTTTTTCAACTTGTTCAAAAAACGTGTATGTTTCTGGAAAGAGGCGGAACGTGTCAATCGTACATACCCGAAATGGTAGTTTGTTTTCAGCGGCAAGATGGATCTGAACCATGCCCGACAACTGACCACTTGTGACAATTGCTGCCCGATCTTTGAACTGTTTGAAAAGAGAGAAAAGGATTTCTTGTGGATTCTCTGTTAAACTGATCTGCTGCTTCAATTTCATCATTGAAGCATTTTGAATTCGAAATGTCATTCCGCTTATTTTCCTACTTAGACTCCCTTTAAGGTAGTGTTTCCATAATATCGGATTCAATTTCAAAATAACGACTCAAACTGAAGTAACGTTCACCTGTATCTGGAAGAATTGTGACGACAGTTTTATCTGGTCCCTGTGCTTTAGCGACCTGCAATGCTGCATGCACATTTGCACCGGACGACATTCCGACCAACAAACCTTCATTTTTTGAGATATCTTTCATGGTTTGATACGCCACCTCTTCAGAAACCGCAATCACATCATCAATGATGTCCACATTCAACACCTCTGGCACCATTCCTGCCCCGAGTCCATCTATTCGCGTAGGTCCGGGCACTCCGCCCGAAAGTACTGATGAAACAAGGGGTTCTACAGCGACAACCTTGGTTTTTGGATTCTGCGCCTTAAGCACTTCACCAACGCCCGTTAACGTTCCACCTGTTCCTACCCCAATAACCAAAAAATCTATTTTACTTCCTACGGACTCCAGAATTTCAACAGCAGTTGTCTCTCGGTGAATCTGTGGGTTTGTGGGATTCGTAAATTGGTTCGGCATATAGTGTCGCGAATTTCGTCGAAGAATTTCCTCTGCTTCCCAAATTGCGCTTGCCATACCGCCGTGTTCCGGCGTAAGCACAATTTCCGCGCCAAAAGCAGAAAGGAGTGCATATTTTTCGCTGCTAACGTACTCCGGCATTGTCAAAATTACACGATAACCGCGTGCAACCCCAACAATAGAGAGACCGATCCCTGTGTTGCCTGCTGTCGGTTCAACGATGGTATCCCCCGGTTTTAGTATGCCGCGATCCTCTGCATCAACTACCATTCCGTAACTAATGCGATCTTTGATGCTACCGCCAGGATTGTAGGATTCCAACTTTGCAAAGATCGTCGCATCCTCTTTACCTGGCAGTGCGTTCAGCCGGACCATCGGCGTATTCCCGATAAGTTTTGTCAGGTTTTTCGCGATTTTCATTTCATATAAAGAATGGATGCGAATGTGTCGGTTGCGATAACTTTTTATATTTTCGTGCATGGCAACAGAGCTCATGCAGGGTTTTTGTGTTTAATGCATCACGGACATTTTCCTCAATTTCCGCAAAAAACGGAACTAATTCATACGATTCCTGTGCTTCAAACCCCTCAGTAAAATTGACGGGGCCTTCTAAAGCAGTAAAAATATCCCCTATCCGGATTTTTTCCGGTGCCAGTGCTAAACTATATCCACCCTCAGGACCACGCCGACTCGTCGTCAACCCAGCATGTTTTAGTTGTAACAGAAGTTTTTCCAAAAACGGACCTGGAATACAACGTTTTTCCGCCAACACTGTGACCGAAACGAATTCTTTACGATATTGCAGACCGAGTTCTAACATCGCACAAACTGCATATTTCAACTTAGCGGACAACTGCATCTGACCCCCCCTCCTTTTTTATATCAACCTATTCAGGTTACTACAATTATAATATATCTTACGAAAAAAGTCAAATAATTATGGTATACCTTACTAAATAGGTCGTATTTATTTCGTGACGCTTTGACGAGTTCTTGCATCTATGTAGTAATTGTGCTACAATTGAAATATTCTAAAGTTTGGACAATTTCTGTCTGTTTCATGTTGTGTTCTCAAGTCCTTTCTATTTTTCTACGAGTTTTGTGCAAAGTTGTAACCCACAGAAAACTATTATAGGTTCAGCAAAGGCAGCCCCAGCGGGGCGATATGTGTATCAATAAATCTTATATTGATGTCTAAGGTGTTTCTATTGACCTTGACTATCACTCAAGAACTCTATAAATTGTCCAAAGTATAGTAAAATATTAGAAAAATGGAACAGATGCCCAAAGGCACAACCTTTTTGTTGACAGATTCAAGAAAGAAACGATGAACAACGTAACTGAAATTATAAACGGCTTTGGCGAAAATATTGTTCGGGTAGATGGGGATATTCCTGTTGACTTGCCTGCAAAAGAAGGAGATAGGTTTCTATTTATCAGTCACGACCAAAGTCTGCTAACGCACGGCTTACATAAGTACCCCGCCAAATTTTTTCCAGAATTACCGCGTTGGCTCATCAAACGGTATTCTCATGAACACGCACTAATCTTGGATCCGTTTGCTGGGAGCGGCACAACAAATGTTGAGGCACTTCTCTCTAAGCGTAACTCTGTTGGAATAGATGTTGACCCATTTTCTCGTTTTATTTCAAAAGTGAAGGTAACCCCTTTGCCAGAAAGAGAACTTAAGTCTGCGCAAAAATCGCTTATGGAGGCTATCCTCAATTACGACTCCTCACAGGTTACCGAATCCGACTTACCGAATTTTCCTTATAGAGACAACTGGTTTAACACAGAAATCCTCTATGAGTTATCCTATTTAAGGAAACAGATCCAACAACTTGACACCAACGGTGAGATAAAAGATTTTTACAAAGTCTGCCTTTCGTCTATTATCCGTTCTGTTTCCAACGCCGATGATAATTGCACACGGACAGTGATTCGAAAGAAATTGAACAAATTGGTAAAGCCTTCCGATGCGTTGAACCGATTCGCAAAAACAGTTCTCACCAAAGTGCCGAAAATGATTGCGTTTTCCCAAAACTATCCGACTGACATTACCGTTGATTTTCCAGAAGATATGGATGCCCGGAATATCAGGTATGAGGATAATTTTTTCGATCTCGCGGTAACCTCTCCGCCGTATGTCAATGCCGTTGACTATCCGAGGACCCATCAATTGGAGATGTATTGGCTCGGTTTCGCACAGGACTCATTAACTGCTTTGAAGAAACAGAACGTCGGTACGGAGAGTGTATCTGCCAGCAATTACAAAAACCGACACGAAATAGGAGTGCCAGAGGCGGACAAAGTGATGGCTAACATTTTTGAAGCGGATCCGAGGCGTGCATACATCGCCTTCAAATATCTTGACGATATGCGAAAAAACCTTGCCGAAGTTTACAAGGTATTGCGCAAAGATGGTAGGTACATCGTTGTCGTTGGCAATAATCGAATTCGCGGGCAGTTATTTGAGAATTGGAAGTACCTGATGCCGATTGCAGAAGAAATTGGATTTGAAATTGAAACCTATTTCGGTTCGGAGATTATCAAACATTTCATCAAGGTTCCAAGAGAAGAACGTATCAACACCGATTGGATTTTAGTTCTCAAAAAATAAACGGACAGAGGTAGGACATGGCTAACTCAGAAGAAAGAGGTAGACAGGCTTCAGTAGACGGATTTGCTCATGAGCACATTGTGGCCGGAATTCTGATGAAAAAATATCAAAACGTTTCTTTGGTTGATTTGCCTTTATCACCTTACGACATTATCATCGTGCGTAAGGAAGATGATGATACTGAAGACATTATCCGTGCCCAAGTTAAAACTGCCAAAAATTCCGTTTCTTTTACTGGTGGTGCAAGAGGTGGAGTTGATAGGGAGTATAAGTCGGGTGTTAAAACATACAGACAATCCACTGCAACCTCAGACGTTGTCATTGGAATTCATCCCGTAGACGATAACACCTACGAACTTTATTTTGTTCCTACCATTCTCATAGAACACCTTAATCAACAGAGTATTTCAATTAACAAAATAGCGGATTTGAAAGAAAATTACTTCATTTTGGAAAACTGCAAAAATGAAAAGGTGGTCATCGAAAAATGTACAGAATATGGGATTCTTGTCACTAAATGGTTGACTCGCTAAGTAATTTCAGTATTCTATGTTTTGAAATCCCTAAATTTCCAACCCCCCTACCCCCCTTATCAAGGGGGAGGGACTTTTGGATCTATTCCGTCCGTTCTCTATATGATAAATGTTTAGCGAGTGAACCACTAAACCAAGTCTTTTCTAAGGTCTATCTCAAATCATGTTTCCATTTTCAAGATACACCAAAACGAAACTGTATGTTAAAAATTTTCTCACCAACGTATTAGTGTGTCAAAGTTATTGTAAAAAAGGCAAGTAACATGATTCACGTTGAGTGTATAAAAAGCAACAATTACCCACATGACAGAAAACTTCTCTTGTTTGACAGATGTGCTTTCCAAGCTATTAGCAACGACGAACTTCTCAAACTAAACGAAAAGTATAATGTCTTTTGCCCTCGGATATTTGTAATGGAATGTCTTGTGCCAAACAGGGAACCTAAACAAAGGAAGATACTTTGCGAAAGATTAAGACTAATAAAAAATCCCATAGTTATTAAAGGCAATACCAATATACCGCCTACTATACGGATACAACCCAATTCATTTTATGACGTAAAGTTTCATACTATTCTAACCTCAAGAGAAATTGCAAGGAATTGCATATCATCTATTTCTATATCAATGGAGCGAGTCTCACCGGAAGAACTTATATCACATTATGAATCCCGAATAAGTGATTTCAAGCGCGAAATGCAGATGAAATCTGATGTATTAGATTCCAACAAAGCGAAACTTACTATTAGCAAGATCGCAGAAGCTCAAAGATTCCGTCAAGGACCGAATAACAGAATTCCATCTAAGGAAGAACTTAAACACATGTTAGAGGAAGATGGACTCGGTTATGTGACACAGGAACTGGATTACATTGCTAAAGAAGCACTGAAAGAAATTGAAAATGGATCGGTAGGCCAAATTATTGAATATTTCACAGGATTTCTCCATCTTACTCCAAGGGATGTCAAAAAACTTCGCGATCGAATAATTGAAGAAAAAAGATTCACCTCGAAAAATTACCCAGATTTAGCATATCCAATGTACATCTGTTATCTAGAGTACTTTATACTCTGTGCTACTATCCACAATACGAAACATTTAGACCAATCAGCCGCACGTGACTTTGAGTACTTAGAATATTTGAATTTTTGCGACAGATTTATCGCAAATGAGTCGTCTACACCAGAGATAGTTCGATCACTATTGTTTGACAACATAAGCGAGACACCTATTAGTACTCTAGCGGAACTAAAAGAAAATCTAACTTAAGTTACAGGGTTGCAGCTATATGTGTTGACACATTCCCCGTTATGCTATAAAATGGAATCAAACTCAAGACAACCGAATGACGCACAGATAAGTTCATACAGGAGAGAATAGATGGCTAACAATATATTTCCACCGAAGGAGACTGCCTATCCAATCGGTGACGCTCACGTCAACAGTTTAGAAGCGTATCAGGCACGATACGCTGAATCAATTCAAGACCCAGAAAGTTTTTGGGCAACAATTGCTGACAGGTTGACGTGGTATCAAAAATGGGATACGGTTCGGGATTATGATTTTGTAAATGCACAGATAAAATGGTTTGAAGGCGGCACATTAAACGCCTGTTATAACTGCCTTGATCGGCACGTGGAAGCAGGACACGGCGATGAGACAGCTATTATTTGGGAAGGAAATGACCCTTCCGAAGATAAGACATTTAGTTTTAGTGAACTGCTTGCAGAGGTCAAAAAATTTTCCAATGTCCTGAAATCACAAGGTGTTAAAAAAGGTGACCGTGTCTGTATCTACTTGCAAATGGTGCCAGAATTGGCTATTGCGATGTTGGCATGTGCAAGGATCGGTGCCGTTCATTCCATCGTTTTTGGTGCGTTTTCAGCAGAATCGCTGCGAGATCGCATTAACGATTCGACATGCAAACTGTTGATAACACAAGATACAGCGATGCGTGGCACCCGAAGCGATATTCCGATGAAGGCAAACGCCGATGCTGCAGTAGCGGATTGTCCGTCTATTGAAAAGGTTGTCGTAGTGAAACGCACTAGTGATGAGGTTGATTTTGACGCTACACGTGATGTTTGGTGGCACGAAGCAATGGCAGCAGCGGATGCCGAATGTGAACCGGTAGTAATGAATGCTGAAGACCCGCTTTTCATTCTTTATACATCCGGTTCAACAGGAAAACCGAAAGGTGTTTTGCATACTACGGGCGGTTATATGGTATACACCTCTTATACCCATCAACAGATTTTTGACTATCATGAAGGTGATGTCTATTGGTGCACTGCTGATATAGGTTGGATTACCGGGCATTCTTACATTATCTACGGACCGCTTGCTAATCGTGCAATTAGCGTTATGTTTGAAGGTGTCCCGAATTACCCAGATTTTGGACGATTTTGGCAAGTCGTAGAAAAACATAAAATTAATCTTTTCTATACCGCACCTACAGCACTACGTGCCTTGATGAAGGAGGGCGATACATGGGTAGAAAAATACGACAGGTCTACGCTCCGATTGCTTGGAACAGTTGGGGAACCGATTAAAGAACCGGAATGGTTATGGTATTATAACATAGTTGGCGAGAAACGGTGTCCGATTGTTGATACATGGTGGCAGACCGAAACAGGCGGAATTCTGATTACGCCATTACCCGCGGCGACTCCGCTGAAGCCCGGCTCCGCAACGTTCCCATTCTTCGGTATTGAACCTGTGATATTAGATGAAGAAGGAAACGAAGTGGAAGGGAATCCTGCGACCGGCTATCTCTGCATTAAAACTGCTTGGCCCGGGATCATGCGCACAGTGTATGGCGACCATGAACGCTTTATAGATGTCTATTTTCGGCGATTCCCCGGCTATTACATGACAGGCGATGGTGTGCTGCGTGATGAAGATGGATATTACTGGATTACTGGTCGTGTGGACGACGTGCTGAATGTCTCTGGACATAGGTTGGGAACGGCTGAGGTTGAAGGCGCGATCGGGCAGCATGATGCTGTTGCGGAAGCTGCGGTTGTTGGATACCCGCATGACATCAAGGGACAAGGTATCTATGCGTATGTCACACTCATGACGGGTGAATCTGCCTCCGAAGAAGTGGCGGCAGGTATCAAACAGGCAGTGCGGCAACACATTGGACCTATCGCTACGCCGGATAAGATTCAGTTTACACCCGCTTTGCCGAAGACGCGATCAGGTAAGATTATGCGGCGCATTTTGCGTAAAATAGCGGAAGGCGACATTTCTGATCTTGGCGATACCTCTACCCTTGCCGATCCGACAGTGGTTGACGCATTGGTTGAAGGTAGACAGTAAACTTCGAAAAATAGAAGCGGATTATCAGTAATTTTCATAAGGGTAGGTCACTGTGCCTGCCCAACTGCATGAATGAGGAACGTTTTGTGGCATCAGCACAAATAATTGTAGATGCGTTGAAAAAACAGAATATCACCCATGCCGTTGGTGTGCCAGACAACGGCAGCGCGCGGATTTATGAACTATTGCGGGCAGATCAGGAAATTGAGGTTATTACAGTAACCCGCGAAGGTGAGGCATTCGCGATCGCAGCAGGATTGTATGTTGGTGGTAAAAAGCCTATAATCATCATCCAAAATACAGGCTTCTTGGAATCTGGTGATGCGATCCGTGGCACTGTTATAAACATGCAAGTGCCTGTCGTTGTGTTTATCGGATATCGGGGGTATCACAACCGTGACACTGATGGAAAGTGGGTTGACTCCGTTGCTACCTGCCTTGAACCGACGCTCAAAGCGTGGAATTTGCCATATCATAAGTTGGAAACGGATGCTGATATTGGAAGTATTGATTGGGCTTATGGTAAGTCTGCGGAAACCTCTTTGCCTGCTGCAGTGCTTCTCATAGGGCATGCAAAATGAAGAAGAGAGAACGGTTTTGTTAAGCCCGTCAATACGTCACTAATAAACTAAAATACGTAGGTATTATACCAAATTAACGGGATTAGTCTTATTTTTTCTGGGCAAGCAGCGCGCTTACAAAGCGCGCCTACCGAGTGGGATCAAGTTAATTTGGTATTACTTGTAGGCGCGCTGTTATTTCATAATGGTGTCCGAGTGATTATACTTTACTGATATTTCTCAAAATCCTTCTGATTTCAAAAAGAAAACGCATATTCATGGCGTAATACCTGATTTGTGTTGATTGTTATTAGGTTCTGCACCTTTGTAAGAAATATCAGATTAAATTCTTATACCATTTCTAAGTGATTATATTAGACATTATAACTAATTAGTTGTCCGTTTGGTTAGTCTCTATTATACTTATTACAATCGGACAATAGGAGGCTAACTCATGATAAGTTTTCAAGAACTAAAGGACAAACCTGATACGCTCCTGTCCCTCACCGGATATACCTTAGAAGATTGGACTGAACTATCACCTTATTTTACTAAATGTTTTTTAGAGTATGTTCAAACACATACCCTTGCAGGAAAACCGCGCAAAAAACGGAGATATAAACCGTATAAAAATAGTCGTTTTGATACACCTGAAGATATGTTGCTATTTATACTGATTTACCTTCGTGAAGCACCGAAACAAGTGCTATTCGGTGCGCTCTTTGGCATGTCTCAACCTCTTGCTAATAGATGGATTCACTTGCTTTTATCGATATTGAACAAAGCATTAGCAGAACTTGGAGAGTTGCCATCTCGGGAAACAGACCCCGCCCCTATATGTGCTCCATCAAAAGTATCAACTCAAAATCAAGAAGGAGAACATTTTTTTCATGATAGCACCGAACGCCCGATACGACGCCCAAAAGACCCGTCAACTCAAAAGGCGTATTATAGTGGTAAAAAGAAACGGAATAAGTCGTTTTGGACTTGACAAAAGTTGGAAAAGTGCGCTAAACCCTTGTAAATAAAGGGTTTTCATAGTATAATATCAGTAAGAAAATAGGGGGTATCAACCCCCTATTTGAAACTCAAAAAAGCGAGTTGCTTTTCTGGTTCACACTTATCTGATATTGTATCAGAAACTATCAGAAAAATGCAACTCCAAAAAACAGGAGTGTTTTCTGATGGATTTAATCAAGGTGATGAAGACGTTCTCAACGCAAGAGGATTGCATCGAATATCTGGAGCGGCTCCGATGGAAAGAATCGCCAGAATGCCCGCATTGTCCAAGTCTAAACGTCCGAAGGCGGAACGAACACGAGGTTGGGCGTGTCGGACGCTGGAACTGCCACGATTGCCGTGCTACATTCAAGGTGACACACGGCACAATATTTCACGGCACGAAGATACCGCTCCAAAAGTGGTTTCTCGCTATCGCTCTCATGGCAAACGCAAAGAAAAGTTTGTCCTCCCATCAACTTGCGCGCGATTTAGGGATGAAACAGAAAGCTGCTTGGTGTCTAATGATGGCTATACGCACAGAGATGGGAAAGGATAATGTCCTACTACAAGGGGTCATTGAAGCAGATGAAACCTATATCGGTGGTAAGCGTCGCAAAGACTATGACCGGGAGGATGGTGAACCCCGTAAACGCGGACGCGGCACCGCTAAAGATGCCGTGCTGGGCGCAGTCGCACGTGGTGGACACGCCATCGCACAACTCGTATCCAACGCCACTGGTGAGACGATCTCCGACTTCATCAACAGATTCGTCAATACCGAAGATTCTGAACTCATTACCGATCAGTATAGAAGCTACAACGAAATCGGTAAGGAAATGAAACATGAGACACTTAACCGTAGTGAGAAATGGGAGGCTGGCGACATCCATACCAATACGATGGAAGGCTTTTTGGCCTTTCGTCAAGAGGGCATGGTATGGACAACACCACCACTACTCAACAAGATACACGCCCCTGTATCTCGCAGAGGCAGGCTATAAATATAACTACCGAGAAACCAACATCTTTGAGAAGTTTCTCACCGAAAGTATAACGTGAGAAATCTGAAAAATAAAAACTTCCAAGTCCAAAACGACTTATTGCGAAAAGAAATGCCATACAGTGAAAAATAATCTGATTATCAATGAGACCTGCAAAGTCGTCCTATTGACACCCTCTTTTGAAGGAAGACACCATGACAAACACATAGCCGATATGGTGGGCTATTGTGTGCCACAGGGTAGCACATTGTCCCAAGATACCGGTTTTCAGGGTTTCACCCTCCCGGATATAAACATCATTCAACCGAAGAAAAAACCGAGAGGTAGAGAACGGACGAATGAAGAAAAAGAAAACAATAGAAAGATAGCGTCTATACGCATACGCGTTGAACATGCGATTAGTGGTGTCAAAAGATGCCGCATTGTCAAAGATAAACTCAGGAATTGGAAGAAAGGGTTTTGTGATTTAGTTATGGAAACTTGTTGTGGTTTACACAACTTCCGACTAAACTTTAGACCCTGGCGTTATGAAACTCCTGTTATTTAAATCATTATAATGTCTATTGCATTAATTCGTCCGTTGGGTAGAGTTTGCGAAACCCATTATGTGTCAACTTAAGGAAATTAACCCTTCTGATATTTCTCAGAATGGTCTTGAACCTAATAATAATCAATAGAAACAAGGTATAGCACCATGAAAATGCGTTTTTGCTGTGTCCATTTTCCTTGACTTTTATAGCATGAGATAGCATCCTAATTACAGATTTGAATATAAACAAACATTAGGAGGATATCTCATGCTAACTCAGCTTATCAAATCTACCACTTTTTTTCAAGAACTTCTATCTTCACAGTTTCAGACCTTGAAACAGCATTTTGTTAATACCTTAGTGTTTTTGTCAACCTGCCATCTGTTTGGGCTCACTAACCCGAATCAAGTGGCGGATGCGTTGTCTATTCCGAAAACGAGGCTATATCGGGAACTGAACACGATGAGTCTTTATCTCTGGCAGCATCTTTTTGTGCGTATCGGGTGTTCTATTGCGTTAGAGGTGCTACAGGAGGCAGTATCAAAAAGTGCTGCTTCTCTATCGCGTCTGTGTATCGTCATCAGTGTGGATGATACCTTTGTTTTCCGCTATGGAGAGGGTCTCGCCTACACATCCAATTGGTGGTCTTCTCAAGCAAAACAGCCGATGAAGGGGCAAAATATATTGGGGATCGTCCTAAAGATTGGAAAACGGATCATTCCCCTGAATATGCGACTGATCAGCAAACAAGGACGCGGGAATACGGATAAACCCTCCTGTGTCATCACTATGTTCAAGGAAATCTTGTCTTTCTTTGAAGGGACCGGAATAGATATCCGAAACTATCCGGTCACCTTTGATTCGTGGTATGGTAGCCGCCACTTGATTGACACCTTGCGAGAAATGGGATTTGAAACGATCCTTGTGCACGGAAAAAGCAACTATGTGATGACGATTGATGAAAAAAGGGCGAAACTCTCGGAACATAAAAAGTCGATCAAACTCCTCTCCAATCAATGGGGGTGCGATAAACCGGTCTATCGGACTAAAGCCACAAGTCCAACTTTTGGAAAAGTAGTGGTGTTGTTCTTTGCAGACCGTGGCAAAGTCCGAACAATGCTCGTATTCGGGAAACCACTCCGTGCTTGTGAAATCCTGCGGATATGGTCTCAACACCACGGTATAGAACAGTATTGGCGGCATCTAAAAACAGACCTAAACCTTGCATCCATGAGCCTAAAAGGACGGAATGGCGCGTATGTGAACTTAGGTGTGAAAGTGATGAGCTACCTTTTGATACAGCAGGTCAGTCGCTCCGTGCGAAAAACCTTTCATCAAGGACAACTTGAACTTTCAGGACAGAGGCAGATGCTGTCTGATCTCAGCGAGCATTCTCATGAACAAATACCAAGAAAACATTGATAAACATTGACATATGAAGAATTTTGATAAATATCAGTCGGAGTCTTGACCGCCTCCCGATTTTTTTTCTCCAGATCAGATTGGCTACAAAGTTGGTTTCACCAAAAATTTCGTTCATTAGTAAACGTAGGTTCGGTTGTTCGTTATCGTCAAGCGTGATGAAGATCACACCATCTTTTCGGAGGAATTGATGAAGTAAGCAGAGGCGTGGATACATCATGCAGAGCCATTTGTCGTGGCGAGAAAGATCTGCTGCCAGCGAGCCGACAGTTTTTCCAAGCCATTTCTGGATGGTTGGGTTGTTAACGTTATCGTTGTAAACCCAACTTTCGTTGCCAGTATTATAGGGAGGATCAATGAAAATGCATTTGACTTTGCCAGCGTAGTAGGGTAGGAGTGCCTTGAGCGCGGTAAGATTGTCACCTTCAATGAGGAGATTGCCAGTGCCAAGCGGTTCATTATCGTATCCGAAGGATCGGTCACGGTCAAGTGTGAGAGTGTGTATTGGCACCTCATCGTGGTGATTGATGACAGCTTCTTTTCCTATCCAATTGAGAGTTGGCATGAATCCTCTTTCTCCGCTGTTTATTTTTGTGTTAAATCCGCTATCGCCTTTTGAATTCGCTTCAAAACCTCGTCTTTGCCGAGCAGGATAACAATATCAAAAAGGCTTGGACCGAACGATGTTCCCGTCAGCGCAATCCGCATTGCCTGCATTGCAGCGACGCGTTTGATGTCGTTTTCATCTGTGTATTTCCAAATAGCAGTTTCTACCGTTTCGAGATCAAACGCAGAAACTTCTTCCAAAATCTGTCCGAGATTTGTCAGAATCTCACAAGTTTTTTGCTTCTTTTCGTCTGAACCTCCCCACCATTTCTTGACCGCTTTCGACTCATACTCAAAATCATCGGTAAAGAAATAACGAGTTTGTGGAACGATGTCTTGAAACGTTGTAAGACGTTCACCCACGGCTTCCACAATCTTCTCAAGCCAGTCTCGCTTTGACGTGGAATCCACTAAACCTTCTTGTTCCCAGAAAGGTATCACCGCGTCTGTCCGTGCTGCCACATCAAGTTGGTTAATATAGTGGGAGTTGAGCCACTCCAACTTCTTAATATCAAACACACTACCGCTTTTGCCAACCCGTGCGAGGTCAAATTTATCTATAAGTTCATCAACAGAGAAGATTTCCTGTTTATCGTCGTAAGACCAACCGAGTCTTGCAACGAAGTTCAGCATCGCTTCGGGTAGATACCCTTGCTCACGGTATCGGTTGACAGCGACAAGGTCACCGTGATGACGTTTACTCAGTTTTCTACCGGTATCATCAAGCACCAGCGGAATATGTGCGAATTGTGGCAGATTCAAACCGAGTGCATTCGCAATTGCAATCTGTTTCGGTGTGTTGTTGAGGTGTTCTGTTCCTCTGATTACATGCGTAATTTGCATTTCTACATCGTCTATAATAGAGGTGAGATTGTAATTCGGCATGCCGTTTGAACGGACAATCACTTCATCCTCTAAGGTGGCGGGATCAATGTCGCGTGAACCGAGAATAAGGTCGTCAACACGGATTGGTGCGTCAGGCATTTTTATACGGACGGTCGGTTTTCTGCCTTCTGCCATATAACGTTCAATGTTTTCTGATGTAAGGTGTTTGCACCGTCCGTCGTAGGATCGTGTAGATTTCGCGGTGCGCGCTTCTGTGCGGATGTCTTCTAATTCTTCGGGGGTACAATAGCAGTGGTATGCATTGCTGTTTTCAAGCAGCTGCGTAACGTATTTTTCGTAGATGGCTTTCCGTTCGGATTGCACGTAAGGTCCGTAGGTTCCACCTTTATCACCGCCTTCGTCCCACTCAAGACCTAACCACTTCATTGCCGTATAGATTTCATGCATAGATTCGTCTGTGGAACGCGCCTTATCTGTATCATCAATCCGTAAGATGAATTTGCCGTTGTGGTGTTTGGCGAACACCCAATTGAATAGTGCTGTCCTCGCACCACCGATATGTAAGAAACCGGTTGGAGAGGGTGCCATACGAACCCTGACTTGATCATTTGGAATAGGTATTTTGTTCATTTCTGTCCTTTCTGAATTTTTGCCCAGCTATCCCGCAGCGGTACTGTACGATTGAATACCGATTTTTCTGGTGTTGTGTCTGGATCAACGCAAAAATATCCCATCCGTAGGAACTGATATCGACTTTCAGGCATTGCCTCAACAAGACTCGGTTCAACCTTGCAATTATTTAGAATCTCTAAAGAATTCGGATTGAGGAATTGTATCCAATCGGTGCCATCCGCTACGTTTTCCGGTTCGCGCTCTGTAAAGAGCGAACCGTATAGGCGCACCTCAGCATCAACAGCATGTTCAGCAGAAACCCAGTGCAGTGTGCCTTGTACCCTCCGTTCATCATCAGACCAACCACCACGAGTTTTTGGATCATAAGTGCAGTGGATATCAACGATTTCACCAGTGTTTTCATCTTTAACAACGTGGTCGCAGGTGATATAGTATGCATGTTTAAGCCGAACCTCTCGTCCGGGAGCAAATCTATAAAATTTTCGCGGCGGGTCTTCCATAAAATCTTCACGTTCAATGTAGATTTCTCGAGAAAATGGAATTTCTCTTGTACCTGCATTTTCATCTTCCGGATTATTATCGGCATCAAGCATTTCAACTTGTCCTTCCGGATAGTTATCAATAATAACCTTAATCGGATTAAGGACACCCATCACACGAGACGCGCGACGGTTCAGATCATTTCGGATAGAGTATTCCAATTGTCCTATCTCAATAAGATTGTCGGCTTTTGACACACCGATGCGATTGCAGAAATCCCGGATAGATTCTGGAGTATAACCGCGACGACGCATACCCGCAAGTGTGGGTAGTCTCGGATCGTCCCACCCTTTGACGTGTCCTTGTTCAACGAGGATTTTGAGTTTCCGCTTACCAAGTATAGTATAGTGTAGGTAAGGTTCAGTCGAGCAAATTCAATCTGTCGAGGTGAGTAAATTTCCAACGATTCCAAAAACCAGTCATATAACGGACGATGATCTTCAAACTGAACGTCACATAAGGAATGTGTAACGCCTTCGATCGAATCGGATTGTCCATGTGTGAAATCGTAGGTAGGATAGATGCACCAATTGGTCCCATGTCGATAGTGTGGGGTGTGGAGAACACGATACATCACAGGGTCGCGCATATTTAAATTCGGACTTGCCATATCAATTTTGGCGCGGAGAGTACGAGAACCGTCGGAAAATTTACCATCGCACATCCCACGGAACAACGTTAGATTTTCTTCAATAGAACGGTTTCGGTAGGGACTATCTTTGCCGGCTGTCACTAAAGTGCCACGATAAGTGCGCGTTTCCTCTGGTGTCAGATCACAGACGTAAGCTTTCCCTTTCTCTATCAGTTTGACAGCATATTCATAAAGTGTTTCGAAATAGTCAGAGGCATGGAATTCGCGTTCCTCCCAATTAAATCCGAGCCAACGGACATCCCGTTTAATCGCTTCTACGTATTCACTCTCTTCTGTGATCGGATTACTGTCGTCGAATCGGAGGTTGTAAAGTCCGCCATAGTCTTCGGCGATGCCGAAACTAATACAGATGGCTTTGGCGTGACCGATATGGAGGTATCCACTCGGTTCGGGAGGAAATCGGGTATGCACCCTCCCATCAAATCTATTTGATGCTATATCTTCTTCAATTGCTTGTCGGATAAAGTTTGTATCAGATATGTTATTGCCGTTTTCTTTTGTGTTTGTTTTGCTTTTAGGGTTTTTTGAGCCAGATTTTGGATTATTCATGAATACCTCCTGAGAAATAACGCCTTGTGTTAGTTAACTTTTTGTAATATGTTTCTATCTTTTTTGAAATTGTTTATGTATAAACGACATCTTTGAGTGCCATTAACGGGCATCCTAAATATTGATTCAAAAAACACCTAATGTCCAACCATCAACTTATTGCTCAACCGTGTTTGAAAACTTCAATGAGCGCGGGCGCGTATTTGTGAAACATTAAACTGATTTGTGAGTTGACTGATAGTCGTCTCAATCCGCCACCGTTTTACCGTGCAACTTCCGAAACGGCTTTGGGTATTGTGTTTTCTGATTTGGACACCGCGTCGGTAAAAGACGCACATTGTCTGTTTCAAGTAAATCAGTCTCAAGTTACTCGGAAATATCCTTTATCTCCAAGGATAATAGGACAAGTGCCGCGTTCACATAGTAAGCTGAGCATTTCTTGATCATCTGTATCCGCAGTGGCGACCACAAATCAACAGATAGTTCGTAAACGGTGGTTATCAGACTACCACGAAACCTTAAGAAAGTGTCAAGCCTTTTTGTGGCACACTTTCCATAAGTTGCCGAGGTGCCGGTGCCATCAGCACATTTTAGAGACGATGTAGAAGTCGCAGCACGCTTGAAATCGCAAACCGGGATAGGAAAACTATCTACAATGAAAACCCTATCATCTGGTAAGAACTGTGTCAAAATCCTCCGGAGTTTTCGCTTGCGTGGCACAGGTTTCGCATACTTCGATTGAAGCGAGAGCGTTCCGGTAAATATGGGAAAAGATGTCCGAGTTGTGCTTGATAAGGTTGTATCCTGTGAGTTCGTTATCTTCCTGTCAGTTCAAGAAGCCCAAACAAATGTGAGAATTTCACTATCAGGACAACGACTTTTTGGCCCCGGACGCAGTGCTTCTACGCATGGGAAATAGACATCATAAAGTGTTGCCATGATTTTTTGATAGACACCAGCAGCTGTCTCAAGTGTGCTTACAAACCATATTTAACACCTGGTCCGAAGTCCTGATAGGATGAAATTGTCCAAACTATAGTAAACGTGAGTTCGAAATAAGAAATCAAGTGTAGGGAATCAACGCCAAATACGCCTATGGCATTTGGCGGGGTAGAGCACAGCGAAACCCAACTCAACTTATTTCTTTACTTATAGTTTGTATCAAATGACCCCATGAGTTATACTATTAGTATTCGTTAAACTAACGAGTAGATGTCCTCGGATCCCCGATAATCTATTCATGGAGGTCAATATGAACCGCAAGAAGGATACCGCTTACGGTATCACTCGGCTCGAATCCAAGAATGCCAGAGCCGCGATTATTCAGAAGATTTCAGCAGACTTTAATCTCATGCCTCTCGTTGCTGAAGCCTACTATAAACAGATTTCTACCTACTTTGAACAACATGCCGATGTGCAACTCACATCAGGGCAAATCTGCTACGAGGCAGTCGCCGCTGAGGAACCCGCAGGCAAACACATCGCTTTAGCGAAAAAAGTCTCCTGTCGACTCAAACTCAACGATGTTGAAGCCGACCTTGAAGTTTTAGCGACTTATGGGCTCGCAGGACTCAGACGGCATCGGATCCTCCGATTGACCCAAGAAGCTTATGACCAAGAAGCCTTGCTGAGTTATGAGGATTTGGCGGTGTTATTAACCACCAGTCCTGCCACCGTCAAACGCGACATCCGAGCGTTGAAGCAGTCCGGCTATTTCGTGATGACGCGCGGGGCGAAACACGACATGGGCCCGGGACTGTCTCATAAGACGCAGATTCTCGAGCTGTACTTCAAAGCATACACCTTCACCGAGATTGAGCAAAAGACGAACCACTCCGAACGGGCTGTCTACCGCTACTTGAGGGACTTCACACAAGTTGCCACGCTCCATCATCAAGGGTTCCCTAACGCTCAGATACGCCTGATTTCTCATCTCTCTGACCGGTTGATACGCGAGTATCTCTCGCTGTTCAAGGAATATCAACACACCGATCGCATGACCCAACTCCTTCACCCAGAACCAGAGGACACAAAAAAGGAGGATCTCTCATGAGCAAACCTCTAACACGCACGCAAATCAACGAGAAGAAATTCAGACGCATCAACGATAAATCCCTACGACAGTTGCTTATCCATCGCTTTCTCAATGACTACGGGTATGACAAAGGCGAAGTCACTGCCACCGCCATTGTTGATGATATTCTCAAGACCGTTGAAGACTATTTCGTAATTACCCTCCCCTTGGAAAAACTCGCCACCGGTGATCAACTCCCAGATGAGCGTTTCCTAAGTTATGGACAACTCGTTTGGATGGCCGTCCCTATTGATGAACATCCAGAAAGAGGAAAGTCCATCGTCAAAACTCGGATGAAACCCATCATCCTGACCTACCTCGCCGCAGAGGATATTGAATCTTTTAGAAACGGTTTCACCTCCCGGCAATTGCGGATCAATCGCTTGGTCCGCTGGTGTCATCAAGCTTATGACCAAGGGGCATTATTGACACAACTCGACTTGGCAGTTTTGCTCAATGTCTGCGATGCCGTTGTCTGTGATTATGTTAATGAATGGCAAAAAACCACTGGAGAACTCTTGCCCACCCGTGGCAATATCCATGACTTATCGGGGGCTATTACCCATAAGAAAGAGATCATAACCCTCTATCTTCAAGGACATCTCACCCCCAGGATTGCCGCAAAGACCAAACACTCTAAGGAGGCAGTTGATAGATACATTCGCGATTATGAGAGCGTCAAAGTCGTTCGCACCGCTACCACAGATATTGATAAAATCTCACAGATCACCCGACTTTCTAAACGCGTTATCACTCAATATCTGGACCTGATTCCGCAGCCCCAACTCCAAGCCATAGATGCAAACCTTGCCAATTCAGACTCAAACGATGAAGCCACTCACCAAGGAGAAGCCCAATGAGACCCTAATCCTATGTTCCCGACGAACTTTACTTCGCAAAACCGGGGCAGGTGCCTTGAAAATATGGTTGACAACCGCTACCGGTTTTGCTATACTTTAGACACGTTTATCGCTAAACGCATCATTTCTCAAAGAGGATGCTCGCGATCCCAACGCAACCCACTCATCAACGATCGCTGGGAAGCCAATGAACATCAGCCTTCCAGCTATCCTATGGTCATTTGATACTATTTCAAGACCACCTGTTTCGTATGACGACAACCAGTTTCCAATCGTCGTGCGATGCACACCTAACAAATCGGCAACTTGCTTACGATTTTTTGCTTGACCACTTTGTAAATGATACAACATGAAGAGCCTTTGCTTTTGATAGCTTTGGGCAGAGCACTTCATAAGGGATTTGATTTCTTCAACACTCTCGGTAATTTTGGGAACTTTTTTATTCATTGCTTCCTCACTTTATTTCAAAAGGTTGCAATAGAATATATACGCTTTATGTTATATTGTCAATTAGATATGGTATTAGAAGCAGAAGACCCCTTTGCCTATGAGAAGCCGGGTCCCAAAGGGCCCCGACACATTGATTATGATGCGCTTCAACAACATGTTGCCGATTTTCCCGATAGCACACTCGCCGAACGTGCCAAACACTTCGGTGTTTCAACAAACGGCATCTTTTATGCCTTGGCAAAACTCAATATCACGCGAAAAAAAAGACCACGACCTACAAAGAACAGTGTCCGGTAAAACGCCAAGAGTATCTCTCGGCACTTCAACAAGAGACACACGAGCATGGCAAAAAACCGGTTTATCTTGACGAAAGTGGTTTCACCGAAACCGATTTCCGTCGGTATGCTTATGCCCGAAAGGTGTCCGTGTTGAAGATAAAGTGCCAAGTCATCGGTATACCACCACAACCTTGATTGCGGCACGTCTTGATGGATGTTTCACAGTGCCTGTGCTTTTCGAAGGTAGTTGCGATGCGGTTGCCTTCAACGCATGGCTTTCGGAGATGTTATGTCCTTTGCTTGACGACAGCCACGTTGTGATTATGGATAATGCCTCTTTCCACAAAGGTTCACAAACAGAAGCATTGATCCGGGAATGCGGTGCGAGTTTGTTGTTTTTACCGCCGTATTCACCGGAGTTGAATCCGATTGAGAAAGATTTCGCTAACATCAAGCGAATACGTCAATACAACGCTGAGACCTCTATTGATGATATTATAAAAGTGTATAAGTAATTACAGGTTTTACTATAATTCACCTTTCACTGATGAACTTAATCGTTTCAATAAACTTATTGAAGATGGGAACCTTGACAAGCTGGTAGCTCGTTATCCAGTGGATGATAGTTGTGCTCTTGAAACAATCGCTAAATCTCTCAAATGTCAAAACAAAACAGATTATGAAAGCATAGTTATTAACTTAATCCGGGGTGATAAAGGATTAGCGAAGAAACTCAAAATGCGTGTTGGCCCACTTTCTGAAACACTTGATCAAGTAGAGGATCCGGAAACTATATAAATTCCAAGCAATACACAATGCAAGCATCAAATACGGTAGAATTGAGGTGGGTCACAATGATTCGGAACAATCAAGAGTTTGAGGCAACGCTGGATCGCATTAAACGCTTTGAAAAACAAGTCGAAAAACTTACGCAAGTCGAAACCAATCCTAAGAATTATGAGTTATCCGCGGGCGGCTTTTTTGCTGAGATTGATCGAATGAATTTTGAAGTAAGCGAGTATCTCGCCCTTCATACCAATAAATCGGTTGAAATCTGTTCACCGGACATGCTATGATTACCCTTAAGTCATCCACATCGTGGAGAAGAAAATGACAAGAGAACACAATCAAAAACTCGCCAAGACGTATTTCAATCGCGGGTTAACTCACAGCAAAAAAGGTGAGTTGGAACTTGCTATCGCTGATTATACCAAAGCCATAAAACTCAACCCCGATTATGCCGATGCACACCACTATCGCGGTAATGTGTATCGTGACAAAGGCGAGTTGAACAAGGCTATTGCAGACTACACCCAAATGCTTGTCCTGAAGCCAAAGTTTGCCGAATCCTATTATACACGGGGTGAGGCATACTTGCGCGCAAAACAGTGGGAAGAAGCGAAAAGAGACCTCACTGTTGCTATACTCCAAGGTGTGGATATTGCCGATGCATTTCATAACACACACGGAAGTATCGCCGCATTTGAGAAGGAAATAGGGGTTAAGTTGCCGGAAGACATCTTACATCTGCTGGCTTCGAATCCAGAGTCTTTTGAAATTGATAAAGATGCGCGTATAGCGTTGGCGATGAAATATTATGAAAATGAAGAACTGAGCAGTGGACTCGCTGCACGACTTGCCGGTGTGTCGCGCGAAAAATTTTGGTATCTGATGGGGGATTATGAGCTTTCTCTTTTTGGTACAGCTGAAGATCTGAAAGAGGAGCTTGAGAATGCCCGTAAAGCCAATCATCAGTAATAATAGTCCCCTCGTTTCGCTCTGGGGACTAAACCTTCTTTCTCTGTTTCGGGATCTCTATACAGAAGTATGGATACCACGAGAAGTTGAAAGGGAATTTCTCCGAACGAAAAAAGAAGTTCGTCAACAAGCACTCAATGATGCTCCGTGGATTAAAACTGTTGATTTAACGGATCCGCAAAACGCAGCGGTTTATGAAGGGCTTGATGACGGTGAAGCCGAGGTCTTGGCTCTTGCTAATGAGCACAAGGCTTCTTTTGTGATTATAGATGAGAAGAAGGCACGGCAGGAGGCTAAAAGAGTCGGACTCATTGTGAAGGGAACGGCGGGTATTTTGCTGGAGGCAAAGGAAGAAGGCTTGATTGATGCAATTAAGCCTCTTTTAATGGCATTGCGAAATAACGGAATGCGTATGAGCGACTCGCTGATTGATTTTGTGTTACGGGAGGCAGGCGAGGCACAGTAATAGCTGCAGTTAGAAATCGCCACTAAGGAGTTCACTTCTATAAAAGAGTTAACTTTTACTCTACCAATCCAATCACACCGCAACCGATTCGAGAACCACCGCCCGGTCTAACCTGCACAGATTTAAGCACCGAACGCTGCGGCATCCTCTTGGAAATAACCTAAGACCCAAGCAGTAGTCCGATCATCCAAAAAATTGGTAAGCAGCACGTTATAACCAACAGCCAATAGCCAGCTGCCGAAAGTCAACAACCGCTCTACCATAACGCAAAAGCGTATTGCCAACCAGCAACAATAGTCCAATCCAATCCCATCTGTGGTCCGTCAAGATTCTCATAGACCGGCATCTGTAACTCAACAGCAAGCCGCTGCCCCGCCAAAACACCACCGACTCTGTCAGGAACGATGAAGTTCACACCTGCTGACAAACTGCCGCGCGTGCCGCCGCGAAGATTTGGGTCCATCGTTGGCGCGATATAATAAACATCGGTTGTCTCCATCGGTGCTGCATGATGAGCATCCTGGGTTCCATGCTCCTCAGTATCATGATGATCTTCTGTCGATTCCATCTCGTCTTTTGGGGCGAATGCCGCATCTTGACCAGAAATATTGCCCCAATTTTTAAACGATCCACGGATAGAAACACTGAGCCAGTCATTGAGCTTGCGTGTGCCCCAAACCGTAGTGCCAATAGAAGTTCCCAATTTATAACCTCGATTGTTTTCATTGAGAGGAATTGCAGCATTCGCCTGCAAACCAAACGACCAATTGCCCTGTGTTGTCGCAGCGGTTGCACCAGGCATCAGTTCAAAAGAACCGGAACCCAATTGCATCGGATACGGAAGAACTACCTCCTCCGTTCCACCGTGTGTGCCTTCTACAGGAATAGAACCTACCGGGATAGAGACACCCGCTTTAAGAAGTAGGACTAAATTTGATCTATTGAGTAAAGGAATCAGTGCAGAAAGCCTGAGGTCGCCAAGTCCGCCGCTCTCGATCTCGTGATTTCCTACAGCATGGTCATGTCCTCCAGTAGCGTGAGCATGTGCGCCTTTCATTTCCATGAAATTACTCCGATAACTTGTCATCGCCATGAACGTGACAATATCGTGAGGCGCAAACATCGCACCGAACATGCGCATTTGCATCTGCATTACGGTCGGAACCATAGCATAAGTTTTGAGGGCTTCTTCGGTTGAAATAGGATCAGCCCCATCTCGGAGTCCATTCATACCCATACCCATAAAACAATATGAAAGCATCAACTCACCTGCTCCCCCATTACACCGATTGGTCCGTAGCTGTCGGGGCGGGTTGATTCACCGTGTTCCTCGTCAGCAGAAACAAGTGAAATACCGGTTAATATGAGTAATATAAAGCACCCAATAAAGGCCTGCGGTTTAATAATTTTGAGAAATAATTTTTGCATAGTGTCCACCTCAGAACAATTAGCAGTTTTCAATATTATACTATAACTATACAGAAGGTTAACAACAGGATAATAGGAGGGAACGGATATCCGTAAGGATAGATTTCAGCGTGAATTGACGAATCTACTGTAGCAAGGCAGAGCACTTTAGAATTATAACTCAATTTGCTACCTATTGAAAATCGATCAATTCCCTTATAGTTACTAAAGTTTGGACAATTTCTGTCTGTTTCATGTTGTGTTCTCAAGTCCTTTCTATTTTTCTACGAGTTTTGTGCAAAGTTGTAACCCACAGAAAAACTATTATAGGTGCAGCAAAGGCAGACCCAACGGGGCGAAATGTTTATAGAAACGCTGGTGAACAACCCCTATTAGCCCGCGGGGCGAAATGTGTATCAATTAAATCTTATATTATAGTAGATTTTAGAATTACTTGGACATTGTTATCGGTCCAGTTGGGAAACAGTTCCTACCGCATATTTTGTAGCACAAACTTTTAGTTTGTGTCGTCCTTGCGCAAACTGAAAGTGGACGCTACAGCAGTGTCCAGATAATTACAGATTTTACTATAATGTCTTAGATGTTTCTATTGACCTTGACTATCACTCAAGAACTCTAAAAATTGTCCAAAGTATAGTTAAAGCACGTAATCTTTCGCTCCAGCGGAGCGATATGTTTATAGAAAAAATTTGTCCTTTTGAAGTGCTACCGTTTATTCAGACCAAAATTTAGCAAAGTTAAGACAAGTTTTTTTGCTCAAATTCCACAGGTGTCAAATACCCTAACGCAGAGTGAGGGCGTTTGTGATTATACACTTGTGTAATAAAATGCCCAATGCGGGTTCTTGCTTCGTGGATGTCCTCATAGTCATTGAGATGAACTTCTTCTTCCTTGAGCGTGCGGATAAGTCTTTCAGCATATCCGTTCTCCCAAGGACACCCTCTCCGGGCGACTGAAATCTCAATCCCATGATGCCTAAGCAGTGAGATGGACGCATTTGAAAGATATTGAACGCCTTGATCAGAATGATGGATCTCTGGGACACTTTGACATAATGCTGTCTCCAAGGGTTTCAACGTCAGAGATTGCGTCAAGTGTTGACTGATATGCCACCCTCTGATCATGCGAGTGAAGACATCCATGAGCAGACAAACATAGATAAAGTGTCCTTTGAGGCGGACGTAGGTAATATCGCCCACCCAGACCTGATTACATCGGGAGACATCAAGGTTTTCAAGGCGATTGCTCCAGGGACGCACACCCGCAACGGATGTCGTGGTTTGACAGACACGCTTGACAGAAACCGAGAGGTTGGCGGACTTCATCAATCGGGCAACACGTTTATACCCGATGGTGTATCCGCTACGCACCAACAACTGTGTGGGACGCCTATATCCGTATGTTGGATATAGCAAAGATAACGTCTCTATTTCATCCTGGAGGCCCGCTTCACACGGGGCCTGCTTGGAGTGATAATAGAGGTTGCTTCGGTTGAAACCGAGTGTCTCACATATCTGCCGAACCGAAAAGTCTGTCCGTAATGCCGTAACCATTTCTCGCTGCTCCATCGAGGCTAACTCAAGTAAGTTGAGGCTTTTTTTTGGATGTCAAGTGCCAAGGTCAACCGCCCAACGAGTTGCTCAAGTTGGGCGATCCGCTCCGCAGAGGCATCAGACTGTTTATCAGCGGGTTCAAAGAGGGTCGCCGCTTTTTCAAGAAGCTGTCGCTTCCACTTTGAAAGTTGTTCATCGATGAGGTTATGTCGCCGACACACTTCTGCTTGGGAACTTTCAACGCTGAGAGCCTCAAGAACAACTTCGGCTTTAAACTCGGAGGTGAAGTTTCTTCGTTTTCGTTTCGCCATCGGATACTCCTTTCAAGTAGATGAATATTATACCATAATCTTGTCTTAGAGAGCGGCCCGAATTTCCGGTGGCAGTACAATTATAACCGGGATGTGCATAAGCGAACCATAAAGCCAAAATACATAAACCTGCAGGGTAACGATTCAGACACAACAGGTTTACCATCACTGTATACTACCGCCTATACAAAAATTGATATTGAGTGGAACGGTATAGATTTTTATGCGAAATCCACTTGTAACGGTTCATCTCCATTAGGAGAAGAGGAAACCTGTGGAGGTGACTACATAGTTGATGCGTGGGTCATCAATCAGACTCCTGACTTAAAAATCGGCACATGGGAAGGATCTATAATTAGGAAAGCAGAAAGGTCTGATTTTGACTGGTGGGATGATGGAGGCATTGGAGATATAGAGGGAGAGGGAGATACTAAAGAAGAAAGGAAAAGAGATAAAGAGGAAAAGCAGAAAGCTGCAATCTATGCTCTTTTATCTAGTACCGATGCGAATTACACAGCGCGCAATGTCTGCCCTGTGCCGTTTTCATTGGCCCGGGAACGTGCGCCAATTGGAAAACTATCTCCATCGTATCTATGTTTTGTCCGAAAACGCATCCATTGACTTAGATCAATTGCCTCCCGAAATTTTGGACACCTCACTGCCACCCACGGATTTTGAGATTGACATCCCTGAAGGTGGCATTGCCTTGGATGATATTATCAAGGAATATGTGTATGCAGCTTTGACAAAAACGAACGGCACACAAACTAAAGCGGCAGAATTGTTGGGTATTTCTCGCCGTCAGCTGCAGCACCGAATGCAGAGTTACGGATTACAAAGTCAAGACTTCAAGGAAGATGAATAGGTGAGATTTTCGGAATTTAATTTGACAAAAACAAAATTCGCGTGTATAATTTGGCAAAAATGACGTAAAAACCGATAAATTTCGTAAAATAAATTTGACATTCACCGAAACTTGGATTATAATACCTAAGGTCTTATTGCAGGAATTATATGCTGCGATATTTTCGCGCCCGCACGTACTTCGTCTCAAACGAGGCATATTGTCGCAGGCTTTTGTTGTTGCATCGGATCGTTCTCGTTGAATGCCGTAAAGCATTTAAGATTGATTTTGATGCGTGTTCCTTCTATTATTCAATCCGCAGACTATGCGCGACGATAGAAGATAAATTTTGTTAGCAAATTTGATAAAGGAAACGAAAATGTACTGGGATGTCTTAGTTAACAGGTGGTTCCTCGGGGCTTTCATCTTGTGTGTTATCTGCTCCATCGGATGTTTGCTCTGGTATCAAAATGAAATGGCAAAGATCCAAAAGGAGACAGAAGCACATGAGGCATTCATTGCTCAACTGGAAGATGAAAAAAACGGTACAGAAGCAGTAATGAAACGAACTACCCCTACAGGAGAAATCGTGCAGGACGAGTGGAATGAAAATGTAGAAACGGCATTCGTCAACGAAGATACCACTGAAGAGTCAAACACTGGTTCTGAAAAGACTAAAACCAGTGGTGCAGTGAATAATGCTGCCTCGTCTAAAACAAAGACGCGCAAGGTACGTGTTTCTCCTTACGGGTTTGGTCCTTATCCTGAGATTCCTGAAGATTTTCCCGCTGGAAAATTCTCTTTTAAAGGTTTCTCAGAAGGCCATGAATTACTCATGCGTGTTTGGATTAAATTGTGGAAACAGGGTGAACGCGTTGAAGGTGCCACTTTTGGCGACAACGGATTGGTTTACCCGATTATTCCAGGAAAAGTGTATGTAGAATGGGAAGAAGTTGTTAGTCCAGATGGGACGAAGGTAAATTCGGCACTTCGATATCTCGGTCACCCTGATGATTTTCCAGCTAAAGACATAAAGGCATTGATTAGGAGTTCTATTACAGGAAATAAGCCAAGAAAAGGAAGTGAAATTCCTTCACACTTAGAGATTTTAAGTTTTGATGAGGGTATTGACCCCTACAAATTTTTAGATTTACCATAAGGAGGTAAAACGATGAAACGTATATTATCCTATTTTCTTTTAACACTTTTTGTCTGCACTTCCCTTTATGCGCTGCGGGGCCCGGATAATGGCAGATATTATAACCGGGATGTGCATAAGCGAACCATAAAGCCAAAATACATAAACCTGCAGGGTAACGATTCAGACACAACAGGTTTACCATCACTGTATACTACCGCCTATACAAAAATTGATATTGAACGCTCCCATCAGGCCGCAGCCAGAATGCAAATTGGCGATGCGTGATACCCGGCATTCGCTTGTTGCCTTTGAAAAGAATATTGGTATATCTTTTTGGATAATCTGTTGGTCTGATCCATACAGACACCGTAACCTGTTCCGAAATGTTGTTTAAAGTCTCACTGTCACCAATTTCTACATAACTCGAATTTCCTGCAAGATCAAGCGCAGTACCCATAACAGACACATCCTGTTGGGCAGTTTTCTCACTACTTCCCAAATCATTGGCGTAAATGGCAGTGAAGTTAAAGACGAGAAGCGTTAGTACACAAACAAACATTAAATAGCCATTTTTTCTTAACATGTAATATCCTCGCAATAGAATTAGTGAGTTCAATAAGAATTTAAATGTAGGTTAGGGTTCGGTTCTACCTTATGTAGGTGCGGTTTCCTAACCGCACCGAACTTATACAAGATGAGTTAACTGTAGTTTCCGGACCGTAGGGTGGGTAGAACTTGCAAAACCCAACAAATTCTAAAAGAAGCGCGTGAATTGCGCGACTACAAACGCGTTTTTGTTTTTCTCAATGATTGCTTCCAAAGCACGCCTACGGTCTTGTGGAACATGTAGAACTTCCTTAAATTGACGCATATCAATAGAGCACATGCGAAACCCAACCTATAACTTTAGCCGAACTTGCATTGGAATTAGGCACATTGAAATATAAATTTTAAATCTTCGGAAAATTAATTTGCGCTAATTCTCACCTTGTCCACCAAGTTTCAAATCTTTAAAAGGGTTTCCTTCAGTATCAGTAATCCGCAGATAGAATCCCCAAGGAAGCGATTCATTACAGACCTTAACGAGGATAGAGTTTTGACCAGCGATGAGAGTTACCGGAATAGTTCGGCGGTCAATTTGTGCACCACGAGTTCTTCTGTGTGCATACATCTTTTTCCCATTTAACCACACTTTACCTTGGTCGTCACTGTCGAATCGGAATTGTGCTTTCCGTTCCTCAGGTGAGGTAAAGGTTATCCAAGCATACGCAGCGTACCATTTTTCATCTTTGCCAAACTCAAAGAATCCATCAAAGATTTCATCAGTCCCTTGCTTCCAAGCCATTTGTCCAGTAACGCCTTCGTATTTCGCGTTTATGTCAATCTTTGCCATTTCTTCAGAGATGTAGGCAGTGTTGTAACCGACACCCTCTGTATTGTCAAATGGGCCGAGGGTTAACCATGCGGTTTCAGGGAAAAAGCCGGTTTCCTGAATATACAATTTTGCTTTGTCAATCATTCCGAGTTCACGGCAGAATTCTGCTAATTTTAGGTTCGCAGTTAACTGAATGTCAAGTTTCTCAGGAATGGCATTAATCACTTTTCCCATTATCTCAATGTAACGTGATTTGTCTTTCACATTCTTTCCTGCTTGAGAGATGCGTGTCAATAGATGTTCTACTGTGTTGCCTCTGAAACTTCCAGACTGAGTTATAAGGTTTAGGCTAACTTGGAACTGTTCTAAAGCTTGGTCATACTGTTCGTTAGCAAGGTATGCATGTCCCAATGTTGAAAAGTAAATTGGATCAGAGCGGCTTTCAGCTGCTTGTTTGGCAAGTTCTAACGCAAAATCCAGCATGATATCCTGGCTAAGAAGACTTTCAGCCAGTTGAAAATATTTCGATGCCTGATTTCGCTGATTAGAATCATTTTTAAGTATTTCTAACCATTTCTTGTATGCAAGCGTGGCTTTTTCTGTATCACCTGATTCTACGTAGGTATCACCTAACATTTTGTGCAAAATAGGAATGTTAGTTGTTTTTGAACCAAGTTCTACAAGAATGGCAAGCCGCTTATCTGCATGTTCTTTACCATCGTAAAGTTTCAGGATCGCATTGACAGTTGAATCTTTGACATCTGAATCATATTCAGCGGGTTCGAAAGTAACTTGTAATGCTTGACGATATACGGCTTCAGCTTTTGATGGGTTGTCTTGTTTTTTATGAATTTTTGCCAACAAGTCGTAAAATTCATACGAAGTAGGCTCAAGTGTGATCGCTTTTTCATAAGCCGCAGCCGCCTTCTCTAAATTGTCTTGCTTGTTAGTTTGGGTAGAGCTATTGTATAGGTCACCAATTTTTTTGTGCCATTCAGATTTGTCAGGTTGAAGTTCGCTAATCTTTTCATATTGTGCAAGTGCCTCTTCAGGTTTGTCACTTAATTCGTAGTTTTGTGCAAGCGCGAGGCGCGCATTTACATCATTCGGATCCGCTTCAACTTTCTTAATCTGTTCAGGAATCCGTTTTTCGTAAAGTTTGCCATCTTTAAATGCCTGTTTAATAGCTTTTTCTGCGTTCTCTCTCTTTCTACCATCGCGGGCAATCTTTTTCAGCTGCTGATATGCTTCAACGGCTTCTTCATACTGTTCTGTAGCGATAGCACTTTTTCCGATGAGTTCATATAATCCCTCCTCTTCCCATCTACTACTACTGCGGCTACGAGTTTGATTGGCAGCGATCGCGTCTTTAAACAGCTTTATTGCAGGGGTGTACATTTTTGCTCTATAACAGATAGAACCAAGTGAACAGAGGAACCACACCTCTCCCTTACGGTTGCTGGATGAAAGTGCCGCAGCACCTTGATTTAACATCTCTTCAGCAAGTTCTGATTTATCACTTTTGTTGAATTCAGCGGCTGCATTGTAAAAAGCATGTATATTCTGAGGGTCAGCTTTGCTGAGTTCCCGGTAAGTTTCAGCAGCTTTCTCATGGTTTTTGGAATTCCTATGTATCTCCGCAACTATTTCAAGAGCAATAGGATCATTCGTATTCTTTGCAAGTTTACCTTCAAAGATTGTTTTCAATTGATCAAGTTTTCCTTGGCTTCTATAGACGTTAATTAAAGTTTGCCGAGCCTCATCGCCACCGAAGGTAATAACGAAACCAGCCGACTGACTATATGAAGAAGAGGTGCCGCTTGAATTCGACTGAGCCATCGAATCATGAAGTTCTATGGCTAAATCATTCTTACCAAGACGGACGTATTCCTGCATCAACTCTTTATAAACGTTTTCCTGATCATAGCTTCTGGATGTCATGTCAAGTGCCTTCTTATAGGCACTGATAGCTTTGTCCGATTCACCTTTAGTACGATATTGTCGGGCAAGTTCTACTTGCATATTGAACGTAAGGGTATTGTTCTTTTCCGCTTCCTTTAACTTTTCTTCTAAATTTCCTTGACGACGGTAAAGTGATAATATCAACCGTTCAATGTCCCGCTGTTCCCATTCCTGGGTTGTCATTTGAAGTGCTTTCTCATAAGCCTTTGTCGCTTCATCTAACTTGCCTTGATTACTATAATTGCGCGCGAGTTCCTTCTGCATATCATAGGTAAGTGTACCCTTCTTTTCTGCCTCTTTTAAAAATTCATCAAGTTTTCCTCTCCGACGGTAGATATCCATTAATTGTCGTTCAATGTTTTGTTGTTCATACCTCTGTGTAGAATATTGAAGGGCTTCGTTGAAAGCTTTTTCTGCATCATCAAGCTTATTGTTACGCAGATAGAGATTCGCTAATTCCTGATAAACTTGTGCGTTCCCCGGGGAAAGTTCAATTGCTTTTTTACACGTTGTGATAGCATCTTCAAACTCGCCTTTGCTGCCGTAGAGTTTTGCAAGACGAGCGTAATGAACACCAGTTTCAGCATCGTTCTGGATATATTTTTCTGCTAGTTTAATTGCATCATTGAGCTTTCCTGCACTTTGATATGCATTTATAATCCCATCTTGGTATTTTGTGTTTTCTGGATCAACTTCAAGTAACGCTTCCCAAGTTTCCAGAGCCTTTTTGTGCTGTTTTTGGCGTGAATAAAGTGCGGCAAGTTGTGATCGGGATTCAAGGTCTTCTGGCATCACTTTCGCAATCTGCTCGTAGATTTCTATGGCTTCAGAGATTTGATTGCGGCGCATGTGTTGTTGTGCCATTGATCGCTGCAACACGATGTTAATTCCCTCTGTTTCAGGGGTTGACTGTTCAGTATCTGAAATGCCATCTCGGTTCCTTTTGATTGTCGTCAATTGTCTTTGAGCACGTTCTCTATAATGTTGATCTGCCGATAGATCGTTGATTACTTCAGTTAATAAAAGTTCTGCTTCGTCCCACATTTCGTGTTGAATATATGTTCGCGCAACGTTCTCTTTATCCCAAAATGTTGGTGCAGTACGCCGCAAGAGTTGAAGTGTCCCCATTTTTCGGAAAAAGTACTGTGCCTTCTCTTTCTCACCTTTTTGTGAGTATGCTGTTCCAAGTTTCCTATAAGTATCCGAAAGTTGCCAGTGATTCTGTGGGTCAACTTTCTCAGTCGCAGCTTCAAGCATGCGGATTTCGCGATCCTGCTCTGCTTTATCCCTATATGTATCAGCTAAGGTATTTAGCCATTGAAGTCTAAATTGTGGCGAGATGCGTTCAAGAAGTTTATTTACAATTGGGTCTGAACCTTCTATGTCTTTCGTCACAATTTTCGTCACAGCCGCGAGATAAAGTAAGGATGGGTCAACTTTGTCATCAACGATTACTTCATCATGTTTCGCTGCTAAGGCTTTAAGTTCATCTAATGTTTCATCGAATTCTGAGAGTTCTAATATAATACTGACCTTTGATTCTGTTGGCTCAGTTTGCAGCTTCTCGCGTAAGAGTTCAATTCCCTTTTCACGGTTCCCCGTGGCAACATAAGCATCAGCTAATTGATGGTATACGTTTGTCCTACCCGTTTCCATCATTTTTTCGTAGATTTCAACTGCCGCATTTGGTTTTTTGTTCCTTATGCATTCCTGTGCAGCTCTATTTGCGAAGTCGTAACCAAAACCTGTTTGCTTATCTTGTTCTATTATTTCCTTAACAACTGAAACCAATTTATCGATTTCTCCCGCCTCAGTAAATGTTCGTACTATTTCCCAATAGTTCGAGGACATTGCGTTAGAATTGTTTTCTTTCAGTAGAATGCTATATTGGGTTACAGCCTTTTTTGATAGCCTATTCCGCTGAAGCATTTGCACGTACCGCATCCGAGTACTATAGTCTTTAGGTCGCAATTTAAGTGCTGCCTCATACGCATCCGAAGCCTGATTAATCTGATTTCTACTTTCGTAGTATGATGCCAACTTTAGTTGAGATTGGAACGAATTTGGATTTTTTTTGGCAGCTTCAATTAACTTGGCTGCCCGGTTTGTGGCAGGTTGTGAACGACTGGCTAAACGGGCTGCCCGTTGAAAATTCCCTGAGTACAACATCTGTCCGTGTCGGTCTTGTTGGTTCGCAAATTGAATCGCTCGCGCTGCTATACGCGCAGCATCTTGTCCACGACCAAGTTGATCCAAATGTTCGCTTAATTGCGCCAAGAAGTTCGGGTCACGTTCCCGCATGGCTAAGGTCATTGTTTTCTTTGCCACAGCAATAGCATACTGCGTGAGCCCTGTCTGTTGAAGTTTTTGCGAAAACTGGTATAGTTCTCGCACACTGCTTGGTGAATTCAGAACCTTTGTCATTAACTCGCGTACTGCGGCAACATCACCTATATGGACAGCTATCTGTAACGTTAGGTCGTAATATTGACGACGGTTTCTCGGATCCACATGAGCAAGATTGTCAAGGAGTGCTAACGCTGCCTTATGTTCACCTGTCTGAATTGAAACCAAAACAGTATTTAATTTTAGCGTAAGATCATCGGAAAATTCCTTCTGTAAACCGGTTAGTATTTCCAATGCTGTTTCGCGTTTATTTTCCCACCAATAGCAGTAGCACATCGCTAACGCTGGATAGATACGATCTCTACCTTCAGCAGCATCTAACTTCGCTTGTAAAACAGTATATAGTGCTTGCTGTTGATCATTTATCCACAACTGATTGAAAATTTGCTGCAGATATTGCAACCGATCCTGGCTGTAGTAGGTTGTGGGCACTGGAAAACTTGATTGAATAGGGGAGTATCCCGCATAGGAGTAAGAGGCTGTTCCGAGCGGCATAGTCCGGCGCGGATTAACAACCTTCGGTTTTGTACGCTCAAAATATTGCCAATAGAGTGCAACCGCTTTGTCAGTTTTTCCATCACGGAGATATTTGGCAGCGAGTGTTCGAAAGACGCGGGAATATTGTTGGGATAATTGTGGTGTTGCTGTAGGTAAAAATTGGGCAAGAACTTTCCCAGCTGCGTCAGTCCTTTCCATCAGTCCAAGAGTTTCAGCTAACATCGGAAGATTATTGGGATATATCACTTTTGCTTTTTCAAGGTCATCCAATAGTTTTCCCGTATCTTCTTTCTGTCCCTGATAATAAAACCTTCTGGCGAAATTCACAAGATACGATTGCCGTGCTTCTGGTGTCAGCCACGTCATTTTTTCAAGGAGTTTCATTAACTTTTCATAGTTAAGTTCTCGCTGCATTTCGAATAGATTTAACCGCATCCCTTGATATTCTGGATTATTAGGTGAAACCGCAATCAACCTTTCAGTAATTTGTTCAGATTTCTGACGGTTGCCAGTCAAGACGTAAACCTGGGCTAAAAGTTCAAGCGTCTGGATATCTTTCGGATTCTCTGTTGCATTTTCCTCAAATTGCGCAACAAGTTCATTTAGTTTTCCATCTGCTTCCATAATAATTTTCAACTGCACAAGCGCACCTGCCTGCGCTTCTTCAAAACTACTCGGACTCCACTGTTGTCTGCGGGCATATCCGTATGGTTGCCTTTGGATACGATTAAGAAGACTATGTGCAAGATTAAGTTTATTTCCGCTGATTCCTGGGGGAGCGTAGTTGGCAGTTGAAACACTTGTTGTAGTCTGATTGGACGTAGCTACTGAAGTAGAATCAGAAGTAGGTTTGGACATCGCAATAATTCGCTGAAAGTGAGGAATTGCGCTATCCGATTCGTTCATTTCGATTAATGTAACGCCGATTTGGTATAGGGCAAGATGTGCATCTTTGCCGGAAATCTTTTCAGCTGCACTGTCCAAGGCAAAAAGTGCTTCTTCTAATAAACCTTGTCGAATCAACAATTTTGCGAGTTTCACATCAGCTTCAAACGTCTTATTTTTGGCATGCAGGACTTTAGACCATGCCTGGACAGCTTCCTGCTCACGCCCGACATCAAACAACAGTTCGCCAAGTTTTTGCTGATGTATAGGATCAGGATTTGCCTTGACAAGCTGCTCTTGGTAAGTAAGTGCTTCCTGCATATCGCCCAGGTCCATACTTATTTCAACAAGTTGGGATAAAAGTGCTGCATTTTCGCGTTGCCGGTCTAATACGCGCGCGAGTTGGAAACGTGCACTTGAAAGATCGCCTTCAGCCCGATAGACCTGTGCAAGTGCTAAAACCGGTCCGACACCAGATGTACTGGATTTTGCCATCTGCTTCAGTTTTTCTTCAAGTTCCGTTCGCCTACCTAAGTCGTAATATGCTTCCGTGAGAGGCTTGATGAAACTGAGCTTGTCGTTTACATTATTGCTTAACTCCCAACATCTCCAGTACTGTGCAATTGCTTCTCGAAAGTTACCTGAAAGATTGTAAATGGCAGCAAGCTCCATCCGAATGTCAATTGCTTCAGGTCTTAATCGAATTGCCTGCTTATAACTGTCAATTGCAGCTTCGTAATTCGTTGACTGTTTGGCGATATTAGCCAGTAGCTGATGTCCCTCAGGATTACGTGGGCTGTGTGCAATAACCTGTTTCGCGGCATCTGTGGCAGCCTCAAAATCCATACCTTTCAGATATGCGTTCGCAATATTCGCATAGTATTCACGCGCATTCGCGTTGTCAATTTCAGTTAAGTGCTTGAAAATTGCAACCGCTTCGTCACGAATGCCTTGCTTGACATAAACATTTGCTGTCCAACGATTAACATTCACATCATTCGGTTGAAGTTCTTTTGCCTTCAAAAGAATTTCAAGTGCATAAGTGGCGTTTCCCAACTTGATATACATTTTGGCGAGTCGCTTCAGATGCGTAAATCTATCGGTTTCAGCCAGCCCTGTTTTGTCAAGTTGGGTTTCTAAATCTTCTATTTTCACAACAAGTGTTCCTTGCTGCCGATAAAGTTCTATTCGCTGATCATCCATCTGTTCCGCAAAAAACGCATTCGGAGCAAGTTTCAATGCTTCAGTATATTCTACCAGTGCATCATCGTACTGCTTATGGTTCATAAGTCGTTTTGCTAAAGCTTCCCGAAAACGATACGCGTCAGGCATCAATTCTACTGCTTTTCTACTCGCTTCAATTGCTTCGGCGGGGAACTTTTTGGTTTCCAACAACCGCGCCAAACGGTCATAATTCTCAGCAGTGCTATTGTCATCGGCAACTATCCTTTTCCATGTCTCTACTGCCTTGTCACGATTGCCTTGACGGAAATAGAACTCACCGAAATATTCAATGTAATCAAGATTTTCAGGAGCAAGCGAGATCGCCTTTTGATATGCAGCAACAGCATCTTCTACCCATTCGTGTCCAATGTAAATCTCAGCAAGCGTCAGATACGTGCTAGCATTTTCCGAGTCGCGATCAATCATTCGTTGATATACTGCTCTTGCCTTGTCTTCGTTTTCAAGCTGCAGATACAATTTGCCAAGTTCACGATAGATACCGAAGTTGTCGGGTTGTTGTTCACTGAGAGACTCGTACTCGGTTGCTGCATCCTCAAACTTTTCAGCATTGCGAAGCGCAGCGATAAGGTTCAGACGAAGACCGGTATCTGTTGGGGCAAGTTTTAATCCATTCTTATATGTGTCGATCCCTTCTTCAAGCTGCTGATTTTCAATATACGCTGCAGCAAGTAAACCGAGTAATTCTGTGTCATTTGGGGTCGTTTCAAGTTTTCCTTGGTAATAAGTAATTAGGTCTTTCCAATTTGCATCCGCCGAATAAATCGCAATAATTCGATGTTGCAGGTCTTTCCTGAGCCAATTGCCGGGGGCAGTCAAGTCTAACGCCTTGTCGTAATGTTTCCGTGCCTCTTGATACGCACCTTTATCCTCATGAATTTTACCAATTTCTCGCAGACTAAGACACATACGATACGAGTCGTCTTTTTTAATATCAATGATTGCTTGGTGTTGTGCAATTGCTTGAGAATAGAGTTCCTTCTCACGAAAAAGGTCAGCAAGTTCAATGCGTGCAAATATGTTCTGTGGATCAAGTTCAGAGATTTTTTCCCATGCCTGAATCGCATCATCCAACTTGTCACGACTGAAATAAGCATTTCCGAGAGTTTTGAAAATCGTGGTCAACTCCTCAGGAGACACTGATTGTGCCTGCTCGGATAAGGTTGCAGCTTTGCTTAGCTCTCGAATTGCGTCTTCATGTTGATGGAGTGTCACATATAACTGCCCCAATGCAAAATAGCCGTAGTAATCGTTTGGTGTTAGTGTGACTGCGCGTTGATATGCAGTGAGAGCTTCCTTGTCCTTCCCAAGTCTTTTATAGATATGTCCCAAAATAAGTTGAATGTTTGGGTCATTCGGTTTGGCTTGTGCTTCCGCCTGATAATCGGTAACCATCGCCTCTAAGCCGTTTCCCTCAAGATAAAACTGATACAGTCGATCGAAAGTACTACCCTCTCTCGGCTTACGACTCAGCATCAATTTGTAACGTTCAATTATTTTAGCATCATCTGTTTCATCTTGTGCAAAAATAATTGTAGAAAGAGATAAAGTGGAAATCATAAGAATTAACACACATAAGGCAATTACGTATTTTTTACGTCCAGACATCGGAAGACCTCCTTGAGAATTGGCATAGTAATACCATTTCTATTTGAAAAACTTACATAACGACTATTCTTTAAAAGTCCCCCTGATAAGGGGGTTTCTTCCACGGACAAATCCCTAATGAAAGATAATTTATTAGAAATGGTATAAGGCTTGTAATTCTTAAACACGATTGAAAGCATTCATACAAAGCACCCCAACAAATTGCAAATCAATGAAGAATGCGTTTATGGCATTTCTTGCCTACAAAGATTATCTATACGTTTTAGAATAGAGACATCTCATTGAAAAAAGATAGTAAATGGCGTTTTTGGTTGTCACTTCATGTCTTCATCTGCTGAGTTTGCAGTTTGACCAAGAGATGCCAATGTAAATGTATCGTGAAACCAACCGGTGCAATTGCTATGGACATAAATGACATCATTTATTACAATACGACGATTGTTAGGAAACTTTTTAACCAAATCACCACGGAGATATCGGCCATCATAACGCCTAAAGAAGACTGTGCGTCCGCCTTCTTCAATATAAGCCTCAGCAAGTTCTCCACCATGCTCTTTGGTAATATCAACATCTAAAACACGGAGACAGTGGAAGGTGTTTTCGCCTATCGTTACATCATACGTGCCTGCGCCAAACCCTTGCCCATCAGTAAGTTTGTAGGAGCCGTCGGGTTGTAGTTCGTAACGTCCATCATCAACAATGCGGCGTTTGGCATCTGGTCCCCATTGGTCTTCAAACCATTCGTCCCCGATAGTATTGAAAATCCGTTTGCCATCAATGGTCATTACAACCGATAGCCACCTTGTGTGTGTTTCATCAATGGTTGCGTACATCAAATTTGGAGAGGCAGGCCAGTCGTTCGCGAGCCATTCATTGAATTGGATTTCAACACACTCCGTGTCCCGAATAATAGCGGGCGCAGTGGGAATCATCTCTGTTACAGCATCTAACTTCTGTGTTTCGCCATCGTATTCTGCCCACATATAACGTTCACCCATCTTGGGGATAGCAAGCCACCACTGTAGTTCTTGACAATCTACTTCTGTTATGCGTTCTGAACTTTCAACTATCTTGATATCGGGACGGGTCGGTGGAAAAGGGTGATCTATTACTTCACCAGGTGGTTCTATTGTAAATTTCTGCTCCATCTTTCTATTCTCCTGAGAACGTATCACTCATTTATATTTTTAATGATTTCAAAACAAACTAACGCAATTTTATGTAAATCCTCAGTTACTGTTTTGATCTGGTAAGTACTATTACTGCAAGTATCGCACCAACAAAAAATAATCCAACAAATAATATGATACCGAGTTCAAAATGCCGATAGCCATTACATTCAGTCTCCTTTGTTGATTGTTTCTGTGTAAACTTAATTATGGTTCTGTTCATCCTCTTTCCAACGTTTAACAGCATCTAATTTCGTCTGCTGCCAATTCGTCCAATCTTTTTTGCCTTCATACCGAACAACGTCGTGGATTGTAGCGCGCGGTTGATAGGGAATATAGTTGCCGGTGTGCCATGCGAGATTTCGATAAATCATAAAATCACCTGGTCCTAAATGCACTTGAATCGCGCCAGGAAACTGTCGGCAATGTTCTAAGTTAAAACGTTCTGCTTCAACATTGGATTGTCCATCTGAAGGTTTGCGCAATGCCGGATTGCCAGTTGACTGTTCTTCACCGGGCATATCCCACTGCCGAAGATGGCTACCGGGAACAAACCATGTGCGGGAATCTGCATATATCGCACAGTTCACCTGATTGAAATGGCGAAGATCGTGCCACACTTCTGCTAACTTTGCATTGACAATTTCATCACGTGCTTCAGGTGGTACTTCAACTACACCATCACGATGCCAACCGATATGCCAAGGATGCTCAATCGGTTCAACGAGCAATCCCATAATGTCAACATGTCCATGCGTGTAGTCATCGCCAAGCAATTTCTGAATAGCATCTTGAAGTTCTGGTAGCTCTGTGTATTCATAAAACGGTTTCAAATCTAAATCATCGCCATAGTTAGACAATGGCTGAATCCGCTGTGTCTGCGGACCATTGAGCTTGTGTGCCAAGAGACGTGCTTTTTCTGCTTCCCGGCGTAAATCGGTAAGTAGCGATGCAGGCACAATCTCTCGAAAAATCAGGTAACCTTGCGAGAGATATTCGTTGACCATATAGTCTTGAAATTGAAATGCCATTTTATTTCCAAATATGTGTTAGTCGTAAGTTTTCGAGTCATTCTTCACACTTTGTTATCGTCAATTGATTGATAACTTACGCATTGCAACAAGGTATAATGCTTTGCTTTGATTCTCAAAAGGTCCAGGTTTGGATCGGTTTTCTGGGAAGTGTGAGAACAGTTTTGCATCGCTGACTTCGTTAAGATCCAAAGGACTACCTAACTTTTCGATCTCTCCTAAAAAAGCAATTCCCCAATATTCGAGATTGAACATAAAGCAGTGTAGATGGACAATACTTCGAAATTTTTCAACGTTGCACCTGTCTCTTCCATGAGTTCACGGTGTAACGCTTCTTCAGTCGTTTCTTCGGATTCAATGCGTCCACCGGGTAAGACCCAAATGTCCTCATCACGCCATTTGCAAAAGAGGATCTGATTTTGTTGATAGGCAAGACAATTGACGAACTTGAATTGACCTACATTTTTGGGCGGATCATCAAAGTAGAGCAACATATACCCATCCCGTTCCTCAATCTTTTGGACCATTTTTTTTCACCTAAAGTTCATAAGAAATTTATCAGGTACGGCATGCAGTCAGAGACCTAAATCGTGATATCCGTAAGCTAAGGAGAAATTGTAGGATTTTTCATTATTGTACTACACCCAGCATTACCGTGTCAAACAGAAAAGGTATAAACGATAGATTTTCCTTGACGATAATCTAATGCTATGTATAATGAAACCAACATCGTTTACGAGGAGAAAGAATGCACACTCAGCGTCCCAATTTGCTATATATACACTCTGATCAACATAATCCTTATGTTACTGGGTGTTATGGCGACGAATTGGTGCAAACCCCTAACCTTGACAAACTCGCTGCAGAAGGGATTGTATTTGAAAATACCTACTGTCCGTCACCGATCTGTGTTCCTTCCCGTATGCCAATGTTGAGCGGACGATTTCCATACGAAAATAAAGTGTGGACAAACAGTCATATTCTTGATTCTGGGATTCCGACTTTTGCGCATGCGATGGGTGCTGCTGGGTATGAACCTGTTCTCATCGGACGAATGCATGCTTTGGGACCGGATCAGATGCACGGGTATACCGAACGTCTCGTTGGTGACCACGGACCGAACCATCCAGGTGGACGCGGTGTCAACCACGGTGAACTATCTGGGACAGCGGGACCGGCACGTGTAAGTCTACAAAAATCAGGAGCAGGACAGAGTGCGTATCAGGTTCACGACGAAGATGTAACAGCTGCAACCGTTGATTACCTCAATCGGCTTGGTGTTCAGAAGAGAGCAGGGCTGCTTGATGCACCATTTTCAATTTCGGTTGGGTTTATGTTGCCGCACCAGCCTTTTGTCGCTCGTCAGGAGGATTATCAACTTTATGAAGGACGGATGACGATGCCTCAAAACCCCGAACCCTTTTCAGAGAAATTGCATCCCTACTTTCGCTGGTGGCGCGAAAAGTGCGGCATAATTGAGGTGTCGGACGATGAGATTCTTCGCGCACGGACGGCATATTGGGCGTTGGTTACACGCATGGATATAATGATAGGACAAATCCTGACAGCACTCAGAGAAAACGAATTGGATCAGAACACGATTATACTTTATAGTTCTGATCACGGCGAACAGGTTGGTGAGCATGGGCTTTGGTGGAAACAGACATTTTATGAACACTCTGTGAAAGTTCCGGCGATTTTATCTTGGGGTGACAGTTTGCCCGCAGGTGTCCGATGTGATCGTGTTATCAGTTCACTTGATTTGAATGCGACTATGCTTGATGCCCTTGGTGCTCCGCCTTTACCGAATTCTCGCGGGAGAAATGTCCTGCCGCTTTTCCACGACGAAGATGTAGAGTGGGAAGAAATAGCATTCTCTGAATATTGTACCGACGAGGGCTGTTATCATCGGATGATTCGTTATGGAGATTGGAAGTTGAATTATTATCACGGGCAGCCGACCCAGCTGTTTAACTTGAAGGAAGACCCAAATGAATTATATGACCGATCAAATGACCCGGTATGCAAGGACATCTTGATGGAGTTAACCGAAAAGGTTTTGGACAGATGGGACCCTGATCAGATTGCTGCCCAGATGAAAGCTAAACGTGCCGATACTCAAGTTCTCGGTAGGTGGGCACGCAGCACGCAACCTGATGACCAATACCGATGGAATCTGTTACCAGAAATGGATTATTTGGATTGAAGTCTTGTTTGGCGTAACGAAACTTAAATGACAAACTTCATTCAATTTAGTAGGAGATAAGAAATGACAAACAGTCCAATCCTTGGTGGTGAACCTTTTAGTGAAGAGAAAACAACGCAGATTGTCCAACAGTTTTTCAGAGATGGGTTCGTTCATATTCCGGGTGTGCTGACTGAAGAGGAGGTTACTGCGCTACGAGACAAAACGGATGCGCTTTTCGCGGACTCAGAACTTGCTGAGAAAACAAATCCGAATCTTGCAGATGTCCGATATATCCAGATGGGTGCACACGCAGAATCCGGGGTGACGTTACCTTTCATTTTACGAAACACAATTGAATTGGATTCCATCTTTCGGGATATGCTGCTTCGCGAACCTATTCTGAGTTTGGCTGAGGCAATAGTCGGTAAGGATTGCAAGTTTTGTGGTCAGAATGCACTCCGAAATCTACCTGGACTTTCTATTAGCAGTTGGCATGTAGACGGTTCGGTGCACTTCCCGGTTACCGATGAGATGCCGCGCCACGATCCCCGCTTGCGGATGCCTGTAATGTGGTTTACTGTTCAGATGGCACTGAACGATATTGATACAATTGAGGAAGGACCAACACAATATGTCCCCGGCAGCCACTATTCTGGTAGACATCCGAATGATCAGGAAAATCCCGAATTTGAAGGTAATAAACCGGTCTCTATTTTTTGCAAAGCGGGTGATATTTACTTACAAGATCCACAGTGTTGGCATCGCGGTGCACCGAACTGGTCGGACAAAACACGTTATATTTTACAATCTCAGTATGCGGCATATTGGGCATACTGGCGGTTTAGTTTGTGTAATGGAGTGCCTGTACCAGAAGATGCGCTCCAAGATTCAAGTGATCGGTTGTTGAGTCTCTTAGGGCGCAGCCGACCAAACGCTTAATTGAGAATAGAGGATACTGGACATGTCAGAAACCCTACTCCACTTCAAGACAATTACAGAAATTGGCGAGTTATTAGCTTCTAAACAGTTGTCGCCAGTTGAACTGACAACCGTTATGTTGCAGCGGATTGAACAGCTTGATGACCGATTGAAGAGTTATGCTACAGTAATGGCAGACCACGCAATGGCAGCGGCACACAAAGCTGAACAGGAAATTTCAGCAGGCAACTATCGCGGGCCTCTTCACGGCGTTCCGATTGCAGTAAAGGATCTCTGTTTTACTGAAGGTGTCCGCACGATGGGCGGGGCAAAGGTACTAGGGAATCACGTCCCTGAGTTCGACAGCACAGTTGTGCAAAGACTTGAATCTGCGGGCGCAGTGCTACTTGGTAAACTAAACTTGACAGAAGGGGCAATGGGCGGCTACCATCCAGAATTCGACATTCCGATAAACCCGTGGAACCCTGACCAATGGACAGGTTCATCTTCAAGCGGTTCTGGTGTTGCAACAGCTGCAGGATTATGTTCAGGCTCAATTGGTAGTGACACAGGCGGTTCAATTCGTTTTCCCTCCGCTGCGTGCGGTATCGTTGGAATAAAACCGACATGGGGTAGAGTTAGTCGTTACGGTGTGCTTGCGCTTGCTGAATCTATGGATCATGTTGGACCTATGACCCGAAGTGTTGCGGATGCGGGGATTATGCTTGAAGCAATCGCTGGCTTTGACCCGAATGACCCGACTTCTCTGCCTGATCCTGAGCCTGCTATGCTCAAAGGAATTGATCGGGGTATCAAAGGTATCCGAGTCGGATTTGACGAAAATTATGCTACGAAAGACGTTGACACTGAACTTGCGGAAGCGGTGTGTTCAGGCGTAGAATTATTAGCGGAATTGGGTGCTGAAATCGTTGATGTGCAATTGCCGGACATGGATCCGTATGTCTTGGTATGGCCAACGATCTGTTCAGCAGAAGCGGTGGCAGCGCATGCAGCTACCTATCCTTCTCAACGGGATGCCTACGGTCCTTGGTTCCAAGGGTGGCTTGATATGGGAGCAGAGGTGACAGGTACTAAATATGCCGAAGCGAACAACTTGAGAGCCGCCTGCACAGGACATCTCAGGTGGGTGTTCCAAGATATTGATGTGTTAGTATGTCCATCAATGTCTGCACCGCCGCACGTTGTCACGCCAGAGTTGTTATACGGACCGAAAGAGACCAGACCTGCAAGGTTTCAACGATTCACTGCCCCGTTTGACTTCAACGGTGCCCCAACGCTATCTGTACCATGCGGCATGAACAGTGAAGGATTACCGTTGAGCATTCAGTTTGTTGGCAAACATTTGAGTGAGCAGTTGTTATGTCAAGTCGGTCACGCTTATAAAAGTGCAACGTCATGGCATAATCTTCATCCCGACATTTGACCAAAGGAAGATGCTACTTCTGCGGAAGGTGATACCCATCTTTCCCAACCCGAATTCTATAGAGTTCTCCTCCTGCAGTGATATAGAGTATCTTACTCTGAGCACCACGTCCAAAAGCCACGTTAGTCGGTAGTTCGGGTGTCCTGATATACACCAATTCCTTTCCATCGGGAGCATAAACGCACACACCGAATCGAGTTTTATCGCGAACTGCAACGTAGAGATTACCTTCAACATCAACTTCAAACCCGTCGGGACCGTGTTCTGGGGCATAGTCAACAAGTGTTTCACGGAAAGTTGCTGTGCCATCAGATGCCAGATCGTAAGCAAGGAGTACCATCCGCCCCATGTAGGTTGGCAATTCATCAGGCATATCCCTAAATGCCCCGCTGTCGTTGCTACCAACATATAGCGTTTTCTGGTCCGGTGAGACTGCTATCCCGTTCGGTTTGCCGGAATCTGCGATGACGAGATGGACAGAGCCATCCGTATCAATCTTATAAACACCCATGACAGGTTGTTCAACCGGCTCATGTCCAACATAGCGCGGATCGGTAAAATAGATTCTTCCCTTTTCATCAATCGTGAGGTCGTTAGGTGAATTGAACGGCTTTCCTTCATATAGTCCGGCGATGATGTCGCTTTTACCTGTTTCCATGTCAGTTCGGGTAATCCTGCGACCACCAAAATCTGCACCTTCAGCGATAACCAAACGTCCTTGTGCATCAAACTTCATGCCGTTTGACATTCCACTTGGAGATCGAAAAACAGAGGTGTCCCCTGTCTCTGGATCATATCGCATAATATGCCCGGCTTGCATATCGGTTTGATGTGTGAAGGTAATATCACTGAAATAGACTGTGCCATCTGGCGCGACGGTTGGCCCTTCCGTGAAATGTGCGTCACTGAACACTTCCTCAAGTTCGGAATCTGGTGGGAGGATTTCTTCCAAATCTGTATCATGGGAATTCGGCATATTTTACTCCTTTTGTCTGTTGAATGAAAATTATATCGTTTTACCCCATTGGATGCGGACCGTGGGTCGTCACGCTTTGACGCGCATGTGCATAAACCGCATCCTGAACTTCAAGTATCCGCACCGCATCAACTACCGATGGCTCAAAAGTACCACCCTCACGAATTGCATCAAACGCTTTGCCCATAATACCTCGTATTCTCGCACCGTGCGGAATGTCCTCATTGAACTGCACGCCTTCAGTTGTGTGAACTTCAATTAGCGGTTCGTCATTCGTGCCATACTGCTCAAATACCGATGCTTTTGTGCCAATAAATCGGAAGAAGTGATCGCCACCACGTTTGCCTGATGGATAGGTATAACCCGACTCAATAATTCCTGTGATACCGTTTTCTGTCCTTAGCACACCGATGCCGCTATCCTCCACACTCCGACTATACATTGCATTGGACATCACCGCGCCAACAACTGTAATCTCCTGATCTCCGACAAATTGAAGGAATGTATCAATACCGTGCGCAGCCTCAACTGCCCAACTTCCACCGCCAGATATACTCGGATCGTTGTGCCAATAGGATGGTGTGGGATCGTAGCGAGATGGCGGCCCGTTGTTTAATCTGCTGTTGTATAACACAAGGTCACCCAAGCTACCATCTTCAACCATTGTTTTAACGACACTCACAATTTTGCTTGCTCGGTTTGGCAGCACAAGCGCGCTGAATACGCCATGCTTTTCGGATGCCTCTGCAGCGGGACGCAGACGGTCAGCACAATCAGCAAAAGGTTTATCCAAAAGATAAGGGATGCGTCTGTCTACACATGCCTGAACGTGAGATGGTATCTCAGTATGTTTTCCTGCGACAAGTGCTGCGTCCGGTTTGGTTGCATCCAGACAGTTGCCTGCAGAATCAAATGCTGGAGATTGAAAGTCATTTGCCAACTGTTCGCGTGGTGAATGCTCTGCATCCATGACACCTACGATTTCGTGTCCGAGTGCTTGCGCTGTGCGTGCCATGCTTCGTCCGTGATGGCTATAGGAAAGGACTGCTAATTTCATGTTTTGCCTCATACTAAAGATTTCTGTATTTGATTTATGGAGACTCCTCGCTTTCTGTGTTAGTGGTCGTTTCCTCCGCACGTTGTTCTTCAACAAAATCTGAGTCGTGCTTTTCCAATAAATCCAAACAAGTCTCCTTTATGTCAGAAATAGTAGAACCAAAAAATTTGAAGTGCCATCGATTTTTTAGACCAGAATTTCGTAAAGTTAAGACAAGTTTTTTTGCTCAAATTCAACAGGTGTCAAATAACCTAATGCCGAGTGAGGTCGTTTCTGGTTGGACACTTGTTCAATAAAATGCCCAATGCGAGTATTAGCATCCGCTATATCATCATAGTCATTAAGGTGGACCTCTTCCTCCTTGAGAGTTCGGATAAGCCGTTCCGCATAACCGTTTTCCCAAGGACACCCTCTATGAGCTAACGAAATCTCAATCCCATAGTCGGTGAGAGTGGAAATATAGTTTCTTGAAAGATACTGAACTCCCTGATCACTATGATGGATCTCTGGAACACTTTGCTGTCCTGCCTGCTGCAATGGTATCAATGTCAGAGGTTGTGTCAAATGTCGGCTCAGTCAGTTGCCAACCTCTTATCATTCGAGTAAATACATCCATTAGAACTGAAACATAGACGAAGTGTCCTTTGAGCCGGATATATGTAACATCCGCAACCCAGACCTGATTCCGCCGACAAATGTCAAGGTTATCAAGTTGGTTGCCCCATTGACACGGACAGTCAAGGGATTTAGTAGTTTGACAGCGACCAACAGATTAGCTGATTTCATTACTCGTGCGACACGTCGATATCCGACGGTGTATCCCATACGCAGCAGCAACTCTGTGATACGCCTATAACCATATCTTGGATAACATGCGGCTAACTTTTCTATCTCCTGTCGGAGCACCTCTTCACAAGGGTCCTTTTTCGGTTGATAATAGAGACTGCTTCTATTGAAACCAAGTGTATCGCAAATCTGTCGCACAGAGTAATCGGTTCGCAAAGTTTCTACAAATCCTCGTTTTTCAGCTGGGGTCAACCCAGCAAGGTTGAGACTTTTTTTTGGATGTCCAATGACAGGGTCAACCTGCCAAGGAGTTGTTTAAGTTGAGCAATCCGCTGTTGAGACGCATGAGTTTGTTTATCAATAGGTTCAAAGAGGGTTGCCGCATTTTCAAGAAGTTGGCGTTTCCACTTTGAGAGTTGAACATCGCTGAGGTTATGTTTGCGACACAGTTCCGCTTGTGAACTTTGACCGCTCAGTGCCTCAATAACAACTTCAGCTTTAAATTCTGAAGTGAAACTTCTTCGTTTTGGCATCGGATTCTCCTTCTAATTAGATTGTAATTATATCACAATCTTGTTTTAGGTAGTGGCCTAAATTTCCGATGGCAGTACACACGTCAGGTTGACCGCGATAAAGAACAACACTATACTGCAAGGTCAAGGTTTCATCGGAGGCGAGATGGAACGGTTCATAATAGACAGGTGAGGGATGGATTAAGCAGTAGTTTTTTCGATTGCGTACCCACCACGTTGTCGGATAACGGGGATTATCGGGATGATCGATGATAGCGACACCGTAGGTTTCATTGTCAGTCGGGTGTTGCGAAGTGAAACTGCACCACCGACTCTGTTTACCGAAGATGTCCATCGGTTCAGTACGTCCATCTGCGTCCAATAGATTGCCCGGCGTTATGATATTGTCAAATCGGATTGCCATGCCGCTGTAGTATCTGCCATCTGCACCGGGTTCTCCGCGCCGGAGGTCAAGCACAACCTCACGCTCGTTAGGGTGAAAGGTTAACGACACGGAAATCTTCATCACATTAACAGTTGGAGAGTGAACGGTTATCTCTCGCTGCTCTGTTAGATGTGTTATGCCACGCCAATCTATCCAAGCGTTTTCTGTTGCGAAACTCGCGCTGTCGGCATTCGCTCTCTGCGAAATAATCCGTTGATGGACGATCTTTCCGAAGCCGGTTGGGTCTGCCCCTTGTGCGGGTTGTTCCCAAAAATTAACCTCGTTGACCTTTTTCCACGCAACCCATAACCCTTGATGATGTACGTGGTCGCCGGGTTCGTTCATTGTAAGCGACGGCGCATTGGGTAGGTTCAACGGATGGCAAAAGGGACGGTTGCCATCTTCAGGAAAATGGTAGCCCAAGACTTGTTGTTTGTTCCAAGCGACGTTTAGACTATGTTGTATTTGTGATAGTGAAAACATATTTAACCTAACTTTAGTTGAGGTAGGGGTTCACAACTTCGCGTTCAATCGCCAAGCCTTCCCATTCGTCATCACCAGGTCCATCGTAGATGAGGGTATGCGGTCCAGCAAAACCAGCTTCTTGTGTAAGTTCAAGGCAATGGACGTAATCTTCTTTATCCATTTCGCGCGGGGCATCAAAATGTGCTTTGGTATGACACGATTCTGCCATTGGTGCAATCGCTGCGAGGTCAACGTATTTTGTATCACCACGCCAGTTGCCAAAATCTAAACAGAGTCCAACTTTGCCATCTAATTTGCCTAAAATCGTGTTGACATTTTCTGGTGTAGAAAAGATGGAGAACCAGTTTTCGGTCATCAAACGGATGCCAGCAGTCTCAGCGTGTTCGGTGAGTCGGGAGAGGGCATGTTGACTTTGCGCTAAGGTATCTTCAGAGGGTGCTGCTTTTCCTCCGATAACGCGTGTACACTGTGCGCCAAGTTCACCAGCAATGTCAATCCATTTTTCAATCCATGCGATGTCGCGTTCTGCTTCAGATGGGTGCGTGATGTCACCATCGTCTATTATAGTAGATCCTGAAAATAAGTTTACATTTTCTGTGATTTATGTTAGCCTTTATGATTATGGCATATTCAACAGATGGACGCAAACGCGTGCTTGATTTCATCAATAATGGTGGCAGTAAAGCCGCCGCAGAACGCACCTTCGGTGTCTCAAGAAGGACGATCTATAACTGGTTAGAAGCAGAAGACCCCTTTGCCTATGAGAAGCCGGGTCCCAAAGGGCCCCGACACATTGATTATGATGCGCTTCAACAACATGTTGCCGATTTTCCCGATAGCACACTCGCCGAACGTGCCAAACACTTCGGTGTTTCAACAAACGGCATCTTTTATGCCTTGGCAAAACTCAATATCACGCGAAAAAAAAGACCACGACCTACAAAGAACAGTGTCCGGTAAAACGCCAAGAGTATCTCTCGGCACTTCAACAAGAGACACACGAGCATGGCAAAAAACCGGTTTATCTTGACGAAAGTGGTTTCACCGAAACCGATTTCCGTCGGTATGCTTATGCCCGAAAGGTGTCCGTGTTGAAGATAAAGTGCCAAGTCATCGGTATACCACCACAACCTTGATTGCGGCACGTCTTGATGGATGTTTCACAGTGCCTGTGCTTTTCGAAGGTAGTTGCGATGCGGTTGCCTTCAACGCATGGCTTTCGGAGATGTTATGTCCTTTGCTTGACGACAGCCACGTTGTGATTATGGATAATGCCTCTTTCCACAAAGGTTCACAAACAGAAGCATTGATCCGGGAATGCGGTGCGAGTTTGTTGTTTTTACCACCGTATTCACCGGAGTTGAATCCGATTGAGAAAGATTTCGCTAACATCAAGCGGATACGTCAATACAACGCTGAGACCTCTATTGATGATATTATAAAAGTGTATAAGTAATTACAGGTTTTACTATAATAAAGAGAACAGTTCAACGTCGGCACCTTGGAGTGCAGCGCGGAGTTCATATAGATAACTTTTCTCAACAGATGGGAGATGGAAATGGCAAATTTCCACGGTATTTATGCCGAATTCAGCGATGTGCGTGGGCAAATCCAAAAGTGAAATGGGACCTTTGTTGTGGGTTTCAGTAGGGATTTGCATGTCGTGTGCAGGTCCGGTAAATCCGGGTCTTCCAAGTTGCCGATGCAGACTCCACGTTGAGACAGAAAGACGAGGTAATGGCATATTTATTTTCTCCAAAGTTCAATTTCGGGGGTAGTATCTACAATTTTGCATTAATCCATGCGACGACTTTCTCAACCATGACAGCAGTAGAATCGCCAGAAAATACATGGTCTGCGCCAGGTAGATCAAGGAGTTCTGTCGGTTCATTCGCGTGCTGAAGGACATCAATACTATCTTGAATTGGAACGATGTCATCCTCTGAACCGTGAACCAAGAGCCAAGGGACAGCAAATTTACTTGCATGTTTTGCAACACTATCAATCGTTGCCATGTCATTCATATAGGTTTGTGAGAGAGGGCAGTCAGGTTCATCCCACATAAAACCTTCGTCGGGTGTTACATCACCAAATTCACGGTCAGCAAATGCTTTTGTATGTACCATTCCCGCAAGCGATGCAAGTACTTCAATGCGTTCATCAGCAGCGGCACGCAGCACACCGACTGCACCGCCCATACTATGCCCAACGTAGCAAACTTTATATTCGCTTAGCACATCAATAATGCTACCGAGGTCTGCTACCTCTTTTGTGATAGTGGAGTTTGTAAATTTACCTTCTGATTCACCATTACCGGAGAATGAGAAGCGCAAGGCAGAAATGCCAGCATCGGCAAGCCCTTCTGCCAAAGCGATGAGGGCAGGTCTATCTTTATTGCCGGTGACACCATGCCCTATTACTACAATCTTGTTACCTTTGCCTTCATGATATGTATAATCAAGACGTTCACCGTGCTCGTTTCTAATTTCACCAAACATAAAATTGTTGGGCGGAACAGATTCCGCCCAAATTTCCTTTCTAACGTAAAGGGGTAATTACAAAGTAATCGCTTACTATCCGCTGAACCTTACAGAGAACTAATGTCCGTTATTCTTTAATGCCTCAATAACCTTTTCGGGTTTGATCGGCAGTTCGGTGATACGGACACCGACGGCATCTCTAACAGCATTTGCCATCGTTGCCAATGTCGGGGTGATAGGAGGCTCTCCAACACCTTTAGCACCGTAAGGACCATTAGGCGCGGGCACTTCAACGATAACAGATTCAACTGTCGGAAGGTCGGCAGAAGTCGGCACACGGTAATCGACGAATCCCGGATTGACGTTTCCATTTTCACCGTATTGCATCTCTTCCATCATAGCCCATGCATAGCCTTGCACCGTACCACCTTCAATTTGCCCTTCCACTGCCATCGGATTAATAGCGAAACCAACATCTTGCGAGGCAACAAGCTTTAGGACTCTGGTTCTGCCGGTGTCAGGGTCTACCTCAACTTTAGCAATCTGTGCTGCGAGAGCAGGTGTACTCGGTTGACGTGCGAAAGAACCTTTCCCAACAATAGGACCCCCTGTTGTTGAGAGACTATACGCTGCGAGTTCCCCTAATGAAATGGATTTGGGTGGATCTGCAGTAATAATATGGACACCACCGTCTCTAAGTTCAAGGTTATCCTCATTCGTATTGAGTCTTTCAGAGGCGAGTTCAAGAATACGTTTGCGTGCGTCTTCAGCCGCAAGTTTAGCAGTATTCCCCATAGTGAAAGTGACAACGCTACCGCCTGATCCGGTAGAGTACGGGGCTGAATCTGTGTCGCCACGGCGGATTGTGACGTTTTCATACGGAATAGTCAAGATTTCAGCAATAATTTGCGTGATAGCTGTATCTGTTCCTGTGATGTCCATAGAACCGTGGAATATTCGCGCACTTCCATCTTCGTGGACAGAAACATAAACACCACCAGGACCACAACCGTTTGTCCAATCACCAACAGCAACGCCCCAGCCTTGATTATTATCAGCTTCCCGATCCCACCATCCGGCGGCATCTGCAACAGCCTCCAAGGTTTCCTTGTAACCGACTTTCGGTTCGCTTCCTCCTGCGGGGACAGCATCTCCCTCTTCGCGCATATTCATCAGACGGAATTTGACTGGGTCCATGCCTATTTGTTCAGCAATATCGTCAAGCTGCGATTCGCCTGCGAAAATGGCTTGTGGTGCGCCTGGTGCCCTATAAGCAGCAGTGCCGGATTTGTTGGTATGCACGCCATAAGCGTCTACTTTGATATTTGGAATTTTGTAGACACCACGAACGCGAATTGTACTGCCGATAGATGCTCCTGAGACTGATCCTGAATCCCAAAATGCAAGTGCTTGCCGCGCGAGGATACGTCCATCTTTGGTGGCTCCTGTTTTCAGTTTGATAACGCATCCAGGGGCGGGTCTACCATCAAGGAATTCCTCTTCACGCGTCATTTGCACACGAACAGCACGTCCGGTTTTTTGTGAGAGTAACACAGCAGGAACATGCGTAATAATCACGCCAAAACGCCCACCAAAACCACCACCCATAGTTGTTCCGATGACGTTAATTTGTGTCAATGGAATGCCGAGTGTAGCTGCGATACCTGAACGGATTGCGAACGGACCTTGCGTGGATGCCCAGACGGTGACCTTACCTGATGAATCCGCACTGGCAACGGAAACGTGAGGTTCCATGTAGGTTTGATGGACACGCGGAATCACATAAGTGTCCTCAACGACAACATCAGACTCGGCAAATCCTTTTTCAACATCGCCTGCAGCAGTGTGGCTTTCGGCGGAGATATTATAGTAAACTTCATCGGGATATTTCTCTAATTCAGCCTCAAGTCTACGAATTTCATCGCTATTACTATCCGCCTCGTCGTGAGAGAGTTCCTTAATTTTGGCACTAATATCTCGTCGGCTTGGGCCTTCTTTTGTTGCATCCCCGTGCAAGCGGGGTGCTGATGGCTTAATCGCTTCCATCACGTCCTGCACAACAGGCAGAACTTTGTATTCAATTTTGATGAGTTCAGCGGCTTCCTCAACGATGTCTGGGTCGGTAGCAGCAACAGCGGCAAGCGGTTCGCCCAAATAAAGCACTTTATCAGTAGCGAAGACTCTTCGTCCACTTGGAACGTCGTCTTGCGTAATAATTGCCCTGACCCCTGGCAGTTTTTCTGCTTCGCTTGTATCAATACTTAGGATATTGGCGTGCACATGCTTGCTTCGAACGATTTTGCCGTAGAGCATTCCAGCGGGGTGAACATCCGCGCCGTATTGTGCGGCACCAGTCACTTTTTCGACAGCATCAACCCGCGGTAGTTTTTTACCGACAACACTATATTCTGACATGCAATTCTCCTTTTATTTCGATAATTTGTATGTCTACTCCTCTGCGGCTTGGCTTGCAGCTGGAAGTTCTATTTTCCCACGCCCAATAGCAGTATAGCATCTTTTACAAACGTTTACGGAATCCTCACCAACCTCTACACTATAATCGGGTAACACTTTCACACCGGTACGTCCACAAGCAGGACAGGTGCCGCGACCGTTGTTGTATTCGCCTTCATGAACATTTCCGTTTGGATCAACATATAGGTGTCTTATACCTACTCCACGATGTGTTTTTGCCATGTTTTTCTCCTTTTTAACTTTAGTGCAGATCTAATCTGCACGTTCTCTATGAAGTTGTACGTATCTCTTCTGCGGCTTGTAGCACTGCTTCAAGAATTTTTGTATATCCGGTACAGCGGCAGATGTTCCCGCCAAGCGCGTGTCTGAATTCCTCTTCGGTCCGGTTTGGATTCTCATCTACAAGTACCTTTGATGCCATGATGAAACCGGGGGTACAAAAACCGCACTGATAACCGCCGGTATCAATAAACGCTTGTTGAATAGGATGAAGTTCACCTTCACTGGCTAAACCTTCAATAGTGGTAATTTCTTTTCCAGAGACGGTAACGCCGAGCACCATACAGGACGTGACGGCTTTGCCATCAACGATGACGGTGCATGCACCGCAGTCCCCTGTGCTACATCCTTCTTTGGTACCTGTCAAACCAATTGTATCGCGCAGCACCGCGAGTAAGGTTTTGCGCGGTTCAATAAGTAAATCGTGTTCATCACCGTTGACTGTTAGACTGACAGGGTGTTTTGCCATATTTTCCTCCTTGACCTTCAAATACGATGCGAGGCGTGAACGTCAGTCCTCGCTTAAATATGAATGCTTTTTTACCCTCTTGCTCTGCCCAAAGCGTGTTGAAGGGTTTGCCTTGTAAGGACATCAACCATCTCTCTACGATGTTCAGCGGAGCATCGTAGATCGGATATCGGACTGGCTGCGGCTGCCGCTGCTTCGCCAGCTTGTTGCAGTAGTTCTGGTGTGATTTCTTTCCCTTTTAGTAAATTTTCTGCTTCGGTCGCGCGAATCGGTGTGGGGGCAACAGCGGCGAGTCCGATTCGGGCATCTGTAATTGTGCCGTTATCCAAATTGACAGCGGAAGCTACACCGATAAACGCCAGATCCATTACTTCACGGATTTTATGCTTGATATAGTGGGAACCAGATGGGGGATTCGGTAGGCGAAATTGCGTTATAATCTCACCCGATTTTAAGACGGTCTGTCCCGGTCCTGTGAAGAGTTCATCAATCGGCACTGTTCGTTCGCCATCAGCACTTGCAATGTTAACCTGAGCATCAGCAACGAGCAAACCGGCAACCGTATCTGCTGCAGGGGAAGCGTGCGCAATGTTTCCACCGATAGTTGCGAGGTTACGAATTTGGATAGACCCGATTTCTGCCGCACCTTCCGCTAATGCTGTATGGTGTTTTTGGACATCCTCGGACAATTCAACTTCCCGGACCTTCGTCATTGCCCCGATAGTGATGCTGTTATCAGTATCAGTGGTGATGCCAGCCAATCCCGAAATTTTTTGTAGGCTAATCACGGATTGCGGCGTTTCGGTATATGCCTTCATTCCGATAACAAGGTCTGTCCCGCCTGCAAGGAGCTGCGCGTGCTCTTTTGAAAACAGGTGGGACGCTTCCGCAAGGGTGGTCGGTTCAAAAAACTCAAAATTTTTCACATTTGTTCCTCCATATCATTATATTTTTTACAATCTTTTTCCAACCATTTTTTCTCAAACAATAAAGAAGTACTTTTATTGTGCTTCAGAATTTCGTTGCGTTTCACGGCTTCCTTACAACTTTCTAAAAGGTCACCGAGCCACGGATTCAAACTTATAGCTTGTTTGAGTGCTAATAGATTCTGTATATCAGATACCTCTTGTAACTTATCGTAGGTCTTATCTGATATACGTGCAACGATCTCTTTCATGGTTGATTAATCCTACAACGTTCTCCCATTTGCTGTGCAACAGTTACCAAATCAAGTATATTGATTACATCATCAAAGTTGACATCAAGCGCAGAAATTTCCTCAGATAGTGGTTTACCAAAAGCATTCGCAACAGAAACAAGATCTAAAATATTTACGATACCGTCATCATTTACATCTGCTGTTGGGACTATACCTCCATTCCATATAATTTCCGTGTGTGGTAGCAGATGGAATAGTATAGATATATGATCTATCGAATTACCGCTTAAGTTGAGATATTCTAAATTGCATAAATTCACAAGTGGAGACAAATCAGATATGTTTGTTCCTCTAAGATCCAACTCTTTCAAATTTGTTAGACTCGATAATGGTGACGAATCGGGTATGGGACTACCGTGGAAATCTAACACTCTTAAATTTGGTAATGTTGTCACAACTGAAATATCTGACAAACTTTTTATACCACCAAGTTCTAACTCCCACAACTCAGGTAAATTAGCAAGTGGTGATATATCACTGAGTTTCTCACAATGATAGAGATTTAAGCGTCTTAATGCTTTCATATTAGCAACTACTGATATATCCGTTACATTTGACCAAGAAATCCCTAACCTCTCAAGATTTATTAAATCCTTTATTGGAGAAATATCAGATAATTGCCAACCACTAAATGCTATATATTTCAGCTGCGTAAGTCTTGCAAGTGGTGATAAGTCAAACACCGGATTATTGGACATCTGTAATGCTCCAAGGTTTTTCAGATTCGCAACAGGACTTATGTCAGAAATAGAATTTCCGTTTAATTTCACATTAACTATATTGACAGCACACTCTAATCCAATAATATTACTTATGTCTTTATCTTCTGCTTCTATTCTCTCCAACGTTGCCATTTCGGCTTTGGTAATTGGAGCACCTTGTGTTTTACCAAGATAATCTTCAATAATTGCGCGTAGGTTTAGATCCGGTATGTAAACATAACCAATAGGAACAACCTGCCCCACAAAATCATCCGGCTTTTCTATGCTTCCATCTGGGAAATCTAATATGTAAACAATTTCTTGAAATCTGGCTGTCCAAATGTCCCGTTTTATTGTACCCTGATTACTGAATACGTGCAAACCTAAACTTTGTAAGTTGATATTCCCACTGATTTTTTGAATAAACGTTTCAGTTCCTAAGCCGAGGGAAGCCGCCGCGTGTGCAGTTGTAACGGGTTTCTGAAATGCTTCATAAAAGCGGTGTATCGGCTCAATGCCACCGATTGTGCCACCCGTTTGTTCAAGCGCATCCTTGTAACGCATAGCATCACCTTCCACAAACGCGTCCATCTCCGATTGTTCAACATAAAGTTGTAATGCGTGTTCTTTGTTATAGAGTGTGACAGGTGCCTGTTCAATTGCTTGTCGGACAGTGTCCTCAAAGGTTTTCATACCCTCGGTGTGGCAGCCGATACAGGATAACCCATTTCGCACGCGTTGATCGCTGGCTGCTGGATTAGATACAATGTCAATAGGTGCTACATCCAGGCGATTGCTTTTCGCATTAGATAGATAGTATGCTTGTAAGCCATTTGGCAGGTTGAACACCACCTCACCACCATCGTGTATAAATGATATCGGATGCACAAAAATGTTTTGTCTGCCAACACTACCGGCAAAATCGTAGCTTTTCCAGTAAGCACCATAGCTTGATGTATGCCGTTCTACGACGCGATTATTGCTGGACACTTTAGATTCACTAAACCCTGCGCGCCACACGCTATGTCCGGGCGCGTTCAAAAGATTGTCAACGACATCTACATTTAGTCGTTGTTCTAATTCAAAATCAGTTTCAGGCAGGTCCAGAATATCGTAATAGAGCGGCGGAAGCGAGGCGTTGGCTATAAACCAGTCTATATGGATAGCAGGCACTTCACAATTCATTTCTGTTTGAAGGTCTGTGAGTTTCTGATTTAGACTTGTCTGTTCTGGTGCGTTGAAAGCGATGTGATACGGATATTCCTGTTCAAGTTCTGTCCATGCCTCACTTTTATCCCAATCATAATCTCGTACATCTATGTAGTAGATCATCTGTTCAGTGTCTATCGGCTGCGGATTGACTATTTGTCCTTCCCACGATAGACTATTCACAAGTTTGTTAAGAGCCAATTGATAATCGGCAAGCACTTCGGGTGTCTCACCGGCATTATATAAGTGTGTCATAGAAAAATAGCGCGCATAAGGACGGTCAAATGCGTTAAGCGTATCAAGATGCGTTTTGATAGTATCCATCATTGTCCCTTGCGTAATGAATGCGCGATCCCCGATGGTTACTGCCCAATCAGGCGCGCCCATCTCTATCCATTGATGGATCATTGCTATTGCCTCGTCCGAAAGTGGCGGTTGACCGAGAGGCATTCGTTTAGTTGGATCTGTCGATGGAAGCAATCGTTTATACAATTCTGATTCGTCAGGATTATTAGGTATAACACTACCTACTTCTATCAAGTTGTTGTATTCAATATAGAGTGTCTCTTTAAAGATGCCGGATTCACCGTGGCAACCGAGACAATTATTTTCAAAAATTAGATATGCGTTTTGGGCAACATTATTCTGCCCATAAGCGAAGTTAACAATCAATAATCCAGCGATTAGAACGATCCATTTTTTCATTGTACACCTCAATTGATGTTATTATGAATGATTCTTGCGTTATTATAAGGATACCTAATTTAAGCGTAATTGTCAACCTTAAATCTATGAGGTATTCATGTATTGCTATGGCACTTCTTAAAAAGTAAAGACAGGTAACAACGGGATCGGTTACCTGCCTATTGCGAGAAAAAGAGTAAGTTGACGCTTATCCCTTTAGAGTATCAATCACTGCCATGATGCTCAGATGTATCAGGGGGTAATGTCCAGTTGAATCGTGTCAGTACCTCCTTGAAAGTTCTGATAACGCAGCAGCTTCTGTCTCAAAATGTTCAAAAATGTTGATAAGCCGACTTTGCACAATCAAGTTCTTGATATTTTTCTCAACATTGATGATACCGATCCGCCCCTGTTTTATCCGTGCCATATTATGCACACTGATGAGTGTGCCGAGTCCCGAACTGTCCATCTTATGAACGCCCTTGAAATTGATAAAGAAACGCGGTGTTTCAGAAATGTCTATTTGTCTTATCATGATCGCCCGTAACTCTGGTATGGCCTCACCAATGATTTTCCCAGTCAGTTCCAAAATTGTGATTCCGTTTTTTTGACGAATTATTGTTGTCATGAACTTTCTCCTATTCTCCAATAGATAGTGTGTCACTAATCAAAAACCGTTGAAACGTATATTCAGGGTTGCTGGTATAGCGCAAAGTTTTATTCAATTAATCCGAACTTTTGGCATTCTCTCCGCAACTTCTGTTCTATGGTTCGGACCAACTGACTGATTCGCGGTGAGCTAAGTTCCAATATCTTAGCAATATCACAATTCGGCATATCCTCGCGAATGCAGGCGAAAACCTGTTGTTCACGGCGAGTCAATGCTTCAAGGAGTTGAGGCAGAACTTTCTCAAAATTTGCAAGTGATATCTCCCAAACAAGTCTATTCACAAAATATTCGGCATCGGGATGAGGGACATTTTGAATAAAGTCTATATCTTTCTCGTCTTCAACATTTAGTAACCTGTTGATATCTACATCTATATAGGATTCGGGGCATTCACGAGCATGGTGTTTGAGTTCTTTATGCTTCGCGTATATCAAACTTCCGCAAATCCGTGGGCGGATGAAAGTTCCGAAACTGGCACCACTTTCATGTGCAGGATTGAACGCGGGTCCTTTTTCTATGAGTGTTATGGAAGCGATTTGTATCAAATCGTCTCGGAACGCAGGGAACGATGGTGGATCATACGCAATACAGTTCGCACACCGATGTAAATCAGATAAAAGGCCGGTAATTGTTGCGTTGTTTGGTTGAAATTCACCCTCGTGTGAGTAAGGTGGACATTTCGCACCTGTCAATTGACATTTCAATTTCATCAGAGACCCCTCCCCTTTTCAAAGCATCTGTCTCTTGAGACATCTTTTAACCTTATATAAACCTTAAATAGAAAAAGTTAATAGCAAATTGCAGATTTTTGTAATTTGTGTATTTTTTAGGATAATAGAGTTCCTATGATCAAGGATCAAGGAAGGTTCCTGTATCATAGTTTTCTTTCAACTGGTCTAATACTGTTCCTCGGTGAAAGGAGGTTTGAAAGAGTCTCGATTTGCAGCAACCGCTATGCTTGCAAACACCGCAATGTCCGCCAATAGGAAACAGATGAAAATGCTACCATTTCCGATTGTAACATTCTAAAATCCCCTCTTTTACGTTGTGTTCTGCATACACAAATTAAATTCTTGTTATTAAGGATATCTAATTGAGGGTGGTTCATAATTTTTTAGCAACACACACAAAAACGGACTTCATTTGTTAGTGATTATTAATAGGAGCAGTTTGTAGTTGAACAATTCATTCACTCTTTAAAACGCGCTAACATGCTTTTGCAGGTATTTCAGGGCAAGCGGACAGCACGGTGAGCGTGACTGCTGCCTTTAGCCCAGATACTTCATCAATATTATGAACTACCTTCAGGATAAATATACTAAAGCTACCACCTAAGTAGAAAAAACCAAACCTCAAAACTACATTAAGACAATCTTAATTAAGTTGATATTAAATGTATTGATATAACCCAATACGGTTAATTATATTTAAGTTCATCCCAAAAGTCAAATTAAATCTGTAAAAAATGGCAAATTTGCTTGAAAAAGTACAAAATTCTATGAATTTTCTTATTTTTTCCGATTTTTAGTGGATAGATCGGCATTTTTAGAAATTGTTAAAACAGAACCTTATTATAAAGGGATTTGTCGTATAATTTATAGATAACTGAGGGTGGTTCATATTTATATTTTTCAGCAACACAAGCAATAATGGACTTCATCTGTTGGAGATTATTAGTAAGTGAAGTTTGCAGTTGAGCAACTCATTCACTCTTTAGAAAGTGCTAACATGCTTTTGAAGGTATTTCGGTAAAGTGAATCAACGCCAAATGCGCTCGGTGGAATGCGCGTGGTAGAATGCGCTTTTGGCATTCTACATGATTCCGCATGATTTGGCGGGAAACCGCACCAATGAAGGTAGGCGAACAACACGGTGGAGCGTTCCTGATGCCATTAAATCCAGATATATCATTAATAATTATGAGCCCACCCTCAGTTAACTGAAGGTGGCTCATAATTATTGTTTGAAAATGTCAGGATAATTGGTATCCTTTGATTAATCAAGAATATCAAGGAGAACCAAATGTATTATCCCGACATAGATGATTATATCAACTTTCTGTTTTTGTTATTAGAAGGATTTTACTGGAGAAAGGGTAACCTCCGGAAAACCGAATGTTCTTTTATGGGATAGGCCAACCCGGTGTCGGTTCAGTACGGAGTGCCTCAAGTTCGTAAAGTTCTTCTACGCTAACTTCACGGCGGAGTTTTGCTGATAGGAGCGCACCGCTCATGATTTCTGTAACCTTCAGACCAATATCACCATTGCTGACAGGTTGCGCATCGCTGTTGCAGGCGTTGAGAAAGTCGCGGAACTTATCGGGGAAGTGCATATCTGGCAGTTCCAAAGGTGTTTCAACGAGATTTTCGCGATAGCGGCGGCGGTTGCCCTGATCATCGGTATCCCACTCTCCTTTTTCAAGGAAGAGTTTATCGTTGCTAAATGAACCTTTAGAACCGAAGATGAAGATGCCTTGCGGTTGCCCTGCCATATTGCATGACCAACCGTTTTCATACGTAAACGACATTCCATTCGTAAATCGGACAAACATGGATGCGAATTCCTCAACGTCGTTTATCTCTTCACCTGTGTATTCTGGGGGCATCCCGCGGTAGGCGATACCGCTGATAGTAGCAGGCTGTGGTGAACCGAGCAGATAAATAGAACGATTGATGAGGTAAACGCCTGTGTCGTATAATGTGCCGCCACCGCTGTAAACTGAATTGAGGAACCACTTGCCGTAGCCGAACATATCTACATTGGGTCTGCCGCGCACGCGGTAACTGGTAAGCCTACCGTAGTGGACATCTCCGATTTTTCCTGATGTAACATACTCTCGGATAGCGTAACTTCTCGGATCAAGACATGTGCCGCCGCTCTGATAGGCAAGTTTAACACCTGCCTTGTCGCATGCATCGCGCATGTTTCTCGCCTCAGTTGCTGTGCGCGCCATCGGTTTTTCACAGAAAACGTGTTTTCCGGCGTTTGCAGCTGCCACTGTAGGTGCCTCATGGGCAAAAGGGGGTGTGGCAAGACTGACAGCATCCAACTCACACGTTTTCAACATTTCGTTGTAATCACTGAAGATTTCAACACCGTTATCTTTATACTCTGTCCAACGTGCGGCGTTTTCTTTCAAGCGATCGCGCGCTTCTGCTGTATCCGCTTTTTCTGCGTCAGCGGTCGCGGCGTTCGCGCGTGCTTCCGCGCCAGATAGCACTTCCGCGGCTCTCCGTTTTGCGTTTGCGTCAACTGTATCGCAAACAGCAACGATTTCGGCGTGCTGTGGATGTGCCAGATATCCGTTGACGTGTGAACCGGATATCATGCCGCACCCAATGAGTCCGATTTTTATTCGTTTTGACATTGTGATGCTCCTTCAATAGGTAAAATTCTGCTATAGATAAATTATATTCTCTATCGTGGTGTTATTAGCGTATGCTCTGCCCTTGTTTTCTTGGGGTCAATCAGATTGTGAACTCCATTTCAATTATAGGTGTTTTTAGATTTTTGTCAAGCGGATAGTTAAATCCCAACTGTCATCCCTTGTAAATTTTAGGTAATTTTGATAATCTATTGTTCAACACAACCAGTAACTGTGGAGAAATTTAATGCATACTATTCAATCCACTTTAACCGAGATGGAAAAGTGGTATTTTGATTTACACGGTTTCCTTGTCTTGCGAAATGTTATTCCAAAGGACGAGATTGAGGAGATGTTGAAGGTGCTTCAGCATTGGCTCACAATTGATGAATCTGACATCCCGCCGCCGTTACACCGTGGCAGGCAAGAACCTTGTAAAACACATATAGGATATATTCAATATGGGCATCGCCTGTTTCAAGATCTTGCGATGAACCACGACATTATGCGGGTTGTAGCGGGTTTGACAATGAATGCCCCGCGCCTCTTTCACTACAATTTCACGATGATGACAAAGCAGGACTACCCTCAACACTTTCATCGTGATGACAGCGGGTTTAAGTTTCCACCAGGATTCCGCAATCCGCATAACGATTATCAAGCTGTCGCAGGGCATATCTATTGTAACCATATTGCGACGTGGGTTGCATTGGTAGACGTGCCACCGGGAACAGGATTTTGCCTTGTCCCCGGAAGTCATAAATCCCTATTTCAGACACCAGCACATCTGCCTGTCCAGCACGATCCACCGGCCTCAATTACGCTGCCGATGCAAGCAGGTGATGTCGCTATCTTCTCAACGAATCTGCTCCACGATGCAAGTCCGTGGACAGAAGATTATCCCCGCATGAACATTTTTCAACGGTATCAACTGAGCGTCTATTTCAATGAAGCGGGGAAAGGCGGGTATCCGTTTGATGAACATCGTGATAAGATTTCGGAAGAGCAGTATGAACTGGAATCGCTTTCAAAAGAGTTGAAAGCGGCAGTCCAACGTATTTTACCAAATGGAGGTGAAGAATGAAATTAAAGGAACAGGTGTGTATCATCACAGGTGGTGGCAGCGGAATAGGTCGCGATGCTGCCCTCAAAATGGCACAAGAGGGTGCCAACGTTGTAATTGTTGGCAGAACAGTATCAAAGTTAATTGTCGTTAAATCTGAAATAGAAGCAACAGGTGGCACAGTAGTGAGTTGTGTACTTGATGTCGCTGATTACGATGCTGTTCAACAGATGGTTGAGGATGTGCTTGAGAAATTTGGTCGGGTTGATGTGCTTGTGAATAATGCTGGACATAGTTCACACAATCGACGACTCCTCAATACGACACCAGAGGAGACGCGCTCGGTCATTGATTCAAACCTGATTGGCACGTTTTTCTGTACACAGGCGGTTGTGCCTGCAATGCTGAAAGCGAAATCGGGAACGATTATCAACATTTCATCGCTTGCAGCGGTTACGCCTGGTCCTTTTAGTGGATTTGCTTACGGAGCAGCAAAGGCAGGGGTAATCAACTTCACCGAATTTCTTAACAATGATTTGCGGAATACAGGTATCAGAGCAAGCGTTATAATTCCTGGCGAAGTGGCAACACCGATTTTGGACAAACGTCCGATTCCACCCGATGCTGATGCGCGCACTATGATGGTAGACGTAGCCGAAACCTCAGCAGCGATTCTCCTCATTGCAACTTTACCGCAACGGAGCAACATACCGGAATTGGTTATCCGTCCGACAATGCATCGTGATATGGCAGGTGAAGTCGTTGAATTAGACGATTGATAGATTACTGACCGTAAATTGTTGTTTCGGGGTAGTAGCGTGCCCAAGCGAACCAGTAGATATTGACAGCGGGTAGTCGTTCTAAACGCTCCCCTTTGTGTTTACCCGATGTCGCTTCACCTGTAACGAGATTCCATTCTGTACCAGAACTGTCTTGTGCGAAATAGCCATCCTTGTGTGTAAAAGTTAGCGTACTATTATCTACTGTGCGTTTAAAAACTGCCGTTGCAAACGAATCTTTGTCGTGAAAAATTAACAACGGCACATCGTTAACTGTATCATTGAGTATAGCGGTTTTCGTAAATTGTGTGAGCGAATAGGCGCGATAGTGCGTGTTACCAGAATCCTCGGTCTGGGTATGTGCAGGATTACCCTGTCCACCATCACCTCCATCCTGTCCATCGGCACCATCCTGTCCATCAGTACCGTCCCTGCCATCAATGCCATCGGCACCATCTTTTGTCTGTACTTGAATGCCGATTACGAGAGATTTATTGGGTAACCTGTCATCGGTGTATTTCATTCCGCTCACGCCTGTGTCTTGGCTTGTATGATACCTTTGATATGAGTCACGACTAAGGCTTTCGCGCATACCACCCCTGAATGGAACTGAAAGTAAACTTGTATTAGGGTAATTTGTCTTCCATGTTTTCCATGTGATTTGTGGCATGGAGGTGAGTGGTTTCAATTGTTTGCCTTCCAACGGTCCCTGTATCGCTTCCCCAGTGATGTGAGACCACAGTGAGCGTGTCTGGTGGTCGTACATCAGCAGTGCATCTCGCCACAATTTTCCGCTGACACCAAACGTATAGGTCTTACCGTCAAGTTCCCGGCTATACACGATAGCCGTTCTGCAGAGCGGTCACCATGTGGTAGCGATTTTCTTTCCGCCGACTACGTCGTTGACGATCTCGTGTCCGTTCAGCAGATAGAGTGAGTAAGCATGACTTTCGTCATTGAATGTTACACCAATGACAGGCGCATCCGCGTCTAATTTTGCTTTGGTAGCAGACACAAACTGCGGCTTTGTAATAGCTGGGATTGCATCAAAAGGTAATAGCGTTCGGATTGTGTCGTTGCCGTAGTCTGCAGCGGTTGCACAGAGGGTGGTTAAAAGTAGCAGAGTCAGAATGATGTAGTTTCGCGAAAAGTAAAGTGCGCTTTTGGCTAATGTCGTATTTGTATTTTTAGCTATTTTGTTTGTTTCCGTCATTGGCATTATTCCTCAGATAAAACATCATATTCTTCGCTAAGCCTGCTTTCATGTGCAGCATCAAGTGTGAGGTTAAGGTCGCGCAGTTTTTCCACAATGGTACTTATTATATTATCAGGATCAGATTTATTCCACTTAAGATATTTCAAAAGACTATCAAGACAAATTCCGGTGATTGGACATGCGGCTCTCGGGTCCGGTTCGGTAAAGAATAAATCAGGCGTGTAGTATCGGTCTCCATCTTGTTTAAGATGATAATTTGCAATATCAAACCAATCACCGTGGACATGATGGCTCGCAATTCCGAATCCATAGGAATACATAGAATCCAGGTCAAATACATTCATAATATCTCGAAAATTCTTACCGTCAACATTCCAAATGGTATTATTGAACAATTCTTTTTGGGTGATTCCATCACTTCTAAGCCAGGATATAATACTCCTTCTCATCCTTTTTTCAATCGGAATTAGTTGCCCTTGTTTAGCATTATTTTCCAAGTCCTGAAGCATTTCCTTTTCAGGTCTGTAAGAAGCTAAAATAAAACTTTGAAAGGATTTTTTTTTGGGATTTTGATGTAATGAGGTACTCCATTCTTATTGCAGTTTCAAATATGAGGCGAAAAAAAATATGTGCTAATTCTTGATGATGACTACAAATATGCATTAGAACCCCTTCGTACAGTTTTGTGAGTCGGACCATGTGTCCTACAATTATTGCCTCGTTTTTGGCATACCCTTTGCTAGCTGTTTCTGCATCTGGTGCCGAAGCTGCTCCCGTTTTGAGCAGGTACAAGCATCGGTTCATAATTTCAACAGCGAATTTCATAAATTCGGTATTCGTATCAAAATCCGGTGGCGGTGAATTGAAATCGACCCACTCTTCAATTTTTTTTAGATTTTGAATGACTTCATTCATATTACTTACCATCCATTTTCCAAGTAGATTCGTTGGCAATGTATTTTTTCTAATTTATCCATTAATTGTCAACTATTTCACAGCAACGTTTAGATTGCCACAAAACATTCGTAAAGAGATATGAGAACGTAGACATTATCTTGTGCGTAGTTATTCACTAATAGGGATTGGTGGTTTTTGCATTGGTTCGTGGTGAAGGACCATTAGTTGCGGTGCACGAAACCCGAGGGATTGGTAGGTGCGTCCATCTCGGTCACTAAATTCAACTTCAAAGGCATCCCCGTTTGCAAGTATCTCAACGACTGTCCCGACTTGTCCTCGCCACAGATTATGTTCAGGCAAGTCGTGTGTAAGCGCAACAACATCAAAAAGTTCAATTTTCTTCACATCTCTTTGTTCTGGATGGTAATCAGGCAAGTTCCCGAAATGTGCATTATTTGAAAATTTGGTTTTCACAGTTTTCCTCCGAATTTACAATGGATAGGCAGTTATCAATCTTGGTATGTCAGAACCTTGTTCAATAATCCATTCACTCCGAATTGTTGCCTGTTTGCTTTTCCACGCATACACAAAATCAACTGTATAACGTTGTCCATAAGTATCACGCTTTCCCAATTGTGCATCATGTGTCTTGATTGCTTCCAACAAGGCATCGCATAACTCTTCTGCGTCGTTATCGGTAATTCCAAGTGCATCGAAAAACAGGTATGCTTTATGTTTGCCATCATCATGCTCAAAGTTTAGACAATAATCCCGCAGCTTACGAATGTCCACAATAGCCCGTTCGGCGTTTGGTATTTTCATGAAACTTGATTTACCGTATCCACTAATTCGGAAACGGAGAAACTTTCTGGATTCACGTTGCCTTTGCCATATATCAGGCATTGGGTTTTCCAGATTGTATGACTTAAGATATTATACCAATTTACCAATCTATTTGTCAAATTTCTGTTTTTCTTAACCTGATGCAAAGTTCACTTAAAAGTTAGCACAAAACCTGATAAGTGCCATAATGATGTACACAAACAATAGATGCTAAACTTTCCACTAAACTTCGTGAAAACAGAATTGATGTAACTCTTTAAATCACTTCTCTGCAAAATTGGGAAAGTACGCTTGTCAGAAAACACTATTTATACCTCCTCCGCAGAGGTGACAACCTCGTAATCAATGCTAAGTACCTCCCAAAATGCCGTATACCACAACTTATTCCATTCTTCGCGGTACTACAGTTCTTCTGAGTCAAAATTAATTATTAATATTTCAATGTCAATCCGCCTTCAGTAAGCATTCGTGAAGAATTGACTGAGTTTTCCTTTTGAGAGTCGTATGCGTTTTTGAACTGGACAAGTTGCTTTTGTCATTAGCATCACTCCAAAATTTAATTTCTTCAATAGTTATTCGCGGTTTGGCAACAATTTTCCGTCTTCCAATTGACTTAAGAGTGTCTGATACTCGGCGAGTTCATCATCGCTTATGGTTTCATTTTCACACTTGCGCCACAGCTGCTGATAGCGCAACTGATCTTTTTCCGGCAATCGTGAATTTTCTTGAATTATCGCTAACAAGGAGGCTTCTTTATCGGTGTAATGCGTTGGTGTCCAGTCGCTGTTAAGATTCTGTGTATTTGTATGTCTCATTTGTTTCCATCCTTCGCTTACAGTGCTGAGAAGAATTTAGACGGTAGATGTCTGTGTGAAAGTATCAACGTATATTTTGACACACCTTTACGATAAAATTTAGTATAGCATTCTATTAGATCAGTGTCAAATTAAAGAATAGGTGTTATTAGCGTTTACACCACTAAACGTTAATAGTGCTATTTGCGTTTACACCGCTAAACGTTAATTCTGATTACAAACTCATCCCACAAGATAGTTCTAACCACATCATCACATACACCATGAGATAAAAGATAATCTTCAGTGGTCAACCTTCCTATATATTCTTTCGTTTACCTTTTCAATAAGATTTCGGTTAGCCTAAACTGTGTATTCTGCATTTGACGCTTGACATCTTACCTTGTAAAGGATAAAATGATTTGCGAGGTTAGAGAAATCTGCGTAAAATAGGAGAAGCGATGTTCAAAGCAATTACATTCGATTTTTGGCAAACACTTTATGCTGATACGCTTGAAAACTGGCAGAAACGTCAGGCTATACGTGTGGATAATTGCCATAAGTATTTGATTAACCAAGGCTATTCTTGCCAAACTTCTGATATAGAAATTGGAATGGATGACGCTTATGAGGTAGTGATGTCTCGGTGGCATCAACACAATGGCGTATCTGTAGAAACATGTATGCTAAAGTTTGCTGAAACGCTTGAACTTACGCTTGACGAAACAGAGATCACTTCTCTGATTGTGTGTCTCGGCAACGCTTTTTTAGCGTCTCCTCCTGTTCTTATATCGCATATTAAGCCGGTGCTGGCAAGGATCAGTGAAATTTGTCCTCTGGGGATTATCTCAGATTCAGCACTGACACCGGGCAGCTATGCACGACAACTAATGGAACGTGACGAAATTTTGCAATACTTTTCGGCATTCACGTTCTCCGATGAAACGGAGCGGACAAAGCCGGAAGTTGTGCAATTCTATTCTACGTTGAAGCAGCTAAATGCTACACCGGAAGACGCGGTGCATATCGGGGATATTGTGCGAACGGATATTGTTGGTGCGAAGAATGCTGGCATGAAAGCGATTCGGTTCGCAGGATTCAATAAAACAGAAACAAACGATACACTTAGTGATGCAGTGATAGATGATTATCGGCAACTGGAAACTACTATCGCTGAACTTTGAAAATAAACAGACAATATTTATACAACGCTGTAGACGTGGTTTCAAACCGCGCCTACCAGGGTGTTTGTGTATTGGAGGTAAACCATGAAAAAAGTATTGGTCACCGGTGGAACCGGTTTCATCGGAAGTCGAGTCTGTGATGCCCTCCACGAAAAAGGCTATGAGGTGCATGTGGTGTCTCGCGATCCTGCACGCGCCAAAACTAAATTACAATCCGTAAAAGAAACCTATGCTTGGAATCCGGAAACAGAACGACTTCCATCAGAAGCGGTATCAGATGTACAAGCGGTGATTCACCTTGCAGGTGAAACTATTGCAGGAAGGTGGAACGCAGAGAAAAAAAGACGGATACGGGACAGTCGTATCCTATCTACCCGCAACCTCGTTGCTTCATTTGATTCTGATAGCAAACCGGATGTGCTTGTTTGCGCGTCAGCAATCGGGTTGTATGGTGACAGTGGAGACGAAAGTTGGACGGAGGCATCACCTGCTGGCACCGATTTTCTCGCTGAAGTTTGCCAAGAATGGGAAGCGGAGGCACAGAAAGCAAGTGAGTATGAGATACGCGTCGTCTCAGTTCGCATCGGACTTGTGCTCGGCTTAGGTGGTGGACTTTTGGAACAAGTGCTGCCTCCTTTTAAAATGGGGGTCGGTGGCAAACTCGGAAGCGGTAATCAATGGATGTCGTGGATTCACGTTGATGACGTGGTTGGCATTGTGATGCACGCTTTGGAAAATGAAGAGATTAGCAGTGCATTGAATGCGACAGCCCCAGCACCTGTCAGAAACATTGAGTTCACGAAAACGCTCGGATCCGTTCTCCGAAAGCCGACTATTTTTCCTGTCCCCGCGTTCGGGTTAAAGTTAATGATGGGTGAGTTTGCGGACTTTGTTGTGCTGAGCCAGAACGTTCTCCCAGAGAAAACTGAGGCGAGCGGTTACGAATTTCGGTATCGCACGCTTGAATCTGCTCTCAAAGATTTACTGTAGATAGGCGGATCCCAACAACAAAAGATGAAGATGCGCGATGTTTTACTTTCTGAATACGGAAAAGCTTCAAGTGTTCCATCTGCTGTTAACCGAATGATGACCGATTTCGCTGCCGGTTTTCGGGATGGATACGATATCAATCTCGGCGTGGGGTATGTCAACGAAAACACAATCCCACGCCAACAAATTCAGACTGCTTGTGAAGCGGTTCTCGCTAACCCTCAAAAGTACCGCGCATCACTTAATTATGGTAGTGCGCAAGGTTCTCCTAACCTAATTGAGTCGCTCAAGAAATTCCATGTTGACAACTGGATCGGCAGTATAACGCCAGAAATCTTCAGCACGAGAGACATTGTTATCGGTGCAAACGGCGCGACCAGTTTGTTAGAAAGCATCACACATCTACTCCCTGCTGGCATCGTTTTCACTGCCGATCCGATGTATTATATCTATTGTAACGATCTTGAAAGGAAAGGTTTTACTGTTGTTGCAATACCGGAGGACAATGCGGGACTACAAACTGATCTTTTGAAGGTAAAACTAAAGACGTTAGGAAGTGCAAAAGAGGCTATCCAGTTTTTCTATGTTGTGACGGTTAACAACCCGAGTTGCACTATTCTCTCTAATCACCGAAAACAAGAACTTGTTGAGATTGTCACCGAACTTTCGCACGAAGTCGGACGAAAAATCCCGCTCTTTTTTGACAATGCCTACCGTGACCTTGTGCATGATAGCACCGTTGAACCTCTGGAATCTGCACTCTGCTATGATGAACTCGGTATTGTGTCCAAGATAGGCACATTGTCAAAAATTCTCGCGCCTGGGTTACGCATCGGCTATCTCATCGGTCCTAAGGGTAAATTTCTCGACAGTATCATCCAACGTACAAGCGACATCGGTTTCAGCGCGCCACTCATAAATCAGGAAATTGCGAGTTATCTGCTTGACAACGGTATTGAAGCACAAATTGAGAAAGTCAATAACGGGTATAGAGAGAAGGCGAAACAGGTCAAAACGTGGATAACTGAATTATTCGGTGATAACGTTCAAGCGTGTAGTGGTGGGAGTGCTGGTTTCTATTATTACTTGACTCTCTCGAACATCGCAACCGATTCAACATCCGATTTTTTCAGGTTTTTGACGCGAACAACTGGACAGGAAGACATAGATGGACCTTCACATGATCTGCATCCCAAGGTGATTTATATTCCAGGTGAATACTGCGTCCATCCAAGTGGAGAAATGGTTGACATCGGTAAACGGCAGTTTCGCATCTCTTACGGGTTTGAGGAACTGCCGCAGATTTATGCTGCGTTGAAACACATGCAATCGGCGATAAACTATGGTATGGGATTAATGTGATTTTGTCTGAACCAGGATTTTCAAGATTATCGGATTATAGAGTACTTTGTCTACTACCGCTCTATCCAACTTACGACTACACTTGAATCCTTATTTAGAACTCACGTTATATTAGAAAGGAGATATACATGGCTAATAAACTGAAGGTCGGGATTGTTGGGGCACACCGAGGGAGTTCTTATTTTCAGCCGTTTGGTGCGATAGCTGAAACCGATGTCACGGCAGTATGCGACATCAATGAAACTACACTCCAAAACGTCGCAGAACGGTTTAATGTACCGCATCGGTTTACAGATTATACAGAAATGTTAGATGCAGTAGGCCTTGTTGTGCTTGCGACACCTGAAAACCTGCACGTTCCGCAGTCAATAGAGGCATTAGCAGCAGGAAAACATGTCATCAGTGAGGTGACGGCTGCTGTCAAGTTAGAAGAATGTTATGATCTTGTTCGGGCAGTTCGTAACTCATCTGCTAAGTATACAATGGCTGAAAATACTTGCTATTCCAAGTCAAATGTGTTGATACGGAGTATCGTAGAAGCAGGTTTGTTTGGTGATGTGTATTTCGGGGAGGGAGAGTACCTCCATAACATCAAATCGCTCCATCACGATACAAGTGGCAATCCGACGTGGTGTTACTACTGGCAAGTAGGCATTAATCGGTGTAATTATGCAACACATAGCCTTGGTCCTGTGCTTCAGTGGTTTGGTGAGCGCGTTGTAAGTGTCTGTTGTCTCGGCACTGGCGTTAATACCGATCCAGAGCATGCGATGGAGGATACAGTGATGATGCTTTGCAAAACGGAGGGTGGTGGGTTAATCAAGATTCGCATTGACATGCTCTCAAATCGCCCTGCGAATTCCCATTATAGTCTTCAGGGAACGAAAGGGTGTTATGAGAGTTCGCGTGGGCTCGGTGCTGCAGCGAAGATTTGGTTGAGTGAATTTGAATCAGGGGAACAGTGGAAACCGCTTTCCGAATTTGAGTCTGATTTCCTGCCAGAACGGTGGAAAAACCCGCCTGTTGAGACTCAAAATGTTGGCGATCTTGGGGAATATTTTAAGGTGCGCGATTTTGTTGATAGCATTCTCACCGATACACCACCTCCGATTGATGTCTATACGACGATAGATTTTACGGTGCCGGGGTTGGTTTCAGAGGAATCTATTGCAAATGGGGGTGTGCCGGTAGAAGTGCCAGATTTTCGGAAGATTGAATAGTCTTAAGCGGATATATAATAAATCCACTTCTGTCTACATAACAAAGTTGGCAGCAATGTTTAGTTTTTACTTCCTTTTTAGTTTGCTCCACGTTGTTGTGAGTTTGCTAAGTGGTTCTACGGGAAACGTACCGCCATTGGGGATACGATTGCCGCTAATTTCGATATCGTCAAACACCGCATCCGCGTTTTCGACTAAAAACCCTGTTAACCCACCTTTGTCTATCGGTTCGATTACATTTGTACTGAACTCTGTCTTGTTATTGCCTTGCGTCAAATTTTCTATTTTGAAGTGGAGGCTGTTGCTTCCCACAACGGAAGCAGAAAACAAATACCAGGTATCAAATTTTATATCAAACTTTACTATTTCTTGAGTCCACCCCTTAAAAGGTTCGCCTCCCTGTTTAAGTTTGCCTGCAGCTGCAACAATTGCTGCTTTCTGATCAAAGTAATTAATCAAGAATATATATCGTTTGTTTTCTTTAACTCTGGCATGTAGAATTAACCCTAATATAGCGGTCTTATCCTTATTCCCAACGAACTTTGCTCGACAAGATACTGAATAGTTTCGCCATGTTAACTGGCCGGTTAAAAACATGCTCTTCTTAAATAATTCATGCATTGATCCGTAAACTTCACCATTCTTGATTTCCCATTTTGCTGTGTTCACGTCTGGGGCATGTTCCCAGGCTGCAATGTTAAATATCTCCCATTTAGCGGTGTCGGCATTAGCAAAATTGTCTTGCCATGTTCCCGCCAGACAGTATTGAGACATAGTAAGAACGAATATAATTAGAATTCCAGTTTTCAAATATTTTATCATGATTTTCTCTCAAATAAATTGGACTTATACCAAATTAACTTGAATTGAAGTTTTCTAATAAAAGTTAGCATTGCGAGGCACGGAGAACTTGCACTACAAATCAGGTTGATTGGATATTCTCTTCCTCTATAGGCTTAAAAACGAGTCCACAGCTGCTACATCGATATCCACTCTCCGGTTTGGAATCCACAACTGGGAAAAGCATACCACAACAGATTGGACAGGGTTCGTCAATTTCCATTTCGGCTTGTTCCATTTCGCCGGATCGGTTTTCAAATTCTACAAGCATGTTTTAATATCTCCTTAGTGTTGGATCAATTTCGGCTGCCCACTGGTCAATACCGCCAACAAGGTTTTTGGTATCGGTAAACCCATTTTGATGTAGATAGGCGGTAGCATAGAGACTACGTTGTCCATGATGGCAGTAGACAACAATTTCTTGGTTTGATGGAAGGCTGTCCACATGGTGGGGCAACGTGTTGAGCGGTATTAACCGCGCACCTTCAAGATGCACGATGTCGTATTCGCTCGGTTCACGGACATCCAGTAACAGCACTGATCCGTTTTCGTCCAGTTTCTGTTTCAGTTCTTGTGGTGAAATCTCAGGGAGTGAGGGTTTTGTCTGCATTATTCAGTTTTTTCCTCGGTTTGTAAAGGTGGCAACGGGGCACATTCCGTGCAAGGACACGTCTCTCGCAGGATTTCAAAGGGGTAGATGCCTGTATTGTGTCCATCATCCCAACTGAATTGGAGCGCGTAGCGACCAACCAACTGGATATCAAGTGGTTGAATATCGTCCGAAACTTCAATCAACGTAATATCTCCGTCGCCTTGTGGCGAAAAGAGAGAATGAACATCTTTCCCTTCGTGCCGGATGATAGCACATTCGGCACAAGGACACATCTGCCGCAGGTAGGTGTATGGATACCAACTTTCATGTCCATCCTTCCATTCTACCTGAAAGGCGTTGTCATGTTTCTTAAGAAGTTTCGGACTTTTGCTAACTGTAGCCATGTCACTCATCGTTTACACAAATTGGTAAACTCTCAAAATATCATGAAATAGCAAGTGGGATACATTAACTTTGTGTGAGTATTTTAGGAACCTATAGAATTTTCAAGAGAACTCCGATTCTCTGTAAAACGGCATCTACTGTCTCTGTCGGCACGGAACAAATATATTCCGTTCCTCTCACTCGCCAATCCATAGTACGAATCTGATCTGCAAGGATAACTCCATCAACATCTAACCCTTCAGGAATCGTGATTGCAAACGGATTTCTTTGTTCCCTCGTGCTGCTCCGAGTAATCGGACAAAGTACAACCAAACTGGTTTTATCGTTAAAATCTTTGGTAGTGAGTACAATAGCCGGACGACGACCAGCTTGTTCATGTCCAGCTTGAGGATTAAAATCAATCCATGCAACATCCCCACGCAGTGGAACGTTTGTTGATCCTACCATACTTCATTGCCCACCAGAGGTCCAGTGTCTATTTCATCATGAGAATTTTTTTCTGTAACCTTGTCCAGTAAGTCTTTCAGCGTATAGTCGGGACGTTTCAAGGGATAACTTCCTTTTTCTGCCCGCGGGGGACCAAATGGTGTAACTTTCGCTTTCTTGTTCTTTGCGTTAGTCTCAGGCATTTGTGTCAACAGATCTTCTAAAGTATAGTCAGGGTGTTTTATAGATTCACTCCCTTTTTCGGTGCGAGGTGGTCCAAACTCACTTACTTCTCTCTCTGCTAGAGATCGATCAACTTGTTCTCGATTTACTGACTGTAGAAAACCGAGATATGCTATCACGATCAAGCATTCAGTGGAAGTAAACGTCTTTTCTGACATGATTCTTCTCCTCTATGCGTCCGTGTTTACAAAATTCGCTTATTGGAGTTTACCTGATAACTACTTAAAAAATACCAAGTTCGTCCTTCGCGTCTTCGCTCATCAATTCAGGTGTCCAACGCGGATTCCAGACGACTTCGATATTGACCTCTTCAACGCCATCCAGCTGCTGGGTAACGTGCTGCGCGCCGTTGACGATCTGTCCACCAGCGGGGCAACCAGGACTGGTTAAGGTCATCTTAATATCTACAGTTGTGTCGTTGATATCAACCTCGTAGATAAGTCCCATGTCAACGATGTTAATTCCGATCTCTGGGTCAATAATTTCTTTGATTTTTTCTAATACAGATTCTTCTGATACCATTTTGATTTCCTCCTATAGTAGATTATGTAATTCCACTCTTACGTAGCAATAAATTATACCAAATTAACTTGATTCGATGTCTTCGGATAAAGTCGGCATTGCAAGGCACAGAGACCTCACACTACAAATTGGGTTAATTGGGTATTAGTCAATGCAAACCAATATATCATCGTCCTCAATTTTGACAGGGTAACATTCAATGTCTTCTATAGCGGGCATACAAAGTGCCTTACCGGTTTTGACGCAAAATCGCGCGCCGTGCCGTGGGCATTCTATCTCATCACCGTTAAGAAAGCCTTCACCAAGAGGACCGCCATCATGTGTGCAAACATCTTCTATTGCGTAAAACTCGCCTTCTATGTTAAAGAGTAGCACAGGGACGAAATCTACTTCAACAAGTTTTTTCGTACCGGGTGGCACTTCACCAACTGTCGCAACTTTATAGTATTCTGGCATTATCTTCCTTTCTTATTTATCTTCTTCGCCGGGCCAGCCCTTGATCCCGTAAGTACCAGCCTTGAGAACTTTGAGAGCCAACAAAGCACATTTTACACGGACGGGTCCCAAATCAATGCCGATCATATCCAAGATGTCGTCTCTTGTGAGTTTTTTGACTTCCTCAAGCGATTTGCCTTCAATTTTCTCAGTGAGCATGGAGGCAGCGGCTTGACTAATTGTGCATCCATGTCCACAAAACCTCACCTCTTTGATAGTATCATCTTCAACAATCAGGTCAATGCGAATCGTGTCCCCGCATAACGGGTTATCCTCTTCATGTGAAATATCAGGGTTCGGAAGCGTCCCATAGTTGCTTGGATTTTCGTAATGGTCAAGCAGTTCTTCCTGATATATGTTCATTTTTTTCTCCGTATCATAAGTGCCTGTGCCTTTTGGAGTCCTTCGTATAAACGATCTACATCTTCAAGTGTGTTGTATAGATAAAAACTGGCACGGGCAGTTGCAATAACACCTAATTTTTTCATCAATGGTTGTGCACAGTGATGTCCTGCGCGAATAGCAATATTCTGCGTATCCAAAATACCGGCAACATCGTGCGGATGGATACCTTCCATATTAAACGATATAACACCTGCTTTCTGATGCGGTGCCGGTCCATAAAGTGTGATGCCTTCAATTTCTTGTAGGCATTTATGTGCATGTTTAAGCAGTTCCTGTTCGTGGACATGAATCGAGGCCAAGCCTGCTTGTATAATATAATCTACAGCACTGCCAAGTCCGATGGCTTCAGCAATGCTCGGGGTACCTGCCTCAAATTTCGCGGGTACGTCTGCGTAGGTTGAAATGTCACGTTCAACAGAGCGGATCATTGAACCGCCGCCGAGAAACGGTGGCATCTCCTCAAGCAGATCCAATTTGCCGTATAGCACACCGACACCGGTCGGACCACACATCTTATGTCCAGAAAATGCGAGAAAATCGCAATCCAGTTGCTGAACGTCCACATGAAAGTGTGGCACCGATTGCGCTGCGTCCACGATAACTTTTGCACCAGCAGCGTGTGCAGCATCAATAACGGACTGAATCGGGTTAATTGTGCCGAGAACGTTAGAAACATGCGTTATAGCAACCAGCTTCGTTTTTTCGGAAAGCACGTCGCGCAGTTGTGTGAAGTCAAGCAAACCTCCATCAGTTATCTCAAGAAATCGGAGTTTCGCACCAGTGCGTTGAGCGAGCATCTGCCACGGAACGAGGTTGCTATGGTGTTCAAGGACGGTGAGAACGATCTCATCCCCTTGCTTGATATTTACACTCCCCCAACTGTATGCTACGAGGTTAATGGATTCCGTCGTATTCCGCGTAAAGACAATTTGGCTTGAACGTTCTGAGTTAATCAATCCTGTGACCTTCTGCCGTGCGCGTTCGTACTGTTCTGTCGCCTCTTCTGAAATCCGATAGATACCGCGATGTATATTGGAGCGGTAAGTATCATAATACGCGTCCATCGCCTCAACGACAGGGCGCGGTGTTTGCGTTGACGCAGCACTGTCAAGGAATGCTAACGGCGGCGTGTCTGCAAAGATTGGGAAATCTTCGCGAATGGCTTCAACATTGAGCGGACGAAAGTCGGAGGTTGGCATTGTTTTTTGTGTCATATTAGATCCAACAGATTCAATTATCTTTTAACGGTTCGCAAGTTGTGCTTGGAGTCGTTCTATCTCCGCTTCTAATTCCTGTCGACGCTGTTTTTCTTCTTCAACAAGTGCCTCTGCTTCTTGTCGTCGTTGTGCCTCTTCCTCTGCCCGTGCCTCTGCCACCTCTTTAAGATGTTGTTCTTCCATAGAAGTTGTAATCGGTGTGCCGTCAGGCAGATATGGACGTAAAAGTCTCACGTGTGTCGTCTGATCCTCCTTCCACCGAAACCAGAGATTTAACGCTTTGCTGAACAAGCCGCCTTCCGCATCCGACACTATCTCAACGATGTTACCCGATGGATTCCGCTTCCACCCACGAAACTCCGCTGGTTTCTTCAATTCCGGTTGATGGATAAAGTATTCCTGAACACCTATATCATTTAGATACAACGCAACTTTTTCATTCCGATCCTGATGTGCTGTTGAATCAGAAAGAAACTCAAAAACAGCAACGGGTGCTGCACCCTCCGCCCACGTATAGAAACTGCGGCGTAGGGGGTATTTCTCAACACCAAACACGATGTGGATATCAGGGACGACACATTTTGTGATGTCGCCTTCGCGATAATAGATAAAACTGTCAACGGCGATGTGAACCAGCTCGTTGATTGCGAAATATCGCTTGAGTTGGTCGGATAACGTGGTTATCTGTTCAGCGTGAAAATCGGTTTCAGCCATAGGTTCGTCGTCCTCACACGGATAACCTTTAATGTACACAGTCGGTTTGCCACTCGCTTTTGGAAAGATGGGCATATACTTTCTCTGTTTGATTTCAAAGTCGTTTACGGTATCCATGATTTTCTCCGTTTAATCGACATTCCCACGCAGATTAAGGAGAGACATCTGTGCATCCGTAAAATGCCGTTCCATCTTCCGCATCGGTTCAAGCCACTGCTTCGGTAAACGGATAAGACTCCGCAGAGAACTCGGATTTTCAAAATAGGCATCGTCTATCTGCCAGAACTGTAGTTTTGGAAAAGTCTCGTTGTTATGTAAGAACGTGCCCATATCCGCTGCTTCTTGACGCATGCCAGCACTGACAGACTCAATCGTAATAAAGACACCGATCGCATTGTGTTTATCCATTGTGCGGCAGAATGACTTGACTTGATCAATAGTGGGTTTACCGCTTTTGACTTCAGCAAATATCCGCGTGTTTGTGGTTTCTCCTTCCTCCGGGTCCCAGAGCGTGATATGCCCGACCTCTGCCTCGCCATCCCTACCGCCATCGCCAACAGATTTTGTCGGTTGGAGACCGAGCCGTGTAACTGCCCAGTTAGAGAAGTCGTGATATTTCTTTTCGTCACGGACAAGCATGCGTACTTCTTGCATATTTGTCGGGTAGCCGTGGATTTCGTAGTCTTTTGACGGTTCCAAGCCGTGCCTGTCTGCAAGGCGGCGGCGCATCGGGTCAAGCGAGAGAATTGTGAGGTCAATTCCTATCCAGAACCGATTGAGCGTGTGTGCTGCGTCTATTGTTGTACCACAACCGGCAAAGGGATCCATGACGAGATCGCCTTCGTTGCTGGAGGCTCGGATCATCCGTTCATAGAGGGCGCGCGGTTTTTGTGTGGGGTAACCGAGGCGTTCTTTGGATTGGGAATTTAGGTAAGAGATTTCCCAAACGTCTCGCATTGCTTTTTCCCGGCTGGTGTCTCCTGTATAAACTTGTTCTATACTTCCATCATCTTGAAAAGTTGTATGTCTCTTTCCCTGGTGTTTGGATTTCTCACTATATGGTTCTGTTAATATATTGAACTTCGCTAACTGATTATCTTGACCATAAAACAGAATAATATCATGCATTCTTTGAAAATGTTTTGTCGCACCTGTCCAGCGTTGATATGACCATACAATTTCATTTCGAAAATGTTCATTTTTCTTTCGATTCCTCTGATCCCAGATTGCGTCCATCACGCCCTTGAGGTAATGGCTTGCGGTCGGATCGCAGTGTAGATAGATGCTCCCTGTGTCTTTGAGGATGCGGTGCATCTCCGCTAGCCGCGGGCCCATAAATGTCAGATACGCACGCATTGACCCTTTATTCCCGGACACCGCATTTTGCAGCACAAGATCATATCCTTTCAGGCAGGTGTCCAGTGCTTTGTAAGTGTCGCTGGTGAGGGCGCGTCTTTCTATGTCGGCACGGGAATCTTTTGCGGGATCGTCCCATGTCCATGTATCCGTAAACGCTTTGGATTGTGCCAGCGAGTCGGTCAGGAACGCGTTGTAATCGCGTCCACTGTTGAAGGGCGGATCGGTGCAGATTAGGTCGACGTTTTGGTCGCCCATTTCTCGCATGACTTCAAGGTTATCACCGAAGTATAGGGTGTTCATTATCAATCCGATCTATCTTCTTCATTCCGTTTTCTTAAAATCCTTTTTTTTAATTCGTTATTTTGATATTCAACCGGGTCTATCTTTTCAGCCTCTTCTATGTCTGCAGATGCACATTCAAAGAGTCCAAGATCACAATATACTCGTGCCTGGAGGTGATAGTTCCACATTCGACCATGTTCATCTGGATAAAGTTGTAAAGCTTTGTTTAAATCGTTAATTGCAGATTCGCGTTTTCCAAGTTCAACCTTTGCTTTTGCCCGGAGGTGATAATTCCACATTTGATGATAATCATCCTTTTCACCTTTTATGGCTTCGTCTAAATCTTGAATTGCAGATTCATATTTCTGTCTTTTTTCTAACTCTGCCATGATGAAATCAGGCAGCTCTGCAAGTTCAACCTTCGCTCGTGCCCGATAGTGATAATCTTTTGCTTTGCCAGGTTTTGCATAAGCATCGATTTTAGATTTGTAAAATTTCTTTTTATCCTTTAATTTTGCGATTTGTTCTTCGCAAAATTTACTTTCCTTTTCTTTCGTATCCATGAAAATAAGCTCCTTTTTAATGAAGTTTGTAAATGTCCTCAACAGAAAAATTTAAACTGATGATCCTGAGTAGTACAACCGATAATTCGTATTGATGTTAGCTAAAGAATTTTACCTTTTTGTTATTGAATCGATTAAAAGGGTAGTTTTCTAGTGTTCCAGTAGTCCGTAGGTTGGGTTGAGCTTGCGAAACCCAACATAATCCGCGTCATTCATAATTCAGATGGATCAGACCACTCATGTTTATAACCGAAGTATTCAACAATCAAAGGTGGGCGAACACCATCAATACTTGGTTCATCTATCAAGAAGGAATCAACATTTAGGATGATATCCTTACCTGGAATATAACCATGCTCTAACAAATGATGTATCTCGCGTTCGCTCAAAAACATCTGTGAAAGGGGAGGCTTAAGTAGAAAGCAATCTAATTGTTCTCTTAATGATTGAGTTGTACATAACGTTAGTCCAATAAACACGCCTCCTTCATTCAACGCGCGTAGTGCATGCTTTCTCCTTTCAAGCGCGCGTTCGCCTGGGTCTATAGGTTCATCTAAATAGTCGTCGCCATATACATAATCGTCGTTACACATAATTCTATCCTTGTTCGCTATCACTTATCGGTTTGTTAGTTTCGCTTCGCTCTATCTAACCTACAAGTTAACCTCAATATATGCGCGCTTAGAAAGCGCGCATACCATTGTATTTCTATGAAATAGATTTACCTGCTCGGGAAGCCGATATTGACAGGAGCTGTATCGTGGCTTTCGCATGCCTGATCAGTTGGGACATCCGTTTCGGCATCATTAGTGGTCACAATGCCTTCCTCAAGCAGATATGCTTCCACTTCGTCGCCGCTGACATCGGCAAGTATGATGTCATCAATCTGGACAGACGGTTGGTAAGGTTGCCGTGTCTTCTGAACCATTTCACGATAGTTGTCTTCGTTGTTGATAATATCTCTGTCTTCATATTCCAAATTATATTTGTCGAATATGGCACGGACACCGTTGCTCCAGCCACAGACAGGTTTCATATAGGCGATAATTTTGGGTTGATTCATTGTTGGTTACTCCTTCAGGACTTACGCATTTCCTCTTAAAGTCCCCTTGATAAGGGGGATTTAGGGGGTTAAATAGCTAAAATAACGATTTTTTAACCCCTAACCCCCTTATCGAGGGGGAATGCGTAAATTCTGTCCTTTTTATTGTGGCAACGTCTTATGACGCGCTTCGTTTTGTTATGTTTCTAACTTGCGTGAGACAAATTCTTGCAGTTCTTCTCGGACCGATTCCATAGGGATTCGATCCATAACGGGTTGAAAAAACCCATCAACAATCAGTTTTTCAGCTTGTGCGTAAGGTATTCCACGACTCATCAAGTAGAAAACTTGATCAGCATCAATCTTGCCAGCAGTGGCACCGTGTGTGCAACGGACCTCATGTGCCTGAATTTCCAATCCCGGCAGGGTATCTGCATGGGCGCGTTCGCTCAGCAACAGATTATCATTTTTCTGATACGCATCAGTATAATTTGCCGTTGGATACACATAGATATTGCCACCCCAGGCTGTTTGTGATCTATCTTTTAGGACAACCCTATATAGCAGATCGCTGGAGGTATAGGGTGAAACGTGTTCTTGTGCTGTGCTTACGTCTAAGTGTTGTCGCGCATCGGTAAAAGCCAATCCTAACATTTGCGCGTTCGCCCCGTTCCCTTCTAAGACAATCGCCTGGTTCAACTTGTTCAATCTACCGCCAAAAGCGGCTGTTACCCATGTGAGTTGTGCATCTTTACCCACCATTGCTCGGTGAGACGCGAAATTCCATACCTGCCGATTCCAGTTTTGAACCTGCACATAAGTAACATTTGCATTCTGCCCTGCGAAAATCTCAACTGCCCCGCAGTGAAAACCACCCGCATCTTGGTTAGCTGACGAATTATCTTCCAAAATCACAACTTCACTGTTTTCTTCAGCGATGATGAGCGTATGTGACAGATCCGCGTGTTGTTCTTCGGCGAGTCTGATATAAACCCGCAGTGGAATTTCGACCCTCACGCCTTTCGGGACGTGTAGAACGTAACCTCCCTGCCAAAACGCGCCATGGAGTGCATCAAACGCGTTCTGAGTGGCGAGATTCCCACTTTTTAACATAGTTTCTAATGTGACCGCCTTTGTCATAAAGTAGTCACGGAGCAGTTCGCCGCGCTCTTTTAGTGCTGTGTGAAGGTCAGCGAAATAGACATCCTTTTTTTCAAGTTCTGCGGATATAGAGGCGTGTTGCGATTGTCCATCTATTTGGACAAGTCCACCCGCAGCATCCTCAAAATCTTTAGGCACTTCAACCGACGCGCCTCCATTCATTTTGGCAGCGGGATGATAATTTTCGACTGCGAATCCACGGAGAAATCGCCGAGTTCGCCGCCAGTAATCTTGGGTACGCATATCAACGGTGCGCCGCCATACATCATCTTCAGTGGTATGTGGCATCGGCAACGACTCATAAAGTGAGTATGCCTCCAACCGCCTTTCACGCATCCACTGCGGTTCGGCCCGTGCTATTTTCTTAACAAAATCTTTTGAAAAATCACCTGTTTGCAATTTTTTGTTCCCTCAAGGGAAGTAAGGCTGAGGCACCAAATCAACGGTATGAACGCGCTTATGGCATTCACCGGAGACCTCGCCCTACAACGCCTCGTATTATCCGACTGAACCTTCCATCTGAAGTTGGATGAGGCGGTTCATCTCAACAGCATATTCCATCGGAAGCTCTTTGACAAGCGGTTCAATGAATCCGTTGACAATCATGGTAGATGCTTCCTCTTCCGAAAGCCCACGGCTCATCAGATAGAAGAGCTGCTCTTCACCGATTTTGCTAACACGCGCCTCGTGTTCAATGTTGGTATCGTTTTCATTAATTTCGATGACCGGATAGGTATCGGAACGTGAGTCTTTATCAAGGAGGAGAGCATCACAAACGACATGCGATTTGCAGCCCTTTGCGCCCTTCGCGACATCAACCCAGCCACGATAACTGGAACGTCCGCCATCTTTACTGATGGACTTTGACGTAATCTGAGATGTGGTGTGTGGCGCGCAATGGAAGACTTTGGCACCCGCATCCTGATGCTGTCCTTTGCGTGCAAACGCAATGGAGAGAATTTCTCCCCGCGCACCGGGTTCCATCATGTAGACACTCGGATACTTCATCGTCAACTTACTACCGAGATTGCCATCAACCCATTCCATCTGCGCGTCTTGGTAAGCAAGCGCACGTTTGGTAACGAGATTGTATACATTATCTGCCCAATTCTGGATAGTTGTGTAGCGCACCCGCGAACCTTTCATGCAGACAATCTCAACGACTGCGCTATGTAAGGATTCACTGCTAAATGTCGGCGCAGTGCAGCCTTCAACATAATGCACCTGTGAACCTTCGTCAGCGATGATGAGCGTGCGTTCAAACTGCCCCATGTTTTCGGTGTTGATTCGGAAATAGGCTTGCAGCGGGTATTCAACCTTTACACCAGGGGGAACATAAACAAAACTACCACCACTCCAGGCAGCACTGTTCAGCGCGGCGAATTGATTATCAGCGGATGGAATAATAGTTCCAAAGTATTTCTTCACAAGGTCAGGATATTCTTTGACAGCAGTATCCGTATCAACGAAAATGACGCCAATTTTATCCAATTCTTCAGCGATGCTATGGTAAACTACCTCAGAATCGTATTGTGCACCGACCCCAGCGAGGAACTTCCGTTCTGCTTCTGGTATACCGAGCCGATCGAAGGTTTTCTTGATGTCATCCGGCACATCATCCCAACTGCGTTCGCTTCGGTCAGAGGCTTTGACGTAGTAGTAGATGTCGTCAAAATCGAGCTGCGAAAGATCGCCACCCCATTTCGTCATTGGTTTCTGCTTAAAGATTTTATATGCTTCAAGCCTATACTGACGCATCCAATCCGGTTCCTCTTTGATGTCGCACATCTGATTGATGACTTCCTCGTCCAATCCTTTTCGGGATTTAAACGTTGGCTTACGATCATCGTGGAACCCGTATTTATAATCTTTACTCATCCCGATATCGTCAATTTGTCTCGTTTCAGGGGCTGCCATTTTGTATTCCTCCTTCAGAATATTTCATAGTTGTGATTTTCAAGGGTTAACAATTCGTTGTTGCTTTAGCGTTTCGACTTCTCGTGTGAGCGTTTCAACCTGTCTTTCGAGGGCGCGATCCCTTCCGCTGCGCAACGCGATGAGAATTTGTGGGACTGCTACAGCTGCGACTATGAATGCTATTAGTCCATAAGTGATATTTGTTGCGTGCGCGATCTGTTTATCAATGCCATCAAGTTTTCCGCGTACCCATGCAACATCTTTCTCTACATTCTGAATCCGAGTATCTAACGTGTCAATTTTAGCATCTAACGCGTCAATCTTTTTGTTAGTTGTAGAACTTTCTTTCTTGATTTCCTCACTGATAATCAATCGAATTTTATTGAGATCGGTATCTGTTAACTGACCAAAAACTGGCAACGTGATTGCACAAAAGAGGACTGAAAAAAGAAAAACATTTTTCATCTTGTTTACACCGTGCTTGCTTTAATTTCAGAACACGCACCTTTATGATTGGAGTTTACTTCAACAAGTCTTATTTACGATTTTTCACTTTATCTAACAATTCTTTGAGATAATTTGAAGGTATCGCAAAATTTAGATTTTGTCCCTCTGTGATACCGCCCACAACAATACCTATCACTTGACCTTTGTCGTTCAGGAGCGGTCCCCCGCTGCTCCCTGGCGAAACCGGTGCGGTAATCTGAATACTTTTGTTGGGTTCTTTCCCACGTATACTACTAATAAAACCCGGCGCGAATGTGCCTTCCAAAAATCCAATTGGATTTCCCACAGCGTAAACAGACTGCCCAATCTGGACCTCGTTGCTGTCTCCGAGTGGAAGTGCTGGCGCGTCAATATCCGAGACCTTAAGAATAACTAAATCACGTTGCTTATCTATCTTGACAGTGTCCGTGATGTTGTACCATTTATCCTTGCCAACCTGTTTATAAGTTCCTCTTGTTCCCTTTTCAACAACGTGATGATTAGTTACGATCAAACCCTTTTCGATAAAAAAACCGCTGCCTGAACTAAGTGGTTTGCCGTTTGCATCTCCCATAACGATCAGGACTGTAGAGGCTAATGCTTTTTCCGCAATTTGCTGAGGAGTTAGTGAGGCGTTTGCTTGCTGAGTAGTGTTTTCTGTTTTCTGCTGAGAAACCATTGACGGAGTTTGTAGCGTAGGCAATTGCTGTGTGTCTGTGGGAACTTTCTCGGGAATTTTTGAGGCGAACATACTAACATCCCATAAAAGAATGGTCCCATTACTGTTTCCACCAGCGATTATTTTACCATCCGGAGAATATGCAATACAAATAATATCACCAATATACCCTGTGAGGGTAGTTTTGTGTTTTCCTGTAACAGTATCCCAAAGACGAATGGACTTACCTCTACAAGGAGTACCTTTCTCATAACTTGCACTAGCAGCACTAGCAATTGTTCTGCCATCAGGTGAATATGCCACGGAACAGACACTACTAGCATGTCCTTTCAAAGTAATTTTGTGTTTTCTTGTGGTAATATCCCACAATTGCACAGTGCCATCCTCCCTTCCGTTAGCGATTGTCCTACCATCTGGGGAATACGCAAAAGCGTACTCACTCTCAATGTGAAAAATAGAAACTTTCTCTGGTGTAACAAAATTGGTTTTCAATTTTCCTGTATTAGCATCCCACAAAGACAAATTCAAAGTGACCAATAGTTTTTCATTACTTTTTGGATAGGACCTTATTTTACCAGCGATTGTTTTACCATCCGGGGAATATTTATGTTTCTCTGTAGCAGCATCCCACAAGCGAACCTCGGCATCAGTTGCGCTAGCAATCGTTTTACCATCGGGCGAATACACAACTGAATGGACACTACCAGTATCAGTATGCTCTATGAGAGTGGTTTTATGCTTCCCTGTAGCAGCATCCCACAAGCGAACCTCGGCAGCATCCCACAAGCGAACCTCGGCATCACTTGCGCTAGCAATCGTTTTACCATCGGGCGAATATACAACTGAATGAACCCTGCTAGGAGTATGCCCTATGAGAGTGGTTTTATGCTTCCCTGTAGCAGCATCCCACAAGCGAACCTCGGCATCACTTGCGCTAGCGATTGTTTTGCCGTCGGGCGAATACACAACTGAACGGACACTATCCGTATGCCCCAAGAGTGGATAAATCTCCAGTTCACCTGTGTTAGCATTCCACAAGCGCACTGTCTTATCATCACTTGCGCTAGCAATCGTTTTACCATCGGGCGAATACACAACTGAACGGACACTATCCGTATGCCCCAAGAGTGGATAAATCTCCAGTTCACCTGTGTTAGCATTCCACAAGCGCACTGTCTTATCATCACTTGCGCTAGCAATCGTTTTACCATCCGGGGAGTATGCAACTGAACGAACACTGCCCGTATGATCTGTAAAAGAGGCTTTAAGTTTTCCTGTAGTAGCATCCCAAAAACAAATATTGTTATTACCCTCTATTGCACTTATTGCACTGGCGATTGTTTTACCATCCGGGGAATACACAACTGAGCTGATAGTATGATAACCTAATTTAAAGGAAGTTTTGTATTGTGCGGTGCCAGCGTTCCATAAACGTACCGTGCCATCCGAATGTACACTGGCGATTGTTTTGCCATCTGGAGAATATGAAATAGAAGTAACACTGTCATAATGTCCCATGAGAGTAGCTACATGCTCTATTGTAGCAGCATTCCATAAGCGAACTGTTCCTTCAGGATAACTACCTGCACCAGCAAGGATGTTCCCATCAGGAGAGAAGGACACACTATTGACTGTCCCTGTATTTCCTATAATCAGATCAAGTTCTTTACCAGTTTTCGCATCGTAAATCCAAATACCGATATTAGTCGCCACAGCAATCTTACTTCCGTCAGGAAAATATGTTATATCATTTATAGTGCCTTTACCAAGACGTGCTTTTGCACCTTCAGGTAAGTGCCATTTAGTGTAATCGGAAGCAGATACATTCGGCAAAATTAGTGCAAAAATTAAAAATGAGATGGTCAGAAACTGGTATGTCGTTTTCATTAGGCACATTTCCTCTTAGGATATTTACTGAACAGCCTCAGCAATACCATATTTTTCACGAATAGGATCATAGCCTTCTGCTTCTAACATCTGTGTAAGTTCCCATCCGCCGGATTCGACAATCCTACCATCAAGTAGTATATGCACATACTGCGGACGGATGTAGTCTAACAACCGAGGATAGTGTGTGATAATCAACACACCGAGTTCAGGTCCGACCAAGCTGCTGACGCTTTCTCCGACAATTCGCACAGCATCAATATCAAGTCCGGAGTCAGTTTCGTCAAGGATAGCGATTTTCGGTTCAAGCATCGCCATTTGCAGGATTTCGGCGCGTTTTTTCTCACCACCGGAAAATCCATCATTGAGATAACGTCTCGCGAAAGAATCGTCCACGCCGAGTTGTAACATTTTTTCACGTAGTTCTTTACGGAATTCCCGCATCGGAATCAGTTCGTTGTTTTCGGAACCGTTTGTTTCTGCAGAACGAACAGCACTAACAGCGAGCCGTAGGAAATTCGCTAAACTAACACCCGGAATAACTGTCGGGTATTGAAAAGCGAGGAAAAGTCCTAACTTTGCGCGTTCATTCGGCTCCAATTCCAGAATATCAACACCATCAAAAACTACCTCGCCCGATTCAATTTCGTATAGGGGGTGTCCCATCAATCCGTTCGCGAGTGTGCTTTTACCAGAACCATTGGGTCCCATGAGGGCATGAACTTCGCCTTGTTTTATTGTTAAATTTAACCCTTTGATAATCGGATTTCCTTGCGCACTGATGTGTAAGTCTTTAATTATTAGGTCGTTGCTCATCTTTTGACTCGGACTCCTTCTTAAATTTAGATTTGTTATTTTTGCGTGTATTAGTGCTTATCCGCCGATCCTTGACATATTCCGCTCAGGTTTGACAAAGTCCGCAGCATTAATTTTATGTCCCGCCTCTTTTTTCGCCACTGCATCAATTATTAAATCTTCAATCACTTCATCGTCTGTGCCTTCGCGTAATGGCGTGAGTAGGTCGGTCTCTGTTATTGAGAAGAGGCACGTTCTGAACTTCCCATCAGCAGTGAGACGGATCCGATTACAACTTTCACAAAATGGCTCACTTACGGAAGGTATCACGCCTACCTCAGTGCCGTTATCAGCGAAGCGGAAACGTTGTGCTGTATCGCTCTTTGAATCGCCGTTTAGTGTCATCCGTTCCAGTGGGTAAACATTGCTAATTTTATCAATAATCTCTTTGCCGGGGATAAACATATTTCGTCCCCAAATATCATCGGCATCAAGCGGCATAAATTCTATGAACCGCAGTTGATAACTGTTCTCGCGTGCGAAAGTGGCTAAATCCACGATTTCATCGTCGGTAAACCCGCGCATTGCGACAGCGTTGACTTTAATCGGATTGAATCCGCATTCGTGTGCCGCTTTAAGCCCTTTAAGGACACGTGAAAGGACTTTCCGTCGCGTCATCTGCTCAAACTTCTCTTCGTTGAGCGTATCCAGACTCACATTGATACGTCTAAGTCCAGCATCGTAAAGTGCCTGTGCTTGTGCAATAAGTCCGATGCCGTTAGTTGTCAAACTGATGTCTTTCAACGCATCTATCTGCCCAAGTTGTTCTATAAGTTGCGGTACCCCGGGACGCACAAGCGGTTCGCCTCCCGTTATCCGAACCTTATTGACTCCAAGCCCGACAAAGATACGTGTAAAATGCAGAATCTCGTCGTACGTCATCACTGCCGAACCAGGCATAAATACCATATCTTCAGGCATACAGTAGATGCACCGAAAGTTGCATACATCTGTAACGGAGATTCTGAGGTTCGTATGGACACGTCCAAAACCATCGAGTAGTTGCTGTTTCATTGTTAAATAAACCGATTTGATTTTTTAATAGTATAGCATGTTGTTATCAGGTTTGCAAGTGTTTTTTATAGTAAATGCTATAAAAAAGATTTTGGGTGATTTTTGCCTACCGCGTTGCTCAACGTTAGTTATTTTTCAGTTGACACGAACAAAGATTTTAATGTATAATTGCTCAAAATCTCTAACAAACAGGGAGAAAAATCATGGAAGAAAAAATATTCCACGCTGGTGGCGTTGAATTCCATGTGGACAATCGTAATTTCGGTGAAGATGGCGGTCCTTCCGTGCGCGTTTTCGGTGAAGCAGATGGCAAAATGTTCAACTGCTACGTTTTGACTGCTTCCGAAAAAACCCACACTATCACTACGATCCTTCAGGAAAGAACGATCATCGGAAACTTGATAAAACAAGTGTGCCGGATTCGGTTGCATGGACAATTGAACAACTCGGACAAAATCTCGCTGAGATGATAAACACCGCAGGTTATTCGGGTATCGCTGAATAGGTTGACCAAGCAGCAGTGGCTGAAATACTGCCTGAGATAGAATCTCTCATGCGGGGAAAAAATTAATCATATAAGGCGCGCCTGCAAAGCGCGCAAAGGAGAAATTTACGTGAACAGAGTTATTATTGTAAATGTATTCTTAATGACTATGCTAATAGGATTTAGTGCCTTTGCAGGTACTGTTCCAGAATTAGGAAAATGGGAGAAGGGCGAACTACTTCTGATATTTATCAAAATTCTTCATATGTCAATGTTTATCAATGTTTTCTTGGTATTTGTTCATGAAAATGCTCGCTGAGATCAGACAGCATCTGCCTCTGTCCTGAAAGTTCAAGTTGTCCTTGATGAAAGGTTTTTCGCACGGAGCGACTGACCTGCTGTATCAAAAGGTAGCTCATCACTTTCACACCTAAGTTCACATACGCGCCATTCCGTCCTTTTAGGCTCATGGATGCGAGGTTTAGGTCTGTTTTTAGATGCCGCCAATACTGTTCTATACCGTGGTGTTGAGACCATATCCGCAGGATTTCACAAGCACGGAGTGGTTTCCCGAATACGAGCATTGTTCGGACTTTGCCACGGTCTGCCAAGAACAACACCACTACTTTTCCAAAAGTTGGACTTGTGGCTTTAGTCCGATAGACCGGTTTATCGCACCCCCATTGATTGGAGAGGAGTTTGATCGACTTTTTATGTTCCGAGAGTTTCGCCCTTTTTTCATCAATCGTCATCACATAGTTGCTTTTTCCGTGCACAAGGATCGTTTCAAATCCCATTTCTCGCAAGGTGTCAATCAAGTGGCGGCTACCATACCACGAATCAAAGGTGATCGGATAGTTTCGGATATCTATTCCGGTCTCTTCAAAGAAGAACACCACTTCCTTGAACATAGTGATGACACAGGAGGGTTTATCCGTATTCCCGCGGCCTTGTTTGCTGATCAGTCGCATATTCAGGGGAATGATCCGTTTTCCAATCTTTAGAACGATCCCCAATATATTTTGCCCCTTCATCGGCTGTTTTGCTTGAGAAGACCACCAATTGGATGTGTAGGCGAGACCCTCTCCATAGCGGAAAACAAAGGTATCATCCACACTGATGACGATACACAGACGCGATAGAGAAGCAGCACTTTTTGATACTGCCTCCTGTAGCACCTCTAACGCAATAGAACACCCGATACGCACAAAAAGATGCTGCCAGAGATAAAGACTCATCGTGTTCAGTTCCCGATATAGCCTCGTTTTCGGAATAGACAACGCATCCGCCACTTGATCCGGGTTAGTGAGCCCAAACAGATGGCAGGTTGACAAAAACACTAAGGTATGAACAAAATGCTGTTTCAAGGTCCGAAACTGTGAAGATAGAAGTTCTTGAAAAAAAGTGGTAGATTTGATAAGCTGAGTTAGCATGAGATATCCTCCTAATGTTTGTTTATATTCAAATCTGTAATTAGGATGCTATCTCATGCTATAAAAGTCAAGGAAAATGGACACAGCAAAAACGCATTTTCATGGTGCTATACCTTGTTTCTATTGATTATTATTAGGTTCAAGACCATTCTGAGAAATATCAGACCTATTTCGCGGGGTGCCAAATGAAACATACGGAATACAAGCTTCCGCTTTTCGCCGCCCAAAAAGTAACAGAAATTTTAAAAAATTCGTTGAAATAAATAAGAGTTTGATTGAAGATGCACGCCTGCAAGGTATCGACGAGAAAAATGGACGGGAATTAGAGGATTTAGAAGTACTTGCTGAACTTCAGCATCATGGAGCAGCCACTTGTTTGATAGATTTCTCCTATAGTGCTCAAGTTGCACTATGGTTTGCCTGCGGACAGGATCCGAAAACCCCTCAACATTGCAATCCTCCAAATGGTAAGGTTCTTGCGGTTCGTAAAGATCGAGCTAAGTTTAAAAAGATCACGCCAGAATTGTTAAAAGAAAAGATTGATTACTTTCTTCAAGACGGTGAGATGGCTCGGTTGTATCAATGGCAACCTCGGCATTTAAACAATCGTATTATTGCACAGCAGTCTATCTTCCTGTTTGGACATTTCCAATTTGAAGCGGATGAAGAATGTATCATTCAAGAAGGCAGCAAGCAAGATATTCTAACCGAGTTGCGAGAAGTGGCAGATATCACTGAAGCAATGCTGTTCCGGACTTTGATGGTTTCGCACGCCTACGAAGTGAGGGTATATCGTATTTTCAGCCTGATACTTCTGACTATAGGGATCGCGGTTCAGAATCATATCAAAGAGGTGAATATGAGCAAGCCACTGCCTACTATGACGAAGCGATTGGTATAGACCCCAATGATGCCCAAACTTACTTCTTGCGTGGACTTGCTAAAGGAGAAAATGAACAACATGAAGATGCCATCACTGATTTTGATAAGGCTACCAACATAAATCCCAATAATGCCGAGAGTTATCACTGGCGAGGAATCGCTAAATTCCGACTAAGTCAACATGAAGATGCCATCGCTGATTTTGATAAGGCTATCAATATAAATCCCAATAATGCCGAGAGTTATCACTGGCGTGGAGTTTCAAAATACGTTTTTGGACAATATCAGGGTGGATATGAAGATGCTATTGCCGATTTTGACACGGCTATCAACCTGAACCCTAATGATGCTAAAAGTTACTATTGGCGAGGACTCGCGAATAACGAGCGCGGACGATATGATACCGCTATCAACGATTTTTCCGATGCAATTTCCCTAAACCCCAAACATGCAGAAGCCTATTTTAATCGTGGAAAAGCAAAAGGGAACCTGTCACAGTATGAAGATGCTATTGCCGATTTCAACACAGCTATCTGTCTCGAAAAAGATGAAGCATCATTAGCCAATTACTACTATTATCGTTCGCTTGCGAAGGATTTACTGGGACTCATTGAAGAGGAAAAGGACGATCTCCGAATAGCATTGGAACTTGCAACACAAGCAGAGGACGAGGATCTCAAACGTCTTATTGAGATAAACCTGCGTAATCTCAGTTAGCGAAGTGAAAACACGGCAATATGAATTATTAAAAGGGAACATTGATGAAAAAAGTTTGGATACTTTTATTACTCGCTGCAATTACTATTATTTGCTTTCTTTATTTTACAGGACAACCTCCTGGACGCCGAGTTGAAGTGTTGATAAGCGGTGATGGAAAAATCACTAAAGAATCGGTTGAAATTTTACGAGACCTGCAAAGTTTACGAGTTAAACGTAGAGATTCACCACTCGTTGAATTTCATGTTGAGTTATTAATAGATATTAATGACGAAACCATTGAAAAGGCAATCGAAAGCAATATTAAAAGAGAATTACTAAATTTTACAGATGTGAAAGTTGAGCCGGTTGAGCTACTCAATAAGCTTAGAACCTCTGAAAAAGATATTATTGAATACAGTTTACGTGTTAAGGCGAGTGAAGAAAAGTATAAAACAGGTGTTAAAACTGGCCGAATAGTACTCGCAGCTGTTTATACTCAAAAAATGTCTAGCAAGGAACAACGTCAAGTACTCCATGAAAGAGTCGAAGCAATTCTTGAGGATTCCACGCCAATATATGAATCCTCTATAAAATCTCATTTATCTAAAGTATTTCCAGAGGAAATATTAGACATTATAACTAATTAGTTGTCCGTTTGGTTAGTCTCTATTATACTTATTACAATCGGACAATAGGAGGCTAACTCATGATAAGTTTTCAAGAACTAAAGGACAAACCTGATACGCTCCTGTCCCTCACCGGATATACCTTAGAAGATTGGACTGAACTATCACCTTATTTTACTAAATGTTTTTTAGAGTATGTTCAAACACATACCCTTGCAGGAAAACCGCGCAAAAAACGGAGATATAAACCGTATAAAAATAGTCGTTTTGATACACCTGAAGATATGTTGCTATTTATACTGATTTACCTTCGTGAAGCACCGAAACAAGTGCTATTCGGTGCGCTCTTTGGCATGTCTCAACCTCTTGCTAATAGATGGATTCACTTGCTTTTATCGATATTGAACAAAGCATTAGCAGAACTTGGAGAGTTGCCATCTCGGGAAACAGACCCCGCCCCTATATGTGCTCCATCAAAAGTATCAACTCAAAATCAAGAAGGAGAACATTTTTTTTCATGATAGCACCGAACGCCCGATACGATGCCCCAAAGACCCACAAACTCAAAAGGGTTATTATAGTGGTAAAAAGAAATGTCATACAGTGAAAAATAATTTGATTATCAATGAGACCTGCAAAGTTGTCCTATTGACACCTTCTTTTGAAGGAAGACACCATGACAAACACATAGCCGATATGGTGGGCTATTGTGTGCCACAGGGTAGCACATTGTCCCAAGATACCGGTTTTCAGGGTTTCGTTCTCCCGGATATAAACATCATTCAACCGAAGAAAAAACCGAGAGGTAGAGAACGGACGAATGAAGAAAAAGAAAACAATCGAAAGATAGCGTCTATACACATACGCGTTGAACATGCGATTAGTGGTGTCAAAAGATGCCGCATTGTCAAAGATAAACTCAGGAATTGGAAGAAAGGGTTTTGTGATTTAGTTATGGAAACCTGTTGTGGTTTACACAATTTTCGCCTAAACTTCAGACCCTGGCGTTATGAAACTCCTTCTATTTAATTCATTATAATGTCTATTATATGAGAATATTTACGGAGCCTATTTATCAGATTTTAATATTAAAGAATTACCTGATATTTGTAAAAAAATCGTAGCACAATTTGATAAGCAAGTTCTTGAGAAAGATCGCGAGGCAAGATGACCAGATAATGAACAAATGTTACTTCGGCGATAACCAATAAATCCTACATGAGATGTGCAACAACCCATCCATCTAATCTACACTGTCCTCCTTTCAACTCCAAACGAAATTACAATTTTCTTTAGGTTTACGGCATTTGTAGCCGCGAAATTCCATGCGCGCCTTCGGTGTTGATTTCACAGAAGGTTTCCCGAAATCCGCGTAAATTCGCGATTCAGACAACACACCGCATAACAACATAAAAGCAGAGGTATTTTCTTTATTGCCACCTACGGGTTAAACGCAATGAAACTCAATAATTCGAATTTTGCGTTACGTTTTAACTTTTTTCTGTATTTTATTGCAAAAGTGCATCCGAAAATGTGTATAGGTAAAACCATTGCGATTTTTTTAGTTTTATTGTATACTTTTGCATGAAGAATATATGCATGAGATTTCATTGATGTCTATTCAGCATCCTAACACTTACACAAAAACAAGGAGGAACCATTATGTTGTCTTTGAACCACGCCACCCTTAATCTCATATTGTGTCTAAGGCGATGGTGCCTCTGTCCATTATCAATATATTGATTTGAAATGGCATAGGTACCCGCGCTTCATTCTGAGGAGTCGTTATCTATGTCCAATTTTAATCCGGACTTTTGGGAAGTTCCGGTCCCACCGGAATTTTTTGACCAACTGACTACGGAAGACCACCTCTGGTATCAGTCCCTATCTGACGAATATACAAAGGCGCGTCGAGCAAAACGACAGAAAGTCTTAAAACAGATTCGTCAGATTATCTCCAAAGAACTCACTGACCGTCAAAACGATTGCATTCAACTCTATTTCTATGAAGGGAAAACGCAGGATGAGATTGGAGATATTCTGGGTATTTCTCGCCGCGTTGTAAGCCAACATCTCTTTGGTGTCACACGAGACGGGAGGAGAGTCGGCGGCGCGATTAGTAAAATCCGAAAGATGTGCCGCAAATTGGGGATTCATTATCCGTAGTTGCTATAACTTATATCAATCATGTAGGAAAATCACCGTGAGAGATAATTTTAATAGTTGCCTTTTACGGTGAGTCCTTCAATCTTACCTATTCCAAATTTCATATCATATCAAAGACATCCGGAAATTGAATTGGCGTTTTCCCTGCCATTTTATTCCTTCCTTCATAACAACCCAATTACTTTAAGCCAAAACGCTTCAACATGAAGTAAAAGCGCGGACATTCTATGCTGCCAAAAACTTACAGATTGCCAAAAATCCGTATCTGTAGTATTCTACTTTTCGTTTCTTATATCAAAAAGTCTTACAGAAATTTCTTACTTTGAAAAGGGTGGATCTCATGTCAATTCGGATTGCGATTATCGGTTGTGGTGGAATGGCAAACGGTCATCTCAACGCTTATCTTACAATTCACAATACAGAACCCGGTAAAGTGGAACTCGTCGCGATGTGCGATGAAGTTAAAGATCGTGCGGATAACTTCGCCAACCGTGTCAAAGAGGTAACAGGTAAGAAACCTGCAGTGTTTGACGACACTGACACAATGCTTTCAACAGTTGATTTAGACAGCGCAGATATTTGCACTTCACACGCGCATCACCATATCAACGCCATTAAATGTCTCAACGCTGGTGTCAACGTCATGGTTGAAAAGCCGATGGGGGTTACTGTAAAAGCAACCCATGCGATTATTGCCGCTGCAAAAGCAAATGGCAAAATCGCTGCTACTGCAGAGAATATCCGACGAATGCCGAGTCGCCACACAGCGGAATAGCTGATGAATGAAAAACAGATGCTTGGTGGGCTCCGCATGTTCTGCGCGCAACACGCGAGTTATCGTGAACCGAACCCGCAAAGTGACTGGCACTGGAGACTTGACCTAACACTCGGTGGTGGAGGTATGGTAATGGACTCCGGCGCACATTATTGCGATACTTTACGTTTTCTCTTTGGCGATCCTACCACCGTTTATGGACGCGTCTGTCAATTTGAGAATCTTGAGGCTACAAAGGCTGGTGAGATTGTTAAGAACGAACAAGAGGACACGTGGGTGGTGACAATTAACTTCGAAAACGGCGTCATCGGACTGTGGACATGCACATGGGCAGCAGTTGGACACGGGTTTAATCACGTCGTTTATTATGGGAGCGAGGGGTGTCTGCTTGATAATGGGGATATTTTCCACGGACCGTTTGATGGTGCAGAAGTAATTCTCAAGGATGGTTCCCACTATGCAATGGAAAGTCTCATCTCTGAATATATGGAAAGCCTCTCTGAAGAACAGAAACTCCAACTTTTTCCGCACAATTTCACCGATGGTGTAGTGCTTGAATGCTACGACTTTGTAGATGCAATTGAAAACAACCGTCCACCGGAACTGGATGCTGAAGCAGGACTCCGCGCAAAATCAATCTGCGAATCCATCTACGAATCCAACGCATGCGGACAAGCAGTCAATTACGAAGATGTAGTATCAGGGGACGTTGAGGTTTATCAGAAACCGATCAATGAACGGTGGGAGTTATAGTTGTCCAACAAAGAACAAGTTGCCGCCACTATGCCTGATAAAGTCATTAAACAGAATCCTCAAAAGAGAGATCGCGAAAAAATTGTCGGTTACTTTAAACTGATCCGAACGAATCCGAACTTTCGGTGGCTTTGGGCAGGACAGGTTGTCAGTCTCTTAGGTGATTGGTTTAATATCATCGCTTCCGCAATACTGATTCGCAATCTGACAGATTCAGGGTTAGCATTAGGTTTGTTGTTTACGATCCGTATGCTTGCCCCTTTCTTTGTAGCCCCGATCGCTGGGATATGCGCGGATCGCTACAACCGAAAGCATCTCCTTATCATTACGGATATTGTAAGAGGACTACTTGTTTTAGGATTTCTCTTTGTCCGAGACGAAAACGACATCTTGCTGCTTTATTTCCTTGTGGCACTCCTATTTGGGATAAGCGGCTTTTTCAGTCCTGCTCGCAGTGCAATTCTACCGGATCTTACCTCACGGCAAGAACTCGGTACAGCGAATGCCTTGAGTGCTACAACATGGTCAGTCATGCTTGCCCTTGGTGCCGCTATCGGTGGATTCACAGCAGGACTCTTTGGGGTTCATACCGCCTTTATTATCGATGGATTAACTTTTTTCGTTTCCGCTGGACTTCTGCTACAGATTAAACTGCCGAACCGTTCTGACTCTAAAGCAGAGGTCCGAGGAAGTTCAAAGTTTACGACCCTACGTTATATGTTCCGGCATCCTGATATTTTCTTCATATCGTTACATAAAGCAGCCATAGCACTTCTTTTATCTTCTGGATTTATGGTTGCACAGGTTGAGATTGCAAAATCTCACTTCGTTATTGGCAAAGGTGGTGCTATCAGTTTAGGATTGATGTATTGTATGGGCGGTGTTGGCAGTGGTATAGGACCTATTGTCGCAAGACATTGGACAGGTGATAGGGATAGACCGCTTCGACGGAGCATCAGTCTCGGTTATTTGATTGGAACGGTTGGACTCGCGATTGCTGCACCGCTTTTGAGTCTAACAACTGTGGTTTTCGGTGGTTTCGTCCGGAGTGTTGGTGGGGGAATTGCTTGGGTATTTTCAACACAACTGCTCCTCCAACGTGCCCCTAACGAGATTCGGGGACGGATATTTGGCACTGAGTTTGCTCTTTTTACGCTTATGGGTGCTGTTGCGACGGCGATCGTCGGTGCAATGATGGACATGTTTGGTGTCCGTCTTGTCTTGTGGGGAATGACTACTCTTCCACTCATTCCAGCAATACTATGGTGGGTATGGCAGGCACGGCAAAGCAAAGCGTCTGAAAAATAACGAACTGTCCCTAAAAATGAGAAACCGATGAAGGTTTTTCTTGCATCACAGGAATTATATAACTCCGAATTGTCATTCCCTCTAATGTCTCTGTTTCAACGCGCGATTCTGGATTCGTGCGGTGATCAAACACGACATAGTATCCCTCGTCAGCTTTTTCAGATTTGAGATACGCTACGAGCTGCTTTTTACCTGCTTGATAATACCTTTCTCCTTCCCATATCTTAGTTTCAACAATGTATTTTTGTCCGTTGTGGATAATGAGAAGGTCGATTCTCCCACGTCCAGTTTGCACTTCAAGAAACATATCGGCGTTGACGATGCGGATAAATTGATCGAGATAGGCGTACAGTAAGTTTTGTCCAACGTATTCTTTAGGTGTCTCTGGTACTTGCAATATACGAAATCCTGCGCGTGCAATGAAATCCTTGAAATTGTCAAGTAGTGCTTCCAGTTCAATTGCACCGGAAGATGAAATGTAATCAATAAAATCTGTATCCGAGTCTTCAGGAAAATACGTCTCCTCCAACCCGTTTACTATCGGTTTAAATGCTTGCATGATACGGTGTTGATAGATCGGATTGACAATTTCACACATCCTGTCATGGCTTTTCTTAATCACACCATACATAGCAAGTTCATTGATGAGTTCATTATCAAGAATGAATGGTACTCCTCTTTCATAAGAGGTAATTTTCATGAGAAGTTTTTCAAACCGTCGGTCCCTACGAATATTAGTTAGAAGGTGCTGGATGTTGGTATTCTGTTCTTGAAGCATCTGTGCGTGCGCAGTTAAAAAGTGTTCCATCCGTATTGTTTCTGTTTTAGGAATATCTAATTCCTCTGTGAGAATCTGCGCAAATCGGTTGACAAGGAACGGTTGCCCGGCAGTCTGTTTGTGGAGGGTTTCAATCACTTCTGTTGTGAAGGCTTGGCCAACTTCATCTGTATATTGCGAAAGCAGTTCGTGCAACTGTTCCAAAGTGAAGTTTGACAAGTTGAACTCATCTTGGATATTGAAAGGTGAGATGGAACGATCATAGTTGAGTTGCGTGATGCTTTTGACCCCAACGATGCTAATACTGTGCGGGCATTGTTCCTCATCGGATAAATAGATGTAGCGGAGCGAATGAAGAAATCCCTTCACAGCATCTGTAGGGATAGCATCGAACTCATCAATGATGAGGACAACCTTCTGCTCAATTCCATATTGAGAATCCAGAAAATTTGTCAAATGTTGAAAAAACTCTCGCATTGAAATATGATCAATTATTTTCGCGTCCGTAAGGAATTCTGTTAAAGCGTCTGAAGGAATATCTCCGCGTCTTTGAAAAACTCTCTCAATTTCTTTGCGTATTTCTCTGTAGAAGGAGGCATAAAAATCAGTACTGGAGTAGTCCTCATACTCCTCAAAATTCAGTTGAATTGGGAAATAGTTTCGCTCTTCAGTTGTGAGTGTCTCAACAGCGAATCGGAAAAAGGTAGTTTTGCCTGTTTGGCGCGGCGCGAAGAGGACGATGTACCGTCCTTCTTTGATGCGATTGATGAAATCCGCTATCTCTTCGGTGCGCGACACAATATAGTGCTTGTTAGGATATACCCGTCCTCGGGTTCCAAAACTTCTCACTTTTTCACCTTGCTTATGAAATCACGACTCAGTGTCGCGTTTTCGGGCGGCAGACAATATCTGCTCTGCCGTGTTCTATTCATCCTCGTCTTCAGCATAAGAATGCCCACTGAAAATTGCCCGAACCTGTTTCGCCGTTTTTGGGCCTGACAACAATTGCCCAATTCGGTCGCCTTCCTCTTTCAGCAAAGCCTTAACATTTGTCAACACCGCTTCCAACTTATCCCCTGGAAACTTACATGCTCCGTTCTCATCCATGTGGATAATCTCGCCCGGTGACACATCCATCCCTGCTATAGAGACAGGGACATTAACTGCCTGCACCGCCATTCCACCATGACCGGGTGAAATCCCACTCAATAGATATTGAAATTCCATTGGACGGATTTCATCAATATCGCGCGAAGGTCCGTTTGAAACCGCTCCTAAACAACCCACAGATTTCATTGCCGCCGTCATATTTCCGCCTGCTAAACCAACTTTATTTGCTAATTCCGGTGGGAACTTTTGCTGCAATGCCAGAATTGCCGGTTTTTTGGATGCGTCCAACGCATCAATGACGTCCATGAAAGAAAGCTGAGAAAAACCAGGGTCCGGCAAACCGTAGACACATGTCACCGCATACCCCGCAACTGCTCCTAACTCTGGATACATGCAACGGATAGTGGTGTCCGTGTACCAATTTTCCGTCCACGGGTTGTAAAGTCCGAGACAAAGCGGATTTCCCGGATAAGTTGCAACCACGTTTGTTATTGATGGTGTGTCAAATTTACGCAATTCTGCTAACATTTCCTGTTCTGTTAATGCCATAGTTTACCTCATTTTTTGGACGGGTCTTTCCAAGTTCAATTAGACAGGCATTGTCCTGCCTGCATAAGCACGTCCAACACGCGCCGTTTCTTCACCTGAACCACAGATTCTCACACCAGCATCAATACTTGCCTCAATCGTCCCTGGCGATATGCTTTCCAAAAACCTAAGACCTACCGATTTGCATGCCGCAAACACGCGATCCCTTGCATCCTGTAATTCCTGTGGACGCGGGTTTGGTAGATGTTTATAACCGAACGACATGCTCATATCACCTGGACCCCATTCTGCAAAAGCGATTCCTGGCACCCGTGCGGTCACTTCAACGTTGGCTAACGCTCGCTTATTTTCAAACTTCAGACCAAGGAGCAATTCGCCGTTCGGGTTCAAGGGCCACGGATCAGCGGTATCAAGGTATTGGTCAACAGAAACACCCCAGATAGGTGAGGCGGAACTCTGCCCGGCGGAACCGCGTCTACCGACATCCAATTGCGTTCCTACCCCAATTGCCTGAAAAGGATAACGGCACGCCTCTACAAATGCTTTAACTGCCATCGGTGACTCTGCGTGGCAGAGCAGCAGACCATGCACCCCGCGCGCCAATAGTTGTCGCATTTGCCAACCGTTGGCGCGGATCACATCCGCACTCACTCCGTCTACTGGCAACTCAACAATCACTGCAGGTGTTTTGTGTCCACTATTGGTGGGACCTCCATCTGCAAGTCCCCGCATAAAACTATCTAACCCGGACATATCAAAACAACCGTGCTCCATGCCGACATTGATATAATCTGCCCACGTTTTTGCCATTGCGAAACCCGCATCATAGTTTAAATCCGCACCTGTGTGGCTTCCTGTGTAGAAAACCGGTTGATCTGCTGCTAACAATTCAATCGCTTTATTAACCCGATTGGGCATCGTGATGCTCCTTCAAAAGCCCCATAAAACAGATTTTGAATAGCGGGGCACGTATCTATAGTTGCTTTATGAACTTAATCTTATAGCAAAATCTTACAATCTGTCAACAGAATTTTGGGATTATTGTTTAGCATTTCCAAACTGCTTGACAATTTAGCAGGAATAGGTTAAGTTAATAAGGTAAAGCACGCATCTTTTTTCTCTACTTAACATATCTCTGTAGGAGTCATTAATATTGTGAAAGCAATTGTTATCAAACTATTGTCCGATAAACGGCGCGAAAAGACCGTCGTCACCGATTGGAAAGAACCTGCCTCACCTATGCGGAATGAGGTGTTGTGTGAGTCAGTTTTCACAGGTCTCACAAACGGCACTGAACGTAACCAGCTTATCGGTGGAAACTATGCTCCATCTGATGAAAATTTACCGAGTGGTGGCGGCTACCAGAACGTCGGACGGGTCATTGAAACAGGACCTGACGTAACACAACTTCAGATCGGTGACCTTATTTATGCCAGCGTAGATCATGTCGAACGGTTCACTATTCAGGAAAACGGGTTATTGCTAAAATTGCCAGATGACGTTGATCCTGCTGAAGCTGCGCTTTTCGGTATATCGGGTGTAGCGATGCACTGTTGCCGTAGAGTTGATCCTCGTATCGGCGAAAAAGTACTTATCGTCGGGCAAGGATGTATCGGCATGTTTGCTGCACAGATTGCCTACGCGATGGGAGCACGCGTTTCCGTATGTGACATTGATGAATCCCGATTAGAAGAAACGCGCCAACTCGGTATAGCCGAACAGGTTTTCAATACGAGCGGTGATGGATGGAACAAGTATATTGGTGAAGGTAGTTTTGATGTTGTGATGGATTTTGCTGGTGCGCCAGATATGGTCACGCCAATGATCCGCGCCTGCAAAACTCGTGGTCGTTTGCTTTTGGTCGCTGGACGTTTTGATGTAAACTATACCTTCAACATTGGGCAATTCAAGGAAATCAACATTTTGCATTGTAGCCATTTCACCCGTGACGATCTGGAAAACCTATGCCGTTTTCTGCGTCAGGGATCAATTAAAATTGCACCACTTATTCGACACCGAGTAAGCGTCAATGAAGCATCGCAGATATACCGCTGGCTTCGTGATGAGCCAATGCGATTGCTTGGCACTGTATTTGAATGGTAATATTAAATTAACGCGGACTTGTAGGACAAGGTCCTCGTACTTCAGTTGATAGCACGCTTACAATCGGGGTTGAAAACCCCTCCCACAAGAAAGATAAGACACAAATGTAAGTAATCATACATAGTTCGGCGCGCTTAGAAAGCGCGCCTACCAGAGGTGTTCACATATTTCATATAGGAGAATCTATGTCAGACGTAAGATTAGGTTTCATCGGCACAGGTGGCAACATGAATCGTCACTTGCGTGAATTAACCCAAATCGGTGGCAACAAATTCGTTGCTTTTTGTGATATTGTAATCGAAAAAGCGGAACGTGCCGTTGAACAGTACGGTGGCAAAGCTTATGCGGATTACAATGAGATGCTCGCAAATGAGGAATTGGATGCAGTTTATATCTCAATTCCACCATTCGCACACGGTGCACCTGAGAAGGCTGTTGTTGCTGCTGGACTCCCAATGTTTGTCGAAAAACCTGTCCACATGGATACAGACGAAGCAAAGGAGATTGCTGCCCAAATTGAGGACAAAGGCATCATTACTGCCTGCGGATATCAGGAACGTTACCTTGATATTATTGACAAGGCGCAGGAACTACTCGCTTCACGACGTGTCGGCTTTTTTATGGGCTACTGGATGGGTGGCATGCCCGGTGGATGGTGGCGCGAGAAAGCAAAATCTGGTGGTCAACTCATGGAGCAGACGACACACGAATTTGATATGGCGCGCTATCTTTTTGGCGAAGTCAAAACCGTCTATGCTGTTGCAAGATATGACCTCATTCCTGATACCGATTACGATATTGAAGAAGCATCTGCTGTTTCATTGCAATTTGAGAGCGGCGTGTTTGGCATTATGTTCTCTGCGTGCTTCACGACAAATGGACTACGGCGTTCCGGGTTAGACATCTTCTGTGAAGACGGATCGCTGGAATACCACCTGCGCCGAGCCCTTGTCTTATCTACTACTGACGGGACAGAAACATGGAAACCCGAAAATAACTGTACAATCGACATGGATAGTACCTTTATTGAGGCTGTCCGTACAGGGGATGGTAGTGCAATCCGTTCCCCGTATCCTGATGCCGCTAAAACCGCGATATTGTCTATCGCTGCGAACCAATCTTTGGCAACTGGTGATCCTGTTCATCTGACGTAAATACCAACCTTTGTCGGAATACAAATGCAACAGCAGATTAACCTTCCCATAACCGGCATGCATTGTGAAAACTGCGCTGCCACTATCAGCCGAAATCTTGAGGAGATGGCGGGTATCTTTGCAGCAAATGTTAGCATCGCAACGGAGCAGGCGGCGATCACCTTTAATCCGTCTGCTCTTAGTGAGGCAGTAATCGTTGACAAGATCCGTTCCCTCGGGTTTGACGTTGTTGATGCTGATTCTGAAGCATCCGCACGTGCTGAAGAGTTCAGACGACAAAAGTTCCAATTCAGTGTAGGTATCCTTTTCACACTTCCTCTATTTCTGCTCAGCATGGGTAGAGATATGGGGTTGATAGGTGGGTGGGCAAATGTCTCTTGGGTTAATTGGATTATGTTCGGTTTGGCATTTCCGGTGCAGTTCTATGTCGGTTGGGATTATTATGTCGGTAGTGTTAAGGCATTGCGTAATCGTTCTGCAAATATGGATGTGCTCGTTGCGATGGGGTCATCTGTGGCATTTCTCTATAGTGTCGTTGTGATGATTGCTCCTACATTAAATCTACAAGAGTTTGGAAACCACGTCTATTTTGAGACTGCTGCTGTTATCATTACACTTATTAAACTTGGCAAACTTCTGGAGGCGCGCGCGAAAGGGCAGACGAGTGCTGCTCTCAAAAAACTGATGCGCCTTTCTCCGAAAACAGCGTGTCTCCTCAAAGATGGTGAAGAACAGCACATTCCGATTGAACAAGTTGCCGTCGGTGACCTACTCATTGTTCGTCCTGGCGAAAGCATGCCTGTTGATGGCATCGTACGCGAAGGTTCAAGTGCTATTGACGAAAGTCTATTCACTGGTGAAAGCATGCCTATAGATAAAACTGCAGGCGACACTGTTGCCAGTGCTACAATTAATCAGAGTGGTATGCTCACGATTGCGGCAACACGTGTTGGTTCAGAAACCTCCCTTGCAAGACTTGTTCAATTAGTCCAAGCAACACAACAGAGTAAAGCACCTATTCAACGCACTGCGGATGCGGTCGCAAGTGTGTTTGTGCCTGTTGTCTTATGTATTGCCGTTGTGACGTTCCTATTGTGGTGGTTTGTCGTTGGAGATGGATTCACATCTGCGATGCTTAGGTTAGTGGCGGTATTGGTCATTGCGTGTCCATGTGCGTTAGGGCTTGCCACACCGACTGCGATTATGGTCAGCATAGGAATAGGGGCGCATCGCGGCATCCTTTTTCGGAATAGTGAAGCGTTAGAACATGTAGGTGCATTATCGCGAATTGTACTTGATAAAACTGGCACCTTAACGCAAGGACAACTTACGCTTACAGACATTATTGCGGACGATGGAGACGAGAATCGATTACTTCAGATAGCTGCTTCTGCAGAACGTGGCAGTGAACATCCTATCGGAAAAGCGATCGTTTCTGCTGCTTCTGAACGCGTAATTGACACTATCGTTCCTACGAAATTCACTGCTGTTGCCGGCAACGGCATCATTGCAAAACTCAACGAAAATAAAGTAATAATAGGAAATCTGTCCTTAATGGAACAACATCAAATTCCGACTCAGGCGTTTGAAGCAGAAGCGGAACAGTTACAAGCAGATGCTAAAACGGTGTTGTGGGTAGCAATTGATTTAGAGGTAAGGGGGATCCTTGCTGTTGCGGATACGGTAAAGTCGGAAGCGAAAGATACCGTGACAGAACTCCGACAACTCGGATGCGAAGTGACAATGATGACCGGTGACAACCATAGCACCGCCACGGCTATCGCAAAAAATGTTGGAATTACCGATGTTATGGCGGAACTTCTGCCTGAAGATAAAGCGGCTGCTGTTAAAAAAGCGCAAGAAGAGACGAATGGATTTGTAGCTATGGTAGGGGATGGTATCAACGATGCGCCTGCGTTAGCACAAGCAGATGTTGGGATGGCACTCGGCACGGGAACTGATATTGCTATGGAAACAGCTGATTTGACGTTGATGCGCGGTGACTTACGTACTATTCCCGATGCTATTCGACTAAGCCGTGCCACACTCCGCACCATCAAACAGAATCTGTTTTGGGCATTTTTTTACAATGTGCTATTAATTCCTGTTGCTGCAGGCGTGCTATTCCCGCTTGCGTTTTTGCCATTGATGTTACGCGAGTTGCATCCGATGCTTGCTGCGTTTGCGATGGCGTTTAGTAGTGTGTCTGTTGTGCTGAATAGTCTGCGGTTGCAATGGAAGAAATCATAATATGCCATGTAACCTAAGGAACAACCGCACCTTCTAAAAAACAATCTACTACCTCTAATACCAAATTAACGGGATTAGCCTTGTTTTTCTGGGCAGACAGCGCGCTTACAAAGCGCGCCTACCGAGTGGGATCAAGTTAATTTGGTATAACACCTGTTCCACTGTAATTCCATCAATCACAGCACAACTACCAACCCCACACCCTCCTGGATGCCGACCAGGGTGACACGGATTACATCCCAAATCAATCCCACTCTGCACAACTGTATGCTCGTCACCATAGGGACCGCTCCGAATGTGGTTTGTTGAACCGAAAAGTGCAACCACAGGCGTCCCGACTGCAGCAGCGATGTGCATCGGCCCCGTGTCGTTGCCAATGTAGATATCACACGCTGCAATCAACGCCGTGACTTCTCGTAGGTTATCCGTTTCAACAAGGATCGGTGAGGTATCCATCATATCCGCAACCTGTGATTGGAGTTTCCGCTCATTTGGTCCCGCAAAAAGTAGAATCGAAGCGTTCTGTCTTTCACATAAAGCGGTCGCGAGTTGCGCATATTTCTCAACACGCCACAACTTGTATTCCCAATTTCCGCCTGGATGAATACCAATCAACAAACGTTCAGACGTAAGTCCTGCCTTGGCAAGAAAACGGGATGCTGTGGCATGCGCTGCTTCAGTCAACTGTAAGTGAGGATGTGCATCTGTTGTCCCAAGACCGTGATGACTAAGGACTTCCAAGTATCGGGTAACAGCGTGTCGATTCCCATCTCCACGCACCAAACCCCAATGTTCCGCGCCTATACACCGTGCAGTGAAACTATCTCGAAGATTCACAACGAGATCAAACTTCTCTCGGCGTAACGTTTTTATAAGTTTCATTCGCCCTTTCAAACCGGCGTGTTCACCACGGTTGTCGTAAACGAGGGTAGCATCAAGTTGAGGGTCGTTGGCAAGGAGATCAAACGCGAGCGGTCCAACGAGAAAGGTAATGTGGGTATTTGGGAAATGTTTGCGTAGAGGTTGGATAACGGCAGTAGACAGCACTGCATCACCGATGAAACTGAAACTGAAAACAAGTATTTTTTTCATTATTCAGATAGATGAAAAGATTCAATCAGGTCAACTGCAGTTGTCAAACCATCTTCAGATTCCATTTGTGTCCCTAAGGTCTTTGCACGTTCAGCCATAGTCGGCGTTCCTAAAACCTGTTCAATCCGTCTGGCAAGATGTTTAGCAGTTAGTTTACGTCTGTGCAGGCTTTTTGGCGCAACTCCCAAGTCAAAGAGTCGCTTTCCCCAATAGGGTTGATCGGCGATGTGTGGCACAACGACTGACGGAACTTTGGCATAACATACTGATGCTGTAGTGCCTGCGCCGCCGTGATGGACAACACAACTCGCCTTCGGAAACAACCACCGATGCGGTACATACTCCGTGCAAAAAATGTTCTCTCCAGTATCCTGAGCACCTAAAAGTCCCCATCCTGCTTGAATTATAGCACGCTGTCTTGTCATTTTGATGGCATCAATTAAAATTTCCGTTGTTTCACGACCTTTGCTTCCACCCATAGATCCAAACGTAACGACGATAGGCGGCGGTCCGTCTGCTAAAAAATCTGTGAGTTCAGGTGGCGGCACGTAGTTTGGCTGCGCGAGATGCCACACACCTGTAAACTTGTGGTTCAGAGGAAAATTGGCTGATGGACAGAGCGTAGGGGATGCCGCGATGAGGTTCAGATGTGGCGAATACATTTCATCTAATGCCACCGTTGCTCTCGGTTTTCCACCGACAGATGTGATAAATTGATTAAAAAGAGGATCAACAACGTATCGGAGACGGAGTCTTACCAAATTCCACACGATAGCGTTGAATGTTCGTCCCCAATTCGGAAACGGATACGGCGCGTTATCAGGTATTTTAATGAAGCCTGGGCAATACGTCACAGTCAGCCATGGCAACTCGTTTCGGATAGCTGCCTCTTGTCCAGGGATATCTATGGAATGACATATAACCAGATCGTATCCTTTCATTGCTTCAAGGCAATCGGTATACCACTTTTCACCACTTTGCAGAATCCCTTCCTTTGCAATAAGCAACAGTGGTGCAATAGGATCGCGCATCGCAATGACGGTATCCATCTTTTGATGAAATTCTGCTAACTCAAAAGCGACTCCTACCTCATAGAAGTCCGCGCCGATGTTGCCAACCTTGCCTTTATAGATGGATGGCGCGCACACACGTACCTGATGATCTTTTTTCAGCAGACGTTCTGTGAGTGCTAAAAGAGGATAGACATCTCCTGTTGTTCCCCAGGTTGCTATGGCTATTTTCATTTTCGACTCGCTTCTACGGTCATAGTCGTTGTATTCCAAACCGTTTCAATAGGCAATTTCTTGGTGCATTCCCATCCGATTTTACACTTATGCGCACTACAGGGCCAGCACGGCATATCTCTCCGCACAACAGATGCGTTCTCACTCATCGGATGCCACGCAACATGATCGGTGGGGCCGAAGATCGCTACCGTCGGCACGTCTACTGCTGCCGCAAGGTGCATTGGACCTGAATCATTACACAGTACCAAGCCGCAGCGGGAAAGCAGGGCACCTAACTCACGAATTGTCTTTGGCGCGTGAACGATAGCATTTGACTGCATCGCTTCCTGGATATTCTGCGCTAACGCAGATTCGTCGGGGCCACATAAGAGGAGAATCGTGGCGTTGTAATGATGTACTAGCCTGTCAGCAAGCTCCGCATACTGCTTTTCGGGCCAACGTTTATCAAAAGAACTTCCTCCAGGATGAATGCCGATTAGAAAAGTCCCATCACCCACACGCCAAGATGCAAGGTGTGTTTCGGCATTCGCAATTTCATCAGGCAACAGATTGAAAACAAGTTGTCGTGTGCCTTCACCTTGGCAGATTAACCTCACTAATTCCAAGTTTCTATCAACTTCATGGGTTTCGCCTTTTTGATACTTGCCGTGCCACACATGCGTGAGTGTAGACTTAAACCGTTTCTGATAGCGACCTAAGCGATAGGGAGCACCTGAAAGAAAAGCAACGAAATGTGGCCACGTAGCGGTTTGCATCGCGACAACGAGATGAAACCCCTCACGACGTAGGGCGTGGTAGAATTGGAGTTGCTCCGATAAATGACGATGACCCCCCTGTCGATCAAATACAAGTACCTTATCAACATCAGGGTTTCCGAGTAGCAATGGTGCATTGAGTGGACGCGCCAGCACCGTAATCTCTGCTGATGGGTAGTTCTGCCGCAACAACGCTATCGCTGGTGTTGAGTTCAGCAAATCGCCGATACCATCAGCGCGGATGATGAGTATTTTATCAATGTTAGGAAGCGTTTCTCCGTTTTTTAAACCGCGATGTAACATGGTGTTTCCTTAGCAGTGAGGTAAATGCTGAAATCTATTATAGCACAAAGAGCAGTAAAAGACAAATCTCATAGATGGTGGAGAAATGAACAATGAACCCTATTTCTATTGACATCCAATTGCAATTCATGCAATAATAAAATATAACCTGATAACAATCACATACCAATATGGCAACAGTAAAACTGGAAAACGTTACAAAACGGTTCGGCGAGCTCATCGCTTTGGACGACATCACACTTGATGTGAAAGATGAAGAGTTCTTTGTGCTACTCGGTCAGACCGGGGCAGGGAAAACGACAACGCTGCGGTGTGTCGCCGGATTGGACAAACCCGAAGAAGGCAGTATTTACTTAGACGGTATTCGCGTGAACGACAAAACACCTGCTGAGCGTGATGTCGCCTTTGTCTTTCAATCTCATATTCTCTATCCTCACCTTTCTGTCTACGAGAACATGGCATTCCCATTACACCCCCGCAATCTGTCTGCTGAAGAGATTGACCGGCGTGTCAAGGATATTGCGCAGATGTTACATATTGAGCATCTACTTATGCGGACACCGAACCAGTTGAGCGGTGGTGAGACGCAGCGCGTTGGACTCGGCAGAGCAATGGTGCGCCATCCACAGGTGTTTCTGATGGATGAACCGATTTCAAATCTTGACGCGAAACTTCGGACCGAAATGCGTGCTGAAATCAGGTGGCGGCAACGCGAACTCGGTACTACCACATTCTATGTTACACATGATCAGGTGGAAGCGATGTCCATGGCAGACCGTATCGCTGTGCTTGAAGCGGGCAGGATTCAGCAGTTAGGAACGCCCTCCGATATTTACAATCACCCTACGAATCTGTTCGTTGCGGGTTTCATCGGCAGTCCAAATATGAACTGTATCCCGTGTGAAATCTCAAGCAGTAACGGCAACCTCCAATTGACTCTATCTGGTGACACGACAGAAAACAATTGTTTTTCTATTGAAGATTCCCGTATCGCTAAAACTGTATCCGAAAATGGTACAAACCAGAACTTAGTCTTTGGGGTTTATCCTGAAGATGTGCTCGTTAGCCATCAATCCGTTCCGAATGCTTTTCAGACTGAAGTTTATAGCGTTGAACCGCTCGGTGCAGAAACGATAGTTGAGTTGACGCTCGGTACAGATGCATCTGGCGCGCATACGATCCTTAAATCCCGCACATCCCCTAATTTTGATACGGAAATTGGACAGTATCTCTATGTTACGTTTGTGCCTGAACGTATCCATCTTTTTGACAAAGTTACAGGCGCGGCATTACTGAATTAACTTGTGTATCCTTTATAGGAACTATTATGAGTTGGCAACTAAGACTTTTTAACCTACTTCCCAATTTTGTTAAGAAAATAGGATGTCAGTTTCTGCGGAAACTTGGACGTGATCCGGATGCTTGGTTGGAAGATTTCCTGAAAAAGCACAAAGGAGAGTAAAACGTGAAAGGTGGAGATATTCTGATTGAATGTTTGAAAGCACAAGGGGTTACGGCAGTTTTCGGAATGCCAGGAACTCAAAACATGCAAATCTACGATTCCCTGCTCCGCCGCGGAACGGGTTCAATCAATCATTTTCTTGTCCGACACGAGTACGCCGCGACACAAATGGCAGACGGGTTCGCTCGCGCAACAGGTGAGGTCGGCGTTGCCATCACCGTGCCTGGTCCGGGGGCAAGCAATGCTTCTACAGGGATTTTGGAGGCTTTTACCGATTGTGTGCCAGTATTACTCATTACTGGACAGAGCCATTCTGATTCTTACAGCAGACATCCGAGTAAGATGTTCCACGGCTTGGACCAAATGCGCTTTTTTGAACCACTCACCAAGTATTGTGCTATTGCGCATACTGTCTCCGAGATTCCTGATGTCGTTGAAAACGCCTTTAAGGCGATGCGTAACGGTAGACCAGGACCAACGGTGTTGGAATTCCCAATGGACGTAATCACTGAAGAAAGTGAAGTCCGAATTCCGCCACGAATCGAACGCACCGAATTACCTCCACCCGATGATTCCATCCTAAGTACCGCGGTTAATAAGATACGCAATGCGAAAATGCCCCTGATTTTTGCCGGTTCCGCTGTGATTCATGCCAATGCCAGAAATGAGTTAAGACTGCTTGCAGAAAAATTGAAAGCACCTGTTATTGTCTCCCGTTGTGCAAAAGGTACTTTGTCGGAAGACCATCCGTTAGCGTTGCAAGTCTGCTACGGCTTTTTAGGTCAAGAGGTTCTCAAGCATGCTGACTGTTTAATTGGTATTGGACCGAGGTTTACATCCATTGATACGGGAAGCTGGAGCATGAGACTGCCGCAGCCGTTTATCCAAATTGACGAAGATGAAAACGAAATTGGACGAGAATATCCGTGTGAAATAGGTGTTGTAGGTGATTTAAAACTTACCTTGCAGGCACTTATTGAGGATATATCCACTGATCGAAATGGATGGGATGCCGTGCTACCGCAACTTCGCGCTAAGTTTGATACGCAGCCGCCTTTGCCTATCATTCACGAACTGCAAGATGTTCTGCCACGAGATACCATCTATTCAATTGATGTTCACTCACTTGGTTATGCGTCATTTGCTGAGTTTCCTATTTACGATCCGTGTACCTTCCTCTACCCGAATATCGGTGTTGCATTAGGATACGCCTATCCTGCAGCTATCGGTGCCAAAGTCGCGTATCCGGACCGTCCGGTAATCTGTTTTAGTGGCGATGGAGGTTTTCTAATGGGAGCAATGGAAATGGCAACCGCCATGAAATATGGCATCAATGTCGTGGCAATTGTAGTGAATGATGATGCGTTGTCAGCGATTAAAGGATCTCAATTGAAAGGATTTGAGGGACGTACTATTGACACAGACCTGCGGAATCCCGATTTTGTCAAATTCGCGCAGTCTTTCGGGGCTTATGCTCGGAAGGTTGAAAATTTGGAGGATTTTAAGCCGATCTTACGGGACGCGCTTGCTGCTGAAAAACCGGCACTCATTGAGGTGATGATGCGGGAGCATCAGGATAAAATTATTGACTCTATTGGCTGGCTGAAAGCAGATGCACTCCGTGAATCCTAAGTTGAATAGATTTTAAGAAATCCCTAATTTAAAAAGTGATGCTGACGAACTTTAAAATCCATCAGCATCACTTGAAACTCCCCCAGACGGACTCGAACCGCCGACACGATGGTTAACAGCCATCTGCTCTACCAACTGAGCTATGAGGGAATATGAATCAGATATTGCATCTTAATTATACATTATCATATACCCAATTGCAAATAAAAATGCACTTTTTATTGATTTCAACACCCACATTTAATTTCCTTACCCTGAACGCCCTGCTTGCCTTTCGTTTCATAACCATCCCGCCGCCACCAATCTAAGCCGCCGAGCAATTCTTTAACATTAAAACCTAAATTTGCCATATTCAATGCACCTTTAGTAGAAGCATTACAACCGATACCGTCACAATAAGTAACGTACAACTTTGATTTATCAAGCTGACTTGTAGTTGCCTTACACATCAATCTGTGAGGGATATTAATTGATGTTGGTGTGTGTTCAAGTGCATAAGCCTCCGGTGAACGGGTATCTATAACAACTATGTCTTCTCCGTTATTGAGTGCTTCACTGAGATCCCAAGAATCAGTCTCATATTCTAACTTTGCTTGATAAAATTCAAGTTGATTCATAACTTCTCCTGATCACTCATATTTTGCATTAAACGGACTATTAGGATTATACTATAGTTTGGACAATTTACACGCTGTTCAAGTGGACTTGCTGAGAGACTATTAGGTGTATAAAGTAAAAAATGCTGGACACTTGTCGCCCCGCTGGGTCTCCGTATCCTGGAACACCACTTTTCTATAAACATTCCGCCCCGCCAAATGCCACACGCGCATTTGGCGTTGATTTGGCTGGGGCTGCCCAAAAGTATTTTTCTACGAGCTCTTTCAGTCAGCAAAATCGCAGAAAATATAAATGATAGAGGATCAAATATTAGCCCCGCGGGCGATAGGTGTATAGAACAAGGCTATTGCCTCAGTCTAAAGCCCCAACGGGCGACAGGTGTATAGTATAATCCAGTTAATACCTAAGGTGTTCCATCAACCTAAGTTATGACACAAGAACTCTAAAATTGTCCAAACTTTAGTAGATTATAGTAAAACCCATAATTGCTTGAACACTACTAACGGGAGGCGCGCTTTGTAAGCGCGCCTATAAAGCGCGCCTACAAGGAATTGTATACGCACTTAGATTTAACTATAAAATAGGAATAACTTTACGGTACGCGCATGTCTGCTATCTCATCTCTTTAACACGCGCCCATGTCGTTGCCAATTTGCCAACAGCAGAAACTGCTAAAGATTCTTCAAGACCGTTGTCCATGATCTGCTTGATGTCATTGTCAGAAAGCGGGGTATTAAAAACACCAACATCATCAAGTATTCCAATAAAAGTCCAACCTGGATCTTTCCAAGACGCAAGCCGAAGTTGACCATTTGGTTTATCGTCAGGTTTCCCGACTGCCTTTTCACCAACAGATTCACCGTCTACGTAAAGTTTAAGTGTGTTTCCATCATGAGTTATTGCAACAAAACTCCACTCACCCTGTTCCCATGTTCCGCCTCGTACGTGTGTTGCGCCTTGGTCACCATTTACCGCTATACTTCCGTAAAAATCAGCCGGTCCAATTTGGATTGTGGGATTGTGCCAATCACGTTCAATAACGCGTGTGTTAACGTTCGGAGGGGCGGCGGTCGGTTTTACCCATAGCAGATAAGTGAACCCGTCACAAAAATCGTCAATAGATTCACTTGGGGGTATCTCTACACGAGCAGATCCATTAAACTCAAGTGCCTTTCCAAATTTCCCGTTAGTCCATTTGGCATTAATAATTTTTCCGTCATTCCCATTTCCAGAAGTGTCTTTGACGGTGTCTCCTTGCCCTTCGTCAAGGAGCCAGATACCGACAATCGAATCTGGATTAATTGCAGCATCAATATTGTTGAAAGAAATTATCATCAGACTCGTGAGACAAAGTATCAGTATTAGATTTTTCATCTTATACCAATTCTATAAATTATTTTCTCTTTTGAAAAAATGTAAGAGGCGCAATGAATTGCGCGACTACGAACTGTCTATTTTTTTAAGAGAAGTTATTTTTGAGAAATGGTATTAGATTATTCTCCTTTTCAATTGCCTCTAATGGCATTGATTTCGCAATAAATTGCGCCTCTTCGAATTGGGTTACGGCACGCGGAGCGTGCCTACTACTTTTAAGTGCACATTCACATCGAATTATTTATGTGCACTCCTCAATTATCTGTTATATTCTTCCCATAACGCCCGATAGAAATTCATCACTCTTACCGGATCAGAACTCCCAGCAATTTCTGCCAAGGTGTAGCCCGAATATCCAGACTCTTTCAAGGATGTGAAAAGTTCTCGCCATGGATACTCCCTCCGGTGTATTTCTGTGATATGAACCAAGCCAATTCTACCTTTGACGTAATTGAAGTTTTTCTGGATAGATCCGTTTTCAACTTCTTTGAAGTTAGAATTCCAACATACATAAACATTATCATTATCAGCAACATCAATAATAGTCCGTATATGCCTGAGTTCGGAGGTGCCACCGCCGTGTACTTCTAACCGAATCTGGACACCGAGATCAGCAGCAAATTCTCCACACTCTCGCAATGCCAATCCTATTTGTTCTAACGTTTTTTCGACAGAAACTTCACCGGGGAGACCATTCGGACGGACCTTTACGCCCGGTGCCCCCACATCTGCTGCCAACTGAGAATACTCTTTCGTGCCATCTATATTCTTACGAACTGCTGCCTGATCAACTGAATGATAGTCAAACGCGGATCCTAAACCTGCAATCTCAATAGGTGAATCCTCAAACTGTTGTTTTACTTCAGCACGTTCGCTTGCAGAGAGGCTAACTTCAACGCCGTGTGCGTGTGTTGTCCGCAACTCAACACCTGCAAATCCTGTTTCAGAACACCGTTCAATGATCGTGGGAATATCCCAATCTTTTGCCATATTATATGTAACTAAACCAAGTTTCATAAATTCTCCTTATTCAAAAAGTTGTGCTACTGGACATGAAAATCCTTCAATGATATTCTCTCCAGTGAGCGTGTCTTTGCGTGTGAGCAACTTAATGTCTGTTTCCGATCGATATACGGTTACTGTCTTGCCAATAGGTTCAAGAACCCAAACGATCTGTGTGCCAGCTTCCAGATAAGCGAATGTTTTTTCAATAATCCTCAGTGAAATATCTGACTTGGAAATAACTTCAACAGCAAGGTCAGGTGGTACAGGGCATGCCCTACTCGTATCATCAGGCAGACGCTCTTTAGAAAGGAAGGCAACATCTGGTTTCAGCACGCGTTCGCCCACCTGGAAACCCGTGTCCGGTGTCACCACTTCACCAAGTTGATGTTCCTGTACATATAAAACCAAACGTGAAAAGACCCTTGAGCAAATTAAGCCGTGCTCCAATGACGCAGCTGGCATCCGAATTATTTCTCCTTTAATGTATTCATATCCCTCCAAATCGCTTTCAAGGAATTCATCCAACGTCATCGTGCTTTGTTCTGACGGGGGCATTTCTTGCGGGTATTCTTGGACTTCTTGTGAGTTCATTTTCCTTCCTCTGTAATGTGTTTATTTACTTTCAATCTTCTCTATTCAAAAAGTTGTGCTACCGGACAGGAAAAGCCTTCAACAACATCCTCTCCTGTGAGCATGTCTTTGCGTGTGAGTATTTTGATATCTGTTTCCGACCGAAACACGGTTACCGTTTTCGATCTGGGTTCGAGAACCCAAACTATCTGTGTCCCAGCTTCCAGATAAGCAAGAGCCTTTTCAACAACCTTAGACTGGGAATCTGTCGGTGAAATCACTTCAACTGCCAGGTCAGGAGGCACGGGTGATCCTTGACGTCTGTTTTCAGGCAATCGTTCTTTTGAAACGAACGCAATATCAGGTTTCACTAATCTGTCACCCAATTTAAATGTTGTATCTGCGGGGTACAGACAACCTAACTGTTTTTCACGAATATATGTACCTAAAGGCAAAATAAGGCTCATACTTATTTCACCATGCTCCATCGTCGGTGGGGACATCGGCACTAATTCTCCTTTAACGTATTCATATCCCTCTATATCATTTTGAAGGAATTCTTCTAATGTCATATCAGTTTTTATTGGCGCAAGCGATATCTCAGCCTGTTCATAACCGTTTTTTGGAACGTGCATAAGATTCCTCCTTCTTCCACTCTTTCTATTTTGAATTGCTTTATACCGATTTATTTGCTATAATTTCTGTCAACCTACAATAAAGGAGAACAACATTCATGGCATACGCACTTGAAGACGAATTTGGTGACATCATTGGTAAAGCCCGACGTGGACAAAACATGTCTCAGCGTGAAACTGCCACAGCTGCTGGAATTGCAGAGTCGGATCTATCTCGTATGGAAAAGTATACCTTAAAACCGACAAAAGCGCAAGTCTATAAACTTGCAGATGTGCTTAATTTAGATGGCACCAAACTACTTGCCATTGCTACAGAACAGTGGGAGCCTGATCCTGTTCAGCAGCTTGATGCCGCAAACCTTGATGTTATTACAGTGAGCGCGCCTGTTGGTGGATGGCCAGTCAACGCCTACCTCTTGATCTGCAAAGCCACAGACGAAGCCGCAATTATTGACACCGTCGCACACCCTGACCTAATTTTGGAAAAACTTGATGCACATAAAGTTAACCCAACAGCGATCCTTCTGACCCACTCACACAAAGATCACGCCGATGGATTACCACAACTCCAAAACGCTACCGGATGCCAAGCATATATCCATAAGAATGAACCGAAACCCCGGAGTGCTGGCAAATTGCGGGAACTTGTTCATTCGGATGTTGTTGAAATCGGTGCGCTCATGGTGACTGTGCTTGATACTCCAGGACATACCCCGGGCGGTTGTAGTTTTCTTACGCAAACGGCTGCTTTTGTTGGTGATGCTATTTTCGCGGGTTCTGTTGGAGGTCCAAACATCTCATATCAAGATGAAATTAATAGTGTTCGAGATAATCTGCTCACGCTTCCAGATGATGTGAGACTTTTTCCAGGTCACGGTCCGGCAACTACCGTGGGTGAAGAAAAATTACACAATCCATTTTTCTAAGTTCACAAACTGCGTAGGCGTGCAGGTTCCTTGTCTGTGCTGTGTGAGGCTTGAATATTGCTGTCGTATTTAGTCCAACGTTTTCTCTCCATCGGTTTATCACTTCTTGGAGTATCCCTCCTTGTATTCTTGATGGTCCATCTGATTCCTGGCGATGCAGCCCTCACGATTGCTGGAGAACGGGCTACCGAAGAAGTTCTCAAACAAATCCGTGAGGATATTGGACTTGATAAACCACTGTTCTACCAATACGGAAAATTCCTTTGGGATCTTGTGCATCTTGACTTAGGACGCTCCTTTAAAACAAAACAGCTCGTTATTGACGAAATCAAACGTTATTTTCCCGCAACCGCTGAATTAACTCTCGCAGCCATGGTATTCTCCATCTTTTTCGGCATAACGGCAGGAATCATAGCGGCTGTCTATCGTGGCAGATTTTGGGACTATTTTTCAATGTCCACATCTCTTGCGGGCATCTCTATGCCGATATTCTGGCTTGGGTTGATGCTCATTCTGCTTTTTTCCTATTATTTAAATATTTTTCCTGCCACTGGGCGTTTGGATACCATTTTGAGTTTAGACATAGAATCTCGCACAGGATTCTATCTGATTGACACCTTACTTGTGGGCAATTTCGTCGCATTTAAGGATGCCATCGCACACCTTATACTCCCCGCAATTACCTTAGGTACAATTCCGTTAGCAATTATTGCCCGGATGACCCGTTCAAGTCTGCTTGAGGTTTTAAATCAACCATACATTACTACGGCTTATGCCAAAGGCTTATCGAAATGGACAGTTATTATCAAACATGCACTGAAAAATAGTATGGTCCCTATTTTGACAGTCATAGGTCTTGAATTCGGCTATCTAATGGGAGGGGCAATCTTAACCGAACATATTTTCTCATGGCCCGGTCTCGGTTCATGGTTACGCGATGCTGTTGAAGCACGCGATGTCCGCGCTGTCCAGGGCGGCGTGCTTTTCGTTTCTGCTCTTTTTATGTTTGTCAACCTCATTGTTGACCTACTGTATGCTTACTTTGATCCACGCATCCGAGTCGGAGACGAAGCAAAATGAACACGCCTTCAGCATCAACTGGTCAACACCACGTCTTTAGAAAACTCTTGCGACACCGCTCTGCTACTATCGGTGCATCAATTATCCTCTTTTTCATTATCGTAGCAATCTTCGCGCCGCTTTTAGCAACGCACGATCCGATGAGAACTGATATCGCGAAACGTCTCAAAGGCAGGTCTAGTGAGTACCACCTTGGCACAGATGGCACCGGACGTGATGTGTTTAGTCGAGTCGTTTACGGTTCCCGTATCTCTCTGAAAGTCGGTTTTATCGCGATCACCTTTTCGCTTGGACTCGGCACCCTGTTCGGCGCAATCGCCGGCTATTTTGGTGGATGGTTAGACAACTTGCTCATGCGTGTGATGGATATGTTACTTGCCATGCCGAGTATTCTTCTCGCGATGGTCATTGTCACTATTTTGGGGCAGAGTCTTACCAATGCAATTATCGCTGTTTCTATTGTCTATATTCCACAGTATGCGCGGATTTTACGCGCCTCCGTTCTCAAGGTGCGCGAGTTAGATTACGTTACCGCAGCGAAAGTTATTGGCGCAAGCGACATCCGGATTCTGGTTACGACCGTTCTACCGAACTGTCTTGCCCCGTTGATTGTCCAAGCCACTTTGGGTATCGGTGCTGCGATTTTAGATGCTGCTGGACTCAGTTTTCTCGGACTCGGTGCGGAGGTTGGTGTGCCTGAATGGGGGGCAATGTTGAATGAAAATACAAAGTATATTCGCAAAGCACCGTTGGCTGTTACTGCTCCCGGCATGGCAATCTTTCTCATCGTCTTAGGTTTCAACTTACTTGGAGATGCGCTGCGAGACGCGCTTGACCCACAAATAGATTGAGGTCACATTATGTTTACACCTAAATTCGAATATACACACAGTATTGTTAGAGACCTGATGAACATTGAAGGTGCGAAAGAGGTAATTGAAAACTCTTCCATCCTTCCCGTTTGGCAGTCACGTCTTCAAAAGGAAGCGTTAGTCCGTCAAGCACATCACACTACTCGGATTGAAGGGACTCAACTCACTATACAACAGGTTCGAGACCTCATTGATGACAAGACCGTTGTAGCACGAGAGCGAGACATACAAGAGGTTCGCAATTATTTGAAAGTCGCTGCCTTCATAGATGAAGTTTATGGCGATCCTAACATGGAACTCGATCTCCGCACGATTCGGCATATACATTACTTGACACTTGGTGGGATTGAGGGAGGTTATGAACCGGGTGAATTTCGCAAAATCCAGAATTATGTCGTAAACAACAAAACTAAAGAGGTCATCTACACACCTCCTCCTGCTTCTGAAGTACCGATTCTGATGCTTGAATTGGTTGATTGGTTGCGTTCAGACGAAGCAAATCAACTATCCCCGTTACTTAAGGCAGGCATCGCTCACTACCAGTTAGTTGATATTCATCCATTTCTTGATGGTAACGGAAGAACAGCACGCGCACTTGCAAATCTCATTCTTTACCATGCAGGTTACGACATCAAAAAACTCTTTTCTCTTGAAGAATATTACGATGTGAACCCAGCTGGTTATTATGAAGCTTTGCAGAGTGTCCGGATAACAGGCGTACTGACAACATGGTTGGCGTATTTTACTGCTGGCATTGCAGCTGAAATGCAGAAGATTAAAGAATTGGTCTTGACCCACAGCAGGGATAGAGCTTTACGAGATAAAATTGGACAAGTGGCACTTTCAGAACGACAGCTGGCTATTCTCGCCTATATCGAAAAGCATGGACGAATTACCAATCGGGAATTACAGCAACTTGCCGATCTTTCACATGCAACGGCTCATAAAGAATTGTTGACATTGGTACAAAGTGGGTTGTTAAATAAAAAGGGTAAAGCGAGAGGAACCTATTATGTACTGGTTGATGATTTCTAACGAATTTAGTTGATGATTATACTAAAAACCTACAATACATAAGGGTTTAGACAGGTTGATGATTCGGTTGATGATTTCTAACTGATTTTTAGTAAAACCTAAGAATATATGAACACTACTCTGGTAGATGCGGTTTCCTAACCGCATCTGGAGCCTGGATAAACACGGTTCGGTTAGGAAACCGAACCTAACACAGTGTATCAGTAATTTTTGGTTTCGCTATATTTGCAAAAAAATAGTCTAAATTCCCTCAAATTTCAACTATATTTCCCCCAAATTACATTAAATTTCATTTTTTGCTTGCTTTATCTGCTTAATATGGTAAAATTAATCTTATTAAGTCTAATAATATAGAAATATAAAAAATATAATATTGGGCTTAATAAGATTAATTCTGCGGAGCAATGCTATATTATAACCCAAGTTGCTACCTATAAGATTTTAGACATGTAGACACTGTTTTAATCAAAAATAGTGCATTATTTGCGAAAGTTTTGTAGCGTCCAATGTCAGTTTGCGCACTTATAGGCACAATCTAACAGATTATGCTACAAAGGTGGCAACTTGGGTTATTATACCAAATTAACGTGATTATTATTTTTCTGATAAAGGCAGCATTGCGAGGAGAACCCAGAGACCTCGCGCGACAAATCAGGTTAATTTGGTCAGGACTTACGCATTTTTTCTTAAAGTCCCTCTGATAAGGGGGATTTAGGGGGTTAAATCACTGAAACAGCGACTTTTTAACCCCCCTAACCCCCTTATCAAGGGGGAATGCGTAAGTCCTGTTTGGTATAAGATACATCGTGATTTTCTTACAAATAAGTATTTCTCGGTGTCGTTGCCTTCTTGATCGTGTTTGCCGTAGCGTACGTGTTCTCGTATTGGAACGATATGGCAGCTGAGAGAAAAGCGGCAGCTGATGTTAAAGATAGCATTATGCGAAACGTAGTAAAACCTATTGATGAGACACTGCTAAAACAGTATTTTATAAATTGTTATAATATCTAAAGAATTACAAGGAGGTTGCAAAAATGAAGGTTTTTGCATTGTTTTTGAGTGTACTAATGATAGTGGCATTCATAGGTGGATGTGATGAAGGAATGGATATGGTGGGACCAGTTGTGGAAAACCATACCGTTAAGGAACCCACAGAACCTGAACCGCCAGAAGAAAAACCACCGATAGATTCAGGCATGATGGGTGAGATGAAAAAGCCGGAAGAACCGGTAACGCCTGAGCCTGAGCCAGAAATTCCTGAAGAACACTTCGTTTTTTTCACACATGGTGATGGAACAAGTGACAAGTTAGCATCGGAACACACAAAAGAAGAATTAGCACAAAATGAAACAGACTTTGTTGGATGTGTTTTTATTCCGAAAGTTTATCCAAAAGTAGAAACTGAGAATTTTATACGTGCTCTCAGACGCTACTATGCATACCCCCTATCTGGTGTTACTGTGACTATTGTATCAGGACCAAGATCAGGGGAAACCACTACCACCCATGAAGATGGTCAGTACATCTTCTCAAACGTTGATGGGGATGAGCTGCATCTTCGTGTTGAGAAAGAGCACATGGAGACGAAAGAAGTCATAGTGCACAGATCACGCCCAACTTCTCTACCGGGTGGCATTACTCCAAATTACGAAAGAGATCCACAACAAACTCCTGGCAACATACTGATGGGTCAAGTGTGGCCGGAAAAAGTACGGTTCATTCTACAGCAAACACTGTTACCATATGACCTGCTGTATATTCAGGCATCATTTGATGAAAGTATTTTCGGAGGTTATGGTAACGGAATAGCTGCAGTAGATAGTGATCTCGCCGTTCGTGGTCCACGGGCAGCAAATTCAGCTCTGTCAACCCTGGCTCACGAAATCGCCCATGCCCACCAAGCCGCTCTCGTCGCTATTGATGGTAATTGGCAAGATGCTACTACACACAACTGGGAAGAGACAGATGAGGGAAAAGCATACAAAGAAGCGAGAGATAAAGACTGGGAAGAGCATGGAAAGCATGGTTTTGACTGGTCTGAGTATTTTTCCTCCAAACTTCATGAAAACGCGGCGGAGACCTGCGCCTACTACTGGAGTATAGGTCGATGGGAAAATAAAAGAGGAAAAATCATCGCACCTAACCGCCTCAAATGGGCTAAGGAATGGCTTACAAAGCAATAACCTTAGAATAGGAGATATACAAAATAACCTACATGTAAATGTAAAACGTGTAGGTTATTTTTCATGCAATAAGCGACATCAGTTTGACAGTGAAGGCAACCGTTCTACGAAACATTGAGGCAACACACAAACCAAACATTATGGTAGATTTTAGAATTAATTAGACATCATTGATCTGTAGGAGGGAACTCCGATTCCCGACTATCAAAGCGGTTGGTCGCGATTCGGAGATCGCTCGGACAGAATTAGTGTCTCATTAATTATAGATTTCACCATAATTAAAATTCTGTTGATTTCAAACCGTATCTCTAATATAATGCAATCACAAATTAAACATTAGATATAAATCAATACTATTGTCAGAAGATTCAAATATATCAGGACTTACGCAATGTGTTTAAAAGTCCCACTGATAAGGGGGATTTAGGGGGCGGGGCCCCATAGCGATAGCGTCCGGGGAGATAAAAGCACCAAATTCTGCCTATTTAACCCCCTAACCCCCTTATCAAGGGGGAATGCGTAAGTCCTGTATATAAGGAAGTCGTTATATGAATATCCTCGTCCTCCACGGTCCGAATCTACATCTCTTAGGTAAACGACAACCGGAGATTTACGGACACCAAACATTGAAGGATATCAATACTGCACTTGATCAGTTTGTAGCAGCATCGCCTCACGATGTTACGCTAAAAATCTTGCAATCTAACCATGAAGGTGAACTTGTTTCCATTATCGGAGATCACATTGACTGGGCAGATGGCATTCTAATTAATCCTGCTGCTTATACACATACCAGCATTGCGATCCGTGATGCCCTCTCTACTGTCGCATTGCCTGTTATTGAAATTCACCTCTCTAATATTTATGCGCGCGAGGAATTTCGACATCATTCGTATATATCAGGCGTTTCGGTAGGTGTCATTGGGGGTTTTGGTGCGTATAGTTATATCCTTGCCCTTGAGGCGATGATTCATATTCTTGGTCCGAAAGAAACCGAAAATTTAGATAAATGATTGAAAGGAATCACTTGTGGAACAAAAGCCGTTTATACCTTTTAGTCGTCCGTGGATTGACGAAACTGAAATTGAAGCCGTTAGCCAAGTGCTTGCTTCTAAATGGATTAGTACTGGTGCAAGAGTGCGTGAGTTTGAACGTGCTTTTGCCGAATATCTCGGTGTCCAACACGCAATCGCAGTGAGTTCTTGCACCGCAGCATTACATCTTAGCCTTGTTGTTACCGGTATCGGTGTCGGGGACGAAGTCATCACAACACCCTATACCTTTACTGCTACTGCCGAAGCAATCCGATATGTCGGTGCAAAACCTGTTTTCGTAGACATTGATCCCGAAACATTGAACATTGATGTCACCAAAATTGAGCAGGCGATAACCCCGTGCACTAAAGCGATAATGCCTGTCCACATCGCTGGTCTTGCGTGTGATATGGATGCATTGCGGGAGATATGTCAAACCTATAATCTCGTGCTTATAGACGATGCAGCACACGCTATTCCCACTGAATATAAGGGGCAATACATCGGAACCCTTGGCGATCTTTCTGCCTTCAGTTTTTATGCAAATAAAAATATAACTACGGGGGAAGGCGGAATGATAACCACTAATGACGACGCACTCGCCGAACCACTCCGAACAATGCGGCTCCACGGTATTGACAAAGACGCATGGGCACGGCAGTCTCGACGTAGCATTTGGAGATATGATATTACAACTGAAGGCTATAAATACAACATGACAGATATTCAGGCAGCGATGGGATTGTGCCAGTTAATGAAACTTAACAAACAGCATGAACGTCGTCAGAATTTTGCGCATATCTATCAAACAGAATTGGCTAAAGTTTCTCAAATCAGCATCCCGTTTGTACCAGATGATTCTTCAGAGCATGCTTGGCATCTTTACATCATTCAACTGCACACTGGCGACCGTGATGAATTTGTTGAAGCCTTGCGCGAAGAAAATATTGAATGTAGTGTCCACTATATTCCGCTACACCTTTTCAATTTCTATCAGAAGCAGTACGGCTACAGTGTCGGTGATTTTCCGCATGCTGAGGAAGTTTTTGAACGTGTCGTGAGTCTGCCGCTCCATCCAGGGCTGACTGAATCGGATGTGCATCTTGTGGTTGATGCTATCAGAAGTGTACTCAAATCATAATGTGACAGATTGATGTGTTATTCTTGTTGAGATATGGAAAAACACAGCATGTTGAACCCTAAACTCTACCAAATCATTCCGAGTGAAGTATGCTTCTCGTGTGATGTGTGCTGCCGATTTTTGGAGGCGGACAGTCCGCTCGCGCCTATTTTTACCGAAAATGAGAAACAACAGGCGATCTCTCAAGGTACAGACCCCACTCTATTCCAACCTCAAGCAGACGGAAAAAGCACACAAATTCGGTTAAAACCGTATCAAGATTTTTACATTTGCCCTTTCTTTGAACCGGAAACGAGTAGATGTACTATCTACGCAAATCGTCCACTTGACTGTCAACTCTATCCGTTTGCTCTTATGTTCAATGAGGACAGGAGCCGTGTTGTTTTGGGGGTGGATATGCTCTGCCCGTTTGGTGAAGCACATCTGAACACCGAGGCATTTCAGTTACATGTGCAGCACGTTATTGATTACGTTGAATCAGAAGCAGTTAGAAAACAGATTGCCGAGAACTGGAGCCTCATAGGCGATTATCAAGACACGGTAAAGGTTTTCTATATGCTCAATCAAAATGTGACACATGCAACTCCATCCCCTAACCCTTGATGATAAATCCATTTTTGAGGTGTATGCGTCTCAAATGCACACTCACCTATCCAGTTATGCGTTCGCACCGATTTATGTGTGGCGAAATCATTTTCAGTTTTATTGGACACTGCTGCATGACCACCTCTGTGTTTTTGCTAAACAGGGTGAGGACTATTTTATGCCAATTCTGCCGATACCTTGTGCTGTCGGGGATCCTGCCTATTTAAATGTGGTTCGCGATGCGTATCAATTTATGTTGGAATCAAATCGGAATCCTCAGATTGCACGTTTTGAGAATGTTCCACAGGAGCTTCTCCCAACTATTAAAAATCAGGGTTTTCATGCCATCCAAAAAGAGACTGAATATGTCTACAGGATAGAAGATTTAAGTGAGTTGCGAGGGGATCGTTACAAACAGCAACGGCATGCTTACAATGTTTTTATAAAACAATTCCCTTCGATAACATGCGATCCGTATCAACCGACTGATAGAGATGCATGTTTGAATCTCTATGGGACATGGCGAATGTCACGTTCGGAAAAATATGGTGACGCAATCTATCAAGCGATGCTTGATGACTCAAAATCAGCACATCGGATTGGAATAACACATGCGGAGGAATTAGGACTCGTTGGTAGGGTTGTCCGTATCAAAGGAGAGATACGCGCTTATACTTTCGGATACGAATTGAACAGTGAGACGTTTTGTGTGCTGTTTGAAATATCTGACCTATCTATAAAAGGACTGGCTCAGTTTATTTACCGAGAATTTTGCATGGAGTTGATGGGTAACTACAAGTGGATAAACGCTATGGATGATTCAGGATTAGAGAATTTAAAACGCGTTAAACGCTCCTATCATCCTACGCAATTGATACCATCATACAATATTTATGAAAACAACTCTGATCTTCCTTAACGGATACTACGACACACGTCATCTGGACTTTTACCAGCAAGAAATCGGATTTGCGGTAAAAAAAGGTTACCCTCTTATCTGTGCCGATGGAGGTATCCGAATATTTGACGAATTAAATCTTGGCAAGGACAAGCTCCTTACGCCAGATGTCCTTATTGGGGATATGGATTCAATCGAAGGAAGCACAACTAAAGCGAAACATATCGTTGAGAAATGGATAGGACAAATAGGTAAGGATTACACAGACGGACAGTTAGCTGTCAAGTACGCGTTAGATACCTATAACTGCCGACATCTTATCCTGTATGGCGGGTTACCACGTCCTGAAGAATATGAGACCGATCAGTTTCTCGGAAATCTAAAACTGATGCGGTTCAGTCATTATCTCGTGAACGATAAGCACTCCGACTACAAAGCCGAAATGCGAGACCCGCAACAAACGATCCACTATGTATTATCAAAATTAAGGTTAACCCGAAAAAACAGCGGTTTGCAGCGTGTCTCCCTCATAGCGGAAGAAGCCAACGTCCTTGTAGAAAACAGTCAAAACCTGCGTTGGAACTTGGCATCTTTACATATTCATCCAGACTTAACAAATGCGCTGCGGAACGAATTTGTTGAAGCAGCGGAATGGGCGGAACTCCAATTAATTGAAGAATCCGCCCCTGTTTACGTGATTCACAACTGGTACGATTAGGACTTCCTTAAGAGTCTCCATATCCAAATTGCCGCCGCTCATTACAATTGCCACGTTCTGCCCTGCCAACGTGTCAGACAGTTTAAACGCCGCCGCAAGTGCCGCGGCACCTGCTCCCTCAGCTAAATTGTGTGTGTATCGCAATGCTGATCGAATCGCTTCGTGGAGTTCCTCCTCGCTAACCAACACGATGTCGTCTATACCGTTTTTAATGATAGAGAACGGAATCGGGAACGGTACACGCGTCGCAAGACCGTCTGCGACTGTATTACAAGAGTCGGTCTCTACATGCTTTCCTGCTTTCCATGAACGGTACACCGCTGGTGCGTTCTCTGCTTGAACCCCGATGATCTTAACATTCGGATTAATCGCTTTCGCGACGGTGATCGCCCCACAAACACCGCTACCACCACCTATAGGAACTATAATTGTATGTACATTAGGAAGGTTCTCAAAAATCTCAAGGGAATAAGTGCCTACACCGTGGACGAGAGCTGGTTCCATGCACGGGTGAATGTAATATAGACCCCGTTCCGCTTGAAGGGTGTCACATAATTCGAGTGCCTCATCAAAATCTTTTCCGTGTTCAATCAGTTCAGCACCGAATACGCGCATCGCACTGTTTTTTTCTCGGTTGTTTCCACGCGGCACAACGATTGTTGCTTTTACACCAAACTGTGCCGCCGCATAAGCAATAGATTGTCCGTGATTGCCGCGTGTTGCTGTAAGAACCCCTTGTTTTTTCTGATCAGCAGGCAGATTATGCATAAAATTAATGCCGCCGCGCACCTTAAAACTTCTTGTCGGTAGATGGTTTTCATGTTTTATATAGACTTCAAATCCGAGTTTTTCTGATAATTCATGATAGTATCTCAAGGGTGTTGGTTGTAAAAACTGATTTATGATTTGCCTTGCAGCGACAATTCCGTGGAATGTAACAGATTTCATTTTTTCTCCTGCGATTTTTATTTATTCTGTAGTTCTCCCCTATAATCAATTATTATAACTTAAGATCCATATTAAATGGTAATCATTTTGATTGTGCGTTAATTTTTGTATTGGAATTAGTTTCAGCGGGGTAGAATGTTTATAGAAACGCTTTAGCTTTAAAGTACAGGTAATTTTGAATTGAAAATTAACTTAAGTTCCTTTATAGGATATGTTATACTTAAAATCATGGTCTCAAATGATGATTGAGGAGGTGACAAGATGAGCATTACCCAGTTTACAATGGAAGAGGTTCGCTGTTTCGGAGAACGTCAGACACTTGAAATTCGCCCGCTAACGTTTTTAGTTGGTGAAAATAGTACCGGCAAGACGACTGCGCTCGCTTGTTTCCAAGTATTAGTGGATTATTTACGATATAGGGAATTAGATTTTAATTCGGATCTTTATTCATTAGGCACCTTTAAGGATATTGTCAGAAACAGTAAAAAAAGAGAGAAAAACTTTAAACTTGGGTTTGCTGGCACATACAACAATGAAGATGCCGAAGTGACAGTTGAATTTGTTGAGAAAAAAGGAAGAATTGAACCGACTGTCAGTTCAATAAGAGTAAAATTCGTTGATGGTGAAATCATTCTTGAAACCGAGGAACAAATCGAAAAGATTGTGCGTTTAGCCTCTTATGATGAAAAACGAAATCAATATCAAATAATTTGTGGTACTGACACCTTAGCCCCACCTCCTATTAACTTACTTTCACCCATTTTTAGAGGGGAATCTGATAGAGAAATTGCTTTAGACGAATATTTGAGAAAAAAGAGTCACTATATTGGAATAAGCCAATACCGACCGTGGGCTACCTTTGGTAGTTTATCTGTATTTAGTACATCGCCGATTAGGTCACGACCTAATCGAACTTACGATCCGGCACGGGAATTTAACGATCCAGAAGGTAGCGATGTTCCAATGCTACTAACGCGGATAGAAGCTACTCAAAAAAAGGAATGGGAGGTGCTGAAGCAACAATTAGTCAAATTTGGGACAAGTTCGGGACTTTTTCAAGACATAAAAAACTCATAGCGAGTAAGAGCTAAGAATCATTGAAAGTTCTCCGAAAGTTTATCATTGAATATGCTAAATTACGAAAACCTAAACGGGTTTCTTTCAGTTTATCATAACTAAGGGCGAGCTTCCGATAAGTCCCTTGCCAACCAAAAGTTCGTTCCACTTTATATCGGTCTTTGTCCATTTTCTTGTTAAACCACCGGAACGGACGGGCAATTACAATAGGTTCTTTGGCATTCCGCCGGTTCGGATAGATCACCGGGAGCAGCCCGTGTTGTTTGATAATCTTATGATTCTCTTTGGAATCAAAACCGGAATCCAGTGTTAGAACGGAAGCACTAAGATCCATTCCAATACGATTAGCAAAGGCGATAAGATCGGTGAATGCTTCGGGCAAAATCTTTGTCCCATGTTGGTTGACAGGTTTGATGGTTATCGGACCGATGATGAACCCCTGATTGTCAGTGATGGTCAACTCTTTTTCACCTTTTTGATGTTTGTGGCCTGAATAACCGATGCTGTCACCCCTTTTTTCACGACGGTATTTGACCCATCTCCATGAAGTTGAGAGGTGTCAAGTTGGTCGGTGTCAAGCACGTGTATCACTGATGCCTCAAAAAGTTTCTGATACGAGCCATCTTTTGACCACCGATTATGCCATTTATAGATATTAGACCAATGGAGTTCAGGATGCCGGGTTCGGAGTTGATCCCATTGAATACCCGTATGTAAAACATAGAGGATATAGTTGAATATCTTGTCCAAGGAGAGTTTCGGTTTCGGGCCTTTGACTCGTTTCGCTAAATGTGGTAAGATATAACGATTGAAATCTTTACGGGAAACCTGTTTGGGAATACAGTTGTATTTTGGTGATTTTTGAGCCTCGTTTGCCATAATAACACCTTTCATAAAGTAAAGCGGTATCTGAAGTGGAAAGAAAGGGACATAAATTATACCCTTTTTTCCCTATTTTACCACATCCTTATGTTTTACTCAATACGACTTCATGTATAATCTTGACAACCAAGACATTTCATGCTATTATTTAAGGAAAACTAAAGTTAGGACAATTTTTGTCTATTTGATGTTGAGTTTTCAAATATGTTTCTATTTTCTGCAAGTTTTGTTCAGGTTCGTAACTCGCAGAAAAAAGTATTTCGTGTGCAGCAAAGAGCAGCCCCAGCAGGACGGAATGTTTATAGAAAACGATAACCTTAACGGAGTAAGTCCCAGCGGGCGAAATGTGTATAAACAAATCTTATTTTGATGTACAAGGTGTTTCTATTACCCCTGTTACCACACAAGCACTCTAAAATTGTCCAAAGTTTAGTAGGGGTAAAAATGTCCAAAGGTAAGAAAGATGACAAAGATCGGAATTGTTGGTGCATCCGGTTATAGCGGCAGCGAATTAGTAAGATTTTTGGTCCACCATTCCGGCGGACTACGCGTGGAACTCGCCACATCCGAAACCTACGCAGGGCAGCGCGTTGACCGAGTCTTACCGCATCTTCGCAATTTCATTGACCTTGTATTTGAGCCGTTAGACATTGATTCACTTAAAGACCGGGTAGACGTTGTTGTGTTAGCTGTACCGCACAAAGTAGCGATGACTTACGCCCCGCAAATTATTGCACAAGGGTTGCGTGTCGTTGATTTCAGCGCAGATTACCGTCTCCGTGATGCACAGACCTACAGCGACTGGTACCACGTTGATCACACCAGTCCCGAACTTATTCAGAATGCGGTGTACGGGTTGCCAGAACGTTACCGTGAGAAAATCCGAGAAGCTAAACTCGTAGCGAATCCCGGATGTTACCCGACTAGTGCTATCCTTGCCACGATGCCGCTGCTTAACAATAGACTCATCGAATTAGAATCAATAGTTGTCGATTCAAAATCAGGTATTTCGGGAGCAGGACCGAAACCCAAGGACACTACTCACTATCCGAATCGTGAATCTAACGTTGTTGCTTACAACATCGGAATACACCGCCACACACCAGAGATTGAACAGGAGTTAAGCGCGGTTGCGGGAGAAACAGTTTGTGTAACTTTCACCCCGCATTTAGTTCCGATGACACGAGGCATCCTCAGCACTGTCTACGCACGTCTGAAACAACCACTTGACACCGAAACCTTGCTTGGGATATATGCCACTTTTTACGAAAACGAACCGTTCATCCGTGTTCTTGACAAGGACGAATATCCGCAAACTAAAGAAGTACTCGGAAGCAACTATTGTGATGTCGGGGTTGAGGTTGACGAACGGACACAACGTGTTGTTGCGATGGCAGCACTTGATAATCTCGGGAAAGGTGCGGCTGGAGCTGCTTTGCAAAATCTTAATTTGATGTTCGGCTACGACGAAACAGACGGTCTGAAAGCACCAGGATTAATGCCATAGTTACGGCAATAGGCACACGCTGTGTGCCGTTACAATTACAAATCTTAATGGAACTTATGATTGTCGCAGGCGAACCGTCTGGCGACCTGCACGCCTCACATGTCGTCCAAGCCCTCAAAGCACAACATCCAGAAATATCGCTCTACGGCATGGGCGGTGATATGATGGAAGAATCAGGCGTATGTCTTGACATACACATCCGAGATTCTGCTGTCATGGGTATCGTTGAAGCTTTTGCTGTCCTTCCAAAGTTTCTAAAAAAACAGGCGTTGTTAAAAGAACGAATCCGTCAACAAAGTCCGGATGTGCTGCTCCTTGTAGATTTTGCTGAATTTAACATGCCTTTGGCAAAGTATGCCCATGGACAAGGTATTCCTGTGGTCTACTATATTCCACCTAAAGCCTGGGCATGGCGCGCTGGTAGGGCAAAAAAACTTGCGAAGCGCGCCAACGTCGTTGCCTCAATTTTCCCTTTTGAAACAGAATTTTATCAGAATGCGGGCGCACTTGCCGAATTCGTAGGGCATCCGTTGGTTGATTTTGCGAAAACCGATCTTGCACCTACACAAGCACGTGAAAAACTCGGGTTACAAAGCGATACACATGTCGTTGGTTTAATGCCCGGAAGCCGACGGTCCGAAATAGAACGTCTTCTTCCAATTATGCTAAAGGCAGCTGCAAACATTGCGCAAGTTTATCCAGATACAGAATGGATTCTTCCTCTCGCCCTCGGTATTTCACAGGAACGGATAGATGACTGCAAGGATGGAATCACAGGTCTGCCGACTATAAAACTATTACAAGGTAAAACTTACACGGCAATGCGTGCAGCAACGTTGATGCTTATTACATCTGGAACCGCCACGCTTGAAGCTGCGTGCATTGGGGTGCCAATGATCATTCTATATCGCACTTCGTGGTTCAATTGGCGAATGATTAACGCATTAACCCCGTTAGAGCATAGCGGATTGCCGAATCTCATTGCCAAAAAACGCATTGTACCTGAACTTCTGCAAGATGAATTGACACCCGATACGTTAACAGAACTTACCTTAGACCTACTCCGAAACCCCAAAAAACGTGATGCGCAACGTGATGCCCTCCATTCTGTTTATCAACAATTAGGTGAGTCTGGTGCGGCAGAAAGAACGGCACAGTTAGTATTGGAACAGATTGCATCGGCACGTAATCCCATCCCGCGTAATTCACCTAATGAAACGTAGACTCTACACTTTCATCACTACCCAACAACGCGGTGTTTTCCCCACACTCTTCCGCATTCTGCTAATACCACTGTGTTGGCTCTACAGTGCCGCTGTCTGGATACGAAATTACTGCTTTATGATCGGCGTAATCAAACAGAAACGACTGCCTTGCACCGTTATTAGTGTTGGCAATATCGTCGTAGGAGGAACAGGTAAAACGCCTGCTTCTGCCGCAATCGCTAAACTGCTCCAGAATAAAGGTTTTCAGGTAGCAATTCTTCTTCGAGGCTATAAGCGACGCAGCAGTGAGGAGATAACGGTCGTCTCGGATGGTGAAAATCTGCTCTGCTCTCGAGCAGAAAGCGGTGATGAAGCAAATATGCTTGCGCGCCAACTCACCAATATTCCGATTGTCATTGGAAAACGACGTTATTTCGTAGGAAAAACCGCTCTTGATCGCTTTAAAAGCAATATCTTAATCCTGGATGACGGTTATCAACACCGCCAATTGGCACGCGATGTTGATATTCTTACGATTGATGCAACGCAACCTTACGGTACTGGTGCGCTGCTGCCAGTTGGCACTTTAAGGGAACCCATATCTGCACTACAACGTGCTGATATAATTCTATTGACTCGGACAGATGCAGTTGGCACACAAGTTTCAGATTTGAAAGCGGAACTGAATCGATTGACACCTAATATACCGATCTTGGAAAGTATTCATCAACCAACATCTTTGTACTGGCTAAATCAACCAGGCAAACATCCTACAATGCCGATAAAAAACCTTACGGGTAAAAGACTTCTGGCTGTGTGCGGAATTGGCAACCCGAAAGCGTTTGTCGCAACACTTGAGAAGTATAATCCAGAGGCAGTGGAATTGTTCGCCTTCCCTGACCACCATGTCTACACCGAATCTGATTTACTGCAAATTCAACAACGGATGAAACGTTGTAGTGCTGAGTGGGTTGTCACGACACAGAAGGACGAACAAAAGTTAGCATCTCTTTCCACAAAATTACCGATAGTTGTATTAGCCGTTGAATTAATCATCACTGACGGAGCGGCAGTTCTCATGGAAACATTGCAGAACCAATAGCGATCAATTTTCTACGGTATCGGAACGCCTTCACGTGCTATCATTTCGGCGTAAAGTTCTTGCAAACGTCCTGTCATCGGCCCAGGACTCCCTGTACCAATCTGTCTGCCATCTACCTCTAACACAGAGCTTAACTCACCAACAGTGCCGGTCGTAAACATCTCATCTGCTGTGTAAACCTCTGTCAGGGAGACGTTCCGTTCTACCAACGGAATCTGCGCTTCGCGCGCCAGATGGACGACGTTACCACGCGTAATCCCAGGCAGGCAGCTATCCGCATGTGGGGTAAGGACTTGCCCTTTTTTCACTATAAAGATATTTGTTGCATTTGTTTCAGAGACAAAACCGAAAATGTCAAGCATAATCGCATCATCTACGCCAGCGACGTTCGCTTCTATTTTAGCGAGAATATTGTTAATCAAATTATTATGATGAATCTTTGAATCAATACACTGGGCAGGATTCCGCCGAATTGCTGAAGTAATCAACCGAATCCCTGTGCTTGCATAAATCGGTGCTTTCCATTCTGCCAAAACAATTAAACAAGTGCCATATTGGTTTACCTTCGGATTCATGCTGGAGGTCACTTTTTTCCCACGGCTGAGTGTTAAGCGGATATGAACTTCATCGCGCATCCCGTTTGCTTGGAGCGTTTCAAAGATAGCGGTTTTGATTTCGTCGCGAGATGGAATTCCTTCGAACGCCATCGCGTGTGCGGAGTCCACCAATCTGTCAAGGTGCACATCCAGTGCAAAAATTTTACCTTTATAGATACGTAGTCCCTCCCATACACCATCTCCACCTTGTGCAAGGCTATCAAACACAGAGATTTTCGCATCTTCACGGGGTAGTAATTCCCCACCGACGTGGATTAAGATATTTTCATTTCGCGCATCGGGTAATTGTGGTTGCATTTATTCTCCTTCTTTTGATTAATTTGGATTTTCAATAGAGTATAATATCAAAACTTTAATAAAATGGCAATCTTTGTAAAAACAGAGACGATTTCTAATAAACACAATCAGATCCAACTATACACCGCTGACCGCAAAATTAAGCTCAATAGAGGCCAGAAACAGCCCATCAACGCTTCCCCCAAAACCAACCCGATGAAAAACGGTATTGCCCGTCGATACGCTTTTATGCCGCCATTCCGTAAGATAATCCATTTCGTTACCATCGCGATAAGCAGCGGGAACCAGATTATATCTGTTGTTCCAGGCGCAACGCCTATAACATATCCCGCTGGATGCAGTGGACACCACACAAAGCGTGATCGAAGCAGCATGATGCCCAAATTTGCTATGAACGTTACCCCAAGCACAGTTGTTGCTAACCAGTCCATCGGTTTCGGATTTACTAACCATGATGACAAGAAATTATATGTATCTGCGCCACCGGCGTGAATCTGCTCGGAACCTGCAGCCACTCCTTCGCGATAGATTGCATACGGATAGAGAATTAGGCTTGACAAGATACCGACGAGGCTTGCGATGACTAACACCGTGAACATCGTTCGATTTCGAATACTGGTCCGCTCCGCCAGTTTGAACGCTTCCAACTGATCAGGCATTGGATGGGTGCGGAATGAGGCATAACTGGCACCACTCAGCCAATTCATCAATGATAGCATCGTGAGATTGCCCGCCCGTAGTCTCCGTGTGCCGAGGAGTGAAATCATCATATATTGTGGGGTTAGGTAGCCGATTGCGTGTATCGGGGGACCAAGTTCTGCACGCATCCGTGTTAGACCGACAACAATCAGCAGGTAGATGCCGATGAAAACGGCAAATGCCCATAACGACATGCCACCTCGAATACAGAAAACAGCAAGTAAAAACAGGGATAATGCTAATGTAATTAAGGTGCTGCGATAGGAAAACGCTTCATTTTGTGCCTCCGCACGATTTGGTCGAATCACTTGTGAAAACACGAATGCAAAATGCTTTCGTCCATTCCAACATGCTACAGCAAGAAGCGCAAGCAACGCGCCTGCACCTTGCTCCCCTAAAAATGGGTACCCCGGTGATTTTGATACACCTGTCGCACTTCCAAATAAGAGCTGCACCTTCTTCATTAAGTAGAAAAACGAACACGAAAACGCTAAATCCAGCGGCAGAATAAACGAAAAGCCTATTAGGTAAGGATGAAACCGAAGCGGTGTGCTACCTATCGCGTTCCACGGCTTTTGTGTGAAGTAGATATTAAGGTTATATTTTCTGACAGGAATTTCCGGTAGCATCGGAAAAAAGAAATGTAACCCGTTGAGTAGGTTTATCCCTACTGCTACCCCGAAGCCGATCCAGAGGAGACGTTTTCTGAAGATGCGGCGGTTCGTAGTAATCTCAAGTGGGATTTGGATAATCGGATACGCGAGTTTTTCGCTTTCTATCCATTGCTTGCGAATCAAGGCAGTCAAGCAAAGAAAGATCAACATCAAAAGAAAGATAACCGCCGACCATGAAAGAATAGGGACAATCCAGTATTGCACATACCCTTCGGTAAAAAAGTTGACGTTACCCTCGTAGAAATCGTTGACCGTTTTCGGATGTTTGACGACAAGCCATTCAGGAAGATGATGAAAAAGCAGTGCTTCCCAATCATTTTCAGCAGTAGCAAAGCGAAAGGCGTACGGAATAAGTCCCATAAGCCGCGGAATACAATCGTGTCCTGAAAATGCACTGCCGACTGCAAGCATGCTGTAAACAACGATCAGGTCGCGCTGTGTGAGCGCAGCACTCGGTGCTAAACTTCGGATCCACATGTTCAACACCGTGATAACAAAAATGCCGAACATGACGTTCACAGACATTGCAACGGTTGTCAGGTGCGCTGTATGCCAAATCATTTCAACATAAGCTATCCAGTAGCTATTGCCTATGATCAGGACGGTACCAATCAATACCGCCCGTTTTGAAATTGGCTGCGAAGTCTGTAAGTTTGTCTGATGCATTCTTGTTAGGAGGGTGAAATTAAGATGCTGACACAATTTCTGTTCTGAAACTGCTAAAGATGATATACCAAAATATAATGGATATATTTTCTATAGTATGTTATACTAAACAATCAAAAGTCTGTCAAGGTGAAAATACAGAGTCCTTCAATTCTCCGGTAGTTGTTACCTTCTGCTCAAGGTTTCTCCTCTGTAGGAGCGACCCGCCAAATGCAATAAGTGCATTTGGCGTTGATTCGCAGGTCGCGACTTTACGACTAAAACAGGCAAAAAACCGAAAACTGAATGGCTCTGGGAAATGTAGGCATGAAAAGCATTAGGTTTCACGTTGTTCAACCCGCCGAAAACCATACATGTATTCGGTGTTAATTCACGAAGCGTTTAAGTCAAACTCACGTTATTAATTTACTTGATACAATAAAAATAGGAGCTCTTGGAATGGAACTTGCTTTTGAAAAAGATGAACTTTTATATTCCTTACAGATAGTTCAGAGTGTGGCAAGTGGACGTAATACCTTGCCAATTCTTTCAAACGTCCTCATTCGTGCCGAGGGCGGGAACATTGAATGTACAGCGACCGATCTGGAAGTCGGCATCAAAGTCAAAGTCATTGGAACTATCAAAGAAGAAGGATCCATCACGGTTTCTGCTAAAAAATTGGTAGACATTGTTAGAGAATTACCAGATAAAACGATCGAACTCGTTACAACTGCAAACGATCGAATTGAAATCACTTGCGGAGATGGTGTTTATAAAATTATTGGACTCTCCGATGAAGATTTTCCACAACTACCATCTGTTGATAGTGAGGCTATAACGATTGAAGGTGAAACTTTGTGTTCTGTTATCCATAAAACAGAATTCGCTGCATCTACAGAGGAGGTCCGATACTTTTTGAACGGGCTCTTTTTCAACCTTCTTGAAGATAAGACTGAAGTGGTCGCAACTGATGGAAAACAGCTCGCGCTTGCACATTGTGCTCCCATGAAGGCACCTGAAGATATCAGCGGATTCATTGTCCCGCTGAAAGCTGTCAAGGAGATTGAACGCACCTTCGCCGATTCCCCTGAGGTAAAAATTTCACTTGTCAAGAATCAAATTCTTTTTGCGGATGAAAACGCAACGTTGACAACACGTTTGGTAGAAGGCGAATATCCGAAATATCAGACGATCATACCCGAATCTACTGAGGGTCGTACGGTCGTATCGAAGGAATCAATTTTACGTGCTACGCGGCGAGTGGCTTTACTTTCAAATCCGAAAAATTTTTCGATCTGCTTAGATATAGACCCCGAACAGATTCAGGTTTCAGCAAAGTCGCCTGAACATGGTGAGGCACACGAGACACTTGCAGTAGAATCTGGCAGCGGTAGCGTTCGGATCGGTTTTGATGCGCGGTTGTTGACGGAGGTTTTAGCACACATTGAGACTGAATCTCTGGTTTTAGAGTTTTCTGGAGAGTTGAATCCACTTGTTGTAAAACCTGTAGGTGATGATGTACACATTTGTATCATCATGCCGATGCGCTTAGAAACAAATTCGTCATCAGAATCCTAAGTCGTATATACGTTTTACTTATCAGGATGTAGACATTACGCTGACGATAGGATTTCCCCGATTCTTATGACAAACCTGACAGATTTTAACATTTGTTAAAAATACTTGACTTTTCCATTTTTTAACGTATAATTAACTCAAAATATGGGAAAGGAATGCTTGGATTAAAATCTGACAAATTCCGTAAGTCTTATTAATGATTTGACACTAAAATAATAGGAGCGATTGCAATGGAACTTACTTTTGAAAAAGACGAACTTTTATATTCCTTACAACTAGTTCAAGGTGTAGCAAGTGGACGTAACACCTTGCCGATTCTCGCAAATGTTCTTATTCGCGCACAAGATGGGAACATTGAATTTGCAGCGACCGATTTAGAAGTCGGTATTAGAGTTAAAGTGGTAGGCACTATCCTGGAAGAAGGGGCTATCACGGTCTCTGCTAAAAAATTGACAGACATCGTCCGAGAATTACCCGGAGATAAGCCGATAAACTTGGTTACAACCGCAAATGACCGTGTTGAACTCACTTGCGGAGATGGTACTTACAAAATGATTGGGCTCTCCGATGAAGATTTTCCACAACTGCCATCTGCTGAGGGAGAAGGTGTAACTATTGATGGTGAAACCTTGTGCTCTGTTATCCACAAAACAGCGTTTGCGGCATCTACAGAGGAATTTCAGTACCAGCTGAACGGGCTTTTTTTCAATCTTCTTGAAGATAGAACTGAAGTGGTCGCAACTGATAGACATAAACTTGCGTTGGCAAATTGTTCACCCCTAAAAACATCTGAAGATGTTAGTGAATTTATTGTTCCACTGAAGGCTGTCAAGGAAATTGCGCGTACCTTTGCCAATTCCACCGAGGTTAAGATTTTACTGCTCAAGAATCAAATTCTTCTTACCGATAACAACGCCACCTTGACAACACGTTTGGTAGAAGGTGAATATCAAAAATACCAATCGCTTATACAGGAATTTTCTGAGGGTCGGGCGGTTGTATCAAGGGAATCAATCCTACGAGCGACCCGCCGAGTGGCTTTACTTTCAAATCCGAAAAATTTTGCGATCTGTTTAGAGATTGATCCCGAAGAAATTCGAATTTCAACCGAAACCCCTGAACTTGGTGAAGCACATGAAACAGTCGCTGTTGAATCTAGTAATGGAAACGTACGGATCGGTTTGGATGCTCATAGACTAACAGAAATCTTTACACATATTGAAACGGAATCTGTAATCCTTGAGTTTTCGGGAGAGTTTAGTTTCCTTATTGTTAAACCTATGGGGGATGATGGACATAAATGTTTCCTTGCACCGATGCGTTTGAGATCCTAATGAACCGTTCTGAAAGGTTTTCGGCAGTTAGCAATCGTTTATTGGAAGAAATAAACTTCTTCTAAAAATGAGTGTCAACTGCCGAACCTTATCAGACAGCATCGCGTAATTAACCTACTTCTGCCCCGGACATCTGCTCTAAAGCGAGCAACAAGGCTTGTGTCCCTAAACGTCCATGTCCTTGCGCTTGCACTGCAGTATAAAGTTGATGCACCAATGCGAGTCCTGGAAGACTCAAATTCATTTTTCTGGCTTCGTCTAAAGCGATGCTCATATCTTTGATGAAGTGCTCTACGAAGAAGCCCGGATCAAAGTCACGCTTGAGGACACGCGGTGCTAAGTTATCCAACGACCAACAAGCGGCTGCCCCACCACTGATTGAAGATAGCATCGTTTCCAAATCCAAACCCGCTTTATAGCCGTAGAGTAGACCTTCACATACGCCAATCATTGTGCCAGAGATCGTAATCTGATTGCACATCTTGGTGTGTTGTCCTGCACCTGCACCGCCTTGATGGACAATATTTTTCCCCATAGCAGAGAAGAGAGGCATGACCGCTTGCACCGCTGCCTCGTCACCGCCAACCATGATAGAGAGACGTGCCTCCCGCGCACCGACATCCCCACCTGAAACAGGAGCGTCTACGGAAGCGACGTTCTGTTCCTCTGCTTTACTGTATACCTCTTGTGCGAGGGAAGGTTCAGTTGTTGTCATATCAACGACAATACTTCCAGATTTTGCACCTTTCAAGATACCGTTATCACCAAGATACACCTCTCGCACATCAGGTGGAAACCCGACAATGGTAAAGATGACATCGGAGGCGGCAGCTACTTCACTTGGAGAGTCTGCCCAAGTTGCGCCATCATCAATGAGCGGTTCCGCTTTCGATTTCGTGCGGTTATAGACAGTCATGCTGTATCCAAGGTCCATAAGGTGTTGGCACATCCATCTGCCCATCACCCCGGTACCAATCCAACCAAGTTTCGTTGTTTTCGGATCAACTTTTTCCATATTTCTCCTTTCGGACATAGTTCCAATGATAATCGGTTGTCGGTAATAGGTTATGAAAAACACAGTCTTTACTGACAGCCATCTTCTCAGTTATGCCCTTTTTTATCCTTGAGCTCTCCAATAGGGTGAGCTCTCACTTGTGGCACAGCATCTTCAACTATGCCTTTTTTACTAATTCTGAAATCTTTTGCCAATTGTAAACCGATTACAATACCACCAATAACAACAGCACAATAGACGGTGAAAAATCGCGTTAGCAGCACAAAGGGAGTAATCAATTTCCCCTTGATAAGATTTTTCATTAATAGGCTTGTTGTGCCCTCTGCAACCCCACTTGCCCCTGGGGTTGGCGCGAACAGTACGACAAAATTCAGCATCATTCCAACAACACATAGTTCCCAAAGTATCGCTTCTGCGTCAAGGGCTTTTACAACGAAGTAACTGCCAACAATTCTTGCCCCAAAGAATCCGCAAGTGAGGAATAAACTCAAGAGGCAAGCCCATTTATGATTGCGGAGAAGCGTTGCGGCAAAAGTTTTGTGTTCAGTGGTGAGCTGCTCCACTTTCAACGTCACACGTTCTAAGAGAGGTGCAAGGGGTGTAAACCTGCGTCCTACAAGTTTCGTGAGCCAATTAAAAAAACGGAGAACAATTTCAGGTTTGAAAAGCAACAGAAGGAACGTTATAAATACTAAACTAAATATCAGAAAACTTAATAGAATGATCCACGTGGTCTCTTCCGGTATGGAACTTGGATACAACAACAAGATACCGCCTGCAGAGAGGATGAGAATGACTAGGGTAGAGAGGAAGGCAACGATACCGGCTGTAATGGCACCCGACAGTGGAACGCCGGATCGAGCGTAAATATAGAGATGACCAACTCCGCCAGTCTGAAAAGGCGTAATCGCTGATACACAGATTGTTGCTAAAATAGCACGACAACTATCCCGGAATTTAATTGTCGGAGTTACTATCCGGACAAAAATGTGGAATCGAAGCCCGCCACATAACCAATCTACTAACATACACACGCACGTACCGATCAGAAATTCATACCGCATCCCCAGAAAGACTAGTTTTAAATCTTCTGTTCCACTTTTTATGTCTTGCGTACCGCTCCAAAAAAAACTGAGCAATAACCCGGCCAGCGTAAACAACATAAAAAGAAGGATGCCGCGAATCATATTATCGCGGCTCATAGGGGCTTGCATTGCTATCTATTTTTCCTTTGTTCTAAGCACCATAAAAATGTTTCAAATGTGAACATTCTATGCCTCAACAAGTGTTAAACTTAGACTTATGTCCATTGGCATCGCTGAATGCGTTAAAGCCCCAACAGATATTAAGTTTACACCTATAGCAGCAACATCTCGCACCTGTTCCAAAGTTATCCCACCTGAAGCTTCAGTGACTACAAGTTTGTTTACCAGTTTGACAACTTGTTTCATGGTGTCAAGGGACATGTTATCTAAAAGTAAAATGTCAGCCCCTACATCAAGTGCTTCGTTGACTTGCTCAATCGTTTCAACTTCAACTTCAATTTTTGTGGTATGCGGCGCAATCAACCGCGCGCGTTGAACTGCATTTCGAATTCCACCTGCTGCGACAATGTGGTTATCTTTGATTAACACGCCGTCATAAAGCCCAAAGCGATGGTTATCACCACCCCCTACACGGACTGCATATTTCTGAATCGCGCGCCAGCCTGGGGTTGTCTTTCGTGTATCAACTATTTTCACATCATAGTCTGCGACTGCTTTGACAAACTGTGATGTTAACGTTGCTACACCAGACAGTCGTTGAAGGAAGTTGAGAGCAGTTCGCTCACCTATCAGGATTGTTTTCGCACTACCTTGAATCTCAGCAATAGGGGTGCCTGCAGTAATTGCGTCTCCATCGCTGACAAAAGCATTGAAGATAAGTCCAGAATCCAATTTCTTAAAGGTCCGTTCAGCGATCGGTAGACCAGCGACAATACCGTCACTCTTAGCATAGAGTGTCCCGATACCTTTTTGAGAGGGTGGCACTGTTGCCTCTGTGGTAATATCACCTATACCGATATCCTCTGCAAAGGCGAGGTCAAGTAAGGCTTCTATTGACTGCAGATTTAGCATGTGTTGCCCAAATTTTCCGACTGTTTCAGAAGGCATATAAATATCCGTAAAGCGATGTGTTATACCCAATTAACGCGATGTGTAGCGCGAGGTCCCCGTGCCTCGCAATGCTAACCGCTACGTAGAAAACTAATAATCCCGTTAATTTGGTATTATACCAAATTAACTTGATCCCACTCGGTAGGTGCGGTTTCTAACCGCACCATTAGCGTCAATTTAGCGGTCCCTAACCCGGTAGGTGCGGTTTCTTAACTGCTCCTTTTTGTCCCAACATCTCAAATAACGCAAAGGACGAGAATATCTGCGTTCGTAGTCGCGCAATTCACGCGCCTCTTTTCTTTGAATATAAGAGGCGCGTGAATTGCGCGACTACAAACGAGTTCTTTCCTTAAATTGACGCCTATGGTGCGGTTAGAAACCGCACCTACCGTCCAGAAAATAAGACAAATCCCGTTAATTTGGTATTATACCAAATTAACTTGATTCGAAGTTTTCTACGTAGCGGTTAGCATTGTGAGGCACGGGGACCTCACAGGACAAATCGCGTTAATTGCGTATTATATTAACGTGAGTTCGATATTTGATTCCGAGTGACCATCCAAAAAATAAAAAGAGTTGGGTTTCACTTATTTTTCGGTGTTTTCAGTTTAAATGGAGAATGAATCACACTTTGATGTCGGATTTTATTGTGTATTCCGTTCTACCCAACGGACAGTAGTCATTGCATCTTTTTATCAAACCCACGTTAACGTAGTAAAAACTCAGCCGGCCGGCAAGTGTATAGAAGAAATTAGATTGATACCAAAATGTTCCAATTTTACCTATCTACACATGAAATCATCTTTAATAGTTGACTATCTCTCCGTTGATATTTCCTGCCTCGTCAATTGTAATCAGTGCTAGTCCTAACGCATTTGCCAAATCAAAACTGGCTCGCCAAAACGCTTCTGAGGTTTCCCAATCTATAGGATCGCTAAGAGGTTCCGAGTTATAGACACTTATATCAAGGTAAGAAAGTTCTTCTTGGGTTGCATCTTCATAGTCAGTGATGATCTGCAAACCGAGTTTCCACTCTCGCTCTAACTCCTCCTGATCTTCCATTGACAGCGAATACCGTTTGAGTACGCTTTCGTAACATTCCCGAGTTTCTTCTTCAAGTTCCTTAAGTCGGTTCAGTATGCGCTCGCTTTCTTGCAAAAGAATTTTAGTGGTTCGTAACTGTGCAAGATTGGCTCGTATTCGTGCGCGAGATGCCGGACCTCGTTTCCTTTTTTTGGGCTTCTTTCCTCTCTTCACTGCTTGACACCTTATTTAATAGGCGCGGTTTGAAGCCGCGCCATTTCTGCTTTGCAAAATCCTTAATACCTTTCTAAATAAGGCGTAAGGAACTTCTTAGCGTTTTCCGTGACTTCCCATGCTTCCGGCCAGAAACAGAGATCGATTGAAAACCACTCACCATCGTATCCTGTTTCATCCATGATGACAGGGATAATTTCATCAAAGTCTAACACGCCATCTCCAAAAGGTGCATGTGTGCTGGTTTCGTCACCATGGAGCGTATTGTCGGAGTCAATGAGGTGGAAGTGTCCAATTTCACCTTTGAGTTGCCGCGCGAGTTCAATGACGCCATTATCGCCAAGTGTCTCCTTTTCACCGACCTGCCGTGCACCAACAGTTGCGCACATTTGCGCGTGGCATGTATCAAACATCACCTTGAAATTCGGGTGATTCACAGCCTGCGGCATATTGATAATATCGCTGGGTTTATTGAACATAAATCCAGGTTCAAATTCCCAGAGCATCAGCACGCCGTGGTCTTCCGCGACTTGGGCACAACGTCTCCAAACGGAAGCGATCCGATCCCATGCTTCTCCTCGCTCAACACCCTGAATTTCATCCTCAGCACCGGTAACAGTATCTACTCGTATTGAAGGCGAACCGAGATCAAGCGCAAGTTGAAGGTTTTCCTTAAATAACTTGTAGTACCTATCATCCTCTTGTGCTTCGTCCGTTGCCGGACCGGGGTGCGACCAGAAATCAGCTGCTAATCCGGATACTTCCAAGCCGTAGTAACTAATTAAGCCTTTGACAGCATCACGGTCGCTTTTCATTGGATAATCGTTAATGTCAATATGCGGTTTAAATGCCCCGATTTCAACACCGTCAAATTCGAGTTCGCCGAGACGTTTGACGACATCATCAAACGGGACAGGGTTATCTTCATAAGGTCCAAATGCGTAAGCCCAACTTCCAATTGACAATTTTTTTGCCATGTTTTCCTCCTATAGGAATAATTTAGGAATTCTACTAAAGCCGCTAAATGTCTAATGTTGGAAGTAGGTTTCAGTTTTCAACAACCTTAGACATTTTCACTTTACTTCCTGAAATAGGTTCTGTTTTATGATAATCCTATAATCAAATTTTGAACTTCAGTCTCCAGTTCAATTGTGATCTGCTCGACTGTCTCTCTCTTCTGAGTCTTGTAAGTATCGTAGTGGTCCAAAAGATTTTTCGGTTCACCAGCGTGTATTGACGCGACGCGTGGTCCCCGCATCTTTGCTGTTCCAAAAACTTCTTTTTCCAATCTGAATATCACTTCAAGATAACGTTCTGGAGAATGTTCTTCAGCGACATACCCATCCGATATAGCGATGAAATTAATTAACCTATTCAAATCTGGATAGAATAGTTGGAATTTCTGAAGGTGTTCTTCATGTATTTTGCGTTCATACTCCGTCATTTCATCAACATCTTTATAAACTTCAGCATCAACAATATTTTTCAACGCACGAACGCGAGTTAGGACATCGTTATCGGAATGGATACCCATAACCTTTTCAGCGTGAGATAATATCTGTTCCTTGAGTCCCTGAATTTGCTCGTTGAGCGAAGCGGTGGGTTCTATTTTGAATTGATACTCATCAGCAAGTGTTGATAGAACAGCGATTCCGATGCGTCTCAGTCGTTGGTACCGTTCTATTGGTGTGCGCGCTGCCGATGGGAGAATGTGTCGCTCTAACGCAGTGAGCGCATCATCAATGACATCCCACATATCTTGTGTATAGTGATATTTGATACCAAGGGGAACAACATAGAGGGGTTTATCAATGTTTCTTTTTTTCATATCGTCTATTGCCCAGAAGCAGAGTTGTATGATACCTCTCTCAAAGCGCAGGACGGTGTCGTTTTGACTTGATATTTCTCCCTCACCAAAGATGACAAGTGGCCATTTTCCTTCAGTTAATAGTTGCCGAGTCGTTCTGAAAGCACTTCTATCAACAGTGCCGCGCACAATGGAATAAACACCAAGTCGTTGCATCAGAAAACTACGGATTCCACCGAATCTACCTCTGTCAAATGTATCTCTGGCTGCCAAATAGTAAAACGGTTGCGATATATGTTTTGACAACAGAAACACGACCACTGGGTCGGCTAACGCTGCGTGGTTTGGTGCTATTAACGTAGGTTGTTTATGAGTCGATTTTAACCTCGCAATCGATTCTGAATCGATGTCTAACGTTAACCCGTTTACGTACAACCGATTGACAAATGGCACAATTGCTTTTGCCACCTTTATCGCGGTCATATTCGGTTTCGGAGGCTTAAAGTCTAACATTGTGTGCTACCGTTGCATCACGCTGCGTGTGCCTACTGCCTTTAAAGACTTGGCGGATAGCAACAGATAACCTCCATCGGTGTATCACCAGTACTGACGATGACGTAACTGGATAGGCATCGCGGAATGAAAACAGATTTGCCGCGTTTGAGTGGGACATCTTCAAAGTCACCACGTAGGACACCTTCACCACCCAATGTTACGAGCGCATAGAAACCATTTCCCGATGGCATGCTGATCGTTGAGTTTACCGTCAAACGTGAGCATCCGAAGAATTTTGATGCTTCCTCTGGTACGATTCGGTCTTCACGGTTATCGCCTTCTGCTCTGACAAGTTCCGGTGTCCGTCGGATGTAGTTGTTTAGATAGTCCAACTCAAGTTTGTCAAATTCAGCAGCGTCTACAGCCAAATCCCATCCGAGACCGAGGTGTCCATCTTCTCTATTGTATGGAAATCCTTCCCATTCGGCGAGGATGTTCCAGTCGGTCGGTTCCTGCGGTTCAAGCACGCAAAGCCCTGTGCCGAGTGAATGGACAATTGGTGTCCGTAAGAAGTAGACTTCTCCAACCTTGGGTTCAACGACGTGCAGGAGGCTTCGCAGTGTTTCGATATCTTGTGCTTCCATCAGACGGCGAAATTCGGCTTTGTCTATAGCTTCCTTCCAACCTATCCATGCCTTTGCTCCGGGGCGCGTACCGATTAATATCCATGCTTCGTTTTTGCCGAAGGGTGAGTTAAGGTGTTCCTGTGCAAAATCTGGGTTTGGATGCCAGTGGATGGGGATATGTGCGCCTTCGCCGACATCAAAAATCTTGAGAAGTACGCCTAAATCGGTGTCATATTTCGCTATGTGCGCGCTACCAAGCGTCTCTTCTGGGTATGCATCCAACAACTCTTTTAGTAAGACTACCTCTCCACTCGGGAGTTCAATCAGACTGAACCCTTTTTCTGGTGGGTTATCTCTGCCGGGGGTAATCGCCCTATTTGTGGAGAAAATCCATTCTTCAGAGTAATAGTCATCTTTCGGATCGGGTTCACCCATAAATTCAGCACGGAGTTTCCCCCCGTTGTAAAAGTGCAAGTATGTATTCGGTGCTAAAGCAATGGGTGCGTTTAACATTGATTGTAATTCGGTTTGTGATGCCATATTGCTATCCTTTCTTTGTGTTTAGGGTTTAATTTTATCATTTTATCGGGAATTTTGTCAAGTGGCTTTTTGGATAATCGGCACTGCCTATTTGCACAAATTATAAATTTTGACAAATTAACAATTTAATGTCATAATTCCGACACCATGGCCTTGGCAACATAGAACAAAATTCGATCTATCACTTATACGCTTAAGACGACTTCGGTGCAAAACAACATTCTCAGCACACACCAAAAGGAGGGAATGTAAATGAACGTTAATGAATCACCGACAACGGAAACTTATCGCGCAAATGCTTTCGCTGATTTCAATCCTGAACATTCAGCACATGGAGCTACACCAGAACGTTTAGATCACTTGAAGGAACACGGTTTTGTCATTATCAACGACTTTGTTGATAATCCTTGGATTCCAATTATTAGGGAGGCAGGCAGACGCGTTACAGAGGCATGCACACCTGAAAACAAGTATGACAAAATTGACTGTTCAAAAGGGTATGTCCATCGGACTGGACAGGAGCAACCGTGGGCAATTCGCGGACTCATTCACCCTGCTTTTGGAGAAACATGTTTTGCTGAATTCCACGGTTCAACAGATTTCTTAGACTTCGTTGCTTCTTGGTGCCACGGGCTCCAGCCTGAAGACCTATCAATGAGTGGCATGCTGCTGTGGGCAAATCCAAGAACGCATGAGAACAAACTCGGGTGGCACCGAGACGTAACATGGTGGGGCACGGGAAAGAGCTACTTCGCTCAACGGGAGGTCCGCGGTGATGGTCCTGAGGCATATTCCAAAGAAGTCGAGAGAATCCGCTGGAAAGAAATTCGTGAAAGGAATGCTAAGAATCTCAAAGAGCGCAATGGCGTGAGCATGTTTTTGGCACTTGCGGACGACGAATGCCACGAACTTATTCCGGATAGCCATGACCGATGGCGAACCCCTTATGAGCATGACGTACTTCTGCCTAAAGGGATGAAAGATCAGGGCGTTCCGCACACACCCAGTTGGAACGGTGTTGACCCATTACCCGGGCAAGTAGCGATTCGGTTGAAGCCAGGAGAAGCACTCATCCGAAATGGTGCTACGATCCATACAGGACATACCGTCCCTGAACGCGAACGGAATACTTTGTCAATCGGTTGGTCAAAATGGTCAGGCGAATTCACAGGAGAACCGTCAGTAACGGACGTGCGGCACGCGTGGCAACTTGATCCGGAAGTAAGAGAGGCTCTACCGCACAAATGGATGAAGACCGCTTGGGACCGCTGGGTAGAAACCCAAAAACTCGGCGATACCCTTGAGGATCGATACACAGGGTTTGACATTAAGCATATCAAATCTGGAATGGTTCTTGGGTGGCGCGGGGAGTTGGAACGTCAAGCAGCAGGCGATGTTTAGAAATCCTCTCAAACAGTGGATGAAGCCTACAATTTAGCGTTTGCAATGCCAGCTAACATTGTAGGGCGGGGTCCCCGTGCCCTGCCGATTATTTTATCACCGGAACCTTATGCCAACCTTGTCCCTCTGTGAACTCTCGAACGCTGAGACACCAGATAACAACTCGCTTCCCTTTCATTTTATCACGCCTCCGGAACAGGTTTAATCGGGATGGGGTTGCACCAGAACCACGAACTGCTACCACATCCACGGGAAACCCAAGTTGGTGGGCGAGATGGTCTGGTAAACCTGTCCCCTGCGCGTGCATATCACCTCCAGCATGAAAAACAAGATTATGACTATCCCCTAACAGCACAACAGGACTCAATCGCCACGATGCACCAAATGGCTGTGTGTTCGTAGTTGATCCTCCATCTTCTATGACATAAGCAAGTTGTAATTGTTCTTTCTGTAAATCTTTATTGCCAAGTTCTTTCCAGAGGTCGCCAGTTATTTCAACAGTCCGTGTTTCAGTCTTTGCCTTGCGTTTGGGAATTTGTGCCATCCAAGGCAGTGCGCCGATGGCTTTTGCAATTGCTTCTGCTGCCAGAACACATGCCTGTCCTGACCAATGCGTATCCTGTTTGCAATACAATGGACCACTTCAGTAAACCGATTCTGAATAAATAGATCGGTTAGATCCAATACATTAACACCCTTTTCTCGCAAAACGTCGTAAAATTTGATATGGTGTTGATCGGTGCGCGGTTTTGCTGTACCGTGTTCCGAAATCATCTCAGGATAAATGGAAGCTTTTGCAGGTATAGGAACAAAAATTAGATTGATACCTGCTGTGTCCAATTGCGCTTTGAAATCGAGAATTGCCGGAAGTGGATCGGCGAACTCCGGATTTGATGCTTGACTGACTTTCTTTGCAGCGTCTCCCCAAAATTGTCCAACACTCAGATGTCGCAGCTCAGGAGCAAAGAATAACCATCCCTCTTTTCCGGTGACGACGGTTATTTTTTGTCTTTCTGCTTCAGCAACTTTTTCAGTCAGCGACTGAACAAAAAGATCCGGTTCAGCAAGCGCAAAATCAGGATGACAGACTCCCCCTGTTAATAATAACAGAGATAGAATAGACAATTGCATGTAGGATGCAGCTTGCAAGACCATCTTTAGAGGTCTCATTTTCAATAGCATCACGGAATCTCTCCCCAGTAGACATCCAGTAACCATGCCTCTTCATTTTCCAATTCTTTACGGTTGTAGCTTTCGTAGTCTGCTTGAACGGAATCCCACGGTCGGAGGCGCAACTTCACTTTCTGTCCGACTTTAAATGTAGCAGCTTCTGTCCACTTGTTTTCACGCATTCCCCAGACAAACACAACGAATTCTTCAGGAAGTTCAGGTATTTTGACGTTTTCAAGATGAATCGCTATGATACATTCAGTATATGGCACGCTACCCGGAGCAGGTGGATTTGTTATGTCTTTTACAGAAGCGGTAAGGGTTATCTCATCATTCAGTAGTGTTGGTTTTACATTCTCACCTACTGATACAGATTGAATTTGTGGCATCGGTAGTAGCTTCCAGTCGCCAGAAAATAGTTCTCGCGTCCCAAACTGATAGACAAGGACACGTTTACCGTCAAGCCTCTCAACCTGCTGCGCAAGTGCTTGGCGGGTTGCAAGTGCCCCACCAGCGTTAATTACTATCTTATCTATCAGTCGCGAGAGTTCCGCGCTGAGGTGTGCAACGAAGCCCGCCGATTCTCCCCATCCCATGCCAGCAAGCGAATAGATATTACTGAAACTGTCTCCCAGAAACAGAATCTCAGCATTACGTTCGGGTTGCCACGGTTCACCTGCCTGGGTCTGGATAACGTGAGATGTGACGTGTTCAGGCTGAAACAGGGTTTGATGCTCTCGTAGGTTCAGCATTTTTGCGATGTCACCTATGTTAACGACTTCGGTTGCGGTTTTAGTGTAAGCAGCTGTTGGAGCATTGGCGAATTCCACACGTTCAGCGATAAATATTGCAAGATTTTTTGCGACGCTTTCCACTGCTTCCGGCCGCCAATGCGTATCTGTTTTGAGATACTGTGCATTTTGGCGCGAAGCTTCAAAGAGAAGTTCGGATGGGTCATACACCAGAACACCATTCGACACAAGTGCCTCAACAAATTTTGCGTAGGTGGGATTGTGTAGCGGTGCATTAGGATTTTGGTGGCGCGCTGAGAACTTTTCTGGATGAATCGACGGTTTAACAGGAGTCGGCATCACGATGAGTGTAATATCACGTTTTTCTAACTGACGCTTGAAATCCACAATTGCTTTGAGCGCATCGTGGTACTTACCATGCGTCTGACTTATTTTTTGTCGTGTTTGGAAATGATCATTGCTGAGACCGATCAGCGAATCAATATCGGCACGATAGAACAACCACTCATCACGTCCCAAATAGACCTGTTCGTTACCAGTGTGAAACAACCCCGTCAACACTGACTGCACACTCGGCAACAGCCAATTCGTAAGCACGGATTCGTCCTCTAACACGTCCTCGTATTTTTCAATGGCTTCGCGTTTAGGCTCTGACAATAGTTCATAAGCGCGAAAAGCCTGAGGAAACTCGCCGCGTCGAATTTCTGAGATAAACTGGCAAAATGGCACACATAGAAGGGCAACACCGAAGATGAAAACACTAATTATGCACACGTTTCGTTTCACAAGTGTGTTGCCAAGCTCTTTTATGGCTGTTTCTCTACGGTGTTCAGCTAAGTTTCGCATGTCTAAAAAATAAAATAGATAAAAGGATTATACGTCTGTGTTGACAAAACAGCAAGTGAGACTAAGAACAGCAGAAGACACATACCTATTCGGATAGGTGTCAAGCATTGTGTCCAGTCCCACGTCTGTGGAAAACTCCAGATTACGATCCCCGCCACGCACATTGTCAATAGATAGTAAGGTTGATACAGAATACCCGCTATTAAATCGATAGATAGTTGGATGTCAACACCACTAAACATACACCGCAGGTAAGTAAGTGCATGCGTCAAATCGGTTGCTCGGAAGAAAACCCAAGTTATTAGCACAAGTAGAAACGTCGCCACAACTCGTAAAAGTTTCGGCAGAGATTCGTAGTGGCTTGTCTTTCCCCGATTTCGTTCAAGTGCAAGCATGCCACCATGAATTCCACCCCAGATAACAAAATTCCACGATGCGCCGTGCCATAAACCTCCGAGTAACATCACAAGTGCTAAATTGAGATATGTTCGTGACCGACCTCGACGGTTTCCGCCAAGCGGAATATAGAGATAGTCTCGCAACCAACTGGAAAGCGAGATGTGCCATTTGCGCCAAAACTCCGTAATAGATTCCGAACGATAGGGGGCATCAAAGTTTTTAGCAAACGTAAACCCCAACATTAACCCTAAGCCGATCGCCATGTCAGAATAACCGCTAAAATCGAAATAGATTTGAAAGGCGTAAGCAATTGTGCCATACCATGCATCAACAGTGCTGACTATACCTGCATCAAACACTGTGTCGGCACATTTACCGCAAGGGTTCGCTAACAAAATCTTCTTCGCCATACCCAACGAGAAAAAAGCAATTCCCCGCGCGAACTTTTCAAACGTGTGTGTCCGATGTTGAAGTTGATCGGCAACCTCTGAAAACCGAATTATTGGACCTGCGACGAGTTGTGGGAACATTGACACATAGCAGGCAAAATCTATGAAATTCCGAATTGCTTTGCCATCACCACGATAAACATCTATCGTATAACTCATCGATTGGAAGGTATAGAAACTGATACCGAGAGGAAGCGTAACCTCAAGAACACTGCCCCATATCGGTAATCCCAACCAGTCCAGAATAGCATTAAAGTTTGATATGCCGAAATTGAAGTATTTGAAAAAGCCTAAAAGGGATAGGTTTGAACAGATAGAGATTGTCAGTGCGATTTTTCGATGACGGTGATGTCCACTTCCAGAGATAACGCGACCACACGTATAATCAATCAGCGTTGAGGCAAACATCAGCACCACAAAAGGTGGATTTGCCCAACCGTAAAATAGATAACTGAGAAGTGTCAGTCCAAAATGTTTCGCTTGACGAGGAAGTAGGTAATAGCTGAGTAACGCAATCGGGAGAAAGTAGTAGACAAAGATATGCAAACTGAAAACCATCCCAAATTCCCAATATTTATGCTACTGTTAGACAAAATATGAAATTGCGTCCATTTTATTTGTCTATCTTTATTTTTGATGTTTTTTAGTGTGACGTTGCCTAATTTCTTCCAATTGCTGCGTCAATCTTCCTGCGCCAAGTGCATTCATGTGGTCAAGGTCTTTGAACATCTCAGGTGAAAAATCGTGATTCCCTCCCATATTCAAATCAATGAAAACAAGGTTTGGAAACTGATTCTCTAACTTTTGTAATCTATCAACCAATTCCCGATAGCCTTTCAGGGTTGTTCCGTCATCATCAACGACATCCTTGCCGCGCATAATAGGGTGGAATGGTGGTAGATATATCAAGATCTGAACGTCTCGTTCGTTTAATACGTCAATCATTGATGAAAGACGATCCCACCTTTTTTCAGAGATCTCCCACTTCCGCTTCAAATCATCTGTTTCAGGATTTTGCCAAATCTCGTTTCTGTACTTCCATCCCCACGGACGTTCAGACCAGTATGCCCCTACATACGGTATTGAAACAATATCGGCAACTGTCTTTTTGTCATCACCACTATCGGATTTGCGCCAAAGCCTTGCAGCATGTTTCTTATCAAACTCATAACCGTCGCTTCTTAACAATTCCCTCTCGGACGATCTTTCAAAGTGTCGGTTAACCACACGCGGCGACATTTGATAAACCACCCACTCTAAGTTCGGTATTTTCAAAAGATATTCATCAACAACTATTTTCTGAAACTCCAACGACCCCCCTGAAATTGCAAGGTTGTACGCAACCGGGGTTTTACGGTTTTCTGCACCGTAAAACAACTCCGCTTGAATACCCAATTCACAGCGCGAGTCACCCAAAGCAATCAGTTTCAGTTGATCCTTCAGTTGCCAGAAAACCGGCATCTTTTCGGAGAGAATAGAATCATAGTCAAATCTATCATCCATAGATCGGTCTTCATGAATTTTCTGTCCAATATCGTGATAAAGCGGTATGTCAACGTCTAATTCAAGCGTATCACTCGTATAGAGGCTTTCAAGTTCCTTGAATTGTTGGTATGGATAGAGTTTTAGTGTCTTTGATGATCCGATTTTAGCTTTGCCAATTGGCTGCGACTCGTTGTCGTAAATTGCCCAATGTGCAACTCGCAGCTTCTTCCCTTTGAATTCGCCATCAACGCGTTTCTGAAGGTTGTACTCGTAAAATACGAGTGCTTCCCGATAGGGTGATATATCTTCAAGCATAGGAAGTTTAGATTTTGCGCTCAGTTTGACCTTAAGCTCAATGGGATCACTCATATCCTTATCAATCAGAGTTCCATCGGCCGCAATCTCAAAGTCAATCTCTACACCCATATCATCAGCTTCAATATCGTAAAAAACACCTTTGCCAAGTTCCGTTTTCCGTTCCACGTCATCAATTTCCAACGCCCCAACATGCCGATGCACTGTATCTTGGACAGGGATTGGAAGCTCGGAGAAAGAAATTTCTTCGTTAATATCTCTCTCCTTGATTGTACCATCTTCTGCGATCTCAAGTTCAATCCTTATTCCTTTAGCTTCAGCTTCTACATCATAGTAAACTTCTCCGTCATCTTTTTCCCTGTCAATGTCATCAATCGGTATGTCCCCAATTTCACGAAAAATTATCTTCTGAATGGCTTTGGGAACATCGTCTATCTGTATATCTTTTGAAAATGCGTCAACACTCCCAAAAATTAGGCATGTTGTGATACAGAATATATGCAGTTGAATCCAATACCGATATTTATCCAAAATGCAAACCTCCTTCCTTTGTTAACTATCTTTTCTCAAAATAACAATCCGATTGCTGTTTGTACCTTTGCTGTTATTAGAGACACCCCAGCAATTTGCCGTTTTCGTGAAATGCTGTGCGTTAATCATCAACTTATCAGGCACAAATCCAGCATCCAGAGACGCTTTGAAGACAGCGTTCTCTAAAAAAACACTCCCATTCCGTACCTCTCCTACTTCAAACGCAATTTGCCCATCCTGTTTCAATACGCGTCGCAGTTCCGCAAAGACATCCGTCATCCGCGCAACCCAATCCTCTAACGATTTTAATTGCCAAATTTTGCCTGCGTCAATTTCTATGCCACAAAACCACATCCGTAACCAATTATCCTGCACATAGTCAACAGTATCAAGAAAAGGGGGTGAGGTGACAACGAGATCAACCGATTCGTCTGGGATTTGGGGGGTATCATCAGCAGATTCAATAAGAAGTATAGCATCGTTCCGCCAAAAATGCTCAGGGAGGCTGTGGCGTAACAACTGCTTTGATTTTCGGTATATCAGTGCTTTTGTATCGCGATATTCAGGTTTCTGATTCCGTTTTTCGTTGATTTTCCGCTGGGAAGTAACCGAAGCTGCAAGATTCGGTGGCAGGGTAAACACAGAGAAAAAACCTGAAGAGTGTCCTGTGAGACGACTACACGCGACCATCTGTAACCATGCATCAACCGCGTCAAGTTGTTCCTGTTGAAAATAAGTTTGCCACCCATAAATTTCGCTGAGTGTATCTTCATGGAAAAAGACTAAGAGGTCTGGATCAATTTCGGCACCGTTTGACAGGTCAATCTCAGACAATCTTTTTTCAATATCAGTTAACGTAGGCGGGTTGAGGCGAGAAAATGTGAGAACTTGAGATAATGGGTTTATGTCATTGCCGATGGCTCTGTGTCCGTGAAGTTGTGCCTCTATCAAGGTGGTACCACGTCCCATAAATGGGTCGTAAACGACAGATGCCGGTTTGCAGAACTTTTGTATAAAATATGCGGGTAATTGCGGCTTGTAACAGGCGCGATATGAAATTTCATGAATAGAATGCCCGGCGCGTTGTTTTGCTGTCCAAAATTCGTTCGTGTAGGTAGGAAGATGAACAGCGTAACTGTTAGATCGGTTGAAATCGAAGGCTAATTGCATTGAAGCCATGAATAATGTCCATTTAAAAGCAGAGTTTTAGGTGGATGATCCAATTGAATACATAACTATCACCTAAGGAAATTCCATGCGCTAATTCCCTTTATACATCTACTGATAGATTAGCCTGAAAAATGAGAAAATTCCCATTAAAATGGTGTTGGAGATTAAAAACTTGCATTTGTGAAAATAAATTTTCACATTTCATTTCCTCAAAGGCAATTCTCATTTTATCGTGTTGTTGATTCTGCTCGGTTTTACCATGACACGGCACTCCAAAGTTCAGCGTATTGTCAAGAATTTGAGGATACTGATTCGGATTCAAAATGTTTGCCCCAGCTTTAACTTCGGTCATAATACGAAAACGGAGCCTCACTGAGGCATCATCTACGTTTCTCACTCTGCTGAAGGTTTGTTGTTCACTGAACAGATCTAACAATTTTTGTCTCATTTGTACCGACAAAGATTCCCCGAGCTCGTCTAAACGTTCTTCTAGAGCTTGTGAAAATGATTCTGAAATCAGTTTTGAAACTGGTACTGTCTCAAAAAATTTTCCGTGAGTCAAGCATGCTTTTACATTTACTTGTTTTCTCCCACGAATCAGATAGAAAACTTGGCGAGTCGGCAAGGAAAATATATCATTACCTGCTTCTTGCATCTGCGTTCGAATAGTATTCGTAGTGCCCGTAGTTAATTTTTGAATATCCTTTTCACCTGTCGGAATCGTTGAATTAAAAGAAGCGACTGAATATCCTTTTGTGCTATCTTTGAGTTCAATTAATTCCCCACCAGTAAACTGCAAATTGCCTCTATTGAGTTTTATGGCTAAATCTGGAAAAATTCCTGTATTAACACAAGAGAGCATTTGTGTATCAAATGGGAAACTATCAAGTTTTTCTACTGAGTAGAGTTCCTCTTTTTTCTGACACAAGTGAGCGAAAAAGTGGTAGATTGAGTAAGTCATTTATTGCTTTGATTCAAAAAGTTTTATCTGCTTAGAAAAATCCGAATTATGTGGCACTGATTGTTCCTTTCCCCAAATTGCTTCTAAGTCCGGGGTACATGCATAATCTTTAAGAAAGCGAGAGACATCATCCGATTCTCTCTGTTCAGCGAGTCTGTTTTGGATAAGTTTTACGTTGTGGGAGTCAATTTCAATACCGATCGATTTTCGTTCTAATTGTTCTGACACAACAAACGTTGTGCCAGAGCCCGCAAACGGATCAAGAACAACATCACCGGGATTTGTGGAGGAGAGGATAATCCGTAAAAGAAGTTGAATGGGAGTTTGCTGTTTGTGCAGGCGATTTCCCTCCGCATCGCGTAATGCTTCATCACCCGCAAAATAACCAGAAGTTAACTCCCGTATATCATCCCATACGTCGGTAACATACATACCGTTTTCACGCGTGTACTTGTAATCTGCTGGCAGTGGTGGATCAATGCGTAGACGATTGAAAACACGTGGTGTTTTGCCTTTCGTTGCAAACGCTATTATTTGATAGTGTTTGCCAAAACGACTTATTCCTGGGATCGCTGAGGTTTTCTTTTTCCAGACGATTAGATTTTGAAAAGCCCATCCACTATCGCGTAAGCATTGCAAAACGAATTCTGTATTTTTTTCGCGTTGCATAAAATAGATAGCACCGCCATCGGAAGTCAACGCATAGATTTTGGCACATACTACTTGCATCCACTCCCAATATTTCTCTGGCGGCAGATTATCGTCCCATGCATTGTACGCCTTGTCCTGATTGAAGGGTGGATCAAGAAAGGATAGGTCTATCCTTGAGACAAAGTCGCTGGTATCCAAGGCTTTTGTGCAATTTTCATGGAGCACGATGCAGTTTTTGCTATATGAGTTTTCCATGGTGAGTTCGTCTTCAACAGTAAGCAGCGTATGGAGTCAGCCTGTTGACACAAAGGCAACAACTGGAAAAAGAGGATTCTACACAGCGTGCAAATGCTCAGGAAGTCCGGTAACAAACTCCTGGACACGAAGATACGTCAAAGATTTCTTGATCTACGAGTCTCTGGCTAAACTGTGTAATGTTTTACAATTTCATCATCCAGATTTTCTAATACATCTTTAGCGTCGCGCGGTGTTGGTTTCCCTTTTTTCACTTCCGCTTCAAGGAAACCGTTTTCTTCAATGACTTCCTCCTCAACATAAATTGGTGCTTCACACCGAATTGCGAGGGCAAGCGCGTCACTCGGTCGTGAATCTATGTCGAATTCTTGCCCGTTCAATTCAAGCCTTACCTGTGCATAGAAGGTTGACTTTTCAACAGCATTGATACAGATGGAATTTACCTTGCCGGAGATTGCGTCAAACACATTCTTAAATAGATCGTGTGTCATTGGGCGTTGCATAGGCTCTTTTTTAAGCCAAGCCTCTATTGCCCATGCTTCCGGCCTGCCGATCCATATCAGCAATATCCGTTTAGAGTCGCCTTCTTTTTCTTTTAAGACAACGACCGGTGTGTTAGTGTTCTGATCAATGGTAAGAAATTCAATCTTAACTTCAACCATATTATTACTCCTTTTCAAAGAATCCGTTTTTTTCAATCACATTGTTTTCCACATAGATTGGTACGTTATATCGGATTGCGATGGCAAGGGCATCACTCGGTCGCGAATCTATGTCGAATTCTTGGCTGTTCGATTTGAGTTTCACCTTAGCATAAAAGGTTGACTCTTCAACTGCGTTGATGTAGATAGCAGTTACCGTAGCTGAGAGCGTATCAACGATATCCTTGAGCAGATCGTGAGTCATAGGACGTGGAAATGATGTCTTTTCCAAGCCAGATTTGATTGCTAAAGCTTCACTGTCACCGATCCATATCGCCATTTTTCGTTTAGGATCTCCATCTATCTCTTCCAAAACAACTACCGGTGTTCCGTTGTTCTTGTCGGCACGGATACTGTCAATTTTAACATCAACCATTGGCTCACCCTTGTGCGTTAAGGGTATCTCCGAAGTGGAATTTGCTCCAAGATGAAGATATCCTCATAGTTTCAAAGAAACACAATTAAATGCGCGACAACAAACGCTGTAACGCTTTGAAATAAGTAGACTACGAAAGACCTAACCGATTTAATCAGAAACAGGGTCCGAACCGTCAGAATCCGAATCCGTATTAGAAACGGCACTGCGGTTTAATCCCTTTGCATAATCCTGAATAGTCTGCCCAATCTTTGCCGTGTCAAGACCACTGAAGTTTACCAGTTCCTTGAGAAGTGGCATTGCGGCACCAGCGTTGACAATAGAGCTAAGGATGCGGTTCATTCCTCCCGAACCACCGTTGCCACCGCTATTTCCACCTAAGTCAAGAACGCGAATGCTTTCAATACGTTCTGCAGGTTTCATTAACTCATTCGTGACTTGAGGTAAGACTTCCACGAGTGCCAGTACAGCATCACTGACAAGCACTTGAGGTTCAGCCTGATTTTTCGAGTTAATTAATGCCTCTTCACCATCGGCTTGAGCTTTGGCTTCAACAAGGAGTGCTTCTGCCAGAATTCTTGTTGCCTGCGATTGGACTTGAGCCGCCTCCAGTTCCGCTTTTGCAGCTTCAACAACAGCGTATGCTTCAGCGTCAGCGTTCTTTTCCTTAGCAATTCTCTCTTCGTCCGCCTCTTGTTCGGCACGAATCAACTCTACTTTGCTTTCACGTTCCGCTTTTTCAATTGCTTCAGCTGTTTCAACGGCGGCTTCAGCACGTGCTTTCTCGGCTGAAACTTGCAAGAGTTCAATAAGGGCAGCCTCAAGTTCTTTTTCCTTAAGGGAAATCAGAATAGCGTTTTGTGCCTCAGCTTCTTTTTCTTCACGTTCCTTGTCAAGGAGTATAATTTTACGTTCAATGTCAGTTTCCTTGACAGTTGCCTCTTGATCAATCTTAGCTTTTTCAATACTTAGATTTCGTTGAATTTCGGCTTCTTCAACCATTTGCTGTTGTTGAACACGGGCGATTTCGACAGTCTGCTTTTGTAAGATTTCGCTTTCTTCAACCTGTCGTTCCTGTTCAATGCGTTCCATCTCTATTTTTTGAGTCTGTGCGATTTCAGCCGATTTTACAGCTTGTTCCTGTTTAATACGTGCTTCCTCAACCGCTTGCAGTTGCTCAAACTTATGTGCCTCAACAGCACGTTCCTGTTCAGCCTTGTTGGTAGCGATTTCCTGACGTTGCTCTTCCTGTGCAAAATCAAGTCGTTTTTCTACCTCTAAACCTTCGGTTTCTGTTTCCTCTTCCTTTTGCTTAATTTCAAGTTCCGCTTTAAGACGGTCCGCTTCCCGTCTTACCTTGTTTTCATGTTCAATCTTAGCCGTTTCAGTCTGTTTTTCTTCCACTTCCTTCTTGATCGTCTGGATTGCAACAACATCAAATCGGTTGTTTTCGTCAAGTGCCTCAAGAGGGGTTTGGTCAAGGTTCGTAACAGCAACTGTTTCCAGTTTGAATCCGTTCTGCTCAAGATCCTCAAGACAAGCCTCTTGAACTTGGTCGGAAAATTCCTGTCGTTTTTCGTGGAGTTCCTGCAAATCCATGGTAGCAGCAACACTTCTTAGAACACCTACAAGTTTACCTTCCAGCAAAGTATTCACTGCCTGCGGTGTGAGGGTTTTTTCACCAAGACTAGCTACTGCTTTAAGCACATCTTGCTCATTCGGTTCAATTTTGACGTAGAACTCTGCCTGAATGTCAACCCGCAAACTGTCCTTTGTAATCAAAGCCGCTTGACCTTCCCGTTCAACGGGCAACTGCAGCGTATTTAATGAGATAAGCTGCGTAGTATTTGTAATTGGGTTAACGAGAGTTCCACCAAACACAACACGTTTTTTACTTCCTCCTGAGATCACCAACGCTGCGTCAGCGGGTGCTTTTTTGTAGAAAGATTTGTATACTAGTACGAAAATAACAAACAACGCAATGAGACCGCCCACAATAAGCACAAATAAGCTCGGCATTTCATATCTCCTTGACTGGTATCAGGTTAATAAGCAGGAATTGGCATTTAGTGCAATTCCATTTCCGATGGTTTTACATCAAATATCCGTTTATCAGAATCGTAGTTTACTAAAATTACAGTATCGCCCTTTACTGGATTTGGTTCGTCGGGTTTGACGCGACATCTCACCGTTAATGTATGACCGTCCGGAACTTGCACCCGCGCGGTTCCAAAAGTCGTTGTGATTTGCCCGCTAATTACCCTGCCCTGCAATCCGAGTAGATGCAGATCCTTCGTAGCTGGATCACTTTCGGGAAAAATCTTTGCGAGTGTAAGCGATAAGTACCGAGTACCTAACACACCACATACAAGTGCCAACGCACAAGATATCCAGAAAAAGTTTGGGGTATTCTTGACACCAAGGATTTCATTGACGATTAGTCCAGTGAAACTCCAGATTGTAAAGAGCGACATCATCATCACCATAAAGGGAACTCTTCCTACATTTAGAAAGCCCAATACGTCGGCAAAAGAATTGCCGCTTACCCCTGAATCCGCACTTACATCTGCGTCGGCATCAATGTCAGCATCAACATCCACATCGGCATCTACGTCAATATCAATGTCAGCGTCGACATCAAAGTCAACATCCGCATCAACGTCAAAGTCAACATCCGCATCAACATCCGCATCTAAGTCGGCATCCCCGAAGTCTAAACCACCGAGGACAAGCCGAAAAATTGCGAACAGAAAGACGACAGCAAGTGGCGCAGTAAACCACACATTATATGTTACAGTTAGGTAAGTCCAAAAATCACCCATAATTGTACCTCTCTATCTGTTCGGTGATGAGCTGGCGCGCGCCGCGCGCTTCACGAAAACTCATGTTGTCAATCCAATACATATTACGTTTGACGTTTATTTCAAGCCGTGCCTGCCCTAATAATCGATGTTTCAGGAATCGAGCAAGTTTTACGGCACTTATCTCACTAAAAAACACATTACACCGGATATTGGCGTAAGAAATTGCGAGACTTCCCATATACCGCTCGTCTAAGATTAGCACCCGTAACGTGGTAATCAACACAAAATCGGGGTGCAGCAGCGAGGAACGACCAAGGATACACAAACAGATCTGTTCGTCAGACTGCAATTCTGCTTTAACAATCCGTTGTATGCGGGTTGGTAGATTTTCAAAATCTGCCATCGTGCTACACCCCGTGAATGTAAAAGGGCAATGAATTGTCCTACGCAAACGCCGAGATAGCTGCGAAAAATGTCAAAGTGTTTTGAAGTATAGTCTATGATTATAGAAACAGTTTATCCGCGAAAAGATAGTAAAAATTTCGTTTTCGGTTGTTGACAAATGTAGGTATGCGTCAATTTGTCTGAACCAAAAATTTTTGTGCCAATTGGCGATGGAGGTGGCGGGAATCGAACCCGCGTCCGAAAGCATATTGATAGAGGTTCCTACATGTTTATCACAGGATTTGAGTTTCGCCTTTTAGACTCCCCTGTGCAGGATCCATAAAAGGCTATCTCAAGTTAAACTTCGCGGAATGTCCCTTGAGAACAACCAAACCGCTATCCCGTATTGCGGCGCTTTAGCATCCCTGACGGGAAACAAGTCAACCAAGCGTAGCTGAGTTTAGGCAGCTAGTGCTAATTCTTGATCAGCAATTATTATTGTTCCGCCTATTTTACGAGGCCTGCGGAGACCTCGACATGCAACCTGTATCGCAATTACCTCCGTCGAAACCTGGTGTCACCCCCAAAATTTTATTTTGTGAGTTTATGAATATGTACGTATTTCACGGCTAGCCTGTTCGCGATCAATTTTATCACGTTTGTCGTAAAGTTGTTTACCTTCTGCGACAGCTAACTCTAACTTAACCTTTCCTCCGCTGAAGTAAGCGCGAGTCGGAATTAGGGTCATTCCCTTTGATTGAACTAAACGTTCCAGTTTTTTTATTTCGCTACGATGTAACAACAGTTTACGGGTGCGCTTCGGTTCATGATTCATCCGATTACCCTGATCATACAAACCGATAAACGCATCAATCAGGAATACCTCTCCCGCCGTTATTTGTGCGTAACTATCTGTCAGATTGAACTGCCCGTTTCGAATCGCTTTCACTTCAGTCCCCTGCAAAACGATGCCTGCTTCATACCGGTCGCGCAGATGATAGTCATACCGCGCTTTCCGATTGACAGTAATTATAGGGTTCTGTGAGGATTTTTTGTTATCTTTCACAATAATCTTAATTCTAACATATACTATAGATGTATGCAAGGCAAATTGTACTTTATAGGTGTGTAAAGTTTTAGCAAAAGTTGTCCGTTTTTCATTGTAGGCATGGGTCTCTGTGCCTGCCCATCGTTTGGATACATTAAACGTGGCGAAATCACGGAAACTCTTGCGTAAATGCTAATTGGTAACTTGTTCGGTTTCAATCATTTTTATTCTTTTACGAGCTGCTTTTACATAGTTATTGTCTACGTCGCAACCTACGAATCTTCGGAAATTTCTAACAGCAGCAACTCCTGTAGTGCCTGAACCAAGAAACGGGTCTACTATAAGGTCTCCCGTATTACTGTGTTTTTTCACCAAATCTTCAAACAATAATAAAGGTTTTTGTGTGGGGTGCATCCGATTTCCATTGTGCCGCGGGATGGGATACTCATAAATACCAGAATCGTATTCACTATTAAAGGTGGGCTTTCCTCCTTTAACTCCAGCAACTGCCATTTCTCGGCTATTGGATAGATAAGTTGCCCTCATATTCAACGGTACAGGGTTGGTTTTCTGCCAGATAATTTGCCGAATCATCTTAAAGCCAGCAGATTCCATCGCTTCCTTCAACTTACCGATTTTCCAAATATCATACCACACAATTGCAGTTCCCCCACGCCGTAAAGCATCATAAAACGTTTTTGCCATATCTTCAAGGTTGACTTCAGTTTGATCCCACTGGCCAAAGTCCATACTAACAGCGAACTTTTTCTCCCCATTTATCACCGACGAAAACCCGGTCTTTTTGCTTATGCAATATGGGGGATCGGTTAAGATTAGATCAACCGATTTTACAGGCAAAGAGATCATAAAATTGTGGTAATCTGCAGTCTCAACGCGAAAATTCTGAAGTATCATGTAAATCACTCTATGTAAGTACGTTTTAACCAGTGTTAATTCTTATAGTACTTATATTTTAGCATAACTCGGAACATTGAGTCCAATATATTTTCTGATAGTATGGGATCATTTTTCGATTCATCTACAATTGAACAAAACTATGGATACTAAGATGGACGTATGGGAAATTTCAATTTTTTCCTTGACAACAAGAATTATTTATGTTAAAATTATTATCACACAACAATCTGTAGCTTGTTCGTCTGTTTCCTGCTTCATGCCTCGCGGTGAGACCCAAAGATGGGAAAAAGAAAAACACAAAAACACGTCCTATTCCTTGTACCGCTTGGCATTAGCACGTCCGTGGGACGTGGAAAACGTCCTACTATAATTAACCCAAGTTGCCACTTTTTTCTCAAACGCTCTTGTGAGAGGGGTTTCTAACCCCGATGAATACCATACGCGCATTTGACGTTGATTTGAACAAATTCCAATTATAAGACGCATCCTCAACTAAATTGTCCTAATTTGTAACGTTTTGGTTGAAAACAGCGTGTGAATCTGATAAACTGTATATAGTGCTAACCGAATTCCGTTACAGTTTACAGTTGAAAGGAGATAAGATGCAACAACTTTATGATACACAAACGCCAAACCCACCCTCTCGTGCCATCCTTGTCGGCGTAAAACTGCGCGATGCGATGATGCACGAAACGGAGGAATCGCTGCAAGAACTTCAACAACTGACTGAAACTGCGGGAATTGAAATTGTTTGTGAGACAATTCAGCAGCGTAATACACCGAATCCAACCTATTTTATCGGAGAGGGTAAGGTTGAAGAACTCAAGGAGGTCGTAGCGGAACTTGAAGCAGATGTAATCATCTTTGACGAAGAATTATCACCTGCACAGACACGAAATATCGAGGGAGAACTTGATATTGCAACCGTTGACAGGACAGGTCTTATCTTGCTGGTTTTTGCGCAACGCGCCTTAACCAGTGAAGCGCGTTTGCAAGTCGCTTTGGCACAATTGGAATATGCGCTCCCGCGACTCACACGGATGTGGACGCACCTTTCACGACTTGCAACCAGCGGGGGTAGCGGTAGTAGCACGCTACGGGGTCCCGGTGAAACGCAGCTTGAAATGGACCGTCGATGGGTTCGTAGGCAAATTTCTCAAGTCAAAAAAGCATTAGCGACGGTTGAAAAGCGGCGACAAGTTCAACGGCAAAACCGATCAGAAAAAATCAAAATCTCTCTTGTCGGATATACCAACGCTGGGAAATCAACAATCTTTAATACATTGACAGGCGAAAACGTTTTGACAGAAGATAAACTGTTTGCCACTTTAGATTCAACCACGCGTCAGGTGAGGTTGCCGAAAAACCAGAACATTCTCTTGAGCGATACTGTGGGATTTATCAAGAAATTACCGCATCAACTTGTTGCCGCGTTCAAAGCAACGTTGGAAGAGGTCACGGAGGCGGATCTCTTGCTGCATGTTGTTGATATTAGCCATCCAAAAGCAGAAGCACAAATCGCTGCTGTGGACAAGGTGCTTACGGAATTGGAGGCATCCGATATCCCGATGGTGATGGTTTTCAATAAAATCGACCAACTCGAAACGGAAGATCTATTACATATTCTTCAGACCCGTTATCCAGAGGCAAAACCTATCTCAGCACAGCGTGGAGATGGTATTACAGACTTAATGGAGATGTTAGCGGAACGTTTTCTGTCCCACGGCGTTATGCTTGACCTGAGTATCCCTTATACAGAGGGAAAAGCGTTAGACATACTATATAAACATGGGACGGTCTTGGGGACAGAATACGCTGAGGATGCGGTTTACGTCAAGGCGCGCTTGCCGAGTCGTTATCTCAAGTCAGTATCGCAATTTTCGGTATCTTCTAACAGCGCGTAGTAAATTGACGCTGGATAGGATATTCGGCGTAAAGATAATTCCAGCTAAATGTAGGGGCGGGTCTCCGTGCCCTCCCATTGATGACATCTCCGAAACATGCGGGATATGGAACCCACCGTACCAATAGAATGGAGATATGGCGGGATACAGAAACCTCGCCATACAGCAAAGATGGGATGGTTAGACAGTATTGACATAGGACAAGACCTGCAAATCTGTCCGGATTGTGATCGCGAATATGAGGTGCTTGAACAGTTTTTAGGTGAAACCCAAAATAGGCTTTCAGATTGGATTGATGCTGTGTTTAACGATGTATATTATGTTGAACTGCGGTGTCCACAATGTCTTGAGACACGTTACTTGTGCATACAAGCGTTGACATCAACACATTTCTATTCCGAAAAGGAGAAAGAAAAGCAAAGATGAAGATAGGCGTTACCCAAATAATTCTCGGAAATATGTCACTGGATGATACACTCTCGCTTTGCCAAGATGCTCGCTACGATGCCGTTGAGCTTACCTTTGGTGAAGGTAAGGACACGGACATCAATATGAGTGATACTGAACTGCAAGAGATCGCTGCGAAGTGTGAAGATGCGGGAGTTGAGATCGGCAGTATAACAGCAGGTTATGCGAATCGTGGTAACTTGCTCAGCCTTGATGCGGAGCAACGTAAGAACGGTGCAAGATCGCTTGCACGTGGATTAGAGGTTGCAGGAGCACTCGGCGTAGGCGGGATTTTGCTACACCCCGGTCAACTTAGCGTTGAAGGAACTTATCAACAGGTGTGGGATAATCTCGTTGGAATTCTAAAAGACCTCGCACCTTCAGCTGAAACACACAAAGTTGCCATCGGTCTGGAAAACGTATGGAACAAATTCCTACTTAGCCCGAAAGAGATGCGCGAGATTGTGGACGAAATAGGCAGTGACTGGGTTGGAACCTATCTGGATACCGCGAACATGATGGCGTATGGTTATCCCGAACACTGGATCCGTGAACTTGGACATCGTATTAAGCGGGTGCATTTCAAGGATTTCTCGCGCGGCTCACATCGATTTGTGAATCTATTAGATGGCGATACAGATTGGGCAGCGGTGATGGAAGCGTTTCGTGCTGTCGGTTATGACGGTTACGTTGTTCATGAAGTCGGCGGGGATAGAGAAGCACAAATTGATCTTGCAGAACGGATGCGTAAAATAATTGCCATGTAAATGTTAAAAGAGGAGGCGATGGCTTGTCTAAACCATCGCCTGATGCCGGAGGTCGGACTCGAACCGACATGGACCTAGGGCCCGCTGGATTTTGAGTCCAGTGCGTCTACCGATTTCACCACTCCGGCAAAAAAGAAATAGGGGTTAGAAACCCCTCCTACAAGAAATCTTAGAAATAGGGTTAGAAACCCTCCACAATAATTTGCCTAAACATATCTTGTTCTTAAATATAACACATTTTAGGAGAAAAGTCAAAAAAATATGGCAAACCAAAGAAAAGGTCTTGCATCTGAAAGCATCTTTCAACGAATTTCTACTGCTGTGCGAGCGTTTTTGTTGCTATTGATTGAGAAAGAGACGTGGCAAGCATTGGCACGTTGGGTGTTTTGGCGAGTTTTACCCAAACGCCGCCGTATCCTTAAGTTGATGCAGGAATTGAAACCGCTTGCTGAAAATGCTTCCCCCGAAACACATGCACTGCGCGACGAAGTTTTCTCAAAAAGTTGCCTTGAACTACAAAAACAGCAAGACCAACAAACCCTATTGCAAATCCTCAACCATGTAGAACAGCCGCTCGGATTAGAGCAGATATTTTTCGCTGCGTTGTATCCAGTTTTAGTAAAACGCGATCTGGAGGCGATCCCGATCCCAACTGACGCACCCCATCAACTTGAAGTGGAGATCGGTTATCTCGCACATAACGAAGATTACTTTTTCTGGGTATTTGAAATTGACAGTGCAAGACGTATGTCTCTTAAAACGCCACTTGAGGTTCAAGAAGCACAACGTGATGGCAAACGTTATGTGATCTACACGCTCGGGTGTACGGGACTCGTTGAAACAGACTTCGCTGCGTATGCGGAACAGTGGCTTCTTAACGCACCGCGTTTATCAATAGCATTACCGCTACTTGCTACCGCTTATGCTGAACAGTGGTTACTTAACGTTCGACTCTACTTTGCTCACATTCTTAAAGATTTGAAGAAACGGAATTATAAAGTTACAGCAGAGGCAATACCTGATTTTGAACGGGCGCGGTTGTCAATATTACGTCATCTCTCCCTTCTCCGGCTAAAAAGACATCAATTTCAGTCCGCACGCCGAAATCGGTGAGATAAATTCCGGGTTCAATTGAGAAACAGATGCCGGGAATAAGTACCCGCTCGTCTCGTGTTTCCAGATTGTCTAAATTTACGCCATTTCCGTGTATAACAGTACCGATGTTGTGTCCCGTGCGGTGGATAAAGTATTGTCCATATCCTTTTTCTGTGATGTACCCGCGGACACAGTCGTCAACAGCATAGCCTGGAATCGGTTCGTTTGCTGCCCATTTTTCACGTATGAACGCCACAGCCCTATCCCGCGCCTCTCTGACAATCTCAAAAATTTCGACGTATCGGTCAGGAACGGTTGATCCCGCATAAGCTACCCACGTTGTATCGGCGAAAACAGCATCCCGGTCTTTCTGCTTTGCCCATAGGTCAATTAGGATGAAGTCCCCCGCTTTAATCTGTTGTGTGTGGGTTTCAGTTGGTGCGTAATGGGGGTCGCCGCTGTTAGCATTGACAGCAACAATTGGAAGATGATCGGTTGTAAGCTCCATCTCATCAAATTGTTTGAGAATCTGCTGCTGCACATCGTATTCAGTAATGGTCCTGCCAGCCTTAAGTTGATCCCCAATCCACGTGAAGGCAAAATCTTTTGCTTGCAGGATTAGGTGTGCAGATTTTTGATGTCCTGCGTATTGTGCTTCGCTTAGGCACGCTTCCACATATTGCGCGAGTTCTGCTGACGAATGGACCTCAATCCCAAAAGTGCGAATCCATTCTAACGTGCCTGCGTCTACGCGTGAGATGTACGGAATTGATGCATTTGGTGAATACTCCATAGCAACCGATTTGGCACCAGCGAAAAGTGATTTCATCTCCTCATTGAGTTCTTGCCATCCGGCGTAAAGTGAAACGTTTCCGGGCACATCGGTGAAATTTGATGTTTCTATCCGATGAATTAACCAGCGCGGTTCACCCCGTGAAGGAATAAGGCAGAACCATCGACGAGTGATGTTTGCCCCAGCTAAGCCTGCTACGTTTTGTGAAATTGGATTGATGCCGCGAAAATCGTATAGAAGCCAGGCATCAAGGTTTAATGTTGCTAAAGCAGTTTGGATCTCAGGTATTTTCATATTTCTTCAATCTGTTAGGGAATAGGTATTTTGAACATCTAAGATCTTCATAGTAGCACAATAATTGGTTGTTGTCAAAAGGTATTTAGAATCTATCTCATATATCATTTCTTGGAATTACAAATCTACCCGTTAGAGAACTGAATTGCACTGTACAGTTTGAAAACATTGACACTTAGATGAGTGCGATGTATACTATACCTTAAAAATAGCATGGAGGAATTGAAAATGAATTTTAATTTTAGCGGATGGGGATTTCCAGCTGGGATTGGTATTTTTTGGTAGTTGCGTTTTGGATTGCGACTATTATAGTGCATATTACGTTTGCAGTAGCAATATACCGAGATGCCAAACGATTAGAAACTCCAATTTTTGTAGCATCTATTATATGGTTGATAGCAACACTTCTCGGTGGTGTGGTTGTAGCAGCAATTTATTGGATATTGCACCACTCGCTCTTGAATCCGTCTATTCTTGCCACGTCATCAGAAACAGATAAAGAGACAATTTTGTGAGATACGTATTACAGTCTAAGATAACCACGTACATAAAAGGGAACCCGTAACAGTATCATGTTACGGGTTTGTGTTGCAAAGCGCAATGTGATAACTTATTTCAATACCGACTTTAAATTCCCCCCCATGTGGTTGTCAATTTACCATCAGGTTCAACAGCAAGGAATGCAGAATTCTCAGCGAGGTAATTAAACACGTTCATCGTAAGTTTTCTGAGATTATCCCCTTCCGCTGACTTTGTATCGGTGTAAACGCCGTTATGATGTCCAAGCGTGATGATTTTTCCATCTTTCGCATCGTATTCAACAAAGGAGCGTTCTCCGCCTCCAGCACCACCGCCGCGCGTCTTTGTTCCAAGAATTTTACCTCCAGGGGAAGTTGCACCAAAGTTATGGAAATCTGAACTAAAACCTGCCTGATCCATACTCGTGAGGAAAATTGGTCCGTCAGTATCAAATCCTTTGAAAACCGGATGGTTTTTGGCATCATCCGTTGGCATTATACCAATTTCAGGCGGATTTTTGCCGAGAGGGGAAAGGTTCCGGGGAGTACCACCTTTTTCAACACCAAGGTCGGCTACATAGCGGAGAGAAATATACCTCCACCCGCTTCTATGTAGTCAAGTATTGCTTTCTTAGTCACATCTGCAAGGAAAGGTTCAGGTAACTTGTTCGTTTCTGTATAGAAAAGCCAAAGCACCGCGAACTGATCCAATTTTGTTGAAGTACCGCCACTGTTCTTAAAAGTACCGTTGCTGTCTGCCGTAAGTATTGTCGCTTGAAAAGTTTCATCTGCCCATTGGTAGGCAGCTTCCTCAACTTCTCCGAGTTCATTACTTCCTGCCAACAACCCGACAGTTACATCTACCGAATGTGCTGGCAAAATCACGACTGCTACAAAAAGCAGGACTATAAACAAGCAACGAAATGTTATTGAATGTTTCATTTCGACCACTCCTTCCATCTGTTTTTTACATAATAACATGAATTGATGTGATTCGTCTATGAAAATAGTTCTGGCAAAAAAACACCACAAGAAAACGGAAATACGATATAATCTAACGCACGGAACATTTTGTAGTCGCGCATTTACGAGGGAGAGAACCGTAATGTATAACGCAGATAAACATTTTGAAACCCTATACGCCACTGTACCGAGGAAATACGAATTTCGGGAAACTTCAAGGGAAGGTTTGATAGCATGGCAAGCTAATTTTCGTCCGGAATTGAGGGCAACCCTCGGTTTGGATAACATGGAATCTGATCTTGCTGGCTATGTTCCGGAATCGGAACAGCTGGAGGTTTTGGATATGGACAATCATATTCGGGAAAGTTGGTATTTGTGGGTGGAGCCAACGGTGCCGCTACCGTTCTATCTGCTTCGTCCAAAAACAATTGAAGGGAAAGTACCACTGATCCTTGCACCGCATGGACACAACCATCCGCATATCTACGCTGGCATTGCTTACTCTGAAAAAGAAGAGCAAGAGATGGTAGACGGAGAACGTGACATTGCACGGCAGGCAGCTGTGGAAGAGGGATATATCGCTATTGCACCGACAACACGTGCGTTCGGTGAAACACGCACCGAAGCAGATAAGAGAGATAATAAAACGCACTCTTGCCGACACGAGTTGGTGCATAGCATCCTCGTTGGCAGAACCCCGATTGGTGAGCGGGTGTGGGATATGTCGCGCCTCATTGATTGGGCAATAGCAAATCTTCCCGTAGATGCTGATCGGATAGCGATTACCGGCAATTCTGGCGGTGGGACGGTATCGCTTTTCGCGGCAGCGTGTGAAACGCGTATCGCTGTTGCAGTGCCAAGCTGCTACTATTGCACGTTTGAAGGGAGCATTGGGACTATTCGACATTGTGAATGCAACTATGTGCCCGGTGTGATGCGGTTAGGCGAGATGTATGATGTTGCGGGGTTAATCGCGCCGCGTCCGTTTTGTGCTATTGCAGGACGGGATGATCCTATTTTTCCGATAGAACACGTCAAATTTGCATATCAAAAATTGAAAGATATCTACACAGCTGCAGGCGTTGCCGATAGGTGCGAATTATTTATCGGTGATGGTGGACACCGTTATTACAAAGCGGGTGCATGGCCCTTTGTACGGCGGTATTTTGGGGAATAAGCGAAACCCCACTATCCCTTTTTGATCGCCCATAGTGTTTTCAAAATAATCTTTATGTCCAAAGTAAGTGACCAGTTTTCGATATAGTAACGGTCATAATTGACCCGATCTTCAAGAGAGGTATTGCCCCGCAAGCCGTTGACTTGTGCCCAACCTGTCATTCCAGATTTAACACGCTGCCGTGCAAGATAGTGCGGTATCGATTCTTGGAATGTATCAATTAGACCGGACATCTCTGGACGCGGACCGACGAGACTCATATCGCCTTTGAGAACGTTGAAAAATTGGGGCAATTCGTCCAGACTCCAGCGTCTTAGAAATTTTCCGAGTGCGGTTTGCCGTGGGTCATCGGTTTTTGCCCACACGTGTCCGACTTTCTCTTCAGCATCTATACGCATAGAGCGAAATTTATAGATCTTGAACCGTTTTCCTGCTCTACCGACGCGTTCTTGACAGAAAATTGCTTTGCCCGGTGATGTTAGACGGATGACTACCGTGATTATCAACATAAGTGGACTCAGTACTATTAATGCCACCGTACTGAAAATGATGTCTATCAGACGCTTAATGATACTGCTTACACCTTGCATCGGTGTTTCGCGTAGTTGAAGTATCGGTATACCATCAAAAAATGTAACAGCCGTGCCACCTCTGATAAATTCGGACAGTTCAGGTAGCACATTGATCTGCAACGGCACGCCTTCACACGCGTGCAGAATTTTCAGGATGACATTATTTGGCACCTTAGGAGACGCTATAAAGAGCATGTCAAGACGATATTTTTGCACAATCTCAAGAATATCCCTACTTTCGCCGAGATGTTGTAAGTTTGAACCGTCGACATTAATGATCTCCGTGTCTATATCTCCATCAATTATACCTACTAATTTGTACCCGCTGTTCGGTTTAGTATTCAAAGCATTGGTGATTTTTTCGCCGCGTTCATCATAGCCTACGAGTGCCACACGACTCACACCGACTCCCTGTGTATGAACTGACTGACGAAAACGGTGAACGACAAGTCGGCCGAGGAACAGCCAAACGAGACTGAAACCAGTGGCGAGAAGCATGACCCAACGTGAATACGCATCGTGATGATAGATGAAAAAGAGTGCTGCTAATGTGGCAATTAGCGCGATGCCAGAAGTTTTACAAAGTGCCCAGAACGCTGAAAGTGTCGCGTTGCTTTCCGGACGGTAGAGTTTAAACCTCTTCAGCGTTACTAACCAGATAATTGCCGTTACAGGGATAAGTCGAAAATAGTCGTCAAAAGGTGGTGTGCCGCCTTTATGTAACGCTAACGCGTCAAGCCAGCTTGATTCAAACCGCACCCAATATGCGATGACAATTGCAGCCGCAATAAAACAGAGATCACATAAAGCTGTGAATGTTATTAGCAGATGGTCAAGCGTTTTTTTGCTCATTAGTCGTGTTTGCAGGTTTACATTATTTGCTGTGTTAAACCTACCTCTTACATGGGGTGGAATGCTTCATTATTATACCGTGTTCGACTTTAGAATTCAACTAAAGTCTTGATAGAGGATTTTAGAAAAAAACATGACTTTTTTCAAAAAATTACGTATACTGTAACAGGACTTACGCAATGTATTCAAAAGTCCCACTGATAAGGAGGATTTAGGGGGCGGGCCCCCATAGCGATAGCGTATGGGGAGATAAATCACTGAAATAACGACTTTTTAACCCCCCTAACGCCCCTTATCAAGGGGGAATGCGTAAGTCCTGTTTAAATTAGTTATGACGCAATGCTGTTTAGAGGGACTGCATTTTTGTGCATCATTATTTGGTTAATACCCTCTCAAATACTACCAGAAAGGAAAATCAGATGAAAAATCAAAATTTCAATATAAAAAAATTTATGTTTTCTTTAGTGCTAACAGTGTTAGCCGTTATTGCCCAAAGTGTTGCCTATGGAGACTCCAAAATCTATTGGATTGCCGCCAACGATGACGGAACAGCTTATAGCATTGAGTCTGACGAGCTTAATAGGCAAAACCGACAAACCCTTGTCACAATGGAGGGTAGGGCAAACGAACTTGTTGTGGACAATGCTGGTGAAAAAATCTATTGGATTGCCTCTGACACTAATAAGACAATCTATAGTATCCAAAGTGCGGACTTTGATGGACAAAACCAGCAAAACCTTGTCATAGGCAGTGAAAATGAATCCCTATTCAATCTTACTGTAGACAGCAACAATGGAAAAATATATTGGACAAACTACGATAAGGGCACCACATACACGAAAGGCATTTGGTCTGCGGACCTCAACGGACAAAACCTACAAACCCTCTTCACAGGTAATGCAGGAGGGGAACTATACGACCTTGTTGTAGACAGCAACAATGGAAAAATATATTGGACAGACTACGATTGGGACGAAGAAATAGGGAATATCAGGTCTGCGGACCTCAACGGACAAAACCTACAAACCCTTGTCACAAAGGGTGATGAAGTTGAGGAACTATCCGACCTCGTTGTTAACAACAACAATGGAAAAATGTATTGGGTTGAGTACGACTGGTTTACGGATTCGGATACCATTTGGAGTGCCGACCTTAACGGACACAATCAACAAGTTCTTGTCGAAGGTAATCTTTCAGATGGACTATTCTCCCTTGTCGTGGACAACGCTTCTGATAAAATCTATTGGATAGAATATGAATATGATACAGGAACATTTAATATCTGGTGTGCGGACCCCAACGGACAAAACCGACAAAAGATTCTCACAAGGAATGGTAGTTACTTACAATTACGGGATATTGTCGTGGACAGTGCCGGTGGAAAAATTTTTTGGAAGGCATTCGACACTATTGCTAAGCGTGGTGATCACATCCGGTGTGCAAACTTAAACGGACAAAACCAACAGAATCTCGTCACAGTTAAAACTAAATTTACGCGACCTATATACGACTACGTCGTTGAGATTCTGCCAACTGATCCGACAATGACTTCTGTCAAGTTATCTCCATCTCCAACGGTATCACCGGATGTCGGAGAACGACTCACACTGGCTCTTACTATTGAAGCTGGCGCAGATGTCGTTGGATATAAGGCTACTCTCAACTATGATTCCATTGCACTCCGCTATGTGGAGAGTGCTAACGGCGACTATCTACATAGCGGTGTGACCTTTGCTGCACCCGTCGTTGAAGGTAATACTGTGACACTCGCTGCCACGTCTACAGCTGCAGGAAGCAACGGTGCTGGCACACTCGCCACAGTTACCTTTGAGGTTGTTGCAGCGAAAACTTCCACCTTAAGTTTATCAGATGTGGAATTGAGCAATAGCATAGGGGCAGTTTCGCAACTACGCGTAGAATATGCCAAAATAACAGAATTTCCGATACTCCCTGGAGACATTAACAAAGATGGAGTCGTCAATATATTAGACCTTGTTGTGATTGCCTCAAACTTCGGACAAGAGGGTGATAACGTTGGCGATTTCAACGGGGACGGGGTTGTTAATATATTTGATTTAATTATGGTCTCCGCAACATTCGGTGACATGGTAGCAGCACCTTCTGCTGGCAACGGATCGTTATCCTTCCTACTGGATGGATTTAAGGAGACAATCTCTGCTACCGATGTTCAACGATGGTTGCGTGAAGCCCGGGAAGTCAACCTAACTACCCCTGATTTTCAACGCGGCATTCTCATCTTGGAACAACTCCTTGCAGCATTAACACCAAAAGAAACTACCCTATTGCCAAATTATCCGAATCCGTTTAATCCTGAAACGTGGATACCTTATCAGTTGGCAGCACCTACTGATGTTACCATCTCCATCTATGCTGCAAATGGTAAGTTAGTTCGGACACTTGACTTAGGACATCAAGCTGTCGGTCTCTATCATCACCGCAACCGTGCTGCATATTGGGATGGCAAAAATGCGTTGGGTGAATCTGTCGCAAGTGGTATCTACTTTTACACACTCACTGCAGGGGATTTCACCGCTACGCGGAAGATGGTAATCAGGAAATAGTATCAAATGACCATAGGATAGCTGGAAGGTTGATGTTTATTGGCTTCCCAGCGATCATTAATGAGTGGGTTGCGTTGGGATCGCGAGCATCCTCTTTGAGAAATGATGCGTTTAGCGATAAACGTGTCTAAAGTATAGCAAAACCGGTAGCGGTTGTCAACCATATTTTCAAGGCACCTGCCCCGGTTTTGCGAAGTAAAGTTCGTCGGGAACATAGGATTAGGGTCTCATTGGGCTTCTCCTTGGTGAGTGGCTTCATCGTTTGAGTCTGAATTGGCAAGGTCTGCATCTATGGCTTGGAGTTGGTGCTGCGGTATGAGGTCGAGATATTGAGAGATGACACGTTTAGAAAGTCGTGTAATCTGTGAGATTTTATCAATATCTGCGGTTGCTTTCCGAACGACTTTGACGCTCTCATAATCGCGAATGTATCTATCAACTGCCTCCTTAGAGTGTTTGGTCTTTGCGGCAATCCTGGGGGTGAGATGTCCTTGAAGATAGAGGGTTATGATCTCTTTCTTATGGGTAATAGCCCCCGATAAGTCATGGATATTGCCACGGGTGGGCAAGAGTTCTCCAGTGGTTTTTTGCCATTCATTAACATAATCACAGACAACGGCATCGCAGACATTGAGCAAAACTGCCAAGTCGAGTTGTGTCAATAATGCCCCTTGGTCATAAGCTTGATGACACCAGCGGACCAAGCGATTGATCCGCAATTGCCGGGAGGTGAAACCGTTGCGAAAGGATTCAATATCCTCTGCGGCGAGGTAAGTCAGGATGATGGGTTTCATGCGGGTTTTGACGATGGACTTTCCTCTTTCTGGATGCTCTTCAATAGGGACGGCCATCCAAACGAGTTGTCCATAACTCAAGAAACGCTCATCCGGGAGTTGATCGCCGGTGGCGAGTTTCTCCAAAGGAAGGGTAATCACGAAATAGTCTTCAACGGTCTTAAGAATATCATCAACAATGGCGGTGGCAGTGACTTCGCCTTTGTCATAACCATAGTCATTGAGAAAGCGGTGAATGAGCAACTGTCGTAGGGACTTATCGCTGATGCGTCTGAATTTCTTCTCGTTGATTTGCGTGCGGGTTAGAGGTTTGCTCATGAGAGGTCCCCCCTTTTTTGTGTCCTCAGGTTCTGGGTGAAGGAGTTGGGTCATGCGATCTGTGTGTTGGTATTCCTCATAGAGTGAGAGATACTCGCGGATCAACCGGTCAGATAGATGGGTGATCAGGCGTATCTGTGCGTTAGGAAAGCCTTGATGATGGAGCGTAGCGACTTGTGTGAAGTCCCTCAAGTAGCGGTAGACAGCCCGTTCGGAGTGGTTCGTCTTTTGCTCAATCTCGGTGAAGGTGTATGCTTTGAAGTACAGCTCGAGAATCTGCGTCTTATGAGACAGTCCCGGGCCCATGTCGTGTTTCGCCCCGCGCGTCATCACGAAATAGCCGGACTGCTTCAACGCTCGGATGTCGCGTTTGACGGTGGCAGGACTGGTGGTTAATAACACCGCCAAATCCTCATAACTCAGCAAGGCTTCTTGGTCATAAGCTTCTTGGGTCAATCGGAGGATCCGATGCCGTCTGAGACCTGCGAGCCCATAAGTCGCTAAAACTTCAAGGTCGGCTTCAACATCGTTGAGCTTGAGTCGACAGGAGATTTTTTTCGCTAAAGCGATGTGTTTGCCTGCGGGTTCCTCAGCGGCGACTGCCTCATAGCAGATTTGCCCTGAGGTAAGTTGCACATCGGCGTGCTGTTCAAAGTAGGTGGAAATCTGTTTATAGTAGGCTTCAGCAACGAGAGGCATTAGATTAAAGTCTGCTGAAATCTTCTGAATAATAGCGGCTCTGGCATTCTTGGATTCCAGTCGATTGATACCGTAGGCGGTATCCTTCTTACGGTCCATATTGACCTCCATGAAGAAAGTGTCGGCGATGCAAATACATCTACCCGTTAGTTTAACGAATACTAATAGTATAACTCATGGGGTCATTTGATACAAACTATAAGTGATCTCACTTTACTGTATGGGTATCACAAAGTTTAACTTACAATTGTAAAAGGCGCAATGAATTGCGCGACTACAAACGCCGCTAACCTAAAGAAAATGTATTTTAGATTTTACTAAAAATTGTCCAAACTTTAGTTAACCAGGACTTACGCATTCCCCCTTGATAAGGGGGTTAGGGGGGTTAAATAGGCAGAATTTGTGCTTTTAACCCCCTAAATCCCCCTTATCAGTGGGACTTTTAAACACATTGCGTAAGTCCTGCTGTAACTAACTTATAGGCTCTGTGCACTTAGCAAGCGCTTACAATTGATATTTGTAATTTAACAATGAAGTGTGTTATAATATATCGAAGTGTTAAAATTATAAAACGTACACTCGGTGATCAATAGCATGCGAAACGAAAGGACTACCGAGTTGGAATGGCCAGACTTTTATCCAGAAAACTGTCCACCTGCGGAAGCTGAACCCGCCTCTGGTACAGTTTACCGGCTTGTAAAACACAATCCACCACAAGCAGAGGATTTCTTGTCTACTTGGGAAGAATTCCCAGGTAGATTTCCTAAACCGGCTACCATAAACAGTGGGGTATCTGTCTGTACAGACCTACAAGATATTGATCGACTCACAAAAAGATATGGGCACTTAAGAAATAAGAAAACAGCTAAAGGTGAACTTAATCCGCAGCTTGGTATGATTCAAGAGACAAAGGCATCGGGGAAATCTCATGTTACATGGTGGATACCTATTGGTGCAGAACCTTGGCTCGTTTTTGAGGTAATAGATGAATAACGCAGCCAGCAGTAATTCAGAATAGGTGCAATAATGGTTGATATACTTAATATTCCAGAGTTAGGAAAGCTTGAAATTGTAGAAATTTACGATTACTACGATCAACCTATTCTTTACTCCTGTAGAAACGCCGCAGGTCATTTATACCTTGTTATAGCTGCTGCTGAAGACGATCAACAATTCACTTGGCTCTGTGTTACGGTTTCCGTTGAACGTCTTAACCTTATCCGATCTGGCACAATCGACCTTCACGACGCATTTGCGCATCCTGAAGATCCTTATGCGATTCAAGTAAAGGTGCCATACGAAAAACATGCATCAATCCAGACAGGTTTTATTCAAGCCAATCAGATTTCTGAGGATATGCTTCCAATGTCCGGCGAATATCTTGATCTTGAAATAGATAAATCTCCAGTGCTTAGTAATTCTGAAGAATTACTAATAGTCGTAAACCCGGAAATATTGGATATTAACCTTATGGGATCCAAAACACAAGCACCAATAGCTCGCTTGGGCAAGATTTTCACAGACCTTCAAAATGTAATTAATGCAATTGGTTCTGTAATATTTCAATCAAAAGGCAACATGGAATATATCAAAAATATTATGGGGCTCTCATTATATGAAGTCGGTACAGGTTCATTTAAGATGCGAATTGTTCCTACAAATGACCTTGGGCTATTCGGATATACAGATTGTGGATATGCAATTGAAGAATTCCTAAAACTTGTCAATGCAAGAGACAACCAAACAGAACTAAGAAAATGTCTTGGAGGACTTAAATCAAAAGTTGCTAAGTATTACACTGAGCTCCTAAAATCGCTTAATCAATCTGCAACAGACACCAAGTTTACTTGGACATCTCCAAAACCAGGTCAAGTAGGAACAGTTTATCTATCCAACTCCCAAATGCAAGAAGCAATTGAGATACTGCAGAAATTTCAAGAAGAAGCACCGTTGAAGCACACTATTGCTGGCACGTTAATCGGTGGATCACTGCGAACTAGAAAATTGGAAATAAAGACACCAGAAAAACCTTATAAAGGAATCATCGTAGACAAAGACTTTGAATATACGGTGGATGTAACATTGGGCAAAGAATATAGTGCTGAAATTCAAGAAGTGCCTGAAAGAAGTGAAACTACAGGTGAAATCACCAAGAAAGAGTACCGACTCCTAAGTCTCCATGAAAAAAGAGAGGAAATGGATTAAGTGAATACAAACGTGATAATGCAAATCGGTTTTACAAGGTTTCTCCACGATTCATAAAATAGAAATCAAAAGGAATTGAAAATGCGATTGAAAGATAAAGTTGTCCTAATCGGTGGTGCAGGCTCAAACATGAGTCGAGCAACAGCACTGCTTTTTGCACAAGAAGGCGCGAAAGTAGCACTCGCCGCACGCACAAAAGATAAGATGGAAGAGACAACGGAACGCATCCGTGCAAACGATGGCGATGTGCTAACACATCAGACCGATTTGAAAGATGCCGCACAGGTAGAGTCACTTATTGATTCTATAGTTTCAGAATTGGGTGGTGTTGACTGCTTCATTCATGCTGCGGGTGGGTATTTCTCAACTGAACACGATATTACCACTATGGATCCTGAGTATTGGGAAGGCGCGTTGCAAAACAACTTGCGAACACTTTTCAACCCTGTACGTCGGCTTGTGCCAATTTTAGAGCAACGCGGTGGCGGATGTATTATCACTATTTCCGCTGGAGCACGGGTGCGTCAAGATGCAAACGCCGCTTACGCTGCAGCAAAAGCGGGGATGGTAGCAACAGCAAAAAATCTCGCCAAAGAATTGTACGATAAAAACATTCGTGTCCATGCGTTATGTCCGGGGATTATTTGGGATCCGTTGCCAGAAGGAAAAATCGCTCCAGTAACAACACAGTTAGAGAGATTAGGTAATCCGATTGATATAGCGTATGCTGCGCTGTGGCTCTGCTCAGACGAAGCAGCGTGGGTTACTGGATTGGAATTGACGATTGATGGTGGCGATTCTTTGTTCATTGATTCGCCAATTCGGAGGGAGGTTTTGGCATAACAAAGATTTTATACGTTTTCGGTAACCGGTCGTTCGTTAGCAAATAGCAGTCAGTAGTGCTTGTAGGATGCAAAGGGAGGTAATGACCAAGGAATTCCTCTTACTGATAACCATTCTGCCGATAACCTTTTACTTGAAAAACTTCGTGAAAGGTGTTAAAATAGTGCCAAGAGAAACAAGGTGTATTGAAAATGAGACATACTGCAAAAATCGAACTCGCAAATAACGATGAACTCACTTTAGTAAGAGCAGGCTATATGAACCCTGAAGAAGTGCGGCGAATTACTATTGAAGATGCACTCGTTGATACCGGGGCGACGCGGCTCGGTTTACCACCATCCCTTATTGAGCAACTCGGATTAACGCCATTTCGCAGTGAGCAGGGACGAACTGTCAACGGCATTACAGACCTATGGATCTATTCACCCGTGCAATTTTCAATATTGGAGCGTGAAGGAATCACCACCGTCATGGGCGTACCTAAGGGAACACCTGTTCTCATTGGACATATACTGTTAGAAGACCTTGATCTTTGTCTTGACATGAAGAAAGGATTGATCTATAATCCTGCCCATGATGGCGAATGGATGACGGAACTTTATCATAGTGAAATCTGAAAATATCTGAACACCACTTATAAGCACTTGTTCATCAACTATCATCTTTGCCATTAAATTGCTCAAAGTTTTTCGCAATTTTAGACAAACTTCTGCTGATTTCTTGAGTATTTGAGCTATCCCATAAAACATAAGTAAGAGACAAAACATCATAGCAAGAATGAAAAATAACATTATCACTACACCTTTTTCCGCCATTGCATTGTCCCTGCTTCCATTGAAGTGACTCTGTATCAGTGCCTACCACCGCATCTCACAGAATTCTTCATAATCAATGAGTTCTTTAATGGTAGGATTTTCACCGCACATCGGGCAACCGCTATCTTGATGGAGTTTCAGTCGCTTGAAATCCATCGTGAGCGCGTTGAAAAGTAGGAGGGTTCCGATCAACGTTTCACCGATGTCTAAAAGAACTTTAATCGCTTCAACGGCTTGAATTGTGCCGATGATACCAGGTAACACGCCAAAGACACCAGCTTCTTGGCAACTCGGTGCCAGCCCCGCTGGTGGTGGCTCAGGAAAGATGCATCGATAACAAGGTCCCTTACCCGGATAAAGAACAGTTACTTGTCCTTCAAACTGGAAGATGCTGCCGTGTACAATCGGTTTGCCGAGCATGACAGATGCATCGTTGAGGAGGTAGCGCGTCGGAAAGTTGTCGCACCCATCTATAATCAGATCGTACTGTTCCAGTATCTCAAAAGCGTTTTGCGAGTTGATACGTTTGTTGTAAGGGATTACCTTAACGTCTGGGTTCATCTCAGCGATGGAGGCTTCTGCAGATTTCGTTTTTGGGATGCCAATATCGCTGGTGCCGTGTAAGATTTGGCGTTGCAAGTTGCTGAGGTCAACCACATCATCATCAACAATGCCGAGTGTGCCGACCCCCGCCGCGGCGAGGTAAACACCTATAGGCGAACCGAGTCCTCCCGCGCCGATAAGTAGTACTTTTGATTCAAGCAGCTTGGTCTGCCCCATCCCGCCGACCTCTTTGAGGATAATATGCCGGCTATACCGTTCAATCTGTTCATTAGAAAAGTTAAACATCTTAGCCTCCGAGATTGGAGATGAGTTCTGAAATCGGTTTGTCTGGTTTCGCGGAGATTCTTAAGGCGAAACGTTCGCGAATATCTTCAGAGGTGCGTTCTATGCTGAAGTTGCCACTACCGTACATCTGTTGTAGTACAGGTTCAAGGTCTGCTTGAATTGCTTCCGCTGTCTCAGGCGTGTTTGGCGCGATATTACGGTTGTTTATCATAAATAGAATGTCTGAGCCATTGAAGTGGATGGCATTTTCCAATTCTACCGATGCTTCAAGTAGTTCGCATTTAGAGAGTGTCTCAGTGAGAGCTTGGCGAATTTTTTCAGCATTTTCGCCCTCCACATCATGCTTCCTATTGTAGAGGAATCCTGCCTCATGATAGGCACTGTCAATGCTATAGTTAGCTTGCTTTAAAATCAGTAGTACGCCCGGTCCTGCATCAACGTGAGAATAATCGGCGTAGTTCAGGTAATCATCAGAATCAGCCTCTTCCATCCAACGGTTGAAAACCTTGATGAAGTTGGTGTAGTTGATCTTGCTATCTTCGGTTGCAAAAACCTTGATATTAATCTGCTGTAAATCCATTCGGTAAAAAGTTTCCTTTCGTGAGTAAAAAATGGTCGGAGATAAACCTCTCATACCAGATGAGAATTGATTTCAGTTATGCAAGGGGGAGTTCTCCGACGTTCTGTCCATCAATGCTTACAACGGTAATCTCATCTGCATCAATCCAATAAATTTTTCCGGCACTATTACAAACGCAGACCATAGCGTATTCGCCTTCGTCCACATCAGCCATTAAATTACCAAAAAAGACGTTAGGTTTTGAAGACTAGAAAACACCAAAACCTGTTCCGAGTAAGCAGTAATTCTTGCCTGTCGCGTTATGTTTTACGATTGTTGCCATCTATTTTTCTTTCCTTATGTGTATCATATTTTCGGCACAGCGAGTCCAAGATGCATATTTTGTGTGCGCTGCTCTATCCAACTTGGCTTAAACTTAATGATAACAGTTGGAGTGCCTGCCTTGTTTATTTAAAGATATTCGAAATTTTTGGAGATATTGAAATGTATTATACTGTAATTTGAAATAAAAGTCAACCTTAATGAATTGATAGCAGGGCCATTTAGTTTTCGACTTTTCTTGGGAAATTTATCACAAGTGTTAATATTTTACGATATGCAGATGTGACATGACTTTTCACGCTACATCTGCTATACTTCACCTTAAAAACAAACTCTTTTGAGGTAAACCAAAACAAGAATCTCCTCTTGCCACTTGATTGATATGTTAGCAGCAGTCCCAGATCCACGCAATAAAACACCAGAACCATTCAGTTTTCGGTTTTTTGTGTTTTAGTCGTAAAGTCGCGACCGGCGAATCAACGCCAAATGCGCTTATGGCATTTGGCGGGTCGCTCCTACAGAGGAGAGACCGTGAGCACAAGGTAGCAAGGACTTATACCAAATTAACGTGATTGGTATTGTTTTCCCATTTCGCAAATCCACTCAAACAAAAATCTGACCAGTAGTATTCATCCGACTCCCCAATTTTAGTTAAAATTTGTCAAATAAGTTTTATAGATAATCCACTCACAATAATTTTGCAATAAACCTATTCGCAATTCTAACGTCAAAAATGGCGTAATTGTATTCCAACAACATCAGTTAACTTTTGACAAATTGAGGATGTAGTTTTCAACGCCATCAACCTGTTAATTTGACGAACCTTATCTGCTGTTTTCTGTCTAAATTACAGAGCATAAAAGTTTAATCTTTTTAAAGTCTTTGGAGACATGAATGCGCATATTTGAGGGATTTTCCGTTGGAATTTCTGCAATTCGTAGCAACACGCTTCGATCGTTGTTGACGATGCTTGGGATTATCATTGGAGTTGCCTCTGTGCTTGCGATGATATCTATCGGTGATGGTGCGAAGAAGATTGTGCTGCAGGATGCGCAAAAACTGGGTGGAGTCAACCAATTTACGATGTATCGCAGCAGCTATAAGCGTGTGGGCAGCCGTTGGATGCCAAACCGTAGCAACGAATACTTTGAGTATGAAGACGTGTTAGCAATAGAGGCGGAATGCCCATCAGTGAAAGTTGTTGTACCACGTATTCCTGAGTGGCGGGGTGTCCATGTTCAAGCTGAAGGCGGTGCTGAAGCTCGCAGCGGTTATAACGGTGTAAATGCCTCATTTTCGGAAGCGATGGACTGGAAAATTCAGGAAGGACGTTTTATTTCCGATGAGGATATGGAAAACAAAGCGAAAATTTGTATTTTAGGGACGGAGGTAGCGAGCAATCTTTTCGGTTCAGCGTCACCATTAGATAAAGAAATTAAGATTGGGAGAGGTGGGGACCGATATGACCGATTTGGCAGAAGGGGTCAGAATCGTATTGCTGAACGTTTTACCGTTGTCGGAACAATGGAACCCCGCGGCAGAAGTCTCCGATTCGGGTGGAACTTGGACGATATGATTTTCATTCCGCTCACAACAACGCAAGAACGGTTTACCGGCAACGATAGGATTGTCATGTTATCTGTTCACGCGAACACCGTTGAAGAAGTTCCCAAAGCAATCGAAGAAGTGAAGGTTGTGCTAAGGGAGCGGCATAAGAATCAGGACGACTTCTTCAGTCTCAGAGACATGCGTGAGGGTATGGCGCAGTTAGATAAAATCAGTAAAGTCATAAAAATTGCGTTAGGGAGCATTGCTGGATTTTCTCTGCTCATTGGTGGTATCGGTATAATGAACATGATGTTGGTAGCTGTCAGTGAACGCACTCGTGAGATTGGTCTTCGGAAAGCACTTGGTGCAAAACGTTTTGATATTATGCTACAGTTCCTTATAGAATCCATTGTAATGTGCATTATAGGTGGTGCTATAGGCGTTGGGTTAGGTTATCTTGCGGGTGAAGGCATGGCGTTACTTGCAGTTAAGATTGTAAAAATCGTCCCAGATTGGCCATCGGTTATCTCAATGCAGTGGGTTATAATTTCTGTCTCATTTTCTGCGTTGATTGGTATCTCTTTTGGACTCTATCCAGCATTAAAAGCGTCCGCGCTCTCCCCAATAGACGCACTTCGCAAGGAATAAGAGAAAAATAATGAATCTATTTGAATGTATTATTTTAGGTATTACCAGTTTACGACGAAACCCGCTCCGTTCCGGTCTGACAATTTTAGGAATTATTGTCGGTGTTGGCTCTGTGGTGAGTATGGTCTCTGTCGGCGACGGATCTGCTGCGTTGGTGTTACGAGAGATTGAACGGACGGGCGGCACAAAGATCGTTGAAATCTATCGAGATGATTGGGACAAACAGTCCGGCACTTTAAGTCGAGCAGCGGGCGAAGCGGTCAGAGGCAGGAGTCGTTGGCGTAGGAACCGTGCAGAACATCTGGAAACTGACGATGCTGATGAAATCATGAAGGGTGTACGCGGTATCGTTGACGTTGTTGCTGAAGACGATATGTCGGGGTGGAACGTGAATTACAAAGGACGAACAAAGGAATCCAGAATTGTGGCATCAACAGCTGGGTACGACCGTTCGCATAACTGGTACACCTCAAGCGGTAGATTTTTCAACCCAGAAGAGGTTGAAGCATCCAGCAGTGTTGCTGTAATCGGTTCAAAAATTGCGGAAGAGGTATTTCTCAATGAAGATCCGGTTGGGAAAGAGATTAAAGCTTCCCGTCCTTCTTATTGGCGTGGCAGAAGCGGATTGTATGAAGTGCGGCTTAAAGTTATCGGCGTGATGGAAGAGAAGGGCGACGCGATGGACACTACTGGCTGGGATGACAGATTCATCATTCCGATAACGACATTGCAAGAACGTTTTAAAGGTCGCCAGGATGTTGAACGGATTCGCGTAGAAGCAAAGGACATAGATAAAATTCCGCTTGTAATTTCGGATGCTAAGCAAATATTAGGTAGAATTCACAACAACACAGGTGAAGAATATAACTATTGGACTGCCACAGAGGAATTGGCTACTGCCAATAAAGTCGGTTTGGTCATGAAAGCCTTGATGGGTGGTATCGCAGGTATCGCTTTGATGGTTGCAGGTATCGGTGTAATGAATATCATGCTTGTTTCTGTAACGGATCGAACCCGTGAAATCGGATTGCGGAAAGCACTCGGTGCAACGTTCAACGACATTATAACCCAATTTCTCATTGAGGCATCTGTGCTAACATTATGTGGTGGAATTCTTGGGTCAATTTTAGGTGTTTTTATGGGGCAAGGTACAGCTGCACTCATATCCAGGTTTGTCTGGGAAGACAGCAACTGGCCATCGGTCATTTCATTTCAAACAATGTTTATTGCCTTGCTCGTGTCGGTCGCTATCGGTGTTTTCTTTGGGCTTTACCCTGCGCATAAAGCGGCGAAACTCACCCCTGTTGATGCACTTCGATCTGATTAGTTCGTTACCTATTGTTAAACACTGCAGACAATAGGATTTATAGGTTTCAGCATACCGGCTAAAGATGAGGTGTATTCAACTTAGCATCTCTTAAACCTTATAGGAGGAATAGGTTTTGAAAAAACTAATTATTACTGTTGGCATAATTGTCGTTCTTGTAGTTGCGGCAGGTTGGGTTGTTCTGAGTCGTGGCAAAAGTGGATCAGACCAGACACTTGCACCTAAAATTGAAGTCGTCAAACGCGGAAATTTCCGAATGAGCATCAGAGCAACCGGAAATTTGGAACCGCTTCTTGACGTTGAAGTGAAATCTAACGTTGAGGGTGAAGTTGTTGAACTTCTTGTTGATGATGGTGATTATGTTCAAAAAGACGACATTTTAGTAAGACTTGATCCTGAGTTATATAAAGAAGAACAAAAGCAGGCAAATGCAGATGTTAACGCAGCTGAAGCACAACTAATGCAGGCAAAATTAAATATAGAACTCAAAAAAGAACGCTTAAATAGCCAGCTTACGCAAGCCGAAGCCTCAGTGAAAATTGCACGAGCCAATCTTGAAACCACGAAGGCTACCACACAAACACAAATCAGTTCCGCCGAAACCGATATCCAGGCTACAAAGAATCTGTTAGAACAAGATAATATCTCATTGGAACAAGCCAAGATATCACTTGCACAGGCGAAATTAACACTCGCTGAATTCGAAACTTCTCTAAGCTCATCAAAGGTTTCATTAGATTCAGCGGAATCAGAATTAGAACGGAATAAATCTCTTTATGAACAAGAGTTGGTATCCAAGCAAGTGTTAGAGGATACAGAGACTCGTCATGCAAGTTCCAACACATCGCATGAAAACGCAAAAAAACGGGTAGAATCACAGAAGCAAACCATAGTCTCACAAGACCGCACGATTGAAGCACGCAAAACAGCTATAAAAACTCGCGCATCACAGCTGCAATACCAGAAATTGAACATTGATAACCTCAAAAAGATGCGAGAGAAATCAGAGGAAGAGAGTCAAATTCGTTTGGATAACGCCAAGACGCAGTTACAGGAACTTCAGCTAACTATTGACAATGAAAAATTGTTGACAGAGCAATCCAAAGTCAGTGCCGATGCAAATCTACTTCGACGAAAAAGTAGTTTGAAGAATCAAGAGGAACGTCTTGCTTGGACAGTTATTAAGGCACCAATGTCAGGCACTGTTACACAACTTGCGATAGAACAAGGTGAAATTGTTACATCTGGGCGTTCGGCTTTTTCGCAAAGTCCACCGATTATGACAATCGCCGATTTGTCGAAAATGGTTGTAAAGACCTTCATAAACGAAGTTGATATGGAACGTCTTGAACCCAATCAACCTGCAGAAATCAAAATTGATGCTTTCCAAACGAAAAAATTTAAAGGTCAAATTTATGAGATTTCCCCGAGCGGTCAACAGCAAGACAACATTATCTCTTTTGAGGTGATGATAGAGGTATTGGATTCATCCGGGAACATCCGCCCCGGTATGAGTGCCGATGTTGACATCATTACTTATGAAGAAAAGAATGTGTTGTTGATCCCCATTGATGCTGTTATCACGAAGAATTCTGCTACGGTTATCGCGCAAGTCGGCAATACGTCCTCTTTCAAAGTCGGAAAACCGATTGCTATGCAGACCATCAGTGAGAAAATTTTCAACGGAACCGTTGGAAGTGTTGGAAATGGCAGCGTGACAATTAATTTAGATGGCTCGCAACGCGGTATTGTTCCGGGTCCGGCAACTGTCTCCCTCTTAATAAATGGTGAAAAGAAAGCTAATGGTGTGTCAGCACAGGTAAGTGTTTCAAGAGGTAAGTTTGTGATGTTGGACAGTGGGGATGGTATCAAAGGTATCGAAACCACTATTGAAACCGGCATGCAAAACGAGACAGATGTGATCGTTAAAAGCGGTGTTACGGAAGGCGACCGCGTCTTTTTACAACGCCGGCAGAGACAACAGGGATGGGGTAGATAGAAGAAACGAAGATTATAATCTCAAAACGTATTTTTACAAGAAGTCAACATCGAATCCATTCGTGGCATTCGGTGTTGATTTCTTTAACTTAATCAGGGCATACCTGGATCGCAGTACACTATGGTGATTGTAAGAGGCACAATGAATTGCGCGACTGCAAACGGATTTGCTGCTAATTGTATTTGAATCACAATCGGGCGGACAAAGCCCTTTCATAAGAGTACTTCGCGAAAACTAAATAGCTCTGCCTGCTAATTGCTATCACTTGACCAATTTTCTGTTATGCAGTATAGTATGGAAAGCCTAACATTCAAGACAAACATTTCAAAATTGAACGGAGTCTTATGACAACAGCAGCAAACCAACCTGTCCGCTGGGGAATTCTCAGCACAGCGGGTATTGCCACAAAGGTTGCTCGCGCCATTAATCTCGCGCAAAACGCAGAATTGGTGGCAGTAGCAAGCCGCACCGAAGAACGTGCAACTGCATGGGCACAAAAGCACAATATCCCAATCGCTTACGGCAACTATGATGCCCTCCTCTCTGATTCTTCCTTGGATGCCATTTATATTCCCCTTCCGCCTTCAATGCATGCGGAGTGGACAATTAGAGCCGCAGAGCACGGCAAACACGTCCTTTGTGAAAAACCACTTTCCGCAAATTCTGACGAGGCTACAATTATGGCAGATGTATGCCGTCAAAACGGTGTGCAACTGATGGACGGTGTAATGTGGGTACATCATGAGCGTACCGCGATGATGAAGGAGAAACTTGCGACCTTAGGAGAACTGCGCCGTGTTACGGCTGCTTTCACGTTCAACTGGAATACAGTTCCAACAAATAATATCCGTACTAAACCGGAATTAGGCGGAGGAAGTCTCGGTGATCTCGGATACTATTGCGTTCGTGCGATTCTCTGGGCATTTGAGAAGATGCCAACAAAGGTTTTCGCAACGGCACGTTACAAAGTCGGTGTTGATTTCAACTTGACTGGTATACTCTGGTTTGACAATGACCGTATTGCAACTTTGGATTGCGGGTTTGATACAGGGCTCCGAAAATGGTTTGAGGTTGCTGGAACGCGCGCATCTCTGGTTTGTGATGATTTCACTGTGCCTACATCGGAAGAATCTGCCCGGTTTTGGATACATGGTTCGGATAATGACAAGCACGAAACGGGTGCGTGCATACAGGAAGTCAATATGATTGAGCGGTTTTCAGGGATAGTGCAGTCTGACAATCTTGAGCCAGAGTGGGCAGATGTCGCAGTAGACACGATGCGTATTTGCGATGCGTTGCTTGAATCCGATCAGCGTGGAGAGGTTGTAAACCTCTAATCTAAAAACGAATTCCAAGGAGTTCTATGAAGATTACAAACATTGAAACCTTTATTGTGGATGGTGGATGGCGACCTTGGATTTTTGCCAAGGTGGAGACTGATGAAGGTGTTACCGGTTACGGAGAATGCAGCGATGGCAGAAACCCGAACGGCGTTGTAGGAACTATCAGAGATTTAACGCCCTTGTTGATTGGACGTGATCCACGTGCGTATGAGATGCGTTTTTGGGATATGATTCGCGGTTCACGACAGAGCCCGGGCGGCATCGCGGCGAAGGCAATCGCTGGCATTGAATGTGCGCTTGTTGACATCAAAGCGAAGGCTTTGGGAATATCTGTTGTTGAACTCTTTGGCGGACCTACGCGTGACAATGTCCGCGTGTACTGGTCGCACTGTGGGACATCTCGTGTGCGCAATTTTGAGTTAATAGGCGTGCCGCCGTTAAGTACAATGGAGGACATCGCAGCATTAGGGCGTGAAGTGGTTGAAAAAGGTTTCACAGCACTTAAAACCAATATCGTCATTCCCGGTGACCCTGCTTCAGTCTACTTCAGTGGCTTCGGTGGAGGTCCTGGCTCCACCGATGGAAACGTAACTCCTGAACTACTGCGACATATTGAAACACTAATTGGCACTTTTAGAGATGCAATCGGACCTGATGTCGGTCTCAACCTTGATCTGAACTTCAACTTTAAACCGGAAGCATGTATGCGTATCGCGAAGGTCCTGGAACCGTATGATTTGTTATGATTAGAGATTGATATGTACGATCACGAGGCAATTCGTCAAATCAAAGATTCCACGACAACAAAGATATGCACTGGTGAAAACTTATACTATATGCACGATTTTCTCCCTTATTTCGAATCTCGGGCTGCAGATGTCTTTATGATAGATGTGCCGTGGAACGGATTTGCGCAATCTAAAAAGATCGGGGATTTAGCGGATGTTTATCAATTCAACGTTGCGCCGCACAACTATTATAGCCATCTTGCCACTTACATGAGCGCGAGTCTATGTGCCGTGTTACCTAACGTACGCATTATGGAAGTTGATATAGACGATGTGCCATGGAAAGACGATTTGACGACCCATGTGCCAGAAATTGTAGATGGATCTATGAAGATTCCAACGCGCCCAGGTTGGGGCACTGAACTGAATGAGGAAGCCGTCAAAGCACATCTATGGGGTGATCGGAGAGGAGATTGGTAAAGATATTTTAAATTAGGCTTTGTCTAAGCACTAATGAAGGGAATTAACTTTATGAAAAGCGAAAACAATGTTTTCAATGTAGAAAACACTTCTATCAAATCCAAGATTGAACAAGAGGTGCAAGAGGCACGTAAACGCCTTCTTGACCTAACGTTAGGAAATAGATTGTTAAACTATCAGCCAAAACCAAACAGTCTACGAACTATTCAAGTAGTTGATGAGATTCCGAAAGAAATTTTTGACATTCTCGTTTTGCAACCAAAGACCATGCAATTTAAACCATCAGAGATTTCCGAGGAAGAAATTCGGTTGCTTTTTGAGGAGGAAGCTCTTAATGAGTACTTGCCTCTTCCCAACTTACCAGACACTGAACCCTTGAAGCACCATACTGATCGTCTTTTACAGACCAATTTGACAAAAGAAGAACTCCTCAAAAAGTTATCCTATGTTCATAGACAGGCTGAAACAGTCTTTAGAGAACAGGGTTATTCCATACTATATCTTGCCCTTGGCTTTCTCGAATGGACAGAAATTAAACATTCCAATCAGTTTATCAAGGCACCACTAATTCTGATACCAGTTGAGTTAAAACAACATAAAAAGGTTCGCACCCGATTCAGCCTTTGTTGGAGTGGGGCAGAAATATTACCAAACATATCTCTGGATGCCAAACTTAGAGATCAAGGTGTTGAACTTCCCGATCTTAAAACGTTTGAGGATAAAACTGCTGTTGATACCTATTTTGATGCTGTGACTGGTGCAGTGTCCCACCAGGATAACTGGCGTGTTGTACCAGATATTTATCTTGATTTTTTCAGTTTCACCAAATTTGTAATGTACAATGATTTGGGCTCAAAGGCATGGGCAATAGGAACACATCCTTTACTTGCAGCGGTCCTTGGAAAATCACCTCAACTACTTGGAAATGGTGAGTTTAGATCGGAAGAAGTTGACAAAGTACCAAGTCGAGATTTCTATCACGTGATGGACGCAGATTCTTCTCAAATTGCAGTCATAGAAGAAGTTAAAAGAGGACGTAATTTGGTAGTTGAAGGTCCACCGGGAACTGGCAAGTCTCAAACTATTGCAAATATGATTGCCGAACTTCTTGCTGCTGGCAAAAAAGTGCTTTTTGTCAGTGAGAAGATGGCTGCGCTTGAAGTCGTAAAAGAACGGCTTGGCAGTGTTGGACTCGGTGACTTTTGCTTGGAGTTGCACAGTCACAAATCTAATAGGAAAAAGGTGTTAGAGGAACTTGAACGAACTTGTTCTGCAGATCCTCCGAAAAAAACATGGCAGAATCAGATCTTTGATCAAATCGATAGCCAGAAAAAGATCCTCAACGCCTATCCCAATGCACTCCATGAACCTATTAATCAGACACAAAAGTCTCCTTTTACACTTTTTGGAATTCGCGAAATGGCACAATGTCATTTTGAAGAGGTTGAGCGCGACATGCCGTGGATTACGTTTGCTAATCCATCCGAAACTACACCGGATTGTTGGGACACAGCAAAGGAATGTCTTAATAAGCTCGCAACTATACTGCCTCTTGTAACTCCTATATCTAATAATCCTTGGCGTGGTTGCAAACCTGACATCGTAACACCTGTCTACATAGAACACACGAAAACGTTAATTGGAACATGCGTTAATGCCTTGGATGCTTTGGAAAAAGCAATTCACGATCTCGTTGATGTTTGTGCGCTTCACATCCCTACGATGCTGGAAACCTTACCACAAGCCTTGATAGGTGGTAGTGTAGTATCAAAGGCAATCCCTGTTGAACGAGAGGTTTTATTAAACGATGCTTGGAATCACCCAAACCTTGAGTCTGGTATATTAATCAGGAAAGTTGAAGACGTGCAGAAAAGCATTGTTGAGGCCCACGCCAAGTTTAACACTGATCAACTCATCAGTACCTCGGAAGCTTCACGCGCTTTAGAAGAGACAATCCGTGATATTGAGGAAATTTGCGGCATCCAACCCATCAGCACACCTGAAGGTTTCCAGTCCATGCTCAATGCCGCAGATGTGATGGAAAAGTCAATTCCTGTTGAGCAAGAAATGTTACTCAATGAAGCATGGAATAGTCCCAATCCTGAAGCTGAAAAACTTATTAAGCAAGTTGAAAACGTTCAGGAAATTCTGACACATGCGCTGACTATTTTCAAACCAGCAGCTTTGGAACGAGAAATTGACTCACTGCATGATGAATATAGAAACTTGTGTGGGATGTTTCCGCTTTTTCGACTCTTCCACAGCAAATACAATTCTATTAAAAAGCAGATTCGCAGCTTTTACAAAGATAAACCACCCCGCAAAATTGAGGAAATTCTTGCCTCCCTTGATGAATTAGCACGCTGTATTAACATGCGAAAAGAGATACAGGCATTGGAGCAGCATGGACGGTCTCTATTTGGATCTTATTGGAAAGCAGAAGATAGCGATCCTAACCAACTCCGCCAGTTTGCGGAATGGATTGTGTTATTTCGGAAAGAGCTTCTTGATGGTACGCTGATTGACAGGTCAGTAGATATTGTTAGTGAAGGAATTGAAAGTGAACGCCTGAAAAACCTTATTGAGCAAGCCAAAATAAAACACAAAGAATTTGTGGGAGAATACGTAACCCTACTCAGCCAACTTGAACTTGACTCCAAAACCCTATTCGGTTTAGATGCAGAAGATGTAGCCTTCACTGAAATCTCTTCACGGCTTGAAATGTGGAAAACAGAACTACCGTTATTTGATTCATGGATACAATTCATCCACGACGACATCGGTGATCTGCCTAAAAAACCGGAACAACTTATCACAGACCTCGCGAAATTGTCACAATGTACTGAAATCCGAGCAGAGATTCAAGATATGGAACAAACAGGACAGGATTTATTTGGTAGATACTGGCACGGTGAAGATAGCAAGCTAAAACGCCTAAACGAATTTGTAGAATGGATTGTGGATTTTCGCACACAACTAATTGGAGGTATTTTTACAGAACAAGTTATTGATATAGTCAGCATTGGAGTAAATCAGAAACAAATTGAAGATCTCGTCAACCAGGTTAAAATTGCAGAAAACGATTTTACGCAACAACGTGATGCTTTGTTTAATCATCTTGGTACCGATGCAAATATCTTATTTGGTGTAGGATCCAAAGAAATCCCCTTCGCTGAACTACGTTCGCGCCTCAAATTATGGGAGCAAGGATTAACCCGCCTCCAACCGTGGGAATCGTATGTAAGATGTCGCGACGCTTGCAAACAAACCGTTGCGCAACCACTAATTAATAGAATTGAAAACGATATGCTTGCACCAGAGGACATAGTTTCATGCTTTGAGGGAAATATTGCTGATGCTTTTCTCCACAAAGCATTTCATGACCGACCTGAACTGCGCGATTTTGTCTTTAATCTACATGAAAGAAAGATAGCAGGTTTCCGCGAACTTGACAAAGAAATTATTAAATTGAATCGCCTGCGTCTCGTTACTCAATTACACCAGAACCGTCCTCGCTTGTATAAAGGGGCATCTCAAGAGTCAGAAACAGGAAAATTACAAGCACAATTTGGCCTAACGAAAGGTCCTAATGCTATGCGTATTAGAGAGTTGTTAACAGCTGTTGGTGGGTTAATCCAACGAATAAAACCTTGCTTTATGATGAGTCCGCTCTCTGTAGCACAGTTCTGCGATCCACAAATGATTGAATTTGATGTAATTGTGTTTGATGAGGCAAGCCAAATTCGACCAGAGTACGCGCTTGGTGCGCTTTTGCGAGGTAAACAAGCTATTGTTATTGGTGATACACGACAACTACCTCCTACCCGTTTTTTTGATAAAATTGTTGACGATGCTGAAGAAGAAGACGAAGATGATTTTACCGTCTCAATCATTGACATGGAAAGTATTTTAAACCAATGCCGGCAAAGTTTTCCTGTAAAGGAACTGAAATGGCATTATCGGAGTCGACACGAGTCCCTTATCGCTGTTTCCAATCAGGAATTCTATGACAACAGCATGCTTATTTTTCCTTCGGCTATTGATAAGTCAGAACACTTAGGACTAAAACTTGTGCATATCCGTGATGCTGTCTATGACCGAGGAACTAATCGAAAAGAGGCACAAGCTGTCGTTAAAGAAGCGTTTGCGCATTACCGAAATTATCCAAATAAAAGTCTTGGCATAGGGACCTTTGGCGTAAAACAACAACAAGCAATTCTTGACGAATTTGAAGTCCAACTCCAGCAGCAACCAGAAATGGAAGAATTTTTTGCGAGCAACCGAGATGAATATTTTTTCGTTAAAAATCTGGAAACAATTCAGGGTGATGAACGTGACGTTATTTTTATAAGTGTCGGCTATGGATTTACCAAGGAAGGAAAACTCTACAAAAGATTTGGTCCTCTCAACAACGATGGTGGACAACGTCGTTTGAATGTTCTTATCACGCGTGCTCGCGAGAAGTGTGTTGTCTTCTCAAACTTTCGTGCCAGTGATCTTCAATTAGAAGATAATACGTCTATTGGAGTGAAAGCCCTGAAGACTTTTCTTGAATATGCTGAAACAGGAAATCTATCAGTAGATAGATCTGAACCGTCAGATCCTGATCTTGAGTCTCCGTTTGAAGAATCTGTGTATGAATTTATGAGAAGTGAAGGTTACACTGTCAGAAAACAGGTTGGGCATGCAGGTTATCGGATTGATTTGGCGGTGGTCAATCCAACCGCGCCCGGAAGTTATCTTATCGGCATTGAATGTGATGGAGCACCTTATCACAGTTCACCTGTAGCAAGAGATAGGGATAGATTACGACAGCAGCAACTTGAAAGCTTAGGATGGAAACTCCACCGTATTTGGTCAACAGATTGGTATCGCAATCGTGCGGAAACAAGACAGCGGCTTTTGGAGACTATTGAGAGTGCCAAAACTGAAAAATTGTCACCAGTTCCAATACCAGAACCTATTGATCCGCCAAAACCATCCGAGCCGGCCCCTTCTGAACCCAATCTGAATCCCTCGGAACCTCTCTCTATTGCAGACCATGTTCAGGATTACCAAACTTGTAAAGATCTAGAAATCCAAATGCAAGGTGAGCTGCACCTGCAAACTACATCCCAACTCGCCAAAGCCGTGAGAGAGGTTGTAAAAATCGAGAGTCCTGTTCATACTGACTTGGTTGCCCTTCGAATCCGTCAACTCTGGGGATTAAAACGAGCAGGAGAGCGAATTAAAAATAAGATTGAGAAGGGTGTAGCAGCTGCCCAAAGAGACAAACTTATTTATAAGAATGGTGATTTTCTGTGGGCAACAAACCATAGAGAGATAAAGGTTCGTTGTCGGACCAAACCCAAAATTGAGTGGATATGTGAAGAGGAAATTGTTGAGGCAATGAAGCTTGTTCTAACCTTACAAGGTGCTATCACACCTGAAGCGTTGATAAGGGAAGCCGCTAAACTTTTCGGTTACAAATCTATCAGCAAAGCTATTATTCAGCAGATAAACCCTCTCTTAAAAAAGTTTATCCAAACAGGGATTTTCCAATTAGCCGCGAACAGGATGGTTAAACTACCTGATCATTTTTCATAGGGTAGGTCAGTGTGCCCGCCCGTAATTTTACTAACGTGCAACTGCTTCGGAACCAAGATTTTCCTGAATCCATGCGCGGAGCGGAACGTCTTTGTCACCAGGGGAAGTATACCCCATCCCACCTGTGCTTTTGCCCAAAATCTGCTGACGAATTGGGTCGGATTTTTTCATATAGTGTTCCACAGTCATGTTGTCCCGAGGTTGCAGCCAACGGTAACTGTAGTCGTAGAAAATCACCTTACGAATGATATCAGAAGTATTGCGTCCGACTGCGTGCCATAACCTGCGGTCAAAAAACACTGCCGTTCCGGGTTTGGCAAATACAGGGGTAGCGTTTTCAGGGTTAGCCTTATCATCTTCAGGCATTTTTACCTTGTTGAATTTTTGGCTGCCCGGTATGACAGAAAAGTTACCGCGTCCCGGCACAGATGTATCGGTCAAAAAATATGCAACCTTCAGCGATACGCGCGGGCGCGGGTTACCTTCCAATTCAATGTTGAGTTGTCCACTATCTTGATGCCATCCAAGCCGTCTACGTTTGTCGTGTTCTTCAGGCGGCAGCGCAATCATGTGTGAGTGATAGAGTTTGATATTCCAACCCAAAATTCCCCACACTTTCGGAAACGTTGTGTGCCAATCCAGCAGCTCAATAAAAATTTCATCCCTACCAACGAAGTCAAGTATGTTGAAACTTGCCTTGGGAGGAAGTTCGTCTTTGCCCAAGTGTTCCGCGCCGACTCGGTCAAAAGCAACAATCAACTTCTCAACTATATCCTGTGGAACGGCATCCTCAACTATAAAGTAACCGTTATCTTCAAATTGTTGTTTTTCTGTTTCGGTCAAACAGTGTTCTAAACAAAGCGGGTCCATTGTTTCTCCCTATAGAAGCGACATGGTGTCGTTTTACTTTAGTTTGCAAGAGTGTACTCTGAATTTACCTTCATGTCAACGTCAAATTGGTTCAAATCAGAGCATTCAGTTGTCGCGAGGCAATCTTGTGGGAGGGGAACTTTGTAAGCCCGATTTATATGTGCCAAAACTGGATATATCTAAGTTCTAATGAAAAGGCTCAATATCAGTGAAAATTCCACGCTGCCGTAGCATACTTCGTATTAACTAACATCTCTGCTTGTGCCTTCTCTGTTAGCGACAGTTTTCCTATATTAAACGCAATTCCAACCTCAAATGTTTCACAGATTGATCGGATGAGATCGTTTCTGGTGAAGAAACGTCCTTCGTTATTAATAGCTGCAGATTTCTCATATAGCATCTGTTGAATCTCAGTATGTTTTGAAACGCGTTTGAGGATGGGGTCTGGCGGCATATTCAATGAGATATATCCTTGAAACATCACACCGTTTCGGTTGCGTCGGACCGAGACACCTGCCAGTTTTTTATCGTTGCACATCACATCATTTTCAGCGGGATTTGTCAGACAAATATTTTGGGAAGATTGTGAGGGATCGGCACTGGTACCGTAACATTTTGCTGGAATATCAAGTGTTGCAAACGCCTTGACGAGACTTTTTCCTATTTGTTGATACGCATCGGAAACACCCATTTCTCCAGCATGGCGTGGAAGAATTAGCGTGTAGGTTAAATCCCACCCATGCACGACCGTGCCGCCGCCGGTCATCCGCTTGACCAATTCAATGTTCTCTGCACGGCATGCCTCAACGTCCACTTCTGAGGCAATATCTTGGAAATAGCCGAAACTGAATGCTGGTGTAGTCCAATCGTAAAACCGCAACGTTGGGTTTGGATGTTCCTTCTGCACGATCAGAATTGCTTCATCAATTGCCATGTTCATCGCCGCGCAGTTTTTTCCCATATCTAAGAGTCGTCCGATAGTTTTCATTAGGATAGTGCCACTCGGCAGACAGCGGTTGTGTGTGCATCACAATACCAGAAGTATCCGTCCCAGTAGGTCATGCCATGCGGTTCGGGGTGTGGTTCCGGTATCTCAATTTTGTTCAGATGGCTGCCATCTTGTGGATTGAGATGATAGATTGCGCGGTGGTTCGTCTCAACGCACCAGAGGTCGTCCCCTATCCATGCGATGCCGTGCGGTCTGCCACCAGGCGCAGGGAACTTATGAATAACTGTAAAATCGTTTTCAACATCAACTTGATAGATAGTGGCTGAGGGTGGCACCGCCATCCAGAGTTTATTGTCGCGCCATTCTAAGCCGTGTGCACCTGTCTGTCCAGCACCAGGTGTATCAAAAGAGGCAAGGGTTTTGCCGTTTTCTGGTTCGGTCAACAGGATTTCGCAGCTATAGGTAGAGGCAAGCCAGAGGGTTGTGCCAGTGTGTGTTATACCGCTCCCTTTGTCTGAGCCAGTGGCAAGTGTCTTTTTCACTACACCGTCAAAAAAGACGAGATGCACTTCATTGCTCCGTTGGTCAAGAATCCAGAGACCTTCTTCGGTGGCTTGCATTCCGTTAGGTTGTGGACCAGGTGAGTCAAAAACTTTTTCGATTGTTGGCATGTGAAATCTCCGCATAGATGTGGGTTTTTTGGGGTTATTATATGTGGTACTGTGCAGAGTGTCAAGAGAATATTTAGTCCTGTTCAGATAAGGGGATAAAATCAGAAGTGTGGATAAAACAATATTCTGTAAAACGGTATTGGTACTTGACCTCTACACATCAAACACGATTGTTCAGTAGTTTCATTTATTCTACTACTTCAAAATTAACTACTTTAACTTCGTAGGTTTTCGCTAGCTGCTTAATTTTAGGTGAGATAAGACTACGGGCATTAAGGTCCGAACCCTGGCTACCAAATACTGTTGCTGCAAAGAGTATGTCGTCAACCTCAAAATCTTCGATCTGTTCTCCTGAGAAAATGTCGAAAATACTACTCCGAATTATATTCTTTTTTTCTCCAGCTGGTATTTCCTCTGAAGACTCCCAAAAATCTATATGAATTAACTCGTTGTTATTTCCTCTGAAGATGACAAGACAATGTATTTTTCTTATGGTTTTACGCCGCTGATTTAACAAGGTGAAATGGTAAGTATTCATTAGCCTGTCTGATTCCACCCATCTCAATTCTTCATTAACCCATATTACTCCTGCAAGTTTCGAAAATAATAAGTACTTTGGGGTTAGTTCTTCTACGTTCTCAATCAATTTTCTAACGTAAATTGAAGGAATAGCAAAGTTAAGATTTTGTCCATTGATGCAACTTAAAACAGAAACTCCTATCACTTTACCATTGCTGTTTATTACGGGGCCACCACTGCTCCCATGAGAAATTGGAGTGGTCATCTGAATCAATTTGTTGGCATCGCGGATGCCGCTTATAATGCCATCCGAGACAGTACCTTCGTACCCTTCTGGATTGCCTACGGCGTAAACTGTTTCGCCAATGTAAACAGAAATATTATCGTCAAGATTAAGAGGAACTACTAGTTCATTAAAGTCTTGAACCTTTAGAACGATCAAATCGTTTTCCGGATCAATAGCGATATAGCCTGCAACTTCGTACATTTCTTCCTTACCAAACAGTTTTGTGAAGCATTTTTTAGCACCATGAACAACATGAAGATTAGTAGCTATCAGATCATCCCCAACGAAGAATCCACTACCAAAAGATAGTGGTTGATCGTTGACATCTTCTGTAACCAAGAGTACCGTAGAATCTAAGGCTTTTTGGGCAACCGGTATAGCATTATTCTTCATTATAAAATTCTCTTTTCAGTTCCAAAGCAAGTCTATTGATGTTTATAAGATAATTTTATTAGGTAAGGGCAAGCTCAAACATAGTGGTAGTTCTGTAACTTATAACATCATTTAACTATTTCAAAATCCAGGATTCTGAACTTCACATAGGTTTCCTTTACCGTTAGGATTTCTGGGAAGGATTCTACCCGCGACTCATATTTTGTAGACAGATATCTAACGCTAGAGTCGCTAACTGTTCCTCTATGGCGCCTAGCTAAACCAGCAGGTATTATTTCCGGAAACACTTCAAAAGTTGCATCAATCGGATCGCCTAGTTCGTCGTAGAAGATTACGAGGTAATGAACATTTTTAATGTTTTCACGGAGTTTATTTCGCAAGGAAAACGTATATCCGAGTTTTCTAGGCACGAGCGAGATGTCATTCCATACAAACTTGCCTCCAGTTACCCTCTGGACCTTTTCGGTACCGAATGTCTTGAGTAAAGAGGATTGTCCTTTGGTAGGTTTCGCTTGAGACAAAGGTATCTTGACTCCCACCTTGGCTATAAGAGTTTTGAGATAGTTTGAAGGAATCGCGAAGTTGAGATTCTGTCCATCTCGAATAGTCAAAATAGAAACACCTATAACTTCTCCTTTTCTATTTAGCACAGGACCGCCACTGCTGCCCGGAGAAAGTGGCGCGGTAACCTGAATTAGTTTGTCATTACCAACCGGGCGAATACTACTGATAATTCCATCTGAGAACGTACCTTCTAAGCCTCGTGGGTTACCTACAGCGTAAACCGTCTCACCAACCTGCACTAAATCACTATTACCAAGCGAGATAGCTTGTGTTCCAATAGCTGTAACCTTCAGAATTATCAGATCACGTTTCTCATCAATTGCGGTGTAGCCTTCAATGTTAAACTTTGTCTTTTGACCAACTAACTTTGCGTAACCTCTTGTAGCACCCTCAACAACGTGGAGGTTTGTTGCAATCTGTCCTTGCTTAACAAAGAATCCACTACCTAATGAAAGCGGTTGACCGTTCTTGTCTTCCATAACAAGGAGCACCGTAGATCGGAACGCTTTTTGAGCAATCTGTTGGGGAGTCTGGGCTGTTGCTGCAAATACAACGCAAAACAGAAAGATAAACAAAAAAGAGAAGCGTGAAATTGATTTTTTAAAATGTTTTGTCATAATTACTCCTTCATTCTGGACAAGTATCTTTAGTTAGTAGGCGTGCATGTTGCTTTCTTAAGTACACTTTGCCTTTAACTAAAGCGCGATCCTTAAAGTCTTTGATTAATTTTGCATCCCCACCAGAGATTAATACCTTTACATTCGCCATAATTGCCAAAGCTATAATATGCTCGTCGTTTGATTTTAATTTACCTTTGAGTTCATTCTCTTTTTGTTGTGTAACTTGTGCAGATACTAATTTGATTTTCCCTGCTTTTCTCAGTTCATCTCTAATGTCATCCATCCTTGCTTGATTCCATTCTCTTTCTATTTTTTCCGTATTAGAATATGCGATTTTGCCATTTTTATTTTCCAGCCAATTCCACACAGGTACCATATCTTCATTTTCAGGGTCCTTGAATTTACTAAAAGCATCCGCATCTAAAATTACACACATAGTTTATTCCTTAAAACCCATAAGTCGTTTAGACTCTTTTAGAAAGAAATCCCGATAATGTGTCGGTACACCGATGAGATTCCCCATTTCATCAAAACCGATGTTATGCACCTTAACGATATTCTTTACCGGTTCAAAATAAATGAGGGACACGTCTTCTGGACTAATATTGCCTTTCATTATGTCAATGCGGGCACGGTCAATCATGTTGTCGCTGTGTGTTTCAATGATAAATGACCGGTTTCCTTGGCTTGCCAATTTCGCGAATAAAGAAGATAGTTCTGCCTGAGCCCTTGGATGTAAATGAATTTCAGGTTGTTGTAATAAGAAATAGTTTGAATCATTTGAAGTATTATAAGAAATAACTGGATCAAATATCTGCACCAACATTGGCAATATTTGACTGATACCGTAGCCAACATCAATGATATTAACCTTAGGCCCATGTATTTTGAATTGTAATTGAAAAGGAGTTCCAAGGGCACGCCCAAAATTCTTTATTTCTATGTTCTGATATAAACCTGAACTCTTACCAAATTCAACTAATTGTTGTTTAAGTTCCTCCCAAAGCTTATTTTGAGTTGCCTCAAACCGCATAAGTAACATCGGGACATTACTTCCCTCTGGATCCTTAAATTCCCTTGTAGGATCATAAGTGCGTTGAGGACGTGATCGAACCGGTGATGTACTAAACACATTGATGGTATCCCAGATGTTCAAAAGGTCATATCTATTCATTTTAGATGTAGTACTCTTTTGCTGCAAAAATAGAGAAAAGCGATTTTCTTCAACGGGTTGTCTTATGAAAGGACTTAGTACAAATAAAACAGAAAACATTTCCAACATATCCTTATCACAAGTAATGCGGTACTGATTCAGTTCTTCATCAAAAGAATCAAAAAGTGGCCACATATCCATTATTTCTTTGGTTTTATCTTCAGTTTCTATTATGATTTTTCCATCTGAAAGTTCTATTGTAATTGAATTAATAACTGGATCAATTCCATTCTTTTTTTCAACAAATTCAAATGTCCATTTAACTTCTTCATTAGCATATTGAGAAGCAAATCCAAGTTTAAATAATTTATCTTTTTTTTTGCTATTTCTTACAATATCCTTGAAAGTACCTAAGGAATAAGGGTGTGAATTTGAGGGTTTTGCATTGAAATCGACTCCTTTACTTTGAAAAAAGTTTGCTAATACATGAAAACAAGCAAGAGCAGTTGTTTTACCGGTGCTATTTTCACCAACTAAAAACGTTAGCGGGCGAATTTCAAGTGTCTGCTGTTCACCAAAACAGCGAACCTCTTCCATTGTGAATTGGGTAATGCTCATCTTGTCACCTCCTCAATCATCATTTGAGACCGTAAGTTTAAGTATAGCACATTCTATAGAGAAACTTACAATTAATTTCAATTCAACCTCACGTGTGCTGATACTAATCCAGAATGGAAAACTAACTTACAATCAAAACGATTACCATTTAAGATGCGATTTAGGTTATAATAATTATGGTTGCGAGTTACACCGAATGTTATGAACCGTTGACACCTCTTACATTTGCAGTAGCATATTGGAATCTTGCCATGGACTAAGCTGATAAAAACGGAATTTCTGGTTGAATGGAAAAAATATGTTAGAACAAAACAATGGTATACCGTTTGCTATCTATTTTGCGGTGCGTTGGGGCTTTTTCGTTGCAACCGTCATACTTGAATCGTCCTTGGTAAGGGACGCATTTAGACGAAGTAGTGAACTTGTCAGCGGTGTGTGGTGGAAAATATTTGGCATGCTACTCGCGATCTATTTGCTCAGCACCGCACTCCACGCAATTTTGAAGTTTCTATAGGATTCATACTTGTGAACTCATAGCGAGTAAGAGCTAAGCATCGTTGAAAGTTCTCCAAAAGTTTATCATTGAATATGCTAAATTACGAAAACCTAAACGGGTTTCTTTGAGTTTATCATAACTAAGGGCGAGTTTCCGATAAGTCCCTTGCCAACCCAAGGTTCGCTCCACTTTATATCGGTCTTTGTCCATTTCCTTGTTAAACCACCGGAACGGACGGGCAATTACAATAGGTTCTTTGGCATTCCGCCGGTTCGGATATATCACTGGGATAAGCCCGTGTTGTTTGATAATCTTATGATTCTCTTTGGAATCAAAACCGGAATCCAGTGTTAGAGCGGAAGCACTAAGATCCATTCCAATACGATTAGCAAAGGCGATAAGATCGGTGAATGCTTCGGGCAAAATCTTTGTCCCATGTTGGTTGACAGGTTTGATGGTTATCGGACCGATGATGAACCCCTGATTGTCAGTGATGATCAACTCTTTTTCACCTTTTTGATGTTTGTGGCCTGAATAACCGATGTTGTCACCCCTTTTTTCACGACGGTATTTGACCCATCTCCATGAAGTTGAGAGGTGTCAAGTTGGTCGGTGTCAAGCACGTGTATCACTGATGCCTCAAAAAGTTTCTGATACGAGCCATCTTTTGACCACCGATTATGCCATTTATAGATATTAGACCAATGGAGTTCAGGATGCCGGGTTCGGAGTTGATCCCATTGAATACCCGTATGTAAAACATAGAGGATATAGTTGAATATCTTGTCCAAGGAGAGTTTCGGTTTCGGGCCTTTGACTCGTTTCGCTAAATGTGGTAAGATATAACGATTGAAATCTTTACGGGAAACCTGTTTGGGAATACATTTGTATTTTGGTGATTTTTGAGCCTCGTTTGCCATAATAACACCTTTCATAAAGTAAAGCGGTATCTGAAGTGGAAAGAAAGGGACATAAATTATACCCTTTTCTTTCCCTATTTTACCACATCCTTATGTTTTACTCAATATGACTTCAAATATATCTTATTCCAACAGATAGATATGAATCGTTCTGTCTTTTGCCCGCGAGTAAGCCGGTAACGTTTTTACCAAATGTCCTCTTTCACGAATCCAATTACGAACGGACATATCCGCATCAAAGACGTTAAAACTTGCTACGTCTACGACAAACCACAACCTTTCCCCGCCTGAACTTTTCCACTCTTTCTCAAAAGCTACCTTGTCCTTTACCAACTTATCAATATCAACCGCCTCTGATGCTGGCATATAATACCGAGCCATTTCGGGTTCCGATAGGACCAATTTATCAGTAGGCTTATGCTCTGCCTGAATGGCTTCAAACGCCTCTCTCCATGTGGGTCTCCCACCATTTTCAAACCGAAAATAGAGAAAGTCTTGCGAAAATAGCGTCACCAGAATCACACACGGCACGAGTATACGCAATGTGCCACTGCTGCCTTCCAATTTTATTCCCTTCCAGACCCATTCACATGCAACTGCAGCGAGGATAAAATACGCGGGTGTTGTCCAAAACAGATAATAGCCTGCTACGTTCTGCAACTGAGACGCAATCAGTAGAAGTACAAAAGGCACACCAGCGAAGCAGATTAAAAACATGGTAGGACGGTCAAGAGGTTTTACAATTCCTGCAAAAAAAGCAGCAACAACTATCGGAATGCTAACCCCTTGGACAATTGTTAGGACAATATAGATTGGACTACGTCCCCACTCATTATGTCCCCATCCAGAAGATATATAACCGCGAATTTGTGGCAGTGCAAGCATAAGCACAGGTAAGGCAAACGGCACAAAAAATATCAGCAGATTTACCCATCGTTTTCGGTTGCGTTCGGCTAACAACTGAAGTATTGCATAGACTGCCAATGCAGGCACAATTGCTACAGCAAGCAGGTGCGACAAGATCAAGCAGATACAGAAAAAGAGGGCGCATATTGTCAATAGTGTTGAGTCTTTTTCTAAGGCTCGGTAGAAAAACCACGCTGCCAACACAGCAAACAGAAATGTTAGGATGTATGAACGAGCGTTTTGTGACCAAAATAGATGCCAACTTGACAACGCAACAAATGCCGCAGCTAACAATCCAACTCTATTGTTGTATAATGTCTGTCCTAAGCTAAAGACGATTGGAATGGATAATATGCCTGCGATACAAAAAATCAGGCGACTGTTCCATTCATTACTACTCTTAATTAGAAATGATAACTTTTCACCTATAAAAACGGATAACTTGGCAGTGATATAGGGTATAGGATTAATCGGGGAATTGGTGATGGAAAACTCTTTAGCATCAAGTACTGTGAGCACCTCATCAATCCAGAAACTCCACTGCCCAAGATGCCAAAATCGAAGGAATGCACCGATGCCGACTATACAGATGAGCAAAATATGCTTATTTTTTAGGCAGTTTTGTGATGAAAATTTCAGCATTTTCCTAAGAAACTACTCCTCAAAACTGTGCAGAGCGTATGCTATAAGCCAACATCTATAAAACAGAATCTTTCTCACAATAAGGACACGTCTTATGTTTACCCAACCTTTCCAACGTTATCAGGTTTCCATGCAAAATCACCAATAACGTATAGAAAACACAATTGGCACGCATATTGCTTATACCATAAGCAGTGCAACTAAGCACAGATTCTATCACAAGTTGATGCCAGAATCAAGATTTGTTTTCGTAAACTGGCACACAACGTATTCCAGTACCACAAATGCGGTGCTTGAATATTATTTTACTAAGGAGATTTTAATGAAAATTAAAGCATTTTGGTTACCGCAATTGTTGGCAATAGTTTGCATCCTCGCAGTTGGTAGCATTTCCACGGTTTATGCTGACAGCCACGAAGAGGGTGAAGAGATGGCAATGGAAAAAGAATCGAGTATTTCAGGTTGGTTCCGTACTGATACAGATAGCCTCGGAACACAAATCTGGTTTGGTGCAAGCCATCCCATGGGAAGTATATCTATAGATAGCGATATTTATGTTGTAGGCACCTTTGCAGAGTTTGACCTCGGCCTTGGCATTCCGGTTGTTGATAGCGATTCAATGTCACTTACTTTCCTCCCCATGGTCGGTATTGGGTTTGATTATGCTTCAGCAAACGGTCCCTCCTCTCTGATTGCACCACAGCTGTTTACCTATTTATCCGCAGGTTCTATCTATTTTGAATCTTGGATACAAGGGTTTTTCAATACGCCATTTGATTACGGTGATGATTCTCTCTATACTCGTGACTTTCTCCTCTATTCACTCAATGATACTGTCGCTATCGGACCGCAGGTAGAAGCAGGAATCATATTAAAGGGTTTAGAGGAAGAAACTGAAACAGGACTTAGTAGTCTTGTTGTTGGTGGACGTATCAACCTTGGCTATGGTGAAAATAATACGCTCGGGCTCTTTGTCGGTTTTGAAACCCAACTTGACGACGATTCGGAAGATTCGGGAATTACCGGTAGGATGACGTTCCTCCGTTCTTGGTAAGAAGAAACGTAACAGTGAGGTCAACTTCTCGGCTGTGCTTCACTTAGGTTCATCGCGAATCCGAGGCAAACAATTACCGAGTGATTCGCGATGAACCCAAAATATCGCCGAACGGGTTTAAACTTTCAGTTCTTCGGAGTTCTAAGAAAAGCAGTTTTATTGAAACATAGGAGATCTTATAAATGAATAAAGTATTTATAATAACGGTTCTCATCCTGGCTTGTCTACTGAGCATGAACGCTTTCGCCCTAGATGGATCAATGCAGATTGATGGAGAGGCATATAACAAACTTGATGATGAGGCGAAAGCGAAATATACAAAGATTGATGAAGATGTGTATGAGACTAAGGTTGAAGAATCGAAATATAATGCAGACACATTATGGGTGCTTGTCGCTGCATTTCTCGTTTTCTTTATGCAGGCAGGTTTTGCTATGGTGGAAGCTGGGTTCACACGTGCCAAAAATGCAGTTAACATTCTCATGAAAAACCTGATGGACTTCTCAATGGGCTCAATCGCTTATTGGGCAATTGGTTTTGCCATAATGTTTGGTGCTGGTAATGCCTTCATGGGAACAAGCGGATGGTTTGTTCCAACTGAATCCGGTGTGTTTAGTTCATTAGAGTGGAGTTCTGTGCCGACGCACGCAGCATGGCTCTTCCAGCTCGTTTTTGCCGCAACCGCTGCGACTATCGTCTCCGGTGCAATGGCGGAACGAACACAATTTAAAAGCTACCTAATCTATAGTATTTTTATCACCGGTATCATCTACCCTGTTGTTGGTCACTGGATTTGGGGTGGCGGTTGGTTATCAGATTTGGGCATGTCCGATTTTGCTGGTTCAACAGTTGTCCACTCAACAGGCGGTTGGCTTGCATTGACGGGTGCTATCGTCTTAGGTCCACGGCTTGGAAAATATGATGGCGAGGGTAAACCGAGACCGATTGCAGGACATAATCTACCACTTGCTGCACTTGGTGTCTTTATCTTGTGGCTCGGTTGGTTCGGGTTCAACCCCGGTAGTCAGATGGGGGCAGATGCAGGACCTATTTCCAGCATTGCCGTCACCACGAACCTCGCAGCCGCTGCAGGTGCCATTACAGCGATGCTCACTGCATGGATATTTCTCGGTAAACCTGATGCGGGTATGTCACTTAACGGTGCACTTGCAGGATTGGTAACGATTACCGCTGGTTGTGCCGGCGTTAGTCCGACATCCGCGGCTATTATGGGAGCACTTGGTGGTATTGTTGTTGTTCTTAGCGTGCTATTGCTTGAACGTTTCCGCATTGACGACCCAGTTGGTGCTGTCTCTGTTCACGGGACGTGTGGTGCTTTAGGTACACTCCTTCTTGGATTTTTTGATATGGAGAGCGGTGTTTTCGCTGGTGGAGGATTCGGACTACTCTGGGCACAATTCGTCGGTGTCGTCGCTGTCCTTGCGTGGTGTCTCGTAACAGGATTTATTCTCTTCTACGCAATCAAAGCGGTTACAGGCTTGCGGGTTTCGCAAGAGGCAGAACAGGCAGGACTTGACTATGAAGAACACAGTGCAAGTGCCTATCCAGACTTCAATGTCTCATCAATACGTTAAACATATTTTCAGATAACCTCCGATTTGGAGGTTAAGGTTACAACCGAATAAGGATCGCCCACAGGAAGTTTCACTTATCCCTGAGTTATACTTCTTGGCTTGTGGGCGTTCCTATTTTGCTGTCTGTATCATGCTGTTTGACCTTGATTGAAATCACTTGAAACCTTTGTGATATTCTGATAGAATGCTAAATCAATACGTATAGAAATTGGGCATTCTTTTTAAGAAGCGTTATGTACTGCCATCGGAAATTCGGGCCGCTCTCTAAGACAAGATTATGGTATAATATCCATCTCCTTGAAAGGAGTATCCGATGGCGAAACGAAAACGAAGAAACTTCACCCCCGAGTTTAAAGCCGAAGTTGTTCTTGAGGCTCTCAGCGTTGAAAGTTCCCAAGCAGAAGTGTGTCGGCGACATAACCTCATCGATGAACAACTTTCAAAGTGGAAGCGACAGCTTCTTGAAAAAGCGGCGACCCTCTTTGAACCCGCTGATAAACAGTCTGATGCCTCTGCGGAGCGGATCGCCCAACTTGAGCAACTCGTTGGGCGGTTGACCTTGGCACTTGACATCCAAAAAAAAGCCTCAACTTACTTGAGTTAGCCTCGATGGAGCAGCGAGAAATGGTTACGGCATTACGGACAGACTTTTCGGTTCGGCAGATATGTGAGACACTCGGTTTCAACCGAAGCAACCTCTATTATCACTCCAAGCAGGCCCCGTGTGAAGCGGGCCTCCAGGATGAAATAGAGACGTTATCTTTGCTATATCCAACATACGGATATAGGCGTCCCACACAGTTGTTGGTGCGTAACGGATACACCATCGGGTATAAACGTGTTGCCCGATTGATGAAGTCCGCCAACCTCTCGGTTTCTGTCAAGCGTGTCTGTCAAACCACGACATCCGTTGCGGGTGTGCGTCCCTGGAGCAATCGCCTTGAAAACCTTGATGTCTCCCGATGTAATCAGGCCTGGGTGGGCGATATCACCTACGTCCGCCTCAAAGGACACTTTATCTATGTTTGTCTGCTCATGGATGTCTTCACTCGCATGATCAGAGGGTGGTATATCAGTCAACACTTGACGCAATCTCTAACGTTGAAACCTTTGGAGACAGCATTATGTCAAAATGTCCCAGAGATCCATCATTCTGATCAAGGCGTTCAATATCTTTCAAATGCGTCCATCTCATTGCTTAGGCATCATGGGATTGAGATTTCAGTCGCCCGGAGAGGGTGTCCTTGGGAGAACGGATATGCTGAAAGACTTATCCGCACGCTCAAGGAAGAAGAAGTTCATCTCAACGACTATGAGGACATCCACGAAGCGAGAGCCCGCATTGGGCATTTTATTACACAAGTATATAATCACAAACGCCCTCACTCTGCGTTAGGGTATTTGACACCTGTGGAATTTGAGCAAAAAAACTTGTCTTAACTTTGCTAAATTTTGGTCTGAATAAACGGTAGCACTTCATTAGTAGGTCAGACTATTTCCCGAAAAAATTGAAATTGGAAGGTAGACAAAGTTGTCTGCCTTTACAGAAATAACCAAACAAGCATCATCGCTTGTAATACCAAATTAACCGGATTATCTTATTTTTCTGTGTATTAGGCGCGCTTACAAAGCGCGCCTACCGAGTGAGATCAAGTTAATTTGTATAAGTACTAAGGAGGAAACAGATGCAACAACGATGTGCATCACAATTAACAATGAAGCGTTTTAATTATACGCTAATTGGAACACTAATATTAATTTTACTGATATCTTGTGTACCAAGTCTAATTATGGCTCAAGAGGCACCTACAGAACAGCAAGATGATACATCAGATCCGATAGGTCGCAACTTGCGAATCGCTCAAAAGGCACCTACAGAACAGCAAGATGCCTCGGCAGTGGAGGAAGAACCAACCCTAAATTCTGGTGACACTGCTTGGATGCTTATTGCAACTGCACTCGTGCTGTTTATGACTATTCCGGGACTCGCCCTCTTTTATGGAGGACTTGTGCGCGTGCAAAACGTGCTTTCTGTGCTGATGCAGTGTTTCGCCTTAACAGGGATTATCACTATCTTATGGATTGTCATTGGGTATAGTCTCGCCTTCAACACCGCTGGTATGGAGGCAGGGAAAATAACACTCAACTCTTTTGTTGGAGGACTCGGCAATATATTCCTGAAAGACGTTGGTGTAGATAGTCTGACCGAAAAAATTCCCGAAACCGTTTTCATTGTCTTCCAAATGACGTTTGCGATTATTACACCTGCCCTGATTGCTGGGGCATTCGCGGAACGGATGAAGTTCTCTGCAATGCTACTCTTTTCGGCAGTCTGGTCGCTGATTGTTTATGCGCCTCTTTGCCACATGGCATGGTCAGGCGACGGTTCACTGTTTGGCAATATTATAGGTGCGCTTGATTTTGCAGGTGGGAATGTAGTACATATTAACGCAGGTATTGCAGCATTAGTCGCTGCAATTTTAGTTGGAAAACGACTCGGTTACCAGACGACAGCAATGCCGCCGCATAGTTTGACACTCACCGTGGTCGGTGCGTCAATGCTCTGGATTGGCTGGTTCGGTTTCAATGCTGGTAGTGCTGTTGCCGCTAATGGCACAGCGGGCATGGCAATGCTCGTCACGCAAATTTCAACCGCTACTGCTGCAGTTACATGGATGTTTATTGAGTGGGGCAAACACGGTAAACCAAGTGTTTTAGGTATAGTTACAGGTGCTGTTGCTGGGTTAGTTGCAATTACGCCTGCTTCAGGCACAGTTGGACCGATCGGCGCGCTTGTTATCGGGTTCGCCTCTGGTGCTGTCTGTTTCTGGGGAGCCACCAGTTTGAAATCAAAACTTGGCTATGACGATTCGCTGGATGCGTTTGGTGTTCACGGTATCGGTGGAATTGTCGGTGCGCTGTTAACAGGTGTCTTTACTGCTAAAGTTTTAGGTGGTGTTGGAATGGAAAATAGCATCGGTATGCAGGTTTGGAAGCAGTTCCTTAGCATTGTTATCACCATTGTTTGGAGCGGTGTGCTTTCATTCATAATCCTTAAAATCGTTGATGCTATAGTCGGCTTACGCGTTGAAGAGGATGATGAACGTCAGGGTCTTGACATATCACAACACAACGAACGTGGTTATAACCTCTAAACGAGGTAAAACCCCTAACAAGAATAGGCGCGCTTATAAAGCGCGCCTCATTATTTGCACACTGTGGTAGGTTCGGTTTCCCAACCTAACTGGTATTTATTCAGTCTCATGGTTCGGCAAAATGCGCGTATGGCATTCTGCATTGGTTAGGAAACCGCATCTACCGAGGATCGTTAACATTTTGTTTTTAGATTTTACTATAACTCAGCTATTCTTCCTGCTATTTCTGCATCTGACATAATTTCGTTTCTCACAAGCAGATGTTGTCCTGCACCGACATTCCGATACACCTTCTCAATCCACGCTGTGTTAAAGACATCACCCGTATTGTGAATAATTAGATTTCGTGGTGCTACAAGTGTCCCCGCCGTGCGAAAATCACCTATTTTGCGTAGACTCGGAATCGGTAAAGTTTCCAAATAGGCATCATCATTACCGTTATCAAAATGTGCTGTATCCACAACTACGTTTTTGATATTCGCGAATCCCGCTGCAAGCAATCCCCACAAACCTGCTTCGCCTATTCCGATGAGGCTAACCTCCGAAACATCACCTCTGGTTGAGAAATAGAGCAATGTAGTCAATATGTCCTGCACACGTAATGCCGCAGTTGTTCGGTTGTAGGTGGTAAAATAGTTTGTATCCTCCGATCTTTGGTACTCCCCATGTTCTCCCGTTCCAAAGACATCAATAATGAGGATTTTATGATCAGGAATAGAACTCACAAGGTCGGTGATAATTGGCAAAGGTTCACCTGTTTCCGAATCAATTAACTTCTCTTTACCTTCTGGATGCACAATGACAACTACAGGGTCATGTCCTACCAGCGGTTCTGAGCGAAATAGGATTGCCGGGATAGCATCTCCGATACCCTTTCTATTGATGACAAGGTGACGCGCAGAATAGTTAGGATGATATGTCGTTGGAAAAGCACCTTCTGGTTCAGCAAGCGTCACCTCACTACTGTTTGGTATATGCAATCCGAGGGCATGTTGTAACGCACTTCCCATCTTCTCCTTAAACTTCTCATGCTCACTTTCATTCGTCGGTTTATATTTTTCAATCGTTTCTTGAGAACTTTTAACCCAAGCAGGCAGAATTTCCTCTTGTTTCAGCGCATGCTTAGGCATATCACGATCAGAGAACACTAACAAGACTTCATCTGATTCAACCTGATACGGCACCTCTTTGAATGCGGAGGTGTCCTCTACTTCTAACAACCACTTCGCGAACCATGCGTATACCGCCTCGCGGCTCTCTTTATTGTAGTTATGCTCCGCATCCACCTGAACCTGATGCACCTTGTCTTCCGCATCAAAATGTGCATAAACGCTTCGGATTGCGGGGTATTCAACCGTTGGTGTATTGACTGTCCAATCGCCTGTCGCTGAAACAAGCAGCAGCGGACGCGGTGCCATCAATGCTGCAATCTCAAGGTTACTTGCATCCAACCGTAAATTCGGAGCGTTTTCACATCGACAACCGCCCTGCATCGTCGCAGAAATCATGTTGACAGGTGCAGAGACCTTGATGCGTTCATCAACTGCGGTTAAGATAAAGGTTTGTGTTCCCCCACCCGACGCGCCTGTGCAACCGATGCGTTCCTTATCTACATCCGGTAGGCTTTCTAAAAAGTCTATGGAGTGAATGCCATTCTGAAGTTGGAGTCCCATCCCACTCAACCCCCAGAGAGCCTCCCGCTCCCTTCCGTAGTAATGTTCAATCTGTTTACCACTATCATTTGTACCAATCATATCGTAGGAAAAGACAATATATCCCTGTTTAGCGAAGTTTATGCACCGAGCAGGAATCGAACCGCGCTCAATGTCTTCTAAACGTCCACGTCCCCAATGTCCATGTGGGGTTACAATTCCCGGGAACGGACCGGTTTTCCCTTTTGGACGGTAGAGATTTCCTGTAGTAAAGAAGCCTGGGAAAGGTTCAAAATAGACTTTTTCAACTGTATAATCTTCTCGTTCAATTTTTCCAAAGATTTTGGCGTTTAGTGGTGTCTGTTCATGTGTCGGGACTAAGCCGGTTGCCACCCGAATCTGCTGACGTAATGCGTCAGCTTTTTCTGTCCACTCCGCTTTTGTGTAGTTTGGAAAGGTATACGGTGTATTGGCGTCGCGTGAGGCAGTACCTCTTGCATCGTTAACAGTCTGTGAAGGCTCAGCAAAAACGTGAGCGAGTTCGTGACGTTGTTCATCCATTATTTATTCCTCCATAAGAAACTTCGTTGAGGTAACCAGAAATGAATTTTAAGTTTATTCATCGGTACTACGTATTTTGCATCACCGTAGCCCACTCTAGTGCTTTCAATCCTGAATATACAGCCAGAATTCGCACCCTTAATTATGAAAATATTGGTTTTTCTATTACTTATGCCTTGACCAACGACTGCTCCTCGTTTAGAGGAAAGGACTAAGCAAGCTATTGTAAATCAGAGTCATCTTCTCCATGATGCCTTTTAGTCTCAATTTTCCTGAGATCTGTCGCCATCCGCACGATCAGATTGAGCAACGCAGCAATAATATAACTGAAAATCAATGCAATTATACCATATATAAGGAAAACAATTACTGAGACCGTTCCAATAGAAATCTCAAGACCACTCGGAAAATAAAAGAAATTGAAAAAACTTGGGATATCAATTCCAAAGATCGAAGCTATCAACGCGAGAAAACCTATGCCAATTGATACGATAAACGTAACTTCGCCAAACAGTCTGATTAGAATAACCGCAATTTTTAATAACGTGAAATCAGATTCATCATGAAGGGTGTTGATTTTATTGGATCTGTTCCAAAACAGCATAATGAGGACTGTTCCGATCGTAATGTTGAGAAATACTGCCAGAATTGCCCCAGGAATGAGAAGCGTCAGTGAAAATATTCGGATACTGTCCCTTCCTATTACTATCCCTCCGCCAATGGCAATACCCCACACGACAGTATACGCCAAAGCAAGCACACCCAATATCTTAAGGAAAATTGGAATCCATTTTTGAAAAGTCTCTCCGGATTCTAATTTGAAAAGTCTCTCCGGATTCTAATGAAGCAATCCAAGTAACGATGTTTCGTAAAAAGCGCATTATTCTTCACCTCCGGATACAACAAGTTTCGTGCAAAATAATATAGCAGATTTCAAAACTGTTCTCAACCAATTAGGGTCATTTGTCATTTAGTTTTCAATATTAAGGCGCGATCTCCTAACTATGATGGGAAAACCTAAAACAAAATAATCCTATACCCGTCCTACATACTCACATAACGTTCTTGTGGTTCATCTAACTCGGTAAGCACTTTTGTGCCTACTTTAAGGTATTTCCCGTTAAGCATCACGAATTTATCGCCACGCAAAAACAGATATTCACCCTCAAATTCAATTTTTTCCTCTGTCTCCGAAGTTGACATTGATGCAAAACCATCGTCAGAGATCAGAAATGTATCTGTTACGCCGTTAGATTTTACCGTGAAACCGGTAGCTAATACATCCGCATCCGCATTGACAGAAACTGAGCGAACTGTAGGAAGGTTTTCCACGTGGGGTTTCATCGGAAACAGTACCACATTGAATACTGCAGGCAATTCACGCTGGGCATGGTAAGCAAGCCGATTACCATCCAATTTAGCGACAAGGTTAGTCGCATCAACAGCACCAATAAAAATATTACTGTGTCCAACTTCCCGCGTGCAAACTTGTCCAGTATTTGACACAATATGTCGGTCGGTAATTTGCTCACCACATGAGCCGAGATGAAAAATTTGTTCCAGCACATGTTCTCCGTCCCCGATAACGACGTCATGCAAAATAAAGTATTCCCCTTTAACATAAAAAATGGATCGTTTATGATGGAAATCAAGTGCCTTATACCACCCCTCTACGAAATCAAATGCAGAGGTCGTAATCCATTGAGTATCAGGGTCCGGAACAATTTCCGGTGCAGTTAGTTGCCTTTTCCCGTGAATCAGAACAACGTTGTGTGCTTCGCTTGTTGTGCGGTATGAATTTCCAAATCCATTTCTACGGTTGTGTGTGATAAGTTGTCGTCCATGAGCGTACAACACAAAACTCAACTTGTCTTCATAACCCAGTTTTCCTAACGGTCCACTATCAAAACAGAGGTATTGTGCATCAGATTCCCAACTATCTCGCATTACATAGTAGCCAATATAAGGTAGCGCGTGCGATAATGCCGGAGGTTTACTACCCTTATTTCTCATAGAACTGATGTATTGAAAATCTTTCCGATTAAAGTTACCAATATTCCCGATATTACACACTTCAACAGCATCTAAACTATCTGGAACAGGATTAGCACCGAAAGGTGGAAAAGACAAATCTGGTTGACAAATATAGATGCATGCTTCTAACTGCTTCTCCAATAACGTTTTCATCTCTTCAGCACACGCAAAGCAGTAGAGATGCTTTACCTTGTCATAAATATGCAGAAATCTGGAAAAATCTGTAATAGCTTCTACTTGAGAACGTAGCGACGTATCTCTATGAAAACCATCCGGATAGAAAAAAGCATCAACTATCCACTTGTAGCGGCGAGATGCCAGCACAAGAAGTTGCTGACTGATACGAAATTCTGGATAGAGAAGTGCTGCAATACCGATTTCCGTAGTTGGCGAAATCGGAGGTGTTGGATAAATGGACAATTTTAGCAAGCAGTCAAAATACAATTTGATCGTGCTAAAGGTATCTATCCTTTCTAAATGCGAAATATCTTTAAAATTCTTTAAGTACTCCTTGCGATAGATTGTATATTCGGACACTGCATCCGCGATGTCACCGTCTAAAACAGCAGATTTAACAGCTTCCAATCCTCTAAATTCCAAATTGAGATAGTAAAAGAATTCTTTATCGCTTAACGGAAACCTTAATCTGTTTTTAGCTGTAAAACGACGGTTTAGAACCGTGTTATAGCATTCAATTGCGGAATCCAAAATTGGAAAGTTTAGCGCATTTGCGAGCAAAAATGCGGCTTCAAGCGGCTGAATTATATGCGTATCTGATGATGTGGGGGCTATTTCACGGAGAGTTGCAGCAATTCGTCCAAATCCAGCGAGTCGCCAAAGCTCGGCTTGCGGCATCGTAGCACAAACGCTACTTGCTAATGCCAATGCACTACCAGCCGCCAATTTTTCACGTGCTGTGGGTGCTTCCGGATACGTATAGAGATATTCCGCATGTTCTAAAAGTATTTGGGCTAACGTTTCCCATTCTGCTTTGCCAAGAGTTTCATGCACTGCAATACCGAGCACTTCAATTACGCGTGCTGCGACTGATTCAAGCCGCCATGCTGGCTGTTGCTCAGCAAATTCAATTGGTGTAGGATGTGCTTGAGAAAAGGTGAAAAGTTCTTCAAAATCAGCTATCGGCTCGAATTGATTAATGACTGGTATTTCTCGTTTTGCGAGTTCTGTCGCCAACAAATCAAGATGTTCGGAGTGAAACGTGGTATATTCCTCTAACGACATAAAATACCTTCTCTCTTGACTTCATAAAAAGTTTTTGGTATAATAACAGCATTCAGACGTTTTGTCAAAGGTGCTTATTGTGCCTAAACTTTAGAAACATTTTGACAAAATTAAGCAGTTTACCAAAACCATATTAGTAATTTTTACATAAGGAGTTTTTTATGGCGTATACATTTCATCATATCCATCTCAGATGTGAAGACCTTGAAGGTGCAATCGAATATTATGAAAAGATGTTTGACGGGCAGGTCACCGATACCGTTGAAGTCAGAGGATTGAAAATTGTACGGATGGAAATCGGTGGTGAACGAATTTTCCTCTCACCTAAATTTAGTGATATGGATGTTGAACCGACGAGCGGCAACCCCCGCTGGGGCGTTTATCAACTTGCCTTTACTGTAGAAGACCTTGACGCTGCTGTGGCAGAACTACAGGCAAAAGGTGCTGAACTTGAAGACCTAAAACCTGCCGGACTCATGATGGCATTTTTCAAGGGACCGGATAACGTTCAGATTGAACTCATTGAGGCTTAAGTGCTTTTGAGAATTAATGTGTCTCCTTGTTCCTGATTGTAACAGCGAGATATCCTATGAAATATAGTGAACTGTTCCACACAATTCAGGGAGAAGGGCAGCTTATAGGAGTTCCATCTGTTTTCTTTCGAACAAGTTACTGCAATCTAAGATGTACTTGGTGTGACACACCCTACACATCTTGGGAACCAGAAAATAGAGATATTACTGTTGCCGAAAGCGTTGCAGCAATTACACAATTCGGATGTAAACATGTCGTCATCACTGGCGGGGAACCATTTATCCAAACTAAAGACTTGATAGAACTGTGTGGCGAGTTAGATAAACAGGGACACCACATCACAATTGAAACGAATGCAACCCTATTCGCAGAAGTTGCAGCACACCTGATTTCGATGAGTCCAAAGCTGCGTAATTCCAACCCACCTTCAGCCAATCGTTTTTTCAAACGACACGAACGGGAACGTATCTGTCCCGAAGTTATTCGAAAGTTTTTGGACACTTATACGTGTCAAGTAAAATTTGTCGTAGATACGCCGGACGATCTCGCGGAAATTCAAGCCTTGCAGGAAGACATTGGCATTCCACCTGAAACGATTATGTTGATGCCTCAAGGCAAAACTCCAGAGATGCTACATCAGAAACAGGAATGGTTAGTTGAACTCTGCAAAGAAAATGGATATCGCTATTCACCGCGCGTGCATGTTGATATCTGGGGCGAAAAACGCGGTGTATAACTGAGTTTTCATAGAGAAATTAAAGATTTAGACTCATTTGAAACGTCAACTTAAAAAATAGAAGTGAGGGGAAAATACGATAGATGTCACTCATAGCACAAAAGATTAGCGGTTGTTACAGGCGGGTACTCATTTTTCTCCTTTCGATTCTCATTGTGAGTATTGGTATCGGTGTATTTGTTTACAACCGAGTCGGAGGTGCTGAAGGTTTCAGGTACTGGATGGCTGCCCGTGCCTTACAGGGTACTGAAAAACTTCTCATAACAAACCGTCCTGATGGTATCCCACAAGAAAAAGTAGAGGATCAATTTCAGAACGTTCACGATGCTATTAACAATCGACAAATTGACCTAAAATCTCTCTATGAGTTACTCAATTCATATCAAACTAAATTTCATAACCCAGGATTATCCACGGAAGAAATTAAGCCGTCAACCCCGGAAGTAGAGCAGTTTTTGACAGAACTTGAAGAAACAATTATCACTGAAGAATAGCCTGCTATTTCTAATGACTCCGACTTTCAGACAGCAGGATGAGAATCGAAATGCCATACTAAGAAATTTCAGCCTGAAATTTCCCGATTATTTCACGGATTTGGGCCGTGGATACATCGTCACTCAAATTTGAGTTAACAATCAGCGAAATCGCACGTTGGAATCTCAACCGTACATCTCCCCATGCTTGTAGCAGAATCTGGTTTTCAGACGTTTCAGGTCTTGCCACTGCTTCCAAAAGTTTATAGATAACAGAGAGATAAAAAAGCAGATGGTGTCCATCTACACGCGCTGCAATATCAGCAGTGGAACACCTTTCGCGATGGTTAGCTACCCAACTTGCGTACACATCAACTAATTCACGGTTCAACAGAGAAACAAAGTTAGCATCTTTTTGGGAGGCACCAATGCTATTAAAAAATTGCACCAACCTCCGTTCCTGCCAATCCCAACCAATGCTTGCAAAATCGATAAAATAAGGAAGTTCATCGTCAATTATGATATTGCGTGCTTGGTAGTCAAGAACGCCCAAAGTTGGCTGCGCCGCTATAAGTTGATTAGAAAGGGAATGCCATGCTGCATCAAGCTGCACTGCTTGTGATGAGGCGAGCGATGTCCTACTCAAATGTTCCAAGTAACCGACTGTTTTTCTGCCTTGTTCAAGTAGCTGTTGTAAGGTCTTTTTGATTTCAGAATGAAAAACATAAGGTCTGAATTGCGCTCTATTTTCCGTAAAAAAGGCTTCAAGTCTGCACAATTGCATCAAAATAGTATGTAGAATAGGCATAAGGCTTGAATCCGAACTGCTCTGTGCTAAGGAATCGAGAGTCTCATCTCCACACCAATTGAGTAATAATGCATGATGTTGTTCAGATTCCCACACCACCTGCGGTACAAGACACCCACCCTTGTAGAGTGTTGATAATGTGAACTTCTCTATTTGAAATGGTGTGAAACCTGATTCGGTCACAGGGACAGTAATTTCGTACTGTTTGAGCAGGTAACTTTTCGCTCTGATAATCAAGCGGTAGACGTTCTGCTTTTCTCGTTTCCCGTGTAGAATCTTTCCAATTGAAATATCAGTCGGATTAATTTGAAAATGTGCTGCAATCTGATTAAGTAGTTTTTGCATTTTTGTGCTCCAGATTTTGCAAAATAGACGTATAGACAGGACTTAGGTTGAAATTTACACCCTAAACCTTAACCCGCAGAGGCATTCAGTTTTCGGTTTTTGAATGGAGGAATCAGGGTCCTGTACGTCTACTATCCACATAAATCGGGCTCGCTCATGTCAAGAGTAAGTGCTTTTGACGAGTTTTGCTATAAAATCAACACTGACAGCTTTTAGATTCATGACGAACTCACAGATTGCGACGTAACCGGCGAGGAACTTTTTATGAACGCCACGAAAGGGACGAAGGAAGTTTCGCAGCGTCGTCCAGGCACCTTCAATCGTCCTTGTATGGATCTCGTAAAGACCATCACCGTCTGCGTCTCTTGCCCACTCGCCATCCTTATGGAGAACAATCTCACGGGCGCGCTGAATACGGTTATAGCCACGCCAACCATCCGTATACACCGTTGAAGTCGGCAACGTCCACTGATGAACGTGTGTTGAAAGCGTCGCAGAATCGGTGTGCCGCACAACACGTAATCTCAGGAGACCGCTTTCGCGACCTTTCGTCCCAACAATAGGCGGACGATCATTGTCATAAGTCCCATGTCCCCTGCGTTTATTGCCACGCCGACGCGGCGGATCCGAAGCATCAACGTGCTTATCGCCTTTTTCACCGGCGTTTTGAAACATCTCATCTGTTTCGACTTCAGCATCAGGTAAAGCAGCTTCGGGTTGTATCTGCTCTGCCGAAGTTTGGAGTTTACGTCTTATAGAAAGAACGGTTTGACGACTTAGACCCAGTTCACACCCGAGTTGTGCACTTGAAACACCTTGACAGACACCGCGCAAAAGCAGAACGACCTGTGAGGGACGAAACTGCGTGCCAGCAAAGACCGTCCCGGTATAGAGGTTGTAGATGCTCTCACAGTGTTTGCAGCGATACACTTGTAGACCACTTGTTTCAGTCGGACGGAACTTGCGTGCCTCCGCCACGCTCGCTTGGCATTTTGGGCAACACAGCCCTTGAAGGTGGAAATGATCCAACACCCACGCTTGAGTTTTTTCTTCATCCAGGAGAGATTGTATTGGAAAGTCCATAGGTAACACTCTAACATAACTTTGAAAAAATAGCACTTACTTTTTACATGAGCCAATTCTTCATATGTCAATGTTTATCAATGTTTTCTTGGTATTTGTTCATGAAAATGCTCGCTGAGATCAGACAGCATCTGCCTCTGTCCTGAAAGTTCAAGTTGTCCTTGATGAAAGGTTTTTCGCACGGAGCGACTGACCTGCTGTATCAAAAGGTAGCTCATCACTTTCACACCTAAGTTCGCATACGCGCCATTCCGTCCTTTTAGGCTCATGGATGCGAGGTTTAGGTCTGTTTTTAGATACCGCCAATACTGTTCTATACCGTGGTGTTGAGACCATATCCGTAGGATTTCACACGCACGCAGCGGTTTCCCGAATACCGCATTGTTCGGATGTTGCCACGGTCTGCCAAGAACAACACCACGACTTTTCCAAAAGTTGGACTTGTGGCTTTAGTGCGATAGACCGGTTTATCGCAACCCCATTGATTGGAGAGGAGTTGGATCGACTTTTTATGTTCCGAGAGTTTCACCCTTTTTTCATCAATCGTCATCACATAGTTGCTTTTTCCGTGCACAAGGATCGTTTCAAATCCCATTTCTCGCAAGGTGTCAATCAAGTGGTGGCTGCCATACCACGCATCGAAGGTGATCGGATAGTTTCGGATATCTATTCCGGTCTCTTCAAAGAAAGACACCACTTCCTTGAACATAGTGATGACACAGGAGGGTTTATCCGTGTTCCCGCGGCCTTGTTTGCTGACCAGTCGCATATTCAGCGGAATGATCTGATTTCCAATCTTTATTGTGATCCCCAATATATTTTGTCCCTTCATCGGCTGATTTGCTTGAGAAGACCACCAATCAGATACGTAGGAGAGCTCCGCTCCATAACGGAAAACAAAGGTATCATCCACACTGATGACGATACACAGACGCGATAGGGTAGAAGCACTTTTTGATACTGCCTCCTGTAGCACCTCTAACGCAATAGAACACCCGATACGCACAAAAAGATGCTGCCAGAGATAAAGACTCATCGTATTCAGTGCCCGATATAGTCTCGCTTTCGGAATAGACAGCGCATCCGCCACTTGATCCGGGTTAGTAAGTCCAAACAGATGACAGGTTGACAAAAACACTAAGGTATGAACAAGACCCTGTTTCAAGGTGCGAAACTGTGAAGAAAGAAGTAGTTGAAAAAAGGTTATAGATTTGATAAGCTGAGTTAGCATGAGATGTCCTCCTAATGCATTTTATGTCTGAAACTGTAATTAGGATGGGCTCTCATGCTATAAAAGTCAAGGAAAATGGACACAGCAAAAACGCATTTTCATGGCGTTACACCTTGTTTCTATTGATGATTATTAGGTTGAAGACCATTCTGAGAAATATCAGTGTGAGATGTTTGTATTTTCCAGCGGATGCGTCCAAACACGCTTTTTACGCAGCCACGTACTACAATTGTTTGCGGCAATCACATAAAGCCAACTTGCAAAACTCTGCGGCTTCTTCAGTGTCGCTAATTCTTGATATACCTTTAGGAATGTATCCTGTGTAATTTCCTCGGAGATGTGGAAATCTCCAATTTTACGCCACACAAGCGCGTGAACCGGTTTTTGGTACTTTTTCACAAGTTCAGTGAAGGCAGTATCATCGCCATTGAGAATGCGGTTGATGAGCTCAACATCAGTGGTTTTCATAGAATTACCTCCGATCACTCTATAGTGACGCATGTTAGGAGGAAAACTGGTGCATAATTCTGCCAAAAATTAAAAAAAGAGGAAAAAATGGATAGTGTGCCAATATTATACTATTTTCCGCTCTTTTTTCATATTTGCGTAAACTCTAACGTATCAGAGGTTACAACATTTAGTTCAGATGAGATGCTTTTAGGAAAATAGCTGAAAGATAGCTATTAAGGCGGGATTTTAGGTAAGCTTAAGGTTACCTTAGGAGGTGGGAAGGGCGGCATTTAGCACCGCCCAACAAAATATGCGAATTTTATTATTCTTCAAGATTGAAATGAAGCATACCGCGTTCTTGTATTCCCACGTATAGCGTGTTCCCATCAACAACGAGGGAATTTACACGAATCGGCACCTCAGAGACGATCTGTTTCCAAGTGCCGCTTTCCAAGCGATAGACACCTGTTCTTTTGGAAACACCATAAAGCGTTGTGCTATCAACAGCCAGTTTGTTCATATTGATAGGCGTTCCCTCTGAATCGGTGACGGCTTGCTACCGTTTTCCATCACTTGATGTAACAACTCCTTCATCAGTTGCTACATACACCGTGGAACCCGCAAATACGATATCTTTTAAGGCTTTAACTTTAAACGGTAAATTGTAGGTGATATCAATCCAATTGTCACCTTTATCAAAAGATACGACAAGCTGTCCATCCCGTTTTCCCACGTAGACTATGTCACCTAAAACCGCAAGTTTTAATCCTCGCAGCCAAGACATAAGGATTTCACCAATCTTTTCCTTTGGCAAACCTTCTCGTTCTAATGCCTTTACAACTTTTTTATATGTGAGTTCCGCTGTCTCTTCCACACCCGTGTCGTACCACTCTGTATCACCGGGTCTCCATCTAAAGAGTTTGAAATTGTATACCATGTAGAATGTGTCGCCACTGACTGCAAACTCACCGCCTAAACCCGAATTGATAAGAGTAACTTGTTCAGTATATAGTTGTGTCTTAATTTGTCCATCTTGCTTCTGAATTTCCCCTCGTGCTAACTGTTTGAAAAACTGAGTCGAACCGAAGCCATTCTCTTTCAAATTCTCAAAAAAGGACTTGTCTGACATATTCAGACGACCTTGGAATCGCTGTGATACCAGGCTTTTTATTTTCTGTGAGTTAAGGAGAGGCATACCTTGAATCGGAACAAAGTTTGCACCATCTATAGATATCCGATATATACCAGCTTCTTCATCCCTAAGAGATCTTCCACCAAATTTTGCATAGAGAATTCCATCGGATTCACCGATCTGAGTAAATTTCGGAGGTGCTTCCTGATTAGGCTTAAATTCCGTGATTTGTCTCTTTGGATTGATCACTCGCCAAGATTTTCCACTGTCACTGGATTTATATATGTCGCTGAGAATCAGAGCGTAGAAGGTTCTTGAAGGATTTTGCACATTATTATTTCGAATGAATATTAGGTTGTCTATTCTGCCATCCATGCCAATATTAAACCGCTCCCACGATAGTCCCCCATCAACCGAGTGCAATATTCCAGAATTGCCAGATGAAAAATATGTACGTTCATTAATAGCCACTACCTGTGAAATACCACTACTTGAAATGGGAATGCCGGTGTTTTCCACAAGTGTCCATGTGTTTCCGTTGTCAATTGAACGTGCTACAAAACCATCGCTTTTGCCGATCACTAAAACTGTTTTTCCCGCTGCGGCAAGTTCTACAGCGGGAGGTTCCCCAATAAAATGCCAGGCATTTGTAGGCGTTATATCTGTCCACGAATCTCCGTTATCGGTTGAGCGAAAAATCCACCAGGACTGTTTTTTCCAATCATTCTTTTCAAAATGTAATTCTGCCTTCACATAGAGACTGTTTTCAGTTCCTGCAAACGAAGTGAAAACATCGGCTCCATCCACCGGAAATTGCAAACGTTCCCAATTGCCTGCATTAAGACGGTACAGGCCTGTGTCTGTAGAAGCAAATAGTGTGTTTTGAATTGCATCCAACGAATTTAATCTACCTGACAAACCTTTATCCACCACTGGAGTCCACGTCTTTCCAGAGTCTGTAGAGGAGAAAATACTATCTTCGTGGACAAGGTAAAACACTTCGTCCGTTATTACTAAATCACGTACGTTGCCTTCTGGACATTTACCGACTGATTGTAACGTTTTACCATCATCTGTAGAACTAAATAGTTCATCATTAATTACAACATATAGCTTGTCGTTCAATTTTGCCAGAGGGACTTTATCATCCCATCCTGTTGCAAGTTTACCAACGTCTTTTACAAGCTGTAATTCAGATCTATCAACAAGCAGTTTATAGATATATTTACCGGGGTGAACTAAGTAGATTTCCCCATCGGGTGTAAGAAATAGAGCACCCATATAGGTTCCCATTTCGGGTACGTTTCCCTGAATCCATTCCTGTTTTTGAGCAGAAGTGTCTTCTCCTTCTGCTTGTGCGGCAGCCAATAAAACTTCATCAGGTTTTTCTCCACGGCTATCGTTTTCACCAAGTGCATTTGAATTCCCAAGTTGACGACGTACATCGGGCTTCACCTCAAGATTTAGCACAATAGGCGCGTCAACGAGTTCAACTGTTGTCTCAGCTTGCGCATCCAAACTATAGGGTTGCTGAAAACGGACTAAGTATTGGCTGCCTATGCCAAGTATCAACACAATCAAAATTGCACTTGATGCAGCAACTGCCCACGGCATCAAAGGTTTGCTGCCAGTAGGTGCAGCCGGTTTAAGTCGTGCGATTTCTCGCATAATGTTATCGGTTAAGTTCGGTGAAATTTTAAAATGGTCGAGTGCTTCTCTAATCATCGTTTCCTCCTTTTGTAAACGGTGCCGCGCACGTTGCAGGCGACTTTTAATTGTCCCCGCAGACACCCCCAAAAACTTGCTAATCTCTTCACATGTCATTTCACCGAGGTAGTGGAGCGTCATCACTGTGCGTTCACTCTCTTTCAACTTTGCAAGCAGCTTCTTGACGACTTCGCGTTGTGCTTCAACAACAGTTTTAGCACGATCTTCTGCGACATGTAGGGAATAAGCATCTCTTTGAATCATCGTTGTTTCTGAATCCGCCATCGTTATTTCTGAACCGTCTAAAGGTTGCGTTTGTATCCGTTTTTTGCGGAGCCATGTGGCGCATAGGTTTGTCGTAATCACATAGAGCCATCCGGAAAACTGGCGCGGATCTTTCAGGGTGTGAAGTCTCTGATACACTTTCAGAAAGGCATCTTGCGTTATCTCTTCGGCGATGTGGAAATCTCCAAGCTTCCGCCAAGCCAGTGCGTGAACCGGCTTTTGGTATTTTTTTACAAGCTCAGCGAAAGCGGGTTCATCACCAGCGAGAATTCGTCTGATAAGTGCAACATCGTCGTGTTTCATCAGGTGTCTCCAGAAAGCGATAGTTTGATTAATCACATATCAAACTATAGTGACGCAAGTTAGAGGCAAAACGGTTGCATAATTCTGCAAAAAGAGAAATTTTTGGAGGAAAAGGTGGATAGAGATAAGAAGGGTGGCATTTGGCACCGTCCTAACAAGGAACATTATTCTTCAAGATTGAAATGAAGCATACCGTTTCTTTTAGTGCCTACGTATAACGTGTTTTCGTCAACAGCAAGAGAAGTTATACCTTCTGGTATTTCTGAAACAACCTGTTCCCAAGTACCGTTTTTTAAGCGATAGATACCTGTCCCTTTAGTGATGCCAAAAAGCGTTGTGCCGTCAACAGCCAAGTGTTCCATGATGAGATTAGTGCCCTCTGCATCAGCGACGACTCGCCAATTTCTACCATCATCTGATGTAATAATACCTGCGTCCGTTGCTACATATACGGTAGATCCAGCAACCATAATCTCTTTGAAAACTTCAACAGAAAACGGTAGTGCAGGTGTTAGATCAATCCAATTATTTCCCCTATCATACGATACGACAAGGTGTCCATCCCGTTTCCCGGCATAAACTGTATCACCTGAAACTGCAAGTTTGAGATTTCTTCCTATGTTCAAAGATAATTCATCGGTTTCTTCAACACCGATATCCTGCCATTCTGTATCCCCGGGTTCCCATCGAAAAAGCTTAAAATTGTATTCTATGTAGAACGTGTCGCCACTCACGGCAAACGCACCACGCAACCCAGATCGGCGAAGTCCTCTTTGCTGTTGCTAATTTTTTTCAACTAATTGTCTGAAGAACACCGTTGCACCAGAGAATCTTTCTTGCAATTGTTCAGCGAACGCTTCATCTGACATGTCAAGTTTTCTTTGAGATAGTTGGCTCCCTATCCATGGGTCAAATATGGGCATGTCTTGAATCGGCACTAATGTATTGCTATCTTTAGATAGATGATATATTTGTGTTGTTTTAATGTCATGCTCAGAAATCAAAGAATTGTATCCTTTTGCATAGATCACACCGCCAGAATTTACTATTTGTGTTATTTGTAGTGGTTCTTCTCTATACCGTGTTGTCATTGACACGGTTGGGATAGTTGTCCAAGACTTACCCTGGTCAGCAGTCTTTAGCATATCTCCAATACTTCCATAAATTATCGGAAGCATGTTCCGCTCCTTAGCATCTTCTTTAAACACAATTAGACTACTTATCCCACTCATTTCCGGAGTAACATTTACCACGTCCCATGATTTACCGCTATCAGTAGAACGTTGAAGTCCTTCATCAAGGCTGCCAAGATAAAAAACACGCTCGTTCAATGCCAAGGCGGGAGAATTAGAAAACATTGTAGGTGAAACACCTTGTGCTTGTAGTGGCATCCATGTATCTCCACCATCGGTAGAGCGCACCATACCTTGTTCCAGTGCAAAGAGTGTTTCACCTGCAGCAATAAGTTTTATATTGATTCTCCATCCCTCTCTTGCATTCCAGACATGTGTTGGCGTAATATCTTTCCACGAATTTCCCAAGTCAGTTGAGCGAAATATCCACCAACCTCGTTCACCTTCCGCTGCTTTGTCAGGATCAAAATAGGCATTAACTGCGAATGCATACAACTTATCTTTGGTTGCTGTAATGGAAAAACATGACTTTGCTTGAGGTACTGGGAATTCTGCTAAACGTTGCCAACTACCGGAGTTCCAGCGATAGACATTACCTGCTAAAGCAAATACCGTGTCTTGGGCCGTTACAATATAATTAGGTTCGCTGGGAAATTCATCGTTTATATTTTTCCATGTCTTGCCTTTATCCTCAGAACGGAAAGCACCGTGAATTTCATATACGATATAAAAGGCTTGTTTAGTCAGTAACAATTGGTTTGGAAAACTATATTTATCTGGGAATTCGTGGACTAAATTCCACGTTTTACCATTATCCTTTGAAGCATAGAGTTTATTTGATGGAACAATATAGAGGGTGTTGTCCCACTCTGCCATAGGAATACCAATAAGCGGAACATCAGTTTTTAAACTCATGTCACTAACGTGTTGCCATCCCTCTCTATCATCCTGTAATTTGTATAGGTGCCCACGAGCGAGCGTGTAAAGTTTTCCATCAGAGCTCACAAGTAAACCTTCTACCATAGTTCCCTCGGTAGGTTTTGACTGAATCCACTGCTGTTTAGAGACAGAAATGTCCTCTCCATCGGCCTGCGCAGCCAACAATTCCTCATCCGGTTTCTGACCGTCATTATCACTTCTACCAAGTGCATTTAAATTCCCAAATTGACGACGTACATCCGGCTTCGCGTCTATATTTAGTACAATAGGTGTGTCAATAAGTTCAACCGTCATCTCAGCTTGCGCATCATAACTATAAGGTTTCTGAAAACGTGCCAAGTATTGACTGCCGATGCCAAGCATTAACACAATCAAAACGGCACTTGAAGCAGCAACTGCCCAGGGCACAAGCGGCTTACTGCCTGCGGGAACAGCGGGTTTAAGTTGTGCCACCTCTCGCATAATGTTATCGGTTAGGTTAGGTGAAATTTGGAAATGGTCGAGTGCTTCTCTAATCATCGGTTCCTCCTTCTTTAAACGTTGCCGCGCACGGTAGAGACGATTCTTAATCGCACTTACCGATACACCTAAAAACTCGCTTATCTCCTCATACGTCATTCCGCCAAGATAGTAGAGCGTAATGACAGTTCGATCACTCTCCTGTAACTTCGCGAGTAACTTCTTGACGACCTCGCGCTGTGCTTCCGCTACTGTTCGCTCGTTTTCCTCAATGACATATTGTGAATACGTCGCTTTTTCAAACTGCGAACTACTCGTATCTTCCAGCGACTGCATCCGCAAACGCTTTTTACGAAGCCACGACTTGCAGTGGTTTGTCACTATCACATAGAGCCAACTGGCGAAACGCTGAGGTTTCTTCAGCGCATCCAATTTCTTGTATGCTTTCAGAAAGGTGTCTTGCGTAAGCTCCTCGGCGATGTGGAAATCTCCAATCTTCCGCCACACAAGCGCGTGAACCTGCTTCTGATATTTTTTCACAAGCGCGGAGAACGCAGTATCATCGCCATCAAGGACACGTTGAATGAGTTTCGCATCGTCATTCTTCATCAGACACCTCTGAAAAAGGGAAGTTCATCATTTCACATCAACATATAGTGACGCGACTTGAAGTGAAAAAGTTTCACAATTCTGCAAAAAAGGGAAATTTGAGCAAAGAGAGAAGGAGAGAGGTAGAAAGGTCGACATTCAGCACCGCCCAGACAAATACACAAATTTAACGTGAGTCCGAAATGAGGAATCAAGTGTAATACCATTTCTAATAAATTATCTTTCATTAGGGATTTGTCCGTGGAAGAAACCCCCTAAGTCCCCCTTATCAGGGGGACTTTTAAAGAATAGTCGTTATGTAAGTTTTTCAAATAGAAATGGTATAAGTTGGATAGAACAACGTGAAACCCAACCAGTGCTATAAGCGCATTTAGTGTTGATTCATAATCTTGGAAATCCTAAAATCCTGTGAATCCTGGCTCAGACAATTAACTCTCACATTACTCAATTATACATTGGTTTAGAATGGGATCGTTTATTTATGAATACCCACAATTAATCCGCCACTCGCCACAATCCGCGACCTAATCTCGCTCCAAGCAGTACACCGATAAATGTATACGCGAACCCTTCAACAAGAATTCGCAGCCAAATATACCAATCTGCGAAAAAGAGACGATAAAATAGGATAGAGAGTTGAAAATCGACATACACAGCAATTGCATCGCAGATACCGAGAACAAGTGCCCATGCAAGCAGGCCACGCCTTCGGACAAGCAGAAACCCTGTTTCAAGCAGTAGAACACTTGTCCCTGTGTAGATAATAGTCATCGGTGTGAAAAGCCCGAACGTAACAGCACCAAGAAGTAAACGAACAGCAGAGACGAGCAAGATGACACCGCCTTTACCGTAGGTTTGCGAGGCATCGGAACCTTGCGGTGTCTTATCACCGAAGGCACCATAAATATAGATTAACAATGCTGTGAGCAATGCATAGTAGAGCGTTTCATTAATCAATCCCGTCAGTAGAACAGAGATAGGTCCAAGTATCACGCGGATAAGGTTCAAAAATAGTGTTGATGGCACTACGACTGTCACAAATATCGTTGTGCCGAATAGTGCTATAACAATGAGTTGTTTGGTCGTGAAACGGAGAAAGAATTGGCTGTGAAACCGAAGTAGCACTACAAGTCCGATGCAGCTAGCGATGATTGCCAATCCGCTCACAAACAACGCGTGTCGGTTTGGAACGATGATGTGAAGTGGTCTTTTTTCACTCAGGACTGTCGTGTCACTCCCCCATATCTTCACACCAATTTCACGTTCGTATTCACCGGCTTCAGCAGATTGTGGGTGAAAATAGATAGGCAAAGAGATAGAGGCCAGCTCTCCCCCCGGTAAACTGGCAAAACTAATACTCCGATCTGTGCCAGCATTGACTGCATCTGGCGGCGCGAGAAACGGCACTGCCTCCCCACTTTTCACATCGCGGTTGATGGATGAAACAACCACGTGGATAGTCTCTTTACCCTGATTGTTAAGCTGAATTGTCTGGTAGGTTACAGGAGTGTATGCATCAGTCTGTGGCGTTCCGAACCCACTGAACAAAGGACGAGGATGATAAATGGTATCTTCTCGCTGCCTCCGATCTGCTATGCCTGCTGCATCCGTAGGCATCCCAATTGATGCAATGGAAATATGTTCAACAATCTCTGGAACGGTCGCTATACGCAGCTGCACCGTCGCTTTCTGTTCCCATGTCCCTTCATCGGTTGCCGTAAAACGGACAACACCTGAAATTTCTTGTATGTCCGATTGATCCGGTGTTTCTTCTGAAACTTCGGATGTTTTTAAAACTAATTCGCGAAACCAGACTTCCGACGTGACGCTAAACGTCCCTGTTGTTGAAAGGCAGGTTTCCATATCCGTTGTCTCTGCTTCCCAGTCCACTGGCATTCGAGCGACAGCCAATGTTGATGGTAAGCATAACTCCAGATCAAAGGTGACGGGAGCATTTCCATTTGTGACAATAACTGTGGCAGTCATTTCGCTCCCTTGCAGGATAACTGCCTTCTGATTGCCACCCAACCGATTTTGCGCACCCGATTTCATTACGGCACCGTAAGGGATAGCAATCTCCAAGCTGCCGCGGGAATATGCGCGCGGTGCTGTCACCCTTTGAACGCTAACACGGTCCGAGGACGAAGTCGCCTCAAATCTATAAGTTTCTCCTTCCTGCCACTCAAAATAGAGCGATTCTATCTGTCGCGGCAGGAAGGGAAAATTGAGTTGTGCGACCATTGTGCCATCGGAATTGAAGGCAGAGACCTGCTTAATCGGTGCTTGGTTGGCAAACTGCACTTTGGCACCGAGAGGAAAAAAGGTAATTTGCCATGATAGTGCGTCCTCTTGTGTTTCCGATGTGCAACCGATGCATAGTATCGGTAGAAAAAGCAAAAACCACCATTTACCCATAACGAAACCTTCTTGTGCAGTTTGTGCAGATACGGAAACAAAGACTAACAGTTTGTGCTACGACATAGGGAAGTAAGTGTTCACATATTTTCGAAATTTACTACAATAGTACTAAAGCAAGGATGTTTTCCATTCTATACGCACACCTACTACTCGCGTTTAGAAATTCTGAGCAACAAGGATTAAATCACGGATGTTAACCTCACCATCCTTGTTAACATCACCAAGTATGCCGGGACCTCTTTGACCGAAATCCTGACTGACTATGACGAGGTCTTTTATGTTAACAAAACCATCGTCGTTTACATCCTCATCGCGCGGCACAATTTGCACAAGTGCTACCTTATCCGTGCCGTGTCCGAGTTGGTATGTTTTGACGAGTGTCTCATCTGGTCTCATAACGAGCATAGTAGATAGTTCACCGAGCCCCCAATTCGGTTTAGTGATGTAGAGGTTTCCATCTTGTCCAAAAGCCATCCCTGCCCCACCACCGAACTCGGCGAGTATATTATTTATGTTTCGAATCCACTTTATGTTTCGAATCCACTTTTGGGTTGGCACATCATAGATCAGTAGACCGGGGTTCAACCATCCGCCTTGGATAAATACCTGTTTCTCTGAATTGATTGCAAAAGACCCTGGAGTCATCCGAAGGTCAACTGTTTTGATAACTTCATCGGTAGTAGTGTCAATTAGAACAAGTTTGCCGGAAATCAGATTGTAATCGCCTGTTGTCTTTACAATTACGGTGGAGCCACCATCGTTGAGAATTCCACCAGCATTGCTGGGCATTGAGATAGATTTCAATACCGAGTCTGTCTGTGTATCTATTACAGTGACACTACTTTGGTGATAGACGGTTTTACCCGTTGCCGCATCCAACTCCCAAGCTGGATTGGTCACATAAGCCTTTCCGTTGAGAATCGTAATGCCGGTGGTTTTGTTGAAGGATGGATCTGTAATAATATTGGTCACACTGCGACTGCCGATGTCAACGACATGCACCTGATGCGCGTTATCGCAGGTAACATACATCTTATTCGGATTCACAAGCGCGAGACTTTGTGGATATGCCCCAGATTGAATCGGGATTACGCCAGCAATCTCGCGCCGTTCCAGATTGACAATTAAAATACTGTCGTTAGAATAACCAGAAAGCCAATCGAAACGAGAGATGTATGCAAGATGTCCATGGATGAGAATATCACTCGGCACATCGCCTATAGTAATAACTTCACGATCAATTGCGCGTTTCAGATCGGGTTCGTCCAGATCAATAATTGAAAGTGAAGAGGTGATATTCATGTCATCTTTTTCTAACGCATTCACAACAACGGCAAGATTTTGAACGTCTGTTTGTGCAAGAGGGGAACTAACGAGGAACGTGAAGAGCATTGCGCCGATTAGTAGAAGCGAATGCAGTTTGTGATTAAAGCGGGACGAGGAAAGTCGCCTACAGAAAAAACCTGTTTTCATTAAAACCTCCGTAATGAAACAAGAAACCCCTGCTTTCATTGAGAAACAGGGGACAAGGCGACACTTCGTTTAAATCTGATCCTGTAATTGTAGATAAATTTGGATACCTTATACCGGTATTTCTATTCTATATTTGACAGGATACTGCAGTGAGTGCTTTGTTCCACCGTTTTCCCGCGAAAGCAGATGCGTGAAACACGATTCAGGCAGGTCTCCTGACTTCCGACTTTTTGGCGTAGCTTGCAAGCCAAAACTTGTGCTACAAAACTCGCTGCACCTTCCCATCAACCGTTGACAGTGGTTTTTCAGCGAAAATTACCCTTTTCTGGATGGGTAATCAGTCGTTCACAGTGGCGGGGCCGTGGCGGATTCTCACCGCGCTTCCCTATTCTCCGTACTTCGGCACCTGAACCGTTAGTTTATTCAATTGTATTTCATATATTATATCATATTGCCCGATTTTTTGCAAATTTATTAATTCTATCATTAGACTTGATTATTGGATACGCTTGTGATAAAATGCCCGTAATGGAAGGCACTCAAAAATCCTACACCCTCATTCATAAAGACGAAGAGACTGAAGCACGCGTTGGCAAACTCCATACGAGCCATGGAGTTGTGAACACGCCGATTTTTATGCCTGTAGGCACCCGTGGCACCGTCAAGGCATGCACACCGCAAACCCTATCCGATCAAATTCAGGCAGAAATTATCCTTGCCAATACTTACCACCTTTACTTACGGCCAGGGCATGAGATTGTCCAAGAAGCAGGTGGTTTGCATCCGTTTATGGGATGGGATCAACCCATATTAACCGATAGTGGTGGGTTTCAGGTCTTTAGCCTCGGTCCACTACGGAAGATTACAGAGGAGGGTGTCGCGTTTCGTTCTCCTATAGATGGCACGGAACGTTTTATTAGTCCAGAACGATCTATTGAAATCCAGAATGCGTTGGGTGCTGATATTATCATGATTTTTGACGAATGTCCCGCGTTACCAAATGAATACGAGTATCTCAAAAATTCAATGGAAATGACGTTGCGTTGGGCAGAACGGAGCAAAAAAGCACATCAAAATCCGCATCAACTGCTATTTGGGATTGTGCAGGGTGGAATGGAGCGTGATCTTCGCCGTGCAAGTGTGGAAGGTACGGTATCACTTGATTTTCCGGGGTATGCTATCGGTGGTTTGAGTGTCGGTGAAGAAAAGGATTTGATGTATGAGATGTTGGCATACACCGCACCACTGCTCCCAGAAGATAAACCGCGCTACTTGATGGGTGTCGGTACGCCTGAAGATTTAGTTTATGGTGTCCGCTGCGGTATTGATATGTTCGATTGCGTTATGCCTACTCGGAATGCACGCAACGGTTCACTTTTTACATCTGAAGGCATCGTCCGAATTCGCAATGCGAAATATACGCGTGATTATAGCCCTTTGGACCCAGCGTGTAATTGCTATACTTGCCAAAATTTTACACGCGCCTATCTCCGACACCTGCATGTAGAAAATGAGATTCTTGGTTCGCAACTGCACACACTGCACAACTTGTATTTTTATGTCAATCTCATGCGCGGGATTCGGCGTGCTATCTGTGATGGTAGTTTCGCAGCGTTAGCATCTGACGAACCGGACATTGGTGCATTGGTACGGTTAGGGCAGCCTACCGAGGCTGTTGGTTAGTGTTAGTTGGGGATGTGAGGTCCCATAGAAAAATTGTGCCATCCGAGCTCCCACTGGCAAGCGTTTTTCCATCTGGACTGAATGCCACACAATCAACATTTGACATGTGTCCTGTGAATAATACAATTTGTTGTTTAGTGGCAATATCCCATAATCTTACCGTTTTATTTGTGTCTCCACTTGCGATTGTTTTTCCATCTGGGCTGAACGCCACACACAAAATGAAGTCTGTATCCCCTTTAAGAGTTATCGTATGTTGTCCAGAAGGCAGATCCCACAATCTTATTGTCCCATCGTCAAGTCCTGCACCACTTGCAAGAGTTTTGCCATCCGGACTGAACGCTACACTAAAGACGACTCCCGTATGACCTTCAAGCGTTGCTTTTAGTTGTCTTGTTGCAACGTCCCATAGTTTTATTGTCTCATCTGAACCGCAGCTTGCAAGAGTATTACCATTTGGACTGAACGCAATGCTTTGAACATCTTTTATATGTCCTTTAAGTGTCGCCTTTAGTTTTCCAGTTCCAACACTCCACAGATACACAGAATAATCTTTGTGTCCGCCACTACTTGCAAGCGTATTACCGTCTGGACTAAACGTAACATTTCCAATCTCTGATCTTATATTGGACTCCAATGGCGGAACTATTATCTCTGTCTTCTGTTGTTTTGTTGCCATATCCCATAGAAGGAGGGTGTTATCTGAATTACCACTTGCAAGGGTACTCCCGTTTTGATTGAACGCGATACTTCTTACATTCAAGCCTTCTGCGTTGAGTGTTTCCATCAGCTCCGCGGTGTTCACATCCCACAGCAAAACCCGATCCCCTTTTCCGCTGGCGATTAGTCTACTATCTGGACTAAAGGCAATACTATCAACATGATTTGTATGACCTAAGAGTGCTGTTTTTTGTTTTAACGTGGCAACGTCCAATAACAACACTGATCCGTCTCCTCCAGCACCTGCGATTGTGCTGCTATCTGGACTAAATAAGACATGCATCCATTCCATGTTTTCCATGCGGAGTGAATCTTTAGGTTGAATCCTGTTTACATTCCGTAAAAACTCTTCGCTGTAATCCCACAACCGCAGGGTGCCATCCAAGCATGCACTTGCAAGCGTGTTTCCGTCGGGACTGAAAACAACATCTGTAATATTTGAAAAATGTCCGTAGAGAGTCCCCTGATATTGTCTTGTTGAGACATCCCATAATTGTATGTTAAGATCCGATGAACAATTTATAGCAATTGTGTCACCGTTCTGGCTAAACACAACATCAGACGCAAATTGGGTTTCTATTTCTAATGTAGTTTTAAGTTTTCCAGTTGCTACATCCCAAAAATGTACCGTATTACCGGCAAAAGTCCAACCTGCAATTGTATCACCATCAAGACTGAAAACAATACCAGATAAACTTCCGAATGTTTCCGATGTAATTTTTTTAATTTTCCCTGTCTTTACATCCCACAGTCGTACTGTAGTATCAAAACTTGAACTTGCAAGTATATCACCATCGGGACTGAACGCCACCCCCGTTACAATATTCTCATGTCCTATAAGGGTTTGTTTGTGTTCTCCTGTCATACCGTCCCACAACATTACCGTCTTATCTTGACTGCCACTTGCGATTATACTGCCATCAGGGCTGAACGCTACAGTGGGGACACTTTCTGTATGTCCAGTCAGTAAATCTAATTCTTTGCCAGTATACGCGTCATATAACCAGATTCCAGTGCCGCTAGCAACAGCAAGCCTATTTCCATCAGGAGAGTACGCTATTTCATTTACGCTGCCTTTACCGAGACGTGCTTTTGCCTCTTTGGGTAAACCCCATTCCGTGTAATCTCCTTTATCGGATAAAACTTGATTCGATTCCTGTTCAGTACCATCCCCCTTACCTGGATCATCAGAATTTTCTCCTAACTGATTTTGGATATCTGGTATTGCCTCAAGGTTCTGCACAATAGGTGCGTCAATGAGTTCCACCATCATCTCAGACTGTCCATCTAAACTATAAGGTTGTTGGAAACGGGCTAAGTATTGACTTCCCATTCCGAGCATCAGCACAATCAAAAGAGCAGTTGATGCGCCTAACACCCACGGCACCAACGGCTTGCTGTTTGATGGTGCAGCAGGTTTGATACGTGGAATTTCTCGCATGATGTTCTCGGTTAAATTTGGGGATAGTTGGAAGTTGCTAAGTGCCTCTCGGATCATTGGTTCCTCCTTTTGTAAACGCTGCCGGGCACGATGGAGCCGGAGCTTGATCGCGCTTGTGGATACACCTAAAAATCGGCTAATCTCTTCACACGTCATTTCGCCGAAGTAGTGGAGTGTCATCACCGTGCGTTCACTCTCTTTCAATTTCGCAAGCAGCTTTTTAACCACTTCGCGTTGTGTCTCAACCGTAGCTTTCGCATGTTCATCGGCAATATATCGGGAATATGCTCCGCCTTCTACTAACGCAATATCTGTGTCTTCAAGTGATGCAGTTTCTATCCTTTTCTTACGAAGCCATGTGCGGCATTGGTTGGTCGCAATTACATATAACCACCCAGAAAACTGATTTGGGTCTTTCAATGTAGAAAGTTTTTGATAGACTTTGAGGAAGGTGTCCTGTGTAATTTCTTCGGCAATGTGGAAATCACCTATTTTCCGCCAAGCGAGCGCATGAACCTGCTTTTGGTATTTTTTCACTAAACTGACAAAAGCAGTATCATCACCCGCAAGGATTCTGTGTATCAGTTCAACATCGTCATTTTTCATCAGACACCTCAAGAAAATGCTAGATTGTTTAATGTCCTATCATTTTATAATGACGCGGGTATGATGCGAAATGGTTACATGATTCTGAGAAAAAATCAATGCAAGGGGTTAGAAGAATTCGAAAATGTTAACATTTCCTGCAGTACCTGTACTTTGCACAACACAATTCTATCTATGAGATACACTCTATTTATAGTTTGTATCAAATGACCCCATGAGTTATACTATTAGTATTCGTTAAACTAACGAGTAGATGTCCTCGGATCCCCGATAATCTATTCATGGAGGTCAATATGAACCGCAAGAAGGATACCGCTTACGGTATCACTCGGCTCGAATCCAAGAATGCCAGAGCCGCGATTATTCAGAAGATTTCAGCAGACTTTAATCTAATGCCTCTCGTTGCTGAAGCCTACTATAAACAGATTTCCACCTACTTTGAACAACACGCCGATGTGCACCTGACATCAGGGCAAATCTGCTACGAGGCAGTCGCCGCAGAGGAACCCGCAGGTAAACATATCGCTTTAGCGAAAAAAGTTTCCTGTCGGCTAACTCTCAATGACACAAACGCCGATCTTGAAGTCTTAGCGAATTATGGTCTCGCAGGACTCAGACGGCATCGGATCCTCCGATTGACCCAAGAAGCTTATGACCAAGATGCCTTACTGAGCTACGAGGATTTAGCTGTATTATTAACCACCAGTCCTGCTACAGTCAAACGCGACATTCGACACTTGAAGCAGGATGGGTATTTCGTTATGACGCGCGGGACGAAACACGACATGGGCCCCGGCACTTCTCATAAAACCCAGGTCCTGGAGTTATATTTCAAAGCCTATACCTTCACCGAAATCGAGAAAAAGACGAACCACAGCGAACGAGCTGTCTACCGCTACTTGAAAGACTTTACACAAGTCGCTACGCTCCATCATCAAGGCTTTCCTAACGCACAGATACGCCTGATCACCCATCTATCTGACCGGTTGATCCGCGAGTATCTCTCACTCTATGAGGAATACCAACACACAGATCGCATGACCCAACTCCTTCACCCAGAACCTGAGGACACAAAAAAGGGGGACCTCTCATGAGCAAACCTCTAACCCGCACGCAAATCAACGAGAAGAAATTCAGACGCATCAACGATAAGTCCCTACGACAGTTGCTCATTCACCGCTTTCTCAATGACTATGGTTATGACAAAGGCGAAGTCACTGCCACCGCCATTGTTGATGATATTCTTAAGACCGTTGAAGACTATTTCGTGATTACCCTTCCTTTGGAGAAACTCGCCACCGGCGATCAACTCCCGGATGAGCGTTTCTTGAGTTATGGACAACTCGTTTGGATGGCCGTCCCTATTGAAGAGCATCCAGAAAGAGGAAAGTCCATCGTCAAAACCCGCATGAAACCCGTCATCCTGACTTACCTCGCCGCAGAGGATATTGAATCCTTTCGCAACGGTTTCACCTCCCGGCAATTGCGGATCAATCGCTTGGTCCGCTGGTGTCATCAAGCTTATGACCAAGGGGCATTATTGACACAACTCGACTTGGCAGTTTTGCTCAATGTCTGCGATGCCGTTGTCTGTGATTATGTTAATGAATGGCAAAAAACCACTGGAGAACTCTTGCCCACCCGTGGCAATATCCATGACTTATCGGGGGCTATTACCCATAAGAAAGAGATCATAACCCTCTATCTTCAAGGACATCTCACCCCCAGGATTGCCGCAAAGACCAAACACTCTAAGGAGGCAGTTGACCGATACATTCGCGATTATGAGAGCGTCAAAGTCGTTCGGAAAGCAACCGCAGATATTGATAAAATCTCACAGATTACACGACTTTCTAAACGCGTCATCTCTCAATATCTCGACCTCATACCGCAGCACCAACTCCAAGCCATAGATGCAGACCTTGCCAATTCAGACTCAAACGATGAAGCCACTCACCAAGGAGAAGCCCAATGAGACCCTAATCCTATGTTCCCGACGAACTTTACTTCGCAAAACCGGGGCAGGTGCCTTGAAAATATGGTTGACAACCGCTACTGGTTTTGCTATACTTTAGACACGTTTATCGCTAAACGCATCATTTCTCAAAGAGGATGCTCGCGATCCCAACGCAACCCACTCATCAACGATCGCTGGGAAGCCAATAAACATCAGCCTTCCAGCTATCCTATGGTCATTTGATACTATTTCCGTATCAACATCTTGCGCGTTGCAGTGAAATCGTCTGCGGTGAGAGTGTAGAAGTATACGCCACTGGCGATTTTTTCTCCATTCTCGTTTCTACCATCCCAAAAAGCCGCACGGTCACGATCTTGATAGATGCCGATAGGCTTATCTCCTAAATCTAACGTCCGAATCAGCTTGCCATCTTCAGTATAGATAGAGATACTAACATTCACAGGTGATGCCAATTGATACGGAATCCACGTCTCAGGATTGAAGGGGTTAGGATAGTTTTGGAACAGTTGGTTACGCTTTATCTGACCGAGTGTGACAAGTTTCTTACCACGTGCCTCAACGGAAAACGGCTCCCCCACATCAATCCCATCAGCACCGGATCTGTAGTCCCAGACCAGCACGGTGCCGTCAGAACTCCCACTTGCGAGCGTGCGATTATCATTACCGAAAGATATACTGAGCACGGGTCCCTTATGCCCCTCAAGTTTGCGTAGATGCAGCCCCTTGTTTGCGTCCCACAACCGAATGTGTGTGTCATTACTTCCACTTGCGATGACGTTGCCATCCGGGCTAAAAGCAACACTATTGACGTAACTCGTATGCCGCTGAAGGGTGTGTAAAAGTTTCCCGGATTTTACATCCCACAACCTGACGGTGAAGTCGCCATCAATTTCGTTCCCACTGCCACTTACGAGCGTGTTACCATCCGGGCTAAATGAGATACTTCTGATATTAGCCGTATGTCCTTTAAATGTGTGAAGGAGTTTCCTCGATGTTACATCCCATATCCTGATGACTCTGTCCGGACTCCCACATGCGATCGTCTTGCTATCCGGACTAAACGCGACACTATTGAGGAACCTCGTATGTTGCAAAATTCTACGGTGAAGTTTCCCTGTTCTTACGTTGCATATAGCGAGGTCTGAGAATACACCTGAACCACCGCTTGCGACTAACTTGCCATCCGGACTAAATGCGACACAATTAAGCCATTTACAATTCGTGCTTATTCTATGGATAACTTCTGTGGTGTTTACATCTAACAGAACGGTGACTGGTGAATCACCGACACTTGCGATCATATCGCCATCTGGACTAAATGACAAGTCATAGACCGAGCCTCCAGTCTTGGTAAGCGTTTTGAGTTTTTCACCCGTTTTTATGTCCCATAATCGGATATCTCTTGAACCGCCACCTGCGAGTATGCTACCATCCGGACTAAAAGCGACACCTGCGAACCTATTCGTATATCCTTCAATTGTGCGTTTATGTTTCCTTGAGTTTGCATCCCATAGGCGAATTGTAGAATCCGTACTCCCACTGACGAGGGTGTTGCCATCCGGACTAAAAGCTAAGGTGTTGGTCCAACCATTATGCCCTTCAAGTGTTTGGAGATGTTTCCCTGTTTTTGCGTCCCACAGATAAATGCCATCCCAACTCCCGCTTGCGATGATGTTGTTTTTAGGATTAAAGGCGATACTTGAAATCCCACCCTGATGCCCCTTAAGTGTTCGTAGTTGTTCTCCCGTTTTTGCGTCCCACAACCGAACAGAATAGTCTAAACCTGCACTTGCTATCATAGTCCAATCTGGACTAAATGAAATCTCTAAGGACGATGTGTTGATTGTTTGGAGTTGTTCTCCCGTATTTGCGTTCCACAACCGGATGGTTTTGTCATAACTCCCACTTGCGATTGTGTTTCCATCCGGACTAAAAGCAACACTAAAAATGGAACTCCGATGCCCCTCAAGTGTTCGTAGTTGTTCTCCCGTATTTGCGTTCCACAACCGGATGGTTTTGTCATAACTCCCACTTGCGATTGTATTTCCATCCGGACTAAAAGCAACACTATAAACGTAGTTCCAATGACCTTCAAGTATGCGTAGTTGTTCTCCCGTATTTGCGTTCCACAACCGAACAGTTTTGTCATGACTCCCACTGACGATTGTGTTTCCATCCGGACTAAAAGCAACACTCCTAACCGCATCCGTATGTTCAGTGTATAGGTCAAGCTCTTCTCCTGTTTCTGCATCGTATATCCAAATGCCGATTTTGCACGGCACAGCGAACTTGGCACCATCTGGCGAATACGCAATATCACCCGATTTCCCCCCTTTCCCAAACCGTGCTATAGCACCTTTGGGTAGACCCAATTCCGTATGGTCTTGGGCGGTGATGCTAGGTGTGGTTATGAGTGTTATGAGCAGTGTTGTTATGATTGCGTATAAAATCTTTTTCATTGCCTACTCTCCTATTGTGTTGTGTGCTTCTTATGTCATGAGGGTAATGTTTGTATATAGTATAGGTTATAAGCTTTTTGGAGTCAATGATAATGACGGTTGGTAAGGCATGTGAGTTCCGTGTTATATAATCCGAGAAGTGGGTTGTAGAATGGGTTTCGCGTTGCTCTACCCGCTGAATGCCCGGGGAATGCCAAAAAGGCATTCACAGCGTTGATTTGGACCTACGTGAGTCATGCTATGATATAAATGAATACAATCCGTACAGTCTTATAGGTCGGGTAGAGTTTACGAAACCCATAAGTGTCAATTTAGCGGTCCTTCACCCCGGTAGATGCGGTTTCCTAACCGCATCGGGCTTATGCAAGCCCTATTAGCCTCAGTTTTCTGTTTTTTACACCGCTGTTTGGAGAACGCTAAAGATGAAAGGTTTTCGCGAACGATATGGAGCGGTTAGGAAACCGCTCCTACCGGAACGGAGGAAGGTGTAGTACTTTCTTAAATTGACACCTATGTGGGTTTCGCTTTGCTCTACCCAACCTACGCTACTATTAAACGGTATCAATTTAAAACTACTTTTGATCAGCTTTGTGGATAATAGATTCTACGACCTTCTGCATTTCGGTGGCAGGTATTGCGCCAAGTAAAAAAAAGTGGATATCCGAGCTTGACCATCTGAACGCATAGGTCGGTCCACGCTGATGTTTATGTACAGGCGTGTTTCCAATCTTAATAACTGTCCCTCTATTCTGATTGCCGCGATCTGAGATCTTATCTGTCGTTTCGAATATGTACAAATCCAACAAACCATCTGTATATTTTAATCGAAGATGTGTGCCTCTAAATTGGTGTTTTTGAATACTCTGAAGTTGGAAACCTGGTGGTAAGTATTTCGGTTGAATAGGTTTTGTCTTTAAGAACTTTTCCGCGTCAACAAGTGTAATCGTTCGATCAGGTCGCGGTTCGCGTTTAATCTCCTTTTCCAAGGCTTTCCATTTGGGTTCCACATTTTTGGGATCAAAACTAATACGAGTATAAACGAACATATCTCGTCGCACACCCGCAGCATCTAAGTCGTCAACCCGCAAGATAACACCGTTTTTACGAGCGAAAAAAATATGCTTTGTTGGTCTGCCAGCATGTTTTGGTTTAATGATAAGAAGATCCGTTTCATGACCCGCGATTTTTTCTCCCCGAAGTTGCCGCTCCAAATTATAGTTTTGAGCTATCAATTCAATCTCTTTTGTAGAAAATTGACTCCTTTGGCGTTCCCATCTAAATTCTCTGTCTCTTCTACGATTTTCCTGGTCTCCGTTTCTGTCATCCTGTCCCCTGTCACGGCCGTTCTCTTCAGCAAATGGCTTCTGTTCCCCAATAACGGATACAACTTTCCGATATGAATCTTCAGCTGTCCTATGGATGATGATTTCTTCCATCGTCCGAGAACCGCGAGATCTACTATATATTTTTAGACGAAGACCGACGTAACCAACATCACGTTCCGCTTCTGCAATGCGTTTAAGCACAGCTACATCGGCAAAGAGATAGTTGGCTGCCAACAGAGAAATAGTTAGCGTTAAAAAGCAGAATGCGTGTAGTGGTTTCGTTAACATAAGATCATCTATAGCATTTCTTAGATTCACAGAGGATTAATCACCCAGATACAGATTGAGCAATGTTTCTGTATCTTCACCGATATCTTCGGTGAATGTTACGGGATCGCTAAGTGGCATTGCGACGTTCGATTTCAAGGGATTATTCGCGACCTCTTCTGTATGGACACCAAAATAGAAATCAAGGAGTTCATCGTATTGAGGAGCAGGCGAATATGTAAAGAAGAAAAACGCGACGATGATACAGACAGTTGAAAAGGCGGTTGCGCCAACAGTGAAAGGACGAAAAATCCAGCGTCTGAAGATTGGGAGAAACTTCTTGCGTGGTGCAGCCTCGTTTTCGCGAATCTTTGCCAAAACCACATTCTTCATAGATGGCGCGGGATGTACAAGCGCAGCTATCTGTCGCCGGTTTTGCCTGAAATCTGCCAGCATGTCCGTACATTCTTGGCAACCACGGATATGGTTGTCCACCTGCTTATGTATAGCAGGTGCCAATTCATTGTCAAGATATGTTGATAAATGTTTCTGAATACGTTGATGTTTCATTTTTCTTAATTAAGCTTAGTAGTACGTGGTTAAATATCACATGTACAATTATAGTACAACTTTTACCAATCAATACGTTCAAGTTCAGCTTTCAAAGCTTTTCGCGCTTCATGTAATCGGGATTTGACGCGTCCCAGCGTGCAATTGAGGACTTCTGCTATCTCTTCGTAAGAGAGTTCGCGCAATTCGCGTAGGATTAAGATTGTTCGATAACTTTCTTTGAGCCTGCCGAGGGCAGCGTGCAGTATTTCACGCTGTTCGGTACGTAATGCTTCCTGTTCAGGCGTTACATTGTCAAGTGGTACCCAAGGTTGCGAGTCGTCAATCTCCATCGGGTCAGTTTTTCTACGTTTACGTTGGTCAATTAGATTGAGACACTTATTACGGACAATTTTATACAACCATGTAGAAAATCGGGAACGGAACTCAAACTTGCCGATATTTTCCCAAACAGAAACGAACGCGTCCTGCGCAGCATCTTGGGCATCTTCGTGATGACCAAGTAAACCGTAAGCGATATTGTAAACCCAATGTTGGTATTGCACAACGAGGGTTCCCATTGCGGCGGTATCTCTGTCTTGGCACCGCAAAATAAGTTCGCGTTCCTGTTGCCTGTCAAAATCTTCCACTTGGACTATATCCGAATAGGTTTCCATATCAAAGGTTAGGGTCGTAACGGACATTTATCTCCTCCAGAGTTTATCAGCATCTCACTAAGTCTTGTCCGAGCTTAACTTAAGAATAGGTTTTAGATTTTGCTTTCAACCTATAAGACATAGCACGCACAAAAAAGTTCGTTTTTCTTTTGGAGATCCGTTATTTTGCTTTCTTTTCCCTGTTTTGTGTCCCAGGTGTCGTCTGCACAGCTTGAAAAGTGCCGGTAGCATTCGGCAATCTGCCGATGGCGGTATCTTTCTGTTGCTGCCCAAATGTAATTGTATCTATCACTTGATTCCCACGGGCATCGGTATCCACGAGCATAACTGTTTCACCACTACGGGATAGTTTAAAGTTTGCATGCAGTCCTTTTGATGCTTTTCCATCTTCATCTAACCATACAATCAAGTACCCACGTGGTGAGATCGTGGTATTTTCGGGAAATGCCCATTTTGTAAGATTATCCATTTTATCTGTAAGATACATTCCGGTGAGCAGCACGGGGTTATCTGTGATATTGTGCAATTCCAGCCAGTCTTCATGGTCTCCCTGCGAATCGACAATACCATTGGTATTGGCAGCCATGAGTTCGTTAATTACAACCGTAACCTGTTCTGCCCTCGGCACTTTGACTCGGTAATGCGCTGCACCGAACTCTGCGCGTGCGGGATAAAATGTTGTTGTGCCGTGTGTCTTCACCGCATTCGCTTCTACGTAATAATAAACCGTAGTGTCTACTGGAAAACCCGGAATGTTACCAACAAATCTGTTCCCATTTTTTGACATCAGCGTCTGCTTAAAAACTGAATGTTGGTCAGTACTATAATACAATAGAACCGAATCTGCTGCAACCTTTTTATCTAATTCCGCTGTAATTTCGACGGGTTGATCCGCCATAGGTTCATATTGCGAGTCAGGTGTTGAAATAGAAATAATCTTTGGCGTTGGTTTGTTTAATTCAGGATGATTAAGTAGCGATTCTCGTCTTTGGGTTACAAATTGCTTGAAACTCGGTGTGCGTCCTCCACGGTCGCCATCAGCACTTACCTCAAAATTGCGGTAGTCGTAAAGTTTTTTATCATCTTCTTGCACTTCTACATCAATGAGTGCGTGATATTCTTTGATGACCGGTTCCAACACATCCCAATCAAGCCACTCATTTACGACAGTACGTACATGCGCAATATATCGGGCTCTCCATTTTGGAATGCCAAGCAAACGGCTAATAACCGGACGCATCGGATTGTCCGCGTGTGTCATCGGAGATACCATCCCTGATGTCAACTCTCCCCACGACCAACCGCCAGGACCTCTGCCACCAGGACCGCCACGACCCTCACGACCAAATCTGAAAGTTTCGTTGTTATCGTGCGATATGAGATGGAATCTTTCATTGGTGTCCTGATAAATGGCAAAATCTCCCTCTTTGTGAATGTAACTATCATCGTCCATAAAGACGTTTGAGACAGCAAGTTGCCATAGGGCGCGGTCAACGTTAAATATTGATGGTAAATCCGTTTCTAATTTCGCATCAGGCGTTTTAGAATCAAGCATTTCACAAAGCGCAATTAAATCTTCCCACGGGTTTTCTACATTCGCGGTTTTGAGCTGGTAGGTCCTTTGGTACGCTGCTGCATCGTTACCGGTATGAGTTAGCGCACCGCCACCGGGTCCCACTTTCCAACGGGCTCCATCTCTCGTACCGAACCACTCGTCCAGAAAATCTTTGTTGTACTGCTGGAGGTTGATATAAACACCCCAGCTTTCACCGTTGATAACTAATTTCACAAAATTAGTTTTCATGGCGGGGATATAGTCGCGTGCAATTCGATTGTAGAGCACTTCTCGGAGGAAAGATGCGTCAACATGTCCGTTGAGCAAGTTGAGTGTCTTATAACTGTAAAGACGTTGGCTATCATCGCCATAGTCAACGGCAATGTTAAACGACTTTTTCTCAGATTGAACTGTGAAGTAGGACGAGGTGCCACGGAATCGGATACCGACCTCTGGATAAACCTTCCCATCAACAACTAATTCGGCTGGCACTTCAACATCCGTGCGATAAAATGCGTTCAGTTGTGCATACCAATCTTCATCGTGGAAACGAAGATATAAGGTGCGGAGTGTCCCGCCATCATAGAATGTGGGGGTACCTGCTGGTGCAGAAGCGAGACTCGCTTTCGTATCATCCTGAATATTTCCAGTTGGCGTTCCCGCGCGTTGTTCAGGTGAATATGCACCGCCACGCGAATCAAGTGCTGCTTCCCGCTCGTCACCTGTTAATTTTCCATCTTTATTTGTATCAAACCTTGCAACCAGTTTTTCTGGTGGGCGCGGTCCACCTCTGCCACCAGGGGGTCTACCCCTACCAAAATCAGGAGGTCCGCCACTAAAGCCAGGAGGACCGCCATCTCTGTTTGGACGGTTACCAGCCATTTCCTGAATTTCTTCACGACTGAGTTTACTATCCATGAACGCCTCTAAAGTTATGATTCGAAGCATGAGTTGATCTTCTTCAGGGCTAAGTCTACCGTTTCCATCAAGGTCGAATTGTTTCTGTTCCGCTGTAAGTTTTGGCATCGCCTCATTTTCTTGGGCGTTTGCATACGTTCCTGAGCAAATAATTATGCCGATGAGTACTATTAATTTTATCTGTTTCATGGTATTCTCCTTCATTTTATTTTCGGTTTAGACAAGTCCAGAATCAGAAGGTTCGTATTTTTACTCTTTATCCAATTTAACTTCAGTGATATTTTCATGTTCTGAAAGTTCATTAAAAAATGTGATCCACTCTTCTGGATTTGCCAATTTTATACGGAAGTTCAGTTCAACTACTTGTGATTTTTTGATCCGTTTTTCAATTAAGCGTTCTTGAATGACGTGTTTTTCAAAAATAGGACGATAAACGGTTTCAGATGACTGGTCGGGCGGCAGGCAAATTTCAAGGTTAAATTCATCATCCTTTGCAAAATGTTGATGCCAATAGTACATGCAGAGGATAATAATACCGATAAGGAACGTAGCGAGAATCGCAACAGTAGGGCTTCCCGCGCCAACAGCCATTCCAACAGCTAAAGCATAAAACACAAAACCGATATCGCGCGGGTCTTGGATTGCCGTGCGAAAACGAATGATTGAAAGTGCCCCGACAAGACTGAATGCCCGTGCAATGCTATCGCCGATAACGACCATCACCACTGAAATAAGCATACATAGGATAATGAGTGTATCGGTAAATGATTTTTGTGGGCCTTTGACGTGTGTCCACTGATAGATAATGACAATAAAAACACTCAGTGCAAAAGCGAGGAGTAATCTGAGTGCATTCGCACCAAGTGTGATGAACAGCGGTAGCGTAAAAAAGTCTAACAAAATATGTTTTCCATAGTATACACGGATATTATAATGCAAAAAAGTCTCTGTGTCTCGCTTGTTGTTTCCTCATTGTAGGGGCATAGCGAGGTATCAACAACCAACTGCCAAAAATCATATTCCCGATTATATAAGTTTATTTCGTAGGTCGGGTAGAACGCAGCGAAACCCGACAATATCAGGGTTCCAGAGATAATATAGCAGATTTCGCAATCTATAAAACGGTAACTTCCACCATCTGAACACTTGACATTCAGAACAAACAGGTCGGGTTTCGCAAACTCTACCCGACGGACAAGCCATTAGCGTTTAGACTATATTTCGGTCTTAGTGATATCAGTTCGTAGGTCGGGTAGAGCGCAGCGAAACCCGACAATATCAGGGTTCCAGAGATAATATAGCAGATTTCGCAATCTATAAAACGGTAACTTCCACCATCTGAACACTTGACATTCAGAACAAACAGGTCGGGTTTCGCAAACTCTACCCGACGGACAAGCCATTAGCGTTTAGACTATATTTCGGTCTTAGTGATATCAGGGACGGACGATTAAATCATTATAATGTCTAATATTGCTCATTATATCAGAATTAGACGAATATATACAAGAATTGTTGTAAAATGTGTCACGCTTCCTCTTTGCGGATGAGGAAACCGACAAATAGGGCGGAAAAAAGCAGAATCAGAAAGGCATAGGGTGCCGCTTGGGCGAACATCGCTTCTCCTGTGTAATCCCATACATTAACAGCCAAAGTCTCATATTCTGGGGGACGTAGTAGGAGGGTCAGCGGCAATTCTCTCATTGTGGCAAGGAAAACGAGTGCCGTGGCTGTCAACATGCCACGCATGAGAAGTGGAAAGAGTGTTCTGAAAAATGCTTGAAAAGGTGAACATCCGAGTGACCGTGCTGCTTCTTCTAAGTAGGGTGAGGCTTGGTAGAGCGTACTACGCACCGGTCCTATCGCTTCTGCAAGAAAGTGTAGAATACACGCGCAGATTAGCACGAGTATGGTCTCACGGCTTCCCACAAAAAAGATGATTGATAACGCAAAAGCAAGCGGTGGAATTGCGTAAATGACATACGGGACACGCGCTAACATGTTTGAGAAACGTGAGGCATAACGCACACCAATATATGCAAACGGCACAACTAAAACTGCACAGCATACAGCGGACGGAACGGCAACACCTACAGAACCGATGAGCGATTCCAAAAGTCCATCTAAAGCCGACACCTCAAATCCTCTGAACATCCAGAAAAACACAGTTGCTGCCGGTATCCCAACAGTTGCGATGAACAGAACACCCAAATAGAGATACCCCGCACTTTTCCATACGCGCAGCGGAATTAAAGACCGATACCGAGAAGTGCCGTGCCCAGCGCGATGGAGCGTTACCGTACTTAATAATCGCGTTTCAAGGTAGAGCAAACAACCGGTAAAACCGAGCAGAATCAACGCAAGCCATGAGGCGTAGTTATGATCAAATACAAATTCATATTCAACGTAAAGCGCATAACTAAATGTCTCATAGCGCATCAGCGAAACAACACCGAAATCACCAAGCACATGTAAACAGATGAGCAATCCTGCTGCATAGAATGCCGGACGGAGTTGGGGGAGGATAACACGTATGAAAACGCCCCATTGCCGGTAGCCGAGACTACGCGCTGACTCCTCAAGACTCTGGTCAAGTCCCAAGAGTGCTGCCCGTAAATTTAGAAAGAGGTAAGGACTTGTATAGAAGGAGAGTGCAATTAAAGCCCCCCAGTATCCGCTAAGACGTGGGAGGCTTTTACCAAAAAGAGCCGCAAATATGCCGTTATTGCCGCCGAGTGCCAAAAGCGCGTAAGCCATCACATAGCCTGGGATCGCTAATGGTAAAGTGCATAGGACACTAAAAATCCGTTTGCCTCGAAGGTTTGCGTGCGTGGTTAACCATGCGGCAGGGGTTGCTAAAAGAATATCAAGAACAAGCACGCCAACCGTCAACAAAAGCGTGTTGAGGAAAAGTTTCGCGTTCCGTAAGCGAAACAGATTCTCCACCAGCGCAGTGCCCTCAACATCAAACGCTTTGGCTATCAGGTATCCTAACGGAATCAGACCGCCGACACCGACAACGATTGCGGGGATGAAGAAGTACCATCTTTGTCTAACGTGAATAAAGGTGTGTTGCCTATTGATGACTCACCTCAGTATCTCAGCAATCAACCTCCACCCTTGTCTACATAATACCCACGCGCCGAAGGAGTTTGAGGGTGCCTTTTATATCATCCATCTCATTTAAGTCAAATGTCGGTACTAATTTAAGCAATTTTTCCAATGGCAACAAATTAGCGTTCGGAATCACACTTTCAGTCACCGGATATTCAAAAACCTCACTGACGAAGTACTGTTGTGCCTTAGCGGAGAGAAGGTATTCAATGAACTTAAGGGCAGTTTCTTGGTTGTCACTACTTTTCAATAATCCAATTCCGGCAACATTCACGAGATTACCCGGATCGTTCGCTTTAAAAAAGGTTTGCTCAACCGGAAAATTTGAATTTCCCTTTTTAAAACGGAAGAGGTAGTAATGGTTTGGCAAGCCGAGATCAATCTCACCCGCATCGAGTGCCTCTATAATCGGTGTATTCTTGGGATAGGCTTTTGTGCCGTTGGCTCTCATATCACGCAGCCATTTTTCAGTGCGTTCCTCACCGACCTGCGCACGCATCGCTGTTACAAACGCTTGGAACGAGGCATTAAGCGGTGCCCAACCGACTTTGTCTTTCCACATCGGTTGCGTTAAATCAAAAACACTTTCAGGAAGTTGTTCCATTTTAACACGTTCAGGTGAATAGGCAAGGACGCGTGCTCTACCGCTTGTTGCAACCCACAATCCATCGGCGTGACGGAACGTCTTCGGAACTTTCGCAAGAATTGATTCCGGCAACTTTGTAAACAATCCCTCTTTGCTGACAGCCCCAAGCGCGCCGGCATCCTGCGCCCAAAATAGGGAGGCGGGGCTTTTTTTACCCTCAGTTCGGAGTTTAGCGGCTAACTGAGTCGTATTAGCATAACTCACCTTTACTTCTATGCCGGTCTCTTTTTCAAACTGCTGGATAATCGGATCAACGAGACTCTTACTCCGTCCAGAATAGAGTGTTAACGTTTCAGCATGCGCCGTACCGATGAGGGTGAACAGCATCACGATTGGTAAAAAGTAATTAAATAAGATGGATCGGTTGTTAAACATAGTCATCTCCTTCTATGATAGAATTTTCGTAGGTTGGGCAGAGCTTGCGAAACCCATTATGCGTCAATTTAGTGTGTGCCAACATAAGGATTTGTATAGCCTCGTAGCGGCGGAATGTTTATAGAATCTATGTCGCTCGGACGGAGCTCAAGAGAGTAATTGCCACGTTTTCTATCAGGACGGACGCATTCCCCCTTGATAAGGGGGTTAGGGGGGTTAAATAAGCAGAATTTTGGTATTTTTAGCCCCCTAACCCCCCTTATCAAGGGGACTTGTGAACCAGAAGTTGACAGTTGTGGCAGCGCGCGAACGAAACCCAACAACGTTTGTAGTTGCACAATTCACGCGCCTCATGTTATTTATACAGGACGGACGCATTCCCCCTTGATAAGGGGGGTTAGGGGGGTTAAATAAGCAGAATTTTGGTATTTTAGCCCCCTAAGTCCCCCTTATCAAGGGGACTTGTGAACCAGAAGTTGACAGTTGTGGCAGCGCGCGAACGAAACCCAACAACGTTTGTAGTTGCACAATTCACGCGCCTCATGTTATTTATACAGGACGGACGCATTCCCCCTTGATAAGGGGGGTTAGGGGGGTTAAATAAGCAGAATTTTGGTATTTTAGCCCCCTAAGTCCCCCTTATCAAGGGGACTTGTGAACCAGAAGTTGACAGTTGTGGCAGCGCGCGAACGAAACCCAACAACGTTTGTAGTTGCACAATTCACGCGCCTCATGTTATTTATACAGGACGGACGCATTCCCCCTTGATAAGGGGGGTTAGGGGGGTTAAATAAGCAGAATTTTGGTATTTTAACCCCCTAAGTCCCCCTTATCAAGGGGACTTGTGAACCAGCACGACTTTTTCGGCAGCAATCCAATATTCACGGGTTGCCGCTTCAACGGACATAGCGCATACACAAAAATAAATACACGCTGACTAACACTTTATATCTTCGTTTCATAATATTTAGGTTGATTTAACCTCAACAATCTGAGTTTGATTATATTACACGCTAAAAAAGAGTTTGTCAAATCTTTTTTTACTCAGGACTTACGCAGCTGGTTCACAAGTCCCCTTGATAAGGGGGACTTAGGGGGTTAAAATACCGAAATAACGACTTTTTAAGTCCAATATTTCCTTTTTCTACTCAATTTGCGTAAGTCCTGTTACTTTTAAAAATAACGTAAGTTCAATAGACATTATAATGATTTAATCGTCCGTCCCTGATATCACTAAGACCGAAATATAGTCTAAACGCTAATGGCTTGTCCGTCGGGTAGAGCGCAGCGAAACCCGACCTGTTTGTTCTGAATGTCAAGTGTTCAGATGGTGGAAGTTACCGTTTTATAGATTGCGAAATCTGCTATATTATCTCTGGAACCCTGATATTGTCGGGTTTCGCTGCGCTCTACCCGACCTACGAACTTTAGATTTTATTATAGACCAGTAACAACACACAATTAAAACGTTATAATGTCTATTATCTCTGGAACCCTGATATTGTCGGGTTTCGCTGCGCTCTACCCGACCTACGAACTTTAGATTTTATTATAGACCAGTAACAACACACAATTAAAACGTTATAATGTCTAATAATAAGATCCAAATGTAGATGTCCGTTGGGTAGAGCGCAGCGAAACCCATAAGCGTCAATCTAAGAAATGTTCCGTATTTGTGAGTGTGTATAGCCCCAGCGGGGCAGCATGCGCGTATGGCATGCTGCATGAGGTGTATTACACAACCCATATAATGGACACCTTTCGCCCCGCTGGGGCTTTGTGAATGGAGGTTACGACTGTTCTGGACACCTTTCGCCCCGCTGGGGCTGCCGAAATCATGGTTCAGTCCGTAGGTCGGATAGAAAGATCGCACAGAATAAACATTTGCTATGACCCCATACCGCGTTGAGGCTAAATCCATGCGAAAAGGTTTGATGAGGAATAATCTTGGAAATCTGGAAATCCTGATAATCCTGGTTCAGACAACACAACGTCTAACTCCCACAAAAAACAGATTCATCAAAAAAACACTTGACAAATTTGTGCAAAATTGCTACAATTTGGACAAATTCAGTAGAATTAACAATTTTTCTGCAAAAACACTTGACAAAACTTGCAACAGAAGGTATACTTAATAACGTGGCATGCAATAAGTTCCGAATTTTACCGTACGCCAACAAACTTAAATATACTTGACAAACCTTATTTCTTTGTGTTAGCATTAATAGCATGCGAAACGAGATTCAATTATAACGTATTCCATATCATATTTTTTGCGATTTAGGAATTCTAAATAAATCTCATAAACGCAACTTTACAGAACACAGCGCAACGTTCAGAAAAATAGCGCGTAATTAGGGTTGACAATTTTTTGTAACCCGATTAGAATGGGTAACGTTAATTTAACGTGATGCCGTAAAGTGAATCGGTTGACTTTTTTTTGTAACCGATGCCATAATAGGCAACGTTAAGATTAAAAGCGGTTTGATGTAAAACTTGTAGGAGCGATCTCAGCATCGCGACATATTATCGGGAACCGGAATTCCCTCCTACAGAGAACCAAACCGAAACCCAAAAAACAGAGGTCGTGTGCATCGGGAATGCACGCAACCGATACCAAAAGGTTAGTTCAGAGTAGATTCCATCCCTGAATCTATCTTTGATATTTCAAATTGTATTGTCGGGCGCGATAACGCAGTCCAATGCACATATCGCCCCAAAAGGTTAAATGTTTTAGAAAGATTTTTTTATTAGATTAAAGAGGAGAATAATAATGAACCTGTCAAATCGATTGGCATTTTCTTTAGTTTTTTCTGTTTTGCTCGTTGCAGGGTTTGCCCTTGTGCCGACCGTTATGGCGGCAGAAGGCGGTCCGACAGCGACAATTACGATTGACGACTCACCGATCATACAACCAGGTCCTGATAATGATCCTGAGACGACTGACGATAACGTTACCATAGAGACTGTGGATGGCACGAATGTGTTGCTCACAGACGCAAATCGCGAAAATCTCGTTACAGGCGGCACCGGTTATTTTCGTGTGAAAGTCTCTTTTCGTGAGGCAGTTTTTAATGATGATACTGAGACTGATGTAGCTACAGCAACAGTTGACATTGGCGATCTTGTTACCACAGATGCTGCTTGGGCTATTGTAGCTGGAGCAATTCGTGGTGGAGCAGAGGTCACTGGTATAAATGTCACGGATGTTGATCGTGTTGACACAAACGGTGATCCAAATGTGACAGAGCTTTCCAAGACCAATTTTCTGGTAACACTATCAGTCCCTTATAACGATGTGCCGTTAATCCTGACCCTCATGCTCAACGTGGATCAAGTCTTCGGTGTTGGAACTACTTTTCAGATTGTTAACGGTGTGCCCCAACAAGCACTCCCTGGAGTAGGCAACCAAGAAGCGAGTGCAACTTTCACTGTCATACCAAAAGTTTTGTTAAAACCGGATGTTACGGTTTCTAAAAGTACGATCGGACTTGACGAGACGGTTACTTTGACATTGACGTTTGATGAAGCTCCTACCGGTGGTGATGTCCCTTCTCGCACTAACATTATAGTTACGAAAGGAAGTATTTTTCCAGACGATCTTACCACAGATGGTGATGATGGGTTATATTCAAACGCCGATGCAACTACCGATCCTAATACGATATGGACAATAATAGTTGTCCCTCAAGGTGGTATTGGCACTTTCTACAGAATGAAAGTAGAAGCAATAGCCGGTGGGCCTTTCGTCCTCTCGAAAGAAATTACTGTTGATAGCAATCCGTTAGCGCAACGGATTGATATTACATCAACTTCTTCTGATGAGGATCGTAGAGGTGGTGCGGAGTTTACGGTAACTATTAAGTATAATGTAGCACCATCATCTCCCCTTACTGTAGAGAGTATTACAGTTGAAGGCGGCGATAAAGGAGATTTTGCGAAAAAAAACGACACAACCTACACATTGGAAGTGGATCCCGATACTCCAGATGCGGGTGAAACTGATAGACTGAAGGTATCTGTCGGTCAGTATAGTCAGTCTTTCAGTATCCGCGGCGTAGATGTGGTGGAGGAAGAGGAAGAGGAAGAGGAAGAGGAGACTACTTCTCGGATCACAAGCGAGGAAATCGCTATTCCCAAAAATAGTTTCGTCGTTGTCGTTAGAGACATTGGCGCTTCGCCGATACCGGAAGGTCAAGCATTCCGTGCTGATGTTGCGGAAACGAAAGTAGAATGGGCAACTATGCCAAATCTACAGGAGTTATTTGATAGAACTGCTCCCGGTGGTGGTGGCGCACTTGTTGTGGAAGATGCTGCTGATGATGCAAATATCTCTGTCGGTAGAGTCGGTATTAGCGAAATTATGTGGGGTATAGATGAAGGTAATCTCGGTTTAGCAGATCAATCTGCTTCACAATGGATTGAACTTCACAACATCTCCGATAAAGATGTAATGGTCAAACTACATTCACTCACAGGTCGCGATATTACCGATGACGACGAACTCTTAGGTAGCCTTACAGCTCCCACAATTGATGTAGTGACGAACTTCTTTAACAATCGTCCAGGTGGCGTAGCGTGGGATGTGCCAGGTTCAAACGGTAATACCGTATCAGGCGCAAATTTCGTCTCAATGGCACGCATTCTACCATCTGGGAAGTCAGCTTATGCCGATGCCAGTAGTTCAAGGTATAGCAACCGAGATGGTAGAGCGTCAGGGAGTTGGACGACATCTTCAAACGTTTATGTACGGAAGGCAGTGTCTGTTGGTGATGTGCAGGTGGTTTATGAATATAAAGGCACACCCGGACAGGTGAATTCGTTTAGCCCTGAGAGACAGCCGTACACTAAAAATAGCCGAACAGATGTTCCAAGTAATGCGATTATCATCAACGAGGTCGCGAACCGTTCTGATACGGATAAAAAGTACGAGTGGATTGAGCTTCACAATGCCTCTAGCAGTGAAAAAAACCTGCGGAAATACAGAATCTCTAAGGTAATTGATGATGATACTGACCAACTCCTTATTGAATTCCCGAACGATGATAAAGCCAAGATTCCTGCAGGTGGTGTGCTACTCTTAGTTGCATCCGATCCAGCAATTGATCCGAATCATCCGCTTGTCCCTGGACGCAACGTTAATAAAAGTGAAGCAGAACATTTACAATGGGAATGGCACAGTCCAGTTCGGTATAAGGTCATTGAGTTTAAGAATAATGGTCTACCAGACAGTGGTAAGTTCGTGCTGATTGTGCGCAAACCAGACAGTGCTAGTGGAAACAATCCCGCTGAACTTGGTAAAGATGACCTTGACAAAATTGTGGATATTGCTGGATGGCACGATGATTTGGAAAAATCCAACTATTCTAATAACGTTTCATCTACCGACTTATGGCCACTAAGGGAATTTAAAGCACCAGAGTTCACTGATAACAAGCTTGAAGTAAACAAGGTTCACTATCGCCAGCATAAGACAACGAAAGATGGTCGTAGTGGTGTTGGTTCTACGACTAATTCAACCTCCGACAGTACGGCAGCATTCCGTGATATTGGTTTCACAGGTGTCGGCTATAAACGTCGCATCACAGGCGGAGCCGTTTATGGGGGAACACCCGGTTATGATAACAGTGCTCTGAAGTCAAGCGGTAGCGTTATCACACGTCCTGTCTATATCAGCGAAATTATGTATGCTGATGGACCAAACGGCTCACTCCCACAGTGGATTGAACTCCGTAACCCGTCTAAGACTGTTGGTGCAAACTTACACAACTGGAAGCTTAAGATCATCAATCACGATTCAACTGATGCTGATGGCACGCAATGGGGTGGTGAAGCCGATGCAAGTATAGAGCTCAAGAATCTGAAAATTAAACCGAATTCATCTGTGCTGATTGCCTCATCCAGAGCACCTCGGTTTGACGTTCGCCTTCCCAATACTGATATCTTTACCCTGTTCCCGGCACATAGAAACACTTTCGATATGTCAGGTCCTGGTAGTGATGTTATCAATATCTATGGCTTCAAAATCACGCTGCATGCCACGAGTAGCCAGTTAGTTGACGAAGTCAGTAACCTCGCTGATCGGAGAGATGCAGAGCGAGGAGAGAGAACGGATACGGAACGTTATGATGCTCCTCGTTGGGCATGGCCGGATGCACATACCGCAGATGGTGATCGTATCTCAGTCGCTCGTGCTAATCCGAATACTACTGGTATCGCTGATGGGAAAACAGCCGCAGGTTGGGTGCTCTCCAGTGATGATGGCAGAATCCAAAAAATCGACGTAACCTATTATGGGAACGAAGACGATATTAGCACACCGGGTCAAACCGTTCGTTCACCACTACCAGTTTCATTGTCCTCTTTCCGTCCATCAGTGCAAGACGGCAAAGTCGTTATCCGTTGGACAACCGAATCTGAACTTGACAACGCAGGATTTAATATCCTCCGTAGCGATAGCCGGAACGGTGAGTTCAAACAGGTCAACGCTAAGATGATCCAAGGTCATGGTACCACAGGTGAACGTAATACCTATAAATGGGTTGATGCTACAGCGAAACCCGGTTTTGTATATTACTACCAAATTGAAGATGTATCTTTCGCCGGTGAGCGTCAAACGCTTGCTACAAACCGCTTGAAAGGCTTGATCTCGGCCAAGAACAAGGCGACCTTGCGGTGGGGCGAATTGAAATCACGAGATTAACTCAGGGATATTCTAACTAACCTACCCCGAAAGGCGGGCGACGAACTCCGGTTCGTTGCCCGCTTTTTTTGTCTGAACCAGGATTTTCAGGATTAGTAGATTTTCAGGATTATGGGAGTGCTGAAGGTTCTTGTCGTTGTCTGAACCAGGATTTTCAGGATTAGTAGATTTTCAGGATTATGGGAGTGCTGAAGGTTCTTGTCGTTGTCTGAACCAGGATTTTCAGGATTAGTAGATTTTCAGGATTATGGGGGTGCTGAAGGTTCTTGTCGTTGTCTGAACCAGGATTTTCAGGATTAGTAGATTTTCAGGATTATGGGAGTGCTGAAGGTTCTTGTCTTAGACAATCGCGCTTTCTGCAATGAGATCGTTATAGATATTCTTGAGAATAAACATTTAGCCGAGAAAATGCTAATCTTGAAAATCTGGTAATCCTGAAAATCCTGGTTCAGACAACACCCTTGACATCCCTCCGAAATTAATGCTATAATCTCGTAAATTTGGGTGCAAACGATTAGATTCAGACAAGGACTGTCAAAATGCAAGAAGAAAAATTAACATATCAAATAATTGGTTGTGCGATGAAGGTTCATAAAACTCTTGGAGGAGGGTTTCAGGAGGTAATTTATCAGCGTGCACTTGCTATTGAGTTAGAACGTGCAGGAATCGGTTATGAACGTGAGGTAGAATACCCTGTCTATTACGATGAAATCGAAATCGGTACGAGAAGAGCTGATTTCATTGTCGCAGAAAAGGTCGTTGTTGAATTAAAAGCATTAATTAAGTTGGAAGATATCCATATTGCACAAGCGAGAAATTATCTGGAGGCATTCCGCTTTGACATCGGGCTCTTAATAAATTTTGGTGGAAAAAGTTTAGAACATAAAAGGCTGTTTAATCCGAACAAAAAAGTCTGAACCAGGATTTTCAGGATTAGTAGATTTTCAGGATTATGGGAGTGCTGAAGGTTCTTGTCGTTGTCTGAACCAGGATTTTCAGGATTAGTAGATTTTCAGGATTATGGGAGTGCTGAAGGTTCTTGTCGTTGTCTGAACCAGGATTTTCAGGATTAGTAGATTTTCAGGATTATGGGAGTGCTGAAGGTTTTTGTCGTTGTCTGAACCAGGATTTTCAGGATTAGTAGATTTTCAGGATTATGGGAGTGCTGAAGGTTTTTGTCTTAGACAATCGCGCTTTCTGCAATGAGATCGTTATAGATATTCTTGAGAATAAACATTTCAGACCAACCTGACTTTTATTTGATATTTCAAACAATATATGCTATTCTGTACCCGTAGTGAATTTTGTGGAGGACATTTTGAAAAGATGGGGCGCGTTTTGGCCATCTGTTAGATATTTATGGTAATAGGAGGCATTGATCTTATCATGTTATTGTCAGATTGGTACGCAGAAAGACGTGAGAAGCGGAGGCAAATTGCAAAAGAGGAAGGCAAAGGTGAGGACTTCAATGAACCACCGCCTGTTGAACCGTCAACCAATAGCCAAAAGTCTACAACATCCAACAAATAGGAGGACAAACCCGAACCAATGAAAAAGTTCTTAATCATATTTATCACACTTATAATCCTGACCCCCCATATCCAAGCAGACGAAATCACCTATAGCGAACACATCGCACCCATCCTACAAAAACAGTGCCAAAGTTGCCATCGGCACGGCGAAGTCGCACCCTTTGCACTTACCGACTATAGGCAAGCCAAAGCGTGGGCAACTGAAATCGCTGAATACACCAAAGCACGGCTCATGCCGCCTTGGAAACCAGCAGACGGTTACGGCAACTTCAAAAACGAACGCCGCCTCACCGACAAAGAAATCCAAATGATCACCGACTGGACAGAAGCAGGCACACCCGCAGGCGACCTCTCCACAGTACCGCCGAACCCCAAATTCCATGACGGGTGGGCACTCGGTGAACCCGACCACATCGTTGAAATGCCAGTCGAATACGAAATCGAACCTGAAGGTGAAGACGAATATCGACACTTCATCATACCCACCAACTTTGATACAGACATATACGTCCAAGCCGTTGATGTCCAACCCGGCAATCGGAAGACAGTCCACCACGTCATCGCCTATTTGGATACAAAGGGACAAGGACGGGAGCTTGCTGCACAGGATCCGAAACCCGGGTATGTCACACAAGGCACCGGTCCCGGTATTGATGTTGCAGGAACGCTTGGCGGATGGGCACCCGGTGTAACACCTTCTGTGCTACCAGAAGGCGTTGGGTATCTGTTGCTGAAAGGGGCAGACATCGTCCTACAGGTACACTACTACCGCACCGGACATACGGAACGCGACCAATCGAGAATGGGACTCTACTTCTCCAAAACCGAGAAAACAACCCCGCTGCGTATCGGTTCCGCGATCAACGACAAATTCGTAATTCCGGCAGGAGAAGCGAAATATGCTGTTAAAGCATCACACCAGCTCAAAAAAGATAGTTATCTGTTAGCCACAATGCCGCACATGCATCTGCTCGGACGCGACATGCGGATCATCGCAAAACCGTCAACAGGCGACCCGATCGACCTTATCTGGATACAAGATTGGGATTTCAACTGGCAAGACATCTATCACTACCGCAAACCGATCTTCCTACCCGCAGGCACACGTATCTCACTCGTTGCCCACTTCGACAACTCCGCCACTAACCCAGCCAACCCACACACCCCACCTATCCCCGTCGGTTGGGGCGACAAAACCACAGATGAGATGTGCATCGGCTTCGTCTATTACGTTGATGCAAGCGAATATCAGCCAGTGGAGTAACTGTTTATAATAAAACTGTAGGGCGGGGTCTCCGTGCCCCGCAATGCAAAAAATATAAAAATGTATTACCCTAAATCCAAAAATCTTCGTCTCCCCGGATATGACTATTCCCAACCCGGATGGTATTTTATTACACTCACCACACGAAATAGATCTTGCCTATTCGGACACCTGGAAAACGACAAAATTGCCTTAACAAACGCGGGTTACATGATCGAAAAAACTTGGCAGGAATTACCACGATATTTCCGGCAGATTGAATTAGATACATTCCAAGTCATGCCTGACCACTTTCATGGTATTCTCATCATCAAATCGAAACCTACCAATGTTATAGAGGGAGATACAGAAACCTCACAGCAACCAGTTAATTCAAAAAACCCGATATCGTTAATCACACTGATGGAACGTTTTAAATCTATAACAACAAACCGATACATTCAAGGGGTCAAACAAAACGGTTGGCAAAGGTTTAGCAAAAAATTGTGGGAATTTTCGTTTCATGATCATGTTATCCGAAATGAATCCTCCCTACGATCTGTACGAGAGTACATCCACAACAACATTCGCAAATGGGAATTGGAACGTTTAGGTATTGCTCCATGAAACGATGATCCCATTGTAGATTAGGTATCTTCTGTGCTTTGACACGTTTTGAGCTAATAATCACGAGGGGCGGGCACGGAGACCCGCCCATACAATGTGCTAAGAATAGGGGCGGGCACGGAGAACGGAGACCTGTCTTTACGATGCAGTTGAAACTACTCCACTTTCCGCCCCACAAAATACACCGCAGATGCCAAAATATGCGAATGCGGATGCAATAACAACAACATATCCACCCACACCAACGGAAACGTCAACCATCCAACCAAAAGCGACAGAGCCTTCGCAACCAGCAAACTCCCGAAAGAACACACAAGCCCGACATATTCACGAAAAACCCAATGCAGTGCTGCCGACGGACCCGCACAAGCACCACTTTCAACCTCGTTAAACCGAGAAAACAACGCAACAAACCCAGTCGTCGTCCAACGTTGATAATCGTGAGGAGACGCATGATACCCTTGTAAGAACGGCACCGCAGCACACACATATCCACCCGGTTTTAACACACGGGACATCTCAGCCACCACACGCCCAGGCTCACGCACATGCTCCAACACCGCCTCAGAAATAACCGCATCAAAAACACCATCTGCAAACGGCAGACAATGCCCATCCGCCACAACATCCACCGCAGGAGTCGCCTCAATCTCAAGATTAATCACATTCGGTGCACGGCGATGCATCCCGGAACCCAAGTCCAAAATCCGTGCATCAGGTCCCAGTTCTCGGATCACCCGTTTAACAGATCGATTCCAACGCGGTGCAGGATACGGACATCCCATTAGCGGTGCCAAAAATCGGTTTTGCCGTAGCCGGCGTTTAATCCGTTCAATCATATCTTAAAAGTAGTAGGCACACTCCGTGTGCCGTAACCCTGTGCCCGTCCTTACACTTCGTAGGTTAGGTAGAGCGTGCGAAACCCAACTTTTTGATAATTAGCACATTCTAATTCCGATAGTCGATAAATAGCCGACTGCAATAAAAAAACGGGGTCAGAACTCTGACCCCGCCACTGCTTATGTTTGAGGAAACTTCATATTCGCCTCTTCCGCAGCCTTATTCAAATCTTTGATAATCTGTATCGTCAGCTGTGCTAATTTCCGAGAGAATTCAGTATCAGAAACACCTCGGTATCGTGAGGGTTGCGATGTTCCGAGCCGTTCATTTGCAATTGCCATTGCACTCGTAACAAGCGGCAATCCCACCTCAACTGGTTCAGCGAACACTGGCATCTCAACCAATTCTGATATTATATCGTCTTTTGCATCATCTTCACCTGCCAATAAACGCTCACGGTTTTGACTAATTGTGTCAAGCACCTGTTTCGCAGCGAGCTGATGAGCCTCTTTTTTCGCTCCCGGTATCGGATCCGTCATCTCATGGATCCGGTCCCCGTAATGTACTGTAACTTTCCAACTCGGTGCGTCCGGCGTGCCGTGTTTTGTTTCAGTGAACTGCGGTTGGCTCAATCCCCGTTCTTGGCAGTATTGAATTAAAAGTCCTTTATAGTTCCCATCAACCTCCGCAACATCCTGAACAACCATACACTACCTCCTGAAACCGCCTACCTGCTGTTATCATAGCGTGGGCGATATTCTGTCGTTCTCGGTTTGACTTTCCGCTGGCGTTTCAGTTCAATTCGGCGCCGTTTTTCACTCGGTTTTTCATAAAAACTTCGTTTTTTAATCTCTGTCACAACACCCGCTTTGCCGCACATCTTTTTAAAACGAGCGAGTGCCCTATCAAATGTTTCGCCTGAATCAACTGTAATTTCAACTTGAACCATGTTTACAACCCTCCTATAAGTAAAATTATTATAGTAGTATATCATATCTCACCGCAGATGTCAACTTTTTTGGCTATCAATGCGATGCTGTTTGATGGGAAACTCATTCATGGTGGCGCACCGGTGCTAAAACCGAGAACACGTAGACACGGGTTGGCATGTCACTATATTCCATACCGCTCTGAAAACTGGGAACGCGATTGGCTTCGTATTCATTTGATGGTACACGGCGAATCCATTACCACTAAAAGTGGGTAACCTATAATATGTCTGGAATAATATGTCTGGAATGGAAAAAACATAAATGATATACTTTTTTAACGCGAGTGCAATAAAAGTGTGGTATAAAGAGAACCTCTTTGATATAATGAAGTACTCGCTCACTTAGTCTGCCAGACCTATATTGACTTCTGTCTGGCGATAAGAATTATCTGCGTACTTTCATCGGGGTGACCCAAGTAAGGTGCGTTATTAGGAGAAATTTTAATGGCTAACAATCTACGTTTCGGCGTTGTAGGTTTAGGTATGGGCATGAATCGTTCTGGTGTAATTCATAGCACAGACGGTGCTGAACTTGTCGCTGTTGCTGACCTTGTTGAAGATCGACGTAAAGCTGCTGAAGAAAAGTTCGGGTGCGAAAGTCACGACGATGCACTTGAAATGTTTGACCGAGATGATATTGATGTCGCAATGATAATGACACCGAGTGGTCTTCATGGTAAATTCGGACAAGAAGCTGCGCGTCGTGGTAAACACGTCATTACGACAAAACCGATGGATGTCAGCGTTGAAAATTGCGATGCTCTCATCAAAACCTGTGAAGACAATAACGTCAAACTGCTCATTGACTTTGGAGAAAGGTACGGCAAACACAACAGACGGATTAAGAATGTACTTGAACAAGGTGCACTCGGTAGACCCCTGCTGTGCGAGTTGCGTATGAAATGGAAACGACCGGATAGCTATTACGTGGGGTGGCACGGCACATGGGAATTTGATGGTGGCGGCTCTATCATGAACCAGGGTGTACATTACATTGACCTGATGTTATGGTTTATGGGACCTGTCAAACGCGTTATCGGTGCACACTTTGATGTCTACGACCACGAAAATTGTGAAACCGAAGATATGACCTCCGCAATATTAGAATTTGAAAACGGTGCACTTGGGCACGTCCTGACAACAACTACATATCCCGGCGGTAACGTTTCAATGATTCACATTCATGGCGAGAAAGGTATCGTTGGTCTTGGACCAGAAATATGGCAGTTTTCTGATGGCGAAGAACCGGAAATTGAACTTCCATCATATCCCGGTAATGTTATTCAAGACGCGCTACGAGTGATACACGATGATGCTGCACCTGCAGTTGATGGATATGAAGGCAGACGTTCTGTTGCGCTCAACATGGCTATCTATGAATGTGCGCGGAGTGGAAAATCCGTAACGTTATAGCGTTGAGGTATTCTGTTGTCATCGTAGGTTGGGTTGAGCAGTAAAATATCTAACTTTATCAAAACTCTAAGAAACTTCTGTTTTGATATCTTCAGGACTTACGCATTCCCCCTTGATAAGGGGGGTTAGGGGGGTTAAACTGGCAGATGCATCAAGGATTCTACCACTCATGCGTCCATCCCGCAGTTCAAAGTTGTTATTTCCGTGTTTTTAACCCCCTAAGTCCCCCTTATCAGGGGACTTTAAGAGAAAATGCGTCCGTCCTGATCTTATACCAAATTAACTTGATCCCACTCGGTAGGCGCGCTTTGTCCGCGCGCTGCCTGTCCAAAAAAATAAGACTAATCCCGTTAATTTGGTATTATTCGTTAAATAAATACAGCGAAACCCAACAAATTTGTATTAGGCAAAATGAATGCCGAATGCACTTTCGGCATTCGGCAACTACAAGGAATATATACCTAATTTTATCTTACTAAATCCAAAAGTAAATCAAGATTCCTCTGCTTTTGCCTTCAGGTCGTAAAGGATGTTCACTGCATCTAAAGGTGTCATTTGAGAAAGTTCCAACTGTCGGATATCTTCTACGAGAGGGTGTGTTTTCGGCGTGAAAAGTGCCATCTGCAGCGAATCGCTCTGTAGCGTTTTTCGGGTGACACGGCGTTTTGGTCGTGGCATTGTTTGGGTTGCTTTCTGGGGTTTTTCTGCTGCACCATCTGCCTCAACACTGATATTGTGTTGTTCAAGAACCTCAAGAATTTCCTGTGCACGCGAGATCACAGTGTGTGGTAACCCTGCAAGTCGAGCGACGTGAATTCCATAACTTTGGTCGGCACCGCCAGGTACTACTTTTCGCAGGAATGTCACCTTTTCTCCATCTTCATGGACAGCGACGTTGTAGTTCTTCGCGCTTTTGTACTTGCTTGCGAGTTCTACAAGTTCATGATAATGTGTTGCGAAGAGCGTTTTAGCACCCATTTTTTTCTCATCTAACAGATACTCTGAAACTGCCCACGCAATACTGAGACCGTCAAACGTGCTTGTGCCGCGTCCGACTTCGTCCAAAATAACGAGGCTTTTACGCGTGGCATTGTTGAGGATATTCGCTGTTTCGTTCATCTCCACAAGGAAAGTACTTTGTCCCATCACGAGATTGTCTGAGGCACCAACCCGAGTGAAAATCCTATCTACCAATCCAATTTTTGCTGCGGATGCAGGCACAAAACACCCGACCTGCGTCATTAAAACGATCAGTGCTGTCTGGCGCAGATAGGTGCTTTTTCCACTCATATTGGGGCCTGTGATAATATGGAGTTGTTCGTCAGAACAGTTCAGCATAGTATCGTTTGGCACAAAACCTTCTTGGGTGAATATCTGTTCTACTACCGGATGCCGCCCATCACGGATAATAATTTCATCAGTATCCGCAACGGCAGGTTTCACATAGTTGTATTTCGATGCACAATATGCGAAGTTTGCAATAACATCTACCATAGCGATAGCCGCTGAGATTTTCTGAATTTCCTCTGTTGATTTAGCGACCTCATCCCGTATATCACAGAAAAGTTCGTATTCAAGCGTTTGTATACGGTCTTCAGCGTTCAACACCTTGGCTTCCTCTTCCTTCAATTCGGGCGTGATAAACCTTTCGGAGTTTCGCAAGGTCTGCTTACGGATATAATGATCCGGCACCATGTTGAGATTTGGTTTTGTAACCTCAATGTAATAGCCAAAGACCTGGTTGAATCCGATCTTCAGTGAAGCGATTCCGCTGCGTTTTCGTTCCTCCTCTTGCAGCGTAGCCATCCACGCTCTACCTTGTCCCACAATTTGTCGAAGTTCATCAAGCTCAGCGTTATAACCATCGCTAATCAAACCACCTTCGCGAATTGTTGCGGGAGGGTTTGGATGAATCCCACGCTCTATTAATTCCACCAACGCAGTCATCGGATTTAATTCTGCATTCAGAGAAGTCAAAAGTGGTGTTTGGCAACTTTGAAGTTGTTCCTTAACTGCTGGAATAAGGAGTAGCGAATCTTTGAGTGAATGCAAGTCGCGCGCGTTTACTGAACCGAGACTAATGCGGGTAATGAGACGCTCCATATCGGACATTTGTCCGAGATCTTCCCGTAATTCCTCTTGTAAGTTAATCTGTGCTTTAAGTTCTTCAACAGCATTGAGACGTTCTTTTATATTATTTTCATCAAGCAACGGTTGCAACAAACACTGACGCAGCTTCCTTCCTCCCATAGCAGTCACTGTTTGATCAATAACTTCAAGTAATGTGCCATTTGTGGATCCATCCCGAATAGAGGTTGTTAATTCAAGATTACGTTGCGTATCTGCATCCAGCACCATAAAATCTGATAGTGTGTAGGTATGAAGAGAAAGGATGTGCTCAACTTCCTGTTTCTGCGTTTCATGGAGGTAATAGATGAGTGCGCCAGCGGCGCAGATAGCAGTGGAGAGGTGTTCACATCCGAACCCATCAAGCGAAATCGTTCGGAAATGTTCAAGAAGTTCGGATCGAGCCGTATCAAATTCAAAACGCCAATCGGGAAGAAAATTCAGCACTGCTTTCAGTTCTATTTTGAGTTGATCAAACATCTTTTGATCCTCAAAAGACTCTGAAAAAAGACATTCTTTTGGTGAAAACCGGTGAATCTCTGCCCAGAGTCGGGAGAAATCAGTGAGTTCAGTTACCTGAAATTCTCCTGTAGAGAGATCAGCGACAGCAATGCCGAATGTATCCTTTTCTTGATAAATTGAGATAAGATAATTGTTTGCCTTATGCTCAAGTACTTTTGGGTCAGTAACGGTGCCAGGTGTGACGATTCTGACGACATCGCGTTTGACCAGACGATTTTCATCTCGTGCGACTTTCGCATCCTCAGTCTGATCTAAAATTGCCACTTTGTGTCCAGCGGAAACTAATTTGTAGAGGTAGGAGTCAAGGGCATGGTGAGGGATTCCTGCCATTGGTGGCGGCGGTGTTTTTTGGTTTTTATGGCTTCTTGATGTCAGGGCTATCTCAAGGAGGCGAGAAATTAACTCGGCATCTTCAAAGAATGCTTCATAGAAATCACCTACCCGACAGAGGAGAATGGCATCTTCATGCTGTTTTTTAACCTGTTTGTAAAGTTCCATCATGGAAGGTTCTGATTGCTTTAAACGTGACATTTAGGTGTCCTCACACTATATTAGTAAATTCTATTTTATACGCAAAATAATTTTTAATACCATATCATAGACTATGTTACATGTCAATTTTTTTATACTTAACCAGAACCTTTCAATTCTCTGTAGTGCTTTGTCTACTTTCAAATTGTGGATAAAATTGTTTATATCTCGGATACCTTTGTTGACAGCAACACATCTTCTGTAGGAGCGACCCGACAAATGCCACACGACAAGTGCCATAGGGTGTGTTTTGTCAAAGATCACTATTCCCTGCCGCCTTTTTAGGGCTAATACCAAATTAACGGGATTAGTCTTATTTTTCTTGGTAGACAGCACGCGGACAAAGCGCGCCTACCGAGTGGGATCAAGTTAATTTGGTATAAGAGGGTTAGTTGTCACGTTTCTACAAACCTTCCAGGCGCGAATCAACGACAAATGCACATTTGACATTCAACGGGACTGAAGAAATCCCAGTACAGAGTCTCTAAATATGGTTTCTATTTTCAACATGAAGCTGCTTTTTATGCCGTTGATTTTGTGACATCAACAAACCACCGAGCGTCTACCATTCTTGCATCGGCTTCAGATGGTTCAGGTTGACACATTGCAAACTTTACCGTATCACAGTTCGCAAGAAATTGCTGAATACGTTCAACATATAAATCGCCTATCTGTTCACGTGTCATTTGCTGAAGAAGATGGGTTGTTGTTAACTCTAATGCGGGGATTCGATAGCGCGCTGCTATGTATTCACGAATGATATAAGAAATTCGGGTGTGGTAAGTTTCCATATCGCACGATGTGGCTTCAAGTGTTTTCAACTGTTCCAGCGCAATTTGATGTGGAGGATGTGTAATTTCCGTCTCGTTTGGAGGTAGTTGGTCAATCCGATGACGTTTTCGGAGATATATCCATATTGCTCCGCCAATAGCAACAATTATAAGCCCACCAAGAAATATATAAGGCAGCAGATTTTGCGGAACATCCAACGGGGGTTTGATGTCCCGTAAACTTTGTGCGTTCAAAGGTGTCTGCAATAGAAATTGTGGAAAAACGGACATGGTGCTATGTTGAAAGCGTCAAAGGTTTGACCACTATCGATTTTGGAGATGTTGGACATGCGTACTGACAAACCCCGCACCCTGTACATCCTGAATCGAGAACTTCTACTATTCCTTCCGATGAGAACTTGATCGCATCTTTTCCAATAGGACAGGTATCTACGCAGTAGGAACAGCCGACAGATTTTGTGCGGAGACAAGTCTCAACGTTAAAGATTGCGATTCCCATTCTGATATCTTCGGCAAAGAGAGTTTGTAGCGCACCGCTTGGGCAGACATACATGCATGCCAGCGAATCACAAATCACGCAGGGTTGCTCATCGGGATCAATATATGGTGTGTTAGTAAGGTTAGGGTCTTGGTTTTGTAACGGTTGTATAGCATCTGCAGGGCAGTTTTTAACGCAGTTGCCGCACCGAAGGCATTTTTCCAAGAATTCGGGTTCGGGGAGCGCACCTGGTGGTCGCAAAATGACACGATTCGGCTCATCAATAGGAAATTGATCGCCGATCCTGTCGTCTATAAATTCAGCGACAGGTTTCATGATTTGGTTCAAGGCTTCCTTGAAAAAGTCCCGCCTTCCTGTTTCGTCAGACATTGAAATTACCTTTAGGTTGGGTTAGGTAATTGAGAGATGAGTGCGGATACCGCTCTATTTTAGGTATCCATTTGTTTGCTTGACTGTTCATCTGACGAGGATTCTAATTCCGGCTTCATGCAATCGCCTTTGGGAACGCGGTAGCAACATCTATGGCTGCCCTGCATGAGATGTTCTACTCGATACACCTTCGTTCCTAAGGATTGTCTGAAGAGTGCCAATTCAATTTCACAAACGTGTGGATATTCCTGAGCGATTGCCGCAATAGGGCAATTGTGTTCAATTAAAACGTAGTCGGTGTCATTTTCATCAAATCGAGCCATGTAACCTTCTTCGTCGCGAATATGTGCAAGTTCTACGATACGTTCAAGCAAAGTTTTTCCGTTAAGTCGCTGTTGATAGGTCTGAAGTTGTGATTTCATGCGGCTTCGGAAAATTTTATTGATGAATCCGGGGCCGTTGAATTTTGCCACCTCATGCATCAAACCGACAGCAAAATTAGCATAGGTTGTTGGGAAGAGGCTGTTTGCTTCATCAGTTAAAGTATAGAGATGATGCGGACGGCCGCGTCCATGCTTTTCTTGATGATATTCAACCAAACCTTCTTCTTGAAGGATAGTGAGATGTTGTCTGACCCCCATGTCACTGATGTGGAGTGCTTCAGTTAGTTGACTGACCGTCATACCGGAACGCATCTTCAAAAGTTGTAGGATACGCATGCGTGTTTCGCTCATTTCGCAATTCACGTGACTTTCCCTCTTCTTACAAATTTCAGGTTTGAGAGTATTATAGCATATTTTTTTCTATTATTCAAGGTTTTTTCTGGGTTGGACAGAGCCATTCAATTCTCAAGTAGTTGTTACTTTCTGATAACGGTCTTTCCGCTGTAGGAGCGATCTCCGAATCGCGACTTTTCGGATAAACTGGACAAAAAGTCTAAAACTAAACGCAATAAGTAGTTTTGGACTTGCAACAAGCCATTGAATTTTTCACTTGACTCTCTTTTCTCCCACATGTTATACTATCCTAACGTTGTTGGTAGGGAATCTCATCTGTCTCGCTTGAGGCAGTCCCTACCAAACCGAATGAGATCGGGAACAACGTTAAGGTTAAACAACGTGATCCTATAAACAAAACACGTACAACCCTTACCATAAGGGAATATCATGGTACTTTTAGTGTGGCCACTTCTTGTATTTGCTTACTATAAGCAAAAATACACGTTGAAAAACTGGCTTTTGTTTTTCGCTATCATTGGATCTATAGTCACTGTTCTCGGTGCTCGAGAATACGCATTAGTAGCATTGGTAGCCCAAATTGTCGGCATACCTATTATTTTTCTGTCGGCAAGATTCACCGCTTGGTGTATCAAACGGTATGTAAACCGAAAGAAAACAGACTAACCCAACAACGAGGTGCCCCTGTCCCCTCTAACTCACAAAGGAACTATCATGTTAATCATATTTCCAAAACCTGAACAAATCACTGGATTTTGTCCATTAGCCGTAAATCTTAATATTTATGATGAAATTGTGATCATCAAGAACAACGAATCAAACTTGTTCAATCTGACTCTGTTGAAACATGTAGACGCTCATGGATCGAACCAATCAACTTTTCTCTACAATTTGGGCATCTTCCAATCCGAGTCAGATTGCTATACATTGTTCCAAAATATTCTCGAAGCTTTGAATTCGGATCAAAAGACATTCGAGCTTCCGCCATCTGTGCTGCAAGCACCGCCTGAACCCGCGGATCATGCAAAGAAACGCCCTGGGTACCTTTAGTTTCACTCATCTCATACTCTCATTAACAAACTTATCAAAGATGCTGTCAATGCTCCTATAGTTATACTTGTAGCACGCCTCTGCGACATACAGGGGCGTATATTCAGTCCAATAGTGGTGATGTGAACCATACCAAGCGCGTTTGAGAAGCGACCAAAACCCCTCAATCGTGTTTGTGTGGACATCACCGTCAACAAATTGCTCTTGATGATTGATGATATGATGCTTCATATCTCTACCGAGTGCGAGATAAGCATTATATTCATCGGTCATCAACTCCGAATCCTGAACTTTCACGGCTCTTCGGATAAAGTCTAAAATAGTCCGTCCTGTCAAATCCCTTGCAAGTTGTGCTACAACTTTCCCACCGCGTTGGACAGCCCCGATGATTGCGTCTTTATCAGTGCCACGACCACGCTTGGCAGGCTCCGCATCTGCTTTCTTGTTCGGCTTGCGAGGTTTACCCCCGATGTAAGTTTCATCAGCCTCTATGATGCCTTGTAATAGCACGTTGCTACCTTTCTTTGCCATTTCAGCACGGATACGAGTCATTATAAACCATGCAGTTTTCTGATTCAAGTCTAAATCACGACTCAACTGGTAACTGGATAACGACTTCTTCGCATTCACAATCAACGAGATCGCCAAAAACCACTTCTGAAGTGCTATCTTTGTCCCGTGAAACACCGTGCCACACGTCACCTTGAAAGTAGCAGTGCAATCATGGCATTGCCAGCGTCCGATGCGTCCCAATTCCGTCTCTGTCCGTTCCGCAACGTTTAGACTATCACAATGCGGACATCTTGGTTCACCACGCCACCGAATATATTCCAAATGCTCAATACATGCTTCTTGGTCAGGAAAACGCTCCATTACCTTCAATAAATCCATCAGATACTCCTTGAAATAGGAGTTGCTTTTTCTGACGGATTTCTGATATAATACCAGATAAGATTAGAACCGTCAAAAAGCAACTCGCTTTTTGTGTTCATTTAGGGGGCTACCAACCCCCTACTTTCTTATCTATATTGTATCATAGTTGCACAATTAAAACAAGTGGAAATGTAGTCTACATCTGTGTTTGTAGCGATTTTTACATGTTTGTTGCAAGTCCAAAACTACTTATTGCGAAACTAAATAACCTTGTGGGAAGAGAAAGATGTTAGAAAAACTGCAGCCTACCGCCATGCAGGATTATGTCTTTTCCTGCTTCATGCAGTGTGACACGTTTCGATTGAATCTCTTTCACACGCGCATCGTCAAGGGTGTCCCCAACTTTGACGATATGCATGCGATTTGAACGCCGCTCCAATATAAACGCCTTTGAATCTGCTGCGTTCTGTGAAACTGTTGTGCCGATAAGGGTATAGTCCGGCTGTTTTCTGGGCGGTTGCCAACCGAGTGGACGGAAGATGTTGTTGTCAATAATCAACTGATAGAACGCGTCAGGGTTTTCTGCAGTTGTGTTGGAATTGACAGCGTTTACCTTCGGTTGTTCCACATTTGCTATTACATCTTTTTGATGCGGAATTTCAGTTGCGGGTGCCAATTTTGGTGCATGTTGCAGATATAGAATGATACCAGCAGTGAGGAGTAACGGGATGATAAGACCTGTTATGAAGGATTTTACTTTCATTAAGTGCTCCTTTACAAAAAACAGGCAGATACCCAAAAGAATATCTGCCTGTCAGTTCCAAGACACGCCCCTTTCTAATCTAAAGGACAACTACTCAACCGACACGTAGTCAGATAAATAATCCGGATCGCCCCACGCATCACCATTCCACGGATACACACGCGCAGTGATCTTATAGCTGCCACTCGCAGCATTAGCAGCAAACGTGTAAGGCAACGTCAATGTCTGTGTCGTGCGACCCCCAGGAAACCAGCCTATTTTTGTGCCATAGGTGCTTGTATCCCCCGGCGCACGCACAAACAAATGCGCACCGTAAATAGGCGCATCAGATGTGACAACCGGAGACAAAGAACTCCCCGCACTATAGCTGCTTGAACCGACGGATAAACTGGGCGCAAAACTCGGCGCAGCAGGATACTCGTGTGTATGCGTCTGACACGCATAGAAACTTGTCACCGTACAACTATCGCCATTCGCATTCGTTTCGGAACAACTCGCTTGCAGCGAATGGGAACTGGATTGACAAACATAGATCGTATGTCCACACCCCCAAGTTTCTGATCTATGGTCGTAGTCCGAGGATGAACCTAGCCAATAGGTATGTCCACAGGGGCCGATGGCAGGAGCATCTGTGGTCTGTTCATTACCACCGGTATCCTGTCCCGTTTGACCTTCATTCGTCTCTTCTGCATTGCCCGTTGTTGCCCCCGTCACATACGGACCACTTGATGCTGTTCCATCTATGTTACACGGTGGAGAATAGACAGTGCCATTCGGCGGAGGCCAACTCCCGCCATCTTTCACGCGCAGCGTCCAATCCGCATGCGTGTGCGTACCATAGTATAGATAAGAAGCTGTCCACAAAGCACCAACAGACTTATCTGTGGCAGCATTCTCCATAGCAACGCCATCGGCACTGTTAGCATAATTCTTATAGACTTGCTCTTCTGTGCCATTGCCATTTACATCGGGGGTGTGAACATCTAACGCATCGCCAAACGGATGACGACTATGAAATGAAGCAAGTGCCCCCTTGCCGACATGAAAACGCTGATGATACGGATTGCGATACGCACTGTTCACCTGAAAATCAGCATCCGTAAACGCGGATAAACCGTTACTTTTGCGTTCTTTATTAACTTCCGCGAGCCAATCTGCCTTTTTCCCTTTCAATCCATCATCTATCATGAAACTACTATAATGCCCCGTATTCCATCGATCCACACCGTTGTCGGTTGAGATTGTGGAAACAAATGACGATCTGCCAGGCACCGGCAATTCGGCTCTACTATCGGGTGGTGTCATATCCACATATTCCTGCCGTATCCTGTCTTTTGTATCTTGTACCCACTGTCCCGAAACTGAAACGGACTTTTGGTTATCGAGATCCGTCCCGTAGTAGCCAATAAACTTCACCTTGACCCACATCGGTTTGTTATCGCGACCATTATTTCCGTTACACGATGAGACAAGCTCCTCCTCATCCTTGGGTCCCTTAAACTTCGCACTCACAGAAAAACTTGTGGCCGGGTCAAACAACGCAGCATCCGGACCACTCACACTATAAACCGCCTTTTCTACTACGAACCCATGACTCATAGACAACTCATATCCAAACGAAGTAATCGGATACATTATGTTGGTCTGCGAAGGTTGGTCATCACAATAACCCACCGATACATGCACACAACACGTCTGTTCTGAATTCGTAATGAACGACCCAATGTTTATTGCGAGTTTCTCTTTACCATAATAACCCGAACTTTGTCCGACAGACCACGATTTGATACGAATACAAGGTGTCTGCGAATGAAACGATATTACTGTGGAACTCAAATGAAACGGAATTAACACACAGATAACAAGTAATAGCATGTAGAAAACATAACGAACTTTCATCGGATTTCTCCTTTCATATATAGATTTCGGTTATTTCAAAAGTTCAAGGGCTTCTCGCGCCCACTTTCTCGGATAATACATCTTACCTGGCGGGTCTTCTATTGCCGCATATTCTTCGAATTTTGGAATGATGATGTGGTCTACAATACCCCCTAATTCCTTACGATGCTTTACGCTAATTTCTTCTAAAGCGGCAACTGCCCTTCCTACGTTTCCATCAGTAGAAAACAGGTAATTTATCAGGAGTGGCACGGCTGGGGGTCCTATCTCTGCCAACGCATATATCGGACCACGTCCCCCGATAATATTCTCACAGAAATAAGTCGCCATGACTTCTGCGGAGCGCGGGTCGTTTCTATCCAAGCTGCCGAGTAGATTTATGGTCTCTTCGGCATCGCTGTGTCCGCTGGGACCCGAAAACCCATCTGGCGGTGGCATAAGTTGTGCGATCAGTTCTTCTGTCTCTTGCGATGGCACACCACCCCAGTCCCAAATATTATTGGCGATGTAGTCAAGTCGTTCCCACGCTGCTAACACATCGGGGTCTGTTATACCTTCTGGTATCTGTATTTGGACGGGTTCAAAGTCTCGTGATGGTGGTGGTTTTAGGGGTTCATCTTGTTCACCCGTGGGGTCGTCTTGTTCCACTATCGGATCGCCATGTTCGCCTACGTGAAAAGTGCCATCTTCGTGAACATGCCCTTTTTCATTCGGCACTTCTGATGGCTTGTTCTGTTCTTCAAGCAGTTTATTCGCTGCATCTAAATTGGCTTTGAGTTGCTTGTGTATCGCCATTTCGTGCCGGATCACCAACACGGCACCAACACCGATGAGTAGTATAATGAGGACACCGAGTCCCCGGTAAAGTTTGCGTTTCATCAAAATACCCTCCGAATTAGGATTGTTTATCCCTGTTATTCCGCTGCGTCCAGCGGGCAAGGTGGTGTGGTTGATCTTGGACAAGGTGTTTCCATAAACTTTGTCTGTCTATTGTCGTGATTTCCATGGGGCATCGCCGCGCGGTAATCTCGCAGAGTCATCTCGCGTGACCACAAGCCAAACACTTTTTTCTTTTTCGGTTTGGGTGTGGTTTGATGCCACACGTTGCCGTCCCAGTGACCTGTATCTTCTGTTTCACCCAGCGGGGGCGGTTTATACGTTGGAGAGCCAACGCCACGTTGGGCGGGCTGCTGGGGTGAACTATCGCTTTCTTGTAGCCGGTTATCGGCATCTGCTAACGCTTTTTCAAAGCGTGCCATTTCAGCGCGATTGTGCCGCATGAACAACACACCGGCTGTGCCGATAATCAGGATTATGAGAGCTCCAAGCCCCCAATACATTTTATGTCTCATGAGAAATCTCCTTTCTATTTCGGGTTATGAACTGTTTTCGGACGCACAGGCGCGGTGCGCGGTGGCACACGTTTACTTTGAGGGTGACGCGACATCGCTTTCGCAATATCGGGATCCAACTGTTGCAGCTGTGACATCCCTGCGGTTTCACCATGACGATTGACCGTTTCAAACGCACGGATCAACCGGTCCGGTGTGAACTCGGATTGACCGCCTTGCAGCTGCTTTGCCATCTCACGCATCAAAAAATCTTCTAAATCTGCAGGCGACTTCGCTTGCTCTATCCGTTCCATCCACCGCAGAAAATCACCAAACTCTTGCTGCTGATGACGCGCAAAGTCCGCACGCGCTTGCGCCGACGCTTGTTTCGAACGAACAGATTTATCGGACGGAACGAAAGAAGGATTGTTAGGGTCAAAACCCGGATGATCAGAAGGCACGGGAGGAAAATCTGACGCATCTTTAGGGGCTGACACCGGCTCGGGCACTGGAGGGAATAGAGACGAAACGGTGGCAGCATCCGGCTGCGGCTTCGGATCGGGTTTTATGAGCGGCTTCCCCGCTTCTATTGCAGCTATATGCTTCAAAGTCGCTTTGTAGGCATGTTCAGCAGACTTTGTATCGTTTTGAGGTGAACCAACGCAGCTTTGTAATCGCCTACCCGCTGATACGCAAAGCCTAATGCCCCATGAATGTTCACAGCGGGGGACTGCCATAGCTTAAACCATGTATTATCCTCCGAACTATTGGGAAGCAGACGAAGTGCCTTTTTCGCATACGCTATTGACTCTTCAGGTGGGAACTTTGAATCAGATGGAGAAGTATACCACGCTAACTTTGAGAGTACGCGTGGCGACTCCGGATGGTATTTCAGCACTCCCTTTAGGTTCTCAATATAATCTGCGCTGCTGTAACGTGAGTTAATTGATGCTAAATTGTACATCGCTTCAAAGCCCGCCTCTGAATAGGGTTGTTTTCGAACAACGCTTTCCATAAACTTTGTCTGTCTATTGTTGTGATTTCCCTGAGGCATCGCAGCGTAGTAATCTCGCAGAGTCATCTCGCGTGACCACAAGCCCAACACTTTTTTCTTTTTCGGTTTGGGTGCGGTTTGATGCCACACGTTGCCGTCCCAGTGACCTGTATCTTCTGTTTCACCCAGCGGGGGCGGTTTATACGTTGGAGAGCCAACGCCACGTTGGGCGGGCTGCTGGGGTGAACTATCGCTTTCTTGTAGCCGGTTATCGGCATCTGCTAACGCTTTTTCAAAGCGTGCCATTTCAGCGCGATTGTGCCGCATGAACAACACACCGGCTGTGCCGATAATCAGGATTATGAGAGCTCCAAGCCCCCAATACATTTTATGTCTCATGAGAAATCTCCTTTCTATTTCGGGTTATGAACTGTTTTCGGACGCACAGGCGCGGTGCGCGGTGGCACACGTTTACTTTGAGGGTGACGCGACATCGCTTTCGCAATATCGGGATCCAACGCTTGCAGATGCACCATCCCCGCTGCGTCTCCGTGGCGATTGACCATTTCAAACGCATGGATCAAACGATCCGGCGTGAACTCGGAAGCACCACCTTGCAGGTGCTTCGCCATCTCACGCATCAAAAAATCTTCTAAATCCGCAGGCGACTTCGCCTGTTCTATACGCGCCATCCACCGAAGAAAATCACCAAACTCTTGCTGCTGCCGTTTGGCAAACGCTGAATGGGCTTGCTTAGCGGCCTCACGCTCACGCATCCCTTGATCAGAAGGAGACAAAGAGGACGTGTTCGGGGCACGGAACATATCATCAGACGGGCTTGCGGGGAAATCAAACGGCACAGGCGGGAGTTCGGCGGCATCTACAGGGGCCACAGGTGCGGACGGTTGTGAAGTAGATAAAGGAAAGTCGGCGGACGGCTCCGGATGCGGCTTCGGATTCGGTCCTATGAGCGGCTTCCCCGCTTCTATCCCAGCGATCCACTTAGACATCAGTTCGTATCCGTCCATGTTTAAGTCATCGTCCCCAATTCCAGTTTTGTAAAGACGTTGTGCGGCTTTGAGGTGAACTAACGCAGATTTGTAATCGCCCAATCGCTGATATGCCTGACCTAAAGATTCGTGGCTTAGCACAGCAGGGGAATTCCATATTCCTCTATAGGAAGTATCTTCGGTAGTCGTGGGAAGCAGGCGGAGTGCTTTTTTTTTTGCAAAGGCGACAACCTTTTCGGGATAACGACGACTGGAAGTAGAGGCTGCTATTTTTGCGTGTAGTAATGGTGATGTTGGATGGTATTTCAGGGCATCCATTAGATATGATGTCCCCCAACCACCCAGCACTAATCTCGCTTCAAGGGCTGCTTGGGAATAGGGGTGTTCGGCAATGATCCACCGGGCAAAAGCTTTGGAGTCGGGCCTGAATTCTTTTGGGATGTTACCGGTAATGGCAAGCATCTCAAGATATTTTCTTGTATCCCCTGTCTTCCACCACCCTTTTTTCTTCGGTTTGGGTGCCGGTTTCTGATGCCATGTGTTTCCTTCCCAATACCCTGTATCGTCTGTTTCACCGAGCGGGGGGGCTTTGTAGTCAGTAGAACCAACGCCACGTTGGGCGGGCTGCTGTTGTGAACTATCGCTGTTATCGGCATCCGACAACGCTTCAAGGAGCACCATTTCGGCGCGGTTGTGTTGAATGAACAACACACCTGCAGTGCCGATAATCAGGATAATGAGGGCTGCAAACCCCCAATAAAGTTTGCGTTTCATCAAAATATCCTCCTAATTAGGATTGTTTATCCCTGTTATTTCGATGCGTCCATGCTTTTCTTGATGATATTCAACCAAACCTTCTTCTTGAAGGATAGTGAGATGTTGTCTGACCCCCATGTCACTGATGTGGAGTGCTTCAATTAGTTGACTGACCGTCATGCTGGAACGCATCTTCAAAAGTTGTAGGATACGCATGCGTGTTTCGCTCATTTCGCAATTCACGTGACTTTCCCTCTTCTTACAAATTTCAGGTTTGAGAGTATTATAGCATATTTTTTTCTATCATTCAAGGTTTTTTCTGGGTTGGACAGAGCCATTCAATTCTCAAGTAGTTGTTACTTTCTGATAACGGTCTTTCCGCTGTAGGAGCGATCTCCGAATCACGACTTTTCGGATAAACTGGACAAAAAGTCTAAAACTAAATAACCTTGTGGGAAGAGGAAGATGTTAGAAAAACTGCAGCCTACCGCCATGCAGGATTATGTCTTTTCCTGCTTCATGCAGTGTGACACGTTTCGATTGAATCTCTTTCACACGCGCATCGTCAAGGGTGTCCCCAACTTTGACGATATGCATGCGATTTGAACGCCGCTCCAATATAAACGCCTTTGAATCTGCTGCGTTCTGTGAAACTGTTGTGCCGATAAGGGTATAGTCCGGCTGTTTTCTGGGCGGTTGCCAACCGAGTGGACGGAAGATGTTGTTGTCAATAATCAACTGATAGAACGCGTCAGGGTTTTCTGCAGTTGTGTTGGAATTGACAGCGTTTACCTTCGGTTGTTCCACATTTGCTATTACATCTTTTTGATGCGGAATTTCAGTTGCGGGTGCCAATTTTGGTGCATGTTGCAGATATAGAATGATACCAGCAGTGAGGAGTAACGGGATGATAAGACCTGTTATGAAGGATTTTACTTTCATTAAGTGCTCCTTTACAAAAAACAGGCAGATACCCAAAAGAATATCTGCCTGTCAGTTCCAAGACACGCCCCTTTCTAATCTAAAGGACAACTACTCAACCGACACGTAGTCAGATAAATAATCCGGATCGCCCCACGCATCACCATTCCACGGATACACACGCGCAGTGATCTTATAGCTGCCACTCGCAGCATTAGCAGCAAACGTGTAAGGCAACGTCAATGTCTGTGTCGTGCGACCCCCAGGAAACCAGCCTATTTTTGTGCCATAGGTGCTTGTATCCCCCGGCGCACGCACAAACAAATGCGCACCGTAAATAGGCGCATCAGATGTGACAACCGGAGACAAAGAACTCCCCGCACTATAGCTGCTTGAACCGACGGATAAACTGGGCGCAAAACTCGGCGCAGCAGGATACTCGTGTGTATGCGTCTGACACGCATAGAAACTTGTCACCGTACAACTATCGCCATTCGCATTCGTTTCGGAACAACTCGCTTGCAGCGAATGGGAACTGGATTGACAAACATAGATCGTATGTCCACACCCCCAAGTTTCTGATCTATGGTCGTAGTCCGAGGATGAACCTAGCCAATAGGTATGTCCACAGGGGCCGATGGCAGGAGCATCTGTGGTCTGTTCACTACCACCGGTATCCTGTCCCGTTTGACCTTCATTCGTTTCTTCTGCATTGCCCGTTGTTGCCCCCGTCACATACGGACCACTTGATGCTGTTCCATCTATGTTACACGGTGGAGAATAGACAGTGCCATTCGGCGGAGGCCAACTCCCGCCATCTTTCACGCGCAGCGTCCAATCCGCATGCGTGTGCGTACTATAGTATAGATAAGAAGCTGTCCACAAAGCACCAACAGACTTAGACTCGGCGGCTCGCTGCATAGCAACGCCATCGGCACTGTTAGCATAATTCTTATAGACTTGCTCTTCTGTGCCATTGCCATTTACATCGGGGGTGTGAACATCTAACGCATCGCCAAACGGATGACGACTATGAAATGAAGCAAGTGCCCCCTTGCCGACATGAAAACGCTGATGATACGGATTGCGATACGCACTGTTCACCTGAAAATCAGCATCCGTAAACGCGGATAAACCGTTACTTTTGCGTTCTTTATTAACTTCCGCGAGCCAATCTGCCTTTTTCCCTTTCAATCCATCATCTATCATGAAACTACTATAATGCCCCGTATTCCATCGATCCACACCGTTGTCGGTTGAGATTGTGGAAACAAATGACGATCTGCCAGGCACCGGCAATTCGGCTCTACTATCGGGTGGTGTCATATCCACATATTCCTGCCGTATCCTGTCTTTTGTATCTTGTACCCACTGTCCCGAAACTGAAACGGACTTTTGGTTATCGAGATCCGTCCCGTAGTAGCCAATAAACTTCACCTTGACCCACATCGGTTTGTTATCGCGACCATTATTTCCGTTACACGATGAGACAAGCTCCTCCTCATCCTTGGGTCCCTTAAACTTCGCACTCACAGAAAAACTTGTGGCCGGGTCAAACAACGCAGCATCCGGACCACTCACACTATAAACCGCCTTTTCTACTACGAACCCATGACTCATAGACAACTCATATCCAAACGAAGTAATCGGATACATTATGTTGGTCTGCGAAGGTTGGTCATCACAATAACCCACCGATACATGCACACAACACGTCTGTTCTGAATTCGTAATGAACGACCCAATGTTTATTGCGAGTTTCTCTTTACCATAATAACCCGAACTTTGTCCGACAGACCACGATTTGATACGAATACAAGGTGTCTGCGAATGAAACGATATTACTGTGGAACTCAAATGAAACGGAATTAACACACAGATAACAAGTAATAGCATGTAGAAAACATAACGAACTTTCATCGGATTTCTCCTTTCATATATAGATTTCGGTTATTTCAAAAGTTCAAGGGCTTCTCGCGCCCACTTTCTCGGATAATACATCTTACCTGGCGGGTCTTCTATTGCCGCATATTCTTCCAATTTTGGAATAATGATATGGTCTACAATACCCCCTAATTCCTTACGATGCTTTACGACTATCCCACCTAAAGCGGCAACGGCTTCTGCATTTCCATCTTCAAACAGATAGGGTATCAGCAGTGGCACGGCAGGCGGTCCTATATCTATTATCGCATTTCGTGGACCAAGCCCCCCGATAATATTCTCACAGTAATAAGTCACCATGACTTCTGCGGAGCGCGGGTCGTTTCTATCCAAGCTGCCGAGTAGATTTATGGTCTCTTCGGCATCGCTGTGTCCGCTGGGACCCGAAAACCCATCTGGCGGTGGCATAAGTTGTGCGATCAGTTCTTCTGTCTCTTGCGATGGCACACCACCCCAGTCCCAAATATTATTGGCGATGTAGTCAAGTCGTTCCCACGCTGCCAACACATCGGGGTCTGTTATACCTTCTGGTATCTGTATTTGGACGGGTTCGAAGTCTCGTGATGGTGGTGGTTTTAGGGGTTCATTTTGTTCACCCGTGGGGTCGTCTTGTTCCACTATCGGATCGCCATGTTCGCCTACGTGAAAAGTGCCATCATCGTGAACATGCCCTTTTTCAGCCGGCACTTCTGATGGCTTGTTCTGTGCTTCAAGCAGTTTATTCGCTGCATCTAAATTGGCTTTGAGTTGCTTGTGTACCGCCATTTCGTGTCGGATTACCAACACGGCACTAACACCGATCAGTAGAATAATGAGGACACCGAGTCCCCAGTAAAGTTTGCGTTTCATCAAAATATCCTCCGAATTAGGATTGTTTATCCCTGTTATTCCGCTGCGTCCAGCGAGCAGGGCAGTATGGTTGATTTTGGACAAGGCGTTTCCTGTTTTTCCAATATGATACTGTCAGATCGGGGTTGTTCTGTGCAGTCAAGTTTATCCATCTGTGTTGCGCGTGTCATTTTAATAGCACCGGACAGAATAACCCCGCTAATCAAAATGAGAACCACTGCAGTGATGAGTCTCCGCCTGTTTTTCCGATGTTGCGGTTTGTGAAAAACAGACGAGGTTTTTTCAACACGCTGTGTCTCCTGTTCCGTATCCATCTGTTTTAAGGACAAGAATCCCCAAAGCGAGATAGCGAGTGCAACGATACTGAGGCGGATTCCGTGTTCCTCAAAAAAGAGTGCGAAGAACGAGATAGCGGTAAGTCCACCGAATGCAGCTATAGCTGCCACATCAACATTTGCTGTAAAAAATTTCTTTTTCACAATTATATCTCCTCCGTTAAAATTTTTCAAGTAAAACTAAAACAATTATCAGACACGATTCAGCATAAATCGCGTCTATTTCCACAAACAACAAAAGCCCGCGACGAGACACTCCGTGTGAGACGGAGCGCGCGTGCGGGCGCGAAGATATCGCAGCTGCTAACGTCTGCAATAAGACCTTGTCCAATAAATTGATTGAAATTAACGAATGTGAAGTGGGGGGGGGGGGGGTATTAACTTATAGTTAAAATTCGCCAACCGATGTATGCTGCGTGAGCAAATCCTGCTCAGGTGGCAGGCATCCAGCGTGGTCACTTTCTGGATTGTGGTATTCATATCTCGGTTTTTCATTGTTAAATCCCCTTACGCAAAATATGGTTAACGACGGTGTAACTTCCTCACTACAAATTTGTGTTGCACGTGCATGATATCCATATATACCTTATTCAACGTTATGTATTGCAAGATAGGTTACAGAAATTTCAACTTTTTTCTAAAAATTCGCAAAATTTTAGGTATTTACACCATTTCCCTGAATTTACTCGTAGATACAGATCTACCAATTTTCTTTTTATAGACAGAGCCATTCAATTCTCAAGTAGTTGCTACTTTCTGCTAACGGTCTTTCCTCTGCAGGAGCGATCTCCGAATCGCGACTTTTCGGATAAACGTGTAAAAAATCGACAATTGAATGGCTCTGTGGGTTGGATGTGTGGTTTGTCTGAATCACGGATTTTACAGATTACACAGATTTCTCGGATTGTCTGAACCAGGATTTACGAATCAACGCCAGTGCCAATTTTCTTGTGGGAGGACTTAGAAAGTCCTCCCACAAGAGAAATCAACTTCATCGGGCTTAGAAAGCCCTCCCACAAGAATATTTTGCGAGCATTAAACGGTTACAATTCTTCAGCACCGCGTTTTTCAACAAGGTAATACAACGCTGGTAAAACAAGCAGCGTCAAAAAGGTGGCGGTAATCATGCCACCACTGATGACAATAGCAAGCGGTTTCTGGAGTTCCGCACCGGAGCCGTGTGCAAGCGCGAGCGGTAGCATCCCAAGTCCTGTGGTTAAAGCTGTCATTAAGACAGGACTAATCCGTTCCGAAGCACCCTTCATCACAGCATCATATAGCGGTATGCCTTCTGAACGAAGCGCATTGATATGTGAAACCAAGATGATGCCATTTCGCACAGCAATGCCGAACAATAGAATAAAACCAACCATAGATGGAATACTCAACACGCCACCTGTAAGAAAGACACTGACAACACCACCTATTAACGCCAACGGTAAATTCAGGATTACCAATATCGAAAGCCGGACTGAACCCATCGCAAGATACAGTAAAATAAAGATACCAATAAAAACGAAACCGGTTTGAATTAGAATACGTCTTTGTGCGCGCTGTTGACTTTCAAACTGTCCACCATACGTGAGGAAATATTCTTCAGGTATATCAACATGTGCCTCAATTTCTTTTTTGACTTCATCAATAAAGTTACCGAGGTCTCTATCCTGCACGTTGCATTGAATCACGATACGTCGAGAAACGTTCTCACGATTGATGGTATTAGGTCCGAAACCAAAGCTGACATCTGCCACCTGTTTCAATGGAATAAATGCGCCTGAAGGCGTTCGAAGTTTGAGGTTGCCGAACGATTCAACGGTAGTGACAAGTGTCGGGTCAATGCGGACGACGAGGTCATACTGCCGCTGTCCCTGAATGATCTGACTGACTGTTTCGCCTTTGAAAGCCCCTTCTGCGAAATGCGTGATGTCTTGGACGCTTAAGCCGTAGCGCGCTGCTTCAAAACGCTTGACTTTAATCTGAAGTTGTTCAATCTGCACCTGCTGCTCAACCTGTAAATCCGCAACACCATCAATCTCCGACATAACTGCTTCAATGTCTTCTGCTTTTTGCCTTAGCATGTCAAGATCGGGGCCGAAGAGTTTCAATGCCACTTGCGCGCTAACACCGGACAAAAGATGATCAAGGCGGTGTTGAATCGGTTGTCCAACGGATACCTGGACCCCCGGAAAGTTTTCGGTGGAAAGCAACTCCCGCACTTCAACGAGGAGGTCTTCACGTGTTTTCTCACGTTTATCTGGCGGATCAAAATTGACCACGATTTCATGGGTATTCACATCGTGCGCGTGTTCGTCCGCTTCAGCGCGCCCGGTTCGACTGCTGACGCTTGTCACTTCTGGAATTTCTTCGTCCAGTCTAATTTCCATTTCTCGACCGATACGTGTAGATTCATTCAGCGAGGTCCCGGGAGGTGAAAACACGCTGATTGTGAACGTTGCCTCATCCATCACGGGTAAAAATTCCCTACCTAAACGAGGAATCGATGCGCAAGTTAATATTACCAGTAAGAGCGCAACTGCTACAACAACCCAACGTAAACGAATCACCAATGATAGAATAGGACGATAAGCGCGTTTGATCCACATGACCACAGGTTGAAGTGTCAAGGCAGTTTCAACATCCGAGTCGGGTGCCAATTTGACAATAAACAACCGCCATCGCACCACAAGATTTCGAAAAGCGTTATAAGCCCGTTTTATCCACGTAAACGGACCCCGTTTTTCTGAGGGGTCAACCATGGGAATGAGTTCATGCAACGGTATATCTCTAACGCGTCCCAGCAGTAGATCACTTAAAACAGGAACCACTGTTAAAGCCACGAGTAGCGATGCTGCCATAGAAATTACAACTGCCCAACCAAGCGGACGGAACATTCTGCCCTCAATCCCACTGAGACTGAACAGCGGTAAAAACACGAGGATAATAATTAAGGTTGCAAAAACTATAGATACACGCATCTCATCGCTTGCGCGTGTCACCACCTGCGTTGGCGTTTCGTCAGTTTCATTCCCTAAATCACGCAGATGAAAATACTCTTGTAATCGTCTGAAGATGTTTTCAACGTATACAATCGCATCGTCAACCACCATTCCGACAGCAATCGCTAAGCCAGCGAGCGTCATGATGTTGAGAGTGCCTCCCTGTGAAAGCAGCACGATGATCGCGATAATCAACGATAACGGAATAGCAGTGAGAGTAATCAACGCGGTGCGGATATTAAAAAGAAAGATGATCAGGACAACAACAACGAGGATTGCGCCATCCCGCAGTGCTTCTTTGACCGTATCCACAGCACGCCGAATTAGGTTAGCTTGCGCGTACTCAACTTCAATTTTTACTCCTTCTGGCAGCGATTTTTCCAGCGAGTCCAGTTCTGAAACCACTTTATCGCTGAGGGTAAGCGTATTGATGCCGGGTTGCTTAACTACCTTGCCTAAAACGGTTTCTTCACCATTTCGACTCCCCGCACCACGGCGGATCTCTGGTAACGACCCGATTCTCACTGTTGCGACATCATTAACGAGCACAGGTGTGTTGTGTTCTCGGACATCAATCACAACATTTTCAATGTCAGCAACCGAAGAAATCCGTCCCAACCCTCTAATCATCAACTCACGCGTGTCCTTAATAAGAAATCCACCTGCAGCGTTATCATTGCTCTTTTCAAGTGCATGTGCAACATCTTCAAGTGAAATACCGTAACTTACCAACCGTTCAGGATTGACGAAGACCTGAAATTGCTTGATATAACCACCGATGTTAATCACATTGGCGATACCGCCCTTTGATTGCAGCCGATAACGGATCACCCAATCTGCTATATCGCGCATCTCCATCGGGTCAAGTTTTTGTTTTTCTTCTGATTCATCAATAAGTGCATATTCCAGAATTTCCCCTAACAGGGAAGAGGTGGGTAGAATTATTGGGGCATCAACGCCTTCCGGCAAATTCGGTCCAACGAGTTGGAGTCGTTCAGAGACCATCTGTCGCGCCAGGAAAATATCCATCCCCCATTCAAATTCAACGAAAACAAGCGACAAACCGATTGCTGATGATGAACGAACCCGTGTAACATCGGGCGCACCGTTCATTGAGCTTTCGATCGGTAACGTAACAAGGGTCTCCATCTCTTCGGGGGACCACCCATGCGCTTCAGTCAGCACAGTAATCCGGGGTGGATTGATATCGGGATAAACGTCAATTGGTGCTGTTTGAAACATCCTGAAGCCGATAATTACTGCAGCGATGAGTCCACAAATAACAAGGAGCCTATTCCTGAGTGAAACTTCGGTGATTTTTGACCACATTTATTTTCCTCCTTGGTACTGATTACTAATGCGAATGTCCGGCGTGCGGATCAACAACAGCTGCCGTGCCTGCTGAAGCTCTCATGAGTTGATGAGTCCCTTGGACGACTACAAGTTCACCCGCAAGCAAACCATCTTTGATTTCAATGTACCGGTCATCCTTCGCGCCTACCTCAACTTCATGCTTGACGTAAGTGTTTCCCGACTCAACAAAAACAATCTGTGTAGCACCATCTTCAAGAACAGCACTCAACGGCACGCTCAAAACATCATCTAATTTTTCAATGACGAGTGTCTGTTCAGCAAACATTCCCGGTTTCAATTGACGCGTGGAATTATCAACCACTGTCCAAAAATGGACTGTCCGTTTTTCCGGGTTCACAATGGCTGATATTTGAGAAATCTTGCCTGTAAAAACTTTTCCCAGATAAGCAGGGACGCGAATTCGAACCTCGCTGCCTACCTTCCACTTGTCCTGTAAAAGTGCAAGCGTGTCCTCGTAAGCCTCACCTTCAACCCAAACGACATCCGTGTCAAGCATTGAGTACAGTGAATCGCTTTTTTCAACAGTTGCGCCGAGTGTGACTTGTTGCTTGATGATCTGTCCTGATGTTGGTGCCGTGACGTAAAATCGGGAATTAGATTTGCCTGTTTCAACAATCTTATCAATCTCATCAGAGGTCATCCCGAACACTTTGAGTTTCTGCTGGACCTTTGCTAACACAATATTAGCATTGCGTTGTGCTTCTTCCGTCTGCAGCAATGCTTCTAAAGCTTCTGAGCTGGTCATGAAAGGCGCGTAATTTTCGATAAGTTTATCGGCGGACAAATCTTTGAACGATACGATCGAAGCGGTTTTAGCAAGTGTTTCAAGATGGGTTTCGGTCAAGCCAACAGTCAAGGCGCGTTGTCTGTTTGCTTTAACTTTGATGGCAGCGGATTTGTAAGCCGTTTCTGCATTAATTAATTCCGTTGCTTCTTCAATAAGCATAATGTACTGCAACGCAGGATGTTCGTTCTGCTTTGTCGGCACCGATTTTACTTGTTCCTTGCTTTTGGTTTTTCTGTCTGTATCGAGAAGCGTCAGGATAGGTGTTGTTCCATCATCGCTAAGAATCTTTTCAAGCGTCTGCTCACTCACACCGAGAATATGAAATTGCCGCTTCACACCCGAGAATCCGTGCGTTGCTTTCGTGTATCCTGCTTTTTGCGTAATAAGTTCCTTCTGTGCAGAAATACGCATTTCGGTAAGAGATTCGATACGCCTCAGCGTGTTTTCAAGTAATTTGCGTTCTACATCAGTTTTAACAAGATCAACGCGCATCTTTTCTAAAGCTGAGAGGGTCTTTGCAATAGCAAGGGATCGATGCTTCTGAAAAGCCGTTTCTTGTTCCCGCAGTTCAGCAAGCGATTCCAGATAGTCAATTTGTTGAGTTTGCAATTCCAATCGTATCTGCTTCGCAAAAACGGATTTCTGTTTTGCTAATTTGGAGTCTAACGATTTCTCTTGATCTACTGCTTCAATCAGATCAATTTCTGCCAGTTGCAAGTCAAGACTTTCCAATTCGAGTAGCACATCGCCTTTTTTTACGGAGTCGCCAAGGTTAAAATGGATGCGTTTCACAATACCGCCAATTCTTGGTGTGACGATCGCCTGCCTTCCAGGATGGGCAATTATGTTACCGGTAACTTGGACAACCCTTTCAATAGCCCGAAGGTCTGCCTCATCTGTCTTTAAACCGATGTTGGCTTTTGCTTTATCGGTGAGCGTTACCGAGTTTTCGGCGGTGTGTGTATGAGCTCCCTGTTCGCCATGATCATGGGCATCATCCTCAGCAGGTTTAATTTCTCCTTTTTCATTCTTAACCTGTTCTTCTTCTGCCCAAGTTAATGTGAGGTGGTGATTTGATGGAAACAAACCACCTATTGTAACAACATAAATTCCCAACAAAAGTAGTGTAAAATGAAGGTAGCGTTGCATTTTTATGTCTCCTTAAATGTAGTAGCACGTTGTGTGCGTGGTAACTGGCTATCGTACTTTTTCAATAATCAATTCGATAGAAGTGCCGATAGCGGCTTCAAGTTCTGCAAGTGCTTTATGGTACGCTTCAAGCGCGTCAAGATAAGCAAATCGAGTTTTGGCGAATTCGCTTTGCATTAAGATAACTTCCAAGAGTTCTGCCTCCCCCAGTTCGTAGGCAGAACGTGTGAGCGTTAGGTTTTCATTGAGCAACTTCAGTAAATTGCCATCATAAAACTTAAGATTTTTTTGCGCAGCATTCAGAGAAATAAATGCTGCTATCACTTCGCGGGTAATTTGTCTCTCGGAATTGGTTATTTCTACCGCATCAACCTGCTTTTGAGCCTTTGAAGCATTAATCTCAGCACGATTTCGGTCTAAAAGAGGCAACGGTATTGAAAACTTCACCCCGAATCCGGTCTCACCTGAACTACGTACTGCAATGCCACCGATACTCAGATCGGGGATGTTTGATGCTTTTGCAAGCCGATGTGTGCTTTCAGTGAGTTGCACGTTTAATCTGATTGACTTCAGGTCAGCACGATGTGCAAGCGCGTTCGACTTCAAAACATCAAGTTTCAAATGCCGAGATTTTTTCTCAGGTAAACCTCCGATTGCGGTAGATGTCGCATCAAGCGGTGTTCCCATCAAACCGTTCAGTTCAAGTTGTGCCAACTGCAAATCACTTTCTAACGTAGCAGATTCGCGCAGTGCTGATTGCAGCTGAATATTCGCCAGACCTACTTGTGTTACGGAAATGTCACCAGCTTCAAACTGAATCCGTGCCATGTTGAGCATCTGCTCATTATGTTTGATAATCTCTTTCGCTAACTTAAGTTTTTCTTGGATGAGTACAAGTTGATAAAAAGCGAGTTTGACGGATTTCGTAAGTTTCCAAGATTCTTCTGTAAGTTCAAGGTTGACCTTTTCAAGACTTATTTTTGCTATCTGTTTTCGATGACCGCGTTGTCCGCCAAGTTCAAAAGTTTTGGTTAATTCAAGAGTCTGTTCAGCATGGTCGCCACCAATAAATTCGGATTCCAATTCTGGATTGCTTAACAAAGCGATACCATCAAGTTGCGCTTGTGCGACTTTAACTTTTTCACGTATCGCTTTGAGTGCTGGATTTTCACGCAACGCAGTTTGGATAGCAACCTCAAGATTAATTTCTTCATTTTGAGCAGCGAGGGCGGTAATCGGCAAAACATTGAAGGTTAAAAAGCATATTCCTATGATTGTGATGATAATGCTCAATCTTATTTTCATTAGTATTTTGCTCCTCACAAGTTAGATCGTATAGAAAGATTACACGCAAGTTGTTGGCAATCAATTAATCAAAAGAGTAATTAGGATTGCCCGTGTGAAACCACACAACATGGATTACTCAACAGTAGTTAGACAGGCACTAATTCCAGAACATGTCGCTGTCTTTTGCAATGATAAAGTAATTTATAAGGATTCGGGACAAGATGAGCGCGTAATAGCACAAGGAAGGATTAAATGAGGAGCGTAACAGTACGAAGAGATATAAGCGTAGGATTGATTAACGGTGGAATGACCAAAAAAGAAGTATCTATTTGAATGGTAGAAACAGTTGTCTCATGTGAAAGTAGTGCTGTTGAGGAAATGACATCGTGCGTTGCTATATCGTTTTTGGCAGAAACGATTATTGGTTCGGTGTTTAAAGAGGCAAAGATCGGCAGGTCAACGCATTCACCGCAGTGGTTTTCATCTGCAGTAGTAGTTTCTGGGTGATCCAAATTATGTGAAGGTGCGTCCGCGCAGCATCCATTGATAGCGAACTCAAATTTGATGCGCCTACCTTCGTCAATACACAGCACATAGCTAGACAACTGCATCGGGATTATTGCAGAATAGATGAGTAAACAAATCAGAGGGATTAGGACAATCTTTTTTCTATCTAAATGAAATATCATTTGGAGCATCTCTAAAGTTCATAAGACTATGATTCAGGCATTCTTGCGGATTTTAAACAAGTTAAAACACCTTTTGTTAAGTATACAATAGTTTTACAAAAATTTCAAGCAGAAAATGTCGAGCACATAGGCACGTAAAATCCCTTGAAAATTACATTGAAAAATGCTAAAATCTTAACTATAAGTTTTTATTAGTAAAATCTAAATTACCTATTTTAAGGAAAAGAGGATGAACGAGCGATGAAAAAAATGATATGGGTAGCGATGCTGTTTCTAATGTGTGTCGTTACTGGTCACGGTCAATATAATGGGGAGTGTTGGGTTGTCAGTGGCGGTGATACCGTTTATAAATTACATGCGAATGGTGATGCAGATCCTTCTGCTATTGAAGGTTTAACAAACGCGAGTGACGTGGAGGTTAATCCGGTTAACGGGGTCGTTTGGATTGCGGTTTCAGCGGCTAATACAGTCTTCAGATATGATCCATCTACTGGAAAATTCACCCCAATCCCGGAAATTAAAACGCCGACAGGAATCTCTGTTAACCCTGCTGATGGAACTGCCTGGATTGCTGGACTTGATGGTGTCCGAAAGATCTCAGCGGACGGAGAGCAAATCCTTGCCGAAGTAATTCCACCGGATGGCCCCTCAAATGATGAAGCTGGTAGATTCAATGTAGCAGTTAACCCAAAAGATGGTAGCTGCTGGATAACCGATGGTAAAGGCCCGATTGCGCGTTACGATGCTAATGGCAATCTGGTTGCTAATGCTCCGCCGATGGACGAACCCAAAGGTGGTTTATCAGTAGACTATCAAGGAAATGTATGGGTAGCCGATACGCAGCATGATGTCGTTGTCCGCCTCTCACCCAATGGCACAGTATTGGCAAAGGTAGAAGGTATCCTTACCCCGGTTTCACCCAGTGTTAATCCAAAAGACGGTAGTGTATGGCTTGCATCAAATAACAATATGTTGGTTAATTTATCACCGACAGGCACAAAACTCAAAGAATTTGAGGCTGGCATGGCAATTATTGCGGTAACCTTTTCACCTGCAGACGGTGAAATTTGGGTTGCTGATCTGCTTGGCCAAACATTCTCTGGAGAAGTGAGCAAATGGACAGCAAAAGGCGTGCGGCGTTTCGCAAATGCTGTTCCAAGACCCTCTACCGTTTCAATCGGATTTTGGGAAGAAAATTGATACAAGGAATCACTACATAATGGTAATAAAGTGCTTCAATTCTGTTAGTTGCCGAAATATGGGAGGTGTATTATGAGAAAATTATTCGCTTTTGCAATCGGAATGTTTTTTGTTGTAGCTATTTTTAGTAATGGGCACGCACAGCTCCCAGATTTTCAGATTGATGCTAAGAGTATAAGCTTCTCCAACCCAACACCCGTTGAAGGGGAAGAGATTGAAATTTGGATAAAGGTAAAAAATGTCGGTGCGGGTACCCCAACGATGAATGAGGATTTAGTTGTTGATCTGTACGAGGGCGATCCGGCAACACAACCGCTCCAAATTTTATGTAGTGGTGTCATTTTAGAGTTGAAAGCTGGAAAAACGGATAGTGTATCAGCACAATGGCAGCCGCCCGCAGGCAAGACAGAGGTCTATGCTGTCGTCAACCCCGCAGGCGAAAAACATATTGAAGAATCCAACACAGCAAACAACGTTGCGCATGCAACGATATCAGCTACAGCAAAAACGTTTCCACCAGTAACAACCGAACAAATTCAAGCATCTATAGACCGAGGTGTCGCGTGGATAGAAGCACAGCAAGGGAAAAGCAGTCGCACTTGTTTACAATGCGGCACTGAGAACCAAGTTATTTTATCTTGTGTCATCTGTGGTGCGAGTCTGAAAGGTCTGGCAGAAAATTTTGTTCCGGGTACATCATGGGATATCGGCGAAGACCACATACAGGAGACATCCTTGGCATTACAGACGTTACTCGCGGCGGGACGGAACCCTACGGACCTATCTGTGCAGCAAGGTCTTGCACACCTTCTGGAACAGGACTGGAATACCCTTGATGTATACCAATATGCGGTACTCATTCCGGTATTAGTAGAAACACAAAACCCGGATTATCGGGAGCGAGCGCAATTCGCTGTGAATCAATTAATAAAAAAACAGTTACCTGTGCCCGGTAGTGAATTTGCTGATGAAAGAGATGACGGTGGTTGGGGTTACGGCTACTCTGCCGATGGTGCACACATGAACATGGTTATCTATGCGCTCTATGCTGCAAAGCAGTGGGAACTTGATATACCACAAAATTCCTGGACACGTGCCGAGAAATGGATTCGTAGAAACCAAACTGAAACAGGCGGATGGCTTTATAATTTAGTTGACGAGGGTTCACCCTGGGCAATAGGAGTTTACGGGAGTATGACAGCAACAGGGTTGTGGGCACTTCGTGCTTGTGGTGTTTCTATAGATGATGTACAGGTGCAAAAAGGCATCGACTGGCTTAGAAAGCATTGGTCACTTACCCGAAACCCAGGATCGAATTCATGGCTCTACTATTATCTTCTTTCCCTGCAACGTTTCAGTGAGATTCATCCGAAGTTAAAGATGTTAGCAGGTCACGACTGGTACGGTGAAATTGCGAGCATGATGGTTACGGAGCAGCATCCCGATGGCAAATGGCATGGGGCGGAGAGCGATTTTTTGGCGACCTGTTTCGCTGTGATGACTTTAAGTCATGCGCTTGTTGGTCCAACAGAGCCAAATATCGGTGTTGTGCCGAAAAGTTTGCGGTTTTCACCCGCCTCTCCGCGTGTAGGCGAAGCAGTAAAACTCAGTGCCACGCTCAGAAATAGTGGCACTTCACTCGATAAAACACTGAAAGTCAAGTTCTATGCTGATGACGTTGAGGTGCAAACAGCAGAAGTTTTCTGGACATCCACCATCAGTGAATCAGTTGTTTCAGTTGACTGGGTGCCAACCAAAGAAGGAGAAACGGAGATTTCTGTCCGTGTGGACTTTGAGGATTCAGATAATAACGACAATATGGAATCTGCAACTCTCAATATCTATCCGAAATCCACGTCTGCTACGGATACAAAATTGACGAAACGCAAGAAAATTTCTGAAAATGTTTATCAGATGGGTACTGTTGTGATTGATATCAACAAAAAGGAAGTTGCTGTTCCTGGTGAAATTAACATCACGACTGAGGATACAATTATTGAATTCGTTGCCTGCGGGACACGCGGAAAATCACATGAGAGTATTTTAATTCTTGATGCAGAACCACTTTTTCTTTTCACAGCACTCGGTATGTTAGATCTTAAACCCGGCATGAATCTTGAAGTTGAAGGAGATCCGCGGCAACCCAAAGGATCACACGTTCAAATATGGGTTGAATGGAAGCAAGGGGAAAAAATTGTTTCTCGCCCTGTACGAGAGTTTGTATGGAATGTGATGACTGAACAACCGATGCAAAAAACACATTGGGTTTTTACTGGTGGACGACTTATCAATAACCAACTTACCACGCAACTCTATCATAATATCATTGCAGTATATCGCGACCCAGATTCGCTTATCAATAACCCATTACCTGGTGGCACTGATGATCGTACCTATCGCGTCAATACCGATGTGATTCCACCAAAAGGCACAAAGGTGAAGGTCGTTATTCGTCCGATATAACTTCAGCACATAAGTACTCACGCGTTAACTACAATTCACGTAAGGAAAAATAATGCCTATTTTTGAATACCATTGCAACGCTTGTGAAACCAATTTTGAAGTGTTACAACGCACTAATGATGTTAACAAATCCCTGAAATGTCCTAACTGCGGGAAGCAAGATGCAAGAAAACGTTTCTCAGCATTCGCTGCTATGGGAACACAGAAAGAAACCGCCAAGGATAGTGCAACCTGAGCGATCCCTAACAGTGGCAGTTTGTCCTTATGAAACAGAATCCCGATGCTAAACCCATAAACATCCTTCGTGAAATCGAAGGAAACAAAATTGCGCCAGTCTATCTACTTTGTGGTAAGGAGACTTTTCTTATTGAAGGGACTCTCAAACAGATGTTAGATAAACTTTTGTCGCCTGAAACCCGCGATTTCAACTTGACCTTTTTAGATGGGAACGTTGTCTCTGCCAAAGAGATTCTCAGCAACGTTGAGGTCTATCCGGTGATGTCAAAATGGCGGGTTGTTGTCGTAGATGATTTTCCGGCATTCACATCTCAAAAACGGACTACTTCACCGTTGAAAAACATCCATAATGCGATGCAGATAGAATCAGAGGATGTTCAAAAATGTGTTAAGGACATCGCGAAGTCTCTCGGTGTTTCCACGCAACATATTGTTGATGGGCATTCAGATTTTAGTAGTGCAGTTGAAGAGATAACTGAAACACTTGGAGGCGGGTTAACCGAAGATGTGCGGGCATTTTTTTCACGTTTGCCGCAACTTGCAGCGCAACTTGAAACCCATTCAGAGGGTAACGGCGGTAACGACGATGCAAACCTATTGTTGGAATGGCTCCAAGAGGATCTACCTGAAACGAGTGTACTTATCTTTACAGTAAAGGATGAGGTTCGCACGAGAAACCGATATGCTAAAGCGATTCAAGAAGTGGGTAGATATGTTTCTTTTGATCCTTTGGAAAAAGGCGGTTCACTCAATCGTGACCCGCTTTATAGAAAGGTTGTTGAGAAGTTCGAAACCTACAATAAGAAAATTACACCGCGAGCGTTTGAACAACTTCGAAGTCGAACTGGTGGCGACATGCACACAATTGCCGAGGCAATAAACAAAATCATCAATTATGTAGGTGATAAACACCAAATAGATGAACTTGATGTCCGCAATTTGGTAACGCAGCTCACTTTCGACAGAATATTTGATCTCACCGATGCTATTGGAAAACGTTCGACTCGGCAGGCGTTGAAGAGTCTGCGTGAAGTGTTAGCAAGTGGTCAAAATCCAATCCCACTTAACGCAGCAATTGCAAGCCATCTCCGATTGACTCTTCAAGCGAAGTTGATAATGACAAGAAAAGAATTAAAACCGATAGGAAGACAGATGCGGTTTGAAAATTTCACAAAAAATATATTTCAACCGCTTGCTGAAGAATTTGGGGATCTCTTACCCGAATCTGCAACGCATAACATCATGAAGCGGAATCCTTTTATCGCTTACAAAGTATTTCAAACGTTACACGCTTTCACTACTAAGGAATTGATGACTGCGTTGGAAAAAACCTTGGAAGTGGACATCCAATTGAAAACAACGCCATTTGATAAGGAACTTCTTCTGGAACAGTTAGTATATGATATATGCAACAGTTCAAAGAAGTAGTGGCATTAATTTTAGAGAGCAACTATCAGAATTCGGTTGCGGCCAATTGGAAACCTCTTCTGAAAGCCGACTTCCAATTGCTAATGTGTCAGACAATAGATAACAGCATTGATACCTATCTTGAACGCTAAATTTGAATACTCCCGCGGATAATAACTCTCGGCAGCGTGTTCCCACGCATCTCCAAGGTCTGAATTGAAACATATCATCATCATAAGCCTTCCCTTGTCATCAAACACACCCAGGTAACGGGCAGGATGTCCGTCATAGCGTTCATAAGTTTGTCCACTAAAGAGTGCACGGAGCCCAGGAATCTGAATAAGTTTTTCAATTTTATAGAAACAGTTGAAAATCGGATGCGATATAGGGATGTCCACCGGTTCTCGTTTCGGAAAGATTTTTTTAAATTCCGTATAGAACCATTTCCATTCCAATCCACCGTGAAAATCGTCAATAAAGATGAATCCGCCTCGTAAGAGATATTCACGCAAGTTTTCTGCTTCTGCTTTGTTGAGTCTCATACTTCCCACTTCCAACATATATGCAAACGGATAATCAAATATATCCTCCGACCAAACTGCAATACTCTTACTATCGGGGGCAACATTAATGGTGGTCTGCTTGCTGAGCTGATAGATAAAATTGCGGTCGGAAGCGGGATAATCTACCTCCCAACTACTTAGTCGTGTGAGATTGCCTCTATATTGAAGACGAACGAAGGTGAATTCATGCTCAGGATTTGCCTCTGAGTTCATAAGTACGTTAGGGAAGAACATTGTGATGAGAACGGATAATACAATAATAATTCGCATATTTTTCCTAAAAACTGTGATACCAAGCAAAAGAGGTTTGGAAACCTCGCCATGAATCTAAAGTTTTTGCTAAATTGATTCTGAATGAACCACCTTCTTGAAACTGTAAACCTATACCGACATCCGCTTTCGGGTAAAATGAAAATGTCTCGTCTGACACATTCCATACTTGTCCTTCGTCAAGGAAAAAGACGAGATATGTGTGTTTAAAAATACTCCAATTAGACAAGTTTGCCAAATGGTAATGAAATTCAACGTTAAGCAAAAACCCGCGATCCCCCATAAATGCGTATTGTGAGTAGCTAAGCCACGACTTAGTGGATGCTTCCTTTTCAGTTTCGTTTGCGGGAACATAAAACGGATAACCTCTCAAACCACCTAAACCTGTAATTGCAAATTGTCTTTGAATCGGTAAAGTTGCGTCAGCAAAACCGAAGAGCAACCGCGTGCGAACACGGTTGTTGTCTAACGAAAAGGCATACCGAAAATGCAATTGTGCCCTTGTAAAATCAAAATCGGAGCCTATAACAGTGTTGCTATGTTCAACGAAGAGTGTATTATGCCAACCAAGAAAATCTGTTCGTGTATTAAAATCGTACTGGAAAGTAAGACTTCGCATCCGACCAGAGTCTATTGAAGGGTTTATTCTGGCTTCCAAATCTTTTACAACCCAATTTATCGTGTTCCAATCTGTGCTTTTTTCAAGGCTTTTGTGTGATTCTGCAAGTATTCCCAATTTGAAAGAGTGGGTCGGCATTATCGGACTCCATTGCAATTCTACTTCAACACCCTGTTTCAAATAGTAATTCTGAAGGTCGGGATAACCTAAGACTCTTTGAAAGACAGATATACCCTGCTTATAGTTAGGAAAAAGTTCAGGAGCTGCCGCATCCGATTGTCTATGTAGTTGTGCTGTCAGTCCGAGATTCCAGATATATGGTTTACCCCAGTTTGCTCTTCCGCCCAAACGGTAGTGAAAATGTGGATTTCCAAAAGCGTAACTGATCCTCCCAAAGAGGTTAGAGGTGTGCGTGTTCATCGAATCCTGCACATACCACATCCACAAAGGCCCAACGTCGATCGGTTTTCCCATCTGAAAGCCGGTGCCGATTTCCCAATCGGTAACACGGTTAAACCCCAAAAATAAAGGCGGACGGAGACCAAGATAAGCGTTTGAAGAGAGACGTTTTTCAACAACAGTAATCGTCGCAACACGACTAAAATCCTCTTCATTAACCTGTAGACGTATCTCTTTAAAATAAGGCATTACTTTAAACAAGGTTTTTAGTGCCTGTTCAATATTCTCAGAACCGTTCTCAAGCGTCTGGCGAATACGTTCCTCTGAAATTTGCTGATTTCCTCGGATACGTATTTCGTGAATAGGTGCATCTTCTGCTCTGAAACGTGTCGCCGCATGTGGAAACAACTCATCTATTTCAAGGTTTGAAGATTTTGCTTTTACTTTTTGGTTTGTCCCCGACTGCGTTATCGTTAGAGACTTAAGCACTAAGAACGATTTTGATCTTTGACGTTTCTCAACGGTAAGGATCGCGATACTTTTTCCTTTTTCCTCCGTGATTCGGACAGATATCTTTCTGTGATTACGAAGCGATTTGATGATAATAGGTAACACAGTTTCCAGATCCCCCGATCCATTTTCAAGAAACTTCAAGATTTCAGTTCTTTCAGCATTTTGCGTATCCTGAATTATGAAATCATGAATTTGAATGCCTTTGAACTGCCACGATGATGCCACCAAAGATTTTGGTGTATCCACAACAGAAGACTGAAGACTCTTTTTCTGAGGGACAGGTCTTTTTGGAATTAAGGTCTCTTTAACCGATGGGTTGCATGTTGACTCAGCAGATTTAGGTCGTGGCGCGACAGCCGAATCAGGCAACCTTCCAAGGTTTATCAATTCCGGCATGTCAATTCCGAGTTGATTAAGATTTCTCAATAGGTCGCCAACTTGTTTCGACGGAATCTTACCTATTATGTTTATCAGATACACACCCTCTCCACTGTTGACGATAACAAATATGCCGATAACAAACTCTTGTTCCCTAAGGGTGAAAAGATGAAATCTGTTCCCTTTTTGAAAGGTATTCCATCCGCGTGCTGTCAACTGATCTCTATAATACGGAAGCATCTGCTTGTAATTGACAGCCCTTCTATGATAATTGCGCAAATATAAGTTATCCACCGTGCGAAACAAAGAAGCGATCTCCGCATTCGGATTTTCCATTACCTGTGCGATGACGCGGCGATCCAAATCAAATTTGAATTGTGCTGACGGTGCATTGTGCCAATTGAAAGACATTTTTCCGCTATTCGTTTGTACGTTTGCTGTGGTGCTGAGAGTCAGCAGACACACTATCACGACAACATATCTCATTCAAAATCCCTACGTATCTTTTTATCTATCCATCTTGTTCAGTTGTTGCTTTAACTTTTTCAACGCATCTGGAACATCGGGTTTAGCGGGATGGAAGATAACTTCAGGTGGAACAATCTGTCTTGGGCGGTTTGGCGGTTTATAATACCATTGTAGCGCAATTTGGTATCGTGGGCCCTGGAAATAATGTATTTCAACAGGATGAAATCCAGCTGTTAGTGTCAGATGGGTCCTTCTACTTTGTGGTCCATGAGTGCCATCGTTATCAACAACTAATTTTCCGTTGATATATAACTTTGCGCCATCATCAGAGTAGAGCTCAAACATATATGTTCCAGGCGTATCTACTGCCAATTTTCCGCGGAAGTGAATTGCGAAATTCTCAACGACATTCTGCTTCTGCGGTGTGGGAAACCCTTCAGTATAATTTCTTGGTGCGACATCCAATTTTGCTGTTGCAAAAGTGTAAACGGGATCTAATCGTTCGAAAATAGGTATCTTATAAATTGGGACACCAAGAATATAGACCTGACCGATCAATCCGTGTCCAGGCTTAACGTCAGTATCAAAAATACCGAGTCCCATGCTGCTTTTTTCTGAACCAATTGAAGGGAGGTCATCTATTCCGGTTATGTGTGACAAACCTTTACCCATACCGCCGCCACTACCCGTGCCCCTACCACGACCGGGGCCGCGCACTCTACCGCCAGCACCCCGGTACTCTGGAATGACAATCGGTCCCGCTGCTTCAGCATCTTTGCCAAAGCTCGCATTTGGTAGTGTATAAGCATCTGTTTGCGGAATATCCGCAGAAGTGACAATCTCTGGTGCCACATCATCAAAAATAGAGGCTTTGGGCGGGTTCATCTCTGGGGCGTGCTTTGGCGCAGCAAGCGAAAGGGAGGGCGATCCGCTATCGGTACTGCGTTCGGGTTGTACTGACTTGTGTTGGCGCATTACACGGTGTCTCACCTGCTCAGTAGACCCTACCCTAAAAATGGCAAGAGAGAGATCGTCATCCGTTTCGTTGAAATGTTTCACGATAAATGGTGATAAAACTAACATCAAAATGATATGTATCCCAAAAGAGATGATAAAAGATATTTTGCTTTTGTTTCTTTTCATTGCCACAATTCACCTCATTATTCGTTTAGAGTTGCATGTCCAACGCCATTTAGAACAGATGTCCTAAAAGCTATAAAAAACATAAGATTGAATTGAATGTCTTGTCCTGAATCGAACTCTGCCTCATCTTTTCATTATAATATTGAACTAATTTTGTCATAAACACCTGCTTCTACGTCGTATGTGTGGATGTATACATTTTCACTATGTTGAAGGGTTCAGCAGCTGATATGAGTGCTATTAGTTCACGGTTGAACTGAAACATTGCAGGCGGTATATCATCAGGACAATCGAAAGAAATTGCACAGTCCGGTGTTTGTGCATGCGTCAAAACTATGCCAATAAACAATAATATAAATACAAGGGGCCTTTTTTCATACTGGTTTTTTAAACGCGGCAAGCACACTGCGGTGTCGGTATGGTCACTGTCAAGCAGTTACCATAGATTTACGTTGAGTAAGGGTTTGAAGTTAATACAACGGCATTAAGAAAAGTTGCGAGAAAAAATATCTATTTGCTGCGGTATCTACTATTTTAACAGATTAAGGTTTTTGTTGTCAAATTGTGTATCTGAATTATCAACATCAAGGCGTGCAAGTTCAAGGAAAGATAGGTGATTAAGTTTTCGAAATTCCTTCCAGAGTGGAACTTTAAACTCATTTTGTCATACAAAAAAGAGACCTTCACAAATCAATAGGTAGATTCAATGGAGGGCTTTGCATCATATTTTGGTAGATTTTAGAATTAACAAGACACTCTGAACAGGCGAGGTTAGGAAACCTCGCCTACCGAGGGTGGGATTCCCGTGCATGTAAGGTCGCAATCTGTTTATTTATTTCATAATTCACTATAAATCATTATTTTTTCTCCTGCAATATTTCGGGTTGCGCTGCGTCCTTCTCAATAACTGCCATTCGTCCCGAACCTCGTTGGGAGTATTTTAAATCAACTGTCTTCCATTTTATAACTGCCCTATTCCCATCATCGCTGGACATAATAGCGTAATCATTTTTATCTTCTTCGTGTGTTTGCCTATTACCTTTGACTCCGAAGATCTTAAGAATACCAGGACGTCGTTGGAAAAATCGTCATCACTCTCTTTCCAGTTCGTATATTTGAAAGGTTCCCCACTGTCCCACACCCATTCACCCTCTTTTTGGACATCGGTCAACCCAATCCAGTACGGTCCTGCTCCAAAAACAGTTTCAAGCCATATTTGTTCTGCTTCACTTGTAATTGTAACGAGATATGCCTCTTCAAGAGAAGCTTGATTTTGTGCATTCTCTCTGGTATTACACGTAATCCATTTGTAAATGTGTCCATTTGCAGGATTCATTATCCACATCCCTGGAACGTTAGGAACATACAGATGGGATGTTTGTTCCGTTTCCCCGTTTTCAGGTGGTAAATCGGCGAGTTCGGCAGGCTTACCGTCAAGAGTTAAAACTACAACTTTATGCGGTCGATCTCCGTCCAGTATAAAAGGTTCAGAGATAGCGAAAAGTCCAAGGTGATTGATAGATAGCGCGTAGACTCCTGGACTAAAAACATTTCTCCCAAAATATCCATCTTCATCCGTCTGTATGGGCACGGGAAAACTGAAGGGATAATCACTGGTTCCATCTAAATTGAGCTGTCCTATGTCAATTTGAAGGATAGTGTCAGAAAGTGGTTTACCATTCTCAAAAACAATTCTACCTCGAATCCTCAGCGGGTTATCCATGCTGACCCTGATTTCTACGTTTTCTATGTTTGTTCCCGGTTTGATAACAAATGTTATAGCTCCAACCGGTGGGAAGAATGAGAATTGATGTGGAAAAAATGACACTTTTCCGATCTGAATTAATTGAATTTCTGGGATGAAACTAAAATTACCTTCTCCTGGTTTTGGGGTTGGTATATCCTTTCCCGATGGCAAGTTAGGTAAGACCATTAATTGCCCCATCCCTTTGACAATGTTGGTGAAAGCAAATCGTCCATCTGAATTAGTATTAGATTTTAAATATGGTGGCAGTTTTTGCATTTTCTGTTCATTTGGCACCTTTTCACTGTTAAACAGTGCAGGTACCTGGACAAGGAAAGGGTACAGTTTGCTGTCATATAGCGGGTATACGCTTCCATTTTCATCTTTTTTGACATAAAGAAGCACTACGGACACATCAACAATCGGTTCACCTTCTGCATTGGTAATACGTCCAGACAGCGTTGATGCTTCCTCATCAGTGACACCTTGGTATGTGACACCGAAACCAAACAAGGCAAAAAGTGTAAAAAAGAAAATTGCTTGTTTTGTAAAATCAAAATGAGTCATATTGCATTCCTCTTTTAATGTTTGAAAAATTTGTTTATTATAGATTCATAATTTTTGATGCAATTTGTTCCTATGTGTTTCCAAACACATTACTACGTATGTAAGAGGCGCAATGAATTGCGCGACTACAAACGCTGCCTCCCAAAAGAAATGTTTCAGTATTTCTAAACATGACTATTGTATGGCAATGAGATTAAACATCCTGGCTCATGTAAAAAGTAAGTGCTTTTTTCTTTCTTTCTGCTATAGTATAGCATATGGATTTTCCAATACTTTCTTTAATTGATGACGAACGCGCGGCGGAATGGTTGCTAAACCATTTCCATCCCCAGGGTTTACACTGTCCACATTGCGATGTGAGCGTGGCGGAGGCACGCTATTTTAGAACAACAAAAACAAGTCGCATAAAGGTTTACCGCTGTAAAGTATGTAAGGGTGTATATAACCTCTATAGTGGGACAGTGTTTGCTCAAAAACAGTATCGTCCTTCACAGGTAGTTCTGCTTTTGCAAGGTGTTTGCAAAGGTTTTTCTTCCGCTCAATTGGCACGCGAACTCAATATCAGTCGTCAAGCGGTGCTTTCCATACGGCGTGTGCTTCAGGCATCTGCCGAGATGATGCAACCTGAGGTAGCTTTGCCGGACACTGCAACAGAAACAGATGAGATGTTTCAAAACGCAGGTGAAAAAGGAGAACCGCATAAAGACCTGAAGGATCCACCGCGTCGGCGTGGTAATAAACGCAGAGGTCATGGCACTTATGCGAATGATCGTCCACCTATAGTCGGCACGATCGGGCGCAAAAGTAAGCGTGTCCGATTGCGTGTGGCACATCATACCGATAGTGCTACACTCTCATCACACGTGCATCAGTTCACGCTCCCCACTGCTACTGTATATACAGATGGATGGCGAGGCTATAATCGTATTGATCGTTCTCATGCGAGCGTGTGTCATGGTGATGGCGAATGGGCGAGGGATGACGATGCGGATGGTATTTTTGAAATCCACATCAACACGATTGAAGGTGTGTGGACAACGGTTCGTAACTTTCTCCGCCCATTTCGCGGTGTTCATAAAAAGTTCCTTTCGGGATATATCGCTATCTGTGAATTTGTTATTAATCTCAAATCTATTACTACTGAGTTTATATCACGACTCGTCCAACGCACTCACTCATAACATGAGCCAAACAACTATAACACCAAATTCATTTACACTTACAGTGGGTATAGGGTTTTGAATATACCTAAAAGGAATATAACGATACAGATAACCAACACAAAACCCACAGGTGTTCACGGTGATATGGTATATCTAAAATTGCATAATCAATGAAGTGCCATCGATTTTTTAGACCAGAATTTCGTAAAGTTAAGACAAGTGTTCTTTCTCAAATTCAATAGGTGTCAAATAGTCTAACGCTGAGTGAGGTCGTTTCTGGTTGGACACTTGTTCAATAAAATGCCCGATGTGAGTTTTAGCCTCCGTTATATCATCATAGTCATTCAGGTGGACCTCTTCCTTCTTGAGAGTTCGGATAAGCCGTTCCGCATAACCGTTTTCCCAAAGACACCCTCTATGAGCTAACGAAATCTCAATCCCATAGTCGGTGAGAGTGGAAATATAGTTTCTTGAAAGATACTGAACTCCCTGATCACTATGATGGATCTCTGGAACACTTTGTCGTCCTGCCTGCTGCAATGGTCTCAATGTCAGAGGTTGTGTCAAATGTCGGCTCAGTTGCCAACCTCTTATCATTCGAGTAAATACATCCATTAGAACTGAAACATAGACGAAGTGTCCTTTGAGCCGGATATATGTAACATCCGCAACCCAGACCTGATTCCGCCGACAAATGTCAAGGTTATCAAGTTGGTTGCCCCATTGACACGGACAGTCAAGGGATTTAGTAGTTTGACAGGAGCGTTTGACAGCGACCAACAGATTAGCTGATTTCATTACTCGTGCGACACGTTGATATCCGACGGTGTATCCCATACGTAGCAGCAACTCTGTGATACGCCTATAACCATATTTCGGATAACGCACAGACAACTTTTCTATTTCCTGTCGGAGCACCTCTTCACAAGGGTCCTTTTTCGGTTGATAATAGAGACTGCTCCGATTGAAACTAAGTGTCCCGCAAATCTGTCGCACAGAGTAATCGGTTCGCAAAGTTTCTACGATTTCTCGTTTTTCAGATGGATTCAACTCAGCCAAGTTGAGGCTTTTTTCGCTCATGTCAAGAGTAAGTGCTTTTGACGAGTTTTGCTATAAAATCAACACTGACAGCTTTTAGATTCATGACGAACTCACAGATTGCGACGTAACCGGCGAGGAACTTTTTATGAACGCCACGAAAGGGACGAAGGAAGTTTCGCAGCGTCGTCCAGGCACCTTCAATCGTCCTTGTATGGATCTCGTAAAGACCATCACCGTCTGCGTCTCTTGCCCACTCGCCATCCTTATGGAGAACAATCTCACGGGCGCGCTGAATACGGTTATAGCCACGCCAACCATCCGTATACACCGTTGAAGTCGGCAACGTCCACTGATGAACGTGTGTTGAAAGCGTCGCAGAATCGGTGTGCCGCACAACACGTAATCTCAGGAGACCGCTTTCGCGACCTTTCGTCCCAACAATAGGCGGACGATCATTGTCATAAGTCCCATGTCCCCTGCGTTTATTGCCACGCCGACGCGGCGGATCCGAAGCATCAACGTGCTTATCGCCTTTTTCACCGGCGTTTTGAAACATCTCATCTGTTTCGACTTCAGCATCAGGTAAAGCAGCTTCGGGTTGTATCTGCTCTGCCGAAGTTTGGAGTTTACGTCTTATAGAAAGAACGGTTTGACGACTTAGACCCAGTTCACACCCGAGTTGTGCACTTGAAACACCTTGACAGACACCGCGCAAAAGCAGAACGACCTGTGAGGGACGAAACTGCGTGCCAGCAAAGACCGTCCCGGTATAGAGGTTGTAGATGCTCTCACAGTGTTTGCAGCGATACACTTGTAGACCACTTGTTTCAGTCGGACGGAACTTGCGTGCCTCCGCCACGCTCGCTTGGCATTTTGGGCAACACAGCCCTTGAAGGTGGAAATGATCCAACACCCACGCTTGAGTTTTTTCTTCATCCAGGAGAGATTGTATTGGAAAGTCCATAGGTAACACTCTAACATAACTTTGAAAAAATAGCACTTACTTTTTACATGAGCCGCTTTTTTTTGAATGTCCAAGGCAAGGGTCAACCTGCCAACGAGTTGCTCAAGTTGAGAAATCCGCTGTTGAGACGCATTCGTCTGCTTATCAGCAGGTTCAAAGAGGGTCGCCGCGTTTTCAAGGAATTGGCGTTTCCACTTTGAGAGTTGAACATCACTGAGGTTATGTTTGCGATACAACTCCGCTTGTGAACTTTGACCGCTCAGTGCCTCAATTACAACTTCAGCCTTAAATTCGGGAGTGAATCTTCTTCGTTTTGCCATCGGTTCCTCCTTTCAATCAGATTGTTATTATATCACAATCTTGGTTTAGACAGTGGTCTAAATTTCCGATGGCAGTACATAATCTTCTATATCAAAATAAAATTGTCCAATCACAGTTACAGTTGCTGCTGGTTCCAGGTTTTTCAGGTGGAGAACCACGCTTAGATAAATAACAGATATCTCTGTCACATCTTGAGGTTTGCCCATGTTGTCGCCAATTTACCGCGAGCGGAAACTGCAAGCGTATCGTTAACGATTCTCTGGATGTCTGCTTCAGAGAGCGGATAGTTGGCTAACATCAGATCATCCATGCTGCCTTGAAAGAAGCGAGGACAGCACGCATTATTTTCACCCCCAAATCGCAACGTCTTAATCGGCGTACTTCTGCCCGGCCCCTTTTGTGGAATGACCTTGCCATCATGTTCACCGTTAATATAATAACGCGCTTCTGTTCCGTCTCACACAAGTGCGACATGCGACCATTCTTTCGCTTTCACGCTGCCAAAGGAAATATGGTAACCGGGATTATCTGTGTTGTAGAAGTAGTAAGCGAGTTGACCTACTCCCGGTTCAATTTGTAGATAGTAGGTGTTTTTGTAGAAGATTGTGAATTTGTTTTCCTGAAGACCTACTGGAAGTTCATCAGGGTAAATCCACGCCATCATTGTAATGGCTTCATCAATATCGATCTCATCGGATTGGGCTACTTCAATGAAAGCCGGTTTCCCTGCCTCTCCAGACATTTGCACGGCTTTGCCGATGATACCCTCTGTCCACTCAACATCACCGTTGAATCTGCCGACTAACCCAGCAGTGGCATCTTTGGTCTCTTTTCCAAAGCCTTCGTCGAAATGCCAAACGTATAACTTCTCCCCAAGTTGTTCCACATTGCCCTTTCCGCCAGCAGCAAACCCAACTTGGCTGAGAAATAAGCTCAGCAAAATGCTTAGAATGATAAGTTTCTGAGTTTTCATATTGAATCCTCCTTGGAAGAGGTATTGTAGGTTATAGAAGATGGGTGACAACAATGGTTAGACCGATAACAGATGAGGCAAAGGGGCGAGACAGAATGCCCGCCCCTACGAGAAAATTGGAAAAAACATCCTGAATAACAGATATCTGGCTTACTTTTTAAGATTTGCCCATGTAGTAGCAAGTTTGCCACCAGGGGACACAGCATAAGCCACACCTTTGTTCATATCCTGATTGATTTCGTCTTCGGAGAGCGCGCGGTTGTAAATAGCTACCTCGTCAACAAGGCATACTGTGCCAGCGAGTCCCGTTTGGGATTTGCCGATACGGAAGACAACATCAACGCTGTTGATTTTACCGGCTGGTGGTGTGTATTCAACATCTAACTCACCATCAATATATTGACGGATCATATCACCATCAAAGGTAGAAGATACGTGATACCATTCGTTTAGTGATGGTTTGATAGTTTGTTTTCCTCGGGACCCTTGCCATCCACCTCCAACATTCATCCATGTCTCAATTTGCGGGGCACCGGTAGTGTCTGAACTCCACTGAAGACAATACCCGCCCGTGTTGCCAGATGTCCTACGTCCCATCAGGTTAGAGTCACCTTGGTCTTGTTCTGGGAAAAACCATGTCTGAATTGTCAGTTCATCAGTAATATCCAGTTCAGGCACTGACGCAATTTCTACAAAATTTTCTGAATTTTCCAAATGAATGCACCCACTAATTTTGCCATCTTTCGACCAGGTTGCACCGTGAAGTGTGGCTTCAATGTCATTCCCGCTTGCATCCATGGATTTATCGCCGTTTCCTTCGTCAAACGGGAGATATAACATAAGTGCCTTATCGCCGTTTAATGCCCACGCATTGGCACTGAGACTTAGGACAACAAGGAGAAGAACGGTAATAATACCATTTCTTGTATATATTTATCCTTTTAAAAGTTTTCAATTTCTGCTATACTTTTTCCAATTATACAAATCATAGGATTGATACCAATGCACATAAAGCCTCCAGAGATTACAGAAAGTGTTTCAGAGTTGAAAAGCCTGTTGAGAAAGACATCAGTAGGTTATCAAAAGCAAAGATTGACAGCCCTTTACCTATTTCGTAGTGGTCAAGCAATAACTCGCAAGCAAGTCGCTGAGAGGTTAGGTGTCAGCCGAAAAACGATTGGACACTGGATAGCGACTTATGAGACTGAAGAACTTGATGCGCTTTTGGATCGTGATTATTCCCCGGGCGTCCCCCTCGGTTATCCAAAGAACAACAAGAGCTGCTGCGAGCGGAACTTCAAAAACCAGAAGGTTTTTCCAGTTATCAACAGATAACAGATTATATTGAAGAAACCTTCGGTGTCCAAATGCACTATAAAACAGTTCATGCGTTAGTTCGGTATAAATGGAATGCGAAACTCAAAGTGCCTCGCAAAAGTCATAAAAAAACGCAATAAGTCGTTTTGGACTTGGAAGTTTTTATTTTTCAGATTTCTCACGTTATACTTTCGGTGAGAAACTTCTCAAAGATGTTGGTTTCTCGGTAGTTATATTTATAGCCTGCCTCTGCGAGATACAGGGGCGTGTATCTTGTTGAGTAGTGGTGTTGTTGTCCATACCATGCCCTCTTGACGAAAGACCAAAAGCCTTCCATCGTATTGGTATGGATGTCGCCAGCCTCCCATTTCTCACTACGGTTAAGTGTCTCATGTTTCATTTCCTTACCGATTTCGTTGTAGCTTCTATACTGATCGGTAATGAGTTCAGAATCTTCGGTATTGACGAATCTGTTGATGAAGTCGGAGATCGTCTCACCAGTGGCGTTGGATACGAGTTGTGCGATGGCGTGTCCACCACGTGCGACTGCGCCCAGCACGGCATCTTTAGCGGTGCCGCGTCCGCGTTTACGGGGTTCACCATCCTCCCGGTCATAGTCTTTGCGACGCTTACCACCGATATAGGTTTCATCTGCTTCAATGACCCCTTGTAGTAGGACATTATCCTTTCCCATCTCTGTGCGTATAGCCATCATTAGACACCAAGCAGCTTTCTGTTTCATCCCTAAATCGCGCGCAAGTTGATGGGAGGACAAACTTTTCTTTGCGTTTGCCATGAGAGCGATAGCGAGAAACCACTTTTGGAGCGGTATCTTCGTGCCGTGAAATATTGTGCCGTGTGTCACCTTGAATGTAGCACGGCAATCGTGGCAGTTCCAGCGTCCGACACGCCCAACCTCGTGTTCGTTCCGCCTTCGGACGTTTAGACTTGGACAATGCGGGCATTCTGGCGATTCTTTCCATCGGAGCCGCTCCAGATATTCGATGCAATCCTCTTGCGTTGAGAACGTCTTCATCACCTTGATTAAATCCATCAGAAAACACTCCTGTTTTTTGGAGTTGCATTTTTCTGATAGTTTCTGATACAATATCAGATAAGTGTGAACCAGAAAAGCAACTCGCTTTTTTGAGTTTCAAATAGGGGGTTGATACCCCCTATTTTCTTACTGATATTATACTATGAAAACCCTTTATTTACAAGGGTTTAGCGCACTTTTCCAACTTTTGTCAAGTCCAAAACGACTTATTCCGTAAAAAAAAACGATGTAGCGTGTGATGCGTTCGTTGCTAACTTCGCTACCAAAGTTGAGGAGGTGATTTCGGAGAAGGCATCTTCTTTTCAAAGCGTCCGACTTTTTTGCCAAGACGAGTCAAGGTGTGGTCTTTTGCCTGTGTCGTCTCGGCGTCCCACCTTACGCGGTGTTAAACCGATTGCCAATGTTGATCACACTTACCAGAGCCTTTATCTATACGGAGCTGTGGAACCGATAACAGGAGAAAGTTTCTTCCTTGAAATGCCCTGGCTCAATGGTGTCTGTTTCCAAGTATGCATTGATGAGTTAGCAAAGACTTTTCCAGAGACGCTAAATGTCCTTGTGCTTGATAATGGTCGTTTTCATCAGGCGAAATCGCTACAACTTCCTGACAACATCGCCTTGATTTTTCTACCCCCTTATAGTCCAGAGTTGAACCCGATCGAAAGACTCTGGCAAGACATCAAAGCCAAATTGTTTCAGCACACATTGGGGTCAATAGAGGAAATGCAGGACAAAATCACACAAATCTTGAGAAAGTATACTACGGCAGCTATTGCTCAAATCACAAATTTTAGATATTTCACGAAAGTCGCAAATGGAATATAATTATTCAGAAATGGTATAAGTTTCATCTCAAAAAACTCCTTTGTGGTAAACTGGACTTGGTCCGGATCGAACATGTTAGAACTTCGAAATCTGAATTTCTTTTGCTGTGATAAATTCCAGCAGTGCAGGAAGGCCCTCCTGCGTTTTTTGGATACCGCGTTGAATCGCTGGTATAATTTGGTCTAGTGTTTCGACACGCTCTCCGTATCCACCGAAGGCTTTCGCCATATCTGCATAGTTACCAGAGATGTCTGTACTGCGATATTTCTCGGTAGATACAGGCATAATCGGAATTTCTATTGCCATAGAGAAATTGTTGAAAAGGACAGAGAGGATCGGTATTCGTTCACGGACTGCAGTCTCGAAATCCATGCCGGTAAAACCGATAGCAGCATCGCCCCAGACATTGATACAGAGTGCGTCCGGTTTCGCGAGTTTTGCTCCCATTGCGAGACCGAGTCCATAGCCAAGTTGGGTTGTTTTTCCCCAACCGATGTAAGAAAGAGGTGTTTTACATTGCCAAAACGGGGATAGTTGATCGCGAGGACTTCCGGCATCGTGTGTGATGATTGTGTTTTTGACATCAACGGTGTGCATAAGATCCCAAATAACGCGATAGGGTGTCATCGGCACTTCTTTAGAGGTAAGTTTCGGCATCCACTCTTCAAGCCATTCTGCTTTCACTGTGCTAATTTCTTCAGCGATTGCAGCAGTTTCGCTCTCGGATGCAACACTGGAACGATCTCGGACAGCCTCCACCAAACCCTCTAAAATCAAGCGTGCATCACCAACAAGCGCAGTGTCAACCGGAACGTCTTTGTTAATATCAGCTGGATCTAAGGTTGCGTGGATGACACGTTTTCCTTCCGGAATCTTAACGCCAAAGTGCGTTCTGCTGAAACTACAACCGATACCGAAAAGGAGATCCGTCTTTTGGAGGAAGTGATGCACCGGTTTTGGAATGGATCGTCCGCCGGAACCGAGTGCCAATGGATGATCTTCTGGAAAAGCACTTTTGCCTCCCAAACTGGTTGTTACAGGTGCAGCGAGAAGTTCCGCAAGTTCTTTCAACGCATCCCACGCTTGCGCGTAATGAACACCTTGTCCGGCATAAATAACAGGGCATGCTGCATTAATCAAAGCATCTGCAACCGCTTCAATCTCTGTGCTGTCGGGACCGTAACGTACTGTGGGAACAGGTGTCGGGTCAAAAGGATCGGGGACTTCCTGGGACATTAAATCAGCCGGAATTTCCACAAGTGCGGGTCTCGGTCTGCCGTTCCTGACTTGTGTAAAGGCACGCCGCATTACCTCAGGTAGTGCCTCTGGCACCGTGAGTTGTTCGCATGACTTTGTCACGTGCCGATAATTCAACGCAGAATTGAAGTTCGGTTGAATTTGGGTCAATGGTCTTGCATATCCCATCGGTAGAACAACAATCGGAGCAGAATCACCATAAGCTTGCGCAACCCCGCCAAATGCGTTTTCAGAACCTGGACCGCTTTGCATGCAGAACACGCCAATCTGTTGTCCAGAGGTCATTCGACTCACTGCGTCTGCCATGTGAAGTCCGATGCGTTCCTGACGAACGATAATGGGACGGATATCCACCTTCGCCGCTGCTTCAATTATTGGGTTAACAGGATACGCGAAGAGATATTGCACACCCTCTGCCTTAAGGACTTTTGCAACTGCATCAACAACTTTCATAATTTTTAATGTCCCTTGTGGTTCGTTTAGGGGAGTTGTGTTAAGGGCAATCCTTTGCGTATACCAACCCTCCCGTTGGTTGGACTTACATGCTTTAAGACTATTAGCTAAAAAGGTTTATGCACTGGGGCTTGTGGGCATCCCAGCATCCATCACAAGCGGAAAATGGTCGCCTGCTAATTTGTCGCCATCATTGACTGTGACAAAAGATTTCATCACATGGTTTCCACTTGCATCGTAAAGGGTTTCGCTCGTCATATAATGCACAGCAATTGCGCGTCTCGGTTGACCGCTGCTGTTCGCATGCGATCCATGCCACGTCAAGGAATGATGGTAATGGACATAACCTTTAGGGACAGAGCAAAGCTCTACGTGCAATTCGTGTTCTTCGAATTGGTCTGGCATTGAATGGATGTCTTTGACAGAATGCAAAAACGGAATCTGGTTACCCCAGTGGTAAGAACCGGGCACCATCCGCATACACCCATTGCTTTCATCAACATCGTCTAACGCAACCCATCCAGTTACTTGACTGGTCTTCGGCGTAAGAATCGGCCAATAAGGTGAATCCTGATGCCACATGTTAACACCACCGACTTGTGGCGGTTTGTATTGGATTTGATCGTGCCACACGCGCACCTCTGTCGCCGATGTAAGCTGCCCAATTTCTTCGACGATGATCGGGTTGTGAACGAGTTTCCTATACGCAGGACTCGCCTCCCAGATATTCACAATTTGCCAGACAGGCGTTTCTTCTCTGCTACCGAGGTTGACAATATGGACCGGTTGCGGGACATCCTCTTTTTTGTAGTCATCAATAACGCGTGTCAATTCTGACCGCAATTCGTCAACCTGTTCATCACTCAAGACACGACTTCCAAGAAGAAAACCCTTTTCACGAAATGTGTCGATTTGAGCATGGTTAAGCATATTTGTCTCCTATAACATTAATTTCTTGTAGGGAAGGTCCGCATATTTTGAATGTCTTGGCATTCAATTTTAATTACTAATCCTTAACTTTTCAGTATCAACTATTTTTTTATGTCTATTGACAAGGATTATGCCGTTGGAATTGTTGGCACGCCGGATTCCATTACAAGTGGAAAATGATCGCCTGCCAATTTTTCACCGCCATTGACCGTAACAAAAGGTTTCATGAGGTGATTGCCACTTTCATCATAAACGGTTTCACTTGTCATATAATGGACTGCGATTGCACGCCGAGGCGCGCCGCTGGCGTTGTCATGTGATCCGTGCCATGTCAAAGAATGATGGTAATGGACATGTCCTTTTGGCACAGGACAGAGTTCCACAGACAGTTCATTTTCTTCAAAGCGGTCATGCATTTTATGGATGTCTCCGACGGTACGCAAAAACTGCATCTGATTGCCCCACTGGTAGGAACCGGGGACCATACGCATACACCCATTGCCTTCATTAGCATCGTCCAATGCGACCCAAGCAGTTACTTGACTCGTTTTTGGGAGAAGAATTCCCCACAACGGAGAATCCTGATGCCATTTGTTGACACCACCGATTTGAGGCGGTTTGTACTGGATTTGGTCATGCCATACGCGCAACTCTGTGGCAGATGTCAGTTGTCCAATTTCTTCTACAACAACTGGATTGTAAATTAGCTGATGATAGGCTGGACTTGCCTCCCAGATATTAACAATTTGCCAGACAGGACTCTCTTCCCGTCCGCCGAGGTTAGCGATTCGTACTGGCTGCTGGACATCGGTTTTTTCATAATCATCAATAACGCGTGCCAATTCTGACCGCAATTCTTCGACTTGTTCGTCAGTTAGGACACGGTTTCCGAGGAGAAAACCTTTCTCACGAAACGTGTCAACCTGGGTTTGGTTAAGCATATTTGTCTCCTATAGGATTTGTCTAAGGCATTATAGCATTTTTATATCTTTCTGTCAATTGGTTAATTGGATGGCTCTGGTCGTTGCCTTTATCTTGCGCGGATCCAGTATTTGTGCTAACATATCTATCAAGTGGCGAGAAGATGTTTTGCTACGGTTCACCTCAAAACCGTGGTATGTATTCTAATACCAAATTAACTTGATTCAACTTGTAGGCGCGCTTTGTCCGCGCGCTGTCTGCCCAGAAATATAAGATCAATCCCGTTAATTTGGTATTAGGTGAAATATAGCAGATGCAGTATAGAAAAATAGAGCTATAGGAGGAATTTGTGGCGTTTAACACTATTATTGTTGACGGAAACATCGTTGATGGCACAGGTAAACGTGAACCTTATGTTGCAGATATTGGGATTCAAGGTGATAGCATTGCTGCAATAGGTGATCTTGGAAATGCAGAAACGCCACGTCGGATCTCAGCAGAAGGACAGGTTGTGTGTCCTGGCTTTGTAGATGTCCACGTTCATTCTGAAATTTCCTTGCTCGGAGGGCGCGATCAATTTGCTGCTGTCATGCAAGGTGTAACCACACATCTTGCTGCCCCTGATGGTTTTGGGTGGGCACTATTGACCTCAAAACTTGCGCAGGAGCTATGGCACTACACACAATTTGCGTATGGAGATGCTGAAATCCCACTCAATTGGCAGACACCGGATGACTATCTTGACATGTTCAACGGGAAAATCCCTGCAAATCTCTATCCACAGGTGCCGCATTGTGCTGTCCGTCTCGGTGCAATGGGATGGGATGCGCGTCCTACTACCACAGATGAACTGAAAGTGATGGAACAGACTACACGCGAATGGCTTGAAGCGGGGGCATGCTGTCTCTGTTTAGGGTTGGATTATCAACCCTCCGCGAATGCCGACTTGAACGAGTTGGTATATCTTTCAAAGGTTGCAGCGAGTTACGATGCAATTTATGCCGCACATATCCGCTACCAACTTATTGGCAGGAAATCGGCTTGGGAGGAGACAATTGAGATTGCACAACGCGCAGAGATACCTGTCCATATTTCCCATGAACGCGTTGACGATGAAGCAGCGAGCATACTTGAGCGAGTTGAACGTGAAGATATAGATTTGACATTTGAATCTTATCTATATCCTGCAGGAATGACACATCTTGCAATGATGCTACCGATGGAATATCAGACCGGTGCACCTGATGAGATGTTAGCCAATCTGGAGAACAGTGATGTTCGAGAAAAATCCATTAAACACTTGCGAGAAAAATTAGGTGAAGGCAACCAAATTGTTGGCTACAACAGATCAGGAAAGTATATCGGTATGACGCTCGCTGAAGCTGCAAAAAGTGAAGGGAAGTCTCATGAAGAATTCGCCTTTGATTTCGTTCGGGAGCAAATTGCGATTGAAACCTTTGTAATGCCTTGGGCAACATCACCAGAAGAAAATGAACAGGTTTTAAACCGCACCGCATGCCATCCTCTGATGATGATTGCCAGTGATGGCGTATACAACATCCCGCATCCGCATCCACGGAGTTATGGGTGCTTCGTGCAATATCTTGGGAAATTTGTCCGTGAACGTCAGTTAGTCTCCCTGAAAGAAGCCGTTTATAAGATGAGCGGCTTCCCCGCAGAACGTTTCCGACTTTCTGATCGTGGCAGAATTTCACAAGGACTAGCTGCGGATATTGTGATTTTCAATCCGGATACGGTCAAAGACCGTTCCACATGGTTTGATCCGGTACAACCACCTGTCGGTGTGAATTGGGTATTCGTCAACGGCACTCCGGTTGTTGAAGATGGCGACGTGACAGGGAAGCTGCCGGGCAAAGTCCTGCGCAAGTCAAAATAGAGGAGTGGATCTGTGGATACTTACGATATAACAATTATTGGTGGAGGGAGTGCCGGGCTTGTGCTTGCTGTTGCTGGTGCTAAACTTGGGAAAAAGACAGCACTTGTAGAGAAACATCGCATCGGTGGCGACTGTTTGTGGACAGGATGTGTGCCTTCTAAGGCATTGCTAAAAGCAGCGAAGGTGGCAAACTATATTCGCAACGCTAATAAATACGGGATCACCTCCCCTGAAGCTACTCCTGAATGGCAGAAAGTGATGGAATATGTGCGAAGCACCCAACATGTCATTGAAGATGAACACGATAATCCTGAACGGTTCCGCGAGATGGGGGTTGAGGTTATCTTTGGAAATGGACATTTTGAATCGCGCGACATTTTTGTCGTAGAAGACAGTGAAAACGGACAGACACGAACCCTAAAAAGTAAAAAGTTTGTTATCAGTACCGGTTCTCGTCCTCTCGCACCCGCTATACCCGGATTGGAATCATGTGGCTATTTGGACAGTGAAAATGTATGGGAATTGGAAGAACTTCCGCAACGCCTGCTGATAGTCGGTGCCGGCCCGATCGGCATTGAATTAGGACAGGCTTTTCATCGTCTCGGTGCAGAGGTCACGATAGCACAACGGAGTGGACGTATCCTAACAAAAGAGGATGTTGATGTTTCTGAACGGATGCTACAATACCTTAGCTCGGAGGGTATTGAGATTCGGCTGAATACGAACATAGCGAAGGTTGAAAAACATGAAGATGGGATTGGTGTGAGGTTTTCGGAGATACAAACTCCTCCTAAAAATGAAAATCAGGAACAGAATTTTGATAAAATACTAATTGCTGCTGGACGCGCGCCAAACGTTGAAGACTTAGGACTCGACAAAATTGGCGTACAAGTTGGGAAAAATGGGATCGTCGTTAATGACCAACTCCAAACACATGTGAAAAACATATACGCTGCAGGCGATGTAATTGGACATTATCTTTTTACACATGTGGCAGCATTTCAAGCCCAATTACTCGTTCGGAATTTCCTCTTACCTTTCTCCAAAAAGATAGACTATTCTGTCGTGCCTTGGACAACATTCTGTGATCCGGAGGTTGCTCGATGTGGATTAACTGAGATAGAAGCACGCGAGAAATATGGGGATGTTGATGTGTTTACGCTGGATCAGACAGATGTTGACAGAGCGGTTGCAGAAGGGGAAACACTAGGATTTTCTAAGGTGATTGCAAGCAAATGGCGTGGGAGGATATTAGGTGTTCACCTTGTTGGGACAAATGCAGGGGAGGTCATCCATGAATATGTTTTGGCGATGCAAGAAGGGATTCCGTTACGAAAATTGAGCGGAATGATTCACGTGTATCCAACATTTTCTACCAGTGTATGGCGTATCGCTGCAAAGTGGATTTCGGAGGGAACACTGATTATGACGTTACGGAAAATGATTGGGGCGGGGTAAAGTGCTTGATAAAGTGAAAGACTATATCAATGCTATTAGCGAATCGCGTGATGCTGCAGTTGATGAGTCTCGGCATCAATCCGAAGACAATGCGGATGATTGTTGCCAAAGCTGCAATCGCATACCGCGCTGCCTACGAACCGATTGCTGGGAAGATTATTGAGGTGGATACGCACGGTTTGACAGCGGTGAATCCGCTGCATTTTAAGTATGAAAATGTTAGACGTCCGCTGTTTCCGTTGGATTGAGGAAATTTCAGAATTTCGTTGACTTTTTTAGTTCTTATTGTTATATTTTTCATTATAGAATTCGCAAGGAGATTTCATGAATTCGTTTACAATTGGATATGTATGTTTTCAGGCAGTCGTTTTATTGGTTGTGTTATATATTTTATGGAGAAATAAAGGTTGGTATACATATACCAATACTGCGGCTTCAATTTTAACTATCGTTGGAGTCTTTGGAACTTTCCTCGGGATCTACATTGGGCTTCAGGCATTTGAGATTGATAATATTGAAGCAAGTATTCCGAATTTATTAGAAGGACTCAAACTTGCTTTCTTGACCTCGCTGGTTGGTATTGGATCAGCAATTCTCATAAAAGGGGTAGCATCACCGCTATTTCAAATATCTCAAAAAGGCAAAGTTCCGAGTGAAGTAGAACGTGACAAGTTTTTTGATGCTTTAAAAGGTATTGAAACGTCCGGAGAAACCAATCTGCTTGCACAACTAGTGACGTTGAATACAACCGTTAAAGAGGAGGGAACACAAACTCGCGATAAGTTAAACGAAGTTACAACCGCACTAACCAACATTGAAAACACTCTTACCGGAGGACAAAGCGATACCGTCGGACAATTGGAGACGTTAACAACAACTGTTTCTGATAAACACGATCAATTGAGAGATGAATTTCAGTCATTTTCAAAAACCGTTGCTGAAAGTGTTGCGAAACTTGCTACTGATGAATTGATTGAGGCTCTCAAGACAGTCATTGAAGATTTTAACGCCAAACTCACTGAACAGTTTGGTGAAAACTTTAAACAGTTAAACGAGGCTGTTGGGAAAACTGTAGAATGGCAGGAACAATATCGTCAACAGATGGATGAACTTGCTTCCGAATTTCGAATTGCTGCAGAAAGCATTGAGCAATCTCGCGTATCTATGGAACAGATAGCCGAAGCATCAAGTGAAATTGCAGAGAAAAGTTCCAGCATTGTTGTTTGTGCTGAAGATATGGAACCTCTTCTACACACCTTAAATGCCCAGCTGGAAGCATTTAGCGAATTACGTAGGAAAGCACATGACGCGTTTCCAATTATTGAAAAACGTCTAAATGATCTCACAGTCCACCTTTCAGATGTCGTTCAGCAAACAATTGATGATTCACATAAAAGTATGGAAACGCAACGTGCGGAACTGAAAAGACAAACAGATGAACTTGAAAATACCGTTAGTGAGATTGCCTTAGATCTAAAGAACCTTGTTGAAAGGAACAAGGAAGAAGTAGAAAAGCATGTAAACACTCTGCATAGTGCTTTTCAGGAAAGAATAAAAGCCTTGGATATATCACTTGAGCGAGAACTGACAAAATCTTTACAAACATTAGCAGGGCACTTTGAAAGTCTTTCTAACGGCTTTGTTAGTAATTATACTGAGTTAGTCGGGCCTTATACCCAAGTACTTACTGCACTAACACAATTTGTAAATGCAAGCCAGCAAGTACTTAGCAAAAGGATTTAACAGGTGTTAGAAAACTTTTTTGGGACAAAAGAGCAAGAAACTGAAGAACATTGGGTTTCTATATCTGATGTAATGGCCGGATTAATGGTTATATTCCTCTTTATTTCTATTAGTTACATGTTGAATGTTCGTCTCAAAGCAGATGAGATTATAGTCTATAAAAATGAAGTTGAAGAACTTCTTGACGCTTACAAAAATTTACAAGCAGCTTTGTACAAAGAGTTGCGCGCAGAATTTGAAGGAAATATCACCAAAAAGACACAGTTTAGGACTGTGTGGCGCGGGCATCTGGATATGGAAACTCTATCTATCCGTTTTAAGAAACCTTTTTCACAAGGGGATGCCGCTGTCCCAAATGCCTTTAAAAACGTCTTACGCGATTTCTTTCCTCGGTATATTACAATCTTAACCAAACCTGAATATAGAGACGGAATTGCCGAAATCCGCATTGAAGGTCATACCTCAAGTGAATGGCATCACGAAATTATGTCTGATCAAGCTTATTTTAATAATATGGAGTTATCACAGAATCGATCCCGAAATGTGCTCCGATATGTGCTTGGAATCAGACATCTGAAAATTACTCAGAATAAAGAGTGGATTAAAAAGAATTTGACAGCCAATGGATTGTCTTCCAGCCAACTCATTTTAAGTTCGACTGGAAAAGAGAACAAAACAGAATCTCGTCGCGTTGAGTTTCGGGTTGTCACAAAATCCGAGAAACTTATCAAAGAAATTGAAGAGCTTATGAAACGATTTAATAAATCGGAGGTAGTTAATTGAACAAGTTGCCAAAAGATTTTCCGGATTTAGATGATCTGCTCAAGCGAATGGGAGTGCCATTCCAACCATTCGTTGGCACAGAAAAAAAATTAATGACAGGACCTGGTATCACGGTAGGATCTGATGATGTTGAAGTCGCTCTCGACGGGACTCTTGAATATCAGGGTCGAAAGGTAGTTCTCTATATCAGGGATGTGAAAGGTCATTTACCTAAATACCATGTTGTAGGCTGTCACACACTTTCAGATATGCGAAGTAAGGGAAATATAAACGCTACGTCGTCACACGACGGACAGATGGAGAGTTCCTCCTCAATTTCGCCGATAATCTTTTACGCGATGAACCAGAGACACATCGACTAGACATCTGCAAAAACTGTCTGTGGAAACTAAATATGAGGTATCTCTATGCCCCCGATGCTTTCCCCTTAACGGACTGGTTTAATGCGATTGATGATGGTTATGAGCCGCCTCCAAGAGATGGAATCTATGGACCCAGGACTACTCCAACAACAGGTCCTGCTTCAAATTACCCACCAGAATGGCGTTTGCTCTCACTACAGTGTCGCGAAAGGGCAGAATGGAAATGTGAAGAATGTAGTATACCCTTAAATTTAAAACCTCAACGTAAATTTCTCCATGCTCACCATATAAGAGGCACTCAGCATAATCAACCAGAAGATCTAAGGGCACTCTGCATTGGTTGCCATGCAGAACAACCTGGCCATGAGAAGAAAGTGAAAAGTTTGCCCGAATATCCAGAATTCATGGAACAATATGGTGCCTTTTGGAAAGAATTAAAGAAACAAGTAAAAAAGTCCACAACTCACCTATTTCTATCGTCGGATTGGGAAGCACCTTAAAACACCCTCTTGACAATCATATATCCCTATGGTATCCTTATCTCTGTGAAATACTATAGATTAGGAATACAAAATGAGACGTTTCGGAACACAAGGTCCAGTTCATCCAGAGAAAAACTATGTTGTCAGTCGTTCTGCGGAACTTAATGATTTCATTGCGCGCGTCAAAGACGGGTGCTATATCGTTATCTTTGCACCGCGTCAGACTGGCAAAACCACCTTCTTTCAAAATGCGCTGAATGTATTCACAGACAGCGAACCGACTTACTTCCCAATTCCGCTGAATTTTGAGGTATATGAAGGCTGCACGCTATCAACATTTTACGACTACCTATACCAAGATATTTGCGAAGAAATTGAGAAGGTATTTGAGAGAAAAGGACACCTTCCCTCAGATACACTTCATCAATTTTTGGAAACTACGGAGATAACCGATCATCTCTCAATGCTAAGATTTTTTAGTAAGTTTGAAAGTTTCCTTAACTCTGAATTTGGTGTGCAGCGGGTAATTCTAATCATAGACGAATTTGACGGCATTCCCCAGGAAGCAGTAGTAGGCTTTCTTCATTCGCTCCGCAAAATTTATGTTTCAAATTCCACTCCAAGATGTCCTCATAGCGTAGGCATTGTCGGCGTAAAAAGTATAGCACAACTCAATTATGACCGCTCTATCTCTCCGTTCAATATCCAGGATGAATTTTACCTCCCGAACTTCACACCTGAACAAGTGCGGGAACTCCTACAGCAGTATACGGAAGAAGTTGGACAACCCTTTGCACCAGAGGTAATTGAGGCTATTCACAAACAGACAGCAGGTCAGCCTTTTCTCGTCAACCGATTGGCACAAATACTGACTGATGAACTTGACATTCCAAAGACCGACTCAATTACGATGGAACACTTTTCGCAAGCACACTCACAGCTGCTCCATGAACGAAATACTAACATTGAACATCTGACAACAAATATCCGTAGGAATCCGCGCTTTGAAAGTATCCTGATGAGAATCACTGCTTCTGATGATGGTCCGGCTTTCAATCTTCGCGATGATTTTATCAGTGAACTTGCGACTTATGGCGTTATAAAACAAGGCACAGATGGTATGTGTGAAATTGCTAACCCTATTTATTTTTATTGTATCTTACAATCTTTCAAACCTGCTGTGAATGGGTTAGAGCAGGAATATCTTCCTGAAGATACCCGAGACGGTTTCCTTGATTACCTCTCAACGACTGGACATATTGAAATGGGGGCATTGCTTGATAACTTCCGGGATTTCATTGCACGTGCTGGTTTTAATATACTGCAGGTCCCAGATACTCCGAAAGAATCTGTGGGGCGACATCTCCTCCTTGCGTACCTTGAGCAGTTTGTTCGGTTGGTAGGCGGATTTATGCACATTGAGGTGCAAACAGGACGCGGCAGGATGGACCTGCTAATTACCCACAATAAACGAAAATACGTGGTTGAAACAAAGGTGTGGAGAGGCGAAGTGAGCTATCAGAAAGGTAAGAGGCAACTCACATCGTATCTCAAGTTGGAAGGTGCAACGGAGGGCTACTATGTTGTTATTGACCATCGCACCAATCCAGCACCACGTTCTGAGACAGAAGAAATTGAAGATTTTAAGATTCGGAGTTATGTTATACCTGTGATGCAGGAACGTCCTTCAGGAGAACGCCTTTGAGGTTACAACAGCCTACAAGAGTTTGTTCTCCCACCAAGCAAGATAGTCAGCATCACTTATATCCGGTGAAAGCTCTCTCTTTTCCATACTATTTCTATAACTTTCCGCCATGTTTTCATCCCAATAGGTGGTAACTTCATCAGAATCAGGGGTTTCTCCCATATCCCCTGTTGCTTTTATCCACGCATCTAATTGAGAGCTTAAATCGTTTTGCACAGATTCATAACGTTTTTCACCTATAAGATTGTTTACTTCATGTGGGTCTGTCTGTAAATCATAGAGTTCTTCGGGAGGACGAGTCTGTTGCACGAAATGCTGTTGTGCTTCAGACAATTCGCCTTTTTCGGACAAGATACGGATCAACGTCCAGACGGGATACTGCAGTTTTTTATAGCCGTTAAATTGCATATAAGGCAGTTCAGGATAATAATTTCGGATAAGTTTATAGCGGTGCGTCCGTATGCAGCGAATACGATCATCGGTTCCATCGCATCGGTCACGTGCAGCGAAGATTGCATCACGCGATGTTGCATCAGAGCCCAGGAAGATTTGTCCTTGAACATAGTTCGGAATATCAATTCCTGCAAGAGAGAGAGTTGTCGGCGTAAAATCAACACCGCTGACGAGTTCGTCACTGACAACCCCTGATCCAATATTACCTAGCCATCTCACAATCAAAGGAATGTGGATACCGCCATCGTAGAGAAATTGCTTGCACCGAATATGCGCGCGTCCATGATCGCTGATAAAAAAGACGATCGTGTTTTCAGCAAGACCTTCATCGTCCAGACGTTTGAGAATTTCACCTACCTTTCGATCTAAAATCTGAATACTTTCAAGATAGAGTGCCCAATCCTTGCGAGTAAGTGGATGGTCAGGATAATAAGGAGGCAATTCGACATCATCAGGATCGATTGGTCGTTGCGGATCCGGTTTAAAAACGCGATGTGTATCAGGAATATTGATTTGGGCATAAAAAGGTTGTCCTTCAGCTCGTTCATGCCAATCAATTCCATCAAAAGGATTCGCACGTTGAAAGTTAAAATCTGTTTTGCCCCGACGATTATAGGGTGGCCCGGGACTGTTGCAGGTGAAATATCCAGCCTCTCGGAAACAATCGGTGATGAGTTTCATATCATCCCGCAACGGCTTTTCTCGGTTACTTCGATGGTTATGTGCATCAAAATGGGTTTGATATGTACCTGTAATCAATGCTGAACGACTCGGCGAACAGACTGCACAGGTCACAAAAGCGTTCGAAAAACGTGTGCCTTCTTTAGCAAGACGGTCAATATTTGGTGTGTCTACGGCGGGTGTTCCGTAACATCCCAAATCTGGTGAAAGGTCTTCACCGTATATCCACAAGACGTTAGGTTGAGTTGTTGCCAAAACTATCTCCTTTCAATATTGTAAAACGCTATGCATTACCATTTAGGTTGTCCACTACATACCGATTTCGGAACAGGGTACGTCGCAACGGTGGCATCGCTTCAAGTAATTTTGGGTGAGGCTTATACACCCTTGCATAGCCACTGTCAACAGGACTATATAGATTAAAAATCGCTATTCTGTCATTATCGGTATTTGTCCAAGGATTTGCGCTATGCGTCAATGCTTCCGTAAAAAAGAGAAGTGAACCCGGTGGACATCCATAAGTACTCCAGATATCCGAATCTGGATTTTGAATTTCAGAGGGTGCTGTGTAACAGATTTATGACTGCCTGTCACCAATAGTGTTCCACCCTGTCCTTTTTTCACCTCATTCAGTTCCCACACAATGTGAGTGTGCGGACTATACCCTTTGCCGGGGAATGCGTTATAGTAGTGGACATCGCCAGGGAAACGGAGCAACCCGTTGCCGTTATGAGGTCCAAATCCGCCCATGCCAGGGGTACGATAAAAAAGGTTTGTGCTCTCAACTTCTACCTCAATTGCACTACCGAGGTTTTTGTTAACAATAAAAGGTTTTTTCGTTGCGAGTTCTCTGTAAGCCATACAAATCCTTTCTCAATTCACAATGTTCAGTTGCAATAGTTTATCACGAAATCAATTATCTGTCAAAATTACGAAGGATTTGCATTTTTTTACGCTGTTTGTAATTTTGATATATTTATGATATAATACCACTATTATACATCAAGGAGGCTATAAATGGCAAAAATTAATATACTTGTCTTTGCAGGCGGTGCAATTCACAACTGGAAAGGCTGTGGCGAAGAAATTGAGAAATCTCTCTCACAACGAGACGAGTTTGAAATTACCAAAATTGAGGACGATCTTGACGCGCTGGTATCGCCAAACTTGGATCCGTATGACCTCATCGTTTTTTATTATACGGTTGGCGAAATTTCTGATGCGCAGAAGAACGGGTTGCTAAACCACGTCGCTTCAGGAAAAGGCTACGTCGGTATACATTCAGCTGCCGATTCTTTCCGTGGATGCCCAGAATATCGTTCAATGGTCGGCGGATACTTTACTACGCATCCCCGCTATCGTGATTATCAGGTCAGTATAGTGGATAGTGAACATGAAATTACGCAAGGTCTTGACGAATTTGTTGTGAAAGATGAACAATATATCCTTGATTACGATCCGCGCAATCATGTGCTCGCTTCAGCCTTATGGAAAGGCGGCGCGATGCCGGTTGCATGGACAAAGAATTGGGGAAAAGGTAAGGTTTTCTACCTTGCACTCGGTCACGATCCCGCAGCATGTCAACATGAAATGTTTGGTACCCTTCTTCAGCGCGGCGCACTTTGGGCAGGCAGCAATGGCAGAGGATAAATCCTGTTATTTTTACTCACTTTAAGTTTAGACAGGAGCCATCAGTAAAGTGGATGTATAGGCGAATTTCGTATCCATCTATACATTGTGCAGGACACAACGTTACGAAAACTCAACGTGCTTCCTAAAACACATGAAGCAAAAAATTACCGATATTCAACCGCATAGCAAACTGCCTTTACATCAACAACTCTTTTTGGACAAGAAACCTTCTGTCGTAATTCATTCGAGTCTGGTTGAAAAATTTGGGCTGCGAATCGGTTTAGAAATTGAACCGCAGGTCATTGAAAAAATCATCGCAGCTGATGAAGTGATGCAAGCGAAAAATTATGCACTCAATTTACTACGTGAAAACATTTACAGCAAAACCCAAATGACTCAGCAACTTGAACGTGAAGGGTATAGAGAACAAACGGTTGAGACAATCATCGCAGAGTTAATCTATTCAGGACATATTCGCGACCGGCAGTATGCAGAGAAATGGATACTCCGTAGGCAGAAATCAAATCCTCGCGGGCGAACGGTGCTAAAACAGGAACTCATTGACAAAGGCGTTGACCGAGAAACAGCGGAGCAAGTTGTTGCTGAAGTTAAGGCTGAGGACGAGGCACGGTTAGCACTACAAATTGCACAAAAACAATCAAAAAAGTATAAAAATTTACCAATGCATGTTGCGAAACGACGGCTACACGGGTTTCTGGCACGGCGCGGATTTGAGGCAGAAACTATTTTGCAGGTAATTGAAAAGGTTTTGTGATTTAATAGGTTTATTTACGGTGAAAATGGCATGAAAAACCTGGTTAAATTTGTTATCCTTCGCTACACATGGGAAACTTTCATAACAGACACGTTACTGTGGCATGTCACACAATAATAGTAGAACTTACGCAGTTTCCATTTTTATCAAAACTGAGGCACCTTGAACGTATTGATGAAACACAGATAAAAGTTCGTTATAACTTCGGAAAATCACCCCATCTTTTACCTAAAGACAAAAGAGAAATTATTGATTTAGGCGAGTTCCCAATGGAAATGGAAAACCCTACGAATATACCCACTGAAAAATAGGAGTTATCATGAAAAACTTTATTAAATGCCTCTGTTTATGTATCGCTTTTCTACTGCCATTTGCAACACATGCAAAGTTCACGGGGGAAGTTATCTTTAGAAATCGAGGCAATGATTGGAACGAACTTTGGATTACCCGTATTGAGAACGCAAAGAACGCACGGCTGCTTTATAAACACAATGAGAGAGAGATCATTAACACTTATTCCATACAGAAAGATGGTCCTCTCATCGCCATTTCTGCAGGACCGACTTCTGACATTTACCTTATAGATAGAAATCGGCTAAGAGCAGAACCACGCAACCTAACAAACAATAGATTTGATGCAACCTGGAAAGTTAGAATCTCACCCAACGGAGATATACTCTTTACAAACTCAGACACAGGTCGGCCCCCAGAGGTGATTGAAGGGCTCTATCTCATGCCGAGTGATGAAATCAAAAAAGTGAATCCACAAGCGACACTATTAAAAAAAGGGTCAATATATTTTGTCCGTTGGTCGCCCGATAGCAAGCAGTTCCTTTATCTAACTGGCAGCGGCCTTTTTCTTTACAATCTCCTCACAGGAGAAGATACACTGATCATCAAGGACAAATTGAATCCCCCTTTGTATCCCGTTTTCTCACCAGATGGTAAAACACTCGCTTTTATTCACCAACCCACTCTTGAACCTGGGATTGAGATTGACGTAATTTCACTTGAGACACTGCATCCTCAACTGTTCATGATCGACCTTGAAAACCACAGATTCTTTGGTCTCAAATGGCCTGCGGAAAACTATTTAGTCTATGGAATAGACGATAGAAAGAATAAGATTAGTAGGCATTACGTAATCCACATTGATGGTGGACCTCCTGAACAAATTTTGGAGGATATGGAGGACATGATTGAAAAAGGACTAACAGGTTATGTTTTCGGAAACACAACGTTCGCCGTTGAACCCGCAAACCGATTGACAACCGTCTGGGGAAAGTTGAAAACACACACACTAAAGTAGGACTTACGCAGTTGGTTCAAAAGTCCCCTTGATAAGGGGGACTTAGGGGGTTAAAAACACCGAAATAACGACTTTTTAAGTCCAATATTTCCTTTTTCTGCTCAATTTGCGTCCGTCCTGCTGATACTAATACCATAGCGCGCCAAACACCTCTTGGAACATGCCAAACGCGCCGTTGAACCGGGAAAATTATTGATTTAGGCGTGTTCCCAATGAAAATGGAAAATCCTAAGAAAAAACCCACAAAACAATAGGAGTTATCATGAAGTCCTTTATTAAATGTCTCTGTTTATGTATAGTTTTTCTACTTCTACTTGCGGCACATGCCGATTTCACGGGGGAAGTTTTCTTTCAATATCCAGGGAATGTTTACAACGAACTTTGGATTACCCATATTGAGAACGCAAAGAAGGCACGTCTGTTTTATCAACATGAATGGACAATCCACGATTACGCCGTTCAAAAAGATGGTCCCTTCATCGTCATTTCTGCAGGACCTATTGACTCTGACCTTTACCTTATTAATAGAAATCAACTGAGGAAAGGAGCACGCAACCTAACAGAGAATAGATTTAATGCGACTTCGTATGTTGACATCTCACCTAACGGGGATATACTGTTCGAGAACTTCATAATAAATTTCTTTCCAGATGTGATTACAGGGATCTATCTCATGTCAAATGATGAAATAAAGAAAGTAAATCCTCAAGCCACACTATTAAAAGAAGGTTCGATAGATTTTATCCGTTGGTCACCCGATGGAGAGCAGTTCATTTATCTAACTGGCAAAGGTCTTTTTCTTTACAATCTCCTCACCGGAGAAGATTCACTGATCACCAAAGACAAAATGTATCCCGCTTTCTCACCGGATGGCAAAACACTCGCTTTTATTCACCATCCTATTCTTGAACCTGGTGTTGAGCTTGACATAATTTCGCTTGAGACACTGCATCCTCAACTGTTCATGATCGACCTTGAAAACCACAGATTCTTTGGTCTCAAATGGCCTACGGAAAAGTATCTCGTATATGGAATAAAAGATATGCAGACTAGGATTAGACGGCATTTCGTAATCCACATTGATAGTGGATCTCCTGAACAAATTTTGGAGGGTATGGAGGACATGATTGAAAAAGGACTAGCAGGTTATGTTTTCGGAAACACAACGTTCGCCGTTGAACCCACAAACCGACTGACAACCGTCTGGGGCAAACTCAAAACACGCAATACAAAATAAAACTCAACAAGACAGCAGCAAACCTCAATCGCAAGTACTGCTGTCCTATACTAAAATATGGATGGAAAGCCTCTCATATCACACCTTCAAAATGTTTTTACACTGTCCCGGTGTGCAGCACTTCTGCTGTGTAGCAGCCTTCTCTTTTTAGCATTGTGGATACGTATTCAAGGTGTTGATCGAATCCCAGACAAGCAATTTACCGATACCGACGGCTATTTCTTTTATGATCAAGCTCAACTCATCGCTGAACACGGCACCCTGCCAGACCGAGATATGTCCCGTTGGGTTCCCATCGGCAAAGATTTGACAGAGACACTTCCCTTCTATGGTTATGTGCTTGCATATTCCCACACAGTAATCGCGCGTTTCTTCCCAAAAGTTTCACTGTATCATGTTTGCGTCTATATGCCGGTGGTCTGTTTTATCCTTGGACTCGGGGTGTTGATGCTCTTTTTTTATCATCAGTTTGGGTTACTCTTTTCAGGCATCATCGGTGTGTTGTTAGCAACGCTTCCTGGGACAATTGACCGCAGCGCAGCTGGTTTTGGTGACCGAGACAGTTGGTGCCTCTTAATTGGCATCCTTGCAATAACTACTTATCTCCAAGCACTCCAGACACAACATTCTCGCCACAGATTCTTTTGGACACTTGCAAGTAGCCTCAGTGTCTGCATCGGTGGGTTATCTTGGGAAGGTTTTTTCATTTTTCTCTTCATTATAATGAGTGTTGAACTCTGGCGGTTTCTTACTTCCGAAACAGAAGAAGGATTAGGATACTACGCCCTATGGACGTTAATATTCGTGCCGCTGCTTATCCTCGGTTCTCCTGTCTATCGTGGCGGTGGCGGCGGTTTTACGACACACCTCTTCACCTTTGTAATAATACCGCCACTAACACTATTGGCAATGCGCGCATGCCGCTATCTGATACTCACCAAAACACCGTTTTCAAAACATCTCTTACAACATTCCCGAAACATCGCACTTATTCTGACAATTATCACGCTTACACTTGCACTCTTTACTGTTTTGATGAAACTCAACACATTTGACACATTGTTACCTTTCAGTCAAAACCGACTCATGCAAAGCATTGGGGAATTACAAAGTCCAAATTACAAGTTTTGGTATATTAAGTTCGGTGGGGTCTTTCTGTGCGGCAGTATCGGGTTCCTTCTCACAAGTATACATCCCCGAAACAGTTTCGGACATATCCTTTTGGCACTACCGCTCAGCCTGTTTATCCTCATAACTTTTTTCCGAGAACCTGTTCATTTACTTTACATGAAACTTTTTGAAACTCCGCTTGATAACACACTCTTTTTTGCCGCTGTTGGCAGTGTTGGCATCGGGTTCCTGATACACGCATGGCAACGCAAAACACATCTGCCAAAGGACATTCTTTACGTCGCGTTTTGCACTTGGTATTTCTGTTGGGTCGCACTTGCACGGGACGCAAAACGTTACGATTTTTTTGTAGGGGTCGCCGTCGCTTTCTTTACTGCCGTAGTTATACACGCTCTTGCAAAGACACTCAGCGAACAAATAGCAAGTTTCCAGTTCACACCCACATTCTTAAAATCAAAGAGACTACAAACTGTTTTCACGACCAGCATCGCGGTAGCAGTGTTATCCTTGTTGTTATTCTGGTATCCTGCCGGGGCACACACAAGATGGTCACGCCACGCTGCAGTTCACTTCCGAAATCCGCTCCCCGGAGACGGACCGATGGCAAAAACTATCAAATGGATTGAAAGTACGCTTGAAGAAACCGATGTAGTCGCCGCAAACTGGGAATACGGAAATCAACTCAACGTACTCGGCGAAGTCAAAACAATTATTGGTCCCGACCACTACCGCCCCCACTGGATTCATCTCTTTTTTCGACACGTCTATGCAGCCCAATCTGAAAGAGAAGCATTAGAATTTCTATACACACACGAAGCAACTCACCTGATGTTTAATCAAAGGGAAGTTCTCAACACGGACATTTTTTCAGAACTTGGGAGTGATATACACAAAGACAGATTTTTCTTACCTCAACCCCTACAGTTGACAAAAACAGAAAATGAAAAAACAAAACAACTCATAAATACTGATAATACTCCATACAACAAGATAGACATAGAACTTGAGGAATCCCCGCTCACCCTCACAGCACACACAAAAGAGGGTCAAAAAGTAACACTACCCTATATAGCGTTCATAGGTTACCTCAAAGAAAAATCACCGAATACCGTGGATGACATAAATGGCGGAGTTGTTCTCTATTTAGATGCCAGACGAAAACTTCACAACGCATATTACTTATCTCACATCGGTTGGAACAGTCTAATTGTTCGACTATACATTCGTGGAGAACCTTCCGATGCGTTTGAACCCATATATACCCAAAGAGAGGATATAAGAAATCAAAAAGTGGTGCGGTTTGACTTCACCAAAATCTGGAAGATTCGGTACCCACCCGACATCAAAAAGAATCCGAAATTCCTCGCAACAGAACCCACAGAATAAAGAGATGCCCTGAAAAGCATTTTTATTCGGTTTCTCAAAGCACGGAAGAACGGACATGTGGTAAGTTCCCAGAAAGCCGTTAGATTCTATTCTTGAATACTTACGTTTTACTAAAACTGAACCCTACATTCCGAGAGGTGTGCACCTTTACGCGTCTGAAAAAGTTGGATTGAAACAAATTGGAAAATACTCTCGATTGCTACCTACGCATGTTGTGTCATTCGCGGAATCCTCACATTCATTCAAAGTGTATTTTCTACCATCAACGTTAGCTTGAGGTGAAAATGAATCACAGATGTGACATGAAAAGTCTAGCTACGTTTGCTATGCTTCACTGCACGACCTAACTTTCAGTAACACTCATCAACTGATAGTTCTTAAAACTAAATAACCTTGTGCAGATTCTTTTTGTCTTGACTTCTTAACTGAAAATAAACTATAATTGGATTTATGGAAGCGAGTCAAAATTATGACATCAGATGAAATCAGAGCAAGTTTTTTAGAATATTTCCAAAAAAAAGGACACACAGTTGTTCCAAGTGCCTCGTTGATTCCTGCGGGCGACCCGACGTTGCTGTTTACAAATGCGGGGATGAACCAATTCAAAGATGTCTTTCTCGGAATAGGACAGCGGGAATACACAAGGGCTGTAGACACACAGAAATGTCTGCGTGTCAGTGGAAAACACAATGACCTTGAAGAGGTCGGGCATTCACCAAGCCACCATACTTTCTTTGAGATGCTCGGAAACTGGTCCTTCGGAGATTACTATAAACAGGGAGCTATCGCTTATGCGTGGGAATTAGTGACGGAATTGTGGAAAATTCCCAAAGAACTGATCTGGGCAACGGTTTATATCGGAGACGATGAGGCTGAAAAACTTTGGCTCCAAGAGACCGATTTACCGCTTTCTCGTATTCGCCGCTGTGATAAGGACAACTTTTGGGAAATGGGGGAGACCGGTCCCTGTGGCCCGTGTAGCGAACTTTTTGTTGATTTAGGTGTGGAGGCATACCCTGAAACTGCAAACGACCCTGATGCTGGTCCGAACACGAGTGATCGATTCCGAGAATTTTGGAATCTCGTGTTTATTCAATACAATCGTGATCAGAATGGGACACTTGAAGACCTGCCTGCCACTCACGTAGACACGGGCATGGGGTTTGAAAGAATTACCTCTGTATTGCAAAGGGTTGATTCTAACTACAAGACAGACCTATTTACCCCGCTTCTGGAAACAATTTCGGATATGACAGATACCGCCTACTCACATGACATCAGCGGATTACCACATAGAGTAATCGCTGACCATATCCGATGTTTAACGTTTGCTATCGGTGATGGCGTGATGCCATCAAACGATGGGCGAGGCTATGTAACCCGTCGAATTTTACGGCGCGCCGTGTTATATGGCAAAAAATTGGAAATGGGCGAACCGTTTATTTATCGTCTCGTTGATAAAGTCATTCAGTTACTTGGCAATGTTTTCCCCGATGTTTTGCCGCGTAAGGAATTCATTACACGTACAATTCAGGCAGAGGAAAATCGTTTTCATCAAACGCTGGCACGCGGGTTGGACATGCTTGAACAGTCGATTGACACGCTCAAAACAAAAAGCGAAACCCAACTTGATGGACAACGCGCCTTTGAGTTATACGACACATTCGGTTTTCCGCTTGACCTAACGCAACTTCTGACGCGCGAAGAAGGGTTTACTGTAGATGAATCCGGTTTTGAAGATAGTATGGCTGAACAACGCGCACGAGGACGCGCAGCATGGCAAGCGATAGGTAGTGGTGCGAAAGACGATGAAATCGCTGTTTACGCAGAAGTACTCAAAGAGACCGGTAGCACAGAATTTGTTGGATACATAAAACATAGTACCGATGCAGAAATTGTTGCGTTGATTGCAGGAACAGAATCGGTTGCAAGGGCAAAGCAGAATGAAGAGGTCTCAGTCTTACTCAATCGCACGCCATTTTACGGGGAATCGGGCGGGCAAGTTGGCGATATAGGAATACTTGAAAGTGCTGACGCGAAACTTGCAGTGCTTGACACGATAAAACCTTCACCTGACCTATTCGTGCATAAGTGTAAGGTAATTGAAGGTGAGATTACCCCGTTTACCAAAGTGAAGGCACAGATTGACAGTGACCGTCGCAATTCCATAGCAGTAAGCCATACCGGAACACATCTGCTTCACAGTGGATTACGAAGTATACTCGGAACGCACGTAGGACAAGCAGGATCACTCGTTCAAGCGGGAAGATTAAGGTTCGATTTTAACCATTATGAAGGCGTTTCATCGAAGCAACTCCGCGATATTGAGACCTATGTCAATGAGAAGATTCGTCAAAATGACAAACTTGCTATCAGCGAAATGACGTTGGATCAGGCTAAAGAAAAAGGCGCATTAGCATTTTTCGGCGACAAATATGGCGACATCGTTCGGGTTGTGCAAGCAGGTGAATATAGTGTAGAGTTATGCGGTGGCACACACGTAGATGCAATAGGCGAACTCGGTTATGTCAAATTAATAAGTGAGAGTAGTATCGCCGCTGGTGTCCGCCGTGTTGAAGCACTCACAGGTAGCACAGCGGTAACAACAATTCAGGATGACGAGGCTTTACTGGCAAATGTCGCAAATTTGCTGAAAACACCGAAAACCGGTTTGACAGAAAGAATTGCGCAACTACTCCAAGAACAACGTGATTTGGAACAGCAGATACAACAATTGAAAAGCAAGAACGCGCTTTCTAATATTGATGCCTTACTTGAAGGGGCATCATGTGTTAAAGAGGTAAAGGTTGTTGCTTCACGTGTAGAAAACAGTGATAGAAATAGTTTGCGACAACTCGTTGATGGGTTAAAAAATAAACTTGAATCGGGTGTTGTTGTACTTGCCTCCGTCACAGGTGAGGAAGTAGCATTTGTCGTTGGTGTAACTTCAGACCTTGTAAAAAATCGGGGTTTACATGCGGGTCAAATCATGCAAGCAATTACGCAACTCGCCGATGGACGGGGTGGTGGTCGCCCGGAATTGGCACAAGGTGGCGGTCGAAACTCAGGTAAAGTGGACGCAGCAATTGCTGCAACCACACAAATTATAGAAAACCAACTACAGGAATAAGGAAAACTAAACACATGGATTGGAATTTGATTGTTTCGATTTTTTGGAAATGCAGTCTTGGTGTATCACTAATTGCTTTAACAGCCTTAATTGGTTATTTATGTGCAACACTCGGCAGTTTAAGAAATTCGCTAAGTAGTATTCAGAACACGCTTAATTCTACGGAAAACCTCGTTAATCAGGAAGTAGGGATACTCATAACAGATGTCAGTCAAACTGTAAAAGAGATTAACAAGGAATTACCGGAACTACTACAAAATCTGAATGGTGTTACAGCGTCAATTCAACAAATCAGTGAAAATGAGGTACAACCTACTTTACATAACGTACAAGAATTGACAGAAACACTGAATCAAAGTGTGCGGGAGCTTGAATCGCTTGTACAAAAGGTATCTTCTTTTTCGGGTCAAACAATTGAACAAGCAGAGTACTTTCGTAATCAAGTCGCAGTATCACTGGCAGATATTGTGGGGATGTGGCATGGGTTGAAAGCAGGTTGGGACAGACTTTATAAATCGTCTCAATCAAACGGAACTAATCAACCTAAAGCAGAAAATGGTGATTCTCAACCACCAAGTGAAGTTGAGGAATTGGAAACCAGCACACCGGAAGAACAACCTGAAGCCGCCGCTGAGTAGGAAAGTTGACTTTTGCAGGTAATCAGACTGAAGAAAATTTTTGTGAACTTCCACATAATTGAACTAAAGTTTGGACAATTTCTGTCTGTTTGATGTTGAGTTTTCAAGTATTTTCTGTTTTCTGCAAGTTTTGTTCAGGTTCGTAACTCACAGAAATAAGTATTTCGTGTGCAGCAAAGAGCAGCCCCAGCGGGGCGGAATGTTTATAGAAAACGATAACCTTAACGGAGTAAGCTCCAGCGGGGCGAAATGTGTATAAACAAATCTTACCTTGATGTACAAGGTGTTTCTATTACCCTTGTTACCACACAAGCACTCTAAAATTGTCCAAAGTTTAGTTAATTGAAAAGAAATATTCAAAATAAACGTATTATATTAAAGGAATGAAGAATTTCATCCAAAATGTGATAAATCAGCATTGTGTTAACTCTCAAGTTTATATTAAAGAAAGGATAATCTAATGAGCAACGATGGACGCAACAATGGATTGACAATGATTTTCGCCTTCTTCACCGGTTTTTTAACAGGTGCCGTACTCAGTCTTCTCTACGCGCCAGCGCCTGGAAAAGAGACTCGACAAAAAATTCGGGATACCTCCGTTCAAGCTAAAGATAAAACTTTGGAATTCGCTCAACATGCGAGTGAAGCAGCGAAGGAAAATGTACAGCACCTTGTAGACCATGGCAAGGAAAGTGTGCAAGGATTCGTTGAAGTCGGCAAAGAACGTGTCATGGACGCAAAGGATCAAGTGAAATCTGCAGTCGAAACAGGCAAAAAAGTTTCTTCCGAAGTCAGAAGCAAAATTACTGAGACGATTCCCGGTCTCTCTAACGACAAGAAATCTGGTAAAAAGGAAACTGAAGAAGCTTAATCTCAAAATTACCTAAGTTTTGAGAAGTACGTTTTAATTTAGTATCCTAATACAACTTGCTCTTGCAGAAATTCTAACAACCTATTTGGCATAGTTTCAACACGTGTATGGAAGTTAAAAAGTTAACAACTCTCCTTGAGAAAATCAAAAGTGGAGAGATTGAAGTGAACGATGCGCTTCAGTCTCTCCGCATCCTCCCTTTTGAAGACCTCGGCTTTTCCAAAATTGACCACCATCGACAGCTTCGCACCGGTTTTCCTGAAGTCATTTTTTGTGAAGGAAAAACGGATGCTCAAGTTGCAAAAATTAGCGAAAGTATCCTCAGTGCTGGGCACCCGCTACTTGCAACGCGGGCAACTCCCTCAATGTACGAAGCCGTCAAAACACTCCATCCTGAAGCGCGTTATAACGAACTCGGACGGACAATCACTGTTGTGCAATCTGATGTGCAAGGCAAACCAGGCGTTCTTGTCATTTCAGCTGGCACCTCTGACTTACCTGTTGCGGAAGAAGCGGCTGAAACTGCTTGCATGTTGGGTAGTCCGCCTGAACGCCTCTACGACGTTGGTGTTGCGGGGTTACACAGACTTATTAGCAATCACGAAAAACTTTTGAATGCACGTGTAATTGTTGTGATTGCGGGTATGGAAGGCGCATTACCGAGCGTAGTTGGGGGGTTGGTTGACAGTCCCGTCATCGCAGTGCCGACAAGCGTCGGATACGGTGCAAGTTTTGGTGGACTTGCTGCGTTGCTCGGTATGCTAAACAGTTGTGCTTCTGGTGTCACTGTTGTCAACATTGATAATGGGTTCGGGGCAGGATATAGTGCCGCGCTTATAAATCGGTTGTCAGATACCTAAACACATTTGCTTCCTGTTGCAGCGACTACAAATCAACACCAAATGCGCTTATGGCATTCTGCGAGTTCGCTATGCTCTACCCAACCTACGTTTATACTACACTTGGATCCTAATATCGAACTCACGTTAAAATATACCATAAAATTAATGGGAAGTTAACCCTTCTAAAGTGGAGTAACAGTTTGACAAAAAAACTTGCACTATTCCCCCAACTGTGCTAAAATAAATATAAGGAATAAACCCTAATAACACATAGTCTGAATCGTATTTAAAGGTTAATGAAATACTTCACATACTTCGGAAATCACCTCGTCAACGCGAACATACCAGATAACTCAGAGGTTTACTACGCCAAACCGCCGCTGCCGGGAATTAAGCGTGCTGCATTGCGCGAACACACGCAACGTGCCTTTGAAAATCCACTTGAGATGCCTCCGCTGCGTGAACTTGTTGATGGCAATTCAAAAGTACTAATCCTCTTTGATGACAACTGCCAACCTTTTCCTGCGACAAAAAAGCCGGATATGCGGCAGATTATGATTGAGACGCTCCTGAAGATGCTGGACGAGTATGGAGTGGACAAAAAGAACATCCAGTTGATGTGTGCAGTCGCACTTCACCGGAAGATGAAAGAACATGAACTCGCCTATATGTTAGGCAAAGACATTATGGATGAATTTTATCCGCACCAACTCCGAAATTTTGACGCTGAGGATGCCGAACAGATTGTTGAAGTAGGGAAAACAGAAAAAGACGAAATCGTTGAGACAGATAAAGATGCCCTTGATGCCGATCTGATAATTTACGTTGATATGATCCAGATTCCGCTCAACGGAGGACACAAATCTGTTGCTGTTGGACTTGGGACTTATAACTCTATTGCACCACACCACTCGCCGCACATGACATCGGACAGCCCACATGTGATGCAACCGGAAGGCTCACACATGCACGCATGTATTGAGCGGATGAGCCGTCTCATTCAAAAAGAGACACCGATTTTAGTCCTTGAAGCAGCGATGAATGGAGCGATATATCCGTTCCATCTCCGTTATGTTGGAAAACCTAACAAGGACTGCAACATTGCTGAGCGGATTATCAAAACTTTTACACCAACAACGCTATCCTTATTACCAGAATCAGTCCGGTATAAAATACTGAAAAGCGTCCAGACGGACTATGAGCCGATCGCAGTGAACGCTGGCGACATTGATGCCGTTCACGCGAAAACGTTGGTATTGATGAAAGATCAGTTGGCAATTGATATTCCACGTCAGTTTAGTACTTTGGTGTTCGGCTTGCCAGATATGAGTCCCTACGCCGTTGACGCTCGCATTAACCCTGTTTTAGTCGTAAGCGACATCTTGGGATATGTGTTCAACTGGTTCTATAACAAACCGATTATCAAAGAAAACGGTGTTGTCATCATTATGAACCCAACTTATGAGATTTTCCATGAGGAGTATCACGTTGCATATAAGATGTTCTATGAAGAGGTTCTTGCGGATACAACGGAACCTTTTGAGATGCAACAGAAGTATCAGGAAAAATATGCGAAGGACGAGTATTTAATTGATTGTTATCGGAACAAATTTGCGCATCACGGTTTTCACCCGTTTACAGTGTGGTATTGGGCAACCTATCCGCTGAAATATCTATCAAAGGTGATCCTGGTCGGTCCGAAAGAACCGCGGGTGGCACAGCAATTAGGTGTTGATTGGGCAAAAAACTTAGACGATGCGCTTGCAATGGCACGTGAAATCTCTGGCGATGATGATGTAGTTGCCTTGACAATGCCACCATTTTTCTATGCAAATGTAATGGGTTAGGTTAATAGAGGCGTAAAAATTTTGGCAACAGTTGCCAATTCATCCTTTTTTGTAGGTCGATTTTCAGGGTATAGATAATTTAAAATGATTGACAACCCCAGCGGGCGACAGGTATGTAGAGATATCTAATAACCGACAGTCGATAACTGAAAGCCGAAGGCTAATTAAAACACTATGATTACAAATAAAAAAATACCCACTCCAGAAGAAATCGAAAAGGAATTCCAAGAGTTCTTTCAAAAAAAGTACGGCGACAACATAGGCGTTCGCATGGTGAATGTGACAGGTCCGCAGGTCTCGCCAGGTGCAACAGAAGAAGAAGCACCGGAGCCACAGAAAACCTTTGATTTGAAGTTTGACCTCAAACCGAAAGATATTAAGAAGTATTTAGACCGGTATGTCATCAAACAGGATGATGCAAAAAAGGCACTTGCTATTGCTGTCTGTGATCACTACAACCATGTCCGAGAATGCCACGAGAATCCTGAAGCTGCGGAAACCGATTACTCTAAACAGAACATCGTCATGCTCGGTCCGACCGGTGTTGGCAAGACATATCTGATCCGACACATTGCCAAATTAATCGGCGTGCCGTTTGTAAAAGCAGATGCCACCAGATTTAGTGAAACCGGTTATGTCGGTGCGAATGTAGATGACTTAATCCGTGAACTTGTTGCGCAAGCGGATGATAATCTTGAATTGGCACAGTACGGGATTATCTATCTTGATGAAGCGGACAAAATTTCCACGCCACCGAATATCATTGGACGAGATGTCAGTGGTCGTGGCGTGCAAATCGGACTTCTCAAGTTGATGGAGGAAACCGAAGTTGACCTTAGATCAGGCAACGATGTTGCCTCTCAGATGCGTGCTGCGATGGAATTCCAGAAACGGGGCAAGGTAGAAAAAGAGGTGATTAATACCCGCCATATTCTTTTTATTATCAGCGGTGCGTTTACTGGCATGGAGAATATTATCAAGAAACGCATGCATCAGAACAGAATAGGTTTTAGTGCCCAAGTCACGAGCCAAAAAGAGGATGTAGCACAGCATCTTGAACATGTTACCCCAAAAGACTTTATCGATTTCGGTTTTGAGCCTGAGTTTATCGGCAGACTACCTGTGCATGTCGTCTGCACTGAATTGGCGGTTGATGATCTATTTTATATCTTGAAACATTCCGAAGGTTCTATCATTCGGCAATATGAAAACGCTTTCGATGCTTACGGCATTACCATGCTATTTTCTGACTGCGGATTACGCCGAATCGCAGAAAAAGCGATTGAACAGAAAACCGGCGCGCGTGCGTTGATGACTGTCTGTGAAAAGGTTCTGCGCAACTATAAGTTTGAACTTCCGTCTACAAATGTAGTAGAATTTGTTGTCACGGCAGCGGTCGTTGATGAACCTGATGCCGTACTTAAGCGGATTATGGAAGATGCTGATTACAATCGCAACACGGTGATGCACGAGCAGGTTCGCAGGTATGAAGTGAAGTTCCATGCTGACCATGATTTGAAGATTGCGTTTGATACAGAAGCAACTGAAGCGATCTGTGAACGCGCATTGACACAAGAAAAATCTATACAGCAGGTCTGTGATGAAATTCTGAAAAGTTATCAGCACGGTTTGAACCTCATCAAGCAGAACACAGGACAATCATCGTTTGACTTTCCAAAGCAGGTTGTAGAGAACCCTGATCCAGTGCTTGAAGAATGGATCCGTGAGTCATACACCGCAAAACGTTGAACTAAAGGAATTAGAAGACAAATTCTATTATGCAAAGCGAAACAGAAAGACCTACACGACCAAAACCTTTGGACATTCGCGAGATAGGAACACCAATTGACGGTGAACCTCAATATAGCGACCGCCGATTGTTCTTTCAACTCCATGTTTTTGAAGAATGCCACGACTCTACATTCATCATTGAAACGCTTGAAAGAAGTAGTCTGAACGCAGTATTGTATGACGATTTGAATCATCCAACCGGCATCGGTGTGCTTTTCATGGCAGAAGACCCAGCGGCGTTAATGGCTGAATCAAGGTCCTTATTAGTAAATGCACAAGACGTTCCTAATCTCACCTATCGACCCGAAATGACGATGATCGGACGAACCTATTCAAGCGGAAGAGAACCCGATTTGGAAGAGTGGCTCCTCAACAAACCGCGTAATAATGTTCTCAATCCTGACTTTCCTTGGGCAATTTGGTATCCCCTACGTCGAAAACCGGAATTTTACCAACTTGAACCGCGCGATCGCGGAAGAATTTTAGGCGAACACGCTATGCTCGGTCGAGGCTATGCTGCGGGGGGTTATGCAAGTGATATTCGGTTGGCATGCTTCGGATTAGATACAAACGATAATGAGTTCGTTATCGGCTTAGTAGGAGCAGAATTATATCCGTTATCACGACTGATACAAGATATGCGCAAAACAGAACAGACGACCAAATATATTGAATCCCTCGGTCCCTTCTTCATTGGAAAGGTTCGGAAGCAGTTTGGACAGCGTTGACGTGGAAAATAAATATGCCGATAACGTAGTAGGTGCGCTTTGTAAGCGCGCTATCAAAGATGTCTCAATTAATCATAGGTTTTCTATAGTATCGTTTGGTAAAGCAGGAAAGGTAACACTCAATTTTATCTGGCACCACGCCTAATGCTGAAAATGAGAAACATACTTGCAGTTTGCACTAAAGAACTCTACACCTACTTCGTTTCACCGATCGCCTATTTTGTCTGTATTGTTTTTTCAGCGATTTCAGGGTTTCTTTTTTTTATCGCTTTAATATATGCAAGCACCAACGGCGGTTATGGTATTGGTGTGATGCAGTCAGTCTTCGGACAACTAGCTGTCATCCTCCTATTTTTTACGCCAGTGTTAACAATGAAACTATTCGCCGAAGAACGCAAGTCTGGGACTATTGAATTGCTTCTTACCTCTCCGATTACTGATAGTCAGGTAGTACTCGGAAAATTTCTTGCAAGTTGGACACTGCTTATCATTATGCTTGTCTTGACGTTCCTCTTCCCGTTTTTGACACAACGTTTCGGCCCCTTAGACGCGGGTCTTCTTCTGAGTGGCTACCTCGGTCTCATTCTCATCAGTTCATGCTTTCTTGCATTCGGTTTACTGATGTCCTCAATGAGTAAGAATCAAATTATTGCTGCCTTGACGAGTTTTGGTTTTTTTTTGACATTATGGGTAATAGGGACACCCTCCGGTCGTGCTGGATCAATTGGACAGTTCCTGAGTTACCTCTCATTTATTGAGCACTATAACGATTTTGCACGCGGTGTCATCCAGCTAAAAGATGTCGTCTACTACGTTAGCTTTACAGGTATCTGTCTTTTTGCAACGTTCAAGTCAATTGAGTCATCAAAATGGAGATAAGGTATGGCAAGAAGAAACGTTGCTGGACCCATGTTTGGCTTTCTGACCTTAATTTTCTGTTTTGTTTCGATTGCATGTTTTTTCCTTAAAGCATGGTTAGCTTTTACGATTTGTCTAATTCTCTGTTTAGTATCACTTGCTGTTTTTGCAAGATTGCGTTTTAAGGAATTTGCTAACTTTTTTGTGAGTCGGCAGCTGCGTTACGGCACAAACGTCGCACTGAGCATTCTTGGCGTTATAAGCATAGCGGTTTTTGTCAACGTTATTGTTGTGCAACGGTTTGATAAAAGAGTAGATTTAACAGAATTGCGGTTCAATTCGCTATCTGAACAAACAATGCAGATTTTAAAAAAACTTGATAAAAAAGTTCAGGTAATCGCATTTTTCAAAGACACCCATCCTCAGATGCCACAAGCGAAACATTGGCTGGAATTGTACCAGCACGAAACTAAATTTATAACAGTGTCATTTAAAGATCCTGACATTGAAAATACGCTTGCGGAAAAGTATAATATTGAGAGGGATGGAACAACAATTTTTGATGATGAAAAACGGCAGGAGAAGGTGACTGTTGTTGACGAGCAGAAATTCACCAGCGCACTTCTCAAAATCATTCAGAACAAAACCAAAAATGTATATTTCCTTGAGGGTCATGGCGAGCATGATATTAACGACCTTAGCAATATGGGGTATAGCGACGTAAAAGAAGAATTGGAGAATCAAAACTACGCCGTATTTTCTCACTCGTTCCTAACACAATCCGATATTCCAGGAGATTGTGAACTACTTGTCATTGCCGGACCAAAAAATGGTTTGTCACCCAATGAAATTAGATTAATTGAAAAATATCTCGCACAGAACGGAAAGCTGCTCCTATTGCTGAATCCATCGAGTTCTGCTCAAGATATAAATAAAGGACTCGTACAACTGATGAAAAAATGGGGAGTGGCAGTAGGAAATGATCTGGTAATTGACGTTCACAAGGATCGTTATGATGTTCTCCAAGGACCTAGCGCGCCAGTTCCTGGCTTCGTAATTCACGACATCACTAAGGTAATGCGATATCCCCTCTCGTTTCCGTATACACGCTCCGTTACACCGATTGAAGATAGGAAAGCCGATCTCAGCGTTAAATCCATAGCGGAAACTATCAGTCCAGTGGGGTTTAGTTGGGGTGAGACACAACGAAAACAGGATGGGACATTCGGCAACTATGTCTATAATCCCGGGGTGGATACGCCAGGACCTGTGTCTATTGCTGTTGCGGTTGAAAAGAAAATTAACGAAAGCACAGAGACTGGAACCGGATCAAGCCTAACTCGAATTGTCGTATTTGGAGATTCGGACTTTGCAGCGAAATTCTTTTTCGGACCACCAAGTCGCGACCTCTTTTTAGCCACAGTCAATTGGCTCACTGAAGAGGAGGACCTCATTGCTATTCGTCCAATTGATCCGAGCAAACAAGTCTTACGTAGGATGACTGACCAAGATGCCGGTCTTGTGCGAATAACTTCTGTTTTTCTAATCCCGTTAATCGTGTTTATTGCTGGAATCGTTGTCTGGTGGTTACGCCGTGAAGGAGGGACTGCGTGAGCTTCCGATCAACCTTTATCATTATAATCGTGTTGGTGGGGATTGCGGTAACGTATTTTCTTTTTTTTAATGGATCTACTGATAAGACTACGGAGAACAAAAAACCGAAAATCTCTGAAGTATACGACTTGCCGATAGGACAAATCAGGCAAATCCGACTCTCATACACTGATGATGCATATCAAACATTGACCGTAGTGAAAGATGCTAATAAAATATGGCAGTTAACAACACCATTTAATGCTCACTCAGATACCGCGAAAGTTAACGAAATGTTAGGAGATTTTCTCAACAAACGCATCAAACAAACCCTTGAAGTGACTACACATAAGCAGTATGGATTGGAGATACCTACAATTAAAGTAGAACTGTGGAAAGACCTTGACGTTTCACCAAAAACCTTTCTCATCGGCAAAAAGGGGATAAACTTTTCTGTTTACACCAAAGAGCAATCGGAAGCGCATATTTTCTTGATAGAATCCAGTGCGCTTGACGATCTCGCAAAATCTCCAACGGATCTTCGTGACCGATCAGTTATTAAATTCAATCCCACTTCAGTCACTGATATTCAATTTCAAAAGCCTGAGGTGCTTTCGTGTCAGAAAAAAGGATACGACTGGAAAATGACACACCCACTATCTGTGAATGCTGACACACAGGAAATTGATTACATCCTATCGGAATTGCATTCACTTCAGGTGTCCACCTTTGAAGCGGATGGTTCCGATGTTATGCCACTTTTAGAAAAGTCCGGTTTAGACAACCCACGCATCAAGTTTTTGTTAAAAGATGCAAATGGAACTTATGGACTTGATGTCGGTTCAGCCGTTCTGTCTGCTCCGGACCAAGATAGTAATGAAAAGGGACGCGTCTATGTCAAATCCATCCATCAAGGCGGAATATACACGGTTAACGAGAGCATCATCCGACTTCTGAATAAATCCGTTTTTGACCTGCGTGATAAACGCGTACTCGATTTTCAGCGAGAAGACACAACTAAATTTGAAATCCAACGCAATACGCAAAAAATTGTTTGCATTAAGCTGCGTAAGGATACATGGCAACTACAAGGTTCAGAAAAAACAGTGGCTGATCCACAGGCGGTTAGCGACCTGCTTTTCGGCATCGATTCACTGGAAACGGTTGCGTTTGTTACCGACTCAGCAAAAAATCTCGTATTATATGGTTTAGAAACACCGTCAATACGAGTAATATTTACGATACGTGGTGAAGAAAAACCTACGGAACTGCTTATCGGGAACTTTGCCAAAGATGATACCGTATACGTCAAAGCCAACAATTCAGAACAGATTACCCGTGTTGAACGTGACCTCATTGATAAAATAGCAAAAGGTGAAGCGTGGCTCCGAGATAAGCAAATTTTCAAATTTAGTATTGATGATCCAATACGTTTTACTGTACAATATAGTGACGGTTCACAAAAAAATAATAGAGTTTCAATCACATGCCAACGTCTTGGTAGTAATTGGAGGTTGACTTCGCCCGTCCAAGAAAACGCAAACAATGCTGAAGTCAACGCTCTTCTGTATGGATTGATCGATTTAAAAGCAGAAGAATTTGTTGACAGAACTCTATTAGATGAAAATATTGATCTGCCTGATACTAAAACCGGTTTCAGTTCGCCACAAGTCCAAATCACCGTAGAATTACGGATTCAGAGAGTTTTCACTTTGCAAATCGGCAAGACTGGTACATCTGGTCACTACTATGCCAGGCTTCAGAATGAACCCGATCAAATTTTTTTGATCAATGCTGAACTAATTCAAAAACTTAAAACGAAACTTGAGTGGCTTCGTACTACAGAAGATGAGTAATTTCAAAACATTTTTAACCACATATTGATCGATTGATAGGAGGAAAGAAAAGCCAACGCCTATAGATATTCCAATATCTATAGGTTAGTTATCGGTTTTACATTGAATACTATGAACACATCTTTTATTCTTCTAACCACCTACTTTTTCTTCATCCTTGAGTTGTTATTGATTAGTCAATCCTTTTTCTATGCACGTCGTGAACGGAAGACCGAGAGACCTGCATATACGCCAAAAGTGGCTATAGTCGCTCCTCACTATGGGTGGGATGACGATACTGCTGAGCACGCAATGAGTTTGCTTCATCAGAATTACGCTGGCGAATATCAGGTCTGCTTCGTGACGCACCAAAAAGCTGGCAACGGCTATGATGTCTCTTACCCACATCTACAAGAACTTGTAGAAAATGTTCCACATGCTGATGTCCTTTTAGCACCGAACATCGTTGAAAACAATCTACCACGTTCTCAAAAAGTGCAGAACCTTATGACCGTAATCAAAAGTTTACCCAAAGATGTTGAAGTTATCGCTTTTGTGGACGCTGATGTGGCAATCCGGAAAGATTGGCTTAGGCTTCTTGTTACACCACTTCAGGATCCTGAAATCGGCGCGACTGTCGGCGGTAGATTCTATTTCCCACAAACTTGGAACTTTCCATCTCTTGTTGAAGCCACTTGGGTTAACTTCCAAATGGCATTACAGGGAGACCATCGTCTTACAATGGTATGGGGCGGTTCTAACGCATTTCGGCGCGAATTCCTTGAAAAAGGGCAGATACTACAACGTTGGGAGCAAGCAACTATTGAAGACCTCAACACGACTCGCGCTGTCCGAGACGTTAAACGTAAAATACATTTTGTTCCTGATTGCGTCGCGGTTACGCGTACATCAAACCGAACATGGGGGCAGATTTTTGAATTTACAAATCGCCAGATGATTATGACACGCCACATGGGTTTGTGGGCACAGTGGTTTGGCAGTTTGATTCTCTTTCTCCCGAAAGCAGTTCTGATTTTTGGCGCAATTCCGTTTGCTATTCCTTTTCTGGGTTCTAAACCGGGACTCCTACCGGTCATTTTCATACCATTTTTTGAGGTGATAAGTTATCGACTCTGTTGCCGAAATCTTCCGCAGTGGCTACGCGATACGCCGAGGGTGCGGGACACACTCCGTATCAGTAAATACGCTGCACCGTTTTCCATTTTCCTCGCGGGTATCAATGCTTTGTATGCTATGTTCCAGCGGAAGATCGTTTGGGGCGGCGTGCGATATGAAATCCTTTCTGCCACTACATGCAAGGTTTTAGGGCCGGTGAAGAAAAAAAATTAAGTATTTTAAAATGTTCTATACAAAATTTCGTTAAATTGTAGGGTGATTTACAATGTCTTCTTACAAGAGTACTTCCGAGAATTGAATGGTGCTGTCTAAACTATAAAACATCCTTGCATTTTTTGTCAAAATATGTGATAGTATACAGCAAGAAAATTGAGGAGTGAAAAATGGGTGTAGAAAAAATAACTAAATCAGACCACGAGTGGAAAGAACAACTCTCACCTGAAGAATATAAAGTCACTCGGAAGAAGGGGACCGAGCGTGCTTTTACAGGCCAATACCACGATTGTAAAGAACAAGGCACCTATCGCTGTATCTGTTGTGGTAGTCCACTTTTTACCTCAGAAACAAAATATGATTCCGGAACAGGATGGCCCAGTTTTTGGGATCCTGTTTCCTCTGGTTGTATTGAGACAAAAACGGATTTCAGCATCTTTTTCATGCCGCGTACTGAAGTCGTTTGTAGTCGTTGTGACGCACACCTTGGACATGTGTTCAATGATGGACCAAAACCAACAGGGAAACGTTACTGTCTCAATTCAGCAGCACTTACACTTGTGAAGTCAGATGACGAATCCTAACCAATACATCTTTAAAAATTTAATATGTAATTTTACATCCGATTTTCCAAAGGCTGAGTTAATGCCTTGCCTTATGGAAAGGAGTATTTATGTCACTAAGAAGTCGAATCTCATCGCGGTTCCTTGTTAACCAACTGGCAACCGCAGTAACAGAGGATTGGAGCACTTCGCGTAAGTTGATGCGTTACCAGTTTGCGAAAGAAACCTTCAACATGCGTCACCCGTTTGGCGCGAAGCATGGCAAGGGGGATGATATTCAGTTAGTTAGTCTCCGTATTACGGATATGTGTAATCTGCGTTGTCATTCCTGTGGGCAGTGGGGGGATAACGGGTACCTCGTCGGCAAATCACTTAAAGAATTAAAACAACGCGAAGTACCTGTGGAAATCTATAAAAATCTGGTTGACCAGATTGTTGATGCAGGCTGGTCTCCTGTGTGGTACATCTGGGGTGGTGAACCGATGCTTTATCCCGGCATTATAGAATTGATGCACTACATCAAAGAGAAAGGGATGCCTATCTCTCTTGTTAGCAACGCTACTAACATCGCAAGACGTGCTGACGATATTTTGGAAACATGCAAAATTATCTACCTAAGCGTTGATGGACCGAATGAGGAAATCCACAATACACAACGCCCTGGTGTTTCAGAAAACTATGACAGCTTCAAGGATGTCAAAGCAGCGTTGGAAATCCTCAGTGCGGAGAAAGAACGGCGAAACCAAAATTTCCCTTATATTATCCCGCTTAGCTGTGTCACGATGTATAACATTGATGTAGTGGTTGATCTTTACAAGTTCACCAGCCAATTTGCAGATGCGCAAATCTTCTACTTGACATGGTGGATAGATGCTGAATCCGCTCAGGAACATACGGAGGAGTTTGAAAGACGTTTTGGGTTCAAACCACAAACGCATTACGGATGGATTGGCACATGGCACGATTTTGACCATGGCGTAATTCTGGATCGGTTTGAAGAGATGGAAAATCTTTCTGAAAAGCAGAAGCGATGTCCACCTGTCATGATGCCGAGGTTAAACTCAAAAGGTGAAATTCAACGCTACTACACTGACCATGAGCAAACCTTTGGTTACAACCAGTGTGTTAGTATCTATATGACTTTAGAAATTGATAGCAACGGAGACGTGAGTCTATGTCGGGATTACCATGACTATATTATTGGCAACATCAAAGATGACAAGGTTGTTGATATGTGGAATAATCAGAAGGCGATGAAATTCCGGCAATCTATTAGTACAGATGGTCCGATGCCGGTATGTCGCCGTTGTTGCGGATTAATGGGATATTAGAAACCACTCCACAAGAAATAGAGGAAAAAGGAAAAATATGAAAATAGGTTTACGTATTCCCGGCACAGCGCGTCAAATGCCGTTCTCGGATTTCTGTAAGTGGTGTGCTGATAACGGATTTGAAGCAATTGATATTGGAGAAGCAACCCCCGAAGTCGTCAAAACAGCGAGGGATGCAGGCTTGGAAATTGGGACAGCGGATTTGCCTGGGACTCGCGAACTTCTCAGCGCAAAAAAATCCACGCAGAAATCTGGTGCGGAAAGGGCGAAATCTGCTATACAAGCTGCTGCTGATAACGATGTTCACATTATGTTCTGCGTTTTTGTTCCAGAAGATGCAAGCCTCGGACGCGGCAAAAACTTTGATATATGGAAAGATACCGTCCCACCTATTGCAGAATTCGCTGAGTCGCAAGGCGTAACGATTGCCATAGAAGGCTGGCCCGGTGGTGCACCTGCGTATCCTGCGCTCGGGTGTACGCCTGAAATGTGGCGTGCCATGTTTGCTGAATGTCCTTCCACTGGTTTAGGTCTCAACTATGACCCGTCACACCTTGTCAGAATTGGTATTGACCATATTCGCGCACTCAACGAATTTGCTTCTTATGTTAAACATGTTCACGGAAAAGATACTGCTTTTGACGAGGAAGCACTTTACCTGCACGGCAATTTGGGACCGAGTTTTCACGGACCACGTGGGTTCGGTGAAGATTGGTGGCGATACACAATTCCCGGTGATGGCGTTGTGGATTGGCTGAAAGTAGTGCAGCTTCTTGAAGATGTAGACTTCAACGGTATTGTTAGCGTTGAGCTGGAAGATTACCGTTATTGGCGCACATGGGAAGCTGAGTCAGAAGGTCTTTTGCGTTCTCACGAATTTCTTTCCTGTTTTGTGCGGTAAATTGCCCTTTAGTAACAGTGTTTCCCTTGGTAGGCGCGCTTTCTAAGCGCGCTTTTTACGAATTGTCTATTAATTCAATCAATTTACATACACCCTAAAACAATGCCTATTTTTAGATTACAGAATGATAAACTTGTCATCGCGCAAGAAACTGATATGGAACTCGAAAGTCATCTGGAAGACTGGCTTGAGAATAGTCCGAGCCAGACTCTTGCTCAAGAGGATTTTCTTTGGATTGGTCGGCAAACGAGTGTTACAGATGAAGAAAACACCATGTATTCTGACCTACTTGGAGTTGACTTTCAAGGGAACCTCGTCATCGTTGAACTAAAAAAAGGGCGGACTCCACGCGAGGTAGTAGCACAACTGCTTGACTATGCTGCGTGGGCAGAGCGACTTTCGGAATCGCAGATTCGTGAGATAGCTGAAAATTACTTTCAAACTCGGGGCGAGTTTGAAGGCAAAACTTTTGATGAGGTCTTTAGGGCAGTATTTGATATGTCTGAGACAAGCGAATTCCCTCCGCTCAATTGCACATTGCGTCTATTCATAGTCGCAGAAGAGATACCAGAGCGAGTCACACGTGTCTGCCGTTTCCTCCGAACTTCACACGGTATAGATGTTACCTGCATAGCTGTCTCCATATTCCAGACAGAGTTAGGTGAAATCGTCGTTAGTACAGAAACAATTGTTGGAGATGAGCAGTTCGCTGTACCTAATAAATCCCGGAAAAAGTCTTCCTCTCCTCCGCGCCCTCCAAGCGATGAACCATTAGAACAGATTGTATGGGAAGCAGTTCAGGAATTTACAAAAGGCGATCCAAACGCTATATTCTCTCTCAAAGAAATTGAACGAGTCGTTTCGGGTAAGCATCCTGATTTCAATGTGGAAAAAGTAAGAAGATGGATAAGGGGGTGCTGTGTTAAGTTCCCGACACGACGGAACTATCCCAGAGGGGAGGATAGATATAGGTGGATAGGAAGGGATAAATACCGCCTATATGATCCAGAAAAGGATAGAATGGAAAGTGATGGAGACTAACTAATATGGAAATAAAACTTACAGAGCGTTGGTCTGGCCCCGTACCTGTAAATCAGGTAGTCTGGGAAGCGGCACAGGAATTTACCGACAGAGATACAAATAGAGTCTTTATGAAGGCAGACCTTGAACCAATCATCAAGAAAAAGTACCCTGACTTTAAGATGGTGAACATAGGGGCGGAACTATCAATAGATTGTGTCAATTCCGATTCAAAAGACAGCAAATATAGAGGTAAGCGTAGATACTGGCGGGTAGGACATGGAAAATACCGTCTCTGTGCCCTGAAAAGGATAGAATCGAAAGTAGTGGGAAAACCAACCAATGACTAAACCGCAGATGAAATATTTTGACAAAGAAAATATATTACATCTTGTGATTTCTGATGAACCCCAAAGTGGCAGTTTAGAGTTGAGTCCTAATATCACAGCTGAATTGAATGATAACGGTGAACTCATCGGTATTGAGATTCTCAATGCAAGCACTTTCATTCAGGAAACAGTTTTAGATAAGGGATACGCTAAAGAACTTTCACTTACCAATGTCCAAGTTTCTTAATCGGGGAAGTCATCAAAGTAGAGAGATGTTAAAAGCATGGCACAAACACTTCCTCTCTTTGATAACTTTGTCCTTAATGTACCTCCCACAGAAGGCATAAAATACGCTGGTTCCAAACTAAAACTTATCCCACAAATACTCCAACTCGCCAAAAAAGTTGATGCCAAGACAATTTTAGACGGTTTTTCAGGCACAACCCGTGTCTCACAAGCATTCGCCAAACTCGGTTATACCGTCGTATGCAACGACATTGCCTCGTGGTCAGAAGTTTTGGGAACTTGCTACCTTCTCAACACAAAACCCCGATCAGAATATCAACCCCTTATTGACCATCTAAACACTATCCCATCGATTGATGGGTGGTTCACAGAGCATTATGGCGGACACGCCAACACCGGTAGTGCAATCCAAGCAGATGGACTTAAGAAACCGTGGCAGCTACACAATACACGTAAATTAGATGCGATTCGGCAGGAAATTGAAAATCTCAAACTGGATAAGGTTGAAAAAGCAGTGGCATTAACAAGCCTAATTTTGGGGTTGGATCGCGTTGATAGTACCCTCGGTCATTATTCCGCCTATCTCAAAGATTGGGCACCTCGCGCCTATAAAGAATTAGTGCTTGAAGTGCCAAAAGTTTTTACGTCAGAAGGAAACCACGAAGTTTATCAAACCGACATCTTTGATCTTGTCTCGCGCGTTTCTGTAGACCTTGCATACTTTGATCCACCCTACGGTTCAAACAACGAGAAAATGCCTCCCTCCCGCGTGAGATACGCGGCATACTATCATCTCTGGAAAAGCGTTATTCTCTTTGACGAACCAACACTGTTCGGTAAGGCAAAACGACGTAAAGATACCTCCGATCAACTTTCAGCATCCGTATTTGAGGAGTTCCGATGTGACACAAACGGTCGTTTTATCGCTGTTGAAGCCATTGAAAAGTTAATCAGGATAACGCAGGCGCGTTGGATTATCCTATCATACAGTTCTGGTGGACGCGCAACTGCGGAAGAACTGAATGAAGTGATGCTAACGAACGGTAAACTACTTGCTGTGGTTGAGATGAATTACAAACGGAACGTCATGGCAGGTATGAAATGGACCCTTGAATGGGTGAACGCAGCCGGAAAACCGAACCGAGAATTCCTTTTCTTGCTTGAAAAAAGTTAGCGGCTAATACGGACGCTTCCTGCCTGCATCGCTTTTTCTGCTTCTGCTGTCGTTGCCCAGTTAAAGTCTCCTGGGAAAGTGTGTGCTAAGGCAGAGTATCCCCCTGCGAAATCAACTGCCTCTCGAGGTGATTTTTCGTTGAGTAGACTGTAGATTAACCCTGATGAGAAACTATCCCCACCGCCAACTCTGTCCACTAATTCTAAATCTTCATAGATACGTGACAGATAAAACTCTTCACCATCAAACAGAAGTGTTCGCCAATCATTTAGCCAACCGGTTTTAGCATCACGCAAAGTTGTGCCGATCATCTCAATGTTTGGGAAAGCCTCTTTGACGCGCTGAGCAACCTCTTTATAACTATCAGGTTCAAGTTTGCTATATGATTCGGTCGCACCTTCTGTAGCAAACCCAAGCGATTTTTCGAAATCCTCTTCGTTTCCGATAAGAACAGAGACATGTTCCATCATCGGTCGGTTCGCTGCCTGTGCTTGCTCAGCACTCCACAATTTAGAACGGAAGTTAAGGTCATAGCTTGTTTTGACACCCGCTGCACGTGCCGCTTTGAGTGCTTCAGCTGAAACCGCAGCCGCAGATTCTGATAATGCAGGCGTAATCCCACTGAGATGAAACCATCGCGCATTGCTAAAAATAGATGCCCAATCTATTTCACCGGGTTGAACCTTAGAGATAGCCGAATGTCCGCGGTCATAAGTAACGCTACTTGCCCGAGGACCTGCCCCCATCTCAAGATGATAAAACCCGTTTCGCTCAAAGCCAACACCGTCGAAGTCTACCCATACGATGTTGGACATGTCAACACCGAGTTCGCGTCCTTTATTGCGAATGTAACGACCAGACCAATTGTCAACGAGTCGCGATACCCATGCTGTTTTTAAGCCAAGTTGTGCAGCGTTGACAGCAACGTTCATCTCTGCTCCGCCTGCTGTGATTGATAGCGATGATACCTGCTCCAAGCGCATAAACTCAGGTGCTGTGAGTCGGATCATCGCTTCCCCAAACGTAACTAAATCGTACATAATTTACTCTCCTGTTTTTATCGCTGTTTGATTTTTAAATTCGTTGTATAATTTTTCGATGCATTCCCCACAGAAACAGTAAACTCTACCGTAGGTACCTACCTCTTTCTCCAGTAATTGATTTATCGGAAAGTCCTTCTGGCAGAACGCGCAGACTTCCGTGGGATCTGTAGGCGACATTTCACTGTCCGTTTTCTGTTTTGTGGCAAGGAGCAAAATCAGTAAAACTGTGATCGGTAGGATAAATATACAAAAGACAAAAAACATTGTGTATTTTTCTTGTTATACCATTTCTGAATGATGACTTCTCATTAACAAAAAACGCGTTTAATCGCAATTCATTGCGCCTCTTACATTCTATACAGATTACTGACTGCCTTTATAGTTTTCGGTGATCGGTAACGCATAAACTCTTTTACCAATGTAGGCGCGGTTTCGAACCGCGCCTACAACGTTAGTCAATAATTATGGTCTTATTATCACTGTTGAAGTCTATAAAATTTGATAGCATTGTCGTGAAAAAGTTTTTTCAATTCTTCAGGCGTAGATTCTGAAACTGCTTCCTGCAATGTCCGCACCCAAAGTAGATAATCTGAAGCTAATGTTGAGACTGGCCAATCACTTCCGTAAATCACGCGGTCAAACCCGAAACAGTCAATAACGTGTTCAATATAGGGTTGTAGGTCGGCAGGTGTCCAATTCTCATGATTAGCCTCTGTTACCAGACCTGATATTTTACAGTAGACGTTGGGGAATTCCGCAAGTATTTTTATTTCCTGCTTCCACGGTTCAAACAGCTGATTCTTGATGTCTGGCTTGCCAATATGATCTAAAATAAATTGGACATTCGGACACTGTTCTACAAGACGAATGGCATTAGCGAGTTGCGGGTGGAAGATACATATATCGAAACTCAATCCGTAGCGAGCGAGGGTTTTGACACCATTCATGAAGTTGGGTTGGATACAAAAATCAACGTCTTCCCCTTGAATGAGGCGGCGAATACCTTTTACAAGCGTATCCTCAGCCAATTTTTCCACAAAAGGTGCCACCTGTTTACCTTCTTCAAGTGGTGCCCATGCCACGATACCTCTGATGCGCGGCTCTACGGCTGCAAGTGAAGTAACCCACGCGATCTCTTTCAATCCATCATCTGGATGTGTATCGCATTGGACAAAGACAATGGATTCAATTTCCAGATTCTCGTGCGCGGCGGAATAATCATTTAGAAGATACGGCTTGTTTAGTGCTGGAACCTGTTTAAGCCACGGATATCTAAGCTGCTTCGGGTGCCACAGATGAACATGTGTATCAATAATCGGGAATTTTTCCATTGTTCGCCTCCAATTTGCTAATAATTGGAACATTTTACTGTTTTTGTGAAAATTTGTCAATCAATTTATAGGTTTACTCAAGTTTGGACAATTTTCATTTTTTTTAGAGACAAAAAGCAGAAAAGAGGTTATCCTTTCAGATAACACAAAACCATTTAGTGTTGAGATTAACTTTGGGGTGTGTAAAGTTTTTGACAAAATCTGTCCACCACTCATTGTAGGGGCGGGTCCCTGTGCCCGCCCATTGTTTGGATACATCAGACATGGCGGGCACACAGACCCCGCCCTACAGTAGAAAAACGCGAAGGATTTTTCGCAAATTGAACCTATGCGACAAAATATTTACACACCCAAGAGGGTAGGAAATGTGGAGCAGGGTGTGTAAAGTTTTGGTAAAAGACTAAATTCTTCTAAATAATTTGACAAACACACGTATCTATGTTATACTTATTATCACACAACGATTATATATTCAGATGTTGACCACTAATGTTGCAGGTGAAACCAGAGAAGATGCAAAAAAACACACACAAAATCACGTCCTAATCCTTGTACTGCTTGGCATTAGCACGTCCGTGGGACGTGCTAAACGTCCTAATTAAACACACAATATTGAAAGTGTTAATATCTTTTGGCAATACACATCTTTACGTTCTCAATGACAAAACTTTACACACCCTTAACTTTTAAGCTTCTTGAAATTTATTACAATATCTGATATAATTTTTATATTGACTTTTCAACAATAATAGAAAGGCAATGATAGAGGTAAAGAATTAAAGGAGGACATCATGATTCGATCTGAAGTAAAACAACGCTCATTGAATGCCTGTCTGATTGCCGGGATTGTCCATCTCTGCATCGCTATACTTTTTACATTTTTCTACTATGCACATCTTAGTAATGAAATTGAAGATGTTGTTGGGGTGGAATTTATAGATATGAAGGATACCCAGAAACAACGCAGATTAAAACGACCACTACCGAAGCAAACACTTACCTCAAAACAGACCAAATCTATTTCTGATTACCGTCCAAAACATGTTGCCTTAAAAGCTTCTTCAAATTTAATCGATGAAACCCTTCGCCCTTCCAAGAAGGTATTGATGCACAATGCTACAAAATCAGTGTCTGAAACAGTGACAAAACTACCTGAAGTTACAACACAAGCAACGCATTTGAATAGCCGTACAGCAGCACTTCCAAAATCTGTCACAAGTCCCTTTGAAATCTCTTCAGGCGCAGGGGTGAAAAGTCTTCGACAACGTGTCAAAGGCGATGGCGAAAGTGGATTTCACAGGCTTGAGTCAAAAGGAACTGCAGAAATTGGAACTATCGGAGAAGGAATTAGAAAAGACGACGGTGGTACTAATCCAATCGGAGAAGCACTCAAAAAGATTGCTGAGCATATTATTAGCACACGGGAACTTGATAAGATCAACGTGGTCTTTGTGCTTGATACAAGTGCCAGTATGCGCGACAACATCCAGCAGGTCGCCGAAAACCTTTATAGCATGACGGATGCATTTGATCTTATCAATCTCGAATACCATTTTGGCATGTCTGAATTCAGTGTCCGGCAAAAGGGTCAAAAGGTCGAAACACGTGCGCTGTTACCTGATGTCAGTGTTCTTCGACGGCGAATGAAAGAAGTTCATCTGAGTGGAGATGAAAATGCACTTGATGCACTTTTGTATACATTGGACTATATGGAATTTCACACAGACGCCGAAAAGCACTTAATCTTAGTTACAGATGAACCCGCATCAACCAGTTTGAGAGAAAAGAACGCAATAACTAATATGCGAGCAAAAGTAATCGATCAATCTCAATTTGAGGAAGTTCGCGTAAACATACTTGGATTTCCCGAACCTTTTCAGCAGACATTAGCTGATGCCACTGGGGGCGTATGGGAACAAATACCCGGTAGCCTCTATAATCCCGCCAATCCCGCCGCACTCCCAAGTAATCGCGTTGGGAACCGCCCGCTTCTCAAATTATTCAAAGATATTGCTACTGATATTCAGCAAAACGGTAGCAAAATGCTATTTAGCCTTGAATTACAGTTTGAAGTGCTTTTTGAAGAAGGTGATATCCCTATAAATAAAATACAACAAGAATTCGATAACAAAGAGCTTGGCTTGAAAACGGATTTTTTCAGTGAGGGATATGCAGCAATTTTAGAAAAACGGAATAATGATTTGTTAGTAATTACAGACTACGGCAATGAGCAAATTTATGCCCTTCGTAAAGATGAAAATAAGATAAACGTTTATGCAGGTGCCTCCCCAAACTATTGGAATTTGGATGCTAATCTTATAGCTCGAGCAAGGCAATCTGTTCATAGATGGACCGTTACTGACCGGTGGAACAACCAATTTTATACGATTCGGAGAGATAGAGATAGTCTCAAAGTTTACATTGGTGCACAACCAAGTGCATCTACAACAAATAACAGTGCTGAACCGCTCGTCGATGTTGTGGTAATGTTAGACTATAGCAGAAGTATGGGTGGAAAAGCGGATGCAGTCATGCTCGGGTTAAGCACACTCATTGGCAGATTATCGATTTTTCCCCTAAAATATCGGATTGGACTCATCCGTTTTGCTGAAGCAAAAGATGCTATTAAGACTATCAATGGGACTGTCGTATCACAGATGCCGCTCAACGAAAGTTTGATAAAAAGGTTTATGGAAGAACCATTTGGTGGTGATGAACATCTTATTGATGCTATCGTTGAAGGTGTGCCTAAGGTGAAATTTAGCCCTTACGCGAGGCGATTCCTGCTTATTTTGACTGACGAACCTACTACAGGCAAATATCCTGCGGAGAGAGCATTGGAGATATGTCAATCATTAGGCATTACCGCGTATGTGATAGGCTATCCAGACCCTAACGATTTTCAAACAACACTCGCTGCACAAACTCAAGGAATCTTTTTTCCTATGCCAAGGCATTTGCAGAAGGCGTACCCAAATCAATAATTTGACGGAAGAGGTTATTTTATGACGACATCAACAAGCACACAACAGCATCGGGAGATAGCTGCTGAAGAAGGTCCTGTCTCAGTTGCCATTGTTACCGTAAGTGATTCACGGACACCAGAAACAGACACAAACGCTGCGTTTATACGAGAACAAGTTGAGGCGGATGGAAACAGTGTGACCGCTTATCAGATTATTAAAGATGAACCGGATCAGGTTGCGGACATTTTGGATAAAATGGCTGCAAGCGATGCTCAAGTCATTTTATTTAACGGTGGGACCGGCATCGCACCACGCGACACGACTTTTGATGTGCTCAATCGTAAATTAGAAAAGACGTTGCCGGGTTTTGGGGAACTCTTTCGGATGTTTAGTTATGACCAAGTCGGTGCTGCTGCTATGTTATCGCGTGCAACAGCAGGAGTCTATCAAGGAAAAGTAGTTATTTCTACGCCAGGTTCAAATGCCGCTGTGCGGCTGGCGTGGGAAAAACTCATCGGACCGGAGCTTCAACATCTGGCTTGGGAGGTAGGACGTTAATCTCACCTCATAGTGTTCTCCATGGACGGTAGGTGCGGTTTCCTAACCGCACGGGTTTTTGTCAGAATCGCAAATTATCGCTAATTTCATGGATTACGCGGATTTTAAAGGTATCGCGTTCGTAGTCGCGCAATTCACGCGCCTCTTTTGTTGGGTTACACGCGCTCAACCCATAGGTGTCAATTTAAGGAAATAAACCTATATTTTGGATATCTAAGTCCCAGAGGGCGAAAGGTGTCCAGACACGCGACCCCTACCAAACTCAAGCCCCAGAGGGCGAAAGGTGTATATGTGTACGTGTTGTCAGACACCTCATGCAGCATGCCAAAAGCGCATGCTGCCCCCGCTGGGGTTCAAGAGACTGTTTGACACTGTTTTCTATAACATTCCGCACCGCTGGTGCTGCTATCATCACAAATCAGCATCTTTTTGCATATAGCACACTAAATTGATGCCTATGGGTTACACGCGCTCAATCCAACCTACGGACTAAATCCCTCATAACACCTCTCGGGCAAATGTATACACACCTCTCAACCACGCCCCGTAATAGATACCATTCACATAGCAGAAATAGAGCACTTTCAAACCAATGACGCAGAACAAGCAGAGGCATAGCAACGCAAGCAAACAATAATCCCACCTGTCCATCCGTGAGATTCGTAATGAAGTCCGTTTTGATGTTGTGTCCGGTGAGAATCCTCGGCTTTCAACCGATTCTCCAAGGTGGGATGCATGCCGAATATTCCCTGCCAAGATAGGACGCAAACTATTGATAACACCGCGCACTGTGACAAATAGGTTGAACCGTAGGTAACGGAATCCGCGCAATCTTTGAGAACGGATGATTGCTAATGTTTCATTCGCAATCAATGGAGTAAAACGCAACGCGGTTGTCACCATAAACGCTAATGCCCCAGGTACACGTAACTGCACCAATGCCAGAAGTAGGTCGCGAGGTTGTGTGGTCCAAACAATGTAACAACCGATCACAAGGGTGGTATTAAACCGCATCGATTGAATAATACCGTGAAAAAGTCCTTCGCGATAGATTCGGATGCCGCCTGTCATATCCCCGATGATTGGCAATTCGGCGGGAACAAGCGTAATTAAAACTGTGCGAGGAAATTCGTTGTAGAAAATTGCCTGACTATAAATCAATCCCCATGTTGTGAAAAATAGGAAGAGTAGTAACAATCGGATCTGTTTTAGGGTTGGTGCTGAAAACGCAACGAGAAGGATACTTGCAACAAAACATGTTAACAACGCGGTAGGACTATCAAGCAAAATGACAAGGCAACCACATATCATCATGATAAGTATTTTTGTGCGAGATTCCAGTTTGATATTGCGTCCAGTCATTTTAAATTTACTTATAGTTTGTATCAAATGACCCCATGAGTTATACTATTAGTATTCGTTAAACTAACGAGTAGATGTCCTCGGATCCCCGATAATCTATTCATGGAGGTCAATATGAACCGCAAGAAGGATACCGCTTACGGTATCACTCGGCTCGAATCCAAGAATGCCAGAGCCGCTATTATTCAGAAGATTTCAGCAGACTTTAATCTAATGCCTCTCGTTGCTGAAGCCTACTATAAACAGATTTCCACCTACTTTGAACAACACGCCGATGTGCACCTGACATCAGGGCAAATCTGCTACGAGGCAGTCGCCGCAGAGGAACCCGCAGGTAAACATATCGCTTTAGCGAAAAAAGTTTCCTGTCGGCTAACTCTCAATGACACAAACGCCGATCTTGAAGTCTTAGCGAATTATGGTCTCGCAGGACTCATACGGCATCGGATCCTCCGATTGACCCAAGAAGCTTATGACCAAGATGCCTTACTGAGCTACGAGGATTTAGCTGTATTATTAACCACCAGTCCTGCTACAGTCAAACGCGACATTCGACACTTGAAGCAGGATGGGTATTTCGTTATGACGCGCGGGACGAAACACGACATGGGCCCCGGCACTTCTCATAAAACCCAGGTCCTGGAGTTATATTTCAAAGCCTATACCTTCACCGAAATCGAGAAAAAGACGAACCACAGCGAACGAGCTGTCTACCGCTACTTGAAAGACTTTACACAAGTCGCTACGCTCCATCATCAAGGCTTTCCTAACGCACAGATACGCCTGATCACCCATCTATCTGACCGGTTGATCCGCGAGTATCTCTCACTCTATGAGGAATACCAACACACAGATCGCATAACCCAACTCCTTCACCCAGAACCTGAGGACACAAAAAAGGGGGACCTCTCATGAGCAAACCTCTAACCCGCACGCAAATCAACGAGAAGAAATTCAGACGCATCAACGATAAGTCCCTACGACAGTTGCTCATTCACCGCTTTCTCAATGACTATGGTTATGACAAAGGCGAAGTCACTGCCACCGCCATTGTTGATGATATTCTTAAGACCGTTGAAGACTATTTCGTGATTACCCTTCCTTTGGAGAAACTCGCCACCGGCGATCAACTCCCGGATGAGCGTTTCTTGAGTTATGGACAACTCGTTTGGATGGCCGTCCCTATTGAAGAGCATCCAGAAAGAGGAAAGTCCATCGTCAAAACCCGCATGAAACCCGTCATCCTGACTTACCTCGCCGCAGAGGATATTGAATCCTTTCGCAACGGTTTCACCTCCCGGCAATTGCGGATCAATCGCTTGGTCCGCTGGTGTCATCAAGCTTATGACCAAGGGGCATTATTGACCCAACTCGACTTGGCAGTTTTGCTCAATGTCTGCGATGCCGTTGTCTGTGATTATGTTAATGAATGGCAAAAAACCACTGGAGAACTCTTGCCCACCCGTGGCAATATCCATGACTTATCGGGGGCTATTACCCATAAGAAAGAGATCATAACCCTCTATCTTCAAGGACATCTCACCCCCAGGATTGCCGCAAAGACCAAACACTCTAAGGAGGCAGTTGATAGATACATTCGCGATTATGAGAGCGTCAAAGTCGTTCGGAAAGCAACCGCAGATATTGATAAAATCTCACAGATTACACGACTTTCTAAACGCGTCATCTCTCAATATCTCGACCTCATACCGCAGCACCAACTCCAAGCCATAGATGCAGACCTTGCCAATTCAGACTCAAACGATGAAGCCACTCACCAAGGAGAAGCCCAATGAGACCCTAATCCTATGTTCCCGACGAACTTTACTTCGCAAAACCGGGGCAGGTGCCTTGAAAATATGGTTGACAACCGCTACTGGTTTTGCTATACTTTAGACACGTTTATCGCTAAACGCATCATTTCTCAAAGAGGATGCTCGCGATCCCAACGCAACCCACTCATTAATGATCGCTGGGAAGCCAATAAACATCAACCTTCCAGATATCCTATGGTCATTTGATACTATTTGACGATTATCATTTTTCTCGTGAATGATTGGTTATCGGTTCGCAATTCATAGAAGTATATACCAGTCGAAACTACTTCGCCAAAACTGTTTTTACCATCCCAATACGCGGCACTACTTTTTGTGATATATTTACCTGCCCGTCTGTGTCCAATTTCAAATGTTCTTACAATCTTTCCTTCTGAAGTATAAATGTGTAGTGTGACATCTGCGGGTTCTGCTAATTGATACGGTATCCACGTCTCCGGATTGAATGGGTTTGGATAGTTTGGCAACAGCGCTGTTTTTTCGGGTTGTGCTGTGAGTAGCAGACGTTGTAACACGTTTAGACCTTGGCGATACCTATAGCTTCCGTTGTCATTTTGAAGTGCTAATGTTAGCCAGTTTTGAAGGTCGTTTTTGTGTAGACTTGGTGCTGCCATTTCGTCATTTCCCAGGGAGCTTGCGACTAATACTAAATCCAGTATGCTAACCACCCCATCTCCGTTGACATCCGCTTTCGCGTCATATTCATCAAATGCATTCGCAACAAAAACCAGATCAAGAATGTTGACCTTGCCATCACCGTTGACATCTGTTTTGTTAGCGGAACCGGGTGTATCATCAACGACAAACCGCACGATCTCTGTAAAATCGGCTTTGAGAGTGTTACCTGCTTTGTCATAGAGAACCATTTCTGCAAGTCCCCAAATTCCAGGAATGCTACCGACTGATAATACGATTGTTTTGTTGTATTCTTTATATATAGTCGGATCGCCAGGGAAATATAAAGCACTTCGTCCTTTAGGATAGTGGCGGAACAAATGTATGACGCCGTTCGGGTCGCGTAAACGCATATCTGATTTGGTGTAACCGCTAATATTATCTCTAGCAAAGAATGTTATATCAACTATAGTTTCTCCATTCGGTTCTTCAGGGTTTGTCGGTGTGGCTTCTATAGTGATATTGTTCATATCCAATTCGGGTGTCTCAAAGTCGGGATTCGTAGTGTGTATCTCTATTGTTTGTGGTGCTTCGTCCATCTCTGGATCGGTGAAATAGTATGCAGAATAGTTTAATGCTATGTCTCTCATTGTGATATAGTTGAGACTATATACACCGCCAGGCATGTAGTTTGGGAACTTAAAATTGACTTCTGCCGTGTTTGTTTCAGGGTCAAATTTGCCGTATGAAAAGCGTGAGTATGTTTCTAAAAATGTGTCGTTTATCCGTGCTGCTAATGTGTCTATGTCTGTTTTATCAGTTGCTTGCCATCTTGCTGTAACTATCTGATATTCACCTTCATCAGTATTTTGGGGTTGTGAGAGTGACAATCGCATTGTGTTTGACACATATTTCGGGGGTTCGCAATCAGCTAACGGGTTGTTTATATACATCATCCAATTGAAATCGACTTTTGAACTATAACGACTGTTGGAGTTTGCGTCTGTTAAATTGATTTGGTCAGGATTCCAATAGCCGTCAGGGGCATATCGTGAAATTTCTACACTTCCTCGTAAGATGTGTCCCGCAGGTATCCTATTACCTTGTGCGTCAACTGGACGCAGTCTTAACCCAGTATACGATCCTTTTGGACTGAATATTCTGATAGATGCCACTGTCGCTGCGTCTAATTCGCTTTCTTTGTGTAATTCTATTTCAATTTTTGCGAGTTTATCTTCTTCGGGTTCACCTTCAACTTGAATGTCTATTCGTATGATTCTTCCAGGATAGACGTAGTCAGGATATAAGTTATAAACTTCAAATGTTAAATCCTCTCTAATTTGTGAGATGTATCGTGTGCCGTGCATGATGCGATTTTGGATAAATTCGTATTTTGCGGGGGCACGTGAGCGTAATTTGTCAGGTCTCACAATGTAAAAACTAATACTCTCTGCCATGTCCTCGTTCGGGTTGATTCCGTGTGCATAAGCAGATACAAATTCAACTTGCTTTGTAGTTGACCATCCATCCTTGTCGTCGGGGTTTTCATACCAGCCGCCGATTTCAATCCAATCTTGTTTGAGTTGTTCGTCAAATAAGTATTCCCAAAGAAAATGTGCCTTTTCATGCAGAATCAGACGGTGCATATAGTCATAGCCTGCATTTTTAAAAGCAGATTCCATGAATTCAATGTATCCTGCGCTTGTCCATGCAATGGCAGGGGCTGTTGGGTATATGGGGTTGGGCGTGCCGTCAAGTCTGCGAACAAGGTATTTGAGTCCTGGTGTAGTAAGCATCCCTTGGGGAAATTCCTCAAGCATAGAAAGAATTACCAATAATTCTTCGCTTTTGAATTCAGAGAAGCGGTGGCGATTCTCACCTGTCGTGTATTTTGTCAATTCTGCATAATCAGGTACATCAATGCTTACATCATAACGTTCTCGCAGTATTTTATTGATAACATCTCTATTATTACCGTCATCGGTTACAAACCGAACGACAGCATTATGTAGCCGTTTGGAAAAGAATCTGCCTCGGACACCTTCAATTTCTGCTAATAGGGGGTTTGCATAGGTAAAAGCATCAGATGCGATTGTGACTACTCTTGTGTCACTTCTATGTTCTATGTCTATGTCGTTATGAATGTGGCTATTACTGATTTGCCAAACCGACGGAGACACATCTTGTCTCGCAAATCTCCAATTCGTTCGTTGTGGTATCGATTCAAATGTTTGTAGCAGCTTGTATGCGTCTAAACCGCTCCAGTTTGTATCTATGTAAACTGAATACTTTTTCATTAAAAAAATTGCTGCACTGTGAGATGACACGTGTATAGGCTGATCTAAGAGTGTTACTTCTATCGGTTCGACGGCAGTTGCACTCTCTTGACCTTCAGGTGTTTCGTCTATTTGCCAAGAAAACTCAAAAGCATGAGAAATTGGAAGAATCGAAATGATGCTTGCGAAAACGATTGCAGTTATAAGAATTTTCCGTATTTTCATAATGTCAACTATCTCCTGTGTTGAGTAAAGCCTATGATTACTTTCAGGACTTACGCATTCCCCCTTGATAAGGGGGGTTAGGGGGTTAAATAGGCAGAATTTGGTGCTTTTAACCCCCTAAATCCCCCTTATCAGTGGGACTTTTAAACACATTGCGTAAGTCCTGACTTTAAAACAATAAACAGCACGCTTACCACAATATTGTTCTGGTTTATCTATTCAATAGGTTCACAACGAATCCTGTCGCCATCTTTGGATAGAAATAAGTTGATTTCTGCGGCATCACCAATCCTGCCATTGCGACATCTAAAACCTGCTCAACTGGTGTAGGATTCATGAGTAATGCAACACGGTGCTGCGTATAATGAACATGAGCTACAGCATCATCAGCATAAGCAGTATAACTGATATGGTCTGCTAATGTCTCGACCTTAAACAACTTGTTGATAATGGTCTCTTGAACAAGCGTAACATCTAATTGTCCTGCAGACGCGGAATGCGGAATTAACAAACGATATTTTTTGTCAGGTGTGGACATGCCAACAGCAGGAGATTTCCCTTTAAACGTACCCAATTTTTCCATAAGATTTGAAAGGGAATCGATTTCGTGTACCTCAAATACTTCGGGCAACCCGGCAATAGCATGATTGATCTGTTCTGTAGTAAGATTACTCAGTAAACGGTGAATTGCTAAAACAGCTAAACCCGATGATTCCATACGGACAAGATTCATCATCATATAGCCATAACCCTCAGATGTCTTGTCTTCCGCATTCTTTACCGTCTCATCACGAAATGCAAGGGCAGTTTCATAGCGGTGATGTCCATCGGCAATCAGAAGTGGTTTCGACGAAAATAGGTTTTGAATTTCACGATTGGATTCAGGATTGTCTAAACACCACAATTGATGTGTACTTCCAAAAGTTTCAGTGCAATCTACTTCGGGGGGGGTTTTATCGGTAAAACCCTGCATGATCTGCTCAATATCACCGTTTGGATCTTGGTAGAAAAGAAATATTGGACTAAGGTTCGCATGACAAGTCCGCATCAGATTGAGTCGATCAATCTTCGGTCCCGCATGTGTCTTTTCGTGAGGCAGAATAACCCTATTTTCAAAAGGTTCAAGTTTACCGAGGGCAATTATAGCACGGCGTGTATAGTGCTTTCCATCTGGTGCGTGAAAGGATTGATCGTAGATATAATAACGAGGGGTGGTGTCTCGGACGAGGGTTTGGTCAGAAATCCATTGGTTCAGTAATGCGGCAGCGCGTGTGTATTGATTATCGTTTTCAGTGTCATTGTCGCGCGGCTGGCTCAAAATTAAGCGGATGATATTAGTGGGATGCCGCGCTTCCAACTCAATCCGTTCTTCAGGTTTGATGACATCATAAGGCGGTGCGATAACATCGGTGATATTTTCCACCTTCCCTAAATTGTAGCGTAAGCCACGAAACGGAATAACTGTCGTTTCCATAGAACTCCTATTTTACTTCGTTCGGAATCTTCGATCAAAAGATACGTCAATCCCACAATCTCATACTAAAATATCTTTCACCAAGGTCATTAAACACTGTAACGATAACACCTTTCTGTATCTGTTGTGCAAGTTTGTATGCGCCGTAAAGATACCCACCGGAAGATGTCCCAACAAACCAACCTTGTCGTGCAAGACGGCTACACATTTCGTGCGCATTTTCAATTGAGGCAGGAATTCGGTAATCAATAACATTTTCATCAAGAATTTCAGGTACAATGTCATCATGATGTCCAAGAGGTTTTAATCCTTCAATCCCAGGAAACCTCTCAGGTGCAATGGAACAGACCTGAATATCAGGATTATAATCTTTGAGTCGTCGTCCTACGCCTGTGATAGTGCCACCTGTTCCTACACCCGCGACAAAATGGGTCAGTTTTCCACCAGTTTGCTCCCAGATTTCTACACCTGTAGTATCAAAATGGGCACGCCAGTTATTTTCATTTTCGTATTGCGATTTGAAAAAATATTTTTCCGGTTGTGCTTCGTACCTGCGATCAACTTCTCGCAGTGCTTCATCATAGCCAAGGATTGCATCGGTATAGATAATCTCTGCGCCGTGTGAACTGATGCGTTTTTTTCGTTCTTCAGTTGCATTGTCTGGAATCACGAGTTCAACTTTATATCCAAGGATGGCACCGATCATAGCGTAAGCGATCCCCGCATTGCCTGAGCTGGAATCTAAAATCACTTTTTCGCGTGTGAGTTCTCCAGAAGCAATTGCCTCCGTTAACATTCGCAAAACTGGTCGGTCTTTGATGGAACCGCCGGGGTTATAGGTCTCCACTTTCGCATAGATCTCTATATTTGGCAATTCTTTAGAAAAGAGATCAATTTTGGTGAGGGGAGTCTGTCCAATCAGTTGAAGCAGTGGATAATCTGATAGATTCACTGTTGAACCAGTTAGGTTGTCCATGTAGTGTAATGTGCCCTACCTTTTCTATTGTTCCAGCTCGCTATCTGGAAGTCACGATTCGCTCACAAATTAACCGTTCCATGTAGGCATTCGCGGCATTTCCAGTTAATTCTCCGTTGAGAATAGGTTTAACTTCAAATTCAGCTAGTCTCACCGTAGGATTCAGCCCGTGTCGTGGGGGAAGCCAATCCCTGAAAGTGTCAAAGAAAGCACGTTGTGCAGCGCGACCGTTAACGTAAGGAAAATCAGCAGTGCGCCGTCGAAATCGGTCAGGCCCCTTTGCAAGTGCCGCATCGTGGTGCTGCTGGCAAAACTCTATATACGTCTCCGGTGCGTAAGCAAGCGGTATATTCTCAGGATAAAACCTGAATGTCAATTCTCGGAACCGGGTGAAGTGTTGCAGTTCATCAAACTCAAAGATAAAATGATACGGTTCGGGAAAATATGCATCTGGCGTAAGATAACCGTCAGACTTTGCTGATGTCCCTTTCCAGTCACCGTTAAGTTCAACGTAGAGTTCCATCAGAGGGTCGTAATATTCGCAGAAATGCTCACGGCACGGCTTATTACAAAGCCATTCAAACTGCATACGTTTATCTGCAGTTGTTCCCAATACCTCTTCCACTAATGCGATGATACCGACTTCTAACCGCATACAACGAATAAACCGATTCTGTTTATTATACAGGCGCGGTGTCCAAATTTTTCAAGGAACTCTCTGCTAAAGGCGTAGTTAAACTCGCGAGGTAGTCTCTGTCGCGTTGTAAAGCTTCTAATTTGTTATCACCGTGTACAAATTCTACCTGAACGTAACCCTCATAATCTGCCCCACTTAGTGTCTCCACAATCCTGCTATAGTCAACAACACCATCCGCGATTGCACATGCTTTTCCGTTTTCATCAAAGTTTTGTGCATGCACGTTCACAACGTGAGATGCGAGTCGTTGTGCCGCTGTATGGGGTTCATCAGCATCAAACCGAGCAAGTGGTTGATAGTAGGTTTTAAGAGAGGATAAGTTAGTACTCTCAATTATCTCTATGATACTATCAACAGTGTCTGTAAGATGGTTATTATGCATTTCCATGCCCAATTTTATACTACGGAAACTCGCCCATTGTGCCAAACTGACTAATCGGAAAAGGATCAGTCGTTTATCGGCAGGTGCTATGGATTTTGATGGACCTCCACCTGACCAGATTCTAACCAGATCGGTACCAAGTTCATGCGCAATTTTAAACGCTTCTTCAAAATATTTTTGATGAAGATGCCGCAACGGTTCTACGTAGGATCCGAATGCGGAAATCGCCAATCCTTTTTGTTGAACTAAATCCCTAATGTTTTTTATATGAATTTCATCGTATTCCGCTGGCATGTGTGGCGGTTTTCCCCAAACCTCTATCCCATCAAATCCGTAGTCAGCAGCGATATTGATGACCTCTTCCAACGGTTTTTCTTGAAAAGTGATGGTGCATAAACCCAATTTCATTGCTTTGTCCCCGTTTGTATATTTCCAGGACTTACGCATTCCCCTTGATAAGGGGGGTTAGGGGGGTTAAATAGGCAGAATTTAGTGCTTTTAACCCCCTAAATCCCCCTTATCAAGGGGACTTTTAAACACATTGCGTAAGTCCTGATTTCTTTATAGATAGGATAACACAATTACGATCAGATTGCAAGCAAAGTTTTTTTGGGGTGTGTAAAGTTTTGTCAAAGGTATGAACTGAAGAAGAATGTTGTGAGATATACCGAAGGAGACATTACAGATCGTTCCACGAATCCACACCGAAGGCACTGATGGCAATCGGTGTGGATTTGGTGTGTCGAAAACAGGTTCAAAAAAGCATATCGTAAACGAGTTACGTTATACAATAAACTTTGACTTTATCTGAGAGCCTTATTAATATGCTCGGGTTTAATTACATCGCTTCCACTATCTATAGCGATCTGTGCTAAGGCACGCATACCTTTTGCTATTTCACCCATTCCTGCGGATTCCATTAAATCTGCCATTTTTACATATTCGGAAACAATCAATTCACCTTTTGAGTTTACGGAATTGTTTCCTATTGTCATTAAATTCATGAAGAAGTTGAAGGCTGGTTGGTCTTCTTCTTTTACCCCTTCTTGCATAATTTGAAACATTTCTGTTGTAAGCTGCTGCATCTCACGTCTCACTTCAGGGTCGCTTGAAGCGTCTACTTTACCGCCTGCTTTTTCTATCAATACTTTCATCTGTGCAGAGATATCCTTCAGTCGTTTTTTGAGTTCTTGTTCCCTCAATTCTTCAGGTGAGAGGTTTTCCGCTGCTTCCTCTTCCGTTGAAACAGTTTCCTCAATTGTCCCTTCTAACGTAGTATCAGTGACGTTTTCTGAGTTTTCCTCTATTGTACTGGTGACACTATGTGTGCCATCAGTAGTGTTTTTGGGAGCAGGACTGTTTTTCACAGATTGCGCTTCAGGTTGTGGTTTGTCGCTCTGCTCTGTTTGTAAGCTTCCGGCCTTTCGCGTTTCTTTGGATTTACTAAGTTGACTAATTGATGCATAGTGTTGTCGGAAGTTAGCAAGGTCGTTCTGAAACCATAGATAGCATCCGATACCAAAAATCACTACAAACCCAATTCCTATGAAAAACCAGTTGTTGTTGAGAAATTCTTTAAACATTCTTTCTCCTTTTTCATGCCAGATGCAAGTAAACAAGTTTGAAAACGCTCAAAACATAAAGTATCCTTTGTGTATAAAGATACATTTGCCAACAAAAAGATAGTACTTTTTCATAAAAATGTATTTTTTTGGATGCATACGCGATTTATAGGATTTAGAGATACGCGAAAATGAGATTTTTATACGTATCCAAATAAGCTCCGAAAAAAGATAGGTGCGCGTAAGCAGCGCGCCATAAGCGTCGATTTAAGAAAATGAATCCGTTTTTTGTTGGAATTAATCGGTTTGTGTCTTGTTCTGAGACTCGGATTACACGGATTTTCCCCGTGGGAGGGGTTTCCAACCCCGACGAATCATGCAGAATACCATACGCGTATTCTGCCAAGCACATTCGGCGTTGATTTGGATTTAACAACTCGAGTCTCAAAAATCGGGCTTACAAAGCCCTCCACAAGAAAGGTTAACTTAAGGTAATTTCTGAGTTTTATGAACACCTCTCAATGAGCATTATGATTGAGACTGTCCCATATTTAGTCCCGTAAGGACGATATGTTTATAGCACGGCGTATCAACACAACTCTTGAGCTCCGTAGGAGCGACATATCTTGATTGGTAAACCGAGGCTATAACATACCGCCCCTACGGGGCTCAAACGGATGTTCACCACGTTTTCTATAAACATTGCGTCCCTACGGGGCTGAAGAGCATTTTTCATATTCGAAAAATCTTTAAGTTGACACCTATGGGGTAGAGCGCAGCGAAACCCATACCTACATCTATATTTGTATTTTATTATCGAACTCACGTTATAGTAGACTGATATTTATCAAAATTCTTCATATGTCAATGTTTATCAGTGTTTTCTTGGTATTTGTTCATGAAAATGCTCGCTGAGATCAGACAGCATCTGCCTCTGTCCTGAAAGTTCAAGTTGTCCTTGATGAAAGGTTTTTCGCACGGAGCGACTGACCTGCTGTATCAAAAGGTAGCTCATCACTTTCACACCTAAGTTCGCATACGCGCCATTCCGTCCTTTTAGGCTCATGGATGCGAGGTTTAGGTCTGTTTTTAGATGCCGCCAATACTGTTCTATACCGTGGTGTTGAGACCATATCCGTAGGATTTCACAAGCACGGAGTGGTTTCCCGAATACCAGCATTGTTCGGATTTTGCCACGGTCTGCCAAGAACAACACCACGACTTTTCCAAAAGTTGGACTTGTGGCTTTAGTGCGATAGACCGGTTTATCGCAACCCCATTGATTGGAGAGGAGTTTGATCGACTTTTTATGTTCCGAGAGTTTCGCCCTTTTTTCATCAATCGTCATCACATAGTTGCTTTTTCCGTGCACAAGGATCGTTTCAAATCCCATTTCTCGCAAGGTGTCAATCAAGTGGCGGCTACCATACCACGAATCAAAGGTGATCGGATAGTTTCGGATATCTATTCCGGTCTCTTCAAAGAAGAACACCACTTCCTTGAACATAGTGATGACACAGGAGGGTTTATCCGTGTTCCCGCGGCCTTGTTTGCTGACCAGTCGCATATTCAGCGGAATGATCTGATTTCCAATCTTTATTGTGATCCCCAATATATTTTGTCCCTTCATCGGCTGATTTGCTTGAGAAGACCACCAATCAGATACGTAGGAGAGTTCCGCTCCATAACGGAAAACAAAGGTATCATCCACACTGATGACGATACACAGACGCGATAGGGTAGAAGCACTTTTTGATACTGCCTCCTGTAGCACCTCTAACGCAATAGAACACCCGATACGCACAAAAAGATGCTGCCAGAGATAAAGACTCATCGTGTTCAGTTCCCGATATAGCCTCGTTTTCGGAATAGACAGCGCATCCGCCACTTGATTCGGGTTAGTAAGTCCAAACAGATGACAGGTTGACAAAAACACTAAGGTATGAACAAGACCCTGTTTCAAGGTGCGAAACTGTGAAGAAAGAAGTAGTTGAAAAAAGGTTATAGATTTGATAAGCTGAGTTAGCATGAGATGTCCTCCTAATGCATTTTATGTCTGAAACTGTAATTAGGATGGGCTCTCATGCTATAAAAGTCAAGGAAAATGGACACAGCAAAAACGCATTTCCATGGCGTTACACCTTGTTTCTATTGATGATTATTAGGTTGAAGACCATTCTGAGAAATATCAGAATGACTAAATATTTTTAGTCATTACCATAATATTTTCAGACTCAAGTTGTTCCGCAACCGCTAACTCAAGGAGTTGCCAAATCTTCAGATGGTCTTCACGGGTGCGTGGATCCCATTGTGGAGTTAACAGATGCGGCAATGGCATCAATTCCTGGTTTAGAAATGGTCGTAAACGGAAACTCCATTTCATAGTAGATGGTGTAGTCTGTTGTGTGTCTGGAGGCAGCACATGTTCTGCTGCATCAAGGTGTTCATGCAGCCGTTTTGATAACATTGAATACCATCGTAATAAAGGGAGATCTGCTACTGTTTTCATGGCAATACCGAGAAATCCCTCACGGCTTGTCTCAAGTCTGACACTATATAGGAAAGGTGACCGATGAAGTACATTTTGCATTAGTTGTGCTGCCATCTCTGGTGTGTCAACTTCAGTAGTAATTTCCTCGTTATCTGGTATCAACTCTTTTATGCAAGTAGTGAATTGTTTCCAGATTTGTAAACGTTGTTCCACTTCACGATGAGAAGCAAAAAAGCGAAGTGAAACATCTACAATTACAATAGGTCCACCGGAACAAAACAACGCTTCTGCGTCTGCTTGCTTGTATCGCTCGTGAATTTCATCGGTTGAAATGGTTTCAGTTGTATTCAGGGCATGTGTGTTATCCAATCTCGCCAGCATACTGACAAGGAAATCCAAGGCACTACGCGGGTCCCCGGTGGGGCTTATCCCAATCCACCCACCATTCTGAACCCATCTGCGTTTTCTTTCCCATACCTTCTGATCTGGATGTCCACTACAGGAAGTGAACGTTTGTATGTCAGGGGATTGGTTCAGCAAACTTACAACGGAACGAATCTCAAAGTCAATTTGTTCCAGAGGAGGGTGCTTAGGTTTTTCGGGGGTATGGCTATTTATAGGTGGAACTTTCGACTGATCTACCTCGTTCTGGGTATTATCTATAGTTTCCTCAGCATTATTCTCTTTATATAGTGCAGCCCTGTTGATAGTAATACGAAAAACCCATATTTGGAAAGTAACTGTGTAACTATAACTAGGTAAAGTATTGGATATACGGTCAAGTATTTTTTCTTCAAGACTTTTTATTTCTTCATCAGAAAACTGCCACTGCTTTCTTTTGAGAATAGCACGTATCCCATATTTCCCAAATATTGCTCGTTTTTTCAGTTCTTCCATTGCATCGGAATCACCATCTTTCACCGCGGCGACTATCAATCTTTCATCTGAAATGTTTGACATCATTAAACCTCCTTTATTTTCTCTTGGACTGAGTTAAATCTATATCTATATATACCTTAAGAACCGATGAATGGTTTCATATCCCAAAGCAGGATACTGCCATCATAACTGCCGCTTGCTAAGAGATTTCCATCTGGTGAAAAATCTAGCGATAAGACATCGGAAGAGTGTGCCCAAAATGTGTGGACATTTTCACCAGTGGCAATATCCCACAAACGGATAGATGTCTTTTTCTGTTCCTTTTCCCACCGTGGATTCTCTTGCCATCGAGAACCGGAGGCGAGGTAGTTGAGGCATGGTGAAAATGCAAGCGCGTAAGGCATCTGACATCCTATAGGCGGGATAAGTGCCATGCACTCTTCTAAGGTAGTTGCGTCCCACACTCTAATTTCGCTCCGCATTCCAGCAGCGATGAGGTTATGGTGAGAAGAGGTTTGGAGTGCCCGGATGCGACGGTGACCTTTTTTCTGTTGTTCTTGGACACGTTGAATATCTTGCGGCATGCCTTTATATAAAGATGGATCTATGCATGTTGTTGTATCAAGCGAGCCGATTTGATTCCCGCTTTTGAAATCCCAGACGAGGGTAACGTCCTCTGGTGGAATAGTGAAAAAGTGTTTACCGTTTGAGTGAAACACCAATTTCCAACCCGGACGTTTCTGCTGTGGTGTAAGAGACGCTTGATGGAGGTTCTCCCACCGCGAAGTATCCCACACAGCGATACTGTCTCCATAGATGATGACGAAGTATTCTCCTGTAGGTGAGAACCCTATCTTAGACACATGTGACGACGGGTTTCTGGGAAGTTCTGCGATTTGCGTGCCGGACGCAACATGCCAAACTTTAATAGATCTGCGGAGTCCCGCGGTGACGAGATATTCTTCTGTGGGAGAGAAAACCATATTACGCACTCGCGTGGGGTTTTCGGCGAATTCTGTAACTTGGGTTTTGGACAAGAGATTCCAAACTTTAATGGAATTTTCACTCTCTTCAGTGGTAGCCAGAAGTTCAAGACTGTTTGATAGAACTATGGAACCTGGAACGTTAGGATTCCGGGTTTGGAAATGGAATGTACGTTCCACTTGTCGCCGCTTAACATTCCATACACAGATTGCAGAGCGGGTTTTGTGGTTACTTACCAATCTATGGCTATCGTTAGAAAACCTTACTGGATTAACGTTCTCTGGATTAACGTTCTGATGATGTACAGGGAGAGATGCAAGTGCTGCTGATGTCCCTTCTGTCCAGAGGTGAAGTTCGCCGCGTCCATTAGCGACTGCAAACCGTGTGCCATCTGTTGAAAAACAGGCACTTATATTAGACGGAATCCAAGATTCAAAGGTATCTATCGTATTCTGCTGAGCTGCATCCCATAATACGACCTCAATACCTCCGATACCAGCAACCCGTAAAGTACCATCCGACGTATAGAAAGGTATGCCAAATTTTATGTAGCTATCGCCGCCATATTCCATCGGTTCCATTTCCAAAGTGCCGTTATGTACATTCCACACATGCACCTTGTTTCCCTTGTTACAGGCGGCAAGATACTTTCCGCAGGGAGAAAAAACGAGCCTGTGACATCCTTTCTCAGATTGTCCGATGTAATCATCATGTAGTTCTGCAATCTGTTCGCCTGTCTCCATACAGATAACGGATGTCATGTTTGCCTCAGGTGTGTATGCAAAAAGACTACCATCAGGCGAAATTGCTATAGGACTAACGTTACCTCCTTCCCGTTTAGACTTTGCAGTGTAGTTTGTGATAGGGGTATCAGTGTCTGTACGCCAAGCGTAGACAGCACACTGTCTGCTGTAGAATTTCGGAGTCTGGTCGGGATATACGTCAACGTAGTACATAGCTAAGTGTTGTCCATCAGGTAAAATGGTGAGATTGTTAGCCGACGCTCTTACAGCATCGGAATCTTCGGACACATCTATTTCTGCGACACATTGTAGGTTTTGTGTGTCCCATATCTTCACAACACCATCCCAGTCGCTAGTAGCAGTCCATCGCGCATCGTCAGAGAATGAAATGGTTGCTACCATCCCCCGTTCTGTCCCCCAAAGTGCGCGGTGTGTCATTGTCCCAAGGTCATACAACCAGCAACCGATACGTGTCGGAACAGCAAGGTGTGTTCCATCTGGCGAAAATGCCATTCTACCTATCTGACCTCTACCCAAACGGGCAATTGCACCTTCAGGCAATGCCCAGGTAGTGACATCATCTCCACCGACACCGGCTGGTGCAGGTACTACTATTTTTTTGTCTTGCATCAAAATATCTCCTTGCGTTTTACAGATAAGGTTTCAGATCCCAAAGATAGATTACACCATCATGCCCTGCACTTGCGAGAACAGCACCATCCGATGTAAATTGAAGATCCTGAACATCGGTCGTATGTCCCCAAAAAGTAGCGATATTTTCACCACTCGCAATTTCCCACAAACGGATTGATACCAGTTTTAACTCAGGTTGCCACCACGCGCCAGATGCTAAATATTTTCCACACGGTGAAAAGCACAACGTAATGGGTCTTTGACTGTCTTCCGGTTGTGGCAATGTCATGTGTATTTGACCAGTTGTCGCATTCCATAACACAATCTCTCCCCACTGTCCTCCGGCAATTAAATCGCCACGCGGTGAAAACGCTATTCTCATATCCCATCCACGAAAACTCTCCATTTGATTCAAAAAAGGTGGTAAGGATAATTCTGCAATTTGCTTGCCATCATTAATATCCCACAATCGGGCGTTACGGGTGCTTCGCTCTTCTGTTGAACATGAGATACTCGCGAGTTGTTTTCCATTCGGACTAAACGCCAACGACCTAACAGGTGCCGTGTGCCCGATGAGCGTAGTATGTTTTCTCCAACCCTGTTCCTCTGTTTTACTTAGGGAAGGCTGTATATACTCCCAAATGTGGATATTATATTCACCATCGGAGCTTGCTAACCTTTGAGCAGTAAGCGAGTATGTCTTAGAATAATTTGTCCCAATCCAAGGTGCGGTGAATTCTGCTACTAGTTGAGGATTTCCAATCTCTGAAATCCAGAGGGTATCTTTATCGTCTCCGCCAGTAGAAATGAATTGACCATTGGCAGAAAGATAAACAGCATGTGCTGTCCCGCGCAGTTTTTCTCCACCTGGGCGTTGTGCACGCTTGCTTGCCACATCCCATAAGATAACGTTTGCATCCCAATATGCAGCTCCTAACGTTTTTCCATCGGATGAGAAGGCAAGGCAATCTGCAGTATCTGTATGTCCATTAAGTATAGTGAGTGGACGACATCCATTTTTTTCTTTTGTCCAGAGGAAGAGTGCGTTTGGTATTGACACCGCAAGTTGTGTGCCATCGTCTGAAAAACGGACGCGATGTCGTGAAACATATTCCCCGTTAAGTTCAAACTCATCAAGTTTTTCGTGTTTTTCTACATTCCATACTTCGACCTTTTGCGGAAGTATTGATGCGGCAATCAGATTCCCCATTGGTGTATAGCACGGATACATCTTCGCGTCTCCGTAGTCGGTGTAAGTATTCAGCAATGTTCCGTTTTCAAGTTCCCAAACTCGGATTGTTCCATCACAATCACCAGCAGCAAGATAGCGTCCGCACGGAGAAAAGCAGGGATTCCACCATACTAAATCGTGTCTTTCACGTTTTTCACTGAGGCAGGCAATTTGTTCGCCAGACTCCACGTCCCATACAACAATCTCTGTGTGATCATTATTGGAGTCAAATCTCTCTGCTATGATCAGACTTCCATCTGAAGAAAAGGTGGAAGAGACAGCGGCGTTGGTAGGATGTGGGTGCCATAATTCAATTTTGTCATATAATTCACCGGTTTGTGCATACCACTGGAGAGACCGACCAAAAAGGTACTTGCCATCTTGTGAAAAGATGGGACGGCAACTACCCGGTTGATATGAATCTGCCATTTGGGCTAAGCATACACCTATTTGAATATCCCAAATCTTTAAAGTTTCTTCATTATTACTGTAAGCAGCAATCCAACGACTATCAGGTGAAAATGTGACAACTTCGGTATGCCCGTTTTCTGTATCCCATAACGCTACAGGGGATAGCGTAGGCAATGTATACAACCAAATCCCTATGTCTGTGGCAGCTGCGAGATACTGTCCATTTGGCGAAAATGCAATATCATTTACATCGCCTCGTCCCAAACGGGCGATGGCACCTTCGGGAAGTGCCCAGGTTGTTACATCATCTCCGCTCACACTAACAGATGGCGGAATTACTAAATTTTTGTTTGGCATCAAAATATCTCCTTGCGTTTACAGATAGGGTTTCAGGTCCCAGAGGATAATAGAACCATCAAAACTCGCGCTTGCTAAAAGTTCGTTATTCGGTGCAAAAGCGACTGCTTGTACATCCGTTGTGTGTCCCCAGAATGTGACAATATGTTTACCTGTCTCAACCTCCCATAACTTTACTGGAACCTTCTCTGTTTTGTGCCACTCAGCCCCAAAGGCGAGGTATTGCCCACATCGAGAAAACGCCAAGGTATGTGTCCACTCACACTCCGATAGGGAGATCCGCTTATGAATCTCACGACGTTTGACATTCCATAGCAGAATATCTTCTTCGCCACCCCAAGCTATATACGAACCACACAGAGAATAGGCGAACTCAGATTTTCCTCCACCCTGTACTGTCGTGAAAATTTCGCGACGCTCGACATCCCATAGTAAAATATCTGATGTTTTTACCGATTTGCAAACCAGATATGCACTACACGGAGAAAAGCCTTTGATACCCACAATTTTATCTGTTGGAAACTCGGCAATCTCTGTGCCTCGTTTCACATCCCACAGTCGGACATTTGGAATATCACAATGTGCTTCACTGGCAAGGAACCTCCCGTCTGCACTGAACTTGATCAAGCAAATTTCGTAGGAATCAGGGCTTCCATAGGAGTCAACTTCACGAAGCGGGGGTGTCATCTTGCAAAATGTGTCTCCGTTTTGCACATCCCATACTATCAAGCTGCCCTCTTGATCCGCGCATGCAAGCAGATTAACCGTAGACACGAATCCCGGCCGTACCCATACGTCCCATTCCTTCTCATGTTCCGTGAACTCAAAAATCGGGATCGCATCGTCTCCAATTTCCCATAATCTGATAATGTTTTTGTTGATACAGGCAATATAACTTTTTCCATCAGGAGATGTATACAAATACTGCTTTTTTTCTTCCGAATTTGCGTTGATTGCAAGTTGCGACTGCTTACTTGTAATATCCCATAACAGCGCGGGACCATACCGGTACTCAGCTGCTAATGTTTTTCCATCCGGTAAAAATGCTAATGAATTGGATGTGTCTACAAACGAAAGATGTGTCTGGATGGTTCGACGCGGGTGTGGATTATCCATAGTCCATACCTCTAAGAATTGATGTCCGTATTGGTAGGCCAGCTGTGAACCGTTTGCAAATGCCACTGTTCCCTCTGAATTCGCAGTGTAAAGTTTCTCTGTCTTTTCTAGGTTCCACACGGTGGCGATATTATCATCAGAGGATACCACTGCAGTATGGATAACACCCTCCGACGAATAGGAGGGGATCATTTGAGACTCGCCGTAACCTGTGTACACCTTCACCAGTTTCCAATTATCTGCATCCCAGACGTGGACCGTACCATTTTCTGCCCCGCCGGAGGTAAGGAACCGCCCACACGGCGAAAAGCAGAGATGGTAAACGCAGCGAGTGTCTTCTGTGAGGCAGGAAATTTGCTCACCGCTCCCTACATCCCACACAACTATAGATTCAGCACCGTCATCTGGATCGTCACGACTCGTGGACGCTAACAAGCAAGTATCGGGCGAAAATGCGATAGGCATATAACTACCTCCTTTTTTGGCTTCACCGATAAATTTTGTAAGCGTTTCTCCGGTTTCTGGATGATAGATTTTGATGGTTGCGGTGTCACGGTTGCCGATAGCAAGCCATCGGTTGTCAGAAGAAAAGGCGAAAGAATCCCAGAACCCAAGTTCTATCTGCGTCACGCACACACCGCGTTGCACATCCCACACCTTTAGGACCTTATCCCAATTGCTGGTAGCAATCCATTTCCCGTTGGGCGAAAAGACAACACTGCCAACCATCCCTCGTTCCATGTCCCACAGTGCGACAGGCGACATGGTTGTCATTTCGTACCACCAGATGCCTATCTTGGTTGCGATAACGAGATAGTGCCCATCTGGGGAGAATGCCATGTCACACACACCACCGCGCTCCAAGCGAGCAATCGCGCCTTCGGGAAGTGCCCAGGTGGTTACGTCGCCTACGTCTGCCGCTACCGGTGTATGAGTCCCTAATTTTCCGTCTTTCATCAAATTATCACCTTTAATTCTACACTATAGTTTAGACAATGGACAAACTATTCAAGTCAACTGTTGAGATACTATGAGTCCAGTCAAAATGCTGTGCACCTGTCGCCTCGCTGGGGCTTTATCCATGTGTCCATCATGCTACTATACACATTCCACCCCGGTGGGGCTGCTCTAAGGTCCTTTTCTACGAGTTTCTTCAATCAGCTAAATCTCACAAAATATAAAGGATATAAGAAAAACATCAGCCCCAGCGGGGTGACAGGTGTATAGAAAACGATAGCTTAACCATAATCAGCCCCAGCGGGGCAGCATGCGCGTATGGCATGCTGCATGAGGTGTATCAGTGAAACTTCTATTGATGCTGAGGTGTTTCTATTAACTGACTATCACACAGGAACTCTAAAAATTGTCCAAACTATAGTAATTCTACAGATACGGTTTTAGATCCCAGATCAAGATTGTGCCATCAAAACTACCACTCGCCAGCATTGTGCCGTTTGGTGAAAATGCAAGTGATTGCACGTCCGAGTTATGCCCCCAGAAAGTATGGATATTCTCACCTGTAGCAACGTCCCATAACCGGATAGCCATTTTTTGCATGCCCTTCTCCCACCAAGTTCCCGATGCGAGATAATTGCCACGCGGTGAAAAAGCGAGTGCATAAGTCCGTTGGTTGTTGTCTGGCTGTGGTATTGTGCGTAATGTTGTAAGTTGCTCAGTACACCACAAACGGATTTCGCTGCCCAACCCTCCAGCTATTATGTTACCACAAGGCGAGAATTTTATTGCCCTTGTTGTAAGAGATACGTCTACAGGCAATGTGGCAATTTCTTTGCCCAACGCAACATCCCACAAACGTGTAGTGTTGTCAAATGCCCCGCTCACAAGCATCCTTCCATTTGGGGAAAACGCTATTGATTCAACACGGTCTGTATGTCCCGTGAACTTTGTCGGATGCTCCGAGGTTCCGAAATGCCACACATAAAACGCGCCATTTCTATTTGCAGTGGCAAACTGGTCGCCTGTAGGGGCGAACTTGCCTCTGTGAAGCATCAAGTCATCAGGTGGTATGGTGAACTCCGCGATCGGTTTACCAGACACATCAACATCCCATACCTTGGTTGTCTCACCAATTTCCATAGCCAAGATACTTCCGCGAGACGAAATAGTAAAATAGTCAAAATTTTTGTCATCCATCAATGTTTCCCGGACGCGTTTTTGCGGAATATCCCATAAAACGATACCTTGTCTAATGCTCCTACTTGCGAGCGTCTGATCATCCAGCCAAACGGCCATCGCCTCCGGCCACGGGAAACGAGGTTCGCGTAGTGCAGGAAATGTGTGTGTTTTACCATCCGTGCGATTGGAAGATAACGCGTATGTGATAACCAAATCAGGACATAAGGCAAAGTACTCGCCTCCTATGCCATGAGACCATTCAAGTGTCTGTAATTTTTCGCTGCGTTCTACGTTCCACACTTCAATAACCCGTGCGTCAAAGTTAATCACTTTGGCATGTAGCACGCCTTCTGATGAGTAGATCGGTTCTGGACGGACAAACTCGATCTCGTCGTCGGTTGGCAGCGAAAAAGCGGATTTCTGTTTCCCCGCTGCCATATCCCACAACCGTAGCGTTTTACGGTTTGATACAACGAATTGCCCACAAGGTGAAAAGATAATTTCATTAATATAATCACTATGCCCTATAAAGTGGGCAACCCGTTCTTTGGCAGCTATATTCCATATCGAAACGCAGCAGTCAACACTATCAGGATTGTTATCGTCAGGTGCTGCATACACTAACAGGCGGCTATCTGGGGAAAAAGCAAACCTTTCACTCGGAAACTTTGCAAGCTGTGTTCCTGTCTCTGAATCCCAGATATGAGTTTGATTTCCCGCTGTTTCAGGATTAAGAAGTTCGCCATCATCCGAATATACCTTAGAATTTATAACTTCAGATGCAACATACTGTCCATTCGGAGAAAAGGTGAGTTGATGAACGTGACTTGACTCATCTTCATGTGACTCCTGATCCATTTGTGCGATGCACATGCCGCGCTGCATATCCAACACCTTAATGCCTTCTCCGGCAATCGCAATTCGATCTCCGTTAGGCGAAAAGGCAATTCCGTGGAAAGCCCATTGATCTTCCATTTGATAAATACATTCACCACTTTGAACATCCATCACCTTAAGAATACCATCCGAGTTATAAGTAACAATCCACTTACCATCATGAGAAAAGTCGAGAGAATTAATCAATCCGCGTTCCGTTTCCCATAACGAAATCGGTGACATTGACGACACGTCATACCACCAAAGTCCTAACCCTGTTCCAACAGCGAAATATGTGCCATCGGGAGAAAGTTTGACATCTCCTTGGTCCCCTTTTCCAAATCGTGCAATTGCGTCTTGTGGTAATGCCCAGGTGTTTCCCGTAGGGTCACTCGCAATAACATTAAAAGCTGCTGGTCCTCGATCTTGCATAATATTGTTTCCTTGTTTCTAAAGATAACGCAAGTTGCTATCTTTGTAGCACAATCTGTATGAAAATTAATTTATTCTTTCGGTAAGAACTTATAGCGAGTAAGAGCTAAGAACTCAAAGTAAATAGATGTCTGAAGTAGAAAGAATGGGACATAAAGTCCACCCTTCTCTTTCCCTATTTTAACACATCCTTATGTTTAACTCAATATGACTTCTAATTCTAATTTTCCCAATCCCGGTAGATGCGGTTTCCTTATCACACCATAAGCGTCAATTTAGTGTGTGTTTTATGACAAAAAGGTGTTGATTTGTGAAGAACGCAGCACCAGCGGTGCGGAATGTGTCCAGAAAACGGTGTTAGACACACTCTTGAACCCCAGCGGGGCAGCATGCGCGTATGGCATGCTGCATGAGGTGTCTTACAATAGGTGCACATATACACCTTTCGCCCCGCTGGGGCTATACATAACTACAAAAATTTGCTTATACCGATCTCACGTTAAAGATAGGGTTTCATGTCCCAAAGTAGAATGGCACCACTGGTGCCGGCACTTGCTAAAAGTGTACTATCAGCTGAAAATTCAAGAGAGGATATGCCTTCTTTCACCTCAAACGTGACAATAGGTTCAGTTCCTTTGCGGATATCCCATACACATATATACCCTTCAAGTGCCCACGTATCAGGACTGCAAGCGACATATTGCCCACAGGCAGATAACGCGAAAGCATCAATATACTTTACCTGCCACCATTTTGGCATGGGAAGTGACAGCACTTCTTCATCTTGTAGTATATCCCATAAATCTATCGAATCATAATTATCCCACCCTGACCAATCACACCAGATTTGGGAGGAATTTGGTGAAAACTCAAGGAATTTTATACGATCCTCACTTGAATACCGGTCCAGCGGTTTACGTTGCGCAACATCATATATTTGACCAGAATGACAAATAAGATATGCGGCATCTGGACTAAATGTGATATAAGGTGAGATATGAGTTTCTTCCGTGGTATAGGTGTCGTAGATTTCACTTGTTGTGATATCCCTGATATAGACCCTACCATCCTTGTCTATGCAGCCGAGTAAATTGGCAGTTGGTGAGAAAACTACGTCAGACACTTCAGTTTGTATAGGAAACGATGCAATCGGTATGTCCGATCCCAATTCCCACAGTCGGATACTGCTTTCGTCAGCAGAAGTGACAAAGTGTTTTCCTGCAGGTGAGATTTCCACAGAAAAATAACGTTCTCCCCATCCATCTGAATCTGGTTTGATACCGAGGCGTTTAAAAATATGAGGTGGGTCGTTGGGATGTGTTATATCCCAACTAAAAATGCCATCGTACCTGCTTTGTGCGATTAAAGTCTTTCCATCTAAAGAAAACTGTAGTGATCCTGGAAAAACTCCTGCGGTGTGCCTCAAAGAGATTAATTGGTTTTCACCCTCAATCCAAATATGTACATCGTTTTCGCTCTCGAATGCAAGCCGTGTGCCATTTGAATAGTCTGGGTTATAGGGTCCAGTTTCTTTAGGGTGTTGATAAAGAATTTCACTGTTTTCTAAATCATGTACTGAAAATGTGTCATCCTTGTACGCGTATACAGTGGCTAAGAGTCGGTTTTCCGGTGCATAACTGATATTTTGGGAAGCGTTATCGTCCACTTCTTGATAAACCTTATGTAGAGTCCAAGGTTGCACTTCAGTTGAGAGTTGTACTGGCACCTTCCATATTTTGGTGATACCGGTACGGTCACATACAGCCAAAAACTTCCCGCACGGTGAGAAGGAAATTGAGCTGACATCCTTCCCCCCGTCCAAAGTAGTGAGATTTTCTCCCGTTGCTATCTCATACACCACAACTCTGCTTGAATCTAACAACCATCTTCCATCAATTACTGGATATCCATTTGTATTAAACGGTTCAGGTGCTCCATCGGGTGAAGCAAAAGCGAGTAAACGTCCGTCAGGTGAAAACGCGAGTGGATTGGTGCCTACATAAATTGCCTCACGTTCAGGGTTGACATTACCACTATTTTGATCAAGGCTTCTTGGAATGTGCCAGACTTCAACGCTGCAACAAAGTTTTTCTTCGCGGTTATAATGTCTCGTTGCCCCACCAACTACAAACCATTCACAATTAGGTGAAAAGGCAAGTTTGGAATTACCTCCACTTTCATGTCGCGCCAATTCTACTAAGCAATTCTCGCTCTTCACATCCCAAATTTTGATAGGACCGCCCCAGCTGCTTGTTGCTACCCATTCCCCACAGGCAGAGAAGGCGACAGCTGAAACTTGTGTTTCCACCTCCCAAAGTGCTAAAGGTGTACTCTTAGTAACATCATACAACCACAAACCGAGATAACTTCCAATGGCGAGAAGTGTGCCATCCGGGGATAGTGCCATTGTGACTATATTACCTTTTCCGAATCTTGCAATAGCACCATCGGGTAAATGCCATGTGCTGCTATCTGCACTGCCATGGTCAAACTGAAAAGGTAAATATTTTTTCATGATAATGCCTCCAACTTATATGCTATTATAAATTCAATCAATACGTGTTTCCAACATTCTGAACGTCCCAGAGGAGGATGGTACCATCATCACCGCCGCTGGCAAGTGTTCTTCCATCAGGACTGAATGCCAAAGTATCAACGTCAGCGACATGTCCTCTGAGGACTGCCCGTTGATTACCGGTGTAAGGATCCCATATTCGGATTTTTCCATCCTGACCGGCACTGGCAAGCGTCTGTCCGTCTGGAGACAATGCCAATGCATGTATGTCATGACTCGGTACTGCCAAAGTTGAGAGATGTTCGCAAGAATGCATATCCCAAAATCGAATGGTTTCATCTGAACTTCCACTGACGAGAATTCTACCATCTGGCGAGAAAACCACCGAAAAAACAACAGAACTGTGTCCTTTGAGAACAGTAAGCGGATGTCCTGTGTTAGCATTCCATAAGCGAACTGTACCATCAGCACTACAACTCGCGAGGGTTCTACCATCTGGGGAAATCGCAACGGTGCCAATCCAATTGGTATGTCCCTTTAAAAGTGCTAATTGATTTCCTGTATCAATATCCCATAATCGTATAGTCTCATCATCACTGCCGCTTGCAAGCGTAGTGCCATTTGGCGCAAACGCCAATGAACGAATCATATCTGTATGCCCTTGCAAGATTGCCCGTTGGGTTTTGGTGTTCATGTCCCACAAGAAAATCCTTTCATCTCGACTAGCACTCGCAAGCGTTGTGCCATCTGGAGAAAAAACCACTTCATCAATTGAACGGAGATGACCGTCGAAAGGTGTGGACTCCGTATAGGTATCCAAATTCCACAAGCAAGGTGTTTTGTGATTCCCTCCGATCGCGAGAAGACTGCTATCAGGTGAGAAGGCGATGGAATGTACCCAACCCACATGCCCGGTGATGATCCCTTTTTCTGTGCCATCAACAAGATTCCAGAACCGGATTGTGTTGTCTTCTGCAGAACTCACAAGGGTCGCACCATCGGGCGAGAACGCGATGCCCCAAACTGAGGCTGTATGTCCTGTGAGTCTTGCGTGTTCAGTACCTGAATCTGCATTCCAGAGCCGAACGGTATGATCGCCGCTGACACTTGCAATGAGAGTGCCATCCGGTGAAAATTTAAAATGACCGAGATTGCCCAGATTTGTAAAGGTCTCCCGCTTCTCGCTTGTGGTGACATCCCACAAGTCGATGGTTTCGTTCGTATTTCGACTGGCAAGAATAATACCGTTGGGAGAAAATGCCAACATCCAGATATCAGTTTCATCTGCAGTCAGGGTGGAAAGATGTCTACCATTTTGAGAGTCCCACAGCCGGATAGTTTTGTCATCGCTGCCGCTGGCGAGGATCTTACCATCCGGGGAAAATGCTAATGCGTTGATCATCTGCGTATGTCCAACAACATTAAAGCGTAAACGACCTGTACGGCGATCCCAAAAGCGAATTGACTTATCCCATCCTGCAGTGACAAGCGTAGTTCCATCTGGTGAAAGTACGACATCACAAATATCTGCTACATTATCTACAAAAGTGATCTGACGTTGTCCTGTGTGAGTATCCCATATCGAAATTGTTTCATCCCAATTTAGCGTGGCAAGCGTTGTGCCTGCCCACGAAGGTGGGAGTGGATTTGTTCCGTGAACTTGTCCGACTCTCATAAAAGCAACTTCGGCGTAGGAATGTGCATCGTATAACCAGATACCAATAGAACCAATAGCGGCAAGTTGTGTGCCATCTGAAGAATACTGGAGCCTTCCAACTGTACCTTTGCCAAGACGGGCTTTGGCACCTGGAGGAAGTCCCCATTGCATGTAGGATGGTGTGTTTTCTATATTCATGTTATCAATACCTCTGATTAGGTTTATAGATTAATGTGAGTTCGGTATAAGCATTTTTTGTAGCGCAAACTGTTAGTTTGCGTCCTTTTGATGCACAAACTAACAGTTTATGCTACAGGCAGAATACGCGTGTGGTATTCTGCATTGGTTAGAAACCGCACCTACCACGGTTAATCGGGTAGAATTCAAGCATTAAGAACTTCATATTTCGGACACCGAACTCACGTTAAATTAATTTTTGTCATATCCCATAAAATCACAGTGTTATCATAACTACCACTGGCAAGCGTTCTTCCATCAGGACTGAATGCCAAAGTATCAACGCCAGCGATATGTCCACTCAGGACCGCGCGTTGATTACCGGTGTGTGGATCCCATATTCGGATTTTTCCATCCTCACTTGCACTCGCCAGCGTCAGTCCATCTGGAGACAATGCCAATGCAAAAACGGCACTCGGTACTGTCAGAGTTGAGAGATGCTGACAAGAATGCATATCCCAAAACCGAATAGTCTCATCTGAACTTCCACTGACGAGAATTCTACTATCTGGCGAGAAAACCACCGAAAAAACAATAGAAGTATGTCCTTTGAGAACGGTAAGCGGATGTCCTGTGTTAGCATTCCATAGGCGAACCGTCCTATCAACACCGCAACTGGCAAGGGTTCTACCATCTGGGGAAATCGCAACGGTGCCAATCCACTTGGTATGTCCCTTTAAAAGTGCTAATTGATTTCCGGTATCAATATCCCATAATCGTATAGTCTCATCATCACTGCCGCTGGCGAGAGTTGTGCCATTTGGCGCAAACGCTAATGAGCGAATCGTACCTGTATGCCCTTGCAAGATTGCTCGTTGGGTTTTGGTGTTCATATCCCACAAGAAAATCCTTTCATCTCGACTGGCACTGGCAAGTGTTGTGCCATCTGGAGAAAATACCATTTCATGAATTAAATGGAGATGGCTATCAAAAGGTGTGGACTCAGTATAGGTATCCAAATTCCACAAGTGAGGTGTTTTATAATTTCCTCCGATTGTGAGAAGGCTGCTATCAGGTGAGAATGCAATGGAATGTACCCAATTCACATGTCCGGTAATGATTCCTTTTTCTCTGCCGTCAGCAAGATTCCAGAACCGGATTGTGTTATCTGGTGCGGAACTTGCGATTGTCGTGCCATCAGGTGAGAATGCTATACCCCAAACGGAGGCAGTATGCCCCGTGAGTCTTGCGTGTTCAGTACCTGAATCTGCATTCCAGAGCCGAACGGTATTATCGTTGCTCCCACAGGCGATGAGGGTGCCATCAGGCGAAAATTTAAAATGCCCCAGATTGCCCAGATTTGTAAAGGTCTCTCGCTTCTCGCTTGTAGTGACATCCCACAAACAGATTGTTTTGTCTGTACTTCGGCTGGCAAGAATAATGCCGTTTGGAGAAAATGCCAACATCCAGATATCAGCTTCATGCCCAGTGAGGGTGGAAAGATGTCTACTATTTTGGGTATCCCACAACCGAATCGTCTGATCGTCGCCGCCACTGGCAAGAATTTTGCCATCTGGTGAAAATGCTAATGCGTTGATTGTATCCGTATGTCCAACAACAGTAAAGCGTAAACGACCTGTACGGCGATCCCAGAAGCGAATTGACTTATCGTATCCTGCAGTGACAAATGTAGTTCCATCTGGCGAAAGTACGACATCACAGATACCTTCTACATTATCTACATTATCTACAAAAGTGATTTGACGTTGTCCCTTGTGAGTATCCCATAGCGAAATTGTTTGATCCCTATTTAGCGTTACAAGGGTTGTGCCTGCCCACGAAGGTGGGAGTGGATTTGTTCCGGGAACTTGTCCGAATCCCATAAAAGCAACTTCGGTGTAGGAATGTGCATCGTATAACCAGATACCAATAGAACCGATAGCGGCAAGTTGTGTGCCATCTGGCGAATACTGGAGCCTTTTAATTCCTCCTTTGCCAAGACGTGCTTTTGCACCTTGGGGAAGTCCCCATTGAATGTAGGGTCGTCGGTTTTCTATATTCATATTATCAACACCTCATTTTGTTTATTTATTCTGTTAAATCCCATAGTATTACTGTGCTGTCTCTGCATCCACTTGCAAGGGTTTTACCATCTGAAGAAAAGACTATAGAATTGATATCGCTTATATGTCCCTTCAAGGTTTTGAGAAGTTTTCCCGTTGCAACATCCCACAAAAATATATTACCCGCATCTGCACTTGCCAGTGTGTTGCCATCTGGTGAAAGGACAACATAATATCCTTTTTCTTTTGGGTGTGCGATCATTTTACGATCTCCAGTTGTAACATCCCAATATTTGATTTGCCCGGTGTCGTCTGCAGTCACAAGCGTTGTACCGTCTGGTGAAAAATCTATAGAATAAACATCATCTGCTTTTGTTTCAATAGTTCTCAAAAGTTCACCAGTGGCAATATTCCATAAGCGAATTGTTTGATCGTCCCCAGTACTGGCTATAGTTTGTCCATCAGGTGAGAATATAACTGTGCTAATGCTTGATCCATGCTTTTTAAAGGTTTTTAAGAGTTCTCCCGTATGAGCATCCCACAATCGAATCGTCCCGTCCCAACTCCCACTTACGAGTGTTTGCCTATCTGGACTAAATGCTACCGAGGATACCCCTTTCGTGTGTCCTTCGAGAATAACCCTGCTCTTCCATCTGCTAACATCCCATAGCTCAATTGTATTGTCATAAGTTCCACAAGCGATGGTCTGCCCATCCAGAGAATACGCAATTGCAGATACTGAACTTTCAGGTGCAATTGTCTTGTGAAGTTTTTGAGTGGCTACATCCCAAATACGTACGACATAGTCAAAACTCACTAATGTCTCCTCATTAGGAGAATATATTACACCACCTACTACCTCAGAATATCCGGTGATTGTCCTTTGAAGTTCACCGGTATTCACATCCCAAAAATATATTTCAAACCCGTTGGAAACGGCAAGTGTCCGCCCATCAGGTGAATACCGAAAATCATCGACACTTTTTCTATGCCCGGGCATTTTGAGTTTGTGTAATAACGCTGTCGTATTGGCATCAAATAGTAGCATGGTTCCGTCATCATCATCACATGCATAAGTTTTCCCATCAGGAGAGAATTGCACATAATTTAAATTGGTATCCCATTTAAAAGTAGTGATTCTCTCACCAGTATGCCTATTCCACAACCAGATTGTTCCATCGGAACTCACAATAGCAAGCGTTTTCCCATCACTTGAAAAGTCAATGTCAGAAACACCTTTCGCATCACTCCTAAAGATACGCAAAAATTCTCCGGTTTCAGCATCCCATAAACACACATTGTTATCTCCACCTTGACTTGCAATCATTTTTCCATCTGAAGTGAATATCAGAGAACCGACACTATTCGCGTGTGCTGCAAAGGTCGACTGAAGTTCACCCGTGGCGACATCCCAGAAATGGATGACTTCTCCGCTACCGCCTACGAGTCTACTACCATCAGGACTAAACTTCAAAACCTTGGACCCATGGTCTGTTAGGGTTTTCTTTGGTTCTCCAGTAACTCCATCCCAAAATCGGATGGTATTGTCGCCACTTGCTATTGCAAGTGTTTCTCCATCCGGACTGAAGACTATGTTGTTGACTTTAATTTTCTGATCTGTGAGGGTTGCAATCAGTTCACCAGAAGAGACATTCCATAGTTTTGTCTCTGCAGGAGACCATTCGCCATCACCACTCTCGCTGACGAGTGTTTTACCATTTGGATTGAAATATACATTCAAGACATAATCTGTATGTCCTGTAAGCAAATTGATTTCCTCATAGGTTTGTGTATCATAGAGCCAAACGCCGATTGTGCTTGCAACAGCAGGTCGGGTGCCGTCTGGAGAATATTCAAAATCAAAAACATAACCTTTACCGAATCGTGCAATTGCTCCTTTAGGAAGATATTTTTCCATGTAATTTTGAGCAAAACCCACAGAAAACCAGGGTAGGAACATTAAGATAATCGGAATCATCATGCCGACATTTTTCATAACCAATTCTCCTTAACAATTTTTTAAACTTTGCCACGTACACCTTTTTAACACATCCATGGATGCACTTTTTACGAGTTTTGCGAAAAAGCACATCAATATTAGCAGATTAAGAACATCACTTCCTGATCAATTATAGTAAATCCCGTAATTACTTATACACTTTTATAATATCATCAATAGAAGTCTGAGCATTGTATTGACGTATCCGCTTGATGTTGGCGAAATCCTTCTCAATCGGATTCAACTCCGGTGAATACGGTGGTAAAAACAACAAACTCGCACCGCAATCCCGGATCAATGCCGCCGTCTGTGAACCTTTGTGGAAAGACGCATTATCCATAATCACAACATGGCTATCGTCAAGCAATGGACACAACATTTCCGAAAGCCAACTGTTGAAGGCGACCGCATCGCAACTGCCCTTGAAAAGCACAGGTGCTGTGAAACATCCATCAAGCCGTGCCGCAATCAGCGTCGTGGTGGTATACCGATGGCTTGGCACTTTATCTTCAACACGGACACCTTTCGGGCATAAGCATACCGACGGAAAGTGGTTTCAGTGAAACCACTTTCGTCAAGATAAACCGGTTTTTTGCCATGCTCCTGTGTCTCTTGTTGAAGTGCCGAAAGATACTCTTGGCGTTTTATCGGACACTGTTCTTTGTAGGTCGTTGTCTTTTTTTTCGCGTAATATTGAGTTTTGAGAAGGCATAAAAGATGCCGTTTGTTGAAACACCGAAGTGTTTGGCACGTTCGGCGAGTGTGGAATCTGGGAAATCGGCAACATGTTGCTGAAGTGCGTCATAATCAATATCTCGGGGACCTTTGGGTCCCGGTTTTTCACAGGCGAAGGGGTCTTCTGCTTCCAACCAGTTATAGATCGTTCTTCTTGAGACACGAAAAGTGCGTTCTGCGGCGGCTTTACTGCCACCATTATTGATGAAATCAAGCACGCGTTTGCGTCCATCTGTTGAATATGCCATAATCATAAAGGCTAACATAAATCACAGAAAATGTAAACTTATTTTCAGGATCTACTATAATACCAAATTAACGGGATTTATCTTACTTTTCTGGGCAGATAGCGCGCTTACAAAGCGCGCCTACCGATTGAGATCAAGTTAATTTGGTATAAGAACTGTTGCTATGTCCCACAAGAGTACTGTCCCATCTCTACTCCCACTTGCAAGCGTTTTTCCATCTGGTGAATACGCAAGGCTATTCACCACATCCGTATGTCCCCTACACGTGTTTAGTAGTTTGCCTGTCCGCACGTCCCAAAAGTGAATTGTGCCATTGTCCCCACAAGCGATCAAACTACCATTCGGCGAAAATGCAACAGAAAATATGTTCTGTGTTTGTCCTTTAAGAGTTTCCAACAGTTCGCCGGTCTGACTGTTCCACAAGCGGATCTCCCCATCACGACTCCCGCTGGCAAGTATGCTGCCATCTGGTGAATATTCCACGTCGTAAACACTTCCTGTGTGGTCAGTAAGGGTTTTCAGTAAATTTCCAGTGTGGACATCCCACAATCGGACTGTCTTGTCGCAGCTGCCTGTGGCGAGGTTGCCTCCATCGGGAGAAAACGCTACGGCACAAACATTGTCTGTATGCCCAGTAAGTGTTAATAGCAGATCGCCAATAAGATACAGTTCACCTATACGGACTTTCCATAAGCAGATTGTCCTGTCATGGCTACCAGTTGCAAGCATGCTACTGTCCGGGGAAAACGCCACTGAAGATATATTATCCTTATGTCCCGCGAAGGTTCCGAGGAATCTTCCGTTTTGCACATCCCATAATCGCGCTTTTGTTGTATCTTCACCACTTGCCAGTATTTCACCGTCCGATGAGTATTTTAATGAACGGACATTTTCACGCGGTCCTGTGATAGTTGTTTGGATTTCACCTGTCTCCGGATTCCGAAAATGAATTTCGGTCCCGTAGCAACTTGCAAGTGTATTGCCATTTGGGGAATAGGCAACAGAAAAAGTACGTTGAGATGGTGCCTGTGTCCCCTCTGTTTTCTGCGTAGCAGAGAAATGAGATGTATGATCTGTAATCACTTTTAAAATTTTACTGGTGTTTACGTCCCAAAACCGAATCGTGCCGTCCTCACTGGCACAAGCAATCGTTTCGCCATCAGGTGAAAAAGCTACAGAAGAGGGCGAAGAATCCACATCTTCCTCAAGTTCAAACTTTTTCAGCAATCTTCCAGTGTCAGTATCCCAAAGGCAGACATCACCGTCCCTAATGCCAATAGCGAAGGTCTGACCGTCCGGGGCAAACGTTACAGGACTGAATTTACCCATCCAACTTTCTGTTTCGCACGGTTTCAGCTTTTTACCTGTGTTAGCATCCCAAAAATTAATTTCTCCACGAGTTTCTCGACTAATGAGCATGCTACCATCGGGGCTGTACACGATATATTCTATCCAATCGGTGTCTTCAGAAAAAAATTTTAGAAATTCACCGGTATGTACATCCCAAATCCGAATTCCACCTTCTCCACCAAATGCTTCACTGCTGGCAATTACAGTGCGATCAGGCGAAAAAACTGCTGAAAAAACTTTCTCCGTATGCCCCTCAAGTTTTGCTATCTGTTCTCCCGTATGCAGGTTCCAGAGACCAATCGTTTTGTCGTCACTTGCAGTGGCAAGCTTTTCACCATTCGGACTGAACGCGACAGCGTTGATAGTATCCGTATGTCCGACGAAACTTGCTTTGTGCTCACCTGTGATGGTATCCCACAAACGTGCGGTCATATCATCACTCGCGGTCGCAAACGTACCTCCATCTGGGCTGAATACTAATGAATTGACCGGTCCTGTATGTCCCGTTATCAATTCAAGCGGTTTGCATGTTTCCACGTCGTAAATCCAGATGCCTATTGTACTTGCAACAGCGAGTCGTGTCCCATCCGGAAAATACTTTATCTCATTTATTCCCCCTTTTCCGATGCGTTTTTTGGCTCCTGGGGAAAGACTCCACTGTGTGTAGTGTTGCGGCTTTTGCATATTCATGCCCTCCTAATCTCTATTTTTGATGTATAATCCCTACTTCGTTAAATCCCACAAAATTACAGTGCTGTCTCTACAGCAACTCGCGAGTGTTTTGCCATCTGGAGAAAAGACTATAGAATTGATATCGCTTATATGTCCCTTTAAAGTTTTCAGAAGTTTTCCTGTGGCAACATCCCACAATAATATTTCATCCTTAAAAACTGCACTTGCCAGTGTTTTGCCATCTGGCGAAAGGACAGCATAATAATAAGTTCCTTTTTCTTTAAGATGCGTGACTTTTTTACGATCGCCAGTTGTAACATCCCAAAAATTGATTTTCCAGGTGTCGTCTGCGGTGTCTGCGGTTACAAGGGTTGTCCCATCAGGAGAAAAATCTATAGAATTAACATCCGTATCTGCTTTCATTTTTATAGCATTCACAAGTTTCGCCGTTGCAACATCCCAAAAACGAATTGTTGCATCGTCTTCGGTACTGGCTAAAATCTGTCCATTAGGTGAAAATAAAACTGTGCTAACACTTGATGCATGCCTATCAAAGGTTTTTAAGTGTTCTCCCGTGTGGGCATTCCACAATCGGAGTGTCCCGTCCCAACTCCCACTGGCAAGGGTTTGTCCATCTGGACTAAATGCCACCGAGGACACGCCATCTGTATGTCCTTTGAGTACTTCTCTTTTTTCCCACTCGCTGACATCCCATAGTACTATTGTGTTATCGCGGCGAGTCCCACAAGCGAGTGTCTCTCCGTCAGGCGAATACGCGATTGTCCTTATTGAACTTTTCAAAGAAAGTGTCTTTACGAGTTTCTGCGTGTCTAAATCCCAAATACGTACGATATCGTCTAAGCTCACTAATGTCCTCCCATCAGGAGAATATGCTACAGAACTGACAACATCAGAATATCCGGTGATTGTCTTTTCAAGTTCACCGGTATTCACATCCCAGAAATATATTTCATCACAGGTTTTGATGGAAAGTGTCTGCCCATCTGGTGAAAATTGAAAATCAGTAACCCAATCTGCATGTCCAGGCATTTTGAGATCATGTAATAATTCTCCTGTGTCAGCATCAAATAGTAGGACTGTTGCTTCTCCATAACACTCACTACATGCAAATATTCTACCATCTGGAGAATACTGCACGACCTCAAAATTTCTATTTTGTTTGATTGTTTTCAGTTGCTCACCTGTACGGGGGTTCCACAATCGAACATTTTCATCGGAATTCACACTCACAAGTGTTCTCCCATCTTTTGAAAAGTCAATAGAAGCAGCATCTTCTGTCCAAGTTGTGAGTATACGTAAAAATTTACCGGTATGTGCATCCCATAGACAGACATTGTTATCTCCGCCTTGACTGACAAGGACCTCTCCATCTGGAGAATACTTCAGGAAATTGACAGTATTTGCGTGTGCTGCGAAGGTTAACTGTAGTTCAGCAGTGGTAACATCCCAAAGACGGATTACCTCATCATTACCGCCGCTCGCGAGTGTGCTACCATCTGGATTGAACGCTAACGTCTTGACTGGAGCTGTGTGTCCTATGAGAGTTGTTTTTAGTTCACCTGTGACACCATCCCATAAACAGATTACTCCAGCATCACCACCATCGCTTGCCAGCGTTTTACCATCAGGGCTAAAAACAAAAAGATCTATCTCCTCTCTAAGTACCGCTTTAGATTCACCAGTGACAGCATCCCATAAACGAATAGTAGGGGAACCGTGGTATCCTTTACTAAAACTTGCAAGTGTTTTACCATCAGGACTGAAAACAACGCTATTGACATAATCAGTATGTCCAGTTAACAGATTGATTTCTTCACCGGTTGTGACATCGATCAGCCAGATACCGATTGTACTCGCTAAAGCAAGTTGTGTACCATCTGGTGAATATGCCAAATCAAATACATATCCTTTACCGAACCGCGCGATAGCTCCTTCAGGTAGATAATTTTTCATGTAATTTTGAGCAAAACTAACAGAATACCACGGTAAAGACATGAAGATAATTGGAAGTAATAATAAAACAACATTTTTCATTGAAAGGCTCCTTTTTGAACATAACTGTCTATTTATCAAAAGTTTTTTCAAGGTCCCATATTAGAATTGTACCATCTCTGCTACCACTTACAAGCGTCTTACCGTCTGATGAATACGCAAGGCTATCCACTACATCGGTGTGTCCTTTCAACATTGTTAGTATGTTCTCGCTGAGAATGTCTAAAAAGTATATTGTATCATCATTAGCATAGGTAATAATGGAACCATCTGGAGAAAACGTAACAGCAGCTACAGTCTCATTATCAAGAGTTAATAAGAGTTCACCAGTATGGGCATCCCACAAGCAGACCTTACCATCCCAACTCCCGCTCCAACAACATCCACTTACGAGTAAGTTGCCATCAGGTGAAAACAGGACAGTCTGGACATCTCCTGTGTGACCAACCAGCGTATTTAACAGATTTCCAGTCTTTACGTCCCACAATCGAATTGTTCTATCTTTACTGCCACTGGCAAGTACCTTACCATTTGGTGAAAAGGTGACAGAAGAGACATCATCAGTATGCCCTTCAAATGTTTTCAAGAGTTCACCAATAAAGAGTTGTTCATCCTTTCGAATTTCCCACAAACGTATTGTTGTATCTCTGCTTGCACTGGCAAGCACGCTGTCATCGGGTGAAAAAGCTACTGCAGAAATCGGCCCTGTATGTCCTGAAAAAGTGCCGAGGAACCTTCCAGTTTCTACATCCCATAGCCGAGCATTTCGTGAATTGCCGCCGCTTGCAAGTATACTACCATCCGATGAAAACATTACAGAACTTATCGTGGAACGAGGTCCAATGATAGTTTTCAGAAGTTCTCCTGTCCCCAAATCCCAGAAGCGGATATCAGTGCCATTCCCACTGGCTAAAATGTTTTCATCTGGTGAACATACCACAGAAGAAAAGCGAGGAATTCTACTTGGAATAGTCTTATGGAGTTTACTGGTGGCTACATCCCAAAATTGGATTTTTCCATTTTCCATTGCACTCGCAAGGACACTCCCATCTGGTGAATATGAAATTGATACTACCGAATCTTCATGCTCAATTGTTTTAATAAGTTTGCTGTTACCAACATCCCAAAAACACACTGCATCACTATCAATTCCACTTGCAAGTGTACGTCCATCCGGAGAAAACTTCATAGCGTTGACGCTATCCATCCAACTTTCTGTCTCGAATGTCTTAAGGTGTTTGGTGGTAGTTACCTCCCAAAGATTAATCACACCGTCCCAGGTTGCACTTGCAAGTGTGCTGCTATCTGGAGAAAATGCTATGCAATTTATATCTGTATCTTCTGTGATTGCTCTTAGGAGGTTTCCCGTTTGTGCGTCCCAAAGTAGAATGACATTATCCCCTGGCTCCGCAATGCTGGCAAGTAGTTTCCCATCTGGAGAAAAGATTACCGAGTAAACTTCCTCTGTATGCCTTCTAAGTCTCGTTATCTGCTGTCCTGTGTGGAAATCAAATAAATGAATAACATCAAAACATCCAATTGCGATAACTTTACCATCAGAATTAATATCTAATGTATCAGCATCACTTGGAAGTTCAAAGAACATCTCTTTGAGTTGTCCAGTATGGGCATCCCACACTCTTGCAGTATTATCATCACTTGCAGTTGCAAACGTATTTCCATCCGGACTGAATGCTATTGAATTGACAGGACCTGTATGTGTTGTAAGTAGATCAATCGGTTCGCCAGTCGGAACATCATAGACCCAGATTCCTATTGTACTGCCGACTGCAAGCTTCGTTCCATCAGGAAAATACTTTATCTGCTTCACCCCGCCTTTGCCAATGCGTGCTTTAACACCTAATGGCAAACTCAATTGAGGGTCTTCTTGAGCGTTGGAATTTGATAAACACATTACAAAAATTAACAGTGAAATTTTTGAAAAAAAGATCAGCATTTTCATCAATATGTACTCCTATAATTGTGTAGTTGGTAAACACTAAATTTGCAATATTTACTTTCGTGACATGCTGGAGTCAACATCATTGGCAACTTGACATATCAAGATAAAAGTACGAAAAATTTGCTTCAACAAAATTGATTTTTAACAAAGATTATTATACCATTTCTAAATGATTGCTTTTCATTAGCAAAAACGCGTTTAATCGCAATTCATTGCGCCTCTTACATTCTTCACCTTAATGTGCGCTCCGAAATCTCATAATGAAATTGTATTTTTTAGAAATGGTATTATTTTGTCAAATCCCATAGAATCACAGTGCTATCTCCGCCCCTACTGGCAAGTGTCCTCCTGTCAGGACTAAATTTAACTGCATTATAGTAAAATCTAAAAATACCTTTACAATTTTCTTAAGGTTAGCGGCGTTTGTAGTCGCGCAATTCATTGCGCCTCTTATATTCATGGTGTGTTTGAAATCCACATAAGAACAAAAGTAAAGATAATTATGGGTTTCACTATAACATAATTATGTCCTGTGAGTAATTTGAGTTATTTTCCAGTCCGGGCATCATACAGCCAGATACCAATGGTACTTCCAACTGCAATTAGAGTGCCATCAGGCGAATAATCGAAATCATAAATATAGCCTTTCCCGAACCGCGCGATAGCTCCTTCAGGTAGATAGTTTTCGAAATAATTTTGAGCAAAACTAACGGAAATACATGACAGGGACATTAAGATTATTGGAAGTATTAACAGACTGATATTTCTCATAGAGAGATATCCTTTATTTATTAAAAAACGTTTTAAGCTCCCAAATAAGAATTGTGCCATCACGACTACTGCTTGCAAGCGTTTCACCATCAGGAGAGAACGCAACATCAGTGACATCATACGCATGCGCAACGAAGGTGTGTATTACTTTTCTCGTCTGCAAGTCCCAAAGGTAAATTGTATCGTTGTCGCTCCCGCTTGCAAAAATGCTTCCATCAGGAGAAAACGCGAGAGAAGTGACATCACCAAAATGTGGAATTGGAGGAAACCGTAATTCGCCAGTTTCCACATTCCACACGCTAATAGTGCTATCCTCACCGCCACTGACAAGGGTTGTGCCATCTGGCGAAAAGATAATGTCATTCACCTTATCTGAGTGTCCAATAAGTGTTTTCAAGTGATTGCCGGTAATGGGATCCCACAACATAATCGTGTTATCGGAACTTCCACTTGCAAGTAAACTACCATCTGGGGAAAACACAAGCGAGTTCACAGATGAAGTATGCTCAAATAACGTTCTTAACAGATCGCCAATCAGCAATTGTTCTCCAGTGCGAACCTCCCATAACAGAATGTTGCCGTCGACGTACCCAGTAGCCAACGTGCTACCATCGGGAGAATAGGCAATAGAGTTAGCCTTAGATCTCCCGTCTGGGAAACTGAAACTGCCAATGAACTTACCTGTATGTACATCCCACAATCGAACCCTACTGCCTGTTGTGTTTGAAACTCCACCGACGAGTGTTTTTCCATCCGGAGAGAACTCAACAGAATAAAAATATGTCTGATAACCAGAGATAGTGTTGAGGAGTTCACCGGTCTGTAAATCCAAAAATTGTAGTTGCTTTCCAATTCCACAGGCAAGCGTCTTACCATCTGGCGAATATGCAACTGAATAGACTCGATTAGTATGTCCGGTGATGGTTTTAAAAAGTTCCATTGTTCTGCTATTTCGAAATCGAATAGTCCCGTCATAACTGCCGCAAACAAGTGTCTTACCATCTGGTGAATACGCTGCTGTGGTTACGAAACTTTTATGTTTAAAGTAATTCAGAAGAGTCCCTGTTTTTACGTCCCAAATATGGAGTTTCCAGTCATGGCTTGTACTCGCAAGGGTGCGTCCGTCGGGTGCAAAGACAACAGAATCGATATAACTACTATGTCCTGTGAGAATCTTCAAACGTTCTCCTGTAGCAACATCATAAATGTACACCATAGCATCATCTCCTGCACATGCAACAACTTTGCCATCCGGTGAAAATGCGACAGTTTTCACCCAAGTATCTTGAACAAAAAAAGTACTCTGTTGTTTACCGGTAGATGTGTTCCAAAATCGTAATGTGCTATCCCTTGCTCCGCTTGCTATTGTTTCACCATCGGGGGAAAATGCCACGCAATACACTCCTCCTGCATGTCCTATGAGTGTTTTTAGTGGTTCGCCAGTATGTATGTTCCATAATTGAATGGTATTGTCAAGACTACCACTCGCGAGGATGTCACTTTTAGAATTAAAGGAGACTGAAGTAACACTACCCGTGTGTCCGATGAGTGTAGATATGTTTTGACCAGTTTGTGTATCCCATAAGCAGACAGTATCATCGCCACTTCCCGTAGCAAATATTTTGCCATCGTGACTAAATGCTATAGAACTTACATAGCCAGTATGTTCTGTAAGCAGGTCAATTTCCTCACCCGAATGTACATCATAGATCCAGGTGCCAATGGTTGTTGCCACTGCTATCTTGTTACCATCTGGAAAGTACTTAATATCATTTATTCTGCTTTTTCCGAATCGTGCTTTGGCTCCAGTTGGTAAACCCCAGCGCGTGGACTCATCTGAAAAGACATTTGGCAGCAGACTTGAATACATTACAGAAATAATAAGGAACACAATGCGTATAAGATTACGTATATTCATTAACCACACTCCTTTAAAAATCTAAAATATTCGATGTTTAAGAGAAGGACTACGGATTTATCTCCCAAAAAATCATAGTATTATCATAGCTACTACTAATGAGACTCTTACCATCAGGGGAAAAAACAATCGGGGCAATATAAATAAAATCAGTATGTCCCGTAAATGTTTGCAAAATTCCACCTGTATTTACATCCCAAAGGTTAATCTCATTCTCTCTCAAATATGAGCTGGCTAATTTACGTCCATCAGGTGAAAACGCTATAGAAGCGATATTTTTCCCAGGATCGATTGTTTTTAAAAGTTCGCCTGTCTTAACATCCCAGAATCGGATTGTGTCATCTCCACCTGAACTCACAAGAATTTCCCCAGATGGAGAGAATACTATTTCCTCAATTCTGTCGGCATGTGCTTCTATGGTTTTGACAGTTTGCCCAGTTTTTATATCCCAAAATCGGATTATGCCATTACTACATGCACTCACAACTATATTACCAGATGGTGAAAATGCTAAATCTACTACCGAATTCACATGCCCTTCAAATGAATCTATCAGCTTGCCTGTGTGAACATTCCACAAGCGAATTATCTTATCATAACTACAACTTGCAAGTGTACTTGCATCAGGACTGAAAGCTACCGATGTGATTCTGTCGGTGTGCGCCTCCAGGATAATGTGGTTTTGTTCCCCAGAGTCCGCATCAAGTAAAACCAATTCCCCATCAGAATTGCCACATGCGAACGTCACATTATCTGGAGAATAGGCAATACAAGAGATCCTTCGCAGGTTAGCATTGATAGTCTTTGTCAATGTAACTGTGTTTGGATCCCACAACTGAATGTCGCCTGTAGTTAACAAACATGCCATTGTTCGCCCATGTGACGAAAACATTGTAGACTTAACCGTTCCTCTGTTAGATCCAGTAACAGTGTGCAAAGGGGTACCCGTTGCACTATCCCATATACATAAGGTTTTATCAGAACTATAACTTGTTAATGTTGCCCCGTCTGGAGAAAAAACCAATGATGTAACAATATCCGAATGCCCGGTAAAGTTTTTCACCTGTTTGCCAGTAGCAGTATCCCATAACTGGAGAACGTTGGCATTCTCAGGATGTCCCCCCGTAGCGAGTGTTTGACCATCAGGACTAAATGTTACCGAATAGACACCCCCTTTATTTGCTATGAAGTTAAATTTCAGTTGCGAATTTTTGATATCCCACATCCGAATTGTTCCATAGCGACTCCCAGATGCGAGTGTTTGGCTGTCCGGAGAAAATGCTATTGCATAGATGCGACTATAACCGGAAGTATCACGCTCAAACTCTGGTTCAAGGGTCTTTATGAATTCTCCTGTCTTTGCATCCCAGACATGAATTTTTTCATCGTATCCAAAACTCGCAAGTTTTTTACCATCAGGAGAATACACGACACCGGAGACACGATCAACATGTCCAGCGATAGTTCGGAGTGTTTCGCCAGTTTTCACATCCCAAAACCGAATGAACTCGTCTCTGCTGCCACTTGCAACCGTTCTGCCATCTGGACTGAAGGCTACAGAATATATACTCCCAGTGTGTCCAGTTAGTGTTGTTTTGAGCTCACCAGTCCTGACATCCCATAATCGGATAGTGTGGTCGGAACTCCCGCTCGCCAGCGTGTGACCATCAGGACTATAACATACGGAAGAAACACCACCTGTGTGGCCTGTGAGTAGATCAAGTTCTTGACCTGTTCGCGCATCATAGATCCAGATGCCGATTGAACTTGCTACAGCCAGTTGAGTACTATCTGGAGAATATGCAATTTCAGACACAGATCCTTTTCCGACACGAGCTCTGGCACCTTCAGGCAAATAATTTTTCATATATTCTTGTGCTATGCCATTTGGCAAACATAGTACAGAAAAACTAAGGATCACAACAAGAAAAGAAAACACTGTTTTCATGAAACAAGCCTCCATTTTATTCGAAAGGTTGTTATATGCACAGGGAAATAGTAACACATACAAAATTTAGTATGACCAAAATATTTGAAACGTCATAGCCGTAGTGAGATTCCAAACTCAACCTATATGAACATTTTGTTTGATTTTATGGTAGAGATGCACTTGTGATTTAGACAACCGGTATTGTGAACCCGGATACTGAATCTGTATGAGTGAACGAATTTTGATCTTGATTGTTCGGATTTTAGGGAAGATAAACTTGGACACGTCTTAGCAAAATTGAACGGTAAAAACCATAACCAAATACTGTTTCAGTCTATAGACACAAAGAATTGAGCGGCAACATACCTATATGGACAAGAAATGGACGCAAAACAACTTAGCAGAACACAACAAGAGATTTTTGAGATAACTTGTAGATAGTCTGTAAACTACAAATAAATGTGAATGTATTTTCGGATTTTACTAAAAGTGACAACATCCGGTAGGTGTGAGTTGAGAACTGACCTACCAAACAAAAAAGAATGGTTCATGATTTCTATTGTGTAGCACAACCTAATGTGTGTAGGCGGGGTAGGATCAAATCAACGCGGAATGCGCGTATAGGATTCCGCGGGAGGTGAATCGTGCTGCACGGACCTAATCAACGTTAGGCACTAACGAATAAAATGTTGATGAACCACCCTCGATAATTTCGATATTCTGATTTTTCCAACTGTACAGTATACTACACTTTCTTTCTGATTGCAAATTTTTTTGAAAATTTATAACGTTCATCTATTCAGAACAGACGCTGTTAGGTCCCAAAGGAGGAGCGTACCGTCAGAGCTTACACTCGCGAGAGTCTTGCCGTCTGGAGAATACGCCACAGCATTGACGCGCTGTGTATGCCCGGTAAAGGTTTGAAGACATTGTCCTGTCTGTGCATCCCAAATGTAAATGTCGTTTTTGTCAGTACTTGTGCCCGCCAGCATACTACTATCGGGGGAATATGCCAAAGCAGTTACCTGTCCTGCTTCTTCTATTGGAGGGAATCGTAGATCGCCTGTGTGTGGGTTCCACAAACGGATGGTGCCATCCTCGCTTCCGCTGGCAAGTGTGCTACCGTCCGGGGAATACACCACAGCGGTGACATCTTCTTCGTGCCCAGTGAGGGTTTTCAGGTGCTTATGAGACTTTACGTCCCACAATTGAATTGTTTTGTCTTGGCTTCCACTTGCAAGCACATTTCCATCAGGTGAAAAAGCTACAGAAGAGACGTTTTCCGTATGTTCAGTGAACGCCGCCAAACGTTCACCAATTAGATACAGTTCGTCCGTACGGATTTCCCACAAACAGACCTGATTGTCACTACCTCCAGTTGCAAGTATACTCCCATCGGGCGAAAAGGCAACGGTAGAAACTTTTTCTTTATTTCTGTAATGAGTCTGATCTTTATGTGCTGAGAATCTTCCAAGGAACCTCCCGGTCTTCGCATCCCACAAACGTGCTTTCTTAGATGTGCCTCCGGTGGCAAATATATTCGCATCAAGTGAATATTTTATTGTATATACGTTGCAACGCGTTTCTTCGATAGTTTTCATAAGTTCGTAGGTCTGTGGATTCCAGAATTGGACTTTGGATTCACCACCACAGATTAGTGTGCTACCATCAGGAGAAAAAGCTGCAGAAAAAAATTGTGAATCCAGATGTCCAGTGATGGTTTTTATCAGTTTGCCGGTCGCAACATCCCAAAATCGGATTGTGCCATCATCACTTCCACTTGCTATTGCCTTTCCATCAGGTGAATACGTGACAGAATTAATCGGTTCTCCACGCGCCATTCTGTTTAGAAGTTCTGCCTTGCTAACGTCCCAAAGACTAACAGAATCCCAAATACCTCCGGTAACGATCCTGCGTCCATCGGGTGAAAACTCTATGTACTCAAAATCTCCTTCCCATTTTTCAGCACTTTTCAGAGGTGTACCTGTTTCTACATCCCAAAACTGAATCGGGTGCGGATCTTTACCTACGCCAGCCAGAACTTTGCAGTCTGGAGAAATCGCTGCAGCATTAAAATTTGTTTCAATTAGAACGTCTTTTAAATGATCACCAGTTTGTGCATCCCAGGATTCAATATAAAATTCGTTCTTGTCCCAATTTCCGATGGCGAGAAGCATCGCACCATCAGGAGAATATGTGATTGCACTTATGGGTTCGGCATCAGATGTGACGGTTTTCAGAAGTCTGCCGGTTTGCGCGTCCCAAATCCGGATCTTCCGATCTTTCCAATCCCCACTAGCACTGGCAAGTGTCTTCCCGGAAGGACTAAAAGCCAAAAAATTGACATCCTTTTCATGTCCAATACAGGTAACTTTATATTGACTTGTGTTTGTGTCCCATAATCGTATAGTGTTGTCCTCACTCCCCGTGGCAAGAGTTTGACCGTCTGGACTGAATGCTATTGATTTAATCGGTCCCGTATGTCCGATGAGCAAGTCAAGTGCTTCTCCTGAACCCAAATCATAAATCCAGATACCGATGGAAGTCGCAACAGCGAGACGTTTGCCATCTGGAAAATACTTTATCTGATGTATTCTACCTTTCCCGAGACGTGCTTTAGCACCAACAGGTAACCCTAATCGAGTATGATTTTGGGAAAAAGCAGCGGAGGACAAAAAAGTTAATAAAAATAAAGTCGAAATCATTGGCAGAGTGGTTAGTAAAAGACTTAGTATTTTCATGCAATATGAACTCCTTTGAGGTTGTGTATGAGTGGAAACCTGCTGACGATGCCATGAAGTCAGACTTATTCTGGGACATCCCATAGCAGGATAGTGCTGTCCCAACCTGCCGTGGCGAAAGTACGCCCATCTGGAGAATATGGTTTTTCTTCTGGCGTAATAGTCTTTAACGGATCATCCGAATCCATGTGCCAATATTTGACTATGCGGTCACTGCCGTAAGTCACAAACGTTTTCCAATCCGGTGAAATTGACACATCGTAATCAGAAACTTTTCTTATAGTCTCCCAAGTGTTAATGTCCCAAAAACGAATTTCCGAATCACTCGTACTCACAAGCATTTTTCCGTCAGGAGAGAATGCCAAAGTTCGGACATAATCATTGTGCCATTCGAGTATTCTTAGGGTTTCACCAGTAGCCACATCCCACACATGAATGTTTCCGTTGGAATCCCCACTTGCGAGCATCTGTCCATCACGACTGAATACCACCGATTCAATATTATCTGTGTGTCCTGTGAAAACCTGTCCATGTTCACCCGTTTCAGCATTCAAAAGCCACACCGAGTTGTCTCCACCACCCCCACATGCAAGGGTTACACCATCCGGTAAAAATGCGGTACAATAGATGCCGTTGGAACGCGGGAGGTACGTTTTCATTAGTTTGCCAGTACGGGTATCCCATAATCGCAGTCTTTCCATAGAACTTACAGTAGCGAGTGTCTTTCCATCCGGTGAGTACGCCATATCAGTAAACAAATTTGCATATCCCGTGAGGGTTCGTAGCGGAGTAGTGGTAGCCACATCCCAGAATCGGATTGTGCCATCCCTGCCTGCGTTTGCAAGTGTGTTCCCATCCGGGGAGAATACTATATTATTGGTTGTATCTTTCGGACTTGTGATGGTTTTGAGCCGTTGACCGGAAGCTACGTCCCAAAACTGAATTTCATCGTCACCATAGTTGTTACTGACGAACGTCTGCCCATTTGGACTGAACAAAACTGAATTAACTCCTTCGCCATCTGTTGCTGCTGTTAAGGTTGCCTTGAGGTGTCCAGTTTGAGTCTCCCAAAACCGAATTGTCCCATCCTCAGCACCACTCGCTATAGTTTTACCGTCAGGAGAAAATGCGATGGAATAGATATCTCCCGTATGTCCGGTAAGCGAGCGAAGGAATTCTCCAGTATTGGAGTCCCACAAGTGAATCATTCCATCCCATCCGTGGCTAGCAAGCATTTCGCCATCTGTAGAGTACATCACATTAGATACACCCCCTGCATGTCCAGCAAAGGTGAGGAGAAGTTCTCCAGTAGCTACATCCCATAAACGGATTGTTTCATCCTCACCTCCACTTGCAAGTTTTTGTCCATTGGGACTAAACGCCACTGAATAGACTGCATCCTGATGTCCTGTGAATGTCGCTTTATGTTGTCCGGTGTGAGGGTCCCATAACCTAATTGTCTTGTCACGGCTACCACTTGCAAGAAGTTGATTATCGGGACTAAAAGCGACTGCTGGAACACCACCAGAGCCGTGTCCTAAGAGCAGATTGAGTTCTTCACCTGTGTGTGCATCATAAATCCAAATACCCATAGTCCCTGATACAGCAAGTAGTTTGCCATCTGAGGAATACGTCAACTCATATACGTAGCCTTTTCCTAAACGCGCTTTTGCACCTTCAGGTAATTTCCATTGTGTAGAATCTTGGACAAGGTTGTTTTGCATAGAAGTTTCTCCTTTTGCTGAACCGTCGTTGCTGCTTTTACTAGGAGCAGTATCGCTTCCAACCCGATTTTGCACATCAAGTTTTGGCTGGATTTCATGGATAACGGGTACTTCAACGATTTCAATAGTAGTTTCTGATTGTGCGTCAAAACTATACGGTAATTGAAAGTGAGTCAGATATTGATTGCTCGCGCCTATCAGCAAAATAACCAAAATGATAGATGAACCTAAAGCTCCCAACGGTAGTAATGGTTTACCGCCTGAGGGTGGTGTCTGTTTTAGGTTGGTAATGTCCCTCATAATGTTTTCGGTTAGATTAGAAGGTAATTGTACACTTCCAAGTGTATCTCGCAATATTGATTCTTGCTCTCTTAAACGTTTTCGGGCGCGGCTCAACCGACTTTTGACCGTGTTCGGGGACACCCCTAAAAACTTGCTAATCGCTTCACAGGTCATTTCTCCGAGGTAGTGGAGTATAACCACCGTACGTTCACTCTCAGGTAGTTTCTCCAGAAGACTTTGCACAATTTCACGACAACGTTCACCTGATGCTTCATCACGTTGTTCCGTCACATAACACGCATAGGCTGTTCCTTCAAGCATTTCTTGGCTTGTGGCTTCAAGGGATTGCACTTCCTATTTTTTCTTTCGGTGCCAAGCAATGCAGCGTCGATTGGCAATCACATACAACCATCCAGCAAACTGATTCGGATTTTTAAGGGTTGGCAGTTTTTTGTATACGTGCAGGAAGGTATCTTGTGTTATTTCTTCGGCTATATGGAAATCATGGACTTTCCGCCATGCAAGTGCATGGACGCTCTTTTGGTATTTCCGGACTAATGTACTGAAAGCATTATCGTCACCAGACAAAATGCTGTCAATCAATTCGACATCGTCTTTTTCCATCAGAAACCTCGTAATACCCAATTAACCTGATTTGTAGAGCGAGGTCCCCGTGCCTCGCAATGCCGATTTATCCGAAGATGTCGAATCAAGTTAATTTGGTATAAGAACATATATCTACAATTAATAGTGACGCGATTTTGAGGTTGTAAGGTTGCATGATTGACATAAATTGCCAAAAAATGTGAATTTTAATTAAATATCTTCCTTTTTCATTCTGTCCATATTATACCATTTCTCAAAAATAACTTCTCTTAAAAAAATAGACAGTTCGTAGTCGCGCAATTCATTGCGCCTCTTACATTTTTTCAAAAGAGAAAATAATTTATAAAATTGGTATTACCACCTTCGCGCATCTATTTATAGTTTATTTCGTAGGTCAGGTAGAGCGGTAGAGAAACCCGCTGAATGCCATACGCGCATTCAGCGTTGATTTGGACACGTTTAGTTCATGTCGGGTTTCGCAAGCTCTACCCGACCTACAGATAATTTATATAGAAATGTGAAAAATATAGCAGAAAAACCGAAAACTAAATAACCTTGTCGTTAATTTGGACACTTGATCTGTTGTAAAGACTAACAACTACAGATAAGGTGTGAGATCCCAAAGCAGGATAGTACCATCATAACTTGCACTAGCTAATAGTTTGTTGTCTGGCGAGAAGGCGAGTGCATGTACATCTGTTGGATGTCCTCTAAATGTAACAATCTGTTTGCCGGTTTCTACCTCCCATAAACAGATTACCATTTTCTCCATGCCTTCTCGCCACCATGTCCCAGCTGCAAAATATTTCCCACACATGGAAAACCCAGCAACCCAAAACATTTCTTCCAACCCTTGCGGTAGAGACAACCGAGTAAGGTAGTCATTCTCTTTCACATCATACAAATATGTGTTATTTCCTATGGAAGCTAAATACTTTCCATCATGAGAAATATGGACGACCTCACGAGATCTTGGTTTCAAATGTCTCAAGACGAGTCTTCCAAGGATTCGTGTAGCAGCATTATCATTTAGAGAATTGTCTATCTCTTCACCAAGTTCCATGTCCCACGAAATGACATGCGCGAATGGATAATTTGATTCACTTGCGAGTATTTTTCCATCAAAACTGAATTGCAGATCACAAATTGTTTCATCATCCTCGTTATCATTTGTCTCAAGAGGATGTTTCATTTCATAGAGTTGACTCCCACTGTTTACATCCCACACTTTCAGGTTTCCATCTGCATCAGCATAAGCAAATAACCTGCCTGTTGGTGATAATGCAGGAAAAGCACTCCAGTATTCTCGCCCCGTTCCTTCAATAAGAGGGATACCATTCCCATCAGCTTCCCAGAGCGTAACATTATCATCTTTGATACTGGCAACATAGAATTTTCCGCTATCGGTTTTATATAAAAACTGATTTTTACCTGCTGATTCCACTTTAACTGCAGGACGTGAACGTTTACTTGCAATATCCCATAACACAACACCTTCATGATGATGTTTTACTGCTAATGTTTTGCCATCATCCGAAAACACAGCAAATGTAGGAAACGCAGCAGGAGAATGTGTAGAAGTAGGAAACGAAATAGGTGAATGTGTGAACTGTCTCTTATATGGATATTCAGGTGTCCATACATTGATAAATTCGTGTCTGCATTCATAAGCAAGTTGCGAACCGTTTGAAAATACGACGGTGTTGCCCCAACCATCCGTATCGGAAAATTGCGCGGTACTTCCGCATAGTTGATCGGTATAGATTTGTTCGTTACTTTCAAGGTCACGGACAGAGATAGTCGCATGGTTAGTGTCGTCATACATAGTAATCGTTGCACACAGTATACCATCTGGTGTCCAAGATGGCATAGTACGACACACACCGCCAAAATCTGAATAAGACTGCACGATTTGCCATGTATTCACATCCCATACGTATACAGTGCCGTCTTCACCACCAGAAGCGATGAACTCTCCACACGGTGAAAAACTGAGCGTAGTGACCGAATCCGTATGCCCGGGAAGTGATGCGATCTTTTGACAACTTTTTACATTCCATACAACTATTTCATCTGCATTCTGATCTGTGCTACTCGGACCTGTAGATACTATCAGTTCAGCGCAAGGTGAAAAACTAACAGGGCAGTAATAACTTGTTTCTTCGGTGTCTAAAGTGTATTGTGCAACCGGTTCACATGTTTCTGCATGCCAAACTTCAACGATAGCAGACGATCCATAGGATGCTGCAAGATACCGATTATCATCTGAAAAGGTTAGTCCATATACAATACCATTTGTTTCTACTTGCGATATGCACGTACCTTTCTGAATGTCTACTGATATTTATCAAAATTCTTCCGCTCATGTCAAGAGTAAGTGCTTTTGACGAGTTTTGCTATAAAATCAACACTGACAGCTTTTAGATTCATGACGAACTCACAGATTGCGACGTAACCGGCGAGGAACTTTTTATGAACGCCACGAAAGGGACGAAGGAAGTTTCGCAGCGTCGTCCAGGCACCTTCAATCGTCCTTGTATGGATCTCGTAAAGACCATCACCGTCTGCGTCTCTTGCCCACTCGCCATCCTTATGGAGAACAATCTCACGGGCGCGCTGAATACGGTTATAGCCACGCCAACCATCCGTATACACCGTTGAAGTCGGCAACGTCCACTGATGAACGTGTGTTGAAAGCGTCGCAGAATCGGTGTGCCGCACAACACGTAATCTCAGGAGACCGCTTTCGCGACCTTTCGTCCCAACAATAGGCGGACGATCATTGTCATAAGTCCCATGTCCCCTGCGTTTATTGCCACGCCGACGCGGCGGATCCGAAGCATCAACGTGCTTATCGCCTTTTTCACCGGCGTTTTGAAACATCTCATCTGTTTCGACTTCAGCATCAGGTAAAGCAGCTTCGGGTTGTATCTGCTCTGCCGAAGTTTGGAGTTTACGTCTTATAGAAAGAACGGTTTGACGACTTAGACCCAGTTCACACCCGAGTTGTGCACTTGAAACACCTTGACAGACACCGCGCAAAAGCAGAACGACCTGTGAGGGACGAAACTGCGTGCCAGCAAAGACCGTCCCGGTATAGAGGTTGTAGATGCTCTCACAGTGTTTGCAGCGATACACTTGTAGACCACTTGTTTCAGTCGGACGGAACTTGCGTGCCTCCGCCACGCTCGCTTGGCATTTTGGGCAACACAGCCCTTGAAGGTGGAAATGATCCAACACCCACGCTTGAGTTTTTTCTTCATCCAGGAGAGATTGTATTGGAAAGTCCATAGGTAACACGCTAACATAACTTTGAAAAAATAGCACTTACTTTTTACATGAGCCATCGGGCTTAGAAAGCCCTCCACAAGAGTCGCTCATGACAATTGAATGGCTCTGCTTAACCCGAAAAAAAATTGCATACCTTTTGGAAACATGGTATAATTAATATAATTTGATTATATGGACAAACGAGATTACCAGAGATACACACCTCCAGATTTGCACGGCGGGTTCTCTCGGAATGAGAGTCTGATGCAAATATGAAGGAGGTGGACGTATAAACCCAGCAAGGAGTCTTGAGACTCCAGTAAACCCAGGAGGTTATTTTTGGCAGTTACAATGAAAGAACTCCTTGAATGTGGAGTTCATTTTGGCCACCAAACCCGGCGCTGGAATCCGAAGATGGCAGAGTACATCTTCGCTGAGCGCAACGGAATTTACATAATTGATTTGCAGAAGACATTGAGAATGCTCGAAACCGCGGTGGAATTTGTTCAAGGCATTGCTGCACAAGGTGGTGCAGCACTTTTTGTAGGAACAAAACGACAATCTCAGGAAGCTGTGCTTGAGGAAGCGGTCCGATGTAGCATGTACTACGTCAATCACCGCTGGTTAGGCGGAATGTTAACAAACTTCCAGACAATCCGCCAAAGCATCAGCAAGTTAGAAGAACTTGAGGCTGAAGAAACAAGTGGTGAACTTGAAAAACGGCCTAAAAAAGAGATCATTCGGTTGAGACGAGAAAAAGGGAAGTTGTCAAATAACCTTACCGGTATCAAAGATATGTCTATCCTCCCCGAAGTCGTTATCGTCACTGATACTCGCAAAGAACACACGGCTATTGCTGAAGCGAACAAACTCGGTATCCCGATAATCGCGATAGTAGATACGAACTGTGACCCTGATCCAATTGACCTGCCGATCCCTGGCAACGATGATGCTATCCGTTCAATCCGGTTAATTTGTGCTGTTTTGGCTGAGGCAGTTATGGAGGGGCGTGGTGATGCATTAGAAGGCGAACAGGTTGAGGAAGAAAGTAAACAAACTGAAGAAACGCAGCTTGATAAAGTTGCTGAAGTTGAACGGCACGAAGAGCAAACAGCACAGATTTTAGATGCCACACAGCTTTCAGCCGAACCTGAAACAATTGGTGATGGAGAGCAACGACAAGTGCGTCAACCTCGCCCGAAAAGAAGAACAGGGCGATCACGAAAACCCCCACAGTAGTTTTACACTCAGAAATATTTTCAGATTAATAGTTATAAACAACTGAATCTCAAACTGGAAATCTTTAACTTTAGAATTCAAAACAAGGTGCTTGAAAACCAAATTTAGCATTGTATAGTCTTAAAGCATAGCATCTAAATTGAATCTAAATTGGAGGCAACATGGCAATTACAGCAAAAATGGTCAGTGAACTACGTTCGCGTACTGGTGCCGGAATTATGGACTGCAAAAAGGCATTGGCTGAAACGGATGGAGATATAGATGCCGCAATTAAGAAATTGCGCGAGCAAGGCTTGCGTGCTTCTGAGGTAAAGGGTGGACGAGCAACTGAAGAAGGGCTCATTATCTCTTACATCCATCCGGGGAATCGCATCGGCACTTTAGTTGAATTAAATTGCGAAACTGACTTTGTCGCTCGTACAGAGCAGTTTCAAAAATTAGCAACAGAGATCGCTATGCAGGTCGCCGCTGCAAAACCCAGATATGTCAGCGAAGATGAGGTTCCCGCCGAGGAACTTGATTCTGAAAAAGCAATTTTGAAATCTCAAGCACTACAAGAGGGTAAACCTGACCATATTGTTGATAAAATTGTTGAAGGACGGCTTTCTAAATTTTATTCGGAAGCATGTCTACTAAAACAACCGTATATTCGCGATGCCGATAAAATGATCGGGGACCTTGTTAAGGATGCAATCGCACAACTCGGCGAGAACATCGTTGTAAAACGTTTTGTACTCTATGTCCTCGGACAGTAAAATAATTACAGCTAGAACACCTTACATCGGAATCAGCGAAACCAGAAAGGAATAGGGAATTCAGATGCAAGAAGTACTGCAAAATACTGAATCACGAATGAAGAAAACGGTCGAATCAACAGCAACAAAGTTGTCACATGTCCAAACGGGCCGTGCCACTATTGCGTTGCTAGACCAAGTTGCGATCAACTACTACGGTAGTAAGACACCATTAAATCAGGTCGGGACAATCACCACACCTGAACCGCATCAGCTTATAATCCAACCTTGGGACAAGTCGTTAATTACGGAAATTGAAAAAGCAATTGCACTTTCTGATTTAGGACTTGCCACCAGTAACGATGGAAGCATAATTCGTATCCAAGTGCCAGAGTTGACGACCGAACGACGCTTTGAACTTACGAAACTGGTAAAAAAGTTAGCTGAGGAAGGCAGAGTCGCAATTCGGAATATACGCCGCGATGCAAACGATGCAATCCGTAAACTTGAAGGTAGCGATACCGGCTCAGGTAGCAGGAGAAGCAAAGGTAGAGGCGGCGATAAGAAAGGTGCACGCAGCGACTCTGATCCAGTACAGAAGTTGACTGATACTTACGTTAACCAAATCAACGATTTAGCCGATGCCAAAGAAGCTGAACTTTTAGAGAACTAATTATGTTTTGGCGGCGAACTTTGAGTGTTGTTGTGCTGGTTCCGCTTGTCCTGCTGATTATCTATTTTGGCGGTTTGCTTTACTTGCTTCTCATTTCCGCCGCCGTCCTGATGATGCAAGTTGAGTACTGCCGGCTAACGCAACACCTCAGCCAAAAATTGAATCCGGTTATACCTACACTCCTAACAGTGGGATTCTGTTTGTTCGCGTTTCGCTTGGATACACCGATAGAAAACGCTAAAACATCGCTAGTGATGTTCAGTTTCTTCCTCGTTGTGTTTATATATGCCTTCGCGTCAAGTATATACCGAGGAGAAATAGCAGGAGAGTTGCTCACTGTCACTCTAAAACTTACAGGTATCTTGACAATCGGATGGGCATTCGGTTACCACTGTATCCTACTCCGAGAAATAGATGGTAATGTTGGCAGGAACCTTGTTTTCTTACTCATTGGAACGATTTGGTGTAGCGACACCGGTGCGTATCTCATCGGTAGGGCAGTCGGTAAACATAAACTCAGCACGCCAATAAGTCCTCGTAAAACGGTTGAAGGCACTATTGCTGGATTGGTCGTCGGAACCTTAATCAGTCTTGCGCTTGGCGCATGGCTCTTACGGGAAACGCTCTCTTTGGCAAACGCCGCATTTATAGGACTGCTCTTGAGTGTTTTAGGACAACTCGGTGATTTAAGCGTATCGCTCATGAAACGCACTGCTGGTGTCAAAGACTCCGGGGATTTCATACCGGGTCACGGAGGCTTCCTTGACAGGTGTGATAGTTTAATTTTTAGCGCGCCTATTCTCTATTATTATCTTGCATTAACGGGATTTTTTAAATAAATTCCCCGGACAGACAAAATTTGTTTGCTCACACTACCTATCTTCACAGTAAAAGGTGAACAAACGTTTACGAAAATGCGTATCTACAGTAAAAAGGCGAGTGCTACGGCACTGCCACCATAGCCAATACACATGAAGCACATCGCCATTTTGGGTAGTACCGGTTCCATTGGAAAAAACGCTCTCGACGTTGTTGAAACACATAGGGAGGAATTTAAGGTTGTCGCACTCGCTGCAAACAGGGACGTTGACACGCTTGAACATCAAGTCCGCCAGTTTCGCCCACGGTTGGCAGCACTCAATGAACCAGCAGCAGCAACTCTTCTGCGCAAGCGTCTCCGGGATCTCAACAGCACTGAAATCCTATCTGGTGCTGAAGGAATTCAAGCCGTAGCGACTATCCAAGAAGCGGAACAGGTCTTAGACGGAATGGGAGGAAGCGCGGGTTTGCTACCTACTCTCTCTGCTATCAATGCGGGGAAAGACATCGCCTTCGTAAATAAAGAGGTGATGGTAATGTGCGGTCCGATAGTGATGGACGCTGTCCGAAAAAATGGGGTAAACTTAATACCTATAGATGGCGAGATGAGTGCAATCTTTCAATGCTTAGAGGGGGCACGAGATCGACAAGCTGACATACATCGGCTGTTATTAACTGCCTCAGGCGGGCCGTTTCGGGATATGCGGAAAGAGGAACTCTACACAGTAACGCCTCAACAAGCACTTCGGCATCCCAATTGGGATATGGGAGCAAAAATTACGATTGATTCCGCTACCATGATGAACAAAGGGTTAGAAGTTATTGAAGCCAAGTGGTTGTTTGATATTGAACTTGAAAAGATTGACATTGTTGTACACCGAGAAAGTATCATCCATTCAATGGTTGAATGGACAGATGGCTCAACGCTTGCTCAGTTAGGGCCCACGGATATGCGAATTATGATTCAGTATGCTTTGACATATCCTAAAAGATTATCAACACCCATCACACGGTTAGATTTGCGAGAACCTTGCACGCTGCATTTTGAACCGGTTGACAAAGAAAAGTTTCCCTGTATCTCACTTGCGTATACTGCTGCAGAAGTTGGAGGCACACTTCCTGTTGTCCTTAGTAGTGCAGATGAAGTTGTGGTAGATGCTTTTCTTAATGAACGGATCGGATTTATGGATATTCCTGCAATTTTGCAATGCGTAATGGACAGACATGATGTGATTACCGATCCTTCACTTGAGGATGTCCTTGAAGTTGACCAATGGGCAAAATCAACTACCCGTTCAATCATTAACACAAAACGATAGATCAACGTTCTATTAAATATACACAGAAATTCCCTAATCTTGCAATCATAAAATAGGAGAGAACAATGGATTTTCTTGGACCAATTCTCGCAATTATTCCGGGCATCAAAGCGGTACTTATTGCAATTATTCCGCTCGGTTTTCTTATTTTTATTCATGAACTTGGTCATTTTCTCGCTGCAAAGCGGGCAGGGATTAAGGTAAATTCCTTTTCACTCGGTTTTGGTCCAAAAATTGTTGGATTTCAACGGGGAGATACAGAATACAAACTCTCTCTGTTGCCATTTGGCGGGTACGTACAAATGGAGGGTGAAAACCCGAGTGAACAGACAGGTGCTGAGGGAGAATTTGCGAGTGCTTCACTGGGTAATCGTGCGTTTGTTGTCATCGCAGGTCCCGCTGTGAATCTCTTGTTCGGTATACTTGCCTTTTGGTTTATCTTCACTGTTGGTCTTGATGCCGATTCCGCAGGGTTAATCAGTCGGTTGACAGGACAATCTTTTGGCGAAAAACAGGAGGTTGTTCAAATAGGTATGCTTGCTGATGAGGGTCCCGCTGCTGTCGGTGGTTTGATGCCCGGTGATACAATTGTTTCAATAAATGGCGACCGTATCACAAACTTTGTTGTTTTTCAAACGAAAATATTCATGAATCCTGATAAGGAGTTGGAACTCGTTGTGCAGCGGGATGGTGATTTGAAAACACTCACCGTAGTGCCAGACGCAGTCCCAAATCCGCCAAGGGGAAGCTACGGCAAGATTAAGGTAATCGGTAGTAGTAATGTTTTCGTTTCCGGCGTTGTTGAAGGCGGTTTGGCAGCACAGGCGGGGATAATGGTTGGAGATCAGATAGAAACCATTGATGGACAAAAATTGCATACCGTTCCCGTATTCAATCCAGGGATTTGGCATCCTGAAATAGATCCTCAAAGAGACTGGCGTGGTCGTCCAGAATACCAAGCATATTACAACCATATTAATCAGAAACAAGATACTCTTGAACTTGGTATTCGCAGGCGTGTTGAGAAAGATACATTTGAAAAACTTACATTTGATTTGCCTGTCACTTGGCAGATAAAAACCTTTGTCCAAAAGAAAAGTACTGCAGCAAAGGCAGGGATTAAGAACAAAGATGTTCTGGTTAGCATCAACGGAACATCTGTAGATAGCACATCGCTCTACACAGAACTGGAAAAGGTGGCGGACACCCCTATAACACTTGGTTTTCTTCGAGATGGAACAGAAAAAACGTTTACAATTTCCCCCGCAAAAAGATCCAAAAAGGATGAAGAAGGTACATTTTTTGGCATTAGATGGGCGACTTATCTGAGTGGAATGAAAATAGATGGTCCTCCGTTACCTAAATATAACGTTTTCACAGCATTCGGCAAAGGGGTTGAGACCACTTGGCTTACTTGTACATCTATCACTCGAACATTGAAACAACTGATCGGTGGAGAAGTGTCCCCGAAATTTCTCACTGGTCCCCTTGGCATTCTTGATGTTACGAGTCGTATGTTTGCAAGTGTTGGTTTAGCCACTGTACTTTTTTTCATCGGTTTTATCAGTATTAATCTCGCTATCGTTAATTTGTTACCGATCCCCATTGCTGATGGAGGCCATCTACTATTTTTTGCTGTGGAGAAAATCCGAGGACGTCCGGTGCCACGTAAAGCACAGGAAATTGTTCAACAGGTTAGTGTGGTCCTTATCATCGCACTATTTTTATATATCACTTGGTTTGACAGTCTAACACTATTTGATAAACTACGCAACTGACACAGATCTGCAAGGAAAGTGTATGGATAAAAATGACCTTAGAGAGGAATATCTACAACTTGTTGCGACTGTGAGGGAATACGTGGAAGAACAACTTGAACTCGGTTTTTTTGAAGCAGAATTAAAGGAATCCGAGCCAGAATCTGAATTCGCAAACTTAGATTTATCTACCTTAGATGCTGATGCGCAAAGTTGTACCAAATGTGGATTACATGAGGGGCGAAATACCGTCGTTTTCGGTGTAGGAAACCCGAATGCCGATCTGATGTTTGTTGGTGAAGCCCCGGGTGCCGATGAAGATCGCCAAGGTGAACCTTTCGTTGGCAGAGCGGGGCAATTACTGACAAAAATTATTGAAGCGATGCAGTTAACGCGAAACGATGTCTACATCGCAAACGTGCTTAAATGCCGTCCCCCTGGCAACAGAAATCCTGCCCCGGATGAAGTTGAAACATGTAGCCCCTACCTAATACGCCAAATAGAACTGATCCAGCCGAAGGTGATTGTCGCGCTCGGTAGTTTCGCAGGTAAGATGTTGCTTGATACGAATATGAGCATTTCCGCACTTCGCGGGCGTATGCATCCCTATGCACTTGCTGAACAGCGTGAAAATAATCCTGTCATTATGCCGACCTATCATCCAGCATATCTGCTCCGAAACCCAAATGCCAAGCGCGATGTCTGGGAAGATATGCAAAAGGTGGTCGCGTTTTTAGATGAAAATTGAAATTGACATCTGATTCTTAGGCATGATAAAAATCTACTGTTAATTCGGGAACAAGAAGAGAATGAGTTACGCCAACGTCGCTTTTCCTATCGCAGTCAACCGACTGTTTACTTACGCTGTCCCGCAATATTTAGATGCAATTGTGCAACCTGGTGTCCGTGTCCTCGCTTCTTTTCACGGCAGTACTCAGGAAGGGGTTGTTGTTGAACGGATTGATGAAACGGATTTATCTTCCGACAAACTCAAGAATATCTCAGACTGTCTTGATGAGATCCCAACATTTTCCGAAGACCTACTCACACTCACTAAATGGATGGCGGACTACTACCTATCTTCATGGGGAAACGCGCTCTTTTGTGCTGTTCCTGCCGCTGTGCGAAACCAAAAACAACAACTGGTGCAATTGCGCTCTGAATACGTTGTCCCCATAGGAAAAGTACAAAAGAGGATTGTTGCGCTTTTGGAATCAGAGGGTGCACTCTCTCCATCTCAGCTTGCACGACGTATTGGCGTGAGTTCCGCAAATCTTCGCCCGAAAATAACAGCACTTCAAGAAAAAGGTGTTATTGATATTGTCGTCACACATAAACCCAAAGCGACTGCCCAGTTTACCACTGTCGCCACTTTAGCCATACCACCTGCTGATATTGAGGTTGAGATTGCTGAATTAACATCCGGCGAAGATGGATATGGAAATTCGGCTAATCGTAACGAAAGACGTACACCTCATGCAGCTGCTGTCAAACATGCCGAAATTTTACAAATCCTGCTTGATGAAGATGCACCATTAGCCACAACTGAACTCACAAAACGCGTAAAGACAAGTGCGTCTCTGCTCGGCACACTTGAAAGACGCGGATTTATTAAAATTACACGCGTTTCATCAGTACGCAATCCCTTGAGTTGCCAACCTATAGTGCCTACAGAACCTCACGTTTTAGATTCTGCACAATCTGCTGCATTCACAGAAATTCTTAATGAACTTCAAACCGAAAACAGCTCAAAACAGGCTTTCTTACTTCACGGTGTAACGGGTAGCGGTAAAACCGAAGTGTATATGCGGGCAATCGCACAGATTCTCGAAAGCGGAAAATCAGTTATCGTGCTTGTGCCAGAAATTTCTCTTACGCCGCAAACAGCATCTAGGATTATTGGACGTTTCGGAGAACGCGTTGCTGTGCTTCACAGTCGCCTCAGTGATGGTGAACGTTTTGATCAGTGGCATCGCATCCAAAAAGGTGACGCTGATATTGTCATAGGTCCTCGTTCTGCCGTTTTTGCACCAGTTAAGAAACTCGGCTTACTAATTATTGATGAAGAACATTCGGATTCTTATAAATCTGATACTGCGCCGCGTTACCACGCTCGAGAAGTAGCACAGAAGCGGACCGAACTCGCAAACTGCCCATTAATACTCGGCAGTGCAACGCCCTCCCTTGAAAGTTTTTTTCACGCACAGAGTGGCACGTATAAACTGCTTACGCTTCCTTCGCGGGTTTTGGACAGAAAGATGCCCGAAGTCCACATCGTTGATATGCGAAGTGAGCTAAAAAAGGGAAACCGCACTATCTTCTCTGAATTTCTCAGAAGCTCAATCGCAGAACGATTGGAAAAACGTGAGCAAGTTATTTTGTTTCTCAATCGGCGCGGGCATTCAAGGTATGTTTTTTGTCGTACTTGTGGTTATGTAGAGAAGTGTAGGAACTGTTCACTTTCATTGACGTTTCACTTTGAGACGAAAAAGTTGGTCTGTCATCATTGTGGACATAATCGCGATACACACCCCTCATGCCCTGAATGTAACAGTCCTGCCATTGACTATTTTGGACGTAGAGGGTTCGGCACAGAGACCGTTGAACAGGAAGTACGCAAGGCGTTTCCAAGTGCAAACGTCAAGAGATTTGATGCAGATTCTACGGCACGGAAAAACGCCCATCTGAAAATTTTAGAGGCTTTCGAACATCAGAAAATTGATATATTAATAGGCACTCAGATGGTGGCAAAAGGTTTAGATTTTCCAAACGTGACCCTTGTTGGTGTTATTGTGGCGGATACAGCTCTAAATCTACCCGATTTCCGAGCCAGCGAACAGACGTTTAGTCTACTCACACAAGTTGCTGGGCGTTCAGGACGTGCCGAAACGGCTGGTGAGGTTATCATACAAACCTATATGCCGGAGAACTACTGTATTTCAGCCGCACAAACGCATGACTATGTCGGTTTTTATGAAAAGGAAGTGGAAGCACGAAGTGCCTTACAGTATCCTCCTTTTTCCCATGTCGCCACGATCCTGCTCCGCGGCAAAAATGAGAATGAGGTAATTGATGCAGCGCATACTGTCCGTAATCATCTTGAAGTCTTACAAACCGACCAGTTTTCAGAGATAAAAATCTTAGGGCCCGCCCCCGCGCCACTCTCAAAAATCGATGGAAAGTTTCGCTGGCACTTCCTGCTCCGAAGTAAGAATGTTGAAAATATCTGTCAACTCCTACAGTTCTTAAACGATGATCCACCACCAGCAATAAAATCAAATGCTATTGAATGTGTTATAGATATTGATCCAACCAATACGTTGTAATACCAATTAACCCGATGTATAGGGAGAACCAAGCAAAATTACCCTACACCATTTTAAAGGAATTTATTATATATGGGCAACCGGATATTTGAAAAACTCGCTGACACAGACCTGCTGGCGAAAAGTCCTATTCTCGTTTTCGCCGCTGACCCACTTGCATCCGCAGGTATTAAAGGACTCGGACAAGTCCAACATCCAAAACCACATTATCGCTCCCACGGAGAGTTTTTACAGCTCCAACGTGACCTTGTTGCTGATGGGCAGCTTGATGGGCTACTCATGACACCCGCAGATGCGGAGATACTAGCACTTGATGAAAACCTTTTTGAGAGCACTCCCATCACGCCTATTGTCCGAATGAACTCTGAAACCGCTATTTGGAACCCGCGTTTTGGTGTTTACACCTCGCGACCGTCAATGCCTTTTCAAACGGTGTTCCCAGAAGACATGCAGCGGTATTGTGAAAATCTCATTGGTCCGGCATTAGATTGCCGAGTCAGTCTCGGATTATATTCAATTACGCTCAACAACGACCCAACTGTGGACGAACGGATGTTGCAGGCGTACGTGCAATTCGCACATGTTGTCGGCGAAATCGAAGGGTTTGACCATCTATTAGAGGTTTTCTTACCGAATGTTAAATTGCCGGGAATGGATGAAGAAAAACGAGGCATGTACGTTGCCGATTCTATTGTCCGCACGATGAGTTATCTTCGCAAACATCAACGTCCTCGGTTTATTAAAACTGCCTACACGACAGCTGATGTTTGGACAGAATTATGCCAATTCGACACAACACTCGTGATCGGTGCATTGGGTGGTCCGAGGCAGAATGCACGTAGCACGTTTGCCCTTGCACATAACGTTGTGCAGAACGGTGGGCGCGCCACCCTGTTCGGACGCACTATTTTTGGTGAAGATAATCCCATCAGTTTTGTGCAATGTCTTCGCCGTGTGCTTGATGGAGAGTCTGATCCGCAGACTGCACATGCAGAGTATCAGAAACACCTCCGAAAACAGATTTAATAGGGCGGGTTCTTGAACGATGGATGATTATCACTATTGTAGGCGCGGTTTGAAACCGCGCCTACCGATGCGTAAAGATAATTATAGATGTTTTCTCACACCCTATAGGTCTCAACATGTCGGCACATGCCTTAGAAAAACCGAGAGTCCTCCTTCTCCTCCCTACACGTACCTATCGCGCAACCGACTTCCTTGATGCCGCACTCAAACTCAATGTAGAAGTTGTTGTTGCATCGGAAGAACCCGCTACGACAGCAGACCTCTCCCCGCGAGACACCTTAGTGCTTGACTTTCGCAATCCAACCACTTCCTCACAAACAATCACCGAATTCGCCAAAACACATCCTATTACAGCAATTGTCGGTGTTGATGATGACACTACCATGCTCGCCACAATCGCATCTGTATCACTTAGGCTTCCACACAATCCAATTTCATCAGCAAAAGCCACGCGCGATAAATACCGCTTACGACAAACACTTGAGAAAAACGGTGTGTATGTACCTACCTACAGACGTTTTTCGATTCAAGATAATGTAAAGGAAATTAGCACACAAGTCAATTATCCGTGTGTCATCAAACCGCTGTCCCTATCAGCAAGCCGTGGCGTAATACGAGCAGACAATCCAGTGCAATTTACGGGGGCTTTTCAACGCATCACCACACTTCTCAACAAAGTAAAGGAATCCAAAGATTTAGACACCGACAACGATTCTTTTCAATATCTTCTCGTTGAGGATTACATCCCGGGCATAGAGGTTGCATTGGAAGGTATCCTTCTCGCGGGTGAACTCAGAACGCTTGCCCTCTTTGACAAACCTGACCCGCTTGAAGGGCCCTTTTTTGAAGAAACGCTATACATCACACCATCGCGTTTGCCAACAGAGATTCAGGATGAACTGCATAGCACAACAGCGGAAGCTGCCGTTGCATTAGGACTTCAACACGGACCTGTGCATGCTGAATTGCGGTATAATGAAAAAGGCGCATTTATGATTGAAATTGCCGCACGCACGATTGGCGGACTCTGTTCCCGTACGTTGCGATTTGGCACAGGAATGTCGCTGGAGGAACTAGTTATCCGACATGCAATTGGACAACCGATAGAGACCTTCCATCGCGAAAAACAGGCAGCAGGTGTGATGATGATTCCTGTCCCGAAAGCTGGCATATTAGGTGAAGTGCGCGGCAGAAAGAAAGCACGTAACGTTAACGGCATTGAGGAGGTTAACATCACAATTCCTATCGGAGGGGAGGTTGTGCCGTTGCCAGAAGGTGATAAATACCTCGGTTTCATTTTCGCCCGGGCAAAGACACCAGAGACGGTAGAGGAATCTTTGCGTGAGGCGCACCGGCTTTTGGAATTCGTGATATTGTAGTGTAAGGGGTGTTTAATGATTTCGGATGTGTAAATATTTGTCAATTTCTGATCAGACACAAAATAATGCATTCCCTGGGAAGACACCGCAGCCTGACTTGTGAAAAATATTTACATACCTCAACACACTTTTCACATTGACATTTCTCTACCTACCGGTGTATAATACTTCTATGGCACAAGATTACGATAATATGGGGAAAATTTTATGGACAGATCACGCCGAAGACCTCTCGAAATTCGTCCTCAACGTTGACGATGTTGAAGTACTTGAGCATCTTGACACTGAACAACAGACTGTCATCGCGAAGCGCACCGACATCACAAAGCGCGTCCGAATCAACAATCAAGAAGCAATTTTACATGTCGAATTGCAACTCCGCGAGAGTACAGAAAAACCGATGTGGGCAAGAAACGCACAATATCAGGGATACCTCGTAGGTAAATACCAGATGCCTGTCTATTCTAACGTCATCTATTTTCATCCAAGAGCTGGAAGGAACGACCCAGGCGGATACGCCTACAAAAGGAACGGTTACGAACACGTCAATCGCTATAAAGTCATCCGGCTTATAAAAATAGATGGACAAGCGATTTTAGAGATGCAGGCACCAGGACTTCTGCCCTTAACCCCACTCATGAAACCGCCAGCAGGGATGGATCTTGAACGCTGGTTGCAACAATGCATTGACGCGACGCATTCCAGCCTTATTGATCAGCAGACACAAGCAGAACTACTTTACGGAATCTACCTCTTCGGTGGAGTAGTCTATAATTCTGAGTTGTTGGAACGACTCGTATCGGAGGGACTCATGCAAGAATCTAAAACTTACCAACTCCTATGTGAAAAATTAAGTGAAAAGTTTGCCAGAGAGACCACCATAGAAAATACTTTGGCTTTGCTTGAAAGACGATTCGCTGTAGATGCAGTGCGCGCCCTAATACCAGCACTTCAAAGCATTGCCGATTCACAAAAACTCAAACAGCTGCATCTTGAAGCTGCTGAAGTGCAAAATATTGAAGCGTTTGCACAAATGCTAAATGAATAAAAGCAGCCAATGCGGACAATTCACAGCAACGCCAATGCCGACAGATAGTTTGGACGAAAGGAATTTGATCTTTTACTTTTTCAAAATATATACTTGAAAGCGTAACATCAAAACGCATGCCTAAGGAAGGAAAACTACCTACATGAAAAAACTATACTTTTCGATTTTTCTAACGCTATTTCTGGGATTGAATCTATCTGCGTTAGATATTTTAGCACAGAGTTGCACACAATTAAGCTTACCTGAAAATGCTTTAGCGCGTTTATGCACGCAAGATAATCAACTTTTTAGAGATTTAGATTTTTCTCCAGATGGTAAGACATTAGCAAGTGTCGTCAATTGGATACGGCAGGTAGACCTATGGGATATTGAGAATAAGACAGTAAAATTAACTATTAAGGACGTTAATGGGAAATATGTTCGATATTCCTCAGATGGTAAGTCGCTTGTATGTGGTGATAAGCTATATGATGCAATCACTGGAGAACCTAAGCTGTTACTATTAGATGGTGAGGGGTATAGAGATTATGTCCTCTTTTCCCCAGACGGTACAACTTTAGCTGGGGCGGGCCCAAAAGGAATTCGTTTTTGGAATTCAAATGTAGACGAACCCACTACAGATGCATTGCCTGTAGGTGATATACCTATAGATGTCTTGCCTACAGATATACCGGCTGTAGATATGTCTGAAGCGAGTCCTACATCAGTTCCCTTCGCCACCTCATCTACAACAGTCCCGGGAATTAGAGGATTAAGTTACTCTCCAGATGGTAAAGAATTATCCATCGCTTGTAGCCTTGGAATTTGGATATACGACGCAGAATTAAATACTGAAGTTACATTACTTAAAATACAAGATCAAGTTTTCTCTGTATCATATTCTCCAGACGGGAATGTTTTAGCAGCTGGTGATCATCGTAATATTTATTTATATAATACTAAAACAAAGAATTTGAAATTTAAATTTCACCGTAATTTTTTTCACCGTGATCTTTTCATTATATCGTCACTGATCTTTCAAGATAGTAATATACTTATAAGTGGTGATGCTTATGGAATACATTTTTTTGATGTTACAACTTTTGAATATAAACGGACATTATCCAAAAGAAATATCTATAATATGGTGATTTCTCCTGATGGTAATATATTAGCTGCTTCTGGTCATGATAACACAGTTTTACTATACGATTTGACAACTTATCCAATTGTCAGTATTTCACCAGAATCGGTTACATCTTTAACTATTGGAGAAGAATTAGCATTTGATGTTAAAATTACGAACGGTAAAAACCTCTCTGGGTATCAAGCAACAATAGAATTTGATCCCGATGCGCTTGAATATGTAGAAACCAAATACGGGGATTATTTATCTGGAGGCGTGCCAGTTCAACCTATTGCAAATCAACATTCAGGCACGGTGCAACTTGCATCGCTTTCCTTATCTGGTGATGTTAGTAATGGTGATGGAACATTCGCTACTGTTAAATTTAAAGTCCAAGCAATTATAACTTCAAAATTGGGTTTACGGGATGTCATCTTATCAGACAATGAAGGGAAAAAATCTTATGCATGGATTGATGGTGCACAATTATTAAAAACTGTTATTTCAGAGGATGGTCAAAGTATCACTTGTTCCACCACTAATACTAAAGACGTGAATAAGGATTGCGTTGTCAATATACAAGATTTAGTGCTTGTTGCCACTAATTTTGGAAAGGGCAGAGGAAATGCATCAGATGTTAATAGTGACGGAAGGGTTGATATTATAGACCTTGTATTAGTCGCTGGTGCTTTAGGAACTACGGCAGGCGCGCCAGCAGTCTATGCAGATGCGCAAGAGATGTTCTCAGCAAACAATCTCCGGCAATGGTTAAGTGAAGCACGAAAAGTTAACATCACTGATCCAACCTTCCAACGTGGTATTCTCATGCTTGAACAACTATTGATTACATCGCTGCCAAAAGAGACAGCACTCTTACCCAACTATCCAAACCCGTTCAACCCAGAAACATGGATACCGTATCAGTTAGCTGCACCTGCGGAGGTCGCCATATCCATCTATGCTGCAGATGGAAATTTGGTTCGGAGACTTGCGTTGGGCAATCAGACTGCGGGACTCTATCAGAATCGTAGCCGTGCAGCGTATTGGGATGCCAAAAACGATGTAGGTGAGTCTGTGGCGAGTGGTGTCTATTTTTATACGTTAACAGCAGGAGAATTCTCTGCCACGCGGAAAATGTTGATTTTGAAATAGTATCAAATGACCATAGGATAGCTGGAAGGCTGATGTTTATTGGCTTCCCAGCGATCGTTGATGAGTGGGTTGCGTTGGGATCGCGAGCATCCTCTTTGAGAAACGATGCGCTGAGCGATCCACATGTCTAAAGTATAGCAAAACCGATAGCGGACTGTCAAGCGTCCTTTCAAGGCACCTGCCCCGGTTTTGCGAAGTAAAGTTCGTCGGGAACATAGGATTAGGGTCTCATTGGGCTTCTCCTTGGTGAGTGGCTTCATCGTTTGAGTCTGAATTGGCAAGGTCTGCATCTATGGCTTGGAGTTGGTGCTGCGGTATGAGGTCGAGATATTGAGAGATGACACGTTTAGAAAGTCGTGTAATCTGTGAGATTTTGTCAATATCTGCGGTAGCGGTGTGAACGACTTTGACGCTCTCATAATCGCGGATGTATCGGTCAACTGCCTCCTTAGAGTGTTTGGTCTTTGCGGCAATCCTGGGGGTGAGATGTCCTTGAAGATAGAGGGTTATGATCTCTTTCTTATGGGTAATAGCCCCCGATAAGTCATGGATATTGCCACGGGTGGGCAAGAGTTCTCCAGTGGTTTTTTGCCATTCATTAACATAATCACAGACAACGGCATCGCAGACATTGAGCAAAACTGCCAAGTCGAGTTGTGTCAATAATGCCCCTTGGTCATAAGCTTGATGACACCAGCGGACCAAGCGATTGATCCGCAATTGCCGGGAGGTGAAACCGTTTCTAAAAGATTCAATATCCTCTGCGGCGAGGTAGGTCAGGATGATGGGTTTCATCCGAGTTTTGACGATGGACTTTCCTCTTTCTGGATGTTCATCAATAGGGACGGCCATCCAAACGAGTTGTCCATAACTTAGGAAACGCTCATCTGGGAGTTGATCACCGGTGGCGAGTTTTTCCAAGGGGAGGGTAATTACGAAATAGTCTTCAACGGTCTTGAGAATATCATCAACAATGGCGGTGGCAGTGACTTCGCCTTTGTCATACCCGTAGTCATTGAGAAAGCGATGGATAAGCAACTGTCGTAGGGATTTATCGTTGATGCGTCTGAATTTCTTCTCGTTGATTTGCGTGCGTGTTAGAGGTTTGCTCATGAGAGATCCTCCTTTTTTGTGTCCTCTGGTTCTGGGTGAAGGAGTTGGGTCATGCGATCGGTGTGTTGATATTCCTTGAACAGCGAGAGATACTCGCGTATCAACCGGTCAGAGAGATGAGAAATCAGGCGTATCTGAGCGTTAGGGAACCCTTGATGATGGAGCGTGGCAACTTGTGTGAAGTCCCTCAAGTAGCGGTAGACAGCCCGTTCGGAGTGGTTCGTCTTTTGCTCAATCTCGGTGAAGGTGTATGCTTTGAAGGACAACTCAAGAATCTGCGTCTTATGAGACAGTCCCGGGCCCATGTCGTGTTTCGCCCCGCGCGTCATCACGAAATAGCCGGACTGCTTCAACGCTCGGATGTCGCGTTTGACGGTGGCAGGACTGGTAGTTAATAACACTGCCAAATCCTCATAACTCAGCAAGGCATCTTGGTCATAAGCTTCTTGGGTCAATCGGAGGATCCGATGCCGTCTGAGACCTGCGAGCCCATAAGTCGCTAAAACTTCAAGGTCGGCTTCAACATCGTTGAGCTTGAGTCGACAGGAGATTTTTTTCGCTAAAGCGATGTGTTTGCCTGCGGGTTCCTCAGATCCGAGGACATCTACTCGTTAGTTTAACGAATACTAATAGTATAACTCATGGGGTCATTTGATACAAACTATAAGTAAAACTGAAACGTAAGGTTTATTCATCAAATTATGGAGGAAAATTCAATGCAAATCTCACCCATTTATAGAGAAATCATTGATTTCATAGCGGCGGGGACGACACCTCAAAATTTGGTAGATTTTTGCCCTTCTGAAGAAGCGAAGGAGCGGGTTGCATATCTGATTCATCGTGAGAAAACAACCGGACTTGCCCCTGAAGAAACGGCAGAACTTAACCACTGTTTGCAGCTTGAGCACCTAATGCGCCTTGCAAAATCCCGCGCACGACACTATTTGAAAGAATGAGTAAAACCTACGGTCGTCTTCTACGAAATGTAAGAGGCGTGTGAATTGCGCGACTACAAACGCCGCACACTCGCAAAAAATGCATAAGTATTTTAGATTCGATTGTAAATGTTCTATTTTACAGCGCACCCGTCACACCAACCGCTTTACGCACCTTCCCCAGAATCGGCACAGCGATATCGCGCGCCTTTTCCGCACCATTCTTAAGCACATTATTCAATTCACCACGATTCTCCATCAACGTATTATACTGCTCACGTTGTGCAGAAAAGGTTGTTTCTAACAATTCAAAGAGTTCATTTTTCATATCACCATAAGCAAGTCCACCATCAAGATAGAGTTGCCGCTTTGCCTCAACAGCATCTGCATCTGCAAAATGACGGTAGATAGCAAAGACATTACATTCATCTGGGTCTTTCGGTTCTTCAGGACGTTTGGAATCAGTTACGATGTGCATGACTTGTTTGCGGACTTGGTTTGACGGTGCAAAAAGCGGGATGACGTTGTTATAACTTTTGCTCATCTTCCTGCCATCAAGTCCGGAGATAGTCATGACCTCTTTGCGAATTACGGCTTCTGGAACGACCAATATCTCCCGATAATTCTTATTAAAGGTAAGGGCGACATCACGCGTAATTTCAAGGTGTTGTTGTTGGTCAAGTCCAACGGGAACGACGTGTGTTCCGAATAGCAAAATATCCGCTGCCATCAAAACTGGATATGTATACAGTCCAGCGTTGATGCCTTTATCTTCTTCGCGACCTGCAGAAATATTGTCATCAACTATGGTTTTGTAGGCGTGTGCGCGGTTTAACAATCCTTTCGCTGTGAAACAGGCTAATACCCACGCTAACTCAAACACCTCTGGAATATCCGATTGACGGTAAAAAATGACATCATCCGGATTCAACCCCAATGCTAACCACGTCGCAGTCACCTGATACGTCAAGTCCTCTAATTCTTTTTTATTTTTAACTGTGGTGAGTGCGTGATAATCAGCAATAAAATAGAGTGCCTGATAATCTTGCGCGAGTTCAAGAGCAGGTTTGATCATACCGAGATAGTTGCCGATATGCGGCTGCCCTGTTGGTTTGATTCCTGTTAAAGCGATCTGTTTCAATTCCGTACTCCTTTGTTGGTTCTAACCCTATTATAACCTGTAGAAATGGCGATGTCAATCAAACCTTCGCACGGTGACACTATCACCGCTTTTCAATCTCAAATTCGCTTCGGCATTCCCCAAATTGATAGCAATTTCTAACAATCCAAAACTGCCGATAATTGCAAGAGGTTCCCCTGCTTCAGATTCAGCATAAGCACTATTCAGTTTCTTAAAAGACGTAGTACCTGCGATAATTTCAAATTTGGCAGACACCGCGCGCTTATCAAATTCTCCAATAGCATTCTCGCTCGGTGTAGACGATAACAAGAAAGTCGCAAGCACGTTTTCCGAGATATTCGTTATCAAATTACCAAAACTGTCAATATTAATTATTTGTCCTCGTAATGTATCATCGGAGCTGTGTATTGCTGGGACAGAAAAACGCGCAAGGTCGTGAATCGGTGTTCCGATCTGCACAAGCGGAACACCGAGCGATAGGTGCGCGGCCACAGGTGCGAAAATATCCCTGCCATGGAAAGTGTTGCAAACTCGTGGTAAAACGTAGGTTGGATTTTCAATGGCTACTACCTCAGGCGCGCAAGTCTCTTCGGTTTCAATGTTCTGAAGCAAATAACTTAACACACCGTTGTTCGGACAAACAAAAAACGCGCTATCCGTTTTGCAAACTATTGCTTGCCGATCACTACCAACACCCGGGTCCACTACGATCACATGGATCGTGCCTTTCGGGAAATATTGATAAGCAGCGTTGATTGTGAAGGCAGCCGCGTCAATATTCTGCGGAGAGATCGCATGTGTAATGTCAACAATCTGTGCATTCGGATTAATGTTTAAGATGACACCTTTCATCACGCCTACATACACATCGCTTGTGCCAAAATCGGTTGTTAAGGTGATGATGGAAGTAGATTTTTCCATTTTTATAGAACGCACATATACATCAATTTAACGTGTGCCATGTCCGGTTAAGATTGTAGGGTGGGGTCTCTGTGCCCTGCCATCTGTCTGAACCAGGATTCACAGGATTATAGGATTTACAAGATTGTGGGAGGCATGAATGTTCTTGAAGCAGACAAGCGCGTATGAATTTTGAGACTTTTGTAATGCCATGAAGAGTAAGCTGTAATAACAGAAAAGGCAGTAATCCTGAAAATCTGTAAATCTTGAAAATCCTGGTTCAGACAACACGCAAAAACAAATTCATTTCACGTTATACTACAGATTTTCCTGCATCCATGCAAAACTCTTTCGTTGACCGGTGCCATCATTCTCTCTGCCTTCATACTCACAACACCAGACACCTTCATAGCCTGCCTCCCTCAAACAACGGATCGCCTTCACAAGATCAATTTCGCCTTCACCGAGTGCTTCACCACGATAATTCCCGCGTGATCCCGTTCCATCTTTCAGATGCGTGTGTAACGTATAGGGAGCGATAATTTCATAATACCTTCCCACCGTCTCTAAATCGTGCCCCGCCCAACGATAATTCATTGTGTCCATATTGGCACCGACATGCTTTGAACCGACACGCTCAAACAGTTCTACCTGCAAATCGCCATTGTTGGTAACCATGCCATGGTTATCTACCGCCAAATAGACATCGTCCTTTTCAGCAAATTCAAGGCATCGTGTTAAACACTCTGCCATCGCCTCAACCCATCGACTTTCCGGCACAGCATCTTTCATAGAGCCCCCTTCTGTCCGAATAACCGAAGTGCCGAGGCATTTTGCGATTCCCGCGATACGTTGCATCCGATCAACCTGTGCCCGGATCGTTTCTTCCTCTAACACAACAAAATCGTTTCCTGCGCCGAGGGCTGAAACCTGCAAACCGTAAGATTCAACCTGCTCTCTAACAATTTCTGCGTTCTTTTCTGGGTCTGCAGTATCCGATTTCCAAACATCACCGATCGAGAGTTCAACGTAACCGAACCCTGTTTCGCTCGTGAATTTTAGAAAGTCATCAAGCGATTTGCCTGCGTAGTTGTAATGGATTAGTCCGAGTTTAGACATAATTTTATTTGTTCCTTCCAAAAAGATTCTCTTGCATCTCAAAAAGTTATTATGCTATAATACCTTTATTCAGAGATTAGTGTCAAGCAGTTTTTTTAATGCTGACAGTGCCAAAGGTATTGAAAATAATGGAAAACTATAACCTCTTTACAGACCCTAACTTACCTGCCATCTACGAAAAAGTCAAGGCAGAAGAACGCCTCTCCTTTGAGGAGGGTGTCACCCTTTACGAAAGCCCGGACATAACCGGAGTCGGATTTATCGCGAACCATAGCCGGGAAAGCTTAAACGGAAACGTCGCATACTACAACATCAATCAACACATAGATTATTCAAACGTGTGCATACTCCATGCACGGTGTCACTTCTGTGCCTTTGCCCGAAAAAATATGCAAACAGAAGGCGCGTGGGAGATGAGCGTTGACGAATTTTTAGACAAAGCGATGTATTCCGTACAACACGGATGCACTGAAATTCATAGCGTTGGTGGTTTGCATCCAAAACTCCCATTTGATTACTATCTTCAAATGATCCGCGGCCTCAAAGAACGGATGCCCGATGTCCACCTCAAATTTTTCACAGCTATTGAAATCCATCATTTTTCACGTATCTTTAAAATGTCTGTAGAGGATGTTTTGCAACAACTCCGTGAGGCAGGATTAGATTCTTTACCAGGTGGTGGTGCAGAAATCTTTGCTGAAGAGACGCGTGAAAAAATATGCCCCGGTAAACTTAGCGCGGAGGGATGGCTTGAAATTCACGAAATTGCACATCAACTTGGCATACCTACAAATGCAACAATGCTATACGGACACTTGGAAACAAATGAGGATAGGGTTGACCATCTCATCAGATTGCGGGAACAGCAGGATAAATCTGGTGGTTTTGTGACGTTCATTCCACTTGCATTCCACCCTGCTAACACGCGTATGGCTTATATCCCTTCAACAACGGGCTTAACCGATCTACGGAATATTGCCATAGCACGACTGATGCTAGACAACATGCCACATATTAAGGTTTATTGGATTATGACAGGGTTGAAAACTGCGCAAATAGCACTCCGTTTTGGGGCTGATGATATTGATGGCACGGTGACAGAGGAAAAGATTACACACATGGCAGGCGCAGATACACCGGAAGCTGTCTCGGTTGATTCGCTTACACGACTCATTGAAGAAGCAGGCTATGTCCCGATAGAACGCGACACGCTTTACAATGAAATCATTCGAGAGGGAAATCGGTGGTACAGAAAAGCCGCTTAAGAATCGGCGCAGTGTCATTTTTGAACACTAAACCACTCATTTATCCGTTTTTGTACGGCGAACTTCAAACAGATGAGATTGTCCTCAGCGTCCACGTACCGAGTCGTCTTGCAACCCTTTTAAGTAATGACGAATTAGATATTGGTTTGATCCCTATTGTTGAATACTTTCGGGGAAACGTTCCGGGAGCAGGTTACCGCATTCTGCCTAACATAGCAATTGCATCGCGCGGTAGCGTCTTAAGCATCCAATTGTTCAGTCGTGTACCGATTCAGGACATTCAGCAAATTGCTTTAGATACAAGTTCGCGGTCATCTGTCGCGCTGCTGAAAATCTTACTCGCTGAAAAATATCAGATTTACCCAACTTTCGTCCCTTGCGATCCATCAATTGATCCTGCCGTGGCAGAAACAGAAGCAGTCCTGCTCATTGGGGATGCAGCACTCAAAAATCTCGGTGCCACGGAATATAGCGTTGATCTTGGCACTGAATGGCATGAGTTAACAGGATTGCCTTTCGTCTATGCCTGTTGGGTGGCGAGGGGAGACGTGTGTCTTGGCGATGCACCGAACCTACTTTTGGAAGCGAAAAATCGGGGTATCACACAAATTCCTGAAATCGCACGGATTGAAGCACCAAAACTCGGTTTATCCGAAATCCTATGCAGCGACTACTTGCAACACCACATCCACTATGATCTGGATGAATCTGAAATCGCGGGTCTTGAACATTTTTACAAACTTGCTGTGAAAAATAGACTTGTTGAAGCAGGTCAAACCTTATGCTTTGAAACCTAAACAATCCAACAACAAAATAAAACCAAAAATAGGTTGAAAGATGAATTCCGTTGAAGAATCTGCTCAAGATGATGAGTTTACACAACAGTTTGAAGATTTCCTGAAAAGTTCTGGGCTCCGTTTGACCCAAAAACGGATGGATGTCTTAAATCAGGTTTTTGCGTACCCAGGACATTTCCAAATCGAAGACCTCTTAGTTCAGATGCGTCAAAACGGGTATAACGTTTCGCGCCCAACTATCTATCGGACTCTGCCGCTGCTTGTTAAAAGTGGATTGCTAACAGAATTTATTGATGCACAGAAAAACACTCGTTATGAGAGCATCCATTCGCTCAAAGAGCATGCGCACCTTATCTGTCTTCGGTGCGGTCAGATCGTTGAATTTAAAGAACCGGGGATTGATGCCTTGCAAAAAGCAGTTTGCGAAGCACACCAATTTAAACCGGTACGCTTCAGAAATGAAATTATTGGCTACTGTGCTGAATGTCAAGAAGAGTTAGAACCGACAGACCCTACCGATGCGGGTGTGTAAATATTCTGTTACTTGTTATACGATCCGAATGGTAGGAGGGAACTCCTGTTCCCGACAGATCGCGATCTGGAGATCGTTCTTACCCTAACTACTTCTTCTAAAAATTACTTCAAAATTAACATCTTCCGCGTCGCTGTAAAATCTCCAGCCGTTAACGTATAGAAATAGATACCACTTGCTACTGACTCACCCACGCCATTTCTACCATCCCAATACGCTGCACGACTACGACTCTGATAGATACCTGCAGCCTGATGCCCTAACGCCAACGTCCGAACAACCGATCCATTTGCAGCATAGATTGTCAAAGTAACCTCCGATGGCTTTGCAAGGTGATAAGGTATCCACGTCTCTGGATTGAATGGGTTCGGATAGTTTGCTAACAGTGCAGTTTTTTCAGGAATCAACGATGCTAAAAGTTTCTGAAGATTTGCTATACCCTGTCGGAAAGCAATAGAACCGTCATCTTCTACTTGTGCATGTTTTATCCATGCTTGGACTATTGCAGGCGTTAGAACTTTGCTGTCTATAGCAACAATGGGAGGCGTGGCGGCAGAATCCGTTGACTCACCCATATACTGTGCTACAAGGATAAGGTCTTGGATATTGATTTCTCCATCGCGATTCACGTCTGTTCGCAAGTTGGTAGGCGTGCCTGAACCTAAGTCCTTCGCCACAAGAACAAGGTCCTGAATACTCACACGCCCATCCTGATTCACATCCCATGTCGGATAGTCTCTCACAGTGATGATGATATTAGGTGGAACAGTGGGAATTATGTCATCTGTGATAGAAATGAATTCAAAGTTTTGCAGTGCCACTTGTGTTTCGCCGCCCGCTTTTGCCTTGAATGTTACTGACAGCAGTGTGCCTGTGCCGCTGACACCACTTTCAGATATCCGCGCCGAAAATAGACCTGTGATTTTTCCTGCTGTATTATCAATCGTGCCAGCTTGGTAGAAGGTTCCTCCACCTTCTGACTTCAGAAAATCGCCTTCGGTGACTTCAACGGCTTCAAGTACATCAGGGTTAAACACAATATCAGTTTGCCATCCAGCTAAATCGGTTATGTTTTCTGCATTAAGGTTCAGCGCAAACGTATCACCAACGAGAAGGGTTGTCTCTGTTGTAGAAAACCTGATGCCAACATCGTGGGGTATAACTGTGTATTCTGTGCCTTCTTCAAAACCAAAACGGGCTGCCCAAGATGAATGATCCTCATGCAAAACCGCAACTAACAGCACATTTGATCCTTGTTTCAAGGTGACATGGAAGAATCTCTCATAGCGATGACCAAAACTAATTGATCTGATGTCCTCATGAGCCAACTCACCGTTGATCCAAATTTTTAAAGAAGAACCATCTGATTTTCCTTGAAGCATCATTACTTCCTGTTCAATAGGTGAATTCAAGACGATTGTTCCGTAAATTACTTGGTAATCTCGGTCTCCTTCGTATCCAAATGAGTCAAGCACCTTATTGATGTTATCGCTGTCTTGGTCAATTTTACCAGCTTTCCAAATGTTGTTCCCGACAAGTTTTCCTTCTACTGCACCGTATGTGGCAACTTGCTGCTCCGTTACGGCATTACCGCTCGCTACTGCTAACCAATCTGTGTCTAAATCTTCTGCAGGTAAATTCACCCAAAGCCAGGGTCCCACTATTCTTGGCCCGCTTATAGCAGAACCCGGATTATCAACCCAAAAAGTATTTACAGGAAATACAGACAATTCTTCTAAAGGGGAAATGTCTGATATTGAATTACCATGAAGGTTAAGAACCTCCAAATTTACCAATCCTGTCAAAGGAGACACGTCTGATATGTTGTTTCCGCGAAAATCCAGTTTTTTCAATTTAGTCAATGCTGCCAAGGGCGATATATCCGATATACGACTGTGCCTAACTGCTAAACTCTCCAAGTTAATTAACGCTGCAATGGATGATAAATCTGTTATAGAGTTATTGGAAATTTCCAGGAAAATCAGATCTGTTAACTCCTCCAACGGTGAAATGTCTGTTATTTCGCAGTTGTAAAATGTAAGTTTTTTCAGACTTGTTATACCGGCCAAAGGAGACAAGTCAGATAAGGGAACTTTGCCAAAGTCTATCCACCTCAGTTTTGTTAATTCTTTCAAAGGGGATAAATCGGTTATAGGAGTTTCCCAAGCACCTAAACCGATGAGATTTGTCAATCCAGCAAGTGGTGATAAGTCAGATACAGGATTTCCTGAAATCCACAACTCTTCAAGATTTATCGCTTGCTCAATTCCTGTTAAATCCTTAATGTCCCTTTTACTTGCTCTTAGGGTTGTTAATGTTTCTATCTCCTCGGTTGTAATTGGGACAAATACATCATCAGCATCTTTGCCAAGTGCCCCTGCAATTGCCGCACGAAGGTTTAGGTCAGGAATAGCAACCTCACCCGTAAGTATATTCGTAGTTTGCGCGAGTTCCGCTAAAGGTGAGAAGTCAGTAATCGGATTGTCGGTGAGTTTTAACCATTTTAGATTAGTTAAGCCTGCTAACGGAGATACATCAGATATGTTGTTGCCTTGAAGGTTCAATCGTTCCAAACTTGTTAGGTTCTCTAAAAATGAGATATCCGAAATACCGCATCTGCTTACCCATAGTTCTTTCAACCCTATTGCTCTTGCCAACGGGGACAGATCTGGGTTCTCTCCATCCCAAATCTCTATTTTAAACAGGTGGGATAAGTTCGTTAGTGGTGATAAATCAGGGGTAGGTCCGAAGTAACTGAAATGTTCAAGGGCGGTTGCTTTTGCCAATGGGGTTAGATCCGTTTGTCCGCCCGCATGTCCAATTTCTATAAAACGTAATTTGGGCAACTTTGCTAAGGGAGACAAGTCAGCAATAGGATACCCGGATGACCAATAGAAAATCCGGGTCAAGTTGACTAATTCTGCCAATGGGGACAGATCTCCGGGTGGAACAACGGTTACCCGCATACCCCGGAGTCCCTGCATGTTTCTGAGTGGTGAAAGGTCCGAGACTGGGTTAGCATACACAGATAACCAACGCATCTTAGTTAATCCCGCCAATGGCGAGATGTCTTTTATCTCATTACTGTACATTTCAAGATTACCAATATTTTTTAATTTAGTGAGTGGTGAGATGTCTGATATTTTGTTGCCCTCAATCCTTAGGTGCCCCATCTGGGTTAATCTTGCCAGTGGCGAGATGTCTGTGATTGAGTTACCACCAATACGTAAAACACCCAAGTTAGTAGCGTATTCAAGTCCTGTTATATCTTGGATTCCCATCCCTTCTGCAGAGAATTCTGTCAACGTTGCCATATCCTGAACCGTAATCACATCACCGGGTGCTTTGCCGAGTGCATCCTCAATTGCAGCGCGCAAGTTCGCATCGGGAATACGAACAGAAGCACCAGGGATAATTTCCGGACGCTGCACAACCGGTGGAAGAACACTGTCAGGTGTATTCAGCGCAGCAATCACATCGTGAAAATCCGATGTCCATGCATCTCGTTTGATGGCACCGTTTTCTAACACCAATGCCCCTAATAGGTTTTGTAAGGTCGTACTTTTACTGATTTTTTCAAGGAACGTTTCGGTCTCTAACCCAACAGCAGCTGCAGCATGTGCCACACTGAGAGTTCCCTGAAACGCTTCATGGAAACGTTGTATCGGTTCAATACCACCAAATACTCCGCCTGCTGCTTCAAGTGCATCCCTATAACGTTGCGTATCTTCCTTTACAAGTTCATCCATTACCGATTTTTCTGCATATAACTCTAATGCACGCTCTTTGTTAAAAGGCGGGTTATCTGCTTGTTCAACAACAGCACGCACTTCGTCTTCAAACGTCTTCATTCCTTCCGTGTGACATCCAATGCAGGAAAGCCCGTTACGAACAGTCGGGTCGCCTACAGCAGGATTAGATACAATGCTTATAGGTGCTTTATCAAGTCGGTTACCTCCTGCATCTACCAGATAATATGCTTGCAACCCGTTCGGTAAGTTGAAAATAATTTCGCCACCGTCGTGTGTAAAATCAAGCGGATGTGCAAAAATATTCTGTGACTCCGTACTTCCCGCAAAGTCGTAACTTTTCCAATACGCGCCATACGAGGACGTATGGCGTTCAACAACGCGGTTATGTCTTGAAACACCGGAATCGTTGAAACCCGCACGCCACACACGTTCCCCCGGTGCATTTTGAAGGTTGGCAATAACAAACACCCTAAGTTCAACTTCTAATTCACGGTCTGTTTCGGGTAGTGCGAGAATATCATGGTAAAGAGGCGGCAATGAAGCATTCGCAAGAAACCAATCCACATGGACAAACGGCACTTCGCAATTCATCTCTTGCTGTAGGTTTGTCAATTTATCGCGGAGGTGTGTTTGTGTCGGCGCATCAAACGCCATTTGGTACGGATATACCTGCTCAATCTGTGTCCATGCATCGTTTCTAACATCCCATTCATATTTGCGGATGTCAATATAGAAAACGGTTTGTTCTACATCAATAGGCAGCGGTTTAACAACCTCAAGTCCCCATGAGAGACTATTAATCAGTTTTGAGAGTGCCCGCCGATAGGCATGGAGTGCCTCAGTGGTCTCACCCGCGTTATAAAGATGCGTCAAGGTAAAATAGCGTGCAAACGTTTTGTCGCGCGTAGAAAGCGTTTTGACATGGTTCTCAATAGTCCCAAGCATTGCATCGGTCGTAATAAAGTCGGTTTCTGGTTTGGGAATAGCATTCCAATCTGGTGCACTTGCCGCAATCCATTGCCGAATCGTCTCAATTGCTTCGGCATCAAGCGGTGGTTGTCCGAGCGGCATCCGTTTTTCTACAGCAGTTTCGATTAACCGTTGATAGAGCTCGGAACCGTCTGGGTCTCCAGGAATAACAGTACCGCCTTCAATAAGTGCTGTATGCTGAATGATGAGTGCTTCCCTATGGGAACCATTTTCACCATGACACCTCAGGCAGGACCGCTCAAAGATCGCATAAGCCTCTTGTGCAAGATTCTGTTGTGCATTAGCACTGCCGACTAAAATAAACATCAATAGATAACTTATTTTTATGAAATGCTTCCGAAACTTCAATTGATTTCTCCCTATATGAACGTATCCGATTAGAAACAAAGTGTAATGTTTTGGTGAAATTACAACCTTGACAGTAAGGAACATTATCACAGTGTATACGAACGAGGTTTCAATACACAGGTTTTTGTGAGTTGGTACTCATGTTTTATATGATAACACAAAACATCTTGAAACACAAATGGGTATTTTATCAGGAGTGTGTAAAGTTCTTGGCATTAACCATTCCCTTTCTCTTGTAGGAGTGAATCAACGCCTCATGCACATAAGGCATTCGGCGGGTTTTCAACCCCGATTTCCAATATATCAAGCGCGCATTTGCCATTGATTTGACACCCAGTTTCCAAAAATCCGCGCAATCCGTGTAATCCGCATAATCCGCGATTCAGAAATTGACAAAAACTTTACACACTCGGTAAACGCCCTGCTGTTGTCCCGTAACCCCTTTACTTTTCCATCCGCTTCTGCACAAAATCGTGCAGTCATCTCTCCGTTTGTCCCTTTTCGTGCAATTCAAACGTTGATATACCAGATTTATCGGCATGTTTAGGGTATTTGACATTGGCACAGAAATTGCGCATACACGGATAGCAAATACAGGACTTACGCAAATTGAGTAGAAAAAGGAAATATTGGACTTAAAAAGTTGTTATTTCGGTATTTTAACCCCCTAAATCCCCCTTATCAAGGGGACTTGTGAACCAGCTGCGTAAGTCCTGAAATAGTAAAGTCCATAGTTTTTACTTGTGAGGTTTGAAAAGGTTTCAATTACGCTAACAGTAGAATAAACAAAATATCATTAGGACAAATTATTACAAGGAGAAAAAACAGTGCGAAAAGTTTTTGCTAAATCAAGTTTTGCGTTTGTCATCGTAATGCTAACCGTTATTATTAACATGGGGTGCAGCTTGCGTGTTCTTGAACAGAGTGAAAAAACGGTTGCCACTGAAAAACCGCAAGAAAGCGTTTTTACTGTCGTAGACACTACAGACGTGAAAAATCCGACACTCGCTGGTTCTATTGATTTACCGTTCCGCTCCGGTCCAAACAACACTGTCGTTCTTGCAGGAAAACACGCGTATGTCTCAACAGAAAGGCATCTGCACGTCATTGATGTTTCTAACCTGCAACAGCCATCCTATCTGACATCAATCGTCTTCCCTGATGAAATTGGCAAGGCGCGTGTATCTGGAGATCAGGTATTTGTAGCAAGCCGTCATAAGATTTATCTCGTAGATGTTTCCAATCCACTTCACCCCGTGATTCAATCCACGGTGAGTTTACACCCTTCAAATGTAATAAGCGAATTCGATATCCATTCATCCCATCTATATGTGATGGATGTTAATGACTATCTATACATTTATTCCGTATCTGACGGGAATGCCCGATTCGTTGAAGCTGTTGAGATACTATCACCATCCTCGTTAGTAGGCGTTAGAGCAATAGGGGCAGGAGTAGAACAGATTCTGCTGAAGCATAGGACCAATAGTGATTATGGTTGGGCGGCCCTCTCAGATCGAACCGACCTTTTAGAGCTAAGTGGTAGATCTGAGAAAGTCCGAGTTTTCGGAGATTATCTGGTATTTGCGAGTTATAGATATCCAGATCGCGATATTACGATTGTCTGGGAAGAGGACCAATATCGCCCTATTATGTGGGAGTGGCTTGAGCACTACAACTTAGAGGTGAACTATCTCGCTTATCTCTACTTGACTGGGAAAAAGACGGGCACCCACGGAAAACCCACAAATGCTTTTATTGAGAGTTCAACCAAGATTCATCTTGTCACGCAAGATCAGCAGTCCGAAACAATAAACTTTGAGGGAAACCAGCTATTGGGACCAATTACAGATTTTCAAATTTCGCGGAAGTTGCTTTACGTAGCAAACGCAAAAGGCTTCCTTTCTATAATTCACCTTGATGTGCAAGAAAACCCTCGTTTTTTATCTGCAACAACGTTTCAGGATCAACACCCGATTAGCATAGCTGTTGGTGAAGACTATGTCTGCGTGTTAGCTGCACCGGAAGATTCACAAAGATGAACCCTTTGCGGCTACGAACCAACTCATTATAACGTGAGTTTGACTTGAGCACTTAGAGGAACCCAACACAATATATTACTTGTATCGTAGATTCAATGACAAACAATACCATTTCTATGTGACGGTACTGCATTATTTCGTAGGTCGGGTAGAGCGAACGCGAAACCCATAGGTGTCAATTTAAGGAAATAAACCTATATTTTGGATATCTAAGCCCAGAGGGGCAACAGGTGTATAGACACGCGACCCCTACCAACTCAAGCCCCAGAGGGGCGACAAGTGTAGATTATACGTGTGTTGTGATACACCTTTCGCACCGCTGGTGCTAAAGAAGGGTATTGCCGCCTTTCTATACACCTTTCGCACCGCTGGTGCTAAAGAGAGTGTTTCATAGGTGCTATAGACATACCGCTCCGCTGGAGCGGAAGTGCGTAGTGCTTTTCTGTAATTTACACTTATGGGAGAATCCGTGCCTCACCCTTTACCTATTAATTCGGTTCAAAACCGAGTACACCGTCATCTCGCCTTCCACTATTTAATAACCTGAATTGTCCCACTTGATGCTACTGCTGATTTCGTTGGGTCGTACATCGCTTCAGCAGAGACAGGCGGGACAGTAAATGTTCCTTGCGTTACCGCGCGGAGTGCGTAATAAAACTTTTGCTCCCGTTGATATTGAAATGTCCCATAGAAGAGAAGACGGTCATCGCGTATGTCCATATAATTAGGCGTAAATGCTTGTTTGTCATTAGACCAAGATGCACCGCCGCGGGTTATCAATCGAGGATTTTCAATTTCAAAGCCTGCAGGCAACATATCAACAACCACTACGTTTTCAAGATCGCTTGTCAGAGCTTTGACGGTAATCTCAGCTATTACTAACTTTCCTTGCTGAAAAACGTTTTTGACTCGGGATCCGTCAGGTGTAAGATAGCGGCGGTTTATCTGCAATTCTCGCCCATATTCCTCAATATAGGAATCCCTACTAATGCCGAAAGCTTCCCAATAATAGTAGCATGTGCCTTTTCCCTTTACCGTTAGTTTCATGTGCGCGCCATCCCAGTCAGATCCAATATGCTGTGTTCCGGTTGAATCAAAGTTTGCGAGGTGTGCATCATTTCGCGTAATTGTTCCAGTAAACTTCTGATGTGGTTGTTTATTCAGGAACTTACCGAGAGCCAGCAAAGCAAAGGCGTTCTCTTGTGTAGTAGCCCACCGTTGCCCTTTTGACGCTGCATTGGTTAGGTTTTCAACGAGTTTAGGGATTGCGGGGTGGTTTTCCTTGACTTCTATGAGCACATCCAGCATGATGGCTTGCGCGCGAATAGGTGAGTCAAAATTCCGCCCTGTTTCTCGTCGTCCCGTATTTTCAAATTCTATTGAATCTGGCAGCATTGATAGTGCTAACTTGACCTCACCACTAAGCGCGAACGCGCCTGCAAGTTGAAATTGACTGTAATCGTTAAGCTCGCTTAAACGATTATTTTTCAGATAATGCATCACAGGTGTTTCAGGTTGATCGGCTGCTGCCAACACATAGCAGGCATAAGCCGCTTGCGCGAGGCTATACCTATCTGATTTTTCGTTTGGCTTATTGATACTTCCACTGCTTCTCGCTTGATGTCTCAACCCTTCAAGCATCCTGTTGTGAACAAGTGGGGAAACCTTGTGCCCTGCCTTTCGCGCTTCAACCAAAAAATGGGAGGCATAGATGCTGCTCCAATTGTTGACGTTGGACCTTCCGGGCCAGTAGGCAAAATGATGCTCTGGTGTCAGCATATTTTCTAATTTTGTGATACCCGCCTCAATGTATTTGTCAATTTTCCCTTCCTCTGCCAGTGCGGGTTCAACGACCCGCGCGAGATCGCTAAGATAGAGTAGTGGGAAAACACGGCTTGTTGTTTGTTCAAGACATCCATGCGGATACTGTACCAGATAGCGAAGTCCATTGGCAAACCTAACAGCAGGAAGAGGAGACAGCGTCACCATAAACTCTGAGGTGTCTGCTCTCAGATTTGAGGGGAAAATAAAATCTGCGGGTTCATCCTCTCGGACAACACCTTGTCCTGTCTTTGTGACTGGTGGTGCCGCTGACCGAAGCGGGAGACGAACAGGCGCATATTGTATCTCTTCGCCATTGCCAGATGCTGATAGATTAAACGTAACTATGCCGACTGCATCGTGTGCAATAACGTCAAAAAAGAGTTGCCCCTCCTTACCCGCTGCAATCTCCATCTGTTTCTGAAGGGAATCCTCCTTCACAATAACCGAGTGGTTAATAGAACCGTTTTCTGTAAGCAGTTGAACAGGACCGGTTGCTTTTAATTTAACAGAAAAGTCGCCTTTATTAGCAGTGCCATTAAAAACGGAAACAGGGACGCGAATTTGATCGCCGCCGGAGAGGAAACGTGGGAAAGTCGGTGTTAGCACCACCGGATCACGTACCTGGATTTTTTCCGTGGCTGAACCGTAATCCGCACCGGAAAAGGCAACTGCCATCACCCGCAATGTACCGTTGAATTGGGGTATCTTAAAACGGACGCTGCCGTGTCCATTTGCATCGGTTGTCATTAAACCTGACCAGAGCGACACCGATGTAACCCGAACTACAGTATCAGTGTTAAGCCGACCACCTGCAAGACTAAAAGCTACTGTGTCAGCATGACTTTCTACTAAGATTTGCGATATCCGCATCATCTGTGCCTTTGCAGCTTCTGAAATTGCCAATTTCATCAAATCGTCAAGCGATTCAATCGGCTTGATAGGAAATTGGTTGTCCTTCGTAATTGCAGTATAGAACTCATAAGAAATGGATTCAAGCCTTCTCTGTTGATAAAAATAAGCGTGTGGTTTAGGTGTTTGCGTTCCTGTCAACTGGAGAATACCTTCATCAACGGCGGCGATGGCAACTCTGTAAGGTTTTCCTTTACGTTCACCTTGCACCCTAAACTTTATGTCCACCTCACGGTTCGGTCGAATCTGTTCAGGTGCGTCAATTTCAACTTTTAGTTGGTGCGATTCTGCATCAAGTTTCAACGAAATGATGCCAAATGCGCGCGCGGGTGCGTCCTTTTCCAGAGATGTTGTGGAACGTATTAGCGTTGCCGAAAGATATACGTTGGGAGCATAAATATCCTGAACAGGAATCGTCAAAGTTGCCGTGTTTTCTTTTACTATGATCGTCTGGTAACTCAACACTTTCTCTTGCTCAATTGTTAGCAACACCTTGCCGGGAAAGGGCGGTTTAATATGCAATTTCGCCTTTTCCCCAGGACGATATGAGTCTTTATCAAGTGTCATTTCGAGCGTGTCAGGTTTCTCCATTGACCACGGTACACCACCCCACTCTGAGACATAAAATTGTGTTGACGTTTTCGCGCCACTATTAACATCCTCAATTTCTACGCGATGTACACCGTACGCAGCGGGTGTGAAACTGAAATCTGCTTCGTCCTTAGCCGATGTTAAGGTGCGAGTCTCTAATTGCGTAACAGTAGGTTTGGCTTGTGTTCTCCAGCGATGTGAGTTATCAATTGCTGAAATTGTCACCTTCAAAGTTCGTCCGGCGGCAGGACTTCCTTCCGGATCAATCGAAATATAGTTGAATGTGACCTTTTCATTCCGCTTAACCGTTCCCGACTTTGGACGTTTAATGCCAATATAATGGGAGTATGGATGGATAGAAATCCATTTTGTTGCAGCAACAGCGCGCCCGCCAAATTCCTGAACCGATGTTTGGACATAGCCGCTTAGCGCAGATGGTGGTTTCAGATCTTCAGGAAGCGTAAACTGATACGTAACTTTTCCATCTATGTTGGTTATAGCTGCATCAAGGCTCACCCAGTCATGCTGAAAAGTACGTGTTGAATCGGAGAAATTGAACGAACGCCACTTCTCAGGAGGCACATAAGGCACTTTTTGAAGGTTATAAGAAGCATTAACTTTCCTTCCAACTGCTGGTGTGCCGTAGAGATTCAACGCTTTTACTTCCAAATTGACCTCGTCCCCCAGCATATAGGAATCTTTATCTGCTTCTACCGAGACTTTCATCCGATCAGGCATAAATTCTTCAACTTGAAACGAAACATATCCTATCTGTTTTTTCGCAGACCACATTCTGGCGGCATACCAACCTGTTGGAGAATATGCAGGAATGGGGATCTGGACTTCGCAAGCACCCTCTTTATCTGTCTGCTTCTGAAATTCTTGCAGTGTAGTTTGATGTGGGGTTAAAATGTCAATCCGTATCGGAAGCGACTCGGGTGTTTCACTGTTTTTACCGCGTACAATTCCGACGAGATTAACTGTTTCTCCAGGACGGTACACACCGCGCTCCGTGTAGAGAAACGCTTCATGTCCATCTGCTAAATAAGGTGCTCCGCCGACATTGAATCCGTGCGTTGGAATTTGGTGTCGCTGTAATTGCAGGAGGGAGAAGTCATCCCCTTTCGTGACAGTGAGCAGGAATTGAGGATTCTTTTCAAGCAGTTCAGGAGTTAAGGCGAATTTGACAAAACCCGCGACATCAGTTTTTCCCGTGAGCAGTGTATCCTTATCACGATTATCAATCAGATGAACTTTCGCCTGTGAAATAGGATCTAAAGAGTCAAGCGAATTGACCCAAACCCATAATTCCTCATCAATTCTTTTGGCGACAATGCCGAGGTCTGTAACTACAATCAATCGTTCTGCGTAGCCTGCCCTGCCTTTATCAGAATGAACTACTACCTTGAAAATACCCGCCTGTTTATCTGTCAGGAAATCCTTTAGCGGTAGTGATGTGATTACCTCTTGGTTCAAGCGTGACTCAATGGCAAGTTCGCCTTGATGAACCAGAGTCGGTAAACTGGAGAGATAGACCTTCGCAATACCGTATCCAACTTGTTCTATGTTGGTTGTTGCAAGATTGAACTTCAGAGAACCTTTTCTCGGAAGGAAAAATGACTTATCCGTAAAACGGATTCTCGGATGAAGATCGGGAACTGTTAGTCTTTTTACAAAAGTGTCTCTTAAAATAGACCCATCTGCCGATGCTATACCGCGTTTAATGTTCACCGTATAGTCGGAACGAAACTCGAAATCTCCGTGAATTTCTAATTCACGATGACGCGCGACTAACTGAAACGGGAGTGATGGTTCAACACTCGTAAGTCCTTGAAACATATCAAGTGTGATTGGTGAACTGAAACTAAGCCAGATAAATGGTGCGCTGTCTCTCTGTTCAAACTCTGCCCGATTAACCCGAAGTTCTTTTACATTACCAAGTTGTATTGGTGCGACGTTTGCCTCTTTAAGTCCGATTTCTGTCCCCGTGCATTTAAATCCTTTCCCAATTTGCACCTGCAGGTATCGTCCTTCAAGTAGTGGTAAAATGTCTTCAATTTCTATGAGAACAGTTCTCGTAATAGGGTTTTGTGTCTGGAAGATATAAGGAACATCAACACCACTTCCCGTTAAAATTGAAAGGAACTCCTCTAAACCTGCAATGTTGACAGCGTAATTAAAGTTTACTGTCCCAACAGCTTTTGCTTTCTTGAGGTCTTTATCATATTGGAAGCCAATCTCAGCGCGTTCCACCTTAAATGGTTCTGTTGAATAGGTAAACTTTTGCTTCCCCGTGAGAACAAAATCAGCAGTTGGATTCAGTTTTGTTGAAAGTTCAAAAGTGTAATTAACAGATGGTGCCAAAGCACTTTCTAAATAGAAACCGATTTTATTGCGTGCCACCCATCTTGCTTTTCCTTGAAGTTCCGGTGTGATCTGAATTGCATTACTCGGCAATTCAGTGAAAAGTAGATTTTCATCAATTATGGGTTTAGAGAGTGTTATCAAAAAATCAGCCGCTCCATCAACCTCAGAACCGTGTACGAACGATTTTACAGTGAATTCCGATTCATCTACCTCTTTGGCATTAACAATCCGTATTGAGCAGTAAAAAGCAGTAAAGGATATAACCGCTATTAAACCTATTATGATTTTTTTGGAAATGTCGGATTTCATGAGGAATGCCTCCTATGTTAGTGAGAGAGTCGAACTTACAAAATTTTACCTATGTGACTGGGTTGTGTCAAAAAGCATTTGTTGCAAGAATTTGGCGCAATTTTCGTGCCAGAATTGAAAGAATCACAAACACTTTAGTGAATTGCATGACTTGGTAATATTCATTGCTTCTGCACAAATTTGTGCATTTGTGTGTTACTACGCCCCATTTTGTGCAGTTAGAAGTATCTTCAAAAACCCATTCGCATTTCTTTTTCCTTGTCTGATGGCTTGTTTTGGTGTATATGCGAATGATTTTGATATATGAGAAAAATTGGCACACAAATTGCTATTATACTATTAAGTTTAGCATGGCTGCTTAATTTCCAACAGACTTTTTTAAATATTTGAGGAACTGGTCCTGTGAAATTACCGACAATTTCCATTGCATTGCATCGCGTCACGCGCCTCATAATCGGTGGTAATCCGTATAGTGGCATTTCGCACTATTCCCTCGCTGCCTCAAAAGCGATGGAGGATTACTATACGACACGCCAAATTATGGCGGACCTTGCACAAGCGGAACAGAACGGGATCAACACCGTGCTTGCTCGTGCAGACAAACACATCATGCGCACGCTTAACGAATATTGGAATGCGGGTGGCACTATTCAGTGGATTGCACAGACACCAAAGGCGACAGAGTACAGTGACCTCAATGCTTATCTTAAAATTATTTCGCGTTATCATCCGATTGCAATCTACCATCACGGAGGCACCACAGATAAGTTGTATGCTGAAGGACGACTCAATTTGCTTCAAGATAGCCTCAACCGTATTCGAGATCTCGGATGTGCAGCTGGTATCGGCACACATGACCCGCAAATCCTTAAACATTGCTACACAGAAGAATATGACGTTGACTTTTATGTTTGTGCGTTGTATAATCATACACAGCATAGAGAACTCTATCTGCCGAGTGACCGTGATACTGCAGTTGCGACCATCAAAGCGATGTCAGTGCCTGTGATTGCCATAAAGGTGTTGGCGGCTGGCAGAAACGAACCAAATGACGCTTTTCAGTTTGCCCTTGAAAACATCAAACCGACAGATGCGATGGCGGTTGGGATGTATACCCAATTTCAACCTGACCAGATTCGGCAAAACGCGCTGACTGTCGCTAAACTCATCAAGGAATTGGGGAATGAACCGAATTGTAGAACCAGAAGTGATGGATACAGCAGAAGCCGCCGAGGCTTACGATGCGATGGGGCACGGTGAAGTTGACCATGCTTTTGTTGATCGCGTTATGGCACTCGGTGCGTCAACCGGACATTTCCTTGATGTCGGCACAGGTCCCGCACAAATTCCGATTCTACTTGCGCAAAAATGTCCGGATATTCACATCACCGGTATTGACCTATCCGAAGAGATGTTAAAGATAGCGAAACGGCACGTCGCAGATGCCGGTCTCACTGACCGTATTACACTTGAACACGTTGATGCCAAAACCTTACCCTATCCCGACAACACTTTTGATGGACTTATCTCCAACAGCATTGTGCATCATATCCATGATGCTATGAAAGCACTTCAAGAGATGGGCAGAGTTGTCAAAGGAAACGGCATGGTTTTAATTCGTGACCTTATCCGTCCTGAAACGATGACAGATGCGCAAGCGTTTGTTGACCGCTATGCTGCTGATGACACTCCCTACCAACAGAAACTCTATTACGATTCCTTCCTTGCCTCGTTTACACTGACCGAAGTTAATCAGATGCTGACACAGATGGATATGCCGGGTGCTGTTGTGGTGCAAAGCACGGATCGGCATTGGTCTATTGAGCGGCGTGTTTAATAAGCTGCATTGGGTATTGTTAACTGTTGACCTCGCCCAATAAATGACCCTATACGACATTCCAGAGCTATTTAGTTTTCGGTTTTTATCCGTGTTTGTCAAGAGTAGGAGGAAAGTCTAATTCCCGACTTATCGCGGTAGGTGGGAACTCCGATTCCAGACAAAGCGTATTCGGAGGTTGAAGGTCGCGATGCGGAGATCGCTCCTACAACCTGTAACAGGTCGCGATTCAGAGATCGTTCCTACAATATTCGGAAAACTAAATAGGCCTGCCGACATTCAACAAAACTTGACCTTAAACTGAAAATTTGATATAATAATTTGAATAAATATTATTGAGGAGCAAAAATTTGGATCAGAAAGCACCGATTGAGGAACAGATTGATCTCCCATTTTTAGAATCGTTACGGATAAGTTTTCAAAGCCTAAAGATCCGCTTCGGTCGTTCTGTCATCACTACCGCCGGAATTACGCTTGGCATCGCTTTCCTCGTTTCCGTCTGGACAAACAATGAAATTGACCTTGCCCTACAAGAAAGCGGACGAAGTTCTACTATTACCAATCTCGATGAAACTATTGAGCAAGGGATTTCAACTAAGGATGTGTGGCTTATTATCATGTCCCTTATTGTCTGTGTTGTCGGGATTGCCAACTCTATGCTGATGGCAGTGACCGAGCGGTTCCGTGAAATCGGAACGATGAAATGTCTCGGTGCTCTGGACGGATTTGTGGTGCGACTGTTCCTGCTTGAGTCCGGCTTTCAAGGATTCGCTGGCGCGCTTATCGGCGCGCTTATCGGTACATTGGGTGCTGTCGGTTTAGGACTGAAAGACTATGGGCTTGACCTATTCTTTTATTTTCCGTTGTTGCCTGCTACACCTGAGGACGGACCAATGCGAATCGGTGTGCTGTTGCTTATCCTATTCGGATGCGTGCTCGGTATGATTTTGGCTATTATCGGCTCATCGTTCCCAGCATGGCGTGCTGCGAAACTTCCACCTGCTGAAGCGATGCGGACTGAAGTTTAATCTATAGTTGACTCAAAATTATTAAGACATGATAGGCTTGGTTTTCAAATGTTATACCAAATTAACTTGAATAGTATTTTTCTGATAAAGTTAGCATTGCGAGGCACAGAGACCTCGCGCTACAAATCGGGTTAATTTGGTATTATACACATTTCGCCCCGTTGGGGCTGCCTACCTTTTCAGATTATATATAATTTTGAGAATCCGCTCTACAATAAAAGAAAATGGCAATATTTGCCAAAAACTTTACAGCCTCTAAATTATTGAACACCATTGATAGCGCGCTTACTAATTATCGTTTAGGGAATAGCAAAAAGGACTTATTATGCCGGATATCGTTGTAAAAACTGAGGATGTCGTCAAAGAGTACCGAATGGGTTCAAACGTCCTTCGCGCTTTGGACGGTATCAATATCGAAATCCAACGCGGAGAATATATCTCATTGATGGGACCCTCTGGCTCCGGCAAATCTACCCTCTTTAACATGATTGGCGCGCTTGACCGACCAACTGAAGGACAGGTTTTCATTGATGGGCAAAATATGTCACACCTATCACAAAGGCAGATTGCAGCGTTTCGGTGCCACCGCGTCGGCTATATCTTTCAGAGTTACAACTTGTTGAATGTACGCACCGCACACGGTAATGTTACATTACCGATGATTTTTGCTGGTATCCCAGAAAAACAACGAAATGAAAAGGCAGAAAAACTGCTTGATAGAGTGGGGTTAGGAGACAGGATGTATCACCTGCCCGATGAACTCTCAGGCGGTCAACGTCAACGTGTTGCGATTGCCAGAGCACTTGCCAATGACCCCAGCATTATCCTTGCTGACGAACCCACGGCTAACCTTGATACGATTACGGGGCGCGAGATTATTGATCTCATCAAACAGTTGAACACGGAACAAGGGGTTACCGTGATTTCAGCAACACACGACCTGAAAATGCTTGATGTCTCTGACCGCATTGTGGATATTCGGGACGGACTTGTGGAGCGGATTCGAAACCGTGATGAGATTGAAATTGAGGTTGGGGAAGTTGGTGGTCACGAGTAGCCCTTTTTGTGTTACTACAAGATTTCCGACAATAGGACTGGACGATTTTCACGCAGCGATTTTAAAGCGGCATAACCCATCACAATAGGTGCGCGACCATCTGCACCCGTAACTGGCGGTTGCGTATCCTCTTGAATACATCGTATGAACGCACGCAATTCAGACAAATATGTCTCCTTGTAGCGTTCCACAAAAAAGTATGGCGGCGATGCCGTGCGACTCCCCGCACTCCCGCTGAAAGTTACAGTATCTGTCAATGGATTCCCTGCCGTAATCATTCCCTTTGAACCGAAAACCTCTACACGCTGATCATAGCCGTAGACAGCCTCTCTGCTATTATCAATGGTTGCGAGAACTCCGTTTTGGAAGCGCAGTGTTATTAGTGCGGTGTCAATGTCTCCTGCCTCACCGATTTTCGGATCAACGCGCACACAACCTACAGCAAATATCTCGACCACCTCGTTGCCAATTAGATACCGCGCCATATCGAAATCATGGATGGTCATATCAAGGAAAATCCCACCAGATACTTTGACATATTCTATCGGTGGGGGTGCCGGGTCTCGACTTGTAATATGCAGAATGTGCGGTTCGCCAATCTCACCAGAGGCGACTGCCTCGCGCACCCATCTGAAACTTGCATCAAACCTACGATTAAAACCGACCTGAAACTTCATTCCTGCTTTTTCAACAACCGCTAAGATTTCGTCAATCTGTTCCAAATCTAAGGCGATCGGTTTTTCGCAAAAGATATGCTTGCCTGCCTCAGCTGCAGCTTGACATATTTCGACGTGGCTATCCGTTGAAGAGGCGACAACAACAGCATCAATCTGTGAATCAGTTAAAAGAGTGGGATAATCTGAGGTTACTTTAGGGATATTGAACTGTTCGGCGAGGTTTTCTGCTGTTTTGGTGTCCAAACTACAAATCGCGGCGAGTTCTGCTTCGGGTATATTTTGGGAGAGGTGTTCAATATGGAGTTTACCGATGCGTCCAGTACCGATTACACCGATACCGATTTTTGTAGGTTTGCTCATTGGGTAGTTCCATTTCTTAATAATTATATCTCATTTTCGACTTTCGTGAAATAACTAAAATTTGTGATTTGGGCAATAGCTGCCTGAGTATAATTTTTCAAAACTTGTGTGATTTTTCCTGCATTTACTCTATTGACTCCCACGCGTGCTGAAACAACTTGGCTTTAAAGTCTTGCCAGAACCTTTCGATCGGGTTCAACTCTGGACTATAACGGGGTAGAAAAAGCAAAGCAATATTGTCAGGAAGTTGTAGGGATTTCGCCTGATGAAAACGACCATTATCAAGCACAAGGATATTTAGCGTCTCTGGAAAGGTTTTTGCGAACTTATCAATGAATATTTGGAAACGGACACTATTGAGCCATGACATTTCAACCCTGAAATACTTTCTGTAATCTGTGGAGGCTTTATGTTCATTGGTGTCAATCCTATGATTTGTAAAATTGAAAAAGTGTAGCAGAAATTGAAAATTTTTAAAAGGATAAATATACAAGAATTGGTATAAGAACTTTCCATGAAACCTAATTCTTTTAGAAAATCCATCCAAAAACCAGATTTATGGTATAATTCTACTAACAGAAGAAATATAATTCGCTAACGGACGATACTTTTGATAGAGTCCGCTATAATTTCCCTTTAGATTTCATATTTGTAAAATAAATCTCTTACTCTCTTATCTAAACACACTCCTATTTGCAGAATTATGCACCCATTTCACCGTTTCATGGTGTCACTATAGGGTGAAATCGGAGGTGATCCATGAAAAACAGTGATTCTCAATTAATCCAAAGTATTCTTGATGGCGATGAGGCAGCTTTCGCGGAACTTGTAGAGAAATATCAGAAGCAGGTTCACGCGCTTGTGTGGCGGAAAATCGGAGATTTTCACATAGCCGAAGAGATTACGCAGGATACATTCCTGAAAGCGTATCAGAAACTCGGAACGTTGAAAAAACCGCAGCGTTTTGCAAGCTGGCTTTATGTGATTGCTACAAACCGCTGCAGCACATGGTTGCGTAAAAAGCATTTGCGGAGACAGTTGTTAGAGGGCATGGACGTTGCCCAGCCTGAAAAAGTGACCTATTCCGAGCATATAGTTGTGGAAAATGAGCAGATCACTATAGAAACCCAACGCGATGTTGTCAAAAAACTGCTTGCGAAACTTGGGGAAAGTGAACGCACTGTCATGACACTACATTACTTCGGAGAGATGTCGTGTACAGAGATCGGTGCGTTTTTAGGTGTATCGGCAAATACGGTTAAGAGTCGACTTCACCGCGCACAGCAGCGTTTAAAGAAGGAGGAACCGATGATAAGAGAAGCTTTAGACAATTTCAAAATCACACCAAATCTGACAGAAAACATCATGCGTAAGATTTCACAAACAAAACCTATCACACCGTCTGGCAGCAAACCGTTCGTGCCATGGTTAATTTCTGCTTCAACAGTTGTCGTGATGTTGCTAATGTTGGGTTTTGGAAACAGTAAATTTTTAGCACGTTTTCAGAAACCTTATAGTTTCGATGCCTCTGCAGAGATGACGGTTGACATCATTGATGCACCTATAGTAGCGAACTTGGAATTCAAACCAGATGTGCGGACGCAAATCAAAAATACCAACGCATTGGCAAAGCTAAATGATCCTGAAAAGCAGCCGAATGATAACATCGCAACATTAACTGAAGAAACACAAACGGAGGAAACCGTGAAAGATTATACGCAATGGGAATTGCCGAAAAAGGCAAAAGCGCGTTTGGGAAAAAGTTGGATTACAGGGATTCAGTTTTCCCCAGATGGTAAGCAACTTGCTGTTGGTAGTGGTATAGGTGTATGGTTGTATGATGTAAACACTGGTAAGGAGATATCGCTATTCCCGGGAATATGCAGATCCTTGGCATTTTCACCCGATGGTCGTTTCCTTGTCAATGGTGGGGGTGACTCCACTACGTTGTGGGAGGTAGCTACAGGTCAAAAAGTAACGCTACACGATTCGCTGCCTGCTGCATCTACGTTTTGGTTCTCTAAAGACAGCAAGACACTTGTCAGTCTGAATAAATCAGGAGATACTATCTGTTGGGTAGATACAGATACCGGAAAGAGTAATGTTAAGAAGATTGAAAATCGACTGGATTCACATCCCCGTGAAGTCTACGCGCTCACACACGACAAAGTCGCGATAGTTGAAGATAGTGGAATACTTGAGTTGTGGAACTCAAAGTCTGGTAAAAAGGTGTCTACACTCACAGGACCAGCAGAAAGGCTTCAAGCAGAGGGTGTTAAAGGAATAGGTTTTAACCGTGTTATATCCTTGGCATTTTCACCGGATGGCACGCGCCTTGCCAGTGGAAAACAAGATAGAACCGTACGTTTATGGGATACTACAGGCAACGATGAACCTATCCTCCTCCAAAAACAATCGCTAAGTCGAGTGCTGTTGCGATCCACTCAGGAGCTAGTTGATGGTCCAAATGTCCTGTTATTCTCTCCGGATGGAAAAATCCTTGCCTGTGGAGAAGGTCAGAATGTGAAATTGTGGGATACTACCACCGGTGAATTGATCACAACCTTTAAAGGGCATATCGGTCTCGTTCACTATTTAGCGTTTTCACCAGATGGCGGCATACTCGCGAGTGCAAGTGAAGATGGTACTGTCCTGTATTGGAATATCAAAACAGGAGATCAGTTACCGCCAAAAATTACAGAACACACCGATGAATTGGAAATAATAAGTTTCATGAATGGTAGTTCCACGCTCGCAAGTGTTGCTTATAGCGGAATAATCACTTTATGGGATTTGGAGACATCACAAAGAACCACACACCGAACTAAAACTGCTTTTGAGAATACGAGGTACTGTTTAGAAGCCATCCCATTGGCGTTTTCACCCGATGGAACAAAACTTGCCAGCAAGGGTATACTAAACACCCCGACTGAACCTCTGGGAACGACTTCACGGATTCGCTTGATTGATGTCACCACCGGACGTGAGTTGACCAGCTTGACGTATTCTAACGAAAATGTTACTCCAAATCTAACTTTTTCTCCAGATGGCAAAACGGTAGTGTTCAGTGCTCACAGGGGTACCTACGGTAAAATTCGCTTGTGGAATACAGAAACAGATAAAACTCTTGATATTCGTTTTTCGGATCAACCTGCATGGATCAGTGCTGCTGCCTTCTCTCCGGACGGTAACAAACTTGTAGCAGGAACCAGTGACGGAAAAGTTCAGATGTGGGATGCTAAAACTGGGGTTCACTTAACATCCTTCTTTGATAAGCCGCCTCCGAAATCTGGAGCCCTTATGAATTTGACCTTCTCTTCAGATGGTTCCTTACTTGCTGTTGTGTATATGAGACAGATTCATCTGTTGGGGAGTCCGAAAATACCTCATTTTAAGGAAATTTCCTCTGAGCCTGATCTGTTTTGGGATGGATTGGTGTTTTCACCAGATAATACCTTGCTTATTCTCAGTCTGATTGGTGGTGGAATTCAATTACGAGATGTGACCACCGGTAAGGTTCTCAAAACGCTTGGTGGACACACTGGCGCACCGAATGTGTTCTCATTTTCACCTGACGGTAAAACACTCGTTAGTGCAGGAGGTGATGGCACAATTCTTTTGTGGGATTGGGATGAAGTCCTTAAAGGATCGTCCGGAACAAAAAAATAAAATAAATTTGTGTAGTTATACCATTTCTGAATGATAGCATCTCATAAACAAAAAACGCGTTTGTCCTCGCGCAATTCATTGCGCCTCGGACATTCAAAATGTCATAAATTTCCGTAATGGTATTTTATTTTTCAGAATTGGTATAAACACACTCCTATTTGCAGAATTATGCACCCGTTTCACCGTTTCATGGCGTCACTATAGGGTGAAATCGGAGGTGATCTATGAAAAACAATGATGTGCAATTAATCCACCGTATTCTTGATGGCGATGAGACAGCCTTTGCGGAACTTGTGGAAAAATATCAGAAACAGGTTCACGCGCTTGTGTGGCGGAAAATCGGAGATTTTCACATAGCCGAAGAGATTACGCAGGATGCATTCCTGAAAGCGTATCAGGAACTCGGAACGTTGAAGAAACCGCAGCGTTTTGCAAGCTGGCTTTATGTGATTGCTACAAACCGCTGCAGCACATGGTTACGTAAAAAGCATTTGCGGAGGCAGTTGTTGGAAGGCATGGACGTTGCCCAGCCTGAAAAAGTGACCTATTCCGAGCATGTCGTTGTGGAAAATGAGCAGATCACTATAGAAACACAACGCAATGTTGTCAAAAAACTGCTTGCGAAACTTGGGGAAAGTGAACGCACTGTCATGACACTACATTACTTTGGAGAGATGTCGTGTACAGAGATCGGTGCGTTTTTAGGTGTATCGGCAAATACGGTTAAGAGTCGACTTCACCGCGCACAGCAGCGTTTAAAGAAGGAGGAACCGATGATAAGAGAAGCTTTAGACAATTTCAAAATTACACCGAATTTTACTGAAAGCATCATGCAAGAGATTTCCCGTATGAAACCTGCTGCACCTTCCGGCAGTAGACCTTTAATACCGTGGGCAGTAGCTGCTTCCACGTTAGCAGTGGTATTGCTCATGCTCGGTTTTGGAAACCAGCGATACCTGGCGTGTTTTCAAAAACCTTATAGTTTAGATGTTACCGCAGAGATGACGGTTGACATTATTGACGCTCCTATAGTCGCGAACTTGGAGTCCAAACCTGAGGTGCGGACGCAAATTGGAAATGCTAATGCACTTGATAAGCGTAACAACCCTGAACAGCAACCTAACGATGCTCCTGCAGCAATTGCAGAGGCACAAGCGGACGAAATAACGGAAGATTGGACAAAATGGGAATTGCAGAAAGAGGCGAAAGCGCGTTTAGGAAAGGGCGGAATTAATGCGATGCAGTTTTCACCCGATGGCACGCTACTCGCGGTAGGTGGTAGTATCGGTGTGTGGCTCTATGATGTACAGACAGGTAAGGAAATTTCTCTATTTCCAGGAATATGCAGATCACTCGCTTTTTCACCCGATGGTCGCTTCCTTGCAAATAGTGGTCACGATCCCTTATCCTCGCGCGGTGGTAGTCGCCTTGAAAGAGGTCTTGAGTTGTGGGAGATTGTTACTGTTCGTAAAGTGACACCTCACGATGCACAGGCTGCTGCGGAAGTAATGCGGTTTTCTGAAGATGGAAAAAAACTTGTCAGTTTGCGTAAATCAAGAGACACAATTAGCAGATTAGATGTTGAGACAGGGCAGCAGACTGTCAATAAATTGGAAAAACGATCTGGTTATGTTGACGAAGTCTACGCGCTCACGCAGGATAAAATCGCTATTGGCAGAAGTGGTAGCGGAATTGAGGTGTGGAGCACAACAACTGGTGAGAAATTATCCACACTCAGAGAAAATGAAGAAAATGATTTAAGTGATTTAAGAGATGTAATTGATTTAAAGGTTGATCAATTGTTGGGTGGTATAAGGTGGTCGGACAACCGTGTATCAGCCATGGCGTTTTCACCTGATGGCACGCGACTCGCTACTGTGAGCGATCATACAACACTGCAATTATGGGACACCGCTAACAACAACAAGCCGATTACCTTCCAAAAACCTACCGGTTGGATAGAAATGTTAGCATTCTCTCCTGATGGAAAGATGCTCGCCAGCGGAGGTAACATCATCGGGCGTAACGAAAAAATGGTTCGCTTGTGGGATACCGTTACAGGTAAACTACTCGCGACGCTTGATGGACATATAAACAGAATTACTGCGCTAACTTTTTCGCCAGACGGTAGCACACTTGCAAGTGCAAGTGCAGATGGCGAAGTTCTGTTTTGGGATACAGAAACAAGGAATCCCCTACCGACAAACATCTCTGGACACACAAATTGGCTGAAAGGGGCAGCTTTCTATAAAGATAGTAAGACGCTTGCAAGTATAGCATTTAACGGCATAATTACCTTTTGGGATCTAAAGACACAACAAGAATCTGCTTTCCAGACTAAAGGGCATCGCGAGTTGTTATGGATTTCAGCGTTTTCACCTGATGGGACAAAGCTTGTCAACACAGATCATCAACTGATCCGCTTGACTGATGTCAGTACCGGACGTGAGCTAGCGAGCTTGACGGAGCCAAAGGGTAGTAGTATTTCAGGAATGGCTTTTTCGCCTGATGGGAAAACGGTAGCTCTCGGCGGTCACGGTAGAATTCGCATGTGGAATACGGAGACAGGTGAAAATTTTGATATTTCTCTCTCAGATCCGAACGATAAGTCCAATAAGTCCGTGCCTATGATTAGTGCTTTACTGTTCTCACCCGATGGAAAAAAACTTGTCAGTGGAACCACGTATGGAAAAGTTCAGATGTGGGATGCAGAAACTGGTGTTGTGTTAGCCACCTACCTTATAGCACATGGGATAGGCAATACATTAGTAGATAGAAGACTTCACGCTATGTATTCAGGAATCCGAATTACAGCGTTGGCGTTTTCTTCAGATGGTGCTATACTTGCAGTAGGAAATAGGGAACAGATACGTTTATTCGGAAGTCAGAAAAAACCTCACTTTAAGGAAGTGTCCGAGATTGTCGTAGTAGTAAATGACGAAATTGTCCATCGTGCACATAAATATGACGAGGCATTAGTGTTTTCACCAGATAATACCGTGCTTGCTGCTGGACTTATAGGAGGCAGTATTCAGTTATTGGATATAGCCACTGGAGACGAACTCGCTACGCTTGATGGGCACACGGTATCAATTGAAAAGTTGGTATTTTCACCTGATGGCAAAACGCTTGTCAGTGTTGGGGCAGATGGCACCATCCTTCTGTGGGATTGGGATGAAGTCCTCAAGGGGTTGGACCGGTAGGAGAATAAAGGTATTTAGGCAGTTAGAAGACCCACCGTTTAAACATTTGAATATTGTTACCTCACATAAAAACTGGCAGTGTAAGAAATAGGCTTGCACAATTTGTCATGTCACCTTGCGCGCTATGCATCTCAAAAGGATAACGTGTAACCAAACTTTACGTAAATCCGGATCGAACTTTCCAAGAAATCTATTTTTTTAGAAAATCCCTCCCAGAAACCAGATTTATGGTATAATTCTACTAACAGAGGAATTATAATCAGTTAACGGACGATATTTTGATAGAGTCCGCTATAATTTCTCTTAGATTTCATATCTGTAAAATAAATCTCTTACTCTCTTATCTAAACACACTTCTATATTTGCAGAATTATGCACCCATTGCACTCCAAAGTAGCGTCACAATTTATAAGCCCAGAGTGTGATGCAACCATTTCTTCCGGAGGTGCACAAATGAAAAACGACGATGTTAAGCTTATTCAACGCGTTCTCTCAGGTGATGATACCGCTTTCGCGGAGCTTGTGGAAAAGTATCAAAAACAGGTTCACGCGCTTGCGTGGCGGAAAATCGGAGATTTTCATATCGCTGAAGAGATTACGCAGGATACATTCCTGAAAGCATACAAGCGATTGACAACCCTGAAGGAACCTCAGCGTTTCGTGGGTTGGCTTTATGTGATTGCAGCGAACCGCTGCAGCTCCTGGCTGCGTAAAAAGCGTTTGTGGACACAGTCGTTGGAGCATCTGGAGCAGGCAGACAAGGAGCAATTAGAAAAAGCCGCGTACTCCGAATTTGTCGTTGAAGAAAACAAGCGCATATCTGGACAAGCACAACGCGATGTCGTCAAAAAACTGCTTGCGAAGCTTGAGGAGAGTGAACGCACTGTTATGACACTCCATTACTTCGGAGAGATGTCGTGCACAGAGATAGGTACGTTTTTAGGTGTATCTGCAAATACGGTTAAGAGTCGGCTTCGTCGCGCACAGCAGCGTTTGAAAAAGGAGGAACCAATGATAAGAGAGGCATTAGACAATTTCCAAATTTCCCCGAATCTCACTGATACTATTATGCGTGAGATTGCACGTATCAAACCTGACGCGCCATCTGGCAGTAGACCGTTAGTGCCGTGGGCGATTGCTGCTTCTACATTAGCAGTGGTGTTGCTCATGCTCGGTTTTGGAAATAGCAAATACTTGACTCGTTTTCAGGATCCCTATAATTTTGATGCTAACTCGGAGATGACGATTGATATTATTGATGCACCTATAGTCGTGAATTTGGAATCTAAACCAGATGTACGAATGCAAATAGGAAACGTGAGTGCACTGGGTAAGCTTAATAACCCAGAACAGCAACCTAATGATGCTCCTGAAGCAATTACAGAGGCACAAGGAGATGAAATTGTGAAAGATTGGACAAAATGGGAATTGCCAAAAGAGGCAAAGGCACGCTTGGGAAAAGGCGGGATTAATGTGCTACAATTCTCACCGAATGGGAAGCTGCTTGCAGTAGGCAGCGATATCGGTTTGTGGCTTTATGATGCGAAAACGGGTAAAGAAGTATCCATGTTTCCCGGTAAGTACGAATCCATCGCATTTTCTCCAGACGGACGCTTCCTTGCAGGCAGTATTGGCAGTTATCGCAGAAAGGGACCCCGGTTGTACGCAGTGGGACTCCAGTTGTGGGAAGTAGCTACCGGTCAGAAAATGCAACTCACTCGTTTTTTTCCGCATGCCTCAGTATTGCGGTTCTCTGCAGATGGCAAAACACTTTTTGCTTTGGGTGACGAGGGAGACACATTCAGCCTGCTGGATGTTGAAACCGGCAAAGGAATGTGGAAGCGTATTGAAGAACAGACAGGGACGTTCGATGATCCTGGATGCTATGCGCTCACACATGATAAATTTGCAATTGGCGTAGGAACCAGGATTGAGTTGTGGGACACAACAACCAGAAAAATACTGTTTACACTCAAGGGAAACATATCTCTTTTAGCCTTGGAATTTTCACCTGATGGCACCCGTCTCGCGAGTGCAGGTAAAAATAATAATGAAATAGTCCCATTACAATTATGGGATATCAACAGCAAGGAATCTATTCTCCTTGACAAACACACGAGGTGGGTCGACGCGTTAGCATTCTCATCGGATGGAAAAATGCTGGCAAGCGGAGGGAGAGATAAGACAGTGCAATTGTGGGATATCGCCACTGGTGAGTCTATCACCACTTTCACAGGTCATACCGGCGGCATCAATGCTTTAACGTTTTCACCAGATAATCGCACACTTGCCGGTGGAACTACAATGGGCACAGTCCGATTTTGGAATATCAAAAATGGGGATCTATTACCCACACGCATCACCGGACACACAATGGAGGTGGAAGCAGCAACTTTCTTTAAAGATAACACCACGCTTGCGAGTATCGCTTATGATGAGGTAATTAGCCTTTGGGATGTGAAAACATCACAAAAAACAGGTTCGAATGCATTACAAAAAACCGATTTCTACCCAGAAACATATCAACTTTTATCGGTTTCAGCGTTTTCGCCTGATGGGACAAAGCTCGTCAGTTTTCGTGTAAAAGGTAATAGAGCCTTTCCACATGCCCCTATAAGGTGGGCTGAGCCGCTGGTTCGTCTGAGTGATGTTAGGACGGGACGTGAATTGCAGACTTTGGCTGCGAAAAAAGGATTTTTTTCATCCGTGACTTTTTCACCTGATGGAAAAACGGTGGCATTCGGTGCTTCTGGTAAGATTCGTCTATGGAATACAGAGACAGGTGAGACTTCTGATATATCTCTCCCTAAAATATCCCTCTCATATCAGAACAATAATCGCAAGTTTAAGTCTAAAATCAGGGCTTTAGTTTTTTCGCCAGACGGCAAAAAACTTGTCAGTGGAACCATGGACGGAAAAGTGCAGATGTGGGATGCGAAAACTGGAGTTCCGTTAGCACTTCTCTTTACGGGAGAGGAACCGGTATTAAGAGGCAAAGCTAATAGTGGCATCCATTATCAGGAATCTATTCAAACACTGGCATTCTCGCTAAATGGCAATTTGCTTGCTATCGCAACTCATAAACAAATCCGTTTGATTGAGATTAAGGAACAGATCGCTTTTAAGGAAGTGTCCCAGGGTGCCAAAACGTTTGGTGTTGAAGTGTTTGTGTTTTCACCAGACAATCGCATCCTTGTTGCTGGACTTAATAATCATAGAATTGAGTTATGGGACATGGAAACAGGAGACAAACTCACTACACTTGATGGACACACAGCACCAGTGCAAACGTTGGTGTTCTCACCCGATGGCAAAACGCTTGTGAGTACGGGACAAGACGGCACAATTCTTTTGTGGGATTGGGATGAAGTCCTCAAAGGTATCAATGTAGGAGAAAAAGCAGAGGGACATTAACGTTCTGACTCCAACCACTTCTGCACGCGTATCAACTTATCAGCGGCGATGTGGGCAACGTTGGCATCTGTTGGAAAACTGCCGTTTTCTACCTCTTGTTTATATTGCGATATTGCTTCAAAGGTAAGTTGGTTGTAATCCTGATAACGTTTGGCGTGTTTGAAAGGGGTGCCTATTCCTAAAACATCGTTGATAACGAGCACCTGTCCATCGCAAAACCTACCTGCCCCGATGCCGATGGTAGGAATGGCAAGCGTATCCGTTATGATTTGGCTTACCTCTTCGGTGATTTTCTCAAGAACGATGAGTTTTGCGCCCGCATCTGCAAGTGCTGACGCTGTTTCAATGAGTTCCTTCGCTTTAGCGAATGTTTTTCCGTGCGTCGCCGCTTTGGTGCCGTGAATTTGTGGGTTATGTCCGATGTGTGCACAGACCTCTATTCTCTGCTCAGTAAGTGCAGTAACAATGGGGACTTTTTCTGTTCCGCCTTCCAATTTAACACCATCAGCCCCAGCATCTAAAAAGAGATTTGCATTCGCAATGGCTTGCTTCAAATTCCGATCAGCGGCATAGGGCATATCAACGAGGAGATAGGCATTTGTTACACCGCGGCGGACTGCCTTGAGGTGATGTAGCATATCTGCCATCGTTACTTCCATTTCGCTTTTATAGCCGAGAATATTTGTGCCGACACTATCCCCAACAAACACGATGTCAATACCTGCTTCGTCCTGCATGCAAGCGGTGGGGTAATCGTAGCATGTCAGCACGGTGATGGGTTGCTGCTGTTTTTTAGTGTGGAGGTAGACGATGTCTTTTTTCATAGTTTAAATCCAGATGAAAAATCCGGCTTAAGCCAAGATCTCTGCCACGGTTTCTCCGATGGTCGTAAGGTCGTCTGCTACAGCAATTCCAGCGTCTTTGAGTGATTTAATTTTATCTGCAGCTGTGCCTTGTCCACCTGAGATAATTGCACCTGCATGTCCCATCCGTTTGCCCGGTGGCGCAGTCTGTCCGGCGATAAAACCGACCACGGGTTTCGTCATTTCGTTCTTAACGAACTGTGCAGCTTTTTCCTCAGCTGTGCCACCGATTTCTCCGATTAAGACAACTGCATGCGTTTCATTATCTTCCTCAAACAGTTTGAGAACATCAACGAAGCTTGTCCCGATTACTGGGTCGCCACCGATACCTACGCAGGTGGATTGTCCAATGCCGAGTTGCTTCAATTGATACGCGGCTTCATAGGTTAGCGTACCACTTCGTGAGACGATACCGACATTACCGGGAGAATAGGCAAACGCAGGCATTACTCCGATTTTACATTCGCCGGGGGTAATGATACCCGGACAGTTCGGACCGATTAAGCGTGTCTGTTTGCCATGAAGGAACGCTTTCGCCTTTACCATATCAAGGACAGGGATATGTTCTGAAATGCAGATGATCAGTTCAATACCAGCATCAGCGGCTTCCATAATTGAGTCGGCGGCGTTGAAGCGTGCAGGAACGAAAATAAGAGAGGTATCTGCTCCTGTCTCAGCAACTCCCTCTGCCACGGTGTCAAATACAGGGATGCCGTTCACATCAGTTCCGCCTCTACCGGGAACTGCACCGGCAACAATTTGCGTACCGTAATCCGCACAATGTTCTGTGTGAAAACGTCCAGAACGTCCTGTTATACCTTGAACAATTACTTTTGTGTTTTTGTTTACGAGTATGCTCATATTCTTCAGGACTTACGCAAATTTAGCACGTAGTGTGAGGTTTTTTGATTTTTAACCCCTAAATCCCCTTATCAAGGGGACTTATGAACCAGCTGCGTAAGTCCTATTCCTTATTCAATAACGAGATAGCTAATGCTTTTCGCCTCCATCTTAATTGGAATCTCAACGTTGTAATTCCTGTCGATTTTGAACAGTTTGGGTTCTTTTTCTTTTTCACGAATCTTGGCAGTTTCAGACAATCCAGTATAATAGAGCGGTAATTTCAAAGTGATCTGTTGCTCCGTCCGTGTAGGATTATAGAGCATTGCTAATCCACATGGTTTGATTTGGGCGTTTGCGTGGAGCACACAATCAATAGAACGTCCATCTGGGCGTAGCACATGAATCAGGTCAGAATCCAATATTTGGCGATACTTTTTGTAGAAGTCAACCCATTTCTTAACGACAGCTTTCGTCTGTTCAGTATCAAAAAGCCGGGGACCGCGATAGCACGCAATCACACCACTGCCGAAGTTCTGTGCTAAATGTGATTCGTAGTCATCAAGGTGGTCGCAAAGCGGCTCATAAGTTGCGGCTTGTCCGCCACCGTGATATTCTACCAACGGTACAAACATCCAACCCATACTCGGTGTCTTTTCATAAGTTCCATCGTAGATATTCTGTCGGGAAATTAGAATTTGCCGTTCGCGGGGCAAACTGAAATTCGTTTCGCGATAGCCCATACCGCATTTGTTTGAACCGTTGAGGTAATACCAATCTGGTGAATTGATATGGATACCGCGTGCTCGGCATTCGTGGTAAAAATGCACGCACGCTTCCCACTGACGCAACTGCGAATCTGCCAAGCTGCTATGGTGCTCGTGCGTCGTTGAAGCACAGACATCACCATGATAAGGACCATCAGTCTCAATAATATCCATTCCGGTTGCATCCATGAAATTCAGGACTCGCTGGACATAACCATCTCCCCATTTGCTCGCAAGACAAGCACTCTGTCCAAACTTGCTACCGGGTTTTCCTGTGTCTGGGTCAATACAGTTGAACTCTTCTCCCACACCCCGTGAAGCACACATCAGCGTATACCCACCAATCCGAATACCTTTACTATGTGCATAATCTGCCAATCCCTTCATTTTGGTGATGTATTCCGGGTCTTCGCTCTCAATATTGAATCCACTGCCAAAGGTCATAATCACCATTTCAAAACCGACTTCTTCACACTGATCAATCGCCAAACAGACCGCGTCCGGATCGGCACTCCGAACATGCATAAAAATTGGATTCTCAGTGACCTGTGGCGCGACCGTGCGATACATCTTGCGGCGTGCAAGTCCCTTTCGTTCACGCACATCACTATCATGCAGTATTTCAAAGGTGCGAAAACTCTTGAAAGTCTCTCCCGGTTGAAGCGGTATCCCTGGACCGAGTGGATAACTACTTGTCATCAACAGTGGCATCTGATAGCGATAATCGACTTGCGTCTTGTAATCCTCATCTGGACCCCACTGTGTCGTTTGCATTCCACTGAAGGCATAATCACTCTCAACATGTAGCCGATGTTTTTCCTGCTCGTTGACCGCAAGGATTTCACAGCTTAAGGCATCAAGCTGAATCGGTTTTTGACCCTCATTGCGAATAGTGACCCACTTGGATAGTACCGGGATGCCTTGGTATAGTTCATAATGCACACAAACCTGAAGGGAGTCAACGGATGGCGGCGGTGAAAACGCAACCGTCAGTGTCACACCCTCTGGCGGATGGACTGATGATGTCGTAGAACGTCTGTCTACCCACGGGTAGGGACATTCGGGTTTGCCGATACGATATTCGCGAAATTGAAACGCGTTCTGGTCACTGGTCAAGTCTGCTATCCACTCCTCATCAAGATAAGCGTAGTCGGGCTGTCCTTTCAAGCCGCCTATCTCAAATTCGTGTCCGTCAATCGTCAGGACTGCCTCTGGTTTGATGCCACGCAGCAGACTTTTCTCGGTAAGTAGATTGGTATAATCGACTGTTGCGAAATTCGGTGCGGTGACGAACCTTCGCTGAATGAGTCCATTATCGAGAATAAGCTGATTGTCCGTTTCTTCTACTGTAGCGGGTTGGCTATAGGGTTGGACTAACCAATCATTTTGTTGTGATGTGTAGTGCATGTTAAGTTCTTACCTTATTTCCAAAGCAACTAACAATTCTAAAAACTGTTCAAACTTAGTAAAATCTCTTGCAGATTAATGTCCTCGGTTAACTTTGTTTGAAACTGGAATCGGCCATGGGGGCAAAAATCTGATATATGCCACTCGCTGCGCTTTATTGATAAGGTCTCTATGTCCGCGTTGTTCCATCTTGGTTGCGAAATTTTTCCAATTCTTTGTACGGACACCTTCTTTGAAATGTGGATAAATAATGCGTAAAAATTGGAGATCCTTCTTTGCTTTCAGACCATGTCTGATGGGTGAAAGCAATGTAAGAACAGGTATAATTACGATCTCACCATTCCTTAGAGGCATTCTAGCGAGAGTATGTTGAATACCATTCCGCGCTGCAGGATCCTGAGCGTCCATGATTTCAATAAACCCCTGGTTTTCTAATTCTCTAAAAGCAGAAACAAACTTGGTTTTCTCATGTGGAAAAAAAGAAAGTGTATTGGTTAATCTAAGGTTCCCTCGAAAATAGTCGTGGCTAGTAATCAGAGAGTTACCTAACCTCTCCTTCTTTTCCTCAACCCAAAGATGTGAATGAATATAAGCAATAAAAAGATTATCAACAAAGGTCTGTAGATCAGATTCGTTATTAAATAATCGTAACTCTCGCAAGTATTTCTTCACATTGCTACGACGATTGGCACCTGTCAATTTCTTATTCCAGACTATTGTGTCTATCTTTGACCTCTGATCTACATCCAATGAGTGTAAATGCCTGCCGTACTTTTGTAACGGGTCAGTTCCGTAAGATAAAATAAAATACTCTCCTACTAATATCGCAGAATCTGAAAGCTTTACCATTCCTACAATCTCATAGAAAACAGATTTAAGATTTTGAAATCCACTCAAATACTTTCCATATCTTGCAATATCTCCAGACTCAATTGAACTCCCCCTATAGAGTTCAACAAGTTTATCTAATGCTTTTGGATGTATCTCTTCAGCTAGCGGATATTCTGAGTTTGCCTCTAAAAAAGTAGTAACTTGCGTTTTTGTCACGATATCACCCATAGCAGTCTGAAGTACCACACAACTTAATAAAAATATGCCTAAAGTAATAATCTTAATTTCATACATGATTTTACCCCTCAGTAATTAATGACAAGCGAATATTTTGATAGTTGGGCATCGGTTTTGGGTAGTTCGCAATCTTTGGTGTTAGATTCTTAACTTTACTTGTCAATAAAATTTATAATCAACATCCACCAATAGAACCAATAATCCCAATTGCAGCAATCCCACCTATTAAGGTGAGGCACCCATAACGCCGCATAAAAGGAATAGGGACTCTTTCCAAATCTGACTCGACTTCTTCGTTATTCAGCTCCCAACCTCTGCTACATATATCACATAACAGGAGGTATTGTTTTTCTGTTATGAAGTTAAATATCCAATATAAACCCCAATACCTATATTGTAAAATTAGGTTGAACTGTCGTTCTCTTTCACAAACTTCACAGTAACGTGAACCTGCAGAACCACAGTTAACCACCTTCCCTCCAGAACCCCAAATAATCATTATTCCTCCATTTCTATAATACATCCCATAAAACGGTTGTAGAAATATACTTAACATGTTTCTAGCTGTAGGCATGTAACTCAATTCATCGTAAACATTCTATTTAGTTAATCAACGAGCATCCTTTTTCAAAAAATTGTGGTTTTTAATTCTACCCAGCTATCTTACCATACACTGGGTCCCTGATTTTTTCTGAGTTCTGCTTCAAAAATTGTCATTTCTTTGAATAAAGGGCGTGATTCTTCTCGAAGTTCCGCCCAACCAACTGGCTCACCCTTCATGTGAAAGTCAATCCGTTCTGCATCAGCAAGCACTTGAGCGACTTTACCAAGTGATGGACATGACTCAAAGAACTTTGGACTAAATGCAATACATGCATCAAGAAGAATATCTGGATGGTTAGGGCTTGGAGGAACAATAACTTTAACTTTTCCAAGGGGACTAAAACTCTTGTCAAAATAATGCGGTTCTAACCACATTCGGTCTGAAGTTCCAACTAAAATTTGATAAAAAATTGGGTTAATGCCATCATAAGTCTCATTTCCAATACAATAGATTTTGATATATCCAGCCATTTTTCTCCTCCTCTAATACATAATTATGAATTCATTTTTAATTGGTTAGTAATATCTCCACTTTCCTTCGTAAAAACTACCCAGTCTACCGCCTTTGTCGGTAACGGCCAATCCAGCAACGGCTTTCCCTTCTTTGTTAGTGATGACTAGGGAACCGTTGTCATTTCTGTCTGCAATTATGATAGCAATTGGTATCTCTTCTTTGTTGGCAATGGTCAACCCGCCGTTTCCATTTTTGCCTACTTGCAATTTCGCAACTATATTTCCTGCTTTATTCATGGTGCCCATTATACCGAGTCCTCTATCATCTACTCCCATGAATCCAACAGGTAGACCTTCTTTGTTTAAAATGGATACCATACCGTTTCCATCAGTACTATCCAGTTTAGCGACCATTTTACCCGCTTTGTTATAGATAGACAATGCGCCGCCTCCTTCACCCCTATCGCCCAAAACGGCAACTGGTTTACCCTTAGCATTGACTATCATCAATTTTCTACACAGAATAATTTCATTAATTGCCTTTCCGTCACTCGCTGGTTCGGATGCATTTTGTGGGTTAACCTCAGGTGTTGTGAAAGGTGACCTTCGTTGAGTGGGTGCTTGTGCGGATGCATTTTGTGGGTTAAACCCTCCTGATCCCAGTGTAGCAAGGAAATAACCTGCTAATGTGAATAGACACCCGATTGCCATATATGCGATTTTCTGTTTGAAATTCATTTAATTCCTCCGATTTATTCGTTTATGATTTTTAGTCTAACACGCTTTGCTCTTTCAATTTGGTTATCATGTGAAAAATACGGTTCAGTTCTGAATGTTCATTCTGTAGAGATATGATTCCCTAACATAAGAATCACGCTACAGCGTTATTTCAGTTATCTCAAAATTATCTTGATAAGTAAGTATAAACAAAATACCAAAAGCACTGTGTTTACACACAGTAGTATCAAAATGGTAAACAGTAAAGGAGTATTATGCGAACACCCACTAAAAGAGCATCCCAACCAAACTACGCCCAGAATAATCAGTACCACTTTGCCTAAATACTTTATATTTTTCATGAGAAACATCCTAAATTCTTTAGTGCCTACACAAATTGAACAGAAAGGGTAGAATACGCGTTTTGAATTCTGCGTGTGGTATTCTACGGGTAGTAACTTGGGTTATGTTATGCCATTTCATAGGAAGTTTTTACATTTTAAGATCTTTGTCAATACGTTCCTGTTTAAGTTTTTCTATCTCTTGTTGCAACGTCTCAATTCGTTGGTTTTGTGTGCGCAGCATCTCTTTTCCTTGTCTTGCTACAAGGATTTGTGGCAACGCTACAGCCACAGCAATCAAAGCAACCAATGCAATCACAAACCCATATATTTGTGTCAATCGTCCACCTACGCCATTGATCCGTTCACCTACAGCCTCTATTTGACCGCTTAACCTTTCGTCTAAAGCCTTGATTTGACCGGTTAACTTGACATCTAAAGCGTTGATTTTTAAATCGACATATTCCTTAATCCGAGTTTCAGATGCCTTAATAAGTTTGTCTATATTATCAAGATCGGATTGTGTGAGTTCTGCGAATGCGTTAGTACTTACGATTAGAAAACAGATCGCAAGGAGTAAAACCTTCTTTTTCATTTAATGCCTTCTTTAGTACACATCGTAAACCCAAACTATAGTTTATGTTAGTATGCGCGTGCAAAAATTGTGATCTCTTTTGCTTGTGTGCCGCAGACAATACACGCACCATCTCCACCAGGTTGCTCCATCGGGATACATCGGATAGTTGCTTGTGTCTCTTCTTTTACCTTATCTTCGCATTCTGCGTTTCCGCACCACCATGCACGTGCAAATCCGTTTTCAACAATCTCCTTAAATGAATCATAATTTTCTGCTTCAAAGGTGTTTGCATCTCGGAATTCTGTGGCACGTTTGAGCATATCCGCCTGAATTGTGTCAAGCATCTGCGTTGCTGTCTCAGCAACATTGGCAATTGGGATGAACGTTTTGCCTTCTTTACCAGGAATATCTCGTCTGGCAAAGACGACCTGTTTATTTTCAATATCGCGAGGACCAATCTCTATCCGCAAAGGCACGCCTTTAAGTTCCCATTCGTTGAATCGCCAACCGGGGGAATACTCGTACCGGTCATCAACATGGTAGCGGATACTGCCTAAGGTTTCACAGATTGCATTAACGGTTTGCGTGACAGCCTGTTTAGCATCATCGTTATTTTTCGGTACAATCGGAACGATAACAAGTTGCGTGGGTGCGAGTCTTGGCGGCATCACCAATCCTTGGTCATCTCCGTGTGTCATGATAATCGCACCAATCATCCGGGTGCTAACACCCCAACTGGTTGTCCAACAGTGCTGTTGTTTCTGGTTTGCATCAAGATATTGTATATCAAAGACCTTAGCAAAGTTTTGTCCGAGATCGTGTGATGTGCCTGCTTGAAGTGCGCGCTTATCACCCATCATTGCCTCAATTGTGTAGGAGGTTAAGGCACCGGGAAACTTTTCACTATCACTTTTACGACCGGGAATGACTGGTATCGCAGCTTCGTTAACCGCAAAATCGGTGTAAATGTCAAGGATGCGGAGTGTCTCCTCTTCTGCTTCCTCATGCGTTGCATGCGCAGTATGCCCTTCTTGCCAGAAAAATTCCATCGTTCGGAGGAAAAGGCGGGGACGCAACTCCCATCGCACCACGTTTGCCCACTGGTTGATAAGCACGGGTAGGTCTCGGTAAGATTGTATCCACTGGCTATACATATAGCCGATGATGGTTTCAGATGTTGGTCGCACGACGAGCGGCTCTTCCAATTTTTTACCACCACCGTGTGTGACGACAGCGAGCTCAGGTTTAAAACCTTCGACGTGCTCAGCCTCTTTCTCAATAAAACTCATCGGAATGAAAAGCGGAAAGGCAGCGTTTTGATGACCAGTCGCTTTGAAGCGGATATCCAGTTGTTCCTTGACGTTTTCCCAGAGCGCATAGCCGTAAGGACGCACCACCATGCACCCGCGGACAGGGGCATAATCTGCCATCTCTGCTTGGCGGATGACTTGTGTATACCATTTTGCGTAGTCTTCGCTACGAGGCGTAATTTTATCAAACATTTTAGTAGTTCTCTGTTTTGGTTATTTGTCAGTTAATGCCGTGATGCCGGGCAAGGGTTTACCCTCTAAAAACTCTAATGACGCTCCGCCACCAGTAGAAACATGCGTAATCCGATCAGCGACTCCTGCTTGCTGTATTGCAGCGACACAGTCACCACCGCCTATGATACTTACTGCTTGTGAGGCAGCAATCTGTTTAGCAACTGCAATTGTGCCTTGTGCAAACTTTTTGAATTCATAGACACCTAAAGGTCCGTTCCACACTACCGTTTTCGCTGAAGTGATCCGTTCACCAAATGCAGCAACAGTTTTGGGACCGATGTCCAATCCTTGCCATCCATCAGGGATAGCCACTTCATCTATAATCTGAGATTCGGTTTCAGGATCAAACGCGCGCCCTACAACGTGATCAGCAGGTAGGAGGACGGAATCTGAAAACCCTTCCTTTTTAATTAGTGATGCTGCAACGTCAAGTTTCTCCGTTTCAACGAGCGAATTACCGATAGAAACTCCCATTGCAGCAAGAAACGTGTAAGTCATACCACCACCGATTAATAGACTATCAACCTTTCCCAATAGATTCTCAATCAGCGTAATTTTATCGGATATTTTCGCGCCACCAAGAATTGCCACATAAGGTCGCGCGGGGTTCTCAAGACTCATGCTGAGGTAATGTATTTCGCGTGCCATGAGTAAACCTACGGCACACGTTGTCAGGTAGTGTGTAACCCCTTCAGTTGAGGCATGAGCGCGATGGGCAGTCCCAAAGGCATCGTTGACATAAACATCTGCAAGAGAGGCAAGTTGCTTCGAAAATTCTGGATCGTTATCTGTTTCCTCGGTATAAAACCGAACGTTCTCAAGGAGTAGAATCTCACCGTTTTCTAACGAATCAACAGCATTTTGCACTGTTCCACCAATACAATCGCCAACATGTGCAACACGTTTGCCCAGTTTTTGACTAAGTGCAATAGCAATTGGGGCGGTAGAAAGTTCTTCGCGATCTGTGGATGATCCTACTGTTGGTCTGCCTAAGTGTGTAACAAGGATAATTTTTGCATTCCGATGGATAAGGTCTAAAAGGGTTGGCAAAGCAGCAGTAATACGGGTTTTATCCGTAATTTTTCCGTCTTTAAGAGGGACGTTAAAGTCCACGCGTACGAGAACCCGTTTTCCGGCTACGTCTATATCTGCTAATTCAAGTTTTGCCATTTTCTCTTTCCTGCCCACCCGAAAAACATATCTATGCAGCGTTTGCTGCAGTCACCGCAAGTTCCGCTGCTTCAGAAAGCCCCTCTGCCAGTTGAAGGTTCAAATCAGATTCGGCAATAATTTGTTTTCCGAGTTCCACATTTGTCCCTTCTAATCGAACCACAAGCGGAACGTTGAGTTTGACCTGCTTTGCAGCCTCAACAATCCCTGTTGCTATAGTGTCGCATTTCATGATGCCGCCAAAGATATTAACAAGAACGGCTTTTACGTTTTCGTCAGCAAGGATGAGACGGAAAGCGTGTGCGACTGCCTCTACGGATGCACCGCCGCCGACATCAAGAAAGTTCGCAGGTTCGCCACCTTTCTGTTTGATAATATCCATTGTTGCCATAGCCAAACCCGCTCCGTTTACCATACAGCCGATATTACCATCAAGGCGGATGTAACTAAGTCCAGATTCACTTGCCTCTAATTCGCTGGGGTCTTCTTCGTGTAGATCGCGCATCACAGAAATTTCTGAATGCCGCCAGAGGGAATTGTCGTCAAAGTTGACTTTAGAGTCAAGCGCGACGATTTCTAAGTCATCATCTTCACCTACAATTGTTAACGGATTAATCTCTATCAGTGAACAATCGCATTCAACAAACGCATTGTAAAGACACATAATCAACTCAGCGGTGTTTGGGATAACTTGCCGATAGGTTGTGTCAGTGATCAGTTTGTATGCGAATTCTCGTGCTTGAAATTCGGTTAACCCAAAGGCGGGATGAATCTGTGTCTTAATAATCTTTTCGGGGGTTCGTGCCGCTACTTCTTCAATATTGACACCCCCCTCTTCGCTTCCAATTAAGGTGATTTGTGATGTCTCTCGATCAAGTAAAATGGCAAGATAGAACTCTTTCTGTATTTCAGCGGCTTGGACAATAAGAACTTTTCTAACAAGTTTGCCTTCGGGACCCGTCTGAGGTGTTACCAGTTGCATTCCGAGCATATTTGCGGTGAGTTGTTTTACTTCAGCGATGGAGTTTGCGAGTTTAACGCCGCCACCTTTTCCGCGTCCACCTGCATGAATTTGCGCTTTCACAACATATCGTGGACAACCAATTGTTTTGGCAATGTCTACCGCTTCTTCCGGCGTTTCAGCGACTCTACCGGGGAGTGTATTAACACCGAAGGACTCTAAAAACTCTTTAGCTTGGTATTCGTGTATGTTCATTTTATGTATATTTTGTTGTAAAATTTCCTACGTCTGCATTAGGTAGATCATCAGCGTGTTATGAGGAAAATATATTTAAAGATTATACTATACTTGACTGAAAATTGCAAGTCAGACCATTCAATTTTCGGTATTTATTCAGATAAGTTTAAGTGCTTGGTCTGGATGTGCGGCGAAATTTCGGAGTGCGTATGCTATTTTTGTGTATCCAGAGGTGCACAACAGGCTCATCACCGTATTGCGTAATGTGCACATTACTTGTGGTATGCTACCACACCGCACTTGAGACGCATCCTCACCAAATAGCATATCCCGAGTGCGATGTGAAAGGTTCTCTATTGCCCAATGTCCACGCCGTAGTGTCAAAAATCGTGCTGCGGAGCTGTCTTCTGGTGGCAAACTCGTTATGCTATATTGTATCCAATGTGTTGTTTTTCCTGTGCGGGTATGCGTGTGTGTTTCAGTCCAACAGCGTCCTTTTTCAACTGTTTCGTGAGAGTCCTCCAGATGTGCGCAGAGAGCAGCGTGTGTATTTTTGAGTGCTTTGGTCTGCCTGGATGCTGCTCTCGCCTGTGGTTAAGGGTTTAAATAAGGTGCGAATATCATCTAAAAATGATTTCTGGTTCGCCTTGACAGGCATGACATAATAAGGATTTGCCATCCATTGCCATGGCAGTCGTGTCAACTTCATCAGGCAAAGCCGCCAACACACCGGATGCCTACTCACTCAATGTTTTTGTAACGCTTCTACGTTTATGTTTTTGAAAATAGGGTAGCGTTGAGGCACAAGGTGTTTTTTGTGTGTGAACCCAAGTGCCCGGACGAGCGCGGAGTGATAAGTTCGCCCCATGTGCGATAGTGCTGTAACTACGATAACCCACAGCATTGCCCAAACCGTAAGACCTAAAATGGCAGAGAGCGGATCGCGTTTGCCTTGTGCCTCGCGAAAATCAGGAATTTCTGCTAACATTTCAAGGAGATGGCGAGACCTTGGTTTTGTCATTGTTCACCTCAAATGATTTTAGGGTAATCTTTACGGTGAAGTCCATCATGTGTGGCGTGAAATATCATGCCACACATGATTATTACCTACACATACATTGATATGTTTTCGAAAACTGAATGGCTTTGTGAATGTCTCAGAATTTCTTGACGCACGTCAATTTTTCAAGTATACTTGAGCAATGTAAGGACATACCGTTTTTGGAACAGAAAACCTCGTTATATTATCGTCAAGCTGCTATAGTTTGACTAGTGGAGGTCGGACATTGAGACGTATTTTTTCTATAATCTTTCTCATTGGAATCATTTCGTTCGGAAATACATAGGCACATTTGAAACAAGATAAGGAGAAATCTATGGTTGAACGTTGGGGAATATATGAGTTAACTTTGAATGGACCAGGAATGGGAAATCCGTTCGTTGAGGTCGAATTGACAGCAGAATTTAAACGCCGTGATATAAAAGGGAGTCGGACTTTTGAACCACACGGGTTCTACGACGGAGACGGAATATACAAAATCCGATTCATGCCCGACGAAGTTGGGGAATGGACCTACACTACGAAAAGTAACAGCACCGAGCTCGACGGTAAAACGGGTCAGTTCACATGCATTGAACCTTCCGAGGGGAACCATGGACCTGTGCAAGTCCATAAGAATTTCTATCTCCGTTATGCCGATGATTCACCGTATCATCAGTTTGGTACAACTTGCTACGCATGGGCGCATCAAGGGGATGCTATGGAGGAACAGACGCTCAAAACCCTCAGCATGGCACCCTTCAACAAGATACGGATGTGTGTCTTTCCCAAGGATTACAGCTACAACAAAAATGAACCGGCCTACTATCCGTATGAAGGAAAACCACTGAAAGATTGGGATTTCACAAGATTCAATCCCGAATTCTGGCAGCATTTTGAGCAGCGCGTTCAAGACCTATTAAAGCTCGGTATTGAAGCGGATATTATTCTTTTCCACACTTATGACAGATGGGATTTTGAAAACATGGATGCCGAAAGTGATGACCGTTACCTTCGGTATACAGTTGCGCGCTTGGCGACTTTCCGAAACGTCTGGTGGTCTCTGGCAAATGAATATGACATCATGCCAGCGAAAGAGGAATCGGATTGGGATCGGTTTTTCCAGATTATCCGCGACCATGACCCGTATCAGCGGTTACGTGGGATTCACAACTGCAGAGGTTGGTATGATCACAACAAACCGTGGGTGACACACACCAGTATCCAAACTTATAATATGGCAGAGGGAATCCACTATCGTACCCGATACGGAAAACCTGTTATCTATGATGAGTGCCGCTACGAAGGGGATGTTCCACAGGGATGGGGAAGTCTAACACCACAAGAAATGGTACAACACTTTTGGGCAGGAACTGTTTCAGGATGCTACGTCGGGCACGGGGAAACATACAAACATCCTGAAGACCTTCTTTGGTGGGCAAAAGGAGGTGTGCTGCGTGGTGAAAGTCCACCGAGAATTGCATTTCTCAGAGACTTCATGACTGATGCACCGCCGTTTGATACGCTTGAACCGATCGGTGATGATGCAGGTCGATACATCCTCGCCAAACATGGGGAATACTACCTTGTTTACATGACTGCCCCACAAACGATAATCTTAGATCTGAAAGGAGAACAACCCTATAAAGTCGATCGTGTGGATACATGGAACATGAAAATCATTCCTATCGGGACAGCACAACCGGGAACGTATAGGTTCGCTGCACCCCACAGTGGTTTCGCGTATCGTTTTACGTTATACTCGCCAGGTGAGAAACTCCGTCCTGAGGCAAAAGCATCCGCTGATGCACTGCAAGGGAGTGCGCCGTTCACGGTTAACTTCTCCGCAGCAGACGATTTGATGCAACATTGGGATTTCGGAGATGGCACTATATCCGATGAATTGAATCCAACACACGTTTACGAAAGCCTCGGACAATACATCGTGACGCTCACTGTGACTGATGCTGAAGGCGTAATATCTACAACATCCTTGGCAATCCATGTATCCCCCGAAGCACCCACTGATGTCGGGACGCATACAGAATTTCCCGGTTCAAGCGATGAACTTGTGTTTCTCTGGCACGGCACACTTGATGGTAGCAATGAAATTGAACCGCGGGACGACGCATCAATTACTGAAAACGGACAGATGGATCTAACAGGCGGTGCAATCCTTGCCAAGAATGTCAATGATACACTCCTCGCAGCATGTCAACAAAATAATCAATTAACGCTTGAGTGTCTCGTTACGACGGATAATCTTGACCAGAGTGGTCCCGCGCGGATTATCTCCTTCTCAAACGACGCTACCCATCGTAACTTCACTTTCGGACAGGATGGAAGCAGTTTTGCTGTGAGAATTCGCACGCCGAGAACCGGCACGAATGCGTTAGGTGGCGAGTTTGCTTTCGGTAAGATTGAACTGGGAAAACCTACGCACGTCATCGTCAGTTATTTTGAGGGGAACGTCTACTGCTACATTAACGGTGAACTTGTCCATGTTAGCAACGGAACGCAAGGGGATTTCAGTAATTGGGAACGCTATCCGTTGCTTTTCGGCGATGAAGCAAGTGGCGGCAGGAACTGGAAAGGCAAACTGAGTCACGTAGCAATTTATAGTCGTTTTATCGGTTTGGAAGAGGCTGCACATAAGTTTAAGATTATTCAAGGTGAATGAAATATTTAGCACTGTAGGGCGAGGTTTTTATGCCTTACCTGTCCCTACATAAACACAAAATCTCTGGCAAGCAGCTATAGATGATAAACAATCTATAATAAAGGAGAACTAACGCATGAAAACGATGTTATGTCTCACACTCACACTACTTACTTTTGTAACGTTCACATTTGTGCCGAATAGTTTCGCGCAAGACGACTCACCCGAATATGTTGTACGAGTAATCTATTTTATCCCGAATGACCGTCAACCTGATCCTGACATAGATACAAAACTGGATACATTGGTGAAAGATGCTCAAAAGTTTTACGCCGATGAGATGGCACGGCATGGATTTGGCAGAAAAACATTTACGTTTGAAGCAGATACAACTGGAAAGGTAGTACATCATGTAGAAGGAAAGTTTAATAATGCCCATTACCAGAATGCCCATTACCAGCGTGACGACTTTACTGGCAAAATTAAAAAAGAAATTGGTGCATATTTTGACACATCAAAGAATATCTGCCTCATCTTCATTGAGCTAGATATAAAAGGGTTCTGTGGGATAGGAGCCGGAAGATTTGCTTTTATCAACGTTCGCGGGTGCAGAGTACTTAATGTTGTTGCACACGAACTTGGGCATACCTTTGGGTTAGACCACGATTGGCGAGATGATATATATATATAATGTCCTACGGAGATTGGGCATTCCAAAGTGAAATTTCATTATGTGCTGCTGAATTGTTAAATATACATCCCTACTTCAACCCTACCCAAGGCCCCGTAAATGACAACACAACTGTTCAAATGCTTCCCCCGAGCCTCACTATATCATCAGATGCTATTCGCCTTCGCTTTCAGGTATCTGATCCCGATGGACTCTATCAAGCCGTGTTGGGGACTTTTCGCGACTTCAACCTGGCGAGTTGCAAACTCTTAGAAGGTAAATATAATACGATAGTTGAATTTACGACTACTGAATTTCCACCTGAGAAAAAAACTATGTAGTAGTTAAGTTATATGATATACATGGAAACAAAAAAACGAAAGGGTTCTCCTTTGATTTCAATGATTTGCTGCCACCACCCGAAACTATTTCAATACCAGATATGAATTTAGCATCTTTAATTAAGAATAGACTTGGCTTAGCTCCTGGGGATGCCATCACACAACTGGATATGCGGGCATTGTACAGACTACATGTCGAAAGCAAGCGTATAACGGATCTTACAGGGCTTCAAAAGGCAGTCAATCTAACGTATATATACCTCGGTCAGAACCAAATTGTTGACCTTACACCACTTGTAGGATTAACACAATTGAGCAACTTATTAATCTCTGGGAATAAAATTAACGATGTCAGTCCTTTTGCAGGATTGACACAGTTAAGCCGATTAGAGATAGTGGCCAATCAAATTAGTGATGTAAGTCCGCTTGTAGGCTTAACAAGGTTACGCTTTTTAAACCTTACGGGCAATCAAATTAGTGATGTGAGGCCTTTGTCTGAACTTGTAAATCTTAAAGAATTACGACTTGAGGGGAACCCAATTGAGGATAGAGAACCACTCTTTGAACTCTTGGAAAAGAATCCAGATATAAAAATATATCTCAAGTGGGGTGGCGAACCGTTACCCGTCACCTTATCCTATTTCCGGGCAGAACACGCCGATACAGGCGTTGTCCTAAAATGGACTACCGAATCTGAAGTGGACAACGCAGGATTTTTCATATACCGTAGTGAAACAAAGGAGGATGAATTCAAAATCGTCAATCCCACAATGATACAAGGTGCAGGCACCACAGGTGAACGGAATGAGTATACATGGACAGATACCGCCGCCAAACCGAATACCGTTTACTATTATCGGATAGAGGATGTTTCGCATGCGGGGGTTCGGAAACAATTAGCAACAGTTCGTCTGAGAGGACTCGTGTCCGCAAGTGGTAAGTTTACCACTACGTGGGCAGATTTGAAAATGCGCAACTAAAATTAAGAGGTGTGAAAAAATGATGAACCGATTAGATGACAGCGATCCTCCCTCAATTACTTGCAAGCACAAATGGTTGTCCGCACCTACAGTAGCGTATATCTTATTACTGATACCCTTATTTCTCGTTGTAGGGTGTGGGCCGTTAGGAATAACTGACCCGCAATCCGATACGCTTTACGCGAATTCCTGTCCAAATTCAAAACCCACCAAGACATGGCCCGTGAAACGCACGCTTATCAGCAATGAAGTCAACTGTATCGCTGCCGATTCAGAGAATGTATGGATTGCAACCGCAAGAGGAGTTTCTCGCTGGAAACGCACACAAGACAGATGGCTTCACTACACGATGGAAGACGGATTGGCAAATGATATGGTCAACGCTGTTGCGGTTGATGGAAAATGGGTTTGGTTTGCTACAGATGAAGGTGTGAGTCGATACGACAGCGAAACCGATACATTCTCAACTTTCGGAGGTTATAGACCTTCATGACAGAATCCGATTTGTCTACCTCGGCATCATGTAAAAAGTATGTGCGTTTTATTTGAATAAACTCACTGTACACTTGGATTCTCTAAAAACCTCCGCACTTAGTCTTGACATGAGTCTGTTTATTATATACAAAAACCGATTTTTGTTAAATTTTTTGCCAGAAAAATGAAAAGTTCATACTTTGCCATGAATTTCTGTCTATATCTGTATCACAGCAGTATTTGTCAGATACGGGGATTGAAACTGGGTCATATCGCCTGCCTTCAATCCTGGAACGGGAAAAAGGCGGACCGATAGCGGTTTTTTGAGCCGTTCAGAGAGTGTAGCAACATCAGTCAAAATAGCGATGATCTGAGATATGGAAGCATCGCCTGGAATAGGAATTGTGTCCAGACCGGTTCCGCAAACGGTAGAATAGAGTAGGAGACTGTCTAAATTGAAAAGACCTGCTTCACTGCGCTCACCCAATCCAACATCTTCAAGGACAGGAAGCATTAATCCCGAATACCCGCACAACGGGAGCGAAAGTGTACGAAGTGTTTGCGTTAAACCGGCAGCGACTGATAAAGTACCGCGTTCGCCAAAGTATCCGGGGAGTTGTTTTTCCATTGCGTAAGCGATGCTTTCATCACCCATCGGTGCAAGAGATGTGTCTATGCCGATAAACTTTATACCCCATTCCTTTGCGAACGTTTCTGCAAGTTTAACAATCTTCTGTCCTTCTGTTTCCATAAGGGTTTTCAGATTTTGCAGGGCTGTTTCTAAATTTGGTGCATCCGTGAAAGCGGCTTCTACAAAGTCAATCGCCTGCCATCCGATGCTGAAGTTAGTTCTGGTGTCGTGCCAAAATGCAGCTGGGAAGAAGGGTGTATTTGGTGGGCAGTTCATCAACGCTGCGAAGCGGAGGTTTCCGTAGCCAGCATCAGTTTGGTGTGCTATCTGCTGAATGATACCCGCAGTGCTTTCAGCGGTGTTTAAGTCTATATGTCCAGATTCTGTCGTAAGGGTGACGGTGGCGAAGAGTATCTCACTCTGGACAATCACATCGGCGACACGAGTGAGATGCATTTCTGTGTAACGTTTCTCCGGCTGGATTGTGCCTAAGCTAAGGAACTCAATTCCTAATGCTTGTGCTTCGGACTCTAACGCAAGGATTGTATCTACATCTCGTGACTCATTCCAAATTTGACAGCTTACACGTGTTGTTTGTACGTCGTAACCGTTCGCTTCAAAGCAGGATCGGCAAGCGGCGTTAAATTTTGCAGCACGTTGAAGTTGATAGGAGGAAAAAGGGAACGGAATACCTATGGTAATTGTTCGAATTTTCATGTGTGTTTGTGGAGACGGACACGATTATTCATTTTTTGTAGTATCGGTTTCATTTCAATGGAATTAAATATCATCTTCTCCATAAAGTCCGAGATTTCGATAGCGTTCATATCTTTGTTGAATTAGTTGTTTATCAGTCATCTGCAGCAATTCAGTGAGATGCTTTCGAATTGCGCGTTTGACGCTGCGAACAGCAGCTTCCGCATCTCTGTGTGCACCTCCGAGGGGTTCTCGAATAATTTGATCAATGATGCCTAATTTAAGCAGGTCTGGAGCAGTGGGTTTATAACCTTCTGTTGCTTCAGGAGCGTGTTCGCCTTTGTCTTTCCAAACGATACCACTACACGCTTCGGGAGGTGCGACACAGTAGATGGCATATTCCATCATCAATACGCGATTTCCGAGTGCTATTGCCAATGCGCCACCGCTTCCACCTTCGCCGATAATGATGACGAGGATCGGAACACGCATCTGCATCATCTCAGCAAGATTCTCAGCGATTGCTGTCGCTTGTCCATATTCCTCAGAACGGAGATCAAAATGTGCCCCCGGTGTATCAACAAAGCAGACTAAAGGACGGTTGAATTTGTTTGCTAACTGCATCAAACGTCTTGCTTTTCGGTACCCTTCAGGGTGTGTATACCCAAAGTTCATCTCCTGTCGTTCTTCAAGATTTGTGCCTTTCTGCTGTGCAAGGTAGACGATGGGTTGTTCATCAAACCATGCGAAGCCACCGATAAGTGCGCGGTCGTCGCCGTACAACTTATCACTGCGGAGCTCAACAAAGTCATCAAGAAGTGCGTTGATATATAGGGAGGATTGTGGGCGTTGCGGATGCCGGGCTAATCGTACTTTATCCCATCGACTCAGTTTTTGGAAGGTCTGCTTTGTAAGCGTGTCGGCATTCTGTTTCAGTGCGGCAATACCCTCTGTGAGATCTAAGTCTGGATGTTCTTCCGTGAAAGTATCCAATTGTGTGAGATGGCGTTCTAATTCAATTAGAGGTTTTTCAAAATCTAATTCTGTTGAATTCACAAAATAACCCTCTCAAATAGTTTGGTGAACTGTTTGCCGGGCAACTGCTGAATTGCACCTTTGAGTTCCAGCATCAAGAGGACACTTGAAACTTGACTAATTGATAACTGCGTTGCCCGAACGATAGTATCAATATGTGACGAGGGTGTTTCAATTGCATTGAACACCGTTTTTTCATCAGTTGTTAGTTCTGGTGGCGGAATTATAGGGGCAGCTTCAATGTCTACCGCAGCAGACGTTTTGGAAAGAGGCTTACTTATATGCTTATCTTCACTTTTTGCAACAGATGGTATTTGAGGAATTTCTATGCCGTTATCCTGCACGGTGGGTGGTGTAAGAGCAGATATTTGACGGAGGGCATGTTGCGGTAATGCTTCTAACAAGTCATCCACGGTGCTGATAAGTTTAGCACCGTCATCAATCAATCTATGAGTTCCAGTTGATAACTCAGAGAAAATTTCTCCAGGAACAGCAAACACCTCTCTGCCTTGATCGCTTGCGAGTCGGGCGGTAATAAGTGCCCCGCTCCGATTTGATGCCTCTACCACAACGGTTCCGAGTGTTAATCCACTAATGATGCGATTACGTCTTGGGAAGTTTTCACCTCTCGGTTTCATACCCATTGGGAACTCGGATATTAACGCGCCGGACTCTGCAATTTTTTCTGCCAATTCACTATTCCCTGCCGGATAGATTAGACTGAGACCGTTCCCCATTACAGCAATTGTTCTGCCACCCGCCTCAAGCGCACCTCGATGTGCGCAGGTATCTATTCCCTTCGCGAACCCGCTTGTCACTGTCAGACCGCGTTGTGCAAGTTGGTAGCTAAGTTGGTAACTGACCCGTCTTCCATAATCTTTTGCTTGTCGGGAACCGACGAGCGCAACATTAAGCGCATCTTCCGGTTTCAACTCGCCTCTGATATAAAGTAGAAGAGGAGGGGTGTCAATTTCCTTCAACAAAGGTGGGTATGCAGTGTCGTATAACGTTATAATCTGGCATCCATATTCATGTATTAATTCCAGTTCGCGCGCTAACGGACATCCGAGGTGTTTTTGGATCAAACGTTCGTGTGCCGATGGCGAAAGTTCCTCGATTTTTTGTAGTTCTTGCGGGGTGGCATTTAGCACTTTTTCCGCACTGCCAAAAATTTCGATCAAAAATTGAGCGGTTTTCGGACCTATGCCTTGGATTAGGCTGAGATGGAGAAGATTTGTTGTTTCCTGAGATAACATTGCAAAAAGAATTCTCCTGAAAACCGCAGTATATATGTTTTGCGCAATAACACATTTCTTTAGCAGAGCGAACCGAGTGTCTGCTGTATTCACTGCATTGGTGAGGCTTCGGCATCTGGTGTTGGAAGTGCGTAATAGATCTCTATCTCCTGTATATTCCTGAACTCTGTGGAAGTTGGGGCACCAGTTTCACTTCGTGTTGCACGCATTTGACCTCCAACGTATTTCGAATCCCATCTGCGCGGAACTTTCAAACGAAATTTCGTGGTTACGATTGGATCTCTGAGGGTAAATTTATAAACAGGCCGTATGTTGTCTCTCGCTTCTCTAACTGTGATCCACTCCTCATCCTCATCCATATATTGCATCTGGAAGAATTCTAATTGTCCTTCTTTTGCCTTAACCACGATGTGTTGGATTGTCTGAGGGACATTCCAGATTAAAACCGCCTCGGTAAACTTCTCGGATTCCTCTTCTAAAGTTATATCTGCTTTCTTTACAACCAGAGGAGAGGTTTGTCCTTCGGTATATATATTGTCATCATTAATCTTCGGATCAGTGCTCGCAGCTTTAATAGCAATGTTTTCACTCCAGTTGAGCGATGGGGTTGATGAGAGAAAACATCCTGACACACCAAGCACTCCACAAAAAATTATGACCAATAATCCAAAACGCATATATTGCCTCCTTGTCGCTTGGAACAGATGTCAACCCGGAAAGTATAAAGTTGAGGCGGCGTTTTAGCAACAACCACCTCAACTCCAAATTTATGTTACTCTAAGTCAAGTAGATCATCAAGTTCTTTTTCACGATCATCAATAACTTCATCCTCCTCCATCTGTTCAGAAGTCTTGTAACCGTAGAGTTCAAGTTCTCGAATTTTACCAGGGGCACCTGAGGTGCCGACGAAGGTAATTCCGCCCAATCTTTGGTTTTTTTCTCGCGCCATTTGGGCATCTTGCGTGGTTTTTAATACCCGTATTCGTATGCGATCTGTGTGGAGCGGTATCGAAAACTTTAGATCAACCGGATTGGTTTTGATACTTTGCAACTCTTTAACAAATTGCCAATCTGAGCCCGCTATTATTCCTCCCCCTTTATCCGCATAGATAATAATATGTTTTAAGTTATCCGAATGAAGCACAATCCTATGGATCTTTTTCTTTTCGGGTAACGTAACAACAACTTCAGAACCGCCACGTACGAGTCTTCTATTGGCTTCCCCAGAGAAAATCGTTTCTCCTATGGTCTCAAGTTTTCCATCAATCATTTGCGGGCTTGTCGCTCGTGCCCCATCCATAAGCGCGTAGTTGTCGCTCCACTCCTGCACAGAAAAGAGTGCGCTACACCCTACAAACAGGACAGAAAGACAGAGTAGAGAAAAGAATGGGGTGAATCGATAAATCATTTATTTTACTCCTTATTTTAGGAAGTGATGCTAATCTTCTCAAGAAGAATAGCGCATAGACAATTACACATAATTTTGACATAAATTACAAAACTTTATTGGTTTATCTGTTTGATATTTTGAAGTATCTCCGCTTTTGCCAGTCTACGGAGATCGCGGTACCTTCTTCCCTTTCCTATTCAGAGGTCTTGTAGCCGTAGAGTTCAAGTTCTCGGATTTTACCTGGTGCCCCGATTGTCCCGACAAAGGTAAGTCCGCCCAATCTTTGGTTTTTTTCTCGCGCCATTTGGGCATCTTCCGTGGTCTTTAACACCCTTATTTGGATCCGATCTGTGGCAAACGGAATCATAACAGTAAGATCAATCGGATCGGTTTTGACACTTTGCACCTCTTTAATCAATTGCCAATCCGATCCAGCTGTTTTTTCTCCCTCTCTATCCGCATAGATGTTAAACTGTTTTAAGTTATTCGCGTGAAGCACAATCCTACGGATTCTTTTCTTTCCGGGTAACGTAATAACGACTTCAGACCCACCGTGTAGGAGTTTTCTCTTGGTTTTCCCGGAGAAAGTTGTTTCACCTATGGTCTCAAGTTTCCCATCTATCATTTGCGGACTCGTCGATTGTGCCCCATCCATAAGTGCGTAGTTGTCGCTCCACTCCTGCACAGAAAAGAACGTACTACACCCTATCAGCAGGACAGAAAGACAGAGCAGTGAAAAGAATGTGGTGAATCGATAAATCATTATTTTACCCCCTTTTTAGGAAGTGATACTAATCTTCTCAAGCAGAATAGTGTATAGACAATTATAGATAATCTTCACACAAATTACAAAGCTTTATTGATTCGTCTGTTCGATATTCTGAAGGATATCCGCTTTTGTCAGTCTACGAACGTTAAAGTAGAGACCTTGAAAAAAAGACACCAAGTCTGATTCGGTAGCTTGGTCGAGATAATAGATCAGAAAACTCGTGGACATCCTACTGGGCAATTTGTTGTGCAACTGATCTGCCTCCATCAGCCGGAAGGCTTTGATATAGAAATCCGCACCATATATTTTTTGGAGCTCCGCGATAATCGTGTAAGCGTAACTGTATCGCCACCGAGTCAATTGTGGACTCCCGCCTGATTCCCAGTCTTCAAGACTATTAACACCGTCCAAATTACGTTTCAAATTTCTTTCAAGACTATCAAACTTGGGATGTGAGCCGCTTTTTCCATACTCAGTTTGAATCATCACAGCGATGCCTTCGTCAAACCAAGTTGGGAGAAAATAGGGAGACGTAAAAGCATGCGTCAACTCGTGTGCCCGAACACCGACATTTTGATACATTGACAATGGAAAATTCATCTTAATACTTTTAAGAGTTTTCCCTTGATTTGAGTGAATGTATTGCTTTTGAGTATCTGCTTGTGTGTTTCCCATATAGTTCTTATATATCGTCACGTGAATTTTATATTCGGGTTCAAAGCCGAAACGCTCATGCAATTCATTGTAGAGACTTTCCATATACGAAAGCGCACCTTGCAAAAATTCATTCCGTTCCGTTGTCTCGTCAAAATCTTCGTGACTATTCAATTTCTCATTGAGTGTAAGCGTGTAGTGGTCGCTTTCTGCTTTTCGTCCATCTTCGTCAACTTTGGTCTCTCCCTTAGATGGAGCAAGTGTTAAATACTTATCGTCCCTTTTTTCTAACATGCGCTTTTCTCTACGTTGTTGTGCTTCCTGTAGGGCGGTGCAACTACTGAAGAACAAACAACCCACGATGAGAATTAAAAGCAGTTCTGGTATAAGCCGTGAAAATGGGACTGTTTTCACGCCATTGGCATTTAAAGTGTATTTTTTGGTTTTCATAGGTTCCCTCACATAAGTTGATTTGTTAATGTATCATTATCATACACAACGTGAATTTGATGTAAGAAATAGTGTGTGACAAAAGGAGAACTTTTATGCTTACTATGAAGCAAACCGAAACTTAAAGGCATCCTCCATAATTATTATACCACTTTTCTGTAATATTGACGACTTTTTTTAGCTTTGAACACCTGACAGCATATTTCGCCCTCAGGAAGGATTGCCAATTCCCTGTTTGTGCCGCTGCAATGCGTATTTCCCAAGCAATTCACCGAATCAAAAGCCTTCGTAAAATTTTTAACGACACAGATAAATATAAAATGGCCAGGTCTCATAGTTACTGTAGAAATTTCCAAGTAGATCCCTCATGGGTGTCCTGGATTTCAATGTTAAGTTCTTTTAGTCGATCGCGAATCTTATCGGATGTATTCCAATCTTTCTGGTTACGAGCGTCTTGTCTTATCTCTAATAGAAGTTCAAGCAGTGGATTGAGATATTCAAAGGTGTCCCCAGAATCCTGTTCGTTTGTCGTATAGATTCCAAGCACTTGACAGGTTTCAATTAAAGCCTTGTAGGCTCGCGCGAAAGTTTGGTTAGATACATCAGCAGAAGTTCCGAGAGACCTATTGACTTGACTGACAAATGTGAAAATTGCGCCTACTGCTTGTGCTGTATTGAAGTCGGTATCCATTGCATTGGAAAATTGCGACTGCATGGTTTCTACGGCTGACAGTAGCGTAGTGTCTCCATCGGAAACGTTCAATGATGTTGAATTTTGTCCCTCAATAATTTCGGGTGTATCTTCATATTTTTTCAATGCTTCTAAACAGTTTTTTAAACGTTTGAGTGCGGATTCGGATGTTTGCAAACTATCCAAACTGTAATCAAGCGGATGTCGGTAATGAGCAGAAATCAAGAAATGACGGATTACCTCTGCAGAATATCTATCTAATGCGTCCCGTAAAAAAATAAAGTTTTGTTCAGATTTTCCCATTCGCTTTCCATCTATTTTCAGAAAAGCAACATGAATCCAGTAACGGGCAAAGGGGTTGCCTGTTGCCAACTCACTCTGTGCAATTTCGTTTTCGTGATGTGGAAACAGGAGGTCTTCACCACCTGCATGAATATCAATCGTTTCGCCGAGGTGTTTCATTGCCATAGATGAACATTCAATGTGCCACCCAGGCCTCCCATGTCCCCAAGGACTATCCCAATAAGGTTCACCCGGTTTCGCCGCCTTCCACATGTCAAAATCGCGCGGGTCTTCCTTGCGTTCATCAACTTCAACGCGCGCGCCCGCTAACAAATCTTCAGGCTTTCGTCGTGACAATTTACCGTATCCATTAAAGGAATTGACGCGATAATACACACTCCCATCAACAACGTAAGCAGCACCTTTATCAATGAGTGTTTGAATTAGATCAATCATCTCTGGAATGTGTTCAGTTGCCTTGGGATGCACATCTGCCGGTTGAATCCCGAGTCGTTGTGTGTCCTCAAAGTATGCCTCACCATTCGTATATGCAAGCTGATTCGGACTGGTTCCAAGTATTTGTGCACGAGCGATAATTTTGTCATCAATATCTGTGAGATTTTGGACTAATTTGACGACATACCCTTTGTATGCAAGATACCGCCGTATAATATCAGTGACGAGTGCCGTGCGGGCATTGCCGATGTGAATATAGTCGTAGACGGTGGGTCCACAACTGTACATTGAGACATGCCCTTCCTTCAGTGGTAAAAACTCCTCAAGTTGTCGACTAAGGGAATTATATATCTTTAACCCCATTCCTATTCCTTTGTTTTTTGGTGAACGCGCAATAAAATGCCCTACTACGAATACACAGAGATTCATGTTTACAACACTACGGAATTAGGTTTTGATGAGGCACGCAATAGCTTGCGCGACTATTGCCTTTCTTGTGCCGATAATACCTAAACCCTCTGCGGTTGTGGCTTTAACACTCACCTGTGTTTCTGAAATATCTAATGTTTTTGCGAGTACGCTACGCATCTGTAAGATATAAGGTGCCAATTTCGGTTGTTGGGCAACAACTGTGCTGTCAACATTTTCAATTGCGTAATCCTGTTCTCTAACCTTCGCTGCGATAGTACGAAGGAAAAATTGACTGTCCATTCCGGCATAACTTTCGTCCGTATCTGGAAAGTGTGTGCCGATATCCCCCAGTGCTGCTGCGCCTAAAATCGCATCACAGATCGCGTGGGTCAACACATCTGCATCTGAATGTCCCAACAATCCCAAATGGGAAGGGATTTCTACTCCGCCCAAAATTAATTTTCGATTCTCAGTAAGTCTATGAACGTCGTAACCGATCCCTATCCGCATCTTTTCTCCGAATTCTTTGATTCAAATTAGAACTCGTATCCTCAAGAACTGCTATCTCCGAAAAATCTTTCTGAGTCTTGCTTCAGATATTATAACTTATACCAAATTAACAGGATTAGTCTTATTTTTCTGGGCAGACAGCGCGCTTACAAAGCGCGCCTACCGAGTGGGATCAAGTTAATTTGGTATTACATCTCATCGTTTAGCAAAGTTTCAGCAACTCGCAAATCCTCTGGAGTTGTTAGTTTTACATTTTTGTAACTACCCATGACCAATTTTACAGGAGAACCGAGTTTTTCGACCAATGCAGCGTCATCCGGTGCGTCAATTCCACCCGACATTGCCTTTTTGTGTGCTGCTACTAATAGTGATTTACGAAAGACTTGTGGTGTTTGGACACGCCATAACCGATCCCGTTTTGGCGTATGATCAATGAAAAGTTCTTCATTTGCCACTTTAATAGTCTCTTTCACTGGTACAGCAGAGACAGCAGCACCGCATTCTGCTGCTGCTTCAAGACATTCGAAAATAATTTTATCATCTATAAACGGGCGCACACCATCATGGACAACGACAAAATCAACATTTTCTGTAAGAGCGCGGAGCCCGTTGAACACAGAAATCTGCCGTGTTTCACCGCCGGGTACCAATTCGCGCACCTTCCGAAAGCGAAAAGGTGTGAGAACATTTTCGCGGCACACCATGAAATCTGATTCGTCCACAATCACAAAAATTTCGTCAATAACACTATTTTGTTCAAACCGATCTATTGTATGCGATAAAATTGGCTTATCGCCTAACACTAAATACGGCTTTTTAACTGATGTTTCCATCCGTCTGCCGTGCCCAGCAGCAGGAATAAGGACAGATATTTTGCTGTTCATCTGCGACCATCTGGCCATCTCATCGAAAACCTTTCTCAGGTAGAGATTCATCCGCATTTCGTGCAAAAATCATCTGTCCAGTACTGGTTCGTAACATCTGTGTAACAACAACGTCAAGCGTCTGCCCGATATGCGATTTGCCATCTTCAACGATAACCATTGTTCCATCATCAAGATAACCTACGCCCTGATTCGGTTCTTTGCCGACTTTCTGCAGATGTACCTGAATAATCTCTCCGGCAACTACAATTGGACGGATAGCATTTGCTAATTCGTTGATATTTAGTACCCTGACACCCTGTAATTCTGCGACTTTATTTAGATTCAAATCATTGGTAATTATTTTTGCGAAATATTTTCTCGCGAGATGTACAAGTTTAGCGTCTACCTCAGTAAGGTGTGTCACATCTTCTTCTATAATTTCAACGGCAATAGACGGACTATTTTGGAGCGAACGTAGAATATCAAAACCGCGCCGTCCCTTATTTCTACGAAGTAAGTCGGTTGAATCCGCTATATGTTGCAATTCATTTAAAACAAACCTTGGAATTAACAACGTTCCGTCAATAAATTGTGTCTCGCAGATTTCAAGGATACGCCCATCAATAATAACACTTGTATCTAAAATTTTGAATCCATTAGAATCGTTTGTCGCAAATGGTGATCCCGTTTGCGTATAGTGATACGAATTTAGTAATTTCACGACGGGTAAACTTTCAGAAATGTAGTAACCACAGACCATTCCAATATAACCACATCCGAGGATCACGACAATACTTAGAGCGATGTATTGATTAAAAATTGAGTTGGATTGATTCAGGAATTGGAGTACCCCTTGAGAGATCAACAACCCGAGTGCTAGTCCTACACCACTTGCAACGATCCTACGAGTGGGGGGGACATGAAGGGATATTTCACCCGCTACGAGGATACATGCCACAGCAAATCCAATAAAAGCGTGTGAAAAGTTAGTGTCTGGAAAATAGCAGGCGACAGCACTTGCCAATATAAAAAATAGACGTATTCCCCAAATTTGCATAGTTCTTTTCTCCGCGCTGGTGGAAGCGGTGAAACTCGTTTAGCGTTATTTTGAACCTTGTTCCCGCAGATCGGGTCATGCTACATTGTCTTACGGAAAAGACAGCATATATTAGATAGATGCTTGAATCCACGGAAAATTTTATTTCGGGTTTTTTATCGTCTGCCTACAGAATCTTGCAGTACTTGTCTCAATAGACCGTTTTGATTATAAGCACTTGTTAGACCGTAGGAATTGTGCGTAAATTGAATATTCTGTTGTTTGTCTATTAGAGTTATAATAATACATTTAGACTGTCATAGATATTTTTCACACCAATAAGTTCTATTGTTTCATTGATTTCTAATCCTTTCTGATGGTAATTCGGAAAAATTGCTTGAGTAAATCCGAGTTTTGCTGCTTCTCGGATCCGCTTTTCAACATGTGGCACTGGTCGAATCTCACCACCCAATCCGACTTCACCGATGACGACCGTTCGCGGGTCTATCGGCGCGTTACGATGGTTAGAAATAATTGCCATCAACACGCCGAGGTCAATTCCGGGTTCATCAACACGTAACCCGCCAGTAATGTTCACGAAGACATCTGAGTCGCCAATGTCCATACCGATCCGTTTGTTCAGCACTGCGATCAGCAGTGCGACACGGTTGCGGTCAATTCCAGTCGCGGTATTGCGAGGCGTTCCGTAGTGAGTCGTAACGACTAGTGCCTGCACCTCCAATAAGAGTGGACGGGTGCCTTCCATACTTGACACGACAACGGAACCAGAAATTTCCTCCTCTCTATCACTCAAAAAGAGTTGCGATGGATTTTTGACATCTACGAGACCTTTGTTCTGCATCTCAAAGATACCGAGTTCATTTGTTGACCCAAACCGATTCTTAACCGCACGTAGAACACGATAAATATGATGCCGTTCTCCTTCAAAATAGAGGACTGTATCCACGATATGTTCCAAAATACGGGGTCCAGCCAATGTCCCCTCTTTTGTCACATGTCCAACAAGAAAAATTGGAATGTTCCGACTTTTGGCACATATTAGAAGATGCGCTGCACATTCACGGATTTGTGTGATACTCCCTGGTGCGGATTGGAATTCCGTTAGATAGACCGCCTGAATGGAGTCAATTACAACTGCCTGCGGTTGGAGTTCCTCAATATGTTTTTCGATCTGTTCTAAGTTATTTTCGCACAAAACATAGAGGGTATTGGAAGTCACACCGAGTCGGGTTGAACGGATCTTTGTCTGGCTGACCGATTCTTCGCCAGAAACATAAAGCACGCTGCCATATTTGCGGCTTAACGCATCGCTAGCTTGTAACAAAAGCGTGGATTTGCCTATCCCCGGGTCGCCCCCGATTAAAATTACGGAACCTGGTACAATGCCGCCACCAAGCACTCTATCAAACTCAGGCATTCCTGTGAGTTGCCGTTCTACATCCGCTGCTGTTACGTTAGAAATTGGCTCCGGTTTGTTAGAACGTTGACCGATGTTCAGATGTAAAGGGGATGTCGTAACAATTTCTGTTTCTTCAGCAAAACTGTTCCACGCTTGACATCCCGGACATTTTCCGAGTCCTCTCGGCGTTGTATACCCACATTCTTGACAAACAAATTTGTGCTTTGCTTGAGCCATAACAATCCGCTTTTGACTATTGACTTTCCCTTTTAAAACTCGCTCGCCTCTAATCTCTTATGTAGAAAGCTGAAAACTATTTTACCAGTCGCTTGTGATTAACTTAAGCCCTGTTGTCCAACGTCTATCTTCACTCCACCAATTTTCAACACCGACGAGGACATGTGCACCGCGGAAAAAACGCAAACTCATTTCAGCGTTTAATTCAGGTTTGTCCCTTGTTAGACTGATGCTTTCAACTCCGATGCCCAGTCGGCGTGATAACAACCATAGGTCAAACCCAACACCAACCTTGGAACGCATGAAACCGAATTTGCCTTGGAGATAATCTGTAAAATCATAAGCATATTGAAATTCAACTCCAATTTTTTCGTCTCGAATACCGAGTCCGAAACGGTAACGACTCTTTGAAGGTGGTAAAAGCGAAAACCCGAATTCGGTATGTAGATTTTCCTCAAGACTTAGATATTGGAGTTCAGTATCCCATGAATATTTAGGAAGTTTAAAGCCTTTTAACTGTCTGTCTGTCTGTTGATAAAAATTTTTCAACCCTGTTAGCATCTCATTCAGGTTATTGAAGGTTTCTTTTGCTTCTGCAAATGGTTCAGGATTATTAAGTAGTTGTGCGACTGTTCCCTCACCATGTTTTACTGAATTTAACAGTTCACTGATATTTTTCTCTAAAGTGGTGAGCGAAGCTGTTGCAGTCTGAAGGTTTTCTATAATTGGTGCGATATCTGTGCTCCCTTTTTCAATGAACGTACTTCCTTGCGTGATAAGACCAGAAATTTCGGTTTTCAAAGAACTTGAATCTTGGCGAAATTGTGTTGCCAACCGTCGGAAATCAGATGTGCTCCGCTGCAAGTCCGTTATCATAGAATTTACTTTTGGCGAATTTTGGTCAATCATTCTCAACACGGAACGGCTCACATCACTAATTTGGCTACTGAGCAATAAGGAATCATTACCCAACTGATCTAACAACTTGTCCACTTGCGAAAGAGTTGATTCGAAACGTGCGTCGTATTTTGAAGTTAGGTTCTGCAAAGTCTCGACTGTTGTGTCTATATGTTCACTAAACTTTGTAAGTGTCTTACCAGTCAATTCGACCAATTTCCGTGTTTCTTTGATGCCTTGTTGAATTTCTTCCTGACTCGCTTGTAGGACCTCGTTTGCTGCCGAAGTTAATTCGATAGCTTTACTCAATCCGGAACCGGTTTGTTCAAGCAATTCAAGCGGATTCACCGGGTCAATTCCGATAATCGGGAGATCAGCAGGTTGAAGCGGCGGATTTCCCACATCCCCGTTGTTTAGTGCGATGTATGTCTCACCGACAAAGCCGCTCATAGAGATGCGCGCATCACAACCTTTTCTTAACCATTCAAAAGCATTTTTGACGCGAGCCCGGATTTCGACAGTATTTGTGTCCGGCTGGAGCTCAATGTGCGTTACCTTGCCGATAGAAACACCGGATAGATAAACTCCCGAACCTACATAGAGCCCATTGACAGCACGGAATTGAAAATATAAATCATCCCCGCGTGTTCCCCACGGCCAGTTCCCGGCATTTGTAAGGAGAATTGCAAGTAGAACAACAGCTACAATAACCATCAATCCGACTTTTACAGACGGGCTCCAAAACTTCATTAAGTACTCCTTCCTATAAATTGCTTCAGAGTCGGATTGTCAATGTTGAGAATCTGATCTGGTGCACCAAAGAGGATGAACTGTTGTAAAATTGGGTCATCTTCATTAATCAGTGCCTCTGGTGTTCCATAGGCGATCTGCCTGCCTTCGTGGAGCATCACCATGAGCGTTCCCACACTGAACGCACTATGCATATCATGTGTTACGACCACAGAGGTAACTTCCAGTTGCTGATGTAGGTCACGAATCAGCTCGTTAATTTCGGTGCAAGTAACAGGGTCAAGCCCTGTTGTGGGTTCATCGTATAAAATGATTTCTGGGTTGAAAGCGAGGGCACGTGCGAGTCCCACCCGTTTTCGCATACCGCCACTCAGTTGTGCGGGTCGTAGTTCCTGAACACCATCCAAATCCACTAATTTAAGTTTCTCATCTACGACCTTCCGCATCTCTTGCTGGCTTAAATCCGTATGTTGCTCCAGCATAAAAGCAACGTTTTCCGCTACGGACATTGAATCAAATAACGCTGCAGACTGAAAGAGCATCCCGATTTTTCTGCGAATCTGGTTTAGTGATCTCTTTTTAAGCTTAGATATCTCTGTTCCGTCAACCCAAACCTCACCTGAATCTACAGAGAGAAGACCTGCGATAATCTTGAGCAAAACACTTTTCCCACAACCGCTTCGTCCCATTATCACAAGGGTTTCACCACGCGGAATCTCAAGGTCTAATCCGTTTAAAACATTTTTCAACTCGAATGCTTTTCTGACATTTTTAATCGAAATCATAGCAATAGTTTTCGGTACTTAAGTTCTGTGAAATATCATGTGAGCAATGCTCCTAAAACAAAATCTAATACCAAGATAGTTATGAGAGAAGTAACGGCAGAACCGGTTGTTGCCGTTCCTACACCTTCTGCCCCGCCAGCGGTTGAAATGCTGAAACCTTTGTAGCATCCCACAGAGGCAATTGCCATCCCGAATGAAGTTGCTTTGATCAAACTAATTAGCACATTCTTCACAAGCATGTGTTTTTGGACTTGCAAAATGAAAAAGTCACCGCTGAAATCAAATAAGGATACCACTGCGACATAACCGCCGAAAATACCTGCAAAGGTCGAAAAAATGGTAAGGGTTGGGAGCATAATCGTACAGGCGAGAAAACGGGGAACAACTAAGTATTTCACCGGATTTGTTCCCATAACTTCCAGGGCATCAATTTGCTCAGTAACTTTCATTGTTGAAAGTTCAGCCGTAATAGATGCACCGATCCGTCCAGAAAGCACAAATGCTGTTATCATCGGACCCAGTTCTGTTACGACAGAGACACTGACAAATTGAGCCACCGACCCTTCAACTGCATACGGTTTCAACTGAACGTACCCTTGAACACCCAATACCATTCCCGTAAAGAAACCGGATACTAAAACAACTGATAACGAGTTAAAACCGATTAGAAGCAGCTGCTTCATTAACAGGTCAAATTGAAACGGTGGCCTGAAAATTTGGAAAATGGTTTCGGCAATTAGACGGAATGCATCCCCGATTTCTGAAAGCGCACGGTAAACCCGATTTTTTATTAAGAACGTCAACCCATTTGAAGGTGTTGGCTCAGAAGGCGGATTGCGCATAGAAAAATCTTCCACACAGAGAATTTTTATTAACTTGCATTTTCGAAACGCATCTGCTTTTTGCAGAAATGCAGAACAACAGTTCCTTGGGGACCGTTCCGCTGCTTTTTTATCAATATATTTGCTTCGACCGTCTCGTCTATGTAGTCATCTTCATCGTCGTAATAGTCTTCTCGGTATAGAAAGGCGACCACGTCCGCATCCTGTTCAATTGCCCCAGATTCTCGCAAATCGGAGAGTTGTGGTAACTTGTTCGGACGCCGTTCAACTTCTCTACTGAGCTGCGCGCAGGCAAGGACAGGAATATTCAATTCCCACGCAAGAATTTTCAATGCACGTGAAACCTCAGAGATTTCCTGTTCACGAACATTATAGCGGCCGGAGCCTCGCAGGATTTGGATGTAGTCGACGATAATCAAGGCGAGGTCTTCGTGTTCACCTTTCAAACGTCTCGCTTCCGCACGAAGCCCTTGAACTGTTATCGATCGATTATCATTAATCAAGATAGGTGCTTCGCTGAGTCGGCCAACGCTTTGACCCAAAGGTGCCCAATATTCCTCGCTGAAGTTTCCTAAGCGCAACCGTCCGAAATCAATTTGCGATTCAGCAGAAAGCATACGCATAGCTATATCTTGTGCGGGCTGCTCTAAACTAAAAATTGCGACAGGTCGTTTCTGTTCAATCGCGATGTTCTGCGCCATATTCAGCACCAAGGTGGTTTTCCCCATGCTTGGGCGCGCGGCGATGATAATAAAGTTACCAGGTTGTAATCCGGAGGTCAAGTTATCAAAATCTATAAAACCTGTAGGAACACCTAAATACCGATCTTTCTTCTGAAAGAGTTTTTCTATGACCTCAATGCTCTGTTTGAGCAATGAACGAATATGTTCAAACCCACGTTTGTTACCAGCTTGACCTAATTCAAAGACGGCTTCTTGTGATTGATCAAGAACTTCGCTAATCTCTACACTTTCATCATGCGCGAGATCACGAATCTGCGTAGCTGCTCGAATTAACCGACGTCGTGTCGCCTTTTCTAATAGTATTTCTGCATAGAACTCTGTACTTTCAGTTTCAACAATCGGGGCTTGTAGTTCATAAAGATAATCTGCTCCGCCAACCCGGTTCAGCTGTTCTGTCCGATTCAGCTCATTCGCAACAAGGATCGGATCCGCGTTTTTGGCGCGATTATAAACAGCAAGGATCGCTGTATAGATAAGTTGATGATCGGTAGTAGAAAACGCATCGGACGTAGAACCCAGCATTAACTCTATGCGAGGAATAATTGACTTCTCAGTCATCATTGACCCCAGCACAGCTTGCTCAGCTTCTTTATCCATAAGGGAGTCAAATGCTTGCGTTTGCATGATTATGCCTCATCCGAGTTAAACAGTGTCAAATACACTAACCTAAGTTGCTACTTACAAAATTTCAAGCAGGCACACACTGTATTTTATTCAAATTACCAGTATTTTCGGTTGAATCTGATGTTTTCTGCACTAAATCGGGGTTATAAACCCCTCCCACAAGAGCGTTCGAAAAAAGGTAGCAACTTAGGTTACACTAATAGTAAAGGTATCGCTATTCTTCCCTTTCCACAACGACACGTAGTTCTGCTGTCACATCTGCGTGTAATTTTACAGAGACTGTAAAAGCACCGAGTTCTCGAATCGGTTCTGTGAGTTCAATAACACGTCGATCAAGTTCAAGACTTGCTGCTGTCCGCAGCGAGTCAACAATATCTGTGGGCGTTACAGAACCGAAAAGGCGGTCGTTTTCGCCTGCCCGTCTGGTTAGATGGCATGTGACACCAGATATCTGTGATGCAATTTCACGCGCCTGTTCTCTGTCTTTAGTTTCTTGTTGATCAATAACACGTTTCTGATGTTCAAGGTGACGCTGATCCCGCTCCGTTGCATGCACTGCTAACTGCATTGGCAGAAGATAATTGCGTGCATAACCATCAGCGACTTTAAGAACATCACCTGAGGCTCCCAGCCCCTCTATGCTTTTTTTGAGTATGACTTCCATAATATCCATCCGAATAGCAGAAGAATCAATGAGACGACTCAGAGTCGTCTCAGGGAAAACTCACCGAATGCCTTAAGCGTATGCGGCGTTGATTCCACGCTACAGTATAATTTATATCTCCAAAGTTTACCGCGTAAAAGGCAAGAGTGCCATATTTCGCGCCCGTTTAACCGCCCGGGTTACCATTCGTTGTTGTTTTGCCGAAAGTCCAGAAACTCGCCGACTCACAATCTTCCCACGTTCGTTCACAAACTTCCTTAGCGTATCCACATCTTTGTAATCTATGGATTCCAGTTTACTAAAACGGTTTCTCCGACGATATGCCATATTAATTAACTCCTTTCTACCTGCACATTGGTGCTCCAACACTATATTACATTACCGATACGGGTAGATGCCAAAGGTTATGATACCGTATCACGCTACTATCATCTATGAAGAAACATAAAATAAGTATACATCTACCCTGGTAGGCGCACTTTGTCCGCGCTCTGATCAATGGTGTAACTTTAAACTTAAAATGAAATTTAGCCGCGTGACGAAGCAAAATTTAGCCGCGCATAGGCTAAATTAGGATGAAATTGACCTGTTAACTTATTTAGAACGGAATATCATCCTCTGTTGATGATGTGTTGCTCTTGCCTGCTGATGGTTCGGGTGCGACATCGGTATGAACTTGTGTCCTTGGAGATGCGGTTTGAGCTTCAGCGTAACCACCGCCGCCTTCATCGTCATCTCGCCTGCCACCGATAAATTGTAACCGGAAAAGTCTTACTTTTAGTTTGTTACGCTTAGTTCCATCTTCTGCCTCCCAAGATTCAAACTTGAGAGATCCTTCAATGAAAATAGGACTACCTTTACTCAGATACTCGTTTACAAGTTCGGCTTGTTTGTCCCACGCTTCTACATCAACAAAGCAGACATTCTCTTTCTGTTCACCAGTTTGCCGATCGGTGTAGCGTTCACTCATAGCGAGCCCAAAATTCGCAACAGCGGTTCCGCTTGGCAGATACTTCATCTCAGGATCGCGGGTGAGATTGCCCATCAGAATGACCTTGTTATAACTTGCCATGATATGCTCCTTATTTTAGCGCGTAACGGAATAAAACATATTCCATTTCGCAGGTTTTAGGATGATGTCTTTTTAAACAGATTCAGCAGTATCTTCTACAGATTCCGCCGAATCTTCTACAGATTCAGTTGTGTCTTCGGCAGTATCAGCATCCGAGACTTCGGGCATTGCCGCTTCGTCTTGTGCTGCTTTCAACTTCTCAACGTCATCTTCGTAGAGCACAATCATGTGTCGTAGAATTGCTTCAATAACACGGAGTGCTTGGTTTAACTCTGCAATGAAACTTGACTCGCTTTCAAAAACATAAACTACGTAATAACCTTCACTGTGCTTCCGTATCGGATAGGCGAGTCGTCTCTTTCTCCAAACATCAATATTGATAAGATTTCCGCCACCTTCAATAATACCCTTGACGTTTTCAATGAGTGCTTCCGCTTGATTCTCCTCATGGTCAGGGGTGATGATAAGCATAAGTTCGTACGGTTTCAATTTATATCCTCTCTATGGACTCACGGCTCCACTGCATAAATCACAGGGAGCAGAGATTAGTTTTTATATTGTTCGATCTCTCGGATAGAATGTTCCTAAAATCTATAACGTTACGTAATTATAACACATTTCAAATCGTATATCAAATTTTTAACCTTAATTGTTGCAGATGTGCAACAATTAATATATGTTAATTGTATTTTAACATATATTGATAGTACAAGTCAAGCTTCCATTTGTCCTGGGGTATGTAAATATTTTGTCATTAACCATGTCATCTTTCTTGTTAGAGGGAAACCTTGTAAGCCCGATTTATCGGGGTTGAAAACCCCTCCAACAAAAGAGAAGGCGTATTCATGTCAAAACTATACACACCCGTTTGAATAGAAGCAGTTGAAAAATAGTTGTAAATCTGATAAGATGCTGTTGCATGAGATAACCCCCTAATTTATAATTAGATATGAGTTTTTATCAATTAGGATGGTATCCTACGCACTAAATGTCAAGCAAATCTTCAAAACGAAAACGTATTTTCATGGCGTTATGCCTGCTTTGTGTTGATTGTAATTAGGCTCTGCACGATTGTAAGAAATATCAGAACAATTTCTTGATTTTTCTTATAGGTCGTGGTAACCTAAAGCAAAAGAATTGAATGAGGAACATGCATGGCTAAACAGAAATTAAATTTTGGATTCATCGGGTGTGGTGGCAACTCACGTGGGCACGGACGTAGCGTTTCTGGTGTTGAAGATTTAGAGATTGTCGCTCTTGCCGACCCAAGCGAAAACGCACTTAAAGCGTTCAAAGAGACCGTAGGTTTAGACGATTCGGTCCCTACCTACGCTGACTACGTTGAAATGCTATCTGATGCAAAACCCGATGCAGTCGTCATTAGTTCACCACACGGACTCCACTTTGAGCATATCATGTCAGCACTTGATGCTGGTTGCCACGTTCATACCGAAAAACCGATGGTTTGCACGGTAGACCACGCCAAACAGGTGATGGCAAAAGTTGAAGAAACAGGCTTGCACTTAATGATTGGTTATCAACGCCACTTGAGTCCTACCTATCAATACTGTCGTAAAGTTGTCCAAAGTGGCGAGCTTGGGCACGTTAACTTTGTCGCAGCTCATCAATCGCAGAATTGGTATCGGAATCAACAGGGGAAATGGCGGCAAGACCCGTTCCTCGGCGGCGGTGGACAGCTGAATGACTCTGGCAGCCACCTGATTGATATTCTCCTATGGGTATTGGAAGCAAGTCCTGATACAGTGTTCGCGATAATAGATAATTTGGACATTGAGGTAGATGTCCTCACAGCAATGTCAATCAAATTTGATACGGGTGCGTTGTGTAATATCAGCATCGTTGGACATGCGTATGGCGGTGTGCAAGAAGATTTCTCCATTTGGATGGAGGACGGTGCACTCTTTCTACGCGCGGGTCAACTCTATCGGCAAGGTAAGGGTGGCAAACCTACTCCCGTTGATGAAGCTGATCTGCCAGAAGGGGGTAACAAGGATGTCGCCTTCATTGAACTGATCCGAGGCGAAAGGACAGAAAATCCGATCGGTGTTGAAAACGGGTTGCGCGTAATTCAATTGACCGAAGCCGCATGGCAGTCTGCCGAACTTGGAAGACCTATCAAGGTTGATCTCAGTTAAGATACTGGTTATATGAGATGAATATAAATGCTCATTTTCTGCCTCAGAATTAGAGGTACAACATGAATCGAAGAGAGGCTTTATTTGAAAAAGCGCAGCAAAACCCAAACGGATTGAAATTTTCTGAATTTGAACGACTCATGCGCCAATTTGGATGGGTGCAACGCCGACAGCGAGGTAGCCATCGGATTTGGTATTCACCCAGAGGATATAGATTATCAATTCAACCGAACAAGTCAATGGCTAAAGGTTACCAAGTCAGGCAATTTTTAACGCAATACAATAAGGAAATTGAAGATGAAGAATAACCATGACGATTTTGATGGATTTACCATCAAGATTTTTCTTGACGAAGACGGTGATTATCTTGCCCATTTTATTGAACTTCCAAATGTTTCCGCTTTCGGACCTACGCCTGCCCAGGCATTGATCGAATTGAAAACAGCGTGGGAGTTGATGAAAGAGTGTTACCAAGAGGACAATGTCCCCGTTCCAAAAGTGCCTGCGCGAGAATTAAATGACGTGCCGTTCAATGTCCCTGTTGACCCTCAGCTTTATCACCGCTTAACAGATGAAGCTGCTAAAGCAGGAATGAGTCTCTACGCGCTTGTGGCACAGAAATTAGCAGAAACCACAAGTCTTGACACCCGATGAATAAGGGCAACACTGGAGAATCTAATTGCTTGATGTCCAAAACCTCAGCAAATCCATCAACAAGAAGTCGTTTCTCACAGAAATCACGTTTCAGGTGGCAGCTGGAGAATCCCTCGTCCTGCTCGGTGGAAACGGCGCGGGAAAGACACTCCTACTCAACATTTTGGCAACCTTAGTTGAACCGACATCAGGCACTGTCTCTATTTCTGGGATAGATGCGTTTTCAAACTTGAAACAGGTGCGTCCGCACATCGGGTATATACCCGTTGCTTTTGAAGGATACCCAGAGTTATCAGTAGTGCAATACCTCAATTTTTTCGCTGCTGCATACAAATTAGACAAGCAGGAGCGCACCGCTTCAATTGATTCTGTGCTTGAATTAATGGACATTCAGCATCTACGTGACAACAAAATTGGTGTTCTATCAACAGGAGAACGTCAACGTCTCCTGTTTGCGAAAACGTTTCTACATGATCCACAGTTGTGGTTGCTTGATGAACCGTTAGTGCTACTTGACCCACGCGGGCAAATTGAGATGGTAGAATTACTTGGCGAGCTTCAATCAATGAGAAAAACTCTCGTAATTGCTACTAATCGCCTGGAAGATGTTTCGAAACTCTGTGGTATAGGTTCTGAAACTTTGCCAAAGACAAATCTTCTCGGTATTCTCAACAATGGGAAGTTTGATGTATTCAGGACAATCAACCAATTGCAACAAGAACTTAAAGAGAAAAATAACACAGAAAATCTTAAGCCGAATTGGCTTGTTGAACTCTATTTGGAGGTTACAAAATCGTAATGTCAGACATTGGACAATTCTTTCAGGAAAACGGATACTATTTCGCAAAAGGGGTCTATTCACCCGATGAGGTCAAATTAATGGAACACGACTTTGATCGCGTGGTAGACCAGTTGGTTAAAAGCGATGAGAACATCAATGCCCGTTGGGGCGGTAAATTGATGGATGAACTTGATGGCGGAGAATCTGTCATTATTCACACACATAATATCCAGAGTTTTTCTGGTGTGTGGATGAAGGCGTTCCAGCAAGACAATTTCCTTAACGCTGCCGAAGCAATCCTTGGACCGGATATTATGCTGCACCATTCCAAACTTTTCTGCAAACCGCCAGAGAAAGGTTCACCTTTTCCGATGCATCAGGATTGGCAGTATTTCCCATCTTTCAAAGATTCGATGATAGCAGCGATAATCTATGTGTCGGATGCCACTGATGAGATGGGGTGTGTACGTGTTTATCCGGGTTCCCATAAGGAACTAGGTCGGACTGATGGCATGATGGGTGGTGGACAGAACGCTGAAATCACTGAACGGTACCCGATTGCGGGTGCTAATGTATTGGAGGCGGAACCGGGGGATGTGCTTTTCTTTAGCTACTTCACGCTGCACGGCTCAATGCCGAACCGCTCAAAAAAGATGCGAAAGAGTGTGCTTGTCCAAATGCATGCTGGTGATGATCAGATTGATGCTGAAAATAGACACACTAATGTCCAATTGGTCCTTCGTGGTTGGAATCATTTCGCTACACGATCTTCTGTCGGAGGAATAAAATAATTTATTAAAGGAGAATTAAATGATAAGAGTTGCAAAAATTAGTATGGCGCATGTTCACGCAGGTGGATATGCCCAAAGCATTCACGAAAACCCTGAAACCGAACTCGTCGCTATTTGGGACGAAGAGGAATATGGCGGAAAAGCAGCTGCAGAACAATACAAAGTCCCGTTCTATACTAACCTTGATGAAGTTTTAACTCGCGATGATGTTGATGCTGTTGCTGTTGACGCGATTACATCTGACCATCCGCGTGTTATGATTGCTGCCGCTGAAGCTGGCAAACATATTTTCACCGAAAAAGCTCTCGCTATCACCGTAGCAGAATGTGATCCGATTATTGAGGCAGTAGAAAAAGCGGGTGTCCAGTTTATGATTTCGCTTCCTTCCCGAGCTAACTCTGAGATTCTGTTCGCAAAAAAAGCGATAGATGATGGACTTCTCGGTGACATAACGTTCGGTAGAGGACGAATTGCGCACTCCGCTGCACTTGATAAATGGTTTAGTGGCACAAGTGCTTGGTTCGCAGACCCAGTCCGCGCTGGTGGTGGCGCACTCTTTGATTTAGGATGCCACCGTGTTGATGTGATACGTTGGTTGATGGGTGAACCGAAAAGTGCAATCGCTAAGATAAACAATTTCACTGGTAACTTTCCGATTGATGACAACAGTGTTTCTGTTGTGGAATTTGCAAACAAAGCACTCGGCGTGATTGATGTTGCATGGACGCACCGCTCCGGTCCGAATATGCTTGAGATTTACGGCACGGAAGGTTCATTTGCCGCTGGACATGGCGAGATGCATTTCCAGACCCGCAAACTGTCTGATGAAGAAAAAGCAAAATACATTGCTGATGCGCCTACAGCACCACCGTCACCACTGCAGCAGTGGATCAATGCTATCGTCCGCGATGAACCGATGACGATTACTATTCAAGATGGACGCAATCTAACAGAATTGATGCAGGCGTTCTATATGTCTTCTGAACAGGGACAGGCAATAGAATTTCCGCTCTAAATCGTTATACTTGGATGTGCGAAAGGATGTGTCTAATAAAGTATGAAAGAAAATAAAGACGAACAAGTTACCAGTGTATCTAAGGCACGAACTCTGGAGGAGATAGCCGACTATTGGGACACGCATAGCTTGGCTGACCACTGGGATGAAACACATGAAGTCGATTTTGAGGTTCGGATGCAGCGAAAGTGTCGTGTAACGCTTACCCCAGAGATCTATGAAAAAATTGAAAAACAAGCACTGGAACAGGGTATCTTACCGGAAACTTTGGTTAACTTGTGGTTAGCTGAACGCCTCCACGCGATCGAATCATCGTAGGTGATAATTGCCTGGCACAACTATAAGTTATACGATTCTATTTAATGGATTGCATAACGATGTTATTCAGAAGTCCTCTGATATGTGATTTCTGCCAAGAGGAACGTCTGATTGGAGCAAAACCCTCTTTTTTGATATGCTTATATGCGTTTAACGTCTCAATAAGTAAAAATATAACGGTTAACTCAACAATTAAATTATGGTGTATATGAGATGAATTCTGTACAAACGAAATTAGATGAGGCACGTTCTGAACTACTTGACTTAAGCTTCCGTAACCCATTGATCAACTATAAACTTCTTAAGGCGCGAGGCGTAGAGATTGTTGATGAATCTCCACCAGATATTTATCAGATTCTTGTACAAGATAAGAAAACTATGTCTTTCCTACCAAGACATGAATCTGAAGAAGACAACGTTTTTCTGTTTGAAGATGAAGAGGAATATGATCCTGATCGATATACCGATACCAAACTTCAGACAAACCATTCATCTAACGAACTTCAAAAGCGTTTGTTGAATACTTATTATACAGCGCGCACCGCACTTGAAGAACAAGGAGTGACTACACTCTATCTTGCACTCGGTATGCTTGAGTGGTATGAATCTGAATCAAGTGAGACATTACGCCGTGCTCCATTAATACTGATTCCAGTAGAGCTTAGTCGTACCAGTGTACGTGCTAATTTCCGTGTTCAATACACAGAGGAGGAGATTGGAACGAATCTTTCTCTTCAAGAAAAACTAAAAGTCGAGTTTGGTATTCAATTACCAGATCTTCCCGAAGCGGATGCCCTTAATCAGTCCAACATTCTAAAATATTTTGAAGACGTAAGCGAGGCAATTGGCAACTTTAATCGGTGGTCGGTTGATGATTCTGTGATTGCGCTTGGTTTTTTCTCATTTGCTAAGTTTCTGATGCACTACGATTTAGACGTTGACAATTGGCCTGATAATGCCCTGACTATGCATTCGGTATTACAGTCAGTGATCGAAAACGGATTTCAAGAACCAAAGTCATCCCTTGATGATGGCATACCTAATATTGACAAACACCTTACTCCCACCAATACCCATCACGTAGTTGATGCAGACAGTTCACAGGCATTAGCTATCCACGATGTGAGTCAAGGACGAAATCTCGTTATTCAAGGTCCACCGGGTACTGGGAAGTCCCAAACCATCACCAATTTGATTGCAGCAGCTATTGCAGAAGGAAAGCGGGTGCTGTTTGTTGCAGAAAAAATGGCAGCTTTGGAAGTGGTCAAGCGCAAGCTAGACGGGGTAGGACTCGGAGACGCGTGCCTGGAACTGCACAGTCATAAGATGAACAAAAAAGCTGTCGTTGATGAACTGAAGCGAATTCTTGATATCAGCGAACCTCGGATAACAGATATGAAACAAGAACTTGAGTCTCTTCTCAGTGACCGTGAGCGTTTGAACAGTTACTGTGAGGCAGTTAACAAGCCAATTGGCGAAAGTGGTATTACACCTTATCAGGTGTATGGAGAACTTTTAGTAGTGCAGCGGACCCTTGCAGAAAAGGAACTTCCAACTTTAGAATCAAATAAATTTCAACATTCAACATCTGAATTTAGAAAAGGATTAGCGATAACAGAAGAATTCCAGACACTCCTTAAGCGGATAGGCATACCAATAAATCATCCGTTTTGGGGAAGCCTTTGTAAGGTCTTTCCTCCTACCGACAGAGAGCCACTTAAACGAGCAGCGGCAGAAGCAAGAGAAAGTGTTTTGGGACTCAAAGATTCATCCGAACAACTTGCACAGCACCTCAAACTTCCTGTCCCGAACACTTGTGGAGCAGTCGAAAATCTCATTCACACAGCTCGTCACGCGTTAGATGCACCAGACTTATCAGGGGTTACCGTGCAGTCAACGGAATGGAAAACACATAGAAGTGATTTAGAATTGGGACTAAACGCAGGAGAAAGGTTGAGCGATCTGCATAATATACATGATCATATTCTTATACCTGAAGCTTGGGAGCAAAACGTTTTAGAAATTCGTCAAATGATAGCGGCTTATGGAGATAAAAGGTGGAGGCGCATAATTTCACTAAAATATCGACGTGCCCGTAGTGAACTTACGGGCTTATGTTCACAACAACTGCCCAAAGTCCACGATGCACAACTCCGTATTGTTGATGCAATTCTTGAAGCGCAACGTGAACTACCTCATCTCAAAAAGATACAGGAGATTGGGCAAGAATTATTTGGTACAAACTGGCAGGGGCAATCATCGGATTGGGACCAACTCCGAGTAATCGTCAAGTACCTTTCAGCTCTGCACGAATCGGTAGCAAACGACAAATTACCAGAAGTGTTAGTTGCATACCTTGCATCAAATCCGAATTTGGAGACACTTAAGGGGCTACTTGCAACCGTTGAGGAACACCAGAGTAACTATCCTAATCTCCTCCAAGTTGTGATTGATAAAATTCAACTTGACGAAAAAGCTCGTTTTGGAAAGGATAATGGATTAAAACATCTCACATTTTCTGAACAGGCAAAAATCTTCAAATGCTGGGAAACTGAATCAGACAGTCTCCAGGATATGGTTTCGTATAACCACCGGGCTGAGGCGTTAACAGATAGTGGTTTCGTTGAAATTGTGAAGGTTGCAAATGTCTGGCAAGATGCTGGCGAATGTTTGTCGGATATACTCAAACATGCGTGGTATAGCGCAAAAATTGAGACAGCAATGCAGGAACGCTCGGTCCTTGCAGGTTTTAGTAGCGATACCCATCAGCATATTGTCGAACGGTTCAAGGAGTTAGACCACAGATCACTTGAATACAATAAGGTAAAAGTAGCGTACGAACATTGGAAACACCTACCTCAGTACGAAGCGTCCAGTGGACAATTAGGATTGCTCAAGCGGGAATTTCAAAAAAAGCGGCGGCATCTACCAATTCGTCAGCTTATGACCAGGACAGGAAATGCAATACAAGCAATTAAGCCAATATTTATGATGAGTCCGCTCTCAGTAGCGACGTTCCTACCACCGAATAGTGTTGACTTCGACTTGGTAGTTTTTGACGAAGCAAGCCAAGTAAAACCTGTTGATGCTTTCGGAGCAATTGTTCGAGGCAAACAAACTGTTGTCGTTGGTGATAGCAAACAACTTCCACCGACTTCTTTCTTTGATAAGCACATAGGGGACAATACTGATACCGAAGACACAGAAGAAGACTTACCAGGTGATACAGAGAGCATTTTGGGATTGTTCAGTGCTCAAAACGCGCCAGAACGCATGTTACGTTGGCACTATCGTAGCAGACATCCTTCGTTGATTGCGGTATCAAACTATGTATTTTACAAAAATAGACTTATAATCTTTCCAAGTCCGGATGCTGCGAGGGAAAAAGTTGGATTAGTTTATCATTACCTACCTGATACTGCTTATGACCGTGGAGGCAGTAGAACCAATCTAAAAGAAGCCCAAATAGTTGCAGAAAAAGTGATGGAACATGCACATTCACGTCCTGATTTGACACTTGGCGTAGCAACGTTTAGCACTGCTCAAATGCAAGCGGTACAAGATCAACTTGAACTTTTACGTCGAGAGGACTCATCAACCGAACAAACGTTCTTTAATGCTCATCCCGAAGAGCCGTTTTTTATCAAAAATTTAGAAAACGTTCAAGGAGATGAGCGCGATGTCATTTTCATTAGTGTTGGTTATGGACGCGATATTAATGGAAAGATTACGATGAACTTCGGTCCCCTTAACAAAAAAGGGGGAGAAAGACGATTGAATGTATTGATTACACGTGCAAAACAACGTAGTGAAGTGTTTACCAATTTGACAGCTGATGACATTGATCCTGGACCAACTAACCCATCTGGCGTTGTGGCACTTAAACGTTACTTGAAATATGCACAGACAGACGAACTTGACATCCCAGAATTAATCGGTAGATCACCAGACTCTCCTTTTGAGGTAGAGGTGGCAGATGCCTTACGTGGATGCGGCTATGAAATTGACCATCAGATTGGTATTGAGGGCTATTTTATTGATCTCGGGGCTAAGGACCCGGAACGTCCAGGGCATTATTTATTAGGGATTGAATGTGATGGAGCAACATACCACAGGGCACAATCAGCGCGTGACCGCGACCGAATAAGACAGAATCATCTTGAAGACTTAGGTTGGCGTATCCATCGTATTTGGAGTACCGACTGGTTTAGATTTCCAGACCGTGAACTCAAAAAGACAGCTGAAGCGATTGAAGCAGCTAAGGCGCATATCCCTTTCATTCATGGCAATACTCCTGAAAACAATGCTCACGGTTCCAACGAGGGTGAGGAGGAACCAGAAGCAAAAGCTGATACAAATGCTAATCCAATAACGGAACCGAAACCCAATTCCTTAGCAAAAAAATATAAACTTGCCGAACTATCTATTTCTACCAATGGGCTTGATTTACATGCGGTCCCGTGCCGCACGATGATGGACTGGATTCAACGTGTTGTTGAAATTGAGAGTCCAGTGCACATTAATGAAGTAGCAAAACGTATTGCCAATGCTGCAGGGTTCAAAAGGATCGGCAATCGTATTCAAAACGCAGTTAAATTTGCTGCAACACAAGCAGCTCGTTCTGAAAGTATTCAGATCAAAGAGACATCTCTATATGAGACATTTCTATATTGGACTGGGCAGGAACAAATCACTGTGCGAGATCGTAGTGAACTTCCAAATACTTCACGCAAGTTTAAACTTATTGCACCTGAAGAAATACAAGAGGCAATCAAGTTGATTGTATCGGAATCTTGCGGCATTGAACAAGACGATTTACCTCACGCAACTTGTAGGTTATTTGGTTTTAAAAAGGTTAATTGGGACATGCAAGACGAAATTGAAGGCATAATTTATAAAATGATTGAACGCGGTGAGTTAACGGATAAAGCTGGCTCGTTGGTACTTACTACAGTGAAATAGTAAACAAGGTGTTAGCATCTTTAGTAGATCGTGGGGAACTTGAAAAGCCAGACCGTGGCGAATATAGGCTTGTTGAAGGCGAACTTTTACATAACCACTTAAAACTACGAATTACAGAAAAGAAACTTACAAAGAAGAATCAAAAATTGCAGATTTGGAAGACACACTCGCTGAGTAAAATTCAAAAAGAGGTGCAATGAATTGCGTGACTACAACCCGCTAACCATAGAATTATAAATATGTTTTAGATTTTACTTTATCTGCCACTAATCCGAATTGAGGAAAATCATGCAAGACTATCAACCTATTTCTCTTTCTACGTTGTGTAATGTCGGCGCAGAAATTATCGGTGTGAACGCTGCGCCAAACACCGGTCCGCAAACATTTCACGGACTTCCTTTCAATATTTCCGAAGGTGAAAAATGTTTCTTAGGTTTCGGTGAAGATGTAAATACAAATCCGATCCAAATTCCTGTCAATGCAACCCCAAAACGGGTTATCATCGCACATCGGCTGCTTGAATCCCGCATCCATGAAGGTGAACCGATTGGAAAACTCATCGCTGACTATGTTTTCTACTACGCTAACGGTCATTCGATGAAAGTGCCAATTCGTGAACGTTTTGAGATCGGCAGCATTCCGCAGGGTTGGGGGCAACAGACCTTTATTGCAATACCTGACCAAAAGGAAGGTTTGATCGCACGTCACCAAGGACCGTGGGGTTCAGCAGGGAATCGGCAAACAGAGGCTACCCAAACTGTTCCACGTAACTATTATCTGTGGATTTGGAAAAATCCCAATCCTGATGTTGAAATAGCATCTATCGAAATTCGACCACAGGAACGTAAGTTTATCGTTGCAGCAATCACACTTGGTCACCTTGACGAGGACCCAATCCCACGACGTCCTAACCGTGAGGTTAAAATCACACTCCCCCAAGCAGAAGATGCTGACAAACCTTTTGACATGGAAGTCAACGTTGATCGCGGCACTGCGACCTATCCTTATCCACTGCCAGAAAACTCATCCGAAGAGTTTATCAATGACGATTTCAAAGGATGGGGAGAATTTCAAAACAACAAAAGCAGTCCAGCGTATGTAGAGGTATCCGCTACACCATCCGCTACTGTTGAGGTTAAAAACCGAGGTGAAGTGCTTGGCACGGTCAACTGGGGTGAACTCCAAAAAAAGAGAGTTGTCCAACCGAACGAACGGGTCAAGGTGGAAGTCATTGACACAGGCAGGAACTGGGTGCATACCACCGTTATAGATGAAGACACGAATAAACCTGTTCCGTGTCGTGTCCACTTCCGCTCCCCGCACGGTGTGCCTTACGCTCCCCACGGACATCACGCGCATGTCAACTCTAACATGGGCACATGGCACATAGATATAGGTGGTGATGTGCGGTTGGGACAGATTAGTTATGCTTATATTGATGGCACCTGTCAGGGATGGCTGCCTCGTGGTGATGTCATCGTGGATGTTGCTCGTGGATTTGAATATACGCCTTTGCGAACAACTGTGAACATAAAACCGGGACAGCGTGAGTTGACGTTACGGATTAAGCGGTGGTGCAATATGAACGCCGATCGCTATTTCAGTGGTGATACACACGTCCACTTCCTTTCTACGCAAGGGGCACATACCGAAGCACAAGGTGAAGACCTTGGGGTAGTCAATCTCCTCCTTTCGCAGTGGGGACACCTCTTCACAAATACAGAGGAATTCATTGGAAGACCTACGGTTTCTGCGGATGGGCAAAGTATTGTCTATGCAACGCAGGAAAATCGGCAGCATGTGCTGGGACACCTGACACTGCTTGGGTTGAAAAAGCAGGTCGCGCCGTGGTGTTCCGATGGACCTGGCGAAGCAGAACTCGGTGGAAACATGGAGGTCACGCTATCGCATTGGGCAGATGCTTGTCACGCACAAGGTGGCACCGTGGTTTTACCGCATATTCCTAATCCGAATTGCGAACCTGCAACGTTGATCGCAACTGAACGTGTTGATGCTGTTGAATACCTCACAAACGCGATGTATGGACACAATGAATACTATCGTTATCTCAACTGTGGCTATAAATTGCCACTCGTCGGTGGCACGGATAAGATGACGAGCGATGTTCCGGTAGGTGTTTATAGAACGTACGTCCACATTCCCGAAAACGAGGAATCCAACTATGACAACTGGTGCAAATATATGAGTGCTGGCAACACATTTCTTAGTGGTGGTCCAATGATCCGACTCACCGCTGATGGACAACCGATAGGCAGCACTATCAATCTGCCCGGTAACGGTGGCACTGTAGAAGTTGAAGCCTCCGCGAATTCTATTTTTCCTATCCATACTTTGCAGATTGTTCAAGCAGGAGAAGTTGTTGCCTCTACAGAGGAAAGCAGTGGATCGCACCAGTTACGTCTTAAAGCCAATCTGAATGTTGATAAGCATTCGTGGTTAGCTGCGCGGTGCGGTGGACCTAACTATGCACAGGCAGTCCCGCATCACGATGGGTGGAGGCGCGGCATCATTGCTCATACATCCCCAATTTACATCGCTGTCGGTAGTGAATGGTGGATGTTTGATCCAGAAACGGCAAACTATATGTTGACCTTGATTGAAGGCGGGTTGTCCTATATTCGACAGACAGCACGTCATCATGAACCCGGTACCGTAACGCATCACCACGGCGAACATGATCATTTGGAATTCCTCTCTCGTCCATTCCAAGAGGCACGAAAGGCGATTCACCGTCGGATGCATCAATTAGGTATTCCGCATTAGTTAATAATCTGATTTCGGTTTACGGCACAGAGCGTGTGCCTACTACTTTTAAGGAGAAAAAAATGCCAAAAGAATTAGTGGCGGTTGCACCTCGGCAACCCGTTTTGAGAGAATATGAAGATGGACCTGTCCCAAAAGGCAGTGTCCGAGTCCAAGTCGAATTCGGCGCGCCGAAACGCGGCACTGAGATGACAATGTATTACGGACTCCGAGGCGCGGGATTTCCGCAGGGACTCGGAAATATGTGCGTCGGGAAGATTATAGAAATCGGCGAAGAAGTTGAGGACTGCGAAATTGGTGAGCGCGTCGCTGGACACGGACATCTCAAGGAGACTCATACATGGGGAGCAGGTGGTGTCCTCAAAATGCCTGAACGGATGACATGGAAAGAGGCAGTCTGCTATGATCCTGCTCACTTTGCATTATCCGCTATACGCGATGGACAAGTGCGTGTCGGTGATCGTGTTGCAGTCTTTGGACTTGGTGCAATTGGACTCGTAACCCAGCAGTACGCGAAGGAAGCGGGTGCCGATTTCATCGCTTGTGTTGACCCAATTGAAGGACGCCGCGCTGTCGCTGAGAAAACAGGTGCGGATCTCGTCTTGGATCCGACTACATGCAATGTCGGTGAAGTGCTGAAAGAAGCCACTGGCGGACTTGGGCTTGACGTTGCCATTGAAACAAGCGCGAATTACAACGCACTTGACGATGCAATTCGGAGTGTAGCGTTTGAAGGCACGGTTGTCGTTGCAGGTTGGGCGAAGGAATGCAAAGGCGGACTGGATCTGGGTGCTGTCGCACATTTCAACATTCCGAACCTGATCTTCGCACGTGCCAACAGCGATCCGAACCGCGACCATCCGCGTTGGAATTTTAGACGTATTGTAAACACCTGCTGGAAATGGCTCGCGGAAGGTAGGTTTGACTGTGAAGACATCGTTGACCCAGTTATTCCATTTGAAGATTCGGTTGAGGCATACATAGAGATGGACAATCATCCTGAACGTAGTGTTAAGTTGGGTGTCTCTTTCTAATAGCGAAAGCACATTGTAGGGCAGGATCTCTGTGCCCTGCCATGTTGTGATTAGTGTATGTCGTTCCCATGTACCATTTTGTGATGAGGAGAATGAAATGAAATCGTTATTTTCCATTTTAAGTGTGATTATAGTGATAACCTTTTGCAACTCCATTGACAGTGCTACTGAAACAATTGAACGCAACTTAACTGTTGAAGTAATGTCTGATATCGGTGTAGGATTGGGAAAGGGGACATATAAAATTAAAAAAACAGATATATTTATGACTGTGTCCCTCTCAAGATTCTCGCAACAGATAGGAACTACCCCGGATTCTATGAGTATGCTGTTTAATAATCTTAGAACAATGAACCGGTATGATAAGAAAGGAAATATCCGACCAACCCTTTTCAAGTTTCCTTTATCTGTAGGTAGCACTTGGGAATGGGAAAATACAGAATCATCAGATAGGAATTTACGGGCACGGGTAACCATAGAAAATTCGGAAACAGTCAAGGTTACCGCTGGCATCTTTCCGAATTGTCTCAAGCATAAAACTGTCTTTACAAACACTAAGCATAACGTTGGCTTGGCAGGTACTCCTGCGTTTGCAGAAGTGAAAAACGCTCTGGTTAACGGCATCCGTTATCTGTGGTTTGCCAAAGGTGTCGGACTTGTAAAGATGCGTTATGAACATTCTAACGGTATTATTACTGAAGCGGAATTGATTGATCGTAAGGTTTCTGGTAATAGTAATGAATACCTACCTTTGACCTCTGGCACGATGTGGACCTACAAATGGCATAATAACTATTTTGACGAGACTTTTATTGAAAAAGTTCAACTCAGTGGCAAAGATAATAAATTCTCTGCTCAAGTATGGCGCACACTCAATGTCAAGGTTGCTACAGAAAAAGGTGAAGATTTAAGAGAAGCGGTTTTCAATATAGCAAAAACTGATAGTGCTTTGGCATTAACACGTTCTGTTGATCGCGGACTGTCAGGTGCAAATTCTGCCTCGATTCTGAAACATACGTTGTTAGATAATATTACTGCCTATCATGAAACAGACTTACTTCGCTTTCCTTTAAATATAGGAAAGATTTGGACGCAACCCGGAGCTCATCGTTCGTTGGAGGAAATCACTATAGAGGGTTTTGAACAGGTTAAGATCGCTGCCGGAACTTTTCGAGAGTGCCTTAAGCAGAAAACTGTACTCACAGGTGCAACTACTGGCTCAGAGGAGGAGAATGCGTTTGTTAACGGCACGCGCTATCTGTGGTTTGCCAAAGGTGTTGGGATTGTCAAAACGCGCTACGAACATTCAAATGGTGTTGTCACAGAATCTGAATTGGCTAAGTTTCATGTGCCAAGTAAAAGTGAGGAATATCTTCCTTTGGACCTCGGCACAACTTGGACGTACAAATGGAATAATAATAATCCCAAAGGGTTTATTGAGATATTTCAGGTTGTTGAACATGGAAAGGAACAGAAAATTAGGGAACCCGAACAGATAACTGCTTTAAAAAAGGCTTCGTATGTTATATCTGCAAATGCAGATGCACCTGAAACTATGACGGTTATTTGTGGTTTAACCCCAGTAGAACCAGTGCATGAGAAAATCTTGTTGCATCTCAAAGGTTCTGGTGCTTATATTCGTGACGTAACCTTAGTAGATGCTCGCGGTAGAAAACCGAGCGGCAGTTGGTCCACTACGGGTATATGGGAATTTAGATTTCCTAGACATACGCATGACGAGGATATTAAATTTCCATTGACATTAAGCTACAAAATCTCATTAGGATATGATAATAGAAAGTGGGAAACGCCTACGACCCCGGGAATATTGCCTTTTAGCAGATTGGGTACCACTCAGTGGACAAGTGAGGAGCTTTTCATTGTCGGTAAACAAATTAATGAAATTGAAGTAGAGTTCAAACTGCCTGAAAGCTGGTGGCGTGTGTCAACACCTTGGCAACCCATCGGAGACACTAGCAATAGGTTCACTGTCACTGATCAGGAGGAGTTAACAAATTCTGCACTGCTTATTGGGCAGCACGCTGAGGCTCGGGTAAAATCTGGTAAGACTGAAGTAGTGCTTGCTATCGGCGGCAGGCCTAAGTCATATCAAAATACAATGCAAGACACATTTGAACAGTTCCTATGTGCTTATTCAAAGGTCTTTAACGGAGAGCCGGAAGGTCGCCTTATGTTTTTCGTAAATCCTTATGAGAAGAAAGTCGGAAAACGGATACACGGGTACAAGACTGGTCGCAGTGTCAGGATTTTAATGGATTGGACTTTAGATGACGCAACAAAACATGAGTGGGCACCTTTTCTCGGTCATGAAGTGTTCCGTATCTGGAACGGTCTCACCGCACTCAATCCATTTACAGCAAAGGAACGCTGGTTCAGCATAGGAGTCACGAATTACTATTCGGAAATTACTTCGTCCCGTCTCGGCTATCTATCTGAAAGTAAATTTCTGGAAAGGTTAGAACGTGCTTGCGAATTATATTTGTCCGTGCCACGGAAATTGGCAGTAGTTGATGGTTCTACTGATGCTCGACTTCTGAACGCTGGAGGAAGTCTTGTTGCAGCATCATTAGACTTACAAATACGCCACCTTACAAAAAATAGGAAAAATTTTAATCACGTAATGCAGCAGATGTATCAAAAGTTTTCTGATAATTCTATAGAGTATACACAGCACGATATCATTAGGACCGTAAATAAGGTAGCCGGTAAAGATTTTGATACTTTCTTCAAAACCTATGTTACAGGAAAAGAACGTCTACCGCTTGCGGAATATTTCAACTATGCAGGTTTAGATGTACAGATAGAATACAGCGAAGAATTGCCGACAACCGATTATGTTTATGATGTGCTAAAAGCGAGTATAGAAAATGAAACTTGGCGTTTAATTTCTGTTGACGGTATGAAAATTGAAACATTTGCTGACCTCCGTGAAAGTGCTAAAACGTGGAAATCTGGTGACGTACTACAGGTAACAATCGAAGTGAATGATGAAACACTCACCTTACCTATCACGCTGAGTGGGGTTTCCGAAAATCCACCAACGACAAGGGATCCAAGTGTTCGTATTACCAAAAAGACAAAGACGACTCGGTTACAGCGCGCTATCTTGGCGGGCATTTTAGGCAAAAATTAAATTTGATAAGGAGACAACACAATGTTTAATAAACCGAAACACCTCGTGCTGTTTATAGTTATATTGGGATTGATTATCCTAATAGTAACATATACGCTAACCGATCAGTTCATAAACGCCGGACGTTTACCGCAAGCTGAAGCGTTTCAATCTGAGCAATCACCACGACCACTGAAACCTAAGGTGTGGAAGTCTATCGTCAAACTTGAAAATGACCCGAAACCACCGGAGTCATCGTTTCCGTCCGAATGGGGTGCAGATGACCGTCGTGGTGCTGCAAACCGATTAACACAGCAAAAAGTGTTAGAAGCGGCAACCTTAATTAAAACTGGCGAGGTTTATCAACTCGGCAGAGTTTACGAAAGCGGTATGCCTGTCTTCGGCACACGGCATTATAGCTTGCGGATTCCAAAAATATCCGGTCCACTCGGTGAAAACAAAACGACATGGTTTGAGGAGATCTTCAGCGGTGAGATCGGACAAATCGTCACCCGCGGCGTGCTGATTGATGTTGCTAGTTATAAAGACGTTGAAGTCCTTGATGATAGTTATGAAATTACACGTGCTGATTTAGAGGGCGCGCTGAAAAAGCAGAACGTTGAGATCACACCAGGTGATGTTGTGGTTATCCACACTGGTTGGGGAAAATTCTGGATGACAGATAATGATCGCTACAGCAAGACAGAACCCGGCATCGGATTGGAAGCGGGACAATACCTCGTTGATCAGAAAATTGTGATGGCGTGTTGTGATAATTGGGGAATTGAGGTGGTCCCGAATCCGGATGAATCCCTTGCGTTTCCGGTGCATCAACTGTTTATTGTCAAACACGGCATTTATAACCTTGAGAACATTATCACAGAGGAATTAGCGGCGGACAAGGTTTATGAATTCGCCTTCAGTTTTGCGCCGCTGCGTCTTAAAGGTGCAAGTGGCTCACCCGGTAATCCAATTGCCATCCGATAAACTTTTATGGGACACAACCCCTGCTGTCCCATAATCCCTTGAATTTTACCATCTGCTTCTGCACAAAATCGTGCAGTCATCTCCCTATTGCACCTTTTCGGGCAATTCAAACGTTGAAATACCAGACTCATCAACATATTTAGCGTATTGGCATTGGCACAAAAATTGTGCATATACTGATAATAGCAAATAATAAAATCCATAGTTTTACTCGTAAGGTTTGTAACCTCGCCCGTTTATAGTAAAATCTAAAAATATGTGGACACACCCCTGGTGCGGTTTCTTAACCGCACCATTTACCAGACTCGGTAGATGCGGTTAGGAAACCGCATCTACCGCAGCATATAAATAATATGGGTTTACTATAAAACGGATCCAATTGTGTGAACAGTAGAGTGGGCATAATATCATTGAGAATCATTACAAGGAGAAAAAACAGTGCGAAGAGTTTTGCTAAATTGAGTTTTGCTTTTGTTATTGTAACGCTAACCATCGTTATTAACACGGGGTGCGGCTTGAGTGTCCTTGAACAGAGTCAAAAAACGGTTACCCCTGAAAAACCGCAAGAAAGCGTTTTTCATGTAATGTCGGTGAAGTGCTTAAGGAAGCCACAGGTGGACTCGAACTTGATGTTGCAATTGAAAAGAGCGCGAATTACAACGCACTTGACGATGCAATTCGGAGTGTGGCATTTGAAGGCACGGTTGTTGTTGCAGGTTGGGCAAAGGAATGCAAAGGCGGACTGGACCTGGGTGCTATAGCACATTTCAACATTCCGAACCTCATCTTTGCACGTGCAAACAGCGATCCAAACAGCGACCATCCGCGTTGGAATTTTAGACGTATCGTAGACACCTGCTGGAAATGGCTTGCAGAAGGTAGATTTGACTGTGAAGACATCGTTGACCCAATTATTCCATTTGAAGATTCGGTTGAGGCTTACATTGAAATGGACAACCATCCTGAACGTAGTGTTAAGTTGGGTGTCTCTTTTTAATAGCAACACTAAATTCGTAGGGCAAGGTTCCTGTGCGCTGCCATGTTGTGATTAGTGTAGGTTATTTTCTTCTTGTCCTATTAGTGCTAAGGATGATAAAATGAGAACGTTATTTTTATGAGGCGACAACATAGGCAGCACATCGCATGCGGAGACAAAGCATGTAAACTGGCAGTTTTCGACAGAAGGCGCGTGACTTTTCATGCGCCTTCTGCTATACTTCACCTTAAAAACCAAACTATTTTGAGGTGAAGTATGACAAGAAAATCCTTTTGCCACTTACTTGAGATGTTAGCAGAAATTCCAGACCCGCGCAACAATAAAGGAAAGCGAGGGTGTGTAAAGTTTTTGTCAATTTCTGAATCGCGGATTATGCGGATTTTGGGAAACTTGGTGTCAAATCAATGGCAAATGCGCGCTTGATATATTGGAAATCAGGGTTGAAAACCCTCCTACAAGAGAAAGGGAATGGTTAATGCCAAAAACTTTACACACCCCTCAAACACTTGACATCTAAATGTAAAACGATATATTATACAAGTGAGGAATTTAGATGCAACTCCAACGAATCTGTCTCTGGTCAGGACCACGGAATATTTCAACAGCATTAATGTATGCTTTCGGGCAACGGAACGATACCGTAATCGTTGATGAACCGCTGTATGCGCACTACCTTCACGTCACAGGTGCAGTACATCCTGGTCGAAAAGATGTTATGGCATCTATGCAGGCTGACGGTGCTGCGGTCATCCGTGACGTAATCCTCGGTCCCTGTGCGAAACCTGTCCTCTTTATGAAGCAGATGGCACACCACCTCGTTGATATTGACAGATCATTTATGCAGAAAACAGTCAATATCTTGTTGATCCGCGATCCGAAGGAGATGCTTCCCTCTTTAACGAAAGTCATTGGGATTCCGACTTTGAACGACACAGGCTTAAAGATACAAGCTGAATTGTTGATGGAATTACGAGAGATGGGACAATCGCCCCCTATCTTGGGTGCGCGGGAATTGTTGCTTGCACCAAAAAACGTATTATCAATACTCTGTTCTCGGTTAGGACTTCCGTTTGAGGAATCAATGTTGTCATGGCCGCTCGGTGGACATCCCTCGGATGGTGTTTGGGCACTGCATTGGTATCATAATGTACATCGGAGCGAAGGTTTTGCGCCATATCAACCGAAACGTGAACCTTTTCCTAAAACGTTGGAAAGTATTTTATCGGAGTGTTTGCCGTATTATGAAATACTACGCGCTGATGCGATTTGTAGCGATTCGTAAAATATGTTTGCGATATGTATTCACAATATCGTGAGTCCGACATAAGAAATAAGATTGTGTGTCAAAGGAGCATCCGTGTGGTATAATGAGATACTCAATAACCTTCGGGTGGTTCTGTTTCAAGATATTTCTGGTTCTTTTTGATGTCAGGTGGATAGTTGATTTTCCATATTTTGACTTCCGGAGGAATATCTATACCTTTTGGGGTAATAGTGTGAACGTTTACAAATGCCTCCGTGTGTTCGCCACGTATGAACAATTTGACTGCAAGACTGTTCCATCCGATGGCTGGAAGGTAAAAACTGTATAGAAGTTTCTTTTGTACGTCGAAGAGTATAACAAGACTGCCGTTTTCTGTATCCGTTTTTTCTTTTGGTGTGATCCGCTGGTTGCCGACATAAGCGACATAAGGGATGTGTGATATATCGCCTGTTTTGAACCGTGCGGTTACGGATAAGTTTTCAATTTCGGTGCCGCGGATGTCAATGGTATCTAATGTGGTTTGTGGCATGAAACGCGGAGGTCTTTGATATATTTTCGGTGCAAGAGTGTATTGTGTTCCGGGTGCGGTGGGCATTGCATCAAGTGCGTAAAAGTCGAAGTGTCTGTCTAAATCAGCATCGCTGCCGACGTATGACATCCCACCTGCGTTGATGGTTAGATCAGAAGCTGTGATCATCAGATGTGTTGCGTGGTGTGTTTTGAGGAATTCTAAAGCTTCTTGTTCAGATTGGGCACAATAAACGTGTCGGTAGTAGAGATGTATCCAGTGCTGTATAAAATGGTCTTGGTCAACAATAGTTTTTACACTGCCAAGGACGTTAAGTTGGCTGCCGTACCCCCAGTTTGCAGCCATCACCGTTGTATCTGCGCGGAGTTCGGTTTTCATCCAAGTGTATGCCTGAAGCAAACTGCTGTGTCCAGGTACCGGTGGACGTTCACTGGCAACTCGGATTGCTCTATTGGCATAGCCACCAACAGGTGCCCAAAATAGAAGAAGTACCAACATGCCGACTGCAAACGCCGCGGTTACTAATTTAGGGTGAATGTCTCTACCACTAATGTGAACGGGTTTGCCAGACGTAGGTGAACGTGCCAAAATAGATGCTGTTCCAATTGCCAGTGGGATTCCGATAAAGAAGTCATAACGTACTGCACTTTTCGACAAACCTACCCATAAGATGAACCACGCTACAGTTGCGATGAAGGCACGTTCATTTTGTCCTACTTCTTTTCGGAAACATGCGAATCCGATGCCGATGATAGCAAGTCCTAACGCAGCGAGAAACAACGCATCACATAGAGAGGCACTTATGAAACCGATGAGAGGACCTCGCAAGAAGGTTGTGAGTGCAAATAAGGAAAGGGAGACTGCCAAAGGAACCCCTTCCCATTTCCACAAATGAAAGCATGTGCCTACTAAGCCAATGCTGCCCAACACAAACACACCCCCATATCGAGACACCCAATACATAAAACTTGGGTTTTCTAATTCGGTTGTCTGCTGCATCAATCGGTTTTCACTAAACGGGACCGTGGTACTCGCAAAGGTCCCAACTTGGGAAAAAACGTAGAATCCCGCGCCCACAATCGCAAGAAGTGTTAGGAGTCCTGCTATTTTTCTGGCATGGATTTGGAGCGGTTTAAAGAAATGAAGCAGGATATATCTTACCCCTTGAAGTCCAAGGACGACAAGCGGTGGCACCAACACAAGGGCAGTGAGATGTGTAGTGAAAACCTGACCGCCCCGATATGCAGGTGAAGTGAGATAAAGCCACGGCACGAACATTGCCACCCATATTGCATACTCAAGCAGATGCTCTTCTGTGTCGGAGGTGCAGAACTTCCAAAGTTCTATAAAGAGGATAACTAAAAGAAATACACCGAACCCTTCCCAAGAGAGTCCACCTAAAAAAACAATAAACCCGCAGAGTCCGGTAGCAGTGTACCTACGCCAATTTTTTAGCCCTTTTCCTTCTTTGACAGGGACGCAACCCCCTTTGTCAGGGGGATTTAAAGGTATCTGCTCTTTCCATAGGTAGGAAACGACAGCGAGAGTGCCTAACAACCAACACCACGCGTCTCTATCACTAAAGCCCGCGGCACTTCTATCCACACAGCCCGGCAACGTTGCCAGCAGCACGGTGACAATGAAAGCAAATAGAAATCCGACTGTGCGGGTAAGAAAAAGTGCTAAAATTCCAAGGGCAAGTGTGAAACAAACAGCGGGGGCATAAAGTTGGATGTGGTAGAGGGAGACCTTGTAAAAGAATAACTTTGTTACTCTATGCGTGTAAGCGAGCACGTAGGAGTAAAAGGCAAGCGTTTGGCTTACGTCTCTACCTTGAGGCAGCCATCGGTGTTCGTCAATAGCAGGGAGATATCCGAGTTCAGCAATTCTTTGTGCATTCCAATAATAAAGGTAGGCATCGTTAGCACTAAACTGCCCATCCGGAATACGTTCTACACCTTGTACCCGAATCCAAAACGATAAAAATAAAAGCGTGAGGAGTATGAGTGATGCACCGATACGGGGCAGTAAGGAGTGGTTCATTTGATAAGTTTTCACGTTAGTCTTATTGGGAGTTTCTGCTTGCACGTTGTTCAAGATGTTCCTGCATTCGGCTGCGTTCTTCCTCTGAAACGGCGCGGAGCTTTTCTGCCATCTCTTTCAATTCTGCTATCCGTTCTTTTTGTGTATCTCGCCACGCTTGGCGTTCTTTGTCCGTTGTGCTGCGTGTTTGCGAATTGCGATTCTGGGATGTGACTTGTGGCTGAGGTGATGGGCGGTAGGATGAACTTCTGCCACTACGGGTTCGGCTTAGAAGTGAGGCAGATGCCATATAGAGGTTTAACGCCTTGCCTTCTTTGTCCAACGTGACATGCTTTGGGAGAATCGCTGTAACAGTAGCATTACCTATTTTTTCACCAACCTTTACGGTGTAAAACTGATCTGTCTTCCGTTCACTAATGTATGCGGTAGCAGTACTATCATCTGAAGGTACGAGAGTGCCGATCAATATATACGCCGGGTCTTGTCGTGTCGGTTTCCAGTTAAGTGGTCGAAATATGTTATTTTCAATAATGGTGCGGTAGAAGTCTTCTTCATTGTTAGAAACAAGAACCTTATCGTCACCCTTCTGGATGGGACTCTGTTTTGGGAGGTTGCGTTCCTGCGTTACAGTGTTGTTTATAATAACCCCTGTTTGATGTGTAGAAGTCTTAGATGTGTTTAGTGCATCAGAACCGCGTCCACGACCAAGGACAAGAAACAGAGTTATTCCGAAACTGATTGCAAGGATAACGATAAATGCTAACGAATGTTTCATTTTTACTGACTTTATTTTCGTTGTAACCGCCTCCACAAGTAAAGAGTGCTGTGTCCCAAATTTGTGAGTCCGGTTGCGATCAGGAGATCGCTCCTACAGCAGGAGGGAGTAAGGTCGCGATCAAGAGATCGTTCCTACCGTAGGAGGGAGTACGGTCGCTCCTACCGTAGGAGGGAATTCCTATTCCCGACTGAGAACAAACATTACTGTGATTCCCACTCTGAAAAAGGATCTATACCGCCTGAACGCCACCAATTGATACGACAGACAACGATCTTTTTTATCAATGACTCCTCATACGTTGTCCAGGTTGTATCAGCGGACAACCCGCGGACCTTGAGATACTCACCTTTTGCAGATATATTGATGGTATGCCAGTAGGTTCGTGTCGGAATTAGTATACACATCCGCGTATATAAGGCGTTCTCATAGTCTGAGAAGTCAACAAAAGGGTACCCCAATTCAAGCAGGCGCGTAAGATAGGTATCCCAAGGATAGACAGCATCTGCATGTTCTCTCCCTTCAAAGTTACCGGACTTGGCATGCATTTTTTCATCCCATATTATCCGCATCTCAGCGACGGTGTATCGTTGATAATATCTTTTGACAATGGCAAGGTCAAGTTGGTCCCAATGTTTAAACCATGCAAACTTTTTCACACTTCGTAATTCATGGTTGCGTTCTTGTTCAGTAATGTCTATCAACGATGGCGTATCTGTCTTCTGAGCACTGAGATAGACGATGCCCACGATAACAAGCATGAAAAGGACTATGACTACCCGAATTATTCGATTTTTCATGGCGTTTTCACGTGCTTGAATCTTCAAGCGGTAACCCTTAGTCTGTCTTATCAGGAGGGGAATTTCCTTCTGGCGGTGCCGGACGTTCTGGCGGTTGTGGCGGTTTCAACTTCGCTTCACCTTCCTGTCTTATTTTCTCCAATTCAGTGATAACTTCCCGGAGTGCCTGCAAATCTTTCGGCAATTGCCCACCGTGCAGTACCTCTAATTCGGTAAACCATTGATTGATCGCTTCTGGCGTGCGTAGTTCCGGTGGTATCTTCAGATGCGGCAGGGGCTGCTTTGCATTAGACTGCTGTGGCGTTACCTTATCAGGAGGTTGCAGTGTCTCGTGTGTGTGGTCATGCTCCTGCTCATGTTCATGTTCATGCGGTACAGAAGTAGTGCCTGCTCCTTTTTCCTGTGGATTGAGAATAGCATCAAGTTCTAACAATACTTCATGATCTGTTATTTGCTGTTGCAGATATGTTTGTGCTTGTTCCAATTCCTTCATACGCCGCGCATGGAAAGTAGGCGGAGGAGTATCCGATGATAAAGGTTTTCCTCCCTCATCTGTATAGATAACTGTTAGCCCTTCAGGGACAACACCATACATTGTTAACGTATTTTCTTCGTCGTTGGTTAACTCTGTTCCCGTGAACGTTGAAAAACCTTTTTCTATATTAACATGGACATACACAGTGTTCTTCTTGAACGGGATGAGGGTGCCATCGGTGCCGACAGTGCCACCTTCAATATCAGGATCCGACTCTGTTGCCACTACAAACGTGTGATAAGAGGTGATAAGTGTCTTAAGGAATGCATCCTCATACTCTTCCCAGGTGTCTACGTAGGACGGCAAATCAAGGTATCCACGCATTTCCTCTCTGCCTACTTCGTCCTTAACTTTCCACTTGTCCCGATGATCTACCATCATATATCGCCGCTCCAACGTTGTTTCATAGTCCGTAAAATCTGCGAAATGTTGCCCTAATTCCAAATTGTGTTGAAGCCATTCCTCTTGTGGATATGCCTCATCAAGTTCATGTGGGTAATTTGGACCAAAGTTGGTCATATAAGATTGCGACCACATTTCCTGCATTTCAGCGACGGTGTAAGGTTGATATTTCCTTTTAATTGCTGCGAGGTCAAGTGCTTCCCATGCGCGCTGGATGGGATGCCTTGACTCGGAAACCGGTTTCGGTTTCACAACACCTTCGGATAGTTCGGGAACCTCGTAAGTGTGTTGATGTTTCACGACAGTGCCATCTGGTGCGATGTGTTCATGCTGCTTGAACGTAGAAAGCTGCTCCGTGATAGACTGTTGTCCTGTCTTTCTATTATTCAGGTAAACAGAAAAACCAATGACAATTATAAGAAAAAGCAGCGTTGTTAAAATCATTCGTCTTTTCATTTTACATCCTCCGATTGATGTAGTTAGAGAACTACTATTGATTTGTTGGGGCGATCACCAAATATCGCCCCAACGCCCAGCTGATCTATGCATCGTCGTTTACAATCCTCATTGTGAACCTGGACATTCATGACTGTCAACACCAGGACGGGCTGCCAGGAGATCACCAGTTCTTGCGCTCTGAACATATCCGGAGGCACCCGCATACTTATCTTGTTTATAAATCACAGGGTCATACGGATTGCCCCTGAGTTTCGCTTTTATGCCAAATCCACGTGCGTGAAGATCATTATACTTTTCTTGATACTCGTGGGAATATGAAGCAGAAACGCCTTTAAGTGATGCACCAAAACTCCCACTTCTCTTCTCAGCGTATTCATTGAGAGTAACCTTAATGAAAATTGATTGACCAGCACTCCACAGTGTTTCCTCTCTCTCCCTTACCTCACACTGCTGCTGAGACCAGATTCCGACGACTTCATGATAACACACATGGGAAAATTTAAGACTTATTGATCCCCATCCTCCAAAAACATGTCTTCTTGGAGCCAATGCATCAACATATTTAAGACTCGGTTTTATTTCTGCCTCACATGACGAAGGCCTTGCCCAGCAGTCAGCTCTAATCTGCAAGACATAAATCATTTGATGGATTTCGTCTTCTGGGTGACCAGTATCGTTTGGATCATTTGTCTGTTCTTCGGTCGCTCCATTCAACAGTCCTCCTCGGTACTGCCAACCTTTACCCCATACATAGCCGATAACACTGCCGTTAGAATAATGAAAACTTTTGCCCCTCGGATCATTACCATTACCTTGCCCAACTTCGTTGCCACTCGGATCAACATCAAATTGAGGATCGTGCATATTTTTACTGTGCCCCAATCCATCTTGCGTTTGTGCTAAAAAGACAACAGACATCACAATGCCTAATAATAGCGCGCATTCAACAAATCTTCTTTTCATTTTGTTTATCTCCTTGCCACATTTTTCTGTGGCGATAAGTGGAAAATAGTGAATTTGCGAATGCTATCCGTTTTGGTTTTCAGTGTCCGTCCTTCGGACAGGTTGTTCGGGTAGCGTTAATGCAATTCTACGTTTTCCACTGAATTTTGTCAAATCAAAAAATAAGCAATAGTTATAGGTTTCATCTGCAGTGCAGGGATAATAAACATCGGAAATTCCGAATGTGTAACAACAAAAGCCCGCGACGTGACACTCCGTGAAAGACGAAGTACGTGCGGGCACAAAAATATTGCAGCATGTCCATCCTGCAATAAGACCTTGTCCTGTGAATAAATTAACGAATGTGAAGTGAGGGGGGGGTAATTAATACAAACCCACAAACACTGTCCTTGCTTAAATGACGAGTATCTGGATGTGATCTTTTCTGGATTGCGGTATTTACATGTCGGTTATTCATTAATGTTGGTTACTCTATTGATAAAACCTCCATCATTCATCAGAAAACATGATTGCGACGTTTAAAGTCTCGCTTCTCTTTTTCACGCCTAAATTTATATTTATATATACGACTTAATATAGGTATTATAACAGTAAGTTTCAGTAAATGTCAAATCTTTTTTCAAAAAATTCGCGAAATTATCAGTTTTTTCACCACTTTTGGTAAATTATACGCGAATTTAATTTTTTGTCAACTTAAATTTTGAAAATTATAATATTTTCAGAATTATTTAGGAGAGATTGTAAATTAAACTTCATTACGTCTCATTCTTGGGATAAAAGATTCCAAACCATATCCCAGTTGCGGTGAACAAGCTATCCCAAAACATGTTACCCCTAACCCAATATCTACGAAAACCATCTTCCAATTAGGCGTTGTTGAAATCGAAAACCCTAAGAAATCCAGAATAGTAAAAAGAAAATTGGCACAGCCGCAATCCGCTACGGGTAGTTCTCGCCACAACACATTTGCCAATGCAATCGCAAATATCAGAAAGAGAAATGATGCCAATATACCTGCGCCTCGCGAAAAATAGCCTATGCTCAACGCTATCCCTAACGTTATCTCTTCCGATACCAATAGATAACTTATCGGCTTTGCCAATCCCGTCGGTAATATCTGGTAACCGGCTACATCGGTTACAAACGCGTTGAAATTCGCAAGCTTAGCAATCCCGGCGAACAGAAGAATCGCCCCAAGAATAATTCTGAGTGTTGTCACCAACAGTGACGGAATTGTCATTCTGTTTCCAGTAGGTGTCCTAATGCCTGCCAACCTCTCAGTCCGCGCGGAAAAAACTTTACGTTTTGGTAACCGTACCCCAATAGAACGTTCATCAACTGATAGGCATTTGGACATTCAATGCTTCCGCAATAGGTAATCAAAAGCACTTCTTTGTCTGTTGGCAGTACATCTAATTCCTGCTGCACGCGGTTGATAGGTACATTTACGGCATCTGGGATATGCCCCCGCCTGAAGTTGGCTGCGGAACGCGAGTCTACAAAAACAGCCTCTCCACGTTTCCAAATTTGGTAGACTGCAGGGAAATCAACTTGTAAGGTAGAACTTCCCTGAATTTGGAAGGTGGAAGAGAAAAGTCCAGCCACCTCCGCCCCCCAGAGTGTTAAGGCTCCAAAACTGATCCAAACACAAACAATTAGCGATTCCTTGATAATTTGTTGAGATAATCCGCGCTCAGACCTGTTTTGTATATCGCTTTGAGATTTTTTTGGATAAAGACGCATCAATTCCTCTTAAGTTGTGCCCAAGTTGAGGTTGCTTTTACTTCAGGAGAAACGTTTAGTCCGGAAATAGTGAACGAATCTACCCATCCATTGCCAATCCATTGGTTTGCGATATTTATTCCCTCCACGACAAAACCGAGAATCTCAATCCTATTGAAGTTTGCATCTCGGAATTTAGCACGGAATTCACCATCAGCGAACAGTAGAAAGATCCCTGAATTAAAATGTAACTCCATCTCCGTCAGAGTATCTGTGTCCCAGCGTAAACGAGGTTCTCGCGACAATCGAGTATGAAAAGGATGCCTACTTCCTTTGCCATCAAAACGCACGGCTCTGATTTCATCTGGGAAAAACACATAAAAAAATGGATCTTCTTCAGGGGTATCAGGAAAACGTCGTCCCACGCAAAAACCGAGACGTATTTTGTCTCCACCAAAATCCTTAATCTTGATAGTAAAGTCACGATAGGGAGCGGGGAATGCAATAAATTCGTAGAGATCATATTGGACTGCCCAATCCCGATTAACCTCAATGCGCAAAAATCCGTCAACTACCTTCCATACATCATTGTTTCCTACGATGTTCCATGCTTCTGGATTTTCGGTGTCAAAATCATCGTGCCAGATGTCCGCAGATGTTGAGATGGTACTACCGACCAAACTAAAAATGATTAGTAAAATTATGGACATGGTTTTCATCATTTTACTGTTTTGCCTAGAAATGCAGCTGCGCGTTTCTGACCGCAAATAAGAGGCGCGTGAATTGCGCAACTACAAACGAATTAACAGATTGACTGTGCCAACGATTGAGTTCATGCTAATTGATCTTTATACAATCGTACCAACGGTTTGTCCGTTTCCCTTTTCGACTTATCACCCCTGGTTTTCTCTCAACGGGGGTGCCGAAATCTCTATCTTTCTGTGTTAAGACATTCCAATCAGGTGGAAACCATGTCCTGAGGGTTTTACAGTGTACCTCAAGATCTTCGTCATTCCACCCACCAACTTTGTAATACATAGGGCAAATCCACCGCTCTCTTCCTCGCGCATATTGCCGCCATCCCATCACAGAGGATTGTGATCGGATAATGTTACCGTCGCGCCAATGCCGTTCAATTCCACTCCAAGGGAAGCCTGTTGTCCCAGTTCCCCGATTAATTTCACTCCACCCAAGGTCGTCATGGAGCGTTATATAAGAAACGTTTGTGCCCCAAGGTGTCTCGTCGCTCGCGAAGCCCCACTTTTGTCGCCGGTACCAATGTAATGCACCTTGAATATTTGACTTGGATACAACCGCATTCTCAATGGTTTCTATAATGTCGAAAAAACCTCTATTGTTGTAAAGGTTATGCACACCTTCACAGAGTGTTAAGGAGTTTATTTCAGATCCGAACCACTTTCTGTTTTTACCGGGTGTCCTATAATATGCCCCCGATGCTGCGGGGTCAGCGCGCTCATGCGGATTCAATTTTGCTTTCGCATAAGTGCTCCAGAACAAAACGCCTAAAATTGCCAATAGCAATAATCCATTAAAAATCAGGTCTAAATTTTTTCGTAACATTACTTTCCCTATTTTATATCTAGAGGGTATTGGTTAAATAATGATGCAAGAATTAGCGGGATACCCTCTGAACCGCGCTGCATCATATTTCAGTTGCGGTAATGATAACACTTATAACGAGAGTTGTCAATGAAAAAATCAGACTGATTTTCATTGACTTATATGCCTAAAACCTGTATCCTCATTGAAAACAACTCATTTCTACTCACAGGAGGATACCATGAAAGCGTGTCCAAGATGTCAACATATTCACTTCGTCAAAAACGGGTTCGTCAACGCAAAACAACGCTATAAATGTCCAAGTTGCCACTATCAATTCACACGCAAAACACCACGAGGTAAACCCCAGACACATAAAACCCTCGCTCTGCTCTTGGACTGCCACGGTATTTCAATGAATGCTATCTCAAAACTCTTCAACATTCATGTAACAACTGTTCTCAAATGGGGACGCTCCTATGCGAAAAAACACGCCCCGAAACGGACATTTTCACCCGGATCCACCGTAGTTTTGGAGCTTGATGAAATGTGGCATTATATCGGAAAGAAGAAAAACAAACTTTGGATATGGAAAGCACTTGACAGGAACACAGGATACCTCATAGATTGGCAATGCGGCGGACGCAACACAGAAACCCTTGAAAAACTGACGCATCGCCTCAAAGCCTTGAATGTCAAAATGTCCTACACCGACAAGTGGCAGGTGGACGAATCCATCCTACCTGCTTCAAAACATGTTCAAACGAAGGCGGAGACACATCGCATTGAACGCAACAATTGCTTGATGCGGCACTGGTTCGGCCGGTTCAAACGTCCGTCCATTATTGTTTCAAAAAGTGTGGAGATGGTGAACCTAACGATTGCCTTGTTCGCACGATTTCGTGTTAATGGAGACGTGTTTGACATTTTAAAACTTGGCGGAATGGAAACCATGAATATCATTAGTTAGGCAATACCCTCTATATCTATTCTCGCTTCAGATGTCCCCAGATAGTCGTTAATTTCCGCTTTGGCGATACCGAAAGCCCCGAAATCGTTATTTTATCCACCCATGCTTTGTCTGTACTCGTCCTATCTGTAACGTATCCGACAAGGACAAAGCCGATTATATCAATTTTCAGTAAGTTAGCGTCTATAAAATCCATACGCGTTTCGTCATCACCGATTAGTTGAAATCTACCACCATCAAAGTGCAACACCATCTGATTGAGTTCGTCTGTGTGCCAACGTTTGCCGGGACCAAGAAACACTTTGCCATCCCTTGACGCTTGCATATCGTTTGTCAAAAATAGATAATAACCTATCTCCTCTACCTCTCCTGCATCGTTTAGGAAACGTTTTCCAAGTGCAATACCAAATCGGGCTTCTACGGATGCGCCGATGGTATCAATCGCAATCGTAAAAGTATCATAAGGTCCGGGGAAGGCTATAAATTGGTAGAATTCAAATAGAGTGCGCCACTGCTTCTCTGTCTGAATTTCTGTTCTTAAATATCCATCTTCAATTCGCCATACAGAATCGCTTCCTTGTAGTTGCCAGTTGTCTTCTGTTTCCTGGTCAAAGTCATCTTGCCACGTAACAGCATTCGCGATGCCTTGTAATGCAAGGAAAGCAAAAATCGTGATGAACAATCTCAAAGTGTGTGCTATGTTTTTCATTTGAGTCTTTTCAACAATATGAGATCAATTTTCTGTGGAAGCGGTGGCAAATGGTGTTCCATCCACTTTCCCAAGATAGATACGATGTGTATTATCACTACAAATAGGAATTGCGACCTGTTTCTGAATCTGAGTACGTTGATATGTTCCCGCTTCTTTTTCAAAAACCGACTGAACAGCACGGATATGTAATTGATAACGTTCTTGTGTCAAATTTGAGAACACAAAATTACCCTGTGCGTCTGTCTCCGTTTCAAAGCGATCTAAGGTCAACGACATATCGTATTGGCTCAATTCCCATGGATACCATGAACGCGATACCAGAGCATTCTCAACGGGTTTGCCTGTTTCTGCCCAAAGCACTTGTCCCTTTAACTCCACCGTTGGTCTATCTGCTACGATGAACACCTCTTCACCATTCGCAGATGCTTTCACGTCTATTTCGGTTGCAGCGATGCCATCCCCGGCAATATAGAGTCTATACTTTTCCTCAAAGAGACCGTTCAATACGAAAGTCGTTTCTGTTACAGGAAATCGTTTTGATAGAAGCGGTCTGTTCAATGTTCGCGGATTCAGCGTCGGTTCCATTTTGACACCTTCGGGGAAAACTTTCACGTCATAATATCTGTTTGAAGAGACATCCTGCGGTAGAATGACGCGTCCTCTTACAACAAACCCTTTTTGAAGCGGAACAATCAGCGGCTCTTTTTCAATATCTACATTCGAATATACACTTGAAAGATACCCCTTTTTAGACACCTCAACGGACAGAAGATGTGGTTTCGTCTCTAACAGCTGCATTTGGAAAACACCATTTGCATCCGTTTGCGTCATTGCTAAGAGAGCACGGTGTCCGTGCCGGTTTTCGCTGCGGCGTGCTGCATAGAGATTCGCATCTGCAATAGGATTCTGCTTTGCATCAACGACCGTGCCGTACAACGTTTGCATTTTTGGCACGCGGATTTTGAGCGGTTTTTTGCTTTGCGGATTGACCGACTCTAAAAATGCAATAATAACATCATTTCGGGAAATTGTCAAACTGTATTCAATCGGATGAAGTTCAGAGAAGATGAAATTGCCTTCTGCATCGGTTTGCACTATATGTTCAGGTTGTGCCCCGGCACGAAAGAAGTCTGCGGATTTGTTGTGCATCTTTAACTGCACCTTGAGTCCGTCAACTGTGTAACGTGCGTTTGAAGCAGAAACCCTGCCCTGCAGCGAGAGGAACGGTTTCAGTGAAAGTTCTCCTAAATCGTATACATTTTTCTCAGGAGACATCTCCCATCGCCAACGGTGCGTTTGGTACTGGGGATGCAATGCTATCAGTGTGAAGGCATAATAGGTATCGGAATCATTCGGTATTGTGAGATGGAATTCACCTTTTGCGTCCGTCTCTGTTTGGTGTGCATAGCTTCTGTCAGGATAGACGGTATCCTTCACTTCGGAAGCTGCACGGACAGTAACGCCAGAGATAGGGTTTCCATTTTCAGCATCAACGAAACTGCCAGAGAGAGATGCCCCCGGTTTCAAAAACACCTCTATGCCGCCGATATTGCTATCAGGATAGACCGTCACCGTAGACGAGTCGGATTTCGCAAAAACATAACCGTCAAAAGCATCAATAATACGATAGCGTCCCGATAACAGATTTTTGACTTCAAAATATCCGTTGGATACCGTGCCGTTGTACGTGCTTTCTATCCACCCATCGTCATGTGTGAGGAGACCAATCTGGACCTCACCCGTAATCGGCAACGGAAGTTTGTTATCAGAATCAAGCAAAAAGCCGGAAATGATTCCTGTGCCTTCAATCACAAAATCGGCTTTTACCTCGGTTTTCTCGGTAACCGCAACTTCACGTTGTGCAAGTAACGTGCTGTAATGCCGAACTTCCACATCCCAAGTGCCATCAGGAAGGTTTGTCAGCGTAAACTGCCCTCCAGAATTAGTTTTGGCGGCGTAAGTTATGTTGTCTGTTTGTGATATTGCTGATATGACATAATCGGAGAGTGGGTTGTTCTGTTTATCTGTTACCTGTCCCTGAATTGTGCCGACATTTTGGGATTGACAGATTCCAATAGAAGTACCAAAACATAGCAGAAGCAAGACGATATAAGTAAGGATAATGTTGTACATACGGTTTGCTTTTTCTCACTAAGTGTGGACATGAACTTGGTATTACTACTAACGCTGCTTGAGTTGTCCCCACGTTGTTGCTAACTTTGCTTGTGGTGAAACGGATAACCCTGGACCAGAAATCTTGAATGAATCTACCCATGCATGTCCAACAGCAACTCCATTCCCAATTACGACAAATCCGAGAATCTCAACAGAAGAAAAATCAGGGTCTTCAAAATCAGCGCGTTTTTCACCATCCGCGAACCACTGAATATGTCCTTTATTGAAATGTAGTTCCATGGATTCCAACTCTTGAGTCCTCCAGTTAGTATCAGGGTTAAGAGGTTCCCGTCCAGTAGACTTGCCAAATGCCACACCTCCCCCGACATCAAAACGTACAGAATATGATATATGCGTTAGAAACAGATAGAAAAATGGCCTGTCTCCACGGCGTTCGGAAAACCGCTTCCCGAGCGCTATGCCAAAATCCGCACGCTTTTCACCTATGTTTTGGACGATAATTGTGAAGGTTTCGTATCCCGGATTTTTTATCTGTCTTTGAATCACTTCTTGACCATTAGCGGTCTCATAGTTTTCATAAGCACCACTGAAATCCTTGAATTGGAGCAGCTCAATTGTAGGCCCCACATCCCCGAAATCGGGTGCGTTAATCCATCCCTTTAATATGCCGTCTTCGGTTTTCCATATAGCATATTTGCCCCAATGTTCCCAGTTTTTCTCTCTCAAAACATCAAAACCATCATGGTAACCTTGTGAAAAAGCGGATGGACAAAAAATACCGGACACAAAGAATAACGTAAGTCCTATTAAGATGCGTATGATATGCTTCATGTTACAACTCCTTATCTTAAACACACGTTTTGATTTTGATTAGAATCGCTTCAACGCTCCCCAAGTTGTCGTGAGTTGTGTCCCTCGTAATTGTACAGCAAGATTAGGTTTGATTATTGCTTTATCAGAAATCGAGATACTTGATATCCTGCTGCCAAACCACTCTCCTCCGAAGTGACACGTAATGAGCAATCCCACAATATCAATAGTTTTTAAGTTCTCATCAATGAATTCAGTTATCAGTTCGTCGCCAGTCCGGACTTGGAAATGGCCAGAATCAAAAACAGTTGTAAGATTGCGTGTCGTGTTTTGGAATATGTTCCCATACCACGCTTTCGTCTTTCCTCTACTATATTCCTTCTCTGAAATGGTAACTTTACTAATCTCTTCGGGACTAACGATATAACCTTGGACTGCTAAATCAGGATCATCTTGACGTTTCCCAATAAACAAGCAGAGTTCCCCCATACCATCTCCTCCTTCCTGTGGATAAGTTATTTCTTCCCCTACTATTGTTAACTGCTCAAAGTTAAATTGGACGATTTTCCAGTGCAGAAAAGCTACTGTGTTCTTATGACATCTTGGAGGGATATCATTTGCCTGAATATTGGCAAAGAGGAATCCATCAACAGCTTCCCATTTGGCATCCCCACGATTTCGCAGCCAAATTCGCTCCCATCCTTTGAGCTCCTCATCATCAAACGAGTCGTTCCATACCTCAGCGTAACTGTGTCCGCACAAGAGAACACATAACAGGACTAAAGAAAAAAGGGTTTTTACCATTATCTTTTTTTTATCAATAATAGTACTAAAAATAGGTAAAAACGTATAGAATCTGTGAATGCATTTTAAAGTTTTCATTCTCATGAAAATTTACCTCTCTGTTAGTTTGGTAGTTTCATTTTTTGCGGTTCGAATTAACCCGTAGACAGGAATAGTAATCGGTAACTTTTCTGCTGTTGTCATGACCAGGATCTCTTGACGCAGCAGTTCAGGTGAATTTGCTACCTCCCAAAAAACCTTGTACCGTTTTTCTTGTTGTGAGTGCGCGTTGTAGGCGTGCAAGGATTGCGTCCAATTGTCCGGCGCAGCAACCCGCAAATAGTCAGGAACCTGAATACTGAGTACCTTAAAACCCTTTTTCGCAGAAAGTGTGAATTCGGCAGATGGGTTTGCGTCTTTATCCACTGCTCCATAGGAGAGGGTTTTCGGTTGCACCGTCACGGGTCGCACGATTCTCGCAGTAATAGGTAACGCCAAGGTTCGCTCATTTGGAAAAGCGACGGTAAGTATTGAAGAAAATAGTTTTTCAGCATTATAGGGTCGGGTTTCTGTGTCTCCCTGTTTCCATATTTTTGGTGCCTGCAATTGAATTGTGATGAGGAAACACTCCGAATTCGGATCTGGAGACATTTTCCAAGTCAGGTTTGGATGCGCTGATGGCATGAGTCGGACTTTCTCTAAATTGAGTGGTGCGTTTACACATAGTTTTATTTTCTTTTTATGTGTTGTTCCAGGGATTATCTGTCCGAAATCACAAATTTCAGCACTCAGTGTGGCGAACCGCTTTGATGCAGCAACAATTGTTAGATAAACTTGTGGGGTTCTTGGACTATCTGTGAAAAGGATCGCTGTCGCCGCTTTTGCATCAGTTGGAACAATTTTGGGATTAAGCACAACTTCGAACGTTCCTTCTTCATTAGGCTGAATCAGTCTTGGTCCGGTAATTTTTGCATAACTACACCCTGCACGAATTCTTTCTATTCGCAATGGGCTTCTTCCCTCATTTCTCGCTATCACTGAACGTGTTACGGTCCCCTCCCATTCAGGGATTGTCCCGAAATTGACTCTGTTTTCGGCAAAAACCAGTTCCCCAGGGAACTCCTGCTGGTTATTAACAAGCACAATAACCAGCACAGAAATCAGCAGAACCGGAATGATGATTGTTGTGATAATGGAACGTTTTGACATGATATTACCTCAGTTGCTTGCCTTGTTGCATGCAGTTGCTAAACTTCTAAAAATTACCTCAGTTGCCACCTATAACCTGGAAAACATCATAGGTGCGGATATTCAGAAAAGTGCTACTCATAGTTACTGGACATACCGCTCCGCTGGAGCGGAAGAACAGACTAACTTTTTTCTATAAACATATCGCTCCGCTGGAGCGAAAGATTGAACACATTAAGATGAATTTTTAATTGGTAGCAACTTGGGTTAAAAATTAAAGCAAATTTACCTAATGTCATCGTTGTGTCAAGAAATATTGACGCGTTCTATTTTTTTAGATGTGCGTTTATAGAAACAGATTATCCATCCACTGCTACTGAACACTATAAAACTTACCACGTTCCCAAGATTTTTTCAACTTCTTTTTAGTGCTTGGAAAATCGTGCTGCCGATATTTCGGATCGGGTTGGATTGCTTCGGGATAATCAATTTTCCAGAGCCTGAACCCTTCAGGATCACACCGCGCTTCAGAATTCGTATCATATATCAATGAAAAACCTGGAATCTCTTCCAAAAATAGATATAATCGTACTGAAAGTAAGCGTGCAGCACCTTCTGATAGATAGAATGCTTGCAATTTTCCACCTATTTCGTTATGAAAAACAACCACAGAACCGGGAACCCCTTTTTTCTCATGACTGATGTGTAATGTGCCAACCCGAAATTCTGCTGGCGGCAGAGAAAACTCACCTTCTTTGGTTACACCATGAACCTTCGCTTCCCAACTATCACCATCCGATCTAATTGAAACACCCCGCAGCAGCCATTTGCCGGGTGGGTATTCCTTTCCATTTAACGACAGCATATCCACAGTTCGATAACTATGTGGAATAAAGTCTGTTTGCCGTACGGAGGGCGTAACTTCACGGCTGCGCCCCGGCATGAGAAAATGAACAGCTGCACCACGGTCATAAGTTTCATCGGACCCTGTATACGTAACGGTATCAAGTTTAAGGAGTTCGTTTGTCGTTATCAACAGATGCGTTACATTATGTGTTTTTAAAAATGCAAGTGCTTCAGTAGAAGATATACCACTGAAGACATGTCGTGCTGTCAAAAATATCCAATAAGGAATGTAGTGGTACTCGTCAACAACGGTTGCACGTTTCGTAAACCAATTCACTTTACTTCCGTAATCCCACCACGCGGCAATAACCGCGTCTTCATCGGTATACTCCGCTATATTAGCCAAATGCTTCTGTAATTTCGGAGAACGAGGAACTGCTGTTTTACTTACAGCCTCGGTACTTGCGCGGACAAATCCTTTATGCAGCGGGTAGGGTGCGGGGTTGAAAACGCCACCTACAGAAAAAACATCTGAACTTGTGAAAAGAATGAGAATAAACACGATCGCGAGGCAGCCAAACCTTTGGAGGTGGGTTATTTTTAGCATCGCAATTTTGTATAGCAGCAAAACTCCGAAGAGTCCACAAGGTATTGACATGCCAAGAAATATCCACCTTATGAAACTATCTACATCAGATAGACGATATCCGATATATAGTTCAGAAGCCACGATAAGACTTATCACACACAATTCTGTGTGGACATTTCTTACTGCAGGCCCTATTTGGATAGCAGAACCGTTTGCTGCAGTCTTATCAGACGAATCATTTTCAATTTGCTCCCTCATACATCTGCGCAGCACCGTAAAAATCAGCAAACTTACGAAGACAGCAAACACAGGATCAATAAAAAAGAGGTATCGTTCAGCACCACGGCTGCTGGCGAGTCCAATAAACATCCATATTAACAGTAAGAGATATTTATTATTTCCAAGATTATCTCCTGTTCGAAGGATATATGCTATTCCTATTATAATTCCACTTATCAAAAAAGAAAAACCAAAAATATTGAAAGAGACATCCGAATTTGTAAGGAAAAGGGAGAGAAGGGTTCCACCAAGCGCGATTTCAAAACCAATTAGAGTTAACCGAAAAATAACGCGTTCTTTTGAAAAGAAATTGTAAACTAGGACCCCACAACCTGCCATTGCCGCCAGAGCTATGACTGAATACCTACTGAGAAACCTGATTCCGCTTAAGTCAAAAAGTTCAGAAACAGTCCGCATAAGGCGGCTTTGCCCCAATGGTGAGACAAAATTGTCAAACAGTCGACGAAATGTTTCACCAATATCAGGTGATTGCAACAGAGCAAACCCCGCCAACAGGAAGGTAGTGATAACGCAACCGAAAAGGCATCTATGGATATTGCTGGACCTTGAGAATTCCAGCAAACGTTTCCATAATGAAACGGGTTTTTCTGCTTTGGTAGTTTTTGAATTCTCCTCTCCAAAAAATGTGAGGGTACAGAAAAGGGTAATAGTTGGAATGACAATTGTCAAAAAAGCATAAGGAACCCAGATGTTGTGATAGGCACGCGTAAATGTGAAAACAAGGACGGTGAAGCAGAGATACCAGATAACATAAACCAACGCACTTTGACGAGAAAAACCTCCCCGCAGCACACGGACACCGATCCAGATAGAAAGAATAGATATTGCAAGGCCTACCCCCTCCCAAGAAAGTGCGATCAATCCGCCGACAATTCCCGATATCGCTGCAGAAAAGAAAATCGACCATTTGCTACATACGGAACTCCTCTTTATCCCCTTTACCAGAGGGGAAGACTGGGTGATGTCAGCAGATGAATCTGTTTTAGAGATACCAGATTCTGCCTTCAAGTAGAACAGGAACATAACCAACCACAACAATAGGACGAAAGCATCTCTGTCCACAAAACCAGCGGCGGAACGATGCAGATTTAAGGATGGGAAAATAGCGGTAAAATTGACAGCGAGAAGAGCGATAGGCGTATCAAAAATATGCTTCCATAGAACGTAGAGTGCCAACAGACAAAGCGAATAGCACACAATAGGTGCGGACACAGCAACCTTGTAGAGACTGATGTCCGCAAAAATCCAGTGCAGAAGACAATAAGCGTAAGCAAGAACATAAGAAAAGAGAGTGGGCGAGGTAGATAAATCTCTCCCTTCTAATTGCCATCGTTGCGTATCTACTTCTGGCAAATGTCCTTGAGAAACAATCAGATCGGCTTGACGAAGAAAACGATAGGAGTCAGTACCAAGTAGATATGTTTCTTCTAGACGGGGATAATTCGCTGTTCGAATAAAAACACAAAGAAAAAGCGAAGTGCTTAACATGATAGTAAGCACAACAAGTAAAATAGAAGGTTTGAACCGATGTTTACTGAGCTTCCGCATGTATGCAAAGTCCATCAGATATGCTGCCTTATTAATTAAAGATGTGTCTATAAGAACTGTTACGCGGCTATTGAGCTTGCTTAAGATCTTTCAACTTCCCCCAAGTTGTAGTCAATTGCGTGTTTTCCAACTGCACATCAAAAGAATTATTGGTAGGGATACCTTGCCCAGAAATTGAAAAGGTTGAGATAGTCCCATCAAACCATTTCCCTAAAAGTTCACATACGCTGATTAAACCAACAACATCAATCATGGGAATATCGTCGTCAACAAATTCTGTAATTAGAAGGTCTTGCGTCCAGAGTTGAAACTTTCCGGCCTCAAAAACAACCTTTAAATGCTCAGAAGTTAGTCGAAACATTAGAGCATAATCCTCTTTCACTTCACCCTTCTTGTAAACGCCGTTTTCGGTAAACTGTATTCTTGTTGTCTTTTCAGGACTGAAAATATAACCTTCTGCGAAGTCAGGCGAAGGTTGTCGTTTACCGAGGAATAAGCAAAGTTCACCACGCGGATTATTTGGAACAGGCGTGTAACGGACTTCATCACCTACCACTGTTATCTTGTCAAGTTGAAATTGGTGGACATTCCAGTGTAGAAAATCTGCAGCTGTTCCCTGCTCCTGTTCTGGTTTCTGTATTACTGCAAGAAGGCGTCCAATAGTAAATGGGGAAACTTCCCAGTCTGCCAACCAAGGATTTTTCTCAACAATACGTTCCCAACCATTGAGGGCTATGTCATCAAAATCATCTTTCCAGACTCCAGTATAACCACTACCAGTTGTCAAAGCACTCAATAAAACAACTCCAAAAACAATTTTTATAGTGCTCTTTCGCCGGTCTACTGCAAAAGTGAAGATATACAGAAACCAACACAGAGCTTTTATAGTTTTAACCTGCATAAAGATAACCTCTCTGTTAGAACCTTCTTTTAACATTGTAAAATAAATAACACAAGTTGCTACTTATTGATTGGCATCACACTCTACAGTGGACTGTCCATTCTAATCTTGTAGGTCGGGTTGAGGCACGAAACCCGACCTACAAGATTAGAATGGACAGAACACTAGTTCCACTGGAGTGCAATCGCGTAAATATATCAGTTTATAGTAACTGCAATGACCAATTTTTAATTTAACTTTTTGCAATCGATCCATCTGCCTATATCTACTACCTTCCGACTATATATACCTTCTTCAGGATCAACTAACACTGGATCGCCAAATCCTTCTTCTCCTATTATTATCATTTCGCCCAATTCAAAACTCTTATCTACACAAAATAATTTATTATCCAACGTGTGAAAGTAGGACATAGGACAGATGTGTTTTGCCTCATTTGGGTCCGTAAACTGCTCCCATCCTATTACAGTGCCACTGTCGTATATAACTTGTTCACCATCATCAATGACTCGCACAGAGCCCTGGTGTCCACTCCAAGGAAACCCTGTACGGATCTCTGACCACCTGATAGTTATATCAGCACTAATTATGGCAAAGTGACCGCCCCACGGCGTATCTCCGTTAAATCTCCAATTCTGCACTTTATCCCAACTAACTGCACCAGCGATATCCGAAGCAGAGACAGTGGCATTTTCAAATGCCGAGACAATTTCAAAGCCATTAAAAACATCGCACATAACGTTAAAATAAATTTCAGCTCCGAAATATTCTCCATCTACACCAGGGTATCTATAAAAAGGACCTGCCTCTTCAGGAATGGCTGTTTCATTATTACGCAATTCTGCTTTTGAAGAAACGACAAAAAAACCTACTGCCAAAACCATTACAGGAAACAGAGCGGTAAGAATTATCTCTAATTGTTTACGCATTTTTTTATCCTCCGTGATAATTTGCACAATTTTGAAGTTATCATCAATAAGTTTGGAGAAACGACATGGTGTCTCTGCAAACTTAGGCATAAACTATTAATTTATCTCTTGATACAACATCCAAGTCGTTTGATACGTAAAATAATTCATCAAATACGACTTGAAATATCTGGACAAAGACACATCTTATCTACTCTCAACGAGTATTTTCAGGAACAAATAACAAGTAAACACTGATAAACATCGGAATCTGATGACTTTGAGATGCATTAGTCTAACTCTATGCAAGGGAACCATTCACGAAAGCCATCTTCGTCTACAAGTCGAGCCGCTGAACTACTGTCTCCAGGAATACGAAGTTCTATAGGACCAAATTGGTGTTTGCGAACTTCCCTAAATGTGCCATCGGCCCAATGGGTCGCTTTAGCACTACAAGAATATATAATATTATAAACAGATTTATAGTACCTTGGACAGACATACTTTATATTATTATGTGTTAAACGCTCATATCCTGTTACTACGGCAAAAGTAAATATATATTGTTTACCTTCATAGACATATCGATCATGGCTTTCGCTTCCTTCCCAAGGAAAACCAGTTATGCCTGTTTTCTCAGGGTCGTATACCTCACCCCATCCCATATCATCAGTATAAATTATGTAGGCAGAGTCACCACCCCAAGGCGTAACATCACCAAAACGCCAATCCTGTGTTCGACTCCAACGAATTCCAAGATTGCCATTTGCGGCACGGATACGACGGATACTGGCAGCTTCCGTTGTACTTGCAATGTTAAAGCCATTTTGCACATCGCACAAGTCGTCAGAATTAATTTCAACGCCGAAATACGTTCCGTCTACACCAGGATCATCATAATAAGGACCTGCTTCTGCGGGATAGAATGTTGTCTGATTAGCCTGCACTTGAACTTTTGAAGAAACAACAAAATAACCTATTGCCAAAACCATTATAGGAAACAGAGCGGTAAGAATTATCTCTAATTGTTTACGCATTGTTTTAATCCTCCTTGAAAATTGCACTGTCATGTGCATTTCGGAAATTAAACAAAAGGGTTTTATTTAACGAATGGGACTGCAGAAAGTAGTGGATAACCCTCTTAACCACGTACCATTGCAATCAATTGTTATAAAGTGTATCAAATTTGCAAAAAAGAGTCGAGATTTTTTTCACTATTTTATATGTTATGCGTCCTCATATTAAATTTTTTACAAAAATTAACAGATAATGCCAACTTGGTATGTGATCAGGTAAGATGAATTTCTTCCAACTGTGTCACTGCAATCAATCTGTTTAAAGCATAACCTATCTGCTAAAAAGAATCAAGGTATCTCATAAAAATTTATGAGATACCTTGTGATTTAACTATAGTTTGGATAATTTATTCTGAATGTTTTAAAATTGACCAAGCTATAGGTTATTAGCAATGCGAATTTCTTCATCATTGAAAGCCTCATCATACCATTCAATGATGCGCCATTCGTCATCTCTTTTTTCAAAGATAAACAGGTTGTCGCCTTCCGCGAACCACCCCGTAAATCCGCCTTCAAGTGATTCGCCATCTGCCACAAAGCCTTGGATTCGGTAATGATTTCGGACTTCGGCTTGCGTGCCATCTTTATTCATGGCTATTTCGGGAGGAATAGAAAGTTCTATTTCAATATCCTGAAATTGGCTAAAGACATGAATTGCAGAATCACGTTCGTCTCGAATATCATCAAATATGAGATCATCAGTTTTATCGCCGTCTGTTCCCCAGTCTGAGACGTATCGGAAACCTTGCGACCAGTAAGCACTCATATAAGTCTCTATATCTTCAGTTTCATAACCTTCTCGCCACCGTTTTAAAACCTGGTTAATTGCCAAATAAACTGGAGGTGACACCGGAGTTGGGTCAACGTCGCCGCATCCAATAAAACATGCCAATAACACAAGCACAACGCTTATCTTTTTTAATTCCTTGAACATAATGATATTACCTCCAAACAAAATAATTTCATCGATTTTTAATCAAATTAGGACTTTCATATTATTTGTTATCGGTTTATCTCCTTTGTGGAGTTGATAGATACACATACAGTTATTACCATCTTTTTTTAGTTATCAACGGAATCGGTTTTCTTCAAAAAAACTTGCAACTGTCCTTGAAATTCCACATAATGAGCATGACGAAAAATTTTCACCTCCGAACAGACTGCCGCAAATTGAACACTTCATTTTTATGTAACCTTTTTATCTGATTTGCATTCTTATATTTAAATTCAAATTTCAATTTTACAATATCAAGTGTTTCATTAATTATATGCTTCTCTATAGTTGAGTGTAAATAAAATAGTGATGTTAACAGAGGGTGGAACGACAATGGATGAGTTTCGCGACGAGGAATTGGTGGATCAAAATTTAGCCGATGCTGATGATGGGACATTTGAAATCCTTTATCATCGGTACGAAGGTCCCCTCCTCAGTTTTTTCTATAGGCGCGTTGGCAATTGGGAAACCGCGCAAGACCTTGTGCAAGAGACGTTTATTAAGGTTCATCAAAATCTCGGAACCCTTCGGGATCCCAAAAGTTTTTCAAGTTGGCTGTTCAGTATTGCATATCAACTCGTTGCAGCACACTTCCGTGAAGACCAGAGAAAACTCGAAATCGGATCGCTTGAAGGGAATCCTGAAGCACATCTGGTAGACCTTGAGCATCGTTCGCCTATATATCGTATTATTGGCAAAGAACAATTAGAGATCGTTTATGCCTTAGCGCGCCGGTTATCAAAGTCGGAACGAGAAGTGTTTGAGTTGAAACTTGCCAATCCCAGAATGATGCTGGAAGAAATCGCCAAGACTTTAGAAATAACATTGTCAGCGACTAAGGTTCGATTGTATCGTGCCAAGAAAAAGGTCACCGCTTGGATGAAAGCGGAATATCCCGGCGAATTCGACCATATATTTAGAAAAAAAGAAAATCCGAAAACAGATTGAATTCGCAAAACAGTGTTTTTTATGTAACCTTTTCAACCGATTTGCATTCTTACTCTAAAAGGAGAGCTAACATGACACCGAATGATGTCAAGGAATTATTAAAAACTTTAATTGTGGAGGAAGGGATCCCGATTGAGGTAATTGATATATCCGCTATTCAAAGTTTAGGGGCATCGGATTATACCACAGAGGGGCGCATCAAAGATGTTATCCATCAATGGAACAAAGAGGGTAAAATCTACACGCGTCATCCTGGTCGAGAAGATATTATGGAATTCTATTCCAAAACCGATGCGGACTCGTCTGCAAAAGAATTGTTAGAATCTTTAGAAGTTGAAGTCATCCTTGAATCTCTCATAGCGGAAGAGAATCTGCCTATCCGTTTTACCGATCACGGATTCCGATTGGTGACATTGGCTGAGGATGACACGACGCGCTATCCTGTCAAAATGCTTCACGGTGGATTTCGGTTAGAAAAACAAGCAGGGGTTAAGGTGGTGGCATCGCAGTTTGAAGGGGTGGCAAATCGCTATGAGACGATATTAAAGGAGAAACGCATCAAGGCAAAATTGTTCCACCGAGGTTTCAGATTAGAGAAAACTTCTGAATCTAACATACCTCTCTCACAGGTTAGTGAGATTGCAAAACGGATAGATGATACCCTCGGCATCAACTATAGGTTGGATTCATATCACACGCCACCTTCCGAGGATACATTCAAATCTACAAACTGCACAAGTGCTAATATCCGGATTTCTTTATGGCGTTTTCCACGGCGTCAATGGAAAAGTTGAAAAGACTAAACTTTACTGCAACCTGATTCGACATTAGGAGGTTGAGTTATGAATCCCAACGATGTTAAGAAATTATTGGAATCTTTAACTGCAGAATCTTCTCTACCAGTTGCGTCCAATTGCGGACCTCTATTGATTAGTGAAGACGATACTAAAGTGCCAAGAGAACGGCTTAAAGATATTGCTCAACAGTGGATGGAACTTGATAAAGGTGAATACGACGATATTCCTCAAGAGGTGCAAGAGGCGAGAGAATCTATCGGCATTTATGGTAAACATAGAAACTATCGGACATCTGTGGGAATAACCGTATCTGATATCTGTGTAGAGATAGAACGTCTTGCTCTTGAGACATCTCATGTTCCGCAAGTTAGAAAAGTATTGGAATCTTTGATTAAAGAACAAGGTCTGCCCTTTAAGATTTTCAACCGTGCTTTTAGCGTGATTATTCTCCCAGAAGACCCGATACAATATCGTAACAAAGAGATGATAGAACTTGAAACATTGCTTGAAAAGGAGAACTTAAATGTACGGGTACGCCATAGCGGTTTTAGTTTAAATCGAATGGATGATAGAGAATACGATAAACCCGACATCTCATTTTCGCAAGTTCAAGAAATGATGAAATTTCTTCAGTCCGCATTGGAAAAACATGATCTGAAGGTGTGTCTACTCCATGAAGGTTTTGTATTAGAGAAGAAGCGCGAATTTGAAATACATGTTTCCGAAACAAAAGAGTTGGCAATTCGACTAAGTATTATGACAGGGATTAACTATCCTGGAGGAAGCGGGTATGGTATGCAGTTAAGTGTGGATGAAATTCCACCCGGGTGGACAAACGCAATTAATTGGAAAATTGTAAGGGTAAGTGCATCCGGACCTTACTATTAATTTAGTTTGGCAAGAACCATTAAGAAAGGAGGATGAATGATGAACCCGAATGAAGTCACGGAATTGATAAGGTCTCTAATTAAGGATATCAAGATACCTATCTCCACTGTCGAAAAAGGTCCTCTATTGATCTCTGAAGATGACAACCCAACAACGAGATCATACACGGAGGATATAATTAGACGGTGGAAAGGGGATAAAATCGCGGAAAAATTAAAAAATTTTACAATCAGTGGACATTGGTGTCTTTCCAGAGGGCGTAGTATATCTGAAATATATGACGAAGTGGAACATTTAGCGTCAAATTCAACTCGTATCGCGGAAGTTAAGGAAGTGCTCCGATCCTTAATTAAAGAACGAGAACTACCTTTCAATATCCTTCACTTATGGTTTACAGTGGTAGCTCTCCCAGATGATCCGACACAATTCCGCACTGGTGATATGATAGAACTTGAAACATTGCTTGAGAGTATGATGCTTGAAGGTTGTTTTGGAGACGGGGATAACGTTTTTCATGTCCGCCATGCGGGTTTTAGCCTATATCCAAAGGAGCACGCTCCTGATGTCCAGTTTTCAAAAGTCCAAGAAGCAGCACGACGTTTACAATCTAAAATTGGAAAGCACGGACTACAAGTGAGATTGATCCATAACGGTTTTCAATTAGAGAAAGACAGAGAAGTTGAAATAGATGTCGCAGAGGCTAAGGAATTGGCATCCCGCTTAATGTTTATGACAGGGATTGATTATCGTGTAGGGGCTTACGGTATGGGACCTAAAAAGGGTGTGAAGCCTGGCTGGACACATACAATTAATTGGAAAAACGCACGGGTAAGTTCATCCCGGCCCTGGTAACATGAAAAGACAACTTACACATAAAGGAGGAATTCTAAAATGACCTATGTAATTTGCGAACCCTGCATTGATGTAAAAGACAGTGCTTGTGTTGACCCTTGTCCTGTGGATTGCATTCACCCACATCCGACAAACAATCCCGACGAATTTGAAGAGGTAAACCAACTCTATATTGACCCAGAAGAATGCATTGATTGTGCTATATGCGAACATGAATGTCCAGTTGAAGCTATCTTCATTGAAGATGAAGTTCCAGAAGAATGGGAACATTTTATAGAAATCAACGCTGATTATTTTCAATAAAAAATAACAATTGACAATTTAGCCGAACAGAATATAATAAAAGGAGAAATAACAAATGACGTATGTAATTTGTGAACCCTGCGTTGATGTAAAAGACAGCACTTGTGTTGATATTTGCCCTTGTGATTCCATACGCCCAAATCCAATGCATGAATCCGATGACTATGAAGGGGTAAATCAACTCTTCATTGATCCAGAAACATGCATTGAATGTGGCGTGTGTGAACCTGAATGCCCTGTTGAGGCTATCTTTTTTGATGAAGATGTGCCGGAGGAATGGGAACGTTTCATTGAAAAAAACGCTGATTATTTCAATAAACAACAACTCAGTATTTAACCTGATAACCTTTCCGATTAAAACAAAAGGAGAATAACAAAATGACCTATGTAATTTGCGAACCCTGCATTGACGAAAAAGACAGCTCTTGTGTTGATGTCTGTCCTGTGGATTGTATTCACCCACATCCAACAGATGCACCTGATGAATTTGAAGGGGTAGACATGCTCTACATTGATCCAGAAGAATGCATCGATTGTGGTGTATGTGAGCCAGAATGTCCTGTTGAGGCTATCTTCATGGAAGAAGATGTGCCGGAAGAATGGGAACATTTCACAGAGATTAACGCTGCATATTTTCAGTAAATAGCATCAAGTGACTACCTGTCAGTTAAAAACTAAAGGTGTTGTCTTAACAACTAATTTGGTATAGGTGCCAGTTCCAACCATAAGAACTACGCTATATCACTCGTTAGACAACACCCTCGTTTTTATCAAAAGATGTAAATATTCACTGGACACACAAAAGTTAAAACATTATACTAATTTATACTAAAGGCATCCTAATTGAATATCCGCCTCGGAGAAAATTATGTTCGAAAAATACGATTCTACGGATTTCTGGTATACGTTCATCAATTCACTTTACAATTTTGGACTCTCATCAAGTAGTGGCATATCAGAATTAGACGAGGAAACGCAAGAAAAACTCCTCGCTTACATCAAAACGAAAATTGAAGAAGGTGTCTCGGATGGAGTAACAACACTTCCCCCTGGTATCCACAATTACTTTTGGCGATTTCCAAAAGAGATGCTGCCAAAATTACGAGCGTTAGCCGATAGTTTTCTTAAATCTGATCCGAAAAATGGCGCAGCAGCCTTACTTTGCACAATTGTGGAAATTTCAGACTGGGATTTAAAAAATGATCCACATGTGGATGAGTCAATGTCGCTAATACCGAAAGACCCGTGTATGAATTTGGTTGTGATAGACAGATATAGATGCAATGGCGGATTTTTCGGTGGCATCGCGGACCGAGAAAAAGTTCTCATGGCACTTGAAAACTTATATACTTGGGCAGCGCAACAAGACGACACTGCTCGTTATCAGGAGGCAAGGTCATTCTATTGGCAGCATAGGATAACCCCCTACACAGTTTATAAGCACCTTAAAGATGGACTTAGGGACCTTACGGATAACCTTCAAAATTCATCACGTTCTGATGGAAGTAGTCCGAAAATTGATAGATATAATTCCCTGATAAAGAAGTGTAGAGATTTGGTTCCTATGGAAAAGGCTGCATTTCGGAAAAATTTGGGACAACAATCGGAGGATCAACAAGACTTAGTCGATGCGATATCCGATCATACCGATATATGGGACGCGTATCTAAAATCGTTTGAAAACCGTAAACATGCACCGCCAAGAAGACTCACAGAGAAAGATCAAGAACAACTTCTGGAGTATTTCAAAACAAAGATTAAAGCAGGGGTTGTTGATGGTAAAACAACGCTGCCAGCACAACTTCAAGAGCACATCTCAAATTTTCCTGAAGCGATGCATCTGGAACTACGTGAATTCGTTGAAGAGGCACTTGAAACACAACCTGAAAACGGTGCTGCTGTGAAAATGTTAGTAATCATTGTGTGGGAGGGTAAACGTGTCCGTCATGGAGAATCGGATAGTGACCTTACCTTCCTTGAACAAGCCATGACGTTGGCTCCCAAAGATGCTGAAACATGTTTTTTTGCAGTTAGTCATTATGATGGCCCCTTTGATCCATTGTTTAAACTGACACTTACTGCCCTTGAGAGAATGTTTGAAAGAGCAAAGCAGCAAGGTGAATCGGAATTGTCCGGTTGGTTGACAAAACTTTATAAAGAGGTAGGCAGAACACCGTGCCATATCTATCGGAATCTGATGAGGAATTCTGATGCAAATGCCGAACTTATTGCAAAATGTAAACCCTTGATTGAGCAAATGCAACATGCATTTCAGCAACGACTTAATGTTGAACCAGACGATTGGTATGCCCTACGCGGACTTGGGGATGTCTATGAAACGTTGGGAGAAACCGAATTAGCACAAAAATATCCGTGGGAACCTCATCCTGAATTTAGATGGAAACAAGATGCATGGGTTGGGAAGCAACTTCCCGATTTTTCTGCGGTTGCTATTGATGGCACACCTGTATCGGTCTCGGATTACCATGGCAAAATGTTGGTTCTTAATTTTTGTGCGAAATGGTGTGGTTTCTGCGCGCCAGAAATTCCTTATCTCAAAAAGGTATACGAGAACCATCACAAAGATGGTTTTGATGTTATCGGTGTGAGTCTGGATGAGAATGAAACAGAACTACGCGAATACATTGAGGAACATGAGATACCGTGGCCCCAAATCTATGATGGAAAAGGATGGAAAAGCGAACTCGCACAGTTTTTCGGTATTAATAGTGTGCCTTCACAGTGGCTCATTGATAGAGATGGGAAGATCATCTCAGTAGGTACAAGAGGAGAACAACTTGGACAACTTGTGAAGTGGACAGATATCGCACGCATAGGTAACGTGATTCCAGATTTTTCTGCAGTTGATGTTGATGGAAATCCTATTTCAGCCTCTGCATTTCGTGGGAAAGTTGTCCTACTCCATTTTGGTTACATACACAATGAACAAGAACTCACGGACATTGACACACTTTACAAAAAACATCACAATAATAGATTTGAGGTAATTGGTGTCAATGTTGGTGGATGGAGGGACGCAGAAGCATTGCGCGATGTAGTTCGCAGGGAAAACCGTCAAGGACAGTATATCTATGCTGATGCTGATGGACAGCAAGCTGCATTGGCTGATCAGTTCGGATTCGGATCGGGTCCAGGAACCCGTAAAGTTAAGCTACCTGCCTTCATACTCATTGATACTGATGGAAAAGTCATTGATGCACGACACGGGAAGGTGCATTCACCTGAAATATGGAGTGCAAGGTTAGAAAAGCTTGTTGTTACACATCTTGGGTTGTGCTAAAATAGAACATAGGAGGTATAACTGTTATGGCGTATTTTATAACTGACGAATGCATCGGATGCCTGCAGTGTTTATGTAAATGTCCGGTTGATGCAATTACTGGTGATCGCAATAAATTACACATCATTGATCCCGATGTATGCATTGATTGTGGCGCATGCGGCATGGTCTGTCCCGTGGAAGCGATTCATGACCAATTCGGGGAAGTGTGTAAATTTATCCCTCGTCTCACGCATCGCCCCATCGCTGTTATTTATGAGGAGTTATGCTCTGGGTGCGATTTCTGTGTACAAATCTGCCCGTGGGAGTGCCTTGAAATAAAAGATCCGGTAACAAATGAACATGCCGATAGTTTCTTTGGTATCTGCGAACTTGTTAAACCAAAGGATTGTGTCGGCTGCCTGCTTTGTGAAGAGGTCTGTATCAAAGACGCTATCCGAGTCGAATCGCCAGTGTTGTTGGAGCTTGCTGAGGCTGCAGATTGATATTCACCTATATCTCTTGAATTCATACGTTAATACAAAGAAAATACGAAGGTATTTTTAGATATTACTATAAACAAAAAACCAACCCACAATATAGGGTTGGTTTTCTTTTTCAAATACCCCCGACGAGATTTGAACTCGTGTCGCCGCCGTGAAAGGGCGGTGTCCTTGGCCAGGCTAGACGACAGGGGCATATAGAAACAAAATTAAATGAGCCGTACAGGAATCGAACCTGTGACCACCTGATTAAAAGTCAGATGCTCTACCTGCTGAGCTAACGGCTCAAATTCACAATATATAATGATACAACCATTCTTGGCAAATGTCAAATTAAAATGCAAAAAACCAGAAAAACTAACTGTGGCAAGTTGCCGTGGTAGGATAGTGTTGTCCCGCACCGTTACCAGAGCGGGTCTCCCAATGTCACAATCTGATTTCTATCCGGTCCTACGGAGATAATTGGGACTGGTACATTAAGATAGTCAGCAACATAGTTGATGTATGCCTTAGTGCGCTGTGGAATGTCTTCAGCAGAACGTGCTTCAGTCAACGGTTGTTGCCATCCGGGCAATGTTTCATAAACCGGTTCACATTCCTCCAAAACTTTCAGGCTACTCGGGAAGATGGTCGTCTCTTTTCCTTTATAGCGATAGGCGACACAAACCTGTAGGTCCGCGAGGGTATCAAACACGTCCAGTTTTGTGAGTGCAATGGCGGTTAATCCGTTAATTTGCGTTGCGTATCGGAGTGCTACAAGGTCAAGCCATCCGCAGCGTCTGGGTCTCTGCGTTGTGGCACCGTATTCCTTACCGATATCCCGAATTTCCTGATCCAGGTCGGGTGGCATTTCAGTTGGGAATGGGCCACCACCAACGCGCGTAACATACGCTTTTGAAACACCCAACACTTCATCAATTACTTTCGGCCCGATGCCGAGACCTGTGCATACCGCACCTGCGGTGCAGTTAGACGAAGTGACATACGGATATGTTCCAAAATCTATGTCAAGCATTGTTCCCTGTGCACCCTCAAACAGAATCCGCTTTTCAGCATCAAGTGCTTCGTGCATAAATGGAACTGTATCTGTTATGTATGGGGCAATTCGTTCGGCATAGTTATAGTATGTTTCAAGCAAGGTATGTCGAGCGACACCGCCTATCTGAAGTGCATCTGCTTTGGTCTCAAGATTGTAATCGAGTTTCTTCTGGAAATGGTCAAACTCAAGCAGGTCCCCTACACGGATACCTGCGTGTCGATTCATCTTATCGGAGTAGGTCGGTCCGATACCGCGTGAAGTTGTGCCGATTTTCGTTGCACTTCCCATCTGCTCCCACTGTTCAACAACCTTGTGGTAAGGCAAAATGAGATGTGCGCGATCGCTAATCTTGAGATTCTCGCTGCTGACTTCAATTCCTTGTGCCTGCAACCCGTCAATCTCACGGAAAAGCGTCTCCAAATTGATAACGACTCCGTTGCCGATAACATTCACGGTGTTAGGTCTGAGAATGCCTGATGGGATCAGATGTAGAATAAACGTCTTATCACCGAGAACAATAGTATGTCCGGCATTGTCGCCACCTTGATAGCGCGCGACAACATCCGCATGCTCAGCGAACACATCGGTAAGCTTCCCTTTACTCTCATCACCCCATTGGGCACCTAAGATGACAATGTTTGACATAAATTCCTCTGCATCTCGTAGGATAACAAATTCCGTATCCGAGATACCACGTAAAACGCGTTGATTCCAGCGGGAACTCACAAAATTAACGTTTGGAGAATTGGAACCGTGCCCGTGCGCCTTTCTGTCCGTATTTCTTACGTTCTACCATCCGTGAGTCACGCGTTAAGAACCCACCTTTTTTCAGCGAAGGTTTCAACGCTTCGTCTGCTTTAACGAGTGCACGTGCCAGACCGTGCGAAATCGCACCAGCTTGACCGGTATTCCCGCCACCACGGACATTCACGTGGACAGCGAACTCACCCGCCCGTTCAACGTGTTCAATCGGACGACGCGCTGCTTGCACGTGGTCAGAACGGTCGAAGTATTCCTCAATGGGTTTCTTATTGACGACAATGCCGCCTTCACCACCTGGAATGATTCGGACGCGTGCGACAGAGGTTTTACGTCTGCCAGTTCCCCAATATTGTTCAATAGCCATATTTTCCTCAACTGTTAAAATATTAAAATGTTAAGACTTCCGGTTCCTGTGCTTGGTGTGGGTGGTTTGGACCTGCGTAAACCTTTAATCCCTTCATCAATTTTGCACCGAGATGATTCTTGGGCACCATCCCCTTGACTGCAGCTGTGATAATAAATTCAGGACTGCGTTTCATCTGTTCATTGAACGTTCGATATCTATCACCACCAGGATAACCGCTATGTCGGAAATAAGTCTTCTGCTCACTCTTATTTCCGGTGACAACAACTTTTTTGGCGTTAATCACAGCAACACGATACCCTAAATCCGCGTGGGGTGTAAAACCGGGGTCGTGTTTCCCTCTCAATACTTGTGCGATTCGGGATGCTAAACGTCCGAGCACTTGCCCTTGCGCATCCACGACGTACCACTTAATCTCTTTATCGGATTTAGGAAAATAGGTTTTCGTTTTCAATACCATAATTCTTGACCTTTTCGGGAAATGCTGACATTTCCAAATGTTATTTGCTCACATGCATAATGTATTATACTATAATAAAGGGTGGCTTGTCAAAATTAAATGAGGTGTGTTTATAATTTTTGATCTTTCACCATAGGTTAGTGACGCGCTTCACGGGCCCTTATCTTTTAGGCTGCTGCGTTTGTCGTCGCGCAATTCATTGTGCGTCTCTTATCACTTGTCTCCAAAAAACTCCGTAAATCGCAACAAAAACCAAGTTAAAAAGTCCTTTTAACTTGCATCGTATAATAATACATGATAAACTGCACAAACTTTACGATGGTCTCTTTTACATTTTAAGACAGATAAGGATTACAGGCAGAACAAATTTGCGAAACAACCAACTATTGCGAAACAACCAACTATTTAACTTGCATCGATTTTAGAAATATGTTAAACTAATGACAATTACCGCAGTTGAGTCAACTTTTTAGCAGAATCTGCTAAAAAATCAAGAATCGTTGATTACATTTGCTAACATGCGATAAAATTAGCAAAATAGATTAGAATGTGGTAAAAACTATCGTAAAGTCACCCCTTCTGTATGAGGAGACGTTCACAATGTACGATAAGAAGACGTTTAGCGATGTTGGCGTGGGTCCCGACGAGCATGATTTTTTTGAAGACGAGGATGAGTTGGAACTGGATGAGGATGAAGATGAGAATATTGATGAAGACAAGGCAAGTTCCGGCTATTCCCTGCGACTGATTCATCTCATCATCTCAGAAACTCCTGTGGAAGACCGTAGACGACGGATGTTAGTAGAACTGCGCCGCTCCATCATCAATGATGAAGGTGAATTTCGGCAAAGGGTCCGAGCCGTTGAGCAGGAAGCAATCCGCATACGCGATGAGATGGTAGAACAAATTGATAAACTGACTGAACCAGCAAACCGCATTGGAACTCTTCTCGCAATACCCAAAGACGATACAGCGCGCGTCACTGTTAGCGGCTCCGAATACTATGCTAATGTTGACCAGCAATTAGACACAAAAAACCTCAAAAAAGGTGTTAGCGTGCTCCTTAACGAAGCTTTTGTTGTTGTGGGGGAACTTGGCTATACAGAATCGGGACCAATTGCTAAAATTGCCGAGGTCCTTCCTGATGGCAGGCTACGCGTTGGGTCTGAACCGAGTCTTCAATCCGTTATTATAGAACGCGCTGCCGACCTGGCAGATGTCAAGTTAAAGTCCGGTGACGAAGTCCGCCTTGATGCCAGTTTAAAAGTTGCCATTGAACGGATCGCCTCAAAAGAACACAACGACTACGCGCTTGAAGCAGTGCCGCAAATTCCATGGACGAAGATTGGCGGACTTGACGAAACTATCCAGCGAATTAAGAATACTATTGAACAACCAATTTTGCATCCTAAACTTTTCAAGCGGTTTCAGTATACTGTACCGAAAGGGTTTCTTCTCCACGGTCCTCCCGGTTGCGGTAAAACCCTTATTGGAAAAGCGACTGCTTACAACTTAACCGAACGCCTCAAAACAGAGACAGGAGAAGAGATTGAAGGCACCTTTCTTCATATTAAAGGTCCTGAAATTCTCAATATGTGGTTGGGTGAATCGGAGCGGAAGGTCAGAGAAATCTTTCAGGCAGCACGAGAAAAACGCGCTGAAGGCAAACTGGCATTTGTCTTTATTGATGAAGCAGAATCCATTTTGGGAACCCGCCGCGCTATGCGGTCACATAGTATCTCTAACACACTCGTACCGATGTTCTGTGCAGAAATGGACGGTATTGAGCCGTTGCAAGAGGTTGTCATCATTTTGGCAACCAACAGACCCGACTTAATTGATCCGGCTGTCCTTCGTCCGGGACGAATTGACAGAAAAATCAAAGTAACTCGTCCGAATAAAGACGCTGCCAAGGATATTTTCAGTATCTACCTAACCCCAGAACTTCCCATTGAAACGGAACCGGGTGAAACCGCAGACGAAGAGGTCGTTGACGGTTTGATAACACAGGTCGTTGATGAAATGTATCGCGAAACAGCTGAAAACCGATTCCTTGAAGTCGCGCTCCGCAATGGTAGGCGAGACATTCTCTACCGCGGTCATCTCTGTAGTGGTGCGATTATTGAGTCTATTGTTCAGAGAGCAAAAGAATCTGCCATGAAACGAGCAATCGCAGACCCGACTACTGAGACCGGCATCTCCATAAATGATCTTTTGGACGCACTCAATGCAGAATATAGTGAAAACGACATTTTCCCACCGACAGAGGCTACTGAGGATTGGCTTAAACTCCTTGATTATGATCCCGTAAATGTTGTCAAAATTACACCTATTCAGTCTGAAAAGAAGGAGCCTCGGAGAGCACCGAGCCCAGTGATTTAATTCTTCACCTTTCACCGTAGATTCAATCATATTACTGTCTGAATACCATAGAAAGACGCGAATAATGCACAGACTTTTTGGAATCGAAACCGAATACGGCATCACCCTTGAAAACGCTGAACAGATCGATACCGTCAAGGAATCCATTGATCTGATAAAGAATTATCGGCGCGACCCGTTCTTGCCGCTCTGGGATTACAATGGCGAAGATCCGTTTCGAGATGAACGTGGTTTCCGAGCAAAACATCTCAATAATCATCCCGATGAAGTAGAGGAAGAAAAACGCGACCGCGAGCGATTTGCCAAGCAACCGGGACGTTCCTTTCGGGAGATTAAAAGTGACCGCATCCTTATCAACGGTGCCAGGCTTTATAATGACCACGCGCATCCGGAATATTCAACACCGGAATGTCAAAGTCTTTTTGACCTGGTCGCACACGACAAAGCCGGTGAACGGATACTCCAGAAATGTGCTGAAAGCCGTAGTGAAGAACTTGGGCAACGCGTCATCCTATACAAAAACAATACTGATTTTTACGGGCATAGTTACGGATGCCACGATAACTATCTCATGGCGCGCGAAGTGCCTTTTGATTACCTCAAAGCTTGCATCCTGCCGTTTTTCGTCACGCGACAAATTTTCGCGGGGGCAGGTAAGATAGGCATTGAAACCGAAGCAGGCCTCGCAACACCCGGACATTTCCAACTCACACAACGCTCGGATTTCTTTCACGTTGAAGCGAGTGTGGATACAATGCACAAACGTCCTATTGTCAACACACGGGACGAACCGCACGCTGACCCTGCTACATACCGCAGACTTCACGGAATCGTCGGTGACGCAAACATGTCCGAATATGCCACGGCACTCAAGATCGGCACAACCGCTCTTGTTATTGACCTGATTGAACAGCGGCTTATCCCTACGACATTCGCAATCGCAAACCCGATTGATACCATCAAAACGATTTCGCACGACCAGACGTATCAATGGATTCTACAGAAAGTTGATGGCAAAATAATTAGTGCTATTGACCATCAACGCGAGTATCTTGCGCTTGCTCAAAAACATCTCACACACCAAAATAGCGACACCGATTGGGTGTTAACACAGTGGGAGGAAACACTTGACGCACTTGAAAATGACCCGATGGTTCTTACAGACCGACTTGATTGGGTTGCAAAAAAGTGGTTGCTGGAAACCTTTGTTGAATCAGAAGAAATTGCGTGGGACGATCCTTGGCTGCAAAGCATTGATTTAGAATACCATAACATTAACCTTGAAGAAGGTTTATTCTACGGATTACAGATGCAACGGGTTGTGACGGATGAACAGATCCATACCGCTACTCACACACCTCCACTGGACACACGCGCTTATTTCCGTGGCAAATCCCTCAACAAGTTTGAGGACTCAATCAAAACTGTTCAATGGGACAGCATTACCTTTGAGATTAAAGGTAAGTCCGTTACCGTTAATATGAACTCGCTCGCAAACCCTGAAATCGCACGAAAATATAATGAAGCTCTTGACTTATCCCCTAATCCCCAAACTCTCGTTGAAAAACTTGGTTTACCCTAACCCGGCTTGTAAGCCAGAAACTGCCTCTACAAAGCAAATTAAGGAGAATTTCTGATGAAAGACCAGATTGCCTATTTCCCCGAACGCAAACAGCGACCAGTAAAACCGGTTGAACCCGGCGATGGTGGCGACGACAGCAACGCACCCAAGCGTCCTGATGTCAATAGACCGGACACGCAAGAACTCCTCAAACGTATGCGCCGTGTTGACAAAGACCAATCTCGGCGATACCGTCAAAGAACGGGGGAATAATGAACCCTAAAGGCGACTTTCTCAGCCTTTTAAAACACGCTGACACCTTGCAAGTTGATGCTGAAGTGACTCGCGGCACCTCGGAAACTGAAACGTACGATATTTTTCAAGGCACAAAAAACCCAATGCGTGATGCTTTTCAGTTGCCATTGCAGGGAAAACCAACCCAAGGTGCCACGTTTGAGTTAACGGAAGCTACTACGGTTATCGCTATGCGTTACAAAAAAGGTATTATCATCGCAGGGGATCGGCGCGCAACTGCCGGCACCTCCGTTGTTCATGACCGCGCTGAGAAAGTCCTTCCGATTGACACACATTCTGTTCTCGCGATATCTGGGGCACCAGCGACCGCTTATGAAATAGCACGCGTTTTAAAACATTCTTTCCAATATTTCCGCCGAAGTCAACTCCAAGAACTCAGCGTAGAAGGAAAACTCCGAACCCTTTCGCGCCTTATCCGTGAAAATCTCCCCATGGCAATGCAAGGTATTGGTGCGGTTATCCCTATCTTTGCTTTGTACGCACCGTATACTGATGAAGCTGAGAACGGCGGTAAAATCTACTTCTACGACGCACTCGGCGCACACTTTGAGAACGTGGATTTCGCTACAACTGGTTCCGGTTCGATCTGGATCCGTGGCGTATTACGTTACCTTGACAGATGGGGTGAAACTCGGTTGGAAAATATGGATCAACGACAGGCAACCATCACCATTTTAAGGATGCTTGATACAGCAAGTGAATATGACGCAGCAACCAGCGGATACAACGCGAAAGCCGAAATTTTTCCGACTGTCAAAACTATCACCAGACAGGGAGTTGAAACACTCGCTGAAGAATACTTAAAAGATTGTTACGTGGAGGCTACATAATGCGCGATCTGCCGTACCGTTGGATTGAAGCAATTCAGGACCGGCGCGACTACATAGAAGACCAACTTAGACTCGGAAGTCCTGTTGTTGGACTACCTTACGCACAAGGCAGCCTCTTGTTGACTGTTACCAAAGGTGCTCAAAAAATATTTGAAGTTCATGACCGAATTGCTCTCTCCGCCATCGGACACCCTGCCGACATTGAACGTCTCCGAATGCTTGTTACCGACACTGCAAGCGTCCAAGCTTTCCAGAGCGCGACCGAAGATGTAAACCTGCACCGATTAACACATTATGTTTTGGCGCACACCTTCAAACAAGCGTTCGAAGCCATCGTCGGTGAAGCATATATTATCAAAATGCTTCTCGTTGAAATCGGCAATGGCGATGCCATAACACAATTTACACATATCAACTATGATGGTAACGTTAAAGTCCAACACGACTCAGCAGTAATTGGCGGCACCATGGAAATCGAAAACGCAATGCAAAACTATCTCGCTGCCGCGCAATCTGATACGGGACGCGACCTTACAGACGCGCTTCAGTTGGCACTCAAAACATGGGCAGTCGGTAGAGGACTAAGCCAACGTTCTGAAGATGCTGAAGACAACACCGAAGTAACAGACGAACAGATAGACGAAATTATTAAAACTGAATTAGAGAATGGAGAAATTGAGGCTGGTATATTAGATAGCTCCCTACCTGGAGACACCAAATTCCGTATCCTAACGCATGATGAGATTCAGGGATCACGCGATGCAGCAGATTAACTTCTCATAGCACATTTGCGCAATAAGTTGCACCACTAAAAACTATAGTAGAACCCATCATATTATAACGTGAGTTTGATATATGGCACATTCTAAAAATATGCGGACATTTTCGTAGGGGTTAGGTTGCCTAACCCCTACGGGCGAGGGGAGCTCGCCCCTACGAGAAGCACGAAGTCTCGTTTTTACCAAACTCACGTTATTATAAACTGCGTTAGGAGTGTTTTGTAAACTCGCTGTCAATGGGGCTGAATAATTACCTTATACCGAATTAACGCGATTTGTCCCGCGAGGTCTCTGGGTCCTCCTTGCAATGCTGACCTTATCAGAAAACTAATAATCCAGTTAATTTGTATTATATGACCAAAAATTTTGAGGAGTGCCAATTATGAAAATGTTTTATGCTGCTATCTCAATTATGTTACTTCTGTGTTTGTATTTTGTAGCATTCTCACCTGAAAATGCTGATTTTGTGGCAGATGCCGACGAAGATGTTGAGGCAGAACTCAAGGCGTTAGTAATAGAAAACCTGAGAGCAACAAGAACGGAGGATCTGGATGCTATGTTGGGGACACTACATTCCGAATCTCCCGGTTACTCACAGACGGAAAAAACTGCTAATATTCTGTTTGGAACTTACGATCTAAATTATGATCTACTCCTATTCCGATATATTGGACAGGATGGTGAGTACGCAGTCGCCAGATTTAAGTTTTCCACGGAACAAGTGGCTGGACCGGAATTCAATGATAACATTCTTGATACAATTCATGTTTTTCGTGAAGAGAATGGTATGTGGAAGATTTGGAGCCATGCAATCCTTGAAATTGAATTCAACTAACAAATTTTATAGTCGAATCTAAAATAACCAAAGTTGCCGCCTTTCTATAGACATAGTGCTCTTATCCATAGCCGATTGAAAAAAGGGGAATATGCCCGTGACACACAGAATAATGGGAATCGAAACTGAATTTGGGTGCATGATTCAGTCTCAGGCGATGCAGACACAACGTATCAAAGTATCACCTGAAGGTATCGCTGCTCGCGTCAGAGACCATGTCTTCAAAACACTTGAACTCGGTATCCCCGATCTGCACTATCGTGACTGGGGCGAACCTCCCGGCAATGGTGGTTTCCTCTTTAACGGTGGTAGACTCTACATAGACATGGGGCATCTTGAATACGCAACACCGGAGTGCGGGAGCCTCTTTGACCTCATCGCTTACGATAAAGCCATTGAACACGTCATCACAGCGATTTTACAAGACACCGGTCTTTCCGCACACGTCGTCTTCTACAAAAACAACATAGACCATTTTACAGGTGCAACTTTTGGATGCCATGAGAACTTTCAGGCGCGACGCGATGTCCCCTTCTATAAGATCGTCATCCCAACCCTGCTCCCTTTCTTTGTGACGCGACAGATTTACGCTGGCACAGGAAGGGTCGGCGGATACGATGACATCCTTGAATTTGGAGATGGGCAATACAGCACTGACGACTTTATCGGATACCAAATATCCCAACGGGCTGACCACATCGTCACTGAAATCTATGAATGGATTCAGTTTAGCAGAGCTATCATCAATACGCGCGATGAACCGCTCAGTGATTATACAAAATACCGCAGACTCCATCTTCTCGTGGGCGACTCCAACATGTCGGAGTATGCGACTGCGCTCAAAGTCGGCACAACTGCGCTCATCCTTGATGCCATTGAGATACATTATGAAATTCATGGTGAAAAACTTCCGATCCCGAATCTTGATCTTACAGACCCTATCGCTGCTATTCGGCATATTTCACGAGACACTACCTTTGCATGGCAGGTTGATCTGCAGAACGGTAGAACTGTTTCTGCCATTGACGTTCAACGCGAATATCTCAATTTTGTCCAAAACATGATAACTCAACCTGATGAAACTGCTGCGTGGATTCTCGCTGAATGGGAAACTGTCCTCAATGACCTGGAAACAGATTGGACACGACTCACAACACGGCTTGATTGGGCAGCGAAAAAATGGTTTCTTGACGCTTTAGTCGACGAAGAGGAGTTGACTTGGGATGATCCGTGGCTCAAAAGCCTTGATTTAGAATACCACAATATTGACCCTGAAAGCAGTATCTTCTACGCGCTTCAAAGCGAAGGGTGTATGAGACGGGTGATTACAGACCAACAAATTAGTCATGCCATTAGCAACGCACCTCGTAACACGCGCGCAAGGGTTCGCGGGTATCTTATGCGAAACCTTAAAAAACAAAAAATGCCGTGTATTGTTGACTGGCACCACATCTATGCAGGACAAACCGAATGTTTTGAAATGAAAGAGCCGCTTGATACCAGTATACCTAAAGCACAAAATTGGCTCAAAATCCTCAAACTTCGGCAAAGATTGTAGGAAATTCTCACAAAGAAAGTTGTAAGAGGCGGCAAATGCCAAGCGCGCCATTGAAATCGCTATTGAGCAAGACGAATAGGCTGCTATTAATTGGTTGGAATCTGTTTCGTAGGGGCAAAAGTTTAAATTGAAATACTTTACCAAAGACATTTAGTATTGAGTGTCAAAATTTTGCACACTTTTTGTATTTTTCCCTTGACTTAACCTTTTTAATAAGATATAATTAAACAATTTCTCATCGTGAAGTGCGGTTAGGAAGGTTTTCCGCTCCGAATCTTGCATCATTACCAAGATAAAACCCTCCGATGTAATATGCCACAACGTTTGTGAATAAAAGAAAGTTCAACATTACGAGATAACTGCTAACCAAATATTAGGAGGACCCTATGCCTCAAAGAGACTGCACAAACACAGACTGTGAAGGATTTTATCGCAGAGACCTAATTAAAGCTGGTGTCTTAGGACTTTTCGGCTTCGGTCTCACAGACTTTTTCCGTCTTAAAGCGATAGCGGAGCCTACTGCCAAACCAGGTACAGCCAAATCGGTTATTCTTGTATGGTTAGGCGGCGGTCCAAGCCATCTTGATATGTGGGATCTCAAACCCAATGCGCCTGAAGAGATCCGTGGTCTGTTCAAACCTATTTCCACAAACGCCAACGGTGTTCAGATTAGTGAACACATGCCGAGGCTTGCAAAACAAGCAGATAAGCTTTGTATTATCCGTTCAATGACCTCACCGGAAGCTGCTCATGAGCGTGGCACCCATTATATGATAACAGGTTATCAACCTTTGCCCGGCTTTGCAGTTCCTGGTCACGGTGCCGTTGTTTCTAAACTCAAAGAACAGCGGAGTGCTTTGCCACCTTACATCGCCATTCCGTCACCTGTTGCTTATGCCGGTGGTGGGTTCTTAGGTGCCTCGCTTGCGCCGTTCTCTCCAGATGGCAACCCAGCAAGCAACAATTTCAAGGTGCGCGATATGGAACCACCGAGAGGTGTCTCTTTTGAACGCGTTGAAAACCGAAAGAACTTGCGTCAAGCCGTTGATAATGCTTTCAAGAAATACGAAGCAGGGAATCCAAGGGTTGAAGCCATGGATAATTTCTATAACGCTGCTTACAACCTGATGAGTTCCGAGGATGCTCGCGCCGCATTTGATCTTTCAAAAGAACCCAAAAAGGCGCGCGATGCGTATCGTCGAGACACATTTGGACAAAGCTGTCTCCTTGCACGAAGACTTGTTGAAGCGGGCGTAAATTTCGTCACTGTCAGCAATGGCGGTTGGGATAACCACAACAATATCTTCTCATCCTTGCCGGGGAAACTTAATGCTTTTGACCAGACAATGGCGACCCTGATTAACGATCTTTCCGAACGTGGACTACTTGAAAGCACACTGGTACTCGCCATGGGTGAATTCGGTAGAACCCCTGTCATCAACCGAAACGGTGGGCGTGATCACCACTCCCGCGTTTTCTCTATGATGTTAGCGGGTGGCGGTGTTAACGGTGGACAGATTGTCGGTGCATCCGATCCCTTTGGAATGGAACCCGCCGAAACACCCGTCCGACCTGAAGATTTGTCAGCCACTATCTATCAGAGTCTCGGTATTGATTATAATCAGAGCATTGAATCTCCTGATGGTGTCCGTATTGTCCTTTCAAGAGGCGGACGACCGATCCGGGGTGTCTTGGCTTAGACAGAATAGCATTCCACTATACTTGTAGTACGAGGTCAACAAACGTTTCGATTGCGACGTTGATCTCGTGCTACCTGCTGCTAACCGAGGTTGGTGTATAATTCTTATCTACGGATGGCGCGGGTAACCTGTAGTAGCAGAACTTATTGCACGTTCGACTGACTGCCAATCCGCTACTACAAACCTTCCCCATTATCTCCATCTCTAACGAACCATCCTCGTTAACTTAGGATAAGACCATGAAAAACCGCAATTACTCTCTTTTCTTATTCGCTATCCTGGTGTTTACACTGTTCGGAAATATAACAGAAGCAGATGAACCCTCACAGGAAAAAGCGGAACTTTTGTCTCCTATCTGGGCACTTCAATTTAGTCCTGATGGAAAAACGCTCGCCGTTGGAAAATATCAGTGGGTAGAACTCTGGGATTTAGAGACTCAGGAAATGACTCGTGTCTATGAACCCCATGCAGGCCGAGTACGATGCCTAAAGTTTTCTACCGATGGTAAAATGTTGTACGCAAGCGGCGGCATGGCAGCTCAAAGCGGTGAAATCCGTTTATGGGATGTCGCTTCAGAAGAACTCATTAAAACGCTTGAAATTCACGGCGATACCATCGAATCTATCGCCATTAGTCCCGATAACGGTAAGTTACTCACAGCAAGCATGGACGAATATAGTACTGTCATTGACTTACAGAAACTTGATGATGCTACACCGATAGACGATCAAGCAAAATGGCTCACGCAACACGTTGGCAGAGTGCTTTGCACACTGTACCATCCAAACGGTAACTACTTTGTCACTGGTAGCGAAGATAAAACCTTAAAAGTGTGGGATCCAGAGAGTTATACGGTGCTCGTCAGTTTTGATGGTAACGACGATTCAGTATATTCACTTGCCTACGCAACACAAGAAAACCTTATCGTTTCAGGATCCGCGGATAATGTAGTCCGCTCCTGGAGAGTCACCCAAAACAACAACGGTAATACCCGAGGTGCACTCGTTCGGCAATTCAACGGACACCAGGGAGCTGTCTATAGCGTTGATTGTGGTATTTGGAACAACCAAGAAATTATCGCTTCCGGTAGTGCTGATACTTCCGTGATTGTGTGGAACATCAACAACGGCAACCGCCGTCGTACCTTTAACGACTCCACAGATGCTGTCTATGCCGTACAGATAAGTCGTGACGGTGATCGAGTTGCCGCAGGCGGCCGTGATGGAAAAGTTCGAATCTGGAGTATTAGAAACAATAAATTAACTCACGAATTCTAACGTTATTATTGTGGGAGGGAATCAACGCTGAGATGCGCGGTCTTAGCGAATCTGTATCCCCTACGTGCTGATTTTGGAGGTAACATTCATGTATGTCAACAAAAAAAATAACCATTTCTATCCAAATCAACGCCTCAATTCGCGATCAAGGCGGTATTTGAAACCTCTTCTGCATCTGTTGCTTCTTGTTTCAATGGGTGCGCCGCTTTCCGTCTTTGCACAAGCCACACCACGACTGAATTCTCTCTTTCCGACGGGAGCACAAGTAGGAAAGACCGTTGAGGTGAAAATTCAAGGTTCAGATTTGGATGGCGCGCATACCCTCATTGTTGAAGGTGAACCCGGCATTACTGGCAAACTCAACGCTGGTGGTGGGGAAGTTGATGAAACACATAAACCTGTTTTCAAAGCGAATTGCGGTCAATGTCATGAACTCCGTTCCCCGAGTAACCGTTCTATGACTGCAACACAGTGGGCATCTGTCGTCCAACGCATGGTTCGGAACAAAGGCGCGGAAATCAGTGAGGATGATCAAACCAAAATCGTTCGCTACTTAAAATCCGCTGCAAGAGCAAGTGGCGGGATGACAGCAGAGTTAGTCATCGCGTCCGATGCCCCAATCGGTGTGCGTGAAATCCGTATCGTTGGTAAAAACGGTGCATCTACTGCATGGCCCTTTGAAATCACTGATGTAGATGACATTTTTGAAACTGAATCTAACAACCTCCCTGAAGATGCCACTGCCATAGAATTGCCTATCATCATCAATGGCGTTGTTAATCCAGGTGGTGATGAAGATTTTTACACCTTTAACGGAACAAAAGGTGATCGCTGCGTTTTCAACGTGAAAGCGTATCGATATAACAACATCAGTCAACAGTTTTTCAATCCAACAATCTCACTTTTTGATGTGCAAGGCAAGGAACTTGCTCGCAGTAATGGGTTCTACAGTCTTGACCCGCTTATTGACTTCACGCTGCCCGAAGATGGCATCTATTCTCTACGTGTCCGTGACCTACTCTTTCGTGGCAATCCAGATTCTGTTTACCGTTTGACGAGTGGTGTTGTCCCCTACAACACCTATATTTTCCCAACGGGCGGAAAAATTGGAAACACAATTGAAACAACAATTGGGGGCGAAAACCTCCCAGAAACAAAGTGGGAAGTTGAATTACCAAGCGATCAACAGCCAGGGGTCAAACTCATTCGCACATCCTATGGTATCTTTCCATTCATCGCGAACGAATATTCTGAGGATGTTGAACTTGCACCTGAGAATATTGCTCATAACGAGACTTCAGACACTTCTGAAGAAAACGAAGGTCAAGCGAAGAACACCGAGTCCGAAATTATTTTCCAAACAAAATGCACTGCATGCCACGAACTTCGTTCCCCAGAAAATCGCGCCCTAACCGCTGAGCAGTGGGAAAACACTATCACACGCATGGCAGAGAAAGACAACGCAGACATCACACTTACTGAGCGCGATCGCATTATCGCCTTCGTTGCTGAGGAGGTTGTCCGTATGGGGCAGCTCATCGCAAAACGGATTGAGAGTTCCCAACGCATTACCACTCCTGGTGCAATAAGTGGACGTATTTCTGAACCGGGGGAGGTGGACTATTATCGCTTTACGATCGAAGAAGGCTCTCGTCTCGGACCTTGGTGGGTTATCCACCCGTTTGATAATGCAGATGAAAAAGGGTTTGATACCGTCTATCCGCCTGAGGTTAAAATTGATCTTGAAAAAGAATATATCGGTAAAGATGGGCGGAAAATAAAATGGTATAAGACCAACAACAGAGGCCAAAACGTATTCTCTAATGTCCCAGAAGACGATGTTACCGGATACGCTTTGACCTACTTTGAATCAGAGCGAGACCAGAAGTATCTCTTATCCCTCGGTTCCGACGACACGATTAAGATATGGGTGAACGATCAATTGATCTTCAGTAAATATGTACATCGGGCTCTCAGCCGAGGGGACGATGTTATTGAGTTACCAGTATCCAAAGGTCGCAACAAAATTCTTTTCAAGATCACAAACGGTTACGGGCCTTGGGGATTCTTCGCTGACATCGGCGGTTATTCTATTGATCTATCCGCAGAAAACCTGAACTCGCCACTGAGTCCTTCCTTAACCTTGTTGAATGCTGAAGGCAGAGTGTTAAGAAATAACGCTGGCAGGGGTGGAAGACGGAATGCGATTATTGATTACAGTTTTGCTCGGCCTGGTGACTATGCACTCCGCGTTGAAGATGTTTCCGGTAAAGGTGGGGCAGGTTATGTTTATCACTTAGATGTCCGTCCAACCTCCCCGGATTTTGCTATCTCGGTAACACCCGATAACCCAAATATTGGTCGTGGCGGTACAGTGCTGTTAGATGTGACATTACAACGTCGAGTCGGATTTACAGAACCGATCCTGCTCTCCGTTGAGAATCTTCCACCCGGGATCACTGCGAGTCAGAGTGCAATTCTATCTGAAGGCGGAAATGACCAAGGTTATCTAACCTTAACGGCTGCACCAGGTGCTGACTTAGCACATAGTGTTGTCGAGGTAGTCGGCATTGTTACCACAACATCCGGACATCAAATCCGGCGTGCCGCATCTCCCGTGCAGGTATATCAAATTCGGAACAATGATCGGACTGTTCAGCGCAAAAACATTGTCGTCAGTGTAACGGAGTCTTCACCTATTATTGTATCTGCTACTCCTAACGAAGTCGTCGTTACCCCAGACGGACCGGTTGATATTACCGTGAAAGTTGATCGTAGGAGAGGTAACCGACAAAACATGAATTTGACTGTAGTTGGTTTGCCGGTTGGTGTGAGGCTCCAGCGACAAACAACCGTACTCCGTAGAGGCACGTCCGAAGCAACAATAACGCTTGTTCCGAACATTATCACCAGTGGAAGGAACGAAATACGACGAAACCCATTCATTGGAAATAAACAGACAAGGCCGTATACCTTTGTCATTAACGCTTCAGTTGGAAATCGGCGTATTGCAAGCAGTCCGGCTGTAGAACTCTGGCTCGGCAACCCACCCGATTCTGATAAGCAGGCAAATTTAGAGGGAAATTAATTCTTCTTCCTCCTTCTATTCCGCGCCATGCTCAGATAACTATAGGGCGAGGTATTCACCGAATGCTACCTGCATTCAGCGTTAATTTGGTGCCTCGCCTTTTACTTTTTTAACCTTGTTCTACTCAATTATTGAGGGCGCATGGATAATTCGATGTGAATGTGCGCTTAAAAGTAGTAGGTACGCTCCGCGGGTTCTCCGTAACCCATTCAAAGAGGCGACAAATACTATACGCGCACTTAGCGTTGATTTAGCGATGAATTGCGCGACTACCAACGGGAACCTTCCTATAATGAACAGGTGCCTGAAGTGTGCTACTGCCTATGTTGCTACGCCAAATAATTATGAACATCCTCAATTAATTCTAACTTCATCTGTGGAGGTGTAAATGTCAGGATATTATCGATTCCCAACAATTTCTCAGGAAACCATTGTTTTTGTTTGTGAAGATGATTTGTGGACGGTCCCAATCAGTGGCGGTGTTGCCCGAAGGCTCACATCAAATCTTGGTGCAACAGGCTCCCCCCAGTTATCCGCAAATGGCGAACATCTTGCATTTGCAGGTCGAGAGGAAGGTCCGTCAGAAGTTTACGTCATGCCCGCACTCGGCGGCGAAGCAAAACGACTTACCTATCAGGGAAGTAATGCCAGTATTGTCGGTTGGGATTCTGATGGAGAAAACATACTTTATACTAGTGGGGCAGGATCAGCGTTTGGCGCATGGATATGGAGCATCTCCGCTGATGGAGGTGAACCACAACGTCTCTCCTACGGACCCGCTAACCATATCGCATTCGGAAATGATGGCGGCGTTATACTCGGCAGGTTAACACGAGATCCCGCAAGATGGAAACGCTATCGTGGTGGAACAGCCGGTCAACTCTGGATAGATGTAAATGGAGACGGACAATTTCAACCTTTTGCGCCGGTTGATAGTAATTTTACCACACCGATGTGGATTGGTGATCGTATCTACTTTATCTCCGACCACGAAGGTATTGGAAACATTTACTCCTGCCTTACTTCTGGTGAGGACATCCAACGTCACACACATCAAGAAACCTACTACTGTCGCTCCGCGCAAACAGACGACACCCGCATCGTTTATCATGCAGGCGCAGACCTATGGATGTACGAAATTGAAAGTGATACCAATTACCAAGTTGATGTTGGATTCCTCAGTCCGCGCATCCAGAGACAACGCAAATTCGTTAATGCATCAAGGTATCTGCAAGAATATGCACCATCCGCTGATGGTCGATCTATTGCTTTAACTGCCCGTGGCAAACTATTCACGATGGCAAATTGGGACGGTGCTGTTCTCCAGCAAGGTATGCGTAACGGCACCCGCTACCGAATGACACGATGGCTTAACGATGGGAAACGCGTCCTGACGCTTTCCGATGCTGATGGAGAAGAAGCACTTGAAATTCATACCTGCGACGGTAGTGAAGAGGTGCGCCGTCTTGACGATCTTGACATTGGACACGTTCGACAACTCGCAGTCTGTCCCCCTGGCGATAAACTGAAAGACCAACTCCTCATCGTTAATCACCGTTTTGAACTTTTGCATATTGAACTCGAAACACCAGAATTTCGAGTGCTTGACAAAAGCCTATACAATCGCATCCAAGGCACAAGTTGGTCGCCCGATGGTAAATGGATCGCCTATAGTTTTCCTTCCACAGAGACCACATCTTCAATTAAACTCTGCAAAGTCGAAACTGGAGAAACGTGGTATGTTACCCAACCTGAATTCAGGGATTTCGCACCTGCATGGGATCCGGACGGAAAATACTTGTATTTTCTCTCACATCGCGAATTTGATCCGGTCAGTGACGCACTTCACTTTGATCTCGGATTTCCTACAGCTACGCGTCCACTGCTGGTAGCACTGCAGAAAGAATTACGGAATCCTTTTTTACCTGCTACTCCACCTCCTGATGATGAAAAGGATAAGGAAAAGAAGGAAAAAGATGACAAGGATACCGAAGAAAAGGTTAGCGAAAAAGAGGATGATTCTAAAGAGAAAAAAGATGAGAAAAAGAAAAAACCGATTGCCATTGCGTTAGACGGTATTGAACAACGCGTTATCGCTTTTCCATATTCACATGGACGTTACAGACAGATCGCTGGTGTTGAGGGTAAAGCGATTTTCACATCTTTTCCTGTTCAGCATGCACAAAACTCACCCGGTGAAGAAGGTTCAAGTGCTAAAGGGAAACTCCACGCTTACGATTTCAAAGAACAGAAGAAGGAAGTTCTCGCTTCAGATATCGACTCTTTCCAACTTTCGCGAGACAACAAGAACCTTGTGTATCGCACCGGTGATCGGTTACGTGTGATCAAAGCTGGGAGAAAAGCCGAGGATGACTCAAAATCTGAAAACAAAGGCGGCACTAACCGACACAGTGGTTGGATAGATGTTAACCGTATCAAACCCTCTGTTATCCCTTCATCTGAATGGACACAGATGTATCGCGAAGCATGGCGACTACAGCGCGATTATTTTTGGACTGAGGATATGTCCAATGTTGATTGGGAAAATGTATACCAACGTTACCTCCCTTTACTTGATCGGGTTGCAACCCGTGCCGAATTTTCTGATCTGATGTGGGAGATGCAAGGAGAACTTGGCACCTCACACGCGTATGAATCCGGTGGCGATTATCGCAGCTCACCAAACTACTCACAGGGATTCCTTGGTGCTGATTTTGTTTACGATTCAGAAAACAACGGCTACCGTATCACGCACATCGTGCGTGGCGATACATGGAGCGAGAGAAGGGATTCACCGCTTAACGCACCTGGGGTCAACGTCCAAGAAGGAGACGTTCTCCTTTCTATCGGCGGGCAACAGGTGAGCCAAAATGTTTCTCCAGGCGAACTATTAGTCAACCTGGCGGGACAAGAGGTTCAAACCACGTTTAAAAACGCCAACGATGGTGAAAAACGCGTTGTCACAATCAAGGTACTCGGCGGTGAAGGCGAATTGCGATACCGCGAATGGGTTGCACAAAATCGGAAATACGTCCACGAAAAAACGGATGGCAAAGTCGGGTACGTTCACATTCCCGACATGGGAAGACGTGGATATGCAGAGTTTCATCGTGGTTACCTCGCTGAAGTTAGCTATCCGGGGCTGCTTATTGATGTCCGTTATAACGGAGGTGGAAATGTTTCACAACTGATTTTAGAAAAGTTGTCTCGTCACCGCATTGGATATGCTGTTCCACGATGGGGCACACCGAACCCTTACCCCGCCGCTTCCGTGTTAGGTCCGATGGTGACTGTCACTAATGAAAATGCAGGGTCTGATGGCGACATCTTTTCTCACTGCTTCAAATTGATGAAGTTAGGAAAACTCATCGGTAAGCGAACATGGGGTGGCGTTATTGGTATCTCACCGCATCAAGGGTTTGTAGATGGCGGTTCAACTACGCAACCTGAGTATTCTTTCTGGTTCGTTGATGTTGGTTGGAGCGTTGAGAACTACGGCACCGATCCGGACATTGAAGTAGATTATCGTCCGCAGGATTACATCGCAGAAGGTGACCCACAACTTGATAAGGCAATAGAGATTCTCCTCCAAGAGATGGAAGATAATCCACCCGAACTCCCTGATTTCGGCAACCGACCAAGCTTAACACTGCCAACCTTGCCGAAAGTGGAATAGGTAACATGTCAAGACAACACGAAAACACAATTACAACAAAGCTGGTAGATATCTTCAATAGGATGCGGAGTACTTGGACCCTTGCAGAGCAAGCACGGCCTTTCAAAAACAATCAGAAATGTCCCGATGTCTTTGTAACTGAACTCGGGCGTGAACCTGTCGCTATTGAAGTCAAACTTGATGGCAAAAGCCCGAATATACGTGGTGAACCGCAAGCATTTCAACACCTCGGTGAGGAACTCTTACCCGCACCGAATATGATGGCAGAGACGCTTACCACTGCTATGGCACTCCGCATTCCCGCGCGCTTCCTACAAGTCGAACGTCGGGACCTTGAACAGGAACTCCGACAGGCGGATGATATTCACTATGTTCTACTTAGTAGGGATGGATCGGAAACCAACAGGTTCCCGCATGAAGGATGGGCGGGAGGCACAATCGGCGATGTAGCCATGGCACTCCAACTTGGGGCAACGCCGAATTCAAGGATTCAGGAATCTGCAGCATTGCTAGAACATCGAATCAACCAAGCTGCGCTTCTGTTGGAAGCCGCAATTGAAACGCGCCCTAGCATCGGCGCGGCGATCGGTAACATCCTCCACCAGCAACACGGTGAGCAAACTACCCGGATGGCGATGCTGATTATTACCAACGCTTTCGTTTTCCAGAGCTCTCTCGCGGGCAAGCCTGAAATGGAACAAGTATCCTCTCTTGCGCAGCTCACCACAGATACAACACCTGTTAATTATAGTGATGTCCTGAAAGATTGGAATATTATTCACGAGATCAACTATCGGCACATCTTTGATGTTGCGCGCCAGCTTGTACACGTGATCGCAACCGATGACAAATTGGTCAACAGAGTCCTGTCTATCCTCTGTCGTGCAGCACACGAATTAGTCAGTGGAGGCATTACCCAAGTCCACGAATTAGCAGGCATCGTCTTCCAACGCCTCATTATCGATCGAAAATATATTAAGGCAAACTATACCCGCCCTGAGGCCGTAGCACTTTTATCCACATTGGTACTTCCCATGGTCCCTCAGGCTCACGCAAACGATACACCCGCGGTCCATACGTTGAAGGTGGCGGATTTTGCATGCGGTACTGGAGCCCTCCTCAACGGTATATACCAGCGCATTCTCAACATGCACGAACAAGCAGGCGGCATCGGGGCAGAAATTCACAGCAGCATGATGGAACACAATATCGGTGGATGTGATATTATGCCGAACGCCAGCCATCTCACCGCTTCGCTCCTCACCAGCACCTACCCCGATAAGAGGATCGGGCGGACCCGGATTCATACACTCCCTTACGGAAAACAGGCAGATGGTAGTTACGCCCTCGGTGCCCTGGATCTTCTCAATGAGCCTGAGCAAACGCAGATATTCTATCTCATGGAGAGTGAAGCGAGGCAAGTCGGGGGTGAAGGGGATGCCACTGTCAACCGGCAAGAAGCATTTCGGCATCGCGAGTTTGATATTGTGGTGGAGAATCCGCCCTTCAGCAAACCGAACGCTGATAGTGGCAGCAGCATGCCAAAACCGGTGTTTGAAGGGAGCGAACGGTCCCAAGCCGATACAAACGCAATGCGGCGCATACTCCGAAAAGAGGATATTCGCGTCGCCAATGGACAAGCGGGACTCGCCTCTTATTTCGTTGATTTGGCAGACAGAATGCTCAAATCCAACGGTAGTTCAACAATGGGATTCATTTTACCAGCGACAGCCCTCGCTTCGCCGCATTGGCAGAAAGTTCGGGACATGTGGGCAACTGAATATCACGACGTGATTGTGGTTACGATCGCAGACGCCCAAGCTTCAGGTTGTACCTTTTCATCTGATACCGGAATGGCGGAGTGTATGGTCGTAGCGACAAAAGGTAAGGCAGATAACACAGGCCGTGGGAAGTTTATCTCCCTGCTACATCAACCACGGAGTGCACTTGAGAGTGTGGCAATAGGAAACGGCATCCTCAGAATAGATAACACACGAACAATGGAAGATACCCCAATCGGCGGCGATGAACTCAAGATAGGTGATGAAACTGTTGGTCATCTACTCAACTGCCCTTTACCTATAGACGAGGCATGGGCAGCATCCCGTGTAAAAGCGATGGAATTAATCCAAGCGGCATACCGTTTAGCAAGTGGAGAGTTGTGGTTACCAACGCAGACAACACCTATAGATATCCCTATCTGCCAAGTTGAGGACATCGCAACGCTTGGGATGTCACATTTAGATGTTTTTGGCGGTAATGGGAGAGGTGCATTTGACATGGGAACTGGATGTACCGACACCGATGACTACCCATGTCTCTGGAAAGTGGCATCTCCTGGACAACGGGCGGTGGTTGTGCAACCTGATTCACACGGTGTCCTCCGTTCTGATGGGAGACCGAAATTGCAGCAGCTCCTTGCACGAAATAGCCGCGCCCATTACAATCTGGGTTTACGCTTTAATGCGAATTCTATTGTTTCCCTTTTCACAGAAAGACCTACGTTGGGAGTGAGTTTAATCAAGAATGTTGCTTTTGAGAATCCACGTTATGAAATAGCATGGACGCTCTGGTGCAACACTACATTGGGACTGTTTTGTCATTGGAAACATAGCAGTAAACAGCAGCCCGGGCGAGGTATGTTATCGCAATTGACATTATACACCTTGCCTACGTTAGATGTGCGGTGTCTTTCTGCTGATGCATTGACGAATGCCGATCAGATTTTCAGTGAGATGAAACACGAGCGGATGTTGCCGTTTAATGAAGCCGATCATGATGAGGTGCGTCACGAATTGGATCGACGGTTTTTGATGGAGGTTTTGGGCATCACCTCTGCGGATGTGCATACTGCGGTGGGTCGGCTCCGTGAGAAGCTCTGCGCCGAGCCGAGCATTCACGGCGGTAAAAAATCGCGGTGTGATTTGGAGGCGGAGGCGCAGAAATTCGATTGAAATTGGGTTTGGGACGTGTTAAAATGTTAGCACGGAACTTAAAGGAGGGTGTAAAATATGAAAAACGGATTTGGCAAAGAACAAGACTTATCGCAGACACCTGAGAGATTTCAAAACCGCGATCTTGAATTATCCCCGCGGCAAACTGAAATTTATCGAAATTTGGAAGCTATCGGGCCCGAAATCGCAGCCTTTTATCTCGACGGTATCCGAATTCTACAAAATAATGACTTGGAAACTGCGGCTAACCTCTTAGCGCATATCACTAGGGAAATTGATGGAGGTTTAAGAAATGTCCTGTCAGCAGATAAAAAGGAAGAACTTGAATTTGTTATCACCACACCTGATGGCAACAAATTTAACTACGAAAAAGGAAAAACAGACAGGTTTGAGTTCGCCATCAATGTACCTGGTGCCGTCACAGTGACTTACAACCGAATCGGGAAACATAAAACCTCAATTCTACAATCTTTGGGTATTAACGAGCCTTCCCCACTAGCTGAGAGGTGGCTGGAAGTCACTGGGAAATTTCATAAATTTGCCCATCGTCGCGGAGTTTGGAAACCCCCACGGGACAGAGAAACCTTTATCCCACTGTGGAATGAATTTGAGGATGTTTTAGCAGATTTGGTGGGTAACTATCTGAATTTCCTTATCAAAGTAGTGGATCGAATCCTTGATCACGAGGAACCAACCAAAGAAATAAGAAAAGTTTTGCCGAATCTGTTGAAATCGGAAACAAGACGTGAATATTTCTTTGAAAAACTTCCTTGGCCCACCTGGCTAAAACCATTAAAAAAGGATGGATGGTTTGATCCAGAATCTAACATAGTCGTAGAACGCTTTGAAATTTCCACAAAAGAACTTGATTGGTTTGACTGGTGGAAACCACTTATAGATGCAGGATGGTTTGATTCTGAATCAAGTTCATTGACTAAGACAAGTGCAAAAACTATAGAATCTAATAAGGTTTTGCAGTGGCATGCCCTCAAATATGTAGAAAGAATTGCTGAACGTACCAAAAAGCATCCTTGTCAGGCAACTATTGACACACTTGCGGAAATTGTTGATATGATTATTGGTTGTGCTGAAGATACAAGGGAAAAGATTATTGAGAGTAGTACCCTAAGTCAACAAATAATTCGGATTATTGATGCTCTCCCTAAAGATAAAAGAAAAAGTGAACATGACACTTTCATTGCATCTGCCTGGGAAAATTGGAATAAACAAAATAAAAATGTTACGGCATTTTGGCGTGGTGCAAATCGTTTGATAGAGAGCATAGAACAAAATACTAATCCTGCACTTACAGAATTATTGTCTAATATGTCAAGCGAGGACAGACTTGAATTTCTAAGACAAACAAGCGAAGCTGTAGATAAAAACAAACATCTAACTGAACAAGGATTAGAAAATGTATATAGAGAATTTGTATCGGTAATTTTACAACGGTTTACGAGTTACCTACGTGTTTTCCAAGATGTCTTTTCGCCTGACCAGCACTCAGTATTATCTGACTTGTTGGCTGCATTACAGGATAGGCAAGAAAATGATTGGAAAGCGTTACTTAGGTTTTGCCATGGAATCCTCTCGTTAGAACATTTCTGGACTGAGCAGGAGGCAGATGGCGTTAAATATAAGGATCAAATTCTTGCCGACGTTGCAGAGTTGATAGCAGCCGGAACAAATGATGATCTCCATGGTTTTGATTCACAGCTCTTACCTCTTGCAGAACAGGTACTTTTAATGCTTGTGGAGAAGGCGAAATCAAAATGTGTTCTTAAGGAAACTCCAATGAGTACATTTTTGAATTCCTCCAAAGGTATGGTATTTTGGGCGATGATGGAGTATACTTTGCGTTTTGCTCGTACAAGTGATAACCAACGAACAGGTTTTTTGTGGCCTCAGGCGATCAAAGCAGATCTCACCAAAAGATTGGATAGAAACATAGAATCCTCTTTTGAATTTTCTTTCATGCTTGGTGCCTTCTTGCCGAATTTGTTTTACCTTGATCAGAAGTGGGTCGTAGATAATGTAGATCGTATATTCCCGCTGCAGAATGAGCATCATTGGTATGTAACCTTTTCAATGTACTTGCTTACCTCTGGCAAAATCTGTAAATTTCTGTACTTCATACTTAAGAAAGGCGAACACTATCAAAAAGCACTAAATACCAATTTTGCTTATCCTGATGTTGAGGCCGCACTTGCGACACACATTTGTACCTTCTGGTTAGAAGATTACGAAAATTTGGACGACAAAATCAGTTTAATTTATCAAGTAGTAAACAGCAGCAATCCAAACTTTCTCTCTGTTATTGTTAATTTTTTCTGGGATCAAAGAGATAATCTATCCGAGGAAGATAAGGAGAAGGTTAGAGCCGCATGGTGCTTTATGTTTAAATTTCTTTCCCAAAACAAAGATGAAAAGAAATATTCAAAAGTTTTAGATGTATTATCTAAATGGGTGATATTTATTGATAGCATAGATGAGGAAGCCCTCGAATGGTTAAAGTTGTCCGTAAGGCATGTTACTTGGGATATCCGTATTCTCAGTAAAACGTTGTTAAAGCATGCCTCCGAGACACCAACTGAGGTTGGTATTATTTATCTAGAACTGTCTAAGAAAGGGATAAAAAACACTTTACTTGGCCCGTTCTTGGAACAGGACGAAGTTATAGAAACCATCCGTATTTTATATAATTCAGGACAGAAAGAGATTGCCAACCAGATCTGTATTCAATTTGCGGAAGGTGGTCTTGATTTCTTAAAGCCTCTTTACAACGAATATCAGCATTAACTACCTTCAAAACGAACTTGTCAAGGCCATAGATGTCCTAAAACCGCCCTTTAATAGCGCAAACGCGCAACAGATAGAGAGGAGAACACCTATGATACCCGCTATAACCAAACTTATTATAAAAATTGAGCAGCTTGAGTGGGAGTTAGCAGAAGTGAAAAAGGAGTTAGAAAAACTTCAACCGTTTTTCATAAAATCTTTGCCTCCCGAAGAGAGCGCAGCAGCGCAATCTGCAAGGGTCAATGCACAGAACGAGAGGTTGCGTCCTTCAATTGAAAAAGCACTCAGAAAACCGGAGGCCGACACCGCAATCCCCACAGCAGAAGAAATTCAGCAGCTTCTCTTGGAAGATGGCATAAAACCAGATGACAATCTTGGTAGTCGTGCCATTATTGAGGAACGCGAAAACTTATGATTTACGATAGAGGTTTTCAAGTTGATGTCCGCTGCTGGCATTTCACCTTTTGCTGAACTCACCGCTGAAGACTTAGCAGCTGAAGTTGAAACTGCTTTGAGAGTATTAAGTAATCAACACAAGAAAGATTGAATTTGTAGATAGTTAATTAAAATTTGACAAAATAATACATGTGTGATACTATTATAATTAGGGGAGATTATGCAAGATAGTTCTTTTTTTGATGAATCCAAAGAACAGTCACAGGTTAAAGCAAGAATTGTTGAGAAATACTTCTGGGCATGGGCAAATGTCATAATTGGCACAAAAAATAAAATCAATAGAATTGGCTATGTTGATTTTTTTGCCGGTCCAGGTAGATATGCTGACGGATCGAAATCTACTCCTCTTCTTGTCCTTGAAAAAGCAATTCACGATCAAAAAATACGAGACAGACTCATTAGTGTTTTTAACGATGCTAATCCTAAGTATACTAAAAGTCTTGAAGATGCTATCAACTTAATTGAAGGCATAGACACTCTCAAAAACAAACCTATCGTTACAAATTCGGAAATGGGTGAAGAGGACGTATCTGTTCAGATTTTAGATACTGTAAAAGGAATGCCTGCACTGTTTTTTGTGGATCCATGGGGATACAAAGGACTTTCCCTTGAACTTATCAGTTCAGCCCTCAAAAACTGGGGGTGTGATTGTATGTTTTTCTTCAACTATAATAGTATTAATAGGAGTATTAGTATTCCATCTGTTCAAAAACATATAGATGCTCTATTCGGTAAAGAACGCGCAGATGAGCTCCGAAGTCTCCCAACAACTTTGAGTTCAGCCGAACGGGAGTTATCTATAATTGAGACAATTAGTCAGGCTTTAAAAGAAAAAGCGGGTGAGTACGTTCTGCCATTTTGTTTCAAAAAAGAAGATGGAAAACGTTCAAGTCACTATTTAATCTTCGTTTCTAAGAATAAAACAGGTTATAAGATTATGAAGGATATCATGGCTCAAGAAAGTTCGGACTCCGAACAAGGTGTGCCTTCATTTGAATATACTCCTGCTACTGAGAAACAACTCCTCTTATTTGGATATTCACGTCCTCTTGACGATTTAGCTGAAATATTGTTGACAGAATTTGCAGGTAGGACGATGACGATGCAGCAGATTTTTGATCGGCACAATGTTGGCACATGGTATGTTTCAGGGAACTATAAAGAGATTCTTGCCAAACTTGAGGCTCAGGGAAAGATCCAAACGGATCCGCCCGCTAACAAGCGTCGAAAAAATACTTTTGCCGACACAGTCAAAGTCACTTTTCTACCCAAAAACGAGTAATGTTGCTACCTAAGGAGGCACCTCAAAATGGCAACTAAATCCAATATTGAGTGGACACAATCAACTTGGAATCCTGTAAGAGGTTGTACTCGTGTTTCTGAAGGGTGTAAGTTTTGTTATGCCGAACGAATCGCTGCAAGGTTTTCAAAAAAGGGGTTTGCTTATGAAGGATTTGCAAAAATGACGAAAGCAGGTCCAAGATGGTCAAATAAGGTAGAACCTGTTCCAGAATTACTTGATATGCCATTGAAATGGAAAAAACCACAGTTGATTTTTGTTAATTCTATGAGCGATTTATTCCATGATGACGTTCCATTGGATTTTATTCTAAAGGTTTTTGACACAATGCGTAAAGCTAAGCAACATCATTTCCAAGTACTCACAAAGCGATCAAAACGTTTGGTTAAACTCAGTTCCGAGATACAATGGCCTGAGAATGTGTGGATGGGTGTCAGTGTTGAAAATCAAGACTATATATTTCGCATTGATGATTTGCGAAAAACAGCTGCAAAAATCAAATTTTTGTCTCTTGAACCACTTATAGGTGAACTCAAAAACCTTAATTTAACACATATAGATTGGGTTATTGTCGGTGGGGAATCCGGGCCCGGGGCGCGACCTATTGAAGAAAAATGGATAATTGATATTCGTGACCAATGTCAAGAAGCCTCAGTCCCTTTCTTTTTTAAACAGTGGGGTGGTCTAAATAAAAAACAGAATGGCAGACTTTTAGAAAACAGAACTTGGGATGCCTTACCGTATGCTTATAGCGGGGTTAGCATATAACACCGCCGTTCACTTGCCTATTCTATTCACTTCAAAGAGACGAAAGATCATCATGTGTATACTCTGTGTGAACGTAGGAAGCACCTCGTTCAAATACCAAATCATTGATATGGAAACAACCGCCTCCCTTGTCAAGGGAGGTATAGAACGTATCGGCAATTCGCCATCTGCCTTCACACACGCAGTACCGGGAAAACCGTCCCGCGAAGGGGAAATTGATGCGCCATCACACATTGATGCGATTGCACACGCCATGCAACTCATCACCGATTCCAAAGTCGGTTGTCTTACAGACCTCAACCAATTGGACGGAGTCGGATTCAAAACCATTCTCGCCAAAGGATACTGGCGTTCAGCACGAATTACGGAAGAAGTTATTGCAGCTCTGGAGGCATCTACACCGCTTGCACCGATGCACAACCCTGCCTATATTGCTTCTATCCGTGCCTTTCAAGAACTCCTCCCGACAACACCGCTCGTTGCTGTTTTTGAGACATGGTTTCATCAAACTATCCCGGATTACGCCTACGAATTCGGCGTGCCACGTTTCTGGGTAGAAAAACACGGCATTCGGAAATACGGATTTCACGGTGCATCACACCGCTACATTTCGGAACGCGTACCGCAAATGCTCGGTCACAAAACCGGAGAAGGGATTCGGATTATCTCCTGCCACCTTGGCGGGAGTTCCTCTATCTGTGCCATCAAAGACGGGAAGTCTATTGATACCTCAATGGGCGCATCAACGCAATACGGCATGATACAATCCACACGTTGCGGAGATTTGGATGCATTTGCTGTACTATATCTGATGGACAAGGAGGGGTTTTCTACCGACGAGATCCGCCGCCAATTGATTGAGGAATCGGGAGTTAAAGGTATCTCTGGCACCAGCGGTGATATGCGTGATGTGGAGACAGCAATAGATGCTGGCAACGACAATGCGCGATTAGCCTTAGAGACCTATGTTTACGGTGTGAAGAAGTATATCGGTGCTTATATAGCAGCACTTGGTGGGGTTGATGTCATCGCCTTTGCGGGTGGTATCGGGGAGAAAAGCGCAACGACACGCGCTAAAATCTGCGAAGGATTTGAATGGTGCGGTATCCATTTAGATGCTGAAAAAAATGAGAAATCAACTGGAGAAGCCGACCTATCTGCGGATAACAGTCGTGCTAAGATTCTTGTTGTTTCCACAAATGAGGAACTTATCGTATCACGTGAAACTGCACGGGTGCTTTCTGCTTAAATTTTTAACGTTTTACTCATTTCGGCACGGAGTTTCTACATCAAATACTCCCGCTCCTGAAAAATCCGAATAGCTAACCATATTGCTCCTACCGTTAGCAAGCAGACCACTAACACCGCCACCCACGCTGAGGGAGGTGTTTCACCTATGAAATCATCAAGCATGTTCCGCTGTAATTTGAAATTTGGAAACAGTGTTATAAGATAATGTGACAAACCAATCCGCTTGATGCCCATCGGCATCGGAGGAAATGTCGTAATCCGCTCCCAACCAAATATGAACAACCCCCATAGCACCGGATGCTTAAACCGAACAGATAAAAGTACCGCGAAGGCTCCGTAGGCTAACAATGATAACGACAGTGAACCTGTATACCGAAAACTCATAACTAACACCAACGCACGATCCCTTAGTTTCGGATGTGTCTCTATAATGCCGGTTAGAAGTAAGTGAGATAGACTAATGAGGACAACAGTTCCTATCATGTAAGCTGCGAATTTGGTAAGTAGTATTAACGATTTCTGTAGTGGCCGCATCTGGAGATATGTCAAACCTCTTCCATCAATTTCATCTGAGACGATTGCGGAACCGTAAAATATCGCACACAAATTCGTCAAAAACCCGTAACCTATAAACGTAATGTAAGGAATAAACCTGTTGACACTGCCCGTGCCTCGTGCGTTAAACCGAAACACGATCGCGATGGCAAGCAGCAACACGCACCCAATCAGAATCAGCAGTCCTCGCCGACTCCAAAATAGTTGACGGAGCGTCAGTTTAAATAGGGCAAAATAGGCAGGAAAAGAATTGCGGTTGGCAACCATCTATAGCCTTCAATAGTTGAATTTTTCTACGTACCATAGTAACATAAAACCGCAGATTTTACAATCTTTTGTTTTGGAAGGTTGGACTGTTCTGTTTCTACGACTTTCTTTGACAATCTTATTTTGTATGGTATAATACCCACAGTAAATACACGTTCTTGAAAAATTGAGGGCACACATGCTTAAAATCATTGACACCCACCAACACCTTTGGGATACCTCCAATTTAGAATACCCATGGTTAGATGGATTTGATCTACTTCGTCAGCAATATACGCCTCATGATTATCGTGACGCTGTTGGTGATATTAACGTCGTCAAATCGGTTCACGTTGAAGGCGATCCTGCCGAAACACACGTCGTCCAAGAAGTAGAATGGCTAACCCACATCGCAGAAACAGATGGAATGATAGGTGCAATTGCTGCTGCTGCACCACTCGAAAAGCCGAACGCGGAATCTATCCTTGAACAACTCGCAGCGTTTGACCTCGTTGTGGGTATCCGTCGAATGGCATGGCATCTACCGGACAATCATTTCTATGCCAGTCCCGAACTGATCAATGGCGTGAAATTATTGGCGAAATATAATCTGTCCTTTGAACTTTGCGCTAAACGTGACCAACTTCCTGCCGCCATCGAATTAGTTAAAGCCACTCCCGACATCATGCATGCTGTTAACCACTGCGGCGGTCCAAATATAAAAGACGGTGAATTTGAGCCGTGGGCAACCCACATGCGCGAACTCGCCGCCCTTGATAATGTTCATTGTAAAGTATCAGGTATCGTAACTACTGCCAGCGAAAACTGGACATCTGAAGAACTAAAACCTTACATCCGACATCTCGTCCAAATATTCGGCTTTGACCGACTTATGTTCGGTAGTGATTGGCCCGTCTGCACCTTAGCTGCCGAATATCAGGAGTGGTTAGAAGCCCTGCTCTCAACTATTGACGACGCATCTGATGCAGAGAAAAACCTATTCTTTTACCAGAATGCTTTAGAATTCTATAGGATATAGGCAATTTTCCTAAACCAGCTATTGAGGCGTAATCAGGACAGGCTCAACGCCTTGGGAATCCTGAATTTGCTGCTTGAGTCCCGATGCATCTGATCGCACAGCGAATTCCCCTATTGTTACCCGATGCATTGTTCTCTCATTAATTGTCACAGTGTATATCTTCACCTTTTCATTCGGGTATAAATGTTGTAGATTTTCTGACAACATATTGGCATTCCTCCGCTCAGCAAACGAGCCAACCATCAACGTTAACTTAGGTTTTTCATTTACCGCCTGCGTTCCGTTGTCAGTAGTTCCACTGCCGAATTGCAACTGTGTTTGCTGAACGCTCTTATTACCGGCTATATCTTGAACACTCAATGCGAACCTATAAGTTGTTTCTGGCAACTGTGGCACTTTAGTTAAAATGACCGCCTCTGGTGGCGAACCTTTACCTTCGCTCTTTTCAACTAATTTATTACTTGCATCAAAAATCTCAAGTTTCCAATTAGCAATAGAGTTGATGTCCCACGTTTTCACACCGACGGTTCCCAGTGCTTTCTTAGAGATTTCTAACGTCGCTGGAATTAGGTCAATCGTGACCTTTTTGCTGCTTCTGAGATGGGGTGTCCCTTGTGCATCAAAAATGTGTAGCTGCGCCACGTAGTCCCCATCAGGCACCAATTCACCAGCACTTCCCACTCCGTTCCACGCAACACCTTCCGATGGTGAACCTGTTCCAGTTTTTTCCCAAACCTGTTCGGTATACGCATCACGGAGCGTTAATCGCCACTTATCATTCGTTCCAACCTTAAATCGGAATGTTGTAGTATCCGCAACGCCGTCACTATTAGGTGAAATTGCAGTTTCGGAGAGTTGCAATTCTTCTGCAGGCACATCAACTTCTACATCCGCATCAAGTGTTTTCGGCATCAGGATTCGCGGTATTGCGTCCGTTTCAGGGGTTTCTTTAGGTTTTGCCTCCGTGATAGGAGTGGGAGACGTTGTCGTAGGAGTGGAATTCTTCTTTCTTCCACCCCACCTTAACGTTGCAGAAATCCAATGTAAGCTTTGGTCTAACTCACCGCCTCTGACATGAGCGTAATCTAATTGTCCAGCTGAGTTCTGAAAACTAATCCCTTGTGTCCATTGACCGGCACTGAATTTTTCCGCATCGGTTAGTGCCGTGTATCCTACGCGGATCCCAAAATGTTTATTAAACAACCAACGTTCTGCACCGAAGTGTAAGCGGAGCCGTTCTCCCCAACTCGCGTCATTTTGTCCACGGATAGCAATATCTGCTGATAACAAAGTCGCACTGTCCGGACGATACGTCGTCCCGAAACGTGCAGCTAACGGTAAACTTTTAATAAGCGCGCCATTTTCCCGGATACCATTGCTCAACTCCGACAGGTTCATGCCTACCGTGACCGAATCACCTAACTTTTCTAACGGATAGGCAAATTGCATCCCGATATCCAAACTCAAGAGATAATTCGTCCTGATTGACGTATTGTTCTGATAGTAGCGTAAGTTCGCACCTGCTGATGCGTGTTCGCCTAATGCTAAGCCATACCCTAAAAGCACTATCTGCGTAGACTCACTGTTATTATTGTTCCAACCGTTAAACCAAGACGCTACAGACAGATTCCCCACATTTTTATCGGTTAAACCAAGCGCGTTAGGACTCACTGCTAACGAAAGTGCCTGATCCGGTCCTGATGGTTCACCTGAAAACGGAATCCCACCCATGTTTACTTCCAAACCGTTCATAAATCCAAGCGAAGAGGGATTCCACAAAAACCCGTTATTTGCTGAGGGACCGGCGGTGAAAGCACTCCCCATACCGACCGCTCGCGCACTCGCTCCAACAAAGATATCGCGATGGTCTATTCCAGAAGACCCCTCCGTAACTACAACATTTCCTAACACAATCACTACAATACTGATAAGTACGAGAGTTTTCAATTGCATTTTTAAACTCCATCTATTTTTCTTTGCGAATTTTGAAGGTAAAACTTGCTCTGTAATTTTAACGTCTAAACAGCATACTTGGGTACAAATCGTAGAACAGCTAATACCAAATTAACGGGATTAGTCTTGTTTTTCTGGGCAGACTGCGCGCTTACAAAGCGCGCCTACCGAGTGGGATCAAGTTAATTTGGTATTAGTTCCTCCAAGCTACCTCATAAGTCAGATATTATTCTTTGATACCCCAATTTTCGTTTTTCTGTAAAACACATAAAAATAATGCAACCTTTTTTTATTTAAAACTCGTCACTTATATTAAGTAGTGGTACCACTCCGGAGCACTTTTATGCAAAATAATGATACTGAGCTGATTCAGCGTACATTGGACGGTGATCAAACGGCATTTACTACCCTTGTTGAAAAATACCAAAAGGGCATTCACGCACTTGCATGGCGGAAAATCGGAGATTTTCATATTGCACAAGAAATTACGCAGGATGCCTTTCTCAGAGCTTATGAAAGACTCAGAACTTTGAAAGACCACAACTTATTTGCGGGATGGGTATATGTTATTGCGTCTCACTTATGCACTGAATGGCACCGAAAGAAGAAGCTTCCGATCCAATCTTTAGAAACTACTGACAAAATGGAGATCGCTCAAGTGTCACATTCACAATATATGGCAGAAAAACGAGACTCTGAATCGACTGAAGCCCTGCGGGAAGTAGTCCAGAAACTGCTCCAAAAGCTTCCTGAGAGTGAACGTACGGTCATGATGCTCCATTATCTCGGAGAAATGACATGTGAGACGATTAGTAAGATGCTCGGTGTGTCTCCGAATACGGTTAAAAGCCGACTCAACCGCGCCCGCAACCGTTTAAGGAAAGAAGAAGCGATAATTCAGGAAAACCTCAGCAGCTTCCAACTTCCAACACAATTGACAGAGAACATAATGAAGGAAATCTCACGCATTAATCCCATTGTTCCTTCAAGCAGCAAGCCTTTTTTGCCGTGGGTGGTTTCTGCTGCCTCTGCCATTTTAGTCTTTTTATTGATAGGAATTGGAGTCCAACATCTTTCCCTCTTTTTCCAACCGTACGACTTCAATGCCGAATCAATGTTAACGGTTGAAATCGTTGATACGCCTGTTAGTGTTATCCGGAAAATAAAACCTGATCAACGTAATCAACTCGGGAACACTGATATTCCCAGTAAAAGTCAAGGCACTGGCGAGAAAACGGATATGACCGAAAAGGTAAATCTTACCGATGTTTTCCAAACAATTGAAACAGAGGTGCCACTCTCAACGGAACGGTGGACTCAACTTGACAGTCCTGAAGCGGCGAAAGTATCCACACTATTTGCCACTAAAACAAACGACCTTTATGCCATGACTTCAATAGGACTTTATCGAATGGGAGATAATAGTGAAAGATGGCACTTAATTAACAATAGCCTCCCTACTTCGGAGACCACAACTCCGATAGTAGAGCACAATGACATTCTTTATATTGTAACTGATGAGGCAGTACTCACATCGGAAGACAGAGGTAAAACATGGAAATCTCTCTGCACCCATCCGAAAGGACAGCCAATTGGTTTGGTAGTAAAGGATAAGGCACAAGGCTTTATTGAGTTCTATCTCGGACTACTACAAGGGATGTTTTTCTCTGATGATGCCGGGGTCTCTTGGACACCTCTAAACAACGGTTTGGCAAGCAGAAAAATCTATGCGGTAGCATCCAACGAAAACACACTGTTTGCTGGTACCGATCAAGGGCTCTTCCGCTTCAATCTGGAACCGAGTTCGGAAAATGGTCTTGATAGATCAGGTGTATGGGAACAATTACCGGTAGCGGAATCTAAATCCATTCACGCATTCGCAGTTTCAGAACATCGCCTGTATGTTGTCACAGGACGCCTAAAAATTATGACCGATACAACTTTAATGGAAGCAGTAAAGACAGCACTAAGTAAACAACCTTTATGGGCAGTTTTTAGATCAACAGATCGAGGCGATTCGTGGACAGACATAACACCAAAAAACGCTTTTGAAAAAAATCAGAAAGCTGCAAATCTTATGATTGCTGCTGCAGGAAAAACGGTTATGTTAATTGGACACGACACTTTACGGTCAACTGATGAGGGAAAAACTTGGATACCTATTGGTAATGCGGTGCCTTCGGGAAGTTTTCCAAGTCAAGGTGCTTTTGCTGCTTTGAAAGTAAAAAGTAGCGGTGAATCCTCTCATCAACAGCAATCTAAAAACGGCAAATATCAATTTTACGTAGGGGATCACAACGGAATTCGACGTTCAACCGATAGCGGGGACTCGTGGAAACGATTTAACACCGGATTGGGAGGCAAAATACAAAATCTAACTGTCTTTAATAATAAACTCTACGCAGTAGCAGATAACCAACTTGTTACATCAACCGACGGTGGACAGTCATGGAAAGCAATTCCTGTGAATTCAGATGATACGAATATGACTTTTTATAACCGCAAGCTACCGCTGTCCAAGGCAAGAATACAACAAATAGCAAGAATACAACAAATAACAGAAGCAGATGGAATCCTTTATGCAAAAGGACTCATAGCACTCCAACTAAACTTTTTCCGTTTAGACGAACAGAGTGAGACACTTATCCCGATCCAAGGTGTTCCTGCCCTTGGTAGAACGGATCTCATAGCAGCATTTATGGAGGCAGTACAGACATCTGTGGAGGATGATAGGAAGAAGGAGGGTAATGGGGAAAATGCCAGTAATTTGCAAGGAAAGTTCCTTAGCATGGGAGCAAATATCTTGGGGACATTTGCTGTCAGTGTGAACACATTCTATGTTGAGCACGGACGGAAACTTCTGATATGGGACTCTTCATCTCAAGTGAACAACGGGACAGGTTGGTCCGATACCAAGATCGAAGATACTCGCGACTTCGCCGACCTTACCTCTTTTAATAGTTTCAAGTTGGGTGTTTCTGGGGATACTGTCTACGTTGGCAAGCCCGATGGTGTTTTCCTTTACTCTGTTGATAGAGGGCGCAATTGGAAAACCGTATCGCTACCGATTCCTGTTGATTCTTTCAAGCAGATACTTATCACTGACGAAGCCGTTTATGTGGCAACCGACAAAGGTGCTTTGCAATCAAACGATGGTGCTAACTGGAACATCATCACCGATTCAGATGGACAGCAGCTCATATTCGACCGTTTTGCTCTGGACGGTCCGGCTTTGTATGCTGTGAGTTCTTCAAAAAATGCTCAGGGTGGCGTCTATCGATTGACAAGGGCAGATAGTACTTGGGAACGGATTACGCCGGAAATTCCAGACGCTGCTACATCGATCGCTGTTGCAAATGGCATACTTTATGTCGGCACTGAAAACGGTGGTTTGCAGCTTATCGGACTTGAAGACTTTTCACATATTCCTCTGACCAAGCACTAAATCAGTACTGAACATACTTACGGGATTTAGCGTTTGCAAGTGAGTTGCGTATTTTTAGTAAAAACTTAAAAGACTAGCGATAGGTGGAAGCGTGTAGAGAAAGAATCTACTGAATCAAGAAGCTAAGACAAAATAACGTTTCGAGTCTTGCCGGGAGACTTTAAACCTCCGCACTTACATCTATAGCAAAGTCTATAATTACTTTGACATTGTTAACAAGCACTTTAGATTTACTAAAGTCAAACTTGAAGAGCGTCCTCGTTGTACGAGGATATGAGATATGCCCGATGTTTCGGTCCATAAACTTATAGGGCACCTGAGGTTTACCAGATATTATTTTATTTGGAGGGCCAGAGGCAAGGGCATATCTCTTCTATTGACAGGATTTACGCAATGTATTCAAAAGTCCCACTGATAAGGGGGATTTAGGGGGTTAAATCACTGAAATAACGACTTTTTAACCCCCCTACCCCCTCCTATTGGGGTTAAATTTAGTATCAAGGGGGAATGCGTAAGTCCTGATTGAATAAACTAAGTCTCCAAAACGGAGAACAAATTAACCAAACCCGCCAAATTCTGGCGCAAAAAAGGAAAAATTAAAATGTACAAAAATTTAGTGTCTTTTATGGGCAAACAAAACGTCTTTACGTTAAAAAATAAGACGTTCTGCGTGTTAACTATTCTAATCTTAGCGGTGTGTTTCACTATAGGTTGTGAATCACGCACATCATCATCTAACACATTTAGCACAGAGCTTCTTAAGGGATTTAGTGGAGGGCTCATTGATCTAAATCAAACAGCTACGGTAACACTCCAGGAAAAGGATGGAAGTGGGATCACTGGTACAGCGACTTTCACGGAATATGTAGATTCAGATTCGGAATCTGTGGGATCAACTACGATTCGGAACTTTGATGTCGAGATTCAGGGTGCGGACCCCGACCGTAAGTACGCCGCATATATCTATTCTGGTAACAGTTGCGACACACCGGGTAACATCTGGGATGTTGACGGTTTTAATTCCTATTCTTTTACAACTGATGAAGATGGTACAGTGAGCCGTAGTTATCTCACAGATGTCACTATTGACAACGATTCAGAAACCGGCATACTCGGTAAAGTATTGGTTATCCACGAACAGGTTGACTCCGGTGATTTAGCAGATGGCACGCAAGTTAGTTGTGGTGTCATAACCCTTTCAGAATAATCTCTTAAAAATAAAAAGCACTCAATGCTGCGTTCAGTATCACGCTTGCATTGAGTGCTTTTTATTTTTAAGCATATACGATTTGTTCTATTTCTGTTCAATTCAACACCCGTCCATACATAAATTCGCTTGCCTGAGGGCACAAAATATGCGAAAATAGGTTATAATTTAGACGAACAGGAGAACCCAATGGAACAGATACGAGAACTTACAACGCTGTTAGAATCAGGTATTGCAGACTACGAAGCACAACTGAAAATACTGCAATCAGAAAGACTAAAATATATCCGACTTTCAATGACTGATGGATTCGGTGCAGAAGATGACCAATCCAAAGATTCATGGCTACTACATCTTAAACAACTTGAAGATTCATTAGAGGTCCGATTGAAAGCACTAAAGCAAGCGATTCAGGAATCCGCTGCATCTCTCCAAAAGTCAGAGGCATAATTGACAATGCTATTCCATTTATTGCATTCAAAAAAGATTTTAGGTTGCCTTATTTTCGCAATTTTTCTCTCTGTCGTTTTATGTGCGATTGCACAGGAAACCGACAGTGACAAAATTATCAAAGAAGCAATTCAGTATCAAAATTTGGGGTTGGCATATCTTGAAGAATCACAACCTTCAAAAGCACTTCCCGCTTTTACTGCACTTGTTGAGCTGCTCCCTGATGAGGCAATTGGCTACGGCAATCTTGCTGTTGCACACCTGCGCTTACAGCAAGCTGATGCTGCAGAGGAATGGGTAAAGCGCGGAATTGATGCCGTTCCCATGGATAGCCAACTACATTTCATCTTATCCGAGGTTTATCAGTTAAAAGGACAGAGCGAGCAAGCCATTGAAGCAATGAAAGAGGCAGTGCGGTTAGCACCTGACGAATTGGAATTCCGCTATAAACTGGTTAGGCACTATCTTGGGCAACGAAACAACCCAGAAGCACAACGGGAGGCAGTTTTACACTTACAGCAACTTCACGCCCGCTCACCTGTAAATGTTGTGATCTTGTTGAAGTTGACACAAGTACTGCTGGGGCAAGAGCAACTTGAACAAGCGGGAAACCTTTGTCAGCAATTGATGATCCTGTTAGGCGATACCGAAACTGAAAAGTTGGTATACCTAACACAAGGGATAGACGCAATAAAGAAAGGCGACCAAAAGGCGGCCTCACGAAATATCCGTATTTTTGAGAATTTGCATCGGGCAAGCCCGCGCTATCAGCAAGGCATCAGCGAATTGGTAACCGACATTCTCGGGCACCCGATAGAGACGTTTAGTCCAGGATTTAAAGCGCGGATCACTGCAAAACAGAGTCCATCAATAAACGTGGAATTTGTGGATGTCACCCAACAACTTGGACTTGTCAATGTGCAAGGCGAACTAACAAGCTATACAGTCGTTTCACTGTTTGATTATGACAACGACGGAAACTTGGATGTCCATACAACACCGACGGGGATACTTCTTAGGAATGTAGACGGAAAGTATGTGTCTGTCCAACATTTTCAGAAGATCATAAAACAAACTTCTTTAATTCCGTACACTGTTGCCTATGCCGATCTGGATAAAGACGGGACACAAGATATCCTGTCGCAAACTAAAGCCGAGATAACACTAATACAAAGAAATGCAGACAGGAATTGGGTAGCATCTCCTATAATCCAACATGAGCAGACAGAAGACGAAACGGGCATCCTTCTGCCTGTTGATTTTGATCATGATGGAGACCTTGATCTCTTTTCAGGGCAACCCAGCATTACGATGTATCGGAATACTGGTGATGGAACGTTTACGGATGTAGGCGACCAAACCTTTGTGTCGGCAGATACAAACACGCTAACACAGCAAACCCCTACAGACGCTCTCGCTGCGGACTTTGACGACGATGGCGATATCGATATATTTACCATCCGTTGTGAAACGGGATGCACGCTTTACGATAACCTCCGCCAAGGAAAACTCCGCGCGGTTTCCGGCGAAACTGGAATTCCTCAAAATGTTCCTTATACATCGGCTGCAGCGGGTGATTATGACAACGATGGCGACATTGACCTATTTTTAGCAACCACAACCGGTATTCACCTCTACCGCAATAGAGGTGACGCTACTTTTGTTTTTGATACGCGTTCAAGGCAGATTTCCAAAAAAAGGTTCGACGACCCGTCAACTATATTAAAAAGTCTCGATTATGATAATGACGGGTTTCTCGATTTATGGATTGTTAGCAAAAAAGGATTATCCCTATTTCGGAACGATGGAACTGGTCGTTTCAGCGAAACGAGTTCTATCATAAAAACCGTCACGCCGATGGAAAGAGCTGTAGCGGGTGCCGTAGGTGATTACGATAACGATGGAGATTTAGACCTATTCTTTATCAACGACAGGGGGCAGCTGCGTGCGTTACAAAACAACGGTGGAAATCAAAATAACTGGATACAGGTGCGATTGGAGGGCATCACTACTGGGAATAATAAAGTTAATAGGGATGGTATCGGTTCAAAATTAGAGGTGAAAGTCAGTGACCTATATCAATTGCAATATATGTCTCAACAGGTAGCGCATTTCGGATTAGGTGCATTTGACAGCGCAGATGTCGTGCGTGTTGTGTGGACAAACGGCGTGCCTCAAAATGTTATCACTCCGAAGGCAAAACAACGGATTCTGGAAAAACAGATATTAAAAGGTTCATGTCCGTTTTTATACGTCTACGATGGCGAAAAATATCAATTCGTCACCGATTTGCTTTGGCGTGCTCCGCTTGGGCTCATCACCTCTATGGGATTTGTCGCACCGGATGAGACTAAAGATTTCGTAAAAATCTCAGCATCTCAAATACAACCTAAATCTGGCAGATATTCTATACAGATAACAGAGGAGTTGTGGGAAACAGCCTATTTTGATATGGTTAAACTTATAGCAGTTGACCATCCTGCCGATACCGATATTTTCGTGAATGAACAGTACACACCTCCTCCGTTTGCGGAATTTAAGATATATGGCGTATCAGAGAAACTACATCCGAAATCTGCTGTAAACCACAAAGGTGAAGATGTCTCTGATGCACTAAAAAAAGCAGATTATCATTATGCCATTGAACACGCACCCGGCCCTTACCAAGGCGTTGTGGAACCGCATGCTATCATCCTTGACCTTGGTGATGTTCCTGATGATGCACCTGTGACGCTCTACCTTAATGGCTGGATTTTTCCTACAGATACCAGCATCAATGTTGCCCTGTCCCAAAATCATGCAATTGACCCACATTTCCCTTCCGTTGCTGTGAAGGACGAGACTGGAAAGTGGAAAACCGTCATTGATATGATTGGGATACCCGCAGGTAAAAATAAGACTATCGCTATTGATCTGACAGGAATATTTTTGTCCGATGACCGACACGTTCGGATTGAAACCGACATGCAAATTTACTGGGATGCCGTATTTTTCGCAGTTGGCGAGCAGGATGTTCCTATGGATATCACAGAATTGAATCCTGATAGTGCAGACTTGCACTACCGAGGCTTCTCGGAAATGTATCGCCCGAACCTGCACGCACCGCATCTGTTTGACTATCAAAAAGTGACGAAAACCGGACAGTGGCGAGACTTGGCTGGATATTATACCCGCTACGGCGATGTCAATCCCTTATTGCAAGCAGTTGATGATATGTATGTTATTCTCAATGCGGGAGATGAAATCACAGTTGAATTTGACGCAGCGCGATTACCACCACTAAAAGCAGGTTGGACTCGAGACTTTATCCTCTACAGCGATGGGTGGGACAAAGATGGTGATATCAACACGCTCACATCGCAAACGGTTGAACCACTGCCATTTCACGGAATGTCTGCCTATCCATATCCGAAAACTGAACATTATCCGGATGACGAAGCACACCAGCAGTATAGGCTTGAATATAACACACGTCGCGTGACGCATCAATTGCCTACCTTGCTAGAAAAATGAGGTGTTTTCCGCTTACTTATTACGTTCAACTCGTCGTAGGGGGACATATAGACAAAAGGCAGCAATTAACAAAATCCCTGCTAAAACGGCATAAGAGTAGGCATTATTTCCGTATAACCAATCGCCGATAACTCTGCTAAAACCCGTTTTTACAAATTCTGGGTGTGTTGATTTATCATACAGCCAGCCACCGAGAAGCGGTCCTAAGATACGTCCTAAACTCAAAAAAGCATCCATAATTCCGATAGCCGCACCTTGTCCAATCTGGGTCTGCTTAGAAATCCATGATGTATTTGTCGGACGGATTAGTTGGTTGCCGATACCCGTAATCGTAAGATAGACCGTTAAAGTCACAAAGTTGAAAGCGTAGAGCAAAAGCACCATGCCGAGAGCGTTAAGTAGTAAACCTGCTACAATTATTCGGCGTTCACCCAACTTGTTGATCAATTTTCCGAGCAACCCACCCTGTAGCGGGACTACAATCGCACCCATGACCATAAACATCCATCCCATCTCTCTCTGTCCAAACCCCCAACCCTCTTTAATGAACAGTGGAAAGGTAGCTTCCAATCCTGCGAAACTAAAGGTAGAAAAAAAAGCTACAAGGAAAAGAGGCGTGAGCGACGATTTCAACGTCGTCCCACGGAATAACTCGCGCGGTGAGACCCATTCGTGCTGTTCTGCCACAGTACCTTTCTGAAGCGATTCTGGTAGAAGCACAAGCGCAAAGAGAAAAGTCAATAACGACAACCCGCCTGCGACAAAGAAAGGTAGATCATGCCGTCCCATCACACCGCCAATCGCCGGTCCCAGAATGAAACCGAGTCCCATTGCTGCGCCCATCAGTCCCATGCCCTTACCGCGTTCCTCTGATGTAGTGACATCCGCCACATACGCCATTACACTCGGCAACACCGCAGCTGAAGCGATCCCGGCTGCGCTGCGTGCAATAAAAAGCCACATATAGTCTTTTGCCAATCCAAAGGCTACTAAGGCAGCAGCATTCCCAAGCAAGCCAAACAGAATTGCAGGTTTTCTGCCGTGTTTGTCTGATAACCTACCCCAGATCGGTGCGAACACCAATTGCATTCCAGAGTAGATAGACAGTAATATCGCGATTTTGGTGGGGGATGCCCCAATATCTTCTGCGTAATAAGCAAGGTTTGGAATAATTATACCAAACCCAAGCATCACAAAAAACAGGGTTAAAAACAGGAGGAGAAGTCTCGATTTTTGCATTCGTAAGTTCAAAAGACAGATTCTGCACACTTGAGAAAACTGCAATTGCACAGTATCAACTATTATAGCAGTGCGTAAGCGATGTGTCAATATTAAACTGAACTTCAAGCCGAGGACACATTTTCTCTCGGAAATTTTGTCGTGTAAATTTCACTTTTTTCTGCTATAATTAGGTTTGCAAATTAGTTGAAATCTAAACCGATTTTCGAGCGTAAAATCTATAAAAATCTAAAAAGTAGGGAGAGCCATGTCTTCGGAATTTGTCCATCTACACAACCACAGTGAATACAGTATGCTTGACGGGGCATGCCGCATTTCAGATATGATTCAGTGGGCAGTAGAAAATAGTGCCCCTGCTGTCGCGCTCACCGACCACGGCAATATGTTCGGTGCATGGGAGTTTTACACTGCTGCACAAAAGGCAGGTGTCAACCCTATTGTCGGGTGTGAGGTATATGTCGCTCCCGGTGATAGGAGGACACGTGGTAAAGACCAAGGCAGCCCCTACCATCTGACACTTCTCGTAGAAAATGCGGCGGGTTACCAAAATATGCTTGAATTGGTATCGCTCGGTTACACAGAAGGCTTCTACAGTAAACCGCGTATTGACATGGAAATCTTGCGGGAACACCGTGAAGGGATTATCGCACTGACAGGGTGTATCCAAGGACAGGTACCGCAACTCCTCTCATCAAATAAACGGGAGGAAGGCATCCAAAACTTCAAAACGCTGATTGATATAATGGGTCCCCGTAACCTCTATGTTGAGGTGCAAAACCACTATATTGACAAGGAACTTGAGGCGTACCCGATAATGGTGGATTTAGCGAGAGAATTCGATCTCCCTCTCATTGGCACAAACGATTGCCATTACCTCCGCAAATCCGACCATCACATGCACGATGTGCTCCTCTGTATCCAAACAAAGAAAACTGTCAATGACCCAGACCGGATGCGATTTGATAATCATTTCTATTTTAAAGACGTTAGCGAAATGCGAGAGGTGCTTAAGAATTATCCACCTGAAGCTATCAGCAACACACTTGAAATCGCTAAAAGGTGTAATCTCAAACTCGATTATGGCAAGAGTGTGATGCCGAAATATGAGGTTCCGGAAGGACACACAAATGATAGTTACCTAAAGGAGCTCTGTTACCAAGGGTTACGTGAAAAATTGGGTGGAGAACTCTCCTCTGAAGTTCAACATCGTCTGGATTACGAACTTGATATTATTAGTAAGACCGGTTACCCTGGCTATTTTCTGATTGTCTGGGATTACGTTAATTATGCAAACAAGCAGGGAAATCCGCTCACCGCGCGCGGGTCCGCCGCCAGCAGTCTTGTACTGTATGCTCTTGGTGTAATAACTTTCAATCCAATGGATTATGACTGCATATTTGAAAGATTTTTGAACCTTGAACGGATTAGTCCACCTGATATTGACATAGACTTTGCAGACCGCGCACGCGATCACGTCATTGAGTATCTCGTTAATAAGTACGGTCATGATTCTGTTGGTAAAGTTGCTACCTTTGCGACCTTGGGAGCGAAAGCCGCTATCAAAGATGTCGGACGCTCACTTGAAGTCCCCCTCGAAAATGTTAACAAGTTAACGCAGCTAATTCCAAGCACCCCAGGTATTACGCTTGATGAAGCATTGGAACAGGTGCCCGAATTTCAGGCACTTGCCGCGCAGCCAGAAAATAAAGAATTGATGGATCTCAGCAGAGCTGTCGAAGGCATGAAACGGCACGTTTCTTGTCATGCTTCCGCTATCGTCATTTCAAATGGTCCCCTGACTAATTACGTGCCGTTGTTCAAGGATAAAACTGACCAGGTCGCAACACAGTTTGAAGGAAAAATTGTTGAAGATGTCGGTATCGTCAAATTTGATTTCCTCGGTGTCCGTAGTCTCACTGAGATTCATGACTGCCTCCAAATGATTAAGGCGAATCATGGCAAGGATATCAAGTTAGAGGATATTCCCTTTGACGATGAACAAGTCTATTCACTGATCAGCAAAGGATTGATTGCAGGCTTGTTCCAACTTGAAACTTCCCCTGGCATGTATCGGGTTGTGACGCAACTCAAGGCGGACAACTTTGAGGATTTCTGCGCAATTCCCGCTTTATATCGTCCAGGTCCAAATAAAAGCGGCATGACGCAGCAGTTTATTGATCGGAAAAATGGATTGGAAAAGGTAGAATTTATTCACCCGTTGCTTGAGAACGCACTCAAAAACACTTACGGTGTGTGTGTATATCAGGAACAGGTGATGCAGATCACACGTGATATGGCAGGTTTTACCCTTGGAGAAGCAGATGTGCTGCGTTCCGCTATGGGTAAGAAAAACCCGGAGCTGCTCCAAGCGCAGCGAGAGAAGTTCGTTGAGGGTGCCCTCAAAAATGAAATCTCTAAAAAAGATGCAGAAGAAATATACGACCTCCTTGAACCGTTCAGTGGATACGCCTTCAACAAATCACACTCTGTCGCTTACGCTATGTTAGCTTACCGCATGGCGTATCTGAAAACGCACTATCCGCACGAATTCATGGCAGCAATGATGACCGGAGAAGCAGGCGACTCAGACAAGATCACTCGCTATCGAGCGGAATGTACAAAACTTGCTGACTTCCTCGGTATTGAAATCAACGTGCTTCCACCAGATGTCAACAACTGCAATAAAGATTTCATGGTAGACGGCAATGATATCTGTTTCGGACTTGTTGCTGTAAAAGGTGTTGGCGATAACGCAATAAACGCAATTGTGGAAGCACGAAAGGAAGGGGGTTCGTTTACATCGCTGCAAGATTTCTGTGAGCGCGTGGATACAAAAGTGGTCAATAAACGTGCTATTGAAGGCCTTATTTTAAGCGGTGCATTTGATACATTTGAAGGACATCGGGCGCAACTCCATGCTAACTTGGAAAGTGTCTTGAAAATAGCACAGAGCGCACAGGCAGAACGAGAGCGCGGACAGATGAATCTTTTTGAGGACGCAGCTGATATACAGACGACAACCGTAACCCTCACGGAGGCGACGGAATATGCCCCCTTGGAACGGCTTAAGCTGGAAAAAGAACAACTCGGATTTTATGTCTCCGGACACCCGCTCCAAGAATATAAGGACATCATCGAATATTATACATCTGCAAGCACCCAAACCCTTGGCGGACACCCCATTGAGTCCACAGTTTCAGTAGCAGGAATGATAACTGATGTTAAAAATCTTACCACGAGGAAAGGGGACTCCATGGCAGTCCTTGAGTTTGAGGACCTTGAGGGATCAATAGAGGTTGTTGTTTTTCCTGAGGCATATAAAAAAGCGGGGGAACTCTTTGAAGGAAGGATAGTTTGGATTGAAGGAACAGTCAAAATTAATCAGAACGGCAGCAAAAATCGGAATTCTGATGACGAAACCGAAGTAGAGGAGCGTCAAATTCAAGCAGACGAAATTGTTGATATAGAAGTTGTTCCTGAGCAACAGACTTATGCAGCTGAGGTTACAATTCCGGAATCTGATCTTGACAACCTTGACAAACTAAAAACTCTCAAGGAGCTTGCGCTTGCTAACAAGGGCAAGCTTGACCTGATTTTGCGGCTCATGACTCCACGTTTCGGCGAAGTCATCGCGCGATGTAGTCCTAACTATAAGATTGTGGATGACGATTCAGTTTTCAAACAGGTGGAAAATCTATTCGGAGAGAATTGCATCAAACGAAGCAATCGAACGAAGCCAAAAAGTAAAAATGGAAAGCGCACTTCCCGGATGAATTATGTTTAAGAACAATCCTTAGTTTAGGATAGGGCAACGGTAATGTATTCCCGCTAAATTGGGCGAGAGGAGATTCACTTATTATGCAGTATTGCACACTCGGTAAAACCGGACTCCGTGTTTCAGAAATCGGCTACGGTGGCGGTCGAGTTCGTCCAGAGCATGATGAAAAGTCGCTTGTCAATATGATCCATTACGCCATAGACCACGGACTGAACTTCATAGACACGGCACCTACCTACGGTGGCGGTTACAGCGAAACAGTTATCGGTAAGGCGATAGCAGATCGTCGGGACGCTTGTATCGTCGCAACCAAAACGGAGGCGTTTGATCCAGATGGTATTGCAGCGGATGTGGCAGGCAGCTTACAACGACTCGGCACTGATTATATTGATGTGATTCAATTTCATGGTGGTTGGTTCTATGCAAAAGAAACGGAACAGATTCTGAACGGTGGAGGCTTGGAAAAATATCTCAAGCTGAAGGAAGAGGGAAAAGTGCGGTTTATCGGATTTTCTGCGGATGGTCCTTCTGGAGGCACAGAACAACTGATTGCCACTGGTGAGTTTGATATGATGCAAATCCATTACAATCTGATGTATCAAAACACTTGTGATACATTCGGCAGACGCGGTGTCATTCCTGATGCTGTCGCACAAGACATGGGTATTGTACTGATGCGCTCCACTACAAGTAATGTTTTCCAAAATCTTATGAAACACTGCTTTCCCAACGAGATGGCAGCGGTTGATGTGGATAGTTTTCTACTCAACTATTCTCTCTCAAACCCGATGGTAAACGTTGCACTGATGAGTTTGCAAAGCACTGACGATGTGGATTGGACAAATGCTGTATCGGATGATGTTGATGCCCGGCTAGATCTACGAGCGATTCATGGAAGATAGTGTTGTGCATGCAAAGCATACCGATAGGGTTTGACTACTCTGTTGACGGTTTTCGCGGAGGTCTCTCATCAATCGATGCTTCCTCCTCGCTTATCACTTCTACGAGACGATATTCATACCGTCCCACATCCTGAATCCCCTCAGGTCGTTCATGGAGACTGACTTTCAGCCTATAGATAAATCCTGGCTCAAAGTTAAATCCCCGTATGCCTTCATAGAAAAACTCCCACCGCTGCCTCTCCTCGTTGAATTCGAGATAGCAATCTTCTCCAGAAAAACTTGGACACTCTGTCCTATAGGGACCAATTATAATGATTTTGGTATTTGCCGCGCACCGCGAAATCCAAGACCCCTTGCAAGGGCTTTTGAACTCCGAGTCAGGACCGCAGCCGATGGTGAGGGATAAAAGAATTAGTGTGGTTGGTAGTATTAATTTGTTGGGAATTGCATTTTTTCTCGTATGACAATATTAGGGTAATAAATCTACTTCCCAACTGTGCAGTGCTGGGCATAGATATATGTCAGGCTGGCGGATTAACACAGGCATTGGAAATAAAAAACGTGGGTATGAGTCTTCAGTTAATTTCTGATCCAGTTCTTTTGCCTCGTTAAAATCGGTAATAGATTTTTCGTATTCGCTGATTTTCGCATAAGAGTGACCACGAAAGAGATAGGGCACAAAATTAGACTTATATCAAATTAACTTGATCTCACTCGGTAGGCACGCTTTGTAAGCGCGCCTAATACCCAGAAAAATAAGATAAATCCGGTTAATTTGGTATTACGCAGTTTTGATTATTATTGTAAGGAATAGAGACTTAATGTCGTAAAAGTCCTCCGAGGCTTGGGCATCATTTGGTCGACTCATCGTGAGCCTTCAGAACTTCTTCAAAATCGTCAGCATTTATGATCTCGTAGAGATTAATTACCTCGCAGCCTTTAATGGTGGCATATCGTGCCATGTTGCGATAAACTGTTGCGGTACGGGGATCGATGAGTTCGCCAAGTTCGCCGAGTTCTGATTCATAGTAATCTGCTATTTTTAAGAGATCGGAAGTACGCACCTCACCGTTTGCGTTTATATATTTCTGGAGCATCATTGCTGTATTATTCATCTCGGTAAGTATGGTGGGACCTCCTGCGGCTCCTTCAATAAGGCGAACCAACTCTTGCATTTCTTCTGGGTGCGTAGAAGAGTGTATACCGCCACCAGCACCCTGTATTATTTTGCCTATTTTTTCCCAGAGTTCCTTCGCCTTTCGCCGATTTTCTCGTTTTGCCATCTCTTCAGCCGAGAGGTCTTCCTTTTCCTCTTCTTCCTTCTCTGCAGCAACCTCTTTGAGTAATTTCTCTACATCAGCATCAGAGACTTTTCCCTCCGCAGCAAGTGCCTTAAGAAATTTCTCTACATCAGCATCAGAGACCTTTCCTTTATTATCTTCTTTAGTGTCGACACTGCCAACGTTTACTTCCTCTGGTATTTCTTTTTCCTTCTCGCTTTCCTCTAACAGTTTGTCTGCCTCAGCAGCTTCCTGTTCAAGTTGCCGGATATCTGCGCGTTCGTGTCGAACCCACAACACGGCGGCTGCAGCCAGTAAAATGATGAGAGAGGCAAGCCCCTAGTATTGTTTGCGTTTCATGGTGTTTCTCCTATAATTCGGTATACATCTGTTTTTTTACAAATGCTTGATATAGATTTCCCAAAACAACGGTATATGATGCCTTTCATAAGTTTCGGTATTACTCAGCAATATCCTGAGGAGCTTAAAACTCTTTGATATTGATTGTTGCAAAGCGCGCTTTCATACTATGCTATTGCTGAACAATATTCAACACTTCATCATGCGCGAGTGATGTTTGCTCTACTTCTTTTCATCTTTTTTTGCCTTTTTGGATCGAAGTTCTTGAAGTATCTCAACAACAGTTCCCATCTGCTCCTCTAATTTGTCAAGGCGCGGTTCAACGGGATCGGGTTTATCTTCCTCTACTTCAACAATCTCAATTGTAGATTCCGAAGATTGATCCTCCTCTGAATCCATTTCCCTTGCACTAAAGATGTTGCGAGCTACAACATCCCCAACATCTTTCATCACATTGCCGATCGTTTCCTTCTCTCGCTTAAAGTCGAAATCGAAATTATTCATCCCTTCTTTGAGATACGTGGCAACTTGATGATATGCATAGCCGATGTCACCAACGGATGCATCTTCATTTAAAGGTTCAAATAATCCCTCTGGCAGTGCCTCCAAATCATTTAAGCGTGCCAGCGCGTTGTTGAATTGTCGGATGCACCTTGCTTCACCATTCGAAAAATTGTCTAAAACAGAAGGTTTCTCAAGAAGCCTTGTTGTTGCCTCTAACATTCGGACAATTCTCCGAACTTCCTTTTGGGTTTCACGTTCATTACTCATTTTAAATCTCCTTAATATGGACGCATTTGATATTATAGAGTCTCTCACATACAGAAAAGATAGTAAAATTTTCAGAAAAATAGCATTTTTTCTAATTTTGTCCTAATTGATGACTGTGAAGGGATGAAAAGATAGGAATAAATGTAAAATTAATGTATTATGAACCTTCTTTCAATTCGCCTACATTACGGCGAATTTTCACGGCAGCCTTGATGATGTCTTCCATATCCTCTTCACTTCCCATCAAAACATTTTGACCAAGGGCAAGGCCTGTTTGACATAATTTCTCAGTTTCAGGACATTCAACATCCGAATAGTCAAGGTTTTGACCAAACAGGTTAGATTTTAGGAACGAGGCGCGATACATCGGTGTGTTATACCAATACCCGATAGGAATACCTTCAGCACGTATTGCATCAAGAAACATTTTGCGTGAGATACCCTCAAACTCCTCAGAATTGAAAATTGCCTTATAGCCATGCGAACCACATCGGGTCGCACGTGGGTCAAGCGGCGTAACCTTTATACCCGGAATTTCACCAAACCATCCATCTAACCAGCGCATATTCATGTGTCTGTAGTTAGTTTCCGCTTCAAGTCTCGCTAAACGTGAAAGAAGAAGTGCTCCTTGCCATTCTGTCATTCTGAAATTTCCACCGAACGGTTCTATATTACCGAATTCTGCATTCGGTGCCGGACGTCCACAGTTGTGCAATGCCCATGCCCGTTCATAGAGTTCTCTATCATTCATCAGAATGATGCCACCTTCACCAGCACAAAGGTTCTTGGATGATTGAAAACTGAAGCATCCGAAATGTCCCCAACTCCCCACACCCCTGCCACGCCATTCTGCACCATGCGCTTGCGCACAATCCTCAATAATCTTAAGGTTATGTCGATTAGCAATATCTACAAGCGCATCAAGATCAGCTGGGTATCCCCCAATGTGAACCGGTAGAATTATTTTCGTCTTCTCCGTAATCACGTCTTCAATTTTAGAAACATCTAACAGAAAACTATCAGGCGCGGTATCAACAAAAACAGGCACGGCGTGTGCCATCAGAATAGCGACAACAGTAGCTTGAAATGTATACGCGGTGGTAATTACCTCATCGCCTGGACCTACATCAGCCGCTTTTAAGGCAATATAGAGTGCGGAAGTACCGCTATTGACGCAAACGCCATATTTTGCACCTTGAAATTCAGCAAATTGTTTCGCAAATTCAGGAACTTTTGTCTCACCAGCACCCCATTGCCCGCTGTTGTAGATACTCTCAAACACCTCTAAATCAGCGGAATCAAGAGTGGGCCACGTTGGATAAGGCTTAGTGCGGATAGGTTCACCGCTATTTATTGCTAAAATTGCCATGTCAAAACTCCATAGGCATTTTCAATCAATGTAACGGAATAATACCATTAATTGTTAATAGAAATTGGAAAGTTTTTCACAAATTCAGGTGGAAATCTTCCTGATGCAACCTCATTGATTAAGTCGTTTAGGGCATTCCGGGTTTTCTCTGCTAATTCGGTGCCGATAACACCTTCTGCAAGGGCAGTTTCAAATTCGTCCTCATCTTGGATTTCATAACTACCATCGGGTGATACCCACAAATCAAGAAACAGGTCAACAATCTCGAATTCATCTGAACTCCGCTTGGTAGGCATTATTATATCACAATAATAGCCGGTCCATTCATTATTAAGATTATAGATTTTACCGATGTCATACCACAATCCTGTAAATACAAACCAGACTGCTGTGAAATTATCTCCTAAAACTGTCTCACCGTTCAAAACGATTGGTGAAGAAGGTTTTACCCGCTGAGATGTGACAATAACCTCTTTGTTTTCGTAAAGCAACTGCTGTTGAAAATAATTGACCCGATCAGGTAGTCTTTTATAGGTCAGCGTTATGGTTTTCATCGTTCTTCTTAGTTCCACTCCTGATCCATAGGCAATTTCGCATCAGTTTCCCTAACAGCTCTGATGAACGCCATAATTTTTCTTGAATCCTTCTTGCGTTTCTCCGATTCGACTCCGCTTGCAACGTCAACTGCATAAGGCTTAACATATTGGATTACCTCTGCAACATTTTCTGGGGTTAAACCGCCTGCAAGAATCAACTTTCTCGTGTGATGTCGCGCCTTCAGTGCCAATTCCAAATTGATCGTGCCTGAGGAGATCGATTTTGGTTTATCTACGAGATAAGCACTCACCTCGTAATCATGCAAGGTTTGTAAATCCTCTTCGCTTTGTAATTCAAATACCTTAATAACAGGTAATGAGAGTTGCGTGCAAAATTCCGGTGATTCTGTTCCGTGTAATTGAACAGCCGTTAAACCACATTGCGCTGCAATATCCTCAACTATCTTGTGTTCAGCATTTCTGAAGACCCCAACTGTCGTAATAAAAGGTGGTAACATCCGCATGATTTGAGCTGCTTCGGTGGGTTTAATGTAACGTGGTGTCTCTGGGACAAAAATAAATCCGAGAGCATCTGCTCCTGCTGCAACTGCTGTTTCTGCATCTTCAAGATTGGTAATGCCACAAATTTTAACGCGTGTTCGCATGATCTCTTTTATCTTAAGAATGAAACAATTCAAGTCCGAATCGTAAGTTAGTCTACATCAATTGCCTCACGGAACGCTTTGATATGTGCAGGAGTCGTGCCACAACAGCCGCCGATAAGGTATGCGCCCGCTTCTATGAGAGCGGGGATATAACCTTTCATCTCGTCAGGGGTCTGCGTATAGACAGTTTTATAATTTTCATCAAGTTCGGGCATGCCAGCGTTTGGATATGCCATCATCCGTATGCCGTTAATCTCCATCTCTGTCAATGCGGCACGTAGTTGCTCGGTTCCAGTGATAGCGTAAGGCATCCCCGTATGTTCGGCGCGCTTTGATTCCGCACCGCAGTTTAGACCGATGATATTGACGTAATCTAAGAGTGAGTCTCCACTTGAAAACTCTCCACTCGCAAGGAGATGCAGCAAGTCTAAAGCGGAATGCCCCCAGTCGGTTTTATATACTATATTGCCGGATCGGCGTTCTTTTGTCCATTTGTATGTCAAGTTTACTGCTATTGGAAGTCCAGTTTCTCGGGCGATATCAACAGCAATCGCTGCTTCTTTCGCTGAAAACATCGTTTCAAGACAGAGAAAATCCACACCCTCTTCTGCAAGCGTGTGGATTACCAGTTTATGTGCATCCCGAACTTCAGCATTTGCAATACCGAAGGTGGTATCACCACTATCTGCTTCAATCGCACCTGGCGATGGCCCAACAGAACCGGTAATGTAAACTTCACTTTCACTCTCCGCAACTGCTTTCTTTGCATGTTGAACCCCAAGCCGTGTGAGTCGTTGTGCATCCGATTTATCCTGACCAGCCATTTGCAAGTGAAGTGGGGAAACAACAAATGTATTTGTGCCGATAGCATCTGCCCCAGCATTGATATAATCTGAATGGATGCCGACAACATCTGCAGGGTGCGATTCGTTGGCAAGCGCACTATTGGCGAGTTGTATGTCGCGATCAAAGAGCTGCGACCCAAATCCGCCATCATATAGAATCGGTATGTCAGATTTCAAACGTTCACGGAACTCTATCACTTATTGTGTCTCCTCCGTTTTCACTAACTAATATCTGTAGGCATCGGTTTGAATTGACATCCCTCTACAAATATTTCAAAGAAATCTGGTGTCGTTTCGAGTTCAATATGCTCAATGTTTTTGACAAAAGCTTCAATATCCGCACGTTTTTCTCTTGAAAGCAATACCGCTTTCGCACCGCCTACTGCAGCATTCCCAATTTTGACAATTCGATCCTCAGAGACGGGTGTGAGGAAACCTATCTCAACGGCATCCTGTGTGTTAACATAGTTCGCAAATCCGCCCGCTAAAAAGAGTTTGGTAATGTCTTGCGGCGAACATCCGAAATGACGTAAAACAATATATTGCCCACAATAGTTTGCTGCCTTCGCTTGTGCTAAATTGCTCGCATCATCGCGTGAGAAAGTAATACCGTGTTCAGGTAAAAGCGGCATTATCCGCTGTTTTCTATCAGCAAAAACGCCCTTTGGAGTCATCTGATTGTGCCGACACAGTTCCGCCAGCAGGGAGATAAGACCTGAACCGCATAATCCTTGCGGCATTTCGTTTCCAATTGTCTCATAGTCAATCTTACCTTCTATCCATCTCACCGCCTCAATCGCACCCGGGTATGCAGGCATTCCGTATTCAATACCGCCTCCCTCAAACGCTGGACCGGCTGGACACGAAGCAGCAACCATGCGCTTTGAATTCCCAACAACGACTTCAGTGTTTGTCCCGACATCAACTAACATAATCACTTCGTCTTGGGATTGCATGTCAATAGTGACCAAATCTGCTGCGACATCCGCACCAACGTGGCTTGCAATCAACGGCAAACTATATACCATTGCTTTCGGATTGGAACGAATACCTAACCGACGCGATTTTTCAGTAAGTGATGTTGTTGAACGGGTGCCCTCGCGAAATTCATGCTCAATCAAAGATTTATACGGCTTTTGCCCGATGCTCTGCACATCCTGTTTGAAGAAGATATCGCGCATCGTTGTGTTGCCAGCAACAACGATTTCGTAAATTTCCTGACGAACAAAGCCGTGCCTTTCACACATGTCCACAATTTCGCTATTTAATGCGGCGATAAGCGATTTACGTAACTCACCTTCAAATTCACCATCATAAGAAATTCGGTGCATGATGTCGCTGCCACCGAAACGTTGCGGATTTTCAAAGGAGCTGACTGAAACTGTCTCACCACTTTCTAAATTCACCAGATTTGCCACCACAGTTGTTGTACCGATGTCCAATGCGAGTCCAAAGAGATGTCCTCGGTACCGATCAACGGGTTCATCCTCATAAAAGACAATTCCATCGCGATGTGTAACCAGTGGATTTAGAGAAGAAGGGGAATCGCTTTCAGATTTTGCGTCGACCGTGCCGATATGTGTCAGAATCCTTGGTCTGCGCCGTAGCGGTGTGAATTCAATATGCACATCAACATCCAGAACAACTGCTTGGCAGGCAAGGCGGTAGTTATCTCTGAGGAAAGTTTCTGCTTCGTTAGGAGGACGGAGACTGTCCATTCCACTTTTGATCTCAACGATACACTCGTGGCATTGCCCTGTTCGGAAGCAAGAGGTAGGAACTTGTACAGCTAAATCATCTGCGTAGTCAAAGACGGTTTTTCCAGGGGTAAGTTGATATACCTTCCCGTCACATATAATTGTGCCGCTTGCTTTCTTATGTGTCTGTCCCATCTTGTCGGTATCATCCGTTTCCCAAGCACTACGATAATCTAACTTATCGTCTCCGACACACAAGAGACCGGTACCTTCATCAATCTTACGTTGGTTTCGGCATCCGAATTTCGCCGTGCAGTGGTCAAGCCGATTTTTATAAGGACAGCGGTAGGTAGCCTGTTCATCAGCATGGACGACAAGGTCTTCAAAAATTTGTGTTATTTTGTTAAGCCGTTTCTCGTACTCAGCTTTGTCTGTCTTTTTCATATATAAAAACAATCTACGAGCGTTACTATTCCTCGGGTTCTTCTTGAAGAAACTGCTTTGCTAAGGCGACACATTCAAGCGCGTCCTTACCATATCCATCAGCCCCCATATCATCAGCAAATGTCTGGGTAACAGGAGCACCGCCGACCATAATTTTCACTTCTTCACGCAGGTCTTCATCAATAAAAGCATCAATTGTTTTGCCCATGTTTGGCATTGTCGTTGTTAGCAGCGCAGACATCCCTAAGATTGGTGCTTTGTATTCTTCCACCGCCTCAATGAATTCGTCTTCGGAGGTATCCACACCCAGATCGTGGACGACAAAGCCTGCCCCCCGCAGCATCATAATACACAAGTTTTTGCCAATATCATGCAGGTCACCTTTGACAGTACCCATAATCACCTTACCCATAGGTTCAATTCCGGAATCGGAAAGAATGGGTTCAATATGTGCCATGCCTGCCTTCATTGCGCGTGCACATGCAAGCACTTCTGGCACAAATATAAAGTTCTCACGAAACTTGATGCCAACGATACCCATTCCTGAGATCAACCCATCGTCCATAATTTCCAGAGCTTCTGTGCCTTCTGCAAGTGCTGCTTCTGTCAACGCATCAACGGTGTGATGATCACCATCAATCAGTGCAGCAGCAATGTCCTGCATTTTGGGGGTTGCTTGCGCGAACATCTCAATGATACGTTCTATCTCATCGGGACGTTCAAGGTATTCTTCAATTTCTTCACGGATAAATTCGTTTGCAATGTCATTAATAGATGCCACAGGTTTCGTATCTCTCCTTGAAGATATAGGATACCACACCCCTGAAAAAATGGCAAATAAATTGGAATAGTGAGTTGAGGATGATGTTAAATGGGTGAGAAATAACAAATTGAGTCATATAATTTCTGAAATAGGAATTATTGGCTTACCAACGCATTGCTGCTTCACGATATAACTGAATCTGTTCCATATTACGAGGCACAGTAATCTGCATAGATTTTCGTTTTCGATTCAAATCCTTTAGCACAATCGGTGCGCGAAGCATATTGGTCAATGTCACAATACCGGACTCAAAATAAACCCACATCCGTTGTTCTGTATACGGATTAAGAACATACGCCGAATTAGGGTTTTCAGATTTTCCTACCGCATCTGAGAAAGAATCATATTCGGGATAAATGAGTTCGATGGTTTCGTCATATCCTTCTAAAAACAATTGTTCTGGCGGAGGTTTTGGGGTATAACCACTCAACTTACATTTGCAAAACTGTATAGGCGCGCCTGATTTATTGATCAGATGGAGCGAAACCACAATTGCCAAACGATTATTATCGTCTCGATTGATAAACCATGTATCCTCCGGGATTAACGCTGCCATCAACTCTGGGATTTGTCGCCATCTGTGGTAAACTACTGCCAAAGCAATCAAACACCCCAACCCAAGTATCACCCAATTTCCTGTCGGTGTAGCAAGAAATTTTAGGAGTTCTTTAAAAGTTTGTTGTAACACATCAACTCCTTGGCAAGGGTATCTGCAGAAATCACGCCTTGTCGGCGAACTTGTGGGGGAGATACGGATATATCATATACTGTTGATGGGATGGGTCCGGGCGTTTGTCCGTCATCTACGATAAAATCAATTTTTGAAGAAAGTTCCTGACCAAATTCTTGAGGAGATGTTGCAGCTGGTTGTCCCGACAGATTTGCACTTGTTATTGCTATTGGACCGCCGAATTCTTGAAGAATCTCCAAAAGCAGTGGTTGATTTGGGATACGCACACCAACGGTTGTCCCGCCTGCTGTGATCTGCGGAAGAAGGTTTTTTGATTCTACAATGATTGTTAATCCCCCTGGCCAAAACCTTTCTGTGAGATGAAAAAAGAAACCCGGTAAGTTTTGTGCGACCTGTTCCACATTTACAACTGAACCGAGGATAAGGGGAATCGGTTTCTCTTCTGGTCTACCTTTTAACGTATACAGTTTTTGCACTGCCTTTGCATTAAATGGGTCAGCACCCAACCCATATACCGTATCGGTGGGAACAGCAATGATACCTCCAGATTTTAGGCAATCCACAGCGGATGTAATTCGTAAATCAGATTGCAAGTTTTCACCCATTTAGACATCAACTATTGAACCGTTCGCAGCAGCATTGAGAGATAGTCCATCTTGATGCCCCTGCTGAAATTTTTCATAAGCAATCCCTGCGATCATCGCGCCGTTGTCTGTACATAGGTTAATTGGCGGATAGTAGACATCCGCGTCAATTTCAGCAGCTGCTGCCTTCAGGGAACTGCGTAGTTTGCTGTTTGCAGCGACTCCTCCAGTTAACGTAATAGTACGGACATTAGAGGTTTTCGCTGCATGAACTGTCTTTGATACAAGCACATCAACTACCGCTGCTTGAAAACTGGCAGCAATGTCTTCAATGCTGATTTCTCCGTTCGCCATCATTCCCGCACGTTCTGCCTTCTCTACAAAATACCGCACTGATGTTTTGACACCACTAAAACTGAATTGGTAATCACCGCTACGCAGCATAGGACGGGGAAAGTCTATCGCAGTAGGATCACCTTTTTGTGCCAGTTCGTCTATGATTCGACCACCAGGGAAACCGAGTCCGAGATACTTCGCAACCTTGTCATAAACTTCCCCCGCTGCATCGTCCTGTGTTGTTCCCAATACTTTATATTTCCACCCTTCGTGCACCTCAACGAGTAAAGTGTGCCCACCGGAAACAGTCAAGCAGACATGCGGAAAAGTCAGCGTATCATGCACCATGTAATTGGCGTAGATATGCCCTTCAATGTGATTTATACCGAGCAACGGAAGATTATGGCAGTAAGCAAGGCTTTTTGCTGCTGCCACACCCACAAGTAACGCGCCGATTAATCCGGGACGATTTGTAACTGCGATAGCATCTAAATCATTAAATGTGACCTCTGCTTCGGTCAACGCTTTATTGACGATATAGTTGATCGCCTCGATATGTTTACGCGATGCCAACTCTGGTACTACGCCACCGTATTCTTGATGTGCTTTAATCTGTGATGCAACCACATTTGATAAGACCTCACGTCCGTCAATTACGACCGCGGCAGCTGTTTCATCACAAGATGTATCAATTCCAAGTATTTTCACAAGTCAATCTTTTATAATTCGGTAGTAAATTCGTATAATTAAGTATTCGCATTACAACCTTATGATTTCAAATTTCTACCATACTTTTTTAATGTTCCCCCACTGAGTAGTAAGTTTACTACGAGGTTCAACAGACAACCCTTGTGCCATAAAAAGTTGTTTAACTTCGTTAGCTGAGACTGCTCTATTGTAAATCAGAACTTCGTCAATAATGCCGATGAAACCACCGTCTGCCTTGGCATTGCCAATCTCAGTTGTAGTGCCTTTCGTCGCCATTGGACCGTTGTATCCCACTTCATCTGCTAATTTTCCGTCTACATAAAGCAACAATTTGTTTTTATCAACGACTCCCACCAAGTGATGCCATGTGTTTTCGGTAAATGGGGGAACACCAAGTGTATTGTGTCCCTGCCACCCCGGTTGGACAATAAGCACCATCTCTTTACCCCATTTCTACCATCAAAACGCAGCACCCAGCTTTCGGCATCACGTTGACCAACAATCGTACCGCAGCATTGGTCGGGAATTACACCTCTGACAGGCTTAGCACTTGCAGGGTTGACCCATGCAACTACACTCATTTCCTCGGCACCGTTGAAGTTTAACATATCAGTACCAGAAATACGGACAGCATTGTCACCATTGAATTCAAGTGCCTTTCCCACCTTTCCATTTACAACTTTTGGGTTGCCTTCCAATTCACCGTCGTTTTCACCTAATAAATCTTTAACGGTATTACCATTAATCGTGCCAACGTCAAATGACCAGTACCCCACGACACCATTTTCAGGAAATTGCGCATTAACGAAAGGGATAGTGAGGAAAACCGCGCAGATACTGAAAGTTAGGATTAACATTATTTTCTCTGACATAATTTTATCTCCTTATCAAAATAGTTTCTCAAAACATCGTTTGTGCAAAAACAAGCCCTGAAAAAAGTCCGATATATTTTACAGGTACTGTGTATAATATATCACGCATTTTGAGTTGCAATCAACACTCGGTAAAGTTTCTATAGGTCTCTTTGATTATACCGTAAGATGATTTTAGAGTCAATCATTTTAATTCATACTCCCGTTTATGACACCACTGATCGCTACATAAATGTTACCGGGTGGTTTTGCTTTTGCAGTTAGTGGCACAACCTACTATATGTCATTTGATGGAATTCATCTCTTCCGGTGGAAAACTGGCACAAGCGAATGGATAGATACCGGAATAAAAAATAAGGGAAATCAAGCGGCTATAGATAATTTTTCAGACATAAAAGAACACGAATTCAAACTCGCTGTTTCAGGAAAAACCGTTTACGTCGGCAAGCGGGATGGCAAACTTATGCAATCTCTTGATGAAGGAGACTCTTGGAACGATGTCACTGCAAATCTTTCAATTTCTGTTGATCATTTCAAGGCAATAATCTTCGCTGAACAAACTGTCTATGTTGCAACTGATAAAGGTGTTGTGCGATCAAGAGATGGTACTGACTGGCAAACGATAACTGACGCAGAAGGACACATCTTGTCGTAATCAGGTTCGCGGTGGATGGCACAACGGTATACGGTCAAGCTGAGCAAAAAGTGTATCAATTGAAAGAAGATTCAGATAAGTGGAAGCAGGTAACCTCTGAAATCCCATATCTTGTTTCTGGTCTTGATGTTGATGGCGATACGCTCTATGTCGGAACCCTCGGTAATGGTGTGCTTCGTTTCGCTCTTGACGAATAATTGTGACATTAACGTTACAACACCCATCTTTGGCGCGCTTTCTATGCGCGCCTTTCCTTTCCTGGTAAACTTGTGTTTTCGTGAAGCTCTTAAAGAGGTCTATTTCCGCCTGTTTCATCAAGAAAATTGATAAAATTCACTTTTTTGTCTGAAAAAATGCGATTTTTATAAAAAAATGCAATCTTTTTCCTTGCAAACGCGTCTTTAATTACAGAGGGTACTTTATGAATGCTGGAATCTACTGAAATTACCCAGAAATCGGATATTCCGTTTCTGTGAACATAATGTTTCCTCATTTGTCTAATTATCAACTGAGCTAACAAAAATATAGAATTATTACCCAGCGAATGCACACCAACATACGAAATTAAATAGGAGAAAAGAATGTTAAAAGAATTTTCCATAGAAAACTGGATTCTCGGTGGCATCGGCTTCATTTTGATTTTCACACTTGGATGCTATATGTGGTTTCAAAACGAAATGGCTTCCATAGAACAACACAGTACCAATCGCGATGTAGAGGCACAACACTTGGAGAGACCCTCGGAAACAAAACAGGTAGAAACGCCACAAATAGAACAAGCTGACACAGTGGAACCGGACACATCAGAAGAAGATAATTCTGTTTCAAAAGACGCTGCTGATATTATCTCTAATGCCAATGGCACACAGCAGAAGGACGGTGAAAGGGCAAAGCAAACCGTATATGTGCTATCGCGTAAGCTGCTGCCAACTACGGGCGCGAAGTTATTAAGCCTGGACATGTAAAGTTCTCAAAAACCGAGATTTTCATTTTAATCTCAAGTCCCTACGTTATCCCTTCCTTGTAATTGTTTTAGAATTGAGTTACCAAAGTTTCATTAGGCACGCTTTTTATGCGTGCCTTTCTGCTTATCGGTTACCTTCTTGCCAGGGAGCCTTAAAATATCTTTACGAAATTGGAAATTACCAAAACCCCACTTTTATTGAGAGTGTTGTGTTTTTAAGTTGGCTGCTGTTTAATCCTTATGCTATCCTTTAAGATATACCCTTCCAAAGAAGGATGCATTGTTATTTTGTCCATCTCTCAAAATAATTGCTCATTTTCCTAAAAAACACGTATTTTTTTTGGCAAAAGTGCAACCTTCCAATTCAAAATCGCGTCTATAAATTAAAAGATTATTTCTATTTTGAGGTGTCACATGAGCCACAATGATGCTGAGTTGATTGAACGCACACTTGAAGGTGATGAGCGTGCCTTTGCTGCGCTGGTTGAAAAATACCAAGATCAGATACACGCATTGGCATGGCAGAAGGTCGGTGATTTTCACATTGCACAAGAGATTACTCAGGATGTATTCATCACAGCGTATCAAAAACTTGGGACCCTCAAAAATCGTGGCCGCTTTGCAGGATGGTTATATACCATCACAAATCGTAAGTGTATCACGTGGTACCGAAAGAAAACCCCACAACCACAATCGTTAGAAGATACAGACCCGATTGAGTTAGAGGAAGTATACTATTCGGAACATGTATCACGGGAGCGTGAGGAAGCGACAAAAGAAAAGCGTCACGCGTTAGTTCATAAACTGCTTAGCAAGCTGCGAGAAAGCGATCGCACAGTAATAACACTTCACTATCTTACTGGTTTGAGTTGTGAAGAGATTGGTCAGTTTCTCGGTGTATCAACAAACACAGTTAAGAGTCGGCTGCACCGTGCGCGGAACCGATTAAAGAAGGAGGAAGGCATGATTCAAGAGATTCTCGGTGGATTCCAATTCTCAACAGAATTAACAGCAAACGTGATGAAAGAGATTTCACAACTGGGTCCAGTAGCACCATCAGGTGGGAGTCCTCTGGTGCCATTGGCAATTTCTGCCGCTGTTTGTGTTTCATTTGTATTACTAATTGGAATTGGGATGCAATACTATTTCGGTCCTCAGAATACAGGGGATGTAAATTTGCCATCTGCTCAGGAGGATACACAATCAAGTCCAATAATTAGAGCACCAGAATACACACGCTGGGGTTTACCCAAAGGTGCAATAGCACGGTTGGGTAAAGGTGGGGTAAATGAGATTAAGTATTCGCCAAATGGTAAACTACTTGCCGTTGCGACCTATGCTGGAATTTGGCTATATGATGCGGAAACGACACAGGAACTTGCCTTGATGGGTGGTGCTACAGAAGTTAATTCAATCGCGTTCAGTCCAGATGGACAGACACTCGCAAGTGGCGCAAATGGGAAATCCACAACGCTGTGGAATGTTGCCACACGCACCCAAAAGTCAACACTTACAGTTTCCGGAGTGCTGAATCCTGTAGATTCAGTAGTCTTCAGTCTCGACGGTAGGATGTTAGCAACTGCGGAGTTGGACAGAATCCGTATTTGGGATGCTGAAACGGATGAACTCAAAGCGACCCTCAGCAAAAATAAGGAGTCTAATTATAGGGAGAGTGTTTCATCTGTGGCGTTCAGTCCGGATGGTCGTACAATAGCAAGCGGGAATGCTGATAAAAATGTTATCTTTGGGATGTTAACACCGGCACTTTGAAAGCAACACTAAGAGGACATACACGGCAGGTTACATCTGTAGCGTTTAGTCTGGATGGTGAGACTGTCGTCAGCGGAAGTTGGGACGGAACTGTCCGGCTCTGGGATATTGGTACTGGCAAGCACAAAGCAACGCTCAAAGGGCATACGTGTGTAGCCTTTAGTCCGGATGGTGGGGTGTTGGCGAGTGGGGGTACTGATAATATTATCAATTTGTGGGGTATTGGTCAAGATATGGATGTAAGCACCTCGCCGATTGCCACGTTCGTAGGGCATACAGGTCCTGTTAATTCTGTAGCCTTTAGTCCGGACGGTGAGACACTAACAAGTGCAAGCAATGATGGAACAATTCGCGTATGGGAGATTGCATCTGGGGAACAAATTAATACCTTTACTGGACATATAGTTGTTACCAATTCTGTGGCATTTAGTCCGGATGGTGAGATACTGGCGAGTACAGGTAGTGCTTCCGTTCTTCTATGGGATGTAAATACTGCTACATATAAAAATACATTCTCGGGGCATACGCGCTGGGTTGCTTCGTTATCGTTCAGTCCAGACGGCATGTTGTTGGCAAGTGGCGGAGCTGACTCGACTATCCGTCTATGGGATGTTGCAACTGCAGAACAAGTATCTAACTTTGCAGGACATACACAGGATGTTACATCCGTTAAGTTCAGTCCAGACGGTAAGAGGTTGGCAAGTGGGAGTGAAGACAATACTGTGCAGCTATGGGATGTTTCCACTGGTGCGATCAAAGCAACCCTAACAGGTCATACAGATCGTGTCCTGTCGGTTGCCTTCAGTCCAAATGGGGTATTATTAGCGAGTGGAAGTAGAGATTCTACTGTCCGCGTATGGCATATCGCTACGGGCAGCCATCTAAAGACACTTATAGGACATTCGAATTGGGTTAATTCAGTTGCGTTTAGTCCGGATGGCAAGACGATAGCGAGCGGAAGTAGAGACTCAACTATCAAACTATGGGATGTTACTAAGTTAGAACACAAAGCAACAATTTCGGGTAAAAATGTGCTTAATAGTATCTCGTTTGGTCCGGATGGTAGGACATTGGTGAGTGGTAGTTGGAGTCAAATTGATCTGTGGGATGTATCAACGGAAACACACATTGTTACAGTCAAAGGACATCGGCAAGATGTCCATTCTGTTGTGTTTAGTCCAGATGGGAACCTGTTCGCGAGCGGTGGACTTGATGGTGTCGTATATCTTTGGGATCTTAATGCTTTTATCAAACCGAAAGAGTAAACCTTGTCCATTGAATGATCATAGTAACTCTAAAATTGGACAATTATGCTGTACAACCTACACAACTTACAATTCAATTACGCTTTTTCTCGTTTTAATGTTATCATTATGTTTAAGTTTTACCTAAACATAATATAAACGACCAAATTATCTGACAGTTCAACGCAAAAAGGAATATTACAATGGAAGAAAAAAGAGATAAAAGACTGCAACAGATTGGTGAAAAAGCCCTAATGGAATCAGTAGTCAGTATAGTATGGCAAAAAACTGACGAAGAATCTGGTAAACTTCTTGTCTGGCTACGTGGAACCGGGTTCTTTGTTAGTCCAAACAGGGTTGTGACAAATATTCATTGTATTGCAGGTGCACCCTCTATTTTTGCCGAACTTGCCAGTACGGAAACTCGATATCCAGTTGAAGGAGTAGTCGCGTTTGATGTTAAAAACGACCTTGTCATACTAAAAGTCACAGGTGAAGGGATACCGCTTTCCATTAGCGACAGTGATATGGTCAAAAGTGGTGATGTTGCTTGTGCCGTAGGGTACCCCGGTGGAGAAAAAGGTGTAGCCACACAAGTCACCCTCCTCGGTATAAGGAATAGCGATAAATATGTCCGGATTAAAGGGAGAATTGGTCCCGGACATAGTGGGGGTGCCCTGCTAAACAACACAGGTGAGGTAATAGGTGTTGCAGTTGGTGCTTCCTTTGAGATATCGGCTTTTAGTAGAGGAGAGATGCCATCTATTAGCCATGCGATCCCAGCAAATGTCTTAAACTACTTGCTTGTGAGCTTGAGGGAAGCGGAACCTTTAGAAGAATGGCAAAAACTTCCACGGATACGTGGCTATGCTCAAGGTGTGCAGGGTCAGATGATAATTGCGGAAGGTAAACACATGGAGGCAAAAAAATGCTTTGACACTGCCCTTGAACTTAATCCAGATTTAGTGGAGATATACGTCACTCGGGCGGGTTTAAATGTATTCTTGGGTGAAGCGGAGGACGCTATTGCTGACTGTGATGCTGCCATAGAACTCAATCCTGACTTTTTAGAGGCGTATATCAACAGAGCAGCTGCAAATTTATCGTTAGAACAATACAAAGACGTAATTGCTGACTGTGATGTTGTCCTCAAGATTAATCCCGATTTTGAATGGGCATATAACAACCGAGCAGCCGCACACTTATCGTTAGAACAATACAAAGACGCTGTTGCTGACTGTGATGTTGCCATCAAACTTGACCCTGATCTTGTTCAATCCTATATCTGCAGAGCAATGGCAAAATTTGGCCTTGACCAACATGAAGCGGCACTCGCCGATTTTGATATTGCCCTGAAACTCAACCCTGATTCAATAGAAGTCTACTTTTGTCTCGGAAATTTGAAGTGTGAGTTAGAGGATTATGCCGGGGCTATTGAAAACTTTGATAAAATGATCAGTATTAATCCTGAATTCAGTACTTTTTTCAACGTCTATGAAAGTCGCGGAAAAGCAAAATACTGTTTCGGCGACTATGAAGGGGCGATTGAAGACTACAACAAAGTCATCCAAGCCAACTCGAAAGATTATAGAACATACAACATGCGTGGATTGGCGAAGTACCACCTTGGTAGATCCATAGCAAACAAAGGGGATGACGCAGAAGCCACTAAATACTTTCTACAGGCTATAGATGACTATATGGAGGGAATCAAATTAGATCCAGAGTTTGCTGGATATTACAAAAACATTGGACTTGCGAAAGGTAAACTCGGTGACTATAAAGGGATGATAGAAGCCTATGATAATGCTATCCAGTTGAGACCTAAGGATCATGTTGCTTACTACAGTCGTGGTTTCGCGAAGTACAATCTTGGTAAATCTAAAGCGGATCAAGGGAACATAGCGGATGCGCGAGAATACTATAAAGCGTCTATTGACGACTATACAGAAGCTATCAAAATAAACCCAGAATACGCCTCAACCTATAATGGGAGAGGATGGAAAAAGTATATGCTTGGACAATTAGAAGTTGAGCATGGAGATAAAGAAGAAGCCAACATTCTTTTTCAAGCAGCAGTCACTGACAGTGATGAGGCGATTCGTCTAAATTCAGACAAACCGAGTGCTCCCGCCTACCACACCCGGGCAGCTGCAAAGGCTGCGCTTGGTAATTATGATGAGGCAATTGAAGATTTCAGTGAGGCAATTCGGATTAATTCAGATAATGCGCTTTACTACTACGAACGTGCACAAGCAAAAGAAGCACATGGACTACACGAAGAAGCAAGCGCAGACTTTGCAAAGGCAAAAGAAATTGATCCGGATGTTGAAAATAAGTCATTCTAACGTATACTCACAGGCAATAGAATATACCTTTTGAATATCCTGACTTTTGAAATATAAACACAACCTAATACCATATTAACGTAAATATTCTTGTATTTATTTTCGCAATAAGTAGTTTTGGACTTGCAACAAACATGTAAAAATCGCTACAAACACAGATGTAGACTACATTTCCACTTGTTTTAATTGTGCAACTATGATACAATATAGATAAGAAAGTAGGGGGTTGGTAGCCCCCTAAATGAACACAAAAAGCGAGTTGCTTTTTGACGGTTCTAATCTTATCTGGTATTATATCAGAAATCCGTCAGAAAAAGCAACTCCTATTTCAAGGAGTATCTGATGGATTTATTGAAGGTAATGGAGCGTTTTCCTGACCAAGAAGCATGTATTGAGCATTTGGAATATATTCGGTGGCGTGGTGAACCAAGATGTCCGCATTGTGATAGTCTAAACGTTGCGGAACGGACAGAGACGGAATTGGGACGCATCGGACGCTGGCAATGCCATGATTGCACTGCTACTTTCAAGGTGACGTGTGGCACGGTGTTTCACGGGACAAAGATAGCACTTCAGAAGTGGTTTTTGGCGATCTCGTTGATTGTGAATGCGAAGAAGTCGTTATCCAGTTACCAGTTGAGTCGTGATTTAGACTTGAATCAGAAAACTGCATGGTTTATAATGACTCGTATCCGTGCTGAAATGGCAAAGAAAGGTAGCAACGTGCTATTACAAGGCATCATAGAGGCTGATGAAACTTACATCGGGGGTAAACCTCGCAAGCCGAACAAGAAAGCAGATGCGGAGCCTGCCAAGCGTGGTCGTGGCACTGATAAAGACGCAATCATCGGGGCTGTCCAACGCGGTGGGAAAGTTGTAGCACAACTTGCAAGGGATTTGACAGGACGGACTATTTTAGACTTTATCCGAAGAGCCGTGAAAGTTCAGGATTCGGAGTTGATGACCGATGAATATAATGCTTATCTCGCACTCGGTAGAGATATGAAGCATCATATCATCAATCATCAAGAGCAATTTGTTGACGGTGATGTCCACACAAACACGATTGAGGGGTTTTGGTCGCTTCTCAAACGCGCTTGGTATGGTTCACATCACCACTATTGGACTGAATATACGCCCCTGTATGTCGCAGAGGCGTGCTACAAGTATAACTATAGGAGCATTGACAGCATCTTTGATAAGTTTGTTAATGAGAGTATGAGATGAGTGAAACTAAAGGTACCCAGGGCGTTTCTTTGCATGATCCGCGGGTTCAGGCGGTGCTTGCAGCACAGATGGCGGAAGCTCGAATGTCTTTTGATCCGAATTCAAAGCTTCGAGAATATTTTGGAACAATGTATAGCAATCTGACTCGGATTGGAAGATGCCCAAATTGTAGAGAAAAGTTGATTGGTTCGATCCATGAGCGTCTACATGTTTCAACAGAGTCAGATTGAACAAGTTTGATTCGTTGTTCTTGATGATCACAATTTCATCATAAATATTAAGATTTACGGCTAATGGACAAAATCCAGTGATTTGTTCAGGTTTTGGAAATATGATTAACATGATAGTTCCTTTGTGAGTTAGAGGGGACAGGGGCACCTCGTTGTTGGGTTAGTCTGTTTTCTTTCGGTTTACATACCGTTTGATACACCAAGCGGTGAATCTTGCCGACAGAAAAATAATAGGTATGCCGACAATTTGGGCTACCAATGCTACTAATGCGTATTCTCGAGCACCGAGAACAGTGACTATAGATCCAATGATAGCGAAAAACAAAAGCCAGTTTTTCAACGTGTATTTTTGCTTATAGTAAGCAAATACAAGAAGTGGCCACACTAAAAGTACCATGATATTCCCTTATGGTAAGGGTTGTACGTGTTTTGTTTATAGGATCACGTTGTTTAACCTTAACGTTGTTCCCGATCTCATTCGGTTTGGTAGGGACTGCCTCAAGCGAGACAGATGAGATTCCCTACCAACAACGTTAGGATAGTATAACATGTGGGAGAAAAGAGAGTCAAGTGAAAAATTCAATGGCTTGTTGCAAGTCCAAAACTACTTATTGCGTTTAGTTTTACTAAAGTTTGGACAATTTCTGTCTGTTTCATGTTGTGTTCTCAAGTCCTTTCTATTTTTCTACGAGTTTTGTGCAAAGTTGTAACCCACAGAAAAACTATTATAGGTTCAGCAAAGGCAGCCCCAGCGGGGCGAAATGTGTATAGAAACGCTGGTGAATAACCCTCTTAGCCCCAGCGGGGCGAAATGTGTATCAATAAATCTTATATTGATGTCTTTGGAAAATGACACTGAACAAGAAAGGTGCCTCACATGCGGAACAGGTACATATCTGTTTTCACAAGTTTGATATTATTGAGCATAATGCTTGTCTGGTACGGACACGCGGCAGAGATTCAGTTTGTAAATGTTACCGAAGCATCAGGAATTCGCTTCAAACATGCCGGTGGTATTGACCTCCGTGTGGTGCCAGCACTTGTTGGCTCTGGTGCTGCCTGGCGAGATTATGATAATAATGGCACGCTTGATCTCTACATTGTCAACAGCACCGCAGTGAGACCTGAACCGGGGGCAACTCTTCCAAAAAACGTGCTCTACCGAAACAACGGCGATGGCACATTTACAGATGTAACTGACATCGCGGGTGTTGGTGACACAGGTTGGGGTATGGGGTGTGCCTTTGTTGATTATGATAACGATGGCGATCCTGATCTTTATGTCACAAACTATAAAGCGAATGTTTTCTATTTAAATAGAGGAGATGGGACATTCAAACGTTTCACATCGGGGCAGGAGGTATCGGACATACAGGATTCGGGTCGGGTATTGCGTGGGGCGATTACGATGCCGATGGTTTCCTTGACCTTTACATGGGCAACTATATTGAATATAGCAATGAATTTAACATAAAAAGCCCGCGGCATTTTATTGTCGCGGGCTTTTTTGTGTATGGTATCCAACCCTACCCTGGCCTACGGTATTATTCGACAGTATTCGAATATAAATTTGAAGTTACTCCGGTTTGGGGGTGGTTAAGTCACCACTCAAGATTGTGGGACACCAGAATTTCTCAATATACTCAATGATTAAGCGCGTTCCTTCTTCATGGCTAACATAAGGCGGTTTGAAAGGATTGTACATTGCGTCTGTTAAATCGCTCACTAAAACAGCGTTGAACCCCCAGCGCACCATCGGCTTAATCGCAAAGGAACGACCAAGCACACACATATTGGTATGAACCCCCATAAAGATAAGGTTTTGAATACCTTCGTGCGCGAGCAGGTTGTAAACCTCCTGTCCATTGTCACTGATGGCATCCCCATCATCAATTTCAATCACCGGGTGTTGACGGTGCCACGCTTTGTAACTATTAGTTTCACCGGTGTCTGAGCCGCCATCGGACGCATCAACAGGCTGAGGCGGATCTGGCATTTCACGTTCAGGTGGAGGCTCAGCGTGTGGGATTTCAAGCACAGACGTTCGCGCAGGATGGTCCTTATAGAAATCCATCGTATCGGAAGGTGCGTGGATTATCTGGATGCCGCGTTGTCTTGCGCGTTGTAAGACAATGTTCATTCTTGGTGCCATGATGTTGACACGTTCGGTTGCCCCCCATGACCAATGTTCATTCCACATGTCAACGACAATGATAGCGGTTTTGCTTGCCTGCCAGTTGACCTCTTCTTCAAGGATGCGCCATCCGTTTCTTCCGGCAGTTCGTGCTTCCTGCCTTCGGATTGAAAGCGAAAGTGTCTCCCCAGTGTCCGTAGCTGAAAAAACTGAACGTGCTATATCAAAAATCATATCAATACCTCCTATAGGTGCAATTTATGACCAAGTTTCTTGACAAGGAATCAGCGAAGATCAACCTTACATCTCTTTTCGTAAGACGTAAGCATCTTCACAGTTGTGATAGTATCTTTTACGAATACCGTAAACCTGGAACCCGAATTGTTGATAGAGCTGTCGCGCTGCTGTATTATTCACAGCGACTTCAAGAAACACCTCGTTACACGCTTGAGTCTGAACGATCTCCAAGGTTGAAGCGAGTATATATCTTCCCACACCATGCCGTCTATATTTAGAGTCTACAGCAATATTCATGATGTGTCCTTCACCAGAAAAAATATAAAAGACAATATATCCAATCACTTTGTTATTTATTCGAGCAACGTATAAAAAGGTGTGTTTTTTTCGTTTGCGAAGTTGCCTTTTAAAAAATGATTCGTGCCACGGATCGGAGAAGGAACCCCTTTCTATTGTCATTACCTGTTGGAGGTCTTCCCTTTGCATCTGTTCAAACATAATTTCTGGAAACGGTTTCTTTACGATCATTTGTGGAATTTTAGCATAATAGGGTTGTGATGTCAAGAGGCGGATTATACCAAATTAACTTGATCCCACTCGGTAGATGCGCTTTCTAAGCGCACCTAATACCCAGAAAAATAAGATAAATCCCGTTAATTTGGTATAATTGGATGTTGGGGGTATATAAAGTTTTTGGCAAAATCTGTCCACATCTCATTGTAGAGGCCAAATTAACGCTAAATGCGCTTATGGCATTTGTCGGGCACCCTGTGCCCGCCCATTATTTGGATACATCAGATTTGGCCAAATTAACGCTAAATGCGCTTATGGCATGCTGCATGATTCAGCGGGGCACAGGGAGACCCCCGCCCTATAATGATGTTGATGCGTATGCCACACTAAATTGATGCCTACGGTGCGGTTAGGAAACCACATCTACCGTCCGGAAAATAGGATAAATCCCGTTAATTTGGTATAAGTCGCTAACCAGTATCTAATAGTTTTGCGGTTGACACCTATCAACGCCGCAACTTGTTTACGAGTTGACGCTTGACCACTGCGTAGCAGATTTTGTGTCATGTTCCCGTCCTTACGATAAATGTAAGAAAACGGGTCTAAATACCAACTGATCTTGGGTTTAATAGCGCACGGTGTGTGCCTACTACTTTCAATTAAGACCTATTCATCTCTAATTCCGTCATAGACCGCAGATTCAGCAACGGTGTCATCACACCGCCAGAAGCAGGTAGGACAACCCCCGTATCGTAAAGCCGCATCGCAGCAACAGTCGCATGTGCCACATCTTCAGGCGTGCCGGGACGCACCATAAAGATATAACCTTTCTCCGCTGCCTCTTCGTAATCCGGTATGCGGACACGCGACAGATCGGTATTAATTACACCTGCAGCGATACCGTTCACCTTGATGCCGTGCATCGCTAATCTGCCAGCATAAGCTCGCATACTCATCTCTAATCCAGCTTTTGAAATACAGTAGGCGGTTCGGTTGTCGGATGCCATCGTATCTGAAATGGAAAGCGTGTAAATAATGCATCCGTGAATTTCATTCTCCACCATGTAATTTGCGACGCGTTGCGTAAGAAAATGGGGTGCTTTGAGATTCGTGTTTAACAGCAGATCAAACTGCTCCGGTGTTTCCTCAAGGATGTCAGCGATGTGTGTGATGCCAGCATTGTTAATAAGAATATTTACCTTACCGAAGGCATCATGTGCTGTCTCAAGCAGTTTCGCGTGTGCGTCTAAGTCGCTAATGTCTGCTTGAATTATGACCGCTTTTCTACCGAGTGATTCTACTTCATGCTGCACTGCTTCAGCGGCATCCCGGTTCTGGTTATAGTTGATGAGTACATCGGCACCTTGGCGTGCCAATTCAATAGCGATTGCGCGTCCGATACCACGGCTGGAGCCTGTTACGATTGCAGCACTATCTTCAAATGAGGCATCTGTCGCAAAGAAACCAGGATCTATTCGTGTTGGCATGTTGTTTTATTCCTTTCAACCATCCTCCGGACGCTGCGCAAGAGAATCTGTAAAAATATTGAGATCATCGGAGAAACTCTGAAAAAGTTTGTCAATACCGTTTGCGTGCGCCTCCGTATTTTCATAAATTAGTTCATCCGCGTAGATATTATTAACCTTGTGGCGAAATTCTAAGAGTGCTTCTAAAAGCAAAAAAGTATCCTGCGAAATCACAGGTGGTCTTTCGGGACGTTGTTTTGTCATCTGTTCAAGCAAGTTTTTATGCCATCTACTTCCACGCGACAGGTGTGCGTCAACTTCGTTGGCAATCCGTTCAAAAATTCTTTCTATGCCATTATAAACATCAGCAAGTTTGTTGGCAATTGATTCTTCTATATATTGTTTGTAGTTAGCGGGAACTACCTCAATATCTTCCAGAGCTTTCACGATTGCGACAACAGTAGTTTCAATTTTTGTGCATTCGTCATTGATGCGTTGGGTCAATTTTTTTCGGTTCATTTCGTATATTTCTTCCTCAACGATAGGAAAAACTTGTCGGTGCAGATGCTGGTAAAGTGTCTTCCATAATGTAGGTTGTTCGCCTTTTTTTATAGGAATCGCTTGCTGTTGGATTCTTTCTCGGAAAAGTCCTTTCGTCGTATCAAAATTAATCAGGTCTATTTTAAACCTTGTATCAATGTCCATTACTTTACCGTTCACCTTTGAATGTGCTTTATCAGAGAGTCCCCATACCGCAATATCAATATCCGATGACTTTGTGAAACCCAACGGTTCCGCCAGCGACCCAAAAACTGCAACCTGTGTCGCACCGAACTCGTCATAGAGGAGTGTTGCGATTTTGTATGCAACCTGCCACGCGCGTTCCAGCAACGCCTCATCAACTTTGCGGCTTTTCCATCGGCGTTCAAGCTGCTTCCGGCAGGCTGCAAGTTCTTCTGGTGTTATCTGATCTAATTTTGGCATCACGATACTCCCTGTAATTCCAATGTTTCACTCAAATGACACGCAACTTTCACACCGGGTGTAATCTCTTGAAGTTCAGGTGTTTCCTGTTTGCAAATATCGGTTGCGTAGCGGCATCGTGGATGAAAATAACATCCTGTCGGTGGTTGAGATGGATCAGGCACATCCCCTTCAAGTCGAATTAGTTCACGCTCGCGTTGCGCCTTCGGATCTGGCAACGGCACAGCGGATATCAATGCCTCTGTGTAAGGGTGTTTCGGCGATTGATAGAGTGTCTCTGCGTCGCTAATCTCAACAATCTTACCGAGATACATCACTGCGACACGATCACTAATATGTTCAACAACGCTCAGGTCATGTGCGATAAAGATATAGGAAAGTTGAAATTTTTCCCGCAATTCCGCCAAGAGGTTGAGTATTTGTGCCTGCACGGAGACATCAAGTGCTGACACCGGTTCATCTGCTACGATCAGTTCTGGGTGAAGAGCTAACGCACGCGCAATCCCGATACGTTGTCGCTGACCACCACTGAAGGCATGCGGGTAACGCCGCATATCCTGAGGCTTTAAACCGACAGATTCCAAGAGTTCAACAATCAGGTCCTGAAGTTCCTTTCTCTTTACGGTTCGGTTGACACGTATCGGTTCACCAACAATATCTCCTACCGTCAGCCGTGGGTTCAGCGATGACTGCGGGTCCTGGAAAATCATCTGGATACGTCGGCGAAAAGGACGCATCTGTTGAGAGGTCAACTTCGCCAAATCTACCTGTTCCTCACCAAAAGCGAAGCTGCCATTGGTAGGTGAAATTAGACGAAGGAGACATCGGCTTGCAGTTGTCTTTCCGCAACCACTTTCACCGACCAAACCGAGGGTTTCGCCGCGTTCCACGTCGAAACTAATGCCATCCACCGCTTTCACAAGTCCAATGGTACGGCGGAGAATGCCTCTCCGTATAGGGAAATATTTTCGTAGTTCTTTGACCTCAAGCAATCTCGGCATCGGTTTTTTCCTCACAAAGCCAGCATCTCACGGCGTGCTCCCCGTTCTCAACATCAATCATATTAAGTTCAGGCATCTGTTCACAGATAGGCATCCGTTCAACACATCGTGGCTGAAACGAACATCCAATAGGAAGTGCTAACGGATGCGGCACCGTTCCGGGAATAGAGAGCAGCGTTTTTTGTTGACCTCCACCGAGTTTTGGAATAGAGTTGAGCAAGCCACGTGTATAGGGGTGTAAGGGATTATAGAAAATGTCGTCAACGTTTCCCTTTTCGACTACGCGTCCAGCATACATAACAACAACTTCGTCAGCCATGTCGGCGATAACCCCTAAATCATGTGTAATCAACATAATCGCCATCCCAATTTCCGCTTGCAGCTCCTGCATAAGGGTGAGGACTTGTGCTTGAATCGTGACATCAAGTGCCGTAGTCGGTTCATCCGCGATGAGAAGCGCGGGAGCACAACAGAGTGCCATGGCAATCATAACACGTTGCCGCATCCCACCGGAAAGCTGATGTGGATATTCATCAACGCGTTGGTCAGGAGCGGGGATGCCCACGCGGGCAAGCATCTCAATAGCACGTTCGCGTGCCCATTTTGGTGTTGTTTGCAAACCGAAACGTGCCAGAGGTGAACGCTTGTGCTCTTGGTGTAACACAATCGCCTCAGCGATCTGGTCTCCAACGGTATAGACAGGATTAAGCGATGTCATTGGCTCTTGGAAAATAATAGCGATTTCGTTGCCGCGAATCCTACGCATCAACTCGCTTCTCGGCGATACTTGTGCTATATCTAAAGGTTTCTCTGTGTTATCGCGGTAAAACAGAATCTCACCCTTCTCAATCCTGCCTGGATTTGGCACAAGTTGAAGAAGCGAAAGTCCGGTAATACTTTTCCCACACCCACTCTCTCCGACAATGCCAACGGTTTTGCCACGCGCAATTGAAAAACTGACATCGTTCACGGCGTTTACAACTCCACCATCCGTAGGGAATACTGTTTTTAGATTAGAAACTTCAAGTAGAGGTTGTGTCAATTTTTTGTCCGATACTGCAGTTTGATCCTGTAAATATGTATATTTTAGCGCAAAACGGACTGTGGGTCAACTTTTTTAGGTTGGGTGTGAATTAGGGCTATAGAAACTAACAATCCTCTTCCATAAAAAAGAGGCACAATATACAATATATTGTGCCTCTTACTTAGGATCTGTCCTCTTATATTTGAGATGTTTGATCTATATACTTCCCCCTTACAGATCTGTCTTGATGTCACTCCAGAATAGGGCGAGCTTTTTGCTGGCAGTCTCCACAAAATGTGCATCTATGGTTTCTCCGCCCTCATTAATAGTGTGACTGTGCCATATTTCCGCTGTTTCAATACCAACAAATTGGTTAGAAAGGCTCACACGATTATCGCCTGGTGTCTTTATAGGAAGTACGTTATCAATCTTAGTACTCTTGTGTTTTAGTGATGCCCACGGCGATGGTGAAATTCGCACGTTCCGGAGGCGTGCCTCCTCCATCGCAGTCAAACCAAAATCCTGTTCCGGTGCGTCAGTAAAGAAAGCCAGTTTCACCAAGAAGACTGACGCGAGTAGGTAACAAAGCAGCGCAGTGCAATTTACAAACTGTGGGGAAAACTCTAACTTCAACTTACTGAACAGCCATGAGACAGGACTTGCAAAGAAAGCAATTTTGCTCCGCTTATGGACCTCCCGAATTTGACGTTGGATATTCTCCAATAATTCGGGAGGCGGTTCCGGTGCTTCAAGGCTACCCAGTACTGTGGCGGTATGCCATAATCCTTCATATTCGACTTGGCACGCCTTGCAGCCACGGAGATGCTGTAAAAATTCGCGACGCTTCGTTCCCTTCAGCATGGAATCTTGACGATGTAAAACAAGGTTTTCACGAGTCCGTTCACAATTCATTTTAATAATCCTCGCTTCAATGAGTTAAGAATTGGCTCACGTAGTAACCATGATTACTCAAAAGTAGCATTTTTCCAACTTCGTTTTGAGATTCTGCATGGCTTTATTTAATCGTGAGGCAACAGTTCCGAGAGAGCAGTTAAGGATTTCAGCGATCTCTTTGTATTTAAGTTGTTGCATATAATACAGCGTGACGACCTCACGCTGCTTCGGAGGCAGCCGGTCAATAGCCGCTTGAATCACCTGACGTTGTTCAGTCTTAATCACCATCCGTTCAGGTACTTCCCATTCTTCAGTCATGCCTCGCGCTGCAGTGTCTTCAGTATAAGCGTCCAGCATTCTGTTACGGGATTTGGCTTTTCGGATGTATTGATTACAAGTGTTTATACCGACCTTATACAACCACGTTCCAAATTGCGATTGGAATCGAAACGTTTTTATTGACTTATAAGCTTCTAAGAACGTTTCTTGCGTGGCATCTTCGGCATCTTCGGCATTGCCGAGCATGCGGTATGCAAGCCCATATATTTTGGTATGGTGGCGATTGACCAATTCGTTAAATGCCTCAACATCGCCCTCTACTGTTTTGTGCACATAAACATCATCTGGAATCATAAAATGTCCACCTCGCGCAGATGTTACAGAATTAGTTGTATCGGAAATATAATTTCTTCATTTTTTTTTAGATTTTTTTTACTGAGGGGAATTTAACAGAATTATAACACACGTTTTGCAGTTTTTCAAGTTTTAATTGGGAAATAAGACTCCTTAATCATATTTCAGCCTGTAGGTTGGATTGGAGTGTGTAAAGATTGTCATAACCGCACATCCCTTATTGTGGGAGCGCGTCCTTGTGCCCTACAGTAGAAAAACACGGGGTTCTTTTCGCAATTGAACCTAAGTGGCAAAATATTTACACACTCCTCATGTTAATTTCATTGCCCATTTTACTCAAGCCTGGTATAATTCCGATGTGGATAGGAATTTTTCAGCCAGCTGTTGTAAATCATTTTTCAGACAAATCTCACTTATAACATTGCAAGGAACACTCTAATGGATGAAGAAACTAAATTAACGCTATCTTTACTTCAAACAGCATTAAAACCTGCTCAAAAAAAACTGGCACCTATACAAAGAAGGCTTGCTAACCCTACAGTACTTTCTCCATTAGAAAGAGCACAATTTTCAACGGACTTAAGAGGGTTAGAGAATATAATACATTCAATAGAAAGTTTAATCACCAAAATCTTAGAACAAGAAAATGCCAAGATTTCTGAACCTGAAATTATAGATATTTCAATCATAGACGATGAATAACGTTAATTCACCTCCACTCTTTAGGTAATACACTTAAATGCAACACCTCTATGAAAAACTACGTGCCGACACACTAAAATGGCGTAAAGATGGATACCCTTGCCAAGATTACCCGCTTATCGGAGAGGTGCTACGCTGGCAATTTGAAGGCGAAGCAGGGGAACGCGTCCACCTCAAATACCTCCGTGAACCGCAATTCCAATCACTGGAACTCTACTGGTATATCAGATTAGTCCTGAACACCCCGCATATTGTTGAACTCTATAAACACTACTACGATACAACTGGCGATATACGCGATTTCTGTGAAGCATTCGGTATTCCAATCACTGAAAACGAAGCGATGTTGATTCAGAATGTTGATGCCGTCATTAACTTAGTGAAAGAGAAACCCGAATTCTTTAAACAGAAAGGAATTGATCCTGTTTACGAAGCGATAAGCCTTCCATATCCAAGTTATATCTTTGCGCTTGCAATGGGCACAGGCAAGACGGTTCTTATCGGCACTATTATTGCAACCGAATTCGCGATGACACTCCGCTATCCTAATGGCGAATTTATGAAAAATGCCCTCGTCTTTGCTCCCGGCACAACGATTATTGAAAGTCTCCGTGAAATCAGTGACATTCCTTTTGATCAAATTCTACCGCCCAGTCTACACCGTGACTTCCTTGCCAATCTCAAGCTTACCTACCCACAGACCGGGGCAAAAGAGATTCAAGTCCAAGCGGGTAGTGCTTTCAACGTCATCGTCACGAACACCGAGAAAATTAGTTTGAGAGCAAACATGAGGCAGCGGGCAAATCAGTCGCTGTTTGAATTTGAGGAAAAGAAGGAACAAGCAGAATTAGAGGCAAACCTCCGTCTCCAAAAAATAACGAGTTTGCCAAGTTTAGGGGTCTTCTCAGACGAGGCACATCATACTTATGGAAACAAAATAGACACAGAACTCAAACGGGTACGCGAAACAGTTAACTACATACATGAGAAAACGCCTCTCATAGCTGTTATCAACACCACCGGCACCCCTTACGCCAAACGGCAGATGCTCAGAGAAGTTGTGGCATGGTATAGTCTCGGTGAAGGGATAAAGGACAACATCCTTAAAAGTCTTCACAACGGCATTGTTCAGTATCCTATCGGAACTATTCCTGACCAAGACGTGATCCGTAGCGTTATCAACGATTTTTTTGATAACTACGGTGATGTATCATTGCCCGATGGTGCGAAATCCAAAATCGCCTTTTACTTCAGGACGCAAGAACATTTGGATGCTTCCAATCAGCACATCCAAAACGCGCTAACAGAAATCGGAGAGAACACCACGCAGATACTCGTTAATACCCAAAAATCCAGTCAAGCCGAGATTGATGAATTCAACCAACTTAACAATCCTGACAGCCAAAAACGTATTATTCTACTTATTGGCAAAGGGACAGAGGGATGGAATTGTCCAAGTCTATTCGCTTGCGCGCTTATTAAAGAACAAACAACGAGTAGTAACTTTATCTTGCAAGCCTCAACGCGATGCCTACGTCAAGTAAAAGGTAACACACGGACAGCAAAAATCTTTTTGGATACGAAAAACAGTACGATTTTAGATAAAGAATTACAAGCAAACTTCGGCACCACACTTGGTGAACTGCGTAGACAAGACGCAGAAACAGAGGAGGTTGCACTTCGCATTCGCAAAACTGATTTACCGAAATTAAAAATTATGCAATTGGTGTGCAAGGTTGTTCCTCTGGAAAATGCACCTAAAGCAATTCAGTTGTATAAGCCTACAGATGTAAGGGAGACTCCACCTGCATTTCGCAGCATTCTGACTCCCGATTTTACGCAGCGGGGTGCCTCTCCTCTAACAGCGTTAGGCGCGCAGGACAAGGTGGAGATTGCTAATCGGACAACGGATTGCTACACACTTGCAAGACGACTTGCAACAAACTATCATCTCTCTGTTATAGAGACGCTCAAAATCCTGAAAAAGCTTTATCCAGAGGGGCAAGTCCCGTTCAAACACTTCGATTCGCTATGCAAACAGGTGGAAGACCAACAGCAAAATTACGAAGTGATTGAGGAAACGATTACGGAATACCTCGCGCTTATCCGTATCCACGATGACGATGGCAACCTACTTTTTGAAAAAGATGCGGCTGAGGACTGCTACGTTCACAAGGTGCGCCTGCGCAAAAGTAAAGCTGACCTGCTGCTCAGTGAAGAGGACTTAGATGACGATCACGATGCGAGTTTTCATTATACGCCCTACGATTTTGATAGCGGCCCCGAACAGAATTTCTTTAAAACGATTTTGTTAACACTTAAGGAATCCGTTGCAGATGTCAAAGTATTCCTGTTTACCGGAAGTTTAACGAATACCAAGAAAACCGATTTTCACTTTGAATACAAAGGCACTGATAACAATTATCACCGCTATTTTCCCGATTTTGTCATCGTCAAGAACACAGGAGAATTCTACATTGTTGAGATTAAGTCTGAAAGCGAACGCGGTGCCCCGGACGTCGTGGCGAAAAAGAAGGCGGTGAAACGTCTGGCAAAGTTACAACCGGACGCTCACTTTGAATATCACGTCATTTATACGAAGGACGCTTTTCTACAGGAGAATATAGACGAAATGCAGAAAATTCGCGAATGGATTTATGGGAACGAACCCTTACAGAAACAATGATGAAACAAACGTATTCATCTAAAATGAATCACCTTGCGGTGAGGAAACAGGTTGACAATTCGCTGTGAATATCTTATACTTAATCAGACTTGCAATCAGATAATTGTGCTTACCATAGCATTGACATCGCTAACCACTTTTTGTACGGAGGTATCTCAATGACAACGCGACTTGAACAAGCTTTTACAGAAGCATCAAAGCTCTCACCGAAGGAACAGGATGCCCTAGCAGATTGGGTACTTGCTGAACTCTGCTCTGAAAGACAGTGGGATAGGTTATTCGCCAATTCTCAAGAGGCGTTATCCAAATTGGCTTCTGAAGCAATTGCCGAACATCGTAGTGGTCAAACACAGGAACTCAATCCAGACCAACTATGAATTCAAGAACAACAAAACGCTTTCGTCAGATGCTCGCGAAATTACCAGGTAACATTCAACATCAAGCTAAAGAAGCTTATAGACTGTTCACCGAAAACTCACACCATCCAAGTCTACGATTCAAGAAAGTACACAATACTGAGTCAATTTACTCTGTTCGTATCAACATCAATTACCGAGCAGTTGGCGTTATTGAAAATGGAGTAATTGTTTGGTTCTGGATTGGTCCACATACAGAATATGAGAAGTTGCTTGATGAACTTTGACATTGAGAACAGATGTAATGGTTTGGTTTATGGATAATGTCGGATTCTGACAAGAGAAGGAATAACAACGATGAATGCAGATATCAAACTTCAGCAATACACAACACCTTTTAAAGACTATTTTCTCAAAGACCTGGCACAACCAGAATTTGCAAAAGGTTATCTTGAAGCTGCACTGCAAGATTTTGATAAAGATGGCAACATTGAGATACTATTACTTTCCATGAAAGATATTGTAGAAGCACAAGGCGGAATTGAAGAACTTGTCACATGGACAAATCTTAACCCCCAGGCTCTCACTTATCTCCTTAATACCGAGCATCCACCGCAATTGGATAAAGTGTTGGACATTCTTTCTAAGTTAAAAGACTCCCTTCACTCACCGCATGCTATTTTGGAGGAAATACAATGAAAAATGTTTTATTATTATCAATAGTCTTGTGGACAATTATTTTGCCAACTTTCGCTGATTTAACACCTCAAGACCTTGATAAGATCCGATCGATTCTCAAAGAGGAAATAGATCCAATAAAAGCAGAAATCAAAGCATTAGATACCCGTCTTCAAAAAGTAGAGGAAGGAAGAGCAGAACCATGGCTAGAGCAAAAGGATTCATTTCCTATTCACATGGACATCTCCTGGATACGCGGCAAACTGGAAGGTGTTGACAAACGATTTGATAGCGTTGATAAACAATTTGATGGCGTTGATAAACAATTTGATGGCGTTGATAAACAATTTGATGGCGTTGATAAACAATTTGATGGCGTTGATAAACAATTTGATGGCGTTAAGGATCAAATCTCACATGCGACAAATGTCACTTACGGGTTAATAGCTCTTATTGTCTTAGCCGTAGGCATTCCACAGATACTCATTGCATGGCGCGGAAGAAGCGATCGCGAGCAAGAGAGACGCATTGAAGAACTTGCACGAGAAATAGAAACATTGAAGCAGCAGCGTATAGTAAATCCCTAATATCCCACCCAGAACATTTTATGCGATTTCTAAACTACAAGAAGGAACACAGTGAAAATCAAGCCAGTTAAAGGCAGACCCATGCTGCACTGGGTAGGCAAACGCCCAATTGACACGATAAGCAACTACCCTGCGCAATTGATAGATAGCTATAACGTTGAGAACGCAGAAAAAGAACCGAGTTACGACAAATTTAAGGACGGTCCTAACCTCCTTTTTCACGGTGATAACAAAGAGATTCTCTCCACACTGCTGGTGCAAGGTTTTCGTGGTAAGATAGACCTTATCTACATTGATCCGCCTTTTGCAAGCGGTGCTGATTATGTGCGGAAAGTGGCATTACGCGGTCAAAAGAAGGTTCTGGAGGCTGAAGGACACACTATTGCTGAACAGATACAATACAGTGATATCTGGGCAAATGATACTTATCTTCAATTTATGTATGAACGGTTGATTTTGATGCGGGAATTGTTATCAGATAAAGGGGCTATCTATGTGCATTGTGACTGGCGAATGAACAGTTATTTGAGGTTAACGTTGGACGAGATTTTTGGAGAAATTAACTTTAGAAATGAAATTGTGTGGAGAAAATATGGTGGACATAAAAATACAGCGAAGCTAAAATTTACAACTGAGAACGACACTTTACTGTTTTACTCTGTCACCGATAGATATACTTTCAATGCCATATACCGTCCATTATCAGAAGAAACTATCAAATCTGAATATAGACACATTGACGAAAATGGACGACGTTATGCAATACCTCGTGGTCGCAAATATCTACAAGGCACTGTTAAGAAAGTCTACCTTGATACTAATCCTGGAGTCGCTATTGGAAATCTATGGATAGAAAAGGAACTTACTATACAAGGGGACGATAATGAACGTATAGGATATCCAACCCAAAAACCTGAAGCACTCGTAGAACGTATTATCAATGCTTCTTCAAACGAGGGTGATATTGTGCTTGACTGCTTTGTCGGCAGCGGTACCACGGCTGCCGTTGCTGAAAAACTCGGTAGACGTTGGATCGCTGCAGATATCAACAAAGGTGCAATTCAAACGACAATAAAGAGACTACAGAAGTTGCCAGATATGCAGCGCGGCATTGTGCATTATCGGGTCAATAACTACGATGCCAGTACCGATTTGGAGCGAAGGGATATTGTGATTAAAAAATATGGCGTGCAAACTGATAGGCAAGAGGCATTTTTTGATGGAACACTTGACGGAACACTCGTCAAAATCATTGACCTTACAAAACCGCTTACCCCATTAGATATTCAGACAATTAAAGATGAACTTGAGAATCGTCCGGAAGAGTCGCGCAACATCACTGTATTTTGCTACGGGACCAATAGTAACATTCAGGCGGAACTCAAGGAGGAAAACAGGCGGCGCGCAGTAAACAAAATATTTGTGCGTGACATCGGCAGCGAAGGAATAACTACGTTTGAGCCTGCATCCGCAGAGGTTAATTTTGAGAGAGAGGGAGATAGTCTCAAAATTACCATCGCAGAGTACATTAGTCCTACCATTTTAGCGCGTATGGACATAGACCGCACCATTTTTGACGAGCAAATTGACGACTTCCGCGCACAGATTGATTGTGTGCTAATTGATACTGACTACACAGGAGAGCATTTTTGTTGAGGGAGAATACACAGGATTCAAAATAGTTGAGAGCGATGTTCCAGAGAAAAAGGATGATTTTGTTGAGGGAGAATACACGGTAACGTTGCCACGTCCTGATGCCCGCGTTGCTGTGAAGATTATTGATATGCTTGGAGAGGAAACGGTTGTTACGGAATAACACCGATTATAATATTACAGTTCCAAAATATTTTTAGCCACTTCTCCAATAATTTCAAGTTTCCAGATGACAGCAGAGGTGGTTTTATCATCTACGACAAACGCATCAAAATCAATACCTTTGACAAATGTTTGGACAGCACTCATTGCTTCATAAATATCTTTGAGATAAAATTGGTAATTTCTCATAGGTTTATGGCTTCAACAGATAACACATGATGGGTAGTTAACCCTGTTTCATCAGTTCCTCAATCGCATCAATTTCCTTTGGAACAACATCAGTTAGCACCTCACAGCCGGACTCCGTGACGAGAATATCGTCCTCAATGCGGACACCGATGCCGAGGTAATCTGTAGGAACCTTTTTCGTGCCTTCCGCAACGTAGAGTCCAGGTTCAATTGTGATGACCATCCCGGGTTCAAAGGTTTTAAACTCACCTTCTGCATCGCGAACACAATTAACATCGTGAACATCTAAGCCGATCATGTGCCCCACACGATACATATAGAACTGCTTGTATGTCTCTTTCTTTATCAATTTTTTCGTTTTGCCCTTTAAAAGACCGAGACTAAGCATCCCCTCTGTCAACAACTCGATCGATTTTTGGTGCGGTTCATCAATAGAGACCCCCGGACGAATCGTGTCAATAATCGCATAATGTGCATCAAGAACAAGTTGATATATCTCTCTTTGCGCGTCGGTAAAAGTGCCGTTGATAGGAAAGGTTCGGGTTACGTCCCCGCAGTAGCGTTCATATTCTGCACCTGCATCAATAAGAACGAGCGTATTATCTTCAATCTGGCAGTCGTTAGTTCTATAATGAAGGATCGTTGCGTTTCCCCCACTCGCGACAATTGTCGGAAAAGCGGTGCCGTTTGCGCCACTGCTACGGAAGGTTGCATCTACAATCGCCTCTAATTCGTACTCGTACATCCCCGGACGTGCTGCTACCATCGCTGCGATATGACCATCCACCGTAATATCCGCTGCCTGCCTTATACGATACAGTTCCGTCTCATTTTTGATTAACCGCATTTCACTGAGAATTGGACTCGGATCAACAAGCGTATGGATTCCTTTTCCAGTGCGAATACGCGACCTCACACCCTGTTTAAAACGGGCGAGGATTTCAGCGTCAACATGGCCATTGGAGCCAAGCGTGTAATACAGCCGTTCAGCCTTTTTTAAGTATCTGCCTATTCTCTTTTCAAACTTGTCTATTGGGAATGCTTTGTCTGCACCGTAGTGTGCACAGGCATCTTCAACGCCGACCCGTTTGCCGTTCCAGATTTCGGCTTTTTCATCTTTGGGAAGCACAAACAAAACATATTGATGTTTTGGATGGTCAGGTGCGATAACACAAATCGATTCCGGTTCTTCAAAACCTGTGAGGTAATAAAAATTCGGATCGGGGTTATAAATATGTTCTGTGTCGTGGTTCCGCATTGCAGCAGGCGCATTAGCAAAGATTGCAACGCTCCCAGACCCCATCTGTTCTATAAAGTTTTCTCGATTTTTTTTATGCATACCATTCTTTCCTAAAGGTGATACCAACTCTCGTCGGAGGATTTGTAATTCTGATTTCTCTTTCTTGTGGGAGGGCTTTTTAAGCCCGATTTTCAATCAACTTTCTAAAAGAAATTTCTGTAACCGACTGCTGAAAGCCAATAGCCGAAAGCCGTTTCAGAGGTAACTAATTGGTGTCCCTATTTTACCGATAATACCACCGCTCGCAACCATCGGATAGACCGGGTGTGACCAAAATATACCCTCATCAGGGCTGCGGACAACCTCACATACATGTCCAAACACATCGCGAATTTCAGCTATCGGTTGCCGTGCTTCAAGCCGATCATATAATTTCGCTTTGTAGTAGACGAATCCACCTTTATTGTTGAGGACAGACACAAATCGGTTAACAACAATCTGCTGGTCAGGAATTTCAGGTGTTCCATTGATAAATTGATACTGTTTAAGTACGTTTAGCACACCTCGGACACCTTTGCCAATACTAATGGTATCCCATCCATGTGTTCCACCGAGTTCTGGGTCAATTGTCGGTATCCCGATGTCCGGCGCAGCTTGGGCAAGTTGTCCCTTCGGGCCCTTTTGGTCAAGAATATAGCCGATACCGAAGACGCGTGCTAACGCAAGGCAAGCACTATGACATTGATGTTTCTCTCCAACACGCACGCGCACTTCATCAATCATCGGCTGAACACCTCCCTGATGCAGGTCGATGCAATAGTCAGCGTTTCGGATGGCTTTCTCAAATAACTGATATGCGATACGCTCGCTTGATGTGCCTTCAGCGCGTCCGGGGAAACAACGGTTCATCTTTACGTTATCAACAGGACTATACGCTTGCTTTGCATGAAAGGCGTGGACGTTGACAACCGGTACTGCAATCAGTTTACCGTTTAATTCTGCAGGTTCAATCTGGCTTAAGATTTCGTGGATAACAGCGATACCGTTCAGTTCATTTCCATCGCTAATCGCTTGGAGGTAGAGAGTTTTACCCGGTTGTTTTCCATTGATGAGAACAACAGGCACACGAATCGGCGTGCCATCCGGCAGTGTTCCAACGGACAAACGCCCTTCCATCCGTGTCCCGGGTTCAGCTATCAGAGAACCTACGATCAGTTTGTTAGAGTTAGTTTTGCGCATTAGGTAAAGAATACTCTTCCTTAGTCCAACAAATTGCTTGTCTTTTAATATAACAGATTTTGTTATAGGCATCAAGCCGAAAATGTGTTCTCCTGAGTCAATCTATAAAATTGACATATTCTTGTAGGCATGGTAAAATATACGTAATCAAATTTTAAGGTAACTGATAGTCCATGATGCTGCCTGTTACCATGCCTTTCAGGTCTAAACATTTATGGCTACATTCTATAAGGGGGCGGGAGTTGGAACGCATTGGCATGCCAACGACTCCCGTCAAGTAGGTTTTGCGGCGAGGTCACCAGAAACTACGCAGACGACTGAAGCATTAATAGATCACATTGCTGCAGGGACTTTTAACAGTCCGTATATTTCTCTTACCCGATCTTATGCAGTAGCATGGCATTATGCAATGTGGAGTGGAACTGCTGGCATAATACCTACAAGAAATAATCCAGGCTATGTTTACGAAATAGAGATCGACAATTCTTTACCTACAGATCTCAAACTATTTGATCCGATCAAGGAAGTAGCACTAAGTTTACAGGATCCTGCTAATGTTGATGTCCGAAAAGAATTTCCTTTCTATCAACACAATGGGCTGCCAAACTTTCTTCTGGGGTTGTTGACCCACAAAACATGTCGAATTTTCTGATAGGTAGACAACCTGAACCACCAGGACCAGGAAGGCGTTGCGACTACAACTTAACACTTCCGTTAGAAACGTTAATTAATGCGCTACGGGATGCTGAGATTCTGGGTTACGGACATATATCCCCATCCTGTGTTAAGAATCGTTTTGATGTAGAATTTTCCGGATTCGATTAGCGTCTATCACAGAGGAGGAGTTATTAATGAGTGAATATGATAAACTAATCATTGACTTAAAAGACTTACCAGGTTATAAATTCATTCAGTTCCTTTGAGTAGAAATACTTAATGTGCAGGGTTACGGTCCAACTTTCTTCGGACATGTTCGGTATGCGCGCAATGGCGTTGAACAAAGAGAAGGTTTACCGATGGATATGAGCAAAGGTGTTTTCACTGCAACCCTTAGAGACGATCAGCTGCAAGGAATTACCCGCAAGGAGTTGGAAAAAACTCTGCAGGAAGCGGCTATAGAGATCACTAAAATTGTCCGGAAAAATCCAAGTGTGGTGAGACTCTTGCCTTATTATAATTCCCCAACTTATAATGAAGACTGTCCTGCTAAGAAATCCGATGATACTTCTGTAAACATTCTCAAAAGCATTTTAAAAGATTATGCTTATCTGAAATATGATGAAAATTACTCTGAACCTCCGGATATTTTACGATGTCGTGTGATCAATTCGCAAAGCCTTCGCCATGTAGAAGATATATTTAAGATAGCTAACAAATTAAGTGCTAGTATTAGTGATACTTATAGCGTTGGATCGTACGGTGGTTCCTCTAGTGATGGCGAAAATTTGGATAAAGTATGGACCAGATTTTCTTTAAGAAAGTTCAATTTTGAAGAGAAACTCAGCGAAAATTAAAGGATTTTGTCTGGAATGCGATGCGTCTGCCTTACGATTCTGGTATTCCTTCTTGGCGTTTGGGAAGGTGTTATTACCGCTGAATTAAGTCCTGCCGCTGAAAAAACACTCACCACCATAGAGTGGGTTAGGATTCCAGAAGGCGAATTCCTTATGGGTTCCATACAAGAGGAAGCAGAAACCGCCTACACAGACGCGAAATTACGAAGTTCCCTACTGGAAAAGCACACCTTTGACGCTGAAATTCCATGACACAGTGTCTATCTCTCTGCATACCAAATCTCACGCTACGAAATCACGAACGCACAATACCGCGCTTTCATTGAAGCAACAGGACGACCTACACCCCGCGGACATCAAGGCGAAGAGACATGGAAAGATGAAAACTTCAACGCCGATGCACAACCTGTCGTCGGTGTCACTTGGTTTGATGCGCAAGCGTTTGCAGAATGGATTGGTGGGAGTTTGCCAACAGAAGCACAGTGGGAACGCGCGGCTCGTGGCACAGAAGGACGAACATACCCGTGGGGAAACGATCCTCCGAAAGCACGGCACCATGCGAATTTCGCTCGTCGCTATAATCGTCCAACTCCTGTCGGACAATTTCCAAAAGGTGCTTCTCCGGATGGCATTGCCGATCTTGCTGGAAACGTCTGGGAGTGGTGCCTTGATGAATATAACCCCTCTTTCTACCAACAGAACAGCAAGAATGTGAGGCTGAATCCGCTTAACCTACGTTTTCGAGATGTGTTACGGGCACGCGTAATTCGCGGTGGTGCGTGGGATGCCGGCAGCCCATTTCTGCGTTCAGGTTTACGATTTAAGTTCTATCCTCTGGACTCCACACACACAATTGGGTTTCGAATAGTGCGCCCGCGTCCAGAAATAAAAAAATAACCTTTTCCACTATATACTCAGTCAATCCGACAGTTTATACCCTACCCCTTCCGTAACGTTGACACCTATCGCTTTTCATGTTACAATGCAGAATTATGAAGATCATTGAAGAACGAGAAGCGTGGATTCACACCCACTTCATCGTTGATAGCTTTTATATCACAGAGCAGGAACGCAGACACATATCTATCAACGTTGAACCAGAGTTAATGCGCCTTGGTATCCAGTATGGATTGACATACAATATAGACCCGTCAAAACATCGTGCCATCATCGTTTTGGAATGTATACCGTTTGATCGAGTTAAAACGATAGTGCAAGAGTTGATCAATGAGACGATAAAAGATTTTCCTGTTCAGCATCCGGAACAGAGGAACGTTGTAACGAATATCACTGTCGTGGACGCGGAAAGAGAAATATCAAGTATCAATGTCCAAGCCCAGGACCGGTAAGCACTTGTGTTCCTACAGTGCCATCGGTAATGTTGAAAATTGATGGATATTCGTCTCGCCAACCATCATTTGCACTTGGGCAAAATTGGCGCGCGTTTCCCTCAATAGCGGTTACGCCACGGATGCGCGCCGCGAGTCCAGCAGAGTGTAAAAACGATGCCCCCGGGCACGTCAAATCCTGCACCGCGAGGAACATCCCGAACTCTTGCGCAGCAGCACCCATCAGCAACGCCTGTGATTGTCCTTTACACGCCTTGAGTGCAACACCAGAATACCCTTGTTCACGTGCCAATAGGAGTGTTTCAAAATCGGTGAGGGATTCATCAATCACCACCGGTTTTATTTCGGCAGCTTTGTGCATCTTATTTTCCGGGTGCGCCTCTAAGTCGCGGTCAGTCGGTTGCTCAATGTAAGCAAGACGTTCAAAGGCATATCCATCCCCTTCCTGAATCCGATTAAGAAATTCCAACAGGTATTCCACATCTTGGCATGTTTCGTTGAAATCTGCGGAGTAGTGCCACTTGCTAACGCCTCGTTTTGCCTGTGTTTCTGCGGTGATTTCATCAATCGCCAGCACGCGTGCTACATCCCAATCAAGATTATCACCATTTAACTTTATCTTTAGATGTGTCAACCCGTCGGCTACAATCCATTCCGGTAGTGTTTCCGGTAATCCATCATCAAGACGTTTTGTAATATCCGCTTCCGTAAGCGGGTCCAACGCACCGACAAGGTGATAGATCGGCATGTTCGGCTTCGGATGTCGTGTCGTATACTGATCAAGATATTTTCCTGTGAACTCTCTGTCCAGAAAATGCGACAGATCTGCCTGAATGAAATCTTCGTCTAATCCGTTGTAACTATTGATACCGTTTGCTTTTCCAAACCCGTCATGGATTGCTGCGTCAATCGGACTTGTCGTGACAACAGTACAGAGTTTCGGTATCGGGGATATAAGCTGCATCGTCTGCGACAGTCCGTCTGCGATTTGTAAAAATTCGGGTTCAAGCACCTCAGAGAGTTCAAGAGGATGTGCACAGAGTGTGCAATCTCGTGTCGCATCAGCTGTCAATTCGGCAAGTGTTTTCATTGCAGCGAGGCTTTGGTCAAAAGGCACATAGCGCGGTGGAAATGCCCAGACGTTGCCCAGCGGCATAGAACCTCTTCCTTCCGCTTCTTTTCCGTTATACGTCTGGACTTGCACCCGAACGTTAAAAAGGACACAACGATCTGTTGGCACACCCCCGAACTTGAGCGGGGTACGGTATTGGTGTTCCTCAAAATCATATTGAACGTCAAGGATGCGGATATCGGTTGGTTTTGCCATAGTTTCCTCAAATTCGTGATAATGGTTTGGATCAGGTTAACGTTAAGGTGCCTTATATTTAGAATCGTTAAAATATTTGGGGAGCGGCGGTTTTCCGTTGTAGATAGCAGCGTCCTCCGGTGAAAGGCTTGCGAGTTGATAAATCAACCATTTGTTATTTATTTTAACCAGATAAATATATGTCTCCCCGGGGCGATCAGTAGTTCCATTCCAACAATTGAACCCTTTCACGCTCGCTTCGTCCCAAAGGGCACTTATATTCTTGGGCCTAATATAAAATTCTTTCAACGTAGGATTTGGTCCCCACTTTGGGTCATTTAGCGGACAAGAGGGAATAATCCATGAAGCCTGAATAACCGTATTAACGGTAGTCCAGTTAGTAGCCCGATTGGTAAATTCATCACACTCTTTGTAGTAAAAACCAATATCAATGTTAATTCCCTTATGCAAAATCTTTGAAAAAGTACTTATACTTCTATCGTTATAGGCATTATAAAAATCGTTATAGACTTGTTGAATTGCCGCTTTTTCAGCATCAAAGTCAATTTCTAAAAACGCTACGTCATCTGCGGGCACCTGTTCTATATATGATTTATCAACGTAAGGCGAAGTCGGAAAAAGCACAAATTCAGTGAACCGGATCCGATCAGTAGTTTCTTCGTCACTGATATCTCCACAACTCAGGATACCCACAAACAGGACTATCAAAAGCAACGCAGTTGTAGCATAACTTAAAAATCTATTTGGATGCATGGATTTTTCCCCACAAAACGTGCTAATAGAAAATGAGGTTAACAGTCACCAAAAAAGTGACAATCTCATTGGTGAGTGTTATCTCATTTACGTCATCAAGTTGTGTCGAATTTGCGTTTCCGAAATTAGCTGTAAAGTCGATGTTCAGATGGGGTAAAAGCTCATAACCGATTCCACCAGATACAGCCAGACCAGTCTGTCTTGCCCTCTCCAATTTGAAAGGGGGTTGCCACGTTACAAGAACCGCGAAACCGGCAGAACCTACTATGTAAAAATCACTGCTTCGGAGCGGATAGATCGTCATTCCTATACCAGCTAACCCGTTTGCTATCATAGTGTCTCGGTAAAGGTTTGATAGCGGCAGCCATGAGATGCGGCTGGTGTAGTAGAGAAGGAACTGATCTGTAAAGCCGTGCCCGACTTTAAGCTCTGTGGCAAAGGCGGATGTAGTGCTACGCGGATCTGGCAAACTACCTTCGTACGCGCTTCCCCAATATTCTGCAAGTGGCGAAGTAAAACTTGTATTGCCGACACCAGCACCGATACTAAAAATGAAGCCTTGCCGTCTTCCTCGGAGGTTTTTGGGACGACGGAGAATATCGCCTTGTTCGTAAATGAGATTTCTATCTTCAATACCAAACGCTTGTACAACGTCAGGTGTAAACAGCATAAAAAAGATAGCGATTAATCCGATAAAACATAATCGCGGTCCAAATGTTTTCACTCAATTTTCCTCATGAATTGTTCAAGAATGTGTTTATAATACTCATGCTAAAAGCCCGGGTATAAGCATGAAGGTGCGTTAAAATAAGACAAAATCAACGCCAAATACCATGTCCGAATTTGGCGTTGATTCACTACTAAGTTTTGTAGAACTCACGTTATTTAATGCCCAACTTGTCGTTGATTTCCTTCTGGTAACCTTCCAGTTCACAGTTTTCAATCTCGGCAATTGTCACTGGGCGACCCCAATATCCAGATTCATAGGCTGCCATGCAGATAGCTTCAGATCTCATTCCTTCCACGGCATCCACTTCAGGTTTGCCACCACTACGGATTGCATCAGCAAAGTATTTCAGTTCAATCGCAACCGTATTACCAATTCCAGCAGGGAAATAGTATTCACGTTCGTCATCACTGAGGCTATCCGTGAATTCCTTCTGTAAATCATCATTAGAAATTGCCTCGCCACCGCGTGGCACCAAACCTCTACCCCAATCAAGCGCGCCCTCACTACCGTAAATGACTTTCTGACCGAAACCGTGGGCAGGAGCGGAACCGACCCATGTCCACTGTGCAGTAACACCTTGTTCAAACTTGATTGTTGCGATCATAGCGTCTTCAACATCAACCGCATATCCGCCTTCACGTGCGCCTGCATTATCGTAGCGGAAAGGTTCATAAGCTTTGTTGATAGCATAAACTTCCTCAGCTTCCAAACCGAGGATATATCGCATCAGATCTGTGAAATGCACACCGCCATCTAATGCCCATCCGCCGCCAGCATCCATCTTGAAGTTGCGCCAACCCCACTTGCCTAAACCCTCGCCTACCTCAATCCAGAAGAACATACGGGGTTCACCGACGCGTCCCTGCGCAATTACCCAACTCCGCGTACGTTCCATACGACTCAATCTATAGTTTTCCGCTACAGAAATAATTTTATCGTTGCGCTCCGCTGCTTCCATCATCAGTTTGCATGCGCGCATCGTAATACCAAAAGGTTTTTCGATGATGACATGTTTGCCTGCTTCCAATGCTGGCACGGCAAGCACGTGATGTGCACTATGCAACGCACAGATATCTACGCATTCTAAATCGGGGTGCTTATCAAGCATCTCGTCAAGTTCCGTATAAACAGCAGGTTTTGTGCCGCCTTGGAACTCATGTGCCTGATTCGCGCGCGCCTCGGCTCTGCCTTTGTCTATATCACACGCAGCAATAATATCGAATTCTCGGACCTCTTTCGACCACAACTCGCGATAAGCGTTCATGTGGGCACCGGACATACCGTCACATCCGACTAAACCCATTTTAATCTGTTCTGCCATGTCCGCCTCCTTAGGCAATTCTTTCTATGTTTTGGATGGTATTCATCCTCAGTTTTTTATAAAAACATGTCTCATAAATGCCAGTAAACCCGCTTTTCCAGCGCGATATTCCATATTATGAGATGGTTTCTAAATGGAATTGTATAGGATATATGATTAGATGTCAACATTTTTGTGAATCGAAATGGCTGTGCAGACTTTAATCTAAGACCTTGCCCAAACACACAACCTTATCCCAACGTTTCCTCTTGAAAATGAACTGAGCCTCTGTTATAATCATTATATGGTTTAGTCCTGAAGATATTGCAATTGTGGAGAGAAATGAATGAGTAAAGGATTAAAGGTTTTCATTACCTACGCGCATAAAAATACCGAAGCAAAGGACAAATTAATTACTTACCTTGCTGTAATGAAGCAAAATGGTTTAATTGATGTCTGGCACGACAACGAAATTTTACCCGGAGACAAATGGCGGGATGCAATTTTCACCAACCTTGCCGATTCGGACATTCTGCTCTACCTTACTTGTCCGTATAGTCTTGCTTCTGAAAATTGCAATAAGGAATTGACTGCTGCGTTAAATCCAAATATAAGAGTGATTCCGATTATCCTTGAGCATTGCGATTGGGAAAACCACCAACTCAGCGAATTTCAGGCACTTCCTGAAGGAGTCAAGCCAATTAACGAATGGCAGCCAGAAAGTAAAGGTTGGAAAAGTGTAGTAGATGGTATTCGAAAAGTCGTTGAAGAAATGCAATCTCAGCTACAACCTTCACCTACTATAGCATCGGAAGAAATTAAGATATTGTCTTATTGGATAGTAGAAAAGGGTAATTTCATGATGATGCTAAAGCAATTTGATAGAGCAATTGCAGCTTATTCCCGTGCAATTGAACTGAACCCGAAAAATGCTGGAGCTTATAATTATCGCGGTGTTGCTTACGGTGTAAAGGGTGAACATGATCTTGCTATCAAAGATTTTAACAGATCAATACAACTCAACCCCAACGATGCTGAGGTATATTACAATCGCGGCGTTGCTTATGACATGAAAAGTCATGTTGGCCATGCTTTCAAGAACTATACTAAAGCGATACAACTGGATCCGGATTTAGCCAAAGCTTATACTAATCGTGGAAATGCTTACAACAATAAGGGCAGGTTAAACTGTGCCATCAAGGATTTGAATAAAGCAATACGACTCAAGCCCAATGATGCTAAAACCTACACAAATCTCGGTAAAAGTTACGGCAAAAAAGGTCAGTATGATCGTGCGATTAAATATTTTAAGAAAGCGATACAATTTAATCCTAATTTAGCTGAGGCACATAATAACCTTGGTTTAGCTTATCTTAAAAAAGGAAAAGTTGAACTTGCAATCAAAAACTATGACAAAGCAATAAAAATAAATGCTGAATAGGCAAATGCATATCGTAATCGGTGTTGGATTTGGCTAAACCTTCACGAATGGGAAAAATTTAGATCGGACTTCGTGGAGACAAAGGATGCAAAAGAAGGTATAATAATTGAATTCTTTGGGCATTATGATAGCATTGCCGACTTTGAGCAGAAACATAACGTTAAATCCCAGAAGACATCGCCGTAATGCTACTAACACCCCCGCAGGCATAGCAGTAAAACAGAAAACTGCCTTTTTAGCGGAGATCGCCTGATGTCACAGATTTTCAATCCGCGTCATCTGCGAAATCTGCACAAATCCGCGATTCTGAAACGAATATATTGCAATTGTGGCGAGTGCGATTCAAATAGCAAAGGAACGCCATTATAGAGTACAAATCCTGTCCATATAACCCGTGTGCCAAATGCACAACCCATACCAACGTTCCAACGCCCTCAAATAATATTGACAAATTCACCTATAAATTGTAGAGTTTAACAAACACTCGGATTGCAAAACATGGTGAAGGATGATAAATCCATGAACGGTATTGAAAAGGTCGTAAAGCATCTGGAAATGACGCAAGCTGTTATTAACCGTTTGGGACGGAACAGTTTCTTTTTAAAAAGTTGGAGTATGATAGTTCTCGTTGCAGCAATGGTATTAATCGCCAAGGAGGATATGCAAAATTCATATTATGTTTTAGTTCTTTTTCTTCCTATTGTAGGATTTTGGATTTTAGACGGTTACTTTCTCTGGCAGGAACGGTTGTTCCGACATGTCTATGATGATATCAGAGCGCAAACTGACACCGATTTCAAGATGGATATTGGCAAGCATAAAGGCAAACCGAAAAGTAGTTGGATATCTGCTATTTTTTCAGTTACGCTTATTATTTTTTACTTGATAGAGGTGCTTTTTGTACTTGCGATCGGTTATTTTAGCTTATAATGGCTGCCAGAATCTTGGAAATTGGATAGAAAAAGCCGCTCAGCAAGCTGGTAGATAAATCAAATTCCGCAGATAATTAGCGGACCTCTTGAGTCATCAGTCTAAAAGATGATCCTAATCACGAAGATTCAAAATCCGCGTAATCTGTGATAATCCGAGATTCAGACAAACGCGCATGCATTTCCCCAATGCTACGCTTTTTCAATCTGCGTAATCTGCGCAATCCGAGATTCAGAAATTAACAAAATATTTTCACACCCCATTGGCAATCAAATCATTGACTTAAAACTTATTTTTTGATAAGATAAACACACTTTGTTATATCCCACATTCCGCACTTGTTTTAACAAATTTTAATATTTATAGGACAAACCCGCGTCACGATAGGATTCGCACAGGATAATAGAGATTTAGCGTTGTGAATTAAGATTCCATTTGCCACTTGTCTTTTTCTCTGGTTCACCTGAAATTGCTTGCTCTATGTAGGGACCACGCGGGTTTGAGAAATAAATATCGAAAATCGGTAATTAGAAGTGCGGAATGTAGGATGTACCATAACCGAAACTAAAAAAGGAGAATAGATTGAAACGATTAACGTGCTTACTTTTACTGCTATTTTGTATCACTGCACTCGCATTTGCACAGGGACTCCCGATGGCAGAGCCGGAAGATGTTGGTGTTTCTTCCGAACGTCTGGAACGTATCCGTCTGGTCCTGCAAGGCTACGTCGACAAAGGACAACTACCAGGATTCCTTACTGTCATCGCGAGGAAAGGGAAAATTGCACATTTTGAGACCATCGGCATGCGAGATGTTGAAAATAAAAAACCGGTTGAAGCGGATACGATATTCCGTATCTATTCAATGTCGAAACCGATTACCAGCGTTGCTGTGATGATACTCTACGATGAGGGGTATATTAAACTTGATGATCCTGTTGAAAACTATATTCCCGCATTCAAAGACATGAAGGTTTTTAACAATGAGCAGACAGAAACACATGACGCTAAGAATAAGATGACGATCAAGCATCTACTCACGCATACTTCCGGATTGACTTACGGGTGGGGCGACAGACCTATTGATAAACTTTACGCCAAATTGAAAGTATTTGAACGTGATTCAACGTTAGCAGAGAAGGTAGAGAAACTTAGTGATATCCCGCTTGTTTTCGAACCCGGTAAAAGATGGAAATACGGTGTTTCTACGGATGTTCTCGGTTATCTTGTAGAGGTAGTTTCGGAAATGCCGTTTGAAGAATTTTTACAGACGAAGATTTTTAAACCACTCGGCATGATAGATACTGGGTTTTCGGTGCCACAAACAAAAGTAGAACGATTTGCGGCTATATATAGACCTACTGAAGAAGGTGGACTAAAACTTGTCGGAAAACCTCCGCTTGCAACCGATAACGTCACTTTCTTCCTTCTGGTGGTGGTGGGCTTGTTTCTACTGCTGCGGATTACCTCCGTTTCTGTCAGATGTTACTCAATGGTGGTGAATTGGAAGGTGTGCACATTTTAAAGACCAAGACCGTTGAACTGATGCGTTATCCACATCAACAATATCACAGAGAAGGAGGGGCTTTCGGATTTGGATTCCATGTTGTTACGCGTGAGAATAACGTAAAAAATAAACGGTCGCATGGATCACTCAGTGGGGGTGGTTTAGCTGCTACTAACTTTTGGGTTGACCCCGAAAAAGAACTCATAGGAATTCTGATGACGCAGATTCTCAATAACCGTTATCCTTTTCAAGGGCAATTCAGGAGGTTTACCTATCAGGCTTTAATTGACTCGGAGCAATAAAATATGCAAAATCAATTTAAAAAATTACTTTATCTTTTAGTTATATTATTTATAGGTATATCTATAAATGTCCATTCACAAGAATCTTTTGTAGTTAATACAATCTATTTTAGGCCTACAGATGCACCTCCTATTGAGAAAATGAAAGACGATATAATTAAGTGGATGAAAGGAACTCAAGATTTTTATCGTAGTGAAATGATACGAAATGGATTCGGATCTAAAACCTTTAAACTAAAACGATTAGCTAATAATGATATAAAAATTTATATTATTAATGGTAAACATAATGAAGTGCTACCGTTTATTCAGACCAAAATTTAGCAAAGTTAAGACAAGTTTTTTTGCTCAAATTCCACAGGTGTCAAATACCCTAACGCAGAGTGAGGGCGTTTGTGATTATACACTTGTGTAATAAAATGCCCAATGCGGGTTCTTGCTTCGTGGATGTCCTCATAGTCATTGAGATGAACTTCTTCTTCCTTGAGCGTGCGGATAAGTCTTTCAGCATATCCGTTCTCCCAAGGACACCCTCTCCGGGCGACTGAAATCTCAATCCCATGATGCCTAAGCAGTGAGATGGACGCATTTGAAAGATATTGAACGCCTTGATCAGAATGATGGATCTCTGGGACACTTTGACATAATGCTGTCTCCAAGGGTTTCAACGTCAGAGATTGCGTCAAGTGTTGACTGATATGCCACCCTCTGATCATGCGAGTGAAGACATCCATGAGCAGACAAACATAGATAAAGTGTCCTTTGAGGCGGACGTAGGTAATATCGCCCACCCAGACCTGATTACATCGGGAGACATCAAGGTTTTCAAGGCGATTGCTCCAGGGACGCACACCCGCAACGGATGTCGTGGTTTGACAGACACGCTTGACAGAAACCGAGAGGTTGGCGGACTTCATCAATCGGGCAACACGTTTATACCCGATGGTGTATCCGTTACGCACCAACAACTGTGTGGGACGCCTATATCCGTATGTTGGATATAGCAAAGATAACGTCTCTATTTCATCCTGGAGGCCCGCTTCACACGGGGCCTGCTTGGAGTGATAATAGAGGTTGCTTCGGTTGAAACCGAGTGTCTCACATATCTGCCGAACCGAAAAGTCTGTCCGTAATGCCGTAACCATTTCTCGCTGCTCCATCGAGGCTAACTCAAGTAAGTTGAGGCTTTTTTTTGGATGTCAAGTGCCAAGGTCAACCGCCCAACGAGTTGCTCAAGTTGGGCGATCCGCTCCGCAGAGGCATCAGACTGTTTATCAGCGGGTTCAAAGAGGGTCGCCGCTTTTTCAAGAAGCTGTCGCTTCCACTTTGAAAGTTGTTCATCGATGAGGTTATGTCGCCGACACACTTCTGCTTGGGAACTTTCAACGCTGAGAGCCTCAAGAACAACTTCGGCTTTAAACTCGGGGGTGAAGTTTCTTCGTTTTCGTTTCGCCATCGGATACTCCTTTCAAGGAGATGGATATTATACCATAATCTTGTCTTAGAGAGCGGCCCGAATTTCCGGTGGCAGTACAATCCCATAGCAGAACGAATCCTACCCGCTAATACCTGATCTGTTCTGGTAAAGTATAGATCAGCATCGTTGCCTGTCCCTTTGTTCATGCATGTCCCTTCCCAAGTAGATACATTGGTAAGATTTAACTCGATGGAACCTGTGGATTGGGCACCTGCGACGGTCACAAGAAAAGTGACCGTGTCCCCATCTTCAGGTAGCCACGCATTAAACTCTGTTTTATTTAACGGTTCTATACAGACGTTTTGTGCGTGGGCAAACGGGAGTGATGTAAACAGTAAAAATAAAATAGTGAGATAATAATTTTTCATATTGTTTATCCATTATTGTTTTCTATTATGGGTTTATAGATTAAAATTGCGCCCACAAATATTATGCAGAGGAGAGCATCTTTATCATTCAGTCCCTCTAAAGAGAGAATATTCACCCCTTTGTTTCGCGAGATTTCCATGAGCTCTCTGAAATGTCAAATTAAAAGCAGCTCCCATACCAATAGAAGGCATTCCATGGTAGACAATAAGCGTCTTTTCCCATTCTCCCAGTTCAAAATAACACCGCGCTAATAAGTAGTTATACCGTGGGATGCGGCTGTCAAGTTGTATCGCTGTCTGTGTGTGGTGAAGTGCTTCTTCCACAAGATTTATATGAGAACCAGCACCAAACTCCCTTTGAACCTTCAGAGCCTGATAAAAGAGATTCTGTGCGAGTCCAATGTGGGCTGCGGCAGCGTTCGGGAACTTGGACAGCATCTTGCGGAATACCGCAATTCCCTTTTCTTTGTCCTTAGTGTTGCTGCTGCATCTCGCCCAGACGTGCATAGCTTCAACGGAATTTGGATTTTCGCGCATGGCATGCTCGGCATATTCAACCCCATAGGTGGAGGCATTTCTACTGCCACGCGTCATAAAATACTTTGCAGCGGTAAGGGTATCAACACCCCCAAAATAAATCTCGTTTCTTTTTCGTTTGTGTACATCAGATGGGAGCTCCTCTGACCTTAAGGCATCCAGTCTTTTCTCTTGTTCCGCTGTTGTTTTGATAGTGATAGTCTCATATCTGTATAATTTAGACAGTGGTTGTTCCCCTTTTTTGTAATCACCAGCAGAGACAAAGAAGGGCCAATCTAAAATATTGGGATTAGCAATCGCTTTTCGTTTGCGTTCCAATGCTCCCGGATTACCACGGTTCGCTGCGACATCCGCTTTGAACTGTTCTATCAGGTTTTCGAAACTCGGTTCGGGGAACGGGGGCAGTTTTGCCGGTTTGCGACTGTTCGCTGCGATCGGTCCGTATTTTGATTGTTCTTTGTAATCCTTGGTCGGTTCAATCCCTTTTAGAGCGTTTTTTTGTGCACACCCCGAACAACCCGCGAGGAATATAATCGCGATCATAAATAAAGTTAAGAACTTTTCTATACGAAGTTCCATTGTTTTTCTCCTTTTGCTTGACTTGCTGAGTCTCAACAGTTTATGTAGCAAGGTTAGCAACCGTATAGTTCGGTGCTTCCTCCGTAATATCAATATCGTGAGGGTGGCTTTCTCGGTAACCACCCATTATACGCATCCAAATTCGCTGACTCTATAGAAACACTCGGTGGACCATCCGCAGCGGACGGATTCAGCACACTAAACAATGTCAAAACAGAAATGCGATATTTCATTTGTCATATCCTTCTTGTCTTATAGTAGATCCTGAAAATAAGTTTACATTTTCTGTGATTTATGTTAGCCTTTATGATTATGGCATATTCAACAGATGGACGCAAAAGCGTGCTTGATTTCATCAATAATGGTGGCAGTAAAGCCGCCGCAGAACGCACCTTCGGTGTCTCAAGAAGGACGATCTATAACTGGTTAGAAGCAGAAAACCCCTTTGCCTATGAGAAGCCGGGTCCCAAAGGGCCCCGACACATTGATTATGATGCGCTTCAATAACATGTTGCCGATTTTCCCGATAGCACACTCGCCGAACGTGCCAAACACTTCGGTGTTTCAACAAACGGCATCTTTTATGCCTTCTCAAAACTCAATATTACGCGAAAAAAAAGACAACGACCTACAAAGAACAGTGTCCGATAAAACGCCAAGAGTATCTTTCGGCACTTCAACAAGAGACACAGGAGCATGGCAAAAAACCGGTTTATCTTGACGAAAGTGGTTTCACTGAAACCACTTTCCGTCGGTATGCTTATGCCCGAAAGGTGTCCGTGTTGAAGATAAAGTGCCAAGCCATCGGTATACCACCACGACGCTGATTGCGGCACGGCTTGATGGATGTTTCACAGCACCTGTGCTTTTCAAGGGCAGTTGCGATGTGATCGCCTTCAACAGTTGGCTTTCGGAAATGTTGTGTCCATTGCTTGACGATAGCCATGTTGTGATTATGGATAATGCGTCTTTCCACAAAGGTTCACAGACGGCAGCATTGATCCGGGATTGCGGTGCGAGTTTGTTGTTTTTACCGCCGTATTCACCGGAGTTGAATCCGATTGAGAAGGATTTCGCCAACATCAAGCGGATACGTCAATATAATGCTCAGACTTCTATTGATGATATTATAAAAGTGTATAAGTAATTACGGGATTTACTATAATTCTATAACTGAATACCCTTTTCGCTGCTTATGCACCTCATCTTTGGCTTTAGTTATTTTGTCAGGACTCTCAAAGAGAAAATTCGGACTGACAAAATAATCCATGCCCTGATACGCAGCAACGGCTTTCTCCCATTCACTGAGTTTGAAATAACATTTGGCTAATAAGTCATTCGTTTTCGCGATACGACTATCTAACTGACAAGCCTTCAGCATGTGGTCCAGGGCGAAAACCGTATCTTCTTCGCGGTAGTAGTAGTCGGCGATTTGCTCGTGAGCAAACGCATCGTTGGGGAACTTTGAAAGCAGCTGTTGGTATGCCTCAATCTTTTGATCTTCAGGATGGCATTTGACCCAAATACGCATCGCTTCAACAGAGTTCGGATGCTCACGCATCGCACGCGCTGCATATTCAATGCCGATAATTTTTGTGCTGGGATGATTAGGATCACTGAATTGACTCAAATATTTTGCTGCTGTGAGTGTGTCTATTCCTTCAAATGTAATCGCATACTGTTCTCGGTAATAGTCAACATCCGCTCTTGAGTTCGGATTCGCATTATGCCAGTTTTGGCGCGCAGCATCCTTCCTTTCCTTTTGCTCTTTTGTGATGTAGATAATTTTTCCAGCGAAAGGATATATTTCTTTGTCATGTTCCACAGGGATGATAGACCCCGCGTATAGGTTTACCTCTTTCAAAAGGAGAGCGGATGACTATCTCGTCGCGTGTCGGATTGTAGCCCGGCGGTCTTGGGATTTCATCGAAATTTAGTGTGGGGGGCACCTCAAATCCGATGCCATCCCACAGTATATCGGGGTTGGCAATTGCTTTTCTTTTGCGTTTGAGCATCTCTGGGTCCCCCTTATTTTCAGTGACATCTGCTTTGAACTGTTCTATCAGTCTCTCAAAACTCGGTTCAACAATGGTTAGTTTTACGGGCTTTCGGCTATTCGCCGCGACGGGTCCGTGTTCTGCTTGGTTATAAGGGTCTGCGTGTTCGGGGGCGGTTTTCTGTCCGCAGCCAGAGCAGCCAGCGAGCAGAGTAACGGTCGTCAATAGTAAAGTTGTGAGGATTTCAATACGGATTTTCATCGGTTTTCTCCCTTTGCTTGACTTACTGAGTCTCAACAATTTATGTGTTCAGGTTAGCGACCGTATAGTTCGGTGCTTCCTCCGTAATATCAATATCGTGCGGATGGCTTTCTCTGTAACCGCTGCTTGACATACGGACAAATTGGACATCTCTGCGTAACGACTCAATATCTGGCGTGCCACAATATCCCATAGCAGAACGAATCCTACCCGCTAATACCTGATCTGTTCTGGTAAAGTATAGATCAGCATCGTCGCCTGTCCCTTTGTTCATGCATGTCCCTTCCCAAGTAGATACATTGGTCAGATTTAATACAATCGACCCTTTGGACCTTGCCTCCGAGACGGTCACAAGAAAAGTGACCGTGTCCCCATCTTCAGGCAACCACTGATTAAACGTGTCCCACATTGGTTCTATACAGACGTTTTGTGCGTGTGCAAACGGGAGTAATGTGAAAAGTAAAATTGTGAGATAGTATTTTTTCATTCAATACCCTCCTAATCGTCTAAGTCATAAAAGGAACGACCTGTTCGTTGTTTATATACCACGTCTTGTACGTAATTTAATGACATAGGGATCATATAACCACGAGGACCGTATGTGTCTACTACAGAGATGCTCTGATAGACTGCGACCGCTTTCTCATATTCTCCAAGTTTCTCATAACAGAAAGCTAACCAATGCTTTTTGCCAGCTTCGCCACGACTATCAAGTTGAATAGATTTTTGGTAATGCGGGATGGCTAACTCAGGAGAGTCCAGACGAGACCAATATATGAAACCAAGTATAGAATGTGCTGAGGCATCGTTAGGAAACTTCGTCAATAACTTTTCATACGCATCTCTTTTATTTTCTATAGGTTCCCATGGAACGCATTTAGCCCAAAGATGCATAGCTTCAAGAGAGTTTGGGTGTTCGCGCATGGCACGTTCAGCGTATTCAAGACCTATGGTTTCTGCAATACTGGAAGTCTCTTTGCTCAAATACTTTGCAGCTGTAAACGTATTTATACCCTCAAACATAATTTTATAATATTCACGTTGTCGCTCATCTTGTGGAAGATCGTCTGAATGTAAAACTAATTTCATTCTTTCTTCCTGTTCTTTCGTGAGGTAATAGGCTTTGCCTGTGAATTCAATCTCAAGACCGTTAGGAACACCTGGATGATCGAAATATCTGGCGCGTAATGGTTCCCCTTTTTTATTATGGGTTAGGATTCTGATCTCGTCGGCAGAGGGATTATATTCAGGATAAGTTCTCGGATTTTGCCTGTTTTTTTTCGGGACTCGAAATGAAGGTCGCCATAGCAAATTAGGGTTCTTTATCGCCTGTTTTTTGCGAGCGAGGACTTCAGGGTCACCGCGGTTGGCTTTGACATCGGCTTTGAACTGTTCTATAAGGTTCTCAAAACTCGGTTCAAGGAAAGGCTTTAGTTTTGCCTGTTTGCGCGTGTTCGCTGCGACCGGTCCGTATTTAGATTGTTCGTTGTAATCCTTGGTCGGTTCAATCCCTTTTAGAGCGTTTTTTTGTGCACACCCCGAACAACCCGCGAGGAATATAATCGCGATCATAAATAAAGTTAAGAACTTTTCTATACGAAGTTCCATTGTTTTTCTCCTTTTGCTTGACTTGCTGAGTCTCAACAGTTTATGTAGCAAGGTTAGCAACCGTATAGTTCGGTGCTTCCTCCGTAATATCAATATCGTGCGGATGGCTTTCTCGGTAACCACCCATTATACGCATCCAAATTCGCTGACTCTATAGAAACACTCGGTGGACCATCCGCAGCGGACGGATTCAGCACACTAAACAATGTCAAAACAGAAATGCGATATTTCATTTGTCATATCCTTCTTGTGTTAATTCTATAACTGAATACCCTTTTCGCTGCTTATGCACCTCATCTTTGGCTTTAGTTATTTTGTCAGGACTCTCAAAGAGAAAATTCGGACTGACAAAATAATCCATGCCCTGATACGCAGCAACGGCTTTCTCCCATTCACTGAGTTTGAAATAACATTTGGCTAATAAGTCATTCGTTTTCGCGATACGACTATCTAACAGACAAGCCTTCAGCATGTGGTCCAGGGCGGAAACCGTATCTTCTTCGCGGTAGTAGTAGCCGGCGATTTGCTCGTGAGCAAACGCATCGTTGGGGAACTTTGAAAGCAGCTGTTGGTATGCCTCAATCTTTTGATCTTCAGGATGGCATTTGACCCAAATACGCATCGCTTCAACAGAGTTCGGATTTTCACGTATTGCACGCTCCGCATATTCAACGCCAAGAGCTTTTTTAGCAGGGCTAAACGCTTGACTCAGATGTTTTGCAGCAATGAGTGTATCTATTCCCTCATACACAATCGGAGCACGTTTTCGATAGTAGTTAGTATCATCTGGGTCGGAATTTGGATTCAAATGCCTCCAGTTTTGCCGTACAGCATCCAACCTCTCCTCTTGATCTTTTGTTTTGTAGATAACTTTGCCCGCAAAAGGATACACTTCTTTGTCATGATCATAGACCCCGTGTATAGGTTTTCCTTTTTCAGAATAAGAGCGGACTTTTATCTTATCGCGTGTTGGATTGTAGCCCGGCAGTCTTGGGATTTCATCGAAATTTAGTGTGGGGGGCACCTCAAATCCGATGCCATCCCACAGTATATCGGGGTTGGCAATTGCTTTTCTTTTGCGTTTGAGCATCTCTGGGTCCCCCTTATTTTCAGTGACATCTGCTTTGAACTGTTCTATCAGTCTCTCAAAACTCGGTTCAACAATGGTTAGTTTTACGGGCTTTCGGCTATTCGCCGCGACGGGTCCGTGTTCTGCTTGGTTATAAGGGTCTGCGTGTTCGGGGGCGGTTTTCTGTCCGCAGCCAGAGCAGCCAGCGAGCAGAGTAACGGTCGTCAATAGTAAAGTTGTGAGGATTTCAATACGGATTTTCATCGTTTTTCTCCCTTTGCTTGACTTACTGAGTCTCAATAGTTTATGTGTTCAGGTTAGCGACCGTATAGTTCGGTGCTTCCTCAGTAATATCAATATCGTGCGGATGGCTTTCTCGGTAACCGCTGCTTGACATTCGGACAAATTGGACATCTCTGCGTAACGACTCAATATCAGACGTGCCGCAATATCCCATTGCAGAACGAATCCCACCCACCAATTGATAGACAAAATTGCTCAGTTTACCTTTGTGAGGAACACGACCTTCAATACCGCGTGGCACGAGTTTTGCCATTTCTTCATCACTTGTTTGCTCTCCGAGTTCAATGTTTCTTTTTCGCAATGCTCCCAATGAACCCATACCACGGTGAATCTTATATGTTCTGCCCTGATAGATAACTGTAGACCCTGGACTTTCGTCAGTACCAGCAAGGAGGCTACCAATCATCACGGAACTTGCGCCAGCACCAATCGCTTTGGCGATGTCACCAGAATAGCGGATACCGCCGTCGGCAATAATTGGCACACCGGCTTTATCCGCTTCTTGGGCGCAATCGTAAATTGCAGTGATTTGAGGAATACTGACACCTGCCACAACACGCGTTGTGCAAATAGACCCAGGACCGACACCGACCTTAACAGCATCCGCCCCCGCATCAATCAGGCTTCGCGTTGCTTCAGGGGTGACGACATTCCCTGCGACAAGTTCAATATCCGGAAATTCTGATTTTATATATTCTGTTGCCCGAATTACATTTTTGGAATGACCGTGTGCGGTATCTAACACAAGCACATCTACGTCTGCCTTTACCAACAATTCAACGTTATCCAGAGGTGTTGACGGCAAAACCGCTGCACCAACACGTAACCGACCCGCATCGTCCTTACAAGCGTGTGGAAACATCTGCACCTTGTCAATATCCTTGATAGTGATCAACCCACATAACCGTGATTCGCTATCAACTATTGGCAGTTTCTCCTTCCTATGCTTGTGAAGCACCTGTTTCGCTTTTTCAAGCGTAACACCTCGGGATGCGGTAATCAATTTATCCGCGGGTGTCATCCGAGTAGTAACGGGAAGATCCAGATTATCTTCATATTTGAGGTCTCGGTTGGTAATTAAACCGACAAGATGGCCGTCCTCAGTTACGATAGGCACACCACCGATGCGGTAACGAGCGGTTATCTCAAGGGCATCCCGGATCGTTTTATCCTTCGTTAACGTAATCGGATCGCTTATCATTCCGCTTTCTGAACGTTTCACACGATCCACTTCGGATACCTGCTCCTCAATAGAACAGTTATAGTGAATTATTCCGATACCACCCTCCCGCGCAATTGCAATAGCAAGGGTAGATTCGGTGACGGTATCCATCGGGGCACTACAGATAGGGATATTAAGCCGAAGATTCCGCGTCAACTGTGTGCTTGTATCAACTTCATCAGGTAAAATACTCGATTCTGCGGGAATGAGCAAAACATCGTCAAAAGTTAACCCTTCTTTTGCAAACTTCGGGGGAAAATCGTCGGAAATTTTGGTGTCCATCGGAATCATCTCCTTTTATAGTAAAATCTGTAATTATCTGGACACTGCTGTAGCGTCCACTTTCAGTTTGCGCAAGGACGACACAAACTAAAAGTTTGTGCTACAAAATATGCGGTAGGAACTGTTTCCCAACTGGACCGATAACAATGTCCAAGTAATTCTAAAATCTACTATAATGCGGATTGAGGTGGGTGAAAAGGCTCGCTAATGTTGTCCTAAAAACACGTATCGCCAATTATAATAAATTATAGCATATTCTCTCTTTCATGTCAAAATATTTTAGCATTTTTAGAAACCAAATGGCACTATCAACGGATGTTAATTATTATAGGTTATTATCTTCGTGAATCTTTCGGTGCAGCCAACACACAGACGTAATGTTTCCCAACAGCAATGCTAATGGGATGATTTGCCTGAATCGGTGTGACGGATATAACCCTATCCCTGTCTTCTTCCGTGGGAATCTCTATTGTAAGGTTTCCCGCTTTAGGAATACGGTGAATAGAAAAGAATCCTTTTGCGTTGGTTACGTAAAGCAGATCCTTCGAAAATTGAAAATCTGTGACGGGTCCCACTAATCGTTTGTTGTTGACATCTATCGTCTCACTTGGCTGATCGAGGGCAATTTGCTGCATCTCTCCGGTGTTTCCGACAGCATACGCAATTGTCGGTTTTCTGCGAGTGAGTGTCTTGTGCCCTGTCGCGGAAAGATGCCTAAGACAGTGGTACTGTACGTTAAAGTACCAAACATAGAAACTTGACTGACTATCATTAATTCTGCGCGCATCGTAAATCAGCAGATCACACGTTGGGTTTGTCAGACTCTCCACTGCCAGAAAATCAGACGTTGCGCGGACTTTTTCCTGTCTGCTGCTGAGTTGTAAAAACCCACGTCGAGACAGGAGTGGTTTTGAGAGACCTGCGGGAAGAGGGTCTGAAGTCGAAAGCAGAACCTGTTTCACCTCAGGACTTCCGGCTTTCAAGCTCAACAACCACCAGCGTCTTGACATTTTAACTGCCTTGACAAGTTGTGCTTGTGCACCACCTATGGAAAAAGTGTACAGGTAGTCATTCGCGCCCATCACATAAAGATAAGATCCAAGGACATCAAGGTCTTTGATTGCGTGTTGATGGGGTAGATGCATGGAAGATTGAATTACGGGGTGCGATGGCTCAGAAACATCAACGAAATGAAACTTTTTAGCATCCGCTACAATGACATAGTGTCCAGAGACAAAGGCATTGCCAATTTTACTACGAAACGCGAGAGATGTCAGATAAGAGGGCCGTTGCGGAATAGAAACATCAATGACGTGCAAATGCTTTTCGGTTGTGACATACGCGTGTTTTCCGGCAAGGACGACAGTGTTGTTTGGACTGACGCGAAACGGTAGTTGGATAGAAGCCGCAATTGTGGGATATTCCGGATCTTCTGTCTCTATAACAGTGAAAATGCTCTCTTGTGTTTTTGCGGATGAACTGCCCGCTATGCCCATAACGAAGGTTAGCATTACGATGACAAAAGCAAAACTTGATTTAGAAAAAACTATTCGCACTGTTTAGCTCCTTGTAATGATTATACTACTTTAGTCGAACTAATATTACATATTGTAAAAAATAACCTTTATTTTATCAACAGAATTTTTTATCTTAATAATTTCCGCAATTGTGCTAAAATATCTAAAACTATTGAGATAAGGAGTTTTAAATGGGTAACCTAAACGTTGGAATTGTCGGTCTCGGTTGGGTCGCTGGCGCGCATATTGAAGCGTTCAAAGCTGTTACGGGGGCGGATGTCACCACTATCTGTTCACGCCGCGAACATGATGAATCCGTATTAGCAGATACTTATGGCACACCACTTAAGGCATATACAGATTATGAAAAGATGCTTGCAGATCCAGATATTGACATTATAGATATTTGCACCCCGCATCCTTTTCATGCAGAACAAGCGATCGCTGCCGCAAAAGCAGGGAAGCATCTCATCATCGAAAAACCGATCTGCCTTACCTATGAAGATGCCAAAGCTATCCGGGAAGCCGTGAAAACCACTGGTGTCAACGTATGCGTCTGTTTTGAGTGCCGTTATAGCGCACATTTTACAATGATACGCTCCGTAATTGACAACGGATTGCTCGGTGAACTCCACTACGCAGAAGTTGACTACTACCACGGCATCGGACCTTGGTACGGACAATATGAATGGAACATCAAAAAGGACTTTGGCGGCAGTACCTTACTCACTGCGGGGTGCCATGCGCTTGATGCCCTTCTCTTCTTTATGGATGGAAATGTTGAAGAGGTCACCAGTTATCACACGCAATCTAAAGGTGAAGCATTTCAACCTTACGAGTACAAAACAACCAGTGTGAGTCTACTTAAGTTTGAAGGAGGTCAGAAAATCGGTAAAGTCACTTCCTGTGTTGATTGCCTGCAGCCATACTACTTCCACATTCACCTTGTTGGAAGCGAAGGAAGCCTACTTGACAACCGTATCTACTCAGCGAAACTTAAAGGCATGGACAAAAGCAGATGGAGCAACCTTGAAACATCGCTCATTGACTCCGGGGATGTAAGCGACCATCCGTATGAACCCCAATTCCAAGCGTTCATAGATAGCATTGGACGAAACGAAACGATGCCGCTGACTGACTTTGATACCGCCTTTGAAACGCATCGTGTTGTCTTTGCTGCTGATCAGTCTGCAGAAGCGGGTGGTCGGGCTGTTAAGTTGGCTGAACTTACAGTATAGAGGTTATCAACGTGGTTAGTATTGTTTTCAACTTTGTCTGTCCGATCTTTTGTAGAGTAAAAATGCTGTTCCAGCTAAAATAATCTCGGAAGACAACATCCAAACCCGACACAATAGAGCAATGATGGTTGCTTGTGATGTGGCCATATAGTTTGCTAATAACAACCCAAGCAGCCCTTCACGTACGCCTAAACCGCCAGGTGTGAGGAAACTTAAAAAGCCGACAATCCATGCAAAAGCGTAGCAAGCAGAGAAAACACCAATGTCTTTCCATTGCACAGAGGCCAGGCTTTTTACAAAAAGGAAAAATGCAAGACCTTGGCAGAACCACAGTAGAATGTGAGCTTGAAAAATGTTAAACCACTGTTTCAGAAAATGTTTTTGCAAAAGGGGTGAGCCTATTTCCCGGAGTGTTTTCAGGAAATGCTGTGCCTTAGAAGACACCTTTGTTATCAAAAACAAGGCACCAGTAGCGATGACAATCCCGAAGAGTGCAAAAAGCAATGCGTGACCTGTACCCCTTTCAAGTACAAGATATGCAGTGCTTCGCATCTGTTTTGAAAAGACCAGTGACATAGCATAGAGTCCGCCAAGTACGGCCTCTATGCCGACGTGCAAGGTGAGACTTACACCAACAGCAGTTTTGCTGAATCCGAACCGTTCGCTAAGGGTGAGGAGTCTGACAATCCCCCAAATCCGCCCGGGTAGGTATCGGGTGATGTTTGCAAGATGAAACAGCGTAAAAACATCGCGAAAAGAAACTTGGGACGGTACTATGCCGCGTAAGAATTGTGCGAAAGGAACAATATACGCACTACGATAAAGGAGGATGAGTCCAAACGACGGGAGGAACCACCGCCACTGAATTTGAAAAGTGACACCTTCCAACTGGGTACGTGTCTGAACAAAGGGTTTGATAAGAAAAATGAGGAGCGTCACTGCAATGAAAATTCCAAAGTATTGGCGGAAAGTTTTCACAGTTTCCTTTCTCCTCGCAAGAGAAAAGTGGTGATGCTTTACCCGTTAGGATTTTCCTTATTTGGGATGCGGTAAATCCAAACGTGGTCAATACCGTTAAGAGTTATAACGTGTTCAAGTTCACCATTTAGAGTGCCTGTTTGTGGAACGCGCCCTACTTGTGAATCTCGGATATAAACGATTTCATAATCGGGTGTTTGCGAAATGCGTCTATCTGCACGATAGGCATGTCCGTGAAAATAAAATCTTACCAACGTTGTTGATAACGGGGATACCTGTACCTGCATGCGGCGCGCATTCGGTTTTTGATTCAAATAGTTCGCTGCGATATCCAAGCCAGAGGCATCTCCTACAGTGATTATCTTTGTAATGTCTGTCACTTTCCAACAGGGGTTGTAATAGGTGCCGTAATAGGGGTGTAACATGAGTACAGGTAATATCTGAATGAAAAAGAAACATAGGCATGCGAATCCAGCAAGTGTACGTTTAACACCAATTGTCTCAATCTTGAAATACGCATAACTCCAGCGGATTAACTCCACGAACCCGACGGCAGCAAGAATTTCCAATATCGGGAAAACAGGCAGCAAGTATCGACTGAACTTTTTGCTTGTGAGTGAAAGGCACACGGTGAAGAGGATAACTACACTTACTAAAGCAAGTATAAGTTTGAAATGCTTAGATATTTCCGCTGAATTTTTCCGATACTTCCAAAGGAGAAAACATCCGAGAAATACGAGTGGCAGCATCAACGGCGTGCTGTTGATAGTCAACACAAAAGGATAGAAAAGCCATCCTGGATCATTAGCCACTTTTCCGAGAAAGAAGTGTTCCACTTCGTGCGGTGTTGTAACTGCCCAACCAACTTTATCCAAAATAAGCCAGACGGTTTGGGTTGCATGAACCCGACAAGAATCAGTCCGGCACCTGCTATTGCTATGAGAGCAAAAGGGCAATGTTCGTTTTTTATCGCGTTGTATAGAACAAAGGTGAGACCTAAAAAACATAGTGCCAAGATTCCAAAAAAGGGTGCCCAAAAAATAGGCCAGACAGCGAGCACGGTAAGTAACGTACAATTGAGAAAACAGAGGATTTCGGCAACGTACACGGAAAAGCGACCTCCGATTTTCTGTTGAGAGGGGCGATATAGAAAGATACAGAATGGCACCCAGATTAAAAGTATCAAGGCGTAACTCTTGCTCAAGACCGCCAATCCAAAAGCGATGCCTGAAAAGATAAGATATCGACGGTGTTGCCGATTCTCACAGTACAACAAGAGAAGTAGTACTGTTAAAAGGATAAAAACGGTGGCAAGCGCGTCCGTGTGGACACGCCGTGTTTGTGCTAAAAAAAGTGGTGAGTAGGCGAGACACGCGAAACTTATAAGTGCTACCCACCGTCCAAAGAGTCTATAAACTAAAAGGCAGGCAATACCGATGCCAACTGATATGACAATACCGATGAACCACCGAGCGAGAACAAGGTTTAGGGCATCCAATCGCGGAGGACTAAAAAAGGCACGAAGCCCAGTAACCCACATCGTCATCACGCCCGGATGATACGCAATCAGGGTTTCTGAAAAGCGTCCCTGCTCAACAGTATCCATAAACGCCGCACTACGACGAAGCCAACGCGCTTCATCACTTGACCAATGTGCATCTAAAGAGAGGAGACGCGGACTGTTCACAATGAAAAAGAAGCACACAATGAGAAAAACCCCCGCAGCAGAACGGACGGTCTGTTGCGATAGGGTAGAGAATAATTTTATATTTTTCAAAGTTTATCTAGTGCTCTGCTTTTATTTCCAATATTGTGATTCCGACTATTGGGTGCTGTCTGCATATTCTTGTGTCTAGATCTAAGCTTTTTACGCAATTCCTCCAATGTGCAACACTTACATTTTTTCACTGTGTCTTGCCTCGTAGTTGAGACAACAGCAGACACAGATTTTGAAAACTGTGTTGGGACTGAAGAACGACCAGGACGCGTGAGAATGTAACCCGATACAGCAAACAAAATCAGGAGTATAATTGAAAAACAAGTCAATTTTACCATTAGTTTTCCCCTTCTTGTTTTTGGAGGTAGACTTCTAGTTGCTTTGCTACTTCAGGATCCACCTCTTTGAGCTGGCGAAGTCCTTCATTAAGTCCAAGATGATTGATGGTAGCAATTGCGCGCTTAGCACGCAGCACTGAAAATTTTTTACTAAGACTGCTTTCTAAGTTGCTTTCAAACGTTGTTGTGTCTGCCATCGGGGGATGGTGAGGCATGAGCAAATCTTTAAATTTTGCTTCAATCTCCGCATCGCTGGGCGCAAATATTTTTCTTAGATCCTCTTCAATCTCCGCATCACTCATTTCTAAAAACCGATCAAACGGCACACCAAGAGCTTCCTCAAGAAAAATAGTGATCTCACTCTGCGTTTGTGGATCGTCAATATCTTTCAATGAGTCCTGCAACGAAAAGACATCGTCTGTGATTTCTGTCCAAACCTCTTCTACTTTAGGTTGCTCCACCTGGGTAGCTGGCACATCAGATGTAGGAGGAGAAGTAGCCCCATCCATCGGTTGATCCGTTTTATCTGTTATAACCTCTTTTTCCGAATTGAGATACACGTCTTCGTATTCAACAGAAAAACGCAAACCCTCAATTTCCGGAGGTGCGGGTGGTGTTTCCGAAGGAGGTGTCATGTCTAACGCTGTTTCATACGCTTCTATTACCGCTTGATTCTCTGGGGTGTTTGCACTCGTGCTCATGCCCGTAACTTCATCTTCTAATGTGCCATCAACATGATGCGTCCGACGTCTATAGACTCTTATCATATTAGCGTAGGTCGGAATATATTCACCAGTTCTTGCGTCTTTCGTGACACCAGTTACCTCTGGATCATTCTTTAAAAACTCAATATAAACGTTAGTTAACTCATCAATCTCTGAGTCGGAAATCAAAAGAGTCTCGCGTCTGAGATTTAGGATAGATCGAAGACTTTCTTTAACACCTTCGGGCACGTCTGACGCTTCCAATTCGGCTATAGCTGCATTAACTTGCTCAAGTGCTTTTTGTGTTTCCTGATATAAATCCTCACCATGCCGATGGCCATGCGTATGTCCAAGTATGTGCCCATACCGCTGATCGTACTCCTGTGCACTCAGCACCAAGTCTGGATTCTCGATGATCAATGTCCGAAGATGGTCCCGCATTTTTTCCATTTCTTTTTCAGGCAGACGCTCATGCTGACCTGAAAGTTTTTCTAAAGCAAAGGCATTATCAAAATAAACTTGTTTTTTCTCAGGCGTTAGTTTTCCAGAAAGAGAATAAAGATTATCAAGATGTGCTTGTGCTTCTTCACTCACTTGTTGTTTAGGTTTGAATAAAATGAACGCTATCCCCATCACAACGATAGAAAACACACTTATTACAATTACTGTTCTATTGTTTAACACGAGAATATCCTCCTTTTTGAAGAATCACCGTTTATCTTTGAGAAACGGTGATTCTTTCATAATGCTGAAAAGTTCTATCAAAAAGAACTATGTCCATCAGATGAACAGAATTTCCAATTAGTTGGATTTCCATATTCCGAAATTGCACTACTCGCGTAAGCATCACCTTCCCAGCGCGTATATCCCAAATCCTGTTCTTTATGACCTTTATTCACAGGACCCAACAAACTGGACACGAAGAACGGAATATCTTCCGCTTTTTTAGGTTCGTTAGCACCGACACGCGCGTGACAACTAAACTTCCCATTATGAGCATGCACTAGAATCCTATCTTGAATCCATACAGGATGTGACCACGAGACTGACGCTTTTGCTATTGTTTGGCTAGTCCACCACGGACTCCCAACCGAACAACGAGCCCATAGTGCTACTGGAAGTGCCTGAGTTAGAGTAGGGATGAGAAAGCTGCTTATGCCAATTATAAGAATTGCAATAAGTAAAGTGCCCCCTATTTACATAAGTAAACATTTGATTCTCCTTTTGTAGAATATGTTACGATATCTAATTACATTTGGATTAGATTCGGTTTTGCAAGAAAACCTTCTTTTGCGTTTAACGAGCGATTTGCGCTCGTTTGGTTTCTGCGTCTGTCGCAGAAATCTCTTTGTTTGAAGGATTCTCCTGTGGTTTTTCGTTGAGCCATTGACGCATCATTTCGCGCATGCGCTTCTGTTTCTCATCACAACAAGCATAGGATTTTTTCTTTAACGCTTGTTTAGACTTTGACGTGTATGCCGATTGTTGCGGCGTGTCCATTGATGATGTGCCGCTTGTGAACCTAACACTGCATACAAAAATTCCCACAACGGCGATGATGGCAATACCGTATAAGAGGTACATGTTTTTCATAAAACTACTCCTTCTGTGAGTCTTGAGTGTTTGAGGGTTGTGAACGTTTTGGCGGCACCTTTTGTGGGTTTCTGAGGAAGTATTGAGCGAGTTCCGGATCATCCTTTGCGAGTCTTTTCAAACCCTCTTTTGCTCCGTGGCTCTGCAAAATATTCATCGCTTTTTCAAAACGTTCCGGCGTTGCCGGTTTTGGGGTGATCATTTCACGGAGTGCGTCCTCAAGACTTTCTTCAGTTGGAAGTTCCGGTAGTAGTTGTTGGCGTAACTGTTTTTCAAGTTCAGCGGCAATTTCTGCGTCGGACATCGTAGCAAATTCTTCAAGTTGCCGGACCTCATGCATGAACTTTTCAACGTCAGTTTGTGCGGCTTCTTCCAACTTTTCAAATTCTTCTCTTGCGCGTTGTTTTCGGAGATCCAATTCGGTATCTGTCCTTTCTGGCGGCAGGAATTCTTCAAAGTCTTCAGAGTCTGGTATAGGTGCGTTTGGAGCCCACCATTCTTCGGGAGGGGGTGCTTCACCTTCTGCCATCATTTTTCGCACTTGTTCACGGGGTATAGGTGCGGGTTTCTCTGAAAGTTGATTGCCCAATTTATCAATGTAGATAACCTCAATACCTTCAGGTTCAATTCCTCTGAACAGGAGATTAAAAATTTGGACATCATTAAGCGATGAACCAAGGAATTCTGCAGAAGTCTTATTTTCTTCGCGTTGCACATAGACAACTTCTCGGTTTTTATAAAACGGTAGAACCTTGTCCCCTATATGGATACCCCCTGTAACAGGTTCACCTACTGTGCGTTCCATCGCGTGCTTCCGCTTTAGAAAAAGAAGGTGATGCTCAAGATGTCTTTTTTTGATTCTATCTAAATCTGATACAGGTATTCCAAATATCTCTGATTCTTCTTGAACCAATGCGGGGTTGTTATCAAACTTATCTGTTACCACTCGCGCATCCATATACTGAGCATATTCAAGAAAATTGTGGAAGATAACTCCTTTATCAAGCAAATATTGCAGCCACTGTTCGGGAGGATATCTTTTATCAATTCTTCTACGCGATTCATCTTGCATGTACGCTACATAATAGGAATCCATGAGTGCTTCAACGGTTTGCGGTCCTTTATGCCATGTCATCATTGCAACCCACAAATCCTGTTCTGTTAATTTAGGAATTGTAGTGCCTTCAAAGTAGGTCCCAGCAGCATCAGGTTTGGTAGAACTATCTTCACTTTCAGTAGAATTAACCTGTTTTAGTGGGTAGTACTCGACCTCTCCATTTGGTAAAATTCGTGCCGCAACAGTATTTTCTGGGAACTTGCTTTTATAAAAATAAGGGGTTATAATCGCATCAAGAATAAGGAAAACACCAAGGGTAAGAATCAAACCCCCTACTATTAGTCCACCAAGAAAAAGCTTGTTAGAAAAATGTTTCATTTCGTTATCTCCTGTTTAGAAAACTAATGTATAAAGTTACATCTTAACACGTCTTCGGTTTAAGGCAAACAATTTTTCTGTGCCTTGCGTTTCTGTACGCAAGAACCTACCCGTAACAAAAAAAGAGTCCCAACGAAGCGCACACAAAAAGGCAGCGCAACCACGAAGACTCCTGATATTGTTTTGTGATAAAATAATTAACTAATGTAAAAAGGGGGGACTCTAGAAGTTAAAATAAACATATCAAACTGTTGCAATATGACAAATTGCTTAGATGGTAAACACCTTGTACGTTTGTTTTTTAATAGCAATCCGCTTTTCATGAGTCGTTCCCAGAATGAAATATAAATTAGTCTGAATGTATAGTATATCATGATTTGCAAACAATGTCAAATTTTTTTTGAGAAAACATAGGAGTTATAACTACTCTTTATACCACTCTTGCACCGCTTGTGGAATTGCTTGCAGGTTTTCAATTGTGGTTTGAAGCGGAATTGCACACTCCGGTCCGATCAAAGGCACGCCTGCCTCAAGGTTTTTTACGACTTCTGCTTTAACGTCTTCCGGTTCTTTTGCAAAGAGCGTTTCGGGATTGTTGATGTTGCCAACCAGTGCGATCCGTTTCTGTACAATATCCATCGATTCTTGCGGTTCATTTTTGGAGTCGTAATGAAAGGCTGCCATACCTGTTTGCGCGATGTACTCCATCCGATCAACCGTGCGTCCGCAAATATGGAGGATGAGAGGTATCGGGATCCGTTCTACGAATTCAATGTGTAGGTCGCGGAGATAACGTTGGTAGTATTCCCCACTAACAAGATCACCAGTTGCGTGGTCGGGGAGTGTGAGCGCGTCTGCTCCTGCTTCTATTTGCGCAATACCAAATTGTACAGTGGCTTCCTTCATCCGATCCAGCGCGAGTTTTGTTTTGCCCGGATCATCAAGGGATAGCAATAGAAAAGGTTCTACGCCGAAGCAGTGATATCCAAGCGACCAAGGTCCCATCGTTTTGCCTATTACGGCAACTTCATCACCATATTCTTTCTTCAGAATCTTAATCGCTTCAAGCACACATTGCGTGTCTGGGTGTGTTAAGAAATCGTTAGGGATTGTGATATCGTCAACATCTTCCCAGATCGGTTCACGCATTTTGACGGTCGGCCAGTTATCCTTCTGTTCCCACTGAATTTTGCATCCGATCGCACTGGATTCTTGGATAATCGTGAACACCGGCATAATGGTGTCAAAACCGAGTTCAGTGTAGCCGGTTGCTGCGAGTCTCGCCATCAGTTCCGGTTCACGATTTGCCTGCGGAAAGGGTGCGTCAACCAAGTCCATCAGTTCAACGGTTGCAACAGAGGTAGGATTACAAATTGGTGTGCGATCGGTCGGTTCATTGCGGAGTGCGGCAAGCACACGCTCACGACCATTCATCGGTTTGATGTCTTGACTTTTTTCGCTATGCACTACGATTACCTCATGTTTGTTGGCTTGGCGCAGATAGTACGCCGCGTGCTGCGCCTGCTTCCTGTTCACGTAAAATGACTCGGACGTTTGGTGCACGAACTAATAGCAAACCGACAAGTTCATCGTGCGACTGCCCACATAAAAATTTGGCTGTATCATTTTCAAGTTCCCGTACGGATCCCATTTCACCCAATTTTCTCAAGCCACCAGCAATCGCAGAAATCCGCCTTGCAGCACTAAGTCCTTCACCATTTGAACTAACACGGTAGATGCCGAAACCTACTGAATCTACTGTAATAGTTAACTGCGATTTTTTATCAAGAATATTCAAAGGACGCGGTTTGACCTGCTTATTCGGTTCAAGTTTGCATGCCTCCAAAAAAACACGGCGACAAGCAGCCTCATGTCTTTCACCACAAGGAAAATAGAGCAGCCCATCTGAAGTTTCCTCCATGCCACCTAATATCTTCATTGACTGCACCACGTCTTGAATTCGCGTTGCAGCCCCTTCAATACGACTATAGGTATGCACCCGAAAAACAGCCCAATCATCAAGTTGTTGACGGTAAAGACCTATCGTAATATCCATGAAATGTGGGTCAATCGGTACGAGTTCGATTCGCCGACCAATGTTAACAATAGATGCCATAGGATCGCCTTAGATAAGCAATTAGCGAATGATAAATCTACCACCGTAACTGTTATAAATATAACCGTATGCTCTTTCTGAAACCCTACGTAGGATATTTGCCCGTTGACCAACCCACGCACCAAAGGATATTCCCCGCCTTCGCGTACTGGTTTTAGTCTTATCTTCAATCAGTCCGGTAAAGACATAAGGACGGAGTTTTCCTTGCGGATCACGCATAACTAAAATTCCGCTATCGCCTATCAACCCGTAAACAGTCCCCGTTTTATTGTAAACCTTGACAGATGAGGGAATACGAGTCTTTTTATAGATATAATCCCCGTTCGGAAGCTCAAGGTAATATTTCATTTTATCTGAGTAAGGCAGCTTATTGTGCCATAACTGCACATAGAACCTATTCAGATCATGTGCACTGGTCGTGTTGCGATATGTACGTCCGGTTGAAGGGATTCTTTCAACAATACGAGTCTGTTTAAAATAGGGATAATTGGCTTTGAGGATACGGTTAGCTTTAGCAGGTCCACCAACCAAATTAATAAAATAGTTTGTTGAAGTGTTTGAACTTACTTTAATCATTTGTTTCAGATGCGTACGATTTCTATTAGTATGTGTTAAGCGTCCCTGCTTCACCTCGTGAAAATATGCAAGCATAACAAAGTTTTTTATTAATGAGGCGGCCATCATCTTGCGATCTTCGTTGATAGAAACTAATTTTTCTCCTTTTGAGAGATCATAGACAACAAAACTGGTTCGCTCTGTTGATGCCAGCGGGCCTCGCTTTCTGTATCTTTTGATGTAGTCATCTATATTTTGTTCAAGGGGAGAATCAATTGAAGGGTCATACCCAGCATGAATTACTGTGGGCTCACAGAGTAAGATGCCGAGTCCACAACAAACCAATAATCTGAAGAAATTGTCAAGATATCCTTTCATTAGTTTTGTCTTCCTCTTTTTATAAAATGTCCCGATAAGTGGGGTTATGATAGCTTTTGAAGTATTGTAGTGATACTGTTGTCCGGCAACCATTTATTCAGTTAGCAACCGGTAACAAGCTGCTTCTCGGTTATTACGAACAAGTAGATAATTGCCTGTGAGTGCTGGGTTGTTCCATGTCTGTCCAGTTAACGCAGGGAAACGCGCGAGTTCTTTATGAACTTCTGGGTTCGGTTCTAATAAAACGATTTCACCGGATTCGGTGAGTACCAACAAGACATCTGAGATTAAGAGTGTCTGTCCATGACCATAACGCCCCCGCTTCCATTGACGTGTCCCATCAGATGGATCAATACATACGAAGATTCCGTCGTCAAGACCGTATAAATAGCCTTCATAATAAATGATAGTCGTGAATTTAGCTTTGAGGTATGTGGTTTCCCATAATAGGTTAACGTTGAATTTATTAACGTTGAATTTCTCTGATGGGTTACTTTTTGAAATCTGAAATAATTTAGCACCGATTCCGTACGCAGTTGAGACAAGAAGTTTATCCCCAGGAAGTGGGGTCGGTTGTGCCACACATTCTACGCCAGCAGCGGTCCACGGGTGCTTCCATAAGAGTTTACCAGTAGTAGGTTCATGAGATGTGACAAGACCGTCGTCGAACAACACGACCTGCTCAGTTCCTGCCAAGGTTAGAAGAACGGGGGAACTATAGGCACTCTGAATCCTCTGTCCTGTCCAAGCGATTTCACCTGTCTCTTTGTAATACGCCACTGCACCACCAGCACTTACAATAACAAGTTCATCAAGAACGAGTGGTGAAACACTTACACCCCAAGGTGGGGCTGCCGCGCCGTTTTCCTCAAAGATATTTGTTGACCAAATCTGTTTACCTGTTTCAAAATCCAAACAGTTTAGAATACCTGTTCCTCCGACAGTAAAGACACGGTCACCGTCAATAGTTGGTGTTGCACGCGGACCGAGTTGACCAAGTGCCGTATAATACCTCGCCTTATCTCTGTGTGTCCACTTTTCTTTGCCGCTGTGTAAGTCATAACAGACGACCTTCTCCCATTCGTCTTCCTGTTCCTGCGTAATTGCAGAATCTCCTACGACAGCAAAACCTGACCAACCAGCACCGACAGGTTGCCTCCACACTAACTCTGGCGGATTATTTTTCCAATCCGTGTTTAGTTTGATATTAGTTATTACAGCGTTTCGGTTAGGTCCAAGGAACTGTGGATAATCTGTCAGGAACTTTGCTGAGGTATCCTGCGCGTAGGATGTGCCAACAGAATGCTGCGGAGCCTCGCGCCATCGCCATTCAAATTTCGGGGCAAGGTCACCGCTGAATCCATCAAATCGGAATAGGATTACAAACGCAGCGATGCATAAAAGGATAACACCAAAGAATAAGAATTTAACTCGCCATGCCAAGCGGGAAAACCCAAACAACCACACTATTTCCAGAAAAACCGTAAGGATGAGCAGTAAAACCGTAAGGGCAACTTTGTCTTGGCGATGACCTGCATCCAACAACCACACTGATCCGATCACTAAAACGGTGAGACTAACGATGATAAGTAACGGCCACAAACGGATGCTTTTTTTCTTTGATGTCATGAAACAAAAAACTTGTCTATGCGTTCAATTTATTTAACATTAATTCTATCATATATTATTTGACTAAAATTTGTCAAGGAAATTATGTAAATATTTTGTCATATAGGTTCGATGGACGAAGAATCCTTTGCGTTTTCTACTGTGGGCCAAATCAACGTAGCGTGTGTGGTACGCTATGTTAATTTGGCCTTACAATGAGAGGTCGCAGACTTTTGCCAAAACTTTACACACTCTTCCTAAACCATCTTATTGCAATATTCTCTGAAGTATGTTAAAATATAAACCTACATCATACTTTTAGAACCTTTTGTGATAATCAGGGTGAAAAATGAAAACAGCAGTTAGCATCGTAGAAGATGCATTTTATATTAACGGTGAAATTACCTATCCGGGGCGTTTCTACGCAGGCAACAAAATTGAGGGTTTGCTCCTCAACAGCCGCATGGTGCAAGGCATTTTTGATGATCGGGATCCAGAAACTATCCATCGCTGGGAATATCCTGATACCGGCAAATGGGATGCCGAACGTAACACACGCGAATTTTTAGCAGCGATGCCTGCTTGGCGCGCGCAAGGTCTGTTGGCATTTACAATTAACTTGCAGGGTGGGAGTCCAGAAGGTTATTCTAAAGCACAACCGTGGCATAACTCAGGTATAGAAGCGGATGGAAGCCTCAATCCAGATTACCTCTCCCATCTAAAGCGCATCATTGACTTTGCTGACGAACTCGGCATGGTCGTTATTCTCGGATACTTCTACTTCGGACAAGACCATCAACTCACCGATGAAGATGCTGTCATACGCGCTACGGACAATGCAACTCAGTGGCTTTTTCATAACGGCTATACCAACGTTATTGTTGAGGTTAATAATGAATGCAATGTTAGATATTCCCATGAAATTTTACAACCGGAAAGGGTTCATGAACTCATTGAAAGAGTGAAAGCAACAACACATGATGGTAGAAGATATCTCGTAGGGACAAGTTATGGCGGTGGTCGAGTGCCGTTTGAAAATGTCGTCCGCGCTTCCGATTTTTTGCTCCTACATGGCAACGGTGTGAGTGATCCAAATCGTATCCTTGAAATGGTACAGCAGGCGCGGCACGTACCAGGCTACCGTCCAATGCCGATCCTTTTCAATGAAGATGACCATTTCGATTTTGATAAACCGATTAATAACTGCATTGCCGCTGTCAGTCAATATGCCTCATGGGGTTATTTTGACCCTGGTAAAAATGACTACCACCACGGTTACCAATCTGTACCTGTGCAATGGCAGATCAACACACCGCGTAAACGCGCCTTTTTCCAGAAAATTCGCGACATTACAGGATATAACGCATAGAAAGGAACGCTGAGAATGCCAGAAGGAATTCAACCATACCACTTTGCCATTGCAATTGGTGTTATTATTTTGCTCGCTACAAGTATTCGGATACTCAAAGAATACGAACGCGCTGTCATCTTCCGATTAGGACGTTTCACTGGCACCCGCGGTCCTGGTCTTGTGCTGATGATCCCGTTCTGGATTGAGCGGATGCAGCGTATTAGCCTACGTGTTATTGTCAATGATGTCACCCCGCAAGATGTGATTACAAAAGACAACGTATCCGTTAGTGTCAATGCCGTCCTAACTTTCCGAGTAACCGAACCAGATAAGGCAGTAATTGAGGTAGAAGACTTCGGTTTTGCCATTGCCCAAATTGCACAAACGACACTCCGAAGTGTGCTTGGACGTGCAGAACTTGATGACCTGCTCTCTGAACGCGACAAACTGAATCAGGATTTAGAGGAAATCATTAAAAGGCAGTGTGAACCGTGGGGGGTTGAAGTGCATGCAATGGAAATCAAGCACGTTGACCTACCTGTTGAAATGCAGCGTGCAATGGCGAAACAAGCGGAGGCGGAACGGGAACGCCGAGCAAAAGTTACCCATGCGGAAGGCGAATTTGAATCTGCGGAGGTATTGACGAACGCCGCTGAAATCCTCAGTAAAACACCGACTTCTGTGCAACTACGATTTCTTCAAGCGTTGGTAGAAGTCAGCGCAGAGAAAAATTCTACCGTTATCTTCCCTATTCCGATTGATCTATTGACTCCATTTCTTAACAAAGACACAGAGAAGTCGAAAGAGAACGAATAGGAAAGAATTTAATCCTTATATTACCAGTCCTCATCGAAAAACGGGTTACTCGGATAACTGTAGACATTACCCTCATAGTTGCGGAGCTGGATTTCGTCATCATCAAATGTGACAACGGGATCAGGGATTAACGCTATTTTTCCACCGCCACCTGGCGCATCAATCACATAGTGTGGAACACCAAGTCCAGAGATATGCCCGCGTAACGCCGAGACAATTTTCAACCCTGTTTTAACCGCTGTTCTGAAATGATCAGTTCCAACCACAAGGTCAGCTTGATAGATATAGTAAGGCTTGACGCGAATTCGCAACAACCCTTTCATCAGTTCCACCATCACCGCAGGGTCGTCATTTACACCTTTGAGCAGAACTGTCTGATTTCCGAGCGGTATCCCCGCATCGGCTAACATGCCACATGCTTTCTCTGTTTCGGGTGTAATCTCACGGGGATGGTTGAAGTGGGTGTTGATATAAAAAGGATGATTACGTTTGAGAATCGTGCATAATTCAGGCGTAATCCGCTGGGGAAGAGTTACCGGAACCCGTGAACCGATCCGAATAATCTCTAAATGTTCTATTTCGCGGAGTCCACCAACGATCATCTCAATTTTCTTATCTGTCAACATCAGTGGATCACCACCAGAGATGATAACATCTCGAATCTCTGGGTGAGACCGAATATAGGCAAGTCCTGTTTCAATATTATTCTCAGAAATTGAGTGAGGATCACCGACCTTCCGTTTGCGAGTGCAGAAACGGCAATAGATAGGACACATGTAATTGACATAAAAGAGGGCGCGGTCGGGGTATCGGTGTGTGACGTTGGGTACTTCACTATCGTTTTCTTCATGAAGTGGGTCCTCTACGCCTGTGCTGATTAATTCACGGGTGTCTGGAACTACTTGTTTCCAAATAGGGTCCCCCGGTTTTTCTATAAGGCTGAGGTAATACGGATTGATGCGGATCGGAAATTCTTTGTGTATGCGCCGCATCTCTTCTACGTCAACATCAAATGCAGCTGCAAGTTTCTCTGGCGTGTTAACAGTATCTCTAACGAGTTGTTTCCATTCTTCCATATATAACGATCCTCTCTAGATCAATATTCGAAAGGCAATAATCAACTCTGTTCGTATGAGGGTGTGATCGTAACTTCGGTCATTACATCTCTTTCTCGAAGTATATCTACGACATCTAATCCATCAATGACCCTTCCGAATGTTGTATAGCTTCCATTTAAATGGGTATACGTGCTTGTATCTTCACTTAGACAGATATAGAATTGGCTCCCAGCGGAATCAGGTGAGGGTTTTCGAGCCATTGCGATAACGCCTTTTTCATGCGGCGGCATCTTATCGCGAAGTTCAGCGTTTTGGAATTCACCAGGGATTGTCCACCCCGGCCCACCGGTTCCGGTGCCATCGGGGTCACCACCTTGGATTACGAACCCTTTCACAAATCGGTGAAAGGATAAACCGTTATAGAATCCTGACTCAACTAATTTCACAAAATTCGCTACGGTTACTGGGGCACATTCTGTATAAAGTTCAATTATTATGTTTCCTTTATCTGTTTTGAGCGTTACAATTGGTGACTGATTTTTGACACTTGAAAATGTGGTTGATATAAAGGAACTGAATAAACCTAATTGCATTTTTCCTCGCTGCTTTTGAAATTTGTGTAAAATATGTAGCCTACTAGTAGGCGCGCTTTGTCCGCGCGCTGATCGGCAATGTATCACATTAATTGCAAAGACTATTATAAATAAGTTTTGATTTGAAATAGTTATTGAAGTTTTAAGTTCTAAATTTATAATCCCAACAACCTTTTACAAGAACGTTCCTAACCAGTGAATAATTAACAAGTAAAATAAAACATTTCTTCTACATAGACAATTTATTATACATTTTTTTGACCTGAAAGTCAAGAAAATTATAGTTCTGCAGTGTATGGCGGTTGACATATTCCGAAGATTACCTTGACATTGTGCACTTTAATATGTTACCCTATTTTTAACATTGGGAGGTGAAAGTAGTGCTGAGAATTCCAACCGAAAATCAGAAGGAACGGGAACTCGTTGCCGTTTTGAAACTACTGTCGCCAGGTACCTCTCTCCGAGAAGGTATTGATTATATTATCCAAGCCAATACGGGAGGTTTGATCGTCGTTGGAGATACACCCGAGATTTTAAATTTGACGGAGGGTGGTTTTAGGATAAATTGCCCATATCTACCCACCCGCCTATCTGAATTAGCAAAAATGGATGGTGCAATCATCCTTTCATCGGATATGAAGCGCATTGCACGCGCCAATGTCACTTTAAGGGTGAATCCATCTATTTCTTCAAATGAAACAGGATTGCGGCACCGTGCAGCAGAAAAATTCGCTAAAGAGACAGGTCATATTGTTTTGGCGGTGTCAAGACGCCGAAATACGCTAACTTTATACACGAAAAATCAACACTATCTCTTTCGCGAACGACCGATTTTAATATCTGGTGCCAACCAAACGATGCTTGCTCTTACCCAGTACGTGAAAACAATGCAAAAAGTATTAGCTACGCTTAACTGGGCGGAGCTAAGTGGAACGGTCACATTATCAAACGTTATAATGGCTATACAAGTTTGCGAGCGGGTGCGAAGAACTGAATACGAATTAAATCGATATCGGATTGAATTAGGTACAGCGGCACAATCATTGCAGCTGATTCCTTCTGAATTAACAGCAGAAATTGAGAGAGCGTTACTGATTATTAAGGATTATTACAGAGAGGAAGAACGAGACGAATATCAAGCGTATGAACATATTCTTGGACTTAATGCGTCTGATTTATCTGTGGAAAGTAATATCAGTACAGCCCTCGGTTATCCGCATGATTTTAACGCGGATGTAGATACATTAGAACCACGTGGCTACCGGATGCTAAGCCAAATACGGCGTATTCCGATGAATATTATTGAAAATATCGTTGTAAACTTCAATTCATTAGATGCGATCATCACCTCTTCTGTTGATGCGCTGGAAGGTGTTGAAGGCGTTGGAAAAACGCGCGCAACTGCAATTAAGGAAACGCTTGTGCAAATGAAAACGGGAACATCACAACCACAGGTTTTTGCACTGCCCATTTTCGATTGGGATTGAAGTAGTAAATTTTCAACCTTCTAAAGATATATTCGTTGTTTGTGTATGCCACGAATTTGGATTAAAAACAGAGAGAAAAAAGCCATCTTTTGACAGAAAACATTTATAGGTTAACAAAAATAGACACATATATTTTAAAAATTACAAATTCATAAGAGTAAGGAGTCTAAAATGAAACGATTATGGGGTGTTTTAGGAAGGGAAATGTTTGTAAAGTACTATCAGTCATATCACTCTATTCTTTTGTCTTGTTTGTGCATCTTTCCGATATTCCTTGCTGCCTGCGGAGGAAAACTGGGTACAATTGAAGTTCAAGATGTTGACACTCTGCTATCGCAGACAGAAGAAGCGATCAATTCTGCTCGTGAAGTTAACGCGCCTTCCCTCGCTTTTGAGGAGTTTGAAAAGGCAGAAACTGAGCTTGAAAAGGCAAGAGAAGCATTGCGTAACAATAATGGAGTTGATGCGCTAAGATGTGCGAATCAGGCAATCACTCATGCGAAAATCGCTAAACGAGAAGCTTTGCAAAATACAATGAATGCTGAAGCAAACGCTAATATTCTGGCAAAAAATGCTCGTATAGTTGAACTCCGTAAAAAAATAACTGAAAAAGAAACAAAAATTTCGGACTTAGAAAATGGAATAGAGCAACTTCGTGATACTGAGAAGAAACTTGCACAAACCATTCGCACACTTGAAACAGAGAAAGATGGACTGATCAATACTCGGAAAATAAACGAGCAGAAAGTTGCGGAACTCAATGAATCCTTAAAATCGATTCAAGCAAGAGTTGCGAGTTCTGAAATAGATGTCCGTAATTATGGTGTCCAGGTGAAGGAGTTGTCACGGAAACTTGAAGTGACTGAAATTATGGCTAATTCCGCAAGTAAGCAAAAGCGCGCCGCTATTGCCGAAGCAGAATCGCTCAGAAAACAGATGCGTGAACAAGCAAAAATTTATACTGACAAGCTTGCTGCGGCGAATAAGCGGAATGTTGTAGCAGAGCATGCTGAATATGTAAAACGACAAGAAGAAAAAGCACGCACTTTTGAGAAACAACTGCATAGCAACGAACCTAAACGAACAGGAAGGACATCGCTTTCGACGGAACAAATCAATGCCGGGAAAGCAGCCCTACGTAAATGGGAAAAATCTTGGACTAACAAGAACCTTGACGCACATCTGGCGTTTTACACACCGAATTTCACTGCTAATAAGATTCTTATTGTGGAAAGCAAGGAAAATCCGAGTGTTATTAACCGAAGTCAGATAGAATCTAACCTTCGGGAGATGAATGCTCAGCCATGGAAAAAAATAAAAGAATCTACTGAAGTTGAGCAAGAGAGTGTCATCGGGATATTTCGATTTAGCCGGTTGGTTTCACCAGCACAAACTGAGGATGATACAGCATTATACCATAGCTGGACTCGCGAAATCTGGATGCATCAAGTTCAGGGAGATTGGAAAATCTATCGCGAAACTTGGCAAATCTACGAAAATGTTCCGGATTTAAGGAGGTAAGCTGATGAACAACTTCCAAGACAACGCATCGAAATTCTCTTTGCCAGATTCTCTAAAATGGGGCGGGATTGTAGTTTTAGTTGTCATTTTGGCAATTTGGGGTATCTTGCTTACCCGTTCAAGTGAAACGACTGCTGGATTTTTAGCAAAATGGAAAAATGCAATGGAATCCAGAAATCTCAATAATTACGATGCTCTCTGGGCAAAAAACGCTCGAGAACAACTTAATTCAGGTTATCAACACACTGCCGATCTTATTGAAGAAGAATTCAAGATTGAAGTCAATATTGCTAATGCTGTGGATAGGACACGCAAGGATCCTCAAAACCATGATTATTTGCGAATTGAAGAAATCCCTATTCTCGTGCATACCATCGGCGAACCGATGCTTCAATCAAGAACCCTCACGATTGTTAAAACGGGGTTCGTTCGACAACGCTGGAAACTTGTCAGAGATGAGGTCGTTAGTGAAGAAATTGGGGCTGATCTCGCTGCTTTTGAAGCGGAAAGATCTGTTGAAACAACATCACAATCCAACAGTCCTGTTGCTTCGTTAGTATTGGAATGGAAAAAAACTCTTGAATCCCAAGATAAACAGAAGTATACCTCGCTCTGGGATAAATCTGCTCAGAGAAAGCGAAAAAATAACTTTCAACTCGCCCTTGATCAAATTTCCCAAGAATCGAATGTTGACTTAAGCCAAGCGACCTATACCCCTGTCGCACACTCAAAAACCCGACATGTGGTTGGCAATATCAGTGTCACAAGCACTGGCACTCTGGTTGAAACCCATTCGCGCACCCTAACTATTGAAAAGAAGGGATTCTTCTTCCGACGCTGGAAGCTAATCAACGATGAGGTAAGAGGCGAATATATAACGGATCAACCTATTTCTCAGCAGGACCAACTGGATGTTGACACTATACCAGAAGAAACAAATGGTTCAGGTATTTATAACGGTGATGCCCCAATTGATACGCAACTCAAAATAGGTCAGATTCTCGGTAAATGGCAGAAAGCATGGGAAGAAAAAGACCTTGATACCTACATGTCAATCTATGCTGAAAGAGCTCTAATCACCCGTGTCACCGTTCGGAATGATACAGAAACACCTACTTATCTCACGAAAAAACAACTTCGTCAGAAAATGAAACAGTTAAACGTCCACTACTTAGGTATTCAGGTTGGGATCACTAATTTGGAGATTAACGGAGATAGGGCGGTTGCTGATGTCAGTTTCCTGCAAGAATTCAAGGGCACACCCGCATCGGGCACTCGTCCAGCATATTCTGATATCGGCACCAAAAAGTTGAATTTAATGATTGACCCATCTGATGGATATTGGAAAATATATGCCGAGACGTGGAGTCTCTACAAAGATGTTCCTAAATTCCCCAAAAACTGATATTACAACAATCAAAGAAGCGGAATTTCTTAGTAAGAACGGGTCTTTTGCTATGAACACAGTGAAAAGATTGTGAGCGGACTACAGAAAAATCACGTAAGATGCGTACTAAGTATAAAACCAAAAGGAAAATTGAGTTTACCGATACTGATATGGCGGGGATTGTCCATTTTTCGAGATTTTTTGTCTTTATGGAAACCGCGGAACACGAATTTCTACGGAGCTTAGGAACAAGTGTAGCAACTGAATGGAATGGGGATAAGATTGGATGGCCTCGGCTTGCCGCTTCCTGTGAATATCTTAGTCCGCTGAGATTTGAAGATGAGGTGGACATCCAACTTTGGGTTTCCAAAAAAGGAACAAAATCACTGACATATCAATTTCTTTTTACCCATGAAGGTAAAGATATTGCGCGTGGACAACTTACCACAGTCTGCTGCATAACAAATCCGGGTGAAAAAATACGCTCCATTCCCATTCCTGAATTCATCGCCTCTCAAATTACCCCCCAATAACGTTATTCTTGTGTTCGGGTTTTGGCATGAAAATACTTTTATCTGTTTAGTGGCTATTTGCCCTAAAGAAGGCATATTGCCAACCAAGCGTAATCTGCCATCTGTTTTTGAGTTGTATTCCTTCAAAATGTTGAACGATGGGGAGATGAAACTCAACTGCCAGACGTTGACCTGCAAATGTACCTTTCGGTATGAGTAGGTTGCTTGAAATCAAGAGGTCCAATCGTGTACTGCCACGGAAATCTGGACGATGACTTGGACTCATTTTTTGATTCAAATTGGGATGGCTACCGCAGATATTTCCTATGTGTGAAAGTTGCGCGACTTCTAATGTTGGGCACCTTCTGAAATACCTGCCGTGATGAGAACACATAGAAGGTAGATAGTGCTGACAAAAACAGTTGTACGTTTCATAAATATTCTCCTTTACTTTTTTCGTTGCGGTTTTCGTTTTTCTGTAAGCAAGCGTTGTACTTGTTCAGCAACTTCGGGGTCGTTTTTTCGTAGGCGTTTGAAACCCTCTTCGGGTCCATAACGGTTAAGAGTTTCAAAGGCACGGATAACACGTTCTGGGTGAACTGCGCGGTATTTCCGCCAGTGAGATGTGATTTCATCTGTTGGGAGAGGAAATCTTGTGAATGACTTGGATCGTTTTCTACACGTTCAAGCCAGTTAAGGAATTGTCGAAATTCGTCAGGGTCTTGAAATCCGAGTTTTCGGAATTTCTGATATGCCTGTTTAGCATCGGCAGCACCTTGGTTATATTGACCCTCGGGTTTTAAGGGATCCACTGGTGCCAGTTCATCATTCCACAAAGATGTCTCCGACGATTCGGTTTTAGAAACAGTGGCATCTATATCAGACCGTTGAGGAGAAGGAACTTGTCCACTTTCCTTTTTTAGAGATGCGGAAGTTTGAGGGTTCCGCTGAATGGGCGAATAGACAGGGTTTCCATCTGCGATATGTTCCATTCGCATATAAATAAGTTGCCCATCTGGATTCTGGATAAGTGCTTTTCGGTAGTGGACCCAAGCAGTTTTGTAGTCCCCGAGTCTTTCATACGATAGTCCTAATGAGTAATCCCGCGCGGGATCTAATTGGTTCACTTTCTTAAGGATTTGAATCGCTTCTTTCGGATGATTGTAATGGAGACGACTCCCTAAGCCATTCATAGCAGGCACAAAATTAGGATCTATCTCAAGAATAGCGCGATATGCTGCCGCGCCTACCTCAACATCTTTTTCTCTGCAAGCTAAATGCATTCGCGCTTCCAAATTATTAGGATTTTCAATGAGTACCTGTTTTGCGTATTCAGTGGCTTCGTTTTGATGCACACGCAATGATTTGAGGTATTGAAAGGCTCTCGTGGTATCAAGAAGTTTCAAGATAGCGGAGTTATAGTATTCATGTTTCTCAAGAAATTGGACGGTACTTTCAATATCCTTGTCTCCGGCGAGAATTTCAAGTCTTTTCTCGTCCAAATGAGCATCTACTTCTGGAAGTCCTGTGTAGAGTGCATCAAGACGTTCTTGAATGTCCTTAGGCAAATGTGGCACTCTCTCCTTGTGAGCGTGGGGCAGTAGATGTGGTATATCAAAGGGTGTTATATCAGAGGTTTTGGCGCGTATCCGTGGTGTTCGTTTCCCGGTGACAGATTTGTTCGTATTATTCTTTGATGTGAGCGTAGACTTCCATTTTCAGGAGACAATACTTCAGAACTTTCTGTCTGCGTAAAGAGATCAGGTACGACATTACCTGTTTCACTTGTCCACTGTTGGTTGCGTTGTATAAGGATGATGCTTGAGAGACCAACACCAATAACGATACCAAGTATCCAATACCAGTTGTTTCTAAAGAATTTCATGTCAGTACTCCTTTATTTCCCTGCCACGCGTGTGCAGGGCGGCAATTTCGATTTTGGACAGGGTGCTTCCTGTTTTTTCAGTATACAGTCAGGCTTTGACTTTTCTGTGCAATCCATTTCTGTCTGCGTTGCATTCCGAATCTTGATAGAACCCACCAGAAGAAAACTCCGGATGCAAAAAATTATAAACGAATAGACCATCACCTGATACAGCGTTGCTGTTTGAGATGTTTCATTGTCCACCTCCTTATGTTAATTCGTTCAAATTGGACTTGCCCTCTTTTTCATGGGTGAAAAGAACTGCGGGCATTTTCAGGAGGCAGTAATTGCCTCAATTATACACTTTTTCTAAAGTTATAATCAACCAAACTGAATATTCTTAAAACTAAATAGCCCTGAAGGCACACTGCTATTTCTGTAATTCCAATCAATATAGGATACGCCAAATCAATAACAAATGCGTATATGACATTATCGTGTGGCATTTGCTACTATCTTTGAGCGCACGTTTACACCAAATGATAAATGGACACTTCTCACCTAACTAAGAAAACAGCGGCACAAGTGAAAGATGACTCTTTCCTCCTATGCCGCTATTACGATAATATCTTTCTTTATTTGTAGATTACCTAACTTTCCACCCTACTCCTTAATCACAAAGAATTTCTCCTCTTTAATCCTTTCTTTGGGGAAGCGTGCCCGTGCCCAGATCGATTTCGCATTCTCAATCATTTGCGGATGTCCACACGCATAAACAACCGAGTTGGTGTGATCATACTCCAACTGATCTCCATATTTCCGAATAACATCTTCAGCACGACCGCTTTCACCTTGCCATTCAGCATCTTCCCATGGGCGGCTCACCGTCGGAACAAAGGTGAACCACTCCTCTTGTGCGTCGAGCTCATTGAGTTCATCCATGTAATACCCAAGTTCCCAAGAACGACTCGCCCCGACAATCACAAGAATCTGGTGCGGGCTCGATTTACCCTGTTCCTGCTCAATTTTCTGTGTACGAGCAATGCTAATATACGGCGCAGCTCCTGTTACAGTGCCAGCCATAACATGGTGTGTCATACCGCTCTCCGTGTCCATCACAAATTTCCCAACGAGTCGGTCTCTGATGAATACAGTGTCCCCAAGTTTCAGTTCCCAAAACAAGGGTGTCGTTGCCCCTTCCGGCACCAATTCCACAAAAACCTCCATAAAAGGTTCGTGCGGTGAGGAGACAATAGAATAGGGGCGTTGGACAATTTTTTCACCAACTTCAAAACCGATAGTAGCGTATTGTCCAGGGATAAAAGGGAGTTGTTGATCGGTACGGAATTTGAAAGCAGCTAAATCTTCAGAAAAATCTTCACGTTCAATGAGTTCACCTATACAGTATCGAGATCTGGAGCTTTTTCTTTGCATAATCGTTTCCTTCAATAATAGAAAATAATGGAGTTTGCTTGCCTACCCTAATATTATACTTAAAACCTAAACCTTTATCAAACATTTTTTGCAGAGCCATTCAATTTTCGGTATCTATCCCGATGAGTTTGAGTGCTTCCTCTGGAAGTGAGGCAAAATATCGGAGTGAATATGCTATTTCCTTGTGCAGGCCCCGGGCATGCCAAATAGTCTGTGAGGGCGGTGCTGGCAGTAAGCGTGCGTGTTTGTATCCAACCGTGTCCTTTTCAACAGCACTATAACTGCGATACCCACACAGCATTGCAACAACCGTGAGACCTAAAATGACTGGGAGCGGATGACGTTTGCCTTGTGACTTACGAGAATCAGGAACTTCTGCTAACATTTCAAGTAGATGACGAGACTTTTGTTTTGTCATTTTTCACCTCAAATGATTTTAGACTAATCTCTAAGGTGAAGTCCATCATGTGTGGCGTGAAAAGTCAGGCCACACATGATGATAACCTATACAACAATATGTATTTTGAAAATTGAATGGCTCTGCTTTGATTTGTGAATCTCTTCTTTAAATATTGGAATTGTGATATAATTATCTCCAAAATACAAATTGCTAAGTTGATACCTAAAATTTATATTGTTACGAAGGAGAAATCGGATGTCAGAAGAGGGTAGACGCTCTTTTTTACAAATCGCCACCGCCTGCATTGGTGGATTAGTGAGTTTAGCAGCAGGTATCCCATTGATCGGATTTGCGATCTCGCCTGCGTGGAAAAAAGGCGAATCGCAATGGGTTGACTTGGGTTTAGTAGACCGTCTCAAAAACAGCCGCTTCAAAAAGGTCAATTATACGTTTACAGCGAAAGATGGTTGGGTGAAAGCCACGAAAAAACGTTCTGTCTACGTGACGGATATGGGTAACGGGGAGTGGAACGTCTTTTCACGGACATGCTCACATCTCGGTTGCCTTGTCCGATGGGACGAGAGTAAAGAATCTTTCCTCTGCCCGTGCCACGGTGCTGTATTTGATAAGAACGGAGCTGTTGTTGCTGGTCCGCCACCGGAACCGTTGCAGAAACTCGAAGTCAAAATAGAAGCTGGCGTTTTATATGTAAAGGAGGCGTAAATGAAGCAATTTCTCAACGATCGCCTCTCGTTAGATGGGGTGATGGCGCATCTGCGCAAACCGCTGCCTAAACATATCAATCTGCTTTTTTCACTCGGTAGTTTGGCGATGTTCTTACTTTTGCTTCAAGCTGCTACGGGGGCATTTTTAGCCTTATCCTATTCTCCTTCACCAGACCATGCCCATAATGCGGTAACTTATATCAGTGAAGAGGTGCCGTTCGGAAAGTTCGTACGAGGCTTGCACCACTGGGGGGCAAGTGCGATGGTTATTCTCGTCTTTCTGCATATACTCCGAGTTGTGCTTTATGGATCATACAAGGCACCGCGTGAACTCACGTGGGTCGTCGGTGTTCTCTTGTTCTTAGTTACCCTCGGTTTCGGATTTACAGGTTATCTGCTGCCGTGGGACGAAAAAGCGTATTGGGCAACGGTTGTCGGGATTGAAATCTCAAGCACTGCGCCTGTGTTAGGCGATGTAGTCGCAAAGGTTATGCGTGGCGGTGCTGAGGTTAGCGCGGTGACGCTATCGCGGTTTTACGCATTACACACAATCTGGCTGCCGTGGTTGGCTTTCGGTTTAGTTGGCGTACACCTCTTCTTTGTCAGGTTCTACGGTTCCTCAGGTCTACCGAAGAACACACCAGAGGAAATGAAAACGGGAAAACCGTTCTATCCAGACCAAGTATTTGAAGACGTTGTCGGCATGCTAATTCTCTTTGTAATACTCGCCTGCGCTGCGTTGTTCGCACCCGTTCCACTTGAAGATGTTGCTGACCCGACGAACGCAAATTACGATCCACGACCCGAATGGTATTTCCTTTTCCTGTTTCAACTGCTGAAATACTTCCAAGGTCCTTTTGAAATTCTTGGGACGTTTATAATTCCGACAGTCGGCATGTTGCTACTGCTATTCCTCCCCTTCTTAGACAGAAGTGAGCGCAAAGTTCTCTGGAAACGTCCGGTTGCGATGACGGTGACAAGTGTTTGTGTTGTGGCAATTGTGGGATTGACGATCCTTGGTGCGACTGCGCCAAAACTTGAAACTCAGGAGGCAGCGCAACCCACAGATGAAGTGCAGCAGGTTACCCCGCCAGATACAGAAACGGAAGCAACAGAAGAAGAGGAAGATGTGTTTGATTTCCAATTGACTGAGGAAGAAATTGAAAGAGCGAAAGAAGTGGGAGAAGAATCGCAATAACCTTTTTGACACAGCGTGCAAGTTAAACTATCTCTATAACCTCGTAAGTAGCTGATGAAAAACCTTAATCTGGAAGAACAATTCACGCTTTTTCCCATAGATACTGAATTTGGATTCCCGAAAGAGAATGCGACATCCGACACGGTGGAATTAGTGTCGTTCCGGGATTTAGTGCCAGAAATTTCCGATACCGGCTACTTGACACACGCCATCGTATCGTATCCTGCGAAATTTATCCCCCAAGTCGTCAGATATGCAATCAACACCTACACAAAGGAAGGGGATTGGATTGTGGATCCGTTCGCAGGTTCAGGAACTGTGGGCGTTGAAGCGTCCCTATGCAAACGCAATGCTGTGCTACTCGATCTCAACCTACTTTTGAATCACATCATGCCGCTGAAGGTTTACCGCGGAAAAGAACGGTTGTGTAAAGACCATTTATGTAAATTGCTTGACAGCATGAAAGAAAGTAAAAAGCACCGTTTTATCCCCGCTTGGTCTAATGTCCAATACTGGTACGCACCTGAAATTTTGGAGTTTTTATCGCAATACTGGGGTTATATCTACAGCATAGAACAAGACATCTATTCCGGTATTATCAAATCGGCACTGCTGAAGGTAAGCAAACGTTTCTCTTACACCGAGCATAGAACGCCAAAATTAGCCAGATCCAAGCGTAAATTAGCGGCGATAGAAGAATTGCTCAGCGAGAATTGGAAGGAGCAGTTAATAGAGATAGTGTACGACCATTCTTTGAAAACGTTAAGAAGCCTTAACGACTTTGTGATGCACACGCAACATCATCAAAATCAGGTTGAGTTTCAGGGAGGTGTTGATTCCTCTTACATTACTGTGCCACGCGAATGTGACGCATTAATCACATCGCCTCCCTATCTCCAAGCACAGGAATATATCCGCTCTACAAAGATGGACCTCTTTTGGTTAGGACACACTGATGAGGAAATAAAGGCATTATCACGTCTTGAAATCCCGTATCGGAAAGCAGATAGGACAATTCACACCGAAACATTGGATAAAGTCAGGGAAAAACTCACTCGTACAGACTTGCATAAGCGGCTTGACTCCTATTTTTGCCATACGCTAAACGCACTTGAAAATTCGATGAATCGATTGAAACCGAACGCAGCCGCCTGTATTTTCGTTGGTAATCCACGTATTGATGGTATAACGGTTGAACTGTGGCGAATATTGACAGAATACTGGACGGAACGCGGTTTCAGGTTTGAAAAAGTTTATGAAGATAGGATTAAAACGCGGCAACTGTTCGGTGTGCGGAAGAATAAGAACCCTGATGGGATGAAGTCAGAATTTTTGCTCATTTTGAGAAAGTCAACTGTTTAATTGCGATTTTCACTTGTTCAGAAAAATTATCTGTCCGCTATAGGAAAACTCAAGACCCTGAATCCCTTCCATTTTTAGTTGACACAATCCCCGTTTTGTTATAAAATAAAACAAAAACCGTAGTGGCGGTGCCATCATGCCCGTCCGTAAGGAGACAAAATGAAACCATTACAAAACTTCTGGCAGACAGCAACATTTCTGCTTATGGTCCTCCTGTTCGTCCTACCACTGTCCGCTCAGGAACAATCCGAAGAAGAAGCAGCACCACCTATCAAAAAATACGTTGAATTCACATTAAGTGGCACCTTTTCCGATACTAAAGAGATAAGTTTTTTTGGCACCGCTTCAACGAAAACATTGCGTGGACTTTTCAAGAAACTGGACGCGCTCAAAAATGATGATGAAGTGGATGCTATTATCTTCAAAATCGGGAATGTCGGTATAGGGTGGGCAAGCCTTCAAGAAGTCCGAAATAAATTAGGTGAACTTCGCGATGCAGAAAAAGAGATGATCGGCTATCTTGAAAGTGGGGGGAATGCCCAATACCTCCTCGCTGCTGCGATGGATCAAATCGTTCTGATGCCCACCGGAAGTCTCAATCTAACCGGTTTACGCGCAGAAATTCTTTTCTACAAAGGATTTTTGGAAAAACTGGATATTGAGGCTGATATGCTCGCAATGGGAAAATTCAAATCAGGTATTGAACCTTACACGCGCGACAGCATGTCAGATGCCTTCCGTGAGTCAATGACAGGTTTGCTTGATGACTTGTATGCCCAAATGTTGGAGAAAATTGCCGAGGGTAGAGAGGAGATTACCTCTGAGATTGCAGCCGAGTTAATAGATCGTGGTCCCTTTACTGCGAAGGAGGCACATGAATCAAAGCTCGTTGATGTATTACAATACTACGATGAACTCTTGGATGCGATCAAAGCGGCACCAGAGGGAGAGGTACAGGTTGTCACACAAGACGGTGAAAAGAAACGAAAAATACCGGATATGAATAGTTTTGCGGGAATGATGCAGTTGTTCAGTATGTTTAATCCACCACAGCGTGCAAAGGCTCGTCCCGCAGATAATCAGATCGCGCTCATCTATGCAAGCGGTCCCATTTTACCCGATTTTGACTCGCCTTTTGCCACAATGTCTATGATTACACCGAAAACGTTAAAGAAAGCGTTTCAAAAAGCGCGTTCTGACGATGCTATTCAGGCGGTCGTGTTACGCGTGGATAGTCCGGGTGGCTCTGCGATCGCGTCTGACATGATTTGGCGAGAGGTGATGCTGACACAACGTGAAAAACCTGTCATCGTATCTATGGCAAATATGGCTGCCTCTGGTGGTTATTATATATCAATGGCAGCCGGAACAATCGTTGCACAACCCGCAACGCTTACTGGTTCAATAGGGGTCTACGGTGGAAAACTCAATCTGAAGGGACTCTATAACAAAATCGGTTTGACAAAAGAGATTATCGCGCATGGCCAAAACGCCACGCTCTATTCAGACTATGGAGGTTTTTCGCCGACAGAACGCGAACGTGTTGAAAAGATGATGAAGACGGTCTATGAAAATTTTGTCAATAAGGCAGCATCGGGTAGGAATAAGACTTACGATGAAATTGATGCAGTCGCACAGGGGCGAGTCTGGACCGGAAAACAGGCAAAAGAACTCGGTCTCGTTGATGAAATCGGAGGACTTGATACTGCGTTGTCTATCGCTAAGGAAAAAGCGGGATTTACAGATGAAGATAGATTTGACATCATCGTGCTACCAGAACAGAAACCCTTTTTTGAGCAATTCTTAGAGCGCATGCTTGAAGAGGATGCGGGAATTTCAGTGCCGTTACCTTTGCAGTTAGCACAGCGGCATCCAGCAATTCCTATGTTTAGTACGCAATGGCATCGGATAATAACATGGTTAACCCTATTTGAAAACGAGCGAGTCGTCACAGCCTTACCTTTTGATATTTTAATTCGATGATTTTATGAAAACCAATAACTTTCACGTTGACGTAACCGACGATCAGGTTGCCTTTTTTCAAGAGAACGGATATCTGAGTATTCCACGCATCACAACCGATGAAGAGATCGAATGGCTCAAAGGCATTTACGATGAACTCTTCACTGAACGGACAGGAGAAGAGCAGGGACGCTACTTTGATCTTGCTGGTCCCCGTGCGCACAGCGGAAAAGAAACGTTACCGCAAGTACTAGGTCCAGAAGGGCAATTTCCAGAACTCCGCGAATCTATCTATTTCCAAAATGCACAAAGACTCGCTGCGAAACTGCTCGGTGTAGAAATGGAAAAGGTTGGTGGTGGTGGCCACATGATTTTGAAGCCTGCGCACTACGGCAACGAAACGCCGTGGCATCAGGACGAGGCATACTGGAATCCGACAGTCTTGCCGCATAGTTTGAGTGTATGGCTTCCGCTTGACAAAGCGACAATTGAGAGCGGATGTATGCAATTTATTCCGAAATCTCATAAAGGTGACGTGCGTTGGCATCGTCATATCAACGACGAGCCGCTTGTACACGGTTTGGTGACCGATGATGTGGATGTCTCGGAAGCGGTTGCTTGTCCGATACCAGCAGGCGGTGCTACGTTCCATCACTGTCGGACTTTACACTATTCTGCTCCTAACAGCACTGCACAAGCGCGTAGGGCATATATCCTCGTCTTCAGCGGTCCGCATCAGAAATTGGATAACCCGGCAGAACGTCCCTGGCAAACGGAGGAACAGGAGGCATTGGCTAAACTTAAATCGTTAACAGCAGATAGGGAATAGTAATTAAAAGTAGTAGGCACACGCCGTGTGCCGTTCACAAAAAAAGAGGTCCAAGATTACAGACACGGCACCGCGAAACGAAAGGACAATCCATCCGCAGGTATCGCAGGATAAGGAAAATCAATGAAACTCGGTTTGCAACCGGAGGTGGGCAATAAAAACCCTGTACCAAACAATTGATTAAAACTATATATTAGGTTATAATATATTTAACTGAAGTTTATTTCAATTTATGTAAGTATAGTCTATTTCTCTTGATCGCATTTAAAAAATTGCTTACATATTGAGGCTACTATCATGGCTGAGTATGTTGATGGGATTAATCCTGAAATCCTCAAATGGGCACGCGAACGTTCCGGTTATTCCTTGGAAGCGGCTGCCAAAACTTTAAGTAAAGATATTTCATTCATCAATGAATGTGAGTCTGGCAATCTGGCACTGACTTATGCTCAACTTGAAACTTTAGCTGATAAGTACAAGCGTCCTGTAGCTATTTTCTTTTTTCCTGAACCTCCGGAAGAAGAAAATATTGCTGAGAATCTTGCACTGCGAAGTTCTGACGTTGATCAATTAGAACCGAGAATCCATATTCTATTGCGACAAGCTTATACACGACAACTTTCCTTGATGGAACTCAGCCTGGGTAAAAATCCATCTGAAAATCAAATTTTTAGAGACTTTCACGCCCAGCTTAATGATTCACCTTTGGAATTAGCAAAACAGACTCGAGTGTATCTGAACATCAGTGTCGACCAACAAACAAATTGGAAAAATCCCACAGAAGCATTGGAAAATTGGCGTGAATGTATTCAGGAAAAAGGTATTTTCATTTTTAAAGATGCATTTAAAGATAATTCTGTTGATGGATTTTGCCTTGTACATGATGTGTTTCCAGTAATCTATCTCAATAATAGTCGACCAGCAGTCCGACAAATTTTTACTTTGTTCCATGAATTAGCACACCTGTTACTTGGAAAAAACGGGATTACCCGTGACATTAACCCTACAGGTGAAAAAATTGAGACATTCTGTAACCAATTTGCTGCTGAATTTCTTGTGCCATCTGATGACTTAGAATCTCACCTTAAGTTTCCTGATTACGATGATGATACTGTAGAAAAATTGGCAAGTATTTATAAAGTTAGTCGTCCAGTCATTTTGTTAAAGTTAGTCAATAAGGGGATTCTTACGAATGAAATTTATCTGCAGAAAATAAAGGGATGGACAGCATTATATGAATCACATAGAGAACAAAGAACTGGAGATGAATCTCCAGGTGGAGGAGGCTATTACAATACGCAAACAGCATATTTAGGTCCGAGATATATGGAACTTGCCTTTAGCAAGTTTTACCAGGGGCAATGCACGATTGAACAACTTTCAGAGCATCTAAACGTCAAGGTTAAAAATTTATCTGGGCTTGAAGACTGCCTGCTCAGAAAGGCAGTTCGCAAATGATCTACGTATTTGACACCAATAGTTTCAGTGTACTTGGTAATTATTACCCGAACCAATTCCCAACTTTTTGGCAATATTTCGATCAAACAGTGAAAGATGGAAAGATTATCTCTGTAAAGGAAGTTGAAAGGGAACTACAACGGTACACACGGCGTCCTCATTTATCTGATTGGATAAAACGGCATAAAAGCATTTTCGTGAAACCGAGTGCTGCAGAAACGCACTTTGTTAGGCAAATTTTCTTGGTACCACATTTCCAAAACTTAGTAAATGAGAAAAATCGCTTAGCTGGATACCCGTGTGCCGATCCATTCATCATTGCCTTAGCCAAAACAATAAACGGCTGTGTTGTCACTGAAGAAAAAGAGAAACCTAACGCTCCTAAAATACCAAATGTTTGCGACCATTTTGGAGTTCCATTTACTAACTTGCAGGGATTCATGGAAAGAGAAAAATGGACATTTTAAAATGCAATAAAAGGACTAACAATGCAATACAATAAATCCAACCGAACCTTGATTGTAAAATGAATTGGCGTAAGAATAATGCTTATACCATTTTTAATATGTTATATCTCATTTAGGAAGACTTCTTCCCGCGCTTGCGCGGACCTCCCATGTCCTCCACTTGTGCATGGCTTGGTCACTGATGATGTGGATGTCTCGGATTGGAGCAGGTTATCGAATCTATTTTGGACAAGTAGGGAACACAATCGTTCTTTTATTATGTGGTGGAGACAAGTCATCACAAACGCGTGATATTGAACGGGCAAAAATATATTGGCAAGAATACAAGGAGACACATCAGTGAGAAAAATGGGAATATGGCGCGAGTACCTTATTGAAAAACTTGCTGACAGAGAAAGCGCAATTAACTATCTCCAAGCTATCCTTGAAGACTATCAAATTTTTGAGGATTCGCCAGTAGTTCTAAGATCTCTCCATACCGTTGTTGAAGCGCAGGGTGGTGTTTCTGAACTGGCAAAGCAGACAGATATGGACCCACAAGTGCTTGCGAAAGTCCTATCTAATGAAGGGACACCTTTGATTGATGTTCTTACAGTTGTCCTTAAAGTGCTTGGCTATCAACTTTCGATCCAACCGATAGACCCTGAAAACCTAAACCTTGAAGCGTACACCGATGTGTTAGAGACACAAAACACATCGACACAGATAGCAGAAAATTAGTTACATGCAAAAGGAACATGAGAAAAACCCGCGCACTGTCCGTGGCAAACAGAGGAGCAGGAGGCACTCGCAAAACTCAAATCGTTAGCAGCAGATAGGGAATAGTAATTATATACGTTTACATGGTGAATGTTTAACTGTTCTATAATCATAGGTATCAATTTAAAAAGTATATCTGTTTTTTCGGATCGTTGACTCTTGTAATCCATCAGGAACAAGTTAGCACTAATGGAAAACCTTATGGAAAAACTAAATCTTAAATACACACACAAGCCTATAAAAGACTACTACAAGGCACTGCAACAATACGAAAACTATGACCTCACCCACGAAGGTGCTGTGAGCAACCCCTTTGCTATCTTACTTGATGTTTGTGCAAAAAAGGTGAAAGCAACCTTTGCCCCACAATACCCAATGCGTACCAAAGAAGGAAAACGTATCTTTATTGATGGCGCGATAATTATGAATTACGGACTCCCGATAGCATACTGGGAGGCAAAGGATATAGATGACGATCTCCCGAAAGCAATTCAGGAGAAACGTGACAAGGGTTATCCGTTTGACAATATTTTGTTTCAAACCCCCGAGCGTGCCATCTTGTTTCAGGACGAACAGGAAGTACTAAACACAGACATTACCGACTCCAAAAACCTTGTTGAAGCACTTCAATATCTTTTCTCATATTCCGATACCGCTTTTAGCTATTGGTATGATGCAGTTGATAAATTCCGAGATCGGATTCCGGCACTTGCAGACAAGTTGAAAAAACTTATTGAGCAGCAGCACGAAACCAATACAGCGTTCAAGACAGCATTTGCCGATTTCTACCAAACCTGTCGTAACGCAATCAATCCCGATCTTTCACAAGCTGCCGTTGAAGAGATGCTCATTCAGCATATCCTCACTGAACGTATCTTCCGCAAAGTCTTTAACATGTCCGATTTTGCAAGCCGCAATATCATTGCCGTTGAGATTGAAAAGGTCAGTGCAGTACTCATGCAACAAGCGGTAAGTCGTGATAAATTTCTTGAACCTCTGGACCCTTTCTACATTGCTATTGAGCAAGCGGCAACCCGTTGTAAAGACTTCTCAGAAAAACAACACTACCTTAACACCGTCTATGAGCGATTTTTTCAAGGTTTCTGTGTTAAGGTAGCAGATACACACGGCATTGTCTACACGCCACAACCGATTGTCGATTTCATGGTGAACAGCGTTGAACATCTCCTACAAGATAAGTTTAGTCGATCACTTTCAGATACAGGGGTTCATATCATTGATCCGTTTGTTGGTACCGGTAATTTTATTGTCCGACTGATGCAGGACATACGCACAACAGCATTAGAGAATAAATACCAGCGCGAATTACATTGCAACGAAGTTCTGTTAATGCCTTACTACATTGCCAATTTAAACATTGAGCAAGAGTTCTGGCAATCCACGGGGAAATACCTACCCTTTAAGGGAATAGTCTTTGCCGATACTTTTGAATTGTTTGACCAAGCACAGATGTCACTTCTTTCTGAAGAAAACACAAAACGGGTTAACAAACAAAAAGCAGAGGACATGTTTGTCGTTATTGGTAATCCACCCTACAATGCTCGACAAGAAAGCGAAAACGACAATAACAAAAATCGTGAATACAAAAAAGCATTGGACAAACAGATTAAGGATACGTATGTGAAAGATTCCAATGCACAACTGATATATAACGTATATGACCCGTATGTCAGAGCGTTTAGCTGGGCATCAAAACGAATTGGTGACTGCGGTATTGTTGCGTTTGTGACAAACAACACTTTTATTGATGGAATAGCATTTGATGGGATGCGAAAACATCTCGCGAAAGAATTCAATGCGTTGTATCTGTTTAATTTAGGAGGAAATATTCTTAAGGGGCAGCCTGTCGACTCTAACGTGTTTGACATCAAAATCGGTGTAAGCATCGCGCTGCTCCTGAAAACGGGAGAACCTATTGACACTCCATGTATTTTTTACAACAATGAAACAGAATTACAGAGCAAGGCACAAACGTTTGACTTCTTAAGCAAACATCAAAATGCCAGCAATGTCAAATGGCAAAAGATTCAACCTAACACACGCCACACATGGCTCACTAAAGGACTCCAAGAAGATTTTGAAGATCTTATTCCGGTGGGAACTAAAGCAGCAAAGAAAATAAAAGGCCCGGTCGTGAACGGTGTGATTTTCAGGAAATTCAGTCTCGGTGTGTCAACCAATAGAGATGCCTGGGTTTACAACTTCAATCAAGATTCTCTGCATAATAATGTGCAACGAACGATAAAAACTTACACAGCAGAGTTGGATCGTTGGAAACGTGAAGTCGTTGAATGGAAACGTGGAAATGTCCCAGAACCCAAAGTAAATGATTTTGTTTTATACGATGATACAAAAATAAAGTGGAGCCGCGACTTAAAAAGAAAGTTGAAGCAAGAAAAAATTGCTGAATATGTTGACCACAAGACAAGGAATTCCCTCTACCGTCCGTTTACTAAATCAAATCTCTATTTTGACCGAATAATGACTGATATAGTATCCTTGTTTCCCTCTATCTTTCCAACCCGTGAAGCAGAAACGGAAAATCAAGTGATCTGTGTCAATGTGACACCAGAGAAACCTTTTACTTGTCTTGTCACAAACTGCATTCCTAATCTTGTAGTAACAGGCGGTTATGGATCGCCGAATCAATGTTTTCCTTTCTTCATCTATAATGAAGATGGCTCAAACAGACGCGAAAACATTACCGACTGGGCATTAGTGGCATTTCAAAACCACTACGAAGACGAAAGCATTACAAAATGGGATATTTTTTATTATAACTACGGCATCTTGCACCACCCCAATTATCGCGAAAAGTATAAGGAAGACCTCAAGCGCAGCTTCCCTCGTATCCCTTTTGCTGAAAACTTTTGGGTGTTCGCGGAGGCTGGCAAGCAGTTAGCGGATCTCCATGTCAACTATGAGACTGTCCCAAAATACGAAGGGTTAACACTTAAGGAAACTCCAAAAATGCCACTAAACTGGCGCGTTGAGAAAATGGCTTTGTCCAAAGACAAATCACAAATTCGTTACAACAGTTTCTTAACGCTGGAAAATATTCCTGCCGATGTATTCCAATATAAGTTAGGCAATCGGTCTGCATTGGAGTGGATAATTGATCAGTATTGTGTCACGGTAGACGCACGGAGTAAAATTCGGAATGACCCGAATCGTGAGGAGGAACCGCAGTATATTGTGGACTTAATCGCGCGTGTTATTACCGTTAGCCTTGAGACGGTGAAGATAATTAACGGTTTACCAGAGAAGTGACGACTCTTCAACTTTTTCTGTTTTTTTCTTGAATGATATGCTACAATTATATAACCTATTAACTGAATACGGCGTATGCTTATTTTCGTATGGTCAAATCAAAGTTTAGGAGATTTACAATGCTAAATGTACAGGGTGCTCTTTGGGGAATTTTAGTAATTCTGGTTATCTTCTTCCTTACATCGGGGGCATTAGCCGAGCCAGTACAACCAGACTCGCAAGTCATAACGGTTACCGAAAAAATAAATTTGGTAGATTTAAACAAAAATGTAGAGAAACTCAACAAAAACGTAGAGGAACTTAACAAAAATCTGGAGAAACTTAGCGAGAATGTGGCGAACCTTAGCAAAAATGTAGTAGATCTCAACACAAGAGTTGCTGTGCTTGAGGAAAGGACCAAGGGAACTGCTAAAGTGCAACATGTGATTCTGAGCTCTATTATTGCCCCTATAGTGGTAGCAATCCTGCTTTATATCCTCATTCAAGCGTTTCCGCAATGGATTAACAGAAACAGTGAGACAAGTGACAAAAGTCCCCGATCACATTTATCCAACGAGAGTCAGCTTAATTTAAAAGATAGTATACTCCCCGGTTATCAGAAAGCAAAGGATGCGGCATGATGGAAAACACTAACGCCTCAATCAATGAAATTACATCTGCCAAGACTCACTTTTACAAAGGTAATGAGTTTTACAATCAAGAGGATTATCAGTCTGCTATTTTAGAGTATGATAAAGCTATCAACCAAAATCCGGAGTATGAAGATGTCTATTTTAACCGTGGTATTTCGAATGGCAACCTGGGACAACACTTTGAAGCTATATCCGACTTTGATAAAGTTATCAGTCTAAACCCGAAATCTGCAGACGCTTACTTCAACCGAGGGGTTGCAAAAGATAAACTGGGACATGCTGAAGCTGCCATCGTTGACTATGATAAGACTATTAAGATTCAACCGAACGCTGCAGAGTCTTACTTGGCCCGAGGTATGTCCAAAAATAGATTGGAACAATATTTTGATGCCATCTCTGACTTTGACATCGCTATTCGCTTAGCCCCTAATGCTCATAAAGCCTACTTCAACCGAGGCATTGCGAAATTCCGTCTAAAACATGCTGAAGCTGCCATCTCTGATTTTGACACCGCTATCCATCTAAAACCTGATGATGCTCAAACTCACAACGAAAGGGGGTTCGCTAAGCTATTTTTAGAATATACCGAAGACGCTATCGCTGATTTTGACGAGGCTATCCGCTTGAAACCTGATTATGCAAGGGCTTATTACGGGCGAGGACTCGCTAAACATTTGCTCGGTGATACTAAAAAAGGAAATCAAGATATCCAGTCAGCATTAGACTTAGCAGAGAAAGCGGGGGATGAAGATCTCAAATCTGCAATCTTGGAAGCTCAGTAAAACTCACAGTACCAAACTGCTACTGCTATAAAAATAACAATGAATAAAAGTTTAACCCCGCGTTTTGACAAACAGTTGTCTCAAAAATATATCGCAGATATCGCATTTAATTTTCAATTTTTTATTTCTTGTTGTTTCACAGCAATGTGTTTGTCAATCAGTTCAAGCACGGCGGGTACCAATTCTGTAGGAATCGCCATCAATGTGCTGGCCTCATCCTGAAATGCAGCCTCATCTTCAGCGACAGCTTCATCCTCTGTTTGTTGTTCGTAATGTACAATGACACTTTGTACGCGCGCTTCATCCCACCCAGGCGGAAATTTATTCTTCGTCATCCTCTGTTTCTCCTTCGTCTTCGGTATGCCTTTAAAGGTTTTCCTGTCAATTCGTAAGCTGTAACCACAAAAACACTGTTGGGCTGCGGGTCTTGTACATAGACAACTCGCAAGTAGCGTCCCGCTTGTGTTTGACCGATGACAACCCTTGATCGTCCACGTCCCGCTCTATTTTCACCAGGATTCAGTAGAACATCTTCTACCTCATCCTTGTTGACATCATGATCATAGATATGAGGCAATCCAGTTTCTGGATTGTTGTAAAAGCGAATGTTCACTATATTCTTGCCTTTAGATAATTATAGCGTACATCAAGTCCAAATCGCAAATCGTTTTGATACACAAATTCCTTGAATTCACACAGCAATCGTGATATACTCCATAGTATATAAGCGGAGTTTCAGAATAAGTAAAGGTTACGAAACAATGAATATTTTCTGTACCGGCATCAGTTGTTCTGGACGCAAGCAGTTAATCGCAGATTTTGAAGCACTTTGCGTACAAAGAGAACTGAACATCGGCTTTTTCAATGTTGGTGATTATATGCACCGTGTTGCTGCGGAATCGCGTGTCCATTTCACAGAGAAGGTTCTCGATTCGGATCCGGCGGTCTTATCGTTAGCGCGGCGCACCGCTTTCTACGAAATCGCAAGAGATGCCGCAGCGTATGAACACGCTGTCATCGGGTTGCACGCGTGCTTTCGATGGCGTGGAAGCCTCCTTGAAGGGTTTTCTTTTAAAGACATTGAAATTCTTCCACCGGATATGTATATCAACGTGGTTGACAATATCGCAGACATCTACGAACGGATGGAGAAAAGCGTTCAATGGGCGGGCATCAAAAAAGCAGCACTTAATGTTTGGCTGGACGAAGAAGAATTCCTCACCAGACAACTCGCGCACCTTACAGAAAAACCGCACTACACTGTTGCACGGCAACACGAACTTGCGAATTTCTATGAACTGCTCTTTTCAGACAAACCGAAATTTTACCTCAGTTACCCGATTACGCTTCTAAGAGATACCCCAAAGGAAATTGAGAAAATTCGTGAACTTGGCGCAAAACTCCGTCATTCTTTTATTGTCTTCGATCCACTGACGATTAAGGATATGGCACTCGTTACCTTCTCAAAAGCAGAGAGTGATGATGAGGTGTTGAATGTGCCTGAAACGATGAGTGAATTGGACGATGACGTAATTGAGCAGATAAAAACGCGAACCATTTCGCGGGATTACCAGTTTGTTCACCAAAGTGATTTTGTCGTTGTGCTCTATCCTACTGACAAATTATCGCCCGGTGTTCTCAGCGAAATGAACTACGCCAGTCGCCATAATAAACCTGTGTATGCTGTTTACAACGAGACGCGGAGTATCTTCTTTGAAAACTTATGTGATAAGATTTTTGATACATTTGAGGAGTTGGAAGATTTCCTAAAGAAAACTTACCAACCGCATAAAGTGTAAGATTTTCATATTGTTTTTGTTAGTTGCCAGTGTTAGTTTTCGGTTTTAACCCAGCCAGTTTTTCTTTTAATTACCGACAACTGATAACTGAATACTATCCTAATTATGAATATTGCCATCCTTTCCCGTGGACCCGAAAACCACTCAACCAGCAGCCTCGTTGAAGCCGCTGAAAATGCTGGACACACCGCCCAAGTCCGAGATCCGTTCGGTTTTTACCTACAAATCGGTGGAACTGGCAATCGTATCACATACAACGGGCAACCGGCGGAAGATTTTGATGTCGTTATTCCACGGCTCAGCGGCGCGACAGCAAGATACGGTGGAGAGGTTGTATCCCATTTTGAATGGCTCGGTATTCCGGTAGTGAATCGCGCAAGTGCGATTGCTGCCGCACGTCAGAAGTTTCGCTCCCTACGTATCCTTGCACAACACGGATTGCCCATTCCCCCAAGTCTTACCGTCGGTTCCGCCACTTTTTTAGAGGATGCAGCACCTGAAATAGGAGAGTATCCGTTTATTTTAAAACCGTTTTACGGCACACACGGCATGGGGGTTATGTTGTTAGATACACCTACTTCTCTCACTTCAACGGTAGAGGCACTGTGTGACCTCCATCGGGATTATGTCATTCAATCTTTTATAGCAGAAGCGGCTGGCGTTGATGTCCGAATTCTTGTCATGGGCGGCAATGTAATAGCAGCGATGAAAAGGCGTGCAATCCAAGGTGAATTCCGATCGAACATTCACCAAGGGGCAAACGGGGAAGCGATAACAATAACTGATGAATATAGTCGGATCGCCGTTGATGCCGCTGCTGCCTTGGAATTAGATATTGCTGGCGTTGATCTGCTTCAGACAAAAGATGGACCCGTCATATTAGAGGTTAACCCGTCGCCAGGGTTTGAGGAACTGGAGTCGGTCACTGGAATTGATATTGCAAAGGCGATGATTGAATACGCTGTTCAATTGGCAGAAAATCGCGTCCTATAAGTATAGGTAATCAATTGGCTTCTCATCAACGAAAAATACTGATGTTCAATCACGAGTTCCCACCTATTGGTGGTGGGGGTGGTTGGGTAAGTTATTATATAGGGAAACATTTCGCCGCAGCGGGACACGATGTCCACCTGATCACCTCACAATTTCGTGGTTGTGCGAAAATGGAAAAAGTAGAAGGTTTTCATGTGCATCGTGTGAACGCGCTACGGAAAAATCCGAATGTATGTGCAGTCCATGAGATGTTGACATACTCAGTGAGTTCCAGCATTTACGGGTTGAAATTTGCGAAACAATTTAAACCGGATATCGTTCAAGTTTTTTTCGGTATTCCTGCGGGTGGTGGTGCTTATCTTCTGCGAAAATTCAATAATGTGCCGTATGTAGTGTTCTTGGGCGGTAGGGACGTGCCGCGCCCTGATCCCGATCCACCCTATTATCGTTGGTTATACCTGCTGCTAAAGCCGATTATTCGAGCAATTTGGGACAACGCTGGTGCGGTTGTGGCATGCAGCGACGGTTTACGCGATCTTGCTCGCGTAACGGATGCTGACGTAGAGATAGATATTATTCCTGATGGATTAGATCCAGATCGTTTTCAACCGACGCAGCGCGAGGCTTATCCGAAAATAGTCCGATGTCTTGCGATTGGCAGACTCATTCCACGTAAAGGGTTCCAATTTCTCATTCGCGCACTTCCACAAATCCTTGACAAAGTCTTGCATAACTTTGAAATTGAGATTGTCGGCGATGGACCTTATGAGGAAGAACTGATAGGATTGGCAGAAAATCTCGGTGTAACTTCTTATGTCCGTTTTGCTGGCACGGTGCGGTATCCAGACTTACCGCAAAAGTACCGTGAGGCTGACATCTTCATTTTACCATCATTGGCAGAAGGTATGCCGCTTGTCGTTTTGGAAGCGATGGGGACAGGATTGCCGATTATCGCGAGTCGTGTTCAAGGTGTTGATGAACTTGTGGCGCAAGATGTTAACGGAGCATTGTTTGAGCCTGGCGATGTTGACGGACTCGCGGACTGCCTCGTAAAACTAATTAACGCAGGCGAAGCGCGCCTTAAGATGGGTAATGCGAGTACAGAAAAGGTCAATCCGAGTACAGAAGAGGTTAAACGCTACGATTGGAAAAACATCGCTGACGCTTATCTTGCACTTTATGATGATATACTATCGTAGGAGTGACCTCCTCGTCGCGATTTTTTGCTTTCTGTAGGAGTGACCTCCTCGTCGCGATAAAAAAAGGAGAAACAACAGACACATGCTTCCAATAAAAATTCTTGCTATCGGTGCAGGAGGCTTACAACGCGCCTTAACCCATCAATTCATTCATATCCTCAATCAAAGAAATCTTTATAACGGGGGAATCTTTGTAGGACAACCGCGAGGCACCGAAAAAGCGGATGCCTTTAACCAACAAGGAGGCGTATATCATGTTGTCACGTTTGACCTTGATAGCATCCATGATATTCAGCAGATTTCGAGTGTTGTAGGTGCAACTACACTTGCGACTGAAGCGGGGCGCGAGCAATTTTACGCACAAACCGAAAATCTGTTAGACCTTCTTCTGATTGGTGTAACCGAAGCAGGAATTGCCAAAGGTGAACTGGCGATGGATGTGTTAGATGAAACCCTCTATCGCTATTTTTGCAATCACGGAGCAGATGCCACCCTCAGCGTTATCAATACCGATAATCTGCGGAATAACGGTGATGTTATCCGAGATATTCTATGCAATGAATATCCCAAACGCAACGATGATTATGTGAAATGGTTGAAAACAAAAGTTGGTTTTCTCAACGAAATGGGGGACCGGCTTGTACCACAAGTCTACGCTGTTCCCGATGAGATTAAGGAAGCTGTGCAGGCACAGATTGAAGGTTCAGATGAATTGATTACCTACGCGGAACAGATGCCCGCAACGCCGCTCATTCTGGAAGACATAGAGAACAGGCTACGCGTCCCCTTCGGTGAACTTGACGACCACGGCGTTATTGTCAAGCAGGAGAGCATTGAACCGTATCATGATTGGAAATTGCTTCTCGTGAATTCTGTGCATGTGCCGGGGATCACGCACAAAGGCATGCTCTCTGGGATTGAATATGTAAACGAGGCAGCAGCGCATCCAACATTTGCACCGCATCTGGAAAGGTTGATGCACGGATACGCTGAAATTGTTGAGGCAGATATTCCGATAACAGGCAAGAGTGCGCGTGCATATACACTTGAATTCATCAACAGAATCCGCCGAGTCAAGGACGACAATGCACGGATTAATATCATTGAAACAGTGAAACTGCGTGAACGCGCAGCGGACATTGTCCGATCATCGAACTATCAGGATAGCACAGAACTTTTCAAATCCGATTTTGCTTATTCCTTCGCTACAGTCCTACGATTTTTGACACCGCACACAATATCAGGTGACGACTACCGAGGCACCACCGATACAGGCACAGCATACGAAATCCGTGATCCTGACCGAACAATACAGAATGTTTTAAAAGGCGCATTTGGTGCGAACTTAACAGACGTGGAAAACCGAATTGAAATTATTTTCTCAAATGCAACCCTATGGGCACCCCAGAACGCAACGCCAGACAATGCGTTAAGTCAGAATCAAGACTTTAGCAGGCGGGTCGCGCAATATTATCATCAGTTCGTCAATGGAAAAACGTGTCTTGAGGTATTAGAAAGTATCAATTTGAAGACCACATAAAGAAAAGGCGCGCTTACAAAGCGCGCCTACCAGTTGGTGACACATATTTTATATTTCATCGGAATGTCTAAGCAAGAGAGATGACACCCTTCTTGCGTTGCAGCACGGCATCATAGAGCCGCATCGTTCCGACACAGTCATGGATACTTGCTATCGGTTCACGATCCTCACGAATAGCATTCGCAAACTCTGTAAGACTGATGCCGTCACCGGTCAACTCGCCATTACGTTCATCAGAAAAATTGGATGTAAAAGTGTTTCCACCGCCTGTATAGTGGTTAACACCCCACAATCCATCTAAAACGATGTACTCATGTTGTCCTGTAATTTCAATATAGTCGTAGTTGCGCCCCCACAAACGTTGGCTACTTAACTGCAAACTTCCCACTGCCCCGTTGGTGTATTCCACAGCAACAGCGAATGATCCTTGCCCGCCAACCTCATTATGAAAAACGCTAAGTTCCTTGACATCAGCACCAGCAATGTGCCGTGCTAAATCGAAGTGATGGATAGCAAAATCAAGTAGATAGTGTTTGACCGATCCGTACTTCCCACTACAGAACGAACAGAAAAGCTGCGTAAGTTGACCGAAGGATTCGGTCTGCATGATTCCTCTCGCCTCTCGGACACCACGGCTAAAACGACGTTGGAAGTTCACCATCAGTGTCTTGCCATGCTTTTCAGAGGCTTCTGCCAAGGTGATAGTTTCTTCAAGTGACGGGGCAGGCGGTTTCGGCGTGAAAACGTGATATCCTGCCTCAAGTGTCTCAAGCACGAGCGGTTGCCTCGGATCCGGTCCCATACTGATTATTACTGCTTCCAAATCCTCCTTCTCAAACATTTCGTGTCTATCAAGGTAGTATCTTCCTGTGCCAAATTTGCCAGCGGCGGCTTTTGCCCGATTTTCGTCTGCATCGCAAACCGCTTGCAGTGCTACCGGTGCTAAATGCAAAGCGGGATAGATCGTGTGCCTTGCGAAGCCACCAGCACCAAGAAATCCAATTCGAAGAGGTTCCATATTTTTTCCTTTATGCGTTTCAATGCACATTTTGATAATTAAGTTTGCACTAAATTTACCACAAATGTATATCTCTGTAAAGAAAATTGAGAATCAAATATAAGATTTTGAAACACAATACTATTCATCACGCCACTGCAATGTAAAAACGTTTCAACCAAGCATGATGCAACTCTGTATGGCGAATCCCGTTTTTAACTCAACCTAATTGCTGCAATTCTGTCAAAAAACAATGTGCAGATTTAGGAATACCTTGAAAGTGTAAATTCAATATCATTACCTTAAATCATATCCTCGTAAGAGTGAAGACGCAAAATAGAATGTCCAAAAAAAGAGACGATCAACGACGAAACTTCGGATTTGCACTGCTTCAAGGCACCTTCATGCGAATTAACCTTACCTTTGTAGATTCATCGACGGTGCTTTCTGCTTTTATCCATAAACTAACCGGATCCGAACTCATGGTGGGTTTGACCGGTTCAATGATGACAGCCGGTTGGATGTGGCCGCAACTGTTGGTGTCAAATCTATTGGAACATCGTCAGCGCAAAATGCCGTATTACGCAATCGGTATGAGCATCCGCGTGTTGGCATGGCTCGCTATATTCTTTTGCACCATCAAAATCGGCGCGCAAAACCCAATTTTACTCGCTGCTTGTTTCTTAGGATTCTATTTTTTATCCTCCTCCGCTATGGGTGTTTCAACGCTGCCTTACATGGACATTATCTCTAAATCTATAGCACCGAATCGGCGTGCGCGCTTTTTTAGTCTACGCCAACTGTTTGGCGGCTTTTTTGGAATTTGGGTCGGGTTTTTGGTGCGTGCTATGCTCGGAAATGAAGAAGAATTTACCGGTATTCTCGGTTGGGTTACGCAGATCTTCAAAACGTTCACCCTGTATTTCATCAGTTCCATCTGTCAAATAGAGACTGAACTCGGATTCCCATCTAATTACGCCTTTCTCTTTATCTGTTCGGTGAGTACCGCTTTTCTCTCGTTTATTAGTTTCTTAGCTGTGCGCGAACCTATTCATCCCGTCAACTCTCAACGCCAACCTATGTGGCAACACCTAAAGCAGGGACCACATTTCTTACGGACAGACACAAATTATCGTCGGTTTATTTTCTTCCGCATCGGTTTGCATTTTTCCGGTATGGCAACCCCTTTCTATACAACGTATGCCTTGTATGAATTAGGCGTTTCTGAGGCGACTATCGGTTTTTTCATCGTATGTTCCGCACTGAGCGGTGTCGTTTCAAACGCATTTTGGGGCTACATCGGTGAAAAATATGGGGTGCGGTGGCTGTTAATTATCACAGCAGGACTCATGGCGTTCCCACCTATAATAGCGTTCTCTTCTGGAATGTTACCATCCTCTTTACACGTGCCTGCTTATTTGTTAATCTTCACAATTGGAGGTATCTTGGCAAATGGCATGATGGTTGGATTCATGGCATATATGCTAAACATCGCGCCGCCGCGCAGTCGTCCGAGTTATATCGGCTTCATGAACACCTTGCTGCTACCCGCCAGCTTCGCACCGGTGATAGGGGGACTCCTCGTGCCACGTATCGGTTATCGGTGGTTGTTTGCTGTATGTTTTGGTATCTGTCTTGTCGCCTTCCGTATAGCAACTGGACTACAAGAAATTATGCATGAGGATGAGTTAGGAGAGGATGCTGGTATGTAAGGCTTTGCGTTCCAAGTGAACTTTGCACTGTCTTGAAATAAAAGCCGAAATGCGATACACTAATTGATATCAATGAGTTCTCTCAGAAGCGAGGAAACAATGCAAGAAAACGACAATTTAGTACCAAAAGATAATAGTCAAGCAGCTTCAACACCTATGCAACCCTTGAGTCTTACGGATATTTTAGATGGTATGTTTACGCTTTATCGGAATCACTTCCACCTATTTTTTCGGATCGTTGTAGTGTATTTTGTTATAGCTTATACGATAGATAAAATCTCTATATATTTTGTTATTAACAGCCTGCCTGATGCAATTTCCGGAACGTTATTTTTTACTATGCTTAGTTCGCTTTTAGTATCACTTTTTGTTGTAGGTGGGTTATCTTACGCGAGTGCACAACTGTTTTTAGGCAGAAACATTACAGTTGAAGCTGCTTTGCAACAATCATTGCGACGTTATTTGCCGTTCCTCGGCTGTTTTGTTATCTATTTTTTAGTCGCTATTGGATTGTCAATTACATGTATCGGCATTCCATTTGCAATCTATTTGATAGTTCGGTGGGGATTATATGGTCTGCCTGTTCTGTTTGAGGAGACTCCGACAATGGCTTCGCTGCGCCGCAGTACCGAATTGGTTAAGGGAACTTGGTGGCGAGTGTGTGGAATTATGTTTGCCATTTTTCTGATCTATTATATGATTATGTCTATACTTTCGACCTCTATCACTTTTATTTTCTTTCTTGTCCCAGGTACAGGTGAAATCCCACAGGACGCTACTGCGCTTGAGACTATCACCTTTGTATTTGCACCGTCACCACGCGATATTGGTTGGACAGTGTATATGATTCGGACTTTTTTTACCATAGGCATTGCTGCACTCACGATGCCGATTGCATCTATCGGTTCAACGCTTCTCTATTTTGACCTACGGATTCGCAAAGAAGCTTACGATATTGAGATGCAAGTTACGAATTAAGAACTCATATCGCACTTTCAAGACCGATGGAAAAAACCAAATGGCTAACAACCGAAACACCAACCTTGTTGGAACAATTATTTCACTGTATCGTAAAAATTGTGGGTTGTTTTGGCGTATCATGCTGCCGGTGGCTATCATCGCAATTTTATTGGACATTGGGATGTTTTTTCGTTTTGTAAATTTTATTGAAAAACATTTTGATAACCAACCTGATTACACTGCAACCGGAAGTCTAAACACACGCCACGGAATTGATCCTACGTACTCCGGAGCTAAAATTGTCCCATCCAGAATGGTTGAAAATGGTGGTAAGGAAACAAGATTTTCACCGTCTGTGAGTTGGCAATTTTTACCTTTTCCGTATGTCAGTGCAATTAACAGGGACGGAAGCATTTGGGAATGGTCACTCAATTTTCGAAGCATTGATTACACTCCTTTAATCCTTTTGTTACTCACACTTTGCCCATTATCGTTAGTAGTTGCACGTCTATCGTCCAATTCACGATTTTCTGATGTTCCCCTGGATCCAACCCTGCTAACTGCGGGCGAGGCTTGGCGACAAACAGGAAAGAAGGCGTTTACAGTTTTGGTTGCGGCTGTGTTGTTTGTTCTTATTGTAGATATTGGTAATTACATCTATATCGGAATTACATGGTTGATCCCTTCGTTGACGAGTTTGTGGCCCATAACATTAATAACAATTTTGATAATACTTCCCTATTTCTATTTTCTGGTGACGTTGAGCCTCTACAACCCGTGCCTCATCCTTGAAAACAGATCCATTATAGGTATTTTTAAACGAAGCCATGCGCTGGTCAGCGGGGCAAGATTACATTTTTTAAAGATTTATCTTTTGACAGGATGGATCGCTGCTATTATCACCTCCGTTCTGCGGGGTACAGTATTACTACTGTTTTCAGTCTCTTTCTCTGAACTTACCCCGATTCGAGAAGCATTAACACCACTAAAATTTTTGTCCCTTTTCGTTGGCGGAAATGTGGGAGTAATGTTGCCAAAGTTACCGGGTATTCTCCCCACCGTCTTACTCCTTATTGTCAAAGGTATAATCACCACTTTTTTGGTGCCGGTATGGGCAATTGTGACCACATATCTCTACTTGGAAAGAACAGATATGATGCCAGAGGTTAAAAAAGAGGCATGATGAAAGTAAAAATAAGGATTTGCTTTTGTATCATCGTGTGTTTTGTTAATATAGCTGTGCTTTTGGCAATGGCTGTAGAAGAGCATCAATTTCGCGATGAATTGCAATCGGACCGTTCAGTCCCTAGTGTTTCACACCAAAAATATCAGAAAGATTTAGCGAAACTCCTTGCTCCCAAACCTGAATGGCATTTTAAACTTGAATATGTGTTATTTCCGTTTGCTGCCATAGCATTGGGAGTTGTGGTAGTCTTTTTTATCAGGCAGATTCGGATGAATCTGATATCTGAAGTGCAAGACGAGGAATCAGAAATAGCATTAGATCGCGTGGAAACAGAAAAAGCAGCACTTGCCCGTGCTGAAACAGCAGTAGAATCGAGCGACTTTCGAGGTGCGCTCCGCTACCTCTATCTTTCTGCTATTTTACATCTCCAGGAACGCGGTGTACTTCCTTACGATAAAAGTCTCACTAATCGTGAGTATCTCCATCAATTGCAAGTAGACATTGACTTACAGAAAACGCTTGGCCCAGCGATTGCAGTTTTTGATGAGGTGTGGTACGGACACAAACCTTGCGATGCGGAGACCGTTGCGAGTTATAAAGACCTGATACAAAAGGTTGATGTGAGAAATTAAATTTATGAAAGTTCTTGACATTTCCAATCAAACTGGTCAATATTAATAAGAAAAAATGCGAATTCTCCGAACATCTATTTTTTCTCTGATTTTAATTGCACTATCCTGTTCTCAGTTTTCGTGTGATTCGCTGGAACAAGGTAGTGTGCTTTACCTCATCTTACGTAAATTAAAGTTCCGTGTCACAGAAATATCAGCAGAATATCCTTCCCGCCTGAAAAGATACGATGTGTTGTTTCTACAAGACCTTAACAAAGCACCTTTAGAAACGGAGATTAAAAATATTCAAGATTTCGTTAGAGACGGTGGCACCTTAATCGTGAGTGGTGGAAATCACGAAGCAGTAGATGGACTTGTTACAGCATACGGCTTAAAATTGCGTAGATTACCGAGAAGATTGGAATTTTCACGAAGAATTGGCGAGGAACCCTTTTTTTCGTTATATCCAGTTGAAGAAATTCGGGCACGGACATATTTTATTATTGAAACTCTTGAACGAGACATAGCAGTGCTCTACGGTTCAGAAAATGACGCTGTGGTTGTAACCCTGCGCGAAGGTGAGGGGCGTGTGTTTTTCACCACGTCTGCGTATCTGTTCAACGCGGAGGGGCTGCGGTATAGTGGCAACGCTACACTCCTTTACAATCTTATATCAACACTTCCCCGCAATGCACACATCGGACTTGCTGAAGGAAAATATTACACAAATGAATCTAAACCACCTAATTCGTTTGTGGAACTTGTGTTTAAAACTCCTGTGGGATTAGCTGCTGTTTATATCTGCCTTATGCTGTTTGTTTTCCTAACACTGAGGGGGAGGCGATTCGGAAAACCGTTGGATGGGCAGGAAAACAGTAGACGTTTGGGTTCCGAATATGTCCATGCGATGACAGCACTATATCAAAAAGGCAACACACGCATGGAAGTATTGAAGCACATCCGTGACAAATTCAGGGCAGATTTGGGTAGCCGCTGGCATGTCAATCCCAATTTAGATACGGCAACTTTTTTGGAGGAATTAATGCAGCGTGGTGCGGTTGATGAAGATGGAAAACTTACAAATCTTGTTCGGGACCTTGAATCTTCTGGTAATATATCTGAATCACAACTGATCGAAATTGCGAAAAGAGTTGAAGCATACCGTGAAACATCAAAAATCGGAAAGGCAAGATAGTCGTCAGCATAATAATTAATTGAGGGAGGGTTATCATATTCCTTTTCTATCCGCGGTTTTTAACTGAGGATAGGGTAAGAAGGCGATAATTTATGGATAATTTAATTCAAACAGTTTTTGAGAGAATGAAGCAAGAAGCGCGAAAAGTTATTGTTGGACAGACAGAACTCTTTGAACTTCTTGTCGTCAGTCTGTTTTCAGGTGGGCATGTCCTGTTAGAAGGTGTTCCCGGCACTGCGAAAACGCTTATTGCGAAAACATTAGCGATGATCGTTTCTGGAAAATTCAGCCGTGTGCAGTTTACACCCGACCTGATGCCGTCTGATATTGTTGGAACGAGTGTTTATGACTTGACGATGAACCAATTTAACTTGAAGCGCGGTCCCGTTTTTACAAATGTGTTACTTGCAGACGAAATCAACCGTGCCCCGGCAAAAACGCAATCGGCACTCTTAGAATGTATGGAGGAGCGGCAGGTAAGCATTGACGGTGTGAGTCATGAACTTCCTTTGCCGTTTATTGTATTAGCAACACAAAATCCTATTGAATACGAAGGGACTTATCCACTTCCCGAAGCACAACTTGACAGATTTCTATTCAAACTACGCGTGGATTATCCTGCTCCAGAGGTAGAAACGCAGATTTTGATGAACTATCATCGCGGTTTTAACGCTGCCCGCTTGGAAACAGTAGGGGTTGAAAACGTAGTTGACAGCACTTCACTTCAGGAGTGCCAAGAGACGATCCAGAAAATCACAGTAGAGGATTCAATTTTCAACTATATTGTTAGTTTAGCCGAGGCATCGCGCAGGTCAAATGAGTTAATGTTAGGAGGAAGCCCTCGCGCCTCAATCGCGCTTTTGTTAGCAAGTAAAACGTATGCTGCATTGCAAGGTCGTGATTATATCCTGCCTGACGATGTAAAATTTTTGGCACCCCATGTCTATCGGCATCGTATCCTTCTGAAGCCGGATGCTGAAATTGAGGGTTTAACTGCGGACGATGTAATTGACCGACTACTCGCTGAGGTAGAAATTCCGCGTTAGAAAAGATGCATATAAGCAAGCGTTTCCTGCTCTTTCTGCTTCCAGCAGCTATCCCGATTCTGCTTTACACAGTTTCACCGAACCTGTTATTTATCGGTGGTGTGTATTTGGCGTTGCTGCTTATTGTCAGTATCATTGATTATGTTACGAATCCTCTGTTTAAAAGCGTCGAAATCAGCCGCGAGATGCATTCTAAATTTTCGTTGGGTGTAGCGAACGTTGTGACCTTGAGAATTGCCAACCGTTCACATTATCAACTAAAGATGCGTCTCAAAGACGACTTCCCAGATGAATTTCTGTTTGCGGATGTACTCCACGACTGTCGCGTTTCGGCTATAGATAAAGCGGACATATCTTACCGCCTCACACCTTTGCGGCGCGGTATTTATCAGTTCGGAGATATTCATGTACGGTGTTGGGGCGTGTTGGGTTTTGTTGTCCGACAGCAAAAGGTAGTAGCAACAGCAAAGATAAAGGTTTATCCTAATCTACAAGCAGTTCGACAGTATGAACTACTCGTGAAACGTGGGATGCTCCATCGGATGGGTCTAAAAAATTCTCGACAATTTGGGGAAGGCACGGAGATGGAAAGATTGCGTGAGTATCTTCCAGATGACGACTTTCGCCGTATTGATTGGAAAGCCACGGCACGTCACCGCAAACCGATCATGCGAGAATTTGAGACCGAAAGGAGTCAGGATGTTGTAATAATGTTGGATACCGGCAGACTGATGGCATCACCGATTCTTTTAGAAACGTCTACTATGCCCGCGGGAGAATCGACATCACAAGTGGCGATGCTTAAATTGGATTACGCTATCAATACAACTTTAATGGCTGCTTATGTTTCAACGTTGAAAGGCGATAAAGTTGGAATGATTGCCTTTGCGGATACCGTGCACCAATACCTTGCCCCGAAACCGGGGAAAAAGCAGTTTCTAACGATGCTTGAAACGATCTACGCGCTTCCAGTGCATCCTGTTGAACCGGACTTTGAATCGGCGTTTACCTATCTTGCTTCAAAACAACGCAAACGTGCACTCATTATACTTTTCACTGACATTCTTGACAACGATTCTGCTGAAGGGATAGCTACTTATGTTTCACAATTCTCCAAACATCACCTCGTTGTCTGCGTGACGTTGACAAATTCTGGCATCGTTGAATTAGCTGAACAGAAACCTTCAAATTCTAAGTCGGTTTATCAGAAAACAATCGCCGAACGGTTGTTACAGGAAAAACACGCAACTTTAGAAATTTTACGTCGCCGAGGTGTTATCACAATTGATGTTCCGGCGCATCAATTGACGATGGCAGTGGTGAATAAATATTTGGAGCTGAAGGCGAAGTCTAAAATTTAAAGGTTGGTAAAGAATCAATAGCGGACTTATCAAGTTGACAACAGATAAAGATAATCAGGGATCGGTATTAGGCGTTTTCATCCCAAAGAGATATGTAAACAGCAAAATACCTGTTACAGCCCCAAAACCGATCTTAACAACGTTTGATAGTTCAGAAGGTGACACAAAACCTTCAATTATTCCAGCTATGATGAGCAAGAAAACACATCCCCCAAGCATCTGAATAGCGATTTTTGCAGCATTTATTAAAGCACGTTTCCGCGAAAGGACCGATGGTGCGATAAGTGAATATCCCAATTTCATTCCTGCGCCTCCGGCTATAAAAATCGTTGTTAGTTCAATGTATCCGTGTGGTGACACAAATGACCAAAGTGCTAACGCGACTCCGTTGACGTGACACAGTCCTGCCACTGCTCCGATGAAAATACCGTTGTAAACTAAAATATAGACGCTGCCTACCATAAACATGATACCCCAAGCGAATGCGAAAAACGCTACACGAATGTTGTTCGTCATTACAAAGGACGCAAATAGATTTCTGTTTTCTGCCGATGTATCATTCCATGCACCCTGTCCCAACTCTTTGATGTGCTTTAAGGTGTTTTCAGGAATGAGTTGTTCCGCAAATGCGGGAGTTCTCAAGGCACTCCAATATGCGCCTGCAAACGCAATGGTGAACATTAGGAAGGCTGCGCCGATAAAGTAGAGATTTTCTCGGAAAACTTGCGGAAAGCCGAAGCGGAGAAACTGCCAAAGCGTTCCGCGTTTAAAAGGTGAGGTTTGGTAGACAGTGGAATGCGCTCTTGATGCCAACTCATTCAGGTATGAAACACACCGATCATGTGGAAAATCACGGCGCGCTACTGCTAAATCGGACGTAATACGCCGATACAGATATCCAAGCCGATTGAGTTGCTGTGCATTCGCATTTCGGGATTGATTCAACAACGCCTCTAACTCAGTCCAGGTTTTCTGTTTTTTCGCAATAAATTCTGCAACAGTCATCAATTAGTCCTTATCCAAAATTTATACAACCTACCTCATAAATCACTTGTAGGGCGAGGTCTCTGGGTTTCCTCGCCATGCTTATTGTCTGAACCAGGATTTACAGGATTTCCAGATTTACAGGATTGTAGAGTTTTTTGTCTGAATCTCGGATTTACGAGGGTGTGTAAAGTTTTTGTCATTGTATATAGGACGTTTTGTAAGTTGTAATTAGGACGTTTTGCACGTCCCACGGACGTGCTAATGCTAAGCGGTACAAGGAATGGGACGTGTTTTTGTGTTTTTTCTTTTTCTCTTTTTACTTTTGTCGGGTTTTACTGCGCGATATTAAGTGAAAAGTCGGCGAACCTCCAATTGTTATGTGATATTAATTTTAACACAAATGGATTCGTTTGTCAAGTAATTGTTTGAATCAACGTTTAATGCGCGTTTGGCATTCAGCAGATTTCACGAATTTTGTCTGAATCGCGAATTATGCGGATTACACGGATTAGGGGTACTGAATAAAGCTGAATTTCTCTGAAAATTTGGTTTTCCTTGATAAACCCATTAAGAAACGTTATAATTTATATCACCATTATAACAGGTGAGAATGTATTGGTAGAGAACTGCTCAGCGACCTAACCGCTATGTGTGGAGTTACCATAAGAGGATTCATAGTAATAGTATATCCTCTTGAAAAGGAGAAAAAAATGCCAAACAGCATGTCCGGCAAACTAACAACCGACCCATTACTTGACAATTCCCAGAAGTCCCAGAGTTAGATTTATGTTTCGTTCAAACGATTGTCCTACACCTATGGAAGTCGAGTTTGATGGGGATCTTGCTATTGAGATTAGTGAAAATCTCAATAGTGGAGACAAATGCACACTTAATGTAATAGTACATAGTGGAGGTGACCCTATACGTCCATTTGGAATTGATTATGATCGGAAATCCATACCAGACAAAGACGAAGATCAATATGAAAAGATACTTAAGTCAATTGAGAATATGGCTCAGGTTATGGAGCACGACCCTTCTACTTTTTCTAAAATAGGAGAGGAGGCGTTGCGATCACATATTTTAGTTCCACTAAATGCTCAATACAATGGGCAAGCTACTGCAGAAACACATAACAAACATGGGAAAACAGATATTTTGATTCAACACGAAGGAAGAAAAATCTTTATTGCTGAATGCAAGTTTTGGAACGGTCACAAATCACTAATAGCGGCAATTAATCAGCTTTTGGATAACTATAGCACCTGGCATGATACTAAAGTCGCAGTAATCATTTTCAGTCGAAACAGCAATTTTAGTGAAGTTTTGAAATCCATTAAATTAAGGACGAAGGAGCACCCTCATTTCAAGCATGAACTAGGGCAACGCTCTAAGACATCATTCCAGTTCATCTTTTCCTATCCTGATGACCCGCATCAAGAAATTACTCTTACCGTAATGGCGTTTGATGTCCCAAAATGAACATGGATCCTGATTCCTTATCCAAGTATCGTGCGTAGGTTGGGTTGAGTTTGCGAAACCCAACAAAAATCCGTGTAATCCGTGTAATCCGTGTAATCCGTGTAATCCGTGTAATCCGTGTAATCCGCGATTCAGACAAAAAAGGCGGACGGCACACGGCACACGGAGTGTGCCTGCTACTTTGTATCCAATTCCGGCAATGCTCCCACAATCTCAACCGTCTGCAAACTGACACTGATAACCCCCCCAATCAAATCCACAATATACCGCTGTTGCGGCTCCGTACGATTCGGATCGTTCACAATACCGCTTCGTTTGTCCACCTTGACGCGATACTGATCCACACTCCACTCCAACGCAGAACGTGTACCGAGCCGATAGTCATAAGCCGCCGCAGGAATACCGTCTATTGTCAGAAAATCGTTGTAGACCAACTGCGTTTTGTCTTTAGACAACTTCATTTTCTCCACACGCCAATCTACCGGCATGTCTGAGGATTCTATATATCGCAGACCCTCATATTTCGGCTGCAACTCATACGCAACGTGGATGTCTGCCAACTGCGCGCCTGCGTTAGCAAATCCCCAGAAATCTTCGGCAACCCCCTCGCCCCCCTTGACAGAGGGGTTGGGATATGCGGCAGGTCGCGCTTGAGGTTCATCTCATACTTCTCACGATAGCCGGGATGATGCAGGAGGGCGTAGGTATAGTGGAAAATGCCCCATTTGCTGATGGTGTCATCGCCGTAGTGTGTGCGGAATTCTGCAAGTGCCCAATCGGTGATATTCTCTTGGCGGTTTGTGCCGTCCTCGTTGTAGGTGTAGAAGGGGAAGGATTGATACCCGGTCTATGCGTTTACAGCTAAACAAAAGGTTTAAGTATATTCTTAAATTTATTTACACAAATTTCTATATTTTCCACTGGAAGTTCCTTGAAATATTCCCGTTTATGTATTGGTCTATCCGATTTTCTATCACCATCAAGAAGAGTTATGATTTCTAAATCTACCGCTGGTGTGTGAGAAAGTAACGTATGTGTTGATTCACTTCCTAATTGTTTTTGTTCACTTACTTTTCCGTAGTCCCCTCCCAAACTATTTTCAAATTGAAACACACAAAAAAGCAAATCTGGATAAAGCAGTTTCACGATCAATTCAAAGTCTTTTAAAGTTCTTTTGAACATTGCATTTTCTATATACGACTTACATTCTATACCTAAAATTATCTTATTGTCTATCTCAACCGCTCTATCAAGTTCAACTTTACAAATATATTTACCCTTATTTTGTTCAATGTGATCTCTAACATATTCAGGCGTTAGGGCTTCTACATAATCTTCATCAATAGAAATTCTTCCTGTATGTTTTTTTATATCTAATCGATCCTCCTCACCGCCTATTTCATGCCATGCCAATTTGACAATAACATCAACTATATTTTCTACAAGATCACCCTTTGCCCCTCGAATTTGTCCTGCAGTCATAGTGTACATTGAATGTATACTATCTGTATACATATCTACAATTGACTCATAATCCAAATTGTCAACTGACCCGTATTCTAAATTATTGTCTGTTTCAAAAAGTTTCATTTGGATGTTCATCTGAATGTTCTTATCTACAAACAAGACTTTGTAGATGTAGGGGCACTAATCAAGATTCGTAGCCTATCCTCTGCAGTTTGGCAGTATTCGGGTGAAATGTCTATACCCAAATAATGACGCTGATTCATTAGTGCCGAAAGACAAGTTGTTCCAACACCTACAAAGGGATCTAAAATGACATCCCCTTTGAAACTGAAAAGTTTCAGCACTCGGTTTGCTAATTCCTCAGGAAACATGGCAGGATGTCCAAACTGTTTCATCTTATGCTCAGGTGCTATCGTCCATTTTCCATATACCCACTCTTTGAAAGAATCAGCGTCAATATCTGCATTTTTCGGATCACCCGATTTTTTCAAAGACCCTTTGCAAAAGATTTCCAAATATTCCCATGAATATTTTAAATAGGGACTTGATGGACTTTTCCAACTTCCCCAAGCAGTATACTTGCAATTGTAATGATTTTTTTCCCACAAAATTTCACCTTTCCATATCAGTTTTTTACGCATGAAGTACTGTGAAATAAGATGATGTGTTGGGATATAGTCTGAATATAATGGTTGAATGTTAACGATGATGCGACCCCCATATTTTAGGACTCTGATACATTCGTCAAAAATGCTGAACAATAACTTGAAGTAGGAATCCCACGCAAATGCATCTTCGGTTTGCTCGTAATCCAATCCAAAGTTGTAGGGTGGGGAAGTAAAGATAAGATCAATACAATTGTCTGGTAGCTGCTTGAGGACGACCTGTGAGTCACCACAGATAATTTTATTAGTAAACTCGGCAGGCAACGGATTACTTTTTTTATTAAAGTCGTTGGCATTCGCGTAATAATGCTTCCCACGTTCTGCTTCTTTTTGTTTGCGATTCTTAACTTTTCTTTCTTTGTTAAGATCTATGCTTTTAAAATTGCCCTTTTGTGTTGACACAAGCCACCTCCAATTGATAATCTAACATCTTATGGCAACTATAATTTCTTTTCAGTTATCTCTATTCATATTCATATATTATACTATATCTACCAAAAATAGTTACAACTTTTTTCCACTGCATATTGTTCCGCCTCGCAAAATCGGAACGTTCAAAAATGGTACGAAAGATACGTTCGGTGAGAATGTGTTGGATAAGCATCTCCTCAACAGCGGGGCGTGAGAGGTCGGGGTTTATGGAAGTACGGCAGATTTCGTAGAAGTCAGCAAACGCTTTTTTGAACGCTGGGTCCATCTCATACCGCTGCTCAATGAGTTCCATAAGTTTATTTGCGAGGTCGGGGACATGCGCTCTGAAGTCGGTAACCGCGGTTTGCCAATTGTCAAGTGCGGGTGCTGTGTATGCAAATAGATATTTGAGAGACTCAACAAGGTGTGCTGAGTCAGAGATATCCAGGTCCAGTGCTACCTGTCCGTTCTGAATCAAGATGCCGCGTTCCGGTGTTTGAAACAGGATATTGTCAAGCGGATAGCCTGCTTCGCGTTTTTGCTGCACCGCTATGTCAAGGTCGTCATCAATATCTTTCGCTTCCCAATAGCCGATGGGAATTCCGTATTCGTTTAAGACGGCACCGTCAATCACGATACGGTCACCTGTTGCGGTGTGCATGGCGTATTGTGGGATAAGCGTTGCGCCCACTTGTCTGGCGCAGGTGTTGAGCAGCGTTTCAAAAGGGGCACTTACTGCGCCTTCATGCGTTACATCGTGCTGATGGTATTGTTGCAATGTGGCGTAGTAGCCTCGGATCGGTTTGTGGGTCGGTTTTAGGTTGAGTTTCGGCATGGGGAAATGTTAGCAGGTTTTTGGGTGTGAGTCAAGGGAATTGTCTGAACCAGGATTTCAGGATTATCGGATTTCCAGGATTATGGAGATGTCGTGAGTTTGTCTGAATCTCGGATTTCGCAGATTGCGCTGATTTTTGTTGGGTTTCGCAAGCTCAACCCAACCTACGATGTGCTCTTAAGTTAACAGAGCAATAAGGGCAATAATCGCTGCACCGACAGCAGTACACACAGTGAGGACAGTCAACACTTTGCTGCTGCCTTCTTGACTACCTTCTAATTTCCCCTTTATCCACCCGACATCGCGTTCCAAAGTGCCGACGCGGGTATCCAAAGAATCGAGACGTTGCTCCACACGTGCGTTGTTTTCTCTTGCTTGTGTCTCAAGTCGTGACAAAGATTCAAGAACTCTTTCTCGGAAATCTTGATCGGACATTTCAATACCTCCTGTGTGCAGTGTAGTACAGAATAGCACACGCGCATACAAATGTCAAGTTAGTCTTGACACACCTTATCACCGAATTTGAAATGACATGTCTTTCAAGATATGGTATCATGAGTAAGCATGTTAAAATAATGAAAGGAGTGCTCACGTAAATGGCGCATCAATCTCCTGAAAGTTGGGCAGAAAGATATATCAACGATGGGTATCTATTGGTTCCAGACCTCGTTGCACCGCAAGAATGTGAAGCGTTAAAATCAGAAATGTTGAAAATCTTTCGGGGCGATTATGAGTGTGCAGCAATTCCATCTATACCAGAAAATGCGACTGAAACTGAGATTTTAGATCGGATAATGTGTGTCGGTGAACCGCACACCTTTAGTCCACTCATCCGCTGTTACGTTGAACATCCAAAAATCTGTGCAATCCTCCGAGAAATCGTCGGTGCCCATATTCCATTTTGGGATGGTGGTGTTAAGTGTATGCAGTCAATGATGTTGGGTAAGGTTCCAGGACACACTGGAAATCCTTGGCACCAAGACGAACATCCGATTCCGACGCGTGATCGCTCGCTCGTTGGGGCTTGGATTCCGTTGGATGATGCTACTGTTGACAATGGATGTATCTGGGTTCTACCCAACAGTCATCGTTCTGGTGTAATTTATGATCGACATCCTCATAATAAACGCGACGAGTTTGATAGCTGCCACGAAGCTATCGGTTTTGACGACTCCGAAGAAATTCCGATTGAAATGAAAGCAGGAAGTGTCTTGTTTTTCAATGGTTACCTTTTGCATCGTTCCAAAAAGAATCGGAGCAATACCTATCGCCGCGTTCTCGTAAGCCACTATTGCTCAACAGCGTCTTGGCTTGGATGGAAGGGACAGCGTAATTATCGCGGTGTCGTTATCGTTTCAGGTGATGATCCTTATGTTGACGAAGGTTATACCACTCCGAATGCATGGGCACGATGGGAATAAAAATAAATTCCAAATGCAAAGTACTCACTTTAATATACCACGAAATCGTCGTGCGCCTCAACCAAAATATAGTTATTGAATGTAGGTTTCAATTGAGAAATTGGAGTATGGGCACTAAACGCTTATTGAACGTGCCAAAAAAATCCTACAATATTCAGCAATACAAAACAAATATTAAACTATGAATGAACAGTTATCAATAGAAACACCGGAACAGATTGATATTAATTTTCAAAAAGCAGGTATCGGTTCGCGTTTCTATGCGGCACTGCTTGACACTTTATTACTCGTTCTCATTATATTTGTCGGAACTTACGTCAATACCAAATTTATTACACAACTTGGAGATATTCTTGGAAAATGGCTTGGTGCGGTTGGAGGTATTGTCATCTTCGCCATCTTATGGGGTTACTATATGGTATTTGAGATTACAACGAATGGTCAGTCACCTGGAAAGTTGGCACTCGGATTACGCGTCATTAAAGAAGGGGGATACCCGATTAGTTTCGCGGATTCGGCTATCCGAAATTTAGTGCGGGTGGTTGATTTTCTCCCGTTCTGCTATGGGGCAGGTCTGTTTGTTATGCTGATAAATAAGAATTGGCAACGGTTAGGTGACTTGGCTGCGGGGACGCTTGTGGTTAAGACATCTCGGAAAAAACGAGAATTTAATGGTGTTAATTCAAAAATATCTGTTCAACCTATCAACATTTCACCGCAGGAATTTCTCTATGCAGACTGGATACAACCTGACTTGGTAACAGAGTCTGAGTTAGGTATGATACGTGAATATCTTTCCCGATGCCCTACACTTTCCTTTGTACGCCGTATTGAACTTGCACGAACCATCGGCAGCCCCATTGCCGAAAAGATGGGAGGCGATGGAGCTATCCGTTACGATAAATTTTTAGAGGAAGTCTACGCGCTAAAGACATCAGAGACATCATAAGCGGTTGATGTTCATCCAGTTTTCAATCTTTGCTGTGACAATTGATAGGTCGGAAAGAGGGATTTGACATTGAGATGATGGCAGAACGCCCTGGAGGATAGAAATGACTGGTTTAATAGAAAACAGGTGCGTTGTGGGAATTGTTGAACTTTTTAGCAGTGTTTTCAGGTTATATCAAAAACATTTAGGGCTATTTTGGCGAGTGATGATGCCACTTATCTTAATCAGTTTATTATGTGATATTATGATGCTAAACGGTTTTTACCACAATTTTCCAAACACTTCATGGGTTGTTAGTACATCAGAAGGTTTCTCTGTGACTACTGCTTATGAATCGATACAGAATTGGAGATTCACTTTTACATTTTCGTCCTTCATTTTATTTTTTCTTTGGTTTACAATGTGTCCGCTTGTCCTTACAACATTCCAATTCTGCCGTGATATGAATGTTTCTGTACAAAGTGTTTGGCAACGGACGCTTCGTAGAATTGGTTCTATTTTTGGTGCATCTTTCTTATTGTTGGTGTTGTTTCTATGCATAGCGATTTGTTTTCTCCTTCTATCTTTATTGTTTGTATTGCCAACTAATTCTTTTCCTCTATTTTTTGTAATGGGACTCGTTTTCATTTTTACCGTATCTTACTTTATGGTGCGGTGGAGTCTTTTCAATCAAGGCATTATCATTGAAAACCTATCGGCACTTCAGGCGTTTCGCCGAAGTAGTGAACTTGTTCGAGGCAGATGGTGGGGCTTTTTTATAAGGTATCTATTGCTTGTATGGGTATCCACAGTATTTCTTAGTGTGTTATTTGCTCTATCGTTGATACTGCTTTCTACTGTAGAACCTGAATTCGTGCCAATCCGAGAAAGTTTGCTGTCTGGACGATTTTTCCATCTCTTTTTCGGTATTGATGCATGGATAAACTATAACAGTGTAAAGATAAATTTTGGAAATATCAAGATGGCGTTATGGGGTACACCCAGTTTTTGGACAATAGGCGTAATTCTTGTTATCAAGACTCTCATCCATGCTTTTTTTACACCCATCTGGGCAATTTTGACAACACATCTCTATTTGGAGCAAACTGGCGGCAGGTTTGATAGTGGAAGGATTTCCGAAAATGCGATGCGGGTATAGGTTTAGTTATTGTGAAGTACAAACAAATGTATACATTGTTTTCATTGTGTGTCGTTATCAGTTATGACTTGTAGCGCATCCTGTATTTCTGAAATGACCTCAGAATCAGTTTCACATGTTAATCGGGTATTCAAAGCCTGTTCAGCAGTTTTCCCACCGATTTGCCCTAATGCCCACGCAGAATGTCCACGAATTAAGGGTTCATCATCAGTCAAAGTTTTTTTAAGAGCTGGCACAGCAGCGCGTGACTGCCAATTGCCGATGGCAACAATAACATTTCGAAGAAAACCTCTCCGCTTGGCACGTTTGATAGGACTCCCCTTAAACCTTTTGTTGAACTCAGCTTGTGTCATGCCGACGAGTGTTAGCAATTCAGGAGCAAGGTTTCCATCGCGTGGTTGGAATGCAGGTTCAGTTGTAGGTATCGCTTTGCTGTTCCAAGGACAGACTTCTTGGCAGATGTCGCAACCGAAAATCAAGTTTCCGATTTGGGGGCGGAGTTCCTTTGGAATGCCGTCCTTCAATTCAATTGTTAAATAAGAGATGCATAACCTTGAATCAAGCAAATTCGGTTCAATAAATGCGTCTGTCGGGCACGCCTCAATACACTTTGTGCAGGTGCCGCAACTGCCGCGAAGAGGTTCGGATTCGGATTCGGATTCCAATTCAATGCTCACAAGTACTTCTGCGAGAAAATACCATGATCCTGAACGCCAGTTAATCAGATTGGTGTTTTTTCCTATCCAACCGAGTTTGGCTTTTTCGGCGTATTCCCTTTCCAGAATCGGACCGGAATCCACAAAAACGCGACTTTTGAGTTCGGTTTCAGCTCTGTTTTTGATAAATTCAACGAGCAGTAAAAGACGTTCACGAATGACATCGTGATAGTCATCACCCCACGCGTATCGAGATATTTGCCCACGACCAGGATCCTCCGCGAGAACTTTAGGTGTATCTAACGTATAATAGTTCATCGCGAGACTGATAACAGATTTGGCTTCTTTAAGGAGTCTTCGGGTATCTTCCTTAAGCGGTAGGTGTCTTTCAAGGTAACCCATCTTACCGGCATATCCGCTTTCAATCCATTGCCGGTAGCGTTCAATAGTTTGACTCTGTTCAGCGGAGGTAATACCGACAAGCTCAAACCCGAGTTCGTGTGCGCGATTCTGGATTTGTTGGGTCAATGTGTTTGCCATTTTTCTCAGATAGTGCAAACTTTGTGCTATAGAGAATGTTATTTGGCACCGCGGGGGTAAGAACCGAGGATTTTGACATCACGACATAAATCATTGAGGTGTTCAAGAACAGAATGAACGTTATCATCGTCAACATGTCCATCAATATCGGCAAAAAAGATGTATTCCCACGGTTTGGTTCGGGAAGGAAGTGATTCTATATAGCTAAGGTTTAGCTCGTTGTTTTCTAAGACACCCAAGATTTCGTACAATGCGCCGACTTTGTCTTTGATTGCAAAAAAGATAGACGTACAATCATTGCCGCTTTTGCCAGCTATTTGGTCACCAATAACAAGAAAACGGGTCGTGTTATTCGGCTCATCCATGATAGAATCCGCTATTACCGGCACTTGATAGATGTCGCTTGCAAGCTTGCTTGCGATAGCAGCGGCGTTTGGTTCATCTGCTGCGCGTTGTGCTGCTTCAGACGTGCTTACAACTTCAACCTGCTCCACGGGTTTCATAAACTTATTTAACCACATTCTACATTGTGCAAAGGGTTGTGTATGTGAGTAGATACGCTGAATCTCAGGGAGTTGGGACTTTGAGATGAGGTGGTGTCTGATAGGTTGGAAAATTTCAGCACAAATATTCAAAGGTGTATGGAGGAACCGTTCTAAAACGTCTCTGACAGTACCGTGTACAGAGTTTTCAATAGCTACTACGCCAAAATCGGCACGCCCTGTTTCAACCTCGGTAAAGATATCAATCTGCGGCGTGATAGGTATCATTTCAGCGGAAGAACCGAAATGTGATAAGCTGGCTGTATGCCCGAAACTCCCAGATGGACCGAGGAAGGCGATCCGATTTAGTGCTTGCAAAGCGCGGGAAGCCGAAAAAATTTCAGTCCAAATTTTTTTAATCGCAGCTTCAGGATATATACCCTGATTCTGCGTTATTAGCCGCTTAAGGATTTCGATCTCCCGGTGAGGGGCGTAGATTTCCCTACCTGTGTCGGCTTTCAAGGAACCGACCTGCTTGGCAACCTCTGATCGTTTGTGGAGAAAGGTTAAAATTTGATCATCTATGCGATTGATCTGATCACGTAATTCTTTTAGTTCCAAGGAAACTATCTCCAATGCGCGATGTCTATGGATTCTTGTGCGCGTAAAAGACGCACTTTTGTAATTGTATACCCGGTAGGCACTTAACCCACCGGATATTATAGTGAAAGTATAAAAATACGCAATAAGTAGTTTTGGGATTCTAAATATTTTGTTTTATGCGGAAATTTTTCCTGCATTTCTTTACAGTATATTCTTTTCAGCATAAGGCAGTTTTGGCAATATGCCCTGAAATAATCCTGTATCTGGTAATGTTGCAAACTTGGAATTGTAAACTCGTAACTGGGATGACTATAGGTGCCCGCGCGTGCAATTTCTCTCTCCATTTCACGCGTTGGTGGTGTTGTCGCAACAAAGACACCTATATCCGCATTTTCATTCTGCATCGCAGTCCTAAAATCACGGACATGACCCAGTGTATACCAACCGCCCTTCACTTGTGCTACCGCTTTGCCATACGCTTGCTTGCCTTTACTTTAATACGTCCCAACGGAAAACGTAACATGCCGTCTATACTGCCATCGGATACCTTCTTTACATTAGATCTAAAGTGTAGCACATGCGTGATACTCCACCCCTCAAATCCTTGCGGATCACTACGCGCAAGGTCTAACGCTTGAAAACCGTTCTCAGGTGTGCCAGTGATAATAATGGCATCACGGATACTTGGAAACAACTTCTCTATCTGCTGCTTCACAGCACCTATAGCAAGATAGGTTAGGTCTATGCCTACCCATTGACGACTCAGCCTTTGAGCCGCCATTAACGTAGTCCCACAACCACAGAACGGATCTAACACTAAGTCATCAGGATTAGAGGACGCATTGACTATGTGTTCAAGTAAGGCAATCGGCTTTTGTGTTGGATAACCTGTACGTTCTTTTTTATCTGAAGGCATAAGCGGTTGTATAGTCCACCAATCTTCAGGATGTTTTCCTAATTTATTTGGCTTATATCCTGAATACACTTTATTGCTACGATATGACTTATCGTAGCGGCTTTCTGAAGAGTCCATTACAGACTCTGAATATGGAATTCTAACATTATTTACGTTAAAAGTAACTTTTCCACTTTTAGTATACCTAAATATAATATCATGTTTCTTTGCAAAATCGTTTTTAGGAACCCCACCACCTCTATAACACCAGACAATCTCATTTCTATAGTTTTCCCGTCCAAAGACAGCATCCAATATGATTTTGAGATAATGGCTCGCGGTTGGATCACAGTGTAGGTATAGACTGCCGGTATCCTTGAGAATACGATGCATCTCCACAATCCGAATGCCCATCATAACGAGGTATGCCATCATAGGCGTATCATCAAGGAATTGACGCGAACCAACTGAATGTGTCGCCAACTTTGCCACCCGCATCAATAAGTAGTTCGTTATATGCGTTCTCAGCGGATTCTCCCCAGTTCCAAGTATCAGAAAACGCTTTCACAAGCACATCGGGTTTATGCTCATCGTCATCTTTATACGGCACAAAATAGTCACGCTTGGAGTTAAAAGGCGGATCCGTCGCAATCAAATCAACACATTGCTCCGGAAAACCCCGCATCGCTTCCAAGTTGTCGCCACGAATTAAAGTCTTGTTCTTAAACATTTGATGATCTCCTTTTTTACAACTCTGTCAAATATAAACTCCTTTGTGTGCTTCTCTATACAACGTGGTGGTGTTTGTGGAAAGAATAAAGACGTACATGGTATCACGTTCTGTCTAAACAGAATCATTTAGAACATATCTCTACCTTGCATACTCAACCGATATCGCATATTCAAACTTCAGAGAAAATTGAAGATGCATCAGATTAAAAATCAGTTTGCTTCAACTGTCCCCAAAGTATCGCCTGGGTGTTTGCTGTTGGATTAACAGAGAAAAAACCTTCGGGGGCCCATGCGGGATAACCATCATCTCCCAGATGTTGAGTGATTCGCTGCGGTTTGCCCCCATTAACAGAGCAAATATAAATATCTTCAGTTGCATTCGGATTATCCGCAGGAAATTCAATTGTCGCGTAATATGCAATCCACTTAGCATCTGGGGACCATGTAGGCGCGTTGCTCCAATAATTATCAACAGGTGACACGAGTCGAGGGTTTTTCCCCTTTGCATCCGCAATGTAGATACTACGTCCCCCAATATTACTAGTATAGGCAATCTGTTTTCCATCAGGTGCCCAAGCGGGAGATCCAGGTTCCGCTTGAGGGAAACTTATAAATCCTCTAGTATCGAATCCATTTGTGTCCATTTTAAAAATCTGGCCTTCAAAACCTACAGTGGGACGCGCGAAAAAAATTGATTGTCCGTCTGGATGCCACGCTGGCTGAAGATTATACTTTCCAGCGATAGTAAGTTGCCGTAGATTCTTGCCGTTGATGTCTATTTTATAGACATGAGATGTTCCATTTCTATCGGATACGAAAGCGATCCAATTTCCATCAGGTGACCAAGTAGGAGTCAGATCCCATCTCGGATGGTTTGTCAATCGACGTACTTGATTACTGTTGATGTCCATAATATAAATTTCCGGATTTCCATCACGGGTTGACTGAAAAGCCAAAGAGTGCCCATCCGGTGCCCAAGTTGGGGCAACGTCGCTGGCGGGATGATTTGTCAGATTGCGTAGATTCTCGCCGTTTCTATCAATAATGTAGATATCAAAATTCCCTGTCCGATTAGAATGGAAGGCAATATACTGCTCTCCCCAAGCATTTATGACAAGTAGAAGTAGATTGAACAGTAACGTTACGCCAAACAACGTAAAGATACGTTTCATTTTGTTATCCTCCTAGAAATTTGTTATATGCGGCGAAAAATCCCCGCATTTTCTTTACAGTATATTCCTTTCAGCATAAGGCAGTTTTGGCAATATGCCTTTGAAATAATCCTGTATCTGGTAATGTTGCAAACTTGGAATTGTAAACTCGTAACTGGGATGACTATAGGTGCCCGCGCGTGCAATTTCTCTCTCCATTTCACGCGTTGGTGGTGTTGTCGCAACAAAGACACCTATATCCGCATTTTCATTCTGCATCGCAGTCCTAAAATCACGGACATGACCCAGTGTATACCAACCGCCCTTCACTTGTGCTACCGCTTTGCCATACGCTTGCTTGCCTTTACTTTAATACGTCCCAACGAAAAACGTAACATACCGTCTATACTGCCATCGGATACCTTCTTTACATTAGATCTAAAGTGTAGCACATGCGTGATACTCCACCCCTCAAATCCTTGCGGATCACTACGCGCAAGGTCTAACGCTTGAAAACCGTTCTCAGGTGTGCCAGTGATAATAATGGCATCACGGATACTTGGAAACAACTTCTCTATCTGCTGCTTCACAGCACCTATAGCAAGATAGGTTAGGTCTATGCCTACCCATTGACGACTCAGCCTTTGAGCCGCCATTAACGTAGTCCCACAACCACAGAACGGATCTAACACTAAGTCATCAGGATTAGAGGACGCATTGACTATGTGTTCAAGTAAGGCAATCGGCTTTTGTGTTGGATAACCTGTACGTTCTTTTTTATCTGAAGGCATAAGCGGTTGTATAGTCCACCAATCTTCAGGATGTTTTCCTAATTTATTTGGCTTATATCCTGAATACACTTTATTGCTACGATATGACTTATCGTAGCGGCTTTCTGAAGAGTCCATTACAGACTCTGAATATGGAATTCTAACATTATTTACGTTAAAAGTAACTTTTCCACTTTTAGTATACCTAAATATAATCGCAATAAGTAAATATTTTTCTTGGGATTTGCAGCGTTTGTAGTCGCGCAATTCATTGCGCCTCGGACATTCACAAGTAGGCGCGCTTTGTAAGCGCGCCAGTCAAGGTGTACTGAATTTGTAAAATATACTATAAATGTTCTAACACTGCATATAAAACGGTGTTAACTGTTTAATTTTTTCACAGCAGCAATCATCTCGTCATCTGAGGGATTGTTTTTCACCATTTCAACAAAATCCTCAGCAGATATCTTGTGTTCCTCCAGGAACATTTTGTCCTGTGGTCACGGGTATATGTATTCACCGATGATGCCTTGCAGTTTCGCGTTAGCTTTGTCGGAAATTCTGGCTAACCAAGGAATGCCGCCGATAATCATATCCCTGTGACGCGGTTTCCAATCGAGAGACATCTGTTTTCACCTCCTTCTGTATAATTATATCGGTTTGTAAAAGTCTTATTGAAAATTCGTTGATTACTCTTGAGTGTTTTCTTCAAGTTGTTTCAATGCTTTTTCTAAGAGTTCAATATTGCGTCCGTATTCTGTCCAGTTGCCGTTACGTTGTGCGTTTTGCGCACCATTATAGTAGCTATTTGCTTGTTCAATTAGGGCACGCAACGATGTATCCCCCGCAGAAATTTCAGTTGCCTCAGATGTGGTCACTGTAGACGATTCTTGTAGTCCTGTGCTTTTTCCGAACATCTTGATGAGTGCTTCGTTGAGGCTTTCACCCCAAACGACCTGATTCTCATACCCGATGACGACACGTCGCAATTCAGGAATTGCGGTTTTTTCATCTTCAGACTGGATGTAGATCGGTTCAACATAAAGCAGGGAGTTGTTCATTGGGAGGATCAACAGATTCCCTCGTAAGACACGAGAACCTTGCGTATTCCAGAGGCTTATCTGTTGTGAAATCTCCGGTTCTTGGCTGATAAAGTTTTCCACCTGCATTGGACCTGCTACCTGTTTTCCTTTCGGGAAGCGGTAGACAAGAAGCTGCCCATATTGCGGTAGATCACATCGTGCGGAGAGCCAAGCAGTGAGATTCGGTTTGTTGAGTGGTGTAAAGGGCAACATCAATATGAATTCGGCTTTTTCCTGTCCCGGTAACCTGATAACGACATAGTATGGTTCAACTGGTTGTCCATTTCCCCCGGAGCTTTGGACTGTCTGCTGTTGTGGTACAAAAGATGGTCTTTGCTGTGCAGTCGGTGTTTGCCGCGTTTGCGCATCTGTGTTGTCATAAAGTTCCATACCAATTTCCCATTTATCTTCGCCAGCATAAAAGGTTATTGGGTCTTTCATGTGATAATCTTGATAGACTCGCGCTTGGATGAGGAACATTGATGTTGGATAACGTATATGCGTTTTTAGTTCAGTGGGCATATCCTCAAAAGGTTTGAATAGGTCTGGGAATATTTTTCGATAACATTCTGCAATTGGGTCTTTCTCCCGTTCCACAATGTAGAAATCGACGGTGCCATCGTAAGCGTCGACGAGGACTTTAACAGAATTTCGGATGTAATTACCCCACGGTTCACCATCTCGTTGTGTACTTGAAATCTGTCTTCTTCTATCTCCAACGAATTCTTTCATAGAGACAGAATATGGATAGCGATGAGTAATGGTATAAGCATCAATCAGCCAAACCAGCCGGCCGTTATGGAGCACGATGTAGGGATCGCCGTCGTATCGCAAAAAAGGAGCGATTTTTTGAATACGTCTTTTGATATTTCGATCGTAGAGTATCTTACTTGTAGATGAAATTTCACCGGGCAAGATGAAGTTAATCTGGTTATCATATTTGAGCATATACACTAATTTTCGCCAAAATGAGTTTAATAGTACGCCCCCTTCTCCCTGATAGGCATATTCAGCGTATTGTTGCCCTTCTATTGGATAATCAAATTCAAGAGCTTGTGTCCGATCAGGGTGTACAATGACATATCGATCAGTACGCTCTCCGTAATAGATACGGGGTCCTGGTGTTTCGCTAAACCGGTGTGGCCACTGTTCTTGGTATTGAATGGGGGACAGCTCCTGCATGTACATGTTTGGTTTACCTTTATCAATTTCATTCACAGGACTAGCAACAGCACCGTATCCGTGAGTATAGACATAGGTTTGCTTATACCAATCATTCCTGATTTCTGCAGGGAGCTCATTGATATTAAGTTCCCGTCCGGATAGCATTACTTGTCTGATTTCATCATTAACGATATACCGATCAATATCAACATCGAAAAAGTCGTATTGTGATCGTAATTCTTGTAGTTGGCGGAATGTTCTCCGTAAGGGTCGCCAATCCCAGAGACGTATGTTATTGAAAACAGGCGCGTTTTCTTGACTCGTGATGTCATCGTAACTGATTTCTTCTTTCAGAGGGTATTCCTCTTCCATTACCTTATTTTCAGCTAAACCGTAAGCTTGAAGTGTCGCTTTGATGTTGTAGTTGATATAATCTGCCTCTAAAACCTGTTTTCTCGGTTCAACCCGCCATCTTTGTATTATTTGAGGGTACAATTGCCCGACAAATCCGGCAATTATGAACACAGCGAACGCACCAAAAGCGAACACGTGGCGCCGCAAAAAGATGCTAACGATGAAGATAATAGCACACAAAGCGGTGAGTCCCAGCAAAATCCATAGGATAGGGAGACGTGCCTTCATTGCGGCGTATCCACCACCGCCCCGGACAACATCGTTTGTTGCATAAAGCAGGTCAAACATGGCAAAGCGGTAATTCCAAGCGCGAAAGAGAAGGGTCAACCCTACGAGAGAGAATAGGTGCGCTTTCACCCGGAAAGGGGGTTGAAAGTGAAGTTGGTTTGTGTCACCCGTTATCAATCCGTGGAAAAAGTAGATGATAGTTGCGAAGATTGTAACCAGCAAGAAAATACCGAAGAACGTGCCGCATATATAGCGCAACATCGGCATTTTGAAAATGTAATAGGACACATCCTTATCAAAAATTGGGTCTCGTGCAAGGGAGGTGAAATACGCTCTTTGTCCGGACTCTATCTGAACCGTTGTGTTCAAACGTAGACCGTTTTGAGATCCTCCTTCGGTTAATATATCTTCAACTTTTGCGATTTGCTCGTTTCCATCAACGTAAACGTTTATCTCATCACCGGCTCGAATTTTTTTCGCTGTTAATTCTAACGTAGAGACAGGAATTTCGGTTGAATTAATGCTGTTTTCTACAACAATAGGTGTAGCAGATCGGAAGTTCAATTCATCAGCGTGGGTATATCGCAGATAGATTTCCCATCGATCAGTTGCAGAATAACCCATTAAAATGCTAAAGAGGACTGCGAGCAGGGTGAGTCCTCCGTAAATCATCTTTCGGGTATTGGTTTGTCCACCAGTGAAATCAGTGCCTCCCATGAAGGCGGGACTGAGATGTGCTGGTGTGAACCGATAGATTATGAAGATATTTGCCAAGAGGATTGTGAGGTAAACAACGCCAACGATTACACCAACCATGATTTTCGTTGTAAGAATTTTGGTGTAAACGTTGAGATATTTCACCATCCCAAACCATAAAAAATCGGGGTATATGTTGACCCAAGCAGCAAAAATGCCACCGAGAACTCCTAAAATTACTATGGTAATAATTAAACGTTTGATCCGTGATTCCATTTTTTCTCCTTGTCTGGATTATGTCTTTTTAAGACGTATCTCCTATATTCTGTTTAGACCTAACAAGCATAATCGAAATAAGCCAACTAAAACGCTTGTCCTAAACCAAAGTGATATTTGAATCCTGGTTTGATGCTTGCTAAATCAGTGTGGCGTGCAGCGGCAAAATCTAAAGAGAACAGGCCGAGCCGTAATCTGAGTCCAACACCTACTGATCCTTTTACATCTACAAGGCGGATGCGGTTGCCATCGCGCCGAAGTGTCTGGAAAGGGTTATCGGGACCGTATATCTGATCGTTCCAAATGCCGCCAAAATCTGCAAAAAGGATGCCACCAATGCCACCGATTGACCAACGGATTGGCCATCCGAAATACAGAACATCTATGAAAGGGATGCGTAGCTCAACGTTGAACAGTCCGATACGAGACCCAACAAGGTCTTCGTAATTATAACCGCGAAGTGTATCAATTCCACCGAGATAAAAGAGGGACTTGTCAATACCAAAACTACCACCAAGTAACAGCCGGGTGGCAATAGTGGTGCGTCTTCCTAAGCCGAAATAATTACGGAAATCGAAGATGGCATTTGTAAGAGCTAATTGGCTTCCAAGAGCCGGGAATGAACGCTCAATTTCAAAACGGTAACGCGTCCCTCTATATGGATCCCACTCTCGCCACATTGTGTTATCACCGACAAAAGCGATGGAACCGAGAGAAAGAAACCCACGATCATTGTAGTTAAAAGGCTCGCTTGTCTGAAAATTATAGGAAAATGGCGTTGAATACATTGAAAGTTGAAGGTCTAATCGGTGATACCGATCAAAAGGATAACTCAGGAAGCCGCCTGCCCCTGTAACGCGTTGTAAAATTCCGCGTTGATTGCGGATTGAACCGAGGATATGGTATTGATGGTAGTTGTAAACCACCGCACCAACATCGGCACGATGCGTCAAAAACCCGTACTGTGCAATAAAATCGGGGATGAGGTATCCACCAGACTGATTAATTACGCTCACTTCGACACGATGATTTCCTAACATATCGCTCGCGCTCATTTGGATTTGGCTGCGGAGTAGTCCATCTGCACCGTAACTAAATTGCGGGAAAATCGCGTCAAAACGGAAAGAAGACCTTGTGCTGTACTTTCGTTTAGCGATCCTATAGTTTGGTTCAGGGATATCAGAATCTAAAAGGATAGGAACTGCTTGAGTCTCTAACGGAGGGGTTTCAACTTTCTCGTTGATTATATTTTCTGATTCCATAACACAGATATCATATTTCCCATTTTGATATGCACTAAACAGAAGCTTCTTTTCATCAGGCGACAGGCTGGGGTTGAAACAACCTGTTATAAGGTTCGTAAGACGTGTCATCTCCATGTCCGTGATATGGAGTTTATATGCGTCAAACACTCCGGTGCGATCACCGCAAAACAGCACTGATTCACCGCCAGACATCCATATTGGACTAATAGCATTTGAGGTGCTATCTGTGAGTATCTGTTGTGTTCGTTGATCAATATCAATTAAGATAAGTCTATTTTTGCGTTCTCGTTCTGAGGCGTAAACAATTGTATTTTTTGTTGGATGCCAAGACGGATGGGTATCATTAAAGGGGTCTCGGGTTAATTGGTTGATCGTCTCTGACTCAAGTTCAATAATGTAAAGGTCTGTTTGCCCTTCCTGTAAGGCAGAAAAAACGATGCGTTTACCGGAACCATCATAATTAGGTGAAGTCGCAGTATCAAAATCAAGCTTAACGTAATGTGTCAATTTATGCGTAAGGATATTGACTTCAAAGAGATAATTTGTGTGGTGGTATTTGCCGATGAAGGCGATATGGTCGCCATCAGGTGCCCAAGCAAGGCTTCTGTCGAACCCACTGGAATCGGTGCGGATTTCTTCGTACTTATTACGGAAAAAACGTTTTGTTATCCGGTCCAGATGTTCACCGGTTTTGGCAGACATGAGGATAATTTCTAAAAACCCGTCATTGCCGGTAATATAGGCGATAATATCGCCGCTCGGTGACCATATAGGTTTGATATTGTGTGAAAATCTGGCTTTTTCGGTAAGTTTCCTTGCAGCGATGTTGGGCAATTCCTTGTCCTCTATCAGGGGCCAGTAACGTTTCCGCATCATCTGCTGATAGTCTGTATCGAATTCTTTGAGACTGACTCCCAAGACGTTCTGAAAGACTAAGTCTAAATTTTTAGTTCTGCTTTGGCGTAAACCTCGTAGAATCTCAGCGATTTTTTCCTGTCCATACGTCTGGACGAGATAACCAACAGCCAACTGTCCCATTTTATATCCGATGTAAGGTGAACTCAGACGATTAAAGTTTTGTAATTCTGTTAAAGGTACGATGTTGTTGTTGATGCTTGCATCTCTCAACACCATTTCACCGATAGCGTCATTATCCTCAGCGAAGTAATCCGCCATTCCTTCCATAAACCATATAGGTGGAGAATAGAGAAACTCTCCGCTATAGATACTTGCATGGGGTTTTTGATAGAGAATATCATATTGAAAGATGTGGATGAGTTCATGAAAAATGACCTCGCGAAAAGCTTCAAGTGATCCAGTAAAGGGAATAACAACGCGATGTTTGAAGAGTTCTGCGAAGCCTCCAATACCTTCATGCAGCTCCTGAAGGATGATATTAGTTTCTTGAAAATCCTTATGTGATTTGTAAAGAATAAGTGGGGTTCTTCCTTTAATTTCGTGTTCGAAATCTTCACTATGTTTCTCATAAGCTTCTTCGGCGATGGCTGCCATCACGGGAACAAGTTTTGCTTCGCTTGGGTAGTAGTGGATATCGAAGTGTTCGGTGCGATGAACGTGCCAATCAAAACGTTGCGCGGTAATCTTGTTTTTCCCGAAACCTTGTGCCAAAACGCTTGACGAAATAAGCATTGTTAGACCAAAACAGAGGAAAAAGCACATGATTTTGACATTGGTGAAGATATTTTTTGCTGCGATTTTTTTTAGAGTTTGCATCGGTTTCCTTTTATGTGATGTGATCGTTTTCATCGCAAATTTCAACTTTAGGATTGTAGGTTTTCAGGAAGATGTCAGCGTAAAAATCTAAACTGTCATTCTTGGAGGGTGACTACCTCATCAGGAATCGGTCCTCTTGTTCATAGTGGGGTGAGATATCGCGTGTAAATTGGGAGAGTGCTCGTTTGCTGAGTTCTCTTAGCGTTGTTTCTTTCGGTACCATCTGCGAAAAGACGAAGGAACCGATAGAATGTGCTTCTGCGGTGCTTTGCTGATATGTTTCATCCCAGATTATTTTTTCGGTATCAATGTCTATTATCATCACTCTGAGTGAAAGCAGATAGGTTTTCTGCATATAGTCCTGATAGTCCATGATATAACGTTGTTGACGGACTGAGTATCGTTCACCATAGTAACGTCTTGGTCGGGTATCTGTGTAGAATCGGTAACTTCCGACAATGATACCTTTTACTTCAAAGTATTGACCTAACTCACTCAAGTGTTCTGTATCGGTAAGCCATTCTTCGGTTACATCTTCTCCGGTCATTAATCGTGCTGTTTCTTGTTTATCAACAACCTCAAAATGTTTTCGACGTGTTAAACCGCTTCTCAGGATATCAGCAATTTCGCTTCCTATTTCAGCGGGTATTTCGTTTAATTTTGTAGAACTTTTTTCACTGACAAAAGGCAGAACGGCAAAGTTTGAATACGTATTAATGTCAATTTCGGATTGCACTTTAATTGGAATGGAAACGCGCGCGACCTTTTTACCGCAAGCAGAAAAGGTTAAAGCTACCATTACTAATACGCAGGTTATAATATGTTGTTTATAGGACTGCCAAATGGGTGATTTTATTTTCTTTTGCATTAGGAGAGTTCCATGGTTAATCTTCTTCAGGTTCTTCCAAGGATTTAGATAATGTTTCTTCACTGTCAGTTCCACTCCGCCGAATATGTAGGCGGCACCGCCGGTAATTGATGCGATAATATTTGCTACCGGGATCAAGTTCGGTTGCGCGTTGATATGCTGATTCTGCTTCCGCGATTTTTCCTATAGCCTCATAACCTACTCCAAGGTTGTTATGTGCAGCGGCGTTATCGGGGTCAATAGATACAACCTGTTTCCAGCGAAAAATTGCCTCATTCCAAAGACCAATTTGTGCAGCTTTTATGGCAAACTGATTATATGCTTCTATATTTATCGCGTCGTGTGAAGCACATCCTATCAAGGTTAGGAGTATGAAAACAGAGACTAACAGGATTCTGGTATATGTTTGTTGCATGTTGTTATCCATCCTTATTCACCTCAATTTTACAACGAATTGGTGCGTGATGTCAAGGAAAAACTGGAAATGAAATAGTTTTAGATTGGCAATTAACTAAGAATCTGATATGCTTAAAGAAATTTATGGAATTTATAGTAAACTTGTAATTATTGAGACACTACCGTTAGCGCGCTTATGACGATAAAAATAAATTAGGTAATTCGGACTTGAACCCCAAACCCGGGTAGGTGCGGTTAGGAAACCTACCATAAGCGTCAATTTAGTGTGTCCGTCGGGTTGCGGTGGATTATTGTCTGAACAAGGATTAGGATTATAGGCAGCACCAGCGGTGCGAAAGGTGTAATCACACTACTGTCCCTTCATTCAAGACACGGGACACCTGTCGCCCCTCTATGGCTATGCAATCCACAAAATACGGAACATTGCTCAATGCGTATGATGATTGAAACTGTCCCATATTTAGTCCCGTACGGACGATATGTTTATAGAAAGACGTTCCCATCCTCTTGAGCTCCGTAGGAGCGGTATGTGTATAATTTTTAACCCATCCGTTCCCTCACATACCACCCCTACAGGGCTAAGTGTGAGGTAGTGGCGCGTTACTATAAACATTCCGCCCCTACGGGGCTATACAAACTAACATAAAACAGATTCATCATCTTAAATTGACGCTTATGGTGCGGTTAGGAAACCGCCCCTGGGAGAAACCGGCTTTACCGAATTAAATTCTTAAACTTCATTAAAACGCGCCTACTACGGAATGTCTATGTATTTTTATACTTCACTATAGTTAAAGTAAGGAGAATTGTAATGTCAAACATAACCCCGTTGCGAACTGTGATTGTTGGATGTGGTATGATTGCAGCAGGCGGCTATCAGCCGCGATGTCAAGCGTACCCGGATCAAATTGAATTGGTTGGCTACTACGATCAGAACGAAGCGCGCGCATCTGCACTGGCAGAGAGAGGCGGTGGGAAGGTTTATCAATCGCTTGAAGACGTATTGAATGATCCAAATGTGGAAGCGGTTGTGAATCTAACTATCCATATTTCACACTATCCTGTATCGTTAGTGGCACTGAAAGCCGGAAAGCATGTCTATTCAGAGAAACCGATTTCTATCAAGACCGATGAAGCAAACGAGCTTGTAGAAACAGCAGAGACTATGGGCTTAAAACTGGCATGTGCTCCATCGGCGATACTCGGTTATGTACAACAAAACGTCTGGCAGCGGATTCGCGATGGAGAAATTGGGGATGTAATTTCTACTCTTGGTAACTTCGGCGGTCCGTTGGAACATTGGCATCCGAATGCGGATGCGTTTTTGATGCATGCGGGTCCTTTTCGAGATGTCGCGCCTTATCCTTTGACTGCAATGACAACAATGATTGGTCCTGTCAAAACAGTTCACGGATTTGCGAGAGTGGCTGTTCCTAAACGTGTTTTGAACCAAGGACCGCGTCAAGGCACGGAGTTTGAGGTGACTGAAAAGGATCATGGGTTTGCTGTACTTGAGTTTGAGGTGCCGCAAGCTGATGGAGCACAAGGTTTTATTTATCACAGTTTTACCGTATCCTCACAAATTCCGCCTTATGAGATCCATGGCACAAAAGGTGGATTTTCAATTCAGGCTCATGATGACGGACGGGGGATCAAGAAATTCGCACCTCAATCTGGGTGGAAAGACGAACCTTCTCCACCAAAGGCTTTTACAGGTTTGGATTGGGGAAAAGGCGTGACTGATTTTGCCGATGCCATTAGAAATGACCGTATCCCAAGGTGTAATGGTGCGCAAGCACGGCATGTTTTAGAGGTTTGTGAACGTGTGATTGAATCGTCGGATTTGGGAAAACCTGTTGATGTATCAAGTCGATTCCCAACACCACAAGCTGTTGGTGAAGTGGCACCGTGGGAAGCAAACTCGGGGATGTAGAAAAGAAAAAGGTGGGGCAAAACCCACCTCTCATGGTTAACATGCGTCGTTTTAGGTGTTGAGGGAATTGCGCAGCATCTCCACGCTCTGTGGTACTCCGATGTGAGCATCCTCTTTGCCTTCAAATTCAATGGAGATATATCCCTGAAATCCGACACTCCGCAGAATCTTACCGATTTTAGCATAATCAAGGTCTAAGGTGTACCATTCTCCGCCGCCGTAATAGGTTTTTGCATGGACAAGCACCGCTTCCGGAGCAATCTGTGCAAGTTTTTCATACGGATCGGAAAGGAAATTGCCACAATCCATCGTTACCTTCAACCATTCCGAGTTAATTGCAGAAACGATGCGATTGACACCCTCTACTGTACATGTCAACCCCCAGTGATTTTCGAGCCCAAGCAGCACCCCGTATTTCTCAGCATCAGGAAGACACTTTTCAATTGAAGCGATTACCCAATCAAATGCTTCATCTTCGGTATGGTCTGGAAGGGTTGGCTCTTGTCCTTCAGTTTTCATTAATTCGTCAAACGATTTGATGGTACCCCATCGTCCTGAGTTGAGTCGGATGGCAGGGATTCCGAGTTCATGTGCTAACCGGATGCAGTGTATGGTATGATTGATGTTTTTTTGCCGCGTGTCTGTGTCTGGAAAAACGAAGCCTTGATGGATGGAAAGCGCGTATAAATCAAGTCCGTGAATAAAAGCGAGTCGTTTCAGTTTCTGAAGATAGGGGGTGGCTTCGGATGCCATCTGTTGATGTAAGATTTCAATGCCATCAAGTTCAAGCCGTGCGGCTTCTTCAATGACGTGCTCAATTGACACTTTTTCAGGTTTGAAATGCCAATAGGAGTAAGTGGATACGCCAAGTTTCAATTTATCACCTCTAAAAGATTATATGTTCTATGATAACACAATTTCCTCTGGAAGTCTATATTTTTTCGGTATAGGCAGAGCCATTCAATTGTCACAAAAGACTCTTGTGGGAGGGCTTTCTAAGCCCGATTTATGTAGATAGAGGCGTACAGAATCCCGTACGCGAGAAAGAATTGCTAACAAAAAATCTCCCGATGATGGCTAAAATTTGCCATCATCGGGAGATCGTTCATAAGATGGAGATAAAGACTGAATAGTCCTAAAATAGGTTGTTATTCAGTAGCTCCAACTTTTGCTGCTTCAGGTGCGCGGGTCGGAAGTTCTTTCTTCGCTAAAGTGTCTTCGGGTACATAACCGGAATGATCGGAAATTCCACCGTGTGTCAAAGCATAGACGACAACGTTTGTCATAAAACGATAGACACCAGGGGAATAGTGTACATTCCGTGTTGGCAGACTGACAGATTCCATTGCGCACATGTAGTCACGCCGGACGGCAATAACGGATAATTTATCACCGACAGAGAATCCTTCAAGGTAATTCCGTTTCGGTGGCCGTGTGCCCCACCAGAAAATATCAAATCCAACGGGAGGACCACCCATTTCATAGTAATTGTCATAAATCTCGTGGGTGTTATCAATTCGTTCAATTTGGTATTCAGGCATGACCCGTCGCATTTGAGCGAGGAATAAACGAGACATTGTTGGGACTTGGTTGGGAGAACTTACACCGCAGTCATCAAAAACAAGAAATCCTCCTTTTTCAACAAGGTATTTCCGGAGGCCTGCAGCTTCGGATTTGGATAAATTATTATCCAATTTACCACCACCATGCTGTTTTCCGAGCAGGTTCCGCTGCCTCACAAGTCTAGGCTCGTGTCCTGTCATAAAGGCGAGTGGCGTTTTGTATAGATTTGCATCCGTCAGTTTTATTGCGCCACCTTCAACGTTCATGTCTGCTTTGATTTTGGTTTTCTCATTGATCCATTTGGTGAGAGCATTCAGCGAAGAAGAATCAGCCCACCAGTCAGAAAGGGAGTGGCGAATTCGTGTAAAACGGAGGACACCACGAATATCACGCCCTTTACCGATGACGCGTCCGCCGGGTTCGCCTCTGGGCAAAGGTGGGACCTCAACGTTACCAAGGGTGATACTTTCAACAACATCACTAAGTGCGTCGCGAACTACGCCGACGTTATCAACCATAGCTAGACCTGGTGGTCGTTGAATTGTCATTTTCACCTGAACCGGACTTCCTGCGACACCGCGTGCGATGTTAGCGGGACCCGCGGCAGGCGCGGTCGCTGCAGGACCGGAAAAAGCTAAAGCATTCGGTGAAGTTGACACCGGTAAATCAGCGTGAGTAACCACCTCTGGAATGGGAGTATTCGGTTTAACCACTTTCGGCACATTTGGATTAATCGGAGCATCTACCTTGATGGCTTGATTAGAAAATTCTAACACCGTTTGGGCTTGGACATCAGGTGTCCTCGGAGCAAAAGCGGTTGTTAGACGCGGTTGAACTTGAACTTCTTCTACGACAACCGTACTTTCCACTGGTGGAATCGGTTTGAGAACCTGTTTTACAATGGGTTTGCGTACCTTAGGTTTCGGAGGATCCGGAGGATCTAAAGTTTCGAACCCAACTATATCCTTGAATGTCTGTGTTTGCGTGACAAAATAAAGTCCAGCCAGAAGGACTAAAGCTAAGTGAAGCAAAAGCGAAGTCATTAAGGCACCAGACGTTCTTTTAACACTCATTATTTCACCTCATAAAAGTTTTACAAAATTGGTTCTTGATACAAATTTAAAATTATAAGACTAAACCTATACTACCCTATGCAATTTATGTGCCATTAGGATAATAGCGGTATATGTGGGTAAACTCTATATTGAGCGTGGAAAGCTGCACAAAATAGGGCAATTTGAATATAAAGCTGCACAAAATAGGGCAGCTTATTTAGCTGCGGAATGTGCATAGATAAATGACCTCTCAATTCATTTGTAGAAGCATTCAGTTTTAAGTTTTTTGCGTGCTTAATATGTAGCAGAAATTCAGATTTAAGCTCAATCCTATTGAATGTATCTGTATGTCAATGCAAATATTCAGAATTTTCGAGGGTCTGCATCACATCGGTAACCTGAATTTTAGACATACACCCTTCTGTTCCAAATCGACAAGTATTGCCTAAGCATGGAGGACAATCAGGTTTCTTCCGAATAATCTGGCATTTGTCGCCGATAGGTCCAAATCGTTCCGGATCTCCAGGGCCGTAAAGTCCGATTGTCTGAGTGCCTACGGCTGCAGCGATATGCATCGGACCGCTATCATTTCCGATAAACACTTTACATCTATGTAAAATTGATGCTAGCTGTATTATTGTCGTTTTGCCTGCAATGTTGGTTGACTTGCCTTTCATCAGGTCTTGGATTTGGGTAATTATTGGGATTTCATCTTTTACACCGACAAACAGAATTTTTGCACGTTTCTGTGCAATTAACCAATCAGCTAGTTCTGCGTAGCGTTCAGGTTTCCATCTTTTTAATGGGATTGGAGACCCTGGATGGATAGCGATAAGCAGGTATTCGCTGTGTCTCTGATGCGTTTTGAGAAAATTAGATGCCCAATTTTCATCTTTTCTCGTTACAACAAAGGTTGTGGTTTGTATCGGTGTTGGGATGCCTGCTCGCTTTAAGACATCAAGATTTCGAATTGTTTCGTGTGTTCCGTTGAATTGTGGGAATCCTAACTTGTTCGCAATTTGTAGGGATGCACGATTGATCCTTTTCCGAGTAACTCGGAAAAGGGAAAACCAAACGATACGCCAATCACCACGAAGTTCCACTAACAGGTCGTATTTTTGACTACGTAATTGCCGAAAGAGTTGAAAGGTGTTCTTAATAGATGTTGGTTGTTCAGACCTGCAAAATGCATGTGAATTGTATTCTAACACTTTGTCTACATCAGGGTGGTTTTCCAAAATAACACGGCTCCATGTCCCAGTGAGCGCGTGCAGTTCGGTGTTTGGGTAAGCCTGCCGAAGATTGGAAAACACTGGAGTTGCCAACAATACATCCCCGAGGTGGTCAAGTTTAACAACGAGAATACGTTCGGGGGTGAAGTCCTTTGGCAAACGTTTTCTATAAAAAAGCCACTGCACGGTAGCAGAAGCAATTAAAGTAAGACTTTCGATTGCATTCTGAAACATCTTTTTTAGTTTACCTAATTCAGATAAAATTGTCAAGAAGTTTTAGGCATTTCAAAGGGTTATTTATTTCTCCGATTTTATAGAAGCGATCTCCGATGCGCGATTTCTTTTTTGACAAAATATTTACATATCCATTACTCCTTGATTGTTTTCTTCAAATATGATAACATTTTAAGTGTAAAATCTGTCAAAGTTATTGCTAAGCAGGTAAGTGATTCTCATTTGTTCTTTGGCTGTTTACAATTATCTATTTTATCTCATTAGATGAAAGGAACCGTTATGTTTATAAAAATGCAAAGATTTTTCTTACTGACCTTCGGATTACTGTTTTGTATACTCGGATGTACTCGAGATCGTGCAAATGTGGTAATGCCGAATGAAGTTTCCTCAGTTATGGATTCTCATGAACCTATGGATCCCAAGGCTTCCTTTGAAATGAACCTTTTGCCGATTCTTACAGCAAAGTGTGCCCTTGCTGGCTGCCACGTTGCTGATGGACCCGAAGGTCTGGATTTGAGAACTTATGAAAGTTTCAAGGCGGGTAGCGATCAAGGTCCTATATTCATTCCAGGAAATGCTGCGGAGAGTGAGGTTGTTGAAGAAATTGTTTCAGAAGCAATGCCGCTTGGCGGTCCTCCGTTGCCTGCGGAAGAAATTCAACTCTTCAAAGACTGGATTAATCAACAAGACCCATCGGATTTTGATTATCAGAATTATGACGATGATGATCACGACGATGATGACGATGATGACGATGATGATCACGACGATGATGACGATGATGACGATGATGATCACGACGATGATGACGATGATGACGATGATGATCACGACGATGGCGATTAAGCATCAATTCTAATACCATTTTTATCCAAAGCATCATAGAGGCTGGTTTTCCACCAGTCTCTTTCCGCGTTCCCTTGCCGTGTATAGCTTATCCTTATATTGACCACGACTGGTATATCACTGTAGTAATACTATTCCTGATATTCTCAAATCCCACTTGCATTTGGCAGATAGATTCTGCTATACTATTTCCACTTGTTCCATCCTTTGCAGACCTATCTAAGTTTATGCAATTTATCAAACGCTTTTCAGAGATTGACGAAGATGACCTTCCGCGTGTCGGTGGAAAAGGGCTGAATCTTGGGAAATTGACGAGGGCAGGGTTCTCAGTACCGCAAGGTTTCTGTGTCACTACAGATGCCTACCGATTTTATGTTAAAAATTTATCTGAACAGAACGAAAGTAGTGTTAACAGCGTGGCGTTGGTACCTGAGTTGATTGAAGCCGTCCTAAAAGCACGAGAAGAGTTGCAGGGTGACATTGTTGCTGTGCGTTCCAGTGCGACAGCTGAAGACTTAGAAGAAGCGAGTTTTGCGGGGCAACAAGACACTTTTTTGAATGTAAAGACAGATTATATTTTAGATGCAATAAAAGGGTGTTGGGCATCTCTTTGGTCAGATCGGGCGATTGCTTACCGTCGCACACAAGACATCCCCGATGAGGGGTTGGCGATGGCAGTTGTTGTTCAGGAAATGTGCACGGCAGATGTCTCTGGCGTGCTTTTTACTGTCAGTCCATTTGATGAGAACCTCTGTATTGTTGAGTCGAATTGGGGATTAGGAGAATCGGTTGTCTCTGGTTCAATTACACCAGATAACTTCCAAGTGTTGCGGGAAACAGGTGAGGTGCTGAAGAAAACCGTTGTTACAAAATGCGAAATGATAACCGAATCCGGCATAAGTGAGGTATCTGCTGATCAACAGAATGCACCAAGTCTCACAGACGACCAGTTAAAACAACTCTGTCAACTCGGAATTCAGGTTGAGACTTTGTATGGACAACCGATGGATATTGAATGGGCACTTGCAGACAGAAAGTTTGTTTTATTGCAGGCGAGACCGATTACAACGCAGCCGCAAACACATGTTCCAATTGATCGAAAAGACGGAGAGATAGCTAAACTCCGCGAGACTGAAATTCAAATTCTTAAGACAATAACTGATACGCATGGTACAGTCTGGAGCCATCACAACCTTGCGGAAGTGTTGCCTGTCCCGTTGCCGATGACCTGGGCAATTATCAAAAAATTTATGTCGGGTGCTAGCGGTTTAGGCAAGGCGTATCGAGGGTTGGGGTTTTATCCAAGCAAGCGAGTGGATGACACGGGCATTCTGAACCTTATTTGTGGGAGAATTTATGTTAATTTGAATCGTGAGGCGGAACTTTTCTTTAATGGTTTCCCGTTCGCTCATGATTTCTCGGAACTGAAGCAGAATCCACAGCGGGCGATGTATGCACAGGCAAAGCCAAATATTAAGCATAGCACCTCATCGTTTTGGCTTAAACTGCCACTTCACATAATCCGCATGACCAAGGCAGAGTTGCGATTGCGGCAGTACCGATCAGACTTTGATCAAGTGTTGACAGATCATGTCTTTCCGCAGTTTCAGGAAGATGTTGCGGGTGAACGAAATCTGTCTTATTCAGAGCTTTCAGATGCGGAATTGATCGAAAAGTTCAAGAAATGGTGTGAGAAAACGTTAGATGATTTCGCGCCAAAAGCACTAACTGCCACACTTCTTGCTGCGTTTTCACTTCAACGCTTGGAAGCTGCACTTCAGAAATGTTTGAACGAAAAGGAGGCTAAGGGATTAGCAAGTAGACTCATCAGTGGGCAATCTGGTAATCTGACCGTTGAAACAAACGAAAAGTTGCGGCAGGTAGCAATCGGGCAAATTTCGCTTACCGATTTTCTAAAAGACTATGGACATCGTACTGTGGGTGAATTTGAATTGGCGCATCCACGGTGGCGGGAAGATACTTCATACATTGAACATATAATTGCATCTTTTTCTCAAGAATCTAAAGAAACTGATAGACAAATTGAGCAGCGTGATGCAGCAGAAAAGGAACTTACTGAGATCATCGAAAATAAGGCGGGATTGCGAAAACAGGTCGAAAGTGAACTGGATTTTACAAGGCGATATATGCCTTTCAGAGAGACAGCGAAATTTTATCTGATGCTCGGCTATGAGCAGATTCGACGTGCTTTGGTTGAGTTGGATAGCCGTTATGAACTTGATGGCGGCATTTTCTATCTGGTACCTGATGAATTATTTAAACTAATTAATGGGGAAGATGTCAAAGATGTTATTTATGAGCGCAAGACTCAACGCGACCTTTTGCTACAAATTGAGGTGCCGGATGTTATCTTCAGCGATTCACTTGAGAGCATTGGGATGTCTCAAGCAATCGAAAAGGCGGAAACATACGCAGGGGTAGGGATTTCCGCTGGTATTGCGAAGGGACAGGCGCGTGTGCTATTGACACCTACCGATATTCAACCATCTGAGCGGGATTATATTCTTGTCTGCCCGTCAACGGATCCAGCTTGGACACCGCTTTTTCTACATGCAGCGGGGTTAGTGATGGAACGCGGTGGGGTGTTGTCGCATGGGGCAGTTGTCGCGAGGGAGTATGGTGTTCCTGCAGTGGCGAACATTCCGAATGCAACCCAAAATATCACTGACGGGCAAATGCTTCAAGTGGATGGAAATCAGGGAACGGTTTCAATCATATCCTCTTAAAAGAATAGTTTGAAAAAATAATAGCGTTGCTTTTCTTGGATTATTAGCGTTAATCTGATAGAGGTTCCACCTAAACCGGAGAAACAAGACATGCTTTTTGATGTCTATTCAGAGAAAATTCAGCAAAAACGCAGAAAAACTCGGCGTGCGTTCCTACTGTCGGTGGTTTTGCACGGTGTTTTCATAGCACTTACAGGTTTGAGTTACATCAGCTGGTATCGCCCGATGCTTTCTTCGCAACCCTTGGTTGAGGATGTAATCGTTGTGTTAACAGTTAAACGTTTCCATGTAAGCAGTGCACGCAAACGTTCAATGCCAGCGCGTCGTCAGGTTTCTTCAGCTAAGGTACAGGTTGCTGATCAAAAAGCTGCCCAACCGATGAATTCGGCGCGTCCTATCACGACTGATACGTCCATGATAGGGTTAGGAACAGATGCAAATTTATCAATAGCAGAGACATCGCTGAGCGAGAATGAAACTGAATCCCCGGAATTGAAATCAATATCGGTAGCGAACGCTCAGTCACCTACGATAACGCCTATTGCTGAAAAATTACAAGAACAATTGGGAGCAACGCAGCAGTTACCGGAAAAGGTTGCACAACCTGTTGACCGCGATGGAGAGATGGGCGAAGCGTTAGAAGGCATCGCTGAAAGCGTTGCTGATGGTAAAGGCGAGCATATCGTTGACATCGTTTTTCTGCTTGACATAAGCGGGAGCATGATAGATAATATCCGCGCTGTCGGCAGACAACTTAATCAGATGGTAACGGTATTTGAAAAAAAAGATGTTGATTTTATGCTCGGTATTGTAATCTTTAGATACCTTGAAGATGATACTATCTTTCATGAATTGACGCGGGATGTAGGAAAATACAAACAGCTATTAACCTCCCATGTTGTTGCTGCGGCAGGGGATGAACGCGCGCACAATGCGATCGTAAAAGCGATCCGTCGTGTCACTTTTCGGGAAGGGGCAAACCGACGTTTTGTCCTCGTAACCGACGAGGCAAGCAAAGGCTCTTACAAGCTATTAGATGTTCTACGTCAGTGTCAACAGAACCAGATCATAGTTGATGTCATTGGCATTAATCATACTACGCACAGGGCTTTATCATCTAAAACTGGCGGACTCTGGTACCCGATTCCAATTCAGGAGTAGCATTATATGAAGTGGGCATTAAATACATATCAGACTTGTCAAGATTGGGAACTCAAGCGAATTCTTGATACCGCTGAGGCGACAGGCTATCACGGTGTTGAACTGCTGATGGATTACAAGCAGAAACACGGTTTTGAGTGGGATACCCCCAAAGAGGCATGGAATGAATTGAAATCTCAAGTTGACGCAAGTGGTATTGTTATTTCTTCGCTAACGAGTTGCCAAAATTTTCACTCAGAAAACGCTTCCGATCGCGAAGAGACCGTCCGCCGCGTTACACGTGTAATTGACATGGCTGAATTTATGGATTGTGACCATGTTCGAGTGCTTGGGGATCGGTATTCCGATGAAAACCGTGACGCTGTTGTCAATTACGTGATTGAGGGGCTGAAAGCACTTGGCACCTATGCTGGCGAGAAGGATATTACTGTCTCAATTGAGATGCATGGCTCTTTCACGGACCCGAATTCTGCTATGGAGGTGATTGAAGGTGTAAATCTTCCGAACGTCGGTTTTGTTTTCAATTCACAATTCATCGGTTGCGAAGGTGGAAATATTGAATCTCTCTTTTCACGCGTGGCACCTCATATTACTGCGGTGCATACACACAAAGTGGAAATGCCAGAAACATTTGAACTCTACCGACAAATGTTTGAATGGCTCAATCGCATCGGCTTCTCAGGCTATATATCTAATGAATGCGCTTATACGGGACCTGATCCCGAAAAGGTGCTCGCCCTCTACGTTGGACTTTTCAAAGCGTTTGTGTAAATGAAGAACCCCAGATAATAGAGCGTTATAGTTTCGAAAAACCGCCTGCTTTTTCACCCGGAGGCACTGAAGAAATTATTGACTTGGGCGAATTCCCGATGAAAATGGAAAACTCTACTAAAATCCCCGCAGAACAATAGGAGTTACCATGAAATACTTTCTCAAATGTCTTTGTCTATGTCTGATTTTCTTCCTGCCACTCACAACACATGCCAAGATCACTGGGGAAGTAATCTTGGGACACCCATCTCATTGGAGCGAATTATGGATCGCCAACATCAACAACGCTGACAAGACACGCCTGCTTTTTAGACATGAAATACGTTTTGGTGGTATCTTGGGCATATCCGCACAAAAAAATGGCCCTCTTATCACCATCATTGATACCAGCGATGAAAAGTTTTTTGAAACCGAAGTTTACCTTATTATAGTAAATCCCGTAATTACTTATACACTTTTATAATATCATCAATAGAAGTCTGAGCATTGTATTGACGTATCCGCTTGATGTTGGCGAAATCCTTCTCAATCGGATTCAACTCCGGTGAATACGGTGGTAAAAACAACAAACTTGCACCGCAATCCCGGATCAATGCTGCTGTCTGTGAACCTTTGTGGAAAGACGCATTATCCATAATCACAACATGGCTATCGTCAAGCAATGGACACAACATTTCCGAAAGCCAACTGTTGAAGGCGACCGCATCGCAACTGCCCTTGAAAAGCACAGGTGCTGTGAAACATCCATCAAGCCGTGCCGCAATCAGCGTCGTGGTGGTATACCGATGGCTTGGCACTTTATCTTCAACACGGACACCTTTCGGGGCATAAGCATACCGACGGAAAGTGGTTTCAGTGAAACCACTTTCGTCAAGATAAACCGGTTTTTTGCCATGCTCCTGTGTCTCTTGTTGAAGTGCCGAAAGATACTCTTGGCGTTTTATCGGACACTGTTCTTTGTAGGTCGTTGTCTTTTTTTTCGCGTAATATTGAGTTTTGAGAAGGCATAAAAGATGCCGTTTGTTGAAACACCGAAGTGTTTGGCACGTTCGGCGAGTGTGGAATCTGGGAAATCGGCAACATGTTGCTGAAGTGCGTCATAATCAATATCTCGGGGACCTTTGGGTCCCGGTTTTTCACAGGCGAAGGGGTCTTCTGCTTCCAACCAGTTATAGATCGTTCTTCTTGAGACACGAAAAGTGCGTTCTGCGGCGGCTTTACTGCCACCATTATTGATGAAATCAAGCACGCGTTTGCGTCCATCTGTTGAATATGCCATAATCATAAAGGCTAACATAAATCACAGAAAATGTAAACTTATTTTCAGGATCTACTATAATACAAATCAGGTTCCACTAAAAGCACTCAAGTTAACACAGAATCGATTTGATGAGGTTTCCGATATCGCCATCTCATCAAACGGAGATATCGTTTTCGTGAACAGCCTGATTGACGATGGAAACCTACCTCCGAGGAAAGGAATCTATTTCATACCCCATCGTGAATTGAAAAAAGCGTCGCCAAAAATCACACTGCTAAAAGAAGTAAATGCGACCAATATCGTTTGGTCACCGGATGGAACGCAGATCGCTTACGACACCGCTGAAGGTGTGTTTGTATTTAATATCAAAACTGAAAAAACTATACATATCAGCAAAGTAGGTAGCATGCCTGTTTTCTCACCGGATGGCAAAAAACTTGCTTTTTCTTCAGATCGTCTGCATGACTTCGTACAGATTGCAGATGAAATTCGTATTGTCTCACTTCATAACCTGCGTATCTGGCATACCATCAAAGGACTTCAAGAGCACACGTGGTTTTTAGGACTTAAATGGTCGCCTAATGGAAAGTATATCATTTACCAAGTTATTGACAGCGGCAATAGAGGTCTTGAAAGCAACATTGCAGTTCCATTAAGTGGGGGTGTGCATGAAAAAATATTGGATGGTGTGTCTAAATTCTTACTCATTTATGATTGGTCGAGTAGAGCGTATGCTGTTGACCCTGAAAATAGACTGACTACGCTTTGGGGAGAACTGAAAACAGAGAACACAAAGTAAACCTTGGTTAAACATGAATATGCCACAAACAGCACATCTCTATAAACGGGTTGCAATTCCAGACGCATTTCTTAATGGGACAGTAGGACGTTCGTGGGGTGGTGATATCCGTATCGGCGACCTGACAGGTGATGGGACAGTTGATTTTTTAGTCTACAAGTCTCTCGGAGGAATTCATCCGTGTTTCATTGGGGCTTTTACGCTTGAAAGTGAACCGATCTGGTCCATTGGGGATAGGCATCTTGAAATAACAGACGCAGATGCGAAAGATACCGTTCTAACGACACTTTCACCTGACCGTCCTGGTCCCGTTGCAATTTACGATATTGATGCGGATGGAAAGGCAGAGGTCATCTGCTTCTGGATAGATTCAGATGTCGCACAAGCGAGCAAATGGGATTTGTCTGCAATCCATCTGATGATTTTAGATGGTGCAACGGGTGCTGTTAAACACGCTGTCGAATCTGAGGAACTTCGGCAGTGCAATGCCTACGCAGATGGCGAACGTCATATCCCCAATTATGTCCATCAACGTTTGATGATTGCCAATCTCTGTGGAAACGCACAACCACAAGATTTTGTGGTCAAGGTCGGCGTTAATATCCTCGCTTTTAACCATAAGCTTGGACTGCTTTGGCAATATACCGATAGATGGTTTCAGTATCCAAAACATTCCGCATATATCCCCGCAGTTGGCGATTTCAACGGAGATGGTTTTGATGAAGTCAACGGAGGCAATTTTGGGCTTGCTGCTGATGGAACGGTCCTTTGGGATAAATACCTTGGTGAGAACATGGACTCGGTTTTAGTTCAGGAATGGGATGGTGAAATGCGGGCTATCCTCTCTGGTAGTGGACAGGTAATTGACGCAGCGGGTAATCCAGTACTTTCACTCGGATTTGACGTTGTTCCGCATGGGCAAGAGATCCGATGTGGAAACTTGCTGCCAGATTCGTCTCCAAGCTTAGTTATCCGCTATAACGGGCATCATCCAGACTTGATGGTAGTAGACAACAACGGACAAATTCGGAGTCGATTCCGCGTTGATGAAACGCCGAACAATACAGGATTAGAGGTTATCCGCTGGCATGGTTTAGGCAACCCCAAATTGATTTATAGTCCCGCTGCGCTCTATGATGGTGCAGGAAATAAGGTGGTAACGTTCCCTGACCTGCCACCGCCGACTGGTGGTAAAATGGGATGGTATCATTGCTTTCCTGCTAATGTCTGCGGTGATGCACGCGAAGAGGTTATCCTATATGACCCGTATAGTGATGCTGTCTATATCTACACCCCCCATCCTTTTCATCCTGACCAATTTGAAGGTTATCAACACACAGCACGGCAATACAATGCCCGATTAATGGATTAATAATATATGGAAACAAAGTCTGTCAATAAATTTCTACTCATCTCAATTGATTGCTGGCGTTATGACGCACTCAGTCGAACTAACAATTTCTTCAATACACCAAAGTTTGATCTACTGACCAAAGATTTCTCGCTTGCTGAAAAGTTTTTTGTGGCTGCACCTGCAACACGTCCTTCTCATACCTCCTACTTTACAGGTCTCTATCCATTTGAGCACGGCGTTTATGGGCAAACCTACCTCAAGATGTTTGAGGATATCCCGAACCTATTTCAGATATTTGCTGATGAAGGGTATCACATAACAGCGCGTTCGGAACGCGCTGAAGTGTTTCGCTTCCTTGATTATGAGTCGTTCATCACACCTATGGACCCTATAGCGAAAGAACAGCAACTTGGTTCGCTTGAAGACCTTATGCGACATCTCAAACAACCTTCGGAAACACCACACTTCTGTTTTCTACACTTTTGGTATACACACGGGGGTTATGGCATGAGTGGCATTCCAGGCGCACCGAGTCTCAGTTCACTTGTAAACAGCGGTAGGACAGACGAAGCATTAAGATTTTACTACGCCGCCGCTACACACATTCTTGAGTTTAAGTTGGTTGAGATTCTAAAGCAGCTTGAACTTCCAGAATGGGCCGTTTTTATCTTCGGAGACCACGGTGAAGGGATTTGTGAGGAAATTATTGAACACGGAAATACACTAAATCAGAACGTTCTGCATGTGCCGCTGTTAACACATATCCCTGGTGTGGATGCGTTAGAATTTCCAAAAGCACCGATTTCGGCTATTGATCTGTTTCCAACGATTACAAACCTTGCTGGAATTAAAACCGACTACAACGGATATGGGCAAGACTTACTATCCGCATCAGAAATTGATGACAACCGTTTGGTATTATCGGAGTTGGATAGTTTTTATGGTATCGGATTCCTCAGTCGGAAAAACTTGGAGATGCCACATCACCGTGTGACTTCGCGGACGACTGTTGACAACGAGGAGATTAGCAGGTATACAGAGGGAGTGCGTCTCTGGTCGCTAACGGACGGTGAATTTCTTTATCGTGAAGATGAGCAGACAGGTGAATATGTCTATCGGCATATCATGCGCGGTGAAGATGTGATCTGCGAAGATCCAGACAGGTTCCGTGATGCTTACGACGAAATTTTGATGAGTTCTAATTATCAACACTTACAAGCGCAAGCCTCTACACCTGAGGAAAAAAAGATATTGGAGGGTAGGTTACGGGATTTGGGGTATATTGAATAGCAGACAGATTTTAGCCGTTAAGGAATATCGCAAACAAGGGAGATTTAATTTTGGAAACAGAAAAATAAAGAACTTTCTGAAGATATTTATCTCATTGAGGCTCTGAACCTTGGACTTATCTCCATAACCGACGGATTCATAAGGTTTGCAGCTATTAATGTGGATGCGCTGTGCATATACCACTGCATCCGGACAAATCACTTACGTATCTGAAAAACGGCATTTCTAAAGTTATACCAAATTAACGTGATTGGTATTGTTTTTCCATTTCGCAAATCCACTGAAAACCGACATGTGGCTGCACAATCTTTTGGTTTTCGGAGAACCCTTGACACCGATTCACAATCACTTCTTCAAGTGCTGTAAGTGTTCTAAAAACTTTATTCGCAACCACTTTCCCGTAACAAAGGCCATATCGTTCGGCAGGCTGTAGTTCCGGCGTATACGGCGGTAAATAAAATAGCTCAATCCCCTCAGGCACTTCCAAATCCTTACCTGTGCGAAAACCCGCACAATCCAAGAATAGCACTATTTGTTTCTTCGCGTCCGGATTAACATCCCGAGCAAACTCTGCCAACGCAAGGTTCATCACACAGCACTCACAGGACGCTGAAGCCTCTCTGATACCATTTCTAAGAAATTGTATTGCATTATTTCGTCCGTCGGGTAGCTTGCGATACCCTTATGCGTCAATTTTAGTGTTATGCGGTGGAAAAAATGGACACCTATCGCCCCTCTGGGGCTTGGTAAACACAGGCATCAGCTGCTATACAACACCTATCGCCTCTCCGAGGCTATAGTTAATCGTATCTCAGCACCAGCGGTGCGAAAGGTGTATGGTATAAAACAAGCTATTATGATATTTTGTCAATTAGATATGGTATGATATCCAAGCAGTAACTTTAGGACCTGTCCAAAGTCCGCCATCAGTAGGTCGCTCAGAAAGTGCAGCCGCAAGTGCTGCGTCTCATCCAGGAAACGATGCCTTCCATTGTTTTTGCGTTTGTCTCGCAGGGTTTCTTCACCCGCAGCGTTATAGCGTTTGAGAAGTTTGTGAACCCAGTCCGCAGTGCAACCTACAATATCAGCTACTTCACGGGGTGTCCTCGGATGTGTGGTGTCAGCAAGAAGTCAAATGATATGCTAGTGCGTCCGTTCCCGAGAACATTGACATTCAAGATGCCTTTGTTTAAGAACTTCTGTCGTAAAATGAGGGAAAACCCGTTGCTTAGTGTTTTTGATGTGTTCACAATAACATATCTAAAAATATATACAAGAATAATTACGTTAATATGGTATTAGCAATTACTGGAGAATTGAATGGCTCAGATCGTAACATAACGTGAGCTCGGTATAAGCAATTTTCGGTTAGAAACCGCACCGATTCCTAAAAATTGCTTATGCCGAGCTCACGTTATTATAACTTACGCAAAGATGGTAGATATGCTATAATCTATATGTAATCTTAAAAATTGGACAACTTCAACCGTGTTTAGTTAATTCCTGCCAAAAACCCGACTCATTTGGCAAGGAATGCATTTCGCTTGAGGGAGAACATGAAAATAACAATTATAGGAACAGGATATGTTGGGTTGACCACAGCTGTGGTACTTGCTTACCTTAACCACGATGTTGCCGCAGTGGATAAAGACAACAGTAAACTTAGCCTTTTGCAAGAAGGAAAAAGCCCTATCCATGAACCCGGAATTCAATCTCTTCTTGACGAAGTATGCCACGCTATCCGTTTCATACCAACGGTCGCTGAAGTGGTTCCAAATGCAGAACTCATCATGATTGCTGTTGGCACACCACCAAAAAAGAATGGAGAGGCGGATACACGACACGTTGAAGAAGCTGCACGAGAGGTCGCAGAAGTGTGCCATCCAGATAGGCACTACACTCTTGTTATCAAATCAACTGTTCCGATTGGCACGAATAGGCGCGTTGCTGAAGTAGTCGAAAATGTCTTTTCTGATCGCAAGATTCAAGGTCATGTTTCGGTGGCTTCCAATCCAGAGTTTTTGCAAGAAGGTTTAGCATTGCAAGGTGCATTCTATCCAGATCGGATTGTGGTCGGTGCGAACAGCGATGATGCTTTAGACGCATTACGTCGCCTGTATCAACCGATATTGGAGCAGACATTTGATCCACCAATTTCGCTACCACGTCCTGCCGCTTACCACCTACCCCCGATGATGACGACAGATCCGAACAGTGCAGAGATGATCAAATACGCTGCCAACACTTTTCTTGCCCTGAAAATTAGTTTTATTAATGAAATTGCTGGACTCTGTGAGGATGTCGGGGCAGATGTTACAGAAGTTGCGCGCGGCATTGGTCTTGACTCGCGTATCGGACATAGATTCCTCCGTGCTGGCTTGGGTTGGGGTGGTAGCTGCTATCCGAAAGATACTGCTGCCTTATTAGGCGTAGCGACACAAGCTGGATACGAAATGCCAATTACAGAGGCAGCACGTACTGTTAACTTTGAACAGCGCAAACGAATTGTGGAGAAGTTACGATCTGCTTTGAAATCACTCAACGGGAAAACTATCGGTATCCTTGGACTCGCTTTTAAACCGAATACAGACGATATTCGAGAAGCTCCCGCGCTTGATATTATCCGCCAACTCGTTGCTGAAGGTGTGAACGTCCGCGCACACGACCCAATTGCCATTCCAAACGCGCAGCAAGCCGTGTGCGATATCTCTGTTGACTTCATTGAAGATGTGTACCTACTCTCTCACAACGCAGATGCGTTAGTGCTTGTTACTGAATGGGAACTTTATCATAAACTGGAACTGCGCAAACTTGCCAAACAAATGAAGACACCAATCCTCATAGATGGACGGAACGTTTTTTCACCACAAGAAGCGATGAATGCTGGCTTCCATTACATCGGCGTGGGTAGATAATCCAAACTTCAATAGAATATGGACAATCACAAACAACCCCAACCCTTCAATCCAAATTGGCATCGATATTGTCAACAAGTGCCGTTTCCACCATATCGACATATCCCTGGCACAACACCCCATCCGATTCACGACCTACTCGGACACAGTTACGGCGTGAAAGAAGAACATGATGAAACGCCGCTTCCACCAAATATGTGGAAACAGAACGAGGCATATTTATATGGCGTTGACCTATACAATTTTGCGTATTGGTGGGAGGCACACGAAGCCTGGGAAGGGTTGTGGCATCAAGCGGAAGATACGTATCGCCTCTTCCTGCAAGGACTAATACAAGTATCTGCCTCACTAATTAAGTATCACATGCGAATGCTGCGACCGTTGCGCACACTCTCTACGGCTGGACGTGATAAATTACGGCAAGTTGTTGATGAATGTGGTGATGCAAGGAACAACTATATGGGTATAAATTTACCTGAATTTTTGAAAACCGCAGACATGTTTTTCAATCCGTTCTTTTCAGAGCATGTTACAGAGGGAACCTATCAACAGATAAAGGTTCAACCATTAATTCTGCTTCAGTTTTAGATGGTAGGAAAATACAGATACCTTTCTATCTGAACGAAATTCATGATTCTAAGGAAATAAAGAATTGAATAAAATTGATACGATTCGGAAAATGTATAACGCTTCTGGTGTTCACCCAACAACCGACCCTGATAATCCAAAGTCACAATTTGCTGTTGATAGGTACGAAAAACACTTGCGTAAGTTGATACAACCCGGTATGCATGCATTAGACTTAGGCTGTAATGCAGGACGGTTTACTTTTGCCATGGAAGACATGGGAGCAATTGCAACCGGTATTGACATTGCAGAAATCCCAATCCTCCATGCCAGAGAGGTCGCACAAAAAAGAAAAAGTCAATGCCAATTTAATATCGGGAATATAACTTCTCTGCCATACAAAGAGAATTCTTTCGATTTTGCGATACTCCCTCATAATCATCTTTACTTATCATACCAAGAACTGGCGAGTTTGTCAGGTCAACTTAAACGAATTCTATCAGATAAAGGTCTTTTCGTAATTACTATGCACGATGAATTCATTAAGAGTGCGGGAGAGGATAGTATTCTTGAACGCTACGATGCGCTGACCGGTACAATGGGAGGGCACATCACAATTCCTGAAAAAGGTTCGTATGCATACCCCACCTATTTTTGGACAGTCGCCTTTGCTAAACACATCATTGAGAAACATCTCATTTTCAAGGAGATAGAAAAAATAGAAGATAACAGATTTTTGTTGGTGTGTTGTTGTAATACCACATTAACTTGATTTATCTCATTTTTCTTGGTATTAGGTGCGGTTAGGAAACAGTACCTACCGTCCGGAAAATAGGACAAATCCCGTTAATTGGGTATAATACCACATTAACTTGATTCGGAGTTTTCGGATAAAGTCAGCATTGTGAGGAGGACCCGGAGACCTCGCGCTACAAATCGGGGTAATTGGGTATTAAACCTCACCATCCCAATAACTAAGACTCTTACCTTTACGGTAAATTTCCCGAACAGCAAACGGTAGGACCTTGTTGGAATCTGGATATTCACACACATCATGTGGCGTGGTAGCACCGAATATGAGTAACGTAACAGGCATTTCACCATCATTTACGAACTTATGCGTGCCGACCGGACCGGTGGGAAACGCAATAAAATCGCCTTGCCGCACTTCAACATCGCCTTGAGGCGTTTTGAGAGTGCACGTTCCTTCCATTACGTAGCACATCTCCTCGCTGAAGTGGTGAAAGTGCATCGGGAAACTCGCCTTACCCGGATGCAGACGGTAAGCACAATATCCTATATTTTTGGCACCGATAAGCGGATCAATATTTTTTTCCTCAAAGTCGTAAGGGTGTGGTGCCCCCTGCCTATACAACCATTCCATTTCATCAATATTGATGCGATTGATATATATGTCGCTGCGCTCCTGCAGACATTCTATCAATTCTTGCCGACCCTCTCTAAAGAGAGAATGTCCGTCTCCAACGAGAACTGCTTTGAAATCCAGTGGTAACAGCTTGCGAAGTTGCATCGCTGCTTTCGGAGCATCTTCTAATTTTTCATCAGCGAGGAGTGTTAAACGTCCCATCGGTTCGCCAGCAACAAGGTCACCGAAGAGGATTACCTGTTTCTGAGAAAAATAGAGTGCGATTTCTCCAGGACTTTTTCCAAACGGAAGATGGACTGCCTTTAATCCAGACACAATGGTTTCGCCCTCACGAATCGTTCGTGAGGGTTTAATATCCAGCAAATCCGCATCTGCTTCATGCACTATTACTTCTGCGCCAGTCCATTCCTGAAACTCAGCTGCTTCCCGTTCATGATCGCGATTTGTAATAACAATCCACTTCGCACCGCCAAGTTGTTCAAATTGGGCGCGGTCAGCATCACATATTGGAACTGGATCAATCAGGATATTTCCCTCGTCCCTAACCCATAGATGTCCGTTAAAGTCAATCTGTCGTGCTTCACTAAATACTGACCAACTATATATATCTTCAAAAATCAAACGTTTCATTTTTTGTCCTTTGATACAAATTGATACAAATCCGTATACCTCAATTCTTGAACAGAAGGTTTACCTAATGCCGTTTGTGGCACCGTTCCACCATTCTTGCGTTGAATTAATATTATACCATATTTCCTCATTTAATTTGACTTTTCATCGGAATCTGTGTATACTGTAGTATTCTCTATGCCGGGGTGCTGGAATTTGGTAGACAGGCTAGATTCAGGTTCTAGTGTGCAGTTCGCGCGTAAGGGTTCGAGTCCCTTTCCCGGCATCTCATTCTCTTTGCAGCGTCTCTGGAACTAACCAGAGAAAGATACCGACAGCAAGGTAACCAATCCCACCTAAGGCGAATCCAGAAAAACCCAGTCCAAGCACATCTGCGATATTTCCAACAACGACAGGACCCGCAGAACCTCCAAAATCTCCGGTAAGTCGCCACAATCCAAGGAACTCTCCGGTCCCTTCTTTCGGTGCCAAATCTGCACCGAGTGTCATCATTGTCCCTGATGCGATTCCGTTACCAAATCGCATTAAAATTGCTGCCAGTAGCAGTGGTGTAAATGTATGTGTAAACGGCATCAAAACCATACCTGTAGCAAAGATACAAATACCTGGCACTGTGGCGTATCGCCTGCCGAAACGGTCCATCATAAACCCTGCAACTGGAAACATTGACATATCAACAGCCGAAGAAATCATCTCCACCAAGCGTACATTTCGAGTGGTTAATCCCAGGACATCTTTACCATAGAGCGGGATGATAATATGGCATCCGCGCCGCAGTGTTTGGACACAGACCTGCCCAACACCTGCTGTTGCTAAGAGCTTAAAATGACGTTTAGATACTTGGATAAGTTGTGTTAGATAGGGTTGTGTCTTTTGCGGTTGAACCTTTGGCTCCTGTTTTGTTTCGGGTATAGAGAAGAAACAGATAATTAGCGTCAACAACGCAATTACGGTATACACGAAGAACGGAAGGCGTAAGTTCACCCCAAGGAAAATTGCACCGAACTTTCCAGCGAAGGTCCCCATCCGGTTGACACCGCCAAATAGAGCGATAGACCTTCCCCGCTTCGCCAGTGGAATTACATCTGTCATATAGGCATGTCGAGAGAGCATCCATAATGCATTACCGATACCTCCAATCAGCTGCGCACCGATAAGCTGAAAAAGATGCTGCGCAGTTCCCATCGCAATGGCTGAAACACCTATCACCACCAATCCCAGCAACATTGATGGCTTTCTACCTATCCGTTCCACCAAAATCCCTGCAGGTATATTCCCTACAACGCCGACCGCAATTACGAATGTCGTCAAGGTATAAGACAACTCAAACGATTTGATATAAATAGAGAGTGTCGGTGAGATGATGCCCGCGCCTGTTGAAAGAAGCAACGCGGGAAGATAGATGGGCAGAATTAATGTAGCTCGGCTAAAATTGCTAGATGCCAATTAAAGATGACTCCCTTGGGAGCGCGAGATATTTTCCGCAGCCTCTGTGCTTTGTAAGTATAATCGACACAGGAATAGGTTTGATAATGTTTTATAATTCGGGGTTGAATCGGAAACCTACCTTTGACGAAACGTGGCGCATCTACCAAAATGCTCTGACAACCAGCAAATACCGACATCGGATAGCGCATTGACTAATCTTTATACTTAGAACGGTCAGTGTTACCACCATACTTCATTGCATAAATCATCAGATTCGTCATGAAACGGTAAACATCAGTAGAACGCCGCATCCGAAGTGCTGTTCTGGATTCTATCTCTGCTGTCTCCATAGCACAGAGGTAATCTTTTCTATTGAAAATAACACCCAGCCTATTTGTAGTGCGGAGAATTCCTTTTGTATCTTTATAAGTTAGATTCGGTTGTTTCCTTGCACCAGGTGTCCGTGGCACATATATTCCGCGATGAAACTTATATTTTGTTGGTCGCGCATTATTTTCACTTTGCCAAAAGACCTCACCACCTTCAGGTGGTTTACTAAGACCGTAGTATATTTGATAGATTTCGTGGTCATGTGGTAGTTTTTCTAAAGCATACTCAGGAAATATCCGGCGCAGTTCATCCTCAATAAGATTGGAAAACGTCGCCTTTAAACCACAGTCATCAAAGAATAACGTGCCACCTCTTTCAAGTACATATTTCCGTAATGCGGCACGTTCTTCCTCCGAAAAACCAGGTTTCATTGGATCACCACGCATCATATTACGGTTGTTAGTCATTTCCCGCTCGTGTCCTGTCATAATTATAAGCGGCGCGTCCAAAATCCTTGGATCAGTCAATGGTAACGCTCCGCCAGCGAAACTCATATCCGCACGTATAGGGGTGTTATCCTGTAACCACTTAATAAGAGAAGGGATCGCAGTAGGATCTTGCCACCAATCACTGAGCGCATGTTTCATTCGGATTATGCGGATATGTCCCTTTAGATCAGGTCCACTACCTTCCAAGATTGCACCTAACTTATCACCGATATCATCCCGTATGGTTCGTAACTTATCGTATCCTTCACCTAAATCAGCATATCCAGATCCTGTGCCAGTCCCTTTAGAAAAATTACCAAATCCTGAACTTCCCTTGCCGCGCTCAGCAAGTCCTGTTGTATTCGTGCCACCTTTGCCTCTGGCAGTTGTTACACCATCAGCAGGACCGCCACCGCCAGATAACTCCGGACCGTCAAGTTTCGATTGGTCTAAAATGCTTTCGGGCGACGGTGCGAGTCTCGTTACGTTTTCTATCATTGCTGGTGCATCAAACTCTGTTTCTCCTTGAACAGGCTCAATAGGGTTAATAGATACGGGCATACGCTTCGCGCTTGTAGCTCCTTTCACACCACTTGTTTCAACTTTGCGGACCACCTTAGGTATAAGGTTAGGTTTAGGCTTAGGTATATCCTCTCGAATCTTCATCTGGTTGGTAAGCGGATCCATTAATTCCACGTACATCGGATCATCAGTAGGTTGGATGATCGGTTTCAGCAACCAGATACCTAACACAATAATTGCAATACCGTGAATGGCAAGAGACAAAAGTAACGCTTGTCTCTGCTGCCACTTTGTTTGATTTCCTTTCTCCATTTTCGTAATCATATTTATACCCTCCGTGTTGTCGACAGTCATTGGTTAATATCTACTGCCAATTGGATTTTCTTGAATCTCTTTAATTCCAAAAAATAGGTAGCTCATAAATTCTAGCGAGAGGTAATACCAAATTAACGGGATTAGTCTTATTTTTCTGGGCGGACTGCGCGTTTACAAAGCGCGCCTACCGAGTGGGATCAAGTTAATTTGGTATAAGTTGTATCTCATGCAACACGATAGAGTTCACATTATTCAAAGACCTGAAAGTGCGTCTGAATAACAACTATAAGTAGCGTCATCAAATAAAACAAACTGGATTAACCGTGGGATCAGAGCATTACTTTTTGCCAAATCACGAATTGTCTGAAGTGCCACAGTCGCTGCTTTTTCTATTGGATACCCGTAGACACCCGTACTAATTGATGGAAAAGCAATAGAATTTACATCATTATCTACAGCCAATGCAAGGCTTTTCCGATAACAACTCGCGAGAAGGACGGGCTCATCTGCGTCGCCTCCTTGCCACATTGGACCGACGGTATGAATGATATATTGAGCAGACAGGTTGCCGCCAGTGGTAATAACCGCTTTCCCTGTTGGGCAACTGCCTTCGCTTATCCGGATATCATCGCATGCCTTTACAACCTCATCACCACCTGCCCGACGAATCGCACCGTCTACACCGCCACCGCCGATGAGTTTTTCGTTCGCGGCGTTCACAATCGCATCAACTTCCGCTTTCGTAATATCCCCTTGGATCAGTTCTAATGTAGTTTTTGCAAACTGTTTTTTCATGCGGCTTCCTCCTCGCTAAATGTGTAATGAACTTTAATGTCTTCGCCGAATAAAGCCTGCGCGTTGCAGTTCCTGCAACATAACAGACTCAATGGGAACATCCGTGCTTATTCGGATATAACCGATACCTCGTTTTGTGCAAAACCGGTGTAAGTTATCACAGAATTCTTTTTGACGATTTCGGTAGTGTGTGATTGTCTCTTCGTTGATTGTAATCTCTCTTGTCTCACCGGTTTCAGAGTCTTCTAATCGCCACTCACCCGGAGGGGGTGGCTCAATTTCTTCAAGGCATTGAACGTGGATTAATGTCAACATGTACCCCCTGCCTAACAACGAATTGATGCCCTCCGCATAACCTGCAGAATCCAAAAAATCGCTTAGAATGATCGCAACCCCCGCGTGAGGTTGGTACGCTGACAGGTGTTTGAGACACTCTGTCAAATGGGTTGTCCCGCCTGCTTCAACTGTTGCAAGTGCTTTCTGAAGACGCGAGTATTGGAATTTACCATAAGTGGGTGGCAAGGTTGAAAATAAACGCTCCGCTAACGTATAAAGTGCCACTCGATCAGAATTGGCTAATGCGATATAACCTAACGCAGCAGCAATCTGTTTCGCATAGTCTAACTTTGCAGGTTCACCAAAATCCATAGAACGGCTTGTATCTATCAAGATGGAGATCGCCAGTTCTTCGTCTGCTTGGAACAATTTGATAAACAACTTTTCCAAACGCGCATAAACATTCCAGTCAAGATAACGCAGGTCATCCCCATGTTCATAGAGGCGATAATCGGCAAATTCAACACCGGTACCACGGTTGAGGCTTCGACGGTCTCCCCGAAATTTCCCACGAAACGGTTGTTGGCAATGAATGCGGAGCTGCTCAAGTTGTGTACGAAATTCTGGGGTTAGCATGAGTTATTATACCATGAACTGATCACGTAAAACGAGGCAATTAGACTGGTTTGCAGAAACGGTTCCTTATCACCGAATATTCTTGTGAGAGGATTTTACAAGCCCGATTTTCACACGAAAGTTTTACTTAACGTGAGCTTGATAAAAGGATTCATTGAGTCAAATGGACTTTAATAATATTCAAGACGGACGCAAATTTGGCAAAAAAGGGTATTTTTGGGCGCGAAAAGCAATTTTTGAGGCACTTTTAACCCCCTAAATCCCCTTATCAGGGGACTTTTGATCGGACTACGTCCATCCAATATTATTATCAAACTCACGTTATTTATATAGCCCGTACTCGCTATGAGTTCACTATAAAATAGAAATCAATAAATTTTTTCATTATGATGTTTCTCCTTTTGCTTTTAGGACGGACGCAAATTGAACTGAGATACGGATTATTTTACTGTATTTAACCTCTAATACCATTTCTAATTGATTATATAGCATTAGCGGTTTGTATAAAATATTCGAAACCTGTGATTTTCGCGATCATCAATGTTGAATAAATGTTCAGTATCTCCGTCACTTTTGTCTGCATGTCTTCAATGGTTTGGTATACTTGGCAAAACAACTTTGCTTTGATGTCTTGCCAAAGTCTTTCAATCGGGTTCAACTCCGGACTATAAGGAGGTAGAAACAGCAAAACAACATTGTCTGGTATTTCCAACTTTTTTGCCTGATGAAAACGACCATTATCAAGCACTATCAGATTCAGACTATCAGAAAATGTGGCAGAAAACTGATCTATAAAGATTTGAAAACAATCTGCGTTCAGATACGGGAACTCAAGAAAAAATCGTTCACCTGTCAGTGGTTCAACCGCACCATAAAGATATATTGAGTAAAACTATAATCTATTTCCGCTACAGGTTTGATGCCTGGTAAGGTGATACGCCTATTAGCAACAGGCAAAAGACCATATCTCGTTTCATCTTCACTGAAAAGACGAATGCTTTGGTAATCCGATCGTTTCTTGTCAATCGCATCGGCAACTTCTTGTTGGAAGTTGGATATAAACGCTTTACTCTCTTCCGCGTTTTTTTTATATGGCTTGGACGCGGCACTTTGAGTTTTGCTTTCCATTTGTTATGAACAAGCGCATAAACTGCCTTATATTTCATGGTGACACCAAAGGTATCGGCAATATACTGCTGGATCTCTCCATAACTGATGAAACCATGGGGTTTCTGCAACTCAGAACGTAGAATGTCGCGCTGTTCTTCAGTAAGAGCTGGGACAGCCCCTGGAGGATACCGACGCTCTAAGAGTTTTTCAAGACCACCTGTTTCGTATGACGACAACCAGTTTCCAATCGTCGTGCGATGCACACCTAACAAATCGGCAACTTGCTTACGATTTTTTGCTTGACCACTTTGTAAATGATACAACATGAAGAGCCTTTGCTTTTGATAGCTTTGGGCAGAGCACTTCATAAGGGATTTGATTTCTTCAACACTCTCGGTAATTTTGGGAACTTTTTTATTCATTGCTTCCTCACTTTATTTCAAAAGGTTGCAATAGAATATATACGCTTTATGTTATATTGTCAATTAGATATGGTATTATACCAAATTAACGGGATTTGTCTTATTTTTCTGAGCAGACAGCGCGCGGACAAAGCGCGCCTACAAGAATAATCGAGTTAATATGGTATAAATCCCGCAAGCGGGACTGGAACACAACCTCTTATCAAGGGACTTGGAACGCAATCCCCTGATAAGGGGACTTTAAGATGAAGTGCGTAAGTCCTGGCTAAATTTATATCAACAAAAGTTTGGACACACTATTTGAACTGTTTCAATTCTTGTTTAATGTTGTTTTGAAGTTCAACATTTTTCCTCTGTTTCGCCCATTCTAATGCAGTTTCTAAATCTTTCTTCGCTTCTTCAACCTGACCGAGTTGTTTTATCACTAATGCTTTACCGAAGATAGCTTCCGTATAACGTGGATTTTTTTCAATAGCGATATCGTAGTCCGCAATTGCCTCTGTGTAGCGACCAAGATTTGCTTTTGCCATGCCCCGGTAGTAATACACCGCTGTAAAAAATGGTTCAAGTGCTAACGTCTTATCAAAATCAGCAATCGCAGATTCGTTTTGATCGATTTCTAATTTTGCTTTACCTCGATCATAATGAAACCACTCAGTATTTGGTTTTATCCGGATCGCGGTATCATAGTCCAAAACCGCAGCAGCGTATTTACCGAGGGCGACCTTTGCCTGGCCTCTATGGTAGTAAAAATAACTTCCATCAGGTTGTAGCCGGATTGCAGTATCAAAATCTGATATTGCTGCTTCGTATTGCTTAAGATTCATTTTCATCTGTCCCCGGTAGTGGTAGCCATCAGGTTCATTTGGTTTGAGTTGTATGTAAATATCACCATCCGCTACCGCAGCGTCAAATCCACCACGTTTTCCTTTTTTGTACGCTTGTTCGCTAAAGAAATGCAATGCCGTCGGATTACGTTTGATAAAGGTCTTATAATCCAAAACCGCAGCAGCGTGCTCACCAAGTTCACGCTTTGCACGTCCCCGAAAGTAACAGCTGTCCACATACTTATCAACATCAAGATGTATCACAGCCGTAAAGTCTGCGATAGCCGTTCTATATTGACCAAGAGACATTTTCAGTATCCCGCGATGATAGTAGCCCTCTGTCGAATCCGTTTTATTTTTTAGGAAGGTATCGAGGTCAGCAAGTGCGGCTTCGTGTTGACCTCTATCAGCGTGTAGCGTTCCCCGAAAGTAGTAAACTGACACATTACCGGGGTCTCGTTTTATGATGGTATTATAATCTGGCATCGGATCAAAACCGAAGTTGCTTTTTCGCTTTGCTGCTGCCCGTTTGAAGTATGCCTCTACATAATTAGGGTCGAGGCGTATTGCAACGTCATAATCATTTATTGAAGAAATCATGTTAGATGAGACTTTTACATTCCCGCGATTCAAGAACGCTTGGGCGTAATCCGGGTCCAGACGGATAGCCGTATCAAAATCTGAAATCGCAGCATCTCTCTGAGTCGGCGTGCCATAAAATTTGAGTTCCATTTTCGCCAATCCACGATTATTGTAGAAAACCGCAGCATTTGGGTCCAAACGGATAGCCGTATCAAAATCAGCAATCGCATCGGTTGCTGCTGCTTGTAGTCCAATCTCAAAAATGTAAATGCCCTTCTCGTTGACTATGTTTATCGAATCAGGGTCGCGCGCAAGCCGATCCGCAGCATTTTTACGACCAATTTCAAGCTTTGCCAGACCACGATTATTGTAGAAAACCGCAGTAAATGCTTTGATATATTTCATCGGTATCGCATAATTATAGGTTTTACCCTCTCTGATCACCATAGATGCCACACCGATGACAGCACCTCTGATGTTCAACACAGGGCCGCCATTACAGCCAGGTGAAATCGTTGTAGTGAGGGAAAACCTATCTCTTTCCCACACTCTCTCAAACGTATCACCTTCGCTTATCCATTTACCGATACTAATACCTCTTGCTTCTCCCTCAGAGAAAGTGTTTTCAGTGCCCTGATAGTTGCCAACCACATAAACCTGGTGGTTGTTACTATCTACATCATGCAAAAACGTGTCATTGACACCACCGAGATCAAGCGGTCTAATATTCGGAATCTTGACTTGCAAAAGTGCGAGATTATCTTTCTCATCTGTTAGAATAACGCCTTCTATCGGATAAGTTTTTGGGTTACCAACTAATCGCGCTGTGCCTTGAGATGCCCCTGTCACAACCTGGAATGTCGTTACGACAAGTGTCGGAGAAACAAAGAAACCGTTCCCGTAAGAAACTGGATGCCCCTGTGCATCACGCAACTCCAAGTAAACAGTCGCGGCAAATGCATTTTTCACAAGTTGCGGTGTTTTGTGTGCATGTGTTTTGTTTATCGTAAAGCAATAACACACTACAAGTATAAAAAAAATGGCTCTGATTTTCATACTCAGCCCGTTGAACCGATTAGCTTTTTCTGATGTTGCGTTCTGTTTCGTATCAGTCATCGGAATTCTCTTCAACCTCCATTCATCGCTGCTGTTTAATATTGAACTTATAGCGAGTAAGAGCTAAGAACTCAAAGCAAATAGGTGTCTGAAGTAGAAAGAATGGGACATAAAGTCCACCCTTCTCTTTCCCTATTTTAACACATCCTTATGTTTTACTCAATATGACTTCATAGTTTGTATCAAATGACCCCATGAGTCAAACTAATAGTATGGGTTAAACTAACGAGTAGATGTCCTCGGATCCCTGATACTCTATTCATGGAGGTCAATATGAACCGCAAGATGGATACCGCCTACGGTATCAAACGGAGAACCCGAATCCAAGAGCCGCTATTATTCAGAAGATTTCATCAGACTTTAATCTGATGCCTCTCGTTGCCGAAGCCTACTATCAACAGATTTCGAGTTATTTTGATCAACACGCCGATGTGCGACTGACATCAGGACAAATCTGCTACTACCGGTTTTGCTATACTTTAGACACGTTTATCGCTAAACGCATCATTTCTCAAAGAGGATGCTCGCGATCCCAACGCAACCCACTCATTAATGATCGCTGGGAAGCCAATAAACATCAACCTTCCAGCTATCCTATGGTCATTTGATACTATTTAAGAATTAGCATCTTCCGCGTTGCTGTGAAATCTCCTGCTGTTAGCGTATAAAAATAGATTCCACTCGCCACAGATTCACCGGTCTCATTTTTCCCATCCCAGTGTGCAGCGCGGTTCCGAGTTTTATATACCCCCGCAGCCTGATATCCTAATGCCAAGGTTCGCACGACTGACCCCGTTGCAGAATGGATAGTCAAAACTACTTTAGTAGGTGCTGCCAATTGGTAAGGTATCCATGTCTCCGGATTAAACGGGTTAGGGTAATTCGCAAATAGGACTGTTTTCTTTGCTGTTTTCTTTGACTTCAAAGATATTAAGATATTTTCTAAGTTCGTTATTCCTTTCTGGAATTCGATTGAACCATCGTATCTCTCCCAGGCGAGTGATATCCAACCTTGTATCATTGCGGGAGAGAACGCGGCAGATGCATCACTATCCGTTAGATCGCCTATATGTTGTGCTACAAAGATGAGGTCGTCGATGTCAACAACTTCATCACCGTTTACATCTGCAGTTGAACCGCCAGGTTTGAGTAATCCAAAAGACCTTGCTACCTGAATCATATCAAGAATACTCACTTTTCCGTCTCCATTCACATCCGCTGGATGGTCTACCGGAAGCCTGGGATTCGGTAGAGAGACTGTAAATTGCGTGGCAGGGTCAAGACCAAAAAAACCTGACCACCACCCTTTGCCCTCATAGACAGCAACTAACAAGAAATTTTCACCCTTTTTCAGCACAACACCAACAGTATCTTGATAATCGTCGGCATCCCGATCTACGGCTTTATTATGCACTAATTCACCGTTGAGCCATACCTTTACAGCGTCACCACTACCGACAAACATCTTTGACTGCTGTTCCTGCGGAGAAGACAAGATAATTGAACCGTATGCTACATGATGATTTATATCATCTATTCCGAGTCCTACCTCGTTTACAAGTTCATTGATGTTATTGCCACCTCTTCGAGAAAGTTCACCAACTTTCCACTTCTTATTCCCAACGGAAGCACCTTCAACAGCACCTTGAGTCGCAACTATCTCTTCTGTAATAGTACCACCGCTTGCCTGTGCCAAAAAATCTGTGCTTGATTTTGCCGCTTCCGACCCGGACATTCCTTCAGTTGGTACTATTACCCACAACCACGGACCCTTGATTTTCGGGGCATCAATTATGAATCCAGGATTGTTGTTCCCAAGGATAGTTGTACCGCCGAGACGCAATACATTCAATTTGGAAAAATCCGATATCTTATTGTCTTCAAGATCTATAAATCTCAAATTACGCAGCGCGGCAAGGGCAGATACATCCGAGACCTTGTTATGTCTTAGACTCAAACGGGTCAAGCCTGTTAAACTTGCCAGCGGAGATATGTTCTCTATTTTGTTGTTGAAGAGATATAGCTCTCTCAAACCTGTTAATCCCTCCAGCGGAGAAAGATCGCTTATTCCCGCGCTATGGATATTAATCAACCTGAGTTTAGGTAGGCTTGCCAAGGGGGTGAGGTCTGATATAGAGGTGCCAAATGAGTGAAAATTTATCAGACTAATTAATCCTGCAAGGGGGGATAGGTCAGCTGCTTTATTATTAGATATCGCCAATCCCTTCAGGTTATGCATCACTAATTCCCTCAGCCTTTTTAAATTCCCAAGGGGGGATAGGTCTTCAATCAAGTCATTATGCGAAATATCTAGATATGCCAAGTTGATTAATCCTTCCAAAGATTCAAGATTGGATACGAAAGTATTGTCAATTACTAGAGATCTCATGATGATTTTACCCTTGAGCGGTGAAATATCCTCTATAACGTTTGCACCCAAGTCAACACTATTGAGTCGCTCCAATCCTGTCAGTTCGGATATGTCATCTATCAGGTTGTTGCGAAGGTTGAGGTCTTGTAGATTTATTGCCAACGCGAGTCCTGTTAAATCTTTAATCTCTTTGTCACGCGCTGCAAGGTCTACCAGCGTTGCCATCTCATTTTCTGTAATCAGGACACCCGGTGTTTTACCGAGTGCTTCTTCAATAGTAGCCCGCAGGTTCGGGTCGGGAATGTTAACACCTTGTGCCAATGCCCCAACGGAATGATGAAAAGTAGTGTTAAAAGCGTAAATATAGATATGAATAATTTCGTTCGTAGCATTCGTTCTATCTCCTGATCTTAAGATTAGGCGCGCTTTGTCAGCGCGCCATAAAATTATTTCATCAACAACATTTTGCGGGTAGCAGCGAAATCTCCTGTAGTGAACGTATAAAAATAGACACCGCTCGCGACAGATTCGCCTACCTCATTTTTCCCATCCCAATATGCTGCACGACCACGACTCTGATAAATGCCAGCAGCCTGATGTCCTAACACCAATGTCCTAATCACTGTTCCGTTGGCAGCGTAGATAGTCAAATTGACCGCCGTAGGTTTCGCAAGGTGATACGGTATCCACGTCTCCGGATTGAACGGATTCGGATAGTTGGCAAGCAACACCGTTTTCTTTGGCACCGTCACACTCTCCAAAAGTTTCTGGAGATTTGCTATACCTTGTCGGAAAGCGATAGAACCGTCATCTTCAACCTGTGCCTGTTTTATCCATGCCCGTATCATCGCAGGCGTGAGTTCTTCGGTGTCCATTGCGACAGAGATAGGAGCGGATGCGGTTGATTCACCGAAATTCTGTGCTACAGTGATGAGGTCAAAGATATCAATAGACCCATCGCCGTTTACGTCAGCTTGCGGGTTAACAGATACATCGGTGTCTAAGGACTGTGCCACTTGAAGCAGATCAAAAATGTCCACTTCTCCATCCTGATCTACATCCCATGCCGGTCTGGTAGGTTCCTCTCCTTCCACAATGATGACATACTCTGGTGGAGTAGCAGGAATTGGCTGACTGCCGCGGGAACCTGCCTCAAAATTTTCCAGTGTCAATCGGCACTCGCCAGGTCCCTTAACAGTGAAACTCACTGAACACAATGTGCCTTTTCCACTGACCCCACTGTCGAATCGTAAGGCATTTATACCAGTGATTCTACCGGTTTCGTTATCAATTGTGCCACCATTAAAGCGGGTTTCCTCGTCCTCTGACATCAGGAAATCACCCTCGCTCACCTCAATAGCCTCAAGTACATCAGGATTAAACACAAGGTCGGCTTGCCACCCAGCTAAATTTTTCACATTTTCTGTATTTAGATGCAGCGTAAACGTATCATCAATCTCAAAACTTGTAGCCTCTGTGGCAAATAAGAATCTGGTACCTGGACGAAATACCGTATATTTCGCGTCACTTGCAAAACCAAAATGACCAGCAAAACCCCCATGTCCATGGTTGTCAACAGCAACTAACAAGACATTTTTTCCTTGTTTCAGTGTAACATCAAAGAAATATGCGTAGTCAGCTGCTCCACGTGTACCGTAGGCTTCATGAACCAACTCACCGTTGAGCCAAACCTTGACAGCATCATCGCTCCCGACGAGCATCCTTGTCTGCTGTTCGCTCGGAGAATCCAGGACGACTGAGCCGTAGACGATATGATCATATATTTCTCGACCTGTTCCCCAACCGAGTGATTCTGTCATTTCATTGATGTTGTTCCCACCGAAAGCGGAAAGGGTGTGCCATGTCCATGTGTTGTCTCCAACAGCTTTTCCGGCTGCGGCACCGTTGGTAGCAACCTTAATTTCTGTAGCTGCACCTGAAGTTGCTTTAGCCAGAAAATCTGTGCCATCCGCCAATTTATCCCCTGGAACGATCACCCATAACCACGGTCCCGTTATTTTCGGACCACCAGCGGGAAAACCCGGATTTCCGACCATTCGCACAAAAGTATTCTCGGATAAACTGTCTAAAGGTGAAAAGTCGGATATCGCATTGTTGCGAAGGTCCAACCGTTCCAAGTTGCTTAACTTGCTGAGCGCGGATACGTCTTGTATAAGATTGTTTTCAAGATACAACACCTCCAAATTGGTTAACTCTGAGAGCCCTGATACATCCGATATGAGATTGGCATCGAGATTCAGCGTTGTCAAATTCTTTAGATTTTTCAGATCTGAGAGAGCTTCACCTTCTATAGAGTTGTTTACTAATTCTAACCATTCCAACTGCATTAATTCCGACAGTGCGGAAAGATCTGAAATACTACAGCCGTGAATTACCAACCGCGTCAAAGATTCTAATCCTTCCAGAGATGGTAGCTCAGTTATCAATTTATCGTTGCCATATTCTATCCAGGACAGTCTCCGTAAAGAATGTAACGCGGAGAAATCCTTTGTGGGGGTGCGCCAAGCGTCTATCCGCTCTAAGCTCTTTAATTCCGAAAGAGGTGACACGTCCTCCACCGGATTGCCAGAAATACCTATGCCCTCCAATCTTGTCAAGCTCTTCAGTGGGGATAGATCGATTATCTGATTCCCTTCAAGCCCGAGCCAATCCACTCGGTTTAAGTTTTCCAATGGGGTAATGTCTGTTATCTGGTTACCGCGCAGCTTGATGTTATTCAGTTGGGTTAAACCCGCCAACGGGGATAAGTCTGATATTGAGTTGTGGCGAAATTCTATCCGTTCCAGCTTTGTTGCATACTGAAGTCCGGTCAAGTCGCTAATCCCTCTGTTGTCCGCTTCAATACGCGTCACCTTCTCCATATCCGCTGCTGTAATTGTGTCACCGGGTGCTTTATTGAGTATCTCTTCAATTGCAGCTCGAAGACTAACATCAGGGATATAAACATCCCCGGTGAGAGGATCCAGAGGACGGTCTATTTCAGGATCGTCTTTATCGGGATATAGCACAGAAATCACTTCGTCAAAGTTAGAAGTCCACGCATCCCGTTTTATGCTCCCGTCTTCACCTATCAGCACTAATAAGCCTAAGTCCTGTAAACGCGTATTATCAAGTATCTTGTCAAGGAATTCCTCTGTTTCTAAGCCAACAGCGGCTGCAGCGTGTGCTGCGTCAACCGTACCATGAAACGCTTCATGGAACCGCTGGACCGGTTCATATTCAAATTCCTCAAGAAATTGATCTCTTGATTCATCATCTTCAAACGGACCGCCTATTTCTACAAGTGCCTGCTGGAATTTGTCGGTATCTTTTTGCAGCAGTGCATCAAGTATCGATTGTTCCGGATAGAGACGTAACGCCTTCACTTTGTCAAAAGGCGGGTTTTCAGTCTTTTCAATAACAGCACGCACCTGATCTTCAAATGTCCTCATCCCTTTTGTATGGCACCCGATGCATGAAAGACCATTGTACACAGCGGGATCATTCGCAGCAGGATTGGAAACAATATCTGTCGGTGCCACATCAAGCCTGTTGCCTGCGGCATCTACAAGATAATATGCCTGCAATCCGTTCGGTAGGTTGAAGATAATCTCCCCACCATCGTGTGTGAATGAAAGCGGATATGTAAAGATATTCTTTGTTCCTGCACTTCCTGCAAAGTCGTAGCTTTTCCAATACGCACCATTATTTGATGTGTGCCGTTCAACAACCCGATTGTGGTTTGACACGCCAGAGTCGTTGAACCCCGCACGCCAGACACGAGTCCCTGCCGCATTTTGGATATTTCCGGCAACATCTACACCAAGTTTGTCCTCCAACTCACGGGCTGTCTCAGGAAGATCAAGGATGTCGTTGTAAAGTGGTGGTAAGGACGCAGTCGCAAGGAACCAATCCACATGGACAAACGGCACTTGACATTCCATTTTTGTACGTAAACTTGTCAGTTTTTCAAGCAAACTTGCTTGTGTATCGGGATTAAACTCAATATTATACGGATATACCTGCTCAATTTGCGTCCACCGGTCAGTTCCGACATCCCAATTATAATGCTGCAGATCAATGTAAAAGATTGTCTCTTCCATGTCAATCGGTTTCGGATTGGTAACTAAACCTCCCCAGGAGAGACTATTTACCAGTTTTGAGAGCGCAATCCGATAGTCCCTGAGTGTCTCTGGATTTTCACCCGCATTGTAAAGATGTGTCAATGTAAAATATCGCGCATAGGGACGTTGAGACAGTGCAAGCGTTTCCAGATGTGTATTGATTGTATCAAATATCGTATCGGTTGTAATGAAGTTGAGGTCAGGCTCATCTTGGGACACCCAATCCGGTGCCCCCGCTTCAATCCAGCTTCGAATTGTGGCAATTGCATCAGGTGACAGCGGGTCTGCATTGAACGGCATTTGCGCACCATTGTCGGTAGATCCAAGTAGACGCTTATAGAATTCTGAGTTTTCTGGATCATCCGGAATAACGACCATAGTATCAACAAGCGCGGTGCGATCAAGCAGGAGACTATCCTTATAATCACCAGATTCTCCATGACAGCCCGAGCAGTATTGCTCAAATAACGTGTATGCCTGTTGCGCGATATCCTCTTGTGCATTAACATTTTGAAAACCCAAAATCAATATTAATAGAAAACTGATTGTTATAAAACTTTTCAATACTTTCACTTTTTTTACTCCCCTTTTAATAAAACCTATCTCAAAATAGTTTTTTCTAAAAACATTCGGTAGAAGTAATCCCCTAACCAAAACCTCATAATTTTTGCAGACTTTAAACTTATTCCCTTATAACGTGACTATACTATAGTTTGGACAATTTTCATTTTTTTAGAGACAAAAAGTAGAAAAGAGGTTCTCCTTTCAGAAACTATAACCTATGAAAGGATATTTAGAAATGGATCTTCTTTTCCACTTAGAAGATATGTTATCAGATTTTAAATCTCTCTTCAAGCATAACAATTTCAACCTTTTCGCACTTTCAAGAATATTTTTCTGCAAGTTACGATCCGAGACAATACTCAAAGAAAAATCGGAAAATACTTGAAGACTCTACCTGAAACTGATCAAATTTACATCTTTTTTACGATTATTTTAAAATAATTTCTAAAATAAAGTGATTTCCAACAGAATTTAGAAATGCAAGAGGGCGGACAAACCATATTTAACACATGGTCGTAAGTCCTGACAGAATGAAATTGTCCCAAGAGAAGTATACCATATCACATATAGAAATTCAATAGACATTATATTGATTTTTCTTGTATGTTACAAAAAAAAATGTTAAAATGCAACTAATACCAATTCTGAAAATAAAATCGCATCTATGAGATATTATGAGATTTTGAAACTCGGACGAAGGTGAGTGTAAGAGGCGCGTGAATTGCGCGACTACAAACGCGTTTTTATTAATGAAAAACGATCATTCAGAAATGGTAGAACTTATGAAGAACAATTGGTCTTTGATGTCAAACATCTGTCAGAAGATAGAAAATTCAGAAAATTGAACACCGAAGGTGCAATGCCACATCCAATGAACTTTGATCCTATCAAATTAGAACTTTACAAGAATATACTCACCTCAGTGGCAGAAGAGATGGGTGTTACGCTACAACGTACTGCCTTTTCACCGAACATCAAAGAACGACTTGATTTTTCATGCGCAGTATTTGATGCAGCCGGGCAGATGGTAGCACAAGCTGCACATATTCCAGTCCATCTCGGTTCCATGCCGCTTTCTGTGTTAGCAGCAATTGAACATACCAAAATGAAACAGGGTGATGTGATCGTGCTTAATGATCCGTATCGTGGAGGAACACATCTTCCTGATATCACTTTGGTTGCCCCCGTATTCGGAGAAGCGTCTGCAAGTAACCCTAACTTTTTTGTTGCGAACCGTGCACATCATGCTGATGTCGGCGGGATGACCCCCGGCTCCATGCCTTTAGCTACGAGTGTAATTCAGGAAGGTATCCGCATTCCACCTGTTAAACTTATCCGAGGCGGACAATTAGACACCGATCTGTGGGAGCTTATCCTTGCAAACGTACGCACGCCAACTGAACGTCGTGGTGACCTGGAAGCACAACTTGCCGCAAACCGCATCGGCGAACGCCGATTACAGGAGATAGTAGCCAAATACGGTATTTCGGAAATTGAGTTGTATATGCAGGAACTTTGTACCTATTCCAGTCGAATGGTGCGTGCGCTACTTCGCGAGATTCCTGATGGTATCTATACATATTTAGATTTTTTAGACAATGATGGAATTACGGATGAACCGATTGAAATCAAGGTTGCCATTGAAATAAAAGACGATACGGCTATCGTTGATTTTACCGGCACTTCCAAGCAGGTGAAAGGCTCTGTTAATGCCATTTACGCCATCACGGTGTCTGCAGTTTTTTACACTTTCCGATGTGTTGCAGGTGTTGATGTGCCTTCCAATGCGGGGTGTTTAGAACCGATCCAAATTATCGCGCCTGAAGGAACCGTTATCAACGCGAAATTCCCTGCTGCGGTCGCCGGTGGAAACGTTGAAACCTCACAGCGAATCGTTGATGTGCTTTTCGGTGCATTAGCGGAAGCTTGCTCGGACCGAATTCCTGCTGCAAGTTGCGGGTCAATGAGTAACATCACAATAGGTGGACATGATGTTTCGCGGGGAAAAGATTTTACCTATTATGAAACCATCGCTGGCGGTATGGGCGCGCGTCCTACTTGTGACGGGATTGATGCTATCCATACCCACATGACCAACACAATGAATACACCTATAGAAGCAATTGAGACGAATTACCCGATGCAAGTGGAACAGTATGCGATCCGTCATGGGACTGGTGGGGCAGGTGAATTCCGAGGTGGGGCTGGGGTTGTACGTGCGTTACGTATCCTGACAGATGCAGAGGTTACAATTCTATCGGAACGCCGAGTGTTTAGTCCTTACGGCTTACAAGGCGGTGAAGGTGGACAGTGTGGACGTAACGTCCTCATCCGTGATGGGGAGGAACATTCCCTTGCTGGCAAAGCCACCGTTCCTGCGCGCGAAGGCGATATTATTCAGATTGAAACCCCAGGCGGTGGAGGTTACGGCAAAGCAAAAACGAGCGACCATTAACTTGTAAGACTTCAGATAAAATTTATTTGCTTTGTTAATAGGTGTGTATGCTTCGGATTTTGGAATGATCGGTGCGGTTAGAAACCGCACCTACCGATCTGGGATTGAGCGTGTAAATCTGTTCTTAATTGACACACATGCTTGGGATTTAAGATAATCCTTCTAAACTGCCTGTGCTATCCCCTATTTGTCCCAAATTAACATCCATTCGGTTGAGCATGGAAAGCCAAAGGTTATTGAGCGGCGTTTCCTTCGGATACTGGATATGTCGTCCACTTTTAATTGTCCCACAACCGTTGCCTGCTAATAGAATTGGAAGGTCGTGGTGACTGTGTCTATTACCGTCTGAGTTTCCACTACCGTATAAAATCATAGAATGGTCAAGCAGCGTACCGTCCCCTTCAGGTATAGCATCAAGTTTCTCCAGCAGGTATGCGAGCTGCTGCGTATGGAAAACGTTAATCTTGCGAATTTTTGCCTTTTTCGTTTCATCACCACCATGATGTGACAGATTATGGTGTCCTTCAGAAATTTTGATAGACGGATATGTCTTGTTGCTACCCTCATTTGATAGGACAAAGGTCACAATTCGGGTCGAATCTGTCTGGAATGCAAGAGTGATCAGATCTAACATGAGACGAACATGTTCTTGGAAATTCACCGGAATTTTCTCCGGAGCAGCATAATCAAGGTTTTCGATTGGCGGAAACTTTTCAGCCGATTCAATTCTCACTTCAATTTCTCGGATAGCAGAGAAGTATTCATCAAGTTTCCGAGCATCGTTTCCACTGACTTGGCGGATTAGGTCTTTTGAATCCTGTCTCACAAAATCGAGAATGCTTTTTCGATCTTCATCGCGCTGTAATTTTTGCGCGTTAGGTGCGGTGGTGAATAGGCGTTCAAAAGCAAGTTTCGGATTAACCTCTTTCGGGAGTGGTTGCGTTGCAGACTTCCATGACAGCGTTGATGAATACACACAACTATAACCGGAGTCGCAATTTCCTGCTCTCCAACCGGGTTCAATGCCAAGTTCAAGAGAAGGCAACCGTGTTTGATTGCCGATATGTGAAGCTGCTGCCTGGTCAACAGAAATTCCTGCATGAATATCTGTGCCGCTTGTCTTCCGAGGTTGCGCACCTGTAAGGAAGGCTGCCATTGCCCTTGCGTGATCACCACCGCCATCACCATTTGCACGTGCTTTATCAGCTGTTAGCCCACTGAGAACCAACATTTTCTCTTTTACGTTTTCAAGCGGTTTTAAGAGGCCCGTCAGCTCAAAGCTTGCTCCCACCTGTTTCGGTGTCCAATCCTCCATAATTTTCCCGTTGGGCGCATAAAGGAATGCCATCCGATTCGGTGTTATTTGTCCTGTTACCCCTTTTGTGGCTGCGGTTGCCCAACTTGTTAGCGGCCCCATCGCTTCTAACCACGGCAGGGAAATTGTTACACCTAAGCCACGTAAAAATGTTCGACGTGAAAGTTGTTTTGATATTTTCATAACTGTTTTTTATTACTCCTTTGAATCATGGAAACAGACTATGTGGACTTTCTTGTCCACTAACCGCCTCTTTTTCCTGATGATTTGACTGTCTAACCACAAAGACTTTAAATTCTGTTTCTCACTTTTCCGAATCCTTTAGAAGTTTCTCAACATTTTTAGTAACATCACCAATAGAACAAGCAAAACTGTACGGATGTTCATTTCGTACATGCACTCGCAACATTGATAAAGTCCGCTCATCATAATACGGCCCATCACATATTGCAAAGAAAACTATTTTTTTGTTATTGCAGTGTTGAAACCTTTGTAAGAGTCTGATAAGTTCGTCGCGTTGATGGTCTTGAGCCCCTCCTGGCTCACGTGTAACCTTGTGAGCAGCAAAGCACTTAATGTGAGTATTACCTACCATCCACGTAAAGTCTAGTGACTTAATTCCTGTCGGTTTTTTCCCAGTAATTATGTTGCCTTTTTCGTCAATATATTTAGCATTCTTTCCACTTTTTGGCAACGTTTTGAAAAATCGAATTAAATCAGGGAACATTCGCAAGTATTTTTCTGCTTCTTTCTCTTCAAAACCAGTTTTTTTCGCGTCTTTTGCAAAACAACAAGCAAACATAAAATCATCTATTATTTTATCGCAAACTTCTATTTCATCAAAGTCGAATCGCTTGCAGAATGTGCGAATACGACGTAATAGACCAGAGTCTTTATTTTTCAATAGATCTCTAACTTCAGTTCCGTGTTTCTTCCATAATTCTCTTTCTACTCTGTCATAGTCTGGCGGAGGAATGTCCATCTTCTACTCCATTTTCATTTGAATAGTAAATTTTCTACATCAACGATTGATCTTGCCAATGCCCAATCCAATCGGCGTCGATAGTATCCATCGCGGCGTAATCCCTTGAACGCAGTCAAAAAAACATCATGTGTATTCTTACGAATATCCATTAGATTTGCATTGAGTGTATCTATATCCACATCCCATGGTACTCCGATTTTCGTAATCGAACGGCATTGATTATGCACGCTATACTCACCTAATTCTGTTGGTGGACAGAAACGGATAGAGGCAGAAACGGTGTTATCAATAGCGATAAGTCCTAAATTCCCTTTCGGGTCATTAAAAACAATACTACGATTACGAGACAGGGGCGGCAGATGTCTCTGTAGTTCACTAAATTTACCGAGGGATTGGTTGTTACGCCACACTTTAACATCTGATGTCGCGTTCGGAGCAAACAGGGCAAGACCTACTGGATGTTCAGTGTCTTCAAACATATAACTTGTGTTCATAGTTTTATTATCTTGCTTTGTTGTCTCATTTTGTGTTTGCGGAACTAAAGAGATAAAATCACATAACCGTTGCAGAAATAATCCACTCCGAATAAACGCCTCAGGGATGATTGCTGCGACCCATTTACAATTTGTCAAGCATTGCTCAAGTGCATATTTGTAAAGATCATCGTAGTGAGTCGCTTCTGGAAATGGCAAACCTCGGCGCGTTGCGGAGTTTCGGGCTAACCACGGCGGATTGGTAATGCAAACATCATATCCTTTTGGAAAGTCCGCGAGCGTGTCGCGCTGCACAATTCCTTTTGCTCCTGGCTCAATGTCGCAAAATGCCCAATCTTGACACTTCAAATGCGTTGAGTCAATCAATTGGGGAATGTCTTTGGCCCCCGCAAAAGGTTCTAATATGATCTGTTGTTCTAAATTTAATTCTTTTGCCCATCTCAGGAAGGGTTCTAAAAGAAAAGGATTGCCACGGGTGTAGTAGCATCCATTAGCACGTTTTTTGTCCATTTGCATATATTATATTGATAGAGATATCCCCCTAAACCATCGGTTGTGCTTTAGAGGAATTCTCTTTCTTAAGGAATTACCCAATTTTTGGTACTACATAATAAAATTATAGTAATTTAATACAGAACTTACTTTGATTTAAAAAAGCAGTGCCCCTTGTGCTTCAACATAAACCGAGTAGAGAGATTGGCTCGCTGTCATAAAGAGCCTATTTCTTTTAACGCCGCCGAAGCAGATATTGGCACAAATTTCTGGGAGATGAATCTTCCCGATAAGCGTGCCGTCCGGTGCGAAGATATGCACGCCATCGTAGCCTTCACCGACCCAACCTGCACCAGCCCACAGATTCCCATCAATATCACACCGAAGTCCATCAGCGTTGCCGGGTGCTGTCTTATGGAACACCTGTTTTTTGCCTAACCGCTCACCGTCTACGACATCAAAGACAACGATGTTTTTTGGTGTTCCTGTGTCAGCAACATAAAGTTTATCGTAGTTAGGCGAAAAGCATAGCCCGTTCGGTTTTTCCGGTTCACTCGTTACGACTGTGGCTTTCCCTGTATCTGGATTGAGACGATAGACGGAAGTAGGCAATTCAAATTCAGCTTTATGTCCTTCGTAATTGAACATGATACCGTATCCAGGATCGGTAAACCAAATATGTCCATCGGGATGAACTACTACATCGTTCGGGGCGTTGAACCGTTTTCCCTCAAAGTTATCTATCAACACAGTAATCGTTCCGTCATATTCGGTTCGTGTGACGCGCCGTGTGCCGTGTTCGCAACTGATAAGCCTACCTTGCCTGTCACGGGTATGACCGTTGGTATAGTTAGACGGTGGCTTCCTGCCATTTCAGCATACGGTTGTTCGGAATATCACTCCAGAGGAGATAACCACCATCGTCGAACCAAACAGGTCCCTCTGACCAACGCGCGCCTATCCACAACCGTTCCACAACAGCATTTCCAATTTTGTATTTTGCGAAACGCGGGTCAACGACTTCAATCGCTGGATCAGGGTAACGTTTAATGGTTTTGTCGTCTGCGGATGTGTCTGCCCAACTTGTCAAAGAACCCATAGCACCTAACTATGGCAGGGCAGCACGAAGACTCAGACTACGTAAAACGTTCGACGTGAAAGTTGTTTTGAAGTACTCATGACCATCTCCCATTGTTGATGTTTAGTATACCGCACCTCAGTGTTTTTGTCAAGTTAATTCACATACGATCTGGCGACATATAGCGTGCACCGTACGTAAGCATAATCCGCTCATGAATAAAGTCGTATTTGGCAGGACACTGGGAACGAAGTTTATCTGGATACACAAGATAATATGCGAGACTTTCCGCCATATCCTCGTTTGGATTCTTTTGGTATGCGTAATCTGTTATAAATTCTTTTCGGTCTTTTTTTGTTGACCATCCCTCCGCATTCTTCGGATCCTCATACCATCCGCCAAGTGCCATCCAATCCTGTTTAAGCTGATTGGGAAAAAGATGAGACCATAAAAAATGTGCTTTTTCGTGCGCAATTAAACGACGCGTATCATCTACATTCTTACGACCAAAAAGAAATTCAGCGAACTCAATATAACCGTTGGTCGTCCATGCTACGCCCGGTGCCCTAATCTTATCATCAATTCTACGTATGATATATTTTAAGTGGGGGACTTTATGTAGTGCTTGCGGGAATTCCTCAAATATTGATATAAAAATCATCAGATCTTCGTTTTCAAAATCCGAATAGTGGGATGCTGATTCTTTTGCGGTATTTTGGGTTAGTGTACCATAAGACGGTATATCTACGCTAATGCCGTACCGTTCTTGCAATATCAGTTTTATTACCGATCTATTCGTGCCGTTCTCAGTTATAAATTCAACAATCGCATAATATAGACGTTTGTCCGGTGCAGCTATCCCTTTAGCTCCCTCAATTGGAAAAACATCTCTACTGATAGTAACAAACTTCAAACTATTTCGAGATTCAATCTTAATATCATTTTGTAACTCTTCATTACTTATTTTCCATACAGAGGCTTGTCCATTGAGTTCTTGAGATATGGACCCAAGGATTTTTAGAAGTTTCTTTGTGTGTTTTGTCGTCCACGTAGAATCTAAACTGATAGAATATTGTTGTTCAAGTTGAAAAATAGGGTCATCTTTTCGCGCTTTAAAATGTGTTTGAAAATATTGTGTATAACAACCTATTTGAAAAACAGTGATGGTAAAAAGAACGATTTTAATAATTCTTTTCATGAGTTACTCCTTTTTACCGCGTCGTAACCTGAAGGGGTCACTTTTGACAATTTCTGTAATCAGCACAGAACTTCTATAATCATTCGCTTCAAGTTGAGAAACAATCCGATTAACGGTTGATTTGTCGTAATATTCTAACCCCCTACCTAAAGCAAAGGTCAGCATTTTCTCTGTTATGCATCGTGCAAACTGTTCTTTTTTGTTCTTGAGAATACGCCGGTGTTTGTCAAGTTAATTCACATACGATCTGGCGACATATAGCGTGCACCGTACGTAAGCATAATCCGCTCATGGATAAAGTCGTATTTAGCAAGGCAACAGGCGCGAAGTCTATCTGGTTTCACAAGATAATGTGCGAGACTTTCCGCCATATCTTCATTCGGATTCTTTTTGTAAGCGTAATCTGTTACAAATTCTTTTCGCTTTTTATTTGTTGACCATCCTGACTCACTCTCTGGATTTTTATACCAACCTCCAAGTTTTATCCAATCCTGTTTAAGTTGGTCGGGAAAAAGATGTGCCCACAAAAAATGTGACTTTTCATGTGCCAGCGTTTTACAAATATTCTTGAAACCATTACCATCAAGAAAAGACCCCTCAAACTCAATAAAAGAAGAGCTGGTCCATGCTTTCGCTGCTGCTCCGTCTCCTATCTCGGATCTACAAACCATATACTTTAATTGGGGTATTTTATGTAGTGCTTGGGGGAATTCCTCAAGTATTGCTATAAAAATCATTAGGTTTTTGTTTTCAATATCAGATAGGTTCACTGGTGTTCTTTTGTATGCAGCATAGGCGGGTTTTAAAATATGATTTAATACATCAGAAGTTATATCTATACTGATACCATACCTTTCTTGCAATATCTGTTTTATTGTCTCTCTATTTGTTCCATCTTCTGTGATAAATTGAACAACAGCAAGAAAAAACCGTTTGTCTGGTGCTGATATATCTTTAGCTCCCTCAATCGGAAATACATCTCTACTAATAGTAACAAACCTCAAACTATTTCGAGTTTCAATCTTAATATCATTTTGTAACTCTTCATTACTTATTTTCCATACAGAAGGTTGCCCATTGAGTTCTGGCGATATGGATTCAAGGATTTTTAGAAGTTTCTTTGTGTATTTTGTCGTCCACGTAGAATCTAAACTGATAGAATATTGTTGTTCAAGTTGAAAAATAGGGTCATCTTTTCGCGCTTTAAAATGTGTTTGAAAATATTGTGTATAACAACCTATTTGAAAAACAGTGATGGTAAAAAGAACGATTTTAATAATTCTTTTCATGAGTTACTCCTTTTTACCGCGTCGTAATCGGAAAGGGTCACTTTTGACAATTTCTGTAATCAGCACAGAACTTCTGTAATCATTAGTTTCAAGTTGAGAAACAATTCGATCAACGGTTGATTTGTCGTAATATTCTAACCCCCTACCTAAAGCAAAGGTCAGCATTTTCTCTGCTATACATCGTGCAAACTGTTCTTTTCTGTTCTTGAGGATCTGTTTTAGATCCGCTATACCCTTAAATGAAGTTCCATCTGGTAGTTGTCCTGTAGCATCAATCTCTAACTCACCATCTTTCTTCCGAAACGCACCGATTGCATTATAGTTTTCAAGTGCAAATCCGATAGGGTCCATTTTGGCGTGGCAGTTGGCACAAGCAGGGTCTTCTCGGTGTTGTTCAAGCCGTTCTCGCAGGGTGGTTCCGGTAATTGCATCGTGATCTTCTTCCAATTCAGGAACATCTGGCGGAGGTGGCGGAGGAGGTGAACCGAGTATCTGCTCTAAAACCCAACGTCCTCTTTTGACAGGTGAGGTGCGGGTAGGATTTGAAGTTACCGTCAGCACACTCGCGTGGGTTAGGATACCGCCGCGTGTGGGATTTTGCAACGCGACGCGCTGAAAAGCATCCCCTTTAATCGGCTTTCCTTGCGCATTTTTCCAAATACCGTAATGTCCTGCCAAACGTTGATTGAGAAAGGTGTAGTCCGCATCCAGTAAATCAAAGATGCTCCGATCTTCACGAAAAATTGATTCCAGAAACATTTCAGTTTCCTTCAACATCGCAGCGCGCAGTTTGGGATTGAAAGTTGGGAAACGTTCTGGATCAGGTGTAACGGTTTCTAACCGTTGGATTTGCAACCATTGCACACCAAAGTTACTTGCCAATTCCGTTGCTTTTGGATGCGCGAGCATCCGCTGCACTTGTGCCTCAAGCGATGCGGTCAACTGGTTTTTCTCTGCCAGCTCAAGGAGTTCGTCGTCTGGGATGCTGCTCCACAAGAAGTAGGAAAGCCTTGACGCGAGTTGAAACTCATCTATTGGACGAACATCTTCGGTTTGTGGGCGGTCATCTAACTCCAGTCGAAATAGGAATTTGGGTGAGCAAAGGATAACTTTAATTGCCTGCTGAATACCTGCTTCCCATTTAGCACCATCCGCTTGAACAGATTCAACAAACTGGGCAAGTTGTTCAATTTCTTCTACAGTTGGTGTCCGGCGATACGCTTTGCGCAGCAGACGCGTCAAGACTTCACGAGTCTGTTCTGCTTGGGGGATGTCCGGTGTGCAGGCTAATATTTTGAGTTGCGATTTTGGTCTGGTCTCCAACGGTCCTACCGACGTGATGGAACGAATTTGAAGTCTTGCTTGTAGTTCGCCATCTTCAGGTTTTACCATTGCAATTCCTGCATTATCAATATTTGCTACACGACTAACGAGATGTCTAATTGTTTGAAACTTCTTCGGATCACGGGCAGTAATTTCAAAGATCTGGAGAATCTGGATTCTGTTCTTTGTAGTAGGATCATAACCGACTAACCTTGCAAGTTCTTCTTGCGGTGACACATGTTCCAGATTCTTGCCTTGAATGAATAGTGCGACCTGAACAGGAGTTTCACTTTCAGTTTCGGCATAAAGCGTGGCACGGAAATATGTTTCCGCATCTGCAAGGAATTTGAGAGACGATGCGTCTGTCGTAAAGGGACCAGACACCCACGCTTCTGTTGCGGTTGGATCAAGTAAACGAAAACGTTTATCAGGGACATTTTTGTGCCGTGGATCAAGTCGTGTAACGTTTTGGTAGTGCTTGGATGGGAACGGTGGATTCACTATAATGACACGGGTTGCGATCGCCTCAGCTGCTTCAAGATACCGTTCCATCAGCAATGGTGACATCGTTAACACATCACCGATATTATCAAACCCGTGACCGACATCGTCTGCGGGAAAATTTTCAGTGGGATCAAAATCAACATCCAGTAAATCTCGAACGCTGTTTCTATATTCAACTCTGTTGAGTCTGCGGACAGTTATGCGACCTGGGTCTGGTTTAGTCGTTCGACTTGCGTCCTCAAAAATTGCTTCAACGTGCTGGATAAAAGCTTCTAATTCTTTAAGCGGTGGTTGATCACTATCCACTGGCGGCATTTGGTTTGTTGTTAGCATGTCTAAGACTCTCTCCCAGACATCATGATTTTTGATCAACGATAAGTTGTCTTTAAATGCGTCAAGGGCAAGGTTCGCATTGGGTTGATCACCAGCATGGCAGCCGAAGCAGTACTGTTCTAAGAATGGGACACCTTCTTTTGCAAAGTCCGGAGTACCGTTTTCACCGATACTGGGTGTCAACGAAACAAACACTAATAACAAAATCAGAAAAAGGAATAATGATGCATATCCGTAAAAAATGACTGATTTCTTACGCAAAATGGCATATTTCAATTTTTGTTGAATCATAAACAATATTGAATAATTCTTTATTAGGTGTGGTTAGGAAACCGCACCGTATCATCCACTAATACCTTATATTTACGTATCCATAGATAAGCTTGAGTTGAGAATAAGCCGGATTCTGTATATGATGATCATTCATCTGGGATCAATGTTGCCATTAACCTCAAGCGGTTACCCGGGGACGAGGCGGGCACCCTTAAATGTCCCCAATTTTACCTTGCTCCAGATGGGGTTTACAAGCTCCATAAGTCGCCTTATGGACTGGTGCGCTTTTACCGCACCGTTTCACCTGTACAACGTTTATAGTAAAATCTGTAATTATCTGGACACTGCTGTAGCGTCCACTTTCAGTTTGCGCAAGGACGACACAAACTAAAAGTTTGTGCTACAAAATATGCGGTAGGAACTGTTTCCCAACTGGACCGATAACAATGTCCAAGTAATTCTAAAATCTACTATAATACGTTGTAGTCTGCTTTCTGTTGCACTTTCCATAACGTTGCCGCTCCTGGGGATTACCCAGCACCCTGCCCTGCGGAGTCCGGACTTTCCTCATCCCAATATGGGACGCGACCATCTACTCAACTCAAGCGTTTCTTAAGGATACCATATTTATGCCGAGTCGGCAATATCAAATTCAGCTATTAGGGATATTAGTGGGTGAATCACTAAGTTTTTAAATGTAAATCAGGCGTGTTCATAATTATTCAGGACTTACGCAATAATCTACAATTATGTTATACTGTTCTATTATGACTACATTTACACTTTCTAAAAAGAAGCACCACTTATTTTCTGATTATTGTCAATTTTTGTTAGCGAGTTTCACTAATTTTACACAAACCTATTTTGCAAACCATACGGAGAAGTGGAGCCATGATCAACTCAATCGTTTCCTGAGAAACGAAAACATTCCTTCAAGCGAACTCTGGGAATCTGTCAAAGACGACATTGCGTTTGATAAAGATGGATACCTTATCTTTGACGATGTTGTGCTGTCAAAAATATATTCAAAACTGATTGAAGCTGCCTACCCTCAATGGAGTGGTAGCGACAAAAAGGTCATTGAAGGCATCGGTATTGTCACGTGTGTCTATGTTAACCCAAAGACACACGAGTATTGGATCATTGATTACCGCATTTTTGACAAAGACCCTGATGGTAAATCCAAAATTGATCATTTACTTGATATGTTGCACGATGCTTACTTCAAGAAACAACTCTCGTTTCGGACAGTGCTAATGGATGCTTGGTATGTATCCATGAAAGTAATGAAAGCGATTGCGGCACTTTCCAAGGTCTACTATGCGCCCCTGAAACGAAACAGGCTTGTAAATGATACGGATGGTGTTGAACCGCACCAGCAAGTAAAAAGATTTATCTTGGTCTCCATCAGAAACGACACAAGGCAAACGCGTGCATATCAAAAGGTTTCCAAAAGGGTATCAAGTGAAGTTGTTCCGGATTGTGTCTGATACAGGACGCACGGAATATATTGTGACAAACGATTTATCTCAATCGGATGCGAAAGCGACAAAACAACAGTGTCGGGTTCGCTGGAAGATTGAGCAACTTCATCGTGAAATCAAACAATTAACCGGTATTGACAAATGTCAATGCCGCAAACTGCGTGCCCAACGAAACCATATTGCGTGTTGTTTCCAGGTCTGGGTCTGCTTGAAGCGTGCTGCCCGGAAAATCACTCAAACGATTTACGAACTCAAACAAAGTTTATTGGATGATTACGGACGACATCAACTCTCTAATCCTTCAATAATCTTCAAAACTGCGTAAGTCCTGTTATTGATAACAAAATAGTATATTTTCAGATATTGTTCTTAGCGAAATAAGGCAATCATTCTTGAAACTTCTCTACTCGGTAAGTTCCAGATTGTGAAGTGTAGTGTCATCGGAAATTTAGACCACTGTCTAAACCAAGATTGTGATATAATCACAATCTAATTGAAAGGAGTATCCGAACTGAATTCAATTATGAACACGCCTCAGTTATTTATCCTTCTCTAAGAAAAGTCTCAATGCCTTATCTACTATAGACTTTATTGGTTTTTCCTGTTCCCTCCGCGAAAATAGATGTATACTCATATAAGTACGTTTAATCATGTATCGCGTAAGTTTCTGCACTTCTTCCCACTTTTCCTTATAGACATGTTCTTTAAGCACAGTGTCATTGAAATAATCGATATATTGAACCCCAGCGGCTACATTACCTATTTTTTGTGGTGGGTTACCTATTTTTTGTGGTGGGTTACCTACATGTGGTTCTAAGCATCCAATTAATATTGCATGATCCATCTTTTTTTCTGGCACTAATATAAGATCTATTTTCTCAATCTTCTTGAATGCATCAACCAGATTTTTTTGTAACGCAAATTTGATGTCTTCTTCAGCCATAATCTGAAGAAGAACCTTAAGTTGACGTGGTTTTTCCGCTTTTTGACCGGTTGGGATACTCATAGCAATTAGCACAACATTCAGAATCAGAATACTTACGATTAAAACAGCGAAAATAATTTTAGACTTATTTGCCATGGGGTTATACCTCCATCTGCCTATTTAACAATACTAACGACTTGTACTAGTTAAGTTATAGTTTGGTTGTCCTTCACATTTGTTTATACTTTGTAGGAGCGATCTCCGAATCGCGACCTTATATTGTCGGGAATCGGAGATCCCTCCTACCTTTCAAGGTTGTCAGGTATCAGAAACGTTGGAATTCAACCCAAATAAGAGACACATGTAAAATATAAACATACTATTAGTTCTTTAGCACAACGCGTAATGCTAATATCGTTTATACCTCTTAACTCACGTACAAGATGGTTTTTACATAATTTTGTTAGTTCCTTCTAATGGGTAACGAAATGTGATCCTGATCCGCCTTGGTTGTCAACCCAATACGATGTCCGGGTTGTGCTTACTAACTCCAAAGTTTGTTCTTGTTCATTTATTTCATAATAATAGTCGTAAACCCAGAGCATGAAGACGACTCTGTCAGGATTATCAATATCTGGATGGTATATTTCTAGCGGATCAACATCTGTATTGATAAATATGTCGTTTACATAGGTATTATAAACTTATTGAACATCGCTTTGTCTGCAGCAACAACAAGTTCTGTTAACTTATGTAAACGCATAAGTTACTACTCGTTGTGATATAAAATAATTTATGGGTGTATTTCAAATTTAGACTGTTAATTAAAATAACACCAGGGTTGTGTATACTTGACAGTCTACAGGGAGGATTGACAGACATATCTGTCAACGAAAGAGAAGAATTTTTCAGGCAACTCGTCCCTATAGGGAGCTGGTTTCTACTTTAAACTAACAGAAAGCGTGACTTTCTGCTATAATAGAAACCAGCGCTGTCATACTTTCTCTATGGCAGTGCTAAGCGTCGCTTGGTGTGTCAGCACCGGCGGCGCACCTAAATAGATTAGGAAGCAGCCCTGACGTAACCCACGCTTTCTTCGTGAATTTCTAACGTCACATATATTGTAGCATTTATACAAAATTTGTGCAATAAAAAAATAAATTAGGCTCCGAATCAGCATATTTAGCATAACTCAACGCCAAAAATGCGTAAATCAGCAGGACAATTCCGCAAAAAATGCTATAGTAACGACTTGTGCTAGTTGGTCCTTTTTATGTAATTAGGACTTACGCGAATCCTTGTATTAGGTTGTGTAAGTCCTATTCGTATTTATAGTGGCGAGTCTATGAACATCCACTGGTTGCACCGCAATTAGTGCATCGGTAGCAGATGCCGCTTCGTATCATAATTGCGCCACATTCGTGACAAGGCGGTGCGTCTCCGTATCGGAGTGTAATCAGCCGCTCTTGATCCGCCCATGGATTTGTGTCCCCGTTATTTCCGTGCCCATGTAACTCGGTTTCATCGGATAATGCCAGTTGGTCATCTAATTCAAGAACATCTGTAGTATCTTCCTGTGCATATTTCGGAAGGAACTCTTTTCCGAGCCAACGGAAAACATAATCAACAATTGATCTTGCCATCGGAATATCACGGTCCTGGGTGAATCCCGATGGTTCAAACCGAACATGGCTGAATTTATTGACGAGTGACTCTAACGGCACACCGTACTGCAGTGCCATAGAGATGAGGATGGCGATAGAATCCATGAGTCCTGAGATGGTAGACCCCTGTTTACTCATGGTAAGGAAAACCTCACCAGGAGTGCCATCTTCAAAGAACCCGACATGCATGTAACCTTCGTGACCTCCGACACTGAATTTATGTATAATACCTTTCCGTGTGTCTAAGAGTCGTCTTCTAACAGGTTGTTCGCTTGCCTCATTCTGCACATCCTGTTGGCTGCTGGTTGAAAGCGGTTGACTCCCTTTGCTCCCATCCCGATAAATAGCGAGACATTTCACACCGAGACGCCACGCTTCAACATAAAGTTCTTTAATATCGTCAACAGTTGCTTCGCGCGGGATGTTGACTGTTTTTGAAATGGCACCTGATATAAAGGGCTGCACAGCCGCCATTAATTTCAGTGGTCCCATGTGATGAATAAAGCGAGTACCGTGCTTACTTGACTGAACCGCACAATCGAAAACAGGATAATGTTTAGACGACAGATGTAGCGCACCTTCAACAGTTCCTGTGCCGCAGATGATTTCCTCAGCGGTTGCAATTTCACTCGGATTGAATCCCATATAAGTGAGTAGGTCAAAATCTGGAGACGCAGCTTTTTCGGCAGTTATCCCTAATCTTTCGAGACATTCTTCTCCAAGGAATCCGGGTGCGAAAGCGAGATTCAGGTCAAACGCGCTCGGCAACATTTCCGCAACTTTTGCGATATCTTCTTCAGTGAAACCTTTGTATTTAAGGGATTCTGGATTGACATATGGCGTTCCTTCAAGTGTTCCTGTTCCGACAATATGCGTGACAATCGCTTCAATGTGTTGTGGTATGTAGCCGAGTTTTTCCAAAGCATCGCGAACACTCTGGTTCACAATCTTGATATAACCACCACCTGCTAACTTTTTGAATTTGACAAGTGCAAACTCGGGTTCAATTCCTGTTGTATCGCAATCCATTAGGAGTGCTATGGTTCCAGTTGGGGCAATGACACTGATTTGCGAATTTCGATATCCCCAGTTTTCTCCCTTTTGTTGGCAGATATCCCAATCTTCGCGCGCTGCTTCCAATAGATTAGATGGACAGGTTGTCGCATCAATTTTGTATGCAGCGTCACGGTGCATGTTGATAACCCCTAACATCGAATCGCTATTCTTAGCGTATCCAGCAAAAGGTCCGATACTCTTCGCGATTTCTGCACTTGTTCGGTAGCCATGTCCACTCAGGATAGCAGAAATAGCACCAGCATAACTGCAAGCTTCTGCACTATCATAAGGGATGCCTAATCGCATCAAGAGTGCGCCTAAGTTAGCAAATCCAAGTCCGAGCGGACGATATTCGTGAGATCGTCTGGCAATCTTGGGGGTCGGGTAGGAAGACAGATCAACAATAATTTCCATTGCCGTGATAAAGACACGGACAGTTGCTCTGAAGCCGTCAATATCAAAAGTGTCATCATCATTGAGAAATTTGACGAGATTGATACTCGCGAGGTTACATGCAGAGTCGTCTAAAAAAAGGTATTCGCTGCATGGGTTACTTGCATAAATACGATCACTCTGTTTACAAGTATGCCATTTCTGGATCGTATCATCAAATTGAACCCCTGGATCAGCACAAGCCCATGCTGCTTCAGCGATTTTATCCATCAGCATCTTCGCTTCATACTCGCCAGCAACTTCACCTGAGGTACGATAGGTTGTTTTCCAGGAATCTGCCTTTAGATAGGCATCCATGAAGATGTCTGAAATCCTGACCGAATTGTTACTGTTCTGCCCACTGATAGTCCCGTACGCTTCGCCATTAAAGTCAGCGGGATAACCAGCTGCGATGAGCGTCTTCGCCTTCTTTTCCTCTTTCATCTTCCAGTCGATGTAGTCAACAATTTCCGGATGGTCCATGTCTAAAATGACCATCTTTGCGGCGCGTCGTGTTGTGCCGCCAGACTTAATACTACCTGCCCACCGGTCGAATCCTTCAAGAAAAGATAGGACACCCGAACTTTCACCGCCACTGGAGAGGTGTTCACCTTTTGCGCGAACCTTACTGAAATTGGAACCGGTTCCGCTTCCATATTTAAAGAGCCGCACCTCTGATTTTTGCAGATCAAGCATGGAGTCTAACGAATCATCAACGCTTTGGATAAAACATGCTGAGTTTTGTGGGTACTGATACGCGTTTTGGGTGACGTTAACTTTCTGTGCATCTCTATCCCAATGGTAGTTACCACCACCGCCTTTGATCCCGTACTCATGCCATAAACCGCAGTTAAACCAGACGGGAGAATTAAAGGCACCACGCTGTGTAACAAGGATATGTGTCAATTCCATTTCAAACGTTTCCGCGTCGTCGGGGGTAGCAAAATAACCACCGATTTCTTCACCAGCTCGGCGAAGTGTACGTGCGACGCGGGTAACTAATTGGCGAGCACTGCTCTCTGATTCTACATCAGGAACACCGGCTTTTCGGAAATATTTTGAGGCAGCAATATCCGTTGCGAGTTGGGTCCAGAAAGTAGGTACTTCTACCTGCTCCTGTTTAAAAATGACATTACCTTTCTCGTTGTAGATAGCGGCATCACGGCGTTCCCACTCAATTTCATCAAACGGGTGAACCGCCGATTTCGTAAAATGACGCGCGAAAGTAAGTCCCGTTCCATCCCCTTCCATCGGATTTTGTGCTGTATCACCAATTTCTTTGATATTGTTAGCAGCCATAATTATTCCTCCTGTTTAGTTTCCATTGTAACAAAAATATTAAAGTTTGGCAAGAAAAAATGGAATCATTGAACTTTAATTTTTCATCAAAGAATCAGCTGAGGCACCCATGTGAAACTTAATCTTAAACCGTACAATTTCTATAAAAATATTATACCATACACTCACAATACGATAGGCAAAAGATTATGCACGGAAACGCAGTCAGCACCGTTTTTTATTTCTTAACTTCAACATATAACGTTAGATATGGAATATTTGGAACACTTAAGGATTCGAATTTGTGTGGGATTCTTTTCAGTTTAACGTAAGATAGCAAGTTTTCCTATCTTTTCCGCCTTGTCACCCTCAGAGTAGGCAATCACACGATAGAGGTATACACCGTTGGCACAACGCACTCCTGTCTCATCTTTTCCATCCCAATAGGTCTCATTGTTCCCTCGATTTGCACTTTCATCTACAATCGTTCGAATCAGCCTTCCGCTAACCGTGTAAATTTTGATGGTGACCTTATCTGGTGATTGTGCCAACTGATAGGTGAAAAAGGTTTTGCCATTTTCTACGGGATTGGGTACGTTGAAAACTTCGCTGAGGGTGACTTCCTCGTCAAGGGTGAAGGTTGCTTCCAGTTCGGCGGTGTTTTCACTTGTATCTGTCGCTGTTATTTGTAGCCGATAGGTGCCGTTTGGGAGGTCAGGTGCAAAACTAAAATTGGCAGTTTCGGGATCATCAGCATCAAATTCCCATTTTGCCGCATCAAATTCGCGATAGCGTCGTGTAGGATCACTATCAGATATTTGGTTAAATGTAATGTTGAAGAGAGAACCGTCAAGTGCTGTTTCATCCGTAACCCGAATTTCACATTGAGGTTGTTGGGTGATGCGGTTTTTGCCAATATTCTTCACTTCCCCAAGAGTATTAACGTTTGAATCTTCTCCTATAAGAATTTCATCGTTTACAAAAATTTCGATGACAGGCGGGGTGATGTCAGGCATGTCGGTCACGATGAATCGCGTCTGGTTTTTTTTCGTTTTCCCACCAATTGCATTTCCATTAAAATCGCGCGCTTCAATCTCAAAAGCATATTCACCGGGAAAGAGTATAGGTTTGTAGTCAATCGGCACTGTGTTAACGTTTTTGGGATTTCGGAAGATATAATCAGAGATAGGTTTAAGCGGGTTGCCGTTATCTCCTCTCCGAATAATCAGCGTATCCAAATCTACGCCATTCACATCCTCAAGCAAGATGGAGATAAGTGGGCGCGGTGCCACAACACTACCGACTTGGGGCTGGACACCGTCTACCCATAGATTAAAAGTGGGAGGTTCTGTGTCATCACCACTAATAAGGGTGAACGGCGAAAGTTCGGTTGTTTGTGCGGTGACACTTGCAACTTGTGCGGTGCTGAATTTAATCTTATCCCCAAATCGAAAAGATTCTGTGCTACTATTAACGAATATTTCCAAACCAAGATGGCTGACAAACATGCCTTCATTGACCGTCCCGCGCACGAGAGCATCATTCGGTAGGTAGATGGGGGCACCTGTTTTATCACGAATTTCATACTGTATTGGAGATGTGAAAAAGAGAAACCAGTCGCCTACTACAAACTCTTGCTTGGGACCGAGCTTTGCAGTTATTACAGCTGTACCGTTCCCGATATTTTGATTACGGACTCCTACGACCGCGTTAGTGCCCTCAGAACGATCAGTTTCAAAGATGAGAATATCTCCAAATTCGAAGGGAAGAATAGGTGTTCCGTCATCAAGTTCTGGTGGCACATCCCATTCTTGATGTATGATGAATTCAAGTCCGTAGTTTTCTTCACGATAGGGGATGTCAAGTTGTCCGAGTTGATTCAGTTTATAAACAGTGACTTCATTATTCCGTTTTAAGTATACCTCGTACTGTGTCGAATCGAAAAAAACGATTACCCATGTCCCCGCAGGTGTCCCGTACTGATCAATTTTGATGTTTTCAATCGGGATAGGTTGTTTGTTCGCGTTTTCAGTTTGGATAGGTGTAACATAGTTTTCGAGCTGGAATATTGGTCCATCTTCATCAGGTTGAGGTTTGTCATTTCCAGTGGCATAACTCACTTGTGATGGAAGTCGTCTCCATTTTTTGTAATCGGATTGCCACGCATAAATGCTAAGTTTTTCCGCTTCTTCAATTAACGCTGCCTTGAAGTCCTTACTGCCTTCAGTCCACGGGGTGTTCTCTCTAACTGCGTCCTCCAAGCCACTGACATCAAACCGAAACTTCAAGGTGACAGGTTTTTTCAATGCGACATTTGGTGTGCGAAAAGACATTTCATAGTGTTGGGCACGTTCGTCACCTGTGCGAAGCAGACCTCGCCGCAGCGCGGCTACACGTGGAATCGGTGCGAAGCTGAGAGATGGTTGAGTTAAGGTGAACGGTGCGCTTGAAGATATGGAGAGTGGGATGTTTTTACCTTCAAGTGCTGCCACCGAATCGGGAATGTCAACGTCAAAGACTCTGTCCAGACTATAAGCTGTTAAGGGTTGCGATGGATCATAATAGAATTCATTAACGACGAATGAAACAAATTTTTTGTTATCAGAGACACGTGGTTCTTGGACACTACCGGTAATGTCATCAGTGGTATCCACTTCTGGATTAGCAAGAACATAAATTTTATGTGCACCGGTGGAGAGTGCTTCTTTTAAAGGAACACTTAAGGTCACACGTTGTAAGACGTTGGTGCCTTCCTCCCATTCTGAGGGACGCACAGTTGTTCTAACTAAAATGGCAACGTCATCGTCTATTTGCAAATCACCATTAATATCTGGGTTGCCTTCAGAAAAAACGACTTCTATATCGGTTTTGACCGTTCGTCCACCGATATTAACGAGTTCTGCAACGAGATAATAATTATCAGTCTCCTCATTAAAAGTGTATCGGATTGGAGCGAGGCTGCTTCCATCAGTGCCGATTTTTATGTTGGGACCCTCCGGCACCTTAAAAATACTCCGCTCTGTTGCGGATGGGTGCAGAACTTCTAAACCGCTGCTATCGGTTACGTGTATACGGTACCGAATTTGGCGTCCGCCTTTCGGCAAAGGGATGGGTGTTTGGAGTTCGTACCACTGACCACCATAAGGAGAGGCAGCAGTACCGGGAGGCGGTGAAGTTTTGACCATCGGGGTTTCATGGTCATCATATTCAAAAGTGTTAATCCATTCCACATAAATCTCCTTGATGCCTTGTGCTCCGTTGATATCGTCTAAAATAAGAACCTTAATGTCAAAGGTATGTGCGGTTTTAACATCCACTTGTTCAAGAATTTGATCAATAATTGGTGTTTTTATCCAGAATGGAGCACCCCCGATGGCTACGCGTTTATCATCATAAGCCTGCAATTGAACGACACCGCGTCCGGGTACTGCCGCATTTGGAATCTCCAACCGAATCGTTCCATATTCACCTTGCCAGACTCTATGTGGTGGGGTGCGCTGGGGAATCTCATTTCCATGTTCATCGTCGAAATGATTGTGGAAGATGGCTGAGGCGATGAGTTTCTCTGTGCTGAAATTTTCTGCTTTCCACCATACATTGTTTGCGTCGTACGTCCCTACCTCATTGTTCAGAATCACAATCTGCTTGTTGGAATTCAGCGCGATATCCTCCAATTTAACCTGTATATCAAGGGTGGGGAGTGCGAGTCGTGTTGCTGGATCCCCAAAAAGTGTGTACTGTTCTGTCCCTGGAATCCATCGTATATTAACGGTGCGGGCGATGTTACTAATTTTAGCATCAGTGATAATTTTACCGATGGTAGGGTTAGGAGGTGTATGCGCCTGTTGTCCGCCTTCTGTTTGGACAGGTGGTCTTTCAAACATTGCTGTGAACAGATCCCGATCAAATTCAACGTTTGCTGATGCGTATGTCAACCGTGTTGCAGCAAGATTTGCAATCGCACCATACGGACTGATCAAAAATTCTTCGCTGAGACAGCGGTCTCCAAATTGTTGCGGTTGATCAAATTTTCCATTCAAGCATGTCGTTGTCACAACAAGCGGTAGTTCGCGGTTCCGAAGAGCGGTAACATCCTCGATCCGAAAGATGGACTCATCTGCCCAGGTTTGGCTGCCACCGTGTCCAGTATATTCAATCACAAGTGCGCCATCGTTAAATGCCTTGCGGATAAGTGAGCGAGTTAAATTACGGGTCTTTCGCAAATAAATCTGTTTTGTGTGATAGGCTAAAGGGATAATTTCACTGATGATTTCGTCACGACTCTCTTCAAAAATCACATCGTTGGGATTATCTGTATGATTATCTGCTACTTGGACGAGTGTTCCTTGCCACGGACCAATTTTAGGGTTTTCTTCATAGTCTTTTATTTTTTTTATTATTGCAGAAAGTTCGTCAGGTGTTTGTACTGGTAAACGACCGATGAACATATCTGGGAGAGCGTCCGCACCACTGATATTGACAAACCTTTGGTCCATGGCGGTTTCTCCGCTTGCTGGTGCCCATCCGTGGTACGTGGGAACAAAAATCGGGTAGAGGTTGTATGTTGTGTAGAGTTGTTTGAAAACCCTTTTATAGTCGAAATGTGCATCACCAACGAGCAAAACGTAAGTAGGTGCTGGCGGTTGCCATGCCTCATAAGCATAACGCAAGAAATCCTGGATTGCAATTGGATTGAAAAGTCCTGCTTTAAATTCATTGTAGATTTCATCTATATCTACGACTTTGACCGTCAAGCCTTGTGAGCGACGAAACTCAACGAGGGGTTTAATACTTTCTAAAAAAGTCTTATGCGTAATTACAATGTAATCCGCTTGTGTTGTGGGGTTACGTAAATTACTTGGGGGCACTTCAGTAAGGGTTCCAATACTTCCATAGGCATTGTTGGCAATGATGAAGTAATTGGTATACCCCATCACCTCATCCTCAAACAGAATTTGGTAAGTGCTCCCGCTACGCGTTACCTTCCCATCAACAAGTTTTGCCGTTAAACTATCCTGATTCAACACGTAGATATCTATTGCTTCAGTGGGGAGATTTGTTACGTTAAAATGCGTTGTTCCCTTGACAACAGGGTCCGTTTTTGAGTTAAACGCAAGCCGTTTGGATTCTGCGCGAAAATTGTGCCAGTATTCAAACTCGTACCAATCCAAGTAAAAGTCGAAAGACCCTTCTGGTGTTTCGTTTTTGTCAAGTGCATCAATCCGCAAATCATTGATGGCATTATGATGTATAAATTTTTGTGGAATATCGCGTGTAGCAGTCACGGCGTTCTGTAGGTTCCATTCTTTGATCTTGCCGAGTTGCCTTCCGTTAAAATGAATTAACGCTTGATGTTTTGCTGCGCTTTTGCGTGAAGCACCTTGGAATCTTATACGAATAGTAGCATCCCGTTCAATATTATGGCGTGAGACAGCACCAGGCAGCTCAACCCTAAAAGGTTTCTTACTTATATCAGAACCGTCCCCTCTGAGACCGGTCCAGAAGTAGTGATCCGCCAAGTCGTCTCTGACATTATCTCCATCAAGTGTATCGTGAAAGACATTTTCTTCAAACCGTAATTTCGTGAAAAAAGCATTTGGAGGTTGGATATTACGAGCAATCGGTGCAGCTGACCGAGTGCCAATACGTAATGTGTCATCTGCAACAGTTTCACCTACTGCACTCTCAGCACCTTTTTCGGCAAAACTAAACCAATAGACATTGGTATCCGTAAATTTATTAATCAAGCCGCGCGCATAGAAAACAATCATATCTCCTGGATCAAGGGTTTCATTCTGGTTTTCATCAAAAATATAAAATCCCTTTTTTTGTCTGCTTGTTTCCACTTGGATGCTGTCTAAGTCAATAGTTTCAGGTGTAACACCAGCTACGCTGAGGTTATTGTAGCTGATACGATACATATCGTTTTGTGTAATGGAAATTTTAAAACGTCTCCGCGTAGCGACTGGGACATTAGGGGCACCTTGAATCGGCATTCGTCCTATTGCATTTCGTCTTTGACGCCAAACAGATGCTTGAGTATTGTTAATCAACATTGTCTGAAACAGATTTTCATAGGCAGCACTATCAAGAAGATGAGATGAAGGAGGGGTAGGAACAGCTGTTGAAGCACCATAAAAATCAATACGAAACGTGATGTCATTGGTGATTTTTATCTGCTGTGTTGTACTGTTGTATTGTACCGGATGGATGTGTAGAGAACCGATCCGTTGTGATCGCACAAACCCAACCGGTATGACCTCTACCAACTCAGCGGGATAGAGCGTAGATGTTTTAAATGCATTAGATATAGTGGAGTCGTCTCTTTCCTGTGCATCCGAGAAAAAAGGATCTGATGCCAGATTTGTGGTTAGCGGAAGTTCCACTTTTTTGAAGGAACTCTGTTTTTGTAGCACCGTTGCGCTAACACTACTTGACGAAGGCAGCCCAATTTGGGCGGTATAGACAGGAAGTTTCGGTTTTCCTATTTCGGTTGTCCAATATGCACCATCAAATTGGATATGTGTAGCGGATTTTCCATTCTGTAGATGTTTTTGTATTTCAAGTACAGGAAGGCGGAATCGTAGAATAAGAAAATGTGGTTCTGTTTTTAGTACCTCTATCGGACTATTGTGGTTTGTGTAAGAACTGCCAATCAGCCCTTGGTATTGTGCTGGAACATTATTAGGGTTGCAAAACCCTCCCATATTAAACTCAACTTGTAGAACACCTATAAAAAAACAGAAAAAAATTAGAAAGAATCGGAAACGTTTTATCATAATTGAGAACTCGCTAATTGTGATGCAGCTGCTAAAGCAGCAATGAGACTGGTTTCACTCGCAATACCTTGTCCAGCAATGTCAAACGCCGTGCCGTGGTCAACACTGGTGCGTACAATGGGCAACCCTAATGTGATGTTTACAACCTGTCCAAATCCAATCAGTTTTATCGGGATATTTCCTTGGTCATGGTACATTGCGATGACAGCATCCCAATCACCACGGATTGCTTTTTTGAATAACGTATCTGCAGGTAGGGGACCGTCAACTTGCAAACCTGCCGCGTGTGCCTGCCGAATTGCTGGTCCGATGTAAGTCTCTTCCTCTTTACCGAACATACACTCTTCCCCGGCATGTGGATTTAATCCTGCTACAACTAAACGTGGATTTTCAATCCCAAATCGAACTAATGCGTCATATGTTATTTGAATGACATCGTTAATTCTTTCCACTGATAGTTGCTGCGAAATTTCTGCAATCGGAATATGGTTGGTGACAAAAGAGACAGTAAGATCTTTTGTTAGATTAGTTGAGTTACAAGAATTTTTCTTCTCTTTTTTTAAATCCACACTGAATTCTGACTTAAATTGAAGGGAAGTGTCCCACGTTTTGAGCATCATAACAGATTTTTCGGATTGTGTCAAACTTGTGAGCATCTCAGTGTGACCGGGAAATGGTGAACCTGCGCGCTGAATTGATGCCTTACAAATTGGGGCGGTTGTTATACCGTCAAGCATACCATCCAATGTCAGTTTCACCGCAGTCTCAATCGCCTGAACTGCAGCAGTACCACAGCAAGAATCTATTGTTCCATGCGAAATATCTTCAGGTTTTAATGAACTTGCATCAAGCACATCAATCCTACCGTGGATTGCGGTAACGTGTTTTAGTGAATGGATACGTGAAACTTTGGGAAGGTTCTCTTGAGCTTTGGATAGAATGTCTTTTGAGGAAACGAATCTGAGCGCGTCCTGAATTATTGCCGAACTCCCGATGACAATCGGTTGACACATCTGGTAGACGTTTTTGTTGGAGAGAGCTTTAATGATAATTTCGGGACCGATGCCAGCAGCATCGCCCATAGTTATCCCGATACGTGGCAACATATTTGATTAATATGGAATATGAACGATCAATTGTTCTACTATAACCTACTCAACACGACGATACAGTGTTGCCGCATGGGTTTTCGGCACATTCCCTGTCGGAATCTTTAACACCTCGTACGTCAACTGTTCTGCATCCTCTGTAGGAAGTCGATCTGCAATAATTGTAATTCTATCACCGACCTTAAGCATTTTTCCCGCTTTTGTTGGGTTCATGTTGACTAAAACATTACCTCGGTTACATAATGTATTCGCAGCAGTTCGCCTTTTGACGAGTCGTGAAATTTGCAGAAATTTGTCTACTCGCATTTTCCTATGTACGCCCAGGCTTATCTTGTCTCAATCGCATATCAGTTTCCAGTCTGACCGATTACATCTGGATTCTGTAACGTTGCGTCTTCAGTAGCAGGAGCGATTCCTTCATGCTCGTTTTCAGGTTCGTCCTCAGTTTCGCTTTTCAGTGCTAACTCAAGTACCTGTTTTATGTCGTTAACCTGATGCCATCGGATATTTTCCCGAATTTCACTTGGGATATCAGCAAGGTCTTTCTCATTTTCGTCCGGCATTATGATGTCAACGATGCCGTTACGATAGGCTGCGAGTGCCTTTTCTTTGAGTCCGCCGATTGGGAGGACATGCCCACGGAGGGTTATTTCACCTGTCATCGCGACATCTTTTCGCACCTTTCTCTGGGTTATGGCACTGAGAATCGCGGTAGCGACAGTGATACCTGCAGAAGGTCCGTCTTTAGGTACTGCCCCTTCCGGAATATGAATATGAATATCATTTTTCTCAAAGGTCTCTTTAGGGATGTCAAAATGTGCAGCGCGTGATCGGAAATAGGCTACAGCTGTTTGGACAGATTCCTGCATGACATCTTGGAGTTGTCCTGTCATATTTAACTTGCCCTTACCAGGCATAAGGGTCGCTTCAACCGAGACAATATCGCCGCCGACCTGTGTCCAGACCATTCCTGTTGAGACACCGACTTCATCATGTTCTTGTGCCTTGGTACGAGTCCATTTTGGCGGTCCGAGGTAGTCACTTAAATTGAGATTGGTAACCTTAACCTTTAGGTCCGGTGAATCGTCAGTAACAATCTGCTTTGCTATTTTTCGGCAGATACTGGTAATACTGCGTTCAAGACTTCGCACACCTGCTTCACGGGTGTATTTGTGGACTATGTCAAAAATGGCAGAATCCGCAAACGCAACATTTTCTTCCTTCAGACCATGGCTATTCAACTGCTTTGGAATTAGCCCGTTTGGATGAAACGTTGCTATTTTATGTTTCTCAAAATCGGTATAACCAGCTAGTTCAATAACTTCCATCCGATCCTCAAGCGCGGCTGGTATCGTGATACGCGTATTAGCAGTGGTAACGAACATAACATCCGAGAGGTCAAACTCAACGTCCAAGTAGTGGTCTCGGAAGGTTTCATTCTGTTCTGGGTCAAGCACTTCAAGGAGTGCTGAGGCGGGGTCACCGCGCCAGTCAGAACTCAGTTTATCAATTTCATCAAGCAGGAAGAGCGGGTTTTTCGTTTTGACATCACGCAATCCTTGAATAATACGTCCTGGGATCGCCCCGATATAGGTGCGGCGGTGCCCACGGATTTCGGCTTCATCACGCACACCACCAAGGGACATACGGACAAATTTTCTACCGGTTGCGCGCGCTATTGATTTGCCCAACGATGTTTTGCCAACGCCTGGGGGACCCACTAAACAGAGAATGGGTCCTTTCAACTGCTCAACCAATTTCAGGACAGCAAGGTATTCTAAAACATTAGTTTTAGGTTTATCTAATCCATAGTGGTCTTCGTCGAGAATCTTTTCTGCTTGATCAAGTTCAACGGTATTTTCTGTGCGATCTTTCCACGGGACAGCAAGGAGCCAATCGACGTAGTTGCGAATAACGCCGGACTCTGCGGACATAGGCGGTATTTGTGCCAGACGGTCAAGCTCCTTCAGTGCCTTCTTCTCCGCTTCTTCAGTCATGCCAGCATTTTTCACCTGTTCGCGCAAGTCATCAATCTCATCAATTTCATCCCCGCGGCCGAGTTTCCGTTGGATGACTTTTAGCTGCTCTTGTAGATAGAATTCACGATTGGTTTTCTTAACGGACTCGCTAACCTCGCTGAGAATTTCTTCCTCCAGATCAATTAGGTCAAGGTCAGCTTCAAGGAGTGCGGTGACAAAATTGAGCCGTTTGATAGGGTTCAATTCTTCAAGGATTTCTTGCCGTTTCGGGGAAGGAATGTCAGCAAAACGTGCTATGTTGTCTGCAAGGATACCGGGCTCCGTTAAGTCACGAATGTGTCTTTCTGCATCGGGTAGAATAAGCTTTGGATTTGCCTTAGCATAACTTTGAAAAGCAGTTCTCGCTTCTTTTATGAATGATACAGCGGCATCTGCTACACCTGTGAGTTCAGAAACGATTTTGACTGATGCCCTCAAGTAACCATCAACCAGTGTACAGTGGGCGGCTATAGCACGATAGGATGTCTCAATTGCGATATGTAGTGTTCCATCTCCTGGGTCATAGTCATGGACAATGGTCGCTACAATCCCGATGGTATGGAGGTCCTCTAGCTGCGGTTCAACATTTTCCTCAAGTTCCTTTTTTTGATGGATGAGCAAGACCTTCAAATTTGTGTTGAGTGCTGTCCGCGCGGCAAGGATATTCGTTTTTCTTGCAATACGCAACGGTGTCCAATCCCTTAATCTTTGGTCAACGATAGTTTTAGTTTTTGGAAAAAAGGTCTCAAAATCTGCTGGTAAAGCGATAACAGGCAAAAAGACATCCGAATCGCTGGCGAGTCTTTCAGATTCTGGGTTCATGGTTTGCTCCTTTACGCGGTTTTAAGAACTTCAGATGCAGTGTTAATTAATTCAGGAGGACTTTTTCCTAAGACGCTATCTTCGGTTATCTGACAAGCGTGTACTTCGGAAAGTGAGGGTATCTGATACATTGTATCAAGCATGATCTTTTCCATGACTGCCCGTAAGCCGCGCGCGCCTGTTTCACGTTCTATTACTTGATGCGCAATTGCAGAGAGCGCATCATCGGTTACATCAAATTGCACACCTTCGTACGCTAAAAGTTGCCTATATTGTTTAACAAGTGCGTTTTTGGGTTCGGTCAGAATTCTAATGAGTGCGGGTTCATCCAATTCATGGAGAATCGCAACAATAGGTAATCTCCCAATGAGTTCAGGAATAAATCCATACTTGCTCAGGTCTTTAGCGGTAGCATGTTCAAGAATTTCGTGAATTTTTTGTTTCTGTTTGGATTGAATCACTGACCCAAAGCCGATACTCCGTTTTCCGAGTCGATCATTAATAAGGTTCTCTAATCCGATGAAAGTGCCACCGCAGATAAAAAGAACGTTTTTTGTATCAACTTCTAACATCTCTTGATGTGGGTGTTTCCGCCCACCACGGGGAGGAACGTTAGCCACGGTGCCTTCTAAGATTTTGAGGAGTGCTTGCTGCACGCCTTCACCAGAAACATCGCGAGTAATAGATGGATTTTCGGATTTTCGGGTGATTTTGTCTATTTCATCTATGTAAATAATGCCATTTTGGGCACGTTTGATGTTGCCATCTGCAGCTTGAACCAGTTTTAGGATTATGTTTTCTACGTCTTCACCAACGTAACCGGCTTCAGTGACGGTAGTTGCATCGGCGATAGCAAAGGGAACGTTTAATACCTTAGCGAGGGTCTGCGCGAGCAGCGTTTTACCTGTCCCAGTGGGACCTATCAACAGAATGTTGCTTTTATCCAATTCAATATCACTTGTGTTATCATGCTGCAAGCGTTTATAGTGTGTGTAAACAGCGACGGAAAGGATTTTTTTGGCGTGTTCTTGTCCGATTACATATTCATCAAGTTTCGCTTTAATCTCAGATGGTTCAAGAAGTAACACGGGAGGCTCAATATCTTCCTCGCTCGGATCCTCAACGTCGGGGAGTGGTTCTGGTAAATCTACGGCGGGATTTCCATTGGCGAGTATTCTATTACATTGATCAATGCATACGTCGCATATCTTCGCCTCAACTCCCTGGAGAAGTTGACCTACTTGGCTGCGTTCTCTATTACAGAATGAACAAAACACTCTACCATCAATGGATTCTGACATTTTTCCTCTGACTTTCAATAACGTGGGTATGTCGTTTTGATGTATCGTGTGGAGGCATACCCTTAATTTATTCTATTGACGATGGGCGACAACTGTATCAATGATGCCGTATTCAAGTGCTTCTTCTGCTGTCATATAAAAATCCCTATCGGCATCTGTTTCGATTTTTGCGAAGTTTTGCCCAGTATGTCGCGCTAAAATAGTGTAAAGCCGTTCCCGTTCCCTCAAAATTTCGTTGGCGTAGATGCTGATATCCGTTGCTTGCCCACCAATTCCACCTGCCATAGGTTGATGAATCAGTGCTTTTGCATGTGGCAATGCGTATCGTTTGCCGGGGGTTCCGGCAGCCAATAGGACAGCCCCCATGCTGTAGGCCCGTCCTAAACACCACGTTTGCACATCCGCCTTGATATACTGCATGGTGTCGTAAATTGCTAAACCCGCTGAAACCGAACCTCCTGGTGTATTCAGATAAAGGATAATATCCGCATCCGGGTCTTTTCCTTCAAGGAAAAGCATTTGCGCAGTAACCAGATTTGCTACAGTATCATCCGCAATCGTAGTACCAACCATGATAATTCGGTCTTCAAGCAACCGAGAATAGATGTCATAGGACCGTTCGCCTCGGTTTGTCTGTTCAACAACAAAGGGTACAAGATTCATTTTCGTGTCCGTAGGGTGATGTATATTATATTCTTGTTATATTAAAAATTTATGAAGCAGCTAACGATTTTTATTTTATCAAATAAGGTGGTAAAGATAGCGAATGCGGGACCAATATGTGCTTGTAACTCAGATACTTTGAAACTATCTGGTAATAATCAATGATTTTTTCGCTGATGCTTGTTGAATTAAAAACTGATAAATTTTCTCATGCTGTAATTGCACCCTGAAATCTTCTAAACGATTGCTCGCCTTCAACAAATCGGCATATTTTTGGGCATCTCGATTCTGTTGTTCCGCAGCGCGGCGAATCTCCCACTCCAATTCATCATCACTCACGTAAATACCTTCAAAATCGGCTATTTCATCAAAAATCCAATTCTGTTTTGTCTGCTGAATTACGTCTCGTCTTAATTCTGAAGGCAACGCCTCCAAATCAACGCCTGCTTCTTCGGGTGTTTGGTGCTGTGCTTTTAGCTGCTTATGCACATTTTGTAAAGATTGCTGCACGTATTGGTCAACCAATTCATCGGGGATTGTTATGTTTGTCTTTTCAATAAGCTGCTCCAGTATTTCAACTTTTTGCTTATCAATATGCTGAATTCGTTCCTCTTCAACTAAATTGTTCCAGATAACACCATGCAACTGGTTATAGGTCTCATAACCGAGGTCTTTCGCGAACTCATCATCAAGTTGCGGTAGGTGTTTTTGTGTGATTGCGTGCAGTGTTACATTGTATATCGCCTGTTTTCCAGCCAGTTCAGGTGCGCGGTGTGTGGTATCAAAACTGACCTTAATTGACTTTGTTTCACCAATACGCATTCCAATTAGACCGTTTATTAGGTCGTTGTGAAAATCTTTCTTTGTTAGGTCAATATCTACATCCTGTCCTGATTCGCTTTCAAGTTCTTCGCTGTCTACGGAGCATGTCCAATCTATCCTTACACAATCTGATGCTTGGATAGGTCGGTCTTCCTCAATCGGATCAAAAGTTGCCGATTTCTGTTGTAACTCTGCAATAAAAGCCTCCACGTCTTCACGCGGCACGTTGATCGGTGTCTTGTCTGTTTCGATCTCCTCATAATTTGGAAGTTCAAAAGTCGGTTTTATATTAACGGTGGCAGTGAAAACGAGAGGATGATTTTCTGCGACTTTCAGCTGATCCAAGGATGGGTCGAAAGTCGGTTGTGCAAGGGGAATGAGGTGTTTAGTAATCAGTGCATCTTCGTAAGCAGGAAAAACAAGCTGCCTTACGACTTCGTTATTGATATGTTCTGGGAATCGGGACTTAAGTATGGCTAAAGGCACTCGTCCTTTTCTGAAACCCGGCAACGATACATAACTACGCAAGACTTGGTACGCTTCTTGTAATGCTTCGTTTACTTCCTCCGCAGGTACCTCAATTTCTATTTTGACTTGCGTGCTATCCAGCGTTTCGACTTCAACTCTCAAGTTAGAATCTCCCTTGTCAGCGGACAAAAAGGTCTATCTGGTGCAGTACTGTCTTGTCAAGTCTCTATTCTCTAATAGGACTGCGGCAAAGCATCTCACGTTTCAAGGATAAAGACTTGCTTCAATTTTCTTACGACACCTCGGCAGTACTGTGGGATGGGCGAGGAGGGACTTGAACCCTCACGAGGCATAACCCCAATAGATCCTAAGTCTATCCTGTCTACCAATTCCAGCACCCGCCCTTTTTGCAGAACCGATGCGCCGTGAAGGAATCGAACCTTCAACCCTCTGATTAAGAGTCAGATGCTCTGCCAATTGAGCTAACGGCACCCGCGTCCGGAGGGATTCGAACCCCCAACTTATAGCTCCGAAGGCTATTGCTCTATCCATTGAACTACGGACGCATCCTAAAAAGGTGGATGATGGGGATTGAACCCACGGCCTCCTGATCCACAGTCAGGCACTCTACCCCTGAGCTACATCCACCGTGTTCAATACACGCCTAGCAGGAATCGAACCTGCAACCTACGGATTAGAAGTCCGTTGCTCTATCCAATTGAGCTATAGGCGCATGCGGAATCGGGGCGAGAGGATTCGAACCTCCGACCTTCTGCTCCCAAAGCAGACGCGCTAGCCGGGCTGCGCTACGCCCCGATAGTGTAAGACATCTCTTAAAATTAGGTGCTTATATTATAATACATTTTCTTGACAATTGCAAATTAATCGTCAAATTCTTGCCATTTATAGCGGTTCATGTTATAATGGCATCATGAGAAAAATGGCAGGTGATTTTCGGTTTGATTCTATAGATTCAAGCGAAAATGTAGCATTGGAATTTGGTATTGGAAGCGTGATAAAATAAGACTTTCCTAAAGTTTTGATAGAAGGAGATATAGCTGAATGGATATAGTTAATGAAAAATATAATTTTGTTTACACTTTTGGGATTTGTGCAATGTTGTTTTTGATGTTTCCACTTACAATAGTGGCACAAAATGTTAACATCCCTGACGATAATCAACCTACCGCTGTTGAAGAAGCACTACTCTCCTTTTCTATAGATGAAACACCCGTACACGTTGACAATACGTTTACGTTGCATCTGAATGTAGAAAACGTCACCGATTTAGCAGGATGGCAATGTAATATAGTATTTGACCCCAATGTGCTTGAAGCAGTTGAAGTGGTTGAAGGCGACTTCTTGAAAGGAGGTAGTGGAAAAACCCACTTTCTTGTAAGCGCAATTGATAACACAGCAGGGAAAATCACTGATCTCGGCGCGGCACGAACTTCCAAAGGTGGTGTTAGTGGCACAGGCAAATTGTTGTCGGTAGCATTTGTGGCAAAGGCGATTGGCGAAGCGCAGGTCACTCTTGCTAACTTAAAGGCAGGTTCGAGTAATGTCTCAGAGGCGGGTGTTTTAGAGATAATTCCTCTGACTCTGAGTATTCCAGAGATTGTCATCACTGTGGAAGAGCAACCCGAATTGGATGAGAGCGATCCCAGATTTTCCTTTTCCATTGATACGACATCTGTTGTCATCGGAGATACATTTACGCTTTATCTAAATGCAGATGAAATCACCAACTTAGCCAGTTGGCAATGTGATATTGTGTTTGACCCGAATGTGTTTGAAGCTGTTGAAGTGGTCGAAGGCGATTTCTTGAAAGAAGGCGATGCAACAACCATCTTTCTCAAAAGCACGATTGATAACACAGCAGGGAAAATCACCGGACTCGGCTCGGTAAGCCGGAGCAGAGACGGGGGAAGCGGCACAGGCAGATTGTTGTCGGTGACATTTGTAGCAAAGGCGATTGGCGAAGCACAAGTCACGCTTAACAACCTATATGCAGATTCAAGCGAGTCGGTAGCAATTCCTCTGAGTATTCCAGAGATTGTGATCACCGTATCGGATGTGAATAGTGCCAATCTCTCTTTTTCTATAGATGAACTCCCTGTTCGCGTTGATGATACGTTTACACTACATCTCAACGTAGAAAACACCACTGATTTAGCGGGATGGTTATGTAATATTGTATTTGACCCTGCTGCCCTTGAAGCAGTTGAGGTGAGCGAAGGTGATTTCTTGAAGAAAGATGATAGAACGACATTCTTTCTTGAAAGCACGATTGATAACACAGCAGGGAAAATCACCGGACTCGGCGCGATAAGTCTGAGCAGAGACGGCGTAAGCGGCACAGGCAAGCTGCTGTCGGTAACGTTTATGGCAAAGGCGATTGGCGAAGCGCAAGTAACACTTACCAACTTATATGCAGGTTCAAGTGACTTGGTAACAATTTCTCTGAGCATTCCTGATTTTGTTATCACTGTGGAAGAGCGTGTGTTCTTGCCTTGGGATGTAAATCAGGATGAGCAAGTGAGCATTTTAGATCTAATGCAGGTGGCACAATACTTGGGAAAAGATGCATCCGTCACGCCACAAGCTGACGTGGACAGCGATGGGACGATCGGCATCTTAGACCTCATCGCTGTTGCACAGCATATAGGTGAGACAACCGCATCTGCTCCGACATTAATTACCAACCGTGGCATTGATATGAATCTTGTTGTGATAAATAGTGAAGAATTAATGCCCGCAATGATACGAGCATGGATAACGCAGGCGCAGATAGAAAACGACGGTTCTATTGTTTTTCGAAAGGGCATAGCGAATCTCCAGAGGCTTCTAACATCGTTGACTCCTGAAAAAACAAAGCTGCTTGCAAACTATCCGAATCCGTTTAATCCAGAAACGTGGATACCCTATCATCTTGCTAAACCTGCTGAGGTGAGTTTGACAATCTATGCTGCAAATGGTAAAATAGTTAAGACCTTAGTATTGGGACATCAGGATGCTGGTATCTATAAAAGTCGCAGCCGTGCGGCGTATTGGAATGGTAGAAATGATGTGGGTGAACCTGTGGCAAGTGGAATCTATTTCTATACGTTAACCGTAGGCAAGTTCACTGCTACCAGAAAAATGCTAATAAGAAAATAGTATCAAATGACCATAGGATAGCTGGAAGGCTGATGTTCATTGGCTTCCCAGCGATCGTTGATGAGTGGGTTGCGTTGGGATCGCGAGCATCCTCTTTGAGAAATGATGCGTTTAGCGATAAACGTGTCTAAAGTATAGCAAAACCGGTAGCGGTTGTCAACCATATTTTCAAGGCACCTGCCCCGGTTTTGCGAAGTAAAGTTCGTCGGGAACATAGGATTAGGGTCTCATTGGGCTTCTCCTTGGTGAGTGGCTTCATCGTTTGAGTCTGAATTGGCAAGGTTTGCATCTATGGCTTGGAGTTGGGGCTGCGGAATCAGGTCCAGATATTGAGTGATAACGCGTTTAGAAAGTCGGGTGATCTGTGAGATTTTATCAATATCTGTGGTAGCGGTGCGAACGACTTTGACGCTCTCATAATCGCGAATGTATCTATCAACTGCCTCCTTAGAGTGTTTGGTCTTTGCGGCAATCCTGGGGGTGAGATGTCCTTGAAGATAGAGGGTTATGATCTCTTTCTTATGGGTAATAGCCCCCGATAAGTCATGGATATTGCCACGGGTGGGCAAGAGTTCTCCAGTGGTTTTTTGCCATTCATTAACATAATCACAGACAACGGCATCGCAGACATTGAGCAAAACTGCCAAGTCGAGTTGTGTCAATAATGCCCCTTGGTCATAAGCTTGATGACACCAGCGGACCAAGCGATTGATCCGCAATTGCCGGGAGGTGAAACCGTTTCTAAAAGATTCAATATCCTCTGCGGCGAGGTAGGTCAGGATGATGGGTTTCATCCGAGTTTTGACGATGGACTTTCCTCTTTCTGGATGTTCATCAATAGGGACGGCCATCCAAACGAGTTGTCCATAACTTAGGAAACGCTCATCTGGGAGTTGATCACCGGTGGCGAGTTTTTCCAAGGGGAGGGTAATTACGAAATAGTCTTCAACGGTCTTGAGAATATCATCAACAATGGCGGTGGCAGTGACTTCGCCTTTGTCATACCCGTAGTCATTGAGAAAGCGATGGATAAGCAACTGTCGTAGGGATTTATCGTTGATGCGTCTGAATTTCTTCTCGTTGATTTGCGTGCGTGTTAGAGGTTTGCTCATGAGAGATCCTCCTTTTTTGTGTCCTCTGGTTCTGGGTGAAGGAGTTGGGTCATGCGATCGGTGTGTTGATATTCCTTGAACAGCGAGAGATACTCGCGTATCAACCGGTCAGAGAGATGAGAAATCAGGCGTATCTGAGCGTTAGGGAACCCTTGATGATGGAGCGTGGCAACTTGTGTGAAGTCCCTCAAGTAGCGGTAGACAGCCCGTTCGGAGTGGTTCGTCTTTTGCTCAATCTCGGTGAAGGTGTATGCTTTGAAGTACAGCTCGAGAATCTGCGTCTTATGAGACAGTCCCGGGCCCATGTCGTGTTTCGCCCCGCGCGTCATCACGAAATAGCCGGACTGCTTCAACGCTCGGATGTCGCGTTTGACGGTGGCAGGACTGGTGGTTAATAACACCGCCAAATCCTCATAACTCAGCAAGGCTTCTTGGTCATAAGCTTCTTGGGTCAATCGGAGGATCCGATGCCGTCTGAGTCCTGCGAGCCCATAAGTCGCTAAAACTTCAAGGTCGGCTTCAACATCGTTGAGTTTGAGTCGACAGGAGACTTTTTTCGCTAAAGCGATGTGTTTGCCTGCGGGTTCCTCAGCGGCGACTGCCTCGTAGCAGATTTGCCCTGATGTGAGTTGCACATCGGCATGTTGTTCAAAGTAGGTAGAAATCTGTTTATAGTAGGCTTCAGCAACGAGAGGCATGAGATTAAAGTCTGCTGAAATCTTCTGAATAATCGCGGCTCTGGCATTCTTGGATTCGAGCCGAGTGATACCGTAAGCGGTATCCTTCTTGCGGTTCATATTGACCTCCATGAATAGATTATCGGGGATCCGAGGACATCTACTCGTTAGTTTAACGAATACTAATAGTATAACTCATGGGGTCATTTGATACAAACTATAAGTAATAACGTGAGTCTAACTCACTGCCCAATTCCGTGCAATCGGGTATAAAATTTGCACCTTTTTGTGCAGTTCTCTCAGACATTTCACAAAGCAGTCCATCAGTTATGTAGACTGTCTAAACAAAGATTAACAAATCAAGTTATATTTACGGTAAAATATCAAAAATTATTATTTTGGAGGTCCATCCTATGACGCAACAGAACGGTCCAACACAAAACCTTGAAACCACAACCTTGCTCAATAGGTTTCAAGGTCCCGTGCTGCTCGTAACTTATGACGGTATCAAAAAGGTAAATATCACAGAAATAGAGAAATATGAGATCCGGACATCTACAGGCTCGTTCCCCAAAGTAGATATTCTCTTCTGCCTGATGCCAGAATCCGCGGATGAATTAGGAAACGCTTTGCGGATAAACAAAGAAGTTGAAGCTGAAAAACTCCGAACCGATAAAGACCCACATAAGCGACCGAAAATCATTGGGAAACGCCCCATGCGCAAGTTGGCACAGAAAAACGTCAAGGTGACACTCCGAAACGGACATATCCTTTACGGCATACCGGTAGAATACAATGAATATAACTTTACAATGAATGTAAATAACCAGATGGTACTTATCTATAGACACGCCATCCATCAGTTCGAGATCGCCAATCCAAAAAAGGATAAATCAACAGATACAAATTGAGAAAGCACGCTCCTTAGCCACCAAAAAACAGAATATATCTCAGATTGGCACAGAATTTGCTATTGCTATTATTAAACGAAAGGAGTCGTCCAATGGAAACCGAACAAAAATATCGTCCTGCACCACCCGGATTTACATCGGAACAGTGGAAAACTTTCAACGAAGACGGTATTATCTTCATTGAAGACGCTATCTCCGATGAAGACATTGATACTTATATTGATGCAATAGATCGCGTTGCAGTCAGCAATCCGAAATACACGCCAGGCGGCTACCTCGGCATGGAGAACATTGTCGAACGCGACCCTATCTTTACAAGTTTAATCGATCACCAACGGCATGTCGGGTTTGCTTACGATCTTTTCGGAGAACTTCTCAAACTGCATCAGAGCCAATTTTTCCTGCGACCGCCTGGTGGTAAACAGTACAATCAGTGGCATCCGGATGGGGCACGCGCGCTTCCCTACGGTGTGTTTTCACCGAAATTGCCGTTGCAAATCAAAATCGGGTATTGGCTAACAGACCTCCCGCGTGAGAAGATGGGTAACCTCGTTGTGTTTCCGGGAAGTCACCGGCACCAGTATATGGATGGATACGATACACACAAGAGCCTCCCAGGAGAGTTGGTTGTCTGTCCTCGCAAAGGCACAATGACGGTAATGCACTCCAGTATCTGGCATCGTGTGGAGACGAACGAAAGCGATGTGGTACGCTACAATATCTTCGTTGCGTATTGTCCATCTTGGGTTACACCAGCGGATCGATTCCATTCCTCACCAGAGTGGTTAAAGACGCTCAACCGTGAACAACGTATCATAATGCGGAGTTATAACCACGCCTATCACAACGCGAAACCGCCCGCATCCGATTTTCCGCTCTTTTTAGACCGTGAAACAGGCACCGATGCAGACACTGGGACATATTTGGATCACGTCCAACTACACAGACGAAAACGGCAGATAATGCCTGAACGAATTGCCAATATGTAAGGTTGATCTAAAATGAAAAATCTATTCCTCAAAGACATGCGATATCGTCGAGCTAGAGTTGTGCTAACAGCACTCGGAATCACTGTGCTGATTTCACTTATTCTGCTGTTAGGTGGTATTATGAACGGCATGCGTATACAAGCGCAACAATACGTAAAATCCACGGGTGCAGACATTTGGATTTCAGCCGAAGGTTCCGGCGGTGCTTTCATCGGGTTTTCCCTCCTTATTGAGGAAAATATGGCACCATTGAATGCATCGCAAGACCTGAAAGCTGGCACTGTGTCTCCCCTTATTTTCGCACAAGCTCGACCCACAATACGTGGAAAATCTACGAAGGCAATTGTTGTCGGTTATATGATGGACAAACTTGGCGGTCCCAAGCACGTCGTTGATGGCAGAATGTTCAAGTCAAGTGAATTTGAGGGTTATCGTCCTGAAGACCCTGTTCCCCACGAAGTAATTGTTGATGAAAAGATGGGGCTTGAAATCGGCGAACAGATTACGATCGGCACCGACACAGTGAGGGTTGTTGGAAAGACAAAAAGCCTTATGTTTGTCTTGGATACGCCGCTGCTCTTTATGGATATCCGTGTTGCGCAAAATGTACTACTTGGCAACTACCCACGTGTCAATATGATGATTGCTAAATCAAAACCAATTAAACAAATAGATAAGAACAGACAACCAGAAGAGATTGAACAACCAGAAATGGTCGCAGCTAACTTAGATGCTTCAGCAGCTATTGAAGCACGCACCTTAAATCAGACACTGAAAGACATTATTGAATATTATGTTGACGAACCGATGAAAGCGGTGCAATTTCTGCGAGTCATGCTATGGTTAGCTGCGGGGTTGCTCGTTGGGATGATTACTTATGTGACGATGCTTGAAAAGACACAGGAGATTGGCGTGTTAAAAGCCATCGGTGCTTCAAACAACTATGTGATGTCACTTTTACTAAAACAGGTCGCCATCATCTCAATAGCGGGGGTGGTCGTAGGGTTTTGCTTGTCCTTTATATTTGCGGCTGCAGCACCTATTTTTGTAGCGATTCATCTTGTTGAATCGATCATCGTGGCGTGCATCAGTTTCGTTGTCTGTTGTGGAAGCGGTTATCTTGCAGCACGAAAAGTGATTAGGGTTGATCCGATGATAGCGTTTCGTGGCGAAATTGATAGTGGGCATACACAGCAAAATCAAAATTTTGCTTACTCAGACGCGGAAGTTTGAAAAGCATCACATCAGACTATACCAGTATATTTCATAAAACTGTGGGAGGGCTTTGTCCGCCCGATACAAAACGCTAAAAGGTATTATCATGGCAACAATCATAGAAGGAATCGGTTTGACCAAACGTTTTGGTATCGGTGATGCCGCTGTCATCGCAATTGATTCGGTTGATATCCGAATCGAAGAACGCGAATTGGTGATGATTATGGGAGACAGCGGATGCGGAAAAACGACCCTGATTAGTCTGCTCGGATGTATTTTAACACCTGATGCTGGGGAACTCCGAATTGACGGTGACGTAATTGATCTGGTAAACCAAGACCTAAGTGTGATTCGCCGAGAAAAAATCGGGTTTGTTTTTCAGTTGTTCCACCTGTTACCATACCTCACCGCGCTTGAAAATGTCATGATTGCCATGGACATCGCTAAAACAAACGCTACTGAAGCAGAACAACGAGCAATAGAACTGCTAACACGAGTCGGCTTAAGTGAACGTTTTCACCATCGCCCTGCGCAAATGTCCGGAGGTGAAAAACAACGCGTCTCTTTTGCCAGAGCACTTGCGAACCAACCCAAAATCATCTTCGCCGATGAACCAACTGCGAACTTAGATAGTCGACAAAGCGACAACTTGATGAACCTGATTCAAGAACTCCGACAGGAACATCAAACCACGATAGCAATTGTAACCCATCATGAGGGGTTAAAAGAAAACGCTGATCGCGTTATTCACATGAAAGATGGGAGGATAATTACATCTTGAAAGATAAAAAAATTATTATTTTTTTTAGTAGCGGCATTTTTGCTTCTATAATTTTGATTCTGGCAATGGTTACCCCAATTTCCGCGCAAGAACATTTAACCCCAATGGTAGAAAGCAACTTCCTTACAAGCGGGTTGTACGGTGGCGGTTTAACATTCATCAACGGTGATGCCTACGTCCGGCTTCAACTTCAACCGGAGCTTCCTATTGGCAAAGTCGGCTTGGGTTTAGACCTTGTTTTACTCTACAATCCTTACGCGGAAAATTCTGCAGATCAGTTTCTTGCAGAAGATGGCGAAGCATGGGACAGCGCAAGCACATGGTTGAGATTGATTCGTTACATCAGTTATGGAAAACCTTATGACCCGTTTTATTTCAGACTTGGTGAATTTGACTATCTTACCATCGGACATGGATCAATTATGTCTGGCTATTCTAATCATGACCGACGTGGGCTGCACCTGAACCTCAGAAAATCCGATAATAAATACGGTATTGAAACCATGGTCAATGACCTCGGAAACCCAACAATCTTCGGGGGACGTGGTTTTTACCGACCTCTTCAACGTCCCGAAAACAATAACCTTCTAACACGATTTGAACTCGGTGCCACCTATCTCACCGATATTGACCCAAATTCGCTGGAAGAAGGCGAAGAACCTTTGGACGCGGTCGGTTTTGATGTGGGATTTCCTATTATTGAACGAAATTCTTTTCGGCTTGATCTATATAACGATTTCGTTATGATTAATCCACCCCCTAATCCGGAAGATATTACGTTAGAGCCTATAGCCGCTAAAGAAAAATCTAAATCACATTCAGAAAACTCTGTAACAGAATTGGGATGGGGAAACGCCGTTGGTATTGGCTTAGCTTCTACCAAAGCCATTTTCAAATTCGAGTGCCGCATCTTTAGTGATGGCTACATTCCCACTGTGTTTGATTATACTTACGAAGCTGGCATGCCTGAATTTTGGGGATACGAGGAAAGCAGTGAGGCAAGACGCGGATTTTTCACACAAATCATCTGGCAACCAATGCCGCAACTTCATTTCTTAGGTGCTTTTGAAAACTACAACAATAATACATCCAAAATCTATCTTGGGATTAAAGAATCAGGATTAGTGCCACGTCTCACGTTTCGGGCATTTTATACAAAACGCAACATTGGGGAAGATGGTGAATCTAACTTCTTCTCTGACCTCTTTGATCTGGATGATAAATCAGCACTCAACCTCGAAATCCGTTATGTAGTCTTTCCACCTGTTCAAACAATCGTTATTAACGAGTACCGATTCAGGCGCGTTCAAACGGATGAGGGAATTTCACAATTTGAACCTATCCATAAAACTTCGATCATGGTTGGCATTAGTAGCGATTTTTAAAAACGTGGACGTATACCGATAGCTGGAAACTAATGGAACAAACAGAAGAAAAAGATGTCACAACATTTACAACGCAACGCACTGAATTAAAAGGCAATTCAAAGTGGATTTTTGAAATTAGTGCCGTCTTTTTCGTTGGTTTCTACATCTATAGCGCAGGTTTCGGCACAGCTTCGGAACAATACCATCTCGGTTTATATTTGCTTTTCACATTCTCTCTAATTGCCATCCTTTATAAAGTCTTTCAAGGTTCTCCTGCCTCGCGTCCATCCATTTTCGATATTTTACTCGTATGCCTGAGCGTCTGTTCAATCGGTTATTGGATAATAGATTATCCCAATATCGCAAACCGAGCAGGCGCATATACACATTTAGATATTGTGATGGGTGCTATCGGACTTATCATCAGTTTTGAGATGAGTCGGCGCACGGTTGGATGGGGGTTGCCTATTATCGCTGCTGTCGGCATCCTATACGCACTTTTTGGTCGTGTAATGCCAGAAACTATCTCACACCAAGGCTTCTCGTTTCGACGGATTATCGAACATGGCTTTTTTAGTCAAGCAGGTGTCTTCGGCATCATGGCAAACGTGATGGCGACTTATGTAATTCTTTTTATTTTCTTCGGTGCGTTTTTAGAGAAATCCGGGGTAGGACAGTTCTTTATTGACTTACCAATGTCGCTTACGGGCCGGTCAATTGGCGGTGCTGCGAAAGTATCTGTTGTTACATCTGGCTTCTTCGGTTCTGTCGCGGGGAGTGCCATCGCAAACACGGTTACGACTGGGGCGTTTACGATTCCGCTGATGAAGCGGACCGGTTTTCGTCCACACATCGCAGGTGCCGTTGAAGCATCAGCCTCTGTTGGCGGTCAATTCCTACCACCGGTCATGGGGGCAGGAGCATTCCTGATAGCGGAACGGACAGGTGTAGCATATAGCAAAATCGCGCTTATCTCAATAGTGCCTGCGGTCCTCTACTTTTTGTCTGTATGGGTGATGGTCCATTTTGAGGCAAAGAAACAAGGGCTTGAACGGATACCCTCCTCAGAGATTCCGAAACTCTCTACACTTCTAAAAACTGGATGGTATTACCTGTTACCGTTGGTAACCCTAATCGGTTCACTTATGGTAGGTTATTCTGCTTACAAAGCGGCTTTCTTCTCAATTCTTGTTACGCTTGGGGTGAGTTACTTCCGCCCAGAAACACGACTGACACCGAAACGGGTTTGGGAAGCGATGGTCACCGGTGCTAAAAATTCTCTCGCTATCGGTGGCGCAGTTGGCACCATCGGAATCATTGTCGGTGTCATAGACCTCACAGACTTAGGTAGGATATTTCCAGATTTGGTGTTATCTGTAGCGGGTGATAATCGGGCTATTGCGGTGTTACTCCTTGCAGCTGCATCTTTAATCCTTGGAATGGGAATTCCCGTCACTGCCGCCTATCTGATTACCTCAGAACTCGCTGTACCAATTCTAACAACACCTGAGATGGGTATTTCAATTATTGCTGCGCACCTGATTATCTTCTGGCTTAGCCAAGATTCTAATATCACACCACCAGTTGCGTTAGGGGCTTATGCGGGAGCTGCGATCGCCCGTGCCGACCCGTGGAAAACAGGGTGGGCATGCTTTAAGTTCGCCAAACTGTTATATATCATGCCGCTGCTGTTCGCGTATACGCATATCCTGTTTTCAGGCACACTACTTCAAAATACAATGTCTGTCGCAACAGCATTGGTCGGTACTATCATCTTTTCAATTGTAACAATGGGGTACTTTATGCGGAAAACGCGCTGGTATCAATCAATTCTGCTGGCGATCGCAGCGTTTCTTGCATATACTAACACGCTTTGGACGTTCATTGTTGCGATAGTCCTTGTCGCCGCCGTGTTTATAGTTCAAAAGCGATCAGAATCATAAACCTTTCACGGTGTCTCAACAATCTCTTGAAGTCGTTTCAATATGTTATCAGCTGCACGGCGGGATGCGTTCTCATTGAATTCATCTACTGCCTTTCCGGCGCGGTAAAAATTGCCTTGATAATATCGCAGGAAAATAAAGTGCGTCCATAAGGCTGCATCTACGTAATGCCTGTCTAATGCCGTATCAACCGCGACGAATCCAAGAGCACCATTTAACGCAAGCGCGTTTAACCCACTTCGCCAATTGCCAGCGTAGATTTGCCCTGCCCCCGGAAGAATCGCTGATAACACTTTTGCGACTCTGGTAGATTTACGTGGGAGATTGACTGCATCTTCTAAAAGTTTATCAAGCATTTCATCTGTGGTATAATTTCGCAACACCTCACGCGTTTGCTCCCATTGAAACTGATAAATATGTGCAACGGCTTGCAAGAAAAGCGCGCGTTGATATAGAGGTCCAGAGGGGTTACGAATTGTTACTTTTATCAATTCAAGGCGTGCAAGATCGTAGTTCTGCGTAGCGATAAGTGTTACCGCGAGTTCAAGTTGGTATTCCGATTTCTCTTCTTTCGCGGCGGCGTGTTGCACAGCGTTTCGCATGGCTGAAATTGCGTGTTGCCATAACCCTTGTGTTCTATAGCCGAGTCCGATTTTGTGGTAGGTTTCTGCTGCACGCGTATCATCCGGATGGAAGAACAGAAAACGTTTGTATTCTGTAATAGCAGCATCATAATTTTCCAACTTAAAAAAATGGGCACCCAGCACAAGCGGATTCTTTTCTGCAATTGCAGTGAAATCGCAGAAAAATGGATGGGTTAGCATAAGGAAAAATAATACAGCACGTTTCAAATTCATTGGAAATCTAATCGAAGATATAATACCAAATTAACTTGATCCCACTCGGTAAGCGCGCTGTCTGCCTAGAAAAATAAGACTAATCCCGTTAATTTGGTATAACAGCTTATAAGATACAGATATTTTCTATGGTTTTCAGTTTAGCATATTTGTTTCTATTTTGCAATCCGTTTTAAGTTATGGGGTGTGTAAAGTTTTCGGCATTAACCATTTGAAGTGCTACCGTTTATTCAGACCAAAATTTAGCAAAGTTAAGACAAGTTTTTTTGCTCAAATTCCACAGGTGTCAAATACCCTAACGCAGAGTGAGGGCGTTTGTGATTATACACTTGTGTAATAAAATGCCCAATGCGGGTTCTTGCTTCGTGGATGTCCTCATAGTCATTGAGATGAACTTCTTCTTCCTTGAGCGTGCGGATAAGTCTTTCAGCATATCCGTTCTCCCAAGGACACCCTCTCCGGGCGACTGAAATCTCAATCCCATGATGCCTAAGCAGTGAGATGGACGCATTTGAAAGATATTGAACGCCTTGATCAGAATGATGGATCTCTGGGACACTTTGACATAATGCTGTCTCCAAGGGTTTCAACGTCAGAGATTGCGTCAAGTGTTGACTGATATGCCACCCTCTGATCATGCGAGTGAAGACATCCATGAGCAGACAAACATAGATAAAGTGTCCTTTGAGGCGGACGTAGGTAATATCGCCCACCCAGGCCTGATTACATCGGGAGACATCAAGGTTTTCAAGGCGATTGCTCCAGGGACGCACACCCGCAACGGATGTCGTGGTTTGACAGACACGCTTGACAGAAACCGAGAGGTTGGCGGACTTCATCAATCGGGCAACACGTTTATACCCGATGGTGTATCCGTTACGCACCAACAACTGTGTGGGACGCCTATATCCGTATGTTGGATATAGCAAAGATAACGTCTCTATTTCATCCTGGAGACCCGCTTCATACGGGGCCTGCTTGGGGTGATAATAGAGGTTGCTTCGGTTGAAACCGAGTGTCTCACATATCTGCCGAACCGAAAAGTCTGTCCGTAATGCCGTAACCATTTCTCGCTGCTCCATCGAGGCTAACTCAAGTAAGTTGAGGCTTTTTTTTGGATGTCAAGTGCCAAGGTCAACCGCCCAACGAGTTGCTCAAGTTGGGCGATCCGCTCCGCAGAGGCATCAGACTGTTTATCAGCGGGTTCAAAGAGGGTCGCCGCTTTTTCAAGAAGCTGTCGCTTCCACTTTGAAAGTTGTTCATCGATGAGGTTATGTCGCCGACACACTTCTGCTTGGGAACTTTCAACGCTGAGAGCCTCAAGAACAACTTCGGCTTTAAACTCGGGGGTGAAGTTTCTTCGTTTTCGTTTCGCCATCGGATACTCCTTTCAAGGAGATGGATATTATACCATAATCTTGTCTTAGAGAGCGGCCCGAATTTCCGGTGGCAGTACAATAGAAGTTCTTGAAAAAAAGTGGTAGATTTGATAAGCTGAGTTAGCATGAGATATCCTCCTAATGTTTGTTTATATTCAAATCTGTAATTAGGATGCTATCTCATGCTATAAAAGTCAAGGAAAATGGACACAGCAAAAACGCATTTCCATGGTGCTATACCTTGTTTCTATTGATTATTATTAGGTTCAAGACCATTCTGAGAAATATCAGTATTATTATTTTTATTCTTCAAAACAACAACATTTCATGGTATACTATACAGAGAGAAAATCAAGGGTCTACCTTGAGACAACGGTTATTAGTTATTTGGCGGCTAGGCCTAGTAAACATTCAGCGTTAGCGTCTTGGCAACAGATAACACGGCAATTCTGGGAAGACTATAAGGATAAATTCACATTTGTAATTTCGCCTGTAGTTCTCACCGAGGCAAATGAGGGGGACGCAGACGCAGCAAAGCGGCGACGTGAAGTTTTATCACATCTAACGGTATTGGAAGTTTTACCTGAAACTGATATACTCACCCAGAAATTGTTGGATTCCGGAGCAGTACCACACAGTTTTCGGTCAGATGCGGAACATATCGCTATTGCCACGGTACACGGTGTTGAATACCTTGTATCATGGAACCAGAAGCATATTGTTAATGAAAACAAACAAGAAAATATCAACCAAGTTTGTCTAGATGCAGGTTTTGAACCAATAATTATCTGTACGCCTGCAGAATTAATTGAGAGGTATCAGATGAAAGAAAACCTTGAAAATTACACTGATCCGATTCTTGAAGAGTGCTACCGAATGAAAGAAGAATTCAATGCCCAATTCAATTCTGTTGAAGAACTCTCAGCGTATTTGAGAAAGGTTCAAGAAGAGTGCAAACGGAAAGGCATGAAAGTGGTGTCGTATTATGTGCCACCATCCGATCGTAAAAAAAACAGAAGAATCAAACGATAACGAAACCGTAGACAGAAGACCTCAACAAAAACCGTCATTGTAAGACATATCGGCATGGATTGTCCCACATCTATTTAGTCACCGTTCCCGACCTTGTGAGCAGAATATGTCCCCGTGCCCGTAGGGATAACAAGGAAACCGCATACATGCCTACCTTGAACTGGATAGGAAAAGAAGCAGTTATCAATCACCACGATGAGGTGCCGATACACACCCTCACGCTCGACCGTGACCGATCCTTCGGATACGATAATGAACCGCTTGGCATTGGCAATCTCCTCGTTGAAGGTGACAACCTTACCGCGCTCAAGGCACTCCTACCCTACTACGCTGGCAAAGTCAAATGTATCTTTATTGATCCTCCCTATAATACTGGCAACGAAAGTTGGGTTTACAACGATAACGTTAACAACCCAACCATCCAGAAATGGCTTGGAAAAACTGTCGGTTCGTTGGCAGCAGATCTTTCTCGGCACGACAAATGGCTCTGCATGATGTATCCACGCCTCTGCTTACTTCATCAATTCCTCCGAAAAGATGGTGTGATCTTCATCACGCTTGACGATAACGAACAACCGAACCTACGTTTACTAATGAACGAAATTTTTGGTGAAACCAACTTTGTAGCCAATCTGATCTGGAGAAAAAAATCGGGAGGCGGTCAAGACTCCGAATACTACGCACGAGAACATGAATACATTCTCTGTTACCGAAAAAGTGATGCCTTTACTATGAAATTCAGAACAGCGGAAAGGACTCAAGCCGAATTTCCTAAAGTCAAAAACGGACGAAAGTGTAAATTCGTGAAACTTGAAAAATGGGGTTCTAACGCATATAGAGAGGACAGACCGACAATGTTTTACTCAATTGAAGATCCAGATGGGAATCCCTTTTATCCGCAAGCCCCCGATGGAAATGATGGAAATTGGCGAACTCGCCCTACTGCTTTGGATCAAGATCATATTCATTGGGAAAAAAGAAGTGGGCGTTGGACACCGTACGAAATTATCTATTTCGATGAGAAACGAGACAAAGCGAAAATTCTTAAAGAGCGTAGCATTTATTACGATATTGCAACAACAACTGATGCCACAAATGAGCAAAAAGCAATTTTTGAAAAAAAAGTTTTTGATAATAGTAAGCCTGTAGACCTAATTAAGCGTTTGATTTTTTTGTCCACTGGTCCTGACTCAATTGTCTTAGATTCCTTTGCAGGCAGCGGCACAACAGGTCACGCTGTCCTCGCACAAAACCGAGACGACAATGGCAATCGCCAATTCATTTTAGTTGAATTGGAGCCGAAGATAGCCCGTGAAATTACAGCGGAACGTCTCAAACGCGTCAGTGAAGGCTACACCTTTGATCGGGAGAACACACTATTGCAAGGTTTTGGCACTAAAGACACCTTTGCTTATTATCACGTTGGTGAGACCTTCTTGGAAAGATCGGAAATTCCATTTCATGAAATGGCGCAGTACCTCTTTTTCAAGGAGACAGGTACTCCGATTGCAGCTGACACAGTGCTAAATCTTATGGAAGGGGACAGACCGTCGTATGCCTCCTGCACAACTCTTGAAAGACACCAACGCGCCTTTTTAGGGAGCGTGGACGGTGCCGCTGTCTACCTGCTCAACAATGAAGATGTCCTTAACGACGAGCTCATAAACCGTTTGCCGTGTCATGATGACAGAAAGATTATCCATTGCGGCGGCACGCAACTCAGCATAGGGTTGTTAAAGGAACGCGGGATAACCTTCCGCCAAATGCCGTATAATTTGGTGTAGCAATCCAGCAGCTAGTTGAAAAGAGAACATGTCTAAACTTAATATGTATAGAAATTGGCAAAAACTATACATATCGGTTATGATATGTATAGAAAGTATACATATTGTCCATGATATGTATAGAAATTGGCAAAAACTATACATATCCAGGCGTGTATCCTGTGCCACGGCACAATTTTAGTTGCTAACGATCCTCCGTCACTGTATAATAAATTAAGTTTGGTAGAATCCTATATGCGGCTTCTCACCTAACAGAGCAGGCAGACTAAGGAAAGTAGTGCAACACTTGAGAAAGCGGCACGTCATACGGATTTCCGATGGACATTATCAGGCAAGACCGACTCATTGAATTTGCACAGAAACATCCAAATACAAAACCATCGCTCAACCGTTGGTATCGTTTAATGCAGGAAAGAGATTTTAGTTCGTTTGAAGAGTTACGTTCAGTGTTCCCCCACGCAGATCGGGTAGGAAATTTGACGGTTTTCAACATTGCTGGTAACAAGGCACGTCTTATCACTTATATCTTCTATGGCGAACAGAGGATCTACATTCGGGATGTCCTAACACATGCCGAGTATGATAGAGGAAGATGGAAGGAGTAAACGATGGTCCCTAAAACACAAATTACACCAAATATATCTCCAATGGAAACATCAATCGCCTTTCGCCCACGCGGTAAAAGCGAATTGCAACTACTTGTCAAAGTGTTATGCGATTTAATTGACCTCATGACCCAAAACGAAAATCACATACCAGTTCCATTGCAGGAAATCGAATATCAGCAGCTTGCTTCCCGACTAGATGATTTACTGGATCTCGTTGATGGATCAGAAAATCACCCCTTGGCACCCTTGATGCATTTCGTTGGTACACTCATTAAAGATTATGAAAGTGAACACATTCCAAAACTGGCAGAACTCTAAGTGTTAGACATCAATAATTCAAGGACCGAAACGGCTCTGGGCAATCTGTATAAATCCTTGACTAAAACAAAATATCTATAATTTCCGAAAACCAAAAGATGCACCTCCCCCTCAAAGAATATCAAGAACGCACCCTTGAAACGTTGACAGAATACTATCAAAAATTCCTTCATTTCAAGAGTGCTAACACCGCATTCTACGATCTTACCAAACGTCCCTACGCGCCTATTGAGTCCTTGTCCGGCATGCCTTATGTCTGTCTGCGTTTGCCTACAGGTGGTGGAAAAACGTTAGTCGCGTGCCATGCTGTTAGCATCACTGCATCTGAACTTTTAAAGACCGATACGCCGCTTGTGCTTTGGCTTACGCCTTCAAATGCCATCCGCGATCAGACACTAAGTGCACTTAAAAATCCGCTACATCCTTACAGAGATGCTTTCGAATCCGCGAGGCGCAAAGTAGAAGTTTTCACGATAGGTGAAGCACTCTCCCTGCCGCTACATATTCTGAACACCAAAACCACAATTATTGTTTCGACGATGCAAGCATTTCGCGTTGAAGACACGGATGGGCGCAAAGTTTACGAGCAGTCGGGTACGTTGATGGGACATTTCACACACCTGTCTGACGAAACGCTCTCCGAAATTGAGCGTGATGAAAGTGGTAAACCTATCTATTCGCTCGCGAACCTTCTATGCGTCAAACGTCCGCTCGTGATCGTTGATGAAGCGCACAATGCACGGACTGAACTCTCTTTTGATACACTTGCCCGATTCAATCCATCGGCAATCATTGAATTTACCGCAACACCCGATACAACCCAAAACCCTTCCAATGTTCTCTATACAGTTTCCGCAGCGGAACTGCAGGCGGAAGACATGATCAAAATGCCTATCCTGTTAGAAACCAAACTGGATTGGAAACAGCTGCTCTCTGCAGCTATAGCACAACGCAACACACTTGAATTAGAAGCAGAGAGAGAACGGGAGGAAACAGGTGAATACATCCGTCCTATTATGCTGCTTCAGGCACAACCAAGACACAAAGACAAAGAAACTTTGACTGTTGAAGTCGTTGAGAAGTGTCTACTTGAAGAGCACAACATCCCCAAGGAACAAATCGCTCGCGCCACAGGTGAGGACAAGGAACTTGACGACGTAGACATCAATGATCCGGAGTGTCAAATCCGTTACGTTATCACAGTGCAAGCATTGCGGGAAGGGTGGGATTGTCCGTTCGCCTATGTTCTTTGCTCTGTCGCCGAAATGAAATCCTCAACTGCTGTTGAACAGATATTGGGCAGAGTCATGCGCCTGCCGAAAGCACAACGTAAGAAACAGGCAGCCCTTAATAATGCCTACGCTTTTGTTGCCTCTCGGAACTTCTACGATGCTGCTTCCGCCTTAGCCGATGGTCTCGTTCAGAACGGATTTCAGAAGCAAGCAGCTGCTGAACTTATTCGCCCTATAGACGAGGAACAACCCGTTCTTCCCATTTTTGAAGGTTTAACACCACCTGATCCTGAGCCTGCCCCTGCTGAACAAGGGGAAACCTTTAAAGTGCCGAAGTTAATGGTCCAGCAGAATCAGACATTCCTTGATTTTGAGGCATCCCGTTTTTTAGAAACTGTATGGCAGTTATCCGAATGTGATGCTGAACTTACTGAAGAAGAATTTCCAGCCGAATTCAATACAGGAGAACATGGTGAAATCGGTATTTCTGAAGAAGGAAGAGTTGAGATGCAATATTTAGGTGTCCTACATCAACAGATGACTCTCCTTGCACCTGACAAAAACTGGGATGCTGCACGTCTCGCTGACTGGCTTGACAGAGCTATTTTGCATCTGGATATTCTACGCCGCGAGTCACTTCCCTACCTTCAGCGGTTAGTTAAGCATCTTATTGAAGATCGAGAGATGACAATAGATGTCCTTATCCGGAACAAGTACGCTCTCAAAGATGCCGCTGCAGCGAAAATTGACAGCCATCGCCAAAACGTACACCTTGGCGCATACCATAATCTTCTTTTGCCTGAATGCGCAACGCCAGTTGTTGTTTCACCGGATCATTGCTTTTCCTTTGACTCACACCGTTACCCTTACAACACTCGTTATGAAGGACCATATCAATTTCAAAAACACTATTACCCTCACGTTGGTGATCTGAAAGCAGAGGGTGAAGAATTCAAGTGTGCCCATTTTATTGACACATTGCCCCAAGTTAAGTATTGGGTACGTAATATTGAACGCCAGCCAGCACTTTCTTTTTGGTTACAGACTTCAACCGATAGGTTTTACCCCGATTTTGTTTGTCTCTTAACCAATGGACGCTATTTAGTTATTGAATCCAAAGGCAGTCATCTATGGTCAAATGATGATTCAAAAGAAAAACGCGAAATCGGCAAATTGTGGGAAGCGCGTAGTAACGGGAAGTGTCTCTTCGTCATGCCGAAAGGAACTGATTTTGAGGCTATCCGTGCAAAACTCTCTTAAAGACTCAACCGTTTTACATTAAAAAGTCGCAGACAACCTTTCGCTTAATCCCGAACTCCTATACTCAAATCACATTGAAATCCGTAAAGTGAAATGTTATCATATTTAATGTAAACACAGATACGTCTATTCATATCTAAACCCCAATCCTACCCACAAAAACGCACTTTCTTGAGCTAAGTATCTGTGGAAAATCCAAGTAGAAATATACTTCACTTTAGGAGCAAAAATGACATACCGAAACATTTTAGAAAAAATAAAACTTGCATTTCCTCAACCTGTATCTAATACTATACATGACTCATACTTTGTGCATTCCATGATGCGTGCCTTGGACCAGGTAGACGCACTAAAAACACATCTGCCGATGCTTGACAGTATCGTTACCGCAGATTTTGAAGCAGCAAAGAAGACAGAGTTACCGGAAACAATTTCCTCAGTTGAAGAAGTGACAACTAACCTTGTCAGTTATCTCCGAGGCATGACGATCTTTGGGCACCCGCGCACGCAACAAAATGTTATTGGACCCACGACAATTCCGAGTCTAATAGGGGTACTCCTTGCTTCTTTGCATAATCCGAACCTTGTTTGGGATGAATCCAGCCGATTAGTGGCATTAGCTGAAGTTGAAGTCGTTGCCATGACATCAAAATTGATCGGATATGATCCAGAACAGTCAAGTGGTGTGTTTACCTTTGGTGGAACTGGAACCACTCTCTATGGGGTGAAAATCGGGTTAGAAAAAGCATATCCAGAGACAATTCAAAAAGGAACACCTGAAGATGCCGTCATTTTTGTGTCAGATGCGGCACATTACTGTGCTGCGACTATTGCTGGTTGGCTCGGAATAGGCACAAACAATCTGATTACTATTCCGACAACTGTTGAAAACGAAATTGACCTTGAATTACTTGAGCAAGAGTTGCGAAAAGCACTCACGAACGGAAAAAAGATTGCCTGTATTATTGCTACATTGGGTACTACCGATGCATTCGGTTTGGACAATTTACTGCAAATCGTTGCATTGCGTGAAACCCTTGTTGAGGAATTTGGACTTGACTATCAACCGCATATCCACGCTGACGCTGTCATCGGATGGGCATGGTCTGTTTTCAACAACTACGATTGGGAGGAGAACCCATTAGGATTTCGTCCGCGTACTATCCGTGCTTTAGCAGGTGCTTGCAGGAGGATACGACACCTTTCCCTTGCAGATTCTGTCGGCATTGACTTCCACAAAACTGGCTTCGCGCCTTATATTTCCAGCCTCATACTAGTCAAAAATCAAGCTGATCTGGATATGTTGAAAAGGTCTCCTGAACAGATGCCTTTTCTATTCCAATTTGGGCAGTATCGCCCTGGAATGTTTACGCTTGAAACCTCAAGAGCTGGTACAGGAACTCTTGCTGCCCTTGCTAATCTACGATTGTTCGGGGAAGAAGGGTTGCGCGCTATTCTTGGACACATCGTTGAAATGACGCAACTTCTACGAGAACATCTGGGAGGACACGAAGGCACAACCGTCCTGAATCGGGGAAATTTCGGGACTGTTACACTTTTCCGTGCTTATCCAGTCGGTGTAGATACATTTGAAATCAAACGGCAGGAATTTGAAGATGCTACTAATCGGGACATTTTAATTGCCCACAACGTTTACAATCGCGAAATCTTCCAATACGTGAATTCTGAGGCGATGGAGGGACGAGGTGTTTTTATCTCGACGACCGATTGCTACCGTAAAACCACTTATGGAGAGCCAATTGTTGCTTTAAAATCGTTTATTCTATCCCCGTTTGTTGATGAAGAAGATGTAAAAATGGTCGTTGAAAAGGTTTTGGAAGCGAGGGAAGCGATTGGTTGAAGTGTTGCAATATACACTTCAATGGAGGTGGTGGGAATTGAACCCACTTCCGGGCACGATGAAGAACCAGAGCCGGATGGATCTAGTACGTTTGTTACACTTTTTAAACTCATTGGGTCAATTGCAATTGTTGTTATTGCTGCACAAATCCTCATCCCAACTGTGAAGATCCTTGCAATTAGGTTTAATGTGCCAGAGGAAATCATTGCAGCAACACTTGTCGCTTTTGGCACATCACTCCCAGAACTTGTAACAGCGATAACAGCAGTACGACGTGGACATGATGAGTTGGCAGTCGGAAACATCATTGGTGCGGATATTCTGAATGTCCTCTTTGTTGCTGGAGTCTCAGCAGCTGCAACGCCATCAGGTTTACAAGCATCTGGAAAATTTTTCCAATTCTTGTTTCCTGCGATGGTGTTTATTTTGATCGTTTTCCGGTGTGGAATTTTCGTATCGGGGAGTCAATTGAAACGTCCGTTTGGGATAGTGTTGGTCGGAACGTATATTTTGGTGACAATTCTTAGCTATAAATTTTCTATAGGTATGCATTAGAAATTTGTGCAATTTAGACTTGATAGATTAAAGGTGGTATCAATACTACCATCCACATTCTCCCGATTTAGACGGTGAGATTCATTTCAACTCTTGGAAGATGTCAATGATGATAGTGCTGTGAATATCGTTGACCTTACACTCGTCTCATCGAAAGCGTGGATAAATATCCGCAACAAAAACGTTTCATAATACGTCCTGCGGGAAGAAGCAAACCCTCCGCACTTACAAAGGAGATTTGAATGTATAACAAACATACAATTTCACTCATTTTTCTTTCCACCTGTCTATTTTCAGGTTGTGTTAAACCCCCTCACCCTCCACCTAATCCTGTTGCTCAGTGGAATTCCTTTGTAGTGGAAACAGAGAAAGGTGGCTACCAGTTGATGAGTGTACAAGATTCTCAAAACTGGATAAACGGGCACATCTTCGATTCATACGAACTGGAATTTCTGCAAACATTAAGAGTTTCAGTCATCACGAACGGCGTACGCGAAATTTATATCATAACAGTAGATTATAATAGCAAGCCACGTGTTTTCAAACCTTCCCCTGGAGGACCAGGCCCGGCTAAAGTTTGTTGTTCACACAGTGTTGGATCGGTTTTAAAAATGGGGGAAACTCTTAGTTATAGTTATAAGTCAGGAAACTCGATTTTGAAGTTTACACTTACAATTAAAAAAACAGGATATGAATATCTTGAGCCCGTAGAAAGTAACCTTAAAGGTAAAGGTGGAATTTCCATGAAAGCGGGTATTTATGAAAAATGTTGGGGCACAGACAATTGTCTGAGAATGAAACAAAATCGTGATTTGAGTTGGACTATCACAGATCTACCCTTCAAACAACTTCTGAAAAGCAGACGTTAAAACCTCGCCCCGCGGAGACGTGAACAAATATCCGCAACAAAAAACGATTCACTCAACGTCCTACAGGGAGACGTTAAACTCGCGTAAAAACAATGTGAAGTCATATTGAGTAAAACATAAAGATGTGGTAAAATAGGGAAAGAAAAGGGTATAATTTATGTCCCTTTCTTTCCACTTCAGATACCGATTTACTTTATGAAAAGGTGTTATTATGGCAAACGAGGCTCAAAAATCACCAAAATACAAATGTATTCCCAAACAGGTTTCCCGTAAAGATTTCAATCATTATATCTTACCACATTTAGCGAAACGAGTCAAAGGCCCGAAACCGAAACTCTCCTTGGACAAGATATTCAACTATATCCTCTATGTTTTACATACGGGTATTCAATGGGATCAACTCCGAACCCGGCATCCTGAACTCCATTGGTCTAATATCTACGCTCATGTCAAGAGTAAGTGCTTTTGACGAGTTTTGCTATAAAATCAACACTGACAGCTTTTAGATTCATGACGAACTCACAGATTGCGACGTAACCGGCGAGGAACTTTTTATGAACGCCACGAAAGGGACGAAGGAAGTTTCGCAGCGTCGTCCAGACACCTTCAATCGTCCTTGTATGGATCTCGTAAAGACCATCACCGTCTGCGTCTCTTGCCTACTCGCCATCCTTATGGAGAACAATCTCACGGGCGCGCTGAATACGGTTATAGCCACGCCAACCATCCGTATACACCGTTGAAGTCGGCAACGTCCACTGATGAACGTGTGTTGAAAGCGTCGCAGAATCGGTGTGCCGCACAACACGTAATCTCAGGAGACCGCTTTCGCGACCTTTCGTCCCAACAATAGGCGGACGATCATTGTCATAAGTCCCATGTCCCCTGCGTTTATTGCCACGCCGACGCGGCGGATCCGAAGCATCAACGTGCTTATCGCCTTTTTCACCGGCGTTTTGAAACATCTCATCTGTTTCGACTTCAGCATCAGGTAAAGCAGCTTCGGGTTGTATCTGCTCTGCCGAAGTTTGGAGTTTACGTCTTATAGAAAGAACGGTTTGACGACTTAGACCCAGTTCACACCCGAGTTGTGCACTTGAAACACCTTGACAGACACCGCGCAAAAGCAGAACGACCTGTGAGGGACGAAACTGCGTGCCAGCAAAGACCGTCCCGGTATAGAGGTTGTAGATGCTCTCACAGTGTTTGCAGCGATACACTTGTAGACCACTTGTTTCAGTCGGACGGAACTTGCGTGCCTCCGCCACGCTCGCTTGGCATTTTGGGCAACACAGCCCTTGAGGGTGGAAATGATCCAACACCCACGCTTGAGTTTTTTCTTCATCCATGAGAGATTGTATTGGAAAGTCCATAGGTAACACTCTAACATAACTTTGAAAAAATAGCACTTACTTTTTACATGAGCCAATATCTATAAATGGCATAATCGGTGGTCAAAAGATGGCTCGTATCAGAAACTTTTTGAGGCATCAGTGATACACCTGCTTGACACCGACCAACTTGACACCTCTCAACTTCATGGAGATGGGTCAAATACCGTCGTGAAAAAAGGGTGACAACATCGGTTATTCAGGCCACAAACATCAAAAAGGTGAAAAAGAGTTGATCATCACTGACAATCAAGGGTTCATCATCAGCCCGATAACCATCAAACCTGTCAACCAAGATGGGACAAAGATTTTGCCCGAAACATTCACCGATCTTATCGCCTTTGCTAATCGTATTGGAATGGACCTCAATGCTTCCGCTCTAACACTGGACTCCGGTTTTGATTCCAAAAAGAATCATAAGATTATCAAACAACACGGGCTGCTCCCAGTGATATATCCGAACCGGCGGAATGCCAAAGAACCTATTGCAATTGCCCGTCCGTTCCGGTGGTTTAACAAAGAAATGGACAAAGACCGATATAAAGTGGAGCGAACCTTGGGTTGGCAAGGGACTTATCGGAAACTTGCCCTTAGTTATGATAAACTCAAAGAAACACGCTTAGGTTTTCGTAATTTAGCATATTCAATGATAAACTTTCGGAGAACTTTCAACGATGCTTAGCTCTTACTCGCTATGAGTTCGACTTGTAGCAAAAGGTTACGACATCCCCGATTTTAACCTGCCAACATCAAAACGACCTTTCAAGATTCCAGCAGAAGCAATGACAGTAGAACCGATTGTTGCGCTCTTACAAGCAGAACTATGGGAAAGTTTCCCCGATCCGCTGCTTCAACCTGATAGCCAAGAACTTCCCGCTAACATTACCATTGAACAGATTGAGACAATGCGTCAACATTTGCGAAAACTGTTGCAGGAATGGGAAAATTTAGTGCCGGGTGAATCAATGGCGTTGGAGTTTGAAATGTAAATTGAATTGACATAAGAGCAGAGTTTTGTTATATTTAGGACTTATGCAATAATACTTGACATAGCCTCCCAAAACACGAATATGGTCTGTGAAAAAGTCAATAAAGATGGCAAAACCAACAAGTCATAATTGCTATCAATATCTACGCAGCTATGCGTTTTTAGTATGGGTTCGCCTGATGCGTAAAGCATAAAAACAGGTCAAACGGTTTATTAATTTAAACATGGAATGCTTTTTAACAATTGTGTCAACAACTAAAATCACCTACTCTAAAAACGGATACTATATAAATTCTATATTATGAGGTGTGTCTATTCTTTCAACTGATATTGATTACCTCCCCACTCGCAGCAGAACGGTAACCAGCACAAATTATTTCAACGGAATGCGCCGCAAATTCAGCGTTCATTTCGCTCTCCACTTCGTTTTCAATACAATCTATAAACGCGCTGAATTCACGTTGTCCATCATTTCCACTACCGACATCTATCCAATGCTGCTTTGGTCGCATTTTAATCTCTGCTTGTGTGCTACTCCACATCCCCATTGGGTCAAGCGGGTGTGGTGTTGGAGGTTCAAACGCCGGTTCTGCGACGAACACCTCCAGTCTGTTTACCGAGGCATCAAAGGTTAAGGTAGCATCAGTGCCGACGAGATGCACCTTCTGCACACCACCTTTGGCATGGCTTTGCCAACCGTAGCGTCCAGCAGCAATCGTTGCGGTAACCTCATTCTCCAATGTTAAGACTAAGGCACCGAAGTCTTCTACATCGCACCCGTGATGTTCTTTAAAAAAGTAATTTGCTGTTCCACCGAACACCTGCTTTACCCGTTTACGCGTCAACCAATTCACCATTGATACAGCATAAACACCGATGTCGAACATTTCAGGTTTTGCTTCTACAAAACTGTAACGTTCCCTAATTGGCTTCTCTATCCGTTTTTTACTGACAGGCGCGCTTCCCGGATGACCTTTTGCGAACAATACGTCACAATGGATCGCTTGCAGTTCACCAATACATCCACTTTCCAAAGTTTGTTTTACAGTCCGAGCCCATGTGCTATGAATATTGCTAAACATCTGCGTGCAAACACTGCTTTTGGCAACAGCATCTACAATCTGTTGTGCTTGTTCTGAATTAAGTGCCATCGGTTTATCAAGATAGACGTGCTTTCCTGCTTCTGCACACTTCGCACCGACATGTCCACGCCGTTCCACTTCAGTGCAGAGGCTTACTATGTGTACATCATCGCGTGCTAACGCCTCATTAAGGTCAGAAATGAAGGGTAAATTTAGCGATGCTGCGAGGGACCGTGCCAATGCCACACGTTCTACAGGTGCATCCTGTTCATCAGCGAACGCAACTAATTTACAACGGGGATCATTCGCAAAAAGTTGGGCATAGTTTTCTTGGTGCGTGCGATGTCCACCAAGCAAGAGGACACCATATTTCTCGTTATTTTGCATGTTTTAGTCCTCCAATGAAATAGGTTTATCACTTTCAAATGCCTTAACGATCACATCCGTAAGTTCACTCGAATTGCAGATTTGGGGTGGGGTCGCACTTTGATAATGTCTCCCTAACGGCGTTTCATGGTAGATAACACCTTTGTTGCCAACCAACATGATGTCAATTGCTGATTCCGCCTCAACCCGATTCACGCTCAACACTGCCATCTGTCCCGCTGCATATTTAACCATCACCGTAGCCTGTGTTGCGTTTACATCGCCTTGTGTATAAACGCTTTGTGGCTGGGACGGCATCCAACTATTTGCGAGAGCAACAACTTCGGCGGTAGGTTGCAGCAGGCTGCTTGCCTCACAAACCACATTCAGTACACAGCGCAGAAACACCGGACTTCCTATACGATCCTTGTCAATTACAGATTGAACAGATTTTTTAATCAATTCCATTTATTCTCCTTTCTGTAGTAAATATTACAATTAACGACACATTTGATAGGCGCGCTTACAAAGCGCGCCTACAGGCAAGCGTTTCTTTTTTTATTTACACCATAAATCAATAACAGAAAAATTTGACGGTTTTCCAACTTTATGATATATTTTACGTACCCGTTTTGGCTATGAAGAACGTCAAACTATCTCAAATCTAAAACACATCTTCAACACTTGTGGAGGACAACAATGCCGATAAAAACCCTTAAAGAACTTCTTACTGAAGCAAAAGCGAATGTTGGGCAAATTTCACCTGATGAACTTACAGAAGCAGGTGATTCCGTTATCTTATTGGATGTCCGTGACGAACCCGACTACGATGAAGAACACTTACCGAATGCGGTTTCACTTCCGCGTGGTTATATTGAACTTGACATTGATGAGGTCGCACCCGATGAGAACACACATCTTGTTACATATTGTGGCGGTGGAACTCGTGCAACACTTTCGGCACACACCTTAAAAAACATGGGTTATGAGAACGTCTCAGTGCTAACAGGAGGTTTCCGTGGTTGGAAAGCAGCGGAACTACCAACTGAAAAAAACGATAAATAAGCCACTCGTATTAGATTAGCAGAATTAGGAGCCTTTGTCAATTTTGAGTTTCAAGAGAAAGGACGATTCCGTTTTAGTAAACGTAATCGTCCTGCAACACTAAACCAGATATTAATGGAGAAAATATGCTACTTTTTTCTAAAAATCGTTTCAGTTTGTCAAATATGTTAATAATATACACACTCTTGGGATTTCTTCTCTTCACTTTTTTTGTAAGTGGTTGCGGGGATCAGGAAAAGCAATTGAACGTCTTTACTTGGTCGGGATACGTTAGTGAAGAGATTCGCTCAGGTTTTGAAAAGGAATTCGGTGTGAAGGTCATTGTTGACACTTTCGGAGACAATGAAGCCCTACTTGCTAAGTTGTCTGCTGGCGCAACAGGTTATGACATCATCATGCCATCAGATTATATGGTTTCTATCATGATAAAAGAAGATCTGTTAGCTGAATTGAATCGCGACAACATTCCTAACTTTCAGAACATAAGTCTGTTGTACCTCGGCAAGTACTACGATCCCGATAACCTTTATTCTGTGCCGTACACCTTCGGCACTGCAGGTATCGCTTATGATTCGTCAGTTGTTTCACCGGCACCTGATAGTTGGACGGTACTTTGGGATGAAAAATATAAGAATCAATTCAGTATGCTTGATGACGAGCGTGAAACGCTTGGTGTTGCACTCAAACTTCTTGGATATAGTCTCAATACAACCGATCCAGAACAACTTAGACAGGCAAAAGAAAAATTAATTGCGCAGAGACCACTTGTTAAACAGTACAAAAGTGAAGCTGAAGAACTTCTTATGGCAGGAGATGTTGTTATGGCGCATTGCTGGAGTGGCGATGCGTTCCGCGCTGCTGAGAAACGTCCATCCATCCGTTATGTGATTCCAAAAGAGAGTTCGAGCCGGTTTATTGACAATGTTTGTATTCTAAAATCCGCTCCGCATAAAGAACTTGCAGAAAAGTTCATCAATTATCTCCTTCGTCCAGAAGTTAATGCCAAAGTTTCTGCTTTTACCCTATATGGAACATGTGTGCCTGCTGCCAAAAAACACTTACCGGAAGATTTACTGAAACATAAATTCATTTATCCATCTAAAGAGATATTGGAATCCCTTGAATGGATAAAAGAACAAGGTGATTTTACGCCACAATACAACCGCGCTTGGGAAGAAATTAAGGCGAAATAAATTTAGAATCCTCTCTACAAAATTGTTCTGGGAGTGTGTTGTAAGCACGACTCTCTTTGCGCTCTGTCATGATCTGTTTATAGCTGCATTTTAAAAATTCCCATTTTTTGAAGAAAATCCCTCCAAAATGCAACTATAAATAAGAAAACTCACATATCTCATCTGTTTATCTATTGACATAACGGCATCTCACCAATATATTTATGCATGGAGAAATATCATGAAAATTCGAAACACGCTTGTGTATATGTTTCGTAATCCGATGCCTATTCTCGTTCATTTTATGAGTTGGATTTTGTTTGCAGTTCTACTTACAGTCCTACTGAGCATGAGTTTTAAAAGTATTTTTTGGGCTTTCAGTGATGGACTGGTTTTAATTGTTATTCTAACCATCATCACAAGTTACCGAGAGGCAAGAGGCAACCTAAATGGCATTGCAAGAACACAGCAAGTTTGGATGAATTGGTATAACGATCAACAGCACCATATAGCAACAGATCAGAGTCCTGATGAACCTCCGCCCTCTAAAAATATTAGACTTGATTCAGTGTTCGGGACAGTAAAAAGTTCACTCTTATTCATGGTTCGTAACCCCATGATAGTGATCTTTCCTTTTATATGTTGGTTTTCTACTTCTTTTCTGGGTAGATTGTTAGACGACCCCATGCAGTACACATTCAGAGAAGAATGGCCAGATTTATTGGAAATTATCCGTTATTTTGCAATAGAGTTCAAGAGTGATTTCTTCTCAATTCTATATTTCATTGCGACACTCGTGATAATCATAAGTTTCCAAGAGGCAAGAGGGAACATAAAAGGAATCGCTAAAGCACAACAACAATGGTCGGAATGGTATCAACGGCAAATCAATACGCAAGTTCAACGGAATACTTTAGAGGACCCACCCCTCCTCGTCACAAATGAAACTGCAAAATTATTCATGAGTCGGAACCCGATATCCTTGAGCATTCATTTTATCTCCTTGTTTATATTTTTTACATTATTAGCGGTTCTGCTTATTTTAAATACAACTTGGGACGGAGTTCTGTTCCTACCTTGGATTGCTGTACTTGTATTTCTCATCCACTAAATTGAGGTTGAGGAAACTAAAATGAATTCTATAGAACGATACACATAGATTAAGAGGTATCCCACCAACAAGTATAAACCAATGAAGCTTCCATTGCAGAAACTCCACCTTCACGGCTTCTATGAATAAAGTGATAAATAACTTTTACATCAGGAGGAAATGACATGAAAATCCGAAAAACATTGAAATTCATGGTTCACAATCCGACACCTATGTTCCTATATTTTCTTATTTGCTGGATTCTGTTTTCAGCGTTAGGCACCATAGCAGACGACCCTTTCATATATGGCACCTTACCAGATGCAGCTGATGAGGTAAGAGATTCTGCTAATGGATTGCCTTGGTCAATTTGGAAACTGTGTACAGCCTTATCGCTTATGATTGAGGAAATCGCACATGATTTGTCATACGTTGGATTTTGGTTTGTAATCGGTCCTGCTTTTCTTATAGGTTACCTTGAAGCGAAAGGAAGCATAAAAGGTATTGATGGCGAAAAAAGAGAATGGATGGACTGGTATGGCAGACAGCACGAGATGAAGGAACGAAGTGGTTCTTATGAAAGACCGTTTTCATCGAAAAACCTGCAGGTTGCATCCTACCCTAAGAGCATTAGAGAAACAGCTCAACTCATGCTTCGTTTTCCAATGCAACTTATCGTTCATTTTGTATACTGGATCACTGCTTTTGCGTTCCTAACCATTATCTTTAAACTCAACAGTGGGATAGTTGCAGCCATACATCATTCCATAGGGGCTCTTCCGGGATTTCTGATTCCATCTGCTATACTTGCTCTCATCTCATGCTATGGAGAGACGAAAGGATACCAAAAAGGAGTTGTTGCTGAAAGAAACGTGTGGATGGAGTGGTATAATCGGCAACATGCTGCAATAACAAGTGGTAACAATTTTGAGGGACCACCTTCGTCGGAACAAGTGAGGGTTGAATCCTATTTCAAGACAGCAACAGAGACAGTGATATTCATGCTTCGTAACCCTAAGTCAATTTTGATTCATTTTATATCCTGGCTACTTGGGATAACTATGTTCCTCATTATATCAGTTGGCATCATGGCAGGTCACTGGGCATTTCCCTCAGTACAGGAAGTTGTGAGACTTCTCCTTCAATTTACTATACCTGCAGCAATTTTCGCAGTTATCATCAGTTACCGAGAGGCGAGAGGTTACTTAAAAGGTATTGCTTCGAAACAGCAGGTACGGGATAAGTGGTATACGCAGCAAACAAAACAGCAGGAAGGTGTTATTGAAGGACCACCTTTTTCAGAAAATACGGACTTCGATTTCTATTTCATGATTGCCAAAAAGACACTGTTATTCATACTACAAAAACCGTACAAACTATTATTTCATTTAATCTGTTGGCTTTTCGGTTTTGTAGTAGTTTACGGAGCCACGGACCTTATCACAATTGAGAGATTACCCGATTTCGCTCAAATCTTGCTTGTGGTTATACTTGCCGTCACCTCTTGCTACCAAGAGACCAAAGGGTATTTAATTGGAACTGATATATCTCAAAATCCTTCTGATTTCAATAGCTATCAGCGTTATCCTGTATCGTGTTCATGAAAATGCGCGCTTATTTCACACAACATCTGTCTTTGCCCTGAAAGTTCAAGTTGAATTTGATGAAATGTGCGCCGCATAGAACGACTCACACGCTGCATTAGCAGGTAGCTCAACACTTTCATGCCTAAGTTCGCATACGCACCTTATTGACAACGCATCTGCCACTTGATCCGGGTTATAGAGACCAAACAGATGACCGGTTGACAGCAAAATAAGGTTTCAACGAGTTGTGATGTCAATGTGCAAAAACAAGAATAAAGAAGTACTTGAAAAAACATAGTGGATTTGATAATCTGATGTTGCATGAGATATCCTCCTAATTCTCAATTAAGAGGTAAGTTTTGTTAATTAGGATGATATCCCATACGCAAAAAGTCAAGCAAAATCTACAAAACAGATCGCATTTTCATGACGATATGCCTGCTTTGTGTTGATTGTTATTAGGTTCTACACTTTTGTAAGAAATATCAGTTTTACTATAATTGGCAGCCCCAGCGGGGCGAAATGTTTATAGCCCTTTAATAAAATATTTTACACATCCACCGACTGGAGCGAAATAAATGCTAAGTGTTCAAGAAGCACGTCAACAGATGGTAGAGAGTATTCCTGTTTTACCGACAGAAAAGCGAAAGATGCTTCAATGTGCAGGTTATGTTCTGGCAGAGACATTACATGCCACAGAAAACATACCACCGTTTAACAATTCTGCGATGGATGGATACGCGGTTCGTTCGGCAGATGTGAAGGATGCATCCAAAGAGAATCCTGCGGTACTTTCAGTCGTTGAGACTATCGCTGCAGGATATGCACCTAAAAAACATGTCTCAAGTGGACAAGCATCGCGAATTATGACAGGTGCGATGATGCCTGACGGGCCAGATGCTGTCGTCATGCAGGAAGTAACTGAGCATGTTGGAGATAAGGTTAAAATCTTTGAAGGTGTTGAGGAAACAGAGAATGTTCGCTTTACCGGTGAGAGTGTTAAGCAAGGTGATTGTGTAATGTCACCAGGAAAACTGCTACGTCCCCCAGAAATATCAATGCTGGCTTCACTTAATTGTGCAGAAGTGATGGTACATCAAAAGCCGACAGTTGCCATTGTCTCGACAGGCGATGAGCTCACACCGCTTGGTGAACCGTTAATGCCGGGCAAAATTCGGGATAGCAATCGTTACGGCATCTATGTGCAAGTTCAGAATGCTGGCGGCACTCCAATTGATATGGGTATTGCGCCTGACGATGAAACGGAAACTGAGCGAATCTTCCGTGAATCCCTTGCTAAAGCAGATGCTCTGGTTACAAGTGGCGGCGTTTCAGTCGGTGAACATGATGTGGTGAAAAACGTCTTGACGAAATTAGGAAAGATGAACTTCTGGCGTGTCGCGATGAAGCCAGGAAAACCACAGGCTTACGGCATTATTGATGGAAAACCGATTTTTGGATTGCCGGGTAATCCTGTGTCTTCACTTGTTGTGTTTGAGCTATTTGTTCGTCCTGCGCTCCTGAAAATGGCAGGTCACACCGATCTATTACGTCCAACCTTCAAAGCTATCTTAGCAGCAGATGTTACGAACAAAGATGGCAGGGTTAATTATATGCGTGCTATCCTCACGGAGCAGGATGGACAATACATTGCCAAAACAACTGGACCGCAAGGTTCCGGCATTCTTCATTCCCTTGTATTGTCGAATGGATTGATAACCATTCCCGCAGGTGTAACCTTACACGCTGGCGCGACAGTGGATGCCCAATTTTTGCTCTAAAAAATACTGCTATGGCTAAAGTTAAAGCAATTACCAGATTTTGGGGTAGGATGGCTTTCTTGGATTCTGGTGCACCAGGTCTGCCTCTACTTTTCTTGCATGGGACAGGATGTGATTCAACAGATTGGGAACCGGTAATTGAAAGATTACCGAGTAGTCAGCGCAATATCGCGCTTGATTTTCGTGGGCATGGACAGAGTAATGTACCTGTGGAACCGTTTACATTAGATAGTCTTGGTGATGATATTCTGTACTTTATAGATACTATAGGGATTCAAGAGATAATACTCGTTGGACATAGCCTTGGCGGTATGGTTGCAATGGATGTCGCTAAACGTTCATCGGATATTGTTGGGCTTATTTTGCTTGAGGGGTGGACGAGTCTTTCATCAGCAGGCAGTGCGTTTGACGCAAGACGATTTTACGGTTCATTGGACGGAACAGCGATAAATCAGATTCAGCGGAAGGCTGGAAAGATGAGGGGCGGGTTTAAACCCAGTGTCTGGGAAAGTTTTTGGACATCTGTCCAAAATTTTGACGCTTACGACTACCTTGAACAAGCACATATTCCTATTTATGAGGTTTTTGGTGGAAAAGGCAGGAATGAATTGACTGAACAGAAGTTGTGCATCCCGCCCAATCCCAATATTCAGTTAATATGGGTGCCTTCTGCAGGACATTATTTGCCCCACGAATGTCCTGCAGAAGTGGCTGAAATTTGTATCAATTTCGTAGAGACATTTTACTAACCGCGCCATTTATCCATGTCGGTGTGTTTACATATTTTAGATATTACTATAAATCGCTATTCCTCAGGAATTTCAACCGGCAAATCCAGCCGGTCTCCCCACTCTTTCCATGACCCAATGTAGTTGCTTACTTTCGGATAACCGATAAGCCGCAGTGCCAAATAGGTTTGGGAAGAGCGGTATCCGCCCTGTCAGTAGCACATTACCTGTTTTTCCGGTGTGATTCCAACTGCTTCATACATTTCTCTAAGTTCAGCAGCTGGTTTGAACGCACCAGTTTCATCGAGATTATTGAGCCACTCAATGTGGATAGAACCGGGAATTGCACCTGCGCGTTCTGCGCGAGCGACTCTACCGTAATGTTCATCATCCGTACGCGTGTCCAGGGGGACGAAATCGTCTCGGTTTAGTAGGGCATGAATCACGTCAGCATCCATGTGCGTATCGTGTGCTGCTTCAACTGGGAATTGTGGTACTTCAGGAGGTTCAACACCATCTGTACTGACTGGTCCGTCTGCTGCTAACCATGCTTTGAAACCTCCATCCAGCAATTTTGTATTAGAATGACCTAAATACTCGCAAAACCACAATCCTCGAGAGGCGTGTGTTCCTGAAATGTCCTCATACCAAATAATTGTTTTAGCTGGATGAAGACCTCGTTGTTGGAACAGGTAAGCGATCATCCACATAAAAGTATCAAAAGTCTCTTTGCGCGTGTTGATGAGACTCAACCCAAACAGATCCAGATGAAGTGCTCCTGGAATATGTCCGCGGATATATTCATGTGTCGGACGTGTATCAACGATGCAAAACGTTTCATCGTCAAGGCTGTTTTTCAATTCCTCAACTGAAATTACCAGTTGCGGATTCTCATAACCTTTGTACGCCATTTTCAAACCACCTTTCTGGTAGAATTTTCACTACCATTTTTAATAAGCATTATTGTTTTCCATCTTCCGGTACGATACCAAAGCCACATGGCAGCACCTTGCACCACATTTGAAAGTGCAATACCGATCCAAACGCCTTCCAGTCCGATAAAATGTGACAACAGAATAACAAGCCCCAAACCGACTCCCATCTGTGCAGCAAGGGTAATAATCATCGGTGAAAATGTGTCGCCTGCACCGTTAAGTGCTTTCCCTAACACCAGAGAAAAAGCGATAAATCCAAATGTGAGAGATAGAAACTGAAGATAAACGGACCCAATTTTGATTACTTCTGAATCATTGGTAAAAATTTGAATAAACATCTGCGGAAAAATGAGGAAAAGCGCGCCGATACCCGCCATAACCGTTGTGCCTAATATATTTCCCATCCGCGTCGATTTTTCAGCGCGCTCTATCTGGTTCGCACCTAAATTCTGTCCCACGACAGGCGCAACAGCGTTGGCTATTCCAAAACCAGGGTTCATTACCAGAATTCGTAACCGCATGCAAATCGTATAGGCAGCAACTGCATATTTGCCGTAAGGACCTATTACCCAAAGAAAACCGAGGCGAGATAAATGTCGCCAGAATCCTTGCATAGAACTATAAATCCCTAACCTTAAAATGTCAAGCATTTCGACGAGGTCAGCACGGAATTGTACGTTTCGTAACGATATTGGGGCGTGTCCACTAAAACAGAGAAAAAGGAGCACAATCACACCTACGCCCCTACCGATGAGTGTTGCATACGCTGACCCTGCGACTCCTAATTTTGGGAATTTCCAAAGTCCAAAAATCAGTAACGGATCGAGGGTAATGTTAATCAACGTTGAAAAAATCAGAACAATCATGGGAGTGACAGCATCACCACTAGCACGGAAGATAGACCCAAGCGTCATTGACAAAAACAGTGTGCTGATGCCGACAAGAATAATATGGATGTAAGTTGTACCGAGTCTGAGCACCTCCGGGTCTTTTATTCTAACAGCACGCAAACCGAATTCAGCCAACGGGTAACCAACAATACCGATGCCGATAGCAAAGAAAAAAGCGAGTAGGATCGCTTGCATTGCTACGTGTCCGGCTTGCGCGAGATTTCTCGCGCCGAGGTACTGTGCAACCATAATCCCTGCACCAGTCGAGATGCCGAGTGAGAAAACGCCAATTAACCTTAGCAAATTGCCACTTACACCAACAGCTGCTATTGAGGCAGGTCCTAATCTTCCAACGAAAATCATATCAACAACGTTGAATGCATCTTGGAGGATGTAGCCAAGCGTTATTGGTACTGCAAGCTGTAACAGATGGCGGAGAAGGCTGCCTTGTGTCAAATCACCTCGTGTTGTACTCATTTATATCCTTACTGCCAGTAGGACAGACAAGTCGCTTACCGCTTGGACTGTATCCTAATTTTACCAATCCCATTTTACGCTTGCAAATTTATAGCCACTGATTTATACTCAAATAATACTCATAATTTTCTACGTTCAGTAGGTGCGGTTTGAAACCGCACCTACAAAGGGTGTTCACGTATTTTCGGATTTTTCTAAAAAGCATAGCTTTGAAAAGAAAGGAATCGTATTGTGCAAGTATTGATCATGTCTGATATGGAGGGTGTAAGCGGCATTGTCGTGTGGGATCAGGTTGATGGCGGGGCTGCGATGTTTGAAGAGGGCAGACACCTCTACACAGAAGAGATTAACGCCGCTGTGCGTGGTGCCAAAGCCGCTGGTGCTACAGAGATCGTCGTTGTCGATTGCCACGGGGCAGGAAAAGGTTGGACATTTAATTCGCTTATCCCAGATAAAATCCATCCCGATTGTGAATGGGTGGCACACCACGGATGGGGACGGTTTGATGATATGTGGAAAGATGGATGCGACGCGTGCTTGCTTATCGGGATGCATGCTCGAAACGGCACCCCCGACGGTGTATTGTGCCATACTATTTCTACTGTCCAATATCGAAACCTTTGGTTCAACGATGAACTTGTTGGAGAAACCGGCGTAAACGCTGCACTCAACGGACATTACGGTGTTCCCATTGCACTTGTCACCGGTGATACGGCAGTGTGTAGAGAAGCAAAAGAGCTGCTCGGTGATGAACTACCAACGGTTGCGGTTAAAAAAGGACTCAGCCGATTTAGTGCAAGACAACTCCCACCCGTACGCGCTCGCGAGATGATAGAACAAGCAGCCAAAGACGCACTCTCGGATTTAACGAAGGTTCGTCCATACATACCTGCCCAGCCAACAACAATCAGAATTGAACTCTCAAGTGTGGATAAACTTGCAGATTTCAAAGGACGACCAGGCATTGAAATAACAGGACCTGTCACCGTTGAAAGCCGCGCAGAAGATTGGATGTCAGCTTGGAATCAGTTCTGGCCTTTTGTCTAAAACCGTTTGCCTTTTAAACCAAATTGGTAGGGCAAGGTGCAACTCAATAGCAATCCAATGTTGTCTACACCTCTGCTCTACCCGTTCTGTCAAAGAACTTTTAATAGGTTCCCGATATGTACTAAGATTTATCAAGGACATCAAGCGGATCCCCTGAAGCATCTTTACGTTCCAGCAGTTCAACTTCATAGCCATCTGGGTCCGTGATGAATGCCATCTTCATTCCACCCGAAGTAAACTGCTTACGCCATTCATCCGGCCAAATTTCCAATCCTGCTTTCTCCAAACCGTCGCAAAATTTGACAATATCTTGGACACCAATAGCAAAATGCATCAGGTCTTCCTGCACCTGAAGATCAAAATCAGGGGAATAAGTTAATTCCAAAGTGTGCGCGTTACCCGGAAGCTCCAGATGCACGATTTGGTTGCCTGCGGGGGATTTATCGCTCCGACTCAGAACTTTGAACCCCAAATGGTCACAATACCATTGAATGGAATTATCAAGATCGCTGACGCGAACCCGTGTATGTAAAAATACCGCCATGTCCGTCTCCTTATTTTCGTAATATAACGTGAATTCGATTTATTGTAAATGTTGAACATAATTCACCATTTCAGCGAACTTTACCCACAAAAACCTACACACTGGTAGGTGCGGTTTTCCTAACCGCACTATAGATGTCAATTTAGTGCCAGATATTCTTGTGGGAGGCGTTTTCAACGCCGATAACAAATCGGCTTAGAAGGTTTCCTCCCACAAGAATGGGCACCCTCCCACAATGTCGGTGCGCTTTGCAAGCGCGCTTGTCTGAATCACTGGCGTGTTGTAGCACAGACTTTTAGTTTGTGCTACAGAGGCGGAGCCCGCTAAATTGACGCTTATGTGCGGTTTTCTAACCGTACCCTATTATCAAACTCATGTTAATGTATGAAGGTCAATCAACTATGTAGAGATATTAACATACTCTTATAATTTTGACAAGCACATTTACAGGACATGGAAAATTAAACATATATGTCGCCTTTGCGTGTGAAATTAGAATAAATAGAAGATACCAGATATTTCTGAAATCCTAATGAGAGTGAACTCAATCACGAACCTTTTTGGCTTCAACATGTCTAATTTTTGATAGACATTGAACTAAAGAAAAACAAGTGCGAACAGTATAATTTAATGTTACAATCTACAAGAGCAGCATGGTTTTGACAGAGCGCACTTTCCAGTTGCATGACGCACTTAGTTTAAGGTATCCTATATACATATATCCTATTGTTTCTTTAGCAAGTATTTCCGATGAAGAACAACAGAAACCAGAAATCGCCACACCAAATTACAACAGCCACAATATTTGATAGAAAAATTGAAAATCGTTTGATTCCTAAAGCTACCAAGTATATCCAAAGCGCACATATAGAAAATTTGGCACATTTGGATTTTGGGTATTGTGGGCAATTTTCGCAAAATAAATAATGAATATAAACTCCCTTACCAACCTTGATACTTTTGTCAATAAACGTGTAAAAGAACTTTTTGTCGCTCAATCCGAAAGACCTGCAGGTTTGAAGGATATCAACCTTACCCGATTAACGCCTTTCCAACGTGCCTTATTGGTTGCAGACGGAACCGTCACGCGTTTCATTGAGGCGTATAAACTTTTACCTGTGCAGGTTGTACTTCTGTACCAAGCAAGGCGTACACTACACAACGAACATATCTGGCTTGAACTTCCAACAGGAGGTAATATTATTGCACGAGAAGTCGTTTTACAGACACCCTCCACAGAAAATCAGACTCCGAAGACCCATGTCTACGCGGTATCTCAAATCGTCCATGAACGTTTGCCGCAAACGGTTGTTGACGGATTAGATGCGGGAATAAATGGGTTGGGTGTCCTTTTGCAACACAGTCAATTGGAAACCCGCCGTGACTTACTTTGGTGGGGTATTGAACAGGTAACTGGTATGCCAAGTAGCATCGCGCATTTTGAAGGGGAACCTTTTCTCAGTCGAACCTATAGAATCGTCGCGAATGGAAACCCGCTTATGCTGATAACTGAAAAGTTCCCGCTGTACGGATCTTAGTTCAAGACTCATTCCGGAAAACCGCACTCATAGTTAGTAACACACCAAAAATATAAGGAGTATATCGAAATGTTGAAATGGAAAAGATGGTTTATATTAGTAATATCAATATTTGTATTTAGCCAGGGGTGTATCCCTAATAATATATTGATAGATCCTATAATCATAGACAATATGATTCTGATAGAAAACGAATTTTGGTTAGATAAAACAGAGGTAACAATAGGTGATTATATCAAGTTTCAAGATGAAACAGGTTATTTATATCCAACTAATTGTACTGCCACCGGAAATTCGGGCCACTCTCTAAGACAAGATTATGGTATAATATCCATCTCCTTGAAAGGAGTATCCGATGGCGAAACGAAAACGAAGAAACTTCACCCCCGAGTTTAAAGCCGAAGTTGTTCTTGAGGCTCTCAGCGTTGAAAGTTCCCAAGCAGAAGTGTGTCGGCGACATAACCTCATCGATGAACAACTTTCAAAGTGGAAGCGACAGCTTCTTGAAAAAGCGGCGACCCTCTTTGAACCCGCTGATAAACAGTCTGATGCCTCTGCGGAGCGGATCGCCCAACTTGAGCAACTCGTTGGGCGGTTGACCTTGGCACTTGACATCCAAAAAAAAGCCTCAACTTACTTGAGTTAGCCTCGATGGAGCAGCGAGAAATGGTTACGGCATTACGGACAGACTTTTCGGTTCGGCAGATATGTGAGACACTCGGTTTCAACCGAAGCAACCTCTATTATCACTCCAAGCAGGCCCCGTGTGAAACGGGCCTCCAGGATGAAATAGAGACGTTATCTTTGCTATATCCAACATACGGATATAGGCGTCCCACACATTTGTTGGTGCGTAACGGATACACCATCGGGTATAAACGTGTTGCCCGATTGATGAAGTCCGCCAACCTCTCGGTTTCTGTCAAGCGTGTCTGTCAAACCACGACATCCGTTGCGGGTGTGCGTCCCTGGAGCAATCGCCTTGAAAACCTTGATGTCTCCCGATGTAATCAGGTCTGGGTGGGCGATATTACCTACGTCCGCCTCAAAGGACACTTTATCTATGTTTGTCTGCTCATGGATGTCTTCACTCGCATGATCAGAGGGTGGCATATCAGTCAACACTTGACGCAATCTCTGACGTTGAAACCCTTGGAGACAGCATTATGTCAAAGTGTCCCAGAGATCCATCATTCTGATCAAGGCGTTCAATATCTTTCAAATGCGTCCATCTCACTGCTTAGGCATCATGGGATTGAGATTTCAGTCGCCCGGAGAGGGTGTCCTTGGGAGAACGGATATGCTGAAAGACTTATCCGCACGCTCAAGGAAGAAGAAGTTCATCTCAATGACTATGAGGACATCCACGAAGCAAGAACCCGCATTGGGCATTTTATTACACAAGTGTATAATCACAAACGCCCTCACTCTGCGTTAGGGTATTTGACACCTGTGGAATTTGAGCAAAAAAACTTGTCTTAACTTTGCTAAATTTTGGTCTGAATAAACGGTAGCACTTCAAGGTGAAGTTTCTTCGTTTTCGTTTCGCCATCGGATACTCCTTTCAAGGAGATGGATATTATACCATAATCTTGTCTTAGAGAGTGGCCCGAATTTCCGATGGCAGTACAAAATAAACCTATATTTTGGATATCTAAGCCCCAGAGGGGCGAAAGGTGTATATGTGTACGTGTTGTCAGACACTGTCACCCCGCTGGGGTTCAAGAGACTGTTTGAGGCTGTTTTCTGGACACATTCCGCACCGCTGGTGCTGCTTTCATCACAAATCAACATCTTTTTTTTTTTGCATATAGCACACTAAATTGACACCTATGGGTTTCGCAAGCTCTACCCAACCTACACAATAGACATTATAACTAATTAGTTGTCCGTTTGGTTAGTCTCTATTATACTTATTACAATCGGACAATAGGAGGCTAACTCATGATAAGTTTTCAAGAACTAAGGGACAAACCTGATACGCTCCTGTCCCTCACCGGATATACCTTAGAAGATTGGACTGAACTATCACCTTATTTTACTAAATGTTTTTTAGAGTATGTTCAAACACATACCCTTGCAGGAAAACCGCGCAAAAAACGGAGATATAAACCGTATAAAAATAGTCGTTTTGATACACCTGAAGATATGTTGCTATTTATACTGATTTACCTTCGTGAAGCACCGAAACAAGTGCTATTCGGTGCGCTCTTTGGCATGTCTCAACCTCTTGCTAATAGATGGATTCACTTGCTTTTATCGATATTGAACAAAGCATTAGCAGAACTTGGAGAGTTGCCATCTCGGGAAACAGACCCCGCCCCTATATGTGCTCCATCAAAAGTATCAACTCAAAATCAAGAAGGAGAACATTTTTTTCATGATAGCACCGAACGCCCGATACGACGCCCAAAAGACCCGTCAACTCAAAAGGCGTATTATAGTGGTAAAAAGAAATGCCATACAGTGAAAAATAATCTGATTATCAATGAGACCTGCAAAGTCGTCCTATTGACACCTTCTTTTGAAGGAAGACACCCTGACAAACACATAGCCGATATGGTGGGCTATTGTGTGCCACAGGGTAGCACATTGTCCCAAGATACCGGTTTTCAGGGTTTCGTTCTCCCGGATATAAACATCATTCAACCGAAGAAAAAACCGAGAGGTAGAGAACGGACGAATGAAGAAAAAGAAAACAATAGAAAGATAGCGTCTATACGCATACGCGTTGAACATGCGATTAGTGGTGTCAAAAGATGCCGCATTGTCAAAGATAAACTCAGGAATTGGAAGAAAGGGTTTTGTGATTTAGTTATGGAAACTTGTTGTGGTTTACACAACTTCCGACTAAACTTTAGACCCTGGCGTTATGAAACTTCTGTTATTTAAATCATTATAATGTCTAATATATCGGGGTTAGAAAGCCCTCCCACAAGAAAGAGGGAAGGGTCAATGTCAAAAACATAGCACAAAATTCTTATTTTTAACTTGTTTTCGAAATGCAAGTATGTTATCATATTATTAATGTTCACCTGCAGAACTATGAAGTCATTAAAGAAGCAGCATACGTAATAGTAAAATCTTTTGTATGAACAGCGTCAGAATTTGCACCTATCCCGCAGGTGTAAATATTATTTTCATGCACATAGCGGGTCAAAATAAGGAGTTGCATTCCCAAGTATAGATACTTGCGTTGAGAATGCATAAAAAATTAATGAGATCAGGATTATGGATCCCCGAATATGATACGCCTGAATTATGGCACCAAGAGATTTCCCGGCGCAGTTTTTTCAAATATGGGGTAAGTAGTTTTCTGGGGCTCGTTGCAATGCAACATTTTGGTACGACAGGTGCCGCACAGCTGGAAGAGGTTATTCCGCGAGCGAAACACTGTATCGTAATGTTTATGAGCGGCGGACCGAGTCAGTTAGATACTTTCGACCCGAAACAACCTTCGGTAAAAAACAGCGGACCTTTCTTGCCGATTCCTACGAGTGTTAAAGGTATTGAGTTTTCCGAACATCTCCCCTTTGTTGCTGAACAGGCGCATCACCTTTCCGTTATTCGTTCAATGGTATCTCGCGAAGGCAACCATGAACGCGCACGATATTTACTGCATACCGGCTACGCACCCGGCGGCGCAGTCCGACACCCCACTTTGGGTTCATTGACCTCTTACTATCTTGATGACGACGCATCTCACTTGCCAAGTTGTGTGAATATCAATTCGCCAACATACTCCGGTGGGTTCCTTGGCGCATCACACGATCCGTTTGTTGTGAATAATCCGTTGAAACCGGTTGATGATCTGAAGTATCCCACACAGATGGATACACACCGTTTTCGCGAACGTCTCAAAATGCTTAAGAACCTTGAGAAAGATTTCATCGCCAAACGTCCTGGACTTGGGACAGAAGCGCATGAAGCTATCTACAAAAAGGCTGACGAACTCATTAACTCACCCAATGTTAAAGCGTTTGAACTTAAGGAAGAACCGGCTGAGGTACGTGAAGCTTACGGTATGAACCGTTTCGGACAAGGTTGTTTGATGGCGAGACGGCTTGTTGAATCTGGCGTTAAATTTGTTGAAATCACGCTTGATGGTTGGGATACGCACGAAAACAACTTTGAAAGAACGAAAGAACTCCTGAACCTTGTTGACCCAGCATTTGCAATGCTTATCAAAGACCTGAGCGAACGTGATCTGCTTGACGAAACCATCATCCTATGGCTTGGCGAATTCGGACGAACACCGAAAATTAATATGGACGATGGACGCGACCACCACCCGAACGGTTGGTCAGCTGTTATAGCAGGCGGCGGTACCCAGGGTGGACAAGTCATTGGTGGCACAAACGAAGATGGAACAAAGGTTGTCTCCGCTCCGGTTGCTGTGCAGGACCTATTTGCATCGCTCTGCTTTGCGCTGGGGATTGACTATCAAGAAGAGAATATGTCTCGTTCTGGTCGTCCGATACGGGTCGTCAATGAAGGTACTGTCATTGAAGAACTGTTTGTATAAAAGATGAGTCAATTTAAGAATTGATTTTCTTGTGAGAGGGAAACCTTGTCCGCCCGATTTCCTAACTCAAGGTAGGCGCGCTTTTTAAGCGCGCCCGTTGCTAATCAAGCGTTTATCTTGTGGGAGGGAAACCTTGTAAGCCCCCATATTATGTCTTGTAGCATCGAAAATCGGGTTTGAAAAACCCTCCCACAAGAGTGGATCACCCTCCCATAAGAAAGATTAGACGCTAAGTTGACACATAAGGGTAGAGCGCAGCGAAATCCAATACCTCAACCACTGGATGTGATAACCTGTCAAACTCAAACGTAGTTTTACAATTCAGATGGTAGGGACCTTGCACAAGGTGCGAAATGCGAGTTATCGCTGGCAAATTTAAGGGTAGACGTTTGGCTACACCTAAAAACATGACCGTCCGCCCTACGACCGATAGAGTTAAAGAGTCTGTTTTTAGTATTTTACGGGAACACGTGATTAATACCAGGTTTCTTGACTTATGCGCTGGCACTGGCAACATTGGGATTGAAGCTCTGAGTCGTGGTGCTAAGCAAGTAACCTTCTTGGAACAAAACCTGAAGTGCCTTCGTTTGATTGAACGGAATCTCCAAGCATGCGGTTTAGAGACGAGTGATCCGAAAGTTCAGTTGATACGGAGAGATGTTACGAAAGGTATTGTTACGTTACGCATGCAGGATGAGGCATTTGAGTTGATCTATTTTGATCCGCCTTACAGTGCGGAGATTTACATCAGATGCCTCATGCAAATTTCAGATGCTTGCATACTTCAATCTACGGGAATGCTATTGGTAGAACACCACAAACATACTGAATTGCCTTTAGATATCGGATCACTAAGATGTAATAGACAAAAGCAGTATGGGGACACATGTGTTAGTTTCTACCGTTACACTAAGGAAAACGTGCATGAAACTTGAGGATATAGCCATATCACGGCAGGGAAAACTCGTCGTAATAAACCATCCAAAATACCAAATCGAATTTAATTTATCAAAAGGAACATGGAACTATAGCAATAAAAACGACAAAACAATTATCAAAAACGCGTTCACACAAATTAGCCTGAAAGATGAAATCATCTTGAAAACGTCTAATGCTGGGTTTCGGGAATTCTACACGGGACCAGTGAAAACAGACGATTTTGGGATCCATCAAACCTTACGGTTTTCTTATGAAACCGAAGCAACCAAGAAGCAGCATCAGAACGGCGATGCTCACAGTTTGGGTGAAAAGCCTGACAACTTGGAACAAGCACCCAATTCGGGTTCACCGCAAGATGTTGATGTGGATGCGAATGATGTATCTGATGGCACCGGTGTCCGTATACATACCTACCTCACCTGCTACGCGGACCACCCCTATATTTTACTGAAAGTTGGCGTTGAAAACTTAAACTCAACACCGATTTGCCTATCAAATATCACGCTTATTGATATTTCAGCACAGCATGGCGCAGTGCAATTGGGTGGTCACCCGTCTCAATACCATCTTTTCCTCAAAATGCCGCCGATATCTCCCAGTGCTGACACCCATCGTAAAATCTATGATGGATTCCGTTTAAACCAGGATAATACCTTACAACCGTGTCAGGATGGCATTCTATACGACACCGATAGCCAGAAGTCGTTCTTGTTCGGGTTTATCACAGCCAACAAGTGGTGGCCTCGCATGGAGATAGGTTATCAAGGCTCAAAACGCAAATCTCAACAAGGGTTAACAACTTGGGCACTTTACCATGATTGTGAACACAAAACGTGTCAAATAGGCGAAGAGGTTACATCGGAAATTGGATATCTCGATTTTTCAGAGGATGCCGCATCATCGTATACGCGTTATACCGAACGCCTCGCCGCAGAAAACAGTTCTGACAACGTCCCATCCGAAAACCGTATTCACCGGAATATTTTCACTGGTTGGAGCTTGTCATCGGGAAATATGCAGGGAGAGCTGTCAGCGAATTCAATTGGTGAACAAACCCGATCAATTGCTCAAAATCCCCTGTTTAAACCTGAACTTACGGGCGGAATAGACTACATTCATCTGGAATCGGGATGGCAGGTAAGTCGCGGTTATTTGTCATTGAACGCGGATCATTTTCCTGAAGGCATGGCATCGGTGGTTGAGCAAATTCACGATAATGGGTTCAAAGCGGGCATCTGTATTGATCCGTTTGGGATTGAACGTAATTCAGAATTAATCCAAAAGTATCCTGAAGTATGCCTACGATCTAAAAACAGAGAAAAAACGCCATCAGGAAAAGGTAAGGCAAAACCCGCAGATGTTGATGCACCTGTTGAAGTCCATTTACCCGGGAGTAAAGCAGCACTTGCCATATTAGATGCTTCTCATCCAGAAACACAGACACACGTCCGGAAAGTAATTAAAAAGTTAGTAGATGAATGGGGATACGACTTAATTAAGATAGATTTGTCGAGTTATACAAGTGGTATGATGACGGTCGCACCAAATGTGACGTGGCATGACAGTTCTCTTACCTCAGCAGAATTGTACCGGTTGGCTGTCCGTTTGCTCAAAGAAGTGGTAGAGTCTACTGAAAATAAGGTTATTCTCGCTGGTTATAACATAATTGAGAGTGTCTGTATTGGAAGTTTTGATCTTAATTACCCGCTTTTGCGTCAGAAGCAAGTAGATAGCAGTGACTCTTGGCATCAACAAAATGGAACAAAGCACAGACTGAGTCGCTATGCTGGGTATCTAAACGCACATGACACCCTCTGGAATCATGTTTACGGTGACTTATTTGTTGATGAACCGCGTCCTATAAATGAGGCGATTGTTGAAATGACTACCGCTGCTTTGAGTGGTGCTACAGTTTTATGTGTGAATACGCCTACGACCATTTCACCACTAAGGGCTGGATTAGTGGCAAAATTATTACCACTTTCCGGTAATGCAGCGACCCCGATTGACCGGTACGACGAACCGTTTCCACAAATTTGGCACTTGCCTGTTAAAACACCGCGTGAAGATTGGAATCTTGTTGGTGTCTTTAATTGGAAAGACCAACAAGACGATATCCATCTGAATTTAGATTTATTTGGACTTAATCCAGATAAAGACTATCTCGTTCACGATTTTTGGATGCGCCAATACTTAGGTGTTGTTTCTAAAAATGTAACGTTGTTGAATATGGCACCTCGGACCACAAAACTTTTGTGTCTCCGTGAAGAACAAGAGGTACCACAACTGCTCTCCACGGACATCCATTATACACAAGGAAGCGTTGAGATTTTGTCAGCAGGTTGGGATAGCCACAGCCAAAGTTATCTCATCATCTGTCAACCAACGAGGCAGTCAGCGGGAACATTTTTTATTCATGTGCCAGAGGATTATATCCCGATCGGTGTATCTGGTTACGGCAGCGATTATCAATACAGTTGGGACAGACCTATTTATCAGTTGACTTTTGGTGCAACTGAGTCGTTGATCCACGCGAGCATTCAATTTACGAAGACAATAGGTGGCACCCCGAAATCATGACAAATCGCCAAACACAGATCCAAAACATCAAAACACGTGCAAGCGTTTGTACAGATTGCGATTTGGCGAAAACCCGAGTTAATGTTGTCTGTGGCAGTGGCGATGTCAACGCAAAATTAGTTATTGTTGGTGAAGGTCCATCTGCCGCAGATAATCACACAGGATTTCCATTCTCAGGTCCCGCAGGCAACATGTTAGATGAAGTGCTGACTGCAAATGGACTCACACGGAGTGACATCTGGCTAACGAATATTATAAAATGCCGTGCAGTAGGATTGAAAGACGGTGAATTGAAAAACCGTTTACCGAAGGCAGCAGAAATTAAGGCATGTTCAAAATGGCTTGATAGTGAATTAACTTTGATTCAACCCTCGGTAATTTTATGTTTAGGTGCTCCCGCTGCAAAAACACTTATTCATCCCCGATTCCGTATTACAGAAGAACGCGGCAAGTGGTTTACGGATACTCGTTATGCACCTTTTGCTATGGCAACTTATAATCCAGCCTACGTTTTACGACAAGAAGGGGATAATTTTACTACAACGCGTCGAACCATCATAGACGATATTGTGGAAGCGAAACGGAAACTGGATCAGGCTAAAGACATTCCGAAATCAACACTTTTTTAAAGGATATTATTAGGAACGCACCGCGCGCCTCCACAAAGAATGAATTCTAAAAAACAGATTGCAATAGAGGCTGTCCTTAAAGCGGGAGAACTTTGCCAACAGGTACAGGATGAGATGGTATCAACGGATGCTATTCAAAAAAGTGACCGTAGTCCTGTAACCGTAGCAGATTTTGGATCGCAAGCACTGATATGCAAAGCGATTGGGGATGCTTTTCCTGAAGACATTATTGTTGCTGAAGAGGACGCTCAATCCCTTAAAGAAAATCCCACACTTCTGGGACGTGTTACAGAATATGTCAATCAGTTTGTAACGGAAGACGCACAGCAGCAAGAAAATATTTCCACTCAAAACGTTTGCGAATGGATTGACAGAGGAAGCGGTGAAATAGAGGAAAGTTTTTGGACGCTTGATCCGATTGATGGCACCAAAGGCTTTCTTCGCCAAGATCAGTACGCAATTGCTTTGGCGTGGATAGTTAATAACGAAGTTCAACTTGGAGTTTTAGGATGTCCGAATCTACCGCATCAATTGGATGTTACCGATTCTGAACGCGGCTGTCTCTTTGTTGCTGTTCGTGGTGAAGGCACAACTATCTATACAACAAAAGGTGAACTATTAGGAAAAATACGCGTTTCGGAAAACGCATCTCGGTTAGCAGAAAGTTTTGAATTCACACATGGCGACAGCAATACGCATACCCAAATTGCGAACAAACTCGGACTTAATAAACCGCCACTTCAAATTGACAGTCAAGCAAAATACGGTATAGTCGCACGCGGCGAAGCGTCTCTCTATATTCGTCTTCCGAATCCGGAGTATCCTGACTATCGCGAATGTATTTGGGACCATGCTGCAGGGCTTATTGTGGTTGAAGAGGCTGGCGGAAAAGTAACTGATGCGAACGGAAAATCGTTGAGTTTCCTTAGCGGCAGACGCATGACCGACAATCGCGGTGTCGTGGCGACCAATAGAACGTTACATAAGCAGGTTTTGTCAATCATATCTTCTTTATAAGACGAATTTTTACTAATGACTATTGGGCAAAACTATGGTGAAATATGAAAATAAGTAAACACCTACTGGTAGGCGCGCTTTGTAAGCGCGCCGATGGACGGTGTATTGTTATATTGTAAAATCTACTATAAAAGGAGATTTTATGAAAGCAGGGCAAATTGTTGCACCACATCATATTGAAATTATTGATATAGATAAACCAAATCTGGCAGACTATCCAGATGGCACAGTGATGATTAAGACCCTCCACAGTGCTGTCTGTGGTAGTGATATGCCATCTTTTGTACTTGAACATCCTGCTGATCGTTATCCGCTTGGGAAGGGGCTTTCCATTCACGAGGCAATTGGCGTTGTTACCGATAGTAAGTCGGAGAAATTCAAAGTTGGGGACGAAGTACTCGCGCTCCCGCGTCATATCGGTGGATGTTCAGAATACTTTCTATCCGATGAGAGTGTTACTGTGCCGTTAGTAGAATATCATCGGAAAGATTGTATCCTGATGTCTCAGCCTCTCGGAACCGTTGTTTGGGCATGTCGAAAGTTAGGAAATCTGCTCAATTTGGATACAGTCATTATAGGGCAGGGACCGATGGGACAGCTTTTTACGCACATGTTGAGCAACCTCGGTGCGAAAACAGTAATAGCAACTGATTTGGTGGACTTTCGACTTGAAGTATCCAAGCAGATGCGCGCCACACATACGATAAATTCCGCCAATGAAGATATTGTTACCGCTGTTAAAGAGATAACTGATGGCAGAATGGCTGACCTTGTGATTGAAGTCGTGGGGCATCAAACAGAAACAATCAACACGTGCCTGCAACTGCTGAAACGGGGCGCAACACTCCTCGCTTTCGGAGTGCCAGACGATGAGGTATACAATTTTCAGTTCGCTGAATTCTTCAGGAAAAATATCCGATTCCTCGGTTCGGTTGGTCCCGATGTGCCGAACGACTTCCCGTTAGCAATGGATATGATTGCCCAAGGTCGTATTGACGTGTCACCGATTATCACACACCATCTGCCGTTCACCGAAGCACAAAAAGGCTTTGAGATGGCACTGCATAAGAAGGATGAAGCAGTCAAGATAGTATTTGATTATCCGTAAGGTGTTTCTCTACAAAGTACTGAACCATTCAATTGACGAAACTCTTGTAGGAGGGCTTTGTAAGCCCGCCTAATGCGTACTACCATTAAACAGAAAGAGGTAATTCAACGATACGCCCCTCACGGCTTGATTGATAAATAGCGAGGATAATTTCAACCGATTTGCGTCCCTCACGACCGTCAACCAAATGGGATGCATCGGTTTCAAGACCATTGATAAGGTTCTCCATCTGCCGACGGTGATTCGCGTTATTGATGGCACGGGGGTCAGAGGCACCACCGCCAGTATCTGTCTGTTGAGCGAATTTTTCTCGAATCTCTGCATCTTCAGGAAGTTCAGGGTCAAATTCCCATTTCACGATGTCCTCTTCCTCTAAAATCGCGGTGCCTTTTGTGCCACAGATTTCAGTCTTCTTAAACATACCGGGGTAAGCAGCGGTTGTGCCTTCAATGACACCTAACGCGCCATTTTCAAACCGAAGCGCAGCAACAGCGACATCTTCTACTTCAATGCGTTCGTGTGCCAACGTATCAGTAAATGCTTGCACAGACTGGACGGGACCCATATAATACTGTAGTAGGTCAATAGCGTGTATAGATTGATTCATCAGGACACCGCCACCGTCAAGGTTCCGCGTGCCGCGCCAACCGCCGCTATCGTAATACTCTTGGGAACGATACCATTTGATATAGGCATCACCCAAGGTTAACTTACCGAACCGTCCACTGTCAATTGTAGATTTTATGAGTTGTGCCCCCTCAGTAAATCGTGAATTGAAAATGGCGCATAGTCGAACACCTGCTTCATCGCAGGCTTGGATAATTTCATCGCACCGTTGTAAAGTGATTTCCAGCGGTTTTTCAACAATAACATGTTTACCTGCTTCTGCGGCGGCAACAGCCGGTTCAAGATGTGCACCACTCGGCGTACAAACACAAACGATATCAAGATCGTCCCGTTTGAGCATCTCGGTGTAATCGGCATAACCTTCAACGTTGTATTTATCTGTGAGTCGTTTTGCGTTGTCCGCATTTCGAGAACTCACAGCAACTAATTGACCGTGTTCTAAATCGGAAATTGCGGCAGAATGAAAATCAGAAATCATTCCACACCCTATGATACCAAAACCGTAAGTTTTCATTTTTTGTATTCCTTCTGTGAGCTAAGAAACCCCAATTGAAATTTTGAACTGCGACTTTATAATAAATTTTAATTATGGCTTCAAACGAAAATCAAACTCAAGAACATGAACCTATAGACGAACTTGACACGGATCCGAACGAAACTCAAGAACATGAATCTATTGAAGATTCCGATGCTGAACAAGCACCAACAAATAAAGTTTTCAGAATCGGTTGTATGACGTTTTGCCTTGCGGTGACATTACTGTTTTTGTGGGTCTGGCACCATCAAACACAGTTCAATGACAACTATCGAAAAGCATCCTTCCACATGCGTAACGGCGAACCCGAACAAGCTATTGAAGCATATCAAAAAGCGATCAAAAACAAAAGTCGTACCATTTTTTTCAAAAATGCTCCTTCTGCGTACAATAACCTTGGACAAGCTTACTTACAGGCGAATCAATATTCACAAGCCATTGAAACCTTCAAGAAAGCGATACGGATGGCACCGTATATGGCAGAAGTTTATGTCAATTTGGCAACCGTCTATCTCCAGAAAAACGAACCTACCAATGCCCGTAAGATATGCCTACATGCGCTACAAACTTTTCCCGAAGCTCCACTATTGCACTATAACCTTGCGTGTGCTTATGCCCTTTCGGATGAACCGCAAAAATCTTTAGAATCCCTTAAGCAAGCGGTAAACCTTGATCCGGAGCTCAAAGATTTTGCTCAGAAAGAAGGCGCGCTAAAGCACATTGTGCCTGTACTCCCCTAATTGCAATCATCTAAATGATTGTATGATTGCATTTCCTTTGCAACTTCAAGGAATCACAGCAACGTAAACTTGCGAATGCCCCGATACATCCGAGGTATACACCACCGCCGTTTCATCAGGACTAAAAGATGGATGCGGATGTGTCCACTGCGGACCATACACCGTATCCACTTTCATCTCCATCCAACTCAACGATTTCTCACGATCCCCTGCCTGTTGTGCTGCTGCCCAATCCGCAGCGAGTGCATACCGATCCTTTTTCCATTGACTTCCACTTGACGAACTCTGCGGATAACAGATAGGCACATGTTCCCCCGTTTTCACATCAACCAACCGCAACCCGATATCTGGATGGACAGTATCACACAACACCTTTGTCCCAGTCCGATTACTCGCAATATGCCACGCATTAAAGTCTGAGATTGTCTGCATCTCAAGCGTATCTAACGATATGCGCCGCAAGGCATAAGGCCAATGTGTTACAATCAATTCGTCCTGCGATCCAAGAAAGGCCTCGTGGACAAGAAACTCGTTGTTACCATGCTGATACAGCATTCGATTTTCGGTGCCATCACGGTTAATAGTCCACATACGTGGCGCGGGGTCACCGGAATAGGCAATCATATCCGCATGTTTCGGATGGAACTGAGGATGGATAATCGTCTGTTCCGGTGAGGTATAGACAATCTCACCGCCGCTGCCATCGGTCGCAGTGACAGTAATGTGTGATTTCCCATCACGTTTCATCGCTGTTACGATAAACTTTTCATCTGCACTCACACTGCATTCCCCAAGGCTACCATCCGGAAATTCTGCAAGTACACGTTCCTCAAAAGTGTCAAGATGAATCGCTTTAATAGAATCTCCTTCTGTGTAAAAGAGTTCTGTTCCGTCTTTTGTGATTACACCAGAATACCCATGCACTTCGTCACCATTCGTCAACTGCACAATATCTCCATTAGGAAATTCGAGTTTGAAGAAATTCGCTTTCCCTGAACGATAGGAGGTGAAAATCAGATGGTTTTGGTCTGGCGTAAAGGATGGGGTTAGAAAATAGAGGTTATGGTTAATGGTCGTATCGTTTGTAAGTTGATAAATATGCGCTCTCGTATTTTGATCCTCAAATTCCTGTAGTTCTGATGGATGAACGGAACCTTTTGCGAATTTTGCCATAATTTCTCCCTAAAGGCAACACTTCTGTCTTAACCAAAAGAATGTTTTTTATAAGTTCAACAACCAAGTGCTATTTTGCCTTCAATAATAGCAAATATACATCGTTTTGACAAGTATATTTTGCCAGGTCCAAATGCCCTCGCTACAACTCCAGAGCCATTCAATTCTCCAGTAGTTGCTACCTTCTGCTCAAGGTTCCTCCTCTGTAGGAGCGACCTCTCGGTCGCGACTTTACGATTAAAACACACAAAAAACCGAAAACTGAATGCCTCTGCTACAACTCAAATTCACGTTGACGTATAATTTATAACGTGGTATACTTTAACGGATTTACAGATATTATCTCATAATATAAAGGGCGTGTTTCCGAAGCACGCACCACCGAATTAGTGTAAAAATTGATTAGAATAAATGTAGGAGGAATTTTTATGAAGCGGGGAATCTTATTTTCAATAGTCTTGACTTTGTTGCTTTGCACAACACCCTTCGTGCTTGCCCAAAAATCGTGGGTGAAGGTAAGCGAATCTCAGTGGCAAGGTTCTTTTTCTGATGTTTTTTTCGTAGACGCTCAACACGGATGGATTGTCGGTAGCAATTCAACGATATTAAATACAATAGATGGCGGTAAGACATGGAAACAGCAACCGAA
>CBDANF010000002.1:0-1497506 GCA_965197475.1 Candidatus Poribacteria bacterium | reverse complement strand
TACAACTTGGGACGGAGTTCTGTTCCTACCTTGGATTGCTGTACTTGTATTTCTCATCCACTAAATTGAGGTTGAGGAAACTAAAATGAATTCTATAGAACGATACACATAGATTAAGAGGTATCCCACCAACAAGTATAAACCAATGAAGCTTCCATTGCAGAAACTCCACCTTCACGGCTTCTATGAATAAAGTGATAAATAACTTTTACATCAGGAGGAAATGACATGAAAATCCGAAAAACATTGAAATTCATGGTTCACAATCCGACACCTATGTTCCTATATTTTCTTATTTGCTGGATTCTGTTTTCAGCGTTAGGCACCATAGCAGACGACCCTTTCATATATGGCACCTTACCAGATGCAGCTGATGAGGTAAGAGATTCTGCTAATGGATTGCCTTGGTCAATTTGGAAACTGTGTACAGCCTTATCGCTTATGATTGAGGAAATCGCACATGATTTGTCATACGTTGGATTTTGGTTTGTAATCGGTCCTGCTTTTCTTATAGGTTACCTTGAAGCGAAAGGAAGCATAAAAGGTATTGATGGCGAAAAAAGAGAATGGATGGACTGGTATGGCAGACAGCACGAGATGAAGGAACGAAGTGGTTCTTATGAAAGACCGTTTTCATCGAAAAACCTGCAGGTTGCATCCTACCCTAAGAGCATTAGAGAAACAGCTCAACTCATGCTTCGTTTTCCAATGCAACTTATCGTTCATTTTGTATACTGGATCACTGCTTTTGCGTTCCTAACCATTATCTTTAAACTCAACAGTGGGATAGTTGCAGCCATACATCATTCCATAGGGGCTCTTCCGGGATTTCTGATTCCATCTGCTATACTTGCTCTCATCTCATGCTATGGAGAGACGAAAGGATACCAAAAAGGAGTTGTTGCTGAAAGAAACGTGTGGATGGAGTGGTATAATCGGCAACATGCTGCAATAACAAGTGGTAACAATTTTGAGGGACCACCTTCGTCGGAACAAGTGAGGGTTGAATCCTATTTCAAGACAGCAACAGAGACAGTGATATTCATGCTTCGTAACCCTAAGTCAATTTTGATTCATTTTATATCCTGGCTACTTGGGATAACTATGTTCCTCATTATATCAGTTGGCATCATGGCAGGTCACTGGGCATTTCCCTCAGTACAGGAAGTTGTGAGACTTCTCCTTCAATTTACTATACCTGCAGCAATTTTCGCAGTTATCATCAGTTACCGAGAGGCGAGAGGTTACTTAAAAGGTATTGCTTCGAAACAGCAGGTACGGGATAAGTGGTATACGCAGCAAACAAAACAGCAGGAAGGTGTTATTGAAGGACCACCTTTTTCAGAAAATACGGACTTCGATTTCTATTTCATGATTGCCAAAAAGACACTGTTATTCATACTACAAAAACCGTACAAACTATTATTTCATTTAATCTGTTGGCTTTTCGGTTTTGTAGTAGTTTACGGAGCCACGGACCTTATCACAATTGAGAGATTACCCGATTTCGCTCAAATCTTGCTTGTGGTTATACTTGCCGTCACCTCTTGCTACCAAGAGACCAAAGGGTATTTAATTGGAACTGATATATCTCAAAATCCTTCTGATTTCAATAGCTATCAGCGTTATCCTGTATCGTGTTCATGAAAATGCGCGCTTATTTCACACAACATCTGTCTTTGCCCTGAAAGTTCAAGTTGAATTTGATGAAATGTGCGCCGCATAGAACGACTCACACGCTGCATTAGCAGGTAGCTCAACACTTTCATGCCTAAGTTCGCATACGCACCTTATTGACAACGCATCTGCCACTTGATCCGGGTTATAGAGACCAAACAGATGACCGGTTGACAGCAAAATAAGGTTTCAACGAGTTGTGATGTCAATGTGCAAAAACAAGAATAAAGAAGTACTTGAAAAAACATAGTGGATTTGATAATCTGATGTTGCATGAGATATCCTCCTAATTCTCAATTAAGAGGTAAGTTTTGTTAATTAGGATGATATCCCATACGCAAAAAGTCAAGCAAAATCTACAAAACAGATCGCATTTTCATGACGATATGCCTGCTTTGTGTTGATTGTTATTAGGTTCTACACTTTTGTAAGAAATATCAGTTTTACTATAATTGGCAGCCCCAGCGGGGCGAAATGTTTATAGCCCTTTAATAAAATATTTTACACATCCACCGACTGGAGCGAAATAAATGCTAAGTGTTCAAGAAGCACGTCAACAGATGGTAGAGAGTATTCCTGTTTTACCGACAGAAAAGCGAAAGATGCTTCAATGTGCAGGTTATGTTCTGGCAGAGACATTACATGCCACAGAAAACATACCACCGTTTAACAATTCTGCGATGGATGGATACGCGGTTCGTTCGGCAGATGTGAAGGATGCATCCAAAGAGAATCCTGCGGTACTTTCAGTCGTTGAGACTATCGCTGCAGGATATGCACCTAAAAAACATGTCTCAAGTGGACAAGCATCGCGAATTATGACAGGTGCGATGATGCCTGACGGGCCAGATGCTGTCGTCATGCAGGAAGTAACTGAGCATGTTGGAGATAAGGTTAAAATCTTTGAAGGTGTTGAGGAAACAGAGAATGTTCGCTTTACCGGTGAGAGTGTTAAGCAAGGTGATTGTGTAATGTCACCAGGAAAACTGCTACGTCCCCCAGAAATATCAATGCTGGCTTCACTTAATTGTGCAGAAGTGATGGTACATCAAAAGCCGACAGTTGCCATTGTCTCGACAGGCGATGAGCTCACACCGCTTGGTGAACCGTTAATGCCGGGCAAAATTCGGGATAGCAATCGTTACGGCATCTATGTGCAAGTTCAGAATGCTGGCGGCACTCCAATTGATATGGGTATTGCGCCTGACGATGAAACGGAAACTGAGCGAATCTTCCGTGAATCCCTTGCTAAAGCAGATGCTCTGGTTACAAGTGGCGGCGTTTCAGTCGGTGAACATGATGTGGTGAAAAACGTCTTGACGAAATTAGGAAAGATGAACTTCTGGCGTGTCGCGATGAAGCCAGGAAAACCACAGGCTTACGGCATTATTGATGGAAAACCGATTTTTGGATTGCCGGGTAATCCTGTGTCTTCACTTGTTGTGTTTGAGCTATTTGTTCGTCCTGCGCTCCTGAAAATGGCAGGTCACACCGATCTATTACGTCCAACCTTCAAAGCTATCTTAGCAGCAGATGTTACGAACAAAGATGGCAGGGTTAATTATATGCGTGCTATCCTCACGGAGCAGGATGGACAATACATTGCCAAAACAACTGGACCGCAAGGTTCCGGCATTCTTCATTCCCTTGTATTGTCGAATGGATTGATAACCATTCCCGCAGGTGTAACCTTACACGCTGGCGCGACAGTGGATGCCCAATTTTTGCTCTAAAAAATACTGCTATGGCTAAAGTTAAAGCAATTACCAGATTTTGGGGTAGGATGGCTTTCTTGGATTCTGGTGCACCAGGTCTGCCTCTACTTTTCTTGCATGGGACAGGATGTGATTCAACAGATTGGGAACCGGTAATTGAAAGATTACCGAGTAGTCAGCGCAATATCGCGCTTGATTTTCGTGGGCATGGACAGAGTAATGTACCTGTGGAACCGTTTACATTAGATAGTCTTGGTGATGATATTCTGTACTTTATAGATACTATAGGGATTCAAGAGATAATACTCGTTGGACATAGCCTTGGCGGTATGGTTGCAATGGATGTCGCTAAACGTTCATCGGATATTGTTGGGCTTATTTTGCTTGAGGGGTGGACGAGTCTTTCATCAGCAGGCAGTGCGTTTGACGCAAGACGATTTTACGGTTCATTGGACGGAACAGCGATAAATCAGATTCAGCGGAAGGCTGGAAAGATGAGGGGCGGGTTTAAACCCAGTGTCTGGGAAAGTTTTTGGACATCTGTCCAAAATTTTGACGCTTACGACTACCTTGAACAAGCACATATTCCTATTTATGAGGTTTTTGGTGGAAAAGGCAGGAATGAATTGACTGAACAGAAGTTGTGCATCCCGCCCAATCCCAATATTCAGTTAATATGGGTGCCTTCTGCAGGACATTATTTGCCCCACGAATGTCCTGCAGAAGTGGCTGAAATTTGTATCAATTTCGTAGAGACATTTTACTAACCGCGCCATTTATCCATGTCGGTGTGTTTACATATTTTAGATATTACTATAAATCGCTATTCCTCAGGAATTTCAACCGGCAAATCCAGCCGGTCTCCCCACTCTTTCCATGACCCAATGTAGTTGCTTACTTTCGGATAACCGATAAGCCGCAGTGCCAAATAGGTTTGGGAAGAGCGGTATCCGCCCTGTCAGTAGCACATTACCTGTTTTTCCGGTGTGATTCCAACTGCTTCATACATTTCTCTAAGTTCAGCAGCTGGTTTGAACGCACCAGTTTCATCGAGATTATTGAGCCACTCAATGTGGATAGAACCGGGAATTGCACCTGCGCGTTCTGCGCGAGCGACTCTACCGTAATGTTCATCATCCGTACGCGTGTCCAGGGGGACGAAATCGTCTCGGTTTAGTAGGGCATGAATCACGTCAGCATCCATGTGCGTATCGTGTGCTGCTTCAACTGGGAATTGTGGTACTTCAGGAGGTTCAACACCATCTGTACTGACTGGTCCGTCTGCTGCTAACCATGCTTTGAAACCTCCATCCAGCAATTTTGTATTAGAATGACCTAAATACTCGCAAAACCACAATCCTCGAGAGGCGTGTGTTCCTGAAATGTCCTCATACCAAATAATTGTTTTAGCTGGATGAAGACCTCGTTGTTGGAACAGGTAAGCGATCATCCACATAAAAGTATCAAAAGTCTCTTTGCGCGTGTTGATGAGACTCAACCCAAACAGATCCAGATGAAGTGCTCCTGGAATATGTCCGCGGATATATTCATGTGTCGGACGTGTATCAACGATGCAAAACGTTTCATCGTCAAGGCTGTTTTTCAATTCCTCAACTGAAATTACCAGTTGCGGATTCTCATAACCTTTGTACGCCATTTTCAAACCACCTTTCTGGTAGAATTTTCACTACCATTTTTAATAAGCATTATTGTTTTCCATCTTCCGGTACGATACCAAAGCCACATGGCAGCACCTTGCACCACATTTGAAAGTGCAATACCGATCCAAACGCCTTCCAGTCCGATAAAATGTGACAACAGAATAACAAGCCCCAAACCGACTCCCATCTGTGCAGCAAGGGTAATAATCATCGGTGAAAATGTGTCGCCTGCACCGTTAAGTGCTTTCCCTAACACCAGAGAAAAAGCGATAAATCCAAATGTGAGAGATAGAAACTGAAGATAAACGGACCCAATTTTGATTACTTCTGAATCATTGGTAAAAATTTGAATAAACATCTGCGGAAAAATGAGGAAAAGCGCGCCGATACCCGCCATAACCGTTGTGCCTAATATATTTCCCATCCGCGTCGATTTTTCAGCGCGCTCTATCTGGTTCGCACCTAAATTCTGTCCCACGACAGGCGCAACAGCGTTGGCTATTCCAAAACCAGGGTTCATTACCAGAATTCGTAACCGCATGCAAATCGTATAGGCAGCAACTGCATATTTGCCGTAAGGACCTATTACCCAAAGAAAACCGAGGCGAGATAAATGTCGCCAGAATCCTTGCATAGAACTATAAATCCCTAACCTTAAAATGTCAAGCATTTCGACGAGGTCAGCACGGAATTGTACGTTTCGTAACGATATTGGGGCGTGTCCACTAAAACAGAGAAAAAGGAGCACAATCACACCTACGCCCCTACCGATGAGTGTTGCATACGCTGACCCTGCGACTCCTAATTTTGGGAATTTCCAAAGTCCAAAAATCAGTAACGGATCGAGGGTAATGTTAATCAACGTTGAAAAAATCAGAACAATCATGGGAGTGACAGCATCACCACTAGCACGGAAGATAGACCCAAGCGTCATTGACAAAAACAGTGTGCTGATGCCGACAAGAATAATATGGATGTAAGTTGTACCGAGTCTGAGCACCTCCGGGTCTTTTATTCTAACAGCACGCAAACCGAATTCAGCCAACGGGTAACCAACAATACCGATGCCGATAGCAAAGAAAAAAGCGAGTAGGATCGCTTGCATTGCTACGTGTCCGGCTTGCGCGAGATTTCTCGCGCCGAGGTACTGTGCAACCATAATCCCTGCACCAGTCGAGATGCCGAGTGAGAAAACGCCAATTAACCTTAGCAAATTGCCACTTACACCAACAGCTGCTATTGAGGCAGGTCCTAATCTTCCAACGAAAATCATATCAACAACGTTGAATGCATCTTGGAGGATGTAGCCAAGCGTTATTGGTACTGCAAGCTGTAACAGATGGCGGAGAAGGCTGCCTTGTGTCAAATCACCTCGTGTTGTACTCATTTATATCCTTACTGCCAGTAGGACAGACAAGTCGCTTACCGCTTGGACTGTATCCTAATTTTACCAATCCCATTTTACGCTTGCAAATTTATAGCCACTGATTTATACTCAAATAATACTCATAATTTTCTACGTTCAGTAGGTGCGGTTTGAAACCGCACCTACAAAGGGTGTTCACGTATTTTCGGATTTTTCTAAAAAGCATAGCTTTGAAAAGAAAGGAATCGTATTGTGCAAGTATTGATCATGTCTGATATGGAGGGTGTAAGCGGCATTGTCGTGTGGGATCAGGTTGATGGCGGGGCTGCGATGTTTGAAGAGGGCAGACACCTCTACACAGAAGAGATTAACGCCGCTGTGCGTGGTGCCAAAGCCGCTGGTGCTACAGAGATCGTCGTTGTCGATTGCCACGGGGCAGGAAAAGGTTGGACATTTAATTCGCTTATCCCAGATAAAATCCATCCCGATTGTGAATGGGTGGCACACCACGGATGGGGACGGTTTGATGATATGTGGAAAGATGGATGCGACGCGTGCTTGCTTATCGGGATGCATGCTCGAAACGGCACCCCCGACGGTGTATTGTGCCATACTATTTCTACTGTCCAATATCGAAACCTTTGGTTCAACGATGAACTTGTTGGAGAAACCGGCGTAAACGCTGCACTCAACGGACATTACGGTGTTCCCATTGCACTTGTCACCGGTGATACGGCAGTGTGTAGAGAAGCAAAAGAGCTGCTCGGTGATGAACTACCAACGGTTGCGGTTAAAAAAGGACTCAGCCGATTTAGTGCAAGACAACTCCCACCCGTACGCGCTCGCGAGATGATAGAACAAGCAGCCAAAGACGCACTCTCGGATTTAACGAAGGTTCGTCCATACATACCTGCCCAGCCAACAACAATCAGAATTGAACTCTCAAGTGTGGATAAACTTGCAGATTTCAAAGGACGACCAGGCATTGAAATAACAGGACCTGTCACCGTTGAAAGCCGCGCAGAAGATTGGATGTCAGCTTGGAATCAGTTCTGGCCTTTTGTCTAAAACCGTTTGCCTTTTAAACCAAATTGGTAGGGCAAGGTGCAACTCAATAGCAATCCAATGTTGTCTACACCTCTGCTCTACCCGTTCTGTCAAAGAACTTTTAATAGGTTCCCGATATGTACTAAGATTTATCAAGGACATCAAGCGGATCCCCTGAAGCATCTTTACGTTCCAGCAGTTCAACTTCATAGCCATCTGGGTCCGTGATGAATGCCATCTTCATTCCACCCGAAGTAAACTGCTTACGCCATTCATCCGGCCAAATTTCCAATCCTGCTTTCTCCAAACTGTCGCAAAATTCGACAATATCTGGGACACCAATAGCAAAATGCATCAGGTCTTCCTGCACCTGAAGATCAAAATCAGGGGAATAAGTTAATTCCAAAGTGTGCACGTTACCCGGAAGCTCCAGATGCACGATTTGGTTGCCTGCGGGGGATTTATCGCTCCGACTCAGAACTTTGAACCCCAAATGGTCACAATACCATTGAATGGAATTATCAAGATCGCTGACGCGAACCCGTGTATGTAAAAATACCGCCATGTCCGTCTCCTTATTTTCGTAATATAACGTGAATTCGATTTATTGTAAATGTTGAACATAATTCACCATTTCAGCGAACTTTACCCACAAAAACCTACACACTGGTAGGTGCGGTTTTCCTAACCGCACTATAGATGTCAATTTAGTGCCAGATATTCTTGTGGGAGGCGTTTTCAACGCCGATAACAAATCGGATTAGAAGGTTTCCTCCCACAAGAATGGGCACCCTCCCACAATGTCGGTGCGCTTTGCAAGCGCGCTTGTCTGAATCGCTGGCGTGTTGTAGCACAAACTTTTAGTTTGTGCTACAGAGGCGGAGCCCGCTAAATTGACGCTTATGTGCGGTTTTCTAACCGCACCCTATTATCAAACTCATGTTAATGTATGAAGGTCAATCAACTATGTAGAGATATTAACATACTCTTATAATTTTGACAAGCACATTTACAGGACATGGAAAATTAAACATATATATCGCCTTTGCGTGTGAAATTAGAATAAATAGAAGATACCAGATATTTCTGAATCCTAATGAGAGTGAACTCAATCACGAACCTTTTTGGCTTCAACATGTCTAATTTTTGATAGACATTGAACTAAAGAAAAACAAGTGCAAACAGTATAATTTAATGTTACAATCTACAAGAGCAGCATGGTTTTGACAGAGCGCACTTTCTAGTTGCATGACGCACTTAGTTTAAGGTATCCTATATACATATATCCTATTGTTTCTTTAGCAAGTATTTCCGATGAAGAACAACAGAAACCAGAAATCGCCACACCAAATTACAACAGCCACAATATTTGATAGAAAAATTGAAAATCGTTTGATTCCTAAAGCTACCAAGTATATCCAAAGCGCACATATAGGAAATTTGGCACATTTGGATTTTGGGTATTGTGGGCAATTTTCGCAAAATAAATAATGAATATAAACTCCCTTACCAACCTTGATACTTTTGTCAATAAACGTGTAAAAGAACTTTTTGTCGCTCAATCCGAAAGACCTGCAGGTTTGAAGGATATCAACCTTACCCGATTAACGCCTTTCCAACGTGCCTTATTGGTTGCAGACGGAACCGTCACGCGTTTCATTGAGGCGTATAAACTTTTACCTGTGCAGGTTGTACTTCTGTACCAAGCAAGGCGTACACTACACAACGAACATATCTGGCTTGAACTTCCAACAGGAGGTAATATTATTGCACGAGAAGTTGTTTTACAGACACCCTCCACAGAAAATCAGACTCCGAAGACCCATGTCTACGCGGTATCTCAAATCGTCCATGAACGTTTGCCGCAAACGGTTGTTGACGGATTAGATGCGGGAATAAATGGGTTGGGTGTCCTTTTGCAACACAGTCAATTGGAAACCCGCCGTGACTTACTTTGGTGGGGTATTGAACAGGTAACTGGTATGCCAAGTAGCATCGCGCATTTTGAAGGGGAACCTTTTCTCAGTCGAACCTATAGAATCGTCGCGAATGGAAACCCGCTTATGCTGATAACTGAAAAGTTCCCGCTGTACGGATCTTAGTTCAAGACTCATTCCGGAAAACCGCACTCATAGTTAGTAACACACCAAAAATATAAGGAGTATATCGAAATGTTGAAATGGAAAAGATGGTTTATATTAGTAATATCAATATTTGTATTTAGCCAGGGGTGTATCCCTAATAATATATTGATAGATCCTATAATCATAGACAATATGATTCTGATAGAAAACGAATTTTGGTTAGATAAAACAGAGGTAACAATAGGTGATTATATCAAGTTTCAAGATGAAACAGGTTATTTATATCCAACTAATTGTACTGCCATCGGAAATTCGGGCCACTCTCTAAGACAAGATTATGGTATAATATCCATCTACTTGAAAGGAGTATCCGATGGCGAAACGAAAACGAAGAAACTTCACCTCCGAGTTTAAAGCCGAAGTTGTTCTTGAGGCTCTCAGCGTTGAAAGTTCCCAAGCAGAAGTGTGTCGGCGACATAACCTCATCGATGAACAACTTTCAAAGTGGAAGCGACAGCTTCTTGAAAAAGCGGCGACCCTCTTTGAACCCGCTGATAAACAGTCTGATGCCTCTGCGGAGCGGATCGCCCAACTTGGGCAACTCGTTGGGCGGTTGACCTTGGCACTTGACATCCAAAAAAAAGCCTCAACTTACTTGAGTTAGCCTCGATGGAGCAGCGAGAAATGGTTACGGCATTACGGACAGACTTTTCGGTTCGGCAGATATGTGAGACACTCGGTTTCAACCGAAGCAACCTCTATTATCACTCCAAGCAGGCCCCGTGTGAAGCGGGCCTCCAGGATGAAATAGAGACGTTATCTTTGCTATATCCAACATACGGATATAGGCGTCCCACACAGTTGTTGGTGCGTAACGGATACACCATCGGGTATAAACGTGTTGCCCGATTGATGAAGTCCGCCAACCTCTCGGTTTCTGTCAAGCGTGTCTGTCAAACCACGACATCCGTTGCGGGTGTGCGTCCCTGGAGCAATCGCCTTGAAAACCTTGATGTCTCCCGATGTAATCAGGTCTGGGTGGGCGATATCACCTACGTCCGCCTCAAAGGACACTTTATCTATGTTTGTCTGCTCATGGATGTCTTCACTCGCATGATCAGAGGGTGGTATATCAGTCAACACTTGACGCAATCTCTAACGTTGAAACCTTTGGAGACAGCATTATGTCAAAATGTCCCAGAGATCCATCATTCTGATCAAGGCGTTCAATATCTTTCAAATGCGTCCATCTCACTGCTTAGGCATCATGGGATTGAGATTTCAGTCGCCCGGAGAGGGTGTCCTTGGGAGAACGGATATGCTGAAAGACTTATCCGCACGCTCAAGGAAGAAGAAGTTCATCTCAACGACTATGAGGACATCCACGAAGCGAGAGCCCGCATTGGGCATTTTATTACACAAGTATATAATCACAAACGCCCTCACTCTGCGTTAGGGTATTTGACACCTGTGGAATTTGAGCAAAAAAACTTGTCTTAACTTTGCTAAATTTTGGTCTGAATAAACGGGAGCACTTCATTTTGATAGAAGATGCGCTCAGTCGTTTGATGGAAAATCGGACATCTGTTGTTATCGCGCACCGCCTGTCTACGATCCAAAATGCGGACAAGATTATCGTGATGCATCGCGGTGAAATCCGAGAAACAGGCACGCACAATGAGTTGTTACAGAAAGAAGGTATCTATTATCGGTTGTATCAGTTGCAATACAAAGGGCAGGAAGGAAAGAAGAAACGCAATTAGTAGTTTTGGACTTGAGAATTCTTTGATTGTTTTAAAAGAAAATAGGAAAGAGCCTTTTAGCCAGAACTTATACAACCAAAATTTTTTAATCTTTGTGTTTATTCAATTTCACGGTTGAAAAATATCGCCCTCTTTGTGGTAGTTCTTAATCCATCTATCCCAATCCGCAGAATCTTTATGTAGAGTCATTCTGTATTCTATATTTTCATTATTCACTAAAGCTTGAGTTCCATGTGCGCGAGAGGCTTTAAGCTTTTCCATTTCTAACATCATTTCTGCGTGCGTTAAAACAAATGTGGTTGCCCCATCATCGGAGATTGACTGAATAATGTAATCGCAATTATGCCACGGTCTAATTTGAACAATATGAACAGCATTATCCTGATTGTAACCAGAGCATTTAAACTCATAGTATCTGCCGTTCTTTTTAAAATCCCCTCTATTTTCACTTATTTTGACTTTTTCACAATCATGCTTTTTGATGAAATAGTTTTCCCACATAGGACTTCTTGATTGTGAGGACAGAACACTACTGATTTTGTAAAAGTCTTGTTCAGAAATTACTCGTCTAATGGTTAAATCAATCAATTTCTTCCTAATACTTACTACGCTATTCAGTACTCTTCTACTGTCATCTATGTTGTCTAATATGTAACGTATCGTTTTATTTAGTTCTATCTGGTTCATAGCATTTTATGGTGAAGGTGTAGGTAGTTTTTCTTGCACATTTGAGCTAAAGGAATCAAACAAACTCCCCTGGCTTTCTTTAGTTCTATTTGGTTCATGGAATTTTATATATTGTTCCAAAAATTCATATTTTGTTAGCCAATATACACCACCGTTTGCACAAGAATTTCCATTCCAATCAACTGCTTTGATTCTAAATATTAAATCTTCTACTGGAATTTTTGACTTAAGGAAGTATCCTCGATTATTTGATGTCGGAGTTTTTGTAATTCTTCTTGGAGAAGCACCAAATACAAATATGTCAAAATCATCTTTATTAGAGAATTTAAAATCATTAGTTTCTTTGTAGGCATTAGGATTAACTCTTAAATCTTTTCCTTCTGATTTATCAAAAATGAAGAAACTGACAGGCATATGATATTCCTTCCCTTCTAATGTAAAACAATTCCTTCCTAATTCAGTGATGGAGACTATTCTCCAATTATTTGGCAATATTTTTTGCCGTGTATGTTTTCTATAAACATTTGGTAAAACAAAAGCAATTGTTTGGACATTACTAAATGAGACGGCATAGGATATAAATTGTGATGATAGTTTCTGATATTGACCAAACGGCGGATTCCCTATAACTAATACGCGCTCATACACTTCACTAATTTTGTAATTGAACCAGTCACCTTTGATAATCTCATCATGTTGCGGATCAATATCAATTCCTATTTTGGTGTCATGTTCGATATTTTTATAGAAAGCACCATCCCCCGCAGACGGTTCTATTACGCAATCATATATGTAAGGTAATTTATTTACTTCATCTAAACACCTTTTGACTACTTCCTGTTTCGTGTAGAATTTATCAAGGATTCTACTGCGGTTTTTATATTTTTTTCTCCAAATGTGAGTCATTCTTGCATCTCCTTTAGAGATATTTATTTCACTTGACTTTCACATCATAAATAGAGCATCATTTATAGGTTTTATAATATCATATTGATCAAACAGAGTCAAACACTTTCAAGTTTGACTAATTCGCCTATAAATTTTACGAATGCGTTCCTTAGCTTCTTCAGATGGACAGAAATTTACTAAATTTTGAGGGTCGTCCCTGCTGCGATAAAATCAACTATTTCTTGATAGACTGCTGATATACGCATTCAATTATCCCCGTTGATGTTGTTTTTCAGTTAACTTTGATCTGGTAACATATTGAAACCTTCCTACAGTGAATTTCAAAATACGATTTTGTTGTATTCATAGCGTTCAACGCAATCTATAGCCTCTTCTATTTATACAACTTATAGACAAATATACTTCATCACCCTCTATTGTCCTTAAAAGACTTCAATATCCTCTGGCATTTCAAACACTACACCATCCTTCTTTTTCTCATAAAAAATCATTTTTACTTCTATCGATTCAGATAATCTGGGCATTGCATCATAGGTACTGGGCTTAATAGAATACGCATCTTCACCTACGAATCCATCTATACCTTGGGATTCTTCAGAGGGTTCTGCCAAACGGTAGTCGCAACCTTTTATTTCCGACAATTTTCTCAGAATTGCCTCCTGAAATTTAAGTCCCGTGTATGTCTTGACAAGAACCAGATCCTCTACCCACGCTTTAACCATAGCCCGATCAATTTTGATAAATGCCTCGTTGAGTTTTTCTATCATTGTAATTATTTTTTCTGTTGCATCATCAATGGCATCGGGATATCTTTCTTGATACCACGTAACCCATTCGTCAAAAGTTTGTCCTGGAAATTCTTGTATCAGATCTGTCATTTGTCCAACGAATTTTGGACGCGTTGCTTGCGAATTTTGATTTGCGAGATTTATTAATTGAGTCGTGTACTTAGGAAATTCGTAAGTAGAAGTCTTCGCTACATATTCCTGAATCTCAGCATTTTTTAGTTTTATTTTCATAATAACTCTTTGTCCGATATGAAGTCACTGTGCGTTGAATATATTAAGTTGAGAATGTTTATGGTAAGATTTCGTTTTCTTTCCGAGCAGAGATTCTGGGGTTTGCTCAAAATTCAAAGTTTGAGGTTTCTCTGAATAGCTGACTTCAAAGATGTTGTCTTTGAGTGCTTGCACCTCTTTTAAACCGTTTAGCAAAATAAACTGCTCCTGACTCGCCACCACCGGACATTCATAATGCTTGTTTGTATATTTCAGTGGCCCCGAGTTTTCCATCCGATTTTTGACAAACACAAAATGTCTTAGTAGCCTATCGTGCAAATATTCGTTTGAAAAATTAACAATATTGCATGCAGTTGGAGCAATCGCTTGTTCAAAATTCTTATCAATTTCAACACCGATACTACTACGTCCCGACGTCATCGCAGCTGCAATCGTGGTTCCCGTACCTAAAAACGGATCAAGTATCACATCCCCTTTTACCGAATACATATTGATCAGTCGATAAGCCAACTCATAAGGAAATGCGGCACTTCTCAATCGCGACATTTCATTGGAAAGTTTCTGCTCTGTTCCCTTAATATCCGTCCAAATATCTGAATACCAGGTATTCCGTTCTTCCCAAAACAAAGCACTTTCGCGTCTATTTTCTTTATCTGCCTCTGTATTAAATTCTCTTTTACTACCTTTTCTCAGTATCAGAATGTACTCGTGTTCCAGGGTCACGTAAGCCCCCGCAGGTAGCATTCCCGATCCCATAAATTTATTGGGGGTATTGGCCTGTTTCCGCCAGAGGATATCGGGTAGTGCTGAAAACCCGATCTTTAAGAGGTAATTCAGGATTCTGGCATGGTTTGGATACAAACAGAAATCGTTTTTTACCGTCCTTGTCGCATCACCGATATTGATGCATGCAAATCTACCGTTCTTTAGAACCCTAAACACTTCATCCCATACAGAATCGAGAATCTCATGCATCAACGTATAAGCCTGTTTTCCATCACCGCACGCTAACGCATCCTGAATCTCTGGGTGCTGATTACCAAATATATCATCCCACATTCCAATCATGGGATAAGGTGGCGAGGTGACTATCAGATCAACGCTTTCTGATGGAATTTCTTTCAAATCACGCGCGTCTTGAAAAAGGATCTTATGGATAGTTTTCATAAAGGGTATCGCCTAAATAATAGTATACGGTAACATCCTACTGATATTTCAGAGAGGTTTGTCCAAATAATAACATATTTGACAGAAACCTTCAATAAAATTGTGGATACCATAACCATTCAATTGTCGCGAAGTTCTCTTGTCGGAGGACTTTGTAAGCCCGATTATCACATCAATGCCATACAATATAAGTCGGCATCTTCATTACGAACCCAATTAAACTCCACACGCACCCAAGCGTATAATCACCCAAGATCAGACCCAAAAAGAACGGTACAGCTTGCCGATACTGTTTCACACCACCAATCTTTAACACAGTTGCTTTTGCTAACCAACTCAGGAAGATCGGAAACCACAACCGTCCCATACCTGTGCCACTCACCAAGACATAACCACCTGGATGTAGGGGCCACCACAAAAACCGAGTCTTCATTATCATCAGGAAGATAGTAAATAGGAAACTGCTACCAATAACACCGAGTTCCGGCACACTTGTCTCCCGTGGACTGACAAGCCACGTCTGCAAGCGGTTGAACGTCTCCCATCCCATATAGACGATCCAACCCCGTGCCTTGCTTCCCGCGCCCATATCGTAGAGGACGTGCAGATATGCCCAAAACGTTATTACGATGCCGAACACTATTGCCAAGATCATCCCGATAAGCAGCTGCCGATACCCAATTCGACTCCGTTCTGCCAACCGAAACGCTTCCAATTCGCTCGGTGTAGGGTGCGCGCGGAAACATCTCACAAACGGATACAGAAACGTTAACCCTGTTAGATTACCTACGCCGAGCCGACGTGTACCTAATCCCAAGACCATTGTCCGCCCCGGATCCACAAGGATAAGTTGATGCAGCGGTGGACCAATTTCGGCACGTATCCGTGTGATGCCAAGAATCATCGGGAAGTATAGCAGGAAAAATAGACCAATTGCCCATAATGCCATTCCCATCTGAAAACAGAAGAAGAAAAGGAACAGCAGTCCAACGGTAAACAACACTGCTGCAGTGCGGTAACGCATCGGTTCACCCGAATCGTCAGGCGCAGATTCACCACGGCGTTGTGCTATACCAAATACCTTCCGAATAATACGCCCATAATGTCTACGCCCCATCCATAACGGAATGCACCCAAACGCAATCCACGCGCCTGTTTGCTGTTCAAGATTATAAATATTGCGTGCTCCGAACATATCTGTTACGATCAATTGAACACGGGTGAGTATCCAGAAGAACCAGCAAGAAAACGAGAGATCCAGTGGTGTAAAGAACATCAGACCGATGCTAAACGGGTAGAACGATATATCAATAGGTCCTATCGCGCTCCACGGTTTTGAAGTGAATTGCCCAAGCCTTTTGTTTCTAATAGGTAGAGAAGGTATCTCTGGAAACAGGAAACTCAAGCCGTTTAGCAGTTCAACACTACCGGCAATAGCGAATCCAACCCACATCCACGGCGAGCTAAAGAAACGTTTCGGGTTGCTGGTTAGTGCCAAAGGAAGTTGGACGATCGGATAGTTCAGACGTTCATTTTCTGTCCACTGCTTACGGAGAAATACCGTTACCGCTAACAACGTCAGCCATAGTGCGATAACAAAACACGACCAAGCAAGTACCGGCGGGATCCACGCGTTTAAAGTAGATGGATTATAGAGTGTAGAATCTCCGTTATAAAATCCATCCAGAATACGTGGGTTTTTGACAGCAATCCAATTTGGGATGTTATTTCCAAAGAGCGAAATCCATTCATTTTCCGGGGTTGCGAACTGAAAAGTATGCGCGAGGACAGGGATCAGATACCCCATCATCGTATGTCCGCTAATAGTTGTCACCATAACAACCATCACATAGATGGTTTGTAAATCGGCTTGGGACATTGCCAAACGCGGAAAAAATCGTTGGAGTATTAGATTGAGAAGTACGAAAACCAGGAGCGTGAAAACTGCATTGAAAAACAGCGAGGCGATAGTCAATTGTGTGGAGTGCCACACCTCTGTTCCCATCAGGCACCAGTAGCTATTAAAGGCTACGAGTACTAAACCGATCAGCAGAATGTGTGGCTTTACACGGTTCCGTTTTCCGTTAGCCATTGGTACCTCTGCTGATATGTTTTTGGACCTCCTGCAGAATTATTTCGTTGCAATATTGAGCCAAGATGTCTTGCGCTACGGTGTCTACGGATAATGCCTTAATCTCTTCACATAACAACGGCAATGCCCGCACAACGTTATCAACGATTGTAACACTTGCCTGTTTTGCTGTTCTTGACATCGGATTCAAATCGACGGTCACGACCTCTTTTCCCATTTTCCGTAGTGCTTCGCACCGATCTCCATCCTCAAGTGGAACGAAGACAACATCCGCTTTGAAAATTCCCTCTGGGTGCACATATTTTCGATTGGAGTCAATATAGGAGAGTTGTGCATCGGTTGTAGGCATTAGCACGTTACATGCACCGTGTTTTAGCAGATGCTGTCGGATTTTCTGCTCTCGTCCCGCTTCCGTGTGGAAGATATTCACCTCTAAGGGTGCCTTCAGCACTTGTCCTAATTCAACGAGATTATCTGGCACTAACGCTGCAGCGTTTCCATTTACCGAGATAACGGGGTGGTCTGCCAAACACAGCATCAATGCCGCAGCACGAATAGCTTTTTTCGCGAACGGTTGTGTTTTCTCCTCAATGAGATAGTCGAAAGCTTCTCCCCGTCCATGCGCAATGAGACCGTGGATAGAGGTAATCCCTTGCTCCACACCGTTCACTATTCTATCTCGTAATATCAGCGAGTGATAACGCGGATGTGATTTTGGCACATCGCTCATTTAGTAACACCTCTGCACAGTTTGCGTCTATTATACAGTGTCTTGGATATGTTTTCAAGAGCCATTTAGACTTAGTAGGGTTATTTAGTTTTAAGAATTATCAGTTAATGAGTGTTACTGATTGTTTATATTGTAGGTCGGTAGAGCGGTAGCGAAACCCATACCTGTCAACTTAAGGAATTGAATCCGTTTATGACGGTGTATAGCCTCGTAGAGGCGGTATGCTTATAGCAAACGCCGTCAACCCTTCTTGAGCTCCGTAGGAGCGGAATGTGTCCGCCAATAGTGTTTCTATAAACATATCGTTCCTACTGAACTAAAGAAGGCGGTCACCATTTTTTCTATAAACATATCGTTCCCGACAAATCATGCGGAATACCATAAGCATATTCCGCCACGCGCATTTGGCGTTGATTCACCGATCCGTATCGTGTAAAAAGGAACGGACGCTCTTGTTGGAGCGGTTTTCAACCCCGATATATCGGGCTTAGAAAGCCCTCCAACAAGAAATGTATTCGCTGATGGATACTCCTACATCAAAAACCGTCAACGAGTTTTCGGAGATATCCCGTATCTATATCCCATAGATGGATGTCACGATTACTTGCACCTGCGATTGTCTTACCATCTGGGCTGAACACCACTATATGGACTCCAGGCTTTCCTAAAAGACGATTTCCGACCTGACGCATTGGGTTTTTCTCCCGATACCCTGTGAGATTTCGGAGGAGTTGTCCCGTGCTCACATCCCACAAGTCGATATTGTTCCCACCCACCCTTGCGATCATACTGCTATCTGGACTAAACGCTATCTTATACATAGGAGAGAGAACTCATGAATGATCGAATGGGTCGTCCCGTGTTCGTATTCCACAGACAGCAGGTTCCGTCAGAACTCCCACTCATAATCGTTTTTCCATCCGGACTAAATGCCACGCTCCAAACCTGATCCGTATGCTCAGTGAGTATTCGGAGGAGTTGTCCCGTGTTTACATCCCACAGACGTACGGTTCTATCATGACTGGCACTTGCGATCATTCGACCGTCCGGACTAAATGCCACACGCCAAACCTTCTGCGTATGCCCAGAGAATGTGCGTAGGAGTTTGCCTGTGTCCGCATCCAACAGATAGAGATTTTTGTCCCAACTTCCACTTATGATTGTCTTGCCATCAGGACTATACGCTACGTCCCAGACCTGATGCCTGTATGTTTGGAGGTTTTGTCCCGTGTTCACATCCCATATACGAATGGTCCGATCCTGCCCGGCACTTGTGATCGTTCGACCGTCCGGACTAAACGATACATTCCAGATACTACCCGTATGCCCTGTGAAAATATCAAGTTCATGACCCGTCTGTGCATCATATAGCCAAATACCGTCGCGACTTGCCACCGCAAGTTGTGCGCCGTCCGGTGAATACGCTATATCATTGATCCTATATTTCTTGATGCCCCCCTTCGCGCCATCAAGTGTATCCCCTCGCAATGAATCTTGGGCAAGGAGGGTGGGTGTCAATATGAATACTATCAATAGTGCTGTTAAAATTGAACACAATCTTGATAACACTGTTCATTATACCAACCTTTACAACCCTCAGCCTGGCACAAGACTCACCGCAATGGCATCTCCCCGACGGTGCCAAAGCCCGTTTCGGCAAAGGCAGAATCAATGAGATAAAGTATTCACCCGATGGCAACACATTGGCAGTAGCCACTGGCATCGGTATTTGGTTATACGATGCACAGACAGGCGAAGAACTCAACCTACTTTCAGGACACACAAAGAGCGTCTCCAGCGTAGCGTTCAACCTATACGGTGATGTGCTGGCAAGTGGCAGTTATGACACCACTATCCGTCTATGGGATGTCACCACAGGCATGGAGTTACACCAGCTTACAGGGCATACAAAGACGGTCACCAGTGTTGCGTTCAATCACGACAGCACAACGATTGCGAGCGGGAGTTGGGACAAAAGCGTCCGTCTGTGGAATGTATCTGACGGCACCGAGATACGCACCCTCACGGGACATGAACGTTCCATCTCCAGCATTGCGTTTAATAACGACGGCACAAAAATCGCAAGTGCGGATACATCCGGAAGTATCCGTCTGTGGGGAGCAAAAACAGGGACTGAACTCCGCTCGTATATAGGACATGAGAATGGGGTCTATAGCATCGCATTCAGCTCTGATGGCACAATGCTTGCGAGTGGTGGTTGGGACAAAAGCGTTCGACTCTGGGATGTAGCATTTGCCAACGAACTACACACCCTCACAGGACACACGCATCATGTCGGGAGTGTTGCGTTCAGTGCGGATGGCAAAAGTATCGTCAGCGGTAGTCAGGACGACACCGTCCGCGTGTGGAGTTCAAGCACTGGTAAGGAGCTCCGCACCCTAACATCACATACGGCTGATGTCAAGAGTGTTGCTATCAAGGCAGACGGCACAATCGCAAGTGCGAGTACGGACGGCACGATCCGTGTGTGGGGCACGATCAGTACAGGGCAAATAGTACCAAGTCCCGCGGCGCAGATGCGCTTGCTTACATGGCATCCGGAACTGAGCAGTATCTTTGCATTCAGCAACGATGGAAAAATGATCGCCAGCCGCGGCTGGGACAACACTATCTGTTTGTGGAACACGGACACCGGTTCGGCGCAATGCACGTTTTCCGGGCATACGCAAAGGGTGTTAGGCGCGGCGTTCAGTCCGGATGGTAAATTAGACATTATAACTAATTAGTTGTCCGTTTGGTTAGTCTCTATTATACTTATTACAATCGGACAATAGGAGGCTAACTCATGATAAGTTTTCAAGAACTAAAGGACAAACCTGATACGCTCCTGTCCCTCACCGGATATACCTTAGAAGATTGGACTGAACTATCACCTTATTTTACTAAATGTTTTTTAGAGTATGTTCAAACACATACCCTTGCAGGAAAACCGCGCAAAAAACGGAGATATAAACCGTATAAAAATAGTCGTTTTGATACACCTGAAGATATGTTGCTATTTATACTGATTTACCTTCGTGAAGCACCGAAACAAGTGCTATTCGGTGCGCTCTTTGGCATGTCTCAACCTCTTGCTAATAGATGGATTCACTTGCTTTTATCGATATTGAACAAAGCATTAGCAGAACTTGGAGAGTTGCCATCTCGGGAAACAGACCCCGCACCTATATGTGCTCCATCAAAAGTATCAACTCAAAATCAAGAAGGAGAACATTTTTTTCATGGTAGCACCGAACGCCCTATACGACGCCCAAAAGACCCATCAACTCAAAAGGCGTATTATAGTGGTAAAAAGAAATGCCATACAGTGAAAAATAATCTGATTATCAATGAGGCCTGCAAAGTCGTCCTATTGACACCTTCTTTTGAAGGAAGACACCCTGACAAACACATAGCCGATATGGTGGGCTATTGTGTGCCACAGGGTAGCACATTGTCCCAAGATACCGGTTTTCAGGGTTTCGTTCTCCCGGATATAAACATCATTCAACCGAAGAAAAAACCGAGAGGTAGAGAACGGACGAATGAAGAAAAAGAAAACAATAGAAAGATAGCGTCTATACGCATACGCGTTGAACATGCGATTAGTGGTGTCAAAAGATGCCGCATTGTCAAAGATAAACTCAGGAATTGGAAGAAAGGGTTTTGTGATTTAGTTATGGAAACTTGTTGTGGTTTACACAACTTCCGACTAAACTTTAGACCCTGGCGTTATGAAACTCCTGTTATTTAAATCATTATAATGTCTATTAGTCGCAAGTGGTAGCCTTGACGGTACTTTGCGTCTATGGGATGCAAACACAGGCATGGAGGTGCATACCCTCATAACGGGCTACATAGGGAGTGTCAATAGCGTCGTGTTCAGTCCGGATGGCACAAAGATCGCGGCGATAAGGGACTTTATAAACTCATACATCGTTGTATTTGATCTGAAAACCGGTTTGAGGGTGCAGGATATCAAAGTGTTTGAACTTCCACCCCTCGGAAGGCAATGGCCCTCGTTCCTGCCGACAGAGCATACGCGTTCGCCCGACAATATGATATTCAGTCCGGATAGCAAAACAATCGCTACCACCAGCACTGACGGCACTATCCGTTTTTGGGATGTGGAAAACGGAGAACATCTTAAGGTGTTTACAGAGGGTACTGATGGTGTCTATAGCGTCGTGTTCAGTCCGGATGGCAAGCGAATCGCCAGTGCCAACGCGGACGAAAGCATCCGTATATGGGATGTGGAAAGTGGGACGGTGTTGAAAGTGCTTACAGCACATACGGATACGGTGAGAGGCGTTGCGTTCAATCCGAATGGTGATACGTTGGCGAGTAGCAGCGAGGACGGCACTATCCTCTTGTGGGATGTTTTCAGCGGGACGGTTCGGCGCACACTCACTGGACATAAGAGTTGGGTCAACGACGTTGCGTTCAGTGCGGATGGAAGCACACTCGCGAGTAGCAGTTCTGATGGCACTATCCTCTTGTGGGACATCGCACTTACGATGCTATCAAACACCATAGTTAGCCTTACACCTGCCAATGTGGAGGTGGCTGATGTTGGTGAACAGTTCACGTTATCTCTGAGTATCGTTGGCGGTCAGAATGTTGCTGGGTATCAAGCAACTGTGCATTACGATACCACCGCGCTCCGTTATGTTGGCAGTGCAAATGGCGATTTTCTGCCTGCCACTTCGTTCACTGTGCCGCCGATCATTGATGGCAATACTGTGGAGATTGGGGCAGTGGCTTACGCACAAGAAATAGACGAGGATGGCACGCTTGCGACTATTACCTTTGAAGTTGTTGCTGTGAAAGACTCCACCGTGCGCCTATCTAACGTGTTGCTTACCGATAGGAGCGGCGTGCGTGAGGTGCCACAAATTGCCTTCGCAGAGATTTCCGAACCGCCAGACATCCCCGAAGATGTGAACGATGATGGCGTTGTTGATATAACCGACCTGACCCTTGTTGCGTCTAACTTCGGCAAAGCTGGTGGGGATGCTGCGAATGTCAACGGAGACGGTTTTGTCAATATCGTTGATTTGGCACTGATAGCAGCTGCTATCGGGAATGCGGATGCTGCTGCGCCTGCCTTATGGAGCATCAATCGAATGATATGCCAACACGGGCAACGGTCGCCGTATGGCTAAAAGAAGCGCGGCAGCTCAACTTAGCTGACTCTGCTTTTCAGCGCGGTATCCTCTTTCTGGAAAATCTTTTGAAGGCGTTGACACCGAAAACAACGGCACTCTTGCCAAACTATCCCAATCCCTTCAACCCTGAGACGTGGATACCTTATCAACTATCAACGCCTGCTGATGTGCGTATCTCAATCTATACTGCGGATGGTAAGCTGGTTCGGATGTTAGATTTAGGACATCAACCTGTTGGCATCTATCATCAGCGTAGCCGTGCGGCGCATTGGGATGGCAGGAACGCGCTCAGTGAACCTGTTGCGAGTGGTGTCTATTTCTATACGTTAACCGCAGGCAAGTTCACTGCTACCAGAAAAATGCTAATAAGAAAATAGTATCAAATGACCATAGGATATCTGGAAGGTTGATGTTTATTGGCTTCCCAGCGATCATTAATGAGTGGGTTGCGTTGGGATCGCGAGCATCCTCTTTGAGAAATGATGCGTTTAGCGATAAACGTGTCTAAAGTATAGCAAAACCAGTAGCGGTTGTCAACCATATTTTCAAGGCACCTGCCCCGGTTTTGCGAAGTAAAGTTCGTCGGGAACATAGGATTAGGGTCTCATTGGGCTTCTCCTTGGTGAGTGGCTTCATCGTTTGAGTCTGAATTGGCAAGGTCTGCATCTATGGCTTGGAGTTGGTGCTGCGGTATGAGGTCGAGATATTGAGAGATGACGCGTTTAGAAAGTCGTGTAATCTGTGAGATTTTATCAATATCTGTGGTTGCTTTCCGAACGACTTTGACGCTCTCATAATCGCGAATGTATCTATCAACTGCCTCCTTAGAGTGTTTGGTCTTTGCGGCAATCCTGGGGGTGAGATGTCCTTGAAGATAGAGGGTTATGATCTCTTTCTTATGGGTAATAGCCCCCGATAAGTCATGGATATTGCCACGGGTGGGCAAGAGTTCTCCAGTGGTTTTTTGCCATTCATTAACATAATCACAGACAACGGCATCGCAGACATTGAGCAAAACTGCCAAGTCGAGTTGGGTCAATAATGCCCCTTGGTCATAAGCTTGATGACACCAGCGGACCAAGCGATTGATCCGCAATTGCCGGGAGGTGAAACCGTTGCGAAAGGATTCAATATCCTCTGCGGCGAGGTAAGTCAGGATGACGGGTTTCATGCGGGTTTTGACGATGGACTTTCCTCTTTCTGGATGCTCTTCAATAGGGACGGCCATCCAAACGAGTTGTCCATAACTCAAGAAACGCTCATCCGGGAGTTGATCGCCGGTGGCGAGTTTCTCCAAAGGAAGGGTAATCACGAAATAGTCTTCAACGGTCTTAAGAATATCATCAACAATGGCGGTGGCAGTGACTTCGCCTTTGTCATAACCATAGTCATTGAGAAAGCGGTGGATCAGCAACTGTCGTAGCGATTTATCGTTGATGCGTCTGAACTTCTTCTCGTTGATTTGCGTGCGCGTCAAAGGTTTGCTCATCAGAGTTCCTCCTTTTTTTCTCCACGGGTTCTGGGTGAAGGAGTTGGGTCATGCGATCGGTGTGTTGGTATTCCTCATAGAGTGAGAGATACTCGCGGATCAACCGGTCAGAGAGATGGGTGATCAGGCGTATCTGTGCGTTAGGAAAACCTTGATAATGGAGCGTGGCGACTTGTGTGAAGTCCCTCAAGTAGCGGTAGACGGCCCGTTCGGAGTGGTTCGTCTTTTGCTCAATCTCGGTGAAGGTGTATGCTTTGAAGGACAACTCAAGAATCTGCGTCTTATGAGACAGTCCCGGGCCTATGTCGTGTTTCGCCCCGCGCGTCATCACGAAATAGCCGGACTGCTTCAACGCTCGGATGTCGCGTTTGACGGTGGCAGGACTGGTGGTTAATAACACCGCCAAATCCTCATAACTCAGCAAGGCTTCTTGGTCATAAGCTTCTTGGGTCAATCGGAGGATCCGATGCCGTCTGAGACCTGCGAGCCCATAAGTCGCTAAAACTTCAAGGTCGGCTTCAACATCGTTGAGTTTGAGTCGACAGGAGACTTTTTTCGCTAAAGCGATGTGTTTGCCTGCGGGTTCCTCAGCGGCGACTGCCTCGTAGCAGATTTGCCCTGATGTGAGTTGCACATCGGCGTGTTGTTCAAAGTAGGTAGAAATCTGTTTATAGTAGGCTTCAGCAACGAGAGGCATGAGATTAAAGTCTGCTGAAATCTTCTGAATAATCGCGGCTCTGGCATTCTTGGATTCGAGCCGAGTGATACCGTAAGCGGTATCCTTCTTGCGGTTCATATCGACCTCCATGAATAGATTATCGGGGATCCGAGGACATCTACTCGTTAGTTTAACGAATACTAATAGTATAACTCATGGGGTCATTTGATACAAACTATAAGTAGCTGTGTCTGTCGATGGTCGGCTATCGGCGGTCGGTTTGTTGGGTTCCTTGTGCTTACCCAACCTACGGATCACCTCTCTTGTGGGAGGGGTTTGTAACCCAGATTTACGCGAAATATAGCGCGCTAAGTCCCAATGCTGCATTCTGAAAACCTAAAACTAAATAACCTTATCTTTTTCTTGACATACATATTAAAATTTGTTAATATATAGTATATAACAATTTTTCTTGACATACATATTAAAATTTGTTAATATATAGTATATAACAATTTTTCTTGACATACATATTAAAATTTGTTAATATATAGTATATAACAAATGGAGAGGTAAAACTGTATATCTTCACAGAAGAAGAATACTCATACTAAATTCGCGCGCAATAAGGAGTTACAAATGATTTACAGATTCGCCCTTATCATTTCACTCGTCTGCTTTGTTGTAATTATGGCAGGTTGTAGTGCCCTACTTTCACAACAAGAATGGAGCGATAACTACACGCTCCTTGATGGCACTCAAGCAACCAACCCACAAATGATTGACGGTGATATCAGTACCGTAGGTAAAACAAGTTCAACGAATTCTGCTAATAGTCTCTCAGGCAAAAATTCCCTACCTGAAGTTGTCATTACCTTACCAGAAAAAAAGATAATCCGAAAGATCGTTATTCACTCAGATAATATCAAGAAATTTAAACTTTATGCAGATAAAGGAGGCAGTCCAATCTCAGGGACGGACTGGAATTTGATAAAAGAGGAACAAAATGCCAATTCCGGTAAGATTGTCATTCCGATTTTATACTCATTTCCTACGGATCGTATCCGTCTTGTCGTTTTAGGAACGACAGACGATGCTTCTTTTACACGGAACGAAGTTGATCTCGCAGCACAACTCTGCAATCTTTCAAGCGGCTCCTCGTGAGGCTCAGGTAGTGGGACAGGTGGTCCCACCAAACGCATTGCCTCTGCCGAAATAGGTGAAATTGAAATTTTCGGATATAAAACTGCTGAAAAAAACGATGACGATCCACGTCAAGAATCTTCTGTTTTATCTCTGTTATTTTAGAAACATATAATCAGTTATCAGTTAGAAAGATTTTATCTCATGTAAAATATTCTCAACTGATAACTGATTTTGAAAACGAATTGCTCCGTTTTGACCCTTAATTCTGGTTCAGAAATTAATTCCTGACCATGAAATACTTCGCCTATGGATCAAATCTCAATATCAAGCACATGCAGTGGCGATGTCCCACCGCACAACCTCTCGGTGCGTATACACTGCAAGGATATCAACTTGTCTTTCGCTTCTACGCCGATATAACTCCTGTGCAAGGCAAATCCGTGAAAGGCGGTCTCTGGGAAATCTCTGAAAAAGATGAGAAATCCCTTGACAGATATGAGGGGTATCCGACCTTATATGAAAAATACTACACAGAGGACATCATGTTTTACCGAATGCTTGATGATGTACGAGACTTGGAAATGCCAGGGCTGGGATATCTTGAGGGGATGCTTGAAGGTATGGAGAATTTCGGACTCACGCCACTTGAAGATTTAAATCACAATCTTGGAAAAATACCGACCCAAGACCTCACCAAAGGAGGAGACCTACTCCAGCATGCAATACGCCTTATTGCTGATGTGATGGACATACAACTTATAGACGAAGATTCAAATGCTATTTGACTTTCACAGATATTCTTCATAATTGAATACCCTTAAATAGAAAAACCGTTGATTAGAGCAACGGTTTAAACGTTTGTAAAGATGTGTTCCATCTAAAGAATAGTCAATTCATCCTCTTCTCTACTCTCCGCTAACACTTTATCTAATTCTATAGCAACTGCCCCGAACGCAGCAGATTGTGGTGACTCCGGATGTCCTGCGACGATCGGTACGCCAATATCCCCTGCCGTGCAAACTTCAGCGTCAAGCGGAATCTCTCCCAAAAACGCAACACCGAACCGTTCGCTCGTATTTTTACCACCATCCGCTCTGAAAATCTCTGTTTTCTCATTACAATGTGGACAGAGAAAGTAGCTCATATTCTCAATAATGCCGAGAATCGGCACGCCGAGACGTTCAAACATAGCAACCCCACGTCGCACATCTGCCAACGCGACATCTTGTGGTGTCGTTACAATAACCGTACCTGTAAGTGGAATCGCCTGCGTTAAGGTTAATGCCACATCTCCAGTGCCGGGTGGTAGATCAATGATGAGGTAATCCAGTTCACCCCAATCCACATCGCTCAGAAATTGACGGATAGCACTGTGCAGCATCGGTCCACGCCAGATCATCGCTTGTTCTTCAGGCACCATAAACCCAATTGACATGAGTTTAATATCGTGTCGCACAAGAGGAATCAGTTTTCGTTCTGGACTTGTGCGAGGGTTCTCCTGAACACCCATCATTGTAGGTATGCTGGGTCCATAAGCATCAGCGTCCATCAATCCGACTGCGGCACCTGCTTTCGCCAGAGAGATCGCCAAATTCGTAGCAACGGTCGACTTACCGACACCTCCTTTTCCGCTCGCCACTGCAATTTTATACTTTATATTTGGCAACGTAATGTTCTGTTGCGGTGCTTGTTGCTGCGGATTCGGCTGTTGCGCGCGTGTGCCAGAAATTTCAGAACCACTGATTACTTGCAGTTCAGGATGTGATTGTGTTGTAGATTTAGGTTTTTCTATATCTTTTTCACCTTTTTTAAAAAATTTCAATGTTTCTTCTCCTTCTCCAAAGTCTCTTTACATAATAATGCCATAAAAATCACTGAATTGCCAATCTTTTTACTGAAAGTTTGTTGTAGCAGAATATATAGCACACCAAAAATACTACCATTTTTTCAAAAAATCCTGTATAATATCCAACAAATTGCAAGTTCTGAAAGGAAAAACAATGAACATTCTGATGTTATGTCATTCTGCAGGCTTTGAGCATAGTTACTTACCGAATGCAGAAGTCACGCTGAAAGAGATTGGTACAGCAAACGGTTGGAGGGTTACCACAACCCATCGCTGCGATAGAATCACGGAAGATAATTTAGCAAAACAGGATATCGTTGCGTTCGCAACAACCGGAAATTTACCGTTTGATGATTCCCAAAAAGAAGCGTTACTCAACTTTGTCCGAAACGGAAAAGGCTTCTTCGGGATTCACAATGCTACCGATACCTGTTACGATTGGCCAGAATTTGGAGAAATGCTCGGTGGCTATTTCAACGGACATCCGTGGCACGAAGAGGTCAACGTCATCGTTGAAGATACCGACCACCCTGCGACTCGGATGCTTGGCGACAGTTTCAAGGTTGTTGATGAAATCTACACTTTCAAAAGTTGGTCTCGTGAAAAGACGCATGTCCTAATGCGTTTAGACAACGATTCAATTGATGTGTCACGCGGCAACCGCGATGATAACGATTACGCGCTCGGTTGGTGCCATACCTACGGCAAGGGACGCGTAATGTATACTGCATTTGGTCATCCTGATGCACTATGGAGTCAACCTTGGTTCCACGAACACATCGCAGGGTGCCTCAAATGGACAGGCGGCTTGGAAGATTAATCGATACCAATTTCCCATCCTCCATTGTAGGGTGGGTCTTTGTGCCTGCCCTATTTTCTGCCCACTGGACTTGTGAGGCACAGGGACCTCACACTACAGTAATATGAATCTTATAGTAAAACCATAATTATCTATACGCTGTGGGTAAATAGTGCGGTTAGGAAACCGCACCTACCAGGGTGTTCACATATTTTAGATTTACTATAATTTCAAATAACACCCGTTGCACGCAACAGTGTCTCCTGCACCAATAATTCGTGTGACACTGGTCGATCAGGGGGTTGCTCTCCCGCGATAGTCGCCAAAAACGCATCCAGTTCCAACTCATACAATCGTTGACGACTCTCCCCTGCTATCTTAACAATCTGTTCACCTTGTGAATATCCCTCCTTAGCATTTTGTAAACAGAGTCGGATCGTATGTCCCGGTTCAAACGGTTCAACGATGATAGCACTTCCCTCAGTGCCATACACCTCAAAACGCCGCGCCATCGGACGCGGTTCCAACGCAGAAATCGAGATAAACGCCATCCCTTTTTCAAACTCATACACAGTGAGCGTATTATCTCTGAAAGGTTCCACTGATCCACCATCGTTGCGCAGAAAACTAGTGACCTTCTCAGCCCTTCCCAGCATCCACACAATTTGATCAAGCACATGTCCACCTAAGTCAAAAAAGATTCCGCCAATGTGTTGGCTAATCCGCGTACGTGCTTCCTCGGATACATTGGTTGACATGTGTGCCCGAACTGAAAACACGTTCCCCAAAAATCTCGATCTTGCCCACTCGGTCACTTGTTTAAAACTGGAATGATACCGCAGCATATATCCCAACTGGACCAACAGTGATTTTTCCTGTGCTGTCCTAATAACGCGTTGCCACTGCTCCCAGTTTTCACCTGCGGGCTTATCGTACCAAACGTGTTTACCCGCATTCACAATCTCCTCTGTCTGATCTAAACTTTCAGCGTTATTACCCTCAGAAGCAATCGCTACAATCGATTTATCTTCTAACATCTCCACTGCATCTGCAAACCAGTGGACATCATTAGACCAACTGCCATTAGCTTGAAGTTTTGCGCGCCGATCTTCATCAGGTTCAAATACGCCTGCAACCTCTACATCGGGGTTCACGAGCATCGCTTGCAGTTTGCCGCGTGCATGTCCGTGCTTAGTTCCATATTGTGCCATCCGTATCTTTGCCATATTTTCTCCTCCGCCATTCAAAATTGCTATGTCTATTTTACGTATTTTTATCCAAATGTCAAGTATTGTTCACTTGATGCAAAAATCTTGACAATTGCATCAAGATATATTAGAATTCATCACACACTGTCTTTTAGGAGCGTTTAATGAAACAGATAGATGGCGGAATTACCGCTGTTCCAGGTGTGCGAGCTGCGGGCGTTCACGCTGGTATCAAAATGGCAGGATCAAAAGATTTAGCACTCATCGCTACTGATGCGTCAGCGGCTGCTGCCGGTGTTTTCACTAAAAACAGCATTACCGCCGCACCTGTCCTTGTTTGTCACCGAAATCTTAGCGATCCAACAGCACAAGCAATTATAATCAATAGCGGGAACGCCAACGCATGCACAGGTGACCTCGGCATGGCAAACGCACAACGTATGACTACAGCAACAGCTGACCAACTCGGCATAGATGAAAATCTTGTCCTCGTATCTTCTACCGGTGTTATCGGACAGCAATTGCCGATGGATAAAATTGAGAACGGGATTCAGCTTGCCGCTGATGCACTCAATGTTGATGGTGGGAGCGATGCCGCAGAAGCCATTATGACGACCGATACACATCCGAAGTCTACCGCTGTTGAAATAGAAATTGGTGGTAAATCTGTAAGAATCGGCGGAATAGCCAAAGGTTCGGGGATGATAGCACCTAATATGGCGACAATGCTGTCCTACCTAACAACGGATGCACACATCAATAGTGAAACGCTACAGTCTGCCTTGAACCGTGTTGTGGATAACACCTATAACCTCTTAACCATTGACACTGATCGCAGCACAAATGACACTGTGATAATTTTGGCAACAGGGAATGCAGAAAATGCGGAAATAGCCGAAGCTAAAGGCAGAAATTACGAAATGTTTTGTGAAGGGCTGCAGTTTGTTTGCACCGAATTGGTAAAAATGTTAGCCCGCGATGGCGAAGGCGCAACTAAACTTGTTGAAGTTGTCATCAAACGTGCGAAAAATAGAATTGATGCGGAAAAAGCCGCCCGTGCAGTTGCAGAATCGCCACTGGTCAAAACTGCTGTTTTTGCAAATGATGCCAACTGGGGACGAATTATGATGGCGATTGGAAAATCCGGCGCAGAATTTGACCCGTATCAAGTGGACGTACTGCTCGGAGATTATCTTCTTGTCAAAAACGGTATGGATGCGGGCTACGACGAAAAAAAAGCAACACAATTGTTTGGCAATGATCCCGTTCGGATTACCATTGACCTGCGCGCTGGCGATGCTGAAATAACCATGTGGACCTGTGATTATTCCTACGATTATATCCGAATTAATGCCGACTATCGTACCTAAGTGAATTGTAACTTATGTCCAACCCAACCCATGCGTTTAACGCAATCTAACTTTATATATTGGATCGCGACTGGCATCCGTCAACATTGATGCATGCTCCAGTAACAAGGCTGGCACGTTCGGAAGCGAGAAAGACAGCAACATTGGCGATCTCTTCAGGTTCTCCAAAACGACCAAGCGGCATCTCGTTTTCAACAAAGGCTTTCATGCGTTCTGGATCCGCTTTGATACGACGATCCCAACCGCCACCGGGAAACAGGATAGACCCAGGTGCAATACTATTGACACGGATATTGTCAGCGGCAAGTTCCTTTGCCAACGACTTTGCCATACTGATTTCTGCGGCTTTCGCTGCGTTGTAGGTAATATGTCCGCCGCCTTCTCTACCGTAAATAGACGTAATCATGAGAATCACACCACCACCCTGCTTCTGCATTGCAGGAATAGCAAGGCGGTTGATACGCGTTGCCGAAACAAGATTCAGATCCAGAATTTCATGCCATTCATCATCAGAAATCTCGTTTAGAGGTGTCCAACGACTTCCGTCAACATTGTTAACAACAACATCAATTCTACCGAAACGATACAAGGTTTCTGTCATAAACGCATCTACTTGAGCAGTATCAGTTACATCGGTGGGTTTTGACAACACCTTTATACCGTGTGCGCTGAGTTCCTCGGTTACGGTTTGTAAGGTATCTGGGTCTCTACCACAGATGCTGAGCCGTGCGCCCTCTGCAGCAAAGCCGTTTGCTATTGCTCTACCTATTCCACGACTTGCCCCTGTCACAACAACGACTTTGTCTGTTAATCGTAAGTTCATTAATTGGCTCCGTTTCTTCAGAAATGTTTTTTTATGCTTATCAACTGTGGTATTACGACAGTAAGGAAGTTATTTCTTTTCCTTAAGTCGATATCCAACACCATACACAGTCTCAATCTGCGCCCCTAAATTTCCGAGTTTGCGTCTGAGACGGCTAACGTGTGTATCAACTGTCCTATCAATCCCATAGTATTCCTGTCCCCAAATAACATCCATCAGAATATCACGAGAGAAGACGCGTCCGGGTGAACGTGCAAATAACGTGATAAGTTTAAACTCAGTCGCTGTGAGATCAATTGCGCCATCTTCGGTCAATACTTGATGTCGATCCAAATCAATTATCACACCGTGTGTTTGGATTTGATTTTCCTCTTCAGCCTGATGACTGGCATTGAGTCTACGTAGGACAGCATTGATGCGTAAAACAACCTCGCGCGGACTAAAAGGTTTTGTGATATAATCATCAGCTCCCAACTCAAGTCCAGTCACGCGGTCGCTTTCTTCAGTTTTTGCGGTTAGCATCACGATAGGGATTTTTTTTGTACGTGGATCATTTTTTAAAAGTCGACAGACAATTAAGCCGTCCACCTCTGGTAGCATGAGGTCTAACAAAATGAGGTCGGGGGGATTATCTACTGCGCGTTGTAACGCGTCAGCACCATTCTGAACAGTATCAACTTTAAAATTTTCCTGCCGTAGATTATATCTCAGCAACTCTACAATATCACGTTCATCCTCTACAATTAATATTTTTGCTTCCATCAGAATTCCTTGCTGTTAGCATTTAAATTCAGAATAAATCGTAAAGTTACGTATCTTTTCTTTACTATTTTAACACATTAAATATTAAAAAAGTAGTGAAAATAAAAAACAGGCAGGCAACGCTGCGGTTACCTGCCTGTTCTGAGATTGTGATTATGTCAATAAACATAAACATCGTAGGTGACTTTATAATTAGTTCCATCTGCCCTGAAAATATGCGCCGTAATCCGGCGGTTTCCAGGGGTCCCTGTTGGAAGCGTGTAGCTAAGCTCCGCTTCAGTCGTTGTGCCCGTAACTGTGTCAGTTTCAACATTTGTGCCATCAGTGCTCGTATCCCCAGGGGGTTTCACATACCATTGAACCTGAGAATAGGGAGCGTCCGTCACAAGTCCCATCTCGTACGTATCACCACTATTCGCATAGTAACTTGAACCATTGATCGGGCGTAAACCCGGACTGAGTGTGACTGTGACATCGTAGGACATTGCACGCGCCGACAAATCTGAATACCATACATAAGCCATAATCGTGTAGGTACCGGTTACACCTGCCGAGAAAGTATAACTCATCGATGCATCGGTTGCGGTGCCATCGCCGGTGTCCGTCTCAACAGTTGGGACAAGATGACTGGTATTGCTGGGTGTCCTAACCTGCCAAACAACCGAGTCATAAGCCACGCTACTTGTTAGACTCGCCTCGTGTGTTGACCCTGCCGTGGCGTAAGTATTTGACCCACTGGCAGGGGCTAAGGTCCTGGTAGATGAATCTGCCAGGTAGGTGGTCGGGGTGGTAGTACCGCCATCAAGGTTTCCAGTGCCGCCACCTTCTTCAGTGCCTCCTTCATCCGGGTTAGGGGTTTCAGGAGTTTCAGGAGTCTCAAGAGGAGATTGTTGATCAACAGGCATGCCACCTTGTGTATCAATACCACCACACTTAGAACAAGGTGTGTCTAATTCATCGTTCGGTGTGCAGTTGTAGCAATTCCATATATCGGCATCCGCATGTGAGAAATCATAAGCATAAGCGTGCGCAATGTTTTCATAGTTGTGTTCCTGTCCATAGTAATCGTGCATGTTCGCGCCGCCAGTAATCTGTGCAGTTCCCCTGGTTTGCAATTCAGACCATTTATCGTGATCAACGTCAATATGGGCTTCGGCGTATAGTTCTGATTGACTATCTCCTGCAAACTTCCGGGCAAAACTTTCTTGTAGATTTGCAATTTTGTAATCTGCATGTAGTGGTGCGATCATTAGCATTCCTACGATAGAAGTCCAAAGTATACGATAAAACATTTGCTTCCTCCTTATGGTGGTGTGAGTCCTAAGAACTCGTACGGATCAACGCCCCCTTCTTCGTAAGGGACCAATTTGATATCCGGTGGTATATCTGCCTCAGTTAAATCATCGTCTTCGCCTCTGTTGAATTTCGCCTTTTTAATAGCACGTAGGCGGCCACCATCATCTGGATGGCCGGTACTTCCTGCGATATATCTGTATTCACCCATCGGTGTGTTTTCTGTTTCCCATCGAACATAGCAAATACCTTTGATAATTGGGTATACCTTGCCATATTTCGTAACAGCACCTCTTACGTCTACACCTTCCCAGCGTAGTTTTATCTGGACCCGTGCTATCAGTTCATGATTAGCAGATAGGTTATTCCATGTTCTCTCAGGTGTGCCTCTCCACCCTGGCGGTAAAGGTGGATAGGGTCCGAATCCGTAAGGTGAGACAGGAACGTCTTTATCTGTTTTCTCAACTGATGCTGTCTCTTGGGGCATACTGTTGTCTATATTCTCTGACACAGTGTCGGTAGTATTCGCCGTTCCGTTAGTAGGCGCGGTATTGATAAAATCGGTTTGTGGTGCATCCGCTGCTTTTTGAGATGTTTCCAATTGCTGGTGTGCTTCTGCTGCTTCTTGTTTGTAGGGTTCAAGCTCGTGCTGATACCACAAATAACAACCAAACGCGAAAACAATCAGGAATCCGCATCCGCCGAGAAACCATCTGTTGATTAGAATATCCCGAATCATTTTACACCTCCAAATTTGATTAGAGAATAGATCGAATTCCCGTTACATTTTGTCATGACACCTTTGTAAATAGGTTCTCTCTATACTTTGACACAATTATACAAAATTGCAAAAAAAAAATCAAGTTAAAAATTCATTTTTTATATAAATTCCTCAAACAACCGCTAACAAAAAGCCGATAGTTGACTGGTGATAGCCAAAATATACGGTAAAACATGCTTTTCCTCCCTATTTTGGTAAATCAAGAAAGGTATAAGGGTCAATACCCCCTTCTTCAAAAGGGATGACTATTATATCTGAAGGGATATCCGCATCGGTGAAACTCTCGCGTCTTTCCCGTTTTTCGAATGAGATGTCTCTTATCCGCCTCCCAGCACTCGGATCGCCTCGAATTCTTTTGGGATAACGTAAGTTATTGAATGCCCCTCGGTACGCCCATTCAACATAGACAGTGTTTTTGAGATTCGGATAAACCAAACCGTCATCACCAAAAACGCCACCGAAACTTTTGATACCTTGTGTCCACAACTTGATTCCGACACGACAGAGGAGTTCGTCCTGGATCTGCGCGCGCTCGTCGTATGGACCCGTATAGGGAACATCCCAAACAGCGGGGTACGGGAAGTCTTCAGGCACCTCTGGATACGGACCGAATCCAAAACGCGAAATGCGCAGTTCATCAACTGGTTCGGTCTCCTGTGTTTGTCTCGTTAAGTTGGAATCGGTCTTGCCGGAGGAAGCATTTTCATCTACTACTGTATTGGTTGTTTCACCTATAGTTTTCTCTGTTGTTATTGATGTGCTTTCCTCAGAAGAATCCGCATCAGCTGTTTTTTCCACCCTGCTGTCTTTATCATCGTTTCGAAATGCTTCCAATTGCTGATGTGTTTCTGTTGCTTGTTGTTTGTAAGGTGAAAGCTCGTGCTGATACCACAAATAACAACCAAACGCGAAAACAATCAGGAATCCGCATCCGCCGAGAAACCATCTGTTGGTTAGGATATCTCGAATCATCTTATACCTCCAAATTTGATTAGAGAATAGATCAAATTCCCGTTACATTTTGTCATGACACCTTTGTAAATAGGTGTCTCTCTATACTTTGACACAATTATACAAAATTGCAAAAAAAATCAAGTTAAAAATTCATTTTTTATAAAAATTCCTCAAACAACCACTAACAAAAAGCCGATAGTTGACTGGTGATAGCCAAAATATACGGTAAAACATGCTTTTCCTCCCTATTTTGGTAAATCTAAAAATGTATACGGGTCAATTCCTGCTTCTTCGTAAGGTACCAGTATGATGTCTGGTGGCACGTCTGCTGCAGTTAGAGGCCGCCCTATCGCTTTTTTGATGGCGCGTAGGCGGTTACCATCCTCAGGTGTGCCGATTGAGGTTGTGATATATCTCCGAAAACCGGACCACTCAAATTCAACATATCGGATACCTTTGATTATCGGGTATACTAAATCTTTATCCATCATTGAACCTACGACGGGTATACCTTGGTTCAAGAGTTTGATACGAACGCGCGTCATCAATTCCCTGTTGCGGCTCAGAGATTCCCAGGGAACAGGTCCCCACTTTTCCCATTGAGGCGGATTTTCGCCAGCCTCTGACGGAGGATCAGCATGTATATGAACAACAGTCAGGAGTCCTATTACAAAGATTAACAGGGTTCGCATTAATATCTTAAATCTCATTTGTATATCTCCTTTCTTGGCACAAGTAGCACCGGTTACCACAGAAAAGGATTTCTACTGATTGTTCCCTTTCAGATGGATACATATAAATTTTCATGTAGATGCCTATGAATTTCATGCTAGTTTCCGAATGCTTTCGTCTGAGGAAGCATCATCCTACACAAATTGTAACGCTTAGCGCGCGACCGTATTTGCTCTTCTAATTCTCGGGAAATCCTTGTCACTCAGATTTTCGCTTTATTGTGATACCGAGTTCAACCTCGATTTCATTAAGAATTTCGTCAACGACAACGTCAGTTGGCCTCGTTGACCTTTGACGATGGGGCAATGCTGTTTTCATTGCCTCGTCCATCATCCTATCTACCATTTCGTGATCGGCAGCCGTTTTTGGCCGGTCATAATAGACATTAGCATAGGCTTGAAGGGTAGGACCATAAGTTTTTTCGTGGAGTTCATCTAACCATTTCTGAGCCAATTCATAGACTTCTGGCGGGTAAGCAAGTATCCGATGTGGATGCCGCCCAGAAGCAACGGAGCTTGCTACGGCTTCCTGATTATCGGCAATCCACATAAGCGCGTGATACCGTTCGTATTCTGCGTCAGTGAGTTGGTGAAATTGATTGTATGTAGATTCTTCCCAACGTACTTCAATGATAGGCACATTGTTTCGGGCGAGCTCCCACTTACCTGTCTTTTTGTTTCGATGGTGATAGTATCCGGGTGGGGGGGTTCTAATCCCATTTCAGCATAAAATGCCCGGTTAACTGCATCTTTTGTAGCCTGAGGAAGTTTAGCAAACTCTTCTTCGGACAAATTATTGTACAACACTTTCCAATTGACAGGCCAGTCTGCCCCTTCTGGCCAGTTTATAGAGATGTCCTCTAATTTTACGGGATGTGTCCCTACGCTCTCTAAGCCTGCTTCGGTTTCACCAGGCAGAGGTTTAACCACGGTTTGTTCAGTGCCTTCTTTTAGCAGTTTTTTGGTTGCCTCCCCTAATACAGGTTTCGACTCGTTGTCGGTATTTTGCGGCATCAACAAAAAAACACCGACAACGCCGAGTAATAAAATGAGGATACCGAGTCCCCAATACAGATGCTTTTTCATGCTTTTCCTCCTTATTTGGGTAAATCAAGAAAGGTATAAGGGTCTATGCCTCCCTCTTCAAAAGGGACCAGCTTGATGTCTGGCACGTCTGCTTGGGTAAAACTTTCTCTCCGTTTATATTTCTCTTCTTCAATCACCTGCATGCGGTCGCCATCATCGGGATGACCAAGGGATCGCGTGAGATAGCGGCTCCCTCCCGCTCTCTCACCCCATTTTACATAGCGGATACCTTTGATGATGGGGTATACCAAGCCATTTTCCATAACAGCCCCTTTGACAGGGATACCTTCTTTTAGAAGTTTGATCCGAACACGTGTTCTCAATTCAGATTCAGCACTCCTGCGGGGCCAGGTGATGGGTCCGAACCCTTCTGGTAATTCGGGATAGGGTCCGAAACCGTAGGGAGAGACGAGTTCATCTTTAGAACCCCGTTCTGTCGGCGGTGCGGGGCCGATAAAGACATCGCCTGGGACGTATTGAGTTGTTTCATTGAGGCTTGTGTCTATTTTTACAACGGCACCGGTTGTTTCGGTTCTTAGTTTCTCCGTGTTTTCCACAGGGGCAGCGGCTGGCTGTTCTGTCTTGTCGTCAGGTGTAGACTTTTTAGCTGCCCATTGACGTAGCAGTTCGGCGGTTTCGGCTGCCGCTTTTCTGTCTGCTGCCGTATCGTATTTATACCATAAAAAACACGCACAGGCCACTATTATCAGAGTTGCAATACCTCTGATTATCCATTTATTAGTAAAGATATCGCGATACATCTTATACCTCCAAATTTGATTAGAGAATAGATCAAATTCCCATTACATTTTGTCATGACACCTTTGTAAATAGGTGTCTCTCTATACTTTGACACAATTATACAAAATTGCAAAAAAAATCAAGTTAAAAATTCATTTTTTATAAAAATTCCTCAAACAACCGCTAACAAAAAGCCGATAGTTGACTAGTGATAGCCAAAATATACGGTAAAACATGCTTTTCCTCCCTATTTTGGTAAATCTAAAAATGTATACGGGTCAATTCCTGCTTCTTCGTAAGGTACCAGTATGATGTCTGGTGGCACGTCAGACACAGTCAAAATGCCCCCCTTTCGCTTCTCTGATAGCAGCAAGATGTCTGCCATCCTCAATAGTTCCAAGTGAGCGAGTTATTCTCTGCTTCACTTCGCCTTCCTGTGTAATTTCCGTTTCCCATTTGATATAGCGGATACCACTAATTATGGGATATACTTTGCCTCTATCCATCGTGACACCTTTGATGGGTTTCCCTTGTTCAAGGATTTTTATCCTGACACGTGTCATCAATTCACGGTCCGGGTCTTTGTAGAGTTCCCAAGGTATGGGGGACCAACCTTCTGGTGTTTTCGGATACGGTCCGAAACCGTGAGGAGAAACCCGCACATCTTCGGTGGTTACCGTTTCTTGCATTTGTTCTGTCAGGTTTTCGTGGAGATCGCTGAAGACAACGTTTTTCTCCACCGTTTCGGTTATAGGTTTCGCTACAGTTGGCATGCTGCGTTCCACAAGTGCATCAGATACCACCTGTTCCACGTCGCTGTTAGCATCCGCTTTTTGGGATGCTTCCCACTGCCGGTGTGCTTCTGCTGCTTCTTGTTTGTAGGGTTCAAGCTCGTGCTGATACCACAAATAACAACCAAACGCGAAAACAATCAGGAATCCGCATCCGCTGAATAACAAACTGTTGATATGATAGAAACTGTAAACACAAAAACAAACAATGTTAGTTTTTTCATTCTATCCTCCTATGAAGTATATAGTCGTAAAGGTTATCTTGCATCGGTTTCATGGTGATAGGGTTGACGCGGTAATCCCACCCCATGAGCCTTTTAAGTTCTTCGTCAGAAGTATTATAAACATCAATCGTAATGACTGGTGTGCTTTCTGTGACTCGGGTTCGGCTAAACCCTGTGACGTTTTTCCACTCATCCCCTGCTTCAGTTACACCCTGATATACAAACTCATAACGTGTCTCCCCTTTGATGTAAAAATCACGACCATCTTTGAGGGTGATGTGGTTCCAGCCCGTATGATCTATACCCATTGCAATGTCATAAGCTGTTAGAAAACGACTTTCTTCACCAGGTGGGGGTGGTGTGTCTGCCGTATTTCCCAATTCCATAAATTCAGGGAAAGCCCATACCTGTTCATATAACCAATCAACTCGGTTGCAAGTCATTGATGCATTTTGCGGTGTATAGCCGAGTTCGTACTCCGCATAAGCGCGATACATCTTCTCATATTCAATAAACTGATCCCATATATCAGCGTAGGAACGTTTCGGGTTGTAGTTGCGAACAACCTCTTGGATAATTTCTCCTATACTTCTCCTTATTTCGTCTGTCAATGTATCATCTGGCGGTGGTGGTTCTATATCGCGATAGACACCATCTATCCATTCGGGTGGGAGTTTGAGGTGTTCAGGGATGTCGTCCGGCACTGAGGAGGGGGGCAACGGTGGCGGGGGTTTGTCCGCAAAACGAGAAGGATCGCGTGGGATGTGTGTAATGTACATTCCCTCAACCCCTTCCTTCTCGTACCCCAATGGTTCCGTCGCATATTTCCTTTTTTCAAGTTTTTGTTCTGACGGTTCGCCGGTGTCAGCAGAGGGTTGTACTGCCCGCGGTGGCAGTGTGATATCATCTGAAGGGGTGTTTGCTTCTTGTGCCTTTTCACTGACTTCTTCCGATGGTGCCTTATAGACCTTTTCCGGTTCGGTGTCAGTGTCTTTGGGTATCAACAAGAAAACACCGACAACGCTAAAAAATAAAATGAGGATACCGAATCCCCAATACAGTTGCTTTTTCATGAGCATCCTCCTTATTCCTTGGTGGTACTTATATTTCGCTGCGTCCAGCGGACAAGGGAGTTTCCAGGTATAAACTTCTATAATGCAGGTTTGCTTACCATTTTCATACATTATACTAAAATATGCCCAAAAAAAATCAAGTTAAAAATTCATTTTTATAAAAATTCCTCAAAACCGCTAACAAAAAGCCGATAGTTGACTGGTGATAGCCAAAATATACGGTAAAACATGCTTTTCCTCCCTATTTTGGTAAATCTAAAAATGTATACGGGTCAATTCCTGCTTCTTCGTAAGGTACCAGTATGATGTCTGGTGGCACGTCTGCTGCAGTTAGAGGCCGCCCTATCGCTTTTTTGATGGCGCGTAGGCGGTTACCATCCTCAGGTGTGCCGATTGAGGTTGTGATATATCTCCGAAAACCGGACCACTCAAATTCAACATATCGGATACCTTTGATTATCGGGTATACTAAACCGTTATCGTTATCCATCATTGAACCTACGGCGGGTATGCCTTGGTGCAAAAGTTTTGCCTGCACGCGTAGCATCAATTCCCCGTTAGGGTCTTTGGGGTCCCAAAAAAAGGGTTCGCCCCGTCTTGCAACTGCTGCTTTCCATTCTTCAGGTAATTCAGGATAAGGTCCAAATCCGTGAGGGGATACACTAACTTTCGCAATGTTTTCTACTTCAGGAACATTCTCTGTTTCCGCTATAATGTTGTTCTCTTTAGCAGTTTCATCGGAAACATCCGGTTCACCCTCTTTTGGTGTCTGGCCGTTTTCCTTACGGAAGTTTTTCTTCACAGTTTTGTATTGTTCCCATTGACGGAGCATCTCGGCAGACGCTGCTGCATCTATGCGGTAAGGTTCTATATAGTTCTGATACCAGAAGTAGCAGCCAATTGAGAGAAGGATCAGGAATCCGCATCCGCCGAGAAACCATTTGTTGATTAAGATATCGCGAATCATCTAAAAACCTCCACATTTTAAATTTGAATCGGGGAATAGATCGAATTCACTTTATAATAAATTAGGATTACGCAATAGATTCAAAAGTCCCCTTGATGAGGGGGATTAGGGGTTAAAATACCGAAATAACGACTTTTTAAGTCCAATATGTCCTTCTTTCTACTCAATTTGCGTAAGTCCTGGTAAATCTAAAAATGTATATGGGTCAATTCCAGCTTCTTCGTAAGGGACCAATTTGATATCCGGTGGTATATCTGCCTCAGTTAAATCATCGTCTTCGCCTCTGTTGTAGTTCCGTCTCCCTGGTCGGTTTCTGCAACCGTATCTGGTTCGGTTTGACCTGGACTTGTTATAGACCAAATAATTGAATAATACGGTGCATCTGTGGTAATACTCGCTTCGTGTGCAGTTCCTGCAGTGACTTCGTATCCTGTAGTTGTGGCTAATCTAACGTTGCCACTACCTCCTGCATCACCCATGTCCCCTTCAGGAAGATTCATATCGTCTTCAAGGGGATAACCTAACCCTTGGCGGTTTACCTGTCCAATTTTTGCGCCTGTTTGATCCCAAATACGATACGAGGCAATCCACTGCACCTTATTGGGCCCTATTAGATGGTAGGATACGTCAAGATCTGCGATTGCCCGACACCCATTCCTAAAATAAGCTGTCTTCTTATCTCTATGTTTTCTAATAAAAGGAAACCGACCCATATCAGCTCGGCCTGTATATGCCTGAACGTCATGAAAACCGCGGCGGCTCCAGTGAGCATAAGCAAGTGCATGGCAGTGAACGTATGTACGTGACCAAAAAACTTTTCCGACACGCATGGGTAACAGTTCTTTATTTCCATGGCTATCCCCGTATATACTTGCTGGGATTTCATCGTTTGAAGGAAAATCTTCTGTTTCACCTTGAAGCGTAAACAAAACTACGGCAACAAATATTACCAAAAGAGTCAGACAACAAAGTCTAACGGTGTTACTTCTTGTAGTATAGAATATATGCATTTTTTTCTCCTAATCTTGAGGTAGATTTAGGAATTGATATGGATCAATCCCAGAAGAATCTAAGTCTAAAATACGAAGGTGAGCTGGTGGGTTTAAAAGGTCCGCCGTGCTGTAAATAACCTGAGGTCCTGATTTTGCGTACGCAGGATACCGTTGCATTGTCCCATCCGGTAATTCATACTCGTCGTAAAGGACATAAACAGTGTTATTATAATGAGGATAAACTTTGCCATTATAGGTACTTCCACCGCGGAAACTTTTATCGCCTTGTTTCCATAACTTTATAAGAACTCTTTCTATGAGTTCAATGTTTTTATTCGCATGATCAGGCAGGTTTGCTTGACCTTCGGGATCGTTCCAACTGATGATACCCGGGAAATCTGAGGGTACTTCAGGATAGGGACCAAATCCGTAAGGTGAAACTGGAACGTCTGTGCCCGTTTTCGCCACCGACGCAGCCTTTTGTGACGGACTGTTGTCTATGTTTTCTGACACAGGGTTGGTAGAATTAGATGACCTGTTAGTAGTCTCGGTTTTGATAGAATCGGTGTTTGATGCGTCCGATGCTTTTTGGGTTGTTTCCCATTGGTGGAGCATCTCCTCGGATGCTGCTGCATCTATGCGGTAAGGTTCTATATAGTTCTGATACCAGAAGTAGCAGCCAATTGAGAGAAGGATCAAGAATCCGCATCCGCCGAGGAACCGTCTGTTGGTTAAGGTATCACGAATCATCTTATACCTCCAAATTTGATTAGAGAATAGATCGAATTCACTTTATAGTAAATTAGGATTACGCAATAGATTCAAAAGTCCCCTTGATGAGGGGGATTTAGGGGTTAAAATACCGAAATAACGACTTTTTAAGTCCAATATGTCCTTTTTCTACTCAATTTGCGTAAGCCCTGGTAAATCTAAAAATGTATACGGGTCAATTCCTGCTTCTTCGTAAGGTACCAGTATGATGTCTGGTGGCACGTCTGCTGCAGTTAGAGGCCGCCCTATCGCTTTTTTGATGGCGCGTAGGCGGTTACCATCCTCAGGTGTGCCGATTGAGGTTGTGATATATCTCCGAAAACCGGACCACTCAAATTCAACATATCGGATACCTTTGATTATCGGGTATACTAAACCGTTATCGTTATCCATCATTGAACCTACGGCGGGTATGCCTTGGTGCAAAAGTTTTGCCTGCACGCGTAGCATCAATTCCCCGTTAGGGTCTTTGGGGTCCCAAAAAAAGGGTTCGCCCCGTCTTGCAACTGCTGCTTTCCATTCTTCAGGTAATTCAGGATAAGGTCCAAATCCGTGAGGGGATACACTAACTTTCGCAATGTTTTCTACTTCAGGAACATTCTCTGTTTCCGCTATAATGTTGTTCTCTTTAGCAGTTTCATCGGAAACATCCGGTTCACCCTCTTTTGGTGTCTGGCCGTTTTCCTTACGGAAGTTTTTCTTCACAGTTTTGTATTGTTCCCATTGACGGAGCATCTCGGCAGACGCTGCTGCATCTATGCGGTAAGGTTCTATATAGTTCTGATACCAGAAGTAGCAGCCAATTGAGAGAAGGATCAGGAATCCGCATCCGCCGAGAAACCATCTGTTGATTAGAATATCCCGAATCATTTTACACCTCCAAATTTGATTAGAAAATAGATCAAATTCCCATCACATTTTGTCATGACACCTTTGTAAATAGGTGCTTTTATACGATTAACATAAAATATACAAAATTGCAAAAAAAAAATCAAGTTAAAAGTTCATTTTTTATAAAAATCCCTCAAAAACCGCTAACAAAAAGCGAAATCAGTCTTTGTCCTTAATAATAACCGCTTCAATCGGTTTTAATGTAACGGCATCGCCTACTTGGAAGTGCCGCTGATAGTCAGTTTGAACGAAATAAGGTTTACCTTCTACCTCAACACGGTAGGTAAAATCATGTCCTTTGAATTCTCGGGCAACGATACGTCCAGAGCTTCCATCGCTGGAATCGGAGACATATTTCTCTATAGTAAAATGTTCCGGACGGATTGAGAGAAGAGCCTGCGTTGTGTCTGGAAAATCTATCTCCAACGATCCGAAGGGCGTTTCAGCAACACCGTTTCTGATGTCTGTTTCAATGATATTCGTTTTTCCCAAAAAATTCGCGACATATACAGTTTTTGGGTGTCGGTATACATCTTCAGGAGTGCCAATCTGTTCAATCGTGCCGTTGTTCATTACGGCAACCCTTTTGGCAAAACTCAACGCTTCTTCTTGATCGTGGGTCACCAAAACTACGCTAATCCCAGCGGCTTTTAACAAACCTCGCACCTCTTCCCGCGTTGCCTGACGTAGCCCAGCATCAAGACTTGAAAAAGGTTCGTCTAATAGTAGCAGCTTCGGTTGCGTTGCAAGTGAACGCGCTAAAGCGACCCGTTGCTGTTCACCGCATGAGAGATGATGCGGCATCCGTGCGTGTAGGTGCGCGATGCCCACTCGCTCAAGGGTATCCAAAGCACTCTTGTGCCGTTCTTTTTTCGGCATTTTCCGACTAAGTCCGAAGGCTGCATTTTCCAGAACATTTTTGTCAGGAAAAAGCGCATAATCTTGAAAGACAAACCCTATTTCACGTGATTCTGGCGGAATGTGTATCTCCTCGTCTTCAAGAACGCGATCTGCCATTGAAATTGTGCCAGCATCCGCTTTTTCAAATCCTGCAATTAAGCGCAAAGTGGTTGTCTTTCCACAACCGCTGGCACCTAAAAGCGCAAAGATTTCCCCCGGATAGACCTCAAAACTAACATCCGTCACAATAGGTGTTGCTGCAAACTGTTTTGTTATGGATTTGACAGTTAATAGTGATATCATATTTCCATTATAGCGTACTTTTAGGGCTAAAGGGAATGCCCTGCGCCAGAAGAGGGCATATAGAGATTCATCGCAAAACTAATTAAACTCAGGACGCTTCGCGGCACAAAATCGCCTAAAACCAATCCGAGGAAAAATGGTATTGCCTTGCGATAGGTTTGCCAGCCTGAGAATCGCAAAATCATGAACTTAATAAACCAACTGACCATAACAGGAAACCAAAAGTAGATGAGACCGCCCCACGAAGCACCGGAAAGAACGTACCCTGATGGGTGCAGTGTCCACCATAGGAGACGGGTGCGCAAAAAATTGAGTAGGAAGACAAAACCGAAACCTGCTCCCATAAATGCAATCGCACTCACATTCGCCTCCTTTGGATGTTGTAACCAACTTTGCAGCGGATTAAAACTCTCCCATCCAAAATGCCCAACATGACCTTGACACCGTGCAAGCACACCGTAGTTATAAGCCACCTGCAGATATGTCCAAAACGTGGCAAGTGCTCCAACACCGATAGCAAGTGCCATGCTTAAAAGCAAAGTTTTGCCGGGAATCTTTGCCTGATCCCCAATTCGGAGCGATTCAATCTGGTTCGGCATCGGATGTGAACGGTTGCAACGGTTGAAAGCGTATAGGAATGTCATCACGGTGAGGTTTGCTGCGCCCAAGCTGCGTGAACCAAATGTATTCACCATCATTTGGCGCGGATTAATGCCAATCACCTCATGATAAGGCGGTCCCAATTCAGCACGAACGCGTCCGATTGCTAAGGCGAACGCTACGAATAGCATGTAAAAGATACCAATAACCCATAACGACATTCCGGCAATATAGCAGAAAGCAAACACTGCGCCTACGCTGAGAATAGCAAGAACTGCTGTGGTTCTATAGGAGAGAGGTTCGCTTGCATCATCGCCTCGTTCAATCCCCGCAACATGTTTGAAAAACCTAATGAGATGTCTGCGCCCCATCCATAAAGTCAGCACAGCAATACCAATCCAAGCCCCCGATGCGCGGTCATTAAGGTGAAGTTTGCTGATATTCGATAAGCCTACGGCACTCGCAATCACCCGTTCTGCGCGTGTAAGCCAAAAGAAAAACCACGTGGAGAATGCGAGGTCAAGCGGCATAAAATAGGTCAATCCAACAATAGCGAGGTTGAAGGACATAGAGACATAGCCGACAGCATTCCACGGTTTGTCTGTAAGATGTCTATCAAGTCGGTAACTTGATGGAAATGCTGGTATTATAGGAAATAGGTCATGCAAGCCTGCCAGTACGCGGAGCAGGGCAGCAATTCCGAACCCTATCCAAAGCGCACGCGAACTGAAAAAACTACGGTTCGTTGTCATTTGTAATGGCAACTGTGTTAATGGAAAACTTAATTTTTCCCGTTCCATCCACTGTTTCCGAAGCAGCAGTCCCAAACAGAGCAACGATCCATAAAGAAGAAAGATAAAGCTTGACCAGATAAGAACTGGCTTTGTCCATACACGGAGATGCTCCGATAAATAGATGCTTGATTCACCCTCATAATAACCAGCTAACCATTCGGGTTCATGCACCGTAAGCCATTGAGGAATATGGTGCAAAAAGAGTTGTGCCCACTCATTTTCGGTGCTCGCGAACCAGAAAGGGTGTGCCAAAATCCCCATCAGGATTGCCATCATCGCATGTCCAGAAATGGTGGAGACCATCGTCACCATAATATAGATTAGTAAGAGTTCGGCGGGTGTGAAAGCGAAACGTGATGAGATTTTACGGAGGATAACATTCAGCGCGAGTAGCACTACCAGCGTAAAAACCGCATTAGAAAAAGGGGAAACAAGTGTGTAGACTGCGTACCAGAGTTCACTGGCTATTCCGACCCAGTATGCATTAACGATGACGAGGATTAAGCCAACAATTATCGCTTTTTTGGTGATTACCCCGGTAGGATGCAAGGGTTGCTGATTCATTAATTTTTTGCAAGGGGATCAAATTCAGCGGAAATGCATGTTTCAAGTTACTACCGTAATTAGCATATAGTCAAATTTGAAATATGTGGATCTTTCTCGGTAGGCACGCTTTTCAAGCGCGCTGTTAATGATGTCCCAATAATTACAGATCTACTATAGTTTCAATTTTTGTGTCCAGAAGCGTGTGCCAGGGCTTGCAATTCTTGTCCCATAAACTTCAACAGCTGATCAATGGTCCGGTATAACTGAATAGTCTTTCCTACCTCATCTGCCTTAATGATACGAATTGCTTCCAGCAGTTGTGTATCATGTTTTAAATTCACAATCCGCTCAATACCAACATGGATGTTAAACAGTTGTTCAGCGCGTATTGTCAACCATCGTAAACTAACACGGAATCCATCGTCTGCAAGTTTTTGCCTAAATTGTGGTAGTTCTGCCTCAAGCCCTCCGAAATCCTTAGGGATTTCCCTAGTACGTTTGACCTCTGTTTCAATCCAATTAGTAACAAAATTCTCAACAGCATTTTTTTCTGCGACAAGCCGCTGCATCATCTGTTCGATTCTTTCAGGTTGCTGTTCAGTGACAGGGACGTGTGGCGTGATTCCCGATTTGTCTATTGAGGTCCCGTTAGGTGTATAATAAGATGAGATGGTGAGTGAGATTGCTCCGATACCTGTCAAAGGATATCTTTTTTGGACAACACCTTTTCCGTAGGTTTGGGTGCCAACCAGGATGCCACGACCGGTATCCTTAATTGCACCAGCAACAATTTCTGAAGCACTTGCGCTGTATTCATCAACGAGGACTACAAGCGGAATCTTTGGATCACACAGAATTTCGGGGTGAGCAGGATATTCCTCATCAAACTCGTTTTTTCTACCCTTTGTTGAGACGATAACGCCTTGGTTGATGAATGCATCGGCAATGTGATAAGCAGCGTCAAGTAACCCACCCTGATTGCTTCGTAAATCCAAAATTAGTGCCTTCATTCCAGCTTCTTTATGTGCTGCGAGTGCTTTGTTGAATTGTTCCTCTGTGCCGCCAACCCGATCTGTTCCGATGAATTTGGTGATTTGGATATAACCGATTCCGTCATCCAACATTGTAGTTGTAACACTCGGTACTGAAATTTTGGCTCGGGTCAGTTTCACATCAAACGGCTCAAGGAACTTACGTTGCACGGTAATTGTGACATCAGAATCCACAGTCCCACGAAGTAAATCAACCACATCGTCCAGAGTCATACCTGTTCTTTCACCCAAATAAATTTGCTTCCCATCAACTTTAGTGATGTAATCGCCCGCTTGTAGATGCGCCGAATCTGCGGGGGTGCCCGGTATTGGCTTAGATATTTTTATAAAACCGCGATGATCGGGGTAAATCTGTACTCCGAGTCCACCGAAATTAGCATTGTATAGATTTTCGACAGAACGTTGATGGTCGCGCTCTGATAGAAGATAGGTATATGGATCACCAATTGCAGCGAGTGCGCCTTTGATTGCCCCTTGATACATTGCATTTCTATCTATCGGTTTATAGTAATTTTCTTCGGCGGTGTCAATAGCTTTCGTGAGTGCTTTATTCAGCGTCTGGGTGATTTGTTCATCATCACTCGTCGCATATTTTTCACTGGAGTGAATAATAAGCAACGGGAGCCCGATAGCGATAACTAAAACGATGAAGGACAAAGTGAATCTTTTCATGAGAGTACCCCACTGCGGTTAAATTCGGTTCAATGTTCACAGACTGTATTTTTGCGTCTGTGTATTTTAACACAATTCCTACATTAGTGCAACGCAAATTTACGAAAAGCCCTATGCCGCCTGATAGCGACTTTTTCTTTTTCCTGTCAATTCGGATTTGGTTGTGTTTTCCATCGATTGTGTATCCAAAGCCACTGCTCCGGATATCTCTTAATGTATTCTTCTAATTGTTTCATTAAAAGGGTTGTGTATAATTCAACATCCCGCTCAAAATCATCAGAAGGTTCTAAATGGATGGGTGGGGAAATATGGACGTGGTGTCGGTCATCTGGTTGTCGGATATCCAATGAAAAAAGGATCGGTGTGTCGGTCTTAAGCGCGAGTGTCACTGGTCCCCGCGCCGTAGAAGCAGGTTTGCCAAAAAAATCGATGAATACCCCTTGATCCCCGGCGTTCTGATCCGAAAAGAAACCGACTGCATCGTTGTTTTTAAGGGCACGCAAGGTTGAACGAATCGCGTTTTTTCGCGGAATTAATTCTAAACTCAGTAGTTCACGATTACGCCAAATGTATGCATTCAATCGTGTGTTTTTCAGCGGAAAAGCGATTGCTTTCGCTCGATTCGGGATGAGCGCACCATAAATGAGTGAGAGAAGTTCCCAATTTCCAAAATGCGGTAAAAAAACAATCGCACCTTTTCCTTCTGCCAAAGTGGAATTGAGATGTTCTCTACCATGCACTTTAACTTCACGCCAGATATTCTCTGCGTCCAATTTCGGGAAACGCATGAATTCAATTATTGTTTTACTGAAATTGATGAAACTCGCTTTACATATTTCATGTCGGCGTGTTTCTTTTATGTCGTCTCCAAAGGCTATTTGCAAGTTATTGAGCGCAATCTGTCTCCGTTTTTTGAGAATCCGATAGAGAAGTTCGCCAATAGCACTACCGAGATACATTGCCCAATTTCTGGGGATAATGCGACAGACCCAACTAAAGCCCAAAACAGCCAGATATACAACGCTATCTTTCCATTTGTTTCGCGCCATTGTGTCTGCCTCACCAGAATGTCTGACAATATTTCAGCTTTGTATTTCCAGATGTTTAGAGTATAACACACAAAGTTATTGAAAGCAATTGTGTGATATGGCATTGCGATACTTCAACTTGAATTCGTAGTTTTCTTAACGGTCAATGTCAATAAGTGAATTCAGAATCGGTAGCAATGCACTCATTGTCGGAATATCTCGGAACGTGAAGCCAAATCGTGAGAAATATGCCGATGCCTCTAATGCCTCAGCGATCATCGGTTTTTTCTCTAATTCCTTTGAAACACCGAGGATTAGGGGTGTATCAGTGTGTTCAGCGAGCGTGTTAAGACGGGCGAGGAGATGTCCTTGGTGCCACGGGTGAAATAATTCAATCGCTACTTCCACACCATTGGTATGAATCAATTGATAATCTGGGAAACAATAGAAATCTCCCGGTAAAGGGAGAAACTGACTTCCAGGACGGATCTGCCAGTCATCCGTTTTGTTACGGAGCATCGCCTGAAAAAGTTGAATATCTTCAGGAATATAGGCAAGAAATTGTTGTGAAATCGGTTTTATCCCACATGACTCATTGAGGCATAACCGAGAACTCCGTTTATTCCGAAACTGAATATCCGCCGTGAGTTCCCACTTGGATTGATGCAGCACAGCAACAAAGAAGTTCGCTAAATTCATACCGTACCGCTTCGTTTTGTAAAATAGGTTGAGCGGTCCGTCCACTGTAATCTGAAATAAATCTTCGCTTTCGAATTTCCCTTTCCGAATAGTGCACAGAAGCTGATGAAATCTAATATACTTAAACAGCTGACGCAATTCGGCGGTCATGGAATCGGTGAGGTTTAATGTGAGGGTGTTGCAATGTAGGAGCAACCCTTGCACTTGCGCGGTGTTGTAGCGGTGAAGTAGGTGTTCAGCAGAAAGTGTTTTGAAAGACAACACTGGTTGACAATTCGGCAAATCAGCATAAAGTCTGTCGCCTAACTCCGCCCCCTGTAATTGCGATTCGATTCCTGCTATCTGTGAAACTTTCTGCTGGTAGTCCGCATAATCTTGAAACTGCTCTTGTGAAAGTAATTGACTCGTTTCCATGAAAAGTTTTTGTCGAAATGCAATGAGTTCTTCGTTAGGCGCGGTATCAAATTCTGTCCGATCCAACAGCAGTTTTTCAAATCCACGCTTGACTATAAGGATGCCCGGTGTACTGTCAATAATATGTTTACTTGCCTCTAATAACGTTGAACGTGTCTTGTCGGATGATTTTTCAAAAATAGCGATTAATTGCGCAGCAATCGCCAGCAATCCGTTATCGGTGGGGTCTACAAATTTTGGATAGATTTGTCCGTTCTGAATTTTGTATATGAGTAGGTCTTTGGTAAGCATAATGGTTTGACAGCACAAAGTGTGTGCCTACTTTATTTTTGGTATGCGTGGTGTTGTCTTCGCCGCTTGTTGACAAAGTGTTCGCTGGTCTGTTTGGAAATGAGTTCGTAAAGTACCGCCTGTTTGCCTTCCTGCTTACGGAGAATACGCCCTAACCGTTGCACATGCTCTCTGACACTGCCACTTCCCGAAACGATAATAGCGACATTCGCTTCTGGCACATCCACCCCCTCATTCAGCACTTTTGAGGTGACAAGGATAGAATAGGTGCCATCGCGAAATCCGTTCAAAAAAGTGTTTCGTTCTTTCAGTTTCGTCTGATGCGTTAGGACCGGCAGGAAAAAGCGTGTGCCGAGCTGATACGCTGTGTCGTTATCCTGTGTAAATATTAGGATTCGGTCACCTTGATGCCGTTGAATTAGTTTCCACACCCATTCCTGTTTTGCGGTGGAGGCGAAACTGAGCTGCTTCTGTGTAAGATATGCTTTGAAAGCGGCGCGTCCCACTTCCGATTGTGAGGATTTCCACAAAAATGTTTGCCATCCGCGTGATGTTCCCATATTGATTTTCGCTTGCTTCAGAAAGTTTAAGTAGGTGCGTCTTGCTTCCTCATATTGAACCCGTTCCGTATCTTTCATATCAACCGCAATCGTGACGACACGATATGGTGAAAGCGTTTTCCCAGAGAGTTCCTGCACCTTCGCCTCATAACAACATTCACCGACAAGGGCATAAAGCCTGCTCTCTTTTCCATCAACACGTTCGGGGGTAGCCGTCAACCCCAAACGGAAAGGCGCAATGCTACTGATCGCTGCGTATTGATATTGGTCTCCCGGTAGATGGTGGCATTCATCGAAAATGGCGAAACCAAACCGATTCCCGTAGTGCGGGGCATGCATGACAGCAGATTGATAGGTTGTCACGGTGAGGTCTTGTAATTCGTGTTGTCCGCCGCCATAAAGCCCTACCTCTTGTCCAAAATGTTCTTTCAGCACTTCGTACCATTGATGCATTAAATCAATGGTCGGCACATGCACAAGCGTTGGACGTTGCGTTTCTGCAATGAGCAGAATTGCGATGAAAGTTTTACCTGCACCTGTCGGGAGACTGATAACACCGCGCTTGCCGTTGGCATGCCATGCGTCAATTGCTTCAGACTGATAAGGGTAGGGTGATACCGTTTTTTGGTTGGTAAAGGGTGTGACTGTGAATTGTCGTGCTGTATCTTGATATGAAATGTCGTGTGCACACAGCTGTGAGACAATATGGCGATAACGGTAAGCAGGGGCGCGATAGGTGAGGGTACGTTCGTCCCAACGGATGTCCGGTAATTGTGTTTGGAGTGCTTCTGGGACGTTCTGTAGGATGAGGGTGCCTTTGTCAAAGTCAATTTTGAGTGGATCCATGATAGTGTTCTCTCAGCACGCCAAATTGGATTTTCCATACCAGTTAATGCCTACATTATACCAAAATTCAGCAGGAATTCAAAGCGTTTTTGCACGAACGGGTGTGTAAAGTTTTTGGCATAAAAATGAATTGAGTGGGGTCTTGTGAAGTATTTATAAAAATGGTATCCTTACCTAATAAATTATATACTTGATATTTCTCACAATTGTTTGGCCCCTAATGATAATCACTACAAACAGGATATTACAATATGAAAATGCGTTTTGACTTTTAAATTTAACTTGAGTTTTATCGCATGAGATATCATCCTAATTATCAAAACACTATAGTATATTAACCCAAGTTGCCACCTACTAACATGAAAACGTCATCTACACAGAATTTTCAGATAAGTGCTACTCACAGTTACTGGACATACCGCTCCGCTGGAGCGGAAGAAAGGACTAACTTTTTCTATAAACATATCGCTCCGCTGGAGCGGAAGATTAAACACCCCAACGATAAGAGAATTGATTGATTTTCAAAAGGTAGCAACTTGGGTTATATTAGGAGAATATCTCATGCAAACTCAGCTTATCAAATCAACAGTCTTTTTTCAACAACTTCTTTCTTCTCGTTTTCGCATCTTGAAAGAACGAGTGGTCAAACCATAATGTTGCTTTCATTGTGTCATTTTTGGTCTCTATAACCCAAATCAAGTGTCGGATGCGTTGTTTATATCGAAAGCGAGCCTATATCGGCACCTGAATGAAGTCCGTCTTTATCAGTGGCAGCACTTATTTGTACGTATCGGATGTTCTGTTGCGCTATAGGAAATCCGGGATGCCGAGTCAAAAAGTGCTTCAACACGATCCCGAAGGTGTATCACGCTAAGTGTGGATGATACACACATAGAGCGAGATACGGAGAAAGTGTCCTATTGCTACTACTGGTGGTCCACAAAAGCGAACCAACCGGTGAAAGGACAAAATATATTAGGCAAGATTCGCAAGGTGATCATTCCGCTCAATATGCGTCTTGTCAGCAAACAAGGCAGAGGCAATACGGATAAATCCTCCTATTTTGTCTCTATGCTCAAAGAGGTGCTTGATTTCTTTGACGCAGCAAGGGTGGATCTCAGAAAATACCCGATCACTCGCCAAATGTTATAGAAAAATCCAAATTTCGATTTAACAATAAACACTCCTTTTCATTCCATACCCAAATATTCGCACCCAAAATAAAATTTGATTTGCAGAAAATACACATTTATAGTATCATATAAATGTGAATATTTTATCATTAAAGGTACTGCATCTGTCTTTTAGGCAAAACATCAGTAATATATTGAGCAGTGCCTTGCATTCTACTTTTCAGACAGATAAGGAGCAAATAATATGAGCAATGAAGCATTAGGAATGGTTGAAACACGTGGGTTGATCGGTGCTATTGAAGCTGCCGACACGATGGTCAAAGCCGCAAACGTGAAATTGGTTGGAAAAGAACAGGTAGGCGGTGGCTTTGTAACCGTCATGGTCCGTGGGGATGTTGGTGCAGTGCAAGCTGCCACAGATGCTGGTGCTGAAGCTGCCAAAGCGGTTGGTGAATTGGTATCAGTACACGTCATTCCTCGTCCACATTCGGATGTTGAAACGATTCTGGCAGGGAAAACCGCTGCCGATTCAGATGCGTAAATCCATTGTTTGTGTTGGACACGGCGCGACATAAAGATCGCGCCTACGGGGAACGTGGAAACAACGTATATTTACGATCCTCGAATCAACATGCAATCCGTGGCGATGCGCTGATTTCTGAGCGCGAATCGGTGTTTATGCTACACCTACTGATTTACTTTAGTTTAAGTGCGTGCCTACTTGAGGTATTGGAGGGTTGAATGGCACAGATTGATGAGAAACAGATTGAACAGATTGTTTCACAAGTCCTAACAACACTGCAACGAGACGGAACAGTCACCGTGCCTTCTACGACACCTGTGACGACCTCTTCTCGGTCAGGCGTTTTCGGAACTGTTGAGGAGGCTATCGGTGCAGCAAAAACAGCACAAGAAGCACTCGTCAAGCTTGGGTTTGCCAAAAGACGTGAAATTATTGAAGCTATAAAACAGGTCTCGCTTGAAAACGCAAAACGACTCGCGGAACTGGCTGTTCAAGATACAAAAATGGGCACCGTAGAACACAAAGTGATGAAAAATGAAGGTGCTGTAAACTTGTCGCCCGGTATGGAAGACCTTTTGTCGGAGTCGATGTCCGGAGATAATGGCACCCTATTGATTGAGTATGTTCCATTTGGTATTATTAATTCAATTACTCCCACCACTAATCCGACTTCGACAGTTATTAACCATGCGATTATCATGATTGCCGCGGGTAACGCTGTTGTGTTTAGTCCGCATCCGAACGCAAGTGAATGCACTGAAGAGACAATGCATGTCATCAATGAAGGAATTGTTAAGGCGGGCGGACCTGCTAATTTACTCACCTCCGTTGCAAACGCTACACTGCGTACAGCAAAACAAATTATGGACCATCCCGACATTGCAATGGTCGTTGCGACTGGCGGCAAGAGTGTTGTCCGGGCAGCATTAACAAGTGGCAAAAAAGCAATTGCCGCAGGACCAGGCAATCCTCCAGCAATTATTGATGAAACAGCGGATATTCCAAAAGCAGCAAGACATGTTATTGCAGGAACGAGTTTTGACAATAACTTGCTTTGTATTGGCGAAAAGGCACTTTTTGTTGTTGAATCTGTCGCTAACGAAACGATCCGTGAATTAACGCGGAACGGCGGACACCTACTCGGGGCGAGTCAACGCGAGGCACTTGAGGCAGTTGTTACGGAAAACGGAGAATCAAACAAGGAATATATCGGTAAAGACGCAAGGACCATATTAGAAGCAGCAGGTATTTCAGCACCCGCTCAAACAGTCGCTATTGTGGTGGAAGTTCCAGCTGACCATGGGTTTGTTATCAACGAATACCTTATGCCGATTTTGCCTGTTGTCCGGGTGCGTGATTTTGACGAAGCACTCAAAGGTACGCTCGCAGCAGATGGCGGACGAGGACACACAGCGATGATACATACTAACAACACTGCGCGCATCACACAATATCACAAGGCGATGAATTGTAGTGTTGTTGTTGTTAATGCCCCCTCTTATGCATGTTGTGGATTGGAAGGCGAAGGCTTTTTAGCAATGACTATCGCCGGACCCACCGGTGAAGGATTCACCCGCCCCCGAACATTTACACGCCAGAGACGATTAACGCTGGCAAACGACTTATCCGTTCACACATTGTGAGGGAAATAGGTTGATTTACGACCCAGTTTGTGTCGTTTAAGGACTGTAAAATCATACTAACCGTTAAGCAATTTCACATTCTTCGTGCAAAGCGTCATAAAATGTCTATAATATGAGTTAACATTCAGTTAATCAATTGGACACCTTTTCCCAATCAATATTAGAATATATTTTCGCAAATCATTTTTTTATATCTTGTAAATGTGCTACAATAATTTAGCAAGAAGCGTAAAACCGGTATCGTTTTTCTTTCATCAGATAACATTTAGGAGTATTATAATGCGTAAAGAGTGTAGAACTCTCTACGGACTTTTCGTAGTTCTAATTGTCTTTTGCGTGACCCTACCTGCGATCAGCCAACAGCCTAAACAAGGTTCTGCAGTTATAGAGTATACTGAAACAGTGAACTTGTCGGAACTTGTCAAAACGGTGGATAAGCTTAGCGGAAGTATAGACACACTAACTAAGACTCAAGAACCTCTAATAAAAGATATAGGAGATCTAAAGGTACAAATAGCAAGAATTGATGAACGAACAAGCAACATTCTAGCAGGAATGATTGGGCTTTTCGTGACTATAGTTGGTGGTCTAATCCTCCAAAATCGTTCTGTTAAGAAACAAATGAGTCAGTATATTCCACAATCTGCACCACCTCTTGAAGAATTAGACCAAAAAGATCAAGAAGAGCAGAGTAAATACGAAGACGAATACAAACCCGAAGGAGTAACCTCCTAATGCAAAATACAATAAACGAAATTGAAGAAACAGCATCTGTAGATGCCTTGCTCCATAGGGCACAGACAAGGTATCTTGATAATAGATTTGAAGAAGTTATTTCGGATTGCAATGAGGTTCTCAAAATAGACCCAAATTTAATCGAGGGTTACATATTAAGAGGTAGGGCAAAAGGAAATCTTGAGCAACACTTTGATGCAATTACGGATTTTAACGATGCATTAGATTTAGATGATACTAACGCAGAAGCTTACTATTATCGCGGAGTGGCTAAAGGACAACTGGATCGTCCTGAAGAAGCGATATTGGATTTTGACCGATCAATAGAATTAGATCCAAATAGAGCAACGGCTTACTTCAACCGAGGGATTGCCAAACGGAAAAAAGGACAACATGAGGAAGCTATCAAAGATTTCGACACAGCCATTACATTAGAAAGAAGATATGCCATGGCGTATTATAACAGAGGTAATGTGAAAAAGGATTTAGGACAATATTTTGAAGCGATTTACGACTATGACAAAGTTATTAGTTTGCTTCCTAATTTTGCTGATGTATATTATGATAGAGGACTCGCAAAGAACAGTTTAGGACATCCAGAAGCGTGTATCTCTGACATTGACAAAGCAATAGAATTAGATCCAAACAACGCTAAGTATCATTACGAGCATGGTCTCCTGATGCGTAAAATGGGAAAACATCAAGAAGCCATCCATGATTTTAATACAGCAATTACCATAAATCCTAAATATACTGAATCCTACTATGCTCGTGGACTAACAAATATATCGTTAGGTAATGATTTAAAGATGGTAAAAGTAGATATTCAAAAAGCGTTAGATCTCGCACAAGAAACTGGAAATCTTTATCTTGAAGGGCAAATTCAACGGACGCTAAGTCTTTTGTAATATGTAATGTTTTCTTATACATATAAGAGAACAACGCTAACTAAAGGGGCGTTTTTTCTTTTATGTTCTCCAAAAGTCTTTTTGTTGTGATGCCCTCCTCCCAAACTTTATCCATATCTGTAACCAAGGAATCCATAAAGACGTTTTTGTGGATAAACCTATCCGCATGGAAAAGGATGGAATCCAATGTCCAAAATAACTCTCACTGAAGCATTAGAGTTAGTACCTGTTGGCAGGTCTAAACTCTAAGAACACGCAGCCGATGATACCATCAGCACCGATATATTCCCAAAGACAGGATATTGCCAAAGAAAAATGAATACCGACATTAACAAACTCAGAGAACTAATACGCTACCATGAGCGTAAATACTATATTGATGACCAACCCGAAATTTCTGATGCAGATTTTGACGCGCTCATGCGGCAACTTGAGGAACTTGAAAAAGCATCTCCAGAAGACATCCCGTCAGATTCTCCAACACAACGCGTTGGCGGCGATGTTGCATTAGGTTCGCGGATACCGCACCGCAGCTCTATGCTGAGTCTTGATAACACTTTTGGTAAAGACGAGTTGCAGGATTTCGGTGTGCGGGTAAGGAAATTGCTGGAAGACGCACCCGTTGAATATGTTACAGAGTTAAAGATAGATGGATTAGGTGTTTCATTACTCTATGAAAATGGTATTTTCGTTCGCGGTCTAACGCGCGGCGATGGTGAGTTCGGTGAGAATGTATCCGGCAATTTACGAACTATTCGCGCTGTTCCATTATGTCTCACCTCTACAGAGGCTAATCCTGTTCCCCCTATATTAGAAGTGCGCGGTGAGGTTTTTATTCCAAAGCATCGCCTTGATGAGATTAACGTACAACGGGAAGCAGAAGGAGAATCCCCTTTTGCTAATCCTCGAAATGCTGCCGCTGGTTCCGTGCGAACACAGAATTCCAATGTCACTGCTAAGCGTCCATTAGATATTTTTATCTATTCACTTAATTATGCGGAAGGTCTTGAATTTGAAACGCATACGGAAGCACTTGAGAAATTAAAAAGTTTCGGATTCAAATGCAATCCACATACTGAACTCCACAACTCGCTTGAAGATGTTATCATATATTACAATCAATGGGTGGCAAAACGTGAGGAAATTCCTTATGAAGTTGATGGAATTGTCGTAAAGGTTAACGATATTTCACAACAGAACGAACTCGGTTCGACCGCTAAAAGTCCTCGCTGGGCGACTTCCTACAAGTTTCCCGCATATCAAGCTATTACGACCATTGAAAATATTGAGGTTCAGGTTGGACGGACAGGCGTGTTGACACCTGTCGCAATTTTGGAACCCGTAAAAATCGCAGGTGCTACGATTACACATGCTACACTTCATAATGAGCAGGAAATTCTTGCCAAAGATTTTCGCATCGGAGACACAATTGTTCTCGAACGTGCTGGAGATGTTATCCCTAAAATTATTGATGTGTTGAAAGAAAAGCGGATGGGTAATGAGGTCGCTTTTCAATTTCCTGATTTGTGTCCGGAGTGTCATACACCCGTTCAACGTTCTGATACTGAAGTAGCAGTGCGTTGCGTGAATGCGGGATGTTCGGCACAACTGAAACGCCGAATTGCTCACTTTGCTTCCCGAAACGCTCTTGAAATTGAAGGACTCGGTCCCGCAACAGTAAACCAATTAGTAGATAATGAACTCGTTCGGGATGTTGCAGACCTCTATACTTTAAAGGCTGAAGAAGTCCGTAAATTGGATCGGATGGGACCGGGATTGACAGGCAATCTGTTCCATCAAATTGAGCATAGCAAACAAGCATCAGCAGCGAAGGTATTAGTTGGGTTGAGCATCTTTCATGTCGGAGAGACCGTCGCAGAACTCTTAATTGATCACTTCTTATCTATAGATGCTTTGAGCCGAGCCGATGCCGAAGCCATTGAAGCTATTCCAGGAATCGGACCTCAGATTGCGGAGAGCGTTTCTACCTTCTTTGCACAAAACCGCCCGTTGATAGAAAAATTGAAAGCGGCGGGATTGCGATGCTTCACGGAAAAAGTCGTCAAAACACCGAAAATTTTAGAAGATACTTTTTTCAGCGGGAAAATATTTGTTGTCACTGGTAGTCTTATAGATATGACGCGCACGGAGGCATCAACACAGATTAAGGCACGTGGGGGGAAAGTTACGTCCAGCGTAACAGGAAAGACTGATTATCTTATTGCTGGTGAAGGTGCGGGTTCCAAATATGATAAGGCAGTCGAACTTGATGTGCAGATTCTGACAGCAGAAGCCTTTTTTGAACGTTTGGGAGAAAACTGATGGTATTGACAAAAGAAAAAATTACCGATATCTTGTTGGAAAATTCGGAATATCTTGCCTCAGAATACGGTGTTAAGAGGATAGGTTTGTTTGGGTCTTATGCAAAAGGAACATCTATCAAACCAACAAGTGACGTTGATATCGTCGTTGAGTTTGACCGCCCTATAGGTTTCAAGTTCATGGAGCTTGCTGACTATCTTGAAGAAATTCTTGGGAAACCGGTGGATCTTCTCACTGAAAGTGCGCTCCAAAGTATTCGACACCCACATATTGCTCAGTCAATTAGAGAGAGTATCATCTATGTCTAATAGAACAAATACAGAATTTCTGAGCGATATTCAAGAGGCCGCACGACGGATCAAAGTCTATACAGATGGGATGACGTATGAAATATTTCTGACGGATACGAAAACCCAAGATGCTGTAATCCGTAATCTTGAAGTTATTGGCGAAGCAGTTAAAAATTTCGCTATGGAATTTCGTGACCGATATCCAAATGTACCTTGGAAAAGTATAGCTGGCATCAGAGACAGGCTTATTCATCATTATTTTGGCGTAGATATTGAAATTGTGTGGAATATTGTTATTACAGAATTGCCTAATGTAACTTTGCAAATTGCGGAAATTGTACGCAATGAATCCGTATCAGGTAAGTCTTGAATTAAAGTTAAATTTTGATTCTAAAAGATATATCTTAACCCATTAGGACTTACGCAATAGGTTCAAAAGTCCCCTTGATAAGGGAGATTTAGGGGTTAAAATACCGAATTAACGACTTTTTCTGCTCAATCTGCGTAAGTCCTGCCCATAACACAATTTCAGATAATCAGCAAGGAAGGCGGAGAAAAGTTACCACCTGTTTTGTGCGCGGAGTTCGCCTTGAATGCTCAATAATCTTATAATTTTTACCTGCCGAATTACCCCCATTCATTCGGTATTCTTTTGGTCTGCACCAGTAATTTAGCGGCACTTCATCCACCAATTCACCAACACGAGGTTTATTAGTGAACCGAGATGCTAATGCCTCCGGATGCAGCGGTTGCCCATTAATCAGATAGCAGTCCCTATTCTCGCGAAACCCATCGGAATACGCGAAGTACCGAATGACACCTTCCTCTGAAAACACAATCGCGCAAACAAGTTCGGACAACCTTGTGTAATGAATTGCTGTGCTCGTCAAAGATGTGCCGTACTGTAAAGCGAGTTCGGAAATTGCTGGCAATCCTACTTGTGAATGTGAGGATGAATCCGCCAAAAAGATGGGAGTAGGCATTAGCAGTTCCGCAGCAAATTGGTTCGCCCGTTGCTCACTTACGAGATACGCCTGTTTCTTCAGACGCTCCTGTTCAGTGTTCTCACTTTGCTCTGCAATTGCGGTATTTAACTGCTCACTCAGCAAATAAGAACCAGCGGCATCGCTCTCCAACAAGTAATGACCAATTTCATGGGCAATGGTAAAATTCCGCCGAGTCTCCGATCGGATGCGCGCGTTGATAAGAATACCCCACGCATCCCCAACCCGCATCAGACATCCGTCACAAGTAACGGGGAGATCACGTTCCCAGATCACAATACCGAGTTCTGTTGCGATACGTCTTGGGTCTATCGGAAAATCTTGGATTTTGAGGTCGCGAAGGATGCCCCACGCTTTCGCTACGGGACTGTCCTTCGCATATTGCACAAGGTCACTCAGCATCAGTAGAGCCTTCACTTGATGTTTCTGTTTCCGATTGTGTCTTGAGAAATTTATAGAACTCATAGAGCGTTTCTTTATCTTTCTCCGCAAGTTCCATCATTCCCCTAAGCATTATATTAACCGCTGGATCGGCTAATAGATCATCGTAGCCTCGATCCTTTTTGCCGAGCAGGTAATCTGTTGTCACCTTCAAGGCATCAGACAAACTGGAAAGCGTATTAAATGAGGGTTTTCGAGTCCCCGACTCAAATTGAGAAATAGCTGCAGGTGTCAAATTCGCTTCTTTTGCCAATTCGGTTTGCGTCATTTTAAGTTCACGGCGACGCTTCTTTATCCGTGAAATAACTTCTTCACTCATGTGTAATTCCTTTCATTATAAAAATTAAAAAAGCATAGTTAGAAAATCTGATACAAAAATTCACTTGACGTTTTCACTTGGCACTTCAACGAGGTCTCTTTCGTGTAAGAGGAAGTCCTGTTCGCGTCCATCCAATGAAAACGTGAAATATAGTTTAACATAAAACTTAATTAAATGCAAAACTTTTTTGCCTAATTTTTCAATAAAAGAGCATTTTAACATAATTTCATTCTTAACTTAAGATTAATAACGAGAAATATCACGTAGTCAATACGTTTCCTCCTTCTACCACAAATTGAGGATAATATTAGCCATTTTACTACAGAAACACTAAAGTTTGGACAATTTCTGTCTGTTTCATGTTGTGTTCTCAAGTGTTTTCTATCTTTCTACGAGTTTTGTGCGAAGTTGTAACTCACAGAAACCTATTATAGGTTCAGCAAAGGCAGCCCTAGCGGGGCGAAATGTGTATAGCAGCCGACATACACACGGACAAAGCCCCAGCGGGGCGACAGGTGTCCAGCATTTTGACTTTATACACCCAACAGTCTCTCAGCAAATCCACTTGAACAGCGTGTAAATTGTCCAAACTATAGTCAATAAAAGAGAATTTTAACAGAAATTTCGTTTCTGACTAAATTTCGTTGCGAACTCAAGGTTTATAACGAGAAATATCGCATTGATGTGTCATTAACTGTCTGATAAACAGAAAATAAATTTGATTTTTCCGTTAAAATATGGTATACATTATATGGTAAACATAACGTAAAATTTTTTATGGAGGGTTTAGATTGAATGGCGAAAAAAGAATCAAAACGTGTTAGAACGTTGAAAAGTTTTATAGAATGGGCAGAACGATTCAATGATGGGGAATATGTATTCCGGGGTGTTTCAAATGTGAAATATCCAATAGAAGCGTCCACTTACCGTCGTCTCAAGGACAAAGATGGTAACTTCAGGAAGTAAGAGTATGGCACCACTGAAAAACTTCTCAAAATCAATGAGGAGATGCTTGAAGATGCACGGCGCCAAGGACACGGTGGGGACAGGAAGGATTTGGATTTACTTGCAGAACTTCAGCACCGCGGAGCAGCTACCTGTTTGATAGACTTTACAAAAAACCCATTGGTCGCGCTCTGGATGGCCTGTCGAGAAGGTTCCAGTGGGGCCGCACATGGTAAAGTCTATGCTGTGGATATCAGTTCTCAACTCACATTTCAACCGGTTACCTCTGAATTGTCACAAGAGAAAAAGATTGCTTATTTTTTCAAACCGGATGAAAACAGTGGGTATCAACTGTATCAGTGGCAGCCCAATTACCAGGATAACCGAATGCTCGCGCAGCAATCTATTTTCCTATTTGGCGGTGCAAAAATTCAAGTAGGAGCAGAATGTATAGTCTTTAAAAACAGTAAGCAAGATATTCGCAATTCTTTGGAAAAATCAGTAGGTATTACTGAAGGGATTTTATTCCCTGATTTTGATGGTTTCGCGAGTCAACGTGCCCAGAATAAAACATATATTGAACCAGATCCTCGATATTATTTTCAACGCGGTCTTGACGCGTCTCGGGAACGCAAAATAGATGAGGCAATTGACTATTACTCCAAAGGTATATCTTTAAAACCAAATAATCACGTGCTTGCTTTTTTTTACGTGGGTCGCGCCTCTGTTTATGAGTTTGATGGCAAGACTGACCAGGCCATTAAAGATTATAGTCAGGCTATAGAACTGAATCCAGATTTTGATATTGCCTATTACGCTCGTGGTGAGCTTTATCACAATACAAATAAGTTTGACATGGCCATTGAGGATTATAGCACATCGATTCGTCTGGATCCGGATAACGTGAAAGTCCATTTTAAACGCGGTAACACAAAGTTTGCCATAGGACAATATGCTGAGGCAATTGCTGACTTTAACGAAGCAATCCGCCTGGATCCTCATTATCGCACCTATAACAATCGTGGTAATGCGAAGTTGGCACTAAAGCAATATGTTGAGGCGATTTCTGACTTTGATGAAGCAATCCGATTGAATCCCGATGATTCACTTGTTTATAACAATCGTGGCAATGCAAAAGTTCGCTTGGAGCAATATGTTGAGGCGATTGCCGATTATGACGAAGCAATCCACCTGGAACCTGATAATGCTGGAGTCTACAGTAATCGTGGTAATGCGAAGTCGGCACTAAAGCAATATGTTGAGGCGATTGCTGATTTTGACGAGGCAATCCGCCTGGAACCTCATTCTCGCATCTATAACAATCGTGGAAATGTGAAGTCTCACTCAGAAAGATATGTTGAGGCGATCGCCGATTATGACGAGGCAATCCGCCTGGATGCCAATTATCCAGTTCCATATCACAATCGAGGTAAGGCAAGGGCTGCATTAGGTCTCTTTAGTGAGGCTGAACAGGATTACCAAACCGCGCTGAAACTTGCAGAACAGACTAAGAATTCGGATCTTATAGCGGAAATTACGGAACAACTTGAAGAACTCAAATCACACAGCGGAGAATCACAATGAACAAACTCTACTTCGGCGACAACCTACAAATCCTACGAGAAATGGATGACGAACGCGTCAACTTAATATGCACCGACCCGCCCTTTAACTCCGGACGCGACTACAACGCCTTCATCGGTGACTCCCTTGCACAAAAGAAAGCGTTTACCGATACATGGACCTGGGACACCGCCGCACAAGACGCTCGCGCAGACATTGAATCACGCGCAATTACAAGCGACACATACAAAGCATTGGATACCTGCTTAAAAGGATACGACTTAGTCCTACAGAACGCAGTCACCGGCAACAAAGGCGCGATGCGTGCATACCTTGCATTTATGGGGCCTCGCCTTGCCGAAATGCACCGTATACTTACTGAAAAAGGTAGTATTTATTTGCATTGTGATCCGACAGCAAGCCACTATCTCAAAGGTATCATGGACGCAATCTGGGATCAAGATAATCGAGGGAAAAATGAGTTTTTCAGAAATGAGATTGTGTGGTCATATCAGCGATGGACAGGTGCTACAAAACATTTTCAAAGGATGCATGACATAATCTTGTTTTATGCAAAGAACAGTCAACTAATTCAATTTAACACATTAACAGAAGCGTATAGTCCAAAATCCAAACATAAAGGGAAACGAATTACAACCATAGATTCTAGCGGTGCTTTAGAGCAGAATTATACAAGTGATACAAGCAGGCAAAAAGCAACGCAATAAGTAGTTTTGGACTTGCAAAAAACATGTGAAAAAGTGTGATAAACCCTTGTGTAGACAAGGTTTATATGGTATAATATAGATAAGAAAAAAGGGAGGTTGTAGCCTCCCAATTAACCCAAAAAGCAGAGTTGCTTTCTGAAGGTTCTAATCTTATCTGATATTATATCAGAAATCCGTCAGAAAAAGCAACTCCTATTTCAAGGAGTTATCTGATGGATTTAATCAAGGTCATGGAACGTTTCCCCGATCAAGAGAGTTGTATTGCACATTTAGAGAAGATTCGTTGGCGAGGTAAACCTGTGTGTCCGCATTGTGAAAGCGATCATATAGGAGAACGGACAGAAACAGAAATCGGTCGTATCGGTCGTTGGAACTGCCACGAGTGCCAAGTGAGTTTCAAGGTGACGTGCAGGTCGGTGTTTCACGGGACAAAGATAGCGTTACAGAAGTGGTTTTTGGCTATTTCGTTGATAACGAATGCGAAGAAAAGTTTGTCAAGGCATCAACTGGCGCGCGATTTAGACTTGAATCAAAAGACAGCATGGTTTATGATGGCACGTATTCGTGCTGAAATGGCAAAGAAAGGCGGGGCTTTACTACAAGGTATCATTGAAGCAGATGAGACCTATATTGGCGGTAAACCTCGTAAAAAGAACAAACGTGAAGATGATGAACCACATAAACGTGGCAGAGGAACGGAGAAAACTGCTATAATAGGAGCAGTGCAACGTGGGGGTAGGGTTGTCGCACAGGTGGCACATAACCTCACAGGACGCACTATCCTTGAGTTTATTCGGAGTGCTGTAAACCTAAAGGACTCGGAACTAATAACCGATGAGTATCAGGCTTACAACGCTATTGGAAAGGAAATGAAGCACGCTGTTATCAACCACAAGGTGCAGTTTGCTGATGGTGATACACATACAAACACGATTGAAGGGTTCTGGTCACTACTCAAACGGGCTTGGTATGGACAGCATCACCATTATCAGACAGGATACACACCGCTGTATGTGGCGGAAGCGTGCTATAAGTATAACTATAGGAGCGTTGACAGCTTGTTTGTCAAGTTTGTCAACGAAAGTATGTTGTGAGAGAAGTTAGAGATTCTATGGCAGATGTATTGAGTCAGCACGGACTAGATAAGAAAAGTGATAGTCCTTCAAGATCTGCTCTTTCTGAAACAGAATTCTTTGAAGAATTTTGTATCGTTGCTGAATATTTCATCGATGCATTTCACAGGTATGTTGAAGAATTCAGGACTGCCGATAATGTTCCTCAGACAAAACATTCTGGGAAAACAAGTGAGCTTGACACCGGTTGAGTGCGTCCATAAAATTATCAAAAGTGGTTAACATTTCCTCTTTTGATTTGAATTCTAACACCATTTTTGCGCGTTCTTTGTGATGTATGTAGATGTAGAAACTACTTTTTGCGCTTATGTGGCGTTCTTCAGTTTCAATTCTCTGACACATAGCCAAGTTTAATGCTTTTCTTTCATTATTTTCGGTATATTCAACGAAAAACATGATTTTAATCTCCTTTGGAGTTAGAGGGGACAGGGTCCCCTCGTTGTCAGAGTTGTTATAAGTATTCGGGGATTACTTCTGACACGCTGGTTATTGCTACAGCAATAGATAGTTCACTCTTTAAGCTCCATGTCGAGCATATAAGTGAGACAACAATCATACGTAAACCAAAAGGTTCAGATGGTTCACCAAGAGTTGCTGTATGCAAAATGCATTCGGTAAATTCATCGCGCTTTTCATTGGGCACACCAAAGGTGAGAGCAAACCCTCTAATAATCGTTTCATACAATTGCTTTTTGGGAGTATCAGAAGGGTTTAGATCACGCAAGGTTTCATAATGTGTCAATGCAAGACGAGGGAATTCCCTTATAAGCCACTTATCTCTATCTTTGTGTTTCCTGCGTTCTTTCCAATCTGAAAACAAAGACATAATAGTCTCCTTGTGTAAAAGGGAGTGGTTTCAGCGATGTAATAAGCTAAATGCAAAGCGATTATTATGTCGCTGATTCTATAAATATGATGTTAACTGTTTGGTTCACGAGAACTATACACACGAAACTTTCCAATGTTACTTGGTTATGGTAGAGACCGCGCCTTGCGACGCGGGTAACATTCTCTACCAAAGTTTTCGTGATGTTAATAGGATACTATACTGGCAGGATTTTGTCAAGTAAAAAATTTGAGAAAAATTTTCAAGTCCAAAACTACTCATTGCGTAAATAAATAGTTGAGATGTATTGGCTCATGTAAAAAGTAAGTGCTATTTTTTCAAAGTTATGTTAGCGTGTTACCTATGGACTTTCCAATACAATCTCTCCTGGATGAAGAAAAAACTCAAGCGTGGGTGTTGGATCATTTCCACCTTCAAGGGCTGTGTTGCCCAAAATGCCAAGCGAGCGTGGCGGAGGCACGCAAGTTCCGTCCGACTGAAACAAGTGGTCTACAAGTGTATCGCTGCAAACACTGTGAGAGCATCTACAACCTCTATACCGGGACGGTCTTTGCTGGCACGCAGTTTCGTCCCTCACAGGTCGTTCTGCTTTTGCGCGGTGTCTGTCAAGGTGTTTCAAGTGCACAACTCGGGTGTGAACTGGGTCTAAGTCGTCAAACCGTTCTTTCTATAAGACGTAAACTCCAAACTTCGGCAGAGCAGATACAACCCGAAGCTGCTTTACCTGATGCTGAAGTCGAAACAGATGAGATGTTTCAAAACGCCGGTGAAAAAGGCGATAAGCACGTTGATGCTTCGGATCCGCCGCGTCGGCGTGGCAATAAACGCAGGGGACATGGGACTTATGACAATGATCGTCCGCCTATTGTTGGGACGAAAGGTCGCGAAAGCGGTCTCCTGAGATTACGTGTTGTGCGGCACACCGATTCTGCGACGCTTTCAACACACGTTCATCAGTGGACGTTGCCGACTTCAACGGTGTATACGGATGGTTGGCGTGGCTATAACCGTATTCAGCGCGCCCGTGAGATTGTTCTCCATAAGGATGGCGAGTGGGCAAGAGACGCAGACGGTGATGGTCTTTACGAGATCCATACAAGGACGATTGAAGGTGCCTGGACGACGCTGCGAAACTTCCTTCGTCCCTTTCGTGGCGTTCATAAAAAGTTCCTCGCCGGTTACGTCGCAATCTGTGAGTTCGTCATGAATCTAAAAGCTGTCAGTGTTGATTTTATAGCAAAACTTGTCAAAAGCACTTACTCTTGACATGAGCGGATGTATTTTTTACATGACTTATCCCTGCAATGCCACAATTGGCAAAACTATAATTTTAAAAATGTTGGAAGGGTGTGGTTCTTAAAAATTTTTATTAACTATAACGCTCTATAAATCAATGGAGTAAAACTATAAGGAAATGAAATGAAAACTATTTTTAACATATTTGCTTTACTATTAATCGTAGGGCTTATGACGCAACCGGTGTTCGCTCAGAATGTTGAGGACGGAATCGTAGCCTACTGGGATTTCAATGAAAAAGATGGTGATACCGCAAGTGACTCAAGTGGAAACGGACATGATGGAACGTTGATAGGTGATCCACAATGGACTAACGACGGATACTTCGGCGGCGCATTGGAATTTGACCAAGTCCAAGATGAGGTAAATGTTCCGTATCATGCAGATCTCAATCCAGAAGTTTTCACCATAACTGCTTGGGCAAACGTTGAGCTCGGGAGCGTAAATCATCGTGCTGTTGTTTCTTCTCGTGATGATCTTCCTGGAAATGCACAGCAGGTGAGGGGGTATATTTTTTACGCAGAACCCGGCAATACATGGCAGTTTTGGACTGGTGCTGGACCAATACCTTGGAAAACTGTTCAAGGGCCTGATGTGAACCTTGGGGAATGGGATCATCTTGCTGGTACCTATGCTGATGGTATGATGGAATTCTATGTAAACGGTGAATCTGTAGGAAAAACAGCTTCTCAGATTGTACTCAATGCATCCCAGGAATTTCTAATAGGTGCTGGAGCAAATGAGACCGCAAACCATAATTACTTTTTCAGAGGCATGATTGATGAGGTGCGGTTATATGACCGCGTTCTGGACGAAGATGAAATCGCAGCGGTGATGGAAAGTGAGTCATTAGCTGTTGAGGCATCTGGTAAACTCGCTGTCACTTGGGGACAACTCAAAGCCAAGTAGCATCATCAGCAAAACTGACTTTTACGTACATCGCATAGAAGAAATTAATGATATGGTGTATAAGTTTTGTCAAGGTTGTTCTAATACAATTTTGACGATTGACTGCGGCGATACGCGGTTGGAAAGGGTTTCTGTGTGTCGCTTGCAATAATACTTTGAAAAAAACTCTATAAATCAATAACTGTTAAACAGAAAGGAATTGAAAATGAAATCTATTACTTTGATATTTGGAACAATATTTTTTGTCGGTCTCTTGGTACTGCCGATATTAAGTTATGCTGTTGAGGACGGTCTTGTTGCGTACTGGGCATTTGATGAAAATGAAGGAACCATTGCGAGTGACTCAACTGGAAACGGACATGATGGAACGTTGATAGGTGATCCACAATGGACTAACGACGGATACTTCGGCGGCGCATTGGAATTTGACCAAGTCCAAGATGAGGTAAATGTTCCGTATCATGCAGATCTCAATCCAGAAGTTTTCACCATAACTGCTTGGGCAAACGTTGAACCGGGGAGTGCGGGTCATCGTGCTGTTGTTTCTTCTCGTCATAAGCCACCTACAAGTGGGTATATCTTTTACGCAGAACCCGGGCATACATGGGAGTTTTGGACGGGGGGCGATGGAGGATGGGTAACTATTCAAGGACCGGCAGTGAATCTTGGTAAATGGGATCACATTGCCGGCACCTTTGCTGACGGCAAACTAATGTTTTACGTAAACGGGGAACTTGTAGGGGAAAAGGACTCTAATCTTAACTTCAATCTTAGTCAGGAATTTCTCATAGGTGCAGACACGAATGAACATGCTGCGCGTGAATACCTTTTCAAGGGCAAGGTAGATGAGGTGAGGTTGTATGACCGTGCACTGAGCGCAGACGAAATCGAATCGGTGATGAATAACCCAACAGCTGTAGAAGCATCTGGCAAGATCGCTGTTACTTGGGGACAACTTAAAGCCAAGTAGTAATATAGGAATAACGGATTTTTTACAGTCCATCTTATAAATCATTTGTAGGGCGAGGTCTCTGTGCCTTGCCCTTTCTTTGTAAGAAAGCATGGGTTGGCACGCAGACTCATCCCCGACAAACAAGATGATGGGTAACCTATTGTCAAATTTCTATACCCTTTCCCAATTTAATTTTTGACACGCCCCCGCATCTATGCTATAATAAGATATTCATAAATGAAATCGGGGTAACAACCCCTTGCACAGAAGGAGCCAAGACATATAATGGCAGATATTATTAAAGGTGCTGTTCTCGGTTATGGAGCGGCATTCAATATGGGTAAAGCACACGCAAATATGATGCAGGGCACAGAAGGCATCACATGTGTTGCGGTGTGCGACATTGATCCAGATCGGACAAAGGCAGCGAAAGCGGATTTTCCCGACATCCGAACTTATAACTCAGTTGAAGACCTCGTTGCAGACGAAGATGTTGATCTCGTAGCGAACGTGCTACCTCACAGTCTACACTGCGATCCGACCGTTGCTGCCCACAACGCTGGCAAACACGTTGTCGTTGAAAAACCGATGTGCGTCACAATTGCGGAAGCAACGGAAATGATTACCGCTGCGAAAGAAAATGATGTGATGCTATCGGTTCACCACAACCGCCGATGGGATGCCGATTTTTGGACGCTCCGCGAACTTGTTCAATCAGGTGTTATCGGAAAAGTCTATAGTGCTGAGATGTGGGGCGGTGGCTACGGCAGGCCGAACCCGAATTGGTGGCGGAGTGTCAAAGCCATTTCTGGTGGACAATTCTATGACTGGGGCGCACACTTCCTTGACTGGCTACTTAACATTCTTGAGGCACCAATGATTAACGTCACCGGATTTTTTCAACCGAATCTCGTGTGGAAAGACATTACCAACGAAGACCACGTGCAGGCTATTATTCGATTTGCAGAAGGGGAATTTGTTGCTGATGGTGCGTCAGCAAACATCCAGATGTCTAATATTGCGAAGGTCGGCGGACCTAAATGGAAAATGCTCGGTTCACACGGATCTATTGTTTCTGAAGGCGGACAATATCATGTTTTATCCGAAGTTGAAGGACATCCGAAAGAGCAGAAAGTAGGTCATCATGGCAGACCTGGACCTCGTTATTACGAAAATATCGTTGCGCACTTAAACGACGGGACACCGTTGCTTGTAACGCCTGAGTCTGCTCGCCGTGTGATTGCCATCATGGATTTGGCAGAAAAATCGTCAAAGACGCATCAGTCTGAAACAGTACCTTATGAGTTTGAGTAAATACCAGACTACTAATCCTATAAGCAAGAGCGGAGCACGGGCTTCGCTCTTACGATCCTACACCAACCAACTCCCTATATGAAAGCAGTCGTTTTTGAAAAAATCCAGCAGTTAAGCGTCCAGGATAAACCGATTCCTACGCTCAATGACAGGGATGTGCTTATCCAGATGGAATTATGCGGAATCTGCACATCTGACCTCGCAGCACTCCGTGGTGATGTATCAGACTATGCACCACCTATTGTGATGGGGCATGAGCTTGCAGGTGTAATAGTCGAGAGTCGGCACCCGGATGTCAAGATAGGTGAACGGGTAACCGTGAATCCGATGCTCTCCTGCGGTGAGTGTGTGCACTGCCAAAATGACCGGGACAAATATTGTGATACGATCAAAGGTATCGGACACGATATTGATGGAGGTTACGCCGAATACATCCGAATGCCAAAGCACGGTGTCGACACCGGCAAACTCATCCGAGTGCCAGACAGTATCCCGCCAGAAGAACTGCTCTTCCTTGAACCGTTAGGGTGCTGTCTGAACGGTATGCATGAAACTATTTTCCAAAACTCCGTTGCTATCCTTGGTGCCGGCCCCATTGGGTTGATGTTCACGCAGTTGGCAAAACGAACAGGCTTAGCAACTTACGTCCTTGATCCACTTCCTCACCGAAGGACAGTCGCAGAAACTGTCGGAGCCAATGCGGCTTTTGACATTGTTCCTGAAGATTTAACCTGCCTTCAAGAAATCACCCACGGTGGTGTAGATACCGTTGTCTCTGCTACGACCAATAATGCATCAGTGATTAACCTCGCTTTTCAGATTGTACGCAAAGGGGGATGCATCAACTTCTTCGGTCTTGCACCGGAAGGTGAGGAACTTCGCATTAACTTGGAAGAATTTCACTACACTGGACACAAACTGATGGCATCGTGGGCATTTTCCCGTGCGAACCTTGAAGAATCCCGCCAACTCCTGCTACAGAAAGCAATCAAGTTCAAACCCTTGCTAACCGATCAGTTTCCTATTACACAAGGTTTGGAAGCGTTTGATAATGCTATTGCTCAATGCGGTGTCAAAACAGCATTGCATCCTTAATAGAAAAATGGAGGGTATTGCCTAACTAATGATATTCATGGTTTCCATTCCGCCAAGTTTTAAAATGTCAAACACGTCTCCATTAACACGAAATCGTGCGAACAAGGCAATCGTTAGGTTCACCATCTCCACACTTTTTGAAACAATAATGGACGGACGTTTGAACCGGCCGAACCAGTGCCGCATCAAGCAATTGTTGCGTTCAATGCGATGTGTCTCCGCCTTCGTTTGAACATGTTTTGAAGCAGGTAGGATGGATTCGTCCACCTGCCACTTGTCGGTGTAGGACATTTTGACATTCAAGGCTTTGAGGCGATGCGTCAGTTTTTCAAGGGTTTCTGTGTTGCGTCCGCCGCATTGCCAATCTATGAGGTATCCTGTGTTCCTGTCAAGTGCTTTCCATATCCAAAGTTTGTTTTTCTTCTTTCCGATATAATGCCACATTTCATCAAGCTCCAAAACTACGGTGGATCCGGGTGAAAATGTCCGTTTCGGGGCGTGTTTTTTCGCATAGGAGCGTCCCCATTTGAGAACAGTTGTTACATGAATGTTGAAGAGTTTTGAGATAGCATTCATTGAAATACCGTGGCAGTCCAAGAGCAGAGCGAGGGTTTTATGTGTCTGGGGTTTACCTCGTGGTGTTTTGCGTGTGAATTGATAGTGGCAACTTGGACATTTATAGCGTTGTTTTGCGTTGACGAACCCGTTTTTGACGAAGTGAATATGTTGACATCTTGGACACGCTTTCATGGTATCCTCCTGTGAGTAGAAATGAGTTGTTTCAATGAGGATACAGGTTTTAGGCATATAAGTCAATGAAAATCAGTCTGATTTTTTCATTGACAACTCTCGTTATAAGTCTGATATTTATCAAAATTCTTCATATGTCAATGTTTATCAATGTTTTCTTGGTATTTGTTCATGAAAATGCTCGCTGAGATCAGACAGCATCTGCCTCTGTCCTGAAAGTTCAAGTTGTCCTTGATGAAAGGTTTTTCGCACGGAGCGACTGACCTGCTGTATCAAAAGGTAGCTCATCACTTTCACACCTAAGTTCACATACGCGCCATTCCGTCCTTTTAGGCTCATGGATGCAAGGTTTAGGTCTGTTTTTAGATACCGCCAATACTGTTCTATACCGTGGTGTTGAGACCATATCCGCAGGATTTCACAAGCACGGAGTGGTTTCCCGAATACGAGCATTGTTCGGACTTTGCCACGGTCTGCAAAGAACAACACCACTACTTTTCCAAAAGTTGGACTTGTGGCTTTAGTCCGATAGACCGGTTTATCGCACCCCCATTGATTGGAGAGGAGTTGGATCGACTTTTTATGTTCCGAGAGTTTCGCCCTTTTTTCATCAATCGTCATCACATAGTTGCTTTTTCCGTGCACAAGGATCGTTTCAAATCCCATTTCTCGCAAGGTGTCAATCAAGTGGCGGCTACCATACCACGAATCAAAGGTGACCGGATAGTTTCGGATATCTATTCCGGTCCCTTCAAAGAAAGACAAGATTTCCTTGAACATAGTGATGACACAGGAGGGTTTATCCGTATTCCCGCGGCCTTGTTTGCTGATCAGTCGCATATTCAGGGGAATGATCCGTTTTCCAATCTTTAGGACGATCCCCAATATATTTTGCCCCTTCATCGGCTGTTTTGCTTGAGAAGACCACCAATTGGATGTGTAGGCGAGACCCTCTCCATAGCGGAAAAGAAAGGTATCATCCACACTGATGACGATACACAGACGCGATAGAGAAGCAGCACTTTTTGATACTGCCTCCTGTAGCACCTCTAACGCAATAGAACACCCGATACGCACAAAAAGATGCTGCCAGAGATAAAGACTCATCGTGTTCAGTTCCCGATATAGCCTCGTTTTCGGAATAGACAACGCATCCGCCACTTGATCCGGGTTAGTGAGCCCAAACAGATGGCAGGTTGACAAAAACACTAAGGTATGAACAAAATGCTGTTTCAAGGTCCGAAACTGTGAAGATAGAAGTTCTTGAAAAAAAGTGGTAGATTTGATAAGCTGAGTTAGCATGAGATATCCTCCTAATGTTTGTTTATATTCAAATCTGTAATTAGGATGCTATCTCATGCTATAAAAGTCAAGGAAAATGGACACAGCAAAAACGCATTTTCATGGTGCTATACCTTGTTTCTATTGATTATTATTAGGTTCAAGACTATTCTGAGAAATATCAGTAAGTGTTATCATTACCGCAACTGAAATATGATGCAGCGCGGTTCAGAGGGTATCCCGCTAATTCTTGCATCATTATTTAACCAATACCCTCAAAAATAGTCGTTTTGATACACCTGAAGATATGTTGCTATTTATACTGATTTACCTTCGTGAAGCACCGAAACAAGTGCTATTCGGTGCGCTCTTTGGCATGTCTCAACCTCTTGCTAATAGATGGATTCACTTGCTTTTATCGATATTGAACAAAGCATTAGCAGAACTTGGAGAGTTGCCATCTCGGGAAACAGACCCCGCCCCTATATGTGCTCCATCAAAAGTATCAACTCAAAATCAAGAAGGAGAACATTTTTTTCATGATAGCACCGAACGCCCTATACGACGCCCAAAAGACCCATCAACTCAAAAGGCGTATTATAGTGGTAAAAAGAAATGCCATACAGTGAAAAATAATCTGATTATCAATGAGGCCTGCAAAGTCGTCCTATTGACACCTTCTTTTGAAGGAAGACACCATGACAAACACATAGCCGATATGGTGGGCTATTGTGTGCCACAGGGTAGCACATTGTCCCAAGATACCGGTTTTCAGGGTTTCGTTCTCCCGGATATAAACATCATTCAACCGAAGAAAAAACCGAGAGGTAGAGAACGGACGAATGAAGAAAAAGAAAACAATAGAAAGATAGCGTCTATACGCATACGCGTTGAACATGCGATTAGTGGTGTCAAAAGATGCCGCATTGTCAAAGATAAACTCAGGAATTGGAAGAAAGGGTTTTGTGATTTAGTTATGGAAACTTGTTGTGGTTTACACAACTTCCGACTAAACTTTAGACCCTGGCGTTATGAAACTCCTGTTATTTAAATCATTATAATGTCTAATATATTGATAGATCCTATAAACAAAGACAATATGATTCTCATAGAAAACGAATTTTGGTTAGATAAAACAGAAGTAACAATAGGTGATTATATCAAATTTCAAGATGAAACAGGTTATTTATATCCAACTAATCCTTACAAAGTATTAGAGCTTCAAAACAATGGAGAAGTACCTAAGAACCCAGAAACATTTCCTATAGGAAATATACAATATAAAGACGTGAAGTGCTACCGTTTATTCAGACCAAAATTTAGCAAAGTTAAGACAAGTTTTTTTGCTCAAATTCCACAGGTGTCAAATACCCTAACGCAGAGTGAGGGCGTTTGTGATTATACACTTGTGTAATAAAATGCCCAATGCGGGTTCTTGCTTCGTGGATGTCCTCATAGTCATTGAGATGAACTTCTTCTTCCTTGAGCGTGCGGATAAGTCTTTCAGCATATCCGTTCTCCCAAGGACACCCTCTCCGGGCGACTGAAATCTCAATCCCATGATGCCTAAGCAGTGAGATGGACGCATTTGAAAGATATTGAACGCCTTGATCAGAATGATGGATCTCTGGGACACTTTGACATAATGCTGTCTCCAAGGGTTTCAACGTCAGAGATTGCGTCAAGTGTTGACTGATATGCCACCCTCTGATCATGCGAGTGAAGACATCCATGAGCAGACAAACATAGATAAAGTGTCCTTTGAGGCGGACGTAGGTAATATCGCCCACCCAGGCCTGATCACATCGGGAGACATCAAGGTTTTCAAGGCGATTGCTCCAGGGACGCACACCCGCAACGGATGTCGTGGTTTGACAGACACGCTTGACAGAAACCGAGAGGTTGGCGGACTTCATCAATCGGGCAACACGTTTATACCCGATGGTGTATCCGTTACGCACCAACAACTGTGTGGGACGCCTATATCCGTATGTTGGATATAGCAAAGATAACGTCTCTATTTCATCCTGGAGGCCCGCTTCACACGGGGCCTGCTTGGAGTGATAATAGAGGTTGCTTCGGTTGAAACCGAGTGTCTCACATATCTGCCGAACCGAAAAGTCTGTCCGTAATGCCGTAACCATTTCTCGCTGCTCCATCGAGGCTAACTCAAGTAAGTTGAGGCTTTTTTTTGGATGTCAAGTGCCAAGGTCAACCGCCCAACGAGTTGCTCAAGTTGGGCGATCCGCTCCGCAGAGGCATCAGACTGTTTATCAGCGGGTTCAAAGAGGGTCGCCGCTTTTTCAAGAAGCTGTCGCTTCCACTTTGAAAGTTGTTCATCGATGAGGTTATGTCGCCGACACACTTCTGCTTGGGAACTTTCAACGCTGAGAGCCTCAAGAACAACTTCGGCTTTAAACTCGGGGGTGAAGTTTCTTCGTTTTCGTTTCGCCATCGGATACTCCTTTCAAGGAGATGGATATTATACCATAATCTTGTCTTAGAGAGCGGCCCGAATTTCCGGTGGCAGTACAGTCTCCTTGTGAAGAATTGTTGGCACTCATCGGAGAAAATGGGCAAACGCTTGAAGTCTGGAACATCACCTCCGGAACCCGAATAGCAGAACTCACCGGACACCAAAGCCTTATCACCACCGTGGTGTTTTCACCATCAGGGGAACACCTCATCAGCGGTGATATAGATGGAAAACTTGTTGTGTGGCGTGTCCAAGGTTGGGAAAAGCAGCACGCATTTATAGAGCATGCAGAGCCGCTTCGGACAACAGCCTTTCACCCCAACGGAAAGCGATTCGCTACTGCTGACGGGAGATATGGTATATCTATTTGGGACGTTACGAGTGGTGAACAACTCGGTTCACCTGCTGTAGATTCCACCTTTGTTGCCCTATATAAAGGAGATATGCGACAAATCCAGAGACAAATCCAGCCACGTTACAAACCTTCAAAGTATCTCCATTCGATTACATTTTCACCTTGCGGTACTTTTTTGGCTGCTGGATTATACGGTGGGATTCATCTGTGGGACGCTGCAACTTTGGAGCCTCACATGGGGATGATTCTACCTGAGAGTTGCTCCCATGTTGGTGTCGTGGTGTTTTCACCATGTGGTCGGTATCTTGCCTCCGGTTCTTGGTGGCGGAAAACAGACAAAGTCTCCATCCGTTTGTGGGAGGTTGCCACTGGGGAAAACATCCATACCTTCTGGGGGCATACCTCGGATGTGCAAAATCTCGCTTTTTCAAAGGATGGCGCACTTTTGGCAAGTAGTAGCTACGACGGCACTATCCTGCTTTGGGATATGAAACCGTTTATTGACCCTTAAATATTCCTTGTCAATTCATCTATTACATAGCGATGCTGCTTGCATCGCATAACTCTCTTAGTCAATTTTACATAATACTTCGGTGCACGCGGGTGTCATATCTCGCGTGTCCATTGGCAATAAAAGGAGACATCTCTATGGAAAACAGAAAACATGCAACCTCCGTATTTAGACCTATTGACAGCACAGATATAACTACTTGGAATCTTCCTGAAGGCGCGATCGCCCGTTTAGGCAGAGGGTGGATAACCGGCGGAATGGCATTTTCACCCGATGGTGAGGCACTTGTTGTTGCAACGACTATTGGTTGCTGGTGGTATAACCTAAATACAATGACACTCCGCGCCTGGTGGAATTCCGAGCAAGGAATACTATACGACATCGCCTTTTCACAAGATGCCCGATGGCTTGCTACCGGAAACTGGAATGGAGATGTGAAGGTATTTGATACACAAAACCTGCAATGTGTTGCCAACATAGATAAACCTAAAAATCCAGAAGGCGTGTTGGGATTATCCGGCAATCTACTCTTTTCACAGGACGGGCAGCACTTAACACGCTCCAATTTAATTTCCCGTGATAATGGTAGTGGTAGGCATTTTACCGTATACGATTGGCAAGAAAATACCGACACACCCATTGCAAGTTATACTGTTCAACCGAAACCAGGAAAACGGGACGTCCACCCTACAGCTCTTTCACCTGATGGAAGTCTTGTCGCATATACACCTGAAGCGAATATCACATCCGTGATGCATGTAGAAACTGGCGAACACATCGCTAAACTACGTGATGATTACACCGATACACCAGGAGAAGGCTGCTACAAACTCGTGTTTTCTCCGTGTGGAAAGTATCTTGCTGCTTGCAATCGAGGTAACAAGCTCCACGTTTGGAATATTCAGAACGGTACCTTAGAAATAGCTCCAACAGCCTATTGTGACAGTAACACGCAAGGAACGTTTCGTGTCCCCGTTTATACACCGGATGGCACCTTACAAATTGCTGGTATATCTAAGGGTAAAGTGATGATCTGGGATACAACGCGGCAGGAAACGGTGGATACCCTGGAATCTTGGATACCATTAAATGGTTGTTTTTCATCTGATGGAACACAATTTGCCATCAGAAATAAATACGGAGAACTGCAAGTATGGACGCGGGGTAACCCTTCAACGGTTAAGCCTCTGCCTACACATATATCAAGAGGCGTAGTTTATGTTCGCTTTTCCAAAGACAGTCGCACATTGATCAGCAGTCACGATCCTACCGGATATCGGTTATGGGATATTGTGCATCAACAGGTGAAACAAACATTTAACCTTACACGTCCCAATTCACTTGGTGTGATATCTATCTCTCGCAGTAGGGAACTACTCGCAGCCTCAGAAGAAAATAGAATTATTAGAGTTTGGAATCTCGTGTCAGATACCCAAGTCGCAGAACTCACAGAAAAACATAAAGGGGTGACTCGGATGACGTTTTCACCAGCAGAAGAATACCTTGTCACTACCAATATTCGAAAAATCATTAATATCTGGCACCTTGCATCCAGCACACAAATCGCTGAACTTTCTCAAAACCCCTCCAGAATTAATAGAATGGGATTCTCACGAACAGGTGAATATTTTGTCAGTTTCTATGGAGATAGCTTCACAATATGGGATACCATACGGTGGGAAAAACGCCACCACGTGCCACTTTCAGTGGTGCAAAGTTCTAAACGTTGGCAACTACGATTTCAGCCGAACGGTAATCATCTAATCAGCAGCGTGCTTGATGGACCAACTCTCGTCTGGGATATTAAAAGTGGCAAACAAATCGGTGCACTTGATACAACGGTGTGTTTAGATACATCTTTATATAAGGCGACACAACAGAATATACATAGGCTCTACGAACAACCAGAAACGTCCCATCCACGACTTTGGACACTAAGATTCTCGCGCTGTGGCACTCTTATTGCTGGCGGGATACGACATGGCAAAATGGGTGAAATAAGATTCTGGGATGCAACTACCTTAGAATCACGTATGGTGATAATTCCACCTATCGGATGTCAAAGACCTCAGACCCTTAGGTTTTCTCCTTGTGGTAAATATCTCGCTGTAGGTGCACAATGGCAAGATGGACAAGAAAAAGTGTCTGTCCGTTTGTGGGATATTAATACAGGAGAAAATATCCATACCTTCTGGGGACACCCTACTGATGTTTGGTCAATTGATTTTTCACCGGATGGCGAACTTCTGGCAAGTGGAAGTTACGATGGCACTATTCTGCTATGGGATGTCAAACCGTTTATTGGTTGATATTGAAACTCTTCCAAGAAGAATGCAACAATTGCTTGACAACTGAGATAAATTTGCGCTAAACTTTAGAAAAAGGAGGATTTTAATCATGTCAAAGATTTCAGATGAAAATTTGATAAAAGCCGCGATAGAAGGCGATACCGAAGCGGTGGACATGCTAAAAGATCGGATAAAATCGGCGGCACTTCCCACTATCAAAAAGAGAGGGATTCAGGGTTCTGATAAAGATGAAAAAGTGTTGGAGTCCCAGATAGTAGAAAAAGTGCTCAATGCATTACCCAAGTATGGCTTCAAGGTATCTTTGGAGACATGGGTATACCGCATTACTGTCAACATGGTTATCCAACACCAAAGAAGAGTAATGATGACGGGGCGACTTCAGCCGCAAAGTTTGAATGGAAATAATTCATAATACCGCTATTTTATAGTGAAATCCATAATTGCTTATACATTTTTATTATTCATCAATAGATGTCTCTGTGTTGTATTCTCGTATCCGCTTGATGTTGGCGAAATCTTTCTCAATCGGGTTCAGTTCTGGGGCATATGGTGGTAAACACAGTAAACTCACACCACACGCAGCAATAATCGCTTCTGTCTCTGTGCCTTTGTGAAAGGACGCATTATCCAAAATCACGACATGGGTTTCATCAAGCAGCGGGCATAACATCTGCTTGAGCCACGCATTGAAGGCACTGCCATCGCAAGCACCTTCAAAGAGCACAGGCACTCTAAAACAACCCGCAATGTGTGCTGCAATCAAAGAGGCGCATCTATACCGATTGCTTGAGACTTTATCTTCAACACAAATGCCTCTCGGCGCATAAGCATACCTTCGGGTGCTTCTGTGGTAAATCCACTTTCGTCAACAAAAATGGGTGTTTTCCAGCACTGCTGTGCTGTCTGAAGTGCGTTGAGGGACGCTTCCCGTTTTAGGGGACATTGTTCCTTATACGTGAGTGTCTTTTTTTCGCGTGATGTTGAGTTTGTTAAGCGCATACCAGATACAGTGCTTGGAAACACTGAAGTGAGCAGCACGCTCCATTTGTGTGCTATCGGGAAAATCAGCGAAATGTTGCTTGAGTGCGTCATAATCAAGGCGATGGGGTCCTCAAGGTCCCGGTCAAAGTGCTGATCGAAAAATTTGTAGACGTAATCTTCCGGGATATCTTCAGAGTTCCGTCCTGTCCATGTCACTATGAGTGCCATCTATTTTGGCAAGATATGCAAATCTTCAAGCGAGATCACAACGTGTCGATGGTTACCATTTTTGTCGCGTGTCTCTATTTCGAGTTTCCAACCTTTGAGATTTATCGCTTCTGTGTCGGAGTTGTTGTAAAGTCCTATCCACTGTGGAAGAGGATCTTGCCCTCCTTTGGTAGTGAACATCAACTCACTGAAACCGATTTGTCCGGGTTCAGAAAGTTTACTGAGGACGGTGGGTGGCTCCTTAAGGTGCTGACACTGGGACTGGATCAGGTTGCTGTTGTGTTTCCTGATTTTGCTGTGATGGTGGTTCTTGTTGTTGTGTTGGCGTTTCTTGCTGCTGTTGTGGAGGAAGTGTGGTTTCTATAACCGTTACCGTAAAAAACTTTGGACTCGCCCTTACATCCATAAATGTTAACGGATTATGCTATTGCTTCAGATAAAAACGATAGTAAGACTAACAGATAAATCAAGAAAATAAAAGAATAACGAATGGAGTGTTTTTTCATGCATGTGTTTTCCGCAGTAAAATACCTAAACCGAAAAGCCATATTAAGCTATATCAAATTTAGTAACGCTATATCAAATTTAGTAACGCAACAAATTAATTGTGGTTAATTTTACTCAATCCAACCTCAAAAGTCAAATTAAATCTGTAAAAACTTATAGTAAAGCGTATAATAACTTGAACACTGTTAACAGCGCGCTTAAATGAAGATTAAAAAAATAATTCGGTAATTTCTTATCAATGCTAGGTGCGGTTAGGAAACCGCACCTAGCGGACATGGGAAATCGGGATTACCGATTTAAATACTTAAACTTCGTAAAAGCGCGCTTACCAGTATATGTAAGAGGCACAATGAATTGCGCGACTACAAACGCATCAAACCTATAGAGAACTGTAAAGGTAATTTTAGATTTCACTATAATGTAACAACGACACAGTTTCATTTTTTGTAAAATAAATTTGACATCTACCACGTTATGTGGTATACTTAAAATCTGCTTAGGGATTGAAGTTTTATTAAATCCCGTTCTTTGAAAATAAATTTGACTTATGTTGGATTCTATGGTATACTAATATACCATTTGAAGAGAATTTGATTTATGTTGGATTTAGTGGTATACTAATATACCATGCGCGAGGGGGTGTAGCTCAGCTGGGAGAGCAACTGCTTTGCACGCAGTAGGTCAGCGGTTCAACTCCGCTCATCTCCATCGCCTAAAAGAAGTGTTTTGACTTCTGATAATAGGCGGCGTTCTTTGACAACTGTATAGAGAGGGTAAATCGGTAGAAGAATAAAGATATCACCTTATCAAGCTACTAAGGGCTTACGGTGGATGCCTTGGTGCCAAGAGACGATGAAGGGCGTGACAGGCTGCGATAAGCTTCGGGGAGTTGCATAATAAACTGCGATCCGGAGATTCCCGAATCGGGCAACCGAGCAGGTTAATCCCTGCTGCTTGTGTTTAACACAAGAGAAAACCAGGAGAAGTGAAACATCTCAGTACCCTGAGGAAAAGAAAGAAAACCTCGATTCCCCCAGTAGCGGCGAGCGAAAAGGGAACAGCCTAAACCCGGTATATGTTAAAGTCTGAATGCGTTGTATATCGGGAGTTGTGGGGTCCGTTGGGTGCGGGTTCAGCCAAACCGGAAGTTAACGTGCTGCTAGTTTAATGCCTCTGGAAAGAGCAACCGGAGCGGGTAAAAGTCCCTTGAACGAAAGTAGTGACGAACTTCTTGATGGGTACCCCAAGTACCACGGGATAGGTCAAACCTGTGGGAATCTAGGAGGACCACCTCCTAAGGCTAAATACTCCTTGGCAACCGATAGTAAACTAAGTACTGTGAAGGAAGCGGTGAAAAGTTCCCCCGCTAGGGAAGTGAAAAGTCCCTGAAACCGTAAAGCCTACAATCTGTGGTAGTGCTAAGTCACGTAAGTGACATGCATGACCGCGTGCCTTTTGCATAATGAGCCGGTGACTTACTCTGTGTAGCCAGATTAAACATATCTTATGTGGAGTCGTAGCGAAAGCGAGTCTGAATAGGGCGTTTAGTTGCATGGAGTAGACCCGAAACCAGGTGATCTACCCATAGGCAAGGTGAAGCATATGTAAAAATATGTGGAGGCCTGAACCCACCAAGGCTGAAAACTTGGGGGATGACCCGTGGGTCGGAGTGAAAGGCTAATCAAACCTGGTGATAGCTGGTTCTCCCCGAAATAGCTTTAGGGCTAGCCTCATGTGTTCGGCAGTGGCGGTAGAGCTCTAATTGGACTCGCGGCCCCACCAGGTTAGCAACTCCAGTTAAACTGCAAATGCCATTGTCTTAAGCATGGGAGTCAGTCAGTAGGGGATAAGCTCTATTGACGAAAGGGAAACAGCCCAGACCACCAGCTAAGGTCCCTAAATGTACACTAAGTGGTAAAGGATGTTTTGTTGCTGAGACAGCCAGGATGTTGGCGTAGAAGTGGCAACCATTTAAAGAGTGTGTAATAACTCACTGGTTGAGCGATTTTGCACCGAAAATTTCCGGGGCTAAGTGTATTACCGAAGCTGTGGACATCCATTTGATGGATGTGGTAGGGGAGCGTTCTATAGTAGGATTGAAGGAGAACCGTAAGGTGCTCTGGACGAATTAGAAGTGATTATGCCGGCATGAGTAGCGATAAAACAAGTTAGAAGCTTGTTCGCCGAAAGCCTAAGGGTTCCTGGGCAAGGCAATTCCACCCAGGGTTAGTCGGATCCTAAGCCGAGGCCGAAAGGCGTAGGCGATGGGAAGCAGGCGTAATATTCCTGCACCACCATGACTAGTATGAAACTAGGGGAGACGCAAGCATTAGGAACTACCAGCTGATGGAAATGCTGGGTTAAGCCCGACGGAGTGCACCAGGCAAATCCGGTGCAATAAACTCCGAGAGGTGAACAGGATTCCGTAAGGATGCAAACTGTTCCAGTTGCTTGCCAAGAAAAGAACCTCGAGTGGACGATCCATGGTGACCGTACCGCAAACCGACACAGGTAGGCGAGGAGAGAATCCTAAGGCGCCCGAGAGAACTCTCGCTAAGGAACTCGGCAAAATGACCCCGTAACTTCGGGAGAAGGGGTGCTTTGAGTAGTTGCCGCGTTTCGCACGCGAAACCGAAAAAAGCCGCAGTGAAAAGGCCCATGCGACTGTTTACTAAAAACACAGGTCTCTGCTAAATCGCAAGATGATGTATAGGGACTGACGCCTGCCCGGTGCCAAAACGTTAAGGCAAGGAGTGAAGGGTAACCGGAAGCTCCGAACTGAAGCCCTGGTAAACGGCGGCCGTAACTATAACGGTCCTAAGGTAGCGAAATTCCTCGACGGGTAAATTCCGTCCTGCACGAATGGCGTAACGACATGGGCACTGTCTCGGCGAGAGACTCGGCGAAATTGTAATACCGGTGAAGATGCCGGTTACCCGTACCAAGACGGAAAGACCCCGTGAACCTTTACTATAACTTGATATTGGGTTTTAATGCTGCATATGTAGGATAGGTGGGAGACTGTGAAACTGGAGCGTCAGCTTCAGCGGAGTCGTCCTTGAAATACCACTTTTGTTGTATTGGAATTCTAACTCTGGTTCGTGAATCCGAACCGAGAACAGTGTCAGGCGGGTAGTTTGGCTGGGATGGTCGGCTCCTAAAACGTAACGGAGCCACCCTAAGGTTCCCTCAGCGCGATTGGAAACCGCGCGTAGAGTGCAAAGGCAGAAGGGAGCTTAACTGCAAGACGGACACGTCAAGCAGATGCGAAAGCAGGGCTTAGTGATCTTACGGTGCTGTGTGGAAAGGCCGTGACTCATTGGATAAAAGGTACTCCGGGGATAACAGGCTAGTCGCCCCCAAGAGTTCACATCAACGGGGCGGTTCGGCACCTCGATGTCGGCTCGTCACATCCTGGGGCTGCAGAAGGTCCCAAGGGTTTGGCTGTCCTCCGATTAAAGTGGCACGCGAGCTGGGTTTAGAACGGCGCAAGCCAGTTCGGTCCCTATCTGGTACGGGCGTAGGATATTTGAGTGGAGCTGCCCCTAGTATGAGAAGACCGGGGTGGACGTACCTCTAGTGCACCAGTTGTCACGCCAGTGGCATCGCTGGGTAGCTATGTGCGGAAAGGAGAAACGCTGAAAGCATATAAGCGTGAAACCTACCTCAAGATAAGATATCCCACAACGTTAAGTTGGTAAGACTCCTTCGAGATCAGGAGGTTGATAGGCCAGATGTGTACGCCGTGTGAGCGGTTTAGCTAACTGGTACTAATAAGTCGAGGGCTTGATAATTATATCTTTCTCTACCGACCCCTCATTACCTATACAGTTGTCAAATATTTTTATACACCTTTCCGGTGGCTATAGCGAAGGGGACCCACCCGTACCCATTCCGAACACGGTAGTTAAGTCCTTCAGCACTGATGATACTTCGGGGGCAACCCCGCGGGAAAGTAGGTCGTTGCCGGGATTCTTTTCAAAGGGTAGGTTAATCATCTACCCTTTTTGGTTTTTTAGCAACAGTCATCTTAGCTAGGGGAATTCTGTTCTCCGCCGCAGCATTAAGCATGGCAGTGGACGAAAAAACTTTGAAGCAAATCCACGTTGGAGTCAACTTATCACGTTGAAGTTTGCTAATTTGGTATAATTCACATTTTTGCGCTCGGGAGAGTGCCTACAATAAGGAAGGAAAATATCCATGACACAAATTTTGAGAATTCTTGCTGCAATTGCCATCGTGGCGATAGTTTCCGTTATGAGCAGCTGTTCAAGGACAGACGACCTGCTCATTAGCGAAGAGGGTGAAGAATCTAACGTTGAACTCGCGCTGGACGAAACCTACGATAAGGTCAGAAACGGCGTGCGCCTCATCATGAATTACAACGCACAAAGCAATACCTTTAAAGGCACCATAGAAAACACCACTGACGAAACTTTGAAACAGGTTCTAGTTGAAGTCCACTTATCAAACGGGAAAGAGCTCGGTCCGACACCCTTGGTCGATCTTGCCCCCGGTGAAAAAAAAACAGTCCAGCTCATCGCAACAAGTACGAACTTTGATGGGTGGACTGCACATCCCGAAGTAGGAGGTAGTGAGCATTAGTCACAGTCTCGGGGCGACCTCGTGGGAAAGTAGGTCGATGCTGGGAATCCTATCTATAGAGACAGAGTATGTGATACAATGTTTCTGTCTTGAACGCATCTGCACATTTCTAATATTCAAGTAGCGAACTTAGGTCCACTCGAAAATGTGTCAGATGTGCAGTCAAGCCACACAATTTACCCAGTAGGCGTAGTAATTGAAAATTAACTGACATAAACCAACATTTCAGATAGGGAGATACCTAATGAATATGAATCAATTGAATGCAATTCTCATTGCTGTGTTATTAGTTGCCGTTATTATCGGTTGTGCAAAGATGGCAAAACAGTCCACTGAAAACGTTGAAGAAGAATCAGGGGCTGAACTTGCGCTAAATCAAACCTACGATAAGGTCAGAAATGGCGTGCGACTCATCATGAATTACAACGCGCAAAACAATACCTTTGAAGGCACCATAGAAAACACCACCGATGAAACCTTGAAGCAGGTTAGGGTTGAAGCTCACTTGTCTAACGGGAAAGAGCTCGGTCCGACACCCTCGGTTGACCTTGCATCCGGTGAAAAAACGGATGTTCAACTCATCGCAAAAAGTAAGGACTTTGACAGATGGACTGCACATCCCGAAGTCGGCGAAGGTGAACATAGCCATGGGAAAGAACATGGTGAGCATGACTCAGAACATAGAGGTGAGCATGACCGGGAAGGTGAGAAAGAGCATAACCGAAAGGGTGAAGGCGAAGAAGAATCAGGAGCTAAACTTGCGCTAAATCAAACCTACGATAAGGTCAGAAATGGCGTGCGACTCATCATGAATTACAACGCGCAAAACAATACCTTTGAAGGCACCATAGAAAACACCACCGATGAAACCTTGAAGCAAGTTAGGGTTGAAGCTCACTTGTCCAACGGAAAGGAACTCGGTCCAACCAAACCAGATGACCTTGCATCCGGTGAAAAAAGAGAAGTTCAACTCAACGCAACAAGCACGGATTTTGATGGATGGACTGCACATCCCGAAGTCGGCGAAGGTGAACATAGCCATGGGAAAGAACATGGTGAGCATGACTCAGAACATAGAGGTGAGCATAACCGGAAGGGTGAAGGTGAACACAACTAAGGGCGTTTCGATTTATATCTGTCTATTTGTGTTGATAGGGTTGTTCGGACTCGCAACGCTTACATACGCCGCGGAACCACCAGAAAATATCCTCAAGAACGGTGATTTAACGATCATCTTGACCAATGGCACCACTGGACACACGAAAGTGCTACCGCAGCTTTCCTAACGGAAGGCGTTAGGGCAGAACCGGTTATCGGGAAAAACGCTGCCTATATCAAAATCAGTAAAGCAGGCAATGCATTAGGACACATACAATTCTATCAGCAACCCTTCACACTTGAGAAAGACACCACCTATACCTATAGTTTGTGGGCAAAGAGTGGAAAACAGAGAAACGCCACTATGCGTACTATGCATCAAGGTGATCCGTGGAATGTATACAGCGCGAGATCAATTAGTCTATCTGAAACGTGGAAGGAATTTTTCATCACCTTTGAGATGCCTGTGGATGACGTAAATTCGCGCGCGGGTATAATCATGGGGATAGAGAAGATTGATGTATGGGTTGACCATATCCGTCTCTATGAAGGAAAATATGTAAGCGATATTGAAGGGGCAGAACCACACGCTGTTCAACCCACTGACAAATTAGCAACAACTTGGGCAGCACTAAAAAATCGAGATTAAAGTCTCATACACCGTCATTCTCAAGAAATAAACAGTGCGATGTCAAAACTATACAAACAGATCCCACCCAAATTGCAGCAATTCATTGAAGACCAAAAGATGTTTTTTGTCGCAACAGCAACAACTGACAGTAGAATCAACCTTTCTCCAAAAGGCATGGATTCCTTGCGCGTACTTGGTGCAAATCGCGTTGTCTGGTTAAACGTGACAGGAAGTGGGAATGAAACCGCAGCGCACGTTCAGGAAAACCCACGGATGACGCTAATGTGGACGGCATTTGAGGATAACCCTATTATCCTCCGACTCTACGGTACTGCCAAGGCTATCCACAATGACGATGTGGAATGGCAGCTTCTCTTTCCACTATTCCCGCCAATTCCCGGTGCAAGGCAAATCTTTGACCTCAACGTTGATCTCGTGCAGACTTCCTGTGGGATGGCTGTGCCACTTTATGACTATGTCGGCGAACGAAAAGCGTTAAACACTTGGGCAGCAAAGAAAGGCAAAGAAGGCTTAAAGACATATTGGGAAGAAAGCAATAGCACTAGTCTTGATGGAAAACCCACGCATTTTGCTTAGATTCTGTCCTAATATCTTCAGAGCCATTCAATTTTCGGTATCTCTCCCGATGAGTTTGAGTGCTTGCTCTGGATGTGCGGCAAAATATCGGAGTGAATATGCTATTTCAGTGTATCCAGATGTGCGCGAAAGACTGATCACCGCATTTCGTAATGCACACATTATACCATTTCTAAGTGATTATATTGCATTAGTTCGTAGGTTGGGTAGATCAAAGCGAAACCCTTATGTGTCAACTTTAGAAAATGTCCGTGTTATTATGAACACTTCTCAATAGACATGATGATTGAGACTGTCCTATATTTAGTCCCTACGGGACTGAAGAGCATTTCTCATATTCGGAAAATCCTTAAATTGACACATAAGGGTAGATCGGAGCGAAACCCTATTTGCCATTCAGTTGTTGGGTTTCGTAAACTCTATCCAACCTACAGGTTATTATGACAAATCGTCAATTAGATATGGTATTATACCAAATTAACTTGATCCCATTCGGTAGGCGCGCTTTGTAAGCGCGCTGTCTGCCCAGAAAAATAAGACTAATCCCGTTAATTTGGTATTAGGTGCTTATGGCACCAGCATGGAAAATATAACTCAAATACTTACCGAGTGAACCATTTAGCGCAAAGTTACAAAGAATTTTAGAACTGACTTCAAAGTATCTCCATCAATGCCTTTTGTCACCAGAAAAAGTTGCATCTTTTACTCCTTTCCGATGTGGAATTCTAAACGGAGTGGTAGACTTGTATTGAATAACCGAATTGCAGCATAGGATGAGGCAAAACAGTAAATAAGGGAAGATTCTCTTAACTTCGTAGAATCTTTATATGTTCAATGGGAGATGTAATATATCTAAAGGAAAGTGATTTAAGAGGTGGTGTCTTTTACACATCGAAGCCCGTAGCTGTAGTATGTAACAATTGGAGCAGCCCACCCGCAGTAAGCGACTTGCGCGGCACGTTCGCTACTTGCCCAAGAACCGCCCCGTACTACACGAGAAGTTTCAATACTCAAAAAATTATTGGTGATTTCACTAATACTGTCAACAATTAAACCGGGGTTTGGACGTTGTGAGCTGTGATCATATTCATCAAGGCACCATTCCCACACATTACCCACCATGTCATATACACCGTAGTCGTTAGGCGGATACTTCCCAATAAGTGTTGTTTTTCCGACATGCATCCCAAAATTCGCCATGCTCATATCAATTTCATCACCCCATGGGTATATTTTCCCAACTAATCCACCGCGTGCGGTTTTCTCCCATTCTGCTTCCGTTGGCAAACGCTTGCCAGACCATTGTGTATAAGCCATTGCTGCATACCAACTCACATCAACTACCGGATAGTCTGCTTTACCTCGAGGGTAGTTGTTTCCACTCCAAGTTATTAAGTAGTTCCCGTCGTGATAAATTTCAACAATCCTCTTTTTCTGCCACTGAGGATTCGCATCCAGAAAAATCTTATATTGTGCATTGGTAACAGGATATTTGTCAATAAGAAACGCTTCTACGAAAAGTGAATGCACACGCCTTTCGGTGCCATTTGCATCTTCGTCCTGGCTGCCCATCTGAAACTCACCTGCCGGAATAAGCACCATATCAGTAGGTGCATCAATATTAGGAGGCACTCGTGTTATGTCGGGACTTGAGGCAGTTTCAAGATCACTTGCAGGAGTTATATCCGTTTCTGCATTTGGAACCGTTGGTTCTGGGATATTTGAAGGTATCGGTTCTATGTCCTGAAATTCATTTTCGGAAAGAGGTCGATCTTGCGGTAGAGATATTTCTGCTAATACGTCTGCTTGTAGCAGGAATGTCGCCACGTATTCTCGCCGCTTTTGGGCATCTATTAAGGTATCACGTGCTTGGTTCAGAATATTACGCCACTGTTCTTCTGTTTTACCATCAGGACGAATGCGCGCCCGCACGCAATGACGTTCTATAACACTCATCGTGAGATGCCTCAACAACGTTCACAATAGTTTGTTCGTCTAACCCTTGAATCTTCTCTATTGAAAGACCCAATACTTCAAAATAGTTTACCTCTTCTCCGACTACCATCCCCAGAGACTTCAGAATTTCTGAGGCTTCCTCAACAGAAAGGGCGTAATTCTGGACCGCTTGTTTCAGCAGCCCTCGCCGTTGTATATCTGTAATACTCAGAGAAACAGTTTTGAAGGTGTTTATGACCTCAATGAATTCATCACGTTTTGACATGTGTGTTTACCTTACATGGTCAGTCAGGTTTACAACAGCGTTAAAGGTTAAAAACATACATTATGATGTAATATCCATTGCACAGCGAAATCCGAAAGTAGGAAGTGTGTCAGTGGGACTACTTCTGAATCGGTGAGAGACCCGCGCACCTTGAGAATCAACGCCCCAAGGACCTCCACGTAGTACGCGAGAAATCTTAACACTTCTGAAATGTTCTACGACCCACTCCACGCTGTTCACACCTGAAAATGGATTCTATGTGGGGAACTCACATAGAAATCCGCATCATACGCATCAAGGCACCACTCCCATACGTTGCCACTCATGTCATATAGACCGTATCTGTTGGCAGAATAACTGCCAACCGTGATGGCATCGTCTAAATTATAGGTGTTACTTTGCGTATTAGAATCCATAGAATCGCCCCACGGATACTTCTTCCCGACGAAACCTCCCCGTGCAGCTTTTTCCCACTCTGCCTCTGTCGGCAGGCGTTTACCTACCCATTGTGTGTAAGCCATCGCTGCATACCAACTCACCTGAGTGACCGGATGATCGCCTTTACCGTACGGGTAGGTTTCGTCGCCCCAGTGACTAAGGTAGCCACCATCGTGATAAGCCATAGGAATACAGTCTTTGAATGACTCTGGCTTCCGCCACTGCGGGTTAACATTGAGAAATTCCTTAAATTCCGAATTGGTCACTGGGTATTTATCCATAAGGAACGCGTTGAAAAAAACAGTGTGTATTGGATGTTCGTCTTCGTTTGCTTCTGCGTCATCGCTTCCCATTCGGAACTCGCCTGCGGGGATGAACACCATGTCAGTCGGCACATTCACATCAGGTGGAACGATCTGACGACTTAACTCCAGACTGTCTGTTTTGTCAACATCAGATAGTTCAAAGGTAGGAGGTGCTTCTCTTCTAAAAGCGAGTCCGCCTCATCGTGCTGTAGCATAGCAACGTATTCGCGCCTTTTATGGGGATCAATCAAGGTCTCACGCGCTTGATTTAGAAGCATTCGCCATTGCTCCTCTGTTCTACCATCGGCGCGAGGGCGACCACCTGCCATTAATGAAGCAGTATACAGTTTTTTGTGTGCAACCTCAACGCTATTGACAATAGTCGATTCACTTTGGGTTTCAATATCTGAGATTGATAAACCGAGTACCTCAAAATAATCTATCCGCTCACCGATAACCAATCCAGATGCATTCAGAATTTCAAACGCTTCATCAACAGAAAGCTCATGCTGTTGTACTGCTCGACGAAGTAATCCTTTGCGTTGTTCTTCGGAGATCGTCGGTGAAACCGTTTTAAACTCGTTAATGAAGGTTATATACGCATCGCGTTGAGACATCTATTTGCTTCTTTTTAAGAATTGGTGTGTTCACACACGGACCAAAAGTGTAATGAAACAAAAAATCACGGTGAAATAGATTGAACACATCGGAAACCGATGTTAGCATTCGTGTACTCCGGCGGAGCCCCAGAACGTTTGGTGACTCGCACGTTTTCAGCAGTATTGTACCAGGAGCCTCCACGCAATACACGCGATGTTTCAAATTTTGTAAAATTGTCCATAATACTATCTACGCTGTCACCTGAGATCGGGTTAGTACTTGGCGAAGACTCGTAAAAGCCATTATCCCATTTATCAAGGCACCACTCCCACACGTTGCCCGCCATATCGTATAAATCGTATCCGTTCGCGGGGTACTCCCCTATAGATGTCGTCTGTCCAACATTTTTGGCAAAGTTTGCCATGTCAGTATCAATCAAATTTCCCCATGGATATTTTTGACCTGCCAATCCACCACGTGCTGCTTTCTCCCACTCAGATTCTGTCGGTAAACGCTTACCTATCCACTCTGCATAAGCCATCGCCGCATACCAACTAATGTGAACAACCGGATGATCAGCTTTACTCTCAGGGTAGTAGTTCTTATTCCAGTGGAGGAGGTAATAGTCGTCATGGTATCTTGCAGGGATGAATTTTATGAACCCACGCGGTTTGCTCCATTGCGGATTTGCATCTACAAATGCCTTATACTGTGCATTCGTCACCGGATATTTGTCAATATAGAATGCGTTAAGAAAAACAGTGTGAATAGGATGTTCATCACTGAATGACTCATCATCATTGCTTCCCATTTGAAATTCACCTGCGGGGATAAGTTCCATGTTGTCAAGATATAAAGGAACTGGAGGCTCATCTATGAAATCTTCACCATGCTGGAAGGTAGCGAGGTGTGCGCGGCGGTTTTGTGGCTCTTTTAGCGCATCACGCGCTTGATTCAAAAGCGTCCGCCACTGTTCTTCTGTTCTACCATCGGAGCGGGGGCGACCACCCGCCATTAATGAAGCAGTATACAGTTTTTTGTGTGAAGTTTCAACACGTGCCTTGATATCCGATTCATTTAAGTTGTGGAGGTCTTCAATGGAGAGGTTTAATATCTCAAAGTAGTTGACGTTTTCACCAACAACTAATCCCGATGTACCCAGAATTTCAGTTGCCTCCGCAACAGAAAGGTTATGATGCTGCACTGCTCGTTGTAAAAGCCCTTTGCGCTGTTCGTCAGAAATAGTACGCGAAACTATTTTGAGCTCATTGAGAAATGTTATAAATTCCTCACGCTTGGACATACGTTTATTTCCCTTGACACATACTTGAGGAAGACAGAAGGCGTACTAATAATATGCTGTTCCCAAAAAGGTAATTTCGTTTCAAAACCTTATTTATTCAACGACAAGGTCTTGTAGATCTGTTCGTGCCTGCGCAACTTCCTCTTCATTGAGTGTTGGTCTTTCAATAATGGAATAGATATCATAAACAGCTGTAGGACCATCATCCGTGAGGGATTTTGCCGTCACCTCAAGATTCTGGTCCAAGTTATATTTGTAGTTCACCTCAATTGGAGATCCTTGCGGCAACCCAGGGGGCAGTTCAAGGGTACATTCACCCAATTTATATTCCTCAAATAGATCAATTTTATCCTTGAGTTGGTCCTGTTCAAGTCCCTGCACTACCTCAATTAAAACTGAAGGTTGATTGCGGTCAACCGTCAAGAATTTATCCGCAATTTCGCACGGAACAGCAGTCATTTTGGGAATCATGACGTGAATCATATATTCACGTTGGGAATTAAGGACGACAAGTCCGAGATTATGTGTGGCACCATCTGTAACTGTCACCTTTGGGGCACCGTCCGGTCCAATGAATCGCTCAATGACAGCGTCAGGCATATCTACGGTTTCGGTGCTTCCTTCGGATATCTGGCGGAGTGTTCCCTGAATTGCTGCACCGATTGCGACAACTTCATCAGGATTAACTTGATGTGGATTGATTTCTTTCCCACTGATTGCGGCAATCATTTGCTGCACCATAGGCATCCGAGTTGAGCCGCCTACCAATAGGATATTGTCAATATCTGTCCAAGTCATTTCTGCTTCCGAAAGGACAACATCACACAAAGTTCGACACCTTTCAAGCAAGTCAGCAGTAAGTTCTTCGAATTTTTCGCGTGTCAATTCAACACGGGTTGTTTTGCCATTGTATCCACAAACGATTAATGCTCGCTGCCGCAAGGACAAAGATTCTTTCGCGCCTATCGCATCCAGTTGAATGTCTTGATAGGTGTGAAGGTCCTCCAACGGATTTTCTCCATGTTCTATCTCAAACATCTCAGCGACGTGCGTGATAATTTTATCGTCCCAATCCTTACCTCCCAGTCTGTGATCACCGTTCGTTGCAAGCATCTGAATTTCTGATTCGGAAACGTTCATGATGGTTACGTCAAATGTCCCGCCACCAAGGTCGAACACAAACACATTTTGGTTACTGCCCAATTGATCCATGCCGTAAGCAAGTGCAGCAGCAGTAGGTTCATTAAGAACTTGTAGAACATTCAATCCAGCGATTTTTCCTGCGTTGCGGGTAGCCTCCCGTTCAGCATCGTGAAAATAGGCAGGAACAGTGACAACTGCATCCGTAATTTCTTCATTCAGATATGCTTCAGCATCCTGCTTGAGTTTTGTGAGAATAAGTGCGGAGAGTTCTTCGGGGGAATAGTCCTTTGCATTAAATGTTCGAAAGAATTCCGCTTTAGGTTTACCCATCTCACGTTTGACAAACTCTACAATCTGTTCAGGAACCGCTCTGGCATTCTGTTTGGCGATTTTTCCGACTGTTACGAGGTTGTCCTCAAACAAAATCACCGATGGGGTAATAGATCACTTTCTAAATTAGGGATAATCTCCGATTGCCCATGTTCATTGACGTGTGCAATCACAGAAAATGTAGTTCCTAAATCGATTCCAACAACTTTACCCATCCGTTTTACCCCCTTTCTCACCTATGGAGGGTGTATAACGGAAAATCGTCACCTCTTCTGGTCGGAACACTTTTTCACGCCAGTAGAACCCAATTTTGTGAACTTCCGCAACTTTTTTATCCTGTTTGGGATCATCAGACGGTATTACCTTGCGCGTTTTGTGCAACTGTCGGTCAAGCGTGTCCAGAGAGTCCTTATAAGGTGTCACGTCCATGCGGTATAGCACCTCTTCCAGTTCAAACCGGAAGTTCTCCAAATTCTTCCGGTATTGTGACAGTTCATCCAAAAGAATATTCTCCTCTTTATCAATAAGAATGTCATCAAGTTGAGATTCAAGCGATACAAAACTATCGTAAAGTTGGATCAGATTGTGGATAATCGGTTTGTGAAGCACTTCAAGTAAAAAACTCTCTTTATAGTCCTTCATTTCAGCATATAATTTGTCATACATCTGGGTCTGATTCTGGTTCCGAGCAATTTGCTTTTCGAACAGATCTTGCAATGCTGCCAAGGTTTGATTTATTTCTGTGAGCGAAAGCGACTGGAGTAATTCAGCATTATCCTGTGAAATTGGCGGATTTGTTGCTTCATCCATATCCCTTTCCGACTGCATTTCAACAGTATTGCTGTTCTCTTCCAAATGTGGATCCGTATCAATCTTTAGTCTTGTCCCATCATTTCCATTCACTTGTTTAGACAAAATTAAACCCTCCTTGCAGCAAAGGTTTTTTAGAGGAGGCAGGACTATTCAGCAAAAGTATCTTCTGATTATACAATGGATTAGGTGGAATGTCAACGCAAACGTAAACAGCTACTGTAGCATTTATAGCAACCCCCAATTATTGAGACACTTTATACCAAGGAAGATAGTAAAATATGCTATTGATTTCCTTCTATTATGTGGAAGCACTAAGAAAATGTAAGGAGGCGCGTGAATTGCGCGACTACAAACGCGGTGTATTGAAATCGCGTTTACGATTTGTGGAATAGATTGTAAATGTGAGAAATGGTTAGCTTTTTTGCCAGGGGATACTGCCCGCTTTCTGTGTTTCCTCCTGTAACAAATGTCCCATCTCTTTATAAAGATTAGTATCTGTCTGTGCAGTGTCTGTCGCTTCCAATGGATCGCTTGACAGATCATAAAGTTCTAAAGGTTCTAAAGGTCTGTTGTGTAATAACTTTACGCAATGAGTAGTTTTGGACTTGAAATTTTTTCTCAAATTTTTCACTTGACACTCAAATTCTTTCCATGTTATACTATTCTCAAGTTCGTTGGGCAGGATTTCTATCGCAACACTCCTTGTGTTGTGTCCTGCCCTCACCCATAGAAAGGTGTAAACGAACCTACGAACGATACCCGTTTAACGTATCAATTTTATATGCTTGAACAGTGCATAACGCACTGGAAATACGCTATGCACCAATTTATCTCAAGCAAAGTGAGGTATACTATGGCTAAAAAAGCCACTGGCACGCGTGTACGCGATGCCAAAGATGGACGGTTCCTTCCCAAAGGCACGGACAAACGCCGTCCCGCCACAACGGTGAAAGAAACTGTCAAACCTCACAAGCGGTGTAAATAATCCGCTTGCAAACATGTAGGGGGTCTTTTGATCCCCTACATACACATTTTACCTCACAAAAGGAACATTGATGAAAACTTTGTCGTTTATAATGGTTGTGATGTTATTCACTACGCCATATCTCACACTTGCACAACAAACAAGTGATGCTGCGCAAGCAATATTTGATGCACGACGTGATGCAACACTTGCAAACACTCAAATATGGGGAACTGTTGGTTGTCTACTTGGTGTTACCGGTATGTTAATTGCGTATGTTGTCACACCAACGGTACTACCAGAAAAATTGCTTGGAAAATCACCAGAATATGTTGCTTATTACACAAGCATTTATCAAAAACTTGTGAAAAACGACCAAATAACACATGCTACAATAGGATGTGTTATTGGAACTGGCACTATGGTGGGACTTTGGATAATTTTAATTTCAGCTGCTGATTCTCCATACGGGTATTAGCAATTCCAACCAACGAGGGGACTCTGTCCCCTCTAACCCCAAAGGAGACTAAACCCATGTGGGTAATATTCAAGCCGCCTTCCGATCCTGTTGATTTTTCACTTTTAGCCTTACATACAGAGAGTTTTGTAGAACTCGCCCTTGTAAAACTTGATACAAATTTTCGCGTAGTGATTCAGAAACCTTTTGACACGGACAATGAGAGGTTGGAATTTGCTCTTGACATGATCGATGCTCTGAAAGATGGAAAGCCAACTTTTGAACTTCCACAGCATTTTCCCTCAAATCCTGATGACAAAAAGAACAAGATTGATAAGGCATACCTTTAGTTGTGTCCATCACCGCATACTTTCATTAACAAACTTATCAAAGATACTGTCAATGCTCCTATAGTTGTATTTATAGCACGCCTCTGCTACATACAGGGGCGTATATTCAGTCCAGTAGTGGTGATGACTTCCATACCAAGCTCGTTTGAGTAGACTCCAAAACCCCTCAATTGTGTTTGTGTGGACATCACCCTCAACAAATTGCGTTTGATGATCTATGATATGGTGTTTCATCTCCTTGCCGATAGCGAGATACGCCTTATACTCATCGGTCATCAACTCCGAATCCTCAACTTTGACGACTCTTCGGATAAAGTCTAAAATAGTCCGTCCTGTCAAATCTTTAGCGAGTTGTGCTACAACTTTCCCGCCCCGCTGTACTGCCCCGATAATAGCGTCTTTCTCTGTTCCACGTCCACGCTTGGCAGGCACGTGGTCTTCCTTCTTATTAGGCTTACGAGGTTTACCCCCGATGTAAGTTTCATCTGCCTCTATGATGCCTTGTAGTAGCACGTTACCTTTCTTTGCCATTTCAGCACGGATACGAGTCATGATATACCATGCTGTCTTTTGATTCAAGTCTAAATCGCGCGCAAGTTGATGACTTGACAAACTTTTCTTCGCATTCGTTATCAACGAAATAGCCAAAAACCACTTCTGTAACGCTATCTTTGTCCCGTGAAACACCGACCTGCACGTCACCTTGAAACTCACTTGGCACTCGTGGCAGTTCCAACGACCGATACGACCGATTTCTGTTTCTGTCCGTTCTCCTATATGATCGCTTTCACAATGCGGACACACAGGTTTACCTCGCCACCGAATCTTCTCTAAATGCGAAATACAACTCTCTTGATCGGGAAAACGCTCCATCACCTTCAACAAATCCATCAGATAACTCCTTGAAATAGGAGTTGCTTTTTCTGACGGATTTCTGATATAATACCAGATAAGATTAGAACCGTCAAAAAGCAACTCGCTTTTTGTGTTCATTTAGGGGGCTACCAACCCCCTATTTTCTTATCTATATTATACCATATAAACCCAGTGGACACAAGGCTTTATAGCGATTTTTTAAAATTTTTCTCAAGTCCAAAACTACTCATTGCGTAAAAATATATAGACACTTTCGTCTCCCGGTAGGCGGTGAATGCCTAAATGGCATTCATACCTTTGATTTGGAGGTTTCCTAACCTCACTGTTGCAGAGTGTCCAAGTAATTCCAAAATCTACCATAATACCGACACATTTGCATAGGAGTCCCGATCATGAGAAGTTTTATCTGCCTGCTAATGGTTTTACTAATCCCCTCAGCTGCCTTTTCTCAAACAGGCACAATTGAAGGCACAGTTTATAGCAGAGATACAGACGAACCGTTAGTAGGTGCAGAAGTTCATATCCTTGAAACAGACGAACGTCAAAAAAGTGATGCGGACGGTAAAGTCTGGTTCACAGGTCTTGCGCCCGGCACATACACCCTCACAATCACACATCCCTCCTTCACTACACCAACAAAAACGACTGTTGAAGTGACCGCAGGACATACCACACAAGCGAAAATGTCCCTCGGTGAAGTATTTGAGTTAGAAACAGTCGTCGTTGAAGGGAAACGCATTCCGCCAACAGTGAGTCGTAAAGACATTCGTGGCAGCGAACTTCTCCGCATCCCTGGGGTGATGAATGATGCACTCAAAGGATTGACCACGCTTCCAAGTATCGGTATTCCAAACGATTACTTTGGTGTTCTCTATATTCGGGGTAGTGATCCTGGATCTAATCTCTACTATCTTGACAGAACTCAACTCGGATACCCTTTTCACTGGGGTGGTTTACTGTCAACCATCAGCTCAGAAACTATTGAGAAAATTGACATCTATGCAGGTGGATACGGAGCGCAATTTGGGTTAGATTCGCAAGCGGTGCTTGACATCCATGCACGTGATAGTATTGAAAACAGGTTGGATGGAAAGTTCAACCTAAATATACTCTATTCTGGAGGATTGCTTGAAGGATGGATAGGGGAAAAAGGATATATCTCTGCTTCCGGACGTCGGAGTTACTTCGATTTCATTGTAGGACCGATTGTTGAAGCACAGACAGGTTCAGAGCAACAATTCCCATATTTTTCAGATTATCAGTTCAAATTTGCTTATCCACTAACAGCTAACCATCATCTTACACTCAACGCTTTTGCCGCAACAGACCATTTCCATTTTAGAGAGGAAGAAATAGAAGATTCTATAGATGCCCATCTTGAAAGAGGTACTTTCTATTTCAAAAACGGTTTTACCGGACAAGGCATCCATCTCCATTCAAACTTTACCGAAAATTTAACATCCCATTTTTCATTTACCCGCACCTTCAATTTCCTCAATATAAAATTTGAAGACCCTTTTGTAGTGGCCTATGTGCTTGAAGACGGTGAATTTAAACTGGAGGACGGTAAATTAGTAGCCGAAGAGATACTTACCAATAACTATGACGTTAAAGTCAAAGTGCCAGTCTGGACACTCCGCGAAGATGTATCCTACAGATTAAACCCCACTCTGCAGTTTGAATCGGGTCTCCTTCTGTCGTTCAGTCCAGCCAATAGTTTTGAAGACTTACAAGCTTACGAATATGAACCCATCGGGGAAGGTATTGAAATTGAGGCACGTTTTGTTGAAGGCAATAGTGTGAGAGAAATCAGAACGAGTCGACCAGCACGTTACGAAGTTACAGAATTGGAAAAGAGACACTATGAATTTGGACACGATTTTTATCGTTCCGAAGGCTATCTACAAGCACGGTATGACCCATTGCCTTCCGTTTCGATTGCACTTGGCACACGATTAGATTACCTTGATTTGACGGAACAGCTTTCTGTGCAACCGAGAGGAAGTGTAAATTTCAAACTTCCAAGTGATTTCAATATTCGGTTTGCATACGGAAACTATGAACAGAGTCCGAAACCGTATCAACTGCTATCAGAAAACGGAAATCCAGATTTGAAATCCAGTCTTGCACGCCACTATATCATGGAGATCGAACATGATCTTACCTCTCAAACGGAATTCAAGTTTGCTACCTATTATAAGGACGAGCAGAAATTAGTAACGAAAGATAAGGTTTCAACGACATCCGAGCCGGAGTCTGCTTCTTCTGCGGGAGGGAGATTAGCAACAGAAGATGGTGTATCAAACTATCTCAATCAAGGTGCTGCTTACGTTGGTGGTGTTGAGGCGTTCTTACGTCACCGGGTCACTGATAAATTCTTCGGATGGGTATCTTATGCATACACCCACGCTGAGCGGCGAGAAAATCCTGATGTTACTTATCAACCTTATCTCTTTGATAACACATATATCGTAAGTATTGTCGCAAACTATAACTTCACGTCAAATTTCGAGATAGGCGTGAAATGGCAGTATTTAAATGGCACCTCTGAAGTCCCGATTAGTTCTCTCGTCCTGATTCAAGATCCGGTTACCCGCGGACTGAATCCGCTATTGGCAAGTGTTGACGAGGAATTACGTGCCGAGTTGACACCGTACCATAAGTTAGATTTCAGAATCAGTCATAAATGGAACGTTAGAGGCATGAAGATAGGTGGATTCCTTGATATTCTGAATCTCTACAACCGCAAGAATACGATAAAATTTATCTTTAGAGAAGCGACGATTGAGATTCAAGGTGAAGAGATTGAAATTGAAGAATGGGAATCTGACGAAATATCACAACTCCCGCGTATTATCTATGTTGGACTAACACTTGAATTTTGATTTTGCCCTATTATAGATCAATTTGCAATTCTGGCAACAGAATTGTATAATTTAACGTGTCAACGGACACAAATTTCAACACATTTGCATAGGAGCAAGAGTCACAGATCATGAACATGAAGAACTTTTTTTACCTACTAATGATTTTAATAATTCCAACAGCCGCTTTTGCCCAAACAGGGACAATTCAAGGCACTGTTTATAGCACAGACACGGACAAACCGTTAGCTGGTGCTGAGGTTCACATAATTGAACTTGACAAACACCAAAAAACAGACGAAATTGGACAGTTTGTTTTCAACGAAATCCCAGAGGGCAGCTATACCTTATCTATATCTGTTCCAAATTCCGAATCGGCAGAAAAAACCACTGTTACCATTGAAGCTGGCAAAACACTTACACCTAAAATTTTCGTTAGTACAGCTGATTATGAACTTGAAGCGGTAGAGGTAAAAGCAAAACGTAGTCCAAAAACTGTTATTAAAAAGAGCATTCAATCCAAAGAAATTGCACGTATTCCCGGCACAGCGGGTGATGCACTGCGTGCGCTGCCAGCAATCCCTGGCATCGGGGTCGCGAACGATTTTAGCGGTGCCCTCTATATCCGTGGCGGTTCCGATGAAGATAATCTCTACTACTTTGACCGTGTGCCTGTCGGTTATCCCTACCATTTTGGTGGACTCGTTTCGTCTCTCAGTTCTGAAATCATAGACCGGATTGATGTATACGCAGGCGGTTATGGTGCTGAATATGGTGTGGATTCTCAAGCCGTGATTGACATCTATTCGCAAAACAGCAGTCCAAAAAATCTACGTGGAAAATTCAATCTCAACCTACTTTACTCTGAAGGATTTCTCCAAGGGAAAATCGGCGAAAAAGGATATTGGTATGCAGCAGGACGCAGAAGTTACATTGACCTATTTATCGGTTCCCTTTCGTTTGCAACAGGATCAATCACTGCCTTTCCTCGTTTCTGGGATTATCAACTGAAAGCTGGCTACGACCTTAGCGAAAAACACCAACTATTTTTTAATCTGTTCGCTTCAGGTGACAAGTTTGCTGTAACATTAGACGGGGCAAACGTTGACGAAGATTTTAGAGGAAATACGAGTTTTGAAAGTGGTTTTCAAGGGGGTGGGATTCATTTACGTTCCTCCCTCACAGAACGACTCATCTCTTTTTTATCACTTACCCGCTCTGATTTTCTATTTGATGTCAATTTCGGACCCTTACTCTCTCTTAATATTGATGCACCAACCTACACCCTCCGTGAAGACCTCACTTATGAGTTAAACGAAAAACATCGGTTGGAATCCGGACTCATCCTCGGTGCTGAACCGGGAGAGGTGAGCGGTATATTCACTCGTATACCAGACGAAGCTGAGGTAGAATACGACATCCGGTTTGAAGAGAAGATCAAAATAGATGAATCTGTGCGCGGGCAACGTCTTGAAAGTTACTTGCAAGACAGATATAATCTATTACCATTTGTGTCGGTTGTGTTTGGAGTGCGGTTGGATTATTTTAACCGAATTGATGAGCTCTCTATTCAACCGAGAGGCAGCATCCGTGTGGAACTTCCCAACAGATCTGAGATCCAATTTGCTTACGGAATCTACAACCAGACTCCTATTCCTGCACAACTCTCAAACACTGTTGGTAATCCAGAGTTAAAGTCCAGTCAAGCGAGCCATTACATTGTGGAACTCAAACGTCAACTTTCACAAGATACGGAAATCAAAATCGCAGCCTATTACAAAGACCTCGCAAATTTGGTGACATCTGACAAAGGATCCATCTTTCTAAATCAAGGTGTTGGTTATGCACAAGGTACTGAGATTTTTCTACGGCACAGAAGTGGAGATAAGTTTTTCGGATGGATTTCCTATGCTTATGCGCTTTCTAAACGGCGTGACCGTTCGGGCGAACCATATCGTTACTATTCGTTTGATCAAACACATGTCGCTACGTTCGCTGCAAGTTATAATCTTACACCTACTTGGGAGTTCGGTGCAAAATGGCAGTACCGAACTGGTAATCCATATACACCTGTTGTGGATTCTACACTCATACCCGATCCCAGGAACGGAAAATTTATCTATCTCCCTATTTATGGTGAAACAAACTCAGAAAGATTACCACCCTACCACAGGTTGGACCTACGCGTGAGCAAAATCTTCCGTTTTAATAGTTGGGAGTTAGGAATTTTTTTAGAACTACTTAACGCCTATAATCGTAAAAACCTTCTTGATTATCAATATGAAGAGGACTACAAAGATAAAAACCCGATTTATCAGTTGCCTATTCTCCCATACTTAGGCATTACGGCGGCATTCTAAATGGTTATACTTGGGAACTGAACCTTGAAACAGATATTGATCCTTTTAATCCTTCTATTGCCATTTTCGGCTTTAGGGCAGAACGATGATCCTGTAAATGACGAAGCGTTGGATGATGTTATCACCTTACCGCCAGTAGAGGTCAAAACAGAACGGATAGAAAAGAAACCACGACACACTTTCAAAGGACCCTTAATTACGAGTGCCGTAGGTAGCGGCGGAGATCCATTACGAGTTTTAAACCAACTTCCCAGCGTCGGTGTTCTGAGTGATTTTGTCGGAATCCTTTCTGTGCGTGGTGGCGGACCTGAAGATAACCTCTACTATTTTGATCGATTACCTTTAGGGTATCCATATCATCTCTACGGGATCGTCTCTACGGTCAACGCAGAGGTAATCCAAAATATTGAGGTGTATCCTGGTGGGTATGGAGCAGAATTTGGTTCCGATTCTCAGGCAGTAATTGACATTTACTCCCGCAGTATCACCGATACCCGTTTAGGTGGAAAACTCAACCTCAATCCGGTGTATTCTCAAGCCTTTCTTGAAGGAAACATAGGAACCCGTGGATATTGGTACGTTTTTGGTCGACGTAGTTTTTTGGGGCCACTTTTTGAATTATTGCCGCGTTTGTTGAAAGTTGAGAATGATTTGGTGACACAAGTGCCGAGTTTCTGGAGTTATCAGGGAAAGGTTGTTTACCAATTAACTAAGAACCACAGGGTGGTCGTGAATGCCATTGCAGCAGGTGATTCAGCAGAATTTCGTCTTGGTCGTGATGAAGTCTCTGACGGTGACCTACTCGGTCCGTTGAAGTCAGATAACCCTTTCGATTCACAAGGCATCCATTTCTATTCTGAAAAAGAAGAAACGTTTAAGTCTGTTGTATCATTGACACGGTCATTTTCTCGGAGGGCACTAAAATATGGTGACGGATACTTCTATGGAAACGCGGATAGTGTCCATTCACTCCGTGGCGATCTTCAGTACTGGGTTAAATTTCCGAAGACGTTGTTAGAAGCAGGTTTTGATCTTTCGATCCTGCCTTCAAGCCTTACAAGCATCGGGTCCCGACCACTTGAAGAAGGCGATTGGGACTATGACTTCAGGTTAAGGGCAGATGGAGAAAAGGTCCATACCGTCACATCTAAAATCCAGCATCGACTTGAAGGGTACTTTCAAGCAACACAGGACCTGGTTTCATCCCACTATGCTTCCCTTTATACCACCATAGGAATACGAGCAAATTATTTTAATCTGATTGACTCGTTTTCGCTGCAACCACGTGGACTACTCGGATTAACATTGGGGCCCGAGCAGACGAACACTGTAGGGTTTTCTCTTCTACCGATAGATATGCGCTTTATGTATGGAAATTATGTCCAAAATCCACGACTCTTCCAAGTCGTGCTTGGAAACGAAAATCCTGAGATCGCCACGAGCTTGGCAAGGCACTACGTAGTGGCATTGGAAAAAAGGTTAACCTCAGAAACAAAAATTGAAGTCGCTGGCTATTACAAAAACCTAACTGATATGATTACCTTTAACCGATCAGAAAAACGCTACCAAAATCAAAGAATTGGATCGGTGAAAGGTGTTGAAGTTTCACTGGAACACGAAATTGGAGAAGCGTTTCGGGGTTGGCTCGCGTATTCCTATACCATTTCCAAACGCCAAGATTCTCTTAAAGAAAAAGAAAGAGATTATATGTTTAGCACGCCTCACGTTTTAGCAATTAATCTTAACTACACTTTTGAATCGTGGGAATTCGGAGCGAATTGGCAATATAAGAGTGGCGTTCTGTATACCACGTTAGTAGACAGAGAACCTTATACCAATCCTTATACCAAAAAACAAACATGGCTACCTATTTGGGGTGTCCAAAAACGCGCAGTGCCATATCATCGCTTGGATTTGCGTTTTCACTGGTCCTTCATTCGTCTGGAAAATTTTCACTGGTACTTCATTCGCTTGCACAAAGCGAAGGGTGGATTTACTTTTGAACTTTGGAACGCCTATAACCGCAGAAATATCCTCCAAGTTCGCTATGGTGAGCATTTTACAAAAGAGGTGCCGACTGCCCAGCTGCCGATAGTCCCCTTCTTTGCGCTTACATTGGAATTTTGATTCTCAGTCCGTTGAGATTTGTATAACCCAATTTGCCTCCTTTTGCGTCTTATAGTAAAATCTGTAATTATCTGGACACTGCTGTAGCGTCCACTTTCAGTTTGCGCAAGGACGACACAAACTAAAAGTTTGTGCTACAAAATATGCGGTAGGAACTGTTTCCCAACTGGACCGATAACAATGTCCAAGTAATTCTAAAATCTACTATAATACTAATTCGGATTTCTTCTACGCAAGGAAGCAACGCTTTTGGACCCGTATCTATTTTCTATTACACAGTTCCCAAAAATCAGAATTTCTTTATTTGTTTTTATTCTTTTGTTCGTTGCTGCTTCCAAGGTTAGTACGGAATCGCCAACCAAACAGATTAAAGCATACCGCACCTACAAGAGTATTGAGATTGATGGAGATCTAACCGAAGCGGATTGGCAGAAAGCAGAGGTAATGGATAGGTTTATCCAAATTGAGCCGCATGAGAGTGAAATCAGTTCTGAACCAATGGAAGTGCGTATCCTCTATGATGATAAGAATATCTATTTCGGTTTTATCTGTTTCGACTCAGAAATATCAAAACTTGCCGCTAATGAAATGCGTAGAGATGCACGCGACATACACGAAAACGACAACGTTTTCATCCTATTGGATACATACAACGATAAACGGAGTGGGTTCTTCTTTCGCGCAAACGCCTTAGGCGCAATACAGGATAGAGCCATAACGAATAACGGAGATACGCGGAACGACGACTGGGATGCCGTGGTGGCATGTAAATCGAAAATTAACGTGACCTCCTGGACAACGGAACTCAGCATTCCCTTTAGCCAACTCCGTTTTAAAAAAAGCGACGAGATTATATGGGGAATTAACGTTGGACATCAACATAAACGGTATCAGGAAGAAGCGTTATGGGCACCCGTGCCAGCTTCTTACGGTGGATTGGCAAAATATCGCACGACAAACCTCGGTACTCTTGTCGGTTTAGAAGGTATTTCCCCTTACCGAAATATAGAATTTCTTCCTTACCTTCTACCCGGCATTACTCAAGAGAACGATGAGGATGCTACAAGAGAGACTACCCGCCAATTCAAGCTCGGCTTTGACGCAAAATACGGTATCACATCTAACCTAATTGCCGACATCACCTATAACACAGACTTTGCACAGGTTGAGGCAGATCAGGAACAGGTTAACCTCACCCGATTTAACCTCTTTTTCCCAGAAAAACGTCCCTTCTTTTTGGAAGGAGCAGGACTTTTCGATTTCGGGGTACCAAGGCAAAGTTTTCGGAGACCCCCGCCGATGTTACTTTTCTACAGTCGACGTATCGGATTGGCTGAGGGAAACGCTATTCCTATAATCTTTGGTGGGAAAGCCAGCGGCAAGATCGGTTCCTATGGAATTGGGGTTCTTAATGTTCTCACAGATGAATTTCATGGTGAAACAGATGAAGATGATCCAATTGACATTCCACGTACAAACTACTCTGTAATCCGAATTACCAAGGATGCTGCTGCGGGATCTCGTTTCGGCATAATTGCTGTCAATAAAGACGAAATTGGCAACTACAACCGCGCAGGCGGGGTTGATTTTGAATTCCGTCCAAATGATAGGTTTGATGTTCGCGGCATGTGGGCGCGAACTTTTACTCCCAATATGTCAGGGAAAAATAACGCTTGGTACTTCGGTTCAAAATGGCGGAATGACATCTTTCGATTCGGCGGATCTTTCACCGATATTGACGAAGATTTTGACCCAGCGATCGGATTTGTCCGACAGACCGGGGTCCGTCATGCGCGAGCCCATTTTCGTTGGGCACCGAGACCACAAAAATACGGAATTCGCGAACTTTGGTCGGGTCCCGAAGTAAACTACATTCTCAATCAAGAAAATGAACTGGAACGCTGGAATTTTTCCTACACTCACTGGACATCATTTGCAACAGGTGACTACGTAATGTTTTTTGCCAGACGTGCTTTTGAAAGACTTGACGAAGTTTTTGAAATTCGGGAGGATGTGGTTATCCCAATTGGTAGCTACCAATTCGGGATATTAGGCGGGAGGTTTTCAACGAGCGATAGCCGTGTTATTAGTACTACAGCAGGTTTTGAGTTTGGGGATTTTTATAACGGTCAAATTCGCAAATATTATGTTGATGGAACGCTAAAACCGAATGGACGAATCAGCTTACACGCAGACTATCAATTTAATCATGTCACCTTACTTGTTGGTGATTTTGATGCGAACCTTTTCTCCGGCAGGTTCAACTATTCGTTTTCAACGACCCTGTTTGCCAAATTCTATGCGCAATGGAATACAGAGACTAACCTTGTATCTACCAATTTTCTAATTAACTACATCTATCGTCCAGGAAGTGATTTCTATTTTGTTTTCAATCAAACCTACGACACAGACAAAACAACAAAGGCAGTACTGCGGAATTCCACAGTAGTCGCAAAAATGACGTTTTGGTGGAATCCTTAACTGAATATCGATGCCGAAACGTAAGAAATTCCTTAAAATACAATTTAAATTAAAAAAGTTGACATATATGTTTAAATATGCTATAATTTATACTAAGTTAGTTTTTAATGGAAAGTTGGTACTGATATCAAAAATACCGTTGATGTGTAAATTAACGTTGTGGCATAACCCTTAATTTACGAAACGATTGATTCACGAACTATCTCATAAACTCCGGTAAGTGTGTTGTAAGCGCGCTATCGACATCACGAGATAATATTTAGGAGAAAAGAGATGAGTAGAAGTTCCGACATTTTATCCCATTTGCATAAACGTAGGGCTGATCGGAAAAAACCGAAAATCAATGCTAAGTTAAAGAAAGTCAGCATTGAAGAAAGTCAGAAAGGCGGAATTGCTGCCGCACAAGAGAATAAACCTTCCCCCATGACCGTACAGAAAACCGGAGGACGCAATTCTTTTGCTTTAACGTTTTCTGTAGGATTACATGTAGCTATTGCACTTCTCTTCGGTTTCTTTTTTATAAAGGATCAGATTGCATCGGGAACCGAAGAACTTGAAGTCGCATTAGTGCCTCAAGAGATGCCTCCAAGAAAACGAGTTGATGTAGTCAGACCTCGGGAAACATTTAAGGCTAAGGAGCAAATAATTGAGGCTCCAATTCAGAGTACGCCAGTGAATAATACGAATATCCTACGACCAACAGGCGATTTCACGCTTCCATCAGGACCTGATACAAATTTTACCCCAGAAGCACCTAGTCTGAAGGAAGGCCCGAAAATTACTGAAATTGTTCGCGGTATGAAAGGACCAATTCAACCTGAACGTCCCTCAGAAAAACCTACCATTGATAGACCTGCCCAGGAAAAGACCCCGTTGGATCTTCCTGATGTCTCTACCCCAAGTCCTGAACCCACTATAATAGATCCTGACATTGATTTCGAAGAAGAAGGGTCGTCACATCCGAAAATTAGAATCCAGATTAAACCTACCTATCCCAAAAATGCTAAACGGGCACAGAAAGAAGGGAAAGTAATTCTGAAAGCAACCGTTGGAACAGATGGTATTCCCAAAAATATAGTTGCTGTAACAAACCTTGGATTCGGTTTTGAAAAAGCGGCAATTGATGCATTAAAGAAGTTTAGGTTTATACCGGCAAAGAAAAAAGGTAAAACAATTGAATCCACTATCCAAATTCCTTTTGAATTCAAGTTAGAGGATAAATAATTTATAGATGCTGTTTCTTTAGAGTAGAAAATTTCCGGTATTTAGCGAATTTTCAGCAATCCTTTAGCAGCGAAATTGCGAACCATACCCACTACAGATTGCCGAGCAGTCTCGCTTAACTGTTTCTGCTCAAATGTGAGCTGCTCGCTTTCTGCTTCAACATTTTCCGCTTGTGTTGCTGACATATTTTCAAAGAATCTATCTTGTATTGCTGCAGGGGCTGCATGCAGTGCAAGTGCTAAAGTGTTTGTCTCTAAAACCTGCAAGAGTGTCATAATTGTCTCATCTGGCACTTCAAGCAGGTCTTCAAAAGTAAACAAGCAGTCAGCAACTGTGTTTGCCAATTCAGGTTGACTTTTTTGCAACACTTCCATGAGTTGATTCTGTTGTTCAATATCAACCTGTCCCATGAATTTCGCGAGATTTTTCGCACCGTTGCCAAAAAAGAGCGTGCTTTGGAGCACTCCTTTCATTTTACCGATAAGTTCCTCCCATACCTGTTCTGCTTGTTGTGTCTCAACTATCTCTGTTGCCGCGATCTGCTCGGCTATTCGGATCTGTCTCTCAATTGGAAATTGCGCAAAAATTTGTTGTGCATGACCGGTTAACGTCCCTTCTGTCTGTTCTTTAGATTTACTATCCGCTGCGCGAGCGAGTGTCCTACGTATCTCATCAGATTCCTCAGAGATTGTTTTGGCAGCAACATCCAGTAATAATAAGAAAACCGCGATATCCGCAACGTCTACTTGTTCAAACGCTCTCATAATCACCGGCAACGGCGTTTTCTCAAGTAGGTCTGTCAATTCTTGAAGCGAGGCTTCATTTAAGAAGGATTCGGACACAACGCAACTCCTTTGTCACCTGAAACGATATCTCCAATTTGGAATGCCGTTTCCGCTGATGTACTCAGAAATTCTAATGCACTTGCCACGGAACCGGGCGCGAGAACCAAGACAATTCCGATACCCATATTGAAAACCCGATACATTTCTGCTTCCTCAACATTGCCTTCCCGTTGGAGTATCGTGAAAATGGGAGGAACATCCCAACTTTGTTTCTGAATTCTTGCGCGGCACCCTTCAGGTAGAATTCGCTTGACGTTTCCGGGCAATCCTCCGCCTGTTATGTGTGCAATGCCTTTAACTTCACACACCTCGCGGAGTTGCAGGATAGATTTGACATAACTCTTGTGTGTTTTGAGCAATTCTTCACCGACTGTTGATGAAAGTTCGGGAAGATAAGTATCTACGTTGTAGTTACAACGGTCAAATAAAATGCGGCGTGCAAGCGAATATCCGTTTGTATGTAACCCCGTTGACCCTAAACCGATTAACTTATCGCCAGGCGCAATGTGCACGCCTGTGATCAGTGCCTCTTTTTCGACTACGCCCACGATTGTGCCAACCAAATCGTATTCGCCAGGAGCATAGAAACCGGGGAGTTCCGCTGTCTCTCCGCCGATTAAAGCGCAACCAATCTCCCGGCACCCCGAGGTAAGTCCTATAATAATCTGTTCAAAAACCAACGGTTCCAATTTTCCGATGCCGATATAGTCCAAAAAGAAAAGCGGCTCAGCTCCCTGCACAACAATATCATTGCCGCAATGTGCTACAATATCAAAGCCTACGGTATCATGTTTGTCTGCTTTAAAGGCAACTTTCAACTTTGTGCCGACACTATCCGTACTTGAAACAAGAATAGGTTGCTTATACGCACCCAGAGCGAACAATCCACCGAAACTTCCGACATCGCTCAGGACTTCAGTCCGATAGGTCGTTTTCACGATGTCTTTTATCCGCTGCATTGCTTTAGATTCCGATTCAAATGAAACACCAGCATCGGCATAGGTCAAAGGTATTTTATCTGCCATCCACATTTCCTTATTTTTTTGAATTTTTTGTACCAAATAGGTGCGTATTTGTACCTTGTGTCTCTAAATGATCCGACTGCGATCTATGACGCATGATTATTTCTTTCAAAAGACTGACCACCAAAAAGAAAAAGGTTGCAACTATAGCATAAAGCGTTCCATAGTATTGCGCATCTTCTTTCAACATTTCAGGGTTCACCTTCTGAATTGCGATGGGCAGCACCCAATTCAAAATTATACCGAGAACAGAATACATTAAGACGATCTTCAACGTCGACACACCTTGCGATGTTCCGAGAGGGTTCTTCATTATTCCATCCATTCTGCTTCTTGGTCCTATTGAATTGTGGCGGCGATGCAGCGTTTTTCTCAAAGAATTCTTTTTATTGTTTTGTTTTGGTGGCAGAAATATCATAACTTTTCCTTATTCACATTAGGAACGGTTAGGATTCCTATGTTATTGGATTTTTACTTAAGACTTCCTATAGGAAGTCTTGTAAGCCCGAATTGCTCTGTGTAGGAGCGACCTCCTGGTCGCGATCCGACGCGCGCCATACACGCATTTGGTGTTGATTCACAAAATTCCAGTAGATTGGCTTAAACTTGCAAAACACAACATGTGATTACTTTCACAACGGTTGCGGTATTGGGTTTCACATTCGTTCAACCCAATCTACACACTATTTCGTGATTACAACTTCCAAACCTCTTTGAAAAAACTAATCTAATATTAATGGTAATTGGCGCGGTATACTTTCATTCAAGGTAATAGGATAATTTCCATCAAAACATGAAGTGCAAAAATTTGTTGGTGTCTTCACTGCCTTTAGCATCCCCTCAATACTGACATATCCTAAACTATCAGCTCGGATATATTTGCGGATATCCTCAATGGAATATTTACTCGCTATCAGTTCTGCTCGCGTAGGTGTATCAACACCGTAGAAACATGGATATTTGTTGGGTGGTGACGCAATACGGACATGCACCGCCGTTGCTCCGCCCTGCCGTACAATTTTGACGAGTTTCCGACTATTTGTTCCGCGCATGATTGAATCATCTACCATTACAACCCGTTTTCCTTTAAGAACTTCGCGAACCGGATTCAACTTCACCTTCACCATAAGTTCCCGAATATCTTGGGTAGGATTCATAAATGAGCGGCCAACGAAGGTATTTCTTGACAATCCCAGATCAAAAGGAATCTCAGATTCCTCTGCATAGCCGAGGGCTGCAATTGTTGCTGAATCCGGAACAGGAATTACGACATCCGCTTTGACAGGGTGTTCACGTGCAAGCTGCCTACCGAACTCACGACGCGTGCTGTCCACACCCTGACCAAACATCATGCCATCTCGACGCGCAAGATAGATATATTCAAAAATACACTGGGATAATGTAGGTTGCTGCGGGGAAAAACGGAAAGATTCCAGACCGAGATGCTTTGAACGCATCGTGACCAATTCACCAGGTTCAACCTCTCGTATCGGCTCTGCTTCAATAACGTCAAGGGCACAAGTCTCAGAAGCTAATATATAAGCCTCTCCCAGTTTGCCAATCCACAACGGTCGAAACCCATACGGGTCCCGCGCGCCCATCAGCGTTGTTGTGTCCATAACAACGAATGAATACGCACCTTCAACTGCCCGAAACGCATCGAATATCCTATCTTCCAAACTGTCTTGACGCGAATGTGATATCAGGTGGAAGACAACTTCAGTATCCAAACTTGTGCTAAAAATTGAACCGATATTTTCAAGATGATTTCGGATGTGTGGCGCATTGACCAAGTTGCCATTGTGGCCAAGCGCAAGAGGCCCCTGTTTATAATTACGGACCAAAGGTTGAGCATTTTCAAGTGTGCTTTCACCTGCTGTTGAATAGCGGTTATGCCCAATAGCAATATGACCTGAGAGTTTCGCTAAAATATCAGAATTAAATACAGAATCAACAAGTCCCATCCCATGGTGCTTCGAAAATTTCTCGCCATCTGATGCGACAATCCCACTACTCTCCTGTCCACGATGTTGAAGCGCGCGTAACCCTAAATAAGTTAATTCTACCGCTTTTGGGTGTCCAAAAACACCGAATACTCCGCATTCATCCTTGGGCTTATCATACTGCATTAGTTGAATGATACCTCGGGCACGCGAACGATTCCGCGCAATTCATGGTGCTATACCTCACTTAGAGGCGCAACCTTCGTGGCAACTAAAAATTGGAAACCATCGGAAACGGACACCTATCATGAATTAGGTTTCTTGTACGTTGACTTCTGCATCATCTATGCTTGATAGCCGGCACCCTAAAATTGCACCAATTGGTATCGCGATAACATATAAAGTTAAGACTGGAAATCCGAGCGTTACCCAAGCTCGAACGGGTAACGACAAAAGGGCTGCAACGGTTTGAAACACTGGAATAATTAAGTTGAGAACTATGTTTTGCGTTCCAAAGATTTCCCATGAATCCCATGGAAGAGGAACATTTTGCAGCGCAAGCAGCCCAACGATTGCAGGTGCACCCAAAAAAGCTCCTGAGCAGACCGGTTTAAAGGGAACATTAATTCCGAAATTCCGTCCAACAAATCGAATTCCTTCGGTCACACCTACCACCATCACACCGTAAGCACATCCTATTGATATTAACAATAAAAGTCCTACCCAAAATCCGTGCGTTATTCGGTCATTGATAAGCACCTGCCAAATAAATTTATTAAAAATTAGTAGATATACCATACTGCCAGCAACTGTTATCACCGCACCGATAGCGATTTGGCTTAGCGTTAGCAGGATACTATTTTTTTGCGACATCTCATCTCCTTACCCAATAATTCATCTGTTATTTAAGTATATCATGATGTCATATTTCTGTCAAGATTTTCGGAGATGTAACGTGTATATTATGTTTTCGATTTTCAGAAAATAATTCTTATTTTTGAAGAAAAAAGGAACAATTTACCACAAACGGTAGGAGAGCGATGGCAGCTTATATGTTTTGAAAAGACTAAAACTACTTGCAATTAATAACTGTATTAACCACATTTTACCTGAAGTTCTTAATCTAAATTTACCTGGGTGTGTAAAGTTTTTGTCATCTGAACCGTGGATTTTTGTGATAATGAAATGTCGTCTTCAGCCCCGCCAAATGCCATGCGCGCATTTGGCGTTGATTTGGTAGGGGCGGTATGTTTATAGATATGAGGTAACTCATCCCTTGAGCCCCGTAGGGGCGGTATGTTGTAGCCTCAGTTTACCAATCAGGATATGTCGTTCCTACGGAACTCAAGAGGGGGTGGTAACATTTTTTCTATAAACATATCGTCCCTACGGGACTGAATATGGGATAGTCTCAATCATAGTAGGTGTTGAGCAGTGTTCGAAAAATATAGAAATTTTCTTAAGTTGACAGTTATGGGTAGAGCGCAGCGAAACCCAACACATCAACCGTCTTGGAAGTAATAAGTGTTGGGTTTCACTCATTTTCGGAAATTTCAATCTCAAATGAGTCTTGAGCCTCTCTTTAACATCTGATTTTATTGTGGTTTCCGTTCTACCCAACCTACTTTAGTCAAACTCACGTTAGATTAAATTTAGTAAACTACGGACATACGAATTCTACAACCGTTCTCTGAGTAAATCCATTAGTCCATCTGGAGGATCAAACGGTAGTTCAATTACCTCGTTTGTAATGCCGCTATAGTAGATACCTAAAAGCAGGTTGAACTCTGCAAGGGATTGCTTAAGATGTGTTGGATGCACTTTGTTTTCATCATCAAGCCAATTAAAAACAGCTTCGGTAAGATTGCCTTGTGCGACAACGTCTTGCTGCCCGTAGTTGAGCGGTCCTCCTTCATAACCACCCTCTCGGGTTGAGCGTTCCCAACTACTAAATCGCCAATGTACAAATCCATCTGTGCCAATAACAAAAACGCGTTTGTGGAAGTAAACCGTTTGATCATCAGATGCAGAGGGCGCGATGGCTGTTCCGAACGCAACAGAAACATGAAGTCCGTTCTCGTACTGAACTCGCGCTGCAGCGTATTGTGGTGATGGCTGCGCTGAATTTAAATGCGCGCCTCCAGAGATTTGTCCTAATACTCGCACGGGACGTGAGTTGTCAATGTAGGATGATACTAACTGAAGGACGTGCGGGCCTTGGTCAACCGGTGTGCTGCGGGCACTTGCATCAATAAACTTGATCTCACCGATTCTGCCTTCTGCTACATCTCGCTTCAGTTCAAGGTTTTGCGGGTGAAAGTTGAGCTGCGTGTTGATAACAAACTTGGTTTTCGTCTCTTCTGCCAACCCAGCAATCTGTTTCCAGTCCTCACTTTCAACGGCAATCGGTTTCTCAACAATTGCTGCTGGCACACCGTGGTCTGATGCTTGCTTCATTAACGGATATCGGATACGTTGATTAGTACCTCGTAAAACTGGTGCTGTGACAATGTGGAGAAGATCGGGTTTCTCTTTTTCAAGCATCTCATCTAAATCGGTGTAGCGAGAAGATACATCAAAGTCATCACCGAATTTATTGAGGAGTTCTTCGTTCATATCACAGATTGCTCCAATTTTGCCACCCTTAACAAAGCGGTATGCACTTGCATGCGCACGGGCACGACCGCCACAACCTAAAAACGCACTTTTATACATGGAAATATCTCCTTAAATGATTTCGAATCGTGGCACACCTTATACCATATCTAATTGACAATATAACATAAAGCGTATATATTCTATTGCAACCTTTTGAAATAAAGTGAGGAAGCAATGAATAAAAAAGTTCCCAAAATTACCGAGAGTGTTGAAGAAATCAAATCCCTTATGAAGTGCTCTGCCCAAAGCTATCAAAAGCAAAGGCTCTTCATGTTGTATCATTTACAAAGTGGTCAAGCAAAAAATCGTAAGCAAGTTGCCGATTTGTTAGGTGTGCATCGCACGACGATTGGAAACTGGTTGTCGTCATACGAAACAGGTGGTCTTGAAAAACTCTTAGAGCGTCGGTATCCTCCAGGGGCTGTCCCAGCTCTTACTGAAGAACAGCGCGACATTCTACGTTCTGAGTTGCAGAAACCCCATGGTTTCATCAGTTATGGAGAGATCCAGCAGTATATTGCCGATACCTTTGGTGTCACCATGAAATATAAGGCAGTTTATGCGCTTGTTCATAACAAATGGAAAGCAAAACTCAAAGTGCCGCGTCCAAGCCATATAAAAAAAACGCGGAAGAGAGTAAAGCGTTTATATCCAACTTCCAACAAGAAGTTGCCGATGCGATTGACAAGAAACGATCGGATTACCAAAGCATTCGTCTTTTCAGTGAAGATGAAACGAGATATGGTCTTTTGCCTGTTGCTAATAGGCGTATCACCTTACCAGGCATCAAACCTGTAGCGGAAATAGATTATAGTTTTACTCAATATATCTTTATGGTGCGGTTGAACCACTGACAGGTGAACGATTTTTTCTTGAGTTCCCGTATCTGAACGCAGATTGTTTTCAAATCTTTATAGATCAGTTTTCTGCCACATTTTCTGATAGTCTGAATCTGATAGTGCTTGATAATGGTCGTTTTCATCAGGCAAAAAAGTTGGAAATACCAGACAATGTTGTTTTGCTGTTTCTACCTCCTTATAGTCCGGAGTTGAACCCGATTGAAAGACTTTGGCAAGACATCAAAGCAAAGTTGTTTTGCCAAGTATACCAAACCATTGAAGACATGCAGACAAAAGTGACGGAGATACTGAACATTTATTCAACATTGATGATCGCGAAAATCACAGGTTTCGAATATTTTATACAAATCGCTAATGCTATATAATCAATTAGAAATGGTATTATATCAAATTAACGGGATTTATCTCATTTTTCTTGGTATGAGGTGCGGTTCGGAAACCGCACCTACCGAGTGGAATCAAGTTAATTTGGTATTAGTGTCCGTCCACGAAATATAATACCAATTCTGAAAAATAAAATACCATTACGGAGATGTCCGACATTTTGAATGTCCGAGGCGCAATGAATTGCGCGAGGACAAACGAGTTTTTTGTTAATGAGATGCTATCATTCAGAAATGGTATAACAATTAGCGGTAGTAACGAACAAATTCGCTGCTACCACTAATCCTACCTATTGGAAAATTCAGAAGTTATTCTACAACTTCTCCCTGAGAGAATCCATTAAACCGTCTGGTGGATCAAACGGAAGATCAATTATCTGGTTAGTTATACCGCTGTAGTACGTTCCGAGAAGCAGGTTGAACTCAGCAAGGGATTGCTTGAGATGCGTTGGATGTTCTTTGCTCTCATCATCAAGCCAATCAAAGGCTGCTTCAGTGAGATTTCCTTGTGCCTGGATATCCTGTTCGCCATAGTTCAGGGGACCGCTTTCGTAGCCACCCTTTCGTGTCGCGCGTTCCCAACTGCTGAATCGCCAATGTACAAACCCTTCCGTTCCAACGACAAAAACGCGTTTATGGCAATGAACACCTTGGTTATCGGATGCCATCGTACCAACACCGGTCCCAAATGCAATAGAAACGTGTAAACCATTTTCATACATAACATGACCAGCAGCATGCATCGGAGAAGGTTGCGCTGAATCTAACTTTTTTTTGCCGGAAATTTGACCTAAAACGCGCACAGGTCGGGAGTTGTCAATGTAGGACGATACCAACTGCAGCACATGCGGTGCTTGATCAACAGGGGTGCTTCGGGCACTTGCATCAATAAACTTTATCTCGCCAATTTTACCTTCCGCCACATCTCGCTTTAGTTCAAGGTTTTTCGGATGGAAGTTAAGTTGTGTGTTGACAATAAACTTTGTTTTCGTCTCTTCTGCCAACCCCGCGATTTGCTTCCAGTCCTCACTCTCAACAGCAATCGGTTTTTCTACAATTGCCGCTGGTACACCGTGATCAGATGCCTGCTTCATCAACGAATACCGAATTCGCTCATTGGATCCGCGTAGTACTGGAGCAGTCACAATGTGAAGGAGATCCGGTTTCTCTTTCTCAAGCATCTTATCTAAATCTGTGTAACGTAAAGATATATCAAATTGATCGCCGAAATCGTTGAGACGTTCTTCGTTCATATCACAGACTGCTGCGAGTTTACCACCTTTAACGAAGCGATAGGCACTTGCATGCCCTCGGGCGCGTCCACCGCACCCTAACATCGCACTTTTATACATAGAAATTTCTCCTAAGTTAGGAATTTATCAATTTGCTATTAGATTATCAGAAGGACATGTTTTTGTCAAACGTAATTAAATTTTCAATCTACTGAAATTATGTCTGACAGGTAGAAAGACATCACATTATGGTTCTACAACTTTGTAGTGTTCAACCTGCCCGTTTCGGATTGTCTGAATTGCGAGGCTTTTGACGGGGTGCCGGTTTACGTCGTAATGTGATATGGTTGTCGCACCTTTGTAATCTTTGACTCCCGCAAAAGCATCGCGAACTGCCATTGGGTCATCAAGTGAACCTGCTTTCTCTATTGCGTGTGCTAAGAGTCGCATCGCGTCATAGCCAGACGCTGCAACGCCGTCAGGTGGGCTATCGTACAACGCCATGTATCCGTTCACAAATTCCTGAACAGATGCGTCTTGTGTGGCTACAGAGAAATTAGTCGGATAATAACTGCCATCTAACATAGTGCTATCACCTAAGACGCCAAGGAATCGTTCTCTATCATCCCACGCGCTACCTCCGAGGAAAGTCGTTTTGATGCCGAGTTGTCGTGTTTTATTTATCAAAAGTGGTACTTCTGGTTGATGACCGGGGCAAAAAATGACGTCTGGCTTTGTGTTCTGTATTTCTGTAAGCAGTTCGGTGAAGGTAATATCACCTGCAGCATAGTGACCCCTGTGAACGATTTCCTCAAAAGCTGCTTCAAATGCTTGGACGAGATCGATAGAATAACTGTCGCCTTTCTCATAAATTGTTGCTGCAGTTTTGGCACCAAGTTCGTCCGGATTCATAGCGAAACTTGCCATCACTTTCCCTTGAAATGGGTTTGGGATTGTGATGAGGAAGATATAATCTCCGACCTCTGGTACATTTGAGCCACTGGAACCGGGAAGCATGAGTCGTTGTGCTTGCTGCGCAATTGGACCGACCTCAATAGCCATGGTAGAGCGAACGGGACCGAGTAGGGCAAACACGTTCTCCATCTCAATTAGTTCTTTTGCTGCACCGATGCTTGCTGCCGATGTTGGAGGTTCATCCGCTACAAGCTGGTTATTACGACTGATAAATTTTACCTGCATGCCGAGTATCCCTCCATTTTCATTGATTTGGACCCGAGCAGTTTCCGCACCTTGACTAAATGTGGTGTAACTATACTCCGGTTGAATCACACCAATTTTTAATGTTGCCCCCATCTGGGAAGTGGTATCAGTTCGTTCGCATCCTAATAGAGAAACACTGAGAATTGCTAATAGTACAACTGAAGTTGAGACAATAGTTTTCATTACGTGCAATTTTCCTTTCTACGTAAAACGATTGAAAAATATTTTGATTAATGGTAAAGTCTTGATAGAATTTTGAGACTTGTGAAAACAATAACAGATTCCCCCAATCTTGTCAAATTATGAGGGTATTGGTTAAATAATGATGCGGTAATTAGTGGGTACCCTCTGAACCACTCTGCATCACATTTCAATTAGAGTAGAGTTAATGATAACACTTATGACAAAAATTGTCAATCAAAATCAAACTAATAAACTGATTTTGATTGACAGATGTATCTAAAACCTATATCCTTATTGAAAACAAACTCGCTGCTCTATAGAGGACACCATGAAGAATTGCCCAAGATGTCAACACACTCACTTCGTCAAAAACGGGTTCGTCAAAACTAAACAACGCTATAAATGCAAAAACTGCGGTTATCAATGGACGCGCACAACACCCCGGGGGAAACCACAAGCACAGAAAACTCTCGCCGTTCTCTTATATTGCCACGGCATCTCAATGAATGCTATCTCAAAACTTGTCGGATGCCACGTAACAACTGTGCTTCAATGGATACGCACCTTTGCTAAAAAACAGGCACCGAAACAAACACTCACACCCGGCACCACCGTCTGCTTGGAACTTGATGAGATGTGGCACTATATTGGGAACAAGAAAAACAAACTCTGGATATGGAAGGCACTTGACAGAAACACAGGATACCTCATTGACTGGGAATGTGGTGGGCGTGATAAACAAACCCTTGAAAAACTCACGGCAAGGCTCTCAACCCTCAATGCTAAGATATATTACACAGACAAATGGCAGGTCTATGAGTCGGTCCTACCTGCCGTAAAACATGTTCAGGATAAAGCGGAGACGCATCGCATTGAACGCAACAATGGTCGGATGCGCCACTGGTTCGGACGCTTCAAGCGCAAGTCCATTATTGTTTCCAAAAGCATAGAAATGGTGGATTTGACGATTGCTTTGTTCGCACGATTTCGTGTCAATGGCAACGTGTTTGACATTTTAAAACTCGACGGAATAGAAAACATGAATATCATTATTTAACCAATACTCTCCAAATTATTAATACATATCCTTGAATTGTCTTCAATAGACAACACATAGCGTGTTGACAAACACAGTCCATAACATAAGGAGTCATAGACAAGAATCTTATTCCTACTCCATTCGTTTATATACAAAAAGGAGTTTTCTATGGAACTCGGTTTTTTCACAATGCCTTTGCATCCACCCGGGAGTGACACGACAAAAACGTTAGACGATGATCTTGAACAGGTGGTGACGTTAGACAAGTTAGGTTACAAAGAAGCTTATATCGGCGAACATTTTACGTTTACATGGGAAAATATCCCCGCTCCTGACCTCTTTATAGCCAAAGCGGTCGCGATGACGGAGAATATTATCTTTGGGACTGGAATAACGTGTATGCCGATACACAATCCTGCTGTTGTCGCGCATCGCATCGCGCAGTTAGACCATCTTGCACACGGACGTTTTCATTGGGGTGTCGGCTCAAGTTCCACACCGAGCGATGCTGAGATGTTCATGGCAGGTGGAGACAGGCGGAGGGCAACCCGCGAAGGAATTGATGCTGTCCTCAAGATTTGGGAAGACCCAGAACCCGGTCATTATAAAAGCGATTTTTGGGAATTTAAAATCCCCGGCGGCAATCCGGACATTGTGAGTATTCACATGAAACCGTATCAGAAACCGCACCCCCCGATTGCGTTGGCAGGGTCGTCAATGAAATCCGATACACTTATTCTTGCTGGTGAGCGCGGTTGGATTCCGATGAGCATCAATCTTGCACCTGTCCATGTAATTAAGACGCATTGGGATGCTGTTGAAGAGGGTGCGGCAAAGACAGGTCTCTCGCTGTCACGTTCTACTTGGCGTATTGCCCGCGAAGTTTACGTTGCCGATACCGATGAACAAGCACGAAAAGAAGCAATTGAAGGAACGCTCGGACGCGATTTTAGGGATTATTGGTTTAGGCTCTTCGGATGGGAGAAATTCAAGATGAACCCGGACATTCCCGACGTAGAAACATGTCTGGAGTACTTATTGGATACACTGTGGATTGTGGGTAGTCCTGACCGCGTTGCAAATCGCTTGCGTCAACTCTATGAAGATGTCGGAGGGTTCGGTGTTTTGCTTGCGATGGGGCACGAATGGGAACCTAAGGAGCAGTGGAGGCATTCAATGGAACTTCTCAAGAATGAAGTGATGCCGCAACTGGTAGATTTGCATTAGTTCAGATAAGATAAAGACTTATCAAAGTGAAGCTTGCAAGCATCCAAAAAAGTTTGCTTGCAAGCTAAGTTTTTGGTGAAAAAATTACTTGCCCATTCCTTTTAATGCTTTCAGACAGCGTTCCACTGCTTCAAGCGGCGGGAAGGCATCGCTTTCGTATTCAACGATATACCATTTCGTGCCTCCGCTTGTCTCGCAGACTCGGAAAATCTCGTTCCACGGCACGCTATCTTCGCCGATAATAGGACGGAAGCCAGCGTGTCCATCCGCCGCGTCATCTAATAGGGTATAAGGCTTGAGATGCACTGTTCCTGACCGACCAGGATATTTCTCTAAAATTTCAACGAGATCAGCACCGCCATTAAGAGCGTTCCCCATATCTAGTTGCATCACAACGCCCTTGTTTGTATTTCCGAAGAAAGTATCCCACTGAATTTCGCCATCAAGTGGTGAAAATTCGACGTGGTGGTTATGATAGCCGGTCACCATGCCGTGTGGTGCAAGTTTGTCGGCGAGGTCATTGAAAAAATCCGCCAATTTCAACCAATCTGCCCGAGATTGACGCAGTTCCCCAGGAATACCCGGAATGATAACATAACGATTTTCAAGGACTTTGTTGAATTCAATCGTATCAGCAAGGGTGTCCTCTTGAACCAGGTTGAACGGCGTATGCCATCCACAACAAACCAAGCCAAATTCGTTAAGGTAACCTTTCAACTCCTCCGCGGAGTGTTGCGGAGGACCTGCGAATTCCACACCTTCGTATCCCATTTCTGCGACTGCTTTTATTGTGCCGCGAACATCCGCTGCTAACTCATTTCGGACAGAATATAACTCTAAACCAATTGGCACTCTGGTTTCCATAATTTTTCCTTTCATGTTTTGACTGAGGCGTACGTTAATGTCAATAGAATTATTTCTCAGTGAACAATATGCTACCATTGAAACATTATATTGTCAGCTGCATCACTGATAGACAAGGGTTTGTCCGTCAGAACTAAAGTCAATGCTACGAATTCTTCGTATGTGTACCTAACAACGCGAGTTCTTGATGTGTATGTGCATCATAAATCCAAATACCGATATCTGTAGTCACAGCGAGTATATTTCTGTCTGGCGAAAGACTACTTCGTTGATATTAACTTTGTCAAGCCGGCTTTCGCATCTTCAGGTAAGTGCCATCGCATAGAATCTTGGGCATAAATGCTCGGTAGACATAGCGTAAAAACGATAATATGGACAAAATGATGCAAAAACGTGGATTTCATAGTGCACCTAAAGAATTGGTTACAGTCGGACGGTATCGCCTGTTTCTGCAGATTGCATCGCAGCATCATACACCTGCATGACTTTACGCATTTCCTCAGGTTTGACAACCAATTCCGCGCCTTTATTCAGGACATCCGCAATATTCTGGTAGTAAGACTTCCAAGTGCCGCGCACACTCTCAACAACAAGTTCGCGTTTTTCACCACCAGCTTCAGTCCAGACTTTAGCATAGTTAGCGGGGTCTTGTTCAGCCGCATCAATGTTTCCTTCACGCATCGGTCCTTCCTGCGGATCCAAGCCGTATTTGATTAATCCGCCTTCGTCACCCACAACATACCAACGCGGTTTCTCGGCTTTTGAAAGATTGCTAATCTCAATTTGATACCGCACATCGTTTTGAAACTTAATAATGAGGTTAGCATAGTTGCCAATATCAATGTCCCATTTTGTGTTGTAGTGAATATCACAATAGACAGATTCAACGGGTGCTGCTCCGAATTGCAGTGCCTGATCAACGAAGTGTGCGGGCCAATCGTAAAGAATACCGCCACTTTGGCTTTTAACGCCGCGCCAACCCCCTGGTGCACCGTAGCGCATAATTGCCACTTGAAAAAGGTAAGGTGTTCCAAGAAGACCATCGGCGATGACCTTTTTGACGGTAAGATAATCCCAATCCCATCGTCGGTTATGAAAAACGCTGAGCATGACATTATTGCGTTCGCTCGCAGCAATCATCGCATCTGCCTCAGCGGTGTTCATCGCCATGATTTTATCTGTAACAAGGTGTTTCCCAGCATCCATCGCTTTGATAGCAAGTTCAGCATGCGTATCGTGCGGTGTTGCCAAGACAACGAGGTCAACGTTATCGTCAGCAACGACTTCATCTATTGTTTGATATATCTGTGCGTTCGGGTATGCTTCACGTGCGGCTTCGCGGCGTTCATTGTTCCGAGTTGCAATCGCATATAAATTTAATCCATCTGCTAAACCAACAAGATAGGAGTGAAACGCACGACCAGCATATCCGTAACCAATAACAGCGGTATTTATCATATTATTTCAACATCGGCTCCCGAAAAGAGCCAACATTTCCCCTTTTCATTTTTTATCGTTCAGTGTCCAATCGTAGTCTAAATAGTGAAACTTAACATCTTTCGCTAACACAAAGTCTGCGTCTTCTGATGGCAAGTAATCTGCGAGAAAATCTGATACCCCATCGTAGCCTTCCGTAAAATCTTTCTTATACCATTTGAAGATTTTTGAGAGATAGACTCGGCGTTTTGGTCGGTCTAACCGGACCTTCTCTGGATTAGTAACAAATTTGAGAGTGACAGCGTCTAATTGTTCCTCAATTGTTTCAGGCAAATAAACATTGTTTTCCAAAGGTGGGCAACCTATTGACGCGCACACGAGCGCAAAATGGACACGTGGATCAACAAATTCTGTACGGATTATGTCGTGTTCAATTTGATTAAGGGAATATGTTTCCCCTGCTATCTGAAACTTGAGTCGAGAAAAAAAACCTCCGAACGCTTTTACTTTTCGCACACTCTTTGTAGGATAGTGGTCAATAACGCCTTTAATGACAAGGGCATTGTATGTATTAATCCAAAAAACCAATTGCGCGTTGTAAGACATTTCCGCTGGTTTTGCAACCGCTAAGAGATTCAAATACGTTTCAAATTTTTTAGGGTTTGCTTTCAGTTTGGCGTAATCAACTTTTCCCTTATCAACGTATTCTTGCAATACTTGATTAAATAGGTCATGTGAAAAAGGGGTATCAGTCGCGTCCTGCTCTGCCCGTGAATCTGCTTCAACACGGAAGTGATATTGAAAGACTACACTGAGTACAGATAAGAACAATAGGCAGCCAATCAGAATGCGGTTTTTCATTGTGCTATATCCTCACTTTATACCTATTTTATCACATCTTTACATTTTTTGCGGGAAAAGGTGTCAGGGCTATTTAGTTTAAGAATATTCAGTTTATGAGTTTAACTGAAAGTTTAGGTCTTGAAGTGAAATATCGGATTGTCTCAGAGATAGCAGTATATCTTGCGAACTGCAATACCGATATTGCTGTCCTTCACAATGCTGCCATCACCTGTGGAATGGCACCACATCGGACAGGAGAGGTATCTTCTCCAAACACAACATCGCGCACCCAGTGCGATTTGTTCTCTATTGCCCAATGTCCGCGCCATCCAGTGAGTAAGCGTTCAGCGGATGTTTCTGTCGGATCAAGACTTGTCCTACCATATTGAACCTTGTGTGTTTCCTCACCCGTGCACATATCTTTGCGAGTGTAGGTTGAGAGCGCGCCCAAGTTGCGATGGAAGTCCAACCTTTATGACCGCACATCAAACCGATGACGACAAGCGCAAGGATTGACTTCAACGAATGTCGTTTACCTTTTTTATTGCATGGATCTGGCACTTCTGCTAACATATTAATCAAGTGGCAAGAGAAGTGTCTTGTTTCACCTCAAAAGAGTTTGTTTTTTAAGGTGAAGTATAGCAGATGTAGCGTGAAAAATCATGCTACATCTGTATATCGTAAAATATTAACACTTGTGATAAATTTCCCAAGAAAAGTCGAAAACTAAATGATCCTGCCTTTAGCAATTGAATTGAATGAAAAAATTCGCAATGCCTCACCAACGGTTTACGCGTTACTCTCCGATTTAGGAAAACGTATCTACCTGCCAAAAGGTATCTTAAGCCAAAGCGCAGAAGCAAATGTAAAAGCGAATCGTTTTAATGCGACACGCGCAGTTGCTTTGGAAGATAGCCATATAATGCACTTAGACGTTTCACACCAATTGGTCCCTGAACTTTCACCAGAAAGTATTTACAGTTACCCACCGATACTCGGTAATCCAGAATTGCGGCAAATGTGGCAAGCGCATCTCCGGGCAGAAAATCCATTACTTTCGGATGCAACGTTTAGTCTGTCGATTGTGACAAGTGGCATGACCCACGGTTTTAGTCTTCTGGCAGATCTGTTTGTCAATACAGGTGATACGCTCATTCTCCCAGACAAAATTTGGGGAAATTATCGACTCATCTTTCAGACTAAAGCGGGTGCGACTATCCAAACCTACCCGTTCTTCAACACTGATAAGCGTTTTAACATCAGCGGATTTAGCGAGACACTCTCTGAGACGACTCCCGATAAGTTGTTGATTCTCCTGAATTTTCCACATAATCCGACCGGATACGCTATTACTTGTGCTGAAGCACAACATACTATGGACGCAATTGTGAAATGTGCTGACACTGGATGCCGCGTTCTTGTCCTGGTTGACGATGCCTACGCAGGTTTTTGGTATGATGCAGAAGTAATGCAAGAATCCTTTTTCGGTATGTTAGTCGGATGCCACCCAAACGTCATACCCGTAAAGATTGACGGCGCAACCAAAGAGGAATATGCGTGGGGGTTGCGTGTAGGGTTTCTAACTTTCGGACTTCCAGAAAATGTGATGCGGGATATTGAGGGTAAGTTGAGCGGACTAATTCGCGCTAACACCTCTGGTGCCGCACAGATTTCCCAAACGCTTATTCTTGAAACGATGAAGGCACCGAATTATGCTGAGCAAAAACAACACAACTACGAAATACTTAAGGCACGAGCATTGAAGGTAAAACAGGTTACCACTGATACGCGATATGCGAATCTTTGGGAAGTTTACCCAAGCCATGCGGGTTATTTCACATGCCTCTCTCTTAAATCGGGAAATGCAGAGACAGTTCGTCAAATGCTTCTCAATGAACACGGCATTGGCACAATCGCGCTTAGCGATACGGAATTGCGAGTGGCGTATTCATGTGTTGAAGAATCCGATATTGATACTGTTTTCCGAGCGATTGCACAAGCTATTCAATCACAATAACAGATGGGAAAACAGGCGTTGTTGAAGTATTGTATTTAGGGAACGGCACAAAACCGTTCCCTAAATACATAATTTTACCGTGCAGCCTTTAAAGCACCCCACGTAGTTGTGATTTTTCCGTTAGGTTCAACGGGAGTTGACCGATAGTATAACGGAAGTAGATATCATCTTCTACATCGTATGGACCGCACCAAACCCAATTTGCTGTACAATCAGGATCTTTGAGAATCGCTTTCATCGCATTGACACCATCATTCCAAATAGCTACCGGATCCCCGAATTTTTCATAAATCTGGAGTTCTGTTTCCCAATCGCTATCGTCAAAATTAACTTTTTCCCAACCATCTTTCCGATCAGCAAGAAGGATGCCAGAATCACATCGCCAGCCATCTTCGCCTGTCCCGATGTAGTTTGGCTTATCGTCAAGGATGATATCGGCGAGAAATCCACCTTTGCCCGCGGCTCCTGCTTCCGCATCATGTACATAGACCGCTATGACCGCAAAGCCATCGTCCAGTGTGAACTCGCTGGCAGTGGGTTGAGTCCAGTCACCGCCTTCTGCTACCTTTTCTCCGTTTACGTAAGCGACCCAAGTGTTATCGCCACTAACGCGCAAAGTTCCCTTTTTAGGGACAGCATTTGTTGTTTGTATCAGAATTATGCTGCCTAACAACAGTATAAGTGTTACACAGACCATGATTCGCTTGTTCATAAAAACCTTCATTTTCATTTTTTATGTCTACGGTAATGGATAAATCAAAATTTGATTTCACCGTAGGTGTAATTTTAATATTATTTTCATATTCACGATAAACACAGATGTTAGATTGATAAAACCGTTGCTTGCTCAAGTCTCAACTTCAAAACAACGATGGAAAATGCCGATACGGATCTGCAGGTTCACGGAAGAGAATCTTTTGACGTTCTGTTAATTCTATATCCTCCGGTTGTGCTACACGTCGAGATGTCCACGCCATGTGTGACACACAATATTTATACAAAAGCGACCTCCGTTCATGTTTTCCGTTCCAGGCAGCGGTGCCGTGTGTTAGTGCTTCGGAAAAGAGAATCGCTGAGCCTGCAGGTGCGTTTGGAATAGTAACACAAGGTGCATTTTCAGGTGCGGAGGCTATCTCATGTGGTAGTTTATAATTGCTCTTATGGCTACCGGGAATACAGCAAAAACCGCCAAGTTCTGGACCGGTATCTGCCAAATTCCATGTTACCACAACAAATCCGTTAGGGATTTCGTTATCTCGAAATGCGTAATATTCTCCATGCTTTGCTTTTGAGGTCGGTGATGAGGCACCGTAGTCAGCATGGAGCCCGCCCCTCGGCATCCCCTCATGCATATACATGCCGTAAATTCGGTCAAGGCGAAAACAGTCGCCTAATCGGAAGCGAAGAACCTCCATTATCTTCGGATGATCCAATAAATTACAAAACAATTTTCCCCACTGTAAAAAGCCAGCACCGTCCGGTGCACTCCCGAATCTTTGAACCTTTCCCGGTGTAGGGAGTTCTTGCTCGTCAATTCGTTGATTGAGTTCAGCGACCTCTTCAGAATCCAAGACTTCTTCAATGACTAAGTAGCCTTGCACGTCGAAGAGGTATTGCTGTGTCTGTAGGTCGCCCATGAACTTACGTTCCTGTTTTATAGAATATAGTGAACCTGCGTGTGAGGATTCTACAATGTTGTATCAGTCAGTGCTAATTGTCCGGCAAGGTGTATGATGAACTGATAGGCAACTCGGCCGGAACGTCCGCTGGATGATGCTTCCCACTCCAACGCTGCACGATGTAATTCCTCGGCCGGTATAGTAAGTCCCAATTTTTGAGCGTAATGGGAAACGATTTCCAAATAGGTGTTCTGTGAAATACGGTAGAAAGCGAGTCGTAACCCAAAACGGTCGCTTAGTGATACTTTTTCTTCTGTTGCCTCACGTGGACAGAGTTCATCTTCTTCGTTCTGTGGGTAACGGTTCTCACCTACCTGTCGAGGCATCAGGTGCCGACGATTAGAGGTTGCGTAGATAAGAATATTGTCTGGGCATTCGGAAATCCCACCTTCCAGCACTGCCTTCAATTCACGATATTCAGGTTCGTTTTCGCTAAAAGCGAGGTCATCACAAAAAAGAAGATAACGTTCGGGGCGTTCCCACAACAATTCCGCAATCTCTTGTAAATGGACAAGTCCCTCTTTACCGATACCGATTAACCGAAGACCATCGTCAGCATACCTTTTCAACATCGCTTTAACCAGAGAAGATTTTCCGGTTCCACGGTCTCCCCACAAAAGCGCGTGGTTTGCTGGCGCGCTACGCAAAAACTGCCGAGTGTTTCTATCCAACACTTCACACTGTACGTCTATTCCAATTAAATCTGTAGTATCAACAAGATGTGGATGTTTAACTGGCACAATCTGTCCGGTTCCATTTTGTTGTCGCCACCGAAAGGCTATGTAATCGTCAAGCACCTTACTTGGTGGTTGAACCACAGGCATTTGCAACCGGGTTAACAAACTATCGGCTTTTTCAAGCAGTTGTATAAAAAGTTCTTCTTGCTTCCGCGTTTTTTCAGACATTATGTAAAAGGTAGCAACATACAGAGTGTGCCAAATACTGTTTACAAGAATCCACTGAGGGTACCTACCACATAAATAGTTTACTACTAATTTATAAAAAATGTCAAACGAATTTTTTACAGTGATGGTGTGTCCGAATTCCTGTTTATGCATTGCGAAATCTACGTGGATGGTTAAAAGCAGGACGGACGCATTCCCCCTTGATAAGGGAGGTTAGGGGGGTTAAATAGGCAGAATTTGGTGCTTTTAACCCCCTAAATCCCCCTTATCAGTGGGACTTTTAAACACATTGCGTAAGTCCTGAAAAGAATACATTGTTTTATTGCACAAATCTTTTCAATTGTCCCCATGTGATTGCTAACTTGCTCGTTGAATTGACATCAAGCGGACCCTCAAACGTTCCGTCCCAACACATGAACACCATGCCTCCTTTCTTTTCAAGATCGTCAGTACCTTCCTCATATCCGGGCGTAAACCCGACTACGGCTCCTCGCTCTATTTTCATTTTTGTGAGCCACTCAAACGGCATGGCGACTTCGTAAATCATGCCGCCCTTTCCCAATTCAGGTGTTGGAACAATAGCAATATCGGAGTTAGGTAGATCTTCATTTTTCTCAGCACTGTAGTCAATAATATGGGTTTTATTATTGATAAGTGCAAAGTTGGGCTTACCTGAAGGCGATCCGGCTCCCACTTTTTCCCAATCAATATACAAGAAAATCGTATCGCCTTTCCACGCATCAGCAGGATTCGCCGCTGGAGTAAAGGCATCATCGCGTACTGCTGCTGCAAAATAAAAATTCTTTGCATCATACATCGTTGACCATGTCATCGTAAGGTCATCTTTCCCTTGCCATGCTCCTTTACCACGATATAGTTCCTTTTCTGAGTCGAAGGCGACCCAGACAGCGTACCGCCAATCGTCAAGTTTACCATCAATTTTGGGTTTACTCGGTGGTATGCCTGCAATTGATTCTCCATATTTTAGTCCAAACGCGTCAATGTTTTCCTCTGGAAGAAAATCTCCTCTCGCTGAAAAGATGAGGATAACGCACAAGATGGTAGATAAAGTTCCTGGTCTAATCATCTGATTTACTCCTTATATCAAATTAACCGGATTTATCTTATTTTTCTGGGTATTAGGCACGCTTACAAGCGCGCCTACCGAGTAAGATCAAGTTAATTTGGTATTATACAAAAATTTACCACAACAATCGATCACATTTTACCTATTCAGCCTATATGTGTCAAACAAAATCCGGTAAACATTATTGATGTAATTTTCGTTGTATGATATACTTTAAAAATATTACATCATTTTGCATTGATATCCTCTAATGTGCTAATTTACTTTTCCTATAGGAAGATTTCAGAATTATCTGAAACGTAATACGGGATAGTTTCGTTATTATAGCGAAACTGGTTTCATAAATCCTTTGGCTAAAAGAGGACAAAGGAGGTTTTGCCTATGGCGCGCCAAGCGAAAAATGACCTATCGGCTACTGAAGATACCTATCTAGCTACCCAAGCTAAACAAGGCGATGAAGCTGCGTTTAGCCAGCTATTTGAGAAGCACTATAATTGGGTCTATAGTAAGGCTTATCGAATGCTCGGAGACCATCAAGATACTGAAGAGGTTAGTCTGGATGTTTTTACTAAAGTCTGGCAAAAACTTGACAAAGATAAATGGGACCCTGAAAAAGGTAGTTTCCAAGCATGGTTAAATATAGTAGCTCGCAATACAATTATTGATGCGATACGCAGGAGAGATCGGATCCGTGAATCGCTCCTCACACTTGAAGAGCAAGATGACCTCCCTCTGAATGAATACGAAGATGGACGACCGGGACCTGACAAACACATAATAGCCCAAGAGGCACAAGAAATTTTAGAAACGGCTCTTGAGCAGGTCACTAAACCGAATCACCGTATCGCCTGGATCCTAAGACATTTAGAAGGATGTAGTGTTGCAGAAATTTCCCGTATTCTTAACCGGAAAGATGGAACAGTCAAAATCTGGATATTCCGATGTACGCAAGAATTGCGGCAAATTCTGGTTAACAAAGGTATTCAATGGATACAATAACGGATTTAATTGATTTGTAAACATGGAGGATTAACTAATGAGTTTTTTGAGAAAGACTCCGAAGTCCGCTCGGTATAATGATACCGATATCAAAGAAGCAGAGGTTTTAGAAGCTTATACGTGTTGGTTGAAAAATGAAAAACTCAGCCGTAAACAAAGATGCCTTCTTAAAAACATTCAAGAATCAACCCACTTTCACAAGTTAAAAGAACTGGTTGATTTCGCACATTATCGTTTTCAGGAAACAGAAAGCGTTATGCCGCGTCCAGGGTCGAAGGAACGCGTAAGAGAAAAACTGATGAAAACTGTCAGAGATGAAGCAAGTGAGGCTGCACAAGATGTGATGGCTACGCTTAACCCTCAGGCAGCCTACAGCCCGCAGGCAATGGGGAACGTAGATACTGATGTTTTTCCAGGATCGCTAAAGCCTCCGACTGGTGAAGAATTGAAACGCTGGCAAAATCCTGAAGCGGAAAAGAATAATGATACCCGAACCCTTGCACATCTGAATCTCTCTTTTGAGATGCAAGATGATGAAGTCTCTGTCACAGACTTGGGAAGTTCAACACCTACGTATGTTGGAGGGATTCGCGTAAAGGATTCTGCACCGATTGAAGAAGGTTCAGAGTTTAAGTGCGGGGATATCACTTTCCAAATAATTGACGTTAAAAATTCTTAAACTACGGGGGAACAGGGGAGCAACTTCAAATTTGCAATACGGGTCCATGCTATTTAGACGTAGAGACTCGTGCATCTATCATACTCCCCTTTTGTTCTCACCTAACCGAGAAAATGAGAACCCGTGCGCGATACGTCTTCGCTCGCTTTACCCTATTTTCAGCAGGCGGCAGTCTGTTTTCAACAAACTCGTTACGTTGAATCCATCCAGCACTACTTAGCGGGTTTAAAATACGACCAGAGTCGTTACCATATTTATGCTGACCTTGCTAAGGCATACGAAATGGTCGGAAAATGGGAACAGGCATTGATATACTTGGATATCGCGCTTCAATTATGTCCCGATTCACCTGCAGTACTCAGACGTAAAGCACGTATCAGTGAAGAAAAAAAGTGCTATCAAACCCTAATTCATGAGAGCAATTTAGTGGAAGAGCCTCCCTCGGACTTCACGCTAAAACTTCAATCAGAAAATTTGCCGCGCACTCAGAATGTAATTGAACGTCTGTTTTTTAAACTGACCGTTGAACCTGCCGTTGCTCCAAAAACACTTTGGTATATCTGCCAACTCACTGAAAGAACGCACAACGAAGTTGGTGCCCAACTTGACAGTTATCCACCCCACCAAATATCTATCTCAATCATAAATACGCACGATGCTCCACCACAAGCACACATACCGAAATGGGCAAGTGGGTGCTACGATGGACATATCCAACTGAACTATTGTGCTGATGGAGAACCGGAACTGGGTGTTTTATATGTCCTTATTCGGCATGAGTGGACACATCTGTTAGTTGATCTCCTTACACACGGGAATTGTCCGATTTGGCTCAACGAGGGACTTGCGCAAACGATTGCCCGTCCGTTGCTGTCCTTCGAAAAACTCGCCCTGCAACAAGCAGACAAACATGGAACTTTGCCAACGTTGTTGGAACTCAACCAACCTTTCACCGAACTTCCAACTTCAAAGCGAAAAATTGCATATCTTCAATCAGCAGCGATCGTTAGTGCCTTGATTGATGAAGGAGGATTCCTTTCTATCCGACAACTCCTTAGTCTTTTAGGAAACGGCACCCCGATTGAAACAGCGATGCAGCAAATTTATAAAAAGAGCGTAATACCAAATTAACCCAGATCAAAAGATACTCCAAGGATCTCGTTTCTTAACTTTCTACGCCCTTTATTTCAAACCTGCAAAACACCTGCAAAATATAAATCGCGTGCTTATTTAATGCACCTCCCTTGCTATGACGAAATTAGATATTGTCATTCTCATCATCGTTGGAATAGCCGGATTTAGTTGTTACAAAGCCGGTTTCACTCGAAGTGTGTGGGGTGCTTTTGCCCTCGGCGCCGGACTCATCGTCGCAAGTCAATTGTGGCAGCACCTCGCTTTTCCCATCCAAAAAATTATTGTAAATGAAGAAATTGCAAAATGGATCAGCATTATTGCACTGATAATTATTACATCTATCGTAACAGACACAATTTTTGAACGGATCCATCAAATCTTTGAGAAAGGCATTTTAGGGTGGTTGAATAGCTTGCTCGGATTAGGAATAGGCATTGCCACAAGTGCACTTATAATCGCGCTGCTTCTTACTTTCCTCAATCCACATACCAACGATTTCTTCAAAGACGAAATTAACAACTCGCTTTTTACTTCGCCTCTGATGGAATTTGGAGAAGAAGTGTGGGCATTCGGTAAGGAAAATGTCAAGAAACACCTTGAATCAGAATGATGTCTTAGAGGCTGCTTGCAAAGTGGCCAAATCAACGTCGAATGCGCTTTTGGCGTTGATTGGAGGTCGTTCCTAACAATGTTGGGTTTCGCAAGCTCTACCCAACCTACAAACGCAGCAGCGGCAACTGCGTATCCGAAAAATGCCGTTCCATCTTTCGCATCGGCTCAAGCCACTGTTGCGGCAAACGAATAAGACTCCGCAAGGAACTCGGATTAGCAAAATACGCATCATCTATCTGCCAGAACTGCAAGCGCGGAAACGTCTCATTGTTATGTGAAAACGTCCCCATATCCGCCGCCTCCTGACGCATCCCCGCACTCACAGGTTCAATCGTGATAAATACCCCGATCGCATCGTGTTTGTCCATAACACGACAGAATGCACGGACTTGCGAGATTGTCGGCTTACCGCTTTTGACCTCCGCAAGGATACGCGTGTTAGTCGTCTCTCCCGCCTCAGGGTCCCACAACGTGATATGCCCGACCTCTGCCTCGCCATCCTTACCGCCATCGCCAACCGATTTTGTCGGCTGAAGACCGAGTCGTGTAACCGCCCAGTTAGAAAAGTCGTGATATTTCCTTTCGTCGCGGACGAGCATGTGCACCTCCTGCATGTTTGTCGGGTAACCGTGGACTTCGTAGTTTTTTGAGGGTTCCAATCCGTGCCTGTCATAGAGACGTCGCCGCATCGGGTCAAGCGACAGGATTGTGAGGTCAATCCCTATCCAGAACCGATTGAGCGAGTGTGCTGCGTCTATTGTGGTACCGCACCCCGCGAACGGGTCCATCACGAGATCGCCTTCATTGCTGGAGGCTTGGATCATCCGTTCATAGAGGGCAAGTGGTTTTTGAGTTGGATAACCGAGACGTTCTTTCGCCATAGAATTTAGAGAAGGTATATCCTTCCACCAATCATTAGGAGTCATTCCTTCCTCTGGATAGTAATATCTCTTTTTACCTGCATCAACACGAATACGACATCTTCGCCCTTGATCATCTATCTGCCGATAATGACTTGCCAAATATTCTTCACTAATAGGCATTTTATAATTTCCCCAGAATGCCTTGTCAGTTTTCGTATAAAGTAAAATGGTATCGTGTTTCTTAGCAAAGAAACGCTTTGGACGACCACTGTTGGAATATCCCCAAGCAATCTCGTTCCTATAATTCTCTACCTCAAACACAGCATCCATCACACCTTTGAGGTAGTGGCTTGCAGTCGGGTCGCAGTGTAGGTAGATGCTCCCTGTGTCTTTGAGGATGCGGTGCATCTCCGCCAGCCGCGGCCCCATAAACGCAAGGTATGCACGCATTGCCCCTTTGTTCCCGGACACCGCATTTTGCAGCACAAGGTCATACCCTTTCAGGCAGGTATTAAGTGCCTTGTAAGTGTCGCTGGTGCGTGCGCGTCTTTCAATGTCGGCGCGGGAATCTTTTGCTGGGTCGTCCCATGTCCATGTATCCGTGAACGCTTTGGATTGTGCAAGCGAGTCAGTGAGGAACGCGTTATAGTCACGTCCGCTGTTGAAGGGTGGGTCGGTGCAGATTAGGTCGACGCGTTGGTCGTCCATCTCTCGCATGACTTCAAGGTTGTCGCCGAAGTATAGTTTGTTCATTTGAAACTAATTTAAGACTTAGGAGTAGGTATTTCGGTTTAGTGAGTTCATCCGTGGCTTCGCTTCGTTCGGTGACTTCCTGAATCTCAGCAGCGTATTTTAGATTTAGTGTTATGTTATCCACTGTTTCAAAGACTTCGTCTGCGATATCTCCAGTATAGTTTTTTTCTTCAGTTTTTATTTCAAATCTATTGGTTCTAAGATTGGCAGCAATTATAGTAGATCCCAAAAATAAGTTTACATTTTCTGAGATTTATGTTAGCGTTTATGATTATGGCATATTCAACAGATGGACGCAAAAGCGTCCTTGATTTCATCAATAACGGTGGGAGTAAAACCGCTGCTAAACGCACCTTCGGTGTCTCAAGAAGGACGATCTATAACTGGTTAGAAGCAGAAAACCCCTTTGCCTATGAGAAGCCGGATACCAAAGGGCCCCGACACATTGATTATGATGCGCTTCAACAACATGTTGCCGATTTTCCCGATAGCACACTCGCCGAACGTGCCAAACACTTCGGTGTTTCAACAAACGGCATCTTTTATGCCTTGGCAAAACTCAATATCACGCGAAAAAAAAGACCACGACCTACAAAGAACAGTGTCCGGTAAAACGCCAAGAGTATCTCTCGGCACTTCAACAAGAGACACACGAGCATGGCAAAAAACCGGTTTATCTTGACGAAAGTGGTTTCACCGAAACCGATTTCCGTCGGTATGCTTATGCCCGAAAGGTGTCCGTGTTGAAGATAAAGTGCCAAGTCATCGGTATACCACCACAACCTTGATTGCGGCACGTCTTGATGGATGTTTCACAGTGCCTGTGCTTTTCGAAGGTAGTTGCGATGCGGTTGCCTTCAACGCATGGCTTTCGGAGATGTTATGTCCTTTGCTTGACGACAGCCACGTTGTGATTATGGATAATGCCTCTTTCCACAAAGGTTCACAAACAGAAGCATTGATCCGGGAATGCGGTGCGAGTTTGTTGTTTTTACCGCCGTATTCACCGGAGTTGAATCCGATTGAGAAAGATTTCGCTAACATCAAGCGGATACGTCAATACAACGCTGAGACCTCTATTGATGATATTATAAAAGTGTATAAGTAATTACAGGTTTTACTATAATATTCAACCAATAGTCTTTTGATTTGATAAGTTGCTATTATCATTATAGCATATTTAGGTTGTTCAGTCAAGATGAATGAAATCTGATTAGTCGTGTGATTCCACATACCACCACTTCCTAAAACAGGAAGCGATACATTGGTGTATCCAGCATAATACCGATAAGACTCCAGACACCCCCAACAATAAACTCATCGAGAATCAACCCGAGGAAAAACGGAATAAGTTTACGGTGCAGATTCATCCCGCCTTGTTTCAGAATAATCCACTTGATAACAGAACTGACGAAAATAGAGAACCAAAACACATTCATCGACCAACTGCTTGAAATAGCGAAACCCGCCGGATGAAAAGGCCACCAAAACAACCGTATCCGCATAATCATCAAGAAACCGGTTATCAGAAATCCGACACCTATAGCGATAATCGCAGGAATATCGGGCACTTTGGGTGAAGAGAGCCAACCTTGAAGTCGGTTAAACGGTCTACCCGCGAACCAATCGCGTGCGCCTTCAATGTATGAGATATGATAAAATGCCCAAAATGATGCGAATGTTCCGATAACAATTGCAATACACATTGCGATAAGGAGTCTGCGATTAGAAATTCGGGTGCGTTCAGCAAGTTTAAAACCTTCCAGGATATGCGGCATCGGATGCCCACGATAGGCGCGATTGAAAGAGAAGAGGTAGGCGAGCATCGTTAAGTTTCGTGGGCCGATCAGGCGCGTTCCAAAGATGCGAGGCATCATCTCATCCGGTCCGATGAAATGTAAATCGTGTACCGGTGAACCGAGTTCAGCACGCATGCGGGTTACAGCGGTGGAAATTGCGTAATAAATTCCGAAGAAAACTATAATTGCCCATACTGACATTCCGGCGGCATTGCAAAAGATACCGATGAACATCAGACTACCGATGAGGCAAATTATCATGCCACGATAAGACATCGGTTCGTCAGAATCGTTTCCTTCCCGCTGCTTAAAGATTTTGCGTGCCACCTGTGCGAGGTGTTTTCGCGTTGCGATTATAGCAATCACGAATAAGCCGATATACGCGCCAAAAGATTGCTCATCGGTAAACGGAAAATTCGGCATACCCCTGATTCCCAAAGCATCCCCGAAAATCCGTTCTACCTTCCAAAACAGATAAAAGAACCAGCAAGAAAATGACAGATCCAACGGAATAAAGAACGCCATTCCGACTGCAAACGGAAATACAGCCACAGGAGTCCATCCAATTGCGCTCCACGGTTTCTGTGTAAAAAATGGGCGTAAATCGTAGAGGCGACCGCCGAGACTCGGAACAGTCGGAAAAAGATAGTGCAACCCGTTGAGGATATCAATCGCACCTGCAATCCCAAATCCGAGCCACATTATCCTATTTGTCAGCAGGTTTGTTTTACCGACGTTTGTCAATTCAAGCGGAAGCTGAATAATCGGGTAACTCAGTTTTTCATGTTCTGTCCATTGCTTGCGGACGAGGGTATTGATAAAAACCATTACGAACACGAGCGCGCACAAAAAACCACCCCAAGCAGGACTTACGCATTCCCCCTTGATAAGGGGGGTTAGGGGGGTTAAATAGGCAGAATTTGGTGCTTTTAACCCCCAAAATCCCCCTTATCAAGGGGACTTTTAAACACATTGCGTAAGTCCTGCCCAAGTTAGGGTGGTCGTGATCCATTCTTCAATGACTTCCCAACTATATAAGCTGGCTTCGCCTCGGTAATACTCCGTTAAAAATGTTCTATCTTTGACTGCTATCCAGTCAGGAATATATCGGTGAAATAGATGCGCCCAATCGTTTTCGGGGGTGGCATACCAGAAAGCGTAGGGGATCATCGGAATTAAGACGCGGAGAACATCGTGCCCTGCCAAGGAGGAGGCAATAGCAAGCATGACATAGATCGTCAACAATTCGCCTTGTTGGAATGCCACTCGCGGCACTACCCGTTTCAATGCCAAATTCGCACCTGTAAAGACGAAGATACAAAAAATGACATTAAAATAGAGCGAAATTGTGGTTGGATATCCTTGTCCCGCGGAATCCAAAATCCAATAGACGTTGGGAATAGTAAGTGCGGTGCCGATTAAGATAGCACGCCATGTAGCACCGAAGTGTTGTTGTTCATGTGTTGTTAGTTCACGATGTGGAGTCTGTTGACCGCTTCCTGCTGATTGCCGTAAAACTTGATGTGAGGTTGTAGGTGTCAATTTTGATTCCGACCTTACGCGTTGTCGCCTTGAGTTCCAGAACGCTGGTGTTGTCTAAAATTTTCTTGAGATTTTTTGTAAATCCTTGTATACTTTAAGACTACTATACTTTGGACAATTTTTAGAGTTCTTGAGTGATAGTCAAGGTCAATAGAAACACCTTAGGCATCAATATAAGATTTATTGATAAACATTTCGCCCCGCTGGGGCTGCCTCTGCTGAACCTATAATAGTTTTTCTGTGGGTTACAACTCCGCACAAAACTCGTAGAAAAATAGAAAATACGTGAGAACACAACATGAAACAGACAGAAAATGTCCAAACTTTAGTAAAACTATAGGACATTTTAGCGTCCAAAATAGAAGTTACATAAATTGAATTTAGACATGTCTAAAAAAGGATGAAAAAATGGAAACGATGAGCGATTTATCTGAAGCAGTAGTCCTTACGTCTGAGCAGAAACAGTTTGTTGATAACAATGGTTATCTTTTAATTAAAAACGCCCTATCCCCAGATGCTGTGGCGGAAATTGACGCTGCGGTTGATGAAGTTTATGCCAAAGAGGAGGCAGCAGGGAATTTGGAAGCAGGCGGTAAGTTGAATCTTCGCAATTGCATTACGCATCATGAAGCATTTCTCCAACTTCTTGACTGGAATAAGACATTTCCCCTCGCTTGTGGGGTATTGAATTGGAACATCCAGATGATTACGTCACATCTGATTGTCTTGCCTTCGAAAGAGGAACCGGCTGACAATGTAAAAAACCACATTGGGCTTCACCGTGATGGTGGAACGTCATATAAGGAGATGCAAGAACCGCATCCGCGCATTCTACTCAAAATAGCGTATGCTATCAGCGACCAGTCTAATCCTGCTTCAGGTGCGACGGTATTAGTGCCAGGAAGCAACCGATTAACAGGCATGCCCGCCCGTGATCCTGAAACAGGTTGGGCACGCGGCGCGATTTCTATGAACGTCAATGCTGGTGATGCTTTCCTCTTTGAACAACGGACGTATCATGGCATCGGACATAATTGGTCGGGTTTCCCCCGCAAAACTATTTTTATGGGATATGCCTACCGTTGGGTCAAACCGATGGATTATATACAAATGCCGGATGAATTGGTCGCCAAATGTAATCCGATTCAGAAGCAACTCATCGGTGTTGTTAGCGATCCACTGAGTTTTTATATCCCGCAAGATAAGGACGTCCCGTTGAAATCGGCACTGAATAGTGCTGGTTGAAGTTCAACCCTTGTGGCAATGCTACGGCACGACGGAATGTGCCTGCTATTTTATCTCCGGTTTTAGAGATAGGTTATGGTCTAACAGCGCGCGGGCATACGGAATATTGTGTAGTCCATAACCGCTGTCACCTTTAACCATGTCGTAGTTCAACTTTGCGTCAATATAGGCTTGGGATGTTTTGTCTTCTGCATTGTCCAGCATTGTTTTGACAGTTTTCATTTTTGCCTCAATTTCAGTGCGATATGTTGGAAGTTTCACAGCCATATCGTTGTCAGCACTATCATGACATCCTGCGTTGCTACAAGTCGAAAAGTCTGCTTTAAAGGTATGACCGCCATGTTTTGCCACAGCTTCTTTGTCGTCTTTTTTTTGATCGTCCTTTGCTACAGTTTTCATATCATCTTTTGCCATGTGGCAGTGGACACACCGTTTTTTCATGGCACGCACGTGTGGTGATGGCATCCGTTTAACGCCTGCGCCTTCACGTCCTAAGAACATCTCTGCTTGCGATTGGTGGACAATGCCAGCACCAGCACACCCACAGTCCATTTTGTGGCAGGTGACACATAATTTTTTTGCTGGTATTACCAACAAATGTTCTTCTTTGCTGGCGTGGGAATGGCAAGAAGAGCAAGCAACTGCATTCACGGCTGTCTTTTCGTTATACGGGTGTCCTGGAATGCCTCGCTCGGCAAACATGGTATACCCAGAGGAATGGCAACTCAGACAAGACGTTTTTACCTCATAAGGTCCTTCAAGGAGGTTGACAAGCGCGTGTGAATGCCCTGCTTGAGTCCATTCTTTAAAGGCGTTTTCGTCTCCGTGACATTTATTGCACCCTTCGGTAAAAGGTGTTTTTTTATCCTGTGAGGTGTTTTTCTGTGCATCTGTCGTATCTGCTTGGATTGTCGCAATTTTGAAAACAACAAGTGTCCCCATCAGTAGGGATAAAAATAGAAATAAGAATGCTTGTTTCATAGACTTTAGATTATCCTTGTAGAAAGTAAGTACGCTATGGCAGTATCTCAATAATTACAAACTTTACTATAATAATTTTATTCATGATAAGATTATGTCATTTTACAAATTTTGTCAATGAAAAGTTTTTGGTATATAACATATTTACGTAGGAGGGATTCTTATGTCGCAAGTTGCTCTATTTAATGGTAAGAATATGGGAGGTTGGTTAGCCAGAGGTGGTGCCTCGGAACATGCATGGTCTGCTATTGGTGATGTCGCGCTCAATCCAGACGACAATAAGTTGTTAGCAGCGACTCCTGGGGAAGGCATTTTTTACAACGGTCCCACAGGACGAACAGCCGATCTCTATACAGAATATGAACATGGTGATTGCGAACTGCACGTCGAATTTATGGTGCCGCAAGGTTCAAACTCGGGTGTTTACGTAATGGGTAGGTATGAGATTCAGATATTAGATAGTTGGGGCGCAACGGAACTACACTATGGGACATGCGGAGGTGTTTATTGTCGTTGGATTGACAATAAACCGGTCGACGGCGTTCCGCCGCGTGTCAATGCAAGCAAACCGCCGGGTAAATGGCAAACGTATGATATTACCTTCCGCGCACCGCAGTTTGATGCGAACAACAATAAAACTGCCAATGCTACCTTTGTCAAAGTCGTGTGGAATGGACAGGTAGTTCACGAGAACGTTGAGGTGGCAGGGGTTACGCGCGGGGCGATGTTGGCAGATGAAGCGGCTACGGGTCCCTTATTGTTGCAGGGTGATCACGGTCCTGTTGCTTACCGCAATGTCATTTTAACACCGATTGATGACTAAAATGTGCACTTACGGAGGTGTCACGATGTTTTTCCGAAAACAAATAAGATTGGGTATATGGCTGAGCAGTGTTCTGACACTACTGATGATAGTTGTCTTTAGTGTCAACACGACCAATGCGCAGCAGTTAGATGCAAATGTCGAGGTGAATCCAAGGAACCTTGATGAACGTGCCACGGATAAAGCATATAACGCGCTTTCGATTACAGCGATACACGCATTTATGAAGCACCTCACCGACCCAACCGATCCTGAACTATTAGAGACGTTGGTTACGATGTCAAACGACTTTATCAATACGTATCCATCATCTGAACAGATAGATGCAGTCTACTACTATCTTGGCAGAGCGTCGGTGCAATTAGGACGTATTGAAACAGGAATCACTGTCCTTGAAAAACTGATAAAGGATTCCACGCCAGATCGTATCGTTGTGACGCATTATCCTGATAGAATGTGGGACAAGTTAAGGTGGAGCCCGCTTGAACGGGGTTTGCTGGAATTAGGGTTGGCACATGACAAACACAACCAGCACGATAAAGCAGATGCGGTCTATAGAAAACTGATAACGCATCCGAAGTTTGCAGGCGGGTTGCAGGCACGGATTGCGCGGCGGATGCTTGAACTTGGTAGCGTTTTACGAACAGGTGAAATCCCCAAAGTTCACAACGCATGGATAGGTCAACAGGCACCCAATTTTTGGTTGGAGGATATGACAAGTAAATGGCACGCCTTGCATCTATGCTGGGGACAGGTGGTGTTGCTTTATTTTGGCGCATCGGACACGCCAATTCTGAAACAGGTTCATGAAAAATACAAAGACCAACGGTTTCAGATTATCAATATCAACGTAGACCCGTTGAACCCCTCTGTTTTAGATGCTGCAGACAATGAGGAAACCACACGGATTCATACTCAAGTCAGTGTAGCAAAACTTGTTGATATGTATCAGGTGCGCGCGCTTCCCGCTGTCTTTCTGATTGATAGTGAAGGCGTTATCCGAAAGACACATCTCACCGGGGCCGCCCTTGAAAAAGCAGTAGATGAACTGGTCACGGAAAATCTCGCAACATACGCTGATCCGAGAACAAAAGAGATTATCGCGGCGGCGGTTGCAGCACACGGCGGACTTGAAAAACTACAAGTAGTGAAAAACATTGTGATGAATTATCGTGTATTTAGACGCCGTTCGGATAGTTCTATTGAAGAAGGTAAGCGCGGCAAAAGTGTCTTTTATCGTGATAAATTACGCATCGAAGCCTACACTGACAATGCAGAAGAGGCATCCACCTTTTTATTTGATGGCACCTCAATATATACGTCAAAAGGCGAAAAATTTGAACAGATGTCCCCTGCGGAAGCTAAATCTCAAATTGAGATCCATAAAGATGTGTTGTTCCGTCAACCGATGTGGCTGTTGCCTACCCTCGCTCAAAACGAGATACCTGTGCAATATTTGGGAACAAAGAATGTCAAAGGTGCGCCTGCTTCGGTGCTGCGTGTTAAGCAACCTTCAGGGAAACCGATCAAAATCTTTATCAGTCAAAAAACAAACTATGTTGTGCAGTTGCAGTTTGAGGTTGAGGTTGCAGACGGACCCGAAAACACAGTTATATCTTTAGAGCAGTATAAGGATGTAGACGGCATTCAATTTGTGCATCATTGGATCGAAAAGCACAAGTGGCAGAATGAAATATTTTTTACCGAAGTCACCCTCAACGCTGAAATTGACCCCGAACTCTTTAGTCCGAAGTCTTCCACAAAGATGTTGCTATCTTCCGATGTGAGGTTTGAGAACCCTGCGGAAAATACTGATGCGGAAAACACAGACCCAAAAGCCGAAGATATTGTCTCAAAGGCAGTTGCAGCACACGGCGGGCGTGAAAAACTAATCGCTGTGAAAAACATGGTGCGGGATTATCAGCTCTTTCAAGGGCGTCCAGATGGTTCTCTGCAAATGTATGGCGGCGGGAAAGCATACCTATACCCTGATAAGTATCGATCCGATTTCTATACAACCAAGAATGAACAGTACACCATTTTATCTGACGGTGAAGCGATATACATAGGGGTCGGCGATACATTTCAACGAATGCCCGCTGAACAAGAGAAAGCGCAAATTAAGGGCGATAAAGATATGGCGTTCCGTGAACCGATATGGCTGCTGAAAACGCTGGCGCAAAACAAGGTTCCTGTGCAATATGTGGGAACAGAGAATGTGAAAGATGGAACCGCATCGGTGCTGCGTGTTAAGCAACCTTCCGGGGCATCACTCAAAATCTTTATTAGCGACAAAACACACTATCTTGTGCAGCTTGAGATTGAAGGGGAACAAATGAACGTATTGAAAATCTTTGGGCAATACAAGGATGTGGACGGTATCATGCTTCCGTATCAGTCGATTACAAAGGATAACTCACACCATGAATCACATTTCAGCAACGTTATCATCAACGCTGAAATTGATCCAGAACTCTTTAATCCGAAAGAGTAAACAACACGTCTTACTGTGAATCCTTGTTCAGACAATGTATCGCGATTTGGCGATCGCTCCTACTTACCGTAATTACCGATTTTTATTGACTTTTAACATAAATTACAACATAATCATATTGAGTTAGCACGACATTGTGCCTTGCAACCACAGAATACGAGGATATAAGTCAATCATCCGCATGAGGATTGGAATCTGGGCTATTTTAGGAGATAATTGAGAATGTTTATAACAGATTTAGAAGATACAAAATATAATGCAGTTGTCTCTGCAATTAATATTGATATGTGTTTGCAAATACTTGTTGCGACTGACAGTGATTATTTTTCACTCATTGCATTAGTTCCAATACAGAATGACAAGATTAGAAGAGTAAACATAGCAAGATATTCGGAGGAGAATGAAGCGATCACAGCATATAGAGATCTGATGCAGAAAATAGAAGAAGAAAAAGGCATTTGGAGTCCTTTGGATGTACCAAATCCTTTAAAATAGATTCTGAAGCAGTAAAGTAAAAACATCTATGCTGTTTTTTATAATCAGGGCTTACGCAGAGCCATTCAGTTTTCGGTTTTTTGTGCGTTTTAGCCGTCTAGTCGCGACCGGGAGGTTGCTCGGACAGAGGAGTGACCTTGATCAGAAGGTTGCAACTACTGGAGAATTGAATGTCCCTGGGACTTACGCAATAACACTTGACATAAAATAGATACTGCGTATGTTCTCATTTATGTAAAATATGGTATGTAGCAACAGCGAGTGCGACGTGGACATTCAAAGAACCAACTTTACCGTACATTGGAAGATAGATTGCCGTATCGCAGACATCAAAAGTTCGTCGGGAAATGCCGCGATACTCGTTTCCGACAATCAAGCATACTTTTTCAGGATATTCAACTGTATGATAAGGCACAGCATCCGATGCTACCTCTAAGGCACACGCGAGATAACCATCTTCTTTATATTTTTTAATGGCATCAGCAGCATATTTTGTTGTGTGCCATGGAACTCGGCGATGTGTGCCGCGCCCGATACCTGCGATCATCGGGTTCGGTGGATGCGCGCTAATACCAGCTAATACAATCTCGCGAACGCCGCACGCATCGGCAATCCTGAAGGTTGCCCCGACGTTAACCGGATCTTCAACGTCTTGAAGAACAAAAACGAGATCAATCGATGGAGAACCAGACTGTTGTAAAAAGTGTTTAAGTGCTGTATTTCGTAACTGTTTCATTTTAAGGGATTATTTTCATTATAAGGAATTATTTAGAATCATGGATAAACTAAAACTCGGCGTTATTGGTGCTGGTGGTATCGTCTGCCGAATGCATCTACCTGATTTGACAAGAGGAGACGATTTTGAAGTCGTTGTGATTGGGGGCAGACGTGAACACCGTCTTAAACATCAGTGTCAAGAATTCGATATTCCGCGCTGGACCCAGGATTACGATGCGATTATAGCAGACGACACACTTGACGCTATCGTTATTGGCACCCCGCATCCCTTGCATGTGCCTTGGGGCGTTAAAGCATTGGAAGCAGGGAAGCATGTGTTGATGCAAAAACCGCTCTGCGGTGATATGGATGAAGCTAATCAATTTGTCAATGCTGCTGAAGCGAGTGCCAAAACAGTGATGTGTCTTCCACATTTCAGTGCGGGTATCTATAAAGTTCGCCAACTCATTGCTGAAAATGCGATTGGACGTGTGTCAGGTGCGAGAATGCGTAGTAGCCATGGCGGTCCCGAGATTTACTATGCTGAAATCCGCGATATTTTCGGCGAATCTGGAGACGATTTATGGTTTTTTGACGCTAAACAAGCGAGCGTTGGTGCGCTTTTTGATATGGGAGTTTATGCAGTTTCCGGACTTGTCGCGATGCTCGGAACCTTTAAACGCGTAACAGGCTTCGTCTCTACTTTTGACAAACCGACAGAGTTAGAAGACGTTGCAACGCTCGTGCTTGAGATGCAATCGGGAGGCATTGTCACCGCTGAAACAAGTTGGTGTGATCCTGCGCGAACGGGCGAATCAAGTGTCCACGGCACTGCTGGCAAGTTCACCATGCCCGGTAGAGATGGTGCTGCGCTTACGCAATGGACACCTACCTCTTATACCCGCGAACATGCTCCCGTTGATACCAAAGCGATTGACTGCAGCGATGTTGCACCGAGCGGTATGCACGCCCATTTCGCCGAACATATTCGAGCGGGAACACAACCGCCGCTCTCAAATGTCTACACGGCACGGCATGTAACTGAAATCCTGCTTGCGGGTCTCAAATCCTCTGAAACGGGTAGCGCAATCGAATTAACGACGGAAGCGGACAAGTAACCATTAAGACAAAATAGGCATCTCAATGTGGACGTGTTCATCACGCCCTACATGGAGATGCCTAAACGTCTAACCTAAACTGGCGTGAAGTTCATACCAGTCATCAAGGTTGTTGAGGTTGACAGCATCTAAAATAGTGCCGTCGTCTTCGATTCCGCTCGCGCCAAGAATGCTTGTGCGGGTATCGTCATCATGATGATAACCTTCAATATCAGCATTCAACTTAGCGACTGCATCAGTATCAAGACTACCACCGCTCTGCTCTAAAACCCATGCTTCAAATTGCGGGTAGGTAGGTGAGTTGTCACTGATATATGCTAGCGTTGCGTCCTTATCAAGTCCAAGTGCGTCTAACACCATCTGATCATACCCCATTCCGCATGCGGGGTAGTCTTCGTGAAGGACACCCTTGGCATCCATCAATACTTTAGACCAAAATCGAGGGAGATGTAACACGCCGAGGGGACCTGCGACCCCAGAACTAATTGTCGGAATCATTCCTGTCATTCTTTTTTTCCTTCCGAACATAACAAGCCTCCTTGCTTATTATGGGTGAGTATGAGTCGTAACTTGCAAGTCCATCTTGCAACTTTCCTCATTATAGCAAAAATTTAAAAAATGAGAAACTTAATTTTCAGAAGGATTTACTGCTATGCCTGAAAACATGTATTCAGAGATTAATGTTCGCAATAACAACTTTTGTGATTGCCTTGACATCGGCATAAAAATGATGGTATTCTATATAAAAACATTGCCCAGCACTGCGATGTGTACAAGCGGTCTACGGCATAAAATCAGAGGTTACCATTTGCTTAGCTGCTTTAGACTACTCCCCTACCGAAACTAAATGAGGTATTTCTTATGACACCAGATCTGGCCATTGCATGGTTACTTTTCAATGTTTTTATCATCACGATCACGCTGGTATGGGGTATCTTCCGATATCGGAAAGGTATTTGGTATAGGAAACTTACGTTGAAAATCCAGGCATATCTGCTTTGGGGGATAGGCGGTGTCGCACTGCTGAGCAGCATGTTTCCGTTTGCCTATCTCTTTACGGAACACCTATGGTTTGCAAGCGTAAATTATGCTGATGTCTTTTGGAAAATTCGGAAGATGCGATGGGGTATCTTTGCAGGATTTTTCTTCGTCGCATTAGCATTCATGAATGTCAATGCTGTAATTGCTAATCGACTTTGCCCGGAACCGCGAGAATTTGCTCGATGGACGCATGAGCGTACTGTCTCGTTTCATCGCGCTTTCTTTTGCGGCACAGTGGTTCTTGCTATTCTTCTTGCTATTCCAATGATGCCTCTACAGGATACCTTTTTTCGTTATTTGGAACGTCCTACTGACATTGTAGAACCTATTCTGTTTGGGAAAGATCTAAATTTTTTTCTTTTTTCCTTCCCTATGCATAAAGCGGTTAGTCTCTGGGTACAAATATTGCTATTATCAACTTGTGGAGTTGTGGGTTTACTTTATAATTTCTACTATCGTCGTGATGCGCGTTCTAAGGGTTATGTGAAAAGAAATATTGTATTCCACGGTTCAGTTTTGTGGCTTGTATTGTTGGCAGTGGAGATATGGCGAGGTAATGTGAATTTATGGGGTAAGGTATACACGAAATCTGCCACCCCTACCCTTAATAAATTGAGTGGAATGTTCTATTTAGATGTCCAATTAGCAGGTTCAACACTATTCTATTATGGAATCCTTTTGGCAATTGGTATAGTAATTATAGTTAACGTGTTCTGGCGAAAACGAATCCTATGGTATGCCGCAATAGCAGTATGGTGCATAAGTTATGTTTCACTTTTACACGTTTACCCGCGTGTATCACACTTTGTGAATGTCCAATCTGATGTACTTGAAGTAGAAGGTATTTACTTAGAGAAGCACATTAAATCCACGCGAACCGCTTTTGATTTAGACTCTATTAAGAAAAAAAACTACACCGCAGGTCCTGCAACTTTGGAGTTAGTGAATAAAAAGGAAAATAGAGAGGTACTGGAAAATGTTCAGCTTTGGGATCGACGTGTGCTTTATGATGTCCTTCGGGCAGAACATCTTGTGAAGCACCATAATTTTTATCCGTATACCGATATTGATCGGTATTATGTCAGTAGTGCCTCCGATACTTCTGGAGAAGATGATAATGAAAAATCCGAATCTACTGAACAGTACAGACAAGTACTAATTGCAGCACGAGAAATTGAACCAGATCCTGATGTTTTGGGAATTACTGGAAATTGGCGAAGAAGGAAACTTGTCTATACGCATGGGTATGGCGTGTATGTTGTCCCAGTCAATGCTGTTGATGAGAAGGAGTCACCGGTATTCTGGACAGAAGTTAAGTTGAACCCCCAAAAATTAAAAAATGAGACAAGTTTTACTTATCCAGAATTAGAGGTGACACACCCAAGGATTTACTATGGTGAGATGACGAACGACTATGTCTTCGTTAACACAACAGTAAGTGAGTATGACTTTGAATCCGAAGTTTCAGAGGTAATCCCTGAGGAAGAAACACAAACTGAGGAAGAAACACAAACTGAGGAAGAAACACAAACTGAGGAAGAAACACAAACTACAACTGAAATAGACGAAAACGAAGGATATCATTATCAAGGAATAGGTGGCGTTCAGTTAAGTGGATGGTTCAGACGCCTCTGTTTTTCAATTCGATTTCTCGATTTGCAGATTCTCTATAATAAAAATGCTGTTCTATTACCGGATAGTCGCATCATGTTCTGGCGAAAGATTGGAACACGGCGTGGGCAAAAGGTTGTATCTGACCGACTTTCGCATATTGCACCGTTCCTTGATTACGATCCAGATCCTTATATTGTTATTGACAATGGACAACTCTGGTGGATAGTAGACTTCTATATCACGAGTAAGTGGTACCCGAATGCACAATTCTATGAAGATGACACAGCCCAGGTGCCAGATAACTTCCAGGATGCCGAACGCCAATTTGAGAAATTCAATTACATTCGAAATTCCGGTATAGCAGCCGTTAACGCTTATTCAGGTGAGGTAAATTTTTATGCCGTTAAAGCCAATGAAGCAATTATGGATGCGTACCAAAAAGCCTTTCCGAACCTATTTAAAGGGTTTGACGAAATGCCTCCAGGGTTACGCGCACATCTCCGATTTCCAGACTATCTAACGCGCATTCAAGCTAAGATGTATAAGGACTATCACGTTGAGAAGGCCAAAACTTTTGACGGAAAAAGCAAGCAGCTGAAAATTCCTAAAGAGGTATATGGTGACGGAAAGAGAGAGGAGGGACGCATAGTATGGAAGGATGATCAGGAGATGATGCCGTATTATGCTATGATCAGATTGCCTGGCGAAACACACATGGAATTTGTCAACATGATTCCATTTACTCCTCCGATAAAGGAATTTGATATGAAGGCATGGTTAGTCGCACGGTGTGATCCACTTCATTACGGTGAACGGATTGTCTATACGCTTAACAATACCCCCGAAGTCAAAGGTCCTAAGCACGTAGAAGCTCTAATTACAGGTGGACTATCCAATAAGTTCCTCGAATTGTCAACAGGGAATGTTATTATGCGTTCAAGTTTGCACTCAATTCCCCTTGAAGACGGTATTTTTCACGTTGAAGCAATCTATCAAAAGCCAGATACAGGCAAAAAGGGAGAAAAAGAAGAAGATATGGAAATAAAACGTCCGACGTTTAAACAGGTTGTAGTTGTAGCGAACGACACTCTCGCTTCAGATCCTATATTTTCTGAGGCAGTAATAAAAGCAGTTGATGTCGGACAGAAAACTGATACATTGAACACCGATGAAACAACAAACGGAGAAAAAGAACCTACTCTTGCAGAACGTTTTGAAGTACTTGCGAAAGCCTTAGAAGATCTTAGAAAAGCAGTAAAGGCGGCGGAAAACGGGAATGGGCCAACCGCTGTAAAACCATCAGATAAGCAAAAACCTTCAGAAACAGCAGATAAACAGAACTCTCAGGTAAAAGCAGGTAATAAAAAGGAAAAAGAATAAAAATTAAAATACGAGAGACGTTATCCGGTTAGATAGGTTCGCGAACCTAATAACGTCTCTCGCATTTCACTATAAAAAATTCTAATGCAAAACTACCATATTGAAATTTATTGACCCCAAATACGTTGCTTCCATTTCTGGTTGTCCAGCCACTTAACAGAAAAGTGTAGCAAATTCTCCATCAATTTATTGTTTATTTCCACGTCTCTCTGTGTTTCATTCTTCAAACTTGTGACAATATATAACCCTTGCTGAAACGGAAGTGTGAGCAAGGCTGAGGCATCTTGCGCGGTAGATTTCGCAAGTGAATTCCATTTACCGAGCGGATCTACCCACATATCGTCAAGTTGAACTAAGGGAATCTCTTTAGTGTCTGGTGTGGTGTTAAGCACATTGGGGGTATGAAAGACGCGACTCCTTCTTCCTTGACCAGTTGGTAAGAGTTCATCCGTTTCATCATATTCTACACCTGTCAGCGGTTCGGGAATCCATCCTGCGCCTCGTCTCTGTCTGTAGTTTGCCTTCACATCCTGCCCCGAAACGATGACAACGCCCCCTTGACTGACGAAATTTTTGATACGGTGTTCAGTGTCAATATTAAGGCGGTAGCCTGCCTTGTAAATTTCGCCGTTTCCTATCCATAATATGTCCATTTTGGCGAGTCGGTCATTTCGTAAGTTGTTGACAGATTCATAAAGCATGTGGTGTTCATGAACGTATTCAAAACGTTCAAGGATCGGGAATTCTTCATCAGTATTGTTGCCCGTGAGTGCCATCACCTTGAGAGGCAGAGGGATATCAACATTTGAAGGCAATTTCTTCAGCAATGGAATTCGCAACCGTCTTTTCACAGAATTAGGATATGCTAACTGGGATAGTGCTTCTTGCTGGAGTGGGTTCTCTCTTATCTGTTCAACAAGTGCGTTTTGTGTAACAAGACGGTTCGCGAAAAATGGTATCATCCTCCGATGAATAGGAACTCGGTGGCGTAAAGTATTATCAAAATGCGTATACGCGCTTTCGACCTCCCAACGTCGGCTATAACTCGAATCAACGGTTTTCAGGTCAATCCGTTCTTCATTGACGTTGGTGACGTAGCCATGGACGAGGTTCATACCGTGAATTGGTCGTCCTTGTGCGTCCTGAATGGCGATTTCTTCAGTCTCACTGCGGTCAAGAATCGCATCTGTCAAGGAAGATATACTGAACAATTCCTGTTGATGTTTTTCAGCACTTTCGATAATGGTACAAACGTTACGCGGAAAAATAACATCCGCATCCCGAAAAGATCGGAATTCGAGTTTTATCTTCTTAAAGTTTCTTGGAGTCCTATGTTCAGGGATTGAGACTCGATCGAAAGGAGCCACTTTATGTTGTGATACTGGATTGAGGCGGATTCTCCTGACGCTGAGTGGTTCAATGTGCCACTTAAATTCAAGATTCCTATCCCATGCCGGTGATCCATCATGTAACGTGATCTTGCCAATCTGAATAGCATAAGCAGTATTATTTTCGAAGACTAAAAAGTATTTACTATCATCCTCTACCATGCGACATCTGAGTCCTCGATCATCGCGTCGATTAAAGTTGTTGATATCGTGTTTGTATTCGTGCTCGTAACCCCATTGATCTTTGTAACCGTTATTATTCTTATCTTTTACATTCATGAACGACATGTGTTCTTTATTGTAATCTTTGAGTAGTGCCATATATTCGCCTGAACCCTTTACTCTAATTTTGACACGTGTTCCTACAAGTCGTTCAACGATACTATCATAACTTTCTTCCTTCAAGAATGCTTTAGATTCGCTTTCCATCTGACCCATTGCTGACGACATTGCGCCTGCTCCGCTTTGCCCGCCAAGTTCTGAGGTAGCAGTATCAAGACGTTTCATCTGTTGTTGCAAAGGGTTCGCTGCTCGTCTGATTCCACCCCATACCATATTAATAGCGTTTTTGACTGCCTCATTCAGAGCAAAGAATATATTTCTGATTTTTCGGACCATTCGTTGAGATAACGGTGGATTAAGCAGTCGTTCAAGTTCCCACGCGCGCTCACGTCTTTCGCGTTCATTCATCGTGTCAATGTATCGGATATACCCTCTAACTTTCTTCTGCAGCTCGTCACTGGGGAAAATGTAACTTGGTGCTTGTCCGCGTTGCCGGGATTCTTCGGAAACAATTTCCGTTCCTTTATTCCCGAAGCGCATCGTGCCTTGGTAGCGTGGACCTTCTTGCATATCAAAGACTACGTACTTGTTCATAATTGTTTTAAGTAGTCTGTCTTTCTTAAACAAGCCGATAATATAAATAATACCCTGGAAAACAAACATCAAAACGGCGGCAATAACGGGCAGCTTAATCCTATCCCAAAAACTTTTGGCACCACCCTGCAACTCTTCGACGATATTTTCCTCCTGACCTATCGCTGAGTAAGCTGCAAACATCATCCCTAAAACGAGAATTAGCAATATTATTTGTCTTTTCTTTAACATGATGCGAATCCTCCAATTAATAGATATTAACCCCATTTTCAGCCGCAATTTTGCGGACATTTGTATTGGCAAGCGGAATTTTCTCCAACGGCAGATGTTCTATTAACCCGTAGCCATTCGGATGGAGAGCGTCAAACAGCTTTAAAGCCACGCTTAACTCTAATTCTCCCTCGCCGGGCACTTCCTCATTAAGGTGTAAAACTAACCCATTTTCAACACGAATGTCCTTAATATGTGCCATAGGTGCAATCGGTCCCATCACATCAAAAATATGGTTGAGTCTCGCTTCGCTTTCATAAACCTGACGCAGGGATTGAAAATGGTTTACAAAATCCATAACGATGCGGAGCCGGTCGGAACCAACTTTTTCAACAACTTCTCTACATGTCTCAGGCGAATCCATAATAGAAATCGCGTGTGTTTCCATCACAAGTGTGAGACCTTCGCGTTCAGCATTTTCAGCGATGGGTTTCAGCGTTTCAATTAATCGTTCCATCGATTCAGGCAGATGATTGTCTCTATGGGATGTCCATGCCCCGTCCGGATTTAGACTGCCTGGTCGGAATAGGTAGAAAAATGCGCCAAGTTCACGCGCCACTGGCATCCCACAATTCACTGCCTCAATTGATGCTTCACGTCCTGAGGGACGCGGATCAAATAGACACTCTCCATAAGTGATACCAAATTGTACCAGATCAAGTTGTGCTTTTTCAAGGAGAAAACGACATCGCGTACATTCATCTGGAGAAACAAGCGGAATATTTGAACTTGCGAAATGGTAACTCACTCCAGTAAACTGCAATTTCTGTATCGCTTCTATCTCTTCCTGATTCAGCGTTCGGAAATCGCTGCACATGCCAACGATACCAAGTCTCATTCCGTTTTTTCTCCACTTAAGATTTGTAATAAGTCACGCGCTTCTACAAGGTCAACAGTTTCAAATCCTTCTGTGAACCACTCATAGATCGGTTTAAGTAAATTATGCGCGGCATCATGTCGATTCTGTGCTATCATGAGTTTGCTAAAACTGATAGCGGTTCGGAGTTCCCATGATTTCGCTTCTTGGCGTTGTGCAATAGTCAACGCTTTCTCAAAATTAGTTTCCGCCTCACGTTGAAGTGCAGATGAACAATTGTTTTGCGCATCTGTTTTTATAGACGAATTCGCACAAGTTAACAGAACATCTTTGTCCGATTTTAGCAGGAGTTCGCCTTTGAGTCTATAGAGTTCGGCTTCATTAGCGCGTTCACCACTTTCAGCAACAGCGGCTAATGCTTCTTCTACTGTCTGAAGTCCTTCTTGAGCTTTTCCTGCCTGTCCATAAGCTTGTGCCAATATTCCCAAATAAACAGGTCGTAGGACACGCGATCGGTTGGATTCCCATCCGGCAATACCCTCTCGAATTAAGGCTATTTCTTCTTCGTGTGTACCTTCAGAATTCTGTTGAAGTGCCCACCCTTTCATTATTCTACCCGTTGGCTCCCAGACAGAAAAACCGTGTTCTTTGCAAATCGCGAGTAGCTCTGTAGCGTAAGCATTTACTTTGTCCCCGTCTCGGCGTAATTGGTACAGCAGTGCGCCAAAATGTAAGGAAACTACTTGGCTAAACGGATGTGGGCGTTCCTCACCCATCTGCTGTGATGCTTGAAGTTGTGCCACGGCTTGTTCGGGGTATCCTAAACACCACACTAACGGCGCAGCATAAGCGTGTAAGGTCATCCCCGGGTCAGCAAGATAATGAAAAAAAGCATGCACAGGGTGTTGATGCGGGTTATAGCGTGAAATTCCCGCTTCAACGTGAGCGCGTGCCATTTTTAACTCGCCGAGATAAAAAAGTGTGGCACCTAATGCTCTGTGTGCTTCAACTTCCAACACCGTATTTGCTTGTTGTTGTGCCATCACAAGACACTGTTCTCCGAGTTCACGGGCAGTTTGTAGCTTTGCTTGCACTAAATAGGTGAGCCATAATCCAAACAAAATCGGGAATCGGAGGGGCATGCGTTCGTTATTTGGCATCGTTTCTAACAGTGCTTTTGCGCGTGTATATGTTTTTTCTACTTCAAGTGCGGCATAACCCATCGTTGCGATGAGCGCGGGGCCCAATGTTGTTTGAATTACCAATTCGCGCGCTGCACGTGCGGAGGTTTCAGGAAATGTTTCTAACAAAGTTAACCCCTGCGTCAAATGACGAACCCCCTCAACATTTGCAGATCGTTCTACCGCCCGTTGTCCTGCTTGTTGCCAAAATTCAATAGCCCGCTCCGGTAGCTCACCCTCCGTGTAGTGATATGCGACCAACTCCGGTTGTGCCCGAACGACATCCCCGAATGACTTCCGTAACACGGTTGCAATCCGGCGGTGATAAGCGTGTCGCGTACTCTTGAGTAATGCTTGATATGCGGTCTCACGGATCAACGGATGCTTGAAAGTATAAATTAGTTTGTTTTCATGAGTTTGTCGACACCTCAATATCTCTGCTTCAACAAGCTGCTGTAATTCTTTTTCGAGCCATGTGAGATTATCTTTCTGGTCTAGAAGTGGGCGAAATGCCGCAAATTGGTCAGGGTGTGCAAGAAACTCACCTGCATCAGGTTCTTCAGTCATACTTACGATAACCTTATGTAGAAGTTCCGCTGTCCAATCCCTACCAAGTGTTGCCCCAAGTTGAACGAGTTCTTTTCGCGAGCCAAGTCGGTCAAGTCGTGCCGTCAAAGATGCTTGCAGTGTGGCCGGTATCTCTGTTGAAACATCAATATTTGGCAGGTCAGATTCGAGTGCCATGCGCGTTAATTCTTCTACAAACAACGGTACGCCTTCTGTTTTTGCTGCAATTTGTTTAGATACATCTGGAGGTATCTGATGATCCCCCGCAACCTCCGCAATCATTTGCGACACCTGTCTTCGGTTTAAACGTTTCAACGGCATTTGGGTTACCCACTTTAACTCGGCAAGCGTTTTCAGTTTCGCTCTACCTTCAGCTTGTGTGCTATCCTGATTAACACCCATTTCTGCCCGCGAAGTCAAGATTGCAAGGATAGGTGCGGTTTCTATTCGAGAAATTAACAGATGTAGAAACTCTAATGTAGACGGATCAGCCCAATGTAAATCTTCGGCAATCAATAAAAGCGATTTTCGTTGTGCAGTTTTCAGGAAAATCTGCACAAGTGCTTGTAACGTCCGTCGGCGGCGTTGTTCCGGTTTCAGTTCCAGGGTTCGGTAGTCACCGTCTATCTCTAAAAGTTCTGCCAAAAGAGGGAGTAGATTTAATGAGAATTCATGTGTATTTAAAAATTGTTCCAGTTTTTTCAGTCGTGTATTTCCTGTGTCCATCTCACCGAACCGAAAGAGTTGTTGTCGCAAGAGCGACAGAATTGGATAGAGCGGACTATTTTGTGAATCTGGTGAACCACGACACTCCAAAATTTGGGCATCAACCTCAGCCGCTTGTTCAGCAATAACAGTAACAATGCGTGACTTGCCAATACCTGCTTCACCCTCAATCAATATAACTTGCCCTGATGAGGCTGCGGCGTGCTTCCAACGGGTTTTTAGGGTTGAAACTTGTCGGGTTCTTCCAATTAAAGGAGTTACGTTGCTTTGCAGCGGAAGCGTAGCCTGCTCGCGTCTGAAAGCGGGGAGCGCACTATCCGGGTGTTCACCGAGTATCTGATAAATTGGAACCGGTTGTGAAATTCCTTTCAGTGCTAATGTGCCCAAGTCTTTATGTGTAAAAAAACCTTCAATCAGCCTGAGCGTGGTGTCACCAATCACGATACCGTTCGGAGGCGCAACTTGCTGCATTCGGGCAGCGATATTTGGAGTTTTTCCCACAATGTCTATCGCATCACCGTGGTAACGCTCCAGAGAAGAGAGGTGGTCACCTGGTTTACCTGTAGGTATTCCTACCTCCCACACAACTACCAAACCAGTGTCAATACTTAGGCGCACCTGTATCTGGATACCAAATGTCTCTATCAAACGCGAATTCAGATCTTCTAAACCGGCAACAATGCCTAGTGCTACCTGTACAGCCCGACGTGTTGCGTCTTCATGTGCGCTCGGATACCCGAAGTAAACAAGGATACCATCGCCAAAATAACGCGCGATGTGTCCATCGTATTCTAAAACAACCGCAGCGACAGATGCTCGATAGGCATCTAACACTTGTCGTAAATCCTCTGGATCCAATTGTTCTGTCAAGGCGGTTGAATCTATGACATCACAGAACAGAACTGTCAGTTGTCGTCTTTCTGCCTTGCTGATAGGAGTTGCACTGAGCGGTGTGTTTGTATCATCAAGTGTGCGACCACAGTCCCCACAAAACTTGACTGCTGGGTTCATAAAACCACAATTTGCGCAACGTATTTGCGTTAGACTTTCCATAATTGCTATTTTGTATCTATAGCACGGACTCCGTAATGTATTGTAAGTATTCTGATATTTCTCAAAAGCACTCAGAAATCAGTATCTATCTATGGTCTCTCAATACGCGGTTATGAAAATGCTAAAAAATACTAATTGATAAACCTCCATTATGTGAAAAAAGCACTTTATTTTCAATACAAAATAGAATAAATTGTCCATTAAATGGGTTTTTTATAGGTATTTCGTATTGATGTTATTAGGTTTAGAGGAATTAGAAAAACTTCACTCATGTAAAATGTGTGTGCGTTTGTTTTCACGAAGTCAATGGTCATAGGGGTAAAAAGTTTCATTTGCACTTATTTTTTACATGAGCCGAACAATTGTGAGAAATGTCAGGTATTCTTCACACGAGATGTGATGTTCGTTTCAACTACATCGGTCACAAATGTATAGATTTACGATTTCGTGTAATACTGGCTATTCAAAAGGTGAACGTTTATTGCGTTCGCCAATTAAGCATACAGTTAGTTTATTGTATTAAATTCCGGTGTATTTACAAAATCGTACTATAAGAGTCAGCGGCTAAAATCCTCTTCTGAATTGGATCAGATAGTCCGCGAGTTTTTCATCACTCGGTTCACGTTTGTATGCTTCTTGCAAATAATTGATAGCCTTATCTCTAATACCGATTTTCATATAAAGCGAACCGAGATTGCGATATGGAGCGGCATAAATAGATTTAAACTCTATTGACTTAAGATATAACCAATGCGCTTGTAGTAAATGATCTTTTGTAGAACCAATCAGAATATTGAGAGTGGTCTGGGTGTTTCCAAAGTAAGGAAAAACAGCAGCTCCTTTCGCCTTTGCATGTTCTTCAACTGCTTTTGCTATTTCAGACGAACTCGTTTCCAAGACGATATATCCAGACTCTATTATTTGAATAGCACGGTCAAGTTCTGCCGACGCGCCTTCAATCGATTTGTCCTGAATCTCCCATGACGGCCATTTCGGTCCTGAATATTTCAGTCCGAGATCGTAGTGAGCTGATCCAAGGTCGTTATATATTTCAGCATTTTCAGGGCGTAACTCTAATGCCTGTTCATAAAGTTCGATAGCTTGATTGAAATTTTGTGCGTTATATGCGTTCTCCGCATCATCCCGAACTACATTAAACTCTTCGCTCTCCTTGATAGGTTCTACAGCGGATTGCGTGTTCTTGCCCCCCAAGAAATGGATGGTGAGAATCAATACAACGGACAAACAGACGATAATGAGTATGGGTAGCTGCAATTTCATTTTCATTCTCCAATGTTGTAGTTTGATGACATTAGTATCATATTCGGATGATTGAGGTACTATCTCTGTCCTTTATATTTTCCACTGAACAGCGGCCTCTCCGTGTTCGTTCTATTACCCTTAAAACACTTATCTCCAGCGATTGTTCCTATTAAAAGTGATAGGGATATTGTCAGTTACACCGTCTCTCTCAAAGTAGAGTTGAATTCTGTTCCGCGTTCGGATTCGTGTGTCCACAATTTTAAAAATTTCGAGGGTGTAAATTGTGATATCGTTTATTTGATAGATGATATCCCCTTTCTTGAGAATTCCTGCCAATCCACTTCCTTTTTCAATATGTGAGATGACGACACCGCGATGTTTATATCTTTGTGCTTTATCCTTGTCAGGCTGTGTAAGGGTCAATCCCCAACCGCGTGGTGTGTACTTCCATTCCAACGTCTTTAGTTTCAAGGTGGTTTCTCTCTTTTTTCCACGCCGGATGAATTCACATTTAATAGATTGGTTAAGTGGAAGCAAGCGAACAACTGCCATAAAGTCGGTTTCATCCTTTATCCGATGTCCCGAGACGGACCAGATGATATCGCCTCGTTTAATACCAGCAGTACCAATAGGACTCTGTTTCTCCAGTTCCGATACTAAAACCCCGCGAGAAAAGACTGAGTTTTGTGAAGCCTCTCTTCCCAAAAGTTTTTCCGCCACCTCCTCAGTTACAGACTGTATTTCCAGCCCTAAGTAGGGTGGAATAACACATCCGCGCTCAAGAACCTGCTGGATTACCTTTCTTGTTTTGTTCACAGGTATTGCAAAGCCAACACCTTGCGACCCACCACTGGTTGAACGGATGACGGTGTTTATACCGATGAGTTCGCCGTGTACATTTACCAGAGCTCCGCCGCTGTTTCCAGGGTTAACAGAGGCATCTGTCTGAATCAGTGCTTCATAGAAACGGTTGTCTACTGTCAGAGAACGTTGCGTTGCACTGACAATACCAACCGTTACCGTAGGTTGCGCCGTGCCAATTGAGAGTCCGAAAGGATTTCCGATTGCAAGTGCCCATTCACCAATGAGTAAATTATCGGAATCCCCCCACTTAATTTTAGGTAGAGTTTCTGTAGTATTGACCTTTAAAAGTGCGAGGTCAGAAAGGAAATCGTATCCGATTATCTGTGCATCAAGTTCCCGCCCGTCAGCGATGGTAACTTTGATCCTCTCAGCCTCTTCAATGACGTGATGGTTCGTAAGGATATGACCGTCTTTATTGATAATTACACCTGACCCGACCTCACGCAGGGAACGTCTGGGTGCGTCTCCCCAAAACCATTCGTCAAAGGATGTAAGCTGCGTCACACTCCGTATCGCACTTATATTGACAACCGCGGGACTCGCCCGTTCAACTGCTGTTACGATTGCCGTTCGTCTCGATTGCGTAACGGCACGTTGGATGTCCTGTTCAGCGTGTCCATCTGGTAGAAGCGAAAAACTAAACAGTGAAGCAATTACCCCATAAAGCAGCACAGTATATGAAAGGAATTTGCTCATCATCTTGCTTTCCTTTATTTGTTTTGTCACAGTCACAAAATCTCCTTTGCGGTGCCTCTGAACCGTCTACGTTTTCAATTTCAGGGAAATGCGATACCCTTCTAACCCTGGGTCAGTATCAACGATTTCTTGAACATCTTCTTGAGAACGGCGTTTTGCGGGAAATTTTTCAGCATTTGCACTTCTGAGTGCTATCCTTGCTCCGACTGAACTTGCGCGCCGAAGATTTTCTAATTCCACCTTTTCGAGCGTGTCATAAGCAGTATGTCCAAACCCACGTCCAGACGGAGCAGAAGTAGGGTCCCCCATGTGGCATGAAGGCACACCCTCAAGGAAAAACGGAAAATGGTCGGAGTAGGAATGCACCTTCTGTCCGATAGGCATATCTACATGCATCTGTTGTTGTGCTGTGTTAAAGAAAGGTTCCAACGTTTTCCAATGATGTAAAACGATTCCTTTTCGACTCGTACCGCCAGCTGCGTCCATATTCAGCATGAACCGGATATTATCCAACTCGTTTGCATGTGCTTCAACATAACGAAGTGCCCCAGTAAGTCCGATTTCCTCTGTTCCAAAGGCGATAAATCGGATAGTCCGTTTTAACAGATCCGCTGTGTAGGTAGATAAGACGCGCGCCGCCTCTATGACGGATACCATACCTGAGGCAGGGTCGTGTGCCCCTTGCGCGATGTCGTGTCCATCGTAATGGCACCCTAAAACAATCATCTCTTCAGGAATTTCCTTCCCCGGCAGGTCAGCAACGACGTTCCATGAGGTGCGGGGTTCGTTAATGTCTGTCGTTTGCAGACGCATTGTCACCTTTCCGTAGCGGTCAATGCATCGTGTTAGAAAATCACCATCTTCCTTGCAAACTGAGATACCAGGGATAGGTGCGGGTCTGTTATTTTGAAGGCTTCCGGTTTCAGGGCCAACGCCGGGGTGTTCACTCACAAAAATGAAAGCACTTGCACCACTGAGAACAGCGCGCTCATATTTTTCCTTTCGATGCACCCATCTACCCAAGTTTCTCGGTGAAGCACTTTTCGCCATTATCAGTTTACCGGCAGCTGTTTCGCAAAGTTCACTGTATTCCACTGGACTTCCATATCCTACAGAAACGAGTTCGCAAGTAATATCGCCTGCGGGACAGTAGGGAAGCGAAATGCAGTGCAAAGTCCGTTCGATAGGTTCGGTGATTGTGAGGGTGGCAGTACCGCGTGACCAACCTGCGTAGGGGTATTCCTCTAATCTAACATTCTTGAGCCCGTAGCGGGTAAATGTTTCAGAGATAAAAGTAGCCGCCTTGTATTCTTCAGGGGTTCCCGCAAAACGGGAACCGAAGTCATCACATAAAACGGTTAGGTTTTCCATGACCTCACGGTTCGTGTAGATATCACCGACCATTTGCTGGTCAATATTTAGATACGGATTTTTGTTTTTCATATTCTATAAATTACCAGTTTCTACTGTTGTGTTTTAGTAACGTGAACGAAGTTTTACCTTGAAGATACGGTGGAAATAGCATCACTGTTTTCCTCGTTTTGAAGATTAGCGAACATTTCCAAATCAATATCATCGTTGGAAGTGGTGGTAGGCACTTGGGGTGATAATGTTTTCATCCGCGCATCCGCAATTTTCTTTAACTGCCATGCATTCAAAATCTGAATCTGTCCCCACCGTGTATCAATCACATTATACTGTTTGAACGTTTTTAATAGTGTATCAATTGTTTCCGTTGAACTTCCAATTAATTTCGACATGCGTTTGGTTGACAAGCGAGGCACAAACACAACACCATTTCTATTTGGGACCGAAGCAAGGTTCTGTAATAATAGGGCAAGACGAGAGGACGCACATCGGAACATAATGTCTCCAAATACGTTGGTCCGCCTCCTGTCTGGCGTTGTGGGTCTTTTCAATATGTTATGTGAACTGAAATGCCATTCCTGCTTTTTATTTTTGTATCCGATGAAAAAAGGATTGTTGGACGTTCCTAACACATTAGAGAACCCTAACTGTATCCTACGTTGCAGCGGTAGTGCTAAATGCGGTTTCCGTTTGAGAAAAAACAAAAAGTTGCGGGTAGTAACAATGCCGACACAAACCTCTGTCAAAGTTTCCGCGAAGGTGGGTGAATTTGGATTCCCATTCAAAACCTCTTCATCATCGGAAACAGCACCAAATATCTCGCCTGGTTCCAGCACCTCTTTCGTTTCCTGATTTTTGCTTGAATCTGAATTAACAGAACGATTTCCAATCTTCTTAGGATCAGTATCTGGCAGATTTTCAGAAATTTTAACGCGCCCCTCTTTAATTAGATAAACCCCTTCTGCACAAATACGTTCCTTGTGTTTTAGATTTTTGAATGTGGTTATCTTCGCTAATGCCCGAGTATCTACATCGGAAAGGCCACGGAAGATATGAATTTGTTTGACACACCAGAATTGTTCTGTCCTGAAATTTTTCATTTTCTTTGTCCAGAGGTTGCCAACCCTACCTGCAAAACCGAACTCTCACTTCAGCAGATAATCAACGAAGTATTCCATATCGGAAGAGCGTTATAAGTATTTTAGCACCAGCTCGGATACTTCCAGTGAAGGTCCCACTGATTTTTGATGTGCCGATACGTTTGCGATAACTAACTGGTACCTCACGGACATTCATTCCCATTTTGGCTGCTTTGAGTTGCATCTCTATTGTCCATCCGAAATTTTTATCCTGCATGTCCAATGCTTGGAGTTGTTCGTAACGGATAGCACGAAAGGGACCTAAATCGGTGTACTTTACCCCAAAGAAGATTCGCATTAAGAAGGTTGCGAGTTTGTTTCCGAACCTTGCTTGTGGTAGCAATGCTCCCTTTTCAGTTGGGACGCGTGTGCCGATAACAAACTCCGCGAGACCGTCTTGGATCGGTTGAACAAGCAATGGCATCTCCGTTGGGTCATCGCTATAATCACCATCTAAAAACACTACTATATCTGCTGTATGAACAGCTGCAATTCCTGCAAGACATGCACTGCCATAGCCTCTTTGCGGCTCAGCCACGACTTTTGCGCCATGTTTGCGTGCTATTTCTACGGTGCGGTCAGTACATCCATTGTCAACAACGATAATTTCTTGGACTAACGATTTTGGAATATCGTTGATGACATTTGCGATCGCGCCTTCTTCATTCAATACAGGAATGATGACTGAAATTTTCATGATTTTACTTCAATGGTTGAGAGCAGAAAAATTCATATTCATTCCAGCCTTCACAGTCCTTATGACATAATCGGAAACACCGCAGTAAAATAGACATTAATGATTTAATTGAGAGGTATATCATAACACCATATCAAAAATTTAATCTAAACATGGGTTCAATATTAAAATCCGAGTGTAAGTATAAATTTAGATTGAGTAGAGTGCAATCCACGAACTTAAGACTTACCACAGACCGATAAGAACCACAATTAAAACGCTATAATGTCTACACCCTGATTTTAATTGTTCCCCAGCGCATTGGCAACGATGACAAGGTCTTGAACATTGATAACCCCATCCCCATTCACATCTGCGGGATCATCTTCTACTGCCTCACCGAACTTTGATGCCACTAATACAAGGTCTTGAATATTAACAACACCATCTTTATTTATATCTCCATGTGGGAAAACTGGTTTTTTTATTTCAATAAATGGTAGATCACCCTGTTCGTTTACAGCTCTGTAGACGAAATTATCAGAATTGACAAGTAATATATCAACAGCAATACTTGCGTCTTTATCTGTAAGTGTTTCAAATGTTGTGGTTGTAAGTTTTCCTCCTTCACTCCCAATAGCATTCGTAAAATTATTCCATTCATTGTTTATTAATTTTAGATTATTTTTGATATATTTCCAAGACATTTTATAATCAACAATATTATGACCTCCTGTAATATTGACATCAAAGACTACTTTCTTGCCAATACCTGGATGAGGAAGAGACGAAGGTATAATGTTTACAACATTAGGTAAATCAGGAATAACTACTGGAACATTTATACGACCTTCCATCCTTGGAAACCCATCACTTGCCTTATGAATTGGTATATAACGAAGACCGTCTTTTCCGATAAGATATACATCCAGCAAAATACTATAATGAGAATGAACACGAAGGACTTCAATTGTTACTGTCGCCAATGTACCATCCCCATTACCAATACCATTTGTAAAATAGTCACCCTTATCAACTGATAACATTTTCATTCTTGTTGTTGGAAAATATTCCCAATGAAAGTAATAATCAGTGATGTTTTGCCCACCAGCAATATTTACATCAAATACAATGTTTTCACCGGTGCCTCTCGCAGGTATCAGGGAAGGAGTAATGCTGATAACCGCAGGTGAAGCTCCGCCCGCTGCTTTAACAAGTTTAACAGTATCATTTAAATGGTGAAGTAATTTATCTCCTTCTTTATTCGTAAGGATTACATCAGATATTTTGATAACGGAATCTTTAAAATCTATAGCTTCAAATGTTACTGTAGCAAGCGTACCATTGCCGTTACTTTCTCCTCCAAGAGAAATGGCACTGATTGTCACTTTATCATCTGATACAATCGGTGGCACAAGATATGCTCCTTCTGATAAATAGTTACCATTGGAACTTGATAGATATCGGAGTGTTGAGCTATCATACTCTACAGTGAATTGGTACCCATCGACTAATTTTCCATCAGCAATGTTTATGTTAATTGAGAACTGATCCCCAATAATTGGTGTATCTGATATATTATTAGGTGTAATCTCGACATAAGCATGGTATAAATCCCACAATTTCACAACACCTCTACCACTGTTAAAGATCGAACCACCACTTGCCAGGGTTTGTCCATCTGGACTAAATGCCACACTGAAGGTGTGATTTTTGGTATCAGCTAATGTACTGAGGAGTTGTCCTGTTTTCACATCCCAGAGAATGATATTTTTTTGGTAACCACTGCTTCCACTTGCCAGAGTTTGTCCGTCGCGGCTGAATGCTAAATGATTAACAGAGTGTGTATGTCCTGCTAGTGTATTGAGGAGTTGTCCTGTGTTAGGATTCCAGAGGCGTATAGTTTTTCCGGCTCCGGTAGCAAGAATTTTGCCATCAGGATTAAACGCGATGCCTGCAATACCATTCCGGTGTTTGAGTTTTTTATGTAGTGTCCATATATTCGTATTATTCTGACCTTTTGTATCCCACAAATAGACATTATCGTCCAAACTTCCACACGCGACATACTGCCCATCAGGACTGAACTTTACGCTCGTAATCTTATCCTGTGGTTCAGTGCGCCCATTAAGATTTTGCCAAGTGTTTGTATCCCATAGACTAATACTTTTATCATGGCTCCCTACAACAAGGATTTGTCCATCAGGACTAAACGCTACACTTCTGACACGATCCCAATGGGCTACTCCAGTATCCTTCCGAACTGGTGTGTGGATATGGTTACCAGTGTCTACATCCCAGATTCGGATACTGTGATCCCAACTGCCACTTGCTAATATCTTGCCATCAGGACTAAACGCTACACTTGAAACACAATTCTCATGCCCAATAAGTGTTTTGAGAAGTTCCCCAGTGTTTACATTCCATAAACGTATAGTATAATCCCAACTGCCACTTGCTAATATCTTGCCATCAGGACTAAACGCTACACTTGAAACAATACGTTCATGTCCAATAAACGTTGTATGTGCGTATTCTTGGGCAGAGATAATCGGACACAAAGAAAAGAAAGAAAACAATATTATAGATGTAATAGTCCAATTGCGCATACTATCTCCTTTATCACCTACGCATATCCTTAAGTGTCGCCTGCAAATCAAAGTGGCATTCTTTACAGAGTGAAACTAAATCGGACAAAGGTTCTTTTCCCACATTGTCATAACGTTTGTGATGCACCTCTGTCGCGGTTTGCCCGCAGATACAAAGACATCCGTCTCGTTGAAAGACCTCCTCACGTTTCTTCTTCCACGTTTCAGACTGCAGGTATTTTGGATAATATCTATCCCAATCATCTCGGAGGAAATGATACCAGCTCATTGATTAAACCCCTTTAAGCATTCCATGCAGACGACCCATCTTTTATACTACTGAACAGTGATCTAAGAGCGGTTACAGCTTCTTCCTTATTCTGATACTCTGCAATTACTATACAATTTAGCGTATAACCCTCATATTCTGATTTTGAGGGAATGGCTATGAGCCTTGTTTTTTCAACCTCTACTCGTGCGTACTGATTTAGGTTGATCAGTATGTCGTCTGTAGTCATTATAAACATAATTATCCTCCATTAGTGCGCGGGTTTACGTCTCCGCGCAGGACGTTTAACCTTCAGAGTTTATTAACTCAATTCCATTATAATATCTTTTTTATGTTTATATGGTGTGTTTGCACTCACTCTTACATTTTGACCGCGGGTTCTTGCACTGTCTCAAGGAGACGTTCGATAACTGTATCGGTATCAACCCCTTCAGCCTCAGCATGGAAATTGGTCAAAACGCGATGGCGTAGCACAGCTGACGCAACGGATTTCACATCTTCGCAAGAAGCGTTGTAGCGACCCCTGAGAATAGCCCTTGCTTTAGCACCTAATATGAGGTATTGACCTGCACGGGGACCTGCGCCCCATCGCACCCACTGCTGGATAAAATCCGGTGCATCCTTTTCTTTAGGTCGGGTTGCGCGGGCGAGTTTTACAGCATATTGAACAACGTTATCTGCAGCAGGCACTCTACGCACGATTTGGTGCAATGCCACAATGGCTTCACCTGAAAGAGCTGTCTCTAATTCAGGTTCGTCCGCCCCTGTTGTTGCGGAAATGATGTTGACCTCCTCCTCCTCTGTTGGGTAGTCTATAACGATTTTGAACATGAACCGGTCGAGTTGCGCCTCCGGCAACGGATATGTGCCTTCTTGTTCAATCGGATTCTGTGTGGCAAGCACAAAGAAAGGTTCCGTCAATAGATATTCGGTGCCTCCAGCAGTGACGTGATGTTCCTGCATCGCTTCCAACAAGGCAGCCTGGGTTTTCGGCGGAGTTCGGTTAATTTCATCGGCAAGAAGGATGTTCGCGAAGATAGGCCCTTGAATGAATCGAATCGTTCTGTGTCCTGTGGTGCGATCCTCCTCAAGCACATCCGTGCCAATAATGTCGGCAGGCATTAAATCTGGTGTAAACTGAATTCGTTTAAATTTGAGTTTCAGGATCTGAGCGAGCGTTTTAATCATCAACGTTTTCGCTAACCCAGGTACACCTTCGATAAGACAGTGCCCACCGGCAAAGAGTGCCATCAACATCTGATTGATAACATCTTCTTGACCAATAATAACTTTCTTAAGCTGTGCCACAATTAATTCTTGGCTTTCCATTAACTCTTCAATAGCTTTGACTTCTTCAGTTGCGGGCATCTACTCACTCCTTGTATGGATGCTATGGTTATAAAACATAGGTGTTACTAAGTTTTGGACAATTTTGAGGGTTCTATTGTGTGAACTTAGATTTATGAAAACACCTTAGACATCAATATACGATATATTTATATACATTTCGCCCCGCTGGGGCTTACTGTGCTAAGATTACCATTTTCTATAAACATTCCGCCCCACTGGGGCTGCTTAATTAGCTTTTTTCTACGGATTTTGAATTAAGATGAAGCGTTTTGTGCTTTGGCTTGAAGCGATTCTGACAACATCTGTAAGATGCAAGATTTTGTTAACTTCCACCGTTGGCGCGTGGAGACGAATCGTCTGTTTCATTTCCGCTTTCTGTTTGGATTTTGTGTAATCCAGTTGGATTTCTGCGACATCTGTTTGAAGTTTCTTTGACTCAGGAACTGTTAGTATGGCAAAGGGTGCCTCCACATCAACAGTGATTTTGTCTTCAAAAGTGAGTGCCTTTCCAAGAACAACCGGGTGGGCACGTTCCTCTTCAGCCAGAAGCTTTGCGTACGGATGTTCCACAACAGGCAGTTCCAGTATAAATTGACCGCCTATTGCATAAAGATATTCCTTGCATGACCATGTAAGATTAATCTTTAAATCGGCATCCAATTGTTCAATCTCTGAAATTTCAAAATGTTCAACTTTAGCACGTTCATCTAATTCCAACGCATCGCGCAGTAATCGGATTCGTTCTTCGCGATGATTAGCACTTAACAGACGCGCGCGAAATCTTGCGTTGAAATCCCCAGAGACCCACAGTTCGTGTGCCACTTCTACACTCAGGTCCTTTTTGACCTTGACCTGCGTAGATGTCCGCTTTACATTTGAAGTTGCGGGGAACGACGGGCTTTTTTGAAAAGCATAGAGGCGGTCTTTTACTTTTTCTCCATCCAGTTTTTCCTGATCCGGTACAGGTGTGTCTGCTGTAGCCACATCAGCTGCCTTTGTAATTGGAGCATCGGTATTGATAATCAGGGTCCATCGATTTTGGTCACTTGCAGGGAAATCACCAAACGCACAGGTTTGAGCAGTTGGGTCAAGCCATATCAGGTCTTTATTTTTGCCCCCGTCTACTGCGAGTATCATGTGATTAAAGTAGGCAAGTGATGGGACTTCTCGGATAATTTTGCTCGCCTTGCCAGCAGAAATGAGTACCGGGTAAGAATCAATACCTGCGACACGAAGCATCGTGGAAAGTAGGGTTGATTTCCCTTTACAATCTCCCCATTCACCCTCTAATACCTTAGCGGCAGGATACGGTTTAATAGCCCAAATACCACTTTCATCCCCCGCGTACTGGATATTTGTCGCAACAAATTCGTACAACCTCTTGATTTTTTCTTTGCGTGAAAAGACCCCAGTGAGCAACTCTTTCGTTTTCGCCTCAATTTCCTTTGTAGTTCTATCCTGTTCACGAATCAATGTCGCATACCACGCGATTAATTTATCCCATGAATCAATTGAAGAGAGACTAATGTTATAAGCAAAATCCGATACAGCAGGCATCAAGGGTTCTCGGCGTAAGGCTGGAACATCTTTCGCTTCAAAAATATAGGTACGTGTATAGTTGTTTTCGGTAACGGTTGGCGCAATTGGCGGCCCGTCAATTCGGTAAAGAAGTTGCATTTTCTTCGGAATATGCGCAGTGAGACGGTAGTATTGAACAGGCTGATCTACCTGAAAATAGACTTGCTGCCAAAATTCGTCTTTCATTACATGTGGTGGATTTTTGGTAGAATAAGCGTAGTCAATGATGCAACCGTCGGACATTTCTGGCAATTCAAAAAACATTAAGCGGGTACTAACGTGCAATCCTGCTTCAGCAGCACTTGATGGGGAAATTCCACGCACAATTTCACGCTGATCCAATTCAACTTGAGTACCATCAGGTCGAAACGTGTGAGCATGATGGATAGTGACATCATCCGCGCCAAACATATAAGGAATCTTGATTTCACCCAGATGATGTCCATCTTTATTGAAAATTTTTATGACTCGGCGTGTGGAATAGACATGCGTACTATTCTCGTCAATGTCATAAACCTCTGCTTCCCACAACACCACAGCACCGTCCTCAGGGTGGTCTGCCTCAGGGGGTGCGTTTTCAATGCTTTTTTGGATGGCTTGTTCGTCTGCTTCGCTAATAAAGTTGTACGATAGCGACGATTTTCCTTTCATCCCGTCTTGTGCTTCTTTTTCTACGGTATCTTCGCCAAGTGTATGACCGTTGTCAAGTGTATGTGGTGCTGAAGGTTCGTTTTGTTCCTCTTTCGGATTTTGTGCGGTACTCTGCTCTACTTGCGGAAGCGGTGCGCTGCGTTTGCCCAAAAACGTTTTTTCAGCGAGTGTTCCTTCCCCACTCGCTTCTAAATCCTTACGCGAGGCACGTCCATCACCGTTGTCATCCAAATGAGGGTGCTCTGCTTGCATTGCACCATCTTGTTCATACCAATCGTCGGTACGGACTTGCATCCAAAGGAACGCTTCCAAAAGTGATATTGCGCCATCGCTGCTTGTATCTGCGGATGGTTCAGAGAAGGCATCAACGAAGAGGTCCCCGAAACCGGCTTGAGAGGCGTAACCTTCATTTGGAGAACTTGATGTGATAATAATTCGTCCGGATGCACTGATGCCTTGTACGATCCTCGCGCTATAAGGAAATCCAAAGACGAGGAGCTGCTGTTCGGCACGAATACTGTTAATGCTATCGGTGTATTCCGCTTGGCTAATATCGCGTCCGGGCAAATTGAATTTCACGCCGGACGAGGTTCGCGATGCGTGTCCAATCATGAAGAGGACAAACCTGTCTGTCGGTTGCACCTTCTCAGCAAGTTGCGAGAATGTCTCTAGTACAGGTTCCCGCTTTGCTTGACCGGTGACAAGTCCGGGGAGTGTGCCTTCGTCTTCAAAGAGAAAGGTAATCTGGTCAGGGGCAAATCCGTATTGTTGTGTGAGCAATTGGTGGAATCGGGAAGTCGCACTCCAAAATTGGTCATAGTAGGATTTTTCACCACCAACGCCTCCGAGAATCAGGACGTAGTCTGTAGCAAAAGTTGTTGTGGAAACTAATAGAAAAACCGCAAGAATTGCTATGATAATTCGACGCATAATTATTTCTCCGCTTTAGCACAGTGTCTTTTAGTAAACATATTAATTACTTGAACACTATTGACAGCACGCTTACAAAGCGCGCCTACCAGTGAAATGAAGTTAATTTGGTATTACAAATTGAAATCACCGCTTGCACCACCGGTTTTTTTGACTAACTTTATTTCTGAGATACACATTTCTCGATCAACAGCTTTACACATATCGTAAACAGTCAAGCCCGCCACGGACACAGCCGTGAGTGCTTCCATTTCCACACCTGTACGTCCAACGGTTTGCACTTCAGCCTCAATTTCTATTTTTTCTTCAACAATTGCCACATCCACACGGATAGAGGTGAGTGTGAGAGGATGACACAACGGTATGAGATCACTCGTCCGTTTTGCTGCCATATAACCGGCGAGTCGGGCGACTTCCAAAACATTACCCTTCTTCATCTGTTGTTCAGTAATGCGGTGGAGCGTTTCAGGTTGAGCGGTCACATGTCCCCTGGCAATAGCAATGCGCAACGTTTCCGGTTTTCCACCAACGTCAACCATCCGAGTGTTGCCTTTTTCGTCAAAATGTGTTAGTTCGCTCATAATAGCTATCGCCTGTGGTGAGAGGTATTGATGAATTCAACCTCGTTTGCAGCTAACCGTTGACAATTTTTTGCTATAGAGGGTTTTCCCTCATAATTTTTTCATAAGTATCGCGGAATCGCTGGAGATATTTTCCATCTCCGTGATATGCTGCGACATCGGCAGCGTTAGGTTGAATTATTTCACCGCGTTTTAGGACTGCAGCACTAAATGCCTCAACGTCAAAAGGTTCATCCATATAGTCGCAATACGCTTTCACACCTGCTACCGCAGCACCGAGTGCAGCACCACCCTTTTCTACCGAGACGGTGGGTCTGTTCCAAATTCCTGCGACGCGCCGCATAATTTGAGGACTTCCTGTCGCTCCCCCTGTAACATATAAAGGGTCTTGCGATGGTTTTGTAAAGACTTCGGAATAGACATAAACCGCTGCAAGACTTGTCTCTATAACCCCAGTATAATCCTCCGCTAAATTTGGAGTTTTCGAATCGGTTGTGCGTATCAAATCAAAGGCACCGGATACAGGAAAAGATTCTGTTTTCGGTTGCCAAAATGTCATGAATTGTCCGGGTGAAACATCTTTCAAAGCAGCTTCCGCGGGTTCATATTCCTCTTTTGCAAGTCCGTAGTGATTTCTGACAGCATCCCACACCATAGCACCATTGGTACGACACCCGAACATAAACGGGCGACCGATGCCATCGTACATTGCGTTAGCAAACCCTTCTGGGTCAAGCGTATCTCCATCTGTGGATACCATATTGACAAAACTGGTGCCGAGGCTGAGCAGATCGCCTGCTACAGGAACTTTTGCTTGTGGATTGTCCCCTGACCCTGCTATGATTGAACACTCTTCTGAAAACCCATACTTTTCCACAAAATACGTCGCGATATTTCCTACAACAGAATCCGGCGGGGCAAGTTCTGGTAATTTACGCAGTAATTCTTCTGAACCTCCGGGTATGTCTTGTGCCGTTGCTGATAGCAGTTCGGTATCCCACACCTTGTTCCGGTAATTCATCAGCGACATGCCGCATCCATTGCCTGTATCAATCGGCACTGTCGGATTTCCCGACAGCACTGCGGGGATAAAACTGCTGATAAGTTGGATTTTTTCTGTTGCTGCGTATTCGCGTGATAATTGTTCTGCCACACGACGGAGCACTGCGCCTGTGAACCGAAGTGGTGCATCCGAGCCAGAACGTTCAATCATCTGTGTTTTTCCACCGACTGCTTCTCGCACATGATTTGTCTGTGCGACGGTGTTGGCAGTCATCCATATCGGTGCAGTGGAATACGATAAGACACCCGCTAAAAGCGTATTTAAATCTAATCTACTACTTTCTACCCTTTGTAGGTTGGAGAATATAATCGCAGCGTTTCGGTTCAGATAAACATGCCCGTGCTGTTGTCCGGATGTGTTGATAGCAACGATATTCTCTAACGCAACACCCGCCTCGCGCATGTCAGTGAGCATTGCATCAAGTGATGCAAGGTACATCAACGGCGGTTGTTCTGCTTCACCATCAGACTTCGGTGGTAAGATGTAGTCCTCTCCAATACCGAAGCCATTGGTTCGTGCATCAGCACGATAGTCAATTGCGTGATCAAAACACTTTTCTGCTGTGTCAATATTGATGACGATTGCCGATAAACTCTGTGTGCTTGAATCTAAGCCAAGAGCAAAACGTTGGTTTATGTGGTTAGTCACTGGAACAGTCCCATCACTTTGTCATATTGAAATCTATAAATCTGTGCCAACTATCCTGATCAATACGCCTCTCAATGTGGAAACGCATTGGTATAGTTCTGCCTCTGGGAAGCATATCTCCGAAAGTTTTATAGTCTTCAAGTGAGTGAATTTTTCTATGGTTTATTTTATAAATAAGGTCGCCGCGTTCCAATCCTTCTCTCCCCAATACACTATCTGATATAACATCTGTGACAATAGCACCACGACGTGTGTAATTTTCAAGCGTTTTACGATTGGGTTGTTCAATTACACCCCAACTTGTAGTAATGGTACCAAGGACAATAGGAATCAATATAACTTCTTCATGTTTGCCATCTCGGATGAGAGTACAAACAACCTTTTGATTGATAGGCAACAGGCGTTCTATTGCCTTGAAGTGACGGTCATTTTTTATCGATTGCCCGGCAATGCTTGTAATGACATCATCTTTTTTAAAACCTGAAAGGGCAGCAGAACTTTCGGCATCCACAGAGGAAACTATTACTCCGTTTATAAATGGTAGTTGCAATTGTTTTTGTAATTCGTAAGTTATTGATATTGTTCGAAGTCCAAGATAGATCGACTGAACGTAACCAAAATCAATAAGTTGGTTGTAAACCTTTTTGGCAGTATTCGCTGAAATGGCAAAGTTAATTCCAATTGAACCCCCTTCTTCTGACGCTAGTTTTCCCCAAGTATTTACGCCGATGAGTTGACCTTTACTATTGACTAAGGCACCACCACTGTTCCCTCTGTTAATAGACGCGTCGGTCTGGATGAGACTTGGAAGGAAGCGATCTTCTCTATCGATTTTATTTTTATCTAGCAGAATTTTATCTGTTGCACTGACGATGCCGACTGAGATAGTAGGTTGAACTAATTCTGCAATTGTCTCATAGAGATAATTGCCTGTATCCTCGGTTTCCCACGCTACGGGTTCTTGTTGACTACCTTGCAGATTGAATAAATATGGGTAACCGATTGCAATTGCCGGTTCGCCTATTTGCACATTGTCGGAATCACCCCACTCGATTTCCGACAAGGGTGGTGCTTTTTCAGGATCAATTTTCAGAACAGCAAGGTCTGATAAGTGATCGTAGCCAACCAGAGTAACCTCAAATGAGCGGCGACCATCACGTTTTTCAAGAAAAGTAGCCAGAATAAAATCTGCTTCTTCATGGGCAATGACATGGTAATTCGTAAGAATGTACCCTTTGTCCTTGTCAATAATAATGCCCGATCCTCCAGAAGAACCAAAAAATGTATTGAGTTTACCGAGCGCATCATAGGTACGGATCATGACAACCGCGGGCTTAGCGCGTTCAACTGCCTTTACAAATGATTGGCTGTTAGCGATTGGTCCATTACAAGCCAGTAAAAGTATTACGATGCCATACATAAATAGACTGATTCGTGTTTTCATATTTCACCTTACAGTAGGCAACCCTTACCGATTAATTTCCCGGATAGGCGCGGTTCTCCAATTCAGCGATGAACTTTTCGGATGCAATAGCCGCCGCGCCCGCCGCCGTGATCACCTGTCGGAATACGTGATCATGCACATCACCCGCGGCAAAAACGCCGTCTATATTGCCCGCTACATATCGTCTACGATGGCACCACGCAACCTAAAGGATCCTACTTAACCGGTTAGAGTTAACTCTCGCTCGTTTCTAAAATCTGGACAAACGTTTCAAGGTCTTCTACACGTAGTGCTGCGTCAAGTAGCTGTCTAAGAACATTGACATCGCTAATGTTTTCCAACGACGGTAGTAATAGACGGACTGAGATAGAATCAAACTTATACTCAAGGACACCAAAGAGAGATTCAAGGGCATTTTGTCTCGCTCCCTGTTGTAACCCTCGTTCGTAATGTTCTTTTCCTGTTGTCTCTAATAGGTGTTGGTAAACCGAAGATTCTTGCATAACTTCCTCCGATAGAAAACCACCAATTGCTTGGTGAGGATGAATTAAACCACTCAGAACCCACTGCGATACCAGAAGGTTACTACGAATATCTGAGGGTAACGAAAGTTCCTTTGTCTTTTCATTACATTGCACAGCCCATTGGAGTTTTTCCATACCAGTCGGAGGCTTCATCAACGGCGCAAAAGGCATGAGTCCAGTGTTTTCCATCTCCAACACAGATTGTCCATCAAGTTCAATGAGACGAATTACCTTGTACTCAACGATGAACCGATGGTTCGGCACGTCTTGCCTGTAACCACCTGGATCATTCTGCCCCGCATTGGGACGGAGATAGATAACGTGAGAAAGGATTGGCAAGCCGTATGTTTCGTAGCATCTGCCGAGATAACCTACGTTGCGGCGCACCATTTCAAGAGCAGTACTATCGCCTACCTGAAACTCAATGTGCACTAAAACTAACTCATCACCGAGTAGTACCTTTATGAGTCTATCTGTCCGACGGATTTCAACGGTCGTGAATTCGCCTTCCACAAATTCTATAAACTTAAAATCAGCATGTTCTAAAACTACCTTCAAGATGTCTTCAGGGAATTTCTGCAAGGCATCTTTGGTCACAATATCGTATCTACCGTGGGGCAGTAACGCAAAGTCAGGATCGGGATGCTCTCTTATGTAGATCATATCAATATTGTACTCTATTCCGCCGATGAATATCAACCTTCTTTACAGTGCATCTATTCGGAGAATCAATTCCCTGGATATGCGCGGTTTTCGAATTCAGCGATGAACTTTTCGGATGCGATCGCCGCCGCTGCGCCTGCACCTGCCGCCGTAATCGCTTGACGGAACACGTGATCATGCACATCACCTGCTGCAAAAACGCCATCTATGTTGGTACGTTGAAGATCGTCTACGATAATGTACCCTTGTTCATTCATATCTATAACGTTTGCAAAAAGTTCTGTGTTCGGTATATGACCTATAAAGATAAACACACCATCAATCGGGAAAAGTTCTGTCTCATTTGTTTTGACGTTTTTGAGTTTGGCACCCGTTACTTTTTCGTCATTTCCGCAAATTTCCTCAACGACAGTGTCCCAAATAAACTTGATTTTATCGTTTTTGAATGCGCGTTCTTGCATAATTTGACTTGCACGCAATTGGTCGCGCCGATGAACGACATAGACTTCAGATGCGTATTTTGTTAGGAAGATTCCTTCCTCCAATGCAGCGTCACCACCACCAACTACGACGAGTCGTTGGTCTTGGAAGAAAAACCCATCACACGTCGCACAGTAGGAGACACCACGTCCACCATATCGCTCTTCCCCAGGGATGTCAAGTGTGCGTGGGGAAGCACCAGTGCAGATAATCACAGATTTTACGTGGTACTCTTTTTCATAAGTGTTCACGACAAACGGGTGTTGCGCGAAATCAACGGCTGTTACTGTGTCAAATTTAACCTCAGTACCGAACCGCTCTGCTTGCTCCTGCATGCCTTGAATGAAAACGGAAGCTTCGTTACCAAAAAATCCGGGGTAGTTCTCAAGGTCAAGTGTTAAGGAGAGTTGCCCGCCAAGTGCATCACCCGTAATTAGAACAGGTTCCAGCATTGCCCGGGAGGTGTAGACACCTGCTGCAAAGCCAGCAGTTCCACCACCAATTATCACGACATTTCTATTTTCAATGTTGTTTGTATTATTTTTCATTTTGTATATTCAACGTCTCGGTAACGAAGTGGTGAGTTAGTAAAGGTTTTGAAGATTATCGTAAACAATCTTCAAAACCTCCCTTGCTCAAATTTATGGATTGGTTCATTTATTGTTTTTCAGGTTGCCCCATTGCGTTATACGTTTCCCAACTGGCGATAGGGTGCCCCGTAACCGTTGCGTTCCAAGCACGTTACGGATACCACTATACGACACATCCACAAGTTGATAATAATATACAACACCAGGTACGGCAGTTGTATCTGTAAACATATAAGCTGAACGCTCACCTGTCGTGCCTGCCCCCGGAATTAACTTGGCATTGAGCACTTCATAATTCCCCTCACGCGCTGGATTCCGCAGAACATAAAAACCAGCGTTGTTTAATTCCGATTCCGTTATCCATTCGATAACGATATTACCTGAAACAACATTCACTGTAAAGACTGATAAATTGACAGGTAATGGGTTACTCTTGCTACGATACCCAGGCGCGCCAATATCTAAACTGTGTCCATAGTAAATATCTTTAGGCTGATTTTTCACCTTATCCGCGGGTATCCATCCCCGCCGTTCTGTTCCTGGACGAGGTGTGCCTTCATCGAAACGCCGTATCAACGATACACGAATATTAAGGAGGCGTTTAGGGATTTCCCATACGGTGTTCCCATCTTCATTTAAGTTCCCGATGATATCAATAAGTATATTGTCAGCATCAAGGAGTTTGAGCGAAAAGCCGTCTGCGACGATCACACTATTCTTATTGTCTGTGTTCTGATTGAGTTCAACAGAGTGGTGATCGAATAAATTATAGACCTGTCCAGACTCAAGTGCTTTCCCACCAGAATTCCGTCCTGAGGATGTAACGATTAAACGTGTTTCGCGAGCAGGAACAATAAAATCTGTCTGAATCTGCACTGTGCGTTCTAAAACAGGTTTTTCGCCTTGTTGATTGATTATGGGATAATCTGCATGACGTTCTAACTTTAATTGCCATCCTCGTAGATTCATATCAGCTTCACTCGTGTTGTAGACCTCAATCCATTGTGGCACTGAATGGACTTCATTTATAGGTTGAAATAAAAATTCGCTAAAAACGATCAGATGCAATGTGCCAACAATAGGAACATAAACGTCTGCGGAAGTAGGAATAGTCACAATTGACTGTTGATCCCCAGTGCCCCCATGAACAAAGGTGCCATTGTTGTCAACAATGAATGACCCCTTAGGAACTGTAAAGCTATTTGGTTTTATTGTCACACTGGACGTATCATCGCCAGGGAGCACCTCATATATAAATGTTACCTCCGTTGAATTGGTATCTTTTGAAGATGTCCATTCTGCCTGTCGCTCATTCTCTGGGATTTGCTCTCCCATATACACAGTCACGTAGGGTTTAGCATTAGCATGGCGCGTTCCATCCGCGTCAAATGTCACATTTACTTGAACCTCATCTCCTTCAGTGTAGGTTTGCAGTGCCTCCTCTGAAAAACCGATCTTGGTGATTTGAGTCTTGACGATGTTACGAATATCAAAAACGAAATTCACACTTGTTAAATTCGGATTCTTTCGTAGGATCTCCTGGAGCAAATTAAGGTCGTCTATGATAGAATCCGGAATATTAAGTATGGTTAGTTTCGTTAAATTTGTTATCACACTAAGGTCGGCTACAGGATTTCCATTAAGCTGCAATGCTGTGAGGTTCACCAATCCTGCCACGGCACTGATATCATTGATCTGGTTGGAGGTTATGTCTAACCATGTTAATTTGGTTAATCCCGCAAGCGGGTTAATATCGCTAATCGCTTCCGGCACAAGAACTAACAATTCTAAATTTGTTGCATATTCTAAACCGGTGATATCGGCAATAAATCCGTCTCCACGGTCCCGAAACGCACGATAGTGAGTATTCAATTCTGTCAACCCTTTTAAGGCTTCTTGCGTGAGTTCAACATCCGCATCCAACTCAAGGGCTCTCCGCACGACTTTCCGCAGAATTGAATCTGGCATCCACGCAGCCGCCGGATCTTCTTGTGCAAAGCCAACATTAAGCGAACTACTAAACACCGCTATTAAAATTGCCAAATAAGTGTAAATATTTTTCACTATTTATATGTTCCTCTTTTGCAGGTTGTTATAACCTAAGTTTTCTCAAGAAAGATGAAGCGTTAAGATTAGGTGTTTTAGAGATTACAGAGAATTCCCTGGAGTTACGGTAAATCTCGGAATTCCATCAATAACCGGATAAAACCGATTGCATTTATTACAATGTAGGTTTTGTTCCTGCCATGTAATTTCGCCTTTACACTGCGGACAGGCGATAATTTCCTTTAATGTTTTGGTTTGGCGGCTTCTACTTTTTGCTAAAAGCGATTTTGCACGAGATACAATACCGCGCGGAACCACACTTTTAAGAATTAACCAAAAACCTTTATGGGTTTGCTCCGAAACCTTGGGTGTTAGAAGTTCTTCAATAGTCTGCGGACATTTCAAATTCAGTGGCGACTCCTTCCCGTCCGATATTTCGTAGTCTATCTTGCCTTCCCATTCATACTGGACAAGGAAAATACGGTGATGCATAATGTGGAATCGCTTCCAATGCTTATCTTTTGCCGCCAACGTGTGGAAAAGTTGTCCAAATTCGGTTCGCTTATCGTTTTTTTGTAACACCAAACGACCGTCAATTAGGTTAACTACCCAGTTGTGATAATGCCATCCGTAGATACGTTCTCCAATTTCGGAGGGTGTTTCAATATAGCCGCGGGGTGCTACACGCATCAATTCGGATACAAGTAAATCCGGATCTTCAACATGTTCCAAAACATGTGAACATATCACATAGTCAAACGCCCCATCTGCAAAAGGCAGAAACTGCCCATCCGCTTCCACCATTGGTCGGTCCGCAACAATTATACCGCCGCGCTGTTCGTCATCATCCATAAATTTATCGCATAAAACATCAGAGCGTATTTTGGGGTTGTGCCCGCTTCCAATTTCTAAAACAAAATCGTTTGCACGAATGTTCATTTCTGGACAACCATAGTGATATAAGGACTCAAATACGGAAACATGCTCGCAATAATTCTGCCTTTTATGCCAAAGCCAACAGATTTTTTGACTATGCTAAATCCGTTCAGCTTAAAAAATTGAGCAAGATCAATTGGGTTAGCGTAATAGGCACTGTCAGCATCGCCACCGATAGCATCTGCTTGTAGATCCGGGTTGCGATAAATAAAGTGAGGTGTTTTTGTCAAGAAACGCTTTTTTATGTAGAGTCCACAGTTTCGCTTAAATTGTTGCAATGCTTGCCGCTTTGTTTCTCCCCAAACGGGTCTGCCCGGTTTACCACACATCAGACGGACCCAATCAAGGAAAGGTGTTAAGGGTGAACAAAGATTTGGTCCGGAAAGCACAACCTTCCCGCCTTTGCGTACAACACGAATCATCTCATTTAATGCTGTCTCTACATCAGGCAGATGTTCTATGAGTTCGTTTGAACAGATAACATCAAAGGACGCATTCTCAAACGGTAACTCCACAACATCACACACTTGATATCGTAGTCTCGGATTTTCCCAATTCCGCGCTTCCTCAAGAAAAAGCGGCGATATATCAGTCCCAACGACATCATAGTCCGCCTGATTTAGCAGTTGAGCGGAAATACCGTTCCCGCACCCGAGATCCAAAATCTTGGAACCTGATGGTGCATAACGGGTTACCAATTCTACGTAGTGTCGGAGGTAGACTTCGTCATGTGCAGCTAAGAGGTCTTTATAGGTTTCTGATGTTTCATAGAATTCGCGCATCCGCTGACGGAGTTGCAATGGTGTTTCAGGTATGGGTGTGTCAAGCATATTTGTCCAAATCCAAAAAGGTTTAATAAATTATATCCGTTTGGGTACAGGAAAACAAGAAAAAGTGCGAGGGTCTGAAAGGAACCTAATTAGTTTCAATTATGAGCGAAGGGTATTCCACGGTGCTTCATCATAAACATCAATGAGTTGATATCCTTCTTCTCCCTTACTGGGGCTCAGCGTAACAAATAACTTCGCAGGTTGATTTGAAACATTAAAAGATGCGTGAACAACGTCCGCTGCGATGAAGACAGAGTCACCTGCGTTTAGCGTTTGCTTCTTATCTTCAAGCCACTGCTCAACGCTGCCTTCTATAACGTAGATAACCTCTTCCTGATCGGGATGTTTATGAAAATCATGCCCGTATCCGGGGGAGAGACTAACTTCCATTGCGACGATATCTTTTGCACCTGTGGTTTCTGGACGGCTGAGCCAACCTATTGTTCCCCAATCTAAGTGGTCTCTTTCAACCTCTTCGGATGATATAAATTTTCCGTTCATATTTTATGTATTCTCCTTTTATTTATCAGAGGATTTTATCAACTTCAATTTCTGCCACATCTGAAAGGATGTAGGTGAACCCAACCGAGTTCACCTACAAGAAATACGTGAATTATAACTGTCAATCCGTTATTTGTGGGATTTTATGGTACCCCAAGTCATGGCTAATTTCGCCCGTGGATCGACAGCTGTTCCGGATTGATATCCGCTTTCCATCTCCATGATAACTTCTTCCTCGGTGAGGGCACGGTTCCAGATACGGACCTCGTCAATCAAGCCAAGGAACCTTCTATTAGCACCTTCGGCTGTAGTTCCGACGAAGACGTTAGAGGTATCCGCAGCTCCCGGTAAAGCACCTTTACCACCAAATTCACCGATATTTACACCATTAAGCCAATACCTATGCGTGCCACTATCTGACTGCCCAACAACATGCTGCCACTTATTGAGGGCAATTTTTTCCGCGCAGGTACTACCACTTCCCGTAACGAAGTGCAAACATTCACTTGGGGATTCGGTGTAGAAACTATAAGAGCGCGGACTGTTCCCTTTTGCGAGGATACCTTGCCAACGTTGGTTATTCGGTCCCATGTGCCTTTCAGCATTAATCCATGCCATCACGGTTACACTTGTTTCAACGGTAAGAATATCGGCATGTGGCACTTCAACCCAGTCTGTTTCTCCGTTAAGTTTCAGAGCCTTTCCAAACTTACCATCTGCCAGCTCAGGAGCACCGTTTACAGTGCCATTATTCCCATATTGCGAATGGTCAACCGCCATGTCCCCATCTAATTCATCAAAAGAGAAATAGAGGATGAGCGATTCATCCGATTCTTCTGCTGCGTGAGCGAAAGAAGCAACAAACACGGTAAGGGTTAATACAACAAACAAAAACCTCATTATTTTCCTCCAAATTTAACTTCGGAAATCCCGAAGTAGTGATATAAAAATTATAGTGATAAAAGTAAACCTTATCACTGTTAGTTGTAACTATCGTTTTTGAGTCTTTAGGGTTCCCCACGTCGTTGTTAATTTCTGGCGTGGGTCAACAGGAAGGAGCTCAAAATGCCCTTTTTCCATTTGCTCAACAATCTCTTCTTCAGAGAGAGCCCGGTTCCAGATGCGCACCTCGTCGATTAATCCAAGGAATTCGCGAGCCGGTTCATGTGTTTTCCCAATAAGGACATCGGCTGTATCAGCTTGGCCTGGCGGTGGTGCTTTGCCGCCGACTTCACCAACCTTCTGACCGTTAATCCAATACCGGTGTGTTCCATCACTCGTCTGCGCAGCGACATGCTGCCATTCGTTTAACTTGACTTCCCCGTTGCAGACGCTTCCGGCACCGGCAACGAAGTGCAAACACTTACTTTTTGACTCAGTATAGAAACTATAGGAACGGAGAGCGTTGCCTTTTGCAAGGATGCCTTGCCACTGCGCGTTATTGGGTCCCGTAAGCCTCTCAGTATGAATCCAAGCCATGACCGTGACATCCTTATCAACAGTGAGCGTCTCATGATGCGGGATTTCAACCCAATCGGATGTGCCGTTAAATTCTAATGCTTTACCGAATTTGCCCTCAACATGTTTCGGGTCACCCACCATTTCGCCATGGTTTTCATACTTTGAATGGTCAATTGTGTTTTTCCCATCAACCGTATCAAAAGACATGTAAAGGATGAGCGATTCCTCTGGTTCATTCAGCGCGTGGGCAAAAGAAGCCACAAACGCAATAATTGTTAACATCATAAATAGAGTTTTCATGTTTTCCTCCTTAATTATAGATTAATTATAGATAGGACTTACGCACTTTAAAAGTAGGCACCCAAATCTATGTAAGTCCTGATTAAGTTTACGGTTAGAGTTCCTAAAATAACACTAAAAACACTCATGCGTTGTGTTCATGAATATTGGGTGGGAATACCCACCTTCTGCAAACAAAATAGCTCGCAACAAAACTCACAATGTCCAATTGAGAGCGTGCGGGCGCGACAAAAGACTGATGGTCCGAACCGATATTCGCCTATTTGTAACTGAAATACTATTACAATCGTTAACTGGGGGGGGGGGGGGGGTCGCAAAATGAGTGATGCTGAAGGCGTGGAAGAAGTAGGAATAGACCAACTGTGGTGTTGACCTAATCTAATTGAGGACGCTTTTTCAACATTGCGGTTAGTATTAGTATTTTGCATTATCCTTTGCCATGTTTGAGCATCTGTCCCGATACCATCAAACAACAATCCCTTTATATCTGCCTAAAATGGATAAAAAGTTTTTTTGCAGACAAACCATGTCAAGAGTTCTATCACACTAATTTCTTGAACTTGTTTATATTTATAATTATACAAAACTTTCAAAAAAATGTCAAACATAATTTTTAAAATATATTAGACATTATAACGTTTTAATTGTGTGTTGTTACTGGTTTATAATAAAATCTAAAGTTCGTAGGTCGGGTAGAGCGCAGCGAAACCCGACAATATCAGGGTTCCAGAGATAATATAGCAGATTTCGCAATCTATAAAACGGTAACTTCCACCATCTGAACACTTGACATTCAGAACAAACATGTCGGGTTTCGCAAACTCTACCCGACGGACAAGCCATTAGCGTTTAGACTATATTTCGGTATTAGTGATATCAGGGACGGACGATTAAATCATTATAATGTCTATTATTGATTTACGCATTCTGCTTGTTTTCAAGCGTTTCTGTGTTTGTAGTAGCACAATTTATTGCGCGTTCTTTAGAAATGCAGACTCAATTTTGCTGCTACTTCAAATTTGCGTAAGTCCTGTTATAGATTTAAAGAGTCTCCGCAAGCACTTGTTACAAATTCAGCAGAAACTCTCTTGAGGACGAATCAAGATGATCGTCCATTTTATCGCTGTTGTGTTTTCAGGTTTCCCCACGTTGTAGCTAATTTTTGGCGCGGGTCAACAGGAAAAAGTGCGAAATGCCCTTTTTCCATCTGTTCATTCACCTCTTCTTCAGTAAGCGCACGGTTCCAGATGCGGACTTCGTCAATCATACCGAGGAAATATCGTTTATTACCTCCGCCTGCAGTTCCAACGACGACAGGGGATGTATCCTCTAAGCCAGGTGGGTCCGGTTTGTTACCGGTTTCTCCAACTTTTTCCCCATTAATCCAATAACGGTGGGTTCCACTATTCACTTGTGCCACAACATGTTGCCATTCGTTTAGCTTGACTTCACCTTGGTGGCAGACACTACCACCATTAGGTGCACCTACACTGAAGTGCAAACACTTACTCTTTTCCTCAGTCCAGAAACTATAAGAACGTGGGTTGTTCCCCTTTGCCAAGATACCTTGCCATTGCGCGTTATCAGGTCCTGTATGCCTCTCAGTATGAATCCAAGCCATGACCGTGACATCCTGATCCACGGTAAGTGTTTCATGGTGTGGAATTTCAACATAGTCGGATACACCGTTAAATTGAAGAGCTTTACCGAATCTTCCTTCAACGTGTTGTGGGTTTCCCATCATTTCACCGTGGTTTTCATACTTTGAATGGTCAATCGTCTGTATTCCATCAATTGTATCAAAAGACATATAGAGAATGAGCGCATCCTCTGGTTCATTTGCTGCATGCGCGAAAGATGCCACAAGCGTTAAAAGCGTTAACATAATAAATAAGCTTTTGATTTTGTACCTCCTTTTTAATTTGCCTTAGTAGGCATTTATTTTAATAATCATTGTTGAATCGGAACGATTTTGTCTCCTTCAACAACTAAATACCTTTGGTTGGCGGGAAGGTGTGTGCCTCTGTCAATTTGACCAGTAGGCCATCGAATCTCAAGAAGTTCAATCTGTTCCGCTTTTCCAACACCAAAATGGGCACGTAGATCATGAAAAGAGAGATAACTCCCACCACTTTGTACCTCACGATACTGGACGTGTGTTCCGGCCACAACCTTTATTTTTGCGCCAATGCCAGAACGGTTGCTTTTCTGTCCGACAACCTGAATTTGCACCCAATTATTTCGATTACCAACAACGTTTTGAAGCAGATCCGGACGTTGATTGCAGTTGGTAACAAGAATATCAAGGTCACCATCATTGTCGTAATCGCCGATAGCGGCACCACGACTGACCTTTTTCAAGGTTAAACCATCTTCCTGTGACATGACATTGGCAAACGTGCCATCACCCAAATTCCTAAACAACAGATTCCTTTGCGGATAGGTCACGTGCTTTTCAAGCACAGAGATGTTATCCATCAAGTGGCCATTTGCTACAAAAATGTCTTGGTACCCATCGTTATCATAATCAAAAAACTTGATACCCCATCCGAGGTAACCGTGTGTCACCTCAGCTATTCCTGATGCAATAGTATTGTCAATAAAAAAATCGCTATCGTGATTATGGTAAAGGGTATTCGTTTCTGTCTGGTAGTTGCTGACAGTAATGTCAAGTTTCCCGTCGTTGTCATAGTCACCGAAATCAGTACCCATTCCAGCTTCTTCTTTTCCCATATCATTGTAGCAAACACCAGAAATTAATGCAACCTCTAAAAATTTACCTTTTCCATCATTTTGAAATAGAAAGTTCGGATCTTGATCGTTTGCCACATATAAATCTAAATCACCATCACCGTCGTAATCTCCGAATGTTACACCTAACCCGTGCTGAGGGATCAGGTCAGAGGGGCGATATGTGGTAGAAACATCGGTGAACGTGCCATCGCCACTGTTTTTGTAAAAAGTATCGTGAACTGCAGGGTAGGCATGAGGACCGCAATAGACATGTACACCTCGTTCCTTACACTGTTTATCATCCTTCGGATTATATGCGGCGTAGTTCGCTACATAAAGGTCTAAATCCCCATCGTTATCAACATCAGCAAAAGCACAACTCGTTCCCCAGTTTTGGTTGCCGACCTTAGCCTGCTTTGTTACATCTGTAAAAGTGCCGTCTCCGTTGTTTTGATAAAGTTGATCTCCACCAAAATTAGTAACATAAAGATCAAGATCACCATCATTATCATAGTCACCAACGGTAGCACCTGTGCCGTAAGCTGTACTACCCACGCCTACTTTTTCGGTGACATCGGTGAACGTGCCATCACCGTTGTTTCGGTAGAGTACGTTATGTTGTGTTTTGTCTTGGGCGTTGCCTGTCTGAATTGCACCGTTCACAAGATAGATGTCAAGGTCCCCATCATTGTCATAATCGAAGAAACCGCCGCCAGAACCGAGAAATTCATTGAAAAGCCTTTTACCGCTTCTACCATCGGTATGTTCAAACGTGATGCCCGCAGACTCGGTAACGTCAACAAAAATTGATTCTGCTGAAGCGGGAACACAGTTTTGAAAACCTATAAACTTAGTGATGAGTGCTAATATGAATAGGAGATAGAGATACGGCGTGTAAAAATGGTGGTTAATCTTTAACATAAAAATAACCGACAACCTATAGAAAACTTATTGCTTCGTTTGTCCTCCCTTTTTCATACGTTCCAATTTGTGTAATGCCGTCCAAGCATCTCTATCGTCAGGTTCAATTTGTGTGATATGTTTATAGATTTTAATCGCTTTTTCGATGTGCCCCTGTTGTGTATAAATTTCTGCTAACCCGTGATACGCTAAAGTAAGTTTCGGCATTTTTTCTATAGCCTTTTTCAGATGTGTTTCTGCCTTGTCAAATGATTTTTCTACTGTATGTAGCCATCCCAACCGAACATGTGCTTCTACAGCATCAGGATTTAATTTTATTACCTTATGGAAAAGCGGTATTGCGCGCTGTGGTATATTAAGTTCCATATAGAGCCTTCCCAATTTGTCATATCCTGTTATAAATTCTGGATTCAACCGAATCAGTGCTTGGTAAGCGGCAATTGCTGCTGAGAAATGCTTGTGCGCTACATGTATCTCTGCCAATTTCAGTCGTAACGTTGTGTTTGATGGATTTTCCGCCAAAGAACCTTCAATAGCATAAGTCTTGTCGTAATAGGTCTTCATCTGTTGGAATAACTTTAGTTGTTCCTTTGCGGATTCCATATCGCCGAGGATACGGTAAGCTTTCGCAAGGTTATAGTAGGCACTCTGAACATAAGGCTTTTTCTGGATTGCAACTTTATAGTGTGCTATCGCTTGCTTCGGTTTGTGCTGCATAAGCGCAATCAAGCCGAGCCATTCATAGACTTCAGCAAAATCATGTTTGAGTGTAAGTGTTCGCTTAAACGCTGAGAGTGCCTTATCAAACTTTGCCTGATGTGTGTAAATATAACCGAGTCGGTAATGTGTATCAGCATCCGTAGCGCATATCTGAACTGCCTCCATCGCATGCTGCTCAGCCATGTCTAACTTGCTCTGTTTACAGTAAATTTCAGCCAGCGCAAGATGCGTAAATCCAAAAATCCGATCTATTGCCAATATATTTTTCGACTCTGCGATTGCAAAAATCTTGTTGAACGTTTCTATCGCTAATTCCAACTCATCTTGTAATTTGTAGACATTCGCCAATTGAAAAAGCGCGTTAATATCTGTCGGTTTTCGCGATAAGATCAATTTGAAGGTATCAACTGCCTGCGGGTAGAGTCGGAGTTTGACGTATTCCAGTCCTTGTTGCATTTCCGATACTGCTGTTTCAGTTCTACTAATAGATGGAGTGAGCAACAAAGTAGTAGTGAGGATTAAAACCCCACAGGCAATCTTAGCAAACATGGAATTTCGTCGTTTATAAACTACTTCCATGCTAATATTCTCAATCTGACTGTAAATGTTTATTAACGACATCTTGAATCCAAGATAAGGATGCCATACTTGATGACCAACCGATGGATGTCACTGCAAGCAGTGCCACCTGTTGTATCTCCTCTCGCGTGATACCTTCACGGAGTGCCCGTCGAGTATGCGAATGTACAGCACCTTCAGACTTCGCGCCAATAGCCAATGCAAGTTTGACAAGCCTCACAGTTTTGGGTTCAAGAGGTCCGGCGGTGCCGCACGTTTCGCCTAATGCCTGATATGCTTTCCAAATTTCAGGGTATTCTTCTATCACCCCCTGAAGAAAGTCAGGTAATTTATCTTTCATTTTCGGTTAAAATTAGCCAGTTTCCTCTTTTTGTGATGTTTCTTTTTCCTGTTGTGCGATGGTTTCGGTTTCGTCTGTCTGCTCTTCGTTGAGCCCGGATTTAAAGTTTGTGATGCTTTTGCCAAGCCCGCGTGCTAATTCAGGCAGCTTCTTTGAGCCAAATAGGAGCAGCACTATCACTAATATAATCAATAATTCCGGTATGCCAGGGACACCCATATTTCTTCCTCCATGTTTATAACGCAATTCTTGCATTAGATGTACGTATATACTGTAGAATATATTACCACATTTAGCAAACAATTTCACCTTAAAATTTACATCAAGTCATTTTGCAAACTTAGCAATAATAAAAAATTGTTGTATTTTTAAGCAATTTTGTATAAAATTGGATAAATTCAAAACTTTGAGGGCAAATTGAATGACACCTGAAGTCGCCTTAGAAAAACGGGAACATATGCTGCGCGACGGCTTTTGCGTTGTTGACGATATTTTAACGGATGAATTCTTGCAGGAGCTGCACGATGAATCGGAACGACTCATCACAGGACACGTGGAACCAGACGAAATGGTCTATCAGGGACAACACGTAAATGTACGTGGTGCAGACAACCCGTATATACTGCGGTTGCTGGAGTGGCAACCATCATGGGACGCACTGAAACAGATCGGTTTTGGAGATTTCGTTGCCTCCGGCGGGATTATCATATTAACGAAAGAACCTGGCGGACCCGCACTGTATTGGCATCAAGATTGGATGCGTTGGAACGACCCGCTCAGCTGTTCCCCCTGGCCACAGACCATTTTTCTCAATTACTATCTGACGGATACTACACCTGAAAACGGATGTTTAAAGGTAATTCCCGGCACCCATCTCAAGCGGATTGATTTTCACGACCAGTTAGTACCCGCACATGAACAGGGTGCACGGTTTATTGATGAAGACCATCCGATCATGTTTAGTGATCATCCAGATCAGGTGGATGTGTATGCCAAAGCGGGCTCATTAATGATGGCGGATGCGCGTCTCTTACACGCTGCCCACAGAAATCATACTAATAAACGACGAACTTTAATCTTGGCATGGCACAGCAGACCAAACACCGTTCCAGGCTATTGGAATGACGAGATTCCTGAACCGATTGCTAATCGAGATGAAAATGGCAACTATCCCGGTTCGCGTCTTCCAGGAGAATTTTTGAAAAAGTAGCACAATATGAGGTGCCTTGCCACGTCAACAGAAACTGCACATAGCGAGACAATTATGGAACAACACACACTTCATTACGAAGTACTAAATGTCCATAACCCGGGTGAAACCGGACAACATTGGGACGTGAAAGTGCACGCTACCCGCGAAGAGTTGCAAACATTTGCTGAGACCGGTTACCTTATTTGAGAAGGACTCTTTCAGGGAGAGGCACTTCAAAAACTAAGAGATGCCCTTGACCGATTGGAAGCGCGAGAATGGGAAAAACGTGATAACGCTCTTGCCTCCAAACGTAGTTGGGGGTTCATTCCGCGTCATTTGATGGATAAGGACGAAGCATTCCTTGAACTTCTGAAATTTCAACCGGTTTTATCAATAGTACGGGCAATGATGGGACCGCTTGTTCGACTACGCGGATTGAGCGCACGAATCACTTATCCTGGCGATGACAGACAACACCAAACGCCCTGGCATCAACACATGCGTGTTGTCTCTAACCCGATACCACCATGGTTTTCACGACCACACTGTATCGATTGTCTTATCTATCTTGATGATTTAAACGAAGATACTGGTGCGGTTGTTGTCCCCGGTTCTCACAACTGGTTGGACAAGGCAACGCCTAGTACATATAAACCGATAGATGGCGAAGTACCACTTCAAGTGAGATCTGGCGGTGCCGTACTTATCCACGGTAATCTCTGGCATCGTGCTTTGCTAACACTTCGCTCAAAGCGGAGAATGTTAATTCTTGGTTATACGCCGACGTGGCTGTGAAGGTCGCCACACGGCGGCGATCCACCTGCAGACGGGTTAACCCAAACCTTTCTCAAAGAAGCAGATATGGAGGAACGGATGTTGTTGGGTGTAGGAGGATATTCTTAGGCTAACTATAATTTACGAGCTTGTAAAAGCGCATACTAGTAAAAGCGCATACTATAAAAGGAGTACTATAATGAGAACCGCTTTTATTTTCAAACTTTTAACGTTAACACTAATACTAACAGTCCCAGCGTTGACTGGTCATGCACAGGGTATCAGTGCAGATGAACTTGTCATCTATTATAGCTTTGACGAGGATACCCTTAAAGATGGAGATGTCTTGGACGGATCCGGAAATGAGAATCACGGTTTGCTCAAAGGTAACAGTCTCAAGATTGTGGAGGGCAAAGTTAACGAATGTATGGAGTTTCCAGGGGCTCAATCCGATTATATTTCGGTACGTAATCTCCAATATGTTGAAGGTATTCCGGAACTGACGCTCGCGGTATGGGTAAAGACACCGCAAAGAGGTTTGATTGCCTCTTGGGATCGGAGTGAATTCTTCCGTTTTGCTGTAGGCGATGACATGGGTGGGAACGCAGCCACAACCTTTGTTGCTTTTGATGTTTGTTGCCCTATAAAGGATTGGTTTGGTAAGATTGATGTTGCTGATGACGAATAGCATCATGTCGTGGCAACCTTTGATGCTGAAATGAAACGGATATACGTTGATGGTGAATTGGATGCGGAGGCAGCCACGGACACAGCCACTAAATTGATAGGACCGAAGACAGCACGGTTCGGATTCATCGGAATTGGTTCAGAAGCTGCAGCTTTTGATGCGGTCGTAGGACCCAATTGGGCTTTCAATGGGTTGATGGATGAATTCCTTCTGTTCCACCGAGCAATTTCTGCAGAAGAGGTTGAACGTCTTGCTAATGCGTCTGGGAATCCGCTTGCCGTTGAACCTGCGGACAAATTGAGCATCACATGGGGAAAGATTAAGAGTACGAAATAAAATAACCCAAGTTACCACCTACTAAAGTTTGGACAAATTTTAAAGGACTTCAATGTGTAGAGGGTAAAATGGAAACATCTTAGACATTAACCTAATTATCTTCTATACATCTGTCGCTCTGCTCGGACTGCCATGCCAAGATGTATTTTTCAGGGAGTTCTTCCAATCAGCAAAATCGCAGAAAATATAACAGGTTTTTGGCGAGAACAGCCACTACCTTTGAGAAGTCTACATGAATAACGCGTAAATTGTCCAAACTTTAGTAAAATAATTAAGGAGACCTAAAATGAAAACCTCTTTGATTTTCCAACTATTGACGCTAACACTAATTCTAACAGTACCAACGTTGACTGTCCACGCGCGGGGTATAAGTGATAAAGAACTGGTCATCTATTATAGTTTTGACGCTGCCTCCCTTAAGGGTGAAGATATCTTGGATGGGTCCGGAAATGACGGTTTCCTCCACGGCAGCAATCTCAATATTGTGAATGATGGCAAAGTTAACGAATGTATGGAATTTCCTGGTGGGGCAACCGAATATATCTCAGTGCGAAATCTCAATTATACCGAAGGTATACCGGAACTTAGCATCGCGGTATGGATTAAGACTGTTGATAGAGGGATGATTGCCTCTTGGGATCGCAGCGACTATTTCCGTTTTGCAGCTGGAGATGTTGCAATCGATCAGACGGACTTTGTCGCTTTTGATGTCTGTTGTCCTATAAAGGATTGGCATGGTAATGTTAAAGTTACGGACGATCAATGGCATCATGTCGTGGCAATTTTTAATGCCGATATGAAGCGGATCTATGTTGATGGTAAAGTGGATGTAGAGGAAGCCACAGCTACTACTAATAAAATGATCGGACCGAAATTACAACGGTACGGATTCATCGGGGTTGGTTCTGAAGCCACAGCATTTAATGGTGTCGCGACTCCCGCGTCGTGGACATTCAAAGGATTGATGGATGAGTTCCTAATGTTCCACCGAGCACTTTCTGCAGATGAGGTGGAAAACCTCTATTTATCCAATGGGGATCCATTTGCAGTCGAACCTGTGGACAAATTGAGCATTACATGGGCACAAATCAAGAGCACAAAGTAAAAAGCAAACGGGTGATTTAATCGAATCACCCGTTTCTTAATTTCTTTTAGGCATTTCCGTTTTCTATCGCTTCCTGTATACCAGGCCATTCACGCCAGATATCGGTGTAACCATCATACCCGTTTTCTGCACAATCCACATGCCGCACACGGAAGATTACAGCGTAACGAATGTCAGCCGATGCATTCGGTGCTGCTGAGTGGACTATCTGGTGATGTGTCAAAACCACATCTCCCGCTTTGCCGATTATCTGGGTGGGACCTTCAGGAAGTTCCGGACGCGGCATTCCGTTTGCCAAAATCTCATGCCCTTCCTTTTTGAAATAGTCAGCGAAAAAACTGTGCGTTTTGGGCCACACCGTAAAGTTACCGCTATACGGTTCAGGCACATCTGCCAGATACACAACCGCTAACGCAGAAAAACCGCGACGGTAAACACCTTTTGCCATTCCATTTGTCCCACTTCCCAATCCATCCAGATGTCCGCGTGGTTCATTCGCATCGCGGTCTAACGGCATCGGGAATCGGAGTGCTATCTGTCCTGAACCTGGGACTTGCACGTTGCCTTCACCCAGCATCGATTCAGCAATGTTATGGATAGGTGTTTTATGGAAAATATCCACAATTTGCGGGGCGTTCCTAATTTCGTTACAATACGATTGTGCCCGAAACTTTTCTAAGTCGTCTTCGTGCAGTCCCACAGCACCGATAGAATGATTAATGATTTTACGAGCAGCATCTATCATTAACTTTGGCACAACACCAGAGACTTTAATATAACCATTTTCATGGAATTCTAACTTCTGTTTTTGCGTAAGCATATTTTATCGCCTCTATCTCTATCCAGTTATTTTAAGTTTAGTCCATATTTTGCCTTTAGACTTACATTATCCATAAAAGTTTAATAGAATTTATCCTTCTTGACCTTGCTCTTCCTACAGACTGCTATCTCCCGCGGGGAACATCTTTGTTCCTGGCTTTTAGAAAAAGCAATTGACACCTTTCAAGAATTTCAGTAAATTAGATTTTATAGTAAGGTCTATAATATTTACACAATTTGACCTTTAGACTTCACTATATACCTCTAATTATCAAATTTAAACTATCTTTTAGGATTAAACACACTCTAATATCCAATAACACAACAATAAGGAGTACTTTGAAAATGTCAGGACTTATACTCATAGTCGTGATTGTGTGTGGATGTCTTACAGTAACAGTACTTGGATGTGTCTCAATGGGCACATCATACGCCGAAAAGAAACGCGGTCTTCGTCAAGGAGCATCGCAACGCGAGATAGAAGCATTACAGCAGCAGGTATCGCAGGTTCGGAACGAAATTGGTGCCCTGCAAACGCAACTACAAGAACTAATTCAGATAGCTAAAGGTATCACAGAGTAAAGGAGAAAAACGCATGTCTAAACTCGTCGCCTTTATCGCAAACCTTACGGTGATTGTTATGGGAAGCTTAACCATTACCGTGCTTGTTACAGTTAAGGCAATTACAGATCATTTTCTAAAAAAAAGTGGATACCATCCCAAAAAAGCACGACAAACGTATCAACAGATACAAACAGATCTGAATCAGGCAGCTGCAGATATAAGCGATATACGTTTGCAATTGGAAGATATTACACCTTATCTACACAACATGGAATTTCTGAAGTATGCCCGCGAGGAAGGTCATGAAACTGAATAGATGTGTAAGATATTAATTCAGACTTCATTATTTCAGCCAATGGTGAAACAATACGTCCTTGCTGCCGGGTTCAACCACCCTTAACAAAACCTTTCCATCTTTAAGAAAGTCTATCGCCATAAAGCCTGAGTGCTGGTGCGCAAATAGCGTGTTATCCCCATGACTCACCTCTGTCGCCTTTTCACTTGAGCCAAGTCCACTTACAAGTAGGTAATCCGTAACATCTCCCTTTAAAACTTGTAGAGAATGATCATGTCCAGAGGCATATATTAAAAGAGGGGTCTTTTTTACAGTAGAAAAAGCGGCGTTGAATTGTGCCACCATATTTTTGTTGCGTGTGCCGTTGATGTCCTGATCCGATTTTACCAGATGCCATCGAGCCAACGGATACAGAGAACCGACGATAGGCACAGGCACCCAAAGCCATTTTTTCGCAACTCTACCCGGAAAAAGGTGTGCTTTCCAGTCATAGAAACCTCCGTGTACTCCGTAACTTTGCAATGGGTGATGTCCAACAACGATGATGGGTAATTCCGTATCAAGCATATTTTTGAGTTCAGCAATAACTGATTCTGGTGCTTTTTGCGGCTTTTCCTGTTGATGTAACCACCATTGCGTATCAAGCACAATGATCCGAACAATAGGTGCCGACTCTGGAAGTTCCAGTGCAACCGGTCCCGGAGAACCGCCTCGCGGTAGGAATTTTGGATCGCGGGATAGGGTGGCATTAATATATTTCTCTTGTGCAAGAAGCGCGCTATATCCCACCTCTTTTCCGTTCGACCAATCGTGGTTACCGGGAATGAACAGTCCATGTGTATCAGAAGATTTGACGACCTGTAGTTGTGGGTCGAGCCGCGTTGATGCTTCGTGCTGTTTCCGTTCTGTCATCCCTTCAGGATACATATTGTCACCTAAAAAAACGATGCTGGTTTTCTGAGGCATTTTTTGCGCCCATGCCTGTACTGTTTTTAATACCGGTTCATCCGGATTCGGTTGCCCTCCATCCCCAAGAAGCAATATCCGATAGTGGAGTGTATCTTCCGTTACAACATCCTGTTTCTCAGTAGTTGGGATGTCCGGGTGGTAGTAGGGAGAAGTATGGCTACACCCTATAATTGTCAGTTGCACCGCCTGAACAATCAAACCGAGTATAAAAATGCTCCAAAGGATACGTGAACGTTTGTAAAATTTCATAATCTTTCTCTCTTTTTATTTTATACCCAATTAACGGGATTTGTCCTGTGAGGTCCCCGGTGAATGCCATAAGCGCATTCATACCGTTGATTTGGTGCCTTGCACTGCTTGACTTTATCGGAAGACGTCGAATTAAGTTAATTTGATATCACTTACTATTTGGACAAATATAGTTTTTAAGACATCTGTTGTAATCGCGCAATTCATTGCCAATCAACACATCATGTGCTTATGGCATTCAAACATTTTTAACAGACTTACGGCACGCGGAGTGCGACTACTACCTTAATTTTCTATAGACTTTCAAGTAATGATGTGATACAATAAACCGTTAAGGATTAATATCGAAAATGGTGAAAAAATGAGACGTTTTGGAACCCAAGGTCGTGTGTATCCAGGACAGCATTATGTTGTACCTCGTAGCAAGGAGATTGACGATTTTCTTATACGCGTCAAAGAAGGGCGGTACATCGTTCTCTTTGCCCCACGTCAAACTGGCAAGACAACCTTTTTCAGAATGGCACTTGACACACTCGCAAAGGAGTCGTCAATCTATTTCCCGATTCAACTCAATTTTGAGATCTATAAAAACCTCGCGGCATCTGATTTTTACGGAGCCTTCTGCAACAGAGTTCGTAAGGAAATTGAACATGTCTTCAAAAGGCGAAAACATGTTCCTTCAGGTACACTTACACGATTTCTTGCAGACGCTAAGATCATAAATCACCTTTCAATGATGGAATTCTTTGAACAGTTCTCAAGCATTTTGAATAATGATCTTGGTAATCAGAAGGTTGTCGTCATTATAGACGAGTTTGATGGTATTCCACAGACTGTTTTAAGTGATTTTCTTCATGCGCTACGCGACATTTACCTTTCCGATGAGATGCGCTGCCCTCATAGTGTCGGTATCGTCGGGGTCAAGAGCATCACGCAACTTAACTATGATAGGTCCGTTTCTCCATTCAATATCCAGGACGAGTTTTACTTGCCCAACTTTACGCTTCAACAAGTGCAAGAGTTGTTCACACAGTATACAGATGAAACTGGACAAAACTTCTCGCCTGAAGTTGTTGAAGCACTCCATAAGCAGACTGCTGGGCAACCGTTCCTCGTCAATCGATTCGCACAAATCCTTACTGAGGAATTAGATATTCCGAAAAACGAATTGATCACAACGGAACACTTCTCAAAAGCACACGTAAAACTCCTTCGTGAACGAAACACCAACATTGATCATCTGATAACAAATATCCGTAGAGATCGGCGATTTGAAACACTTCTCATGAAGATCACTTCTTATGATAACGGTATAGAATTCAATTTATATAATGAACTCGTCAACGAACTCGCTACTTATGGTGTCATTGCTGAAGGCGCTGATAATATGTGTAAGATTGTGAATCCGATTTATCAGCAGTGCATCATACAAGCTTTCCTGCCTCTTATTAACGGGATCGAAGGGCACTATTTCCCCGAAAATGAAGATACAGATTTCATTGATTACCTTACAACCGATGGAAAAATTGAAATGGCAACGCTGCTTGATAACTTCCAGGCTTTTATTGCACGGGCTGGTTTCAAAATCTTACATGTGCCAGATACGCCAAAAGAGTTCGTAGGACAATATCTCCTCTATACATATCTAGATCAGTTCGTTCGAATAGTGCAAGGTGCAATGTACCTTAAAGTCCAAACCGGGCGCGGCAGGATAGACCTGCTTATTCTTCACAACGCGCAAAAATACATCATTGAAACCAAGATTTGGGAAAGCAACCACCGCTATCAAGCTGGTAAAAGACAACTTGCTGCCTATCTCAAATCTGAAGGTGCTATGGAAGGATACTACGTCGTATTTGATCACCGCACAGTCCCCGAACATCGTGTAGAAACTGAGACATTAGATGGTTTTACGATTCGAAGTTATGTTATCCCTGTGGTACAAGAGCAGCCCTCATCTGTTTAGAATTAGGTTACTACCCCTCATTACGTTTTCTCTATCCACTGCTTAATCTGCTCAACAACCTTATCCAATGGAACATCTTCCTGTTCCCTACTTGCCAAATCCCGGACAGCAGCGTTACCTGCAGCTAACTCATCCGATCCGAGGATAACAGCGTAAGGGATTCCTTTAGCATCAGCATATTTCATTTGTGTACTCAGTCGATCAGGACGAATATAGACCTCTGTTCGGATGCCGCCTTGACGTAACAGTGTTGCCAATTTAAGGGATTCTTCCATCAGCTCGTCATCAAACACGGTCATTAATACCTGTGTCACTGTTTTCCCTACAGTAGATGGAAACATATCAAATTCTTCCATTACGTCAATAATCCGCTCAAAGCCGAAACTTGTACCTGTTGCGGGGAAACTCTGTTTGCTAAAACTTCCGATGAGTTCATCATATCTACCACCACCTGTGATGCTGCCGATCTTCGGTTTTTTGACAACCGTTTCATATATCGGTCCGGTGTAGTATTCCAAACCTCGCACCATAGCAACGTTCACCCTGTACATCTCCTCTGGAACGCCAAAAATCATGAGATAACGGATTAACTCATCCAATTCAGCGATGCCTTCACGAGCAATTTCTAAATCACCAAGTTGTTCATTCATTTCACTGAGCACCGTTGCCGCATCACCTTCAATCTGTAGCAGCGTAAGCAATTTTTCAATAACATCTTCTGGTATTTCATTTTCCCGTAATTCTGTGGTAACACCATCCAATCCTATCTTATCCAACTTATCAATAGCGCGATAGAGGCCGCCAAGTTGTTCAGCAGGCACGCCAGCGAATTCCCCTATCCCAGTAATCAGTTTCCGGTTGTTGATATTAATCTCAAAGCCATAAAAACTGAGACGGAAAAGGACTTGATAAATGAGATTAACATTTTCCGCGTCAGCTAACATACTATCGCTTCCGACGGTATCTGCATCACATTGGAAAAATTGGCGATAACGTCCCTTTTGTGGACGTTCTGCGCGCCACACCGGATCAATTTGATACCGCTTAAACGGTTTCGGCAGTTGTGGATACATCGCTACAACACGGCAGAGCGGGACAGAAAGATCGTACCGAAGCGAAATGTCCTCCTTACCACCGGTATGTCCAGCTTGGTAGATTAGTTTTTCTGCGTCCGGTCCATATTTACCTGTGAGCACTTCGGATAATTCGAGCGCGGGAGTCTGTAACGGTTCAAACCCAAATTCTTCAAATACATCGCGAATAACATCTATAACATATTGTCTGCGAATCATCTGTTCAGGCAATATATCTCTCATACCACGGGGGACGCGCGGTTTAATGGTCGCCATAATTTTGCTCCTTAAATGTGTCCGGGAAGTGCTTGACTTCGCCGTCTCCGCAATCCTTTTTCTAACGTCTGCTTCAGTTCATCAATTTTTTCGCGTTTCCAGGGTTCCTTGAGAGACTTCGGGTTTGCAATCAGAGTAGATTCAGATTCTCGTAGCACTTCAATTATCTTGAGATGGTTTGCCTGCAACGTGCGCGCTGAACTACAATTATCAATGATAGCATCCGCTTCTTCAGGTGGTTTCCCCTCTGTTGCGCCGAAAGATAGCATAAGTGTGATGGGGGACTGATAAGTGCCGAGGGTGTTCAATCGCTTCCACGGGGTTAAAATCGCAGGTGCTACGCGGTTTTCTGTCTTTTCAAGGATATATTTCTCCGCGATGTTCAGATATTCCGTAGAAATGCGAATGTTTCTATCCGCAAGGTTCACCAAATCCGTGAAAGTATTGATGTCCTTCCGTTCCTCGCGAACAGCAAGAACAATACTAACAAACCCATAGTCCAACGGCAGCATCTCCTCAACATCCGCATCGGTCTCTTCAACCCAATCTTGTCCAGTGATTCCCAAATCATAAAAATTGTCCATGCCAACATAAACCGGTATCTCTTGCGGACGAGAAATCTTTATCTGGAATTCGCTATCGTTTTGAAAGGTAGCACGATAAGACCGATCGGTTGACTTGTATCCGTTTAATTCGTAGCCTGCGCGCTGAAACGTCTCAAGTGTTTCAGACTGTATGGTGCCTTTCGGCAAAAGTAGATTCAATATCCTTTCTGTTTCCATAATCGGTTTCCTCGCTTTTGATATAGGAAGGTTTATCGTATTCGTCTACATCCATTTTAAAGGTCTTTGATAGTAACCTCTTCTGTGTTACCAGTTTTCAGATCCGTTTTACACATCGGTTCATTTGAGGCTAAGCGGACCAGATAATCGTAATTTGCAAGCGCAGCGTAGTCATGCTGTGCTTGCAGGTCGCGATCCATTAGATCTACTTCTACGATCTTGCCGGATCGTCTCAATGTTTCAGCAAGACGTTGTGCCTCAGGGATAAGATCAGCAGAAGTTGTTGCGACAAAGTAATCCTTTTTCGCTTGAATAGGTTCGCGCTGTGTTTCAGCAAATGCCTCCATCAGTGAATCAAATTGGAATGCAAATCCTGCCCCCGGTAGTGATGGTCCGCCAAAACTTTCGATCAAATGGTCGTATCTTCCACCGCCGCAAATTGGAAGATTCTTATCCTGTAACTCAATCTGAAAAACTGTTCCAGTATAGAAATCAAACCCGCGCGTGATACCCAGATTAATTTCAAAATCGTTAATTTCGTAGTTTTCCAAACATTCGCAAAGTGTCCGCAGCTCTTCGCGAACTTCCTGTGCAGTATCACCGAGACACGTGTCCCACGCTGCCATGACAACATCCTTATTACCGCTGATCTTTGAGACATCAATACAACGCTGCGCTATCTCCTCTGATATATTGAAATATCTGTGCCATCTCGCTTTATAGGTTTCTTCAGCAATCATCGGTAACTTCTCTGTCCAAGTAGTGGTGTTGTTTTCTGTTAACTCCTGAATAGTAGATGTCTCAATCTTGTGGTCACCTTGGTAGTCAGTTCCTTGCAAACGCCGCAACATATTCAGTTCATCGCGAAGCGTCTCCATGTCCAAAAGTTGGCTTTCCACCTGCAGCCGCGCAAGGTGATCAATGTCCAATATCACTTCACTATGATCTTTCGGATCAAGTGCAACCTGTTTAAAAATCTCACGGAAGATACCAGTATTGCCGATTTTCAACTTCGTCTGCGAAATATTGAGCTTTTCAAGAATCCGAACCGGTAGTGTAATAATCTCTGCGTCTGCAAGTGTTGATGCAGGTCCGATCAGTTCTACTCCTGCCTGTCGAAATTCGCGCCTCACCTCTGGATTGTCAGTTTTCGGTTCCTGACGCACACACTGTCCGATGTAATAGAGTTTATAAGGATAAGGCAAATGTTGTAGGTCACCATTTGCAATAATTCGACAAACGGGTGCGGTGAGTTCAGGTCTCAGTGCATAATCTACCCTATCTGGACCAACAAACGTAAACATTTTGTGACGTATCTCTTCGCCGGATTGTGCGGATAAAAGTGCGAAGGATTCAAACAGTGGTGTCTGAATCTGTGCGTACCCGTAACTTTCATATACTTCACGAACGATATTTTCAACGAAATTTCGTTGAACCATCTGTTCGGCTAGAAAATCGTTTGTTCCGGCGGGTTTCGTAAACTTTTCCATTATGTGTTGCTCCTAATAAAATGAGATGCGAACGGATTTACCTATCTGTTCCCAAGATGCATTCAAAAAAAAGGCAAACAAAAAACCACTAATCTCAACGTGCCGATAGACCGGCGTTGAGGAGAGCGGTTAGTTTACCAGGATTCAAGCAAGTTTCGCTTGCTTCGTGTCCATTATGAATATATGAGATAACCATCACATCATTCTAATCCGCCCTACTTAGAAATGGATCGAATGATGATGGATGCAGAAAAATAGCGTTAACATAACGTGTTTGGCATAATATTTATTTTCTGATATATTATACCCTATCTTATGGGTAGAAGTCAAATTTTTTATCGCATTTACTATAAATGTACTATAAATGCCCTGTGTCTCTATTATTTTATCTTGCCATTTTTCTCAAAAAATGGCATACTTGAGTTAAAGCAAATTCGGAGAACACAATGGGATTTCCTGTTTACGACTATTGCACAGATGTCCGAAACGTTCTGGTGACACCACAGATTCGCTCGCGTTTCTTAAAAATGGAACCCGGACAGTGTGCTCAACTACATAGTCATGACCTTGGACATGAGATTTTCCTGATTTTGGAAGGGCGCGTCGAATTTGAGATTGACGGTGAAACAGAGGAGTTGGGACCAGGACAGATGTGTGTTGCTTTAGCCGATCAACCACACCAGGTGCGTGTGCTCGGTGACGAACCGATGACGATGTATCTGTCTGTCACACCGCATATCCATCCGACACACACACCACGAACTGTAGATGGCGAGAGGGTGCCACACAATTTTGCACCAGCGAGTGCTTATGATGTGGAACCCGATATGCAGGTACCCGTTTCGGAATTGGTTACGCGCCAGATACAGGCAGTACAACAACTTGCGGAACTTACACAAACGTGTGTGGCGGTTCAAGAGGAGATGGGACATCAATTCAGAACTGCCGTTGCCGAAAATGATGAGCAGGCTGCTACTGCTGCCCGTCAAGCGATGTAGGATGCACTCTATCCCGTTTATAAAGCCGTTTCAGAGTTAGGTGATGTTTGGAATCAACTTGCTCCGCGCGTGCCTCAATAAGAGATGTTTTTTAATTTGCGTTATTTCTGTTATTTGTAGTATAATTAAGAATAGATTGTTCCAATTTACCGAATTGTTCTATTTGAAATCTAATTTGACTTGACAACGTTTTTAAGTTAGAATAAACGTATCTGTTAAGTGTATAACTACGTTTGAGCGATTTGCCTTTGTGCATAGAGTGGTGATACGTTGATACGAATGATGCCTCTTAGGTTTCTTGTGAAACCTCTCCTCAAGCGAGAAATTTAAACCTGTACCGAAAGGTAGAGAAAACGTCACAATAGTAAATGAATTTAGTAAGGAGTGTTTATATGAATAATCAGCTTTTTAACAGGAAAATGTTTTTTTTCTTGATGGCTGTTGTAATGTGTTTGGGATGGACAGCGATGAGTTACGGTGCAGCCACCGTTTCTGTTGATCCCGCTACAATTGAATCCCCGGCGGTAGGTGAACAACTCACCGTGAATATTAATATTGCTGGTGGTGAAGATGTTGCTGGTTACCAAGTAACCTTAAACTTTGATCCAACTGCGCTCAAATATATTTCCAGTGCTTACAACGCGGATTATCTAGCAGCTTTCCCGAGTGTATCACCTAGTGGACTTGCCTCTGATAGTAGCATCCAATTCATTACGCTTGGTGCTGCTCAGGATGGGGACGGCACACTCGCTACGGTAACGTTTGAAGTCGTTGAGGTAAAAGCGTCCGCTATCACCTTGACAGATGTTCTCATTTCCGATGCCGGTAGTGATGAATTGGAAGTAACAACCGCAGATGGTTCGGTTACTGTCCCTGTTCACGGTGTATCGTTATCTGGTGTGGGTGAGTTGACAACCGAAACAGCGGATGCTGGAGATGGTGTCAGTTATACGCTACGAGTGACAAACACCGGTAATACAGACGATACGATAAGCCTGGCTACTTCAGGCGATGCGACTGCTACATTAAGTCAAACCTCTATATCACTTGCTGCTGATGCTTCAGCGGATGTAACATTGACTATTTCCGGTGATGCCTTAGCAACAGCGGGTGCTTACGAAGTTAAGGTTACCGCCACTTCACAAGGGGATGCGGAAAAAACTGCTGTGGTATCAACGACTACAACGATTCTCCCTGTCTACGGTGTATCGTTATCTGGTGTGGGTGAGTTGACAACCGAAACAGTGTATACTGGTGATGGTGTCAGTTATATGCTACGAGTGACAAACACCGGTAATACAAACGATACAATAAGCCTGACTACTTCAGGCGATGCGACTGCTACATTAAATCAAACCTCTATATCACTTGCTGCTGGTGCTTCAGCGGATGTAACATTGACTATTTCCGATGATGCCTTAGCAACAGCGGGTGCTTACGAAGTTACGGTTACCGCCACTTCGCAAGGGGATGCGGAAAAAACTGCTGCGGTATCAACGACTACAACGATTATAGTTCCCGAACCCCAACCCCAAATGTTTGAGATTACCCTGACCAACCTCACCACAGGTGAGCATGGTATGGGTGGACAAATCTTCTCACCACCGATCTTTTCAACGCACGCCGCTGGTGCCAAGATATACGAAGTTGGTCAACCTGCTACGGAGGCACTTGTCCTCCTTGCTGAAAATGGCGATCCCTCAGGACTTGCTGCACTTGCCACCGCTGTAGGAGCAAACGCTGCTGCCACTGAGGGGCTTATTGATCCCAGCGCGTCTGTTACCGTTCGTCTAACAGCAGATGCCATGAACTCTTCGCTCTCTCTTGCAACAATGTTGGTCTCAACAAATGACGCATTTATCGGGGTTGCTGACTTACCACTCTATGATGCAGCTGCTATGCCTATTTCCACAACATTGGGATTGAGGTCTTATGACGCAGGTAGTGAACAAAATACCGAACGTGGGACTGATATTCCTGGTCCAGTCGGTTTACCTGCGGATGCTGATCCGATGGGTAGCAATGCACGTGTGCCGACAGTAGGTGGCGTAATTACACCGCATGCTGGTATCCAAGGTGTTGGTGATGTAGGCGAAGCATTTGCTTGGACAGAACCGACAGCACTTTTGATGATCACACCTGTAGTTGAAGTACCGGTATTACCTGAAGAACCGATGCCACCACCTTTACCTACTTATGATGTCACATTTGAAGCGGGATTAAACATGATCTCTGTTCCGTTGATGCCGACAGAACCCTATACTGCACAATCTCTTGCGGAGATGTTAGGTTCAACAGTTGTCATCAAGTTAAACGCAGCAACACAAGAATTTGTAGGATATGTTGCTGGCATTGAAGGTGGCTACAATTTCGGTATTGAAGGTGGGAAAGGGTATATTGTCAATACACCTACTGGCGGAACGGTAACATTTAGTGGTACAGCGTGGGCTAACCCACCAGCTGAAATGCCGGAAATGACTGAAATGGCTGAGGAAGATGCCGCTGCTGCACCAAAACTTACCACTGCTAAAGATGCTTGGGCGTTTATCATTACAAGTGCCTTGAAAGATAAAGAGACCGGTGCATCTTACACAATGGTTGCCAAAAACCTCCGCACAGGAGTTGTCGCAACACAAAAAGTTACCAGTGAAGATGGACGCGTCACTGCTGTATGGGCAGACTCGAACTATAAGAGTGTCGTTGAAGCTGGCGATAAAGTTGAGATCGCACTCCTTGACGAACGCGGGACTATTGTGTCCGGGCCGTTCCAACGCACCGTCCAAACTACGGATATCCACAACGCCTATATGAGTGTCCAGATGCGAGTTGGCGATGTGCGTCCTAAAGACACGATTCTGGGACAAAACTTCCCGAATCCTTTCAACCCTGAGACTTGGATACCTTATCAGCTGAGTCGTGACACCAACGTAACGATTGAGATTTATGATGTTTCCGGTCATTCAGTTCGGACGCTAAGCTTAGGTCATAAGTCAACTGGTTTATATATGACGAGTTCGACTGCAGCTTATTGGGATGGTAAAAATGACGCGGGTGAACCTGTTTCGAGTGGCATCTATTTCTATGTCCTCCAAACAGAGAACTTCTCTGCTACCCGTCGCATGGTTATCCTCAAGTAGGTTTAGCAACTAAAACGCAATAACAAAAACGCCCCGACTGCCGGTTTATCCGAGCGCGAATCTACTGTTGATTAGCGTCGGCGGCGGGGGCGTTTTTTCGCGTATATGCAAAGGAGACGTTTTGAATTATCTGAAAAAAATCTTTCCTATTTGGACAATGCTTGCACTCTTTTTTCTTGCAAGCAATAGTAGTGTATTTGCTTTTTCTTTTGGTAATGGTCCACCAAATAAATTAACAGGTGCTCATGGTGAAGGCAACTGTACACAATGCCACGTTGGCAATACCCTTAACGCCTCTGGTGGTTCACTGATGTTAACAGTTCCTGAGAACTATTTGCCGGGTGAGGTGTATGATATTGTTGTCGAATTATCACGTGCTGGACAGAGTAAGTGGGGATTTGAGATGACAGCACTGAACAGGAACAACGCGCGCGCTGGCACTTTTGCTGCAGCGGATGGGAATACACAATTATCAGAAGAAAACAGTAAACAATATATTAAACATACCTCTGCTGGAAGTGCACAGGGAACAAGAGACAAAAACCAGTGGACCTTTAAATGGACTGCCCCCGCTACCGATATTGGACCTATTACGTTTTACGCCGCAGGAAACGCCGCTAATAGCGATTTTGGAACTTCAGGTGATTACATCTATACCCAAAAAGCGACATCGGACGTTCCCCCTGTTTACGGTGTTACGTTAGCGGGTGTAGGCGCATTGACCAAGAGAACGGCGGATGCAAGTTCTGGAATTACTTATACGATCAAGGTTACAAATATAGGTAATACAGATGATGTGATTAGTTTGTCATCATCAGGCAGTGTCAGCGCATCACTAAGTCGGACCTCTGTATCGCTTGCTGCAGGTGCTTCGGCGAATGTAACATTGACAGTTCCCGGTACTGCCCTTGCGAAAGCAGGCGATTATACAGTTAAAGTAAAAGCAACTTCGCGAGGAGATAGCACGAAAACTGCTGAAGTCACGACTACCACCACGATTCTCTCCGTTTATGGTGTCACGTTAGGGATAGACGCATTGACTAAAAAAACGGAGGATGCGAGTGAAGGTGTCACTTATACGCTCAAAGTCACAAACACCGGTAACACAACCGATACGATTCGTTTAGCAACATCAGGCGATGCAACTGCTACATTAAGCCGAACCTCAATATCTCTTGCTGCGGGTGTTTCAGCGGAGGTAACATTGACGGTTTCTGGTAGTGCCTTAGCAAAAGCAGGGAATTACAAAGTCAAAGTTACAGCTACTTCACAAGGTAATACCATGAAAACAGCAGATGTTTTAACCACGACGACGATTCTCTCTGTTTATGGTGTTACGTTAGTAGGTGTAGGCGATTTGACCACCGAAACAGCAGATGCAAGTGAAGGTGTTGCTTATACGCTCAAAGTCACAAACACCGGTAACACTGATGATATGATAGATTTATCTACATCAGGCGATGTTGCTGCGAGTTTAAATGAGACTTCTGTATCACTTGCTGCGGGTGCTTCGGCAGAAGTAATGTTAACTATTTCCGGTGATGCGCTTGCGATTGCTGGAGATTACGAAGTCAAAGTTACGGCAACCTCACAAGGCGATGACACAAAAATGGCAGAGGTTTCAACAAAGACAACTATTCTCCCTGTTTATGGTGTTACGTTAGTAGGCGTAGGAGATTTGGCAACTGAAACATTTGATGCGGGTGAAGGTGTCAGTTATATGCTCACCGTCACGAACACCGGTAACACAGATGATATGATAGATTTATCTACATCAGGTGATGTTGCTGCGAGTTTAAATGAGACCTCTGTATCACTTGCTGCGGGTGCTTCGGCAGAAGTAACATTGACAGTTTCCGGTGATGTTCTTGCGAAAGCAGGTGACTACGAAGTCAAAGTTACGGCAACCTCACAAGGCGATACCGAAAAAATGGCAGAGGTTTCAACCAAGACAACTATTCTTCCGGTTTACGGTATTACATTAGCAGGCGTAGGAGATTTGATCACCGAAACAGCAGATGCGAGTGAAGGTGTTACTTATACGCTCACCGTCACAAACACCGGTAACACTGATGATATGATAGATTTATCTACATCAGGCGATGTTGCTGCGAGTTTAAATGAGACTTCTGTATCACTTGCTGCGGGTGCTTCGGCAGAAGTAATGTTAACTATTTCCGGTGATGCGCTTGCGATTGCTGGAGATTACGAAGTCAAAGTTACGGCAACCTCACAAGGCGATGACACAAAAATGGCAGAGGTTTCAACAAAGACAACTATTCTCCCTGTTTATGGTGTTACGTTAGTAGGCGTAGGAGATTTGGCAACTGAAACATTTGATGCGGGTGAAGGTGTCAGTTATATGCTCACCGTCACGAACACCGGTAACACTGATGATATGATAGATTTATCTACATCAGGTGATGTTGCTGCGAGTTTAAATGAGACCTCTGTATCACTTGCTGCGGGTGCTTCGGCAGAAGTAATGTTAACTATTTCCGGTGATGCGCTTGCGAAAGCAGGTGACTACGAAGTCAAAGTTACGGCAACCTCACAAGGCGATACCGAAAAAATGGCAGAGGTTTCAACCAAGACAACTATTCTTCCGGTTTACGGTATTACATTAGCAGGCGTAGGAGACTTGGCAACCGAAACATCTGATGCGGGTGAAGGTGTCAGTTATATGCTCACCGTCACGAACATTGGAAACACAGATGATATGATAGATTTAGCTACATCAGGCGATGTAGCTGCTACCCTAAGTGAAACCTCTGTATCACTTGCACCTAATGCTTCGGCAGAAGTGACACTGACAGTTTCTGGCGATGCGCTTGCGATTGCCGGAGATTACGAAGTCAAAGTTACGGCAACCTCACAAGGCGATGATACGAAAATAGTTGAGGTTTCAACAAAGACAACTATTCTCCCTGTTTATGGTGTTACGTTAGCAGGCGTAGGAGACTTGACCATTGAAACATCTGATGCGGGTAAAGGTGTCGGTTATACGCTCAAAATCACAAATATTAGTAACACAGATGACGTGATAGATTTAACAACGTCAGGTGATATTGCAGCGACATTAAGTCAGACCATAGTCTCGCTTGCCGCGGGTGCTTCAGCAGAAATAACATTGACGATTTCCGGTGATGCGCTTGCGATTGCTGGTGATTACGAAGTCAAAGTTACGGCGACTTCGCAAGGAAATAACACAAAGTCTTCTGAGGTATCAACGACTACAACTATTCTCCCTGTTTACGGTGTTACGTTATCTGGTGTGGATGAGTTGACAACTAAAACAGCTGATGCGGGTGAAGGTGTCAGTTATACGCTTGCAGTGACGAACATCGGCAACACAGATGATGTGATCAATCTAACTACGACTGACGATGCTACCTTAAGTGAGACCTCTATATCACTTGCACCTAATGCTTCCGCAGAAGTCGTATTAACTATTTCTGGTGATGCGCTTGCAACTGCCGGAGATTACGAAGTCAAAGTTACGGCAACCTCACAAGGCGATACCGAAAAAATGGCAGAGGTTTCAACCAAGACAACTATTCTTCCGGTTTACGGTATTACATTAGCAGGCGTAGGAGACTTGGCAACCGAAACATCTGATGCGGGTGAAGGTGTCAGTTATATGCTCACCGTCACGAACATTGGAAACACTGATGATATGATAGATTTAGCTACATCAGGCGATGTAGCTGCTACCCTAAGTGAAACCTCTGTATCACTTGCACCTAATGCTTCGGCAGAAGTGACACTGACAGTTTCTGGCGATGCGCTTGCGATTGCGGGTACTTATGAAGTTAAAGTTACGGCAACCTCACAAGGCGATAACACGAAAACCGCTGAAATCACAACGGCTACAACTATTCTCCCTGTTTACGGTGTTACGTTGGCAGGCGTAGGAGATTTGATCACCGAAACAGCAGATGCGAGTGAAGGTGTCAGTTATATGCTCAAAATCACAAACACCGGTAACACTGATGATATGATAGATTTAGCTACATCAGGCGATGTAGCTGTTACCTTAAGTGAAACCTCTGTCTCGCTTGCACCTAATATTTCGGCAGAAGTGACACTGACAGTTTCTGGCGATGCGCTTGCGATTGCTGGTGATTACGAAGTCAAAGTTACGGCGACTTCGCAAGGAGATAACACAAAGTCTTCTGAGGTATCAACGACTACAACTATTCTCCCTGTTTACGGTGTTACGTTATCTGGTGTGGATGAGTTGACAACTAAAACAGCTGATGCGGGTGAAGGTGTCAGTTATACGCTTGCAGTGACGAACATCGGCAACACAGATGATATGATAGATTTAGCTACATCAGGCGATGTTGCAGCGACCCTAAGTGAAACCTCTGTATCACTTGCACCTAATGCTTCCGCAGAAGTGACACTGACAGTTTCTGGCGATGCGCTTGCGATTGCCGGAGATTACGAAGTCAAAGTTACGGCAACCTCACAAGGCGATACCGAAAAAACGGCAGAGGTTTCAACCAAGACAACTATTCTTCCCGTTTTCGGTGTTACTTTAGCAGGTGTAGACAGATTAACAAAGGAAACGATAGATGCAAGTGCTGGGGTGAGTTATACGCTCCGAGTCACAAACACCGGCAACACAAACGATACAATAAGTTTGAGTGCTTCAGGTGATGCTTCTGCGACCTTAAGCCAAACCGCTGTCTCGCTTGGTGCGGGTGCTTCCGCAGAAATTATATTAACTGTTTCTGACGATGTTCTTGCGACTGCAGGTGCTTATGAAGTCAAAGTTACTGCCACCTCACAAGGAGATGCTACAAAAACCGCGGAGATTTCAACGACCACGACTATTTCTATTCTCCCTGTTTACGGCATTACGTTAGCAGGTGTAGGCGATTTGACCACCGAAACATCTGATGTGGGTGAGGATGTCAGTTATACGATCGCAGTTTCGAACATCGGTAACACAGATGATGTGATAGATTTAGTAGCATCAGGTGATGTGACTGCTACATTAAGCCAAACCGCTGTCTCGCTTGGTGCCAATGCTTCAGCGGAGGTAACATTGACGATTTCTGGTAGTGCCTTAACAATATTTGGGGATTACGAAGTCAAGGTTACAGCCACTTCGCAAGGGGATACCACAGAAACCGCTGAAATCACTACGACCACAACGCTTATTCCGGTTTATGGCATTACGTTAGCAGGCGTAGGCGATTTGACCACCGAAACAGCAGATGCGGGTGAAGGTGTTAGTTATACAATCGCAGTTACGAACACTGGCAACACAGATGACGTTTTAGATTTAGCCACGTCAGGTGATGCTTCTGCGACCTTAAGTGAAACCTCTGTCTCGCTTGCCGCTGGCACTTCAGCAGAAATTATATTAACTGTTTCTGATGATGTTCTTGCGACTGCTGGAGCTTATGAAGTCAAGGTTACAGCCACTTCGCAAGGGGATGGCACAAAGACTGCGGACATTTCAACGACCACGACTATTCTCCCTGTTTATGATGTTACGTTAGTAGGTGTAGGCGATTTGACAACCGAAACAGCAGATGCGGGTGAAGGTGTTAGTTATACAATCGCAGTTACGAACACTGGCAACACAGATGACGTTTTAGATTTAGCCACGTCAGGTGATGCTTCTGCGACCTTAAGTGAAACCTCTGTCTCGCTTGCCGCTGGCACTTCAGCAGAAATTATATTAACTATTTCTGGTGATGCGCTTGCGAAAGCAGGTGATTATGAAGTTAAAGTTATGGCAACCTCACAAGGCGATGATACGAAAATAGTTGAGGTTTCAACAAAGACAACTATTCTCCCTGTTTATGGTGTTACGTTGGCAGGCGTAGGCGATTTGACAACCGAAACAGCAGATGCGAGTGAAGGTGTTACTTATACGCTCAAAGTCACAAACACCGGTAACACTGATGATATGATAGATTTAGCTACATCAGGCGATGTTGCTGCTACCTTAAGTGAAACCTCTGTCTCGCTTGCACCTAATGCTTCGGCAGAAGTGACACTGACAGTTTCTGGCGATGCGCTTGCGATTGCGGGTACTTATGAAGTTAAAGTTACGGCAACCTCACAAGGCGATAACACGAAAACCGCTGAAATCACAACGGCTACAACTATTCCGCCGGTCTACGGTGTAATGTTACAAGATGAAGGCGAACTGAAAGGCGCAACGATGGATATGTTTGCGGGTGTCAGTTATACGATCACAGTCACAAACACCGGTAATATCGACGATACGGTAGTGCTTGGCTCTTCTGCAGAGATCGGGATTGAAGGTAGCGTGCTCGGATCGTTCAGTGAATCTGACGATCAGGAAATTCCTACAAGCCAGTTGAAGATTGAACTTGCTCCCGGTGCTTCTGCTGAAGTTACATTTATAGCTGCGGGTGATTTCTTCACAAAACTGGGTGAATATGAAATTAAAGTGATCGCTACATCGAAAGGAGATAGCACGAAAACTGCTGAAATCACAACTGCAACCACGATAGAACCAGTACCATGGGACCTTAATGCCGATGGGAAGGTGAATATTCAGGATTTAGTGTTGGTTGCAAACCAATTCGGTGAATCTGGCGAAGAACTTTCCGGCGATGTGAACATGGATGGTAAGGTGGATATCCGTGACCTCGTTCAGGTAGCCTCATATTTCGGTAAAACACAAGCGGAAATCGTCCAAGCGAATCAGTAGTTTTAAATTTAGTGATTATCCGATAGGCGCGCTTTTTAGCGTGCCTATTCCTTAAAAAGTTGCAGGCACATGTCGTGTGCCGAAACATTTTGAGTCTAAAGCAAAATCGCTTTATTGGCGATATGGAGAACAAATGGCATCAAAATATCGGGTCGGAATTATCGGATGTGGTGGGATTGCCAATGCGCATGCTCGTGGTTATGAGGGTGTTGAGCAAGTAGAGATTGTCGCGCTCGCTGATCCTGCCCAAACAGCACTTGACAAGTTTGCAAATACCTACGACGTATCCGAGCAAAACTGCTATTTGGATGCGCGGGAGATGCTGGATAGCGAAAATCTTGATATTGTCAGCATCGCAACGTGGCACAAACTGCACGCACCGATGGCAATCGCAGCGTGTGCACGGGCACCAAAGGCAGTCCTATGTGAAAAACCGATGGGCGTGAACCTTGGTGAATGCGATGATATGTTAATCGCTGCGAACCGGAACGGTGTGAAACTTGTGATAGGTCACCAACGTCGGTTTAATTCCGCCTGGACAGATGCACGCAATCTCATCGCTGAGGGGGCAATAGGCGAACCACGACAGATTGTCTGTCACGGTGGACAGGGATTGTTGAATGATTGCTCACACCTCTTTGATATGATGCGCTATGTGCTCGGTGATCCCGCTCCTCAATGGGTTATTGGCAACGTTGAGCGTAAAACGGAGCGATACGAACGCGATATTCAGATTGAGGATCGGAGTGCAGGAATTGTCGGGTTTTCAAATGGGTGCATCGGCATGCTACTGCAGGAGATCGGTAGACCTAACTATCAAGGCGGAATTGTCTACGGGACTGACGGAATTGCAGATGTGACAGAGGGACGTGTCCGCCTCCTCAACAATAAATCTACAGATTGGGAAGAACGCCCGTCTGATGGAATTAACCAACACGTTGCGCAAGCAAAAGAATTGGTGGAATGGATTGATGGCGGTCCAGAACACCGTGGGGAAGCAAAACACGGCCGCGCCGCTGTTGAAATTATCATGGCGATCTATGAATCAGCCCGTATGCACGAAGTGGTTAAATTGCCGTTACGGACACATGCAAACCCGCTTGATTTGATGATTGAAAGTGGTGATTTGCCTGTTGAACGTCCTGGTAGATATGACATCCGTGCCTTTTTGTTACGCGGGGAATCCATGAAACCGGAGTAGCATTACCTGTAACGAGAACTTAGAGAACCATGCAAATTACGCAAGGCATTAGCGTTGGCTTATCAGCACTCAGGCGTAACAAATTACGTTCCGTGCTTACAATGCTCGGAATTATCATAGGTATTGCGGCTGTTGTTGCAGTCGTTTCTGTTGGTGGTGGTGCGGAACACCTCATTCTGATAGAATTGGAACGGGTTGGTGGTGCGGGCATGATCGTCTGCTTTCGGAAGGAGCATATCCGTAGACCGGACGGTTCTTACATAGAAAATAAACATCCGGAATATATTGAGTATCAAGATCTCGCATTCATACTTGAAACGTGCCCCTCTCTTAAAACCGCTGCCGCACAATCTGGTATGGTGCGCCGTGTGTCACACAGACACGTTAATCAGTCACTCCAGGTGCATGGTGTTACACCGTTTTTTCAAGAGGTCAATAACTGGTACGCTGAAACGGGCCGGTTTTTTACCGAGGATGACATGGAACGGGTTGACCCTATTTGTTTGATCGGTTCTGAAGTGCATAAAGACCTATTTCAGATGGAGGATCCGATTGGCAGGGAGTTGAAAATTGACAGAGAACGGTTCACTGTCGTCGGGGTTATGGAGGCGAAAGGTAATCAGATGGCAAGTGAAGGTTGGGATAATCGTGTGATTATACCGCTTTCCACTATGGGTAACCGTTTTATCGGCAAACGGAAAGGTTGGATCATGCTGATTGCACAAGCGGAAAATTATGAAAAAGTTGAGCAAGCTGTGGCTGAGATCAAAGTCGCCTTTCGGCAACAACATGGTGATGAAAAATACTTTGATTTTTTTACCGCTAAGGAGATCATAAAACAGGTAGGAAATGTCAGTCGGATTGTTCAGGTACTCCTTGGTGCTGTTGCGAGTATTGCCCTGTTTGTGGGTGGTATTGGGATCATGAATATCATGTTAGTTTCCGTAACAGAAAGGACTCGCGAAATCGGGTTACGCAAAGCCATCGGTGCAAGGCGTAGCGACATCCTAATCCAATTTCTGATTGAGTCAATTGTCTTAAGCATTTGTGGGGGGCTTATCGGTATTTTTATCGGTAGTGCGCTTGCGACCGGATCGGGTTGGGTCATCTCAAAATTCATGATTAAAGATGCAACTTGGCCTGCCGTTGTCTCTGTTCAAGCAGCTGCTATAGCGTTTTGTGTTTCCGCGTTCATCGGCGTATTTTTCGGGATCTATCCGGCAAATAAAGCTGCAAGTCTCACCCCAACTGAAGCACTACGTCATGATTAGGCAACAGTTCGTAGTCGTGCAATTCATTGTTTCCTTCTTGTAGAAGGGCTTTGTAAGCCCGATTTTGTTCATCTTTAACCGATAGCCGGCAGCTAAAGAAACCTAATAATACCAGATTACCTTGATTAGAAGTTTTGGCTCATGTAAAGAATGAGTGCAAATGAAAATTTAACCCGTGTGGCCATTGCCTTCATGAAAATAACCGCACACACCTTTTACATGAGCGGAAGTTTTCTGATAAAGTCAGCATTGCGAGGAGAACCCAGGGACCTTGCACTACAAATCGGGTTAATTTGATATAAACCCATAGGTGTCAATTTAAGGAAATAAACCTATATTTTGGATATCTAAGCCCCAGAGGGGCGAAAGGTGTATAGACACGCGACCCTTCCAAACTCAAACCCAGAGGGCGAAAGGTATATATATGTGTGTGTGTGTACGTGTTGTCAGACACCTCATGCAGCATGCCAAAAGTGCATGCTGCCCCGCGAATCAACGCCAAATGCGCGTATGGCATTTGGCGGGGTTCAAGAGACTGTTTGAGGCTGTTTTCTATACACCTTCCGCACCGCTGGTGCTGAGATACGATTGACTATAGCCTCGGAGATGCAGCATGCGCGTATGGCATGCTGCATGAGGTGTATAGCAGCTGATGTCTGTGTTTACCAAGCCCCAGAGGGGCGACAGGTGTCCATTTTTTCCACCGCATAACACTAAAATTGACGCATAAGGATATCGCAAGCTCTACCCGACGGACGAAATAATGCAATACAATCTCTTAGAAATGGTATTATTTGGAATGTTTTGAAATTCTGAATGTGAGATGTAATACAAATGGACACATAGATTTTTGCAAGTTACTCCAGTTTTAACCTTGTGAATGCTCAATTCAATTGCCATCAATGAATTATCCTTTTTGTAGGTTACCCAAACCGCTCTAATCGATAAGGTGTGAACCAATCCACTTGCGCACCATCTGCGATTTCCAATGTCGCCATTTCACCCACTAAAGGTGCTAAGGTTACACCACTGTGCATTAAGGCAATATACAGATTTGGAACCGTATCGGTAAACCCAATTACCGGATATCCATCAAGTGGCATCGGACGATATCCGACAGGGGTCGGGATTGCTTCGGCATGTCCTATTATTGGCAGGTAGGTTTTGGCTTGAGCAAGAAGCGCGTCAGCGTGGTCTTGCGAGTCGTCACGGTTTATTCCTTCTTGGGTGCCTTGCCCAATTCTGAGCGTTCCATCCGCTAATTGCCGAAGGTGTAGGTGTTGATGGTTTTTATTTGTTGGTGGGGCATGAATGACCGCGGCACTATGTAAAACTGAGGTACACGGCGTTGTTTTAATTACGATCCCTGGACTGCGTTGTTGCGGAATGTGGACACCAACTAAGGAAGCCAGTTCGGTAGTCTGAACACCACTCGCCAAAACAACGACATCACACGGAAATTCCGCATCATTTGTCTGGACTGCAGCTATTTTATCTTTGAGAACATCAAAACCTACCACTCTGGTGTGTGAATGTACCAAAGTGCCAGATTCTCGTGCGCGTTTGAGACATACGGAAATAAATTTATCAGTGTCTATGTGTATATCTGCTTCGGAATGGGATGCAGTTTCCACAGGACCTAGATTTAAGTGTGGTTCCAATGCCAACATCTCGTCCCGCGTAATGAGTCTGCATGGATACCCCCATGTTTGAAGCTGCTGGATACGCCTTTGCAGCTGCACAGCCCGTTCTTTTGTGCTTTCCCACCGCATTTCACCGCCAGAATGGATACCTATATCCGCATCAAGTTGATGCGCTAACCGATACCACATATCCAACGAACGTCTATTCAGCGAATGGTAATCGCGCGGATCTTTTCCAAAAGCATTCACCCAAGCAAAGGAATGTCCAGATGCACCTGATCCGGGAATGTCACTCTCAAGCACAGTTATAATATGGTTCGTTCGACGGGATAGGTAATAGGCTATTGAAGCACCTATTACACCAGCACCGACGATGACAATTTGTGTTGATTTGGCAGATGCCATAAGCGAAATTTGGGTATCTTATAATTGGGCAACTATTGGGGTGATTTGGAGGATGTGTTTTGTAGGAAACTATTTTCATCTTCCATAGAATTGACTTACCTATGTGCTACGACAATAAATCCGGTTAACCCCCCAAGTAGTAAATGAAATCCTGTTTGATAAAATAGAATTAGAAACGGTTGGCAAAGAGAAATTAAACCGAGAGCTATTAATCCAATCGATATCCGTTCACACAAAGTTTTCTGTGAATAGACAATAGAAAACACAATCATCCCCGGTAAAATCAGATATAATGAAGTGCTACTGAGTGCTGGAAAAAAGGATTGATAGAGAAAAACGATCCCGATACAAACAGAAATAGCTGACACAACTGAGGCGATCTTTTTAGCAGGAGTTGTAATCCCGAACGCAATGGCACTACTGAAGAGGATATGAAATGCAGAACTGCGGAAAATTGATGGAACAGGAAGATAGAGAAATCCAAGTCCGATTCCCAAACCAATTGTTGAAATAAGTGATATACGTAGTTTGTTCTCAAAAGAAACGCTGGCAAGAATCGCGGCAATGCTTAACATCACAAACGCAATTCCTTTGAGCAGCACATCAATTTGCGTGAAAACTTTGGGAATAGTCGATATATTTCCCAGTTCTACATAGAGAAAAACAGTGCTAAGAACAAAAAACCCGATAGCGATTAACTTATTTCGTTTCTGTTTTATCATAAGCTATTTCAAGAAAGATTAACATATCCGAGAAACTCGCTCAATCTCCAATTTTGAATAATCTATTTTTCCAGCTCTTCGGTTTTTCTTCTTGTAAGTTGTGAATCTGGACCCGCAAATCAGCTCTTTCCTCTTGAAGAGATTTAACTTTTTCTCGGAGTTCAGCAATTTCTGTTTCCAATTTTTCATTATTTTCCCGGAGGTAGGCGATGTGAACGACTTGACAAATAAGATTTTCAATTATGTCATTTGTAGGGATATTGTAACTTAGTTGTGTTATCAATGGTGCTAAGCCATCGATTCTTAATTGGGTAATTGCTTTCGGTTCCACCCCTTCTTCTAAAGGTGTAGCGACAACACGGAGAAAGGGCTCAATTTCTGCATGTTTCCGGTCCAAGGTCTGTTTTATTATTTCCTCATCAACACCGATCACTTCGGCCACGTCAGAAGGATTCAAATAGAGTTCCATTTTAATTTTCCTAACCGATTATAATTAAATTTCGCTACTGAGGTTCCCACATATCACTTGTATAGATAGTGTCAATACTGTCATGATGTTAGTGTGCAGCTTTTGTTTGAATTGAAGCGTTTTTTAGTACACGAAACATGTGCTGAGCGTAACTCACCGTGGAAATCCCTACAAATACTAAAGCGATGCACAGCGTAAAAAAATCAACCCACTCTGGGAACAGTTCTGGCTGTATTGGACGAATAAGGTATAGCATCAATGCGACTGACAATGAAAAACTAGTACACTTACCCCACCAATTAGAACGCGTAATCATTTTGGCTTTATAAGCAAGGTATGCATTGCCTACCACAATTGCCACATCTCTGAAAACCACTGCTGCAAATGCCCACATTGGGAATTCGGAATTTCTTGATAAAACGAGAGCAAAAATTCCAGCACCAATAGCGAATTTATCAGCAATTGGGTCAAGAATATAACCGAGTTCCGAGTGTTGATTCAACGCTCGCGCAAAAAATCCATCCAGCAGATCTGAAATAACCGCTATTCCGCCCACCACAATCGCGGGTTTATAGTTCTCCTGATAAATCAACCAAAAGAGAACCGGGACTATCAGCAGTCTGAACGCTGAAATGAGATTGCTTATATATAAGAAATCTCTCCCTGAAATATGGATCGTCCGAGTTTCAGTGAATTGGTGAATAGGAGCCTTGAGTGCCATGGATCTCTTCGACCTACCGGTGTCATACGCACCAATGTGAACACTATTAAAAACCTTTTCATATAACAATGGACACCAACAATACGTTAAAACACGTAATATCGAATGCTATAATAATGCGTCAAAAACCTTATCGTGGTAATCGGGAGTCAATTATTTCGTGCTGCCAATTGAAAAGCTATTTGTTGATTCTGAATTTTCAAAATTTCAATTTCACGTTTAAGGAGTTCGTCAAAAGAAGCAATTTCTAAAAGTTCCTGTTTTTCATCAAGTGAGATACGCAACCTTGTTCCAATTTGATACGCTAATTGTTGTGGATGTTGGGGATCGTTATCCGGCGGCTGCCATCCAAATATCAAATAACTTGATAACGTTTCATATTCAATGTAGAGTTCACGAGTTTCCGCAGCAATATTTTCCAGTCTTATGTCGGGTTCTGCGTCTAACGAATCTAACACCCGCACCCGTGCCACCAAATACGGCAATTCGTCGTCAACTTCCAATATCTCAAACCGAGAGTGTCCAGATGTCATGATATTCATACGCCCATCTGGAAACCGATCAACTTCAACCAAATCAACTGCGGTGCCAATTTTACAAGGCGTTGCTGCTTCACCGACCTCCTCACCTTTTTTAATCAAGACAATGCCAAAGGACGATTCGTTTCTGATACAAAACTTCACCATTTCACGATAACGCTGTTCAAAAATGTATAACGCCAGCAAACCACCAGGGAACAACACAACATTCAACGGAAAAAGCGGAAGTTCTTTTTCTTCCGTGTGATTCGGATCCGTTTGCATGTTAAACTCCTTAGTATGTTTTCCTGAAACTTGGAAGTATGATTTAATTTCAATGTATAGGTATTTTAGATTTTACATAGGCTACGTTTTGTTAGATCAGCACTTTGATTATAATTCTTATTTTGACACATAAGTCGGATATTTGTCAAGGACATTTTCAATATACCTTTTGATAAATTGATGGGTAACTGATAAAATATAGGCATTAACATTCAGAAAGTAATCAAAGCATCTTCCTATTTGCAAGCACACCGGAGTTAATACCAATCACATGAGCAAAATCGCACACATAGAGATTTTTCCCACTGCAATCGCAATGAAAGACGTTTTCACTATCGGTACCGGTTTCGTTAGTGATCCCGATGCTGCAGGACACCACATCTTTGTAAAAATTACAACAGATGATGGTTATATCGGTTGGGGTGAACAACGTGCGCTACCTTCTTGGAGTTATGAGACAACAGAGTCTATTACAACCACGATTCGACACCATATTGCGCCTCTACTTCTGGGACAAAATCCGCTGAACCGCAACAAAATCCACGATACAATCTATCAGACGTTAAAACCTGCTGTCAGCAACGGACATCCCTTCGCGAAAGCCGCTGTTGACATTGCGTTGCATGACCTATGTGGTCAAATCCTAAATGTGCCGCTGCATACCCTTTTCGGTGGAAAACGACATAATACACTACCACTCAGTTATGCCTTGAGTATTGATACGCCAGAGATAATGGCGTTGAAGGCGAAAGCTTTATCACCCTGTACCTGTTTCAAGGTGAAAGTTGCAGGCATGCCTGCATTGGATGAAGATCGATTACGCGCAGTTCACGAAGCGATGCCGGATGCCAAACTTTGGATTGATGCGAATCAGTCTTACACCCCGTCCAACGCATTGGAACTACTGAAACGCGTTGAAAATATTAACGAAGTCTACTGTATGGAACAACCTGTCGCAAGTCAAGATTGGTTCGGTATGAAACGGGTTCGAGAGGCATCCCCTGTTCCGATTGCCATTGATGAGGGCTGTTTTACGTATTTCGATCTTGGCAAAATCGCACGACTTGAATGTGCGGATGCTGTTGTTTTGAAGTTATGTAAATCAGGCGGTCTTTCGGAATGCATCAAGAGTGTTTACGTCGCAGAAGCCAATGCTCTGGAACTACTCGGCAGCGGTTTGACAGAGGCGGGTGTCGGGTTTATCGCAAGCGTTCATCTCTTCTCAACTATCGATCTTGTCCTACCTGCTGAACTAAACGCCCCCGCATTTTTAGATACCTTGGTAGTTAGCGGTGTTGAAATTCATGACCATGTCGTCACAGTGCCAGACGGTCCTGGTCTTGGCGTTACACCGGACGAAGATTACATCAAGGCACATCCTTTGACAACCGACTCCCTAAGGCAATAAAAATTTCTATCACAATAGCCGTGAAAATCGCTGCAGCACAGATTAGATATGGACTTTGTTGTCCCAATCCCGAATCTGCTGCTATACCACCTAATAACGGACCTATTAATATACCCATTCCCAGAATTGCTTCGTGCCACCCACTTTTGTTACCCTTGTCTGTATGCTTGTGCAAACCGTAGTAGAGACTGCTGAAATAGGTAAACGCCGCTGATAAGCCAATTGCAGCAAACGACACTGTCCATAGAATGGTATGCTGGAATCTCCACATACCAATGAAACTGAGAATTGCCAATCCTTGAACTATTAATAAAGGTCTAAACCGGTAGTGCCATTGAGTAGAAAAACCTGTCCCAAGTCCAAGGAACGCCAACGTTTGCACACTGCCAAGCGTTAGCATATAATTTCCATACATTTTGGCAGGGATACCCATCTCTAATGTTAACTTCGGAGATAACCTGCGCAAGACACCAAGCCCAAACCATGATGCAAAATTGGCACACCGTGCTAAGTTGAGATGGGTTGTTCTGACTGTAGGTGACGGAAATAGTATCTCAACGGTTTCGGATGATGTTTCTATTGTGTGTGAATCATCACTGGATTTATGTAAAAATAGCGGCACTATAGTGAACAAACTAAGCACGACTGACAGATAAAATGGACTAAATGGGTTCGCATCTTTATACAGATAACCCGACACCGTTGGTCCCAAAGTTACGCCGATACTCCAAAATAGGTTGAAAAGTGTTACTCGTTGAAGTAGGTTGCCCTCGCCCTCCTGTTCAGAAAGCCAAGCCTCATAAGCCGGCCAAAACAGTGCCATGCTAATTCCAAGACCAGGAAAAATAATCAGTAAATGGATTTTATCCCTACAAATGGGGAGTACAATGCTAACAACCGCTAATAAAAGACAGGCGGCGTATAACATACGTCGCCGTTTCACGCGATCAGATAGCTGCCCAAATGGCACAGCAAGGCACGCGAAAAAGACTGTTGCAATTGCCATCAGCAGACCTAAAAAGGTTGAGGAGAGTCTAAGATAACTGGTATAAAAAGAGGAATTCGTTAGGACACTGCTGAAAGCAAAATCTATTAGTAAAACTGGAAAATAGACGGTGAAAAGTTTGCTCGGTTTTAAGCGCATTTATAGCGTTATTTTGAGAAGGGTTCTACAGTCTATCTCATCAATCGTAGAAGGGCTTTGTAAACCTGATTTACGAACTAACAAGGGTAGCACTTTCTATGGATCCACAATCTTGGCATCAACAGTATGATAACCTAATGCGTCTACCGGTTTGACATTAATTCCAAATTCGTCTTGAGTGACTCCGCTGTTGGTTGTTGCCCTCGCGTAAATCTCCACTGGACCTTTTTTCTTAGGTACCCGCCAATTCCATTTCCAAAGCACCCATGCCAGCGGTGTATCTTTCGCCCATATCTCTGCTTTTTGCCACGTTTCTCCATAATCAACGCTGACTTCTACTTTCTTTATACCACCATGATGTCCAGCATCAAACGCTGCCCCACTGACAATATAATTAGACCCACCGATAACTTCTTCGTCTTCGCTTGGTGTGCCGATTACTGTCGCAAGTTTCACATTCGCAACAGGATCCCATCCCCTTTCTTCCCAATAACTTTTATGTTCCGTTGCTAATTGGATATTAACTATCCATTTCGGGTTTTTTGTGCCATAATGACCGGGATTCAATAATCGGACTGGAAAACCGTGGTCTGTCGGAAGGGGTTTACCATTCATCTCATAAGCAAGAATCGTATCTTCATGCATAGCATCTGCTAACGGAATTGCGGTATGATAACTGTCTAGGCATCGGAAAACAACAACTTTGGCTTCAGCTTTAACACCAGTTTTTTGAAGAAGGTCGCGCAAACGGACTCCTCTCCACTCCGCATTCCCCATCTGTTCAGTGCCAATTGGATCACCGATGCATTTCAAGGTTCGCATCGTTTTTACCGATTCCATTGACTTGATGTCCTCAAGTTGAAGCTGTGCAATAGGATTCTCTACCAAGCCAGTAATAACTAAACGCCAATTTGCTGCATCAATTTTAACAGGGTCACCTATTTGAAGGATATAGAATTCCTCATTAGGTGTGATGAGGGCGCGAGGCTTCAATATAGGGACATCATCTATTTGTGCTTGCAACTGAAGAGGGTAAACCATTCCTGCAGCACTCATCGCGCTCAATTTGATGAAGGTCCTTCGTTTCATTATATCTCCTTGTTTTGTGAATCTGGCTTGGTTTTATTGCCGCGCATCCACATCGTTATTTTTGTCACACCTCTTATCATAATGGCTGTACCGAAGGTAAGAAATAGTGGTAATCCCCACTTCCAGTGATAGAAGTAGTACGCAACAAAACATACGATCATTAAGACAATTAAAATGTTCAAAAGTGCGCTGTTTTCGTACCATTTTTGCATTTGTTTACAATTCTATTCTGGATGTTTGCAGATTCTACCGAGAATGTGTCTAAATCGAAAATTTGTCACAATGTGTTTAACGTTTCCCAGTTAGAAGTTGTCATAAAGACGGTAGGAGCAGCGATTAGGTTGCATGCGACAAAATAGGAAATTGAACAAGAATTAGTAAGAAATTGGAATGTGAATTCAACTTTTGACAATAACTTCAATGATTCTCAATCCCATCGTGCTGTGGTGATCATCATACGGCGAACCTTCGTTATTTACCCATAGTTCCAACAATAAATGATACCACACATCAAATTGAATTTCAACCCAAAATTGACCATACCGAACGTGATTCTCATTGCTGAATCCGTTGCTGCCTACATTCATAATAGAAATATTAATTGTGTTCTGTTTGAAAAAGTGATATGCTGTTGCTATACATCCATAGCAAACCAAACATCTTCATTTAAGAAAGGACCGGAACATCTCATGGCAAAAAAACCGAATATTATTTTTCTCATGACAGATCAGCAGCGTTTTGACACTGTTGGAGCACTCGGAAATTCAGTTATTCAGACACCTGCACTTGATAGAATTGTTAGAGAAGGAACAAGTTTTACTTCGGCATATTGTCCTTCCCCTGTGTGCGTGGCATCTCGTTGTAGTTTTCTGCTTGGGCAGTGGCCGCATGAAACTGGCTGCACGACCAATTCAGCGATGCCACAAGATCGTTCTTCAGTAATGGATTTGCTAAACGAGGTAGGCTATCAGACACACGGCATCGGCAAAATGCACTTTACGCCACAAGGACGCAAAATGTGGGGATTTGAAACCAGAGATTTTTCAGAGGAAGGACCCGGGCCCGATGATTTTACACAGTCCATCCATGAAAACGGATTTGATCATATCATTGCGCCGCACGGAGAACGGAGTGAATACTACTATATCCCACAACCTTCACAACTTCCTGCCCGACTTCATCACACGCAATGGGTTGGCGATAAAACACTTCAGTTCCTCTCCCAGCGAGATACGAGTAGACCCTTTTTGTGTTGGAGTAGTTTCATTAAACCACATCCGCCATTTGAATCCCCTGTGCCTTGGAACAGACTCTACAGAACAGTCGAAATGCCTCTTCCATTCCTACCACCAGACTATGAGCATCTGCACACCTACTGGAACCGGTATCAGAATCGCTACAAATACCGCGACCAAGGCAGAGATATGAATCTTCTTCGGACAATGCGGGCTGCATACTATGCTGCTATCTCTTTCATTGACTACCAAGTCGGTCGTATTCTTGACTATCTTGAATCTGAAGGTGAACTTGACAATACGTTGATACTTTTCACTTCCGACCATGGAGAACTACTTGGGGATTATGACTGTTACGGCAAACGTTCCTTCCTTGACGTTGCAGCAAGAGTACCGCTGCTTGTCCGGTATCCTGAACGTTTTGAGGCAAACGTCCAATGTGATACGCCTACGAGTCTTGTTGATGTGCTTCCCACCAGTCTGGGTGCAGCAGGGTTAACACCAGATACTGATCGTAGCGGGGTTGACCTCGCTGATATTGCTTCCGGCAATACTGAACGGGATGCGATTGTTGGACAATTGGCGCATGAAGGGAGAGGTATGTATATGCTTTTGACATCTGAATACAAATACATCTATTCCGCTGCCGATCAGCAAGAATGGCTTTTCAGACGTCTCGCCGGACGGCTTGATGAGCGAAACCTCGTTGGTAATCCCGGATACGGTCGAACGTTAAGAGATTATCGGGAACGGTTGATTAACTGGTTCAGAGAGGATGGTTACGATCTTCCACTTGATGGGAATGCGTGGCGCGAATTCCCACAACCTATCGAACCGGAAAATCCGGACGCAGATCAACTTTTCCAAGATGGACGTTCTTCAAGTGATCAGTTACCACCTGGATATTCACCACATATTGATCCCATCAGAGGACGTTCTTGACCTTCTTCCAAACATATCCTTTCGCCTAAAATGCGTCTAAATGTCCGATCAATGTCGGATATTTAGACGTTCAAAAATATTAGATTATGTCAATCAATCGTTCAGCCAAAGTGCTATTCTCAAAAGCCGCTTGGCATGCATACAATACTTACCGCAAAGGTATACGTTACCGTTCCCAACTTTCAGAAAGAGATGCATTGTTCAATGCGCCACGCGAAACGATTTTAAAGTTTCAAAGTGAACGTTTGAAACAACTTATTCAGCATGCAAACCAAACGACACCATACTACCGCGAACTTTTCAATAAACTTGGTTTGAATCAAGATTTCCTGTTCCGAAAAATTAATCCCAGTACCATTGACATATCAAGAATTCCGCCGCTCGAAAAACAGACAATCCGAGAACAACTTGAAAATCTCTGTTCTGAAGCAATTCCACCGCAGAAACGGATTATGAATGCGACAGGTGGTTCTACAGGTACGCCACTTACATTTCATCAAGACAGGGAATATTGGAATCAGCGAAATTTGAGTGTCTACTACTTTGACAAGTGGGCAGGATGGGATTTTGGAGAACCGCAGCTAATTATCTGGGGAGCACTCGCGGATGTCAACGAAAATGGCAATTGGAAACAGAATCTGAACCGTTATTGGCGAAATCAGGACTGGCTTAACGGATTTAATCTCACAGATTCTGCTATGCACACAACATTCAATAAGATGCAACAGAGGCAACCCAAAACAATTCTTACCTATCCATCGTCATTGTATCAATTTGCCAAATTTCTCTCTGACAATAATTTAGCACAGAAATGGGATTTGAAAGGCATAATCTCATCTGCAGAGATGTTACACCCGCATTACCGATCACTTGCTGAAACAGTCTTTAACACAAAGATTTACAACCGATACGGCGGGAGAGAAGTCGGATTAATCGCTATGGAATGTGCAGAAGGACACATGCATATCAACTGCCGCGACATTTATCTTGAGGTTGATAGTCCTGATCCCTATACCAAACCTGGCGATCTGCTCGTTACGCAATTGAACAACTACACAATGCCATTTATTCGCTATAGAATCGGGGATATCGGTCGCCTTTCAGAAGGGACGTGTCCGTGTGGTAACCATCTACCTATTTTGGCAGAACTTCTTGGTCGTAGCACTGCGACTTTCCGAACAAATACAGGAACGTTGATACACGGCGGATACTTCACCCAACATTTCTATAACACTGTCGGTGTAAGCCAATTTCAATTAATTCAGGAGACGTTTGAGAAGTGTGTATTGAAACTTGTTGTTAATGAACAGTGGACAAAGGAAACAGGCACTTACATTATCCAGAAAATCCAAGATGTGCTTGGAGCAGAAGTTACTGTAGCTATGGAATTTGTGGATGAGATCCCACTTCCTGTGTCTGGAAAGCGAGAGTTTACGATTTCAAAGGTTACAGAGGTCTTGTAGCGTCGCCACGCGTTTTGTTCCACTTGGAAGATATGCCAAAATAAGTCCATCAACAAGTAGATTTCTATCTGCTACCACACCAGTGCTTCGTTCAGCAGTTAATCCTTTAGACATAAGCAGATAAAAGGTGTCTTTATGCCATCCGGGCGTGGTAAAGAAATTTCCTTGTCCTTTTGAGATAACAAGGTCAGCGTCTAACAACGCATTGATAAATTCGGGAGTAGCATTATAGAGATTGGTGCCTATTGTCTTCGCACCAGACGAAATAAGTGTAACCATACCCTCCTCAATTGCCCACTGAAATGCTCCGAATTGCGAATATTGTGTAATGTCATGCAAATCTTCCAGTGTAACATCGTTGCTAGCGTTGTCCGCTTTTCCTACAATACATATTTGATGTCCACATTCAACAAGTTCCAGAATGAAAGCAATATCAAAGACAACTTCGCCATCGTTGTCAACAAGCCACAGAATCTGCTGAGGAGCAGCATCAATAACTTTTTCGTGGAACAGTTCATAACAATCAATGGCGAAAGGCGTTTCAACCGCTGCACGGAGTGCTTGGGAAAAATAGTCAGGATTAGCATTCACCTTTTGGACAACCCGCGCACTACTATAGTCAATTACATTCCCTGCTACAACAAGTTTTAACCTTGTCAACCAATTGTCACTCCAAAATTCCAGCATCAAGTCAAGTGCTGTTTCCCGTGCCTTTAGTTTATCGTGATGGTAAGGGTTCGGATTGCCCGTATGTAGTTTCACCATCTCAAAGATACTTCCCCACAGTTCTTCAGGCGTAAGAGATTCAATCAGATAATCCCCATTCGCACGTCGTATGTCCATTAACGTATTCACTGCGTTGCAAACGTTTTCTTGCACTTGCATATTGCGCGTCGCACGAGGTATCAATTCTGAAGCACTATGTGAACGGACATGTTCTCGAAGGTTTTCCCAATCTGGCAAATCTTTCTTTTCGCCAAATGTAAAAACGCCGGGTCTATAGTTGGAAGGAATAATTTGATTGAAAAGAGAACTCGGCACATCAAGTGGGGACACGGCAAAAGGAACACCTAATGTTTGATTTTTCAGTCGGATATCAGATGGAATTATTGTTGCATGTGCACGAATATCTGATAGCTGGACACTGCTGCCTACTACAACACTATCAAATGAACAATTTATGATACGACTGCCTGTCGCAAGTCCGCTGACAGGTTTGCCCAAAGTCAAAGGTATCTGATTCGATTCAAAAATACTATCAATCGCAGTCACATGCTGCATCCCAACAGCATCACCTACATTTGTGGCACCGGTCAGAGATACATTTTCAAGTCTACAATAATCACCAATCTTGACACCTTTTCCTAAATGAATTCTGCCGATAAGATAACATGCCGCCCCAATTTCAATATCCTCACTACCTAATGTAATTTGTGATGCGGAATCAACGCGAACACCTTTCCCCGCAAGAAATTCGCGAGTCTTTGCATATAACATCTGTTCACCTGTCAAGACGTTTGACCACCGATTTACCCCTGACAGGACTTTCCCACGGTAGATAAAAGCGTTTGTTTTCAAACCATCTTCATAACAGAGTCGAATTAGATCGACGTGGTGAAGTTCGCCATTTCGGTTTGTATGGGGTTGCAACCGATCTATCCGTTCCAACATCAAGCTTTTGCGAATGATCGTGATCCCAGTATTGGTATATGCTTCACCGCGCTCTAAACGTTGCCACATCTCTGTTTTCTCAGCCGCTGTCATATCGTACCACTCTTTTGTCCCGATGAATTTGCTGTCTGCATCAAAAAACAGACCACCTTTATCAACAACAGTATCAGGTATCTTGCCACATAGGGTAACATCTGCCCCAGAGAGAAAATGTGATATTAGCGTCTGTGCAAAGATGGCTTTCTCCAAAAAAGGTTCATCACCGAATGCTACACCGACCCATTCTGCGTTTGACTCACGAAGTTCGGGAAGTGCCGCTTGCAACGCACCACCTGTGCCATTCATTTCTTCTTGAATACAAGTGATAGCATTGCCACTGAGTAGCTGCTCAGATGATTCCATGTCAACTAATCGGGCAGCCATCTGAGGATTGATAACAACAATATGCGGAAGATTCCCCGGCAGATAACAGCGTGAGTGTTGCAGCATGTTCTGTTCACCGAACATTATGTCCAACGTCTTGCTTAAACGACTAGTGGGATCAATGCGCGTACCTTTGCCAGCAGCAAGCACTACCCATTGCGGTGTCAAGTAGTTTTCAAGGGAATCTGTTGGAAGTGAGGCGAGGAAAGTTTCTAAGGAATCGGAGTTGAAATCCATTCCTTCAGTTACATCTTCAAGTTTGCAACCGAGAAGATTTTCAAGAATACGTGTTGTATTTTCGGATAAGCGCGCTTTAGAAGCGTGCGCGTCGCTTTTCATTTAAGTTCTATCTCCAATTCTGTGTGTCAATATAAAATGTGTCTATACATCAAAAAATTTTAGTACTCTTAGTGGTATAAATGTTTAAAGGTATTCGTCAATAAACGCAGCGCAACGCACCAAGAAGTTCATCAAGCGCAGCAGTATCTGTCAAAACACAAGCACCCTCATCTTGACGATCTTCATTGAAAAAAGCGTTGTAGACAACAAGTCCATCGCCGCAGAGATTCATCGTCGCTGTGCCTTTTTCTGGATACCAATTTAGACTAAGGCTGCCGTGTTTTGTCTGATTGATGTCTGGCATCGGAATACTGGAATTGAAAAGAATCTCAAGTAAAAAGAGAGCGTCATTGTATGCTGATTCCGGGATAGCATCAATTTCGCTATCCAACGTATAAGTTCCCTCAGCCTTTTGATAAAGTTCCGCTAATTCACGTTGGATACTATATCGAAACGTGCCCTTATCTGCTCGCAGCGTATCAAGATGTAATTGCATAACTATTCCCAACTATTGCTTGTAGGGGCGCGCTTCCATACTTGTCTAACAGATGGAGGCACGCCCTGCCTTCTATTTTGGATAGGGTACTAATTAATAACGTTTCTGCTTTAGGTGTCCCCAGGTAGTTGCTAATTTTCCATTTGCTTCAACAGCGAGAACACCGGTAGCCAGCTCCGCAATTTCATTTTCCTTCAGAACCCTATTGTAGAGGCGAACATCATCAATGAGTCCTGGCCATGAGGTGCCACCAGTGTCCTTACCCCCTTTTCCAACAATATATTTAGTCGCTCCAGAAATAGTTCCATCTCTTACATCTTGATTATATTGAGGAATATCAAGTTCTGCATCAATATAAAGTGCAACAGGATTTCCACTACTCCACGTTAGAGCAAGGTGCTGCCATTCTGTAGTTTGTAAGTTGTTGGCACTTTCATACTGAATTTCACCACCTGTGGTTGTAAAACCTGCTTTTAAAAGACTTATGGCGGCTGGAACTTTGAATCCAGCGGCATCATATCGTAGGGTAAATGTATTGTCTTGACCAGCAGGATCTGCAGCACTGAATATACCTCTATCGTGGGGAATGGTATCAGATTTAACCCAAACGGACACTGAAAACGCATCCAGTCGGTTGATATAATCACCGCCATCGGCATCTTCAGCGGAACTGTCGGTGCCATCAAGTCTCAAAGCACCATCAATTTTTCCATCCTTAGGTTCCCAACTGGCACCGCCGACAAGTTTCGCGTCGTTATCGTTTCTGCTATCATCAGATGCTGTATCTCCATTAGCCTCATCAAATGGGTAGTAGACAATTAACCCACTATCTATACCTGCACCTGAAATTGAACAAAAATACACGGTAATAATGAGAGTGAAGAGTAAAAGGAAAAGTTTGTTACGCATTTTAAATTCCTCCTTAGGATTTCAGTAGTAGACGCGCTAAGAAGCACGCCTACTTTGTGATTCAAAAATGTTCACTATTAACGCTTAAGGCTACCCCAAACAGTTGCTAACTTTCCACGCGCTTCAACAGGAGTGGCATTAAAACCAGATGCCAAACTTGTAATTTCTGCATCGTCTAATACCCGGTTGTAGAGATGAACTTCGTCAATAAGACCGTTCCATGAGGCGTTGGTATCTTTACCACCTTTGCCGATAAGGAATTTTGTGACACCGGACACTTCGCCTTCAACAGCATCTTTATTATTTGTTGGCTCATCAAGTGCGCCATCAATGTAGAGTGCGAGTTGGTTGCCACTGCTCCATGTCAACGCGATGTGTTGCCACTCTGTGGTTTGCACGTCGCTTGCACTCTCATAACTGGTTTCCCCTCCTGTCGTGGTAATGCCTGTTTTGATAACATTAGTACCGCCTCCTGAACCACCTGCGGAATCGTATCGTAGGGTGAATGTATTGTCTTGACCAGAAGGGTCTTTACCGTGCATGAAGCCCTTGTTGGAGTCAACTTCAGCGGATTTGATCCAGAGGGCGACGGTAAAAGCGTTAAGCCCATTGATGTAGTTTGCGCCGTTGATATCTTCAGCGGAACTATCACCGCTGCCATCAAGTTTCAAAGCACCACCAATTTTTCCACCGTTGGGATCCCAACTGGCACTACCTGTAAGTGTTGCTTCGTTGCCACTTCCTAACACGTCGAAAGCAGTTTGCCCATCCGATTCATCAAATGACCAATAGACAATTAAGCCATCTTGTAAACTCGCTGCTGCAATAGCACTGAAAAGGACAGCAATTATGAGGGTGAAAAGTGAAAGTAAAAGTTTGTTACGCATTTTAAATTTCTCCTTAGATTGTTAGTGACTGTGAACTTTTCGCTCACATTTCAAAATATGAGGGTATTGGTTAAATAATGATGCAAGAATTAGCGGGATACCCTCTGAACCGCGCTGCATCATATTTCAGTTGCGGTAATGATAACACTTATAACGAGAGTTGTCAATGAAAAAATCAGACTGATTTTCATTTCAAAATATGAGGGTATTGGTTAAATAATGATGCAAGAATTAGCGGGATACCCTCTGAACCGCGCTGCATCATATTTCAGTTGCGGTAATGATAACACTTATAACGAGAGTTGTCAATGAAAAAATCAGACTGATTTTCATTGACTTATATGCCTAAAACCTGTATCCTCATTGAAAACAACTCATTTCTACTCACAGGAGGATACCATGAAAGCGTGTCCAAGATGTCAACATATTCACTTCGTCAAAAACGGGTTCGTCAACGCAAAACAACGCTATAAATGTCCAAGTTGCCACTATCAATTCACACGCAAAACACCACGAGGTAAACCCCAGACACATAAAACCCTCGCTCTGCTCTTGGACTGCCACGGTATTTCAATGAATGCTATCTCAAAACTCTTCAACATTCATGTAACAACTGTTCTCAAATGGGGACGCTCCTATGCGAAAAAACACGCCCCGAAACGGACATTTTCACCCGGATCCACCGTAGTTTTGGAGCTTGATGAAATGTGGCATTATATCGGAAAGAAGAAAAACAAACTTTGGATATGGAAAGCACTTGACAGGAACACAGGATACCTCATAGATTGGCAATGCGGCGGACGCAACACAGAAACCCTTGAAAAACTGACGCATCGCCTCAAAGCCTTGAATGTCAAAATGTCCTACACCGACAAGTGGCAGGTGGACGAATCCATCCTACCTGCTTCAAAACATGTTCAAACGAAGGCGGAGACACATCGCATTGAACGCAACAATTGCTTGATGCGGCACTGGTTCGGCCGGTTCAAACGTCCGTCCATTATTGTTTCAAAAAGTGTGGAGATGGTGAACCTAACGATTGCCTTGTTCGCACGATTTCGTGTTAATGGAGACGTGTTTGACATTTTAAAACTTGGCGGAATGGAAACCATGAATATCATTAGTTAGGCAATACCCTCCAAAATAGTTGTATTACCTCAGTAGAGGTAAGTAGAGACGTTAATTTTGCATGTAAGAATATAATTCTGGCTAAAGCGTCTCCGATCTTTTAGCCATGGTTTCGAAATTATCTACCCTATGTTTAGATTTAAACAAACGGCAGCGTAATTAGTCACTGTCGCCTAATTCTGCATGAATATTTTGAAACAATGCCAATGCAGTCTGTAAATTCTGTGTGATTTCCCCTGCCAATATATCAGGTGTTGGAAGATCTGCTGCATCCTCAAGTGAATCCTCTTTTAACCAAAAGATGTCAAGGTTAGCAGGCTCACGTTGGGTAAGTTCTTCGTAACTGAAGGCACGGAAACGTTCGGTTTCTTCACGTTCGTGGCGGTTCCTTGGATTATACACGGTAATAAAATCTTGTAGGTCAGCATCGCGTAAAGGATTTGTCTTTAGGGTAAAACGTTTGTTCGTCCGTAGGTCATATATCCAAAGTTTTTGTGTCCACGGTTCTTCACGTGCAGGACGTTTGTCGAAAAAGAGTACGTTTGCCTTCACACCTTGCGCGTAGAAGATACCGGTAGGTAATCGTAACAGTGTATGCACATCAAACAGTTTTAGCAGTTGCCTCCGAATCATTTCACCCGCGCCCCGTTCAAAAAGCACATTGTCCGGGAGTACCACGGCGGCGCGGCCATCTTCCTTCAAAATCGTCTTGATGTGTTGGAGGAAGTTAAACTGTTTATTTGATGTTGTCGCCCAAAAATCATCGCGTTCATACGTGAGTGATGTGTTGCTCCGTTTTTCTCCATCGGTAGTGATTGTAACACTACTCTTGTTACCGAACGGTGGATTGGTGAGGACCATATCATAACGATCACTTGGAGCCTTGCTAAGACTATCATGGGTTGTAATTGGACTCTCCGCCCCATCAATACCGTGCAGGTATAGATTCATGACACAGAGACGGACAACGTTATCAACAATGTCTGTGCCAACGAAAGTCTCAAATTTGAGGAACTCCTTCTGTTCGCGAGTTAATGTAACACGGTATTGTTCCGATATGTACTCGTAAGCAGCGAGGAAAAAACCACCTGTTCCGCATGCTGGATCACAGATCGTTTTCATCGGGCCAGGTTGCATCACAGCAACTATGGCTTTGATAAGCGGTCGGGGTGTGAAGTACTGCCCCGCGCCGCTTTTGGTGTCTTCAGCATTTTTCTGCAAAAGTCCTTCGTAAATTGTGCCTTTGACATCAGCTGCCATCTCGCTCCAGTTTTCCGCATCAATCAGCTTGATGAGGCGTTGAAGGTGTGCAGGTGTCTGAATGCGATTTTGCGATTTTCTGAAGATAACGCCGAGTAAACCTTTCTCATTACTCAATTCTCGAAGAATTTTGACATACTGATCCTCTAACGCAGCACCACTCTCTTTGAGCAGACTTTCCCAATCCAAACCGGAAGGTATTTTAGATGATCTGTTGGAGGGTAGTTTGCTCTGTTCGTCAGCGAGTTTGAGAAAAAGTAGATATGTGAGTTGTTCGACGTAATCTCCGTAACTCACACCGTCATCTCGGAGCACATTGCAGAAATTCCATAGTTTCTGAACGATTGTTGATGATTCGTTGGACATGTATACCCTTAATTTGTTTCGACTGGAATCAGGTTTTTTCTGGTATAACAACTAATTTACTGGCATGAGCAAGTTTTCTGGCTATACTTTGCCGCGCTTTGTTGTCTGCAGGAAACGGTGTGATATTCGCATGCCTCGGAGGTGGCTCGTCAGAAATGACTTCAAGGTTATTAGCAGCAACATCACTCACAAATAGATCGGCGCGTGCCTTTATTGGTATTCCTTCTCGTTCGACATAGTCAAGTCCAATCTTCCATACTGCGTTGTTTGAGAGTTCTGGAGGTAATGATATACGGAACACAGACAGATTTATACTATTTTTAGGTGGAATAAACGCTCTGTATCTTACCTCCCCCCTTAACATGGGAAAACTGATTGCTATAACGAATAAAACGGGTGAGTTTCTCACCCGGTGAGACATTCATATCATACCCTTATTTAAAGGAGGTTTAATAACGTTGCAAGAAAACCCGACAACATTGCGGTATCAGATAGTGTGCAAATTCCCTCAACTTGACGGTTCTCTTCAAAGAATGCACCGTATATAACGAGATTGTCTCCATATATCCCTATGGTAGCGATTCCTTTCTCTGGTCGCCATTCTAACCCAAGACTCCCATCCTCTGCCCAACCGAAATCTGGCATAGGTATATTGTTATCAAAAAGTATCTCTAATAAGGAATAGGCTTCATCATACGCCGAATCTGGAACAGGGTCAATATCACTGTCCGATGCATAGACTTCCTCAGCTTCTTGGCGAATTTCGTCTAATTCGCGTTGCACCTGTTTCCGAAACAGCACTTTATCTGCTGGCGGTAAAGGGAGATTATGCTCTTTTTGTCCGGTTTCCATAATGTGTCACCTATACGAGTGTGAAATGAGTTTCCTAATATGTCCTTATTTTACTATAGTTTGGACAATTTTTTCAAACTGTAGTGTCCATTAGGTTTTATAGAAATACTTTGGTTGCATCTACATTCTGGACACCTGTCGCCCCGCTGGGGCTGCTCTTGTTTGCACCTGAAATTCTTTTTCTGTGAGTTACGTTCCCATCCGAAACTCAATGAAAAATCAGCAAGGACTTGAAAACACAACATAAAACAGATAGAAATTGTCCAAAGTATAGTAATTTATACTGAGGATATTTAACCGATTCTCACATGTGCACAAGCGGTGAATCAACGCAAAGTGGCACAAATGGCTATCGGCAGGGAAACCCAGTGACTTCCCTATAATGTTAAATATGGCAATATGCCAAATTAACACCGATCCCCTTAAAATGTAATAAAATGTTGGGTTTCCGGTTGTTCCAACTAACCTATAGACTGTTGATCGGTACATTTAGGAAACATACCTACCAATGTCTTATACATTTAATATATTAACACAATATCATATTTTAATCAAGATTTAAATAATTGACAAGAGTGCGGACAAACCATATTTAACTCCTGATCGGAAGTCCTGACAGGATAAAATTGTCCAAACTATAGTTATTTTAGCACAGATTTTCATGAAACGCAATACTTTATAGCGGAGAACATCGCAGAAATTCCATAGTTTTTGAACGATTGTTGATGATTCGTTGGACATGTGTGTTTCTCAATTTGATCGTACTGAAATCATATCTTTTCTGGTAGAACGACTAATTTACTTGCATTAGCAAGCTTAGTTGCGATGGATCTACGCGCTTTCCTATCTGTAGGACTTTTCTCTACCGGAAAAGGCGTTATGTTCGCGTGCCTTTGAGGAGGCTCATCTGGAACAACTTCAAGATTATTCTCATAAACAACAGTTGTGGAAAGGTCGGCTCTTGCTTTTATTGGTCTTTCTTCTGTTTGAACATATTTTCGCCCAATTTCCCAGATTTCGTTTTTTGAGAGTTTTTCACTGTCATTGAGTTCGGAAATGCGAAACACGGATACATCAATACTCTTTTTATGTGGAAGAAAAGCATCAGGTTTAACTCTGTTAGTTACAACGGAAAAATAACTGCTATAACGGATAAAACGGGTGAGTTTCTCACCCGGTGAAACATTCATAACACACATCCTTATTAGAGGATATTTGTCAATGTTGTTAGAAAACCGGACAACACTGGCGTATCTGACAATTCACAGATTCCTTCAAATTGACGTTCTTCTTCAAAAAAAGCATTATAGATGACAAGATTGTCCCCATATATCCCCATTGTTACCATGCCTTCATCCGGGTACCATCCGATGCTAAGACTACCATCTTCTGCCCAACTAAAATCTGGCATGGGCAGCTTGTAATTACAAAGCATCTCTAACAAAACGAGCGCGTCATCGTAAGCAGAATCAGGGATTGGGTCAATTTCGTTATCCAAGGCATAGGCTTCCTCAGCTTCTTGTCGGATTTCGTCTAATTCGCGTTGCACCTGTTTCCGAAACAGCACTTTATCTGCTGGCGGTAGTAGGAGATCATGTTCCTTTTGTCCGGTTTCCATATTATATTACCTTTATACATGTTAGAAAGAAATCTATTCTATCGGTATCGGGACTAATTCACTGGCAAGGGCAAGTTCTCTTAAAATCTCATCCCGATCTTCCTTATCTATTGGGAGAGGCATGATATTCACATGCAGTTCGTGGACTTGCATGTCTGCACTTACTATAAGACCATTCTCATAAACAATCTCTGCCAAAAAGTCTGCCCTTGCTTTTATTTCATTTTCCCCTTGTACATATTCTCTTCCAATCTCCCACACTTTGTTTTCGTCTTCTATGAGGGTAGAGATGCGATACACAGAAATATCTTGTGGACTCTTTTTTTGCGGGATAAATGCTCTATAACTGACTGTCTTCTTTTCAATAGAAAAATTTTTCTTAGAAGAAATGAAACGGGTTAACTTTTCATCTGGCGGAACGTTCATACCAAGTCCTTTATTGAGAGCATAAAGTTTTTAACATTGGAAGAAAGCGGACAAGTTTGACATAATCAGTTAATTTACATGTTCCTTTGTCTTTATGTCCACTTTCTAATGATGCCCCATAAACGACCAGATTGTCGCCATATATGCTCATTGTTGCTATCCCTTTACCATTTGTTGAACGCCATTCAAACCCAATACCGCCATCTATTAACCAGCCAATATCGGGCATGGGGACATTATTATGAAAAAGGATCTCAAGTAAAGAATACGCATCATGATAAGCAGATTCTGGAACATGATCAATCTCGTTATCCAAAGCATAAGCTTCTTTAGCTTCTTGTCGGATTTCGTCTAATTCGCGTTGCCCCTGTTTCCGAAACAGTACTTTATCTGCTGGCGGTAAAGGGAGATCATGTTCCTTTTGTCCAGTTTCCATATTATTCACCTATACAAATGTGAGATAAGTTCCTCATTCATCCTCATCTCCCCATAATTCTGCTAATAACGCGTCCCCAATATAATCATCATGGCGTTCACTGATGTCTGTGACATCACATTCCAACGTTCCCAGCAACGCGATAAGCGGATCAGGGTGGTCTTCATAAGGTCCTTTAACCACGCGTGTCTTTGGACGGACGGCATTCTTGAGACGTTTCTTTATGTCTGTGACATCACAATTCAACGTGCCTGCTAATGCAAGAAGCGGATCGGTTTCCTGTGTTTTTGATTTTTTCATAGACTTTTCCGTTGTTTTATACACCACAACCTTTTAAAGAAAGGAAGATTGCGATAAGCGCGATAATAGCTGAACCAAACCCAGCGACAGCACCAATTTTAATCCACAGCGAAGTTTCGGATTCTTGTTTGCCCTCTAATTTGCCTCGCATCCATGACACCTGTTGCTGTAAATCGTCAATGACATCAAGTTTTTTACTTGCATCCTGCATCCATTGATCTGACTTAGCAATGAATGTTAAGATATGTTCGCGGAATTCCTGATCGTTCATTAGATTCTCCTTTTAAGTTCGGACAAATGGGGTAACTCCTTACACACAGGTTGTAACTAAGCAGTCTACTATTTTTCTTGCCGCTATTTTAACATAAGTCCACCTCAAATGCAATGCTAATTCTCCGATCTTGACGAAAGATACCTTTTAGTCAAGCGGAAGGGGCAATTGCTGTGCCGAAGTTGTTATTTTCGATTTTGTCGGATGCCTTTTTTGCTTCGGTTGCTGCTCTTCTTTCGCATCTCGAATTTTCTCAAGCAACACACTTGCCGGTTCATCGTTCGGGTCTTGCAGCACAAGTTTACCAGAAAACGCATGCTTGAGGATAGACTGCCGCAAACGTCCGGCGCGTGTGAGTTCTGCTGCAATAGTTGCTTCTATTGCAGCAGCGACTGAAAGGTGCCGCTCAAGTTCAGAGACGATTTGTTCTTGTTCAGGCAGTGGTGGGACAGGTATCTGTGCCTTTTCCAAAAATTGAAAGTGTCGGGAATATCCTCTGTCCGGAATTGAGATTGCTCGGATAAAGTAATAAAACAGTTTCGGATGGTACATTTCTAAAGATTTTATTACCTTTATCCCATCAGCTCCACATACGAAGTCAAAATCTACATATTTAATTGCTTTGGTATGATCTCCAAAAACAATAACAGGTAGTTCACATTCAACCTTAAGTTCTTCGTTGTTTGTGTATCCTCCAATAAAGGATGCTCCCTGATCTATTGCTGGCAGTTTTCCTTCAATTTCATAGTTCTTTTTTTTCAGTTTCTTTCCAGTTAGGGATACTTTTTCTATGGCACATCCAACTGTTGTCCTTTCCCAATCTTTGGGTAACCCAGTTGAGTCCTCTGTTGATTGAGACTTACCCGAATAACCTTCACGCCATTCCCTTGTCAACTCCCCTTCAAAAGCAGCTTTGAGAAGCGATTGACGGTACCGTTGCAACTGCGTTTGTGCTTTCTTTAGATTATCAACTGCTGCGTCTAAATGTGTAAACAACGTCTCCAACTTGACTACGATACGGTGTTGTTCTGCAAGCGGCGGAAGTGGAATTTCAAATGTCTTAAGTTGATTTCCCGTAATTGCGTCAAAAGTAGTACCTGTTCCTCTGCTCGCAATCTTATTTGCATAGGCACGCATTAAATAAAGAATGAAAAACGACTCAATTCCGCCTAATCCGCGAATTGCTGCGAGTCCTCTTCCCACGGCAGATTTTTCGAGGCAAATATTTGTAGGTCCTACAGGCGCGCGAATAGAAATGAAAACGTCCCCCTTTTCAGCAATTTTCTTTGGTGCAGTACACCATTTTCGGGGGGTAGGATAGAGTTTCCCGAATTCAAGTTTGCCTTGATAAAAAGGGAGTCCGTCTCCATCTGTATTGTAGGTAGAGGACGGAGGAGATTGCCCTAATATGATTTCACCAATTTCTTCTAATGTTGTCCACACCCAACCTTTTGGCAAATCAGATAAACCCGTGTTCATTTTGCTCAAGCATTCCCTTTCGGAATAAGTAGTTTGATACTTTGCCTTCGGTGTTCGGAATAAGTACTTAGTCCGCAACTGGCAACATTGTTATCTTTGTTCTTTTGAAGTAATTCTAAAGCGTTGGGTTTGTCTGGTAAATTTCCGTTCAGTTAAATCCCCATTTATTAACATTATTAAATCTATTAGTTCTTCATCATTTGTTGGAACAACTATTTGATTGCCTTCAATAACTATATCAACATTATTATCTTTTGCATCTTCTACCAACAATTTCAATATAATTTCATCTAATATGTTATCATCTCTTAGCTTCGCAAAACACATTCTCACTTCTATGTTTGGGTTTGTTGCAATTAAATTTATGTTTTCACATTTAAAAATACGGTGTTTTAATAACTTTTTAATTTCTTTGTTTAAAATTTCTTTAATACGATAATCAGGTATTGGTAGTGTTTTATTGGTATAAAAATAATTGTTGAAACGTAATTCTTGCGTATTTGAATTGTATATAGTAGTTAATTTATCATCAAGTGCAAGATACCCTTTATTTTTGGTGGCTTCAGTATATAATTCCCTTCGCGACATTTCTTGAATTGGATGTAAAACAACTTCACTTAAACATCGCCAAGGCGCAATAAATTTCTTTGCAGACATATTTTGAAATAATATAATTTCATAACCGGTTTTATCATCTATAGCAACGCCAAAAAAACATACAACTTTTTTACGATCAACTCTATGATTTCTTGGAATATTACTTATATTTTTTGTATTAACAATACCGCTGTTTATTACAGACATAAATTCTGGAAGTTCATACGGTTTAATTGCAAAGTATTGGTAAGTAAACTTTTCACCTTGTGAATCTCGGTTGTAAATTTTTTCACTCTTGCCTTCAGTAAATTTACGATATTGGTTACTCCAATCATTTGATATATTTTTACAAAATTCTTCACCCAGGTCTAATACAATTATACCTCTGCCGCCTGTTGAGTTTGTAGATATTATCGCACCGATTTGAAAGTTTTTTAACATCTTAGCACTCTATATACACATCGTCAATAATTTGTTTGGCCGAAATTGTATAATCAGTAATTGTAAGTTTTCTTTTTGAAAGCAATAAACGATCTAAGCCATCACAATCAACTACCATATAAAACCTGTATCCACAAAAAAACCTTATTACAGGGTTATACTGGTAAGTCCCGACATCAACCATAATAACTATAATTATGAAATACACAACAGCGTGCATTATATATTGTGCTATAGACAAAGAAGGAGACATCCTAATAAGTGGAAAAAGGTATACAAAAACAAAACTGAGCATTCCTGTATCTCTACGCGAAAACTTTGTGATTTTAAATGTTGGAGCACTAATACCTTTTTTTGCTTGTCTTAATATAATTAGACACGATACAAAGAGCAGAATTGCTATTGCAAAGCATATAATCGGAACTGTAAAATTTTTGGGGGTTACAACGGTACTTGTATTATTTATATTTTGGGTTACAACGGTACTTGTATTATTTATATTGAGATAATCAATTACACCAAAAATAATAAATACAGGACAAAATGAACTCGCAACTAAAATAAATCTTGCAAAACCTGTTAACATTTGACTTCTCCTAATAACCGCAGGACTTACGCAAATTGAGCAGAAAAAAGAAATATTGGACTTAAAAAGTCATTATTTCGGTATTTTAACCCCCTAAATCCCCCTTATCAGGTGGACTTTTGAACCTATTGCGTAAGTCCTGAACCGGATTTAAATATAGTAACATTATTATAAATGAAACATAGAGTTAAATCAAATGTAAATATTGTTAATTGCTTATTAAACACACTAATTGCTTTAATTATCTCTTTATTTACTTTTTGTAATTCTACCATATTTTTGTAAAAATATCAACCTGCCTTATTTTGTTACCTTTTATTAGATTTTAGTGAGTCGTTCTCCGATTGAACGTAGTGTCTTTTTCAGTCCGCCCTGTTCAGGTGGAATATCGGGTTTGGATTTGGTGGCATAAGATGCGTGTGGTGCCAATCGCTCGTCAAAACGGTTATAGAGTGTGACGGTGGTACGTTGAGCCGTTTCATAATCTGGTGCCGGTAGACCGAGGTTTTCCATTTCTTGACGCATTTTTCTTGTGCCTTCACTTAAAGCACGTACCAGCGGTTCACCGCGTTCATCTTTCATAAAGCGCATCCACTCAACAATCTTCTGATTTCGCAGTACGGAACTAAGCACTGTATCTGCAAGGCTGAAGTGCTGTGGAACTTCTTGAGGGATGCCGCCCGGATTTTCCACAACCAAACCATTTCGATACGCAATGCAGTGAATCGCTGTAGTGGCACCGTAGTCCCTATGGATTGCGGCGTTTATGAGTGCTTCGTCCACGACAAAGAGCGGATATTCAGGATCTTCCATGAATCCTCCGTGAGAGCTACGTCTTATGATAGTTCTAAAAAGAGCGGAATCTTTGAAAAAGGTTTGTAGTTTACGGATCATGTTGGGGAGAGGTCCATCAAAACGTTTATCAAAAGTTGTCACGCCACGGGTACGGGACTCTTCAACGTTTACCTCAAAACGTAGAACTCTTACGTACGCACTTGCAAAAAGCCTACGGGGATTTGAGGCAAAAAATAGAAAACCTGCATTGGTAAATGCATATTTGTCATTCTCTTTCATTAGCGCGCCTATATTGTACAAAACTTCTTCAGTTGTATAATCGTACTGCGCGTCTCTCTCTTCAAGATAAACCTTTTTAAACTCCTCTACCACCTTTATGTCAAGTTCATCGGGATCATAAGGACAGCAATAGGAAGCTTCAAAATCAACTATCTTTTTTTCCCGTTTAAGCTGGTCTCTATCTTGTTCAGTTAGTGCAAGACATTGTGCCCCAACTCTTTTCCATGCTTCAGGAAAATTACCTACTGTTTCACAAATTGCATTTGATGTCCACGGGGTATAAAGTAGATGTATTCGTTTTCCATCCGAATTAGGTAATTCCACGTCTTGCACTTGTGTTGCGTGGTTACGTAAATCCAGTGTGACTTGTAGGATACTATTCATCGTTTGTTCGTCAACATGCTGTGTGCCTTTAATGGTTCCATCATCAGCGATACCAAGGACCAAAAGTCCACCTTCTCTGTTGCGATTCGCGAAGGCAGAGATGCACTGTTTGATCTTGTCTTTCAGTGTTTTGATTTGACTGTTGTTATCAGTTCTAACTTCTTTCCAGTCAAATTTCTGCCTTTCAAATTTGTCGGATTGTAAAAAATCAAGATACTCTAAAGGATAATCAAAAACATCTTTTGGGTTTGGCATTTTTAGTTTCCTTCGGTGTGTTTTCAAAATTGCGGTAAAACATACACTGTACAGTCTAATTTTAGCACAAACTGCATGCAGATGCAAGCGTTTTGGACAGGCAATCGCGACCAGAGGTCGCTCCTACAAGAGATGAAATTAGGAAACCAATTTCTGTGTGAGATCCGTTAGTATATCGTCTAACTCATCTCCAAAAAGATGAAAAGCTCTCGCAATACCTCCCTGTGTCGCGAAGGGAGTAAGTCCAAAATCCTCTATCTGAAAATCAAGCGAGGTGGCAATATGTTCCTGTATCCATTCAAGCCATTCACGTTGTTCCGGTGTGAAGTCTTTGTCGGTTATCCATCCCTCATATCGTCTTTTGACGGTTGCGCTAAAAGGTTCCAGATATAGATTATACCCCATAACGAATCGGACCAGGGATATGATGTCTGTACGCTGTTCCGTATTTCCGAGAACTTTTGTTGGGAATACCCTTTCGTAAGCAAACCATAATGACTCGCGACTTAGACTGTTTGAATGCTGTTGTAAAGCATGCTCCAACTCCTTTAAGTTGTCTTCAGTCAGCGTGCCTTGTACTTCCGGCACCCTACAAAGAATTTGCAACGCTAACAATTCACCCACGTTTTGATTAATAAACTGTTTAAAGGCGTGAATAACCGTCGTTGACTGTGTAAAACTTTGATCCGCAAAACCAGTTTCAATAATTCGGTCTACGCTTACATTATCAAGTAGTTGGTTGAGGTCTCTTTCTGGCGGTCCGTTTGGCTCAGTCGTAGATGGTTCGCCTGGGCGTGATTGCGAATCAGTTTTGATGGATTCACACACACCGACAGCATCAACGATAATGAAGTGGGTTTTTTCATCAGCATCGCCGGTTACGGCTCGCAGGTCATCTCTATTAATAGTACGCACGCCACGCCCTATCATCTGCTCAAAATATCCGCTTGACCGGACAGCACGCATAAAGAGAAGACACTCAAGCGGCTTTATATCGGTGCCGGTAGAGATCATATCAACGCTTACGGCAATTCGGAAAGTCGGATCTGTACGGAATCTCGCGATGAGTTCCTCCGATTTATCACTTCTGTAGGTAATTTTCTGGCAGAAATCATCGCCTTTGGCAAATACATTCCGGACAATTTGGACAATATCCTCGGCGTGGGAATCATCTTTCGCAAAGATAAGTGTTTTGGGTACTGTTTGCCTACTGCGAAAGAGTTCTGTAAAGAGGCTATCTTTGAAAGCCTGAATAACTGTACGAATCTGGTCTTCTGCCACAACATCCCGATCTAACTGATTTCTTGTATATTCTTCATCTTCCGCCAACTCCTCCCAGTTAAGCCTCCGAGTTTCTCTATCTCGTCTTGCAACATAACTTCCTTCCGCAACCGTGCTGCCGCTTTCTGTGATGTCGGTCTTAATCCGATAGACGTAATAACCGACATTTACATCGTCTTCAACGGCTTGCTCGTGGCGGTATTCATAAACAAGATTACGCTTAAAAAAATTGAGCGTCTGTGTATACGGCGTAGCGGTTAGCCCGAGAATGAACGCGTCAAAATATTCTAATACGTGCCGCCATTTGCCGTAAATAGAGCGGTGGCATTCATCAACAATGATAAGGTCAAACGTATCAATAGGAATATTTTGGTTATAGATAACTTTTTGTGGTGCTGTGTTCTCTGTTTCCCGTTCAAATATGGAACTTTCCTCTTCGTCCGTTTCAAAGTCCGATTTACCTGTTAGCATGGAATAGAGACGTTGGATAGTGGTAATACAGACAGCACTTGCTTCGTCAATAACGTTGCTGGAGAGGTGCTGAACGTTATAGAGGTCAGTAAACCTCCTGCCATCATCAGGAGTCATGTAGGACTGAAACTCACGCAGTGCTTGTTTGCCGAGATTGTTGCGGTCTACCAGAAAAAGAACACGTTTGACGTTAGCAAATTTGATGAGTCGGTACATGCTGCTTACTGCGACATAAGTTTTTCCACTACCTGTCGCCATCTGAATTAAAGCACGTTGATTAGCATCTGCCAAAGATTTTTCAAGTTCGGTGATCGCTTCAAACTGGCAGTCCCAGAGAATGCCTTTTTCTAAATCAGGCAAATCATCTTTAAGTCTTCGACGAAGGGTCCTGGGATCAAGTGTATCTCTGAGCGCATCTGGTGTATGGAAGGTAAACACTGGGCGGGAACGGGAGTTCGGGTCGCGCTTATCCTGAAAATAGGTCTCAATGCCTGTAGATGCGTATAAAAAAGGACACCCCTGCAATGTTGTCAAGGTGTCCGGGAAACTGGCGCGGTACCGTTCTGCTTGTTGGAGTGCACCACCAAGAGTCATGCCTTCTTTTTTTGCTTCTATGATGCCAACTGCAACCTCATTGACAAAAAGAAGGTAATCCGCACTCTGATCGTCTTGCAACTGAAATTCTCGGACTGCTACACCAAGCGAAGCATCTGTTGCACGTTCAGCAAAATTTTGAATCTGCCATCCAGACGCTTCCAGCATGCTATCTATGGTTTGACGTGCTTCAGCTTCGGGTGTCATGATAGATATAATTAGAATGGGCGGACACAAGGCCCGCCCTATAAATCTCAAAGTAGCCTAAACATTACACACATCATAAGCGTGCTGCATTGCATCAAACGGATCACCTTTAGGACTAAACTCATGTCCTACATAGAGGTCATACCCCGTTTTTGCGATAGCGCGCATCACAGCCGGATAGTAAATTTCCTGATCGTCATCAAGGTCGCGACGCCCAGGGTTCCCTGCAGTATGGTAATGCCCAATATATTCGCTGTAGTCCGTGATGTTGCGGATGAGATCGCCTTCCATAATCTGCATGTGGTAGATGTCGTTGAGTAGCAGTGCCCGCGGAGAACCGACGCCTTTGCATACTTCAACACCCCACTCAGTCTTATCGCACTGATAATCGGGGTGGTTAACTTTGCTGTTGAGCAGTTCAACACAAAGGTTAACACCCTTCTCCTCAGCAGCCTTCGTCACACGCGACAAACCCGCTATTGTGTTATCACGACCTTCCTCATCAGACCTGCCTTCTCGGTTGCCAGAAAAGCAGATAAGACCGGGGATGTCGTTTTCTGCAGCGATATTAATATTCTTGAGCAGCTCATCCTCTATCCGATCATGATTGCTCGGATCATTCAAACCAGACGGAAGGGATGAATGTCCAACGATGATTGCAACCCGCATCCCATTGTCTTGAACAACAGGCCAGAGATCTGCAGATAGCATCTCAACAGATTTGTAACCGATTTCAGCGGCTTTTTTAATAACATCTTCCGGCTCTCTGTCACGCCGGAAACCACCAAAACAGATGGATTGATTAATTGGCATAATTCTTTCTCACTTTGTATAAAATTTTTTATGTGATTAGGCACGCAATGCGTGCCTACTATGTTTTATAGGTCAACTGCCTTACCAGTTTCGAACGATTTGCTTGCAGCAAGCATGATACGAAGTGTCTGCAATGCGTCGCTGTAGGGTGATAGTATTTTTGAGTCGTCACCACTCTTGACAGCGTCAATAAAGACACGGTCACGATCTTTGCCACCAGTACCTGAAAGCGGTTCAGTTTCACCTTTGCGGTTCGCGTTGTTAGGTCCACCAACGGTGACAACGAGTCCACGTGTGAATACCTCAAGGTGCACACGACGAAAACCTTCTAACGCACATGCAGAAACGATATTCGCAACAGCACCGTTCTCAAATTCAATGTTTACCATGCTGATGTCGTCAACATCATAGTTTTCAATATGTGTCATGCTACCGCTATTTGCTACACCGTGGACGGTTTTACCGTCGCTGCCAACGAGAAAACGGCAAAGATCAAAAATATGAGTCGTCTGTTCGACGTGCTGTCCACCAGATTGTGCACGCACACGCCACCACGGTGTTCCGGGCATACCGCCCATCCAATAGCCGAGTGCCCCAAGAATTTGTGGTTGTTCTTCAAGCATCTTTTTCGCGTTCTGAGCATTCCCACCGTAACGCCAATGGTAACCAACACTTGTAATGGTGCCTGTTTCTTTAATGTAATCATTGATAATGATAGCCGGTTCCAATTCAGAATGGATCGGCTTCTCAATAAACATCGCGATGCCTTTTTCACAAACGATCCGTTCCTGTTCACCGTGCGCAAACGGAGGTGTGCATATATAAACAGCGTCCAAATCCTCTTTATCGTACATAACACGAAAATCGGTGTAAGCGTTACCGCCAAACTCTTCGGCGCGCCCTTTTGCACGATCTTCAGAAATATCACACATCGCACAGAATTCAACATCCTCAAAATTATCTTTCAGGTTGCGCATGTGTGCGCCTGCCATACCACCTGTACCGATAAAACCGAGTTTAACTTTGTCCATACTTTCTCCTTAAAAATAGGTCGTAACGGAAAATCCGTGAAGTTTTTAATAGTTTAGCAAATATGAACATTTATTGCAAGCAATATGAAAATCTGTTATAATTTATACTTGAATGTTTCTGGTTAAAGAAGAACACCCAAGAGGAGAAAAAAGATGGGTTTTAAATTTGGATATAGCACGTTACGCTGGCAACAGCCAGATTTTGAGAAACTGTTAACACAACTCAAGGATGCCGGTTGGGATGGTTGGGAAATGCGGCAATCCTTAGAATGGGCAGGCACACCGCGACGTATTCGGCGGATGTGTGAGAATGTTGACCTACCTATTGCTGCTGTTACAGCACGTGGGTTGCCGATCGACAAAAATTATGAACAGATGGAACTCAATAAGCGAAGAATCGATTTCGCAGCAGAGGTGGGGGCGGATTGTTTCATGTTCATGGGGACAGGAAAACCGAGTGACCGACCAGTAGACAACTCTGATCTCGCTAAGCTTGCTGATGTTTCCGAAGAGTGGGCAGAATACGCATCACGATACGGATTAGATGTCTGTTATCATATTCATACCAATACAACAGTAGATTCTATTGAGGATTGGGCAAAATATATGAGCCTACTCCGAAAGTGTAAACTGTGCATTGATGTATCGCATTCCGCACTATGGGGATTTGATCCTATTGAGTCTATTCGTCGATATAAGGATGTGCTTATTTACGTACATCTTCAGGATTATTCTGGGTTTACAGGTGGCGATGACAGTTCGTATAATGTGGATTGGGTGGATGTAGGTGGTGGTACTGCGATGGATTTTCCCGGAATTATGTCTACTTTGGAAGAACTTGGCTATGATCGATGGATTACTGCTTGTCCCGGTATGGTTGAAGACCGTTCGGATGAAGAGCGAATGACCGTTAACCGCGAGTATTTACGGGAATTGGGTTATTAAGGTTTTTTAAGTGTGAAGTTTTGCTTGAGAAACACTTTACTTGTAAAACGGTTAAGCAGAAAATAGAGGAAATTAGGAAAAATTAGGTTTAGTTTTTATTACTAATTGCCACTTTTCTGTTTATCAGCAGGTTTCCCTTTGATATCTTAAATTATTGTAACTGATTATTTTATGGAGGCGTTAATACCGTTGAGAGAAAAATATATAGTTATTGAGGAATAAAAAGTGCAAAAACAATCGCTTGGATTTTACACGGGCTTAAACCCGCTCGTTGGACTTTCTGCAAAGACTCTACGTCTATATAGTGCTCTTGAGGTTTTTCGGGGTAAATCTGATTCCATTGATAAACCGGAGTGGTTTCGCACGCCAAATCGTGATGCACTTCTCGAAAAAGCCGGGTTTTCCAAAACAGAAATTGACAACGGTATCACCGAATTATTAGATGCCGAATTATTGCAAATTCAGAATAGAAACAGTGACCAGTGGTATTGCCTGAAATAACAGTACCATGCCTATCGTGAAAATCCCGAGACTCATCTTGGCTTCGGCATCTCCACGCCGTGCTGATCTCTTATCTCAAATCGGATTGACCTTTGAGATTTATCCCAGTGAGATTCAAGAACCTGCACCAGACAAGAATATACTCCCCGAGGTAGTGACGCAAAAACTTGCTTCGTTGAAAGCAAGTACTGTAGCTGAGCGGCATACCGAGGGGGTTGTTATTGGCGCGGACACGTTGGTTTCGTTTGAGGATGAACTCCTTGGTAAACCGATGGATGATGCACATGCCCAGCAGATGTTAACACAACTTAGTGGCAGATCCCACAATGTCGTAACTGGCGTATCCTTAATTGATGTAAAACAGAGAAAAGAGATAACTTGGTCAGAAGTAACCAAGGTATATTTTCGGGAACTTTGCTTGGAAGATATAGTGAACTATATTAATAGCGGAGAAGCAACAGATAAAGCTGGGGCGTATGGTATACAAGGACGTGGCGCAGCTTTTGTAAATCGGATTGAAGGTTGTTATTTTAACGTTGTTGGACTTCCATTGGCAAGTCTTGTTGAACAATTAGCAGAAATTATAACCTGATGCGAACAGTTAGACACTATACTACAACCGAGGGATACGCTCACCTTTTAAACCCTGGAGAGTTGAGCATTACAAATCTACATTTCGGTGTCCTCAACCTTGCTCCCAATTCAACATTTTTCGATCATTCCGATGATTGCGAAGTTGTCCTGATTGCATTAGGTGGACAATGTACCTTATTGGTAGGTCATAACGGAAACAAGGCGAATGGGATTTTAGGTGAACGCTCAGATGTTTTTGATGGTGACGCATGCGTTGCGTATATTCCGCACCATACAACTTATGAAGTTATTACGAACACGGATAGGGTTGAAATAGCAATTTGTAAAACACCATCACATTTGGATACAGCAGCTGCGATTTTAGATGTAGGAGAGGTAAAAACTGAAGCAGATTATCAACTGCACATCATAGAAAACGACACTTCAATTGAATGGGTTGGAGAAGCAGCCTGTTTCTATCGATTCCAAAACGAAAGCGGATATGCAACGGTACAACTGATTGCCTCCACTAAGAAAACAGCGCGAATCGTTCTACACAACAATGATCTACTTGTGGTGCCAGAAAAAACCCGCGCGCGCTTGATGACTTATGCAGGTGTGTGCTACCAACTATTGATAACACACGCTACTCCCCTTCAATAAGTTCACCACCCTTTTTGAGAAAAGCAACAGCACTCAACGAAATTTGAACCTTTACTTCCTGATTATTCATCTCCCCAACGGAGAGGATAATGATCTTTTTATCATTACTGAGACCGAGAATTTTGCCGTGTAATCCGCCATTTGTTACGATTTGATCACCTTTTGACAAATTCTCAAGCATAGCCTGATGTTTTTTTCGTCTCGTTTGTTCAGGTCTAATCATTAGAAAATACATGATAAGTCCCAAAGGGACAATCATAAAAAGCATACTTGTTATACTTTCCATCGTAAAATAATTTCTCCTCTGTTTTTAAAGAATTAGCATGGCATCGCCATAGCTATAAAAACGGTAGTTATGTTGAAGTGCCTCCTGGTATGCTTTCTGTATCAGCGTTGTGTCAGCGAAAGCACTTACAAGCATGAGTAAAGTAGATTTCGGTAGATGGAAGTTGGTTAGCAACACATCTACAATTTTAAATTGATAACTAGGGCAGATAAAAAGTTCACTATACCCACTATAAGGTTTGATTGTTCCGGTCGCGCTTGCAGTTTCGAGGGCCCTTACTACCGTGGTGCCGATAGCAACTATTTTTGCACCTGCTTTACGCACCTCACGAATTCGATTCGCTTCACTCTCAGTAAGGTGTATATATTCTGCATGCATCTTGTGGGTTTTGACGTTTTCAACTTTGACCGGTTGAAACGTCCCAATTCCCACATGCAGTGTTAGCATAGCGGTTTGTAACCCTTTACTTTTTAATTCCTCCAACAATGCTTGGGTAAAGTGTAACCCCGCAGTCGGTGCCGCTATAGCACCCTCGGTAGAAGCATAAACTGACTGATAACGCACCTTATCCTCAGCATCTGGTGGACGACGAATATATGGTGGCAAAGGCATCATTCCTATTTCAGCGAGGATTGCGAAAAATGTGCCATCATAGTTGAAATGGACGATGCAATTTCCATTATCAGGTTTCTCCAAGACTTCTGCCTTCAATACACCATCGCCAAATACCAACTGCGTGCCTACCCTTAGGCTCCGACGCGGCTTTGCAAGTACCTCCCAAGTATCGCGTTCCTTTTCCTCAACAAGAAGCAATTCAGTTCTGCCACCGGTCTCACTTTTATTTCCGACCAATCTTGCGGGTATAACCTTTGTGTCGTTCAAAACTAACAGTGCTGCATCAGGCAAAAATTCTCCCACCTTTGAAAATTGCGTATGATGAAATTCTCTTGTGCTTCGGTCAATAACCATGAGCCGTGATGCATCTCGATGCTGCAATGGCACTTGCGCAATGCGCTCTGTCGGGAGATCGTAATCAAAATCTGTTAGTTTCATATCTTCATTGTTTGAAAACTAAAGGTTCGTTTGAAATGAAACAGATAAATTTATAATATTTTTAAGCTTCAGTAGGCGCGGTTCAAAACCGCGCCTACAAAAAGGTTTCACTGATTTCGGTGTTGCTGAAAGACAGATTATACGTCAAAAAGTGTCGGTTGATTGTGAGTTGGGTATCCGAAATATTTATAAGCTGCTTCAGTTGCAACGCGCCCACTCGGTGTAAGCATCAGGAATCCTTCTTTAATATAGTGTGGCTCATAAACTTCAGAGATAGTTCGCTCATCTTCACTGAGTGCCACAGCGAGTGCTTTTAACCCCGCGCGACCTTTGAAATTCTCAATTAGGGCACGGAAATACGCGTAGTCTTGCGCGTTTAAACCTTTTTCATCAATACCGAAGAATTCCAGTGCTTCCTCTACAACATCAAGCGTCAAAACGCCACCGCTCTTAACTTGTGCATAGTCTCTGACGTTAGCCAGCAGCTTATTTGCAATTCGCATAGTACCGCGTGCGCGCAGTGCTAAAGCGTATTCTGCATCTTCTTCTATTTCAATGTTGAGTTTTGCGCTATTGATACGGATGACTTGTTGGATATCTTCAGGCGTGTAGTAATCAAGATGTATATAGATTCCGATTCTGGTGCGAAAAGGCCCTTCAAGCAAACCTTCACGCGTTGTTGCCCCCACAAGGGTAAAAGGCTCAATGTCAACTTGCACAACATCTGAGCCGGGGCCTTGACCAATAGCTAAATCGAGTTCAAATTCTTCAAGGACAGGGTAAAGTGACTCTTGACTTATCCTTTTCATTCGGTGGATTTCGTCAATAAATAGAATATCACCTTCTTCAAGATTGGTCAATGTAGAGGCGAGGTCAAGACGTTCCAGGGCAGGACCGATTGTCTGTTTGAAATTTGTTCCAAATTCGTTAGCGATGATTTTGGCAAGTGTAGTTTTGCCCAGTCCCGGGGGACCTACGAGGAGGACATGTTCTAACACATAATCCTTACTTTTTCCAGTACGCTTACTTTTTGCAGCACGTCTACTTTTTACAGCATCAATGTGGATACGAAGTTGTTCTTTGGCTTTTTCTTGTCCGATAAATTCATCTAAAGTTTCCGGACGGAGACTGTATCCGAAATCATCTTCACTATTATCATGAATATCAAATTTATCCATTTTGTTGTCCTAACACAAGGATGTTCATAACAGTTTCGCTTTTAAAGTGTGTTTTGCATTTTAGCAAAATTCACATTGTCTGCAATAATAAAAAGATTAATTTCGGATATATCGGAGTGCTTCCTTCACCAGAGCATCACGTTCAGCATTCTCACCGAGAGAATCTTGCGCCTTTTCTACTGCTTGTTCAGCCTCAAGTTCTGATGCTCCAAGATTAACAAGTACATTAATAACTTCTTGATGCGTTGATCCTACGCCGCTGATGTCGACTTTTTCTTCTAATTTGATTTTGGCGATGTTTTTTTTCAGTTTTAAGATGATAAGCTGCGCGATTTCTTTCCCCAACCGGGGGACACGCATTAAAGTTGCCATATCCTCTTTTAGGACAGCTTGTTGGAATTGTGAAGGTGATAGTATTGTAAAGATATTTTGCCCAAGCGAAGGACCAACGCTTTTGACGGTGAGTGCCAATTCAAACATTTTAAGTACGTCTCGTGAAGTGAATCCGTAAAGTTTTATTTCATTCTCTCTATTTTGGCTATAATAGGTATAAAACGTAATAGGTTCGCCGATAGCAGGTAATCCGTTGATTGTTCGTTCCGGAACTTCAACTAAATAGCCGATCCCGTTTACATCTACGACAACCGCTTTGGTATCTTTATAGGTAAGCGTTCCTTTTAGATGAGCAATCATGCTGATGCGTTTTCCTTTCAGCGTTTAGTGACATTTACTTTTTCATATTTTTGTTGCAGTTGGATCATTTTGTGGGAACGCGCGTGACAAATTGCTAATGCTAAGGCATCGGCTGCGTGGTCAGGTTGTGGCAATTCTTTCAGTTTTAGTAATGCCTGTACCATCCTTTGAACCTGAATTTTTGTCGCTTTTCCATATCCGACAACAGCTTGTTTTACTTGTAATGGTGTATAGGTTGCCACAGAAGCACTGTTGTTCGCCGCTGCTAATTTGATAATGCCTTTCACTTCGCCGACAACAAAAGCACTGCTCACGTTTTTGCTGAAGAAAATATCTTCAATCACAACTGCTTCTACGTCAAACTGTGCAATGAGATCAGTGATAGTATCATATATTAATTTTAGACGTTCCTCTGATGCGTTTTTGGGGCTGGTTTTGATATTTCCGAAGTGTAGCGGTTGAGCACCTTTTGTGTTAGACTGGACGATTCCATAACCTATGTTCGCAATGCCAGGGTCAATCCCAAGGATAATCATTAACAATATGTCCCTGTAATCACGCTGCTGCTTTGAGAATATCGTCTGGAATGTCAAAGTTAGCGTAAACTTTTTGCACATCATCCAGTTCATCCAGAGTTTCCATAAGCCGAAGCATGCGTTCTGCCTGTTTGCCTTCAAGTTTAACCGTATTTTGAGGAATCATGCTAATTTCCGCTAATTGAATGACTGCATCGGTGGATTGAATAGCAGTAACGACGGTATCAAACTGTTCAAACGGTGTAATGATTTCAATAGCGTTTTCCAATGGTGTTAAATCTTCAGCCCCCGCATCTGCCACAACCATAAACAACTCTTCTTCATCAATGCTATCCGCATCAACAACAATGAGTCCGCATCTATCAAATCCCCACGCCACGCATCCGCGATCGCCGATTCTACCATCAAACCTACCGAGCGCATGTCGAATGTCAGCGACAGCACGATTACGGTTGTCTGTTATCACCTCTATCATCAGCGCGACACCGCCGGGACCGTATCCTTCATAAACGATTTCTTCTAAAGAAGCACCTTCAAGTTCGCCAGTGCCACGAAGAATAGCCTTCTCTATATTGTCATTAGGAAGGTTGCTTGACTTTGCTGTTGCTATTGCTGTGCGAAGGCGCGGATTCATGTCTACATCTCCACCCCCCAGGCGTGCAGCCGCAGTAATTTCTTTAACCAATTTCGAAAAAAGCTTACCACGTTTAGAATCAATGGCTGCTTTTTTATGTTTAATCGTTGACCATCTAGAGTGTCCTGACATAATCTGTGTCCTTTCTCAACTACAACTCAACAGAATAGAGCCTCGATCCCATCAGAGGCATACTGCAACTGATAATGTCTAATTATATTACACCATAAGATAGTATAGCACATAGTCGCTGAAGATACAAATAAAATATAGATTTGGGAGTATAAATATTTTGTCAAAAGTATTTTCTGTTAGGTTTCGCCCACGCTTTACCCAACCTACATTTGAATTCTTATTTTGATCTCACGTTACCATAAGGATAGCAAATTTCGCTGGGTATGAATCAATTTTGGTTGAACATTCGCATCAAATATGTTAAAATTCTCCCATCTATCCTATCAAGGAGTTTAAACGGGTTGCCATGTTGCCTTTTGTCATCAAAACAGTTGAAGAACCGGTTCAACGTCTTCATCTGCTACGAAATGAAAATAGGACTATTGATGTTGATGTCCAGACTGAAATGTACATCAGCGATTACAACGTTTTGGACTCGGAAGGAGATAACTCCAACTTCCAACGGGAAAATCGTGCGATTTTGCGAGAAGCTAAAGAAGCGGCATACAAAGCGTTTACGACATTTCTCCACCAAATTTCTGAACCGGAATCTTTTCTTCCAATTGAACGTCTATCTCAATATCCGCATCAGCGATACGCTTTAATACTTTCTGTTGCCCGTTCTTACGAATTACACGAGGTGTTTCAGAGAATTCCGGATACAATTTGGATGGACCGAGGCAATTCTATTTTTGAATATGAAGGTTTTGAATTTACGCTGAATGCGAAGCATCATATTGTAGATTCTTCTGCCTACTTGGTATCGCCAGGAAAATTTACGGTATTCATGCGGCGTGTAAATGATTTTGAAATCACCCGTTTTTATCGGAGTAAATTTATTGATCTAACTGACAACGCGCCACCTCCCCTCCATCTAAACCCCCAAGAAGTAATTGAAGTTGTGCAACAAGATATCGTCACTCGGGAAAGTGTTATACCAATAGAACAGTTGTTGATGTTCCCATCTTCCTCTGAAATGGAACCGGTCAAACCCGAACAGCTTACGAACTGTCCTGAATGTAAAGGCGAAGTGAGACGCATTAATGACAGCTATTTCTGCTTGCAATGCGATTGGGATAATCTACCCGTTTTAGAACGTCATTTATAGTCCATTTTACAATTAAAGAAACATCGTTGATCAGCGCGCGTACAAAGCACTCCTACCCGCAGGATCATTTTATTTCGCCTTAACCTGAAGGCGGTAGAAAATGTGAAAAGAGCATCGTGTTCACAGCTGCTAATAGTGTTCCAGCGACAGCTTGAAGAAGTGTGTGCCGTTCCCGGTAAATTCGTGCCCATGCGATTAGCGGAATAAGAAGAAAAAGCCACATCAAATTCAAATTAACAAGTAAAACTAAAACAATAATACAGCCTGTGGCAACACTGGTATGGAAACTAATTTTCCATAATGGTGTTATAGCCGAAAACACCACACTGTTAACGATATATGCTTGGCACACCCAAATAATTCTTTGATTTGCCTCAATCTTATAGAGAATAATAGTACCCAAGATCATGCTGACTAGTGTGAAACAGAGCGGGATTAGCCGTTCTTCTTTGGTGTGGAGATGTATATTACTCACCTTTGAAAACCGAAATAGCAATATGATTACCAATATTGGTAGAACTGTTACAAATGTCCCTACAACAGCAAGCCAAAGTATAGCGTCTTGGCTTGTACTCGCATGTTTTTGGACAACGAACACAGCTGTCACAATAGGCACAATAAACGGACTAAAAATTACGGAAGTGCCCAAGGCGACCCACGCAGGAAATGCCGAAAAAGTTTTTTGTGTCATCAATTATTTTTTCGGCGTAACAGGGGTTTTGAAAAATCCCACTAAATCTGACCCGTGTGTGCTTGCGTTAACCTCTTTGTCAATTTTCACAATCTTTCCTGCTTTATCAATAACAATTGTCAACCGCTTGAACCGTTCGTCTTCTGGTTTTTTTGCAGCACCAAAGAGTAAGGCAAGATTTTTCTCAGTATCCACTAAAAGTGGAAAGTTCAACTCATTTTCTTCCGTAAATTTCTGATGCGATTTTGCATCATTGACAGTAATCCCAAAAACTTGGACATCGTGTTCAGTAAAACTACTCGCCTCATCACGGAGCGAGCAAACTTCAACCGTTCAGCCACGCCCAAAATCACGTGGGTAAAATGCTAAAACCACGTTCTTTTTTTCACGCAACTTGCTGAGTTTATGCGTTTTTCCCGCGACATCCTTAGCGATAAAATCGGGAGCAGGCTGCCCAACTTTTATTTTAGGAAGTACTTCCTTGAGCAGTTTAACAACGTCATCACCATGCGTTTGTACTTTAACTTTTTTATCAATCGCACGTATATATCCAGCCTTATCAATAATGAAGGTAGTGCGTCTGGAAGCGTTGAACCTCTCCATAATGCCGCTGTATTGCTTGCTGACCTCAAACTCAGTATCTGCTAATAGTGAAAATCCAAACTGCTGTTCCGCCTTGAACCTTTTATGCGATTCAACATTGTCCACACTGACACCAAATAGGACAGCTTCTGTTTTCTCTATGTCACTCAATTTTTCCCGGAGCGACTGAAGTTCAGCTGTTCAGCCACCGGTAAAATCTTTCGGATAAAAGGCAAGCACAACGTTCTTCTTGCCCAAGAATTCACTGAGATTTCTGTCTTTGGCTGTCTCATCTTTTAATGTAAAACTTGGTGCGATCATTCCAACTGTAAGTTCTTTTGGTTTTTCCACTTCTTTCTCCGCTATAGCTGCTGGAATCAAAAGTACTGTTATTAACAATACGACTCCAACACATCGAATAGATAGGTTTTGAAACATTTTTTTATACCTCTAAAATTTGGTTATCGTAAAATCTGAAAATATGTGAATACTTCTTGGTAAGTGCGGTTTCCTAACCGCACCGAATCCTTGTTGTGAGGGGCAACCCCTTCTTGTGGGAAAGGGTTTTCAATCCCGATACATTTTTCCATATCATTGTAGGGGCGGGTACCTGTGCCTGCCTATTTCGCGCATGACTTCAAGATTGTCGCCGAAATATAGTTTGTTGATTTTATTTCGCATTTGACATTTAACTAACATAGTGGTTGTATCATATTAGACATTATAACTAATTAGTTGTCCGTTTGGTTAGTCTCTATTATACTTATTACAATCGGACAATAGGAGGCTAACTCATGATAAGTTTTCAAGAACTAAGGGACAAACCTGATACGCTCCTGTCCCTCACCGGATATACCTTAGAAGATTGGACTGAACTATCACCTTATTTTACTAAATGTTTTTTAGAGTATGTTCAAACACATACCCTTGCAGGAAAACCGCGCAAAAAACGGAGATATAAACCGTATAAAAATAGTCGTTTTGATACACCTGAAGATATGTTGCTATTTATACTGATTTACCTTCGTGAAGCACCGAAACAAGTGCTATTCGGTGCGCTCTTTGGCATGTCTCAACCTCTTGCTAATAGATGGATTCACTTGCTTTTATCGATATTGAACAAAGCATTAGCAGAACTTGGAGAGTTGCCATCTCGGGAAACAGACCCCGCCCCTATATGTGCTCCATCAAAAGTATCAACTCAAAATCAAGAAGGAGAACATTTTTTTCATGATAGCACCGAACGCCCTATACGACGCCCAAAAGACCCATCAACTCAAAAGGCGTATTATAGTGGTAAAAAGAAATGCCATACAGTGAAAAATAATCTGATTATCAATGAGGCCTGCAAAGTCGTCCTATTGACACCTTCTTTTGAAGGAAGACACCATGACAAACACATAGCCGATATGGTGGGCTATTGTGTGCCACAGGGTAGCACATTGTCCCAAGATACCGGTTTTCAGGGTTTCGTTCTCCCGGATATAAACATCATTCAACCGAAGAAAAAACCGAGAGGTAGAGAACGGACGAATGAAGAAAAAGAAAACAATAGAAAGATAGCGTCTATACGCATACGCGTTGAACATGCGATTAGTGGTGTCAAAAGATGCCGCATTGTCAAAGATAAACTCAGGAATTGGAAGAAAGGGTTTTGTGATTTAGTTATGGAAACTTGTTGTGGTTTACACAACTTCCGACTAAACTTTAGACCCTGGCGTTATGAAACTCCTGTTATTTAAATCATTATAATGTCTAATATATGCGAACACATACCCTTGATGGCAAACCACGCAAAAATCGGAGATATAAACCCTATAAAAATAGTCGTTTTGCTTGCCATGAAGATATGTTGCTATTTATCTTGATTTACCTGCGTGATGCTCCGAAACAAGTTCTATTGGGTGCGCTCTTTGGTATGTCTCAACCTCTTGCTAATAGATGGATTCACTTGCTTTTATCAATATTGAACAAAGCATTAGCAAAACTTGGAGAGTTGCCATCTCGGGAAACAGACCCCGCCCCTATATGTGCTCCATCAAAAGTATCAACTCAAAATCAAGAAGGAGAACATTTTTTTCATGATAGCACCGAACGCCCGATACGATGCCCCAAAGACCCACAAACTCAAAAGGGTTATTATAGTGGTAAAAAGAAATGTCATACAGTGAAAAATAATTTGATTATCAATGAGACCTGCAAAGTTGTCCTATTGACACCTTCTTTGAAGGGAGATATCATGACAAACACATAGCCGATATGGTGGGCTATTGTGTGCCACAGGGTAGCACATTGTCCCAAGATACCGGTTTTCAGGGTTTCGTTCTCCCGGATATAAACATCATTCAACCGAAGAAAAAACCGAGAGGTAGAGAACGGACGAATGAAGAAAAAGAAAACAATAGAAAGATAGCGTCTATACGCATACGCGTTGAACATGCGATTAGTGGTGTCAAAAGATGCCGCATTGTCAAAGATAAACTCAGGAATTGGAAGAAAGGGTTTTGTGATTTAGTTATGGAAACCTATTGTGGTTTACACAATTTTCGCCTAAACTTCAGACCCTGGCGTTATGAAACTCCTGTTATTTAAATCATTATAATGTCTATTATATACAGGTTCGATTAAAAGGATGTGAACCGTCACTCCGCGCCCCAATCGTGTGTTTTTGTTCCGCCATCGTAGGACACGGCGTGTCCATTTTTTATCATTTCGGTAGCAACATCAACATACATTTCATCATTGAAGAGAATGACATCTGCAAGAGTGTCTCCATATTTGGAGTTGTCGATAATTCTAATCGCAAATCCTATTTCTTTTCCATCTTCGTTGTATTTAAGAATCAACGATTTAAGAAATTCTAATGCAGCCGCAGCTCGTGCTTTTTCTCTGTTCAGAGATTCTTCAGTGCGTCCTGCCGTCTTTGGATATTTTTCAGGCGCGTCAATTCCGGATATCCTGATTTTTGTCACAGTGAAAATTCCATCCTCACGGCATTCAACACCTAACCAAAGCGTGTTAGTCTCAGATTCCGCAAGATCACACTCTGGATAGATCTTCACAGAGACACCATGAAATACACCGCCGATTGTTCTCCCAATTGTATCCCCATCGTAAATATGATCAACACTCTCAAGAGTTCCATAGAGAAGTTGGCCTTTCGACTTCTCTTCATTACTTAAGAGTTTTAGAAGCGGTGTGAGCGGATCATTGACTTTAGACGTTTCTAAGTAAATACCATCATCTGTTATGGTATAACTCAGCTCCTGTCCATCAAGATAGATGGGTTTGTCCTCAAGTTCATCTGGAATTAATGGGTATAGCGAATCACATGAAGCAACTAACAAACATAGCAAGAAAATGCTGGATATTTTTTCTAATAACTCCTTTTTCGCAAATTTGTTCATATTAACCTCCTGAATAATGTTGACAAGTCCGTAGGTTGGGTAGAGCTTGCGAAACCCAACAAAAAATCCGTGCAATCTGCAAAATCCGTATAATCCGAGGTTCAGACAACTATCGGGCTTACAAAGTTCTGTCCCACAAGAAATCTAAATCAACATCAAATGCGCGGCGGACGGCACGCGGAGCGTGCCTGCTACCATGTTGTTTTGTGCAATACATCATGGATAGGGGCTGGTGTCCCCTTCCACCCACGATGCGATTATAACATACCACAGATTTGACGAAATGTCAAGGTATTATGTTGAAATAACACCTTTCTCTTCAAGCCACACCTTCAATGGAACGTCAACATCCTTCGGAGAAAAGTGACCATTCGCATTCGTGCCGCCACCAAGAAGTTGTTGACGAATCGGGTCATTCTGCTCAAAAATCTCTGAAGGAATTGTCATATCGTCTTTGCTGCGTAACCATCTATAACCGTACCCGTAAAAAAGCCCTTTTCGCGTGACATTAGAGTCGTTTTGACTGCGTGCATGCCAGATACGGCGGTCAAAAAAGACTGCATCCCCAAGCTTACAACAAACAGGCGTTGCGCCATCGGGAATCGAACCGTCTTTCGGTCTCTCAAATGTATCCCACAAATGGCTCCCTGGAATAACATAGAAATTCCCGCGCCCTTTCTCTGAGCAGTCCGACAGCCAGTAGACAACTTTGATAGATAAACGTGGTCGAGGCGAACTCTCAATTTCAATGTTCACGCGACCACTATCTTGATGCCAACCGAGCGGTGACGTTTTACCACGCACTGATGTTGGTCGGGGTGGCGTGATGATAAAATGACTATGATAAGAGTAGATATTCCATCCCAGAATGCTCCATACCTTTGGAAAGGTTTTATACCAGTCCAAAACGTTGATAAAAAGTTGGTCTTTACCAAGAAAATTCGGATAGAAAAAATTGTCGTGCGGTGTCATCCGTTTTTTCGTGTAGGGGTCATATTCAGCATCTAAATGAACTTGATAGATAGCGTCAACTCGCTGTTCCAGTAGGGTTACGAGGTCTAAGGGAAGTGCGTCTTCAACGATAAAATACCCATCTGCATTTAACGCGCACAGTTGTTCATCAGTAATTTGATGCTGGAGATGGCGTTCATCAAGCATCTATTTTGCCTCCTAATTTATGTTAGGGTAAGGGACCCTCTATTTGGTCAACAAGATGAATAGAATGAATGACATCACGAAGATCAGTAAGCGGAACTTTTTTATTCCGTACGCAGTCTGCGAAGTGGCGATGCATTGTAAGCACACCTTCGTAACTTGCAGAATCGCGTTGGTCAACGCCGTCTACTTCCCAACCTCCCATTACATTCCTTTGGTTATTCTCATAAATTTCGATCTCTTCGGGGATTTTCATGTAACATCCGATACCGACTCCATGCAATTCAGAGCGCAGAACACGTCCGCCTGATGCCCGATTGCCGAAGACTACGCCAGTGGCATTATTATCAAAACGAACAAAAGCGGTGTAGAAGTTGCGCTGTTCCGCACCGAAGATGTCGCGATGTGCTGTAACTTCAACCGGTTCACCACCTGCCATATAACGTAGTAGATCAACAACGTGACAGACATCATTCCAAAGCGTTGTTGTGAATTCTCGGTTACCACCGAGAATCTGCTTGTTAAATGTTGTGACAGCTAATGAAACGGGACCTTTTTCTGAGACTCGCCGTATTGCTTCTCGTGTGACTGCAGCATATCTACGTTGAAAGCCAACCATACAGTAGACATCGTTCGCTACTGCTGCTTCCAACAATTGTTGTGTTTCATCGCTCGTTGCGCCAGGAGGTTTTTCTATAAACAGATGCTTTCCTGCATTCAGACAGTCTAATGCCGGTTGCAAAATCCATTTCTCATTCATGACGCAATAAACGACATCTAAATCGAGTGTATCCAACATCTTACGGTGGTCGGTGAATGTGTGAGGAAACTCATATTTTTGTGCGACCTGTGCAAGTTTTCCCTCGTCAAGTTCACACGCTGCGGACATCTCAACATCATCTTCAAGACGGTTGACACTTGGGTAATGCGCACCTTGGCTGCGTCCCCCAGCTCCGATAAATCCAGCTTTAAGCATTTGGGAGGTTCTCCTGAAATTGTGTAAAACTTGTGCATATTTTACAATATGATTAGATATATTGCAAGCAGATTTTGATTAACTTTGATACCGATATAATCAAACTATAGTAATTTTTTCAATTAACGATACACCGTCAATCAGCGCGCTTACAAGTAGATGTCTACAAATTTTTATTTTTATAAAAGGAAATCTTGATTTTTTTACACTTTCATGATATTTTATGCAAACAAAATACTGGTGCATCAAATGCTCTTTTACGCTTGTCTTGAGGTAATCTTTGAACTACAAACATAAAACCCTGATATGTGTGCCAATCTTATTAGCGATATGCATTGTGCTGATGTGGCAGTTTCCGAATGTCACAACAGATGATGGGATAGTTGTGTGGTATAGCGTTATTCCGCCGCTGATTGCAATCACATTGGCCGTGATAACAACGCGTCTGTTTTTGAGTCTTGGCGTAGCAGTGGGGGCAGGAATTATCCTTGCATGGAGCCAGCAACAGTTGTCATTGAAAGCGTTTGTATTGGAGGTTTATTGGTTTGCTCGTGCAGTTACTGTTACGAATGATGGCATTGACTTATTCAACATCTGGGTAATCCTCTTTGTGCTGTTCATGATGTCTATGATTTCCGTGGTAATTGCGTCTGGAGGAATTGCGAGTGCTATTTCACTTTTATCTCACCTTGCAAGGGGACCCCGTTCTACCCAATTCATCACTGCTGTGATGGGAACAATTATTTTCATCGGCGACTACAGCAACGCAATGCTCGTTGGTCCTACGATGCGCCCCATCACCGATCGTTATAAAGTAAGTCGTGAAAAGTTAGCGTATATTGTAGATTCTACCAGTGCACCGATTGCTGGACTTGCCTTCGTTAGCACATGGATCGGGTATGAGGTGGGACTGTTTGACGGAGTTGCAGAAAATATAGGCTTAGCGAGTGATGGCTATTCTATGTTCTTTGATGCGCTGCCGTTCCGCTTCTATTGTATTTTAACCATCATCTTCGTTCTTATTAATACCCTCAGCGGAAGGGATTACGGAATGATGCGGAGTGCGCAAACCCGTGCTCGGGACACCGGAAATGTTTCAGCTCCCGATGCGAAAGTTATGGGTGGTATTGCAGCAAATGTTAGCACAACAAACGGTAATACACAGATTTTTTCAGCGGTTATTCCATTGTCACTTCTTTTTGGGTTGATTCTTGGTGGATTATGGATAGACGGCCACAGGAATGAATTTCTTAATGGCTTAAGTATAGATCCGCAAGAAAACACATCTCTTTTCTCTTTGTCAATGTGGCAATTTGTGTTTTCAAAACCTATTTACTACTTGACTTCGTGGCGGGATGCACTTTCAAATGCGAATAATGTCAAAATACTCGCCAGTTCTGCCATAACTGCTTTCGTTGCCGCAATCGTTTGCGCGCGTCTGTTTTCTAAAATGTCTTTTCCAGAAATTGGCAAGGCTGTCAAAGAGGGACTTTCAGGAACGCTCCTACCGATAGGAATTATATTATGTGCGTGGGGCATAAAAGCGAGTTGTGATAAACTGCTGACAGGACAGTTTATCGCATCAATACTCAGTGATGTGGTGTCTCCATTATGGTTTCCGGCACTTGTTTTTGTTGTTGCATCACTTACCTCTTTTGCGACCGGCACCAGTTGGGGGACGATGGCGATTCTTATTCCGACAGCGATTCCAGTAGCATATTTACTTGACAGTAATAGTTACGGGATCACAACAATCATCTGTCTTGGTGCTGTGTTGGATGGCGCAATCTTTGGGGATCACTGTTCGCCAATTTCGGACACAACTATCCTGAGTGCGATTGTGAGTAGTTGTGATCCGATGCATCATGTGAGAACCCAAATGCCTTATGCGCTTACTGTCGCTGTAATTGCCTTAATTTGTGGTTATCTTCCAGCCGCGCTGGGTTTGCCATCATGGATCGGAATAGTAATTGGAACAGGAGTCATTTTTCTACTGTTTTTTGGGTTATCTCGCCTGCGACCAGATTAGTATTTGACGCGTGCGTTAGGAAAGTAGATGTCAAAAATATCCACGTTTATTTCACACTCGCAAGAACAACTCTGTCTTTTCCAGCGTAATCCTTTATAAACCGATAATTCTGATATGCAGGTTGTTGCTCAAGCAACGCTTTAACCGACTCTGCTTGTGTGTCACCAATTTCAAAAATGAGTTTACCTTCAGGATGGAGGTAATTCGGAGCTTCAGCAATCAGTCGGCGAATGATAGATAAACCATCTTCACCTGCGAACAGCGCAATGTGCGGTTCATAGTCACGGACATCCGGACTTAGGGTATCGTGTGCGGTGGTCATAACGTAGGGTGGGTTAGAAACAATCCAATTAAATCGTGTGGACTGTAGGGTCTTTATCGGTTCAAATAGATCACCGTGTAAAAAGGTAATACGTTCTGTGGAGTCATGTGCATCTCTATTTTTTTCAGCAACCGCCAACGCATCTTTAGATATATCGGTTGCGATAATTTCCCATTCAGGCTTGTTGGCCGCGAGGGCAGTCGCAATAACACCACTTCCCGTACCTATATCCAATAAACGTTGGGAGGTCTCCCCTTTTGCCTTAAGAACTGTTTCTACGATAAATTCCGTTTCCGGGCGCGGAATAAGCACTCTTTCATCAACGTAGAAATCCAGCGACAGGAACTCCTTGCGGTTCGTGAGATAACTGATCGGTGTCCGAGCTATTCGTTTCTTAATGAGTTCTCGGAACAACGTAAGATCATCCTGAAAAACTGGCATATCAAAATGAAGGTAGAGTTGCAAACGACTTTTTTTGAGCAGGTGTCCGAGTAACACCTCAGCATCTAATCGGGGGTTGGGAATGTTATGCTTTTCAAAATAACCTGTGGTCCACTCAAGGAGTTCAAGCACGTGCCAGATTTTGGTAGCCATAAATTCTTATCTGATTTCAGGGAACTCCGTAGCGTAAGATAGAGAAGGTAAAAATTGGGAAGGCGGAAGAGGCTTGCTCCTGTGAGTTTTTTGTCCTTACTTGATTCAAATTTTGAAGTCTCAATTACTGCGCGCTTACAAAGTGCGCCTATAATAACTGGTTTGAAGTCTCAATTATAACTCACTTATGGCATTGTCGCTATTTTACTCGGTTACGGCACGCGGAGCGTGCCTACTACCTTTAACTTAGTTTTCTTCGTTTTTTAACATTTCAGCTTGGTCAGCAGTTGTTAACCGCTCAATAAACTGATCTAATTCGCCATCTAAAACAGCATCTAACTGATAAGTGCTAAACTGGATACGGTGATCCGTAACACGAGATTGCGGGAAGTTATATGTGCGAATTTTTTCGCTCCTGTCCCCACTACCAACCATGGATCGGCGGGTTTCCGCGCGCTCGCTATCCTGCTCCGCTTGTTTTCTTTCTTGGAGTCGTGCTCGGAGGATCTTCATCGCCTTTGCGCGATTTTTGTGCTGCGATTTTTCGTCCTGTTGGGTTACAATTATACCTGTTGGGATATGCGTAATGCGGATAGCAGAGTCCGTAGTGTTAACACTTTGCCCGCCAGGTCCCGAAGATCGGTAGGTATCAATCCGTAATTCAGCTTCATCAATTTTCAATTCAAGTTCTTCCGCTTCAGGAAGCACAGCAACTGTGGCAGCAGAGGTGTGAATTCGTCCGCTTGTTTCGGTGGCAGGAATTCGTTGGACACGGTGAATTCCGCCTTCATATTTGAGATGACTATAAGCAGCTTTCCCTTCAATTGAAAAAATGACCTCTTTAAATCCTTTCAACCCGGTAGCATTTGCGCTGAGCATTTCGACTTTCCAGCCTTTTCTTTCTGCATATCGGGTGTACAAGCGAAATATTTCTGCTGCAAAAAGGCTCGCTTCCTCTCCGCCAGTACCAGCTCGGATTTCTATAATAACATTTTTATCATCATTCGGGTCTTTTGGGATAAGAAGCATCTTGAGTGTTTCTGTCAGTTCCTCTTTTTGCTTCTTGAGACTATTCATCTCCTCTTGAGCTAACTCCAACATGTCTGCATCACTCTCATCTACTAACAGTGTCTCTGTTTCTTCGATTGCAGTTTCCATCTGTTGATAATCCTTATATGCAGACACAATAGGCGAAAGTTCAGCGTGCATCTTTGAAAGTTCCTGCAGACGTTGAGGATTGGAAATTTGTACAGGATCACTTAATGATTTTTCGACATCTATATATTTATTTTGAATGTCTTTGAGTTTATCGAACATTTCAATTCCCTTGGCTGAGATTACTTTACATCTCATAAATTTGGCTTTGGGCTTCCACTGCGTCAAACGAATCTGTAGACTGTTAAACCCTATGAATTGCGCGATTGAAATAAACTATGAGAAAGCTTGGATAATCCATTCTATTTTCGAAATGTTACGACTTATCAGTGAGTCCATAACGACGACGGAAACTCTCAACGCGTCCAGCAGTATCAATAAAACGTGTTTGTTGTCCCGTGTAAAATGGGTGACATTTCGCACAAACGTCTACACGCATCTCTGATTGGATTGTAACCGTTTGATATGTAGCACCACAAACGCAATTGATAGTGCATTCTGTTATCTCTGGGTGGATTTCAGGTTTCATAAAATTGCTCCTTTTTTCATTAGTGTATTTAGGTCGTTAGTAATAACGCGTGAGTTCAATATTAGATACCAAGTGTAAGTAGAAGAGAAAATAAGAGAGTTGGGTTTCACTCATTTTTCGGAAATTTCAGTTTAAATGAGGCATCAACTTCTTTTTAGCACCTCATTTTATTGTGGTTTCCGTTCTACCCAACCTACTGGAACTTGTTCCGAGCGTTATCTCATAATTTTCAATTAATATCTCCGTTAAGATCAGATAAAGATGTCTAAAAACTTATGGCACATTAGGACGTAATTCTCATTTTCCAGCTCTGGATGATTGTGAACGCTGTTTTCCTGTTTGTCCAGCATCTTCGACCATATTTTTAAGAAATTCCTCATTCGTCTCAGTCTTGCCGAACTCTTTAATTAAAAGTTGCATTGATTCAGCTGGACTCATCGGGCTTGTGAACTTTCGCAAAGCCCAAACCATGTTAAGGACATCAGGTTTTAACAACAGTTCTTCACGACGGGTTCTTGATTTTCCAATGTTGATGGCTGGAAAAATCTGTAGTTCTAACAAAGTACGATCCATGTGGATTTCCATGTTGGCTGTACCTTTGAATTCCTCATAGATGTAAGTATCGGATCGGCTTTCAGTATCAACAAGAACAGAAGCAATAATCGTTAAGCTTCCACCCTCCTCAAACTTGCGTGCAGCACCGCAGAATCGGCGGGGTTTCACAAACGCCATAGCATCTAACCCACCCGTAAGGGTTTTCCCACTGTGTGGTGTTGTTATATTGTGTGCCCTTGCAAGACGAGTCATACTGTCAAGTAAGATCACAACATCTTGCCCGCATTCAACCATGCGTTTGGCTTTTTCGAGTGCCATATCTGAAACCTGTATGTGTCGTTCGGGGGGTTCGTCAAAGGTAGAACTGATGACTTCACCTTTAACCGTCCGGATAACATCGGTAACCTCTTCTGGTCGTTCATCAATTAGTAAAAAGATGAGTGAAGTTTCCGGATGATTCGATTCAATACCGCAGGCGATATTTTTGAGTAAGGTTGTTTTTCCACAATAAGGTGGTGCAACAATTAAACCTCGCTGTCCTTTACCGATGGGTGCTATGAGGTCAATAATACGCGTACCGAATTCGGAGGGTTTGTGTTCAAGTTTAAACTGTTCATAGGGAAAAACCGGCATTGGACTGTCAAAGGGGATTCTGGCCTTAACTAATTCCGGTGGTTGACCGTTGACTTTCTCAATCTGTAACAAAGCATAGTAACGTTCTGTTTTGTTCTCCGGTTTCTTATGTTCTATTTTGTTCTCCGGTTTCTTAGGAGGACGGATCAAACCTTCAACAACATGTCCGGTTTGCAAACCAAACAAACGTATTTGTGAATGAGAAACATAAATATCTTCATCACTCTGCAAATAATTAGAACGCGGAGACCTAAGAAAACCGTAGTTCTGATCTCGGCCATCTAAAATCTGCAACACCCCTTTTCCATAAAGAGGTATATTTTGTTCAGTGGCCTGTTCAAGAATCCGAGTAATGAGTTCATCCTTCTGTATCTGTAATCCATTACTGTCTTCAATACCGTAGGATTGTGCCAGGGTATTTAGGGCTGAAATCTCCATTTCTTGGAGCTTGCCTATTTCCAAGCTCTCCATAGTTTCATACTCCTCAGTAATACCTGTCTCCATTTGAGATTTTTGGTGCGCAAACATTGCTACGTCAACGCGAAATATAAAAAACAGAATCAGGTGAATACTTGTGAATCTGACAGAAATCGCAAGATGCTGCGAACTGTCTCAATATAGTAAAGATATCCCGGTCTATGATGCCGGAGTAAATATAAAATTGAATAAAAATGTATTTTTGGAACGTATTATACATCGTAGGGCAAATTTTCATCGTGCCCCGTGGGCAAACAACAGCCAGCAGTTGCATCCGATATGTTTTGGAGGGTACCTGTCTGACAGAAAGCAGAATTTGGGTTTGTTTTTGGGGTCCGTCTGAAAGTGTTGGCAGGAATTTGACATCCTTTTGTGTCGGGACCGAATGTTTGATCCATTGATTGAATCATATCAATGTATATTATACATAATTTACGGTTAAACGTCAAGTTTTTTTGAAAAAATAGTAAACGTAGAATTTCGGAGTCCTATTGTAATGTGGAGTTTCTTACAAACCGTGTGTTAAGCAGGTTTTAAAAAACCTGCTTAACACACGAAAACTTTTCTCATTACAGATTATTTCATGAAGTTACAATCTTCATTAGGGTAATCGAATGTGTTTTTTACTCGCCGTTTCCTTTTAACGGTTTTAACCGGCGGAGTACTTTAGCATTGTACTTATCCTTTTCTAGATAGTTTTCCCATAGCGTGATAGCTTCGTCATTGTAACCTTTAGACACATAATAATCCCCAAGAGCTATCACAGGAATATCTAAGCGTGGGTCTTTCTCAATAGATTCTTTGAAAGCATCAACGGCAACTTTCTCGTCGCCTTTGATTAGTGCAATCTCACCTTTTGCATAAGGAAGCAGTGGGTGATCGGGATATTGATTAGCAAAAGTGTCAATCATCTTTTGCGCGTCCTCTTCTCTACCTGATTTGAAGATTGCGATTGCAGCAAGAAGAGTTCCATAACCGTATTGATGCGTCAGAATCTTTTTTTCCGCAACATTTTCTGACTGATCCAAAAGACGTTTTGCGGTTCTGGCAGCAGCTTTATACTTGATCTGTGCTTTATTGTATTCACCGTGTTTATAACAAACGTCTCCAAGAGTTTTCAGTGTAATGAAAGAATCCTTTTTCTGATCAACGAGGTCTTGGAAAATACCGGCAGTTTTCCGATCTTTTAAACGAAACGCCAGTACTTCCGCGAGGCTTTGCAACGCATCCGTATCCTCAGGATTTATTGCGACAGCTCGTTCAAAAGAATCTCTCTCTTTTTCGTAATCTCCAAGCATTTCATACGTCTTTCCAAGATACCAATATATTTCTCCATCTTTGTTCCGATTCAAGCCGGCAACAGAGGTAAAAGTTTCGAGTGCTTTTTCATATTCCTCATTCGTAAATTGAGTCTCGCCAGTAGTGATTACCGAATCAATTACTTTGCTATCTTTCTTGGATGCTTTTTCAAGGACTTTTGCTGCCTTTTGATGCATCCCGAGTTTTCGGTAACAAATTGAGAGACGTACGTAATTGTACGGGTCAATTTTCACCTTTTCTGCCTCTGCACGTGCAATTCCATCAAAGTATAACACACCTGCATCACGAAAGTTTTCGTCACCGTAAAAGAATCCCGCGATCATCAGTTCGGCATCGTAATAGGTACCTTCTTCGTCTCCCGCAATAGCAGTATCACCACCAAAGTTTCTCATTATATCCTCTGCGGCAATTCCAAAACCGGAGTCTTCTACAGAAGTGTCGGTTTTCATGACCGGACTTTTTTCAACATCTTTAGGGCGATCCATTTCACGGCGTGCTTTTCGTCTTGCAATCGCTCGCCCGAGCTGTGTGTCTTCAGGATTTTCTGGTTCCGGGATTTCTGCATTGAGTTCATTTAGTTCTTCTTTTGCTTTGTCAATGTGAAACTTTGCCTCATCAATGTTCCCATACTTTTTAACCAAAAATTGAAGTGTGCGTTTCGCTTCGTCATCATCTTTAAGGATTTTGCGCTGTATCCGCGCTTTATTAGCAAGGGCTTGCACAGCTCGTTCACTATGCGGGTTACGGTTGGCAAAATTATCAAAGACTTCCACAGCTTGTTCATATTTTTGCCCTTCCTCATAGCTTTTTGCCAGCATTAGCTGCGCGTTGTGACTTAACTCAAGATTAGGGAATTGGTTAACAATAGTATCGAATTGAATTTGTGCTGCGTCAAAATCTTTTTGTTGATAGTAGTGCATTCCGAGGCTGTAGCGTGCGTCTGCAGCTAGATCGCTTTCCGGTACTTCTGTGATGATTGCTTGAAAAGCCTTAATGGCTTGTGAAGGTTGATTCATGTGCTCAATGGAGAGTTTACCAATGGCAAGTAGAGCTTGATGAGCATCTGGAGTACCGGGTTTGGTGTCCACAACACTTTGATAAACTTCTATCGCTCCGCGGTAGTCTTTCACCTCAACTAATTTTTCCGCAGTTCCCATCGCACCACCGGATAAACAACCGATTTGCGCAACTGTTAAAATGGCAAAAGTTATAAGCAGACAATAGTTGACAAATTTCATGATTTTCTCCTTATAAAGTAGGAATTAATAGGAACGTTTTATATCTATCTCACACATGATTGATTTGCTGGACAAGCAGGGGCTATCATATCTTGAGATATTTCTGGTCTAATACATCTGTTTTGATGTGCATTGGTCAATTAGGTCTAAAATATTCTGGCGGGTATAACCCTCTTTTTCAATAAGTTTGTCGCAATCCACCTGATTTTTTTCATCAGGACCTTTGCCTGCTTCAAGAATGGAGTTCGTTAGCCAACTGGTTCTAATACCGTTGACACCGGATGTGTAATTTGTGTCGTACTCACCTTTCACAAGGCCGACAAGTTGGTCAACCTTGCTGCGTGGATATCCTTCAGGACGTGGATATGAAAGCGGCTGCGCGTCGCCGCCCTTGGGCGTATAGCGGATACCATTTTTGATTTCAATCGTGCCTTCGTCCCCTTCAAGAATGACCCACTCTTCAAACCCTACGCGAGTATTGCCGAGAATAGTGATTGTTCCTTCTGCACCGTTACCGAGTTTGACATCAGAGTAGGAATTAATCTCAACGAATTTCGGTACAAGATTTCCATCATTGTCTTCAAATTTCATATCTGTTGTTCCGTAAACTTCAGACGGTAAAGCATTTGTCATCCAAAGGAAAATATCTTGTAGATGGCTTCCTGAGTCGTTAGGTTGCCCACCGCCAGAGAAGCGAGGATCACCACGCCATCCACCAGCACCCCATCGCTGTGCCATATATACTTCAAACTTTTTCAAGTTACCGATGAGTCCTTCTGCAATTGCACGTCTACCAGTAATATAGGTATCTTCGTAGTGACGTTGATAACCACCGACGAGGTGTAAGCCACTGCTGATTGCGATTTTTGTTATTGTGATCGCATCACCGACAATATTTGCCATCGGTTTTTCAACGATGACATGGCAACCCGCGCGGAGCGCGTATTTCACATGAATATCATGCAAAGAATGTGGTGAGAAGACCCCGACAATATCCAAATCTTCATGATTAAGCATCTCCACATATTCATGTTCACCGAGATAACGTGTAAAACTATTGGGTTTATAATCTTCAACCCGCTGTTGAAGCGCATTTTCTAACGCATCTAAACTGGATTCATGGGTGTCTGCAGCAGCGACTACTTGCGCATCTGGGCGTGTTGCAAATCCGAGTGTGTTGCCTCGTCCTGCACCGCCAGGTCCAATCACACCGACTCTTAAAATATCATTCTTGCTTGCCATTATTAAAGTCTCCGAGTAACTCAAAAGAAATTATAAGTATCGTTATGTTAATTTGTATACTCATATACAGGCAGTGTAACAGTTCTAACGGGTTGCTGCTGGTTCCACACAATTTGTTGAAAACGGTCAACAGTTTTCGGAGAAAAGAATTGTTCTCCTGTTTCAACGTTGATACGGGCAGGTACATTTTTAATTAAGAACAACTTCCCATACATTTCAAGCGTGTACGTAACCTTCTGATCAATTAGGATTTCATCCCAGCCTGCTTTGTTAGACATTTTCCTTGTACTGACGTGTAGCAAAAGTTCAAATTGCCAATTTACGATTTTGGTGTAGATTTCATCAAGGATGCTCATGGCACAATTATGGTGGTTTTGTCAATGGCAAGTACAGTCTAACACAAAATTTGAAGAACGTCAATTGATTTTGTGGTTAATCTATTAGATAAATCCAAAATGACATACTTAACCGCTAAAAACGCGGAAGAGTTTCTTGATCGGATCATAAAACTGATCAACAACTCGTTCTTTCAGCGGGATAATTGCATTATCTGTAATCGTGATATGCTCAGGACAAACTTTCGTGCAGCATTTGGTGATGTTACAATACCCGATACCGTCAGAATCCTTCAATTCTTCCAACCGATTTTCGGTATCTATGGGATGCATTTCCAAAGATGCTGCGTATACAAAGAACCTGGGTCCGATGAACTCATCATGAAGATTATGCTCACGTAAGACGTGGCAAACATCTTGGCAGAGGAAGCATTCAATACACTTTCGGAACTCTTGGATATGGTCAATGTCCTCTTGCTCCATGCGCCATGTTCCATCTTCTGAATCAGGGGGTCGTGGCGTGAAAGGTTTCATTTTTTCTTTTACCCTGTAGTTCCACGACACATCTGTAACAAGGTCTTTGATAAGGGGAAATGCCCGCATCGGTTCAACGGTAACAGGTTCGTCAAGCGGTAAATCGTTGAGGCGTGTCATGCACATCAATTTAGGATTACCGTTCACTTCTGCAGAGCAGGATCCGCATTTGCCAGCCTTGCAGTTCCACCGAACAGCGAGGTCATTTGCTTGGTCTGCTTGAATACGGTGGACAGCATCTAAAACCACCATGCCTTCAGAGACCTCGGTTTCGTAATCAACATATTGTGCATCGTTTGCATCCCCGCGCCAGATTCTAAAAGTTGCTTTAGCCATATTCAATTCCTTCCGGTGTGTTGTGCTTATCCCATTTCTTCTATAATTTGCTGAAGTTCTTCCGGCAATTCAGGAACAGGTTCACGCCGAATAGCCATTGCGTCATCGCCAGCTTTTTGGACAATAGTGTTATATTTGCCAGACCCTGGTTCTTCTTTTTCTGGGTAATCATCACGTGAATGCGCGCCGATACTTGCTCTACGTTCAAGTGCCGCAAGCGCAATTGCCTCTGAAACTGTGAGCAGACAGTCAAGGTCAAGTGCAGTATGCCACCCCGCATTATATTCACGATTACCGATAGCATGTGAGTTTTCCGCTTTTTCGCGTAGACTCTGAATTTCTTCCAAAGCTTGTGCAAGGCTTTCTTGGCTACGTGCAATGCCCACTAATTCCTGCATCTTCTCTTGTAGTTGTGCCTGAATCTGATAAGGGTTATCACCTTCTTCTGGGTTATCAAAAGGTTTGAGAACATACTGAGCAATTGAGTCTATTGCACTTTCTTCAAGCACGACATCTCCGTTTTCAATGGCAAATTGTGCAGCGTATTCGCCTGCACGTTTACCAAAGACAAGTAAATCGGACAAAGAATTACCACCGAGACGGTTTGCTCCGTGTAGACCTGCTGCGCACTCACCTGCAGCAAAGAGACCGGGAACACAAGTCATTTGGGAATCGGCATCAACACGAATTCCACCCATAATATAGTGCGTAGTCGGACCCACCTCCATCGGTTCTGCGGTGATGTCAATGTCTGCAAGTTCCTTGAATTGGTGATACATACTCGGCAGTTTTCTACGAATATGTTCGGTTGCGTTGGGAATTTTCTCCTTAATCCAAGCAATATCTAAGAACACACCGCCGTGTGGACTACCTCTACCTTCATGAACTTCTCGGACGATGCAGCGTGCAACATGGTCACGGGTCAACAATTCTGGCGGTCTACGTGCTTCGCGATCACCTTGTGTATAACGCCAACCTTCTTCAGGATTGTCTGCTGTCTGATTCACATAGAGTTCAGAAATATCGTCAAACATGAAGCGGTTGCCTTCACTATTTTTCAGGATGCCACCTTCCCCTCGCACACCTTCAGTGACTAAGATGCCTCTGACACTGGGTGGCCAGACCATACCTGTAGGGTGAAACTGGACAAATTCCATATCAATCAGTTCAGCACCTGCATGATATGCAAGAGAATGACCGTCGCCAGTATATTCCCAACTGTTGCTTGTGATTTTGTATGCCTTTCCAACTCCACCTGTTGCCAAGACAACGGCTTTTGCAGAAAAGATTTTGAATCGTCCTTTTTCACGTTCGTAACCGAAGGCACCTGATACCCTATCACCTGTTTTGAGCAGAGAAACGATGGTATTCTCCATGTGCACATCAACGCCTTGATGAATACCGTGGTCCTGCAAGGCACGTATCATCTCTAAACCAGTTCTGTCACCGACGTGAGCAAGCCGCGGATACTGATGTCCTCCAAAGTTTCGTTGTAGGATACTACCTTCTTTTGTACGATCAAAGAGAGCACCCCAGGCTTCAAGTTCACGGACTCGGTCAGGCGATTCCCTTGCATGAAATTCTGCCATTCGAGCGTTAGAGAGGTATTGCCCGCCGCGCATTGTGTCGGCAAAGTGAACCCGCCAACTGTCTCTTTCATCCACATTTGCCAGCGCAGCGGCAACGCCACCTTCCGCCATCACAGTATGCGCTTTTCCGAGCAGAGATTTGCAAACCAACCCGACTTTTAGGTCACTTGTAGCTGCCTCAATCGCAGCACGTAGTCCTGCGCCTCCAGCACCGATTATTAATACGTCATACTCAATAGTTTCAAAAGATGCCAAACTATAATTTCCTCACTTTTCCCAAAACGTTATTTATATTGTCTATAGGTTTCTTTAGGATAGCAGTAAAAGCGTTGTGGTATTTAAAATATAATCCAGTCTTGCCAACCGGTGACAGCAACCGTCCGGACATAGAGATCAGACAAACCGACCCAAGAGAGACTCATCCATGCCCAGAGCATATGTCGTTCGTTTAAACAACTGATACAGTTATACATGTTACGGCGCACTGGTGCCTTTGACAGTAAATCTACTACGCCACCAACCAAGTGCCGTAATGAGTGACATCCAAGCGTATAACCACCTAAAAAGATAACATTACCTGCTAAAACAATTGTGCCGATTCCGATACCAATTTTTTTTTCTATTACACCGTTTCCAACATCAGTATCAAACCAGAGTGCTTTCCATACATCATAAGCAAGGACACCTAATATTATGATTGCTACATAAAGAAAATATCGGTGGATGTTTTGTATTATCAATGGGAATGAGTGTTCGCCTCGATACCCTTTGCGCGGTTCTGATACTGTACAAGAGGGTGGATCTGCCCAAAACGCTTTGTAGTACGCGCCACGGTAATAATAACATGTAAAACGAAATCCGAGTGGTGCCCATAAAATAAGAACAGCAGGCGTAATGAAACCTGGAATCCAAGAAGGCATTAAGCCAAACCAACTGTGGTCAACGCTATGTGCAACTTCGTTAGTGCCAAAAAGGAGCGGTGAATAGAAGGGAGTTAAATAGGGACCGTGGATGAAATGGTTCCCTTCAAAAACCCGGAAGGTTGCGTAAACTATGAATGCTCCTAACCCAATGAATACAGCCAACGGTTGTACCCACCAGGTATCTTTTCGCTGGGTTTGGAAAGGTCGGTTTTCAGTTAATGTTAGTTCTGGGTGTGACATAGGCAATTTTTCCTTCTATATTTTATAGAATACCACGATTGAAAAATAAAAGCAAGTTATTTAAGTTTTCTGCGTTGTTACGTAAATAACGTGATTTGGGAGGCTAATAAACATAACATGAACAATTCAGTCTTTTTTGCTGTGTTCAGTTTGAGGCAACGGAGGGGCGCATATTTTAAACCGAAGGTTTTATTTTTTCTGTTTCAGCCACTAAAAAATCGCGCTCATGTCAAGAGTAAGTGCTTTTGACGAGTTTTGCTATAAAATCAACACTGACAGCTTTTAGATTCATGACGAACTCACAGATTGCGACGTAACCGGCGAGGAACTTTTTATGAACGCCACGAAAGGGACGAAGGAAGTTTCGCAGCGTCGTCCAGGCACCTTCAATCGTCCTTGTATGGATCTCGTAAAGACCATCACCGTCTGCGTCTCTTGCCCACTCGCCATCCTTATGGAGAACAATCTCACGGGCGCGCTGAATACGGTTATAGCCACGCCAACCATCCGTATACACCGTTGAAGTCGGCAACGTCCACTGATGAACGTGTGTTGAAAGCGTCGCAGAATCGGTGTGCCGCACAACACGTAATCTCAGGAGACCGCTTTCGCGACCTTTCGTCCCAACAATAGGCGGACGATCATTGTCATAAGTCCCATGTCCCCTGCGTTTATTGCCACGCCGACGCGGCGGATCCGAAGCATCAACGTGCTTATCGCCTTTTTCACCGGCGTTTTGAAACATCTCATCTGTTTCGACTTCAGCATCAGGTAAAGCAGCTTCGGGTTGTATCTGCTCTGCCGAAGTTTGGAGTTTACGTCTTATAGAAAGAACGGTTTGACGACTTAGACCCAGTTCACACCCGAGTTGTGCACTTGAAACACCTTGACAGACACCGCGCAAAAGCAGAACGACCTGTGAGGGACGAAACTGCGTGCCAGCAAAGACCGTCCCGGTATAGAGGTTGTAGATGCTCTCACAGTGTTTGCAGCGATACACTTGTAGACCACTTGTTTCAGTCGGACGGAACTTGCGTGCCTCCGCCACGCTCGCTTGGCATTTTGGGCAACACAGCCCTTGAAGGTGGAAATGATCCAACACCCACGCTTGAGTTTTTTCTTCATCCATGAGAGATTGTATTGGAAAGTCCATAGGTAACACGCTAACATAACTTTGAAAAAATAGCACTTACTTTTTACATGAGCCAAGAAGTAATATAGGCATAAACAAACCTATTGACACCTTTCTGATAATACGATAAACTGATGAGTGATGAACGCAAAAGCAATTTCAACACTCATTAAAAAAAGAATCACCGAAAAGATTTTCCCCGGTGCTGTTGTCGCCATCCTCCAAAAAGACACGGTCATCTATCACGCAGCGTTCGGAGATCGTATTATAACACCGAAGCAGGCACCGATGCTTCACGATACGTTGTTTGACCTCGCCTCCTTGACAAAACCGATCGTCATCGGAACACTTACCATGCAGTTGATTGCCTCTGGAAAGTTGTCGTTAGATGCACCTGCACAGACATACCTACCCGCATTCAAACAACCGCGCATTACGTGTCGCCATCTTCTCTCACATACCTCCGGCTTACCTGCTTGGAAACCACTCTATATTGAAACAGATTCACCTGAAAATGTGATAGAACATTTGGGTAGAATGGCTCTTGAATCAATCCCCGGAGAGAAGGTAACCTACAGTTGTTTAGGATATATCCTCATGGGGAAACTCATCTCCACCATTACGGGAGAATCGTTAGACAGTTTAGCACATAACACAATCTTCAAACCGCTTGGTATGAACCGCACCCTATATAACCCACCGCCAACGTTGCACGATAACTGCGTAGCAACAGAGGATTCAAATAGCTTCGAACGCAGAATGGTAAATTCAGGTCAACACGGACGCTTTTACCGCGGTCACAACTGGCGCGAAGGCGTTATCATCGGAGAGGTTCACGATGAAAATGCCAATTTTCTGGGGGGTGTATCCGGCAATGCAGGGCTGTTTTCTAATGTGAGAGATATTATCACCTTTTGTCAAATGCTACTCCAAGATAGTGGCACGTTTTTGTCTTCTGACAGTATAAAGGCATTAGCCACACCACAGACACCACCTGATGCTCCCGAACAACGGAGTATTGGTTGGCACATCCTTGCCGATGGGTCAATGTATCACACCGGTTTCACAGGCACCTCAATACGGATTGATCTTGAAAAGGGGATTGCTGCGATCCTGTTGACAAATCGGGTTCATCCAGACGCGCAACGCACAGGCATCATTGAATGTCGAAATCAATTCCACAGGATAGTCTTCGGATGATAAAACTCGGTATAACCCACCTACTGACAGAAAAACAGGAATGGATTGATGCCAAATCTATCGGTTTGATTACAAACCACACCGGTGTAAATGAAAACTTGACACACACTATTGAATTGTTAACGGAACTCAATTTGGTCGCGCTTTTTTCGCCGGAGCATGGGTTGTGGGGCGCAGCGCAGGATGGGGTAAAAATAGCAGATTCAAAGTATGATCACAATCAAGAGAATACAGCAGAAGCGCAAAAACTACAGGTCTATAGCCTATATGGAACAACACTTGCATGGGCAGAAATTCTAAAGAACTTAGATGTAATCATCTATGATATACAAGATGTGGGGGCGCGATATTATACCTATCTTGGCACGCTACTGGAGGCAATGAAAGCACTTGAATGTACGATGGAGTCGGGTAAATGTATTGCGTGCATTGTTGCGGATCGTCCAAATCCTATCGGAGGTATCCACATAGAGGGACCGATGTTAGAATCTGACTACACATCCCTGGTTGGACCATATCCAATTCCTGTCCGCTACGGCATGACGATTGGTGAAACTGCAAAACTCTTTCATGCAGAACAAGGATTTCGATTTCCGCTCAAGATTGCTCAGATGCAAGGGTGGCATCGGGAGATGTGGTATAACGAAACAGGTCTGCAGTGGGCACCGCCCTCGCCGAATATGCCAACGCTTGCGACTGCAACACTCTATCCCGGAACATGTCTATTTGAAGGCACAAATATAAGCGAAGGAAGAGGAACTACAAAGCCTTTTGAATATATTGGTGCACCATGGATAGATAGCCAGAGATGCGCAACTCGATTGAACGAGCATCAGTTTCCGGGTGTGCTTTTCCGTCCAATTGTGTTTACGCCGCAGTTTTCCAAATATAGTGATGAAGTATGTCACGGCGTTGCAATACATATTATTAATCAAGAGCAGGTAACACCGGTTGAAATTGCAGTATGGATGTTAGGAACATTACTTACTGAACACTCTGATGAATTTGAATTTAGAGAGTCACATTTTGATAGATTAGCAGGAAATTCAACCCTCCGTGAAGCACTGTTAGCGAGAACACCGTGCAATGAAATTATTGAAGCATGGTCTGCTCACGCGGAGAGATTCCAAGAACGACGAAAACCGTATCTGTTGTATTAGTTAATCGTTTTCGTTGCATAGTAGTAGGCACGCTCCGCCGTGCCGTCCACCCATTCGGTTAAAGAGACTTGTGATAGACAATGCCTTACTAACCGACAACTAACAACCGATTACCAAAAACCATGAAACCATTTTACGATCTCCTACAAAAAGAGAAAAAACTAATTATCGGCTTAATGAGCGGCACATCTGCAGATGGCGTGGATGTCGCGCTTGTTGAGATTACGGGGTCAGGACTGACTACCGAAATATCACTGATAGCGTTTGAAACGCTTCCATACTCACCTGATATTCGTTCGAGAATCTTTAACCTTTTTAGTGTGGAGACAGCGCGAGTTGATGAAATCTGCACAATGAATTTTGTGTTGGGAAAACTATTCGCGAGAAGTGTTTTGACGGTACTGGAAAAGGTTGGCGTAGCACCAGCAAAAGTTGATCTAATCGGATCGCACGGGCAAACGATTCACCACATGCCCTCAGCACCAACCCCAGCGACACTCCAAATTGGTGAACCTGCAGTGATAGCACATGAGACAGGTATCCCAACCATCGCCGATTTCCGTGTGGCAGACGTTGCAGCGGGTGGTGAAGGCGCACCGTTAGTAGCATACCCCGATTATTTGCTATTTCACCATTCAACACAAACAATTGGACTCTTAAATATAGGTGGCATTGCAAATCTGACGGTGTTACCAGCAGGAAAAGGGATTGAAGCAGTTAAAGCATCAGACACAGGCCCTGGCAATATGATCTTGGATGCATGCGTAGAAAAAATAACAGATGGCACAAAGCAATTTGATGAAAATGGAGAGTTGGCGCGGCAAGGTACCGTCTGTGAACCTCTCTTAAGACAATGGCTTGCACATCCGTTTTTTGAGTTATCTCCACCCAAAACGACAGGACGCGAGATGTTTGGAACAACGTTTGCGGACACCTGCTTGTCACAAATTCGGGAACAAAAGATCTCAGATAATAATGGACTTGCAACGCTCACAGCATTGACAGTTGAGAGTATCGCTCAATACCATACGCATTTTGCCGAGACAAAAACACCGCTGGACATTCTATACGTCAGCGGTGGCGGGGCACGAAATCCTCTTATGATGCGTGGACTCACCGATGCATTCGCTCCTATCCCAGCTGTTGATGTAACAGAAAAAGGTGTTTCAGGAGATGCTAAAGAGGCAATTGCCTTTGCTATCCTCGCGAACGAAGCGGTGCATGGGAATTTTGGCAATGTGCCGAATGCAACAGGAGCATCATGTGGGAAAATTTTAGGGAAGTTTGTTTGTCCATAAATAGCGGTCAGTTGTCAGCAACCTGCCATCAATGTTTTCCTTGAAATCATCAACCGAGTCCCAACTGCCATCCTTTCTTCTGTAGGAACGACCGCCGAATGCCACACGCGCATGAGGCGTTGATTTGTATAATCCGAGATTCAGACAACCGCGTGTATACGTACATAGGACTTACGCAACAGGTTCAAAAGTCCCCTTGAGAAGGGGGATTTAGAGGGTTAAAAACACCGAAATAACGACTTTTTAAGTCCAATACTTCCTTTTTCTCCTCAATTTGCGTCCATCCTGGTACATAAAAACAGGCAAGTAACACCAATGTTACCTGCCTGCCCTGAGATCGTAATTGTGTCAATAGACATAAACATTGTAGGTGACTTTATAATCAGAACCATCTGATCTGTAAATATGCGCCGTAATCTTATAGTTTCCAGGATTACTGGTAGGAAGCGTGTAGCTAAGCTCCGTATCAGTAATCGTTACACCTGAAACCGAGAGGGTTTTAACATTCGTGCCATCAGTGCTCGTATCGCCAGGTTCTTTCACATACCAACGGACCTGAGAAAAGGGAGCGTCTGTCACAAGTCCCATCTCGTATGTTTCACCACCATTTGCATAGTAAGTTGAACTATTGATCGGACGCAACCCCGGACTGAGTGTGACTCTGACATCGTAGGACATTGCACGCGCCGACAAATCTGAATACCACACATAAGCCATAATCGTGTAGGTACCGGTTACACCTGCCGGGAAAGTATAACTCATCGATGCATCGGTTGCGGTGCCATCGCCGGTGTCCGTCTCAACAGTTGGGACAAGATGACTGGTATTGCTGGGTGTCCTAACCTGCCAAACAACCGAGTCATAAGGCACGCTGCTTGTAAGACTCGCCTCGTGTGTTGACCCTGCCGTGGCATAGGTATTTGACCCACTGGCAGGGGCTAATGTCCTGGTAGATGAATCTGCCAGGTAGGTGGTCGGGGTGGTAGTGCCGCCATCAAGGTTTCCATTGCCGCTATTTGCTTCATCATCACTATCATCGGCTTCATCAACCACGCAACCGATCTCAAAAGAACAGTCCTCTATGCTATTATGGCTCCCAGGAGACCCGGTCACAGCCATGTGGCCGATGTGGCTATTATCTAATACGGGCCCCGCTAATGGAATCAGCTTTCCCTCAGCATCTCGAGCATCAATGAATTCTGGCGTTGTGGCGAAATTCGGATCATTTACGCCAGTCAACTGCTTAAAAGCCGGATTCTCTATTTGCTTTATCAGAAGAAAGCACCCATCAGCAACAAAGATGAGTCTGAGATTATGATGCATAATACAGTTGAGGTGATTACAATTGGCATGGATATTGAGACAATGCGCAACTTCATGCCCAATCACAATAGGAATTAGCTTTTCCTTTGCCCTTGCTCTCAATGTCTCAGGGGATGGGTCTACAAAATCGTTTTCATTTATGTTAGGATACCCTACGAGTGTATTCCAGCCCACCATTATTCGTCTTTCTATTTTGTCGGTAAAGATTGTGGCTAATGAATACTTAGAAGGAGACCCAGCCGTAGCATTTCCCAGCCGAATGGTTTTGGTACCATCGTCTCCGTTATCTATGATTCGGATTGACCACACGCTACGGGCACCGGGGACTGGGGTTGCTTTTCCCCCCGGATTTGAGTTGTAGTTCACTCTCCCTATCTTATCGTCTACAGTGTCTATATGACCGACTTCACCACTACTCGCATACTCATAAATATTGGTGAACGGATCAAAACCCATCTGATAGAGATTGTGATCCACATGCGTAAAGGAGTGCATCTCAACACCGGGCAGAGCCCCTGTCCCATACTTTTCCACATTTGCATGCGAAGTATACATAATATCTTTTATCTCGGGGTTCAGACGCGTGTATCCGGTAGGGTTACCTCTTTCATCTGTTGTGGTATAGAGCCCGCGGTACTCGTCGTAGACCGACCACCCGTCGCCATGATTCGGGTTTGTGCCAGGTCCCTTTTCATCGTCATCGTGGTCAGCTGCTTTTGCTTGTGCCTTTGCAACATCCGATTCATAGATACCATGCTCCTTTTCCCAACCATCTGCGATGTCGTTCTGGTTCACATCTATGGGAATATGCCGCGTGATGTCTGTGTCTGTGGTCGTGACGTTGATTTCCCCATGTGCACCCCAGTCCCTACAGCGAACTTTTATAGAGGACGGGAGGGTCGTATTCATGGAGTTATACTCACACTTGAGGGTCGTCGAATCCACCCACGTCCAATCGCTATTATCCTCAGCATCAAAATAGAGATCATCTTCAAGAGAATCACCAGCGTTCGCAGCGATCCCCTTAAAATTGGACAAGGTCAGTTTCGCTTGTATCATGTAGTCTTGTATCATGTAGTATTGACTCGGATCCGTTATCGTTATCTCCACAGCGAAATCAAACGTGTGGGTGGGAAACCCTTTCGGATAATAGTTTTCATCAAACATCGGCGTGACTGTGACAGTGATACCAGCATCCGCACAGAGATAAGGAAAACACAAACGCTCATGTAAAAGGTGTGTGCGGTTATTTTCATGAAGGCAATGGCCACACGGGTTAAATTTTCATTTGCACTCATTCTTTACATGAGCCAACACAAATAACAGAAAAGCAATGTAAACGTTAGGAAAACAATATGTTTTTTCATTCGGAAAACTCCTTTTTTTTTCTAAAGTGTTCAGCGACGGGGCCGCTGAAGTGTTTTGGCAAGATCAGGATCCGCTTTCTGAAGCGCTTTGAACCCTTCAGCCGGCGTCCGAGCACTTCTAAAGATTTGTGAAGCACGCCGCATCCGATCAGCACTTACCGAAGAACGTGTGTCCGGTTGGGGGTCCGGCTTTGTGCCGCGCAACCGTTTTGCCATCTCTTGCATTAAAAACTTTTCAAAATCACCTTCGGTCTTTAGCGTAGCGATTTGATGCAACTCGTGAACGAAGTTATCAAAACGCTGTTGTGCTTCTTGATGCCGCTGTTCTGCCTGTTGATGCCGCTGCTGCGCTTGAGCCGCTCTTTTTGCAAGATCACGACGATCCACCTCACGGTGCTGCGAATCCATCTGAAGGTCGTCATCGTCCCCCAACGGCACAGCACGCGGGACTTCTAAGGGAACTTCTCCCTTCGGAACAGGATCGGATATCACAGGGGCAGACACCGGTGCCGCAACAGGTGCGATAAGACCCGGGCCATTCTTCTGAGCCAGCGGACCGTGCGGCGGGTTCCCCGAAAGAATCATATCTATAAGACGTTTGGTTAATTTTGGATCTAATCCTGTAAGCGTTCGGTTGGGATGGGCTCTAATCAGTTCAAGGCACTGCTTGTAATGTGATACGGCACTATTGTAATCCCCAATCCGCTGATACGCATAACCGAGAAAATGATGAATGCTTTCCGGATAAGCACTATGCCCAACCCCCACACCGTACCTCCCCACATATTTGAGTGCCTCTGTACCATAATGGATCGCGGCTTTCGGATAGATGTGCATGCCATGCATTAATAAATCACAGAGCAAACCTGGGGAGTCAGGATGGTAGTTGACCAAAGGTTGTAGACGCTCGAAGAGTAAGGCATTATTCCAAATAGTCTCGCCATTTTCATCATGCCTCGCAAGATAACTTCGTGCGTAGAATGCTGTTTTGGAGTAGGGGGCTTCTGCGATGATACGGTTCAGGATCGCCACTTCCTCATCCCAACTCCGCCAATGATCAAAAGCTGCTCTGTAGAGCTTGCGTAAGGTCATAGCTTTTCCTTCATGCATCACGGTGTCAGGTTCTGGCGGGGCAGTTCTATGCCACACATCCCCATCCCAATGCCCCGTCGCATAATTCTCTCCCAGTGGCGGCAGTTTGGGTCTTGCTTGGACTTCAAGCTGTTCCGTCTCTGATGGGGAGACTTCTGTTTGTTCAGGCTCTGAAAACCGATTACCGATTACGTAACATATCCCAAAAATAATGAGTAGCACAAGGACACCGAGTGCCCAATATGTCCGATTTTTCATGAGAGTCTCCTTTGTCCACAAACTTTCAGTTTGTGGCATGGGTTATTTTACTTAAGAAACATAGTACCGAGTTCTAACTTTGTAATGACATCATTTTTGTCACGAAGGGTCACACTTCTGCGGGTGACGTTCTCCACAGTGAACTTGTCTAACTTTTCACCGGATGTGACGGGGTGAACCTTTTTTGTGAAAGTGTCTAACAGATACGCTAACGTTTCCTTTTCTTTCTCGAGCGTCCCGATAAGTTGATACGGGTTGATTTTGACGCGCTCGTGCTTTTGCAGCGGACGAAATATGTTGACATCTATGATGACTTGACAATACGCATTCAGATGCAACGCCGCAAGCTCCTCTGGAGTCATCCAGGGAGCCGTGATACGGGGCGGATGTGAAACGGGGGATGTTTCTGAATACAGAACCGGAGCCGCCGCAGAATGATATGTTCCCCGAGGATGGCCGCATATTATCCAAAGACATAGAAATAAAATACGTATAAACATCTCTTTGGGGCAAATGGATTAATGCAAAAAACTTTGTAGCCGCGTCGCATCTTGTGCCTCCTCTTTTATCGTGAGCAGGTTCATCATTTTTGACAGACCACAAAGGTTCGGTTGGCAGGAAAAGTGAAAAGGAAACGGCACTGACAACTCTAACCTTCGGGCGCGCTGGTTTCCATGTTTCTATCGCCACAGGATTATATTTGTGATAGAATGAAAACCAGCCCCGTCATAGCTTCATTACTATAGTTTGGACAGTTGGCTCATGTAAAGAATGAGTGCTAATGAAAAAGTTAAACCCGCGTGGCCACTGCGTTTATTGAAAACAACAGCACACACTTTATACATGAGCGGGACAGTTTTTTGAGACGTGATGCTTTTCATTTTCATTTTTGAATCTCGCGCTAAAACACATTTCGCCCCTTTGGGGCTTGGAGTGGGACTGGTAATGATCTATACACATTCCGTCCCTCTGGGACTGCCACTTTGATGTCTGATATATTTTCGTTGAGTTACAACACTGTCTGAAACCCACAGAAAAAGAATTTTATCGCCCATATTGGCAGCACCAGCGGGTGCGATAGGTGTATAGAAACGTAAATGCCTCCAGTAGCCAAGCACCAGCGGTGCGACAGGTGTATAAAAAACAACGCAATGAGTAGTTTTGGACTTGAGAAAAATTTTAAAAAATCGCTATAAAGCCTTGTGTCCACTGGGTTTATATGGTATAATATAGATAAGAAAATAGGGGGTTGGTAGCCCCCTAAATGAACACAAAAAGCGAGTTGCTTTTTGACGGTTCTAATCTTATCTGGTATTATATCAGAAATCCGTCAGAAAAAGCAACTCCTATTTCAAGGAGTTATCTGATGGATTTGTTGAAGGTGATGGAGCGTTTTCCCGATCAAGAGAGTTGTATTTCGCATTTAGAGAAGATTCGGTGGCGAGGTAAACCTGTGTGTCCGCATTGTGAAAGCGATCATATAGGAGAACGGACAGAAACAGAAATCGGTCGTATCGGTCGTTGGAACTGCCACGAGTGCCAAGTGAGTTTCAAGGTGACGTGCAGGTCGGTGTTTCACGGGACAAAGATAGCGTTACAGAAGTGGTTTTTGGCTATTTCGTTGATAACGAATGCGAAGAAAAGTTTGTCAAGTCATCAACTTGCGCGCGATTTAGACTTGAATCAAAAGACAGCATGGTATATCATGACTCGTATCCGTGCTGAAATGGCAAAGAAAGGTAACGTGCTACTACAAGGCATCATAGAGGCAGATGAAACTTACATCGGGGGTAAACCTCGTAAGCCTAATAAGAAGGAAGACCACGTGCCTGCCAAGCGTGGACGTGGAACAGAGAAAGACGCTATTATCGGGGCAGTACAGCGGGGCGGGAAAGTTGTAGCACAACTCGCTAAAGATTTGACAGGACGGACTATTTTAGACTTTATCCGAAGAGTCGTCAAAGTTGAGGATTCGGAGTTGATGACCGATGAGTATAAGGCGTATCTCGCTATCGGCAAGGAGATGAAACACCATATCATAGATCATCAAACGCAATTTGTTGAGGGTGATGTCCACACAAACACAATTGAGGGGTTTTGGAGTCTACTCAAACGAGCTTGGTATGGAAGTCATCACCACTACTGGACTGAATATACGCCCCTGTATGTAGCAGAGGCGTGCTATAAATACAACTATAGGAGCATTGACAGTATCTTTGATAAGTTTGTTAATGAAAGTATGCGGTGATGGACACAACTAAAGGTATGCCTTATCAATCTTGTTCTTTTTGTCATCAGGATTTGAGGGAAAATGCTGTGGAAGTTCAAAAGTTGGCTTTCCATCTTTCAGAGCATCGATCATGTCAAGAGCAAATTCCAACCTCTCATTGTCCGTGTCAAAAGGTTTCTGAATCACTACGCGAAAATTTGTATCAAGTTTTACAAGGGCGAGTTCTACAAAACTCTCTGTATGTAAGGCTAAAAGTGAAAAATCAACAGGATCGGAAGGCGGCTTGAATATTACCCACATGGGTTTAGTCTCCTTTGGGGTTAGAGGGGACAGAGTCCCCTCGTTGGTTGGAATTGCTAATACCCGTATGGAGAATCAGCAGCTGAAATTAAAATTATCCAAAGTCCCACCATAGTGCCAGTTCCAATAACACATCCTATTGTAGCATGTGTTATTTGGTCGTTTTTCACAAGTTTTTGATAAATGCTTGTGTAATAAGCAACCTGATATTTCTCAAAAGCACTCAGAAATCAGTATCTATCTATGGTCTCTCAATACGCGGTTATGAAAATGCTAAAAAATACTAATTGATAAACCTCCATTATGTGAAAAAAGCACTTTATTTTCAATACAAAATAGAATAAATTGTCCATTAAATGGGTTTTTTATTGGTGTGACAACATACGCAATTAACATACCGGTAACACCAAGTAGACAACCAACAGTTCCCCATATTTGAGTGTTTGCAAGTGTTGCATCACGTCGTGCATCAAATATTGCTTGCGCAGCATCACTTGTTTGTTGTGCAAGTGTGAGATATGGCGTAGTGAATAACATCACAACCATTATAAACGACAAAGTTTTCATCAATGTTCCTTTTGTGAGGTAAAATGTGTATGTAGGGGATCAAAAGACCCCCTACATGTTTGCAAGCGGATTATTTACACCGCTTGTGAGATTTGACAGTTTCTTTCACCGTTGTGGCGGGACGGCGTTTGTCCGTGCCTTTGGGAAGGAACCGTCCGTCTTTGGCATCGCGTACACGCGTGCCAGTGGCTTTTTTAGCCATAGTATACCTCACTTTGCTTGAGATAAATTGGTGCATAGCGTATTTCCAGTGCGTTATGCACTGTTCAAGCATATAAAATTGATACGTTAAACGGGTATCGTTCGTAGGTTCGTTTACACCTTTCTATGGGTGAGGGCAGGACACAACACAAGGAGTGTTGCGATAGAAATCCTGCCCAACGAACTTGAGAATAGTATAACATGGAAAGAATTTGAGTGTCAAGTGAAAAATTTGAGAAAAAATTTCAAGTCCAAAACTACTCATTGCGAAAAACAATACAAACGAAAACTGTCCAAACTATAGTATATGTTTAAAGTATTAAAAAGTCAAGCAAAAATTACAAAAAAATATAGAAATTAGCAAAATTTAAGGTAAATTTGGGGAATTAGGACAAAAAATCTGCGAAATCCGTATCATCCGAGATTCAGACAGCACACAAACCAACAACTAAAATAGAATACGGAGGGAGAGGCGGTTATTGATACCTAAATCCGGCTGTCGCTGATAGGCATAATCCACATGAAATGCTGCACCGGTAACAAATCGGAGTTGGAGCCCAGCACCAGCGGTAAAGTACATCGCGCGGGAAGTGCCGTTCCGGCCATCAAACCCGCAGCGAAGTGCTAACAGGTCAAACAGAACGTATTCTGCACCGGTGTGGAATTCATAGGCGTTACGAGTGTCTACATCAGCAGCTAACGTGAGTTTACTGTTGAAAATAGCGAGTTTCTGGTGGTAGGCAACACCTATTTTGAGACGGGGCGAAAGTGTCTCTGTATGAGGCGATTCACCAGCGGTTTCTGGCACTGTGTTCCAATAGAGTTTAGTCGTGAGAAAATCACTCGCAACAATACCGAAGGAGAAAGCAGCCGGTTTGTCTGGGTCCGTTTTTGCAAGAACACCGAGGTCGCTTCCGCCACCAACAGCGTTGTTATTAAGATACGTATCAATATAGATCAATTTGAGACTGGCACCGAGATGGATAGAGACATCACGTGGTAAAGTTGTCAGCTGCCGTGCCCCACTGAGCAGCACCGCATTACTTGTACTGCTAAAAGTCCCAACGACATAAGGACGGTTGTTAGGACCAATTGCTTTACTGGTCACAGGAATACCTGTAATCGGTATGTCGTCTACACCAACACGGAGCCAACTGATGCCGAAAGTCATTTTTGAGGAAAAAGGGTATATGTAACTTGCCACATCATACGCAGCAAGGTCTGCAAGCGTAGCGTGCATAAAATTAAATTCGTGATGCGTCAACTGCGCGATACCAGCAGGATTATAGTAAGTAGTACTTGCCTCATCAGCAATAGCCGTAAAGGCATTGCCCATGCCTAATGGACGCGCACCGGCCCCAAATGTGAGGAAGTCTGCCGTATACGTCTGTTCAGCTGCTAAGGGCAGAACATTGTGTAAAAAAAGGATAAGTATGAAAAGTTTTTTTCTCATATTTTCTAAATGGTACTATAGTTTGGACAATTTCTGTCTGTTTCATGTTGTGTTCTCAAGTCCTTTCTATTTTTCTACGAGTTTTGTGCAAAGTTGTAACCCACAAAAAACCATTATAGGTGCAGCAAAGGCAGCCCCAGCGGGGCGAAATGTTTATAGAAACGCTGGTAAACAACTCTATTAGCCCCAGCGGGGCGAAATGTATATCAATAAATCTTATATTGATGTCTATGGTGTTTCTATTACTATAGTTTGGACAATTTCTGTCTGTTTCATGTTGTGTTCTCAAGTCCTTTCTATTTTTCTACGAGTTTTGTGCAAAGTTGTAACCCACAAAAAACCATTATAGGTGCAGCAAAGGCAGCCCCAGCGGGGCGAAATGTTTATAGAAACGCTGGTAAACAACTCTATTAGCCCCAGCGGGGCGAAATGTATATCAATAAATCTTATATTGATGTCTACGGTGTTTCTATTAACACAGACTATCATTCAAGAACTCTAAAAATTGTCCAAACCTTAGTAAATCGTAATAAGGCTATTTCAATTTCATCATTTTCAGAAAAGGCTATTTCAATTTCATCATTTTCAGAATATGGGTCTGGTCGTCTTCATCGTCAAAACTTTTAACAATAATTTTTCCATAGTAGACACCATTAGCAACCACGTTACCATCGTCATCTTTACCATCCCACTTAAGTTGTATATACCCCGCAGGTGCTTCTGTTTTCAGTTGTCTGATAAGCCTCCCAGTAAGGGTATAGATTTTGATAGTAAGCGACTCTGCAGGCCGTGTCAATTCACATGTCACTGTGGTATCTCGCGTAAACGGGTTTGGATAATTCAAAGGTTCCACTAATTGGAGTTTGCTGTGCACATGAAAAGTAATTTCATCCTCACCCGTATTTCCATCAAGGTCGCTTGCTGTGAGTCGGAGTTGATATTCACGAGGTTCAAGTTCAGGTGAATTATATGTCAAAACTATTTGCTTAGACCCAGGATGGTGCGTAAGTTTGTATTCGGTTTCAGCGATAGTCTCAAACTCTCCGAATCGCCCCAAGGCAAGTTGAACAGGACGAGTGATGTAGTCAACACCGCGCGCATCAGTGAGCGTTGCTTGGATAAGTGGGGCAGCATCAACTGAGGTACCAGAAGTAAAGTGCTGCTGGTTGCCAATCGTTAACTGGATGTTGGGAGGCAACGTATCCTCGCTTTGAAGACAGGTAACTGTTCCCAAATAGGAGGTTTGCGCTTGAATTGTTCCGACCTTGGTGGTTTCAAACAGGAATCGGTCCCCCGCAGTAAAAGGTCTGGGACCCTGCGTTATCAGCAGACTTAACCCATAATCGCTGTGTTCAAAAGGTTTACCGACTGTTCCGTATATCGGTGCTCCATTCTTCGCCAAGACACCAATGTTTTTTCCCTCAATCTGAAACTGTGTTGCGGAGACAAACATGATGAGCCAAACATCTTGTGGCATTGTCGTCTCCGGTTCCAAGTCAAGATACTGTATTGCTCCATCTCCTCTGTTTCTACTGATAAAAGAAGACGCATAAAATTGAGTGCCTCCCTCACCTGGCACTTCAATCTGCGTGATGTTGAAACGTAATATATCACCGAATTGGAAAGGGGTTTCTCCTTCTTCAATGTCAATAGCAAATCCGGGAGCAGCGTCGGTGGAAGTTGTCCTCACATTACTAAAAGATATAATGGAAATCCCTCTCTCAATTTCTTCTAATTGATGCCCCATAGTGTTCCCGTCTACCCCTGTTCCTGCAACAGATTCTTGAGGCATAAAAAGAAGGCGATAGGTTCGCGCAGTCTCAAAAAGGACTATCCACGTTCCTGTGTCAGCTCCTTGCGATGAAATTGCAACATCGTCAAGCCTTCCATCACCAGTGTTATCGGAACGGATTTGGGCAGCCCGTGTAGATGTGTAAATATCGCCGTTAGTATGTCTTTTGATTTCAGAATCAAGACGTACCCAATTAGCTAAAGTGTCAATCCAAAGATATGCGCCGATGTTGCGTACTCGTTCCTCTACAGCGGTACTAAGGGTTGTCTCTATAGCTGGTCCCTCAATTGACACATTTGCCTCACTCCCAAAAAGTTCACGTATAACTTCCTGCTGGAGTGCTGCCCAATCAAAATCAAGTTCAACGGCAACCGGTGCCTGGAGTTTAAATGAATTCCATTGATCAGCCCATTGTTCAACAGATTCGGTTTCGTTTAAATGCAGTGTGTATCCAAGTAGGAATGGACGAGTTGAAAGTGCTACTGGCAGCAGCATTCCAGCCTCGCGATCACCTGTTCGTTCACGTCCGATAATAGGAAACGGCAGATGCGGTGTGGTATTTCTCACCTCTCCTGTCCCGCCGATCAAGTAAGCGTACTCTGCATCCACAGCATCTGAAACAATAGGAAGAACAGTCAGAACTGAAGATTTATTTTGAACAGCACCCGCAGGCGCAGTTATCCTAAAACCCCCATCAACACTCGCCATTCGAGCAGGCACTTCCCCGACGATGCTACCTGAAACAGTAAGTTGTCTATACCCGATATTATCTGTTTCATTATTTTCAAGCACTTTTCCAGGTTCATCTGCGTCGGTAAAAATCGGATCGACATATACAAAAATGTCATGTATGCCGCTACGTAGGAATATTGGAATAGCGGCAGTAGCGATTGGATTAGTGTTGAGTGGATCAGGTGTATAGGCATTAGAACGTTGATGTAGAGGATTTCGCGTAACCCAGTCCTTCGGTGATATTCTCGTGCTACCGATCAGATGCGCTTCCGTGTCAACGATACCATTTTCATCTATATCTGGGTTTCCGCTAAAAAAGGCTACTTCAACATCAACATCAGAAAGCCCTAGTACCGATATCAAGTCGTGCTCAGAAACATCTTCATCCTGAGAACTTGAGGTGCCCGTTAATTCAATATCAACAGACAAAAAACGTTCATTCGCTGTGCCTTCAGGACCACCTAACTTATAAGTGATTTGTCTAATTTTTGCAGCACGGTTAGAAACCACAGCAAGGTTGGGATACGTATATGGATAGAATCGGTGATAATCCGAGTACACAACAAAATCATCCTCATCCGTAACCTGAATATCGTATCGAAACGCGGATCCATCGGTTGGCACAGGTAAAGGTTCAGGAAGTTTCCACCACCTCGCCGTGGCTACCAAAGATGTTGTTGATTCGGGAACTATTGCAGCAGGAATGAGAAAAACCTTGTTATCATCAGGGTTCTCCGGGTTTCTCCATTCTAAAACGACAGAAACCGTCGCCTTTTTATCATCAGAAACAAGCACGGAAACTTCGATCATGTCCTCACCAGATGATGTGGTAATTAATTGAGGTTTTATATCAAGTATTTTCGGCACATCGACAGTGAAACCATCACCACCAACAGCGATTTCGGTGGCATTTTCAGCATAATACTCCACATGTGCATCCCCGGGCGAAATGTTATCAGGCACGCTTATTTTAACAGCAGGATAGCTGCCCCGCTTCACAGAGATCGTCTTTGGGACAACCACATCGCCGGAGTAGTATTCCTTCGGTGCACCGGTTTTATCTTCACCGACCAATTGTTGTCCGGGAAAAACCGCTTTTACTGTGAGTTCCCCATCAAAACTCGTATTCCGTGTAAAAACCTTCCGCTTTGCTGCGGCATCATAGCGGGCAGTTTGAATGAATCCAGGGGCGATTTTGAGGGTATCACCTGCTTTGACCGTCTTCGTCTCAATTTCGGGAATGATGTCATAATCTGCCATGGCGATACGCATCGCAGGGTCACCGAAAAGCGTATATTCAAGCATGATGTTAAGCTGCCCCGTGCCCTCTGTCAGTAGGAATTCAAGTTTAGAATCAAAACTGAGGGGACCGAGTTGTCGAACATCGCGTTGGAACAGCATATCAAAAATAATTTGGTTGAGTGCCTCGTTCCCGTTACCGTAGGTAAGTCGCGTTGCACTGAGCATGCCGATGATACCACCCCTTTTTTTCCGGAGCAGTTTTTCCGCCATACTCGGTTCACCTGGCGCGTCAAAATACCCGTTATAGCAACTCAACACCAACATAAACGGAAGATGTCCGGTCTCCTCAACCTTATCAATTGAAGCGTTATCAAAAATGGCTTCGTGTGCCCAAACAATACGCCCACCATGTCCGGCGTATTGTGCTATGGCTGCGCCCTCGCCTAAAGCATCAATAATCCTACCTTTCGCAACGTGCCGAGGAAGAATCCCAGGGAATTCGTCGGGCTTTGCTTCAACCTCATCTATGACATCTTCAAGATAAATTTCAACAGTTTCATATCCGAGTCGTGTACGGTCTTTGGCAATTTCGTTGAGACTTTTTTTAAAAATAAAATCTCCAGAGTTGCTAACTTCATCATCAGCAACAGAGATAATCCGCCGCCGCCACGCACCGTTAGGACGTCGCGCTTCATAATTGATAATCTTATCAACAACTGTGTCTGCTTCCACCTCATTTTCAACAGTTAATCTACCGAGATAAAAATCGACAAATTCATCGTGTCCGGAAACTGTGGCATACCAATGGTCCGCGGCTGTTCTGCCGAAGGAATCTGTTGAAATATAGTGGGTGGGTATATAACCTGAAAGTTCTGGTGGTTCAGAATAGATTTCTTTGTCAATACCTCGAAAATCGTAGGTGCCATCACCGAAGATCACTAAATATGAGAGTGCTGGCGGTGCCCAATTTTGATACGCATACGTCAGAAAATTTTTAATCCAGATAGGATGAACCTTTCCGTCACCAAAAGTGTTGTAAACATCATTAATGTCCACAACCTTGGTTCGGTATCCACCACCGTCTGCTGTTGAACGCCAGTTTCCTAACCTGTCGGCGGCATCGCGAAATCTTGGATGTGTCAAAACAAGGTAATCCACACCGTTCAATGGGTCCCGTAAATCACTTGGAGGAACTGTTTCTACCTGAATAGGTTTCCGAAGTGCGGTATCAGACACCGCTATAAACTCGGTTGTTCGGGTATCCGGCACCTGAAAAGTCGCTGTATAGGTGTTATTTGGCACCGCTCTGAGGTCACCAGAATTCAATACTTTGAGCCGCTCGCGCATGACATCATCTGTCGCATGGCGCGCAACATGAACACCTTGAAGTTTTGCCGTAAGTATGTTCCCATCTGTTTCGAAAACGGAAATCTGCGAATCAAGGAAAGCATCAATACGAAATTGATGTGTAACACTTTTATTTTCATTCTCGCGCCCTGTCTTGACAGGAGTACCAAAACGGAGTTGACCGTTTACAGCTAAAAAGAGACGCGTATAGTCAACCCAGAACCGGTTGAGATAGATATGATACGGATAACGGGTTGTGTCCTCTTCAAAGGTGGTGTCAATACGCGTTAGAGAAAGAACATTGGTTTCGCCTTTCGCTGCATCTTTGAGGTTATTCCAAACACGGAGATTCTTTGCAAGAGTCACTTGTGCTTGACTATCCCACTTGGCAAGATCAACCCGAACACCATTAACTGCTACGAGAATTTCATGAGGCACGGGTGTTCCACCTTGTAACACAACCTGTATCTGTGGCGGATCAAAGCTTTTCGCGATGTCATGGAGTGGAAAATTAAGTCGTAATTCCCCAATATCGCTCGAATTTTTGATACCGTCCCAGTACCAAAAGTCTAACGCATCAAACCACTTGTGTTTATCACCAGCTGCAACGGTTTCCGGATAGACGAATTCGAGGTTATTGGTGAGGCGATCCTCCTCAAAAACGACGCGCGAGCGGAAAGTTGGGACTTGAACTGCTGTTGCATCACTTGGACTCGCTTCAATTTGTGGCACGCGTACCGGATTTTGTCCTTCCGTAGCAATACTCAACCAATAGACATTCCACAACGTATATGCATTCTTTCGGACAGGACTCTCAGGGTCAGTAGAACCGTGTGCTAAGAAAAAGATCGCATCTTCTGCGTCAAAACTTCCATCCACCGCACCGCTAACGTAGATAGGAATTTCCTGATCCCCATGTGTAAGACGAAGTTTTCTCGGATCAACACCTATAAGATCAATACCCCAGTTGGTGCGGAGAGATGCTCCCGTAACCTTATATACGCCAGTTTCATCAATATAGAGTTTGTAACGGGTCTGAAATGATTTGTCGGTAAGCCCCGGTGCAGCAGGCGCAGCAGGAAACATTTCAGTATCGGCACGAAAAGATCTGCCTGTTTCCAATCCGCTGTTGAATAACGTACGGTATTGTGCGTAGTTGAGAATATGCCGTGAAAAGGTCTGTTCATAAGGAGAAGCTGTATGTGTTAAGTTTGTTAGGTTAGGGGCAAGTGTAGCAGCAGCCGCACGAGCTTTCAATTGTGAATGAAAAGGAATAAAGACATTGAGACTGCTATAAGAACGAAGTTCACGCGTCGCAGTATTATACTGCACTGGATGCAAAGCCAAACTGATGACGCGTTGGGAACGGATGTAACCATCCATCTCTATACGTGCTAACACTGCCGGATACCGATCGGAACCAGAATTAGGATTCGCCCCTTTTTTATTTTGGATAAACCCCGCACCGCCATCGGTTTGTAAAGGTCCTGCTGCAATAGAAACACCCTCGGTACTCAGCGGTATCTCTTTTTCGCTTTGCAAAAGCCTCACACCGTTATGGGTTTGTGAAGACCCCGCGTTGACAGAAACATCAGCGTTGTTCAGTTGGGCATCGGCGGGAACAGCTAAAAACAGACGTGTGACCGGCAATCTGGGAAAACCTGGCTCTCGAATCCAACCGCATTCTGAATATCGCACTGTGTGGTATACACCACCTACCTCTGCATCTTTAAAATCTGCATCTGGTGTAACTTGCGTAACCTGAAGTTGCGGAAGTTTGAAAGTTACAGTAATGCCATCTGCTGAGGTCACTTGGGTAACATCAGCAACAGCAGTAAAACTAAAGACAAACAAAACCGATACGAAAATGAGGCAGCATGCGTGCATGAGACACACTGATATTCTGGGAGACACACTTAAGAAACGCTGCATTACGTATAGCAACGCGTGCACAATACGTTTACACAAAGCTGCCGATCTCCCATGCCAATGTTCAATTGAGAGCATTATCAAAACCTTAATAAATGGGTTGAAGTGTATATCTTAAACTTGATGTAATATTGAGATGTAATTGTTAGTTTTAGTTGAAAACCGATCTGTTTTTCTTCAAAAAATGTGGAATTATTAGAATACCCACAATTATTTATGTTGTGGTTCAGTATCCGTAGGTTGGGTAGAGCTTGCGAAACCCATAGGTGTCAATTAGCGTATTATCTTTCTTGTGAGAGGACTTTGTCCGCCCGATTTCTTCAGTTCCGTAGGAACGATATGTTTATAGAAATATGCTTCTCACACTTGTTGAACTCCGTAGGAGTGACATATAGATTTTATACACATACCGCCTCTACGAGGCTCAGGAACGCGGGGTAATGCCTTTTCTATAAACATACCGCCTCTACGAGGCTACACCCCACCGCTAAAAAACGGTTTCAATTCCTTAAATTAACAGGTATGGGTAGAGCTTGCGAAACCCAACATGTTATTACCTTTACAACAGCTGCAGTGTTAGGTTTCACGTTGTTGAACCCTGCCCAAGTGCCACAAACACACTTCGCGTTGATGCACTACGCGCTTTAGTCAAACTCACGGTAAAATAAACTTCTGTAGCAATTTGGCACTAACTCTCCGATTATACCTTCAAAATAATCTTACCAAAATTACGATTTGCTTCCATATACGCATGTGCTTCACGCACTTGTGCTAAAGGGTACACAGAATCAATCACTGGCCGGAGTGTCCCTGTCTTCAACTCAGGTAACCAACGGTCTACAAATCGCTGCGTGATAGATATTTTTTCATCAAGTGACTGCGGACGCATTACGGAGCCGATAATCTGCAAGCGTTTGCGCATCACCATTCCTAAGTCTATTTCTGCTGCCGAACCGCCCATTAACCCAACTTGCAATAAACGGCCTTTCGTTTTGAGTATCTGCAAGTTCCGCGCCAGATATGGGGCACCGATAAAGTCTAATACGACATCCACACATTCTCCAACCGTCAACCGCTTAATTTCAGCAACAAAATCAGATTGCTTATAGTCAATACCCGCTATAGCACCCAATGCTTTGCAGTTATCAATTTTATCGGATGTCCCTGCGGTGACAAACACACGAGCCCCAGCACGACGGGCGATCTGTATACCCGCAGTGCCTACACCACTTCCGCCCGCATGAATTAAAATAGTCTCGCCAGCTGATAATCGTCCTAATGTGAAAATATTCTCATTTGCGGTAAAAAACACCTCTGGAACAGCAGCAGCCTCTTCAAAACTCCATTCTTCTGGTATCAACATCGCCATGCGGTAATCAATAACCACCTGTTCCGCATAACCTCCACCCCCGACGAGTCCAAAAACCTTACCACCTTCGTTAAATCCGTTGACTGCCGCTCCCATCCCTGAGACTATGCCAGCAATTTCTAAACCGAGTATTTCGGACTCACCTGGTGGCGGTGGATACCCACCGCGCCGTTGAATTAAGTCAGCGCGATTTAGCGCAGCCGCCTTCACATCCACCAGAAGTTGCGTTTCTGTCGGCTGAGGCGGAGACACCTCGCCTAATTGCAGGACTTCTGGTCCGCCATCACCGATTCTCGTAATCGCTTTCATTATTCTGCCTCTACGACCATTTAGAATTTTATCATATACTATTTTGTCCCGCCAATTTCTTTAATTTTGGGTTCTGTTACAACTTTTCTAATTAAATCACGTCTAATATCACATTAACCTAATTTGTAGTACAAGGTCCCCTACGAATACCATACGCGTATTCGGCGTTGATTTGGTGCCTCACAACGCTGACTTTATCAGAAAACTTCTAATCAAGGTAATTTGGTATAATTTTTAATGAACTAAAGTTTGGACAATTCTGTCTGTTTCATGTTGTGTTCTCAAGTATTTTTCTATTTTTCTGTGAGTTTTGTGCAAAGTTGTAACCCACAGAAAAACTATTATAGGTGCAGCAAAGGCAGCCCCAGCAGGGCGAAATGTGTATAGAAAACGATAACCTTAACGTAACAAGCCCCAGCAGGGCGAAATGTGTATAAACAAATTTTTTAAAGATTACGTATTGACAGTAATAAATTCTTCCTTAGGAGTATACAATGTCAAAAACCTCTCAAAAAACACCATTGCAGCGTCAGTTCAATCCTGTTAAGGCAAAATTGGCGTATATGGAGGAATGTTTCGGTCAATTGCAGAACGGGCTGCCCGCAAACAAAGATGAATATATAGCAGCTGATAGGTTGACGCATTCTTATGTCAAAAGTTGTTTCCTAATGATTGTGCAACGGGCAGTAGACATAAACAATGCCATAATAGAATTTAGCGGTAAGACACCTCCATACCAAAAATACCATGGCTTTCGTGCAGTTCAAGAAAGTGGCGTAATTGATCTTAAAACGCTAAATTTCTTTGAACACGCCTTAACCTGTTCTCAGAAAATAGCCAACCCTTATGAGGGACTGCCAGCCCCCGAACTCTACGATGTATCTTCGGAACTCCTACAACATGGTAAAGCCTACGCGCGCCAAATTTACGATTTTTTTCAAGATACTAATCCAACGTTATCTTAGAGTATACGAAAGTTGGGACAATTTCTGTCTGTTTCATGTTGAGTTTTCAAGTATTTTCCGATTTTTCTATGAGTTTTTCACAGGATCGTAACTCACAGAAAAATATTTCGGGTACAGCAATAAGCAGCCCAGCCGGGCGAAATGTGTATAAATAAAATCTTATTGATGTCTAATACCAAATTAACTTGATCCCACTCGGTAGGCACGCTTTGATGAAGATTAACAAATTAATTCGGTAATTCTAATTTGCTCCGTTACCGGTAGGTGCGGTTTCTAACCGCACCGAGTCGTTTGCGAAAATGGCTATCGGACGCATATTCCATAAGTTCCGGTGCGGTTGGAAGCCGCACCTACCGGGTTGGAGCTAAGCGGTTAGGAAACCGCACCTACCAGCCCCGGGGAAACTGTAAATTACCCGATTAAATTCTTAATCTTCATGTAAGCGCGCAGTCTGCCCAGAAAAATAAAACTAATCCACTAATTTGGTATAAGGCGTTTCCATAAATTCAATATCTCACACAAGAACCTTAAAAATTGTCCAAACTATAGTAGAGTATAATTGATAAAGAAAAACATGAACCTTATTAAAAACAAGGCGGGCCGAAGCTCAAACTTCCGTCCGCCTTTAGGCTTAAAACCGGCATTAAAGGTAATTCTAATCGAATTTAAATATGCCGGATGTGCCTTTGAGAATGAGATCTGGTTTCAGCAAAACCTTTTCTTCAGGATCCCTTTTCAGTCCACTTGGGTAAAGCATATACGAAATTCGGAGTGGTAACTGTTTTCCTAAATCAGCAAGCATCTCCACTTCCTCTTTAAAAACAACTTGGCCACTCTGCTGCGTTTGATAGGCAAACCAATACTTGAGAAAAGAACTAATCTTATTGTTATAGAGAATTTTGCCTGATGCTACATGAATAACCTTGACACGTACTCCACCGATTGCATCCTGCCGGGTTGTGATATAGGTAGATGTTCCTGAAATTCCAGTTTGTCTGCCTTGACGCATGAGATGTTCATCGCTATCCTTACGGCGGAGTTTAGGGGTCAAAACCATCCCTGTGATGATCATGTCCGCATCAAGTGCCTGACCTGCTTTAGCCGCCAAGGCTGGATCTGTGTAAACATCATTTAATGTTAATCCGAGCTCCTCAACTTTTTCGCCTACCGGGCGAACTTTCTCCGATATGTCAAAAACCCATCCAAGGTCTTTAAAAATAAGCTCAAAACGGTTTGCCAAATTGACGCTAAGTCGCTTGCCAAGTTCCTGTGTCTCCTTCGATTCATCTTCAGTAATAAAAGGCGTGATAACAACTTTTTTCACCTCGCTAAAAGATGGCGGAGTTTTAATATTAACCTCACCGTCTCCAAAACATCCAACGATTGAAACGAGGAAAATGGGTATGAATAAAAAACTAAAAAAACGCATGATAGAGATAAGCCTCCTTGATTAAACTTTTGTCAAATCTTTATTGCCACTTGTATTCACAAGGGTTTGCAGGTGAGTCCGTCACAGAACCTCTGTGCATGTACTGCGTCCTTTAGACGGAGGGCAAAACCCTTATGTCTGCCAACAAATCATTGAGTTCAGCGCACAACCTGCTTATTTCAAAAGTTTAGCATAAATTGCAGAAAAAAGTCAAGCGACAATTTTAAAACTTAAATTTTACGATTTTTGAAAAAGTTCGTATTTACTGTAACTTAGGAGGCAATACACACGTAATTAGGTTTAGTTATGGATAATATCCGCGTGCAACATAGAAATTCTGGGAAGTGGAAAGTTGCACCGCCGCAAACCGTATTTTTTCGCATAAGGGGATTTGGCAATGAGGGGCCGACATATCAAAACCACAAGCCAAAAAATAATCGCGCCGGACACCTGTTACCTGAGCAGGGTTTGTCTATGCGGCATACGTCGGTTGACATATTTTAACTATAAGTTAACTACCCCCCCCCCACTTCACATTCGTTAATTTTAACCAATTTAGTTTTCAAGGTCTTATCGCAGATGTTAGCAGCTGCGATATTTTCGCGCCCGCACGCGCGCTTCGTTTCACACGGAGTGTCTCGTCGCGGGCTTTTGTTGTTGCATTGGAAAGTGTTTCAATGCTTGTCATCCTTGTTGTGCACGTGTACTATGCACAACGATAGGATATAACAGATAGTTTTACTTGACAAATTTTAATGGAGGATATATAATTGTGAAAACAAGATTTTTTACAGCGAATGCCGACATCGCAGCCGTGGCTGCATTCGGTGGACTCACCGCTATCTCGTACTTCGCACTCTTTTTTGAGCAGCACGGAATCCATCTGAGTATCGTTGCACTCACGATCTCGTGCTGGGGATTCTTGTCCTTAAAACAGATGGACACACAACAGGACACCCCGAAACCGAAAAAGCAACGTAGGCGAAAGATAGGACTCACAGCGGCACTTATTGTCTGTATCGGCGGCGGGTTACTGTTTGGCACAATAAAAATGATTGATGCTACACAGACAGACACAACCCCTTGCCCTGAATGGACACAGAAGGACTGTCCAAAAGTGGAACAGCAACCGATTTGTCCACAACAGAAAGCACCTTGTCCGCTGAACGCAGCGGCGCAAAGTGAACAACTTTATAGTAAGGAGAACTATGATGAATAGGAACATATTGAGAGGAATCGTTGTCCTCATCGTCCTGCTCGGTATTGCGGGTGTGTTCTTGTTGATAGACAAAGATACCGAAACGGAAACCGTCTATAACCCGCCATCGGAAGAAGAGTGGCAAAAGATAAGGCAGGATTTGGCAGCACAGAAAGCAGCCAAAGCACAGTCGCCAGAAGGAAACCGAGAAAAAGGGCATCGGCACGCAGATGGAACTTGGCACGATGCTCCCCATGATCCCGCTGTCGTGGATGCTGGAAACCAACCATCTTTTGAAACGGACGACACGTGGCGGTTGTATCCAGACAACACGTGGCGCAAAAAAGGCGAACGCGCGATACCGAATACGGTACCATCAGAACTGAAACTTCCTGAGGATGTCTTCAGTGAAGCTTACACGGATAGAGTTAAAAAACTTGTGCAGACTTATGTAAAATACCGCAATTCTGGTGATCTAAGAAGTCATGCATTATGGGAGGAAATACAGGAAGTTAAGAACGCAATGTGGAGACTCCGAAATCTTTATTCTTCAGACAAAACGAATAACCGTTATGCACTTGAAAGAGTTGAGGAATTGGAGAAACTCCTTGAGCCGTACAATGCACTCATCCCAAAGTCTAACCATCCCTCTCCTTTTGAAAAATATGGAGATCCGCGGGAAAAATATGGAGGTCTACCGTCAAAAGAAGATCTTGATGTGATACGACAGAGGAGGAACCGATGAAATCAAAAAGATCGATTCTTATAGTGCTTTTCATTTTGGTAAGTTTTATGCCCGCTATTCACACAGGATCGCACACCATAAATGGCTATCCTTCCTCGGAAGATAGGCAAGCACTTCAGGACGACTTTGACAATGCTAATACAGAGTTGGAGGATTGGGATAATTATATTGAGGCTTTAGATGATTTGCGGGATCAACATGTAGCTAAGTTATTGTATCTTCATGGCCAATGGCTCGGTACACAATCCTCAATTAGAAACCAACAAATCTCGGCACTCACCGGTAGTGCGAAAACTAACATTATTGATGCGGTTGCATCAGCGTATGGTATAACCGTAAAGATTGTTACGGCTATGTACTCAGCGTACTCGTTAGAGGACCTTATTGTATATGAACTCGGCCAGGCTAATGTGTTGGCATCAGATATTGACGCGAATTGGGATAACTCGGTAACGTTTGAGGGGACTGATGAAGCGAATTCAATAATGGAGGCATACAGAGATCTTGTCGCAGCCGTAAATCACTATAATTCGCATTCTAGTACTTCAAAGAAGAAGGCTGGGGATCCCCCCATAAAACCCACTCATCCAGATCTTCCCAAATTTCCGTGTGGTGGCAGCTGTAATTTGGAATTCGACACACCAGATAGCCCTCACGATGTCAGCTGTGGCACAGCAAGAAATGTATATGAAGAGGCGGTAGAGCGAGTCTATATGGGGCCGGGGAGTGACTCAGCGGATATTGTCGCAAATTTGAATAGGATCGTATCAGAAATACTTCAAATCCGTTCTCCCGCGGATGGCTGTGGACGTCAGTATTACAATTGTAGCAGCGATGAAGCGAAACATCGGAGGCGGACTTGCACGAAATGGGTATATGAAAGGGAAGATTACTATGGTGCACCGCTGGAGAAACGTCCGTGTGGCACCCTCTATAGAAGGTGCATGGGCAAGAGATTTGATCATCACCCTGATATCCCGGGTGCAAGCACGCACTCTGACAATGGTGATAGCAGTACAGAAAGCACGGCATCCAATCCCGTTGTTGTAGACAACTCACCGGATTGTGATTATTGCACAACGGGCATGTGTTCCGCGTGTCCGATAACGTATGCGTGTGGCATTCATGCGGTGGGGACTTCAGGTTATCATGTATCGTATACGTGCAACGAGGGAGCTTGTAACAACCGCGTCTATTGGGGCTGTGTGTATGCACAGTGTCCAGAGACGAGTAGTCATGGAACAACCACGATCACCAGTGGTCCTGCCATCGGCCCCTGTGGACATACCTATTGGCTAGGTTCATCCTCGGACTACGACCATAGATCAGAAACTTGGGGGTGTGGACATACGATCTATGCTTGTCAATCCAGTTCACATGCGTTGCAAGCGAGTTGTTCCATAACCAATATATGGGGGCATTCCTGCACTGTTACCAATTTCTATGCGTGTAGTTCTCATACGCACACGTTCCCGACTTTCAGTTGTGGTCGCAGTGCCTGCACGCAGCAGGTTGCGGATCCGAATAGACATCGTATTTGGTGTATAAACGGCCACGAATATTGGTCGTGTGATACAACTGCGCTTTATTGGCACCAAACACGGGGGCCTTGTACGCGCCGTAAATTGAAGAGTCCAGGTGTCCGGGGACCCTGCGGTGAGTCGTGGGCGTTGTGCTATCGAAACGGACAGAGTTGTATGGATTATTACAGGCGCATCAGATTTCATGAACCCCGTCAATAACACAGAACGCGAGCACACATCAATTCAACAGGCAGGTATCCTTGATTGGGTATCTGCCTATTTTATTGCTTGTAGAGATAATTTAATGTGAATTACCAACACGCAAAATGCCGTGTGTATTCTCAACACACACGGCATTTTCTTTATTCAGATTTATACAAAAATTTACGAATTTTTAGAAAAAAGTTCAAATTTACTGTAACCCATGGAAGAAAGACACGCTAAATTGAGTAGTAGTGATATTATGAGCGTGCAACATGAAATTTTTGAGGAAGTGGAAAGTTGCACCGCCGCTAATCATATTTTGTCGCATAAGGGGATTTGACAATGAGGGACCGACATATCAAAACCATAATCCAAAAAATGATCACGCCGGACACCTGTTACATGAGCAGGATTTGTCCGCGCGGTATACGTCGATTGACATATTTTAACTATAAGTTAACTACCCCCCCCCCACTTCACATTCGTTAATTTTAACCAATTTAGTTTTCAAGGTCTTATCGCAGATGTTAGCAGCTGCGATATTTTCGCGCCCGCCCGCGCTTCGTCTCACACGGAGTGGCTCGTCGCGGGCTTTTGTTGTTGCATTGGAAAGTGTTTCAATGCTTGTCATCCTTGTTGCGCACGTGTACTATGCACAACGATAGGATATAACAGATAGTTTTATTTGACAAATTTTAATGGAGGCTATATAATTGTGAAAACAAGATTTTTAACAGCGAATGCCGACATCGCAGCCGTGGCTGCATTCGGTGGACTCATCGCTATCTCGTTCTTCGCACTCTTTTTTGAGCAGCACGGAATCCATCTGAGTATCGTTGCACTCGTTATCTCGCTTTGGGGATTCTTGTCCTTAAAACAGATGGACACACAACAGGATACTCCGAAACCGAAAATGCAACGGAGACGAAAGATAGGACTCACAGCGGCACTTATTGTCTGTATCGGTGGAGGGTTACTGTTTGGCACAATAAAAGTGATTGATGCTACACAGACAGACACAACCCCCTGCCTTAAATGGACACGGAAGGACTGTCCAAAGGTGGAACAGCAACCGATTTGTCCACAACAGAAAGCACCTTGCACGCTAAACGCAGCAGCGCAAAGTGAACAACTTTATAGTAAGGAGAACTATGATGAATAGGAACATATTGAGAGGAATCATTGTCCTCATCGTCTTGATCGGTATTGCGGGTGTGTTCTTGTTGATAGACAAAGATACCGAAACGGAAACCGTCTATAACCCGTCCTCAGATGAAGAGTTAGACAAAATTCGCGACAACCAGAAAGTAAAGAAGCAACCCATAACTATTGCTGACAGGCAACCGCCACCAGGGGCTTCACCACACGGACACTGGCACGGTGATGAGTGGCACGATGCACTATATGCTCCGGTGCCGAAAACGTCTGCCGGTCCATTGACACACCACACAGAGCTCTTAGAGACGCATCCTGTTGAAGCACTCCGTCTACAAGCAAAAGAACGTGGACACTGGAGTGCTAAATGGATACCGCCCTTCCCACCTGATGACGCTGAGGCAGCAGCCATCGCACGCGACATCTATCTGATAACATACTATGAAAGTATCAATGACCTCGCCAACCCCATAGTCCTAAACACAATGAGGAATATTGAGGCGCGTATAATGGCAGATACTGAGAAGAGTCGTGAGCTGGAAGCGCGAGATGATGCGTTCACATTTAAAGATAGGGCACCTCCGAGTGAGGAATTCAAACGTCATAAGTGGGAACTTGCCCGGATGAATGATTTAGGGAAGTTAAGGTGGACACGAAACACGGGTCAGTACATCCTATATCTACGTCCCGAGAGAATGTCCTCAAATTTCCCAATACCAAAATAGGAGAATACCATGAGAAAAACAATTTACACGATTGGAATTTACGCTATCTGTCTATCTGTTTTTACTTTCTGTTATGCAACCCCTAATGATGATATAGTCCCAATCAACGCCATAGTGGATCTGAGCAGTATGGAAGGGAAAGTCAGAGATCAACGTGCTAAAGTTCAGGATGCGTGGACAGTTGTAAACAAGGTGAGTGCCAAATGGGAGGAGGCGACAGATGAGGCGCGCACGCAAAATCTTGATACTGCTGTATCAAACTTTCTCAGCGATGGCACGCTCTTGACCGCAGCCAGGTTGCTGGGCTTTCTGGAGTCGGATGCGGAGAAAGAATTGACAAAACTATATGAAAACCTGAGCCTGATGGATCTTTATAGCGATATGCTTGAGTTACTGAAGGGTGAAATAGATTGGTTTTATAATATAACAGTTCCCTTGTATAATAGTGCACATAAGCATGCTGAGACGACTGTCAATTCGCATCATACGAATCAGCATGATGATGCTTCACCATCTAACGTCAATCATACCGTGCCGGACTGGGAAGAGAAGACGTGTCGTGATGATTTGCCTGAGTTCAATTGTCTGGGTTCTTCATCGTGTTCAGACACGTTTTCCACGCCGAGTGAAGCTTACAATACGCATCGCGAGTTGTGTGGTAGTGAAGAGGTACATCGTAATTCCCCGGTGCCAGGGGATGGTATCTTCTATTACACTTGTAATGCAGATGGAGTTGCCAGACATGGTGTTCGGAATTGCCAAAAATGGTTTTGGTATAACGATGTACGTGAAACGCGTTGTAACCTACCGTATCGGGTTTGCACGAATCCGGAGTTTAGTCATCGCAACGCGTGGTGGTCTTCGAGCACCACGCATGAGTCGCGTGCTGAAGAGATTTCGGATTATTTTGAAGTTGTGGGGTCCCATTTAAATGATCCCGTTGATCCGTATGGCACTTATCGAGCGGCACATCTCGGGGACCCGTCCCCAACCCCTATCACGGAGACCGACAACTCACCGAATTGCGATTACTGCACAACGGGCGGGTGTTCAGCGTGTCCGATAACGTATGCGTGTGGTAATCATAGTGGTCCGCCAAGTGAATCCAATTCGCATTCAATGCAAGCGAGTTGTCTTGTTAGCGTAACCCAAGATGGGGGTCTCGCGTATTGCACAGTTACCAGTTTCTATGCGTGTAGTTCTCATACGCACACGTTCCCGACTTTCAGTTGTGGTCGCAGTGCCTGCACGCAGCAGGTTGCGGATCCGAATAGACATCGTATTTGGTGTATAAACGGCCACGAATATTGGTCGTGTGATACAACTGCGCTTTATTGGCACCAAACACGGGGGCCTTGTACGCGCCGTAAATTGAAGAGTCCAGGTGTGCGGGACATCTGCGGTGAGTCGTGGGCGTTGTGCTATCGAAACGGACAGAGTTGTAGGGATTATTACGGGAGCATCAGATTTCATGAACCCCGTCAATAACACAGAACGCGAGCACACATCAATTCAACAGGCAGGTATCCTTGATTGGGTATCTGCCTATTTTATTGCTTGTAGAGATAATTTAATGTGAATTACCAACACACACGGCATTTTCTTTGTGATGCATTATTCTTTACCCAACCGCCAAGGCGCGCACCTCTCCAAATTCATGCGTCAACTTCACCCAAGAATCGCCATTGTCCTCACTCAAGAAAAGTTGTCCGCTCACACTACAAGCTATCAGCAATCCATCAACACGCGAATTATAGCCAAAGCACCAAATAGTGCTATTTGCAGTCATCCCGATATCGGAGCGATCCCAACGAATTGCCGCCGCTGCATTTATATCTTGGCTGTGGAAGATACCACCTTGATCACCGGGAGGACCATTACCTGCCCCGATAAAAACTTTAGCATTTTCGCCATTCAAATAGAACGCTGCACGGCAGTACGGCCACGGATAATGATCCCGAACCTTCAACGGTGTCCAATTGTGCATATCTGTAGTGATACAGACATCGTTATTTGTCGCGGCAACAAGCACTTTTTGTTCACCTGGCACCACCGTCAACCCGTGAATATCTTGGCTGCTCAATCCTTCACTTCGGTTATGCCACGTTTTGCCACCGTCGGTGCTAAGACGCATACCGTCAATTTCAATCCCCGCATAAACAGTTTCATGGTCTTCAGGATCAATAATGATAGTTGTTACGCGCGGGATGATCGGAATCCCCTCACATTCTTGTGCAAGTTCCGCGTCAAGTTGTGTCCAAGTCTCACCGCCATCTGTTGTTTTGAAAAACGCGGATGGGCAAGTTCCGGCATAGAGTGTCTCAGGCGCAGTCGGATGAATGGCGAGCGACCAAACTTCTCGACTATCCATCTCACTTGGCATGTGTTGCCACGAATTGCCACCATCTGTGGTTTTGACAACCCCTTTTTCTGTACCAGCATAAAGTGTTTTTGAATCCGTTGGATGAACAACAATTGCGCGGATATCTGCTTCTGGAAAAATACCGTTGCTTGCGCGATTCCAGGTTTTACCGGTATCGGTGCTCCGCCAAATACTTTGTCCAATCGTTCCTGCATAAAGTGTGTTCGGCATGTATACCTCCTTTGATAATTATCAGTTATCGGTTATCAGTTGATTCATTCAAAACCCCTTCATCAATAATCGTGTCACCCCGCATGATGCTCCATTCAACCTCTGTTGTTTCAACCTCAGGATCGAGATGAAAAACGTAGCGATAGAGTGCGTTGCCTTCATTTTTAACATACACCATCGGTTTAGCATCAAGAAGATTACGGTTTTGGTATGTCAGTGTTACAGTAAACGAATGTACACTCGTTACCTCGCTTGGAACAGCAACAATTTCCCAATAGTTCGGATGTATCGGATTCGGCAGCACGTGTGTGGTGTAAGTGCCTAAACTACCCTCAAAAGCACTATAGTCATAAGTTATAGATTGCTGAGAAAAACTTTGATTTTCAATCTGTAGACTTGGAATAAGCATCAAACGTTGGACATCAGTTCCAAAAGTGGGAATATCCAATGAGGCGGTTCCGTCAATAGTTTTAAAGGGTAGCGACTCAACCTCAATCTCCCCTGTTTTATGTAAATATGCGACCTTGATATTGACAGGCATGTTACGTTGGGCAGACAAACTGAGGGTTAGACCCGCCTGTCCTGCAGTCGCCACCTTACATTCAATAGCGTGCGCGGCAAAATTGGCAAGCGTCCTATTTTTGCCAAGAGCTGGGTAACTCTCATGAGTAAATAGCGGTTGAACTGCAAGTGCTAATGAGTTATACCGGAAAGTTTTTTCTACAGTTCCAAACGTCTTCCAAGTAGTAAGATAATTTGCGACTTTCCAGTCTGCGAAAATATCCGAGAAGGGACGATGCGTCCCTCGTGCTTTCAACGTCTGTGTAATGCCTGAAATTCCGTCTAAACGATTTTTTACAAGCGCGGCGACAGTCTGTCCACCACCATAGTGATCGTGGAGGTACAACATGAAAAGAAAAGCAGCCCCGTAGTGTGCCAGTAGGTTCGTTTGACTCATCTGGGACCAATCGGTCAGCGAGATGTTCGGTGCTTTCTGAAAAGCATTCAGGTGTTGATAAAGGTTATAACCACACTGAAATGCAGCGTAATCAGCACACCCTTCGTCTATCCATGTTTCCTCGTTTGGAGAATGCCGCCAATGGATAAGATGTTGAAATTCATGGGCGATAACAGACTGAATCGCATCAGAATTCGCTGACTGATTTTTTGAGTTGATATAGAGAATATCTGCCTCGTTGCTATGTAGCGGCCCAAGGGTTGGATGGTGCAGCATACCACGATGTTGATCTATCGGCATGAAGTAACCCGCTGTCGCGTGGCGGGCACCAATATCACGGATTTTGAGAAAGAGCAAAATAACTTTTTCGTTTCCATCAATATCTGGCGGCGGACCAAGGTCTTCCGTTAATATATCATAGATTCCGCGCCGTGGGTCTGCTGGTGTCGCTGAATCAAACGCTGTTTGGATAGCGTGAACAGTTTGTGCAGTAACGTTTTCTTGCCACTCCGAATCTTCAACGAAGATATAGCAGTGAGGACCACTTGCCCGTAACGTAGCATTAATGATATACTGCTGTTTTCTTGCGAAATCAATAGCAAAGAATGTTCGTTGGAATCCGATAGGGTGTGCTGGTGCTGCAGGGTGTGCTGGTGCGGTTGCCACATCTGGTGAAAGTCGGTACACCATGCCATCTTTTAGATATGGTGTACCACATTGGAACGTTTCGCCATACTGTGCTGAGAAGGTTAGCGTTAAAAAGAAAAACGTAACTATAATATTTCGCATTTCTTAATAGTTTCAGTGAGATAACCATCAGCCATCAGCTTTCGGCTATCAGCAAAGAAGTCTCTTAACTGAATGCTGATTGCCGAAAGCCGAAAACTATTGCTCAAGTCGTTCCTGTATTTCATCATTATCAGGTTCGATTGTTTGGGCTTGCCGCCAGACACCACGGGCTTTTTCAGGTTCACCGTTTTTGAGGTAAGCATCACCAAGGTGCATCAGAATTTCAGCTTGTTCGGGCATCTGTTGATTCGCACTCTCCAGAGTCGTGATGGCTTCCGGAAAGCGACCTTGTTTATAGAAAACCCATCCGAGGCTATCCAGATATGCGCCGTTAGTTGGAGACTTTGCAAGTGCGCGCTTAATTAACGCTTCCGCTTCTTCAAGCCGTGTTCCTTGCTCAGCATAAAGATAACCGAGGGCATTGAGTGCATATTCATGTGTCGGTTGGATCGTAAGCGTTTTACGCAGATATGTTTCTGCTTTTTTGAATGCTCCCATCGTTTGATAGACTGAAGCAATCCCGTATGTTGCACCGATGTGCTCTGGATCGTCAGCGAGGAGTTGTGCGAAAGTATCCTCGGCTTTCTTAAAGTTTTTAAAAAGGATATAGACATTTGCTAAAGCATACTGTGCATCGGCCGCAATCTGTCGGTAAAAACCGCGTTGGGATTCGTCCTGAGAACTGTTGATAAACTCCTTGGAAAAGAAGATCGCTCGTCCAAGATATGTTTCTGCATCTCGGATGAGTGTTGACATCTCAACTGTCTCACTTTGTGGGTTGCCATTCTCTGGCATAAGTGCACGCTGCGCAATTTCCTGAAGTACCAAACCGAGGCCTAAGTTAGCATTAACGTCCCGCGGTGTTACGACAAGGATTTGCTTAAAGGTTTGTTGTGCTTCCGCCAATTTTCCTACGGTAAGATAAAGGTGTCCTATATGTTTTTGCGCATTTAGATCGTTGGGTTTAATTTTAATGACGCGTTGGTAAGCATCAAGAGCTGCTTGCGGTTGATTTGTCCTTCGATAGATATCACCGAGGCGTTTGTGAAATTCAGGTTCAAAAGGTACGATACGGGTTAGTGCTTTAAAAGATGTTTCTGCAGTTGAGTACTCACGGAGTTGGAATGCTAAATCGGCAAGCATTTGGTGTGCTCCGAAATGATCAGGGTCTAATTCAGTCACTTTTTTAAGTGTTTTCAATACTTCCGACACATTTTTCCCACCTGAATAATAAGCACGACGCGCTAAGATTCGCCCAAGCTGCCAGTTTGCTGGAACGTGAGAAGGGTTAAGTTTGAGTGCCTCGCGCGTATCCAGTTCAGCCCCTCGAATATCCTGCATTCGGTACCGAAGCTGCCCCCGTTTGTACCAGATATACGCAGAATCTGAGGCTTGCTGGACCAAGGCATCATATAAACGTTTTGCAGCACTTAAATCTCTATCAAAACTTTCCTGATAGACTGCGTGTATAAGTTGTGCGTAAACCTGTTTCGCGCTTTCGGAGGCTTCGGTGAGCGGCACCTGTTCAAATGTCTCAACGGATGACCCCTCTTGTGCATGTGTTACCTCCCCTACTGAAAAAAGGCAGATTGCACTCAGCAGGATAAAAAATCCCAAAAAGTTTCTTTTCATAATCGTTCTCCTTATCTACTTTAATAGTAGTAGACACGTCCGCCGTGCCGTAATCACATTTGACGTTGAGTTATTGGCACTTTATAAATAAGCACTCTCTTAATAGTGCTCCAATAATTACAGACTCTACTATAATAACCCAAGTTGCCACCTAAAAAGTTGTATGCATTCGGTCATTATTTCTGATTGAAGATCTACGAAGCTGCATCAATACACCTATCACCCCGCTGGGGCTTTTAGGCTTAATTTCGCTATTTCATCTGTGGGAAATCGGCAAACGCTAAATACGATTCAAAACTAACCACGTGACGAAAACAATAACCTTCATTACTTGTAGCAGCCCCAGCGGGGCGGAATGTTTATAGAAAAACGGTGTTCCAGGATACTGAGCCCCAGCGGGGAGACAGTGTCCAGCATTTTTGGCTTTATACACCTAACAGCCTCTCAGCAAGTCCACTTGAACAGCGTGTAAATTGTCCAAACTATAGAATTATTAGTTAAAAAGCACGTCTTGCTCCTAACAACTATCCTGCCACACTGCTATCAGAATCTGTTTCCGAGATTTTACCTACGTCAACGAGCGTTTCGTCTTCTTGTAAAGTCATGAGCCTAACACCCTGCGTTGTACGACCAATTGACCGAATGTCACTAACTGCCATGCGCGTAATATACCCTGTAGAACTAATCAAAACAAGTTCATCTGACTTTGAAACCAGTTTAGCAGAAACAACCGCGCCGTTGCGCGTCGAACGTTTGATGGCTGTCAATCCTACGCCACCGCGCTTCTGCGAACGATAAGCTGATAATCCTGTGCGTTTACCATAACCGTTTTCTGTTACAATGAGTAGAGTATCCTTTTCATCTGCGGAACAAACCATGTCTACTACAAAGTCTTCTTCAGCAAGCCGAATGCCACGAACACCGCGCGTACGGCGTCCCATGCTTCGCACATCCGATTCACTAAATCGGATAGAATGTCCGTTGTGGCTAACAAGAATAACATCGTAGTTCCCATTGGTCAGCTGCGCGCCAATCAGAAGGTCATCAGGGTCTAAATTAACCGCAATGATCCCACTGGAAATCGGATTGCGAAATTCACCAAGTGAACATTTCTTCACAATACCCCGTTTTGTTGCCATAAAGATATAGAGGTCCTCATTAAACTCTCGGATAGGTAAAAATGCTGTAATAGTCTCCGAATCACTCAGTTTTAGTATATTTACCGCTGCTCGTCCGGCTGCTTGACGGGAACCCTCCGGTACCTCAAAAACTTTTAGGACAAAGCACTTGCCGAGACTCGTGAAGAACAGAAGTGATTGATGCGCTGTGGCAATAATCAGTTGCTCCAAAAAGTCTCCATCTTTCGGATTACCACCTTTGATGCCAACCCCACCTCGATTTTGCGTTTGATAGGTATCCATCGGAATCCGCTTTAAATATCCAGAATGTGTCAACGTAACAACCATCTCCTCATCAGCGATGAGGTCCTCCATTTCAAAACTTTTCATCTCCGAAACGATTTCGGTGCGGCGGTCATCTCCATGGTCCTCCTTCAATCCCTCCAATTCTTCCCTGATGATGTTAGTAACGAGATCCTCACTATCAAGGATAGCTCGCAGTTCAGCAATCCGTTCAAGCAGTCCAACGTATTCGTCGTTAATTTTGTCCCGTTCCAATCCAGTTAACTGACGCAAGGTCATTGATAACACTTCGCGTGCTTGATCGTCAGAAAGTTCAAACTGTGCCTGTAGTTGATCGGCTGCCACTTGCGGGGTCTCAGCATTTTGCACGATCTCAATGACTTCCTCTATATGTTCCAAAGCAATACGGTATCCCTCTAAAATATGTGAGCGGCGTATGCATCGTGCCAAATCAAATTGAGTACGCCGACGGATAACATCCCGCCGATGTGCCAGGTAGTGGTCCAAAATCTCAGGCAGCGTTAATATTTTAGGAAGCCCATCCACAAGACAGAGAATATTAGCAGGAAAAAAATGCTGCATCTTTGTGTGTTTGTAGAGCTGATTTAAGATAACTTGTGGAATTTCACCACGCTTGAGTTCAATGACGATACGAATTTCCTCATCAGATTCGTCGCGGATATCCGAAATGCCAGTAATCGTTTTATTGACTACTTGTTCAACCATCTGTTGAAGCAGTAGATTTTTCTTAACCTGATACGGAATTTCAGTAACTATAATTTGTTCGCGGTCTCCGCGAGATTTATCGTGAGTTATCGGTTCAATTTCGACTTTTGCCCGCATCGTCATACTCCCTTTACCCGTAGAATACATATTTTTGATTCCCTTTTTTCCAACGATAATTCCAGCAGTGGGAAAATCTGGCCCTGGGAGAAACTCAATCAATTCATCAACAGATGCTTCGGGAAAATCAATTACATGCAGAAGCGCATCCACGACTTCGTTGAGGTTATGCGGCGGTATCTTTGTTGAATAGCCTACACCGATACCGTCAGTGCCGTTCACAAGCAGGTTCGGAAGAAGACCTGGCAGGACGGTAGGTTCTTCTAATGATTCTTTATAATTCGGTTGAAAGTTAACAGTATCCTTATCAATATCCAGCAGGAGTGTTTCAGCAATCTTTGTAAGGCGACACTCTGTGTAACGCATTGCCCCCGCGGGGTCATCGTCAATAGACCCAAAGTTCCCTTGTCCATCAATTAAGGGGTAACGTGTACTGAATTCCTGAGCGAGACCTACGAGCGTGCCGTAAATCGGACCATCACCGTGTGGATGAAAGTTTTTCATGACCTCACCAACAACCGCAGCACATTTATCGTAGGGACGACTACTCGTGAGATTAATCTCCCCCATAGCATAGATAATTCGGCGTGCACTCGGCTTCAAACCATCCCGCACATCGGGGATTGCTCTATTGGTATTGACACTCATCGCGTATGTGAGGTACGATGTTTGTAGTTCTGTTTCTATAGATCGCCTGATGATATTTTCTTCTTGCATATATTTCTCTTATATTCGTTATGATTATTTTTCTTTTTATTATAACGTGAGTTCAATATTTGATTCCAAGTGTCCATCCATAAGATAAAAAAGAGTTAGGTTTCACTCATTTTTCTGTCCTTTCAGCTTAAATGGAAAATGAATCACGCTTTTGTGTCCGATTTTATTATGGATTCCGTTCTACCCAACGGACAGTAGTCTAACCGCACTGCCGGGATTAGGTAAATAGTGCGGTTAGGAAACCGCACCTACCAGAAAGTATTCACATATTTTTATAGTTTAACGTGAGCTCGGCATAAGCAATTTTTAGGAATCGGTGCGGTTAGAAACCGCACCTACCGTGGCTGTGAAAGTAGAATTCAAGCATTAAAAACTTCACATCTTTTACACCGAGCTCACGTTAGTTTACTAAAGTTTGGACAATTTCTGTCTGTTTCATGTTGTGTTCTCAAGTCCTTTCTATTTTTCTACGAGTTTTGTGCGAAGTTGTAACCCACAGAAAAACTATTATAGGTTCAGCAAAGGCAGCCCCAGCGGGGCGAAATGTGTATAGAAACGCGGGTAAACGACCCTCTTAGCCCCAGCGGGGCGAAATGTGTATCAATAAATCTTATATTGATGTCTAAGGTGTTTCTATTGACCTTGACTATCACTCAAGAACTCTAAAAATTATCCAAAGTATAGTATAGTTAGGCACCATAAACGTCAAGGTTAACCTGATTTCCGTAACGTTCTATAAATGCGCGGCGAGGTTCCACAGTATCGCCCATCAGCAATGTGAACATCCGTTCAGCTTGAACAGCATCCTCAAGAGTCACCTGTAACAGTACACGTGCATCTATTTGCATCGTTGTCTCTTTTAATTGCTTCGTATTCATTTCGGCAAGCCCTTTGAAGCGCGTTAACGTCATGCCTCTGTTTGCATTTGATGTAAGGATCGAAAGAAGCTCTCCAACAGTGTTAGCAGCCTGATCCTCATCCGATTTATTCACCACACTAAACAGTGGTGTCCCCTCCGATGCTGTCCCATCAAAATCTTCCGATTGAATTCCAAACTCTTTAACACACTGAATATGAGGAGAAAGTTCAGCATGTATCGCAGCATTTGATTTTATCTGGAGTTGTGGCATATTATCAATGGAAACTTCTGCTGAAGTCCTTTCAACCGCATCATCGATTCCATCTAAATCCACTTCAGGAGCATCTTCACTATCAAATTCAAGCCGAAGTTCTTCTTGTTTCGGACCTGCATTTTGTGATTCCAGAAGATTCAAAACGGTATCTATCGGATTTTCTGGTGTCTCGATCAGTTCGCTATCTGCTTCAGAGGGATCTTGATCTTCAATAGGCTCCCACAAATATGTGATCAGTTCTTGGCGTGTGCGGGTATCGCGTCCGTTCAATTCCGAAAGACGTTTTTCAATAGCGGACAGTGCTTTAACGCAAGCGACTGCTTCCTCTACTGTCCAAGGGGTGTCGCGTCGCTTGTTCGTTATCTCTTGAGACCCCGCGGCTGATTCCAGAAGATATTCTTCCAAAGCATCTTCGTCTTGAAGATACTGTGATTGCCGCCCTCTCCGAATTTGGAAAAGGGGTGGTTGTGCGATGTAGAGATGTCCTTCATGAATTAACTGTGCCATCTGCCGAAAAAAGAAAGTCAGCAATAATGTCCGGATGTGCGCGCCATCCACATCAGCATCCGCCATAATAATCACCTTACCATACCGCAATTTGTCCAATTCAAATTCTTCTGCACCAATACCGGTGCCAAGTGCAGTGACAATGTCTACCACCTGTGCATTTTGCAAAATCTTGTCCAACCGCGCCTTATCAACATTGATACCTTTACCCTTTAAAGGGAGAACAGCTTGGAAATTACGGTCACGCCCCTGTTTTGCCGGACCACCGGCGGAATCTCCTTCAACAAGGAAAATTTCTGTTTTTTCTGAATCACGTTCAGAACAATCCGCAAGTTTGCCAGGCATTGATGCTGAATCTAATACGCCTTTCCGGCGAATAATGTCGCGAGCACTACGTGCCGCTACCCTCGCTTGTGCAGCCTGAATACTCTTGTTAATTATACGCTTTGCAAGGGCTGGTTGTTCCTCCAAGTACTCCTTTAGTTGTTGGTTCACAATACTCATCACAATGCCTTCTACTTCCGTATTGCCGAGTTTTGACTTGGTTTGCCCCTCAAACTGCGGTTCTGGAACTTTTACACTAATAACAGCCGTAATCCCTTCTCGGATGTCCTCACCTGTAAGTGAAATTTTTACGTTTTTCAATAGATCGTTATCTTTGCCATAGTTATTGAAGGTCCGTGTTACAGCCTTTTTGAAACCAAACTCATGAAATCCACCCTCTGTTGTCCGAATATTGTTTGCGTATGAGAAAATGTATTCCTTATAGGGGTCCGTATTAAACTGAATGGCAATTTCAACCTTAACATCATCCATCTTACCTTCTAAGTAAATAGGCGTGGTGTGGAGCACCTCTTTATTCTCGTTTTGGAATTGCACAAAAGAAGCGATACCCCCCTCATAGTGATATACAGTCTCTTCTTGATCATTTCCCGCTTCCGTTTCTGCTATTCTAAGGTCTTTAAATCGGATGCGGACCCCTCGATTCAGAAACGCTAATTCACGAAGACGCTCCTTCAGCGTGTCAGCTTGAAAATCAAGTGTGTCGAAAATCTCATGGTCGGGCATAAACGTTGTTACTGTCCCATTGCTTTTCGCTTTTCCAATTACCTCTACTTCTTTTGTCGGTATTCCGCGTTTATATTGCTGCTCGTAAAGTTTACCATCCTGTACCACATGGACTCGGAGCCATTCCGAGAGGGCATTCACACACGACGCACCTACACCATGCAAACCACCGGCGGTTTGGTAACCAACTTCTGCACGCCCTTTAAATTTACCGCCTGCATGAAGAGTCGTCATCACAACCTGAAGTGCAGAAACACCAGTTTCATGTTCCCCAACAGGAATGCCGCGCCCATCATCCGAAACAGTAACACTTCCATCTGCGTTCAGTGTTATTCTGATCTCTGATCCATATCCTGCACCGAACTCATCAATAGAGTTGTCAACAAGCTCCATTACAAGATGATGCAACCCAGCAGTCCCAGTACTCCCAACATACATACCGGGGCGCATCCGGACAGCTTCCAACCCTTCTAATATTTCAATAGATGACGCATTGTAATCATTTGACATTATGTATAAATCCTCGTAGTTAGGTTATCGGTACCATAACCATCCAGTACGTTTTATCAGTTATACTTATCGCAATTATAAAAAATAAGATAAAGGTTAGAGTGAATAGCGTGGAAGAATATATTTTTTTCATTAACAAATCTTTCTGATAGGTTCTATTGTTAGTTGAGTTTGGAGATGCTCAACCTAACCTACAGATTGTGATGAATCGTAACAATTTCTTTGATCGTAGTTTTTAACAATATGTTAATTTTTTTTAAATTTAATTACATTTTACCCATCAAATCTGAAGTAAGTAAAATTCTGCTGAATTTCCGACCGAAAATTTATGTATTCTATACTTATTTTAACACAATTCCCGTTTTTTGGCAACCTATTTTTTATCTATTTTGTGAAAATTTTTCACAATTTACATGACAAGATGTTTGTTCGTCATTCTGTGGTTTCTGTATCGCTACCTTGTGTTAAAAAAAGTGTTTTCAACGCATCTCGCAACTCAAAATCATCCACTGCCGAAACCGCAGCTTCAATCTGCTCCTTCATCTCAGGCGAAACAGATTTGAAAACGCGTTCAGAAACCTCTGAAGCCGATTCAGACCTATTTTCAATAGGTCTAACTTTAGAAACGTTCGGATTCAAGCGAAACTGAATGTCAACCAACTTGTTTTCCGTAAGAGGCTTCCGTACTCCTGAATTTAAACTTTCAAGTTTACTTTCAAGTTTTGTAAGAATTTCAGTTTTCATCGCAGACAATTCATTAGCATAGACTTGATGCGCTACTTCAATCCGTAAAACTCCACTTACTAAGGAAACCGGGACACTTTGTGCAGCAATAGATGCTCCGACAACCGCCTCCCATACGTCAAAAATACGTCTTTCATGAAGTTTATCAGACCATCCTCGTTCACGTATGAAAGTTTCTACAACACCCCGCACCTTTACTGTAGGGCGTTGTGTCTGTGAACTTCGCTTTCCTGCGCCATATTTTCGAAACCGCATTTTTCTAACCTTTTTATACCAAATTAACTTGATTCAACTTGTAGGCGCGCTTTAATGAAGATAAAAAATAAATCAGGTAATTCGGGCTCAAACCCCAGACCCGGTAGGTGCGGTTTCCTAACCGCACCGGACTCTATAAAGAAACTGAAAATTACCCGATTAAATTCTTAATCTTCATATAAGCGCGCAGTCTGCCCAGAAAAATAAGATAAATCCTATTAATTTGGTATTATACCCAATTACCGTGATCTCACTCGGTAGGCGCGCTTTGTAAGCGCGCCTAATACTTGGTATTATCTCTAATGTGGAGGAGTTTCAACCTTAACACAAACGCAGATACGTTCTTTAGCAGTCTTGTAGGAGGGGGTTTCAACCCCGACACAACAAATAGACTGCGTAAGTCCTACAAACTTATACTATATTTAACGTTTAATTATTAACGATTACACCATTTTCAACTGTGAACAGATGGACATCTGTTAGCTCATCGCCCATCACATCTTTGTCAGTTGCAGTAATCACTGTCTGCGCAGCAACACCTTGAAGATACGCTAATAGGTATGCGCGTCTTTTCGTATCTAACTCAGACAGCACATCATCAAGCAGAAAAAGCGGTGAAACCCCTGTATCCTCCCGAATAAACTCTAACTCCGCAAGTTTGAGAGCGAGTGCTATTGTTCTGCACTGTCCTTGGGAAGCGTAGGTTCGTGCCGTTTCACGCAAAAGTGCTTCGCCTGCATCCAGCGTTTCCAAAGCCAACGTAAAATCGTCAAGATGTGGACCGACAAGGGTTACCCCCCGCCGCAGTTCATCTCGGCGCGCCCGTGCTAAGGTGTTGCGAAAATGATCTGAAAGATTTGTAATATCGGATAACTCCATGCCAGGATAATCAATCCCTGGAGAATACTGTAATAAAAGTCGTTCTCGTCCCCCAGTCAACGATAGATGTGTAGTCTCTACAACGCCGCTTAGTTGCGCTAACGCAGCATATCTTGCGCCAATCAACGCAACCCCAGATTCGAGCAGAAGCCCATCCCAAACAGATATTTCACCGACCGTCCCTTTCCCTATACTTACCTGCTTCAATAACGCATTGCGATGTTCCAAAATTCCACGATAACGTTGAAGTTCTTCCAAATACTCCCGGTTCAGCTGCGATAAAAGTAGATCAAGCCATCGTCTGCGGTATGTGGGTGATCCTTTAACAATGTCCAAAGATTCGGGTGAAAAAACAACAACATTGAACCTACCTATCCAATCAGAGCGCCTTCGTTGCAACACGCCATCAGTTTTCAGGCGAAACGCACCTTGACGAGGTTTCACCGCCTCAAGCCGTATTAGCAAATCAGAACTCTTATTACTTCGGAAATAACCGGTAACCGCAAATCCTTCTGATGTATGACGAATTAAATCAACAACAGAATTAGCACGGTGCGATTCACCAGTACAAAGAAAATAGAGCGATTCCAGCAGGCTTGTCTTCCCCATCGCATTCCTTCCAACAACTAACGTCACTGCTGAATGAAATGTAATATCGCACTCTTCATAATTCCGAAAATTCCGCAGGCACAAACGCTCCAAATACATCTGAACCTCACTATTTATTTGAATCTTAATCATTTATAGAATCGCTAAGACAGTTTTAGGGTGGTTTTCAGTTATTTTGTAGATTGGGTAGAAAGGAGTGAACCCATAACTGTCAACTTAAGAAAATTTCTATATTTTTAGAACACTGATCAACACAGGATATAATTGAGACTGTCCCATATTTAGTCCCGTAGGGACGATATGTTTATAGAAAAATGTTACCACCCCTCTTGAGTTCCGTAGGAACGACATATCCTGATTGGTAAACTGAGGCTACAACATACCGCCCTACGGGGCTCAAGGGATGAATTACCTCATATTTATAAACATACCGTCCCCGCCAAATGCCCCACGCGCATCTGGCGTTGATTCACGAGGCTGAAGACGACATTTCATTATCACAAAATCCTTAAGTTGACAGTTATGGGTAGAACAGAGTGAACCCAACAATCCCGATTTATGAGATGCACTCTAAGAAGAAAACGTTTGGGCTCATGTAAAAAGTAAGTGCTATTTTTTCAAAGTTATGTTAGCGTGTTACCTATGGACTTTCCAATACAATCTCTCCTGGATGAAGAAAAAACTCAAGCGTGGGTGTTGGATCATTTCCACCTTCAAGGGCTGTGTTGCCCAAAATGCCAAGCGAGCGTGGCGGAGGCACGCAAGTTCCGTCCGACTGAAACAAGTGGTCTACAAGTGTATCGCTGCAAACACTGTGAGAGCATCTACAACCTCTATACCGGGACGGTCTTTGCTGGCACGCAGTTTCGTCCCTCACAGGTCGTTCTGCTTTTGCGCGGTGTCTGTCAAGGTGTTTCAAGTGCACAACTCGGGTGTGAACTGGGTCTAAGTCGTCAAACCGTTCTTTCTATAAGACGTAAACTCCAAACTTCGGCAGAGCAGATACAACCCGAAGCTGCTTTACCTGATGCTGAAGTCGAAACAGATGAGATGTTTCAAAACGCCGGTGAAAAAGGCGATAAGCACGTTGATGCTTCGGATCCGCCGCGTCGGCGTGGCAATAAACGCAGGGGACATGGGACTTATGACAATGATCGTCCGCCTATTGTTGGGACGAAAGGTCGCGAAAGCGGTCTCCTGAGATTACGTGTTGTGCGGCACACCGATTCTGCGACGCTTTCAACACACGTTCATCAGTGGACGTTGCCGACTTCAACGGTGTATACGGATGGTTGGCGTGGCTATAACCGTATTCAGCGCGCCCGTGAGATTGTTCTCCATAAGGATGGCGAGTGGGCAAGAGACGCAGACGGTGATGGTCTTTACGAGATCCATACAAGGACGATTGAAGGTGCCTGGACGACGCTGCGAAACTTCCTTCGTCCCTTTCGTGGCGTTCATAAAAAGTTCCTCGCCGGTTACGTCGCAATCTGTGAGTTCGTCATGAATCTAAAAGCTGTCAGTGTTGATTTTATAGCAAAACTCGTCAAAAGCACTTACTCTTGACATGAGCGAACGTTTGTAGTCGCGCAATTCGCGCGCATCTTACATTCATAGTATTTTAACCCAAGTTGCTACCTTTTGAAAATCAATCAATTCCCTTATGGTTAGGGTGTTTAATCTTTCGCTCCAGCGGAGCGGTATGTCCAGAAACTGTGAGTAGCACTTATCTGAAAATGTCTGTGTAAGATGACCTTTTCATGTTATAGGTGGCAACTTGGGTTATTTTAGTGGATTTGAACAATTTCAATTTATAAGAGGCATTCTAAAAGAAAAATATAAAATCTGTCGTTAGAAAATCTTGATACTTATATTTGTTAAAAATCGAATCTTGTTTTCAATTTTTATCCACATGCTCTAATTATATTTTAAGTACTCGATTAAATTTAAATTGTACCTTAGTAGTAGTAGTAGGGGGTGTGCATAAGTGTATAACCTTTCTAAACTCTTATGGGGACTGGTGTTATGGATGTTGATAACGTGTGTATAAATTTTGGAGTTATTCACAATTTGTTAACGCGTTTAACGGATGTGAAAGTTATCAACAAGTTATCAACAAGTTATCAACAATAATTTGGGAGTTTTCAACAGGAATTGTGCATAACGTGTGTTTTAAGTCTCTAAACCTTGATGAAATCTGAGTTTCTATATCTTACGATCTTACGCTACCAATTTTTCCAAGATTCGCAGGTGAAGTATTTAGTGTTGGACTCATGTCAATTCATTAATTAAAAGTTCTACAAGCTTTTTTGTTTCCTCATCTTCAAGTAGTTTTTCAACTTGTGTGCATGCATGTATAATGGTTGTATGGTTTTGCCTGTTAAAAGCTTCGGCGATATCTAACAAAGAAATCTGTGTCAGTTCCCGGCAAAGATACATCGCAATTTGACGGGGGAAGGCAATAGCTTTTGTGCGTTTTACCGAAGTTAGGTCATCGCTGTTCAGTTGAAAATGATCAGTCACAATTTTTTGTATTGCTGCTGGGGTAACAATCTTTTGGTGTGATCCTCTGGCAGGTGTTGATGTGTCGTTTAATACCCGCCGAGCAAAGTCAATATCAAGTCGTTCACCGTAAATTGAAGCTTGCGCCTTAAGACGGACCAGCATGCCCTCCAATTCACGGATATTTGTGATTACCATTTCTGCGATGTAGCTTAGCACTTCATCGGAAATATCCTCAAAGTCTTGGTTTTGACATTTTCGCTGCAAAATTGCAAGGCGGAGCTCATAATTTGGCTTGTCAATTTCTGCAACCATTCCCCATTCAAAACGCGAACTTAGCCTTTCTTCAAGGTTCTCAAGCATACGGGGTGACCGATCACTCGTCATCACGATTTGATTTGAGTTATGATATAAATCGTTGAAGGTATTAAAAAATTCCTCTTGTGTGCCTCCTTTACGTTGTATAAATTGAATGTCGTCAATTAGCAATAGGTCGGTTGTCCGGTATTTTGTTCGGAATCCTTGGGCTGAAGTGGGGTTGACGATAGACTCAATATATTCGTTCATAAACGTTTCAGAGGTGACGTAAACAACGTTTCGTTTCGGGGTTTTATCTTGCACTCGATTGCCGATAGCATGAAGCAGGTGCGTTTTTCCGAGTCCTACGCCGCCGTATATAAAAAGTGGGTTATATTCTCCGCCTGGGTCATCGGATGCCGTAAGGGCAGTCGCATGACAGATTCGATTGCTCTGCCCAACAACGAAATTCTCAAAGACATAGTTCGGATTCAAACGCGCTGCTTCAAAGTTATTTTTTTCAGAACCAGGTTTGCTTTTTTCAGGCTTGGGGATTTTGGCAAGAGATGTATCCACCGAAATTTTCAATTCACAGTCAGGGCTTATTCGATCAGCTAATACCTTCTTAATGTCACTCAGAAATCTATTTTCAATTTCGTCTCTTGTATAATCGGAAGGAACTGCAATATTCAAAGACTCCTCGTTGAGCGAACGTGGCGTAACTTGGCGCAGATAGATATCGTTGAGAACTGTTTCGCCAAGCTCCTCAAGTATTTCTATCCAGAGTGAATCAGGGGTGTGTCGCATGAGAATGTTCCTAACCTATTAAAGGTTGCTAAGTATCCGAACCATGTTATTAAAATATTTATGAAATTCCTACAAAAAAATATGAATGACGCGAACGTAAATTATATCATTTTTCTGGTTTAAATAGCAAGTTAAATTAGCGAAATTTAAATCAAAATGATACCTAATTTATAGGCAAGAATTCGGAGGTATAGATTATGTAAATAACAACTTCCCTCAAATTTTTTCGGGTAAAAAATTTGAATCTTTCGTCTGATTTTAGCACAAATAGCCAATAAACCCTTTGCACTTATAACGTTAAAATTAGCAATAAGGATACCAAACTCCTGCGATTCTGTTTAAAATTGGGGAAGTGTGTAAATAAGTACGACTATTCAAAATCACGTTTTATTTGGGGAAATTGCAATGTTGATTCTCTAAACAAATTAACGCCAAATGCGCGTCTGGCATTTAGCGTTAATTTGGCACATTTGATGTGTCGTTACAGAATCCCATATTTGTCGTAAACTTCCCGGAGCGTTGCACCTTCTCGGAGCGCATCACGGGTGCTGTTTTCACTTTTCACCTTTTGCAACGCAGCCGTAATTATTTTCATTTCTATCGCCTGTGGAATAATAACCACGCCATCCGCATCACCGAACACGATATCCCCAGGATTCACCGTGACACCGCCACATTCAATCGTGACGTTATACGCAACCACCTCTCCACGTCCGTTAGAGTCTATAGGCGATATTCCAGTTGTAAATATAGGAAACCGCATCTCCATGATCTTACGAACGTCCCGGATGAACCCATCAATAACAGCACCACGCGCACCCCGCACTCGTGCCGCCGTTGAGAGAAGTTCCCCCCAAAAGCAGATACGAGTACTCCCATTAGTTGAGCAGACAAGCACATCGTCCTGTTTTAGACTATCCACCGCTGCAATTTCCTGTTGATACGGTTCATCAGGAATCTCATAAACGTCCATACACAGCACAGGCATCGCGCGGCCGACAACAACCGTTTCAGGAAGTAACGGACGGATAGTGTGTTGAAGTGCCTGCCCACGGAACCCGGCTGCGTCCAACGCATCCGAAATCACAGCCGCATATAACTGCTCTTCCATCATATCAAAGAGTTCTGTATCGTTTTCCCACTGTCTACTTTCTTCAGTTTCCATAAAGGTTTCCTATGCTTGCCCATAGGTGTTAATTTAAGAAAATTACTGCAAACTTAGGGCCGGTAGGAGCGGTTTCTAACCGCTCCGTATTGTCCAATAACGAACTTATGATCTTGTAGGAGATGTTTTCAGCACCGAAATATCGCGCTTACAAAGCACTCCTATAAAGAAGTCTTGGCGATTGCTGGCTGCCAACTCGGATAAGACCGGTTCGGTTAGGAAACCGAACCTACCGGGGTCGGAGGACCGCTAAATTACGCCAATGGTTTTTCTTATGCTTACCAAACCTAATAATTCTGATAACCAACTTCTTGAAGACGCGCCGCTTTCTCCGCAACCCCATCACTCATTTTTGTTTTATAGGCTTGCAGCTTCGCTTCCAATTCGGGATATTGAAGTGCCAAAATCTGCACTGCGAATATTCCCGCATTTCTTGCGCCACCCGACCCAATCGCCATCGTTCCAACAGGAATACCGGGAGGCATCTGCACTGTCGCATACAGCGCATCAACGCCGTTGAGGGGTCCACCATCTATCGGCACCCCGATAACGGGAAGCGTCGTATGTGCAGCAATAACACCTGCAAGATGCGCTGCGCGTCCCGCGCCCGCGATAATGACCTTACCGCCTTCTGCTTTAATCTTTTCCGTCCACGCAAGCGTCCGTTCAGGTGAACGGTGCGCCGAAGAGATCGTTATCTCAAACGGCACTTCAAAATCCTCTAAAACCTTCGCGGCTTCAGCCATCTTTTCTAAATCGGAATCACTCCCCATCACAATACCGACAAGGGGTGTTTTTTGTTCTTGAAGAGACATATCTTATCTGTACCTCAAAATGTAGTGAATCAACGTCGAATGCGCTTATGGCATTCGACGGGGTTGAGCTGAAAGCGAAACCCAACTTAATACCCAAAGCTATTTTCATTATGAATAAATTATATGCGTGTTTCTCTCAATGACAAGCGGTTCCGGACCACCCGCTGGAAAATTCGATGCCCATTCCTGCGGATCATAATCACGGGTGACGAAACATGCACGATGCACCGGCACTGCATGCTTTAGACCAATACGCGTTGCCATTTTAACGCATCCATCGTAAAACGGAAACTCACCCTCGGTCGGATGATTTGTCAGAAAACCGATATCCGGTTTATACGCTGCCACCGCTAAAATCAGATCGTCATGTTCAGCAAAGTTATTGATCGGATCGCCACTGAAGTATAGCGTTACACCGTCACCTACGATAACATAGCCCAGGTGCGTAACATCAGGCGGTCCAATGTTGGCAGAAGGATCACCCGTGGGCGGTTTTGCATAGACAGCATGCACAGTGAGATTGTTTAGTTCCGCTGATTCTCCCGCGCAAATCTCTGAAACCTTATTTGACGCAACATCTGTATCTGGCGAAATTTGGCGAACGCTCTCTTCCGGTCCGATAAATCGCGTTGCAGTACTGGTCTCCCAAATTCGGTTTATAGATTCGGGGCATGTATGATCGCCGTGTGCGTGTGTCAATAGCACAAAATCGGGCGGAAGTTCCGACTCATCTAAGGGAGGTTCGGTGTGAATAAAGCGATCCGAGGGACGGTTCCGCGGAAAATAAGGGTCAATTTGGATAATCGTGCCATTTGAATCTTTCAAGGCAAAACTACTCTGTTCAAACCAGTGAACAGCAATAGAACCTTCTGGCACTTTTAAGTCAATAAGTGGATGCATGTTAATTCCTGTGATGTAAGCGACTAAGGAAGGTTCAGGAGCGATTTAAGGGTGAACCCTCCGTTTTGGTAACCGAGTTAGAAAAATGTATCGATCAAAAGTAAATAAATAGCATATCATATAATTGGCTTTTTTTGTAAAAAAACGGGCGATAGATTTTCAATCCACCACCTGCGGCTGGAGTATTCCTCTTCATCTTGATAAGGGTTAGGACATTCCACTGGCATTAGTGACCGCAAGACACGTGCCGTCTGGCGAGTATGCAATGTCACCTGTTATGCCGCCTTTACCAAGGTGGTGGTCGCACCTCCGGATAAGTTTAATTTTCTGTTGTCTTGGGCGATGCAAGTGGGGTGCGCGCGTGAAATGAGCAAGAGTGCTATAACAATCAGGTGGTTTTCCATCGGAATTCCTTTTTTATGTATGTTTTGGTAGCAACAAACAAGTTATGTTGTTAAGAGTGTAGAAAAAAAGTCGATTTTTGTCAAATTGTTTCTGAAATTCATTGTAGGCGTGAGGTGTATAAAGGCCTCACCTACTTTCGTCTAAAAATGTTGACAAAACTTCGCTTTTTTTCTATTATAATAATCCGCGGGCACCATGCACGCTGCTAAAATCCGCTCACTTACTTTTTCTCTAAAGGAACAAAAAATGGCATAGGAGGATTGTTTTTCATGTATTTACCTAAAAAAGATGAGCCTTGTGTTATAGTAAATCCCGTAATTACTTATACACTTTTATAATATCATCAATAGAAGTCTGAGCATTGTATTGACGTATCCGCTTGATGTTGGCGAAATCCTTCTCAATCGGATTCAACTCCGGTGAATACGGCGGTAAAAACAACAAACTTGCACCGCAATCCCGGATCAATGCTGCCGTCTGTGAACCTTTGTGGAAAGACGCATTATCCATAATCACAACATGGCTATCGTCAAGCAATGGACACAACATTTCCGAAAGCCAACTGTTGAAGGCGATCACATCGCAACTGCCCTTGAAAAGCACAGGTGCTGTGAAACATCCATCAAGCCGTGCCGCAATCAGCGTCGTGGTGGTATACCGATGGCTTGGCACTTTATCTTCAACACGGACACCTTTCGGGGCATAAGCATACCGACGGAAAGTGGTTTCAGTGAAACCACTTTCGTCAAGATAAACCGGTTTTTTGCCATGCTCCTGTGTCTCTTGTTGAAGTGCCGAAAGATACTCTTGGCGTTTTATCGGACACTGTTCTTTGTAGGTCGTTGTCTTTTTTTTCGCGTAATATTGAGTTTTGAGAAGGCATAAAAGATGCCGTTTGTTGAAACACCGAAGTGTTTGGCACGTTCGGCGAGTGTGGAATCTGGGAAATCGGCAACATGTTGCTGAAGTGCGTCATAATCAATATCTCGGGGACCTTTGGGTCCCGGTTTTTCACAGGCGAAGGGGTCTTCTGCTTCCAACCAGTTATAGATCGTTCTTCTTGAGACACGAAAAGTGCGTTCTGCGGCGGCTTTACTGCCACCATTATTGATGAAATCAAGCACGCGTTTGCGTCCATCTGTTGAATATGCCATAATCATAAAGGCTAACATAAATCACAGAAAATGTAAACTTATTTTCAGGATCTACTATAAATACGTTATCGCCTTTTGAATTCGCTTCAAAACCTCGTCTTTGCCGAGCAGGATAACAATATCAAAAAGGCTTGGACCGAACGATGTTTCCGTCAGCGCAATCCGCATTGCCTGCATTGCAGCGACGCGTTTGATGTCGTTTTCATCTGTGTATTTCCAAATAGCAGTTTCTACCGTTTCGAGATCAAACGCAGAAACTTCTTCCAAAATCTGTCCGAGATTTGTCAGAATCTCACAAGTTTTTTGCTTCTTTTCGTCTGAACCTTCCCACCATTTCTTGACCGCTTTCGACTCATACTCAAAATCATCGGTAAAGAAATAACGAGTTTGTGGAACGATGTCTTGAAACGTTGTAAGACGTTCACCCACGGCTTCCACAATCTTCTCAAGCCAGTCTCGCTTTGACGTGGAATCCACTAAACCTTCTTGTTCCCAGAAAGGTATCACCGCGTCTGTCCGTGCTGCCACATCAAGTTGGTTAATATAGTGGGAGTTGAGCCACTCCAACTTCTTAATATCAAACACACTACCGCTTTTGCCAACCCGTGCGAGGTCAAATTTATCTATAAGTTCATCAACAGAGAAGATTTCCTGTTTATCGTCGTAAGACCAACCGAGTCTTGCAACGAAGTTCAGCATCGCTTCGGGTAGATACCCTTGCTCACGGTATCGGTTGACAGCGACAAGGTCACCGTGATGACGTTTACTCAGTTTTCTACCGGTATCATCAAGCACCAGCGGAATATGTGCGAATTGTGGCAGATTCAAACCGAGTGCATTCGCAATTGCAATCTGTTTCGGTGTGTTGTTGAGGTGTTCTGTTCCTCTGATTACATGCGTAATTTGCATTTCTACATCGTCTATAATAGAGGTGAGATTGTAATTCGGCATGCCGTTTGAACGGACAATCACTTCATCCTCTAAGGTGGCGGGATCAATGTCGCGTGAACCGAGAATAAGGTCGTCAACACGGATTGGTGCGTCAGGCATTTTTATACGGACGGTCGGTTTTCTGCCTTCTGCCATATAACGTTCAATGTTTTCTGATGTAAGGTGTTTGCACCGTCCGTCGTAGGATCGTGTAGATTTCGCGGTGCGCGCTTCTGTGCGGATGTCTTCTAATTCTTCGGGGGTACAATAGCAGTGGTATGCATTGCTGTTTTCAAGCAGCTGCGTAACGTATTTTTCGTAGATGGCTTTCCGTTCGGATTGCACGTAAGGTCCGTAGGTTCCACCTTTATCACCGCCTTCGTCCCACTCAAGACCTAACCACTTCATTGCCGTATAGATTTCATGCATAGATTCGTCTGTGGAACGCGCCTTATCTGTATCATCAATCCGTAAGATGAATTTGCCGTTGTGGTGTTTGGCGAACACCCAATTGAATAGTGCTGTCCTCGCACCACCGATATGTAAGAAACCGGTTGGAGAGGGTGCCATACGAACCCTGACTTGATCATTTGGAATAGGTATTTTGTTCATTTCTGTCCTTTCTGAATTTTTGCCCAGCTATCCCGCAGCGGTACTGTACGATTGAATACCGATTTTTCTGGTGTTGTGTCTGGATCAACGCAAAAATATCCCATCCGTAGGAACTGATATCGACTTTCAGGCATTGCCTCAACAAGACTCGGTTCAACCTTGCAATTATTTAGAATCTCTAAAGAATTCGGATTGAGGAATTGTATCCAATCGGTGCCATCCGCTACGTTTTCCGGTTCGCGCTCTGTAAAGAGCGAACCGTATAGGCGCACCTCAGCATCAACAGCATGTTCAGCAGAAACCCAGTGCAGTGTGCCTTGTACCCTCCGTCCGTCATCAGACCAACCACCACGAGTTTTTGGATCATAAGTGCAGTGGATATCAACGATTTCACCAGTGTTTTCATCTTTAACAACGTGGTCGCAGGTGATATAGTATGCATGTTTAAGCCGAACCTCTCGTCCGGGGGCAAGTCTATAAAATTTTCGTGGCGGATCTTCCATAAAATCTTCACGTTCAATGTAGATTTCTCGTGAGAAAGGGATTGTCCTTGCCCCTGCGTTTTCATCTTCCGGGTTATTGTCAGCATCAAGCATCTCAACTTGTCCTTCTGGATAGTTATCAATAGTAACTTTGACCGGATTCAGCACAGCCATCACACGAGGCGCACGACGATTCAGATCATCGCGGATAGAGTATTCAAGTTGTCCGATCTCAATGAGATTATTGGCTTTCGACACACCAATGCGGTTGCAAAAATCTCGAATAGATTCAGGGGTATAACCGCGACGACGCATACCCGCAAGTGTGGGTAGTCTCGGATCGTCCCACCCTTTGACGTGTCCTTGTTCAACGAGGATTTTGAGTTTCCGCTTACCAAGTATAGTGTAGGTAAGGTTCAGTCGAGCAAATTCAATCTGTCGAGGTGAGTAAATTTCCAACGATTCCAAAAACCAGTCATATAACGGACGATGATCTTCAAACTGAACGTCACATAAGGAATGTGTAACGCCTTCGATCGAATCGGATTGTCCATGTGTGAAATCGTAGGTAGGATAGATGCACCAATTGGTCCCATGTCGATAGTGTGGGGTGTGGAGAACACGATACATCACAGGGTCGCGCATATTTAAATTCGGACTTGTCATATCAATTTTGGCGCGGAGAGTACGAGAACCGTCGGAAAATTTACCATCGCACATCCCACGGAACAACGTTAGATTTTCTTCAATAGAACGGTTTCGGTAGGGACTATCTTTGCCGGCTGTCACTAAAGTGCCACGATAAGTGCGCGTTTCCTCTGGTGTCAGATCACAGACGTAAGCTTTCCCTTTCTCTATCAGTTTGACAGCATATTCATAAAGTGTTTCGAAATAGTCAGAGGCATGGAATTCGCGTTCCTCCCAATTAAATCCGAGCCAACGGACATCCCGTTTAATCGCTTCTACGTATTCACTCTCTTCTGTGATCGGATTACTGTCGTCGAATCGGAGGTTGTAAAGTCCGCCATAGTCTTCGGCGATGCCGAAACTAATACAGATGGCTTTGGCGTGACCGATATGGAGGTATCCACTCGGTTCGGGAGGAAATCGGGTATGCACCCTCCCATCAAATCTATTTGATGCTATATCTTCTTCAATTGCTTGTCGGATAAAGTTTGTATCAGATATGTTATTGCCGTTTTCTTTTGTGTTTGTTTTGCTTTTAGGGTTTTTTGAGCCAGATTTTGGATTATTCATGAATACCTCCTGAGAAATAACGCCTTGTGTTAGTTAACTTTTTGTAATATGTTTCTATCTTTTTTGAAATTGTTTATGTATAAACGACATCTTTGAGTGCCATTAACGGGCATCCTAAATATTGATTCAAAAAACACCTAATGTCCAACCATCAACTTATTGCTCAACCGTGTTTGAAAACTTCAATGAGCGCGGGCGCGTATTTGTGAAACATTAAACTGATTTGTGAGTTGACTGATAGTCGTCTCAATCCGCCACCGTTTTACCGTGCAACTTCCGAAACGGCTTTGGGTATTGTGTTTTCTGATTTGGACACCGCGTCGGTAAAAGACGCACATTGTCTGTTTCAAGTAAATCAGTCTCAAGTTACTCGGAAATATCCTTTATCTCCAAGGATAATAGGACAAGTGCCGCGTTCACATAGTAAGCTGAGCATTTCTTGATCATCTGTATCCGCAGTGGCGACCACAAATCAACAGATAGTTCGTAAACGGTGGTTATCAGACTACCACGAAACCTTAAGAAAGTGTCAAGCCTTTTTGTGGCACACTTTCCATAAGTTGCCGAGGTGCCGGTGCCATCAGCACATTTTAGAGACGATGTAGAAGTCGCAGCACGCTTGAAATCGCAAACCGGGATAGGAAAACTATCTACAATGAAAACCCTATCATCTGGTAAGAACTGTGTCAAAATCCTCCGGAGTTTTCGCTTGCGTGGCACAGGTTTCGCATACTTCGATTGAAGCGAGAGCGTTCCGGTAAATATGGGAAAAGATGTCCGAGTTGTGCTTGATAAGGTTGTATCCTGTGAGTTCGTTATCTTCCTGTCAGTTCAAGAAGCCCAAACAAATGTGAGAATTTCACTATCAGGACAACGACTTTTTGGCCCCGGACGCAGTGCTTCTACGCATGGGAAATAGACATCATAAAGTGTTGCCATGATTTTTTGATAGACACCAGCAGCTGTCTCAAGTGTGCTTACAAACCATATTTAACACCTGGTCCGAAGTCCTGATAGGATGAAATTGTCCAAACTATAGTAAACGTGAGTTCGAAATAAGAAATCAAGTGTAGGGAATCAACGCCAAATACGCCTATGGCATTTGGCGGGGTAGAGCACAGCGAAACCCAACTCAACTTATTTCTTTACTTATAGTTTGTATCAAATGACCCCATGAGTTATACTATTAGTATTCGTTAAACTAACGAGTAGATGTCCTCGGATCCCCGATAATCTATTCATGGAGGTCAATATGAACCGCAAGAAGGATACCGCTTACGGTATCACTCGGCTCGAATCCAAGAATGCCAGAGCCGCGATTATTCAGAAGATTTCAGCAGACTTTAATCTCATGCCTCTCGTTGCTGAAGCCTACTATAAACAGATTTCTACCTACTTTGAACAACATGCCGATGTGCAACTCACATCAGGGCAAATCTGCTACGAGGCAGTCGCCGCTGAGGAACCCGCAGGCAAACACATCGCTTTAGCGAAAAAAGTCTCCTGTCGACTCAAACTCAACGATGTTGAAGCCGACCTTGAAGTTTTAGCGACTTATGGGCTCGCAGGACTCAGACGGCATCGGATCCTCCGATTGACCCAAGAAGCTTATGACCAAGAAGCCTTGCTGAGTTATGAGGATTTGGCGGTGTTATTAACCACCAGTCCTGCCACCGTCAAACGCGACATCCGAGCGTTGAAGCAGTCCGGCTATTTCGTGATGACGCGCGGGGCGAAACACGACATGGGCCCGGGACTGTCTCATAAGACGCAGATTCTCGAGCTGTACTTCAAAGCATACACCTTCACCGAGATTGAGCAAAAGACGAACCACTCCGAACGGGCTGTCTACCGCTACTTGAGGGACTTCACACAAGTTGCCACGCTCCATCATCAAGGGTTCCCTAACGCTCAGATACGCCTGATTTCTCATCTCTCTGACCGGTTGATACGCGAGTATCTCTCGCTGTTCAAGGAATATCAACACACCGATCGCATGACCCAACTCCTTCACCCAGAACCAGAGGACACAAAAAAGGAGGATCTCTCATGAGCAAACCTCTAACACGCACGCAAATCAACGAGAAGAAATTCAGACGCATCAACGATAAATCCCTACGACAGTTGCTTATCCATCGCTTTCTCAATGACTACGGGTATGACAAAGGCGAAGTCACTGCCACCGCCATTGTTGATGATATTCTCAAGACCGTTGAAGACTATTTCGTAATTACCCTCCCCTTGGAAAAACTCGCCACCGGTGATCAACTCCCAGATGAGCGTTTCCTAAGTTATGGACAACTCGTTTGGATGGCCGTCCCTATTGATGAACATCCAGAAAGAGGAAAGTCCATCGTCAAAACTCGGATGAAACCCATCATCCTGACCTACCTCGCCGCAGAGGATATTGAATCTTTTAGAAACGGTTTCACCTCCCGGCAATTGCGGATCAATCGCTTGGTCCGCTGGTGTCATCAAGCTTATGACCAAGGGGCATTATTGACACAACTCGACTTGGCAGTTTTGCTCAATGTCTGCGATGCCGTTGTCTGTGATTATGTTAATGAATGGCAAAAAACCACTGGAGAACTCTTGCCCACCCGTGGCAATATCCATGACTTATCGGGGGCTATTACCCATAAGAAAGAGATCATAACCCTCTATCTTCAAGGACATCTCACCCCCAGGATTGCCGCAAAGACCAAACACTCTAAGGAGGCAGTTGATAGATACATTCGCGATTATGAGAGCGTCAAAGTCGTTCGCACCGCTACCACAGATATTGATAAAATCTCACAGATCACCCGACTTTCTAAACGCGTTATCACTCAATATCTGGACCTGATTCCGCAGCCCCAACTCCAAGCCATAGATGCAAACCTTGCCAATTCAGACTCAAACGATGAAGCCACTCACCAAGGAGAAGCCCAATGAGACCCTAATCCTATGTTCCCGACGAACTTTACTTCGCAAAACCGGGGCAGGTGCCTTGAAAATATGGTTGACAACCGCTACCGGTTTTGCTATACTTTAGACACGTTTATCGCTAAACGCATCATTTCTCAAAGAGGATGCTCGCGATCCCAACGCAACCCACTCATCAACGATCGCTGGGAAGCCAATGAACATCAGCCTTCCAGCTATCCTATGGTCATTTGATACTATTTCAAAATAACCATTTTACGCAGTTGTGAAATAGAATCCGCCTGCAGTTGATAAAAATAGACACCGCTTGCAATACGTTCCCCCACGCTATTCCGACCATCCCAATATGCTGCACGACCTCTGTCTGTGTAATAGCCTGCGGGCTGATGCCCGAGTGCTAACGTGCGAACTATGCGCCCTCTCGTATCGTAAATGGCAATCTGCACATCGCTGGCGTTTGCCAAATGATAAGGTATCCACGTTTCCGGGTTAAACGGATTTGGGTAGTTAGGCAGCAAAGCAGTTGTTTCAGGACGCAGGCTAAGTAAGAGAGATTGTAGGACCTGGATACCTCTACGGAAGATATGACTGCCATTATCTTCTTGCATTGCTTGCGTGATCCAACTTTGGATTTGATCAGCAGTTGGGTTGTATGCAGCTGGTGCCGCCGCTTCTTCTCCAAGATGGCTGGCAACTTCCACTAAATCTAAAATATTGACAGTGCCATCACCGTTGACATCTGCTTTTTCGTTGAAGTCTTCAAACGATTGGGCAACAATAATCAGATCCCGAATGTCAATTTCACCGTCTTCGTTGACATCAGATTGGGTATAAATAGTATCATCCACCACAAAACGGACGATTTCAGTAAAGTCTGCCCGTAAGATATTATGTGCCTTATCAAAAACTACCATCTCGGCAAGGCCCCATGTGCCGGGAATACTGCCAACCGGCAAAATAATCTGTTTGTGGTAAGTTTCATATACCTTCGGGTCTCCATGGAAATAGATTTTGTAATGCTCAGAATGAAAGTGTGTGAATTGGTGAATATTACCTAAAGGATCACGCAGGCGTAAATCAGCTTTCCAATAACCGCTGATATTGTCTTTTACTCTAAAGGTAATATTGACTATCGTTTCACCATTGGGGTCTTCAGGCTTTGTCGGTTCTGCTTTAATCGTAATATTATTCAGATCAAGCACAACTGGCGCGTTATCAGGATTAATTGTCGGAACATAAATTGAAGCAGGTAGTTCGTCAAGTTTTATGTCTGTTTCCCATAGTCCCCCGTCGAAATTAGAGAAATACACACCGCTTCTGTTTCCAGCAAAATCTACCATAGAAATATAGTGGACCAGATAATTACCGTTTTGGTAGTAATCAGGAATAATCAATTCTGCTGTAGCTTCACCTGTTTCGTGGTTGTAACCTCTCCCTCCACCTGCAGCAACTTGAGGGTTCCTCCAACTCTTTGCGTTGTGTGAATAAGTTCCCCTACTTTCATCGTTAACATGAACAGATACATTTCTTATTCCTATATCCTCAACAATCTGCCAGCGTGCGGTGATGATGTGAAAAGTTCTATCCTCCTCAATCCCTTGAGATAAGCTAAGACGCATTGATTCCTTAACATACGCTGGAAGTTGACAATCCGCAAGAGGATTGTTGATATAGAGTTTCCACCCAAAATCTGTTTGAGCAGATTCATGACGCTGATTTCCAGAAACGTCACTTAAAGTAACCGAGTCTGGCCCCCAGTAACCATTTGCGGCATAGCGTGTTAATGTTATTGAACCTCTGAAAACATGCCCCGCAGAAATTCGTTGTCCTTGTGCATTGATAGGTGAAAGCCAAACATCAAAGAACGTGCCTTTTTCACTAAAAAGTCTAATAAATACACCTCGCGCTGAATCCAATTGGCTCTCTCTATGAATTTCTATTTCGACTGTAATCATCTTATCTTCTTCGGGTTCACCATCCACTTGTATGTCAACTCTTACAATCCGTCCAGGATACACATAATCAGGATAAAGATTGTAGACCACAAAAGTCAAGTCCTCGCGTATTTGTGAGATGTAGCGCGTGCCGTGCATTATCCGATTTTGAATAAATTCGTATTTAGCAGGTGAACGAGAACGTAGCTTGTCAGGTCTTATGATATAAAAACTGATACTCTCCGCCATATCTTCATTAGGATTTTTGGCGTGTGCGTACGCCGAAACAAACTCTGTTTGCTTAGTCGTAGACCACCCATCAGCGTCGTCCGGATTTCGAAACCAGCCGCCGAGTTCAATCCAATCCTGTTTAAGTTGTTCGTCAAAAAGGTGTGCCCATAGGAAATGTGCCTTTTCATGCAGAATCAAGCGATGCATGTAATCAGGACTGCCTCCTATAAAAGCAGCTTCCATAAATTCAATGTAGCCTGCACTCGGCCACGCGACTGCAGGCGCGGTCGGATAAAGCGGATGTGGTGTTCCATCTAAACGTCTAACCAAATATTTTAATCCGGGTGTTTTAAGCATGCCTTGCGGAAACTCCTCAAACATTGATACGAGAGCCATTAGTTCTTCATCTTTGAATGTTGAGAAACGACCCGCATGTTCACCTGTTGTATACTTTGTAAGTTCAATATAATCAGGGACATCTATACTAACGGCGTACCTTTTTCGAAGTATACGTTTAATAGTGTTTCTATCCGCCCCATTGTCTGTTACGTACCGAACCACTGCCCGGTGGAGTCGTTTGGAGAAGTACCTACCACGCACGCCTTCGATTTCGGCTAACAAAGGGGTCGCATAAGTAAAAGCATCGGCGGCAATGGTGACAATTTTAGTATCACCCGAGTATTCAATCTCTATGTCATTTTGAATGTGCCTGTTACTTAGTTTCCATATAGACGGTTGTAGAGCTGGATTTTCATAAAGAGGATTCTTTTGTTGCGGAATTGATTCAAACGTTAGGAATAGTCTATGTGCGTATCCTGATTCCCATTCTGATCTGAGGTGAACAGAATATACTTGGAGCAGACGTAGTGATGCACTATGAGATGATATTTCTACCTGTTCATCTAATAGCGTCACTTGCACAGGTTCGACTACGGTAACACTTTCCTCTCCTTCTGGTGTTTCGTCTATTTCCCAGTGGTAGTCATAAGCGTTGCTATGAAAAACGATAGCACACAATAAGATTACTGAAAATAATGTAAATAAGATGGTTTTCATAATTTACCCGATCAATAGAATTTCGCAACTCTGGATGTATTTCAACCGCATGGTTGGGTTTTACTTCAGTTTAACCCATAGTCGTCAATTTAAGGACATGAATTTATAGCCTCGTAGAGACGATATGTTTATAGAAAAGGTGCTACCCCGCGTTCTTGAGCCTCGTAGAGGCAGTATGTTTGTAAAATCTATGTCGCTCCTATGGAGCTAAAGAGATGTGTGAATGCGACATGCTATAAACATATCGTCCCTACGGGACTAAAGAGCGATAGCTTACCACAACGTGTTTCTTAAGTTGACAGTTATGGGCTTTACTTTCAGTCTAACCCAACCCGTATCAGTATTCACTAAACCCCAACTGCTGATTCGCACATGTCATTCTGAAGCAGCCAAACCGAAACGGACTGAACGATGATATGATTTGCCCGCTCAACAATCGGATTTAAGGATGGGATGTGAGTAAACATGTTTTGTGCTTTATCTGTAAGATTTCCTATTTTCGGTAACTCAAGGATCTTCATTTCTTTGAGAAATGCTTCAACTTCTGCCTGACCAATGCGAGCGCGTCTACGGAGTTCTTCTAATTTTGGCGTGTGTGCCCATACTTGCAAAACCGTTTTGCTGATCTGTTCAACCGAAAAACTCGCAGCGAGCTGCTGAGCTGCGTTTTCTATGGCAGCGAGAGACACCCTACGTTTGCCCTCAACGACATGCGCGGGTGGTAAGCGAAGGTCCCAAACGATTCTAAAAACGGACAAAATTTTCAAAATATAATACGTGATGTCAATTTGCCACCAATGAAAACCTTGCGGGGCTGCACTTGGAAAATGGTGGTGGTTATTATGCCATCCTTCCCCGAGTGTAATGATGGCGAGTAACAGATTGTTACGAGAATTATCTCCGGTGTCATAACGTTGTTTCCCATAAATGTGGGAAAGAGAATTGATCGTAAATGTGCCGTGGTATAGAAGCACCGTACTGATTATAAAACCGACGACAAGTCCGGACCAGCCTGCAATTGCCCAAACGAAAACGGCTAATAACACTGCTGGTAGTGTATGGTATTTCCCAAGCCAAACGAGTTCAGGATATTTCCGAAAGTCCTTTATCAAACTGTAATCTGCGCTCAGACCGCGTGTACACAAAATCCAGCCTACGTGGGAATACCAAAATCCATGTTTTACTGGGGAGTGAACATCATGCTCTGTGTCAGAATACTTATGATGTTCTCGATGTTTCGCTGCCCACCATAAGGTAGCCCGTTGTGCCGAGCTCTGTCCGAGAAATGCCAAAAAGAATTGGAATCCTCGGCTTGTTTTGAATGCTCGGTGTGAAAAATAACGATGAAATCCTCCTGTGATGCCAAACATACGTATAACGTAAAGTACACCGCATATAATCCAATCAGTGGGTTGAACATCTACAAAAAAAACGGTAAAACATGCAAGGTGAACCAGTATAAAAGGGACAGGTTGAGGATGGATAATGTCCGTCGCATCGACGGGATTAGAATTGTTTGGTTCTTTAGACACTAATTTTGTGTTCCTTCAGCATTTAGCTTTCAAGCATAACAGCGATGTTATGCCTTAATTAAAATTGTTTGCGTGCTGCATCGCAAGTTCTTAGGACGCGTGACGCTTTTGTTTATAAAGTGTTAGATTAAGAATACCATATCTCACGAGAAAAATCAATGTATCTTGATTTACTTTCTCAATGACGGATGTATTTCAACCGCATAAGGTTTAGCATCTGTGAATGTTTTATGGGATTCCTGCAATTTTGTGAGTCCCATCTTCGTCCGCTCCTGAATGTCTGTCAGATTTGGAAAATTATACACCAAGTTCCCGTCTTTGACAATGGAAATTAAGAGCGGTTCTCCATCGAATATCGGTTTAACCCAAAGTGTTACGCAGTCTTTACAGGACGGTTCCGAATTTGCGTAAATCCTGATACGTTTTCCTTTCTGTGCGTCACCACCTTAGGAAGTGTCACGCGCTTTCGTCTTAGCGTTAGCGGTTGGCGAGTTGTGCACGGAGACGTTCTAACTCTGTCTCTAACGTCTGTCTTCGTTCCGTTTCTTCTCTGGCGATCCTTTCTGCTTCTGCGGCACGCGCTTCCGCCTCCACTCTCATATGTTGCTCTTCCATTCGCAGGTGCTGCTCTTCCATTCGCAGGTGCTGCTCTTCTGTAGAGGTTGTAATCGGGGTGCCATCCGGTAGATACGGGCGTAAAAGCCTAACGTGGCTATGAAGTTGATCCTCCCATCGAAATAAGAGATTTAACGTTTCACTGAACAAACCATCCTGCGCGTTTGGGGCAATTTCAAGTATCTCACCCGATGGACTCCGCCGCCACCCACGAAATTCTGCCGGCTTCTCCATCTCAGGTTGATGGATAAAGTATTCTGGAACACCCATATCCATCAGATACAGTTGAACTTTTTCGTGCCGATCTTGATTCGCCGTTGCATCAGAAAGAAATTCAAAAACGGCAGCGGGAACTGCACCTTCGGACCACGTATAAAAACTACGCCGCTGCGGAACTTTATCAACACCTAAAACAACGTAAACATCTGGCGCAACGAATTTTGTCATGTCGCCTTCACGGTAGTAGATGAAATTGTCAATGCCAACGTGGATGTGTTCATTAATTTCAAAATGTCGCGAGAGTTGGTCAAAAAAGGTAGAAATCTGTTCCGCGTGAAATCCTGTGGCAGCCATAGGTTCATCGTCCTCACAGGGATATCCTTCAATATAAATAGTTGGTTTTCCACTCGCTTTTGGAAAGACAGGCATATACTTTCTTTGCTTGTATTCAAAGTTCTTTAGGGTATTCACATTTCCTCCCTTGCTTATCAGCGCAAGCATGTCCCTCATCAAGGGTAAAGTGGTTAAGGAGAATATACGTGTTTTCGTTACTATTCTGTTTTCAACCCCGGATGTATTTCAACTGGATACGGTTTAGCATCTATCAAAGTTTTATGAGATTCATGTAATTTCCTAAGTTGCACTCTCGTCCGTTCTTGAATGTCTGTCAGATTTGAAAAATTATACACCAATTCTCCGTCCTTGACAATGGAAATTAAGAGTGGTTCTCCATCGGATACCGGTTCATTCCAAAGCGTGACGCAGTCTTTACAATAGTATCCATCGGTGTCAGTTTGCCGATATATCTGCTTTCTTCCGGGTAGTGTAGCTTTAGCAGGTTCATCAAGCGTCTGTTTACCAACAGGAATACCATCACGTTCAACTGATTTATAGACACCGCCGAGTGCGGAAGGTCCGCCTTTACCGGTATAAGAATTAAAGTTGGCACCCGTGGCAAGACGGGTGCCGACTCCGAAACCATCAATCGGTGCACCTTTCTTAAGCAATTTGTTTATCTCAAATTCATCAAGATCATGGCTGGCAATAATCTGCACATAGTCAAGTCCTTCTGCATCAAAAATACGGCGAACCTCTTTACTGAGTAACAAGAGATCGCCACTATCCAATCTCACCGCTTTTAGTCGGGCACCGCGCGCTTCCATCTCATGTGCAACGATACACGCATTTCTTGCTCCCTGTAACGTATCGTAGGTATCAATTAGGAATGTGGTGTTGTGTGGGAAAACATTAGCATAATCTCGGAATGCATCAACTTCTGTAGGGCGTTCCATAACAAATTTATGTGCCATCGTGCCGACGTAAGGAATATCAAAATAACGTCCTGCAAGCACAAGAGATGTACCGCTTGCCCCACCGATGAACGATGCGCGCGCAGCAAGGATACCTGCATCTCTGCCGTGCGCGCGTCTTGCACCGAAATCAAAAACAGGCTTTCCTCTTGCCGCGCGGACAATACGTGAAGCTTTTGTCGCAATCAACGTCTGAAAGTTCATCACGCAGAGCAGATAGGTTTCAAAAAGTTGCACGTCTCGTGATCTGCCGGTCACGTTGATAATAGGTTCATTCGGGAAAACGAGAGTGCCTTCAGGGACAGCATAAATGGATCCCTCAAATCGGAACTCTTTCAACGATTCAAGGTAGTCATCGCTCAATTCGCCGCGCTGCGATAGCCAATTGAGAATATCATCGGTAAAACGCAAATTTAGGACATAATGGATAACCTGTTCGAGACCTGCCGCAATGAGATATTCACCTTGTGGAATTTTTCGGACATAGTAATTGGCAGTAATAACAGCATCGTTTTGGACATTGAAATCTGCTTGTCCCATCGTGAGCTGATAGTAGTCAACAAACAGTGACATCTCGGATTCTGTCAACAGGGCAGACTTTGGTGAGGTTTTGGAGTTGATGTTCATGGCAGGTAAAATATAATGTTTATTGTCTGAACCATGATTCGCATGATTTCCATATTTTCAGGATTAAAGAGGTTTCTGCAGTAGTGAGTCGTATTCGCAAGATAATCAGATAGGTTTGACCGTGTCAAGAAAAGTCAAACTGCCAACAATCTCGAAAATCCTATAATCTTGTGAATCCTGGTTCAGACACTAACCCAATCTAAGGTCTCTGTGTAATCCGTATCAGTTGGTTTACCGATACATCCTCAAGCGTCTGTGTTTTACCGTTGGACCAGATAACCTGCAGCATCTGAATTTGGGTAGCTTTTCCTAACCCGAATTCAGCAATGAAACTGTTAGCGGACATGTAGCTTTCACCTGCATAAATTTCTCGTATCTGTGTAGTCTCTGAGGTTTTCAATAGTATTTTCGCACCGACAGCACTTCGGTTTTCGTTCGTGCCGATCAACTTAACATGCAGCCAATTATTGCTATTCTTCAAATCGGTGGCACTATTCCGCCATAGGATCGGCTTTGCATAGTTATTGACGATGAAAATATCCACATCTCCGTCATTATCATAGTCACCGAAAGCAGCACCACGGCTGACTCGCGGAGGAAGATTAGCAATTCCAGTGCTTTTACTAACATCACTAAAAGTGCCATCGTCTTCATTACGAAACAACTGATCAGGTTGTGGAATAAGCGATTCAGGTTGATCCAGTTTTTGGAAAGTGCTCCCATTTGCCACAAAGATATCTAAATCTCCGTCGTTGTCGTAGTCAAAAAGAGAGGTGCCCCACCCGATTTCCTTTAATGTAACTTCTGCAAGCATAGCGGAATAGGATTCATCTACAAATCGGATACGTTTCGTAGCGGGGGTTTCCGCAGTTTTGTCCTCTCTCAGCAGATTTCTATAAAGTACATATTCTTGATCAATCCAGTGACTGATAAAAAGGTCAATATCCCCATCTGCATCATAATCTCCTGCCGCTAAACCCATTGAGCCTCGAAAGTCCGCTGCCCATGAGTCTGCACTGACATCGGTAAACGTGCCGTTTCCATCATTTCGGAAAATGTGGTTTTCGGAGGTGTCGTTTGCGACGTAGAGGTCCAAATCGTTATCATTGTCAAAGTCGCTGAAAATTGCTTGCATACTTCTACCACTGGGAGCAGCAACACCTGCTTCGGCAGTAATATCAGTGAACGTTCCGTCACCGTTGTTTCGGTAAAAGACGTTATCCTGTGGTTCAAAAACGACAGGATTCAACGCATTTGGCACTAATTTTCCGAATTGTTCTGATTCCGCTTTCTTCTGTTGGAATTTCTCAAGATCATAGTTAACGTAGTTACAAACGTAGAGGTCTAAATCGTTATCGCCATCGTAATCAGCAAAAGCGGCACCGGTACTCCACAATGGACACCCGACTCCAGCAGTTTTTGTCACATCGGTAAAGGTGCTGTCTCCGTTGTTATGATAGAGCACATTTTCACCGTAGTTTGTCACATAGAGGTCAACGTTGCCATCCCCATTGTAATCTGCAAAGACACATCCCATGCCGTATCCAGTGTCTCCAACGTTCGCGGAATCTGTGATGTCAGTAAAGGTGCCGTTGCCGTTGTTACGATACAGCATATTCGCAGATTGAGTAGCGGATTTTTTGGATGACATTCCCTTGAATGCACCGGGGATATTTACAATGTAGAGATCAAGATCACCATCGTTATCTATATCGGCAAAGCCAGCTCCTGATCCCATATCTTCTGGAAGTAAACTGGAGCGGGTACCGTTTGAATGTTGAAAATCAATGTCTGCTGCATTTGTCACATCAACGAAGGTAGCAGCATTTGTAGTTACTGGAATCAGGAGGACTATGAGAGCGGCGATGGAACACATATAGTTTTTAATGCGCCATCTATCCACTATTTTATATTGTTTTACCTTTTTTAGGATTTTTCTGACAAAGATAAGAAGGTGTAAGACAAGATGCCTGAATCTTTCTACCAGTGTAGTAAATTCAGGGTTTACTTCCTCAGTGGTTTGACCAATTGATGTCATCATGTTTGTAGGAAATTGGTGAAAATGGTTCTGTTTAGAAACCGCTCGTCATTTAGGATTCTTTGATGGAGTGGAATTGTGGTTTTTATGCCTTCAATTTTAAATTCGGAAAGTGCCCGTTTCAAACGTGCAATGGCTTCGTTTCGGTCTCTACCAGTAGCGATTAATTTCCCAACAAGCGAATCATAGTGCGGGGGAACCGTATAACCGGTGTAGATATACCCGTCAACCCGAATACCGATACCACCGGGAGGTTGATAATCTGTAACTAACCCTGGTGAAGGCATAAACTGATTTGCGGGGTCTTCAGCATTGATTCTGCATTCAATAGCGTGTCCGCTGATGCGGATATCAGATTGGTTGTATCCGAGTTCTTCTCCCATTGCCAATCGGATCTGTTCCTTAATCAAATCAATACCGGTGATACTCTCAGTGATGGTGTGTTCGACCTGAATCCGTGTATTCATCTCAAGGAAATAGAAATTTCCATCTTTATCAACAACAAACTCAATTGTACCAGCATTTGAGTATCCGATTGATTTAGCGGCTTTAACAGCTGCTTTACAGATTTCATTACAGAGTTTAGAGGGTATAGATGCGGCGGGGGCTTCTTCAAGCAATTTCTGCTGTCTGCGTTGGATAGAGCATTCGCGTTCCCCAAGGTGGACGACATTGCCGTGAGTATCCCCCAATATTTGGACTTCAATATGCCGTGCCTCTTCAATCCATTTTTCGATATAGACATCACCGTTGCCAAAAGCGGCTTCGCTCTCGGATTTTGCCGTGTGAAATAGGTTGAACAGGCTGGGACGATTGAGTGCGATGCGAATACCACGACCGCCGCCGCCTGCGGATGCTTTGATTCCGACCGGGTATCCGATCTTTTCAGCCAATTCGGCTGCTTCCTCAGCTGTTTCAACGGTCGCATTTTTATCTTTCTTCTGTTTCCTACTTTGGCTACCGGGAACGAGTTTCAAACCTGCTTTTGCGACTGCCTCTAACGCTCGAACTTTGTCGCCCATAGTTTTGAGATCGCTAATGGAAGGACCAATAAATTTTATTTGGTGTGCTTCACAAATTTCAGCGAACTGTGCATCTTCAGCGAGAAACCCGGCCCCTGGGTGTATCGCATCAACATTGGCAAAGTCAGCAACAGCAGTGATGTTCGCATATTTAAGATAACTTTCGGTTGAAGGTGGCGGTCCGATACAGTAGGATTCATCGGCGTACTGGACGTGGAGCGCGTCTCTATCTGCTGTAGAAAATATAGCAACAGTCCTAATACCCATATCCTTACAGGCACGGATAATACGGATAGCTATCTCACCGCGGTTTGCGATCAGTATTTTTTGAAACATAGTTTTAGGTTTGCCTCACTCGAAAGAGAGCCTGATTGTATTCAACTGCTTCACCATCTTCAACAAGAATTTCGAGGATTTCACAATTGAAAGGAGCCTCAACATCGTTGTAAGTTTTCATAACTTCAAGCGTAGATAAGGAAGCACCGGCTGTAACAGTATCACCGACTTCAATAAATGGGGGTTCATCAGGTGCTGGTGCGCGATAGAAACGCGCGGGCATTGGCGATCGAATTATGTCGTCTCCCGATTGGTCGCCAGTGACAAGGGCGGGTGCGGTGGTATTCGTATTGGCTTGTGCGGTTGGTACAGGTTGAGTAGTTACGCGTGAAATTTCTATTTCAACTTCACCTTCTCGAATCCGAACCGTTGCCAAATCCGACTGCTCTGCGATTGCGATGAGTTGTTCAAGACGTTGTAGGATCGGATCAGAACCAACACCGAGGTTTGTAATTTCGTCGGAGCTAACATCTGTATCAGCAGCGGAGTCAAGGTTCTCACTTTGCTTGTTTTGCTTCATGTTTTAAACCCTTTCAACATATTTCCCCGTCCGAGTGTCAACTTTGATTGTGGTTTCATTTTTAACGAAGAGCGGGACATTTACCACAGCACCTGTTTCTAATTTTGCTGGTTTTGTACCACCGCTGACAGTGTCGCCTCGTAAACCGGGATCAGTTTCAACAATTTGGAGTTCAACAAAAGTCGGCAGTTCAACAGCAAGCGGCGTAGTACCATCCATTTTAACCGTTACAGTTTCACTCTCTTTTAAAAATTTCACACTATCCCCAAGCAGTGCTACGGGAAACTCGTGTTGGTCAAAAGTTTCGTTATCCATAAACCACAGCATCTCACCTTCACTATAGAGAAACTGCATCTCATGGTCGGTGAGTCGGACTGTTTCAATAGTTTCGTTTGTGCGAAAGGTGCGGTCAAGGACTGCCCCATCCCGAACTCGTTTAATCTTGGTTCGAGCGAATGCTCCTCCTTTTCCGGGTTTCACATGTTCACAGTCTACAATCGTGTAGACAATATTGTTAAGTCGGATGACTAATCCGTTTCGTAAATCGTTTAGTGCTGCCATTAAATTCCTTTCTCCTATCAGCAAAATATAATTCTATTGTAGCGTATATAAATCAGGCTTACAAAGCCCTCCTACAAAGATGAATGTAATTAGTACAGTTCTTACAGATGCTTTATATTATCAGGACTCACGCAAATTGTGTCCAAAAGCAATATATTTCACCAAAAAAGTCGCTATTTCAGTTATTTAACCCCCTAAATCCCCCTTATCAAGGGGACTTTAAGAGGAAACGCGTAAGTCCTAATTATAATAATTTGAGTGCCAATCGCAATGCTTCACTTCTATGGCTGATTCGGTTTTTGATTGCATCGCCCAATTCAGCAAAAGTTTTCTCATAACCGATAGGAACAAAGATCGGATCGTATCCAAAACCGCTGTCCCCAGCAGGAGCATGGATTATGTGCCCTTCGCATTTACCAACAACAACCTGTACCCTTTTTGACGAAGAAGTACTTGACTGCTGTAAGGCATTGCTCCCAGAATAACTGCTATTCGTTGAAGTAGGTTCTGCGATAGCAATTGCTGCAACAAATCGTGCGTTCCGATTAGAGAGGCCTTCCAAAGCTTCAAGCAATTTTTGAACGCGAATTGCATCAGTGACATCATCACCTGCCCATCGTTTAGAGTGAACACCTGGTGCACCACCGAGAGCATCAACCTCTAAGCCCGCGTCATCAGCAAGCGTGCGGTACCCGGTGTAATCAGCAATGACTGTAGCTTTCTTTGCGGCGTTTTCTTGATATGTCCCACCGTCCTCAATGACCTCTGGCGCATCAGGAAAATCCTGAAGCGAGAGAATCTGAATATTCTGATGTTGTTGGTCGGTGTTAAGCATTGCCGTAAGCTCATTTACTTTTCCGAGGTTACGGGTTGCCAAAACTAGCTTCATCAAGGTTCTCAAGCATCATTCGGTTCTGTAAGCGGATGAGTTGTTGAATACCGCTGACAGATAGGTCAAACAATTGGTCACAATCTTCACGTGAAAATGGGTCTTGTTCAGCGGTGCCTTGAATCTCAATGAACTTTCCATTTCCTGTCATCACAATGTTCATATCAACATCGGCAGCCGAGTCCTCAGTATAGCAGAGATCAAGCATAGGGATTCCATTGATAATCCCAACACTGGTTGCAGCGATATTGTCAGAGATAGGCAGTTCATCAATCTTGCCTTGGTTTTGCAGACTTTTGCAGGCATCCCAGAGTGCCATAAATGCACCTGTAATTGCTGCGGTACGGGTGCCACCATCGGCTTGAATCACATCGCAGTCCAACCAGATTGTTCTTTCACCTAATGAATCAAGGTCAACAGCAGCGCGGAGTGATCTGCCGATTAGGCGTTGAATTTCCTGTGTTCGCCCGCCAAGCCTGCCTTGCGATGCTTCGCGTTGCATGCGTTGAGAAGTGGAACGCGGTAGCATTGAATACTCGGCAGTGACCCAACCTTTATGTCGGATGTTCTGGTCCCGCATAAATCTCGGCTGGCGTTCTTCAACAGATGCGGTGCAAATCACCTTCGTATCCCCAGTTGCTATAAGAATAGCTCCCTCAGCATGCTTTATATAATTCCGGCTAATGGTAACAGGACGCATCTCATCTGTTTTTCGTCCATCTTCTCTGATCATGTAATCCTCATTTTCAAGTTTTAATCTGTGACTCAACAGAAGTTTATGCTCAAAAGCAATGTCTATAAAAAGTTGGTACTACTTTATTAGTAGAACTGTAGCACAGACTATATCACAGAACTTAAGGATTTGTCAAGGCTAATCGTTAACGGTAATCTCTTCCAATTTTATAGTAGATTTTAGAATTACTTGGACATTGTTATCGGTCCAGTTGGGAAACAGTTCCTACCGCATATTTTGTAGCACAAACTTTTAGTTTGTGTCGTCCTTGCGCAAACTGAAAGTGGACGCTACAGCAGTGTCCAGATAATTACAGATTTTACTATAATACAGAACCGTGTGTTGGTTACCTCAAAAACGACTAATAAGCTTGTGTCTGTGCCCCGGGGTTCTGCATAAGATACCATTGCTCAACTTATACCTGATAGCAAAGGACCAACGTAAGTTATTGTTGGCGTTATATCGTTTACCAGATAATTATCCAGATCCAAACTAAAAGATTGATTGCGCGTCATCGTTAAATCCGCAGTAGGAATGTCAAGTCATTGAGCAGCTTGAACGGTGATATTAACCCATTCACTTTGTGCGGAACCTGCAGAATTGGTCGCAGTAAATTGGATACTGCGATCTTCAACGGTTGTCACCGTGCCATTCAGGATGCCATTACTCAGTGACAACCCCGCAGGTATAGCACCAGCGTTCTTGGTTATAGTCAGACTTCCCGTCACATAACTATTCAAGTCTAAACTAAAATAATCACCAACAGTAAGGGTGTACGGATCCGGTATATCACTCCAAACAGGGGCTGTCACCGTTGGCGTAGAGGCGGCAGTAACGACAATTTGGACCCATTCGCTCTGTGCGGACCCTTCGGTATTTGTCGCAGTAAATTGGAGACCCCGACTTTCAACGGTTGTGACCGTGCCACTCAGGACACCATTACTCAGTGACAACCCCGCAGGTATAGCACCAGCGTTCTTGGTTATAGTCAGGCTCCCAGACACATAACTATTCAAGTCTAAACTAAAATAATCACCAACGATAAGATTGTACGGATCCGGTATATCGCTCCAAACAGGCACTGTCACCGTTGGCGTAGAGGCGGCAGTTACAACGATATCAACCCACTCACTTTGTACGGAACCTCCGAGATTGGTCGCCGTAAACTTAAGATACCGAGTTTCAACCGTTGTCACCGTTCCACTCAAGACACCATTACTAAGGGATAATCCAGCAGGTATCCTACCCAAAGTCCTGGCTATAGTCGGGCTCCCAGACACATAACTACTCAAGTCTAAACAAAAATAATCACCAACGGTAAGGTTATACGGATCCGGTATATCACTCCAAGCAGGGGCTGCGGGCACTGTTATTATGACCGGTGCTTGGGGGCTTCCGGTCACTGTGTCTGATTCTGGGCTCTCTCCCGCGCTACTCACGGCGCGCACCTGGAACTTGTATTCCGTATCGTTGGTCAACCCCGTAACATCTACACTCGTACCAGTTATAGAGTTTCCATCGTTACCCGTTGATATCCAACCGCTCCAACTCTCGGGGCTGCTTTCGCTATACTGATATTCATAATTGTCAATTGAAGAACTCCCTGTATCGGTTGGGGCTGTCCATGATAAACTGACCTGACCATCACCTTCTGATGAGACGAGCAAATCTCTCGGTGCACCTGGCGGTGTAGTGCTTGTGCCACCGCCATTAGTTTCTGTGCCATCACTAGTAGTTTCTGTGCTATCACCATTAGTTTCTGTGCTATCACCATTAGTTTCTGTGCTACCGCCATTAGTTTCTGTGCTATCACCATTAGTTTCTGTGCTATCGCCATTAGTTTCTGTGCTACCGCCATTACTCCCATCAGTGCTATCACCATTACCCGAATTGGCTGAATCTCCAAAGTTTGCCTCGCTGGATGGATCCGCAGAAACGGTGCGACGTGTCCACTCAGCAGTTTCCTGAGATGCCACACCATCACCCAGCAATTGATATTCCCAATTGTGGAGACTATGAAAAGTTGACGCGGGGAAAATACCTTCTCTATCTATTGTGTTATTATTCGCGTCAGTTATGTCGCTAAAAGGTATTGGATAATCCATAATAGTAGAACCGTACTGATACTTAAAACTTGATGCGGAACTATCCAGTGGCAAATCATCCGTATAGCTGTTGACAGGTATCGTCCATTTTGCTGGAGCCGTATTGACATTCCAATAACTATCAAAATGTGATAGCAAAGCCGCAACTATACTCGGAGTGCGTATATGCGAAAGATTACCACTAAAACCATACCAACCACCATCAACAGGCGGATTAGAAGAACCGGAAGGGACGGGTGTGTGCCAAGGATGGTTAACTGCTACCCCATGTCCCATTTCATGCCCGATAACAAAACGAATGAACTGATTTGCTGTTAGGTTTGTCCGGGGCGTACCGTTCTGGATACTGGTAAGGTAATTTCTAATGTTTGTTTCATTGATTTTAACTGATTCTACATCAGGAGGCGCAGCAACCGCACTTACTATTCCTAAGTAGGTACCTGAAGACGTGGGAGTTATCCAGAGAGCCTTTGTATTTTGCACACGCCACGCATCCACTGCACCGAACTGGGTTGGGGTGCCTAAAGAATTGTAGTTTACCGTTCGATCATCGTCTTCATCTTTCGTTTCACGTATCCGTATCTCATGCACTTTAAAGGTCGTGCTGGGCAAGTTGGATGCATCACCAATGCCTAAAGTGGTGAACTGGCTATAGACGAAAATGTCTTTCTCCGTTGGCTTGAGACGTTTATGCACCCCGTCTATCATAGCCCCACGGTATTCCTCAAATTCGACGAGTCCATCTCCATAGTTGTTATTTTCCTCAACACCTGATCCATCATCAGGACCGGATTCAGCATCAATGGCTGGGTTTGTATACCCATATTTTGTGTCGCTTTTGTCTGCCATATAATTGCCATTGTCATCTTTCGGGATGACGATTCCAACTTCCTTTACAAATACATAGGATGAAGATGAGGTGCTTTTATAGAGTTTTACCCGAAGGATACCGAATGCACCGTAATCCCTGCATAGTACTTTGACATCAATTGAAAAGTTATTGAGATTATCACTCGAATTCCACACAGCATCTACTCTTGGTGAAGTGCTGCTGTCTGAAGATTCGCTCGATTGTTGCCAGCGTGGCGCAGTATAGGTCGTCTGAGTGCTGTCAAAGTAGAGGTCTGGGTCTTCTGGGGCTTTACATTCTCCGTCATTCATACAGATCCCATGCCACCTCGACACCGTCTCAAAGTCAAAACTGATTTTACCGCCAGTGATATTCGCAGCAGATAAGTTGCTAACGTTGACAGTAAAAGTGAGGGTGCCCCCATTCGTTGGTTCCCAGTCGTTGTATGTATCTTGATTTTTAGGGCTTATCGTCAACGTCTGTGCTTGTGCGATGTCCGTTGCGGCAAAGACACCGATAAGTAAGAAAGTTAAACAAAAAATTATAGTTTTTGACATGATTAAACTCCTTTTTGTGGTAACATAAAGATTAGACATTATAATGATTTAATCGGCGTTGTGTTGTCAGAATCGCGGATTTACGCGGATTTATCGGATTGCGCGGATTTTATGAGTCTTGTATCCGCACATTCAACGGATGGATGGACGGCTTCTGTTATTGACATCACATTATGAAAACGACTTGTTGTCACCAGTGTCCAATAATCCGTGAAATCCGGGGAATGCCAAAAAGGCATTCATACCGTTGATTTGGTGTAATCCGCGATAATCCGCGATTCAGAAAGTTGCGCGCGACACCTAATCTACCCAACGGACGAACATAAGATTGGACCATAGACCAATAATAACTCACAATTAAAACCAGGACTTACGCATTCCCCCTTGATAAGGGGGGTTAGGGGGGTTAAAAGTCCTTATTTTGGTGTTTTTAACCCCCTAAATCCCCCTTATCAGTGGGACTTTAAGAAAAAATGCGTCCGTCCTGAAAACGTTATAATGTCTATTTTGCAGCGTCAGTCCCTGATTGTTACGGTTTCTGTTTCTCTTTGACATTATTCGCCTTGTTGTTGCTGCCGCTGATTGTAAACTTTGCGTTGAAGTTGATAAATAAAGGTGAGAAGACCACCACCGTGTCCATAGTATACTTCAGACATTCCTTGGTAAACAGCAAGTGCCTTCTCATATTCCCCGAGTTTATGATAACAATGAGCTAATAATTCATTATTTCGTTCAATGCGGTCATCAAGTTGAATTGCGCGTTGGACGGCATCAAGTGCCTCCTCCGGGTGGGTGAAACGGGTTATCAAACAAAGTTCTTGAAGTGCGATGGAGGAGTTCGGAAATCTGTTAACCAGATTGCGGAACCCCTCTATTGTTTTCTCATTGTCTGTTTGAAAATAATACTCGCGGTTGCAGAGTGCCCAGACATGATGTGCCTCAAAGGAATTGGGGTTTTCATTAATGGCGCGCTCGGCGTATTCAATACCGAGTTCTGCTTTTATGGAACCTACGCTTGAATATGTTAGAAAATACTTCGCAGCAGTTAAGGGATCAAGGTTCTCAACCCGAATTTTCCCAGCTTCTCTACTATATTCTTCATCAGAAATTTCACCTCTCTGTGCTTGGTTTCGCAGGTTAGACATTCTTTGCCGTTGTTCTGAGGTAATTGTAAAATCTTCACCTTGTTTCGTATCGTAGTTATATAAAGATATATCTCTTAACTCCATTACATCAAGTGCGGGCGGTAAGACGAAGCCGGGTGTCCATAGCAGTTCAGGTTTCGCAACAGCGAGTCGCTTACGTTGTTCCCACGCAGCCTGCCTCGCTTCGGAACCACGGCGACTGTCCATGTAGTTTACGATGTCAAGTTCGCGTTCTTTCGCTATAAGTTCCGCATCCGCTGCTATCTCCGCATCGGTAAGCCCAAGTTCCGCTTTCAGTTGTGCCACAAGTCCCTCCAGTGAGGGTTCAGGAAAAGGCGGAACTGCTATCGGTTCGGTTGAGTTAAGGTCTGCTTCCGATATATAGGGATGGATCTCGTTTATTATACTCTTGCCAGCTTCATTATTACACCCTTTGATTACAAAAAGCAGCAGTGAACCGAAAAAGAGTAGGCAGCCAATGAAGGTAATAATAACAGGACGACTCATTATGATTTCTTTCAAGACAGTTTTCATGTGAATTTCTCCTTTTTTGTGGTACAGATGAGGTGATAACTTCAATGTTTGTGAATGCGTATGGGATATTATAGCAAAATACCGATAAGTAAGAAAGTTAAACAAAAAATTATAGTTTTTGACATGATTAAACTCCTTTTTGTGGTAACATAAAGATTAGACATTATAATGATTTAATCGGCGTTGTGTTGTCAGAATCGCGGATTTACGCGGATTTATCGGATTGCGCGGATTTTATGAGTCTTGTATCCGCACATTCAACGGATGGATGGACGGCTTCTGTTATTGACATCACATTATGAAAACGACTTGTTGTCACCAGTGTCCAATAATCCGTGAAATCCGGGGAATGCCAAAAAGGCATTCATACCGTTGATTTGGTGTAATCCGCGATAATCCGCGATTCAGAAAGTTGCGCGCGACACCTAATCTACCCAACGGACGAACATAAGATTGGACCATAGACCAATAATAACTCACAATTAAAACCAGGACTTACGCATTCCCCCTTGATAAGGGGGGTTAGGGGGGTTAAAAGTCCTTATTTTGGTGTTTTTAACCCCCTAAATCCCCCTTATCAGTGGGACTTTAAGAAAAAATGCGTCCGTCCTGAAAACGTTATAATGTCTATTTTGCAGCGTCAGTCCCTGATTGTTACGGTTTCTGTTTCTCTTTGACATTATTCGCCTTGTTGTTGCTGCCGTTGATTGTAAACTTTGCGTTGCAGCTGATAAATAGGTGTGAGAAGACCCCCACCATGACCATAGTATACTTCGGACATCCCTTGGTAAACAGCAAGTGCTTTTTCATACTCGCCAAGATTATGATAACAACGAGCTAATAATTGATTATTTCGTTCAATGCGGTCATCAAGTTGAATTGCGCGTTGGACAGCATCGAGTGCCTCCTCTGGGTAGGCATACAAATCCGGGCCCGAATACAAATGATACAGTGCCCAACTCAGATCTTGAAGTGCAATGGAGGAATTCGGGAATCTGTCAACCAGATTGCGGTACCCTGCTATCACTTTCTCGTTGTCTGTTCCCAAATAGAACATGCGGTTGCAGAATGTCCAGACATGATGTGCCTCAAAGGAATCGGGGTTTTCATTAATGGCGCGCTCGGCGTATTCAATACCGAGTTCTGCGTTTACGGAACCTACGCCTGAATATGTTAGAAAATGCTTCGCAGCAGTTAAGGGATCAAGGTTCTCCACCCGAATTTTCCCAGCTTCTCTACGAGATTCTTCCGAAGAAATTTCATCTCTCCTTGCTTTGTCTCGCTGTTCATAGATTCTTTGCTGTTGTTCTGAGGTGATTGTAAAATCTTCACCTTGTTTCGTATCGTAGTTATATAAAGATATATCTTTTAACTCCATTACATCAAGTGCGGGCGGTAAGACGAAGCCGGGTGTCCATAGCAGTTCAGGTTTCGCAACAGCGAGTCGCTTACGTTGTTCCCACGCAGCCTGCCTCGCTTCGGAACCACGGCGACTGTCCATGTAGTTTACGATGTCAAGTTCGCGTTCTTTCGCTATAAGTTCCGCATCCGCTGCTATCTCCGCATCGGTAAGCCCAAGTTCCGCTTTCAGTTGTGCCACAAGTCCCTCCAGTGAGGGTTCAGGAAAAGGCGCAACTGCTATCGGTTCAGTTGAGTTAAGGTCTGCTTCCGATATATAGGGATGGATCTCGTTTATTATACTTTTGCCAGCTTCATTATTACACCCTTTGATTACAAAAAGCAGCAGTGAACCGAAAAAGAGTAGGCAGCCAATGAAGGTAATAATAACAGGACGGCTCATTATGATTTCTTTCAAGACAGTTTTCATGGGAATTCCTCCGCATTTTTGATTTTAGTAAATTATACCACGTTTCTCTTTTTTATCACGTGAAAAATTAGCACCCTGCGGTTGTCCCAGCATTTATCGTGTTTCTATGAAAACTAAGACAGGACGGACGCATTTCCTCTTAAAGTCCCCCTGATAAGGGGGATTTAGGGGGTTAAAAACACCAAAAATAAGGACTTTTAACCCCCCTAACCCCCCTTATCAAGGGGGAATGCGTCCGTCCTGTAAGATATATCCATTTTCTACTCAGTGACAAGTGTTAGACATAAAGTTATAGTTTTTGGCATGTTTAAATTCCTTTTTGTAATAATATAAAAGATATTGTAGTGGCAGTGGCGGTTAGTATTAAAAACCTCTACTGTTATGTCCACTTTCAAATGGTGAGTCGTGACATAGTCGGGAATCGGAGTTCCCTCCTACTTTTCAGGTTCTGTAGAAGCGATCTTCTAATCGCGGCTTATACCCATAAATATAAACTTGACAAAGCACTACACTTTCCTGATTGTTACGGTTTCTGTTTCTCTTTGACATTATTCGCCTTGTTGTTGCTGCCGTTGATTGTAAACTTTGCGTTGAAGCTCATAAATAGGTGTGAGAAGCCCACCTGCGCGACCATAGAATACTTCGGACATTCCTTGGTAAACAGCAAGTGCTTTTTCATATTCCCCGAGTTTATGATAACTACGAGCTAATAATTGATTATTTCGTTCAATGCGGTCATCAAGTTGAATTGCGCGTTGGACAGCATCGAGTGCCTCCTCTGGGTAGGCATACAAATCCGGGCCCGAATACAAATGATACAGTGCCCAACTCAGATCTTGAAGTGCAATGGAGGAATTCGGGAATCTGTCAACCAGATTGCGGTACCCTGCTATCACTTTCTCGTTGTCTGTTCCCAAATAGAACATGCGGTTGCAGAATGTCCAGACATGATGTGCCTCAAAGGAATCGGGGTTTTCATTAATGGCGCGCTCGGCGTATTCAATACCGAGTTCAGCATCTATGGAACCTACGCCTGCATGCGTTAGAAAATGCTTTGCAGCAGTTAAGGGATCAAGGTTCTCAACCGCAATTTTCCCAGCTTCTCTACTATATTCTTCATCAGAAATTTCACCTCTCTGTGCTTGGCTTCGCAGGTTAGACATTCTTTGCCGTTGTTCTGAGGTAATTGTGAAATCGTCCCCCGCTTTCGTATCGTAGTTATATAAAGATATATCTCTTAACTCCATCACATCAAGTGCGGGCGGTAAGACGAAACCGGGGGTCCATAGAAGTTCAGGTTTCGCAACAGCGAGTCGCTTACGTTGTTCCCACGCAGTCTGCCTCGCTGCTACGCCACGGCGACTGTCCATGTAGTTTACGATGTCAAGTTCGCGTTCTTTCGCTATAAGTTCCGCAGTCTCTGCTATCTCAGCATCGGTAAGCCCAAGTTCCGCTTTCAGTTGTGCCACAAGTCCCTCCAGTGAGGGTTCAGGAAAAGGCGCAACTGCTATCGGTTCGGTCGAACGTAGGTCTGCTTCCGATATATATGGATGGATCTCGTTTATTATACTCTTGCCAGCTTCATTATTACACCCTTTGATTACAAAAAGTAGAAGCGATCCGAAAAAGAGTAGGCAGCCAATGAAGGTAATAATCACAGGACGACTCATTATGATTTCTTTCAAGAAGGTTTTCATGGGAATTCCTCCGCATTTTTGATTTTAGTAAATTATACCACGTTTCTCTTTTTTATCACGTGAAAAATTAGCACCCTGCGGTTGTCCCAGCATTTATCGTGTTTCTATGAAAACTAAGACAGGACGGACGCATTTCCTCTTAAAGTCCCGCTGATAAGGGGGATTTAGGGGGTTAAAATACCAAAATTCTGCTTATTTAACCCCCCTAACCCCCCTTATCAAGGGGGAATGCGTCCGTCCTGTAAGATATATCCATTTTCTACTCAGTGACAAGTGTTAGACATAAAGTTACGCAATGAGTAGTTTTGGACTTGAAAATTTTTCTCAAATTTTTTACTTGACAAAATCCTGCCAGTATAGTATCCTATTAACATCACGAAAACTTTGGTAGAGAATGTTACCCGCGTCGCAAGGCGCGGTCTCTACCATAACCAAGTAACATTGGAAAGTTTCGTGTGTATAGTTCTCGTGAACCAAACAGTTAACATCATATTTATAGAATCAGCGACATAATAATCGCTTTGCATTTAGCTTATTACATCGCTGAAACCACTCCCTTTTACACAAGGAGACTATTATGTCTTTGTTTTCAGATTGGAAAGAACGCAGGAAACACAAAGATAGAGATAAGTGGCTTATAAGGGAATTCCCTCGTCTTGCATTGACACATTATGAAACCTTGCGTGATCTAAACCCTTCTGATACTCCCAAAAAGCAATTGTATGAAACGATTATTAGAGGGTTTGCTCTCACCTTTGGTGTGCCCAATGAAAAGCGCGATGAATTTACCGAATGCATTTTGCATACAGCAACTCTTGGTGAACCATCTGAACCTTTTGGTTTACGTATGATTGTTGTCTCACTTATATGCTCGACATGGAGCTTAAAGAGTGAACTATCTATTGCTGTAGCAATAACCAGCGTGTCAGAAGTAATCCCCGAATACTTATAACAACTCTGACAACGAGGGGACCCTGTCCCCTCTAACTCCAAAGGAGATTAAAATCATGTTTTTCGTTGAATATACCGAAAATAATGAAAGAAAAGCATTAAACTTGGCTATGTGTCAGAGAATTGAAACTGAAGAACGCCACATAAGCGCAAAAAGTAGTTTCTACATCTACATACATCACAAAGAACGCGCAAAAATGGTGTTAGAATTCAAATCAAAAGAGGAAATGTTAACCACTTTTGATAATTTTATGGACGCACTCAACCGGTGTCAAGCTCACTTGTTTTCCCAGAATGTTTTGTCTGAGGAACATTATCGGCAGTCCTGAATTCTTCAACATACCTGTGAAATGCATCGATGAAATATTCAGCAACGATACAAAATTCTTCAAAGAATTCTGTTTCAGAAAGAGCAGATCTTGAAGGACTATCACTTTTCTTATCTAGTCCGTGCTGACTCAATACATCTGCCATAGAATCTCTAACTTCTCTCACAACATACTTTCGTTGACAAACTTGACAAACAAGCTGTCAACGCTCCTATAGTTATACTTATAGCACGCTTCCGCCACATACAGCGGTGTGTATCCTGTCTGATAATGGTGATGCTGTCCATACCAAGCCCGTTTGAGTAGTGACCAGAACCCTTCAATCGTGTTTGTATGTGTATCACCATCAGCAAACTGCACCTTGTGGTTGATAACAGCGTGCTTCATTTCCTTTCCAATAGCGTTGTAAGCCTGATACTCATCGGTTATTAGTTCCGAGTCCTTTAGGTTTACAGCACTCCGAATAAACTCAAGGATAGTGCGTCCTGTGAGGTTATGTGCCACCTGTGCGACAACCCTACCCCCACGTTGCACTGCTCCTATTATAGCAGTTTTCTCCGTTCCTCTGCCACGTTTATGTGGTTCATCATCTTCACGTTTGTTCTTTTTACGAGGTTTACCGCCAATATAGGTCTCATCTGCTTCAATGATACCTTGTAGTAAAGCCCCGCCTTTCTTTGCCATTTCAGCACGAATACGTGCCATCATAAACCATGCTGTCTTTTGATTCAAGTCTAAATCGCGCGCCAGTTGATGCCTTGACAAACTTTTCTTCGCATTCGTTATCAACGAAATAGCCAAAAACCACTTCTGTAACGCTATCTTTGTCCCGTGAAACACCGACCTGCACGTCACCTTGAAACTCACTTGGCACTCGTGGCAGTTCCAACGACCGATACGACCGATTTCTGTTTCTGTCCGTTCTCCTATATGATCGCTTTCACAATGCGGACACACAGGTTTACCTCGCCAACGAATCTTCTCTAAATGTGCAATACAACTCTCTTGATCGGGGAAACGTTCCATGACCTTGATTAAATCCATCAGATAACTCCTTGAAATAGGAGTTGCTTTTTCTGACGGATTTCTGATATAATATCAGATAAGATTAGAACCTTCAGAAAGCAACTCTGCTTTTTGGGTTAATTGGGAGGCTACAACCTCCCTTTTTTCTTATCTATATTATACCATATAAACCTTGTCTACACAAGGGTTTATCACACTTTTTCACATGTTTTTTGCAAGTCCAAAACTACTTATTGCGTAAAGTTATAGTTTTTGGCATGTTTAAATTCCTTTTTGTAATAATATAAAAGATATTGTAGTGGCAGTGGCGGTTAGTATTAAAAACCTCTACTGTTATGTCCACTTTCAAATGGTGAGTCGTGACATAGTCGGGAATCGGAGTTCCTTCCTACTTTTCAGGTTCTGTAGAAGCGATCTTCTAATCGCGGCTTGTACCCATAAATATAAACTTGACAAAGCACTACACTTTCCTGATTGTTACGGTTTCTGTTTCTCTTTGACATTATTCGCCTTGTTGTTGCTGCCGTTGATTGTAAACTTTGCGTTGAAGCTCATAAATAGGTGTGAGAAGCCCACCTGCGTGACCATAGAATACTTCGGACATTCCTTGGTAAACAGCAAGTGCTTTTTCATATTCCCCGAGTTTATGATAACTACGAGCTAATAATTGATTATTTCGTTCAATGCGGTCATCAAGTTGAATTGCGCGTTGGACAGCATCGAGTGCCTCCTCTGGGTAGGCATACAAATCCGGGCCCGAATACAAATGATACAGTGCCCAACTCAGATCTTGAAGTGCAATGGAGGAATTCGGGAATCTGTCAACCAGATTGCGGTACCCTGCTATCACTTTCTCGTTGTCTGTTCCCAAATAGAACATGCGGTTGCAGAATGTCCAGACATGATGTGCCTCAAAAGAATTGGGGTTTTCATTAATGGCGCGCTCGGCGTATTCAATGCCAAGTTCTGCCTTTATGGAACCTACGCTTGAATATGTTAGAAAATGCTTCGCAGCGGTTAGGGGATCAAGGTTCTCCACCTGAATTTTCCCGCCTTCTCTACGATATTCTTCCGAAGAAATTTCACCTCTCTGTGCTTGGCCTCGCAGATCATAAATTCTTTGGTTTTGTTCTTCGGTGACTGTAAAATCGTCCCCTTCTTTCGTGTTGTAGTTATATAAAGATGTATCTCTTAGCTCCATTACATCAAGTGTGGGAGGTAAGACGAAGCCGGGTGTCCATAGCAGTTCAGGTTTCGCAACAGCGAGTCGCTTACGTTGTTCCCACGCAACCTGCCTCGCTTCGGGACCACGGCGACTGTCCATGTAGTTTACGATGTCAAGTACGCGTTCTTTCGCTATAAGTTCCGCAGTCTCTGCTATCTCAGCATCGGTAAGCCCAAGTTCCGCTTTCAGTTGTGCCACAAGTCCCTCCAGTGAGGGTTCAGGAAAAGGCGGAACTGCTATCGGTTCGGTTGAATGTAGGTCTGCTTCCGATATATATGGATGCAGCTCATTTATTATACTTTTGCCAGCTTCATTATTACACCCTTTGACGACTAATAGTTGTAGTGTGCCTAAAAATATCAGGCAGCCAATGAAGGTTACGATAACAGTTCGGCTTGTTATGATTTCTTTCAAGACAGTTTTCATGTGAATTTCTTCTTATTTGTTAGATGGATGAGGTGATAACCTCAAAGTTTGTGAATGTGTATGGGATATTATAGCAAAATACCAAAAAGTATAAAGTTAAGCAAGAAAGTGGAAAATTCCTATTTGGGCAATATCCTTACATATCTTTAAGAAAATCTAACGCTTTTGTATAACTTTTCCGTTGCAGATAGTGCTTAAGCATTGTGGGCACAGTTGATTCAATGTCAGTAGACAACTGCTCAATCCTAAGAAGTTGTTCAGTAATATCGTCTCCCGCAGCGATACGGTTTAACATGGTTTCCAATGTATTCTGTAGCTCAGAAGCTTGTTGTGTCGTCATCGGTTTCACTCACTTTCCTGTGTGATAGGTGGTAATTCACTAATCGCTTTGCACGTTCGCAACCCTACGTTTTTAGGCGGATCATCGTAACCTTTCCAAGCATAAGGATCAACACCCGATACCGGAGTAATGCATCGCCGATCAGCACTTGCAGGACGTTCCCCTTCCCGAATTGACCACGGCAGTAGAGACCATGAATTACAGTAGTGGCTAACAAGCACACGTCGGAATGTATCTCCACGATTTTTACGGGAACGGTGCAGCAGATAACCGTTAAAAAAGACAAGCGTACCCGTTGTCACTTCGACGGGTACTTCCTCAGAACCGTCAAATCCATAACTTTCTTGAGCGAAGTCAAATTCGTCAGGATTTTCGTGGTTGCGTTGCGGATATAGGTAACCTTGCCGATGTGAACCCGGAAGCACCCACAAACATCCGTTCTCAACCGTGGCATCATCCATAGCAATCCACGCACCGATTAAGGAACGGTCGCGCGTAGGGATGTAGATTTCATCTTGATGCCACGCCTGTCCCTGAAAATTAGGCGGTTTGACGAAGAGCATTGATTGCATACACTTTACACTACCATCCCAAAATGGCAGGTGTGCAGCAGTAATTTGGCTCAAAATTCCGCAGATTTTTGGGTGTTTGACGTACTCTTCAATAGTATCGCTAACAAAATGGGGTTGATGGATGCAAAGAATTCTGCCGATTGCATCTTCGTCGGTAACGTTATCTGGAAGCGGTTTAAGGCTATCACATTCATAGCCGCCGCGAGCAAGCGTGGTTGTGTCTTGCCTGATTTCTTCAACCTCACTTTCGGATAGCAAGTTAGGCACGACAAGGTAGCCGTTTTCAATAAAAAATTGACATTCCTTATTGGATACAATATTTGGAACATCAATTCGTTCTGTTGTTTCAGGACCCATTTGTTTACATTACCTCCTACATTTCATTGTAAACTCACCTAAAAATGTTTTTCGTTGAAACTGTTTCTAATTTACGCCTTTGAAACAGAATCTAAAGATACTAAATAAGACACCATATCGGCAACTATACCCGATTCGCGAGGAACATTTCTGTTATTGCTAAGGCGAAAACTGCTAAAAGAAGATAAGTTGCAATACCTTGATTTTTCTCAACATCTTCTTCATATTTTCTTTTAACTTCAGGTGTAGGTTTAGCCGGCGCACGGTCAACTTCAGTAGAACCGACAAGCATGCTGGTCAACTCTTCTGGATCACGTGGTGTTAGGTCTGACTCGCGGGTATCAACATTGACAACAAAATAGTGTCGTGGCTCACCCGAACGATGCACGGAATAGATGCCGGGATGTTCCGTATTTTCATAAAAGAGACTCCCTTGTTCATTCAATGTCATCCGTGTTTCTTTGCGGTCTGGGTCGAAAACGGCTATCTCTTTACCAGCAGCATCTTGAGACCCGTTGTATTCTACACCATCACCAACGCGATAGTTAGGGACTTTGCCAGCTTGTTTTAAGGCAAGATATTTGATTGTCTCGTGTAGAAATGGCAGATAGACAGCATGTATCGGCAGATCGTTCCACTCACGATCGATCGTTGAAGTAAAACAGAGAACGCGTCCGTTGCCGTAAATTTTTTCAAGTAGCGCGGGGTTTCCACCATCAAAAGCAGCGATAACTGTTGCTTCTGATGTAAGGGCAGCCTGAAAATATTTATAAAACCTCCCTTTGCCAAAATCGCCATGGTTCGGATTGCTAAACGGCATGAAAATAGGATGGCGATAATCAACACTTGCGATTACTTGGAACTCATCCTTACCAATAGGATCACCGACAGCTTGCATTAGGGTACAAGGCATTAGAGAGTTATCCGTACCGCCAAGGTGTTGCTGGTAAACACTTGAATCAACTTTATCCCCAAGAGCGATAATTAGTCCGCCGCCCGTATCCACATAAGTTTTCAATCTTTCTGCCTCAGCTGCTGTGAATTGTTTAACATTCGCAAGGATAAGCACATCGTATTTCTTCAGGGAAGCCGCGGACGGAAATGTGGTAGATTCTGTGTAATCGATAGGTGTTCCTTCATCGCCAACGTTTATGAGAGCTCTTGCCAAAAAGAAGGTTTCATCTTCGATGTCAGATCTTTTCTGTTCGCCGTTGACGCAGTGCACTTTAATGGACCTCATGCTTTGCACAGTGAAATAGTATCGGTTATCAACTTTCAAAGCATCAGTATCAATTTCAACCCAACCCGCATGTACTGACTCCGATTGTAGATCTATTTTCATTTTAAAGGCGGCATCCGTGCTGTCATTAGGTTCAATATCCAATTGAGTCGTTTCGACTTTATTATCATCAATAAATAGGCTTACAGGTAGATTCTCGATCCGTTCAGTTCCGAAATTGTGTACACGTGCCACCAATTCGGTATCCTTTTGTTCAACGAGAACGATAGGTGGGACGTTTATGCCCGTAATTGCGCGGTTGTCGGGTTGTTCTACGGCTACATCAACAAATTCAATGTCTACATCAGGGCTAAGCCGATCAGTTTCAAGGAAGTTTTCCCATCCGTTTTTCTGCAAATCTGCGATAAGGTATATCTGTTTTTGACCGACCGAAACACCCTTAAGTATTTCATCAGCAGTTTGGATAGCGTCAAGGTAATCTGTCGTAAAGTAGGTAGGTTCTGAACTTTCAATGGTTGTTCTGATATGATTATGCTCAGTTTCAATGGGCAAAACTTTCCTTGCTTTGTCCGCAGACAGGATAAGCGCAACTGCATCGGCACTCTCTAAACCGTCAAGACGGTTGATAGCCTCTTTTTTAGCACGAGCAAAAACGTCTTCATATTGCATGCTATAGGATGTATCCAAAATGATAACCGCATTCCGCACACCGCCTAATACGGGGGCATTTGTAGGATCAGCCGCTATAAAAGGTCGTGCAAAGGCGAGGCCAAGGAGTATCAACATCAAGATTCGCATAAGTAGAAGAAGCAGCCGTTTCAGCCTATGACGTTGCACGTTGGTTTGATGTGACATCTGGATGAAACGAACAGTACTAAAGATAAGTCGGCGCGCACGTTCCCTGTTCAGTAAGTGGATTATGAGCGGAATAGATGCACCTACAGCACCTGCAATAGCAAACGCTCCTGCTAAAAAACCCATTGTGTTTTCTCCTTCGGCTTCGGCACACGGTGTGTGCATTCTACTTTTATATAAAGCCTTGCCGTTTTGCGAGATATGATGAAAGCGAGCGGTCAATCGGGGTTGACGTATTTATCAGGTTGTAATCAATATCCGATTGGTTCAACGCTGTCCTATAATGGTTAATAAAATCGTTGAAATTGCTGAGATAACTCTCGCGAATAACCTGCGGTGTCGTAATAATTTCTTGGTCATTTTCAGCATCAACGAAACGGATAAGTTTTTCAAACTCAAATTCTACTTCTTGTTCGGATAGTAGGTGAAAAACAATAACTTCGTGCCCATCATAACGGAGGTGTTCAAGTCCTTCAATTACCTCATCGGGGTTTTCATCATAAAGGTCGGAAATGAGAATTACTAATCCGCGTTTCGTCAACCGTTCTGCGATTTGGTGTAGCGGTTCGCCAATTCGGGTTTCTTTTGCCGTTTGAAGGTTTTCCAATGTCAATAAGATGGAATGCATGTGTGAGGCACTACTCCGCGCAGGTAGATACTGATGTACTTTTTCATCAAAATAAGCGAATCCGACGGCATCTCGTTGTTTTGCCATAAAATATGAGAGTGAGGCGATAAGGAAACTGGCATAGCGGAGTTTTGATAAGGGGCCTACATCTCCAGATGTCTCAGTTTGTTGAGACGCGTCTATTTCTTGTAAATCCTCAGGGGATGGATGTGCCATAGATTGGCTGGTATCTAATAGGATATAGCAGTTTAGATTGGTCTCTTCCTCAAACTGTTTGATGTAGTACCGGTCAGTTCTGCCGTAAACTTTCCAGTCGATGTGTTTCGTGTCGTCCCCTGGCATATATTGCCTGTATTGCGAAAACTCAACACTAAACCCGTGGTATGGGCTTTTGTGTAATCCTGATATGAATCCTTCTACAACAAATTTAGCAATAAGTTCAAGATTGCCAATTTGAGCGAGGATTGTGGGATTTAAGAATCGACGTCCTTCTGTTCTCTGTTGCATAGTTTTGGCTTCCTATTTCTTGCGCAGGACAAGCAGGGTTAAATCGTCAAATTGATCCGCGTCTCCCTGAAAGTCCATTACCGCCCGATAGATAATGTTACATATATGCGAGGCATCACCATCGTGGCATGTTTTCGCGACCTGTTCAAGACGTTCTTCATCATAATACTCATCCGCAACGTTGACGGTTTCGGTAACACCGTCGGTATAGAAGATGATAAGATCGCCACTTTCGAGTTTTACCTGTTCAGCCTCATATTTTGCGATCAGTGGCACCATATCATTCGGAAACATTCCGAGCGGCAGTCCACCGACCTCTTCCCCAAGCCACACGATGTTTCCATCGTTTTTTACGATCAATGGTGGATTGTGTCCGCCATTCAGTGATGTCATTACGTCTGTTTCTGGATTAAGATGGCTATAGAAGAACGTAGCATATTTTTCCTCCGTTCCACTGACGTAAAGTAGCGAATTCAGTGTCATTGCCATGTCAATGAGTTCATTCTTCATATCTATGGATTCGTCTTCATGAACTCTTGATCTTGATAGTTCTGAGAGGAGTCCTGCCCGAAGTGTTGCCATCAAAAGGGCTGCTTGCATCCCTTTGCCTGAGACATCAGCAATAGCAAGCCCCCATCCACCAGTAGGTAGTTCAATACAGTCGAAGTAATCGCCACCGACGGGACCGCGCGGTTCGTAATGTCCAGCAACTTCATATCCCGGTATGTCAGGAAGTGTATCAGGTATCAGGTTTTCTTGGATTTTCCGAGCTTCCTCCATTTCCGCTTGTAATTGGCGTGCTTCAAGTGCCTCTTGATGTAGACGCGCGTTTTCAATTGCCACACCTGCTTGTTTAGCAAAAGAATCAAGGAGGATTTCATCTTCATCAGTAAACTTAGCGATTCTTCCACCGCGTTCTTCTTTGTCCCCCACAATGAGCACGCCTAAAATATCACCGTCGCGTCCCTGTATCGGACCCGCCATCAAGTTTCTTGCACCGAGAAAGGTATGTGTTTTAGCGGAGCGGCGGTCTGTCCTGCCTTGTCTGACAACACCAACTAACATGTCTAATGCTGTTGCCTCATTTGCTTCCGGTGCACTCGCTTCTACATCTTCTAACGAAATAGAGAAAGAACTTTTTCCGTCTTGGTCTTCGTTTTCTGAAATCAGAACTTCGGGAGGGTAAGCATATTCTAATTGCAGTTTTTGCTGTGGGTGCATTAACATGAGTCCGCCGACATTTGCATCAAGGAGTGCCACAGCTTGATTGACTACCTGCTCCGCGGCATCTTCTGGTTTCAATAATTGGCATATTTGCGGTGCACTTTCAGCCAACATAAACAACCGAAATTTTTCATTTTGTATCTCTTCAACATTCCTGGAATATGCGATTGCGATTGAAATTTGGTGTGCAAGAATGGTGAGAAGCTCCTGTTCCCATGCTTCTAACTTAGCACGTCCTAAAAATTTTCCTAAACTCAGGATTCCAAGAAATTCGTCATGGATTTTTAAGGGGACCCACAGACGATGCTCCACATTGCCATTCAGTAATTCAACGTTTCGATCAATGAAATCTTTTAGGTTTGTTGGCGGAGCGTTTAACTCAACAAACGCACACTGTAGTAAACTATCAACTTCGTCTGGTTCAATATCAATTGGTGGGGCTTCTACCTCAGGAGTTGAGGCAGCAACGGTCAGGTAATTATCTGTAGGATGGTAACAGAGAATAGCACCTCGAGTTACCTGAAGGGTGCCGAGCGCAATTCGAAGATAGGTTTTACTTGAAACATTAAAGTTGCTGTGTCCAGAGATAAGCGTCCGACCTAATTGCTCCAGTTCGGATAAGCTGAATATTAACCTTTGTATAGTTTCTTCTGCTGAACTTAGGTGCATGTCGGATTGTTCCTTTGTCTTCAGGACTTACGCAATGTGTTTAAAAGTCCCCTTGATAAGGGGGATTAGGGGGGTTAAAAGCACTAAATTCTGCCTATTTAACCCCCCTAATCCCCCTTATCAAGGGGAATGCGTAAGTCCTGGTCTTTATACTTTCGGTAGGCATTCAATCCTGTCAACCCGTTTTGGTAAAGAACGGTGGTTTTGACGGTCCAGGTATATCAGTTAGTATGTTTAGTTGAGTGTTCGCTAAAAATTCGCGATAGCTGTCTTTTCATCAGGAAAGATTCCTGCGTATTTTGCGATTGCCATCATACGAAAAGTACGTTCCTGTGTTGCGGACAACCCGCAGAAATTCAACGTTCCGTTCCGTTCCTCAAGTGCCTCAATAATTTCTATCAGAATGGAGATGCCGATGCTGTTAATCAATGCTGTTTTATCCAAATTGATTACCAGTTGGGTATATCCTTTCTCAATGAGTTCTTGCGCTCTCTTTGACAGGTCTTCTCCGAGCGCGTCATTTAGGTATCCTGCTGTTTCTAGTACGGCGTACTGCTGCTCAGCACGAATCTGAATATCAAATTTATTTGCCAAACTTTTCCTCCTTGAAAATCAAAGCAGTCTATGCAGATGTTTACGCAGTCTTACACTTAACCATGGTGATTGTTGTTCCGTCTTCTCCGCTCATAATGTGTACACTATCCATGAGAGCATGTATAATTTCTAACCCCCATCCGCGCTTCCGCATGTCTGAATGCAAATCTGGTTGACTATTTCTACGTTTTGGTCGGTTTTCAGGGGCAAAGCCGACTCCCTGGTCTGTAATTTTGAATTCCAATTCATGTGCTCTCATAATAAACTCAATAAATACCTTTTGATCTGCACTGTTGCTATGCTCAAATGCGTTAATACAGGATTCAATTGTAGCCATTTGAATTTCTTCAATCTGCTGTTCGCTAAAACTCATTGATTCAGCGATAACAGAAGCGGATTTAGCGGCTACAAGTTCCATATCTGGGCGCATCGGTATAGTCAGGAGCACTTGGTCATTGGAAATTTGATTTGCCACGTTGCGTTATCCTCCTTGTTTAGAACAATCCGATTTATATGCGTATGATGTCAATTCCCTGGTCTGTAATTTTGAATTTCAATTCGTTTATCCTTATGATGAACTCAATGAATGCCTTCTGATTCGGGCTTTTGCTATGCTCAAAGGCGTTAATGCAGAATTCAAGCATCGCCGATTGTATATCTTCAATCTGCTTGTCACTAAAACTCATTGATTCAGCGATGACAGAAGCTAATTGAGCGGCTGCAAGTTCCACAACTCGGCGCATGGGTATAGTCAGGAGCACTTGGTCACTGGGAATTGTATTTGCCATGCTGAGTGTCCTCCGTGTCAGGTCAATCTGATTCAAAGGCGTATGATAAAGAATTACTGGGCAATTACCGTCTTTTTATTACGTAACAAATATAAAAGAATACCAAAGGTTGTAAAATATTTTAAGTCTCTAGATTGATTCTCAGGGCTATTTAGTTTTCCGCGGTTTCTTGAAATTCAGCGTGAATTATTCTTGTGGGAGGGGTTTGTAACCCCGATATACGCGAATTATAGCGCGCTAAGTCCTAATGTGGCATTCTGAAAACCTAAACTAAATGACCCTAATTGATTCTAACGGAACTTTCAATTATAAATATATTTTTAACAGTTAATTATTACATGGAAAGCAGAATAAGTCAAGGAACTTTTAAATAGTTGATATACAACTACAATTAGTGCTAAGGTTAATCTGGCGGTCTCGGTTGAGAATCAAATCCATAAATTCTACGCATTGTTGGTGTAGCGCGTTCAACTACATCTGGTTCAAGGTAATGCACAAAGTCAAACATCGGTTTTACAAAAGAGCGACAACAGAAACAGATGAGGGCGATACGCTGTTGATCGGTTTGGTTAGCACCTGCTGAATGCCAGACTGCGCCGTTGAACAGAAATACGGAGCCTTTTGGTGCAGAGAGACGCACTTCATCAGGGTGATGTGTGGTGCCTGGGGGCGGTTTTATCTGTTGAAGGTGAATACCCGGTACATGGCGCGTGCCGCCGTTTTCTGGTGTAAAATCGTCAAGTAGCCAGAGACTGTTGGCGACTAACGGAAAGCTGGGCAGCGGTTCCAGCATTCCACCTAAAACGCTGTCAACGTGATACCCACCATCGGGAGCACCCGGATCAATGATGTTAGAGGTGAGGGTGCTTAGTGTGTAATCTGCACCAAGTAGATGTTCAAAGAAAGGCATCACCTTGGGATGTGCGACGAGCCGCTCATAAATCTTGCCCTTATTCATCAACCAACGCACATGTTGACCGTATCCGTTTGTGTGGCGAAGTGCCGAACCGTCCTGTTTTTCCTGCTCGGCTAACCGAAGAATATCGGTTTTATACATCTTGATTTCTTCGTCGGAAAGCACATCCGGAATGACGATGCATCCTTACTCATCTAATTGCTTCTTTTGTACCTCGGTGATACCCATCTGAATTTTCCTATGTCAATATAAAATGCGAAAAGGCACAACTAAATTCCGATGCTGTTATTCAGATTCTTCTTGTGAATTTGTCGGAGGTGGTTCATCAAAAGGGAGTCCCTTTGCTTCGGCTTCCAACCGCCGCTTATTCCAGGCATCTACTGCCTTGTAGACTTCAGCTTTGCCTTCATCTTTACCTTCAGCTTTGCCTTCAATCCTGGCTTTTTCAACCTTTCTTTGAAGTTTCGCTCTAAATATTTCTGTTAAATACATGAGAAAATCTGCTCCTTGAAATAGTACAATGAGGCCCATTGTTTCAACGACACTAAAAGCGGCGAGATGGACAACGATAGCCTCTGATGCCTCCATTATCGGTTTTCCGATGCTAAACCCTTCGCGAATAACAAAAAAAGAATAAGCACAAAAGATAACGGAATAGATTTTTAATGCTACGTCTAACCATTTTCGCCTAATACCAAGAATCTGCACAATCTCCTGTTCTTGGTCTATGTCAGTTTTCTCCTCTTTATCTTTCACCATTTAATAAGTTCCAGGACTTACGCATTCCCCCTTGATAAGGGGGTTAGGGGGGTTAAATAGGCAGAATTTGTGCTTTTAACCCCCTAAATCCCCCTTATCAAGGGGACTTTTAAACACATTGCGTAAGTCCTGAAGTTCCTATAAGACTTCTCTCAGTTTACAATGTCAGTATAACATATTTGCTGTGGCAATTCTATATTTTACGCTGCAAAGGCTTTTAGGCACTCCTCATAGACATTAAACCGTTCCGCTTCGTGTTCCTCTGCGTCAACAAGTTTGAGCCAGAGCGCGCTGTCCTTCTTATCTCCACTGAGTTGACGGCGACTTCCCAGATTTGAAGGATCTGGACCGCTCCATACAACTTCACCACCCTGCAGGTAGACGAAATTTCCGCGATATCGGTCAATCATGTCTTTCTGGTTTTCGAGATAAACTAACCCTTGTTCACATGTCGTGCGCCGCCAATTGGCGACCGTTTCTAGGGTATCCGTTTCCACCGAATCGAATTCCGCCAGAGGTGCTTTAACCTCGCTTTCCCAATCGATCTCGTTTAAGTCAACAGTGCCGTATCCGCGTTGTGCAGCGATGAGAATATGGTTTCGATCGCGTTTGAAGGGGGGCGTGGGCCAATCGGATGCAGGGTCATGTCCCATCAAGTGCATGCCGACGGTGTCTGTAGAAATTGGATGATCACCTGCAATAAGTGCGTTGCAGATTCTGCCTTCACCACCCCACTCGCGTCCCCACTGTCCTGTCAGCGCATCGATAATATTGAGACACGGCTTTGTAATCAGGGCAAGGTCTGGTAGGACGTAGGATAGACGGATAAGGTGGTGATAGTAACTTCGCGTTCTACCTTCAGGGAGCAGCATCGGTGGCAAACCGAAGAGATTCTTAGTGCATAAAGTGATGCCCATAAAGGCGTGATTTTTCATCTTTGCTACGGAAATGACCGCATCTGCATCGTCAAAACATGCACTCAACGTATATCGGTCAAACATAGAACCACCTCCCGGAACATCGTAGACTTTAAACGGCGGTAGGTTTGAATCGACAAATTGCACATCGAATTCCTTGAGATGGTGTTCGTAGTTGAAACCGGGCGGCATCCGATGTCCGTGAGTATATGGGTTTGTATCTGTAGCGATGAGTTGCGCTGTCGTCCGCTCTTTTATCAATCGCAGTAAGGCACTGCACACAGCATCGTCAACTAATTCGCGGCGACGTCCCTCAAAATAGATAATGCGTTCATGTGGTTTCATCATGTTGAATTTGATAACGACCTTTTTGGCATCTTCTATCGGCTTCCAAGCTTGGGTAAGCGGGTCGGTGATGCGGCGGAGAGTCTGGTAGATCTCTTCTTCGGTTGCACGATAATCGCAATGTGCAGCACGAACTTTGAACTGTTTTTCCACAATTTTGCTCCTTATGGATATTTCCCCAGTGCCACGTTAGCAGAGGGAATTAGAATAATCTGTTATAGATGTTATACCATTTCTATATGATAATACTACAGTCTATCTCATAAATCGTTAAACACGTTTCCCTTCAGAGAATCCAACTTCATCGTAGGGGCGGGTCTCTGTGCCCGCCCGTTGTTTCCGTTCTCAAGACATGACGAGGAAACCCAGAGACCTCGTCCTACATAAGATTTATGAGATACGCTCTACATTATTTCGTAGGCCAGGTAGAAGCGATAGCGAAACCCGACTTTTTATAGTGCCATGTCGGGTTTCGCAAGCTCAACCCGACAATATCAGGGTTCCAGAGATAATATAGGAGATTTCGCAATCTATAAAACGGTAACTTCCACCATCTGAACACTTGACATTCAGAACAAACATGTCGGGTTTCGCAAACTCTACCCGACGGACAAGCCATTAGCGTTTAGACTATATTTCGGTCTTAGTGATATCAGGGACGGACGATTAAATCATTATAATGTCTATTATTTCGTAGGCCAGGTAGAAGCGATAGCGAAACCCGACTTTTTATAGTGCCATGTCGGGTTTCGCAAGCTCAACCCGACCTACAATATGTTATGACAATTTGTCAATTAGAAATGGTATTATTTATCAGATATAGTGGGATTATAGCATAATTGTTGAATACACACAATACGGAAATTTAGTTTCCCAGGATTATTTAGTTTTAACGTGAGCTTGGTATAACAATCAGGACTTACGCATTTTCTCTTAAAGTCCCCCTGATAAGGGGGTTAGGGGGTTAAAATACCAAAATTCTGCTTATTTAACCCCCCTAACCCCCCTTATCAAGGGGGAATGCGTCCGTCCTGACAATTTTGAAAACTGGTGCGGTTTACCGTCAAATTCCTTATCTGCATTTGTAGCGCAAACTTCATGAAACTGCACCTACCGGGCCTTGGATTACCGATTTAAATACTTAATCTCCATGTAAACGCGCTGTCTGCCCAGAAAAATAAGACAAATCTCGTCAATTTGGTATTATTCGCATTTTCTGCAGATGATGTCTGTACGTAAAGCATGTTTGTGGGTAACAATGCAGTGATGCTGTGTTGGGTATAGAAAAACGACCTGTGTTGTACTACACAGGTCGTTTTGGTTGATCAGTACGTGAGATGTCAATAATATTCTTCTTCAACAACGTACTCTCCATTTTGTATTCTCGTCTCATCAAAGAGGTCCTTGTTCCGCACATGTTCTCTGAAATGTGGGTCAAGCAGTACCCACAGAACATTCTCTTCCGGGTGGCTGAAAATGACATAGAGGAATTCTGTAACAAGTATTTTTGCTTGTTCTCCGTAAGTTCTGACAATTTTCAGGTATTCTTTGTCCTCTGGGTGTTCAAGTAGGTACCAATTCGGAAGATGGTCGAATACCAGGGTGCTAGTAAACCACGCAATGCCTGTTTCCTCCACAAACGCTTCGCTCACGGTTGTGAGGAAGTCAGGTGATGGGTTTTCAAGCTCTTTTTTCCATAGATCACCGTAGATATGGAACAGACGCTCCGATATGCGCTTTGCTTCTTCATAGAGCGGATCCGGAGGTTCTTCGAAAAGAAGTTTGACTTGTTCTCTGTCTACGGTTGTTGCTCCGTTTCGTGCTGCCTGGCGGAAGAGTTCAAGGAGTTCGGCTTCTGTTTTTTCCGGGTACCGATAGAAAAGATACAGGTACTCGGCGATCATTTGCATGGGAGAATTCTTTCCCATTGCGTAGAACTCTTTGGCTGTCGGATCTTCTTGACGCTGTATTTTTCCGAGTGCTCGTACGAGGGGTGCGAATTCAAGCCCTGTTTTTTCCTTGAATGCCGTATTGCGTTTTTCGTACAGTTCGCGCCTTCCTGTTCTTCTTGCCTCCACGTACAGCGGATACAGTTCCCGTGCAATCCCATGGGCCTTTTCCCGTGCTTCCTCTTCGGACAGAGCGGATTCACCCGGGCGTACCGGTTGATCATCAGGATCTGGCTCTCCCATTTCCTGTATCTCTGCTGGCTGAAGTATCAGAGTAGCATCGCTTATGTAATCAGTGGTAAGTGTGTTGCCACTCTTGTCCGCATTGACACTGTCGACTTGTATAGCAAATACACCGTCATCGTCTGCTTGTGTTGTGTATTTACAAATGAATTCGTTAGTGCTATTTCCAAGCGGTTTGCAGTCACCGCTTTTGAAATTTTTCTCAGATGTGTCGTGTGGTTTCACTTGAAATCGGGCTGCCTTGCTTTCTATTACAAAACTTATTACTGGCCGTGCGTTTTTGTTGTCTGAGACAACAAACTGCATCGGCTCAGAAAATATTATTTTGGTATATATTGTCGTCCCTTCTTCGACGGTGCCTGTCAGTTCAGTAGTCAGCTGTTGATCGGTGTAATAGGTGACTTCTGTTACTGCTGGTGGTTCAAGATCCTGATCGGGTGTTGTGGGTTCTTCTGGTTTTTTCATACCACCCATCATCCCTGGGTCTACTGGCGGTTTTGCTTCAGGTTCCATTGGTGATTTTGGTGCGGTATGATCTTCCATTGCTGGTTTCATCATATCCATTCCTTCATCACATCCACCTATAAATGCCACTATCATTAGTACACTCAAAAACAATGCAAAAACCTTCATTTTTGCAACCTCCTTGTATATTTCTTTAATTATGATTCAATACCTTCGCCAAAAATAGTTGAATAAATTGGGCGTTTGTCCTAAAGTTATAACAGCAGGACGGACGCATTCCCCCTTGATAAGGGGGGTTAGGGGGGTTAAATAAGCAGAATTTTGGTATTTTATCTCCCCGGACGCTATCGCTATGGGGCCCGCCCCCTAAGTCCCCCTTATCAGGGGGACTTTAAGAGGAAATGCGTCCGTCCTGAACAGTTTACAAGTTATAACAGTTAAACATAACTTAGAAAGGACAATCACCCATGCCTGAAATTATAGCACTGTTTAATGTTTTTATTCCACATTTATCTGCAACGCCGATCCGACAGTTTTGCCAAGTTGTCCTTGCACTGCTTGCGATGACTGGGCGGGTCACCATGCGAAATATATCGCGTTGGACATCACAAGGAGGCAGCTACCGCACCGGACAACGCTTTTTCAACAATGTTCTGCCTTGGACGACTATTTGCTGGATGTTTTTTCGCACGCATCTGCTTGATCGTGAAAGTGACTATATCCTCGCAGGAGACGAAGTAGTCGTATCAAAATCGGGAAACTCTACTTATGGTTTATCCCGTTTCTTTTCCTCATTGTCCGGAAAAGCGATCCCCGGTTTAGCGTTTTTAGCCGTATCCTTAGTGAGTGTCAATCAAAGGCGTTCCTATCCGATGGTTATGGAGCAAATCGTGCGTGGCACTTCATCGTCAAATCCGGGAGTTTGTGCATCCGAACATCGTAAAAACACCGAGGCAACCACACCAAAACACAAACGCGGACGCCCAAAAGGGAGCCGAAACCGGAACAAAAACGATGTCGTGCTTACCGATGTGTTGAAACAACTTCAAACAATGGTCAAGGCACTGCTACAAATGGTTGGCGACTGGATCCCACTCCGTTATTTTGTGCTTGATGGATTTTTCGGACATAATAATGCGCTACAAATGGTAAAACAATGTGGACTACACCTCATTTCAAAACTACGCACAGATGCTGCGCTGTCCTTTCCACCGACAACACCTTACGCCGGACAAGGACACCCACGCATCTACGGAGAGCGTTTCAACCCACGACAGATTGACGCTAAATACTGTGTCTCTGCCGACACACAGGGAGATCTGAGAACCGAAGTGTATCAAACTCAGCTACGCTACAAAAAGTTCGCAGACCTTCTAAATGTAGTTTGCATTCTCAAGACGAACCTGACCACGAAACAACAAGCACACGTCTTATTGTTCAGTTCTGATTTGGCGTTAGACGCTGAAAAAATGATGGATTATTATTCCCTTCGTTTTCAAATTGAGTTCAACTTCCGGGATGCGAAACAGTATTGGGGAGGACAAGATTTTATGAATGTCAATAAAACACCCGTGAACAATGCAGCAAACTTATCAATGTTTATGGTATCTGTGAGTGTGAAACTCACAGATATATTCCGTTGTGAGAATACCGAGTATAGTGTTTTAGACCTTAAAGCACGCTACCGCGGGTTGAAGTATTTACTTGAAATATTAAAAATACTTCCGCAAAAACCTGAACCTATTGTTATTGAACAAATCGCACAACATCTGGGAGCAATCGGTGCTATTCATCACACCCAACCAAAATTAAACCCATGATAATTGGCGAAGGTATTGATGATTATAAAGGATTTTCTTTTATTAACGACTTGTGCTAGTTACGTAATAGTTTTGTTGTTCTTCACAACTGTTCATATTCTGTCCGAGCGATCTCCGAATCGCGACACGGTATCGGGAATCGGAGTTCCCTCCTACCTTTAGATGTCGTCAGGAATCGGAATAGTTGCGGAATTCAAACCCAAACGAAACAAACATGTGAAATATAAACATACCAAATGTTAACTAACACAACCCGTTTTATTAGTCTTTTTCAGTATAACACAAAATCGTATTATTTAATGAAATACCATGTTAAATGCTCGAAATGATAACACATACTGTATCCATTGTCATAGCAACGAGCCAGTGAATCGCCGCGCCATAGATAAAAGAACGGGTTTCCAATGCGAGCACACCGAGCAATACACCTGCAATGATTGAACCGAGTGCTTCTGGTAACGGCTTGGAAAAGTGCATCACCGCGAACGGAATGGTCTGAATTAAGATGCTGTACTTCCCGAATTTTCGTTCCAAACCAAAGAGCATAAATCCGCGGAAGAAAAATTCCCACGAAAACATGTAAACACCATAAGCGAGTTGATAGGGTAGAAACACTAACCAACTACTTGCGACTGCCTTGCAGAACGGATACTTTTCTAAAAAAGGGGGATACACTTTAACTGCTATGATAACCACAGGTATCATCAGAATCCATGCCGCAAATGTCACGCCCCAACCGAGTTTCTGCTTTCCCAAACGAATTCCGTAATCGCTCAGTCGCTGTTTTGTCCCGAATAAAGCAACAAGAAGTGGAATTAGAAACAATGTGAGTCCCGTTGTCAAAAACCAGTAATAGTAAGGGTGACTTTCTACCAACGGCAGATTATCAAAATACGCTGCTAAATGCGTGCGAAAAATCCCTGTCCGGCTATATTTTCTATGCAATGTCAACAGCACAGCAGAAGCAAGCAAAACTACTGTTGTTTGGCGTTCCCAACCTTGAAGATACTTTTCTTTTAATGTGTGGATGTATGATTTCATCTTGACTCACTGTCCGTTTTGAGTTATTATATCAAATTAACGGCATTTATCTCATTTTTCTTGGTATTAGGTGCGGTTAGAAACCGCACCTACCGAGTGGGATCAAGTTAATTTGGTATTATACCGTGACGAAAAGAAATTAGCAATTGGTAGGAATAGAAGAATTCAAGATGTTTGCACCTGAGCAGATAAAACGCATCTTAATCATCAGGCTTGCACCGCTGGGGGAAACGGTATTAACAACACCTGTCATCCGAGCCTTACGTCAACATTTCCGAGATGCCTACATCGCATACATGGTAGCACCGACACGAGAGGATTTAGTATCCGCAAACCCACACTTGAATGAGGTTTTAACTTATCAGTCTTCAGTACCAAAACTTATTTATCAACTTGTCAGAAGAAAGTTTGATATGGCGGTAGTTTTACAACCAACCTTCCGCTTGGTGCTTCACACATTCCTTGCCAGAATTCCGTTCCGCGTAGGGTTCGAAACCAGGACTGGTGGGAAAAGGCTTTTGCACATCTCAGTACCGAATAATACTGCACAACATGAAACGCAACGTTATCTTGATGTTGTGCGTGCGCTTGATATTGAAGTTACAGATGATGAGCCTGAGGTTTTTGTTGATGATGCGGGTAAGACATGGGGCAATAATTTTCTTAAAAGTCGAAATCTGAATGATGGCAAGCCTATTATTGGTCTCAATCCAGGGGCTGCAACGTTTTACCGTCGGTGGTCCGTGGATAACTTTGCTATTCTCGGCAATATGCTTCATGATGCGTCCGGTGCACATATCATCATAACAACAGGACCGCGAGAAGGTGAACTCTCACATCAAGTAGCGGCACAGATGGAATATTCACCGATTATTGCTAACGATACAACACCAATGCAACTTGCTGCGCTTTTAGAACGGTGTCATCTCTATATCAGCAACGATACGGGACCGATGCATCTGAGCACAGCAGTGAAAACCCCAACGATTGCACTTTTTGGTGGGTCAAGTCCGACTCAGTGGGGCCCACCGTGGGACAAACATACTGTGATTGCACGACAGGATTGCAAGCTTATGAAAACGCTATCACCTAAAGAGTGGGACGAACATGCTGCTGTTGCACGCCAAAATCTCAATGCTATCAAACCTGAGATGGTTTTTGCTGCTACGGAGAAGATGAAATGGAAGACCCAAGACATGCCATCATAAACTGCCTAAAAACGCTTCAAACACGAGCGCGCATACAAACAATCTTTCGGACAGTGTCAACAGCTGTCTTTTTTGCAATGTGCTTTCTTGCCGTGCTGTCCATCGGAATTCGTCTCGTCCTTTTTCCGTTTTCTATGACACTTGGCGCGCTTTTGGTGTTTATCGGGGCAATTCTGTTCGGTATCTGTTTCGGTTTCAGACACCGTAAAACGCTGTCTGACATTGCAGGTTTTGTTGATGAGCATTTGACACTCAAGGAACGTGTCAGCACATCGTTAGAATTGATACAAGAAAACCGACAAGGTGAACTGACGCAACTGCAAATTCACGATTCCGTTACAGGTATTGCGAACGTAGATAAATCAAAGATAGTACCGTACACACCACCGCCATTGCTGAAGTGGATTTCGATTCCGATGTTAATAATTGCCCTCTCTTTTGTTGTGCCTCGCCAATATGAACTTCCTCAGCCGCTAACAGCCACAGAACATGAAGCGATTGACAAGGCAATTGAAAACCTATCAGATGAACTTGCAAATATCAACAACCCGATTATCCGAGAAAAGATTAGCAAAACGATAAAAAGGTTGAAAAACGCTAAAAATGTTGCCACTGCACATGAAGATTTGCGTGCATTAAATAGTGAGGTGCGGAAACAGAAATCGGAATTTCCGGATGAGTCGGCTATAGCGCAGGCAACACAAGGAACACAACACTTTAAAGGCATGGATACCACCGCACTTGCAGACGAACTTGAACGTCTGACACGGCAAGATGAACTCCCGCATGAACTTCGCGCTGAACTCGAAAAACTTTTCACAAAATTGGCAGAGAGTGTGCCGCAAGGAAGACTAAATCAAGCGTTGGACCAGATTCAGGGTAAGACAGTTTCACCTGACACATTGAAGAACATCGTGGATGCCCTTCTTCAACTTGAGCAACTCAATCATCTTGAAGCACAACTTACAGAGAGCCGAAAAGATATTGCATTGGCGGGAATTGAAACCGATCAGTCTACCGGTGGGGTTGCCAGTAGCGATGGTGCCCCCGGTGAAGAATCGGGGAATCAAGAGACACAAGGCACACAAGCGTCAGGCGATGCATCCGATTTTTCACCCTCTGGCGATGACGCGACACCACCCGCCGACGATAACACTACTAAAAAACCGCTCTCTGGCGATGAAACACCGTCGTTGCAGATTGCTGGTAATGAACTCAAATTAAATTCAGAGACTGCACCAGATACCCAAAACATTACAAGGGTTTTCACTGGAAACGCGGGGAATACTGGAACTGAACCTGACTATCTACTGTTTAGTGATGTGATTCTTACAGCACAACGTGAGTATGCGCAAGCTATTGAAAACGATCAAATTCCGGTGCGATACCGCTCACAGATTAAAGCCTATTTGGAGGCAATTGCCAAAATAAATGAAAAGTAAGGTGATTAAACTCACTATCGCTGTTGGCGTTATGGCAGTAATCTATTTCCTGTTAAGATATTACGGAATAACCGAGTACATTGATCTTAAGAATGTCCACAAAATTAAAGAATGGGTTTCGGACTTCGGCATAATCGCGCCGTTGGTCTACATCTGCTTGTACATTGTTGCGACACTTTTCTTTTTACCGGGTCTTGCGGTAACAGTGATCGCAGGCATCGCATTCGGTCCGGTATGGGGTGTTGTTTATGTTTGGGTTGGTGCGGTTATTGGGGTTTCCCTCGCCTTCCTGGTTGCACGTTACGTAGCACGAGAACTTGTTGAAAAGTGGGTGTCAGGTAACGTTCAATTCCAAAAAATAGATGAAAAGGTGGAACAGGAAGGGTGGCGGATCTTGATGTTCACGCGGTTGGTACCTATCTTCCCCTTTAATTTACAAAACTATGCATACGGTTTAACCAAAATTAAGTTTCCGACTTATGTCCTCGTTTCAGCAATTTTTATGCTGCCCGGTACTATCGCGTATGTTCAAATTGGCGGTGCGCTTGTAAGTGGCGAAGGGAGTCTGTCGAAAACTTTCATTTATCTGTCCATCGCTGCTGTTCTCATACTTTTGGTTTCTCTCATTCCAAAATTTCTGCGCAAACGCCAAGCAGATTTATAGGAATTGCCTTATTTACGAAGTAACGCCTCCACGGCAGCAAGTGCTTCAGCCCGCGTCCGAATCTCACCATTGAACTGCCGTTCCTCAATTTGCTTTAACAGCATCCCAATTTCTCTTCCCTCCTTCAGTTGGAACTCCTGAATCAGATCTTCCCCCGTAATAAGTCGTCCCTGCTTGAGAATTGGCAGTAGATGTTCGTAGTAGGTATCTACGATTTGCGTCAGGACTTGTGCGGAAATCGGATGTTTGGCAGCCGAAAACAGAAGTACGCCCCACCAATCGGATGCAGAAGTTCTCAAAAAATTGATTATCTCTTTCTTTGTCAATTCCCTATCTGTAAGTTGCTGATATTCCGTAACGAGACATTTCATAAATTGCAATGCCTTTCGACTCAGTCGAAGTTGTTTACCAATTTCTCCAAGATTTTCCTGCAGAAGTAGGCAGAGCTTAATTAATGACTGTCGGTTCGCTTCTAAACCTAATTCTTCATTGAGATAGGTATTGATTTCATCTTCATAGAAGCAAAGCGATTCAGGAATTGGGTTGTCCTCAAAGTTTTCTAACGGGTGCCACAAGGCATGTGTCTGTTCTATATTTGGAAAAACGTGTGCTAACAGACCAATCTCAAGCATTCGCTGTAAATAGATTTTTGCTTTCCCAATGTTGAGAATTTTCAAAAATTCATCGCGAATCCGTTCCTTTGAAACATTTGGTAATAAATTTTGATGTTTTTGCACCAGTCCAAGGGATTTTTGACATATTTCAAAATCCAACTGTGCAGCGAATCGATAAATTCGCATGAGGCGTAGCGGATCATCACGAACGACCTGTTCACTCGGAAACCTGAGAAGGCGTGTCGCAAGGTCATTTGTGCCGTTGCATGGATCAATCACTTCAGGACAACCTGATTCCATAACCGATTCAAGTGGAATTGCCATTGCATTGATTGTTAGGTCGCGCAAACGCAGGTCATCTGTCAGAGATGCAGCTCTAAATTGTGTGAAATCTATGCTCAATTGAGTCCGGACAAGATGGGGTGTTCTAACAATAACGCGAGCGGTAGGCGGTTGCTCCTCAAGCGGAACGAAGGGCGCACGGATACTGTCAGCGAACATTTTAGCAAATTGAATGGTATTTGATTTCAGCGTGAAATCGAAATCTGTTGTTGGTCTATTTAACAACAAATCCCGCACACTGCCGCCTACAAGGTAGAGTTGAATCTCACGCGCCTTAGCAAAAGCGTACAGCGTCTGCATCAAAGGATTGGCACATAATTTCTGAGTGTTGCGTATTGCTTTATTCATTGTTTTGCACGTGCTTTCCGCCGTTGTGCTTTGCGTGAACGGAATAAGATACCATCCAGGTATAGATGTGATGCATATCCAATCAATCCTGCCACATAGAACGCGAGACCGTTTCGCAGCGTATCTCCAAGTTTTTCCCACGTCACCAACGAGTCAAACAAATCAGTCAGTTTTTCCCACCCAGTTCCCCAATTCGGATACTCCGCATAGATCGGAATCACTATAAACAGACTTGGCAACAGAATCATCGTAATCTTGGAGTGAGTCCATCCGCGATGCTTGCTAAGAATTGGGAGCATTGCAAATAACCCTAAAAGTGCCGCCTCTAAGTACCTGTGCAGGAAAAAAATGAGCGAAGCATTCAGAGCAAACAGGACACTATAAAAGATTTTTTGGCTCTTACTCGTAATATCTACATCGGGCCACAACCCAAACAGCAACCCAATGGCAAAACATCCAAGGATTTCCAATGGATCCGTTGAAATAGTTGGATTCCAATTAAATGGTAACCCGTATAAAATTGAAACGGAGATTGTTGCTACAAGTGAAACCACAAAAAAGGTGCTGTAGGCAGTCAATCCGCCGATCCAATGTTCGCGAAACATACTCATATAGATAGTATAACATGTGCTATTGAAAAGTGAAAAGTTTTATTATAACGCTAAATCTTTACACATCTGAGGTTGTTTTGAAAATACTTCTTTCTCGGAAAAAATAAATCTTGACAAAAGTTTGTACATAGATTAAACTTACTATATGAATTAACGTCTTAAACTAAAACCGTTTTCAAAGGACGTATCGGTGAAGTTATTAGGTTTTTCTAAACACATTAACGTGGATCTTGAATTTGACTTGATTCCCACAAAGGAAAGTGTTATCATACTAATTTACAGGCTTGCAGGTCAAATTTGAAATACTACTGTTCATGTAGTGTTAAAAGCAGTGGTCTGCTCCCATTTAAAGGGAATTGGCAAACTGCTAAAGAAGAACCGCGAGGACTCTCCACAACCGAGAACAATCGCGTTTTTTATTTTATAGAGGGTAAAAAAATGCCTGGAGATATTGAAACTACCGTTGCAGAGATGTTGACACCCTTCCTTCAAACAGATGGGTTTGAATTAGTAGCCGTGGAGACAGCAGGGAGCCGCAAAAACCAAACACTCAGGTTATTGATCCATAAAGCGGGGGGTCTTTCAGTATCCGATTGTAAAGCTGTTGACGACGCTGTTCGTCCAATTTTGGAGGTTCACCAGATATTAGATGGATATAAACAGCTTGAAATCGCTTCACCAGGGGTTGACCGTCCGTTAAAAACAGCAGCGGATTTCCAGCGGAATCTCGGCAGAACCGTTCAAATTGAAACCACTTCGCACAATGGACAGGTGTTTGAAGTGGAAGGACAAGTATTAGAAGTCGTAGACGCATCTGTCGTTTTGGAACAAACATCGGGTAAAACCGTCCATATTGAAATCTCGCGAATTTGTAAAGGGTACATTCAACTGGTCTGGTGATCAGTTGGCGTATATTGACTTACAAGTTGCGCCATGATGTAGGAGAACTATGAAGCAAAAAACACCAGAAAGAAGAGAAAGTTTACAACACTCTATTCGGCAAATGATGGGACACACTGACTTACCTGAGGATGTTTTTGTCAAGGCAATTGAAGATGCTTTGCGTGTAATCGCTTTGCGACACTACGGCCCAGAGGCTAAAGTATCAATAGATATCCAGCTTGACCAGGAAGAAATAAAATGCCACGTCCCGAAAAAAGTTGTTGATATTATGCAAGATTTCTCAACAGAGATCCCCATTGAGGAAGCACAAAAACTTGATCCAAATGTAGAGATTGGTGACTCGTTAGAAGTCCAAATTAGCCCTGAAGAATTTGGTCGGATTCAAGCGCAATTGGGACGTCAGATTCTACTTGGCAAACTCAGAGAAGCCGAACGTGAACAGATTTACAACGAATTTGAAGGGCGTGAAGGTGAGATTATCGTTGGATACTTACAGCGATATGATGGACCGAATGCTGTCGTTGATTTGGAGCGGACAGATGTCTTGCGAGCCGAGGCACTGTTGCCATCGAGTCAGATACCTCCATCTCACCGGTATAATCGCGGTGATTCCCTGCGGTGTCTCATCTTAGAAGTAAAAAATACAGTAACAGGAGAGCAAATTGTCGTATCCCGAACGCATCCGGACCTGATTGCTATGTTATGTGAACATGAAGTTCCAGAAGTATATGAAGGTCAAGTTCGTGTGATGGCGGTTGCCCGTGAGCCTGGACACCGCGCGAAAGTTGCCGTTATCGCAAACGAAGAGGGGATAGATGCTGTTGGAACCTGTGTAGGTGTTAGAGGTTCCCGAGTTCGGACTATGGTACGTGAACTGAAGAACGAAAAAATTGATTTCCTTGCATGGAACGAGGATCCGCGCGTCTTTATCACTAACGCTTTAAAACCAGCGGAACGTATTCGCAGGGTTGAACTCAACGAAGCAGATATGAGTGCGATCGTCGTAGTCCCAGATGACCAATTGTCTCTCGCCATTGGTAGACGAGGACAGAATGCGAGGCTTGCCGCGAAATTGACCGGATGGAACATTGACATAAAAAGTGAATCCGAAGCCCCTGTTTCATTGGATACGTTATTTAAAGAGGATATAACTGACGCTGTGGAGACGGAACCAGAGCAGGATACTCCATCTGAAGATACTGAAGAGATGTCTTTGGATGTCAATGCTGCAGAGACTGAGGAAGAGACGATTTCTGAAGTCGCCGTTGAGGTAACATCAGAAGATACTAACCCGGAGAATACCGTAGAGTCCGAAACCGTTACCGAACCTGAATTAGATCAAGACTCTGAATCTGAATTAGATCAAGACTCTGAATCTGAAGAAAATTGACAGGCACGCAAACCTATATGTTTGTGGCTTTCCACTATCGAAATTTGTTTGAAGTGCTCTGTCGCCCGCAACTAATCAATGAAAAGAGTTAAAGCACCCATTCGCACGTGTATTGGATGCCTTTGTAAATTTCCACAAAAAACATTAATCCGTTTTGTGTGTTGCACAGGTGAGGCTTTAGAGATAGAAAAATTAAAAAAACTTCCCGGACGTGGAGCTTATGTCTGTCGTTCTAAGTCTTGTATTGAAAGAGCTTTTAAAGTGCCTAAGCGGATAAACGCATTGCTACGAGTGCAACTGTCGAAATCGGTTATTGCCGAATTCAAACAGGCACTCCTTGACAAGGAGATAATCGCCGATGAAAAAACAGAGACAGCAACCAGCTGAAACTAATCAAAAAATAACACAGAGTCAAAATGTCCGAGTCTATGAATTGGCGAAACGCCACGGATTGACCAGCAAGGAACTTATCAAAGTGCTGAAAGACTTAGGCGTTTCCATTAAAAATCACATGAGTACTTTGGATCCGGAAACAATTATGCTAATTGAGTCCGAATTAGATCCCGAGCAAGAAATAAGTCAAGATCAAGAAAAAGACGTTAACATCATACCTGAAGAAGAAATGCCTGTTGAGCCTGAAAAAGAAACACCTGTTGAGCCTGAAAAAGAAACACCTGCAGATGCTCCCATGCAGGTTCAAGAGGGGGTGACAGTCAGCACACTCGCATCAATGCTTAATTTACAATCAAACCAATTGATTATGCAGTTGATGAAATTAAAGGTGATGGCAACGATTAACCAAAGTTTAGATTACCAAACGCTGTTAGTCTTAGGAGAACATTTCGGCTTTGAAGTTTTGCAGGAAAAGACGTTAGAGGAAAAACTACTATTAGATGAAGAAGACCTTCCTGATTCGTTGGTGCCGCGTGCCCCTGTTATCACAATTATGGGACACGTTGACCACGGTAAAACCTCGCTTTTGGATTGTATCCGTGAATCAAACGTAAGTGAATCCGAGGCAGGAAATATCACACAACATATCGGTGCTTACCACGTTGAATTAGAAAATGGAAGCATTGTTTTTCTTGATACACCTGGACATGCGGCATTCACGGCTATGCGCGCACGCGGTGCACAAGCAACAGATATAGTCGTTCTTATAGTTGCCGCTGATGATGGCGTAATGCCACAGACGATTGAGGCAATTAACCACGCTAAAGCAGCCAAAGTTCCGATTGTAATTGCAATAAACAAAATTGATGTGCCTGGGGCACGCTCCGACTATGTCAAACAGCAGTTGGTTGAAAACGAATTGGTCCCAGAAGATTGGGGTGGTCAAACTATCTGTGTAGAGATATCGGCAATCGAAGGCACCGGAATAGAATTATTGTTGGAAATGCTCCTCCTTGAAGCTGCCTTGTTAGAATTAAAAGCGAACCCGAATAAACCTGCCCGTGGTGTTGTAATTGAGGCACAAGTAGATAAAGGTCGTGGCGCAGTTGCGACCGTTTTAGTGCAGAGTGGCACCTTGAAAGTTGGCGATGCATTCGTCTCTGGTCGCTACTCCGGAAGAGTTAGAGCGATGATGAGTGATGACGGTAGACGAATCAAGGAAGCCGCGCCATCTACGCCTGTGGAAGTACTTGGATTTACAGGTGTGCCGGAAGCAGGAGACCTATTTTTTGCTGTCGATTCCGAAAAGGATGCTCGCTCTATAAGCGAAGAACGGCAAGATAAATACCGTATTTCCAAACTTGGCACACATAGCCATATTAGTCTTGATGACCTATTCCAACAGATCCAAGAAGGTGAAATCAAGGAATTGAATGTCATTGTTAAGGGAGATGTGCAGGGTTCCGTTCAAGCCATCTCGGAATCCTTGCTAAAATTGAGCGCGCCGGAAGTAAAAATAAACATCATTCACGAAGCCACTGGCGGTATCACTGAGACAGATATCTTGCTTGCTTCCGCGTCTGATGCTATCGTTGTTGGATTCAACGTTTACCCCACCACAGAAGCAGTTAAAGCGACCGAAATCGAAGGGATTGATGTTCGCACCTATACGGTTATTTATGACATTATCTCCGACATCCGCTCAGCAATGGAAGGCTTGTTAGAGCCAGAGGTTAGGGAAGTAATTATCGGACGGGCTGAAGTGAGGGAAATCTTCAAAGCACCGCGTATCGGATTAGTCGCAGGAAGTTATGTCAACTGGGGTAGAATCACTTTTAACCAACCTCTGCGTGTGCTGCGCGAAAACCGGTTGATTTATGAAGGAAAGGTTGACTCACTGCGACGTTTTAAAGACAACGTCAACGAAGTACAAGCTAATTATGAATGTGGGATCGGTATTGACGAATTTGACGACATAAAAGTTGGGGATGTGTTAGAATGTTATGTCCACGAACAGGTCGCAAGGACTCTTTAAAATAGGTTCACACCTTGCTGAAATCTACCTTATATTCGTATCCTTAAGTTTATTTCAAACGTTGTTAAGATTGATAATTCAAAGTTGACATACTGATGGAATCCCTACTATATTAAGTGATCGGCAATGTAGTCCTCATTACTTTTTCAACCATCAAGAGTAAAACCGATAAGAATATAACGCTTATTCGTGAAACACTTGATATGCCTACAAACAACGTTTTTTCGACTGAGCGGGAAGTAAAATCTCCTTCCATTGACTTGCCTGATTTTCTTAAACCGAATTCAAGGTTGAAGATGGATGGTGTGAAGTTCTTATCTCATCTACCACATGAATCAATCCCTGTAGCGTTTCTTGATCCGCAGTATAGAGGTGTGCTTGATAAAATGAATTACGGCAATGAGGGAAAAAGCTGGGAGAAACGTAGATGCTCATTGATACAAATGACCGAAGAGATCATTAAAGAATTCATTAGAGGTATTAATAACGTTCTTATCCATCTGGACATCTATTTCTGTGGATTGATAAGTTTCATCTATGCCAAGATTTCAATAACTGGTTTGATGCTACGCAGTTAGATGTAGTGGATTTGATTGTTTGGGATAAGGAAAGATTTGGAATGGGGTATAGAAGCAGACGAGTGTGTGAGTATTGTGTAGTGCTACAGAAGCAACCGAAAAGGGCTAAAGGAGTTTGGAAAATACACAACATTCCTGACGTTTGGCGTGAACGAAAAGAAACGAAAGAGCATTCCCATCAAAAACCTCTGAAATTACAGGCAGAACTCATCGCTGCTGTCACAAATTAGGAATTTCATCGGTTGTGATCTGGATGGATAAGTGAGAATTGGCGCGAGCGTTCCACTACAGAAAATAGGCAAATAGAGAGATGCACATCGGGGTTTGTAAAATAAAGTTATATCTGCCAGAGAGTCAATCCCTCAAGGATAAACGCAGGGTAATCAAAAGTCTAATTGCTCGTCTCAAAAATCGATTTAATGTCGCAATTGCCGAAATAGAAGCACAAGATGTGCATCAGTCTGCTGTTTTAGGAATAGTTTCAGTAGCGAATGAAGTAAAATTTTTGAATCAAATTTTAGCGAAGAGCGTTAAATTCATTGAGGAAAACACGTCAGTCGTTTTGGTTGATTATGAAACAGATTTTTTCTTCTAATAAAAGAGGTGTCGTGGTGTGCGAAATCGCACGCAAAGACAGGAGCAATAAATAGAGAACTTGTACAAAGGGATGCATAAAGTGTAAAATTACAAGGGATTTATATGATAGTGTGTAATTCATCCGAAACCAGAAAGGTCAGCGAGCATGTTAGAAAATAGAAGACAGGACAGGGTGAGTGCTCTTATTCAGAGAGAGTTGAGCGAGGTTATTCAACGTGTTGTGAAAGACCCGCGTGTCGCCTTTTGTACCGTCACCCACGTAGAAGTTTCCTCTGACCTCAAATATGTTGATGTGAAGGTGAGTGTTATCGGCAGTTTAGAACAGAAGGAAGCAACCCTTGCAGGACTTAAAAGTGCTGCTGGGTTCCTCAGACGCGAGATCAGTCGTCGTTTGACACTCAAATATTCACCGGAACTCCGGTTTAATTTAGATGATTCGGTGGACCATCTCATGAAAATTGATGGACTTCTCAAGCAAATTGAGGATGAAGAAGAGCCGGAAAGTTCAGCACAAGACATTTAATTAGATGGATAGTTTTCGTGCGCTCCTTACCCTATTTGAACAATATCAGACGTTTGCAATTTCCACACACGTTAATCCGGATGGTGATGCGATCGGTTCCGAATTAGCGTTATACCTATTTCTGAAGAATTTAGGGAAAACCGTAAAAATCTATAATACAGATTCGGTTCCGAAAAAGTACCAGTTTCTTCCGAATTGGGATATTATTGAAAATGCGGAAGCATCTGTTGAGTATAGTCCAGAGATATTAGTGATTTTAGACGCAAGTTCGCGGGAACGGATAGGAACTTTCCTCTGCAACTGCCTGATACCGACGCACGTTGTTGTAAACATTGACCATCATATTACTGCGGAGGCTTTCGGAGATTACAACATTATTGTGACCACTGCCTCGTCAACAGCCGAAATTATTTACAAGTTTATTAAATCCACACACATCCCGATTGATGCAGCATCTGCATTGTGTCTATATACTGGATTAATGTTTGATACCGGTTGTTTTCGTTATAGCAATGCGACACCGGAAACACATCGAATAGCGGCAGATTTGATTGGGATCGGTGACTTCGCGCCTGATGAGGTTTACCGCAAGGTTTATGAGCATGTGTCACTGGAGAAAATCCATCTGTTGGGGCAAACTCTGCGGACATTAGAACTTACTTCTGATGGTAAAATAGCTTGGATTTTGGTTACACAGTCAATGTTGAATGAAACCAAAACAACATTGGATGATGTGGAAGGTTTTGTCAATCAGATTCAAGCAATTGAGAGTGTTGAGGTAGCTATTTGTATTTGCGAACTACCAGATGGCAACACTAAAGTAAGCCTACGCAGCAAAGGTCGTGTTGATGTTGCGGCACTCGTCGCTGAATTTAAAGGTGGCGGACACGAACGTGCCTCAGGATGTCGTATCAATCTTCCATATACTTCTGCCATAACGATGCTTGTGACAAGTGCGAAACGGCATATTCAAGAAAATCGTTGAATATATAGAATGACCAATAGACATCAACTCGTGGAGAAGAATTTTGCAAACCTATTATAATTTGGAGTCCATCCCCGAATTGACACGGGACTCAGTAGCTACGTTTGGGGTATTCGACGGATTACATATTGGTCACCAAGAGGTTCTCAAAACAGTTCGTGCGCGTGCCAATGCTGATAAACTGGCGAGTGTTCTCGTCGGGTTTTATCCACATCCTTTGGCGTTTCTCGCTCCTGAAAAATGCCCGCCCGTTTTAATGTGTTTGCCTAAACGCGTCGAAATCCTTGAACAACTCGGGATAGATATAGCAATTTTTGTAAACTTCAACGAGCGGATCGCATCAATGTCTCCGGATACTTTTGTGAATGGTATTTTGCTTGAATTGTGTCGCGCCAAACACGTGGTTGTTGGCTATGCGTGCCAATTTGGAAAAGATCGGGAAGGGAATGCGCAGCTTTTAGAGGCTATGGGACACCAGTCTGAATTTGGCGTTACGATTGTTCCACCGACTGAGTTAAATGGTTTACCAGTGCATAGCACACGTATCCGACAAGCGATAGCGAGAGGTGATCTCGGTTTAGCATCGCAACTATTAGGAAGAACCTATTCTTTGAGCGGGACTATCGTGCGCGGGGACGGGCGCGGTAGACAACTCGGTTTTTCTACCGCGAATATCGAAACGGGTGAACAACTTTGCCCACCGAACGGTGTATATGCGATTCGTGCAAAATTAGCGAAACGCTGGTTAGATGGTGTGTTGAACATCGGAATCCGACCGACTTTTAATGGGACAAAATTTCAGGTAGAGAGCCATTTATTTAATTTTGACGAGACCATATATGGCGAAATTATTGAAATATTCTTTATTGAAAAAATTCGCAGTGAACGCAAATTCTCAAATATGCATGCTTTAGTCCAACAAATTCATAGAGATATCGCTGTGGCTGATGAAATCCTTACCCAACAACCTAAGTACACTTATAGTTAGTTGAAAATATAGTCTTTATTTATAGTGTTGTCCTTTCCATTTTAAATCTGATTTCCTACCCACAGAACGCCCCTGCGTATAACTTCCTGAAAACTTGGATTTTCAAGCACAACCATATCATGTCCTAACGCGAAATAGAAGACTCTGCCCTCGCCGTACGTATGGTGGAAAGCCATGACGTGTGTTTCGTCCTTCGTGTTGTCATACGCTTGCATTAGATGGTGTGAAGTGTCAGGGTTATGTTTTAGATAGTAGAGTTCATCTTTCACCTCAAAATCGGTTAACCCTTTTGTGATTGGATGTCCAGAGTCGTTCACATTAACAGTGAAGTCCATATAAGGGCTATGTCCGTTGAAAAATCCGTTAAGCATGTCGTGATATGGCGCAGATTCCCTGAAGGAAGCAGCTGCGGTGTGCAGACCAAAAAATCCCCCACCTGATCGGATATAGTTCAACAAACCTGCCTCCTGTGCGGCTGTAAATTTACCAACATCGGTATAGAAAAGCACAGTTTGATATGTGTCAAGCCCATCGGAGACCAGCACATCGTAGTCTCGTGAGAAATCGGCTTCTATGTTATCGGTATCATTAAGCATAGTTGTTAAGTACTGTCCGTTTCCTACATGGTCGTGATAACGACCTTCTGTTCCGACAAAAATAAGTGATTTAAGATTTTCCATTTTACCTCCGTTAATTATTAGGCATTACAAGAACTTTGACAGACCCGTGTTCATCACGTCCCGCTGCAACGGCAAAGGCTTGCGTAATCTTGTCTAAGTTGAATCGGTGTGTAACCAATGGACTTGGATCAAGTTTGCCAGCAGCAAGCAGATCAATAGCGATTTGGAACTCGGTTTTACCGCCGCGCCTGCCGTAACAGAATGACCAGATGATGGTAAGTTCTCGACTTCGAGCAAACCTTTCTGAAAAGGTGAGGGGTGCACCATGCCCACCTACCATGCAGACGCGTCCTCTTTTTGCGGCGATCTGCGTAGCCTGCTCCAATGTATTTGCCTTGCCGCCGACTGCTTCAAAAACAACATCAGCCCCGCGCCCGTTGCTCCAATCCATAATAGCTGCCACAGTATCAGTTTTATCCACATTTATAGGCACAGCACCTACGGCTTTGTGTGCAATCTGTATAGGGACATCCGGTTTCCCTAAAACTGCGATGGACGTTGCCCCTGCAATATCCGCTACCTGTGCAATCGTTAAGCCAACAGGACCGCTTCCAATAATTGCAACGTGGTCCCCAGGGGATACCATCGCTCTATTGACAGCATGCACCGCAACTGCATATACCTCTGCCAACGCACCGCCCTCAACGGAAACACTATCGGGAATGGAATAAGCATTTGATGTGGGTGCAACCGTATACTCTGCAAACCCGCCGCCACGGTGCCGCAAGTTAGAACAAATATTGTAGTACCCGTTTAAACATTCTGGACAAGTGTTACACGGGACAATCGGTTCAATTGCGACACGCTCCCCTACTTTATGTTCGGTAACATCTTCTCCTATGTCAACGATTTGCCCTGCTAATTCATGTCCACCGATGCGCGGTGACAAAGGTTTGTCCGGCTGACGGTGATATCCGTGCAGATCGCTGCCACAGATGCCAGCAGCTTCTACTTTCACAAGTACTTGTCCTGCTTCAGGTGTTGGGTCGGGTACCGTTTCAACCCTGATATCTTTCCCACCGTAAAATTGGGCTGCTTTCATATCTGCCTCCGCATGCACAGAAAATCTGTTTAAAACATAGCACAAGTAAATAATTACGTCAATTGGTTTTCTGTTTCGGTTTTTGTGCATTTTGATGGTTAAATCGCGACCGGGAGGTCGCTCCTACAGTGGAAAGACCGTGATCAGAAGGTAGCAACTACCGGAGAATTGAATGGCTCTGAGCAAGTACTCCTTTTTCTTGACATTTTCATTTAGATGTGTTATAATTAAAGCGTAAAATAAAGGATTTCAGAAACACCCGTGTAGTTAACAAAAACGGCGTGTATAATAAAATTAAATAGATTACAAAAAAGCGTTGAAGGGGAGGAGTAGGTCCTCCGGGCTTGCAAGAGAAGGTGACTCATAGGCTGAGAGGTCGCCTCAAGTTCCTACGACTGAAGGTCGCCCCGGAGCTGCTAATCTGAACATATAGTAGGGTTAGTCGGTGTGATGTCCGTTAGCGCATCCCAAAGAGTGCTTTTCCTTGTTTCGGGGAGTTTTTAAACCTTATTTCCTGAAAACGAGGGAGAGAATTGGAGTGGTACCACGGTAAGGTCGGTTTCGGCATGATTGCAAGCCGAAACGTGCTATAGTAAGCAAATCCTTCTCGTCTCCAAAGTTGGAACGAGAGGGTTTTTTACTTTCAACAAGTTTAGGCACAACGGAATGTGCCTACTACCGTTTGTGAGGAAATTGGCATGGAACTTTCAGGAGCGAGAATCCTGGTTAATAGTCTCAAACGTGAAGGTGTCGAATATATCTTCGGTGTTAACGGTGGCGCGGCAATGCCGATTTTTAATGCCCTGTACGACGAAACAGAAGTGAATTTGATTCCGATGCGGCATGAGCAGGGAGCCTCTCACGCTGCTGATGGATATGCTCGCGCCACGGGGAAGGTCGGGGTTGTACTCGCTACCTCCGGTCCTGGCGCAACTAACCTTGTGACTGGAATCGCAACTGCCTATATGGATTCAATTCCGATGGTAGCGATTACCGGGCAGGTGTTTACCCATTGGATTGGAAGCGATGCCTTTCAAGAATGTGATGTTATCGGCGTAACCCGCCCGATTTGTAAACACAGTTACCTTATTAAAAGTTGTGATGAGGTAGCCGATGTTGTTGCAGAAGCATTCCACATTGCGAGTACAGGGAAACCAGGTCCCGTAATTATTGACATTGCTAAAGATGCTCAGAATAACGAGACTCTGTTTAAATATCCTGAAACAGTCGATATTCGCAGTTATAAACCGCAAGTGCATGGTGATCCGGCACAAATTGCCAAAGCCGCAGCGTTGATTAAGGAAGCAAAATGTCCGATGCTTTATGCTGGCGGTGGGGTTGTACTTGCCAATGCAAGCGAGGAACTCAGAGAGTTAACCCTCAAAACACGTATACCTATTACCGTCACATTGATGGGACTTGGCACGTTTCCCGAAACGCATCCGTTGGCGATGGAGATGCCCGGAATGCACGGTTCTTGCTGCGCGAATTATGCTTTCACTGATGCTGATCTTGTTGTCGCTATTGGTGCAAGATTTGATGACAGGGTTACCGGTGAACTTGATAAATTCGCACCGAACGCAAAAAAAATACACATTGATATTGATGCGTCCTGTATCGGGAAAAATGTACCAGTAGATGTTCCAATTGTTGGCGATGCAAAAAACGTCCTTACCGAATTAAACAAGTTGGTTGATACGGCAGATATTGACCCGTGGCGTAATCAAATTCAGGAATGGAAACAGAAATATCCGTTTGAATACGAGCAAAAAGGCAATAAGGTAATGCCGCAATATGTCATAGAGCAGATTTATGAACATTATAGTGATGCGATTGTTGTAGCGGATGTCGGGCAACATCAGATGTGGGCAGCACAGTATTTCAAATTTACCGAACCTCGACAGTGGCTCAACTCAGGCGGTCTCGGTACGATGGGTTTCAGCCTTCCAGCTGCAATCGGCGCACAACTCGGATGCCCGGACAAAACCGTTGTCAATATCAACGGCGATGGCTCCTATATTATGACCATTCAGGAATTGGTGCCTGCAATTACCATGAAGTTACCACTTAAGATATTCATCATCAACAATATGTATTTAGGGATGGTGCGGCAATGGCAGGAGCTGTTCTACAATAAACGCTATTCCGCTGTGGATTACCATGACAACCCCGATTTCGCCTTGCTTGCACAAGCATTCGGTGCAACCGGCCTTCGGGTTGAACACCCTGAAGATGTCGAACCCGCATTACTGAAAGCAAAAGGAATTAACGACGGTCCTGTCGTCATTGACTTCATTGTTGATGAAGAGGAGAACGTGTTTCCGATGGTGCCTGCGGGGAAAGGGCTTGGAGATGTTATCCGCGGACTGTCCTAAATTATTTTCTGTGAGAGGTATGAAAACAAACTCTTTTGTTGTTCCTGAAGGGTAATAGTTTTCCCTCTCACATTCAAAAAACCGATTTGCCTTTTTGGCTATCGGTACAAAAGTTTATACCACGAAAATATGAGTACAGAAGAACGGCACATTTTTTCAGTTTTGGTCGAAAACCGTTTTGGTGTCCTTGCACGCGTCGCAGGACTTTTCAGCGGGCGCGGTTTTAATATTGACAGTCTCAACGTCGCTGAAACCCACGATAAGAGTATCTCACACATGACTCTTGTTACACATGGGGATGCGCAAATAATTGATCAGATCTATCAGCATCTGAATAGGTTGATTGACGTTATTGAGGTTACAGACCTTTCCACCGGAACGCATGTTGAACGTGAACTTGTTCTCATCAAGGTTGCTACCGACGATCCTCAAAAACGCACCGAAATTCTACAAGTCGCGGAGGTATTCCGAGGACGGGTTATTGATATGAAGCCTGCCTCCCTTGTCCTTGAAATCACAGGTGATGAAGGTAAGTTGAAAGCGGCGATTGATATTTTCAACACGTACGGTATCCTTGAGTTAGCGCGCACTGGCAAAGTAGCGATGATGCGAGGTGCTACAAAATAGTATTTGTTGAAAGCACATTAGAGATACAATAGAGAGGACCAACTTTATGGCAACAATTTATTACGATAGCGATGCCAATTTTGATTTACTGAAAGAACGCACCGTCGCCATTATCGGTTATGGTGCACAAGGTAGAGCACAAGTACTCAACCTTCAAGACAGCGGCGCGGACGTTGTTGTTGGCTTATACGAAGGCAGTCGCTCAATAGCACGCGCAGAAGCAGAAGGCATAACCGTCAAAACAGTTGAAGAAGCGTCTGCGATGGCGGATATTGTCCAGATTCTTATCCCTGATGAAAAACATTCTGACATATACCGTGAGCAGATCGCACCGAATATGCAGGCGGGAAACATGCTGATGGTATCGCACGGGTTCAGCGTTCATTTCGGACAGATTGTGCCTGCCAACGATATTGATGTCACTATGATTGCGCCAAAGGGTCCCGGTTCCCTCGTCCGCGAAGTATTTGAAGGCGGCGGTGGCGTGCCGTGTCTCATCGCTATCCATCAAGATACAACCGGTGCCGCTCGCGACATTGCACTCGCTTATGCAAGAGGCATTGGCGGCACACGCGCTGGGGTCATCGAAACTACATTTCGTGAAGAAACCGAAACCGACCTTTTTGGTGAACAAGCCGTGCTATGTGGTGGCACCGCTGCCCTCATTAAAGCCGCTTTTGATACACTCGTTGAAGCGGGTTATCAACCTGAAATGGCATACTTTGAATGCCTACACGAATTGAAACTGATTGTTGACCTAATCTATACCGGTGGATTGAGCAAGATGCGGAATGATGTCAGTAATACCGCTGAATATGGCGACCTCACGCGTGGTCCTCAACTCATTGACGATAGCGTTCGGGAAAAGATGCGTCAGATCTTAAAAGACGTGCAGGGTGGTATTTTTGCACGAGAATGGGTGCTTGAAAATCAAGCAAATCAGGCTGTGCTGCGCGCGCTCCGCCGACAAGAGGCAGAATTGCAAATTGAAGAAGTTGGAAAAAATCTGCGGAGTATGATGAGCTGGCTTGACAAATAGATTGATTATCGGGTTTACACTCGTCCTTGTAAACACAGCGTATAGATTGCGCAGCTATTCTTCAGGGGCGGCAACCGTCATCCCAAATGCCGATGCCACAATGATCAAGTCCTGAATATTCACAACACCATCACCGTTGAGATCGGGTTCCGCTTCGCCAAAAGCCTGTGCCACAGCAACTAAATCTTGAATATTCACAACACCGTCCCCATTAATATCTTCGGACAGTTGTGAAGGTGCAATATCCCACAGGAGCACCGTACCATCCCCACTTACACTTGCGAGCGTGCTTCCATCCGGACTAAACGTTACGTGCTCCACAAGATATGCATGCCTTGTGAAGGTGCGTAAATGTTCTCCAGTATCGGCATCCCATAGATGAATAGTGTTGTCTCCCTGTCTACCGCCATAATTGAAACCAGTACCACTTGCGATTGTCCTGCCATCCGGGCTAAATGCGACACTCTTGATATTGATCGAACCAACTGTGTGAACTCGAGACAGTATGATTGTTTGAAGGGATGTGCCTGTGTCGGCATCCCACAGATGGATAGTGCGGATACGACCGTTACTTACGATCTTTTTCCCATCTGGACTGAACGCGATACTATTAATAAAACGGTTTTCCACTGTGATTGTGTGGAGGGGTGTGCCTGTGTCGGCATCCCACAAACGAATAGTGCCATCATCACTGCCACTTGCGATTGTCTTGCCATCCGGGCTGAACACTACACTATTGATAATATTCGTATGTCCTATGAGCGTGCGGAGGGGTGTGCCTGTGTCCGCATCCCACAGACGGATGGTTCTGTCCGTACTGCCACTTGCGATTTTTTTTCCATCTGGACTGAATGCTACGCTACGGACCGAAAACGCGTGTCCTGTGAGTGTGCGGAGGGGTGTGCCTGTGTCGATATCCCACAGACGGATAATGCGCTCACCGCCACTTACGAGTTTTTTTCCATCCGGACTGAACGCTATGCTGCGGACCGAAAACGTATGTCCTGTGAGCGTACGGAGAAGTTGTCCTGTGTCGGCATCCCACAGATGGATGGTTTTGTCCGTGCTGCCACTTGCGAGTGTTTTCCCATCCGGACTGAACACAGCGTTAGTAGAGGCAAAAAACAAATGCAAAGGCAAAGTGAGTGTGCGGAGGGGTTCTCCTGTATCGGTATCCCACAGACGGATGGTTCTGTCCCAACTGCCACTTGCGAGTGTTTTCCCATCCGGGCTGAATGCTACACTAATAACACTTTTCGTATGCCCTATGAGTGTGTGGAGAAGTTGTCCCGTATCAACATCCCACAGACGGATGGTTTTGTCCGTGATGCCACCTGCGATTGTCTTGCCATCCGGACTAAATATGACGTGTGAAATCCCCCATATACGCTCTGTGATTGTGATTGTGCGGAGAAGTGTGCCTGTATCGGTATCCCACAGACGGATGGTTCTGTCCCAACTGCCACTTGCGAGTGTTTTCCCATCCGGGCTGAACGCTACACTAACAACATAATTCGTATGCTCTATGAGTGTGTGAAGAAGTTGTCCCGTATTAACATCCCACAGACGGATGGTTCTGTCCGTGCTGCCACTTGCGATTTTTTTTCCATCCGGGCTGAACGCTATGCTACGGACCGCACCTATATGCCCTGCAACACCTATATGCCCTGTGAGTGTGTGAAGGGGTGTGCCTGCGTCGGTATCCCACAGACGGATTGTATCGTCCCAACTGCTACTTGCGATTTTTTTTCCATTCGGGCTGAACGCTATACTAATAACACCTTTCGTATGCCCTATAAGTGCGCGGAGAAGTTGTCCTGTGTCGGCATCCCACAGATGGATTGTGCCAGCCTCACTGCCACTTGCGATTTTTTTTCCATCCGGACTGAACGCCACGCTTCTGACAGCAACCGTATGCACCGTGAGTAGGTCAAGTTCCTCACCAGTTTCCGCATCGTAGAGCCAAGTTCCGATAGAACTTCCTACCGCAAAACGCGTGCCATCTGGAGAGTATGCTATCTCATGTATCTGTCCTTTACCGAGGCGCATTTTCGCACCTTCGGGTAGATGCCATTGCAGGGAATCTTGGGCAAAGGTGTTTAGAGTAAATATAAGTATTGTAAACAAAATCACTAAAATCAAAAATAATTTGGTCTTCATGGTCGTCCATCTCCTTTTACTCATAAGAAAGTACAGAACGCTCACCGCGCACGGTAGGTGCGGTTTCCTAACCGCACCTACCGTTGTCTGAATCGCGGATTAATCGGATTTCGCGGATTTTTGACTTTGTTATGTCAAGTATTTTCAGCTGCCACATAGGGCTATTTAATTTTCGATTTTTCTGCTATATTTTTTCACGTTTCTACATAAACTACCTGTAGGTCGGGTAGAGCGATAGCGAAACCCGCCAAATGCCATAAGCGCATTTGGCGTTGATTCGCCGCACCTTGTCTTGTCTGAATCGCGGATTTTCACGGATGACGCAGATTTCGCGGATTATAGGTAGAACTTACGCACTTCCTCTTAAAGTCCCCTTGATAACAAGGAAGGGTCCCCATAGCGAATAGCGTGTGGGGGAGGGGGTTAAATCACTGAAATAGCGACTTTTTAACCCCCTTATCAAGGGGGAATGCGTCCGTCCTGATAGGTATACATCGCAATTGAGAAAATCCGCGTCCTCCGTGAAATCCGTACAATCCGAGATTCAGACAACACAGTATAGATTGCGCAGCTATTCTTCAGGGGCGAGAACCGTACTCCCAAATACCGCTGTGACCCGCACCAAATCTAAAATATCAACGGTGCCGTCACAGTTAATATCTCCAACATGTGTCCCGCTCTCGCCGAAGTTTGACGCAACGATGATTAGGTCCAAAATATTGACAACACGGTCATCATTAACGTCTTCAGGTAGATGTGGAAATTCGGAAGCTGTACCAAATGCCGATGCAACCTGCACCAAATCTAAAATATTAATGCTTTCGTCATTGTTGACATCCATAAGAATGTTGTAATCTTTGTCGAACAAATTAGTATTATATTTTGATGCAACTGCGTTTAGGTCCAAAATATTGATAACACCGTCCCCATTAATATCTTCGATTTGTCGGATATGTACTCCTCTTTCACTACTATATCCTCTATCGGGAAGTGTGCCACCATATTCAGTCTGTCGAGGATGATATCCGCCGGGGTTGGGTACTAAATCGTAGTCTGAATCATGATGCGCAGCAAATTGCGTTACATATTGCGAAGGCCAATCATTTAATCCCCACACAAAACAGTCTGGACAGTCAATATTCGGACAGTGGCCAAGATTAACAGCGTGCCCGATTTCATGTGCAATGACAGCATTTACATAATCGGTTTTATTGATAGTTATACCCATGTCGTCGCTATAGGATTTAATCCCCCTTTGTATTACATTTAGGTTGATGTACCCAGTTGAGTAAATGCTGGGAGGTCCCCCATACATACATCCTGCTGAAGTAGCAGAATCACAACCTCCAAAATCCTCTCCGGAGTATGCAATAAGTCTAATGGCGCAAACCTCGTGACTTCCGATTCCAGAAGAATAGACAGCCCCTTCGAGGCAATCTACCAGCATTGGCGACACATCATGGACGGTCATGGGTAAAGCATCTGCTTTATCGGTGCTATATCCGGTGTCAGTGGGATCAGTGGGATCAGTGGGATCAGTGAGAGTAGAACTAAGTTGGACAAAAATATCCCACCCATTGGGATCGGTAGCTGTCCATGTGCCGTTGAGAGTAAGTCCTCTGTATTCATCAATGACGGTGATGCCATCACCGTCATTGGAATTGGAAGCTGGCCCGCTATCATTATCGTCATCGTGTCCGTAGTTCTTGGCTCCGTCGTTTTGCCAGCCATCGGCAATTTTATTGCCGTTTTCATCTCTGGGTATTTTTACGGTAACCGTGTTGGATGTGTAGGTAACCGGGGTGGATGCGCCGTCGGATCCGGATGCAGTCAATACTAATTCGCCATAGGCAGCGTAGTCTTCACAGTCAACTTGCAGAGTCATCGTCTGCGTCGTTGTCGTTCCGCTGAGGGTGTGGCTGAGCTGACTTTCGCTCCCCGACCAACCCGTAGTTTGAGATAGTCTTAGATCTGCGGCTGCGGAAATCTCTCCGTCCACGACTCTGTCATCTGGGTCAGTCACATTTCCACTTTTACCTGCATAATGAGTCACATTCTGGAGTTCTGCGATCAGCGTCCCACTGGAGAAATCAGCAGGCACGGTGACTCTTATCTCAAAAGTCAGTGAGTAGCCCGCTTCCGGCCGCCAATTTGGGTCAAGATATGGTTGTTCGATCTGGATGGATGTTGTTTGCTGTGCATCCAGGGTGGTGTTTCCATGGTTAAAAAGGCATAGAAGGCACAAGATGCCGATTAAAATACATGTAAATCTCATTTGAATCTCCTTTTTTCTATGATGGGTTTATGGTTAAATCTAAAACACTGGGACATTCTTCATTTTCTGTTTTGCGAGTTATTACGGCGAGATGGTTGTTTTGCTTCAATGAGACGTTCCATCTGTTCCGCAAGTTCAGGGTCCTTTTCCTTAAGCCGTTGTAAACCCTCTTTAGGACCGTACCGTTCAATCATTTCGTAGGCACGGACAGTGCGTTCCGGGGCAAATTGTGCATCACCGCCGTTGAGGTGTGCCGCAAATTCCTTGGATAGGAAGTCATCAAGGTTATTAGTATCTTCCGCATTCATGATGCTTTCCGCCCATTTCAGGAAATCGTCAAGCTCCTGTTGTGCGGCGGCTTGCTGTCGTTGAAATTCTGCACGTACGGCTTCTGCACGTGTGGCTTTTTGGCTATCCTTGTCTGTCAGTTGATTTTCCGATGGGTGGCGTTCCTGGGATGAGAGTTCCGGTAACCAAGGGGTTTCTTCTGCCACCGGAGTGAACGTTTCTTCGTGTGGTGATGTCCCGATATCTAATGGTGTCGCATCGGATTCTGGTATCGGGGAAGATGTTTGCGAAATTGGCTTATACAACGGGTTGCCCATTTCAATCGCCCGTTTGTGTATTTCAACGAGATCACCGTTCTTTATCGTTTGCTGCTTTCTGTAGTAGAGCCATGCGGTTTTGACATCACCGAGTCGTTCGTACGCCAATCCCAGACTAAAAAACCCGATTGCAGAGTTGAAGTTGTTCGCTTTCTTTAGGTGCTGAATTGCCTCCTCTGGATGATCGTAATGCAGTCGGTATCCTAATGCGTTGCGTGCACGGTAGTTCTCAGGATCCTTCGCGACAATATTACGGTATCCCGCAGCCGCTGTCGCGTTATCCGGTTCTGCACTTAGCAGCACCATTTGGGCATCCGGGTTGTCTGGGGCTCTGGCAAGAACACCTCTTGCGTAAGCTTCTCTCTCTTTCTGAGGCACCATCACCTTATAGAAGTAGTCAATGGCACGGCGAGGTTCCAGTTTGTCCAAAATGATGGGGTTATAGATTCTGTGTGTTTCAAGGAAGTTGACAGCATCCTCTGGTTCCATATCGCCGACGAGAACGTCATACCTTCTTTTGTATGCTGCCTCAGTTATAACTTTTTCACCATCTCGTATCTCGTAATATGTTCCTGCAACAACCATTTTCCGCCGTAGCTGTATAAGGCGCGTCTTGACATCTGTTGGGAGTGGTGGTGGTGCAGGAATGGCACATGTAATGGGGAGGATAGGTCCAATGTTCTTCAGTGCACGGTTTTGGCGGGTATTTGTCTTGGTACGCACGCGTTTGATTCGAGGGGTAGATACGCGCGGCAAGTCTTGCACCGGATGGAGGTGGTTTTGCGGCGTTGTGGGTGTCTGTATCTACTACTTCTTGTGTTGCGCTCGGGGTCAGTCCATCGTAAATAAAAAGTCCGATATAGAGTAACACGAGTGCGCCAAGTGCACCGAGTAGAGAAGATTTCCAATAGTCTTTTATGAATGTCATCATATCCGTTTCTCCTTTATTGGTGGTTTCCTGCGTTGTGGGCAGGTGGTAATCTCCAATGTTTGGATAAGCGGGTGGATTCTGTATTGTGTTCATTCGCTTGCGTGTTACACAAAACAGCAGCACCCGCAAAGACAATAAAAAGTTTCTTCGCTCATGTATAAGAATGTGTGCTGTTGTTTTCAATGAACGCAGTGGCCACATGGGTTTAACTTTTTCATTAGCACTCATTCTTTACATGAGCCAGTTTCTTTAGTTGGAAGCAGTTTAATTTTTTCTGTAAATAAATCTCCCTATGCAAAAATATAGTCAACAACGTTATTTATTACAAACCATGTCACACGTATCGTCTTCTTTTACCTAACGTACATATATTATACTTGTAAGTCTCAAAAAATGTCAAATTTTTTTTGAGATTCGGACAATTTTGGGCGTTTTCGTCATTTGTTGCACACTTAATTCAGTAATTCCTTTAGTTTTTCCGATCGATATTCAAAAATATTTTCTATATCTGGTCGAACAAAAAGTTTGTTAATCAGTTGTCCTCCCGGCACAGCATATTCTATCTCGTCCCCTACAAGTGTTCCCTCATCAGTTTCAACAAATGTGTGCTTATGTATCCAGCAGCGATAGGGTCCCCTACGTTGTTCATCTGCGAAAAAATGCGGTGGATTCCATTCTGTTATTTCGCTCTGCCATCGGATAGGAATACCACGAAGTTTCAAACGGTAGTCTATTCGTGTACCAACCTCCATCTCAATCGGACGAGGTGTAAGTACTACTAAATGCATCCGTGGCGGTGTAATCTCTGTTAGATTATGTGCATCAGAAAAAAATGAAAAAACCTCATCCAGGGGCTTTTTAATCAGGTGCTCTGATGAAAGTGTAAAAGTTTTCATTTTTTGTCCTCCATGATATTCCGATGAGTGTAATGACAATCATTCTACAAGAATGTTTTCATTCATATAACGCGTAATCAACTCAATATCTTCCTCTTCAAGATATAGTCCATTGTCAATCATACGAGTGATAATCTCTGTTGTTTCCTCTTTAGAATGTGGAGGAAAATCTATAGCATCGGATAGGTCATGACATTGTGAGCATTTATCCTCAAAGAGTGCTTTTGCTCCCACCTCATCGTAGCTGTCTGCTGTTGCAATTGTTGTTGATTCATCTGCCATTGTAGTGGACGCAATTTGAAGAGCTGCTTTTGCTTCATCGGCCCGCATCTTTTCTTCACGTTGCTGTTTGACTGCAGTCTTGATGTCGGGTGTGATTGCAATCAGATATGTGGAGACGCTCCATTCCTCTGTTTGGGTGATCGGTTCACCGATTACGGGTTTTATCGCCATGCGATGAACTAAGCGCACCCAATCTGGTGGTGTGCGTGGCTTGACGAGAATCGTACGCAAATCGTGGCAGACAACACATTTGTGTTGCAACACACGTTGACCTTCCCGCAGTTTTCGTTTTGAAGCAAGTTCGTCAAGTGGTGCCTCCGCCGGTAACTCAGCCGTTTCAATCAATTGACGTGTCCTCGCAATCCCTTCATCGCTATATGCTCGTGTTTGGGTCCGAAGCACAGTTTCACGGAATGTGAATGGGACTGATAACCCTATCAACAGATAGGTGCAAATAAGTAAGGATACACCGATATACGGCATCGATTCCTCAAAATGCCGAAAAAATCGAAGGATAGCGACCTTGACCAGGATCAGCACACCGATAGTAATACCGAGCATCAAGTGTGCAACAGTGCGGGGTGGTAATTCCACTTGGTAGTTCCACAAGCGCGGCACCATGTACCACATCATAAAAACATAGAGTATTGCATACGCATAACCGAGGCACCGATGCAGCAGCACCAATGATCGGGGTGCTTCACTTTTATGTGTTTCCTTGTTAAACGGGTAACCCCATAATTTAAACATCAAGAAAACGGAAGCGTTCGCTAATCCTAAAAAAATTAGACCGAAAATCGCACTTGTTGAAGATGACATCATAGATATTCCTTTTGTAGTAAGTTAAACATTCTGGTATTTTACTATACTTTATAGTGACCGGTCTGTGTGCTTGTCCATGCATCGGTTGCAAAGACAGGACGAAATGCGTTAATTGGATCACTCATCCAAAGTCGGACGATTCAATCGAGAATGATATGGGGGTTCCATAACCGCGCGCTGCCGTTCATTTGCCCATTCTGGCACCGGATATGCAGGTACATACGCCATATTACCTGCAGTGTAACGCGTTAAAATTGAACGTCGTGGATGGTCTGCTGTCCACGGAAGCGTCCCGTGCGTCACTGCCTCAGTAAAAATAATCGCATCGCCAGCATCACAGACAAGCTGACGGATGTGTTCCTGATGTTTCTGATAAAGACGCATCTCTTGTGGACAAGGGTAGTTACTCTTATGGCTGCCCGGTATAACAATCAGTCCACCAGCACCGGGTGGCACATCGGTGAGTTGAAATGTGACAACAGTCAAGCCGTTGTGCATCCTTCCATCGCGAAAGATATAGTACTGATTCGGATCAAACCCAGGGCCTGATGACCCGTGAAAAATAAAGCCTTCTGCCCCTTTATCCATCGTGATGAGAAACATTTGATGGTCCATTCGGAAACCTTTTCCCAAAATAACATTGAGATATGGGACAAGTGTAGGGTGTGCTAACATGTGCCGAAACGGATTACACCACGGTTCCTCCCATCCGAGCATCCCGCCGCGTTCCCCTCTACCGCGTTCCCCACTTAATTCTTCAGAGCCCCCATCAAGCGTTTGCTCACGCGGACGCACACGCAGGTTTTCACTATGTTTTTCAATTGCCTCGTTCGCTAATGCGACCTCTTCTGGTGACAACACATTTTTTACAATAAGATAACCGTTCAGATCAAATAGATATTTTTCATCAGCATTCATCTTTTATCTCCTGTACTTTGCACACCATTTTTGTAGGCAATGCCTATATGCCTCAGCCCTATCATGCCACTATTTTACACCGCATAAGCAACGGAACCGTCTTCACGCAAAGGTGTTGTCCCAGTATTCATCGGTTGAAAAGGTGTTTTTTCAATTAAACTATCGTCAAGTTCAACACCTAAGCCAGGCACTTCTGGAATCGGAATGTAGCCACCTTCTCGCTGATATGCAACTTTGTAGACAGCAAAAGCATCCGATTCGTCCCCTTTGGTATATTCCTGTGTAATAAAGTTTGGAATGCTTGCATCTAAATGAAGCGAAGCAGCAGTTATCAGTGGGCCAAGGAAGTTATGTGTGACAACCGCGCTGTGGTATGCCTCCGCAATCGCAGCAATCTTTTTGCAGTGTGTTAAACCGCCTGCTAATCCAACATCAGGACGCACATATTGAGGACCCCCTGCTGCCAGAAGTTCGCGGAATTCCCAGATTGTTGTTAGTCGTTCACCATTTCCGACAGGACTTGTCATCCGCTTTGCTAATTCGGCTTGCGTTGTGATCGTATCTATCTGAATCGGGTCTTCAATGAAATAGAGATTGAAAGGTGCCAAAGCCGACTCCAATACGATACTGTTCATCGGTGTCAGTTTCCGATGCACCTCAACTATTAGATCAAGATCAGGTCCCCCGCCTTCTCTTGCGGCAGCGACGAGGTCTCGCGCTGTTTTCACAAGCCGATCTAATGCCATATCCTGATAATTTCCGACCAACGGATCAAACTTCAGCGCGGTAAAACCTTCCTCTATAGCAGCTTTTGCCGCTTCAAACATCGTTTCTGGAGTGCTTCCGCCACCGAGTAAGTGCAATCGGATTTTATCTCGACAGTTTCCACCTAACAATTCCCAAATCGGTACACCGAGATGTTTACCCTTGATATCCCACAATGCAATGTCAACCGCACTGATAGCCCCACTCAATGCGGTGCCTCTAAATGGACCCATTCGGTAGAGATATTGCCAGTGATGTTCAATGCGCATCGGATTCTGACCGATGAGATATCTTTCAAAGGTATTCACAATCTTTTCAACTGCCTCTGGATATCCCCAACACGCTGTCTGACCGATACCGCTAATACCGGTATCCGTATGAATCCTGATCACATAACCGTTTCCAATGAAAAACGATTCTATTTTGTCAATTTTCATATAACCCTCCTATGGGAAGTGGTTTTCTATTACTGAACACTATTGTAGCACAAGGTCTTGAAATTTGACAATAGGATAGCAGCAATGAGGTGCGTTTCGTTTCAAAAGCCTTGTGCTGAAACGCTGATATCTTCTAACGAAGTTTTTTGTTGAATTGTTGACGAAACTTTGTTAAAATATTGTTTTAAGCAGAAAAATAAAAGTTTTACAATCTCTTGATAAAATTCTCGCCTTCTTGAAGGGCAACTGCTGTAGTTATAATCCTGAAAATTGTTCCATATTTGGAAGTTCGTATAATAGACTGATAAGGACATCACGTTGAAAATTTTGGTTATTGGACAGGGAGGTCGCGAACATACCCTCGTTTGGAAGATTGCGCAGAGTCCACTCGTCGAAAAAATTTACTGTGCACCTGGGAACGCAGGCATCGCTCAAATCGCAGAACCTATTCCGATGAGGGATGATTTTGCCCAACTCGCAAACTGGGCTGAATCCGAAAACATTGACTTAACGGTCGTCGGTCCTGAAGCCCCTTTAGCAGCGGGTATCGCTGATACGTTTCGTGAACGCGGCTTGAAAGCGTTCGGTCCGGATAGACAAGCTGCACGGCTTGAAGGGAGTAAGGATTTTGCCAAACAGTTGATGGTGAAAAACGACATACCGACAGCAGTGTATCGAACGTTTGTTGATGCTGATGAAGCAATAGCCTATATCAAAACGAGCAACACCTCTGTTTTTGTCAAAGCAGATGGACTCGCCGCTGGCAAAGGCGTAATTCCAGGCCGCACTATCGCTGAAGCAATGCAGGCAGTAAAAACAATTTTAGTTGACAAGGCATTTGGGGAAGCAGGAAATAGTGCTGTGATTGAGGAGGAGTTAATTGGCGAAGAAACCTCGTTTACTGTCCTTGTTGATGGAACTTATTGTTTGCCATTTGTCAGTTCGCAAGATCACAAGATGTCGCATGATGGGGATACCGGCAAGAATACCGGTGGAATGGGAGCGTATTCTCCCGCACCTGTTATGACACCTGAACTGCACGACTATGTAATGGAACGCGTTGTTTATCCGACTATCAAGGGGATGGCAGATATTGGGTGTCCATTCAAAGGCGTGTTATACGTTGGATTGATGATTACAGATGCGGGGCCAAAAGTGCTGGAGTTCAACTGTCGTTTCGGAGACCCTGAGACACAAGTTCTCTTACCTCGTCTCAAAAGCGATTTGGTGCCATTGTTGATGGCATGTATTGATGGGACGCTTGACGAACACGCTGATGTTGAATGGCACACTGAGGCGGCAGCATGCGTTGTCATGGCTTCAGGAGGGTATCCAAACCCATACCAGACGGGAAAAATTATCACGGGTTTAGCAGAAGCCGCATCAATCGATGGTGTTACCGTTTTTCATGCGGGAACAGAACAGGATGGAGAAAACGTGGTCACAGCGGGTGGTCGTGTGTTAGGAGTCACTGCAATTGCAGATGATCTAAAATCGGCTATTGAACGGGCATATCGCGGTGTTTCTGTTATTCATTTTGATGATGCACATTGGCGTAACGACATCGGGTATCGGGCGATATCGCGAATCTGAATCTCAATCTTATCCAATGTAAGTTTTAGGGTCGTAGGGAAATGGTAGATGAACTCACTTATAAAATTACTAAGTGTTGTGCACCTGAAGAGGACACCCCGATTATCGGTTATTTCAAGGAGGATGGCACAATTGCTGTCCACGACACGTCATGTTCAGCAGTTCCCGGTTTGAGAACAGAAAGGTTACTGGATGTATCGTGGGATGAGATTCATAAATCCAAAATCCCTGATACTTCACAAGATATTCCATCTGAGGTTGCGGAATTAGATGAAATCGATTACTATATACTAAAGCATCATCAAGAATTAGGGATGGACTATTCAATAGTCGTTGCGGAAACCTTAAGAATTCCACTTGAAGAGATGCATCAACGGCATCGCAAGCTGAAGGAACTCGGAGGTTTGAAACGTGTAGAAGGACGTATCATTCACTACCGCAAAAATATTGTTAAAGGTAAATGGATTAAACATCGTAACCATACATATTATGAATTGACACCTGAAGGTAACCATTGGATTGATGCCTTTGAAAGGCTTTCTTCAAAGTAATGATTGAAATCTTTACTAAAATTAATAGGAGAAACCCGATGTTAGATAAAATGAAGGATCGGTATTTTGAAAAAGAACAGCGTAAAACTCGGACGCGCTCAATAGTTTTACTCTCGCTTATACTTCACCTGAGTATAGCCATTGTCTATCTTTCTCTGCCTTTGAACATGTTGAACGAAAATCATGAGGGTCCGTTCCCTTTTGATCTCTTCAAAGAAATGCATACTTTACAAGAGCGGAAAAACATACCGAAGCCGTTTATGGACGAAAAACATCTTGACCAGAACCAAGAACTTGCCGAAGACGCAGCACGGAAGAAGATTGATGCCGCAAATAACGAACGTGATGAAGTTATTGAATTGAGCAAAAAGATTCTGATTCATGATGTTGAAGTCAATAAAGCTCCCGTTCATGATTTCGTGCCGGATTTAATGACAGAAGCGCAGTTAAGAGATGCGGAAGCTGCAAACCTGAGCCGTCTTGTTTCACAGACTGGACCGACCGATGGCAAAGGAATTCTTAGCGATGTCGTCCGCGTGCTTGGGGATGGAACGGGCAAAGACCTTGGACATTCTCAGGAGGGCGAAAAAGATGGACACCCTAAAGGCAGCGTGCCTCCAGGCGGCGGGGATCCTCCCGGTCCCAATATTATTGATTTACCCAATGACCGTAATGGTTCTCAAAATGTTGTTTTTTGCCTTGATGTTTCTGCAAGTATGCAGGCGGCAGGTCTCAATAAGTTGGAATTGGCAATAGATTCTATCAAAAATTCAGTTAGGATGCTTGGAACTAATGATACTTTCAACATTGTAACGTTTTCTACGGTTGCCAAAGCGATGAGTAAAAAAATGCTCCCTGCCGATGGAGTTAACGTTAAACGTGCATTGTGGCACCTTGATAGTTTTACACCGGAAAGCATTCAAGACAACTTAGGAACAAATATTCTCACCGCTCTTGAGAATGCTTTGATGCTTGATTCTTCTGTTATCGTTTTGGTAACAGACGGTCTCCCTACAGCAATCAAAGAACACAATATCGAAACGAATACGCAGAAGATTCTTGATACTGTGCGTGCCATAAATCGCAAAAGCGCGAAAATCTATGTCGTTGCCCTTGAAATTGATTTGCAACGCTCCGCTGGTGCTGCGTTACTTGTTTCTCTTGCTCAAGAACACAACGGACAAGTAAAGGTTGTTAGTTCGGAACAGTTGCGTAAGTATAGAAAATGAGCTTTAGTTTTTACTGCAAAGCTCAGTCATCAATAATTTATTAATTCACAAGTTGATATGATTCATCGTAAAGTAATGATTGACATCTTATTAAAATCATCAGGAGAAAACCAAAATGTTAGATGAAATGAAAGATCGGTATGCTGAAAAAGAACTACGAAAAACTCGGTTGCGCTCAATAATTTTGTTATCGCTTATTTTCCACATGAGTGTAGCAATTGTTTATATTTTCTTGCCGCTGAACAAGATTGCGAACGACCAAGCAGACGCACTCGGTTTTGACCTATTTAAAGAGCATGATCCGCTGTTGGAACGTAGGCTGAGACCGAAACCACCGCTTACAAAAAAACGTCTCGATCCGAACCAAAAACTCGCGAAGGACGCGGAGCAGAAGAAGATTGATGCCGCAAAAAATGAGCGGGACGAAGTTGTCAAATTGAGCGAAAGGGTTGTGATTCATGATGTTGAAGTCAATAACGCGCCTCTAAACGAATTAGTACCGGATTTGATGACAGATGCAAAGTTAAGGGAGGCTGAAGCTTCAAACCTAAGTCGTCTTATTTCACAACCTGGGCAGACTGATGGTAGAGGATTAGTAACCGGACGAGTCCGCGCGCGCGGAGACGGAACGGGCAAATACCGTGGACTTTCTCAGGGCGGTGGCGGAGACGGCCTCCTTGAAGGTGGTGGACGTCCTGGCAGCAAAGATATTCTCGGTATTATCAAATTTCTCAATGATCTTGATGGTCCTCAAAATGTGGTTTACTGTCTTGATGTGTCTGCCAGTATGCAGGCTGCCGGTCTCAACAAACTGGAATTGGCTCTCAATGCCATCACGGATTCCGTTTTAATGCTCGGTAGTGATGACAGTTTCAATATTGTTCCTTTCTCTAACGCTGCGGATCGGATGAGTAAGAAACTGCTAACTGCTGACGAAAAAAACATGAAACACGCTTTGTTTTACCTTGACAGTTTCACGCCTGAAAGCATTCAAAATAACTTAGGGACTAATATCCTTGTTGCGCTTGAAGAGGCTTTGGTGCTTGATTCTTCTGTTATCGTTTTGGTGACAGACGGACTCCCCACAAGAGTCGACGGGCTTGATATTGAAACTGATACACAGAAGATTCTTGACACGATAGGTGAGAAAAACTTGAAAAAAGCAAGAATCTATGTCGTCGCGCTTGAGATTGATTTGCAGCACTCCCCTGGTGCACATTTACTTGTTTCTCTTGCTCATGAACATAATGGAGACATCAAGGTTGTTGGTTCGGAAAAGTTGGAGGAGTTAAGCAAATAAACTGCCTCTTGTAGAAGGACATTCTTTAGCATGCCGTGAGATCGCCAGTCGCAATGTTTTTGTGGTTGGCTACATCTAATGGATAAACTATGGATCATAAATCCGCTGTAGATACAGTTCAACACTTTCGGTTAGATGGCAAGGTAAGTCTTGTGAGTGGCGCAAGTCGTGGTATCGGCAGAGCGATGGCAGAAGGGCTGGCAGGCGCAGGTTCAGAACTTGTTATCGCCGGTAGAGAGATAGCTACGCTCACCCCCGTTGCTGAACAAATTGCTGACGAAACCGGCAGAACAATCCTTCCAATTCAGGCAGACATCAGTAATCTTCAGGAAATTGACTCGCTCGTTGATCAAACCATCAAAGCTTTCGGTAGACTTGACGTGCTGGTGAACAATGCGGGTGTGAATGTGCGGAACCCCGCGCTGGACTTCACAGAAGAAGATTGGGATTTCGTTACAGATGTAAATTTGAAAGGAGCGTTCTTTCTCGCGAAAACCTGCGGCAAAGTCATGGAGAAACAAGGGGGCGGTAAGGTCATCAATACGCTATCTCTGACATCAGCGATTGGGCTTCCGACAAGTGTTGCATATACTGCGGCGAAAGGCGGTCTTTTACAACTCACAAAGCTGCTTGCAGTAGAGTGGGCAGCGCATAATATACAGGTCAACGGGATTGCACCGGGGTTTATCCGAACAGAGATGACTGCGCCTGCGCGAGAAGATAGCCGAAACGAATGGATTCTCAATCGCACACCTGCCTACCGCTGGGGTGAACCGGAGGATTTGGCAGGCTTGACGATCTTCTTTGCGTCTAACGCCTCTGACTTTGTTACCGGCCAAATGGTGTTCGTTGATGGTGGGTTTATGGCAGGAAGCGACTGGAGAAAACGCACATAATATGGAAAGCCAGCCAGCACCTTCTGCATTGCAACAAGCAGAGCAACTCATGCAAGAATTCGATATCAAAGGGGCAATCCTATTTGATCATAAACCGGTCTTGAGAATACAGGTACCCGATTCTGAGTTTGCGCGTGTGCTTGAACTGCGAACCACGCTTGTTGAAAAACTCAAATCTACCGGATTTCGCTTCATTGCCGTTGACCTGGACCACAATATAGGATAAAGATTGCACACCTATTGATTCCACATCTTAACAGAATTGCCACGCCACCATATCTAATTGACAAATTGTCATAGTAGCCTATAGGTTAGGTAGAGTTTGCGAAACCCAACTTTGTCACACTGTTGTTGGGTTTCGCAAACTCTACCCTTATGTGTCAATTTAAGAATATATTGGACATATATGTATGAGTCTTTAGTCCCAGCGGGACGATAGGTGTATAGTCGCGTGTGATTACCTAATCTTTAGCCCCAGCGGGCGACAGGTGTACCTGTTTTGGTGCACACATCAAGATCAAATTGTTAGCACGCGTTTTTTATATACCTTTCGCCCCGCTGGGGCTAAAGAGGTTTTTATACGCGTTTTCTGGACACCTTTCGCCCGGCTGGGGCTGAAATACATACAAATAAGGGCTGATATTTATCAAATTCTTCATATGTCAATGTTTATCAATGTTTTCTTGGTATTTGTTCATGAAAATGCTCGCTGAGATCAGACAGCATCTGCCTCTGTCCTGAAAGTTCAAGTTGTCCTTGATGAAAGGTTTTTCGCACGGAGCGACTGACCTGCTGTATCAAAAGGTAGCTCATCACTTTCACACCTAAGTTCGCATACGCGCCATTCCGTCCTTTTAGGCTCATGGATGCGAGGTTTAGGTCTGTTTTTAGATGCCGCCAATACTGTTCTATACCGTGGTGTTGAGACCATATCCGTAGGATTTCACACGCACGCAGCGGTTTCCCGAATACCAGCATTGTTCGGATTTTGCCACGGTCTGCCAAGAACACCACGACTTTTCAAAAGTTGGACTTGTGGCTTTAGTGCGATAGACCGGTTTATCGCAACCCCATTGATTGGAGAGGAGTTTGATCGGCTTTTTATGCTCCGAGAGTTTCACCTTTTTTTTCATCAATCGTCATCACATAGTTGCTTTTTCCGTGCACAAGGATCGTTTCAAATCCCATTTCTCGCAAGGTGTCAATCAAGTGGCGGCTACCATACCACGAATCAAAGGTGACCGGATAGTTTCGGATATCTATTCCGGTCCCTTCAAAGAAAGACAAGATTTCCTTGAACATAGTGATGACACAGGAGGGTTTATCCGTATTCCCGCGTCCTTGTTTGCTGATCAGTCGCATATTCAGGGGAATGATCCGTTTTCCAATCTTTAGGACGATCCCCAATATATTTTGCCCCTTCATCGGCTGTTTTGCTTGAGAAGACCACCAATTGGATGTGTAGGCGAGACCCTCTCCATAGCGGAAAACAAAGGTATCATCCACACTGATGACGATACGTAGACGCGATAGAGAAGCAGCACTTTTTGATACTGCCTCCTGTAGCACCTCTAACGCAATAGAACACCCGATACGCACAAAAAGATGCTGCCAGAGATAAAGACTCATCGTGTTCAATTCCCGATATAGCCTCGTTTTCGGAATAGACAACGCATCCGCCACTTGATCCGGGTTAGTGAGCCCAAACAGATGGCAGGTTGACAAAAACACTAAGGTATGAACAAAATGCTGTTTCAAGGTCCGAAACTGTGAAGATAGAAGTTCTTGAAAAAAAGTGGTAGATTTGATAAGCTGAGTTAGCATGAGATATCCTCCTAATGTTTGTTTATATTCAAATCTGTAATTAGGATGCTATCTCATGCTATAAAAGTCAAGGAAAATGGACACAGCAAAAACGCATTTTCATGGTGCTATACCTTGTTTCTATTGATTATTATTAGGTTCAAGACCATTCTGAGAAATATCAGTAAGTGTTATCATTACCGCAACTGAAATATGATGCAGCGCGGTTCAGAGGGTATCCCGCTAATTCTTGCATCATTATTTAACCAATACCCTCTACTTTTTTATATTAACAATCACACTAAGTTTAGGATTAGTTTTCAGTGCGACAAATCTCGCGTTTGCAATAGGTGAAGTTAATCTCAAGGGAGGTCCCTTGAAAGAAGGCGAATTCTTCGCCAATCCCCCTGGAAAGAATGAGGAAGATCACTCCGGAGTTAACACCTGGATCAGCAAATGGTACGGACCTGATGGTAACTACACAAATAACGGTGGTGCTGGAATCATACAAACAGATCTTATTGACGAAGGCACCAATGGAAAACTGACGCAGGAAACCCTTTCCACGCTTGCTGGTTTGCAGAAGACAAAAACTATCAACGAAATTGATTGGGATGGACACGGTGGAACCCGGGAATGGAATGTCTTTGAACTGCCTATAGCAGACGATAATAACATGAACAGAGGCGGGCCCCCAGATAATATTGACATCCATGGTATTCTTGTGATTGATTCACCAAAAGCGATGACATCCGTAATGTCGCCTGCACATGATAACAATGCGCAGATATGGATTAATGGAGAGAAATGGTACTATCACCCTGACTGGACAGGTGCTGCCAGAAAAGTACACTTCAACGTTGAGATATCATTGGAAAAAGGGGCAAACGTACTCCTTTTTCGTGTGACTGAAGTTGGAGGAGGTGCTTACATGAACCTTCACTTTGACGATGCTACACACGATGCTGTTAAAATTTATCCCGATAAAGCTACTAACCAAGCAGAATTCTTCCAAGAAGTTGCGGGTATTCTACCTGTTGAACCCGCAGGAAAGTTAACGACTATCTGGGCAGATATAAAGCGGAAATAGATCGCAATTAATTCTACAACTTTATAGTAGTGCTGCTTTTAAAGTGCCTACGCAGTGGCGAATGGGAATAGATTTTTTCTGTTCACCATGTTTTTTTCTTTCCAGATCCCTTTCATCTTGTTGGCAGGTTTCAAAGAAAGGTCATACAATTCCTTGCAAATCACCATGTTATTCGTTATAATAAGAACATGTGGAATAAAATTTTCTATTGCTCACTTTTCATATTTATTTTGTCTTTCCTTGTTGGATGGTTAGGGAATTGGACGCGAACCATCAAAACCGGTACCGAGGCATATTGGCATCAGAACTATGACGCTGCATTAGATGCTTTTCAACAAGCTATCTATGAGAAACCTAATAATCCGATATCACATCATAATCTCGGCACAGCACTCTACAAAAAAGGCAGATATAAAGAATCTGCAGCATCCTTTCAAACAGCCCTTTTAGATGGGAATATTCCCAATGAAGCAGCTGTCTATTACAATTTAGGAAATGCCCAGTTTCAGCTGCGCGATCTCACAGCAGCGGTTAAATCTTATGAGCACTCGCTTCGTTTGAACCCACATGATGATGACACTAAACATAATCTCACATTAGCACTTCAACTGCTGAAAGAGCAACAGCAAAACACTACACTGCAGCAAATGGAGAATAGTAAGAAACCGGATTCAGCAAAAACTGAGTCGAGTAACCTCTCTAAAGCGGAGACCCTTCAACTTCTTGAACGTTTGAGCAAAAATGAAAATAAGCACCGGCAAAAGATACTCAAACAACAACTCAATAGTGGATATCGGCGTGAAAAAGATTGGTAATTTTCAGATACCTCTGTTGCGAACATATTTTACGATTATCACCTTCAGTATCTTACTGATGCTTTTCCAGACGGGTGCCCAAAGCCAAGATGTCAAAGTCGAAGCAGTCGTCACCCCGCGCCATATTCAATTGAATGAAAGGGCAACGTTAGAACTCACAATTTCGGGGAAGACGCTGATAAAACATATCGGTGCCCCGTCCTTCAACTTTTTACCCGATTTTCTCGCTGTCCCGAAGCATTCCAACACAACGCCACGATTAGTAGATGATAAAGTGGCTGTGAAAATGGCGTGGGCTTATGAACTTATTCCTCAGAAGGCGGGAAAAATCGCACTATCGGATGTCCGTTTTTCTTATCAAGGGGTGCCCTATATTGCAAATCCCGGTACTATCACGGTGGGTGCGGTTGATACCTATGTGGATATCTCAACCGGCGGTATTCATAAAGTCCAGGCTGAAGTCAGCAAAAAAAAACCGTATCTAAATGAAGCAATTGAATATCGGTTTCGTTACCTTTATACGACCGTGCTGCCAACCCGTGAATCCCCGACACATTCACTCCCTACTTTACGCGATTTTTTAGTTGAAGAACTTTCTGATGAGACAGATACAACTACGCAGATGCGCGGTAGAACATATCAAGTGCAAGAATATGTGAGACGCTTGTACCCACAAAAAACTGGGCAAATCCTTATTCAACCCGCGCAGTTGAAGCTTCCAATAAAAGGTAATGCAAAGACGTTAAAAACAAAACCCTTACTGCTCAATGTCCAACCACTGCCTGAAGTCGGAAAGCCTGCAGGTTTCAGCGGGGCTATAGGTAAATATAACATCACCGCACAAGTTGACCCGAAGAGACTTGAAGTCCGAAAAGCACTTACGCTTTCACTGCAAATCACTGGCAACGGTAACATCAAAACGGTAACCGCTCCAAAAATTTCACCCATTAGCGGATTCAGGGTAGAACCGCCAATTCTTGCCAAAATTGACACCTCCCACACCAGAATCTACAAATATGTGCTTATCCCACTCAAAGCAGGAATATTACAGATTCCAACAATTGAATTCGCCTACTTCAATCCTAACAAAGAGGCATATCAGACAACTAAAACAAAACCAGTTGGTATTACTGTTATACCTAATCCAAGTGAAGGCGTTGAGATTGAATCCGATTCGTCATCGTGGGCATTATGGTTACTTCTATTAATACCACTCCTCGTTGGTGTTGCAATAGGCGGATATCTATTGTATCGTGCTAAGTCCAAACCTGAAAACACATCTACTGCACCTGATACCGCAATGACTCCTGCAACACAAACCTTCTCAGCACTCCAATCGTTAGAATCTGGCAAAACGGATGCAAATGCGACATCCTTCAGCGAGACACTGACCCGAATCCTACATCAATATCTCTGTGAACGACAAGATTTACCATACCGCCAACTTAACACTACAGAAGTCGAAGAAATTTGCACACAATTCAGTGTTTCAGCATCCATACTTAAGGAATTGGTTGATATTCTTACGAAATGTGACTATCATCGGTTTGCCCCTGTACCGCTTTCTACTGAGGATCGGAAAGCATTAATCTCTCAAACAGAGGCGATTATTCACCGCATTGAAGAAGCTTGAACATCTACAAATAATTAGATATAGCGGGAATGGACCGCTACACATGAAAAGGAAAACGTAATATGCCGGAGATACATTGGTTATTAATTCGATGGATACATGTTATTGCCGCAGTGATTTGGATTGGCGGTAATCTCATTTTAGCGATGGTCATTGTTCCGTATTTCAGACAGAACTTACCGCCTGTGAAACGCATTCAACTCTTGACACAAATTGGCAAACGGTTTGAACCGATTGTATGGGGGTGTGTCGGTGTGCTATTTTTTACCGGAATAGGTAATATCTTTGATGCTATAGACTTTTCTTCACCAATTGTCAATATCTTCATGCGAACGTTATTTATTAAAATGATGTTATTCGTTGTGCTGCTTATCCTCACCGTACTGCACAGCTTTGTCTTTGCACCGAGATTATTAGCAGCAATTGAGGGCTTAGACCCAGGAATAGAGGAACTCCCACCTGAAGTTAAGCCGTATCGCGTCCAAATGTCTATTGTTTCAAGCCTTATGGGGGTTGTTTCATTACTTATTCTATTGGTAGCTGTTGCACTCCGCATGGGTATTTGAATCAAGTATAACTTATAGGCAGGGGCGCGCAGAATACCATAAGTGCATGCAACTTCAGATAACGTTGATTTCAATTTCCTTAACTTTCATCAAATTTTACTTGACAATTTTGAAAAAAAACGGTTATAATTACTAATCAATTGAGATTGGTTAAAAATATCTCGACTGGACGAACATTATCTGTTTTTTCCTGTCTAACAATAAATTGAGATTAGTTGGCAAATATAGATACACAAGTACACAAAGGAGTTTATATAATGTTTTTTAGATTTACCTTTTTACCGATGCTTTTCTGTTCTGCTGCTTTTTTAACGGGATGTCTTGGTCATGCCTTGATTGCAGAACAAGAATTGAGTGTAAACTACGCCTTACTTGAAGGTGTCCGTTCAACAAGTCCAGAAATGATTGACGGAAATCTGAACACTGTAGGAGTGACAACCCGTTCAAGAGGTCCAGGGAAACTCTATGGTTCAAGTAATGCGACAGAAGTTATTATTACATTACCAGAAAAAAAGAGCATCCATCGGATCGTAATTCATTCAGATAATATCAAGAAGTTTGTTATATATGCAAATAAAGGTGGAACTATACATTCAGATACGGATTGGCAATTATTAAAAGACATTAAGATGGTCAATTCAAACCCGTTTGTGATTCCTATTTCATATCCCTTTCCTACTGATCGATTGCGTTTGGTAGTTTTAGATACTTCGGGTGCTGCCGCTTTGAATCGAAAAGCTAAAGCTGAGTTCTTAACTAAACAAGATAAAGAGGATAGAAATCCTAATGCAAATTCTAATAGATCAAACAGGAGATTTGAAAAACGCCAATATCCTGCAAGAATCAATGAAATTGAGATATACGGTTACAAATCTGCTAAAGAAACCGAAGCTGCAAAATCAGACCCTCAACGTGAAGAGGAACTGCATTCAATTTTGCAATGAGATTAAATTTGTTAGAATTTGCCAATATTTTGTCAGGTACTATTCAGCAATGGGAATACCACTCTGCCAAACTGCTCCATTAGGGTTTGTAAAAGTGTTTACGTTATAATCAAAAATCGATACGTTTCTTTTGGATTTGCGGCATTAATATTTTGTTTCACCACCTTATGATGTGTTCAAACGTACACGGCACAGATACCCGCCCTACAATAAGATGGGCGGGTAAATTTTTGACATCATATTAACACTACGGGTTACGATAAGTGTGGATTATAGAAAGTGTACAGTGTTATAATGTCATACATTGACAATTGTCTTTTAGTTTCGTGTTTTCTCCACAACTTTAGGACATTCGCACTATTAATCTAACTCTTTTCGACAGTATAGAAATAATGGTATGGACTAAGGTGCTGGCACAAGATCTATCCGTTCAGTATGATGTGGATCGCAGATAACTATTGAATGAAATGCAATGTATAATTGTACCAGGACTTACGCAGTTTTGAAGATTATTGAAGGATTAGAGAGTTGATGTCGTCCGTAATCATCCAATAAACTTTGTTTGAGTTCGTAAATCGTTTGAGTGATTTTCCGGGCAGCACGCTTCAAGCAGACCCAGACCTGGAAACAACACGCAATATGGTTTCGTTGGGCACGCAGTTTGCGGCATTGACATTTGTCAATACCGGTTAATTGTTTGATTTCACGATGAAGTTGCTCAATCTTCCAGCGAACCCGACACTGTTGTTTTGTCGCTTTCGCATCCGATTGAGATAAATCGTTTGTCACAATATATTCCGTGCGTCCTGTATCAGACACAATCCGGAACAACTTCACTTGATACCCTTTTGGAAACCTTTTGATATGCACGCGTTTGCCTTGTGTCGTTTCTGATGGAGACCAAGATAAATCTTGGACTTGCTGGTGCGGTTCAACACCATCCGTATCATTTACAAGCCTGTTTCGTTTCAGGGGCGCATAGTAGACCTTGGAAAGTGCCGCAATCGCTTTCATTACTTTCATGGATACATACCAAGCATCCATTAGCACTGTCCGAAACGAGAGTTGTTTCTTGAAGTAAGCATCGTGCAACATATCAAGTAAATGATCAATTTTGGATTTACCATCAGGGTCTTTGTCAAAAATGCGGTAATCAATGATCCAATACTCGTGTGTCTTTGGGTTAACATAGACACACGTGACAATACCGATGCCTTCAATGACCTTTTTGTCGCTACCACTCCATTGAGGGTAGGCAGCTTCAATCAGTTTTGAATATATTTTTGACAGCACAACATCGTCAAAGATAAGGTATCCATCTTTATCAAACGCAATGTCGTCTTTGACAGATTCCCAGAGTTCGCTTGAAGGAATGTTTTCGTTTCTCAGGAAACGATTGAGTTGATCATGGCTCCACTTCTCCGTATGGTTTGCAAAATAGGTTTGTGTAAAATTAGTGAAACTCGCTAACAAAAATTGACAATAATCAGAAAATAAGTGGTGCTTCTTTTTAGAAAGTGTAATGTAGTCATAATAGAACAGTATAACATAATTGTAGATTATTGCGTAAGTCCTGTGTACGTTAGGTTGATGTTTCGTGGGAGGATTGACAGAAGCATGTTGGTGGGTCTTCTGATCAACTTCTATACTGAGGAAATATGGGAAGATATATATAATATTCGTAATCAGGTGACTATCAAAATATGAACTGGATGGCAGAAATACAAGCATGTTTTGTCAGCGGGCGAGGTTTCGTAATATGGCGACTTGCGTTTGTTGGTATCTTTTCAATGGTTATTTCAATACCTGCTTACAGTCAGTTTGCTGATTTGCCAACCGATGCGAAAACATTAGATTTTGGAATTTCGGGCGATGGCGCATCACAAACACTTTCCTTAACTGCAGTCTTGCCGTTCACAAACATAAACGGTTGGGGAGGTATCTTTGGTTCGCGTGCTTCTGGTGAAGAAGGGGTGCTTACTGAAATCATCAAGGTCCATCTACAGGGTGGGATGCGCATCAACAAATTTGGGATCGAAGCATTTACAGATATTGAACGCGACATAAGTAAAGGAAGTGCCTTAACCTCACAACTTGGGAGTTATATTCGACCGGGGATATATGAGAAAGGTACGCTCCGCGTTTCAGGAGGAATTGGCTACTTCATTGAGAATATTCAACCTTACAAAGACCTTACAATAAGAAAATTTGATCCTACCTCGTTTCGATGGTTAGCTTTTTCTTCTATAGGTTGGAAAAAACTTAATACATTATTGAAATTTACACCGGAAGTAGGCTTCAAGAACTATCGGTTTTCTGCAGAACCTGCTGTTACTGTTAACCTTACAACTCGGCTTGGATTGCGTCTAAGCGGATCTTTAACCTACAATAGTGCGCCATTAACAGATAATTTGCACTACAAATATCTATCAATTTTACGTGTCACACTATAGCGGCTACGTTAATACTTAAATGTTATTTATAAACAATGTAATATATTGTGTTAGTGTTCATTTATTTTCGATGAACACTATTTGAAAAACATTTATTTAATGGAGTTTCCCTCTAAACTGAAGGAAATCAAATAATGCTTTCAAAGTTGGGACAACAATATCGATCCAGATTTGGTGGTAATAATACAGCTAATCAACAAGGGCACGGTTTTGGCACTGCTCCTGTGTTTTTAGCTTCAATATGTACAATCCTCGGCGCAATTCTCTTTTTACGTTTTGGTTACGCTGTAGGAAATGTTGGACTTTTGAAAAGTCTTGCCCTGATTGTGCTTGGACATCTCGTGACCATTCCTACAGTTCTGGCTGTATCTGAGATCGCAACGAACCGGCGTGTTGCTGGTGGCGGTGCTTACTATATCGTTAGTCGATCCTTTGGCACAAGTATCGGCGGCACAATTGGTTTTGCCTTATATCTTTCGCAAGCGATTTCTATAGCATTCTACATGGTCGCGTTCGCCGAAGCTTTCGAACCTTTATTCGACACGATTGTAGGAGAGTACAAAGAACTTGAGATCGACTACGAACCTCGTTGGTTGAGTATTCCTTTTACATTAATACTTATTGTCATTATGTTGACAAAAGGTGCTAATATGGGTGTGTCAATGTTGTGGTGGATTTGCGCGATTCTGGTAGTATCACTTTCAGCTTTCTTCCTTGGGGGTGCCATAGATATACCCTCAGAGCAGGGTGCCGAAGATATGCCCCTAGAGCAGGTCCCTATAGAAACACCCCCGGAACAGGGTGCCGAAGATATGCCCCTAGAGCAGGTCCCTATAGAAACACCCCCGGAACAGGGTGCCGAAGAAAAACAACTAAAGGGACTGGACTTCAACGCAGCCATCCCAGATGGTGATGATTTTGGGATAGTATTTGCAATATGTTTTCCGGCTTTCACGGGAATGATTGCCGGTTTAGGGTTATCTGGTGATCTGAGGAACCCTCAACGGAGTATCCCTCTTGGCACAATCGGTGCAACGTTAACGGGCATGGTCGTATATATTCTTGTTGCTTTTAAACTTGCTCAAAGTGCTACACCAGCGGATCTTGCTGGAGATAAATTCATTATGGCAAAAATATCAATATGGGATCCCGCAATTTTTATTGGGTTGGGCGCAGCCTCGTTGTCATCCGCGCTTGGCTCAATCATGGTAGCACCAAGAACGTTACAAGCACTTGCACGCGATAACGTTTTACCAATTCCAGGTCTCAACCGTCTCATGCGAACAGGTATAGGAAAAACGCAGGAACCGGTGCCCACGACTTTCATTTCAGGTGCTATCGCGATGGTGTTTGTCGTCATAGGAGAACTAAACTTTATCGCACAGATTTTGACCATGTTCTTTTTGGTGACTTACGGTGCTCTCTGTGTTGTCTCGTTCCTTGAGCATTTTGCTGGCAATCCATCCTATCGACCAACATTCCACTCCCGTTGGTATGTGTCATTATTAGGCACCGTTATGTGTGGGTTGATGATGATTCTGATAAACGTGTTTTACGCATTTATCTCAATTTTCCTCATGTTGGCAATCTACATCGGACTTCGCCGTGGACATGGTGAACAGCGAGGAATGACTGGTATCTTCCAAGGGGCGATGTTTCAGTTAACTCGTTGGCTGCAAACTACCTTACAGAAAAACAGGGCGAATTTTTCCGAAAGCGGATGGCGACCTTCAATTGTCGGCATAACCCAATTCGGCGAAAGACGACTCGGACATTTTGATCTACTTCGTTGGATCTGCCATCGTCAGGGATTCGGTCATTTTATTCAATTTTTCCCAGGAGATTACTCATTTCCCGGAGAGATCTCTGCACGTATTCATGTTGAGGCTTTAATCCAACAGACCGAAGCAAGTCGTGCGGGTATTTTTGTCGATTCCCTAATTTGTCCGACTTTCCAACTTGCTTTGGCACAGGTGCTGCAGATGCCTGGAATTTCGGGATTACCTAACAACTCTATCCTACTCGAATTTGATAAAGACCATCCTGAAGAGATCGATGAGGTTAAACAAGGTGCGCGACTCGCCGTGGAATCGTTTTTTAACGTTCTGGTCTTGCGATCAACGAAGTATCGCTTCGGTTACCGATCCTCAATCCATGTATGGGTAACAGATGACAACATAGCCAATGTTTCGATGATGTTGTTGCTTGCTTATATTTTAGTTGGGCATCCGGAATGGAAACGGGCAAAAATTCGGCTCTTCGCATGTTCCGATTCGTGGGATACTGAACTCGATGCCGATCAACTCTCAACGGTCATCAAGGAAGGAAGACTGCCCATTTCAATGCAGAATGTGACATCCGTGTCTTATGACAGTGCCGAAGAATTGGAGGAAGAAGTAGAGAAAAGATCAACTCAGGCTGACTTGGTTATCACGGGATTAACAACAGAAGACCTGAATTCCGGAGATTTAGATCACGTTCTGCAGCGTTACCAGGGTGTAAACGATGTGTTGTTTGTCCACTCAATTGAGCAGATAGCGATTGATTGAGGATATGGGTTGGATAACAAAAAATGGATGAAATATATCAACGATTTCTCAAATTCCTCAACGAGGACGTTATTACTTTAGATGAGCCGGTAAAAGTCTGGCAAATTCTGGTCTTTATTGGGATTTTGGTAGCGTCGTTGATAATCGCAGGATATTTACGTCAATGGTTCCGCCGCCTTTTTGATAGACTAAAGATACAGCAAAACATATCAAATCGTCTACTTGCAATCCTATTCCTCATTGTAATGATTGTTGGGATCGGTGTTGCATTCAATGTTGCCGGCATTAGCACAGGACTATTTGGCAAAGCTATTAATTATCCACTTGCTGATCTGTTTCAGCCTCCCCTCAAACCTGCTGAAACAGATGCTGGTGGAGTGTCGCCATCAGTAATAGACGACACAGATAAGAGTGGATTGACCTTAGCAAGGCTTTTTTATGGGTTCGCTATTGTCTTTGGGATGTTTGTTCTGTCTAAGTACGCGCAATGGGCCTTGCAGCGGCAAGTGTTACGTGCCTTTCAAATTGAGAGGCACACCCAATTCATTATACTCCGCTTTTTTCACTTCATCCTTATTACTATCGGAGTGCTTATCAGTCTCAATACCCTGGGAATTAGTTTCACGAGTTTAGCTATAATTTTCGGCGGGTTGAGTATCGGTGTCGGTTTCGGTTTGCAGAACATCGTATCGAATCTGATTTCAGGATTTATTCTAATTTTTGAACGACCTATCAAAATTGGGGATTTGGTGGAGATTATGGACGTTAACATTTTTGGAAGGGTGAGTAGCATCAATCTCCGCTCAACAATTGTTATGGCACTTGATGCAAAGGAAATTATTGTTCCAAATTCGCAATTAATTACGGAGCCGGTCCATAACCTGACCCATTATAACAACCGCTTTCGTGTTAGCATTAAGGTAGGTGTATCGTTTAGTTCAGACGTAGAACTCGTCAAAAAAGCATTGCTTGAGGTGGCACATGCACACCCTGAAGTGATTAAAGAACCGACACCTGAAATGGAGAACGTTACGGCTCCGTTTGTCCGGTTTACTAATTTTAGTGAGTTTTCGTTAGACTTTGAATTGTTAGCATGGATTCCAAATACGTTTGATCGTTTTGAGATTGCAAGCGACCTTCATTTTATGATTTGGAAAAAGTTTAAGGAATACAACATCACAATCCCATTCCCACAACGAGATGTTCATTTTTACTCAGAAGATAGCTAACAGCACATTCATTTCAAGGTTCACTGCGACTCTACAGATGCATCTATTGTGATGTCTGAATGTCGAATAACTTCCCCTTTGACAAGGTAATATACCTCCTCACCAATATTTGCTGCAAGGTCTCCTACCCGTTCCAGATGCCGAAAAAGAAGCAGAACACTAATACCAGACTGGATGAGCTGCGGTTGATCGGCTAAAATAGCACAAAGTTCACCCTCCATCTGTTCATAGATAGTATTTACTTTGTTGTCGCGTTCTCGGACTTCTCTTGCGAGTTCAGCATCCCGATGGACAAGCGCGTCAAGCGCGTCTTTGACCATCTCTTGAATTAAATGTGTTATAGAAGGGAGATCAACAAAGGTCTGCATTGGCGGATATGTTAAAAGTTGAATACTACGTCTGGCTATAGAAACACATTTATCGGCTAACCTTTCAATGTTCCTATTTACCTTCAGAGCCGTAGTCAAGTAGCGTAATTCAAATGCTACAGGTTGGTGTCGGGCTATTAGTTGGATACATCTTGCTTCAATTTCATTTTCAAGTTTGTCAACTGTATCGTCAACAGCGATAACACGTTTTGCCAAATCCTCATCTCGGTTTAGGATAGATTGAACAGCATCACGCAACATGTTTTCGGCAATTCCTCCCATTTTAAGGAGTTGGTGCTGAAGTGCTTTGAGCTCTGATTCAAGGTAATGTTGCATCTGTGTCTCCCGCGAATTCTGGATTAACCTAATCTACCGGTTACGTAGTCTTCAGTTCGTTTGTCTTTAGGGTTCGTAAAAATCTGTTCCGTTTGCCCGAATTCTACCAACTCCCCGTAACAGAGGAATCCAGCTACATCCGACACGCGTGCGGCTTGCCGTCTTTTGTTGGTGACAAAGATAAGCGTATATTGGCTCTTGAGACTCTGAACAATCGCTTCCAGTATGGGTGTTTCAGCTGCATCCAGTTGTTCACACGGTTCGTCAAATATCAGAATTTCAGGATCTCCTGCTAATGCGCGTGCAATGCAAAGCTGCTGTTGTTGACCATTAGACAAAATCTCAGGAGAAGCATGAAGATCGGGATGAACTTCATTCCAAAGTTGTGCCTTTTTGAGACATTCTTCTACGATACTATCAAGTTGACCTGACTTTCTTATTCCGCGAAGCCGCATACTGTAGGCAACATTTTCGTAGATGGATTTGCGGAATGGAATCGGCTTTTGGAAAACCATGCCTATTTGCCGAGCAATTTTAGATGCTTTTAACTTTGCTGCATAAAGGTCATTACCTTTAAAAAGAATCTCTCCAGTATGTCTGAAGTTTACAGTCTGGTCATTTAACCGGTTTAAGCAACGCACCAATGTGGTTTTACCACAATTCGACGGACCAATAAATGCTGTGACCTGCTTTGGCAACACATCAAAAGTGAGATTTTTGAGAATCTGTTTTTTGCCGTACCAAACATTTAAATCGTTTATATGTAAGATAGGAGCCGTTTTTAATGGTTGCATTCTTCGTTGAATCCTATGTTAATAGTTTCATGTAAAATAAGAGAGTTTTTAGAGTTAATTTGGTTTCTTCTGAAGAAAACTTGAGATAATGCTGGACAACAGTGCCGATGAGAGAAGCACAATTACACTGCTTGGAATGTTGAAGGAGCCTCCTGAATGTGGGGCATGATTTTTTACTATGTGAACAACGATGATTAAGGCAGCAATAGCAAGCGCACGTGAAATCGCCGTGAAAATTCCAGCCAAAATCGAAGGAAACGCAAGCGGAAAAACATGATCAGATATCACTCGCCATCTGTTCGCACCTAAAGCATAAGCTGCATCTCGGACAGGCATAGCAACACCTTTAATCGCCTTTTGCGTTGACTGAATGACAATTGGCATCACGAGTAAAACAATCGTTAACGCATGTGCGAAATACGAAACCTTCTCTGTCTGAAAAACAAAAAAGTAAATCCCCAGGATCCCATATAATAGCGAAGGAATGCATGCCAAAATTGCAATTTGGCTTGTTACTATTCGGTATTTCCAACTTGTTTCTGCAACCCATTCTTCTAAGTAAAACGCAATTGAAACACTGAACAATATCGATCCAAACAGAACTGGAAGCATCCGATAGAGATTTTCTTGCAGATCGGAATATGAGTCTGTGGCGATCTGATCTAATGTCGGATTACCCTCTACAAACGTCGTCCCTATATTGGAATTCCAAAAAAGTATGAATGCAACGACCAGTATAATTAAGGCGATGCTCTGAAAAATCAGTCCTGACCTTTTCATGATATTAGCATTCTGCTAAGAGAAATGCCTTTCTCCGGACAGGCAGTTGTCAAAAACTATTGAACTTATAAAACTTCGGAAACACCCATCCAATTTAACCTATCCGTACCGCATCTGCACATAATCTGCTGTTTTTGGATGTTCAGGAGTATCAAAAAGTGCCTGAGTCTCTCTGTGTTCAATAAGTTCACCGAGGAACATATAAATACACTCATTACTGACTCGCCGTGCTTGTGCCATATTATGTGTAACGATTAAGAATGTATAGGTACCTGCAAGGATAGACATCAGTTCCTCAACTGCAAGAGTGCCTTTGGCATCAAGCGCAGAGCACGGTTCATCCATCAAGATGATCTGGGGTTTAAGTGGTAGAAGACGTGCAATACAAAGTTTTTGTTGCTGCTCAAGTTGCAATGATGTTGCTCGTGTCTTTAGTTTATCCTTCAAATCGTCCCACAGAAAAACAGAGGTGAGTGCTTCTTCAACGATCTCATCAGATCGGGTGCGCGATAGACTTCCAAATGGAGAATGTATACGCAAACCAAATAGAATATTTTCGTAAATTGAAATCGGTAACGGGTTAGGTCGCTGAAATACCATACCCACTGTTTTTCGTAACTCAAGTAGAGAGACATCGGTGTCATAAATATTTTTTCCTAAAATTTTAATCTCACCCTTTGTCGTAACGTTGCCGTAACGTTCATTCACACGGTTAAAACAGCGAAGGAGTGTCGTTTTTCCACACCCAGAAGGACCGATAAGTCCTGTAATTTTCCCTTCAGGAATTTTCACACTCACATCAATAAGTGCCTGAAAATCACCATACCAAAGACTGAGATTCTCTGTTTCAATGCTATAGTTATTTGTTTCCAAGTGAGATATTCCTCTCTCTCGCTATCCAAAATTACCATTCACATAGTCGTAAGTGGATTGACTTGCTGGACTATCGGAAAAAATTACATCTGTCTCATCAATTTCAATCAGATCACCGTTTAGCATAAAGGCAGTTCGATTCGCTAACCGTTTTGCTTGCTGAATCAAATTTGTAACGAGTAGAATTGTCATCTCATTTTTCAGTGTTTGCAGTACATCTTCAATACGCATTGTTGTGATTGGATCAACAGCAATAGAAAATTCATCAAGACACAAAATTTCCGGTTGATGTGAGAGTGCTCGTGCTATTGTCAATCGCTGTTGTTGACCTCCTGAGAGTTTAGTACCGAGGCTATCCAAGCGATCTTTGACTTCATCCCATAGTGCTGCTTGCTGAAGACATCGTTCCACAATTTCATCTAATTCGTCTTTTTTTCTGAGTCCTGCTGTCCTCGGTGTGAAGGCAACATTATCATAGATGGATAGTGGTAAACCGACTGGCAATGGCAGGACCATACCGATACGTCTACGCAATCCATGCACATCACTAATTGAGTTGACATCAACACCGTCTAACCTCACCGAACCTTCAACTGATGTCCCTTGTGTAAATTCCAACGTTCTATTGATGACTTTTAACAAAGTCGTTTTACCTGATTGTGCAGGACCAATGATGCCAAGAATTTCGTTTTCGTGAACATCAAAGGAAATCCCATTCAGTGCCTGTTTGTCCCCGTAACGCACTTTCAGGTCAGAAATCTCAATTTTGTTTTGCAAGGTTTCCTCGCTTCTCTAACTTTTCGTAATTCTCTTCCGTGTTTTTCTCAAAAATGTTCCAAACCTTAATGTTCCTAAAACTATCCAGATAAAGCATACTAAACCAATTAAGGATCCAATTCCTGCGACTAACATACTAATAATTTTGCCACCCAGTGTGAAAGGATATACATCTCCATAACCGATTGTCGTAAATGTTACTACAATATACCACATTGCGGCACGAATTGAACCAAACGCCTCAGGTTGTGTCTCTCTTTCAAAGTAGTAGATGCCACATGCTAAAAAGAAATGTAGTACCAACAACAGCATAACAAATGCCAATAACTTCTGTCCGAACCCAGTTCTATTTTTCATCTTCTGCAGCATTCTCCTCTGCTTGTTCTTCTTCAACCCTCGCCTGAGTTAGAACGGAAGCTAACAATCCAGATGGAATAGCGATGAGTCCAACACCGACTAATGCCACCAATGCAGTGAAAATTTTGCCACCAGTTGTTACCGGATAAACATCACCATAACCAATTGTAGTTAGTGTGACAATTGCCCACCACATCGCGTCAGAAATTGAACCAAAAGCATCAGGTTGTGCCTCTCTTTCAAAGTAGTAGATGCCACATGCTGCTAAGTAGACAAACATTGAGGATAGAATTACAAGTGCGAAAAGTTCCCTTCTGACTTCACTTAATGCATCAATCATTCTATCCACTGCCAAGATGAATCGAGTCGCCTTAAATATTCTGAAAACCCGCAAAACTCTGAGAATGCGTAGCACACGGAACCCAGGTATAAGCACTAGGGCAGGTAAAATTGCAAGCAGATCAACAATCCCAAAGAAACTGAATATGAATACTCGCCTATTAAGGGCAGTGTAAATTCGTAGGATATATTCCATCGCAAACAGTAGAAGAAACGTCCAGTCTAAGATATCAAAATAATGTTTATACTGCTTAAGGTCAGGCTCCGTTTCAAGTACAAAAGTAACTGCTGATGTAACAATCAAAAATTGAATAATTCCGCTAAAAACAGCCCCTTCAATAATAACCCCTAACTTTTTTTGAAAGTTAGTTTGTTCTTCAATATCATCGTTCAACATGGGTAACATCCTATTTTAACGCCTTTTGGGCGAGATAGCAAAACTCAGTAAGAAAATGAGTTTACCAGTAACTAGCACCTCAAACCTTCCCATTCCGAGAAGCTACCACCTTTTTCGCGTTCTAAGATATACCCGTAGAATAATTGCCGCAGCATTAACAAGAAGCACACTTCCCACCAACACAATTGCTGTCCCGTAAGGTATACCTTCCGTCACGTCCGGCACCTGTGTCGAAATCGTATAGAGGTGCAACGAAAGTGCCATACACTGGTCTGTTATATTATATACAAAAATGTTTCCTTCTGCAACAGATTTATAGAATACTGCCCCAGTAAACATAATCGGTGCTGTTTCGCCTGCTGCACGAGACACCTGTAAAATAACACCTGTTAAAATACCGCTAATTGAGTTTGGTAGCACAATCCGGCGGATCGTTTGCCAGCGTGTGGCACCCATATTCCAACATGCTTCACGGAAAGACATCGGCACCGCTTTGAGTGCCTCAGTCGTACTCGCGATAATAACGGGTAACGTCATAATTGCCAATGTAAGCGAAGCTGCCAAAATTGACTCCCCTAAACCGGCAAACAGCACAAATGCCCCAACACCGAACAGCGCATGTACAATACTTGGCACACCAGCCAGGTTCACGACTGCTAAGTTTACGATTCGTGTGAACCAATTATTACGGGCATACTCGTTAAGATACACCGATGCGAATACACCAATCGGTGCTGCTACCAACAACGAAACCACCACAAGATATATTGTTCCGAGGAACGGTGCCCACAATCCACCTGCACGCATGTTATCCTTCGGATTCGTAAATAGAAAATCAAAAGATAACACTGGCAGTGCTTTATAGAGAAGATATCCTACAATTAGAAGCAGCGGCAGAATCATTAGACAGGTCATAATTAGAAAAAATATTTTGAACCCATTCTCTATAAACCTGCTCTGTTTTCCAACTGCCATTTCAGTAAACATTTTCTCTGCGGATATGTCTGTATTGCTATTCATACATTCCTTAATTGTAGCAGGAACTAACTCTGACGAATACCTTTGATAACCAAGTCAGCGATAAGGTTTACTACGAAAGTAATAGAAAAAAGTAGGATGCCGATGATAAATAGGACTTGATAATGTTCACCGCCTTTTGCGACTTCACCCAATTCCGCAGCGATAGTTGCTGTGAGTGTGCGAATCCCAGAGAGTGGACTGTTGGGAATGTTGACTGAGTGTCCTGTTGCCATCAAAACCGCCATCGTTTCACCGATAGATCGTGCTGCACCGAGTAAAACCGCTGCCAACAATCCATTTTTCGCTGCGGGTAATAGTACACGGTAAATCACCTGCCATCGAGTAGCACCAAGTGCTTCTGCCGCTTCACGGTAAGAATCCGGTACTGCTTTCAGAGCGTCCTCTGCTATAGAGACAATTATCGGAACACTCATTAACGCCAGCATGATACCACCGTTTAGCATTGTCAAGCCAATTGGTGCATTAAATACCTCAATAATCAACTGATTTATTAACGTCAAACCGATGAATCCCCAAACAACTGACGGAATTGCTGCGAGGAATTCAATCACAATTTTGAAGGTCTCTCTCAACTTTGGACTGCAGAATTCCGATACGAAGATTGCTGCGCCAAGACCAAACGGCACTGCAATCAACATCGCTAATGCTGTTACGCTAAATGTTCCAAGAATTAAAGCAAATGTGCCATACCTTTTGTTACCAAGAGATGTAGGATACCATTCTTCACTTGTCAAAAACTCCCATAGATCTAAACCATTAAAGAGGAAACCTGCGCCTTCCTTAAACACGAAGAAGAAAATCCCAAAAACAAATAAGATTGAACTAATTCCACATAAACGAATGTACAGATCAATTATCGGTTCGGAAGTTGTCTCTGAATCCGGTCCATACTGATTGTCTTCCTTCACGTCTTTAATAAATCCTAATTCTATGACTGTCCAGAGTCCATTAATAATTGCAATGAGGTGAACAAGCATCCACCATCCTGACGACATCTCAACTGACAGCACACTAATCACCCCAATTATTGGTATGAGATGAAACAAAAGCCACCATGCTGATTTGCCTTTGTCATGCCACCGTTTAGCACTTACTGCTAAATGTACCCAAGCCGGTACTATTAACAGAAGTAGTTCAAAGGATATTTTAGAAGGAGAGTTATGAACAATTAGGGTTATGGCAAAAATAGCAAATATTGGCAAATTCAACAACCACCAAGCGGCTCTGTTGATTCGCCCATAAAACGTAAAGCAAATACGTATAAAATTCATCTATGGCTGAAATCCTTTAATTGCTTTCTACAGGAACAAAACCGAGTTCCTTAACGATTTTCTGTCCTTCGGGAGATAAGATCCAATCCAGATATGCTTGCGCTTCACCCGTTGGTTCGCCAAGAGAATACATATACAAAGGACGCGCTATTGGGTATGTTTTATCAATCACATTCTGAAGATTTGGTGCGAAATAAGGTTCATCGGAAACTGTTGCAATTTCTAACATCTTTACATGATCAGTGGCATATCCCATACCGCTATAGCCAATAGCACACACGGTACGTCCGATGACTTCTACCACGTCTTTAGAACCGTGTAAATCTAAAGAACCGAGTTCAAAGTCACGCGATTTTCCAAGCAGTGCTTCCCTGAAATAGAAGTAAGTTCCAGAGTTTGATTGCCGACTGATTCGGATAATACTGTCACTTCCACATCCAGAATTTGCAATTCCGAGTTGGTCCCATTTTGTTATTTCACCATCTTCACCATAGATTTCTGCAAGTTGTGGAATAGTAATTCGGTCTAAAGGATTTTCTCTGTGCACATAAACAGCGAGTGCATCAAATCCGACAATAAACTCAATCGGTTCTTTACCAGTGTTTTCAAATGCTTCTTTCTTTTCCTTATCCTTTACCTGTCGGCTACAGTTCGCAATATCCACAGTGCCGTTGATCAACGCAGCAACACCGGTTCCCGAACCACCTCCTGATACATCAACAGATACAGAACTTGAAATACCAGAATATGCCTCAGCCCAAGCTTGTGCCAGATTTACCATTGTATCAGAACCTTTGTTCTTGATAGTGGCTTGTCCTGCATCTTTATCAGCACCGTTTGCTTTCTCTTTATCAGATGAACCACGGAGGACGAAAACGTACGATGAAAAGACAAGAATGCTTATAATAACATAACTGATCCAACTTCTTTTGTGCATCAATTTACCTCATTTGTTCAATGCTATCCTATATTATAATTATAGCACTCAAATGTTACGAAAATTAGACAAAACTGAGAATAGATTATGTCATATCTCAATTCCGAGTATGAGGCAAATTTTTAGTTTATTTAGTTAAGCCTAATTACTAGAGATAAATGCCGTAGGTTGGGTAGACCAATGTGAAACCCATAGATGTCAACTTAAGGAAATAAACCTATATTTTGGATATCTAAGCCCCAGAGGGGCGACAGGTGTATAGAGACGCGACCCCTACCAAACTCATGCCCTAGAGGGGCGAAAGGTGTATATGTGCACATGTTGTCAGACACCTCATGCAGCATGCTGCCCCGCGAATCAACGCCAAATGCGCGTATGGCATTTGGCGGGGTTCAAGAGACTGTTTGAGGCTGTTTTCTGGACACATTCCGCACCGCTGGTGCTGCTTTCATCACAAATCAGCATCTTTTTTGCATATAGCACACTAAATTGACACCTATGGGTAGAACAACGTGAAACTTAACTCTTTTGACACCGAAACGGTTGAATTGTTGGGTTTCGCTGCGTTCTATCCAACCTACATCTACATTGGAACTTATTATCAAACTCACGTTAGTTAAGCCTAATTACTGGAGCATATCTCATAAATCCTTTGTAGGGCGGGCCCCTGCGTCTCGCCCAATGTCATACGCGCATGAGGGTTGATTTGGCACCTCACCATTTCTTGCCAAGAAACAAAGGGCGGGTACAGCGACCCGCCCTACTATACGAGTGTCCCGGAGTCTAAGGTTAAGAAGAACGGAAGACATCTAACATTATCAGAGTTATGAAATAGACTAAAAAATCGTATCTACCGAATTGTTGTTAAATTCCCAATTTTGTCCAACAACTGACTGCTGTCATTATAGACTTCCAACCCGATTTTTTTACCTTCAACCGAAAAAAGGCAGAAGTGTTTATCAATAGCGAACGCTTTGACTTTGTCCACCCACGGCACCGACTTATCTTGAACGTAATAAGGCGCACCACACCCACCACTTATAATCTGCCACACAGGAAACTTGAAATCTGGATTCACCGATGAATCAATTAAAGTTCGACTGTAGTTGTGTTCATCGCCACAAAGCACCCCTAACACTTTTGACTTGCTTGAGACGATTTTCCAAAATCTGTTTCGCATATCAATCACATCACCCATCGGCACATCAGGATTGTTGTAACCACCGAGTTCACCTTCGCCAGGAGTTCCCCAATACATTCCGTCTTTGACATGCCCACCGTTCGGGAAGGGAGGTTCATGAAGAATAATGAATATCCAATCTACATTTGAGTCTTTTTGTGCAGCATCTAATTCATTTGCCAGCCATTCCATCTGATTTGCCATCACATATCCTTCCCTGTTGCCACCGAGATGCTTAAGGGCAAGATTTATCGCGGTTTTATCCTGCGATTTCTGAGCGAACGTGCTTAAATTCCTATAACCGGTTGCCCAATAATTTGTGTTTAGAGATATGAAATGGACCCTGCCGTAATTGAACGAGTAAACGTTTTCATGATAGGAAGGTCCTGTATCGGCACCACCCATATCACTGCTGCCTTTTGCTTCCGGCTTTGGCACGCCTAATCCATAACTGCTTCCGCCAGGATTGACAAATTCTTTTGCGAAAATTGCCTCGGCACTTTCTGCACCGACTGTGCCTGTGAATTGGATGTAGTATTCGCCTTGCTTGAGATGCGGTGCTTCGACTTTAAAGTATGACCCAACCTGCTCATGATTGCCTATGGATTCGTAAAAAGGGATATTCGCACCGACAGGTTGGATTGTTCGTTTCCATGTTTTAAGTTGAGATTCAAAATCCTGCACATCAGAGGTATAACCGTTGATGAGATCGCCACCGAAACAGACAAAATCCGCTTTTTTGTTATAGAGCTCATTAGCGAAACGCCCAAGGTCTTTGGCATTGACACCGTTCTGTGCGCGCTCGCCCCCACCTACGCCTGCACGTGAGTCTGACATAAATCCAAACTTAAAGGTGGTTCTTTTTCCCGGTTCAGGTGCTGTTTTGAAAGTATACGATGGCGTATAGATGCTGAAATTTACCTGATAGGTATAGACTGTATCAGGTTTTAGATTTGTAATACGGACTTCATGTCGGATTGCAGGATCCAAGGATAAAAATTCCCTATTATGCGACAAAACAGTTCCTTTCACAGGGATATCCGTTTCCCAAGAAATTACTGCAGAATCATGCGTAACAAGATCGACAAATGGTCCTTCCGTCAGGGTAACAAGCGATTTGTAAGTACCTGTCATAGGTTCACCCTCACGCTTGTAGCGCAAACGCCGGTCATAAGCACGTGTTGTTTGTATACGTGAATCAAAAATCTCTATACGGTATACTATGCTGCCACCATTATCGGCAATCAAACCTGTATCGTAATGCACATCCTCAAGTTTAGAGATGTCCATTTTAATACGATGTCGTGTTTTGTTGTCTTCAATGTGCATTCCCATGGCACTTTTACGATATCGGGGTGTTGTCAAGTTGCCTTCCGTATGCGGAACACCGTAGTATGCAATAGCAGCGGGTGCATCAATTAACGTCTCAAATTCAACAACGGTTGACGAACCTTCAAACCCTGTTATAACAGGCTCTTTTGATAAAAGCATGTCTTCACGATAATCTGTTGATGTTATAGTTAATCCTTGTGCGAAAACTGCTGTGGTGATAAACAGCAGTCCGACACATGTTAAGAAATGTTTCATTTTAGTTCCCTTTCTTATGATGTATCTTATGATTTTACATGAATTCTGTAAATTATACCACGTTATTTTTGTCTGAATCTCAGATTACACAGATTACGCGGTTTTTGACAAACTTACTGTCAAATTTATCAGAATTTAATTTGACAAAAACAAAATTCGCGTGTATAATTAAAAAATTGTGAAAATACTTAAAAATTTGACATTCACCGAAACTTAGGATATAATATTTACGTTTACCCATATAATGTTGATGATAGATAAAGAGAAATTAGATACTGCAATCATATTTTGGGATAAATGGTGGGGATTGAACAGTGAATAACCGATATGTAAATACAGCAATCCAGAAAAAGATAACACCTGGGAGAATACTTGTCGCTTGCACAAGTATTCTCCCAGGTGCAATGGTGGATACATATTAGACATTATAATGATTTAAATAACAGGAGTTTCATAACGCCAGGGTCTAAAGTTTAGTCGGAAGTTGTGTAAACCACAACAAGTTTCCATAACTAAATCACAAAACCCTTTCGCTCATGTAAAAAGTATGTGCGATTGTTTCTAACGAAGGCAGTCACCACGTGGGTTTGACATCTTCATTAGCACACAGTCTTTACATGAGCCTGAGGGTTTTATGTGCTTGTGGTTTCCCTCGTGGTGTTGTGCGTGTCCATTGATATTGGCATTTTGGACATTTATAGCGTTGCTTTGCGTTGACGCATCCGTTTTTGACGAAATGGGTGTGTTGACATCTTGGACAATGTTTCATGGTATCCTCCGATAGCAGCGAGTTCGTTTTCAATGAGGGGACAAGTTTTAGGCGCAGAAGTCAATAAAAAATCAGACTGATTTTTTATTGACAATTTTAATCATAAGTGTTATCATAACTGTAGTTGAAAGGTGATGCAGCGGGTTCTGGAGGGTATCCGCTAATTCTCGCATCATTATTTAACCAATACCCTCTTTTTCTAATATGACTCCTTACGCAGGAGTTAACACCCTCCCGTCAAATCCCCACGTTTTAGCTTGTGGGATGTAGAAAGAATTTCCCCTTGCAAGCAGGGAGATAAAGGAGGGTAAAACCTTGAAAATCCGAAAAATCTATAGAAATGCAAACGCATCTGCGTAAAAACTAACAAAAAGGAGAAACAGAAAACATGAAAAGGAAACTAACGTTTTTGATGCTCCTCGTGAGCTTTTTTGCTATTTCGGTGTTACTTACTAAAAGTACCACAGCTGAGGTGGTAGGGGTATGGCTATTTGATGAAGGAAACGGTAAGATCGTCAAAGATGCGTCAGGTAAAGGACATGACGGTGAAATTGTAGGTGAGGTGGCGTGGACTGAAGGGAAATTTGGTACGGGCCTCGAATTTGATAGTGGGTATGTTATCGTGCCGCATGAGGATATCATGAATCTCAGGCAGTGGACAATAACGGCATGGATAAAAGTCCCTGCGATTGTCGATCCATACCAAAAAATCATTTCCAAACAAAATTGGCCAAATCGAAATTATGCGATGTGGATCCGTCCCGGCATGATGACTTTTGGATTTAAGTTGCCCAACGATGGAGAAGACTTTCAGGTGGGCAGCAAACACGTCACCGATGATAAGTGGCACTTCGTCGCCGGTGTGTATGACGAAGAGCATCTAACCCCTTACGTTGATGGCGATCAATTTAATGCCAGGGCTGCTGCTGGAAAACCTGCGATAACCGACGCTCCGCTGCTTATCGGTGCGGAGGCACCCGATGGTAAGAACGGACGGTTAAAAGGTGCCCTCGATGAGGTCGCTATCTACAACACGGCATTGAACTCTTCGGAGCTTACCGAGATAATGGCAGGGCTCACGTCGCAATTTCAAGCGACAGTGGAAGCAACAGGAAAGTTAACAATAACGTGGGGACATCTTAAGACAGTTCTAGACTGAACACGAGTACACAAAGTTCGGCGGCTCATGTAAAGAATGAGTGCTAAGGAAAACTTTTACTCTGTGTGGCCATTGCCTTCATAAAAAACAAACGCACACACCTTTTACATGAGCGAACCCTTTCTTCCAATTCCTGAGTTTATCTTTGACAATGCGGCATCTTTTGACACCACTAATCGCATGTTCAACGCGTATGCGTATAGACGCTATCTTTCTATTGTTTTCTTTTTCTTCATTCGTCCGTTCTCTACCTCTCGGTTTTTTCTTTGGTTGAATGATGTTTATATCCGGGAGAACGAAACCCTGAAAACCGGTATCTTGGGACAATGTGCTACCCTGTGGCACACAATAGCCCACCGTATCGGCTATGTGTTTGTCATGGTGTCTTCCTTCAAAAGAAGGTGTCAATAGGACGACTTTGCAGGTCTCATTGATAATCAGATTATTTTTCACTGTATGGCATTTCTTTTTACCACTATAATACGCCTTTTGAGTTGACGGGTCTTTGGGGCGTCGTATCGGGCGTTCGGTGCTATCATGAAAAAAATGTTCTCCTTCTTGATTTTGAGTTGATACTTTTGATGGAGCACATATAGGTGCGGGGTCTGTTTCCCGAGATGGCAACTCTCCAAGTTCTGCTAATGCTTTGTTCAATATCGATAAAAGCAAGTGAATCCATCTATTAGCAAGAGGTTGAGACATGCCAAAGAGCGCACCGAATAGCACTTGTTTCGGTGCTTCACGAAGGTAAATCAGTATAAATAGCAACATATCTTCAGGTGTATCAAAACGACTATTTTTATACGGTTTATATCTCCGTTTTTTGCGCGGTTTTCCTGCAAGGGTATGTGTTTGAACATACTCTAAAAAACATTTAGTAAAATAAGGTGATAGTTCAGTCCAATCTTCTAAGGTATATCCGGTGAGGGACAGGAGCGTATCAGGTTTGTCCTTTAGTTCTTGAAAACTTATCATGAGTTAGCCTCCTATTGTCCGATTGTAATAAGTATAATAGAGACTAACCAAACGGACAACTAATTAGTTATAATGTCTATTCTTTCACCTGCGTATCATCAAGGTAGCGGCTTTACCAGCCACGTGAGTGCCTTTCTCCTGTTTCCCCCACTTGTCATGCTGTTGCTCCGCACGTTTCGATATTTCCTTACCCGCGGGCATCATTCAGTTTCAAAGTTTATAGAGGAACAGATATCTGCGCGTGCCATATCCCTTGTTTTTTGCGCGATGTGCCTCCTTATCGGCATCGCTTACCTCGGACTCAAGCGTCAAACATTCGTGCAAAGCATTGTGCCTTTCAGCGGTGCCTCTGTGATGGAAACTGTAGGCGAACTAAAATCGCCGCATGATATCTTCTGGTACGGTCGCTATGGGCACGTGCTGCTTATTGCCAGTCTATGTCTCATCGTGGGCTGTGTTAGACTTTGGAGTAAGAAAGCACTCATCCTCGCCTTCACACTTTCACTGTTCATCGCTGCAACCTTTCTAAGACAATATCTATACCATATTCTGTCACCAGTTATCTGCGAATACCTTTTCTACGGTGCAGTAGCGTTCACGTTGATTGCTGCGTTGGGTGTAGCCGCGCTTCGCACTGAGCCCGTCCAGCATGAGCACACCTACGTCGCTTTTACTTTTTGGCTGCTCCTCTGGCTTGGGCTTGCACGCGATGCACAGCGATACGATTTCTTTATTGGGGTACCGCTCGCCTGCTTTGCAGCTATCAGTATCCAATTCATCACAACACGGTTCAGCCAACGCATAGCAAGGATAAAAAAAGACGAAAAAGAAGAAGGGAGGAATGGAAGGAAGCAAAGCATAACACATGCATGGACAAAGGTTGGCATGACTTGTGCCTGCCTTGCTCTCATTCTTTTTTGGGAACTACCCAGTAACAGACCATTTCCAGGACTTGCAAAAAGAGGATACGAAACGCAAATAGCACCCGAGCATGTATTCCCCGGCAAAGATACTCCTATGGCAAACGCATGTCAATGGGTTAGTGAACATCTTTCAGCAGGCAAAGTCGTTGCGGCACCTTGGAGTTATGGTCACATGTTTAACGTTCTTGGCGGTGTCAAAACCGTCATTGACCCCGATCATTTCATTGTGCACTGGATAGACCTATATGAAGAACATGTTTCTGCTGCAGCATCTGAACACGAAGCACTTGAATTTCTTAAAACACACCACGTGACCCATCTGCTTCTCACCGAAGAGGATGTGCGGTATATTGCATCAAAAAATATGGGCCCCGATGAACAACCCGAACATCCGCTTTATATGGTGCCTTTGATCCCTCGTGCGCCCATTGGGAGCCCTCACTACCGCATGGTACCAGCACACAAAAATGCACCTATCAACTTTGTTGAGATTGACTTTCATCACGATCCTGCTACAGTCGTCACACGTCTCAAAAACGGAAAAACAGCTAAACTCCCATATATTAAGCACTTTGGCAAAACTAATGGACATACCCATGACGATCATGCGGAAACCGATGTCCACGCGGAAGAATCCAACAACGAGAATGGTGGTATCCTCCACCTATTTGATTCAAAAACACAACAGGAAGCCATTTATTACCTCTCTCCGCGCAGTTGGAATAGTCTCGCTGTCAAATTATTTTTTCGAGATGAACATAGCGAGGCATTCGTTCCTGTCTATCCAGAAGAGGGAACGGAAACCTCCGCTAAAGTCAAAATCTGGGAGATTCACTATCCTCCTGATACAGAAGAGAATCCGAAATATCTTGCAAAATCCCCAAAAAAGAAAGAAAAAGAAGAATTATACGCATTTTGAAACGCGTCTGTATCTTTGGTACTGCACTCCTCTGCTGCCTTGCACTTGCACACGCCACGCTGCGACGATTTCAGAAGCACACTCCTAAAAAGGTATACGTGGCACCCAAAATTGAACATAAAAAATCTGTAAAGAAAAATGAAAAACTGTACGCACACCTTAAACCGAAACCTGTTGACCATGAGGCACTCTTCTTTCAGACAATTATTGAAAATAATCTTTTCGCGCCCCTCGGATGGAAACCGAAAAAGTCTACACCTATCTATCGCCTCATTGGCACCCATATTCCGGTAGGTAAAGAAATTGAAGCAACTGCTATTTTACAAGAAACTACAGGAGGGGAAACTATCCGTATTGTTTCCATCGGTACAAAACTTGGTAAGGACACTGTTGTCGCCGATATCCAACCGAAACAGGTGATACTCAAAAAAGGGAAGCTGCGGATACCCCTTCGGCTTGCCACGATCCAGTTCCTAACACCCTCCCGAACGCGTAAGTAGTACCAAAAAACAGATTTTCCACTGCCACATTTTACTATAAGCGAATTCCATAACTGGAAACTTAATGTCTCTTCAATTCTAAATTTGGTTTGAATACCTAATCAGATTATGATAAAATGTAGGTTAAAAGCATATTATTCTATGCCTTATTTTGAGGAGAATTACATTGCAAGCCAAATTTCAAGAACTCAAAACCCGTCTAATTGAGGTAAATGATATACAGGCAGCTTCAGGACTTCTGCACTGGGATCAATCCACCTATATGCCGCCAGGAGGTGCTGCCGCACGTGCTCGCCAAACTGCGACACTTAGCCGTTTAGCACACGAAAAGTTTACTGACCCTGCTATCGGAAAACTACTTGATGTGCTAACACCTTATGGAGAATGCCTTGGCTACGATTCTGACGAAGCAAGTTTGCTTCGCGTCACCCGCAGAAAGTATGAACGTGCCATTAAAATACCCGCAAAATTCATGGCAGAGATAGCGACCCACACCTCAGAATCGTATCAAGTTTGGACAGAGGCACGTCCAGCGAATGATTTTGAGAGGGTGCGTCCTTACCTTGAAAAGACGCTTGAATATAGCCGTCAATGCGCTAATTTCTTCCCCGGATATGATCATATCGCAGATCCGTTGATAGAACCGAGAGATTATGGTATTAAAGCAGCGGATGTTAGTCATGTCTTTGGTGAACTCCGCAAAGAACTTGTCCCTATCGCCTCTGCTATAACATCTCAAACCCTTGCTGACGATTCCTGTTTACATAAACACTATCCAGAAGCACAACAGTTGGCGTTTGGTATGGAGGTCGCTAAGAAATTTGGTTATGACCTCAATCGTGGAAGGCAAGATAAAACGCACCATCCATTTATGACAAAATTCTCACTCGGTGATGTGCGGATAACAACCCGTTCAAAAGAAGATAGCCTCGGTGAAGCGTTGTTTTGCACAATGCATGAAACCGGTCATGCGCTCTATGAACAGGGGATCTGCATGGAATATGAAGGCACACCACTTGCCCGCGGCACCTCTGCTGGTGTGCATGAAAGCCAATCGCGTCTCTGGGAAAATATTGTCGGTAGAAGCAAAGGATTCTGGAAATGTTTCTATCCACAGCTGCAAAACATCTTTCCTGAGCAGCTTGGTTCTGTGCCCCTTGATACATTCCATCGTGCGATTAATAAGGTAGAACGTTCGCTTATCCGCACTGAAGCAGATGAGGTTACCTATAATCTACACGTAATGTTGCGTTTTGATTTTGAGTTAGCATTGCTGGAAGGTGAAATGGAAATCCGTGATTTACCTAACGCTTGGCGTGAAAGATTTGAAACCGATTTCGGCATCGTTCCGCCGGATGACAAAGATGGTGTCTTACAAGATGTCCATTGGTATTTTGGATTAATCGGTGGTTCATTCCAAGGATATACATTAGGCAATATTTTAGGAGCGCAATTCTTCTCAACAGCTCTTGAAGCACACTCTGAAATTCTATCAGAAATTGAAAAAGGTGAATTCAACACTTTACACGATTGGTTGAAAAGCAATGTTTATCAGCACGGGTCGAAGTATACAGCCCCTGAACTTATTGAACGGACAACAGAAAAACCTATGACGATTGCACCTTATATTGATTATTTACGGACAAAATATGGCGAATTGTATACACTAAACTAAAAAACAGGTGACTTGTATGACATTTCGAAAGTTTTTCCCTATCTTTATCCTCTGCTGTTTCATAGTTGGGTGTGGTGGAATCAACCTAATTGATATTCCGAAAAGCAGTTCCGCACTTCAACTGACCGATAAGCAGAAGCAGATAATTCAACCTAAACTGGAACATATCCGTGATATTGTTGAGGATTACGATTTTGAGAAGCAGCAGTTGGAGGCAGATTTGCGGGAATATCGTGCCCTCGCAAGCGATAGGCAACTTAATCGCTACGATGGCGGATTAGGCACAACGCAACGGCAGCGAACCCGCATCCAGATGCGAACTAAAGCTCGAAAATTCCTTTTGCAACGGAGTATGTTTCTCAAAGAAATTGAGAAACTGCTACGAGAAATCACAGATGAGTTAACACCTGAACAACGAGTTGCCTTCGGAAAACTCAAGATGCCTGAATTAGAGATACCACGGATGTTACAACCTAATCCACATGCTGACCTACGCCGCATTCCGAGGCACTTGATAGGGGTACAATAAAAAAGTCGTGGGTTGGGTAGAGTGCAGCGAAACCCACATAGCCGTCAATTTAAGAAAATGAATGTTTGTAGTCGCGCAATTCATGGTGCCTCTTACGTCTTCTTGTTGGAGTGCTTTGTAAGCCCGATATACGCCGTAGGTTGGGTAGAGCGGGACTGAGCAGTGCTATGTTGAAACCCAAACATACTTCAAAACAATACCCCTGTCCGTTTTAGCAAGGCAGAAGCGAAACCCAACTTCAACGCACAACATATCCGAAATCACACTGGAAAAGAGTTGGGTTTTACTCGGTGTGCTGTGGCAGAAAACGTATTTGAAAGACACCTATCTTTGAGGTGTTAGCTTCTCTGTTCTATCCGTTCTACCCAACCTACAAGTCCTTACATTTGTCTGAACCAGGATTCACAGGATTACGGGATTTACAAGATTATTCTCATCAAATTGCTTGTGTAGGCATTAGGCAGTAGTGTGGTATCACACGAGAAAAAATGTAAATGCAATGCGATGCTGTGTCTACCACAGAGACACCAATTCTGAAATCCTGTAAATCTTGGTTCAGATAACATAATTGACATTAAATCTAATACATAGTAGAGTATAACTAACATAAAAATAATTTTGTCTTGAAGCTCCGTTTTCTGCCCAACAGAAGGAATAAGAAAATCATGAAAAACATGTTGTGTTCAATTTTGATGAAACTGTTCATAGCACTTACAATCACACCAAGCACCTTCGCCCAAGGTTATATTCAATGGGGTTTACCCGAAGGTGTAAAAATGCGGCTCGGTAAAGGTGGGATAAACGAAATAGCTTACTCTCCCGATGGCACCAAGCTTGCGGTTGCCAGCGCAATCGGTATTTGGATCTACAATACACAGACAGGTGAAGAACTTGACCTATACTCGGGGCATACGGGTGAGGTGCTCGGCGTTGTCGTTTAGCCCGGATGGAAAAACAATCGTAAGTGGCAGTAGAGACAGAACCATCCGTCTGTGGCACGCACACACAGGCGCACATATCCGCACACTATCGGGACATACGGCTGGGGTCAATAGCGTGTCGTTTAGCCCGGATGGAAAAACAATCGTAAGTGGCAGTGATGACAGAACCATCTGTCTGTGGAGCGCACACACAGGCGAACATCTCCGCACGCTATCGGAGCATAAGGATTGGGTCTATAGCGTCGCGTTTAGCCCGGATGGAAGCATAATTGCAAGTGGAAGTTGGGACAACAACACCCTCCATCTATGGGATGCCAACACAGGCGACCATCTCCGCACGCTATCGGGACATACGGCTGGGGTCAGTAACGTCGCGTTTAGCCCGGATGGAAACATCGTCGCAAGTGCAAGTGATGACAACACTCTCCGTCTGTGGCACACACACACAGGCGAACACATCCGCACGCTATCAGGGCATACGGATGGGGTCAGAAACGTGTTGTTTAGCCCGGATGGAAAAACAATCGTAAGTGCAAGTAATGACAGCACCCTCCGTCTGTGGGATGTGGACACAGGCGACCATATACGCACACTATCGGGGCATACGGATTGGGTAGAAAGCGTGTCGTTTAGCCCGGATGGCACCACAATCGCAAGTGGAAGTGATGACAGCACCCTCCGTCTATGGGACATCAACACAGGCGACCATCTCCGCACGCTATCAAAGCATATACGTGGGGTCAATAGCGTGTCGTTTAGCCCGGATGGCACCACAATCGCAAGTGGAAGTTGGGACAGCACCCTCCGTCTGTGGAACGCACACACAGGCGAACATATCCGCACACTATCGGGACATACGGATTGGGTCTATAGCGTCGCGTTTAGCCCGGATGGAAAAACAATCACAAGTGGAAGTCTTGACAACACCATCCGTCTATGGAACGTGGACACAGGCGACCATATCCACACGCTATCGGGACATACGGATTCGGTCACCAGTGCCTCATTTAGCCCAGATGGAAAAACAATCGCAAGTGGAAGTGTGGACAATGCCCTCCGTCTGTGGGATGTGGACACAGGCGCACATATACGCACGCTATCGGGGCATACGGATTATGTCGAAAGCGTGTCGTTTAGCCCAGATGGAAAAATAATCGTAAGTGCAAGTGGAGACAGCACCCTCCGTCTGTGGAACGTGGACACAGGCGCACATATCCGCACACTATCGGGACATACGGATAGGGTCAATAGCGTCGCGTTCAGCCCGGATGGACACATCATCGCAAGTAGCAGTATGGACATGGACGAAACCCTCCGTCTGTGGCACACACACACTGGCACACATCTCCGCACACTATCGGGGCATACGGGTGAGGTGCTCGGCGTATCGTTTAGCCCGGATGGAAAAACAATCGTAAGTGGCAGTAGAGACAGAACCATCCGTCTGTGGCACGCCAACACAGGCGCACATATCCGCACACTATTGGGACATACGCTTTCGGTCAATAGCGTGTCGTTTAGCCCAGATGGAAAAACAATCGTAAGTGCAGGTGGGGGCGGCACTGTGTTGTTGTGGGATCTCACGGTTGATAATGTGGATTAGGTTGCATACCTTCCGCCTCTCCTGTTCCTGGAGTTTCTTCGTAGGTCGGGAAGAACGAGGCTGTAGGTTGGCTAAATAGGAAGCATTTGGAGAATTTAGATTGATTATGAGAGAACCCGCTGAAAAAAGTGGTCCAAAAACGCATCCGCATCTACTTTGATACAGACACTTGCGTTCGGGATTGTCTTTTGACGTTCACGCCGCAGGTCAGCAACTGTCATGCCGCTTGTTAAATTGCCTTCGGTTTCAACCTGTACGTACGCCTCAACGCTCTCAAAAAAGTTTGGATGTGTCAACATACCGATGGGTAACGCATCATGGATATGCAATCCGTAGAAACCCACGTGTTCACGATAAAATTCCATGCATGCTTGTGTGGATTCTTTTAGAAAACTGGAAATTTTATCGCTTCGTTCTTCAATTTCTGCATCCAGTCGTTCACCTGTTAAGGCAACTTGATGCGTCACATCCAACGGTGCGATGTGAACACGGACACCGGAATTGAAGACCTCATGTGCAGCATGTGGGTCAACAAAGATATTAAACTCTGCAGTTGTTGTAACGTTACCGTATTCGCTAAAGACACCACCCATCAAGACGATGCTCCGAAGTTTTTGCATGCGTTTGGGGTCATTCTGGATTGCCCTTGAAATGTTTGTTAAAGGTCCCAAAGCGACTATAACTAACTCATCAGGATATCGATCAACCATCTCAAGTATTAAGTCAACACCGGACCACTTTGAAATTTCACAGTTTGCTGGAATATAACGCGGACTTCCATTGGGATTGTGCAACTTGCGGATATTACCTAACCCATCCTCACCGTGGACGTGTTCTGCCATTACAAGTGGTTTTATAAGCGGTTGTGCTTCGCCTTTTGCAATGATAGGCACTTCAGATAATTCAAGTAGATCTAAAATCGTCAATAGATTCTGTGTTGCTTGTTCAACGTGCACGTTACCACTGACGGTTGTTATTGCCTCCACACGTAATTCCGGCGATTTCATCGCGAGGAGGATCGCCAGCGCGTCGTCTACACCAGGATCTGTATCTATAAGGATTCGTTGCATTGTTTAAATTCCATTTTGATATGCTAAAGAAACAACACTATTTTACCTGCAAACAACTAATTTGTCCAATTTCTCAATTCAAATTCCGCGCTGCTCTGATATACCTCGTTATCTTCTTATTTACCTGTTTCCCACTTGCAGCACAAGTTAACATTTTCACTGGTGAAACGATGAAGCAGATGCAGTTGGAACCGGGATGGTATAACAACGTCAACCTTGATGTAGCATACCGCACTGGAAACACTGAACTGCTCACGCTGAGAACCCGATTCCGTTCTGATTACCTTTCAAAAACGTATCATGGATTTATTTTCGGAAGTCTTCAGCAAGGTAGAAAAAACGGTGTGTTTTTTACTAACAAGGGCATAGCGCACGGACGTATTACCCGAAATCTTACAAATCACATATTGATTGAAGCCTTCGTCCAGAAACAATTCAACGAATCAATTCTGCTTAATGACCGAAATTTAGTAGGTGGAGGTGTCCGCTTCGCTGCACGTTCATCCAAATCACGATTTAACCTTTATTTAGGCACTGGTGCAATGTGGGAACACGAACGCATTAATGACAAAACGATAGGCGAAGTGACAACCCGTATTGTCCGCTCAACGAACTATGTCAATTGGACAGCGCAACTTGATGAACGTATATCTACAAGTGCGACAGGGTATTATCAGGTGCATGTGAGGCGTGTGACAGATTATCGCATCTTGTTTGAGGGTAGCATTCTGTTCCGTTTGACAACGAAACTGGCATTTCCATTTCGCTTGAATTTCCGCTATGATAGCGAACCACCAATCGGCATCCGAAAACATGATCTGGAAATTTTTAACGGGTTAAGTTATACTTTCTAAAAACACTGCCGGAATATTAGGACTTACACAATTTTATCAATAAACAATTTATTGGTAGGCGTGTTTTTCAATAGCCACTTGTGGAAGCGCGCTTACTGCAATTTGCGTAAATTCTGAATATCAAAGGAGTTCTCTTATGAAATTTCTTAGTTACATAGCCGCAATAATCGTCTGCTTAGGCTTATGCATTTTCGCTATATTTAACATTGCTTGGGCAGACGGTCATCTTCAGATTATGGAGAAAGAGAAGAAAATCGTTTTAAAGGGACAAATATCCAAAGCACTCGGTGAATACGATTCTCACCTGAAAGGTGCAGTTGAATATCTTGCTTGTGGACCTACTGGCAAGCTATATGAAAGTATCATCGCTGTTGATGCATCAGCGAAGGATGTTTACGAAGCGGTGGAGAAACTTGGCGTTAAACCCGGCACCCCGCCAGACTACGACGACGAAAAAGGTGCAGATATTCCACCAACCGGAACCACGTTCCTTCTTTCTGTTGAATGGGAAGAGGATGGAAAAACGAAAAAGGTGCGCGCTGAAGAATTGATTTACAACGTCAAAACCAAAAAGCCGATGCCACCTGTCGCGTGGATCTATTCCGGTTCAAGGGTAATTCCAGACTTAGATAGTGATGACGAGGATGCAATGATACCTCATGCGTATATGTCTAACCACATTGTCGCATTGAAGCAAACTGATGGAAGTGCGCTCTTTCAAAATCCGCTTCCTGAATCAGTAGAAGAAAATTTATATAAAAAGAATGACGATTTATTGCCAGAACTTGGAACTCCCGTCAAACTTATTATTGAGGTTAACCGAAAGATGCAACTATATGTGTTAATCAGTGGAAAGGTGCAAAGAGTCAATTTCCGCAATTTCACGCGAAACAATGCAAAACAGCTCGGAATTAACGGTTATGCTAAGAATTTAGCGAATGGTAAGGTAGAAGTCGTCGCGGAAGGTGACAAACTACAGCTAAACGCATTGGTTAAAAAACTGCGACAAGGTCCACCCACTTCAAGGGTAGACGACGTAAAAATCGAGGAACGCGCCTTCACCGGTGAATATAAATCTTTCGACCGGTATTGAGATATGATGGACACGCCGCTACCATTTATATCAGGAATACTGCTTGCTGCGGGACTTTCAACACGTATGGGGCAACCGAAACAGCTGCTTCCTTTTGGGAAAAGCACAATCGTTGAAACTGTGGTTGACAATATGCTTGATGCTAAGTTTAGCGAGGTTATAGTCGTTGTTGGGCACTGTGCTGAGCAGATTAGAGATATACTAGGTGAACGTCCGGTTAAAATCGTTTATAATCCCGACTATCGTGAAGGGATGTTAACCTCTGCACAAGCAGGTATTCGTTCACGCGACTATGCAAACGCAAGGAATAAATCTGAAAGAGATGCATTCTCACTCATGTTGGTTGATCAGCCCTTTATTACATCTACGTTGATTGATAAGGCAATTGATACTTACACACAAACTGATAAAGGTATTGTTCTACCGAGTTATAATTATCAACGCGGACATCCTGTCATTTTCCATCATCGGTATGCCGATGACATCTTAAAATTAGATGCGGAAAGTGGTGGTGTCCGAACGCTTTTTAAATCCAATAGCGACGATATTCATTACGTCACTGTGGACACTGATGATGTACTACGGGATATTGATGAACCCAAAGATTATGAACGCGCTCTTCGGTATGCCGATAAAAAAACCTGATTAAAATTCGTTTTACCTCACCTTATGTTTGAATCAATTGAAAATGTCCAGGCTTTATGTGAGAAACAGGCATATATTGCAGATAAGGGATTGGCAACAACGCTTTATCTTGCACACCATCTTAAAAAACCGATTTTTTTGGAAGGCGAACCGGGTGTCGGAAAAACTGAGGTTGCCAAAGTGCTTGCAGATGCAACTGGTGCAAAATTAATTCGGTTGCAGTGTTATGAAGGTTTAGACGTAAACAGCGCACTATATGAATGGAATTATACACGGCAAATTTTGCAACTTCGAATTGATGAAGCACAAGGACGCGATAAAAAAGAGATCGGAACGGATCTGTTCAGCGAAAAATTCTTGTTAAAACGACCACTGCTTGAAGCGATCCGAGAGGATGGAGATGTACCGCCTGTTTTACTTATTGATGAGGTTGATCGGAGCGATAGTGAATTTGAGGCTTTTTTGCTTGAAATCCTGTCTGACTTCCAAATTACGATACCTGAAATTGGCACGATCCGTGCAAAACAGATCCCCTACGTTGTGTTAACGTCAAACCGCACGCGAGAGGTACACGAAGCTCTCAAACGCCGTTGTCTCTATCAATGGATAGACTATCCAACTGTTGAGAAAGAATTGGCGATTGTTCAGACAAAGCTGCCACAACTCAATGAACATCTTGCACAGCAGCTATGTCGTATGATGCAACTTTGGCGGGAAGGAGACTTCTATAAAAAACCTGGGATTGCCGAAACATTAGATTGGGGTTTAGCGATTTTGGCACTGGGAAAAACACAATTGGATGCGGATATTGTTGCTGAAACGCTGGGTTGTGTCTTCAAATATCAGGATGATATTCAACGTGCCCGCGCAGTTGAGCTGAGCGAGTTGGATAAGGAAACAGATGAACCGAAGCAATAAACACCGACGTTATCAAAGAAAAATTTTCATCGGTATCGGGTATCCGCTGCTGGTTGTTGCTGCTTTTTGCACAATGGTTCCGTTATTATGGTTATTAAGTTCATCTTTCAAAACTGCAGATGAAGTCTTTGCTGCCCCGATTCAGTGGTTTCCCAAACTTCCGCCGCTTATAACTTCTTCACCCCACATCGTCACCGATGCCTATCCCAAAATTAAAAAGCCTACATCAGTAGACGCAGAAACGTGGCAGGCACTCCAACCTGAGTTAGAGAAAGTAATTTGGAAAAATGTGCAGGAACACATCGCCGGAAATCCGCAACTTGCAACTTCTGTCCTATCTGAAGATTTACAAACTGAAATGACAAAAGGTGTCTGGCAGCAACACGTTGCGACACTATCACCTGCAGTCTGGAGTAACACAGCAGAGTCTATCGTCAATCAAGTCGACAGTGCTATTATTCCTGAAACAATTGAAACGATCTGGGCTTCCGTTTTTCGCCAAGTCACCTTAGGTACTATTGAAATAGAGGATTTAGAGTTCAACCGAATGCCAATTAAATCCGTAAAATGGGATGCCGATTCCGACACCCTAAAACAGGTTTTCGAGTTTGATATTCCGAACGAGTCTGACGGTCCAGAACATATCACCGCGCTATCTTACAACATCCAAGACGAAAAGAATGTGCGTTTGTCTACTGCTATTTCGTCCCCTATTCCGAGAGATCGCATCCGCCGCATTATACTGCCTGTCCGTGGTGACGCATCGTTCCATCACCTTTCTTTAACTGTTTATGTGAATGGCACTACATACCAACCAACCCATCCTTTTGTTCTGAACACTGCTCTACCAGAGAATACTATATGGCGGTTACACGGTATTCCCGGTGAGTTAGAATCATCACACATTCCGATGCAGCAATTTGTTTCAAAGCAGGAATTGTTAAAGAGTGAAGTACCTCTACCAGACACGGAAAACAGGTTGTTGCTACAATTAACTATCCACCGTCCATCTTACCTATCAATTGTATGGGATAAGCTAACCTCTAACTATCGAAATTTATGGAAAGCAGTGCCGTATAATCGGTATTTTGTCAACAGCGTTTTCATCGCGACTGCGTCAACGCTGCTCACCCTGTTTTTCTGTTCACTCGGTGGTTATGCATTTGCGAAATATCAGTTTCGCGGTAAGACAATCCTGTTCGGTATCCTGCTTGCTTCCATGATGATACCGTTTCAGGTATTGCTCGTTCCGTTGTTTGGATTGATGTACGATATTGGTTGGCTCAATAGTTACAAAGCGATTATAATCCCATTCTCTGTGAGTGCATTTGGCGTATTTCTGATGCGTCAATTTATTGTCACTATTCCATCAGAATTACTTGATGCAGCACGAATTGACGGCTGTTCCGAATTCGGAATCTACTATCGGATTGTGCTGCCTATCATCAAACCGGCACTTGGCGCATTGACAATCTATTCCTTTTTGAGCTCGTGGAACGGGTATCTCTGGCCGCTCATCGTTTTACGCGATGAAGCAAAATATACCCTACCCATCGGCTTAGCAAATCTTGTTGGTGTCTATCGGCAAGAATACGGGATGTTAATGGCAGGAACACTGCTGTCGCTGCTGCCGATCGTAGTGCTCTTTTTAGCAATGCAACGCGAATTTGTACAAGGTATTACCCTTGGCGGTGTTAAGGAGTAAACACAATGTCTGAATATACAAAGGTCACAAAAACTTCTGCGATTAAAGAAGGACGCGGAAAATCTTTTACTGTCAACGGAAGGCGGATCGCTATCTTGAATGAAAACGGTAAGTTCTGTGCTGTGGATAACACTTGTCCACATGCAATGGGTTCACTTGGTCGAGGACGGATACGAAACGGGACTGTTGTGTGTCCCGTTCACGGATACGCCTATAATACAAAAACGGGTGAATGTAATACTGATCCGCGTCTACGGATTAGGACTTACCCAGTTGTCGTAGAAGATGAGGAGATAAAAGTACAAACCGATTTGGAATAGTCAGAATTTACACAATAATATAAAGTCATCTGAAACTTATCGCGTGTATTTCAGAATCGGCAGAGTTTTTGTAGCATAATCTGTTAGATTGTGTCCCATAAGAAGCAAACTAACAGATTATGCTATAAACGCGAAACTCACGTTATTTTACAATCTAACTTTAAATTCTTTTTGATGCTGACGTGCGATGTCGCGTCGTTTTTTCCGTTCAGATTCATAAGTGGCAATGCGTAGTTGACATGCGCCTTCAAGGGCATCGGGTCCGTCATTGAAGTCTCCTATAGGGTATAACTCCATCTGCTTTTGAAATTCAGTGGGTAATTTTTTATAGAAACCGAGCCAGTGGTTCCGGATAGGTGCTTGGAGTGCGTCTATGCGGTCAAACTTGTTGCTTCGTCGAGTTATCCATTCTATGTTAAATTGTGTTGAATAGTTCCGTTTATCTCGTTCTGCCTTGAAAGTGCGTTCTGTGACTTGCTTTTGTGCATCCCATGTGTCTTGGACAAACCCCTCAATACCGAGTCGGATTCTATAATTTCTTGATTTGACAATGCTGCGGATTTTGTCATGCATGTCAAAGCAAGCACGGATTTGTGCTTCAATATTATCTCGAAATAGGTGTGCGTCGACGACATAGCCGTGTGTTCCGCCAAGGAAGGATTGTGTGTTTGCGTTTCGTCCTGGTGTGGGTGTCCACAAAACGCTGACGACTGCTGCATAAGCGTTATCAACGATGTCTTTGCCGCCTGCCCAGTCAAGGAATATAGAAGCTCCGGCTATGTCCGCCCAATGGACGAGAACTTTATCATCGCGTAGCAATCCTTCTGCTACGATGTCAAATTTCAATGCGTTTTTCATATCAAAGAGTGTCTGTGATGGATCATAAGTTTCGTTTTGGAGTTCACGTAGTACTGGATAATAACCGACATCACATATTTCTTTTCGTATGTCGTAGTATGTGATTTGTTCTTTCCAGAGATGTTTGATATGTGGTTCTTGTGCTGTTTCAGCAAGATGTTGATTATAAAAAGCGTCTGCTTTAGTGATGCGTTCTGCGTCCTGAAGTGAAAGGTCGGTATATATCTGTTCCCATTGTTTCCACTGTTGTTCATGGGTTGGATGCCAGAGGTCTGCTGGTTCTTCTATTGCTCTGAATAGGAGTGTTGTCCACTGAGGTCGTTTTTGTAGAGTTGCTGCGATTGCTTCTGGATGCTTTAGGGTATCAATGTTGATGAAGTTTGTTGTACGGTCAATTCTGCCTGCTTGTATCAAGTCTGAGTCGAACCACAATTGGTCTTTTGCCCGTACATTTGGGTTTTTTAGTGTTTCTGGGTCGTCGAGGTCATCAATGATAATGAGATCGGGACGGTGGTTTTTGAACAATTCTCCACGTAGCTGTGCGCCTCGTCCTTTGGCGGCTATGAGTTGGATGCCATTGTTACAGAGTAGTCGATTAACGGTTCCATTGCATTTTATATGCCTGAATCGTTTATCCGTTTCTATCTTGTTTTTGATGTCTCTGACTCGTGATTCAGCGACTGCATGTGTGCGTGAGAGAATAAGAATAAAATGATAGGGTTCTATGCCGAGTTTCCGGCAGCAGTTTTTGAAGTAGATTGCGTGGAGTGGTAGGATAACTGCCATGCATGTTGATTTACCACTGCCGCGTGGTGCGAGTATATTGATTCGTCTTGCTGTATCTGCGGGCAGCAGTATGTTGAAGATTTGATGATGATGTTTACCGAATGGCGCGCTCATATATTCCGAGCAAAATTTTTTGGCGAAAGCTTGCGGCGACCAGAAGCAGAAAGCGGTCTTGTATGCTTCAATCCTCGAATTCGGAGAGGTTTCGAGGATTTGCTTCATCATCGTCTTTTGTGTTTCCCACGGTTGCCGCTTCACTACCTCTGTCGCTTTCAGTTCCGCCTTGGTTGGCATTGTATTGTTGAGCGAGGAGGTGGTGAGGGACGGTGCGGTCGATATACTCTCCATCCAGTTTGAGAACGATCGAAAAGATCTTAACGATTTCATCTGCTGATGCCTCCTTGATTTTTTGTGGTAAGAGGGAAATAGCGGGAATTTCTATGGCTGCGATTAAATTGTCTAAAGTGAGTTGTCGTCTGTTGATACGTTGATTTTGTTCTTTAAATTTTTTTCCTGCTATAAACGTTTTTTGCTCTTCAATGTATTTGAAATATTTAGAATCCGATGGACAGTATTTTGGATAGTTCGGGTTTGCCTCTCTGAATGCTTTTTTACACCAATCTCTGTCTTTTGGATTATCGGGTGATAAATCGTAGGTATCATATTTCTCTTTTAGATGAATTAGCATCTGCCTGTTGACTTCTGCTATTGCTTGTTGTGTATCGCCTAATTGTGCGACAAGTGTGGCGTAAAGCAGTTTTAATTCTTCAGTGATTCGTGGTCGTTTTTTGTTCATTGTTCGTTCTCCTTAAAAAAATGGCATGCTTGGATTTTACCATGCATGCCACCGCTAAAAAAAAAGCACGCATGGATTGTCTCATCCGCGTGCCACCACTTATTTACTATGAATTCGTGTAAGAAGTTATTTTACTACATGTAGTATAACACAAGATTAGATAGAATGCAAATAAAAATGTATTTTTTTTGAGTCGTGGATTTTTGTCTGAACGAATCAACTCCGAACGCGCTTGGCAGAGAACGCGTATGGTATTCTGCATGATTCGGCACTTTTAGCATCCTATTGAATTATTTATGAGATATGTTGTATATATTGAATGAAATCACGCCATGGTATCCATTAGGACGTATCGGAAAACCAGTGGACATCGCAAACGCCGCTCTGTTCCTTGCCTCCGATGAGGCAAGTTTTGCAACAGGTGCGGTTTTCGTTATTGATGGTGGATTGACTGTTGTAATCACCAGTTTCCGATTTAAATGATTTGAAGGAAATGACAATATTTGGAGTTCTTTGAAATTTTGATTGTTAAATTTCTTGACATATTGTTGTTATTCTGTTATTATACCATTCATAATATAAAGATAGCAAATCAGCATGGATTTGGGTAATCTTTCCGATAGATCCATAATATTGAAGCAATAAGAACAGATCTTTTTTGTGTTGGTACTGAATATGAAACAAAACTATTTTGGTTTGAATGCAAGTTCTTTGCCGCTCTCCATTTATCTATGCTTTTTAATTTTTCTAACAGGTTGTGAAAGTTGTAACAATGCTCCTATTCCGCCAGACCCACCAGATATATCAGAACAAACACCAGGACCTATTTCGGATAATATTATTGCACACATTTATTTTGATGCTTCAGCCTCAATGCAAGGTTTTGTTGTTCTCAACTCAACGCAATACAAAAGCATACTTCGTCCTTTAGAAAGCGTTATTACAAGTGGTTGGAGGAATGGTAAAGCAGAATTTTTCCAGTTTGGAGAACAGGTTAGACCTATTGATAGAGATGGTTACCTAATGGCAGGTTCTGTCGGTTTTTACGACGATTTAAGAACGTATATCCAAAGAATCTTTGAATATGAAGAACAATTAGTCAATGAAAAAATTGAAATCAATAATGCTTCTGATGACTCAATAGATATGGACACTCCTTCTAATGATACCGACGACAGTACAGAAGAAAACCACTTAATCGTAATCGTGACAGACCTTTTTCAAGATAGGCGCGATGTAAACCTATTGGTTAGCCAACTTAAAGAGAAATATATAAAAAATGGACTTGAAGTAGGACTGCTCGGACTTCGCAGTGAATTTAATGGAAAGGTCTACAACTTAGGCACGACTCCCATCCTTTATCGCAGTACACCTGATAATCCTGAAACATTCCGTCCGTTTTATCTCCTTGTTTTAGGCAGGCACGCTGATATCGCTCACTATTTTGATCGCTTAGTAGCAAATGGATTCCCAGAAGCACAAACGATTATCTTTTCTCGGTATTTGGTCAGTCCTTTACTTTCATTTAAGGATGCTACAATTGATAAATTGGAAAATTTAAATAGAGACACAATCGCTAAGAAATCAGATCCTCGAGTGAAAGAATATCGAATCACTGACAGAAACAAACCATCTCAAATTTCTGCTAAATTGAAGTTTATGTTACTTCCTCATGTCATGCCGTTTGATTCTGACACACTTGATGATTTAATCACTGTCAAACACTCCCCAAATGGTACACCGGACGTAACTCAGCAGGCTAAGAATTGTCTGAAAGTAACATCACCACTATTACAAAATGATGATAGTAATGAACTCAGCATAGGATTTACTTTAGACTCGCAGTCCTTACCAAGGAAACGGATTTACTTATATGAAGTAACACTACGTCCAGGAGTTGATACATTTAAAGAACCCGAGTGGTGTTCGGAGTGGGATATGGGAGACGAACGCAATGGTGCAAGAACCCTTAACTTGCTCAATTTTGTGCGTGATATTACACAGGTAACTGTGCGTATGCATCAACCGCATCAACCGATTATTGCCAAATTTCATTTCTACATTGAAAAGAGATAAGGAGTCGTTCTAAATATGAAACAACACGCTATTTGTATAGTGAGTATTTTTTTTATAATTATTTTCTTTATTTCTGCGGCTTATATTTTAGAACCCATGCTTTTGAATACTTACCAACCAAGTTTACCTAAAGATCTTACAATTGACCAGTGGATTGTCAGTTTTCAGTCCTGGGCATGTGTGTGTGTTGGAGCCGCAGTGTTTGCAATTATTCTATGGTACTTATTTGGTCAGACAGTTTTCAAAACGATTCATGAAAAACCGAATGGGAAACGTTGGCTATGGGGATTTTTATTCCTTTTACCTATCTGTGCTATAGCCATAAGTTTCTATTTTATTGAGGAGACTATAAGTGAACCGTTGTTAGCATATCTGTGTTTTGTAGTTAATGGATTAGTTCCTTATTACTTGGCTACTATGTTCTTTTCCCCTACATCTGTTAAATATACACCAATTGGTTCAATGCGATTTCGTCGTTATTGGTAAGGACTTTTTTGAGGAGGAAGATTAATGGGATATTATGCTATCGGTATAGGTGGGACAGGTGCAAAATGTCTTGAATCTTTGATACATCTCGCCGCAGCAGGAATGATGCCTGACAATGACGATCTTTACATACTTTTTGTTGATCCTGACGATGCAAACGGTAGTCTTGATCGCGCTAATACAACTTTGAATCACTATAAGGCATTTCATGATAACAATCAACTTTCACAGTCATGTATGCTACAAACAAAAATAGATTCTGCCACTAACCCCATTTTTTCACCGTTTGATAAACAGGATGATGATAAACCTAACTTATCTGGCTTTTTCAATTTTCCAGCCCTTACGCTTGCAAAAGACAATACTGCTGACTTATTTGAAGTTCTATATAGTGAAAAAGAAAGAGACACTAAGTTAAATGAAGGTTTTCGTGGTCATCCATCAATTGGTGCATCGGTTATGGCACAAACGGTATTAGGAGAAGACGAACCGTGGAAAACTTTTCGTGTGAAGATTGAAAAAGATCCGAATCCAAAAATCTTTTTAGCAGGATCTATTTTTGGTGGTACTGGTGCATCTGGATTCCCTACCATAGCAAAATTAATCAAGAGTGAATTGAAACCAAAACCTGTCAATGAACAGATAGGTGGGGCATTGGTATTACCTTATTTTACTTTTACCGATACTGGAGATAATAAAAATGAACTCAAAGCAAAAGCTGAACATTTCTTAATGAATACACAAGCGGCACTTGAGTATTATCACCTATGGAATAAAGATCTTGTTTACAATGCCATCTATCTCATTGGTAACGATTCTCAAATTAAAGAAGAAAATTTCTCTCTGGGTGGAATGAAGCAGCGGAATTCCCAACACTTCATTGAACTCTATGCAGCTTTAGCTGCAATCCACTTCTTCGGAGACAGTCCTGCAGCAGATAACGGTGCTCAGTATTTTAGATTAAATCGAGCTAACAATCCACATAAGTGGAGTGACCTACCTGACGGTGCAAATGGCACAAAGATACAGTCTAAACTTTGCCAGTTAACTAACTTCTCTTTTGCTTATTTGAGTATCTATAAACCGATGCTTGATGATATCCTTAAGAAAAACCTTTTGGGATTTCATGCTCCATGGTATATTGATTTCTTTAAGCGGAACAGAATCTCGCTTAAAGATGTCAATGTAAAAAATTCACTCAATAATGTAAAGGACTATTGTGAGGAATTTTTGGTTTGGTTTGCTAACGTTCAGAATTCTAAAAAAGACAATCCGCTTAACGCAGTTGATAGTTTTGACCTGACGAAATGCGGTAATCTTATCTCGTCAGATACATTGAAACCTTTGCGTCCTGCTGCACTGAATAAAATTTGGGAAAAAATGTGCAGTGCAAATGGAAAAGGTGAAGGCACTGATATCGGGAAATTTCTGAGTACTTTATATAAAAATTGTGGAACAGTTTAACCAGACAATTGTCGGTTTTTTATAGTTGGGTAATGCTTTTACATACCAATAGACATGGTAGCTCCCAACAATAACACACAATTTGCACTTCACATAATCAGATTAAGTGAACACAACACACCTGAATTAAGTAAAATTCACCTGATGAACAAAGTCTTATGGTACTATTAGATTGGAGATCTTAAATGCAAACTTATCCCCTGCTTCCTCCGTTAAAGGATGATGGTGCCGGATTAACTATCCTTCCAAACAAAGGAACATGGCAAGAGGTATCTCCTGTTGCCCTTAATAATGTCGCTGAGAACCTTAAGGTTACAAAAGTTGCTGCGAAATTCACTGATATTGACAGCATCCCGAGTATGTGGGCACGTCCTCTGCTGTTTCAGATAGCACTTTATGATACTGACCACCCTATGCACGACTGTATTGTGGGTGAATGGAGGGGACTATTAGCTATGCTTGCACTCAAAGAGCGTCGAAATATTCCTTTAACGACGAAGTTAATTACGATTCCTCCTGCAGACGATGGCAATACATCTGAATTTCTTCGCGCATTACGCAAACTGATGCCAGAACAGACATTAGATGTAAAAACAACTTGGGATAGGCTCTACCTAATTATGTTTGATGGCAAACCAATTGGGATAACTTCTCCTACCACCCTTGTATGTACATCTATTGATTATATTAAGTATATTTCGGTTTCAAAGGTGCCTTGGTTTAATCCTCCGTTCCTAAATGATCCAATTCCAAAGTTAGACGCAGATGAAAAAGGATCAGTTGCTGGTTGGCTTGATGCATTTTATAAGAATGATATTATTCCTCTTCCTGATTCTACTATAAATATAAAAGGAAATCTAGCAGCACAAGTTCTTAATTTTACAACTGATTTAGGAGGAATACCTGAGGGATTACCAGAATTATCTAATAATTCTCTCAATATGACTGTTGGGTTCTTCGCTGGTATGAATTTTCCAATAGCACCTAAAGAATACTTCACAGAAAAACTTTTCGTGATCAACCAATCTAATGCTTTTCTTGAAAGTAACATTCTCTCACCTACAGGAAGTACTAATCTTAAATTGAACGGTGCCGATGTAACACCAATTCTTCCAATCAAAAAAGAAATGTTGAAAGAATACAATGTTAACGAATTGAAAAAGCGAATTTCTTTTGCAACTACTCCAAATGGTATCAAGGTAGATTTACAACTTCCATCTCCTGGAGATGGAAAAGATATACTAATTTCTAAAGAGTATGTCAAGAAGGATGATGGCGATGATAAACTCTTTCGAAATCCCGAAATTGTTGAAATTGAACCTTTACCAGTATTGGAAGTTTGGCCGAATTTTAATACGTCAGATTGGATGACATACTTCACCTATTTTACAAAAGCCGGTCAAAATACATTTTATGCTAAACCAATTTTGGAAAAAGATGGCTCACTTGATTCGCGTTCTTTGGAAGAAAACACCGAGATTGCAAAAACATCTGCTTTTCCTCAAGCAATGTTCTGTACATATAAAGACCATCAGGCAATAGATTCCGAGGAGGCAGGCATTTTGCTAATTTCTCCGAAAGATGCACCGCAAGGTGTAACTACTTGGGATATTGGTATTGATTTTGGAACTAGTGGCACTACTGTTTACAAGCAAGATCCAACGATAAATAAACTTGAACCAATTTCATTTGAAAATCGTCTGTTCCAAATTACTAACTCCCCACAAAGTAGTCGGACTGAGGTATATAGACAATTTTTTTCTTCTCGACTTGAAAAAACACCTTTTTTTAGTCTATTTCAACAACATCCGGATTCGAGAAAGAAATCACAATCGGGTGAAAGATTAGAACCGTTACTGGATGGACGTATCTATTTTGTTGAAAATTATAAATTGGAAGAAAATGTTGTTAGTAATCTTAAATGGTCACCCGATCCAGAAGATCGTATTCGGACTCAGGCATTCATAGAACAAATCTGCCTTCAATGTGCTGCAGAAGCAATGCATAACGAAGTTAATTTAATAAACTGGCATTTTTCTTATCCACTTGCCTTTTCACAAAAAGATAAGGCTGCTTTCAATACTATATGTAATAATGCCACAAATACTTGTGAGGAAAAAACAGGGATACAAAATGGAACTGTAACTTTTGAATCAGAGAGTATCGCTACCGCGAAATTCTTTGCTGGTCAGTTTGGAGGTTTTGCTGATGGTGCGGTCTGTATAGACATCGGAGGAGAAACTTCTGACATCTCAATCTGGCAAGACAACACGTTGTGTTGGCAAACGTCAATCAGATTTGCAGGTAGGACTATTTTTTTAGATCTGCTAAGACACAATCCTGAATTTTTAGAGAACTTCCAAGTTGATGCTGCAGAAATTCAAACATTAAAAGACTCAGCCAAGTCGGAAAAGTTTTATAGTCAAGCGGATACATGGATTAACGCATGGATCAATAATTCTACAGATGGCTTAAAGAATAAATTCGCCATTTACGGAGGAAATATCGAAGGCACATCATTTATTCCACTTATCGCCTTAGGTATTTCGGGCCTTTTATATTACGTTGGATTGCTCATCAAGCACCTTGTTGAAAACAGAGGCTTTAAACCTACAATGCCGAACGTATACATTGGTGGTAACGGGGCACGTATTCTGCACTGGTTAGCGAATGGAGATTTCACACTCAATCCTGAGAATAGTAAGTTTCTCAAAGAAATAATACTTTTTGCATCGGGATTTGATAGAGATTCTATTTTTGATCTTCAGATTACACCAGAACCAAAACATGAAGCTGCGGCCGGTTTAATTGATGACAGAACACGACTTGTGATAACCACAGAAAATTATGGTATATTGGCTGGTGAAGATTTTGAAGATTTCAGTTGGACAACTATTCTAACTGCTGAAAGTCTCGGGAACCTTCTGAGATTAGAAAATAGTCCTGAACAGTCAGGAAATAAACTGTTTCAAATAGAAAATTTCATAAAGATATTCAACGAAGGACTCGGTAAAGAACTCGGTAAACCAATCAATCTTGATCCAAAATTTAAGAAAAACCTAACTAGTGATGTAAATGATTGGTTACAAGATCTTGTTATGCAACCTGACGATGGGCGGATTGTTGAACCAATTTTCATTAAGGTATTGGGGAAACTGTTGGAGCGTAAAATTCAAGAATGGAACTAACATAATGGAGCAAACCTATAATGCGTTATACCAAACTTAGTTCTTTATATCATATATTTTGCTACGTTACAATGGTGATTGTTTTGATTGTTTGTCCGTTTTTTACGATCGCGCAACAGAATGATACTGAATCCGATACACAGGAAACACATAAAGCTCAGAATAATAACCAAGTACCGTTGCCCAATCAAGATATTACCAGTTTATTAGACGAACAGCATAGAAAATTTGCAGATCAAACAACAGTAATTATGGTTGTTTTCGTGCCTTTACTCATGATTTTGCTATTCTTTCTTATTTGGATCTTTTTCAGATATAGAACTCTTGCTCAAAGATTGGATGATTTAAGATATAGGATAGAAAATCTTGCTAAAGTTAACAGCAATTTAAGGCAAGACTTGTCTGCTGTTGATAGACGTGTGCAACCGTCTGTGGATACATTTGATCCTGATGATTTATATCAAGCATTAACACTTGATATTCAAAAGAATACTCAAAAGATTCTTAACCAAATCAAAACAATTACCGCTAATTCCACAATCAGTAGTGCCACAGTACATACAGATAAAATAGAAACTTCTGAAACAAATAAAACTACTATAGAGGAACAGGAAATCATAGAATTTTGTGATAGTTATAATGCAGGGATTAAAGATAGACAAAAATGGACGATTTTTATTGGTAAATATCAGCAAAATTTCAAGTTAGATGTAGTAAACGCTGAAGAACGTTTCCTAAAGCCACAGGTGGATATTGACCCTATTTTCAAAACTAGCTCTGCAGGTTGTTTTTTGGCATTATATATTGAAGTGGAAATGTTATATGCAGTTGTTCCGGTTTATGATTTAGTAGTGGTACGTTCCACCTATTTTCCAGGGGCTTTTGGCGAAGTGTTTAATTGTTCTCATTTTGATGATCGAAGCAATTATCGGATCATGGAACTTATTAAACCAGCAATCTTTGAACCAGATGATGCAAAGGAAACATGGAAACTTAAGGAAAAAGGAATATTAGAATTACAGGAGACATAGTTGGAAATAAAACGAATTTACAAAACTCAATTACAGGAAGACTGACAATAGATAAATTCCAGTGGATGTAACACTTATGCCGTCATTCTTTACCGAATACCTATTTCCTGCAAATCCAATCGCTATAGGTATTATAACATTCTTGATAGGTTTCTTTTCCGTTTGGCTTATCGGACTCATCAGATATTGGCGTTGGTTGCGGACAGAACGGATACAAATCGAAAACTGTAAGAATATTCAACCGCTCGTTACTGCCCGACATGAACAGGATCGTGGACATGAACAGGATCGTGGACATGAAGATGACGACCAAAAAGCTGATCCTGAAAATGTGTTTAGCGAATTTTGCAAGGAAAGCAGCCTTAACAGACGTTCTCCGATAGCAAAACATCTCAAAGCCATTTTCTTAGCGGGTTGCGATGAAACCCGTCTTGAAGTCGGTGAGTTAATTAATCACACCACAGCTGACCTATTTAAATGGAACAACCTTTTTCGTTCTATGTTGGCAGTTTTTATCGTGATTGGACTATTTGGGACGCTCTTCGGACTCGCCGACAGTATAACAGAACTTTTTCCACCTTTGAAGGAGCGTGCAGCAAACGAAATCTCCACAGAAAATAACGATTTGGAAGGGGGTGCAGTAAACAAAGACTCCGCAGAAAATAACGAAAAGATGACCCAGGCGTTGGGGGTCCTTCTTGAAAAGATGAAAGGTGCTCTTGCACCGAGCATTAGTGGGATCTTTTTCACTATTTTGGGCGTTATTCTTTACGGCATCTATTTGCAATCCGCATGTCACCCTGTTAAATCCACTCTGGAGCGATTGACGCTCACCGTCTGGGTACCCCAACTCTATCCGACCACTTCACAAAAACTCATGCAAACGCTTCAGAAAAGCGAATCTCAGATGCAAAAAGGATTTGAGACTGCAGCACAGTTTAGTGAATCAGTCCAAAAAGTGCATGGCAATATAGATGAATTCAACGAGAGTCTAACGCAGGCTATTGCTATTACACAACCACTATCAGATTCAGTGACGCAAATTAATAAAGCAGCATCGGACATTAGTACTGCTGCTGATGTGTTAAATACAGGCTTCACGGCAAGCCTGGATAAGTTTTCAAAAGAATTTTCATCAAGTGTTACCCAACTCACCGGTTTTCAAGATGAGATTCGCAACCTCCACGAACAATTTCAAGATGCAGCGAACCAGAAATTAGACTTACAAACGGAAAAGTTAGATGATCAGAATCAAAACATTTCAAATGTCATTGAGGTTATTGACCATACTTTAAATGCACTAAAAAGTTATGAGACTACCTATATCAATTCACACCAAGAAATTAGTACTGAACTACAAGAATTTATAAATAAGGCAACAGAGACAAATACAAGTATATATACAGAGAACCGAGAGTGGTTTGAAGGAATAAATAATGCTAACAAACAGCAGTTTTCAGATATGCAAGATCAGTTGAAAACAGAACTCGGACATGTTCAACAAACACTAAATGACCAATTAGGTACTCTTGTCGCTGAATTAGAAACCCTAAACAATCGTTTAGAGAACTTTGATGAACCACTCCAAGATGCAGCAGAACATATGAGAGGCACTTTTGCAGATTTAGTTAGATATATGCAAAATATTGTTGGAGATCTGCAGAAAGAAATAAGAGAACAGAATGAAAAATACGAGGAACAACTTAACGGAGTCAAGGATCTAAATCAAAAGATTGTAACTTTATTAAACCAATTAGACGAGAGCAGTAAAAATCAACAAAATGCTGTTAATGAACTGAGTACTAGTGTCGGTGGTCTGACCGACGACATAAACAACCTTGATAGTGCAATCAAAACCTTTACATCAGATTCAGGGATGCTCAGCCAGTCCATCGCAACAATTGAGGGACATGTTAAAACGTTAGGCACAGCCTCACAACAATTCGTGGAAAAAGTAGATAAAGCCGATGTTACCCCTCTAACAGCAAGTATAGAAAAACTCAATACCTCTATAAACGAGATTTCCCAGCATTCTAAAACCTTAGCGAATGCTGTCAATACACTGGGAAAGCAGGAAAGCTCATCTGGATCCAAACGGAAGCAGAAGGGATCAATTGTAGGTAAAATTTGGAATAAATTCTCGCGAAAAAAACCTCCTGAACAGACCACATCCGAATCTCAAACTAACAACGACGGAAAGTAGCACAGTCTGTTCTAATACTTGATCCATTATCTGTTTCAGATATCATCAACCACAAAATAAACCGAAGAACACCCATGGAAGAAAATACATTAGATTTCAATTTCTGGCCGTCCTTTTCAGACTTGATGCTGACACTTGTTTTGATATTAGTCATTGTAGTGTTTGCAGTTATCGCTTCCTTTTCTGTACCTGATCCTAATGGAGATATTATTCCCTCAAAAGTAAAAGAAAACCAGATGGCGATGATCCGCGCTATCGCTAAACAGTACGATGTTAAACCGAAACCGAAAGAGACCGAGACCGATACTTTTGTGATCTCACTTGAAAATGGGGGTAACGCGAAAATTGAGATAAAAAACGAAGCAACGCTGCAACGTTACAGTTTTAGTGACCGCATCTTGTTTAAACCAGATAGATATGCTCTCAACGAAGAAGGGAAGAAAACACTTCTGATTGTAGGTCGTCAAATTAAAAAAAATCTGCAAAACTTCAGCGAAATACAAATTCAAGGACATGCAGATCCTGACACTCCTGGTATTGAACGTTCTAATCTACATCTTGCAGCATTACGTGCAATTGAAGTATTTAGATTTCTCCAACACGAGATTAGAATAGACCCAGCAAGGCATCTGATGTCAGCAACCTCTTTCGGTGAGTATAAACCTGTTCAACGTTCAGTTCGAGATAGCACATATACACCAGAGAAACTCAAAGCGCACAATAAAACCAGACAGTTAAAAGCCAAAAATCGTCGCATTGAGATTCTACTAATTTATCCCTCTGAACAGACGACCCTAACAGAAGGATAGTTCATTATGTACATTAGACTGTTTATCACTCTACTTCTGGGCAGCCTACTTATAACTCCAAATAGTGATGCGCAAGATGCACTTAACTATGTCCGAATCATAGACGGAATTGTCCAACAGCGTCCTCCGAATACCAGACAGACAATCGGGAAACGGTACGTCTGGAATTTTAAAGGAAAATCCTATACAGCGCTAATGACAATCGACATCGAAAAATATAATTCCTACGATGGTAAAGAGCGCTATGATATTCCGCAGTTAGTTGAAGAGGGAAGAACAACGATTGGAAACCTTACACGCGAATTTCAGAACATCTTCAAACGGCACAGTGAATGGTCAAAACCGGATCGTATCGACTTTGTTCTGAGTTTCGTCCAATCTTTGCCATATACCCTCGATGACGTGACCACAGGTTACGATGAGTTTCGCCGTTACGCCATTGAAACATTGATTGACGGCGGCGGCGATTGCGAAGACACCACTATTTTAGTTGCTGCCATCCTACAAGGATTAGGTGAGAAGACAGCACTCATCTTCATGCCCGGGCACATAGCACTGGGAGTCAGCGGTAACTTCAATGGTGTCTCAGTCACCTACAATGGCACGAAATATTACTACTGTGAAACTACTGGCACAGGTTGGACAGTTGGCGACCTACCAACATCCTTTGGCGTAACCGTGGCGGACATCATCCCTTTAGCACCCCAGAAAATAGGAACCGTATCAAAACCAGAAAGAGTAACAATCCCTGCACCTACACCTCGCAAACCAACACCCCCAATAAAAACAACAACGCCTGAAGCACCCAAACCTGAAACCCAAGATGACAGTGAGTCAAAGAGTCGCCTCGGTACTGCCATTGTTCTGCTTTTTATCCTCATCGGTCTCGGCATCTCTACAGTGTATTTCCTGCACCGAGCCTTCAAAGAACAACGTGAATATTAGTGGATTATCAACTTAAGTTCAAAGCAATACCATAGGAAAATACTGCCAGTGCTCCCAGAAATACTCACTGCTTTAGCCCTAATTCCTGATCGCTATAAGGAAAGAACCTTTAGATATATCGGAAAATTACTTCCCTCTTCGTTGTCTAAACCTCGATATCAGGAAATGCTTAAGGCACAAGCTGAACGAAGATTATCATCCATCAACGAAACCAAGTTGTTAAATGTTTGTAAAACATGTCAACGTACGGTAGAGATTTTAGGACAAAAGACTTCGGCTCATGTAAAAAGCAAGTGCTTTTTTCTTTCTTTCTGCTATAGTATAGCATATGGATTTTCCAATACTTTCTTTAATTGATGACGAACGCGCGGCGGAATGGTTGCTAAACCATTTCCATCCCCAGGGTTTACACTGTCCACATTGCGATGTGAGCGTGGCGGAGGCACGCTATTTTAGAACAACAAAAACAAGTCGCATAAAGGTTTACCGCTGTAAAGTATGTAAGGGTGTATATAACCTCTATAGTGGGACAGTGTTTGCTCAAAAACAGTATCGTCCTTCACAGGTAGTTCTGCTTTTGCAAGGTGTTTGCAAAGGTTTTTCTTCCGCTCAATTGGCACGCGAACTCAATATCAGTCGTCAAGCGGTGCTTTCCATACGGCGTGTGCTTCGGCATCTGCCGAGATGATGCAACCTGAGGTAGCTTTGCTGGACACTGCAACAGAAACAGATGAGATGTTTCAAAACGCAGGTGAAAAAGGAGAACCGCATAAAGACCTGAAGGATCCACCGCGTCGGCGTGGTAATAAACGCAGAGGTCATGGCACTTATGCGAATGATCGTCCACCTATAGTCGGCACGATCGGGCGCAAAAGTAAGCGTGTCCGATTGCGTGTGGCACATCATACCGATAGTGCTACACTCTCATCACACGTGCATCAGTTCACGCTCCCCACTGCTACTGTATATACAGATGGATGGCGAGGCTATAATCGTATTGATCGTTCTCATGCGAGCGTGTGTCATGGTGATGGCGAATGGGCGAGGGATGACGATGCGGATGGTATTTTTGAAATCCACATCAACACGATTGAAGGTGTGTGGACAACGGTTCGTAACTTTCTCCGCCCATTTCGCGGTGTTCATAAAAAGTTCCTTTCGGGATATATCGCTATCTGTGAATTTGTTATTAATCTCAAATCTATTACTACTGAGTTTATATCACGACTCGTCCAACGCACTCACTCATAACATGAGCCATTATTATTTTATGGGAAGGACAATCCTATATTTAACTGTGACGAAATCCGTATTCCATACGCGGAATCAACCGTAGAAAGAAGTAAATATGGAGGAAAGCCTTCGGGTGGAATGGAATTCAATAGTAGAAAAATGCATCCGAGTGGAGGCAAAATTCCTGAAGATTGGTGGAGTGATATCTACCCCATAAAACACTATAAAAACGAGAATCTCGGCTACCCAACACAAAAACCAGTATCTCTCTACGAACGGATTATCAGAGCGTCCAGTAACGTTGACGACCTCGTTTTGGACCCGTTCTGCGGATGTGGCACCACAATTGCGGCAGCTCGGAATAACAATCGTAGTGCAATCGGTATTGACATTCTTCCCTTCGCGTTGCGGTTGATTAACCAGCATCGACTCGTAACGAAGATGCCGGTGTATGGTATTCCTGTTGACATGCAAACCGCAACCGAACTCGCCAAATCTGACCATTTCAAATTTCAAGACTGGGCGTTATCGCTGATAGATGGCTTGGCTGCGAACCCGCAGAAAGTTGGTGATGACGGTATAGATGGGTTCGGTATGCTACTCAATAAACCCGATAACATGGACAAGAAAGGCATTGTCGTGCAGGTCACCGGTGCAACAGGCGCGCAATACGCTAAATATGATCGGTTACAAAACACTATCCGTAAGCACAGCGCAGCGATTGGTATTCTTATCACACTGACTACACAACCTTCACATCGGTGGCGGCACGATTTGGATCCAGTACGCATCGGTGAAAGCAGTTATGAGTCGATCCAGTGTTTTTCTATTGAGGAATACTACAAGCACGGTGAGAAGTGGAGACCAATATTGACGTTGCCTTCGCTCACCAACCCGTGGACGGGGAAGGCGATGCAGCCTACTTTGTTTGATAATTAACGCAGGCGGGAAAACGTCCCACCTCAAAATAAAACTGTAAAACTTTACTATTTCAAAGGAGATAATTATGACATCAAAATTCGGTAGTTTATTTTTAATATGTTTTTTCGTTGCGGTAATTGTACTTATAGGTTGTCAGCGTGTACAAGACGTAGTAATGGATTCCATGCCACCTGAAGAAGCGACTCCGGTGAAGTTTGTTTTGCTAATTGACTATCCAGAAGGTGAAAAAGATGCTTATATTGAATGGGTTAGATCTCTTGTTCCAACTCTGCAAGCCCCTGAAGAGGTCCGTAGGATACGCTCTTATGACAATCAAGACCAAACTATGAGTCCGAATCGACTTGTTGAGTATGAATTTGATAGTTTTCTTGATATGGCAACATATCTGAATCGCCCTGAGATAGCCGATATTATGAGTGACATTCCAAACCATGCAAGCGATGTAACCGTGCACACATTTATCCTGCGTTCTGATTATGCAAAAACCGATGAAGGGAACTGGCCGGTTAAAGGCGTTTTGTTGATTGATTATCCTCTTGGTGGAAAACAAGCATATCTGGATTGGGTTGAATCCGTTTCTGCTACGACAGTTGGACCGTCTCAGTTGAAAACAATAGCCTCTTACGACAACTACTATGGTGAATCTCCACACCGGCTGGTTGAGTTTGAGTTTGCTAATTCCGAAGATTCCACTGCTTACGGGGAATTGGAAGATATTAAGGCAATTGAAGCTGAACTTGATGTGCGCACAGGCAGATGGTCACAGCATACCTTTGAGTTGCGTTCAGATTACATCAATGAATAACAGCTTAATTAGTAGGACGATGTTGCCTAACAAATGAACTAACCATATTAATAGGTGGTCAATATCATTCTTTTATAATCTGTGGTCACGCGTAGTTATAGGACTTTATATGTCAAATAAACAACTAACAATCGGTGAGTACCTTCTGAAAAAACTAAAGAGTTACGAGATCGATCACATTTTCGGCATACCTGGCGATTATGTAGTGCAGTTCTTTGATATGATTGAGCAGAGCCCTATTCAGCACATCGGCACAACGCGAGAAGAAACAGCGGGATTTGCTGCAGATGCTTATGCCCGCACAAACGGCATGAGGGCTGCGTGTGTGACTTATGGAGTTGGTGGTTTATCTATGATTAACGCGGTCACCGCTGCCTACGCTGAAAAATCACCACTTGTTGTCATTAGCGGTAGCCCAGGGATAAAGGAGCGCACTGAGGGTGCACTTTTACATCATAAAGGTAAAGATTTTTTTACACAACAACGTATCTATGAAGAGATAACCGTCGCATCAGCACTACTTGACGAACCTTTTACCGCCTTTAACGAGATAGACAGAGTGTTGGATGCAGTCTATTGGCATAAGCGTCCGGGCTATATTGAACTGCCACGCGATATGGTAGGAATACAAGGATCAGTGCACCAACGTCCTTCAACGGGTGGACACCACAGTGACTCCGAAACGTTAGATGCTGCTCTATCGAATGCGATTGCGTTCATAAATCAATCCGAAAATCCTGTCATTTTAGCAGGTGCTGAACTGCATAGATTCCGATTTCGAGACAAATTACTTCGGTTTGCCGAAGAAAAACAGATCCCAGTGGTAACAACGTTGTTGGGGAAATCGGTGATGCCGGAGGCGCATCCACTTTACTTAGGTATTTATGGTGGTGCGATGGGTAGAACAGAAATCACAACACTTGTTGAAACCTCTGATTGTCTTATTATTCTTGGTGCTTTCATGACCGATGTTAACCTTGGGATTTACACGGCAAACCTTGCGCGAAGTCGTTGTGTCTATGCCACCTCAGATAAAATCACCGTCTGTTACTCCACGTATGAAGATGTTACGTTTGAGGATTTTATGGAGGGTTTGTGTTCTCCGCAACTCCACAAACGTCCTGAAGTGAATTTGGAATGGGTACTGGAAGTGGCAGAGTCTTTTGTTATGGCCCCCGACCAAACTATAACAGTGAAACGCCTATTTCAACATCTCAATCAATTTCTGCGTGATGAGCTGACGGTTATTCCCGATGTGGGTGACTGCCTTTGGGGTGCTGCGGATTTACGTCTACCGGAACACACGGAATTTATTTCTCAGGCATACTATACCTCAATGGGGTTTGCAATTCCCGCTGCAGTTGGCGCGCAACTTGCTAAACCCGGTTCAAGACCACTTGTTATTGTCGGCGATGGTGCTTTTCAAATGACAGGAACCGAACTCTCAACAACTATCCGTTATGGACTTAACCCGATTATTCTTGTTCTCAACAACCACGGTTACGGGACCATGCGTCCTCTCGTTGAAGGGCCTTTTAATGATATAGTAAATTGGCGTTATACTCATCTACCGGAAATGTTAGGAGCAGGACGCGCGTTTGCTGTCCGTACCGAAGGTGAATTTGACAGTGCTATGAAAGCTGCACTTGCAGAGACGCAACATTTTGTCCTGATTGAAGCAGAACTTGAAAAATCTGACATGTCCCCTGCACTTATGAGGTTGGCTGAGAAGGTGTCTGAGAAAGTTTGAGTTTGGAGGCAGAGTATCCGTTTCTATAGTACACAGGGCTATTTATAACCCAAGTTGCTACCTATGTAGCACAATCTGTTAGATTGTGCCTATGAATACGCAAACTATCAGTTTGCGCTACGATATTCCACGAATAATGGACTGTTCTCGGTTAAACATGGTGTCTGCTTGTCTAAAATCTTATAGGTAGCAACTTAGGTTATAATATATGTGTAAAATCCAACTACAACCGTAAGTAGAAATAGAGCCACTCCTGCTTTGTTTTTACGCCAAAAGTTTCTCACATCTCGCTCAAATACCATTATATGATATTATTTGGTATAGTTGAAAGGAAAAGCAAAAGATAAACAGATCGGAGGATCAATAATGAATTTCAAACAAAAGTTAGGATATATGCTTATCGGGTGTCTATTTACAATTGCAGGATACATCATCGCATCGCTTGGTGGGGATACTACACACGCGCAACAAAATGAACAAGTGATTGATAAAATCGTATGTAGAGAAATAAAAATCGTCAATAACACAGGTAAACCATTGCTATTATTGGGGCAGAGGAAGAGAACGGCAGACTGAGACTCTACAACAAAGCGGGAAAAGTAGCTGTTGGTATAGCAGCAGGTGAAGATGGCGGTTCTCTGGGTATCCAAAACAAAGAAGGATTCCCAATCGCTACTTTATGGGGAAATGAAGACGGAGGTGAACTGAAAATCTACAACAACAAGATGTCCCCCGCTGTTGGTATAGTGGCAAGTGAAAATGGGGGTGTATTGGGCATCTTTAACGACACAGGACAAGCTGTTGCTGGCATAGGGGCAGAGGACAATGGTGGTATTTTGGACCTCTACAACAACGCGGGGACTCGTATTGCTTATATGAGCGCATCCATTCACGGTGGCATGCTGAACATCTTTAACAACGCAGAAAACAGTGTAACTTCCATAAATGCAGCTCAAAATGGCTGTGGGGCACTGAGTATAAGAAACTGGACAGGAAAACCCGTTGTTGACATGGAAGGGACGCGTGTTTATGGAGGCTATCTGGGAATCCGAAACAACGAAGGAAAACGCATTGCCCACATGAGCGCATTCTTCCAGGGTGGCGCACTGAGCATCCGTAGTGACAAAGGTAAAAATGTTGCTTTCATACAGACAAATGAAAAAGGCGGTCAACTTAATATCTATAACAGAGATGAGAAAACCGTTGTTACCATTGAAACAACGAAGGAGGGCAAGGGTATAATAAAAACTTTTGATAGATAGAGAACCCACTAACACAGAGGTGAGACATGAACGAGTTGACACAAAAGCGAGACAACACGCTTGCAACAAGAGAAGATACGGAGAATCTGATACGTGCAAGTATCGCGCCGAACACAATGAAAGCGTATCGGCATGCGTTGACTGGAATTCAGTCATACCTTTCAGATCATAGCATAGAGTTTTCGGATAATGCTTTAGCTGCTTATATCACATATTTACACGGACAAGGACGAGCTCCTTCGTCAATATCGATTGTAGTGGCTGCGGCGCGGTGGCAACTTCGCAATGAAAACAAGGATTCTGATTTACCGATCACCACTCGTACATTAGCAGGAATTCGCCGCGATGGCAGAGATCGGGGAAGGGGACAAGTCACTGGACTTGATTGGCAACAAACGGAGAGAGTCTGTGCGTTTGCTGAATCTGAAGACATGATCGCAGGCTTACGTGAGGGTGTGTAAAGTTTTTCGCGAAAGTATGATTTGAAGTGAATTGTCAGCACATTTATACACTTTTTGAAATTCACAGCGCATCAGTTTAGAAAAATCCAGAAAACCTTGTCCCGACAAGGCGCATTACCTTTTTTCCACTTATTAATTTTCATTTATTTTCATAAGTGAGGGATTGAGGATCGCTACGTTAAGTCCCATTTATGCTCCTCATGCAAAAAACTTTACATACCCTTCACCTTCTTGTCCCTTGACAAAAAAGACGAACCCCGTTAAAATTGCGGGAAATCCTCAAGCCCTAATACAGAGGGGCAATTTATAAATGTATAGCATTAGAAAGGAAAACTTATGTTACAAACACCTCCAGAATCCGCTGTGATTCTCTTTAATGGAAAAGACCTGAACAACTGGACCACCCGAAACGGAGACGAAGCCGGTTGGGATGTTGAAGATGGCGTTATGACCGTTGTCCCTCGTACAGGTGACATTATGACGAAAGAACGGTTTACCGACCATTTCCTACACGTTGAATTCATGTGTCCTGATATGCCCGAAGCAACAGGACAAGGAAAAGGAAACAGCGGCGTGTTCCTTCAGGGACGGTATGAAGTCCAGGTGCTGGATTCCTACGGGATTGAAGTCCCCGGTAAAGGTGACTGTGGCGCAATCTACAACCAATTTGCACCGCTTGTTAACGCTTGTAAACCTGCACTTGAATGGCAAACGTATGATGTTATCTTCCGCGCACCGCGTCTCAACGATGCAAGCGAGTTAGAAGAAAACGTCAGGGTAACCGTGATTCAAAACGGACTTGTCATCCTTAACAACGTGATACTCCCCGGAACAACGGGAGCAAATATCGATTCATCCGTTGGAGAACCCGGTCCGCTACTTCTCCAAGACCACGGCAACCATCTTAAGTTCCGCAACATCTGGGCGGTTCCGCTGCCTCTTGAAGGCTCGGATCAATACTAAAACTTTTTAGGCACACCGTTGCGCAATGTGTTGCGATTCGTAAGGACGCAATTCATTGCGTCCTTACTATATTTCTTCACTTCTTGAACCTATCCACGATATCAATCAGGAGAGATCTTATGGCAAATCAACCTTTACCAACAGTGCCTCGGCGGCGGTTGGGCAGAACAGAATTAAGTATCCCAGTCATTCCGTACGGGACACAAGGCTTCGGCAATAATTTTGGCTTTGTATCAGATGAGGATGCAGTGGCATTGATTAAACACTCGATTTCTATCGGTGTGAATCATTTTGATTGCGCACGTTGTTATGGCGATTCCATGCGGAAACTTGGGTTGGCTATGAAGGAAATTCCGCGCGAGGATGTTATTATTACTGCCAGACTTTGCTGTCATTCTGGAGCGGATTGGGGCGGATATGGACAGGGAAGACCCAACTATTCCGGAGAACGTGCAATCGCCGATCTGGAAGATCAACTTGAGCTGCTCAATGTTGATTATCTGGACGGAATGCTGATCCACGATCCCGGTGAAATTGACCCAACACTTGAAAAAGGTGGAACACTTGAAGGTTTACTCAAATGCAAATCACGCGGTCTTGTCCGGCACGTCGGTTATGGGATGAATCCCCACGATTTCCATCTCAAAGCGATTGCGACAGGTGATGTTGACCTTCTGTTGTGCTTCAACGATTACAACCTCGTCCGGCAATCTGTTAAGGACACTATCCTTCCTGCTGCTGCTGAAGCAGATATCGGTGTGATGAACGGATGGTCTATCCTGCGCGGTATCCTCACTGATGTTGATATTGATGCAGAAATTGAGCGGGGACGTTGGAAAAAGGAAGGTGATGTCGCGGCAGCGTATCCTATCTGGAAATGGTGTCTTGAAGAGGATATCAGCATTCTACAACTTGCCATTCAGTTCTGTCTGCGCGAAGAGCGGATTCAAGGCAATAACATCGGCAGCCTCAATGTTGAACAATTAGAGGCAAATGTTCGTGCCGCCAGCACACCGTTACCGGATGAAGTGTGGGAAAAATACGAAGCAAAGTTCGGTTCAAAGAATTAATTTATCCAGAAATTTGTGAGTCGCACGCGGAAGCGGATAATCCCGCAGTGCATCAAGTTTTACCCACTTCGCGTCTGTTGGTCCGTTTAGAACTACCACACCCGATTCATAATCGCATTGAAATACATCCACAACTATTTTGAAATGGGTGAATGCGTGCTTGACACTGGTGAGATATTTCAGATTGGTGACAGAAAGATTGACAACATCGGCGATGTGGCGAATGCACGCTTGTTCGGGAGTTTCGTCTTCGGTGATCTGTCCGTTGGGAAATTCCCAGAGTCCACCAAGCAAACCGTCAAGTGGTCGTTGGATGATTAAGAGCTCGGAGGCTTTGTGGATCACACCCGCGGCAATGTAGTGTTCAGGAACCGGTTTCGTTTTACGTCGATACGGAAATTCATCTTGACAGGCTGCGTGGAATGCTTCGCAAAACATATTTACAGGACAAACAAGACAGGTAGGGGATTGGGGACGACAGACAGTTGCCCCCAATTCCATCATCGCTTGATTGTAAAGTCCTGGCTTTTCCTGATCCAAAAGGTCATCCGCTTTTTGCTGAAAGTGTTTCGCTGACGAGGCATCGTTGATAGGTGCATCCATCAAGAAAAGTCGCGCCAACGCACGTTTGATGTTACCGTCAACCGCAGCGTGTGCTGCATTAAAGGCGATGCTTTGCACTGCCGCGGCACTGTAATCCCCCACACCTGGCAATTTCCGAAAGGTTGCATAGTCTCTTGGTATTTTTCCATCAAACTCTTCCACAACGATCTTTGCGGCTTTATGTAGATTTCGCGCCCTCGCGTAATATCCCAATCCTTCCCACACCTTCAGCACATCTTGTAGCGGTGCAGCTGCAAGATGCTGGACATCTGGAAACCGTACTATAAATTTTTCATAATACTCAACAACCTTTTTGACCTGTGTCTGTTGTAGCATCACCTCAGAAACCCAAATACGGTATGGATCGCCAATCCCCCGCCACGGCATTTTTCGTTGAAACTTTTTGAACCAAGTCAACAATGCATCACGGAATTCTTGTTGGGATTCAGTAATATGTTTTTTCTGCATTTTTACGATTTTTTACCCTGCCTAACAACGGACATTTTAATTATAGGTCTATCGCAATGCGAAACCCAACGTTATGATTAGCACGGGTCGGTTCAGACGCAGCACGATTCGCACAACGCGCAGCATACTCGCCGCGAGGCTGCCACGAACCGCCCCGAATCACCTTGCGTCTCCCCTCAACCGCTCCCATCGGGTTATCCGCAGGGGAATATTTATATGTGTCAATGTGAAACCAATCGCTGCACCAATCGTAAGCATTTCCTGCCATATCGTAGCATCCGAAAGGACTGATACCTTCAGAATAACTGCCAACCGGTGTCAACCGTTTTATTTGAGATTCTGATGTGTTTGTCTTACTTGCGTCCCACACATTTCCCCAGGGATACTCTCTGCCATCAGTGCCTCGAGCAGCTTTTTCCCATTCAGCTTCTGTTGGTAAGCGATATGTCTCACCTGTTAGATTGCTAAGCCACTCTAAAAAATTGGTCGCATCGTGCCAACTTACACCGACAACAGGATAATCTTCGCTATTGAAGCGTTCGTCACCCCAGTATAAAGGGGTTCGATAATTTGTGTTCTCAACAAATAGTGCGTACTGTGCATTTGTGACGTGATAGATGCCAAAGGCATAAGCATCCAATGTAACGCTACGTTGTGGTTCCTCCGGATCGGTCTTCCGCAATCCGGTAGGGTAAGTTCCCATCGTAAATGGACCGGCAGGAATTTGGGTTAAAGGGTAATTGAGATGTTCTATGTGCATGTTAATGCGAAGTAAAATAAGGGCGGATATGATACACGTTAAATTGACACCTATGGGTTGGGGATCCACTCAACCTACTCGTATGGGTTTTCAGACGTTCACACCTTAATCGCCGTGACATCAATGCGCCAAGCGATTCTTCGCCTTTAAGCACACGCACCATATCGTCAACAATCATATCAGCGACCCGCAGTGTGTCCGTAGGTTGGGTAGAGCGGTAGAAAACTATCTGCTACCAAGTTTTCGCAGGAGTTATGCGTTCAGCATCCCATTTGTATAGATAGGTATAGCGAAACCCAACAATTACCTGCGTGGACATGAAGCGTATTGGTTTTCACGGCACTCAACCCAACATACGAGGTTTAGTCAAACTCACGTTATAGAGTAAGCAAATTGTATGCCAACATTCAAACCCTTTAATATTCCGATTTTCCAGTATCAACCGATAACTCGCACAAAAACGTGCAATTTCTGTTTGAAACTGCACGATCTGGGGCATTTCCAAATCATAACAGTAAAATTAACGATAAACAGATAGACGTGACTTTCAATAAGTGTGCACTACGCGGCGAATAGATTGCCTCACTCGTATGGGTTTTCAGACGTTCTCACCTTAATCGCCGCTGGTGTCAATGCGCCAAGCGGTTCTTCGCCTTTTAGCACACGCACCATATCGTCAACAATCATATCCGCAACGCGCAGGTTAGCATCTTTTGTCCTACCCGCGATGTGTGGTGTATGCACAACGTTATCCCTATTCCGCAATTCATCATCAATAGGCACCGGTTCTCTGTCATAAACATCAAACGCGCCTGCGAGTTCATCTTTAACAATTCGTTCGCGCAGTGCTGCCATATCAACGGCGTGCGCACGGGTGATGATGACAACCAATGCGCCTTTGTGCAGATGATAGATACGTTCACGATTGAGCAGGTGACGAGCGGAAGGTGTCGGTGGAACAGCAACGAAGACAATATCTGCCCTATCAACGAGTGTGTCCATATCAGCGCGTTCCACGTCCCATTCTTGAAGTAGTTCATCGGGAACGAACGGATCAAATGCCATAACGGTTGCTCCGAAGACCCTGCACCACTGCGCTATTTTCCGTCCAATCTGCCCAAGACCGATGACACCTATCTGCTTCGTGCCGAGATCGCCGTTTACAAAGTCTGGATCATCACAGAATTGATGCGCGACAGGGAGTTTGTTCGGTCCCCATATTGGATTGTTGTAATCCCACAGTTTTTCACCGTTTGACATCTTCATGTGCCACTGTGCAGTGCGCCGCAGCGAAGACAAAGCAAGTCCAAAAGCACACTCTGCCACAGATTGTGCCCATGCGCGTGTGGATTCAATGACGGGAATACCGCGATCTTGAAGTTTTGTGTATGGAATGCCGTGTCCCGTGTTATCTGTCATTGTGCCGAGCACTTTGAGTTTCGGTGCATTGTCTATACAAGCCTCGGTAAGACTACCTCCCCAATGTGAGATTCCAATAACTTCGCTCAGATCCACCTGTTCATGGATGGGGTTTTTGCTGGTAGTGTTAAGAACGAGTGTTACACCTAACTCTTCAAGACGTGTCACCATTTGCTCGTGAACGAAGGGCCATGAACCCTCTAAACCGGGGTTGCGAGTAAATAGAAATTGGTGTGTTGACATTCAACGTTTCCTCCTATGATGTAATGCGAATATGAGGTGCTGTGGGATACCTGCCGCGACGGTTACCGTAGAGCGTAAGTCCGCCTTTGTTTTCAGCATTGCCTTTCACTTCATAACGCACGGTGAGTGCATCTGCAGAACCACCGTTCAAACACATTTCCTTATCTAATTGGATATGATACAGGTAGCCGTAGTTTCCAAGGTTTTCGTGGATATAGGTGAGCACACCGCGTGCATCCGCGGGGCAATCGGGGAGTGTCAATGTCTCAACCTCAACACCGTTTACCGAGATTGTGACATCCGATGGATATTTTTCTGGCTCCGTTTGCCGTGAACCGCCATTTGATGAAGAAGCCTCAAAAACGAGTTCCATCTTTGAAATATCGTCAGGATTAAGATCATTCGGCAAGGACATCTGATATTCAACGCATCCAGTACCTTGCGCGGTGAGGAGTTGTTCTGTTACCTCAGATGCTGAATCCCATTTACTGGCGGCAATATCTCCTGGAAGATGACCAAGTGAAGTGAGGCCCGAGGTGTCTTCCAAGAATATCTCGAAATTGATGTAATTCCGTGCGACTACCGCGCCTGTCTCATCGGATACCCATACGTGTAACGTGCCAACTGCGGCGTTAATATCTGGGATGGTGAGTTCCAGTTGATGTACTTGTTCTACCTGATATTGTGGAAAAGGGATGCCGACACTTTTGCTTACACGCCCATAGGTCAGTTCACCGTTTTTATCAACCGTATCCAGTTGCCAGTGTAACGTTGTGCCTTCAATCGTTTTGTGTGAGAAGTGACTGGCGTATATGTCTGCCTTTACGCTATCACCAGGAGCGACCGTGGTGCCGGGCGGATAATCAATCGCAATAAAATCAAGAGTGTTGATGTCATTGTAATCGTATCCGAATTCCTTTACCGACCGATCATAGTTCATGAAGCCGTTGTGTTCCCACTCAATGTCCTGCAGTTCGGTGTAGACATATCCACAGATTTTGGGATGGATACGCAACTCGTTTGTCAGATATTTAAAACACCAAGCGATATCTTTGTCGCCTGCTCCTGCACCGATGCCGCCGTATTCGCTGTTAATTAAAGGTACATCCGTTTGTTCGTTATCACCAGCGTAATTAAACTTTGAGCCTGGGTACGTCTGTTGGACAACGTTAGCGATATGATCCTTAGCGTGTTTGTAATCGTTGATATAGAAATGCCAAGAGTTGATGTCGGTTTCAACGTGGTCATATAAACAGGGCGAGTTGTCCTCAATAAGCCGAGTGGGATCAACCGATTTAGCGTAGTGATACATCTCTCGCACCCATTCTTGGCGGTCTGTTTGCTGTTTGTAGTCTCCACCGCCGAGTCCCCACGTTTCGTTGAAGTTGCACCATGAGATGATGGATGGATGGTTGTAGTCGCGGTCTATGTTTCCGCGAAGTGTCGCTTTAAATCTACCTTTTGCTTTTTCCGTGTAATGTCCGAAGTTGGGAATATCACACATAAAGAGCAGTCCTAATTTGTCTGCCCAATAGTAGAGACGCGGTTCATCAACTTTTATATGAAGGCGAAGGAAGTTGAATCCAAATTCTTTGGCGCGTTCAACATCGGTTCGGATTGCCTCATCGGTGAGGAAGGTATACACACCTTCTGGGTTAAATGATTGATTTAGCGCGCCCAGCAAATATATAGGACGGTTGTTGAGGTAAATGTAGTTGTAGTCGCCTCCTGGTGCTTTCTCAATTGAGATCTTTCGCATACCGAAATAGGTGTAAATCCTGTCAATAACAGATTCCTCAGATACCAATTTGAGTATGACATTGTAGAGATTAGGTGTATCAACATCCCATAGTCGCAGCTTTTCTGGTGGGATATTGACGGTGAATTGTGTCTTATCAGCTGCAGCAGTACTACCACTCATATCATCACATTCCCAGTGAATTTCGGTGCCTGACGCGATTTCGCCATCAATCGTTACGTCGAAAGTGGCGGTGCTATTGTCAATATCCGGAGTGATATGGCATTGCTTGATATAGGTTGCGTTTCTGGGTTCAAGGTATACAGGCTGCCAGATGCCGCTGGTACGAGTATACCACCCTATCTGTTTTCCTGCAAGTTGTTCACCGTGGTCCTGTGCATCATACGCGCGAACAACGATGGTAGCAGGTTCTCCGGGTGTAAGCGCATCTGTGATGTCAAATTCAAATGGTAGATACCCGTTTTCATGTCCACCGATTACTTTGCCGTTCACCCAGAGTGTTGTTTCCCAATCAACAGCACCGAATTTCAAAATAACACGTTTGTCACCCCAATTTTCAGGGATAGAGAGAGTTCTGCGGTACCAACCGATTGTGTGTCGTGGTTCGCCACGGTAATTTCCATCTCGGCTTAGACCGTCACACGTAACATCTTCTGGTGTGAGGTAAGCATTTGTGCTCAGGTAGGTTGCGCTATCAGCACGATCTTCTTCTCCCCAAGCAGCAAGACTTTCCCAAGGGTATGGCACCTGTATTTGCAAAGGGAAGTCGGGGGCATTCGGTGAAAACCATTCCTCTTTTTTACCGACATCGTCTGGGTCAAAAGCAAATTCCCATGCGCCGTTGAGGTTAATCCAGTCAATTCCTTCAGAGGTGCCGCGTTGAAAATCGGGTCTCGGATATTCTGGGCGTGGTGTTTCTGTTTTTATCACTATCAATCCGTCCTTGTTATCGCAGCATATAACCTAACTACATATTGAGTATATCGCTGCTGAGTTTTATATTATCTATCTATGCAAATAATTGCGAATGTGTAGATGGCATTTGCCTTGTATTATATGAAATAAGTTGTTTTTATTCAATTAATATTTTGTATTAATCAATCCTGAAATCTCAGCGGTAACCACATTGAAACCGTAGTGCCTTTACCGAGGGTGCTTTCAATCTCAACCGTTCCCCCATGCTCTTCAAGGATACGCTTGACATTTGCTAATCCAAGTCCAGTCCCTTTATCTTTTCGGCTAAAAAACGGTTCAAATAGATGTTCAATATCTGTTTCAGGTATACCGACTCCCATATCTGCGACTTTAATCGATACGCCATCTTCTAATTTAAGAGTAGCCACAGTTAATGTACCACCTTGCGGCATCGCCTCCATCGCATTCAAAAGAACATTCATAAATGCCTGTTTAATTTTATCGGAATCAAACTGAAAATCGGGGAGGTCGGGTGCAGATTCTAATACAAGTTGAATCTGATGGTGTGTTAAGTTCGCTTCCATCAAGCTTAAAACGGCTTGTAACGTAGGTTCAAGTGGCTGTTGCGCCAAGTTAAGCGTTGAGGGACGCGCGAAATCCATCAAGCCTTTGACGATAGTGTCAATCCGTTCGATTTCCTCAAGGATATATTGCAGTGATTGTCGATGCTCAGCAGCCATCTCCTGTTTTTGCATTAGCAACTGCGATAACATCCGCATAGATGATAACGGATTCCGGATTTCATGTGCAAAAGAGGCAGACATTTTTCCTGCTGTTGCTAAGCGTTCAGCTTGAATCAGTTTATCCCTTGACCGCTGGAGGTTCCGCGTCATCTGATTAAACGCCAAAGCTAAATCACCGATTTCATCATGTGTCTTAATCTCACACTGCTCATCAAGGTTTCCTTCTGCTACCTTTGCCGTAAAGCCGACCAAATCCTTTATTGGCTCTGTTAAATTTTTCCCAATACGGTGACTGATAAAAGCAACAAGTGTCGTCACAAGGATAGCAATGCCTAACATATATAGGGTTAACGTACGCTTTGCCTCTGCGATCTCATCCATAGGACGCAACAAGCAGTAAAACCTTCTAAAAGGAAGTAAGTGGTAGAAGACTTTGTAGTGCTTACCACCAAGTGTAACATCGTGTGTAACAGGTGTGTTTCCTCCTTCTTGGAAGGTTTGTTTAACTTGCTCAAGATGCATATTCTTTGCAAGGTTTTCCCATTTTTGCTCAGTATCAGAGAGATCCGTCAGCGTACCTGCGTTAAGCGTGTAATCTGAACCAAAAATCATAACTTCTACGCTGTATGCTTGCTTGACCTTTTCAATATCTTCCTCAATAAACCCTGTTTCTACAATGACATTAAACCATCCTTGTGTTTCGCGCGTAAACTGTTCACTGTATTTCCAGGCGAAAAGCTCAACCGTTATTAATGGCACCAGGACAGAAACAAGTGCAAAGAGAAGCAAAAATGGGAGAACGATTTTAGTTTGAATGCTGTAGCGGCGCATGGGTGCTCCTTATATCTAAAGCGATGTCAACACTTTACCCGATGTTATAGTTCTTGTCAAGTGGAAGTGGATGTGTAGATAGCTACTCAACTGTAGAGAAACACTCTTGTGGGAGGACTTTGTAAACCCGATTTTGATGGAATTGTTTTCTTAAGTAAAGACGCGTTTGTAGTCGCGCAATTCATTGCGCCTCTTTCTTACATTCGCAATGTGTGTTTGAAATCGCTACAGGGACAAAATATATCAGTAATTGAGGTCTTTACTATAATATGGCGAAACTGACCGACTCCTAAAATTCGAATAATTTACTAAAATCCATGGAATTGTGTGTTTTTTCAAGCCAATTTAACATTTTTTACAGATTTAATTTGACTTATGAGGTTAAGTTGAGTATAATTAACTGTGTTGAGACATATTAGTGATTTTTCCTTATTATAAATTAATATTGACTTAATATGGTTTTTAGATTTTGTTTTTTTACTTAGAATGTATCAGTAATTATGAGCTTTATTATAATAACCCAAGTTGCTACTAACAAGTTTTCGACGTTTCAAGAGGGTTTTTCAGATTCTTCTCCACCCTATAGTGGTGCTATGTCTATAGATAGGTGGCAACTTGGGTTATAATAGAATGATTTGGTCTTTAATACTGAACAAAAACTGATAAAAATGTCTAATTGTATAGAATGTGGGAACATTTAAATACTTAAGGTGTATAAATTAGTTGTTCACATTTGTACATTTACTCAATTAGTTCAAAATAACGTTAGCATTAGTCCAAAATAATGTTAGCGTTGTATTAATGGAGAATTAGAATGTCAGATACAAAGGGGAGCTTAGGTTTGTTGTCTGCCGATGAATTAGAATTAATTGATGAACATGAATTAGTAACTCGATTCCAAAATGGCGATACAGACGCGTTTAACACCCTCGTACTAAAATATCAACACCGCATCGCTAAACTTATTTACAGACACATTCATGATGCTGAAACTACAAAAGACCTCTGCCAAGAAGTGTTCCTGAAAGCTTATAAAGCGTTACCGAAATTTAAACGTGAATCAGCATTTTATAGTTGGCTTTACCGCATCGCTATGAATTGCTGTATTGATTTTTTGCGTCAACAGAGCAGGAGGAAAACTGTTGCGTTGGACGAATTAATCGCAAATTCGGAGGAGTTACTGTTAATAAGCAAGCATCCGTCTCCATCTCACCTGATTGAGATGGAGGAACTCGGGCATATTATTAGCGAGGCAGTAAATCAACTCCCCCCGAAACAGCGACGCGTTTTCAAATTGCGCTATGATCAGAAACTCCAGATTAAAGAGATTGGGGTCCTCATAGATCGATCAGAAAGTACCGTCAAAACACACTTGCATCATGCGCATCGGCATCTTCAAGAACTGCTGCGTCCTTATTTGGAGAATCGTCCATTGGAATGGAACGGGGAAATTTAAATGAGGGTCAGAGGCATTTCGGTGTCGGTTTTGAACATAGGTTGAGTAACGAGGGAACATTATTATCCATATAAATTGGGTTACAAGGTTCCCTCCCACAAGAGTGTCTTGAGAAAATTGAATGGTTCTGAAGCAAAACAAATTTATTTGCATTTCGGAACTTAAATATGGTATCATTTTAACAATAGTGGTGGAGAAGGACGGTTGATTGAACTTTTACACTCGTCCGTTGATACAAATTAAACATAAATAACCTGCGAAAATTGAGAAAATGAAATTTACCGATTCACACTCCAACTTGCATAGAACATCTAACTATTGGCATTGGTGGCGTTCCAATTCCAGAGAAGAGGAGTGTGCGCGCTAAGCAAATTTGAGCCTATTGTATTTTGATGTTACTTGTCCGCCTTATGCACACACAAACCCCGTGGCATAAGGTTTTTTGTTTTTATAATAGGATTAAGGAGAACCCATGAAAATATTATCGGAACTAAAATATGACCGGGATGGTTTAGTCGCCGCTGTAATTCAGGATCAGGCAAATAATGAAGTGCTGATGGTAGGCTATATGAACACGGAAGCAATCAAACAAACCTTGTCAACCGGTCGTGTCTGCTTCTGGAGTCGTTCCCGTCAAAAGTTGTGGATAAAGGGGGAGACTTCAGGGCACACACAGACTGTTGAGTCTGTTGCTGTTGATTGTGACGGTGATGCCTTGCTCATTAAAGTTGAGCAGAATGTGGCAGCGTGTCATACTGGCTATCGCTCCTGCTTTTTTCAAGAAGTCTCCCCCGACGGCGATTCAACACGTGTGGTAGGTGAAAAGATTTTCGATGCAGATGCTGTTTATTAGGTTTTGATATTTCCAGTTTTCGTGTCTTAGCATCAGATCGAAAATTGGCTAATTGCCTTACCTGCTATTTATGGTGAAACAAAAATATGTAGACTCCTCTGGTAGGCGCGCTTTGTAAGCGCGCCTATAGAAGGGATATCGTTAATTGTATAGTTCACCATAATTCATAGAGGTATTTTAAAGAATAGATTTTGACGTTAAGTATACGAAAGGGAGTCATGTAATGTATTATCCGACGTTGGAAGAATTTAAGGAAAAAGCGAAAACAGGTAACACGATACCGGTCTATCGACCGATTTTGGCAGATATGGAGACACCGGTGTCCGCCTTTTACAAATTGATGCCTGATAATTTTGCTTTCTTACTGGAGAGCGTTGAAGGCGGTGAAAAAGTTGCACGCTACTCATTTTTGGGAAGTCAGCCATCCGTGCTTTTTCAGAGTAAAGGGCACCAGGTTACCATTGAGTATTTGGCAAAGGGTGAAAAGGTATCTAAGGAATACGAAGATCCGTTCAAAGCTCTGGAAGAATTAATGCAGAATTACCAACCTGTCAACATTGAAGGATTACCACAGTTCCACGGTGGTGCAGTCGGCTATATGAGCTACGATATGGTGCGTTTTGTGGAAGAATTACCTGATGATACCGAAGACGAACTGCAGCTGCCCGATTGCTTTTTTATGATTGCCGAAACAATACTGATATTCGATCATGTAAATCATCAGATTAAGGTTGTGGCAAATGCACATATTGATGGAGATGTGGATGCAGCTTATGCTTATGCTGTTGGGAAAATTGATACGTTAGTTGCAAAATTAACGGCCGCTTCTGAAAATACCTCATTCAAGCATAGGGAAAATTCTACAAAAAACCACCAAAAATCCCTACCCGACCCACAATCGAATTTCACGAAACCAGCTTACAAAGACGCGGTGCGGCGCGCCAAAGAATACATTGCAGCGGGCGACATTATACAGGTTGTGCCTTCGCAGCGGTTCAGTCGTCCGGTATCCGTTGACTCGTTTGATGTTTATCGGGCATTACGGGTGGTGAATCCATCGCCTTATATGTATTACTTAAAGTGTGGTGGTTTTGACATTGTCGGTGCATCGCCAGAAATGATGGTGCGTGTGGAAGATGGACTTGTTCAGACGCGCCCTATTGCTGGAACGCTCCCACGTGGCAAAACCGATGCGGAGGATCGCGAACTGGAACAGAAACTTCTCGCTGATCCGAAGGAACGCGCAGAACACGTCATGCTTGTTGATTTAGGACGAAATGACCTGGGGCGTGTGTGTGAATATCATACCGTTGAGGTAACCGATCTGATGATAGTGGAACGGTTTTCGCATGTGATGCACATTGTCTCACATGTTATTGGGAGGCTGCGTGACAATCTTAGTGCATTTGATGTCATCCGTGCGTGCCTTCCCGCAGGTACACTCTCTGGAGCACCTAAAATTCGTGCAATGGAGATCATTGACGAACTGGAACCGACACGTCGAGGCACTTATGGTGGTACAGTCGGTTATTTCAGTTTTTCCGGTAGCGCGGACACAGCAATTACGATACGAACTGCGGTGATCAAAGATGGTGTTGCCTATGTACAGGCGGGTGGCGGTGTTGTGGCAGATTCTGTGCCAGAAAATGAGTATTATGAAACCATGAATAAGGCACGGGCACTACTCAGTGCTATTGAAATGGCGGAACAAGGTCTACTATTATAGGAGGCAAAAAGATGGTTTTGATGATTGACAACTACGACTCATTTACTTACAATCTCGTGCAGTATTTTGGTGAACTCGGTGCGGAATTGGAGGTTCATCGGAGTCGAAAGATAGGTATAGAAGAATTAGACACGCTGGCACCGGAACGAGTCGTCATTTCACCCGGTCCCTGCACGCCACGAGAGGCGGGGATTTCCAATGATGTGATAAAACACTTTGCCGGAAAAGTGCCGATTTTAGGGGTCTGTCTTGGACATCAGTGCATCGGTGATGCATTCGGTGGTGAGGTTGTTCGCGCGGAGCGGTTGATGCACGGCAAAACCTCAATGATACTGCACAATGGCACTGAACTTTTCGAGGGTTTGGATAATCCTTTTGAAGCGACACGCTATCATTCACTCATCGTAAAAAAAGAAACACTGCCAGATTGCTTTGAAATCACGGCATGGACGGATCAGGACGAAATCATGGGACTACGACACAAAACCTTGCCTATCTGGGGTGTTCAGTTTCATCCGGAGTCAATTTTGACAGCTGCTGGAAAGAGTCTATTAGGGAACTTTTTGGCACTATAAAACACCTGTCCCTGCTGGTAGGCGCGCTTTGTAAGCGCGCCGATTGAGAATGTATCGTTAATTATAAAATCTACCACAGAAGATAAAATCTCAATTATGACAAATGAAACGAAAAACAAATCGTCCACGCCAGTTCTTGTCTCCTGGTCTTCAGGAAAAGATTCTGCGTGGGCCCTTCACACTTTACGTCAACAACCAGAAAAATACGATGTGCGCGGAATCTTTACCACCGTCACCAAGACGTTTAACCGTGTCTCTATCCATTCCACTCCTGCATGGGTTTTGGAACAGCAAGCTGAGAGGCTCGGTGTGCCGTTGTATGAGATACCGATTCCGTACCCATGTTCTAACGAAATATATGAAGCAGCGATGCGAAAGTTTCTCTCTGAGGTGGAAGTGCTATCTGAACATCTGAACGCTTCACATTTAGCATTCGAGGATCTATTTCTTGAAGACATCCGCGCGTACCGAGAAGAGAAACTTAGCGGTACCGGTTTCACACCGATTTTTCCGGTATGGGGAGAGGATACTACACTGCTCGCGCAAAAGATGGTTGCGTCCGGTTTGCGCGCGATTATCACTGCTCTCAATCCTACTAAAGTTCCAGCAGACTTTGCTGGACGATGGTTTGATGCAGAACTCCTTGCAGATTTGCCCGATGGCGTGGACCCACTCGGCGAAAACGGTGAGTTCCATACATGCGTTGTTGATGGACCGATGTTTAGTTCGCTTGTTGCTGCGAAACCGGGCAGAATAGTGCAGAGAGATATTGTTTCTGCATCCAAAGACGAAAATGACAAAATTCATGCAAGCAGTAACATTTCACCGACTTATGTATATGCTGATGTAGTGCCTCTGGACACATAATTGATAAAACGGAATCGTAGGTTGGATAGAAATGTGAAAATATAGCAGAAAAACCGAAAACTAAATAATGTACTGCCACCGGAAATTCGGGCCGCTCTCTAAGACAAGATTATGGTATAATATCCATCTCCTTGAAAGGAGTATCCGATGGCGAAACGAAAACGAAGAAACTTCACCTCCGAGTTTAAAGCCGAAGTTGTTCTTGAGGCTCTCAGCGGTGAAAGTTCCCAAGCAGAAGTGTGTCGGCGACATAACCTCATCGATGAACAACTTTCAAAGTGGAAGCGACAGCTTCTTGAAAAAGCGGCGACCCTCTTTGAACCCGCTGATAAACAGTCTGATGCCTCTGCGGAGCGGATCGCCCAACTTGAGCAACTCGTTGGGCGGTTGACCTTGGCACTTGACATCCAAAAAAAAGCCTCAACTTACTTGAGTTAGCCTCGATGGAGCAGCGAGAAATGGTTACGGCATTACGGACAGACTTTTCGGTTCGGCAGATATGTGAGACACTCGGTTTCAACCGAAGCAACCTCTATTATCACTCCAAGCAGGCCCCGTGTGAAGCGGGCCTCCAGGATGAAATAGAGACGTTATCTTTGCTATATCCAACATACGGATATAGGCGTCCCACACAGTTGTTGGTGCGTAACGGATACACCATCGGGTATAAACGTGTTGCCCGATTGATGAAGTCCGCCAACCTCTCGGTTTCTGTCAAGCGTGTCTGTCAAACCACGACATCCGTTGCGGGTGTGCGTCCCTGGAGCAATCGCCTTGAAAACCTTGATGTCTCCCGATGTAATCAGGTCTGGGTGGGCGATATTACCTACGTCCGCCTCAAAGGACACTTTATCTATGTTTGTCTGCTCATGGATGTCTTCACTCGCATGATCAGAGGGTGGCATATCAGTCAACACTTGACGCAATCTCTGACGTTGAAACCCTTGGAGACAGCATTATGTCAAAGTGTCCCAGAGATCCATCATTCTGATCAAGGCGTTCAATATCTTTCAAATGCGTCCATCTCACTGCTTAGGCATCATGGGATTGAGATTTCAGTCGCCCGGAGAGGGTGTCCTTGGGAGAACGGATATGCTGAAAGACTTATCCGCACGCTCAAGGAAGAAGAAGTTCATCTCAATGACTATGAGGACATCCACGAAGCAAGAACCCGCATTGGGCATTTTATTACACAAGTGTATAATCACAAACGCCCTCACTCTGCGTTAGGGTATTTGACACCTGTGGAATTTGAGCAAAAAAACTTGTCTTAACTTTGCTAAATTTTGGTCTGAATAAACGGTAGCACTTCATATTGTCAATTTTTGGTAGCAAGTTTCACTAACTTTACACAAACCTATTTTGCAGATCATACAGACAAATGGAACCACGATCAACTTAATCGTTTTCTGAGCAACGAAAGCATTCCTTCAAGTGAACTCTGGGCATCCGTCAAAGACGACATTGAGTTTGATGAAGAAGGCTACTTGGTTTTTGACGATGTTGTGCTGTTTAAAACATACGCCAAAACGATTGAAGCCCTCCGTTCTCAGTGGAGTGGTAGCGACAAAAAAGTGGTTAAAGGTATTGGTATTGTCACGTGTCTTTATGTCAATCCAAAGACACACGAGTATTGGGTCATTGATTACCGTATTTTTGATAAAGCTCATGATGGTAAAACTAAAATAGACCATTTACTGGAAATGTTGCACAATGCGGACTTCAAAAAACAGATCCCGTTTCGGACTGTGCTGATAGATTCTTGGTATGTTTGCATGAAAGTCATGAAAGCGATTGAAAAACTCTCCAAGTTGGACTATGCGCCACTGAAACGAAATCGTCTTGTGAATGATACGGACGGCGTCGAACCGCACTAGCAGTAAAAGATTTATCTTGGACACAGACAGAAACTCTACAGGGGAAACGCGTGCACATCAAAAAGTTTCCGAAAGATCATCAAGTGAAGTTGTTCCGGATAGAGTCCTCTACCGGACGCACGGAATATATTGCGACGAACGATTTATCTCAATCGGATGCGGATGCGACGGATCAAGAGTGTCGCGTGCGTTGGAAGATTGAGCAACTTCATCGTGAGATCAAACAGACAACTGGTATTGGCAAATGTCAATGTCGAAAACTGCGTGCCCAAAGAAATCATATTGCGTGTTGTTTTCAAGTATAGATCTTTATGAAGCGCGCTGCCCGCGCACTTGGCAAAACGATTTATGATCTTAAACAAAGTTTATTGGATGACTACTTACGACATCAACTCTCTAATCCTTCAATAATCTTCAAGACTGCGTAAGTCCTGCCAATAAAAGAAGTCATATTGAGTAAAACATAAGGATGCGGTAAAATAGGGAAAGAAAAGGGTATACTTTATGCCCCATTCTTTCCACTTCAGATACCTATTTGCTTTGAGTTCTTAGCTTTTACTCGCTATAAGTTCAAAAATTAGTGGAGGAAAATCAATGGATGCATTGGCTGAAAAATTAGACGCGAAATTGCACGAATGAGAACCAAGGACCGCAGCGGAAGTTAGGAAACGCGTTTCGGAAATCATTGACCTTGCAGACGTGGACATGTTAGATATAATGCGATCGCGTGCCGTTGAACAGGAGGTTTTGGATATACTTGATGAACCTAAATGTCAGTGAAATGCGGTATCTGAAGGCTGAAGAATTGAAGAATGTTGTTGATAAGCAACTTGGGTTTTAGTCATAATAGGAGAAATCATGCCAGATCAAGATCAAACATTAGTTTATTTTTTCGCAAAGAGCAATTTCGGGGACACATAACCAGACTTGGCTCATGTTATGAGTGAGTGCGTTGGACGAGTCGTGATATAAACTCAGTAGTAATAGATTTGAGATTAATAACAAATTCACAGATAGCGATATATCCCGAAAGGAACTTTTTATGAACACCGCGAAATGGGCGGAGAAAGTTACGAACCGTTGTCCACACACCTTCAATCGTGTTGATGTGGATTTCAAAAATACCATCCGCATCGTCATCCCTCGCCCATTCGCCATCACCATGACACACGCTCGCATGAGAACGATCAATACGATTATAGCCTCGCCATCCATCTGTATATACAGTAGCAGTGGGGAGCGTGAACTGATGCACGTGTGATGAGAGTGTAGCACTATCGGTATGATGTGCCACACGCAATCGGACACGCTTACTTTTGCGCCCGATCGTGCCGACTATAGGTGGACGATCATTCGCATAAGTGCCATGACCTCTGCGTTTATTACCACGCCGACGCGGTGGATCCTTCAGGTCTTTATGCGGTTCTCCTTTTTCACCTGCGTTTTGAAACATCTCATCTGTTTCTGTTGCAGTGTCCGGCAAAGCTACCTCAGGTTGCATCATCTCGGCAGATGCCTGAAGCACACGCCGTATGGAAAGCACCGCTTGACGACTGATATTGAGTTCGCGTGCCAATTGAGCGGAAGAAAAACCTTTGCAAACACCTTGCAAAAGCAGAACTACCTGTGAAGGACGATACTGTTTTTGAGCAAACACTGTCCCACTATAGAGGTTATATACACCCTTACATACTTTACAGCGGTAAACCTTTATGCGACTTGTTTTTGTTGTTCTAAAATAGCGTGCCTCCGCCACGCTCGCATCGCAATGTGGACAGTGTAAACCCTGGGGATGGAAATGGTTTAGCAACCATTCCGCCGCGCGTTCGTCATCAATTAAAGAAAGTATTGGAAAATCCATATGTTATACTATAGCAGAAAGAAAGAAAAAAGCACTTACTTTTTACATGAGCCCCAGACTTTAGATGATGAAACAACCGCCGAAATCGTCAAGATTGGATAATGCAGATGAAAAAAGAAACCAAAAAAGGTCCCAATGATATCGCTATTGAACGCTTGGGAATAATTTCAGCGGTGATTACAGTCATGATGCTGGCGATTGTCGCGATTACAGAGAGAGTAATTATAGCTTCTTGGATTGTTATTATACCATTTTTTGTTTCAGTTTACATAGTATTCTGTATTCTGTACTTTTCCGTTAGATGGTTTTACAGGAGACTGATAGGTGAGAAGCGCGCTTTTCTCAAAGAGTATCGTGCTCAACTGTCATCTGAAGATCCTAAAGTGCTTTCAGAAATCTCTGAAAAATGTGACGAGTATTTGAAAAATCGCAAAGGTACTGATATTCAACAGTTGTCAAAGCAAGCCAAGACGAAAGCACTAAGGATCCAGAAACAGTTAGGCGTTCAGGCAACTTTCAAATCCAAAATATCTGAGGATGGATCGCACCCTCGTGTCATTTCCACGTTCAAACAACACATGCATAATCCTGATAGTTTTCAACACGTGTCAAGTGAGTATGAGGAGACAGAAAAAGATGGAAAGTACTACCACAAGATCACAATGACTTGCAGGGGCACAAACACTTTTGGTGCTTTAGTTCTACAAACTTACTTTTTTCTTCTTGATGAAAATAACCAAATTTCTTTGGTTGGGGCACCGGATAAGACTGAGTCCAGTATCGTAAAGGCCGAAAACTATCAACGTCCATCCTAAGGAATCGGGCATCACAATTTCCTTTCAAGAATCACCTATAAGTCTTTTCCAGTAACAGCCCCTGTGGTCTAACTCTCCCCAATATGACAAAAATCAGTGTGTCTTGATACATCCAGAATTTGGATTTTTCATATACCCGAGCATATTGGTACAGTAACTTGTCACTACATTGCTGATACATTTGACTTACGATAACTCGTTATTCTATGTCACATCATGAACCTCAATCCGGACAGCACAGAATTTCAACTCAGGTTGTTTAGACACCGGGTCAAACGCTGAATTTGTTACATAATTCGCATTATCTTCTACGCCCTACCGTAAACAGGTATGGCTGCACCGTTGATTATTGCTGAATCGTCAGAAGTAAGGAAACAGATAACTTTTGCCACATCGGTAGGAGCTACCCAACGACTATGGTCTTCGTCCGGCATACCCTCTCGATTAGCGGGGGTGTCCATAATGCTCGGCATGATGGCATTGACGTTGATACCAGAATCCATCACTTCTGCAGCTAATGCTTCTGTTAAGGTGCGTACACCCCCTTTAGAGACGCAGTAAGCACTCAATCCTGCCTCACCTTTTAAGCCTGCACGTGCGGAGACGTTAACAATCTTGCCATAACCCCGTTCCGTCATGTGTGGTATCACCGTTTTACAACAGAGGAAAACGGATTTGAGGTTGAGGTTCATCATGAAATCCCATCGGTCCTCTTCAAGTTCTGCGGTTGGAATTCCACCGACAAATCCCCCAACGATATTCACCAATATATCCAGATGACCGAATTGTGTTAAAAAAGACTGTATAGTTTTCTGGACCTCGCCCTCCTCAGTAACGTTTGCAAACAGGAAGGTAACATCTTCGCTGAGTTCAGGGTTGTACTGCTTGAAACGTTCAACTTCATTGTCAAAAAGATACGTGACAGCAACGGTGTCACCTTGCGCAAGATAGGTTTTGGTTACGGCACTGCCTAATATACCGGTGCCACCCGTGATAAGGACATTTCGATTTTGTTTTGTCATTTTTATTTCTCCAATCTCTTAAGTGCTTCATACGGAGGAAATAGGTTATAGTAGATTAATTGTTAGTTGCTGTAACACCAATACCAGGACGATCTGACAAAATTAACTTGCCATTATCAATCTTTACACCAGTATAGGGGTCATTTGAAATTAACAGATTTCCGTCTAAATCTGCATAGTCTACGAGCGGTGTTAAGTGAGCAGCGGCAGTGATTCCGAGCGAACTCTCAATCATACAACCGATCATTACAAGCAATCCATGTGCGCGTGCCACATGTATCATCCGTAATGCTTCTAATATACCTCCGCATTTGACCAGTTTAATGTTGATTCCATCAACGGATTCGGCAAGCGCGGGGATATCACTTGCACGCTTGACACTTTCGTCTGCGATAATCGGCAATTCTGAATGCTCGCGAACGTACTTAAGTCCTGCTATATCGTCAGGTTTTGTAGGTTGTTCAATTAACTCAACGCCATACCCTATAAGCTGATGGATTTTTTGAACCGCCTCTTTTGGTGTCCATGCTGTGTTTGCATCAACATAGATCGGTTTATCCGTAACGCTGCGAAGTGTCTGAAGTATCTCAATATCGCGAGATGTTCCAAGTTTAACTTTGAGAATCGGATACGCTTCTGCCTGTAGTGCTTTTTCCGCCATCACTGCAGGCTCGTCAAGACCGATGGTAAAAGAGGTGCATGGTGTTTTTTGTGGGTTGAGACCCCAGAGTTTGTAAAGCGGCACACCGAGTTTTTTACCCAACCTGTCGTGCAGTGCCATATCAATGGCAGATTTTGCAGCGTAATTACCATCAAGCGTTGATTCAATCCTCGCCATCACATCCTGTATTTCATCAAGGTTGCCATCATGTGATGAGAAAAGAGTCTCTAATGCTGTTTCTACTGTCTGAACACTTTCACCGTAGAATTTTGCGGGGGCTGCTTCACCTATCCCTCCATCAATTTCTACAGAGATGATCTCTCGATATGCATCAGTTTCCCGGCGCGAAATCTTGAACGGATGATTGAGCTGCAATTTAGTGATTTTCGAAGCGATGTGCACCCTCATTCACCTCGCGCCTTGTTTAAGTATATCATGAAACGTTCTAATTTTTCCGCATCAATCTCCGTCTCCTCTTTTAGGAAAAGCCACGACCCGATGAAAATCGCGGATGCTTCTTGCATTGCGGTTGCATCAGGATAATCTAATGATCGAATTTCAAGCGTCATCGCCATTTTGTTTGTCTGCTGGATTATAGGTGTTTCTCTATCCTGAACAGTGACAATCGGTGTCTCAAACAGATTTTGGTTGAATTGTTCAAGTATCCGTTTTTGAAAAGTCTCTGTGCCTTGGTTGCCACGGTTGTGTGCAGCAATAACTGGTGATTCACCTCTACGCCAAGAGGTGTGATTAATTTGTAAGTAGTATCCTTCATCTTTGATATTGTTAACCCTTTCAATCCGTTTTTCCGAAGAAACTTTTTGACCAGGAGTGTGAACATCGTACACCTTTGCACCTGCAAGTTCTAATATCTCTTTCAACTTTGTGATGAGTTGGTGTGTTTTAGCGGTATCCGTTTGTGTGTCAAGGACAAGAACGGTTTTAGCGAACGCACCATCTGCAATAGCGTGAAGTTTCGCATTGACTACTGTTGCCTTATTCGGTTCTATGAGAATTTGATGTTTATCAGGATAAAACCCCGGTTTTGAAAGGTGGAGTGTCGTTTCAAGCGGATTTTTCAATGAAGGGTCAGTTTTGATGAAGTAGTGTCCTTCAACATCTGTAATAGCAGTTAACTCAGGATCAGCATGCAATTGGACATCAGGAATAGGTACACCTGAATTCGCATCGGAAACCTGCCCTTGTAAAATTCCATCTGCAATGTCTGCGAAACGAATTTTTAGAGATTGGCGGGTTTGACCGTAGGCTGCTTCCACTGTCGCAGTCCCGGGTTTATCAGGCGCGTAAAGATAAAAGTGAGAAATCCCATCTTTTGAAAAATCCTCGGTGTCTGTGAGGGTTCCGCTGGTAGTTTTTGCTTTGATCAGTTCGTCATCTGCAATTGGCATTCCGTTAGCGTCGAGAACGGTTACAGTGATGCCTACGTAACTTTTAGCGTCATAGGGTAGGATATCTGTCCACGCGCTCAACTGCAGTGCATCTGCAGGCGGTGCCACCTTAAACTGCTGTGGCTTCGGTAGACTATGATTCCCGTAATAATTTACCAACTCTGTTTGGACAAAATGCATACCGTTTGACAACGGTTCTTTGATGTTTACAGTAATTATATCCGTATCGCGGTCGTATTTAAACGGCACTTCCACGTTATCAATTTTGACTTGGATAGCGTTGGAAAAAATCTGTTGCCGTTTGAGCATCCACGCACCACGTTCGTGTAGTCCATCCTTTACCTGAATCTTAAGTGAGGGTGTTTTGGTTTGAATAACAGATTCATGTTTAGGTGTTATCAGAACACCTTTCGGAAACCCGGCTTCAACATAACGGGCAATGCCGAGAAAATATCCGTAAGCCTCTCTTTTAAGGTAATCATCATTTTTCAGTCTTGCCTCTTCTTCAGGATTGGTGTAGAAAGATGCTTCACACACAACTGCCGAGCATTTCGTCAATCGCAAGACACCGAAACCTGAGGCAACGACCAACTTGTCAGAATAAAGCCCTGTTGATGCAGATTTTGGCAACTGGAGCGCATCAGAAACCTCCTGCTGAATGTACCGTGCAAGGTCAAGGCTTGGACGAGAATCGTCAGCATCACCGTGATACCACGTAGAGGTATAGTTTATGTCTGGATTATTATCAATTCCGTTATGGTGCAGTGAAATGAAGAAATCTGCGTTATTTTCGTTGGCAATTTGACTGCGTTCTGGGAGACTTACGTAGGAATCGTCAACGCGTGTCATGAATACAGTGACTTCAGCTTGCTCCAGCAACTCTCGAAGAAAGAATGCGACCTTTAGATTGATTTCCGCTTCGCGAAGACCCGTTGGACCGCTTTTGTAATCTGGAATGTGTCCTTGTCCACCGTGCCCCGGATCAAGACATATCTTAAAGCCTTTGAGGTGGCGCGCATAAGGCGGCATCTCCATCTCAACAGCATCTGTCTGTTTTAGATCCTCTGGATGTGGTTGTGCACAGTTGGAAAAAAGTAAAAGGAATAGGGGAATAATGGCAAACTGATAAATTAGACGGGACATTTTCTAAACCTATGTTCTGTGAGAAACAGTTTACGGGGTGCTAAAAAATGTCCGTAGTCTCAAACTAATTTCAAGACTACGGACATAAACGAGTCAGAGGTTACTATTACTTATGGCGCAATCCTTTAGGTTTGCCGAGAATTTCAGAAAGAACTATACCCTGACGAAACGTTTTTGGAGTCAGATCGAGCAGAGAGGTTGAAGGCATCGGTTTCGTTGGCAGCCGCATCGGAGAATCCACTGGAATCGGTGGCGATTCTATACGCTTTCTCTCAGGGGTTGTCTCTTGAACCACATCAGATTGTTCCCCTTCCATAAGCATATTGGCATCGGTGCTCTCTACTGTTTCCTGCACCAGTTCTGCTGCAGAAGGAAACTCCCCAAAATTCTCCATGAAAGGAGAGGGCACAACTTCACTATTGACAGACGTATCAACCTCATTATTTGCTTCTAATTTCTTCTGTTCTATCTTCTTATACGCACTATTGCTTGAGATAACAACGTAAATTACGAAAATCGCAATTGTCAAAGGGACAATAATCCTTGACCAGAGAATATAATCCATGAAGCAGTCCCCCATTTTTCACAGGACATTAGAATTCCTCTGAAAACTTCCCTACCCATTACACTGCTGAACACGTCTACGTTAAAGTAGTAGTATGTTACCGCCTCCTACTTTGCAGTCCTTTAGGTCTGCCGAGAATTTCAGCAAGAATGATACCTTGACGAAACGTATCAGGAGACAGACCAATCAGAGAGGTTGCGGGCACCGACTTCGTTGGCAGCGGTGTCGGAGAATCCACAGGAACCGGTGGCAGTTCTATACGCTTTCTCTCAGGTGTAGGCTCCTGAACCGGTACAGATTGCTCCGTTACCATTGGTATATTGGCTTCGGTGCTTACCACTGTTTCCTGCGCCAATTCTGTCTCAGATGGAAACTCCTCAAAATTCTCCATGAAAGGAGGGAATACAACTTCGCGATCGGGTGGTGCATCTACCTCGGTCCTGTTTTCAGTGGGACGTTGGCTGTTTTCAGCGGAACGCTGAGCAGGTTTCCGGCGGCGTGCCCCCCCAAATATCAAAAATAGAATCGCGATAACAAAAGGAATTAACGTCCGTAGATCAAAGTCCATCGATTTCTCCTTTAGAAGTTATTTATGAGAGTCCCAAGGAATGTGAAGATCGGGTTGTGTCTACGTCTTGAGTACCCCCTGGAGAGGCGATAGATTGACGCATCTCCGTATCTGCAAGGATATTGCGGAGCGTGTAGTAATCCATAACACTCATCCTTTCGGAATTAAACGAGTCTGAAATGGAAAGTGGAATTTCCGCTTCCGCCTCAATCAGTTTGATGGTCATTTCTTCTACAAGTGCCTTGTTTTCTTCCTCTTCCGCTTCCGCGCGTGCTCGTTGCTCTTCCGCTTTTGCACGTGCTATCTTGAGTTCAGCTTGTGCCTGATCGGTCTGTAATTTTGCGCCAACGTTCTCGCCAACGTTAATATCAGCGATATCAATAGACAAAATTTCAAAAGCAGTGCCTGCCTCAAGCCCCTTTTCAAGAACTGTTTCAGAGATACGCACAGGGTTTTCCAAAACCTGTTTATGGTTTGCTGAAGAACCAATCGTTGTGATAATCCCTTCCCCAACTCTTGCCCGTATCGTTTCTTCAGTTGCACCACCGACAAGCCGATCAATGTTTGCTCTCACAGTGACGCGTGCTTTAACAATGAGTTGGATTCCATCGCGGGCAACTGCAGTGATACCGTTAGCGGGTTCATCTCTGCTTGGAATATCAATAATCTCGGGTGTGACGCTGACTTGAACAGCTTGCAAGACATCTCTACCCGCCAAATCAATAGCGGCGGCTTGCGCAAAACCAAGTTGAATGTTAGCTTTATCGGCGGCGATGAGTGCCGCAACAACGCTTCCTACCCGTCCACCAGCAAGGAAATGCGCCTCAAGATCGTCAAGTGATAGGCTTAACCCTGCCTTTGTGGCGTTGATTTGGGGTTCAACAATTCCGGATGGTGGAACGCGTCGCAACCGCATCGCAACGAGATCAAAAATACCAACTCTAACACCCGCTGCAATCGCGGTAATCCACAAACCGAGTGGAACTAACCAAGCAATAACAATTAAAAATAACAAGATACAGACAGCAATAATCGCAAGTATAACTGGTTCCATCTTTATTCTCCTTCTGTCGGAGTTGAGATATTAAAATTTCCTTCACGAAAGGCGGTCGCGAGTGCACGAGGAACAGTCGCTTCGGCTTCAACAACTTTGGCGCGCATCTCCTGTACGTTTGCTGTCATCTGCTGTTTCCGAGCAACCGCAAGTGCACGACGTTCTTCCGCTTTGGCCTGCGCAACAACAAGATCAGCTTCTGCTTGTTCTGCCTGAAGTTCCGCACCTATATTTTTCCCTACGTTTACATCTGCAATATCAATAGATAAGATTTCAAAAGCGGTACCTGCATCAAGACCACGATCAAGTACCGTTTTGGAAATAATGTCCGGATTTTCAAGCACATCCTCGTATGTTTCAGAGGCACCGATCGCACTGATGATGCCCTCACCAACCCGTGCGACGATAGTCTCTTCACCAGCACCACCGACGAGACGGTTAATATTGGTTCGGACGGTGATTCTGACAGTAGCAATGAGTTCAACACCATCTAAAGCGAGTGCACTGATTTTTGGCGTGGTAATGACACGCGGATTCACACTCACCTGGACAGCTTCAAACACATCTCTACCCGCCAGATCAATAGCGGATGATTGTTGAAATGAAAGCTCAATTTTTGCTTTATCCGCGGCAATGAGCGCACTGACAACGTTCAGGATGTTACCACCTGCAAGGTAGTGTGCCTCTAATTCGGTTGTTGCAACTGTTAACCCAGCTTTGTGACCACTAATTAACGCTTTGACAATTACATTGGGGTTGACTCGTCTCAAACGCATTCCGATAAGTTCAGAAATGCGCAGTGGAGCACCAGCTGCAACAGCGGCAATCCAGAGCCCAACTGGGACGAACCAAAAGAACATAAAGATAACAATTAGGGCTACGACAGCAACTATCGGCACAACGGGTAAAAATTCTAGCATATCATATCTCCTTTCTTAGGATTACGGTTTCGTTAATTTGATAGAACAAACACTCTCAATTTGACGATTTTACAAACTACGGACGACAACACGACTTCCTTCAACTTGAATAACTTCAATCTCTGTTTCCGGTGCTACAAACTCTCCCTGCGTAACGATATCAACACGTTGGCCATTGATAAGTGCAACTCCTGCCGGGCGAAGCGGGGTTACCGTTTTACCTGATTTTCCTACAAGTGCTGTTAACCCTTGAGGTGCTGCCTGAAAACCTTCGTCACTTCTTTCTGCAGCACTCAGGATAAAGGTTTTGCCGAGAGGTGTTTCACGAATGAGTGACAGACCGATAACGGCTATTGGTATCACGAAAATTAGAGCTATACTTGCATAGATAAGGGCTGTCTTAACCCCTGATTCTGCCCAAATCATCCCGATTCCGACGATGAGTAGTATGATTCCTGGCACACCCGCTGCACCAAACCCCGGAAGAATCAAAATCTCAATAAACACTAATAGTATTCCGAGCGCGATGAGAATTGTTGGAACCCATAACATGGATTTTTCCTCCAAACATTTTAGGTATTTAATATAATGTCACTTCTCAAGAGATTCAACCGAAATTTTTGAACCTTCGACTTCTAAAACCTTAACAAGTGTATTTTGTGCGATGAAGTCACCAACTGTGACAACATCAAGTCGTTTATTATCGATTCTGGCTGTCCCTGCAGGCCTTAACGGTGTTAACGCCACCCCGGTTTTACCGAGAAAATTCTCAAAATCTTGGGTGCCAGCAGAGTGGTAACCTTGGTCAGTACTCATCACTGTGGAGAGCGCGAATCGCTGAAATGGAGCCGATTTAGGTAGAAATGCTGTGGCAAGAATTGCCAACACAGAGGTAAGAATAACTGAAACAGACAACCATAGTAGGGCAGTATTGATATCATCCGTACTTTGAAAAAAAGTGTAAAAGACACTTCCGAACATACATAATATTCCAAGAATGCCAGCAATGCCAAAACCGGGTATAACAAATACCTCTAATACAATTAGTGCCAACCCGACTACAAAGATTAATGCAACAACATAGGCATTTGGAACTTGGTTCAGCATGTGTCCACCGAAAAAAAGTCCGATAAACAGCAAACCAAGAAATCCAGGAATACCAAAACCTGGGGTACGAATCTCAACGATTAAACCGAGTCCACCTAAAGAAAGCAAAAGCGCACTGATATAGGGACTTGTAACAAAAAAGACTGTGCGATCTGCAAGCGTCACTATAAATTTGGTAATTTGCGCGTTTTCCAAAGATTTTATTATATTGACTCGGTGATCACCGAGTTTTTCCTGTTTTCCTAAGACATTTTTTTGAGTCAGTGCCGCTATAACAGCATCATTTTGATCGCTTCTATAATCTTGGTCAATTTCAACGATTCGGTATTGCGCGAGCAATGCCGTTAAGTTTTCTGCCTGTGCATCTGCGAAACCGTAGTCAAGAGCTTGGCGAGTGGTTAAGTTTAGCAGTTCCCCTTCTCCGCAGAGAATTTCCATCTGTGTACCAGCATCTTGCTCATTAATATACTCTTCAGGCCGCAATTTAATTATATCGCCATTTTGCAAACGTACAAGTATGAGTCTTTTGTCCACCATAGCCTCGGCGATGTCCGGATTTCTATCTTGTCGCTCTGCTGTTGAACGAATAATCCCTCGGATATAGGAGACGATTTTCTCACCTGCCTCATTTCCTTGCACGTCTACCGGTGCTGAATCGCCAATGGTTGCCCCTGATGTCATAACAATCTGATCGCATGCAGCAGAAATCATGGCACCTGCGGAGATAGCTTGTCGATTGACGAAAGCGATAGTCGGAATTTGAGTGGCTTGGATCGATCTGATAATTTTTACTGCAGCATCAACCTTTCCACCTGGGGTATCCACATCAAAAATAATAGCATCTGCATTCGCTTGCTCTGCCTTTTGAATGCCTTTTTTAATGTAAGTGCTTACCCCGCCGCCGATTTCTGTGCGGATGTCAATCACATAAACTAATGCGCTGTCCTCAGCGGATAGTCCATCTTTCATGAAGAGACACCCGATTAAGAAGAGCACGCAATATAGCAGATTTTTTTGGACTCTCATCTCTCTCACTCCTGATTAATATGAAATGCCCCTCAAAAGTTTTTTCTGATTAGTGGATAGGAAACTTTTGCTATAAGTATACCTTAAGGGCAGTTGATATGTCAAGAACTTCCTTACAATAAATTATCCAAGGTTGGTCAGGCGATTCAAAATGTTTTTTATGATGACGCAAATTCTTCTTGAATCCATGCATGTAACACATGATTTAGAATCAAGTGTACATCTTCGACGGGGCCATATTGGTTGCTATCAACAACAACGTTCACATCACAAATTGTTGCCAATCTTCCACCGCCAAACCCGCTCCATCCGATGGTTTTGCAGCCAATGTCTGAGGCATGCTGCATCGCGCGAATAACGTTCTCAGAATTGCCACTTGCACTGATGCCTATTACAACGTCACCCGCGTTCACAAGATTTTTGAGTTGTTCAACGAAAACATCTTCGTAAGCGACATCATTAGACCACGCTGTCATTGTTGCTATGTTATCTGTTAAACTGATCACACGAAAACGAGGTTTACCTGCAACACTTGTGCCTTTGCCCAAATCACAAGCGAAGTGAGATGCAGTAGATGCACTGCCGCCGTTGCCAATAACAAAGATTTGTTTATCCGCATTATAGGCATCCATTATTACGTGTATGGATCGGCGCACATCTTCCAACTTTAACCGTGCTAAAACTTCTTGTAGGTGCGAAATATATTTTTGGATTCTCTCCATCAAGTTTCTCTCCAACTTTGAGTAGGAATTAAACTACTAGTGCGATAGCAGCAAGGTCACCCAACGATTCACCCAACTCTGCCGGCATTATCTTAACTGCTTCCGCTGGACGCGCCATTGCAAACGCAGAAACTGTCTGTCGAATCGGATCAAGTAGAAGGTCTCCTGCGGCGATAGCGATCGTTCCCAACAGAACAATGTCAGGGTTCATGATGTTGACAAGATTTGCGATACCCCAACCCATGTAATATGCCGTTTCGTCAACTAACTTTAGTGCCAATGCGTCCCCTTGCCTTGCCGCCTCAAGCACATGCTCCGATTTTATAGCATCAATATTTCCATCTGTAAGCGTAAGGATCGCAGAGTTTGATTCCTTCTGAATCGCTTCTTTGGCGCGGCGTGCAATAGCCGGTCCTGAGCAGAGTGCCTCAAGGCATCCGCGTTTGCCACACCCGCATAGCGGACCATCAGGCAATAGAATCTGGTGACCGACCTCTCCAGCACTATCGTTGGCACCGTGATATATCTGCCCATTGATTACAATCCCACCACCGATACCTGTACTCATCGTCATATAGAGCACAGCATTGTAACCGCTGCCGCCTCCGAACCGATATTCTGCAAGCGCGGATGCATTTGCATCGTTTTCAATTGTGGCTGGTATCTTAAACTCGGATTCAAGTCGCGTTTTCAGCGGAAACGTATCCCAACCGGGCAGATTCGGTGGGGAATAAACAACTCCGGTTTCTGTGTCTAATGGACCGCCACAACTGACACCAATTGCTGAAATTGCTTTCTGTTCCAAACCTGTTTGCGAAATACCTTCATAAACCATCTCAAAAAGTAACTGGATAGCATACTCTGGTCCTTTTTCTGCGCGTGTCGGTCTGCGGACTTTGCTCAGGATTTTTCCTGTGTCATCCGCAACAACGGTCGCGAGTTTCGTGCCGCCGATGTCTATTCCAACGACGTGTTTTTTCATAGGTATATCGGGCTTGGAAAGCCCTCCCACAAGAATGAGACAGTTCATAGGTTGAGTAGAGCGCAAGCGAAACCCAACGCCGCAACCGTTATAATGGGAATAACATGTTGGGTTTCGTAAACTTTACCCAACCTACGCGCTAATACCGATTACAATTGGTCATTCAGATTACGGATCGCGGGATAGATCTGCTCATAAACTTTCAACTTCTCATCGTACTGTTGCGCAATTTCCTCACGCGGATAGTAGACCTCACGCGGTTTCACTAATAGGTCAACCGCCTCTTCAATTCCACTATACTTACCTATTGCCGTTCCTGACAAGATAGCAGTTCCAAGACAGACACCTTCCGAAATGTCAAGCGCGATGACCTTTTTACCAAACATATCAGCCTTGAGTTGCAACCATTTTTCCGATTTCGCACCGCCACCGATAGCGCGAACCTCATTTATCACAACGCCTGCGTCCTGCAACATCGCGAGATTCTGTTTTATTTCATAACTAATGCCTTCAAGTATCGCTTTGACAAGTTCACTTTTGGAAGTTGAAAGTGACAATCCGACAATTGCGCCCTTCGATTCCAAATCAAGATGTGGTGTTCCAGAACCGGTGAAGTGAGGCAGCAGCATCGCAGTACCGGGCACATCTGGAATATCTTCAAGCAGAATGTCATAGACATCTTTTCCCTCTGCCGCAGCTTGCGCCACTTCTGCTTGTGCTAAGGTATCCCGAAACCATCGCAGCACAACACCACCGCTTGACACAAATCCTAACGTAACATAGAGTCCTTCAACGACATGAGGATAGCAAGAAAAGTTACCGTCTATCATCTGCGGGTTGACTACCGGTTCGGGAAATGCAGGGGCAATACACTCGACTGTGCCTGTTGCGTCCATTACTTCTCCACCGCAAATGATACCTGCGCCCAACGCACCACACGGTTGATCGTGTCCGCCCGCAACAACAACGACTCCATTGGGAAGGCCAAGTTCTCCCGCAACTTTAGTGCCTATTTCACCGATGATAGTGCCTGAAGGCACTGTGTCTGGTAAGATTGATACGTCCACATTTGCCAAACCGAGCATCTTTTCCGACCAGCACTTGTTGATAATATCAAAGCACATAGTCCGGGCTGCGAGAGAGTAATCCACCACAGGTTGCACACCCAGCCTGAAGTTAACGAAGTCTTCAAAGCCAAAAAATTTCCACACCTCTTTATAAATTTCTGGTTGATTCCGTTGTATCCATACCAATTTCGCAAGTGTGTGTATATTACTCGGCGGCATGCCAGTGATTTGCATCACTTCTAAAGGTGTAATTTCTTGTAGTATTTCTTCGCAGATTCCTGTGGTACGGGAATCAAACGTGGTAATAGCGTTTGCGAGAACATCGCAGTTTCCCGATACGGGTGTCACTGCTTCACCTTGTGATGCCACGCTAATTGCTTCAATCGGATCTGTTTTTGTTTGTGTGCCAACCTCGCGAATTCCGTTGGAAACATTTTCCCAGACAACGTTTGAATCCAATTCTGACCAACCGGGTTGCGGGTGTATTAACGGATATTCACCATAAGCTTGTGCAAGAATCTCGCCATCCTCGCGAAATGCAATGACTTTACATCCTGTTGTACCAACATCTATACCCAATAGACTCATTCTTTTTCTCCTTAATACGGGATGTGGATAGCATAATACAAATTCCTTTTTAATGCAAGGAATCTGTTCGTAAGGGTATGTAAAGTTTTGTCAATTGGGTGGTTCTCGGATTTTGTAGGAGCGACCTCCTGGTCACGACCGGGAGGTCGCTCCTACGGAAGAAATCGGGGTTACAAACCCCTCCTACAAGAAAGAGGACGTGGTTAATGTCAAGAACTTTGCACAGCAAGGGACTTCGTAGTGTTTGACTTTTTTCGTCAAAAATGATACTATCTTTGCAGTTGATAATGATACAGCATGCTTAGGATTTCCCCAAACCAAAACATAGAAATAGGAGATGTGATGAACACAAAATCCACACCGCAGGAACGGCGTTTTGATTTGAGCACAGAAGAACTTTCTTTTTGGAACGAAAATGGCTATCTGATACGCTTAGATGTATTTACCGCTGAGGAAAACGATGCACTCCGTCAAGTTGCTGAAGATATTGTTGACGGAAAACGTCCGTTTCCGTCTGCACATATTGATCAGAACGCACTTGTCAGAGACGGAAAAATTGAGCAACAAGGCATTTATGCGATGCATAAGATTCATCATCCAAGTTGTTTCTGCCCAGAATTCCTTACCCGTGTACGTGATTCGCGCCTCACTGACCCAATTGTTGACCTGATGGGTCCAGATATCCTCGGTATCAACAATCTTTTTATATGGAAGGCTCCTAAGATCGGTATTGGTTTCCCTTGGCATCAAGACAAGTTCTATTTTCGGAATAGGTTTAATACTGAAACGACCATCGGGACGTGGACGGCTATTGACCCAGCAGATCGGGACAACGGTTGTCTTTATGTTATCCCTGGTAGCCACAAAGGCGATATTTTTGAGCATGATGACCTTGAAGGTTCACAACAGCGGGAATTCAAACTGGCACGCTGTGCGCGCGATGAAGACGGTGTTGCGGTAGAAGTGCCACCGGGTGCCGTCGTCTGGTTTCACAGTCATCTCTTACATAAGAGCACGGATAATCATAGTCTGCGGTTTCGGCGTAGTTATGTCTCTCATTACTTGAGTGCACAGGCAGAATGGGCAAAAGGGAACGGAACGTATAAGGGGCAACCTGTGATGTGGATTCGCGGTGAGACTTTTCCTGACAAAGTGCATGAGGTTGAACGTGAGGTGTTGCCTGTTCCGGAATCTGATTGATGTTTTGTGGGTAGGGAATTTTTGCTAAGCTGCCGCAGGATCAACGCGGACAATTCCTTCTGGAGCATAACGGGTAAAGTTTTTATCAGAGGTTAGGATATGTGTTATACCATGAGAAATCATTGCTGCAACTAACCGTGCATCGTGAACTTTTTTACCTGATACACTATATTTCACGGCGAGTCGTCTCCATTCGGTATATACATCAGGTGAATCTGGCAGCAATGGGAAAAGTAATTCCAATTTTTGCAAAAACTGTTCTGTTTCAGACGGTGTAAGCCCAAAGCTTCCCTTGTCGTCAGCGGGTCGGGTTGATGCCCTCCAAAATTCAGCGAAATTTTGGAGGGTCGCCTTTAATTGATGACCATTTGCCAACAATTCATGAACAGCAGATCGAACGGTTTGATAATTCTGATCAGCTGGATATGAAAATCCCAACAAAACATTGGTGTCAATCAGATAAATCATAACTATGGGTGATCTTCGTATATGCTTTCGCGGCTCATCGCGTAATCGGACAACGGCTTGGCATCAGGACCGTGAATTTTCATAGAGAGTTCTGCTAACCGATCTGCTATTTTATCAAATTCCTCAAGAGATAACTGTTGATTGTTCCCCGTTAACGGTTCCTCCGTGCCATCAGGAATTTCTACTACCCAACCATTATTAGAGTGGACATGAATTGGAATTTTCACTTTCTCACCTCCTCTTTATGATAAATCTTCAACCTTTAATGTTTCCTCATCTTGCTCTTTTCCCGTACTTCCTGCTCTCGCTTCGTGACAACAGCAGCTAATTCTTGTAATATTTCCTCCTGAACCTCGTTCGGGAGTTGCGCTATCCGAGTCTCCAGAGCATTGGCACGCTGCTTCAGTTGATGTTCAGACGCTGTCTCCGTAAGAATTGTGGGTTTATAAATACCTGTTGCAATATTGCGTATATCCCTTTGCATGTCTTTCGTAGCCTTGGCTATCTCGAAAAGTGGCGGTCTGTCAATCTGTGTCATGCCTTCATTAACACCAAAATCAAGATGAAAGGCGAGCTCATGTTTATGGTTCACTGAATCTCTATACGTAATAGTAACCTCAAAAGGTGTCTGTTTTAGTTCATCTAACTTGTTTGTTGCACTCACGATAAACTGTTCAATCTTCCGACCAGGTTCAAAATAGGCAATTCCATTTTGAAGAAAACCGATTTTCTCAAATGGTATGTCAAGATTAGGTATAGAAGGAGGATTAATTGTGAACTGTAGATTATGGGCTGCTCCCGTTCCTATATTCTCTATGCAAAGCATCACGAGGTTAACGTGCGCTTCGTGAGGACGGAGGGAAACTGCAATTTCAGGTGTGTTATTCGCTTTTAGCATCCGCCACGTTAGATAGGCGTAATAACCTGTGATGCCCACAAGCACAACAGTCGCAATGCCTATAACCACGCCATTATTTGTATTTAGCCATTCTATAATTCCCATAAATTTATCCTTATCGTAAAGCCTATAAAACACTAAATCAATGCCGAATGCGCATACTACATTCGGTATTGATTTACAGGATTGCCAGAAAGATAGGACTCTTAATCTTCTGCACTGTGTTTTCGTTTCTGATGTTCTTCATAATACCGTTTTCTGGTGTTTATGATGGACCAAATAGAAAAACCGATACCTATTACACCAAGAATTGAACCTGTGATGATAACTGCTGCAGTCATTTGATTGTTCCTCAGAATGCAGATATTTATGAGAAATCTACCGAAATACCTCATCAAGTCGCCAAACGAGGTTAAGTGCATCCGACCAACCTGTTTTAGCGAACAGATCTAATAAGTTCAGTAGATGTTCCAAACTTTCCTCGTCATCTCGCACTTCATGCCTATAGTCAGCAAGAACAATTTCGACGAAATCAACGATATCTTTAACCGCTATGGAATCAAGATTATAACCGAAACGTTCGCTTGACTTTGCAACTAGTTCAACAAAATGAATTACTTCTTTTGGATTACAGATAAGAAAACTTGTTAGAACTTGAATGAAATCATGTGCAGTTGAAGCAAACATGATACCTGTTTCAGAGTCATCTGCGAAATCAATTACTTGTTGCATCAGAGGTTTAACTTCTTCATAAAAATGACATCGTATCTCCTTGGAGATTATCTCTGTCTGATTTTCAGATTTCCCTTTCTCATGTGCAAATGAATAGTAAAGACTTGATATCACTTGATCAATCACTCTGTAAGTATTCTGTAATTTTTGCTGCTTTTCCTCAGTTGTATTTTCATTTATGCTGAGACATAGTTCTTTAATCTTTTTTGAACTAACAGTGATTACTTCACTAACACAATTAATTGCACGTTTAACTATTTCACGATCGCCATCAGATTCAAGTTGCTCTGAAATCACATAATTTTCCATTGTCCGCCTAACAATCCGTGTTAACAAACTTGAATGTTGGATAGGATCATCGGAGTATGTATCTTTGATAAAGTCTATTGCCCATGAATTTTCACGTTCTATCACTAACCACATCAACAAATTAATAAATGGGTCTGATGTTCCTATTTTTAATTCAGGACAGGGCGTATGGTTAAGTAACTTAGCCATAACGGTCGTTGTCTTGTTTTCATTCTCTTTATTATGTGCTACGAGACGTTTCAATGTCCTATAGAGACATTCTTGAACAACAAGATTTCTCTCAAATTCTGACCGTTTATATATAATTTTCCAGTATCTATCAGGATTTTTAGCATACACATTTGTCAATTGCATTGCTGTTAACATACGGACAGATGGAACAGGATCGTCAGCAAGTTTTTCAATTGCATCTAATATTTCAGTATCAGGTTTGTGATATGCAAGCAATGATAACCCTTTCGCAGCTTCATGTCTTGGAAATGGTGAATATCCTGTAGAATCATATTGAGCGTCATATTGAGGGTCAGGCAAGGGAAGTTCATGTTTTGCACCTTCTAAGATTACTTGACGACAAAATGTAAAAGAATCACTGTCAAGACTGTCAGAAATTCCAGCGAGAATTGCTGCACACTCAACTAGCTTACGCCAGAGTATATTGACAATCTCATTATCTGCTGCTGTGTTTTTCGTTACAGTAGTGTAAACCATTTGCAATTGAGGCAAAACCAATTTAGCGGCTTCCGAAGTAGGACCATCCTTTTTCCAATCCTTGCAGAATTGTTCAAGAATTTGAGAAAATTCTTGTAATTTCTCATTTTCAGGAGTAGTCGTATCAACACCTTTATCTCTAAGCCACTTTTCCTCTGTGTAAGATTCTGACCATATGTTAAAGGATACTGGTGGACGATTCTCTGGAACATTATTTTCATGCTCCATTTCTTCTCTAATTAACTTCGCTTTTTCTGTAGATAGTAATTCCTTAGGTATACGTGCAAGAAGACTATTTCTATGCATTATAAGATAGTCGTCATTTTCCTGGTCCTTAACTTCAGTAGGGAGTGCTAAGATACTTTCTTCTATTTGGCGAAGTTTGTTGTCAGATAAAAATTCAGACGCAGCATTTTCTAAGAACAGACCAAGTTCATAAGAAACTTCAAGATATAGTAGTATCGGTTTCGCTATACATAATTCAAACAGACGTGGTGCAAAAACCTTAGGAAACTTTGATGCAGTTTTCAATAATCTTTTCCAGAAGAAAGCGAACACCACATGATCAATAAATACATCAAGTAGTGAATCGAGCAGTGGATGTTTTTCTTTATCCTCTGCCAATTCTGCAATGTATTCAAACAGAGAATCCACCATTTCAATTGGTTCATCGGAAGAACTTCGGGCGTCCCAAATATAACTATGGTCTTGTACAAAATTTGCAGTTTTTCCATGAATATCGAACGGTTCATTTAATTCTTCAATTGTCATATCTTTTCTGGAAAACTGGAAAACATGTTCTTTAGCAATAAAGCAGTTTAAACTTTGGATTGCTGCTTGTGTTGCAGGTTTGGGATTTTCTTGCAGAAATTGGTGGAAATGCTTTACCAAACGATATTGACACATACTGAAATCTTGGCTCCGATAGGTAGTTATAGATAAAATAGGGGTACCGCGTTGTGTCTCTCCTTCACTGGTAAATTGGTGTGAAAAAACAGTACGATATATTAAGATTGCAAATTCTGGATCATGATCCCAAATTTTGTCTATATGTTCAGACAACCGCGACAAAAAGCCTATCGGAAAATTGTCCTCATTCATAAGTTTAAGAACTTTTTCAAGAAGTACGCGAGATTCTTCAACATTGGTGTGAAATGTTTTGGAAACAAGTGGTACTGCCCAATAACCACCGAGGCGGTTATACCAGTCGTCGGCCTTCGTTTCTTTTTCTTGCCAAACCCATTCAAGGAGTCGACGCCCTATGCGTCCACAAGTATTTATTATATCTGACTTATCGGTCTCAATAGCACGGTCAAGTATTCCCGAAGTAAGAGTTGCTAAATCCATAGCAAAGTTAACATTCAAATGCTCCGAAACCCGATCAAAAAAATCAATCCAGAGCGAGTCATGCTCAGATTGAAGCGTTCGTAAGGATTGTAGAAGCCACATTATTGCGTTGTTTATGAGATCATCAGGATTGGATAGTTTCTCAAAAAGCGGTTTCAGTTCTTTAACCTTACGGGCTTCATTTGCGATAACACTTGGTGGAATTAAGCGTGCGACAAGACGTAAATGCACGGATTGATCCTTTGGTAAAATATGCCAGAAAGCTTGCCAGAAACTATCTGGTTTATAGTACCAGAGACGAGTGAAAAAATAAGTAAGACTTGGACGAAGAAAAAGAGCGCGTGCCTGATCTATTTCCAAAAATGCTTCAAGTTCTTTGGGATCGTCTTCAATATGCAGGACACTAATGGCGTAGTCAAAAAGGATGTTGTGAGAAAAAGCAAGTTGTTGTCTAGTAGAAGATGTCTTTGATAAGATTTCATCACTCTGAAGCTTATCCCAAGCGATTCTCCTCTCTGGATTGTCAAGGTCCACATTGTCATAAATGTCATCTATTTTCACAATCAATGAACGATTCTCTACCATTTTACTTGAGATACGTCGTAAAACACGTTCACTGTTTTCATTCTCAATTCGTTGTTCCCAAAACCGATCAAGCAGCTGTACTTCTGAACGAATTTTGCTAAGAGTTCTAATATCTTCATGTGATGAGAACTTAAGGATGTTCTCCAATACCCAGATATTGAAAGGATTTGATAAGATAGACTTAAATTCATCAGAACCCTCTAAGTAGATCGTTTCGGGGTATCCAATCTGATTTAAGGCATGCAAAATCTCGTCCTGACTGAAAGGTGCAATACTAAAATGTCGACACAAAATCTTTTCAATCTGGTATTTTGTTTGATCAGATTCATTAGGACCTTTAAACAAGGCTAAAAGTTCCTTCGATTTTTTTGCGTCATAAGTCCGAACCGTTACTATTACATTCCAATTGTCGAGTTCCTGAATTGCCTGTTGAATGAGAATCAAAAAGTTTTTGCGTTTTTTGTCGTCTCTTGCGGCATCAAATCCATCAAAAACTATAATACCTTTCTTCTCGGAAATAGGGACGGACTTGAGAGCATCTATTAAATTACCTTGAAAAGAAAAACCATCCGGCCACTCTTTGGGATTGCTGTCACCGAGCAGGTCAATGGGTAGTAATAAATGAGGTATATCTTCTGATTTGAGATGACGAAGAAGTTCTTTGAGTAAATAAGTTTTTCCAACCCCCGGACTTCCGATAACTATTCCGTTGTCTTGCGATGCAAAGTCATACAAGTCATTACGTACTATCTCACGATCAATTTTAATCTTGCTTGAACTTTCTTCACCTCTCCAATAGTTGTTGACAGATTCTATCCAATCCACTATATCTTGAGGATCATCTTTTTCTTCACCAAATTGTTGCTCAAGTAACTCTTCTATCTTTTGCAACTTCTCTATAGAAAAGCTTGAGATTTCTTTGAGCAAGTCTTTAAAATCTCTTATGTCATTTTTCGCGTTAAAACTAAATTTACCTTTTATTATGTCGTCAAATTTTGCACGATATGATTGTTGTTTTTCTGTTAAAATATAGACGATGAGATGATTATATTCATTGTGCAGTCCATGTTCAACGAATTTAGTTAAAGTTTCTTTAATTTTTTGGGAACTAGGATCTGATGTGATTTGATAGGCAGTTCTTGTTTTTTTGTCTCCCAAGTCAATCGCAGGAAAATTAGGGTTCTCAGATGTATTTAAATTTCTCAAATCTTCATGTCCATAGATCTCTGAAAACAGTGGAATTAACACAGTTTCAGCTATCCGATTGATGTCTGTCTTACCCATTGCATTTGCACTTTTAACCCGAAATAGAAACAACGCCATCAATTCTTCAATTTTTTCTTGAGACTTCTGCATATTCATTGGATTAACACCTCATGTTTAACAAATTCAAAAGTTTTGTCGGATTAAGACAAAACAAGAATTTCTGTATTGAATTCTATCTTAACACCACATTAAACCGTTAATTAGATTATAGCATATATAGCAATAAAAGTCAAGGTGAAATCAAGTTATTCTGTAGCATTTAGGATTATAAATATTTCACCTCAACACAATCGCTAATCGTGAGTAAATTAATATGTCAAAAGCCGCGAAGAGTATGCTTACAAAACGCCCTACAAAGGACGTGTTTTTTTGTTTACGGCACACGGAGTGTGCCTACTACCGTAACGCAGGTAAATTCTCAACAATATCCACCGTAGCCAAGCTAACCGAAATCACCTGCCCAATCAACCGCACAATATACTGCGGATCATCCACACGATTCGGGTCGTTGACGATGCCACTCCGCTTGTCCGTTTTGACACAATACTGATTGATTAACCATTCCAACGCGGAACGGGTACCGAGCCGATAATCAAACGCTTTTGCAGGGATGCTGTCAAGCGTTAGGAAATCGTTGTAGACAAGCGAGGTTTTGTCTTTGGCGAGTTTCATCTTTTCAACGCGCCAATTGAGCGGGACGTTTGGGTTCTGCACTAACTTCAGTTTATCGTATTCGGGTTGCGATTCGTAGTTGACATGGATTTCTGCCAACCGCGCACCTGCGTTGGCAAATCCCCAAAAATCTGCAGCAACCCCTCTGTCAAGGGGGGCGAGGGGGGTTGGGATATGCGGCAGATCGCGTTTGAGGTTCGCCTGATACTTTTCACGATACGCAGGATAATGCAGGATGCCATAGTTATAGTGGAAGATGTCCCACTTGGTGATGGAGTCGTCTTTGTAGTGTGTGCGGAACTGTGCCAATGCCCAATCGGTGATGTTTTCGCGGCGATTTGCGCCATCTTCGTCGTAGGTGTAGAAGGGGAAGCACTGAGAATCGCCTGTAAGATGGAGATCAGGTATCACATCAACCATCAAAGTATGAAAAGGCTTGGTATTTCCTATACCGTTGACACAAATCACGCGATTCTCTTTATCAGTTTCAGGTGTGGGAAAAGTAGTAGAAATGTGCGAAACTTCATTATTCATAATGGAATCAAAAAATAGGTAGGATTTTGTGAAAGGACGGTAGAGTGAATTTCTCAGTTTTTGTTCAGCGTATTCAGCGATTTTGTTTCGTTTCAATTCCTGTTTTAAGTTACGACTCCATTTTATTTTTTTCTCGTCAGACAACACAAAATCGTCAATGTTTGCATTCCGTTCAGTGCGTCGTTCCCATCGATTAATTTCCGAGTTATAGGTTTCAATCGTAAGGATCATTTTCTGGGCAAGAACATCTCGGTTGAAGTTATAAACCCATGCATCACGGTTCGTGTTAACACCAATACCATAGGTTTTGAAAATTACGTTCACCACATCACTTTTTGCTGCCTTTGCTTCTTTGGTCCCCATTGGCATAAAAGTATCAAATTCAGTGTGGAGTCCTTCGGTGAGCCATGTCCGCCGCGCATCCGGTTGAATCGGTTGCCATTCAATACCACCTGCATGTTGACTTTCATTCAGAAAGTCAAACTTCCGTTTTCTGTTCCACAGGTCATCAGTGCGATAGTAAAAGAGTTGCGGTCTTTCTGATGAATCTCCCTTTTTCTTTACAAATAGATTGATGCTCACCCCGACACGAATCCCGAACACATTGGCATCGGAGACCTTCAATCCCCGCCGTGCATTACCACCTAAATCCAGAACGTAAATTGCATCGCAATCTGCTGCAAGGTGTTTCCGCATACCATCAAACGCAATGCTATCAAGAAAACTGTTGTTCGTAATAAAAGCGACAATTCCCTCCTCACCAATTCTCTCCAAACTCCACCGAATCGCTTTGACGTAAGGATCGTAGAGTTTATTTACGTTCGTTGCTTTAGAGTCTTTCGCATACGTGTCCTTAATCTTCTTATCCATGGTCTCGTATTTGCGATTTTTGTTGTTGTCGTTCTCATTCACCTGTCCCATATTGTAGGGCGGATTGCCGATAACTACGAACATCGGTGTCTGCTTCTGCTTTTCAACGCGTTCTGCATTGGCAGGCACAAATAACGACATCTGCCGTTCCTCTGCTATCTCAAACGTATCCACGAGGCAGATACCTTCAAAAGCGGCATATCGGTTCGTTGTCGTGAAAAACTGATGTTCTATGTTCAGACTGGCAATATAGTATGGTAGGAGCATCACCTCATTGCATTGCAGTTCTGGTGGGTCAGCTGTGTATTTTCGTTCTAAAGCGATCGGGTCAAGTTCCTGCATAATACGGACAATGAAGTTGCCTGTGCCGACAAACGGGTCAATGATATGCACACCACTATCGGACAAGGAACGACCAAACGTTGTCTGCAAGATATGTTCAACGCTTTTCACCATAAAATCTACTATCGGTTGCGGTGTATAGACGATGCCGTGCGTATCTGCTACCTTGATGGAAAAGCCTTGAAAAAACTGCTCATAAACGGCATTCAAAAATCCCTGTTTCTGTGAAAAGTCAGTAATCGTGCGGGCAGTTTTCTCTATTGCCACATAGAACGGGTTCAAAGGACGGAGAAATTCGGAGCGGTTCAACGTCCGTTCGGTCAGCACATCAATGACGGTTTCAATCTCGCGTGCAATGATATTTCTACGGGTGAAGTCACGATTATCAAAAATGGTAGCGAAAATCCGTTCGGTTAACAGATGCTGAATAAGCATCTCCTCAACTGCTGCGATGGAAAGGTTCGGGTTGATTGAGGTTTGGCACTGCTGATGAAACTTGGAGAACGCCTCATGAAAATGTGGATTGTTCTGACGTTCAGTTTCAATTAACGCTGCCAATTTTTCACCGAGTTCGGGGACAATCTCTCTGAATTCCGCAACAGCCTCATGCCATGCCGAGATGTTCTCCTCCTGGTACGCAAAGAAGGTTTGTAGCACTTGGACAAGGTTTTTTGCATCGGTGATGTCTAAGTCAAGACTCATCTGCCCGTTTTGATAGAGGAGCGCGTGTGTCGGCGATTGAAACACGATGTTTTTGGAGGGGTAGCCTGCCGCAAACTTCTTGTCCGCCTCGCTATGTAGGTCGTCCTGTGTATCTTTTGCTTCCCAATAGCCGTGTGGTAAACCGTAAACGTCCACGATTTCGCCATCGGGAGTTATGCGTCTATTGTCTGTGGTGTGGATCGTCTTTTCGCAGAGGAGCGTGAGGTTGGATTGTCCGCAATAGTGCTGTAGTAGGTTTTGGAATGCGGCTCGGACACTGCCCTCGTTTTCTGCACCGAGTTGCGCATATTTTTCCAGTTCCGCGTAGTATGTTTTGATCGGTTTGTGCGTAGGTTTGATGTTGAGAGATGGCATGGTGTCCTTTTGTGCTTGCTGATGTTTGATACAATGGCAATTATATGTGATTCGGTGTGTGATTGCAAGGGGAAAATGGTTCAGACAATGTTGGGTTTCGCAAGCTCTACCCATAGGTGTCAATTTAGGGTCCCCAACCCGGTAGGTGCGGTTTCCTAACCGCACCGAGCATTGATAGAAAATTACCGAATTATTTTTTAATCTTCATACAAAAGTTTACATCCGATTCAAATTGAAACCAAAATAACCTCCTAAACGTGTTATGCATGAATAGGTTTAACTACCTGGAATAATTATTACATTCACATTTTTAGGAGGAATTTATGGCACTTAATCCGTACTTAACTTTCAACGATAATTGCCGCGAAGCGTTTGAATTCTACCGTTCCATTTTTGGTGGTGAGTTCATGAACATTTCAACATTCCGTGAGGGTCCAAAAGAAATGGGCATTGCGGAGGAAGATCTTGATCGTATCATGCACGTCTCCCTTCCGATCGGATCCAGTGTTCTGATGGGCAGCGATACCTGTTCATCGTTCGGTCCACCGCGTGTCGCTGGCAACAACTTCTCGCTCTGCTTCGGGGCGGACAGCAAACTGCACGCAGACGAGGTCTTCGACAAACTATCAGATGGTGGCAAAATCGTAATGCCGATGGGCTGCGTGTTCTGGGGTTCCTACTACGGTAAATGTACCGACAAATTTGGAATCACCTGGGATATCTTTGCCGAACACGCGCAAGAATAAGTTAGCCCGTTACCTTAGAAACCGAGTTTTTCTTAAAACTCGGTTCTTACTTCTTTCCTAGCTGCAAAATGTTTATATCTGTGAAAAAATATAAAGAAAACTGAAAACTAAATCGCCCTGGAACCTGCAGAATCCACTTGACACAGAACTAAAATTAATGTTAAACTTATATATTCATGTTGGAAAATGGGAACGGAGCAACAGATTTTATGGCGATATTCTATCGCGGATCAGGCATTGGTACCTATTGGCACCTCAACGACCCAACAGAACGCGGTTTTACTGCCAGAGCACCCGAAATGACATCCACGATAACTCGATTGATGCTTCATATTGCGCGAAGCACTGTTAACAGTCCTTTCATTTCTATCACCCATTCATACGCAGTCGCTTGGCGTTACGCTATGTCAAGTAGCACGAGGGTTCCTACCGCAAGCGAGCCTGCATACGTGCATGAAATTGAAATTCAGGAACAGCTGCCGCCCGATTTAAAACTCCTAGATCCAGTCAAAGAAGTTGCACAGACGTTACCGTCCCCGACCAGCCCGGGACCTTCCTACCAACACGATGGATTGCCTGATTTCTTGATAGGCATCGTTGATCCGAGAAATATGGGACATTTTCTGGAACAGCACTCGGTGCAGCCGCCTTCAAGTGAAGGCACCCCGCGTCCACCGAACTTAACAATTGAATTAGAAACACTTGTGAGAGCATTACGGGATGCCGAGATTCTTGCCCACGGCAACATTCCCGCAACTTCCGTAAAGAATCGTTTTGAGGTTTACTATTAGATTCACAACCCTTGATAACCAATAGGGGTACACTCATGAACAGATACAAAGTTAAGTCCTCGTTCAACCTCACTATTAAGACACTTGACCTATCCGGGCGTGTACTAGGTACTGATGCTATTGAATTCCTTCGTGTGGAACTCCAGTATGAAGACGGTTACGGACCGCTATTCTTGGCGCGAGTTAGGTTCGCCCGCAACGGTGTTGAACAAAAGGAAGGTTTCCCCATTGACTTAGATAAGGGTGCATTCATTCCCACAGTTTCTATCCAAAAGGAAGGGTTAGAAGAAATACTTGAGGAAATTGGACCTGAAATCGCTAAGATAGTGCGAGAAGATTTAGCGGAGCATCGCCGCAAACTTGCCTGAAAAGAAGTTGACAACTTTAGGAGAAGGAACGGATGCGTTTTGAAAATCGGGTAGCATTTGTAACAGGCGGTGGCGGACCTTTAGGTATTGGGAGAGCTGCTTGTTTAGCATTTGCGCGTGAAGGTGCGTCAGTAGTAGTCGCAGGTGGCAGAAATGCCGATGCTGTTGCCGCAGAAATTCGCGCTGAAGGTGAACAGGCGATTGCAGTACCATTAGATGTCACAGTTCCTGCACAGGTTCAGGCTGCCGTTGGGACGACATTGGACACATTCAAACGAATTGATATTCTCTTCAACAACGCCGGAATTATTAATCGCCAAACACTTTTTGAGTTGACAGCAGAAGGTTTTGACAACGTGATGGCGGTTAATGTAAAGGGGTGTCTGCTGTGTGCACAGGCAGTTGCTAAGGTAATGATAACACAGGAGATACGGGGACGGATCATAAATAATTCGTCTATCTTTGCTGAGGAATCACATGTCGGGGTCTTAAGTTATTGCGTGAGCAAAGCAGCAGTAAATAGATTGACACGTAGCTTGGCGTTAGAACTTCGTCCGCACGGTATTACTGTGAATGCTGTTGCACCCGGCGGTGGTGCACCGACAGGAATGAACGCTCCCCAAGATTTACCTAAAGATAATAGTCTTCCAGAATTGCTACCTGCTTCACCGGATGCGCCACTTGAGCGACGTGCTACGGTATGGGATTATATCGGAGCAGTGTTGTTCCTCGCTTCGGATGAAGCTGGCTATATTAGCGGAGATATTTTGACAGTTGATGGCGGTGCTATCTCGCGCCGATAGTGTGTTAGGAGAAAAACCCCTTGTGGTTGATTGATGCGTTAAAAATTTGTTGGCAAGTAATCAGTGGGTGGTTTTTACTTTTTTTGCAGTTAATAGCAAACCACTGGCTATTTGTGGGGATTTTCTCAGGAACAAGTTTAGTGTTGAGCATTGTCGGGTGTGCTGCGTTGATAACGTTCCTGCCGCCGGACTATTTCGACGAAACAAAGCGGGTTCGCCCCATTAAAAATCCGGTTTTACGTTTCTTTGTCTCTTTGTTGAAAAATCTGGTGGGGGGTATGCTGATTGTTGTAGGAGCACTTTTGGCGGTACCCGGAGTCCCAGGACAGGGTTTATTAACAATTTTATCGGGGTTGATTATCAGCGATTTTCCGGGGAAAAAGCGGTTGGCACGTCGTATCATTCGTATGCGTGCCATTTTCTTAGCTGCGAACAAGATTCGTGAGCGTTTCAATCGTCCCCCGCTTGTTTTAGAGCAAAAAGAGGAATTAGACACACATCATGGTGGTAAATGATAGGAGTAGTTATCGTGGGCGATGACGTGAAACTGTTCGAAACTCGCTAACGGTATGCTTATCGGAAAGAGGTTAGCCAACGCGCCTGTCAGACCGAAAGCATAATTTGAAACAAGAACTGCACAAAGTAACAAGCAGCAGGCTAACACTATAGCTATGATCCGCTTCTGTTTTTGCATCATTGTACCTCAACAGATTTTTCTAAAGATGATATATTTGTAGAAATAATGATGGGATAGTGGGTGAAGACTCTTTTCTCCACCGCAGTTAATGGATAAAATGATACCACATTTTGAGAGAAAAGTCAAAATACCGATTATGAAGGGGTGTGTAAAGTTTTTGGCATTAACCATTCCCTTTCTCTTGTAGGAGGGGTTTTCAACCCCGATTTCCATAACTGTCAACTTAAGGATTTTAACCTATATTTTACATGTGTTTTAGCCCCAGCGGGGCGAAAGGTGTATAAAACCTGCATAGGAATGATCCAATAAGCCCCAGCGGGGCGAAAGGTGTAGAACCCAAGTAATATACCGAAATCGGACAACTTTCGCCCCGCTGGGGCTAAAGAAGGTTTGACACCGTTTTCTATACACCTTCCGCACCGTTGGTGCTGCTGCCTTTGGAAATCAATATCGTTTTGACTATAGCACACGCTAAATTGAAAGTTATGGGTTTTCAACCCCGATTTCCAATATCAAGCGCGCATTTGCAATTGATTTGACATCAAGTTCCCAAAATCCGCGCAATCCGGGGAATGCCAAAAGGCATTCATACCGTTGATTTGGTGCAATCCGCATAATCCGCGATTCAGAAATTGCCAAAAACTTTACATACCCTTATGAAGGGTGTCAATATTGTCAATTTGTATGAATCTTGGATTTGCTCAGATTTTGTAGGAGTGACCTCTCGGTCGCGCCCCGCAAAATGCCTTATGCGTATTCAGCGTTGATTCATAGGGTAGAGGTGCGATTATCGTGGAAAGAATTTTTTATGGATTTCTAAGAGCCGCTGAAGTTCCTGGATCGGTTTTTCAGCATCGTCAACACGTAGGTCAATGTAACGGTCATTGAAACCGCCATAACCCCCCTTTTTTCTAACAACGAGCAGCGCAGCGGACTGCTGTCCCCGTTTGTCACCGCCGTTTTCCTGTCCAGCAAAGAGTGCAGCCATCAATTTATCCGCCAATTCGCCTTCCATTTTTTCAAACGCTGTTCCCATCGCTTTGACAACATCCTGTCCAGCAAGGATATTACCTTGTGCAGTGTAATTTTTGCCCGAAACAGCACCTGCCCAACCGTGGCATTCTTCACCTGTATAGTTTGCAACGTTACCATTTGCATCAACGATACCAACCTGCCGTGTTTTCCGTCCAGAATCGTCCTTGATGAGATGGTCTAAGGTCTGTTGTGCTGAAAGTCCAATCTTAAGCAATTCCAATCCTCTGGGTCCAAAAGTCGTATTTGCCCAGGATTGTGTTGCAATAGCACCAACGCCAGTTTCTGCCCACGGCACTACTGCACCGACAGCAAAAAACTTTGATTGCACGGCAATTCCCAAATCACCATTGTTTAGATCATATCCAACGATTGAGAATGTGGCGACTGGAGAGATCTGTTTCGAAAGCATATTGGTTTTCATAAATAAATCGGGCTGACAAGCCCTCCTACAATGCGGCGTGTTCGGACTAATCGTCTTCAAATCGGATTTTCATGGCTGCGGCATGACCCTCTAAACCCTCTACTTCTGCAAGTTTCACAACATCTGGTGTAACCTTCTCTAAAGCGGTTTTGGTGTAAGAAATGAGGCTTGTCTTTTTAAGAAAATCGTGAACGCTTAATGGAGAGGCGTAGCGCGCTGCTGTGCCTGTAGGGAGGATGTGATTTGGTCCTGCAATGTAATCCCCTACAGCTTCAGGAGAATAAGGACCCACAAGGATAGCACCTGCATTTCGAATTTCACCGATCCAGTTTAATGGATTTTCAACGTGTAATTCAACGTGCTCAGGTGCAATTTGGTTAGCAAAGGAAACCGCTTCCGCTAAATCTTCGACAACAAACGCGGCACCGTAATTTTCAAAAGCCTTTACAAGTTCATATTGTCGAGGGAGAGTTTGCGCCTGGAGTTCAATTGCCGCTTTAACCTGTTCAGCAAATCCACGTGAAGGGGTTACAAGAATTGCTGAACACTCCGGTCCGTGTTCGGCTTGTGAAATAAGATCAGCGGCAACATAATCGGGGTCTGCAGTGCTGTCGGCAATGACGAGGATTTCGCTTGGTCCGGCTAATTTGTCAATATCAACGTGTCCGTAAACCTCTTTTTTGGCAAGTTGGACGTACAGGTTGCCAGGACCGACAATCTTATCAACTGGGGAGATGGTTGCCGTGCCGTAAGCCATCGCTCCGACCGCTTGTGCACCACCACATTTGTAAATCTCATCCATGCCACATTCTGCAGCTGCGACCAACATGTGTGGGTTGATCTGACGATTCCGCATGGGTCCCATGCAAACAGCAATTTCCTCAACGCCAGCAACAATTGCAGGTATTACGTTCATGAGCAGCGATGAAACCAGGAGTTGACTAACAGAGGGAACACAAACTCCGATACGCTTTAGGGGACGGATGAGATGTCCTAATAAGACTCCATCTGCCTCTGTGGAGACCCAAGAAGTTTGCATCTGCTTTTGATGGAAACTTTCAATGTTCTTCTTAGCGTGTGCAATTGCCTCAATAAAATCTGAAGGGACTTCAGTATATGCTTGTTTAAATTCTTTCTGTTGAACCTTTAGTCCTTTGGTAGAAAGTCGCGGGGAATCAAGTTTGCGAGTATACCGAGCCACAGCTTTATCGCCTTCTGCTTGCACATCGCTCAGCGTACGGCGAACAGTTCTTAGAATATTTTCATCTGTTAACCTGCCTCGCTCGTTTAGTTTTGCAAGAAAGGCTTTACTTTCGGGGGTTTGTGTATCAACAATTCGCAACATGGTATTAGTTTTGTATTAGTTCTTTCAATTGGGCTTACAAGGTTTGTGTATCAACAATTCGCAACATATAAACCTACAATACATACACGACTCATTCACTGTCATTGACCCTGACAATATCCGCACCGAGATTGTTGAGTTTTTTCTCGATTGCTTCATAACCTCTGTCAATATGGTAAACACGCGAGACAACAGTTTCGCCAGCAGCTGCCATTCCAGCAACGACAAGCACAGCACCAGCACGCAGATCGGAAGCCATTACCGGTGCACCACTGAGGAACGGAACACCATGAATAACAGATTTGCGCCCCTCAAGCCTGATATCAGCACCCATACGGTTGAGTTCTGCGGCATGTATGAAACGATCAGTGTGAACATTTTCGGTGATAGTACTTGTTCCTGACGCGAGCGTGAGCAGCCCCATCATCTGTGCCTGCATATCTGTGGGAAATCCTGGGAATGGAGCGGTGGTGACATCTATCGATTTGAGTTTGCGAGGCGATGTGACGCGTACACCTATGTCACCCCAATCTAATTGCACGCCAGCTTCTGTTAGTTTCTCTGCAACAGTGTGGATTTGTTGATGGGTGACACCTTCCACGAAAACATCACCGTTAGTGATTGCACTTGCAACCATAAAAGTGCCTGCTTCAATATCGTCTGAGATAACCTGATGTTCGGTACCACGCAACTGTTTGACACCTTGAATTGTTAAAACAGAAGTACCGATACCTTCTATATCTGCCCCCATAGCATTGAGGAATTTGGCAAGATCAGTGATGTGAGGTTCACGCGCAGCACCGCGGATAACGGTTGTCCCTTCGGCTAAGGTTGCCGCCATCATAACGTTTGCCGTTGCCCCAACGCTCGGACCGTGGTGACCAATTAAATCCATCTCGGCACCGACCAATCGCTCCGCCTGGGCGTAGATATAACCCTTTTTAACCTCAACTTGCGCACCTAAATGCTCTAAACCTTTGATGTGTAAATCAACCGGTCGCGGACCGATAGCACACCCACCAGGGAAAGAAACCTTTGCGCGCCCGAGTTTGGCAACAAGCGGTCCCAAAACATATATGGATGCGCGCATCTTTCGCACCAGATCGTAGGGTGCTTCGTACTCCATGCGGTTTATCGGCTCAATGTAGAGGGAACTGTTTTTTCGTGTTATTGAAGCACCAAGACCTTCAAGGACTGCACTAAGCGTTTTTACGTCTGTAAGGTTTGGGACATTGTGAAGCACACTGACACTATCGCCAAGGATGGCAGCAGCGACTGCGATAGGTAAGACAGCATTTTTTGAACCACTTATCTGAACTTTACCTTCAAGTCTTGTATCACCGTTGATTATTAATTTTTGCATTTTTTCTCCTTCATCAATACCTAACCGGTATACACATCGAGAATTTTTAACTTTTTCTTATTTATTGTCTTGCATAAACGATGCCAACAGTGTACTTGTTACAAAATAAGCGTACATTGAAAAACGTCTTGTGGAAATTGTAGTAAAATAGACACATGTTATTTTATTGTTTCTGATCGGAGCAGTTCAATTGCTAAGTCTTCTTTGCATTTAGAGGGGCGCGACCGGGAAGTCACACCTACAGAGGGTATACCCGAATTCAATCACTCCTTTCCGATCGAAGATTTTCAATTTCCGCAGGCTTCCCATCCAATTCCGGATAGATTATCGTCGGCGCAGACTGTATTTTTTCTGCATCGTGTTACATCTCCCAGTATCAAGAATTAAGTATCATATTTTAAGTATATTACAGATTTATGTTGATGTCAAGGGTCATACATAGGACCTCTTACAATTAACTTGCATCGCGTATCAATTTCTGATAAACTTGACGTTAGTATTAACATATATTTCTTATTTGAGGTAAACAGATGGCAGAAAAAACATATCGTGTAGGCATAATCGGTTGTGGTGGCATGGGGCGTGCCCATGCACGGAGTTGGAACGGTTCAGGTCGTGCCAAAGTTGTCACCGCATCAGATATCAGTGCCGACTCCACCGCAAAATTTGCTGATGAGTTCTCACTCCCAACACATTACACTGATTTTGAAGAAATGTGCCAGAAAGAGGAACTTGATATTGTTAGTATCACCACATGGCAGAGTGTGCGGGCAGCACCGACAATTGCCGCAGCTGAAAATGGAGCATTGGGTGTTATCACTGAAAAACCTATGGCAGCTTCAGTTGGCGATGCACAAGACATGATGGATGCCTGCGAAAAGAACGGCACGAAATTGGTTGTCGGACATCAGAGACGCTTCAGCGGTCAGAATTGCGAAGCACGCCGACTTATCCAAGAGGGGGCGATTGGTCAACCCCAAGCAATGCTACGTCGCGATGGGCACGGATTACTAAATCGCGGCACACACGAGATTGACGAAATGCGTTTTATTCTCGGTGATCCTGAACCACAATGGCTTATTGGTCAGGTTGCACGCAAAACTGATCGTTGGGAACGCCGTGTCCGAACCGAAGACCTATGCATGGCGGAAATCTGCTTTGAAGGCGGTATCCGTGGCATCTATGAAAGTGATTTGCCGGGACCGGGACTTCGTGGCGATGCTGTGTATGGCAATGATGGTCAACTCCGCCGTGGTGGTGATGGCACGATTGAACTCCTGAATAGCAAAGCCTCAGGATGGCAGACCATCAAACCGCGCCAAAGCGAACCGAATCAGTTTTCAGAAATGTTGGCATGGATTGAAGGCGATGTTGAAGAGCACCGCAATGCAGGCAGACATGGACTCTGCACAATAGAAATCCTAATGGCGTTTTACGAATCGTTGCGTATTCAGAACGTAGTAACCTTCCCCTTAACGACGCGCCCGAACCCGCTTGATCTTTTGGTTGAAGGTGGAAAGTTACCGGTATTTGTTGAGGGGCGATATGACATCCGCGCGCCATTTCCCGAAGAGAACAAATAGCCATTGATTGTGCCTTTGAAGAAACTCCTAAATCTTCCTTGTCCAAGGGATTTGTAAAAGTCGTAGGTTAGGTTTCGTTTACTGGATTTCGCTTACGCTTAGCCAACCTACGAACTATAGAAATTACTACTGGGATTTCAAATCTGCCCAACTTGTAGTCCGTTTACCGCTTGCGGATACAAACCCTCTCAACCGAACGGTTGCCAACTGCTCCTGTTCTCCAGCATACGACACATCTTCTATCCGATAATAGTAGAAGGTATGCGGTTTAGCGGTGGTATCTGTCCACGTGTATTCATTGCGTTCACCTGTAGTGCCAGCACCTTGAATGAGTTCGGTGTTGACAACCTTGAATTCACCGTCCTTTGTTTTGCTGCGGTAGATATAAAAACCCGCGTTATCTACCTCTGACTCCGTTGTCCATTTGAGGATAATGCCTGCATCGGTGTGTTCGGCACTGAAATGGGATAGGGTAACTGGCAGTGCTTCCCTACTGTTTTTAAGATAAATTTTTATACCCGGATTCTGTTGCAATAGCGCGAGGAGCGGTTTTCGGTTCTTAATCGGATTGTCGTAAATTCTTAATGTTTTGAGATTTGTGAGTTCTGTAAGAGGGCTCACATCGCTAATTTGGTTGCCATGAAGACTTAACCACTTCAGATTTGTCAACTCGGCAAGCGGACTGATGTCCGTGATTTGATTATCATTAAGTCTTAAATTTGTCAGATTTGTAAACACAGTGAGGAGGTTAAGGTCCGTGTCTGTGATTTGATTACCATTAAGACCTAAAAGCGTCAAATTTGTCAAAGCAGTAAGCGGACTGATGTCTATGATTTGATTACCATTAAGACCTAAAAGCGTCAAATTTGTCAAAGCAGTAAGCGGACTGATGTCTATGATTTGATTACCATCAAGCCATAAATTCTTCAGATTTGTCAACTCGGCAAGCGGACTGATGTCCGTGATTTGATTATTGCTAAGCAATAATCCTGTTAATTTTGTTAGCCCTGATAGGGGTGTGACATCACTAATTTTATTGGTCGACAAGTGTAAAAATTCCAGATTTGTCAATTCTGCCAAGGGTTTGATGTCCATGATTTTATTAGCAGCCATCTGTAACCATGTTAATTTTGTTAACCCTGAGAGTGGCATTATATCGCTAACATACGTGCGATGGATTTCAAACTTTGTTAAATTAATTGCGTATTCAAGCCCTATAATGTTTTTGTCTCTGACATCACTGGGGTTAAGGACAATGATGTCAAGTTCCGTTAACCCTTCCATATCCTGTTTTGTGATTATGCAATTAGATGGCTTATTAAATACTTTACAGAGTCTCGCTTTTAAAGTTGGGTCCGGTATTGAGATAACTTCATCTGCAGCGTCTTGTGCAAAACTATTCGGCACAAACGTAAGTGTTACAAAAGCTAATAGTAAAAGTATGAGAAATAGTATCGTTTTCATGTATTAGTTCTCCTTTTTAGAAGTTGTAGGAGGGAACTCCGATTCCCGACTGGTCGCGATTCGGAGTTCCCTCGGACAGAAAGAAATAGCCGCGAGCTATTTATAGTTTATATCAAATGACCCCATGAGTTATACTATTAGTATTCGTTAAACTAACGAGTAGATGTCCTCGGATCCCCGATAATCTATTCATGGAGGTCAATATGAACCGCAAGAAGGATACCGCTTACGGTATCACTCGGCTCGAATCCAAGAATGCCAGAGCCGCGATTATTCAGAAGATTTCAGCAGACTTTAATCTAATGCCTCTCGTTGCTGAAGCCTACTATAAACAGATTTCCACCTACTTTGAACAACACGCCGATGTGCACCTGACATCAGGGCAAATCTGCTACGAGGCAGTCGCCGCAGAGGAACCCGCAGGTAAACATATCGCTTTAGCGAAAAAAGTTTCCTGTCGGCTAACTCTCAATGACACAAACGCCGATCTTGAAGTCTTAGCGAATTATGGTCTCGCAGGACTCAGACGGCATCGGATCCTCCGATTGACCCAAGAAGCTTATGACCAAGATGCCTTACTGAGCTACGAGGATTTAGCTGTATTATTAACCACCAGTCCTGCTACAGTCAAACGCGACATTCGACACTTGAAGCAGGATGGGTATTTCGTTATGACGCGCGGGACGAAACACGACATGGGCCCCGGCACTTCTCATAAAACCCAGGTCCTGGAGTTATATTTCAAAGCCTATACCTTCACCGAAATCGAGAAAAAGACGAACCACAGCGAACGAGCTGTCTACCGCTACTTGAAAGACTTTACACAAGTCGCTACGCTCCATCATCAAGGCTTTCCTAACGCACAGATACGCCTGATCACCCATCTATCTGACCGGTTGATCCGCGAGTATCTCTCACTCTATGAGGAATACCAACACACAGATCGCATAACCCAACTCCTTCACCCAGAACCTGAGGACACAAAAAAGGGGGACCTCTCATGAGCAAACCTCTAACCCGCACGCAAATCAACGAGAAGAAATTCAGACGCATCAACGATAAGTCCCTACGACAGTTGCTCATTCACCGCTTTCTCAATGACTATGGTTATGACAAAGGCGAAGTCACTGCCACCGCCATTGTTGATGATATTCTTAAGACCGTTGAAGACTATTTCGTGATTACCCTTCCTTTGGAGAAACTCGCCACCGGCGATCAACTCCCGGATGAGCGTTTCTTGAGTTATGGACAACTCGTTTGGATGGCCGTCCCTATTGAAGAGCATCCAGAAAGAGGAAAGTCCATCGTCAAAACCCGCATGAAACCCGTCATCCTGACTTACCTCGCCGCAGAGGATATTGAATCCTTTCGCAACGGTTTCACCTCCCGGCAATTGCGGATCAATCGCTTGGTCCGCTGGTGTCATCAAGCTTATGACCAAGGGGCATTATTGACACAACTCGACTTGGCAGTTTTGCTCAATGTCTGCGATGCCGTTGTCTGTGATTATGTTAATGAATGGCAAAAAACCACTGGAGAACTCTTGCCCACCCGTGGCAATATCCATGACTTATCGGGGGCTATTACCCATAAGAAAGAGATCATAACCCTCTATCTTCAAGGACATCTCACCCCCAGGATTGCCGCAAAGACCAAACACTCTAAGGAGGCAGTTGACCGATACATTCGCGATTATGAGAGCGTCAAAGTCGTTCGGAAAGCAACCGCAGATATTGATAAAATCTCACAGATTACACGACTTTCTAAACGTGTGATCTCTCAATATCTCGACCTCATACCGCAGCACCAACTCCAAGCCATAGATGCAGACCTTGCCAATTCAGACTCAAACGATGAAGCCACTCACCAAGGAGAAGCCCAATGAGACCCTAATCCTATGTTCCCGACGAACTTTACTTCGCAAAACCGGGGCAGGTGCCTTGAAAATATGGTTGACAACCGCTACTGGTTTTGCTATACTTTAGACACGTTTATCGCTAAACGCATCATTTCTCAAAGAGGATGCTCGCGATCCCAACGCAACCCACTCATCAACGATCGCTGGGAAGCCAATAAACATCAGCCTTCCAGCTATCCTATGGTCATTTGATACTATTTCAGAATCAACATCTTACGCGTTGACTTAAACCCTCCTACGGTTAGCGTGTAGAAATAGATACCGCTCGCAATAGACTCACCTACGTCATTTTTTCCATCCCAATAGGCAGCGCGACTGCGACTTTGATAGATACCTGCAGGCATCAGTCCTAATGCTAACGTCCGAACCTTTGTTCCATTCACAGCGTAGATTGTCAGGGTAACCTTCGCCGGTTCGGAGAGTTGATACGGTATCCATGTCTCGGGATTAAACGGATTTGGATAGTTCTGCAGCAACGCTGTCTTTTTAGGGATTAACAATGCCAGAAGCCTTTCAAGATTTGCAATGCCCTTTTGGAAAGCGAGTGATCCATCATCTTCAGCACGTGCCTGCTCTATCCACGCTTGAACGGTTGCCGGGTCTAATCCTTTTACGTCTTCTATTGCGATAGTAGTAGGTGCTGCTCCGATTTCTGTTTCACCCATGTGTTGTGCCACAAGGACGAGGTCTAAGATGTTAACAGTCTCGTCGCCGTTGACATCCGTTCGCGAATTAACGGATGAAGGCTTCCCTAAGTCTTGAGCAACGAGAACTATATCTAAAATGTTTACTTGTCCATCTCCGTTGACATCCCACGCCAGCTTTCCTTTCACCGAAATCGTAGTTTCATGTGGTCCGGTAGGGATTGATTGCCCAATACTATCACCGAATCGAAAGTTATTGAGTGTCAATTGTGTCTTACCACCCGCTTTGGCTAAAAAGGTTACGGTAAGCAGCAAGCCTGTACCACTGACACTGTTTCCATTAGGTTCCACTTCACTAAGACCTATTATTTTTCCGGATTGATTATCAATTGCACCATTCTGGAAGAAGGTTGTCCCACCCTCCGACTCTAAAAAATAACCTTTGCGGACCTCAATTGCTTCAAGCAGTAAAGGATCAAACGCTATGTCAAACTGCCATTCTACTAAATCGGGCACATCTTCTGCGTAGATGTCAAGAGTAAACGTATCACCGCTAAAGATATCATCAATGAAAATGGCATATCCGATGCCAGAAAAAGTTTGTACCGTATATTCCGCATCTGCTTGAAAGCCAAAAAAACCGCTCCATCCACCGGTGTAATTGTCAATAGCTACTAATAACGAATTCTTTCCTTTCCTCAGGGTAACGGGAAAAGATTCTTTGTAATCACTTGCACTCCGCCTTTTTATTTTATCGTGAACAAGTTCTCCATTGAGCCACACCCTTACGGAATCATCACTTCCAACAAACATTTTTGTGTTCTGTTCTTTCAGTGTATTTAAGGTGATGAAACCGTAAATGACACGATTGTTTCCGTTCCAACCGAGGTTACTCACCATATCGTTGAGGTTATTACCACCACTGCCTATTTTGAGAGGTGTCCATTCATAGTCTCCAACTTTGTCTCCGACTATCACACCGTCAGTAGCAATTTGCGTTTCTGAAACATTACCACCGCTTGCTTTTGCCAGCAGATCTGTAGTACCGTCAAAATGTTCATCTGGTACCAGCACCCATAACCACGGACCGCTAATTTTCGGACCACCCTGAGATGGATCCAAGTTGACATCTTCATCGGAAGGTGTGATGGGGTGTCCTGGATCTATGACAATGCTTTGCAAGAATTTTCTGTCCATCTTTTTGTAAGCATCTACCCACGCAGGCAGTGTCCCTAATCGGTGCTCCAGTTGTGCCTCGTAAAGTGAATTAGGAGAGACATGCGTGCCGTATCCCTCAAAGTAGGCGTCGCGGGGGATGGCACCACCCAACGCCTTGTATCCTATCAGGGAACCTTGCGTGACCAACAAACGTCGTCCTCCACTACGTCCCCATAAGTCAAGAGTCACACTCGAATTAGCAGTGTTATTCCAGCGAACATATCCATCAAGGTGATTAGGCATGGAACCTCCACCACCACTGCTGGTATGATGATTGACACTTCTGTAATTATCGAACAGCGTATGGCGCGGCTGCGCACCGTGCACATCAGGACCCTTTGCTGATGGACCCCTAACATGCCATACTACATTTCCAACCGACCAATGCGAGACATTCGCGCCATGCCACATACCTCTATCCGAATAATCATGTAAAAAAGCGATCAAGCAATATGTTGAACCAACAAAATCACTTAAATTATGTCCAAATCTACCATCAACTATATTGCTAACTGCCGAAGTGCCGTAACTGTTAGTCACTCTAAATGACGAAATAACATTAGAAAACCGACATCGGCGGATCCATGAATGTGCAGTACCAGATAAATTAATTCCACCACGTCCAAAATAGTGTAAATGCCTATAAATTTCATCATAACCACCATCAATATGCAAATTTTCAAAACCGATACCCTCTGATAAATCGGTCCAAACGACAATCATACCGTGTTTTAGATGCGTTACGAGTGGGGCTTTTAGATAGACACGGTTACCTTCGATTCTATCAATCTCATGATATTCTCTAATACTAACACCTTTATGAATTCCTGTATAAAATTCAGAAATATTCTTTAAGGGTCGTGAAGAATATTTATCAAAATCCTCTCCAAGTAGATTGGATGCCCTTATTGCAATATATTTGCGTCCTATAAGTGGTGTTGTCTTATTTACATCAAAGTATTTTATTCCACTTGGAAATGAACCATTAACGCGTGGGGCTCCATCCCAACCAGCATCACCTCCTTGTGGAATAAACAGGTATTGATTTTGATAAGGATCTGTAAGCTGATTGTGCATCTTTATAGTTGTTCCACCTCTGCCAGCACCTTGAGCACCACTTCCACGAAGAATAACATGATGTCCTCTGACTATAAATGGATCTTTTACATCATCATCAAGTAATACATCATATTGACCGGGAGGAAAAAAGACGATACTGTTTCCTACTGCAGCTGCATCAAGGGCATCTCTAATACCAGCAGTATCAGAGATACCATCATCAGGATTTGCCCCATAATCAGTAACATTAAACACTGTATACGCAAAATCTTCGGGGATGCCTTCTACGCCATTTTTATAGCCAGCATAAGAATAATCAATTAAATCAGGGGTTCCCGCGGGGACCGGTTCGCCGATGAATTTCTTCCAGATGTTTGGCGTGAGTTGGGCTGATGCCAGCGGCAACAGGAACAGGAACAACATTGCTACGGCAGTCCAATTTCTCATTTTGTTGATCATAGTTTCTTGTCCTCCTTTCTTGAAACAAGTAATACCCATAGGACTTACGCAAATTTGGATTCCGTGGCGAAATTGATCGTAAATCACCAAGAACGTGCAATGGATTTGCGCTACTACAAACCAAATAGCGCGTAAAAAGAGCAACCTGCGTAAATCCTAGTCTTATTATATTAACGACTTGTGCTGGTTAACTTTTTGTAAAGAACTAACCTACAATAATCGTTATAAGACATATATTATTTTAATAACCTTACTATAAAATAATGTCTTATAACGATTATTATACTTTTTTTCCGACAAAAAATCAACATAAATTTGCGCAATTTACGCACATTTAGAGCACAAGTCTATGAATTTTAGCGATTTTTCACAAGTTGTATGGATATCACCATTAACAAATTATACCATATCTAATTGACAATATAACATAAAGCGTATATATTCTATTGCAACCTTTTGAAATAAAGTGAGGAAGCTTTGCCTAAAATGGATAAAAAGTTGAGGATATTGGTTAAATGAGGATATTGGTTAAATAATGATGCGGGAATTAGCGGATACCCTCTGAACCGCTCTGCATCACATTTCATATAATTAATGATAACACTTATGACAAGAATTGTCAATAAAGATGACATATCCATTTGGCGTTTGTTTCAAGTGCGGTTTGACACTTTCCCAGACAAAACGCGGTGGGAGCCGATCCCCTGCAAGATAGCGGTTTATCTGATCATGACTAAATCTCTCACAGTGGTCTGCAAAGTGAGTAAGAGTATAGTTATACCCAATTAACGTGATTTGTCCTGCAAGGTCCCCGTGCCTTGCAATGCCGACTTTATCCGAAGACGTCGAATCAAGTTAATTTGGTATTAGTAGGTGTGCTAAGTGGTTTTCTCGCTAGGTATTTATTATATATTTACATTGATGTTCTACTATCTATATAGACAGCCACTTGCTTTTTCGGAATTTTTCTTGGACTTTATATCATAATTTGTTGCCGAGAGAACCACTAATACCAAATGGGGTCAAGTTAATTTGGTATTAGCGCGTAACTCTGTCCTTAAATTGGCACCTATGCAAGAAAAGGCGATCTACCCAACCAAATACTTAAAGACAGCAGATAAATTATCGTCAGGTGAGTAGAGTTGGGATATGTTCAATTTATTTTCAATGAGAATTTGGGGGAGTCGGGCGTAAAAAGCGTCCGGTTTTGCCGTTTCAATGATAACATCCCCTGCCGCATCACCAAATGTAACGCTGAGAATATCATCGAACGGAAGACAGGTTTGTGCTAAACGGCGCGGTTCGTCAGCATTTAGGAAGACCTTATGCGGGTGTTCATCAATCAGTTCGCGGATGTCAGAGATAGTTCCTTCTGCAAGAATTCGTCCTTGATGGATAAGTAGTATCGTTTCTGTCATCGCTTCTATTTCATATAGGATATGACTTGAGACAACAACACTGATCCCCTGTTCATCAAGTTTTGCGAGCAGATTTATGATATGCCGTCTACCGATTGGGTCAAGTCCAGTCAGCGGTTCGTCAAGGAAAAGAACCTCCGGTTCATGCACGAGTGCTTGGGCGAGTTTTATGCGCTGCCGCATCCCTTTGCTGTAGGATCCGATCGGTTTGTCCTTTGCTGGAAGCATATCCACCGTTTCAAGCACATCCAGACTCCGAAATCTCACTTCCGTTTTTTCACATCTGCTCAACGTTGCGAAAAAAGTGATGAACTCAAAACCGGTCATAAATTGGTAGGCTAACTCTATATCCGGGCAGTAACCAACGCGCTGCGTTAGGAGATAATTGTTCCAGACCGGTTGATTTAAGACAGTGATATCCCCTTTGTTCGGTTTGAGTTGACCTGTCATTAGTTTGAGTAGACTCGTTTTGCCTGCGCCGTTGGGACCAAGCAAACCGGTAATTCCAGGGTGAATCGTCAGTGTAACATCATTCACGCCCATAACTTCGCCATACCATTTTGATAGGTTTTCTGTTTGAACGATTGCAGTCTCATTCATGATGTAAGTTCCTATTTCCGCACTTACGATACTGTGCCATTTTTACAGATTTTCAAGGTTTCTTCAAGATTTTGGATACCCGCGGTGGTTCCGATAGCGGTTACACAAGCAGCACCAGTCGCTGATGCCAATTCAGATGTTGTTTTAATATCCCATCCTTTTACCGTTCCAGCCAGAAAACCTGCCACATAAGCATCGCCAGCACCAGTCGCATCAACGATGTCAACGGAATATGCCGGGACAAAAAGTTCTTCTTCAGAAGTTGAAACGTAACTACCGCGTTCACCCATTTTAATTCCAATAGTGCTGATGCCGTAGTTCCTCAAAAATTTGGATATTTCGCGCAATTCGGATGTGCCCGTCAGATGTTCTGCTTCGGTCAAACTCGGCAGAAAGATATCAACGAACGGCAAACACGGTTCCAAAGTTTCCAACCATTTGCCTGTTGCGTCCCATGCAGTGTCAAGAGAGGTCGTTATTCCGAATGTTTTTGCTTTTTTGAGGACATTCGTCATTGGTTGCCCATCAAATTTGGGCATGACAAGCGCACCTGCAATGTGCATAATTTTGGCAGTTTTTATAATATCCCAATTGAGGTCGTCTTCGCAAAGTTCACCGTTTGCCCCGATGTAGTGGCAGAAACTCCGTTCACCATCGGACGCAATCGCCACGAATGTAAAAGAGGTGTTCACGTTTGCATCCCGCTCTATGCCTGCTGTATCAACCCGATTTTCTGTAAGAGTTTGCAGAACTAAATTTCCAAAATGGTCGTTACCGATTTTACCCATAGCCCCAACGGAAATACCGAGTCGTGCAAGTGCAATCGCTGTGTTATTGGCACAACCACCGGTATGGATTTCCAGTTCGTCAAAAAGCACCAATTTTCCTTTTTCAGGAAAACGGTCAATTGGTCTTCCGAGCACATCAACGACAAAAATTCCAAGCGATAGCACATCCATCTCTTCACCTCTCATCTCCTGCATTTAATAGCGTGAGGCTACATTCCAGTGTTCTTTTCATTAAGATATAAAATAACTAACGTTTCATCATTTGCGTTAACATTTTCATCTGTCGACATGCGCGGAATCGTTGTTGAAACCTGTTCCAACTGCGAAGTCCACCCAATTAATACAGTGCGGAACTGCGCTTTGTCCATGGTAAGTCCGTTTTCCAGTTTAGACAGATATTGTAGTATACCTTCCCGCTGTAAAATTTGTGCAAACGCGTTTCGAGTTTCATTAAGCCCTTTGTGAGGAGGTAGTTTTTTTAACGTTTCAGGTGGTGAATCTGGTGACCGTATGTTATTCTTTCCGAGTGTGACATCTCCCAAGTAGGTTGCTTTTCCACCTTTAATTCTCCACGAATTCTCAAGCATTATTGGAGATTTTTGCGTATCCAATGAAAAAAAAGTTTCTCGCACATAAGTGCTGGGACTCCACGGTTCTATAGTGGTTTCTCGCAACTGAGACGTTGATCCTTGTGAGAACTGTGCTGATTTTACGACATTTTCAATCCTTAAAGGGCGAATAAAAGTGTTTGGTGTCAGTGAAATTGATGTTTTAGTACGTGCAGCAGTCCTAAGCGAAACATAACTTTGCAAGTGCGCGTTTTTCCGCTCAGGATAAATCGATAGTATTGAAAATTTGTCCGTCTCTATCTTTTTAGGTAAGACCGTCCGCGCCACACTTATGGCACTAACGGACACTAGCACAAAGATTAATCCTCCTATCCAGTAACGACGAATTCTATTATGTGAGGAACGCCCACGTTTCCCAGCATAGAGAAGAAGACCACCAAAACAGAGCAGATATACCGGTAGGACAACAGCCAAAAATTTGACGAGTGGAATCTGTGTCGGCATTTTCGACAGAAACTGTTCATGAATCTTTTCCTCGTGTTGCCGAAACGGCGAGTACCGATCCGCAAAAAAACGGGGTGATTTTCCATGGGTTTTGAGTAACCAACGCCAAAAGGTTTCTCCTCCATTCAATTCTGAAAATGGTGGAACATTGTAATTAAACGCCAGACATATAATCTGTCCGCTCCCAAAGTTTCGTTTCGCGATGTAAATCTGTTCATCTGTTCCGAGCAAAGTGTGACATTCAAGTTTAGGTTCAAAGTGAATGCTCTTGAACGTTGATACTACATCTTTTGTATTAAGTCCCAACTGTTGTTGTAAGATAGGCGGCACCTTATCAATTATCTCTTCACGTATCAATTTGACCGGAAGAAATTGCTCAATAAAACTACCTTTTAGATAGCGAAAGTTGCTACCACCTGAAACAACAAGTGTCCCACCACGCTGCACCCAATCTAATAGTGCTGCTCGTTGTTGTTTAGAAATACGTCTCTCAGTGAGGGAAACCTCACGAATAACGACCAGATCAACAGCACTATAACCTATCCACTGTGTCGGCATTGCGTGTGAATTTGGAAGGTATCTGATATGTGCTCGTGTGCCATCTTCATTTAATTGTTTTTTGTCAATAAATTTTCGTATTTTGTCGCCACTCGGTGCTAATACCAACACGAAATAGTTTTTGTTTGCAATCGGTGTTGGTGGAATAATTTCCTGCATTGCACGTGGTTCTGAAATAGATGTCTCAATTTCCTGATCATATCTTTCTGATCGCACTAGTTGTATGAGTAGTTTTACTTTGGTTTTTGGATAATAAATATAGAGTTTTTTATGCTTCCGATCGGTTTTACTTAGCTGCAATGGAGTCGCATAACGGTAAATGGGTTTGTCTGAATAAGAATTGTGAACCTCAACTGTGAGTTTCCCGTTAAACGTAGTAGGTTCATTCTGACTCCGTACGGTAACATTCAGGAGTGCCCATTTCCCTGATTTATATTCGTTGTTGAACCCAAAGGTTACATCCTCAAAATCCACCGTAGAGAAGGCTGAAGATGCCACAAAAAATGCTAAGAAAAGTGTGACTATTGTTCTCATTAGTCTGTAAGTATGCTTTGCAAGCGTGCTTTTAATGGTGTCAAATAATCGTAGACTTTACTATAATACCAAATTAACTTGATCCCACTCGGTAGGCGCGCTTTGTAAGCGCGCTGTCTGCCCAAAAAAATAAGACTAATCCCGTTAATTTGGTATAAGACGTAAAAACAACTGATTTAGATGAGTCGCGCTGGGTTTTCAACAAGTCGTGTCTCCGTTGCACCATCAAATGCGTGTGTGCTAAAAACCCCGTTTCCTAACATAATCATTGATGCAACACCGCCTGCTTCTTCAATTTGTGCAATCGTGTCAATCACCCGCGCATCGCTGAGTAACTCGCTTTCCACAGAAAATTGCTTTGCAACTGTAAAACATGCGGTAAAGAGTTCAGGATTCGACTGAGTACGTGTAAGTTTTTGCAATACGGCTAACGCTGTATCAGCAGCGCGGTTGATACGTTTCGTCTGTTCACTGTTTCTGAGTACTTCGCTCGTCTGAATTGGTCCAAAGTAGCGATAATAGATAGGTTGTTCAGGAATCGGCAACTTATCGGCAACTAAAGGCGCGCCTTCCTTCAACTTAACGAGGCATCCGCCGTGGTATTGCGAGCAAACATCGCCTAACCCAGTCCGATTTTCAACTTCAGCTACATGCGTAATCATGGCGAGCTCTTCATTTTCTTTACGTAATGCTATCAGCTCGTTGATCGCGTAAGCTGTGGCAAGTGAGGCAGCACCACTCAGTCCGAAACCACACCCCAGCGGAAGCGGGGACGTGAGATTTACTTTTATGCCTGGGACATCTGTATTTTGGGTTAGACGTTTGACGACAGCGCGGACTGTCGGAAAATTGATGTCTTGTCCGTTAAATAGGACCTTTGTCTCATGATGTTCAGAAACGGTAACCTCTACTCCCTCTTGGACGGTGAAACCCATGCCGAGAGAATGCATACGGGACGGATCGGGATGGTGAATAATTTTAAAGACACACGAAATGTTGCCGGGGGCAAACGCACTCGCCATATCACTCCTTTCTAACGAACCATTTCAGAAAATGTTTGTAGGGCGAATTTATTTACAATAGTATTTATGTGATAAATTCTAAGCCTTCTTACGTTGTCTACCTTCCCTTGGATGAAAAGCATCTTCACCATACAACCCATCTCCAATCTTTCCAGCTTGTCCTCTACCGGTGACTGCACATCTTGTACCGTCTAATCTTGGTATTACATACTGTTCAAACCATGCACCCATCTGTCGCCGCATATCGCTTATCAGTGCGTTATTTGACTTGTCGTCTATCAGGTTTTTTCGCTCGCGCGGGTCATTCACTAAGTCATAAAGTTCATGTGGTCCGTAAGGATAGCGGTGGACATATTTCCACTCTTGCGTGCGAATCATACGGACAGGACCATATTCATCAAAGACAACGATTCTATCTTGGGCATCGTTTGTTTCACCGGAAAGTGCCGGGACGAAACTTCTACCGGGTGACATATCGTCATTGGGATCGGGTAAGCCGAGATAATCGAGAAGTGTCGGCATAAAATCATATTGACTTACCATCGCTTCGTTGACGCGTCCTTCTGGAATTTTGCCGGGTTGGCTCATGATAAAAGGCACCTTGACCGAATTCTCATACATATTCAGCGGAAACGTTCCGTTGCCTTTGTGCCAAAATCCATTATGTCCACATGAATAGCCGTTATCACTACTGAAAACAATAAGCGTGTTATCGCGGATACCTAACTCACCGAGTCGATCTAAAATCCGTCCGACATTTAAATCAAGTGCTGTGATAGCAGCGAAATAACCCTTCAACGACTGGCGATTACCCATGTGCGGTAACGATCCTCGCCCTGCCCACGGATGCAATGCTTCCTGTGGGCATGTCTTAAACGGACAATTGTCATAAGAAGCCACGATGTCTTTTGGATGTCCATTGAATGGAGTGTGTGGTGCATTATAGTGGACACTGAGATAGAATGGTCCCTCTTGATTCTCGGAGATAAAATTCAATGCGTCATCAGTAATTACGTTAGTGAGGTAGCCCGGTTGCACCTCTACCTTCCCATCTCTAATCATATTGGCGTTGTTGTATTTGCTTCCACCTAAGGGCATAGCAAACCAGTGACTAAACCCGTGTTGTGGGCTTAAGCTATCGCCGAGATGCCATTTGCCACTCAACCCGACAGTGTAATCATTGTCAGCGAGTACGTCGGTATAGCAGGTGAGTCCTTCAAGGTAGCGTATAGGGTTGGGGGGCATGTTCCCGGTAGGGATAAAATCATGGACACCGTGTGCTGAAGGGATACGTCCAGTCATCAGACTTGCGCGCGCCGGTGAGCAAACAGGACTTGTGCAGAAAAAATTGGGAAAACGCGTGCCTTCTGAAGCGAGTTGGTCAATATACGGAGTTCGCACCTCGTCGTTGCCGCAACATCCTGCTGCCCAAGGTCCCTGGTCGTCCGTTAGAATAAAAATGACATTTGGTTGGTTTTGCATTTGGGTTTCTCCTGTTTTCTCTGCACCGATCAAGATCGCTGGAGCAACTGCAGCAGCAACAGTACTGGTGCCTACGTTCTTCAAAAAACTCCGGCGTGATATATTTCTGCTTTTGTTTTTCTCCTGATCTGACATGTCTTTCCTCCATTGATGCTACTACATCAACGCTGAATGCACATTTAGCATTCAGCGCATCCGACTCAGATGAATATGTATCATCTAAACATTTCGTCGAGGTGGTGCATATCTTGGATGGAAGGAATTTTCACCATAATTCCCTTCTCCAATCTTTGCTGCTTGTCCGCCGCCGGTGACCGAACATCTTGCGCCATCCAATTCCGGTACTACATATCGCTCAAACCATGCTCCCATCTGTCGCCGCAGATCGCCTATCAGTGCGTTATGCTCCTTCTCGTCTACAAGGTTATTCCGTTCACGCGGGTCTTTTGTTAAATTGTAAAGTTCATGCGGACCGTAAGCATAACGGTGGACATATTTCCACTCTTGCGTACGGATCATGCGGACAGGACCATATTCATCAAAGACAACGATCTCATCTTGGGCATCGTTTGTTTCACCGGAAAGTGCCGAGACGAAACTTCTTCCAGGTGACATATCATCATTCGGATCGGGCAAACCGAGATAATCCAGAAGTGTCGGCATGAAATCGTATTGACTTACCATCGCCTCACTGACACGTCCTTCAGGAATTCTGCCGGGTTGGCTGATAACAAAGGGAACCTTGACCGAATTCTCATACATATTCAGTGGGAACGTGCCATTGCCTTTGTGCCAAAATCCGTTATGTCCACACGAATAGCCGTTATCGCTACTAAAGACAACAAGCGTATTCTCGCGGATACCTAACTCACCGAGTCGATCTAAAATCCGTCCGACGTTTAAATCGAGTGCTGTTATGGCTGCAAAATAACCTTTCAACGACTCGCGATTGCCCATGTGCGCTGCTGCCCCCTGTACTGCCCATGGATGTAACGACTCTTGTGGACATGTCTTGAATGGACAATCGTCATAAGAATCCACGATGTCTTGTGGATGCCCGTTAAACGGCGTATGCGGCGCGTTATAGTTGACACTAAGATAGAAAGGTCCTTCGCTATTTGCGGAGATAAATTCTAATGCATCCTCGGTGATAACATCAGTGAGGTAGCCCGGTTGTTGCTCTACTTGTCCATCTCGTATCATATTCGCATTGTTGTATTGGCTACCACCAGTGGGTAAAGCAAACCAGTGGCTGAACCCGTGTTGTGGTGTTAAACTATCACCGAGATGCCATTTACCGCTCAATCCTACTGTGTAATTATTCTCTGTGAGAACATCGGTATAACAAGTTAACCCTTCAAGATACCTTGCGGGGTCAGGTGGCATGTTCCCATCGCGAATCCAGTCGTGTACGCCGTGTGCTGATGGAATGCGTCCTGTCATCAGGCTTGCGCGTGCAGGTGAGCACACAGGACTCGTGCAGAAGAAGTTGGGAAAACGTGTGCCTTCTGAGGCAAGTTGGTCAATATAGGGTGTGCGTACCTCGTCGTTACCACTACAACCCATTGCCCAAGGTCCTTGGTCGTCTGTTAATATAAAAATGACATTTGGTTTGTTTTCCATTTGAATTCTCCATTTAGTTGGTAAATTTGATACGATAGTCAATATTCTTTTTCTTACATTTATTCATTAGTTGAATCATTTGCTTTCTGCAATTCTTCAAGGAGACGAACGATGTCTCGGTAGCATTTGTCAAATGAGTCTGCTTCACGCGCTTGTTCAATGTCAAAGAGTGCTGCGAATGCGGCTTGATCGCGCGTTTCACGATACGTTCTGCTGTCTTCCATTCGCTTGCTAAGCCATCCCTTTGCATCGCGGATTGCCTCTGGATCGTTTGGAGAATCAATATCGTCTTTTAATCCTCTTTGTCCGCGAAGTGATTCGGCGGCGGCAAGAAACCACGCCTCGAATTCTTGCTTTGCAAGGACAACAGCAATTGGTAAATCGCTACGAGTTTGCGATGCTCTGTCAAGTAGTGCAGGTCCCAGTTCAGCAGGACATTCAACATCGCTGTCAAGGATTATAAAAATAACCCCCTGTCCATCAACCCTTCGAGCTGCTAATTCGACTCTTCGCTCAAGTTCATCTGCTTTAACCACCAGATTTCTAGGTGCACGTATTGGACGCTCTACAATAATCGGTAGCTCTGGATAGAGGTCCCACGCTATACGCCGAATCAAGACAGGGACAGCTTCAACTTCGCCATCTCCCTCAACAATACAGCCAATTTTAACGGTCATCTGTCCTTTTCCTTGTTCTTCGGTTGGTTAAGATTCCCGTTCTGTAAATCAGATAAAGTGGGTTGTTTAGTTTTTGCAGCAGCAGCAACAGACGCTGGATCGGGTTGTAATTGATCAAGACGTAGAAGTTCACCTGTTGTAAACAATCGATCTCGTACTACAGACCTACTAGCCTCATCTACTTGGGCGATTGCAGTGTTTCCACCATGCGCTTCAACAGCAAGAATTGAATCCACATCAAGGTCCTTGTTATCAAGTAGATCTGGACTGTGACTGGTGATGATAACCTGTGTCTTATGGGAAGCATCACGAAGCGCATCCAGCAACACTCCTACTGCTGCTGGATGAAGTGCAATCTCTGGTTCCTCAATTCCCACGAGTGGCACGCGCTTTTGCGCGTCCTGATCTCCTTGAAAAAGTGCTACCAACATTCCTAATACACGGAGTGTACCATCAGACATATTGTTTGCCAGAAATCGCCATGGATATTTATCACCTGCAACATCCTGTCTGAACTCCAATGTTTCCTTGTGCCCAAACTTTTCTACATCTACGCTATGCACACTAGGAACTACCAATGCCAGATATTCCTCAATGTCTTTCTTGACAGAAGATGAGAGTTGATTGAGTACACTTGTCAGGTTGCTTCCGTCCCGAGCGAGAACATCGCGAGGGTCCGGTGCTTGGAGATCTCTGATTATATCTGGATTGAAATTATAAAATCCCATCCGAGAAAACGCATCGTAGACAGGACGAAACTCGGGCAACCCAGAAGCATTTACCAAATAGAGACGATCTGTTACAGCAGCCGGTGCAGCCTTTACACTAGTCGTAACTACAGAATCTTTATTCACATGGAAGTATTGCCTCTGAAATATACACGTTTCAGACTGAACCTCGTATCCCCCACGTGGACGAGATCCAATGCTAAAGATATAGTGTCCCGTAGCACTATTCGGTAAAGTAAATGCAAACCCAATACTAAAATGGTTTGGATGTCCCCGAGAACGACGGCGAACATCGTTGATACCTCCACGATCGCGTATTGCGTGTTCCAATGATGAATTCAAAGCATCGGAAACGAACCGCAGCGAATCAAGAAAATTGCTCTTTCCAGACCCATTTCGACCTACAAGAAACGTCAGAGGTTGTAATTGCACATCACATGCGGCGATACTCTTATAGTTTTTCAGAATAACTCTTGTAATAAACGTTGAATCTTTCATTTCAGTATTCAAACCTCGTTATGCCACCGGAAATCCATCACCGACAAGCGGTTCACCATCCGCAACCTCAATTGTTGGGACAAGGACGTGCCCCGATGATTGCGCGTTGTTATAGCAAACGTCTTGCGCCATAAAGATCATGACAAACGCACGACGTTGGTGATCTGTAACATTCGGTGGTGTTCCGTGAAAATTGAGGCAGTGATGAAACATGCACTCGCCCGCTTTTAACTCCACTGGAATACCGTGGCTTATGTCCAAGCCCCGTCTTTCTGTCCACGGATTCGGTGGCGGTTCACGTCCTTCTTCGCGTGCTTTTGCGGTTTCCGCATCAAATTCTGCTTTTGCTGTAACTGAGAAATGTTCGTCTTTGTGGCTTTTCGGCATAACGTGCATGCAACCGCTATCCACCGTGGCATCATCTAAAGCAAGCCAGCAGCTCACAATGTTCGGAGGACTTAGGGGCCAGAAAAAGAAATCATGATGAAAGCCAAAATGTCCGTTATCTTGTGGTGGTTTGGAAATAACTTGATCATGCCAGAGACGCACTTCAGAAGTCTCCAGTAATGCACGCGCTGTTCCAGCAATGAGCGGATTATGGATAGCTGCCTCGTAACTGGGTTCACGTTTCCACATATTGACGAATTGATGGATTGCGCGCGGGTGATCTCTGCCTCTATTGAGTCGCTGTCCTTGGCGGTCATGCCCGTACTTGAATTCCGGTGATGAATCATCGCCATCATTGAGTTCTAATTCAATGATGGTATCTAACCCCGCGCGCATGGCTTCTATGCCATCGCTGTCTAAAACTTTACCAAACTTGAGATATCCGTTTTCCTGAAAAAAGCCAACTTGTTCTTGTGTTACCATTGCGTATCTCCCTGTGAATTTGATGTTGATTGACTTTATTAGTAAATTGCAATATAAGATCAAATGTGTCTTTTAAGATTAACGATTCTGAACTACAAAGATGCGAAATTTAAATTGGAAACTGGTGGTTACCAGCGGTCAATCCGCCATCAATGACAAAAACCGCCCCTGTCGCAAAATTTGCCTCACCGGATGCAAGGAAAAGCGCGGCGTTGGCAATGTCCACAGGTTTTCCGATGCGTCCCAGTGGATACCACGGCGTGATTTCGTCCAAGATACGCGGATTCCGTTCGATCATCGGCTCCCATACTTCGGTTTGCACGGTGCCAGGACAAATACAGTTGATACGGATGTTGTCTTTACCGTGTGTGACTGCCATAGAGCGGGTCAACGCGATAACGCCTCCCTTTGCTGCAGAATACGCATGAATTCCCTGCAGTCCGATGAGACCGTTGACTGATGCGATATTGACAATACTACCGCCGCCTCCCTGCTGCATAATTGGTATAACTGCGTTGGTGCAATGACTGGTACCTTGAAGTGCAACTGCTAAGTTTGCTTCCCAATTATTATTCAAAACGTTTTCTGTGGAACAGATAGCATTATTTACGAGTATGTCAACTGTTTGATATGTATCAACAGTCTGAGCAATGAGTTTTTCCGCATCCTTGGCATCAGAGACATCAGCCTTCACAAACAATGCTTCGCCGCCTGCACCGGTTATAACGGAAACGGTTGCTATTCCGATGTCATCGTTTACATCATCAACGACAACTTTAGCTCCCTCTTCGGCAAACCGAATGGCGATTGCTCTGCCGATACCGCGTCCTGCTCCTGTGACAATAGCTATTTTATCTTTTAACCGCATCCGTTTGTGCCTCACATCATAGAATTTACCACGTTCACCTTTTGAAAAATCATATTCTGTTTTCATCAATTAAATTCCTGATTATACCCCAACTCTGGTTCCAAGTATAAATCCTAATGTTGCAGCGTTTGCGAAATAAAAAGTTTTGTGCGTTCATGCTGCGGGTTATCAAAGAAATCTGTTGGTGCTGCATCCTCTACAATCATTCCCTCATCAAAAAAGAGTATCCGATCAGCAACTTCACGTGCAAATCCCATCTCATGCGTAACAACCAGCATTGTCATACCTGAATGTGCGAGTTCACGCATCACATCTAATACTTCCGTTATCATTTCAGGATCAAGCGCACTTGTCGGTTCATCAAATAACATAATCTTGGGTTCCATTGCCAAGGCCCTCGCAATTGCGACACGTTGCTGCTGTCCACCCGAAATCTCTGAGGGATACTTTTCCGCTTGATCAGCAATATCCATCCGTTCCAATAATGCCAAAGCTTCAGATTTAGCCTGACTTTTCGAAAGTTTTCTCACTCTAATGGGACTCAACGTTATATTCTGCAGGTTCGTCAAGTGCGGAAATAGGTTGAATTGTTGGAAGACCATACCAACTTCCTGACGGATAAGATTGATATTACGGAGGTCATTCGTAAGCTCAATGCCTTCAACGATGATTCTACCCCGTTGATGTTCCTCCAATCGGTTAATTGTACGGATAAACGTAGATTTTCCTGAACCAGAGGGACCGCATATCACCGCTCTTTCGCCTTTTTGGAAAGAGGTGGTAATCCCTTTGAGGACATGGAACTCATCATACCATTTGTGGACATCTTCACAGATAATAATTGGGTCATTCGGAGCGTTTTCAAGATTTGCCATTTTTATATTCCTTAACGGGATTTGCGATTAAAAGATGCTACATTTTTCCTACACCGAGGGATGTTTCAACTTCCTTGCTGACATAGGACATTGAATAACTGAAAACAAAATAGATAACTGCGGCGAACAGATATACCTCGGCTTGAAGACCTTGCCAGTCGGGATTTGCGATAACGCTTTTGGCAACACCTAATAGATCAATGAGCCCAATGATAGACACTAAAGATGTATCTTTAAAGAGTGCTATAAACTGCCCAACAATTGCGGGTATCACTGAACGGAGTGCTTGTGGTAAAACGATAAACAACATCGTCTGCACATAATTGAGTCCCACTGCTTGCGCAGCCTCATGTTGCCCTCTGGGAATCGATTGCAGTCCGCCACGGATGTTTTCTGCCATGTATGCTGCAGAAAAGAGGGTTATTCCGATCATCATCCGTAAAACTTGGTCAATTTCAATACCCGACATAAAGATCGGTATTAAGACACTTCCCATGAACAGGATTGTTATTAAAGGAACGCCGCGAACCGTTTCAATATAGGCAGTTGAAACCCATCGGATAGCTGGTAGCGTACTCTGGCGGCAGAGTGCTAAAAACACACCAAGCGGAAAGGAAACGACAATCCCCACAACTGCCAGAATTAGTGTAAGGAGCAGCCCTCCCCATTTGCTTGTCAGCACAGCATTTTCTCCGAACCCATGTAGCACTATCATTATCAAGGGAAAAGAGAGAAGCCAGCATCCCAAAATCCAACGTCGCAAACTGTTCCGACCACGCCCCAGAAAAAGAGAGATTCCTATCAAAGCGACTGCACCTAAGAACCATCCGCGAGTTGAGAGTTCAAAAGGGAGAAGGGCACCAATCAACCAAATACCACCGATCACAACGGCAAATCGGCGAACCAATCCACTCCATATTCCAGCACTCAAACCTATCAACACGCTTAAAATATAAATCACGCTCCATACACGCCAGATATGTTCCCTCGGATAAGTACCGACTGCAAAAAGTTGAAGGTTGGCAGGAATAACGCTCCACTTTGCACCTGTGAACGCCCACGTCAAAAAACCCTTAAAAATAAAAAATAGAAACGTAAGAGCCGCTAAGGTCAGAAGGACGTTATACCAAGTGCTAAATAGGTTTTCCCTAAGCCAACCCGCCAGTCCTTTCGCGTGAGTTGGAGGTTTAATTTGTTGAATATCTTCTTGTGCTTCCACTATGTGATGTTCCTTGTATTAATACGTATATTTTGACAGCACATCAACAGACATACTTTCATCATCTTCTAATCCGGGTAATCCGGTTGTTGTACCAATTCATAGCAGCTGATGTCGTAAGACTCATTATCAGATAACTTACCATAATCATTGCAAAAACGGGGATTGATTGTCCAGTTTGAGATATCATGGTTTCTCCAATTCTAAATAGGTCTGGAAAACCGATTGCGACTGCTAAACTTGAGTTTTTCGCGAGGTTCAGGTACTGGCTCGTAAGTGGTGGAACAATGATGGGAACAGCTTGGGGTAGAACAATTAGACGTAACGTCTGTCCTGCTTTTAAACCGACAGCATTTGCGGCTTCCCGCTGTCCTTTTGCTACTGCCTGTATACCACTCCTCACGATCTCAGCTATAAATGCTCCCGTATACATAGAGAGCCCAATTAAAAGTGCAGAGAATTCGGGCGTAAACCGTAGCCCTCCCATGAAGTTGAAACCTTCAAGGGCCGGTAAATCCAGCGTCAACGGTCTGCCCGGTGTGAGAAACCATCCAAAGACTGCAACTATAAGGAAAGCAGGAAGTGCCCACTTAGCTCGAAAACCGGGACGATCCAACTTTTGAAGTTTTCGCCACCGCCACATGTAGAGAATTACAGCTAATAGAAAACCCGCAACCAGAAAACCGAGCCAAAATCTTATCTCCGGGGTTGGTATGAGTGAAGGTAAATATATTCCTCTGTTATTAATGAACACCGATTCTGAAAGCGAAATACTTTTGCTAACTGAGGGAAGTTGCCTTATAACTGCAGTGTACCAAAACAATATCTGAAGTAGGAGCGGAATATTACGGAAACATTCAACATAGGCAGTCGCTATGTTTCGAATCAACCAGTTGCTTGATAATCGACCGATGCCGAAAAAGAGTCCCAATACTGTTGCACATACAATTCCTATCAAGCTAACCTTTAGGGTATTGAGCACCCCCACCCAAAAAGCTTTGAGATACGATTCTGAAGGGTCATATTCAATAATACTTTCGGAGATACCAAATCCCGCTTCATTTCCCAAAAAATCAAGGTTGAGCGTTAAATCGAGATCGTTCAACCCTTTTAACATATTTGTGTAGAGAACACCTGCTAACAAGCATACTCCAACGAGAAAAAGGATTTGGAACAGTACGCGTAGAACGCGAATATCTCGCCAGAAGGGGATGTTTGTAGAATTTTGTGCCATAGTATTTGATGATTCCATTTACCAAGATTCACAGCAGGTGCTTGAACAGATACCCGCGGTGTCGCTCCACCACTTTCCCTAATCGCTCCTTTGCACGGCGGTAGACGGTTGCTCACAATAGGCTTGATAGAGACGTTGCTTGAGATCGTCATTGATCTCTGGTTTTGATAATTTCGTATAGAGTTCCAGTTTGCTATTGACAAAATCCAATAAAATCTCATCAATCACTTGATCAAACTTATACCTTTTGTTGGTCTCCGTATTATCACCATCAATTACCTGCCGAAGTTCTTCGTGATCTAACACTTTTTGGTTAATAGTCGCAATGTCAACCTTATCTCCTGATGTAAAATTTGTCTGATGGGCATCGTTTAGCGTGTTAATGATATTGGAGAGGAAATCCTGCTCAGGTTCTCTGATTGCACCCACACCGCTGCTTATCCCTTCTAACTCACTATCCCGTGGGTCAAGGGAAAGGTTTAGGTTTTCATAGGTCTTTTGCACTCGAAACGAATCCAAGTCCACAGACTCAAGGAGACCTTGTAAGTCCGAGTGTTCCCGCTTCGGTAGTTTCTTGTTCAGGTGGCGACCAAAGATATACAACTTTTCCCACGCCACATCGTTAAAGGTAATCAACTGTGAGATGTATCCGTAGAGTCGGATATAACTTTGTAAGGCAGAACGAAACTCCTCTCTTTCATCTGTTTCACGTTCGGACCATTTCTCAACAACACCATCAAGGATGCCCTGCAGCAATTCGTCAGGTTTATTCTTGCTATAAAAAATACCGCAGAATTTCTCAATGGTCTCCTCGTCGTAAAGGTCAAAACCTTCTAAAAGGCTCTGTAGGTCATACAACTTGTTCGGATCCGTCTCCTCCGCGAGTGTCGTGGTCCCATAGTATTGTTGAAACGCTTCTTGTACCTGTTCTGGGTCATTCACAAAGTCAAGCACCAACACATCTGTTTTACCGGACATGACGCGGTTCAGTCGACTCAGAGTCTGAACACATTGCAACCCCTCTAACTTCTTATCAACATACATTGTCTGTAATAGTGGTTCATCATATCCGGTCTGGAACTTATTAGCCACAATCAAAATCCGATACTGTGGATCCTTGAATGCATCTTCTGTCTTAACCCCTGGAGGCAACGCATTCATCCCATTTTCAGTATAATCCAGTCCGTTATCTTTATCGGTCACTGTGCCACTGAAAGCCACCAGACAACCGTAAGGAAGTGCCATTACACGCATCTGTTTATCAAACTCCTGCTTGTATCTGACACAGTGCAATCGGGACGGTGTGATTAACATTGCACGTCCCTTACCTTGTATCGTTTTTGCCGTGTGTTCGATGAAGTGTTCCAACATTATCTTGGTTTTCATCTCAATACTGTGGCGTTGCAGGTCAACGTAATTGGTGAGTGTGCGAAGTGTGCGCGCCTTTTCGTACTCCTTATCCTCCGAAACACTTTTCACCAGTTGAAAATACCGCTTAAAGGTCGTGTAGTTCTGTAATACGTCCAGTGTAAAACCTTCGCTGATGCTCTGGTGCATCGGATAAACGTCGAATGGAAAAAATGCACCATCTTCATTTTTTCGTCCAAACAGTTCTAAAGTCTTGTTTTTCGGTGTGCCGCTGAAACCGAAATAGGAGATATGATCCTGCATCCTACGCTGTTCCATCTCCGCAATAATTTTAGCATCAATATCTGATTCTACCTCGTCTGGGTCATTATCTTCTATATTTTCCTCTTGCTCTATCCCTCTTGAGAGTGAGGCTCTGAGGTTTCGTGCGGACTCGCCTGTCTGTGAGGAGTGCACTTCGTCTATAATTACTGCAAAGGTCTTGCTTTTGAGCGCGCCGATCGTCTCTGCTATTACATTAAACTTCTGAATCGTTGAGATAATGATGTTCTTACCAGATTCAAGGTATTCCCTGAGTTGTGCCGAGTTCTTATCAACAGAATGAACGACTCCTTCAACCTGCTCCGACTGCTTGATCGTCTCCTGCAGCTGCCTATCAAGCACGCGTCGATCGGTTACAACGATGACAGAGTCGAAAATACGTTTTGTCTGTGTCTTATCACTGTAAAGATGTGTTAGCAGATGTGCTAACCACGCGATGGAGTTTGATTTGCCGCTTCCTGTGGTGTGTTGGATCAGATAGTTATGTCCCACATCCTCATTGACGATAGTAGCTTTCAAATTACGAATCACATCAAGTTGATGGTATCGAGGGAATATAAGCACGTTGTGTTTCACATCTTTTACCATTGCAATTTTGGGATCGTAAACCTTTTCTGTGGCCTCTTGCTCATGAATAAAGTTATAGATTAATTCCATCAGGTTATCAGGCTGCAGGATGTCCTCCCACAAATATGCGGTTTTGTGTCCATTCGGATTAACAGGATTTTCGATGTCCTTGTTAAACGGAAAGAACCGTGTTTTGTCAAGCTGCAATCGCGTTGTCATGGACACCTTCTCGTTGCCCACCGCAAAGTGAACCAGACACCGCTTAAATTGGAACAACGGTTCTCTCGGATCCCGATCTGTTCGGTACTGTTTCTCTGCATCTGCCACCGTCTGTCCTGTGAGGCTGTTTTTCAGTTCCATTGTTACTAACGGTAGACCGTTGAGGAACAACACCATATCAACCGATTTCTCGTTCTGCTGTGAATAGTGCAATTGCCGAATTAGTGAGAATCGGTTTTTATCGTAGAATTCTTTATGTTCGGGGTTCATGTCACTTGATGGTGGTGGGTATGCCAGTTTAAAGTGACAACCCCGATCCTTAACGCCATTCCGTAACACGTCCAGCACGCCACGACGGTCATTTACGCCACGACGGTCGATTTCTCTATTCACACGGTCCAAAAGTTTAATTGGTGTATCCGTGCCATACTGACGTTCCAGTTTTTGATACTCCTCCGATTGCGTGTCTTGAATAAACTTTAACGTCTCATCGGGTATTTGGCAGAGAGATTCATCGTAGTCAGTAGATTGTAACGACTGGTAGCCCGACTGATTCAGATGTGCTTCAATGTGATCTTCAAATCTTTCTTCTGTATATGTCGGCATGGTCTAAACCTCGTTTCGGACATCTATCTTGCCAGTCACTGCTTCGGAGATGAGGGATTGACGGTATTCTTTAAGGAGTTCAATTTTTTGATGTTCTGCGGCTATGAGTTCGTCAATCTGTTCGGTTTTTTGGTCAAGGAAGTTAGCAATTTGGGTTTGCTCATTTAGTGGTGGAACACAAATATTGATGTTTACAAAGGTTGATTTATTGACTATAGGAGTTGTCGCGCTATTTGCGACACTTTGAATTACATCTGTTGTGTTTTTTAAAAGATAATAGACAAAGCATGGATTGTATTTGTCTTGATTCACTACGACACTGTTTATTTGTTGATTCGTTATGCTGGAGACAGTTGTCATGCAAATCTTACCGATGCTTGCAATACAGGTGACACAAACAGCATTTTTGGGAAGCAAGCGACTCTTATTATATTCATGACCTTTCTGAGATAAAAAACGTTCAGTTTGAACGGTACGAGAATCTGTCATTATGTCCGTCGGAGTAATGAAGGGATACTTATTGCCAAAATACTCTATATTTTGGGTTGGTGGAGTATAACCTGTGATCACCTTTCCTAAATTACCAACGGTAACTTTACACCAATTCTTTGGTATCTCCCCAATCCACTCCGCGCCCGACGGTTTCATCTCCACATTTGGGTCAAGCCCCTTTGTCACTGCCTGATTTATCAGTGCGGTGCGTTGTTCCTGCAGTAGTTCTATCCGTCTTTCTTTGATGCGGATGAGTTCGTCAATCTGTTCGGTTTTGCGGTCAAGGAAGTTGGCGATTTGGATTTGTTCAGAGGGCGTTGGGAAGACCAACGGAATCTCTAATAAATTTGATGGACTAAGGGAAGAACGCACACCCTTTCCTAAGAAATTGAAAATGTGTTTCTTGTACAAATCATAGTATTGATAGAAGTAATATCTTTCGTGTAAATCACTGTTACTCTCAAGTCTAATATATACGGGACTCATAATACCTTTTTCAGGAACTATACCGACTCTACTCGTCTGAATATTCTCTAAATCAATTAACTTAAACACAAGATTTTCTGGGTAGAAAACCTGATAAGTTGCATAATCACTTGGTCTAAGTCCCTCAGCTGAATTCATATCTTTTCTCAAGACACCGTTTAGAGTAAGTGAGAGCAAATTGTCACATTGGAAATCAGAATTTATCTCTTTTTTATGACTTAATATAAACTTGCCTCTGACAAGTTCCCAATCCTGTGGCATCTTTCCAATCCACTCCACACCACTCTCTTTATATTCAGGATAACGTCTCATAATTCCAATACCTCATTCAGCAAGCCTTCACTTTTCCGCTCCAGTGCTCCTTTGCGATCGTTGTATATCATCTAATACCATTTCTAAAATATAATCTGATATTTATCAAAGTTGCTCAGTAACTATTGACTCTTCCCCTGCCTCATTAGAAAAGATATAGGCGTGTAACCATAAGAGAGAAACACGCCTGACAATTTACTTGACTGTTACACAGCATATATTTTAACGATACACTCGTGTTACGATTTGACATATATGCCTCACTATAAATACACCACTAACTATCAATGCTATTAGATTGAGGCGGAGTTGGTTCTATTATCCATCCATTTTCATTAGCAAGCGTAGAAAGTGCTATTTTTAACAAATCAAATGTATTCCTTTGCTTGTTTTTTGAGCCAAGGTATTTTGGATTTACAACAATTAGTGCATGTGCAGAGTCTAATAGAATAGAATTAGTGGCAACAACAGGATCAGCAATGACATCCACAGAATGTTCTTTGATAACTTGTCCCTCATCTTTAGTCACCACACTTCCTATTTGGCGTATTTGTATGGTTGTTATTTCAACAACTCCGTCTTCTACTTTTTCTTGAGGTAAATTAGCATCGTGATTTATTAATTCAGCTCTATATACAGATGGAGTTAACGCTCTATCCCTAAATGCCGCAGGGAGAATTTTGAATTGTCCATTCACAACCGAATAGGCTATACCTTTTAACTCCGCTGGAACTCTCCTATAGAGACCTTCATCATCTCGGACAATATCTTGATTATCCATTAATTAACCATTTCCAGAGTTCTAAACAATGCTCAAATTTTAGAAAATCAACTTCCATTTCTGTATTAATATTCGTACCCCAAACTTTAAAGTATTCTACATCATTTTCTCCGATTTTAAGATGTAATTGACGTTTTTGGTTATACCATATTGCTGTTACATTACCATCACCATCACCAGAAATGAATGGTGTAATAAATCTATAGTCAGCAGGAATGATTAAGCTTAATAATGTTTCTATCACAGTTTCTGCATGAGATATAGTTAAATCATTAGGTTTTTCTAAACCATGTTCACTCCAGCTCTCTTTCCATTCCTTCACCACATCAAATTGTTTTGAGATTTCATCTTGCTGAATACGGAGATCCAATTTACTAGATACCCTGTTAGGCTTTTTCAGCAAGTCTTTAAAAATCCGTTTTATAGTATCCTGCTGCTTATATGATATAATTGGGTCTCTCGTTCTATTAATAGGTGTCATGTGTTCCCAAAAACTTTTATTTGAAACTTCAGGTCTATTATATCCCATTTTCTTTTGCGGATTGAATTTGTCATCAATCATATTTAAGAAAAAATCTTGGGGTCGTCTTTTTTGATTTTCAAATTCTAATAAATCATACTTGAAACGTGTGTTTTTATCGTCCAGAAGTTCAGATATGGAACCTATAGTTGCCTTTGCTGGTGTTTGCGTTTGTGTGGTAGGCACAGGCAATGTCAAAACATTTTTTTGAATATGTCCTGTTGAATCAAAACCTTGAGTATATTCTAATATTTGAGAAGGAAAATTAGCATATTTAGACGTTAGAAGTTTCTGTGATGACAGTCCGTAAATCTTCGGTGATACTCCACTGAAAGATATTCCACCATAATTCATGGAGTCTATCATATTTGCTGAGAATCTCATCTATTCTTACTCCTATTTTTTGTTCATAAAAACAATCTGCCTCAACCACGTACGATAACTCATTAGATACCTGCTTTTGAGCAAATATTCCAGATACTTGCAATAGAGAATGTGTTACAATTGCTCTTATTTCACCGTCATCAAATACAGATTGTGTTTGCAAGTTCAAAATATCGTTTGCTACAGATGTCTTTAACAGAGGAAAAATATATTCTGGTATAAAAGATTGTAAGTCCACTTGTAGATTCGGGAGAAATACACTATTTGCCATATTATCATGTTTAATACCAACACGAGTGAAATAAGGAACTGTGTAAATTTTACAAAATATTTGTAAAATTTTTTCTAATTTCTGCCTGAAATCACTAGAATTCATGTAATTTGCTAGGCAATGTAAACCGAGAGAATTTCTGCTTAAAACACAATGCCAGTCCCCTTGTTCAGTGAAGAAATGAAAGGCTCTAAAATCGTCCGGCAGATAATTTTCAACTCGCCCAGTCAGATTAGAAGTGGATCCTTGTTCAAATTCAGTATAACCTTCTTTCATTACAGAATCCTGAAAAAGAACAGGTAGTTCACTTGCTATTCTTAGAATATCAGGAAAACGAATTTCAAAAATGACATTATATAAAGTACTAGGTCTATGTTCAATAGGTTCAAAATTATCAAAGTGCATAAATTCATCCCTTCTTTATGAGGTTTGGCTAACCCATCCATTTAAATTATACTACAACCTACAATTTTTGTTCAAAGAAAAATCTTATCCATTCTACCCGTATAGACTTGCCCAAGAACAACCTCTTATCTCTGAAGTAATTTACATGATTATTTTCATTTTTTTGTTAGAATAGCATTTCCATAACCGAGACATACAAGATACAGAGTCCTTTCACTACAAGTGATTTATGAGATAAGTTGTAGATTTCTTGGTCTATACAAAGGCATTTTAGGTCTTCGTTCTTGAGATGTGTCATCACCCGTCCACCTTATAGCTGCATCACCCTTGAATTTCCTTGATGCCTCGGACACATCATCGCGCGATTTGCTATGAACTTGAACTATCCCAGAGACAAGGATAGTAGTACCCTCGCGAATTTCAGGCTCAATAATAAACAGCCATTCGTTTGGGTATTTCTTAGACATCTCCTCCACAGTCATTCTTTCGGCAGACATTGTAATTCTCCATTAGTTTATATATCCTTTTAAATATCCCAGAAACATATCATGTGGCAATTATACGTTAAAATTTGCTATTTGTCAAACAGAATTTGTCAACAAGACAAGAACTGTTCATAACCGCAAAACCTCATTCAGCAAGCCTTCACTTTTCCGTTCCAGTGCTCCGATGCAATCGTTGTATATCATCCTCGCAAATAAACTCCACTGTCACACCGTTTCGACGGAATGCGTTGCGGAAATCTAACCACTGACTATCTACTGCCTGCAAAATAGGAGGTCTCTCTAAATGTGCACATGCGACAGCGATAAATTTCCGATCATCTGGATCAAAACTATCCAACGCTGGATCATCTGGGAACTCTTCAAACTCATTCTCTGAACCATCAACAGGTGTAATTGAAACTAAATCACACCGTGCAGGATTTGCCCAATTCATCTCTACCCATTTGAGAAACACATCGCCGATACTGGGTTGACCATCTGGATTTAGATGTCCCCGGTATTCATCAATGATTCGCCGCTGATTATCCAAAACTAATTTCACTTCACCATTGTTAATTTGTCCAAGCTTCTCAGCACAAACTGCGACACAATCCTCAGATGCCTGTTCTGACTGGCCACTGGCGACTAAAGCTACATTTGTATCTACAATCACTGCCATTATTTGTTTTCTTTCCGCCGCCGCATTTCGGCTTTCGTCTTTTCTACCAAGTCACCCATCTCATCGCCAAAGAAATTTTGAGGCCAATTGCTGATGTTACCATATTCGTCAACCTTGAGTCGTTCAATTTCGGAGGTCCCTTCGTTTATCTGGCAGAAATAGAGTGCTGTTTGATCTACTGAAATATCTTCTTCAGCAATCCGACGCATCAAACGTAGTAGCAGATGTTCGCTATGACTTTCAAGGATAATCTGTACGTTTCGATTTTTCACAACATCAATGAGAACATCTGCTAAGTCTGATTGCACTTTCGGATGTAGATGTGCCTCCGGTTGTTCAAGGATGAGGATTGAGCCCTCATCAGCATAATAGCAAAGTGTGAGCACAGGCAGTACTTGAGAAACACCAAAACCAACATCAGTCAGTGGGACTTCTGGTCCGTCTTTATATTGTTTGACAAGACATTCATAATTTTTACCCTCTTCGGTGACAGGAGGGACATCATAGGAGTAGATCAGGTCTAATTTCTGTAACCATTTCAAAATCTGAACTTCAATTGGATGGCGTAGAATCCGGCTCGAAAGCAGGGCAGATATCATCTTTTCACCGTAGATCCCAATGTCTTGTGGATGGTCACCCTCCCAAGTATAACTGTGTTGAGGATACTCGCGGAGTGGACCGAGATGGATGATTCGAGAGAATAGGTCTTCAAATTCCTCGCTAAGAGGCTTAAATTCTTCTAAAGGTCCTACTGGACTATCAACTCCATAACATTTGTATGTGTCTGCTTCTTCATCTATAACATTAGGTAAGTACCTATATCCTCGTTCTGTCCAACCTATCTCAAAGTCGTTATGATTTGTTGAATAACAAAAACGTACCACCATCACACTTCCATATTTTTCAAGAATGACGGTTGAAAAAGAAAGGGAATTGATTAAGTCACCTTGAATTTTTATTTGCTTAGGTAGTTTCCACGACACCGAAAAACCTAAACTTAGATTCTTATCGTGACGGTGAATAACAGTATCAAAATTGCTTTTACCAAAGTTCAGTGGTAAATTGGAATCATTATCTTTTACAGTCTGCTTGAGCATTAACAGTACCTGTAAGATACTGGTTTTGCCGGAGCTATTCGCGCCGAAAAGTCCAGTTAATGGGGCGAACTGTAGCTTATCAGTATCTTGCCATGATTTGAAATTTTGCGCCCTGAGTTCGGTAATCATAACTTATCCCTCTTATAAACCCAACACCTCATTCAGCAAGTTTTCACTTTTCCGCTCCAGTGCCAACAATTCGTCCGTGATTTTCTTCAGTGACCGCAGCGGTGTGTACTGATAGAAATACCTGTTGAAGTTAATTTCGTAGCCCACCTTATCCTTCTTTTTGTCTATCCAACTATCAGGTACATGCGGTTTCACTTCTCGTTGGTAGTAATCCTCAATGTTCTGTGTGAGGGGAACGCGTTCATGGTCTCGGAGTGCAGAATCCGGTTTTGGATTGCCCTTCTTGTCCGTGATGATTTCCTCTGTCTCCTCGTCAATGAGCGGCCTCTCAACCGTTACTTTTGTATATCCGAAGAATTCGTTAGGATAGATTTTGCAGTGTTCTGTCTCTTCAAAATTGGTGTACAGTTCCGCTATTTGACGGATATGGGTATCGGAAATCAGAGCATTTTTTTGTCCAAGATTCCTTTTCATATCGTTGTGAAAGTCAACGGCGTTTATCAGTTGGATCTTACCTTGGCGTGCCTCCGATTTTTTATTCGTTAAAATCCAAATATATGTGGCAATACTGGTATTGAAAAACAACTTTTCAGGCAACGCGATAATACACTCCAGCCAATCGTTTTCAATAATCCAACGTCGGATTTCACTCTCACCGCTACCGGCATCCCCCGTAAAGAGTGGCGACCCGTTAAAGACAATTCCAACCCGACTCCCACGGTCCTCCATCTTGGAGAGCATGTGTTGCAGAAACAGCAACGCGCCATCTGAGGAGCGAGGCGTACCTGCAGAGAATCTGCCGTTGGCGGTTTGTGCATCCGCTTTCACCGCGTCTTCGTCAGATTTCCAACTAACGCCAAAGGGTGGATTTGTTATCATATAATCAAATCGTTCACCCTGAAATTGGTCATTAGAGAGACTGGAACCGTGTCGGATATTATTAGGGTCCTCTCCGATGATGAGCATATCCGACTTGCAGATTGCATAAGTCTGCGCGTTCAGTTCCTGTCCTAACAAGCGAATATCAGCATCGGAATTGATCTGTTCGTTGAAGTATTTTTTTCCAATAGTCAACATGCCACCTGTTCCGCAACACGGATCGAAGATACTGCGGATAACCCCCTGCCCACGTAAATCTTCATGGTGTTCTGCAAACAGCAGTGAGACCAACAACTGCACGACATCCCGTGGCGTGTAGTGTTCCCCGCTGGTTTCGTTGGACATTTCCGAGAATTTGCGGAGCAGTTCCTCAAAGACCAATCCCATTGTGCGGTTGTCCACCTCATCAGGGTGCAAATCAACTTCGGTAAATTTATCGCAGAAGATGAACAGGCGGTTGTTTTTGTATAGCCGTTCAATAAATCCATCAAGATTGAAGTTTTCAATGATGTCGCGCACGTTCTGACTGAATCCACCGATGTAGTTCTCAAAGTTGAGATGGATATTGTTTGGGTCGTCTTTCAGTCGGGATAGGTCGTATTTAGAGATATTGTAGAAATTGGTGTTAATTTTATTTATGATAATCGGTGGGAGTGCCTCTTCGGAGACTTGATCCTTATACTGATTGTAAATCTTGATGGCTTCCTCTTTTCGTCCGTCCTCGTCTAATAAGCAATCCAACCTACGCAGTACCAGAAATGGGAGGGTGATGTCCCCGTATTCGTGCTGTTTGAACAAGTTTCGCAGTACATCATCCGCCACATTCCAAACGAGTTGTGCCAGTTCTTGATAATTTGCCATGTGTTTCCTTTCAGGTTAAAATAATTATAACAGGTTTCAACATACAATTCAAGTCAAAACATCAAGCGGGGTGGGGTGAAGTCTTGTCATTTGTCTGAACCAGGATGGACAAGATTACCAGATTTTCAGGATTAGCAGTCTCCGCAACAAAGAACTAAACCCGCAGTATTCACATCAGCGCATGACACAGGAAAAAGATTTGATGAGGGAAATCCTGGTAATCCTATAATCCTGAGAATCCTGGTTCAGACAAGAAACAGATTCTAACGGAACGGCATCGCGTAGAGCAGACCGCCCTGCGTCCACGGTTTATTAACACCGCGCGGAAGACCGAGAGGTGTAAGGTTCCGTTCAAAGATTTCGCCATAATTGCCGACAGCAGTAATGACTTGACGCGCCCAGCCATTAGGTAAGCCAAGTTTCTTTCCCATATCTCCGGTCTCGCCGAGGAAACGTTTTATTTCAAGTTTTCCGGTTTTATAGGTTTTTACATTAGCTTGCGTAATTCCATGTTCCTCCGCAAAGAACGTGGCATAAACGACCCAACTCACGACATCATTCCACTTGTTGTCTCCGTGGACAGTAACAGGTCCCAAAGGTTCCTTTGAAATGGTTACATCAAGGATAATATGGTCATCGGGATTTTTCAAGTATTGACGGCGGGAAATTAATTGGGACTTGTCGCTGGTCACAGCATCACAACGTCCCTGATCATAACTTTGGTAAAGCGTCTCCGTTTCATCAAAAACAATAGATTCAACTTTGATTCCCAAAGCCCGCATAGTATCAGCAAGATTTAACTCAGTGGTGCTGCCTGCAGTGACACCAATAGTTGCACCATCCAACTCCTTAAGTGATGTTACACCCAGGTCTTTGCGGAGCATGAAGCCTTGCCCATCGTAAAAGGTAGGTGGAGCGAAGTCTGCACCGTTTGCTGTGTCGCGGGTCAACGTCCAAGTAGTGTTTCGGATTAAAACATCTATTTCACCTGTCTGAAGCGCGGGAAAACGGTCTGCCCCCTTTAATGATCGGAACTCAACTTTATTCGGATCGCCCAAGACTGCAGCTGCAATCGCTCGACCAAAATCTACGTCAAAGCCTTTCCATTTACCATCCTGACCAAGGTAACCGAAACCGGGCAATTCTTTGTTCACCCCACATATCAGTCGTCCTCTATTTTTTACTTTATCCAGAACACTCTCGCCATTTTCAGCAAGTAGCGGTGTTACCAATAAAATCGTTAAAACTAATACGAAAATCCGAAAACAGATTTTTTTCATTAAGATTCTCCCAAGATGAATAGAATTGATGAGGGTATTGGTTAAATAATGATGCGGTAATTAGTGGGTACCCTCTGAACCACTCTGCATCACATTTCAATTAGAGTAGAGTTAATGATAACACTTATGACAAAAATTGTCAATCAAAATCAAACTAATAAACTGATTTTGATTGACAGATGTATCTAAAACCTATATCCTTATTGAAAACAAACTCGCTGCTCTATAGAGGACACCATGAAGAATTGCCCAAGATGTCAACACACTCACTTCGTCAAAAACGGGTTCGTCAAAACTAAACAACGCTATAAATGCAAAAACTGCGGTTATCAATGGACGCGCACAACACCCCGGGGGAAACCACAAGCACAGAAAACTCTCGCCGTTCTCTTATATTGCCACGGCATCTCAATGAATGCTATCTCAAAACTTGTCGGATGCCACGTAACAACTGTGCTTCAATGGATACGCACCTTTGCTAAAAAACAGGCACCGAAACAAACACTCACACCCGGCACCACCGCCTGCTTGGAACTTGATGAGATGTGGCACTATATTGGGAACAAGAAAAACAAACTCTGGATATGGAAGGCACTTGACAGAAACACAGGATACCTCATTGACTGGGAATGTGGTGGGCGTGATAAACAAACCCTTGAAAAACTCACGGCAAGGCTCTCAACCCTCAATGCTAAGATATATTACACAGACAAATGGCAGGTCTATGAGTCGGTCCTACCTGCCGTAAAACATGTTCAGGATAAAGCGGAGACGCATCGCATTGAACGCAACAATGGTCGGATGCGCCACTGGTTCGGACGCTTCAAGCGCAAGTCCATTATTGTTTCCAAAAGCATAGAAATGGTGGATTTGACGATTGCTTTGTTCGCACGATTTCGTGTCAATGGCAACGTGTTTGACATTTTAAAACTCGACGGAATAGAAAACATGAATATCATTATTTAACCAATACTCTCGAATTGATGTGTTAAAGTGAGTTTGACAAATACCATAATGGCATATTACTCCCCGATAAATGCCCGACCGGTTTTTTCTTCAGATTGAAACACGGCTATGTCTTCTCCGTGTTGGTTCTTGACGAGCCAGATATGACCGGCATGCGTATGGTGAATGCTGTATGCATTAGAAGCGGCACGTCCACGGTATGACTCATTGCCCTCAGCATCTATCCAATGGTAGGTAATATCTGATTCAGTTTTGTTCACAAAAAGGACTGCAGTATGCTCACCGTCATTTGATTTTAGAGTTGAAAGTTGACTCGGTTCATATCGGTTCAAATCCGTCCATTTGTCATCGCCAGCGCAATTCTGGTCAAACAACTGTTCATAGCACGCAGTCAGTTCAGCAGGCCATTCAAACTTTGGCGAATTATCGGGATCGAATCCTTGCAAATGCGGTAGCTCGGTGCGCGTTAAAGCCGTAGTATACCACCAGTCGGTATCACCATAGATTTCAGTTAACAACGTTGCCAAATCCGGATCATACTCTTTCAATATTTTCCGTTTGCTGACATGGTTATGTTGTGCATCGTTTTCCCGGTTCGCATTGAACCAAGATTGCGTGCCTTCAGCCCAATACTCTTCCTTGTTTGTGGAAGCATAAGTGCCTTTCCATAATCCTTTTTCCATCGCTACTTCATACAAAGTCTTAAGCCGTTTATCAAAATCTGGGTCAACGGTACTAAGCCCCATTTGGTGTATAGCATGACTGAATTCGTGAATCAGGATATTCTCAGTCAGGTACGGATCCCCCGGATAATTAAGCAGATTTTCTTCACCGCAACTTGTTGACGGACGTGCGGACGTAGCACCCAAGCCGCGCGCTCGCCGATCCCAATAGAAATCAGGTTTTAGATCGCTATGTTCGGGAATCTCTGTCGTCATCTCATCATAAGCCATGACGGAGAAACGGACACTGTTTTGTACCAACGCTTGCAGTAAATCTGGACGGTGTCCGATCATACGCTGAATCAACCATGCTGCCTCTTGCATAGCGTTTGGATTCACCTTTTCCGATGCTACAACGGGGAATCCACCTACATCAATCCACTGTCGGTAAAAAGACGGCAACTCAAAATTTTGGCGTACATTAAATGGAGGTTCAGTTGGCATCTCAACGGTGGCAGCAGTTGCCGCAAAGGTAGAGGATATCGTGATAGCACGAAATAAAACTGATATGTTCATGAGATTGTGATTAATCCTGTTGTTTGAAAAGTGATATACTATAGTGTCAGAACCTAAATTTGATCTTTTCCAAGTTCAAATTAGATTATGCGCTTTACAACTTCATTGTAGTAAAGTAGTATAGCACTAATCGGTTTAATTTTCACATACAATTTTCAGGAGTAGTTGGGAATCTGGGTGATTTAGTGATTAAGTTTTAGTTGCCCCATATTGTGCAACCTTAAGCAGAACATGCACATTTTTGTGCAGCAGGCAGATTTTAGCAGGTTGCGAATTCGCTTGTTAGCAGTTTTGGACTTGGCATATAAATTGCTCATTCTGTAGCAACAGATATAAACGATAGCCCAAAATGAATGGGCAACTATAAAAGGTGAAACTTCAAACAATTCTGTGCTATTCAAAATAAACATCTTGACATCTTTTTAAAACCGCGTTAAAATTCAGATTGATATCCCGTATTCAGTAGTCCGAAAGGAGAAAATGGATGAAAAAGTTCATAATCGTGGAAATTTGCGTTATTATTGCCATTGCTGTGGGTTTTTGGATCGGACGGTTGACAAGTCCTTTTAATGATTATGCACAGTATTACGAAAACGCTGATAAAGCTTGGGCTAAAGTCCAACAGATAGATACTCCACCTATATCGTATGATGAACCCGATAAAAACCGATTGCGCAAAGTGCGTGCTGCCTATCGCGCAGTTTTTGAAAATTACCCAGACAGTTTGTGGGCAGATGATGCTATTTACCAGTTGGCATCACGGATCCCACGTACAGATGAGGAGGCTTTTGCACTGTTCCGCCGATTAATTAATAACTATCCTGACAGTGAATTGACAGATGATTCAATGTACGCTATCGCTATCGCAACCTATAGAATTGCAGAGGAATTAAAAAAGACAGGCACACTTGAATCTCTTGCTGCGTATTACGATAGGTCAATTGCCCTATTCAATCAATTAATCGCTATATACCCTGGTAGTGTGCTACAAGAAGAAGCACAGTTTAATGTTGCGATGTGTTACTATGGGAGAGGCGATTTAACTATAGCACTGACGCAATTTGAGAATCTCAAAATGGAACTCAGGAATAATCCGCTTATTTATCGCATTTTATACACTATTGGAAGAATATACTATGATATGCACGACTATGAGAATGCACGGATTGAATTTAAAAATGTGATAGACACTGGTGACCCAAACTTGGCACCATCTGCAAGTTTTGGTATTGCGCAAGCATACTTGCAGGAAGGGAAACATGAGGAAGCAGTTAAAGCTTATCAGAAAGTCATTGACCTCTATCCTGATACTAATTCCGGAGAGGACGCACACTTCTATATCGCATGGGCGTATGACAATCTTGAAGAGTACGACGAAGCTATTACTCGACTTGAGACTGCAATAGAGAACTACCCGAATAACAAGGAAACTACCAATTCGAAGTTTTATATCGCTCAAATTGCACATCGCAACAAGGATACTGCCCGTGCAATTGAAGATTTTCAAAAATTTGCAGATGACCCCATGCATATATACGACCATCGCCTAATAGCACAATACAAAGTCGGACAGATTTATGAGGAAATTGGTGATATTGAACAAGCGATAGATGCCTACGAAAAATTTCTGAAAGATTATCCAGATCCGTATCAAAACCCTTCACATCCGTCACGTAAAATCACGGAGAGTTATGTCCAGAAGTTGAAAGCAAAGCATATAGGTGAAGAATAAATAAGGTCGTAGTGAGATGGCAATTTAGCGCGTTGGTTTACGCCCTAAACCAGGCAGATACGGGTTTCTAACCTTCAATTTAGCGTTGCCATGCCTAGCTAACATTGTAGGGCGGGGTCTCTGTGCCTCGCCATTTCTGTTTGAACCAGAATTTTCAGGTGGACAAGATTGTCGGTAACACCAGCAGTGCGAAAGTATAATCGTAGGTTGGGAAGAGCGGTAAAAGACAAAATACTATCATCTTGGCATGAAGAATACTGTATTTCGCTGCGCATTTGTGTAGATAGATGGAGCGAAACCCAACAACCTAAACGCTGTAAATCTGAAGAAGTGTCAAGTTTCACGTTGTTCTACTCAATATGTGTCAACTTAAGATAGTACATCTGTATTGCAGATTGTCTTCTGCTGTAGCGCAAACTGAAAGTTTGTGCTATTGTGCGTGCACCAACTGAAAGTTTACGTTACATAAGAAAATCGGCGTTGGAAACGCCTCCCACAAGAGTATCCAACCCTAGCCGCAGAGGATCTATAAAAAAAGAAGTGATTCCAACGCTTGTTCAAGGTCATCAATAATATCCTCAGTATCCTCTAAACCTATTGAAAACCTAACTAAACCATCTGTGATACCGGTCTGCTGACGGACTTCGGTTGGAACATGTGAGTGTGTCGTTGACGCGGGATGACAGACTAAGGTACGCACATCGCCTAAACTAACTGCAAGCGCGCAGATTTCAAGATGGTTCACAAGATGTTCGCCCGCGGCACGTCCCCCTTTAAGTTCCATTGTAATCATACCGCCGAATCCGTTCATCTGGCGTTTGGCAAGTTCATGCTGTGGATGACTGGGCAAACCTGGGTAACGAACCCACGCAACTGTAGGATGTGTCTCAAGAAATGCTGCGATGCTCGCTGCGTTCTCACAGTGCCGCGCAAACCGAAGCGGCAAGGTCGGTATGCCGAGTAGTGTTAGCCACGCATTGAACGGACTTATCACTGCGCCGAAGTTGCGTAATGCCCCTTTTCGCGCGCGCACAATGAACTCTTTTTCCCCGACTATCGCGCCAGTGATAACTGCCCCATTACCACTCAAGTATTTTGTCATGCTGTGAAGCACTACGTCAATCCCAAGAACAATTGGCTGCTGACTGCAAGCCGTTGCAAACGTATTGTCAATAATTGAAGTTACCTTGTGCGCCTTTGCGATATCGGCACATGCAGCAAGGTCAACAAGTTTGAGTAAAGGGTTGGTAGGACTTTCAATGTAGATAACCTTTGTGTCAGGACGAATTGCACTTTCAATTTTGTTGGGGTCAGTTGCATCCACAAATGTTGTCTCAATTCCCATCCGCGCAAGTTCTTCATTTAGCAGATTGTACGTGGCTGAATAGAGGGTTTCCATCGCGACAACGTGTCCACCTTCGGGTAAGGCGGTGAGCAGTGCAGTGCTAATTGCCCCCATCCCTGAGGCTGTTGCTAACGCGGCTTCTCCTGCCTCAAGTGTTGCAAGTTTCTGTTCTAATACCTTCTGCGTAGGGTTTCCCCATCGGGTGTAGACATAACCACTCTCTTCATCAATAAACGCTGATGCACATTCCGCTGCTGTCTGAAAACGGAAAGTGCTGTTTTGATAGATAGGTGGTAGTAACGGAATACCGGTTTTTCCTGACTGATAGTCTTGCCCATCTGTCGGAAGTATCGGTAACCCTTCTCCCGCATGAATAGCTTCGGTTGATTTGCCTTTATACTTCTTATTTTCCACAATCAAAAACCCCCACGCGGTTTTTTTAACACCTCAATCGGATATCCTTCAAACGTTAGCAATTGACGTTTCCGTTCAATACCACCACCATAACCGCCTAAATTGCCATTACTCCCAATTACACGATGGCACGGAATGATAATTGAAATCGGATTGCTCCCAGTAGCATTTCCTACAGCGCGAACAGCTTTCGGTTTACCAATCTGTTCTGCTATCCATTTGTAGCTGCGTACCTCGCCATACGGAATCTGATAAATAGTATCCCAAACCGCATCCTGAAAAGCAGTTCCCATCTCTACTGCAACAGGAATTTCTCGGAAGTCTACTGGATCGCCACAAAAATATTTATCCAATATATCTTTTGTACGCTTAAGCAATTCGGTTTCTGGTGTTGATAGCGGCGCGTAAAAAGTGGAATTATCGTTAAAAAATAAATGTGAAATATGGAAACGGGTTTGTACTATGTCTATATAACCTGCAGGTGATTTGTATCGGAGATTGTCCTGACCATAAAATTCTTGGAATGTTTCTACAATTCCTTCCTTATTGTAAGGATCCATATCCGTTATTTTTTCAAAACCTTTGACAAAATAGTGAAAAGGGTTTTTTTTCATTTTTAATTTGACCTTCAATGTGTTATTAAGGTATGCTATACCACAAACTATGGCTATATTTGAAACTCCAGATCAACTTTATTGTTATATCAGCGAACTGTTTGAAGAAATTGCCACCTTACCAGAAGCGCAAGAGACTATCAAATCACTGACGTTGTGCGTTAGATTTAATTATACGATGCCAGATTGTGTAATGACGTTAACTGCAGCGAATGGTGAATATACCATCTCCAGAGATGTCCGTAGTGATGCTACTCCCGATGTGGAACTGACAATGACAGGGGATGTTGCATACAAATTTTGGACAGGTGAACTCAACGTCATGGGTGCGATTACAACGCGCGAAATCGGTATCACCGGTTCACTCGGCAAAATTATGCGTCTCACACCGCTTATTAAGGTCGCAATTAGCCATAACAAAGAGCGTGATGATTAAGTAGAACGTTGAAATTCGGGTTTATAACCCCTCACACGATTTATTATACCAAATTAACCGGATTTATCTCATTTTTCTTGGTATTAGGTGCGGTTAGAAACCGCACCTACCGAGTGGGATCAAGTCAATTTGGTATTAGTTAGACTGTAGAACTGTATTATCCTTTCCAATTTCAGTATTCCAAAGGAGGACAGAATGACTACTGATAATTTATCAGAAACCCTCAATCCTTATATTACGCAGCTGCGTGAAGAAGGTTGGTGTGTGCTTGAGAATGTTATTCCCACAGATGTTGTTGATTCAATTCGAGAAGAGGTAGAAACCTCATCAGAAGACTACAACCAATTCAGCAAAGAAAACGGTAGATGGGAACGCAACGTTATAAGTTTTATGCCGCATTTTGCCGAACATCTGGCGAACGAACGTCTCCTTGCAGTCATCCGCGAATTATTGGGACCGCAGGTGCGTATCTCCCAAGCAGAGTATAAGATTCGACCGCCACATTACAAATTGATGCGTGCATATCACTCTGACTTTCCGTATGATTTGAACCAGAAATGGCATATCACTCAACCGTTTCCGACTGCTGTAATCGGTATCACGACACTGTGGATGCTCACCGATTTTACGACAGAAAACGGTGGCACTTGGATTGTACCAAAGTCACATGTTGACCTCCGGAATCCGCGAGGCAAAGAGGACGGCATCGGTGATCGCAACCCGCTTGAGGGTGAAATGCAAGCCGTCGGTGGCGCGGGCAGTGTGCTTATCATGGACAGCCGAATTTGGCATTCCAATGCAGAAAATCCAAGCGATGGTCGCCGCACTGCGGTTGTTGTCAGGTATGCTCCGTGGTGGTTGAATTTGGAACTCTTCGGTGTCAATACCGCTACGGTCCCTGGTGAAACGTTTGACCAGTTCCCGGATGGTGTCAAACTGCTATTTGAACACCGCGCTGAAGATCGGGAACCAACTGTATGGGTCTAAGCGATAAACAAATTTCGTGCTTCCTTACATTACCAAAAAGGAGAATCATTCATGTCAACAACACTTGTACATATCGGTGTTCGCACAACGAATTTAGAAAAAAGTATCCGTTTCTGGCGCGATGCGCTCGGTTTGAGCGTTTCCTCAACTAAAAACGGATGCTACGATCTGACAGACGGTTATCACAATTTTCGCGTGTTTCAGCACAATGGTCCAGAACGTCCCGAACATGCCGGTGGAATGTTAGACTATCTTCACATCGGCGTGCGCGTTCCGGATTTGCGAGAAGCAGCAAAGCGGTGTGAGGACCTCGGCTTTGAAATTACTTGGGAAGGTTTAGATGGCACCAAACCTTACAACCCGAACTCTAATGAGTTGCCCTCTGAAGCTTTCAAAGTTGAAGACCCTGACGGCATTGTCGTTGATATTACCGAACGGAACGATCAGTGGCCCGGTGTTGATATTGAGAGCAAGGGTTGAATCGTTTACATTCTTAAAAGGCGCGGTTCCACGCCGCGCCATCTACATAATTTATTCATCACCACCCAAAATCCCTAACCGGAACAGATAGTAAAGAAGCGTAAGCAGGCTTGTAATTGCTGCTGCGAGATATGTTAAAAATGCAGCATTAAGCACTTTGCTTGCATGACGACTTTCTTCGGGTGATAACATCCCTACCTCGTCAATGGCAATTTTGGCTCGCCGACTCGCATCCCATTCCACTGGAAGTGTTACCAGTGTAAACACTACACCCACTGAAAATAGACATACACCTACCAATATTAAACCTCTAAACTGGAGAAGAAATCCGCCTATCATTACGATATACGAAAAAATAGAACTAAAGTTAGTTACTGGAACAAGCGCACTACGGAGGTTTAACATTGCGTAGCCGTTTGCGTCCTGCATCGCATGCCCTGCTTCATGACATGCAACTCCAATTGCGGATAGTGAATGACTTGAGTACACATCGTTCGACAACCGTAGGACTTTTTTGCGGGGGTCGTAGTGGTCACTCAACCACCCACCTGTGTGTTCAATTTTGATATTATCAATGCCGCTTCTTTGCAACATGAGTGCTGCTGCTTGCGCGCCTGTCATCCGCTTTTGCGAACCGATTTTTGAATATTTAGAGAATGTTGATTTTGTCTTCCATGTCGCATATAGCGATAAAGCAAGACCAGGGGCGAGAAATACGAAATACATTGGATCAAACCAACCAAACCACATGATGAATACCTCCAAGTTTTGTTATATCAGTTTGTGAGCGCATTAGTGTGTATTAGATTATGAAATTATACAAGATTTACGCAGAAAATTCAACTGATTTTTCTGTGGGAGGGAAGCACTGATGAGGGATTTGTGTCACGTCTGCTGCTGAAGGATGGGTTAGTGTATAGCAGATTTTGATTCCTTCGCTTAGCAGCGGTTTTAAAAGTACTCCGATTTGAAATTGACTTTCAAGATATGTTCTCTGCTGAATTAAATTTGACGATTTCTTCCCAAAGCACGTTACCGTCACCAGAATAAACTGCCAAATTTTGTCCGCACATTTTCAAATAGTTGCCCTTATTTGTTGGCATTCAATCTTATATTGTGTCGATTTGATGTTTTCCTTTGCGACCTGATAATACTGTGGCAAAATTTCAATGCCTGCGGAATTTCTTAGTAATTTCTGAGCGACCTGACATGTTGTTCCGGAACCCGCAAAAGGATCAAGCACCCAATCATTTTCTTTCGTAAACAGCTTAATAAACCATTCAGGTAACGTCTTTGGAAAAACAGCACTATGTTTTCGATTTCCCGTCTCCGTTGCGAGATGCAAAACATTCGTCGGATACGCCATTTTTCGGTCTAACCAATTTGAAACATTTTTACCGAACCCGCTACCCACTTTCGACGTGTCCCGACTTTTATCTGTCTTGCTCATATTTTTCAACCTTTTCTCTGCCCAATCTCCCATTGGCACCATAACAGCCTCTTGATACATATTGAACTTTTTCGTTTTGTTGAACTGTAGACATCTTTCCCAAGCATCTCTGAATCTGTTTGGCCATTTGCCCGGATAACTGTTTTTCTTGTGCCAGATAAACTCCTCTGTCCACAGCCATCCCTGTTTTTTCATTTCAAGGATCAATTCAATAACATAAGTATGTCGTTCTCCGTTAACGGCTTTCTCTTTAATGTTGAAGATGAATGTGCCGGATGGCTTGAGGACCCTTAAAAATTGTTCAGCGCGAGGCATAAACCAATCCACATATTCATTGGGTTTGATTCCTCCATAAGTTTTAGATCGGTGGTCCGCATACGGAGGAGAGGTCACAATCAGGTCAAATGAATTCGGTGTCAAAATCGGCAAGTACCTCTATGCAATCCCCAAGATAGAGGTTTGTGTTTATTTCTGTCATTGTGCGATATACCTTATGCTATCAATAAATGCCATTACAGTGTCCGGAAAAAACCTTCAACAGAACCACTACAATTTGCTTATCAAAATAGTACCATATTTGCCCAAAAAAGGTCAAGCAAAAGGTTTCGCTTGACAAGTCATGTTCAGTTTGGTAAATTTATCAATGAAGTTTCAAAAGATGGTAATGCTGCTGAACATAGAACTTTCACTATCAAGAAAATAGGAGAGCCTCCACTTTGAAAATAACAGATGTCAAAACCATACTAACAGCACCCGATGGGATACGTCTTGTCGTTGTGAAGATTGAAACAAGTGATCCCGGTTTATACGGAGTGGGTTGCGCTACGTTTACCCAGCGTCCGCTTGCCGTGGCAACCGCTGTTGATGAATACCTAAAACCCTTTCTGATAGGAAAAGACCCTACCAACATAGAGGATATTTTCCAGACCAGTTTTGTCAGTTCATATTGGCGAAACGGACCGGTGCTGAACAACGCATTGAGCGGTGTGGATATTGCGCTGTGGGACATCATGGGCAAAAGAGCGAACATGCCTGTCTACCAACTGCTTGGCGGTAAGTGTCGTGAGGCAGCAACGCTTTATGCACACGCAGGCGGTGGAAGTTTTGAGGATGTAGAGAACAGCGTCAGGCGGTATATGGAACAAGGGTATCGCTATGTGCGCGCGCAAGTTGCAATTTCCGGCTATTCTACTTATGGTGCAGGGGGCGGAAAGCGGAGTTCCCCTGCTTTTGAACCGACACCGTATGTCAACACGGTCATTAAACTTTTTGATCATCTACGGACGAAGTTAGGTGATGAGGTAGAACTTCTGCACGATGTGCATGAACGGATACCGCCGATCCAAGCGATTAATCTTGCCAAAGGGTTGGAACCGTATAATCTCTTTTTCCTTGAAGATCCGTTTGCACCGGAGGATGTTGATTATTTCCAACTGATGCGCCAACAGACAAGCATCCCAATTGCAATGGGAGAACTGTTTAACAATCCAAATGAGTATGTTCATCTTATCAAAGACCGTCTTATAGATTTTATTCGGGTGCATATTTCACAGATTGGTGGTATTAGTCCCGCGCGGAAACTTGCTTCACTCTGTGAATTCTTCGGCGTGCGTACCGCATGGCACGGACCAGGTGATGTTTCACCCATTGGGCATGCCGCCAACGTCGCTTTGGATTTAGCGTGTTATAACTTCGGGATTCAGGAGCAGCATGTCTTCGGTGAAAACACAAAAGAGGTTTTCCCGGGTTGTCCAGAAATTAGGGATGGTTGTTATTGGGCGAATGAAGCACCGGGACTCGGCATTGATGTCAACGAGGAACTCGCGGCACGATTCCCGTTTCCAGAACATCCACTCAACGGCGGTTGGGCACCAGTGCGGAGGATGGACGGTACGGTTATCCGGCCTTAAGCTGTACAGAAAATCTGCTTATCCAGGTTATACCAAATTAACCTGATTCGATGTCTTCAGATAAAGTCGACATTGCGACGAGGACCCAGAGACCTCGCGCTACAAATCGGGTTAATTGGGTATTATACCAAATTAATGGGATTAGTCTTATTTTTCTGGGCAGACTGCGTGCTTACAAAGCGCGCCTACCGAGTGGGATCAAGTTAATTTGGTATTAGACTGATTCGTCACCGTTTTCAAGTGTACGTATGAATGCTGCCAAAGTTTGCACCTGTGCTGCCGCGCGACGCAACTGTTTGAGACGTGTCAGATCGTCAATACCTTCAATCGTAGTCTCTAAGGTTTCTGTTGTGCTGTCTTGAAAACGAATGTTAAGGAGTTCCAGAATGCTTTCAATGGTGTTTTTCCGCTCTCCTTGTTCAAGACCTTGTCTTATGCCTTGCTCAAAACCTTCTACTCTGCCTTTTCTGATTATATTTTGGTAAACAGTTGATTCTTGCATGATATCCTCCTGAAATAGATTGGCAATTGGTTGCCGCTCATTAACTATTCCATCCATGATCCACATACCCACCAATAATACCAAATTAACGGGATTCAAAGTTTTCCGATAAAGTTAGCATTGCGAGGCACGGGGACCTCGCACTACAATTCAAACTAATTCGGGATTATACCAAATTAACGGGATTTGAAGTTTTCTGATAAAGTCAGCAGTGTGAGGAGAACCCAGAGACTTCGCGCTACGAATCGAGTTAATTTAGTATGAGTTCTCATTCTTGTCGTGAATCAGTTATCTGATGAAGCATCTCAACTCCCTTAGTCAAAACCTAAACGTTTTACCTCTGTTTGGAGCGAGATTCCTGTCTTTTTGCGGACCTGCTTTTGGATATGCGCTATTAAGTTTAAAACATCTGCCGCCGTAGCGTTGTCAATATTTAGGATAAAATTGCCGTGTACCGTGGATACCTCTGCCCCACCGATACGATACCCCTTCAAACCACTGACATCTATGAGTCGTCCGGCAGAATCGCCAGGCGGATTTTTAAACATACATCCTGCATTCTCTTCAGCGAAGGGTTGTGTTGCGATTTTCTGTTTGAAGAAGGTATTCATCCGTGCTGTAATTGTGTCTACATTCCCAGGTTGAAGCTTGAGTGTAGCACCTACAACGCAGAAATAGGCATCCAGTCCGCTGTGCCGATATTCAAAGTTTGCTTCGTCATGGGTTAACGTCACGAGTTCACCGGTATCACGCATTACGGTAACATCCGTGACAACATCTCCGAAACTACTCCCCCATGCACCTGCGTTCATAATAAGCGCGCCACCGACAGTACCAGGGATACCGAGCGCAAATTCAACACCGCTTAATCCACTTTTTGACATTACTTTGGAGAGACTCGGCAGTGGATGCCCCGCACCAACGGTAACAACGTTCCCGTCTACCTCCAGTGTTGCTAATTCTCCAACTAACCCGACCCCGATTCCTTTGAAACCTTTATCGCTCACCAATAGATTCGCGCCTCTGCCTATAATTGCAACGGGAACTTCCCATTTGCGATGAAAACGTGCTAATGCTGCTAATTCGTCTATGGTACTGACTTCTATGTAAGCAATTGCTTCTCCACCGATGCCGAAGTAGGTATGCTTTGCAAGTGGTTCATCAAACCGGAGTCGTGTGCCGGGTTGCGTGACAATTTGCGATAGTGCGTCTTTCCAATCCATTATGTCCTTCCTTTCCTCTCAATTATAGCATATAAAATGTGCAGTATCAAGAAGCGGATCTTACTGAGGTCGTTCGTCATGTTTTTCACTCTTTAAGAATTTAATTGGCAGGAATAAGTTAACTTGGTATAATGCAAAAGATAAACGATCAGCGAAAATTTATGTCACTTACATTTCAAAGAAGCACTGCTCTTACAGAAAGCAGGATTAATATCGGGAAACTGGAGGAACTCTTGTTAAAAAATGTCATGATCATCGCTGGTCCAAACGGATCTGGTAAAACAACATTTGCGTCTGAATTTCTTCATGACTCAGAGAATTTTGAATATCTCAGTGCCGACGCTATAGCGGAAAGGCTTGTGTCTACACCAAAGGCGTTCAACAAAGTCAAGATCCAAGCGGGTCGCCAATTTTTTGACGAAATCTACCGCCTCATCCAAACAGAAAAGGATTTTGTCGTTGAAGTAACACTCGCAGGTAGAGGGTTTCAGAAAATTATCTCTCAATTGAGGCGCGCCGGGTATACAGTTACAATTATATTTCTTTTTCTTAAGTCACCAGAAACGTGTATTGCTCGCGTGCGAAATAGGGTAAGGGCAGGCGGACACGATGTGCCAACGGAGGACATTGTGAGACGATTCTATCGGAGCAAGTATAACTTCTGGCACATCTACAAAAATCAGGTTGACCGATGGTATCTGTTTTATAATTCTGGAGAGCATTTTCAGGAAGCTGCTTCTGGTAAAGGCAACCGGTTCACGGTAGCAAATGAGGTTTTCTTTGACCTATTTATGGAAAACATTAACAATGGAGGCACATAATGCATCAAGACGAACTAAACCTTGAAAACTACAAACAAGTAAGGGAACTCTTACGGATTGGTAATCGTGCTGCTAAACGAGCGCAAGAAGAAAACCGCAAAAAAGGCATTCCGAATGTGTATGATTTTAACGGACATCTCTACTATGAACTCCCAAATGGTGAGCTTACAAAAGAAGACCCACTGCTAAATGTGGAGAACGCAGATCAGAAAGATGAATAACAAATTCATTTTGAATAAGGGCAGGAACCTGCTTTAAACATCGGGATTTCGGTTAATGGTAAATTAAAAACGAACCTTTTTTGAGTAGGTTTGACTAAACAAATGAAACCAATAGGAACATTCATTCGGAAACGAATTGTTGATGTTCAATAATGTATTATGCATTTTAAGGAGAAAGAAATGAAACATAAATTTTTCGTACTCAGCGCAATCGCACTTATCGCAGTCGTTAGTCTTTTAGTTTTTGAACATGCAACTTCGGCACAACGCCCTGATCGTGACGCACAGCCCGAACAAGGTCAACGTGGTGAACGCCCTGGCGGTGACCGCGCAAGAGACATGATGAGGATGTTTAATCCAGCTTCCTTTGTTGATAATTCATGGCTCGATTTGACGTTTCAAGTGAAAGTTAATGATGAAACACTCGTGAAAGCACGATCTATCCATCAGGCCACTCGCGATAAAATTGAAATGAAAATGAAAGAGATTATGGCATCCGGTGATATGCGAGCAGCTAGGACAGAGATACAAACTTTTTCCACAGCTGCCATCAAAGAACTTCATTTGGGGCTCAAAGAGGTATTGACTAAAGAGGAGTTGACGAAACTGACTGAGTTGATGAAGAAACGTACTGCAGCCGAACAGGAACGCCGAAACAGATTTCGTGGCGGCCAAGGACAAGGCGGACAACGCGGTCAGCGTCCCACGCAATAATGTTTTGAAGACAGTAAATCAGGTCGGGTGAACACACCCGACCTTTTTTGTGACAATTATTTAGGTTCAAAATCTTCGCAAATTTGAAATCCTTCCCACAAGAAATTGCCCTCTAACGGTCATCAAGCACCCCATTGAAGTTTTGGTTTATTTCTCTAAGCCAACGGAGAATTGTAGCACTTCGCTCCGTATCGTTCTGTGCTTCAAAACCTCGTGCCAATTTTATTCCCGTGTTAAATAGAATCTGCTGATGTTTTTCTGATTTGCTATCTTTTGCTTGTTTGTATTTAGAAAGCGCAACGTCATATTGATTCTGGTGCAGTAAGCAGATAGCAAGAACACATCGCGTTCGGATCAGTTTATCCGTTTTGTTCTTTTCAAAAAGGCGGTTGGCAAGTTGCGATTCAAGCGAAACCAGATTTAAGTATGTAGATATATTGCGCGGATTTTGAGCAACAACTTTTTCAAATGCTGTCAAAGCTTCTGGAAATTTTCCCTGAACAAGATATAGGTAACCGATGATGTTGTCAATAACGATATCTCTTTCACTGTCAGGAATTACGGTGAATTGTGTGAGCGCGGCAGGATAATTCTTCTGCTGCACAAAAGTGTTTCCGCGACGAATGTAGAGGTTAATCTGTTCCGTTGTTGCTGGGTGATTGTCGGGTTCGCCCTTTAAAACATGTGCAAGCTCAGCTTCGGCGCGCTGATAATTTCCTATGTTTTGATATGCCTGTGCTAAACTTACACGGAGATTAGATGCAGTCGGGACAAATTCCACTGCCTTCTGAAGTAATTCAATAGCGGATTGGTAATCTTTCCTGTCTATGAGGTGCTGCGCGGATTGATGATACGCTGCTATCAGGTTATGTTGCGCTTGAGGCGCATCAGGTTCTGTCATGTAAACCTTTTGAAAAGCAGATACAGCAGCTGAAAAATTACGTTTCTTGAGGTATAATTCGCCAAGCAAACTGGAGATTTGATTGTCTTTTGGCTGAAGTTTTTGCAATTCAAGATAAGCGTTGATAGCCTTATCCACTTGGCCCGATTTTCGATAGGCGTTTGCTCTCTGCCAAAACGCGTCGCTCAAATTTGCACGTGCAATATGGAATGTCGGTTGTATTTCCAAAGCCTTGCGGTAGATGGTGATTGCGTCATCCCATTGTTCACTATTTCTGAGAGTAACCCCATAGTTATTATAACATCGAGCAAGACCTCGTTTGGCTAATCTGCTAACAGGATTCAATTCAAGTGCATTTTGATAGTGTTGGATGGCTGTTGTGTAGCGTTCGGCACGTAAAAACCCATCTCCCATCAACATATATGTCGTTGAATCCAACGGGTTAAGTTTTATTATTTTTTCAAAAGTTGCCATTGCCGATTCGAAGTCTTTAGCATTCAAAGCTTGGAGTGCCTTTTCTCTGAAAAGTTGGTGTAGGTTATGTTTTGCGGCTTTGTGATAAGGTCCAAGTTGAACGGCACTTTTAAACACATCTATGGCTCTATTGACTTCGCCTTGACGGTAGTAGTGAATGCCGAGGGTGTTATAGTCTGCGGCCGAGGGTTTTTCGCTGACCCTCCTTTCAAGCAGATTAATCGCTGTCCCTAACTGTCCGGTTTCTTCATAAGCCAGTAGAAGTTTTTCAATGGCGGGTTGGAAATTTTCATTTAATTGGAGGCAATCCTTAAAACTACCAATTGCGGCTTCCATATCGCCTTTGTCAAAGTAGACAGCACCCAGTAAGTAGTGGGGATAATGCTCTCTCGGTTCCAGCGAAATCTCGGTTTTCAAAGCATTGATAGCGATATTGTGTTGTGGTGTGTCAACCGGTGTATCATAGAGCTTACGTAGTGTGTTGATATCGCGCTGTGTCAGACGTTGTGTTGTTGCAGTGGGATAACAGATATCACCAGGGTGCGGACTGTGCCCCCACAACCCAAGTGCATGTCCAAACTCGTGTAGGCACACCGTCCGCATCTCCTTTTGGGATAGTTCTGTGATGGTTTTATCACCTTCCAGCATAAGGATTATTTCTACTCTAATGTTATTAGTGTTAGCTGCTGTCTGTTTGTCATTGATTGAATCCTGCTGAGTCTGTTCATCTGTGCTGGCATATTCGGTTGGATAGGGAAATGATTTCGTTTTGTCCTGTAAACGTCTTAACCGCGCGCTACCGAGTCGAGTGTCATGAATATCCATTAGGCTACTGTATCCCCAACTAACACGGATGTCTGCGTTCACAGGTATATCAGTTTCCTGAAATCGGATCAGTCCTTCAACTGCAGTTTCCCATTCGCGCATCGCGTGGCGAAGTTCTGGTAAGTACGGACTCTCTTTTATTACTGGCGAAATATACACCTTGATCGGCGTCTGTGTAAAGCGGGTGATTCTGCCATCAGAGAATACGGTGATGTGATCGAAATAATCGGAGGCAGGGAGCGTGGCTGTTCCGTTGTCAGAAGACTCCTGTGCTGTTACAGGTGTTATGGAGATGAGAGTGATAACGAGAAGAACGAGTAATATCCTGATTGACATAAAGAAATTCCTTGAGCAAATGATGAGTCGTGGCTTGCTGGACTATGTAAGGCACTTTCAATGTCAATTATATTTTTATTCATATATTTTGTCAACAATTGATTTTTGGTGTGGGTGGGTAAAGTTTTTGGAAAAAGTTCGAATTGAAGTGTTACCTGAGGCATTCAGTATTGGGATGTCAAGGACTTTTATTGAACGAATCACCACCGAATATGCGCTTCACAATCGGCATGATTTGACATTTACAAAACTCACGAAACAATCGCCTGCAACATGGCATAAGATTGCCTGGAATTATCGCACGTACGTTTTTAGTGCTTCTGCAAGTTCATGAGACAGTTTATTTGACGCTTCAAGCACCATAACCTTTTCAATAGGTGCATTTTCTTTATCGCGGTCAACAAGAATCAGGTCATTTCTGGTTAACGCGTCTTCGTTCCCTATAAAACTCGCCCACTCCGATATGAATTCATGCTTTGTGGTAAAGTTATCTGCTTTCTTAAGTTCAGCGGTTTGCGCGTCAAGGATTTTGTAGGAACCGATAATTGAGACAGAAGATTTCAGTTCATAATGTAGGAGTTTCGCAGTGACAGTCACATCAGAATACTTCGGTCTGGTTTTGGTTTTGCCATTTTTACCAACGTATTTTACTGTTCCTGTCTTCTTATTTTCTGTTCTTTCACGATTTAATGTTGTCCTTTTGATATCTGGAGGTATGTAGATAATTTGGGTAATTTGTCCGACCACTATTTCGTGTACACCGAGTACCTTGCCTAAACTTGCAACTGTGCGCCTATCAAGCAGGCCTGCAAAATTTAAGTCTTGTTCCGCAATAACCTGTTCAAGGTGATTTCGAGAGACAATTGTCAGGAATTCAGTCGATTCTGGGTCGTTCAGGAGACTACCAATGATATTGTCGGTGATTGTCTCTGAAATCGCACCATAAGCACGTCTTCTCCCACTTTTGTCCTCAAACGTCAAAATTGCGATTCTCTTAACGCCTGCACTTCTGGCTTGTTCATACCGAGTTTGTGTATCCTTATAGCCAATAACGAATTCTTCAACCATTTTGAATTCTTTCGCCGCGCGCTTCTGAGTATCGGGATCATCAGATAAATCAGCCAAGCGAATACCTTCCTGGTAGTGTGCCGCTGCAGCTTCTTCTAATGCCTCATTAAATTGAGCAGTATAATCTTTTATGTCAAAAATAATTGGTTCCGAGGTCTTTTTACGCTTCAAGGGCGGTAAACTGCTCACCAGTCTGTTGATTTCGATAAGACCATCATACTCTGCCACGATCTGGTCCCACCTGAATTTGTCCGAAGTGGTTTCAAGAGCTTTTATTCTGCCTTGATGAACTTGCACTGCGGTGTCGAAAAATGCTTTGACGTAAATCTGTGCTTTCTCATAATTTGGCTTATACTGCAACGCCATTACTGTATCGCGTAAGGCAGCATCATAATCTTTAACTCGATAATTTGCTTGTGCGCTCTCCATGAATTGGCTGTGTTGACCGCCACAACCTGTTAAACACAGTGACGTAAACACCAAAAGCAATAGGCTTGAAATAATCAGATTTTTCATAGGAATCATTAATTAATCTCCTTTGAATTCATTAGTTGGCATATAGAAGGATCTAATCTCTATCCGACTGTGGGACTGCTCTCACACACCGAAACCCCAGCCCAAAGTAAGAGAGCGTAGGATTTCCCTTCGTCCGATCAGCGACACGCACGTTTTGTGCAAGGACACTCCATGAACCACCGCGCAACACACGAGTTGCTGTACTATTAAGAAAGTTTCCTGTAATACCCTTTATGTTTCCACCTGCAATCGGATTCTGTCGCGAGGCGGTGCCATAGAAATTTTCATCATACCTATCAAGACACCATTCAAGCACGTTCCCCGCCATGTCATACAAGCCATAATCATTGGCGCCATACCACCCTACAAACCTCGTATTGCCAACGTTCTTATCATAATTTGCTTTTGTGGGATCAATATCATTACCCCATGGGTATTTCTTGCTGACTAATCCACCGCGTGCGGCTTTCTCCCATTCAGCCTCTGTTGGCAACCGCTTGCCTGCCCATTTCGCATAAGCCATTGCGCCATACCAACTCACATAGTTCACCGGATGGTTGCCTTTTCCGCTTGGGTAGTTGTTTCCATTCCAATGTTTTAGGTAATCGCCATCGTGATATTTGGTCGGTATCCGGTCTTTCCGCCACTGTGGGTTCGCATCAATAAACACCTTATATTGCGCGTTTGTTACCTCATATTTGTCCATATAAAAAGCGTCTGTGTAGACAGTGTGCACCGGTTTCTCGTCTGCGTTGTCGGTGCTGCCCATCTGAAACTCGCCAGCAGGAATCAACACCATACCGACAGGTACTGAAAGCGTTGAGGGTTTTGGTGCTACAGGCGGTGTCGTAACCGTATTCTGCTTTGTGGTAACCCGTGTCGGCTCCGTAGGTTTGACTGGAGCGGTGTCTTTTCGTTTGGTAGTTTGGACCGGTTCCCTACGTGTTGTCGTCTTGACAGGTTTCTTCTCAGGTTCAGTTGTGGTCTGCTCTGTTGCAGATGGTGTCGGTTTCGTTGTCTTTATAGGTTCCGTTTCTGGTCTGGATGTTTTTTGTTCTACTGTCGTTATGGGTTTTATATCTGATGTATTCGGCACACTGATGTTGTTTTTAACTATTCCTGTAAGAACAAATAAAATCACGGGAGCAAGCACCACCACCAATATCCCCATTCCCTTTCGTCCATAGTTTAACAATTCACGGCATCCCTGGATCGCTGCACCACCGACAAGTCCCCACAGCCCCCAAACCACAACAGTTGGTGCTTCAAATCCGGGATAAAACAGTTTATCCAGCGCAATAAAAGCATTCGTAGCAAGGAACTTCAAACCGGTATATAAACTGAGCCCTGTGTATGTGACAGCAACAACAATCCCGAAAGCAATTGCCCAAAACGCTGCAATAATAGTAACGACAATACCAAGAACAATTGCACAACCCCATCTACCCCACCTATCCCAACAACCGCGACGTTGTTGTGTATTTGTAGTCGTATTGGTTGAGCGGCGACCGAAAATCCGTTGCGCAACGGCGTGCCCCATGATACGGATAATTAGTTCTTCTAACATTTAGCAACTCCTTGCTATGAATAGTCAGAACCATTTAGTTTTCCATTTTTTTGGCGGTTTATTCAATTTACTCTGCTGTAGGAGCGATCTCCGAATCGCGACGAACACACTGATAGTCGAGAACCGAAGTTCCCCTGACCCAGAGCCATTCAATTGCCGGATTGATAGGAACATCCCAAATCATCAGCTAACTCTATTTTTCTTGAAGACATATTTCCAGTAGACAAATACGCCTGCTCCGAGGGATGTGAGCGCAATTACAAATCCTAAATCAGCTCTGGATGCTCCAAGTGTATAGACTTGCCATTCAAAACCTGGCCATTCAAACCATTTGACCCAGTTCCAATGTTGTGCCCAGTCTGTGAAACCTGCCCCTGTCAAACCGGTTGCTAACCACCCAGAACTCACGAATTGCTGAACGATCAGGCGCGCAACAAGTGCTATCGCTGCCACAGAGAAACCACTGATAGCGATGCGTTGGACAGCTTGTTGCTTTGGATCATCAATGTAGCAAGAAATCGGGACTATTATATTTCCAGCATTGGTGTCAATAATAAGGGACGTTTTATGCGTTTGTTTGGCTTTTAGGGCACTGGCATCTAATTTAACAGTGATAACACCGTCCCCAATGATTTCAGTCTCTGAAATCTGCAGACCCGGTAGCCCGCTTTCTATCTGGACGTCGCCAGAGAGAAAACCCCGACCAATATTCTTAATTTTTAAACGGATCGTTTTTTCACTTTTTTTGATCATACTCCCGAAGTCCAACTTGGTGTGACTTACCTCAGGTTCCGGCTTCCCAATTTGTGGGTCAAGTCTTTGAATAAGTTCTTCTAAACCGATGTCTTGCTCGTTCCTAAAGGTGCTCGTTATTTTTTTCGTTGTACCCGCAAGTTGTGTTTGGTTAGTATATTCGAACCAGAACTCAAAAAATCCGTTATAGAGAAGTGTTTTTGCATCTTCCCAATTCTGGTCTATCAGACTTGCCAGCTGTTTTGGGTTGCTTGCTTCACCACCTCTGTGCATTTTTACTTTACCGCGAAGAATTGCCACCATCGCCATCAATCCTATGGAACGATTACTTGAAAATTGACTGACGACCGCCTTCGCCGCAATGGCAAAGGGAGTTTCTCCAGCTCCTGCCAGACCTTGTTCCAGATAACCTTGATAGAGTATATCGGTAGCTTCACTGGCGTTCTTTTCCATTAAGGTTATCAACTGAGGTATGCTGGTGGCTTCATCTCCGTTTCGGAACCTGATGATGGTTCGCGAGGGAACAGGGACTGGATCCGGTTGCAGCTGCGCAATATGGTCTTGCCGCTTCTGCGGGTCTAACAGGGTTTTTAGCGCATTATTCAAGATTACCTGCCACTGGGCTTGGGTTTTTCCGTCCGGGCGTGGCACTGGGGCATACGAACCAATCGTGAACGCATAGAGTCTTTTGTGAGCGGCGTTAACAAGGTTTTGAATAGTTGTCTCATCTTTGCCTTGAATATCATCAATTGAGAGTTCAAGTACATCAAAATAGTTTTCCATTCTATGTCAATCCTCCTTATTTTATGCCACCGTGCTGGTGCAGCAGATCTACTACTCTCTTATAAGCCTTTTGTGGTCCAGTGTCGACCGTTTTCTCGTACAAGTCCGTTGCCTTGTGCAACGGTGTCTTACCATCTTTATCCTTTGTGTTGACAGCCGCACCATTGTTGAGCAATAACTCCACTGTCTCAACAAACCCCTTTCTGTCATGATGAACAACACCGAATGGAGTTAAAACCCTATGTAGCGGTGTCTCGTTAGATTCATTCTTTGCGTTGACAGCCGCACCATTGTTGAGCAATAACTCCACTGTCTCAACAAACCCCTTTGGATCATCACGATACTCCGGAGTAGTGATGGTATGTAGCGGTGTCTCGTTAGATTCATTCTTTGCGTTGACATCTGCGCCATTTTTTAGTAATAACTCCGATGTTTCACGAGCATTTCCATCTGCTGCCGAATGCAGCGGAGTATTGCCACGTTTGCACTTTGCGTTGACCTTAGCACCGTATCTTAGTAGGATTTGTATTGTATCATACGCGTTTTTCTCCGCTGCCCAGTGCAGTGCAGTATAACCGTAATATGAATCACCTTTTTCGTTGACACTTGCACCGTGATTGATTAGCAATTCCACAGTTTTATGTCCGTTTCTCTTAGCTGCATAGTGCAGGGGTATGTCACCATCCTTGTCTTTTGTGTTTACCTCCGCGCCACTTTTTAGTAAAAGTTTTGTCATCCTATCATCATTGTTTAGTGCTGCAATATGTAGCGGTGTTTCGCCATTCCTCATTTTCCCCCAATTCAGATATAAAGATTCCTCTTCTGTATCATTCTTTGCATTCACATTAGCATCATAATTGAGTAGGATATCTGCTGTCTTATATGCACTATTCCACGCTGCATCGTGTAGGGGTGTATTACCAAAAGAGTTCCTTGCGTTTATATCAGCACCGTTTTGCACCAAGAATTCCGTTATTGCATAAACATCGTATATCGCTGCATCATGTAGTGGTGTGCCACCGTATACGGTTTTAGCGTTAACATCTGTATTATTTATCAACAGAAGTTCCACGGTCGCAGTAGCATTCGCTCTTACCGCGAAGTGCAGCGGTGTAAAACCATCTTCTATCTTCTCATTGATATCTGCCCCGTTTTCCAGTAAAGTTTCTACAGTCTTATGGTCATTGTCTCTGGCAGCAAAATGTAGTGGTGTGGCTGGATAAGCATTTAGTAGGAGGGTTACCATTTCCCGCGCATTGCGCTCTGCTGCAAAGTATAGTGGTGTTCTGTTTTTGTAATCCTTTGCGTTGACGTGTGCACCACTTTTCAATAGAAGTCCCGCTACTTCATGAGCATTTTTCTCTGCCGCCATGTGAAGCGGTGTCTTACTTTCTCCATCCCTTACGTTGGCTTGTGCACCGTTTTTTAGAAGTACCTCCGCTGTTTCATATGCATTGTTCCATGCTGTCATATGCAGCGGTGTTTCACCATATTCGGTTTCAGCATTGACCTTTGCGCCGTTTTGCAGCAACACTTTTGCCACCTCATAAGCGTTCTCCTCTGCTGCCCAGTGCAACGGTGATGTAATATATTTGTTCATTTCGTTAACATTTGCACCGTAATTCAGCAACGCCTCTGCTGTCTCAGCAGCATTGTGTTCCGCCGCTTCGTGTAGCGGCGTGATGACGTAGGTAGATCCCGCGAGAGCAGGCTCATTTACTTTAGCACCGTTTTTAAGTAAAACTGTTGCTGTTTCATTTGCATTTTCAATTGCAGCATAGTGCAGCGGAGTTGCACCATTGTAATCATTCACGTTAACATCCGCCCCCCGATCCAGGAACGATTGAGTCAGTAGGGGCAGATTCAGTCCTGCTGCAACATGTAGGTCGGTTGCGCCTGCAAATCCCATTTTCTCAATAAATTTATCGCGCCTCTCCGCGAGTATCGTTCTCTCTACTGCGAGTTGTGCTTCCGTTGCTGCCTTTTCTTGACGCTGCTTTTCTAATGCTGCTTGTCCTTGACGTTGTGTTTCGGTTTGTTCCTGTGCGCGTCTTGTACTTTCAGCTGTCCATTCAGAATAAATAACAATACCACCCACAACCGAGAGCGCGAACAGGACAGCAGCAATAGACACTTTTAAGAAAGGACGAGCATTCGTGCGTGTTCCCGGTATGAGGTCTGGGTCAGGCTTAGGAACGGGGACTGGATCTGGTATAATCTGCGCAATATGCTCCTGTCGCTTCTGTGGGTCTAACAAGGTATCCCGCGCATCATTCAAGATTACTTGCCACTGTGCTTGAGTTTTTCCGTCCGGGCGTGGCACGTTGGCATACGCACCAACCGTGCGCGCATAGAGCCTCTTGTGAGCGGCGGTAACATCGCTTTGAATAGTTGCCTCGTCTTGACCTTGTATTTTGTCAATTGAGAGTTCAAGCACGTCAAAATAGTTCATCCCTTGTCCCTATTACGCCATACAGATATGAATCCGTAGATTCCCCCAAGTATAACACCAAGAAACAATACAATACCTGCAGCACCTACACCTATAGAAATAAGAAAAGGAATAGCAACTACAGAACTAATGCCACCCCAAAACAATCCGCAACACAAACTGCTTAGGATCAAAGCCAAAACTAAGTGTCTTGGTTTATCCTCCCTTTGTTTGCGCGTATTGTTCTTTGTGTTAACATCAGCATTATTTTCATTTGCTATAGGTTTTCGCTTACCACGTTTACGCAACACCGCTACTAACTTTTTATTATCCATTTCCAAAGCGATGTCCAGCGGTGTGTCGCCCTCTTTATTTTTTGCGTTAACATCCGCACCATTTTCAAGCAATACGGATGCTATCCTTGCTATCACGGCAGGTTTCGCCGCGTTGTTCTTCGCCGCATTGTGTAATGGTGTATTGTCATCTTTATTCTTTGCGTTGACATCCGCACCATTTTCAAGCAACATGGATGCGATGCCTGCACTCAACGCAGGCATCGCCGCACTATTGTGTAATGGTGTATCGTCATCTTCATTCTTTGCGTTGACGTCCGCACCTTTGTCCAACAATGCTAATGCTATTGTGTAATTAACAGTATCTCCCCTTGTCACAATGTGTAGCGGTGTATTACCATAACTGTCAGATACGTTGACGTCTGCACCTTTTCTAAGCAAGTATAATACCAGATCTGAGTAGTCTGGGTCGTAATAAGCGTCATCCCACCGTTGACCTTCATTTTTCGATACCGCAATGTGTAGTGGTGTTTTGCCATATTCGTTCTTTGCGTTGATATCAGCACCGTTTTCAAGCGATTCATCTATAATGTCGTATTTATGACTAAGTCCATACATTGCATCGTGCAGCTGCTGATTTCTAAAGTCCAAATAATTCTCTGCGTTAATATCAGTACTTTTTTCGACTAATATTTCTGCTTCGCCATAATCATCCATATTTGCCGTCTGATGCAAAGGTGTATAACCATCTTTGTCTTTTTTGTTCACATCCGATAATATCTCCGTAACCATCAATCCTGAATTTTGCAGGATTTCTTCGGCTTCCTGGGATGTGAGTCCGTAGTCGTCTTGTGCTTGTTGGAGAAATCCACGATGTTGTTCACGGGTGATAGTCGGCGATGCAGCTTTAAGCGTGTTGATAAGATTGATGAATTCATCTCGTCTGATACCTTTCAACTCTGCAATGTGTGCTCGTCGCTTCTGCGGGTCTAACAGCGAAGTCTTCGCGTTATTCAGAATCTTCTGCCACTGTGCTTGGGTTTTTCCATCCGGGCGTGGCACATTGGCATACGAACCTGTTGTTAGTTTATAGAGTCTTGTGTGTGCGGCGGTAACAAGGTTTTGAATAGTTGTCTCATCTTTGCCTTGGATATCGTCAATTGAGAGTTCAAACACGCCAAAATAGTTCATCATTTTATCGCCACCTTAAGATGCTTCTCAAATCACGTGAATAGAAGATGCCAATTGTTATAGGTGTCGGACTAAGGGTATCCAACGTATAAAAAGGTCTGTCTACACGAAATTCGAATTTCAAGCGATGCTTCTTGAAACGAAACATCTGTAGTCCGGTAATCAAAAACACACCCATGCCTCTTCCATACGAAGTGCCATGGGAGGTACTGGATATGGTGTATCCACCACCCACGTAGGATGAAATATTCTGTCTGTTCAAGAAGTAGTGAGCACCGAGCGAAGAAGCGGCGAAGTGGACAAGATCAGTCGCGAAAATCAGTCCTTTAACCTCTATAGCATAAGATGGTGTCTCATAGGACAGACCAATCCTATAGCCAATGGTGCCGATGAAATCCTTGTCAGGGACCAAACCTGCGAAAATTCCTACGTCATAATAAACTTCACTTGGTATCTTCCCTTCTGAAGTAGGTCTAACTCTTGTAGATGTTGAGCTATGTTGTGCATAGGTAGCAAGGGGGACAACACAAGTTAGTATTGATATGAAAAAGACTAAGATATGGAATGATGGGTTGATTTTCATTATTTTCTCCTTTGTAGGCGCGTCACAATGTTTGGCGTGTGAAAACAGATCCTTTTAGGACGCGCCTAACCGAAAACTAAACATATTCTCTATTCAACTTCCAGGCTTTGCAGGTGTGTAATCGCTTCAGCAACTTCAGCCTCGTCAAGCGTCGGACGATCAATCGTCACATTTGCTGTGCGCCCATCCGGTCCTTTTGCCGTTACCTCAAGCGTTTGGTCCAAGTTATACTTATAGGTAACATCAATGGGTGTTCCCTTTGGTAGACCAGGAGGCAATTCAAGGAGACATTCACCCAACTTGTGATTCTCAAACTTGATAATTTCATCCTCTTCTTGACCCTGTTCAAGCCCTTGAATGACCTCTACCAGGAGTGAAGATTGCTTTTCAACGAGTGTTCCAAACTGATCTTCAACCTCACATGGCACGGATGTCATCTTGGCAATCATCACATGGATGGACCCCTCACTATCTGCGGATGTATATACCACAAGCCCAAGGTTGTGTGTGGCACGGTCGGTTACCGTTATTGCGAGACCTCCGTCAGGCGCAATGAACCGCTCCATGACAGCATCTGCAATATCTTCTTCCTTTGTTGTATCATCTTTGCCTTCAATCACTACTTCCTCAAGTTGACGGAGTGTACCCTGGATTGCTGCACCGAGTGCTACCGCATCATCAGGATTGACCTCCCGCGGGTTGATATCTTTACCGCTAATCTTTGTAACCATCTCTTGCACCATCGGCATGCGTGTTGAACCACCGACCATTAACACCGTATCAATATCTTCCCACGTCATCCCAGCTTCATCAAGAACGATAACACAGAGGGAACTGCATCTTTCGACCAAATCTGCAGTGAGTTCTTCAAACTTTTCTCGCGTTACCTCAACATTGCTACTTTTGCCATCGTGGCTACATCTGATACGAGCTTTTTGTCGTTGCGATAAAGACTCTTTCGCACTAATTGCACTCAGTTGGATTTCCTGATATGCATGAAGGTCCAGCAACGGATTTACACGGTGTTCATTCTGAAACGTATCAGCTACAAACGTGATAATCTTATCGTCCCAGTCCTTTCCACCGAGTCTGTGGTCTCCGTTTGTTGCAATCATCTCTAACTCGGACCCAGAAACCCTCATGATGGCCACGTCGAACGTTCCACCGCCGAGGTCAAACACAAACACAGTCTGATCGCTACCGTGTTGATCAATCCCGTAAGCAAGTGCAGCAGCGGTCGGTTCATTCACTACTTGCAAGACATTTAATCCCGCGATTTTCCCAGCATTCCGTGTTGCCTCTCGTTCTGCATCCTTGAAATAGGCGGGGACAGTAATGACCGCATCCGTGATTTCTTCATTAAGCTCCGCTTCAGCATCCTGTTTGAGTTTCTGTAAAATCAGCGCGGAGAGTTCTTCAGCCGAATACACCTTGCCGCCATACTCACGGGAGTACTCTTCTTTGGATTTCCCCATCTCGCGTTTAACGAATTCAACAATCTGTTCTGGCACCGCACTTGCATTCTGCTTGGCAATTTTCCCAACGACAACGTTCTCATCTTCAAACATGATCACTGATGGAGTCGTGCGGTCACCTTCAGCATTCGGGATAATCTCCTCCTGTGCATGGTCGTTGACATACGCAATCGCGGAGAATGTCGTTCCTAAATCTATTCCAACAACTTTACCCATCTGTTTTATCTCCTTTTTCTTCTGTAGGGATTTCACCCACTGTTTCTTCACTTGGTGTTACTTCAACTTCACCAGCGGGAGGCGTGTATCGGAAAATTGTTACCTCTTCTGGACGAAACACCTTCTCACGCCAATAGAAACCGATTTTGTGCACTTCTGCCACGTCTTGATCTTGATCGGGGTTATCTGTCGGTGTCGTTTTAAGGGTTTTGTGTAATGCCCGATCAAGTTTCTTTGGTTGTTCCGCTTGCTGCTCATAAGGTTCTACATCCATACGATATAACACCTCTTCCAATTCAACACGGACATTTTCCATATTATTGCTAAATTCAGACAGTGTTTTTCTCAGATTCCTCCAAATCTTGTCAAGATCGTCACCCACTTCTTTGGATAGAAGTTTTTTCAGTTTTTTATCTGAGGTATTCTCAAACAAGGGCTCAAATACTTGAAGTGTTTCATTGATATCGGCCAGTTGGGATTCTACCTCTACATAGTTATCATAGAATTGAATAAGATTATGGATAACAGGTTTCTGATACGTATCCAGAAGCGTGTTTTCCTTATACTCCTTCATTTCACGATAGACCGTATCGAACATCTGCTTTTGGTTTTGGTTGCGTGTGATCTGTCCTGTAAACAACTCCTGCAAACTTGACAGGTGCTGATCCACCGATCTGAGTACGTTCATGTATTCCAGATCAGGTTCAGTTCTTGAGGTTTGTGGTTCTGCTGTTTCATCGTGATCTGGTTCGGTTTGCGAGTCATCTCCATTTTCATCTGGCGGCTCTGTCTCCGATTCCTGACCTGTTTCTGTATCAGCGTTCTGTTCCTCTACAGGCAGACTCTCGGTCGTGTCTGTATCGGTAACTTCAGTCGTATCATTAATTGTTTGATCTTCATTATTCAAGATTATTACCTCCTTTGTTGAACATCTAATTTGTATATGCGTTAACGTCTTGAGATTCCGGCAGTGCGCCCTAAGGATTCCGTGACAAGGCGACTCGCGATCGACGTAAATGTGGATTCAAGCTGGACGCTCTCCTCCACAAAGTAGTAATCTTCAGGTGTTGAAGCAATCTGCTTAAGATAGTCGCTTCCAACGCCATCGCCGACACCTATTGCAATAATTTGGATACCCTGTTGTTTAGCAAACTCAGCCTCTGTAAGAGTGGTGTTTTTCTCGTCAGGAAAGCCGTCGGTCAAAAGAATAAGCACATTGGTATTTTGGCTGTTAATGAGGACATGTTTTCTCACCAAGGCAATTGCTTCAGTCATAGGTGTAGTGCCTCTTGTTCTGAGGTTTTCAATTGCCTGCCGGAGTTGGTCAAAATCTTGTGTAAGATGCATCTCAATTTCAATCTCAGAGCCCCCGAAACTGACGAGCCCGACTTGTGAACTTGGATCAATGTTATCAAGGAACCGAGATGAAGCAGCTTTCGCATCGTCAATGTCACCTCCACTCATACTGCCAGAACAGTCAATAGCGAGAGCGATGTCCATGGGCATGGCAACAGGTGTCGGTGATTCCAGTTCGTCCCAATCAATGTCCTCTACTTTTTTTCGAATTGGGAGCACTTTTTTAGATTGCACATCTTCTGCCTCAACTTCAATAATACCGCTTGCATTATATTTAAAAGTTACTTTAAGACGCGTCTCTCCGGCAGGGCGTGGTGGAATATCAAAAACTTCGTAAGCATCGCGCACTGGGCACTCACGCGGGGCAAGTTCCTCGCCGCCTTGTAAAACAATTATATCAAATTCAGTCTGATTAGGACTCGTTGTCAAATAGTTGTCTTTGCTTACATTGCATGGGATATTGGTGTTCTTGGGGATAATAATGCTATTACACAATTCACCGATATTGTCAAGTGCAACCATGCCGAGACTATGAGAACAAACATCGCTAATCCGCATGATACCAAGGTTCTGCTTCGGACCTGCACCGAGGTATGGACGTTTTTTCGTTTCTTCGGATTGAATAAGCTCACCCATGATCGCCGCGCCAAACACAACAGTCTCATCAGGATTAACTGAGGTATCCGGTGGCTTTCCGAAGTATTCTGTTAACATATTTTGAATCATCGGCAGTCGTGTTGACCCGCCAACAAGGAGCACAGTATCAATCTGATCAGCAGTAAGTTTAACCTCATGTAAAACTACTTCTACAAGACTTCTGCATCGTTCAACGAGATCAGTCGTCATCGCCTCATATTCCTGCCGAGTGAGTTGAAGTCGGTGGGATTTTCCGGCATAATTGGTAATGATAGTGGCTCTGTTGAGAGTTGACAACTGAATCTTTGCTTCAACTGCTCTTGTCTGTATTTCCAGGTATGTAGAAAGGTCAGTCAAAGGATTTTCGCCGTGTTCGCTTTTAAAACGTTCTGCTGCGTGGATAATAATTTTATCGTCCCAATCCTTCCCACCGAGTCGATGGTCGCCGTTGGTCCCTAAAATTTTCATCTCCTGTCCCTCAACTTCCATAATCGTCACATCAAAGGTGCCACCGCCGAGGTCAAAGACTAAGACTGTTGCTGTATCGCCGCTGTGGTGCATGCCGTAAGATAGCGCGGCAGCCGTAGGTTCATTTATGATGCGTTGAACGTTCAGTCCGGCGATTTCACCTGCACGGATAGTCGCTTTACGTTCTGGGTCATTAAAGTAAGCAGGAACTGTAATAACAGCGTCAGTTACCTGTTCTTTAAGTTTAGCTTCCGCATCCTTTTTGAGAGTTTTAAGTATCTCGGCGGAGAGTTCTTCTGATGAGTATTCTTTTCCTCCGAATTCGCGGGAGAATTCCGAGAGCGGCTTACCCATTTCGCGTTTGATGAACTCAACAGTATTTTCAGGTTCTGCTAAAGCATTCTGTTTCGCATATTCTCCTACAATGAATTCGCTATTATTGTAGAAGATGACGCTTGGGGTTAGACGCTTACCGTCTTCATTAGGGATGAGTTCGGGAACCCCGTTTTCGTTGATGTGTGCGACAGCGGAAAACGTTGTTCCTAAATCAATTCCAACAATTTTAGACAATTGTATTCCTCCTTTCTATATATAATCCGAATGATTTTCAACCATTCGGGATGCTGCGTTGCCTACATGAGAAGTAAATACACTGCGGCAGCAGCTGCAGACATACGTCCACCTTCTTCAATAGTTGCGATGGGGTCATCACTCCAACCTTTCTCACCCTCATAAACTTCATCACCTTCAATCGTGGCAATCGGGTCGTCATTCCAACCCTTCTCTCCCTCGTAAACCTTGTTATCTTCAACAGTGGCAATCGGGTCGTCATTCCAACCCTTCTCTCCGTTGTAGATAGTGCTACCTTCAATAGTCAGAATGGGATCGTCAAGCCAACCCTTTGGATAGGTAAATACCTCCCCTTTCTCTACCATCAAAATAGGATCGTCAAGCCAACCCTTTTGACCTTGAAAAACTTTAGCCATTATTTGTAACCTCCTAATTTTTTATTTTAAAATGTGCTTTATTGGTCACGGATGAACAAGAAGTTGCTCCCCGGCGCATTCGTGCCAAATTCGCCTGCACGCGGTTGAGGTGTGGCTTTTTCAACGGAACGCCGAATATCATCTAACGTCAGGATGCCGTGTTGCCCACCACCACTACGCAATGCATCAAGCACCCGACGTGTAAATGGCGAATGACGGTTTGGAACACCATCTGATACATACTCTTTGCCACCTGATGTAAGAAACAACCGAGTTTTGTAAGTTAACGTTTGTTTAATATATTTTGAGCGAGAGACATTATCGGGTATTCTATTTGCACCTCGCGCTCGATTGAACTGCGCCACAAGCGGGTCGAACGTACCACTAAAACAGGCATCAATCATCAGAAAAATGTGTTCACACCCGATATTTTCAACCCGTTCACGGAGATCTCCGTGTGAGATATAGCTTGATTTGCCCCGGTCAGCCTCTGGCGGCTTTGTATCGCTTGCAACGAGGTAGCCGATGCCGACATCATTTGTTTCCTCAAAATAGCCGTGACCTGCGAAAAATATCAGGATCTGGTCGTTCTCATTATACTTTTTCTGAGCATATTCGTTGATTTTCGTAAGAATCTCATCTCGCGATGGGTCACTAACCAATTCAACGGCAAATCCGTATTTATTTTTTAGTTCATCTCGGATAGCTTCCGCGTCAGGAATAGGATTATTGAGTTTATGCCACGGGTCAAAGTGTTCATAACTGTTCACACCAAACAACAAAGCGTAGTCCTGTCTGACCAATTCACGTGCGCGGGTCACAGAAAGCACGATAGGTTCAGAAGAACGGTTCTCTGTATCAATAGCACTCAACATAATGATGTTCTTACCATAGCGAAGCGATAGGGTCTGTTTTATTCTAACCACAGTCGGGTGTGTCTGCTGAGTATTGTTCATTCCCTGTTTCATAGTGCTTGTAGCTCTTCCATTGACAGTTAACGCCACGTTTTTAACACCTTTATTCGCAACAGCAATTGCTTCGAGGACAAGTGTGCTTTCCTCTACCTCTACCTGCTGCTGTGCCGGTTCAAAGAGTGCTAATGTTGGCGGCGTGTTTTGGAACACTTCTACCACTTCGGGGGGTTCTATTTGGGCATTCGGTTGTCTTGCAACCCTCAGTGTTGTCAGTTGCTCCCGATGAACCCATCCTGTAGTCTTTTGGTCGCTGACACTAAGTTCTACACGATACCATTCCCCAAGTTGCCCGGAAACCTTGACCTGTGCATTTCCTGGAATTTCTGCACTGATGGGTGTGATCCTTGACGCGCCATTATATACCTGCACAGAATTTGACGTTGTCGTCGCGACTAAATCAAGGTCTTTAACCTTTGGCGCGGCGACCCTATCTATTGGCAGATTGAGCGTCTCCGTGAGACTCGTTTCTGAGCCGAAGTAATTTTCTTGGACAGACAAATTCACACGTAAGTTTCTAATTGAGGTCGAACGTTTAACACCGACGTTAAAGGTTGCAGTCTTAGATTTCCCGGGTTCAAGTGTCTGAAGATTTACGAGTGTATCTCCATAGATGTCAACGCCTGTGCGGTCCAGTAGATTCAATTTTGCCGTGACCCCTGCCGCTTTTCCTTTGCCACCGTTTCGCACCATCACGCGGATATCTGCTGATTCACCTCGTTGGAAAATGCCATCTCCATTTCCAACTGAGGTGTCAGTACCGCCATCAATGACACGATAGGCATAATCAAACTTCGGACGCGGTATTTCGCTAACTTGAAGTTTCGCAGCAATATTATCGGGAATATGACCGTTGAATTCCGCAAACTTGACACTTATAGGGATTTCTTGTGTGTGCATCAATTTGTCTATGTTGAAAGTGACAGAGGCTATTTTTGAATCACCTGGATCAATTTTGCCAAATTTCAGTTCCTTATTGTTAAATGCTTTATTCGAACTGACTGTGCGTGCGGTGAGTCGATAAAGTTCGCCTTTACCTGTATTTTTAACCGTCACGATTAGGGTTGCCTGCTCACCGGCTTGAACAGCCCCTTTATGCCATTCTGTTTGGACTTCAGGCCTCGGCATGAGGCGCGGTTTTCCCGTTGAAATCATATCAATATTCAAAGCGGCAAGGACTGAGTCATGAAAAGGTCTTAGTTGTGCTTGTGAGGTAAGATTGAGGTCTTTTAGGTATGTTTCCTCATCAACCTTAGTTGAAGCACGAAGTGAAACAGAATTTATATCTCTGAACCGAAGTGGATTATCCACGCCAGACAGGAAGTCGTAGATTCGAATACTTTCATTGCCAGTATTTGATAGGTAATCCTTACCAAAGTTATAGGTAGGGAGTTCTAAGCGGTAGGGATGTTTTTCCAAGAATTGCCATTCTCCTGCAACTTCACTTGTCTTCCGCCACGGTTCACGGACCGTCTTATCTCCATGGGCAAAACCCCATAAAATTAAGTCCAGTGGAGCCGCAACCATAATTGCCCTTTGCGTTGAATTTGTCCTACTCCAGTCGAATTCAGTGACATTATATAATTTCCCTTCATCATTTACCGCAACTTCACCTGTCTCGACAAGAACATCAGATAATATCCATACAAAGCCTCCTGCGTACGCAAGCATCATGATCTTTTCGAGTGCGGTTGTTTTAGTAGGATGGTATGTTACTATTTCTTGTTTTTCGAGACTATAATACGGTCGATATTCAAGACGGACCCCGAGTTGGTTTTCCGTTGCGTTGAACCCAAGTCGGAAATCTCTTCGATTCAATTTCGTCCGGCGTTCCTCTGCAGCACCTACAGTTTTCTCAACACCAATACGGGCCTGTGTTTGCACAACCTTCACAGCTGAGCAACCTACCGTACTAATCAAAATTAGAACAATTAGCGTAAGGTTAATAAATCTATTTTTCATAAGATCCTCCATTTAATCGCCTGTAGTAAAAGTACGCTTGAATTCTATCTCGTTGGCAAGGTCTGTGACAGTCCCGACGACAACGTAAGTGGTTTCACGCTCAAACGGTTTCCCATCAGAACGGGCAATAACGATCTCGTTATCCTTAAAACTTAACAACTAGAATTCTTCCTCCCAGCCCATGTTATCACCCGCTAAGGTTTGAACTTCAATTTTTACGTGTATTTCTTCGTTGAACCAAACGGCTTCGTCAAAAATAAGTTCTATCAGCGAACATTTTCATGAACAACTACCAAGAAAACACTGATAAACATTGATATTTGAAGAATTTTAATAAATATCAGGACACTATATTATTATTTATACTAATTAATTTATTATGTCTTAACATAATATTATAATTGGCTTATTTTGTCAAATTAAATCTGTAGAAAGTCAAATTCACCCGAAATAATGATTATTCACCTAACTTTTCATCTTCGGGAATTCATTGAAGATATAAGAATTGATTCAAGTGTGACTTCAACAACATATGGGAGGAAATTCGATGATTTTTAGGGATAACTTAGGTAGGTATGCTAAATTGCGGACTTGATGTCAAATTCTAAAGTTTTGGCTTCAGATATCTTCAGAGTTTCTATTCTTGCAACATACTCTTGCAGGAGGGAATCAATGTCACGATTAGTCTGACGTAAGAAGTTCAGAATGCATTAACAGAAATAAACTAACTCCGACTTGCCAATTTATTAGCGAAAATACTGATTAACCCACCTAACATCAGATATCCAAAAATCACTTCCAGCGTTACAAGTAGACGTGCAGTGGCGTTATCCGCAACGACATCACCAAAACCGAGCGTCGTAAAGGTAACGACGCTGAAATAGAATGAATTCCAGAATGTTAGCGGTTCACCACTGTACTGACCGGTTGCTTGATGAAATTGTGGTGACCAATCCTGCATCCACTCTGGCATCCACGATGGATACGGCAGGTATGCAATCGCAAACAGAAACGCGATGAATAGTGACCAGAATGCCCAAAGCCCAAGATTGCGTCCATAATCAGAACTCCATCGCCATAGGTGTGCCAACATCGGATTTGCTTTATTGAAGGCACGGATAAACTGCTGGTCTGCAACATACCTTTTGAAAAACGGATTTGCCACCTCGTCCACATGTTGGCTATCTAAATAGAATTCAGTCGGATTTTTTGAATTTTTGGTAAACCTGTTGGAAATTGATTGTCGGATTGTGTTGGGGGTATATTGAACATCGCGAAATGAGGCGACAGCAGCAAATTTGGCAGCGGTGAAAAGAGATGTGCCGAGAAATGTTGCGCGATTATAGATAGCTACGCCCGCGAAACTTGTGCCTGTGCAATCAAGTGTCTGTTGGAAAAGTACACGGCTAAAGTTTGCTTCCTTCTGGAATTGTGCTTCATGAAAAACTGCGTTATCGTAGAATTGTGCCTGGTGAAAATCGGCGACATTGTGAAATTTCGCACGCCAAAAACTAACGCTTTCCTGGAAGGTCGCACTATGGAAGTTGGCACGACCTTGGAACGTAGTCTCGCGAAAACTGCACTGATGTTGCATCGTGGCTTCGTCAAAGTCAAAATCTGCCTCAAAGACAGAACGCCGGAAGGAATTTTCTTCTTGGGAGGAATTTCCTTGTTGGAAAACTGCTGTCCGGAAATTGACAACATTTTTGAAGGTGCATCCGATACAAGAAAGTGTTTTATTGATGCAGATTCGGTCATTTTCGTCGCGTTCAAGATCGGTAGAAAAGAGGTCAACAACACCTTTAATCGTACAATTGCTCAAGGTGATGTGTGAAGCATCGCTTTGCAACACATCAAGAAATTCTCGCGCTTCAATCGTCTCCCCATGCTTTTCATACATTGATATTTATCCTTATGATATGAAACGCTTGTCCCTTGCACTCAATCAGGCATTTGAGCCCATCCTTTACTTCCCCGTATAGCATCAATAGCGATTTGGTAACGCCATCCGTCAAGAAACGTCAAATACGGTTCGTGTGGGCGATCCTCAATATCCGCGAGGAAATCACGTACGAGTGCAGTCCATTTGTTTTGGATCTCGTCCCCGATTTGTGGCAAATCATCTTGTAATTCTTGTGGAACAGATAACTCTTCAACTTCCTCACCAATATGTTTTGTGATATGGGACAGAATGTGTCCGCCTCTGCCGACCAGCGTTCCGTGTGTGCCGTAGAAAAACCAGCCGCCAGTGGGTTTATGTGATGGCACTCCCGGATTTGTGTGCATTGTCACAAGTATAGAATTGCCGACATCTGGGTTTGGATGCCCTAACTTAAAAAACGCCGAATAATCCCATTCTGCGTCACACTCACGCCACTCCAATTATGATGCTTCTTCGGAGGTGATCATCTTGCTGCGCCACACCCGAAAGTCTCGAATCTCTGGCACGACTGGAGCTTTCCTCGGATAGATTTTTGCCTCACCCACTGCAGACATAACTTCCATGCCCGTCATCCGTTCGAGCATGCCGAGTCGGTGCGTAAGCCATTGTTCAACGCACCGCCACCGTGTGCCAGTGAACTCATCCAATTCCACGGCTTAATCATATCCGAAGGCTGACCTGGAATTCTGCGTGTGTATCCAATATCAACGGCTGCCAAATCTCCGATGATTTTCTGCTGCGTCAGCAGTTGACGTACATAAGCGACACTCGGATCGTATAGATGTGTCGCAGCAAAGGCGTGTTTTAACCCTGTCCCTTTGATGAGGTTGTAGATATGACCTGCTGCTTCCACTGTGAGTGCCAACGGTTTTTCGCAGATGATGTGGCAGCCGAGTTCTACTGCTAATTCGATGACCTCTGTCCGCAGAATTGCGGGAGTTGTCAGCGCAACGATATCCGGCTTATGTTCCAACAAACTCTTTCGCCAATCAATTGACGCATCAGGCACACCTAATCCGGACGCGACTTTTTGCACTATATCCGGCTTACGTGCACAGATGGTAAGCACTTCAACGCCATAATGTTGAAACGCCTTTGTATGCCCTTCTGCAGACCAACCTGCGCCAACAACAACTGCCTTTAATTTTTTCATTATCTTCTTGACAAGTAGGCGCGCTTTTCAAACGCGCCGAACATTAGGTGTTTCAGATCATACCAATATCTCGTTGACAACACGCGCTTTTTCCTCTACCCCAGTTAACCGATGGTCAAGTCCTTGGAACTTAAAGGTCAACCTTTCATGGTCAATGCCGAGTTGGTTGAGAATCGTGGCATTTAAATCTCGGACAGAGACAGGGTCCTTGACAATATTGTAACTAAACTCATCGGTTTCGCCGTGGACGATTCCGCCTTTAATACCAGCACCCGCCATCCACATAGTGAAACACTTCGGGTGATGATCTCGCCCGTAGTTATCCTTCTTGAGTGCGCCTTGGCAATAGACAGTCCGTCCGAATTCACCACCCCACACAACAAGCGTATCGTCAAGCATGCCACGCTGTTTCAGGTCTTGAACAAGTGCTGTTGCGGGTTGGTCAATGTCACGGCACTGATTTCGGATGTCGTTCGGTAGATTGCCGTGCTGATCCCAACCGCGATGGAAGATTTGGACGAGGCGAACATCACGTTCCATCATCCGACGTGCAAGGATACAGCAGTTGGCGAATGTGCCAGGGGTGTTGACATCGGGACCGTACATCTCCTTGACTTTGTCCGACTCCTGTTTCAGGTCCGTGAGTTCAGGTACAGAGGACTGCATGCGGTACGCCATCTCATATTGAGAGATACGGGCATGCGTTTCTGGATCTCCGACCTCCTCATAGAGTTCTTCGTTGAGTTTGACCAGCGAGTCAAGCATGCGTTTCCGTGCTTTTTCACTCATGCCTTTCGGGTTTGAGAGGAATAAGACTGGATCGCCTTGGCTGCGAAGGAGTACGCCTTGATGCTCGGAAGGTAGGAATCCAGCACCCCAGAGGCGGTTATAAAGTGCTTGTGCAGACTTTCTGCCTGTCCAGGTCGCATTCATAACAATAAATGATGGCAGATTTCTGTTTTCAGTGCCTAACCCGTAGCTGAGCCATGCGCCGAGACTCGGTTTGCCCGGAGTTTCATCGCCGGTACAAACAAAGGTGATAGCAGGGTCGTGGTTAATCGCATCGGTGTGTACCGATTTGATGATCACGATGTCTTTTACCATAGATGCAGTATGCGGGAGCAACTCGCTAACCCAAGCACCATCACCGCCATTGTCATGCTTTTTAAACTCAAAGATAGAAGGGGCAACCGGGAAACGTTTTTGTCCGGAAGTCATCGTAGTAAGCCGTTGCCCCATCCGTACCGTTTCCGGTAGTTCTTTATCAAACCATTCGCTCATCTTCGGTTTATAGTCGTACATATCCATCTGCGAAGGCGCACCGGACATGAATAGGTAGATCGCTCGTTTCGCCTTCGGTGCAAAGTGCAGTAGTTCGGGCAACCCGCCTGTCTGTGGTACTGGTTGCTGTTCAAGGGCACGGACAATACTATTCGGCAGCAATGAAGCGAGGGCTGCACCGCCGAGTCCCATGGCACACTTTCCAAAAAATTGACGGCGTGTTTCAAGTTTCAAATATTCCTTGATAGGGTCCATTGTTTATCTCCTTTACTATATCTACTCCTTGGTTGAGGAATTACAATTTTTTACTTATTGGTAGGGGGTGAAATTTTTAGCTCCACTGGTGCTGGGATATCCATTTCTAAACTCGGAAGTCGTTCATACAATTTCCGAAGTGGTTCCATATCCTGAATTGGATTTTGTCTTACATATAAACGTTTTAGATTTGAAAAATTCGCAATATGGCTTATATCGCTAATTTGATTTTCAGAGAGGACTAACTCATTTAACTGTGTTAATCCAGCAAGCGGTTTAATATCACTGATTTGGTTTTTGTTGAGATGCAATATTGTTAATTGTGTCAACTCAGCGAGCGGCGTAATGTCGCGAAGTTGGTTCCCCCAAATCCATATCCAAGCCAATTGCTTCATTCCAGCAAGTGGTGTGATGTCACTAATCTGATTTCCACCGAGTGCTAAATCTGTCATCTCCGTTAACTTAGAAAGAGGTTTGATGTCACTAATCTGATTCCTTTGAAGATTTAACGCCACTAATCGCTTCAATTTAGTGAGAGGTTTGATGTCACTAATCTGATTATCTCCAAGATATAAATGGGTTAATTGCGTTAGATCCTTGAGCGGTTTAATACTGCTGATCTGATTCCTACGAAGTTCTAAATTCTTTAATCCCGTTGCTTTTTCTAACCCCGTTAAGTCCCTTATGCCTCTGCCATCAGCATTCAGATGCTTTAATTTTTTCCAACTTCTTTCGCGGGATAGGATCACTTGTATTTAAGCCGAGTGTTTCGCGCACGCCAGCAGCTAAGTTGGGATCCGGTATTGTTACATTTTCGTTAGATGAACAACCAAAGAAAACTATAAGAAGAACAAAAAAGGTAGAAAAATGTTTCATCAAGTTATGTCTCTGTGGACAAATTTATAGTAAAGCCCATTATTGATATTGCCTATAGGCGCGCTTACAAAACGCGTCTATAGATAAATATTTACGGTTATGCCAATATCTCATTGACGACACGCGCTTTTTCTTCAACACCAGTTAACCTGTGATCAAGTCCTTGGAACTTAAAGGTTAACCTTTCATGATCAATACCGAGTTGGTTGAGAATAGTAGCGTTTAAGTCTCGAACAGAAACGGGGTCTTTGACGACGTTGTAACTGAAATCATCGGTTTCGCCGTGGACGATCCCACCTTTTATGCCACCGCCAGCCATCCAGAGCGTGAAACACTTCGGATGATGGTCTCGTCCGTAGTTATCCTTCTTAAGCGCGCCTTGGCAGTAAACAGTGCGTCCGAATTCACCACCCCAAACAACGAGGGTCTCATCAAGCATACCACGTTGTTTCAGGTCTTGAACGAGCGCGGTTGCGGGTTGGTCAATATCGCGAGCTTGATTCCGGATGTTCTTGGGTAAGTCACCGTGCTGGTCCCAACCGCGATGGAAGATTTGAACGAGGCGAACATCTCGCTCCATCATCCGACGTGCAAGGATACAGCAGTTGGAAAATGTGCCGGGAGTGTTTACCTCAGGACCATACATTTCCAAAACTTTGTCAGACTCCTGCTTCAGGTCCGTGAGTTCGGGAACAGAGGACTGCATCCGGTACGCCATCTCATATTGAGAGATACGGGCATGCGTTTCTGGATCTCCGACCTCCTCATAGAGTTCTTCGTTGAGTTTGACCAGCGAATCAAGCATCCGTTTCCGTGCTTTTTCACTCATGCCTTTCGGGTTTGAGAGGAATAAGACTGGATCGCCTTGACTGCGAAGTAGCACGCCTTGGTGCTCAGATGGAAGGAAACCAGAACCCCAGAGGCGGTTGTAGAGTGCTTGTGCACCCTTTGGACCGCTCCAAGTAGCATTCATCACAATGAAAGAAGGAAGATTTTGGTTTTCACTACCGAGTCCATAGCTGAGCCACGCACCGAGGCACGGTTTGCCGGGTGTTTCATCACCGGTGCAGACAAAGGTAATAGCTGGATCGTGGTTGATCGCATCGGTATGTACCGATTTGATAATCGCAATATCTTGGACCATTGTGGCAGTATGGGGTAACAATTCGCTAAGCCACGCGCCATCGCTGCCGTTGTCATGCTTCTTAAACTCAAAGATAGAAGGCGCAATGGGAAAACGAGATTGTCCTGAAGTCATTGTGGTGAGACGTTGCCCCATGCGGACGGTCTCCGGTAGTTCTTTATCAAACCATTCGCCCATCTTCGGTTTATAGTCAAACAGGTCCATTTGTGAGGGTGCGCCAGACATAAATAGATAGATTGCTCGTTTCGCCTTCGGTGCAAAGTGCGGTAGTTCTGGCAATCCGCCAACCCGCGTTCCTGCTTGCTGTTCAAGAGCGTGGACAATACTGCTCGGTAGCAATGAGGCGAGGGCTGCACCGCCGAGTCCTGTGGCACATTTGCCGAAGAATTGGCGGCGTGTTTCAAGTTTCAGATATTCTTTAATCGGGTCCATTATTTAACTCCTTTCGCGATACCTATTCTGTGGTTGAGGTGTCGCGATGCTTTACCTATTTGCAGGTGGTTGTTGAATTTTCAGTTCCACTGGTGCTGGGATATCCAGTTCTAAATCCGGCAGTTTTTCAAGTAATTTTCGGAGTGGTTCCATGTTCTGAATTGGATTATCTTTGATATGTAAACGTGTTAGACTCGTAAAGTTCTCTATAGGACAGACGTCGCTGATTTGATTTTTATCCAACGATAAATGTGTCAATTGTGCCAATCCATCAAGGGACGTTATGTTGTCAATTCGATTTCCGCTAAGCCATAAATGTGTTATCTGTTTCAAGTCAGCAAGCGGTCTGATGTCGCTAAGTTGGTTTCGCCGCATGTTTAAAAACTGCATCTGTTTTAAGTTAACAAGTGGTTTAATGTTGGTAATTTGATTGTCCCAAAGCCCTAATTCTGTGAGTTGTGTTAACTCTGCCAGAGGTTTTATGTTGGTAATTTGATTTTTGCCGAGTCCTAATTTCGTTATTTGTGTTAATCCGGTGAGGGGCGTAATATCACTGATTTGATTGTCCCAGAACTCCACATAAGTCAGTTGTGTCAATCCACTAATAGGTGTGATGTCACTGATTTGATTCTTTTGAAGTTCTAAAACTTTTAAACCTGTTGCCTTCTCCAATCCTGTTAAGTCTTTTATACCTTTTTCTTCAGCATGTAGTTTCTCTAATTCTTCCAGTTTCTTTTGTGGGATAGGATCGCTTGAACCTAAATCGAGTGTTTCTTGCACAGCGGCAGCTAAGTTAGAATCTGGTATTGTTACAGTCGAATTCTCCATAAAGTGATATTCCTTCAAAATGAAAGAACAAGTGCTATCTCGTTTTTGGGATACTTCCTTGCTTTTGTCACACACCCGCAGAAGCAATTTACTTATTTACGTGTGTAACTTCAATATTCATCTCCAAATCTGGAAGTTGTTTTATGAGTTTGCTGAGTGGTTCCATATCCTGAATTGGATTGTCCGCAAGGTATAATTCTTTCAACTGTGTCAAATTAGTGAGTGGTTTTATGTCGCTGATTTGATTCTGGTTTAGCGACAACACTTCCAATTGCGTCAAGTTAGTGAGTGGTTTTATGTCGCTGGCTTGATTATTAGAAAGGTATAACGTTGTCAACTGTGTCAAGTTAGCGAGTGGTTTTATGTCGCTGACTTGATTCCACTCAATTCCTAATTTTGTCAACTGTGTCAAATTAGTAAGTAGTTTTATGTCGCTGATTTGATTTTTGTCCAGCCATAACACTTCCAACTGTGTCAAGTTAGCGAGTGGTTTTATGTCGCTGACTTGATTATTAGAAAGGTATAACGTTGTCAACTGTGTCAAATTAGTGAGTGGTTTTATGTCGCTGACTTGATTTTTATCCAGCCATAACACTTCCAACTGTGTCAAGTTAGCGAGTGGTTTTATGTCACTGATTTGATTCTCCACGATGTCTAACCATGTTAACTGCTTCAAGCTAGTCAGAGGTGTTATGTCGCTAATCTGATTATCACCAAGGTATAAGTGCGTCAATTGGGTTAGTTCCGTGAGAGGTGTCATGTCCTCAATTTGATTCTTGCGAAGTTCTAAAGTCATTAATCCTATTGCCTTTTCCAGGCCTGTTAAGTCTTTTACATCTCTGTTGTCAGCATTAAGACTCTCTAATACTTCAAATTTCTTTTGTGATATAGGATCGGTTGGACCTAAACCGAGTGCTTCGCGCACAGCAGCGGCTAAGTTTGCATCTGGTATCGCCACTTCTGGTCCAACCGAGCAACTGAGGAAAACTATCAGTATTGCAAACAGCATGTAAAAATATTTCATAATCTTTATCAAATGGGCGCGAACGGAAGGTCTGCGCCCATCCCTTTTATCATCCCTTATTCAGGACTTCGTCCAGATTGAGGATTAGGTTTCCAATCATCGTCCATGTAGCGACTTCAACGGCATCTAACTTTTCATCAGGTTTCGATTCACCGACAGCGATTAACTCTTTGGCTGCTTCGGGATCAGCTTTCAATTCTTCTGAGTGCGCTTGCAACGTTTCGAGTAGCAGTGAAGCTTCCTTCGGTTTCGGTTCGCGGGCGGTTGCCACCTCAAAGATGAAAGCAATCCGTTCTTCAGGTGTTTTGCCACCTTCTCTAATTGTGCGTTCTGCCAAAGAACGTGCTGCTTCAACGAACTGTGGATCATTCATCAACATTAACGCCTGCATGGGCGTGTTGGTGCGTTCACGACGAATTGTGCAAGCCTCACGTGACGGTGCATCCAAGATGTTCATCTGCGGTGGCGGTGCGGTTCGCTTCCAGAACGTATAAAGACTCCGACGATACACCTTATCAGCACCGGAATCTTTCCTAAAGGTGTCAGTATTAGATCCAGTAAACCCGACGGCTTTCCAGAGTCCACCCGGTTGCGGCGGTTTAACACTCGGTCCGCCGATACGTTTATATAACAAGCCACTGAGTGCAAGCGCGTTATCGCGCACGGTTTCAGCATCAAACCGATACCTTGGTGCGCGGGAGAGCAACACATTATCGGCATCACGTTCCAATTTTTCGGGCGTAACCTGTGCACTCTGTTGATATGTCGCCGAGGTGAGCATCAGTTTAAGCATGGTTTGCACATCCCATCCAGAGGCTATAAATTCGGTTGCGAGCCAATCGAGAAGTTCCGGATGCACAGGCGGTGTGCCTTGTGTGCCGAAGTCCTCTGACGTTCTCACGATACCAGTTCCGAAGGTACTTTGCCATAAACGGTTAATCGCGACGCGGGCGGTAAGTGGATGTTTTGCGGAAACCAACCATTTTGCCAGTGAAAGTCGATTTGGCGGTGAACCTTTTACCATCGACGGGAATATTGCGGGAGTCTGTGGATAAACCTGTTCACCTCGGTGCTCGTACGCGCCGCGTTCCAGAATATACGCACCCCGCGGTTCAGATCGTTCCTGCATCACCAACGTAGTGGTAAGCGAATTGTTCAGGGAATTCCTCTTGTTTTGCGTATTTGAGATGTCCGCGTAGAGTTTTTTCAACCCCTCATCCGTTGAAACATTGCGACGGTAGTATTCACGAATTTGCGTCTGTTGATCTCCGCTGCGCTTCCCTCTTTCAACTGCTATAGTGTCAACGATGTTTGCTGTTGCCATCGGTGCCTCAGATTCCATGCGGAAGAAGAAGCCAGATGGACCGGAATAATTCACAACCTTTAGCAGCAGCGCGTTGTTGCCGGGGTTAAGTTGTATCTGGAGTCTGTCTGTATCAGGTGCGACATCTCGCTGGATATTGCTGGCAAGCACTTCCGTTTGGTTTACCCAAACCTTCAAGGCATCATTGCTGCTGAGGTAAAGCGTTGCTTTCTGCTTGGTTTCGGAAGCGATGTTCCGATATAGGTATGTGGCACTATTTTCACCGACGATGTCGTTATGTGCCTCGCCATCTTTCCAGTGGGTTTGCTGTTGCCACGTCAACTCTTGCGAACCAACAGTAAATTTATCCTTCGTATTAAAAGGTTTGGTTTCCGGTTCATAAACATTATAGAAGGCGATGTTACCGTGTTCTGCGGTAAACGGACCGGCAGAATGCCAGTTTCCAAGCGATACTTTTGAACCGATCGGATAGATCGTTGGGGCATCTGTAACAGCAAGTCTGAACTGACCGAGGTGATGCCTGAAATGCTTAGATTCATGCTTAACGCGAATCCTTACCAGACCACCTTCCGTGCCGAATGGGTTCGCGACAAGAAAGATCGCTTGCCGACTGTTCCCACGATTATCGTTACTTTCCAACCCCCAACCTGTTTCAGGCTTATCGTCAATTGCATTAGCAATGGCAAAATCACCGTTTGCCTGCTCCTTGTCCGCCCAGGCTTTCACAACTGAAATAGGTGTCCACGGGTCGTTCGCTTCGGCGGGTTCTGATGCATCTTCAGTCGTTTCCTCAGCAGCTTTCGCTTCATCAGTTTCTGGTACAGCATCTTCAGCCGGTTTATCCGCATTTTCTGGTGCTTCATCAGTTTCTGGTGCCGCTTCCTCAGCTGGTTTATCAGTATTTTCAGGTGGTGCTTCTTCAACCGGTTTATCAGCAGTTTTCTCTTCATCGGTTGCTTCTGCATTTTCAGTTTTCTCTTCAGCAGCCTTTTCTTCTTCAGCAGCCTTTGCCTCCTCAGCCGCCTTCGCTTCTGCTACCGCTTTTGCCTCTGCGGCAGCGTTAGCTACTTCAACTGCCTTTTGTGCTGCTTCCTGAGCATCAGTAAGCATTTGTTCTGCCATAGCGGCAGGGACAATGTCAACAGAAATTCCTGTCAAAACCACATTGCTGTTGTCGCTGCGTCCGATACCACTTCCCGGTAAGGATTTGTCTGGAATACCTTCTAATCGCAAAGCACTCCATTTACCGGGAGGTAGTTTTGCAATAACCTCATAGACCTCTTTATCAGGATTTATGCCACTTGCCAAAACAGAATTATCATCACGAATTTCAACCGTTGCGCCACCTTGTGAAAGGACAACATCTGGCTTGATGGATGTCCACCGCGGCATTCTGTTTTCCCAAGCCGTTTGCGAAGCATCAATATGCGGCAGTGATCCTTTGCTCTGTGCATCTAATTCCTTAATCTGATCATCATATTTTGCGAGTTGTTCCTCCTGCTCAGGTGTCGGCAACTTCACAACTGGCGGAGAATCCTTGCGGTTGCCATCCATTGCATTTTCAGTGATATTGTTGAAATAGGCGTAAAGTTGATAATATTCTTTCTGTGAAATCGGGTCGTATTTGTGGTCGTGGCACTGCGCACAACCGGCGGTTAAGCCCATCCAAACGGTGGCAGTGGTATTGGCTCTATCAACGGCATATCGGACGTAGTATTCGTCGGCAATTGAACCGCCTTCGCTTGTTGTAACGTGGCAACGGTTGAAACCAGTGGCAACACGTTGATCAAGAGTCGGTTCCGGCAAGAGATCCCCTGCCAACTGCTCAATCGTGAACTTATCGAAAGGCATATTTTTGTTGAATGCGTTGATAACCCAATCTCTGTAGGGCCACATTTCACGGTAGTTATCTAAATGCAGTCCGTGAGTATCGCCATAACGGGCAACGTCTAACCAGAAGCGACCCATGTGTTCACCGTATTCGGGCTTTGCCATGAAGGAATTAATGAGTTTCTCGTAAGCATCGGGTGAGTCATCATTAAGGAAGTTATGTATCTCTTCAAGCGTCGGTGGTAAACCGGTGAGGTCGAAACTTAAGCGTCGGATGAGGGTGCGTTTATCCGCTGTTTTGGCGGGTTGCAGTCCTTCTTTTTCAAGACGTGCCAAGATAAACGCATCAATCGGATTCCGCGCCCAATCTTTGTTTTTGACAGTGGGTAGCGTTGGGCGAATAGGTATCGTGAATGCCCAATGTTCTTCCCATTTCGCACCTTCGTTAATCCATTGCTCAATGGCTTTAATTTGCTCCGGTGTTAACGTCTTATTAAAATCTGCTGGTGGCATCCGATAACTGTCGTCCTTAGAGGTGATGCGGAGGTAAAGTTCACTCTCTTTTGGATCTTTAGGGGCAATAATTGGATACCCACTCGGATCAGAAAAGGCACCAGCTTTTGTGTCAAGTCGTAGGTCTGCCTGTCGACTCTTTTCATCTGGTCCGTGGCAGGCGTAACAGTTATCCGCTAAAATAGGGCGGATGTCTTGGTTATAATTAACGGTTGCTTGTGTGGTTTCATGATGCTCTGCAGATGTGAGGGACAGCCCTAACACTGCGATACACAAACATGCCAACACAACAGTTAGTGGGACTGTACTTTTAGCACTTTTCACTGGAATTCACTCCCTTTATCAATATGGCTTGCAAACTGAAGTTTGTCATAACAAATATTATGTTACGTAACGTTACGGCAATCAAAAAGTTTAAAATGATTATGTCATTTTAAGGTGTAGAAGGTTTTATTGTCAATACTTTTTTGATTTGGATATGTAATTTTGTTGAAGATGTAGTAAAAAGGTAGTATAATCTTTAATAGCAATTTGTTGTGGTTTTTCTAAAATTATTGTATCAGGAGAGAAGAATGCGGGCAATCACACATATCAAAGCGCAGAAGTTAGCGGAAGGCGAATCACCTCAAGTGAAATTCCTGCGTCTTTCTGCCGATGAACGCCGTCAGTTTCTATCACAACAGGCTGAACAGATGAAAGACCATTACGAACAAACAGAGACTGAACGTTCCGAATGGCAAGCAGGAAATTTTATTGAGGTCCAATTTTATTGAGGTCCATCAGAATGGCATTTAGTGATTTCAAAGCAATCCCTGAAGTTCAGGAGAGATTTAGGATACGACATGTGGAAAATGACTTTATAGAAACTGAAAACAGTACGGGTCCTTCGGAACAATTTCTACAAGAATTTGAATTTAACCGCGAATATATTGATATTCTCACCTCTGAGGGTGCGCGGTGCGAAGCCATTATCTTTCCTGTTTTGCGTGAAGTCTACAAAGGGTACGCTGAGGACTACGCGCTCTGGATAAAAAAGCCAATCGCTTACGATGATGTTCTGAGCGGGACCCCAGATTATTTTATTTCAACACGATCTGAGTTGGGTAAACTCGTTGTCGGCACGCCGTTGATAATGTTAGTTGAGGCGAAGAAGAACGATTTTGAGATAGGTTGGGGACAATGTTTAGCAGAGTTAGTCGCCGCGCAAAAGATCAACGAGGATACGGAACATCCTGTGTACGGTATTGTCAGCGACGGAACACTCTGGCAAATTGGACATCTTGTCGGTGAAACCTTCACCCAAAATCGAACGAGTTTTAGCGTGGATAATTTGCCTATTCTCTTTGGTGCTATTGATTCTGTTTTCAAAGCGGCAAAAAACTCCATCCAGTAAGCCTTTTTAATACAGATTTGACAGCAATTGTGAAACTGAGAAATAATACGCACCGAATTACCCTGACGTTATTAGCAGTGCAATTAAAATTCCGATTCCGATAATACCAAAGATAGTTAACAGAAAACCTTGCTCGCGTCCAAGTTTACGATTTGCTTTATCCCTTTCGTTTAACAACCCGCTTTTTGCTTGCTCTGTTATCTGCGATCTCACGCTATTTATTACCGCCGTTCTGTCAATATCTTCTATTATCTCACGTTTTATGCGATCCGTTTCGTTTCGTTTTACTGCATCAACATCAGTGTTTTTTCGCACGCGTTCTCTAATTTCAGCGTCTATTTCTCTTTGGATTTCCTCTTTTATCTTGTTTTCTCTATCCTTTATTGTCTTATCGTGATTATAAATAAACATAGTTTTCAAAAGTTTTGCGATCAATTTCTACAAAATTGTTGTGTCTATGATTCTCCCAAAAAGTCCACTTATTAGGATCGCTGTGATTAGCAAATATACCCAAAAAAGTATCAGTCGCACATAGATAAGCCTTTAACTGTTCATGACCGCTCTCTATACGTCCTGTTCTCTTACATTCCGTAATTGCTACAAGTTTTCCGTTTCTCAAAAACACGATGTCCGCTCTGCGTGGAGAGCTGCCCATTTGGATTAAATACTCACGCTTGACACTATAGCCTGGCGAAGAGATGCGAAGTGACTCAAAATAGTGAGCAACAATATCTTTGACTTTTTTCTCTGTGAGGGATTCAGATGCTTTAATTCGAGGTTCAAACTGTAGTAGGACACTTTCAATTTTGTTTTTAAGTTTTACATTGCCTGCTTGCGTTGCAAGTTTTAATGCAGTTCGCCAATCCTGTTCCGCCTTCGAAGTTTGACCAAGTTTCTCCTTTGCGAGTCCTCTATCGTAGTAGGCAGCTGCATCGTTAGGTTCAAGCCGAATGGCGTTATCATAGTCAGTAATAGCAGCTTCGTATTGATTGAGTTTTGCCTTCGCCAATCCGCGATTATAGTAGGCAGAAGCAAAATCAGGTTTGAACCGTATAGCATTATCATAATCTGCGATAGCATCTTCGTATTGACCGAGACCATGTTTTGCCAATCCTCGCAAGCGATAAGCACTCGCGTATTCAGGTTCACTTGCGTAATCAGGTTTTAGCCGAATGAAGGTGTCATAGTCCACAATAGCAGCTTCATATTGACCTAAACCATGCTTTGCTATCCCTCGCATCCAGTAGGCGAGGGCGTTAAGGGTATCATCAGGTTTTAGCCGAATGAAGGTGTCATAGTCCACAATAGCAGCTTCATATTGACCTAAATGATATTTTGCTTCCGCTCGATCATAGTAAATAAGTACATCACCAGGTTTTAACCGAATGGCGGTATTATAATCCACAATAGCAGCTTCGTATTGGCCAAAATCAAACTTTTCCCTACCCTTTTTGTAGTAGTCAATCACCGATGTTTTAACTTGATTTTCAGTCATGAGTTGCTTCCCTTCTATGAACAAGTCCTAACTTTCTATTCTGTTGCAACCTTCTCAAAAATGATAATATGCTGCCAGGGCAGGTCATGAAGCGTCTCTACCCAAGACAACGGGTGAGGTGTCGCCTCCTTAATCACCTGCAATTCGCTCATCTTGTGCAAACGTTTAATTGGCACATTGTCATCTTCCAAACGGTATTCTACAAACGCCACCCTACCGCCCACTTTAAGGGCACTGCAAATATTCTGCATCATCTCATACGGATGCGAAAATTCATGGTAAACATCCACCATAATGGCGAGGTCAACCGAATTCGGTGGCAGTTTCGGATCGGTAATAGTGCCTAGGACCCCTTTTATATTGGTAATACCTTCTTCCGCCATCTTCTCGGCAAGGATGTCAAGCATTTCCTGCTGGATTTCAACGCCGTAGATAGTGCCTGTTTTGCCGATTACAGGTGAGATACGTCGAGCAATATAACCTGTCCCGATCCCAATATCCGCGACAACATCACCCTCTTTTAGTTTTAGCAATTTGATGAGGGTATTCGGCATCTCTTCGCGTTCACGTTCTGGACGTTCTAACCATCCCGCAGCGAGATGTCCCATTACCTGCGATATTTCGCGTCCCATGTAAAATTTGCCGATACCATCTCGACTGGAGGCACGTTCTTCGTAGCGTGTGCTCGCGGGTCGTGTCGGATCAGTTTCTGTTTGCGATTCGCCTTTCGGTGAAGTTGTTGCATAGATCAACAAAAGCAGCATGCTAACAACGATGCCTGCAAAAATTTTCGCGGTTTTTCTGGGTTTCAAACCCCTCCTACAAATATTTTGGATTTTTCTAATCATCGGTTTCACCACCTTCCGAGGTAGAGTCCTCGATTTTCCATCGGCATCGGCACCCGCATGCCCTTCTGTCGCTGAGAGTCTACTATGGCGAAGACCATTTCGGTGCTACGATGCGCGAGTTGAATGTTGCCTTGTGTCTCAGTATCGGTGTCAATTGCTTCAACGATGTCTTCAATGCATCCCACGGTGCCGCTTTTCCGTTCAAAAGGCGGAAATTGTGTGTCTAAAATTTCATTAAACTGTCCCTGCCGTTTGCGAAGTTGAAAACCCAGACCATTGTTAAGGGAACGGACTGTGCCTTCACTACAATTCACTTCAAATTCGTAAGCGGTGCCGGGAACGCTTATCCCGTTGATGCCATTTTGAAAACGGATGTATCCCATTACAATTCCTGGATCTGATTCGGTGCGGTTATCCTCAAAGTCGGCATCATCAACAGCGACGTTGCCTTGGACGTATTCTATCGGTGAATCGCTTGCCAAAAAGAGGATTAGGTCGGCGGCGTGTGTGTAGCCCCATAAAGCGGAACCACCCGTATAAGCGATGATAGAACGTCGTTCACCTAATTCTCCACTCTCAAGGATTTCGCGCATCTTGATGTAGCCCGGTGTAAACCGCCGCTGCGTGCCGAGATTGAATTTGATGTTATATTTCTCGCAAACCGCAAGCATAGCATCCGCTTCTTCCATAGAGGCACAAAGCGGTTTATCGCAATAGATGCCTTTGACGCCGTTTTCTGCAGCAAATTGTGTAATGTCAGCGTGGTTACCCGGACGCGTGGCGATGCTGATAATATCCGGTTCCTCTTGCGCTATCATCTCTTGATAGTCAAGATAATACTTCGGAATGTCCCATTTGTCACAAACGTACTGTGCCTTTTCTTCGATCACATCTGCGGCGGCAACAAGATCTGTTCGTTCAAATGCGGTATAGCCAGCAGCATGTGAATACGGTAGCGCACCGTGCGGTGTTCCTTGAACTTCTTCATCAATTGTGCCACCCATCCGTCCACAGCCAATAAGACAGGCGCGGTATTGCCTTGTTTCCATTGGATCCCTCCATCAAATTTCGCTTTGGATGCTCAATATTTCCACTAATACTACATTAACTTGATTCAAAGTTTTCTGATAAAGTCAAGCATTGCGAGGCACGGGGACCTCGCAGGACAAATCGCGGTAATTAGGTATAAGCCGTTAATTGGACAACATCCTGTTTGACAATTTCCTTTATATGTCCATAAGATGCGGGTTTTATCAGTTCCTGTACCTCTGGTGACAACCGATTGAGGATTGCTTCTGGCAGTCCGGATTTACCTTCATATTGCGGACGATACCTAAGAATAAGGAATCGTCTATCCCGATCCTTCGGTTTCCATTGCAAAACACCGTGTGTCAAAAGTTCAGAGATAACGACAAAATCACCTGCTTTCGGTGTGATATTGGTGAATACATCGTCTGGAACCGGGTCAATACCATCCGGTCCCGGTGTCAGTAGGTCTTCAGGTCGATCAAATTGGCTCTTATGTGAACCCGGTATGACAATGAGTCCGCCATCGCCGGGGTGCACGTCTGTCAAGTAGAAGAATGCTACAAAATCGTTGCAGTAGATGTGATTATTCTTAATCTCATATCGGGTGAGCCAGTGTCGTCCTTCTCGTGCGCAATGCAAACCTGCCGGATTTATGCCCATCGGTTGCCTGTCAGGGTTGTGCTGCTCCAGTGTAAGCGTCCCTGTAACAAATCTCGGCATATCAAAAGTAAATTCTTTGATGAGGGACCAGGTAGCGGGATGCACCGTCATCGCCTCAAGCGATCGGTCAAACGCGAATCCGTGTTCATATCTACCGCCTTTACCGGGTTCTAAATCGCGAGGACGCGTCGTAAAACCCTCTGGACGTTCGTCAAGCAGCATGTGGATATACTTATCAACAGCATCCTGTGCCTCTTTCAGTGCATCTCCTGTAACTGCATTTTTAATGTGTAGGTAGCCTGTAACGTCAAATAGATAGCGTTGTTCTGGTGTCATCTCTCCGTTCCTTTTAGGTTAACTGGACATGTTCCTGTTTAACAATATCCTTGATATGCGTATAAGATGCGGATTGCGCGAGTTCAAGCGTTTCAGGAGAAAGCCTCTCCATCACCTCAGGTGGAAACGCGTCTCTGCGTCCCCTACTATCTTGGAAAAACTGCGTTTTGTAACGTAAGATGAGAAATCGTCGATACCGTTCCTTCGGTTTCCAGATGAGAACACCGTGTGTCAGTAGTTCAGACATGACAATAGCATCGCCTGCGCGTGCATTAACATTAACGAGTGCAGGATGGAGTTCATCGGCAGGATTCTCTGGGTCTGGAAAGAAGATGCCTTCAGGTCGATCAAAACCTGCTTTGTGAGAACCCGGCAACACAACTAATCCGCCATCACCGGGATAAACATCGGTGAAATAGAAAAAGATGGCAAAGTCGTTGTTGTGAATTTGTCCATTTTTGACAGCATAGCGTCGCGTCTGCCATCCGCAATCTTCACGGGCACAATGCAGCTTGCCGATAACCTGATCATGCTCAGGACTTTTTGCAGCCAGCGTACCGCGATTAAATCGGGGTCTGTTGCTGGTCAACTCCTTTACAATACCCCACGTTTTTGGATGAAGCGTGAGTGCTTCAAGCGATTTGTCGAACGAAAATCCATTAGAATAACCTCCACCGCCATAACTTATACCCGGTGGGAGTTCATCATGAGACATTTGGACGCATCGTTCAACAGTATCCTGAGTTTTTTGCAATTCTTCATCACTGAGGACATTTTCAAGGTGAAGATATCCTGTTAAATCAAATAGGTATCGTTGTTTAGGAGTCATACTGATATTTCTCAAAAGCACTCAGAAATCAGTATCTATCTATGGTCTCTCAATACGCGGTTATGAAAATGCTAAAAAATACTAATTGATAAACCTCCATTATGTGAAAAAAGCACTTTATTTTCAATACAAAATAGAATAAATTGTCCATTAAATGGGTTTTTTATAGGTATTTCGTATTGATGTTATTAGGTTTAGAGGAATTAGAAAAACTTCACTCATGTAAAATGTGTGTGCGTTTGTTTTCACGAAGTCAATGGTCATAGGGGTAAAAAGTTTCATTTGCACTTATTTTTTACATGAGCCGAACAATTGTGAGAAATGTCAGTCATAATTTCTTCCTTTTACGCTTATGTTGTGAATTGTATCATATATTTTTATATTTTGAAACAAAAATCAAGTATAGCAGAGCCATTCAATTGTCTGGTAGTTCTCACCTGATGCCCAAGTCTCTCATCTGTCCGAGCGATCTCCGAATCGCGATCCTCTCTAAAATATAACCCGAGTTGCCACCTAAACAAGGAAAACGTTATTCACGTATAACATTCAAATAATAACGACTCGAGATTATGGACATACCGCTCCGCTGGAGCGGAAGAAAGTACAAACTTTTTTCTATAAACATATCGCTCCGCTGGAGCGAAGATTGAACACTCTAATTAGGCTGATATTTTTCAAAATGGTCTTGAACCTAATAATAATCAATAGAAACAAGGTATAGCACCATGAAAATGCGTTTTTGCTGTGTCCATTTTCCTTGACTTTTATAGCATGAGATAGCATCCTAATTACAGATTTGAATATAAACAAACATTAGGAGGATATCTCATGCTAACTCAGCTTATCAAATCTACCACTTTTTTTCAAGAACTTCTATCTTCACAGTTTCGGACCTTGAAACAGCATTTTGTTCATACCTTAGTGTTTTTGTCAACCTGCCATCTGTTTGGGCTCACTAACCCGGATCAAGTGGCGGATGCGTTGTCTATTCCGAAAACGAGGCTATATCGGGAACTGAACACGATGAGTCTTTATCTCTGGCAGCATCTTTTTGTGCGTATCGGGTGTTCTATTGCGTTAGAGGTGCTACAGGAGGCAGTATCAAAAAGTGCTGCTTCTCTATCGCGTCTGTGTATCGTCATCAGTGTGGATGATACCTTTGTTTTCCGCTATGGAGAGGGTCTCGCCTACACATCCAATTGGTGGTCTTCTCAAGCAAAACAGCCGATGAAGGGGCAAAATATATTGGGGATCGTCCTAAAGATTGGAAAACGGATCATTCCCCTGAATATGCGACTGATCAGCAAACAAGGCCGCGGGAATACGGATAAACCCTCCTGTGTCATCACTATGTTCAAGGAAGTGGTGTTCTTCTTTGAAGAGACCGGAATAGATATCCGAAACTATCCGGTCACCTTTGATGCGTGGTATGGCAGCCGCCACTTGATTGACACCTTGCGAGAAATGGGATTTGAAACGATCCTTGTGCACGGAAAAAGCAACTATGTGATGACGATTGATGAAAAAAGGGCGAAACTCTCGGAACATAAAAAGTCGATCCAACTCCTCTCCAATCAATGGGGTTGCGATAAACCGGTCTATCGGACTAAAGCCACAAGTCCAACTTTTGGAAAAGTAGTGGTGTTGTTCTTTGCAGACCGTGGCAAAGTCCGAACAATGCTCGTATTCGGGAAACCACTCCGTGCTTGTGAAATCCTGCGGATATGGTCTCAACACCACGGTATAGAACAGTATTGGCGGCATCTAAAAACAGACCTAAACCTCGCATCCATAGCCTAAAAGGACGGAATGGCGCGTATGTGAACTTAGGTGTGAAAGTGATGAGCTACCTTTTGATACAGCAGGTCAGTCGCTCCGTGCGAAAAACCTTTCATCAAGGACAACTTGAACTTTCAGGACAGAGGCAGATGCTGTCTGATCTCAGCGAGCATTTTCATGAACAAATACCAAGAAAACATTGATAAACATTGACATATGAAGAATTTTGATAAATATCAGTTAGGATAGAACTTTTGGAATTTCAATAGGTAGCAACTTGGGAGGTAGCAACTTGGGTTAAAATATAGTGAAAACTTGAAAAATTGAATAGCTCTGTCAAGTATAGAGTGTAAAGGTTTTGCCAAAGCTTATCCCTTCTAATTGTAGGGTGAGGTCTCTGTGCCTACCGTTGCTTCTTATACCAAATTAGCTTGATTTGAAGTCTTCTGATAAAGTCAGCAGTGTGAGGCACGGGGACCTCACAGGACAAATCGCGGTAATTGGGTATTACCCAAAAAGTGGCGAGGCACAGAGACCTCGCCCTACAAATCGGGGTAATTGGGTATAATATCAAATTAGCTTGATTTGAAGTCTTCTGATAAAGTCAGCAGTGTGAGGCACGGGGACCTCACAGGACAAATCGCGGTAATTGGGTATTACCCAAAAAGTGGCGAGGCACAGAGACCTCGCCCTACAAATGATTTTGAGGTAGGTTGTACAAAAGACCTGCAAAATTGTAGGATACGTAGTATAATGCCTGAAAAGCGATATGGAGGTTATATATGAAACTCGGATTTGTGAGTGCAATTTTGCCTGACCAGACATTGGATGAAGTTGTCCAATTTGCTGCTGACACAGGATACGATTGCGTTGAATTGATGTGTTGGCCCAAGGGAAAAGCGGAACGGCGTTATGCAGGCGTGACACACGTTGATGTTGCGTCACTTTCGGATGCTGAAGTAGACCGAATTCTCAAATGTGCGTCGGATGCGGGGATAACAATTAGCGGCTTAGGCTACTATCCGAATCCGTTGACACCTAATGAAACAGAAGCGAATATCTATAGCGAACATCTCAAACAACTGATTTTGGCAGCGAAACGTTTATCAGTAGACATCGTAAACACATTCATCGGCAGAGACCAAACACGCACTATAGACGACAATTGGCAACGGTTCAAACAGGTGTGGAAACCGCTAATCCAATTTGCTGAAGATAACGGTATCCGTATCGGTATTGAGAATTGCCCTATGTTCTTCACTGAAGACGAATGGCCCGCCGGACAAAATCTCGCCTATTCCCCTGCGATTTGGGAACGGATGTTTGAAGAGATTCCTTCACCGAATTTTGGACTTAACTTTGATCCGTCTCATTTTATATGGCTTCAGATGGATTACCTGAAACCGCTTGTCACTTTCACTGATCGCATTTTTCATGTGCATGCAAAAGATGTCCGATTAGATACGGAACGACTTGATCAAGTGGGAATCCTCGCAACACCCCTTGCATATCACACGCCAAAACTGCCTGGACTTGGTGATGTCAATTGGGGCAGTTTTTTCTCTGCTCTGAACGACACTGGTTATGATGGGGCAGTCTGCGTTGAAGTTGAGGATCGTGCTTATGAAAAGACGTTGGATACACGGCAACGTGCTTTGAGGCAGAGCCATATCTTCCTCAGACAATTCGTCGGGTAGCAGAATGAATCAATACGACTGGCTGCAATCAGAATACGAGGAGCTTGAACAAGAAGGATTGCTACGCCACCTCCGCGCCGTGATGAGTCCACCGATAGATGTAATAATTCTTGATGGACACTATGTTGTGAACCTTGGCTCAAACAACTATTTGGGGTTAAGTACACACCATAGGGTTGTTGCCGCAGCAGCTTCAGCAACTTATGTTTATGGTACAGGTGCAAGCGGTTCCCGTCTGATTTCAGGAAATAGTGTACTCTATAAGACTTTAGAAACTAACCTCGCGAAAACTAAACGCACCGAAGCTGCACTTGTCTTCAGCTCGGGTTATGCTGCGAATATCAGCATCATTCCAGTGCTTGCAGGTGAAGGTGACCTTATTTTAAGCGATACCCTCAATCACGCAAGCATCATTGATGGATGCCGTCTCAGTCGTGCTGACAAAAAGATCTACCGACACTGCGATGTGGAACACCTAAAGACGCTATTAGCGGAGTCTTCTAATTATAAACGGAGACTCGTTGTGACAGACGGTGTTTTCAGTATGGATGGTGATATTGCGCCTCTACGAGATATTTTCGAAGTCGCCACGGAGTATGATGCGATGCTGCTGGTAGATGATGCACACGGATTTGGTGTATTGGGTAAAGATGGAAGCGGTACCGTGGCACATTGCGGATTAGCAGGAGAAGATATTATTCAGATGGGCACGCTCAGCAAAGCGATTGGCGGATTAGGAGGTTATGTCGCGGGGAGTCGCGCGTTGATTGCGTTGCTTATCAACCGTGCGCGCGGCTTTATTTTCACGACAGGACTTCCCCCGGCGACGTTAGCGGCAGCAGACGCAGCACTCAATGTAATGCGTTCTTCACCAGACTTGCGGAAACGTCTACTAAAACATGCAGAAACCTTAAAAACAGCATTAACGGATTTGGGTTATACCCTCTTGCCAAGCCAAACACAGATTTTGCCTGTAGTATTAGGCGAACCAAAGCGTGCAACGGATGTCGCTGAAGCACTGCTTGCGGAGGGTGTGTTCGCGCCCGCAATTCGTCCACCTGCAGTGCCATCAGGGACCAGTCGTCTACGCGTTACCGTGATGGCAACACACACAGATGGGGAGATACAGCAGGCTATAGACGGGTTTGCAAATGTGTGTCGTCTGGCTTGTGAGTGAAAAATATAGTCTTTTCATAAATCATGGTTGTACAAATCTTCGGCAAGAATGTTTCGCTCCAGAGTTCTGGAAACAAACTCAATTGAACGAATCCACGAACATCCAATTACTTGTTGAAATTTTTGTGTATTTGTGTGAAACTATGACAAATTCAAACTGAGAGAGATTGACAAAAAATGAGTACAAAAGCACATATAATTGATTTTGACAAACAGAATCCTATTGACCGCGGCACTGGTGTCCAAACAGTGCCGTTAGCAGGTAAATGGCTTGATTCTACATCGCTCACAAATGGCATTACAATGTTTGAACCCGGCGCAGCGATCGCACGCCATTACCATAACTGCGATGAATCTGTGACAATTCTTGAAGGTAAAGCCGCTTGTGAAGTTGATGGTGAAATCTTCACAATGAATACCTACGACACAACGTTTGTTCCGGCTGGTATCCCCCACCGGTTTTGGAATGAAAGCGATGCCCCCATGAAGATTTTGTGGACGTATGCTTCTGTTGAAGTAACCCGCACCTTTACGGAGACCGGCGAAACAGTTGGTCACCTGTCGGCAGGTGACCAAGCGGTTGTATCGTAAACATGGAACCGCTAAAGGAGACATTAAATATGTCAATACAAACCTATATTAAGGATAATCAAGCTTCGTTGTGTGGGTTGCTACAAGAACTTGTCAGAATTCCTACTGTAAATCCACCGGGGGAAAATTATGCTGAGATTGTTGCGCTGCTTGAAGCGAAGTGCAAGGCGTTGGGGATGAAGACAAAAATCGTTAAGATTCCAAAACGACGTGCCGAACAAGTTATCTCAAACGCATCAAGCCATCCAAGGTTGAACCTGATTGCACGCTGGGATGTTGGTGCAGAAAAGACGGTACATTTCAATGCCCACTACGATGTCGTGCCAGTTGCGGGGGAGTGGCGTTTCAACGATCCGTTCAGCGGAAAGATTGAAGGCGAATGGCTTTACGGGCGCGGTGCTGATGATATGAAGGATGCTATCGCTGCGCTTCTGTTTGCAATTCAGGTTGTCCAAGAGAATGGTGTTGAACCGTTATTTAACATTGAATGCTCGTTCACCTGCGACGAAGAGACTGGTGGACAGTTGGGAGCAGGATATATTGTAGAGAAGGGTTTAGTCAACGCTGACTACGTTGTCAACTGTGAAGGTGGTTCGGAGATGAACATCGGTAACGGACATAACGGTGTGCTTTGGTTGGAAATTGAAGTTCAGGGAAAAGCAGCACACGGGTCTCAACCAGAAAAGGGGATAAATGCCTTTGAGAAAACAGCTGAACTTGTATCGGCATTGCAACGGGTTAAACGGGATTTGAAATCGGAGGAGCGTGCATTTAAACTACCTGATAGCGCAGAACGTTATCCGACATTGAACATTGGTGGAACGTTTTGCGGCACTGAAGGGGATAAAATCAACACTGTTCCTGCACATCTCACGTTTTCAATTGACCGGCGCGTCACACCGAATGAAAAGCTTGAGTTTGCAGAACTTGAATTGCGAGAAGCAATCTCTGGGGCATGTGAGTACTATCCGGATTTGAAGGCTGAGGTGCGTGCCATCTTACGAATTGAACCGTGCTTGACAGATATCGATTCTCCTTTAGCGCAAGGTTTTGCTGATGCAGTGCGTACTGTGCGTTTCAATCAGCCGAAATTTAAGAGTACTGCTGGGTTTACGGATTTACACTATTTTGTCAATACAGGATTGCCGGGAATTGGATATGGACCGCGCGGTGAAGGCGGACATGCTATAAATGAACGCGTGCATATTCCCGATCTGGTACGGACTTCTGCTATCTACGCAACCTTTATGACGCGTGCAGAACTATAACCATTTGTAGCGCGATATCTCCGTGCCTCAGTGCTTTCCATAACAAGGAGTAAATACAATGCAAAACCCAAAACCTGCACCATTTAATGTTGTGCCGGACGACACGACAGGTACAACATGGGCATTACCGGAAGGTTCACTCGCGCGATTAGGGAAGGGGTATTATCAACAAAGAGAGAGTGAGGTAGGAATTTCTCCAGATGGCACATATTTCGTCATTGGCACTCGTATGGGACTCTGGTGGTACAAAATGTCGTCAAGGTCACCCATTGCTTTGTGGGAAACGGAACGCGGTCTTATTTCTGCTGTCAATTTTTCGTCTGATGGTAAGTTGATTGCCATTGGCACAATTGGGATGGTAGAATTAAGATACGAGATGTTCAGAGTGGTGAGTGTATCACAGAAATAATGTGGATGAAAAATAGATACATTACCTTTTCTCCAGAGAGCAATTGGATTGCCTCCGCCTCCCAATCTAAGCGCATAGTTCAAGTATTGGATCTCCAAAACGGTGTCCGCATCGCGGAGATGGATTGGGGTGGACATGAAACCAGGGGTGGAATTTCTCGACTCGATTTTTCGCCTGATAGAAAACTCCTCGCCGCTACAGCAGATTGGAATACTTATGTATGGCCATCAGAAACTGGAACACCGATTATGAAGTTTGAGGGAAGACATTTTGCTTTTTCACCGGACAATCGTCAGTTGGCGTGTGTCACACAAGGAGATAAAACACTAAATGTGTGGGAATTTGGAAAGAATATGCCAAAGATGATATATAACGAATCTGGGACAGTCAGGAGAAACCCATTTTTCTCACTAAAAGGTGAACTACATGCTATTGAGGATCGACAAGACACAATTGAAGTCTGGAATGTAGAACGCCGTGAAAAGCTACATGTTTTGGACTTACATCCAGAAAGTATTGAAGCTACATGTATAAAAAGATATCCGCAATTAACTCTCTCCGACACAGATGCAGATATCCCTTCGCATAAAAAGGATAAATGTAGAAACATACACAAATCCTCAATATTGGGTGAATCTGTTTACCCTCTGGGACAGATCCGTTTTTCACCGGATGGACAGACACTCGCATGTATACGTTCAGGTAGAGGTGTCGTGTTATGGGATGTTGTGAGTAAGGAAGCACGGAAAACTTTAATGAAGGAAGTGTTCATCAAATCGTTCGCTTTTCGCCCTGATGGTAACATCTTGGCTGTTTCCTCTTATAGAGATCGCTCCAATAATCAACGGACTGTCTACGTGTGGGATGTTGACAAACCTGATGAACCGATTGCCGAATTTGAAATCGCTCAACAAACGGAATCAATAGAGTGTATAGTATTTACTCCAACAGGTGATCGGTTTGCGGGAAGAGGCATAGATAACGCGATTTATGTATGGAATTTCAAACAAAAGGAAAAATTGGAACGCCTTACAGGCCACACCGATCTCATCTGTTCGTTGGCATTTTCTCCAGATGGTAAAGGACTTGCGAGTGGATCAAAGGATAAAACAGTCCGGTTATGGGACGTTGAATCTGGTGAACAGATTGCGACACTCCCTTTGGATGAACCTCTCACATACAGAGCAGCAATAGCATTCTCACCATGTGGCAAGCTAATTGCTGGCGGAATGGGCGACGAGGTTCGCTTGTGGTGTGCTGAGCAACTGACGGCGTTACGCACGATACCGCAACCTGAGAACAGCCGACGGACGTATGATGCACTTGCTTTTTCGCCGTGTAGCAAATATCTTGCGTCTGGGACCTGGTGGCAAAAGGGAATGGAGAAGATGGCAATCCGTTTATGGAATGTTGAAACTGGCGAGAATATCCATACCTTCTGGGGACATACGACAGATGTGCAGTCGCTTGCCTTTTCACCTGATGGGACGCTTTTGGCGAGTGGTGGTTTTGATGGCACAATTCTGCTGTGGGATGTGAAGCCCTTCATCGATACTTAAAACGTGGGACACTGAATGTCAAATCTGTTAAGGAGTGAATACCATGCAAAGCCGCAGACCAGCACCGCTTAACGTTGTTCCGAGTGACTCCGAAGGAACAACGTGGGCATTACCGGAAGGCGCGATTGCCCGATTGGGAAAAGGAATTGTATTGTCTGGTGGGGGACCGAAACTGGCACTCTCTCCAGACGGTGTGTATTTCGCCGTTCAAACCCGTATAGGACTCTGGTGGTATGAAATGTCGTCAAAGCCTCCTATTGCATTGTGGGAAACAGAGCGGGGATTGATCGCCAGTGCTGATTTTTCACCCGATGGCGAGTGGATCGCTATCGCCAATTGGGATGGTATCCTCAAGGTAATGGATGTTCAGACAGGTGAGTGCATCGCGCAGATGAAGCGGACGGGAGCGCAGAATATCTATGCGCATGTTGTCTTTTCCCCAGATCGCAAGTGGATTGCCACCGCGAATCAGAAGGGCGTTATTGAAGTATTGGATATTCACCAAGGTGTGTGCATCGCACGGATGGACAGAGGTGAACGTGATACGCAATCAAATGATGTTGCCCATCTTGAGTTTTCGGCGGACAGCAAATTCCTTGCTGCTACTGTGGGAAATCCTAAAGTTTATACGTTCCGAGACGGTGAACGCAAACTCGTTAATCCAGACACAGAAGGAATACAAACTTACGTATGGCATCCAGAAACGGGTGAGGCAATCCTTAAGTTTGCAGGTAGAAATTTTGTCTTTTCTCCAGATAGTCGTCTGATAGCGTGTGCGTGTCCCGATGAAACCTTAAGCAAAGCTGAGGATGCCGCCAGTAGTTACAATTTTATCTCGGTATGGGAAATCGCGACGGGTGAACGCTTCGCTTACCTCACAGAACATAGCAATTGGGGTCATCGTATTGTTTTCTCGCCGTGCGGTCTATGCTTGGCATCATCTGCATCAAGCGGTGAAGATGGTGAAGAAAAAATACTGCGTGTATGGGAGCTCCGAAAGGGTGTACAAAAGATGGTTTATACAGACTCAGGTAAATCTTGGAAAGAGCCATTCTACTCGCCAGAGGGTGTGTTACTTGCTGCTGTTGATCGGCAAAATACAATTGAGATTTGGAATATGGAACGCCGTGAAAAATTACACACACTCGAATTGCACCCGAAGAGTATTGATGCCAAATGGTTTAAGAAGTTCCCACAGTTGGCTATTGCTGACAAAAAGACTAAGGTTGGTAATATTCATACATCCTCAACGCTTCGTGAGTTTGCCTGTTATCCAGATCCTGTACTGTTTTCGGCGGATGGATCGACCCTTGCCGCAAAGGGCTATCGCATGGGGGTTGTGTTATGGGATGTTGAACGTAAGCAGGCACAGAAAATATTACTGGGGGATAAGCGTATCACCTCTTTTACTGTTTTGCCGTGCGGAAACATGCTGGCTGCTACTGTACAGGATGAAGAAAATGTCGCGGTCTGGGATGCTGAGAAACCTGATGAACCAATTGCTGAATTTACCGAACAGGCACACTTAGTTTGGCGTATGGCGTTCGCACCGGCAGGTGATCGGCTTGCAGTCGGAAGTAGAGAAGGCACAATCTATCTATACGATCTCAAACGGAATGAGAGGTTGAGATCACTCACAGGGCATACAGATTTCATCTGGTCAGTGTCCTTCGCACCAGATGGCAAGCGACTGGTCAATAGTTCAAGCGATAAAACCTCCAAGTTGTGGGATGTTGCATCGGGTGAACAAATTGCGACGTTTCCCTTGGATGAATCTCGGACACTTATGGGGTTAGCATTTTCACCGTGTGGCAGCGTAATTGCTACAGGGATGTTCGGTGAACTCCGCTTGTGGTGTGCTGAAACGCTGACAACGCTTTTGGAGATACCGCAACCGCAGACACAAAAGCCGTATGCCCTTGCTTTTTCACCGTGTGGTAAGTATCTCGCATCCGGGACGTGGTGGCAAAGGGAGAAAGGGATGGAGAAGATGGCAATCCGGTTGTGGGATGTTGCTACCGGTGAGGAGATCACGACCTTCTGGGGACATCCAACGGATGTACAGTCACTCACCTTTTCGCCAGACAACACGCTTCTCGCAAGTGGGAGTCACGACTGCACAATCCTGCTGTGGGATGTCAAACCCTTCATCGGTTCTTAAAGGTTCATTAGGCGAGGTTTCCTGATTGAGTCTTTTCTCTGCGAAAGTGGAATGCTCATCACGCATTTTCGGTTGGCGTCCGTGTCTCGGATATGTTATCATTTTCATATCACATTGCAGACATATCTATTGTAGAGGGAACTTGTCATTATGATTATCAATCGACTTATTGCCAAAAACTGGCGAAGTTTTCAACAGGTTAATGTTCCCCTTAGAGAGCGGCAGTTTATCGTTGGTCCAAATGCTTCGGGTAAATCTAATCTACTGGACATTTTTCGCTTTCTGCGTGATATTGTCAAAGTAGATGGCGGCGGATTCCAGAAAGCAGTCAAGGATCGGGGCGGTGTCTCCAAAATACGGTGTCTGTCCGCAGGACATGAACCAGAAGTTGCTATAGAAATTCACATCGCGGAAACACCAGATGAACCTGCTACTTGGCAATATGGTGTGGGATTTCGCCAAGAGACTCGCGACGATTGCCAAGCCTATCTCACGCATGAACGCGTCTGGAGAGAAGGTGAACTGCTCGTTGATAGACCTGATTCAGATGACAACGAGGACTCAGACCGTCTTACGCAAACTGCTCTTGAACAAAGTGCTACTAATGCAAAGTTTCGAGAGATTGGCAAATTCCTCAGAAATGTCGCCTATCTTCATCTGGTACCGCAATTTATCCGATTTTCGGATGCGATTCAGGGCAAAATAATTGAAGATGATCCGTTTGGACAGGGATTTCTTGAAAGAGTTGCGAGTGCGCATCCGAGCACCCGTCGTTCCCGCCTCAAAAAAAATTGAACATGCACTCAAAATCGCAGTCCCACAGTTCGAAAAATTGGAATTTATTCGCGATAAAACCACTGGACATCCACATTTACAAGCACATTATTCGCATTGGTATTCAAGTGAAAATAAGCAGCGCGAAGATCAATTTTCGGATGGGATGCTTCGGCTTATTGGACTCTTGTGGTCACTTCTCGAAAACAATTCAATAGTATTGTTAGAAGAACCTGAACTCTCATTAAATCTCGGAATTGTTTCTCAACTTGCTCCTGTGATTTCTCGGATGCAGAGGAACAGTGGATGCCAAGTTTTAATTAGCACACAAAGTGATGTGCTTCTTATTGAACCTGGCATTGATGGTAGAGAAGTACTAATGCTCACACCTGGCAAAGGAGGGACAGTGGTTAAACCCGCCTCCGATTTTGAGGAAGTGTGTGTCCTCCTTAAAAATGGGATTACAGTGGGTGAAATCGTGTTAACCAGATACCCCAAACAATTGAGTTTATTGGAATGGGATTAAAAAACGTAATTCTTGCGATTGAGGATAGACTCAGTGATACAGTTGCGACTAAAATTCTTGAGCATTTTAATGTTGAAATCTCGCGAAAAACTGGGTATAAAGGAAACTCTTACCTCCAACAAAAAGCCCAGAGTTTCAACGAAGCAGCACATGAAGAACGTGGTATTTTTATGTTGACAGATTTAGACTCGCCCCGAGGTTGTCCACCAGGACTTGTTACTCATGGATTAAAGGTCCTCTCAACCCAAGATTTTTGTTTCGTGCGGCTGTGATGGAAGTCGAATCTTGGGTGATGGCTGATCGGGCAGGATTTGCAGCCTTTCTATCAATTCCTACCCATCGTATTCCGACAACCACGGATGAGATCCTTAATCCCAAAGAATTCCTTGTTTCACTTGCACGAATGAGTAAAAAAAGAAAAATACGAGATGAACTGATTCCGCAACAAGGAGCAAGAATTCCAGTAGGTTATGGTTATAACACCCGTTTAAGGCAGTTTGTCCGAGAACATTGGGATTTAGAACGTGCATCCAACGTATCTCCGAGTTTAAAACGAACATTAGACCGGATCACTCAGGTGAAAAGGATAGCATTGAATAGTGAATAAGAAATTTCAACGTCACATTGAAGATTTTACATGCGGAAATTGCGGCATATTTGTGAGGGGAAACGGTTACACCAATCACTGTCCAGAATGTCTCTGGAGTCAACACGTAGATGTGAATCCAGGCGATCGCGCTGGGACCTGTTTCGGCTTAATGGAACCGGTAGGGTTCACCATGAAACAGGGTGGTTATATCCTTATCCACCGTTGCACCGTGTGCAGTATAACCAAAAAGAATAAGACATCAAAAGACGATAGTTTTGATGTTATACTTAACCTACAAGGAGAATAAGATGGAGAATCAGGTGGAAAATCAGATGGGTAAAAAAGGAATTGTTGCAATCATATCTATAATTGTTGCTGTTATTGCAGCCATCGTTTTGGGAGTTTTGCTCTATTCAACTTCTGATGAACTCAAGCAGACGCAAGCAGACTTGACTACTACCAAAACAACATTGCAAACGACTGAGACTGCGAAAACCGAGTTAGAAAAACAGTTAGCTGAAACCGAAAAGACCTTCAAAGGAACGCAGACAGAACTGAGCCGAACGAAAGAGATTTTGGAAAATGCAAGTGAGGCCGCGCGAAAGATCGCTGCTGAACGGAACAAACTCCAACAGGACAAAAGCGCGCTTGAAAGCGAAAAGGAAAATCTTCGTGCAAAGTTGACCAAGATTGAATCGGAATTACAACGGATTCGCGATCAATCACAACGGTCGATTGCAGCTATCCAAGAACGGTTTAAAGATACAGTCGGAGCAGTGTTGGATGAAGCAGGACGACTGACGCTTGATGTCAAGGGGAAAATTCTATTTGAAACAGGCAGCGATGTCCTGAGTTCAGAGGGGAAAAAACTACTTGATGCAATTGCAGAAGAGATATTGCTAAACTCAGATTATTCAGATTACGCAATTCGCATTGAAGGGCATACGGACAACAACCCGATCGCGGGTTCGGCACTGCGGAACTGGGACCTCTCAACACAAAGGGCAATATCTGCAGTGAAGTATTTGCAAGAAAATGCTAATGTCACTCCAGAACGTTTAGCGGCAACGGGATATGCGTTTTACCAACCGATAGATACGGCAGAAACAGCAGAGGCGAAGGCAAAAAATCGCAGGATTGAAATTATCCTTGTGCCGCCGCAAGATTTCTTGCCTGAGTTACTCAAATCGCTTCAGAATGTGATGGAATCTATTGAGGCAAAGTAGTAAACCAGTAATTTCTAATCGTGGTTGAAAATCCCTCTACAAGAGGATTGTGCTACTGTGCTGACGTTTCTTCTTTTTTCGTTGATGGGCGTTTTGCTTGCCTTGCGAGTTTTGCTGCTTGTAGCGCAAGTCGCTTCGCGCCTGCTATCTGTTCCATCATCTGTGCATTTGTCCACGCAATTGAGACGAGATAACGAATCTTTTCGGGTTTGTTCAATGTTTCAGCACCAAGTGCAACCTGAAGTCCACTATCGGCAGTATGCCGTACACCAACGTTTATACTCGCCCCATCAAATTCTAAATTAATACCAATATCACCTCTTGCAAAAGCAGGGTGGAGTTCTGTGCTAATACCTGCGAACAGTCCGATGGGTCGTTCATCGGACGCAAAGCGGTGATTGCCGACACCAATATGCCCTGAAATAAGGTGAATTCTCGGTAGGTTAAACGTCTTACTGATTACAAGGAATACTGATTGCGGTTGATAAGTATTCCATTTGTGGTTAACTTTATCACCAAGATTCTCAATACCTAATGCCACATTGGGGATTAACCCTGATTCTACTAAAAGTTGTGCCTTTAAGTGTGCCAAAAAGTAGCGGGGAATGTTGTTATCCTGAAGCAATAGGTTTGACAAGCCGACTTCAACTCTATCAAACATCCCGAAGTTGAGACGAAACATCACAGCATCGCGCGGGAAATCTGATGAATTCTGGAATATAGCAGATACACCTGCCCCGAATATACCGTGTTTTAGCACCTCACCTGTTGGGATATCTACCAATCCGCTCTCCGTAAAAATTTCGCCGCTAACAGGAGTAGACAGCATGAGGGATACAGAGAGTAGTAAAGAGTACAAGATTAGATGTCGGCCCATTGACACTACTCCATGTATCTGACACCGGAAGGGGTGCCGATTATAACTTTGTCCGCGCGATTCACAAAAATACCGTTCTCAACGACACCGGGGATGTTGTTCAGTTGCAACTCAATCTTTTCGGGTTCAGGAATTCCATTGAAGTGGCAATCCAAAATATAGTTTCCATTATCTGTAATCAACGGGTTTTCAATTCCTCCGCGTAATTCTGATTGTTCGCACACCTTATCAACTTCTCGCTGTGTTGCTTCCCATCCGAACCGCACAATTTCCACCGGTAGTGCAAATGAAGTACCGAGAACTTGCGACACCTTGCTTTCATCAACAACAATCAGGATTCGTTTGGAGACATGAGCAATAATCTTTTCTCTGACAAGTGCTGCACCGCCGCCCTTAATTAAGTTTAGGTGTGCATCCACTTCGTCGGCACCATCAATTGTTAATTCTATTGTGGGATGCACTGCAAGTGTTGAAAGCGGAATACCTTGTTCTATGGCGATTTTCTCTGTGCCATCGGAGGTTGGGATTCCAATGATATTGAGACCTTCTCGGACCATCGCTCCGAGTTTCAATAACGCGTAGTAGACGGTAGAGCCGGTCCCTAATCCGAGAACCATACCCTCTCGGACCTCATCAGTGGCTTTTTCTGCAGCGATTTTTTTCAGGTATTCCTTGTTCATGCCCAGCCTTGGCTTTCGCCACCGACGCGCGCTTTACTAATTTTCTCATAGTATCCGCTCTTTCGGTATGCTGTCAATGGGTGTGGGTCTCGTCCCATCTCTAAACGCACCTGCTCAAGCAGCGGATTCACATCTGTTTCGGACGCACGTTGTAAGATGCTCTCCGCTTCAACCAAGTCTGCTGCATCCTGTGCTTCTGCCAACGCTTCTCTATCAACTAATAATGCCTTTGCGTAAGCTTTTTGCAGGTTGCATACCGATTGGATACTCGCTTCAACCTTCGGTTTCAAATTGTGACTCTGGTCAATCATATAGGCGATATCAGTTTCCGTTTCTGGATCAAGTTCTGCAGCGACAAGCTCAGTATAGATTAAGAAGAGTTCTTGTGGATTAATAGACCCTACTGTCAGATCATCGTCCGCGTATTTTCGGCAGTTGAAGTGGAATCCACCGAGCTTACCTTCGTCAATTAGGTATGCGACAATGAACTCAATATTGGTGCCTTGGGGATGGTGCCCGAGATCAACGAGGACTTGCGCTTTCGGTCCCAGTTTTGTTGCCATCAAGTAAGCGGCACCCCAATCTGCTAAATCGGTGTGATAAAATGCCGGTTCAAAGAACTTATATTCAATCAGCATTCGGGTGGCATCAGGAAGTGCATCGTAAACTTCGCCTAACGCTTCTGTCATCCACTGCTTACGTTTTCTGAAGTTGGCTTGACCGGGAAAGTTTGTGCCGTCAGCGAACCACAAACTAAGTAAATCCGACCCCATTTTTTCTATTATGTCAACACATTCTAACATGTGGTCAATCGCGAGACGGCGTATATCTGCGTTCGGATTGCAGACGCTACCGAGTTTGTATACTTGGTCTTGAAAAACGTTCGGGTTAATCGCGCCGATACCGATGCCAACATCTGCAGCGTATTGTTTCAATGCTCCCCAGTCGTCAGTTTTATCCCATGGAATGTGAAGTGCAACGGTGGGTGCAACGCCGGTGAATCGGTGCACAGTGGCTGCATCTTCTAAACGTTCAGCGGCGTTCCTTGCTGCGCTGGGTTGTTCAAACACGCCAAATCGAGTGCCGGAATTACCGTAACCCCATGACGGTGTTTCAATATGTTGCTGTTTGAGGTGCGCTTTAATTGCCTCAACCTGAATTCCCTGTCTCTCTAACGTTTCAGCTAACAGGTTATAAGCTGGACTGCTGCTCATATATGTTTTCTCCTGATCGCAGTTCATATTTTGTGAATAATTATACCATATTTCCAATTTTTATGTAAAGAAACTAACGAACCTTTGTTTCCTACACCCTTGCCGAAATCTGCAACTTTTGCTAAAATACCACTAAAAGGTTTCAGGTGGCATCCAAAATCTCTTTTAACAATCAATAAAAACATGCACAACATTGACCCCGGCACACTTTACCTCGTCAGCACACCGATCGGAAATTTAGAGGACATTACCTTACGCTCATTACGTGTCCTCAAAGAGGTTGACCTGATTGCCGCTGAAGATACCCGCCAGACACGCCGATTATTAACACATTACGAAATCAAAACCCCGCTCACGAGTTATTTTGAAGGAAACCAAAAGACGAAATCGGAAAAATTGGTCGCACGGTTGAAGGCAGGAGAATCTATCGCGCTCGTCTCGGATGCTGGCACACCCACGATATCAGATCCAGGTTATCCGCTCCTACAGGAGTGCGTCGCTGAAGCCGTGCCGATCGTGCCGATCCCTGGTGCTTCAGCAATCCTTGCGGCGGCAGCTGTCTCTGGTCTACCGCTACATAACTTCACCTTTGAAGGATTCCTCTCTCCGAAATCGGGAAAACGTAAACGTCAATTGGCACGCCTCGCTAACGAAGAGCGAACCCTAATACTGTTTGAGTCGCCGCATCGGCTCTGCCGCTTTCTTGAGGACGCGCTTGATGTGATGGGGGAACGCGACATCGTCATCGCACGTGAACTCACAAAGCGATTTGAGGAGATATTCCGCGGCAACATCAGCCAAGCACTCGAAAAATTCCGATCTACCGAACCACGTGGCGAATTTACTATTGTTATTGGCGCATGAAATTGTCTGAACCAACAATCCATAACCAAAAATATGACAAATAACAAGATCACAAACATCGCCGTAATCGGCGCAGGGCTGATGGGACACGGCATCGCACAAGAATTCGCATGTGCGGGTTACCGTGTCCACCTCCACGATATTACCGAAGAACAACTCAATAACGCACGCGTCCAGATCGGCAAAAACCTGACACTGCTCGCTGAACATGCTGTCATCGAAAATACGCGCATCCCGGAAATCATGCAGCGTATCCAGACCACTACTGATCTCACCGTCGCATCAGAGATCGCAGATTTCGTCGTTGAGGCAGTCACCGAGAATCTGTCGCTAAAACAGCAGATTTTTGAGAAATTAGATACCTTGTGTCAACCGCACACAATTTTAGCAAGCAACACAACCGCGTTAATGCCCAGTCAGATTGGAGCGAAAGCCAAACGCACCGATAAGATACTCAACACACACTACTTTAATCCACCTTATCTGATTCCGCTTGTTGAACTTATCCGCAGTCCTGATACATCCGATGAGACCGTGTCTGTGACATTTGATCTCCTAACCGCTATCGGCAAAACACCCGCGATTATTGAGAAGGAGGCACTCGGTTTCGTGGGACCGAGGCTGCAAGCTGCACTTATCCGAGAAGCGTTTGCCATTGTGGAGCAAGGAATTGCCAGTGCTGAGACGGTTGACCTCGTCGTACACAACAGTTTTGGCAGGCGGCTTAGCGTTGCAGGACCATTTGAAGTGTTTGAACTTGCAGGATGGGATTTAGTGCTTGCTGCCTTTGAAGAACTCTATAAAGACTTAAACAGTTCTCCCGACATCAATCCACTCCTTCGAGAAATGGTTGACACCGGCAAACTCGGTGTGAAATCTGGGGAAGGGTTTTATCAATGGACAGACGAGCAACAACAAGCACTCCGCGACCGAATGAATCAAGCATTGATTCATGCTATTCAACAAGATGCGTAATTGGATGAGAGTATATTGGAATGTGGGTTGACGCTGCGTCATGTTTTTAGGTACGCGGAACCGATGAATAGGCACAGAAACCCGCCATGCGATAGAGAAAGCTGATAGCCGACAGTCGTTAACCATAAATCAATTGACACCAACCCCACTTTAAGATATATTCTCTGCACAACATCTTAACCTGATAAAAAGGAATAGACTCATGACCCGAATAGGTGTTATCGGAGTAGGTGGCATGGGCAATGGCCATTGCAACTCACTCCCCAACGTAGAAAATTGTGAATTTGTAGGTGTCGCGGATTTGCGACTTGACGCGGCAAAAGCTGTCGCCGAACGTCACAACATCCGTGCGTTCCAAGACTATCAAGAACTTTTCCCACTCGTTGATGGTGTCGTTGTCGCAACGCCCCCAGTCGCACATACTAAAGTCGTCGTTGACGCAGCAGAAGCAGGCGTACACGCCTTCTGTGAAAAACCGCTCTCTTTGACACTCGAAGAAGCGGACGAAATGATTGAAGCATCAGACAAAGCCGGCACACATATCATGGTTGGTCAAGTCCTTCGCTTCTATCCTGTCCACGAACTCGGCAGAAAAATGGTAGATGCTGGCGACATCGGCGATGTTGTCTATATTGAAACCGATTACACCGGACCCTATAATGCACCGCGTAGCCGACCAGAGAGTTGGTACGGCACTGTGGGTGGATTGTTAGAAAACGGTATCCACAAATCCGACCTGATTAATTGGTTCGGTGGCACCCCACTCATTGTCGCAGCGGAGGTCGGCAGTTTCTCCGGGCATGACGATTGGGAGGACTATACCGTCTCACTTATCCGTTACGATACAGGTACTGTCGGCATTCTCCGTTGGGGTGGCTTCCTTGGTGCTCGCGGTACAAACGAAACGATCATTGACGGATCCGAAGGGTCGCTCCGTCTCGACATGGCAGCGGACCTCGCGTATCTCAAAAAGCGCGGGGATAGCGACTGGCAGGAGATCATCCCCGACCGTTCCGGTCCAAGCCATGTTGTCGGCGAACTCACCCATTTTGTTGAATGTATCCATGACAACAAAACCCCAATGATTGACGGTAGGGGTGGCAAGCATGCAGTCGCTGTTGTCTTAGCCACCTACGAATCGGCAAAAGAGAAGACAAAGGTTTCTATCGGTTAGTTGACTCCTATAAACTGTAGAAACGAGACATCGTTCCTACAGTTTATAGAACCATTATTTGGTAGGTGCGGTTTCCTAACCGCATAGAGTCCAAGCACGCCCCTACAGTATAGAAGTGTCAAAAGGAGAATTTTCAGATGAAAAAGACACTGTTTTTTATCTTTTTAGTCCTCGGAATAGCTGCGATTACTGTGGTACTAACTATTGTTCCAAGACGAGATCGTCTTGAACCTGAGACCTTCATTCCTGATTCTCCGCAATGGCACCTACCTGATGGTGTAAAGGCGCGTGTTGGCAAGGGAACCGTAAATGATTTAGCGTATTCTCCGGACGGAACCATATTCGCTGTCGCAAGCTCTGTCGGTATATGGTTCTATGATGTGCATAGTGGCAAAGAATTTGCACTTCTCGCGAAGAATAGAGAAGGTGTTATAGCATATCGTTTAGTCCTAATGGAAAAACACTCGCAAGTGCTTGCGGCAATAAACTTGTTCGCCTATGGGATGTTGAAACCCGCAAACTCCAGCAGACATTTATGGGTCATAGAAGAGATGTTATAGGGGTCTCTTTCAGTCCGGATGGAAAAATACTGGCGAGTTGGAGTGATAGCGGTGTGAATCTCTGGGATATTGTAAAAAGTACACATAAGCAACATATCCAACGGCATTTATACCGTGTTTCTGATATTTCGTTCAACACAGATGGAATTACACTTGTAAGTGGGAATTACAGCGGCACTATCACTTTCTGGAATACAGAAACTCAAAATGAACAGACAATCTCTGATGCAAATAATGTGGGAATCACAAATATATCATTTAGTCCAGACGGGAAAACACTTGCGACTGGGAGAACCGACAAAACGATCCATTTATGGGACGTTGCTACAAAAACGCTTAAGAAAACGCTAAAAGGGCATAAGGAGCCCATCTGGCATTTATCATTTAGTAGTAATGGGAAGACGCTCGCAAGCACGAGTGCAGACAAAACTGTTCGTTTATGGGATGTTGCTACTGGTAAACGCAAACACACTTTTAAAAGGCATTCAAGAGGTGCTTATAGACTGGCGTTTAGTGTAGATGGGAAGGCACTTGCAAGTGGAAGCGCAGAAGGTGTTATTCATTTATGGGATGTTACGAAGGAAAAGCATAAGAATACTTTGTTAGGACATCTATTTGGATTTGTTCCAAGAAACGTGTCATTTAGTGCAGATAAGGTGACCGTAGCAAATACTTTCGGAAGTAAAACAATTTATCTGTGGGATGTAAACACAGGTGAATTTCTAAATACACTTACTGGACATACGAATCAAGTCACTATTTTGTCGTTTAGTCCAGATGGACAAATCCTCGCGAGTGGTAGTAGGGACAAAACAATCCGATTATGGAATGTTGCCACAGGTGAACATGAGAAGAAGCTTAGAGGGCATAGGGGTGATGTAAATAAAGTTGCCTTCAATCTGGATGGTCAAACACTCATCAGTTACGGTGAAGACAAAACGATTCGTCTTTGGGACACGGAATCGGGAAAACAGAAGAAAGCACTCAGAATCAATACGCAGAATACGAAAAGAGTTTCTGCACTGTTTTTCAGTCCAGACGCAAATACCGTGGCAATCAGAAATCGTAAGTGGCGTACTGACACATACCTCCACCTATGGGATGTTGACACCGGTGTGCATAAGATAATCTCTGCAAAGGACGCAGAAAACCAAGTGTTTTTCGAGAAAGTCTTGTTCAGTCCGGATGGAAAAACACTCGCCTATGATAGTACAGCAGTAGAACTGTGGGACGTTGCTACTGGAAAACAGAAGGAAACGCTAAGAGGGCATACAAATTCCATTGCTTCCTTATCTTTTACTTCCGATGGAAAGACCCTTGCAAGTGCAGATAGAGACGGGAGTATCCGTTTGTGGAATGTTACCACTGGCAAACAAATTAAAACCCTTACGGATCAATACTTAACTGGAGATTATATAAAAAGAATCACTCAACTCTCTTTCAGTTCGGACGGTACAATGCTTGTAGGTGGTCTTGGGGATGGAACGCTCCTTTTATGGGATGTCGCTACAGGGAAACGGAAGAAGAACCTTACTGGACATTTAGGTGATGTTACGATGATAAAATTCAGTTCGGATGGGAAAACACTCGCGAGTAGCAGTTGGGATGGCACAACGCTTCTATGGGACCTGAACGTCATTTCTCAAGCGATAAACAGCGAAAAATAGTGTAGATAGTGAAGTGAATAATAAAGACGTTAACAAATCCTATTTCAACGTCTATATAGTTGATGTAAAAGGAGTTTCTTCAAATGAAAAAAATGTTGTTTTCGATTTTTGGGATGCTATTTTTTCTTTCAATGCTCTATCTGCCGTATACGTTTGCCCAAGACTATACACAATGGGAGTTGCCTGAAGGTGTCATAGCGCGTCTCGGTAAAGGTCGTATCAATGATATGCGGTATTCCCCGGACGGTACTGTACTGGCAGTTGCTACTACAATCGGTATTTGGATTTATGATACAGAGACGTATCAGGAACGTGCCTTGTTCGCGCACAATAATAGAGGTGTTGAAAAAATCTTGTTCAACCCAGAAGGAACAGTCCTTGCAAGTGCTGAAAGGTTCAGAGGCATTACACTATGGGACGTTACTTCAGGTAAAATTAAGAAAATTGTCTCAAATGACGCTTCTTTTGACCGTATCATGTTATTCAGTCCTGATGGACGGACATTTGCGAGTGTGCGTCACAAAGATATTTATCTATGGGATGCGGCTACAGGTGAGTCCAAACATATTCTCAAAAGACACACAGAATTTCTTCGGAGTTTGTCCTTCAGCCCAGATGGTCAAATGCTTGCGAGTGGAAGTAAGGATCAAACTATCTGTCTTTGGGATGTTACCACAGGGGATCACAAGAAAACCTTAACAGGGCATCCAGCGGCTGTCACCAAATTATCGTTTAGTCCGGATGGTAGCACGCTTGTAAGTGTAGGCGATGATAAGACAATCTACTTTTGGGATATAGCCACAGGAAGGCGTAAAAAGACACTTGCCAATCAAGGCGTAATTACCGAACAGCTTGAAAAACAAGAAATAATTGAAAAAGTGTTTTTTAGTCCGGATGGTGGCACGCTTGCTACTGTGAGATTCAACAATACGGTTCGGTTATGGGATACAACGACAGGCATCCTTAAGCAAACCCTTATTGATAAAGATGTAGATAGCGAGGAGTCAGGGATTAAGAAAAAGGTAGAAAACATGTTGTTCAGTCCGGATAATCGGACTGTTGGAAGTTTAATTGGAAGTGGCAAAATACGTTTATGGGATATTGCTACAGGAAAACGCAAACACTTGGCTGAATACCCAGGTTATGCCAGGAATGTATCTTTTACCCCGGATGGCAAAACGCTGGCAACTGGGTCTTACGGAGGATTTATTCGTTTATGGGATGTTGCTGCTACAGGAAAACACAAAAAAACAATCACAAATTTAAGCGCGAGACATTATAGAACGTCTGAACCTGAATACATATCACTTAGTCCGAATGGGAGGAAGTTCGCAACTGGAAATTCTGATAGAACCGTCTACTTATGGGATATAGGAACGAAACGACAACAACCCCTTTCAGGGCAGATACGTAACACTAAAGACTTGCCAGTCAGACGCTCTTTGTTCAGTTCAGATGGAAAAACATTGGTGAGTTGGAGTTTAAGCCAAGATACAACTATTCGTCTATGGGATGTTGCCACTGGAAAACATAAACGAATCCTCAGAGGACACAAAACACTTCTCAAACGTGTCGTTTTCAGTCCAGATGGTGACACGTTGGCAAGTTGGAGTTCATACGAAGACAAAACTATTCGGCTGTGGGATGTTGCTACTGGGAAACACAAGCGAACGCTTATAGGGCATACAGACTTGGTCGCGAGTGTCTCTTTTAGTCCAAATGGAAAAACACTTGTCAGTGCAGGAGTAGATGGCACAATCCGTATGTGGGATGCGGTTACAGGCAAACAAATCCAGACTTTCTCGGATCAACGCTTGACTAACAATCAAACTGGTCAATCGGCAGCTGTTACGGCAGTATCGTTTAACTCAGATGGGAGCGTGCTCACAAGTGGCCATAAGAACGGGTCTATCCAGCTATGGGATGTTGCTACAGGAAAATTGATGCAGACGTTCAGAGGGCATGCAGATGCTATATCTTCTGTATCCTTCAGTCCTGACAGACTTACCATAGCGAGTACGAGCAAAGATGCTACCGTCCGTTTGTGGGATATTGCCACAGGAAAACAAAAACAGTCACTCGCGGCATATCGGCAGACTATCTGGCGCGTGAAGTTCTATCCCAATGGACTGGTGTTGGCAAGTGATATTAAAGGCGAAATCGGAGGTGCTGATGACGAAAACATCCGCCTATGGGATTTACGGACCGGAGAACTTAAAAAGACGCTCACGGGGCACGCATCGTGGGTCACAAATATTTCGTTCAGTGCTAATGGAAAGACCCTCTCAAGTCTAAGCTTTGATGATACAGTGCTTCTATGGGACCTAACGTCCACAATTAAAGCTTTAGATGTGGCAGAATAATATAACGTGAGCTCGGTATAAGTCTACTTTCACAAGTTCGTGGGTATTTTTCCACTGATTCCCCCTGTTTTAGGGGTTTAGGAGGTAAAAAACAGGTAAAAAATCCTTCTATCTATACCGAAACTCACGTTATTTCTTACACCGAGCTCACGTTAATATAGACATATCAAACGGAGATCCTCAGATGAAAAAAGTACTGTTTTCCATTATATTAACACTATTTGTTGCTTCACTATTCTATCTACCAGGCAGCTTTGCCCAAGATTCCGAAGATCGAAATCGAGATCTGCCCGCAGGTGCTAAAGTTCGTATAAGTCTCAGTCACGATGTAATCACACATAGAACCGAGAAGCCCTTTTATGAATCTGTTAATGCTGTTGAAGGTGTGTTGTTCAGTCCAGATGGTCAAACCCTCGCGACAACAAGTGATCGCTCACCTATCCACTTGTGGAATGCAACCACAGGGGAGTACAGGCAAAGCCTCAGAAAACATACAGCCGATATTGTGAACTTACATAGAGAAAGATACATGACATGGAGTACGCGAACATCCTTACCGAATAAACCTTACGGTACTAACTTGGCATTCAGTCCTAATGGAGAGAAATTCGCCAATGGAGGTGAGAGCAAAACTATCCGTGTGTGGGATACTACCACAGGAATACCTGAACATTTTATAGGTCATACGGATTATGTCTCAAGCATAGCCTTCAGTCCGGATGGAAAAACTCTCGTGAGCGGCAGTGTTGATAAAACTATCCATCTATGGAATGTTGCTACAGGAAAACATAAGAAAACAATAACGGGGCATACGGATTATGTCTCAAGTGTATTATTCAGTCCGGATGGCAAAACACTTGCAAGTGGCAGTGGAGATGGTACCATTCGTCTGTGGGATGTTGCAACAGGTAAGCAAGAAAAAACGTTCACAGGACATATAGGGGCAATCTATTCCTTATTATTCAATCCAGAAGGGTCTATGCTTGTGAGTGTAGGTATAGACGGTACTATCCGTGTGCGGGACATTGCCACGGGTAAGCAGAAAAACATATTTACTGGACGTAAAGCCACCAACTGGGGTGTATCCTTCAATTCTGGTGGAAAAATATTTGCTTGTGATTATGACCATTTTGTGATCCGAATCTGGGATGTGGACACTGGACAGCGCGTGCAAACCTTCATGGAAACAGGATCCAGTATCTATAGTTTGGCATTTAGTCCAGATGGTCTGACGCTTGCAACTGGGTATAGCGATAGACAAGTAATCCTATGGGATCTCGCGCCTATAGTAAACATAAAAAACCAGAGAAAATAGCGCGATTTCCTGCAGGCGCGCTTTGTAAGCACGCTGTTAATGGTGTTCAAGTAAATTGTTGGTTTACTATGAAGTCCTAAAAGGAGTCTCACGAAATGAAAGTCAAACTAATTTTTATTTTTTTAATCATCAGTATTGTTTCAATCATATTGATTTTTAGCTTCGTTTCAATACGAAATCAGCCAGATACCTTCTTCTACGACTCCCCGCAGTGGCACTTGCCCGAAGGTGCAAAGGCACGTCTCGGTAAAGGTAAAATCAATAAAATAAAGTTTTCTCCGAATGGGACATTGTTAGCAGGTATTAGTTCCATCGGTGTTTGGCTCTATGATGCACATACAGGTGAAGCGCGTGCCTTACTCGCCGGACATACAGATATTATTCATAATGTAGCTTTCAGTCCGGATGGGAAAACAATCGCAAGTGCAAGTGAGGACGGGAGCATTCGCTTATGGGATGTTGCTACTGGTGAACACAAGCAGACGTTTATAGGAGATAGATTTGGGTTCGACAGTGTGTCGTTTAGTGCGGATGGGAAAACAATCGCAAGTGCTGGTCATTGGGAGATTAACCTATGGGATGTGAAGACAGGCATGAACAAGAAAACAATCTGGGGACAATATCATGCTCTTAATGGTGTCAGCACATTCAGTCCGGATGGAAAAACATTTGTAAGTCGGCGTGGCGGCAAAGATGTTATCCTATGGGATGTTGCCACTGGTGAGGAAAAGCAAATACTGACGGCGCATAAGAAGCGAGTCAGGAACATAGCGTTTAGTCAGGATGGAAAGACACTTGCAGGGGCGGGAGTAGATATTCATCTATGGGACGTTGCTACTGGAAAACAAAAGAAAACCTTTATAGGACATAAGATATCTATCAATAGTCTGGTGTTCAGCCCGGACGGAAAAACGCTCGCAAGTGGAAGCAGTGACAAAACAATCTGCTTGTGGAATACAGACACAGGTAAACGGAAGAAAACAATCAAAGGACATAAGTTGTATATCTCAGGTGTGGCGTTCAGTCCGGATGGAAAAACACTCGCAAGTGTAGGGTGGAACTATTTGGACGGCAACATTATCCACTTGTGGGATGTGGCAACAGGAAAGCAGAAAGACACAATCATAAGGCATACTATTAATCACTATAGTGTGTCTTTTAGTCCGGATGGGAAAACTCTTGCAAGTGGAAGTGAAAACGGTAGAGTTCTCCTATGGGACGCGGCTACAGCTAAACATAAGAAAACTCTCAAGGGACATAAGTATTATGTCTCCAGTGTGGTGTTCAGTCCAGATGGAAAAATACTCGCAACTGGAAGCTGGGACAAAACTATCCGTTTGTGGGATGTCGCCACCGGCAAGCGAAAGAAAACGCTCAGAGGACATGAGTCCTCAGTCAGCAGCCTATCGTTCAGTCCGGATAGTAAAACCCTCACAAGTGGGGATACTGTCATTCGCCTCTGGGATGCGGTTACAGGAAAGCATAAGCAAACCCTCACAGGACATACAGATCATGTTAAGAGCGTGGTGTTTAGTCCGGATGGACGCACCCTTGCCAGTTTGGATGGATCAAAAGATGGGAACATCCGTTTATGGAATGTTACAACTGGCACACATAGACAAATCCTTACGAATCAATACGTTAGGGGTAACATCCATTGTCTAACTTTCAGTCCAGATGGAAAAACCCTTGTAACTGGCGATGGCGGAGGTGAAGAAGGTGCTATCCAATTTTGGGATATATTTACAGGCGCACACACAAAAACGCTCAAAGTGCAGAAAGGTGTAGTTAGCTTATCGTTCAGTACTGACGGACAGACACTTGCGAGTGGAAGTTTAGACAACACTGTCAGACTATGGAATATTGCAACAGGAAAACTCATAAAAACGCTTGTAGGGCATGCGAATTATCTCAATAGTGTGGAATTCAGTCCGGATGGCAATACTCTTGTAAGTGTGAGTAGTGACAGCACGATACTACTATGGGACATCCATAACTAATATTATGGATGACGTAAAATAGTGCAAAAATCCGCAGAGATAAATATTTACTACACCAAAATGTTGTATCTATTTCAGAGGAAAGCGTTTTTATGGACATCATTTGTGCCTCTATCTGCTACCGAGGCTATGCCGAAGACGAGGTAGCCGCAACCTTAGAATATGCACCGAAAATCGGCTACCGTTCTATGGAGATTCACGGACCTCTCATCTGGAGTGTTGACGCTGTCCACGCGTTTGACATAGATGGGATAAAGGAGAAGATTGACAAATCCGGCATGAGATGTACTGGACTCTATCCCCCGGTTGGGGAGGTAACGACATCGCAGATGTTGAAACACGTGCCGAGGCAATAGCAAAGTGTGTAGACATCGCCGAACAACTCAACGCAACACATTTGACGACCAGTGGCGCACAACGCAGAACTGAATCTGGAGCATTGGATAGAGTGATTAGTTGTGTGCAAGAGGTGTTGGCGCGAATACCAGCAGAAAGCTGTATCAAATTGACTCTTGAACCGCACCACGGGAATGTTCTTGAGCAACCAGAGGATTTCCAACGGGTGTTAGACGCTATTCCCGATGAACGAGTTGGTGTTTGTATTGATACGGGACATTTCCACACATCCGAGGTAGACACGCTTGCTGCTATTCGTCAGTTTGGTTCGTGTATCTACGCGGTGCATCTCAAAGACCACATCGGTGCTGTATCTGTTGGCATCGGGCGCGGTGAACTCAACCTTCAGGAGATTATAGGAACGCTCCAAGACGTGGACTATCAAGGTGACCTCACGTTGGAATTAGAGGTTGAGGACCCAGAAAATCTGCCACGTTATACCGAGGAAGCATATTTTTACCTCAGTGGGATGTTAGGTTTGCGGCTTTAGTGCTGTCTGAAGAATGCAGAGGCAGCATAACAGAAACTTACCCACGTCCAATATAGAGTTGTTCAACAGGTAACACTGTTGCCTCCAACATATTGATATTTGGTGGAAGTGTTGCCATGAGGACAGCAGCTTGCGCAAGGGCATCAACATCCATCATCGGTTCAGATGGAGGTTGTGGACGGTTCTGAATCCGTTCAACATAAGTATTGCCGGGTTGCAAGCAGCTTGCCGTGATTCCATGTGGTCTACCTTCCAATGCCGTCACCTGCGTTAATCCCCATATCCCGAATTTACTTGCACTATAAGGGGCACTGTGAGGGCGGACGCGGTGTGCCGAGATACTACCGATATTAATAATGCGTCCACCGTCACCTTGCTCCTTCATAATTCGCATCGCTTCCCGCGAGCAGAGAAACGGCGCACGCAGGTTCACGCCGATAACCTTGTCCCACGCCTCTGTTGAGAGTTCGGCTATCGGACCACCATCAAACGCACCTGCGTTGTTTACAAGAATATCCAACCGATCATATTCAGCCATCGCTTTTTCAAAGAGTGTCTTGATCTGTTCCTCATCGGTGACATCGGTTGGCACAGCTAACACTTTCGCGCCTTGTGCGCGCAGTTCATCAGCTGTTTGCGTAAGTAACTCGGCATCCCTGGCAGCGATAGTCAAACTTGTCCCTTCAGCAGCAAGCCCCTTCGCAATTCCCTTCCCAATTCCTCTGTTGCCACCAGTTACAATTGCAACTTTCCCATCTAATTGTCCCATTACTTATTCTCCTTTAACAATTCTAACAACAAACTTTCCGTTCTAATTGCTTGCACCGTGCCATCTGCGAGTCGCATCGCCGAGAGATGTGCCTGTAAAAATGCTAAATCTTCAGGTGTATCTACGTCGTACCAAGGCGGTAGCAGTTTGAGTGTGGCTTTTATGGTATGAATACGTTCTATTGTTTGTCGAAAAACATGTGCGGTACTCCATGCAATTTCCTGAAAAATGAATGGAACTATTACATTGAGATTTTTTGATGAAAAACTGATAAGGTAATAACCACCATCTACACTTGGACCGATAACAATATCGCGTGAGTCAAGACCTGAAATCGCCTGGGAGATGTACGAAAGAGGTAGTGTTGGACTGTCGGAACCGACGAGTAAAATCTTTTCATATCCGTTTTCGGATGCCCACTGCGTCGCAGAAGTGAGACGTGCCCCGAGGTCTGTGCCTATTTGTGGAATGTAGTTAACATCGTCCCCAATTAACGCCTGTAAATCGGGTAGACTCTCTGGGGGTGTATACGCGACGACTAAATCTACATTTGAGAGTTCGGCAAGGGTCTCACACCAATCCATGAGAAAAGCACGGTATAACGATGCCGCTTGTTCAGGGGAAACTCCTGGAAGCAGCCGTGTTTTGACTTGATTCGGGATCGGGTTCTTAGCAAAAACAATCAGACACGTACTCACTGCAAAATTCATTTGTTGCGTTTTTATTTCAGCAATTTAAATAGAATACCGTATCTCCAATTTATCAGATAACAGATAAACCGTCAACCAAGAATTATGTGGTTATACGGTAGATAATACCATTTCTTGTATATATTTATCCTTTTAAAAGTTTTCAATTTCTGCTACACTTTTTCCAATTATACAAATCATAGGATTGATACCAATGCACATAAAGCCTCCACAGATTACAGAAAGTGTTTCAGAGTTGAAAAGCTTGTTGAGAAAGACATCAGTAGGTTATCAAAAGCAAAGATTGACAGCCCTTTACCTATTTCGTAGTGGTCAAGCAATAACTCGCAAGCAAGTCGCTGAGAGGTTAGGTGGCAGCCGAAAAACGATTGGACACTGGATAGCGACTTATGAGACTGAAGGACTTGATGCGCTTTTGGATCGTGATTATTCCCCGGGGCGTCCCCCTCGGTTATCCAAAGAACAACAAGAGCTGCTGCGAGCGGAACTTCAAAAACCAGAAGGTTTTTCCAGTTATCAACAGATAACAGATTATATTGAAGAAACCTTCGGTGTCAAAATGCACTATAAAACAGTTCATGCGTTAGTTCGGTATAAATGGAATGCGAAACTCAAAGTGCCTCGCAAAAGTCATAAAAAAAACGATGTAGCGTGTGATGCGTTCGTTGCTAACTTCGCTACCAAAGTTGAGGAGGTGATTTCGGAGAAGGCATCTTCTTTTCAAAGCGTCCGACTTTTTTGCCAAGACGAGTCAAGGTGTGGTCTTTTGCCTGTGTCGTCTCGGCGTCCCACTTTACGGGGTGTTAAACCGATTGCCAATGTTGATCACACTTACCAGAGCCTTTATCTATACGGAGCTGTGGAACCGATAACAGGAGAAAGTTTCTTCCTTGAAATGCCCTGGCTCAATGGTGTCTGTTTCCAAGTATGCATTGATGAGTTAGCAAAGACTTTTCCAAAGACGCTAAATGTCCTTGTGCTTGATAATGGTCGTTTTCATCAGGCGAAATCGCTACAACTTCCTGACAATATCGCCTTGATTTTTCTACCCCCTTATAGTCCAGAGTTGAACCCGATCGAAAGACTCTGGCAAGACATCAAAGCCAAATTGTTTCAGCACACATTGGGGTCAATAGAGGAAATGCAGGACAAAATCACACAAATCTTGAGAAAGTATACGAAGGCAGCTATTGCTCAAATCACAAATTTTAAATATTTCACGAAAGTCGCAAATGGAATATAATTATTCAGAAATGGTATTATTTTGGTGAATAGAATAATTTTGAAACGAAAAAAGTTGAAAATTACGATCTTTATACCAATTTGTGCAAAGTATCGTAGATAACTTGTGCCTTTTCAAAATCTTCTGGCGTGTTGACGTTAAAAAACGAGTGTCCTTCAGAATCAAACGTTTTCCAAATTTCTGGAGCGAGGGTAAGGACATTTGCGCGTTCTTGTAGCGCGTGGACGCGCAAGTCATGTTCATTCAGCATCTGTTCAATAATCGGCAAGCAACGTTTAGAATACACGGCACACAATGTTTGGAGGGTAATTTGCACATCCTTGTTGTCAGAGGAAAGCTCTTTGTAAGTATAGGGCATCACAGCATCATGTTCACCTAAAACAGAGACGTGATAGATGAGCAAATTTTGCTCTAAAAAGGGATTATCACAGCCAACACAGATCACTGTTTCCTGCGAAGCATAGTTTAGACCTGCGTGAATACCCCCTAACGCGCCTGCATTCGGGATAATATCACTGTGCATCACAACATCAAGATGTGTATATTCATCAGGACTGTTTGTGATTAGCAGGAGTTCATCTGTGATGGATTGTATACGGCGGATAACATGACCGATGAGCGTTTCGTTGCCGAGTCGTAGCAGTGCCTTATTTTGCCCCATCCGCCGACTCTTTCCACCTGCCAAGATAACGCCTGTTACCATCTATTTCTTCTCAATTCTAATCAACAAGACTTGGTCCATAACGACTTTCCATCAGTGAACGTAATTCTTCAACAAGCTTCTTTTCGGATTCAGCGATATTGTGTAATTCGTCCGGATCCTCTTCAAGATTATACAATTCCACGAATCCATCACTGCTTTCTATTAGTTTATGTGTATGTGTCCGAATGCAAGTGAAGTTTCCCAGTCGACTGACCGTTTCTGAACGATGGGTTTCAGTTTCTCCCCGTACCACTGGTCCGATTGATTGTCCGTCAATATTTTCTAAAACTGGTACTCCCACCAAATCGCAAATTGTAGGATTGACATCAATGAGTTCTACCAACTCATTTGAGACACGATTACCTTCTATTCCCGGTCCTGCTACGATAAGCGGGACTCGTAGTGATGCCTCATAAGCCAAACTTTTTGTGTAAAGCCCATGGTCACCAAGCATTTCCCCATGGTCGCTTGAATAGATAATATAGGTATTTTCAAGCATGCCGCGTTCTTCCAACGCACGCAACATATTACCAATCTGGTCGTCAATCAGTTCTGTTGCAGCACAGTACTGTTGTCGCGTAACAGCAATTTCTTTGGGTGTAATATTGACAGTGCGTTTTTTCACCCATTCCGGTTTTCCTTCCATGTTATCCACAATAGCACCTGGCATATCTGCATTTCGGTATTTATCACTATATTCAGTCGGCGGATCAAACGGATCGTGCGGTCCCACGAAACTAACGAACAAGTGCCACGGAAAGTCATCCGGTATATTTTCAATAAATTTGGTTGAGCGTTTGCCGATATATGAATCCTCAAAATCCTCAGTCGGAAGCACAGAATCATACGACCCGTTTTTTATCCAACCACCAGAAGAACGTCGGTTCCGGTAATCTTGATGAAATTTCTCTAACAATCCTTTCTCTTGTAGATAATGTGTATAGGGTCCAATAGGCGTTGCGGAGCCGCCAGCATGCATCTTGCCTTCGCATTCTTCAGGATGCGTGAATCCCCAGTTGTAAGTGCGGGGGCGGTCGCCGTATCGTCCATTATATCCATCCGGTTTTGCAAGGTCAAGTTTGCCCACACACCCAACGCGATACCCATGGTCTCGGAGCTGCTGATAATATGTTGGAACGGATGTTGGATAAAAACTACCATTACCCAGGGATCCCAAACGCGAGGGGTGTATTCCAGATGCTAAACCAATCCGGGATGGTGCACAGACAGGTGCATTCACAGTGCAGTTTGGGAAATTTACACCCATTTCTGCTAATCTGCGTAAGTTTGGGGTGTTGAGGGCATCCGGGGCATTCTCATCTGTTTCCAGATAGTCGTATCGATGCTGATCTGACATGATAAAGAAAACGTTCGGTTTATCGGTTTTTCTGTTCATATATTCCATAGAGATACTCTTGTTGACGAGGTGTATGACTCTGCCATAAGTGTGAAAGGGTCAAGTTTTTCCTGTGCAAACGGAGCATAAGGTACAATTTGTCGAATATCACCAGTTAATCTATCGACTCTAATAGTAAAATAGTGTATAAAATTTTGCAAAAATTTGCAACAGAAAACCGCTGAATGGGTGTGTAAAGTTTTTGTAGAAACCCTGATATAAAAAGAAGTATGTAAAGTTTCTATCAAAGATTGCCTGACGTTAGGAACTGTGGACATTGTAGGGGCGAGGTTTCCTCGCCCACGTAAAACTTCTGTTCGGGCGGGGAGACCCCGCCCCTACGGACAGTAACCAAAACTTTACACACCCCCGCTGAATGTCACACGCGCATTCAGCGGGGGTGTTTCCCTATATGTATAAAAAATCAAGAAAATTATACATGTTCTGACAGATATGTATAATATTTATCACTCAGGTGTATAGATAGCCAATTCTATGGGTAGGACTGCTTTCAACGATACATGTTGCCGTCCCGTATCCCAAACAAATGTGCATTTATAGGTTCTCTCAAGCACACCTTGTGGGTTTTCCCTAATTGTCCGTAAAGTTTCAGGCGAACATGGGATCGGTTCCGCAGGAGTGCTGGCACACCTAAATTTAGTAGTTCTGAAATATAGTGAAACAACATTACTGTGTTGTTCCCAGTCAAGAAATGCAGAATTTCCACAATCAACTGTTAAATTAACAGGTGCTGATGAGAAAATCACCTCAAAATCAATATCCAACTGGCGTGGATTTGGGGCTTCACGGATTTGGACAACCCGCGTGTCAAGAATACGCGGAATTTCTGTATCAATATCCGTATCAGCACCGCAGCCGAAACAGATTAAAGCAATAAGGGTTGCTAAAACTTTATATGTCATAATTATCTTTGGATTTTCCTCCCCTTTCCTCTATTTAATTTGTAGATTATGGTTCAGTTTTCACGACCCTACGGTGTTGAATTGTTGAGTTCTTGGAGCTGCTCCTCAATAATGGCTTTGAGATCTTCTTGTCCTTGCTGTTCTGCAAGTTCCAAAGCAATTTTGAGATTATTTCTAGCTTCTTCAACGTTTCCTAAATCCGCCATTATAGCAGCACGATGAGCATAGGCTTCTGTAAAATCAGGTTTTATGCGAATAGCCTCAGTATAATCCGCAAGAGCATCTTCATACTGCTTAAGTATAGTTTTCAACATTCCTCGACTATCGTATGCTTTTGCATAGTCCGGACTGAGACAGATTGTTTCATCAAAATCCGCAAGAGCATCTTCATACTGCTCAAGCATAACTTTCACCAATCCTCGGAAATTGTATGCTTCAGCATGATTCGAGTTGAGACGGATTGCTTCATCAAAATCCGCAAGAGCATCTTCGTATTTTTCAAGCTGAGCATATACATATCCTCTATCATAATATGCGTCCGCATTATTTAGATCAAGATTAATTGCTTTATCATAGTCCGCAAGAGCATCAATATATTTGCTAAGTTCTTTATTTGCTTTTCCTCGAAAAAAATGACCTTTTGCATTTTCAGGATCCAAACGAATCACATGGTTAAAATCCGATAATGCATCAGTTGGTTGCCCAAGAACACCGTGTGAATATCCTCGCAGATTATAGGCTTTCACAAAAGCTGGATTTATCTGAATTGCCTTGTTGCAGTCGGTTATAACAACATCATGTTTATCTAGCGAGTTATTTGCAAGAGCACGGTTGTAGTAAGCATTAGCAGAGTTAAGTCCTAACTTGATTGCCTTATCAAAATCGGCAATAGCAGCTTGATATTTGCCAAGCCGGTTTTTAGCAGATTTATCTTGACCAGATTTGCCTTTTGCACAACCTCTGTTAACGTAAAGTTCGGCAAAATCAGGAGCAAAACTGATTGCTTTTCCCAAGTCAGAAATCGCTTCATCGTATTGGCAAAGTTCCTGCAGTAAGCCACCTCTATTGTTATAAGCTATCCAAAAATTAGGTTTCAGTGCAATTGCCTTATCATAAGCAGAAAGTGCTTTTTCTGTTTGTTTCCCTTGACAAAGAAGATAACCAATTGAGAAGAAGGAATGCGCAGCGAGTTCATCTTCAGTTCCGGTTTTAATTGTTCCTTCTTCTGCCAACTTTGAAAACTGATTTGTCAGTTTCGGAACATAAGCATCCTCATAGCTGCTAATGAGACGAATAACAAATTCCATCAATGGTGCTAATATGTGATTTTCATTCTCACCAACGGAATAGATTAATTCTTCTAATATCTCATCAAGCCACTGATATTCGTCTTCTGTCAAATTGATGACACCGAAGTGTCCGTGTCGATTCCCAAAATCAATTAATCCATCTAACACCTCTACTAACCATTGATAGGCACTTTCAGGGTAAGTTGTGGTCACAACCGAAAAGGGTTGGTGAATGTGTGTCTGAATTTGAATTGGTTCAGAACTCGCGAACAATTGAGAGCTGCTCCGAATTACATCGGAGGGTGCGAAATCTGATCCCAAATTCCTTAGCATTGACGATGCATTGAATGTAGATTGTGTTTCCATCAACATAGTTTACCTCTTCCAGCTGCCTTTATCATATTCTTCGTGCGTGATCACGTGTCTAATAGAAACTTCGGCTCATGTAAAAAGTAAGTGCTATTTTTTCAAAGTTATGTTAGAGTGTTACCTATGGACTTTCCAATACAATCTCTCATGGATGAAGAAAAAACTCAAGCGTGGGTGTTGGATCATTTCCACCTTCAAGGGCTGTGTTGCCCAAAATGCCAAGCGAGCGTGGCGGAGGCACGCAAGTTCCGTCCGACTGAAACAAGTGGTCTACAAGTGTATCGCTGCAAACACTGTGAGAGCATCTACAACCTCTATACCGGGACGGTCTTTGCTGGCACGCAGTTTCGTCCCTCACAGGTCGTTCTGCTTTTGCGCGGTGTCTGTCAAGGTGTTTCAAGTGCACAACTCGGGCGTGAATTGGGTCTAAGTCGTCAAACCGTTCTTTCTATAAGACGTAAACTCCAAACTTCGGCAGAGCAGATACAACCCGAAGCTGCTTTACCTGATGCTGAAGTCGAAACAGATGAGATGTTTCAAAACGCCGGTGAAAAAGGCGATAAGCACGTTGATGCTTCGGATCCGCCGCGTCGGCGTGGCAATAAACGCAGGGGACATGGGACTTATGACAATGATCGTCCGCCTATTGTTGGGACGAAAGGTCGCGAAAGCGGTCTCCTGAGATTACGTGTTGTGCGGCACACCGATTCTGCGACGCTTTCAACACACGTTCATCAGTGGACGTTGCCGACTTCAACGGTGTATACGGATGGTTGGCGTGGCTATAACCGTATTCAGCGCGCCCGTGAGATTGTTCTCCATAAGGATGGCGAGTGGGCAAGAGACGCAGACGGTGATGGTCTTTACGAGATCCATACAAGGACGATTGAAGGTGCCTGGACGACGCTGCGAAACTTCCTTCGTCCCTTTCGTGGCGTTCATAAAAAGTTCCTCGCCGGTTACGTCGCAATCTGTGAGTTCGTCATGAATCTAAAAGCTGTCAGTGTTGATTTTATAGCAAAACTCGTCAAAAGCACTTACTCTTGACATGAGCGGAAACTTCTTGTATTCTATAATTGATAAATGCGATAAGACGTACATTTCTACCAATGTTGAAAACTGTCAATGTTGTTCTTTCCCCTGGATGACTTAACTTTCCTGGACGTACTCGAACTGGATCTGCTTGAAGAAACGTATCACGCAAATCAACAATAGACTCAAAAGTCCCGTCCTCCATCAACTCATACCACCGCTGAAGTCGTTGTCTGGCAGTTGAATGTCTTTTTGCAAATTCTTCCAGTTTTCTTCGTCCGGTGATACGCATCAGGTAATTACAGAGAGTGTCCGCTCCTTGGGTAGTTATATCAGATCAATTAATTCTAACCATTATACCATACAAAAACCGCGTTGTCAAATTGCCATACTGAATCTTTCACACTTTAGATTGACATTTGAAGACTAATTTGATAGAATTTATCTCCATACGAACATATATGGAACACTATTTTTACATTGGGAAAAGAAGTTGACAACAAAAACATGTGAACAAACCAACTATAAGAACGCACTACAACAGCTCCCCGCGATTGAAAAACTCTTATCGCTACCGGAGATGCAGGAACTGCAAGCATCTTTTTCACGGACATTGGTAACAAATGCTCTGCGGTTAATTGTTTCAGATTTCCGAAGCCAAATTCTAAATGGAAACACTGAACTAAAATTACCCGAACCAGAAGGATACGCGAGGTTAGTCCACCAACTCATTGATGAGAGAACCTGTCCGAAACTCCGCGCAGTCGTTAATGTAACTGGAACTGTAACGCATACAAATCTTGGTCGATCTTTATTAGCTCCATCTGCATGTGAAAGCCTTCAAAATGCCGCACAGAATTATGTTAACCTGGAATATGACTTAGAAACAGGGAAGCGAGGACACCGTGACCGCATTACCGAGCCGCTCCTTCAACAATTAACAGACTGTGAAGCGTCAACTGTTGTCAATAACAATGCTGCCGCGGTGTTAATTACATTGCAAACCCTTGCTAAAGATAGAGAGGTCATCGTATCACGCGGGGAACTAATTGAAATCGGCGGTGCCTTTCGAATCCCTGACGTGATGGCATCCAGTGGGGCTATTCTCAGAGAGGTAGGAACGACAAATCGGACGCATCTCCGTGATTATGCTGAAGCAATTAACGAAAATACGGCACTTATATTAAAAGTGCATCCAAGTAATTATAAGATTGTTGGTTTTAGCACAACACCTGATATGCAGGAATTAACAGAACTTGGTGCTGAACATAGCATTCCAACGATGGAAGATTTAGGTAGTGGCGCACTAATTGATCTATCACAATATGGACTTCCTCACGAACCCGTTGTTGCCGATAGAATTGCTTGTGGGGTTGACATTGTCACTTTTAGCGGTGACAAATTGTTAGGAGGACCGCAGGCGGGCATCATTGTTGGGAAATCTGAGTGGATTCAGCAGATTCGAAGGAATCCGTTGATGCGCGCACTACGCGTTGATAAACTGACCATCGCAGCATTGTCGGCGACCTTACAGGCTTACCTCACTCAAGACACAATCACAGAACAATTCCCAATGCTTCACCGCTACACTCGGTCTATTGATGAATTACACATTACTGCAGAACAAATTGCTGATAGACTCAAAGTGATTTTCGGAAAAATAGTTTCGGTTGAGGTATCCCAAACGCAGTCGCAAATTGGAAGTGGGTCCCTGCCGGTTGAGACATTGCCAAGCATTGCTGTTGTGCTTGCACCACAAACGATTTCTGCCGAAAAACTCTCCGAGCATTTTAGACGTGGAAGCACTCCTATCATTGGTCGGATTGAAGATGATCAATTATGGTTTGATGTCCGCACACTTTATGAAACAGAGCAGCAACGCTTGATTGAAACCGCAGCAGAGGTTGCATCTAAATTACTATGAAAGGCATTATCTTCCTTTCAATAATTTTTCTATGTGCATGCACGGAAACATCTCAAAAAGCTGTGCCATCAAAGGAATTGGCTGACATAAGGGTATCTCTGATTGATGGTGCACAAATGCGGCTAATTCCATCCGGCACCTTTCAGATGGGAAATCCTCATGAAGGCATGGGAAATGAAGACGAGTACCCAGTTCATGAGGTTTTTGTTGATGCGTTTTACATAGACATACATGAGGTTACAAATGCCCGATACCAGCAGTTCGTATCAGCAACTGGATATCCACCACCATCTCTATGGCACGACCCAAAGTTCAACAAACCGAATGATCCGGTCGTGAATGTGAGATGGCGCGATGCTGTTGCTTATGCAAACTGGGCAAACAAAAGGCTGCCGACTGAAGCTGAATGGGAGTATGCGGCGCGCGGTAATCTCATTGGAAATAAGTATCCATTTGGTGATATAATAACACATGATGATGCAAATTTCGGTGGCATTGGTGGTAACGATGTTTGGGAATGGACATCACCTGTCGGTGGTTTTCCTCCTAATGGTTACGGTTTATTTGATATGGCAGGTAATGTTTGGGAATGGTGTTTTGACGAATACAACGGTGAATTCTATGAGATGTCACCACTAAACAACCCGCGTTTCGGCAGACAATCTGCACCAGACAATGAAAATTTTCGTATTTTGCGCGGTGGCGGATGGGGTGAAAGTCCTGATGACCTGCGTATTGCTGACCGTTGGTATCATCTCACTTCGGGGAGTACTATCGGTTTCCGATGTGTCAAGTATGTAGATGAATAAGCGTTTTTTCAAACCAGTAGGTTGGGTAGAACAACGTGAAACCCATAGCCTTAATTTAAGGATCTGAATTTGTTTTTCATGTATATAGCCTCGTAGAGGCGGTATGTTTATAGAAAAGGCGTTACCCCGCGTTCTTGAGCCTCGTAGAGGCGGTATGTGTATAAAATCTATATGTCGCTCGGACGGAGCTCAAGAGACAGTAAACACGAATCTATAAACATATCGTTCCTACGGGACTAAATATGGGACAGTCTCAATCATAGCAAGTATTGAACAGTGTTCGAAAAATATAGAAATTTTCTTAAGTTGACAGTTATGGGTAGAACAACGTGAAACCCAACAATATGATTAGATAGTTGGGTTCGCTTGTGCTCTACCCAACCTACGAATTGAGTTTCGTTCCAAATTAGGTTAAGATATTCATTATGTCAGTTAGTGTCCAATTGAATCAAATTACAAAAGCATTTAATACCACAGTAGCAGTCAATAATATATCCTTGACGATTGCGCCCGGTGAACTGTTTTTCCTGCTCGGACCATCAGGTTGTGGAAAATCAACGTTGCTGCGTGTGATTGCCGGGTTTTACCGTCCAGATGCTGGGCAGCTACGGTTTGATGATAAGGTGATGAATAACGTCTCGCCACACCAACGCAACACCGGCATGGTTTTCCAAAACTATGCCTTGTGGCCACACATGACTGTCGCTGAAAACATTGAATATGGGCTGAGACTCCGAAAACTTGACAAACCGGTCCGCAAAGAAAAAATTGATACTGTTCTTGAGATGGTTCAGATGACCGAATATCATGACCGACCTGTTAACACGCTTTCCGGTGGGCAACAACAACGAATCGCTTTGGCACGTGCATTGGTGATTGAACCGAGTGTGCTACTTCTTGATGAACCTCTCAGTAATTTAGACGCTGCACTTCGCCAGAATTTACGCGATGAAATCAAAGACATCCACAACCGAACGCAAATTACGACGATATATGTAACTCATGACCAAATTGAGGCTATTTCAATGGCAGACCGCATGGCAATCATGAAAGATGGTGTTTTCGTTCAAGTCGGCACACCACGCGAAATCTATCAATCTCCAGTAGACCCTTTCGTTGCCAGTTTTGTGGGTGAAACGAATTTCATTACCGGTAATATTCAAGAAATTTCTAACGGCAAAGCTACGATTGAAACATCTGTAGGTGTGCTTCACTCTGAATGTGTATACCATAATTTCACGCCCGGACAAGAGGTGAGTTGTTCCATCCGTCCCGAGACGATTCATCTCCATGGGAATTCTGCACAAAACCAATTAACCGCCAAAGTTGGGGCGGTCACCTATCTTGGTAGGGTTGAAGAATACGAATTGAGAATAGTAGATACCCTCAAACTCAAAGCTATCATTCATGATCCTGGCACTGAAACAAAGAAGCCGGGAGAAACCGTTAATATTTCACTATCTCCAAAAGCAATTGTGCCATTGCCTATAAACAATTAGAAATAATAGATAAATGAATCTAACACCAAATCAGCGAAAAGCTCTCAATATTAATCAACATATCTGCGTCACTGCTGGTGCCGGTTCTGGAAAAACGACGGTGTTAGTTGAACGTTACCTCAAAATTTTGCAGGAGGGGGATGCGATCCCCGGACAGATCGTCGCTATCACATTCACAGATAAAGCTGCTGCTGAAATGAAAGGACGTATTATAGAAAAACTGAATGAACCTCAAAATACAGATATTCGGGAAAGACACGTTGAGAAGATGAATACAGCCCCTATTTCAACTATTCACGCGTTCTGCTCACGTATTCTAAGAGAATTTCCTTTCCAAGCCGGTGTTCCAGCCAATTTCAATGTTCTGCAAGGCATCGAACAGAAACTTTTGCTAAAACAGGCTATTAAAAATACCCTCACGCAGATAGCGACAGACCCTACAGACAAACATTACGATCAACTCCTTCATTCTTTACAACGTTACGTAAATGGACAAAAACTTGTAGAGCTTTTTTCCACTATGGTAGAAAAACGTGAGATAATTGAACACCTCATAAAAAATGTTTATGCCGATCCAAACAGTGAACAGATATCTGATGTATGGAAAAAAGCACTCCAAGCAGGATTGCTGTCGGAAACCGAGGTGGTAGAATTTATCCGATGTCTGAAAGTCGTTTTAGAGGTTGCCAAGGGTAAAAATGTGGCAGAGGTAAATATTTTAACCTCAAAATTAGAAGTGCTACCCGATCATAACCCAAGTTTGCCCAGCGTACTGAATTTGCTTAAAGAAATTGCGGAGTTGATTACAATTAAAAGTGGTACTATCGCTAAAACAAATTTTCTGGGAAGCCGCGTCAACACAGCAGAAATTGAGGCTGAGATCAAATTTCTGGAATCGGCAGCGGGAAAAATTAAATCTACCCCATCCTTTGATACAGATGAAGGCGAAACAGATGACGAATTTCTACTTAGCACAACTCGCGACTTGCTCATCCTCTACAGGCGGATTTTTGACGAATACCAAAAAAATAAACTCACTCAAAGTAAACTTGACTATGCCGACCTACAAATTAAAACCCGCGACCTGCTTAAAAACAGTGGTGAAATCCGCCAGAAACTGGTGGAGCGGTACAACTACTACATGATAGATGAATATCAGGATACAAACGAATTACAATATGAGTTAGTGATGCTCCTCACTAATGACCTCAAAGATGCCAATCTATTTATCGTTGGTGATCCGAAACAGAGTATTTTCGGGTTTCGCGGTGCAGATGTCCGTGTGTTTGATAAAACAAAGCAAAAAATAGGTGAGAGTGGAGGTAATGATATTCCACTTAAAGAAAATTTCCGTTCACTGCGAAATACTGTAGGGTTTGCCAATTATTTTTTTCAACGCTTGATGGAAGATGGAGAAGAAACCGAATTTGGGGTTCCGTATGAGCCTCTTACTGCCGCGCGCGCTGAAGAAGCAGAAGGTGCTGTAGAAATTATCCTCGGAGAGAAAAGCAACGAGACAGCAAACGAATGTGCACTCATCGCACAGCATATCAAAAAGATGTTAAGGAACAGTGAAAAAGTATCGGAGCAAAGTGCAGATAAGGATAATCCACCACACACAATTAAGTATGGCGACATTGCCATACTCATACGGGCCCGGAGCCAATTGCCTGATATTGAACATGCTCTACTTTCTGCAGACATCCCTTACCTCACTACAGGCGGTGTCGGTTTCTATCAACGACAAGAAATCTACGATATTTGGAACTACCTCAACTTTCTTAACGCACCATCGGAAAACGATACATCTCTTGTGGGAATTCTACGCGGTCCTGCCTACAGTATTTCTGACACCGAACTGTACGAGATTTCGCTGCAAAAAGAGAAAAGTTTTTGGGAAAAAGTGCTAAACTACATAGCACCTACAGACAGACTCAAAAACGCAATTGACACTTTAAAAGATCACAAACAAGTTGCGCACCGCATGCCAGTAAATCAACTCATACTAACCATCGTCAATGAAACAGGGATGATCGGAACACTAAAATTGGGTAAACAGGGGCAACAAAGATGGGCAAACTACCAAAAACTATTAGACCTTGCCAGAAATTTTGACGGAGATGAAAACGAACAGACGCTTGCTGATTTCATCGATTTTTTAGACATCTTAATTACTGATGAGCCTCGCGAGGGACAAGCTCCAATTGAAGAAAGCAGTGGTGCAGTTCAAATAATGACTATCCATTCTGCCAAAGGCAAACAATTTCCTATAGTTATACTTCCATGTCTTAATCGTAGGGGAAAGTACGTAACAGAACCATTTATTGATGAGAAACTCGGTATCGGTTTCGGTCCACTTAAGCCGAACGAAGGTTACGCGAAAACTGAACCGGAGATTGTTAGTTTGATGAAAGATAGTGCTTCAGCAAAAGATGAAGCAGAAAAGAAACGCTTGTTTTATGTCGGTGCAACCCGAGCCGAAGATCGACTTATCTTATCGGGGTCACTCAATGATTACAATAAACCGGATAACATGTTAAAATGGCTTTTTGAACACCTTGGCATCAGTAAAGAAGATGATTCACAGACCTTAGATGTTAAGTTGGAGGTTTATTCAAATAACGGTACTACTAACCAAAAGTTCCAACTACATATTCCAATTATCAAACGGTTTTATGAAACTAAGGATGTTGACAAAGTATCTGATGAAACAGTTTCAGTTGATTTCCCTGAACTTCCATTTCATGATCTGAAGCGATCCGATTTCGGTACATCCTTTTCTGTCCCTGAACTTACCAACTACGCGCGTTGTCCGCTACGTTATTACTTGGAAAATTTACTACAAATTTCACCACTTGAAAAAGAGCAATCGGATTGGGATGAAACCGATATGAACACCGTTATCCTCCGCGTTCTTGCTCAAATCAAACACCCCGCGCATTTAGGAAATCTTGAAAGCCTAATTAATTGGGCAACCAAGAATTATTCTGAGATAACAAGTGAACTTAAAGTAATGCTTCGGACACATGTCAATAATTTTCTTTATTCTGAACAGGGACAAACCGCACTTTCAGCGTCAAAAACATATACCAACCGCCAAATTCACGCGGATATTAATGGGCATATCATTTCTGGTAAAATTGACCGGCTATTTAAAGATCAAACAGGACAATGGCAGGCAATCAATTACAAAACGTTTGAAGCACAAGATTTAGAGGACTATAAACCACAATCGGAACTATACAGTCTACTATTCCACAAAGCCTATCCCGATCAACCAACTGTGACAATTTATTTCTTCTTTACAGGACGAAATACGTATGAAAAGATGTGCTTTAGCACTACCGATTTACAGAAGATTATGGAACAGTGGCAGCAAAGAATATCTTCGCTGCAAAACGCAAACTATGAAAAAAACCTTAACCATTGCTGTTCTTGTCCTTATGCTGATTCACAAGGGCAGTGTGTTGTTACTGAAACGTAAGGAGTAAACAATGAAAAATTCGATGGTAATAATTATTTGCATTATTTTTGTTTCTCTTGCAATGTGTTTGGTATTACCGACTTTTGCAGGCACATGGCGAGACGACTTTGAAGACAATGACACCCACGAATGGAAAATCTTTAACCTTGACCGACAGGTTGAAAAGTGGTGGATTAATGACAACGAAGCAGTTGGCGAAATCTTTTTAGCGGGGTTTTGGAGTCTCTGGATAACAGGAGATCTTAAGTGGGAGAGCTACAGTGTATCCTGCCGCGCAAAGTTGGTTCAGAAAAGAAACGAGCCGCCTGCAATTGGACTGACGCTTCACGACAGAGGACACGCAGATAGCCGCTATGTATTTTATATTGATTACGTACGTGGTTCCGCCGTAATAGAAAAATCGATTCAAGGTGGTGGAAATGTGATACGCCAGTTTGCTGCGGAAATAGATACCTGGTATGAGCTAACTGCCACCGTTCACGAAGATGGAATGCTTGAATTCCAAATTGACGACACGGTGCTCACTACATTTGATCCTAACCCATTACCAGGAGGGCAGGCAGGTTTTGTCGTTACGAATGGTCGCGCACGGTTTGATGATGTCGAAATCACTGGAGACAATATTCCAAATGGGGGTCCCGGAAGACGAAGACCACATGCTGTTGCACCGCAAGATAAACTCGCAACGACTTGGGGCAACCTTAAAATGAAGTGAGGTATGAACACGCAAATGCCCATTGTTGTCCGAACAGAAATGAAAAAAGGGAATACTGCGCGAAATAGGAAAGTGGGTATTTATGAACTTACTTTTTCAATAGGCACCCCTCACTCTTTTTTTCATTCAGTTTTTTTCAAAATGTTGATATTTTGTGTTTTGCTCACTTGTGTCTTCACTACCGTGAGTGTTTCGGGAGATTTGTTACCTCAATTTACCGAAATCACTGAAAAAGCAGGCATAAATTTTGTCCATAACAACGGTGCTTTCGGAAAAAAATATTTACCTGAAACAATGGGATCCGGGTGTGCCTTTCTTGACTACAACGCAGATGGATGGCAAGACATCATCCTCGTGAATGGAAAAGATTGGGCGGAACATCCGACCGGAAAGCGACAAACCTTAGCACTATACCGTAACAATCAGGACGGGACTTTCACTGATATTACTGAAGCTGCTGGCTTGAATATACCGTTATACGGCATGGGTGTTGCTGTTGCAGACTACGATAACGACGGAGATGATGATATTTATCTGAGTTGTCTCAATGCTGACAAACTATTTCAAAATAGGGGGGATGGGTCTTTTCTTGATGTGACTGAAACAGCGGGGATTGATAATCAAGGTTTCGGCACAAGTTGTGCTTGGTTTGATTACAATATGGATGGCCATCTTGACATATATGTAGCAAATTACGTTGAATGGAGTATAGAAACAGACATTTTCTGCACACTTGATGGGGTAAACAAATCTTACTGTACACCTGAATCGTATACTGGTCAAGCGAGTAAACTTTTTCGCAATCGCGGCGATGGCACATTTGTAGATGTCTCGCGCATTGCAGGTATAAACGATTCCTCAAGTAAATCGTTAGGTGTATGTATACTTGATTATAATCAAGATGGATTATCTGATATATTTGAGGCAAACGATACACAACCCAATAAACTTTATCAAAACAATGGCGATGGCACTTTCATTGAAGTTGGGATGATCGCAGGCGTAGCATATAACGAGAGTGGCGTGGCAACAGGCGCAATGGGTGTTGATGCCGCTGACTACGACCTTAGTGGTAGAGAAAGCCTTATTATTGGGAATTTTTCCAATGAAATGTTAAATCTTTACCACAACGAAGGCGATTTTTTTATTGACGATGCGCCTGTTGCCCAACTCGGAAAAGCCTCTCTATTGACGCTCACCTTCGGTTGTTTCTTTCTCGATTTTGACCTTGATGGAAACCTTGACATCTTCACAGCAAACGGGCATGTTGAAAATGATATAAACATTGTCCAGAGTGAAGTCACTTTCGCACAACAACCACACCTATTTCGCAACATTTCCGACGGGAAGTTCGCTGATGTTCTCAATAAGGTAGGACCAGATTTAGCAAAACCGATTGTTGGCAGAGGCGCAGCCTACGGTGACATTGATAACGATGGAGATATAGATATACTTGTTACCACGTCAAACGGGCCCGCGCATCTGTATCGCAGTGATGGTGGAAACCGCAATCATTGGCTTAAAATCCGACTAATTGGACGCTTGAGTAACCGTAACGGCATAGGTGCACGCGTCCGAATTACTTCCGCTATTGGCACACAAACCCGAACTATTAAAAGTGGTTCAAGTTACTGTTCTCAGAGTGAATTAACTGCTATCTTCGGTATAAAAAACGACACCATAATTGAAACAATTGAGGTTTTTTGGCATTCTGGTAAAGTCAACAAACTTAAAAATATCCAGTCAAATCAGTTAATTCGTATTGAAGAAGCAAATAAAATCTGACATTCACTTAGCTTAGTCGGGCGATACCTCACAAATCAAAAATTACTTGCGCTTCCCAAGCACCGTCTGGATTTTGAATCACATATAATTGATGATATGTGACTGCCTTAATTTCCGTATATACAACATGTTTGTCAAAATTTGTAGGTTCACCATATACCTTAGCAACTAACTCCGTTGCACTGATGTTGCTAATTTCGGTATGCTTAAAGAAAATCTCATCCGTTTCGTGTCTAAAAATTAATTCATCTAACCATGCAACTAATAACATTTCAGGGGATTCAGCCGTAATGTGAACATCAATTGATGTCGTTTCGTCAATAGTGTCCACAACAGCTATCATTTCAAACAAACCTTGTGCTGCATGAGTGAAAAGTGATTTCAGTGTGTCACCTCTCACGCGCATCCCCGCATCCGCAGTATGTTCTATGTATTCGTAAGGTTTCATATTCATTTTTTTAAGGTCCACATAAACTATAAAATCTTGAAACTATTATAGCCAAAAAAGAATTCTGTGTCATCAGTAATTTTTGGGAACTTTTCATAATTAGTCGGTACCCTTATCTCATATCTTGATATCAAATCTGATTTCTAAGGAATGGAAAAAGATATGTCTGAACACAATAAAAAGCCAACGCAGTTTATCCTAATGCTACGTTATTTTTCAAGAATCCGTTTTGCCATTCTTATAGGGTGGTTTTGTTGTTTGAATCTCGTCTTGCATGCGGAACCTTGGAAGTGCGGCACACCTCTGTTAATTGAACACTCGCACCATTTAGTTCAAGATTTTAAATTGAGAAATGCAGAGAGCATTTTAGCGGCACCTGCACAATTAGGGCAAATAGATCGATTTTTCATTCACATACCGGAAACGTCTGTCAAGGCTACCTGTGTTGCAGTAGGCGTACACTGCTATATATATGTTGACAACACTGTGCAGGATATGCTAACTAACGCTAATGCTGTAGCAATCGCCAATACTTTTGACACGAATATCTATCCCAAGGTTCAGCACTGGATCGGCTCTGAATTTAAACCCGGTTTAGATCGTGACAACAGGATAACTATCTTATTCCACGATGTCGGCATGAACGCTTCCGGGCAGGACTACGGAGGGTATTTTTCACCAGTTGACCAACATCCCACATATCCGACCAGCAATCGACGTGATATACTCTATATGGATATCTATCAATTCAAACAACGCGAGCGACACACCTTTTATAGTAGTCTTGCTCACGAATTTGCGCATCTTGTTAACTGGTATCAGAATGGCGGCACATCTGATCAACGTTGGTTAGAGGAAGGTATCGCCTCATTCACAGAATGGGGTGTTTACGGAACAGTGCATACGCTTTTTGTTGATAATTATCTCGCAGCCCCAAGTATGTCCCTAACAACTGCAAATAATACTGATACCTATTACGGCGCAGCTTTTATGCTTGTTCTTTACCTCTATGAAAATCACGGTGGTATTAACTTTATTCGCCAACTCGCAGCTGAAGACACACTCGGTCTGTCCGCAATTGCTGCAACATTAGGTGAAAACGAAAATTTTGCCGATGTGTTTCTCAATTGGGGAATCGCGAATTGGTTTAACGACACAACGCAGGGAAAATCCTTTGGTTATCTGAACCTACTTAATCGGAAAATTACAGCGCATACCCCACGCATCACACGTTATCCGACTACTTCTGATGATTTTCCAATTGACAGTTGGAGCACACAATACGTTCTTTTTCAAAATCTACCCGAAAACCTTCAACTTACGCTACAAGCAGACACGCAAGCCCGTCTTTACGCCAATATTGTCTATCTTGCGCCGAATACTAACGTCCTGGTCGTCAAACCTATTCCGTCCATCTCAGATATAAATGCTGGAGATACACACCATACGAACCAGATTGAAATTGGTAATTTAAGGAATGAAGGAGAAATTCTGTTAATCGTCACTTCTGAATACCCGCAAACGTTCCGATATGTTGCCAAACATGGAGCAGCGGATGCAGAGATTGACATAGAAAAATTGCCCAAAATATCACGAAGGGATTTGGAAAAATCCCAACACCTTTTGCCCCCTAATTCAGTAGTCTACCTCCCAAGTAGTAACTCGGAATCGATTAGTTTAGGTCGTCATGTGGGATCTTCCTTAATCGCATCAAATCTGTCTCCTAAAATTGAACCCATGACACAAATCCACCTATCAAGCAATTATCACGAGATTGTAATTCAAGAAGATAAAGCTTTTGCTGCGAGTGACTGGGGGTTGGAAATATTTTCTTTAGACCCTTCGCCCACGCGAATTGGCGAAATTGCGACACCGGGTAACGCGCAAGCTGTCGCCGTTGAGGGAAACACTGTCTATATTGCAGACGGTAAATCGGGTGTGCAAGTTATTGAAGTTAATCCGCTAACCTCACCCAAATTATTAAAAACACTCGGTGGGTTTCAAGATGCACGCGATATTCATTTAGCAAACGGAAACTTATATGCGCTTGATACAGGACGTGGACTTTTGGTTTTCAGACAAGAGGACATCCGCAACAATCAAAACCCACATCCAAAACAAACCTTTATAACGGCGGGAACACCTTTTAAAGTTTCAACAAACGCTGAAGGAAAAGTCTATTTAAGTGACAATACACAGGGACTATACATTTTGACTCCAGACCCTCTTGGCGATTTTGCAGTTACAAACACAATTCCATTGCTGGCACTTGATTTTGAGATTCTTGGGGAATATGCGCTCATCGCTTCCAGTAATTTACGTATTCTGAATATTGGTGCTCCTTTAGCACCAGAACCGATTTCTCAGGTAAATACACCAGGGTTGGTTTCAGGCGTGAAGTTCTACGAAGGTTTACTTTACTTGACTGACCAGCAGGCAGGTCTTCATATTGTTGATGTGAATAATTTAGATATACCGCGTGTGATTTCATCTCAACCCACTATTGGAAATGCAGAAAATGTTACATTCTGGCGTTCTAACAATAATGATGCAACTTATGCATATATTGCAGATGGAAAGGGTGGTATACAAACCCTTGATGTGACAAAGCCCAAAATGCCGATTTGGATAAATCACTATGATGCAAGCGGAATCGCTTATGCGCTTGATGTTAGCAACGATGTTGATAAAACGACCATCGCTATCGCGAATGGGACCGGTGGATTAAAAATAGCTGAATTGACTGATCCTTACAACGGAAAGATAACACAAGATATCCGTACCATTACCGGTACTCAAGGTGCGCTAAGTGTTAAGATTGAAAACCAACATGCTTTCGTTGGCACGGATATCGGAATGGATGTTGTTGATTTGAAGACAGGAGAAACCTACACACATATCCGCACATCAGACCCTGTTTGGGCAATTGCGATAATAGACGGTTATGCATACCTATGTGCCAAATCTCTTATTATAGTTGACATTAGCGATCCTGAACGTAGCCAAATTGTTTCAAGGCGAGCGTTCAAAGGTAGCGCATATAAAATTGCTTTTAACACTTCGCACGCTTATGTTGCTTCACTTGAAGGTGGGGTTCATATCTTTGATATTTCTGAACCTGCGCTTCCACGTCCTATCTCTCACTTTCCAACAGAAGGTGCAGCAACAAATGTCGCTCTTGATGGAGAACACGTATATGTTTTAGATAATCGCAAGGGAGTTTTACAAATGGATGCGCAAAACCCGAACGAACTAACGGTTTTGGCAGAATATACAGAGACAAGGTTACCGATTGCTGCTGCAGTAAATGAGGATCATCTTTACCTGCTTGATAGTGAAAGTCTTCAAATTATAGATACGCGTACAATGCTTCGCCTCTCTCGCAATACACATCTACTAGCTCCCTTTGATCTCGTCGCCAACAACAGCGCACTTTACGTCTGTGACTTATACGAACTCAAAATGTTTCGCGTTCACACAGATCGTTTGAACCTTGCAGTTGAAGGACAACCAGAAAATCGATCTTATCAAACAACACTTTCTACCTCGTCACTCCGAAATCAACTTTTCCAAAACTATCCTAATCCGTTTAATCCCGAAACTTGGATTCCTTATTCGCTTGCCAAAGATTTACAAGTTAGCCTCTCCATCTACGATGCACAGGGTCGTCTAATATTACATCAACCGCTGGGATTCCAGCTATCTGGCAAACATACTGCCCATTGGAATGGACGAAATGTAATGGGCGAAGTCGTTGCGAGTGGCATCTATTTTTATAGGCTTGAGGCTGGTAGTTTTTCTACAACTCGGAAACTGGTTGTGCAGCGTTAATATGATGTGGGTTTGACAAAATAGATATCAATTCAACGGTCTTCCAGTGCTATGTCCACCTATATCTATGGTATAAAAGTCGCGGCCAATGAATCAACGCCGAGTGCGCTTATGACACTTGGCGTGTGGCATTTATCGGGTCGCTCCTACAGAAGAAGGGTTGCTGTCAACAAAGGTATCCGATATCTAAACAATTTTAACTACAATTTGAAAGTAGACAAAGCACTGCATTGAATCCTAATTTCGAACTGACGTTAATTTACCATAGTTTTAGCTTTTTGGCCATTTTATTTTCAGAAAACTAAATGACCCTATATTAATTCTTAATTTTCTTGACAAATTTAAACGTTTTTTGTAAAATAGGTTGTTAGTAAAATAATCTGCTGGTCACTAAAACGGACCTGCATCATAACATTAAACCTATTTGTATACTTTAAGGAGGTATACACTAATGAGATTTGTTACGTATCTATGCATTATAACTCTCAGTATTGCGTAGGGAGGAGGGCAATTGTCATCACAGGCCGCTGTCAGTGATGAAGGTTTGATCCTCTACCTCGGTTTTGATAGAGAAAATGGTGGCAAGGTTACAGATGGAACCAATGGAGGAAATGACGGTGTGCTTATGGCTGGTGCAGAAATAACAACCCAGGAGAAGGTTCATGGATTAGGATCTCTGGAAATCAGAGATCAGAACGCGAGCGTTCATGTTGAATCTTTCAAGGAGTTAGCAGAGTACCAGGACAACAGTTATCTCTTTTGGGTCTATTTCATTCAAGGCACGAACGGTGCTTGGAGCCAAATTATTGCTAAACCTGCCCCGGGCGAAGACCGTTCACCAGGTATTTGGGTCCGTCCGAATGAATTAGGGATTCACTACCGGTTTAACCCAGGTAACGGAGGTGCTGGTTACGTTGGTCCCAATGGCGACAACACCCAGTTTGAAACCCAGAAATGGTATCACATTGCTGGTATTAAAGCTGGTGGACAATTAACCTTTTATGTTGACGGGGTTTCAAGAGGTCAATATAATGTTCCCGCCGCGCATACACAAGGTGCGGATAAACTGTATATCGGGAAAAGTCCCAATTATAGAGCTGCTACGTTCCACCTTGATGAACTCTATATCTTCAACAGGGCTCTCAGTGTAGATGACATTACAGATATTAAGGACGGTCTACTCCTACCTGTTGAACCGAAAGATAAACTTGCGACAACGTGGGGAAAACTCAAAGCAAGATAAATTATCTATATACCAGTATATGAGGCAGTCCCTTGCTGCCTCATATTTTCCTCATTATTTGTACGTTAACAGAATCCCACCTATCCTGTTTCTTTCACCGTATTTTTGTGAAACATATAAATTCTCTTAATTTATAAATTCTGTTTGTCTATACTACAATATATAAACTCCCACATACAGAGGAACATAATGAAAAAAGGAATATGTATCGGGTCATTACCTGGTGATTCAACGAATGCCCGGTTTCATCTCGCGAAAAAAGCAGGATTTGACAGCGTTGAAATTGGAACTTTAAGAAGCGAGACAGAACGTGTCAAAATAAAACAGCTAGCCACAGATAACGGAATTGAGTTGTGCAGTGTAATGAATGGAAAACACTGGTCCCATCCGCTTTCAGATGCCGATCCTTCAGTCCGTGAAGTTTCGCATCATGCAATGCTTGATTCTTTGGCAACTGCTGACGTTATAGGTGCTGATGCGGTGCTGCTCGTTGCAGCAGTTGTCAATCAGAAGACGACTTATGAAGATGCGTACCATCGTTCCCAAAAAGAAATACGGAAATTGATCCCCACTGCCAAAGAAAAAGGACTGACAATTGCAATAGAGAACGTATGGAATAAATTTCTGCTGAGCCCTATAGAATTTTCGCGTTACCTTGATGAATTTGAGAGTGATGCAGTGACAGCTTATTTTGATGTCGGTAATATTGTGGCATACGGTTTTCCACAACACTGGATCCGTTCGCTCGGTTCTCGGATTTCCAAGGTGCATGTGAAAGGCTTCAATGCAAATGAGCACCGGTTTACCTACTTGATTGAAGAATGCACAATTGATTGGAACGCTGTGATGACTGCTCTAAAAGATGTTGGATATGATGACTACATGACAGCCGAACTCCCTGTCGGTGCGGACGATCCGGAAAGCACGGTACATCAAATTAGTGCGGATATGAACAAAATTATTGCTGGAGAAGTATAACGTTGAGTATATAAATGGAAGTTATAATTCAACCCGCTTATCAGGAACTCGCTGCTATCGCCTCCGAAATCATTCGGGATGCGCTCCTAAAGAAGCCTAACCTTGTTTTAGGATTGGCAACAGGGAGTACACCCATAGGGTTTTACAAAGCACTCGTCCGTATGCACAAAGATGATGGCCTTGATTTTTCTGGGGTTACTACCTTTAATTTGGATGAATACGTTGGCATTCCCCGTGAACACCCCGAAAGTTATCACACTTTCATGGTGAAGCACTTTTTTGACCATGTCAACATTCCACTGAAGAATCAACATATTCCCCAGAATATTGCTGATAACCATGAGGCGTTTTGTCAAGTGTATGAGGAAGCGATTGTGTATGCTGGTGGGATTGATATTCAAGTACTTGGTATCGGTACTGATGGACATATCGGCTTTAATGAGGCGAATTCATCCCTTGCGTCACGAACCCGCATAGTAACCCTGTCAGAAAGTACTCTTACGGTAAATGCTACACATTTCGGTGGGGATATTAACGCGGTTCCAGGAATGGCGATTACGATGGGAATTGGCACCATTATGGAGGCGCGACAGTGCTTGCTTTTGGCAAGTGGTACTTCAAAATCGGCTGCAATCGCAAAAGCGGTAGAAGGTCCGATTACAGCAATGTTGCCCGCATCAATTTTACAGATGCATCCAAAAACAGTCGTTTTAATTGATGAAGCCGCGGCATCAGGTCTGAAAGAGACAGATTACTACAAAAGGTCGTATGCAAATAAACTGAAACTTCAGTCTCAATAGAAACAGTAGCATTCCCAATAAGCGCGCCTACAGTAACAGTACATAGGTTGTGTTGAATAACGTGAACGCATAAATGGCGATTTAGAACTGTAGGTTAATAGCGTAAAACGGATATGTTGAACGCCATTCTCTCTTGTGGAAGGCTTTCTAATCCCAATTTCTTCGGTGAATCAACCAATGCCAAATGCGCGCCTGGCATTTGGTGTCTCTTTGAACTTGTTTACGGCACGCGAAGCGTGCCTACTACCCTTAATCATCACAAAGCCCGTATTCTTTGGCTTTCCGTTGAATTGTCCGCCGACTTATATCAAGTATTTTAGCTGCCTTTGCCTTATTATTGTCCGTATATTCCAGTGTAGCTCTGAGAACTTCTCGATTAATCTCTTCAAGCGACATGCCGACTGCAACGTTAAGGTGGGTACTTCCGTTGTCAGAAGAACCTGTTTTGTGGAGGGTTGGGACTGAAGAGATGATAGAATTCGTTTCGTCTGTAGCCTTGAGGATACGTTCAGGTAGGTCCGTAAGTTGTAAAGTCTCTTGTGTTGACATAACGACAAGCCCTTCAATGCAGTTTTTCAATTCGCGTACATTGCCGGGCCAGCTGTATTTCATCAACGCTCGAACCGCTTCTGGCGTGAGGGTTCTCAATGCTTTTCCGTTTTCTCTACAAAATTCTTCAAGAAAATCTTTGACAAGTAGTGGTATGTCTTCAATCCGTTCTTGAAGCGTTGGTAGGTTAATGGAAACAACGTTAAGTCGATCATAGAGATCGTGTAGAAATTCCCTTCTACTGCAGGTGGCTTCTAAGTCATGGTTCGTAGCACAGATAATTCGGACGTTAACCTGAATCGTCTTATCTCCCCCCACGCGTTCAAATTCTCGCTCTTCAAGCACGCGTAGTAGGCGTGCTTGATTAGAAAGACTAAGTTGAGAAACTTCGTCAAGGAAAAGCGTGCCGCCGTGCGCGAGTTCAAATCTCCCTTTACGCAAATAATAAGCACCACTGAAGGCACCGCGTTCATGTCCAAAGAGTTCGGATTCTGCCAAATTCTCATTAAGGGTTGCGCAGTTAAAAGCGATGAGATCCCCTTGTCGCAAACTCCTATGGTGTATGGCACGTGCCACCAGTTCTTTCCCAGTTCCACGCGCACCATAAATCATAACTGTCGCCTTTGTCGGTGCAATTTGCGTAATCATCTCCCGAATATGTATGAGTTGTGGCGATTTACCCGTAAGTCTACATAGCCCTTCCTTTTCGTCAATTTGTGATCGCAGTTGGCGGTTTTCAAAAGTGAGTCGTTGATTCTGAAGTGTTTTATGGAGGAGAGATTTCAGGTGAACAGGATTAAGCGGTTTGTAGACAAAATAAGTTCCTTCATGTGCCAGCATCGCTTTGATACCGATATCGGTTTCTAAAACGTTGGGAGCAGTGATAAAAATGATACCAACATCAGGATGGTGACGAATTGCAGCTTCTAATAAGGCTAACCCATCAATCCGTTCTGCTTTCAGAGGCGCGATCAGGATGTTCATCTTCAGATGTTCAATTCGATGAAAAGCCTGGTACATATTTTCTGTGACAATAAGATTGAGTCCTTCACCGTCAAGGGTTTGGCAAATAACCTCACGTTGTCGGGTATCAGTATCTACAATCAATACGTTTTTTTGGATGTTCATTGCCTTCTGCTCTTTCCTTGAGAATGTAGTAAAGTCAATATGATGGATCCGTATACCCGTCCTGCTTGAAGCATGCTTACGAGAAAATGGTTATGTGTTTTACTGAACTTTGTTTATTTGTCTTATCAATACAGCATATCTCAAATTCGCTCACACCCATTCTGTATAGATTATACCTGATGTTTTTATTGTTCGTCAACAAGAATGTTTGTAATGGGATTGGACATATTTTGTGAAGTGTCTGAATCAGGGAAATATGCTTTTGGAATTTTAGTTGACTTTGAAGCCACTCTTGAGTATACTATTGAAATAGTATCTTTATTTTTTCTGTATGCATTTCTATTGTAAGGAAATCAATTTGACAGTAAACTCAACGATTTATATTCGTGAAATTTAGAGATTACTATGTTTGATAAAAATTATATGATATATTTGACATATCGAAATATCTATCAATTTACATAAGGGTTATAAAAAGGGGTTATGTATATGATTGATGATTCAAAGAATTTATATATGCTCGGTGGCGCAACTTCCATTCTCAGTGGGGTCCTCATGGTATTCACAAGTATTTGGTTCATTGTCCAATCTGAGTCAAACCATGAGGCTATGCATGGTGTCAGTGTAGTGATGCTTATTTTGGTAGTCCCGACAGTTGTAGCAACGACTGTTCTACTAATCAAAGAGGCGAAAACAGGTGCGCTTTTAGGGGTGGGGTTCGCAGTACTTTGGATAGTGCTGGAACTGATAGCACACTGTTCGCAAACTGCACCACTGAATACTCTTAATGAATTAATACAAGCGACAGCAACGGAGGATTTTGGGAATACATTCAGCGAGGTATGGAACGAATGGGCACAAGCTCTTACACTCATTGGAGCGTTCCTATTTTCTATGGCAGCACTCTGTTATGGCATATCACTCCGTTCGTGGGGAAATCCGCCTTCTGCGTACCTGCTGATACTTTCAGCAATCGTCTTTGCGATTACCTTTATCCCAGTGGTCAACTTCTACTGGCACGTTTTGATCCGAGGCGTTGCCTTCCTATTTTTAGGTGGTGTGCTACTGCAGGCACGACGAGAAACGAGAAACGAGGGATGAAGAATGGAAATTCTAAGTAGTGTCTAAAGAATTGTTAGAATTGTCTTGTAAGACATGGTAGATAATATGAGTAGGTTGGGCAAATACTATTGATTGGGGCATTCCAGTGGGGAACCTTGTGTCCACCTACTCTCTTTCCTGTTGCGGTGTGTCTACATCGTTCAATAGACGTTCTAATTCAGTCAAAAGATCTGTATCGTCCTGATCTTCATTTGTCTCATCACCGTTTTCATCTTCTGTTCCGAGTGTTTCTAAATCAGATCGGAATTCAATCAAGTTGCTAAGATAGCGTTCACGTGTAATATTCTCTGCTTCCCCGTGCTCTTCGCGCAAACATTCACCGCAGAATTCCCCAATCTGTTGAATGCCACTGTCAATTTGTTGTAAAGCGGTGTCCGTATCATCCTCTTGTAGGCTCAATTCCGCTTTAGCGATACTGTTCATCATAATCATATACCCTTTATACTGATAACTTCGCCAAGCGATCTCTGATGGTGCGAATTCTCGTGCCAAATTAGTTGCGGATAAATTTGTGTCTGTATCACGTCGCACATCTTGCCACCGTTTAATGCCAGCGAATAGTAAATAACGAGTATATCGATGGAAAGATTCCTCAAACAACGTTTCCCACTCCTCCTCAGTCAATTCAAAACCTTCTCGGCTACCGTTTTCTTCTTCATATTTTTCCAATTTTCCATAAAAATAGTCGTAGTATGAATCCATTCCGTGAGGACACGCGCCATCAGGGCGGCCTGAAGCATAAATCCGTGAGACTGTGAAAGCGTTCGGTTGTACGACAACCACTTCTCTGCCGTCTTCAATTGTCAGAATTCTGACAGGATGATCCTCGTCAAGGTTAATTACCTGAAGTATTCTATCAAGGGCCTGAACCCAACGTGTGTTTCTTTGAGTAGAATCGTTTGCCATTTTTTTACCTTTATTTATGATAATCTTGGAGTGGTGTGACTGATATTTCTCCGCGTTGTAGTGCGTCAATAGCGTTGACGGCAGCCGCTGCACCTGGAATAGTTGAGAAGATAGGAATATCATGCTCTATCGCCATCTGACGGATAAGTAGTTCATTAGTTCGGTGCAAATCGCCTGTCGGCGTGTTGATAATCAAGTCAACCGCATGGTTTTTGATATAGTCATGAATTGTTGGTCTGCCCTTTCCGATGCTATAGACGAGTTGAACGTCCATTCCATTACGTAGTAGGACTTTCGCTGTGCCGTGTGTAGCTATGAGTTCAAAACCCATATCGGTGAGTTTTTTAACTATAAAGATGACCGCGCGTTTGTCCTTGTTTCTCACACTGATAAAAGCATTGCCTTTCAGGGGTAAAGTATAACCACACGCTTTTTGTGCTTTTGCAAAAGCGCGAGAGACATCGTAGTCAATTCCCATGACTTCTCCAGTTGATTTCATTTCGGGACCGAGTCGAGAATTGGCACCGGGGAATCGGTTGAATGGAAAAACGGGTGCTTTCACACTAAAATAGGTAGGTTCAATTTCGCTTGTAAACCCGAGTTCATGAAGTGTTTTTCCTGCCATCACACGCGCTGCTAATTTTGCCAGCGGCACACCGATAGCTTTGCTGACAAACGGTATCGTTCGAGAAGCACGTGGATTCACCTCAAGGACATAAATTTCATCGTTCTTTATCGCATACTGTACATTCATCAATCCGCGTACGTTTAGTGCTTCCGCAAGTGCATAAGTGTACTCTTTGAGTTGGTCAATCTGATCGTCTACCAGTGTATACGGTGGAAGCACGCAGTCACTATCACCAGAATGGACACCTGCCTCTTCAATATGCTCCATGATACCACCAATGACAGTTAAATTCCCATCAGAGATAGCATCTACATCCACTTCGATTGCTTCCTCAAGGTATTTGTCAATTAACACAGGATGCTCAGGTGAGGCTTGAACAGCGGTGTCCATATATTCCTGTAGGAGCTTTTCATCGTAAACAATCTGCATAGCGCGTCCACCAAGCACAAACGAGGGGCGGACAATCACCGGATATCCGAGTGCTGCTGCAATGGGGACAGCTTCCTCGCTTGAAGTTGCGGTGCCGTTCGGCGGTTGCATCAGTCCGATTTCATCTAACACCTCTTTGAAAAGCTGGCGATTTTCAGAACGCGCAATATCTTCTGGACTTGTTCCGATTATCGGAACGCCTGCCTCTTGCAGTGCCATTGCTAAATTCAGTGGTGTCTGTCCGCCAAATTGTACGATGACTCCAGAGGGCTTTTCCTTGTCATAAATGTTCAAGACATCTTCACATGTCAACGGTTCAAAGTAGAGGCGGTCGGAGGTGTCATAATCAGTGCTTACCGTTTCGGGGTTGCTGTTTACCATGATGGTTTCGTAACCATCCGCTTTAAGTGCCATTGCGGCGTGCACACAACAGTAGTCAAATTCGATCCCCTGCCCGATACGGTTAGGTCCACCACCTAATATCATGATTTTCTCTTTATCTGTAGGACGCACCTCATCCTCACTTGAATAGGTTGAATAATAATAAGGTGTCTCCGCCTCAAATTCTGCTGCACAAGTATCAACGGTTTTGAACGTTGCTACGATTTCGAGTGTTTTTCGTTTTTCTCTAATTTGAGTTTCTGACATATCGTAGATTTCAGCGAGTTGTCGATCAGAAAAACCGAGTTGTTTCGCTTGTCGTAAGAGAGATATGACTTCTGCATCCGGTTGGTTTCCGTTTTCTATTATGGGTCGTGCGTGTGGAGCAGTAAGGCGTTTTTCAAAATCTACAATTTCTTGGAAGTTGTATAGGAAAAACGGATCGATATGTGTATAGGAATAGATTTCTTCAATGCTCATCCCACGTTTGAGAGCAGATTTGATGTAAAAGATACGTTCAACGTTCGGGATTGTTAATTTGCTTGAGAGTTCTGAAAGTGGCATTTCTTCAATGGGGTGGTTATCAAATCCGGACCATCCGGTTTCTAAAGAACGTAATCCTTTCTGGAGTGCTTCCTTAAAGGTGCCACCGATTGACATCGCCTCGCCCACTGATTTCATTTGTGTTGTGAGTGTTTCATCGGTGCCTTGAAACTTTTCGAATGCCCATCTCGGAATTTTGACAACAACATAGTCAATAGTCGGTTCAAAGCAGGCAGGAGTTTCAGCGGTGATGTCGTTTGGGATTTCGTCGAGATTATAACCGACAGCCAACTTCGCAGCAATTTTGGCAATAGGGAAACCCGTTGCTTTTGAAGCAAGCGCGGAACTACGAGAGACACGCGGGTTCATTTCAATGACAACCTGTGTACCTGTTTTCGGATCAACAGCAAATTGGATATTGGATCCACCCGTATCCACACCGATTTCTCGGATGATTTTAATCGCTGAATCTCGCATCAACTGATATTCTTTATCCGTTAATGTTTGGATGGGGGCGACGGTGATACTATCCCCAGTATGAACACCCATTGGATCAACGTTTTCGATGGAGCAGATGATGACCACGTTATCCGCACCATCGCGCATCACCTCTAATTCAAATTCTTTCCAACCGATGATAGATTCTTCAATGAGCAATTCGCTGATAGGGCTTAAAGCGAGACCTGCTGCGACCATTTTCTGGTATTCTTCAATGTTGTATGCGATGCCGCCGCCTGTGCCACCGAGTGTAAATGCAGGACGAATAATTGCAGGAAAACCAATTGGATCAATAAGCTTATTTGCTTCTTGCAAAGAGTGTGCTATGCCGCTCTTAGGAACAGTTAAACCGATTTTTTTCATCGCTTGTTTGAACAACGCACGGTCTTCCGCTTTCTGAATCGCTGGTAGTTTTGCACCGATCAGTTCAACATCGTATTTATCCAGCACACCCGATTCAGCTAGTTCAACCGAAACGTTCAACGCGGTTTGTCCGCCCAATGTCGGTAACAACGCGTGTGGTCGTTCTTTCTCTATGACAAGTTCGACCGTGTCTACTGTAATCGGTTCAATATAGGTGCGGTCGGCGAAATCTGGGTCGGTCATTATTGTAGCAGGGTTGCTATTAACCAGAACAATCTGATAGCCCTCTTCTTTGAGTGCTTTACATGCTTGTGTTCCGGAGTAGTCAAATTCACACGCTTGCCCGATGATAATCGCGCCGGATCCTATAATTAAGATTTTTTCTATATCTGTTCGCTTTGGCATTTTATATATAATGGCAATCAACTGCCGAAAACTATTCCTCCATCATTTGCGTAAATCGTGAAAACAGATAACTTGCATCGTGCGGACCAGGCGATGCCTCTGGATGATACTGTACAGAAAAAACAGGATACTCCCGATGCTGTATCCCTTCAAGTGTGTTGTCATTCAAGTTGATATGTGTTATGTCAACGGTGTTCGGCAGTGAATCAATATCAACACAGAACCCATGGTTTTGCGAGGTAATCTCAACCTGATCGGTTTCCAGATACTTTACAGGTTGATTTGCCCCGCGATGTCCGAACTTCAGTTTATAGGTTTTCCCACCGAGAGCAAGTCCCAGAAGTTGGTGTCCTAAACAGATGCCGAAAATAGGTTTTTTACCCATCAATTCTTGTATTGTTTTAATCGCATAGTCAAGCGGCATCGGGTCTCCGGGACCGTTTGAAAGAAAGACACCATCGGGTTCTGCTGCGAGGATCTCTTCAGCTTTTGTTTTTGCAGGGACTACCTGTACCTCACATCCATGTTCCCTCAGTTGTCGTAAAATGTTGTATTTGATGCCGAAATCCATTGCGACTACACGAAATTTTCCATTTTCTGATGAAGTTGAATCCTCTGATTGTAGTCCTACTGAACTTGATGGGTGTTGATTCCACGCGTAAGGGTTCGGGCAGGTGACACGTTGCACCAAATCCCATCCTACTAAACCGTGCCATGCTTGTGCTTTAGCGACAAGGTTTGCTACATCAAGATTTCCATCGACACCTTCTGTAGCAAGATATCCGTTCATGACACCGTGAACACGGAGGCGGCGAGTTAGCGCGCGCGTATCTATATTCTGAATTCCGATGATGCCGTTTTCAGCTAAGTAGGTGTCCAAACTCCATTTTGAACGCCAGTTGCTATGATATGCGCTATATTCACGCACAACGAATCCTTCGACCTGTGGACCGATAGATTCAATATCCACTTCGTTACAACCGTAGTTACCAATTAACGGATAGGTCATTGTAACAATCTGCCCTTTATAGGACAGATCGGTTAGAACTTCCTGATACCCTGTCATACTAGTATTAAAGACAACTTCACCGACAGTCTCACCTGTCGCGCCAAACTGTTGTCCTTCAAAAACGGTTCCGTCCGCCAATGCAAGAATTGCTTTCATATCTTTCCTCATTGTAGGGATTTTCTAACCTTGAATTCCCTTTCGGATTATCATCACCGGCCAACCTTTAAGCTGCCAATCAGCGAAGGGTGTATTTCGGCTTTTTGAACACGATCTTTCTACGTCAACTTTTGCAACCTTTTGTGTATCAATAACTGTGACATCTGCTACAGCACCGATAGAAAGTGTTCCACGATCAATTTCAACGATGTCCGCAGGAATACATGTCAACTTTGCAATCGCCTCTGTTAATGTAAGATGTCCAGTATCAACCAAATATGTCAAGACAAGTGGCACACATGTTTCAAGTCCGATAATCCCGTTGGGAGCATCTTTCATGCCGAGTGCCTTTTCAGACGGTGTATGTGGCGCGTGGTCAGTAGCAATAGCATCTATTGTTCCATCTTGCAAACCTTCAAGGACAGCGTCAATATCTCGCTGTGTTCGTAGGGGCGGGTGCATTTTGGCATTAGTCCCCTGTTTTTCTAACTCTGCGTCAGTCAAAATCCAATGATGTGGACAAGCTTCCGCAGTGACGTTGACTCCTCGTTGCTTTCCCCACCGCACTAATTCAACCGCGCCTGCAGTACTGACATGTAGAATATGTACGTGTCCACCTGTCAATTCTGTGAGCATGATATCGCGTGCTACGATAATGTCCTCTGCTGCATTCGGGCTGCCCACAAGATTCAATTTTCGTGATGTTTCACCGAGATTCATCACGGCACGAGCATTCAGATTATGCTCTTCACAATGCACCATCACAGGAAAGTCAAGTTTTGCACTCAATGTTAACGCTTCACGCATCAACGCAGAATTCATCACGGTAACGCCATCGTCACTGACACCTACCGCTCCAGCGGAAAGCATACCACGGATATCGGTCAGTTCTTCACCCGCAAGATTTTTTGTTATACTTCCAACAGTGAAGACATTCGCTGTGGGAGAAGTCTGTTGCTCCGAATTCCGATTCGCAATCTCGTAAATGTGCTTAATTTTGTCCGGAGAATCTGTCACCGGTGATGTATTTGCCATGCAAACAACGGACGTAAACCCACCCGCTGCTGCCGCTGCTGTCCCCGTGGCAATTGTCTCTTTATGCTCATACCCGGGTTCACGCAGATGAACGTGCATATCTATTAGACCAGGTGTAACGGTCATGTCGGTTGCGTCAATCACATTGTTGACATCTTCCGCTATAGTTCCGCCAACCTTGGCGATTTTGCCATCAATGATAAGAACATCACCAACTTCATCAACGTTATTCGCCGGATCAATGATATGTCCATTGCGGATAAGCACACTGTCCATCTTTGTTATGTTTTCTCCTAAATCAGATCAATCTGAATCCGGTTCACATATCACGGCTGAATCAATACCGTGTTCTTCCACTAATTGTACTCTAACGAATTCTTTGCGTGAAGTAGGTACATTTTTTCCGATATAGTCGGCTGAGATCGGAAGTTCGCGGTGACCTCTATCCACGAGCGCAGCCAGTTGGATTGCCGCTGGACGACCAAAGTCCATGATAGCATCCATCGCTGCACGGGTGGTCCGTCCTGTATAGAGCACCTCATCTACCAAGATGACCCATTTCCCTGTAACCTCAAAAGGGATTTCAGTACTGCTAACCTGTATCTGTGTTTCATGCAGATTGATGTCATCACGATAGAGGGTAACATCAATAGCACCCACCGGAACACTGATGTTTTCAATCCGATCCAAGTTTTCAGCGATTCTATAGGCGAGGATATCTCCACGACTTTTGATGCCGACGAGTACCAGATTTTCGATGTGTTGGTGATTTTGCTCCAAAATTTCGTGAGAGATTCTGACTAAGGCGCGCCGGATTTCCTCCGCGTTCATGACTTGTGCTTTTTCACGCATTTTCATGATTATTTACCAATAACGTGCTGCTTGACAGCATAAAAAAACCTTCTCACTACAAAGTGAGAAGGGTGCAATTCAATATTTTACTTTTACAAAAGAGGTGGCTTAAATGTAAAAACGATTTATGAAAATTACCGCAAATCTTATGGATTCGATGCTGCAATTTGTGTTGCTGTTCTGGAAAACATGCACTGCAAGTGCTTTTTTTCTGTGAACAGTTGTAGGGAACTTTAGGTCCCGATGTGTAGCGGAACATCCTTTTTCCACCTCTCCGGATGGGATTAAAAAGGCTTTCTGAACATCAAGGTCAATTGTTAAAAATTATACCATGTGTATGGAAAAATTGCAAATTTATTTGCCTGAAGGAAATTTGTCTTTTAGAAACACTTATGCCTTTTGTTCTACCATGTTTGAGAGGATACCGAGGATTTTTTCACACTGTCCGATTGAATAGAGCGATCTATCAATGTGGAGTCTTTGTCCTTCTAATTTAAGGAACCGCCAATCTGTTCCAGAGGTTGTAGCTCCATAGAGGCAAGGAATGTTATTTCCTTTTTCAGCATTAAAACGTTGGGCGGCGAGCATCTCTGCTGCACATTGTCCGAAGCCAAGTGTCAGATTATCCTTCTTTGCCTCAACAAGAATAATGATAGGTGCCTCTAAAAAAGAGAGGATTGGTGACAGACTTACCAAAAAATCGCACACACCGGTTAATCCCTTATCATCATCAACGTTAAAGTCAATACCTGAAAAGAAACTGATGTTACGATCAAATTGTTCTCGGAGTTCAAACAACACATCAGTTACAATCAGTTCTGACCGGGCTTTCTCTGTACCTATGGAAATAGCTAACTGCACTTTTTCCTCTAATTCCGCAATGAAACGTTCCCTCGGCACAACCGTTTCTATTTCAGAAAAGACACCCGCGGATTCAACGATTTCGAGCTGAAACGCCGAGCGTACTATGTCTAATGTAAAATTACTATACGCCATTGTGTTAACCCTCCTAAAGAGTAGTATCACAAATTATGCCTTAGTGTATCCAATTTATCTCCGCATCCGTGAGTGTTTCACCTTTGATTCAGATAGCAGCCTGTTTATGTGTCTTATAGGAATAGCTGCTGCATTCATGAGTTGATCGCTGCGTGCCACAATGCCGATCAGGATACCCTGTTTGTTAAGCACCGGTCCGCCACTGTTGCCGCCGAACACATCGGATTGGATATGCAGGAAATCTCCGTGGTCGTTAAGGAATTCGCCAAGTGTCCAACGCCAAAGGTCTTGTTTAGCGGGGTTGCCGAGGATGTAAACTAATTCGCCTGCTTTTGTTTTAGGTGGTGTGAAGTTCCAATCAATTTCGCGGGCGGTTTCGGGTAATCCATCAAGTCTGATGATTGCCAAATCCGTTTTCTCATTCCTTGCGATGACGTGTCCTTTGGTGTAATAGCCGAGTCGTTTTAGCACACCGCCGTTTGTCAGGTAGAAGTTACGATCTTTTATAAGTTCGCCTTTTTCGTCTGGGGCGGGGAAATATACGTCTATTGTGTTCTGTTTACCTGTGACGTGTGCGTTGGTGACGGCAAGTTTGGATTTTTTATCGATGAGAACGCCGCTGCCTTCACCTATATTGGGGTTAACTACCCACATGACAGAGCGGATGGCGTTGCTGTAGACTTGGTTTGCAGTGGGTTTTGGTGGTGTGAGGTAATCAGGTTTTATCGGATGAGGAGAAGTTAATTTCCATAAGCGGATAGTTTTGTCATGTCCCGCGCTTGCAAGCATACTGCCATCAGGACTGAATGCAACAGTCCACACGTCAGAGGTATGTCCAGTGAGTGTGGTTTTGTGCTTTCCAGTTTTTACATCCCAGAGACGTACAGTCCAATCCCCACTTCCACTTGCAAGGGTTTTACCATCAGGACTGAAAACTACGCTTAGTACCGTACCTGTGTGTCCCTCAAAAGTGGTTTTTAGCTTTCCATTTTGTACATCCCAGAGACGTACTGTATTATCACTACCGAAATCACCACCACTTGCGAGAATAAGACCATCTGGGGCGAAATTTACTCTACATACTCCTCCATGATTTGTAAGGATTGTTTTTAAGAGTTTGCCAGTAGATACATCCCATAAACGAACGGTATCGTCCCAACTTCCGCTAGCAAGAATTTTACCATCAGGACTAAATGCAACGCTAGAGACCCCATCTGTATGTCCTCTGAGAGTTTTCTTGGATTTTCCTGTCCAAACATCCCACAGATGAATAATATTATCATAACCTCCACTCGCGAGAGTAGACCCATGAGGACTAAACGCAACACCTAAGACCTTTTCTGTATGTCCTGTGATGGTGTTCAAGTGCTTACTTATGAAAGCATCACCTATCTTATCATAGAAAACACCACCCCTTAAGATAGTTTCACTTGTGGTAGGATCCCACAAATAGATAGATCCATTTAAACTCCCAACTGCCAGTATCTCACCATCGAGACTAAACGAAGTAGGGTTTTGAGGCATCACCTCATGCATGCTCTCAGAAAATACGAAAGTTCGGATGTGTTTACCTGTACCAACGTCCCATAAATGGATGCTGTTAAAGTTTTTGCTGATGAGCGTTTGACCATCAGGACTAAACGTAACGCATTCAACCCACCCATCATTATTAGATCCGGTAAGGGTTTTATAGTGAACGTAATCTTGTGCGAAACTGTTTGAGACGAAAAAGGTTGAGGCAAGAAGTAATACTAAAATGAGAGAACGAGTTCGTTTAATAAGATTCATTTTCGTTGTCTTCTTCCTTTAAAAGGTTCTTATAATCTTCCTCAATTTTTTCAAGATTAGGGTAGTGGGAAAGGTCAATTCCAAAGTGCTCCATATATTCCTCTAAAATCCAATAAATGCAAGGAAACACTACTATTAAAACAATATAACAGTGGTCAGGGCTCGGATAAAGTTTCAAATTTATCTTATATTGATTTTCAGTAAACCCCGTGATTGCGTCAAGCGTTTTGCCGATACTAACATGAGATAAGTTTGAAAGATATTTATAAAATTGGTGGAATCTCTCCAAATTATCCATTTTAACCGTTTTATTCTTTTTGCTAAGGTCAATTCCTGCCCAATTATATGGACGGTAACGAGGGGTTGCATCCGCTTTTGGCACACCTGATTTAATATCTTGATCGTATTTGTCTTTGTACTTCTTTTTCAACCACTCGTACTTATTTGTCCGTTCATCTTGATCTTCTTGGGATACCTTCTCCCCCAACAGACACATTATTTGCATTTCGTGGTAGAGCTGTTCCGCACCGTGATCCACTAACCTCGTAAAGCGTTCCTTTTTAGGTGAGTCATCCTGATTGACGTATTTAATATCAATCAGGATTTCATATATAGAGCGCGCCGCTCCGATTCCTCCATGTCCCCAACCATGCTTACAACTGTAGTAAGCACCATAGCCAAACTTTAAAGACTCACTCATTTGAACAAGGAGGAAGATTGTGTATCGAATTTTGTCAGCAGCAACAGATTCAGTTAGTGGAATTGAGTCGTCAACAATTTCTACAGATTGATCTAAAAGTTTTTTCGTTAAATCAAGCAATTCAGGTACTTTTTCATCCATCTTAAACCTCCTGCAATGGTTATCCTTACTAAAACTTAAATACGCTCAACAACTTACTCTGAACTGAGTTCCAAGGAGATATTCCAACAACTTGGTTTGTGCATTAATAATCTCAAGTTTTTCGGGTTTTCGCCGAACAGAAACTAATATATTAAAAATATTTTTTTCTATTTCAAACTTCTCGCTTGGCAGATCTGCAAACTTGTATTTACCAGACTCCCGCATTTCGTTCTCTAACTTTTGATAATACACAACCAATTGATCAAGATCATCTCCAAATTCCGCTGAGATTTTACGCCGCATTTCGCGAACTTCGTCCATTATGCTGCATTCCATATTTTCTTTATTTTCCATTTTAATGCCTACCTTGCCGCAATACGTTCAACAATCCACTCCCGAATTAGATTCTCAGGTGATATACCACGTGACTTGGCAAGTGTTTCAATAATCTCAAATTCTTCAGGTTCAAGGCAAACAGCAACTAAATTTTCAAAGACAGATTCGCTTACCTCTTCAAGTTCGTCTTCAAAATCAGTTAAGTCATGTGTATCCCAGAAATCAGCGAGTTCTTGAATAGAATCGGTCTGTGGAATATTTGGACAATTCATCGGTTTCTCCATTTCACATAACATCAACTTTCAATTAATATTATACCACTATTAACATCAGAATTCACAGAAATAAGGAATACACTATTCCCCCTGCACAGCACTAATCTCATCTTCAGAGATTTTATGAACGCTTTTCGGGTTGAACGTCTGCGTCGTGTCAACGCGCAGCGCAACCTCAATTCTACCACCTGTCAACACAAAAAACTGGATTAGGAATCCACCACCCTGCATCGATTCAACCTGATATTCTTCTGCGTCAAGGTCACCAATCCATTCTGGCAGTGTGTCTTCAAAGTTCGGGTGTGCCATAACATTTTCTGGCAAAGCGATAATGAGTGTGCCCGGTGCATCACCGATTGCATCGCCGATGACCTGTCGTTTTTCTACCATAAACGGCACAACATGGTTTGCATATTCAAAATCATCTGCGGTGGTGCGTTCTGGCGGAACAAGTCCCCACGTCAGGTGATGGATAAACGGATTGCCGTATCCTTGTCCGAGCATGTGTTGCAGTGCTGTTTTGTCAACGGGATGAACTACTGCGACGTAGTCAAACCATCCATCATCGTGTGCTGGACTATCCGCGGACAATTGGGCAGATACATTAATATAGTCGCATCCGTCAACAGGCGATGGATAACACCGTGCATCCCATCCGTTAACATAGCCGAGTTGTTTTAAGCCATCGGCGACAAGGTGCGGCGGGTCACAGAAAATGGCGGCGTGATCCATGTTCGGATAGATTTCCACACCTGCTCCTGTGATATGTTTGGCAACGTCGGTTGCCTCGGTAAAACGTAGGTCGGCGTTTTCAATCTGTAAATAATCAGCGAAATTTGTAGGCAATTTAATCAAGTTTTGCATGGGATTCCTCCGTTCTGCTCCAAGTTGCGATGCACTATCAGTTTAACAAAAATTGCGTCCATTAGCAAACGTTATTTTGCAGTTGAAAAAAGTGTGGATTCCTGTTAATATAAACGCATTTAGAAGCCGAAGCATCGTGATCACAGATTGTTCTTACCCAAACAGAAGAGGAAAATATATGAGAAAAAATACCTTTCGTGAACTGCTCAATGCTGACAAACCGACCGTTGGAACACACATTCATACCACTTGGCCATCCATTGTTGAGGCGATTGGTCACACTGGCATGTATGACTATGTCGAATTTGTGGGAGAGTATGGCCCATTTGACCTGCACGATTTAGATAATTTGTGCAGAGCAGCGGAACTTCATAACATCTCTACTATGATAAAAGTTGACCAGGAGCCGCGGGGTTTCATCGCACAACGCGCAATCGGATCTGGCTTTCAGAGTGTGCTATACGCGGATTGCCAAAACGTTGAAGATGTGAAAGAGTGTGTTAAGATTACGCGTGCAGATACACCTGAAGATGGCGGTAGTTATGGCGTGGCAACTCGCAGGTTCGCTTATATGGGGTATGGCGGAGGATCGCAGTATGTGCAGGCACTCCGTGATGTTGTGGTTGTCATTATGATTGAGAAGAAGGGGACAGTTGAAAACCTTGAAGAGGTATTATCTGTTGAAGGTCTTGACATGATTCAGTGGGGTGGATCGGATTATTCTATGAGCATCGGGAAGGTGGGTCAGCGTGGTTCAACTGAAATTCAAGAAACAGAGCGAAGAGTGTTTGAGACTGCGCTGAAAATGGGTGTGCCGCCGCGCGCAGAAATTGGGAATGCTGATGGCGCGAAACGTTTCCTTGATATGGGCGTGCGGCATTTCTGCATCGGCACCGATATTTCGATCCTCTACAGTTGGTGGCGACAACATGGAGATGAACTTCAGAAGGCTCTTGAGGGACATTAGAAAAAGGCAATTTTGTAGGCGCGGTTTTCAACCGCGCATGACGGAAGGGCGCGCTTACAAAGCGCGCCTACAGTGAGGGCTACGACATCATCTCTTGCATCTTTTCTGCAACCCAGTCCACAGCGACATCAATCATCACTTGCCCTTTTTCTGAGGTGGCGAGTTTCGCTTGATGGTGATATTCTCGGTCAGATTTCGCCTGCCCCTCATTAGAGATGGTGAGTTTTGCGCTATCGTAATCCACGCCGTTCCAATCAACGTTTTCTGCAAAAGCGGCGAGGGCAAACGCTGTCTCAAACTCCGCTGCGTGCCCAGGACAGACACCGGATTCCATCTGCTCTTTGACCAACTCGCCAGTGTACGCTTCCCAATAGGAATGAAATGCGATGTTGATACCGAGTTTCTCTTGATAACCATCCAACCGCTGATGTACTGGACCTGAGTTGCCTGCATGTCCGTTGACAATCAGGATGTTGTCAATACCGTGTCGACGCATACTATCGGCGACATCGTATAGCACCTCACCAAAAACCTCCGCACGAAGCGTGAGCGTGCCTTTGTGATCCATCCAGTGTTCTGACACGCCGATTGCCAAAGGCGTAGTGACAATCACCTGCGGGAACAACTTTTCAGCTGCCAATTTGGAGACGTACACCGCACTTTGTGTATCGTGATACATCGCCAAGTGTTCGTTGTGTTGTTCTGTGCTTCCTGTGGGGATGATCGCACCTTTGAGGGTGCCAGCATCTATTGCTTCGCGGACATACCTCCGTTGGTTTTCCCATAGTAACACTGATTTGATTTGAGACATTGTTTATCCTCCACTTTTTAGGTTTCACCAAAAATCTTTAAATAACTTGAGAAAGCATCTGTCACCCTGATCAACATTTGATTAGCTGAATTGTTTAAAATATTCATCAATTTCATCTCTTAACTCAATTCCAGCCTGCTCAAAAGCTTTCAAAAGGTCTGCGTAAGTTCCTTCTCCACCAATAAAATCCCACAGTTCTTCTGCTATTAAAATATCATGCTGGAGATCTAACATCCCTTTCAGCGTCCACCGTTGATAAGGTTTCGGTTCATAAGGGTTGTAAGGAATGCCAATCATTGTATTCACGACTACCTCTGGATCTCTTGCTAATTCGGCGGCGGTCCACTCCAAGAGAGTTCGTTTGTATTCCTTAAAATTACCTTTGTTAGGTTTCACAGTTTTAAGATCAAATAAAAATAACTCACCTTCATAGTTTTCCAACCAGATATCTACCCTCGTCAGTTTTACTTTGTCTACAATTCCAGTTCGACAAACTTTTCTAATTTCTTCTATTTCAACAGATTTATCGGGTTCTCTATCAGCCACTGCCAACTCATCCATTATTGTCTGAATTTGCTGATGTGCTTCGGAACTTATTTCGTCAGCGGGTTTAACTTGGCTTTTTGCCACCCTAAACCTTCCACTCGCCAATGCAATCGCTACCGGTTCATATATTGAGATACCAAATGTTGTATTTAAGGATTGAATGAAAGAAAATAAAGCCATCCTATCTTTGCCAAGCAGGCGATAGTGGAATGGCATGTGACGTGTTTCAGGGTTGTACGACCGGAACTTATCCCGCATATATTCCTTAATTTTCTGTTTTATCATCGTCAGTCGTTGTAAGGACATCTATCAATTCCTTTTTTCTTTCAAGTGAAATATTGTCTCGGAATATGCTGCCTCCCGATTCTTTTCTGTCCGATTTAAGACAGGTCGCTTGTGTTGATTAACAATGGACATTCCTGCAATTTCAGCGATAGTCGGATACATGTTGAACTTATCGTTTGCTACAACAAAGACATCGTAATCGTCAGCCAAAAACTGCTTACTGTTTTTGAAAACTTCGGCTACACCCTGAATGTAGGACTCTCTCGCTTCTCGTCCTTTTCCTCTAAACAGAGGACCAATTTCTAATTCATCTAACCTTTTAAAGTCAAAGAGATCATAGGCGTAAGCGTGCTGTTCGTGGTAGTTGATGAGTCCTACGTAAGGTGGACTTGTAAAGATGCCTTTAATTCGTTGTTTTTGGGTAAATTCTGCCAATTGTGGATTTGCCTGTCTCAACATCGTGAAGATGTCAATTGTCCGGGAATCACCAGTTATGCAGTGTTGAAAAGTGTCTGTTTTTAACGGACTGAACTCAACCCATCTTTCAATGCTATCCTTGCAGTATCGGTTCCACCATCCTAAAATGGAAAAGAGTGGTTTACAAACCTTTCCATGCTTTCTGCAATAGTAGGTTGTTGTTACAGGTTCCCGTAGTGTGCCTAAATCTGCATGCGTTGTGGCTCTGCAAGAACGAATTGTCCGGCTTAAAATAAGCATCAAAGCTTTTTGTGTTGATGTCCCTTCTACTTTGCGAATTTCATTATGGACAAAATCTATCTCCGCCTTGACACCCGGAAGATACCACTGCTTCATAAAACGAGCAGAATCAGTTGGCATCTGAATATCAATTTGGTATTCAGCAACGAGTTGTTTGTATGTCTCTAAAAAAGCGGTTTCTTTCTCAGCACCATACTTTTTCTGATCAATTTCACCTGTTCTGACTTGGCGTTTGAAGGATATAGGAAAATACTGATTGTTGAATTCGGCAAGGGAATCTGCAAGTTTAGATTCAAATTCGGTTATCCCAGATGTGGCTACAACATTTTTTAGTGCTGTAGTAATTTTCTGACTTTCCTCATACAGATGAACAAAATTGAATGTACCTACTTTGGCATTGCTAATGAAAGCATTAAAAGCAGAAATATCAATGCCGATTGCATGCATACCGAGTTCGCTCGCTTGTGCCAATGTGGTCCCACTGCCGCAAAACGGGTCAAGGACAATATCGCCAGGCTGGAAATAGACGTTCTGCTTAAAATCGTCGGTATGTGCACCTAAGAAATATTCAACTAATTGGGGGATAAATTTACCTTTGTAGGGATGCAGCCGATGGACGTGTTTTGTTGTTTCCGTCTCTTTAATCTTTTCAAAGGACAGTGTCCAATTCAGGTCATCGCCGAGTTCATCTTTCCATCGCATTTCTCGAAGGCTTTGGCCATAATAATTTTCGAGGTTATTCAAGGGAATTAACGTTAACCCGTTTTCAAGAACGGTTTCAATCCGTCCATACTGAATTAAATAGGATATATTTGCGGTTGTAACGTTTTTATTGAGGTGTTCTGATGCCCATTGGCTTGCCTGTTTGAGTGTCAGAAGCATTTCAAGTCCTTTCTACGACAGCTGAATTGTTGTTGCAGATGCTTATGTTCTACAAAAGCAGTTTACCATTCAGAAGTTTAATTGTCAAAGCGATTCAATTTCGATTTCTGAAAGCAGAACCGGAATAAATCTGGATTGTAAATCCCTCCCACAAGAAAAGCGGTGCGCTATTTCAAACAATTATGCTCCACACTCAATTACTAAAGTTTGGACAATTTTCATTTTTTTAGAGACAGAAAGCAGAAAAGAGGTTATCCTTTCAGATAACACAAAAAGGCGAGCCCTTTCTTGAAGTTGAATCTGTGCTCCGCACGCTTAGTATCCATTGGTATAAACCGAAACACCTGACACGCGGACTGATGGTGGCTTATATACAAATGCGTGGACAACAGCGGGATTTTTCTGCAAGTTACGATTCCATGCAAAACCTGCAGAAAAATACTGGAAAACGCAACATGAAACTGAAAGAAATTGTCCCAACTTTAGTTAAGAATACCACAAAATATATCCAAAATCAACTTATTTTCGTGAAATTTATTTCTCTTTATAAGAGGTCTTCCTGTTCTTTGCGAAAACAAAATTCTTTCAAAACACCTCTTTCTTATAGACTTCCGCACAATATTCTGATATAATTCCTTCAACTACTTAAGGAGCGTAAGAGATGCGATAGTTTGAAACTCGCGGCCCCGTGTACCCTGAGGATAACTACTTTGTCGCCCGAACAGAGGAACTCGCGGATTTTGTAGATCGGTTGGAAAAGGGGCGATACATAGTTCTCTTTGCGCCGCGCCAGACAGGCAAAACTACGTTTTTCCGAAACGCGCTTGATGCACTTGAAAGCAAAGGGAATAGATATTTTCCAATACAACTTAATTTTGAGGGATATGTGGACATTGAAACTTCTGTCTTTTATAGTTCTCTCTGCAAAGAAATTTGTAAGAAAATTAAGGACGTATTCCAAAAACGTGGCAAGAATCCTTCTGATAGTCTCAACCAATTTTTGGCGAACGCACAAATAACCGATTCTGTTTCAATGCGAGAGTTTTTTGAATCCCTTGGGAGTCTGTTGGAAAATCAACGATTTGTCATGATTATTGACGAGTTTGATGCTACTCCACCAGCTTTACGAGGGTTTTTGCACTCACTCCGCCAGATATACCTCTCTGGAAAGGATCGATGTCCTTACAGTGTTGGCATTGTCGGTGTCAAGAGCATCCCCCAACTGAATTATGATCGCTCTATCTCACCATTCAATATCCAAGACGAATTCAAATTACCCAATTTCACGTTTGAACAAGTGCAAGAACTTCTTTCTCAGTATACGGGCGAAGTTGGACAATCCTTTGACCCCGATGTCATCAAATCTATTCACAAACAGACTGCTGGTCAACCCGTGCTTGTTAATCGGTTTGCACAGATTCTTACCGAAGAATTTGATATCCCGAAAAGCGAACCAATTACAATGGAACATTTTTCAAAAGCACATGTAAAAATCCTTCGCGAACGCAATACAAACATCAATCATCTGATAACAAATATCCGTAGCGACCGGCGATTTGAAGCACTTCTCCTTAAAATTGCTTCTTATGATGAGGGCGTGGACTTCAATTTGGATAGTGAAATCATCAGCGAACTCGCCACTTATGGTGTCATTGCTGAAGGTGCTGATGGCATGTGTGAAATTGTGAACCCGATTTATCAATATCGCATCATGCGAGCATTCAAATCGATAGTGAATGGACTGGAACAAGAATATTTACCAGAAGACAACCGCACAGGATTTCAGGATTACCTCACCCCGGATGGACATATTCAGATGGAAGCACTCCTCAATAATTTCCGAGATTTTATTGCACGCGCAGGTTTCAAGATTTTAGAAGTGCCAGAAACATCGCAAGAATACGTAGGTCAACATCTCCTCTTCGCTTATCTGAGCCAATTTGTTCAGATTGTAGGTGGAACTATGTACCTTGAGGTCCAAACAGGACGCGGCAGAATGGATATCCTAATACTTCACAATAACCGAAAATACATCGTTGAAACAAAAATCTGGGGTGGAGATGCTCGGTATCAGGCAGGCAAAGCACAACTCGCCACGTACGTTGGATCAGAAAAAGCCGTGGAAGGGTATTACGTCGTATTTGATCACCGCAAAACACCGAACCCTCGCGTAGAAACTGAAATCCTTGAAGGTTTGAAAATTCGAAGTTATGTGATTTCTGTGATACAGGAACACCCATCATCAATTTCGTTATAATGCCATAATCAAAACTTGCAATCAGAGTCATTCAGTTTTCGAAAAACATATCAATGTATGTGTAGGTAATAATCATGTGTGGCATGACATTTCGCGCCACACATGATGGACTTCACCTTAAAGATTACCCTAAAATCATTTGAGATGAACAATGACAAACCAAAGTCTCGCCATCTATTTGAAATGTTAGTAGAAGTTCCAGATTTACGCAATCTACGAGGCAAACGGCACAGAGTCATTCAGTTTTCGGTTTTATGTGCATTTTAGTGGTTAAACGCGACCAGGAGGTCGCTCCTACAGAGGAAGGACCGTGATCAGAAGGTAGCAACTACCGGAGAATTGAATGGCTCTGCATTAATCATGGAAGTCATATTGAGTAAAACATAAGGATGTGGTAAAATAGGGAAAGAAAAGGGTATAATTTATGTCCCATTCTTTCCACTTCAGATACCGCTTTACTTTATGAAAGGTGTTATTATGGCAAACGAGGCTCAAAAATCACCAAAATACAACTGTATTCCCAAACAGGTTTCCCGTAAAGATTTCAATCGTTATATCTTACCACATTTAGCGAAACGAGTCAAAGGCCCGAAACCGAAACTCTCCTTGGACAAGATATTCAACTATATCCTCTATGTTTTACATACGGGTATTCAATGGGATCAACTCCGAACCCGGTGTCCTGAACTCCATTGGTCTAATATCTATAAATGGCATAATCGGTGGTCAAAAGATGGCTCGTATCAGAAACTTTTTGAGGCATCAGTGATACACCTGCTTGACACCGACCAACTTGACACCTCTTAACTTCATGGAGATGGGTCAAATACCGTCGGGAAAAAAGGGGACAACATCGGTTATTCAGGCCACAAACATCAAAAAGGTGAAAAAGAGTTGATCATCACTGACAATCAAGGGTTCATCATCAGCCCGATAACCATCAAACCTGTCAACCAACATGGGACAAAGATTTTGCCCGAAACATTCACCGAATCTTATCGCCTTTGCTAATCGTATTGGAATGGATCTTAGTGCTTCCGCTCTAACACTGGATTCCGGTTTTGATTCCAAAAAGAATCATAAGATTATCAAACAACACGGGCTGCTCCCGGTGATCTATCCGAACCGGCGGAATGCCAAAGAACCTATTGTAATTGCCCGTCCGTTCCGGTGGTTTAACAAGAAAATGGACAAAGACCGATATAAAGTGGAGCGAACCTTTGGTTGGCAAGGGACTTATCGGAAACTCGTCCTTAGTTATGATAAACTCAAAGAAACCCATTTAGGTTTTCGTAATTTAGCATATTCAATGATAAACTTTCGGAGAACTTTCAACGATGCTTAGCTCTTACTCGCTATGAGTTCTTTGTCAAAATGACATGATTAAGACGTTTGTGCGCTATATCCCAAAGGTATGCGTATACTTCATTAATAGTGTACGTCTCTTCGTTAGTAATTTCCTCGGTATTTCATCATCTCGGTATGCATTGAGATTTTCATTATAAACCAACCATAAATCATTTCCTTCACCGAAATTGTATCGAAATCGGATATTTGTTGAAAACTGATCGCTGACGTTACTGTATTGCACGAACGCATTCAGAGAGGCTTGTGTGTTAAACGCTGCCCGTGTTCGAAGCCGAATCACATGCACATTAAATCCTTGATTGCGACTGGGAAAACGGACAACATTAATTTCATATTCACTTCCCATCTCCAAATATCGGGAAACATTCCATTTTGGCTTAACACCTAAATCAAGTTGCCAACCATCGAAAAACCCGCTAAAAGAACAGTCAAAATCGGTTCGGAATAAACTTCCTCCTGGCATATCGTAACCACCCTTAATCTCAAAGGTGGTATAACTTCCAGCTGGAACTATCGTCCCTTCTGGAAAGTCTTCATCTTTTTTCAGATCTTCATAATCCATTTCCAAATCCATAGATACATTTGCCCCAGACTTCCACTCCAGATCAATAGCATACTCAGCATTGGCAGATTCAACAGACCTATTTTCATTTCGGAACGCGACATCTCCAGAAAACTGTAATGGACTTATCTGTCTAAATGAAGTTCGTTTTCCCATTAGCCAGTCATAACGAAAACTGCCTTCCAGTTGTGTGAAATCTTTCCGAGATGTAAACCCTATTCCGGGCAAAAAGTCATCCCCGCGCCGAGCTGCAGTAAGTCGATAATCGAAGCCAACGTCGGTGCGGCGCGTTAGATCTACCAGAAACATCGATGCATCCAAAAAATTAAATGTTTGTTTTTGAATGATCTCATCTTCAAAAGTTTGTCCCCACTTAAGGGTTAAATATTCTTTTCCAAGAAGTCGAAAGATACCGTCGATCCCATAGGCAAAGTTGTAATTGCCTTTTTCGTCAATGCGGTTTGTTACCATTAAGCCCGCGTAGGAGTGTGAGTTGAGAACTTGGCGGCGCATCCGCAGCACGCCGAAGTTTTCAATTGGAATTTCAGTCTTACGTGTCGTTTGCATGTCAAGAAAACCGAGATCCCAATTTCCGACACGTCCGACTAACCTTGCTCCGCCAATAATAGGAATTTGTTCACCGTCCTCAATACCGATTCGACGGCTATGGAAAAGTCGAGAGCGTCCAACAAAATTAAAGGAAAAGATCCCAGAACGTTCTTGGAAAAATTGCCGCTTCTCCGGAAAAAACAGCGAAAATCGACTTAAATTAACCTGCTGATCATCTGCCTCTACCTGCGCGAAATCAGGGTTTAGGGTCGTATCCAGAGTTAGGTTACTCGTAAAGTTATATTTAATATCAAGCCCTATACCTCTCTCAAGATTATTTTTGAGATGATACGCTGTTTCGGCATCATTCAACGTCGATTTTTGTTCAAGTCCACCAACTACATAAAGCGTAAAGTAAACCGGCTTTTGACTGTGGACCTGTTCTAAAATCACAGGATGTGCTCGAGACGGGGTATCTATACCGCGTTCAGGAGACAGATCCGGAAAGACAAGCCTTTCATTTTTCCGGGCAATATCTCGATAAACGATTAGTCCCATAACAACCCTACCGTTTTCATCCTGAAAACTTAAACTGGAGAAAGGGATCCGCATCTCAGCGAACCAACCCTCTTCATTCTGAACAGCAGCAACATCCCAATAGGTATTCCAATTTTTGTTATTTGATTTGCCATCTTTATAGATGGCTTTATCACCTCGAATACCAGCTGGGGTTGTCCAAAACTGTAGGGCGGATTTTTTATCGTTGAAGGTATCAAGAACGATTCCAAATTTATCATCTCCGCTCGACCGATCGCGGTAAAGCGAATTTACACGAATCTCAGAAGAGTTGGTGTCATAACATCGCGCCGAGCAGTAGAAATAATCACTATCATAAGCAATTCTGATTTCAGTTCTTTCGGTCGGTTCACCCCGATATGTGGGCTTATACATGGTGAGATGGAGTGGTGGGATGTTCTGCCACCCCGGTTCATCGCTTAAGCCATCAATTTCAATTGCTTCTGTTAAACGGGTTAGCGATAAAGGAACTTGAGCGTTAATGGTATTTATAGAGAAGAAAAAAAATAAAATCACGTATGGTATAATAACCCATGACAGACATGTCATTTTTCCTTCTAAGACATCAAAACGCGCACTGCTTGGCGCAGATGCGTGTTTAACAAAGTAATGATAATATGGATTATTCATTTGTTCTGAATGAGGACTCTTTAGACTCGTAAAATATGTGCTTTGGAGGGAATTCCTTTATATGGTGAATTATAAAAACAAGTAAACATTTTGGCTCATGTAAAAAGTAAGTGCTATTTTTTCAAAGTTATGTTAGCGTGTTACCTATGGACTTTCCAATACAATCTCTCATGGATGAAGAAAAAACTCAAGCGTGGGTGTTGGATCATTTCCACCTTCAAGGGCTGTGTTGCCCAAAATGCCAAGCGAGCGTGGCGGAGGCACGCAAGTTCCGTCCGACTGAAACAAGTGGTCTACAAGTGTATCGCTGCAAACACTGTGAGAGCATCTACAACCTCTATACCGGGACGGTCTTTGCTGGCACGCAGTTTCGTCCCTCACAGGTCGTTCTGCTTTTGCGCGGTGTCTGTCAAGGTGTTTCAAGTGCACAACTCGGGTGTGAACTGGGTCTAAGTCGTCAAACCGTTCTTTCTATAAGACGTAAACTCCAAACTTCGGCAGAGCAGATACAACCCGAAGCTGCTTTACCTGATGCTGAAGTCGAAACAGATGAGATGTTTCAAAACGCCGGTGAAAAAGGCGATAAGCACGTTGATGCTTCGGATCCGCCGCGTCGGCGTGGCAATAAACGCAGGGGACATGGGACTTATGACAATGATCGTCCGCCTATTGTTGGGACGAAAGGTCGCGAAAGCGGTCTCCTGAGATTACGTGTTGTGCGGCACACCGATTCTGCGACGCTTTCAACACACGTTCATCAGTGGACGTTGCCGACTTCAACGGTGTATACGGATGGTTGGCGTGGCTATAACCGTATTCAGCGCGCCCGTGAGATTGTTCTCCATAAGGATGGCGAGTGGGCAAGAGACGCAGACGGTGATGGTCTTTACGAGATCCATACAAGGACGATTGAAGGTGCCTGGACGACGCTGCGAAACTTCCTTCGTCCCTTTCGTGGCGTTCATAAAAAGTTCCTCGCCGGTTACGTCGCAATCTGTGAGTTCGTCATGAATCTAAAAGCTGTCAGTGTTGATTTTATAGCAAAACTCGTCAAAAGCACTTACTCTTGACATGAGCGAACATTTTCTTTTGAGTTGATGCGTTTGTAGTCGCGCAATTCATTGCGCCTCTTACATTCACTCTCCTACATTTACTGGTAGTCGCGCTTTGTAAGCGCGCTGATTACAGTGTATCGTTAATTGTAAAATCTACTATAAAAGGTATCATTGTAATAAAGATAGGCGTGCTTCTTAGACAGAAGCGCGCCTAATGTTTAACAGGTAGGAACGCTCTCTTTATTGCGGATCTTCGGTATAAGAAAAAGTATCCTACCAAAAACGGGTGAAATTCATTCTACCGGTAAGTCCGGTTTCATCTTCACCTTTCTTGGTTTCATACCCAATATATATACCGAGTGTGTTATTCTTGCCGTAGCCGATGTTCAGTCGTCCACCGGCAGTCAGACTCCAAATTTCACTCTCATCACCGAGACCAATTACTGCTTCAACCTGAGGACCGATAGCGATGGTATCGTTCAGTGAATAAGTCAAATAATTCCGAGTGTAGATGTCATTTATACTCTCGTCATTAAATATCGACGAAACGCTACCAATTGTCCAGTGGAAAAAAAAGATATTAGGTGCTGACAGAAAAGCAAAAATTTGCGGATATAGTGCATCTGGTCCATCTGCTCCGGTATAGTCAAACCCAATACCTACCATCGGTTGCAACGCAAGTGATACATTATCAGACATCACAACGGGAAATGTGACACCCAGATCAAATTCACCCGTATTCTTGTCCAGGTCCTTATCATTTACATAGATGTTGGAAGCGATTGAAACGCCCCCGATCGGATGGCTTGCGCCGATCAAGAAATAGGTGCCTAAAACATCAACATCAATCTGAAACCATCCTGAAACACCCGGTTTTTCTTCCATAGCTTCAGCTTCAGGACTCATTGCTTTGCTTTCGGCTTCAGGACTCATTTTTTCTCCTTCAGTCTCATGACTGTCTGCGAAGACAGTAGAGGTGCCGACAACGGAAATTATACAAACCATTAAAAAAATAAAGGTCAACTGAAATGTGTTGATTTTCATAAAAGTCTCCTTAGGTTGTGCAAATTAATAAAATATGCCTGTTAGTACTCGCTTCTACAGGAAATTGCGAAGCAAGAAGTCGTCAATTGGACAAAAGTTTTCAAAACTTATTCCTAATTCTTAATCAAGTAAAAGCACTTCACATTGTTTCAAATATAAGTATATCCTATTATTTACAACGATTTCAACAAATTTGAGTTAAGTGGTTAGATAATTACGTTTTAGATTTTCTGACCTGTTCCATTAGTCGTTGTAGTTTTTGCTTATCTTTAACACCTTTTGACGCTTCCACACTTGAGCAGAGGTCAATCCCGTAGGGGTTTATCGTTTTAATCGCAGCTGTGACGTTCTCCGGACGAATTCCACCCGCGAAAAAAACTGGCAGCGGACTCTCTGAAATTAACGCTGCAGCGGTATGCCAATCACAAGTTTTGCCTGTGCCGCCATATCGAGGAGTCTTAAGACTCATGTCAACGGTATCAAATAAGAGAAAATCTGCGCCAGCATCATGGTGCGCTTGCATCTGTTCCCGAACTGCTGACATATCTACATTTTTAGGACTTCCTGCAGGCAAGTAAACAGATTTCCAGAGTTGGCATGTCACGACTCGTTTGAGCTTTTCAACTTGTTGTGGTGTCTCTTGCCCAAGGAGTTGAACTGCAAACGGTTGGATTCGGGACACCGCTTCTTGAATATCTGATGTTGTGCGATTGTATAGCAACAATACCGTTGGAATAGGACTTGCATTGGCGATTTCTAACGCTTGCGTAGTAGTTAAAGATCGTTCTGAAGAAGCAACATCAACTAATACACCAGAGTAATCCGCACCTACATCAGCAGCAAGGCATGCATCGTGGATTGAAGTAGTACCGCAAATCTTAACTTTGCACCTTGATTCTTTGGACATAGTTCATAATTCCTGTTTGCCGAATATCAATAAACATATTGTTCTGCAACTTTTTTAATCAGAAAAGACTGTTTGTCTGTCAGCATCTGAGTAACAGATAATCATTGTCACAGGTTGCCAACCGGTGTTGACAGCATTGTGTTTGACATTGCGCGGAATTCGCAACATCATTCCAGGCTTAAGCGGAATAATTTCATCTCCTAACTTGTGGTCGCATTCACCGGAGAGCACATAGATAAGTTCCTCACAATTGGGGTGATAGTGGATTGGGTTGCCTTCGCCCGCGTTGATATAAACGATACCGAACGTCATCTCAGCATCTGGATCAATCTGATCATTACATAACCATTTTATTGCGCCCCATGGAAATTCAAGGGAACCGGCATCGTTGCTATTTGTTAAAGTAATTTCCATTGTGGTCTCCTTTACTACTTTTATCTTTTTTGGTTTTAGGAACCTTTTGCTAAAGTGAAACAAGTCAAACGTTGTTTAGCATAAGACTGCAAATTTTCGGCAGGTTTTTCGTGAAAATAGCCGATGGGCGCACAGATTGCCTTAACACTCTTGATCTGCTGATTGACAGCATAATGGACATGTCCAAAGAGGACGTGTGTAACAAGCGGTTCCTGTAAACATAACGTGCCAAGACCTTCGCTTCCCATAAACGCACGGAAATAGTCCCAAGGTAATTCGCCTCGATAACGGATACACTCCCGAAATGGAACATGATGTGTTACAACAATGATGCGTTGCACCTTGTCTTTGAGGGAAGCGATCTGCTTGTCAAGTTCTGCCTCAAAACGGTGTGCGACATTCTCGTCTGTATCCCCCCACTTAGCGTATCGCTTATCACTCCAAACTGTTCCCATCAACTGTTTTTCAGCATACTGTTCCGTGGAAAAATCGTATTCATCAGATGCAAATGTATAATCGTACCAACCAATGGTACCGCAGAATCCTACAGTTTCTATAATATGGGGGGCATCAATAAGTGGATAAAACCCATGATCTTGACAGATTTGTGAAATCACTCGGCATTTCTGTTCACTCGTCATGTTAGCATCCTTGCTAACCCAAATATCGTGATTCCCTGGAACAAAGAGTTTCTGACAAGTTAAATCTGCTTTGTCAAATTCACCGAGTATTTCGTAAAATTCAGGTAGCTTGGGGGTTATATCACCTGTGAGGACAAAAACGTCAAGTTCAGCAGCTTTGATAGTGTTAATGAGAAATGGGACAATCGCCCTGTTTGTTTCGGTTGCATCAGTGTGCAGGTCAGAAATGAGTCCAATTTTCATCTTATGTATGCGAACTTGCAGCGTATTCCTGAAAACCCGAGACTTTTAGTTAACAGTAAAACTAATGTCTACTGAGAGGGAGTCGTCAAGCTGCTAAAGACCTCATCAAGAAAGATACGGATGGCGGAATCATCTTCTTGAAAACGTTGTCGCTGGCGTTCGAGGGCACTGAGTGAAAGTTCATCCCCAATTTTTGCAATTGCGTCCACGAGCGTTAATTGTATCGCGGGATCGTCAGTGGTTTCTAAGGCACTAATCAAAAAGTCGCGTGTCTGTGTTCCACCGATACTGCCGAGGGCTGAAGCAGCGATGTCTTGCGCAGTGGTATCACCTTCATTGAATGCAGCGATGAGCGCATCGGCAGCAGATTCACCAATGCGGCTAAGTGCTAAACCCGCTTGGAAACGTATGCCCGGAATTTCATTTTGGTCTATGAGTACCTTGATGAGAGATTGAATCGCAGAGATAGGCTTAAGAGTACCAAGAATGGAGAGGCATGCACGGCGAATTTCCTGATCTGGCTCAGTGGTAATTTGGATATATTGTTCGGCAAGTTCAACAAGTTGTCCTTCATTGACTTTCTGATGTAGTGCTTCCGAACGGTGCCGGAATTGGATGCCGAATGGTGCTTCAAGCGTTGCCGTATTTACAGCAAGGTCAACGAAGAGCAACCCGAGGATTTCTGCAGATTCTCGCTGTTGACTATCAAGCGTGTCCGCGGGAAGTTGATTCACATCTTCCTGTTGAAACTTTTGAAAGAGTGGATTGAGTTCGTTCAAAGCAGCAAGCCGTTCTAAACTTCGCGCTGCAGCTTTTCGGAGTGAAAGTTCGCGATTGTTTTTGAGGATTTCTATCAAAGATTCAACAGCACGAGCATCACCTAAATTACCGAGTGCGGTGACAGCCGCAATTTTCACACCGATGAGTTCTGTAGTCCTGACGGTCAAATCAACATTCAATTTTGCAAACTCATTGACAGTTTTCTTGTAGTCACCTAAACTGTAGATTTTTCGCTCATCAACAATCTTCTCAACAACATCACCAATCTGAATAGCGTCACTATTTGCAGCGGGGGTACCAGGCATAATTTTATTGATACGAACGGTGTCGTTACCTTCAACCTCTAAACCGACCTTGTCTCCAGTTTTTCGCGTTGCAATACGGATGGGTTGTTTGCCTTTGAGGAACAACAACATGTTATTGTCATCAGCCATAGCTTTTTTGACTGCACGCGTGAAATCCTGAGAATTCTGAATAGGGTACTCACCAATTACGTAAGAAATGAGTTCTCCTTGTGAGAGATCTGCTTTATCTGCAGGACCGTTCGGTTTAATAGAGTTGACAACGACTCCATTTGTAGACCATCGATTTTCGAGGTCCTTGTCAAGTTGTTGTACTTCCATTTGCAGGTGTTCATCGCAATAGTGGTTGTCACATCCAAACGCAAAGGCTACAGTGGCAAAAATGAATATTATGAATATATTTCTAAACATCCGCGTTCCTTTCAATCATCCGAAGAATAGTGGTACTTTCCACCCATGCCTAACTGATGAAATCGGTTCTAATTTCTTAACTCCACGACAACTTCCCTGCTACTTTTCTCTTTCAATGCATCTAAAAGAGGTTGAACAGCTTTCTCATCTCCGAGCGTGGATAGGGCACGAATTGCATCAACTCGCAGAGAAGACCCTTTGTTTTGGGTAATTTTGACAAGTTCAGGAACTGCTTTGCCTCCAATTTTTCCGAGTGCTGCGACAGCCAACTGACGCACTTCAGGCACCTCACGATCACTTTTGCGTTTTGCAGAACCGGATTCAATCAGGGTAGCGAGAACAGGAATTGCTTCTTCACTCCCTATCTCACCGAGTGCTTTTACAGCGTTCAAACGGGTACCCATCTGATTGTGATTTAGCAGTTCAATCAAAATCGGCACCATGGTCATTGGATGGGATTTACCGATGTTCGCCATGACCCAATGTGCGTCGTGTCTGTCTCGGTTATCTTTGGACTTAATCGCTTTTTGTAGTTGCTTGAGAAGTTGTTTACGATCGCCTTTTTGGTAAATTAAAGTAAGTGCCTCCAGCGTAGCGTTTTGTACATTCACGTCATCGTCTCGGAGCGTATCAAAAATCAAAATTTCAAGGTATTCACGAGGATCTTCTTGATACGCTTTGAACATATGCTGTCCTCTGTTAGCGATTGATGCCTGACCCCACTCAGGTTGGCTGACTTCGTAGAACTCTTGCGAATTGTAAAATCCGAGTAGATAATGTGCTTCAGCATTATCATTCTCCTGTTCAATTGCAAGTTTAAATTCACGGACAGCGCGTTCTTCTTTCCGTCGTTTATCGGATTTTATTAATTCTTTGCCTTTGGCGAGATATTCGTTGTGGTTACCGCATCCAATTACAAATAAAGCAAGTCCAAAAATAAGACAAAATTTTTTCATAATCCGTTACCCATGTAATCCATTTGAAATTTGCACATGTAGCGTATAGGAAACCGTCCTCAAGCAGTCTGTTTATTTCAAGAGCTCCTGCTGTTCTGCAACTGCCTCATTTGTCTGAGGTTTCTCGTCTTCTTCCTCAGCCTCGTCCGCATCTTCAGTGTTGAGGTTTTTTTGGAGCGTGATGATCGGTTTTTCTGTGAACCCCCAATCCTTATATCTCTGTATGATGGGGGCATCTGAGGGGGCGAGTTCAATTTCAAGAATTTTCAAACCATTTTCAGTGGCAGCTACCTCGGCAGCTTGAATAAGATGGTCTGCAACGCCTAACAGTCGAAAGGGTCCGGAGACAGCCAAATCGCTAATTTGCCCTACCTCATCATTCAGTGGATGTTGTCTCACCGTGATGTGTCCGACAGCATAACCACTGGCATCAGCAACGAGACGGGTCGTTTGACTTTCTGCAGCCAAATCGGCTTTCAAGTCGTCAACTACCTCCTCTTTAGTTTTCTCAGGGAAGCAATATGTTTGTAAATGATTGGCATCGTCTTCTTTAGCCGATCGAACTTTAAGTTTTCCTCTCAGGTCAAAGTCTTTATTTTCCATTTTCTCTCCTTCATTTTGTATAAATGAGCGAGTGTTGCAAGGATACTTGATTATCCCAACCTACGGACTATACTCACGTGGAGCAGTGTTTACTGTGTCCTCTTCCTCTTCAAACGGTTCTTCCTGTCCGATTCGCAGTTGGCGTTCAGCATCAACAACATCACGATTAATTTTACCGATACAACGATTCAGTTTATCTGTGAGAGCAGTGTGTCCTGCCATGGTGCGCCGGATTTGACGAAGTTGGTCAATCACAAGCCGGAAGGTTCTGACAAAATCTCCCGGATCAAGTGCTGCGTATTCAGTCAACTTATCAAATTCACAACCACGGCTCCAAGCAAGCATCGCGGAGCACAAACGAAGTTCTAACATTGGTATAATTTCGGATACATTAAGTTGGTTTTCTACTCTTTGGATGTCTAAAATTTCGTCCCAAGCCGCGCCCAGAATAGATAGTAATCTTTTATCCTTTACTTTTTTAAAATAGCCGTCTTTACGAGGTTCAGACACAATTGCTACCATGAGACAGTTGATTTCATCCTCAGTCAACCGTTCAAAAAACCCTCTAAAGAGCAGTTGAGTCAGTTGGAGTTCGTATCCATAGATATGTGAGGCAGTGTTTCCACGCGGGAGGAGTGTCTGCCCTTCAATATACCCAAGTGCCTCAAGCACGCTAAGACGAGCCGTTATCTGATCTTGCTGATAACTCTTAATGTGTGTCTGTTTTTGCTTTATATTTTGAATATACTGTTCCTGTTTACGAATTGCCTGATATCTATTGGTGCATTGCTTTCGTTCGTGGCACCCATGGCAAAGATTTTTTGAGAGTTGCCGATCAAGATTTTTCATCTGATTGTAAATCGGTGTCAACTTTTTCTTTTGTTCCTTATTTTTCGATTTTCCTCGTGAGATCCGAGATTTGAGAGACGCTAATTCCAACTGTAATCTTTCATGCTCCTTTCCATTTGCCCGCTTAAGTCGGTAATAACTCTCAATCTGTTTCATACCCTCAATATTGTCGTGGATACAGATGGGAAGGGGTAGAGATTCACGTTTTTCATCAAGAAGGGTAATCTGTTTGTTGAGATCAGCAATACGCTTATAATTCTGGTGGTTGCTCAAACTCATTGTGTAGACATCGTAAATGTCATCGCCATATTTCTCATATAGATTGAGTATACTGGAATATGAGAGGTTGAACTGGCTGGTGATCGGTTCAATGGTGTTGGAAATAGTTCTGCTAACATCGTCATGTATTGCATATTCCGGATCAACTTGAGCGTACACATAGCCTACGGTATCAATCCCGCGTCTACCTGCTCGCCCCGCCATCTGGTGATATTCCCGTGCCTTAAGATAACGGAAACCGACACCGTCAAATTTTTCAAGGCTATCAAACACGACTGTACATGCAGGCATGTTGATTCCGACTGCGAACGTCTCAGTAGTAAATAGGAGTTGAATTAATCCTGAAGTAAACAAACGTTCAACAACTTCTTTAAGTGTAGGGAGCATGCCCGCGTGATGATAGGCTATGCCACAAGCGATTAATTGACGAAAATCTGTAATTACTTTCTCTTCAACAATATCAAATTGAATACAAAGCGCGTCAAATTTCTCTAAAATCTGTTCCTGTTTCTCTGTGTCAAGTAATTCGTGTTGTCCTGAAGATGCATGATAATGGGCGTTGCTTTCACATCTTTTTCGACTGAAACAGAAATAGAGACATGGGAGACGTTTGTTTTCGTTGAGGTAAGGAATTAGTTTGGTATCTATTATGCCTTTCGGTTTAGTAGGGGTGCCGTCATTCGTATCTTCTTGCCGCTTTTGATCTGATAATTTATTGTATTTCCTTTTTGTTTTATCCTTATTTCGTGTTTGCCGCTTTGTTTTTTGTTGAAGATTATTAAGATGTTCCAATTTACCTATTCCAAAGCCTGGGAAATAGATGTGATGTTCTAACGGCACAGGTCTTTCTAACTCTTCAACAATTTTGAGGTCAATTTCTCGGACACTTTGCATCCATTCTGCAAATGAGCTAATATTCGGAATTGTTGCACTTAGACAGACAAATTTGATATGTTGCGGTGCAAAGATGATGCTTTCTTCCCAGACAGTACCGCGTTCAATATCGTTGATATAGTGGATTTCGTCAAAGACGACATAAGAAACATCTTGTAGTCTTTCTATATCATCAAAGATTGTATTTCGGAAGATCTCGGTGGTCATCAATAGTACCTGTGCATAAGGATTTAAGACCACATCGCCAGTGACAATCCCGATTTTATCACCATTTTCGGATTGAAAATCTCTATATTTTTGATTGCTAAGGGCTTTAATCGGTGCGGTATAGATAACGCGTTTGTTTGTCTGGAGGCATTTTTCAACAGCATATTCAGCAATCACGGTTTTTCCGGCACCCGTGGGGGCTGTAACAATTACTGAGTTTTCAAGATTAATCGCTTCAATTGCTTCCTTTTGAAACCGATCTAACGCTAAGCCTTTATATCGCATCAATCCCCCTATACTGAGAAATCCTATAATGTTAGTATAACGGATATCCGTTTTTTTGTCAAGTAAGATTAATTTGCCGAACGAAAACAATCAATTGATTAAATTTCGCTAATTTGGCATAATTTGGCATAATACCTAATACTTTAAGGATATCTGTCTCAAGAAAATAGCCTCCGGAACACAGGAAGTAGAAATTCCAAAGGAGATTAGTAATGATTCAAGCATTGAGCAAAGATACACTTCACAAGTTCCCGTACTACCATTATTATGCATTATTTTGTTGGCATTTACTTTTTTACCCACTATGCGGGTGGAAGCGCAAAGCGACGAAACAACGGTTGCTGGAAACTGGATTTTTGATGATGGAAGTGCCAAAGACACCTCAAGAAACGGATTAAATGGTAATTTTGTTGGAAATCCTAAATCCATTAAAGGTATCGTTGACAAGGCATTGCAGTTTGATGGCCAAAACGATGCTGTAAATATTCCTGATTCCCCCCATATCAACACAGGGGCCGTATACTAACCGAACTGTGGCAGCATTTCTCAAGTGTAGTGACATCAGTAAAAATCAGAAGCAGGTGATATTTCAAGAAGGTGGGGGTACGCGAGGTTTATGTATCTATGTCCACAGTGGTAAAGTCTACGTTGGTGGCTGGAATCGTGCCCAATACAATTAGGATGGGCTTGGTTGTCTGAGAAAATTAGATCAAATCGGTGGCACCACGTAGGTTGGGTTTACTACGACTATAAGAAGTGGTCATAATTTAGTGTATTAGCGTTCAATTAATTTGACAGCATGTCCATGAACATGATATAATATATCACTATTTGCGAAATGGGCATACTTTGCTAAAGTCGGTTCAATTCCGACAGAAGCAGCCATTTTAGTCGTAACAAACTTAACTCTGGATCGTGTGAATGCGTTATCGGGTCGCAGGTTCGACTCCTGCCAGCAGGTCGGGTGTAATGCGAAACCTTGCTGTAGCTCAGCGGTAGAGCTTGTATTCCAATTCTTATCCAGAGTAGTCTTTAGCGGGCCGAAGTATTACTTTACCATTCACGTTAGTGTCGCAGTAATATGCGCCTATGTAATACATGCCTTGCCTGCTGCTATGTGAAAATTAAACTCGACTTACGCAACAGATTAAATTGTTGTTTGTAAAAATTAAGGAGAGTATTGGTTAAATAATGATATTCATGTTTTCTATTCCGTCGAGTTTTAAAATGTCAAACACGTTGCCATTGACACGAAATCGTGCGAACAAAGCAATCGTCAAATCCACCATTTCTATGCTTTTGGAAACAATAATGGACTTGCGCTTGAAGCGTCCGAACCAGTGGCGCATCCGACCATTGTTGCGTTCAATGCGATGCGTCTCCGCTTTATCCTGAACATGTTTTACGGCAGGTAGGACCGACTCATAGACCTGCCATTTGTCTGTGTAATATATCTTAGCATTGAGGGTTGAGAGCCTTGCCGTGAGTTTTTCAAGGGTTTGTTTATCACGCCCACCACATTCCCAGTCAATGAGGTATCCTGTGTTTCTGTCAAGTGCCTTCCATATCCAGAGTTTGTTTTTCTTGTTCCCAATATAGTGCCACATCTCATCAAGTTCCAAGCAGGCGGTGGTGCCGGGTGTGAGTGTTTGTTTCGGTGCCTGTTTTTTAGCAAAGGTGCGTATCCATTGAAGCACAGTTGTTACGTGGCATCCGACAAGTTTTGAGATAGCATTCATTGAGATGCCGTGGCAATATAAGAGAACGGCGAGAGTTTTCTGTGCTTGTGGTTTCCCCCGGGGTGTTGTGCGCGTCCATTGATAACCGCAGTTTTTGCATTTATAGCGTTGTTTAGTTTTGACGAACCCGTTTTTGACGAAGTGAGTGTGTTGACATCTTGGGCAATTCTTCATGGTGTCCTCTATAGAGCAGCGAGTTTGTTTTCAATAAGGATATAGGTTTTAGATACATCTGTCAATCAAAATCAGTTTATTAGTTTGATTTTGATTGACAATTTTTGTCATAAGTGTTATCATTAACTCTACTCTAATTGAAATGTGATGCAGAGTGGTTCAGAGGGTACCCACTAATTACCGCATCATTATTTAACCAATACCCTCATGATACAATATCATTCAATTTTTCTAAATCCAAATTTATTGGAAAGGATTTCGTTATGAAACCGATTTTTAAGCTTATGCTTATTTTTGCTACAGCACTGTTCTTTGTTTCCCTCATCGGTTGCGGTGCTGATAAAGAGGATGATCCTGATAAAGATGATCCTGATAAAGATGATCCTGATGAAGTTATGTTCGACTTCGTTGACACGACTTGGCAGGTTGCAACTATCAACGGTGCAATGTTTGAAGACCTTTTCAAACCACAGGATCCAGCACCAGAATTTGAAACGGAATTCATGCTAGGTGCAAACAGTTGGGTTTTCAATGCCGACGGTTCGTTTACAGGTGCTTTGGGGTTCATACTCACCGAGAAATATACTGAACCTGTTTCTTCAATGACGCAGGAGATTACAATCGCATCAGAAGGGACGTATACCGCAGATGATTCAACCTTGACAATTACGAATCATGATTTGAACGTAGATGTGGTTGTAACACTTGAACCAAAAGAGGTTTGGGAACAACAAATTCAAGGCAACACAGTAGAGCAATTGCAAAACGATATGGCAGAAGAAACCAAAAAAGGGTTTAGTCCAACGGTTTCGGGTGCTCTGTTTAAAGAGGGTACTGAATACACGTGGAGTCTTGAAGGAGATGCGTTAACATTATCCGAAGCTAATCAGAAAATTGCTTTAGAACGCAAGTCTGAGTAGTTCTATAGGTTGGGTTTCGCATGCGAAACCCAACCTAACTCCGAATGCGCGTATGGTATTCAGCGGGTTTTCAACCCCGGTTTAACGGGTTGAATTTAACAAAATCGGGCGGACAAAGCCCTCCCACAAGAGAAATGCAGCAATTTTTTTCTTAACAGGACTTACGCAAAACCCGTAGGCGCGCTTTGATGAAGATTAAAAAATAAATTCGGTAATTTCTGCTGAGAAGTTAGGCGCGCTTACAAAGCGCGCCTACAGGGTTTGGGATAATTAGAATTACCGAAATAATAAATTAATCTTCATGTAAGCGCGCTACGAACTCAGAATTCTGCTGAAATTGCACCATTTTAGTCATAATTTTGAAAAAACGCGAAAAATTGCGTAAGCCCTATTATAGATAATCCATCACTGCTCCGGGTCGATTGAGTGTGTTATCATAATGATGTGGTCGCAGGTTCAAGTCCTGCTGGTAGGTTTGTGTGATGCATAAACTTGCTATAGCTCAGTTGGTAGAGCATATCAAAACGGACTCTGCCCCTTATCCGGAGCCATCTTTGTGCGGGCCGAAGTATTGCGTTATCTTTATCCCAGTGACCGCAATGCACCCCTTGCCCGCCACTTCATTAAAATTGGTGACATTATGAGTTATTTACGTAAATATTCCCCATTGCATCCACACCAACGCCAACCTTTGGACGAACAGCAGGTTGAGAATTCTGCTGGCGGATACGTTTATCCTGTTTCTATCTGGACAAACCTTGACAGGTTTCTGATTTTAGGTACCGAAGGCGGATCCTATTATGCCAAAGAGCAAGATTTGACAAAGGAAAATGTAGATTCCGTTAAGCAGTGCATTGCCGAGGATGGTGTTCAGGTTGTTGAACGGATTCGTGAGATTTCAGTTTCTGGGCGTGCCTCGAAAAATGATCCGGCTTTATACGCTTTAGCACTCGCTTTTACCCACGGAGATGTTGCTACAAGACGAAAAGTCCAGGAGGTGTTCTGTGATGTCGCGCGTATCGGAACGCACTTGTTCAATTTCGTGGTGTTTGTGGACGGTATGCGAGGATGGGGTAGGGCATTACGGCGGTTAATCGGAGAGTGGTATCGCACGAAGGATGATGACGCATTGGCGTATCAAGTGTTGAAATATCAGTCTCGGAACAGTTGGCGGCATGCTGACGTGCTCGCGAAATGCCACTACGGTGAAAACCGAGGTATCTATCGCTGGATCAAAGGACTTGATACTGAAGCGCGTACTGTGCAACGCAGTTTAGAAGAAGGAGAAAAGGTCTCTACCGCTTACGATGCAACGGACGCTTTGCCTGAACTGCTTGCTGGATATGAAGAACTGAAAAACACTCAGAAACGTGCGGAGGTCATCAATCTAATTGAAACATATCAATTTACGCATGAAATGGTACCAAATGAATGGAAGGATGATCCTGATGTCTGGGCAGCGTTATTAGTTAACATGCCTGTGATGGCAACGGTGCGAAACCTCGGTAAGATGACACAGGTAGGGTTGCTAAAACCTTTTGTGCCGGAGGTCCAGACTGTACTGGAAAGATTCTCGGCAGATGCTATTCAGCATTCGCGGATCCATCCTATCCAGATTCTTATGGCATTAACAACATATAGGTCAGGCACTGGAGTCAGAGGCAGTTTGAGCTGGGAGCCTGTTCCGCAGATTGTTGATGTTTTAGACGCTGCGTTTTACATGGCGTTTGATAACGTTGAACCGAGTGAAAAGAACACTTTTTTGGCACTTGATGTTTCCGGGTCAATGACAAGAAGTACAGTTGCTGGTTGTGAAGGGCTTACACCGCGTAATGCTTCTGCTGCAATGGCACTGGTAACCGCCCGCACGGAACCGAGTTACCATATCTTCGGATTTTCAGGCGATTTTGTACACGTGCCTATTACGGCAACCGATAGTTTAGCAAGTGCTATTGAAAAAGTTTCTGGTTTACCGTTCTCTCGTACCGATTGCGCGCTGCCCATGCTTTACGCAATGCAACATAAATTAGAAGTAGACATGTTCACGATCTACACAGATAGCGAAACATGGTATGGTGATATCCACCCGAAAACAGCACTGGATATGTATCGGCAAGAGATGGGAAGACCCGCAAAGTGTGCCGTTGTTGCGATGGTGGCGAACAACTTTTCGATTGCTGATCCGAAAGATGCTGGTATGCTGGATTTTGTCGGGTTTGATACTGCTACACCTGCATTGCTCAGTGACTTCGCAAAAGATGCTGAGATTTCTGATGAAACAATTTAGCACTGCAATTGTGAGTCGTAGTTTTAGGTTTGGATCGGGTATCTGCTGAGGCAGATGCCTTATTTGTTTTCAGGGTTGTAAAATTAATGATAGTTGTGTTATGATAGCGATATTCTTAGTATCCAATGGAGGATGTGAAATGAACCAACACGATTTCAACCTCACCGATTCGGAGATTAGTTTTTTCAAGACATTCGGTTATCTTAGTTTTCCACAACTGATGGCAGATAGGATTGAAGCGATTCAAGACGCGTTTGAAACTGTTTGGTCAGAACGCGGCGGTGGACACAATGGCAAACCGCACGCAGGAACAGCGCGTTCTTGTATTGTGCCTTTCATTGATCAGAGTGAAGAGTTATCATCGCTGCTGGATGACCCGCGAATTCTGGCGATTGCCAAAACCTTGCTCGGAGACGATTTTAACTATATGGGAAGTGATGGCAATTTCTATGTCGGCGATACCGGATGGCATTCTGACGGTGGACATCGCTTAGAAGATCCGATGCACATTAAGATTGCGTTTTACCTTGATCCGCTCACACGGGACACTGGCGCGCTTCGCGTTATTCCGGGTAGCCATCTCTTTGGTGACAACTATGCAGACGGACTGAGTCAGCAAATTGGAAGAAGTCAGGAGATGTGGGAAATACACGGAAAAGATGTACCCGCTGTCGTCTTTGAAACAACACCTGGCGATCTTGTGCTGTTTAACCATAACACCAAACATGCGGCGTTTGGCGGTAGCACACGCCGGCGTATGTTTACTATGAATCTCTGTCAGCGATATCCTGATGATAAGTTGGACGCTTTACGTGCTTATATCGGGGGTTCGGCACGGTTCTGGATTGATCGGAAATATGGCGAGAAGATGGTAAACACTGCCACACCGGAACGGAAGATACACCTTGAACAGGTGATGGCGAATGATGGACACCTCGCGGAGTTGTCACGTCAAGCACAGGAGCGGATGAGTGAACCCTCACGCGGATGATGCTTGTTGCCACGTCTGTTTTACATATTGGATTGCTTCTTCAAACCCTCTCTGTCCTTGACGACTGGCTTCCTCTATACTAAGCCAACCGTCGTAATTGGCTTGCCTCATGTGGGAAAAGATTTGCGGAATCGGTGAGGCACCAGTACCGACACGCACAGGTTCAAACTTACCTACCTCGCGCATGTCAAAAACATGCAGCACGACAACGTGATCAATAACTTTTTCCAGTAATTCCAACACATCTTCTTTGAGGACAAGAGGGTTCGCTGTATCAAAGCAGACTCCGAGTGGCGTGTCCGAAAGTGCGTCAAGGATTTCTAAAAAAATCTCTGCCGGTTGCGAAAAATCCCAATACTGCCACGGTGCGCCTTTGGTATGATTCTCATAAGCAAGTGTGATACCTTGCTTTTCTGCTTCATCAAGTGCGTGCCGAAATCCGTTTACAACCCAACGCACCCCATCCTCGCGTTTGGTATCGGGATGATTTTGCCCTGCTGTCACCCGAACAAATTTTGCCCCTAACGCTTTTGCCAATGCAATATCCGATTTTAGGTTGGCTAACTCATGTGCGCGTTGCGTAGCATCGGGATGCGTGAAATCGGAGTAGCAGGCGAGCATACAAGCCTCTACACCGCGTTTTGCAAGGATAGTGCGTATTATGTTCACCGTTTTTGCGTCGCGCTGTGGGAAAAATTTGATACTAAAGTCAACTGCATCTAAACCCAATTCTGCGGCGAATCGAATCCAATCCGCAACAGTGCTTTTTCCGGTGAAGATGTCGTCGTAAAGAGAGACAGGGAGACAACTCAATTTCATTGTGTATTTCTTTCCATTTTGCTAAGGTCATTGGTGGTGTGTAATGTTTCAAAATGAATCTACGGGAATTATAATGTAGTTATGTAGAATTTACAAGAACTTTTATTTGCTAAAAGATTGCATGTAGGTTCAAGTTTAATTGGATTAATTCTCCTAAAATTCTGTTGAATATGTTCGTTCTGTATGTTATCATTATTTCAAGCAATAAACACCATAAGGAGAAAATGATGGTAGGACAAAATCAGGAGCTTGCTGAAAAGTATTTTAGCAGCGGCATAGAGAAAAGCAAAAAAGGTGAGATAGACCTTGCTATTGAAGACTATACTAAAGCGATAGAACTTAAATCTGATTATGCCGATGCTTATTATTGTCGCAGCAAAGCTTGGTTGCACCTTGGAGAAGAGGAAAAGGCGAAATCAGACATGACAACTGCCAGTGACATTGGGATAAATATCACCACAGCTTTAGACGAATTACTACGACACTACGATCAAGCATGGAAAACCCTCGGCAACATTTAAGATATTTGACAATTGCGGAAATTCTGGAGGTTGCTGAAAGACATGTCGGCAACTATCAGATATTGAATGAAAACCAGTTAAACTATTTGGCTGATGCAGTAGGTGGTAAATTTGATGGCGTAGAAATGTTTCCTACCCTATTTCAAAAAGCTGCTGTGTATGCCCATCACATTATCAAGGGACATATATTTTTGGATGGAAACAAACGTATCGGTATGAACTGTGCTATTTTGTTTTTAGAATTTAACGGTTGTACCCTCCGTCTCAACATTGATGATTTAATTATTGAACTCGGTCTTAAGATCGCGGATGGTTCCATAACTGATATTGACGCTATTGCGGATCACATACAGCAATGGATTTTGACGTGATAGTACCGAGTTTTAATTTTCCTTTAACGCCGCCACCAACCCATGACCCCATCAGAAAAACATGACCATTCCCAAAAATACCTTGAAATGTGCCGACACCCTGCAATCCAAGCACTTCAACCCACCACAAAAAACGCTGAAGACTTATGGCTACCGACCTCTGAACAACTACACGCACTCTTAAATCAAAAACTTCCTTATCCAGAACGTTCCAGTTTCCACCGCATTGCAAACGGATGGGAATACGAAACCTATTTTCGTGAATGGGCAGCAGACTACGGCACCTATATTGACACCCACCGTCAGTTTATCGGACCTGATGCAGAGGTTGTGCTTTTGCAGGTGTTAATGGCACTGCTGGGTATTGATGGACGGTGGATGGTATAAAAACTCAAGGAGAAATCTATGACATTTGAAATATTATTCGAAACGATTCGAGAATATAAACAGGCGGGTATCTCAAATCTTGATACCCTAACGACTCTGCTCAACGACAAGTTCGGGGATTGGCTAACATCTCAAGGCGTGAGCCATCTTGAAATGTTAGATGAAAACAGATTATGCTTGAATGTCGCAGGACAACTAACAGAGCACAATCCTTCAAAAGGAATTCAATTATATTCCCGATTTCTTGTGATTTCGCTTGAAGAAGATATGGAAGATTCGGAAACAGTAGCGGGTGCGCTCAAGTTCTACGCTTCAGATGGTGATGGTACTTATATCTGGGTGATTCCCGATGGCTATATGGCAGCATTAACGCCAACAGAGCAGGAGTGGGAACAGCACGGCGAAGGATATTTCTCGCATGAATCTATATGTATTTCCAACACTGCAGATATAGATACGCGTTGTCTCTTAGAGGTGCTTTATGAGGACACAGCAATGGAAAACGTTTCTTGCGAATTTGATGTGCCTGCACATAGGTCGGTGCATTATAGATTGGATAAACTGAAGGACACAAACAGCGAACTGTTGATTGCTAAAGATGCTCCAGTCAGTTACAAAATCACAAGTAAAGATGCAAGAATTGTTGTGCAAGGCTCACGTATTTTAACAAGTGGCGAAAACAGTGCATTTGCCAGTTTTGGCACAGTAATGGCGTGGTGTCCCCGTAGTAATTAGATAAGTATTTCAAGAATGAAACCCACTTGTGGAATGAATTGACACAATTGATTCAGCAACTTTTTGGGAGGCATACGGCACTACCGTCCGAATGTCTCCCATTTGTCTTCTTGAACTGTTTCAGTTTCTGCGTTCTGTTGAATTTTTTCCCACCATTCCCGATTTTTGATGTACCACTGTATCGTCTGCTGCATGCCTTGTTCAAATTCAATTATCGGTTTCCATCCAAGTTCCTGATAGATTTTCTCTGAATCCAAGAGATATCGACAATCATGCCCTGGTCTGTCAGGCACATAAGCTTTCAGGTGTTGAGGTTTACCAAGAACATCCAAAATAAAATCGCTGATCTCTTCAATGCTTTTCTCAACGCCGCTGCCGATGTTATACGTTTCTCCAATCTGTCCGTTGTTGATAATCGATGCAATTGCACGGCAGTGGTCATCAACATGCATCCATTCTCTGCGGTTGTGGCTGCTGCGGTAAAGCGTCAAAGGCAAATTCTGTATAGCATTCGTTGTAAAAAGCGGAATCAACTTCTCTGGATGCTGGTAGGGACCGTAATTATTGGAACTGTTAGAAATAGTTATCGGTAGTCTAAAACTATGAAAATAGGCGTTTACAAGATGGTCTGCTGCCGCTTTTGAAGCATTGTAGGGGGTCTGTGGTCGGTAAGGCGCGGTTTCAGTGAAGGCATCAGGCGCATCCAAAGGCAGTTCACCGTATACCTCACATGTAGAGATATGGTGAAACCGAGGTGTGCCGTGCTTACGAGCAGCATCCAATAAAACTTGTGTTCCGATTACGTTCGTTTTAAAGAATTGGCGTGGGTGTAGAATGGCACGGCTATTGTGTGATTCTGCCGCAAAATTGACAATCACATCTGGTTGATGTGTTTTTATAAGATCCAAAACTAACACCTCATCAAGAATATCACCTCTGGCAAACAAATACCGCTCTGAATAAACTAAGACTACGTCTGTCAGGTTAGAGAGATTCCCGGCATAAGTCAGTCGGTCAAGGTTAATAACGACATCTTTGGGATACTCCTTGAGCCAGTATCTAATAAAATTTGTGCCGATAAATCCAGCACCACCAGTGACCAATAATTTCATGTATGTACCTAAAAATTAATAAACGTGTTGGGTCTTTCCAAAGCGTGCTAAATAACTTCTCCTCACGCGTTTGAATGACTATATCTTATCAGAAACAGAGACGATCTGTCAATGTAATTGTGTGTAATTTCAAAATCATCCAATTTTCCTGTTTCTTCCTTGTCGGAGGTCTCTTGTGGGATGGCTTTTTAAGCCCGATTTATCTTGAAACGAAATAACAAAAATAATTGTTGACAAAAAAACGTAAATTGTGTAAAGTGAATTTTAATTCCGCGTAGGGAGAAAACGATGCGACAGCACAAATTTGGAAACACAGGGTTGACCGTCTCCGAAATTGGCATGGGAACATGGGAACTCGGCGGGCGAGAATGGGGAGATATCAGCGAAACAGAGTCTGTTGATCTTCTTCGGTACGCCTTTGAAAACGGAGTCACCTTTTACGATACCGCTGACCAATACGGTGGTGGACGTGCTGAACGCCTTTTGGGTGAAGCTTTTTCTGCACTCGGTGATAGGGTTGTCATCGCAACGAAACTCGGATATGAATTGGATTCCGATGGCTGGATTAGTCAAGGTGGAAAAGTTCCTGTATTCAACGCATCGCGAGATTATATCCGTCAATCGGCTGAAGGCAGTCTCACCCGATTGAAAAAGGATGTGATAGACATCTATCAATTCCACACGCCACCGTCCGCGGAAGCATGGGATGAAGCATTCGGGACAATGGAAGAACTTAAATCCGAAGGAAAAATCCGTTTTTATGGGTTATGCCTCGGAAATGAAGCACAAGCACTTAAAGCAATAGCGGAAACCGGTATATCCTCCCTGATGCTAACCTACAACATCCTAAACCAAGGCATGGCGAAGCCTGTGATGGAAACAGCCGCGGAAAAAGGTATTGCTGTTGTAGCACGTCAACCTTTGTCATCAGGATTACTTTCTGGACAACTTAATGCAGACACCGTATTTGCAGAAAACGATTATCGGAAGACATGGTCCCGTGAGAAATTTCTCGCCGATTTAGAACGTGTGGAAGAAATTAACTCCACAATCAAGAACAAAGCGCGAAATTTACCGCAAGCCTCTCTGAAATTTATTTTAGCACATCCCGCAGTCTGTAGCGTCGTGCCGGGTATGATGACACCAGCGCAAATAGACGACGGTGTCGCCACCTCTGGAACAGCTCCCTTACCCACTGCCATTATTGAAAAATTGCGCGACAATTAGGGAGGACGAATGAACGTCATTACTGATCTGTGTGTTGTTCCAATGGGTGTCGGTGTATCGGTCTCAAAATACGTCACCGCTTGTGAAAATGTCTTGAAAGAAGCTGGGTTAAAGACGAAACTTCACGCTTACGGCACCAATGTTGAAGGTGAATGGGATATTGTATTCGCTGCGATTAGACGGTGTCATGAGGTTGTGCATGAGATGGGTGCACCCCGGATTACAACAACACTCAAGTTTGGTACACGGATTGACAGACCTCAGACGATGGAGGATAAAGTTAACAGCTCTTGTAGGAGGGGAACCTTCTAAGCCCGACCATTCACCTTTAGTTCGTAGGTTGGGTAGAGCTTGCGAAACCCAACAACGCTTGTAATCGTGCAATTCACGCGCCTCTTCCTTGGTTTTCTAAATCACGGATTTGCATGGATCACGATGTCGCTACCTGCCAAGCGCATTTGGCGTTGATTCGCAGCGGAGAGTCTAAAATCTAAATTTTCGGAAACTAAATGGCAAATTTTATCTTGACAAAAAAAGTCATATTTGATATTATGTCAAGACTTACGCAAATTTGAAGTGGCAGCAAAATTGAGTCTGCATTTCTAAAGAACGCGCAATAAATCGTGCTACTACAAACACAGAAACGCTTGAAAACAAGCAGAATGCGTAAATCAATAATATATTTTAAAAATTATGTTTGACATTTTTTTGAAAGTTTTGTATAATTGTAAACAAGTTCAAGAAATTAGTGTGATGGAACTCTTGACATGGCTTGTCTGCAAAAAAACTTTTTATCCATTTTAGGCAGATATAAAGGGATTGTTGTTTGATGGTATCGGGACAGATGCTCAAACATGGCAAAGGATAATGCAAAATACTAATACTAACCGCAATGTTGAAAAAGCGTCCTCAATTAGATTAGGTCAACACCACAGTTGGTCTATTCCTACTTCTTCCACGCCTTCAGCATCACTCATTTTGCGACCCCCCCCCCCCCCCCCCCCCCCCCCCCCCCTACAGTTAACGATTGTAATAGTATTTCAGTTACAAATAGGCGAATATCGGTTCGGACCATCAGTCTTTTGTCGCGCCCGCACGCTCTCAATTGGACATTGTGAGTTTTGTTGCGGGCTATTTTGTTTGCAGAAAGTGGAATATTTTCATCTCACAGTTCATTGCGTTAGGGTTCTTAATGTTATTGTAGGACTTACGCAGGTTGCTCTTTTTACGCGCTATTTGGTTTGTAGTAGCGCAAATCCATTGCACGTTCTTGGTGATTTACGATCAATTTCGCCACGGAATCCAAATTTGCGTAAGTCCTGTATGTGTTACAATCTGAAATTTATCTCAGGAAGCAAACATGTGTTCAGCTACTATGAGATACTGATAAAAGCAATAGAGATTTATGGTTCTGTTCGCTTTCAAGCGTGTTGAGGACCCATGTATCTCTATAATCACTATTTTTCAATATAGGAGAAAAAAAATGCGTTTTGATTTATTGAATTTTTTTCACGTATGTTTCGTTGTTTTGGTAATCATCGGAGCAGGCGTGATCTCTGCTAATGCTGATCTGAGTGATCCGACACTCTCTGTTTACTATAGTTTTGACGGAGATGGTGAAAATGTAAAGGATGGTTCAATTTACGGTAACCACGGTAAAATTGTAGGGGATATTAATCGAGAAGAAGGGGTTTACGATCAAGCTATTGCCTTGGAAACCGACACGTGGATCGATATGAATGGACCGGAATTTAAGAATGGGCCGGTTGATGGGTTCACACTTGCTGTTTGGATCAATCATACTGGTTCCGGTAGTCCGCAGACGCTGCTTGATGCGATAGGCACTGACCACGAGAATGGTCTTTTCCACTTTGAAATTCGACCCGCTGGATTTAGATTCTTCCATAGAGATGGGACAAATACAACTGTTTTCAATATCAACCCAGGTCCGGTTATTGAAGGAAATAAATGGGTTCATTTTTCAGGGACTTACGATAGTGAAAGCGGAGATGCAAAAACCTACATTGATGGTGAAGAGACCCATTCAGCTGCTGGCACCGGAAAACTCTCAAACAACTGGGGTGTTTCTGCGGGAATCGGTCACCATAAGAATGGACGCTGGTTTGAAGGACTATTAGATGAGTTTTATATATTTGGTCGTGCTTTGTCGGCAGATGAAGTTATGGATGTAATGAACGGTGCACTTTTGGCAGTGGAACCGGAAGGCAAACTCGCTACAACGTGGGCCAGCATTAAGTCGCATCGGTAGACATAATATCTACTGTTTTTGGCTTGAATTCAGTGTTTTGCTGGATTCAAGCTGTTTCCCGATTATTTGGATTTAACATCAGGACGGACGCATTTCCTCTTAAAGTCCCCTGATAAGGGGGATTTAGGGGGTTAAAGGACCAAAGTTCTGCTTATTTAACCCCCCTAACCCCCCTTATCAAGGGGGAATGCGTAAGTCTTGAACATATAGGAGGACAAAAATGCGTATTGATATGATCAAATGGTTTCACGTCTATTTTGCTGTTTTGGTGGTAATGGGAGCGTGTGTGCTCTCGGTCCAGGCAAATCTTAAGGACCCAACGTTATCTGTTTACTATAGTTTTGACGGAGATGGTGAAACCGTTGAAGATGGCTCAGTCAATGGTAATGACGCAACGGTTGTTGGGAATGCTAAATGGGAAGACGGTGTTATTGACAAAGCCATTTCTTTAGAAACCAATGTATGGGTTGATATGAACGGTCCGGAATTCAAGAACGCACCGGTTGATGGTATCACACTTGCGTTTTGGGTGAACCACACCGGTTCAGTTAATGATCAGTCGGTGTTTGATGCCGTCGGTACCGATCATGGGAGCGGACTTTACCACGTCGAAATTGAAACTGAAGGTGTCAGATGGTTTCATCGTGATGGAACAAATACACAAATTTTCAGTATCAGACCGGGGCCCGTTCTTGAAGCAAATGAATGGGTTCATTTTGCTGGAACTTATGATAGCGAGAGCAGTGATGCGAAAACTTATCTGAATGGCGAGGAAACTCACTCAGTTAAGGGTGCCGGAAAACTCTCAGACAACTGGGGCGTTAAGGCAGGAATCGGTCAACATAACAATACACGCTGGTTCACGGGACTTCTGGATGAGTTTTATATTTTTGGTCGCGCTTTGTCTGCAGATGAAATTAAGCAGGTTATGGATGGTGGATTTCTGGCTGTGGAACCGACAGACAAGCTTGCCACAACCTGGGGCAGTATCAAATCACACTAATAAGTATAATAATTGGTAATGTTGTTGGCTTGGATTCAGTATTTTACTGAGTTCAAGCCATTTTTTGTCGAGAGTCAATTACCAATTAGGATCGTAGTCCCAATTTAAGCGTTGTCTACCGTAACGAGTACCGTTTATTTCGGTTTGATGGCAGACGAGGCATCTGTGAAAATCGCTAACACCGTGCAATTCATGTGCTGAAATGATTTCTGGTGTGTTATGTTCGTGGCAGGTGATGCATGTGTAACTACGGTATGGCGTATCCGCATGGAGTGCAAGTCGGTCTGTCGTTTTCTTAACGTGATAGCTGCGGTGGTTTTCTTTGTCATCAATTGTCCAAACGTTGCCAACTTCCTTGATTAATATTTTGGCAGTTTGGGCTATCTTGATTGCGTGTTGTGAGAACCACCAATGGATATCTTCAGGAATCGTTTCAGACGTATCCAATTCTTGTTGTAATGTTGTTGCATTGAGATGGAAAAGGAACGGTTCAGATGTGTGGCATTTCGCGCAAGGAACATCATGAACATCGGTAAGCGGAAAAAAATCATCGTGGTCAAGTTTGGCTTGTCCGTGAAAGACAATGCTAATCAACAGGATTGGCGCGAGGATGAGATGGCACCTGAGCAGCGTCTGACGCAACTTCCGTGCAGTAAGGCTAACGGCAATCCCTGTGCCTAAATTTGATAAGGCAAGTAGAAAAGTTAACCATGAATGCCATGCCATCGGTTGGAATGCGGAGTGGAATAGCACAAGACACAAACCTAAAGACGCAAATCTTTGATGGTATTTTAGCCATATCTGCCGATTGCCCCAACGTATCCATCGGCTTCGGAGGAGATAGAGGCTTGCAATGAGGATAGCGATTGCGCCGATGATGCTAATAGCGTGTCTGGCTTCCCCGAAACTCCCCGCACGCCAGATGCAGAAAAAAGATATTACGGCGGCACCGATGATGCCCTGCCCGATTTGGATAAAGACTCTCATGTTTCCCAGTTTAGCATGCACACGAGACAGTGGCAAGTGGAAAGTCAGAGTCATCAGAGGCATTCAGTTTTCGGTTTTGAATGCAGGAATCGGAATTCTGTACGTCTACTATCCATATAAAGCGGACTTAGAGAAAGCCCTCCCACAAGAGAAAACGCACATCAGACATATAGAGAATTGTATGGACAGGGTAAAAAGGATATGTTATAATAATCAAGAGTTTCGGTTGAATCTAAAGGAGATAGAGAGATGAACCAGAAAGCCGTTTTTATATTGCTGTTTCTCTTTGCAACGATGACGCTTGTTGGGTGTTATACAAAACTCGGTTATTACGACCCCGCATATCTCAAAGAGAAGCAACACAAACATGTAGAAAAAACCGATAAAGAGATGGAACATGTTTCCGATTCTAATGGGGAAACTGATCCTGATGAGTCTGAAGGTTATTACGGTCGCCGGAAGCCGGGCTACGGTTCTTCCTACCCCTACGCGGGTGATTCCTATTGGGTGCCTTATGCATCCTATCCGTATGCGTATTATCCACCTGTGCATTATTATCCATATTCTTGGTCATATCCTTGGCATTATGGGTATGGGTATCACGTGCCTTATTACGGTTATTATAGAAGTTACTATCCGTACAGTGGTTACTATGGAAGATATCACGGCAGAACATTTTATCCTGCTTCCCGCAGAACCTATGGGAGAGGTGCTGTATCGAAAAGACATCAATCGGAGCACCGTCGGTCACGATATTCACGTAGTGTGACTTCGTTTAACCCTCAATCTGACCGTCCTCAACGTAGGCCGAGGAACAGAAATGAAAATTAGTTTTGTTGTGGTATTTAAAAGCAAGTGAATACGGAGAAAAAAGGAGAAAACAAGTGAAACGAACAATTTTTGGCGTATTTGTCTGTCTACTTGTCACAGGTTTGGTGGCAGTTGTGTGTGTCGCACAAAATGAGGAGATAATTATCGGTAACACGTTTGGTGTAGGTGCGCGGGCGATGGGTATGGGCGGTGCTTCTCTTGGGCTCGCTGATGATTTCACCGCGTTATATTGGAATCCTGCTGGAATGGCGCAGATACAGAAGTTTGAATTCTTCACGAGTTTTTCGCATAATATTGCAAACACGGATAGTTTTTTCAGTAACGATGAGGTAATCGGTACGAGTCGTTCTCGGTTACGTCCGAATTCAATAGGTTTTGTTTATCCGTTCTACACCCGACAGGGTGGATTTGCGGTAGCATTCGGTTATAACCGTCCGCAAAACTTTGATTATCAGACTGCAATTCAAGGAATTGACCCGAGTTCCGGCAACGTTTTCAGTGGATTTCTTGTTGATGAAACCAACATAAATTCAGGTGGCATTGGGATTTGGAGTTTTGGCGGAAGTGTGTATATTTCTAAGAACTTCCTGATTGGCGGTTCAGTGGATTTCTGGAGTGGTAACAGTCTTAAAGAATTGGATGTGACGGCTACTGATGCGTTGAATGTAGATGGCGATTTATCACGTTTCAAATTTGACGACGAAATTGACCGGGACTATTCAGGTGTAGGTGGTAGACTCGGGGTTTTGGCAAACTTTACAGATGAGATCAGTCTTGGGGTAACATTGGTAGCCCCAACAGAATTAGCAGTTGAAGAGTGGTGGCGTGAGTATACTGAGATATTGTACGATGATGGAGAAGAAGTGTCCGATCCAGAGAGTGAAGCACAGTCATTTCATATTGAGAGACCTTTTGAGATCGGAACAGGAATTGCCGTTAAACTGTTGAATAAACAGTTGGTCTTGGCAGGTGATATTCAGTTTACGGATTGGCGGCAGACACGTTATAATCCGGCACCCGCAGATGACATTTCAAAGAATAACTTTGAGGAACTCTATACTACAACTTTACAGACGAGGTTAGGTGCTGAATTTCGGATACCAGTGATTAATTCATATCTACGTCTGGGGTATTTCCGCGATACAATTCCGTTTACAGAAACCGAGATTGAGAATGAGCGTGATTTTTTGACGTTCGGTGTAGGAAAGATTTTTGAGGATTCCGTGAAATTTGATCTTGCGTATATGTGGGGCAATTGGCAGCAGCATAGTAACGATCTAACAACGAAGCGGAATACACATCGAGTTTTCGTATCAGGAGCATATCGGTTTTAATTTGAGTTTTACAGTTTAAGCAAACAAGGGCGGAGTTGAAACTCCGCCCTTGTTTTGTTATAAGGGCTGATATTTCTCAGAATGGTCTTGAACCTAATAATAATCAATAGAAACAAGGTATAGCACCATGAAAATGCGTTTTTGCTGTGTCCATTTTCCTTGACTTTTATAGCATGAGATAGCATCCTAATTACAGATTTGAATATAAACAAACATTAGGAGGATATCTCATGCTAACTCAGCTTATCAAATCTACCACTTTTTTTCAAGAACTTCTATCTTCACAGTTTCGGACCTTGAAACAGCATTTTGTTCATACCTTAGTGTTTTTGTCAACCTGCCATCTGTTTGGGCTCACTAACCCGGATCAAGTGGCGGATGCGTTGTCTATTCCGAAAACGAGGCTATATCGGGAATTGAACACGATGAGTCTTTATCTCTGGCAGCATCTTTTTGTGCGTATCGGGTGTTCTATTGCGTTAGAGGTGCTACAGGAGGCAGTATCAAAAAGTGCTGCTTCTCTATCGCGTCTGTGTATCGTCATCAGTGTGGATGATACCTTTGTTTTCCGCTATGGAGAGGGTCTCGCCTACACATCCAATTGGTGGTCTTCTCAAGCAAAACAGCCGATGAAGGGGCAAAATATATTGGGGATCGTCCTAAAGATTGGAAAACGGATCATTCCCCTGAATATGCGACTGATCAGCAAACAAGGCCGCGGGAATACGGATAAACCCTCCTGTGTCATCACTATGTTCAAGGAAATCTTGTCTTTCTTTGAAGGGACCGGAATAGATATCCGAAACTATCCGGTCACCTTTGATTCGTGGTATGGTAGCCGCCACTTGATTGACACCTTGCGAGAAATGGGATTTGAAACGATCCTTGTGCACGGAAAAAGCAACTATGTGATGACGATTGATGAAAAAAGGGCGAAACTCTCGGAACATAAAAAGTCGATCCAACTCCTCTCCAATCAATGGGGGTGCGATAAACCGGTCTATCGGACTAAAGCCACAAGTCCAACTTTTGGAAAAGTAGTGGTGTTGTTCTTTGCAGACCGTGGCAAAGTCCGAACAATGCTCGTATTTGGGAAACCGCTGCGTGCGTGTGAAATCCTACGGATATGGTCTCAACACCACGGTATAGAACAGTATTGGCGGTATCTAAAAACAGACCTAAACCTCGCATCCATGAGCCTAAAAGGACGGAATGGCGCGTATGCGAACTTAGGTGTGAAAGTGATGAGCTACCTTTTGATACAGCAGGTCAGTCGCTCCGTGCGAAAAACCTTTCATCAAGGACAACTTGAACTTTCAGGACAGAGGCAGATGCTGTCTGATCTCAGCGAGCATTTTCATGAACAAATACCAAGAAAACATTGATAAACATTGACATATGAAGAATTTTGATAAATATCAGTATAGATTAAAAACAAAATATCCCGAATTGTGCAACATTTCACTTGCTACGTCAAGCATTATTTCGTATAATACTCAACAATATACATTACCAAGAGGATACTAAAGAATTACATGAATCAAACTGCCGATGTTCTAATCGAAAATCAAACTGCTGACGTTCTTATTGAAGCTTTACCTTATATCCGCCGCTTTTATAATCGCTGCATTGTGATTAAATATGGTGGTGCCGCAATGGAGGAGGAATCCCTCATCCACTCCGTTATGGAAGACATCGTTTTGATGAAATATGTAGGGATGCGCCCGATTGTTATACATGGCGGGGGACCAAAAATCAGCGCATGGATGGACAAGGTAGGCAAAGAGACAGAATTTGTGCAAGGGTTGCGCGTAACCGATAGCGAAACTCTCGAAATTGCTGAAATGGTGCTCACAGGGACCATCAACAAAGGTATTGTAGCACGTATCAACCAACATGGCGGTCAGGCGATAGGGCTTTGTGGCAAAGATGCCAATCTAATTGTGGCAGAAAAATACACTCCCCAAATTACGGATGACGATGGCAATGAAACCACAATAGACTTCGGATATGTCGGCAGTATTATCGGCGTAAACACGCAGCCTATTATTACACTTGATGAAGCAGGATATATCCCTGTAATCGCGTCTATCGGAAGCGGAGTTGATGGACAAACCTATAACATCAATGCGGATACAATGGCAGGCGAAATCGCTTCTGCACTCCAAGCTGAAAAACTGATCCTTTTGACCAATACGCGCGGAATCTGCCAAGACGCAGAAGACATCTCTACACTCATCTCAACTATTCAGATGCGCGATATAAAAGCACTTATTGACGACGGTGTGATTAAAGGTGGAATGATACCTAAAATTGAAGCATGCGAAAAAGCACTTCTCGGCGGCGTTGCCAAAACACATGTTATTGATGGAAGAACCCCACATTCCCTTCTATTGGAAGTCCTCACAGCAGGCGGTATCGGTACAGAAATTATCCGATAATTGATTCGGCATTCACATGCAACACCGTAAGAAGATAGCAGCAATCATTACTACCTATTTTCCCCACTCACATGCAGATGTGATTGTCACAAAGTACATGAGGGGATTTCCAACGGATGAGGAACATCGCGCGCCGCGTGTGGAATTGGCATCCATCTATCTGGATCAGATAGATTCACGAGATATCGGGGTCGGCTTGGCTGATCAACACAACGTCCCGATATATCCGAGCATTCGGCAAGCGTTGACACTCGGTGGAAACGAACTCGCTGTTGACGGTGTGCTACTCATAGGGGAACATGGCGACTACCCGTACAATGAATTTGGGCAACACATGTATCCACGCCGTTATATGTTTGAACAAATTTGCGGTGTGTTCACATCAAGTTGTCGATCTGTCCCTGTCTTTTGCGACAAACACCTTTCCTACAATTGGGATGACGCAGATTGGATGTACGAGCGAGCAAACGAACTCAAAGTGCCGTTCATGGCAGGTTCTTCGTTGCCTGTCTGTTGGCGGCAACCCTTTTTGGAACACCCAATTGACACCGCGTCGGAATCGGCTATTGGGATAGGTTACGGCGGAGTTGAGTCGTACGGCTTCCACGCGCTTGAGACGTTGCAATGTATGATTGAACGTCGAGAAGGCGGCGAATCTGGTGTTGTTGCTGTTCAATGCCTTGAAGGTGAAGCTGTCTGGGAAGCAGCTAAATCCGGGGAATGGTCACTGGAATTAGCGGAAACAGCGTGCGCGCAGATCAAAAAACGTCCCGACAAAACGATTCGTGAAGGATGTCCAAATCCTACGGTGTTTCTGATAGAGCATCGGGATGGATTTCGTTCCGCCGTACTGATGTTGAGCGGCTACGTCACCGACTTCGCTTATGCCGGGAAACACAAGGACGATATTTTAGCAACCGAATTTTACCTACAAAACGGACCACCGCATGCCCATTTCAGCTATTTGAGTCTTAACATTGAGGAAATGTTCGTAACAGGTGTGCCGCAATATCCTGTGGAACGCACCTTGCTAACAACAGGTATTCTTGATGCTATCATGCACTCGCGTGCACAAGGAAATATCCGACTTGAAACGCCACATTTGTCGGAACTTGCCTATCGTTCCTATCAGAATACTCTTATCCGACCAACAGCACCACGCCCAGAAGGTGCTACATTAGAATAAAGCGGCGCAAAAGTGCATCTTTGTGGTGCTGTGCAAAACAATTATGAACACGTTTCAGCTACGTAAAGGAATCAAATGAAACCACATATTACTATCGTTACACTTGGAGTTGAAGACTTACAACGCGCCATCGATTTCTACCAAAACGGGTTAGGTTTTCCACGAATGGATGACTCAGATAGTATCGCATTTTTTAAGATGGAAGGTATAATACTTGGACTCTATCCAAGGGACAAACTTGCTGAAGATATTACGACCTCACCTGAAGGAACAGGTTTTCAAAGGTTTACACTTGCACACAACGTCGATTCTCCAGAGGAAGTAGACCGTACTCTTGAAGAAGCGGTTGAAGCAGGTGCAGAACTTGTAAAACCGGGGCAGAAGGTTTTTTGGGGCGGTTATTCCGGGTACTTCAAAGACCCAGATGGATTTTATTGGGAAGTTGCACACAACCCCTTTCTATAATGTACAGTTAGTCCATTTCAAATTAGGTAAGATTACGTAATAATTTCAGATGTCATGCAAAACCAACGGTAATCACAACCATCTTACACATTTGCACAGAAAGGACACGACCCTATGTCCAAAGAAAATTTTGACAAAAAACTAACTAAACTACTTGAATCCAACCTCGACTTTCTTGATGAAGCAGGAGAACTCCACCGCGGAAACGTCAGAGAACGCGCATGGAAACTTGACCACGACCTTATTAGATTACTACTTACCGACAAAGAAGTTGAATCGAAATTCTTCAAAGAAATTGATGGGCGTTGGATTTTTGACAACAACGCCTTCGTTGACTATATCACCGACAAAAACTTCTTTGCCGACTCCTATACCAAGTTCCGTAACAAAATTGGATTGAACATTGGCAATAAATTTCTCCCTGAACGAGACGAAGTTGCACTCGTTTGGCCCTACAAAGATTGCGTGCTTGAAGGCGGACAGACAAAAGAAGAAGAAAAACGCAAAGAGATTTTCTTCAATGAAATCCTTGCACAAGATGAAATCAATCGAATGTTTGATCCAAAGGTGCTTACCAACTGGAAACGCCATACTGCTAACGGTGAACAGGACGTAACAGAAATTGAACGCGATGAGAACGGTGTTATTCGTGAGAACCTTATCATCAAAGGTAACAACCTCATTGCACTCCACACCCTCAAACAGCAGTTCCGCGGGCAGGTCAAACTGATTTATATTGATCCACCGTATAATACAGGTGGAGAGGCAAACATTTTCACCTATAACAATACTTTCAATCATTCAAGTTGGCTCACTTTTATGAAGAATAGGTTGGATGTAGCAAAGCAATTCTTGAGAGATGATGGGTTTATTGCAATTTCCATAGATAACTATGAGCTCTTATACTTGGGAACTTTAGCCGATGAAGTTTTTGGGAGAGAGAACCGTATTTCGGTTTTGACTATCGTTCATCATCCGGCAGGCAAGACAAATAACAATTTTTTTGCGACAACAAACGAATTCATGGTGGTTTATGCCAAAAATAAGGAACTTGCAAAGATAAACTTTTTTGAGATGTCCGAAGAAACAGAGAAAACTTACAATAAAAAAGATGAAATTTCACGATACAAGTTAGAAAATTTAATGCGAACGGGTGAAACGAGAAACGCGCGGCGAGAGGACAGACCCAAGCAATTTTATTCGATTTATGTTTCTAAAGACTTGCAGCAGATTTTTTTGACAGAGGAGGAAAACTACCATGATGTCCTTCCAATACAAAACGGTATAGAATGGGTTTGGTCAAACTCTCCTGCAACTTTACAAAAGAAAATAGATAATAACGAAATTGTTGCCAAAAAACATAAAGATGGACACATCCAAATCTTTTTTAAGCGGAGGATAACTGATTACAAAGGCGAGCGTCCGAAAACTACCTGGACTGACAACAAATATAACGCAACACAACATGGAACAAGACTTTTAGAAAAAATACTTGGGAAGAAATCTTTTTCATATCCAAAATCATTGCATACAATCATAGACATCGTGAAAATTACAACGGATCCTGGAGACATTATCCTTGATTTCTTCGCTGGTTCAGGCACAACAGGACATGCCATATCAGAACTGAACAAACAGGATGGGGGTAAACGTCAGTTTATACTTATTGAACAATTAGAGGAACATATAACAGTTTGCAAGGAACGGCTTGAGAAGGTGATCGCACAAGAAGGTCTTCTGAGCGGAAATTTTGTCTCATGCGAACTAATGCCTTACAACGAAGTTTTTATGGAACGAATCCAATCAGCAGAATCAAGTGAAGAACTCTTAGGTATTTGGCGTGATATGTCAAGAGATTCCGTTCTGAATTGGTATGTCAAACCTCAAGAACCGATGGAAGCAGAAGAACACTTTATCGCTATCAATGATGTTGAGAAACAGAAGCAACTGTTAGCAGAGCTGCTGGATAAGAACCAATTGTATGTCCACCTCTCTGAAATAGCGGACGAGACGTTTGTGGTCAGTGAGGAAGATAGAGAACTGAATCGGGAATTTTACAAAAAAGTCTAGAACATAAGTCACGGAAATTAAAATCAGATTAAGAAAGGAGTTCAATAAATATCATGCGTTTATACGTAGGTAACGTTTCAGATATTACTGGTTTTACGGTTTGCAATGTACCTAAGGATCACTATTTTTGGGCTTTGAGTGTTTCTCGTCTGACTTCAGATCAGCCTATGTTTTACAAATACATTGAGGAAATATCAAAACTCTTTTTTTATCCCACGGACTACAAAATAGGTGTCAATTCGATTTATAACTTTCTGATACTCATTCATCGTGACTTGAGTGCAGATATTTATCTTAATGATTTTCCGATGGAGATAAAATGTAGATCCAAGCGGACTCTAAAAGAAAATGAACTGATTTCAGATAATGATATTGCAGATATTATTGAATTAAGGTTTCCGGGCATAGACATACAAGAATCTGATAAGGTTATCTGTTGCCTAAAAGTAGGTTGGAAATTCGGGCTCTATTTTAACTTCGTGCGTAATCCTAATTTAGTGCAAAAGGAGATTGGTTCATCAGAATTTGAAGAAGTGGAACTTGAGGTATCCAATATTGTCCAAATGCAAACGCAGTTAGGACAACTCTATAGATATTTAGCATTTCAATATGTCTATCAAAGTCTGGAATCAGAACCTATTTTTAAGAAAATGGTTGCGGATGGATGGTTTCCTTTTGTAGAAATTTTAGGTAATGAGTATAAAACATTATTTGAAACATATAAAAATGATAAATTTGCTTACGATGATGAGGTAAAAACGCTGCTTGATAGTTTCAACGAACAACGCGTAAAAACAATTACTGACAAGTGGTGGGAAAATCCCTTTTTTCAGGACAAACGTGAACTTTTGAAACCCGGTCTTGACGCATTCCTTGGTGGAACCAAAAGCGACTACATAAGTTGCGTTAAGAATCTCTATCCGGAAATTGAGGGTATTATGCGTTCTTTGTATCGTGCAGATCACAAAGAAGGGGCATACAAAATTAAGAAACCGCTTGAACATCTCTTAGAGGTTGCAAAATGTAACGTTGATGATGAACATTCACTATTATTGCCCAACGAATTTCTAATGTATCTTGAAAATAGTTTCTTTAAGAACTTTGACCTTGCAAATGTCACCGACGATTTATCGCGTCACAGCGTTGGTCATGGTGAGGCATTAGAAAAGGGATATTCTGCAGAGAAGGCATTACAGGCACTTTTGATCCTTGATCAAATTTATTTTTATCTGTCTACCCCACCTAACGAAAACCAAAAGAATAATTCGGAAATAGAGGATGCAGATTCTGTTGTTGGCGAGGAAGAAGGTGTTGAATAAGATGTTTTTTGAAGGAGATAACGATGCCTGAACAATTTCTATATGAACGACTTACAAATGCTTTCGAGTTCGGAGTTCCCAAACCTGAAATGCCGGAAAGCATTACGCAAAATTTGAGTCCTGCTTATGAACTTCGTCCCTATCAAATAGAGGCATTTGCAAGATTTATCCACTGCTTAAACAATGGTTTTCCCGGTAAGAGAAATCCCTTGCATCTGCTTTTCAATATGGCAACAGGCAGCGGTAAGACGCTTATTATGGCAGGTTTGATTCTTTATCTCTATGAACACGGATACCGTAATTTCCTATTCTTCGTTAATGCAGACAATATCATTGAGAAAACAAAAGACAATTTCTTCAACCCAGGATCTTCAAAATACCTTTTCAATAATACTATCTACTACAAAGGTGATCAGGTTAAGGTGACGGAGGTGGAAAATTTTGAAGGGGTCAACGAGAACCACATTAACATCCGATTCACTACAATTCAGAAGTTACACAGCGATTTGACAACAGAAAAAGAGAACGCCTTAACTTTTGACGATTTTAAGAAAAAGAAAATTGTTCTCTTGTCTGATGAAGCACACCACATGAATGTCTCTACGCGGGCGCAGTTGCAATTGGACTTAATGGGAGAAAATCCGAATCCGGTAGGAAAACCAACATGGGAAAACACCGTTGAAAATATATTTAACGCAAACAGTGATAATCTGTTGCTGGAATTTACCGCTACTTTTGATGACAAAACGCCTGCAATAGCGGATAAGTATAGGAATAAGATCATCTACCGCTATGATTTAGTCCAATTTCGGAATGACAAATATTCAAAAGACATAGAAATAGTGAGATCAAGTTTCAGTCTGAAGAATCGCAATTTACAGGCACTTATTCTCAGTTATTACAAGGAGTCTGTTGCAGCGAAACACAAAATCCAACTGAAACCGGTTATTCTGTTTAAGGCGAAAACGATCCCAGATTCCGAGAAAAACAAAGTAGATTTTCATAAACTTATTGACGCACTCACAGGAAAAGATATTGACAAGATTCGGCGGTCTGAAGTTCCGATTATTAAACAAGCGTTTCGCTTCTTTAAAAAACGTAAAATCAGCTCCGATCAGTTAGCACACCGCCTACAAAGGGCTTTCCATGAGAGATACTGCCTCGCTGTCAACTCCAAAATAGAGAAAGAGAAGTATCAGGTGGGGGTAAACAGGCTTGAAGAAAAAGACAATCCTATCCGTGCTATCTTCGCTGTGCAGATGCTCAGTGAGGGGTGGGATGTGTTGAATCTATTTGACATCGTTCGCTGTTACGATACCGGCAGTACAGGACATAACAAAATTGGAAAAACCACAATTGCTGAGGCACAACTTATTGGACGCGGAGCCCGTTATTATCCTTTTAGTCTGCCGCCGGAACATGAAGATAAGTACACCCGCAAATTTGATGAAGACATGGAGCATGAACTCCGCGTACTGGAAGAATTTCATTATCACAGCATTAACGATTTGCCCTATATCTCCGAGATCAAAAAAGCATTGATTCAGGAAGGTCTAATAGACGAACAGGTTGTAACTCGCAAACTGAAGCTAAAAAAAGAATTCAAGGAAACCGATTTATACAAATACGGTGTTATATGGGTAAATAAACAGGCACCGAGAGACTATAAAGACGTCAAATCTTTTGAAGACTTAAAGTCGCTAAGTGTCCAAAAGAAATGGCATGAGCATACCGTCTATGAAGGATCTGGCGACGTAACGGGTATGACAGAGGATGACCGAACCTATACCACGCAGAACAAAGATAGTCGGGACATAACGATAACTGATATTGAACAGAATATTGTCCAAACGGCTATTGCGCGTAATCCGTTTTTCAAGTTTGCATCTCTAAAGCGATATTTTCCGCATTTGAAATCCATGCAGGAATTTAGGACTTCGGATAACTTTTTGGGAGGCTTGTCAATCAAATTCAAGGGTGATCGTTCTCATTTAGAAGATAATCCAGCAGAAAAGCTCAGGGCATGTTGTGATCTTTTAGAAAAAATTGAATCCGAACTACGTGAACAAATTACCGAACACGAAGGCACAAAACACTTTTATAGGGAACAAATCCACACTATTTTTGATAACAAAATCCTGAAATTCAATGCTAAAAGCACCCGTGCTGATGAGAATCACCTTGCCGAGCGTCTCTCGAAAGCGGCAAAATGGTATGCATTTAATGGACTCTACGGCACCAGTGAAGAAAAAGCATTCGTGGAATTTCTACAGACACACCTTGCGGAACTACAAGAAACTTACGATGACGTTTATCTCATCCGTAACGAGAGACATTTTTACATCTATAACTTCTTTGACGGTCGTGCCTTCCAACCCGACTTTGTCCTCATTTTGGGCAAAGAAAACGGTGAAACACTGAGTTATCAACTTTTTATTGAACCTAAAGGTGAGCACATTGAAGACTTTGACAGATGGAAAGAAGATTTTCTAAAGGAGATTGATACCGAGCGTAAAACTGAACTCATAATAGAGGATAAGAACTATCGCATTATCGGTTTGCCGTTTTATCAGGAAAAAAACCAAAATCAATTCCGTGAAGCTCTTGATGAAGCATTACAATTGTAAATGCCCAAGAAATTACAAGTTTTGCTATAATTGGAGTCGAATAATTTATGGACAAAATTAGAATAGCTTTTATAGGTTGTGGCGGGATGTCATCGCAGTTGCAACAGTGTATCCCGATGATCCCTGAGTTTGAATTTGTTGCTACGTGTGACCTCGTGGAAGAAAAGGCGAAGTCAAACGCTCGGAGATTTGGCGCGCTACGCCACTACACCGACTACAATGAGATGTTCAAAAATGAAGACCTTTACGCAGTCGCAGTAGTAGGCAGACCTGAGGACAAACTACATCGCGATATAGGCATTGCATGTCTGCAACAGGGTTATCATATCTATACCGAAAAACCACCTGCGACTACCGCTGAAGGTGCAAAGATGCTTGTTGATGCGTCTGTTGAAACAGGCAAAACGGGTATGGTCGGCACAATGTGGCGACATGCGCCCGCGCATCAGATCGCCAAAAGGTTGATTGATGAAGATGATTTTGGAACAACGTGTCAATACCATACACGTTATCTTGCCCCAGGTCCTCGGCTTAATCAGGCAGGATCACCATTTGCTTGGCCCTTCATGCTTGACCAAGTCATTCATCCTACAGATTGCATGCGGTTCTTTATGGGCCAGGTCAGTGAAGTCTTTGCGATGGGCAAGATTGATTCTGCATCAGCCACCGTTTCAATGTCCGTGAACCTACGTTACGAAAACGGTGGCATCGGCACGATGACACTTGGCACCGGTCCGGTCTTGGAAGCGATGGTTTTCATCAAAGGCACGAACAATCAGGCAATTCAGGTGTTTGAAACACGCAAGTTGCGCCGTTACCGTGCCCCGACATGGCTTGGCAGTGGCGGTGGCGGTGGCTATGCCGATACGCCTGCAGAAACGTGGGATCTCAATACTGCATACCATGGTATCGGCAGACCGGGTTATCTTGAAGAGATGCGGCATTGGGCACAATCGTTGCAAGCAGGCACACAACCTCACTCAAGTCTTGAAGATGCGTATCAGAACATGCGCGTTTTGGAGGCGATTAGTCGTAGTATTGAAACGGGAGAGGTTGTTCAAATATCAGTTTAGTGGAGGTAGAAATGGAAAAATTAGATCGGATCCAGATTAATCCTAAGATTTGTCTTGGGCAACCTGTGGTTCGAGGCACCCGAATCACAGTAAGTGTGATTCTCAAGTTGTTAGCCAGCGATAAGTCAATTGATGATATTATTGAGATGTATCCAGAATTGGAGATTGCTGATGTCCAAGAGGCAATGAAGTACGCTGCTTGTGCAGTCTGAGATCAACTTTTAGAGACACGAAACATTTAAAAGGATAAAATTAAACAGATGAATTTCCATCAAATGCGAAACATAGAGCTGAGAAAAGAACTCAAAAAACGCGGATTGAAAGGGTACTCTTCGTTAAAGAAGGCACAATTGATTGAGTATCTTTCAACAGGAACTCACCCACTGAAAAAAACAAAAATATCACCCGCTATTGCGGAGAGTGAAATTCACGATCCTTCCTCTGAAAATATAGAATATTCACCAACACTTTTAGGAGGAACAACCGACAACCTTCCTGTTAATCAAATTGTATCAGGCGACTGCTTAAAAATTCTTTCTACTTTCCCTGATGGAGTCTTTGATTGTTGTGCCACTGATCCGCCGTTTAATATGTCGAAAAAGAAAGGATTGGGCTGGGCATTTAGTTCCCATGTCACAATGCAGGAACAGTGGGATATTTTTTCAAAGGACGACTATTTCCAGTTCACGGTTAATTGGATCCGAGAAGTCTTGAGAGTGCTGAAGACGAACGGAAATTTATTCATTTTTGGGTCTTTTCACTGCATCTTTACAATTGGTTTCATACTTCAAAACTTTTTTGACAGGCGGATTATCTCTCAAATTGTTTGGTATAAACCTAATGCGCAACCTAACATTACCTGCCGAATGTTTACCGAGTCTACCGAATTTATCATTTGGGCTGTCAACAATGAAAGCAAGAAAGCCAAAAATTGGACATTCAATTATGAAACTATGAAGGCGATGAACCATGGTAAGCAGATGCGAAACATGTGGGAAATTCCGCTGACCAAACCATCGGAACGCAAGCATGGTAAACATCCTTCTCAAAAACCTGTAGCAGTCGTCAATCGCATTATATTAGCAGGAACAGATAAAGGCGATCTCATCCTTGACCCATTCTCAGGAGCTGGAACGACAGCAGTCGTTTCAGAGCAACATAACAGGAGATGGATAATGATTGAGAAGGACGAAACATATAACCAAATTGCGCAAATGCGGATTGATGAGTTATCCAATAGGTTATTTAAGGATGACACAAAAACAATTGGTGATAAGGAATAGCCATGGAAAGACAAGAAGCAATTCAGAAATTATCAACAATTGTAGGTCAGGACCTCCGAAACCTTGCTGAAAAGTATGAGATTACAGTGAACTCATAGCGAGTACGAGCTAAGCATCGTTGAAAGTCCCCCGAAAGTTTATCATTGAATATGCTAAATAACGAAAACCTAAACGGGTTTCTTTAAGTTTATCGTAGCTAAGAGCGAGTTTCCGATAAGTCCCTTGCCAACCGAAAGTTCGCTCTACTTTATATCGGTTTTTGTCCATATCTTTGCTAAACCACCGGAACTTGCGAGCGATGACAATAGGTTCTTTGGCATTCCGTCGGTTCGGATAGATCACTGGGATAAGTCCGTGTTCTTTGATAATCTTATGATTCTCTTTGGAATCAAAACCGGAATCCAGCGTTAGCGCAGATGCGCTGAGATCCATCCCAATGCGATGGGTAAAGGTGATAAAATCTGCGAATGCTTCGGGCAAAATCGTTGTCCCATGGTGATTGACCGGTTTAGTGGTTATCGGACTGACGATGAACCCTTGATTGTCGGTGATGGTCAGTTCTTTTTCACCTTTCTGATGTTTGTGTCCCGAATAACCGATGCCATTGCCCCTTTTTTTACGACGGTATTTGACCCATCACCATGAAGTTGAGAGGTGTCAAGTTGATCGGTATCAAGCAGATGTATGATAGACGCTTCAAAAAGTTTCTGATAAGAGCCGTCTTTTGACCATCTATTATGCCATTTATAGACATTAGACCAATGGAGTTCAGAACGCCGTGTGCGGAGCCGCTCCCATTGAATGCCAGTATGCAAAACATAGAGGATATAGTTGAATATCTTATAGAAGGAGAGTTTGGGCTTTGGCCCTTTCACTCGTTTCTTTAGATGGGGCAAGATATAACGATTAAAATCCTTGCGGGAAACCTGCTTGGGAATACCTTTGTATCTCGGAACCTTTTGAGTTTCGTCTGCCATAATAAAACCTTTCATAAAGTAAATGTGGATGTCCAGTGAAAAAAGGGACATAAACTATATCCTTTTCTTTCCCTATTCTACCACATCCTTATGTTTTACTCAATATGACTTCAGTGTCCATCAACATAAGAGGTTTACTATGTTCACACGTACAAAGAAAATCGTTTTAATTGTCGGTTTCCTGATCCTTGCTGGCAGCATTGCTTGTCAGCAGAACACACGTTTGCCAGAAGCTTTAGATACTAATTATACACCGTCTACACAACTCAGTTTACCTGAGGGTGCCAAAGCACGTCTTGGCAAAGGTTGGATATATGGAATTGAATATTCAGCAGATGGAAAGCAGTTTGCGGTTACCAGTTCCATAGGGACTTGGCTTTACGATACCGAGACGCTTGAGGAATTGGCACTATTTACGAACAATAAGGATTTTGTTTGGAGTGGGAGTCTTTCACCGGATGGGACAAGAGTTGCAACCGGTGTTCATAAAGGTTCAGTTCGTTTATGGGACGTTACCAATGGAAAATTCTTACAAACACTTAAGGGACATACTTTATGGGTTGCCGCTATTAGTTTCTCACCGGATGGAACAATACTTGCAACGGGAGGTCATGATGGACATTTGCGTTTGTGGAGTACCGCTACAGGGGAACTTCTAAAGAGGTCAACAAGACACACCAACTCTGTTAGTAGCATCCGGTTTTCGCCAGATGGTCGCACGCTCGCCACTGCAACCGAAAGCGAAAATTATAAAGAGGGTGGCACGATATATTTGTGGGATGTTCTCTCAGGTGCCACTTTATATATACTTAAAGGGCATACGGGCAATGTCACCAGCATTAGTTTTTCACCAGATGGCAAAACACTTGTGAGTTCAAGTAAAGACGCTACAGCGCGTTTTTGGGATGTTGCTACCGGTAAACAGTTGAATATACTAAATGCCCATAGATCTTCGGTCGAAGGCGTTAGTTTTTCACCAGATGGCAAAACATTAGCAAGCGTGGGTTACTACGAGATGCGTTTTTGGGATGTTGCTTCGGGAGAACTTCTAAAATCTATTGAAGAATCCAGTAATAATATCAAAAACATCCGTTTTTCACCGGATGGGAAAACGTTGGCGAGTGCAAGCGAAAACGAAGTGTATTTTTGGGATGTCGCTACAGGGGAACTTCGTAAGACACTGACAGGACATACCGGTAGAGTTAGCAGTGTTCAATTTTCTCCAGATGGACTGAAAATCGCTACTGGAGGCGAAGAAAGGGTTGTCCATTTATGGGATGCTATTACTGGGGAACATTTAAAATCCTTTGGAGGGAATATCTCCACGATCAGAAGCGTCTGTTTTTCGCCAGATGGTAAAACAATTGCATGTGGTAGTGAAGACAAGACGGTGCTTTTGTGGGATATCCCTACGGGTAAACCCTTGAGAACTCTTGAAGGGCATACAGGAATTGTCCTGAGCGTTCATTTCTCACCAGATGGTCGAAAAATCGCGAGTGGTGGTTGGGACACTACGGTACGTTTGTGGAATGCTGCCACTGGCGAACACCTAATAACACTACCTCATGAAAAAATTGTTAACACCGTGCGTTTTTCACCGGATGGTCGGAAAATCGTAACTGATACGAACAAGATACAATTATGGAATGCTGCTACTGGTAAACGTTCAAGAATCATCGCAGACAATCTCGGGAATGGTGTGAGTTTTGCACCAAATGGCAGACAAATCGTATCCGGTGGTCACAACGGGGTGCGTTTGCTCCCAATTTCATTGTTCGGCCTCCGAAAAGAACTAAAGGGTGAAACTGGCGGTTGGGTGGAAAACGTCTGTTTTAGTCCCGATGGACACGTAGTTGCGAGTGCAAATAGGGATGGAACTGTGACTGTATGGAATGTCTCAGTAAGTGAACCAGTATGGAATTTCATAGGGCATAGTTCTGTCGTCAACGAAGTCTCCTTCAGTCCGGATGGGCGCACAATCGCAAGTGCCAGCACGGATGGAACTGTGCTTTTGTGGGATGTCCCACCGAGGTAAGCTAACATGAATATAGTCTATGGGACAGATATATCAACCTTTAAATACGCGTAAACCTTATGTCCACATTTTAGAGGAATAAACCCTTATGCCAAAAGCTTTATGTATCGGTGAACTTCTCATCGATTTTGTATCTACAACGCCTGATGTAACCCTTGCCGAAGCTCCAGGATTCGTTAAAGCCCCAGGTGGTGCACCTGCTAACGTTGCCGTTGGATTAGCCAAACTCGGCGTAGATGCCGGGTTCATCGGCAAGGTCGGCGCAGATCCGTTTGGTGATTTCCTGACTGAAACGCTTCAACAGAACAGTGTTGACACAGCGTATCTCATTGCAGGGGAAACCTCTCGTACCACATTAGCCTTCGTCGCTATCCGCTCCGATGGCAGAAAAGATATTACCTTCTATCGACATCCGGGTGCCGACATCCAACTTTCACCCGATGAGATTGACACAGACTATATCCAATCGGCGGAACTGTTTCATTACGGTTCTGTTAGCCTCAGTCATTCACCGACCCGTGAAGCAACACTCAAAGCGATTCAATGCGCAAAGTTCGCTGATGCGTTTATCTCCTACGATCCTAATTTGCGGTTGATGCTCTGGGACAACCCTGACGATGCCAAGCACTGGATATGGGAAGTGATGCCTTATGCAGACGTTGTCAAAATTTCAGAAGAAGAGTGGGAGTTTGTTACAGGCGATGTTGAATTGAAGCAAGGCGTTGAGCGCATTCTCGGACTCGGCGTGAAGTTGCTTGTTGTCACATTAGGGGAGCAAGGGTGTTATTACACAAACGGTACTGCTGAAGGGTATGTCGATGGTTTTGCTGTTGAGGTGGTGGATACGCTTGGCGCAGGTGATGCGTTCGTTGCTGCCATGCTCACACAACTGATGAAGCATATTGATGACCTCGCATCGCTTGAAAAAGATCAACTTGATACTATTATGCGGTATGCGAATGCTGCGGGAGCATTCGCAACTCAGAAGGTCGGCGTAATTCCTGCCCTACCAAACCATTCGGAGATTGAACAATTTCTATCAAGGTAGGTCGCAAAGGAATTTGCTGTGTATACGCAAGCAAAATTTGGTTTATCAGAAAAAGTTTGATTTTTCTTTTGAGATTTGTAATACTTAAGCACTGTCATAAATCGTGGGGGGGCTTTGATCTTTAGCAAACCACTTTTGACACAAACGATTCGTGAACTATCCCAACGTTGATATTGGTTTTTGATATGTTGCTTATTAAACGGCAACCATCAATATTTCTCAATAAAGGAGTTGAATGTAATGAAACAATTGAGCTTAGTTAATCTAACGGTGTTCGCCTTATGCGTTATCTTGGGAGTCGCTACAGTATCAGTGCAAGCTGCTACCTTGAACATTACGGTGATAGATGCCCAAACAGGAAAAAAACTGAACAATGTCTCTATCACCACTACACCTAAAACCGGCGATGTTGCTAAAGGTGTAAGCGATGTGAATGGCGCACTTACATTAGTTGATTTAGCTGCGGGTGTCTACACAATTACCGTATCTTCTCAAGAGTACGCTGAAAAGGTAATGACGGATGTTGCGCTTGCTGCAGATGAAACCAAATCGGTAGAAATTTCACTCGCTTCCGAAGTTATTGAACTTGAAAAGGTTTCTGTTACGGCATCACGTCGTAAGGAAAAAGTCCTTGAGGCACCAGCATCGGTTGCCCTTCTTGATGATTCTGAGATCAAAGACCGAGTCTCGTTGAGTATCACGGAGCACTTAAAGTCGTTACGTGCAGTGGATGTTGTGACTTCTGGGATCAGCACCTCGTATGTTGTCGTGCGCGGTTTTAACAACGTGTTTTCAGGGAACCTTCTGTCGCTTGTGGACAATCGGATCGCAAGTGTTCCTTCGCTGCGTGTCAATGCTTACACACTCATTCCTACCATAAGCGAGGACATTGAGCAGATTGAAGTCGTATCTGGTCCTGGTGCAGCGTTGTATGGTCCAAACAGTGCCAACGGTGTAATGCACATCCTCACCCGCTCTCCGTTTACTTCTCAAGGCACAACTGTTAGCATTGGCGGCGGTGAACGGAGTCTTCTCATCGGTTCGCTGCGGCATGCAGGTGTCATCAATGACACGATTGGCTACAAATTGACAGCGAATTATACCCGAGGACATGATTGGGAAGAGGGACGTGCGAAAGAGGACATTGAAGGCGAACTGGAGCCTTTATTTGACACCTCACACGCAAGGGGCGAATTTCGAGTCGATTATAGTCCAAGTGACGAAACATCTGTGATTCTCGCCAGTGGTTTAACACAAGCCTCCGGGATTGAACTAACAGGAATCGGTGCGGGACAAGCTAAAAACTGGACTTACGGTTATGCCCAAGCTCGTTTCATTTATAAGGACCTGTTTGCACAAGCCTTTCTGAATCGGAGTGATGCTGGCGATACTTATGTGCTCCGAACAGGGCTGCCAACTGTCGATAATTCCAACCTATATGTAGGTCAGATTCAACACAGTTATGGCATTGGGGATGTGCAACGTTTTACTTACGGATTGGATGTGTTGCTTACCCGCCCCGATACTGGTGGCACGATTAATGGTGTCAATGAAGATAAAGACAGTATCAACGAAGTAGGTGTTTATTTGCAGTCGGAAACCAATATCTTGCCGCAGCTCAAGTTAATTGCTGCCGGTAGAGCGGATAATCACAACCATCTCAACGATATTGTGCTTTCACCGAGAGTTGCACTTGCGTTGCAACCAAATGATGACCATAACCTGAGGGCAACCTATAACCGTGCTTTCAATACCCCCGGAACTTCAAACCTGTTTCTTGATATACTGTCAACAGAAAACCCGTTTAAAGTAGGAATTGACATTCGGGCACAAGGTGTCCCTTCAGAAACAGGATTCACCTTCAAGAGAAGTACCAATGGACTCCCAGAATTTCGTTCACCCTTCTCACCCTCAGGTGATAATTTCATCCCGCTTGATAGTCCTACTTTCACCAACGTTATGTGGAACGTAGCGCGCACTGCTGTCATGAGTGAGTTGAAGCCGCGACTCGAAGCAGGTTTAGCCGCACAACAATTTCCAGAACCAATAATCACATCTCTATCCGAAGGTTTTGAAAACCTCATCCCTCAACAGGTAGCAGGTGTGAAAAATGTCTTACAGTCGCTTGATCCACAGACAGCAAGCTTCATTGACGTTGAAGATGTGAATGATGTTGACGCACTTGAGCCGACCATCACGCAGACTTATGAGGTCGGTTACAAAGGGATTTTTCTGAAACAGTTAGCTTTTTCTGTTGATGTCTACCATTCAAGAATTAACAATTTCATCGGTCCATTGTTCGTAGAAACCCCCAATGTGTTCCTTGATGCGACAACGTTGAGAGCTTCCCTCGGCCAACAGATCGGGGCAGCATTAGCCGATCCTCAAAATGCAATACTTGGGCAAGCACTAATGGCGTTTGATGCACCCACTCAAGGTGGAAATGGGAACGGTTCACCTATTGATGAATTGGTTACGTTGTTCGTAGCAGGGACCGCAAATAACGGTGCCGCTTACATTCCGTTTGGCACGGTGACACCCGAACAGGCGACAGACCCAAATGCAGTCATGTTGACCTATCGCAACTACGGCGACATTTCGCTCAACGGATTAGACCTGAATTTCACCTTTTTTCTCAATCCGAGTTGGAGTCTCGGCGCAAATTATTCGTTTGTCAGCAAAGACCTCTTTGAGAACGTTGATGGAATCGGTGACATTGCCCTAAATGCACCTAAGAACAAGTACGGTGCGAATGTTCAATATATTAACACGGGGCTTGGATTAGGAGTCGGACTCCGCGCGCGTTATGTGCAAGGCTTTCCTGTCCGATCCGGTGTTTATGTTGGCGAAGTCGAATCGTACTATACGGTTGATCTAAGCACTGGCTATGATATTCCACTCGGTCCCAAGCCACGTCTTTCGGTGACTGTCCAAAATCTGATGGATTACAAACATCAGCAATTTGTCGGAACTCCGGAAATTGGCAGGTTAGCAATCGCACGTTTGACGCAAACTTTCTAAGTTATACCATTTCTGAATAATAACTTCTCATTAACAAAAACGCGTTTGTAGTCGCGCAATTCATTGCGCCTCGGACATTCAACATAGGATGAACTTCAAAATCTCATAAAATCTCCGTAATGGCACTTTATTTATCAGAATTGGTATTATTTTCATTAATTATTACGCGGTGAATAGCAGTTTGTAATCACTAATTCACCGCGCTTCTATTTGTAGGAGAAAAACCTTGTAAAACCGATTTATCCCATTAATGCCCTTACCTCAAATGACGTCACTGTTTGGGTGGATTGGGATAATTTAAACCCTGGAACGCCCTGGAAACAAGCGATTCAACAAGCAATTCATCACGGAGATTTCTTTATAATAGGTAAAGACTAACGTTTCACCGGCTTCACACAACGAAAACCGAAAGAGGGGCGGCATTTTTCTGGAGGATGCGAATAGCGTTTAGAAACCCTTATTTGATCAGCTCCGAAGACCTACCTACCACCACGCAACACACGAGGACTTTTAACGCCTTTATAGTTATTTAGTATGTACGTAATGCTGTCTGCCCCTGCAATCGGGTTATGATCAGGTGAATCCTTATAAAAATCGGCTTGATACTCATCAAGACACCACTCCCATACGTTACCCGCCATATCATACAAGCCATAGTCGTTGGGATGATACGATCCAACAGAGACAGATGAAGGATTCACCTCGTAATTTGCCTGATTGGTGGTAGGCCTTGAATCCCCCCATGGGTAGAGTTTATTTTTTAATCCACCGCGTGCCGCCTTCTCCCATTCTGCTTCTGTTGGCAAACGCTTCCCGACCCATTTTGCATAAGCCATTGCCGCATGCCAATCTACATTAACAGGATGGTGATCTTTACGACTCGGATAAGTATTCCCATCCCACTCGTACAGGTACGAGTCATTGTATTGAAATTCAACGTTTCCTTTTTGCCACTCCGGATTAGCATCAAGGAACTTTTTAAAGTCAGCATTTGTTACTTCGTATTTGTCTATATAGAATGCGTCCACATAGACGGTGTGTATCGGACTTTCGTCTTTCTGAGGACCGTATGGACCATCAGAATGGTCAATATCATTATTTCCCATGTCAAATTCGCCTGCTGGAATCAAAACCATGTCCGTTTCACCGTCGGGGTTGGGCGTTTGGCAACCGACGAACAACGTGAGTACCATGCAAAGCACTAGAAGAAATTTAACTATTTTCGCTATATTCACTTTAACTGATGTGTCATAAGTAGGGATTCTTTTTTGAGATACCATTTTTATTGCCTCCGTTTTGCTTTAACCGCGTACATCGGCCACGAAAAATAGAGATCATTACCCGCGGGTTTAACTGTATAATGCTTTTTTGCATCATCAGGTGAAAGTTCAGCAAACGCATCACGGATTTCTCTAACCACTTCTGGCGGGTTTTTCTGTGGACGTACCCACCACAAAAACGACATTTGTGCATTTCGCACATGTGCTGTTTTCTCAATCTCAAAACCGGCATTCGCAATCATCGTATCCCACTGAGATGGCGGATATCCAAATACATGAGAATCGTCGCGTAATTTCTCTACGCGGTTCTGCCATGCTATTAACTTTTCTGATTCAGGGGAAACGGAATCGACGAGACAAAAAAATCCATCTATTCGTAGAACCCGATGGGCCTCAGACAAGAATTTTGGGACATTTTGAAAATGGTGAGGGGCAAGTCGACAGGTCACTAAATCTAACGACGCAGTAACAAACGGTAGAGATTCTGCAGCGGCAACAGAAAACGCGATATTCTCTATCGTTTGTTCCTGGGCAAGTTCGGATGCTTTGGCGACCATCTCCGGTGTTAAATCAGTAGCCACAACATGTGCTACTTTTGGAGCAAGTGCGAACGCTGTAAAACCTGTACCTGTCGCGATATCCAGCACTTTTTCCGTCCCTTTTGGATCCGCAAAGTTAAGGATAATCTCAAGGGTATCCCCTTTAGCATGTGCACTGCTCTGCGCGTAATACTCAGCATGTTGGCTAAATTGGTCGCGGACAGCGGTATGGATGGATTTCATATTTCAGGTATCAGATGCCCGTTAAGCTGGAAGAGGCACAATGAATTGCGGTACTATAAACGATTGAGAGAAATACGTTAGTTAAAAACAATTACTCCACGGGCGTTTTCACCGGCTTCCATATCCGCAAATGCCTCATTAATCTGATCAAGCCGATAGTGTTTTGTAATCAGTTCATCTAATTTTAACTTCCCTTCTGTATACAGATTGAGAAGTTTCGGCATATCCACCCGTGGTTGACATGAACCGTAAAACGAACCGATGATCCGCCTTTCAGTTGCAACGAAGTGCTGCGCTGGAATGCTGAATTCTTTTTGATGATGTGCCATGCCGACAATAACAGCAGTACCCGCAGCTCGCATCATACGATATGCTTGGACGATAGTTTGCGGATTTCCGATGACCTCAAATGCGTAATCTACACCACGACCATCCGTCAACCCACGAACTGCTTCAACCGGATCATCATCCGTGGCGTTCACGACATCCGTAGCACCAAAACGTTTGGCAAAGTCAAGTTTTTTCGCAGCAATATCAACGGCGATAATCTTTTCCGCTTGTGCAAGAACAGCACCTTGAATGGCGTTCAAACCTACACCGCCGGTTCCAATTACCGCTACTGAACTACCGGGTTCCACCTTCGCTGTGTTGAGAACTGCGCCAACACCTGTTGTCACACCACATCCCACAAGCGCAGCTTGCTCTAACGAATAGTGGTCATCTATTTTGACGAGGTTTTGTTGCGGTACGACCATATATTCTGACATCGTTGCAATCCGCGCCATCTGTAGGATGCCTTCACCGGATTTGTTATATAGACGATAAGTGCCATCTAATTGAAACCCGCGCGGCACATTATAACTTTCGCACAGACAGACTTTTTCCATCTGACACATCCTGCAATCACCACAATATGTGACGAAGGACAGAATTACATGGTCATCCACACGAAAGTCTGTCACATCGCTTCCAACATGCTCAATAACACCAGCACCCTCATGCCCAAGGACAACAGCCGCATCGTAGTAGATAGTTCCAGTGACAACAGATAGATCAGAATGACACACGCCACTTGCAGCAGTACGGACGAGAACTTCATTCGCTTTTGGCTCTTCTAATTCCAATTCTTCAACAACCACAGGTTGATTATGTTCATACATAACAGCAGCGCGTGTTTTCATCTTGCCCTCTACGATTTAGGGATTTACAGTAAGGATTCCAGATAACTTCTCGCCTTACGCATCGATTCAATCGGATCGGATTGACCTTCATAAACAACTGAAAGACAGCCGTTGTAGCCAACACCTCGCAAAATGTCCAAAACCCGCGGATAATCCAACCATTCCTCAACACCGCTATCAATCTCATAAAACTTGGTTCGGACATAAACAGCATGGGGGGCAGTCTGTTCAATACTGGCATAGCAGTCGTAATCCGGATGTGACGAACCGCGATGTCCACTTGCCCCAGGCGAACCTGCGTACTGTCCCGTATCCAAAATATGTGTAAAATAGGGATGGTCGGTTTCATTCAAGGCACGTAAAACGGCATCGCCATCGCGTGTAACGTTATTGTGATTGTGATTCTGCAACCCCACGAGAATCCCCGATTCATACCCGTATTCAGCAACCTCTTTGAAACCCTCAATCATCGGAGGCCACAATGTCTCCTCATCTTCACAATCTGCAGGCACATAAGCAGCAAAAACTCGCACTATCGGGCAACTCATAAAAGCAGCAACGTCAATCCATTTCTTAATCAGCGCAATCTGTTCAGGGTGTTCAGCAACAGGTTTGCCAAAGTTATTGCTGATACCGATATAACCTAACGGTAAACCTTTTTTCATCAGATTCATCTTCAGTTCCCGTAAATAATTTACATCGGTGGATTCAAACGCTCTGTAATGCAGCTCAATCACATCAAAACCGAGATCGTGTACGATTTGCGCAAAATCGCTTGCTGTTGCGCCCTTAACATTCAAAGACATCGTGCCAATTTTCATCATGAAATGGTTGTCCTTTCCGTATGTCGGTTCTATTTTAAGCGAGGTATTGATAAATCAGGATCAATTTCATCCGTTTCATCACTTACCTCTTTAAGCATTGCTTGTATCTGCCGATTCGAGGTTTTGAAAAAAGTTGTTAAGGTGTGTTGTAGTTTATCAAGTTGATAGCGATCACCTTCAAGAGAGTTTAGTCGACTGTTAAAACTTTCTAACTGATTGATCTGTTCAAGAATGTTCTGAAGCAAGTGTTCTTGTTCTCGGTAGTGCTGTCGCTCCTCTTCCAATAATTTCACTTTTTCTGTCATTAACACAAGATTTTTCTGAGTTTCCTTCAATTCAGACTGCAGCGTTCGTGTAAAAACGATTAATTTCTCAAGGGTATTTGTCGTTTTATAAACCGGTATCTCTGAATCCGGACGAGGGAAATCTTTGGGAATTACATTTTTTTCATCTTGTATAGGAATATCCTGTACATCATCTTCAGTGGTATCTGTAACAGTGTTCTCAGGCATATCAGGTTCTGGAGACAGGAAATCCATAGGTGAAATCGGGAAGGTACCTAACAATTTGATATTATATGTAGACGGAACATAATTCTCTTTACGTTCGGAATAAGTAATTTGGACGTGGAGTTCATCATTGACCTTCAGAGAATTCAGGTGAGTATGGATATTCCGGATCGCAACCTCATTGTATCCGAATGCCTGATTTGATTTCGGATTCAGCTGCCGGAGATACCGGTAGAGTTCCATCACATCGGAGCTTTCTCTGGATATGCCTTCTTTCGTTAAAACCCCGATGATATCGTCATCGTCGGAATTTGATGATGTCCGCATATTCGGTATGACGATATCCAGCGGCACTTCGCCCTGAATCGCTTTCATACCGAGACTCCAACTATTTTCTGAAATCCTACCGCTGAATGCAATGAAGTCGTAAACTATAGTCATTGTTTTTTCAACCTTTTGTTACCCAGAAATGGCACAACAAATCACACAAACAAGATTGTGGACACCTCACATGTTCACGCTTTTGGCCGATTTATAGCTCAAACACGGGTTCCATCTGTGCCCACCATTCATCTGCCTGTGCCTCTTCAACCGGTTCCTGAAAAGTTCGCATTAATTCATCCCACTCGCTGCATTTCGGATGTTCTTCAAGGTAACGCGGAAAATCGCGTTCAATGTCAAACGTATCAACGGTCTCCATTGCCATAAATAAACGCCGACCTAACAGGTATATATTTATCTTCGTAATACCGACTGCTTTTAGACCAGCCAATGTCTCTGGCCAAGCATCCCGATGGTAAGCCTTATACTATTTAATAATTTGCGGATCGTCTTTCAGGTTCAATGTTAAACCGAAATGTTTCATTTTAATCCTTCTAAAGCCTTTTGAATGATTTCGCTATGGTCAAAGGCGAGTTGTGGCAAGTCTAATGTTGAAAACCACGCAACTTCAGACGCATCGGAACCTGCAGTAACTTCCACTTGTTCCGATTTAATGATTCCAACGTAGGCGACGGTGATAACGCGTCCGCGCGGATCACGCTCAGGATGTCCAAAAGTGCCTACTTGTGTCAGATTGACTCCTGATATATTCGTCTCTTCGTATAACTCACGTAATGCGCTTTCTTCAAGTGTTTCATCCATCTCCAGGAACCCGCCCGGTAGTGCCCACAGGTCCTTGAAAGGAGGGTTCTTACGTCGGATTAACAAGACTTGTGAACGCGGGAACGTATCTGTCAAGAGCACAATATCAACAGTAACTGAGGGGCGTGGATAATCGTAACAATACACTTAAAACTATAATATCAGATTTCAATAGTTTGTGTCAATACTTTTTACAAAAAATCAGAATCATTCAATTGCCGCGAAGTACTCTTGTGTGAGGGTTTTATAAGCCCGCCGAATGCCATACACGTATTTGACGTTGATTTGGCAGCCTACCATGTGTGCATTTGGCGTTGATTTACTTTAATTACGATTTAGAACCAATAAAGATTTCCCTTGAAATTACACATATTTAATGAGATAATAAGATGAGGGTGTTTCATAAATAAAGTTGCGATGTGTCAGGAAGTGAGTATCCTTCTAATAAAAATCTAAACCATTGAATGAGTATTCCATGTATTATCCTGACATGAAAGAGTATATCACATTTTTATTTTTTTGCTTGATGAGTTTGCTAAAACAAAAGAAACCGTTATCAGCAGAGGGAGACCGAAAACCTATGCAGATGCTTCGCTCCTTGTCTTTTATGCGATGATGACGCTGAAGCAGATCAACACGATACGCGCACAGCACTGCTGGTTGGGCACGCATCCGATAATGCTTAAGACACTGCGTCTTCCGTTTTGTCTATTGCACCGACACTGGCACGCAGATATAAAGCATTGTGTCCGCTGCTTACCGAGTTTTGCGAGTTCATTGCGGAGTGGACAGTCGCAAACGGCTATGGTTTTTCACACACCATCGCCTATGAAGACAAGAGTTTGTTCAAAGCCACAGGGCCTGTCTGGCACAAGAAACATCGTGCGAAAAACCATATTCCCAAAGGCCTCCGTAATGTTGATAAAACCGCACATTGGTCTAAAAGTGGCTATCACGGATGGGTATATGGATATGGGATCCATATACCCATCCGAGACGAATTTCCTGTGATGTTTGAGGTATTGCCCGCAAATGTCAATGAACGCAAGGTGCTTGATAAAAAGCAAAGCCGCATCGTCGCAAAAGGGATTACGTGTCTTATCGCTGATGCTGGTTATAGAGATAAAGACGCAGCGTCGCTTTTGCGAGGGAGAAGATGATGCTCATAACACCCGACACCTGCGTTGAACAGGCACAAGCGGTTTTGGGACCTATGGATGCCATGGCGGTTGCTTTATTCAACGAGGGGAAAGAGGCACGGAAAACAACTATTGAACCGACTTTTGATTTACTTAGCAAACTCTTGGCAACGACGGGGCAGCATAAACCTTTACCTATCAGCAGTCTGGCTTACGTATCCACTTTTTTAGGACTCAGGGTGATGCTTCTACAACTCGCTATGTTGATGAATGTCCGGTGGGAGAGACCCACCCGAAATGTAACTCATATCAAAACTGTATTTCAATAAAAAATGATTTATGAAACACCCTCACATAAATTAAGGCTTTAATGTAACCTAAACGTAACGAAAAATCGTTACGTTTAAATAATTTGGTCAATTATAGATTGACTTTTCATTGTAGAATTTGAGAATAATCCCAATGCATGAATCCAATCAACCCGAAGACTATTTAGAACGGCTTCGCCACTCTACTGCCCATATCATGGCGTACGCCGTTCAAAAGTTGTTTCCTGATGGTGAACACACTGTCAAACTTGCGATCGGTCCTCCAATAGAGAACGAATTCTATTATGATATGGAGGTCCCCCGTCCAATTACACCGGACGATTTTCCTGAAATCGAAAAGCACATGAAGGCGATGATTAAAGCAAATGTGCCTTTTCTGCAGGAAACATGGACATATAAAGAAGCACGTGAATGGTTTGCTGAACGCAACCAAAAATTTAAACTTGAATTAATAGAGGGAATTTCTGACCGAGAAGTCAGTGCATCTGATGAAGGCGTTGCTGACGAAGGTGTCTCTATCTATCACAATGGGGATTTCACTGATCTGTGTAAGGGACCACACATTGAAAAAACAGGTGAATGCAGATATTTCAAGTTGCTCCGCGTCTCAGGTGCATACTGGCGTGGTGATAGCAATCGCGAACAACTACAGAGGATATATGGCACCGCGTGGGAAACAAAAGAGGATCTCAAAACATATTTGACGCAACGTGAAGAGGCTGCCAAGCGCGACCACCGAAAATTGGGACGCGAATTGGAACTCTTTCAGATGCATCCCGAATCACCAGGTAGTGTGTTTTGGCTTCCCAAAGGTGCACTCATTTATAACCTTTTATCCGAAAAGGTTAGAAAACTTTATATCAGTGAAGGCTACCAAGAGGTGCGCACACCGCTCATCTATGACAGCAGTCTCTGGAAAACTTCGGGCCATTGGGAACATTTCAAAGATGATATGTTTCTGATCGAAAATGAAGAAGGCGAACCAACGAGTGCTCTCAAACCGATGAATTGTCCCGCGCACATGCTAATTTATAAAAGCACACGCCACAGTTATCGTGATTTGCCATACCGTCTACATGATCAAGGTGTGTTACATCGAAATGAAGCAACAGGGACCCTGAGCGGTTTGTCACGTGTGCGTCAATTGTGTCAAGACGATGCACACAACTTCGTTACTGAAGACCAGATCGCTGATGAATATGAACGTATCCTTGGACTTTTCCAACGTATCTACGGTAGTTTTGAGTTACCGTTCCGATGTGATTTTAGCACGCGCAACCCCGATAAGTTTATGGGGGATGTTGATGTCTGGAATCGTGCTGAGGATATTCTTGAATCTGTGTTGAAGAATAACGAAATTGAATACGTTGTTGACCCAGGTGAAGCCGCATTTTACGGGCCAAAACTTGATTTTCAAGTTCGGGATTCACTCAACCGAGATGTACAATGCGCCACAGTCCAACTCGATTTTCAGTTACCTGAACGGTTTGAATTAATTTATATTGCACCAGACGGATCTGAAAAGAGACCTGTGGTAATCCATCGTGCAATTTGTGGCAGTTTTGAACGGTTTATTGCAATGCTAATTGAGCATTATGCGGGTGCTTTTCCGACATGGCTTTCCCCTGTACAATGCGTTGTGATGACTATTAGCCAACGCTTTGTGGATTACGCCAAAGAAATTGAGCAGATACTATTACAGAAAAATTGTCGTGTTGTGTTAGATAATAGTGATGACAAAATTGGAGCGAAAATACGCCAAGCCCGTCTTCAACGGGTTCCGTATATGTTAATTATTGGTGAGCGCGAACAAAATAACCGAACTGTCAGCGTCCGAAGCCGCGATGAAGGCGATATCGGAGCGATGCCTCTTGATAGTTTCGTTGACAGAATTAGTTGTGAAGTTGACTTAGATTTCTAACATATCACTTGTTGACGTAGGTTTACCGCCTGCCGTAGGAGTAGGTCATTTACCTGCCACTTGTAAAACAGTAAAAAGGAGCAAATCAAATGTACAAAATATTGTCATGCTTACTACTCATCGGAGTAATCGTTTTTATCGGATGTGGTCCTACTACACAGGTTAGCCGCATTGATAGTGATACTACAATTGACCTCTCGGGTGGATGGAACGATGCAGATTCTCGCATGGTCGCTGAAACGATGATTTCAGACTGTTTAGGCCATGTCTGGATTATCGATCACATGGCTAAGGCAGACTCGAAGAAACCTGTCGTTATTGTAGGCGGCATCCGTAATAAGACTATGGAGCATATTGCTACGCAAACGTTCATTGGGGATATTGAACGGGCATTTATCAATTCTGGGAAAGTCCGTACTGTCTCAAGTAAAAGCGAGCGCGGAGAAATTCGGGAAGAACGTGCCGATCAGAGTGAACACGCTGCAATTGAAACCATCAAACGGATGGGACGCGAACTCGGTGCCGATTACATGATGACCGGCGAAATCAATACCATCAAAGATCGCAAGGAAGGAGAACAGGTCGTCTCCTATCAGACAGATCTCACGCTAACTAACATTGAAAGCAACGAGAAAATCTGGATTGGCCAGCACGATATTAAAAAGTATATTGGGCGTAAAAAATTAAAAATGTAGTCCCAATTCAAACACATTCTTATGTTGAAGTATTGGGCGGGTTACAATTCCCGCCCAATATATTTCAAAATTTGTAATACCAATGACTAAAATACTTCCGTTTCTACTCATTATTCCTTTGATGATAGGGTGTGCTGGTTATAATTTCGACAAAGTCGAAATTGGCATGAAAACTGGCAAACCTGAAAATGCCTACAACTACCTTAAGAAAAACGCACCGAAAAAGCCGGATATCCCGCATCAATATGAATTAGGATTGACTGCCCATTATTCTAACCTATTTACAGAAAGCAGCAAAGCATTTGACTTAGCGGGAAATTTAGCTGAGGATCGTTATACCAAAAGTGTTTCAAAAGAGGCTTTTTCACTTGTTACCTCTGATCAACTCCGTCCTTATGCTGGCACTCGGTATGAACGACTTTTAAGTCACTATTACCATGCCCTGAACTATATCTATCTGAATAAGTTAGACGATGCATTGGTAGAATGCCGCCGTGCTACGAGTCTAATTCAGTATTTCAAAGGTGAAGAGAAGGAGTATAATTTTTTTGGAACAGGGTTTCTTGCACACTTCTGCGGCACGGTGTTTGAGGCAGCAGGTGAGCTGAATGATGCCTTAATCTCTTACAAGCAAGCAGAAGAATACTATAAAAATGCTGCTGAGATAACAGGTGTGTCTGTGCCTGATGATGTAGGTCATTCCCTTGTGCGACTATCACGCGAACTAAATTTTTCTGATGATTATGAGCGTTATCGTAATCAGTATGGCGAACCGCCTGCACTGCCTGAAAACTATGGCGAGTTGATCCTCTTTTATGAAAGTGGTTATGTTCCAAGAAGGGGAGAGCAAACTTTGACGTTTCCAATCCTCAAAACCGATAAATTTGGTGAAGATGATGACAAAGACACTATAACGTTTGCTCGTACTATTAGAACACGTGAAGGATTGGTTGTAGAAGAGATAAAACTTGAATATCTCTTACACGTCGCAATGCCAACAATCCGTTCCAAACGCCCCTATTTCAAAGGCATTCAGGTTTCAGTGGGAGAAGAAATAGCCCAGGGTGTGTTAATAGAGGACATAGAAATAATGGCGATTGAAACCCTTGAAGCTGAACACACTGTAACTCTCATTCGAACATTAGCGCGCGCCCTGTTGAAATATTTAACATTCCGTAAAGCCAACAAGGAAAGTAAAGTTTTGGGGGCAATTGTCAATCTTGCGGGGGTGGTTACAGAGAGCGCGGACACCCGTTCATGGCAAACACTGCCAAATCAGATTTTTATGGTGCGGATGCCGTTACCTGCTGGCACACATACACTTAAACTATCCTTTTTAAATTCAAGCGGACAAAGCAGCCGTAGTGAATCTGTTAGAGATGTTAAGATTTCTTCGAATCAGATTACCTTTCTCAATTACCGGACATACGAGTAATCTGTATTCTGGATTTTACAATAATAGAACCTATATGGAATCTGAAAATAGAAGGAGATGAAAACTTATGCGAAAGTTGTTTTTATTTATGATAATTACCCTGTTAATCACAAGCATTGTATGTTTCGTTGGTTGTTCAAGGGATGGCTTGGGAATTATGGATGTGCCTATCAAAGACGATAAAATACCACCTGATGACAGGATTAATCCTGATGATTGGGATTTTGCAGACATATCTTTTTACGATGTTGATATTTCAATTTCAGATAACAAACCGACTGAAATTATGGTTACATTTATGACCGGATCCCACAGTAACACTTGTATTTTTATTGACGAAATACATCAAAAACGAAATGGAAATATCATCTTTATCTGGGGTACTATAGGCACTTCTAAGGCTGGCGGAGGTCTTATCTGTGGGGCTGCTGTAACTCAAGCTGAAGGACAAGTTTCTCTCGGGGCGTTATCATCGTTCGCTGACGGCGAGTATGAAGTAATTGGCAGGGGAATCAATGAGAAATTTCGTGTTGAAGATGATGAGATATTGAAAACTGTGAGATATTGATCTCAGAAAGCAGACCTGCTCAAGTGACAGTTAATGTTGAAGGATACTTTTGGGAAGCGTGTATACCATTCCTCGAAACACATCAGAAGCAAGAAGGTAATACCATCTACATACAGATAGCAGGTGAAATTCTTGGTAGTGTTCACTGTCCACTAATAAGATATGAAGATATCAGATTCGATACACCTGGGTTAACAAAATATCAAAATTAGGTTTCTATTGGAGAGTTCGCAGCTGGTGAATATAACGTGATCGTCAAAGGTGTCGGCGGAAAGGTGTTTCATATTGACTAATGTAACAACTGAGAAATACCATAGAAGCACAGCGGTAAGATGGCATGGAATTTTTAGAAAGTTAACTTCGTATAGCTTGAATCTAACGGATACATCGCATGCAACGAATCTATCTTGATTACAATTCCACAACCCCACTTCGCCCGGAAGTTCGAGACGCAATGATGCCTTTCCTGATTGAGGCATTCGGTAACGGGTCCAGCATTCACGCTTATGGACGTGAAGCACGCAACGCAATTGATACTGCTCGTGAACAGGTCGCAGAACTCATCGGTGCAAAAAGTCCAAGTGAAATCGTATTCACCGGAAGTGGAACGGAAGCTGATAACCACGCCATCAAAGGGCTAACCGAGCTGCAAAAGAGTCGGGGTGAAGGGAATCATATCATCACCTCGTCTGTAGAACATCACGCTGTGTTGCATACCTGCCAATATCTGGAGCAACGCGGTTTTGAGGTGACGTATCTACCGGTAGATCGATTCGGACGTATCCAAATTGAACAACTCCGTTCCGCTATCCGTAAGACAACAATTTTGATATCCATCATGCATGTCAATAACGAAAATGGCACTATCCAACCGCTTGAAGAAATCTGTCAGGTTGCACAGGAACATGAAATCCTTGTGCATACCGATGCTGTGCAGTCAATCGGCAAATTGGATATTAACGTGCAGGAACTCGGCGTGAATCTGTTATCGCTTTCGGGTCACAAAGTATATGCCCCAAAAGGCATTGGTGTCCTATACATTCGGCGAGGCACCCGATTGGCAAACCTCGTGCATGGCGGCTCACATGAACGTAATAGACGCGCAGGGTCCGAAAACGTACCCGCTATTGTCGGACTTGGCGTTGCATCGGAACTTGCTAAACAAGAACGGGATGCCTATGCTGAACATCTGGATAAATTAACTCGCCGACTCCGAGAAGGACTTGATGCACACGTCGATCGGTTGCACTACAATGGACATCCGGAATACTGCGCGCCTGGGACGCTTAACGTTTCTTTTGAGTCTGTAGAAGGTGAAAGCCTTATCTTACGATTAGATATGGAGGGAATCTGTGTATCAACGGGTTCAGCGTGTACTTCAGGGTCTATGGAACCTTCGCATGTGCTTGCTGCTCTCGGTTTACCACCCAGATTAGCACAAGGTACAGTGCGGTTTTCACTCGGAAGAAACACCACCGAAGAAGAAATTGACGCAGTAATTGCCAAATTACCGAAGGTGATTCAACAGATGCGGACTCTGTATAGAGGCTAATGGCTTTCAGCTATTTTCAGCTATTAGGAGCTGTCCAAAAGAAGTATTTGAAAATATCACGAACTACTTGTCGGAAGATGATTCTTCCTTTGCTGTCAAACCTTCCACTATTAGTTTTAGTCTAACATGAATTCAATAATAGGAGCGGTTAGGAAACCGCATCTACCAGTGTGTGGTTTTTTGTGGATAAGTCCGCTGAAATGGTGAATTATGTTCAAAATTTATCATAGATCGAACTCACATTAGTCTATAATTTTTTTGGATTCCAGAATGCGCAAATTACCGCAGTAATCGGAATCGCTAATACCAAACCGAGTGTCCCTGCAAGTAACCGCACAATCTCCGCAGACACCACACCGATGCTCAACAACTGTACTGGCGGCGATGTGAAAAATTCAAGATTTGACGTAGTAACAGTGATAACCAATAGCAACTCCGCACCGAGATAAGCAAATACTAAAGTATTGACCATTGTGCCGAGGATATCAGTCCCGACATTCAGACCTGAAGCGATTAATCTCCATGTTGGCATGTTCGGATTTGCACGTCGAATCTCCTCCATACTTGATGCCACCTCGATTGCGCCGTCAACCGCTACACCTAATACCCCCATCAACATCCCCGCTAACAGAATTTGCACAAAATCGAAAGGTGGGGTACGCGTTGCCTCAACAATATCTGCAGAAATTGCGTTCTCTAAACCGGTAAAATGTAGCTGCTTTTGTGCAAATAGGACTATCAATCCTGCTACGAGGATCCCTCCCATCGTCCCTAGCACAGCAGAAAATGTTTTTCTGCTTGGACCAATAACAAATACTAAAGATACAAACGCGACTACCCCCGATGTTAGCGTTACGACAAACACCGCATTCACCCCTTGTGATATTAGCGGTAGCATGAAGAAGTATATGACTGCGCCAGAAATCAGCATTGCACATACGGTACGGATACCTTCAATCCGTCCAACAAGAATGATAAGCAGAAACATTCCCCCGACAAACCAGACAAGATATCTGTCGCGTGCGTATTCTTGTACAAGGTTTAAAAGACTAATTTGCTCAGCATCTCCACCAACCTTGCAGAGTATAATATCGCCCGGTTTTGCTGGGATACTCAACAATGGCATACTGTGATTTACTATATTCCTTAACACCAAATGTTTCCCTTTATACATGCCGCTCAGCATCTCAACCTCAAACACATGATGTTCGGTTTCAGAATCATACACATTTAAGTTGTCCGTCCCATCTTGAGCGGCTCGAACGCTAAAAGTCAGTTCATGCCCTGCATCGGAAATCAACCATCGACTATCTTTCCACGGTTTAATGGAAACAGAGACATCATCGGATAAAGAGATTTTGTTGTTAGCGAACACCTCCCGCAAAGCAGAGGGAACAATCTCTTTGTCCAAATCGGTTGTGTTAGATCCGTCAATTGTAAACAGAAAATTCCCGCTTGATTCAAGTAATCGGATGATTTTCGCCTTTGCATACTCCGATTTTGTAATGAGTTCTCCCTGTTCGTCACGCGCTTCTGAGATCGTCGCAGAAAGTCCACGCGTACGATAGTAAACAAATGTGGTGCCGAACAGCACTAGAAGCATCGCGATTGGCACCGCAACTCGACTGGAAAAAATGCGATATCCACTATGTGTTGTTTCACTACCAAATAATTCTTCTAACTCCTCCTCTGTAGGTAGATTTTCGTGAATCTCCGATCTGCGGACTTTAGTGTATTTTGTAAGGAAACCTGCTACTGTCGCTGCAATAGGGACGGTAAGAACCAACCCAATTGTTCCAACAACAGCTTGAATAATCGCTACCGCTGTTGCTTCTTCGTTTACCAAGCGAAGAAACGGATATAGCACGCCTGCCTCAGGAAAATTGACACGAGGGAGCAACATCGTCATCATGTGCGCGCCGAGATAGGCGAAGATAAGTGTATCTGCCATCGTACCCATAATATCACGCCCAACATTCAATCCTGCACGGATCGATTGTCGCACACTTATGTTCGGATTCACCTGCTTGACTTCATGAACGCTGGATGAGATAGACATGCTTACATCCATCATCGCGCCAACTGCACCTAAAATGATACCCGCGGACAGGATACCTGTGAAATTCCAATCATGTGCCCCAGGGGTGCGCCATAATGCAATGCCGAGTTCCAGAAAACCGAACTCTTGTGCTAATCCAGTCAGCACCATCAGACGTTGACTGAGGATAGACAGGATACCGACGGCAGTTAAACCGCCGAGCGTTCCAAGTACACCCGAAACGACTTTGAAACTAAATCCTGTAATGAGAAAGAAGGTTGAAAATGTAAGTAGCGCAGCAATCAGCAGAGCTACTGCAATCGGGTTGTATCCACTAACAGTTAATGGAACCAGGATGTAAAGGACAGAGAGGGCAGTAACAAACAACGTCAGTATTGCCCGTACGCCTTTCATGCCAGCAACAAGGATCATCAGCACGCCTAACGCGCCTGCCAAATAAAGCAGAAATGGGGTTCGGAAGTACTCTCGCATTGAGACAGAGTTAATTTTCGGTTGCATCGGATTACGGATCTGAATTTCCAGAAATAACACATCACCCTTGCTCAAAACGCGGTCACCGAAGGCGCGCCCGATCCATATATTATTGACTTGTACCGTTTCCCCACGAAACTGACCGGAAATGATACGGAAGGACAGAATTTGATCGGCTTCTTCACTCGTATCTATGTTAATTACACGGCCTAAACATACCAAAATCTGCAATTCACCATCTTTCGTCATCGCAGCAAAACGATAGAGTTTCACGTGTAAAAAAGCAACACTCAACAGAATAAGCAAAATACCGATGATTTTGATGTTTCTTTCTCGCATTTTTACTCTCTTTGTACTTAGGTAATCTATCAGAGTTGATTGAGAAGTAGCATAAATAAACGAATTTATTCTCAATCAACTTGTGATTAGGTAATGTGAAGTTTTCTTGTCTGAACCAGGATTTTCAGAATTTCTAGATTTCCAAGATTGTCGGCAGCACCAGCAGTGCGATAGGTGGACAATCACACCTATCTGTCCCTTCATCAAGACAGGATACACCTGTCCCTTGCTGGGACTATATATATTTACAAAAAACGGATTCATTATCTTAAATTGACACCTATGGGTTTCACGTACTTCAACCCAACCTACACTCGGAATAGACAATCTAATAATAGATACGCAAATAATATGCCAAGACAGAAATACCTTGACTATAAGAAAACTCACTTAAGCATTCGGCACAGTTGCACGATAAGGGGCAGATACATAATTAAAAAGCACAAATTGGGGCAGCCCTATCAAATTAGAACAGATTAGGTTAGAAAGTAATTTTTAGAGATGTTTTCGGATATTCTCGGCAACGTTTCGAGGAATTCCTTTCACAGAAAGAAGTTCATCTAAACTCGCCTGCCGAATTGCATCAACCGAACCAAATTGCTGGAGCAGCGCCTGTTTTCGTTTCGGACCGATGTTAGGAATCTCATCAAGCACAGACGCACTCAGTGCTTTCTGTCTGAGTTTTCGGTGATAAGTAATCGCAAACCGATGCGCCTCATCCCGCAACCGCTGAATCATGTGCAATGTAGGATTATCTTCCCGTAACAAAATCGGATCCGGATTTCCCGGAACGAAAATCTCCTCAATCCGTTTTGCTAACGCAATAATTGGAATCTGAGTCGGAACAGGGTCTAAATCTACTTCAGCGAAAGGTTGAAGCGCAGCTTGCGCAGCACCCAATTGTCCCTTCCCACCATCAATCAGTATTAAATCTGGTAATTTGCTAAATTTTTTATCTCCTGCCTCAACGCGGCGAAACCGACGTGTAATAACCTCTTGCATCATACCGTAATCGTTCTGCCCAATAACGTCGCGGATCCGAAACTGTCGGTATTCACTTGAAGCGGGTTTCCCATCTTCCAAAACTACCATAGATCCAACGGCATACCTATCTCCAAGATTCGAAATATCATACGCCTCAATCCGTCTGAGCGGATGATTTATCCCAAGGAGTTCCTGAAGTTCAACCAGTGCTGGATCCACATCGCTACTATAAACCACACTTTGTTCCCGCTGTATCAATAGCACTTCAGCATTTTTTGTTGCCAAAGTTTGCAACCGCCTGAGTCTTCCTGCCCTCGGCACGTGCAAAGATACATGGTTGCCCCGTTTCTCACTAAGCCATTTTTCAATCAATTCCACCGATTCAATCGGCATCGGCAAAACAATCGTTTTTGGGACCAAGACAGCATTCTGATAGTGTTGAGAAACAAATGCGCTTAGTGCAGTCGGTATTAATTCAGGATGTACGTCATTCAGATAATAGTGTTCACGGTCAAGCAGCTTACCATCGCGAATATGCAGCACTTGAACACAGGCAATATCTCCAAGTCGGCTTTGCACGCCATGCTGAAAAGCCGTTGCAATACCGATAACATCCTCATCTACTGTTGAAACATTGTCAAGGCTCTGTTGTGTGGTAACAGCTTGTTGAACATCTTTAAGCATATCTCTATATTTCGCTGCAGTTTCAAAATCTAAGGATTTCGCTGCTGCTTGCATCTGCTGCTGTAGTTCTTTTACGACAGCAGCTGTATTTCCGCCCAAAAACTGACACACCTTACGAACTATCTTTTTATAATCCTGCACACTTATTTTATTAGCGCATGGTGCGGGGCACCGTCCGATGTGATAATCAAGACATGCGCGGTATTTGTTACCTGTTTCTGTAAGCGGCAGCGTACAGGTGCGAATCGGAAACAACTTGGTTAACTGTTTAAGTACCTGTCGTGTGGAACGAACTCGCACAAAAGGACCGAAGTAGCGTGTCCCGTCACTGTCTGTTTTGCGCGTAATCATTATCCGTGGAAATGGCTCATTCGTTGTTACTCTCAGAAATGGGTAGCGTTTGTCATCCTTTAGTTTAACATTATATCTTGGTTGATGTGCCTTAATCAGATTATTTTCCAGAATGAGAGCTTCGATCTCAGTGGTCGTAACAATATAATCAACCTCTGTTACATACCGCATCATCTGTGCAGTCAGCGGGTTGTCAGTGAGTCCACCCTGTTGAAAATAGGAGCGAACGCGATTCCGCAGGTTGACTGCCTTACCAATGTAGATAGGAGAACCGTCGGAAGCTTTCATCAGATAAACCCCCGGCGCACCCGGGAGAGATTGCCACATTTTTGACTGGTTTTCTTTCATTTCCGCTACCTCAAAAATTTGACCTTAGCATAGATTGCTCGTAATGCCAACTCACATTCTATTGATGCGATTTGAAGCACATCATCAAGTGAACGGAATTCTCTCAATATCCACTTCCCATCTTGACGGATATACTGTTCTACATGCACACCATTTTGTGAAACAAGGATATATTCCTGCAAAGATTCAAGGGTCTGATAAGACAGAAATTTGTCATTGCGATCATAATTTTCTGTTGACGGAGAAAGCACTTCTACGAGTACAGTTGGATTGAGAAGTGTATCAAAGTGATTATCCTCAAAACGGGGTTCATCACAGACAACGACAACATCTGGATATGTGTATAAACCCGTATTACTAACTTTTACCCGCATATCATTGACATAAACTTCACACCCTCGTTCCAACAACTGTATGTGAAGTCCGCTGGATAAATTAACCGTGATAAGATTATGTTGGCGACTGGCACCAGGCATTGCAACTATTTGTCCGTCGCGATATTCGCTTTTGAAAGCCGCTTCCCGCTCCATAACCAAATATTCTTCAGGGGTTAGTAGGATTTCTGCAAGTACAGTTGCCACAATTTACTCCAAAAATTACATCTTCTCATAAACAGCGCGATAGATTTTCCTGCCTTCTAAACGATATTTCGTTTCAAAATTGGTGGTGATATGTTGATAGCCACTTGAAATCAGCGGAACAGGTTTTAGTTCTTTCAACTCCGAGAGTCTTTCTTGAATCTCACTGAAATATTCTGCATAATCTGTTGCAACGGACAACTTACCACCATCTAACGTAAGCGTTCGCGTAATTGCGGTAAGGAAATCCTTATTCCGAAAGATTCTCCGTTTCTGCTGCCGTGCTTTTGGCCACGGGTCTGGGAAATAGATATGATAAGCTTGTACTGATTCCTCTGGTACATACCGTGTTATAAAGTAATTTGCATCTGTCCACACGAGGCGTACGTTCTGGAATTTTCCCGAATTTTTATCTACCGAGAAATGCCGTCCGTATTTCTCAAACCTTTCACGTGTGAGTGCTACATATTTTTGTGCACGCTCAACACCGATGTAGTTTACCTGCGGAAACTGCTTTGATGCTTCCAATAAAAACCGCCCCTTGCCGAATCCGATCTCAACCTCTACCGGTTGTGTATTACCAAAGAGCATATTCCAATCAATCGGGGAAGGCAGTTCATTTAACGAGACAGCATTACCCCGCACAACATCAATTATCTGAGATTGGAAAGTTGTGCATTCATAGTAGATGTCGTTGTAACGAGGTTCTGCATTCATAACTCACTTTTCAAAAATTTGTATAGGTGTGTCTTAATCAAATTGTCTTGTGGTTCATACCCTAACACTTCAACCGCGCCACTAATATCAAGGTAACTCTGCTGGTATCCATCTGAATTTGCTGAGCGACCGTAAGTTATTAGATATTTGACAGGTCCATCGTAATCTACAGCCAAACTGAACAGTTGCACGCAATCGCGTGGTGTTAGAAGTGTGCTACAGTGTCGAATTCCGCTCGGTTCATAAGTAGCGTTATAACTTCCGATTCGGATGCTGATAAATCGCATATTGTGTGCATCAACGAGATATCGTCCAGCAATTTCTGCCATCCCTTTCATTGCACCATACCAACCATCAGGCCTGAACTGATCACCTGTGGAAAATCTTGGCGGCGAACTAATTCGCTCATTCCACCCAGATGCATGATTTGTGCTTGCGTATACGATCTTTTGTATTCCACTCTCTCGTGCAGCCTCAAACAGAGCCATTGAAGCACCGATGTCGTTGACTTCACCCGGAACCTTACTTGGCGATTTTTGGCGGAGATACCCAAGATGCACCAAGACATCTTGTCCTTGACACAACTCGTGCATCGCAGTGTAATCCCGAATATCAGCTTGTTCCACGCGGGACACCGATCCCTCAATTGGTTTGATATCCATCAGGGTTAATGTATATAAATCCTGCTTTTCCCATGCTTGCCAGAGGGTTGAACCTACCGTACCGGCTGCACCTGTGATAAGTACTCGTTTTTTCATTTCTTTTTTCTTCTATGGCACATACGCACTATAAATTCATGAGGAGATTGCTGAGTTGGAACGACAAGTTTAATTATAGAACATCGCCAGTAAAAAAAATAAAAATAGAACTGCTAAAATCCAACCCCAGGTTTTATATCTTTTTAACTTAGATATTTCAGCTTCCAATTGTTTAATTCGTTCTGCAGACATATTGATAGTAGCTGATACTATTTTGCCTGGCGTCACATTCTTCCTTGCTTCCTGTTCTATATAATCATTAGTTAGTTGTTGTATACGTTGTTGAATAGCCGTATTTTTTAGGTTTTCAGTGGCCTTTTGTAATATTAATTTCTCTAATTTGTCAGAAATACGTTGTTGGAGATCCTTATGCGTCTCAATTTCTGTTTTTACGGATATAATAAACTGATCCTGAGTTATCTTAACAAATATATTGTTTCCAAGATTTTCCATATATATCCAATCAGCGGGATTTAAGCTATTAGCGAATATTCCTAAAGATGTATCCGAAGCACAAAGATAAGACTGCAATTGATCTATACCTGTTTTTGATTTACCCAGGCTACCTTCTTTTTTACATTCCACGATGGCAACCAGTTTTTGAGGAAATTTTTGCGTATAAACCACAACGTCTGCTCTGCATCGGTAGTGCCCAATCTGAATTGATTTTTCAAACTGTGTATAAACTGAACTGATTTATATTCTTTCAAATAATCAGCAACAGCATTTACTACTTGTTTTTCATTCATTTTATCGCCGCATTGGTTTAATCTGTTTGTTTTTTGATGTGTAATTAAACTCTATAGGACTTGCGCATTTTGCTTGTTTTCAGGCATTTGCAGTTTTTGTAGTAGCACAATTTATCGCGCGTTCTTTAGAGCGATCTGTATCAATTTGTCGTGCACATCATATTTTGTCGTGCACATCATATTGCGTAAGTCCTGATCTATTCAGTTGGCAACTCCGCTAAAATTTGATCACGCACTTTTTGGGGGTCTGCGACAGGTTGTACATAAAACCTGTCAATCGCCTGTCCTCCCAAGCCGGAACATTTGCACATCTCCACGTTTAACTCCAATTTCGCTAAAATCCCGCTGAAATAGTGGAGAAAACCGACCTTCTCCTCACCTGTTACTACGATTTCTGTATAATTTCTCGCTGTCTCTACAGTGACATCATCTACCCGCCATATACCTGTAGGGTCTACGTAGTGCTTCTCAAAAATCTGTTCAAGCGTTACCTTTCTCGCCATTAAGCTTCGGATGTCAAAATCCAAATCCCGTTTTAAATCTTCGTCAAGCGGCAGCGATTCTCCACTATGATGGGGAGGCTGATGTACCAGTCGGTAAATTTCCAATTCAACGTTTGTATCCTGTTTCGTGTAGACGCGTGCATCGCTAACATCAATATTATTTGCAAAAAACAGACCGCTCACCGTGTGCAACTTCCCGATATGGCTATGGCTACAAAGATGCAGTTCCGTAAACCCAGGTTTATCAACAAATTGGAGAATAGCCGCACTTGCCGTTGCATTCGGATTATCTGATGGTGTAGCCTCCGCTTGTGCGATCATTTTGATATGCATCAAGATCTCTTCAGGCGCAATACCTATACGATAAATGACAGGCATCTGATGGAGAAATTGCTGAAACTCTTCGGGCGGCGCGTAAACACCCCACTGCGATTCCTCTGGACCCACGAAACGTACCCGCACAACCTCGTATAACCTTTTCAGATTATGTTTTACCAGATTGCTAAAGTTTTGGGAACCGTTCGCTTTCGAATCGCAATAGGTCAGCAGATAAAGCGTAGTTAAACGTTCAAGAGAATTAACCTTTTCGCAAAACTCTGAGATAGTGCCCTCATCCCATTGATGATAACGTGCCAATGTAATCATTGTAAGATGCTCCCGGATCAGAAAACATATATCATCAGTTTGTTGTTGATTAAACCCAAATTCAGGTGTAATACGTTTCGCTTTTTCTGCGCCCGTCTGCGGATGAGTCGGATCAGGTTTATCAATATCATGGAGAAATAGTGCCATGTAGAGCGGTGCTGGATCGGAAAGCGAGCGAAAAGCAGTGTTTAACTCCTCTAACTCAGAGTTTGGAGAGGGTGTCATCGGTTGACTAAGGCGCGCCCCACCAAACGGACTGCTTGATTCAGTTCGACGAATCTCATCAAGGTGTCCTATCGCTACGAGTGTGTGTTTACCCACAGTATATGGGTCAAGGCTGCGTTCGCTTCGTGTCATCATCGCTTTTTCAAATCGTTCTCCGCCCTCTCCGAGTTGAGACAATATACCGAGTCGGTGCAGTCGTGTTAAAGTCTTTTCAACATTACCCGGCGTGTTGATGAGTTCAGCGACTCTTTGTTTGAAACGTTCCCAATCAAATGCATCAACATAGGCAAAGATAAAGGTAGCCAATGAAGGATCAATCTCAAAATCGTACTGTTGAAAATATGTGAAAAGTTTATAGAGTTCATCCGTATCAAGTTCCCCAAAATTATTATCAATGCAATATAGGACATCTGTTCTCACACCGAGTACATCGGAAACCGGTATGCCGTTTGCAAGAAACTTCCGAATCAATAATTCCGCCTTAAAGTGCAAATACTTAGCTTTGTTATAGTAGTCCGCCATAAAATCGTAACGGCATTCACCGGTTTTATCTGAATAACCGAGTGCAGAAGCAATTTGTGACTGAAGTGTGTCCCCTTGTTCAGGATGATAGGAGAGCGAATCGTGCGGTCCATCCGCTAAAACGTGAAGCAAATTTCGCACCTTGAACATAAAATCAAGAGAAGGCATCAACTGTTCGTCATTATAACGTTCATAAAGTTCAAGGATCGACGTAAACTCAGGAAGTCCACACATCCAGAGTGCATACTGAAGCGTCCGTAATCCTCCACGTCCAGTTTTTATATCGGGTTGATTCAGATAGATGGTATCTTCGGAGGCTTTGAAGGAATCTGCCTTTGATTGTAGCAGGTCCAATACAAGCGAAATATCTGATTTTTCTGAATGCACGGCTTTTCGGAATTTTTCTGTCAGTGTAGCGTCACCAGTAATGAATCGCATATCGATTAATGCAGTCATATCCTGATAATTCCACTTTGCGATATCTGCCATTGGACGGTATATAAAACTAAACTCAAACCCAGAAATCACCGAATGAAGACTGTCAAAAAAGTCGTAAAACCAACGGATAAGTTCCAGAGTGCCCTCGTCATATACCTCCTCAAGGTCAACGGAGGAGGTATACACAACGTCTACATCTGAATAGTAGCAGAGTTCATTTCTACCATAACTCCCTACGCCATAAAGCGCAACATCAGGAGACCATTCGTCCGGAATTTCGGAGAGCAATTCACTGGAATCAACACCGGGAATCTTGAGTAGTTCTTCAACCTGTTTCGTATATTCAGACTGAATCTGATATGAAGCGACTTCGTAAACTTTCTGGATTACAGCATCCCATATCTGCGTGTGCATAGAACACACAGAAAACCCGCTCTCTCCATCCATGATATGCGCTTTGAGTTGTTCGCGCTCTGATTGAATGAAAGTGGCTAACTGATTTTGCAACACTTGTTGAGAAATATTTAGGTTTGGAACGTATTGTGTGAGTCGGTTTTCGATCTGTATAGACATTGATTAAAGATGTTTTCTGGTTAAAAGTAGTTGTAGGAAAACGTCTGTGAGGTTGAACATTTATCGGTTAAATGCATTATACACATATAATAAGTAAATTACAAGACTTTTTCATGTAGGTGTATTATCTTTTTCCTTGACACACTTTTTGGACATTGCTAATATGCAAAACGTTGAAAACCCAAATACTTCAACCGTCATCAACGCTGGAGAAATTACTTATGAACGAAGAACAAAAATACCTATTTGATTTGACAGGATATATCATAGTCGAAAATGCACTCACTTCCGAAGAGGTTGCACAGTGCAACGCAGCTATTGACTACCACATAGAACAGCTTAGAGAACGCGAGAACTCATTAGCAGGTGGTGCAGAAGCACTTGCCGGAACAGCACATCGCATGGATATGGGCGGAATGTTGGCATGGGAAAAACCTTGGTGTGAACCTTTTCGTACTTTATTAGTACATCCAAACGTAAAACCTCATTTAGAGGAAGTCTTAGGCAAAAAATATAGACTTGATCACGGACCAGGTTTAATTGCTATGGAGAACGGCACCGAAGGCGGCACATTACACGGCGGTGGAATTGAACGACCAAATTTTTCCGAAGCTTATTTCTTTAAATATGGACGAATCTATACCGGACTTACCGTCGTTGAGTATATGCTTGCCGATGAAGGCCCTGGTGATGGCGGTCTCGCGATTATTCCCGGTAGTCATAAGGCGAACCTCCCATGTCCAAGTAGCATGAAACGTTACGAAAAACACCAAAACTTGGTGCTTGAAGTCAATGCCAAGGCAGGCGATGCTGTTATCTTCACTGAAACCTTAACACACGGTGCCCTCCCGTGGAAAGCCTCACATCAACGACGTGCGCTGCTCTATAAATTCAGTCCTGGTTTTCAAGCATATAGTGCAGGTGCACATCGTATTGAATATCCAGACTATATTGAAGATATGTCCCCGGAACAACGCGAAGTGATGGAAGCACCACACATTAGACATTAGCGGAGTATATTATGGCAAATCTACGAGTCGCAGTTATCGGATGTGGAGGTCGTGGACGTGGTCACATGAAAATCCTCTCTCAATTTAAGGATACCGACCTTGTTGCGATCTGTGATCCGGTGGAGGGCGCACGAAACAACGCTGGTGATACGTTCAACGTCTCAAAACGTTATAAAACGATTGAAGCATTGCTCGACAATGAAACCCTTGATGCGATTTTCGTCGCTACTCCTGCACATCTTAACGGAGAAGTAGCAGCTCCCTGTTTAGAACGAGGGGTCAATACACTACTCGAAAAACCGCCGGGGATGAATGTTACAGAAACCACTGCCTTGCGAGATACCGCTAAGAAAACCGGTGCGAAAGCCATGGTGGGTTGGAACCGCCGTTTCCATCCGATTATTATGCAAGCTAAGCAACTGGTAAAAGCACGCGGGCATGTTACTCAACTGGTCGGCGAATTCCACAAGAGTATCACCCGTTTGGCGCAATCGGGCAAATTCCCCAAACATCTGATGGATAACATGTTTCTGGAAACACCTATCCACGCTCTGGATACACTCCGCGCAATTGCAGAAGCAGATGTCCATGAGGTTTATAGTGTAGTCCAACGGACAATTTCGGATTACAAGGATGTTCACGCCGCATTGATTCTCTTTGACAATGGCTGTGTTGCACAACTCATTGCAAACTACACTACAGACGCACGTCTTGAACGTTACGAGATTCACGGCAGAGACATTTCAGCATATCTTGAGGGGGTGTCTCAGGGAACCGTCTTCTGCGATGGCACGCAGCACAAACTCACCGATCCTGGCAGTGGTGGCACCGTTGAGCAAAATAGGTATTTCCTTGATTGCGTTAAATCCGATACTCCCGTTTCACTCCCCGCAGCCAACTTGGACGAAGCAGTAAAAACCATGCAACTCGCAGCGGATATTTTAAGTGAAAAGAAGTAGGTACAAAAATTGTGCCTCATCTACTCAATAGGAACACAACAATGCCCACAATAGAACAACGACTGGAAGCCTATAAATCTGAGGGCTTCACAATCTTCGAGAAAGTTTTTGACGAAACACAAATGCAGTGCTGGAAAGAGAAGCATCAACAACTCTCAGCAGCACACAACGGACAAACTTGGTTCGCAAACACGATTGAATTGGCTCCTGAACTGATGTGGCCCGCCGTCTCACATCCGACTATCCTTGACTTCATAGAAAAGGTGATGGGACCCTTTGTACAATTAGACAACCTTACGCTTGCCGCGTTTGCCTCAATTGAACCGGAAAAAGCTGAGGGGAGAGTGTCAGGGTGGCATCGGGATCGGTGGGCGCATGTCCCTTTTACGGATGCATATCATCGTCCGAACGCGATCAACGCTATCTCATATCTGCAAGATTTGACAGACGAGTTTGGACCTCTTCGCGTCATTGTCGGTTCACACCGAAAACCGCTGACCATAGAGGATGCTGACCGCGGGAAACTGCATCCCGATGAAGTGATTATTCACATGAAGGCTGGGGATGTCGTCATCACGCATAACGGTCTCGTCCATTCCGGCACACCGAATACCTCTGGACAGATGCGCTATTTTTTCAGTATCTACTACAACTTGACTTGGCTCAAACATACTGACCACCATTCCGGTCCACATACACAAAAACTGCTTGCAGAAGCAAAAGAAGCAAACAATCATCAGCTGATGCGACTCCTGGGCGTTGACGAACAGTTGCAACCGCGATGCAATTCTGGCTTCCTCAGTCCAGACGAGAAAAGATGGGAAGAATGGGCTACCGCCGACCGTACTGCAATAAAGGAGGTGTAGACGATGGCTGAAGTTCCTGTAGTACCCCCTACGCTCAATGTTGAACTTGACTACGAATTACAACAAGAAGTCAATTTTTTCCTAAAATGGGGTTACCTTATTGTCAATGATGCTGCAACACCTGAACAGATTGTGTCGTTACGCAACGCGCTTGATGAGAGTTACGAACGACACAATAAAGACCAATTTATCGGTGAACTGCTTGAAGAGGACGATAGGTTTGCTTTTTTGCTTGACAATCCGCCTGTGATGAAACGGATGGAAGCGATATTGGGGACATGTGTGCAGCTTCACAGTGCAACCGCCCGCATTACTGAACCGGGAACGCCTGACCAAAACTGGCATCGTGATGGTCCCTGGCCGGTTGACCCATTTGGCACACCTTACGGCAGTCTGCCCGCGCAAATTAACTGCGGCTACTATCTTGATGAAGTTACTGATGAAACGGGACCGACAGTTGTGCAGCCCGGTAGCCACAGAGCACCGTTCCGTCCACCGCCAAGCCCTATTCAACTTCCTGACGAAAAACGCGTATTAGTTTCCCCAGGACAAGCAGTTATGTTTGATGGGTGGACGTGGCACCGCGGTGCTGCTAACACTTCTTCAGAACGTCGACGCGTCTGTCTTATGTGTTACCAAAACGCTTGGATGAAATCTCGCGAACCTTTTAACGGGCCTCGCGTCACACGACTGCGCGACGAAGGCACGCCGCAGCAAAAGTTACTGCTCGGTGCAATTCCAAAGTGGTAATGCAAAGTAATAGGCACAACCTTTGTGCTATAACCAACGGAGAAATTATATGAACTTAGCTTACATTGTTATTGACACACTACGTTATGATTATATCGGTGCAAACGGCAATGATTGGATAGAAACACCCAACATTGATCGGTTTGCATCTAAAGCATGGGCATTTGATCGTGCTTTCTGTGCGAGTTTCCCGACTATTCCTTACCGGACTGATGTTATCACGGGTCAATATGGTGCGCCATTCCATCCGTGGAAACCGCTGCGACATGAACGACAAACGTTACCTCGAACGCTTGCACAGCGAGGTTACGCGACGCAACTTATTCACGACACGCCACATCTTGTCAACGGGGGGCATAACTTCGACTGGCCCTTTCACGCCTGGACATTCGTTCGCGGTGCTGAAGTAGACCGTGACTGGATTATGGATACTGTACCTATGCCCGACAATTGGGTTAAAGAAACACTTTTTGATTGTCTTGACGATAATGCATTTCAATCAAATATGCTCCGGAGTTATGCGCGTGCCAACCGAAATCGCAAAAAACTTGAAGATTGGAACTGTGCAAAACTCTTTAACACCGCCGCGCAATTCCTGAAAGATAACGCAAAACGAGAGAATTTCTTTCTCTGGGTGGACTGCTTTGATCCACATGAACCGTGGGATTCCCCACCCGAATTCATGAAAAAATATGACAAACGACCTGGCTATGATGGAAATATTGACCCGCGAAGTCTCGGCGGTAGGAACAAAGCAAGTCTCTCTGATGCGGCGAAGCAACATATCAAAGACCAATATGCCGCGAAGTTGACATGGATGGACCACTGCTTCGGTCAATTCGTGGACGCGCTTGAATCTACTGGGCTTGATAAGAATACTGCTGTTATTCTAACTGGTGACCACGGCACGAATGTCGGGGAACGCGGTTCGTTCGGTAAAGGACAACCTGTCCGTGAACAGGTGGGACATGTCCCGCTCTTTGTCCGTCTACCAGAAGGGGATACAGGACGTAGTAACGTGATCGTCCAACCCCAAGATTTCTTCCCGACTATTTTTAGTATTCTTGGTGAAGATTACCCTGAAGGTATTGAAGGACACGACTTTTTAACACCCGCGCGTGAAGGTAAATCAGGCGAAAGAGAGGTCGCATTATCTGGTGGCAGCGTTGAAAGGTGGAAGCAAGCATCACAAAGAGAAAATACTATCCTCTTTACCGCTTTTGACCAAGAATGGAACTTAGAGGTTGCCGCGAAACCTGAAAACTCGAAACTTACCAAACTTGGAACGTTAGAACATGTCCAAGATCAACATCAGGATATCGTTGCGAAACTACACGCTGCTGCTGTTGATGAGATTGCACGCCGTGGCATTGATCCCGCGTTAATGGCGTGGTTGCGAAGTGGTGGCGAGGGGTCATTCCCAACCGATTGTCGATTCTATGATGGGTTCCCCGGACCGGCAGGATTCTCACCATATTTCGGAAGACTCTATCCTGGCGCGTAGTATTTCCCTACATAGCTACAAACTTGTTAAGTCCTGTGAGATATATTAACATTGTTATCCGCCCTATCATGGCAAGCAGTGTGAGGACAACTTGGGATAACTGATGGGTCGTCGTTACGGATAAATGTGGAATAAAAACAGTAAACAGTGCTATAATTTCAGGCATGAGGGATTGTCCTTTCTAAGTTATGTTTAGTTGTTATAACTTAAGGACAATCGCTCTATTTATTCAAGTATTTTTTGGCGAAGGTATTGTTAAACTGGACAAAATTGGTTTCCATATAATCATGTAGAACTTTGTTGAGGAAGCCTCGTCTCTACTTTAAAAGAAAACCAACAAGTATATGGTGAGATCATACAGAATGAGACCTCAGCGGTGTTTCCTCAATTCGAGGAATCTCATTACGACACTTCTGAATAAAAATGGAAAGGATTAAGTTATGACTAAATGTGCACTTATCAGCGGCAGAGAGATGGGTATGATGCATGGAGGTAACTTCCACAACCATCCAGACGCGGAGGTTGTCGCTGTTTGCGAAATGGATCCCGGACTCCTTGAAAAAGCAAAAGAACACTTCGGGGTTGCAGGGTATTTATCAATTGAAGAGTTGTTAGCCAACTGTGATGCTGAACTCGTCCTCCTAATTGTCAATGAAACACGTCGTATCCCACCGTTACGGGAACTGCTTGAAGGTGGTCGGAACGTTTTTACAGAAAAACCGCTCTGTGGATTAGAAGGACAGGCTCGCGTACGAGAAGAAGATCTCAAGATTGCTGCGCCTGCTATTGCAACTTGGCGAGACTCTGGTCTCAAATTCGGCATTGACTTTAATTATAGGTTTATGCATCATTTCAGAAAGCTCCATGACGATGTTGCGGGAGGAACATTAGGCGAGATTCGCATGGTGCATGCACGAGCACATTTTAACTGCTGGCCACATATCATTGATCTTATTCTATGGACGGTGGGAAGACCAGAGTGGGTGAGTGTTGTAGGTGATCCGAATGCATCTGGCGGTTGGGCACGTTTAATTCATATCGGTTGGCCAAACGGAGTAATCGGTTCATTGAGCGGCACAAATCTGTGGGGTTACGACGACCATCCGCTTCGAATCAAGGTGCTTGGCGACAAATCTTATGCTGAAGCACGGGGTTTAGACGGTTCTTACTTACGCCGTAAAGCAAATAACTCAGAAGTTGAGGAACGCTGGGAAAACGAACCTGGTAAACCGGAAATGCCAGAGTCTTTCAAAAGAATGGCTGACGGTGTAATTAAAGCAATGCAAGCGGATCAACCATTTCCTGCAGATGGAAATGCTGCATGGAATGAACTGCTATTTGAGGCTGCAGTACACCGATCTGCCTTGCAGGATAATGCACGTGTTTTTCTCGCAGATGTAGAAGAAGACGCATTCGCCTAAAACAGATTTTAATACGAAATTTCATACGCCAAATGCATTCATTGCATTTGGCGTTAATTTTAACGTTTTTAAAATTCTATCTCGTCCCTGACTGAGCGATCTCCCGGTCGCTACCCTCTCCCTATAGAAACGATCTAAAATCAACATTGAATGTAATACCATTTCTGAATGATGGCTTTTCATTAACAAAACGCTTTTGTAGTCGCGCAATTCACGCGCCTCTTACATTCGAAATCTCATAAAATCTCCGTAATGGCATTTTATTTATCAGAATTGGTATAATAAGCCGATAAGAGAAGAAGATAGACACCTAAAAGAAGATCAACGTACCTATATCCGGAATAAGGAATGGTTGGATTTTGCGTGCGAATGCTTTCATGTCAAAGCAGAAGAAAAAACTCAAATTTTCAAAAGATGGGAAGAAACTACCCTCAAGAATTTAAAGTACTTTGCTTCTTATGCTTACTATATCCTTGCATTGCAGTTGACAATGATACTACATATTACAAAATCAAAAGGAAGTTATAAACGAGAAATCATGAGGGATTTCGAATATCTATATTATGCAAACTGTTCTAATGTCACCTTTCACACGTGTGACCGGCAGCTAAAGGATACTATCCAAAAAATCCCTTTCTTAAGGCACGTCCAAAATAAAATGGTGGGCTCATGTAAAAAGTAAGTGCTATTTTTTCAAAGTTATGTTAGCGTGTTACCTATGGACTTTCCAATACAATCTCTCCTGGATGAAGAAAAAACTCAAGCGTGGGTGTTGGATCATTTCCACCCTCAAGGGCTGTGTTGCCCAAAATGCCAAGCGAGCGTGGCGGAGGCACGCAAGTTCCGTCCGACTGAAACAAGTGGTCTACAAGTGTATCGCTGCAAACACTGTGAGAGCATCTACAACCTCTATACCGGGACGGTCTTTGCTGGCACGCAGTTTCGTCCCTCACAGGTCGTTCTGCTTTTGCGCGGTGTCTGTCAAGGTGTTTCAAGTGCACAACTCGGGTGTGAACTGGGTCTAAGTCGTCAAACCGTTCTTTCTATAAGACGTAAACTCCAAACTTCGGCAGAGCAGATACAACCCGAAGCTGCTTTACCTGATGCTGAAGTCGAAACAGATGAGATGTTTCAAAACGCCGGTGAAAAAGGCGATAAGCACGTTGATGCTTCGGATCCGCCGCGTCGGCGTGGCAATAAACGCAGGGGACATGGGACTTATGACAATGATCGTCCGCCTATTGTTGGGACGAAAGGTCGCGAAAGCGGTCTCCTGAGATTACGTGTTGTGCGGCACACCGATTCTGCGACGCTTTCAACACACGTTCATCAGTGGACGTTGCCGACTTCAACGGTGTATACGGATGGTTGGCGTGGCTATAACCGTATTCAGCGCGCCCGTGAGATTGTTCTCCATAAGGATGGCGAGTGGGCAAGAGACGCAGACGGTGATGGTCTTTACGAGATCCATACAAGGACGATTGAAGGTGCCTGGACGACGCTGCGAAACTTCCTTCGTCCCTTTCGTGGCGTTCATAAAAAGTTCCTCGCCGGTTACGTCGCAATCTGTGAGTTCGTCATGAATCTAAAAGCTGTCAGTGTTGATTTTATAGCAAAACTTGTCAAAAGCACTTACTCTTGACATGAGCGAAATGGTGTATTTCTATAACGACGAGGTGGATAGACCTGGAGAATTAAACAAATCAGATTGGCTAAAGATTTTAAAAGATTCGGTTATAACCAGAAATTAAAAAGGATAGCGAAATTTGAAACTCAGCTTTTATATGAAAATCACCCACATCACAACTGAGTGAGAATTGTCAACTATCAAAATTTTACTTCATAAGAAGGCATCGCTTGAAGAATGCAACGCACAGACAAAACAAACTCAGATATCGTTGACGATAACTATACCACTACAACATTTGCAGACACTGAACGGATTGATGAAATGCTTGACAGTTCTGGACAGATAAACCCGCACTGGCAGCCTTTTATTCAAGCACTGAATACGCTCGGTCTTGAAGATATGGCTGCTCGGCATAAGGAGGCAGTACGCCTGCTTCGTGAAAACGGTGTCACCTACGTTGTTCATGGTGAAAAGCATGGACAACGTCCTTGGGAATTAGACCCTATTCCGTTGATTATTTCAAACTCGGACTGGGAATCCATCTCGGCAGGGCTTACGCAACGCGCTGAACTCTTAAATCTGGTTTTGAAGGACCTGTATGGCGAGAAAAGGCTAATCAAAGACGGATTGATTCCCCCGGAAGTTGTCTATGCACACGCTGGGTTTTTGCGTCCCTGTAACGCGTTAGTGCCGCCGGATGAAAATCTGCTGCTAATGTACGCGGCGGATTTAGCTAAAGATTCCAGCGGAAACATAAAGGTGCTGAGCGATCAGACTCAGGCACCGTCAGGAGCTGGATACGCACTTGAAAACCGCACTGTTTTGGCGCGTACATTGCCGCACCTCTTTGGTGAAGTTGGTGTTCATCGTCTCTCTTTCTTCTTTCGGGCAATGCAAAACAGCATAGCAGAGTTTGCACCGCGCCTGAAAGACAACCCGCATGTCGTTGTGTTGACACCCGGTCCTTACAATGAAACCTACTTTGAACACGCTTATTTGGCGAGTTATCTCGGTTACACGCTTGTTCAAGGCGATGACCTGACAGTGTTAGATGGACGTGTGTGGCTAAAATCGCTTGATGGACTACAACCCGTAGACATCATTTTGCGGCGTGTAGACGACATTTTCTGTGATCCATTGGAACTACGGCAGGACTCTCGTTTCGGCGTGGCAGGACTGTTAGAGGCAATCCGTCAGGGCAATGTAGTTGTCGTAAATCCGCCTGGAAGTAGCGTTTTGGAAAATCCTGCCTTAATGCCGTTTTTACCGAAAATTGCCAAACGGTTAATCGGTGAAGATTTACGCCTCCCCTCTGTCGCGACGTGGTGGTGCGGACACACGAAACACCGAGACTATGTGCTGGAAAACCTCAAAAAGTTGGTTGTCAAACCGATTCATCGTCCACTTGGCGGGAAACCCTTATTTGGATCGGAACTAAGTACCACAGAACTTGATACACTCCGCGCTCAGATTAATGCCAAACCATATCTCTATGTTGGGCAAGAGGTTATTCACTTTTCCACAACGCCTTCGCTGATTGATGGGAAACTTGAACCGCGCCGTGCGATTCTTCGAGGCTTCTTATTTGCGGAAAAGAGTGGATACGCCGTGATGCCGGGTGGACTCACGCGCTGTGAAGGTGAGGTCGGTGAACTGACAGTCTCAATCCAAGACGGTGGTGTTAGTAAAGATACATGGATTTTAGCACCTGAACCGGAGCCGCATATCAGTTTGTGGCAGCATCCGAAAAGTGGATCCATTATTTCTGAAGATTCGCAGGGGTTATCAAGTCGGTCCGCTGAAAATCTGTTCTGGGTGGGTCGCTATGCGGAACGCGCAGAGGGACACGCTCGCCTCCTTCGGATAACATTGGACAAAATTAAGATGGGGTTGGAAGCTTTGCCTTTAGGACAACCTCTTCCGTCAGTGGTTTTCACAGAAACACACGGGGAAGAATCAAGAAACGTATCGGAATTCGCTTATCTCTATAGTATGCTCCATCATTGACCGGTTTAACGTCATCTCATCCGGGATTTGTTAGTAAAGGCGGACAAGGGTTAGAAAGCGAACTGCTTTCCATCATGCTTGACACAAAAAATAGCGGCAGTCTCGTGTCAACACTTCAATCATTGGTGAGTGCTGCTTATGCTGTCCGTGATCGTTGGTCTACAGATACATGGCGTGTAATGAACAGCATTGAAAACTTGTGTAACGCGCTTGAAAATAATATCTCCAAGGATGAGGATTTACAATCACAATTCACCCCAAATGAATCTGATGAACGCACGTTACAACATATTCAAACGGAACTTGACCAGCTGATGATTTTTCTTGCAGCACTGAGTGGGCTCAACGCGGAAAGTATGACACAAACGATTCGCTGGGTTAGCCTTGATATGGGACGTCGCATTGAACGGGCACTGCTCCTCATTGTGCTGTGTCGGTCAAGTCTGGTCGCAGTGCAAGGAGAATGGATTGAACATCTGCTACTTGAATCTATACTTGCGGCTGCAGAAAGCTTGATTACCTATCGGAGTCGTTATCGATCAGCATTACACCTTCCAACTGCACTTGAGATGCTGCTTCTGGACGAAAGCAACCCGCGCTCGTTGGTCTATCAATTAAAACGACTCCAGGAGCAGATTCGCGATCTGCCACGGGAAAAGGTTGGTTACCGACTTAGCGAGGAGGAACAATTAATCTTGGAAACTTTGACGCAGTTGCAACTATCCAACACACTTCAGCTTGCACAAAGGTTTGAACAAACGACACAACGCCAAGGATTAGAAAAATTCTTGGTTCGGCTTGCACAGATATTGATAGAAATATCCGATGTTCTCACGCAAACCTATTTTAGTCATGTATCAGGGACCTCAACAGTTGGTTAAAACAGACCCTTCATAGATTTTTGCGACAACAATGAACTATAAGATTACCCACAACACTCAGTACAGTTATAACAGCCTTGTCAACCTCTGTCATAACGAAGCACGACTGACTCCACGAAGTTTTGAACGACAAGCCTGCACGCAAAGTGAATTTACTGTTGATCCCGAACCGACAGGCTACCGTGAACGAAAGGATTTCTTCGGAAATACTGTTTGCTATTTCACCATTCAACGCCCACACCAAGATCTAAACGTTACGGTTACAAGCCATGTGGAAGTCAATGATAGGGAAACGCATCAGGATTTTGCTGAAAGCATCGCATGGGAAGTTGTTAGGGAACAGCTACATACTGATCGGGACGCTGATATTTTGGAGATGCGGCAGTATATTCTTAACTCTCCAATGGTCCATGAAATGCCCGAACTTCGTTCTTATGCAGACCGTTCGTTCACTCAAGGACGTTCTCTGCTTGAAGCGGTAGAAGATTTAATCATGCGTCTTTACAACGATTTTGTCTACGACCCAGATTTTACTACGGTTGCTACACCTTTGGCAGATGTGATAAAACATCGCCGGGGTGTGTCAGGACTTCGCACATCTCGGAATTGGCTGTCTACGCGCAATGGGATTAGCGGCGCGTTACGTCAGCGGGTACATTGAAACGGTAGCACAGTCTGACCAAGAACAGTTAGTCGGTACAGGTGCTTCTCATGCGTGGGTTTCAGTTTATCTGCCAGACATCGGTTGGATCGATTTTGATCCGACCAATAACCAAATTCCATCTGACCGGCATATTATACCATTTCTTGTATATATTTATCCTTTTAAAAGTTTTCAATTTCTGCTATACTTTTTCCAATTATACAAATCATAGGATTGATACCAATGCACATAAAGCCTCCAGAGATTACAGAAAGTGTTTCAGAGTTGAAAAGCCTGTTGAGAGAGACATCAGTAGGTTATCAAAAGCAAAGATTGACAGCCCTTTACCTATTTCGTAGTGGTCAAGCAATAACTCGCAAGCAAGTCGCTGAGAGGTTAGGTGTCAGCCGAAAAACGATTGGACACTGGATAGCGACTTATGAGACTGAAGGACTTGATGCGCTTTTGGATCGTGATTATTTCCCGGGCGTCCCCCTCGGTTATCCAAAGAACAACAAGAGCTGCTGCGAGCGGAACTTCAAAAACCAGAAGGTTTTTCCAGTTATCAACAGATAACAGATTATATTGAAGAAACCTTCGGTGTCAAAATGCACTATAAAACAGTTCATGCGTTAGTTCGGTATAAATGGAATGCGAAACTCAAAGTGCCTCGCAAAAGTCATAAAAAAACGATGTAGCGTGTGATGCGTTCGTTGCTAACTTCGCTACCAAAGTTGAGGAGGTGATTTCGGAGAAGGCATCTTCTTTTCAAAGCGTCCGACTTTTTTGCCAAGACGAGTCAAGGTGTGGTCTTTTGCCTGTGTCGTCTCGGCGTCCCACTTTACGCGGTGTTAAACCGATTGCCAATGTTGATCACACTTACCAGAGCCTTTATCTATACGGTGCTGTGGAACCGATAACAGGAGAAAGTTTCTTCCTTGAAATGCCCTGGCTCAATGGTGTCTGTTTCCAAGTATGCATTGATGAGTTAGCAAAGACTTTTCCAAAGACGCTAAATGTCCTTGTGCTTGATAATGGTCGTTTTCATCAGGCGAAATCGCTACAACTTCCTGACAATATCGCCTTGATTTTTCTACCCCCTTATAGTCCAGAGTTGAACCCGATCGAAAGACTCTGGCAAGACATCAAAGCCAAATTGTTTCAGCACACATTGGGGTCAATAGAGGAAATGCAGGACAAAATCACACAAATCTTGAGAAAGTATACGAAGGCAGCTATTGCTCAAATTACAAATTTTAAATATTTCACGAAAGTCGCAAATGGAATATAATTATTCAGAAATGGTATTACGGTTGCTTGGGGGAGAGATTACTCAGACGTAACCCCGCTCAAGGGGGTTGTTTTTGGGAGTGGAACACACGAATTGTCTGTTTCGGTGGATTGCAGAGTAGTTTAGCACGATATAGAGGACGGTAGCTGAGGAAATTAAGTGTCTCTATTTTAGCATTGAGATTGAATCGCGCGATGACTGTATCATCAAAAGCAGGAATAATAGTCTTAGGTTTATTGATTAGTATAAGAATTAATGTTTTCTCTGCTATTTTTGATCCAAACTTTGCGGAGGTATTTCCAATCCAATGGATGGAGTTTGAGATTTTTAACCTTCTTGTTAATAACTAAAACTTGTTGCGCGTGTACTAATGGCAACCACGGTACGTCTTTGTGAAAAATCCGCTGTGCTTCTTTATAAAGTGAGATTCGTTTTTCTTTATTTGAGGTTGCTCTTGCTTGTTCTAAAACATCTTGCATCGCATCACTACGATAAAATGCTATATTTCCCGCTGGCTTCTCTGCAGACGATTTACTCAAAAGAAAGTAGAAGAAATTATCTGGATCGCCGAGGTCAGCACTCCATCCCAACATTGCGATATCGTGTTCCCCATTTTTTATCTTCTCAAGATAGGTGCCCCAGTCATAGGTAACTATCTTTGTTTCAATCCCAATATTTCGGAGTTCAGATTGGAGTACTTCTGCAAGTGCCCGCCCGTCAGGAATGGTAGAACCAGGAATCGGTAGGGCCCAGAGTGTCGTTTCAAATCCGTTGGGATATCCTGCCTCAGCCAGAAGTTGTTTTGCTAATTCTGGATCGTAGGCGTAATCCTCAATTGTGTCGTCATAACTCCAAAGCGTTGGTGGAATGGGATTTTTCGCAGGAATGCCGAGCCCCTGATATAAATGATCAATGATCGCTGATTTGTTTACTGCATGGTTTACTGCGAGTCTCACTTTAAGGTTATCAAACGGTGGTTTGTCCATGTTCATCGCTAAATAACCAATATTCATGCCGGGTTGCGAGAGCAATTCAAGAGTTTCATCATCCAAAATTTGCTGCAGATCGTCCGGATTTGGATACTCCATAGCATGGAGGCTCCCTTGCTGAAGTTTAACGAGACGAACTGAGTTGTCGGGAATATAACGGAAAATGACGCGATCTAACACGGGTCGGCCTCCCCAATAGTCATCGTTTGCTTCAAGCACGACTTTATCCTTCCTATCCCACTGAACAAACTTGAAAGGACCGGTGCCAACGGGATTGTTGGAATACGCATCACCCCACTTTTGAACTGCTGTTGGGCTGACAATAGAAAAAGGGGCTATAGCAATTGTGTAGATAAAGGGAGCATAAACAGTTTTAAGGCGAAATTGGACGGTAAACTCGTCAACAGCGATAATTTTATCAACAATTTCTGCTAAACCAGTTGCCACCCAGTAAGTATAGCTGCCGCCAACGTTATAAAATGGGTGTGCCTTATCGTGCTGTCTGTTAAAGGAAAAAAGAACTGCTTCTGCATTGAAAGGAGTTCCGTCATGAAAAGTGACACCTTGCCGAAGGTAGAACGTCCATTTCAAACCGTCCTCTGAACTCTCCCATCTTGTAGCAAGACCCGGTTCAAGTTCAATCGTGCCATCTTTATAGTGAACGAGAGTGTCGTAGATATTGTCGCAGACTTTGAAAGATTCTCCATCTACTTCAAATGCCGGATCTAACCCGATAGAGTCGCCACCGCGTCCAAAAATTAACGTGCCGCCTTTTTTCTGTGAATCGGCTTTTGCTGGAACAGATAGAAAAAATATTGTGAAAATAAGAATTGTTAGGAAAAATTTTTGGAGGGAAGTCCGCGATGACAAGCACAAGATTAAGTCGGTTCTCACTATTTTATCAGCAGAAGACCGACTAAAAGAAACGTTTTTCATAGAATTTCACAATGGGCATTAAAAAGATTATTCCTGATAATATCTTCGTCAAAAAATCTGGGAAGGGGTTAAGTTTATATCATTCCCTCACAAAAAGCAGACCATCCCTGCTTACACTGACAAGCTGCTGTCCATTGGTTTGGTTGCTTTCCCAGAATGCTAATTCCCACATAAAGCCTTCTGGTGCTGGTATGGTGGACATTAGCCCCCTGGCATTCACGTTCCACAACCGGATTTCTGGATCTCTCCCGCCACTCGCAAGTATTTCACCATCAAGAGAAAACGCTAAAGCATTTACTGAATCTGAATGCGCAGTGAAGGTTGAAAGAAGATGTTTGTTTTCCAGTTCCCATAACCGCACTGTGGCATCTGATCCACCACTGGCGAGCAGTTTGCCGTCAGGTGAGAATGCCAATGCCAAAACTAACCCATCATGCGCGGAAAATGAGGACAACTGCCGCCCAGTTTCCAATTCCCACACGCGAATCTTGCCATCAGCACCACCACTGATGAGGATTTTTCCATCCGATGAAAATGTTAACGCTCTAATTCTGGCTGGGTCAGCAGTTGAACCGCTTAACAGACGCGCGGTTTCTTCATTCCACGCGGTCAGTGGTACTCCGTCTGGAGATGATGCTAACGCACTCACTAAACTTGAAGATTCTCCTGCGAGTATTGCTATTTCGTTTGCGGAATCTGTGTCCCAAAGCCGGAGGGTACTGTCCTCACTTGCACTGGCGAGGGTGCGATTGTCTGGTGCGAATGCTAATGCACGGATGCGGTCAGTATGTCCTGAAAGCATGGCGAGTTGTGCGCCGCTGTCCAAATCATATACCCAGATTCGTTCGTCACCGCCCGCGGCAAGTTGAGAACCGTTCGGCGAAAACGTAATCTCGGTTACTTGCTTTTTATTGAGTCTTTCCTTAAAACTCCGTGGCAGTTCGGATTGGGTGCAGTTTTTGAACAATTCAACGTTATTCATCTTGTACACTTTCCGTAGGTTTAATATTTAGAATTGGAATAGACGATTGCTGGGCTGAGTGTATTTTAGATTGCATCGTGTCATCTCCTGAGTAATTAATGCGTCGTGTGAAGGACAAATTTGGGTTCAGCAATTTATTGGTTCCGTTTCTGCAAGTATATCAGATATTATAATGGGAAGTCAATTGTTTTTCGGGAATATCAGAAACAAAAACGTTGACCATATCCTGAAAATCTGATACCCTAATTAGCAAACACGGTTTTCAGTAGGTTTTCTATAAGAGACGTTAATAACAGTGGAGAGATAGATGCCAACAAACGTACAACTGATTGCAAAATGGCGTGATGCACCTGCGCCATTACTCGGTATACTACACGCGTTCCATGATAGGGACGGGTTTATATCGGAGGCAGCTCTCCGCGACATTGCAGTCGGACTTCGAATTCCACTCGCAGAACTTTTCGGCACCTTAACTTTTTATCACCACTTTGCGCTTGAAGCACCAGGACAGAACGTACCGCGTGTCTGTACCGGTCCAGTTTGTCGTTTGCAAGGCGGATTAGAAATTTTTGAGGCACTAAGAAACGAAGGTGCTACCGCAATGCCGTGTGCTGGAAGATGCGACGATTGTATCCCTGTTCTAAAAGGGCATAAAGTCCTCACAGGAAAACAAGCGGACACGCTTTCTGTTCAACCTACCCCTTTACCGCCCCCATATCCGGGGGATGGCGAAGAATGTATCTTTGCAGAGATCCGCGAACCGAACCGCAGGACGCTTGCTGGTTATCAACGTGCTGGTGGATATGAAGCATTAAAACACGCGGTAACGTCCCTTACACCCGAAGAAGTTATTGATACACTCAAAGAGAGTCAACTTGCTGGTAGAGGTGGCGCAGGATTTCCCACAGGTATGAAGTGGGAATCGGTTCTGAATGCTCCCGGTGAACCGAAAACGATTGTCTGCAATGCGGATGAAGGCGAACCGGGCTGTTTCAAGGATCGGGTTATTCTTGATTACGCGCCGCATGCGGTAATTGAAGGGATGACACTCGCCTCTTATGCAACTGGCGCGACGCGAGGCTTTATCTATCTCCGATATGAATATCCAGAAACCTTAAAAACACTTGAACACGCACTCGCTGAAGCAGAAGCAGAAGGATTGATTGGTGATGCTATCCTCGGAGAACAATTTAATTTTCATATCTATATTCGGCGCGGTGCTGGTGCTTATGTCTGTGGCGAAGAAGGTTCGTTGTTGAACAGTTTGGAAGGAAAACATCCCTTTCCAAGAAACCGACCGCCCTACCCTGTGACACACGGCTTTGAAAACTTACCTACTGTGGTAAATAACGTGGAGACACTCGCCGCCGCTTCGCAGATTCTTCGACACGGTGCCGAATGGTATAAAAATTTGAGTTATGATAAAAATCTGGCAGGCACAAAAATCATTAGCCTCTCTGGAGATATACAAAAGCCTGGGAATTATGAGGTGCCGTTCGGACTTCCACTAAAGACACTACTTTATGAATGGGCAGACGGACCGGAAGAAGGACGTTCAATTCAAGCGATTACATCGGCAGGGTTATCAGGTGGATTTATCGGTGAAAGCGAATTAGATATCACTATTGATGAGCCAAGTTTCCAAAAAGTGGGCGCGATGCTCGGTGCAGCTGGTATCATGGTGTTTGATAACACACGAGATATGCTTGACGTGGCGCGCAACGCAATGGAATTTTTCGCTGAAGAATCTTGTGGAAAATGTTTCCCGTGTCGTATCGGAACACATCGACTCACGGAATTGTTGTCTGAACCGCTGCACCCGAAATCAAAAGAACTGATTGCGGAAATCGGGACAGTGATGAAAGCGACAAGTGCTTGTGGACTCGGCACCGCTGCACCGAATATTACAGAAAGTCTGATACGATTGAGCCAATAAACTGCCAACCCATATCAATGGATAGACAGGATTTCTACTATGACCATGTTCCTTGCGTGATCTGATGTGGACTCAAGGATTTATTTCTCTCTGTCTCATCGTGTTTGTGATCGGTTTGATTACTGGACCAGTGCACCTATTCTTTCCGGTATACGCCGAATCAGTTTTAGAAAAAAACGCACTATTCGCTGCGTTGTTACGTGCAATACCAATCGGACTCGGTGGAATAACAGCACTCATCGGTGGGACGCTTAGTGATCGATTCGGACGAAAACTAACGCTACTTATCGGTATGACCGGTGCGGTAGTAATAGGAAGCCTATTTACGACACAAATACCGTGGTTGATATGGGGTATTCTCTGCTATGAAGGCATCGCATCCGGATTCAAAACCGCGGGAGGACAATCATATCTCATTAGTGCTGTGCCACCGAATCGTTTAGGTTTCGCAACAGGAATGTACTTTATTAGTAGCACTGTCGGAAATGCAATCGGTAGTGCCATCGCTGGCGAGGTTATTGGTCGGCTCAATGACAAAGGCGAGATTATCAGTCGTATCAACTATAACATTTTTGGAACTAGCGCGGTATTTCTGTCCGGTTTACTGTTTGTTAGTGCATGTTTCTTTCTACCTCGTCTTAAACAATATGTTGGCAACATTCAACAGAAGCAGGAAGAAATTTGGAAATCAACCCTAAACGCCGGGAAGTACTTAAACTTATGTCGCAGACCTGAAATACGGATGTTAATCGGTTTACGCGTTTTTCCAACCTACTATTGGGGATCAGTAAGCCTGCTTATGCCGATCCTTATTTCTCGGATTGCGGGGGATAAAGTTACAGGTTATTACGGTGCTGTTAGTCTAATGTTTGCTTTTACATGCCAATTTATTACTGGAAGGATTTGTGATGGAGTAGGTCATCGAATTCCGGCTTTAGTCGCAAATGCAGTCGTTACAATTCTCGCTTTTGGATTGGCATTTTTTCATAACTCGTTAATTGGTCTGGAAATCTTCGGGATACTCGGTGCAGGTGCTGCATGGGCGCTCTCAACTACTATCCCACGGTTCATCAATGAATTCACTAACCCCGATGAGAAGGGACATGGTGTTGGCATAACACATTTAGCTTGGAGCACCGGGTTTCTTCTCGGTTTTGTCGCAAGTGGATTTTTAATTAACATTTCAGTTTATGTACCATTTATTGTCGCAGGATTTTTCCTGATTTGTTCAACAAGTATAGCCTATAAACTTTGGCACACTCAATCAAAACTAAGGAAGGAACACCTATGATTATTGCTGAACTTGATTTAGAAAATGCTGAACATCTTGAACTCACAAATGCCCAATGGCGTTTTGCCGCGGGACTCGTCCCCGGTGAGCCAAACGGCGGTTTAGTTGATCAGATGCCAGAATCGCCAGCGCGTAATGCCGATTATGACGATTCCGGTTGGGAATTTGTGAAAATATTCAAGAAATCGTCTTAACAGGTCTCTGCTTCGGTTGGTATCGGATTACTGTCACTATTCCAGAAGAAGTAGATGGGAAGTCCGTTGCTGGTTCAAAAGTGTGGTTTCACACTTGTATTGATGACTACGGTGAAGTTTGGGTCAATGGCGAAATTGACTTGGCTTTCGGTGAGTCGGGTCGTGGTGCTGCTTCAGGTTTCAATGCGCCGCAACGCGTGGTTGTATCCGATAGTGCTGAACCGGGTGCTAAACATGTCATCGCATGTTTGGCTATCAACGGTCCTCTTGGTAGGCCGGGAGGCGGAATCTTTCTACGTTTTGCTAAACTTGAGTTTGAAAGCGAATAACACGCGAAATCTTTGTAGGGACGGCTCAATGCCGTCCCATTCATATAATTGAGAAAAGAATTGCCAAAAAATACAGTGCGTCTCAGTGATTCTCAAGAAACACCAAAAGCAGTCGTCCTACTGAGCGGAGGCTTAGATTCAACCACTACCTTAGCAATCGCACGCGACGAGGGTTATGATACCTATGTGATGAGTTTTCGGTATGGTCAGCGGAATAGGGTGGAACTAAAATGTGCAAAAAACATCGCAAAGTCATTAGGTGCAAAGCAGCATACCATTATTGACATTGACCTACGTATGTTCGGTGCATCAGCCTTGACAGCAGACATTGAGGTACCCAAAGGTAGATCAGAAACTGAAGTGGGTGGTAGCATACCGATTACTTATGTCCCTGCTCGGAACACCATCTTTCTCTCCTTTGCACTTGCATGGGCCGAGGTGCTCACCGCCGATACCATTTTTATTGGCGTAAATGCTATTGACTACAGCGGATATCCAGATTGCCGTCCCGAATATATACAAGCCTATCAAAAGATGGCAAACCTCGCAACGCAAGCAGGTGTTGAAGGTAAGACAAAACTCACAATCTGTACTCCACTTATTGATAAAACAAAAGCAGAGATAATCCAAATTGGGACAGCACTTAGCGTTGACTATAGCCTTACACTTAGTTGTTATGATCCTGATATGGATGCGCGAGCATGTGGTAGATGCGATAGTTGCTTACTCCGCAAAAAAGGTTTTGAAGACACAGGTATTTCTGATCCTACGCGTTACAAATAGGACAAGCATTCAAAATGATAAAAGCAGTATTCTTTGATTTTTATAGAACTTTATGTGTTTGGGGACTGCCGCTTGAAGATAGTCTCCAAAAAATTGCAGATCGGTACCAATTTGAAATTAACTGGGAACATTATGCAGCAGCAGTAGAGAATCTGTTTGCGGATGCGTCAGATTCGGACCCTACTACACACTCTCTGCTTGACACAATGCAAAAAATTGTAGATAGTTACTACGAATTTGTCCGACAACTCGGTGTTCAGGAACATGCAGAACAGATGGCATGGGAATTGTTGCAAGCTGGACACTCGCTCTTTGCTGCCAATGTTGCCACGCTCTACGACGACGTTATCCCAACGCTCCAACGTTTGCGTGATGATGGATATAAGTTAGCGATTGTCTCAAATTGGGATACACCATTGGATCCACTCGCCGAGCGGCTCGGTATTGCCCACTATTTCGACATAATTGTCGCCTCACATGATACCCGTGTCAGATCAGCGAAACCTGATCCACATATATTCGAGTACACGTTAGAAGCAGTTGGGGTTTCGGCAGAAGAAACTGTGCACGTAGGCGATACTTATGAAGCAGATATTATTGGGGCACAAGGGGTAGGGATTCGTCCAATACTGATCGATCGAGAAGAGCCGCACGTTGACAGATGGGGTGAAACTATTCGGAGGCTCTCTGAATTGCCTGAGCTGCTTAATGTCCGAAAATAATTTTTCGACAAGTTTCTGTTTGGCAGAAGTGGCACTACTCTTGAGAATCCATCTGGGATGTCGTAGTTAAAGTCCGCAACCGCTCAATTTCCTCTCGTTGTTGGGCAATTTCTTCCTCTGCGTGCTGCCTCGCAATGGCTTCCGATCATCTCTTGCTTGCGCTTGTTCAGCTCGGATCGCTGCTGCCTGAGCAGGTGTCTAATACCAAATTAACTTGATTCCAATATAGTGGTTCGTTTTCCTAACCGCACCTACCGACACTGTGGGAGGGAAACCCTTGTCCGCCCGATTTGTTATCGGCGTTAAAAACGCCTCCCACAAGCATATATGGCACTAAATTGACGCTTATGGTGCGGGCGTTTGTTCTTTGAACCCGCGATGTCGATCCGCGTATGTCGGAACCAGGCTGAGCCTGTACATCTTTTATCGGTTCAATAGACCTTCCACCAGCTTAATAAACGGATTCCAATAGACACTTCTGTTTTTCTATAACTTTATCCGGATGTAGTTATCAACCGATACAATTGCGGGACAGTAACAGAAAAATCACCTGAGATATGATAACTCTCTCCACCATCCTTAACAGTACGAATGAGAATCGTCTTTTTGGGACGGTGATAATAATGTGCATCGGTGGGTTTTCCCTCCTCCTGAAAATCTGAAAAATCGATCAGATCGAAATTAGCGGGGGTAAAATGACGGATTTCCTCTCCGCGTTGTGCTGCAATGTTCCGCGCCATAGATAGGCTTTTGAGGTAAACTTCCGGTCCCATAACGGCAGAACCTAAGTTCAGAAAAACGCCACCTTCCAGTAGTGAAACAGTGTGAACAAAACGGAGAAAGTCCTCCCCTGTTGTCCAGCCAATTGCGGCATAATCTGCAGTGGGATGCTGGTCGGTTATATCGTAACCGATGCCTTTGTGAACAGTAATTGGCACGCCTAATCGGGATGCTGCCGCAAAGAAACTCACATCACGGTGCGGAAAAGAGATATCCGTTTCTCCTTCCTGAATTAACCTACCGACTGCCTCTCCAAAACCAATTTTGTCTCGGTAGCCTCGAACGATAGCTTCGTTCAGATAGCGTCCCGTTTCCTCCCAGTTGCCAAACTTACCATCCCGTATGTAAATCTCAACATCTTCAAGCGTTGCGCCGATGTGTGCCAATTCAAAATCGTGGATAGCGCATGCGCCGTTAGTCGCAATATGTGTTATTACACCTCGCTCCATTAAATCAATGATAAAGCGGGAATTACCGCGACGCATCACATGTGCGCCCATCATCCAAATAACCTGTTTACTGTTTTTATAGGCCTGGACAATTCGTTCAGCAACGATGTTGAGTCGTTCATTTTCATAAGGCGGGGTTTCGGCATCTAATGCATAGATGTCCGCCACAGTCATTTTGTGTTGGCGTTCAGAAAGCGGCAGGATTTTAAGGTGAGAACGATTGAACTGGGGCATTATTTGGTATTGTGTGGAACGGTTAGATAGAAGCACAATCTATGCTGCAAACTTGGCTGAGACAATTTTTGACATACCGGCTTGTTCCATCGTCACACCGTACATCACATCAGCGATCTCCATGGTGCGCTTGTTATGTGTGATAATCACGAACTGTGTGTTATGCGAATAGGCACGAATGAGATTTGTGAAACGTAGCACATTTGCTTCGTCAAGCGCAGCATCCACTTCATCAAGCACACAGAAGGGACTCGGCTTAATTTTGAAGACAGCAAACAGTAATCCGATTGCGACAAGGGAACGTTCACCCCCAGAAAGTTGCGTAATGCTTTGTGGGCGTTTCCCCGGTGGACGAGCGATAATCTCAACACCAGATTCAAGGATATTCGATTCGTCGGTCAACCGCAATTCTGTTTCACCGCCACCAAAGAGTTGGGCAAAAACCTCTTGGAAATTGATCTTAACTTTCTCAAATGTTTTTAGGAACACATCCCGTGAGGTTTCATTGATTTTCTGAATTGCTTGATGCATGGATTGTATTGACTGCTCAATATCATCACGTTGAGCAACTTGGAAATCCAAACGTTTCTTGTGCTCTTTATGTGTTTCAATCGCCTTGAGATTGACTGCTCCCATTGCCGAAAGTTCTGCCTTCAACTTTTCAATATTGTCCATCAAGTCAATTTCGTTTAGTTCTGAAGTGGCGGGAGCAGTAGATTGCGTCTCGTTTTCGGAAACTTCATTTTGAACCATCGGTTTAGGAATTTCATCGATTGACACTTGATATTTATCAAAGATACGGGCAGAGATGGATTTTAACCGCATCTCAAACTGGGTAGTTTTCACTTCAAGTTGATGTCGGCGGCGATTCTGTTTCTCAAACTGCCTTCGGGTTCCGCGCCTCTCTTTCTGAACAGATTCAATCTCCTCCACGAGTGTTTCCCGTTCTTCAGTGAGTTCCTCAAATTTTGCTTCCGCTTCAGCTCGATCTCCCTCAACCCGTAGGAATTCACGTTGTGCGTTGACAATTTGCTCAGCGATATCGTGTTTAGTCTGCTCATCAGAATCTATAATCGCTTGTTGCCCTTCAATATTCTGCTCTATTTGAGTTTGTTGTTTATCAAACGATTCGAGTTCGGTTATAAAACCTGCCAATTTTTGTCGTTGTTCAGCCAGAAAGATCTCCATCTCCTGACATTCCGCAACGGACTCCTCACGTTTACGATTTTCACTCTCAATCTGTTCAGACACCCTTTGAATTCGCCGTTCTGTTTGGTTGCGTTTTTTGGTGAGTTCCTCAATCTCTGTGTCAAGTGTCTGCTGCGCTTCAAGTGAAAGATCAACGGTTTGTTGAAACTCTTTGTTTCGCGTTTCAACTTCAGCAAGTTGTGCTTCAAGACGAGTAATGTTTTGGTCCGCTTGCTCAATATCTTTTGTTATTGCGGCCTTTGCAATCTGTTTGTCTTGCAATTGCGCGATAAGTTTTTGTCGAGTTTGTTGAGTTTCAGCAATTTTTGAGGCGTATAATTTGCGTTTTTCATCCTTCTGATTGACAATTTGGGTTAATTCTCCGATCTTGGTTTTTAACACATCAAGTTCACGTGCACGGTTGAGAAGTCCACTCTTCTTTTGACCAGTATGCCCTCCAGTGATATCTCCCAAAGTATTGAGTAGTTCTCCTTCTAAGGTGACCAATCGAGCGTTTGGTCGGAATCGGCGCGTCAGAGCGATTGCAGCATCCAAATTTTCGATGACGAGCGTATTGCCCAACAGATGTTGAACAGCAATTTCGTATGTATAATCGTAATCCACCAATTCTTCAGCAATACCGATAACCCCTGGTTTATCAAGGAGCGCGTCATCAGAGAATGTCCTACGTCTTAAGGTGTCAAGTGGTAGAAACGTAACTATGCCCGCGCGGTGTTTCTTCAGAAAGTTGATTCCGGCAACGACATCTTCAGCGGTTTCGGTGACGACATTCTGTATACGACTGGCGAGCGCAACCTCTATGGCAACTTCGTACTCGGTATCTGTATCAATGAGTTCTGCCACAACACCACAAATCCCGCCGAATTGGTCTGGAAAATGCGTTTTTGCCTGCATAATTGCGCGTACACCTGCGTAGTAACCTTCATAAGCAGATTGCAATTGCTCCAACGATTTATACCGTGAAACACTACCTCCTAAATTATCTTCAAACCCACGTATTTCAGATTCAATCTTGCGGAGTGCGTCCTGAGTTTCGTTGAGAGTAGTGTCGGCTTTGTTTTTCTCGGTATCAATCTGAATCAATTCGGCATCTAATTGGGTGGCTGCATGTTGGATTTGTTCACGATCATCCGTAGCTGCCTTCAGCTCTGTTTTCAAAGCATCAGAGCTTTCTTGAAGTTGGTCGAGACTGCTTTGCGTGCTTGTAACCTTGTCTTCAATTGACAAACGTTTGTTCTCACACTGGGAAAGTTTTGTTGAGGTTTCCTGCAAAACATTCTGTGCCTCCTGGATAGACTCTTTCGTTTTGTCAATCTGTGAGGTTAATTTTTCTAAAACTTGTTGCTTTCTAAATAAGCGGCCTTCTTCAATCTTAATCGAGCCATCAAGTTTTTTCTGCTCTTGAGTCTTTTCGCGTTTCTGTGTTTGTAGGTTGGCGTGCTGTGTCTTTAGAGATTCAAGCGTTTGATGCGCTCTCTGACGCTGCTGTTGAATATTCAACTGACGTTCTTTGTACTGAACAAGCTGGCGTTCGATCTTCTCTATCCGACCGGAAATCTCACCTATCTCTTCCTGAGAGGTTGTAATTGCAGTATCAAGTTCGGACCTTCTGTCGGTTGCGTTTTCGATCCGTTCATCCGCTTCTTGTAAAAGTTGATTTGCTTCAGAAACTTCATTTGAAACAGAATCTAATTTATTTTGGGCTTCACGATAATCTGCATCAAGTTTCTCGTATTCTCGAAAAGCAAGACCTAATTCTAATTGTTGGAGTTGTTCTTTTAACGATTGATAGTGTTCTGCTTGTTCAGCTTGCGTTTTCAGAGATTCAGTTTCACGTTGTAACTCTTGAATAACATCATTGATGCGAACCAAATTCTGCTTTGTTGCTTCTAATTTACGGATAGCAGTTTTCTTATGATGTTTATATTTTGTAATACCCGCGACTTCATCAAAAAGGAATCGCCGTTCCTCCGGGCGCACGTTGAGAATCAGATCAATTTTGCTCTGTTCCATAACGGAGTAGGCATCAACGCCAACTCCTGTATCCATAAAGAGTTCGCTTATGTCACGTAGGCGGCAGGGAGTTTGATTGATAAGATAACTGCTCTCACCATCGCGTGTCAGTTGTCTGCGGACTTCCACTTCAGGTGATCCGATAGATAGATTTTCAGATATGTTTGTAAAGGATAGCGTAACTGCTGCTTTTTGGGCAGGACTAAAATTGGCACCACCATTGAAAAGGAGGTCACGCATATTGGTACACCGAAGCGCGCGGGCACTCTGCTCACCAAGTACCCACCGAATTGCATCGGAGACATTACTCTTTCCACAACCGTTAGGACCAACAATCGTCGTAATCCCCGGTTCCAGTATAAGTTCAACTTCTTCGGCGAAACTCTTAAATCCACTTATTTTGATGCTATTTAAGTGCAAGGGAACCTCCTACCAAAATAATGCGGTTTTCACATACTTCATAACTTAACGTTTTATTACCGTATACTTAACCTACTTTTTATACGCAAAAAATCTCAAAAAGGTTTCATTCAGGGTCTAATGCCCGTGCTAAAGTTAACACATCAATCTCAACCGGGTCGGCATTCCATAAGACTTTTACTGCCTCGCGAACGGTAGCACCTGTGGTGAAGACATCGTCAAGAACAAGTATACGCTTGTCCTGCACAACTTCTTTTCTCTGTAGTTCAAAAGCACCAACAATGTTAGTTTGGCGTGCTTCTCTATCCAAACTGCTCTGCGGTGATGTGTTCTTGTGTCGAACGAGAACATCTGTTACAACTGGTATGTTTTTGGTTTTGGCAATTCCGTTTGCAAGTAGGGTGGCTTGATTAAAGCCTCGTTCTCGCAATCGCTTTTTATGAATCGGAATCGGCAGGATAAAGTCATAATCTGCCATGTTAAAATCATTAGAAATATGTCTAATCATCAACTGGGCAAGCGGTTTTGCAAGCGTTGTTCGTTTTTCAAACTTAAAGAGGTGTATTGCCTGCTGAAGTGCTACTTCATAAAAAGCAATCGTGCGTAATTTTCCGAAGGGCGGCGGCGTGGTCGCACACTCATCACAGACATCTTCAGTATTTGGGGTGCCGCACATTTCACACCAAGGCGGTTCAATTAACGGCATATCATTCCAGCATGCATCGCACATATAAGGCACAGATTCAAGTCCAAGCGGTTTTTCACAGACTCGGCATTGTGCAGGATAGAGAAACGTGATTGCCGTTTCGAGTGTTTGTTGGAGGATATTTGGTCGTCCTTGCATTAGATGTCGCCATTCCTTTTCCTAAATTAATTCCCCAAACCCATACGATACTTGATGGTGCATCACGACTATGACAACGTCCCAGTTAGGGTCTAACAATGCGTTCCTGTTTAAGTGTTTCTATCTCTTGCATCAATGCTTCGATTTTTTCGTCTTGTGTGCGTATGTCTTTTCGCTGCATCGCAACTATAATCTGCGGCACCCCAACAACTACTGCAATGAATGCTAACAAACCTAAGGTTAAGAAAAAAATGTTATTTAATCGTTCTCCTAACGTCTCAATATCGCCGCTCAAGTCTTTCTCCGACGATGCGATTTTGCCAGTAAAGCGTTTGTCCATTTCAGAGACTTTGATGTCAACCTTTCCAATCTCTTGAGAGATATGTTCTTTCATTCGTTTCTCGGATGCGTCAATTGCTTTTTCAACTTCCTCTTTCACAACTAACCGGATCTTGTTCAGGTCCGCATCCGTTAGTTGGCTGTCCACAGTTGTGGTAAAGAGAAAAAGTGCTACGCCCAGAGCAAAAATTAATTTCATTTGCGTCTCCTTCCAACATTTACTTGTTTACCTATTCTTCCCAAAAATTTTCAACAGGAAACGGTTTGCTACGTCCTTTGTATACCAGCTTAACCCGGATTGTTCCCGATTGACGCGGCGGTGGCGTGGTTATAGCAGTGTCCCAATCAAGTAGATCTTCTTCGTCATACAAAAGAAAGACAAGACGTTGCTCCTGTTTTTCGCTGGTTGTGTTTGTGCGTTGTGGTGTTTTCATGAGATGTTTGGATACTCCTTTGTATACAATTTTAACAGAAATTGGCGTTGCGTGCAAACGATTTAAAGTTCTGAAGCAAGGGTTGATATAACCTATTTACTTGATGCCTCAATTCCCAAAATCCATATAATTTCCAAGAGTTGAAATTAAAAATCTTCTATCAACGCTCAAGCAGCTGCCCCTTCAAGCAGCTGCCACAGTAAAGATAACCACTCGGATTTATGTGCCATCCCAAGGAAACTGAAAAAAACAGTCACTATGCAGAAAATCCATCTTGCCTTCATATTTGGCGATATTGTCATATCTTCTTCGGATATAAGTGAATATGCTTCAAAATCTAAATTACGCTCTATATTTTTCATTATGCAAAATCTTTTTTCAATCCTTTTCTTATATCGGTCAGATAGAAGTAGCCAGAGTGCCCATAATAACAACTTTCCGAAAAAGGCATAATGATGATTGTTTGTGGCAAGTGCTGCAACGAATCCCCCAATTACAACTGGCAAGAAAATTTTATCAAAAGCCCCGACAGTTTGGGCATCTTGTTGATTCCAAGCACTTAAATCTTTATATGCCTCTAAGATAATTTGTTCTTTAGTCAATTCCCTAAACCCATACGATACTTGATGTCGTAGTTAATGATAAAGTCTAATTCCTCGTCGGTAAAGCCGTAGTGTTCGGCAAGCACACGGTCAATTTCATTTATGATGTGCTTGGATTTCTGAATTTTGAACGATTGCGTTTCAGTGCGTCCAGTCTGTTTTTGAACGCGAACCTGCATAATACTATTACGTTGTAGATCTTCTAAATACATCTCTCCGAGTTCAATGAGTTGCGGATCATTGAGTGCAGATTCATAAACAGGAAAATTTTGGACATCAGATGGGTTGAGTGAACGACAATCCGAAGTAACTGTATACCACCACCAAAAAACGTTGCTGCTTAGGATAGCAATAGATGATTTTGTCATTCCTCTTTGTGCTAATGAGAAAGAGGTCTCACGTGTAGAGTGTCCAGTTTCTCCGTTGACTTTGAACGCAGGAGGAAAGTCTGTAAATACCTTCCAATATAATCCGCCTGAATTACGGTAGTAAACTCGATTTCCACTTTTTGCCATGAACAACTTTAAGACAGCTTTTACCCTCATAAATTTTTCGAGTAAAACGTTTTCAATTTCCGTTCCCAACTTCGGTGCCCAAAAAGCTGTTCTATTACGCGGAATTTCAGCATAATCAACACCCCGCATCAGTAAATCCCTATTTTCGGAAGTCCATTTCTGATAGTTCGTAGAAAAAGTCTGTCCCTGATTAGAAGGAGCAACAACAAAAATAGTCAGGGCACGATTTACTGTATCAAACAGTTTACCCGGACGCCATGAATAGTTGGCGTACCAAACATTACGACTTTTTTCCAAAAGACTTTGGACAATTCGCATTCGCTGTGTAGAAACTAAAGCTGAAGGTACAATCATGCTCATGCAGCCGTGTTGAATTAAAAGCTGTAAACTACGATCCATACACATTGCGTGGATCGTCTTAGTTTCATAACTAATTAGGCTTGTAGGTGGCCTGTAGTCTACCTCTCTTAATTCAAGATACGGTGGATTACCAATAATCACATCAAACCCGCCATCTTGAAGAATACCGTAAAACGCAATAAACCAGTGGAAAGGTTTGTGTGAATTTAGCCACTCTTCGTAATCAGACAGTTCGTTCATATCAACATCATATATGTCAGCAAGGTATTCATTGAGTTCGTCTCCCAATGTCCCAATTTCACTCTGTAACACCTGTTTGTCAGCTTGTGTTACTGTACCGCCTAATTCCGTTTGCTGTTGGCGAAATAGAGTGAATCGCTCCTTAATATCCTCAGCTTTTTCTATAATACGCTCCATTGCATTTTCAAAATCAAGCCTACCGGAAAATGCAGACTCTATCTCGTCATCAGTTGCAAAGCCGACAAGGGTATTGCCTGCCTGAATGTTAAAGTCAATATCCGGCAACGGTTCAATCTGTTGGACATCCTCAATCTGTGCCACCATTTTGAGGAAAAGGCGCAGCTTGCAAATCTCAATTGCCTCCTCCATAATGTCTACACCGTAAAGATTGTTGATGATAATAGATTTGAGGACAAAATAATCGCGGTTAGGGTGTTCCGCAATGCGGTCAAGGGTTTGGCGGAAGTCTTTGTATTTCAGGGCGTGCGGTTTTTTAGGAATATTCTCTAACCCCCCTGCCCCCCTTGTCAGAGGGGAAACCGTTATGAGTTCGTCAAGGAAAACTTGCATCCGATCAAGGCATGCCTCATAGAGTGGTTCAAGGATGTTCAGTGCGGCAAATAAGAACGCCCCGGAGCCGCAGGTCGGGTCAAGGACTGTTACTTCAGTGATGGCTTTCCAGAAAGCGCGGAGCAGTTCAGGTCCCTCACAATTTTCGATGACATCCTGTGCGAATTGACGGATATTGAGGTTATAAGTAATCAGATCGTTGATGTTGTCTATCTTACCGTTTGCGAGTTTGGATCGGATTTGTTCATGCCGTTGTCTGCGTGCAACAACCTCCCGCCAGATTTCTGTCGGTAGGGCGATTTCATCAACTCCTTCGGGGGCGCGTTCGTTCCATTCGGTCCGCTTGGAGACATCGTCAATTCCAGCAGTAATATCCTCTGGCAAATCTAATTTAACACCTTTTTTGACTGCATCATAGATATACCTGTCTGGGTCTTCTTGTAGTAGTTTCCAGACAGATGCATCACCTTCAAATGCAATTTTACATGATTTCTTCGCAGCGTCAAATAAAAACGGAATGATGGTGTTTTTGCTGATGTACTCCGTGATGTCCTCTTTGGTATAGTATGCGCCCATCTGTTTCTGGTTGATGTATTTTTCAAAGATGTATCCGAGCACATCAGGGTTGATTTCGTTATCGTTCCGCAGTTGACGATCATCAAGGTGCCACTGGTATTGCTCAAAGAAACTAAACAGTTTCTTAAATGCTGTGTCGGGAATCTCAATGTTTTCACCGTGAAGCGTCTCAAGTTGATGTTTTTGGAAGATACCGCCGTTGAGATAAGGGATCGTACCGAGTTGGTCTGAAATATCCCTATCTCTTTCGTTTTCAGGCTTCGCAAACCCTTCAAAGAATAGCGGGCACAGGAATTCTTTGTAGTATAGATCCGTACCGTTCTGTTGTGTTTCTCTTAGCTTCGTTTGCAGATAGTTTATATCACTATTCAGAAAACCTTTCTTTTGGATAAAGTAGATAAACATGAGGCGGTTGAGCATCACAGAAACATACCATTTTTGCATCTCTTCATCTGGAATCCCATTGAGAAATTCGAGGAATGCGTCATGCTCCTTCTTGAAACGGTCATAAAACTTTTTGGTGACCCGTTCAGCGTAAAAGGCTGTTCCGACGCGTTCAATCACGCTAAAGAGAGAAATTTCCTCTTCCTCTTCAAAACTAAAGGCAATGTTTTGCAACTTCTGAATCAGAGAATCACCTGACTGCCAGATTTCGTAACGGTGTTCACGGCATGCATCAGGTTTTCCCTGTTCTCTTTTAACCCACTGCCAAATTTGTGTGGTTTTCTCTGCGTTGGTGTAGATGATAAAGTTCTCGTGGGTGGATTTGGCGACTTGCTTTTGAATCTTGCGGCGGGTAGCGTAGACTGGAATGTTTTCCTGAGATGTAGTTTGTGGACATTCGTAGACAACCATGCCGCGTTTGTGGGCAATTGCAGTAAGAACATATTCGGTTTCGTCTATAGTAACGTTCAACGTTTCAGGAGGGTTATCCCAACCGAGTTCCTCAATAAAAAGGTCTTCAAATTTGAATTCTTTGAGGTATTCGCGCGTTTGTTCAAAGTCAATTTGCATAAAGGGTTTCCTGCGTCAGTAGTATTGTATTTGGTTTGAGGGTACGAAATCCAACATAATCCGCGAAATCCGCGTCATCCGCGATAATCCGCGATAATCCGCGATTCAGACAGCATCCAATTCCTTCTTGATCTGTGACCAGGGTATTCCGCCGCCAGCATCCAATTCCTGTTCAGCCTCAGCCATATCTGCCAAGACATCTGGCTCTGAATTAATCAATGCCGTTTCACGCCATTCGGAGAGAAAAATAGAAAGTGTTTTAGCATCTTTTTTGCCTTCTGAGATTTGTGTTACCATCTTGAGCAATTCCGCGAAAAACTCAACCAGCTCTTCTGCCTCTAACCATTTGAGCCAATCAAAGGACTTTGAGGTCGTAACAGATTTGACGAGTAATTCGTCGTTCATGAGATGTCCAACGACAAGTTTAGGTTTTTTCATCTGATACCTCTGGCAGTAGGGATTATGTTAATGCCAATTATACATGACTTAGACATGGAATTCAAGGTTTAACTACTCGTTATTTGATATAGTAATTTTTCTTTTATTTCCGTATGTTGTGTGGTATACTTTTAAGCATGCTTTTTTTATCAATTGCAAAAACCTAACGAGGAAATGACCATGCAAACTACCATTATTGAGAAACTTAAGCATCTTTCACCAAAGGACTACGAAGAAGTGCTAAATTTTATTGATTCCTTGTTAACAAAAAAGGTTTCAGAAGAAAAAAAGAAACCGAAATTGGAGTGGATTGGTGGCTTAATAGAATATCAAGGGCAGTACACAGCACTTGAACTTCAGAAAAAGGCGTCGGATTGGAGAGATTAAGTGTATTTTGTAGACACCAACATCTTCCTGGAATCTCTGTTAGGGCAAAATAGGACAAACGAAGTTCGATTATTCTTACAATCCATTGATTTGAGGACAATCTTTATAACGGATTTGTCTCTTCATTCCATCGGTATTATTCTGTTCCGGTTGAAAAATTTTCCGCTTTTCGTCTCATTTTTAGAAGATATAGTAATTAACGGTGTCGGTGTCCTCTCACTGTCTCCAGAAGAGCACAAGACGTTAGGACAACCCGCTCAGCAATTCAGTCTTGACTTTGATGATGCATACCAATATGCTGTCGCCAAGAAATATGATCTGCAACTTATCAGTTTTGATACAGATTTTGATCAAACAGATAGGGGAAGACGGGAACCGGCCGATGTGTTGTAATGAGACACCCTTATTAGGAAGAAAGCCCTAATGAACAGACGATCTTGGGTTCTCGCATTTCGCGTTTTTCTTCAACAATACAAAGTCGACCATCATTCCATAAATCAATCACTAACTTAACAAGGTTCTCGTTAGTAATACCGATGCGGAGTTGACGGTTGAGGGTATCGGTTGCTACTGGACGTAAGGGGTAACGATAGACATTTTCTATAACCTGTTTGAGTTCTGGCGTATCAAATAGCGTGCCTTCAACCTCTGAGGCGTAATCCTTCAACCTTTCATAAGTGCGAAACCGCGCTCCCGACGGTCTGCCGAGTTGCCCACCAACTGATCGCTCCTCAGATACGATGAGTTTCGCGGCTTCTTGCACGAGGTCGTGGTGTTTCTCAAGGGGTTGAAGTGCTTCTGTCTCCGGTTCGCACGCTGCAGCTTGTAGAATGGTGAACTGTGATTCTGTCACACTTTCTCCGTTTTTATCAATCCATGCAAGCGCATCATTATCTTCTCCAGTTCGAATATACACCAGTGCACCTATCGGTTGCGTATCAGTAGGCGTATGTGATTTAGTTGAATAGACAACAGAGGGGAGTTTTGTAATAATTTTTTCTAAGTCAGGGTCTTCGGTAATAGCATTTTTCCAAATCTGATAGGCGTGAGAGGCGAGATCAACGTCGTTATCCATATCATCGTCAAGCAAACCTGCCTCCTCATTATAAAGGTTAATGATTGCTGTGTTACCATCTTCACCGTCATCCTCAAAAAATGCCTCATCTGTGCCTACCACTTCAGCGTTCTGTTGCAGACGTGCTCGGACGCGTCCGCGTAGATTGATAATACGTTCAACACCTTCCGCTGGTAAAAATGAGTAGCACAATATTTCTTCCGCCGTTTGACCAATACGGTCAACGCGACCAGCACGTTGGACTAACCGTATAATTGCCCACGGCAGATCATAGTTTACGACAATTGCACAGTCCTGTAAATTCTGCCCTTCACTTAGTACATCTGTGCTGATGAGAACGCGCAATATATCTTCTGTGGGGATACCTTCTCTATTATTGCTGATAGGACTGAATCGGCATGCCAATTCGGTTGGATTTGCTGAATCACCGGTTGCTTTTTCTATTTGCGTGATACCTCGTACTTTAAGTTCGCCTGTCAAATATTTTACAGTATCTGCAAATTGCGTGAAAACCAAGACTTTTGTGTCTGGATGTATTTGTGTTAATAGTTCCTCAAGTGCGTTGAGTTTTGCATCTTTTTTAACATCCCATTCGCCATATTGTTGCAAGATTTGAATCAGTGCGTTTGCATCTTTGGTGAGCTCATCCTTAAGTATCGGCAGAAATAGATCTGAACGAATCCACTTAAACCGAGTTTTATACTGGGTCAAGTAAAGTTGATAAATACGGGCAGCGCGTTGTCTATAGTTTTCAGTAGTGTACAAGTTGGATTGAGAATCGCTCGTATCAATCAACTCATCATCTTCATCATCTGAGATACCTGAAATTAGGTTAACATCATCGGAGTCTTTATCACTGAAACGGGAATCAAGCATTGAAGCATCAAGACCACCGATCGGGAATGATTCGTTGTTCTCTATTGCATGGAGAAAGATATAGTTTCGTAGGATATGCCGATCAACAGATTGTAGGAATGCTTTACCACTACTTTCAAGTCGTTTGAAAAGGTTTGTGCGACAGAAGCCCATCAACCGTTGTCCACCACGTGAAAGGTCTTGCAATTGTTCCTCTTCAGCTTCTGTCAGTGGTTCAGAATCCGATATGTCAATATAGTTTGCAAGCCCGTATCGAGCCAGTTTGAGTTTGCTTATTATGTTAACGACGTAAGAAGAGTATAACTGTGCATAGGTGTCATCAGGGTCTTGGTCATCAATTGTAAACTTAACTGTTTTTGGTACACGTGTTGGGAAGTAGGACCGCGTTCCATCGGCAAAAGAAAGGAATTTTCGTTCCGTGTCGGGGTCTACTTCAGCATAGTTTTGCATGATAAAACTACGGGTTCTGCGGACAAGATAACGCCGCATCAATTCACGCCAATCGTCAATGAATTCACTATGTTCAAACGCAGCAAGGGTGCGAATACCACTTTGGTGTTCGCGATTAAAACCGATTTCGCCGCCTAACGCTTTGATGTATTGTTCTGGTCGGATTCCAATACCTTCGGTTTCATCAACAAAGAGGCGAAGTTGGTTTGAGAGATCAAGGAAGGTTTTGTTGTAAGGGGTTGCAGAGAGTAAGATAACCTTGCTCTCATTTTCATGGATATATTCTTGAATCGCGCGGTAACGTTTGCCTTCACGGTTTCTGAGGTTGTGGCTTTCATCAATCATCACGAGTCGATAACGTCGAAGCGTCGGCAACACGTTCTGAACTCGACTTATTGAAAGCACCCTTGCGCGCAAGCGGTATTCGTCACGGTAAAATTCCCACATGCTGACGAGATTCTTCGGACAAATAATAAGTGTTTCAAGGTCGTAATCGTCTTCCTGTATGCGTGCAAGTGCTGTTCCCATCAGCGTTTTGCCGAGACCCACAACGTCTCCGATAAGAACACCGCCGCGTCTGTTAAGATGATGTGCTGCGATTTTAACAGCAGCAGTTTGAAAATCAAAGAGCGTATCTTCAAATTCGCGTGGAATCCGAAATTCGTTCAACCCCGCCCTTGCTTCCTGGGATAGGTGATACGCCATTTTAATGTAGATGTGATATGGTGGAATGAGTTCTTCACGCGCCCAACTCTCGTCAATAATTTCGACTAATTCCTTAGATATATCAATGCACCGCTTGTCGCTCCACCTGTCTTCAAACCACACCTCTAACTTTTGGCATGCGTCTGAATCGAGCACATCAACGTTGAGTTCGCCTTGCTGTGAAAGTCCGGCAAGGGTGAGGTTGCTGCTGCCGAGGTAACCGACAATCGGTGCGGCGAGGTCTTGGCGGTAAAGTAGATAAAGTTTGGCATGAAGGGGATGTTGAAGATATAATTTTACCTTTACCTTTCCGTGCCGAAGTTGGCGTGCTAACTGTCTTAGACCGATTTCGTCATCACGGGTAGGTATGCCAACAGTTAATTGCTCGCGAAATTCTTCTGCTAACTTTCGTTTTAAACGGTTGGCTGTCTGGTTATCAATTCTGTCTGTATCTTTAAAAATACGCATGGTGTGACGTAGTTCTTCATCGGGGAGTCGCTGCATTCCTACGAGTAGACGGCAGCATTCGCCATCGCCACCTTGCCAATTTTCAATGTAATTTGCGAGTCTTCTCCATCCTCTGAGGTTAAAATATCCGACACAGAAGTCTGCATGGGTAGAGGATTCGAGGGTTTGCTGCAGTGCTTGGAGGAGCGGTTGGTCTATGTTATCAAAGATTCGTGGCATATAAAGTATTCCTTTTTAGTAGTTGGTCAATAGTTTAGGGTAAATCCCTTGAATAAGGTTTTACCCCGAGTTGAATAAGTGCTTTATTTGATGATGAATTAAAAGTGAAAACAGGTTTTCCCCATTTCAATATTGTTTGTGTAAATTCCAAAGTTTTACTGTCTTCAGCGGCATGTGCAATTAATACCTTACTTGCGAGTGCTGCAACGAAGTGGTTACGTTTGTACGCTCGTTCTGCGGAAATTCTTTTTTCACAAAATATAGATAAGATCAGGAGCCTTCTATCAAAATAAGCCTTTCGCCACCCCGACTTCAATTGCATGTTTTCAATACTTCGTGCGGGACATAATAAGATCGGTTGTGAGCCACGCAATAAGACGCGTAAGCACTCTTGTTCAACAGGTGAATGAAATCCACCGATTGTTGAGACACCTTCTGCCTTGAATTCCTGAACTAAATCGTGTGTTTTCAAGATAATCTCGGCAGGACATTTACTGGAACAGAATAGTGCCCATAAGTCCTCTTTTGAGGCATCGCTTTTATTAGATAATAGGTCTAAATTCCCACGCGCCCATATCACTTCAGGTGTATCTGTTTTTAAAAATGCATTTATTGATACCGGAAAATTAACGTCTTTTTGTGTAATACGGTGAATTAACTGTGTCACTTTCCTAATTCTCTGAATGTTCATAAAAGGAAATTAGCGTTATTTTCTTTTGCAATGTCCTTAGAATGTTAGTCATACTATTTTAACGTGAGCTTGATAAAAGAATTCATTGAGTCAAATGGACTTTAATAATATTCAAGACGGACGCAAATTTGGCAAAAAAGGGTATTTTTGGGCGCGAAAAGCAATTTTTGAGGCACTTTTAACCCCCTAAATCCCCCTTATCAGGGGGACTTTTGATCGGACTGCGTCCATCCAATATTATTATCAAACTCACGTTATTTTAACAAAAGTTAACACTTTATGCAAGTTATCTAAAAAGATGATTGCAATTGGGATATTGGATTAGGATCAGTACAGAAGGATGAGCAGGCGCAGCGACCTGCCCATACAAGTAGGGAGGAGGTGTTATTCAGAAAGAGTGTTAAATGCACCGGACTTGATGAGGTTTTCAATAACGGTTTCATCCACCTCTGTTGAATCCAAACGATCACGAAAATCTTGGAGTGATGTAAATAAACCGTCACGATTTCTTTCCGTTAGAATTGAATCTATTGCTGCATCACTAATACGTTCAACAGCAACAAGTCCGAAACGGATATCGTTGCCTTCCACAACAAAGTTTTTCTCACTGCTGTTGATATCTAACGGAATAAGATTGATTTCTACACCGAGGAAGTCAGCAAGTTTCACACATTCAGCTCGGTAACGCTTAATCTTTTCTTTATCCGCTGCCTCTCCACTCATTATCGCCGCCATAAATTCATGGGGATAGTGCGTTTTCAGATACGCCATTCGGTAGGCTAACATAGAATAAGCGACGGAGTGCGATTTGTTGAAGGCATATCTACCTATAGATATGAGATGTTCAAAAACCTCTCCAGCCTCATTTTTTTGAATTCCATTTTCTACCGCTCCATCAATGAATTTGGATCGTTGTTCTTTGATTACATCTACTTTCTTTTTTCCCATTGCCCCGCGGAGGGTATCTGCCTCACCAAGTGTGAAACCTGCTGTATCACATGCAATCTGCATCACTTGTTCCTGATAGATACAGACACCGAAAGTGCTTTTGAGCGCATTTTCAAACGAGGGATGTATATACGCAATAGGTTGTAATCCGTTTTTCCGATCAATAAACTGCTGCATTATACCACTTTCCAATGGACCAGGGCGATAGAGTGCGGGAATTGCGGAAAATACCGCAAAGTTTTCCGGCTTGAGTTCTATAACCAACTTATACATACCGGGAGAAGTTTCGAGTTGGAATAGCCCAGCAATCAACCCTTTACTAATGAGTGAATAGGTCTTTTCATCGTCAAGCGGAATATCTTCAAGTGCAATCTTGCGACCATGATTTTCTTGAATCATATTGAGACAGTCAGCAACCTCAGAAAGACTTCGGACACCAAGCGTATCAAATTTAATGATGCCGACATCTTCAACCGTTTTTCCTTCAAACTGTGTTGCAACTTGTCCATTTCTATCCTTGAATAGCGGTACATAATTCATCAGAGAACCGTGTGAAACCACGATTGCAGAGGCATGACATGAAACATGCCGTTTCATACCTTCTACCGCCTTGCTAAGCTCTATCAATTCCCTATTTTCAGGGAGTTCCGCAAGTTCCTGAAAATCTGGTGTCTTTTCCAATGCTTCGTCAAGCGTGATGCCAGGTATGGATGGAATTAATCCTGTCAACTTAGCGACGTTATCAAGAGGGATTTCAAGGGCACGTCCGACATCTTTGATAGCAGCTTTTGCCCCTAACGTAGCAAAGGTAGCAACTTTACCGACAGAATCATGACCGTATTTTCTCACAAGGTAATTGATCACATCATCACGTGCATGATCAGCGAAATCTATATCAATGTCTGGAGGATTCATCCTGTCAAGGTTTAAAAATCTTTCAAACAGACATCCATGTTCCATCGGATTGAAATTAATTACACTGAGCGCATAAAGCACAAGACTACCAGCAGCAGAACCACGAGCAGAGAGTAGATATCCCTGTTTGTTCGCATAGCTGACGTAATCCGCAACAATTAGGAAATAGCTAGCGTGGCCGGTTTGTTGGATAATGTCAAGTTCGTACTCCAACCGCTTGCGAATCGGTTCGGAAAGATGTCCCCCATATTTTTGTCGCAAACCGTCATAGCAAAGTTCTTTCAGATAACTGTCGTTGGTATGTCCTTCTGGCACTTCAAATTCAGGTATCATACTTTTGCCGTAATCAAGTCTCAGATTACACCGGTTGGCAATTTCAACAGTATTGATGATCGCTTCGGGTGGATAATCCTTAAGCACCACGCGCATTTCGTCAACATTCTTAAAATAGAAATGATTGTCAAACCGCATCCGTTCAGGGTCATTGACGGTTTTCTTTCTCTGGATACAGAGAAGGATCTCGTGCATACGGTGGTCGGATTTTCGGAGATAGTGACAATCGTTTGTGCCGACAATAGGGAGATTGAACTCATTTGCAAATTCCACCATCACCGGATATGCTGCCAATTCCTCATCAATATAGTGGTTTTGAATTTCGACAAATAGGTTGTCTGCTCCCATGATGTCTCTCAATTGCAAGAGGTTGCGAACCGCTTCGTCTCTTTGATCAGAACAGATTAACTTTGGGACTAATCCGTTGATGCATCCTGTCAATGCTATTATACCACCATGATTTTCACGCAGCATTTCCAGATTGATACGGGGTTTACTGTGGAAACCTTGCGTATATCCGAGTGATGTTAATTCTAAGAGATTGTGATAGCCTGTAGCGTCCTCTGCGAGCAGGGTGAGATGGGACGGTGAACATTGGCAATTCCCATCTGTTCTTGTGTTTTCTGTTTCGACATACACTTCACATCCAACAATTGGGTTCACACCTGCTGCTTTGGCAGTGTTGTAAAATTCCCATGCACCGAACATATTACCGTGGTCGGTAAGTGCGACAGCAGGCGAACTGTTCTCAATTGCCCACTGCACCATATCCGGGATTCGGCACGCACCGTCCAACAGGCTATATTCACTGTGATTGTGTAGATGAACAAATTCTGAAGCGGTTGAAGGTGAAATAACACTGTCTTGTCTGGGAGTGTCGCCGCCCTTGCTGGAAGAAATCGGTGGTGTCTGATCACTTTGTGACTCAAACCCGCTTGCCATTACAGTCACCAAGACTTCATCGCTAGCTCCCATTTCATCTTTGAAGATTAATCCGAAGAGGGGTTGGGCATTTTCACATGTTTTACAAATTACTTTCATGGCTTGGTCCAATTCCTGCATAGTGAAATCTGGTGGAGAAGCGATATTTATAATCATTCCAACAGCACCGGCAATGCTGTTCCCTTCAAGCAAGGGTGAGGAGATAGCGTTCTTTGCTGCAATTGTTGCCCTATTTTCACCTGTTGCTTTTCCGATACCCATCAGGACAGTCCCTTGGTCGCGCAGCGTTTCCTGAATATCATCAAAGTTAATGCTTATTTCGCCCATTTCTACAAGGAGATCTGTAATGTTTTTAATACCGTGTAGCAGGATTTCATCGCTTTGTTGAAACGCTTCTTGCATCGGTAATTCTCGGTCGATCAAGTCCAATATCCGTTGGTTAGGCACAACGATGAGAGCATCTGCCCGTGGGTGTGTACCGCTTTGCAGTTCCCGCACTCCGTATCCTGCCTGTTCTGAACGGTGTTCTCCTTCAGAATCGAACGGACGGGTTACAAAGCAAACTGTTAATGCGCCATGTTCTCGTGCCAGAGATGCAACCACCGGAGCGACACCAGTGCCCGTTCCACCACCCATGCCAGCGATAACGATAACCATCTTGGCATCTGAGACGATAGATCGAAGTTCATCTATGCTTTCCGCAGCAGCTCTTCTTCCCAGTTCCAGACTCCCGTCCGTGCTTTGTCCTTGAACGGTGTTGACACCTATTTGCACTTGTGTTGCACCGTGGCATGCACTAAGTGTTTCCGTGTCTGTATCAACAGCACAGAATTCAATGTCTGCCAAACCGTCTTCTATCATGTGTTTAACAACATTGCAACCCGCTCCACCGATTCCTATAACTTTAAATTTGGTTCGTAAACTTTCAGATTTTTCCTGTTCCTGTGACATCGTTTTCCCCCTTGTAGGTTCCACCTCAAACTCTTGGCGTAAAAGGTGTCTTATTTCACTTAGCTTCGTCTTGACTGTGCCGATCGGTAAGTTGAGTTCTTCTGCAATTTCTTTAACATTCCATAGTTCGAGATAGTACAATATTGCTACAGAACGGACCCTTTGTGGAAGGTTATGCACAGCCTCTCTTGCATCTGATCGAAGCCTCACATCCTGAAAACGCTGCTCAGCTTCTCTATCAATCTGAAAAGCTAAATCTTCGTAACTCAGTATAATTTCACTATGCCGATGCGATCCAGAACCGTAGTATCTGTTGCAAGCGGTGTAGGCTATTCGCCGTAACCATCCGCTAAAACTTTCCGCTTTTCGTAAACCGATAATGTTATCCCATACAACCATCCAGATGTCCATAAGAATCTCTTCCGCATCCCGACGTTGTCTTGAATTTTCGACAACCACGTTCCAGATTCGTGGACTATAACGAGACATTAATTCCGCGAATGCTGCTTCATCGCGACTTTGGACAAGTCGAACCAGTTCTTCATCTGTCAGATTGTTTGGAGTGACAAAATTGTAGTGCATGAGTAGGTTCCCAATTAGATTTCAGTTATAAAGAGGGGGAAATTTGGGAAAACGGTTTAAAAAAATGACAGAAAATTTCGGTTTTGGAATTAATTTTATTGAACACTCAAATCTTATTGAGATATTCTTAATTGTTTGAAGTTAGGAGATTAATGAAGTGACTTAGTGTAAAAGCATAAATAACACTGGAAAAGTGAAGACGGATGCAAGATATTAATCAATCGGATAAGAGGGTTTTCTTTTGGATGGTGTGGTTACAAACCTTGTTTACAAATCAATATAATTATCTGCTATGCTCATCAAGAATACGCTAAACTTCGCTCTTCAAAATCGGGAGTTCCGATTGCACCACATCCCAGATAATGTCGGTGTCAATATCAAAGTATGCATGAATCAGTCTGTCTCTTAAACCTGCTATCTTTCGCCAAGCAACACTTGGGTAACTCTCCCGAATCAAGTCGGGAATCCGCTTGACTGCTTCACCTATTATCTCAAGGTTACGGACGACTGCATCATATCGCATCCGATCGATTTCAAACTGGAAGCGAGTAGTGCTTTGAACATACGACTCAATACGGTTGATCGCTTCTATTATATCTTGGAAATATACGTCATAGGCCCGTGACATATTCCACCTCTTTTTCTATATGTGGTTTCAGGTGCGGTTTAATCGATTTAGCGGTGACAAGATCAACCTTTTTCTCAAACAGATCTTCAAGGTAAAGAGTCAATCCCATATAGTCGTGAAAAGTCAACCTTTCTAATTCAACAAGTAGATCAATGTCACTTGAGGCATGTGCAGTCCCGTTCACGTAGGATCCGGACAACCCAATCTGTTTGACACCATACTTTTTCAGTGTATCCCGATTGTCTAAGAGTTTCTGTTTGATGAAGTGTTTGCTAAGAACTGTTTGGCTATCCAACTTAAATCCCTCCTCTAAGCCTTGATAACAAAGGAATAGATTTGTTGATGTTTAGAAGTGTCCACACTGTTTTTGAGATTCGTCGAAGATCGTTATTTACGCAATTCCATCTAAATCACAATACAAATAATCCAATAATTCAGCATGAAAAATTATTTTCGTGATGCCATATCAAAGCCAACAGCTGCAACAAGGACAAGACCTTTGATAATATCTTGCCAAGCGATTGCCATGTTTGCCATGCTCATTCCGTTGTTAAGGCTTTCCATGACGAACGCACCTAAGATAGCACCGAAAATGCTGCCGCGTCCACCCATTAAACTGGCACCGCCGATAACACACGCCGCAATTGCATCTAACTCAAGCAAACGTCCGGCTTCTGAAGTTGCACTCCCGACGCGCGCTGTCATTACAATGCCAGCGATTGCCATTAATGCACCCATTGTTGCAAACACCCGCAACGTGATTCCGCGGACATTGATACCGGAGAGATATGCTGCTTCGGCATTGCCACCAACAGCATAAACATACCTTCCAAAACGGGTATGGTTCGCAATGAAGTGGAACACAAATGCCAACCCGAACAGAATACACACTGACAGTGGAATTCCTTTATAAATATTCATCACAGTGACGAATACGATAATGCAGCCCCACGTCCCAATTATTTTAAAAATTATGGGTAAATATGCTTTGAGGGTGCGCGCCGACTCCGAATTTGAGAGTTGACGGAAAAACACATATCCGCTCACACCAAGTCCAACAACCATAATACCCCATCCGATGGTCCGTGGAAGGTAGGCGTTGCCAATGGCTTTTAACCAATTATCGTTTAGGAGGATAGTTTCGCCTTTTGTAAAGGCTAACATCAAGCCACGGTAGACCAAAAATCCTCCAAGAGTGACAATAAACGCTGGAATGCGCTGATACGCCACGAGATAGCCTTGTATCAATCCTATCAGAATACCGATGCAGACAACGGCGAGGAGTGTCAGGATTATCGGCTGTTCCCACCGAACGTGCAGAATTGCAGTAATAGCACCGAGCAACCCAGCACCGTAGCCGACAGATAGGTCAATGTTGGCGGAGACGATGACGAACGTCATACCGACAGCGAGGATAGCAGAGACAGCAGCTTGACGGGAAAGATTAGAGAGATTCCGAGTGCTGAGGAAGGTGCCGCTGGTCAGTAGTGTAAAAATCACCCAGACACTGACGAGAACGAGCACCATTGCATACATACGAAGATTCAGATGCTTCATACTTGATAGTTTTGTCTTTCTGATTAATCAGGTGCGAACAACGTATCAAAATTCTTTGTCGTTATTTCACCAATTGCTTCTACGGTAGTGCCTCTTAGTTCAGCTATCTTTTCTGCAACTGCACGGACATAAGCAGGTTCGTTGCGTTTACCACGTCGGAATTGTGGTGCTAACCACGGACAATCGGTTTCGATTAATAGGCGTTCCAGTGGCACTTCTTTCGCCACGGCTTGCACATCTTTGGCATTTGGATATGTGACAATTCCCCCGATGCCGATGTAAAACTCAAGCTCAAGGCATTTATGCATCAAGTCTAAATCACCCGTAAAACAGTGCATCACGCAGTTTTGCCCTACATCCCGTTCCTCTAAGATAGGTAGAATATCCTCATAGGCATCACGGTTGTGGATGATGATAGGAAAATCAAATTCTTCAGCGATGTCTAACTGTCTTTCAAACGCCTTTTTCTGCACTGTGCGTGGTGCTTGGTTGCGGTAGTAGTCTAACCCCATCTCACCAAGGGCAACCACTTTCGGATGTCTCGTGAGGTCAAAAAAGTAGTGGTATGCATCAGAATTCATTTGCTTCGCATTGTGTGGATGCATCCCGACGGTAGCATAGACGTTGTCGTATCTCTCAGCCAATTTAATTGCATCAAAACTGGTTTCCACATCAATCCCAATGACAAGAATGTTAAAGACACCAGCGTCCTTCGCGCGCTTCAACACAGCGGTTCGATCGCTATCAAATTGGGAGAGTTGTATATGTGCGTGTGAATCAATAAACATGCTTTTCTTTCAGGAGGTTTCACACCTCTATAGAAATTAAGAATTTATAGTAAACTTGTGATTTTAAGGCATCACTGATAGACGCTTATTTAGAACTCAGCGACACTAAAAATTGAATAGAGCAGACTAATCAGTTGTATTTTTGAATTCTGTTATATCCCACATTAGGATTGTTCCATCACTACTACCGCTTGCAAGCGTTTTTCCATCTGGTGAAAAAACTAACGAATTCACATTGTGATAATTAAAATGTCCGTAAAATACCTTTTTCAGTTTACCAGTATGTGGATTCCATAAATGAATGGAACCTCCTGCACTACTTGCTAATATCACACCATCTGGGGAATATGCTACAGAATTTGCACCGTGTTTGAGTATAGATTTGAGTTGTCCTGTCTCTAAATCCCACAAATGAATTTTGCTGTGATCACCCGTACTGGCTAACGTCTGACCATCTGGGGAAAACACCACTTTAGACCCAGCATGCGTATTATTAGATAGCGTAAGTTTATGCTCGCCTGTGGATGCATCCCACAATCGAATATTTGTGTCTGAACTTCCACTCGCTATTGTTTTACCGTCTGGTGAATAGGCTACCGACCGCACATATTTGGTATGTCCAGTAAGTATTTTTTTAAGTGTTCCTGTCATTACATCCCACAATTCAATTGTATTTTCTGGTCCTGAGGTGGCTAATGTCTTCCCATCGGGGGAATACGCAATTGAGCGGACAATATGATGCGGCATATCAAGTTTAAATTTCTGTTTTTGGTTTCCACTTGATACATCCAATAATAGGACTGTGTTATACTCACCATTAGCTGCTATTGTAGTCCCATCAGGTGAATATGTCATTGTCTCAATATAGTCGGGTCCATTCAATTTTAGTTTTTGGGTCCTTGAAGCGACATCCCACAGACGGATCATACTGTCACTCCCACCAGATGCCAATGTCTTCCTATCTGGGGAATATGCCAAAGCTCTGATATCACCAGAATGCTCAAAAGTATGTTTTAGTTTTGCAGTGTCTACATCCCAAACACAAACCATACTGTGTTCATTCGCACCTGTGAGCGTGGTGCCGTCAGGTGAGTATAGTAGTGAAGTGACTGCTAATGGTCCATTGAACGCCTGCAAGGGTCTGCCAGATACTGCATCCCACAAACTGATAGTGTTGATATAACCATCAACTGCAATTGTTTTTCCATCTGGTGAAAACACAAATGGGGCATACCCCAAAAGTTTATGTTTGAGTTTTCCACTTAAAACATCATATAAGTAAATAAGCATATCTGATCCAACAGCTAAGGTCTTACCATCAGGAGAATATGTAACTAAACTGACATATTCATCATAAGTCAGTGTGTGTTTAAGATTGCCTGTTTCTGCATCCCACAATTGGATATCTATTTTACTTGAACCGGGCGACCAACCATTTGGCTTACTTAGACTTGCTATGGTTTTTCCATTTGGTGCCCATATAATGGATTCAACCCCATGCTTGTGTCCGGTTAAAGTTTTCTTGTGTTTTGAAGTAGTCCCATCCCACAGATGCACTTTATTGCTGATTTCTGGCATAGCGCGTATGCTGTATGCGATCGTTGAACCATCTGGAGAAAACGCAAAACAATAACTATTACTCGTCCCCTCAATTGTGTGTCTGTGTTGACCAGTTATGGCATCCCACAATTGTACACTACCACCATGCCCCCAACTTACAAGCTTGCTTCCATCACGTGAATACATAAATGTCCTACGTCCAGAACCAGAATGGACTGAATTCAAAGATATAGTATGCAAATATTTGCCGGTTACTGCATCAAGCGAATAAATCTCACGAGAATTTCTCCCCGCAAGTATTCTACCATCAGGTGAATATGATATCTGCTCAATTGATGCCATAGGTCCTGGGAACAAGGCGCGTTCGGCACCCGTGCGAATATCATAGATCCATGTGCCTATACTGCTTGCCACTGCTAAGTGGTTACCGTCTGGTGAATACGCAATATCTTTTACTAAACCTTTTCCAAGCCGTGCTGATGCCTCGTCCGGCAAATTCCATTGCGATATATCTGTCCATTTTTCATGTGCGGGTTTTGATTCATTGCCCTGCTTTACATGTGCAATATCCCACAGCAAAATCGTCCCGTCATCGCTTGTGCTTGCTAATGTTTTCCCGTCAGGAGAAAAGGCGACTGAAGTGACACTGCCCAAATGTCCGGTAAGTGTCCGCTTATACTGTCCAGTCCCCGCATCCCACAAACGAATGTAATTATCATCACCTGCACTTGCAAGCGTACTACCGTCTGGTGAATAAGCAATTGAAGAAACCTTATCTGTATGTACAGAAATTTTTTGTTGAAGTGTTCCAGTTTCAGTATTCCAAAGAAATATTTTATTATCATCATTTGCATCTGCAACCGTCTTGCCATCTGGAGAAAATGAAATGGAATTTATGCCGCCCCTTCCACCCCTTATTTGTTGTATGTTAATTGTTCGGATAAGTTGTTGTTTCGGAACATCCCAAATATTTATTTCTGAAACCATCTCGCTTGTAATTATCCTATCATTCAAGGGATACCCTAAGAAAATTACAGGAAATCTCTGCTCTGCAAACGTTTGTTGATGCCCTTCACGTTCAAGGTCCCAGAATTGAATCTTACCATCTCTACTACCACCCACAAGTGTCTTTCCATCTATAGAATATGCTAACGAGGTGATAGTATATGGACGGCGAACACGATTATTCTGATCGGGCGGTTGTTCTTCATCATTTTTTGCCTTAAAAGTCAGTTTAAGTTTACCGTTTTCTGTGTCCCATAAACGTATGGTATTGTTCATATCTGCAGTTGCAAGTGTAGTCCCATCCGGAGAATAGGCAAGTGGAACGTTTATTCTTTCGGTATTGGTCCCCCTATTACGCCTTTCAGCAGTCCGGAGAACATCTTTGTAATTTGTATGGACAGCAAGTGTAAACTTGTATTTAAATGTCTTGGCATCCCATACAAAAATGTTACCGTTCTTGGTCCTGCTTGCAAGTGTTTTCCCGTTTGGCGAATATGCAAGGAGATCGAAATTACGGGTATGTCCCGTAAAAGTTCGTTTTGGCAATCCGCCCACTGCACCCCACAGACGAATCGTCCCATCTAAACTTGCACTGGCGACAATGTTACCGTCCGGGGAATATGCCACAGATGTCACCATACCTGAATGTCCAGGAAGAGTTCGTTTATGCTCTCCATTCTTCGTATTCCATATACTAATTGTACCATCATCACTTCCAGTGACAATTGTGCTGCCATTTGGAGAAAATGCTAACGAATAAACAGATATTTCAGATTTTTTAAAGAGAAGTTCCAAATTACCTTTGACTACGTTATACAAACGCATTTCTACACCAGACCAATTGGCAAATGTCTTACCATCAAGTGAATATGAACTTAATTTAATAACATTCTGTAGCAGTGATTTGAGTTTTCTTGATTTTTTATACCCTAATATAGTCCATTGCTTCTCACCACTTGTTAAATCCCATGATTCTATTTTGCCGTTTTTACTTAAACTGGTAAGTGTTTTTTCATCAGGTGAATACATCATGTTAACTATGCCAGCATTCTCACTTCTATAAAGTATCTTATCATTCCAGTTTTCAACATTCCAAACCCGAATTCCATCATCACTTCCACTTACAATGGTCTCTCCATCCTGCGAATACGCTACAGAATTAACCTTACCCGTATGACCTTCAAGTGTCTTAATATGCTTTCGTTTATCCACATCCCAAATTCGAATCGTCCAATCATTACTACCACTTGCAAGGATTTTCCCATCTGGAGAATAAGCAACCGAATTGACCAGTTCTGTATGTCCCTTTAGGAAGGCTTCCTCGGTGCCAGTGCGCACATTGTAAAGCCATATACCGATAGAACACGCCACTGCGAGTTGGTTTCTGTCAGGTGAAAACGCCATATCCGTTATCCACCCTTTACCCAAACGTGCTATTGCACCTTCAGGTAAACCCCATCGGTTGAAGTCTTGCGCAAAACCGTTCGGTAGGAAAGTAGTAGAAACTAACAACAAACTCAGTATGATTAACAGTCTCTTTTTCATCTGATGGTTCCTCTTGGGGTGTTAAGTTTTCGGGTGTCCCACGTTCGTTTTAATCTAACGGTCCAAGAATAATGGTAGGTCAATAGTTGACCTGCAAAATACAAATCACAAGGAACATTCTGAAGTTTAGCACACGTATGGATTGAATTCAAGCAATTTTAGCATTTTCCGAGAGACATCAAGTTGTCGTGTTTGCACATATAATCAGCACTAAGGACACGCTGTTACCCACATAAATCGGGCTAACAAAGCACTCCTACAAAAGTACCTCGCAAGAATTGAATAGTTCTGAACAACAATCTTTTTGGGGTGTGTAAAGTTTTTGTACAAAGATTATGCGGCTTTTGTGTTTAGATACCAATAACTATCCCAAGCATTATTCTTATACAAACATCGCCACCCAAGTACAGCGTTGATACCCGGTTTCTCCCGCCTCATAGAAGCCTGTTTACATCTTTGCCCGACAACATGTTTACAGGCACTCTCAATCACACCACTGCCAATCTAATATCCTTTTTCTCTAAACGCTTGATACCGCATACGCTTCGCGTGTTTTTCAAAATACTTCGCTTCTCTTTCTAAAATATCCGAAACTTCCGGGTTCTGTGCTCCTAAGGTGCGGATGCGTGCGACCACTTCTGTGATGTGGCCATCAAAAAGATGCGGTTCCGTCGCTTTTATCCACGCACCAATCGCTTCTATTTCAGTCTCACCAAATGCGTGTTTGGCAACATCATACAGATGAGATTTGGCCTGCCTGTAATCCACAATCTCAACCGCATTGGGGAAGTATTCATCGGCTAAGTTCCATATCCACGCAGCACCATCGCCAATAAACACAATCTCCTGGGTATCTATAGCTTCTTGATAGATACCGCTGTTTGTCGCTAACGCAAACAACTCTTTACCAAAATGTGCCACATCAGGACGAGACGCAACATAACGGATACTGGATGTTCTGGCACTCGGTATCGCCCCAGAACCTTGTTGCGGATAATCCCTATAAATACAACCAACTTTTACTTCTTCCCAACCATCCAGTGAGTTCGTCCGACAGCCATCACAACTCACATACCATCGCTGATTTTCTACTGGTGGACTTCTATTCCCTGACGAGATAACTCTTCTGACGCTTCTCTAAAGTCAAGAAGTGCCGCCAAACGACACATCGCCTCAGCAACACGATGCGTCCATTGACCTCGCAACTTCTGTTTGGTATCAAACGGCACATGATTATGACCACAAGGACAACGATACACCCAACGTTTTACACGGATAACACCACACAAGGTCGTAATACGCCGCTCTCTTTTACACCACGGACGACACGCTTCCTGATGTTCGGGACATTCAACAGGTTCACCAGACTGTTCACTCGCTTTTTGAGAAATAAATATCTCTAAAAACTTTTGACACCACGAACGAGATGCCTCAAATACACGAAACTCCGCTTCTTCTAACGGTATACACGGATCGGAAAACATCTCTCCCGCAAAATCGTTGAATTCTTCTACAAACTTCTGAAATACGCCTTCAAACGCTTTGACTTCACAACGCTCTAATGATATACTAAACATCGGTATCCTCTCCTATTTTGTTCATAATTTATTAGGATAGGATACCATTTTTGGGTAAAACTTGTAACATCTTTCCAATTCATACCTGTACAAAAACTTTACACACCCCTAAAGGGTTTAAGGCTTGCATATTTCTTTGGTTTGTAGTACAATATAGTGAAACGGCACAATTACATAATACCAAACTAACTTGATTCTAATCTGTAAGCGCGCCGCCGCCCAGATAATACGATAAATCCGGTTAATTTGGTATAACAAAGTCACGTGAATTGGCATTATAGTAATTGTGTTCTTGGACTAACTTAATGTTAACCAATTTTATCAATATCCGTTTAAATGAGAAGTAATTGTATATTCCAAATTCTATAAAAATATCAGAGTCCACTTATGAAAGCACTTCTTAAAGGTCTATTCTTCATTATATTATTTTTTTTAATTATTGGTGTTTGTTTTGGCGTATATGTTCTCCATGCGCCACCTGTCGCGCAGCCAGAAGAACCGAAGTTACAAGTTCACACACGAACATCAGTGCGGGGGAGACCTACGGTCAACTCAAAACCAGTCGCTTATACAAAAAATGTTTCCCTTTTTAGCATTGAACAAATATATCTGAGCAATTTAAGCCTTGGTGTATTTTCTAAGGAATTGGTCTTTAGTGTCCATCTGGGGCAACGGGCAAGGTATAGTGAGGAACTGTTGGACAAGGAATTGAAAACTGTATTGAACTGGCAGAAAATGTTTGATGATTCAAAAGCAGGTGTCCGATTAAATTCAAGTTCAACAACAGTTAAGGTTTTGCTAAGTGGTAAGGACTGGCTTCTTACGGAAAATAGTATTGGGGCAGGTTATACCGTAGAGAGAAATGGGGATCAGCTTGATATTTATCTACCTAATTTAGAAGATGTATTTAACATAAACAAGCTTACACTTTCACCGGATATGAAATTCTCTGCTGAAAAAGCAGGAAAGTTGTGGTTAATAGAAGATAAGAAGTTTCAGCAAGCTTACGAAATTAGAAATGATGCCAAAAAACTGAATGTATTTCAACAATCTAAGTATCCTATTCAGACACTTCTGTTTTCGGTTGATTTAGCATCTAAAGATACTTTAAACGAACGGGTTTTCTCTACAGAATTGCGTGAGGGATTCAAAGGCAAGGAAATTCCGTTATCAAGAAATGCTAAATTGATTGCTATTGAAGACAGTGTCAGTTGGAGAGTAACCGATGGTGCCCAAAAATATAACATCCGAAATGAGAAGGGTGCGTTGAACGTTTATCTCGCTCTCGAAAGTGAATGGCTTCTTATCCGAATTAATAATAAAATCAAAGGTTGGGTACAGAGCGAACGCGGTACTGTTTCCATACCACCTCCGCCGACACTCACTTCCCGCCAGCAATATAGAGAAAAGTTGCTTGGATTCATGGAGCGGTTAAAAGCGAAAGTTGGTATATCCGATAAACCCGATGAACCCCAAAACAGTGAACTCTCCCAGTAGTACTGCGAAGATAATTTTCTTGACATAGGATAGGGTTATTTATAGTAGGTTTTACAGTTAACAATACCTCCTTCCATCGGCGTGCCTACCTTGATATAGGTCAATATTGTTGTTGGCACCCGAACAACCGCGATTGATGCTTTAACAGTGATACTCCCATAGAACATGAAAATTCTTTTTCTGTCTCCTACCGTGCCGTTTCCACTCACTGATGGCGGACGTATCCGCGTATTTAATCTTCTCAAACAGACCGCACAGAAAAACGATGTGACACTACTTGCCTTAGAGACGCAACCAACAGATGCCGAGAGTATTACGCATATCCAGCAATTAGGTATTAAAGTTCACCTTGTGCCAAATTCATCAACACTCCCACGGGTATCACTCCGCACACTCCTCTCAGCGTTTTTCAAAAGACAACCGATCACAGTAGCACGTTACAATGTACTTGCTTATCGCCAGAAATTGAGGGAATTGTTGGCAGCAGAAACCTTTGATCTCGTTCACTATGAGATGTTTCACACTGCACAATTTCATACAGAAACAGACCTCCCCGGTGTGCTTTCACAACAGAACGTTGACTCTGCCATCTGGCAAAGACTTCACCAGGAAACTACGAATCTTTTTTACAGATGCGCGTATTGGACGCAGCAACTCGCATTTCAACGTTATGAGCGGGTGTTAAGCCCCAAGTTTGATGCGGTTACGTGTACATCTGATATTGATGCTGCTGTTTTTCAACAACACTGTGCCAAAGGTGTTGTTAAGGTGATACCTAACGGGGTGGATGTTACGCATTACATTCCAGAATTTGCATCTGAAGCCTCAGCACACCTTATCTATATCGGCAGTATGGATTGGTATCCGAACGAAGATGCAGTCTCATTCTTTGCTGAAGAGGTGTTACCGCAGATTCAAGACAGTGTGCCGGATGTCAAATTTTCGATTGTTGGTGGAAACCCATCAGCGCGTGTCCAAAGCTTGGCAGATAGGAAAGGTGTTGTCGTCACAGGTCGTGTGCCAGAGATCAAACCTTACTTCGCGGAGGCGACAGTTTTTGTCGTGCCGCTACGTATCGGGAGCGGGACACGCCTAAAAATTCTTGAAGCATTGGCAATGGGGAAAGCTGTTGTCTCTACTGCTGTTGGCGCAGAGGGATTAGCACTTCGGGATGGTGAGGAAATTATTATTGCTGATGAACCGAAAGACTTCGCTGAGGCAGTCACCCGATTGCTCACAGAACCGGCTCTACGTCAAAAAATTGGTGAAAACAGTCGTGCACGCGTAGAGCAGGATTACGATTGGCGGAACATCGGAAAGAAGTTGCTTACCGTTTATAGATCCGTAGTAAATGGTTAAGGATGGCTCATAGATAAATATTCAGTATACGTTTAAAAATAGTAAGAACAAGAACACATCACCTAATGTCACACGCACATTCAGCGTTGATTTTGCCGGAAAAACGGCAAACTGCGTGAAAACGCTTTGAATGCTTCACGGTGAGTCCCAAGAAGCTCTTTGAGTTCACCCCATTGCATGGACATCTTTCCTTCAGGAGCAACAGAGAAGACATCGTCACTAATCCAGTCTGCAAACTTGTCATTTGCGGGGTGCGTCGTGAGTGGAGTGATTTGTTTCTTGGCAATATCGTATCTATAGATATCATAGGTTGCTTCCGGATCGTCAAATGCTTGTTGAATGTCAAAATCCTCGTCAGCACAGAAAAGTGCTGCTTTTCCGTTATCCATCCACACCAATGAATCGATCAACCAATTCGTCGGGATATTCAGTCTCCGTGGGTTGTCTCCGTTGCTATCGCAGATTATTGTCCGATACGCTATCGGGAAAAACGCCCACGCACCGTTGTTCAATTGTTTGAGCTCATTCTCAAATTCAAACTCATTATATAGTATCTTTTTACCGTTCGGCGAGAAACTTGCGTGGCGTCTTGTCTGATGTATTCCATCAGGGATCGGGGGAAGAAGTTCGCGCGCGCGCCCGCCGTTCGCATCCATGATTGAAATATTGGCACCGCCGCCTTCCTGTACTCTCGGAACGCCTGCAAAAATAACATGTTTACCGTCAGGCGTAAATTCAGGGTCATTCACGTTAAAATCGGTGATCTTTCTAACCACACCACTTTCAAGTTCCAGCACGTAAAGCCCTTTGTCTTCGTTATTACGATACCTGCTAAAAAGAATACGTTTACCATCCGGTGAAAACACAGGCCACACGTCCCGTCCTCCATGCGGTGCCGTGAGTTCACGCTCATTCGTGCCATCGGCATTTATGATGAAGAGATGAAATCGCTGGTTTTCTCGCTGATTCACTCGCCTAAAAAAACAATCTGTTTGCCATCAGGCGACCAGCGAGGGGAATAGTCTCCGAGCAAGTTGTTTGTTAATCTTTGAATGTTGCTGCCGTCATCATCCATCACATAGATTTCGTAATTTCCGTCGCGCTTGGATTCAAAAACGATTTTTGCACTCGCGCTCGGCACTCGGAGCAAGCTGAGACACAAAATTGATAGAAGTATACGCATTGTAGTCCTCCTTTGGGTGGGAGGAGTCTCTCATAGTGGAGACCCCTCAGAACCAGGTTTACTTAATCATCAAAATGGAAAAAAGTCTCTGTGCTTGTCGCTGTGGCACCAGCACCACCAGCTTCAATACGCGTATATGCCCAGGACTCAAAGTCCCCCGTTCCTCGTCCGCGTATATCAACAGGGAAATCTTCTGAATGCTCCGTATAATGTGTTGATGCTACGATTAACCCTTCCCTTGGCAGCATCTCTATATTTAAACCATCGGGACGTGTCACTTCGCGTTTGAACCGGTAGAAAAAACTGAGCCCATCAGGGAAGGAATACGTACTGCCTCGGTGCGTGGCGATTATTTCGCCGGTTTGGTAAAAGTGCCGATCAATTGCAGCCCAAATTCCTACAACACCGTTATTTGGAGTAGCATAAGTCTCAACACTTTTATACACCTTAATCCAAATGGATTCTATATCAGATTGAGGAGGGTTGTCAGGATCCATCGTATAAGCGATTGCTTTTACCTCGTGCCATGATCCTCGTATAGAGGCAGTTGGAAAGAAAGCATAAAAAGAAGCAACTTTCTTGTTACCATCACCAAAGGATATATGATAAACCCCGTCAACAAACCAATCAACAGCATAGTACGGCTCGTCGGTTTCTACAAAGGCGTTGATGTATGGGGCAGGTCCTACAATTTCATACCCCATAGATGATTCCATCTTGATGATTTCAATAGCATCGCTTTTGCTAACAAAACTGAGCAAAAATAGCGAAAAGATCACAGCTACGATCAGGATTGTCTTAAACTTTAACATTTCAAGTCTCCTTTTCAAAATTAAATAAATTATACAAAGGAGATATACTATATTTGAGAGTATTGGTTAAATAATGATATTCATGTTTTCTATTCCGTCGAGTTTTAAAATGTCAAACACGTTGCCATTGACACGAAATCGTGCGAACAAAGCAATCGTCAAATCCACCATTTCTATGCTTTTGGAAACAATAATGGACTTGCGCTTGAAGCGTCCGAACCAGTGGCGCATCCGACCATTGTTGCGTTCAATGCGATGCGTCTCCGCTTTATCCTGAACATGTTTTACGGCAGGTAGGACCGACTCATAGACCTGCCATTTGTCTGTGTAATATATCTTAGCATTGAGGGTTGAGAGCCTTGCCGTGAGTTTTTCAAGGGTTTGTTTATCACGCCCACCACATTCCCAGTCAATGAGGTATCCTGTGTTTCTGTCAAGTGCCTTCCATATCCAGAGTTTGTTTTTCTTGTTCCCAATATAGTGCCACATCTCATCAAGTTCCAAGCAGGCGGTGGTGCCGGGTGTGAGTGTTTGTTTCGGTGCCTGTTTTTTAGCAAAGGTGCGTATCCATTGAAGCACAGTTGTTACGTGGCATCCGACAAGTTTTGAGATAGCGTTCATTGAGATGCCGTGGCAATATAAGAGAACGGCGAGAGTTTTCTGTGCTTGTGGTTTCCCCCGGGGTGTTGTGCGCGTCCATTGATAACCGCAGTTTTTGCATTTATAGCGTTGTTTAGTTTTGACGAACCCGTTTTTGACGAAGTGAGTGTGTTGACATCTTGGGCAATTCTTCATGGTGTCCTCTATAGAGCAGCGAGTTTGTTTTCAATAAGGATATAGGTTTTAGATACATCTGTCAATCAAAATCAGTTTATTAGTTTGATTTTGATTGACAATTTTTGTCATAAGTGTTATCATTAACTCTACTCTAATTGAAATGTGATGCAGAGTGGTTCAGAGGGTACCCACTAATTACCGCATCATTATTTAACCAATACCCTCCTATATTTTAGCACGTCTCCGTTTTGAGTCAACAAAAATTAGAACTTCTTTTATACCAAATTAACGCGATTCGTCTCGGTAGGTGCGGTTTCCTAACCGCACCTACGTCAATAAAACAAGATAAATCCAGTTAATTTGGTATTAGTTGCCGCTCGCGCTGCTTGTATGTGTAGTGCGAAATAAGGAATCCAAGCATTGTAGACATCCACAATGCAACAACAAAAGCCCGCGGCGAGACACTCCATAAAATGAAGTGCACTGCGGGCACCAAAATATCGCAGCTTCTAACGTCTACGATACGACCTTGAAAACTTAAATAATTAACGAATATGAGGGGGTGATAACCATTAGTAATATGCGTCTGCCGCCAAGTATTCTCCTCGGGCAATTTTATGCTCAAAGCAAAGGTATGAGACGTGCTCATTTTCTGGATTGCGGTTTTAACATATCGGTTTTTCATCGTCAACTCCCTTATGCAAGAAATATGATTCAGGCAGTGTTATTTTGTTCTATAAATTTGTGCTACACGCGCATGAGGTGTTGATTCTGCGCTACAATGATTTATGAGATAGACTGCAGTATAGTTGAGAAAATCACTCAATTTCATATATCACAGTGATATTCACGGTAACAGTGAGTTCACCTGGTACTATGGGAGTGGAAGATTTGGCTGCATCATCAGCGAAGGCTGCTTCTACTGTCGCAAATGCGATCGGCGGACTTTCATAATAGGTGTTTTCAGTGATAGTGATAGGTTTCCCAAGCACTACTCCACTTGTATCTGCTAAGGTTTGCGCCTTCGCTTCAGCATCCTTTACTGCTAAACTACGTGCCTGAGTCCGCAATGGTGTAGTATCATCAATCATAAATTGGATGGAATTGACAACGATGTTATCCCCTCCCGCTTCCACGGCATCGTCAATAACATCACTTAGCGTATCCAAATCTCGTACCTTCGCCCGAACGGTGTTGTTCACTCTGTAACCACGAAGTACACGCCCTTCTTCCGTGTAGTCGTACTGCGGATAGATACTGAAATGCTCAGTGTTAATATCTTTTTCTTCAATATTGTTAGCCTTCAGAGTATCTATTAAGGCTGTCATTGCGCTTGCAGCTTCTTCACGTGCCTCAGCAACTGTCTTTTTTTCAACAGCCACCCCTAAATTGAGCGTTGCAATATCCGGTTCACCAGAAACTGCACCGCTTCCTGTTACATGGATAGTTCTGCCACTTGTTGAGGGTGACAACACCTTTGAGACAACGTTTGAATCACAGGCGGTGAGGGTTGAAATCAGCAATGTGGAGAGGACTAATAACCAATAATTGGAATTGATTGATAGGGTGAATCTGAATGGTAGATTTTTGGTTTTAGGCATGTAAGTCTCCTTGATTTGGAAACTGGATGTGCACTCGGTTAATTTTGTTAGCAGTCAACTCTTCGTCAGCGGCAAAGAAGGTGTCGTTCTCTGGTATGACACCGTGCTTTATTGGAACTAATCTGCATGTATAGAAGTGGGCATACCAGTTTCATTAAGAAAATTAATGATTTTGCGTCTTTTGATCATACCGAATAGTACTTTTTCATAGAAAGATATATCTGCCAGTACTAAAGCATCATCTTGTAGTTCATCGTAAAACGTTCTATCAATATATGACCACACACCATCCCAGCGTTCAATGGTACCCGGTTTGTTCTTTGGTGGGTTATGCTCGGTATTCGAAAATACACCGCTAGATGTCTGTTCACGTGAAGAAATCCCTACGGTGACGTGTGATGAATATACGTTGGCATATATCACGGTTTTAGGTGTTTCCCAAACCATGCCATCATCAAACTCATTTGTCGGTGTTCCGAATTCATCAACACACTTTTTGATAATATTTTGGGCATTTTTTACCGGCTTTTCTGTGATATAACCAGCTGACCGTAACCTTTTATCTTTAAAAGTGTAGACGAGTAAAGCAGGGACACCTGCAATTTTACTTTTGTAGATAAGCACGTCTTCTTTCCGAAGATGTATTCGATTACCTTGTTCAGCCAGTAGTACACGTTCCCTGCTAAATCCCCATCGGGTTTTGCGGAAATCGTAATTATCTTCGGTGCCTTCAGAAAGCGTTTTGGAGAGGGTGGCACATCCTGTGAGAAGGATTGACAAGATGAGTGCCAAAACGGCAAATTTTTTCATAGTAACACTCCTCTGGATCAAAGAGAAATCAAGCCTAATTCTATACGTTGAGCAAAATTAAGTCAAGTATTTAAAACAACAAATGCTAACAAGACAATCATTTCCTTCATTCTTCCTCGCTTAAATTCCTCAAACCTCTTATATTTCCTACTCTGAAGGATTTACCTCCACCTTCTCTGTCTCTGGAGGTGTTACATTTCCGTAAGAGTCTCAGATTTCTTTATTAATCTATCAACATTCGATTTGAATAACATGAAAACCGTCCCTTTATCAGCACGTTTGACGTAAAGTTTGCCGCCTTCCTCTTTTCCGACATGCAACGTCGGCGTTGTTCCGTCATTGAGAATAGCAGAGATAGATGAGGTCGGAGAATCTAATCCGTATTCCGTAAGTTCTTTTACTTCAGCGAAATCATCGGTCATCAATTTACTGAAGGTAGTGAGCAGGTTGTCAACTTCGGTCTGGTTCGCGGCCGCAGACATCGGTTTGTGTATCTGCCACTTATTCTCAGCATCTAACCGCAGTTCAACCGTTTCTTCGGGAGAAATGATGTTAATCTGTGTAACGATACCTTTGTTAAAATCGAAGATAGTCCGATCTTTCCAAGTTCGTGTTCCTTTGTCAAAAACGGATTGTAGATAACCTTGCCCTACATAAACATCATTGGAATCTGCAACGCGCACGTAACTGCTCAAGAATCCAGGGGTATTTTTCCCGACAAACAAGTGCGCTAACATTTTACCGTTTGCATCCATCAATTTTGCTTCAACACCGGAGCTATCTACTTGGAATTCAGCCTGATTTTTAGGGTTGTCGGAGACATGTTCGGCATTGTCAAATTCTGCAACTTTGGTCAACAATTCCTCAACACTTTCACTATCTGCGGGATAATTGTCCATAGAGACAACAACCCATTGATCGTTTTGCTTGGAAAGGGTTGTGGTTTCACCTTTGGTAACGATCTCTATTTTTGTGACCTGTTCCTTATTGAAGTTCGGAAACAGGATCGTAGCATCTTCAATCTTCTTTTGATACTCGCTTTTCCTGAAAGGGTTCTCAAAAATCAGGACAATGAGTAACAAAAAAACAAAAACGCCGCCTAAAATCAGTAGTTGTTTCTTTTTCATTGTTCCATTCGGTTGGTATGTTCTAACAACTTGTCGGAACAGTTTAAATCTGTGAACCGTAGGTTCCAACCAACCGTTTCACCCTCCTTTTTAAGAGATACCGGATTAACCCAAAAATAACGACTAATAGTGGAATACCAACAGTACACATGTATTTGATGAAATTTTTCTCCAAACCTGAGGCATCTTTTAGGGGTCTGTCGGTGATGGCATGGGATCGTATACCGATAAGGGTTTCACCAAGGGTTAGCCAATCCAGACTGTTTAAGAAAAAGTTGAGTCCATCGGAGCGCAACTGTGAGAGGAATTGTGCGGTTCCCATTACAACAATTTGCGTTTCTGCACTTTCAGTTATAGTTGTTCTATCTTCAGCTTCTTGTGTTGGAGTGGATGTGTCATTTTCACCATCAGAGTCCGCAGCCGATATTACCGAAGGAATCTCTTTATCGGCATAGAAACTATTGAATTTCCCTTCCAAAGCAGCAGCAACGGTATATACTTGTAAATCCGCCCTCGGAATTGGAGCACCTGGCATCAAGTTGAAATATCCTTGGGAACTCTGCCCAGATTCGCTCGTTTTTGCTAAAGACATTGCCTTTACATCCTCATTTGTCAATATCTCTAAAGAACTCGTCCAGGGTAAAGTCAATTCCTCCAATTGACTCGTGATAGTGTTCTCTTTTGAGAAGTTCGATTTAATTATTCTAACAAAATAGGGATAGGGGCGACTAACGCGTATCCGACCTTGCAGGTATGCTATGTTATCATGAAATCTTAGGTCAGCGATGAGATTGTTTCCAAGTTTGACACCGTAATGTTCAAGTAGATCATTCAAACCGGTGCTAAGAGGCGTTGCTTGAACCGTTCCAGGTTGCATTGTAACGGGATCAACTAAGAAAATTGCTCTGCCGCCACGCATGATAAACTGGTCAATCTCGTATTTTTCCCGTTCTGTCAACGCTTGTTTTGGTCCGGCAACAACTAAGGTAGTTACAGCCTCGTCAACCGGTTCTCCAGCATGGAGGTCAACAGCGGTAAGATTATATTGTCCTTTGCCATTTTTATCCAAGAGTTCTCGAAATTGTTGATGCCCCTGTGTTTGCGCGTTGATATCAAACTCATCGTGCCCTGTCAAAAATCCGACCGTTTTCGCATCTTTGGTAGTCACCTTGAGGATTGTGGAGGTGAGTTCATATTCCAAGTTAGAAGTTGAACGCACAATTGGAAGGACTTCCTCTTTTCCACTGTAACCGATAGAGATAGCCATATAGACATTCGCTATTTCTGCTTTGTCCTTCTTGAAAACATTGACTTGGATTTCAGGAATACCTTTGAAACGGAGTTCCTGTTTTTGTGCGTCGTCAAAATCAGCAGGATCGACAAAATCAACCTGCAGTTTTTGAGAGAATGCCGTATATTCATCCAGAACATCCCTGACATTGCGGCGGATTCGCGCTACGTCCGCGGGTTGTGTGGAAAAATAAGCGGAGATTGTGACGATATCGTCAAGACTCTTAATAACATTTTTGGTTGCTTTTGAGACAGTATAACGTTTATCTTCGGTGAGATCACCGCGCAAAAAACGACGCGAGGATAGGAAATTAACCAGCACCAGGATACCGAAGATGAGTACTATAAAAGCGACTGTATTGCTACCGTATCTGATTCTTTTATCAGCCAAAACAGTTTACCTCCTTCATCTTAACGCCATTTCCGACTTTCAACCGACCGCGTGCTTAAATAGAGAAAAAACCCGATGATCGTCAAATAATAGATAATGTCGCGAGAATCAATCACGCCGCGCAGAATACTACTATAATGTGCACTAAGACCGAGATAGCTAAAAATTGGATATAACCAATCGGGAGTACTGAAAAGCACAATGTCTTCGCCGATAATCAGTAGGACAAAGCAGGCAGAGATTCCCAAAATAAAGGCGATAATCTGATTCTCAGTCAACGTTGAAGCAAATAGCCCTATCGCCAGATAAGCACCACCCATCAATAGTAATCCGAGGTAGCCGCATACAATTGTTCCGCCATCTGGATCACCGAGATACATAACCGAAAAGGGAATGGCAAGTGAAAATAGAGCTGTTACAGCAAGCAACCCGAAACTCGCAAAAAATTTCCCGAGTACCACTTCGTAATCCCGAATTGGTAACGTCATTAGGATTTCTGCTGTTCCGAGTTTCTTCTCTTCAGCCCAGAGTTTCATCGTAACTGCGGGGATAAAAAATAGAAAAATCCATGGCATTAACCCAAAAAATCCTCGCATTTCGGCTTGATTGGTAATGAAAAAAGCACGGAAAAAAAGCCACGAAGAGATGGCGAGGAAAAACGTGATAAAAATATACGCAATGGGTGAATTGAAATAACTTCTGAATTCCTTTTTGAAAATAGCGTTGATGTTCTGCATAGTATTCTTTTTTGTACGCGCGACACACGGTTATAGAAAAAACGAAAACGTTAACCTTATATTTACGCCTCTTCTGGAGAAGCTACTTCGGTTGCTAATTCCTCAGTAGGTGTGGCATCTTTAACCTGTCCAGTCGTAAAGTAGAGGAATACCTGTTCCAAATCGACTGATTCTGGGCGTAGCTCCGCCAAGCTCCAGTCATTTTGGACAGCAGCGTGGAAGAGGGTTTCAGTTGCAATTTCGGCATCTTGTGCCGTAGTGATTTCATAACTTACGATGCCATCGTCTGTTTTGACATGTGTAACCCCAGAGATGCCATCCAACTCATTTAGTTTTGTGGTAATCGCTTCTTCCGATCCTCGGATAGCAACATGCACTTTGTCTTCACTCCGAACCTGGCTAATGAGATCCACCAGCGTACCGTTAGCGACAATTTGCCCACGGTTGATAATAAGGATTCGGCTACAGGTCGCAGCCACTTCAGGCAAAATGTGTGTGCTGAAGAGGACAAGTTTCTCTTCCCCGATATCCTTTATCAGGTTTCGAATCTCAATTGTTTGGCTCGGGTCAAGTCCAGAGGTAGGTTCGTCTAAAATCAGGATCGGCGGGTCGTGGATGAGGCTTTGCGCTAAGCCAACACGTTGTCGGTAACCTTTAGAAAGTTCACCGATGTCCTTTTGAATAACACCCTCAAGTCCACAGATTTCAACGACCGTTCTTAACCGTTCTTTCCGTTGACTTTTGGGTATTTCCCGGACTTCCGCCATAAACTTGAGGTATTCAACTACTCCCATGTCTGCGTAAAGCGGCGCGCTTTCAGGAAGGTAGCCAACATTTTTTCTGACATCAATAGCGTGTTCAAGAACATCGTAGCCAGCAACGGTAGCACTACCTACATCTGCAGTGAGATAGCAGGTCAGGATACGCATCGTGGTGGTCTTTCCCGCACCGTTGGGACCGATGAACCCTACAACCTCTCCTGCATGCGCTTCAAATGAAACCTGATTAACGGCAAGCGTTGGACCGTAAGATTTTGTTAGTTCTCTGACTTCAATCATTACGATTTAATTTCTTAAATAATATAGAGATGTGGTTGGCGAAAAGGATTTCTAACCAACGTTTAATAAGGATAAAATTCTTTTAAAATAATAACATGTAATTTTGGTAATGTCAAGAAAAATTAGCGGAAAGAAGAGCTATATAGGTTTCGGTTTAATTTCTATTAGAGTTCATCAATAGAAACTTCTTCAACTTTTACTTCATCACCGATGAAATAACGGTACCATGGAAACTTTTCAGCGAGTTTCTTGTTCTCACTACCTCTATCTGCGGCTTAGATGTGCGGTTTGGCAAAAGGTGCATTAAATGGATTATGCACATGACTAAATTTACACACCCTGAAATTCAAAATAAGGTTGAACTAATTCAACATTCCCGTGTATAATAGTAAATAGTATTACACAAACAAGAACGCATCCTTAATTCGCTGGCATTCTGTTTATAGAGGTAACATAACGTTATGTTTGAACAACTCATGAGGTACCCGATTGATGTTTTTCGAGAAGGGGATTTCTCGTTCGGCGTGCCATTACCAGGGCTTCTTATCTTTGTCTTGATGGCTTCTCTTGTTGCAGCAACCATTTGGGCATATCGGAGCACAAGGGGGCGTACTGGGCACGTTTTTCGCATATTTCTCATTGTTCTCCGCACAATTGTACTGTGTTTCCTCGCCTTTTGTCTACTCAAACCTTTTCTAACTATTTATCAGAACAACCCTGATGATTCCTACCTCTTAGTAATGGTCGACCGTTCCAAAAGCATGCAGATTACGGATTCAGACGATGGAAAATCTCGGTTGAATCGGGCTAACCAGCTGCTTTTCGGTGAAAATACTGAAGATGGTAGTGGACTCATTGACGAACTGAATGCCAATCAATTTAAGACCAGACTGTTTGGATTTGACACGGACGCGAAACGAATTGAAAATGAACCATTACCAGCTGCGGATGGGGAAAACACAAATATCCCGCACGCGATAAATGAAGCACTTGATGACTTGCAAGGCATTCCACTTTCCGGTATTGTCCTCTTCACTGATGGCGTAGATCGAAGCGGAGCAGATATAGCAAAACTTGCGATGCAAATCCGTGAACGGAAAGTACCTATCCACACTGTTGGCATCGGTTCAGAAGAAGGTGCCGCTGACATCGAATTGGTCAAGGTGGATGTCCCCCGTACCGCAGAAGAAGATTTTCCTGTCGAAATATCCGCTACAGTGAGGCGTACAGGTAGCAAGCAAAAAGAAGTTACGATCCAATTAATCGAGAACGGACGAATTCTTCAAACATTGCCGGTGTCTATGAAAAACGACACAACGAGAGTTCCGATCAAATTTACCCCGCGTCAACCGGGCACCCAAAAATATGAGGTGTATGTCCTTCCTGAAGCTGACGAGGTAATCCCACAAAATAACACCAAAACTTTCATCTTAAAAGTAATCCCTACGAAACGTGTAAAAATCTTATTCGTTTCCAGGCCGTTTTGGGGATTTAAATTCATCAAGCGCGCCTTGCAGGATGATCCGAATATCGTCTTAACTGACCGATGCACAACGAGCGATCGCAGTTATGGCGGCACCCAAGATAGTTCAGACCAAGACTTCAAATTCTATCCCGATTCAAAAGATGTCCTTTTCAATTTTGACGCAATTATTTTCGGTAATATTGACGCTTCCAAATTCACGCGCACACAACTTGAGAACACAGTTGAATTCGTACGCACACGCGGCGGCGGCTTTTTGATGTTAGGCGGCACGCATTCCTTAGGCAACTCTGAAGTAACCGATTCATATCTCAACACACCAATTGCCCACTTACTTCCTGTTGAATTGGAATTAGGTTCGCCACCTAAATCTGTCCCCAGTCACCTTCCACCATCCCAGATACCACATGTAAAAGGATTTAAGTTGCAACTGACAACAGAAGGCAAAACAGAGTCGTTGATGGAATTGGCAGATAACCCCGCTGAAAATTTGCGACTTTGGAGTGATATGCCAGAACTTTTCGGTTATAGTAAAGTCAAACGTGCAAAAGCAGGAGCAACAATCCTCGCTGAACATCCGAGTGATCGGAATGAATTTGGAAAACGTATCATAATGGCAACCCACAATTACAACGCGGGACGTGTCATGGTGTTCACGCCGAATAATCCATATAGATGGCAAATGCTATTAGAGAGTAATGATGACAGCCACCACCGTTTCTGGCGGCAGGTAGCGAAATGGTTGACCACCGCGCCCAAAGCTGCTCTCAAACTTGATCTTGCCAAGACTGAATATATGCTGAAAGAACCCGTTGTAATTGAGGTAACCGCAATAGATGAAACGTTTACGTTAACGAATGAAGCGAAGTTGCGCGCAATCGTTGTTGATGAAACTGGCACTCGGAAAGAACTTCCACTTGAGCAGGTGTTAGGCACAGATGGTTTGTATACAGCACGATTTGTTCCGAGTCGGTTTGGTGAATACACCGTTACTGCAACGGGCACTCTTGATGGTGAAAACCTTGGCAAACAGCAGGCACTTTTTGAAGTCAAACCGTCTTATGCAGAGTTTAGTGATGCAGCACTCAATGTGTCGCTTCTTACAAATCTCGCAGAGATGAGCGGCGGCAAATATTATCCCATTGAAGAGGCAAACCAATTAGTCAATCAAATCTCGCTTGTTGAGAGTGCGACATCAGAAATCACTGATGTTGATATTTGGGACCTGCCGCTGATTTTCGGGTTAATCCTCATGCTACTCGGTCTTGAGTGGTTCTTGCGAAAACGGGGTGGGTTAGTATAAAGTGACAATAATCGGGTATCGGAGTTTCCTCCTACCGTAGGAGCGATCTCCGAATCTCGACCTTTACTTGTTTTAGAAAATTTATGAAAAATTCCTATAAAAACGTTATGTTCGTTATTGCGGACGATTGGAGCCGTATCGCAAAATGCTACGGCAATGAAGTAATCAGAACCCCCCGAATTGATGCCTTTGCAGAACGCGGTGTTGTTTTTGACTACGGATTCTGCACAAGTCCTTCCTGTGCGGTGAGTCGAGCATGTATTCTCACAGGACAACATAGCCACACGCATGGGCAATATGGACACTGCCACGGTATTCACGGTTTTCGCACGCATGAACACATGCAGTCTGTTCCAAAAATTCTGAAAGCACACGGATTTGCGACTGCCTGTATTGGCAAAAAGCACGTTGAACCCGTAAGCGTTTACTCTTTTGATTATGAACCCAAGGTTAATCCCCGAAGTCCTGTGTCAGTGGCAGAGAGTGTTGAACAATTCCTCTCGCAAAACACGGATACGCCATTTTATCTACATATCGGCTGCACTTATCCACATCGGGCAGGAAAGGGTTTCGGAAATGATCGGCAGCATGCTGGTATTGAACCCGGTACTTATAGTCCTGATGAGATAATTGTGCCGAATTTTCTACCGGATGTCCCTGCCGTTCGCGAAGACCTTGCGGACTATTACGAAAGTGTTTCACGATGGGATGCTGTGGTCGGTGCAGCTTTAGACGCTCTTGACGCTTCTGGACGCGCAGATGACACACTTGTTTTTGTAACAACAGACCATGCCATGCCGTTTCCCGGCGCAAAAGCATCCAGTTTTGTGATAGTGGACACCACTGTCCATTACTTATTGCAAGCCCCACGCAGCAACGGCGCGGGCTCCGCAATCAGGCACTTGTCAACTGGGTTGATTTTTGCCCAACCATGTTAGATTGGTGCGGTGTTTCTCATCCTGATGGGGAAGACGCGCTCCCCGGCAGATCATTACTCCCTATTCTTGAAGATGACAGTCCTCACCCCGGCAACGGACAGTGGGAGGAAACATATTACTCTCATTGTTTCCATGAGGTGACCAACTATTATCCATATCGGGTTTTACGGGGACGGAGATACAAATATGTCCGTAATCTGGCATATCAATTGGAGACACCGCTTCCGAGTGATCTGTTCCGTTCTATTTCATAGACAGCCGTACGGGATGACAATATACAGAAATTAGGAGAGCGACAACGGGAAGATTTTGTGCATCAAAGTCGTGAAGCGTTGTTTGATATGCAGAACGACCCAGCAGAATCGAAAAACCTCATTGATGCTCCGGAATTACAAGACATAGCCCATGAAATGCGCCGAAAGGTCATTGAATTCAGGCAGAAAACCAAGGATCCTTGGCTTGAGCAATCCTTTCAGGAAGGGGAAACGCAGCCGTTTTTCACGTAATAGCAGTCAGTAATCAGCAGTCAGAAGAGATTTGTTTTATCGAAACCCTCTTTCTCTGAAAACTGATAACCGGCAACCGATAGCCATTAAAATATGCAAAACTACGATTTAGAGGCAATGAATGCCCGCATCCAAACCGATAGTAGCCTCATTCAGCGAATTCTGGACGAAGCAGGCAAAATCATCGTTGGACAACGCGCACTACTTGAACGCTTAATTATCGGATTGCTCTGTAATGGACACATCTTATTAGAAGGTGTGCCGGGACTTGCGAAAACCACCGCTATTGCCGCGCTGGCAAAGACTATTGATGCTTTTTTCAAGCGACTCCAATTTACGCCTGACTTACTCCCTGCAGACCTCATCGGCACCCTAATTTATGACCAACGGAAAGGCGAGTTTTACACCAAAAAAGGTCCTATTTTCGCAAACGTTATCCTTGCAGATGAAATAAACCGTGCGCCAGCGAAGGTGCAAAGTGCGTTGTTGGAAGCAATGCAGGAACGGCAGGTCACAATTGGTGGCACCACCTACCCACTTGACGATCCATTCCTTGTTTTAGCCACACAAAACCCAATTGAGCAGGAAGGCACCTACCCACTTCCCGAAGCACAAGTGGATAGATTTATGCTAAAGGTTAAGGTAAATTACCCATCACACTCAGAGGAATTGCAAATCCTCCGCCGCATGACAACTGAAGAGATACCTGAAATTCAGGAAGTGATTTCCTGTGAAGATATTATCAGATTCCGTGAACTTACACGCAACATCTATATGGCGGAACAGTTGGAAACTTACATCGTCGATCTTGTGTGTGCCACGCGCGCACCGGAAGCATATCAATTGGACGAATTGAGTCCTTTGATTGAGTATGGCGCATCGCCACGAGCAACAATTTTCCTTGCGCTTGCCTCCAGAGCGCAAGCATTCCTCTCCCAACGTGGATACGTTACACCTGAAGACATTCATGAAGTTGGAATGGATGTGCTAAGGCATCGAGTCATCCTTAGCTACGAAGCAGAAGCTGAGAGTGTTGACGTTGAAAGCATTATCGCACAACTGTTTGCAAAGATTGAAGTTCCTTAATTCAGAAAAGTAGAAAAAAGAGGTGTCTGCTTACTCTTGTGTCTGCCCTGCAATAGCAGATGCCCGGGCACCGACACCAAGCACCGCCAGAAAACCCTCCGAATCCGCGTGATCAAAATCCCCAATATCCTCCATTGAAGCCGTTTCTTCAGAGTAAAGTGAATGCGTAACACCGGTTGCGGCATGGAATGCAACGTTTCCTTTATACAGCGCAACCGTAATCGTCCCACTTGCTAAACGCGTCAGCGATTCAACCGATGCTAACATGGATTGCGTGGCGGAATCGAACCAGTAACCCTGGTAAATCTGTTCGGCAACATCGGACGAAATACCATCAAAGAGTTTTCGCGCTCGCCTATCTAAAATAAGTTGAAGTAAATACTCATAACATTTGCCCAGCAATTCCATTCCCGGTGATTCATAAACGCCACGGCTTTTAATCCCAACAAATCGGTTTTCAACAGTATGAATCCCGATACCGACTCCGTTTCGTCCACCAATTCGGTTTGCCTCCATCAGACTCATCAGTGGTGTGCAAGGACTTCCGTTCACTTCAACAGGCATCCCCCGTGCAAACGTAACAGTGAAGTGTTCTATATCATCTGGCGCGTCTTTCGGATGTACACCCATTCCTGGTGTAATAAACCCTGCTGGTGTTTTCAGTGATTCTAACCTACCCGCTTCATGTGTTAATCCTAACAAATTCGCATCTGTAGAGTAAGGTTTTTCATGCGTAGCGGTAATCGGTAAGTTGTGTGTTTGGCAGAAATCTATCATCTCCTTTCTGCCACCGAACTGTTTGAGAAATTCAGCATCTCGCCACGGTGCGTAAACAGAGAAGTGCGGATTAAGCATATTGGTGGCGAGTTGAAATCGGATTTGATCGTTCCCGCGTCCGGTTGCCCCGTGTGTCAAGATAGAAATACCGCGCTTTTCCATCTCTGGTAGCAGTGCTTTTACCGTGGCATGTCGAGCGATACCTGTTGTATTCCAATACCCACCTTCATACATCGCCTGACATTGAATGAGACGGATTCCCGCCTCAGCAAGCGCATCCTTCGCATCAACCATGACCGCCTCTTGAGCACCACATGCCAACATCCGTTCTCGAATCTCGTCAACATCCCGCTCATCGGGTTGTCCAAGGTCCGCTGTAAAGCAAACGACATTGACCCCTTTATCGACTAACCATTTGGTAATTGTGCAGCTATCAAGACCGCCTGAAACTGCTGCTCCGACGGTTTTTCCTGCTAATTGATGTATATTCATAATTTAGAATTATATCACGATTATCCATAATTCGCAATATCCAAACCGAAGACCATAATTATAGTGAAAACATCTCATACAGAACAGGCAAAAAAATTATTGACTTTCAGAAAATCATGTGTTATACTTAAAAATAGATTTTAACTTGCCGGTGTAGCTCAGTGGTAGAGCACACGACTCATAATCGTGCTGTCCGGAGTTCAACTCTCCGCACCGGCATTGTTCTTTGAAGGCCCACCTCATGGAAGCCCGTTTTGTGCAAGAGATGCATCGTTTCATTTCGCAGCACACCATGATTAAGGACGGTGAAACGGTGCTCATTGCAGTCTCAGGTGGTGCTGATTCGCTTGCACTACTTTACGGGTTGCAATCTCTACAAACACATCTAAACTGCCACCTCCACGTTGTTCACCTTGACCACGGTCTCAGGCATGATTCTGCCGCAGACGCTGAATTTGTTCGTGAGCATGCTGTGCGTTTAGGGTTGCCTTTTACGGGACACTCCGTTGAATTACCACATCTAATAAAACAGTGGAAACTTTCTGTAGAGGCTGCAGGTCGTAGAGCGCGTTACGAATTTTATGAATCTGTCTGTGTGCAAGTAGGCGCAACCAAAATTGCCCTCGGGCATCACCAAGACGATATTGCCGAAACAGTTCTGATGAATCTAATTCGTGGCACGGGATCAAACGGATTAAAAGGGATTGCACCTATCAGAGATGGAAAGTTCATTCGTCCCCTCGTAAGGTTTACTCGTCAAGAAATCGAATCATTTCTTACGTCAATAGACCTCGTGCCAAGACAGGATGCAACGAATACAGATAAACGTTATCTCCGCAACCGAATCCGTCATGAGTTGATACCGCTGCTTGAACAGAACTATAATCCAAATATCAGGACAGCATTAAACCGAACCGCTGAAATTTTAGGTGCTGAATCGACATACCTTGACACAATTGCGCGTGCGGCATTTGATGTCTGCAGACTTTCACTTTCTCAACCTACAAGCGTTGTGTTAGATAGGGAAAAATTTCTACAGTACCACATTGTATTGCAAAGACGAATTCTAAGGCACAGCATCTCTGAAATATTCGGACAAGTGAGCGATTTCTCATTTGAGCACTGCCAAGCAATTCTTGACCTCATCAATGGGGATAAACCGAATGCTGTATTAGTACTTCCAAACGGTTTTCAGTTCAAACGTGCATATCAGCAACTAAATTTTGAGAAAACACCTATTGAAACGGAAGACTTTGCCTATGCGCTAAACGTATCGGGTCAAACGTTTATCCCCACATTAAATGCAGAAATCACAGCATATTTATACGACATCGGACCAGGCGATGAAATCACCTTAGCAGATGGTGTCTTTGAAGCAATGTTCGATTATGATGAGATAAAATTACCACTGACGGTTCGCAATCGACGACAAGGGGACAGATTTCAGCCCCATGGGATGGAAGGAAGAAAAAAGATTAAGGATTTTTTGATAGATGCCAAAGTACCAGGCTGCGAACGCAATCGCATCCCAGTACTCGTCAGCGGTGATGAAATTTTGTGGGTCATCGGGTTTACTACCAGTGATAGGTTCAAAATCCAACCGCAAACACAAAAGTGTCTTCACGTACATTATGGAAAAGATGAAATCGTTTCCTGAAACTGTTCTTATCTCTGAATCACAGATTCGGGAGCGGATTCGGGAACTTGGTAGCCAGATATCTAAAGACTATGAGAACCAGGAACTTGTCCTTGTTTGCGTACTCAGAGGAGCAACTCTGTTTTTCGCGGATCTCGTGCGTGAAATATCCCTACCACTACGGTTTGAGTTCTTGCAAACCTCAAGTTACAACGATAGTACGGAACCATCGAAAAATATTGAGTTTATCCGAGCGGGGAGCAATTATATTAAACATAGGAATGTCCTCATTGTAGAGGATATTATTGACACGGGACAGACCTTGAAGTTTCTCGTGAAACATCTCCAAACCTTAAACCCGAAAACGATTAAGATATGTACCCTTCTTGATAAACCATCTCGACGTCAAGTTTCTGTCCCAGTTGATTATTCCGGTTTTGAGATTCCGAATGTTTTTGTCGTAGGATACGGGCTTGATTATGGACAATTATATCGAAATTTGCCATACATTGCTGTCTTAGAAAGCACATCACAGTGTTCGAAATAATAAAAACTGTAAGAATTCTTGGAATTAACGAAAATTGGTTGGTAATTATGCAGTTTTTTCTTGACAATTTATTTTAATTTTGATAAACTTTTCAAAAAGTATATTTTTTTGAAGATTTTAAGGAGATTTTTTGATGCGTAAATTTGTTTCGTTTTCAATTGGCGTAATTCTTCTGATAACATTGTTAGTGTTTTTAACACAAGCACAACAGATGTCAGACAAAGCGCAGCTTGGACGCGAACTTTTCAATGATCCAACGTTTAAGGGAACTCTCAAACCAAAAAGTATAACAGGGCTTTCTTGTTCAGATTGCCATGCTGATTTTGATGATGCCGCAAAACCGGACGGTTTAATTCGTGCCGGACATAGTGTCATCGGCGTTCCACAGCGCGGTTCAGCAAAGGGCGGAATGATTTCAGGTGCTGATTTTGCACGTGCTGCAGGTGGTGGTGGTTTTTGTTATCAGCACTTTTTGCAGAAGATCGCTCCCGCTAAAGTTAACCCTACTGCGATTCCAGCGGAACATGCGGAAGCACTCATGGCTTATTTTGAAGCTATTTCTGGAGACAACAAAGGCCCACAATTTGAAATTGAAATGTTAGATGATGATGCCAAAATGGCAGCCGGTGAGAAAATTGCTGCCATGTCCGGTGATGCGAAAAAGGGATGGCAACTTTTCGGACGTACCTGCGTCGTTTGCCACACAACACCTTTCAAAGCAGGTATCGGTATTCGGATCATCGGTATTAGAGCACCGCGCGATATTAATAAAACGATGGTTCGCTGGGCTAAAACGATCCGCGGCGGCGGCAGTCAACTTATGCCTTTTTATGCCTCCGACATCCTTAGCGACCAGGATATAGCGAACATTCTCGCCTTTCTGCGCGAACAGTTGGAAAACATAGCAAAATAACCTATTGATTCGGCAGGAATAAACTGTTCCTGCCGAATTCCTTTTTGTGTTCTCACCCGCTTTTTGTAACCGTCTTTCTGCGTTTCCGTTAATAATTTAACGTACTTTATATATATTAACTTACAAAGTTTGGACAATTTCTGTCTGTTTCATGTTGTGTTCTCAAGTATTTTCTACGAGTTTTGTGCGAAGTTGTAACTCACAGAAAACTATTATAGGTTCAGCAAAGGCAGCCCCAGCGGGGCGACAGGTATAATAAGGATGAGCTTGTCTTAATCCCTAAGAGGTTGCATAAACCAAGCTGTCAGATAAAAACACTAAAAATTGTCCAAAGTATAGTTATATTGAGTTAGATTTTATACAAAGGTTTTAACTTGACAATGTCGCATGGTGCTTAAAACCGGAAGTATGTTTGTCTACGGAGACAGAAATCTGATAGGTCGCGCGCAAGCGTTCTGTTGCCTCAAACACAGAAGAGGGTGGAGTCATGAGAACATCTCTATTTCGTGGTTTATTTTTTAGTTTTTTCCTTGTTGGATTAGTTTTAAGTATCTCAGGTTGCGGAGGTAGTAACCTGAAAAACCCTGTATCTAACACTGATACAATGGAGGAGTCTGGCGATACTATCGTTGAATTAGAAGGCACCCAAAATAGTGAGAATATGGAGGAAGCGGGTGAACTTGATGTAACAGTAACGGTTACGAAAAAAACGGTGAAACCGGGTGAACAGGTGGAGTTAACTGCTTCAGTGCAAGGTGTTAGAGGGACGAGTGTCGTATTAAATTGGCTAAACATTACCGGATATGGGACGCTGTCTTCCACCAACGACAACCCAGTTACATGGACAGCACCTGACACATTAGGTGAGGTTAACACTCGGGTCGAAGTTCTCCAGCTTGTTGTGACCGTTATCAGCGAGGTCGTTTCAGTCGGTGCTTCTGGAATTCAAACCGATACTCAAATTTTTTCAGATACTGCAGAGATATTACTCCAGGTAGTTCGTGAATAACATGTCAGTTATAGGAAATTGCAACTATAAGAAGGACATAGATTCGTTTTATATACAATTTATTGTACATCTGTCATTACACAAATTAGGTTTAGTCTCAAAAAGCGTAGGCAAGGGTCTATTAGCACTATTTATTTAAATTATCAGATAGGTTCTAGCTAGCATAACTAAATAGGTATGAAATTGAAAAGAAAACATATTCAAGTAATTATAACCGTTTTATGTATGGTTTTTGTTTCAACATCGTGGACATCTTCATGTATTGGAATGCTACATAAGGTCAAAAAAGGGGAGACGTTGTCTCAGATTGCCAGAAAATACGATGTGCCCATGAAATCCATTGCCCAGACCAACAGTCTTGTTTCTTTAGACCGCCTACAAATTGGAGAAAAGTTAGTAATCCCAATCGGAACTAAGCCCGTAAATGCGACTGAGAATTCAGGTGGAACTTGGTATGTCGTTAAAGACGGTGACTCATTATATGGTATTGCCCGAAAGCATAATATTAAGGACTGGAAGAAACTTCAACGGATAAACGGTATCTCCAAGCCTAAACGACTCAGAATCGGTCAGAAAATCTTTATCCCGGGTGATGAAAGTGTCGGTTTTGCCAAACCGTTGCGAACTCGTTTACAGGTAACATCAAGGTACGGTTATCGCCACCACCCAATATCGGGTCGCTACCTTCTGCACGAAGGCATAGACTTCCGTGCAGCCACTGGTACACGGGTATATGCATCAAAAACAGGCAGGATTACCTATGCTGCAAGAAAAGGTGGTTATGGAAAAACAATTGTCATACAACACCAAGATGATTTCTCTACAGCGTATGGGCACATGTCAAGAATTTATGTATCCGTCGGCGATATTGTACAACAAGGTCAGGTTATCGGCTTGTCCGGAGATACTGGGCATTCAACAGGCCCCCACCTCCATTTTGAAGTCAGATACAAAGGCAAAAGTGAAAACCCAGCGCGTCACCTTGAGCTCCCGTGAACGAAGATGGTTCTTCATAGCCATCTTGCTCCTCTTATTCACGGGTTTTCTCTGCGAGAAGAACGCATGTTCAGAATCGCTCAACGAGCTGTCCGAAATTGGCACATCTGAACCGAGACCTATAATTGGAACGCGTGGACTCGGATTGAGTCGTGCGTTTATTAGTGGGGCAGATGATGCAACAAGCCCGCTATGGAATTCTGCAGGACTCGCATCTCTCGACCGTGGAAACCTGATTTACGATCTCTCACAAGGTGCGTTTTCTATCGCCTATCCTATTAAACCGATTGGAACTTTCGGTGTTAACCTCCTTGATTTCAACACTTCTGACCGTTTCCTTGTAAACCACACTTCCAACCCTATCGGTACATTTGAGTTAGGTTACAATCAAGCCTTACTCTCTTATGCAAGGAAACTCGGACCGGTGCAGCTTGGGGCAAGCACCGGATTTAGTCGTGCACCTTATAAGAACAGTCACTGGGCACCAAATTATGATGTTGGGGCACTGATGACGCTTTCCCCTCACGCGGTTGTAGGAATGCAGTTCCGCGACATTAGCGGTGTATCCATTCAAGATGAAAATGGTATAGTTTTGAAAACCTTCGACCCACAATTTGCATTAGGAACAACTCTGATACCCCATCAAGTTATTAGATGGCATACGTGCTTTGATGTTACCTCACCCGCCTTCGGTACAAGTTTTGAAATCGTAACCGGTCCTCTTTCCGCTAACGTTGGTTCGCTTTTTTCCTTTGATGCTGGCGCATTTGCCCAATCCTGGAGTTTAGGACTATCATTCAAAAACTGGGGAAAACAAACCTATTATACTTATTTGAATCAAGAGAATCTTAAGTATAAACATCTACTCTCAATTGGTCTCACTTTTGGGGAAACGCAACAAACATCTTATAAGCATAAAACCGAAAAAGTTGAACCTACATCAAGCGGCACAACTTCCAGTGTGACACCGCAGACACCTGATAATTCGAAACCTAAAAAAGTTGAACCTACCCTAAGTTCTTCAGAAAAGAAGAGCATTCAAATTGCGAAAAAACACAATATTTCTATAGAACTTATGTTAGCCATCATTTACGTTGAATCTAAATTTAATCCCCTTGCTGTGTCAAAGACTGGAGCAGGAGGGTTAATGCAGATGGTGCCTTCAACTGCCAGGGAACTCGGTTTGAAAGTTCCGATGTACTCAAATAAGCTTAAACCAAATCTTGATGGAATAGTCGATGAACGATTTGACGCTCAGAAAAACCTTGAAGCAGGATTAACCTATTTCAACTATCTATTAAAAAAATATCTCAATAATTTAACCTTAGCACTTGGTGCGTATAATGTCGGTCCCGGAAAAGTAAGAATAAAAGGTCCTCTCCCGATCAGAGGTAAAATATATGCTGAGAAGGTGTTAAACCGTCAAAACCTATATCGTAGTGATGCAACACTATTGGAAGCTGATTTGAAGAGATTAGAAGTTATACTAAACAATTAGGAACAAGACATGGATACAATTCGATTGGCAATTGTGGGATGTGGCGGTATGGGGCATCGGCACATGTACGGGTTGGCAGAACTCTATCGGGCAGGATGGGAGCGGTTTGATCTTGTCGGTGCATGCGACCCTGTTCTGGCTAATGCCGAATCTCTCGCGAAACAAGCAGAAGAACGTTTCGGTAAAAAACCCGCTGTTGTTGGAAATCTTGAAGAATTGGCTGAAGTCGGCATTGATGCAGTTGATGTGACAACAACGCCACCCTATCACCATACTGTTGCAGTTGAGACACTTGAACGCGGATGGCATACAATGGTTGAAAAACCGATAGGACTAACCGTTCGCGCGTGTAACTTAATCCGTAATGCTGCGAAAAAGTCCGATGCTGTGTTAAGTGTCGCAGAAAACTATCGGCGCGACCCTATCAATCGGCTTGCCAAAGCACTGCTTGACGCGGAAGTTATCGGTAAACCGCGCTTTCTTATCCACCATGCAATCGGCGGCACAAACCGCATGCTTATCTCAGTTTGGCGGCATCAGAAAGATCAAAGCGGCGTTCTACTTGATGTTGGTGTCCACTATGCTGACATGATTGAGTATCTACTCGGTGAGGTTGAAACCGTCTACGCGCAAACGCGACTTCATGAACCTATCCGACACAATCCCGCTGCGGTGACAGGCGAATCCGGGTCAAACCCCGCGGGGGTTTATACGGAATGGCAGCGTAAAATGCCTGCTGAATTTGAAGCAACAGCGGAAGATGCAGCCTATGCAACGTTGACTTTCAAAAGCGGAGTCGTTGGGCAGTATATTGAAGACCACGGCGCGTGGGGACAAGGCAGCTGGGCACGTCAGATTCACGGTTCCCAAGGTTCAATGACGCTCCCCGGTGACCGAAGCGGTAGGGTTATCTCCCTACAGATTGATGGGCAAGGAACCATTAACGATAAGAGACTCTTGGACCTCGTTCCATATTTCCACCTTGATGCAGTTACAACCGACCTATTCGGTGGTGACCGCCTGTGGCAATACGATTTCCCTTTTTCAAATACCGATGCAAAGATCATCGCAATTGAGTATGGTGATTTTGCGGAAGCAATTGCTGGTAACCGTCCTATTGAAGTAGACGCATATCAAGGCACACGTTCCGTTGCAATCTCTTACGCCATGCTTGAATCCGGTGCAACCGGTCAAATTGTGCACTTAGACAAGATGTTAGATGAATCCATCAATACCTATCAGCGTGAAATTGACGATGGTTTGGGGATTTGAAATATCAAAGGAGTCAATTTAGAGATATTCTTTCTTGTGGGAGGCGTTTTCAACGCCGATAAATCGCGGTTTAAAACCGTTCCTACACAAGAAACAAACTTCAATCAAGAGAACAAAACAATCTTGGAAATCCGATAATCCCGCCGAATGCCACAAGCGCATTCGGCGTTGATTCGTAAATCTTGGTTCAGACAAAGGAATTACAAAAAACGTGGCAAACTTGCAAGACCTCGGTATCGGGCTAATAGGCTTAGGGATAGGACAACAACACCTACACGGATATCAACGTAAGAACCTACGGGTCGCTGCGATCTGTGATAAAGACGAAGCGCGATTGAATGAAGTAGGCGATAGGTTTGACATCCGCAAACGGTATACCCGGATTACCGACCTGATTGCCGATGAGGCTGTTGACATAGTTGACATGGCAGTCCACCCGTGGATACGCGCTCCTATTGTGAATGCCGCCGCACAAGCAGAAAAACACATCTTTTGCCAAAAACCCTTTTCAATGGCGATGCGCCAAGCAGTTGAAATGGTAGACTTATGTGAGAAGCACAACGTGCAACTGATGATAAACCAAAACTCTTGTTTTGTACCTGGATTTCTTGCCATTCAACCGTATATTAACGCCGAACACCTCGGCGAAATCTACCACGTTTCCATTACATGCAACGGATTTTATACCGCCTACCCGGGAAAACATCTCATCCCTGTAATGCAAGTACATCACATCAGTCTTGTCCATAAATGGTTCGGTGAATATGAAAGCGTTTATTGCCAAGCACATGGACACGAACATTCGGTTGAAGCAGGAGAGACAATTTCTGTTGCTCTTTTTAAATGTCGTAACGGTGTAAAAGGGTTGCTCTCATGCAATTGGGCATTCCTCGCGAATTCTGGGCACAACCTCCAACATCCACACGAGGAGATTCGCATTCAAGGCACTAAAGGTGCAATTTACGGAAACAGCGCAGATATGACTGTTCATCTCACAGAACCCAAAACACGAGAGATTAAACCTGAGATAGAAGGAACTTGGTTTCCTGATGCCTTCGGGAACGCAATGGTTCACTTTCTTGAATGTTTGCAAACGGGCAAAAAGCCGCTTACAGATGGGCGCAGTAACCTACATATCATCCAAACTATTTTCGCTATGCACCAATCCGCTTTATTAGATAAGATCGTTATGGTTGACGATATTTCACTGGATGGTGACTATGATATTAGCCCGTATCCAGTGCATTCCTCCGATGACATCAGCGTCTTACACTAATCCTAAATCATTGTATTCCGTAGGTCGGGTAGAGCGCAGCAAAATCCTTATGTGTCAACTTAAAAAGTTAAGTGCTAAATACCCCGTCCCGGTAGACGCGCTTTGTAAGCGCGCCGATAAACGCATGATTGGCAACGGCGCGCTTACAAAGCGCGCCTACCTTGAGTTAGGAAATTGGGTTTACAAGGTTTCCCTCCCACAAGAAAATCAATCCTTAAATTGACACATAAGAGTAGAGCACAGCGAAACCCAACTACGGAATATTGATGAGAAATAGGGATATATGTGGGAATAAAAGAGGATTGCAGGGGTGGGATTTGAACCCACGTCCTCCGGGTTATGAGCCCGACGAGCTACCAGACTGCTCTACCCTGCGGTAAGGAATCAATATGGTCGAGGAGGGACTTGAACCCTCACGCCTGTTTGATGGGCGATGGATTTTAAGTCCATTGTGTCTACCGATTCCACCACTCGACCAAATGGATAATATAATAGTATACACGATATCTAAGAGGTTGTCAACTTTTTTTCATATTTTGCCAAAACCACAATTCGCAAAACTATTGCACATTATTTGATACCAAATTAACCGGATTTATCTTATATTTTTTTGGGCGTATTATACCAAATTAACGAGATTATTATTTTTTTGATAAAGTCAGCATTGCGAGGCACAGAGACCTCGCGCTACAAATCGGGTTAATTTGGTATCAGTCGCGCTTTGTAAGCGCGCTGTCACCCAGAAAAATAAGATAAATCTCGTTAATCTGGTATAATATATCTTTCCTCTGCAAAGTTTATAGAAAATCCATTATTTTTTATACGTTCGGTAGGCGTGGTTTGAAACCGTCAAATCAACCGAATGCACCAAATCAACGCTAAGTGTGCTTATGACACGTTCCGGGTCACGACCAGGAGGTCGCTCCTACAAAACGCGTAATCTGCGTAAATCCGCGATTCAGACGACACAGTGTAGATTGCACAACTATTCTTCGGGGACGGTAGCCGTATTCCCAAATGCCGATGCCACAATCACCAAGTCCTGAATATTCACAACACCATCACCGTTGAGATCGGGTTCCGCTTCGCCAAAAGCCTGCGCGACAATGACCAAATCTTGAATATTGACAACACCGTCCCTATTGATATCTTCGGGTAGTAGAATAGGTAGGACATCCCACAGGAATACCGTACCGGACCTACTTCCGCTTGCGAGCGTTCTTCCATCCGGACTGAATGCTACACTACGTGTGTCTATATTCATAGATTCCCGCATGCTGTGAAGATAACTACCCGTATTCACATCCCATAAGCGGACCCCTTCTCCACTTGCACTTGCGAGTGTCTTCCCATCCGGGCTTAACGCGATGCCAGAAAGACCATCCGTATCACTTGTCGCACGTGTGAGCCTGTGAAGAAGACTACCCGTGCTTGCATCCCATAAAAAGATACCGCCCCACTGTCCCCAACTTACGAGTAGTTTACCATCCAGACTGAACGATACACCCAGCATACCACTATGATTCGCTGTAAGTGTCTGCTTGTGTGTTCCTGTTGCTACATCCCACAGGCGGATGGTGTTGTCCCAATTTCCACTTGCGAGCGTTTTGCCATCAGGACTGAACGCGACACCAACGACACCCAGCTCATGCACCGTGAGGTGCCGAAGAAAGTGCCCTGTGTTTGCATTCCATAAATAGATAGTCCCAATAGTCAATTTAGTCAATTGTTCCCCATCTGAGACGAAAAATCTTTCTACCCCGCCACCTGCAAGGATTTTTCCATCTGGACTGAATGCTATGCTATAGACACCCTCTGAATGGGCTGTGAGCATCTGCTTGTGTGTTCCTGTTGCTACATCCCACAAATTGATATTACCCTTACCATTTCTACTTTCATTTCCGCTTACGAGGATTTTTCCATCCGGACTGAACGCTATACATTTCGAATAAAGGCCCACTACCTCCTTGAGAAAACCCTCTGGAGGCTTGATATGATGAACTTTTTCAAGAGTTTGTGTGTTGTAGAGGTGTAGACCGGAACCAGGGTAAGTCACTACTGCCAATAGTTTGCCATTCGGTGAATATTGTATGTAATCTACAGCACCGTCAATGTGTATTTCGACAGGTTCAGGGTACTCCCCCGGTACATCCTTAGGAAATATGGTCCTCGGAGGAAAGTCGCTATGAGAATTGAGGGGTAAAACGAGAATGGATAGTGTCAGCATCAAAAAAACCTTGTTTTTCATTGTGTGTCTCCTTATACTTCCTTGCAGATTGATTTGAACATGGTAGCAGGCACGCTCCGCGTTTTCCATCCGCTCTCGTGCAACGAAAGGCTTAGCGAACGATACGGAACAATGAATCAACGCCAAATGTGCATCTGGCATTTAGCGGAAAACCGTCCTACCATTCGGGTAAATCAAACGTGCTATTCTTCAGAGTTTTCAGAGTCTTTAGGGGCGGTAGCCGTATTCCCAAATGCTGATGCTACAATCACCAAGTCCTGAATATTAACAACACCATCGTCGTTGAGATCCGGTTCTGCTTCCCCAAAAGCATTCGCGACAGCAACTAAATCTTGAATATTCACAACACCGTCCCCATTAATATCTTCGGACAGTTGTGAAGGTGCAATATCCCACAGGAGCACCGTACCATCCCCACTTACACTTGCGAGCGTGCTTCCATCCGGACTAAACGTTACGTGCTCCACAGGATATGCATGCCTTGTGAAGGTGCGTAAATGTTCTCCAGTATCGGCATCCCATAGATGAATAGTGTTGTCTCCCTGTCTACCGCCATAATTGAAACCAGTACCACTTGCGATTGTCCTGCCATCCGGGCTAAATGCGATACTCTTGATATTGATCGAACCAACTGTGTGAACTCGAGACAGTATGATTGTTTGAAGGGATGTGCCTGTGTCGGCATCCCACAGATGGATAGTGCGGATACGACCGTTACTTACGATCTTTTTCCCATCTGGACTGAACGCGATACTATTAATAAAACGGTTTTCCACTGTGATTGTGTGGAGAAGTGTGCCTGTGTCGGCATCCCACAAACGAATAGTGCCATCATCACTGCCACTTGCGATTGTCTTGCCATCCGGGCTGAACACTACACTATTGATAATATTCGTATGTCCTATGAGCGTGCGGAGGGGTGTGCCTGTGTCCGCATCCCACAGACGGATGGTTCTGTCCGTACTGCCACTTGCGATTTTTTTTCCATCTGGACTGAATGCTACGCTACGGACCGAAAACGCGTGTCCTGTGAGTGTGCGGAGGGGTGTGCCTGTGTCGATATCCCACAGACGGATAATGCGCTCACCGCCACTTACGAGTTTTTTTCCATCCGGACTGAACGCTATGCTGCGGACCGAAAACGTATGTCCTGTGAGCGTACGGAGAAGTTGTCCTGTGTCGGCATCCCACAGATGGATGGTTTTGTCCGTGATGCCACTTGCGAGTGTTTTCCCATCCGGACTGAACACAGCGTTAGTAGAGGCAAAAAACAAATGCAAAGGCAAAGTGAGTGTGCGGAGGGGTTCTCCTGTATCGGTATCCCACAGACGGATGGTTCTGTCCGCACTTCTACTTGTGAGTGTTTTGCCATCCGGGCTGAACGCTACACTAATAACACTTTTCGTATGCCCTATGAGTGTGTGGAGAAGTTGTCCCGTATCAACATCCCACAGACGGATGGTTTTGTCCGTGATGCCACCTGCGATTGTCTTGCCATCCGGACTAAATACGACGTGTGAAATCCCCCATATACGCTCTGTGATTGTGATTGTGCGGAGAAGTGTGCCTGTATCGGTATCCCACAGACGGATGGTTCTGTCCGTGCTGCCACTTGCGAGTGTTTTCCCATCCGGGCTGAACGCTACACTAACAACATAATTCGTATGCTCTATGAGTGTGTGAAGAAGTTGTCCCGTATTAACATCCCACAGACGGATGGTTTTGTCCGTGCTGCCACTTGCGAGTGTTTTGCCATCCGGGCTGAACGCTATGCTATGGACCGCACCTATATGCCCTGCAACACCTATATGCCCTGTGAGTGTGTGAAGGGGTGTGCCTGTGTCGGTATTCCACAGACGGATTGTATCGTCCCAACTGCTACTTGCGATTTTTTTCCCATCCGGGCTGAACGCTATACTAATAACACCTTTCGTATGCCCTATAAGTGTGTGGAGAAGTTGCCTTGTGTTCACATCCCATAGGCGGATTTTGTTGTCCTGATTGCCACTTGCGATTTTTTTTCCATCCGGACTGAACGCCACGCTTCTGACAGCAACCGTATGCACCGTGAGTAGGTCAAGTTCCTCACCAGTTTCCGCATCGTAGAGCCAAGTTCCGATAGAACTTCCTACCGCAAAACGCGTGCCATCTGGAGAGTATGCTATCTCATGTATCTGTCCTTTACCGAGGCGCATTTTCGCACCTTCGGGTAGCTGCCATTGCGGTGAATCTTGCGGAAAAATGTTCGGAGTAAATGTAAGTGCCGCAAACAAAATGGTTAAAATCAAAAGGAATTTAGTCTTCATTGTCCAATATCTCCTTTTTATGGAAATCATTACAAACCCAGGACAAAGGTAGGAGGGAATTCCGATTCCCGACCGGTCACGATTCGGAGATCGCTCCTACGGAATGTGTCATGATTTGAAAATCGCTCCTACCGTTTATGTGGCATTAAGCGTGCTATTCTTCAGTGGCAGAAACCGTATTCCCAAATGCTGATGCCACAATGAGCAAGTCCAGTATATCAGCAACTCCATCGCCGTTAAGATCCGGTTTCGTTTCCCCAAAAGCATTCGCGACAACAACTAAATCCATAATATTGACAACACCGTCCTTATTGACATCTTCGGGTAGTAGAATAGATAGAACATCCCATAAGACCACCGGACCGTCCCTACCTCCACTGGCAAGTGTCTTGCCATCCGGACTAAACGTCACGGTATTGACGTGTCCTGAATAACTCATGAGTTCGCTGAGAAGTGCTCCTGTGTTTGCATTCCACAGACGGATCATACCGTCCACACTACCACTTGCGATCATTTTTCCATCCGGACTGAACGCTACACCGTAGGTAGTAATACGAGGGTCTATAGTGTAGTACACATGCCGATTTCCATTTTCAATTCTATGAAGGTGTGTTCCTGTACTCACATCCCATAAATGAATGTAGAAACTGCCACTTGCAATTGTTTTTCCATCCGGACTGAACTCTAAGCCTGTGACATTCAGGTAGTGTGCTTTGGGGATGTGAAGGAATTGTTGTCCAGTATTCACATCCCAAATATGGATACTACCTGTATAACCGCCACTTGCGATAGTTTTTCCATCCGGACTGAACACCACGCTTGAGCCCGTAGGCGTATCCGTGATTGGGCGGAGGTGTGCTCCTGTGTCCACATCCCACAGACGAATAGTATAGTCAAGACCTGCCCCTCCACTTACAATAGACTTCCCATCCGGACTGAATGCCACGCTAAATACATTTGCTGCATGTGCTGCGATTGTGCGGAGGCGTGTGCCTGTATCCACATCCCACAAATAAATAGTTCCATCCAAATTTCCACTTGCGATCATTTTTCCATCCGGACTGAACGCTACGCTATTCACCCAATCCGTATGTTCTGTGAACAGATCAAGTCTCTCGCCAGTCTGTACATCGTAGAGACGCATTCCAATCGAACTCGCCACCACTAAAAGTGAGCCATCCGGAGAAAACTCTATGTCACTTACCCAACCTGTACCGTCTTTACCAAAGATATCAATAAGTTTTTTCGTGGCTTTCAGTTTATGAATATGCTGCCATTGCCATGGTAGTGCATCTTGGGCAAGTATTTTTGGTGCAAAGGCAAGTATCGCATACAAGATCGTAAGAATCGTAAATAATTTGAACTTCATTATCCAGTTCCTCCTTTTGTTTATCAGTGTAGATTGGTTTGAAAGGTATGAAACCTATAAATGTCAATTTAGGAAAAGAGTTACGCGCTAAATACCTTTTGACCGGTAGATGCAGTTTCCCGACAAACTGACGCGCAAAATTGGCACTTATAAGTTTTGCAAACTCTACCTAACCTACAATTACTACTGTTGTAAACATGGCGATAGAACGCACAACTATTCTTCAGGGGCGAGAACCGTACTCCCAAGTGCCGATGCCACAATGAGCAAGTCCAGTATATCAACAACTCCATCGTCGTTGAGATCCGGTTCTGCTTCACCAAAAGCATTCGCGACAACAACTAAATCCATAATATTGACAACACCGTCCTTATTGACATCTTCGGGTAGTAGAATAGATAGAACATCCCACAAAATAACGATACCGAGACTATCTCCACTTGCGAGTGTCTTGCCATCCGGACTAAACGCAACACTATAGGGCCAATAACCATGTCCTCCAATCTGTCCTTCATTGAAGATGTGAATAAGGCTACCTGTGTTTGCATCCCATAAACGAACATTGCGGTTAAAACCCGCATTGGTACTTGCGATAGTTTTTCCATCCGGACTGAACGCCACGCTGGAGAAACCGTAATGGTTGGTAGTAAAACCTCTAAGTAGGATCGTGTAGAGGGATGTTCCTGTGTCCACATCCCACAGCCGGATGGTGTTATCCCCACTTCCGCTTGCGATAGTTTTTCCATCCGGACTAAACGCCACGCTATTGATCCGAAGCAGATGCCCTGTCAGTGTGTGGAGGAGTGTTCCTGTGTCGGCATCCCAAAGATAGATGCTACGTACAGTACTGCCTGCGATAGTTTTTCCATCCGGACTGAAAACCACGCTTATTATATTACCTAAGATCTCACCCGGTTCTATGATTGTGCGGAGAAGTGCGCCTGTGTTAACATCCCATAGACGAATAGTAGGGTTAAAAAGTCCTCCTCCACTTGCGATTATTCTGCCATCCGGACTAAACGCTACGCTATTTAAAACTGTCTCATGTGCTTTGATTGTGTGAAGACGTGCGCCTATGTTTACATCCCACAGATGGATGGTACCCGAAAAAGTACTACTTACAATTGTTTTGCCATCCGGACTGAACGCCACGCTTGTTACATCAGGCGGATTCTCTGTGAGCAGGTCAAATTTCTTACCTGTCTGCGCGTCATAGAGTAAAGTTCCAACAGGAGTTGCTATCGCCAGAACTGTGCTATCCGGAGAATAGGCTATATCCTTTACCCAACCCTTACCCCAACCTTCGTCTCTTCCAATGATTTCAATGCGTATTTTCGCTTCTTCCGGGAGCGGCCAAAGCGGTAGATTTTGGGCAAAGGTGCTTGAGATAAATGTGAGTCTCACAAATAAAACAGTTAAAATTAAAAATGACTTGATTTTCATTGTCTAGTTTCTCCTTTTGCTTAGAAGAAAGTACAAAATGTTCACCGTGCACGGTAGGTGCGGTTTCCTAACCGCACCGAACTTATCCAAAGAACGGGACACGTGTTCTGTGATCTGGATGGAGCATAGCGTACGATCCTCGTATATGATGACATGGAGCGGTTAGGAAACCGCGCTTACCTTTTGAGTAGTATCAAGCATGTTATTCTTCTGGGGACGGAACCGTATTCCCGCGTGTCCAATAAGGATGCCCGCGTAACGCACCTACATAGTTGTAATCTATTTCATTCACAATACAGTCACCGTTAACATCTGCATCATTTGCACCCCTCTCACCCATGTTCGCGTCAACCAGAGCAAGGTCAACATCATCAACAACACCGTCCCCATTAATATCTGGAGACAGGTCTGTGGATATGGACGCCGTAATCCCAAATGCCGCTGCCACAAGCTTCATATCTGAAATATCAACGACATTGTCGCGGTTAACATCTGAAACATAATATCCGATCTCGCTGCTAACACTTGTCACAACCCGGAGTAGGTCTAAAAGATCAACAACACCGTCCCCATCAATATCTTCACGACATCGTAAATACATTCCTCTATCAGAACTATATGCTCGAGATGGATACGGACCAAAAGATCTTAGTCTGTTACGGTGTTCATCCCCGTTGTATACTAAATCATAATCTTGACCGTGGTGGCCGTCAAATCCATTTTCAAAGTGAGTTACAGCATCAGGCCAACCCCACATATAACAGTACAGATGGTTATAATCCGGACAGTGGTCGAGATTAACACCGTGCCCGATTTCATGTGCAATGATAGTATCTGTATAACCTGAAACATCTGTCACCCCTAATGTAGTTGTCGCGTTCGTTATGTTCGTGGTGTAGATGGTCCCCGTTGTGCCGCTTTCGGGAGGTCCGTAGGTCATAATACCCAACAATGTAATGGGATCACCATCGTCGTCCTCTGTCGCAGTGTCTTCGGCAACTCTAATGGCGTAAACATGTCTCCATGTTTCACCACTCTCTCTTGCGATTTCAAAGGGGTAGACACGCCCGGTATCCCAACATACCTCCGTTGATGACATTTCATAGACAGTCATAGGTAAATAATTGGCATAGCCGATGCCGACATCGGAACGAACGAAGACATCCCAGCCATCGGGGTCGGTATCTGTCCAGGTGCCGTTGACGTAGAGACCACGATATTCGTTGAGGACAGTGATGCTATCGCCAGTTTTAGAATTGGGCCCACTATCATTATCGTCATCTCGCCCATAGTTCACGGTTGCATCGTTTCGCCAGCCATCAGCAATTTTATTGCCGTTCTCATCTCTGGGTATCTTTAGGGTGACAGTGTTGGATGTGTAGCCGGATGCAGTCAATACTAATTCGCCATAAGCGGCGTAATCCGTACAGAAAATGCTAAGGGATATTGTCTGCTCGCTCTCAGAAGTGCTAAGGGTGTACGTGAGTGTGCTCCCATCCTTCACCCACCCCGCATTATAATCCGTATTTTTAGGTAGCGTTAGATCTTGTTTGCCAGGGCCTGTACACGTCGTATTCCCAGAATCACCATCGTATTCTGTCACATTCTGGAGTTCTGCGACCAGCGTACCGCTGGAGAAACCGGTGGGTACGGTAACGACTATGTCAATAGTCAGGTAAGAGTAAGCTGTTGGTCGCCAATTTGGATCAAGATATGGTTGTTCAATCTGAATGCTCGTTGTTTGTTGTGCTACGAGACCTATGTTTCCAGGAATAAAGAGGCATAGGAGGCACAAGGTGCCGATTAAAACATAAGTGAATTTCATTTGATTCTCCTTTTTCTATGATGGATTTATGGTTAAATCTAAAACACTGGGACATTCTTCATTTTCTGTTTTGCGACTTATTATGGCGAGATGGTTGTTTTGCTTCAATAAGACGTTCCATCTGTTCCGCAAGTTTAGGGTCCTTTTCTTTAAGCCGTTGTAAGCCCTCTTTAGGACCGTATCGTTCAATCATTTCATAAGCGCGGATAGTACGTTCCGGTTCAAATAGGGCATCGCCGCCGTTGAGGTGTGCCGCGAACTCCTTTGAAAGGAAGTCATCGAAATCAGTAGGCTCCTCCGCGTTCATGATGCTTTCCGCCCATTTAAGGAATTCGTCAAGTTCCTGTTGTGCGGCAGCTTGTTGTTGTTGAAATTCGGCGCGTGCGGTTTCGGCGCGTGCGACTTTTTGGCTATCCTTGTCTGTCAGTTGATTTTCCGATGGGTGGCGTTCCTGGGGTGAGAGTTCCGGTAACCAAGGGGTTTCTTCTGCCACCGGAGTGAACGTTTCTTCGTGTGGTGATGTCCCGATATCTAATGGTGTTGCATCGGATTCTGGTATCGAGGAAGATGTTTGCGAAATTGGCTTATACAACGGGTTGCCCATTTCAATCGCCCGTTTGTGTATTTCAACGAGATCACCGTTCTTTATCGTTTGCTGCTTTCTGTAGTAGAGCCATGCGGTTTTGACATCACCGAGCCGTTCGGACGCCAATCCTAAACTAAAATACCCAAGTGTGGAGTCAAGACCGTTTGCTTTCTTTAGGTATCCAATTGCCTCCTCTGGATGGTCGTAATGTAAACGATATCCTAATGCGTTGAGTGCACCGATGTTCTCAGGTTCTCTGTTGACGATATCTCGGTATCCCGCAGCCGCTGTCGCGTTATTCGGTTCTGCACTCAGCAGCACCATTTGGGCATTCGGATTGCCTGGGTCTCTGGCAAGGACACTTTTTGCGTAGGTTTCTCTGTTTTTCTGACGCGCCCTCACTTTATAGAGATAGTCAATGGCGCGGCGAGGTTTCAGTTCGGCTAAAATGAGTGGGTTATAAATTTGATATATTTCAAGGAAGGCGACAGCGTCCTCTGGGTACATATCGCCGACAAGCGCGTCATACCTTCTTTTGTATGCTGCCTCAGTTACAACTTTTTCGCTATCTCGTATTTCGTACATTGTTCCTGCTATAACCATTTCTTTACGGAATAAGTCGTTTTGGACTTGACAAAAGTTGGAAAAGTGCGCTAAACCCTTGTAAATAAAGGGTTTTCATAGTATAATATCAGTAAGAAAATAGGGGGTATCAACCCCCTATTTGAAACTCAAAAAAGCGAGTTGCTTTTCTGGTTCACACTTATCTGATATTGTATCAGAAACTATCAGAAAAATGCAACTCCAAAAAACAGGAGTGTTTTCTGATGGATTTAATCAAGGTGATGAAGACGTTCTCAACGCAAGAGGATTGCATCGAATATCTGGAGCGGCTCCGATGGAAAGAATCGCCAGAATGCCCGCATTGTCCAAGTCTAAACGTCCGAAGGCGGAACGAACACGAGGTTGGGCGTGTCGGACGCTGGAACTGCCACGATTGCCGTGCTACATTCAAGGTGACACACGGCACAATATTTCACGGCACGAAGATACCGCTCCAAAAGTGGTTTCTCGCTATCGCTCTCATGGCAAACGCAAAGAAAAGTTTGTCCTCCCATCAACTTGCGCGCGATTTAGGGATGAAACAGAAAGCTGCTTGGTGTCTAATGATGGCTATACGCACAGAGATGGGAAAGGATAATGTCCTACTACAAGGGGTCATTGAAGCAGATGAAACCTATATCGGTGGTAAGCGTCGCAAAGACTATGACCGGGAGGATGGTGAACCCCGTAAACGCGGACGCGGCACCGCTAAAGATGCCGTGCTGGGCGCAGTCGCACGTGGTGGACACGCCATCGCACAACTCGTATCCAACGCCACTGGTGAGACGATCTCCGACTTCATCAACAGATTCGTCAATACCGAAGATTCTGAACTCATTACCGATCAGTATAGAAGCTACAACGAAATCGGTAAGGAAATGAAACATGAGACACTTAACCGTAGTGAGAAATGGGAGGCTGGCGACATCCATACCAATACGATGGAAGGCTTTTGGTCTTTCGTCAAGAGGGCATGGTATGGACAACAACACCACTACTCAACAAGATACACGCCCCTGTATCTCGCAGAGGCAGGCTATAAATATAACTACCGAGAAACCAACATCTTTGAGAAGCTTCTCACCGAAAGTATAACGTGAGAAATCTGAAAAATAAAAACTTCCAAGTCCAAAACGACTTATTGCGTTATATTTTGATATGATATTTTAGGGTATCTGAAATGAGAATCCCTTCCAAGGAAGTTGTGCCTACAAAGTCGTGAAAATGCTTGAGAAACTTTGGGTAGGAAACCTATTCCACAATGGAAGGGAGTCTCTTTTATTACGCTGGGGATTCAACCGATCCCTTATGGATGTTTCTGCTGGAGTCAGCAGGAACTCCTTCTCCCAATGTCAATAGGTAATACAAGAACCGCCAGTGATTAAGAACTCAACAGCCTTAGCACCACCAACAATTAGGGCACTATCCACTAAATTATCTTCAGCAAGATTACGTTTTTTGAAGCAAGGTGAACAAATCCAAATTGTTCCACCTACTTCGGCGAAATCCGCCATCAGTTGTTTCAGCGGTGCAAAACCTTCTTCGTGTATATCATCTGCGTAACCGTTCTGTGAAAGGTGTACGCCCTCTGTGCTAAGAAATACAACGGTTTCAACACCGGACGCAACAGAAGCATTCGCAACAACAAAACCGACAGTGGCTTTGTCGGTATTATCTTTCGCGTGCGTAATGCTTATCATCAACTTTGCCATTAAGAATTATCTCCTTTTTTAATATAAAAATAGGCATTGTCTTCACCGCAACAATCAGCGAGAAGTTCATTGCCTATCATATTACACCATGCCGCGATGTCCACAGGTGCGCCTGGGTCGACTGCACGAACTTGTGCTATCTGCCCCGAATCAAGAGTTCTCATAGATTTCAATAGTGCGATAATCAAGTCACCGCATCCGAGTTCTCCTAAATCGAAAACAGCATCTGGAGTAATATCTGGTAATTTATTCTTTTCTTTCATAAAAATAAGATACCACAAAATCTATCTTGTGTCAATCCAAATTTTCTGAACATTTAATATTTAATCCAAGTTGCCACCTTTTCCCGAATCTTCTTGTAGGAGGGGTTTCTAACCCCGATGGACAGCGGAAACATCAGAATCAGAGGAAAATCCTTGAATTTTCCAATTGAAACAATGTCTTCCCACTTGAAATTTTCTAAATAGCAACTTGGATTATTAGCGTTCAAGCCATCCTGGTAGTTTCAAGTCTTCAGATAATTTCCACGCTGTGAGAAACAGTGATGCAGTCCAACGCACGGATTCTCGCGAGCGGTCTTTTGTAAAATCTTGCAATGCAGGTGTAGGGTTACCAAGGCTTTGGAAGTCCTGCGCAAGATCGTAAACGCTGTCTACCAAACTGTGTCCTGCTTTAATCTGTTTGACAATTGCCTGCATCAAATCGTCAACAGGTTCAATTTTTTGGTTTTTTGCAAGTTCAGCCGGATCCAGTTTCAAGGTTTCAATTGCAGCATCAACTTTTTCATGGATACCGTCATGTAATTTTGTTCCATCTTTCTGAACGATTCCGTCGAAATGTACTGTCAGGTGCAAGGGTTGGCACATATCTTCCGCGTAGTGTCCGAGAAAACCAGCATATACATAACACTTATACTGGATTATGGGATTATCGGGCCATTTCCGATACTCAGCAAAAGCAATTGCAAGACGTTCTGTCCATTCTGCCACTGTATAGGGTAGAAATCCAACTTTACTCGGTTCAAGCCTCATTTCTGCACATAATTTCATAAAAGCATCTCGATCCGCTGGTATCGGATTTTCTTTGATGAGTTCAAGATCAAAGTAGTGTTCCCCGTGTTCGGCTACCCGAGCGTGCGGCATATCGCGATTCTTAGATACATCAGGGTCGTAAGCGCAATGCGCAATCATTTTCTCGGCTGAAGCTGAACGGAAAAATTCGGGCATCTCTTCCGGTAGCGTTTTTACCGATGCTTGGGTAAGGATGTCATGTCCGCCGCCCCACCATGCCCACGCGGGTGCAGTGAGGATGAGTAAAAATAGAACCAATGCATTCTGGATACGTTTCATAATTCTCCTTTCAAAGTAATTTCTTGAATTGAAGCAACACAGAAATTAGTAATCTTGTTACGCCTTAAAGTACACGTGAGTTCGATAATAAGATCCAAATGTAGATGTAGGTTGGGTAGAGCGCAGCGAAACCCATAGGTGTCAATTTAAGGAAATAAACCTATATTTTGGATATCTAAGCCCCAGAGGGGCGAAAGGTGTCCAGACACGCGACCCCTACCAAATTCAAGCCCCAGAGGGGCGAAAGGTGTATATGTGCACATGTTGTCAGACACCTCATGCAGCATGCTGCCCCGCGAATCAACGCCAAATGCGCGTATGGCATTTGTTTGAGGCTGTTTTCTATCACCGTTGGTGCTGCTTTCATCACAAATCAGCATCTTTTTTGCATATAGCACACTAAATTGACAGCTATGGGTAGAGCGCAGCGAAACCCAACAATTCAACCGTTGGGGTGTGAAAAATAGTTGGGTTTCACGTTGTTCTACCCCGCTGGATGCCCAAAGCGCATTCGGCGTTGATTCCCTACGGCATTTTTCGAACTCACGTTAAAGTACAGTAAAGATAGATTTAGTCAGCGGCAAGATATTCGCCAGACTCAGTATCCTGCCATTGGAACTGAAGTTCAGTGGTTTCATGCGGTTTGAACGGAATGGTAACTGTCTCAACATCAGGACCGATAATCTCAATCTCGTTCATATCTGCAGTACCGTCCCCCAATTCATTTGCATAATTGAAAAGTCCAATCTCTAACGGCTCAAACCCCATCACTTTTGATGTAACAGCGTCAGCGGCAAACACATCACCACTCGCAACAGCAATACCGAGCGGAACAGAATTATTACCACCAGGACCGTTGCCTTGTAATCCAACAGTGCCATCAACGATTTCAATATCGGGTTTTAGATAGCGCGAGAGTCGAAGTAAATTGATATTGAGCGTCTGTGCTTCGCGAGGTAACAGACGGTCACCGTGACTATGATACCCGTGCATTTTAATCCGGTCAGCTTTATGTAGAGTACCCATAACCATATTTTTCATAGCAAGCGTCACAACCCCAGCATCATGCGTTTTTGCAATAGCGACAGAAATTGTGCATGGACAGTCAAGTACCGTTTTCGGCATCCGCACCGTATCTGTCTCCCGACCAGCAAGAAACACGGTTGTTTCCACCCATTCAGTTTCTTGGTGTAAATCAACGAGTTGAATAGGTATATCGTATTCCGACTGCAGTGCTTCATATCCGAAAATTTGAAACGCCTCGCCAGAAAAAGATTCGTTTGCACCTTCAGCGATAATAACTTCTTTAGGCGGTTGTGGTGTGCTTAGTAGGAAATCCAGCGCGCCACGCATCGCATCCACATGAGATGAAGCGAGTTGATTCGTGCTGGAAAGAAAATTCGGTTTTAACAGAACTTGCTCACGAACTTTCGGTGTGATGTTATCTCGTATATTGTTTAGTGCCTCAAAAACGTTAGAACGTCTTCTACTGGTTTTGGCAAGACCAACTTTTGTAGCATTCGTACCCATAAAGTTTCCGCTCATGTAAAAGGTGTGTGCGGTTATTTTCATGAAGGCAATGGCCACACGGGTTAAATTTTCATTTGCACTCATTCTTTACATGAGCCAAAGTTTCTCCTTTTTTAAACAGGACTAACGTCCAAGTGGTAGGCGCGCTTTGTAAGCGCGCTGGAAACTCAGAATTCTGCTGAAAATTACACCATTTTAGTCGTAATTATTGAAAAATCATGACAATTGCGTAAGTCCTATTAAATCTAAAAGCGAATTATGTTTGCGAGTATTACGCGCTTACCCCGACATCCGCTAAAATCGGACGTAGGAAGCCACCATGTTTATCTAAAAGTTTTTCCGCATCAGTTCGGTTAATTCCTTTTGCTAACATCACTATTGCTATCTTCGCACTTCCACCAGCTTGTTTTAAAGTGGAGTTGGCAATAGCGGTATCAACGCCTGTAACCGTTTGAACAATTCGGATGCTTCGCTCAACAAGTTTTGTGTTGGAAGCGTGCACATCCACCATAAGGTTATTGTAAACCTTACCCAACTTTACCATAGATATAGTTGTGAGCATATTGAGGACCAATTTTGTCGCTGTTCCTGCTTTCAAACGGGTTGAACCTGTTATTATTTCAGGGCCAACAATCGGGGTGATAAAGTGATGGACAAACTCGTTCAATTCTTCTGCCGGTGGAACACAAGAGAGGAAAACAGTTTTTACGCCGATGGCGTGCGCTGCCTTCAGAGCCCCTAATACATAAGGGGTTCGCCCACTACTTGCAATTCCAACGAGTACGTCTTGTGGTGTTAATTGATGCTCTCGGACAACTTCGGCACCGCGTTCAGGTTTATCTTCTTCTCCTTCTATTGATCGGCGTAAAGCAACATCCCCACCTGCGATAATACCCTGTACCATCTCTGGAGAAGTGCTAAAAGTCGGTGGACATTCAGATGCGTCTAATACGCTAAGTCTGCCGCTCGTTCCAGCACCTATGTAAAACAGCCTCCCTCCGTGACGAAAAGCATCAACGATCATCTCAACAGCATGCGTGATAGCATCTGATTCAGCTGCAACCGCTTCTACAGCTTTTCGGTCTTCATCATGAAAAATTTGAACGATTTCTGACGTTGACTTTAGGTCAATGTCGGTTGAATTTGGGTTTCGTTGTTCTGTAATCACAATGAAATATAAAGTATAGCGATCTCGTTTGGTTTTTTAGCCATAGACTTATACTATAGATGTGCCTTTGCCAACAACACCGCGCCATACGCCGGTTCGTGTTTCGGAAATATTACGGAACCACCCAGTATTATCTTTTCAACCCATCTTTGCAGTTTATCTGCCAAAATAGGTTGGTGTAATAAATTCCCACCACAAAAAACAATCTCGAACGGATGTGTGAATTCTAATTGCAATACCACTGTCTCTACTGCACATGCAAGTTCATCAACAGCGGAATCTATTATCTGTTTTGCTCTTGTATCCCCCATTTCTGTCGCCTTAAACACGACCGCTGCCAATTGAGAAATTTCGTCACGGCTCGCAGCATGTGTCCATCGAATCAAGCCATTCGGTTCATTCAGTTCAAGGCTATCCAGAATTAGGTTTGTCAATTGGGTCAGCGGTTCACGTTTATCTGCGGCACGTGCGACTGCTTGAAGTCCTTTTAGAGCAATATCGTAACCGCTCCCTTCATCTCCGAGCAGATATCCCCATCCACCAGCACGCGCTTCTATACCTCGCGAGTCTATGCCGTAGACAATAGAACCGGTGCCTGATATGACAATTACACCCTCATGTTTTCCGATTCCACCTACTAATGCGATATGTGCATCATGTGTCAGAATCCGATTTTGGTTTATACCGAGTTTATCACAAATCTGTCCAATGACTTTTTTATCTTCTTCGCGTCCCAAACCTGCCATGCCCAGACAGAAATGGATAGAATCTATTGTGGTGTTACCAACGTGCGCGGAGAGTTCGGAAATGATCTCTCTCAGGACATCATGTGTTCGTTCCATTCCCACTACGTGGTAATTTGATGGTCCTGCCTGGACTTTTGCAATATGTTCACCAGTCTCCGTTGTTAACAGACCAAAGGTTTTAGTCCCACCCCCATCAATACCGATGATATAGTTCATTCGTTTCATTTTTTGTTGTAAAATGATCTTTATGAGAGATTGTACGATTTCAATCCTAAATTGTGATCGAATTTAATAAAATACGAAGTAAATTACTTCAGCGGGACTTACGCAAATTATAAGGACACAACATAGTTAAGTGAGGGGTGTACATAATTATTTGGTGCAGCAACACAGACAGTTGCACACTTCAGGTGCAGCTTCATTCGTAGAAGTGTTGTTTGTCGTCGCGCAATTTACGCGCCTCTTCGAATCTGGTTACGGCACGCGGAGCGTGCCTACTACCTTTAATCGCACATTAACATTGAATTATTTATGCACATCCTTAGTTAAGTCTAATTGCTAAAGAACGCACAACGAATTGTGCTACTACAAATGCTGTAACGCTTGAAAGCGTGAAAAATGCGTAAGTCCTATTCAGATAAAACGCAGACTCATCCAATTTTCGGTAAATCGGGCTTAGAAAACCCTCCCACAAGAGTACTTCACGAGAATTAAATGTTCAGAAGAAAACGAAAATTCTATTGACAACATTGACAAAATAGATTAAAGTAATTTATCACAATTCTGTTGAAAATGCAATCAAATTTATCTGGAGCCTCCACATGATCAAAACAAAATATCTACTTCTATACATCCTAATCGGAAGTCTTGCGTATCTCGCTTGTTCTCAGGATACACCTCAAATTGGGTGGGAACAGGTGAAAAGTGTCACTAACGAGCATCTATATGGCATCCATTTCGCGGATGCAAAGAATGGGTGGGCAGTCGGTACAAATAGTGAAGTGCTATCAAGTAAAGATGGCGGAAAAACTTGGAGGAAATCGCAAGCGAAACCCCCTTCTACAGACACTCTGACACAAGTCAGTTTTGCAACACCAACGAACGGTTGGCTTGTTGGCATAGGAAAAGTGTTTTATACGGGTAGCGGTGGTAATTCGTGGCATGTCCAGCATCAAATACGAAATGAGGGTGGGAGACCACCTGGTATTTTGGATTTGCATTTTGTTAATACGACAGAAGGTTGGGCAGTTGGGGGAGTTGGCACCCGGGAAATTGCCACCATTCTCTATACACAGAACGGTGGTGTCAAATGGGAAAAAGTCAGAAATCCCTCTGAGAAACACTTGTGGGGTGTCTATTTTGTTGATTCTGAACATGGATGGGTTGTTGGTGAAGCGGGTGAGATTCTCCATACAAAAGATGGCGGGAAACAGTGGGTGCGTCAAATTAGCGATGCTGAACAGCCTTTATTCGCTGTCCACTTTGCGAATCTAACGCAAGGTTGGATCGTAGGAACAAACGGACTGATTTTGCATACAGCTGATGGAGGACAAACGTGGCAGCGGCAAAAAAATCCGATGAAGCAGAGTTTACGAGATGTAGTATTCCAAAATGAAAAAGAGGGTTGGGCAGTCGGTGAGGAAGGGTTAATCCTTCACACATTGGATGGAGGCACTACTTGGGATCGTTTTGCATCTCCTACGACAAACCATTTGCAGGATATTCATCTCTCAAAAAATTCGGGTTGGATCGTAGGTGCAAAAGGGACTATTCTTCTGAAAAACTAACATCTTCTAAACATTCGGACTTTCAGCGTAAAAGTTGTTAATATGATGTTGTTGGATCGCAGTTGTGACGAGTCCTAAACCGAATAATGTCAAAAGAACACAAATTATGGGTAGGTTTCGCTGCACATAGAATTGTATTTGTAATAAACCCAATTAATACTCTCCGCCATCTTGTATTCCTCATATATCTCATAAATTCCACACGTAATAATGGTCAGAAAAAACCATCTCCAAAAAGAGTATTGGTTTGTTCCAAGCCACGCATTCAATATTGACATCTGTTTATATTGCCAGTACAATCCAAAGATGCCTAAAGTAAGTAAAGAGAGCAAAATGTTTAGTCCGATATTCTGGACACCACTATATTCTGGATAAGGAAATTGACTGTGCATTTGACTCCCAACTTTGATTGTAATGAGAATTAAAAGATTATTGCAGTTCTACTAATACTGTTTGCTGCAATTCCTTTCTCTTATACCAAATTAACGGGATTAGTCTTATTTTTCTGGGCAGACTGCGCGCTTACAAAGCGCGCCTACCGAGTGGGATCAAGTTAATTTGGTATTATACCCAATTAACCCGATTTGTAGCGCGAGGTCCCCGCCGAATACCATACGCGTATTCGGTGTTGATTCGGTGCCTCGCAATGCTGACTTTATCAGAAGACATCTAATCAAGGTTAAATGATGAAAGCGTATATTACGAAAATATATTTTTAACTTTCAGCATCCAAACAGACAAGCAAAGCATAATACCGAAAATAATGATGAAATTGCGAGTATTTTTGGAATAATTGAACCAAGCGTTTTTTATCTGCAACGGGAAGAATGCGATCCCAATAGCCAGACCTACAATAAGAAATGAGAACGGGTGGTAACGCCATGCTGTTGCGAAATGCCCGTGTGTTAAGGCGAGACATCCACGCGTCATTCCACATCCAGGACACGGAACATCCGTCACTGAATGAAATATACATGGAATCAACGAAACATCGTCCGGAGATTTTTCCGACACAGCTGTGTAGATTGCTACTACTGCTAACCCAATCAGGAACACACGAGCCAGAAAAATATAATTAACCATCAGAGGTATCCCCGTAGAGTTTATTAATCTGGTACTGCTGAATGGCTAATGATGCAATGCCAACACCGAAAATTGCTAACAGTACGCAAATAATTGGCAAATTTGGATCAGCCTGCATATCGTTCTTAGTTTGTACTTCATTGATGCCGCATGCCATCTTGTACTCATAGTATATTCCGAAGATGCCACAGGTGAGAAAGGATAGTAAAAGCCATAGCCAAAAAGAGTAATCATTTCTTCCCAACCAAGTATTAAGTGTGTCCATCTGTTTGTATTGCCAGTAGAGACTATAAATTCCGCATGTGATCAAAGATAGTAAAATTCCAACCGCGATACTACGTTTGCCTTCGTACTCGGGATAGGGATATTGATTCAACATAAATTCTCCTTTATGTAACGAGTTGTGCTAAATAACTTTTTGTAAAATATTATTTCACATAAGCAGAACGTTTTGTCCGTGTTTCCTATTGGTTGATATGCTCTTCAGTCCCGTAGGGACGATATGTTTATAGAAGTACGGCAATAACGCCCTCTTTAGTCCCGTAGGGACGATATGTTTATATGACAACACCTAATATCTGTGAAAATAACAAAAACAATTAGTTAACTGGTACAAGTCGTTTATGTAAGTGGTTTGTATCGTTTATTCTTTAGAAGTCCCCCTGATAAGGGGGTTTCTTCCACGGACAAATCCCTAATGAAAGATAATTTATTAGAAATGGTATAAGTAATCGTTTTCGGATGGATTATATTTATCATCTATGCCCACCGAAGTACAAACATGAAAACCTACCGTATGCAAAACTATTCGCGTGGAAGTGAAACCGTGTTTGGAACGACAATTTCGCCAGCAATAATCTTTGCTTTTAAAGATTCAACTTTAGCAATGATGTCATCCGAAAGCAGCGGTTGATTGTGTTCATCAACAGCATAACTGACACCGCCATCTTCTAACCCGAAATAACGGGTCCCTGTCGTAAAATTGCCGTCAACGGTTTCCTGGATGATTTTCTCCACAGAATCTGAGAGCTCTTTGACCATGCTCGTCAAGACTATTCCTGGTGCAAGATCGTTGCCGTTGGAGTCAACCCAGATGATATATTTTTGCTGTTCTTGTGCTGCTTCCAGTACTCCCTGACCGGATCCGCCAGCAGCGGTGTAAATCACATCAACTCCGTTTGCGTATTGTGCTAACGCCAGTTCTTTCGCTTTTTCCGGTTGACCGAAACCGGTTGCATCTTTGCTGATGTATTCTATAGTAACTTTCGCATCTGGGTTGATAGCGTGAATCCCTGCGACGTACCCTGCCTCAAATTCGTGTAATAAAGGAACATCCGCTCCGCCGATATAGCCGATTTTGCCGCTTTCCGTTTTTAGAGCTGCGACGGCCCCGACCAGAAATGATCCCTCGTTTGCCTTATAATTGATAGAAGCTATATTCGGAATATCAAGAACAACATCAAAAATTGCAAACTTGACATCGGGGAATTCTGGTGCAACACGAGCAAGCACGTCTCCCATTTGGTAGCCTGCTGTTAAAACAAGGTCGGAATTTTGCGCAGCCTCTCTTATGAGCATCTCTGTCCCTGTCGGATCGTTTTCCATGCCGTTGACTTCGTTGAGATCAATCCCGAGTTCTGCTTCAGCAGTCTTTACACCGATATGGAAAGTGTCACAGTAAGCTGCGTCGCCGACGCAATCGCTTGGATAGATCATTGTTACGCGAAGTGGAACCATTCCCATTTCATCTGGAGATTCAGGAGGCATTACCTCCCTAACTGCTTCACAACCATAAATTAATAGTAATCCCAGTACTAAAAGAATGAACTTTCTTACGACATAAATTCCTTTCATATTTTCCCCTTATGTTTAGTGTTTTTCATGTGTGCAGAATAACAGATTAAAAAAAATAACGCAAGAATAATTCCGTTGATATTTCTCAAAATCTTCCTGATCTCAATAGATATCAGCGTTATCCCATTTCATCCTTCCAACCTAAAACGTTCCATCATTTTGATTGACATTTCCTTTGTGTTAGTGTATCATAGGAATAAAATTCTTTTGCCGAAGCCTAAATAACGTCAAAAATATACACAATAAATAGAGGATAAAAATGCCAACAATTTTGGAGCGGTATCAAAAAACCTTTGCAAAAGACAGAGAATTGGCGCAGGCAGCAAATCAACTCTTCCCTGACGGTGTAACGCATGATAGCCGTTATATGTCCCCATTTCCGATTTATATTACTCGTGCTGATGGTGCGAAAAAATGGGGACTTGAAAACAAAACGTTCATAGACTATTGGGCAGGGCACGGGGCATTGCTACTTGGTCATAATCCACCTGATATTGTAGAAGCCGTAACTGCACAGATGCATCGCGGCACGCATTACGGCGCATGTCATCCGCTTGAATTGGAATGGGGTAGTCTCGTAACCCAGCTGATTCCTTCAGCAGAACGAGTAAGGTTTGTTAGTTCTGGCACTGAGGCGACACTCATGGCGATTCGTCTTGCTCGCACCTACACGCGCAAGAATAAGGTGTTGAAGTTTGCCGGGCATTTTCACGGTTGGCACGACAGCCTAATTTTAGGAGCATATCCACCCTTTGATGCGTCTGTGCCGGGCATTCCGCAAGAGGTGCGCGGGACAACCCTTCTCTGTCCACCGAACGCTATTGATGCTGTTGAAAACCTTTTGAAAACGGATAAAGACATCGCTTGTGTTATTCTGGAGCCGACAGGTGCGTCCTTTGGGATCGTTCCGACTGATGGCGTGTTTTTACAACAACTTCGTCAACTTACACATGAGTATGGGGTGCTACTCATTTTCGACGAAGTGATCACAGGATTCCGTGTTGCACCCGGTGGCGCACAAGCGTACTATAGCGTTACACCTGATCTGACTACACTCGCGAAGATTTTAGCAGGGGGACTTCCCGGTGGTGCCCTCGTCGGCAAAAAAGAAATTCTTGAGTTAATTTCAATGCAGGCAGAGGAACAGGGGTTGAAAATGCCACATCCCGGCACATTTAATGCCAATCCACTCTCCGCATCTGCAGGCATAGCAATGCTCAACATTGTCAAGACCGGTAAACCGCATGAACAGGCAAATCGTATCGCACAAAAACTTCGCGATAAACTCAATAACGTTATTGATGGGTATGGATTAGACTGGGTGATTTACGGAGAATTCTCAGGTATTAGGCTCCTGGTAGGACACGGTGAGAAGGATATGTGTGCTGCCGATTTTGATCCTTACACTTGGGATTACCGAAAACTCAAGGGCGGCAACGATGACCAATTGCTTACGCATCTCCGATGTGGGTTGCTGCTCAATGGCGTTGACCTTGCTATGAACGGTGGCATGACAACCTCGGCACATACAGAAGCAGACATCACAAAAACGGTGCATGCTTTTGAGCAGACGATTGAGTGGATGAAGGCGGATGAGTTAATCCTGAAGTCATAATAATTCAAGCGAAGGTGTTCCTTGCGTTTTATCAGTTGCAATGGATTACTATATCAGCCCATTCGGTGACGACTCAAACTCAGGTATTTCCCAAAAGCAACCGTGGCAGAGCATTGACCGGGTAAATGCTACTCAATTACAACCTGGGGATTCGGTGTGGTTTCAAGCGAATCAGACCTTCCGGGGAAACCTCACGTTGTCTGATGTGGATACAGGTGTCGCAGAGAAACCGATAACGTTCGGTTCATACGGAGATAGTAGGGCAACAATTGATGCTGGCATCGGTGCCGGTTTTTTCGCAAAAAACCGGGGATGTGTGCGAATAATAGACCTCAACTTCGTAGGAGCAGGAACAGATCAGAATAACAGTTCTGGGATCTGGTTTCTGAATACGCTGCCGGAACACAGAAAACTGACATATATCCGCATTGATAAGGTTGATGTCAGCGGTTTTAAGCAGGCTGGGATCGGTATCACCGCGCAGCCAATTGATGGCGGTTGGTGTGGGTTCAGCGATGTGAAAATTACACACGCCAACGTTCATGACAACGGAGATGTCGGCATAAATAGCATAGGTGCATGGAATCCGGAAGAAGAGGGATATTCTCATACTGACATCTATGTTGGGAACAGTCGTGCCTATAGAAACTTTGGTATTCCCGGTAAGGGGAGTCATTCGGGGAACGGTATTGTCCTTGCACAGGTAGATGGTGCCACGATTGAGCATTGTGAGGCATATCAAAATGGTCGGTTAAACGATTACGAAAACGGCGGTCCTGTTGGTATCTGGACGTGGGATTCAAATCGCGTTCTCATTCAGTTCAACGAATCACACCACAACCGGACCGGAAGCACTAAAGACGGCGGAGGATTTGATTTGGATGGGGGTGTGCGGAACGCAATTGTGCAGTATAACTATTCACACGATAACGATGGAGCCGGATATCTGTTAGCACAGTTTGAAGGCGCAAGGACATTCCATAGTAACATTATTCGCTACAATTTGAGTGAGAACGACGGTAGAAGGAATACCTATGGCGGTATTCACCTCTGGTCTACTGGTGCGAATGGTGGTATCAGAAATACGACTATTTATCGGAATACGATCCTCACGGGAAAATCTGATGTCGGTAATCCCGCTGCAGTTGACTGCATGAGTGAAGGAATTCACAACATTCACTTCTACAACAATACCTTTAAAACCGATGGCGAGATAGTACTAATTCGTGGAGAAAATAGTCCAGAAGTAATTTTTGAAGGCAACACTTGCTTGACTGTTTAATTGGCACATGTCTTCCATCTGTCTGATGTAGGACAATTGATGACGAGGCACTTTCACAATAAGGAGAAAAAATGAGGCGTTTTGGAACTCAAGGTCGCGTGTATCCTGACCGGCACTATGTTGTCCCACGCACCGAAGAAATTGCTGACTTCATCACCCGTGTGAAAGATGGACGGTATATCGTTCTCTTTGCGCCACGTCAGACCGGAAAGACCACTTTCTTCCGGTTTGCTCTTGATGTCCTCACCACAGAAGATCCGACCTATTTCCCTATTCAGTTGGATTTCCAAATAATGCGTAATTCCTCGCCTCCTATTTTTTATGATAGACTCTCTCAAATGATACGTAGGCAAATTGAGTATGTCCTCCAAAAAAGGGAAATGAAGCAGACCGAGGACTTAACGCAATTTTTGGAGGATGCACAGTTAAGCGATCATTTTTCGATGTTAGCGTTCTTTGAAGAATTAGTGAGTTTGCTCGGCAATCAGAAAGTTGTGTTACTCATTGACGAATTTGATGGCATCCCGCAAGATGTTGTTGTGAGTGATTTTCTATATACACTCCGCCACATTTATCTTTCTGATGAACTTCAATGCCCACACAGTGTTGGGATTGTAGGGGTTAAGAGTATCAGTCAACTTAACTATGACCGATCTGTTTCACCGTTTAATATCCAAGATGAGTTCCGGTTACCAAACTTTACGTTACAACAGGTCCAAGAACTACTGGCTCATGTAAAAAGTAAGTGCTATTTTTTCAAAGTTATGTTAGCGTGTTACCTATGGACTTTCCAATACAATCTCTCATGGATGAAGAAAAAACTCAAGCGTGGGTGTTGGATCATTTCCACCTTCAAGGGCTGTGTTGCCCAAAATGCCAAGCGAGCGTGGCGGAGGCACGCAAGTTCCGTCCGACTGAAACAAGTGGTCTACAAGTGTATCGCTGCAAACACTGTGAGAGCATCTACAACCTCTATACCGGGACGGTCTTTGCTGGCACGCAGTTTCGTCCCTCACAGGTCGTTCTGCTTTTGCGCGGTGTCTGTCAAGGTGTTTCAAGTGCACAACTCGGGTGTGAACTGGGTCTAAGTCGTCAAACCGTTCTTTCTATAAGACGTAAACTCCAAACTTCGGCAGAGCAGATACAACCCGAAGCTGCTTTACCTGATGCTGAAGTCGAAACAGATGAGATGTTTCAAAACGCCGGTGAAAAAGGCGATAAGCACGTTGATGCTTCGGATCCGCCGCGTCGGCGTGGCAATAAACGCAGGGGACATGGGACTTATGACAATGATCGTCCGCCTATTGTTGGGACGAAAGGTCGCGAAAGCGGTCTCCTGAGATTACGTGTTGTGCGGCACACCGATTCTGCGACGCTTTCAACACACGTTCATCAGTGGACGTTGCCGACTTCAACGGTGTATACGGATGGTTGGCGTGGCTATAACCGTATTCAGCGCGCCCGTGAGATTGTTCTCCATAAGGATGGCGAGTGGGCAAGAGACGCAGACGGTGATGGTCTTTACGAGATCCATACAAGGACGATTGAAGGTGCCTGGACGACGCTGCGAAACTTCCTTCGTCCCTTTCGTGGCGTTCATAAAAAGTTCCTCGCCGGTTACGTCGCAATCTGTGAGTTCGTCATGAATCTAAAAGCTGTCAGTGTTGATTTTATAGCAAAACTCGTCAAAAGCACTTACTCTTGACATGAGCGGAACTACTTTGTCAGTATACGGACGAAGTAGGCCAAGATTTTGCACCGGAGGTGATCGCATCTATTCATAGGCAGCCTGCGGGGCAACTTGTGCTTGTGAACCGCTTCGCGCAGATACTCACTGAGGAGATGAATATTCCCAAAACCGAAACCATTACACCCTTACACTTTTCAGAAGCACATACGCAGCTCCTTCGCGGACGGAACACTAATATCCGTAGAGACCGTCGATTTGAAAGTATGTTGATGAAAATAATGGCGCGTGAGGAAGGTGTGGATTTCAACCTTGATGACGACATCATCAGTGAACTCGCCACGTACGGTGTTATCCGAGAGGCACCTGACGGTATGTGTGAAATCGTCAATCCAATTTATCTCTACCGTATCATAAGGACTTTCAAACCGACAGTCAATGGGTTGGAGAATGCGTATTTCTCTGAAGAGCGCGATGAATGTTTTTTGGATTACCTCACGTCCACGGGACAGATTGATATGGTAACCCTACTTGATAACTTCCGGGATTTTATCGCTCGTGTGGGTTTTCGCATCTTGCAAGTTCCGGATACACCGAAGGAGTATGTTGGACAGCATCTGCTTTATGCCTACCTTGAGCAGTTTGTCCGCAGCGTAGGCGGAAACATGTACCTTGAAGTGCAGACAGGACGAGGCAGGATGGATCTTCTCCTCATCCACAATCAGCAAAAATACATCGTTGAAACCAAGATTTGGGAAGGAAGTAACCGCTACGCCGCAGGTAAAAAGCAACTCGCTGTATATATGGAATTAGAAGAAACTATGGAGGGCTATTATGTTGTGTTTGATCATCGCGAGAAGCCACAACCGTTGGCAGAGACAGAAACAGTGGACGGTGTGACAATTCGGAGTTACGTCATTCCTGTAGTGCAAGAACGTCCTTCATCAGTTTAGACGAAAGAGCAAGGAACAATACCAAATTAATGGGATTTTTCCTATTTTCCGGACGGTAGGTGCGGTTTCCTAACCGCACCGATAGATTGGAGTCAAGTTAATTTGGTATAAGAAGCACCTGTCCCATAGAGATACCGAAAACAACGTTATGAAAGGAACAAACGAAAAATGAAAACAATTACCTATCGTGATGCTCTGAAAGAGGCACTGATAGAGGAGATGGAACGCGACGATGCAGTCTTTCTCATGGGGGAAGATATTGCTGAGTATGGCGGGGCATACAAGGTCACGGACGGTCTTTTCAAGCAATTTGGGAAGGATCGTATCCGAAACACTCCGATTTCTGAAGCTGCTATCATCGGCACAGCACTCGGTGCCGCTGTTACAGGCATGCGTCCTGTCGCCGAACTGATGTACATCGACTTCACAGCGGTCGGTATGGATCAGATTGTCAATCAAGTTGCAAAAATCCGATATATGGTGGGTGGACAGTTAGATGTACCGCTTGTTATTCGCACACAAGGAGGTGCGGGACGTTCGTCCGCTGCACAGCACGCACAAAGTCTTGAGGCGTGGTTTGTGCATATTCCAGGACTCCTCGTTGTGATGCCCGCTACCCCTTATGACGTAAAAGGTTTGCTAAAAACCGCTATCCGAAACGATAACCCGATTATGTTTATTGAACATAAACTGCTCTATACTGAAGAGGGTGAAATTCCCGATGAGGAGTATACGATTCCGTTAGGGATGGCAGATGTTAAACGTGAAGGTGAAGATATAACGATTTTCGCGACATCGCGCATGGTATTGAAAGCACTTGATGCTGCGGATGAACTTGCTGAAGAAGGTATTTCAGCCGAGGTCGTTGATCCGAGAACATTAATGCCGCTTGACAAAGAAGCCATTTTTGACTCTGTCAAGAAAACCAATCGGCTGTTAATTGCGCATGAAGCGGTTGGTAGAGCAGGGTTCGGTGCAGAGATTGCTGCGCTCGTTGTTCGTGAAGCGTTTGATTATCTTGATGCACCAATTGAACGTGTTACTGCTGCGCCAGTACCTGTCCCTTTCGCACCCGTGATGGAGAACTTTGTTATTCCAGATACAGAACAGATTGTTGATGCTGCTCGGAAGTTGGTCAGATATGAAATTTGAAATGTTTAATCTTGGGCAATCGCCTAAAAGTAATAGTGAAAATGAAGGAGAAATTATCATGGAACTAAATCCATACTTGCGTCTTATCACCCCAAAACGCATTTTGTTTATAATTCTGGGTGTGGCAGTCTTGGTGAGTTTAGCAACCAGTTTTTATACTGTTGAAGCAGACGAAATCGCTGTTGTCCTGATGTTCGGAAAAGTTGTCCGACAAGCCGAACCTGGACTCCACTTCAAGTTACCATTTGGCATAGAAAAAGCCGAAAATGTTCAGGTTCGTAAGGTCTTCAAAGAAGAATTCGGGTTTCGAACACTTAAAGCGGGTGTCCGTACTCAATATGACCCCGGAGATTACGGGGAGGAATCTCTGCTGCTAACGGGAGACCTTAACATTGCCGACGTTGAATGGGTCGTTCAGTACAAGATTAATGATCCCGAAAAATATCTATTCTCTGTAAGGGCCCCGCGGCAAGCTTTGCGAGACCTATCAGAATCAGTGACGAGTCGAATAATTGGAGACCGTACTGTAACCGAAGTTCTAACCGTTGGACGTATAGAAATTGCAGCGGAAGTTGAAAAACATCTGCAGACACTGCTTGATTTGTATGAAACTGGCTTGGATGTAGCTAACGTGACGCTGCAGGATGTGAATCCGCCAGAAAAGGTGAAATCTGCCTTTAACGCGGTTAACGAGGCAAAGCAGGAAAAAGAACGTCTCATCAACGAAGCGTGGCGTGATTACAACCAATCTGTTCCGAAATCCAAAGGGTTAGCATTACAACAAATTTCAGAAGCACAAGGTTATGCCCTGAAACGTGTTAACCAAGCAAAAGGGGACGCGGATAGATTCAATTCAATACGATCGGAGTATCAAAAAGCGAAAGAGGTGACTCGCCAACGGCTTTACCTGGAAACAATGCAGGAAGTTTTGCCTCTGGTTAAGGAAATTTATATCATTGACGATAAAGCCAACTCACCCATTCCGATTCTGCAGCTGAAAGAGTAATTTACAACAAAAGGAGTTTCCCGATGAAATCCAAGATACTGATACCCTTGATTATCGTTGTCATTCTGGGGGTTATATTTGCCTCAGGTGCGTTCTACATTGTGAAAGAAGGCGAACAAGTTGTCCTTACTGAATTCGGTCGTCCTATTGGACAACCTATTGTTGATGCGGGATTAAAAATAAAGACACCATTTATTCAGGATGTCCATCGCTTTGAGAAGCGCATCCTTGAATGGGATGGTTCTCCAAACCAGATTCCCACTAAGGACAAGAAATTTATCTGGCTTGATACTACAGCGCGTTGGCGGATTAAAGATGCACTCCAATTCTATCAGGCACTCGGAACAGAAGAGCTTGCACAATCACGTTTAGATGATATTATTGACTCTGCAGCGCGTGATTTAGTGACAGCGCAGCTGCTGATTGAAGTTGTCAGAAATTCAAACCGGGTGTTAGACCCTAATAGAGAAATCCTTGAAGATGAGGAAGGACAGTCAGACGAACCGTTGGAAGAAATTAAGATTGGCAGAGAAAAAATTACACAGATGATCCGTGAAAAGGCACAAGAAGCACTTCCAAGATTTGGGATTGAACTCGTTGATGTTCAAGTGAAACGGATTAACTATGTAGAGGAAGTCCGACAGAAAGTCTTTGACCGCATGATTTCGGAACGGCAGCGTATCTCCGAGAAATACAAATCGGAAGGCGAAGGTGAAGCGGCGAATATCATGGGGCAAAAACAGAAGGAATTAGAACGTATCCAATCGGAGGCATACAAGGAAGCTGAACAGCTTAAAGGGGATGCTGATGCACAAGCCATCCAGATTTATGCTGAAGCGCACGGCAAAGACCCAGAGTTCTTCGCCTTCCTCCAAACCCTTGAAACCTATCGCAAAACAAGCAACGCAAGTACGAAACTTATCTTGACAACCGATAGCGAACTCTACAAATATCTCAAAGATAGTAAAGCACTTAAGCGTTGATAGACTATATTTTGGGAGTTGTGTCGTTTGTAGTCGCGCAATTCACGCGCCTCTTACATTCATTGGTAGGCGCGCTTTGTAAGCGCGCCGGGCAACGGTGTCCGTCAATTGTATATTTATCATAATAGGGTGTGTAAAGTTATGTCATTAAACACCTATAGAAATTTTTACTTGACAAACATATCTGTTTATGTTAATATAATTATTACATAGTAAATATAATGGTGTCAATTTATCGCAAAAATCCACAGTAAACAAAACGAGGGGCAAAAAAAAACGAAAAACACGTCCCATTTCTTGTACCGCTTGACATTAGCACGTCCGTGGGACGTGCAAAACGTCCTATATACAATGACAAAAACTTACACACCCATTTTAACTTGAGGTTTTAGTCCTTTTTGTGATATAGTAATACCATTTCTAAGAGATTGTATTGCATTATTTCGTCCGTCGGGTAGAGCTTGCTATACCCTTATGCGTCAATTTTAGTGTTATGCGGTGGAAAAAATATGCACCTCATGCAGCATGCCATACGCGCATGCTGCCCCTCTGGGGCTTGGTAAACACAGACATCAGCTGCTGGACACCTCATGCAGCATGCCATACGCGCATGCTGCCTCTCCGAGGCTATAGTCAATCGTATCTCAGCACCAGCGGTGCGAAAGGTGTATAGAAGAAAAGTATACCACAAGAAACCAAGCACCAGCAGTGCGAAAGGTGTATGGTATAAAACAAGCTATTATGATATTTTGTCAATTAGATATGGTATAATACGTGAGTGGAACGATGAGATTCCACCCACTGGGTTGCAACCGTTAAAATTGAACACCTAAGCAAATGGATAAAGAAGATAGTAAGAACGCGAGAGAAATCATAAAGAAGTGGATGCCTATAGCAATATGGATTGCAGCAGTAATGATTGCCCCATACTGGCTATGGATAGACGAAAAGAACTCATTACAATCCACTCTGATCAACATAAGTGCTTTAATTCCGCTCTTTCTACTATTATCAACACTTTTCATAGAATTGGGAGGATTTGTAATGTCTGGGATTATGATGGCGGAAAGACTCTGGAAAGAAAGGAAAGAAAGAATACGCAAGGAGAAAATAGCTGCAGCCTTGTCGCCACTTGCGGTGCGTGTCGCCACTGGTTTTATTGTTGAACATGATTCGGAGCTTGGGAACAAATCAGATTCAGAGTTGTTAGAAATGGTAAAAACGTTTGGTGCTAATAAAGCACTTGATATTGCAGCAGAACAGGCTGGCAAAGACGTTTTGGAATTTGTCAACAGTATTAATCATGATAGACGCGCTAACCGAATAGCCGTTAAAATTTCTGACTTGATGGTTCGTGATGATTTTGCAAATCAAGTTGTGTCCTTAGTAAAAGAAAACCAATATCTGCATATTGAGTGAAAACGCTGATATCCATGTCCTGCGCGGAGGCGAAATCTGCGCTTTAACACAAAGGAGATAAAAACTATGGCTGGAAAAGTTGACCAGCAATCAATTGAAGGAAGTTCTGGCAGATCGTATTCATTTAAATGTTACCGAGCGAATGACCCTTTTAAACCCTTCCCCAAATTCCCCGATAGTTCAGGCGTTTACATATTTGCTGATATTTCTCGTATTGATGAGTATGGAAATGATTTACCGAAAGTTCTGTACGTAGGGGAATCTCATTCATTTGAGGAAAGAGTTGTTGAAGAACATGAAAAATGGGAATGTGCACTTGACCATAAGGTGACCCATATATGTGTACTTGAATTAAAAGATTCCTCTAAATCTGAACGACTAAGAATTGAAAAAGATATAAGGATTGAACATAAACCCGAATGCAACAAAGAACAATCATGAAGAAACTATACTTTGGTAACAACCTTGAAATCCTGCGCGGAGAGGTAAAATCTGCACTCTAAAACTGAAAGGAACAAATTACAATGAAATACAACATCATAAAATACCTACTCCTTATATGTCTTGGCATCCTCACACTCATTCCAAACGGATTTGCTGCAGATATGCCGTTTGTTCCTGCCTTTCCGGGTGCGGAAGGTTATGGCGCAATGACTCGCGGCGGCAGGGGCGGAAAAGTGATATTGGTGACGAATCTGAACGACTCCGGACCAGGCAGCTTGCGCGAGGCATGCGAAGCTGAAGGTCCACGGATAGTCGTGTTCAAGGTTTCGGGCACTATCACCCTTGAAAAAGCGTTGAGAATATCCAAGCCCTATATCACTATCGCCGGGCAGACAGCCCCTGGAGATGGCATCTGCATTAAGAAACATCCTCTCTCAATTATTGCCAGCGAGGTTATTATCAGGTATATAAGGGTGAGAGTAGGAGATGTGGCGGGTGATGATAAAGATACCATAGGGGGCAGGTATCAGAAGAACATTATCCTTGACCATGTATCGGCAAGTTGGAGTGTTGATGAAACAGTGTCTATTTACCATTGCGAAAATGTCACCATTCAATGGTGTCTGGTATCGGAAAGTATGTACAAATCTAATCATCCTAAAGGCACACATGGGTTTGGTGGAATATGGGGATCAAACCGTAGCACGTACCATCATAACCTGTTGGCGCATCACAGCAGTCGCAATCCCCGTTTTGCTTCAGGTTGCGGATATAACGATTTCAGAAATAACGTGATATATAACTGGGGTTATAACAGTGCTTACGGCGGTGAAAAAGAGCAACCAGGCAATGAGAAATTAAACTTTACCGTTGTCAACATGGTGGCAAACTATTTTAAGCCTGGACCTGCAACTTCTCCGGGCAAGAATACACACCGTATCGTTAATCCGTCATCGCGTGGTTCGGACGATGGTTTTGGCAAATGGTATGTAGCAGAGAATGTTGTTCATGGCAACACAGCAGTTACTGCGAATAACTGGGACAGGGGCGTGCAGCCTGAAGGTGGCAGTTCACATATTGCCGGATTAAAACTTCACGAACCTTTTGACGCTATGCCTATCAACCAGCAAACCGCTGAAGAGGCATATCATTCTGTTCTTGACAGTGTAGGTGCATCACTGCCCAAACGCGATGCAATAGATACGCGCATTGTTGACGAAACCCGTAACGGCTATGCAACTTATGAAGGGGAAACATACAAAAAGAAAGTGCGTGTGCCGGATAAATCAAAAAAATGCGGTATTATTGATTCACAGAAAGATGTCGGAGGGTGGCCGGAACTCAAGAGTCTACCTGCGCCCCTTGATAGTGATAGTGATGGTATGCCCGACGAATGGGAAAAGCGGTACGGCTTTGATCCTCATGATGCTTCCAATGCCGCAAAGGACAAGGACAGAGACGGATACACCAACATTGAGGAATACCTCAACGGAACCGATCCAACAGCATTTGTGGACTATACCAAACCTGAGAACAACGTGAACACGCTTGACAACCCATGACCGGTAGGAGCAGTTTCCTAACCGAACCATAGGCATCAATTTAAGAAAATGAATCTATTTTGTGAATGTGTATAGTCTCGTAGAGGCGGAATGTTTATAGAAAACACGGCAAACACGCTCTTGAACCTCGTAGAGGTGGAATGTTTATAGAATCTATGTCGCTCCTACGGAGCTCAAGAGATTAATTTATCACGTTTGCTATAAACATTTCGTTCCTACGGAACTCAAGATGTAAAAATCTGGCTTAGAAGGTTTCCCTCCCACAAGAAAATATATCCCTAAATTGACACCTATGGAGCAGTTTCCTAACCAAACCTACCGTGCTTAGAGATTAGCTAAATTTATACCTATAATCTAAAACTCCCACTGCAACAACGTTACGCGGTTATTCCAGACAATCACTCCCATCACAGTACCTATCGCTGCACCAGTTAACACATCTGAAGTATAGTGCCGTCCAAGATAAATTCGCGAAAAACCCACTAATCCTGCCCCAATATACAGTGGAATTCGCCATTTCGGATACCGATAGCCTAAAATCGTTGCCGCGCTAAAAGCGATAGTCGCATGTCCTGATGGCAGGGACGGATTCCCAAGGGTTTCATCAAGTGGTCGTTTCCTACGAGTCAACCGTTTTATTCCGTACGTCATAACCCCCGCGCTTATGTATGCTGAGGATAACAATCGTCCTGTCCTCTGATGATCCTCATCTCCGTACGCCATGAGTAAAATTGATAATCCCATGACTGAGCGATAATGCCCAACCTCTGAGATCCCTTCCATAACGGTCCACATCGACTCGCTATGCGGAGGCGCGTCGTAGAAACGATCAAAGAGCTGCTGATCCCATTGTGCTAAAATATTATCAGCATTCGCATCTAAACCAACTACAAACCAGCAGAAAAACAAGACGTAGATTAGTAATGCTTGTTTTAACCGTAGCAGCATGAATTGTGTTGATGCAAACCTGGATAATGGCTGAAGATACTTCAATTTTAACTTTCACCTCTTTTACATTGTATCTGCTATCCGATCTACCAAGGTGCTTGACGTTCTGGTAGCGGATCCACTGTCCATGCCATCCGATGGATTAACCGCTCTTGCATTTCCAGTTTAACATCCGTGTAACCTGAATGATCCTAGAGGTTGTGTGTCTCTTTTGGATCTTCTACCAGATCATAGAGTTCACTGCCATCTGTGCCGTGTGCCACGACTAACTTATACCGTTCGTTCCGCACCATTGTCGCGTTTGCAGCGGGTTCACGATGCCATCCCATCGCGTTATAATACTCACAGTAGACATCGTCGCGATGCGAATCCAGACTTTTTTCACCTGTCAGCATCGGTAGCAGACTTTGCCCTTGCATGCCGGGGTAACGCTCCAAATTGCTCGCTTCCAGAAGTGTCGGTGCTAAATCCACCAATTCCACGAGAGCATCCGAACGTGCACCGTTATTCAACATCCCTGGCCCTGAGATAATCAGCGGCACGCGGATGGCAGGTTCATAAAAATAAGGTCCCTTCAGATAGATTCCATGATCGCCAAGCATCTCCCCGTGGTCAGATGTGAAGATAACAATCGTGTTTTCTCTCTGTCCTGTTTCTTCCAAAAAGTCAAGCAGTCTTCCAACTTGCGTGTCAATTACGTCAATCATTGCCCAATACGCAGCGGTCACCCAACGGTGGTCTGTTTCGCTCATTTCTCTGTAAGGATATCCCGATTTTCCGCCATAAGCACCGTCGTTGTCAATTTGCTGCCAAATTGGTTTATTTTCAAGTTCACCTTCAACATAGTTCGGCAACGGGATATCGCCTAACATATCGCGATACCGCTCTAACGCTTCTACTGGCGGATCAAACGCATGGTGCGGGTCAAACATATTCACCGAAAAAAGCCACGGTTGCTTAAATCGTTCTGCGCCGCTAATGAACGACATTGCCCGTTCAATACTCCATGTCGTTTGACTATGTTTCTCTGATGGAATCACTCGGACATATTTCGAATCGGCAAACGGTGTGCTGTCTCGGCGCAGCCCTTTGTCCCTGAGCCACTGAATATAATCGTGTGTGAACCAGGCATCGCTTGGATCATGTGACCAGAAAAACTGGTCATAGTCATCATCAATCCGTTGTTCTGTGCCTTTGCAGACGCGAGGGTTGCACGGGGCAAGGTGAAGTTTGCCTGCCAATCCACATACGTAGCCAGCGTCCTGGAGCAGTTTCGTCACCAGCATTTCATCTGGTGGAATCGCCTGCCCATTTTGCCGACATCGTGTCGTGCGTGGGTATCGTCCAGTGAGGAAACTTGCCCTGCTCGGTGTGCAAACAGGACTTTGCGAGTAAGCATGTTCAAAAAGCACGCCTTCCTGCGCTAAATTGTCTAAATTCGGTGTTTGGACATAAGGATTTCCGTAGCAACCTAAAGTATCAAATCGTTGTTGGTCGCTACATATCCAGAGTATGTTGGGTGGGTTTTCACGCATCTTTTTCTGCCTCTGTTTGCTTTGATTTTCGATATCGGTAGAATGTCCATACACCAGAGGCAATGATAAGAATCAACAGACAGACGATGCCGATATTCATAATATTGCGCCAGGGATTCATCTGCCACAAACGCTGCCCAGCTAATTTCGCAGCGGAACTTCCCTTTTCTGCTTTTAATTTCACCTGTTGCCAATACTTTTTGGCGAGTTCCGGTTGATATGCTTCCGCTAACTTTGCTGTGACAACAATATAGTTAACGTCCTGAATTTCTGAACGGTCAATAGCATCAGCGAAGGTAGTAAACAGCAAAACTGTTAAATCTTCTGACATCTGTGGAAAATCTGTCGTCACCTCAATCCCTTTTTGAAAGGCTAATACCGCTTTTTGATGGTCATTCCGACTAAATTCAAATTCCGCAATCTCAAACCATGTTTTTTTGACCAACTGGATCGGTTGCTCTATTGCAGTGTAACCACCGAAGGTGAAAGTTACTGAACCGTAATAGAAGTCCCCTTGCTTTGCGTAAAGCGTGTACTCCACACCAGGGGTTAGCGGATATTGGACCTTCCAGTCTTGAAATGAATAGGTGCCATCTTCTCCTACGAGCGCGACATATTCAGTTCCCTCTATTGAAATCTGCGTACCAACAACTGATACATTGAAGGGACCGGTAACAGTGCCGAAAACAGAAATCGGATTGAGTGCCCACGCAAAATTTATAACTTCGCCCTGCGCTAACTTCAATTCAGCAGTTTTAGCCTCTGGACTATTATAGCCAGCTTTTCTAACAGAAACAGTATAGGTCCCTGGCTGTAAGTTTTCCGTGAAAAGCTTCGGTGTCAATCCGCTTTCTTTTTCATTTAGCAGAATCTGTGCACCCTCTGGAAACGTAGTAACTTTAATGGCAGGACTGATTTTCATTACCGTTTCCTCAACATCCCCTGTGGGAGCAAAAATTGCTTGTTGAAAAGCACTGTTTGTCTCTAATTGCTGATATATTTCGATAATACTAATATGTCTGTTATCGTCTGCATCTATTTTTTCTTCAGATAAGGCATCAATTAGCCCCTGAAGAAAAGCATTCTTACCTGTTGCCTCAGGCGGTTGGATTACGTTTAGTGCAGCACTGCCGAGAGTTTCTCTGTTCGCATAGTAGACGGAAAGATGCTCATCGTTTGCATAACCATCAATGAGGACAAGCGCGCGACCTATACCTGCATCTTTGAACCATTTATTCAGAACAGAGTCTTCAATAGTTTCTTCTGATTGCGTTGAAAGATGCATCGCGTTGACACCACGCGGCTTGGACACTTCACCGTGGTAAAGAAAAACGAATGTCTGTTTTTCAGCAAGATTGTTCCCAATCTCAACTAACGCCGCATGTATTTCATCATGAGTTGCCGCCTCGCCTTCAAGACGATGAATATGTTCTTGCGGCACCTTTCCCTTTTTCATTAACAGATCGCCCAACGTATTTAACAGGGAACTCGCACGCCCATCCGGCGTAGCATCAACCATAAGCCAATGCGTCCCTGAATCGGCAGTTTCAGCTGAAACGCTCAAAATTCCTACGGTTGAAAAACAGACAAAAAGTATGATTACGACGATTTTTTGTGTAGCCATTTACTTATACCTAAGTTGAGGATTCAATATCAAGATTTTTCTGTCGTTGTGCTTATTTTGCCAAAAAGAGAAGAAAATTGCAAGGAAAATTGCAATGATGTAAATACCTAAAATTTTCCGAGTTTTTAGAAAAAGTTGAAATTTTCTGTACTCTATCTTGCAATACATACGTTGAATAGGGTATATATGGGAATTATGCGCGTGTAACACAAATTTGTAGTGAGGAAGTTACACCGTCGTTAACCATATTTTGCATTAGGGGATTTAACAATGAAGGACCGACATATTTATACCACAATCCAGAAAGTGACCACATCGGACATCTGCCACCTGAGCAGGATTCGTCCACGCGGCATACGTCGGTTGGCGAATTTTAACTATAAGTTAATACCCCCCCCACTTCACATTCGTTAATTTCAATCAATTTATTGGACAAAGTCTTATCGCAGACGTTAGCAGCTGCGATATCTTCGCGCCCGCACTTCATTTCATACGGAGTGTCTCGTCGCGGGCTTTTGTTGTTCAGGACTTACGCATTCCCCCTTGATAAGGGGGGTTAGGGGGGTTAGGGGGGTTAAAAAGTCGTTATTTCAGTGATTTAACCCCCTAAATCCCCTTATCAGTGGGACTTTTGAATACATTGCGTAAGTCCTGGTTGTTTATGGAAATAGACGCTATTTATGCTGAATCGCGTTTGAATATTTGTCTGATTTTACTTGAAAAATTTTAACAGAGGAGATATAATTGTGAAAAAGAAATTTTTTACAGCAAACGTTAATTTGGCAGCTATGGCTGCATTTGGCGGACTCATCGTTATCTCGTTCTTTGCACTCTTTTTTGAGGATCACGGAATCCGCCTCAGTATCGTTGCACTCGCTATCTCGCTGTGGGGATTCTTGTCCTTAAAACAACTTGATACACAACAGGTTGAAAAAACCTCGTCTGTTTTCCACAAACTACAACACCGGAAAAACAGGCGGAGACTCATCACTGCAGTGGTTCTCGTTTTGATTAGCGGGGTTATTCTGTCCGGTGCTATTAAAATGACACGCGCAACACAGATGGATAAACTTGACTGCACAGAACAACCCCGATCTGACAGTATCATATTGGAAAAACAGGAAACGCCTTGTCCAAAATCAACCATACCGCCCTGCTCGCTGGACGCAGCGAAATAACAGGCTAACGCTCTATAATAAGGAGAACTGACATGTCTAAAAAAATGATATGGGGGTTTTGTTCCCTCATCATCGGACTCATCGGTGTTATCGCAGTTTTGTTAATACGGGATAGAGACACCGAACCGATTAAAATCTACAAAGTGCCAGATATTGCGACACAAGATGTCAAAAAAGTGGTTCTCAAACCCCCGCCCGACGGCGAAACGTATGCGACAGGTCACTGGCATGGTGACGAGTGGCATCGCACGGTGCCCCCCGAACCGGAAGCCGTCTCCGTAGACGGTGAAATGTGGACCTACGCAGACCTCGAAAGGAAAATAATGCATGGCCCTCCAGAGGATAGACGTAAAGCCAACTTGCGTCTTATAGAAGCATATCCGTATTCCGAATTAGCACTTGAGGCGAGATATGACTTTACAAAGTATGACAAAAATAATAAACGTATTCCTTGGGGCAGCCGGAATGAACTGCCCCAGTATAAAGAGATGCTGAAATACCATCCGGATTCTCCCCGTCTGCTTCAAGATTTAGCACAGTTGACACAGGCAGACTCCCCGGAAGAATCTATCGTCTACGCGAAAGAAGCCCTCAAATACGTTGATTTGTATGCATCGAATTCCTGGTATGGTCTTTGGACGGAACCTGAAGAAATTCATACGAATTTAGGGATGGCATATCAAAGGGTCGGTGATTACGACTCTGCACTTGTGCATCTCAAAGCGGCACAAACCCTGGTAAACGCGAACCCCGGTAGATACTGGGAAAACGATGACACAATCGTTGCCCATATTGAAGCCATTGAAAGAGGTTTTCCGGTATATGGTCCTCCGTCTGAAGTGGAGGCGTTTGACGAGTCGTTATCGGATCCTTTTAATTTACCGCTCTTACCCGATTTTCCTGTTGATACATCGCCTGATGCGGATGTAGATGGTGCGTTTGATCCGCAGGCTATGCCTGTTGACACTGTATCTGCTCCGGGTGGTTCTCCTGCTGCCGATGCACCGCGTGCTGTTGCTGCGCAGCAAATGCGCGATGCCTTTGTGCAACGCCAACAGCAGGAGTTTGAAGATTTTCTACAATGGATGGAAACGATAGAGAATGCCAAATCTCCTGCGGATTTAGAAGATTTTTTGATGCGTGAGATGGCAAAGCAGCTACGTGGCGAAAGTCCCGATTTTAGTTCGGATCGGTTGATCCGTGCGTTTGAAACGATGCAGCGCCATGGCAAGACAGATGCGATCCCGCATCTACAAAAGATTGACCCGGACCTCGCGAAAGCGATGTCGAAACAACGCTCACAGCGTCCACGACGCACCACTAAATAAAGGAGATATACTGATGAGACGTTTGACTTTTTTCACACTGACACTTCTATTGTCTATTGCACTGTCGGCTCATGCGGTTACTGTCACACTGACGCAAAACTTTGATGGCGATAAATATCCCGAAGGGGGACACCCCCAAAATGAAGACCATTACAACACGTTTTCATTTTCGCTGCAGGTAGATGGTTTGGCAGGAAATAAATACTACGATATTGTTGTTGATCTTGATCCAACGAACTATAAAGGGTACGCTGCAAATTTTGGCGTGACAACTGAAAATGACCTAAAGTTTCACCCGGACGACAATGATGGGTGGACTTATGTTGGGGAATCCCAACTCAGCTATGTATATGGGACCGATGCCAACTCTCAGAACGTCCCTGCCACGATCACAAGCCGTTGTTATGACTGGGCTGCTTCTGGCAGCGTCACTGTCACGGTGACACCAAGGGACGGTGGCATGGCAATGACGGATACAAAGTGTATCCCGTTTGATGAAAATGAGAACGGGATTGCAGATAACTGGCCGAAACTTATGGACGAAAATGGTAACGTAGATGAATCGAAATTTGATATAAACCAAAACACCCCTCTCGCCAATGGTAAAAACGGCTATGACCCGACACTTGACGATGAAGTTGCCCCCGACGACAAGAACAAGAACATTGGTGACGGGTGGATTATATACGATGAATACCGCGGCATTTTCACCAAAAGCACCGACGCAGCGGTCACACGACTTGACCCCACACAAAAAGATGTCATGTATTGCTCCGATAGTAGTATGGAAGACTATGAGCTTGGTAACACCCCATCGATCAATAAGCATCTATATTACAAGCTGACACCTTTTGAAATTGAAAACAGTGGTTGGTCTATTGTTAACGAACCGTGGGGGGAAGTCTTTAACGGTAATTTACTCGCAGAGAGTGTTAGTGAAGACACGGGCAGGGTAAACTTCAACTCAGATTTCCCTGGTGCCAACCCTGTCTGGGCAATACGAATCACACGCGGTAAACAAGATGACAACCCACGCAACCGATTCGGACAGACATCGGGCGGTTCTCCATCGCGATACACAAAAATAAAGGTTTTTGTTGATAGTATAGAGCGTAAAGTTGACGAGGCGTACGTAAAGGCGAAGAACGCATACGATGCGCAGGGTAAGGCACAATATTTAAAATATGCTGAAAAAGCTAAAACTCCCGGAGAGAGGACAGCTTATGAGAATAGGGCGAAAAATTATAAGTGGAAATTGGGAACACAGGCCAAGATAGATGCCGGCAAAAAATTTCGGATCAATAACACGATCGCACACGAAGTCTTGCATGATCACAACATCAACCGCCACTGTACTCACCTAACGTGTTTCATGAAAAACCCAAGCGGAACCAGTAAGCATTATCAAATTGATCCGGATACGGGTAACCTTGTGATAAAAATCCCGGGTTCTAAGGTAAAGTCGCTATCGTTAGACAGTTTACACAAGAAAACTTTAGCGATAACAGGGCACACGAATGCGGGTGTGACTGCATGCAATTACTCGGGCATTTCATTCGGAGAAATCACGCTTGAAATGCTCGGAATAGACACAGAACAGACCACACAGACAACCACACCCGTGACGACACCCACGCCTTCACCGACACTGGTAACGTGTGATATTCAGGGGTGTACGCTGACGACACCGTATGATCCGAACGATGCGGCATCGGCTGCCCTGCACGCGTATTGCGGTCAATGTTATCAATATAAGTGTAATGGCACAGACCATCAGTTGGTAGCCGCCAACAGTTGGTCTCTGTATTGCACCTCCCATTCATTCTACGCGTGTCAGTCAAGCAATCACATCTCGACAGGGAACTGTCCTTCCCATACTATTTACGCCTGCGATAGTCTGACGCACCAAGAGGAGCAATGCACGAATACCAACGCCAACGGTGATCGATGCACGTATCTGTTCTGGCGGTGTGTACATCCAAATGTACCATCTTATGGACCTTCTCATATCCACAGTTATTAAGTGAAGTCATATTGAGTGAAACATAAGGATGTGTTAAAATAGGGAAAGAGAAGGGTGGACTTTATGCCCCATTCTTTCTACTTCAGACACCCTATTTACTTTGAATTCTTAGCTCTTACTCGCTACAAGTTCAGTACTTATGTTGAGTGTCTAATACCATATTAACTCGATTATTCTTGTAGGCGCGCTTTGTAAGCGCTCTCTCTGCCCAGAAAAACAAGACAAATCCCGTTAATTCGGTATAAAACAAATGAAACAGGCAAGTAACCAACGGTTACTTGCCTGTTTTTTTACGCACCTTTCCTTCTTTAGTCGTTTTATCTCTTGTTCAAAAGTTTTTCGCATAGTGTGACCTCCAAATCGCACCTCTCTCTTAAACGCTAAGAAACCCGATAACTGAATGATTCTGCCCATCACTCACGTTAAATACTAAACTTTTATACTTGAATTGCGTCAAAATTTTCAATATACTTTATCAATAAACTTGCACTCAGAATTTGTTCTGAACTTTTAAAACTGATTATTGTCAAAATAAAAAAGGCTTATTACCTAAAATTACAATCTTTCGCATTATAAGTTCAGGACTTACGCATTTTCTCTTAAAGTCCCCTTGATAAGGGGGATTTAGGGGGTTAAAATGCCGAAATAACGACTTTTTAAGTCCAATATTCCCTTTTTCTGTTCAGTTTGCGTAAGTCCTGAAGTTTTAGGTTTAAGGAGATGCTAATGCTTCGATGGAAAATTGCGTTAACTCTTATCCTGACGGGTTTTCAGGTTTGGGTAATTCTCTGTGTGAGCGCACAAGAACCACAAGAAATTGACCTGTCGCAACCGCTAACGCTTGAACAGTGTATCCAGCTGGGGTTAGAGAAAGCAACGACTATGCGAAATGCACGGTTGAGTCTTGCTATTCAGGAACTACGATTGAAGAATGCACGTGCCGGTTATTTTCCAACAATTTCCTCCACTGGACGATACGATTTTAATGATCGACTGGATTTCGGATTTGAACCACAGAATTACGATTTAGGATTGACAGGACGTTATACGCTTTGGGATAATGGACAACGTGAAGCAAATTACGCACAAGCAAAAGAGGGATTGAAGGCTACCACTAACCGAAATGAAGGCATTAAACAAGGTGTAATCCTACAGATTACACAAGCCTATTACGATGTCCTTAAAGACACAGAACTGGTTAAGGTTAGTGAAGATGTGTTGGCGCGCTCAAAAGAAAACACAGCACAAACCATCGCTTTGAAAGAAGCAGGTGTCCTTATCCCTGCGGATGTCGCTACAGCGAGAGTCCGTGAAGCAAATAGTGAACTAGGGATGCTAAATAATCAAATTTCGCTACAAATTTCACAAGCAACTTTACCACGACTCATGGGATTGGACCCTGGATTGTTAATTACCGTCGCAGTTGATGAATCCTTCCAATTATATCTGGAGCGTGGGACTATTGAGAAGATAGAGATTACTGTTGAAGAAGCGATGCAGTTAGCCCTTGAAAACCGACCAGAATTCAAGGAAACTGAAGCACAAATTAAACAACAGGAATGGAGTCTGACGCTTTCAAAATTGCAACGTTGGCCCCGATTGAGCGCAGACGCAAACTATAACGTAGACCTTGATAATTATCTTCGCGAACGTCAAATTTTCTCTGATTTTCGGAGTTGGAGTGTTGGCGCATCACTTAACTTTACACTTTTTGATGGCGGCGTTTTGGGGAATCGCGTCAAGGAACTTAATATGCAGTTAGAACAAGCACGCGAAAATGCAAGCGACCTTGAACGCTCCGTTGCGCTTGACGTACGACAAAGTTATCTAAACCTAAAACGAAGCGAAACCGCAGTAGAAATCTCTAATACACAGGTCGTAAACGCACAGCTGAGTTTAGATGTCATTCAGGGACGCTATAAGGTAGGAAAAGCGATTCTACTTGAGGTACTTGATTCGCAAACAAGCTACGCGCAAGCATTGACAAATCAAGTCAACGCATTTTACGATTACATAATTGCGCGCGCACGATTACAAGATGCAATGGGAGTCTTACAGTAGTCATGAAGATCGGTAAAAAATGGATTATTATCGGCACAGCTGCTATTGTTGTTGCTGTAGCGGTGATAGGCGCAACCCAAATCAATTTTGGTCAAAAAAAGGATGAGGACGAAGACAAACGTGAGGTTGTACGCCGCGGGGAATTTCTCGTAAAAGTTCAAGAATCTGGCACCCTCCGTTCCTTTATTGAGGTAGATGTCCGATCAAACGTTGAGGGCGAAATAAAGGAAATTCTCGTTGAAGAGGGAGACCTTGTTAAAGAGGACGATCCGTTGCTCAGAATCGACGACGAGCAGATTCTTGAGGAAAAGAAACAGGCAGAAGCAAACCGAGATGCTCGGAACGCAGAATTTGAACAAGCAGAGCTCCGAATTCAGATCGCTGAAAAACGGGAAAAAAGCGACCTACATCAGGCACAAAATGCTGTTGCTAAGTCTGAAGCATACCTTCAATCCTTTGCTGCAAACAAGCAACAACGGATTACTGAAGCGGAAACTCTCGTTGCAACAACGCAGAACTTGCTGAACCGAGATAAAATCTCAATGAAGCAGGCTGAAATCGCTTTAACGCAAGCAAATTTAACACTTGATCGAGCGAAAGCAAGTGTTGAATCCGCAAAAATTACCTTTGAAACAACTCAATCTGAACACAAACGCAACGAAGAATTATTTGAAAAAGAATTAATTTCGAAGCAGACATTGGAGCAATCCCAAAGACAACTCGCTTTGAATACCTCGCAATACGAAACTGCCCAGAAAGAGGTTGAATCCCAAAAGGAAACGATTAAATCACAAGAAGAAAACATCAAGGCAATGAAGGAAGCTATTCAGAGTCGAGAAGCAACCCTTGCCCTTAATAAAAAGAACGTTCAAACGGTTAAAGAATCTCAAGATGCACAGGAAAAGCAGCAAATAGCGGATTTGGAAAACGCACGCACCCGACTCAAACAAGCTGAAGAAACAACCGAGGAAGAGAAAGCACTCACAAAACATGCGAAAGTTAGCGCACAAGCGAATTTATTTCAAGCAGAAAGCCGCCTCAAATCTCAGCAGGAACGCTACGAATGGACAACGGTTAAGGCATCAATGTCCGGCACCATTACACGCCTTTCTGTAGAAGAAGGTGAGATTATCACCTCAGGAAGGTCTGCATTTTCACGTGGCGAGGCGATCATGCGGATCGCCGACCTTTCACAGATGATTGTCAAAACCCAAATCAATCAGGTTGAGATCGGCAGAATAAAAGAGGGACAACGCGTAGAAATACGGGTTGATAGTTATCGCCATAAAATTTTTAATGGTAGAGTCAGCGAAATTTCACCCAGTTCCACGCAACGTCCACAAGGTGGCGGAAATGCTGTGATTACCTTTGAGGTTGATATAGAGGTAGATATATCAGATCAAGAATTTCAATTATTACCCGGAATGTCAGCAGACGTAGACATTATCGTTTTTGAAAAACCTGATATCCTTCAGATTCCGATAGCAGCGGTGTTAAGCCCAGAGGTGTTTACTGTAAAAGCCACAGTAAATTCAAACGATCTTGGGCAGTTTCAGCAAGGACAAAAAATAAAAGTTCAAAACCTTATTGGCAAACAGTTTCCTGGACAAGTTACAAAAATTGCCCCTTCGGAAACCCGCCGAAATCTTGAAATTTTGTTTGACGAACCCCCGAAGGGTATGCGTCCTGGTCCGACAGAAATCGCTATCGTAATCTCTGAAAACAAACGATTATCCGGTATAGAAGCGGAAATTAGAAGTGAGCGTCAGCATTTTGTTAAACTGGACACAGGTGAACCACCTAAAAAAGGTGAGGAGAAAGGTGTCAAAACGCATATTAAAGTTGGCAGGCGTAACAACACACACTTTGAAATTATTAGCGGCTTAAAAGAAGGCGATCGCGTTTTTGTGCCTTCTATGATGGAATTGACAAGGGGAGAAGAAAATAAAAATAACAGATAGCGCAATAAGTAGTTTTGTGATTTAAAAAAAGTTTGAAAAAATCGCTTCAACCAAGTCTGAAACCACAATACTATGAAATCTAACTTAGGGAATTACTACCATAAAATAGAGCACTTTATCATAGAACAGCATACAATTAAAAAAGGATTATATTTTTCAGATAATCCTTATTATGAATTCATTTTATCTGCTTTTATTAACTACTATCCATTCATAAAAGATGAAAAAATGGTTAATAATTGCAGACAAAGAAGCAACTGAAGTTCAAGCATTAGTTTCAGTGTTATTTAGTGAACGTTACTTCGTAAAATCTGTTGCATCTATAGTCGTTATCGGAATTGTTTGGAAAGTTATGGTGTGGTGGGTGGTTTGGAATTGTGATGAATCTGTGGGGATCGGGTGAAATGTTTTAACTTGACTTTATGCTAATTTTAATCGTATAGTTAATCTTATCTATATTTGAAAGAGAGATTTAAGATCGCATTACCCTCCCTAACAACTAACGGGATTTCACAAAATAGGGACAGGGCAGCAATACTCCGCCCCTATTTTATTAGCGTTTGTAGTCGCGCAATTCGTTGGGCATCTGACATCTTCGGAGGAACTTGAAATGTCCGAAAAGGAAACAAAACAAGACAAAGAGGATTTTATACCAGCGAGCATTAGAATTCTAAACTTGGATTTCGATTCTTGTTTGCGGCATGTAGATTATAATATAGAAAATTTGTTAGCATTGCACACCGCTGAAGAAGAAGTTAATCCCTTTGATGTATTAAATAACATTGTGCCTGTAATTACCAACATTTGTAAATTAGTACATGAACCTAGAAGTGAGTATGATAAAAAGAGGACCTTCTGTATATCTACACGTCTTGAATCTTGTCACCATGAGGATATAGACAAGTTTAAAAGTGAATTAGAAAACATCGGAAACATTGACATTTATGGGGTACTTAAAAAGGCTAGGGATGAGACCGTTGCCCATATCCACTCCTCACACAAAAGATATGAGGCTACTCAGAAAGAGTTGGAAAAGGTTGCAAGATATTTGATTGAACATGAAGATCGTTTAAATCGTTTAAGAAATTTAGTAAATAAGATAGGAACCTTAATACATAACATTGAGATGTCTATTAGAAAAAAAAAAGGCATACCGTTAAATGCTGATACATTTAGCATACATGTGTCACTCAAGCCTGAAGGTGATAAGTAAGCGAGGTTCCCTAACCTCGCTCATAACTCTAAACAGACAGAGCAGCAATGTTCCGCCCCTATTTTATTTTCTGGAGCGAAGGAGCAGGTTATATCATGGACAAATATGAATATAAAGGCAAACCGCTTGATGCCCCTATAGCAGTAGAACTGATTATAGAAATATTTCAGGGGAAGCAGCGTATTCGACGCAATCTCATCGGCGAGACAATTGAGGGAATACACAGTAAGAGAGGAGGACTCCCTTCTGCTAAAAAAAACCAATGGGAGATAACTGAGGCTCTTGATGCTTTGAAACGCCTGCGGTTCGCTGATAATTCAGTCAGGGGGCATTGGGATATCGTACCTATTGACGAAATGGTTGCTCGCTTTGAATATTTCCGCACAAAATTCCGAAATGGATAAACTATATCATGGCAAAGAATCAGTCTCTGCACGCTGCGAATAGAGCAAAGCAAGATGAATTTTACACACAACTCCCGGACATCGAGAAAGAGCTAAAGCATTACAGGAAGCATTTTCGCGGCAAGACTGTTTACTGCAATTGCGACGATCCCACCATCAGCAATTTCTCTCACTACTTTGAGCGGAATTTCGCGAAACTTGGACTCAAAAAACTGATCACAACCTGCTACAAAAATCGGCAGATAGATATGTTCAGTAAACACGACATGGAAACCGCTGCCGGACTTGAGTATGTCGGCAATGGAACAGAATCCACCAAATTTCAACTCAAGGAAGACGGCGATTTCAGGAGCCGCGAATGTATTGAGTTGCTTAAACAGGCAGACATTGTGGTTACAAATCCGCCGTTTTCATTGTTCAGGGAGTATATCACGCAACTGGTCGAATACGACAAAAAATTTGTCGTCATTGGGAGCATGAACGCGATAACATACAAAGAGGTATTTCCCCTAATCAAGAGTGACAGGTTGTGGCTTGGTCATGGTCCGGCTGGCAAAGATATGCTTTTTGATGTGCCGAAAGACTATGCAAGAGAATTGGTTAGAAACAAGAAGGAGGGCAGTGCCTACCGACTGGTGGATGATGTCGTCAAGGGCAGATTGGGGAATGCTGTTTGGTTTACCAACCTCGACCATAAGAAGCGGCACGAAGACCTAATCCTTTACAAGAAATACTCTCCTGATGAATATCCGAAGTACGATAATTACGATGCGATCAACGTGGGTAAAACGTCTGATATCCCAGTAGATTATGCTGGAGAAATGGGCGTGCCGATTACCTTCTTGGACAAGCACAACCCTGATCAATTCCAGATAATTCGGTTTAGAAAAGGAAACGACGATAAGGATTTGAGCATAAACGGCAAATGTCCCTATTTCAGAATCGTTATCCGCAACAGGAGGATACAGCAATGAAAATCGAGTTGTTAGACCTCACGGTGGAAGAGATTGTCGAGGATTACGAGGACGCTCGCGAGGACGGTGTAACCGGGTATGGCGGCAAATTGGATATACGTCCGCCATTTCAACGGGAGTTTATCTACAACGACAAGGAACGCAACGCCGTCATTGACTCCATCCTGAAAGGATTCCCGTTGAACGTGATGTACTGGGCAGACCGGGAAGACGGTACGTTCGAGATCATTGACGGACAGCAGCGTACAATCTCCGTTGCTCAGTATGTGGATGGCGATTTCTCGATCGAAGGTAAATACTTCCACAATCTCCCATCAGACAAACAAGAATTGATATTGGATTACGAGTTGACGGTCTACGTCTGTACCGGGACAGACAGCGAAAAGTTAGAGTGGTTCAAGACTATAAACATTGCGGGAAAGAAGTTGACCAATCAAGAGTTGCGTAATGCTGTTTACGCCGGAACCTGGTTGTCAAATGCCAAGCGATATTTTAGTCGGACTGGTTGCGCTGCATACAAAATCGGCAATGCCTATGTCAATGGTTCGCCAATCCGACAAGAGTACTTGGAGACAGTGATTAAGTGGGTCAGCAAAGACTCGATTGAAGACTACATGGGGAAGCATCAGCACGACGAAAACGCGTTGCCCCTATGGGGGTATTTTCAATCGGTGATCAATTGGGTTGAATCCACTTTCACGAACACAAGACCAAAAATGATGAGGGGCGTAGATTGGGGTTCGCTGCACAACGACTTTGGAGATGCCGACCTTGACGCTAATGAGATTGAGCAGGAAACCGCCCGCCTTGTCCTTGACGATGATGTGCAACGGAAAGCGGGTATATACCCGTACATTCTGACTCGCGAGGAGAAACACCTGAACATACGCGCCTTTTCAGACAGCATGAAGCAAAAGGTCTACGAAGAACAGTCAGGAATTTGTGTCAAGTGTGACGACGAATTCGCAATCAAAGATATGGAAGCAGACCATATCACACCCTGGTCCGAGGGCGGCAAGACCAACGAGGATAACTGCCAGATGCTTTGTAAAAGGTGTAACAGGGAGAAGTCCGCACAATAATCAGACCGCCCCCTGTGCCCAAGTCAAACAAATGTACTGGAGGGATAAATGGAAGTCTTGATTTATTTGTCTGTTTTTAAAGAAGCGAACATACGAAACTATCTTAGCACCACCAAGAAATGTTGGACGACGAATTAGGAAGACATAAGGCAAATCTTAACCACAGAAGAAAGAAAATCGAAGTGATTCTTGAGAAAATATAATCGCAATAATAGGTGAATTTGGTCAGAGATCACTTCATAAATCACATACAAGTGATAAATTGAAATACCATCTATGATCAAAACGTGAGGAACAACAAATATGTTAATAGATGTCAAAGACATAACAAAAATCTATGAGATGGGTGATGTGCAGGTGCATGCACTGCGAGGCGTGAGTTTCACAGTGGAACCAGGTGAGTTCATTGCAATTATGGGGCCTTCCGGTTCCGGAAAATCAACCATGATGGATATTTTAGGCTGCCTTGCAACCCCAACAGATGGTGAATATTACCTTGAAGGTGAAGAAGTAGGTAAACTTTCGGATAACCGCTTAGCAGACATCCGGAATAAAAAGATCGGTTTCGTATTCCAGTCATTCAATCTTCTACCGAGAACAAGCGCACTCCACAACGTTGAACTTCCACTTATCTATTCTGGCTTAGGACGAAAAGAACGTAAACGGAGAGCATTTGAATCTTTGGAGGCAGTTGGATTAGCTGATCGAGTTGACCACAAATCAACTGAACTTTCCGGTGGGCAGGTTCAACGTGTCGCGATTGCGCGCGCCCTTGTGAACAAGCCATCGCTCCTTTTCGCAGACGAACCGACTGGTAACTTGGATACGCGCTCCGGTGCCGAAATTTTGGCTATTTTTGACCGCCTTAATGAGGAAGGGAATACCATCATCATGGTTACACATGAACCAACGGTTGCTGAACATGCAAGACGCGTACTCCATATTCGGGACGGTCTCATTGAGCAAGATGAAAGGCGAAACTAATACCGAAATAAACCAAATCAGAATTACCACCCCCGCTCGACTGCACTTTTCGTTGATAGATTTGAACGGTCAACTTGGTCGAATTGATGGCGGATTCGGGTTAGCCATCACTGAGCCGAATTTTGAGATCATTGCCCAACCGTCAACAGAAATTCACGTTGAATCTTCAGCGTACCATGAACGTGCATGTGCTATTCTGGCACAACTTCAAACAACTTATCAGTTTCCCGGAATTAAACTAAAATTTATCTCTGAAATTCCAACGCATAGTGGTTTTGGTTCAGGAACACAACTCTCCCTCAGTATAGCTGCTGCTGTAAACACCCTTTATGATCTGAATTTAAGCGTCTTGGAACTCGCCAACGCTGTGGGTCGTGGTGGCACGTCCGGCATCGGTGTCGCAGCGTTTGATACTGGAGGCTTCATTGTAGATGGAGGGCATCGTTATCCCGAACAAAAATCCTCTTTTCTCCCTTCTGCTGCCGCAGACGATATTTCACCACCCCCGATTTTATTCCGGCACACGTTTCCAAAATGGCCTCTCCTAATTGTCCTGCCTAATTGTTCACGAATTTACGGTGAGGCAGAATTGGAACTGTTCCGAACACTATGTCCGCAACCTCCGTCTGTTGCTCCAAAGTTGTCACATCTTCTTCTGCTACAAGTATTACCTGCACTTCTTGAAAACAATTCGCATAGTTTCGGTAAAGCTTTAAACAAGATTCAAACGTTCGGTTGGAAAAAGGTGGAGATTGATGCGCAAGGTGCTGAATTGCAACAAACGCTTGATTTTTTGCAAACTAACGGAGCATTAGGTGCTGGTGTAAGTAGTTGGGGACCGGCAATTTGTGCTATTAGTGAGGATATCAACACCTTGAAACAGAAAACAGAAGAATTCCTAACGACATTGCCAAATGGTGGCACCTGCTTTATTACTTATGCCAACAACATAGGTGCGCAAATTGAAAAAGTTGACTCTGGCGTTGATTTGGCGTAATCCGAGAAAATTCGAGATTCAGACAACACATATCGCCTAACTCACACAAAAACAAACCATTTTCTTAAATTGATCCTACCGTTTATGTGGCATTAAGCGTGCTATTCTTCAGTGGCAGAAACCGTATTCCCAAATGCCGATGCCACAATGATCAAGTCCTGAATATTAACAACACCATCGTCGTTGAGATCCGGTTCTGCTTCCCCAAAAGCATTCGCGACAGCAACTAAATCTTGAATATTCACAACACCGTCCCCATTAATATCTTCGGACAGTTGTGATGGTGCAATATCCCATAGTAACACAGTCCCATCCCTACTGCCACTTGCGATTGTCTTGCTATCCGGACTGAAAGCGATGCTAGTAACAAAATACGTATGCCCTATAAGTGCGCGGCGGGGTTCTCCTCCTGTTTGGGCATCCCACAAACGGATGGTATGGTCGCTACTGCCACTTGCGATTGTCTTGCCATCCGGACTGAAAGCGATGCTAAAGACACCACCTCCACTCCCTGTGAGTGTTTGGAGAAGTGTACCTGTGTCCACATCCCAAAGATGTATAGTGCGGCTGCGACCACCGTCACTTACGAGCTTTTTCCCATCCGGGCTAAACGCGAGCGGAATGCCAGCACTTATAGGCACTGTGATTGTGCGGAGGAGTGTGCCTGTGTCCGCATCCAACAGATAGATAGGTCCGTCCCAACTGCTATTTGCGATTGTTTTTCCATCCGGACTAAGGTCCATACTAATAAGAAAGCCACGAACTGCATCCCATGTGATTGTGCGGAGGAGTGTGCCTGTGTCCGTATCCCACAGATGAATAGTGCGGTAATTCCTGCCACTGACAATTGTTTTTCCATCCGGACTGAACACGACGCTATTGCCATACTCTCTGATTGTGCGGATGTGTGTGCCTGTGTCCGCATTCCATAGACAGATAGTGCTGTCCGCACTGCCACTTGCGATTGTTTTGTTATCTGGGCTGAACGCTACGCTATGGACCCGACGATCATGTCCCGTGAGGAGACGAAGAAGCTTACCTGTGTCAGTATCCCACAGATAGATAGTACCTTTGTTGCTGCCGCTTGCGATTATTTCCCCATCCGGACTAAACTCAACGTTAGAGGATAAAAACAAATGCTCAGCGAGTTTGCGGATGGGTTGTCCTGTGTGGGCATCCCACAAACGGATAGTGCTGTCACTAGTCCTGTCATTCCCACTACTTGCGATTTTATTGCCATCCGGACTGAACACTACGCTATAAGCACCCTCCGCATGCCCCGTGAGTATACGAAGAGGTGTGCCTGTGTCCGCATCCCACAGATGGATAGTACCGAGGTGGCTACTGCTACTTGCAAGTGTTTTTCCATCCGGACTGAAAACGACGCTATGAACAGAAGCAAAATGCTCTGTAATCCCGCTGAGCCTGTAGAGAGGTGTGCCTGTGTCCGCATCCCACAGACGGATAGTGCCGTCGCTACCGCCGCTTGCGATTTTTTTCCCATCCGGACTGAATACCACGCTAAGGACATCACCATGATCATAATTCCTTATGAGCGTGCGGAGGAGCATGCCTGTATCCACATCCCACAGGTTGATAAAACTTGTTTGATTACCGCCTGCAAGTGTCTTCCCATCCGGACTGAACGCAACGCTAAGATAGGCATAAGTTGCTAAAACATCGCCGCGACCACCTCCACCCTGGTGTCCTATTAATTTATGGAGGAGTGTGCCTGTGTCCGCATCCCACAGACGGAGGGTATGATCACTACTGCCACTTGCGATTTTTTTCCCATCCGGACTGAACGCTACGCTCTGGACCGTCCCTCCATGCCCGGTAAGCGTGCGGATGTGTTGTCCTGTGTCCACATTCCACAGACGAATAGTTCTGTCCGTACTCCCACTTGCGATTGTTTTTCCATCCGGACTAAATACGACACTAATAACTCTACCTGTATGCCCTGTGAGTAGGTCAAGCTCCTCACCAGTCTCCGCATCGTAGAGCCAAACTCCGATGGAGCTTGCCACCGCCAAACGCGTGCCATCTGGAGAGTATGCTATCTCATATATCCTACCTTTACCGAAACGCATTTTCGCACCTTCGGGTAGATGCCATTGCGGTGAATCTTGCGGAAAAATGTTCGGAGTAAATGTAAGTGCCGCAAACAAAATGGTTAAAATCAAAAGGAATTTAGTCTTCATTGTCCAATATCTCCTTTTTATGGAAATCATTACAAACCCAGGACAAAGGTAGGAGGGAATTCCGATTCCCGACCGGTCACGATTCGGAGATCGCTCCTACGGAATGTGTCATGATTTGAAAATCGCTCCTACCGTTTATGTGGCATTAAGCGTGCTATTCTTCAGTGGCAGAAACCGTACTCCCAAATGCCGATGCCACAATGATCAAGTCCTGAATATTAACAACACCATCGCCGTTAAAATCCGGTTCTGCTTCGCCAAAAGCCTGTGCCACAGCAACTAAATCTTGAATATTGACAACACCGTCCGCATTAACATCTTCGGGCAGTTGTGATGGTGCAATATTCCACAAACGTACAGTGCTGCCCCACATCCCACTTGCGAGTGTCCGCCCATCTGGACTGAATGCCACGCTACGTGGAGGTATATTCATAGATTCCGGCATGTTGTGAAGATAACTACCCGTATTCACATCCCATATACGGACCCCTTCTCCGCTTGCAGTGGCGAGTGTATTACCATATGAGTTGAAGGCAACGCTAAAAAGGGCATCCGTATCACTTGTCCTACGTATAAGCGTGTGAAGAAGACTACCCGTGCTTGCATCCCATAAATAGATACTGTCCCACAACCCCCAACTTGCGAGTATTTTTCCATCCGGACTGAACGATACCCCCAATATGTTACGATGCTTTGTTATATAAGTTTGTGTGTTTGTACCTGTTGCTATATCCCACAGACGGACGGTGTTGTCCCAACTCCCACTTGCGAGTGTGATGCCATCCGGACTGAACGCTACACTGGCGACACCCCGTTTATGCTCCGTGAGGCGATGAAGAAGTTGTCCCGTGTTTGCATCCCATAAATAGATTGCCCCAGTAGTCAATTTTTCACCATCTGAGATGACATATCCCTCTACCCCGCCACTTGCGAGTGTTTGTCCATCCGGACTGAACGCTACGCTGTATACACCCCTTGAATGGGCTTTTAGCGTCTGCTTGTGTGTTCCTGTCACTACATTCCACAACTTGATATTACCCCGATGTCCACCACTTGCGAGGACTTTTCCATCCGGACTAAACGCTATACAGTCCCCATTAAAACCTTCTTCTGCTTTGATCTGATAGATTTCTTCAAGAGTTTGTGTATTGTAGAGGTGTAGACCAGAACCAGGGTAAGCCACTACTGCCAATAGTTTGCCATCCAGTGAATATTGTAAGTAATCTACAGCACCGTCAATGTGTATTTCGACAGGTTCAGGGTACTCCCCCGGTACATCCTTAGGAAATATGGTCCCCGGAGGAAAGTCGCTATGAGAGTTGAGGGGTAAAACGAGAATGGATAGTGTCAACATCAAAAAAACCTTGTTTTTCATTGTGTGTCTCCTTATACTTCCTTGCAGATTGATTTGAACATGGTAGCAGGCACGCTCCGCGTTTTCCATCCGCTCTCGTGCAACGAAAGGCTTAGCGAACGATACGGAACAATGAATCAACGCCAAATGTGCATCTGGCATTTAGCGGAAAACCGTCCTACCATTCGGGTAAATCAAACGTGCTATTCTTCAGAGTTTTCAGAGTCTTTAGGGGCAGCAACCGTATTCCCAAATGCCGATGCCACAATGATCAAGTCCTGAATATTCACAACACCATCGTCGTTGAGATCGGGTTCCGCTTCGCCAAAAGCCTGTGCCACAGCAACTAAATCTTGAATATTCACAACACCGTCCCCATTAATATCTTCGGACAGTTGTGATGGTGCAATATCCCATAGTAACACAGTCCCATCGCTACTGCCACTTGCGATTGTCTTGCTATCCGGACTGAAAGCGACGCTAGTAACAAAATACGTATGCCCTATAAGTGCGCGGCGGGGTTCTCCTCCTGTTTGGGCATCCCACAAACGGATGGTATGGTCGCTACTGCCACTTGCGATTGTCTTGCCATCCGGACTGAAAGCGATGCTAAAGACAGCACCTCCACTCCATGTAAGTGTTTGGAGAAGTGTACCTGTGTCCACATCCCAAAGATGTATAGTGCGGTTGCGACCACCGTCACTTACGAGCTTTTTCCCATCCGGGCTAAACGCGAGCGTACTGCCAGCACTTAGAGGCACTGTGATTGTGCGGAGGAGTGTGCCTGTGTCCGCATCCAACAGATAGATAGGTCCGTCCCAACTGCCACTTGCGATTGTTTTTCCATCCGGACTAAGGACCACATTATAAAAGCCTCGAACTGCATCCCATGTGATTGTGCGGAGGAGTGTGCCTGTGTCCGCATCCCACAGATGAATAGTGCGGTAATTCCTGCCACTGACAATTGTTTTTCCATCCGGACTGAACACGACGCTACCGCCATACTCTCTGATTGTGCGGATGTGTGTGCCTGTGTCCGCATTCCACAGACGAATAGTGCTGTCCGTACTGCTACTTGCGATTGTTTTGTTATCTGGGCTGAACGCTACGCTATGGACCCGACGATCATGTCCCGTGAGGAGACGAAGAAGCTTACCTGTGTCAGTATCCCACAGATAGATAGTACCTTTGTTGCTGCCGCTTGCGATTATTTCCCCATCCGGACTAAACTCAACGTTAGAGGATAAAAACAAATGCTCAGCGAGTTTGCGGATGGGTTGTCCTGTGTGGGCATCCCACAAACGGATAGTGCTGTCACTAGTGCTGTCCCTCCCACTACTTGCGATTTTATTGCCATCCGGACTGAACACTACGCTATAAGTACTCTCCGCATGCCCCGTGAGTATACGAAGAGGTGTGCCTGTGTCCGCATCCCACAGATGGATAGTACCGAGGTGGCTACTGCTACTTGCAAGTGTTTTTCCATCCGGACTGAAAACGACGCTACTAACAAAAGCAAAATGCTCTGTAATCCCGCTGAGCCTGTAGAGAGGTGTGCCTGTGTCCGCATCCCACAGACGGATAGTGCCGTCGCTACCGCCGCTTGCGATTTTATTGCCATCCGGACTGAATACCACGCTAAGGACATCACCATGATCATAATTCCTTATGAGCGTGCGGAGGAGCATGCCTGTATCCACATCCCACAGGTTGATAAAACTTGTTTGATTACCGCCTGCAAGTGTCTTCCCATCCGGACTGAACGCAACGCTAAGATAGGCATAAGTTGCTAAAACATCGCCTCGACCACCTCCACCCTGGTGTCCTATTAATTTATGGAGGAGTGTGCCTGTGTCCGCATCCCACAGACGGAGGGTATGATCCCTACTGCCACTTGCGATTTTTTTCCCGTCCGGACTGAACGCTACGCTCTGGACCGTCCCTCCATGCCCGGTAAGCGTGCGGATGTGTTGTCCTGTGTCCACATTCCACAGACGAATAGTTCTGTCCGTACTCCCACTTGCGATTGTTTTTCCATCCGGACTAAATACGACACTAATAACTCTACCTGTATGCCCTGTGAGTAGGTCAAGCTCCTCACCAGTCTCCGCATCGTAGAGCCAAACTCCGATGGAGCTTGCCACCGCCAAACGCGTGCCATCTGGAGAGTATGCTATCTCATATATCCTACCTTTACCGAAACGCATTTTCGCACCTTCGGGTAGCTGCCATTGCGGTGAATCTTGCGGAAAAATGTTCGGAGTAAATGTAAGTGCCGCAAACAAAATGGTTAAAATCAAAAGGAATTTAGTCTTCATTGTCAGTTTCTCCTTGCATCAAACGTGCTATTCTTCAGGGGCAACCGTCATCCCAAATGCCGATACCACCCGCACTAAATCTAAAATATCAACGGTTCCGTCACAGTTAACATCCGCAGCATGTGCTCCGCTCTGTCCAAGGTTTGAACTAACCACGAGTAGATCCAAAATATTGACAACACGGTCATCATTAACGTCTTCAGGCAGATGTGGAAATTCGGTAGCCGTATTGCCTAATTCTTGTGCCACAAGCATCAAATCTGAAATATCGGTGCTACTGTCACTGTTAACATCCGTAGGATGGTTGTTGCTCCAACTACTACCCAGCTTTGACGCAACTATGGTTAGGTCCGAAATATTGATAACACCGTCTCCATTAACGTCTTCAACTTGTCGGATATGTACACCTCTATTACTACTATACCCTCTATCAGGGAATGTAAGAATACTGCTACTCAGATAAATGTGTCCGTCGTATGTTAAATCGTAGTCTGAATTATGATGCGCTGCGAATTGGGTTACATACGCCATTGGCCAATCAGGTTGGCGCCACATATAACAGTTCGGACAGTCAATATCCGGACAGTGGGAGAGATTAACCGCGTGCCCGATTTCATGTGCAATGGCACCATCTAAAAAATCGCGTTCATTGACACTTACAACTGTATTATCTACATGTTCCTCTATCCGCCCCACATCTACCCACCCCGTTGAGTAGCTATGGGTAGGTCCTTGTCTCATAGATCCAAGTGTTGTTTCGCTAGATCTCTCATCTGCGGTATCTCCAAGTCTAATGGCGTAAACCTTTTGACTTCCGATTCCAAAAGGATAGACCCGCCCGGTAATCCACGATACTTCCGTTTCTGACATATCATGGACGGTCATGGGTAAGGCACCTGCATCACCGCTGCCAACCTTGGATCGGATAAAGACATCCCATCCGTTTGGGTCGGTATCTGTCCATGTGCCGCTGACATTGAGGCCTCTGTATTCGTTAATTACAGTGATGCCATCACCAAAATTAGAATTGGAATTGGGACCACTATCCGCATCGGCATCCGGGTCATAATTTTCGCTTCTGTTCTCGTCGTTCTCGTCCACATCGTTTTGCCAACCATCGGCAATTTTATTCCCATTGTCATCTTTGGGAATTTTTATAACGACCTCGTTTGATGTATAACCGGATCCGGATGCTGTCAATTTTAATTCGCCATAGGCAGCATAATCTTTACAGTTAACTTGGAGGGACACTGTATGCGATGCTGTTGTCCCGCTGAGGGTGTAGCTGAGCTGACTCTCGCTCCCCGACCAGCCTGTCGTTTGATGTAGTTTCAGATCTGCAGCCAGATTGCCGCCTTCGTCAGATGGGACAGCCACATTTCCACTTTTACCGGCATAATTAGTCACATTCTGGAGTACTGCGATCAGCGTCCCACTGGAGAAATCAGCAGGCACGGTGACTCTTATCTCAAAAGTCAGTGAGTAGCCCGCCTCTGGCCGCCAATTTGGGTCAAGATATGGTTGTTCGATCTGGATGGATGTTGTTTGCTGCGCATCCAGGGTGGTGTTTCCATGGTTAAAAAGGCATAGAAGGCACAAGATGCCGATTAAAATACATGTAAATCTCATTTGAATCTCCTTTTTTCAATGATGGGTTTATGGTTAAATCTAAAACACTGGGACATTCTTCATTTTCTGTTTTGCGAGTTATTACGGCGAGATGGTTGTTTTGCTTCAAGGAGACGTTCCATCTGTTCCGCAAGTTCAGGGTCCTTTGTTTTAAGCCGTTGCAAGCCTTTTTCGGGACCGTATCGTTCAATCATTTCATAAGCGCGGACGGTGCGTTCCGGGGCAAATTGTGCATCACCGCCGTTGAGGTGTGCCGCGAATTCCTTGGATAGGAAGTCATCAAGGTTATTAGTATCTTCCGCATTCATGATGCTTTCTGCCCATTTGAGGAAATCGTCAAGCTCCTGTTGTGCGGTGGCTTGCTGTCGTTGAAATTCTGCACGTATGGCTTCTGCACGTGTGGCTTTTTGGCTATCCTTGTCTGTCAGTTGATTTTCCGATGGGTGGCGTTCCTGGGATGGAAGTTCCGGTAGCCATGGAGTTTCTTCTGCCACCGGTGCGAACGTTTGCTCGTGTGTCATCTCTCCAATGTCCATTAGCATTTCATCGGATTCAGATATTGAGGAAGGTGTGCGCGAAATCGGTTTATACAACGGGTTGCCCATTTCAATGGCGCGTTTATGTAGTTCAACGAGGTCACCGTTCTGTATCGTTTGCTGCTTCCTGTAGTAAAGCCATGCGGTTTTGACATCGCCGAGGCGTTCGGACGCCAATCCCAAATTAAACAACCCGCGTGTAGCGTCAAGACTGTTCGCTTTCTTTAGGTATTCAATCGCTTCCTCTGGTTGATCGTAATGTAACCGATATCCTAAACCGTTTAGTGCACGAAGATTCTCAGGATCTCTGTTAACGATATCTCGGTATCCTGCAGCCGCTATCGTGTTATCCGGTTCAGCACTCAGCAGCACCATTTGGGCATCCGGGTTGTCTGGGGCTCTGGCAAGAACACCTCTTGCATAAGTTTCTCTGTCTTTCCAACGCGCCCTTACTTTATAGAGGTAGTCAATAGCACGGCGAGGTTCCAATTCGTCTAAAATGAGAGGGTTATAAATTTGATATGTTTCAAGGAAGGTGACAGCATCCTCTGGAGTCATACCACCAACGAGTATCTCAAAATTTCTTTTATGTGCTGCCTCAGTTACAACTTTTTCACCATCCAGTATTTCATACATTGTTCCTGCGATAACCATTTTCCGCCGTAGCTGTATAAGGCGCGTCTTGACATCTGTTGGGAGTGGTGGTGGTGCAGGAATGGCACATGTAATGGGGAGGATAGGTCCAATGTTCTTCAGTGCACGGTTTTGGCGGGTATTTGTCTTGGTGCGCACGCGTTTGATTCGAGGGGTAGATACGCGCGGCAAGTCTTGCACCGGATGGAGGTGGTTTTGCGGCGTTGTGGGTGTCTGTATCTACTACTTCTTGTGTTGCGCTCGGGGTCAGTCCATCGTAAATAAAAAGTCCGATATAGAGTAACACGAGTGCCCCAAGCGCACCGAGTAGAGAAGATTTCCAATAGTCTTTTACAAATTCCATCATATCCGTTTCTCCTTTATTGGTTTCCTGCGTTGTATATGCAGGGATAATCTCCAATGTCTGGATAAGCGGGTGGCTTCTGTGTTGCGTCCATTCGCTTGAGTACCACACAAAACAGCAGCACCCGCAAAGACAAAAGACGATAAGAAGTTTCTTAGTTGAAAGCAGTTAAATTTTCTCTTTAAAACACTTTTAAATCCTTCTATGCAAAATATGGTTGACGATAGTGGAACTTTTGCTACAAATTTATGTTACATATTAAACGAATCAGTCTCGAATTCAATTGCAATCTTTTCGTAAGAACGAACTTATGAAATCAGGGGAATTTCTTCTACCCTTTTCCTGCAGAATAATAGGGATTAGTCCCCGATGCATGGTCAGTTGTATCAATGACTTGCTTAATCTCTGGGAACACTTCTTGAATCATCGCTTCAATGCCATGTTTGAGCGTAACATTTGCCATGCCACATCCTTGGCACCCACCCCCCATGTGGATATAAATAGCATCGTCTTCGACGTTTAATAATTCAATCTGCCCGCCATGTGCTGCGACAGCTGGGTTAATTCGTTCATCAATCAGTTCTTGAATCTTCTGTGCCTTCGGACTATCCCATGTTGGCGTATTCGGATTTTCTATCTTAAATCCGCTTGAATTGAGGTCTTCAACGTAGTCAATAATAGCCCCTTTAAGGTCTTCAACACTTTTTGAATCGACCAAGACCTTAAAACTTCCAATATCAAGGACGATGTCGCCCTCTTCAGCTTCGGTAGCCAAGCCAAGGCTATATTGGAAAGCAGAAGCAGTGCGTCCCTCAATACCAATCCGCAGTCCTTCCACTTCCACCTCTTCAGCATCAATAACAGCTTGAATCTTTTCTTGCGCGGTTTTTGTAACTTCCAATAAAGATGCTTCAGATCCCGCGAGTTTTTTAAACAGATTCTTCATAAATACCTTTCGGCGAATCCAACTCAAGCAGCCGTTCGATCAGCCTTGTATTCTGAGCGGAATTCACCCATTTCGTTGTAAAGGTTGCTTAACTGAGATATTGCATAGATTTCCAACTGTCGTATACGTTCACGGGTTACATCAAGGGCATCTCCGATTTCTCGAAGTGTTTTGCGTTCTCCATCGTCAAGACCAAAACGCATTTTCAAAACCTGCTGCTCGCGTTCAGAAAGTTTGCTGAGAAATTGCTCTACCAAATCATGTGTAATCAATTGTTCAATCGCTCCATCTTCGGAAGCTGTTGTTGGGTCTTCAATCAAATCACCTAACGTCGCCGCCGTACGAGATGTACGTTCATCCCCAAGAGGCAAATCCATTGAAATGGTATCCGCATTAAAGGTAAGGATTTCCTCTACTTGTTGGACGGTTAAGTCAAGTGCTTCCGCTATTTCGGTACGTGTCGGTTCCCGCTGAAGTTCTTGGCAAAGTGCCGCATAGGTCGCGTCAAACTTGTTCATCTTCGCGACGATATACGCCGGCAACCGAATAGACCGAGCAAAGTTATCAAGTGTCCGCATAATTGATTGCTTAATCCACCAAATCGCGTATGTGCTAAACTTAAAACCCTTCCGATAATCAAACTTACCTGCTGCCTTGATTAATCCAATATTTCCTTCCTGAATCAGGTCTTCAAGCGGGACCTTGTTTCCCTGATACCTGACCGCAATAGAAATGACAAGCCGTAAATTAGCTTGAACAAGCTCATCGCGTGCAGAGGTATCACCCGCTTCAATCCGTTTCGCTAATTCAACTTCTTCCTCGCGGGTTAATAAACGGTGCCCCGCAACACTACGTAACCAACTCGTTAAAGCAGTCCGATCACTACCTTTGTAGTCGTTCACATATTCCGTTTCTTCCGACGGATACACTTCATCTATATATGAGTCAACACCATTGATGTTTTCTGTTTCACCGAAAAACTCGGTTTCCATTCGTCTCCTCTCCTTATTAAAAATTTCTATCATAATCTACCAAAGATATATAATACATTATACTATAACGTTCTGTCAAGCAAATTGTTTAAAAAAAAACGACTTTATCTGTGAAATTTTCTGAAAAACACAGAATAAACGACCTACCACTCATTTTTTTCCGAAAATTCGAACTTATACATAAGACTTTTGTCTTATAGTAAAACCTGTAATTACTTATACACTTTTATAATATCATCAATAGAGGTCTCAGCGTTGTATTGACGTATCCGCTTGATGTTAGCGAAATCCTTCTCAATCGGATTCAACTCCGGTGAATACGGCGGTAAAAACAACAAACTTGCACCGCATTCCCGGATCAATGCTTCTGTTTGTGAACCTTTGTGGAAAGAGGCATTATCCATAATCACAACGTGGCTGTCGTCAAGCAAAGGACATAACATCTCCGAAAGCCATGCGTTGAAGGCAACCGCATCGCAACTACCTTCGAAAAGCACAGGCACTGTGAAACATCCATCAAGACGTGCCGCAATCAAGGTTGTGGTGGTATACCGATGACTTGGCACTTTATCTTCAACACGGACACCTTTCGGGCATAAGCATACCGACGGAAATCGGTTTCGGTGAAACCACTTTCGTCAAGATAAACCGGTTTTTTGCCATGCTCGTGTGTCTCTTGTTGAAGTGCCGAGAGATACTCTTGGCGTTTTACCGGACACTGTTCTTTGTAGGTCGTGGTCTTTTTTTTCGCGTGATATTGAGTTTTGCCAAGGCATAAAAGATGCCGTTTGTTGAAACACCGAAGTGTTTGGCACGTTCGGCGAGTGTGCTATCGGGAAAATCGGCAACATGTTGTTGAAGCGCATCATAATCAATGTGTCGGGGCCCTTTGGTATCCGGCTTCTCATAGGCAAAGGGGTCTTCTGCTTCTAACCAGTTATAGATCGTCCTTCTTGAGACACCGAAGGTGCGTTCTGCGGCGGCTTTACTGCCACCATTATTGATGAAATCAAGCACGCGTTTGCGTCCATCTGTTGAATATGCCATAATCATAAAGGCTAACATAAATCACAGAAAATGTAAACTTATTTTCAGGATCTACTATAATAGAATAATACGACGGTTTATAGTAAAACGAAATAATTACGAAACCGTTGATCAGTATATGATACGCATTTTTGGGTAAATGGCTACAATTTCGAAAGAAATGCACGTTAATTTTCTTGCGTTTGTGGATTGAAAATAGGATAAGGCGATAAATTTAATTCTACGCGGTGAAAACGTTTCGGTAGGTATATTAAACTTTTACCAATATGCTTCGTCTTAAAGAGGCAGTTACACATAAGAAAAGTGAAACCGATCATAATTTTCCCTTTCAAGACACTGTGATTTAGAAAGTTCAACTATTCCCATCAAGGTATTAAACCCTGCGGATACTATATTTCTTTGTGCAAACCACACCGTAGGTGATAAAGATTAGATACATTGGTTAAACGGACAACCATAAAAGTGTTTTGAGCAGTTGATTTAAACCAAATTAAGTTATACTGCGTCAAAAATTGCTAGTTATCTGAAAATTGATAAGGAACTATTATACTATGTACGGTGCACCCAGAAAAAAATCGCTCGTTGAAGTACTACGAGAAGCGGACCTGATTTCAGAACAAGAATATCAGGAAATTCATGTGAAAATACTTGAAAGTTGGGCAAATAAACCTATCCAACCTGAGGACACGACAGGCGGAGCTTCCGAGTCCGAATCACAAAGTTATCGACAAATTCTGGATGAAATTGAAAAGGCAGGCGAATCTGAAGAATCAATTATTTCCGAATATGTGTCCCCCAAAGTTCTTGAACTTGCCAAAAAAGGGCGCGTATCCGGGACACCTATTCTACAATTAGAAGAAGTAGACCCTGAAAAGGAAGCACTTGAGAAGGTGCCGGCAAGTTTTGCCTATCGCAGAAAGATTGTGCCCGTGAATCTTGAAGATAAGGTTCTCACTGTCGCAATTGCAGATGTTCAAGATGTAATGCTAATTGATGAAATCCAATATGTCACCGGTTGTGAGATTAACCCTTTTCTTTCCGATGAAGACGAAATATCGGATACAATTGTCAGATCCTACGGTAAGGATGCTGCTTCTATCCTGAGTGCGGGAATCAAGGGGCCAGTTGGCGCGGCTGCAACAATCGAACGTGAACGGATTGAAGACTTTGGTATTGACGAAAAGGATCTCAGTGAAGACCCAACAGTTGTTCAGGCAGTTGACCAGATGATCATTGATGCTGTGCGGGTAGGGGCAAGTGATATTCACATTGAACCTTACCCCACCGAACTGAAAATTAGATATCGGATTGATGGTGTATTGGAGGACCAGCAGCAACCGCCTGCATATCTCCAATCAGCTATCATCTCTCGTGTCAAAATTATGGCTGAGATGGACGTAGCAGAGCGGCGCCGTCCACAAGATGGAAAAATTAATAAAGAAATTAGTAGTCTCGGCAACCGTCAGATCGACCTTCGTGTTTCTACAGTCCCTACCGTGGCGACCCAACATAGTGAAAGTGTTGTGCTACGTATTCTTGACCGCCAATCCATTGAATTCGGATTAGCGGAGCTCGGGTTAACCGATGATAATTATGAACTCTTCCAGCGAATGATTTACAAACCGCACGGTATTATCCTGGCAACAGGTCCCACTGGAAGCGGTAAAACCACATCACTTTATGCTTGTTTGAAAGAGATCAACACGCCTGAAGTTAAAATCATTACGCTTGAAGACCCAGTTGAATATGAATTAGAAGGGATAAACCAAATTCAAGTTAACCCTGATATTGATTTCACATTTGCAGACGGATTAAGACATATTTTACGGCAAGACCCTGATAAGGTACTGGTCGGTGAGATTCGTGATTACGAAACAGCCGAAATGGCTATTCATACTTCACTTACAGGACACATTGTTTTCAGCACACTACACACAAATGATGCGCCGGGTGCTATCACACGCCTCATTGATATGAAGGTTGAACCGTATTTGGTTGCCTCTACGGTAGAAGGAATTATAGCACAGCGATTAGCACGACGTGTCTGCAAAGCTTGCTGCGAAATGTATCAGCCAAGTGCAGAGGAAATTGCCGGAATCTTTGGAAACAACGGTGTCCATGTGGAAGCAAATCTTGAAATTCCACGCGCAAACGATGATGGGTGTAAAGAATGTCGTAAAGGTTACAGAGGAAGAATCGGAATGTTTGAAGTTATTTTTATGAATGAAGAACTACGGACGCTGACACTTCAACATGCCTCAACCAGTGAACTACGCAAGCTTGCAGTGAAATTGGGTATGAAAAGTTTACGTGAAGATGGATGGAAAAAGGTTACTGAAGGATTAACAACTATTTATGAAGTGCTGCGGCTCACCCAAGAAGATGCTCTCGATTTTGCTAAAGATCTTGAGGCGGGTGATTAAGGTAATTCTAAACAAGGTTTCATGTTTCAAACTGAGGAATAACACTATTACACACAGCTTAGGTAATTAACTGAATACATTACGCTATTAATATGAGAGATTGACCATGCCAAGATTTCAATATGAAGCTATCACCTATACGGGTGCTACAGTCAGCAACACTTTAGAAGCAGACTCTAAAGGTGAGCTTATTGCGCAATTGCGACAGATGGGATACTGGCCGACACAAATTGTGGAGGAGGGTGAAGTCCTTGAAACCAAAGCGAAACGATTGTTTAGTTTCGGAACGCGTAAAGTTAAATCTACTGAAGTCGAATTTTTTACCTATGAGCTCGCAGCGTTAGTAGGTGCTCACGTTGCACTACCACGTGCCTTAGAGGTAGCATTAAAACAGATTACGAATCCGGAATTACACCGTATTATTTCGCAGATAAAATACGATGTTGAACACGGCGCAACGTTTAACGATGCGTTGAACCAACATCCAAAAATCTTTTCCGAACTCTACGTCAACATGGTCAAAGCAGGCGAAGCGGGCGGTGTATTAGGAGAAGTTTTGGAACGACTTGCAGAGTTCGCTGAGAGACAACGTATCCTCAGAAACCAAGTTGTTTCAGCACTCTTCTATCCTGCAATTCTCTTTGGATTGATGGTAACAGCGATCATAGTTCTAATGGTACTCGTTATCCCTAAATTCACAGCGATGTTCCTTGAGTTCGGTCGTGATCTACCGCTTCCGACTCAAATCCTGATTTCAGTTTCGGATGCTTTTGCAAACTTTTGGTGGTTAGGATTGCTCGTGATTAGCGTTATTGCAACATTTCTCCGACAATACTTTCGTACGGAAGCGGGAAAGGTATGGCTTGATCGCATTAAGCTTAAAATCCCACTCATCGGACCCGTCTTTAGCACATTTGCTATCGTTCGGTTTACACGTACCATGGCGACTCTTTTAGAAAACGGAGTACGCATGCTCCCTGCCTTGAAAGTTGTTAAAGATACTATTGGAAATAAGGTTTACAGTAATATTATCTCTGAAGCAGAAAAAGAGGTAGAACAAGGGTCTACACTCTCACATGAATTAGAAAAAAGCAAGGACTTTCCTTCCCTCGTAACCCACATGATCGCTGTAGGTGAGGAATCTGGTGAACCCGTCACGATGCTGACAAAGTTGTCTGAATACTACGACATGGAAATCAAGAAGAGCCTGGAAAGGTTGACGAGTTCTATTAGCCCCTTAGTAATTTTAATTATGGGTCTACTTATCGGATTTATCGCTGTAGCGATGATTCTACCTATTTTTGAAGCACAACAAGCATTAAGTGGTTAATGTCAAACGCACATTCTTAGAGTCAATTTTTTCTAAACTATCACAAGAGATATTTGTCTAAATAAATAGACACAAGTTTCGTTTACATTGGAAAAAACACCAGAACACGAAGTTCTGCACACTATAGTAAGGAGTGAAACTAAATGTTTAAACAATTTAGAACAGACGAATCGGGTTTAACCCTGATCGAATTGACGATTGTTATCGTTATCTTGGGCATTTTAGCGGCGTTCATTGCACCGAGGATCGTAAATGCTCCACAAAAGGCAAAAGTTTCAAAAGCGCAAATAGAAATTAGCAACCTAGAAACATCATTGCAACTTTATGCAACTGAAGTTGGCGAGTATCCTACCACTGAACAGGGGTTAGAAGCTTTGTGGCGTGCCCCGAGTCCAGCACCGCCCAATTGGGGTGGTCCTTATCTTCAGCAACAGCTTACGAACGACCCGTGGGGTAATGCCTACGTCTATCGTAACCCGGGCACTCATTATGGATACGATTATGACCTGATGTCTTATGGCAAAGATGGCAAACTGGGAGGTGTTGATCTTGACAAAGACATCACCAACTGGATTGAAGAAACAACTGCAACCAAGTAAACTTTTATTCTTTAGCGGTAGGGAACCCAGCATGTTGAAAAATTTCCGAAACCGAATTACCTCAGGCACCGAAGATGGTTTTAGTCTGATGGAAATTATGCTGGTATTCACTATCATTGCCGTTTTATCATCAATATCTATGCCTGCGATGCGAGGTTTTGCCGCATCGCGGCGGTTAAAAACGTCCGCACAGGCGATTGCTGACACCCTTGCATTTGCTCGAGATATGGCAATCACTGAGCGAACGACGCACCTTGTAGTCTTTGATGTTGATAGCAATAGATATTGGCTGGCTTCCAGTGAAACTTTTGATGTCCAAAATCCTGTCGCTTCAGCAGGGAGAGCCGCTAACGCCACAACTTCAGGCGGACAAGTCACGGTATCTCGAACAAGCGGAATTATGGGAATCCCGCAGCCGCTTAGCCAAGGTATTACGATAGCAGCTTTAATTACAGCACACAACGGTGCAACCCAACAAATCACTTCTGGCGTGGATTACGTTTATTTCTCCCCGACTTCAACATCAGAAGATACCGTCGTGTTGCTCCAAAACCTTAGAGAAAGTACTATCGCAATCACTGTTGAGGGACCTACCGGACGAGCCAACATTGAAGATATGTCATCTGAACGGATGCAAACGTTAGGTTTTGGAAATAAACGTTGAGTTTGGGGAAAAAATAGTAAAATGATAAAACGATCAATTTTCCATCGTGAAGAAGGTTTCACTTTTGCCGAAATCCTTGTAACTATAGCAATTATGGCTGCTGTCCTACCAGCACTTTTGAAGGTGTTTAGTGATACCTCCCGCAATATGAGTCTTTCAGATAACCGGATGACAGCACTCTATCTACTCAAATTTCAGATGGCGCAAATTGAACTTGAAGGTTACCCAGAAGTTGGGCCAAATAGTGGTGAATTTGGGGAAAATTCTATCTTTCAGTGGGAATCTGTGGTAGCCGACGTGAAATCTGATGAAATTGATGGACTGCGAAGGATTGAGTTAACTGTCTCTTGGGAGCATTTAGGCAGGTTACAATCGATCAGTATGTACACCTATATGGCTGACAGAGAAATCCAATAAGCACCAAACCAGTAAATTGGTAGTCTTACCGTTTATTCACCATAAGAAACATCAGATTATAAAAAAGTAAACATTCGCTGTATTAGAAAACGGTTGATGTGGGACACGGAATTATGAGAAATCCAATGGAGCAGTGTGAAAGCGGTCTTACGCTCGTTGAAATGCTAACCGCTGTCAGTATTATCATAATTATGGGCGGTTCTACTTACGCGGTCTTTAACACCGCAATAAAAGCATATCACCAGACACAATCCAAATTAATTCAATCACAACGCTGCCGCGTTGCTATGGACCAATTAGTCACAGATTTGAGTCAGATACAAGCAGATACATCTGACGAAATGCTATCTCTCTATTCCGAAGATCTTCCCACCGCGGCAGGCGATAGGGATATCCTCAGTTTTGTAACATTGGTAAACACTGATCCTGATCTGTTTTCGCTGCAGTTGAAAGGAACCAACGTATCAACGACACCGCCTTTGAGCGATGTACGTCGCGTCGCCTATTATGTCGGGCCGAAAATTCCAATAGAAGAATTGCGGAGCGAAACTGTTGTACCACCACCTTATACCGAATCGCAACAGTCGGGAAAAAACAACATATCCGTTCAAGAAGAAGACCTCACACTCTATCGCGTTGTCACTACGGCACTGGATCCAGAATTGGTTATTAGTGCATTTATGGATTCTGGAACGATTCCGACAGTAGATGAAAGTGGTATGGAGATTGACTTTAAAGTAAATGCGCTAATTGATGGAATCGCTAACTTTGATCTGAAATATTTTGATCAAGAATCAGAATCGATTCTTGAATCTTGGGATCAGCCAGATGCAATTCCACTCGCTGTTCAAATACTGATTACTGTGATAGATGAAAACAGACAAAAAACGACATCAATGCAACCTTCTGCACAGAACCCAGGCGTTATAGCGCAAGGCACCCTAACACAGTCAACTATGGTATATCTGCCTGCAAGTGCAAACGCTGCTGAACAGTAAAAAACGGTAGACTTCAATAAGGATATTGTGGTCATTTCTGCTACCAACACATTTCGCTTGTAGAAAGAAAATGTAGGGATAACCGATGAGAGAATATAACAACAATCTATTCGGATATGAAAACACCTCTACTGATCGCCAGAGCAAAAAATCTGTTTTGATAACATTCTGCTTTTGCGATTCGAACGGGTTATCGCTTGTCTCAACGCTTTGGATTCTGACCATACTTTCTGTCTTAGCAATGCAGCTGCTCTACTCATTTCAGCTTGAAAACAACGCAAAACGCAACTACTTAGATAGGGTAAAGTATCACTACGCAGCTAAATCAGGGTTTGAGTTAGGATTAGCCACATTGCGAACCGATGAAACCAATTTTGATTCGCTCGGTGAAACCTGGGCGGAACCAATTCAAGAACAAATTGAAGACGGGATCCAAACAGGTAGATTCTTAACTTATCAGGTAACCATTACAGACGAAGCGTCAAAAATCAACATTAATTCCGCACCGGAAGATACCATCCGTAATTTACTCACGTTAGCGGGGGCTCAGCCAGAAAACAATGTATCTGAAGACCTCGCAAATCGAATTGTTGAAGGGCGTCCATATCGCACTGTCCGTGACCTCGCCCGAATTAATGGGGTGACTCAAGAAATCCTTTATGGGATACAACAACAGGCTGCAGCAGCAAGCGGATCTGAAAAGACTCCACCACAAGCAGAATTAGCGCAATTGCCACAATTAGCGCAAATAACGCAAGGTTCGGGCGGTCTTGTTACCATGACAACAGTCTATTCGGTTGACAGAAATACCGATGCTAACGGGCAGCAGCGGGTCAATATTAACACTGCGCAAGAACAACAGTTAAGACAAATTCGAGGGGGAAATAATCAGTCGGTCTTCTCGCAAGGTGAGGCAAATGCGATTATCCAAGAGCGCGAATTTAGCAAACTTTCTTCGCTGTTAGATGTCCAAGCTATATCAGATGATGTTTTTAATAATATAAGTGAACAAATCACTGTTGAAGATACCAGTAGTCAAAATAATGAAAATGATGATGGCGAAGATGAGAATAAAGAAGGTGGAGGTAGAAATGGCAATCAAGAGTTTGACAACTCACAGGGGTTTGACAACTCACAAGAGTTTAGCAACCCACTGACTAATATCAATACAGCTGACTCAGGAGAACTGCAAGAACTTCAAGGAATTGATAACGGAATTGCCGATCGGATTATAGCACATCGCGACTCGCAGGGAGACTTCCAAAATATTGATGCCATTAAAGATGTTAAGATATTGACAGTACAAGAGTTCGCTGGCATTGTTGATACAATCACAATAAATGATGGACAGTCTGTAAACGGATTAATAAACATAAACACAGCACCTGTGGAAGTATTACAACTGTTACCGGGGATGGATCAACAGAAAGCACAAGCAATTATCACTCGTCGTGAAGAGGAAGACCCAGACGCAAACGCATCAGAGGAGCAAATACGAGGCAACCCATTCAGCGACATCGGGCAAATTTTGGATCTTGAAGATATTGACGATCAGGCATTTAGAGAAGTCGTAGATTGGGTCACGTACCGCTCACACGGATATCGTATTGAATCTTCTGGAGTTGATGAAACTGGAAAAATCCTTGCCATGTGCGTTGGCATCGTTGTGAGGGAAGGAAACCAACTGAGTGTTCCATATTGGCGACAAGACTAACAAAAGAGACACCTCCACGGGAAAATGAGGCTTTAACAAATGGCAAAAAATCAGGTTGTAGCAATTGATATTGGTTCTGCCACAGCTAAAATAGTATATATAGAGAAAATTTCAGGCGTACTGCGTTTGATTAACGCTGGCATTATCCCTTATACGGACCCTGACAATCCACAACAGATATCTGAGGCTGTACGGCAGTTGTGGAATCAACTCGGAATCAAGCGAACCTTTTTCAATAAACATAAGATAGACGTTGCGATCGCGATCCCTCGCGGATTCGTCGTTACCAAACGTTTATCCAACCTACCGCTAGCGACAACAGAGGCACAGTTACCTGCCATTGTGGAAATGGCTGCGGAAACTGAGCTGCCGTTCCAAACAGAAGAATCCGTTTTTACGTACCATGATGTCAAAAGGACAATAGAGACTCTTTCGGTCGAATTAGTTTCGACTCGACGCGATACTGTGACACGCTATATGGAGGCACTTAAGGAGACAGGTGCCACACCTTCAGCAGTGGTTCCGTCCATGTTGGCCATTACGACAGTCGCTCGCAACGCGCTATCCAATACCACAGGTCGTACAATCATCGTTGATATTGGAGCCGTACATACAGGTTTCTGTATAATGCAAGGAAGTAATTTGCAATTTTCTCGTGGATTTTCTGTCAGCGGGAACCAGTTGACACGTACACTAATGACAGAAATGCAACTGGATGCCGAAACAGCAGAACAGGAAAAACAACATATTCCTGCAAATCAGGTACCTACTCGTACATGGACAAGACGTTTCATTGCAGAATTAGAACGTTCCATCAGAGCAGCTGAACGCGAAGCTAACGGTGATGAGACTGAAGAGATAGCGGAAATATGGTTATGTGGGGGTGGTGCCCGCGTTCCAGAATTGGCAGAAACATGTCAGGAACAACTCCAAATTCCAACCAGACTTTGGAATCCGATCTATGACGCTGCTTTAGACACAAGCACTGCGACCACCTCTGATCTTGAAACATACGGAGACACTTTCGCTGTCCCTCTGGGAGTTGGAATATATCTTTTAGATGCTGAAGAGCCTGTTTCGCTATTACCGACAGAAATCGGGGTAAAACGTGCAGAATCTACCCGTAAACATCAGCAACTCATCGCGGCCGGTGTCGTAGGTTTTGTGCTTTTCGTAATTGCTCTCTGCGGTATCACATGGAACAGATCGCAAAAATCCAAAGTTGCCTTTTTAGAAAAAGAGATCGCCACCTTTGAGAGACTACAAACTGATGCTAACAACCAACTTGCACTTGAACTCATTTTAGCGGATAAATTTACACATCAAATTTCTCCATTAGACATCTTACATGTCCTCAGCACACTTTTTAAAGATAGAACAAAAGTTGCATGGAAATCTTTTGAGGTCAACAATTTGGATGAACTTGATAAAACGCGTATTTCCTTCAGCTTACAAGCTAGTTCACATCCAGCTATAAACTCTATGCTGGGTGTCCTTGGTCGTTCAAAACTATTTAACAACATTGAGGCAGGAGAGGTCACAGTGACTGGTGATGAACGGAAACTGACATTTGAGGTGAAGATAAGCTGTCGATTGACACGTGAAGCAACCCAAATGTTTGCACAAAAACGGCACCCGAAACCACCACTTGAACTTAAAGAGGCAAATCTTGAGGATGCCACCGTTTTACCTCCACCTGAAAACTCGGAACCTTCAATAGAGGATACTGAAGAAAACGAAGAACAGAAAAAATAAACAAACTTACTTAAGACTGTAATCAGTCGCGCAGGTAAACCTACAAAAGTAGGCAAGGAAACAAAAGTGGAATTAAATCTTCAACTTACAAGACAAACCAAAATTTTGATTGGGATTCTGGCAATTGTCCTTATCATTGCCATAGCGACGCAATGGGGACCAGGGCTTTACGGCTTGATTTCTAACCCCGCCATGGAGGCTAAGCGACAAACCTTAGAAACATCTAAAGATTTGGTAACAGCATCCAAAATTCTGAAACCCGTTGAACCAGGTTTATATCAAAAAACCGGACTCGCCGACAAAGAGAAAACGGACTCCATTTTTGACGGAAATTTTCCTGAGACGATTATCCGTGAAAAAATTGATGCCATTGTCAAAGAAGCCGGTATCCCACGGAACTACCAATTGAATTTGGAACCTGTGCCTGGCAAAAAATCGGAGAAAATCTCCCCGCAGGCACGGCGAAACTTGGTTGTTCTTCTCTATCAAAAAAAATTGGAAACTGAGCGTGATACCCTCAATGCCGAAATTGAGGCTGCGATTCAAGCTGAAATGGAAGCCGAAGAACCATCTATAGATATGTTGATGGACGCTTGGCTGGACGAAACAGACGAAGATACTGAAAAACTGAAAAAATCAGAAAAGTCTGATGAAAATCATACGGATTCTGGTGATCTTTTGGAATTAACAGAAAAAGAGGATGCTGAAGAACCGGAAAAACCTCAAGAGTCCGAAAAAAATCAAACAGATTCAGAGAAATCGGTAGATACTGCATCCCAATGGGAATTCGCATCGCTTCCAGAAGCCATACCAAGTTCTATGCGAATTGAACTCATTGAACTTATTGTTTCAATGATAGGACAACACCTGGTAGGTGCTGAAAAAACACTGTTTGAAAACCAATTCTATAAAACACAAAAGGAGGCAACCTCCGGGTTTTTTGGCATCGGTGCTAAAAAACCGACGACTGAAATTAACTTTCATCCAAATAGCCAGATTTTAGCCAAATTCACAAATCTCATTGATGTTGATGGGGGAGAACTTAACAAGGAAAAACTCACAACAGAGCTCCTTGAATACCTTGAACTGATTCAATCCCAAATCGCAGAGCTTTCCAAGAAGTTACAATTGGCTCCCACTACCTATTCACCTGAAAGTTATACCGTAAAAATAAAGTTTAAAGCGGAAATTGATAAACTCGTTAAGTTAAATCGATTAATTGAAACCAAAACTAAATGGTTGATGGTCAGAGACCTCCAAATTTCCGTTGATAACAAACAGAATAAAATAAATGTGGATGTTCTTATGATTGCGAGGGCTTATCAATGATAAAAATATGTAGGAATACAGTTTGCCTGATGTGGGCACAAAAATATAAAATTTGCTTGATTGTTCTGGTATGTCTCGGTTTGTTGGTAGGGATACAAGATCAGTTATATGCACAACAGCGAGGACAGATGGAAGTCACTGAACGGGATGAAGAAACCGGACAAGCAATACGGTTTAGTTTCAACTTTACCAGTGATGAAATCAAAAACGTATTGGTGTGGCTCTCTCGCGAAGCAGACCTTGCCATTCTCGCAAGCGAAAACGATATTCAAGGCAAAAAATTTGCATTGATTAACCTCAATGATGTCACACTTGATGAAGTCATTGAGAATATCAAGACAGTGCTTGCACGGTACAACTTAACCTTGGTTAAAAGCGATAGTGTTTTCATCGTAACAACCTTTGAGAATGCTACTGTGATGAATGTTCCTGTGAAGCATATTCAAGCAGATCCGGAACAGGTTGAAATGACCGATGAAATTCAGACTTACATTATCCAGCTAGAAAATGCTTCTGCATCAGAGCAAGTTAATGCCCTAAAACCTCTATTAAACAGACATGCAAACATCTTTGCCGACGCTATGACGAATTCGCTCGTCATTACCGGTGTGTCATCCAATGTGTGGAGAATCGTCTCGATTTTACAAGTTGCTGATGAAGCTGAGCGTTTCCCACTGCAGATCGCTATTATCCCATTAACTTATGCAGACGCTGAAGCTATGGAAGAAACACTCGAAAGAGTATTTGAAAATAACGAAGAAGATGACAAACCCCCTAAAGGGCAAGTCGATATGGATCCAGATCAAATCAAGCAGGCACTCGAACAAGGCTTAAGTGTGCCATTGGTTGAGGGAATGGTCGAGGTCGAGGGCGATTCAAACTCAAACTCCATCATTCTAAAAGCCACCGAGGACAACCTTGTTATTCTTAAAGAAATTGTCCGCCACCTTGACATCGCTCCGACTCTTCAGACAGAAATTCGGACATATCACCTCAACTATGCCCCAGCAGAAGATGTCGCAACAACCCTTGAAGAGGTCATTACCGGACAAAGCACACAGAGTAGCGGGGGACGCTATGACAGATGGGACATGGAGAAAATTCGCGCATTTCGGCGCGAACGAGGCGACTCAAGTAGCATGTATCAAGGTATTGTCGGAACAGTGAATGTTTCACGGAATGATAGGTTAAACATTGTTGTTGTATCTTCAGACCCACGCAATTTCTCAATCATTGAAAAGGTCATTAACGAACTTGATCAAGAGCAGACACAAGAAGAGATCAAGATGTATTTCCTTGAGTTTGCAAACGCTGAAGCCCTCGCAGCAAATCTACAAGACCTCTTTGAAGGTGGTAGTGCTGGACAAGATAGAGATCGTCCTTGGTGGGAACGGAGAGATCGTGAACCTACTCAAGACGGTAGTTTTGGGGTACAGGGAAATGTACATATTGTTTTTGTACCTCGTCTCAATACCTTGATCGTATCCACAGCTTCCCAGAATTTTCCCTTGATTGATGATTTAATCAAGAAACTTGATGTGAATATGCCCGACCAGGAATGGGGCACACAGATCTTTTACCTTAAATACGCCGACGCTGAAAATGTCGCGAATCTGCTTAATACACATTACAAAGGGGAAACATCAGACAGTGGCAGAAGCCGCTATGACTATTACTCACCCTTCTCTTATCTCCGACAGAGAGGTGGATCAACATCTGCACAGACACAAGGTTCACTTGCTGGCATGGTTTCTGCCGAACCCTTTGTCAACTTGAATGCTGTTATCGTATCTACAGGTACAAAACGCAACTTTGAAAAAATTGGGGAATTTATCAAACAGATTGACGTACCTACACCGGAAGAACAGGTAGAGGTTACGCAGACAATTCGCCTTGAATACGCAACCGCCGATGCTATCGCGCAAGTACTCGCGCAAGTTTGGCAAGATGCACAATCAGAAGATGATGGGTTTAGTTTTAGTCGATTTTTCCGATCAACCTTCAGCGACGAACCGACAGACATCAATTCATTACACGGCAAGGTTACTATCTTTGCCGATCCAGATACCAACTCGCTTGTCGTCACAACCCGACGACGCTATCTTGAACAGGTTAGAGCACTTATCAAACAACTTGATTTTGTTCGCGGACAGGTATGGATTGATATTAAAATTCTTGAAGTTACACTTGATGAAACTACAAAACTCGGTATAGAAATGGCTGCCAATGAAAAGAGACTCGGTGGTATTGAACTCGGTCCAGGCAACCCGCTGATCGGGGATACAAATGCACAACTCGGACTCGGTCAGGAATTCTCTGGTTTTAACTACAGCTTGGCAACCAAAGAATACATGGCACTCCTGCACACTCTAATTCGTGAAAATAAAGTCGAAACGCTTTCAAGACCAACTCTCATTACGCGTGATAGCCGACCCGCTACATGGAGTAGTGGACGGCGCATTCCATACCTACAGAGTGTTGATACCAATAGTATCCTTGGCGAAACTGCTACGCAGCCGCTCTTCAACTACGATTTTATTGATCCTCCAGTCGGGATTAACATCGCACTCACGCCTTACATCGCAAGATCACAAGCGGGAGAAAATGGAAAACGGACAATCGGCTTAGATATTACGAATATCAGTGCCAGCAACTTTATTGAATTCACGGAATTCAACGCACCGATAACTGAGGATAACTCTCTCAGTGTCTATATTGATATTGAGGACGGGCAGCAGCTTATCGTTGGTGGTATCATCCGAAAGAAACATAAGCAGGTGGAAAACAAAGTTCCCATTCTCGGCGATATTCCTTTGCTCGGAAGACTTTTCAAAAGCACCGAAACCGAAGTCGAAAATACGGAGATTGTCTTCATTATTACGCCTACTATCGTGGATATTCAGCAACCAGGTGATATGGATAAGTTGAATCAGAAAACCGATGATTGGCAAAAAAATGGAATAAACGATTTAGAAAATTCCGCCAAGTAGTCTTTCGCATTTTCTTTGACTGTGGATTCCATAACTTGTCAAACTATTGCGGAAGATGGAATATCTAATTACCTTAAGAGTTCTTTCCTGCAAATTAGGGACAGGCCACTTCGCTTGTCCTTCTCTTTTTAAATCGGAGCGATAGCGGTCAAGACATACCCGGGTGAAATGTAGCAAAGCGGTTCACATTGGGCAACATTTGAACCGGACTATGGTCGTAATTCCGCGGAAAAATGTCATATAATACCAAATTAACTTGATCCCACTCGGTAGGCGCGCTTTGTAAGCGCGCAGTCTGCCCAGAAAAATAAGACTAATCCCGTTAATTTGGTATAAAATATATTTTGTGGGTATGTATAGTTTTATCAATAGGACTGTAGGTTGGGTAGAGCGAAACCCAACAATCCGACCAATTTGCTTAACACACAGCAGACCTCAAAATCCGCATAATCTGTGATTCAGGTAACAATATATTTACACACCCACCATTTTGAACTTGAACTCATAGCGAGTAAGAGCTAAGCATCGTTGAAAGTTCTCCGAAAGTTTATCATTGAATATGCTAAATTACGAAAACCTAAGCGTGTTTCTTTCAGTTTATCATAACTAAGGGCGAGTTTCCGATAAGTCCCTTGCCAACCCAAGGTTCGCTCCACTTTATATCGGTCTTTGTCCATTTCTTTGTTAAACCACCGGAACGGACGGGCAATTACAATAGGTTCTTTGGCATTCCGCCGGTTCGGATATATCACTGGGAGCAGCCCGTGTTGTTTGATAATCTTATGATTCTTTTTGGAATCAAAACCGGAGTCCAGTGTTAGAGCGGAAGCATTGAGGTCCATTCCAATACGATTAGCAAAGGCGATAAGATCGGTGAATGTTTCGGGCAAAATCTTTGTCCCATGTTGGTTGACAGGTTTGATGGTTATCGGGCTGATGATGAACCCCTGATTGTCAGTGATGGTCAACTCTTTTTCACCTTTTTGATGTTTGTGGCCTGAATAACCGATGTTGTCACCCCTTTTTTCACGACGGTATTTGACCCATCTCCATGAAGTTGAGAGGTGTCAAGTTGGTCGGTGTCAAGCAGGTGTATCACTGATGCCTCAAAAAGTTTCTGATACGAGCCATCTTTTGACCACCGATTATGCCATTTATAGATATTAGACCAATGGAGTTCAGGCACCGGGTTCGGAGTTGATCCCATTGAATACCCGTATGTAAAACATAGAGGATATAGTTGAATATCTTATAGAAGGAAAGTTTCGGCTTTGGGCCTTTGACTCGTTTCGCTAAATGTGGTAAGATATAATGATTGAAATCCTTACGGGAAACCTGCTTCGGAATACATTTGTATTTTGGGGGCTTTTGAGTCTTGTCTGTCATAATAACATCTTTCATAATGTAAATGGATATATGAGGTAGAAAGGGACGTAAAGTTCCCCTTTTCTTTCCCTATTTTACCACATCTTTATGTTTTACTCAATATGACTTCGTAGATAATGATTTAACCAACAAATTGACCAGATTCTGGTCAGTACTGTTCAAATTGTGACCAAATTACCAACTATCGGATGTATAGAACCCAGTAATATCACACTCGCGCAACGAAATTGAATTGGCACAATATTTGCACGAATATAATTATTAATATTAACAAATTTAAAGAGGATCGACAAATGAAAATGAAAAACATTATCGGGTTAGTGTTGATGTTGATTATGGTCATTACCAGCGTGAACATCGGCGCAGACTCGCACTCCGTGAAAAATGCATCTAAATATGAAGAAATTAACAAACGCGTTGTTGCCAGTATTGACAAAGGATTAGAATGGTTGAAGGGACAACAAGGAGAAGATGGGCTCTTTGAGATCAGTCCTGGAGTGGGACATCCTGGTATAACAGCACTTGCAATCACAGCGTTTTTACGTCATCCACAGCAAAAATACTCTGAAGAAAAACATCCTTTTATCAAGAAGGCAATTCAGCGATTAGTTGAAATGCAGCAGCAGAACGGTGCTATTTATGATGTGGAAAAGCAACCGGCTCTGCCCAATTATAATACCTCTATAGCAGTAATGGCACTTATCTCAACAGGAAACCCGAAGTATACCGATGTTATTAAAAAAGCACAAGGTTTCCTGAAGAGCCTGCAAATTCAAGATGAAGAAAGCGTCTATTACGGCGGAATCGGTTACGGTAGTCGTGAGACCGTGCATGATCTATCCAACCTGAACTTTGCTATCCAAGCATTAAAAGAGAGCGGTTCAGATGATGATGAAGTCTGGAACAAAGCGATTAAATTCCTTGAACGTACCCAGAACCGTAGTGAGAGCAACGATCAGCCATGGGCAGGAAACGATGGCGGATTTATCTATTCCCCTGACGGTGAAAGCAAAGCAGGCATAGACGAAGCGGGCAGCCCGCGATCCTATGCTAGCATGACGTATGCAGGATTGTTGAGTTTTATCTACGCAAATGTTAAAAAAGATGACGATCGTGTTCAAGCCGCTGTTAAGTGGATAGAGAAGCATTTCACGTTGGAAGAGAATTATGGCGTGGGTGGCCAAGGACTCTACTACAACTACCACACTATGGCAAAAGCATTGCGTCTATACGGAAAAGAAACCCTTATTGATGCAAAAGGTGTCTCACACAATTGGTACCAAGAGTTAGCTGAAAAATTAATTGAGGTTCAGAAACCTGAAGGATTCTGGGTGAATGAGAACAGCCGCTGGATGGAAGCACTCCCCGTGTTGGCAACCAGTTACGCAATTCTCTCACTTGATACTGCATATCCGAAGCAAAAATAAGAATCGACTTTTCTTCGTAAGGCGGATTCCCATATCCGCCTTTTTTATTCCCACCAATCCCATTTTTATATGAAGATTTAAAACCAGAAAAGCAAAAATGCACTTTTTTGAAAAAAATTTGCATTCTGCTTTATTTCGTGTAATAATACCAATTACGTCTAAAACAATGTTCATAATATGGGTACCCTTTCTAAAATTATATTTTGGAACATTGGTTTAGATGCCAGGGTGCCCTTGTCTTTTTAAATAGGTGGAAGGACCACCCAGGAACAGGGCACCCAGAAGTAATTGATACGCCACGTGTAGGTTTATCAAACCATGACAAGAGGTGTAAAATGACTCAAGGCATCTTTACCAATGGATATTAGGAGGTATAGTCCTCCTAATAATAATCGGCGTAGGGTGTGTATTGTGGTATAGATATGATACAGCACTTTACAAACAAGCAGCAGATGAATCCACTAAAATAGCGCGCCAAAATAAGATGGAACAGGCAGCTATTTCACTAAAAACGCCGTCTACGGCGTTTTTAGTGAAACTCACGAGACGGGGTATTGGCATAAAACCGCGCGACCAGAAAATACCGAGAAATTCACAAAAGTTACGCCTAACGCTGAGATAATTTCTCAAGTAGATATAACCACAAATTCCTTTATAGAAGAACCAACAACTGATAATGAATCAATCAGAAAATACGGTATAACAGAAGAAGAAGCTGAAGTTCTTCTACAAGAATGGAACAGTGACTTGATTAACATTATGAGTAAGTATTCTATACTATTTAACTCCCAAAAACTTAACGAAGCTGCCAAAACCCGGGAAGGGATTACAATGCTACGGCAGCACTCAAAAGCGATGATAAACGAATTACTTGATTATTATGAAGTGGCAATATCAAGATACCCTCGCGAAACCGCAGAAACTATGATCGATCATATAGAAGAACACCACAGACAACATAATCAAGGAATTCTACCAGAACCTACAGCTAAAATGCTCGCAGCCATGCGCGCACGAATCAGATAACGGAGGTTAATATTGTGGTTATAACTTCAAACTGGAACTGGGAAACGTTAAACATAAAAAAATACGCTCCCATCATTAATTCAATCTCATTGATATTAATTGTGTTAAGTATATGTGTGATACCTATCCTTGAACAAAACAGCTCTGCAGATATAGAATGGCAAGACGTTGCCTCATGGTGCTGCGGCGCCGCCGGTATAGGTTTCGGCGGAGCTGCCGCAATTGTCTGTTATTTTAGCGGCCCCCCTGGATGGGTTCTTGGACTCACAATAAGCGGCACAGTATGTGCTGCTGGAGCACTTGGATTCTCAATGTGGGGTGCAAATGATGACGATTGTTATGACTGTGATGGTTCAGGTTGCGACACATGCAATCCACCAGATGACGATAACTGCCCAAACTGCGACGGTTCCGGCTGCAGCACGTGTCAACCACCACCGCCGCCTCCACCCACACCGGAATCTCCCATTGATCGCCAGTGGAGATATTATCATCGACTCAATTCCCAAGATGGAAGCGACCAGAACCCGGGTATATTTGCAAACAATCAAGATCAGGAGACTTCTCCAGGTGACATGCACGAAGTTCAGCTTATCACGGAGGAGCCATATTATTACATTGATTGGTACGTGAAGGCACCCTGGGAAACGAGTGAACGTGGAACATATATAGAAGGTGTCTCCGGTGACGGCACGACAACGACAGCGAGCCTCTCTTACACGTTCCCAAGCGGAGCCATGCATACCGGAGATTTTCTGATAACAGCGGTCATTTACCGATGGTCGGATATGTCTGAGTATGAAGAAAGTTATACCGTGACTGTGACTGTGTCAGACTCAGAGTAATCTACTGCAACTTTCTATCTATTCAAACAGGCAGGTAATCTTTTGGTTACCTGCCTATTCTCTTTTGCATGCACATGCGCGCCTTTTCAGATATTCTCGGATTTTACAATAAATTAAACTTATTCTTCTCAATGACGTTTAACACGTATTTTTTGTGTAATGATATGCGAAAGTTGAGAAGATTATATGAGTTTTATTGAAGGGTTATCAATTGGGATCACCGCTATTCGTTCAAACAAGATGCGCTCGTTGTTGACAATGCTTGGGATTATCATCGGTGTTGCTTCTGTATTAGCAATGGTATCTATCGGTGATGGCGCAAAAGAAATCGTGCTGCGCGACGCTCAAAAACTTGGCGGGGCAAACCAATTTACAATCTACCGCAATAGGTATAAACGTGTAGGATCGCAATGGGTGAGAATCCGTAGCAATGAGTACATGAAATACGAAGATGTGTTGGCAATTGAGGCGGAATGTCCGTCAGTGATAGCTGTCACACCAAGAATTCCGGAATGGAGAGGGGCTTTAATTGAAGCTGCAGGCGGTGTACAATCTCGATCCGGGTATAATGGCGTGGATGCTACTTATCGAACAGCGATGGATTGGGATCTACAAGAGGGACGTTTTATTTCAGATGAGGATGTAGAAAATGCAGCGAGGGTCTGCGTACTTGGTGATGAGGTAGCGACTACACTGTTCGGTGATAAATCTCCTATTGGACAAGAGATAAAAATCGCAAAAGGTGATGGACGTTATGACCGATACGGACGTAGGGATAGCAAACGATCAACCGAACGTTTTACGGTTGTTGGCACACTCGTGCCAAGAGGGAGAAGCCTTCGATTTGGGTGGAGTTACGATAGCCTTGTCTTTATGCCGCTATCCACAACACAAGAACGATTCACTGGGGATGATAAGATTCAAGATATTGTTGTTTATGCAAATACCGTTGAGGATGTCCCGAAGGCGATCGAAGAGGTAAAAGCCGTCATACGCAAGCGACACAAAAACCAGGATGACTTCATCGGAATTTTTGATATGCGTCAAGGCATGGCACAGCTGGAAAAAATCAGCAAGGTAATTAAGATTGCGTTGGGGAGTATTGCAGGTTTCTCGTTACTTGTTGGTGGCATCGGGATAATGAATATGATGCTTGTCGCTGTCACTGAGCGGACGCGCGAGATAGAGCTTCGGAAGGCTCTCGGTGCAACACGTTTTGACATCCTAATTCAATTTTTAATGGAGGCTGTTGTGATGTGTGGTTTGGGAGGATTGATAGGCATAGGTTTGGGTGTCTTCGCTGGACAAGGTATGGCACTTCTCGCTGTAAAAATTGCCAAAATTGTTCCAGAATGGCCCTCAGTCATTTCAACGCAGTGGGTCTTGGTTTCGATATCGTTTTCAGCGTTAATTGGTATCTCTTTTGGGTTGTATCCGGCAATAAAAGCGTCTGCACTTTCGCCTATTGAGGCGTTGCGTACTGAATAAATTCTCTTCTGCTGCAAATCGGTCATGTTTGGGACATTACGTTTGATACCAAATTAACGTGATTGGTATTGTTTTTCCATTTCGCAAATCCACTGAAAACCGACATGTGGCTGCACAATCTTTTGGTTTTCGGAGAACCCTTGACACCGATTCACAATCACTTCTTCAAGTGCTGTCAGCGTTCTAAAAACTTTATTCGCAACCACTTCCCGTAACAAAGGCCATAGTCATTCCGCAGGCTGTAGCTCCGGCGTATACGGCGGTAAATAAAATAACTCAATCCTCTCAGGCACTTCCAAATCCGTACCCATGTGAAAACCCGCACAATCCAACAATAGCACTATTTGTTTCTTCACTTCCGGATTAACATCCCAAGTAAACTCTGCTAACGCAAGGTTCATCACACAGCACTCACAGGACGCTGAAGTCTCTCTGATATCCAAGCAGCAACTTTGGGACCTGTCCAAAGTCCGCCATCAGTAGGTCGCTCAGAAAGTACAGCCTCAAGTGCTGCTTGCTGTGTTTCATCCAGAAAACGATGCCTTCCATTGTTTTTGCGTTTGTCTCGTAGTGCCTCTTCACCCACAGCGTTATAGCGTTTGAGTAGTTTGCGAACCCAGTCCACAGTGCAACCACAATATCAGCGACTTCACGGGGTGTTCTAAGATGTGCCGTGTCAGCAAGAAGCCAAATGATATGCCGTGCGTCCGTTCCCGAGGACATTGACATTCAAGATACCTTTGTTTAAGAACTTCTGTCGTAAAATGAGGGAAAACCCGTTGCTTAGTGTTTTTCATGTGTTCACAATAACATATCTAAAAATATATACAAGAATAATTACGTTAATATGGCATTATATCCTGATCCGAAGCAGGTTTCCGTTTTCCGGATGTTGTTATCCGACAACTCGTTCAGAGTTCATGAATTGTTGCCTCAAGTGTTTCTATATCTACAACAGCAACCGTAGCTTTGCCCGTCGTCCAACCGCCTGTTTCACCAGGATTAAGCAATAGAGATTTTTCCTTGCGAATGTCTATCTTGTGCGTGTGTCCATAGACGACAATATCGTAATCGCCACTATTGGCAATAGGGATAGCGAGTTCAGGATAGTGCATTACAGCGATGGTTTTGTCACCAAGTGATGTACTGGCAAGGTTCGGATGCACCTCACCGATGGCTTCAAACTTTTTCGCAAGGACAACACGTTCGCCATCATTGTTTCCAAAAACACCGACGACGCGACAGTTTAAATCGGCTAATGGGTCAATTGCAAACGGTGCGATAAAATCGCCTGCGTGGACGACGAGATCCACACCAATTTCGTTGAAAAGTGCGACAGCGCGTTTAACATTCGGAATGTTGTCGTGGCTGTCGGACATAACACCAAGTTTCATTGCTAAATCCTTTCTATTTATGCGGTTATTGAAACAGGCACTCTGTGAATGACATTTCCGAGGTAACCCTTGGGGTTCCACGGTTGGCTAAAAGGTTGTGCTTTGCCTGTATCGTCAAAAGCACGTGCCCAGATTTCATAATAGCCTCTGTTCGCAAAGGTCAGTTCGGTTTCCCAATGGGACCAAGCATATCTATTTGATGATAGGAACAACATGGTTTCTTGCCATTGAATACCGAAATCTGTTGAAACAAGGACGCTATTGATATAGTTTTCACCTGCCCATGCATGCCCCCGGACCTTTATAGGAATTCCTTTGCTGAATTTCTGAAGTGGTTCTGGCTGCGTAATGAGCGACTTAACCCGCAATGAAGTCGCAATTTGCATATCTTCTACTGCCGGTTTATCTCCCGGTTCCACAGGATACGCAGGAATGCGATAGGAGTATCCACTCATTTTTTCTGAGTCGTGAACCTTACCCCTCACCCAGATACGGTTGAGCCACTTTTGCATGGAACTACCGATCCATCCTGGGACAATTAATCTTGCGGGGAATCCGTGTGCTGCGGGTAAAGCATCTCCATTCATCTTAAGTGCAATGAGTGTGTGTTCATCCATCGCTTTCTCAATTGGAATGCCTCGCGAAAATTGCTCACTGCCATCAGCGGGAAGGTCTTCACCATAGTTTCCAGTATAGACAGCACTCGGTTTTAAACCCGCTGCTTGCAGGACATCGCGTAAGCGAACTCCAGTCCATTCACTACAGGCAACGGCACCGCGTCGCCACGGATTACCATCAACTTCTGGCGAAAATAAGCTTCTACCATTCCCCGCATATTCCAATACTACCTGCATAGTGAGCTGCGGAAAACGAAGCAAATCCTCCATTGACAATGCCAGTTCTTTATGCACTTCACCATCAATTATCAGTTTCCACCCGTTTAATTCTTTTTTTATTGCTCGTTCTGGAACACTGCCGTTATTGCGGACGAAATGTCGTGCCGTGGGCGTAACATCATCGTTGAGGAGGTGCGGCGGCAACTCGCCGTTAAATGGATTTTCGGAATGGACAAGCATATCCGGTTTTGGGAGTCCCGCTGCTTGCGGGTCTTCCAAGATAACAGGCATGAGTCCTCTATCTAACAAGCCACGGTTAACAACTTCATATCCTGCACAAAAACATGTCCATACTCGTGAGTAACGCCTCTTTGCCTACCTTTGCAAGAAAAGACCATCTTAAGTTAGGAACAGTTTCAAGTCCATGACTGTCTTGCTTGCAGTCACAATTATTTATGAACCGTCCTTACCTAATTTTTCCAATGTAGATTCGACAATTGATATAATAACATCAAATGCTCTAAAATCTTCAACGTTTTCCGGCTGTTTGCATACCCATTTTTGTAAACTACATTTTTCGTTATCTTTGACTACGTAAGACTTTTCTTCATGATAATTCCCGGAGTCGTCTTCAAACTTTTCTGTATTATACTGTGTTATTATTGCCTCTTCGTATGCTTTTTCAATTGAAGTATTGGATAATAAATTTTCAATACCTTTCTTAATTTTACCATTATTAGATGGAATCTGTTCTACAAAAAGACCAATTTTTTCGTCAGATTTTTTCTTCATTTTTGCATCACAATCATAAATAAATAAGATATTTGGTGCAATTCTACTATTTTTTTCTCTTTGCATTTTCTCACCAGCAAAAACTGCATCTAAGTTCCCCTTTCCTTCCAAATCAAATATATCAACAGAATTCAAAATACACTTTTTATCATGTATATTCAATACGTGGTTTATATATTCTACATCCGTTTTCCCTTCAACATAACATAAGAGGTCTTTATCGGATTCTGATGTTTGGTGTTGTAAGTCAAAATAACGTTGTAAATCATAAGGCGTAATCATGCTGAAATCATCAATATACTGTGCTTGTTCTTCTGGATCCAATTGATCTTCAGTTTTTATTACAAAAGCGTCTGGAGATTTTTCTACACAAAAGAGACTGTTATTTTCTTGTTTTAAATATGGAGAATGTGTTGTATAAATTATTTGATTGTGTTCACTAAATTCTTTCATTATGTTCTTAACTTCTACTTGCATTTTTGGATGCATATGAACAAATGGTTCATCAAAAAGAAAAATATGATTTTCACTATGGCCGTCATTTTTAAACCTGTGGATTGTTAATGTGAGTAAAATTCTGAAACTTACTGATTTTTGTTCTAATCTTGACCAATTTGACCATTCTTGTGACTTTGCAAGTTTATGCCGAACATGCATGTATAATTCAAGTTTTGATTCGTTGTTTTCTCCAAAAAAAATCTTAAAATCATAAGTTCGATTTGTAATATGTATCGTCCATTTATTAAAGTTTTCAGTAAAATCTCTTACCAAATCATCTATAGTATTTGCATGAAATTGTTCTTTTGTGTTTGCATCACGCAATTGATTTTTGATATAATCAGGTGTAATGGATAATGTCCCAAATATATTTTTCCATCCAGGGTTATCCTTTACAAGGACATTGATAGCAGCATTGTTTTGACCCTTGGATAAATTAATAGTTAACGGAATCTGAATTATCTCTGGTTGAGTTACAATATTAGTCATATTAAATATTTGTCTTATTATATCATTATTAGCACCCTTTATCCCATTTACTGTTCTTTCAATCTTAAGAGTGGTATTACTCGTTATCCCTGAAATACTATCTTTTGATGTAATATCACACTCTAAACAAACCGTTGGGTTTTTGTCAGTACCGTTTCTTTGTTCCGAATTTAGATTAATATTCTCATAGTTAAACGTGTTCCTAATAGCTTCAAAAAGAGTTGACTTGCCATGTCCATTTCTGCCAATAATGCTAGTTACACTGCCTATTGGGACTTTACCAGAATCTTCAAAACCTTTAAAATATTTTAATTGAATACTATTTATTCTCATTTTTACATATCCTGCTTTTTAAGTTGTTCCCATTCCTTTTCAAGATCGCACCGTGATTTCTTTCCGCCGTGGATACTCGGTTCGGCAGCCAACAGTTCGCGGAGGCGGTGAACAGCGTTGTGTGCATCTTCACTCGTGATGTCCAGCACTTCATTCAACAAACGACGATCCAGTTCGTGACGCACCGTGTCGTGATTTGCCTCATTGAAAGGTAACATCCGCTTATGTTTCAAGTCGTGGAAGACATGTTCTGCGTTTGCTAATGCATTATCTGACAGACACCGCACATCTAATGTTGGCATTTGGAGTAACATCCTGCGCGCACTCATGCCTCTACCCGGTTGTTGTTTCCCGCTATGTGCCCAGTGTAGCATAAGCCCTAATATTGAATTGCCCCAGAGCGTCCAGGCATAATCATACTCACGACTTTTATCCTTAAAGGCAATGTTAGGCATCAAAGCAACACCGATTGTAGGTTTTGTAGTGAATAGGACACCGAGGGAGTTGGCGTTAAATCCCATGTTCAGGTTGAAATGCACACGTCCATTGCGTGTGAGTATCTTTTGTGCTTTGTCATGGCAGTTAGCACGCGTGATGAGGTGGCAATCGGGGTCAACAACCATTGCCCTTTGTGCTGGGGCATTAACATGCCATAAGCCTGAATAGAGATCAGTATCGTTGTAGCCTTTTTCGACGTCAAACGCGCCACGCTCACTTTTTTCATAAATATCCCGATGCGTTGCACCAATCTCAGCGATATCGACTACACTGCATATTGGAATCTTTACCGGGTCCACTTGTGTTGGCAGCCACATCTCTCCGTTTGCTAAACGATATACGGATTGGATTAAAGCCATCTCCTTGATACGGACAGCCTCCCACGCTTTGTCTATCCATAACGGACAGTTGAGGACATGTGCGAGTGAATCGTCCCCGACTTTAAGCGGATCACCACCGCTCGGTTCATCTTCTAACCGACGAATGCTATGATGCCTATGGATAGTATTTGCTACTACACTTGCTTCTAACACACTCCGAGGACGATGGTTTAGGGATATAAACGTACCGCGTCCTGTATTGTCATTTTTCTCTCCCTTGGTTGCTACTACTATGCACTCTGCCATGGTTGTATCTGCAGAAAATGCGCAGCCTTCACCCTTGGCATCCGCGATGGTAATTACAACCACATCGTGGTATTCAGTCGCCCACATATTCCGTACTTTCCGCCAGTCAGAGGCAGATAGAGACGTAATAGGCAAAATGAATCCCATTCTACTCTTTCCATTTTCCTTTAGCATTTTGTCTGCAAGGTCAACAAAGTCGGAAGCGAGTCCTGCATTGCCATCGCCGACTCGCCATTTTTTTCGCTTACGTGCCTTGCGCATTGCCTTTTCTTCTTCTTTGGTTCTGTTGCTTCCTTTGAATACGGCTTTTGGCACACTGCTTTTTGGATCAGAATCAGGTCTGGTAAACGGTGGATTTAGGACGACAATATCAAATTCGTTATGGCGAAATTCCGTTTGTGTAATCACTGTCGTGTCGTCCTCCCCACCGACCTGTTGAACTTCTGTACCCATCATTGGGAGCGGAAGTGTTCCAGGGATATCAAACAGATCAAGTGCCCCGAGGGCATAACTGCGATCTTCTTGACTGCCGTAGGGCATTGTATGGATTCGGGTGTTACCGATTTTCAAATCCGGGTGAGTGCTTGTAAGGAGTGACGCGGTTAAGTGGCTTGCGTTTGGCATAATGTCGCATCCAACGATGTTTTTCTCTATCATCTGTGTGTGAATGTGGCTGCCTTTACCGCCAGCTTGTTCATGAAGTTCAAGGATTCGTTGGTATGTGCCGTTGAGAAGTGAACCTGTCCCGCAGGCAAAATCAGCGATCTTCAATTCTCGGACATCTTCTTGGGTTTTCGGCAGTAACAAAGCAGACAACAAGGAAGCGGATTCAAGACGTGTGTAGTTTGCTTTAACATACTTTCTGTCAACAATGAGCCGTTGAAAAACAGTTCCAGCGAGTTCGTGTACCTGCGTGAGTCGTTGGTCAACCAGTTCCCTTGCTGCCCTACAAAGAATTGCCAACACTCTATCAATCAGTTCGTCGTCAGTTGCGATAGCCTCTATGAGTCGTTTTGCGACATAGAAAATCGGACGGTAATTTACGTTGAGAATAATGTTCCATCCAGCAATTACTTGATCGTAGCGGAGTCGTCTCGCGTTATCGGCTAACATCCGTTTGAGAGATAGGACATCTTCCATTTCGGATTTACCGGCAAGTGCACTCTGAAACACAAAGGCGTTGGTAATGATAAGCATTGCCATCCGCGAAGTTTGTTGACCAGATTTTTGAAAAAGAATCCCTTCAATTTCCTCGTCGATGCCGGGGCGTTCTGAAATTGCTGCCTCAAGCTGCTTCGCGGCAATTTCTATCCGCGCCTCTAATAAGTCAGCTGCGGCGTTGATTTTGGAGATGGGAGTTGCTCCGACGCGAATAGCGGTTGCAATGTCGGTTACGCTTCCTTTTAACCAACCGTTTTGAGGAAAACGTTCAGGTTCTGCTTCGTTATCTTGTTCTGTTTCTTCTGCTTCATAGATGAATAGGTCTGAATCAGATTTTGGTTTGTTTTCTATTTCTGGTCTGTTGATAAGCATGTAAGCGATGTCTTCTGCTTTCCGCATTTCGGGGTCAATGTTCCCTTGTGGCATCGTTTTGAATCGGGCAGGCATACGGACGCGTAGGACGTTTTCAACGGTATCGTAAGTAAGACCTGAGAAAACGTTGGGATCAAGCAGCATTCCAAAATGTGCTTCAGCCTGTGTCATACCGGAAAGATTTGGTGTCTTACCGTCAATTTTTACTTCAATGACGATTGGGTTTCGTCCTGTTTCGGTGACAATTACATCAGGTTTCTGTGTAGCGTTAAGGAACGGCTTCGTAATTTGTTCATCAACACGCCATGCATCTCTCATGGGGCGTAGCACGTTTACAAAGGCACTGGTGATTGTGTTTTCACTGTTTGGCATAGTTTCTGAACCGAATTATTTGGGAGTCAACACTTTGCTCAAATTACACCGTGTCGGGTTATCTGTGGTAAAGGACAATGCGGCACTGTAAGTTCAAGACTTCGTCCTGTTTGATACTTTTCTGAGAAAGTGACGGGCTTTCCTCCAACCTCGAAAGCAGTAGGACTCCAGCCCAAAGCGTTAGAAATCGCTAAATCCCTTTGATAAGTGTTAATCATCGTCGCGTTCGCTAAGCAACTCACCTCGCGCGAGACGTTCTGCATTCTCGGTGGACCACAAAATGTTCTTCATCAGTTTCTGTGCCGTGATATAACGTGTCGCTGCCAATAGATGCATCCGTTGTTCTTCAAAGTCGTCTGACAAGTCGTAATGCCGGAAGGCGACTTCAAGGACCTGGAACATGTGGAGTTCTGCGTCTTCACGTAGCAGGATGTGTGAGAGCGTTCGTTTTAGTGCAGAGACATCATGCCCTTCTTCAAGATATTGATTTACCAGAATCTCTGCTTCATAGACTTTTTGGAAGTCAGCGAATTCTTGAAGCCGTTCTAACATTTTGCCAGCAGAGGCGTAAGTTTCATCAGGTATCCGCTGCCCGGGTTTGGGAATGCGGGCGGCAGGCATGTTCAACCAGCGTAAATATGCCAAATAAACTACACCGTGAAATATACCACGCAGTAGGTTAGCACTTGGTGAATACTGAAAAGCGTGATAAAGAGCGTGAGAATAGGAGTAAATGTTCGCGACATCGTGCCAGTCTCCTTCGTTTTTGAGATGGAACCGAGCAGTTCGTATTGCCGATGCATAAGTCATCGCGCGGCAGATGTCAGTTGGCTTAACCCCTTTGCGAAGGTTCTGCTCAACCGCTACGACAGTAGGTTCAAAGTCGTCACCGAGCAGCGTCTGTGTAAACGCTGAAATATCAAGTTCGGCTTCGTTCGCTTGATTGTCTTCCCACACACTATTGAGTCTCTTAAAGATGGGTTGTAAGACAGGTACAGAGTCTGCCCATCGAGAGGTTTCCTCATGGCGTGTTCTACTGACCAAGTCAACGACGATCGGTCGCAAAATCTCGTGTGATCCTTCCCAGTTGACGTAATCCAACGCTTCAAACATTTTATTCGCAAAATCAAGCGCGTGTCCGTCTCCAGTGAAGTAATAGTCTGTCGCTGCCGTGTATACGAAGTCTGCGATGACCGATTTATCGTAGTCTCGATCATTAAGCGTTAGCAAGATGCGTTCCGCTGCGCCTCTGTGGCGTTTATCTACAAAATATCGGAACCATCGCTGCAATGTTTCCAGATCGTGATCCTCATTAACTCGCGGAAAGGGGGCGCGATAGGGGCGTGCACTTCCCGATGTTCTACGGCTAATCTGGCTTAATCCGTGTACGAGGAAAAGGTTATGGTCTTTTGGATCAACGTCATCCCACAGGTTCGCTGCCAGTGTGAGGATTGCTACACCTGACGACCATCCATCACTACTTTTATGTGACCCGTAGTGGAGTCCTTGTTGAATAATCTCCGCTGGTGGTGCGCCTGCATCACGAAGTGCTGTAACGGCTTTGGCGATAAAGAAGGTGCTGCGGTCCTTGAGACCACGCTCAAGTGCACGTTTTCCGTTTGCGATGACACGTTGTTTTGCTGCCTCCCGCTCGCCTTTCGCTAACCCTACGTATAAATAACCGTCCTCCCGTAATTCAACAGGAAACGCTTTCAGGTCATCGCCAGATGCCAAGAAGCATGCACCCGAATTGAGGTCAAATTCCCAGTGGTGCCAATGGCAGATCAGTACCCCATCACGGATACTCCCTTTGGACATCGGATAACCCATGTGTGGGCAGCGATTGTCAACGGCGTAAAATTTGTCGTTGGATTTGAAAACAGCCAGATGTGTGCCGTTGACATGAAAGGGTTTGCCTTCCAGTTCCTCAAAATCGTCAGCGGGGCAGAGTTGGTGGTAGTCAAGTTTAGTTTCTTCTATTACTGTTGGTGGTAATGGTTCAACGTGGATGGAACCGATACCGGTTTCCTCAAAAGCAGAAGTTGGAGTTTGCACAATGAACCTCCTATTGAAGATGTTTTGTTTTTCATTGTTGGATTACTGTCAATAAACCGCAGCAATTCGCGTAAAGACAACGAGATCAGACAGTCTTATTTTGCTATCACATTCGGTTGGAAGATTTTTATCACTTGCAATAACCAAAAGCGTTCGGAATTGGTCACTAATGGTATATATTTTATACAAAAGTTATGGCACATTGGCAGTCACGTGGATGACTTGTCCGGGTTGAACGTCTCTGAGCACTTGATTCACTCTCAGCATAGCAGACTGAATGTCCTCAAGTCGATTGCTTCTGGCAGAGATTAGAATGACACCGATAGCGTATTTGCTGATGTTCTGTTGATATTCAATTCCTTTGTCCATTGTCACCAGCGCATCAAACGTTGCCGCGGCTTGCCCAAGGAGCTCGCTATTTCGCTTTCCTTTCCAACCTTGCCGAGAAACAGTTGTCACTTGGAAATCGGCATCAAAATATCTTACCAATCGCCAGTCTAAGTTTTCGTCAAGTAGTACGCGCATGTTGCTTTGATTTCCGATCTTATCTGGAGTATGATCCAATTGCCGTCGTCAATGCGAATTCTAAAAAGGCGATTGCCTGCTCTTGAGAAACAGAAGGGAATCCTTCAAGAAAGTAGTCAAGGCTCTCCCCTGCTTTCAGATGATCAATCAGGGACTGTATAGGAACACGGGTGCCGGTAAACACTGGCACTCCTCCGTGAATGTCGGGGTCTTGGTTTATCACTTGCTCTGGTTTCATCGTTTCTTTCGTGGCGGAGAATTTTACAGCCGCGCCTTTCTTTTGTTGTGACGTTACATCATTTCTCTGAAAAAATGTCCGATAACTGCTGCGTTCCTTGACTTTATAATACCACAAAACGATTGAAGTTTCAACTTGCAAAGGATACTCCTATAATCGATAGCGAGTTGTCCCAATCATACGAAGGTATTGTAAGCGGACAGTTTGAAATCATTTATATTTTGAAAAAGCCCAAAGTGCCATATCCAAAGTCTCGCCTCCGGGTACTCTATCAAACTCAATGACAGCGACGATATTATCTAGATTAAATGTAACCAAGACCCTATCATCTTCTAATATGCCTTGCAGATCAATTGCATCTTCGCGCAAATCAAAGTAGTTCAATGATTTTCTCCCTTGAAAAAGTGGTAAAATTTAGATAGTGTTTGATAATAAACATTTCGGGCGGACTATACTAACAGTATATTCAATTTTCGGAAAAATGTAAAGGAAAAAGAGGTTTATATCAGAGCCATTCAGTTTTCGTGTTTCTCTTAATATTTTGGACATGGTCGTGAGCTGGAATTTGCTCCTACAGGAAGAGGTGTTAAGGAGAAGGTGGAAATAATTGGAGAATTGAATGGCTCTGGGTTTATATGGAAGTCATATTGAGTAAAACATAAGGATGTGGTAAAATAGGGAAAGAAAAGGGTATAATTTATGTCCCATTCTTTCCACTTCAGATACCGATTTACTTTATGAAAGGTGTTATTATGGCAAACGAGGCTCAAAAATCACCAAAATACAACTGTATTCCCAAACAGGTTTCCCGTAAAGATTTCAATCGTTATATCTTACCACATTTAGCGAAACGAGTCAAAAGCCCGAAACCGAAACTCTCCTTGGACAAGATATTCAACTATATCCTCTATGTTTTACATACGGGTATTCAATGGGATCAACTCCGAACCCGGCATCCTGAACTCCATTGGTCTAATATCTATAAATGGCATAATCGGTGGTCAAAAGATGGCTCGTATCAGAAACTTTTTGAGGCATTTGATATACTTCATAATAACAAAGGGGTTCTCTATTTACCAGTTTTTAATTATCAAACTCACGTTAATTTAGCATATTCAATGATAAACTTTCGGAGAACTTTCAACGATGCTTAGCTCTTACTCGCTATGAGTTCGTAGAAAAAAATCGATGATTTTGTTTATCGGGTCATAAGCATGGTTACTCGATATTGCTCGGTGGTAGACCGATGATAGATAAGGATGTCTTGTTTGTTGTCCTTGTTGAGGTTTACTAACCATATATTTCGCTCGTCATTAGGCATGGCAACTTTCACTTTTTGAGGCTTCTTTGCTAACAACTCAGGTCCCGATACACCGAGAAAAATGTGCAATTCTTTCCAGTTCTTTCCCACTAACAGGTCCGAGTGTCCATCGCCGTTTACATCACCCAACAATACTGCTGGAAAGAAAACCCCGTGTGCCTTGAACAGGTCTAATGTCGGTCTGATTTTACGTGTGGCAGTAGGTTTGTCCGCGTAAGTGCCATTTTCCATACGATAGAACTCAAGATCTATCGCGATAGAATTGCCGACAAGTGCACGGGTCATTCCGCCGATAGCAGTATTCACATCTCTGAACAGAATGTCGATATCACCATCTCCATCAAAGTCCTGCAACCACTGAGACGAATAGCCCCAAGGCTGCAGTGCACCAGCAGTCCCACGCGGTCTGATCATCATACTAATATCTTTTGCGAACACTGTCCCATTAGGGGTTAGCATGCCCAAATGGACTTCGTACAGACTTCGCTGTTTTCCAAGACTCCTTCCCGCCAATGCGTGGATTATCAGATCCGCTACACCGTCCCCGTTCATATCACGGAACGTGTGCAGCACTTTCCGTTTGGTGTTCTTTCTAAATCCATAGATAAGTGCCAACATGTTCTCGCCGCTGTATCCGAAAGCAATTGAATAGGCACCGTCAGTGTCAAACGGCACATCAATAGTAAAGGTTTCAGCCATCGGGGAAAACATCCCTTGTGTGTTCTGCAGATAAACGTTGAAATGATCTACGTTCCAAAACACAAGATCGTTGCGTCCGTCCGCATTGTAGTCCATCTGATGGACACGACTCAGGTACCATAAAACCGTCAAGGCGTTTATTCCCACATCGCGGTAGTTACTTTTCTCATCCAATGCTATATCATCAAGGAAGGGGTCGGGTGGTCCAATTTTTATCGGGTCGGTGAACCCTCCATTTTCCAATTGCGTGGCTATCCAGAAACCATCAACATCTGGAACTACCAGGTCGTCAAGGCTGTCACCGTTTAGGTCTTGGGTAATGTCAACATGTGGGATTTTACCTTTGTCAATCGTGTTGTAGTTCGTAGTAATTTCTACCAGTGTCCGTTCTATTGCAGAGTCCGGATCAAACCAGTTCAGACGACCAGGTTCGTAACTGATGAGTCTGTCGCGTCCATCAATATGTGTTATGTCAACAAACAACACTTGTGGGTGCAACGTTGCGTCAAGGCTCTGTCCCCAAGTTCCATCATTGAATGCATAGATACGCAGCCGTCGGGTATTGTTTTCGTCAATATCCACCATAGCAAGTTCCGCAATAGTCCCTCCCATAAGGAACCCTGTCAAAACGGTCTGGTGTTTCGCGGAACCGGTGACAATCTCGTGTTGTTTAAAAGAGAACGCTGCAGGGGGAATTGGCACTGTCTGTTTTACTTCTCCACCAAGTTCTTTTGAGCATCCGGATATAGATATACTACAGACAAATATGAGAAAAAGATGTAGAAGAACAGATTTAAAAATAGGCATGTATACCCGCTGCTACGTAGACACCAGCAAGACCTTTAGATTGAGAATTGGCGTTTTCTCTGCCAATCCCTTGACCAATTCCGATGTTCAATCCGAGTGGTATCCCACCAAATGAAAACACAAGCTCACCACCAAAAGCGATTCCAGCTGCCAATGTCGTGGTTTCTTCTAATGTCGTGGTTTCTGATGTCTCATCTTGGATATCTGTCTCTTTGTTATACCGCCAGCCACCTTCTAAAGTGAAATAGAGCCGTGCTTGGCTCCACTTACCTTGATGCTCAAATATGGCATACGATACACCAGCACCTACCATGTGGTCCGCAATTTCATCGCTGAGAATAAAACGTCCAACGGTTTGAAGGTATACAGGTGCTAATCCGTTATAACGCAGACTAACGCCACCAAATGCGGGTGTAGCCCCATGAGCACCAATACCGAAATTTTTAGTAAGGTTAGTCTCTTGTGCCTGAATCGAAAAACAAAAAGTTAAACTCAATAAGAGAAAGATTAGGACAGGAATTATGCATCTCACTATTTTTCTCACTGAATACCTCTTCATTATAACTCCCATTTTGAAATCTCTACTGTTTTTCCAGTAGAAAACAAACTATTTTCTTTTCTGAAGATTTCGGCGCGTGAAGATTTTTTCATCAATATCAGAATCATACTCCGCCTTCAAAAACCGAACCACTGTTTTGTGTCCCTCTTTGTTTTGCGGAATCATTTCCATCACAGAAGGAAGCGTTTTACTACCAAATTTTTTAACCTCTTTGAAGTTCAGAACACGCATCAATTTTCCTTTTTCGTCATAGAAATGCTGCCAAACAGGAATATAATCAGCGGATCGCACTGCAGCAATAACTTTACCCCAAACAATTGGCGATTCTTCATTCGGTATAAGCTCAACATATAGATGATCTGGGGTTGCGTCTTCTGGAGTAATCAGTCGGTAGGTGTAATCGTTGAGCATTGACGACTCTCTAACGAGGTCGTCATTCGTGAAATCAGAACCCATCCATGAACCCATCATCATTGACGGTGGAATCTTCATCGTCTTGTTAATTTTGGGCAGATAATTCCACATCTGATTACCGATCCGTAGTGTCGCGACATCCTTATCCTTCTTTGGTGCGGTAATCCGAATAAAAGTTTTATCCATACCCTTTGTCCAAACCAACATCTTTAACGTTCGTTCGTAATGAGGCGTGACGATTTGCATCTCCATGTCGGCATGACTTGTTTTGCTGCGATAAAGCTGATCGATATGTCTAATAATATCTTCAACTTTGGGAGTAGGTGCATGGTCTGCTGCGAACACACTGACAGTCATAGTAAACACGAGAAAAAGGTAAATTATCAACCTTCGCGCTGCCTTATGTGCCATATTTGTCTTAATGTGCAAGCCAAAATTTGCTATAAAAAAATTAGATTTCACCATTTTCTTGGTTATCCTTTCCGTTTTGGACTTTGCAATGTGGGTGCCCGCGAGTTCGTTCCTATATTTTATTATCCTATATTTTATTATAACGTAACAAGTTTTTAAAATGCAACTCGTCCAGAGGTATAGGTTTAAATTGAACGCAGTGAACCTCCACAAAATCCAACTAACTGCCTAGCCTTCTTGGAAATGTTCACAATCATACTTATCGCAACTATTTGGATAATGATATAAATCCCAACAATTATTGCTAAACCGATGGCAGCATAGATGAGTTGAACGTTCCGGGCTTTTACTTTGTAAGTATCCGTGTAAAACACCTTATACGCCTCCGACTTCTCAAAAAGCCGTGATGCTGGGGGTGTGGGTTGATAGATGTATGCAATTAGAACTCCTATAATATTTCCAAAGAGTCCCACACAAATCCAAACCAGTTTGTTGACATCAGTTTTAGCATCCTGTTCAGCGGCAATTTCTGCTTCGTGTTGTTCAGAATTCATAGTGTCATTCTCTTTGTTTTAAATTTATTCGTACTAAACTAAAGTTTGGACAATTTTAGTTAGTTTCATGTTGGGTTTTCAAGTATTTTTCTATTTTCTGCAAGTTTGTTCAGGTTCGTAACTCACAGAAAAATGTATTTCGTGTGCAGCAAAGAGCAGCCCCAGCGGGCGAAATGTGTATAGAAAACGATAACCTTAACGCAGTAAGCCCCAGCGGGGCGAAATGTGTATAAACAAAATCTTATATTGATGTACAAGGTGTTTCTATTACCCCTGCTACCACACAAGTACTCTAAAATGTCCAAAGTTTAGTCGTACTAAAGCGCGTGCTGTATATATTGTAATAGGATTCGTAAAAAGTATCAATCAATTTTACTACAGAATCAGGTTGAAACAGATAAATCTGAGACTGACTTTGAATTTTCTTGCATTTCTGTCCTATTTCTGATAAAATTGCCCATAAAAGTTGATTTTGGTAAAGACAGTACTTTATTATACAAAGGACGTAAACAAATGGCACTTCCAAAAATGGCACGGGTACGACAACATTTTGAAGCACCAGTTCTCACTTCTCTACCCGCAGCAATCCATGAGGAATTAGAGCGGATTAACGCTGCATCTATTATCCACTCAGGTGAAACCGTAGCAATAACCGCCGGTAGTCGTGGCGTTGCCAATATTGCAACCGCAGTCAAGGCAACTGTTGATTATCTCAAAGGTCTCGATGCGAAACCTTTTGTTGTTCCGGCAATGGGAAGCCACGGAGGCGCAACCGCGGAAGGACAGCGAAGCGTACTGGAACATTACGGCATCACTGAAGCGACCATGGGTGCACCAGTAAAAGCAACAATGGAGGTTGTGAAGCTCGGTAGTCTACAACATGCAGGTGCTGACGACCTACCTGTTTTCATGGATCGCTACGCTGCAGAAGCAGACCACATTGTGCCACTGAATCGCATTAAAGCACATACAGATTTCAACGGCTCTATTGAAAGCGGTCTCATGAAAATGATGGTTATTGGTCTTGGTAAACAGCAAGGGGCAAACTTCTATCACCGCGCTTTCTTTCAATACGGTTTTGAACACGTTATCACAGCGGTTGGTGGTTTCATTCTTGACACAGGGAAGATCGCTTTTGGGTTGGGACTCCTTGAAAATGCGCATGAAGATACCGCTAAAACTGTTGCAATCCCTGCCGCACGCCTACTACAAACTGAACGCGAACTCCTTGTTGAAGCAAAATCGTTGATGGGGAGACTCCCTGTTGATGAACTTGACTTATTGATTGTAGATTGGGCAGGAAAAAATATCAGCGGGACAGGGATGGATTCAAACGTTATCGGCAGGATGATGCAGAATTTTGAGCCTGAACCCCTCAAACCCGCCATCCTACGCATATTTGTCCGTGATCTTACCGAAGAGAGTGATGGCAATGCAACTGGTATCGGTCTTGCAGATTTTACTACAACGCGGCTTATCGACCAGATTGACCGACACGCAACCTATATGAACGGTATCACCGCACTCGGACCGCAGAAATCAAAGATTCCGTTCTACTACGATACAGACAGAGAAGCGATTGAAGTAGCACTTGACACTATCGGTTTGACAAAACCCGAGAACGCACGCGTTATTCGGATTGAGAGCACGTTAAGATTAACAGAACTTGACATCTCTGAAGCACTCCTTGAAGATGTGCAACTACACTCAAACCTTGAAGTTACGGGTGAAACACTTCCTTTCGAATTTGACGCAACAGGCAACCTACTGCCGTTTACATCGGAGACGCACTAAGTGAAGCGATTAATTGTCGGTATCACAGGTGCAAGTGCAGTCGTTTACGGGGTACGTCTTCTTGAAGTCCTCACAAAACGTGAAGATATAGAAGTGCATTTGACGATCTCTAAATCTGGCGCGCGAGCGTTGTGGGAAGAACTACAGATTGAAGTAGACATTGATAAATTTCGGTTGGAATCGCTAATTGGTGTTGATACGGAGCAGGTCATTTATCATCATGAATCTAATATTGGCGCATCCATCGCAAGCGGTTCTTTCCGCACGGAGGGGATGATTGTGGTGCCGTGTAGTATGGGCTCTGTCGCCTCTATTGCAGCGGGTATTTCGCGTAATCTTATCCAACGTGCAGCAGACGTCTGTATCAAGGAACGCCGTAAACTTGTCATTGTACCGCGTGAAACGCCGCTCAGTTCCATCCATCTTGAAAACATGCTCAAATTGTCACGCATTGGGGTGTGTATATTGCCTGCGATGCCGGGGTTTTACCACTTTCCCAAAACGGTTGATGACCAGATCAACTTTGTTGTAACGAAAATCTTAGATCAGTTCGGTATAGATTCGGGACTGACCCAACGTTGGAAAGAATAGGACGTTGATGCGAAAACTCAAAATTATCCTTGAAATGATAAAATTTGAACATACCGTGTTCGCGCTCCCGTTCGCCATTATGAGCGCGTTTATTGCTGCGGAAGGGCTTCCATCGCTGACGAAACTAGGATGGATCCTCGTGGCGATGGTTGGTGCGCGCAGCTGCGCCATGGCATTCAATCGCCTTGCCGATGCTGAAATTGATAGCGAAAACCCACGGACAGCAACGCGCGCAATTCCAGCAGGATTAATCACAAAAGGGGCAGTATGGTTTTTTACACTCGTTTCGGCAGGTTTGTTGGTATGTGCAGCATGGCGATTGAACCCGCTTGCGTTTGCGTTATCCCCGGTTGCCCTTGCCGTAATTATGGGATATTCATATACCAAACGGTTCACTGCACTTTCGCATTTGTGGTTAGGACTTGCGCTCTCCATTTCACCCGTAGGTGCGTGGATTGCAATTAAGGGGCAATTTGATTGGACACCGATAATTCTCTGCTGTGTTGTGTTGCTTTGGACAGCAGGTTTTGACATCATTTATGCATGCCAAGACGTTAATTTCGACAGAAAACATGGGCTTCATTCTATCCCAGCGCGGATCGGTAATCGTTGGGCATTATGGGTTTCATCTGCGCTGCATGTTGTTGCTGTTTTTCTCCTGTTTTGTATTCCTCGTTTCGCAGAAATGGGACATTTCTACTTCGTTGGTGTCTGGATCGTTGTGTTTATCTTTATCTATGAACATGCCATCGTCAAACCGGATGACCTATCCCGCGTCAATCTTGCATTTTTCACACTGAACGGCATGATTAGTCTGGTGTTGATGGCACTTTCAATCGCCGATATTCTACTGTAGCAGAACCTATCCATTGGTCTTGGAGACACGTTAAATATGAAACTATCGCTCTCCGTTCGCGTCGCAGAAAACGCCTCAAAAAGGGATGCCACCCACACCTTTGTGCAACTAACAGAACTGGCAGCAAACCTCGGCTACAAGGCAATGTGTATGCGCGCCTCCCAAATCGGTATCCATTCACCTCTGGAGCAGATTACCACCGCACGCAAACAAGCAGACTCGCTGAACCTAAAAGTCTCTATGATTACCGGCGACTTTCCCGTGCCACTTAACAACGATGAAGGACCTAATGGACTTCGCAATATAACACCGTATCTTGATCTGACTGAACTTCTCGAATCAGACCTCATTCGCATTGCTATGAAGGTTGAGGAGGATATTCTTTGGGCACAACGCGCATCCGACGAAGCCGCAGAACGCGGTATCCGTCTTGCACACCAATCCCATACACAAAGTCTATTTGAAACAGTAGAAGGTTCGATTGATGTGCTAAAACGTGTCAACAGAAAGAATTTCGGCATTATTTATGAACCAGCAAATCTTGACTTGTGCGCGCAGGATTACGGTATTGAAACCCTAAAGAAGTTTTCGCCATATCTGTTCAACGTCTATCTTCAGAACCACGTCCGCAGACCAGAAGGAAAGACACGTCTTTTGACGTGGATTCAAGGCGAGGTGCCACACGATCCGATCCGCTTACAAGATGAAGGTGGAATTGATTTCCCATTAGTGTTTAGCAGTTTAAAAGCAATCGGTTACAATGGTTATGTAACGGTACATCAAGCGTTCCGGGAGATAATGGAACCTGAAGACGCTGCGGAACAGAGTTATGCTTATTTAAAACCTTTTTGTTCGTAGTCTATAACTCACTTCAAATAATCTTAAATTGAAATTATGGGAGGTAGCACTCATGGCATTTAGCGATTTTAAGACAATTTCTGAGGTTCAAGAAAAATTTAACATCAAATACTCGTATAACGATTTTTTTGGAGTTGAGGCAAAAGATCCTTCAGAACAATTTCTGAAAGAACTTGAGTTTAGTAAGCAACATATTGATTTTTTTACATCAGAGGGATCAAGATGTGAAGTGGTTATATTCCCTATTTTAAGAGAGATCTACAAAGATTATGCTGAAAACTATGGACTTTGGGTAAAGAAATCCATTACTTATGATGAGACTTTGAATGGCACGCCAGATTATCTTGTCGCTACCAAATCTGAATTGGGCATTACTGTTGTCGGAATGCCTTTGATAATGATGGTTGAGGCGAAAAAGAACGACTTTGAACAGGGGTGGGGACAATGTTTGGCTGAGTTGGTTGCCGCGCAAAAAATAAATGACGACCCTGATTTTCCCGTTTATGGTATTGTTACCGATGGAACGGTATGGGAATTTGGAAAACTTGTTGGAGATGTTTTTACACGAAATCGAACTAACTTTACTTTAGCTGATTTACCTGTTCTATTTGGTGCTGTGGACTCTGTCTTCAAAGCAATACAAGAAAATTAAGTTTGTCAATATTGAGAAAATAAAATACCTAATGAATACACAACGCCCCAATATCCTTATTATCACAACAGATCAACAACGAACAGATAGCCTCAGCTGCTACGGTTCAACATTTACAGATACACCCCATCTGGATAAACTCGCCTCTGAAGGGGTTTGTCTTGAACGTGCGTATTGTGCAAATCCGGTATGTACGCCTGCCCGTGCCTCAATCTTTTCAGGAAAATATGTCAGTCGACACGGTGCGTGGAACGTCGGCATGAACGTCCCTGAAGACGAACCGATGATCTCACATCGACTTTCAGATGTCGGGTATCGCACGCACTATATCGGTAAAGCGCATTTTCAACCCTTCGGTGCATCTCCCGAACAATCGATTGAAACGCGAGGCAATACAGATCGTTATCCCGAATTTCGCGGTCCCTACTACGGATTTGAGACAATAGAATTGGCACTCGGACATGCAACCTATGGACTCGCTGGTCATTACGGTGAATGGGTAAAGTCTCAAGTTTCCCAAGAGACATTTGCGAGTTACAGCAAAGCAACACATCTCTCAAAAGTAGGATTTGGCGGCGGTGCCCACGATTGGGACATATCCTTAAAATACCACAATAGTGTTTGGACTGCTGATCGGACAATAGATTTTCTGACAAACCATTCTGCCGAACAACCGTTTTTGTTAGCAGTTGGCTTTCAAGATCCACACCATCCACATTGCGTGCCAACAGAATTTCAGGAACGTGTTGATCCTGCAGAGGTGTCACTCCCAGACTTCATTGAGGGTGAATTGGACGACAAGCCACCCCATTTTATGGAAGCACGTTGTGGACAACTTGGTAAATCAAAGATTCGTGGAAGGTTTGCAATCGCTGGGCAAGGCGGTGGTGCAGATTTTCGCAAAGTTTCCGAAGACGATGCGCGGTTAGGCAGAGCATACTATTACAATATGGTGAAGATTATTGATCAGCAGATGGGACGTATTTTGGAATGTCTTGATGCGCGCGGATTGACCGAAAGGACATTGGTCCTGTTTACTACCGATCACGGTGAACTTCTGGGTGACCACGGACTCTGGATGAAGGGACCTTTCCATTATGAGCAGCTTGTCAGAGTGCCGACATTGATGCGGTATCCTGCAGTTATTCCATCTGGACAGCGTACACAAGCACTATTCAGCCACGTTGATATTGTCCCAACCATGCTCGCAGCTGCTGGATTGCCAATCCCATCAGATACAGATGGTGTTGATGCGATGCCGATGCTCACTGGAGAACAAGATAACGTGCGAGATTCAGTATTAATTGAATGTATAGACGACCCGCAAGGCTTACGCCTCAAGACTATTGTAACTGACACACGGAAGTTGACATGGTATTGTGGACATCCGTATGGTGAACTTTACGATCTGGCAGATGACCCAACAGAACGAGTCAATCAGTGGGACAATCCTGCTTATGCAGCTGATAAAGCACAACTCATCGGTGCAATCCTTGAGCAAATGGAAACATTGGAGAACCGAGTTGAACGACTATCGTATGCTTAACCAATCTATAGCAACTTCAGAATTTAAGGGAGAAAAAACTTATGGCATTTAGCGATTTCAAAAAGATTTCTGAAGTTCAAGAAAAATTTAGAATCAGATACTCGGCAAATGACTTTTTCGAAGTCGAGGAAGCAAAACCTTCTGAACAATTTCTGCAGGATTTTGAGTTTAGTTTGCAACACATCAATGTTTTTTCGTCTGAGGCATCAAGATGTGAGGCTGTAATCTTTCCTATCTTAAGAGAGGTCTACAAAAGATATGCTGATAGTTATGCCTTATGGATAAAGGAACCCATCACTTATGATGAAACCCTAAACGGCACCCCGGATTACCTTATCTCTACGAAATCCGAATTAGGTTTAACCGTTGTTGGCACACCTTTGATAATGTTAGTTGAGGCAAAAAAGAACGACTTTGAACAAGGATGGGGGCAATGTTTATCTGAGTTGGTTGCTGCCCAAAAGATAAATGACGATCCGTCTTTTCCTGTCTACGGTATTGTCACCGACGGAACATTATGGGAATTTGGACGACTTGTTGACGACACCTTTACGCGAAACAGAACAAACTTTACTTTGGCTAATTTGCCTATTTTATTCGGTGCTGTTAATTCTATCTTCAAAGCGACAACTGAAGTTTCTGGTAGTGAACCTGTGTTCAACTAACATCAACAATAGGCAAAATTCACCATTTTATTTTACCTTCTGTTAGAAATGAAATTCACCTTCCGTCTGAAATGAATAATTGCCGGAATCTTGAAAATTGAATGTAGATTTGCCAGATGTCTTGGGTTCGCTAACGACTTCATCTGTATCGATTAATTCAAAGCAAAATTCGTCTCCGGCATCATTGGCAAATTCACCTTTCAAAAGGTAGGTACCGCCAGCTTTTACATCAATGGAAAAATTTGACACAGTTTGATGCTCCTGGCTTATGCCTACAGGATAAGATTCAGTTAGATTTCGGTTTAAGATTCTCCGCCGTGAATCAACGTCAAATGCGCTTATGGCATTGGCGTGAGCGACCTCCCGATCGCGACTTTTCGGCTAAAATGGACAAAAAGCTTAAAACTAAATAGTCCTAAATGGCAGTTAATTAATTTTGACAATTAGCAGAATATGTGCTAATGTATACCTCACACAATAGTTAAAAGCAATCTATCGCCACCTGTTTTGGATTAGAATAAGTACAATGTTACGTTTTGCCTATACAACTTTTCTCTTGCCATTTTTTTAGAAATATGGTATTGTATAAAAATAAATTTCGACCACCCCAAAGAGGACAATTCTTTGAGTATGCGGAAAAAATTAGTTAATATCCTCTTGATCTGTAGTTTGTTCCCAATTCTTGCTACAGCGGATTCACCGAAGATACGCAGCCATCTCCCCCCAAATTCCGTTGCTATGAGCGATGATGCATTGGCGACTTTTTTTAATCCTGCGGGTTTAGGTACCAACCGCGCGTTGAATTTATACTATCTACGAACATATCACAGTGATTGGCCAGGTGACGATGCGCTCTTTATCTCGGCACCAGGTACTGGATTCAGCATGGAATTTGTAAACGCTGCAAACGACATTAACTTTACGCGTTACAGTCTTTCTGTTGGACACTATTTTGGTAGTGCACTGTATTGGGGATCAAACTATAGTTGGATTAACTCGGATAACAGGTTTTATGACCGATTTAAATCGATCTCTGTTGGGTTGATGTATCAGCGACGTTATATCTCAATAGGCGCAATTGGACGTGACCTCAATCGACCGAAATTTATGAATCAAAAATTAGGACGAACCTATGATTTAGGTGCCGCACTGAGGCCAGGAACATGGCGCGCTACTTTTTCAGTGGATATGCGGAAAACACAAGATGTGAGTGAAATTGACCTTAGTTACGCTATTGAAATTCGCCCAATCCGTGAACTTATGCTCCGCGGCACATACAACAGCGATAGCAGTTTTGATATCCGTTTCGGCATCAACATCGGGAATTTCGGCATCGGCACGGCAAACTATTTTGATGAAAACAGGAAAACAAGGGCTGGTGTCGGTTACTTTCACTTTTCAACTGCCTCCATAACTAAACCAATCCCTCGTAAACGCCTTTTTCTTGACTTGGAAATGCGCCAACTTAACACAACACTCCGAATCGCTAAATGGGACGAAGATGTCGCTGGTGTCTTAATCCGAATTAACGGGAGCAGTTACGGAATAGGACAATTTCAAGAGATACGCGATGCTATTATGGAATTCAAGGAATCAGGCAGAGTTGTTATGTGCTATATCACCAATTGCTCCACTGGCGATTACATCGTAGCTTCGGCATGTGATGCCATCTTAATGCATCCAAGTTCTGAGGTGCGCCTCATCGGTTTACGGGCTGAACGCTCCTTCTACAAAGGTGCATTGGACAAAATCGGTATTCAAGCACATCTTGAACATATTGGCGAATATAAATCTGCATCAGAATCTTTCACTCGGAACGATATGTCAGAACGACATCGCGAAAATCAAAACGCAATCCTTGATGACCTGTACGACCAACTCACGGCAGATATTGCAAAAGGACGCGGGTGGACACCTGAATACGTTAAGCAACTAATTGATCATGGACCCTATACTGCTATTGGAGCACTTAGATCTAAAATTGTAGACGAACTTGTTTATGTGGATGGACTGGAGCATAGAGCAAGCAAACTTGCAGAAAGTGATGTTTCTCTTGTTAACATCAATGATTACCTAAAAAGTGGATTGTACCCGTACAATTGGTCAGTTCCAAAACCCAAAATCGCCATTATTGAAGCAAAAGGGATGATGTTAACCGGAGAAAGTTTTATTGACCCATTCACCGGCACGGCAGTCATGGGAGCAGTTACGATTGCTCGCGCAATACAGAGAACACGCGAAGATGAATCAATAAAAGCTGTCGTTTTACGAATTGATAGCGGTGGTGGGTTAGTCATCGCGGCTGATATAATATGGCATCAACTTATGCAGCTCAAAGAGGTAAAGCCGCTTGTTGTCTCTATGGCAGACATCGCCGCATCTGGCGGATATTATATCGCCGCGCCTGCCGATGTCATTGTTGCTGAACCCGGCACCATTACTGGTTCAATTGGTGTTATTGGTGGAAAGTACAGTTTCAAAGGATTGTACGAAAAACTCGGTATCAAGAAAGAAATTATCACACGGGGCGCACATGCCGACTTTTACAGCGATTATAGCGATTATCCTCCGGACAAACAGAAGATCGTTCAGAAACAAATCAACGAGATTTATGAAGATTTTATCTCTAAAGTCGCACACGGAAGAATGCAATTAACGAGAGAAGATGTGGATAAAGTCGCCCGCGGACGCATCTGGACAGGAAGACAAGCGAAAGAGAAAGGACTGGTTGATGAACTTGGTGGACTGAGTGTAGCACTATCAATAGCGCAAAAACGTGCAGGTTTAGAAAAAAAGGCTGTTGAGATTGTCCGGTTTCCTCAACTACCTTGGATAGCACATTTATTGGGGAACGTACGGCTCATATCTACTGAAAGAACATCACTGCTGTCAGATTTCTACCGATCCCTTGGACATCAATTGTTTGGGCAAACACCCAGCTTAAAATTGATCAATATCATTAAGAAGCATCGAATCTTTCTATTGATGCCTTATGAAATAAACATCAGTTCATAAAATTGATGTTTGGTTATATTTTGGGAATCGACGTAAACAACGAAATTCAAGGGAAACATTCAATGGTACATGCCGATAAATTTATGAGCGTCAGACAGAAAATGGTTAAATACCAAATTGAAAACCGCGATATTCGGAATCCTAAAATACTGGCAGCGATGGAAAAAATCCAAAGACACCTCTTCGTAACACCTGAATTTCATAAGTGGGCATATCACGACAGGCCCCTTCCTATAGACAAAGGACAAACAATTTCACAACCTTATATGGTCGCATTGATGACAGAATTATTAGAATTAAACCCTTATTCAAAAGTCCTGGAGATTGGAACTGGGTGTGGATACCAAACTGCTGTGTTAGCAGAACTCGCCCAGGAAGTGTATTCCGTTGAAATTCTACCAGAACTTGCAGAAAGTGCCAATTCAAGACTAAAAGCACTAAATTATCGGAACATCTATCTTAAACAAGGGAACGGCTATTACGGTTGGATTGAGCACGCGCCGTATGATGGCGTGCTTGTAACAGCTGCCCCAAAAAAGATTCCACATCAACTTACACAACAACTCGCTGAAGATGGACGCATGGTAATTCCTGTCGGTTCTGATACACAGGAACTGTTCGTGATACAGAAATGTTCTGGTAAAGTTGAAACGACAAGGGTCACAGGCGTTAGTTTTGTTCCGATGACAGGAACACCGTAGGAGAAACCATGACAAAAATTAGATTGAAATGCTATTATATCCTGTTAATGTCCCTATTCTTCACCACATCTACGTTTGCTGCCTTTAATGACATCGGCATAGGTGCTCGTCCTCTCGGGCTGGGTGGAGCGTTTGTCGCACTCGCTGATGATAGTAACGCCGCTAACTACAACGCTGCTGGCTTAGCCTATATTAAGGAAATTCAGATCGGCGCGACTTATGCACAGCGATTCAACGGTCTTGTTAACTACAACACAATTGGAGGCATTATTCCCTTCGGACGAATGGGAACAATCGGTGCCAATATCGGTATCTTGGCAGAAGATTCTGATATTTATAGAGAACAAACGTTACGCCTCTCTTATGCGAACACTATTTTCAAACAATTGGGATTTGGTGTAAATCTAAAATTCTTTGGCATAGCTTATGATGAAGGAAATGAATCCGTCATTGAGAATCCGTATTTTGCCCATACTTCAAGTTCAGCTTTTTCCTTTGATCTGGGTGTAATTGCAAAGCCGTTCAATAGCCTGAGCATTGGCGTATCAGTGGAGAATTTACTGCCTGCAGACATAAGCATTTCCGATAATCAGACGGATTCGGTGCCACGGAACATTCGGGCAGGTTTGGCTTATAATCTTGAATCTATCGCTGAGATGAGCGCGCAGGGCGAGACAATCAGTAACTTGTTGAAAGCAACGTTAGGTACTATTGAAGTTGCGGCGCGAAACGGTGATGTTTATACACGCGTTGGTGTAGAAATCTGGGTGAATAAAGCCATCGGTGTCCGAGGAGGCTACGGAATGAAAAATGGCGGAAATTCGACTACAACCCTAAGTCTCGGCGGAAGTGCCAAGATACCGATCAGTGGAACATCACTTCAACTTGATTACGGATTCCAGCTACTCACCGGAGATTTACAGGACAACACAACACAACGATTCTCCGTAAATCTACTATTCTAAAGAAGGGATTATGCCTTATGAAAAACTCAATCCTTATTTTAATCTTTCTCGTTAGTATCCTTATCGTTCCGCAAAGTTACGGTGCAGTCACATCAGTCGGCGAAATCAACGTCGTGGGTGAAACCAAAGGCATTGTCCCCGCCAGTTCAACGGTGCCACTACTTGTGACACTTGTAATTGACAGGTCATTGGCAGAACCAGGTGAAGAAATTAAGACTATTGAAATTACAATGCCTAAAGGATTTGTAACCCAATTGGCAGATTTCAAAGGTATTTCGCGTGATGGCCAAGAACTAATAGCAAGGGCGATAATTTCTGGAGGGAATGTCCTGCGTGTAGAACTTGCAGAACCGATCATAGATTTTCGGAATTCTATATACGATATCGCATTTGATTCTCGAACACCAAATACTGTTTTTGAAGCAGTGTTCAGCGTACAGTTACGTAATCGTGATGACGTACCAATCGGTGAATTTATCCGACCAGAACAAGCAGATGGAAAACTCAATAACGATGATTTCACTTTGCAAGTAATCCCAAATGTACCACCTGCCCCAGTTTCTGATTTCACTGCTGAAGCCGACAAAACCGGTGAAAACGATGTGACACTCCGATGGCAAAAATCAACGGACATAGATGTAAACGGTTACCTCATCTATAGAGGAGATAAGGAAATTCCAATTAAGGTTGAAAATCGCTCGTCAACTACATTCCTTGATGTGAACGTTCCAGCAGGACTTCATACGTATCAGGTAACCGCATATAAAACAATTTTATTGCAATCAGAACGCTCACCGATACAAACCGCGAAAGTATTAGAAGACACCGCTGCACCTCAGCCTCCAACTGCACTCCGTATTGTTCCCTCAAGCGAAGGTATTGAAGTTTTGTGGATGCCGAGTGTTAGTCGTGACGTATCAGTGTACCGAATTTTGTTCGGATCCTCTGAGTCAGATACGCTTGAGCCGCTTCCGAATGGAGAGATACACGCTGAAAAAGCAGCAAATGGAGCTACTGAATACAAATTCGTTGATAGTCGACCATTATCAACGGGCAGTTTCACTTATGCCATAATTGCGATTGACGAGGCTGATAACGAATCCGCGCCTACTAAGAAAAGGCACCGAATATTTGATAAACCTTATCCGAATCCATTTACACCGCTTTCACAGGATCCAGATTTTAACACCGTTGTCTTTCCAGCACGGAGTATTGAAGATGGCGAGGGTGAATTCAGTGTGCTTCTTTTTAATCTGAATGGTGTTCTCGTTAGAACGCTAACCGCTCAACTTGGTGAAACCGAACTGAGGTGGAATGGTAAAAATGAAAACGGAGAAATTGTCGAAAGCGGGGTTTATATCTATCAATTACAAGTTGGGGACAGTTTCAAAACCGGAACAATTATCGTTGCTAAATAGTATGTCATTACGGATGAGTTACTTTGCTATGCGCGTTTATCAATGTTTTACTGAAATAGATTTTAGAAATATTTGACTTAATGTGAGATACACAGTTATACTATAAATAACCCTCTTAATCAGAAGGAATTTTAAAAGTAAAGGAGTTACAATGAACAGATTAAACTTAGCAAAAATCATTAGATTCGCAATCATTTTGACAGTAGTAATTGCTTTTCCAGCCATGGCAGGGTGGGTCGTATTGCAAAAAAACGATCCAGAAGCTCGAGATTATATGTCTATTGCATTTACAGATAAAAAAACTGGATGGGTTGCTGGGTCCGCACTGGCTGAGGATTTTGACAACCCGGGATTCATCGGATATACCAATGATGGGGGAAAAACGTGGCAAAAATCGAAAATTAAACTCAGTGCAGACCTCACTGGAATCTACTTCTTAGATGCTAATCGGGGTTGGGTTGTTGGACAAAAAGGCATAATTGCCAATACAACTAACGGAAAAGATTGGGAGTTACAAATCAGTAAGGCTGGTACCGCGCTAAAGAGTATTTATTTTGTTGATAAAAATATAGGATATGCAGCAGGAGAAAATGACACTATTATCTCAACAAGAAATGGCGGACGGTCATGGAAAGTCCTAGAAGGTGGACAACTCGGTGGTGGTGTCGGCGAGGACGAGGCAAGTATGTTCAGTGCGATTCAGTTTATTGACGAAAAAACTGGATGGGTTGCCGGAATACGCGTTTTTCCCGATACAAAGACGCAGAAAAGTGTTATTCAGAAAACTAAGGATGGAGCGAGAACTTGGGTTCACCAGGAAATCGGGAGAGATGATATCCTTGAAGATATCTTCTTCATTGATGCTTCAACGGGATGGGTAGTTGGAGAAAACGGTTTGATTCTCCATACGAAAAACGGTGGAGATGAATGGACACCGCAGACAAGCGGAACCGAAGAGAAACTAAACAGTATCAGATTCGCAGACAAAAATGTGGGATGGGCTGTTGGAGGTGACTTCGGTGCCGGTGTCATCCTCAGTACCACCGATGGTGGCATGACTTGGGAAGTTGAAGAATCCAAGGAAAAAATAGTCAAAGTTTTTGTCCTTGATAAACAAAATACTTGGGTAGCAGGGGCAATAGGGACTATCTTAAAATCAGAATAGCCGCTGAGCAAGACAGGTATATGCAATTATCTAAAAGATGTTTGTTGTAAAGAAATATATTAGGGCATACTCGCGACCATGGGATCGCGGTTAAAAGTTATAAAATAAAGGAGTGATATTTTGGGAAGCCCTACATTCGCCAAGCGAATGAGTCGCTTGGGAACAGAATCTGCATTTGAGGTGTTAGCTAAAGCCAAAAACTTAGAAGCACAAGGTAAAGATATTATTCATTTAGAAATAGGTCAGCCAGATTTTTCGACCCCAATGAATGTATGTGAAGCTGCATTCAAGGCAATGAAAGAAGGTCATACAGGTTATTGCCCATCTGCGGGACTACCTGAATTTCGAGAGGTCGTTGCCCAACACATATCCGAGACGCGCGGTATTGACATCCATCCAAATGAAGTAACCGTTACACCTGGTGCAAAACCGATAATCTTTTTCACAATTTTAGCATTAGTTGATGAAGGTGATGAGGTTATCTATCCAGAACCCGGCTTCCCCGTCTACGAATCGGTTATTGATTTTATCGGTGGAAAAGCAGTGCCTCTCCCCCTTCGTGAGGAGGTTGACTTTCGTTTTCGAATTGATGATCTCATCAATGCCATTAGTGAACGCACTAAACTATTGATACTCAATTCCCCACAGAACCCAACTGGCGGCATCCTCACAGATACAGACCTCGCTGCAATAGCCGAACTTGCACAAAAACATAATTTTTATATCCTCACGGACGAAGTCTATTCTCGCCTCCTTTACGAGGGAACTCATCAGAGTATACTGAGTCTCCCCGGTATGAAAGAACGGACAATTCTGATTGACGGACATTCTAAAACGTACGCTATGACCGGCTGGAGGCTCGGGTACGGTGTCGCACCACGCGCAATCGCAGACAAGATCACCCAGTTGACAATCAACTCAAATTCCTGCACTGCAACCTTTACACAGATTGCTGGAATAGAAGCACTGACGGGACCTCAAACATTTGTCACGCAAATGGTTACAGAATTCCGAAAACGACGCGATGCCATTGTGGATGGTCTAAATGCTATTGAAGGTATCAGTTGTATTAAACCCCTCGGTTCATTCTATGTTTTCCCGAATGTCACACAACTCCCTCTTTCATGCGAAGCACTCGCTGATTATTTGATGGATGAAGTCGGAGTCGCTTTATTATCGGGCACAGCTTTCGGAAAATTTGGCGATGGTTACCTCAGGCTTTCGTACGCAAATTCGTTGGAAAATATTGAAGATGCGTTGCACCGGATAAAAACCGCAATTGCAAAATTATAGGGAAATTTGGACAATTTTAGAGTTCTTGTGTCATAACTTAGGTTGATGGAACACCTTAGGTATTAACTGGATTATATGCTATTATACACCTGTCGCCCCGCTGGGGCTTACTATGCTAAGGTTCCTGTTTGCTATACACATTCCGCCCCGCTGGTTGGGGCTGTCCAAAGTATTTTTCAACGACTTCTGTCAGTTAAGTAAAATCGCATCAAAAGATAAGTATTACAAGATTAAACCTTAGCCCCAGCGGGGCGACAGGTGGATAGGACACATGGTTATCACCTTCTAAAGCCCCAGCGGGGCGACAGGTGGATCAAACAATGCAGATAGATAAATACAATGTTTCCATTCAATCAGTCAACAAGCGACAGTTCCTAAATTGCCCAAACTATAGAAAGTTATAGGAAAAGTAGGAAAAATACTCGTATGTATAGAAAAGTAACCGCGCGTATTCCTGCAAGTACCACAAACCTTGGCCCCGGATTTGATGTGCTGGGTCTTGCATTACAACTTTACAGCACAGTAACGTTAGAAACCACTGAAAACAGGACAGAAGTTGTTGTCAGTGGAGTTGATGTTGATAAGATACCAAGTACCACTGACCATATTGCGTTTCAAGCAGTAGAGTCCATTTTTCAAAGGAGTGGCATGCAACAGCCCAAAGGTTTGAAATTGAGCATTGTGAACGGAATTCCGGCAATTCGCGGCTTAGGGGGAAGCGGCACAGCTATTCTTGGGGGGCTACTGACAGCAAATGTTTTGTGTGGCAATCCGTTCTCTTGGTCAGAACTCCTCAATTTTGCAACAGCCATAGAGGGACATCCCGATAATGTTGCTGCTTCTCTGTATGGCGGTATGGTCATTTCTGTGCAAGACGGAGAACATATCCATACAATCCAGTTAGAATGTGACTCCGCGCTTTATTTAGTACTCGCTATTCCTGAATTTACATTGTCCACAAAGAAAGCACGAAACATATTGCCAAAAAATGTTGATTTTGCTGACGCTATCTATAATATAAGTAGAAGTTCCTTACTTGTCGCAAGCATCGCTACCGGAAAATTGGATATGTTACCGCTGGCAATGAAGGATAAGCTGCATCAACCTTATCGCAGCACCCTAATTCCTGGATTTGATGATGTCGTTGAAGCCGCGACATCTGCAGGAGCACTTAGTATCGCATTGAGTGGCGCGGGACCAACAATCGCAGCATATTGTTTGAATAATATGGACCAAGTTGGGAATTGCATGCGAGATGTCTTTAAACTACATGATATCCCATGCGAAATTAAGGTACTCGGTACTGATCTGGATGGCGCAAAGGTTTGGACTAACGAGGACGAAAATTCCTCACTATAAATATCTATAGCAACTTTTGTCAGAAACGTGAGACGTTAGGAAAAACGATGTCTAATTTTTATGCAGAAAGTATCTCTTTTTTGCTAAACCAATTCAATACTGACCTTGAATACGGTTTGAGCCACGCTGATGTAGAAAGGTTAAAGGAAAGTTATGGTACAAATGTACCAAATTCCAAGATGGACACTTGGCAGATTAGGACCTTACTGGAACATGTCCTTAACTGGAAATTACTGCTTTTAGTACTTGCCATAGTAGTTTTCGTTTTTCCTATTGATATTCCGACAATTGCACTTATCGGCGGGATTTTGATTCTTTCCATCTGCTGGGCGATTATAGTTTCAATGGGTTTTCACCGTAAACAGCAGCAGCTTAAAGCACAATTTGATGTCACTGTGTCGGTAATTCGCCAAGGCAAGCAAGAAAAATGTGCACCTTCCGATATTGTACCTGGCGACCTTCTTCTTCTTAGACCTGGTAACTACATACCTGCCGATGCACGAATTGTTCAAGCAGATGGGTTAACAGTTAACGAATCTGCTCTATTTGGGAGCAGTGGTTCAGCAATAAAAACCACCCAAGAGATAAACGAGGTAGGACTTTCCCCGGAAAAGCAGACAAATATGATTTTTGGTGGAACGTACGTTGATACAGGAATGGGCCACGCGATCGTAGTCAGAACAGGTGACGAACTTGAAATGTGTCAGAACCGTGGGGACACACGCCCGCTACCAAATGAGATGACTGTCGCTGAAAATCAGATAAAATTCTTTTCAGATATACTAAAAGTTGCAGGTCTGATTGTCGGCGGAATAGCAATTGCTATCTTCTGGTGGCAAAAATCCCAACAGAGTGTTCCAACGAATTGGAAAGAATACCTTCAATTTGGTTTAATTTTTGCAATCGTCGCAACGCCCCATGACTTACTTTTGCTACTACACACCATTCTTGATCAGAAAGCCATTGGCTTGCTTAAAAAAGGAATAGCACTCCGGAATAGACAATTCCTTGAGAAGTTAAACCGTCTCACTGCTTTTTGTTCAGATGAAAAAGGCATCGCAAGCACAAAATCTCTTACTATTTCCAACATCTTTGTTGATGAACAGATGATAAATCGTTCAGTGTGGGAAAATTGGTTAAATACGCTTGAATCCTTGTCGCCAGAAGAAAAAAGTACACGAGTCAACAATATTCCGCCACGGCTTCAAATTCCGAAAGGGGCACCCGGCCTTGTGTTGGCTGCAGGATTAGGGACTTGTGGTGAACGGTACTATGATAGAACCGATATTGAACATGCACATCAACACGTCATCCAAGAAACAATGGAACAACTCGGATATAAGCTGGCAGGGCTGAAATCTAATATGGAGCTTGTTTCAGAATACCCATGGACCCCTAATTTCGGTTATGAACTTCATGTGTTTGAATCAGGTGAAAACGAATATCTGAACATTATTTTTGGCGATGCACGCAATGTGCTTGAGGCTTCTGATTCTATGCTCGTAAATGGAGAGGTAAATGAATTCTACTATGAGCAGTACGAGATGTGTAGTGAAATCCTCAATTACATGCAAAACTCAAGAGATACCGTTTACGGTGTTGCAACCCTACATTCCGAGGTGCCTCTAACACCACAAGAGGTCCAGGGAATATCAACCTTTTTAGGTTTTATCAGTTTTTCTTCCACTGATAACGAAGAAACAAAAGAGGTCATAAAATCATTCATGGACACTGGTTTAAAGGTCATCCTAATCAGTGATAGTGATGAACAAACAACAACTGATTTAGCCAAAGAGTTGGGTCTTGTTCATACACGCAATGCAGTGGGAACAAGAAAAGAAATAATAAAACTCTCTACGCAAGAGTTTGACAAAGAGGTTCCAAATTGGAATGCTTATTCTCAACCTACACAAGAACAACGTCGGAATATTGTTCTTAGCTTGAAACGTCACAATCATTCTGTGGGTTTTTTAGGTCAAAATGCTAATGATCAACGCGCTATGATTACTGCAGACCTCGCATTTACAGATACGAGATACGCTGCACATTTCGCCCAAGAACATGCAGATTGTCTGATAGTAGAAAAAGGATTCAAAGCAGTCAAAGACTGCTTGCTCTATGCGCGAGAAGCGTATCAAAACCTTTCGGGTTCACTTCGATGGTGTCTTTCGTGCACACTGGCACAGTTTTTGACTGTCGTCTTTGGATTAATCTTGCACGCATCGTTCAAGTTTGAGATGCCATTGACACTAACACAGGTGGTTTGGGTTCAATTTTTAACTACTATGCTCCCAGCATTCGGGTTAGGTTACGAAAAAATTTCTGTCAATGAAAAGCAACATCGCCCCAATAGGGCAACTATGCTTCTACCGAAAACTGCTGTGTTTGATATTGTCTGCCGGAGTCTTGTCATCAGTTTAATGGCAATTATCCATTTTTTGGTGTTGATTTCTTTTGCAACCGAGTCTAATCTTCAAGAAGCACGTTCTGCAGCCTGTACTACGCTCATTTTTACACAGGTGGTATCTTATTTCCAATGCACACGATATCCGTGGGAGTCTCTTTTCAAAAGGATGTTCACCAACATACGTCTATTCATAATTTTGATAATTGTCATTGGATTTCACGTGTCAGCAATGTACATCGTTCCTATGCAGAATTTATTGGAAATCGTACCGCTTCAGCAGGAATGGATTGTAACGTCTTTATGCAGTCTTATCTTACTGCTGTTACCGTTAAATCTGGCAATCAATCCACGCCAAGATAGGAATTAGACCCAGAAGCCGTAAGTAGGTATGCCCAGAACAATTCCAAGAATTGTCCACACACTCCCAACCGTGAACTCACCAAGAATTAAACCTAAAAAGAACGGTGCTATCTTACGATATCTTATAGGACCACCATGCTGGAGAATGAGCCATTTTAATAACCAACTCATAAAAAGACAACCCCATGTAACGTTCATGCCCCAACTAGTAGAAATAGCAAAACCGGCAGGATGAAACGGCCACCATACAAACCGCATTCGAAATAGCATCAGCACCGTTGTCATCAAAATGCCGAAACCCATAAACCCACTTTCAGGGATAAGTGTGTCCGCTTCTGCTCATTGCGCTCTTGTTCGCGCGAAATCCAACATGGTAGCAGGCACACGCCGTGGGTCCTCCGTCCGCTAATTAGTAGAATAGCACAGGACTTAAATTGTTAGGTTCACTGCGCTCTATCCAACCTACGGTTGTCATACTCACAACGTCTAAAACAAAGTAGGCGCGCTTTTGTAAGCGCGCTGTTGCGATGTTTCAGTAAATATACACTTCCCGGTAGGCGAGGTTTCCTAACCTCGCCGATTGGCAATATCTAAGTAATTGTAAAATCCACTATAATGATGGAGTGTATAATTATTTTATTAAATGTTGTGACAGAGAGGTGTTCCCATGAGAACTTCATTATTGGTTGGACGTTGAGACGGCTTGGTCAGTATCTTTAACATTAGAAAATGGCAAATATATCTGCCTCTTGCGAATCTTCCTCTTTATAGGACAGTAGTAAGCCTGATAATACTTAAAGTCAGTCCGTTTGTTTTTACCCCACTTTTTTTCTATAATATTAATGATTTTCATTTGATCTTCAGTTGATGTTTTGATCCCAAAAATAATACCTTTCAACGAATTAAAGTCATAAATTAGTGTGCGTTCTTTTTTTTCATTGAATTGACTTAAGCCGTCTTCTAAAATTAGACGACATTCTTGCTCATACGCCCAATCTGTGGTTTTGGTAGTAATGTCGCGAAATACATCCTCCCAATATCTTTTTTTCCACACATCTTCATCGCCTCCCTGTGATTCAATATGCGCGGCACATTTAGAGGTGTTCCCTTCATGATCAGTGTACCACTGTTTCATGAGCATATCCACTGTCATCTCTCTGCAAATGGTTCGAAAGAAATCAATCTCACATGGTTTTTCTGCATAATTAACCTCATGGAAAAACAATGTTCTGGTTCCGCTATCGGTTGTTAGATTCAAACCTAATTGATTTGAGTTATCTGTTTCTATAGCTTCAAAAATCAAACAGGCTCCTTTATGGTTATCCCCATAATGTCCCCATACAGATGAGTTGTGGTAACTTTTCGTAAAACAAGCCGTGTACCACTTGGACCAAAGTAACCTTTCAAGTTGTTCAACGTATACCTTGGGAAAATCAACTGTCACTAATTGAGTATTCTTCGCTAATATTCCTGTGTGTATTGTTCGACTATTGTACAGCAGCTCAAGCCTTATATCATCGTATCGGTCTCCACATACATGAAATATAGCGTTGAGTTGCTCTTCGTCTTCGACTGCCTCGGTTAGTTCTATGAGGTTGAGGAGGTTTTCCATTGATGCTGCGGTAGACAATTCGTAAGATAGTTTGGGAATTTGGAGTTCGGACATGAGTCCATGTTCAATATGTGATTTTTGGATTTCACCTAAAAGAACAAAGTGTATACCTTGAAGATAATATCCGATCTCTCTATATCTGATTTTGCGCTCCGGGCGCGCTAATGCCTCAATGATTTCTTTTATGTTAAGTAAATTGTGGAAATTATTCCAGATACCATCAAACAAATCCTTCTCTAAAGGAATTGTAAGTTGATCCCAACGGTCTAATATTGGAATACTGTCCACATCTAATTTAGTAGAGTTTCTGACCATTGCAAGAAGCAAATAACTCCGATGTAGACAAAAAACATAATGCTTGATAAATTTGGTCCAGACAATTTTATCACCATTCCACACAATATCTCGAAAACCTTCCATTGGATCATTCAATTCTTCTGGATCAGCAAAATAGATAGTCCGTTTCTCAAGTTCTTGGTATTTATCTAATAGAGCATCTATGCTTCTAAATCTATAGAATTCTACCATTTTATCTCCAGTTTGTTATCAACAGTATTTTTTGCTTAACTGGTACTCCACCAAATGCTGATTTCTTGTGGATAATGCTAACACATTAATGTTGGGTTTCGCTTACGCGCTACCTAACCTATAACTACAAGGCACTCAATGAAAACGTAAAACAGTTTACATTCCCCTTAAGTTATATTGATGTGGCGTTTCTCGAATCCGTTGCACAAGATATTGCCACGTCCATTCGCTTGCTCTGCTTAAGTCAATGAGCGTACCTTCCTTCATATATCCTTTTTGTTCGTTGATTTTACGCAGCTGAGGGAGTGTCATACGGTTGCTTTTTTCGAGGTTACAAGGTTTACATAAGAGCGCACGGTTATTAATATGATGCTGCCCATAGTCATCCTTTCCACTTTTTGGGTTGATATGGTCAAGTTCAAGGTAGCGCGGATCAGGTGCCTCAAAATTACAGCCCCAACAGTAAGGTCCAAACTGCTCTACGAGCGTCCTATGTATTTCTGCGCGCGTCATTTGAAATTCTTCAGTAATTGGAAGAACAGGTGGTAACTCGGCTGCTGCGGTTTCCTGATTATCAGTGCGGGTAGGCGGTTCAGTTTGGTAGTGCATTTCATTTTTTTGCATCTGTTTGTCGAGCCATGTTTTATCTGTTGCGTATTTCTCAATCCGCTTTCGCTCTTTTGGGTCAATTCCCATAAGGCGTGTGATAATGTGGTAACGTGCGTCTTTACGTCTATCAATACCTATCCACCGACGTTTAAGGTTATTGGCGGCGATAATCGTTGTCGCACACCCACAAAACGGGTCTAACACAATGTCACCCTCGTTGCTACTGGCTTTGATAATGCGTTCATAGAGAGTGACCGGTTTTTGGTCGGGCGATCCTGTGCGTTCTTCACCTCTGGGTGGAGGCACGTCATCCCAAATATTACCATAGGATGCACCTTTATAATCTTTTAGATACTTCCGCCGTTCCAGTTTTCCATCAGAGCGAATAACGATGTTTCCTTTTTGATATTCCTCCTCCAAACGTTCTTTGCTTAACCGCCACCCAGATGGGTGCGGATTGACGAAACCACGCCACTCATAACAAAGGTTCGGACGCGCGCCCATATTTGGAGTCCTCCAAATATGGGCGGAGTCGTCGTAATAGCGTTGTCCATTCTCGTCTACGTGTTTGAATTTCTCCAAGATTTCGGTTTCTGTCAATTCTCTCTCTGGAGACAATGATGTGACTGAAGATGCTGCATAATACAAGAGTATATCTGCGTTATTTCCCCATCTTTTACTCTGATGTTGAGAGCCTTTTTGTGTAGATGTTGCACGCTTCCATGTAATCTCAGACCTGAAGTTCTTTTTGCCAAAGATAGCATCCATACACATTTTGATGTAGTGGCTTGCGGTTGGATCGCAATGCAAATAGATGCTACCTGTATCTTTTAGGATACGGTGCATTTCAAGGAGCCGGACACCGAGAAAACAGAGAAACGCAGCTGTATCCTCGTCTTGAACAACCTTTGTGGCTTCAATGACTTGGTAGAGTGCAGGGTGTCCATCTTGGATAGTTTCAAGCCATTTCGGATGGACTTCATTCCACTTCCATTGATCCGGAAGTTTGTCCGTATCCCCATATTTCCATTTATCGACATAGAATCCAGCGGTACCGCTTCGGTTGCGCTTAGTATTAAATGGCGGGTCTGTTGCGATGAGGTCTATGCTGTTACTATTGATTCCACGCAGTACCTCCAAATTGTCCATCTCGTAAAGTGTATTATCTATGTCCTGTACCATCAAAGCATCTCCCCAAATTTATTATTCAGGATTTTGATATACTTTTATCTTATATATAAATTGTCTTAACATGAACAGTATACTATAATTAAGTTAAAAAAGTCAATCAATTCTGTAAACACTTCAGAGCCATTCAATTGTCGCGAAATACTCTTGTAGGAGGGGTTTGTAACCCCGATTTTCTTCAGAGAGACACTGCTATTGTAGGGGCGGGTCCCTGTGCCCGCCCATTATTTCCGAACCCGGAAATCGCACGGATTTACATTCAAAACCGAAAACTGAATGCCTCTGGTAAACACTTAGCAGTATACATGTCCAAAAGAGACCTCTTAAAATCCGCGTCTTCCGCGCAAATCCGCGATTCAGACAAAAAACGCCTCCAAACCCACCTTTCCCACAAACCTATTGGATATCTATTGGATATCTATTGTTCCGCGCACCACAAAAACTTCTGATCACCACCCACCATCAGTTATAATATCAGTATGAAAAAACAAAAACGACACCCCAACCGTAAAAACAGCCGAGACAACCATCCGAAAGAACTGGCGTATATCATGTATGATGAGATGTTGAACGTGCTTAATGAGGAATTTCAGAAAGTCAAGAAGAACGTTAACGATCCTGATAGAGCCAAAAAGCTATCCAAATGTATAGACGACTACGGCAAACTTATTCGAACAAAAGACACACAGAGGAAACGCGAAAACATCGACCAACAAGGATACGATACCAACGCACGCATCTCCGAATGGAAATATAAGGAAAAACAAGCAGCGAAACATAACGCAAAAAATCAAAAGACCAACAGATCGCTGCACAATCCAACACCCAACGATCAAGCAGAGCAATCCGACCATCCAGAACAAACCGACGAAGTCCAACAGCCTGACGAAGAACCACAACTACTAACACATCTGCATCCCGATATGGAGCAGTATCAATCCGCTCTACCCGAGGTGGAAGACAAAAAGCACATAGCAAACAATGGGCAAACCAAGTGCCAAAACCAGCAAACATATACCATCATACCTGCCCCCAAACAAAGACCACCCATCATCCAATACAACCCCAACGGATTCTGTCCTCACGGACAAATGCGCGACCTATTCAAATCACACGCAAGCATAAAAATTGCGGGCGGCACCTATGATGCAGGCAAAACCTTTAGCTGCGTCGCATACATAGACCAGTTAGCGAGGACATACCCCGGCGCACGACTCACCTTCATTCACCGCAGTCTCAACAGAGTATACCGAAACATCATCCCAACTTATGAAAAATATCTCGGATTTCGACCCAAAAGTCGCGCCGACCCGAATTCAACACCCATCACACGATACGGCGGCGAACATCCCGACTTCTTTGAATACTGGAACGGATCGCGCATCTACATGAACGGATTAGACAAACCGCAGAACCTACTATCCGACTTCTTTGATGCAGCGTTCGTCAACCAAGCAGAACTCGTTTCATTCGATACATGGGACGAACTCACCGCACGAGTCTCCGAGCGCGCAGGCACAATGCCCATCGCTTTCCTACTCGGAGATTGTAATCCTAGCACACCGAACCACTGGATTCGACAGCAGACAAAAGCTGGAAAACTTGCATATTTCGAGATGACATTCCGAGACAATCCCGAAATATACAATCAACAGACTGGCGAGTTAACCGAAAAAGGCAAGCGACGCGTCGAACGGTTACAAAACCTTGAAGGATTGCGCTATAAACGCGGATACGAAGGAAAATGGGCATCAGGGGAAGGACTCGTATTTGATACATTTCTGCCAGAAGTGCATGTCATCGACAACTTCACCATTTCCTCAAAATGGGCGCGCTATATCAGCATCGACTGGGGATACCGCAACCCATCCAGCTGTATATGGTGGGCGCGGTCCCACGATGATCGCATCTACGCATACAAGGAGATATACAAGACAAAACTCACAAAGCCCGATTTCATACGGATGATACAAGCAAATTGTGATAATTCAGACCGCATACAATACGCAGCGGTAGACAGTGCAGATCAGGACGCAGTTGAGCAGCTACAGCGCGCAGGTTTCCTTGTCAAACAACCTAAAAAGTCGCGTGCCACACAAATTGACGCTATCAAGGAACGGCTAAAGGTAGACGCAACCGGCGCACCGGCAATCTTTTTCCTACGGGATAGGCTTGTCCATCCGCCAGATGAAGATTTGAAGGATACATATCGTCCACTTGAAGTCACAGATGAGTTTCTCAGTTGTACTTATGACGAGAACATGCGGGGCACGAACAGGGATGACGAGGCAATCAAAGGTGACAATCACGGCATCGACAGCACCGCATATTTTATATTGAGTCTACAAGGCGGGCAACGGCTCGGCAGCGGCCGCGTCTACCATGCCAGTGTACAGTTGCGGTAGGAGCGATCTCCGAATCGCGACTTTACGACTAAAACGGACAAAATACCGAAAACTGAATGGCTCTGGACTTTCAGAGCCATTCAATTGTCACAAAAGACTCTTGTGGGAGGGCTTTCTAAGCCCGATTTATGTAGATAGAGGCGTACAGAATCCCGATTCCTGCATTCAAAACCGAAAACTGAATGCCTCTGTCTGGGCTTTTAGTTTCTCTTTTTCTTAACAAAGTTTTATGGTATAATTGAGAAACACTGAATTTCGTATTACATCTTCACTGATTCTATTGGATATACCATTCTGGAAGCTATACCATTCTGGAAGCCGAAGTCAAAAACCTTAGATTGACCAATTGAAGCCATCTTATAAAGAGAATCTCATGAATCCATTCAAATTCCTTAAGAATCGAATTGAAAAAAGGTTCTACAAAGCGTACCAAAAACGGTTGGAAGCAGAAGCGGGGACTTGGAATATACCACGTCACATTGGTGTTATTCTTGATGGAAACCGCCGCTATGCTAAAGCAAGTGGATTGGAGAATATAATTAAGGGACACTACGAAGGCGCAGACAAACTGGAAGAAGTTCTACATTGGTGTGATGAACTCGGTGTTGAAATATTCTCAATTTGGATTTTTTCACTTGATAATTTCAAACGTGCCGATGATGAAGTTGAAGGTATTTTGGGGTTAATCGAAAGGAAAATGCGTGAACTGGTCACTATTAAGGGATTACACGCAAATCAGATTAAGGTGCGTGCGATGGGGCAGATTGAACGTCTTCCACCAAGTCTTCAAGAAGCAATTCGGCAAGCAGAAGAAGCAACTAAGAATTATGACAAGTTTATTCTGAATGTGGCTGTCGCTTACGGCGGACGCGAAGAAATAATTGAAGCATTCAGAGGACATCTAAAAGCTGAAATTCAGGATGGAAAAGACGCGAATCAAATCGCTGAAGAATTGAGCGTTGATAAAATCGCACCGTATCTATATACTTCAAACCTTCCTGACCCAGAGTTAATTATTCGCACCAGCGGAGAAGTCCGATTGTCCGGGTTTTTGCTCTGGCAGAGTGTCTATTCAGAGTTCTATTTTTGTGATACATATTGGCCATCGTTTCGGAAGATTGACTTTCTACGTGCTTTGCGCGACTATAGCCAACGCAAACGAAGATTCGGAAAATAAAAAGAGGATGATACATTATGAGTAACGTTATAACATGTAAAGCAAAACTAACGCTTAGTTTTATGCTCTTGTTGGTACTTTTATATGATGGGATAAATGTCGTAAATGCCCAGTCACGTGAAATTATTGCCGAAAAAACGATCGCATCCACAATCCTATTAGAAATGAAAGATGCGAACGGTCAATCTTCGCAAGGCAGCGGCTTCTTTGTTGCTAATAGACTCGTGGCAACAAATTATCATGTTATCAGCGGTGCCAAAACAGGCACTGCAAAGTTAGTCGGTAAGCAGAAACGGTTTGAAATTGAAGGCGTTGTTGCAACTGATGAGAAGCATGACCTTGCAATAGTAAAAGTCACTACCCTTAATGCACCCCCACTTCCTCTTGGAAACAGCGATACTGTTAGAGTTGGTGAAATTGTTTATGCTGTAGGCAATCCCCGCGGATTTGAAGGAACATTCTCATCAGGTGAGATCAGTAACATTCAGCCGCAAGGCACACCTCGAATACAAGACAAAGTACTTCAGTTTACAGCAGCTATTTCTCGCGGTAGTAGTGGCGGCGCAGTTGTAAATCGATGGGGAGAAGTTATAGGGATCGTTTCTGAAACCCGTGACGATGGGCAAAATCTCAATTTCGCTATCCCTGTAAACACTTTGAAATCGCTGTTTAATCAAATAGGTCCTGTAGAACCCTTTCCACCCAAAGTATCATCACGTGGAATGAAAAAACAATTAGCATACCCTTTCATTCTACTCATCATGAGTATAGCTGTTTTTGTTGTAATCTGGTTTTTACCAACGGTGAGCATTGATCAGTGGCCAATAGCAGTAGGGGTTGCACTCGGATTCGGTGCTATTAAAACGATACTCACAGGAATTGTGAGATCCGATTCGTTTCCTGCTGGTATAAAATCTTTTCTGGCATCTGCGCCACCTAAAGACATCGGCCACGCCTTAGGTTGTGAGGAATGCATTTTGGATCTAATATCTTACACAGTTAAGTTTCCTGCTTATCTTGTTTTAATAGCCTTTCTTCTTGGAATTACCAATATAGCGGTTCGTAAATTTGAACTAAATGGTTTTTTCAGTACTTTCTTTGTCGCACTACTGATTGTTTCGGGCGAAATTTTACTACATCTGCTTTTGGCAGGGGCTTAAATCATTCAAAGGAGCAAACTCATGCGGTTTGGGATTTGTACCAGTTTAGAAAACGTCAACCGACTCACAGAAGTTGGGTACGACTATATTGAATTAGGGGTGCAAAGCGCACTAATGCCTGAAGCGGATGAAGCCGAATTTCAGGAAATTCAAGAGCAAGTGGCAGAAGCTCCCTTAAAACCGGAAGCTTATGCGGGATTTATCCCCAGAAACTTGCGCGTTGTCGGCGACACGGTGGATTTTGAACGTTTGTCTCGTTATGTAGAGACAGCATGCCGCAGAGCCAACGAAATTGGCGGTGAAATTATCGTTTACGGCAGCAGCGGTTCTCGGAACCTTGAGAAAGGTTATTCAGAAGAACGGGCATTGGCACAGATTGCAGAATTCCTTGATATGGCCGCCGACCATGCAGAGGCACACGGCATCATAATTGTTATTGAACCGATCTGCATGAAAGAAGGGAATATACTACGCACTGTTGCTGAAGGGCTTGAAATGGCAAAACGGGTCAACCGAAAAGGAATTAAGGCGTTGGTGGACCTATACCACGTCTGGCAGGAAAACGAACCGATGCAAAACATCGTTGATGCCGCAGATTGGTTAGCACATGTTCATATCGCGGAACCTGTCAAACGCTCCTATCCCGGAAATGATGACTTTGATTTCACGGATTTCTTTACTGCACTTCAAAAAGCAGGGTACGACGGACGCATCTCTTGTGAGTGCAAATTTGATAACTTTCACGACAATATTGAAACAGCCTTGAAAACAATGAAGGACTATATTTGAAGTCAACGATGTAGTACACAGAAAATATTATGAGAATTATGTAATACCATTTTAAAGAGATTGTATTGCATTATTTCGTAGGTCGGGTAGAGCTTGCGGATACCCTTATGCGTCAATTTTAGTGTTATGCGGCGGAAAAAATATACACCTATCGCCTCTCCGAGGCTATAGTCAATTGTATCTCAGCACCAACGGTGCGGAAGGTGTATAGAAAAAAGTATACCACAAGAAACCAAGCACCAGCGGTGCGAAAGGTATATGGTATAAAACAAGTTCTTATGATATTTTGTCAATTAGATATGGTATAATTTAGCTTCCTCAGGAAGTTCTTTTTATCTCCAACACTATGGGAGGTGGCGTTTATCCTTACACGTGAACAAGGCAGAGTCATCCGAGCGCGAACCGGATTTTACGATGTTCAGCACGGTGAACTTGTTTTGCGATGCACATTACGCGGCACTTTAAAACGAAAACGACGTTCCGAAACCGGACGCAGACTTTACGCCGACCCTGTTGCTGCTGGCGATCAAGTAATTTTTACACAACTTGATTTAGAAGAAGGGGTTGTTGAGGAAATACTTCCGCGCCAAACCAAGTTCTCACGGCAATACGCAGGGAGACATGAAGATATTGAGCAGATAATTGTTGCCAACGCACATCAAGTTGTAGCCGTTGCTTCAACGCGGATGCCCAATCTTAACTTTCGGACATTGGATCGATTTCTCATTTTAGCAGAGGCAGGGGATATGGCAGCTATTATCTGCTTGAATAAAATGGATTTGGTAGATTCAGACCAGCGTGATCAACTTACCTCTACCTTCACAATCTATGAGGAACTCGGCTATCAAGTAGTGTACACGAGCATCAAAATGCCGACCAGCATTGAATCCCTTCAAAACGTGCTAAAAGATAAATTCAGTGTAATTGTCGGACCCTCTGGTGTCGGAAAATCAAGCCTCTTGAATGCTATTCAACCGAACCTCAAATTGCGAACTGCGGAAGTTGGTGAAAAAACACGGAAAGGTAGACACACAACAACACTCGTAGAGTTGTTTACACTTGATGTTGGTGGTGAAGTCGCAGACACACCTGGCATTCGCGAAGTCGGTTTATGGGGAGTTGATAAAGAAAATATTGAACACTATTTTCCAGAGATGGAGCCTTTTCTCGGTACATGCAAATACAACGATTGTGCACACGTCAAAGAATCCGATTGCGCAATCCAGAACGCAGTTGAATCTGGGGATATACATCCAGAACGTTATCGGAGCTATGTTGTTTTAAAAACGGGAGACACTGCAGAAATTTAAGGATATGTTTATGAAAAACATTTTTCGTTTTTTAAGTTTTGTTATTGTGAACTTGTGTATCTTTTATATTGGTGGTTGCGGTTCGGACGATAGTGACGATGAACCGGCCAACAGTTCACCTATCGTTGACAGTTTTATTGTACCCACCGAATTCAGTCCTGGAGAAATTATTGAATTCCGGGTTATTGCTTATGACAAAGATGGCGACCCATTGAATTATATATGGGAAGTGGATGGCGGAAAACTGAGCGCAACAACGGGGACAAATGTAAAATGGACAGCCCCTGAGGATGTCGAATCCGTTAAAGTCACTGTCTACGTAAGTGATGGAGTGGGTAAATCCACAAAGAGAGTCAAACGGATCACCAACCAGAAATTTATTCCACCTGAGCCATCAGTGGAAATCACAATAGATCCCGACCCTCCCCAAAAAAAATCTTATTGTTCCAGGTAGGAGTGCCGCTGGAATCAAGTTTGGGGATCCGTTTGCAAAAGTTAAAGACCTTTATGGAGAACCGGACAACCCAATCGGCGGGGACCAACATTTTTCATATTGGGAACCGAACATCGGGTTATCGGGTTTTGTTGACGACATAGATCTCGTTAGAACCCTATTTTTAAGACGCCCCAATAAAGCAAAAACGGCAGGCGGCAACGGTATTGGAAGTACTCTCAAACGTGTGGAAGAGGAATTTGGGCCTGCCGAAGAAATTAGACAAGATATCGCTGATGAGAACACACATTGGTATTGGAAAAAAGGGATTTCACTGGATTTCAATGCTGATTCCAAGGTCACGCTAATTCACCTTTTTATGCCAATCGGTGCAGCACCTGAAGGAGCCGAAGGACCGTTACAACGCCAGCAAGAATTGAGAAAAGCCGCTATTGAAGCATTGCATCGCAAAGCAACTCTGACAAAGTATTCAGGAAATTAAACAAATTTGTCTTGTGAGGACTCGTTTCCCATTGCGCATGCCATGCATCCCAAGACGTTGGACATTGTCCACTGTTACCTTCGCGAGTGGGACATGCAATCACTTCGTGCCAGAGTCCATCTAATACCATTTCTTGTATATATTTATCCTTTTAAAAGTTTTCAATTTCTGCTATACTTTTTCCAATTATACAAATCATAGGATTGACACCAATGCACATAAAGCCTCCAGAGATTACAGAAAGTGTTTCAGAGTTGAAAAGCCTGTTGAGAAAGACACCCGTAGGTTATCAAAAGCAAAGATTGACAGCCCTTTACCTATTTCGCAGTGGTCACGCGACAACTCGCAAACAAGCAGCCGCGCTGATAGGTGTTAACCGAAAAACGATTGGACACTGGATATCGACTTATGAGTCCGAAGGACTGGATGCGCTTTTGGATCGTGATTATTCCCCGGGGTGTCCCCCTCGGCTATCTAAAGAACAACAAGATCTGTTGCGGGCGGAACTTGAAAAACCGGAGGGTTTTTCAAGTTATCAACAGATAACAGACTATATTGCCGAAACCTTCGGTGTCCAAATGCACTATAAAACAGTTCATGCGTTAGTTCGGTATAAATGGAAAGCCAAACTCAAAGTGCCTCGCAAAAGTCATAAAAAAAAAACGATGTAGCGTGTGATGCGTTCGTTGCTAACTTCGCTACCAAAGTTGAGGAGGTGATTTCGGAGAAGGCATCTTCTTTTCAAAACGCCCGACTTTTTTGCCAAGATGAGTCAAGATGTGGTCTTTTGCCTGTGTCGTCTCGGCGTATTACTGTGTCCGGTGTCAAACCGATTGCCAACATCAATTACACTTTCCAGAACCTTTATCTATACGGTGCTGTGGAACCGATAACAGGAGAAAGTTTCTTCCTTGAAATGCCCTGGCTCAATGGTGTCTGTTTCCAAGTATTCATTGATGAGTTAGCAAAGACTTTTCCAGAGACGCTAAATATCCTTGTGCTTAATAATGGTCGTTTTCATCAGGCGAAATCGCTACAACTTCCTGACAATATCGCCTTGATTTTTCTACCCCCTTATAGTCCAGAGTTGAACCCGATCGAAAGACTCTGGCAAGACATCAAAGCCAAATTGTTTCAGCACACATTGGGGTCAATAGAGGAAATGCAGGACAAAATCACACAAATCTTGAGAAAGTATACGAAGGCAGCTATTGCCCAAATCACAATTTTAAATATTTCACGAAGTCGCAAATGGAATATAATTATTGAGAAATGGTATTACTTATTAAAAAGACTTTTTTAGATTATTTGACTATTTATGAGATGTGCTCTACTTTAATAGCCACATTTTTCGCACACTTCGAGTATTACCTGCCTCAAACTGATAGAAATAGATGCCACTGGCAACAGTTTCACCATCAGTGTTTTTTCCATCCCAATATAACTCTTTATCGCCACGGGACTGCTGCCTAAGTTTAAATTCTCGCACCAATTCTCCACTCGGGGCAAAGATTAAGAGTTGAACATCACTCAATTCAAAAAGGGTATAAGGTATCCATGTTTCAGGGTTGAAGGGGTTCGGATAGTTTTGAAAAACGGCTGCAGTTTTAATCTGTCCCCATTTCGTGTAATGCTTCCCATTCGGTTCAACAGCGCGGGCATCCTCAATTATTTCAACATCCATATTTTCAATAATCTGTGGCAAAGAACTCACGCCATCTGAATCAATGAGCCGTACTGCGGATAGTTTCAATGTTGATGTTTTGAAAGCCAAGATTTCAAACGTGAGTGTGGCAAGTGTACCATCCCCATGGTTCTCACCCGCAGGAGATGTTGCGGAAAGCATCACCTTATTCCCATCAACGACGCGTCGCCTGAAGATAGCATCTGGTAAATAATCCCCTTTAGCACTTTTAACGTAGCGGAGCGCATCGGTGTCATAGGACACAGTCGCCCGATAGCCTGCGACGTTTTTTCCATCTACGATTTTTAGCAGTATCATTAGATGGTCTCCAATAGTATAGGATTGTACTGGGGGTGCCTCAAATCGCAAGGTTGTTTCTATGATTGGCGTAGGTGTGGTGTTCCACAGCAGCACTGTGCCATCACTACTACCACTGGCGAGTGTGTGTCCATCGGGACTGAACGCAACGTTAAAGACACCTCGCGTATGCCCTCTGAGTACCTGCTTTTGTTCACCTGTTTCCACATCCCATAACCGAACTTTGAACAATTCACCACTGGCGAGTGTATGTCCATCAGGACTGAACGCAATGCCACCAGAAAAATCGGTATGCGCAAGTGTTTGCTTTTGTTCACCTGTTTCCACATCCCACAACCGAACTTCGCGTCTTCCCGTACTAGCGAGTGTGTGTCCATCAGGACTGAATGTCACGCTATTGACCCTCAGCGTATGCCCTCTGAGTATTTGCTTTTGTTCACCTTTTCCCACATCCCATAACCGAACAGTTCGGTCTTCACTTCCACATGCAAGTGTTTTTCCATCGGGACTGAATGCTATGCTATAGATATCCGCTACCCCTTTGAGTGTCTGCTTGAGTTCTCCTGTTTCCACATCCAACAAACGGATATCGCGCCCACTTCCACAGGCAAGCGTCTGCCCATCGGGACTAAATGCTACACTAACACTATCGACTTCCTCACCTGTTATGAGTGTTCGCTTGAGTTCACCTGTGTCCGTATCCCACAACTTGACGAGTCCGCCCCCGCCTCCACTGGCAAGGATTTGTCCATCAGGACTGAATGCAACGCTATTGACACCCCACGTATGCTCTGCAAATATCTGCTTGTGTTCACTTGTGCCAACATTCCACAACCATATCCTTTGGTCCCCACTAGCGAGAATTTGTCCATCAGGACTAAAAGCAATGCTTGAGACATGATCTGTATATGTGAGTGTCTGTTTATGTTCACCTGTCCCCGCATTCCACAAACGTATAGTTTGCTCAAAACTTGCGCTGGCGAGTGTCTTGCCATCAAGACTGAACGCTACCCTAAAGACAGTCGCCGGATGTACGAGTGTCTGTTTAAGTCCACTTGTTATCGTATTCCACAAACGGATTTCGTTGAAACTCCCACTGGCAAGTGTATGTCCATCAGGACTGAACGCAATGCTATCGGTACCATAGGTATGTCCTGTAAGTCTCTGCTTAAGCTCACCTGTTTCCACATCCCATAATCGGATAGGTCGGTCCCAACCTCCACTGGCGAGTGTGTGTCCATCAGGACTGAACGCTACGACACGGACACGATTCGGATGTACGAGTGTCCGTTTGTGTTCACCTGTCCCCGCATCCCACAATCTGATAGTTTTATCAAAGCTTGCGCTGGTGAGTATCTTCCCGTCCGGGCTAAACACCACACTAAGGATAAGATCCGTATGCCCTCTGAGTGTCTGTTTGTGTTCACCTGCTACTGCATCCCATAACTCTATTCCGTTGTGCCAATCTCCACTAATAGCAAGTGTTTTCCCATCCGGGGCAAACGCAATACTATAGAGAGACGGAGGCTCCCCTACACGCGGTGTCTGTTTGAGTTCAAGTGTCTGTTTGTGTTCACCTGTCCCCGCATCCCACAAACGGATAGTTCCGTCATTACCCCCACTGGCGAAGGTATTTCCATCAGGACTGAACGCGACTCTCAGGACAACTCCCGTATGCCCTGTAAGTAATGACACCTCTTGATAGGTCTTGGCATCATACAGCCAAATACCTATATCACTGACAGCTGCGAAATACATGCCATCCGGGGAATATGCAATATCGTTCACAGTCCCTTTACCCAGGCGTGCTTTGGCTCCCTCGGGTAAATTCCACGTTGTGTAGTCTTGGGCAACGCTGTTGTATAAAAATAGTGTTGAAATTAGTAATTGCGTCAAAAAAATAAAAAATAACTTAGTTTTCATTGTAAATCTCTCCTTGGCAGGAAGTTGGGGTTTTCTTTTGCATAAATGCCGTTAAAGAATGATGGAAACGACAGCGAACCCTTGTGAACCGTCTGGTCTATCCATTGTAAAAATACTACAGTCTATCTAACAAATCATCTGTAGGGTGGAATCAACGCCTCATGCACGTATAGCATTCGCCGGGTTCCTCCTCATATAGGGAAATTTGTTCAATTCACGATTATCAGATAGGTGAAATTATTTTTTAAATGGAGGAATGTCGGTGGGTAAACCAACTTGCATGAAAAAGCGAGCAAAAGCCTGAGAAAGATGTTCTCGATATGGTGGAAGCAACCGAATACGGTTTTCAGCTTTTGCTGCAAACTCTCTGCAAAAACTTAGTGGAAGCGTGTAAGTACGACGCAAGTCAACAACTCTGAATTCCCTTTTTACATTCGGTAAATCGCATTCATTAAGCACTTGAAAAGCAGGTCGTTGTCCCTTCCGAAGTTGTTCCTTAATTTGTCTTTCGGATAAATCGTCTCTTACGAATTCGGCAACAAATTCTGAAATGTTCCATATAATACAAAGTAACACATCCTCAACTTTTTCTCTACCCTTAACTAAATCGCAGCTCTGAGACATGATAATAACATCTTTTCTTTCCCATTCAAATAATGCTTCGCCTTCGGGATCTTTTGAGGAATTTAGTGTTAAATTGGAGGGTGGAGAAAATACCGGACATTCTTCAAGGATATCTCCTTGCTCCAATTTGTCACCATCAACTAAACAATACCAAGGATAAGTCATGCTAAAACATTCCTGAGTGTTAAAATCCTACTCTTCCCAATAATCATCAAAAGGAGATGGTTTTCTCCGTTCTTTGTGTTTTAACTTAACCCGTATTGTACCTGATGGTCGAGGTGGAGGGGTAATTATAGCAGCGTCCCAATCAAGTAGGTCTTCATCATCGTAGAAGGCAGATCCAAGGCGTTCTTGTTGTATATCAGCAAACTCTTGCGTTATTCCAGGGGCAACTTCTTCCTCAAAACTTAATTCAAGCAATGCAATCGTGTTTCGCTTAGAAAATTCTGGCATCTGATAATTTTTCCTTCTACCTAAGAGAAAATTTGAACCTTTAAGAATCGTTCCTGCAGTAAAACCTACTTCCGATAGTGTCCTTTTATTTTCCCAGAAAAACTTTAGAGCACCCGGTTTTTCTACCTCGTCAAAAAGAGGAGGGATATTTATGTCCTGGCCTATTGTTGCTGTAGTTAGCATATGTTCACCTAATTTGATTCTCTTCCCCAAAATTTCTTTTGAATCTCACTGCTTACGAGGTTCAAAAAAAGTTCAGTTATAGTAGTGTGCGCGGCATCAAACCATGCTTGCATAGATTCAGAATGTCCCTTGCCTAATGCTTTGGTTTCAATGTGGAGAAGTGGTTGGCTGTTAGTTTTCCTCTGACCACTACGAATCGCTACACTTAATTGCCCTAACCCATTTGGTAAATCTAAAATAGTTTGCCAATTAATAACTCTCACATTAGTTGAAAGTATGTCTTGTTTTGTTAGAGATAATAAATTTGGGAAAACTTTTTCCAAATCATTAAGATTTTCCCATCCTTGCCCTTTAGGAATGAGGTCAATATATGTCAATTCATATTCTTTAGTTACGAGATTTCCTAAGTTTTCCTCTACCAGAAATTCTTGGAAAAGAGTTAGATATCTTTCAAAGTTATTAATAATTTTTTCGTACCCTGGATATTCATCACCCTCTTCTCTTTCTCGCCAATTGTAATGAAATCGATTTCGTTGTACTTGAACGAGTTCGTTTTCGTTTCTGTGTATAAACCAAACCCTTGGCAATGGCAACTTGTTAATACTCCCAAGATCCTCTTGGGACATAGGACCTATTAGATCATGGTCTTCAGTTTTGGGAAAATCATGCCTGAATTTTTGCCACAGAATGCCGAAATGTGCCGATTGTAACTGCTTAATTGGTCCGACTCGGACACCGCAAACGATCTCATTAATAGGCGGATTCTCATATTTTAGGGTTGATTGTGGTGTTGTATTCATAAGGAATTCAAATGCACTTTGTGCCTTTGTCCACTGAGAAAGAAATTTTAATTAACGTTATTTTTTATGAATTTCACTTTTAATTATAACATATAAACGACAATTTGTACTGCCACCGGAAATTCGGGCCGCTCTCTAAGACAAGATTATGGTATAATATCCATCTCCTTGAAAGGAGTATCCGATGGCGAAACGAAAACGAAGAAACTTCACCCCCGAGTTTAAAGCCGAAGTTGTTCTTGAGGTTCTCAGCGTTGAAAGTTCCCAAGCAGAAGTGTGTCGGCGACATAACCTCATCGATGAACAACTTTCAAAGTGGAAGCGACAGCTTCTTGAAAAAGCGGCGACCCTCTTTGAACCCGCTGATAAACAGTCTGATGCCTCTGCGGAGCGGATCGCCCAACTTGAGCAACTCGTTGGGCGGTTGACCTTGGCACTTGACATCCAAAAAAAAGCCTCAACTTACTTGAGTTAGCCTCGATGGAGCAGCGAGAAATGGTTACGGCATTACGGACAGACTTTTCGGTTCGGCAGATATGTGAGACACTCGGTTTCAACCGAAGCAACCTCTATTATCACCCCAAGCAGGCCCCGTGTGAAGCGGGCCTCCAGGATGAAATAGAGACGTTATCTTTGCTATATCCAACATACGGATATAGGCGTCCCACACAGTTGTTGGTGCGTAGCGGATACACCATCGGGTATAAACGTGTTGCCCGATTGATGAAGTCCGCCAACCTCTCGGTTTCTGTCAAGCGTGTCTGTCAAACCACGACATCCGTTGCGGGTGTGCGTCCCTGGAGCAATCGCCTTGAAAACCTTGATGTCTCCCGATGTAATCAGGCCTGGGTGGGCGATATTACCTACGTCCGCCTCAAAGGACACTTTATCTATGTTTGTCTGCTCATGGATGTCTTCACTCGCATGATCAGAGGGTGGCATATCAGTCAACACTTGACGCAATCTCTGACGTTGAAACCCTTGGAGACAGCATTATGTCAAAGTGTCCCAGAGATCCATCATTCTGATCAAGGCGTTCAATATCTTTCAAATGCGTCCATCTCACTGCTTAGGCATCATGGGATTGAGATTTCAGTCGCCCGGAGAGGGTGTCCTTGGGAGAACGGATATGCTGAAAGACTTATCCGCACGCTCAAGGAAGAAGAAGTTCATCTCAATGACTATGAGGACATCCACGAAGCAAGAACCCGCATTGGGCATTTTATTACACAAGTGTATAATCACAAACGCCCTCACTCTGCGTTAGGGTATTTGACACCTGTGGAATTTGAGCAAAAAAACTTGTCTTAACTTTGCTAAATTTTGGTCTGAATAAACGGTAGCACTTCAATTTAGGCAATGGTTTTAATTACATTAGCAAAATATTCAACTTGTGTACGTACTCAACGACATAATTGTTGATGTAAATTAATATACCCAATATTCTTATTTTAGTTGCAAACCGTTCGTTTTTTCTTCGCAATTTATTTTATTGTTTAATTATAATATGCTATTTGTGAATTGTCAAGTTTTCTTGAAAAATATGTAAATTATTATCTGAATCTCAAATTAAAGTCTAAACCTTTATATTACGAAACCCCATATGGCTGCAACACCCCATAAGGCAACCGTTCTCCCTTCAACCCAGCAAATAGATTTTCCATTGCCATCGTTGCCATTTTCATACGCGTTTGAATGGTAGCACTACCCAGATGTGGCGCAATGAGTAAGTTATCTAAACCAAGAAGCGGATGATCAGTATTAATCGGCTCAGGTTCGGTTACGTCCAGCGCGGCACCAGCAATCTGTCCTTCCGTGAGTGCTTCATATAATGCATCGTGATCAACAACAGGACCTCTGGCGATATTGACGAGGATAGCGGTAGATTTCATCAATTCAAGCTCGGCTTTGCCGATCATGTGAGTCGTCTCTTCCGTCAAAGGGACATGAAGCGTTACAAAATCGGAAACCTTAAGGATATGTTCCAGTTCAGCGTATTCAATGCCAAGGTCTTCTTCCCAATCGGGTCTACGCTCGCGTTTGTAATAAAGCACCTTCATGTCAAACCCCAAAGCGCGTTTTGCGACAGCATATCCGATCCGTCCCATGCCAACAATCCCGATCGTTGCGTGATGTACATCATATCCCCAAAGGATGTTTGGGTCGTAGTAGTGCCACTGCTTGTTAACCTGAACGTGGTTATATGCTGGCACAATATTCCGTGCAGCAGCAAGGAGGAGTGCCCATGTCATATCAGCAGTTGTGTCGCTGAGTACACCGGGGGTATGTCCAAGCGTGATGCTACGTTCTCTGGCTGCATCTACATTGACATGGTCATAACCGACACCAACAACAGAGACAACCTTAAGGGCGGGCGCGGTGTCGAACATCACATCTGTGACTGGTTCATGCCCGTAAGTCATCAATCCATCAAGTGGCGGTATTTTTTCAGCGATAGGCGGTAAAATAGCACTTGTATGCCACATGTCAACGTCACATTCAGCTTGTATTTTTACGAGGACGGGTTCGGGAATGGGGCGAGTGATAAAGATTTTTGGGGCTGCCATGGAATGCCTCATAGGTTAGGATTTTTGGATTAAAATAGCAATCGTGAGGCATAGAGACTCGCACTACAGTTGTCGGGAATTTCCGAGGCACAGAGACCTCGTGCTATAGTTATTGGCACTACGATATCAACAATGTTAGGATTAATTTCTCCGATAAAATATACGGATTGGCGTTCCGTGAAATCCAAAGGCACTGCGGATATTGTTAACCAAATATGCGGTATAAGGAGGGCGCACTCTGTGCGTATTTCGACCAAAAATCAGAAAAGTCGGTGGTTGCGTTTCTACCTGTGTAATATATTTAAGGGCAGGCCGTGTGCCTTTTACACGCGGGGGCGGATGTGAAGTCCGCAATTCCAACAACAGTTCATTGAGAGCGGGGGTCGGAATGCGAGTGCAATACTCGCGATGAACATCAAGTGCAACATCAAGAATTTTCGAAACGCGCTGTCCCGTCAAAGCAGAGACAAAAATTCTTGGAACATAGTCTAACTGCGGAACCTGGGCTGCAATTTGCGACATAAATTCAGGATGTGTTGTGTTATCCTTCTCAATGAGATCCCACTTATTTAAAACCAGCACAGATGCTTTACCGTTGCGTGCAATGAAACTCGCGATTGTTTTGTCTTGCTGCGCCACCTCGTTTGTAACGTCCAATATCAACGCAGCAATGTCGCTCTGGCGGATGCTGTGAACTGCACGTTGAACAGTTTTCGATTCCAATTCATCTTTTATTGCAGACTTTCGGCGCATTCCTGCGGTGTCAACAAGTTCAAAAGGGATATTTTGATAGACAAATCGGATATTGACCGCATCCCGTGTCGTGCCTGGACGGTTGTCTACAATCATACGTTCTTCACCGAGAAGAGAATTAAGCAGTGATGATTTTCCAACGTTCGGACGACCAACAATCGAGATTTTGATGGGTGCTGTTTTATCTTCTGCGGTATCTTCGGTCTCTGGAAGTACCTCTACTACTTTATCCAGGAGATGGCGGATACCTACGTTCTGTACGCACGAGGTCAAAACAGGTTCTTCCAATCCAAGTGCGTAAAATTCCGCCGTGTCCATTTCAAGGCTGGTACTGTCTGCTTTATTGGCAACAAGAAGGATAGGTTTTCCAGACGCACGAAGTTTATCTGCCACCATAGTATCATGCGGCATAATGCCAGTGCGGACATCAACGAGAAATAGAACGAGTGTTGCCTCTGCTAATGCCTGATCAATCTGAAGTTGGACGTTATCAATAAGTGGATCCTCAGGGTCAACGTCCATGCCGCCGGTATCCACAATTGTAAATGGTGTTTTGTCCCACTTCACATTTGCATAGTTTCGATCTCGTGTTACACCGGGTTGATCATTGACGACAGCAATCTGCTTCGGACGTTCTGAACTCGGTCGCGCATCTGCCGTAATACGATTGAAGAGAGATGATTTCCCTACATTGGGTCTGCCGACAATAGCGACAATAGGAAGTGGTTCGTTTTGCATTAGGGTTACTCCTGTGCAGGTGGCGGATCCGCCTCATTTACATCAGATTGTGAAACGGCAATGATAGATTTTATCACAACAATAATCGGAATAGCAAGCAATACACCCCAAAAACCGAGGATTGAAGCACCGACTATAACGGCAAACATAATGAGCAACGGATCAACATCCACAGCATTACTCATCACTTTCGGAGAAATAAGCGAATTGTCAATCGCCTGAATACCGAGGACAGCACCTAACACAAATACACAACGGATGAGAAACCCGAAAGTACTGTTGAATTCGCCTGCAGCGAGCCCCATCAACATAGCAATGTACGCGAATCCGCCACCGATGAAGGGACCGAAGGTTGGTATTGCATTACAGAGTCCAGCTAATATACCAACGAGAAGCGCGAAAGGCACACCAACAATGCGGTAGCCGATACAAGAGATAATAGAAACAATTACGATCACCGTGAATTGCCCTTTGAGAAATTGATGCATATTCTTATCAATTTCTCGTAGGTATGCCCTTGTGGTTTCGCGATGTTTTTCTGGAATTAAACGAATGAAACTACGGAAATACTTGTCAAACCCTTGGCTTGCATAAACAAAAACGATGAATGCTAAGGAAATAGTTGCAAGGAATCCGCCGAACTGAAAAGCGATGGACCCCGCTAATCCGGACAACCACCGAACAAATGCACCACCACTTGCTGTCCATCCCGGGATTTTCATGGTTAGATATTCTTGAAACTGTTTGACAAACGGTTCATCCCTATAGATCAGAATACCTTGTTCTTTTAGAGCAAACTCTTTCCATGCCGTTTCACCACTCGGGCGGTGATGGATAACGCTATCGTTTCCGGCGTATAGTCCGGAAGGTGCAGAAACTACCAGAGAAATGGATTTCGGAAGACGATTCGAATCCTCCATCCTGTTCCATTTATCCCGTTTATTCCATTGATATATGCCATCCACTGTGCCAGCGTAGAGTTCAACCTCACTCTTATCGGTAGCAGTGAGGACCTTAATCTTTGGCATAGGTTTATCATCTTTATTTGAGGAAAGTTCCCTCCATCCCATCACAACAGAACTCGCCGAATGGTGATATACAACTGTGGTAATTTCGCCCGGTTTTGGATCATCATTTGATTTTTCGTCTATTGCCTTACCCACATTAGTAGAATCCTGTGCAGTCGTCTCCGTGTTATCAATATTTTGGGGATCACCATTAGCGTTTGTATCTGTTTGTTGGTCCGTTTGCTGAACTACTTGATCAGTTTTTTCAATAGTACTAACGGCATAAATAGTTCTCGTTTTGCGTGTGGTATCATATTTCTCAATAGAATTTACACTGACAATAGGCATTTCTTCAAAGTCTTCAATTTCAACTTGAGACCACTCTTGTATTAAATCGTCACTTTTATATTCACCTTTAAAAAGACCTTTTTCTGTTCCGACATAAATAAACGAAGGATTCCAGGATGGTATATTGATAGCTTGAACAGAACGGTTATCAAAAAGTGTGGCATTTATTTTAGTCCAAATCAATTCTTTCTTCGGCGCAATCAGGGAAGTTTTTGTAATTCCCTTACTGCATCGGTACACACCACCTACAGTGCCTGCATAGATATATTCATCACTCACGGCAATTGTTTGAATTGGCTTTCCAACAAGCTCACCGTTTGTGATACCCACCTTTTTCGGTTTTTCGTTCTCTTTTTTAGTATCTGTATTTTCTTCAATTTGAAAAAAATATATTCCATGATCGGTACCGAGGAAGAGTGTTTCTGTCTCGCCAGAGACATCAACTGCAAATGCTATAAATTCTTCGCCTACAACCAACGGTAGCAATCTTTCGTGAAAAAATTTCTGTAGCCCTTGTGCCATTTGCCCTACTTGATTGCCGACTCGGAAGCCAGTAAAAATCAAGACACTGCTACAAATAAGCACAATCAGTACAGTCGCAATGGCACGTTGGTAAATCTTCTTAAATGGAAGTGCCCGCCAGAGAAACCTGAAAAGATAGGCAAACCCGAACCCCAGAATGAAAGGCATGAAGACTCCCAACATCCTGATAAAGAGCCAGCCAGCGATCATGATGATTTCAAGCTGGACGACAAATTTTATCCCCACCCATCGGTAAATACGAATAAGCAGCCCAATGAGCGCGATGGGAACGATCGGATGCAATAACATAATCCGATTTCCATCCGCGCCAGGATTCACACCTTTGTAGAAGGCGAATGCTATCCAAAAAGCTGCGAGCGCGACGCTTATAATTGCAAGAGCAGACTCGCCCGAAATTCCAGGTTGTCGGGGAGTTGCATTGTTTTGAGAGTTCATTTTTTGTGTAGGAGTGTTTTGAAATCTTCCTCAGATAGGTACGCTCTCTGAAAGGGGTCACTTCCGAAGCTTGCACCTTCCAAGGAAGACTTCACATTTTCAATTACACGCTTGTAAAACGTGTTTAACAGGATAAATTAACGTGAGTTCAACTAAATTCGTAGTGCATCTATGCTAATAAATACGCTTATGACATTTGTTGGGTTTCGCTATGTTCAACCCATAAGTGTCAATTTAGTGCCAGAGATGCTTGTAGCAAGGTGATCCTTTTTGTGGGAAGGCTTTGTAAGCCCGATATAGTCGGCGTTGAAAACGCCTCCCACAGGAACATCTTCCAGTTAGATCGTAGGTTGGGTTGAGCTTGCGAAACCCAACAATAAACATCTATAGATACCATAAAATGTTGGGTTTCACCTTCGGTTCAACCAACCTACATTGAACCTTATTTAAATTCACGTTAAACTAAGTTGCTGGAACTTCAACAGAATCCCCAGATTCATAAGTTTCAATGATACCAGCACCAACGCTGTCGCCCCAGACGTTGACGGTGGTGCGGAATCTGTCAAGAAGCCAATCAACCGAGAGTATCAAGGCGACACCTTCGATCGGTAGCCCAACAGCATTCAGAACAATGACCATCGTAACGAGTCCTGCTTCAGGTATACCTGCAGCACCGATCGCGGCGAGTGTTGCAGTTAACACAACAATTATCTGCTCCACCGGTCCCATTGGTATAGCGTATACCTGTGCGATGAACATGACAGCGACTGCCTCATACAGTGCTGTGCCATCCATATTAATGGTCGCGCCTAATGGCAAAACGAAACTTGCAGTCCGATTAGAGATACCGTTTTGTTCTTCAACCCCTTCCATTGTTAGCGGCAAGGTAGCGCTTGAACTTGCGGTAGAGAAGGCGTTCAGTAATGCGGTTCCCACACCTTTGGCGTATCCCAAAGGGTTTCGCCTTCCTAAAACGAGAAGCAGGATCGGTAGTACAAAGATACCGTGGATACCAAGTCCTAATATCACCGTCACACTATATTTTCCGACAGCGACTAATTCTGGCCAGAATCCAGCGAATCCATCTGCCTTTCCTATCCTACCAGCTATTAAGCCAAAGATACCTACCGGCGCGAGGAACATGATCCAGTTAACTATCTGCATCACTGCTCCATTAAACGCGTTAAAGATAGCTATAGCGGGTTTACCTACTTCACCGATGACTGACAAAGCTGCACCAATGAGCAGTGAGAAAAAGATGAGCGGTAGGATTTCCATGTTCGCCATCGCCTTGAAGACATTTGATGGAATCATACCCTGTTTTCCAGTTTCTTTGTTACCGAGGAACACCTCTATAATGGTGCCAACCATAGTCCGTTGCTCTTTACCTTGAACTCTTGAGGCAATTGGTAGGGAAATTTTAACACCGGTACCCGTTTCTTTGGGATCCAAATCGCTAAATTGTTTGTCAGTGACCATCAGCAGGTTACCACTCTCTGCTACGATGTATTCCACATCATCTGATATAACTTGCCATCGATCTACAGTGACTGTATTGCCATCAATAGTTTTTATCTCGCCCATCACATTTTGATCGTCGAGTGTGATGACATATTTATCGGTATAGTTTCCGGTCACTTGGCCATCTAATGTAACAGTCAGGCTATCTGTACCACTTAACGTATAGTTTGAATTCGTTAGTTCTTCACCCGACGAAAGACCTTTTCCGGGGGCAATGATGTTAACGAGAATCATCCCGATGACAACAGAGATGCCGGTAGTCGCCATATAGTAAAGCACGGTGCGTCCACCAATAGAGCCGAGGTTTCGGATATCACCTAAGTTCGTAATACCAACCACCATAGAGAAAATAACGAGTGGAACAACAATCATCTTGAGCATGGTTAAGAAGATATCACCCAATATGTGCGTGTGCTCGGCAAAATCGGGAGCAAAGCCACCGACAAGTGCACCAACTATGATAGCGATGATAATACCGTAAAGTATCCCAAGCTCATTCTTTCCATTTCGGTTTTCATTCATTGTTTGTTTCCTTTTGTATGTGGAGTTTTACCTCCGTTACGGTTTGTCGCAGGATTGATGAAGTAAAGTAATTTTCGGTAACTTTTAGGTGTCGCGTATGCGTCTTTACCTGCAGGCGCGCATCGTATCTAACTATTGCTTCAATGAAGGAGTAATACTGTATACAGAATGACCGAAATTATCACTATTTATTAACCCTGATTTACCTGAAGGCGGCCCCAATGACTGCCTCAAAAGGGCGGCAGCAATTCACTAACCCTCATCCGCCCAAGTCTTTAAGCTCTGTTATAGAACATTATGTTTAGGATATCCGCTGTCAGGGGCTGTCCTATTCATCCACATCCACGCGAATAGACAACTCTTCCAATTGTGCCTCTGTCACAGTAGACGGTGCGTGTGTAAGCGGGCACAACCCCTGTTGAGATTTTGGAAACGCAATTACCTCGCGGATATTTTCCTCGTTCCGCATTAACATGACGATACGGTCAAGCCCTGGTGCAATCCCCGCATGCGGTGGTGTCCCATATTCCAAAGCGTCAATGAAATAACCGAATCTGTTTTTGACATCTTCCGGTTTTATCTTCAGAATTTCAAAAATTTTCTGTTGGACATCCCATTGATGAATTCTAACGCTTCCACTACAAATTTCTGACCCGTTGCAAACCAGATCGTAATGTTGACTCTGAACTTTACCTGGCTCAGTATCTAATAGAGGCAAAGTCTCTTCAGTTGCACCGGTGAAGAGATGGTGGAACGGTTCGTAGCGATTTTCTTCTTCGTTCCACTCAAACAGTGGGTAATCAACAATCCACAAAAAGTTGTACCGATTTTCATCAATCATATTAAGTTTATGACCGAGATGTAGACGAAGATTGCCGAGTGCATCTGCGATAACTTTTGGTCGATCAGCGACAAAGAACATGATGTCCCCAGGTTTCGCACCCATTCTTTCTTGTGCTGTTTCGAGCTGTTCTGTCTTGAAAAACTTGACAATCCCTGATGAAAAACCCTCCGGCGTAACCTTAATCCATGCCAATCCCTTCGCTCGGTAGGTGGCAACGAACTCTGTCAAATCATCAATGTCTTTCCTTGAAAAATCTGCACCTCCAGGAACAGCAATACCTTTCACCTGTCCACCGGAAGACAGCGCGCGGGTGAACACCTGAAAATCGCAGTCTGCCATAACATCGGAGAGGTCTGTGAGTTCCATACCGAAGCGCGTATCCGGCTTGTCATTCCCGAACCGTGCCATCGATTCGTGGTAGGGAAGCCGCAGGAAAGGCGTTTGAACTGGAATGTTACCCGATTCCTCAAATATTCGTTTCATCAAACCTTCAGTAACCTCAAGCACATCGTCAACATCTGCGAAAGACATCTCAATATCAAGTTGGGTGAACTCAAGTTGTCTATCAGCGCGGGTATCTTCATCTCGGAAGCAGCGCGCAATCTGAAAATAACGGTCAACCCCACTCATCATCAGAATCTGCTTAAACTGTTGCGGTGATTGCGGTAACGCATAAAATTTACCGGGATAATGACGACTCGGCACAAGAACATCACGTGCACCCTCCGGCGTACTGTTCATCAAGATAGGGGTCTCAATTTCAAGGAACCCCTGTTCATTCATGTAGTTGCGGGAGGCAAGTGCAGCTTTATGCCGCATTTTGAGTGTTTTTTGCATTTCCGGTCGCCGCAAATCAATGAACCGATACCGCATCCGGATATCTTCTGCCACTTCAATATCGTCTTCAACAGGGAACGGTGGGGTTTTGGCAGTATTGAGAATATTCAACGTATCAACCGCAATTTCTATTTCACCTGTGTCAAGTTCTGGATTAACGGTACCTTGATAGACATTGAGACTGTCCGCTTCACGCGCTATGTCGTAAGTTCTATTATTTTCCACATCTGTGAGCAGCCATCGTTTTTCAGGCTCGCGAACGTTAACTTTGATGTCATCGGAAAGTGTGTATTTCGTATCTAAATCGGAAAAAATGGAACGAAATTCGGCTGACAACGCGGTAGCATTGGATAGTTCAGATTGAAATGCTGCATCTGCTGTGAAGAGTAGTTCGCCAGGAGCACGTTCACGGACAGTACCGCTGACATGCAGGACAAATTCACTTCTGACAGCATCCGCAAGGGCGTGCGCTTTTTCGTCAATCTGCGGGTCAAAGACGACCTGCGTGATCCCTGTCCTATCGCGCAAATCGACGAAAATCACACCGCCATGGTCACGACGACGTCTGACCCAGCCGTTGAGTCGGGCAGTGGTGCCAGTATCACTCAAACGCAGCTCACCACAATAGTGTGTCCGTTTTAAAGAAGGTTCTTGGGACATAATTGGTTTGTATTTTCCTCCTATTTTTGTATCTTATCAAGTTTATCTTGAATTTTTTGTTTAGCAAATTGTAGGTCTGTTGGATCTTGGGTAAAAGGCATCTCTCGATCTATATATTTTAGGGCATCTGCATAGTGTTCTTGCTGTTTTTGAGGTCGATTCATAGCAGCATAAACGTTGCCGAGGATGTAATATGATCGCCACGAATTGGCATCTGTTTCCAACCCTTTTTGAGCATACCGCTTCGCTTCATCAACATTCTTTAGTACCAAGTTAAGCCGTGCCATTGCAGCAAAAATTGGCGCAGGTAAGTTAGGATCAACCTGTTCTAATCGCTCGTAGGTGTGAAGTGCCTGTTTATTGCGCTCCTGGCGTTCATACAGTGGCCCCAAGAGTAGGTAAACATCAACTCTGCTCGGATCGCGCTTGAGAAATTTCTCAAGTTCAGATGAAGCTTTCCCGAGCTCTCTCTGCAACTCATACACAACCGCTAAATTCAGATGCCGCTGAATGTCATCGGGGTTTTGCCGTACTCTACGTTGCTCTGTCTGTTCAATCTGTCGCAGTTCTTCCTGTTCATCTTCGCGAATCAAGCCACTGACAACACCAAAATTATAGCGAATTGTTTCATCTTCTGGATTAATTCCTACCGCTTCGTTTATCATAACACTCGCACTTTCGAGTTGGGAATTGAAATCGCCAATTTGTCCACTGGCAAGCGCGGACTGTGCCTTGGCATAAGCAATTTGTCCGAGAATCAATTTCTGTGTGGCTTCAAAGTACCTATCAATCTTTGCCTTAACCTCTCTTTTCTCTTCTAATGTGGTACCGTAATTTTTCAGCAACGATTTAACGGACGTAACGCTTTGTCGAAACTCTTTCATACCAGTAATATTTTTTACGGTAGAGTTCGCTAAATCTGCCCCTTTGAAGAATTCCAATCTTGGACGGTCATCTGTATGGATAGGTCCAACGCCTGCATATTCGCGCACCGCTTCTGGACCCATCATAAAAGAGTCAAGTAGCGACATACCGTCTAAATCATCCGCAGCGAGTCCTTCCCGGATACTTGGTATCCGGCTGCGTGCCATAAAGTCTTTGTAATCAATTGATAGCGGCTTACGAGTACCGATAAGAATCACAAAGTCGGGGGTGTATTTATACCAGAGAGTCGTATTTGGAAAAACATTGATAAATGTGCGGACAATCATCTTATAATGCGCCTCTGGTAAACGATGTAACGGCACCCACTGACACATCACTCCATCCTCAGCAAGGATTCTTTTGCACAAGCGGTAAAAATCTGCTGTATAGATATTGGAACTTCCAGCACTGACAAGCGGATGGATGATGCCTGTTGAAATCATATCATACTTTTTTTGTGTCATTAAAATATGGTTGCGTCCATCATTTAATGTATAATTTAACAAGCGATTTTCAAAGATATTACCATTGATATGTATAAAATGTTTTTGTGCTGCAGAAATCACCCCTTTTGACAATTCTATTGCATCAACTTGCACCCCGTGTTGTGTAATTGAGTGTGAGGTAAGTCCCATGCCGAACCCCACGACGAGGGCGCGTTTCGGACTGGGATGTAATAGCAACGGCAGATGCGCAATAACGCGATGCGATGGGGAATCCCACCGTGAAGCATCTGCTGCTTGATTTGCATCCACATAGAGACGATAGACACCTTCATCATCCCTCAAGGTTGTTACTGTTGCGTCTATCTCCTCTTCATAAGCGACAACTACATCCCCCGGGCGTTGCGTTTTGTAAATTGTGCTTTTCAGAAAGATCGGTTGACTTAAAGTGAATAATAAGATAACCGCTAATCCAACATTGAGTATCGGCACCCCGATTCCTATCCCTTGTAGAACCGACTTGAATCCACTTCCCGCTTTTTCATTATTGATACCTGCATCCGTAGATGCGCGCCATCCTGTCAAAACAAGCACACATCCGATACTTGTGTTCAACACAATCGCCAACACAATGCTGGGACGGATATTCAGTAGTGGAATTAGCACAAACCCCGCACAAAACGCTCCCAAAATACTCCCTACTGTGTTAACCGCATAGACGTTACCGATGCTTCTACCAAGTTGACGTGCGTTGCCGGTATAGATTTTCGTTACCAGCGGAAAACTTGCACCCATTAAAAAAGTTGGAATGCACATTACAATAAAGCAGGAAAAGAATGCCCAAAATCTACTCCCGCCAAAAGTAGACTGAAGCGCAGAGGTTATCCCGTATAACTGCTCAAAAGCAGGCATAAGGATAAGCGCGAAGAGTCCTATGCCGAGTTGTACGATGCCGAAAGTGATAACAGGTTGCTTTATCTGATCAACCCATCGTGCTAAAATCATGCTGCCCAATGCAATACCGAACAGAAACGCAGCGAGCATCGTGGCAAACGCATAAGTTGTGCTACCCAGAAAAAATACGAGAATACGAGTCCATAGCACCTCATAAGCTAAAGCACAGAAACCGGATATGCCTATACTCCACAGTACTAATTGCCTTTCTTTTATCTGCAATCCACCGACAGCAGGTTGTTGCGGTTGTGTGTCCTGTTCGTTCGCTTTGGTTATCCCTTGTTCTGTTAACTCCTCATCTTCATCTGATTCTATCTTGTGTGCATGCCGTGCCAATACCAACGCTACTAAAGCTACACCGAAATTAATCGCAACTGCCACACCGAGTGTCCATTTGATACCCAAAGCTTCAATTAAGAAAAACCCTGCTGCCACAGTCCCAATAACTGCGCCAAATGTATTCAACGCATACAAAATCCCGATGTTTGTTCCAAGTTGTTCCAACCTTTTGACAAAAAACCGTGTCAATATCGGTAACGTGCCACCCATCAATGTAGAGGGAATTAGCAGAATGCCAAAGGTCAACACAAAGCGAATAAGTGAGAGGGTATAGAATTCAGATGTAATGTTGCGGTAAATAAGGACATAAAGGGCAGTCAGTAAGGTTAGTAGCAGGGGCCAGATGAGACAAAATCCACCGATGCCTGCTTCAAGAAGGGCATAAAGTTTTAACGGCGATAGTTTGCTCTCATCAATCTTTCTGCCAAAGTAGAAGCTGCCGAGTGCGAGTCCTGCCATGAATGCAGTCAGCACGGTGCTTGTCGCAAAAACAGTGCTGCCGAAGACAAGCGTCAGTTGCCGCATCCATAGGACTTCATAGATGAGGGCACTTGCACCGGATAGGATAAAAATGAGCCAAACGATGGGTTTTATGTGTCGCATTTCGTCTAAGCCTAACAAGGATATGTATATTATATATAATACGCCAGTATACTCAAAATTTCAAGCAGAATTCTCTATCCCAATGCCATTCAGTTCTCCGTAACCCAATTTCTGAGGCACACATTATGACTTAGGGAACAGAAACTAAACGGCTTAGAATACGTTTTGGACTTTGAGAATTGTGATTTCTGCACCTTCTACAGAAGATGTGAAAAACCGAGACTGGACGATTATGCATAGAGTCTCAGAAGGTAAATCCAAACCCTATCTGCATCTTGGTGATGTTTCCATTACCTAAGTTCCATTGACTTCCGATCTGCAAGTTTAATTCGCGGGTTTTATAAACTCGGATTCCCATTTCATAGTGATAAGGGTGTGTTGTGTCAAGAACTGATCGGAGTAGTGTAACATCGATTGAAACTCTATCAACTGGATAGAGTTTTAAACTTGTACCGAGGAATGGCGTATCTCCTGCAAAGCCTCCAAGGAACGCAAACACAATAGGACTTTTTCCTAAAGCGGGTCCCCACTGAAATGTAATACTTGGATTCAAGGAATTTTGATAGTATAAGTCCAATTGTGCACCAAATGTCTGATGAGTTTTCCCTTCTCGTAGGTAAGCGAAACTAAATGCATTACCCTGCTCCAATCCAAAAGTGGAGCTACCTCCTTTTAAAACGTCATCTGACCATGCATGGCTAGTCCAGATTCCTTGATGGACAATAGGTGGTGAGGAAGATTGATCAGTAGAAGGCTCCACTGGCCGTGTTGGTTTGGGTTTTGGAGTATAACGGGAACTATATTTAATTTCCAGTACTTTCTTTGTTGACTTACCTTTCTTTCCTTCTGTATCAATTGCAGTCAAATAATACCAGATGTATCCAACCTCGCGCTGAGGTGAAATATGACCGGTGTATATATCTAAAGTGTTTTTCGTGAGGGCCTTCATATAATATTTTGAAGGTTCTGAAATTCTAGACCGTGAAAAACCATAAAAAAGGTAAACCGATTTGACAGCAGTATCATCTGTTACTCTTGCTTTGACGGGAATTCGCTGATTGACTTCGGAGGTTCGAATTGTATCTTGAAAAACTATTCTTGGAGGTTGATTGTGAGGTGGAGTATGCTTGCGACTGGATTTAATTTCCAACACTCTCTTTTCTGTCTTGCCTTCATTTCCTTCTGTATCAGTTGCAGTCAGATAATACCAGATATATCCAGGATCCTTTTGAGGTAGAATACGTCCAGTGTATATATCCAAATAGGTTTTTGTGAGAACCCTGCGATAATATTGTGAAGGTTTGAAGTTTCTGGACAGTGAAAAAGCGTAAAAAAGGTAAACCGATTCGACAGCGGTGTCATCTGTTATTTCTGCATTGATGGTAATTTCTTGATTAATGTTAACAGTTGTAGGTGAATTTCGTAAAACAATTGTTGGGGACTTATTATCAATTGGAGATACATCATCAGTAATTGAGATTTGATGGTAACGATATCGGCTTTTCGGATGCCTTACCACCATACGATCTTCATATTCAACCTGGATGTAATATCTAATTGAACCAGCACGCTTTTGTGAAGGCAAGTCCACCTCGTAGGTCCATATCAACGACGCACGATCCCGGCGCGATAGAAGCATTTTTTTATTATTTCGTTCTAATTCATTGTTATTTTTATCGTAGGTGTTATAATAAATCTTGACTTGGTTAGGTCTATTGGGGCTGGTTAAACTTAAGGTAAGTGGAATTATTTCTCCGACAGAGACTTCTGAGACAGGCGTATGCTTGACGATAGGCGGTATCTCTATCTCAAGTTTCTTATGAGTATTAGGTGCAATTTCGATTTTCTGCTTTTTAGATACTCCTTCATAAACCCCTTCTATTGTGTAAGTGCCTTTAAATAGTTTAAGATTGATTCGACTTGTTCCAGTACCTAATTTTTTTCTATTAATTCCGTTCTCGTAAATCCAGATTTCTGTTTGGGGTAGTGAAGCGAAAACGGTCAATTCGCCTATTGATTCTCTGCGTGCTTCTTCAAATAAAGGCTTAAACTTTTGATGATTAGGCCAGGGTAATTCTTGATCGGGATTTTGGCGAAGTGCCTCTTGAAATCGAGCTTTTACTTCAGGAATACTTTTCCCGAATCCCAATTCTGCTGCCCCTAAGTAGATATAAACTTGAGCTCGCTGTTCTGATTTGCTAAGCCCGGATAAGGCTAACTGTAAGGATTTAATTGCCTCGTTGTATCGAGCATCTTTATACAGGTTGATGCCATTTTGAAGAGCATTTTGGGAGGAAGGAGATACTGGGAACTTTGGTATCGGTGTAACAATTTGTGGAGTGACCGGTTTAGGTGAAACTGGTTTTGGGGTAATTGGCATAATCTTCTTTATTCTGCCTACTAACCGTGGTGGTATCACGCCTAACTTGAGTTCATAAATAGTTTTGCCTTCCTTGTACCATCGACGAGTTGTTTCGCAATAATAATACTTATCGTTTCCGTATGACTCGAAATACCCTTGAAAGTCACCTTTGACACCGACAGCAACGTGGCCTGGACCGTCTGGACGGACTGGTGGTAAAACTAACAATGCCGATTCAAAGCCTAATCCACTAAGAATGGAGGCAAAAAGCATGCTGGTATCTTCGCAGTCACCTTGGCCTTCGGTGAGCGTTTCAATTGGATGTTTATAATATTCTCTATCGTATCCAGTCGTTTCGTCGTCTTTATAAGGAATGGCTTGAACGAAAGCAAGGACAAAATTCACTCTCCTTTCTTCACTCCAAGTTTTGGGTATTACCTGCTTAAACTCATTGATTAACTCCTCTAATGAATCGACTCCTTTATACACCATTGGAGCAAAATGCTTGAAATTATACTGCCGTTTCCTTTGGTCATTGCGAATCGTATTGTATTCTTGTTGGTCTATCGCTAATATAACCGTGTAATCCTCGCTCTCAAATGTCCAAGAGTAACTGCGAGGAATACCATAGTCTACTAGTCGTCTTTTAGGGTGGATCCCCGAAAGGATTTCAACGTCTATCAGAAGGTCATCAGCGTTTATAGGGCTTGGAGTCACCAAAATCACTGAAAGTAGTATCAAGATCACGATCCAAAACTTGCTCATCAAACGTGTCTCCTATTTTCAGAATCTTTAAACGCAATCAGGGATTTGAAAAATTGTGTGAGATTCGCGCATCTTCCTTCCATTCCTCATAGGAGAAAACCTTCTCTTTCCCTTGATACAACAATTTAATCGTTGTGCCAATCGGGACTTTCAGGCCTCCGCGTATAGGAGTAACATTAGTATTCTGTTCATTAGGTTCTGGAGGAATTATAAAATCTTGTATTCGTGGCAACATGTAATCGTTATTTTCAGGTAACTTTATGAGTACCTCCGCCCATGGAATTGCGTTAATTTGAATAGATACAAAAGCATCGAAATCATGTGCAATTGACTTTTTTTCCTTCCATATCTCGTAAGCAAAGATTTCTTCTTCATTGTTATATCTCAAAATGAGGTCCGCGTCAATCGGGACATCCACCTTTATTTTACCGTCTGCAAGTGTCGAAACACTGTTGAGGAACTGTTCCTCGCCTCCAGGTAATTTTGCAAAAACTTTTGTCCCTGTTCTAGCTGTAACTTCAACTTGGATAGATCCAGAATCTCGAGTTTTAAAGAAAACAATTGCTGCTATCAGAATCACTCCAGCTACAACGGCTAAAAGGACGTTAAGAGATTTGGTCATATCAAATTCCCCTTTTATAATTTAGTGCTAAATTCTTAAATTCGCCTTACGTTTCAACTCAACTATTAAAACTATCAATAGGTTATCAAAAATTGGTGATATTGTCAAGCAACATTCGCCTTAACATCAGAAACTGAATGGCACTGTGCAACAACACCTATTTCCTCACAATTAAATCAAATGCAGCGTACCTGCACCGTTCCTATGTGTTCACATAAATTTTATGTCTGATGTGAAGGGACTTCCTGTACCACAGGAATGACGTAGCATCGGATAGTCACCCCATCTATCGTCTCTGTTTCTACGCGTGGTTCCGGTTCGGTACGATGATCGAAAACGACGTAATATCCTTCACACACACGTTCTAATTTGAGATATGCGGACAGTTGTTTTTTACCTGCATCATAGCGCAGTTTCCCCTCCCAAATCTTTGTTTCAACGATGGACTTACATCCGTTGTGAAAGATTATCATGTCCATCCTGCCACGTCCCGTTTGTGCTTCAAGGAACATTGCACCACGAATCAGGCTGACAAACTGGTCAAGATAGGCGTAGAGGAGGTCTTGCCCAACATATTCTTTCGGGGTTTCTGGGACTTGGAGTATCCGATACCCTACGCGTGCAATGAAATTTTGGAAATTATCAAGGAGCAGTTCCATATTAATCTGTCCTGTCGGCGTGAGATAGTCCAGAAAATCGGTGTCTTCAGGGAGGTAGTCTTGCTCAAGTCCATTCATCTCAGGCTTGAACGCCTGCAGGATGCAATACTGGTAAATCGGATTAACAATTTGACACATCCCATCCGGTGCTTTTCCGATTACACCGAGTGTAACAAGTTCACTGATGATTTCTCTGCGTGGGTTAAAGCGCATGCCCCTTTCATAAGAAACGATTCGCATCAAGATATTTTTATAGTGTGGGTCTCTACGGATATTGGTCATCAGATGTGTGAGGTTTGCGTTATCTTCTTCGCGTATTTCTGTGTGTGCCTGTGAAAAGTGCGTCATCGTAATTGTTTCTGTTTTCGGAATGTTCATCTCCTCTGTGAGCATCAGCGCGAATCGGTTGACAAGGAAAGGTTGTCCAGCAGTCTGTCTGTGAATATTCTCAATGACCTCAGGGGCGAAGGTTTGACCGACCTCATCCGTGTACTGAGCAAGTAGATCACGCACCTGTTCAAAGGTGAAATTCGGCAAAGTGAACTCGTCCTGGATATTGAACGGTGAAATAGAACGGTTTAGATTGAGTTGTGTAATGTTCTTAACCCCTACAATACCAATGCTGTAGGGACATTCACGCATAGAACGTTGAACATAGATAGTGCGGAGTGCATGCAAGAAACCGCTCACGGCATCACGAGGAATGCCATCAAATTCGTCAATGATGAGAACTAATTTCTCATCTCCAAGAAAAGCTCCGAACTGTTGAAAGAATCTGAGCATTGCAACGTGATCGGTTAACTTCGTGTTTTCCAAGAATTGGCTTAGCGTTTCAGACGGCACGTATCCGCGTTTCTCAAAGACACATTTAATCTCCTCGTATATGCTTTCATAAAGTGAGGTGTAAAAATCGGACGCACTATAATCTTCATAAACCTCAAAATTCAGTTCAATCGGGAAGTATGTTTCTGTCCGATCAGCTGTGAGCGTCTCAAGAGCCCATTGGAAGAATGTCGTTTTACCTGTTTGCCGAGGGGCGAATATAACGATATATCGTCCCTGCTTGACGCGGTTGATGAAATCAGCGAGTTCCGCGCCGCGTGAGACAACGTAATGATCTTCAGGATTCACGGGGCCGTGAGTGCCAAATGTTTTCATGTTTTCCTCCATAACGACGCAGACAAGGACCTACTGCGTGTGTCTGCTACTTTGTGTCATTCCTAATCTCTCTTCCAACTGCACAATATGCCGATAGGTTGTAGAGAAGATCAAGTCAAGCGTAGCAATGTCTCGATCCTCAAGCGGTGCACGTGAGAAAACACGTCGCAACGATTTTAGATACGTCTCCCAATCCTGATTATAAGGAGTCACCCCAACCTTATCTAATAAACGTACGACCCTCCCGTAAAATTCTTCCAATGCGTTGACTTCGGCATAATCAATATCCGAGGGAGGGTGATCACCCAAACTCGCAATGAACACTTCATAAGCAAATATCTGCACAGCTTGCGCTAAATTCAGAGATGGATTTTTGGTTGCCATCGGAACACTTGCTGTCAACTGACAGAGACTTATCTGATCAGTGGACAACCCGAAGTCTTCGCGTCCAAAAAGTAAGGCAACCGTTTTATCTTGTGAAACGGATGCGATTGTGTGTGCAGCTTCGCGGGCAGTAACGGGATCTGGTAGACGCGCATCACGGCGGCGGTGCGTTGTGCCGACAAGATATTTTACCCCGTCAAGTGCGTCTTTCAGTTCAGGAACAATGTGACAGTTTTCCAGAACGTCCTTTGCACCGTGTGCCATATACCACGCTGCGTCCACATTCTGGAACGGTACGGGATTTACAAGGTAAAGTTGTGATAGACCCATGCCCTTCACAACTCTGGCGGCAGAGCCGATATTTCCGGGTTCACGTGGTTCAAAAAGGATTATGCGGATATTTGCAAGATTCTCGGGAACCGCTACAGGAATCGCACGAAAATTTTCTGTCGGTTGAATCGGTTTTCTGCATGTTTCAGTTGACATATTAATATAAGGTATAGGATATTGAACTAATTGTCAAGTGGAATTGTTTGTGGTTTGTGGTAGTAAAGTTTCATATTGCAGGAAAGCAGAATGTAAGATAGAGGTTGCCTTTTCGCAACTGCACCGTTACAACGGTAGATAATTAATCATGATCTGCATCACAGTGCCAGAAATAAGAGGCATTGTCAGGTTATCATTTATTCGAAGGGGAAGAAGTTCAACGAGGGTTGCAACAAATGCGCCGGTAAGACCGACAATTGGATTTGGATTCCGCCAGAAAAGTGTTATCGCAGTACAAATGATAAAACACGCGGCACTTCCCTCCAAACTCTTATTTCCGATAAGTTTTGTACGTCCCCATTTACTTCCAACCAAGGCAGCAGCAGTATCCCCTAAAGCAATGAATATAATGCAGACTATTGCGATAGGTTTGTCAAAGATGAGAACACATAACAAAGTACTGACGATGTAGTAAGTCGCGCCAGTAATCGCGCCTTTCTGTTCGTGTGGACGCAGAAGTGGTTTGAGATAGTGAAAAAATAATTGTCTGAAAGGTGGAAAGAACCATTTTGCCAACTCCACACTAATCGCGATACAGGTAAAACTTCCCACGATGACCAACATGATGGATTGATCTAAAAAGAAGTAAATTATAGGAAATATCAATCCAGACAGATGTGTGCTCTTCCGATGCAATTCAGCCTTCATGTATTGGATTCTCCGTTTCAGTACTAACACTTATGTAGGTTAATTATTGCAGGTTTAGGCAGTCAAATACAAGCAAAAAAATAATTTCTTGTATTTGCCAAAAAAATATCACAATTTTGTTTCATTTTCGGGTTAAAATTTCTTCACCATTGGAGTTGCTTTGAGAATAGATAGTGTGATCTTAAACCTACGAATTAAAATGAGAGGTAAAATGAAAAGCCTTTACATCGGATTGTTGTTATTAATGTTTGGTATAGGACTTATCTTGACGGTGGGTGCTGCTGCCCAAGAAACACAACAGACCGTAAGAATTACTGGTGTTGTCGTAGATAGTGATACGGATACACCGTTAACAGATGTCACTATAAAGGTTGCAAACACAGACATCAAGGTCAAGACTGATGAAACAGGCGCATTTTCTTTAGAATTACCCGCTGGCACTTATACCTTCCAAGTGTCCGCGCAGTTCTACAATGCTTCTGTACTTTCTGATATTGAAGTCAACGCCAGGGGTTTGTCGGAGCCGTTACGGGTGACGCTTGAACCACAAGTTGTGAAGTTAGATGCGATTAACCTGAAGGTGCGATTAAGTCAATCTGGAGAACGTGGTTTTCTTGAAAAACGGATGCGGAGCTCTCGAATTGAGGACAGCATTAGTACCGAAAAGATCAGTCGGCTGCCAGACTCCTCAGCAGCGCAGGCAATTAAGCGTGTAACAGGTGTCAGTATTGTAGGTGGCAAGTACGTGTTTGTACGTGGGTTAGGGGAACGCTATAGTAATACACTTCTGAACAATGTTGAGATTCCGAGTCCGGAACCGAACCGCCGGGTTGTGCCGATGGACATCTTTCCGGCAAGTTTGCTCACAAGTTTGCAAACCGTGAAAACATTTTCACCCGATCAACCGGGCGGGTTTGCTGGTGGTTCGGTGCAAGTATTCACAAAAGATTTTCCAGAGGCGTTAACCATGTCGTTGTCTCTGTCAACTGGTTTTAACACACAGGCAACCGGCACAGAAGGATTGACGTATCCCGGCGGAAGTCTTGACTTTTTGGGATTTGACGACGGTTCGCGTGATCTTCCCACAATTATCCAAGAGAAACCTGAAGATATTCCTATTCGCGAACGCGGCCGCTTCACCACCAGAGGGTACACAGCCGCGGAAATCCAGGAATTTGGACGGGCTTTCTCTAATGTTTGGTCCGCTGAACGATATGTTGTTCCTGTAAATCAGGGTTATAAATTTAGCATCGGTAATAACAGTACCCTCTTCGGCAAGCAGTTCGGTTATCTTGGCGTGATCTCTTATGGTAATGGGCATAGTTATAACAAGCAAGTCCGCAGAGATTTTGGGATAGGATTAAACGATGTCCTTACAACAAAAACCGATTACGATGTAGAAGAGAGTAATCATGAAGTGGATTGGGGTAGTGTCGTTAACATCAGTCTCCGTTTATCAGAAGATCATCTTTTAAGTTTACGCACGCTTACAACCCACACAGCAGAAAACCAAACCCGAACATGGGCAGGATTCAACCAAGATAGAAACACGGATATGCGAAGTGCACGACTACGATATGTTGAACGTCAACTTTTCTCAGAACAATTGGCTGGCTCCCACAGTTTTAATGTTGGTGAATCAGAAATTGAGAGCGGTTCTATTGAAGAAAATCTGGATTCTATTGACGAAGCTGTAGCAGACGCAGCAGATATGGGAACAGATCAACCTGATATTTTCTTAGAATGGAGGCTTACTTATTCTCGTGCCTCGCGTGATGAACCTGATACACGTGAAACTATCTATGAACTCATAGCGAGTACGAGCTAAGCATCGTTGAAAGTCCCCCGAAAGTTTATCATTGAATATGCTAAATAACGAAAACCTAAACGGGTTTCTTTAAGTTTATCGTAGCTAAGAGCGAGTTTCCGATAAGTCCCTTGCCAACCGAAAGTTCGCTCTACTTTATATCGGTTTTTGTCCATATCTTTGCTAAACCACCGGAACTTGCGAGCGATGACAATAGGTTCTTTGGCATTCCGTCGGTTCGGATAGATCACTGGGATAATCCCTTGTTCTTTGATAATCTTATGATCCTCTTTGGAATCAAAACCGGAATCCAGCGTTAGCGCAGATACGCTGAGATCCATCCCAATGCGATGGGTAAAGGTGATAAAATCTGCGAATGCTTCGGGCAAAATCGTTGTCCCATGGTGATTGACCGGTTTGGTGGTTATCGGACTGACGATGAACCCTTGATTGTCGGTGATGGTCAACTCTTTTTCACCTTTCTGATGTTTGTGTCCCGAATAGCCGATGCCATTGCCCCTTTTTTTACGACGGTATTTGACCCATCACCATGAAGTTGAGAGGTGTCAAGTTGATCAGTATCAAGCAGATGTATGATAGACGCTTCAAAAAGTTTCTGATACGAGCCGTCTTTTGACCATCTATTATGCCATTTATAGACATTAGACCAATGGAGTTCAGGACACCGTGTGCGGAGCCGCTCCCATTGAATGCCAGTATGCAAAACATAGAGGATATAGTTGAATATCTTATAGAAGGAGAGTTTGGGCTTTGGCCCTTTCACTCGTTTCTTTAGATGGGGCAAGATATAACGATTAAAATCCTTGCGGGAAACCTGCTTGGGAATACCTTTGTATCTCGGAACCTTTTGAGTTTCGTCTGCCATAATAAAACCTTTCATAAAGTAAATGTGGATGTCCAGTGAAAAAAAGGGACATAAACTATATCCTTTTCTTTCCCTATTCTACCACATCCTTATGTTTTACTCAATATGACTTCATGACTAAGTCGCTGAAACCTTTCTTCCAGTTGCGCAACTTATCTTGGACAATGCGGTATCTTTTGACACCGCTGATCGCATGTTCAACCTATATGCGTATGGACGAAATAAGACGATTCTTTTCTTTTTCCTCGGGGGTAAGTTCGCTACCTTTCGGTTTCTTTTCGGTTGAATGATGTTTATGTCAGGGCGTATAAACCCATGAAAACCGGAATCTTGATATAAGTCGCTACCATTCGGCACGGTGTATCCTACAACATCTGTGATCTGTTTATCGTGTATTCTCCCTTCAAATGAAGGTGTCAATAACACGACTTTGCACGCAGCATTGATAATACCATTTCTAAGAGATTGTATTGCATTATTTCGTCCGTCGGGTAGAAGTTTACGATACCCTTATGCGTCAATTTTAGTGTTATGCGGTGGAAAAAATGGACACCTGTCGCCTCTCTGGGGCTTGGTAAACACAGACATCAGCTGCTGGACACCTCATCAGCATGCCATACGCGCATGCTGCCTCTCCGAGGCTATAGTCAATCGTATTCAGCACCAGCGGTGCGGAAGGTGTATAGAAAAGTATACCACAAGAAACCAAGCACCAGCGGTGCGAAAGGTGTATGGTATAAAACAAGCTATTATGATATTTTGTCAATTAGATATGGTATAACAAGGTTATTCTTGATGGTATGTTGTTTCTTTTTACCACTATAATAGGTTTCCTTTTGAACTTGTGGGTCTTTGGGACGCTGGATTGGACGCTCTGTGCCATCATGAAAAAAATGGTCGGAAACCTGATGGTCAGACGAGGTATCCGCAGGCACATCAAAAGGTGCGGGGATTGTCTCCCGAGATGGCAACTCCCCAAGCTCTACTAAAGCACCATTTAATATCGGCAAAAGACGATGGATCCATTTGTTGGCTATAGGTTGACACATACCAAAGAGTTCACCCAGCACATCTTGTGTGGTCGCTTTGCGGAGGCAAACTAAAATAAACAATAACTTATCTTCAAAACTTGGTAAACAACTCGTTTTGTAAGTGGTATATCGCCGTTTTTTACGAGGTTTCCATCAAGTGTCTTTGTCGCATAATACTCTAAAAAATGTTTTATAAAGTACGGAAGAAGAACTGAAAACTCTTCAAGTGTATATCTTGTAAGAGACTCAAACCTTGTGGGTTTATCCTTAAGATATTGATAATGCATCAGTTGGACTCCAAAATAGATTTTCTTACAAGTATACTACAAACTAACAAAACTCACAATTAAAACGTTATAATGTCTAATACCATTTGTGACAAAACTTTACACACCCAATTTACCTTGCATTTTTGCGAATTTAATGGTAGTATAATAATCATGTCAACGCATACCCATTGATTAGCGTTACACTCGGATGTATATCACATTTCACAACGGGAGTACAAAAAATGTTGACAAAAATAAAAGGACTCATAGCACTATTTCTGTGTGTGATCCTTGTAGCAACGCTTGCAGGATGTTATATTGATGTGGATGATGAGGGCGACGATACTGATCATGAACCTCCAGCCGTCCCGCGAGGTGTCAAAACGATAACAGGAGACGAGTCTGTTCGCATTGAATGGTATCCCAACGCCGAATTTGACTTGGCGGGGTACACTGTATGGAGACGTGAAGGCAACGAAAATTTTGAGGCGATAGTTGATCTGTCTGATGAAACTACACACTACACAGATAGGAATGTCCGGAACGGAAGAACTTACTATTATGCTGTTTCCGCTTTTGATTCAAGCGACAATGAGAGCGAACGGAGTCCAGAAAACGCATGGGATACACCTCGTCCAGCAGGCAGAAACATCATCTTAGATGATTACCAACTTGCACCAGATCGCAGCGGTTTTGATTTTTCACATCCCGGTAAGGGAAGTATCGCGTGGGATGACAGAACGACAGATGTCTATTTTGGCTTAGATACGGTGGTAAATATCACCTACCTCTATTCAGACAACGAAACTGCAATGCAGGATTTGGGTTACCACGAACACTTTGATGATGTTGATGTTGTCCCGGAATACGGCTATACAACGTTGTTTGTCGAACTCATTGAAGGTCATATCTATGCTATTTATACGCCTGATGGGAACTTCGCTAAAATTCATGTTCGCAAACTATCTGATGATGATGTGGAATTTGACTGGGCATACCAAACTGACCGAGAAAATATACAATTAGCACCCGCGCTGCCTCGTTAAGAAAACCTTACGCCAGAGAGACTTTGACCAAAAGGTGGAAACTTTCGGAGAATTGAATGGTTCTGCCCAGTGGTAAACACGTCTATCTAAGATGTATCGTTAATTGTAAAACTGAAAGGAACGATTGTGAAAAAATACCTAATTCTTTCGTTAATCGCTTTCTTGACCACTTTTTGCACCCAAATGGAGGCATTGTCAGCTGAGCAACAACCTCCTGACAAGAAGCCGATTTCGAAACGACAGGTATCATCGCCTACGCAAAATACCCATACTGAACCGATGTACCCGCTATTCCGTACTCATGGGAGCCAATACTACCCGGTACGTAGTGCGCGAAAAGCATCACTGTTATCGGCATCTATGCCCGGTTTAGGGCAGGCTTATGCGGATAGCTATCTCAAAGCCACACTTTTTCTTACCGCAGAGATAGGGGTCTTTTCTTTAGCAAGTTATAATATCGCACGTGCCTTACACTACAGAAACCACAATACATTTGGGACAGGTTTCTACGATGAAAGGACAAGCAATTTCTTAAGCACAGACCAAGTCCGGGCAAGAATGGCAGATCATAGTATCCGAGGGACACTTTTTTTTATCACAGGCATCGGATTGCACGTGTGGAATATCCTTGATGCTTCAAAAACAGCTGAAGAATATAATAATCGAAGAATTTCCGTGCAAATGCAACAAAATAAACATGGGATGCGCGCCCTTATTTTTACGCATCGGTTTTAGCGTGTCTGCTATGAAAGTGTTGTTTGTTAAGATGATGGGAACGGTTATAATATCTTTTTGCTTGAACCGACTTTACTGTCAGTGTATTTCGCAATCAAAATCGGTTTTTTGATCCGCAAGAGGTGAGCATCTCTTTGGAGCTATTAAATGTGAATTATGTGAAGTGCTTATTATTCATCATTCTATTAATAGGAATAAGTTCACCGCTATCCACAGTTGTTTCGGAGGAAGCGAACCCTAAAAATCCCTCTGCTAAGAATCAGAAAAAGGGAGAAATCCCACTTGTAGATGTTGAAGAAGTTTCCGTGCATCCGCTAACAGTGGGTGAAAAATTGACATACAACGTCAAACTTGGATGGATTCCAGCTGGAAATCGGGTTGACCATATTGAAAAAAAAATGGTGATTGATGGCAAAAGCATATTACAAATCAGATCTGAAGCAAAAACAAGCGGTGTTGCCTCCAGGATACACCGCTTTCAGAACCGCCAATTTACTTTTCTGAACACCGTAGGGTTCTATCCGCTTCGCTTTAGGAATCTACTTGAAGATAAAAAATACAGTGCTATCGTTGAGATCAATTTTTATGAAGGCGAGGCAGCCTATGAAAAAACCTCACAAAACAGTGAAAAAGAACCGAAGAAACATGAGAAAAAAGTATTAGATATTCCATTCGGCACACAAGATGAACTTTCCATGATCTACTTTCTGCGGTGTAAGAAGTTGATTCCCGGCAAAACTTACTTCTTTCCACTAATTAGCAAAGCTAAGGTCGTAAAAATAAGCATAAGTGTAGAACGAGGAGAAGTTTTAAAAATCAAAGGCTTAGGTCAAGTCAGAACACTTGTGGTGTGCACCTCACACGGTTATCGGCTTTGGTTGACCGATGACCCTCGCCATATCCCTGTCAAAATTGAAGCGGAGATAAAACTTGGCAAAATGAAAGCCAACCTCAAAAAAATTGAAGGTATAAGATAAATAGTTCGATTGTTAGTCGCGCGGAACACACGTGCATTTCCGCGATGCTTTTTCTATCATTAGGTGTACTCCTGCTACCGGACAACAAGGAACAGTTCGTGTTAGAGTTTTTACGAAAAACGAAAAATTATCAGAAACTGATTGAATGCCTTAAGAATGGAGAGAACCCTCCGTGGATCAGAGGGTTACGCAATGCATCAACTTCCTATTTCTTGGCAACTCTAATAGAAGATTTTTCGGATAAATCTTTCCTCATCGTGTTTCCCTCACACCGCGAAGCAGAGCAGGTATTGGAAGAGGTGCGCTCGTTCCAGAATCCCAATTCCGAACACGGTAATGCTATGTCGTCTGCTCTACAAACGGACTTGCATCTTTTTCCAGCGTGGCAGAATACCCTTTTTGAAGGGGTATCACCAAGTAAAAACATCTCTGTTGATAGGATGCGTTGTCTACATAGCCTAATTACAAAAAAAAGTAGTCCCCACGAGTTTGATTCTTCACAGACAACACCACAAAGTGTTGTGTTTACTACTGTTCGGGCGTTATCCTACAATCTTCCACCGCGCGACACATTCACTTCGGCGTGTCGCACGCTTAAAGTCGGTGATGAGATAGAGTTCCACGAACTTATTACATTTCTGATTCGTAGTGGATACCGACAAGTCGAACTGGTCGAAGTAAAGGGTGAATTCGCACACAGAGGCGATATTTTAGATATCTATCTGCTTACTGCAGATGCACCTACCAGACTTGATTTTTTTGGAGATGAACTTGACGACATCCGCCTATTTGACCCGACCTCACAAGTTTCAATAGAGCAGGACACTTCCGTTGTTATCACGCCGATGTCAGAGGCATGTCTTGCTGACATCTCTATTTCCCATTGGAAATCACAAACCGAACGGCTGATGAAGGAAACAGCAAATACTACCGAATTTATCAATACTATTCGGGAAATGACACAACTCTTAGAGGATTGTCTTGGACGGGCACAGTCTAAAAAATGGGATGTAATTGAGGATCCGACGGTGGAAATTGAGGGTATTGAAGCCTTTCTACCTATGTTATTTCCGCAAACAGAAATGTGGACCGATTATTTAACAGATGAAACAATTGTCGTCATGGTTGAACCGAGATGGCAAGCTCGGGAAGCAGAACAGATGCGCGAGCAACTACAAGAAATATATGATCGGAAGTTGGCAGAGGGAAAATTGATGCCGACTCTTGATAGTTTGTTAGTTCCGACTAACAAACTTCAGTCTGAATTAGGAAACTATCCGAACATCCCTATCTCTTTAGCATCCGATCATGATAATCAAGAGATATCCGCTAAGGTTAATGAATCCACAGATATCTTGGAACTACATTTTGGCATGAAGCCGCTTGGGCTCGGTAGCGGCAACTACCAGATGGTTATTGACCACATCAAAAGGTGGACAACTAAAGGGTATCTGGTTAACGTTTTCTGCGAAACGCCACAACAGGCAAAACGGGTTTTAGAAATGTTGATTGAGCGCGACCTACCACCAGAGCATACTTCCGTTAGTGTTGGTTTTATATCCGAAGGTTTTCTGAGTGAATCGCTCAAACTTGTTGCTATCTCAGAAAGCGAGATTTTTGGAAGTCAGCAGCGGCGAGTTGTTTCACCAAAACGACACAAAAACGGCACACCGATTTTAAGCCTCGTAGATATGAAAGTAGGAGACTATGTTGTTCACATTTCGCACGGTATTGCAATTTACGAAGGCATTCGCCGAATTGATATAGATGGACAATCTCAGGACTTTCTCATCCTTAGATACAAGGAAGACGATAGACTCTATGTGCCAACATACCAAGTTGATCTTGTTCAAAAGTATATTGGAAACAAAGATGAAGCATACCAACCGAGCATAGATTATCTTGGTGGAAAATCTTGGCAAAACAAAAAACAACGCGCAAAAGCTGCTGTTGAAGAAATGGCAGAAGAACTGCTTAAATTATACGCCGCGCGGCAAGCAAGCAAAGGATATGGTTTTCCGACAGAGGTGTCATGGGAAGGTGAATTTGAGGCACTCTTTCCTTTTCAAGAAACAGATGACCAACTCCAAGCCATTGAAGACGTTAAAGCTGACATGGAGACTGAAAAACCTATGGATCGACTCGTCTGCGGAGATGTTGGTTACGGTAAGACGGAAGTTGCATTGCGAGCCGCTTTCAAAGCAGTCATGGCAGAAAAGCAGGTCGCCCTCCTCGCTCCAACTACTATCCTCACCCTGCAGCACTACGACACTTTTGAAAAACGTTTCAAACCGTTTCCCATCCATGTTGAAATGCTCAACCGTTTCCGAAGCCGTAAGGAAATTCAATCGGTTAAAGAAAGACTTGAAGATGGCACCGTCGATATTGTTATTGGCACGCATAGCCTGCTTTCCGATTCCGTCATTTTTGATAATCTCGGATTACTAATAGTTGACGAAGAACATCGTTTCGGCGTGAAACACAAAGAAAAAATTAAGCAGTTTAAAGAGACAGTAGATGTCCTTACGCTCACAGCGACACCGATTCCGCGCACTTTGCACATGTCTCTTATTGGCATCAGAGACTTCAGTATTATCAACACACCCCCAGCCAATCGGTTGCCGATTCAGACGCATGTGATGCCTTACAACACTAAAGTTATCCGAGATGCTATAATGAATGAGTTAGCGAGAAACGGACAGGTATTCTTCGTCCACAACCGTGTACAGAATATTGCTATAATTGCCAAAACCATTCAAGAACTTGTTCCGCATGCACGGGTTGCTATCGCTCACGGACAGATGCCTGAACGCGAGTTAGAAAGTGTCATGTTAGAGTTTGTCCGCCACAAACATGATATCCTCGTCTGTACGATGATTATTGAATCCGGACTTGACATTCCGAACGTTAATACCATCATGATAAATCGGGCGGATGCGTTCGGATTAGCACAGTTATATCAACTTCGTGGTCGGGTCGGACGTGCCGATGCACAAGCTTACGGTTACCTTTTCTACCCACAAGATAAACCGATAACTGAACGCGCACAGAAACGGCTACGTGTTATTGAAGAATTTACGGACCTCGGTTCTGGCTTCAAAATAGCACTAAGAGACTTAGAAATACGTGGAGCAGGGAATATCCTCGGTGCCCAACAGCATGGACATATCACGAACGTTGGATACGAACTCTATTGTAAACTGCTTGATGAGGCTGTCCGAACTTTAAAAGGCGAAAAGATTGAAGAAGAAATTGAAACTAGTATAAATTTACCTATTGATGCATTTTTGCCAGACGACTATATCCCTGACAGCCGACAGAAAATTGCTATCTATAAGAAAATTTCTACGCTAAAAACCGATACAGATAAGCATGAACTGACCAATGAACTTAAAGACAGATATGGAGACATACCTGAACCTGTTGAGATGTTGTTGGAAATTTGTGGTATCAAACAACTATGCCAAAAATTAGGTATTACGGGGATTGTTGCGGGAGGTAACCGAATTAAAGTGACCTTTGATGAACACAACCCGAAGATTGATGTGGTGCAGTTCATTGATGCAATTCAAGATAACCCGCTGCTCCAACTACGTCCGCCAGCACAACTGATAATTAGTATAGAGAAACTCACCGGAAAAAAATTATTAACCGAATTACAACAAATTTTGACTATGTTTGTTGTATCTAATTGAATATGTTTAATACAAACGAGGGGCAATGCCACCTCAATGAAATTGAAAGGAGAATTCCAAAGTGAAAAAATTATTTATTGTTGTTACAGTAGCTGTTGCAACTTGTCTTCTCACTTGGTCTCTTGTCCGTTCTGACAACCACGAATCCGCAGAAAAAGAGGTTGACAAGGATCAAATAATTTTAGCTGAATTGAAGTGGAAAGACGAACTTCACCAGATTTCACTTGCTGAGCTGGAATCTGCTATTGCAGAATTACCGTCCTACCGCCAGCAAAACTATGCCAATAAAGAGGGTAAAGCAGAATACTTAGAAGATTATATTGACAAAAAACTCAAACTGCTCCAAGCGACAGATGTGGGGTTTGACAAATTAGAAGATCACCTTAAAAAAGTTGAAGATTATACCCATCAACTCATGGTTGAAAAACTCACCGAAACGGAAGTTGATGCAAAGGTGTCTTACACGGATACAGACCTCATGACGTTTTACGAGAAGCACAAGAGTGAATACATTGAAGACGCAAAGGCACGTGCAACCTGTATTACCCTTGATGACGAAGACTTAGCTAATGAAACTTTAGACCAGATTAAAGCCGGAAAAGATATTGTTGAAATGGCAAAGAAACTCTCTGAAGAAAAAAAATTAGTTAACGGTCCTGGCACAGGTGAAAAGGATCCTGGCAACACATTTTTCTTTAGCAAAACCGCATCGCCAAACTGGTCTGAATTTATTGAAGCTGTTTTTGAGATGGAAAATGGCGAAATGACTGATGCTGTCTTTGAAACTGATGTAAACGATGAAACATATTACCTCATTTTCCGCAAAGAGGAACATCAACCAGAACGCCAGAAAGAATTTGATGAAGTCCAATCCGACGTTAAACGGAAAGTTGAACGAGAGATGAAACGCGCCCGTATTCTTGAATGGGTTGAAGAAATCTCTAAAAGAGGAAAACTGAAAACTTATCCAGAGAATATTCCTGAACCCGTTCAGCCAGAAACATCGGAAGAGGAATCCAATACTCCAGAGAAGTAGCTCCCACAACATTACCTAAAGGAGGTAGAATTAATGAAAAAATATAGTAGTATTCCCTTTATCTTATTATTCGCTATCCTTGCCACACTTCCATTTTTGTATAGTTGTGGCGACAAAGCAATTGGTGCTGATGGAACCGTCATCGCTGAATATGAATGGGATGGAAAACAACGAATCACTCTTGAAGAAATGATGCAGGAAATCAGCGAACTTCCTGGATACAAACAACGTCAATATAAAGACAAAGCGGGGCTTGAAGAATATATGACCCTCATGGCAGAAAGTCGTTTAATCCTCTGTCTTGCCAAAGACCAGAAACTGAACGAAGATCATGAAATTCTTAAGAAGGTCAAAGACTATCTTCAGGATTTAATGATTGACAGAATCACGGAACAGGAAGTTGATGACAAACTTATCCTGGACGAAACAGATTATCTGAAATATTATGAAGCGCACAAAGAGGATTACGTTCGTCCTGAACAGGTCAAACTGTTGTGCATCACGCTTATGGACAAAGAACGCGCCGATGAAGTTTTTGCTGAAATAAAAGCCGGAAAAGATATCACCGTTGCAGCACAAGAACTGTCTGATAGAGGCGAATTGGTGGGACCTGGAGCAAACCCTGCCTCACCCGGTGACACCGACTTCATTAGCAAAAACACTTATCCACCAGGAACAGAACCCTTCATAGAAGCTGCCTTCAGCGCAGAAATTGACACACTCCACCCATCAGTCATTGAAATTGAGGTGCAGGGTGAAAAATACTACATGATGTTCGTTAAGAAAGAGGCCAGAGACGCATATCAGAGACCTTTTAGTGAAGAGGATGTCCGTAAAAACATCATTAGAAAGGTTGAACGGGAACGACGGGACGCTCTGATGAAAGCGTGGGTTTCTCAGCTCCGAGAACAGGCACAAGTTAAAACCTTCATTGACCGCATTCCGGAGGACGAAGTCCCCGAAAAAGAATCTGAAAAACCCTCCGAACAAACATCACCAGAGAAATAAATTCTCATTGAAGGGTTGTCAGATAGTACGTACGGGCGGTACTACAATTTCCGCCCGTCTTATTTTTACAGGCAGTTAGAAATATATCACCAAAATATTTGCTTTGGTGGTTAGGTGTCTTATAGAAATTTAAAACTTATGAACACCCTGGTAGGTGCGGTTTCCTAACCGCACCACAGTGTAAAAATAATTATGGATTTTACTATAAACACATTTTGTGCAACTTCTGTTGCCTTAGCAAGTTGTTATCACCGACAATTGAATTTCGAACTAACAGTGGAGGTCTGTCATGAACCCCAAAATAATAATGAGTGTGCTTCTGATTCTACTTCTCATCTTCAGCAGCGTGACTCCTGGTATTGCGAAGATATTTGATAAAATTATCGCTTATGTCAACGATGATATCATAACAAAACGACGACTTGACATAGTGGTTAAGCAGCACGCCTTTGAACTTCAGCAGAGTCACCGATTCAGCGAAAGTGAAGCACTTAAAGAGGCTGAAAAGCAGCGAGGTGAACTTTTAGATCGACTCATTCGCCAAATGCTTCTGTTAGAAGCAGCTTTAACCCTAAAAATTCAAGTCGCCGACGTTGAGGTTCAGGAACAAATTCAAAAGTTTAAGACGCAATACCAAATTCCATCAGACGAAGAATTCAAAAAATTGCTTAACCGCGATGGAATGACTATTGTTGCTTTTCGTGAACAAATCCAGCGGAACATGATGACGGAAAAATTGGTTATGGGAAGAATTTTACCACGGTTACAGGTACGCGATAGCGATGTCCAAAAATTTTTTGAAGAAAACCGCGATCAACTTCCAACTAAAGCTGATAGAGTCCATTTGCGTCATGTATTCATTGCTTTTAAACCGACCGAAGCAGACAGAAAGGCAGCATCTGATGCGGTGAATCAGGCACTTGAAGAGATCCGATCAGATAAAACACAATTTGAAGTTGTTGCTCGCCGCATCGCTTCAAAACATAATCCAAACACCCAAGCCGGCTCTCTCATTGAAACCACTCCCGCAGAGATACTTTCATATCCTGATGTGTTCCTAACTGTCCTTGCCAAACTCAAAGCAGGGGAAGTTAGTGAACCTATTGAAGCGGCTGATGGCATCCATGTTTTCATGGTTGAAACCCGAACTGATGAAAAGATTTCGTTTCGACATTTAACTGTTCCATTTCTATTTAGTGAAAAGGCTTTACAGACTGCCCGTGAACAAGCCGAGGGAATTTTCAAAAAATTAGAAGCTGGGGAAAAATTTATCGCCATTGCTAAAGAACATTCCGATGATGCGGAAACCCGTGAAAAAGGTGGGGACCTTGGGGTCCATATCCTAACTGAGTTAAATCCAAAAACTCGGAAAGTTGTCGAACCGCTTGAGGTTGGAAAACATAGTGAACCGTTTGAAACCGAAGTCGGTCTCTATATCTACAAAGTTGATGAACGCAAAACGCCTGAGTTGACACAACAAGAAAAACTGCAGATTATCGGTATCCTACGTCAACAACTTTTTGAAAAAGAGTGGACCGCTTATACTGATACGCTCCTTGAAAATGCTTATATCAAAATCAAACCCGATGCAGTACCAACCTCTGATGGCAAGGACAACTGACATCGGTTTGAACGAGAGGCTTGTTAAAGAACAAAGATATCCTGTCAATTAATAAAATGATACAACCTATATTAACGTTGCAGCATCAACTGTCAATGCGTGGCACATCAATGGAGAATACACATCACATTACCGGACTTTTATGTGCCTTATTGTTTGCTGTCGTAGTTTTCACCTGTCTGTTCTTACCGTTACAGTCAGTGAATGCGCAAGCCTCACAATCTCCTTCCCCAGACGATCCAGAAAAAGCCGATACACAGGCTATTCAAGATACGAATCAGACTGTCACAGCTGCTAAAGAAGCCTTAAATCCTGAAAAGATGACTCCTGAAGCAGACACGGTAATAGGCGATGGGGACGAAGTCATTTTACAAGATAACTTCGTTCAAATTCATGGGAATGCTCTCATAAAATATGAAGATGTCATTTTGCGAGCAGACCACGTGTGGGCAGACTTCAATGATAACCTGATGCGCGCTGCTGGTAACGTTTATCTTAAAGTCGGTGATGATGAGACCTATTCCGATGAACTGGTTTTCAACCTCGAAACCAAGAAGGGGATTGCCAGAAATGGGTACACATTTAGCGATCCGTGGTATTTTGGAGGAAGCGAGATCTTTAAAATTGAGGACAAAAAATCTTATATCCGCGGTGGTTCTCTAACGACCTGCTCGTTGAAATACCCGCACTACCATTTCAGCGTTTCCGAAGTGATTGTCAAAATGAACCAAGAGATGATTGCCAAAAATATCGTCTTGCGGATCGGTGGCGTTCCGCTCTTCTATTTTCCTGCTATTCGGCGCGACCTGCGGAAAGGCAAAGTCGCAAAGATTATCGTTAGAGTCGGAACAGATAGCTATCAAGGTCCCAACATCAGTATCATCTTACCTGTAGCCCGCAAAAGACGCTACGATGGTGCACTTTTATACGACAGAAGCGCGCGAAGAGGACAAGGTTTCGGATTAGAAGGAAAATATCGATTTAGTGATACGCAGTTCCGAGAGATCCATATTCCTATCCCGCCTAACGCTACCCCTGCCCAACGTACAAAATTGGAAGAAAAAGCAAAAGAGATATATGGTCGTCTTGAAGGTGACTATGACCGATATTGGCTAAGAAAACTTTTCCTGGAGTATCAGATCTCTGATGAAGATGCTATCCGTGCAAAAGAAGAAGCGGAAAAAATCCTCAAACAACTTAATGAAGATGCCGCTGACTTTTCACAACTCGCCCAGAGTGTATCTGACCATTCAGATACACGTTACGATGGTGGTGATATGGGATTCCTTGCACGAGGCGAGAAAGACAAAGACGGCAATCCAATACTTGAGCCGGTCTTAGAAGAAGCAGCGTTCACACTTAAGGAAGGTGAAATTAGCAGTGTCTTAAAAACCGAATCCGCTTTTCATATCCTCAAAGCGGAGCGTGTGCTTAACATCTACGGTGAACGCGAAATTAAATTGCTCCGCATTGATATCGCTATCACCGCAAGTACTGAAACACAGCAGAGCGTTCGTGAAACCGCTAATAATATACACGAACGCGCGCTTGCTGGTGAAACATTTGAAAAACTTGCCTCGGAATTCACTGAAGCAAAATTATCCGAAATTAATGATGGCAACGGATTGCCCCTTAATGAGATGGACACCGGATGGCAATATTCTGTCCGACGTTTGGAAAAACCTGGAGACATTACCCAACGTAGTCCTGTTTTTTCACCTGAAGGTCTTTATATCTTTCAATTAATCAAAAAGGAGGAAACACCCACGTTTGAAGAACTCGCCGAGCAGTTTGAAGCCGAATGGGAAACTTTTGAAGCTGAGGTTTTAACTACACCACCTAAAGAGGAAAACACAACCACTTCCGATGAAACTAAGAAACCTAATGGTGGTGATAGCACCTCGCCCCCTGTTGTTACCGATGATGCTGAAAGCGAAACGTCCACACCACCAGCGACACCCGAAGACGCAACAACCACTGAGCAAGAAAGTGCTGAAGAGGAAGAAAAGTTTGAAGTTTATAGAAAATACGGTTTTCGTGGACGGTGGGAAGACCCAAGACAAGTGGCATCAGAAGCACAAAGTCTTTATGCTGATGAATATAGCCGAGTAATTAATACAAAAAAATCGTTTAGACTCATCAAAGTAGATAAGAAGCGAAGTTATTACGGAGATTTTTATCTCTACGGGGCGGACGAGTACTCCTTTAGCAGACAGAGCGCATCCCGAATTGGTAGACGTTGGAATATGCGGTGGGGACATAGACAATCCTTCTATACGCCCTGGGATAGCCGACAAGCAGGGCGCCGTCCACTTAGTTTCGTTGGACGGACCGCGTGGCGTGCTGTCAACTATAAAGATGATTTGGAGATCCAAAATGAATCTTCTCTCAATTCTTTTGGGATAATCACCTACGGCACAGCCTTCTCCGCCGCAAGTGAAAAGGACGTTGATGAAAACGGGAACCTCAGGTATTCACGAGAAACCATCGGTGACTTCACAGGCAGGCTCGAAGTTCGACACATCCATGATTTCTCTGGACAAGGCACCACCGCACTCCAAAAATTACCGCAATTGACCGTGAATTTTTCACGGATGCGGTTTAGCAGGCTTCCAGTATTTGAAACGATTAACGATGGGATGGTTCTTGTCTCGGAAAAACTCAAAACCGACATACCTATTCTCTCCCTTCTCGCTTTCCCAACACTTGAAGATACCAGTTTTGATATGGATATTGAATTTGGCAACTTCTTTAGACAAACCTATCGCGGCAAACACGGTGAAGAAAATGACGTTTTTCTTCAGACAATTGACTTAGGGTTTGACCTGCGCAAGCAAGCAAACCTTTTTATTACCCCTTTGCGCGAGATAAAAATAAGTGCCCGTCTGAACACAAACGCTATCTGGCACGCTAAAGACCAAGACAAAAATAAAAACATAATACGTGGGGTTTACAGTATCAGATCACAAGTTACCAATACCCTATTCCGTATCTACAACGCCAGTTTTATACCCGGTGTCCGAAAATTGCGCCATGAATTGCAATCCTCTCTTACTTTTGATTTTCAACCGCCTATTGATGAGGAAAACAGTCTTTACCCGTTTGGTCCCAGTACCTATTTCTATGAACGCAAAAGGCTAACATATAATTTCAATACGAATATAGAAATTAAAACCAGACGCAGTCAATCTGCACACCGTATCTTCTATTTTGATACCCGCCTTACCGCTGATTTTACAGAATTTGAGTCGTTATATAGGCGCAAATACGAGCCAATTGAAAGCGACTTCACCATCGTTCCATTACCAAGCCGCAATCTAAATATGACGGTTCGCCTTACTCATGACCCAAATCCTCATCCCGATGATGGAAAACAATTCAAAATGGTTGGTGTGCGCACCAATATTAGATATACACGGCAAAAATGGTATGTCAGTCTCGGTAATTCCTTTAGCAACCGACACACCTCTATACGAGCTTCGCGCTCCATGACTGCTAATGGGCGATACCGTTTCAACAAGGATCTTGAGTTTGACTTTAGCCTCATCTACTATCCAATTGAAGGGCAATTTTACTCACAACGTGTCAGCATTAACCGCAATTTGCACGATTGGAACCTCCGTATCTCCTGGAGTCGAGTCGGAATCAAACGCGATCCACCGTTTGACAACGTCCGACAAGATTTTACATTTCAGGTTAACTTGATAGGTGAACCAGCAGTTTCTATGGGGGTCGGTTTTGACGCGACTACTGACACATGGGGACTCCATACTTTACCTGCAGGTGTGCCGTATAACGCATTTGGCAGCGGAAATTCACTTGGTCGTTCCTTCTTCTAATGAAGCAGCAAAGGAAGTGGGATAGTCGTATTTTATCATAACTTTATTCAAGTACTTATGTGCAAAGGAATCTAAAAATATGAATGCCAACTTAACTCAAATAGAAAGAACACTTTGGAGTGCTGCAGATGAATTGAGGGCCAATTCAGATCTTAATGCTTCGGAATACTCTACGCCAGTCTTAGGACTTATTTTTTTAAAATATGCAGACTATAAATTCACACAAGTGCAACAAGAACTCAAATCAGAAATGCCGTCTGGTACGCGGGTCCGAACTGATGAAAAAACACAATTCCAAGCACATGGGGCATTCTATCTACCGGAAAAGTCGCGATTTAACTATCTTCTAAATTTGCCAGAAAGCGATAACATTGGACAAGCTATCAACAACGCCATGAAAGCAATTGAAGCGGAAAATAAGCCGGTTGATGGGGTTTTGCCGAGAAACTACAATCGCCTTGAAAAGAGCACGCTGATTGAACTCCTACGCATTATGGAACAAATTTCGATGGACATTGAAGGCGATGCCTTCGGTAAGGTCTACGAATACTTTCTTGGCAATTTTGCTATGAGTGAAGGGCAACGCGGAGGTGAGTTCTTCACCCCAACTTCACTTGTTAAACTCATCGTTGAAATACTCCAACCTTTTCACGGACGGATTCTTGATCCAGCTTGCGGTTCCGGCGGTATGTTTGTCCAAAGCGAAGAATTCATACAGAATCATCAACAAAACGAAAACCAAAGACGTATCAGCATTTACGGCGTTGAACGGAAAACTGAGACTATCAAACTATGCAAGATGAACCTTGCAGTGCATGGACATGAAGGTGACATCAAGCAAGCCAATAGCTACTATAAAGATCCGCATAAGTCTTTAGGCGAATTTGATTTTGTGATGGCGAATCCGCCCTTTAATGTTGACAAAGTAGATATGGAACGGATAAAAGATGACCCACGATTCCCGTTCGGAATGCCTCGCGTAGATAACGCGAACTATCTTTGGATACAGTTGTTTCTTAGCTCGCTGAACGATACCGGAAAGGCAGGTTTTGTGATGGCAAACTCCGCTGCAGATGCGCGCGCTTCGGAATTAGAAATTCGTAAGCAGATTATTGAATCTCGTGCTGTTGATGTTATGATAAGCATCGCATCAAATTTCTTCTACACTGTAACACTGCCATGTACCCTCTGGTTTTTCGACAAATCCAAACAGAATACCGACAGACACGGGACAGTCCTATTCATTGATGCGCGTCATCTCTATCAACAAGTAAGTCGTGCACACCGTGAGTTCACACCCATGCAACTCGAATTCTTGGCAAACATAGCGCGCCTTTACCGAAACGAAACACCTGAAAATAGACACAACAGCGCGGAACTCCTCAAAAACAAATTTCCTGATGGAAAATATACGGATGTCCCCGGTCTATGCAAAGTTGCTACAGTAGAAGAAATTGAAGCGCAAGGATGGAGTTTAAACCCTGGACGTTATGTCGGTGTCGCAACACAAGAAACAGAGGATTTTGACTTTATGCCACGGTTCACAGAACTGAATGAGGAATTAGAAATTTTAAACGCAGAGGCACACCAATTGGAAGAACGCATTGCAGAGAATGTTGCGAAGATATTAGAAAATAGGGTATAATATTGAATGCGTTAAATTATGAATGAAGTAATGAAAGATGTAATATGGGTTGGCGATTCGCATGTGCGAGTACGGAGTTTTCCCAAAGCTGCGAGAACAAAGGTAGGTAGAGCATTACAGGCTGCTCAATCCGGACTTAAAGACAAGAATGCCAAACCGTTGCGGGGAGTGGGTTCAGGTGTATTGGAAATTACCGCTCGTTACGATACGAATACTTATCGCGCAGTTTATACTGTCAAATTGGGTGAGAATATCTATGTGCTCCACGCATTCCAAAAGAAATCCACGCGTGGTATCCGCACCCCTAAAAAGGAAATTGATTTGATTAAACAACGATTGAAAATAGCGCATGAAATGGAGGCAAAAAATGAGTGAAGAGGTCAAATTTACAAAGAGTTCCGGCAATGTGTTTTTAGACATCGGTTTCTCTAAAGAGGAAGCTGAACATGAACAGTTAAGAGTGGATCTCGTCATTAGAATCTACCGTTTACTTGAAGAACTAAAACTCACACCAGCAAAAGCAGAGGAACGTTTTGGACTCAATCCATCAGATGTGTCCCGAATACAGAACGGGGATTTCGATTTTAACGTGGACAAACTGTTTACAATCCTGAATCAGTTGAACCGTGACGTTGAAATTCATATTAAGCCTTCAAACGAAAAAGGCGGGCACCTGCGAGTCGTTACGACTTCGTGATCTATCCTCCATAATCCAAAATCTGTGATTGAAAATGAATAGAAAACACATAACAGTATGAATAACACAATTCGTTTTGGTAATAAAAAAATGAAAGATTAATTATGTCTGATGAAACAAAACCAGATCTTCCCGTAACAACCGAAGACACATCAAATACTGCGCTTGATGCTGTCACCGATCTGGCTTTAGATTCAACTATTCCTGTTCCAATCAGGCGAAACGTGCTTAAGGCTTTGGACAGGTTAGGTTCTGCTTTAATTGATATACCTGTTGGAGCTCTTGAACGAAGATCTGCAGAGAAAAGGTCAGAATCGGAAGCGCGTATTAAAATTACAGAAGCAATTAATGCCCAAATTATTCAGCAATTAAAGGTTGATCCTGAATTTCCACAGAGAGCATCAAATACATTTGCGAAGAGAATACTGCGGGAACAGCACAATCTTGAGAAAATATTGGGGTTTGCTACAGATATACTTAAAAAAACGAAAACTGACAACGCAACAGATGAAAACACCAGTGAACAGAATAAAGAACAAGCTGCGGATCCAAAAAATCAAGGCGAGAACACTAACGAAGAGAAAACAATTGACGATGATTGGTTCAACATTTTTGAGAAAGAGGGGAGTCAAAAAAGTAGTGAGGATATGCAACGTCGTTTCGGTCGCGTCTTAGCTGGTGAAATTGAGAAACCAGGGTCGTATTCAATAAAAGCTGTAAAACTCCTCAGTGAGCTAGATCAAGAAATCGCCGCTTTGTTCAAAAAATTCTGTTCCGCATGTGTAGTCTATGGGGTCTTTGGAATTCCAAATAGCGAAATGATTCTTGATGCCAGAGTTGCTTCTCTGGGTGGCAACCCTGGAACTAATGCACTTGAAAAATATGGTTTAAGGTATGGCCAACTTAATTTACTAAACGAATACGATCTGATTATTTCGTCTTACAATTCTCGGTATGACTACAATTTGTGCATAATAAGTCAAGATAACCCAGTCCTTTTACCATTCCAATATCAAGGAAAACATTGGGTTTTATCACCCTTACCAGAACGAGAGAATAAGCCAGAATTAAGGATATCGGGTGTTGCCCTTTCGCGTGTTGGGCGTGAATTGTTTTACATAGTTGATCAAGACCCAATGCCGGAATACACTGAGGATCTTAAGAAATTCTTTTTGGGACAGAATCTACAAATGGTTGAATCTCCAACCTTCGCTCCAGTCGCTAGACTTCGTAATCCATCCCCCGCTACACCTTAAAACTATGATTGAGATAGAAGAATGTATAGAAGAAATTGTAATTTGATTTAGGAACGCAGTATGAATACGTGGCAGAACGTAACTATCAATGACTTGGGACAGATCATTACAGGCTCTACTCCACCTACAAAAAAAACAGAGTATTACGGCAATGAATATCCCTTTATCACCCCAACTGATATAGAAATAGATTCTCGCATTGTTCATACCGAACGATTTTTATCACAGAAAGGATATGAATATAATAAAAAACGTTTGCTGCCACGCAATGCTGTTTGTGTAGTTTGTATTGCAAGCATCGGTAAGATTTGCATGACATCTGTTCCCAGCGTAACAAATCAGCAAATCAACAGCGTTGTGGCAAATCAACAAAAGTACGACCCATATTTTGTTTATTACCTTCTCAGAACACAAACAGATATTCTCCAGAATGTTGCGAGTGGTGTTGCTACCCCTATAGTCAATAAGACTTCATTCGCAAAACTTAAGGTTTGTGTTCCACCACTCCCAACCCAACGCAAAATCGCCGCTATCCTCAGCACCAACGACGACCTTATTGAAAACAACACCCGCCGCATCAAAATCCTTGAAGACATGGCACAAACCCTCTATAGAGAATGGTTCGTCCACTACCGATTTCCGGAACATGAGAACGTCCAGATGGTAGAATCAAAATTGGGACAGATACCGCAGGGATGGGAAGTTAAGCAGCTTGCAGATCTAGTTTTGACGCAATACGGCTATACCGAATCTGCTACTGAAGATGAAGTTGGACCGAAGTTCGTTAGAGGTAAAGATATCAATAAAACTACATACATCGATTGGGGAGCAGTGCCTTTTTGTCCAATTGACGCAAAAAAACATGCGAAATATCAACTTGATGTCGGTGATATTCTCGTGATTCGTATGGCAGATCCTGGGAAAGTAGCAATAATTGAAAAAGATATTAATGCTGTTTTTGCCTCTTATCTAATCCGTTTGAAATTAAGGTCTACGTTCCTATCACCCTATTACCTCTTTTACGCTCTTTTAGATGCCCGTTATCAAAATTACGTAGATGGAGCAAGCACTGGCACCACTCGTAAAAGCGCGAGTGCGGGAGTTATCACCGATTTTGGATTAGTTATTCCAACACAGGATGTAAGAAAAAGTTTTGAGGAATTGATTACCTCACTGAGAAAATCACTTAACAATTTGTTAGAAAAAAACGCCAACCTCCGCCAAACCCGCGACCTTCTCCTCCCCAAACTCATCTCTGGCGAAATAGACGTATCTGAACTTGATATTAACAAAGACAACATAATTTAGCTCGCCACTCTGAAAGCAATTGACAAGTACGCCTGTGAAGATGTATAATATCAATAAGACAATTATACGGACACTAATGCTGTGGTCGAAACCGAAACTGAGTTTCGCGACTATCAAGACATTCGAACCGACCTGATAAAAGAGGGAAAACTTTGAACACGCCAACGCCTTATACTGTCCATGCAACACGGCGTGTTGGCATTTATCGAATCAAACATCGTCGAAATGCCTATCGTTAGATACAAGACCATTTCATGAATTATGCAAAACCCCTACAGTGAGAACCAACTCGGCGAACAGCCTGCAATTGCACACGACTCTGAAAACGCCTAAAATTTCAGAAAGGAGTAGAATAGGATGATCCAAATTTCTGAACCGATTACTCTTGAAAAACTACTGCCGTTGATACAAAAATTGCCTAAAATGGAACGCGATCAACTACGGAAATCTCTTGATGCTGAATCACAACTTGATGCCGCAATCCTGCTATACCAAGAAGGTGAAGTGACGCTCGGAAGAGCCGCTGAATTAGCAGGAATCCACCGTTTCGAGTTGGAAGCGGTTTTAAAGGAGAAAGGTATATCTAAAATTGCCGAAGTTGATTCAGATGAAAATTTGGAAGCGGGAATTGCGGTCATCAGGGAATTGCACAAATCAAACATCAGTACAGAGGAACAATAACTTTGGTCTTTGTTGATACTGATGTTCTTTCAATTTTCGCCAAGATTCAGAAATTATCCCTCTTGTTCGTGGTTTTTCATCAAGACCAGCTTAACATTGCTACTGCTGTCGAAAATGAAATCAAAGTAGCGAGTTCAAAAGGGTTTCACTTCGCCTATCAAATCATAGAACTAAAAACACAAGGTCAAATTCGCATACATCATCTGACAAGTGCAGATCAAGAATTTATGCACTCTTTACCACAAACACTTGATGCGGGAGAGCGCGAATCTATGGCACTATGTAAACGCCTAAAAGCCATTTTGGTTAGCAACGAACGTCGCGTAATGCACCACTGCAACGCAAACCGTATCGATTGTATTAACTTAGCTCATATTTTACGCGCACTCTGGAAATTAAACATCTTGACCCAAACTGATGTTCGGCAAGTTATAACCGAGATTGAAACAAAAGATAATCTAAAATTTCGAACAACTGAACCAATTTTCAAATGAATCCCTACAGTGAAAACCAACTCGTCGAACAACCCGCAATCGCATTGCTCAAAGAAATAGGGTGGTACACCCAGAATTGTTCTAACGAATTTGAATACGACATCGAAATTCGGACCGGTAGAGAAGCAAAATCTGAAGTCGTGCTAACCGATAGACTCCGCGCGGCTTTAGAACGGCTCAACCCCGATGCGACAGAAGATGCTATTGATACCGCAATTGAAGAATTAACTCAATCCCGCAGGGTAATGAACCCTGTTGAAGCAAATCGGGAAATCTACAGTCTCCTGAAAGAAGGTGTTAAAATAACAGACACCGACCCGAACACGCAAGAAGAAACCGTTTCAGAACTTCAGATAATTGACTGGGAAAATCCAGAAAATAACGACTTTTTCGCAGCGTCACAATTCTGGATCACTGGTGAAATGCATACCAGACGTCCAGACCTGATAGGATTCGTCAACGGGATTCCCTTAGTCTTAATGGAATTCAAACGGATTGACGAAAACCTTATCTCAGCTTACGACGACAACCTCCGAGACTACAAAGACACTATCCCCCACCTTTTTTGGTACAACGCCTTAATTATCGTTTCCAACGGTTCAGAGAGCCGCATCGGGAGTTTCACTGCCGAATGGGAACACTTCTCCGAATGGAAACGGATTGAAAGCGAAGATGAACAGCAGAAAGCTTCAATTGAAATACTACTGCGAGGTGTCTGCCACCCGAATCGATTGCTGGACATTATCGAAAATTTTACGCTGTTTATGGAACTCCAAGGTGGCACAAAAAAACTGATCTCAAAAAATCACCAATATTTGGGCGTAAACAACGCAATTAAGGCATTGCAGGAAAACGAATCCGATTTTGGGAAACTCGGTGTGTTCTGGCATACACAAGGGAGCGGTAAAAGTGTCTCAATGATCTTTTTTGCGCAGAAAGTCCTCAGAAAGATGCAGGGGCACTGGACATTTGTTATCGTAACAGACCGCAAAGAATTGGACAACCAGATTTATAAAACCTTTGCGAGTGCCAGCGGTCTCTTAACACAGCAGGATGTGCATGCAGAAGATATAGTACATCTACGTCATCTGCTCAGCGAAGACCACCGCTATATTTTCACACTTATTCAAAAATTTCAAACAACAGATAATGAACCGCATCCTGTCCTCTCTGATCGTGCGGACATTATCGTCATAAACGATGAAGCACACCGTAGTCAATACGATACATTGGCGTTAAATATGCGTACCGCGCTCCCGAATGCTGCATATATTGCGTTTACAGGTACACCTCTAATGGCAGGCGAAGAAAAGACACGTGAAGTGTTTGGAGACGAAGTGTCGGTATACAATTTTAAGCAATCCGTAGAAGATAAGGCAACCGTACCGCTCTACTATGAGAACCGCGTTCCCAGACTCCAATTAACAAACGACGATTTAAATACCGACCTTGAACAGATTCTTGAGGAAGCGGAATTGGATGAAGCACAAGAAGCAAAACTGAAAGACGAGTTCGAACGCGAGTATCACCTTATTACCAGAGATGAACGTTTAGAAAAAGTTGCAGAAGACATCGTTTCGCACTTTATCGGCAGGGGCTATCGGGGGAAGGCAATGGTCATCTCTATCGATAAACCCACGGCAGTTAAGATGTACGATAAAGTCCAGAAGTACTGGAGACATAAACTTGAAACTCTGAGATCAGAATTAAACAGTGGTGTTGCAAGAGACAGAGAGGAACCACTTGAGGCGTTAATTCAGTTTATGGAAGAAACCGATATGGCCGTGGTGGTGTCACAATCACAAAACGAAATTGACGATATGAGAAGGAGAGGGGTTGACATCGGACCACACCGACAACGCATGAACAGTGAGGATTTGGACACCAAATTCAAAAACCCAGACGACCCTTTCCGTATTGTTTTCCTCTGTGCAATGTGGACCACAGGTTTTGATGTTCCTTCCTGTTCAACGATCTACCTTGACAAACTCCAACGCAACCATACCTTGATGCAGACAATTGCAAGAGCAAATCGTGTGTTTAAGGACAAAGTCAACGGCTTGATTGTTGACTACATAGGCGTTTTTCGTAACCTTGAAAAGGCACTTGCTATCTATGCTACAGGATCTAACGGGAACGGAAGCAATCCGATTGCGGATAAATCGAAACTTGTTGAGGAACTTAGGAAAGCAATTGAGAAAATCTCTGATTTTTGTAGAAACCTTGGTATAAACTTTGCCGATATTGAAGAAGCTGATAGGTTGCAGCAGATCCAACTAATTGACGCAGCAGAAAACCATATCCTGGTGAACGATGAGACTAAACGGAATTTCCTTGAACAAGCACGTAATGTCTATAAATTATTCAAAGCAATTCTGCCCGACACCGCCGCGAACAACTTCAGCGGTATCTGCTCATTGATAAACATCATTGCTCGAAAAATCAAGAACCTCAGTGAACCGACTGACATCTCCGAAGTTACAGATGCGATAGAAGAGCTGCTTGACCAATCAATTGCACCAGAAGGCTATATAATCAATACAGCACAAAATAGTTATGACTCAGCACAAGTAATCGACTTAAGCCAAATTGACTTTGAACGACTAAGCGAACAATTCAACACAGAGCACAAACGCACACAAGCTGAACAACTTAGGAGTACTATCAATAGGAAACTCACCGACATGATTCGCCTCAACAAAAGTCGAATGGATTTTCAAGAGAAATTTGAGCAGATGATTGAGGAATATAACTCCGGTACCATTCCCGTTGATCTACACAATCAGAGACTTTTTGAGTTTTTAGAAGAACTAAGTAAAGAGACACAACGTGCTGATACAGAGGATCTTTCAGAAGAGGAATTGGCAATTGTTGATATACTGACGAAACCCGATCCTGCTTTGACCCTTCCTGAGCGAGAGGAAGTTAAAACTTCTGTCCAGAATTTGCTTGATAAACTAAAACAGGAAAATTTGGTTTTAGATTGGCGCAAACAACAGCGATTGCGTGCCCAAGTCATGCTCACTGTGGGGAACATCCTTGGACAAGAACTGCCTCAATGTTACACATACGAACTGTTCAATCAGAAATCGGAAGCGGTATATCAACACGTCTATGACTCTTACTACGGCGAAGGAAAAAGCATATACACTGAAAACGCCGCTATTTAGAAACCAGACAATATAACGATTGACAAATCAGTAGTTCCATTTGTAAAGGAAAGCATTTATGCTGCTCAAAGATCGTATCAGCATTGTAACAGGCGGTAGTTCTGGCATCGGACGCGGAATCGCACTTGAATTTGCCCGCGAAGGCGCAAGTGTTGCCATTGCAGATATACAAGATACACCACTTCAAGGCAAATATCATGAGATAGATGTCACAACGCCAACCGTCCAAGAAATAGAGAAATTAGGTGGAAAAGGAATATTCATCAAAACGGATGTTTCCGAAGAATCACAAGTCGCACAGATGATCCAGCGCACCGTCGAACATTTTGACGGAATTGACATTCTGGTCAATAACGCAGGGATTCATATTCCGGGTGGATCACAAGATATTTCTATTGCTGATTGGGATAAAGTTGTTGGCGTAAACCTGCGCGGTGTCTTCATGTCAACAAAACTTGCTATACCACATCTCAAAAAGTCAGAATATGGACGGATAATCCAAATTGCATCTGTCCATGCTTATGGGGGTGGTACGGGACCGGCTTACGCCGCCGCAAAAGCCGCTGTTGTCAACATGGTTCAGGATACGGCTTTAGAGGTTGGGAAATATGGAATCACTGTTAACGTTATCTGTCCCGGCTATATTGAAACAGCAATCCAGGATTACCTCACGCCAGAAGAGATTGAGTCGTCATTAGAAAAAACACCATTGCAACGTTTAGGTCTACCGAAAGACATTGGACGCGCAGCGGTTTTCTTCGCGTCAGACGATGCTGAGTGGATTACAGGCACATCTATCCTCGTTGATGGCGGAGCAAGTGCCAAGGCTTAGTAAATGCTATGATGGATTTTCTTGTGGGAGGAGTTCCAATGCCGATTGTCCGATTGTCTCGTTCTTGTAGAAGGGGTTTCCAACCCCGATTTTCCAATGCCAACCAAAACACACACCACAGCCGTTGTTCTCATTCCACCAGAAGCGATACAGCCACCTATCCAAGCAATCCGTCGTGTCCATGACCGAAATTTTCAGCGATGGATGCCACACATCACGCTGCTTTATCCGTTTGCACCACGACAAGATTTTCAAGATATTATCCCAGCACTGGCAAAATCTGCACAACAGACAACACCTTTTTCTATTACGTTGGCATCTTTCAATGCTTTTCGTCACAGAAAATCGTGCACACTTTTCCTTGTTCCCGAACCCAAAAACGAGATCGTGCAACTACGCAGCACACTCAATAAATATCTTCCAGATTACGACGACACGGCACAATTTGCGGGTGGATTTAACCCACACCTCTCGGTCGGACAATTCCAGCACCGATCTCTCAATGACGTACAACAACGATTACAAAATGAGTGGGAACCTATTAAGTTTGAGGTCGAATCTCTATCACTTATCTACAGATCGCAAGAAACGAACGACAGATTTGTCGTAGTAGAAAACTTTCTCTTTCAGAAAGGAGTCAATAATTGAACGCAAAATCTTTTATAGCAAAATTTGTAATCCTATCCACAATTTTAGTATTGTCAATGTCAGGGTGTGAAAAGATTAAACAAGTAGTTACACCCGATACGATCTCCACTATCAAAATCGGCATAATTCAACCCTCCGGACTTGCACCAAGTTTCACAAAAGGTGCAGAACTCGCGAGATTCCAGATCAACGAAGGCGGCGGCTTACTCGGAATGCAAGTTGAATTTATCATTATGGATAATCAGGGCATACGCGATTTTCCTGACCCAGACGAAAGTGTACGTATCGCAAAAACACTGATTGAGGATGAGGGCGTTGTTGCAATCTTAGGTCCACTACTTTCAACAAACTCTACGCAGGTTGGACCGGTTGTAACCGAACTCAAACGTCCCATCATTACCGGTTCATCTGGTCAGAACGTAACCGCCACTGGCGAATATGTATTTATTGCAGTTGCCCCTACATCTTTTCAAGGCGCAACAACAGCTAAATTCGCCCTGGACCCAAACGAACTTAATGCCAAAACTGCAGCAACAATTCGGCAGAAAGGCGATGTATACTCTAATGCTGTGGCAGATGCCTTTGAAGAAAATTTTGAGAAACTTGGAGGGAAAATCGTCGCGACCGAATACTATCAACATGGCGTTAGAGATTTTGACACGCAACTTACAAGGATAAATGACGCTGTACCCGATGTCTTCTTAATCGCAGGATTTATTCCTGAAGTTCCATTTTTGGCAGCACGAGCAAGGGAAATAGGAATTGATGCAACCTTTATCGGCACAAATGCTTGGGACATTCCCAACGAACTCTTCAACACTTTAGGTGACAACACCCCATTAGAAGGTTCTTTCTTCACAAGAGACTTTAGCGTTGAATCGCCCGATGCAGCACCCTTTGTCCAAGCTTACACCGAAATGTATATGGAGTCTCCAGACGGTCCATTCTCGTGGGGATATGATGCAATGTCTCTACTGGCAATCGCTATCAAAAACGCGGGAACGCTTGATCCCACTGAAATTCGGAATGCCTTAGCAAACATCACTGACTACCAAGGCGCATCCACAATTTCACGTTTTGATGAAAATAGGCACCCCATCAAAAAACTATTGCTACACACAATCCGCAACGGACAGATAGTACTATACAAAGCCGTTGATCCGTAGCAATTATTTGTCTGTTTCATCGGGTGGTGCATCAATTATCCAATTACTGATATAGTCAGGATTGCGGACAACCTCACCCGTAGATTTCAACCTATATTCAGCACCAAGGTATAGCAGGCTCAAACGATTCAAGGTCAGGTGGCAATGAAAACTCTCCTTTGCCATCTGCCCTATCGAAAAAAATACCCTCTTCTGTTATACGGGTGATTTTTCCATGTAGTTGGACACGTCTGATGACCTCTTCCTTATTATTGCGGTACGCGAGTCCGACAAGCAGATGTTTGCCGATATATGCTTCTGCCCCTTCAATATTGTCCTCCACCGGTTGTTCAACTTTGATCTCCTCTGCAGCATCAGCGCGATCGTCAGGTGTATTTTCAAGCTTGGCTTGTTTATCTCTTGGAACACATCCTGAAAAGAACGCGTACATCAGCGTTATGGTAAAAAAGGTTAAGATCAGTTTCATCGTTCCTTACCTTTAATTCTAAAGTATTGTTAAGTATAAGTTTAACCGATTTGTATCAACAATTCAATCTTAAAATTGACTCAAACCAAAACAGAATATGATTGACAAACACAACGGGCAAATGTATAATTACAACAAGGCAAATAGGAGGTGAACAGTCATGTCTGAACGGAAAGCGTTTTTAGAGAAAATACATATCAAAAATTTTCTGAGTTTGCGCAATGTTGAACTTCCGTTCAAGCCTCTGACAGTTCTTGTAGGTCCTAACGCAAGTGGAAAGTCAAACGTCTTCAGAGCTTTAAGTCTTTTCATGGAAATGATAAACGCTGAAAAGCTGCCTCGAAATGATATAATCCAAAGTTCCACCTGGGCAGGCGGAGCAAACCTTTTTACTTTCCAATTGCATACCATGGTAGAAGAAATTTCAACTTTATATGAATTGGAGATTAAAACTGAAACGGAAGATATTACGATCAACGAGGAATTACAGGTTAATGGAGTGAAAGTTATTTCAATTCAGTGTGGACAGGGCGAAGTATGGGATGAAAATGGTCAAAACAACACAATTTACGCATCCACCGGTAAAAAAATCTCCTTGGGTTCCGCTGGAGATTATGGAAAAAAGCCTGTTACCAATACATTCAGGACTTACGCATTCCCCCTTGATAAGGGGGTTAGGGGGGTTAAATAAGCAGAATTTTGGTATTTTAACCCCCCTAACCCCCTTATCAGGGGGACTTTAAGAGAAAATGCGTAAGTCCTGACATTAACAGAGTTTTTTAAGCAGTGGAAATTCTATGATTTCCAGACTGACCTCATGCGAGGATATTTCCAGACACCTCCAATTGGATTTGATCCAGATGATGTTACAAATCCATTTTTTAAATTTGATACATATCCACAATTAATAAACGATGGATCAAATTTATCACCTTTATTATCCTACTGGCGTGGCAGTGCTCCAAAACTTTTTAACAAGATAAATGAACTCCTTTTTGCATCTGCGAAACTTAAGATTGACTACATTAGAATTAATGGACAACCTCAACTATGTGTACTAGAAGGATATAAGAATCCGATCCCTTTCTATAGAACTTCTGATGGCACCCTGCGTCTCATTGCCTATTACATCTTACTCAACCAACCCGAATTGCCTCCGCTCATTGCTATTGAGGAACCTGAACGGAATCTGCATCCTGGCGCGTTGAAAGACATTGCTAACGTCCTTGAACAACTCGCTGAAAGAACACAAGTGATTATCACAACCCATAGTTCTCAACTCCTTGATGCCTTTAGTCCAGATAAATTGTCTGATTCCCTCGGCGTTTTACTGTTACGCAACCGCTCTGGACTCGGCACAGAAGTGCTCAATCTTGAAGAGATGCGTGATAAACGAGAAGCACTCGATGATTGGATTGCGGATTTCGGAATCGGTAGTGCCATTTTCGACAGTGAACTGCTACAAGACCTGATGGAGGAACCGGTATGATGAGCGTAAGAGTCTGGAATGTAGAATCGGACAGTGGTACCAAGGCAATCAGATTTTTAGAAGATGAATTCTCAAAGTCAAAGCAACTTGGATATCTGGCGATCCGAACAGCTGGAAGAAGTGCACTCCGTAAGTGTCATAGAAAGGGCGCACCTTTGGACGATAGTCTGAGGAAGGCAATCCAACACTACCTCAACCAGGATGACTATATAGTTTTCGTTACCGACGCTGCCAATCCGAAAGTAGAAAATCAAAAACTTGTTGAGCACATTAAGGATGTCGTCAAAAATAGCGATTTTGCTGACAAAATATATTTCGCGCCAGACATTCAAGACAGCGCATCGTCAGTGAATACAAAATGGCAAAACCTCGCTTCAGACTTCCGCGCTAAAGTTGAAAGTGGTCGCAAAGAGTTTCAAAAGGAGTGGGATAGAACCATGGAACGGTTTCACGATGCTTTTGCCGACACGCCAGAGGAAGAAGTGATACGCGATTTTGAGGAAGCACTTGCAGAGGTGAGGCGTGAACAAAAATGAGAACCGATGGCGTGTTTACCGGGCGACATTTGACACCAACCTTTTCGTCCGTTCACTTATTCGTAAAGGTAATCTTGCTAACCATCTTTTATCACTTTGGCAAGCAGGACGATTCGTCCTCGTCTTATCGCACGCTATTATTGATGAGGTGCAGGAAGTTTTATCACGTCGTAAAATGCTCCGACAATATCGTTATACATTGGAAGAAGTTACAAATCTGATTAACCTTCTGCACCAAGCAAACATTGTTGAGAATACTTCTTCGCTTGAGCTGTGTCGTGATGCTACCGATAATATGTTCCTTGATTGTGCAGTCTCAGGACGAGTCCAATTTTTGGTATCAACTGACAAAGACCTCATAGATGATTCTGAACTCAAACAGACTTTATTTGAATTCGGGTTGAGATTGTTAAACCACCTATTTTCTTAGAGAAAATTCAAGAGACGTAAATCTGTTGACCAATCCCACCCAAGATGCTATAATTCAAGTATTATCCAAGTTACTGCTTAAACACACTGATCTCAATTAAAATGAGCATCCAGCATGAAACATTTTTACCTACTATTCCCAATCCTCATCCTTTTGCTCGGTTGTTCACCACAATCCATAGAAATCCCGGATCTGAACTTAGCCTCAGCAATTAGAGATGCACTCGGTTTAGATCCAAGCAAACCGATCCTACAAAAAAATCTAAATGAATTACAGACTCTTTCTGCTCCAAACGCGGGTATCACAGATTTAACGGGTCTTGAAAAAGCAACAAGATTATTGAGTTTACAACTTGATAGGAATCAGATTACAAACATCACACCGTTAACAAACTTAGTGCAGCTCACAGATTTAAATCTCCGAATGAACCAAATTAATGATTTGACACCACTTGCGGGAATGACAAAACTTACGAAATTGGAAATCAGCGGCGATCAAATCAACGATATTACGCCACTCCAAGGATTGACACAACTCACGGAACTCTCAATCTCAAATTGTCAAATTGACGATATCTCCCCTCTAAAAGGCTTGAAGCAGCTTACCAACCTATCAATTTCAAAAAGTCAAATCAGCGATATTACGCCACTTGCAGAACTAACACAACTAAAAGTATTATCGCTTTCGTATGCGAAAATTAGTGACATTACGCCTCTTGAAAACTTGACACAACTTATAGGCTTATGGCTTGTCTCAAATCATATTAGCGACATCACACCCCTCAAAAACTTGACACAGCTTACCGATTTATGGCTTGTTTCTAATCGAATTAGCGACATCACACCCCTCAAAAACTTGACACAACTTAGCAGTCTACTGATCTCATTTAATCAAATCAGGAACATTAGCGTAGTTGAAAATCTGACAGATTTAAGGGATTTAGGTATAAAGGAAAATCCTATTCAGGATTTGACACCGGTTCATCGACTCCGTAAGAAGATTCCGAATTTGAAAGTAACTTTGTAACTGTCACCTTAAACAAAAGTAGTGATCCGACATCTTATTTTTTTCCGCTCATGTCAAGAGTAAGTGCTTTTGACATGAGCGAAGATGTCTAATCAAGTTAATTCGGAATAAATATCAAAAATTGAATGGCTCTGAGACATTCGAAATATGGGTGTGTAAATAAAAGGTCAACTGCCTGAATCTCGGATCGCACGGATGACGCGGATTTTCGTTGGGTTTCGCTTTGTGCTCTGCCCAACTTACGGATAATATAACTGCCGCCACTTATCCTGATGATAGATATCGCGTGATGAAGTTAAACGCACTATGAAAATATTGCCATTTCATTTTCGGTGGTAACTTGGGTGCTTAATGTCACAAACTTTACACACCCTTGAAATATTGAACAGAATTATGACCAGATTCTGAACAGTACTGTCCAGAATCTGGTCAGTAACAAAGCGATTTATCTGCCAGTATCCGTAAAAACCTACTCATTTAGACCAATTTCAGTTCAACCGCTTTGGCATAAGAATTGCACTACATTAGAATATAGGAACTTGTTGAATCGTCTAAATTGTCACTCAAATGTATTGCGGAGAAAGAATTATGACTCAATTGAAATATCTACTTTTGATGGTACTCTGTTTCTCACTCACAAGCTGCGCCGCACTTTTAACAGAGCAAGAGTATAGACTGATTGATCAAAGAATCTCAGAAAAAATTGTGTCCTATGGGGTTATTTATTCTATCCCAGAAAGAGCAAGTGTTTACAAGATTGTACTTCTCGGTACTGGTAGGGTCCAAAATATTGCAATTGCTGTCCGCGATAAAAGAAACAATTGGGAACCGATGACGCGTATAAAAAGAACTATTGAGTTTCCATTTGAGATTTCGCTGGTTGCTGAGACGGATGCTATCAAAATTGCGCACTATTCTGTAATGGGAAGAGGTCGTATTGACACAATTCAACTTTTCACATTGGTTGAGAAATATCCTGAGAAAAAAGACTCACAAAATCATTAGAGGAGCTAAGATGTTATTTTGAAAAAGAAACCAGATATAATATGTCAAGATAGTTGGTATAATTCTTGTAAAAGAAAGTTGGAAGGACTAATCATGAAAACATTTTCTACCTTTTTTAGACAATACTTTCAGGTTTTTCTTGTTCTAATCAAAATCGTATGGATTCCATGTGTTGCGTTCGCAATTGAACCTATCGGCACCATTGGACAGCCATTACCTGAAAAGCATGCTTTTCTTTCTAATGATCAAATTCTACGTGTTGTTCCGACACATATTCAGATTGTTGATGCCAATACGGGTGAGGTTGTAGATGAATTCGGCGAGCGCACCTTTTTCAGTGATGTGATATTTAGTCCGACTGCTACACATTTAGCGATTCTGAATCATACTGTTGATCCGAAAACGACAACGGTAAACATCTGGGATGTCAATCGCCAAGAACTTCTTGCTAAGCGTGTGATAGCATCACGCGTTGACGGTAATGATGCAGCATTTAGTCCTACTCAACCTATATTTGCGATCTATTTACCAATAGAGATACATCTATGGAATTGGCAAACTGGGGAGTCTGTTGGAAAAATGGCGCGTGAAAATTACCCTTCGTTTAGTGCGATGTGGTTTAGTGCTGACGGTCATCATCTCATCGTTGCTTCTGCACATTATATTGAGGTGTGGAATGTTGAAACACTTCTCTTTGAAGGACGCTTTGACGGGCCGTCCTGAAAAGGTTTAAAGACATGGCAATCAGCCCAAACGGAAAGGTCATAGCAACGTCTGAACGTGATTCACCCTTAATTTATGTTTGGGATATAGAGTCACGACAGCTTTTATGGAAGGCGGAAAATGGCTCAGGATGGGTTTCAGACATGGCATTCACCCCGGATAGTCAACACTTATATGTTGCAAATAGGAGAATTCCATTGCGTAATCCTGGTACCAATCCCTGGCAAGGTTGGGAAGGTCAGGTCCGCGTCTGGGATGTCAAATCAGCGCAACAAATTGATACGTTCGGCACCAAATTTTATGACTTAAAAACGATAACGCTATCGCCAGACGGGCAAAAGGCACTCTTGCATTTTCGGGATGGGGAGGTCTTGTGGGATATTAAAGAGAAACAACAGCGCAATGTGTGGGCAGATTTCGTAAGGTACTTGTGGTATTCTGATATTGAGTTGAGCCCTGATGGAAAAACCTTTGCCTTTGTATCTTCATACTTTATTAAGACGTGGGATGTTGCTTCACAGCAGATGCGGTTACTTGTTTCTGCCGAAGGCTATCAATTCCGGGGGTTTGCAATCTCTCCCGACAGTCAAAAACTCGCTGTTGGCAAGAATCCATGGGTTGATCTACGCGACATTAAGACCGGTAAAATTGAAACTCAACTCCCACATTTCCTTTCGTACCGTTGAGAAAGTTGCCTTTGGATCCTCTGGTAGGTGGCTTGCAGTGTCGGATGACTGGGATGAACTTGCCATATTGGACACCAAAAATCCACAAAAACCGCAGCTACTTCACTTAGAAGTTAAACTTCCCCCCAAAATAAATTACGCGGAATTTGGATTCAGTGATAATGACGAATATTTTGCAGCGTCCGGACGAACAGGTCAGAATAACAACTATACATACTGGATAATGTTGTGGAAACGCGAAGCAGATACATTCGTCTTTCAATACGCCTGGCCGGGACAAGGATTCGGGTCAACCCCTGCCTTTACAACTACTGAAGACGGTTCAACAGTGTTAGCAGTCCCGTGGAGCGAAATCCAAATTTGGAAACTTTTGCCAGACGCGCCTCAACTTATAACAACGTTGGATGGAGATCGTCCAGTGCAATTTAGTCCTGATGGTCGCTATCTCTTTACCAATCGAGATGGTGACAACTTTCAAATCTGGGACTGGCAGACAAGCAGGCCTATCAATCATCCACCTATTCCAGGATTTTTCTCTCTCAGTCAGGATGGATCCGTTGTGATGTCGTATGATTTCGATTTAAGAGGACTATACCTAATTTGGGATATAAGAAACCTTCTCTCTTTGCTACCTTACTTTGTTGAACCTCGTGGCAAGCAGATCATCACAATCGGACAGATAAAGCAGAACCAACTCCTACAAAACTTTCCCAACCCTTTCAACCCAGAAACGTGGATACCTTTCAGACTCGCGGACAAAAATAATGTCACGATTCGCATCTATACTCCGGCTGGTAAGTTGGTTCGAGCCTTATCACCGGAAATAATGTCTGCGGGTGATTATTCCTCACAATCAAAAGCAGTTCATTGGGATGGACGCAATGATGAAGGGGAACCCGTCAGTAGCAGTGTCTATCTATATACTATTAAGGCAGGTGCATTTTCCGCTACTCGCAAGATGCTTATTCGGAAATAAACTGTATCCGTTTGAGAAAACTGTATACGATCAGAGAATGCACAAAATTGTGCAACGTCAAGTACCGGTTGCACGATTTTGGGCAGGTGATTCATGTCCGAGGCTTCCTGATGTTGAATTTCAGTGCTCCTTACCCAATTTGTTTTTGGCACGGAAATTGCACTTGTTACCAACAAGTGATCGATAAATAGACTCCCATCTCCTAAACATATATTGGAACTGATATTTCTCAGAATGGTCTTGAACCTAATAATAATCAATAGAAACAAGGTATAGCACCATGAAAATGCGTTTTTGCTGTGTCCATTTTCCTTGACTTTTATAGCATGAGATAGCATCCTAATTACAGATTTGAATATAAACAAACATTAGGAGGATATCTCATGCTAACTCAGCTTATCAAATCTACCACTTTTTTTCAAGAACTTCTATCTTCACAGTTTCGGACCTTGAAACAGCATTTTGTTCATACCTTAGTGTTTTTGTCAACCTGCCATCTGTTTGGGCTCACTAACCCGGATCAAGTGGCGGATGCGTTGTCTATTCCGAAAACGAGGCTATATCGGGAACTGAACACGATGAGTCTTTATCTCTGGCAGCATCTTTTTGTGCGTATCGGGTGTTCTATTGCGTTAGAGGTGCTACAGGAGGCAGTATCAAAAAGTGCTGCTTCTCTATCGCGTCTACGTATCGTCATCAGTGTGGATGATACCTTTGTTTTCCGCTATGGAGAGGGTCTCGCCTACACATCCAATTGGTGGTCTTCTCAAGCAAAACAGCCGATGAAGGGGCAAAATATATTGGGGATCGTCCTAAAGATTGGAAATCAGATCATTCCGCTGAATATGCGACTGGTCAGCAAACAAGGACGCGGGAACACGGATAAACCCTCTTGTGTCATCACTATGTTCAAGGAAGTGGTGTCCTTCTTTGAAGGGACCGGAATAGATATCCGAAACTATCCGATCACCTTCGATTCGTGGTATGGCAGCCACCACTTGATTGACACCTTGCGAGAAATGGGATTTGAAACGATCCTTGTGCACGGAAAAAGCAACTATGTGATGACGATTGATGAAAAAAAGGTGAAACTCTCGGAGCATAAAAAGTCGATCAAACTCCTCTCCAATCAATGGGGGTGCGATAAACCGGTCTATCGGACTAAAGCCACAAGTCCAACTTTTGGAAAAGTAGTGGTGTTGTTCTTTGCAGACCGTGGCAAAGTCCGAACAATGCTCGTATTCGGGAAACCACTCCGTGCTTGTGAAATCCTGCGGATATGGTCTCAACACCACGGTATAGAACAGTATTGGCGGTATCTAAAAACAGACCTAAACCTCGCATCCATGAGCCTAAAAGGACGGAATGGCGCGTATGCGAACTTAGGTGTGAAAGTGATGAGCTACCTTTTGATACAGCAGGTCAGTCGCTCCGTGCGAAAAACCTTTCATCAAGGACAACTTAAACTTTCAGGACAGAGGCAGATGCTGTCTGATCTCAGCGAGCATTTTCATGAACAAATACCAAGAAAACATTGATAAACATTGACATATGAAGAATTTTGATAAATATCAGTGGAATCATACTTGATAATATTCGTCCAAGCACTTTATCAGGTCATTGGAAGATTTTACCAACTATGATGAAATCTATAATTCAGTTTATCCTCAGCGCGACCACTTTTAGGAACCTGCCAAAATTCAACCCAAAATTGGAGATTCTTCATGAAAACACTTACAACTTTTTTTATACGATACTTGCAAGTTCATATCGTACTCATTTGCCTTGTCTGCATGCCTGGCATTGTATATGCCATTGAACCTATCGGCACCATTGGACAGCCATTACCTGAAAAGCACGCTTTTCTTTCTAATGATCAGATTCTACGTGTTGTTCCAACACATATTCAGCTTGTCGATCCCAATACAAGTGAGGTTGTGGATGAATTCGGCGAGCGCACCTATTTCAGTGATGTGGTATTTAGTCCGACTGCTACACATTTAGCGATTCTGAATCATACTGTTGATCCGAAAACGACAACGGTAAACATCTGGGATGTCAATCGCCAAGAACTTCTTACTAAGTGGGTGATAGCATCACGCGTTGACGATAACGATGCAGCATTTAGTCCTACGCAACCTATATTCGCGACTTATTTAGCACGTGAAATACATCTATGGAACTGGCAAACCGGTAAATCTATTGGAAAAATGGCGCGTGTAAATTTTCCGCCGTATAAAGCAATGGCTTTTAGTCCAGACAGTCGTTATCTGATAGTTGCCTCAGCACATTATATTGAGGTGTGGAATGTCGAAAAACTGCTCTTTGAAGGACACTTTGACGGGCCCGTTCTGAAAAGGATTGAAAACATGGCAATCAGTCCAAACGGAAAGGTCATAGCAACGTCTGAACATGATTCACCCTTAATTTATGTTTGGGATATGGAAACATGGCAACTGTTATGGCGACAAACAAGTGGTATAGGAAGAGTATCAAGCATGCAATTTAGTCCGGACAGTCAACACCTATATGTTGCGACTGCGACTTCTGGTCTGAGAAGATCCGGTCATGGACCTTGGCAGGGTTGGGACGATCAGGTCTACGTCTGGGATATCAATTCAGGGCAACAGATTGACACGTTTGGCACAGAATTTCGGTATTTAAACATGATGGCACTTTCACCAGACGGGAAAACGGCACTCTTACACTATAGGGATGCAGAGGTTTTATGGGATACCAGAGAAAAGCAACAGCGCAATGTATGGGCAGATTATCCGAGTTGGAAGGTTGGACTGAGTTCTGATGGTAAGACTTTTATCTCTGTATCTCATACACATTTTAAGACATGGGATATCCCATCACAAAAGTTGAACCTATTAGTTTCTTCAGAAGATGAGATGTTTGAAAACTTTGCGTTCTCTCCTGATGGGAAAAATTGGCAATTGGCAGAGACCCTTGGATTGAATTACGAGACCTCCAAACAGGTAAAGCTGAAATACAGTTTCCCCATTTCATTGGTATGGCTGAGGCAATTGCCTTTAGTCCTTCTGGGAGGTTGCTTGCAGTTGGGAATGACTTAGGAAAAGTATTCATTTTGGACATCAACAATCCCGACAAAATTCAGAAAATTGAAGCTGATGTAAACGGCAACTCAGTATGTCTTTTATCTAAGGTGGCATTCAGTGAAAATGACGAATATTTGGCTGCTACCAGCTATGGCGGGAACAATCAATATTCAATACTGTTGTGGAAACGTGATGGCGACACTTTCGTCAATTTATATTCAATGCAGGAAGCAAAATCTAATAGAGGATCAACGTTAGACTTTGCATCTGGTGAGGAGGGGACAACTGTCCTTGCAGCTACCGGAAAAGACGGTATTCATATCTGGAATCTACTCCCAGACATTTCCCAACTTCTGACGAAAATTGATGGGTGGCACCAGGGGCACTTCAGTGCTGATGGTCGTTATTTTCTTGCCAAACGAGATGATGAACTCCAAATTTGGGATTGGCAAACACAAACGCCACATGAGCATGTCGTTATCCCCGGATATTATGATTTTAGTCAAGACGGTTCCGTTCTAATATCTTTCAATGAAGCCAGTCAAATCCAGATATGGGACGGGACAAAACTCTTATCTTCACAACCTGAACTTACCGCCGACCAACCTAAAGATAAGCAGCTTGTTACACTCGGACAGATAAAACGGAACCAACTGCTACAAAACTTTCCTAACCCTTTCAATCCTGAAACATGGATTCCATTCCGTCTTACGGACAAGAGCAGTGTCACGATCCGCATCTATACCCCAAGTGGCAAGTTGGTTCGATCTCTATCGCCAGGGATAATGTCTGCGGGTGACTATTCCTCACAATCAGAAGCGGTTTACTGGGATGGACGTAATGACAAAGGGGAACCGGTGAGTAGCGGTGTCTATCTTTATACCATCAATGCTGGAGACTTCTCCGCTATACGCAAAATGCTTATCAGGAAATGAGATAGTTTGACGAGTTGCTACTTCTTTACAGCAATGGTTGCAACCTCACCTATTTGATAGATAGAACAGCGATTGTGGTTAATGAATGCACAAGTACGCGCAACGTTAGTACGGATTGCACGTACTTGTGCAGCTTATTATTAGTATAGTTTGGACAATTTACACGCTGTTCAAGTGGACTTGCTGAGAGACTATTAGGTCTATAAAGTCAAAAATGCTGGACACCTGTCACCCCGCTGGGGCTAAGAAGGGTCGTTTACCTGCGTTTCTATACACATTCCGCCCCACTGGGGCTGCTGCCAATATGTATTTTCTACGAGTTTCTTTCAGTCAGCAAATCGCAGAAAATACCACAAGTTTTTGAAGGTAGACACCGGTTCTTAAGAAGTTTACTTGAATAGCATGTAAATTGTTCAAACTTTAGTAATTCGTTACTAAGAAGGAACATAAAACTAATGAACAAGTTAAAACGCGAGATTAATTCTTTACTTGTAGTGACTTGCATCTTTAGTACGTCTGTGTTCTACGGTTGTGGCGCGGAAAGTCTCGGACCGCATAAACCCCTCTTGCCTTCAATTGATGGGGAGGCTAAATTTTCAGATAGATTCCAAATGGAAGAAAACCCGCAACACTTCTATGACCTTTATGGTAAAAAGATTATGGAAGGCAGCGAACTTAATAAGTACGTTGATCAGAAAGAATTTGATAAGAACGGTAAATTAATTGTTGGCTGGGGAGGTCAGCTTGATAGTCTACGTTTCACAGCGCAATTGGACCGGACCATCTTGGTTGAAAATACCTTTCTTGGTAGATTTTCTGAGTTTGCTATTGGCGATCACATACGGCTCAAACCTGCTACCCTGTTTCCAAACCGATATGTTATATACAAAACTGAGTTTGATGGGCTTCGGTGGGATATTTCTTTTGCCCAAGAGCACCATCTCTTTTCCCTCATCCACTCACGTATTTCTAATTCTATTAAAATAACAGATTCTGCAGCAATGCAAAGACTCGGACGGGATCTTGGCCGCCAAAACGGGTTGAACCTATTGACCGGTGTCAGGAACATTGAAAACACACGACTCATCGGTTTTCGCAGTCAGGGACTTTTAGGCGAAATGTTCCGCGTCGGATTTACTTATGTAAATTTGCATAGAGAACATCCGGAACGCGTAATAAATTCATTAATGGGGACTGTAGCCAATACACCCCCGGAAACAATCTCAGTTGTTTTCCGTGATGACTCGCCTGAGGATAATCACATGAGTGCCTTCACTGATTTTGATGGTTATGATCCTGACAGACATAGCGATAATATCCAAGATGGTGTCGGTGCAGCTTTTAAAAGCATGAAGATTACGATCATTACACAAGAACTTGAAGAATTGATCCCTGAAGATATAAAAGAAAGTATTAAACCCAAACTTCTACCGAAAAAGACTCGTCAATTTGAAGTTTATGCTGACCAGCTTGTGCCGGTTGATCACGCTGGAGGACCATCAGAGATACATGATTCCGTAGATGGGAGGTGGAAAATTGTCAAAGGTTTCAATAAAATGAAATATGACCTTATTCTTTCTGATGAGAGGATAAACATTGACCCGAGAACAGTCAAATCCGTTGTATTTGAGATGGTTGTTGCTGGCGATTACAACATCGCTGTAATTGGATTTAGTGAAGCAAATAAAGCGGTGTCAAACCCCGAACTACAAGAGTGGATTAAAACTGAAGATGGTCACATTCAGATACCGTATCGTGATATAATTCAGGCTCCGGGGAATTACGGTCAATCTCCAAATTACACCAAAAACAGGGAAAAACTTATAGACAATCCCAGTAAATGGAAAGGTGAGGGGAGACCTCGGAAAATCCGATACCGCTATGGTGCCGCACGTGCTGCTGCTCTTTACGGACTTGACCTTGAAGGGACTGTCGGCAATGTTTTCGTCAGGACACACTACTCTATTAATGGTAAATACAAACAGTATCCTACTATCCCCAAAGATAAAGTAGGATTTAGTCGAACCAAAACTACTATCCAGACTCGCGATGGTGAGGAACCAACAGGTGTTTCTATTGATAACAGCGGACTCCCAGTAGACAGAAATGGCATCCCCACCTACTCGGAAACCGAAGGTGAACGTTTTGAGGCTATTTTAGGGGGTGACGGGACAGATGAAGGTGGCAACGGAAAACTTGGTAGAGAAACGGCATGGTTCATCCAACTTGAGTCTCGCTTTGACAAACTCCACTTAGAAGGTGTTTTGTATCATATTGACCCAGGCTACACAACCAACTACCTGAATTTTGGGGCACATCCGAACCGTGGTCAAATTTTCACACTTGAAAGAGGGAGAAATGATATACCTTTGGAAGAACGAATTCCAGAAGAACAAACTCCATGGGACGCTACCAGTTATACACTCATTGAAGATGACGATGATGACGATGATTGGCCCGATGACATTGACTTTGATGGACTAATTCCGCGTGCTGATGACCGGGATCAGAACGGAGTATTAGACTATCAAGAAGATTTTCTTATTTTTGATGCTGACCCACCTGTGTTTAGCAACGCTATTGATCAAAATAATAACGGCACCTTTGATTCGATTGAGGATGACTTTGAACCCCAATACGAATACGGGATAGACCGTCAGGGTTATCACCTCAAAGCAAAATATGACATCCTTGATAACCTTGCTGTCCAAATTGGTTGGTTAAACGAAAGCGAAATTTCAAGCAGACGCCGAAATAACTCCAAATACATACATGTCAATTATCAACGTGACATCCCCGATTTTGGTAGTTTTCACTTCCAAAATAGATTTGTACGCGTGCATGATGATATTCCGGATTACACAATTACCTTGCCTATTGGAGAATTAGAACCGCTTCAAATTAATGACGAACTTGATTTTTACAATGCTCGCTTGAATACGACAACACTCCAATGCCTTTATACCGCAGTGCCAAACTTGACACTTGAAGCAAAATGTTTGGTTGTCATGCAAAAACAGTTTGAACAAGATGAAGAAAGGGCATTTTTCACGGATGTTGCATACGACCCGGCATCAAAGAACTTTGAACCCGATGAACGCGTTGACTTTATGGTGCCTATTGAGCAGGTTCGGACTAATGGAAAAAGGCGAGAATACCCGTTTTATCCTGATCATGGAATTAACGCACTTGATCCGACTGACACCGGTTTAATCTATGACGATAGGAACTGGAAAAAACGCCGTTACCCCGAACGGGACATCCGTAATCAGCTAATCATTCTGAAGGCAAGATACGAGATTCCACTTGGAGATCTCCTATTTGTCAACAAAATTGGTGGAGATATAACCCTAACACCGATGGTTAAGTATGTCTGGGACCGCGCTTTTGACCGAAGTGCCGATGAAATTCCAAAAACCCTCAACCCATCCTTGTTTTTCCCAACCGACGATGAACCGGTTGAATATTTGCGATTCAATCGTCTAAGTCGCGAGGATATTCTCGGTGTCCGCCTTGATTATCAGTTTACACCGAAACTCAAGATCCTTGGAGGATTCCAATATAGGAAGTTTACTAATTGGGATAATAACTTCAAGAACTACCTGCGAACTTTCTCTCCTGACATTAGCATTCCAAACCTATACCGCCCTGACTTGCGAACTCGTATTTTGGAAATCCAAGCCATCAACAGAGGAAAATGGCAAAGTTTCTATATCGTCATTCTTGCGGGCTATCGTAGAACCACTAATCTATTCCAGAATACGATTAGTAATACAACGTTTGTTCGAGCGATGATGGGTTTCTAAATATGTTACTTATGAGAACTCTATAATTCAGTCAATCCCCAGCGAAACTGCTTGGGTCGCCTACAAGGTTCAACGCCTAAAAATCGGAGATGTATCATGACAACTTTTACGACCTATTTAAGACGAAACTTACGGATTCATATCACACTGATTTGCATTATATGCATTTCCCACATTGCGTTTGCAATTGAACCTATTGCAACGATTGGACAACCGACACCAGAAAAGCATGCGTTTCTTAACGATGAAACGATCGTACGCGTTGTTCCGACACATATTCAGATCGTTGATGCCGATACGGGGGCGGTTGTAGATGAATTTGGCAAGCTAAACTATAACAGCGATGTTGTGTTTAGTCCTAACGCCTCACACCTGGCAATTCTGAATTATGTTTATGAAACACGGAACACTAACGTAGAAATTTGGGATGTTAACATCCAAGAACAGATAGCTGATTGGGAAATTGAAGGCAATATTGATGTCGTAGCATTCAGTCCAACACAGCCCTTGCTTGCCACCTCTTTGGATGATGAGATTTATATATGGAATTGGCAAACTAGCGAGTTCATCGGAACGATGATAGGAGATCGTCGCCCCTCGGACACATGTTACTACGTCAACGGTTTTAGGAGGACTTGTCGGAGTCCTATCCGAGATTTTGCGTCGGTCTTTAGTCCGGACGGTCGCTATCTCATCGTCGGCTCAATGCGACCAGATATTGAATTGTGGAATGTTGAGACACGGCAGTTAGAAGGACACCTTGAAGGACACACTGGAAACTGGGTTAACGGTGTGGTCATCAGTCCAGATGGAGAATACATCGCGTCCTACGACAGCGAACTAGCTTCCATATATCTGTGGGATATAGAGACACGACAACTACTATGGAAGGCGAAAAGTGCTATCGGAAAAGTCTCACAGGTGACATTCAGTCCGGACAGCCAACGACTGTATGTTGCATCAAGGACATATGGTCTGAGCAAGTCCGGCACTAATCCATGGGTAGGTTGGGATGATAGAGTCCGCGTGTGGGATGTCAATTCGGGGCAACAGATAGATATGTTCGACACAGAATTTAAACAGTTACAAACGATAACCATTTCTCCTGACGGTAAAAAAGCACTTTTATTATATGCAGATGGGGAAATACAGTGGGACATTGAAAATAAACGTATACACCAGATGTGGACAGATTTTGTCGCTAAGTGGCCTTATACTGATGTTGAGTTGAGTCCTGACGGAAAAACCGTAGTTTCACTATCTCCACATTTTATTAAGACGTGGGATGTTGCTTCACAGCAGATGCGACTACTCATTTCTGCCAAAGACTATAGATTTAATACGATTGCAATCTCTCCTGACAGTCAAAAATTCGCAGTTGGCAAAGAACCGTTAGTTGAACTACGTGACATTCAAACCGGTAAAATTGAAACACAATTTCCGCATCACTTCAGACTTCCTGAGAAGATTACCTTCAGTTCTTCTGGAAGATGGCTTGCAGTTAAAGGTCATTGGGGAGATATAGCTATTTTGAACGTCGATTCTCCTGAAAATATTCAACGAATCGACCCACCAATGAAACTTGAAATACCCAACATCTATCAGATAGGTTTCAGTGAAAATGAGGAATATTTTGCAACTTCGGGATGGACAAAAATCGATAATAATAACAATAAATATTGGATTCTTTTGTGGAAACGCAAGGAAGACACTTTCGTCTTTCAATACGCATGGGAAGCAGGCTTTGCATCATCACCTGCATTTATGACCAGTGCAGACGGTTCAACAGTGTTAGCAGGCAACGGAAGAAATGGAATCCATATTTGGAAACTTTTGCCAGACACACCTCAACTATTATCAACGTTGAATGGAGATTATCCTGTACAATTTAGTCCCGATGGTCGCTATTTCTTTGCGTCCCAAGAAGATAACTTCCAAATCTGGGACTGGCAGACAAGCAGACTTATCAGGCATTTACCTATTCCAGGATTTATCTCTCTCAGTCAGGACGGTTCTGTTCTGATATCGTACGATTACGACTCAACCGAACAATACCTGATCTGGGATATAAAAAACCTACTCTCTTTGCTGCCCTACTCTGTTGAACCTAAAGGGAAGAAGTTTGTAACACTCGGACAGATAAAACGGAACCAACTGCTACAAAACTTTCCTAACCCTTTCAATCCTGAAACATGGATTCCATTCCGTCTTGCGGACAAGAGTAATGTCACGATCAGCATCTATACCTTGAATGGTAAGTTAGTTCGATCTTTATCACCGGGAATAATGAAGGCAGGGGATTATTCCTCACAATCGCAAGCAGTTCACTGGGATGGACGCAATGAAGAAGGCGAATCTGTTAGTAGTGGTGTCTATCTCTATACAATCAATGCTGGCGACTTCTCGGCTACACGCAAAATGCTTATCAGGAAATGAGAAGGTTTGAGGTAGTTCAAACTCTGACATATAAGGAGTCTATAAAATGAAAATTCAAGTTTTTACACAAAAGAGGATCCTGTTCATTTTAGCTACGGGTTTGTTAGTTTTTGTCATTCAAAGCATAGGTTACGCACAAGGAAGAGGCAAAATATATTGGACAGAATCAGGCAAAATTAGACGGGCAAACCTTGATGGGTCCAATGTAGAAGACATTCTAACGGAATTGGAATCGCCGACGGATATTGTTTTGGATCTACACGACCATAAGATGTACTGGGTTAGCTTTGGCCCCTCAAAAGTATACCGTGCAAACCTTGATGGTTCGGATATTGAAGCAATCATCAATCGTGGAGCACCGATTGCGGTGCCAGGTAAGCGATTGCCTACTCCAGGCACCATCACCTTAGACACAAATGCAAGTAAGATATATTGGGGTAATTGGAGGGGTCCATGGGGAATTTCGCGTGCAGATAATGACGGATCTGATATTGAAGAGATAATGATTAAACCTTTAGACGGTGTATTTGGACGAATAGTTGATGCTGAGAGTCTTGAACTTGACCTGAAAACAAGGAAGATGTATTGGGCAGATTCTTTTAATGATAATATCGGACGCGCAAACCTTGACGGATCAAATTATGAAGAACTCGGTACTACACCTGCTCCATTTGGACTCGCACTTGACCTACGCAATCGCCACATATATTGGACTGATATATTCCTTGGCAGAATTGAACGGTCCTTTCTTAATGGTGACAATGTTGAAACCCTCCTAACCGAATTGAACAGACCAGACGATATCGTTTTAGACATGCGTTTTCTCAAGATGTACTGGGTAGAAAAGAATAAGGAAACAAAGAAGCATAAAATCCGACGAGCAAACCTTGATGGTTCTAATGTCACAGATATCCTTACGGATTTGAATTACATCGGCGGTATTGCTTTGGATACCGAGGGCGTTTACGATGTTGCTCCCGATACAAATAAGTTGACAACGACTTGGGCAAACATGAAAACCCAGTAATTTATAAAAACCTTATGGTAAAATAAGTTCGTACTTATACTTGTTCTATATCAAGACGGTTTTATACCAAATTAACGGGATTAGTCTTATTTTTCTGGGCAGACAGCGCGCGGACAAAGCGCGCCAACCGAGAAGGATCAAGTTAATATGGTATTAGAGACAAGGAGTTTATGAAATGAAAAATATGTTCACGTTGAAAAAACGGATCATGCTCATTTTGGTAACAGTTTTGTTGATTTATGTTGTCCAAGGTATTACTTACGCACAAGGAAAAGGCAAAATTTACTGGTCGGAATGGGGTAAAATCAGAAGAGCTAATTTTGGCGGATCCGCTGTTGAAGATGTAGTGCCGAATCTGTTTCTACCAAAGGATATCACTTTAGACCTACGGAACGGAAAGATGTACTGGATTGACACCGGCACAACTAAAATAGAGGGCACCACAATTGGCACAGCTACAATTCAGCGTGCAAACCTTAATGGTTCTAATATCAAAGACATTATTACAGGACTTACGCTTCCACCTGAAGGAGGTCGTGCTATTAGAGAATGTGTTCATGGGGTGTGTAAGGTAAAGTTGTTTCCAAAAGGCCAAGACCACCCGGTTGAAATAGATCCTGAATTGCAAATCGAGCCACGCTGTATCGCTGTAGATGGTGAAACAAACAGGATATACTGGGGAAACTTATCTCCTCGTAATATTCAGCGTGCTAACCTTGACGGAACCGATATTGAAAACCTCTTTCCCCGAAGAGTAGCGGATGCAGGTATATGGGACATTAAATTGGACCTGAAGGCAGGTAAGATGTATTGGGTTGGACTTGCGAGTAAGACAATCAGACGTGCGAACCTTGACGGAACCGACATTGAAGACATCGTTATCAGATGGCCTACTACCATAGTGGGACTTGCGTTGGACGTGCACACTCACCAGATATACTGGTCTAACCCGAACAGAGGCACAATCAAACGCGCCTCTTTCAATGGAGATAACGTTGAAGACTTTGTCACAGGATTGAATTCTCCAGAAGAAATCGTTTTAGACCCGCAATCCCAAAAAATTTACTGGGCCAGTTGGGATCGGGAGACAAAAATGCATAAAATCCAACGTGCAAACCTTGATGGAACAAATGTCACAGATATTCTTACGGGATTGAAATCCGTATCTGGGATCGCTTTGGATATCGAAGGTGTTTACGATGTTACCCCTGATACAAATAAGCTGACAACGACTTGGGCAAACGTGAAAATCCAGTAATTCTTACAAAGACCTTGCAACAATACCTTAATCCGGTGCGGTGCTATAACCGTACCGTTTTTTATTGCACTTTCATTTTGAAGTTGCTATGATAGTTGTAAGCAACGAATTTTTTTGGTCAACTTCGGAGACATGCATGAAAAACTACCGTATTGCGATTATTGGCTTGGGCGGCATGGGAGGTCATCATGCTCAGGCGGTAAAGTTAGAGATAAACTGTGAACTCGTCGCTGGAGCAGAACTCAATCCGGAACGCGCAAAAGCATGGAGTGAAAGATTCGGTGTCAATGCCATCTATGACGACTATGAGAAGATGCTTGATGAACAGAAACCTGATATTGTTATTGTTCCAACGCAAGCCCCTATGCACCACCCACCAACCATTGCGGCTGCACAACGCGGCATCCACGTCTTCTGTGAAAAGCCGATTGCGCTCAACCTCATTCAAGCTGATGAAATGGTTGAAGTTTGTGATACGCACAACATCAAGTTCGCCATTAATCATATCAAACGCGCCAGTCTTTTTAATCGTTATGTCCTTTCGCTGATTGAGAAAGGCGAAATTGGTGATGTTGTCTTGATGAAGGCAACTGACAAAGGTGGACGCAAGGCAGGTAACTCGCTGATGGAGATGGGAACACATCTCTATGATTGGGTGCGACTTTTTGGCGGCGATGTTGAGTGGACACACGCACACCTCGTGCAGATGGATGGACGCGAATCAACCATTGACGACATCAAACATACACAAGAGGTTCACCCGAACGATCGCGATTCTGGACTTGTGATCGGTGAACGTGGTCACGTCTCCTTTCGCTTTAAGAACAGTATCCATGCGGATGTGCAATTCCTCGCGCAACCCCAAACCAATGATACTGCTTACGGAATAGACATTATCGGAACAGAAGGACGTATCGCTATCCGAGAGAGCGTTGGCACAACGATGTTTATCCATAGAGGACAACATCAAACCCCCGCACAAGCGTGGGAACCGGTGGATCTACCTGACGAAGACATTGATGAAAAAGGGAATCAACGTGATAAAGGATCCAGACGGTTGTTTTTGCAACGTCTGATGATACGTGATCTTATTGAAGCGATTGAAGAAGACCGAGAACCTTTTGCAAGCGGCAGAGATGGTCGGGATTGCCTTGAAATGATTCATGCAACATGGGAATCGCATCGGCAAAAGGGTCGGGTGTATATGCCGTTAACACCACGCGAACATCCGCTGGAAAGATGGAAAAGGGCCGCATCCAGCAATGCGATCAATTGAATGTCATGAATGCCGTTAATCAAATATTGAGATAAGGAGACAAACCAAATGGCTACAATGAAATGTCCAAGGTGCGGTTCTGAAAATATCATGCCAAACTTACGGATTCGGGATCGTTATGATGCACCTATTGGTCAAGATATAGCAGTTGAAATAGAAAGTAACCCTAATGCTCTTATTTTCAAGGGTGCTCATAGGGAAGCGTTGAGAGCAACTGTTTGTGGCGAATGTGGAAACGTCGGTCTTTCTGTTGAGAATCCAAAGAAATTATGGGAAACCTATTCTCAAAGAGAGAACTCTTAGATTTTACTAAAATGCTTCCGTTCATATTCAACAAAAAGTTGACACAATCAGTTATATGTGATAAACTTTTTGAAGATTTTCAACACTATATCAATATAGGGAGCGCGGAGACGTATACGTGAAACAAATTGATTCTAAGCAATCAGGATTAACATTGGTCCAGATATTAGTAGTCGTTGTCGTTCTTGGTGTTATTGCTGCAGTGCTTTTGGCACCACGGTTGCTCGGGCAAACAGGGCGCGCATTACAAACACGCGCTGCGGAGGACATTGAAACGCTTGGTATCGCTCTTGATAGATATGCCAGAGACAGCGGAGATTATCCTTCAACTGAACAAGGCTTGAAGGCACTTTGGGAAAAACCCGAAGAACCACCCTTGCCTATAAACTGGTTAGGTCCATACATTCAAATCCCAATTACAGAGGATCCGTGGGGAAATCTATACATTTACATCCGTCCCGGCGTGCATGACCGATACGGGTACGACCTTATTTCATTTGGCAGTGATGGTGTGGAAGGTGGGACAGGTGAAGCTGAGGATGTCGTCAGTTGGATTCGACGTGATGAATAGTAATCCGTAAACGCAAAAATAATTTTTTATATCAACGAACGACAGACAGAAGATCGTTATTTGGATAAGGAGAGTCAGAATCATGAAAATTACGCAAATTGAGGTTATTAAGGTCAGAGTACCTTACCATGATGGCATTTATGAATTGATGACGCGCCGTAATCTTTATCAGATTGATCACGTTTACAAAGTACACACCGATGCCGGAATTACCGGTATCGGCGATGGTTCGTTCCAATCGGAGGAAGCTGTTCAGCGATATATTGGTAGAAACCCGTTTGAGTTTATGAACGGTTGGGCATCAACCCCGCTTCAGCAAGCCTTTTATGACATCATGGGTAAGGCACTCGGTGTCCCTGTCCATCAACTATTAGGTGAAAAGGTTAACGACAAAACATCATTCGGATATTGGTCAATTGACATGACACCGGAGGAGTGGGCTGCAGAAGCACAACATGCGTACTCGATCGGTTATCGACTCCATAAAATTAAGGCACGTCCATGGTTTGAAGTACGTGAACAAGTTGAGGCAATCACAGAAGTCGTGCCAGATGATTTTCAACTCCGCGTAGATGCCAATGACTCTTTTGAAACACCAGAACGCACCCTTGAAGTTGCCCGACAACTTCAGGATTTCAATATAGAGTCCTTTGAAACGCCGATTCCACAGTCGAATATAGCCGGATACCAAGAAATTAAGCGGCACACAGACATGCCGATTACAATTCACTTCGGAAATCCGGATCCGGTTGAAGCGATTCGTGCCAAGATGAACGATTCATTTATTATCGCTTATCCAGACTCGTGTGCTGCAAACGCTAAACGTGAAGCGATTATTTCAGATGCCGCCGCATCTCCCCGTGTGGATACAGATTGTCGGTCTCGGCATTACAACCTGTTACGTCATGCATCTTGCTGCAGTGATGCGGAATGCAACCATGCCAGGGATTACTCTAAATGCTTTGCGTGCTTTTGACATTGTTACGCCTTCAACTATTCCGCTTGTTGATGGATATGCGACTATACCGGATAAACCCGGGTTAGGTGTTGAATTGGATGAAGACGCGCTTGACAATTGCCGCGTCTGAAGCTGCTGATACAGTATTAAGAAATAGAAATATGATAAAAACGAGTATTTTAAGTTTAACAATTCTTTTCATCGGAGCAGTTTTTTCTGTCCACGCAGGGAAGTTCGGCTTAGTGAGTGCATGGTTATTTGATGAAAATAGTGGAAATGTGGTCAAAGATGTCGTCAGCGGAAACGATGGGAATATCAAAGGAAAATTAAGCTGGTTTTCTTACGGTAAATTCGGTAGTGCTTTGAAATTTTCCGGGAACAGTGATAGTTACGTCCATATCCCTCACGATGATGTTTTCAATGCGGATCCCTACACATTTGTTGCATGGGTCAAGTTAAAATCCGCTTCCTGGCAGTATATCGTCTGGCGGAATGGTGAGGTTTGGCCCGAACCGAAAGAGATTCGACACCTTGATATATGGGTTCACGAAGATGGGTTTCCAGTTTTCATGTGGAACGCCGGGGAGGAAAAAGGTCAAATTGATGGTAAAGTCATTATTACTGATGATAAATGGCACCACATCGCCAAAGTTTATGATGGTAATAATGTCAAGATGTTCATTGATGGGAAACTGGATGGTGAAAAGCCGAGTGGTGGAACGTTGGACACCAATGAATCGCCAATTTGGATTGGCGCAAACCCAAACGGTATCGCAGCGACAGGCCTCTTAGACGAAATCGGATTCTTTGCAATGGCACTTTCTGAAAATGAACTTAACGATGTCAAGGATAACGGGTTAGCTGACTATGCCGCTGTTGAAGCTGCTGGAAAAGCAACAACAACTTGGGGGTTGCTGAAAACCAAAAAGGAAGAAGATTACGCCACATCCAGGGAAGCGGTAACACACAATTGGCACGTTTCATAAAATAACACGTAGAACAGACTACTCTTTGTCGTAAAATGCTTATTCTGTCGTTTTAGTAGAATTAAAAGGAGATACATGGTGAAAAAAACTATTTTGTGTTTGACAATACTTATCATCGGAGCAGTTTTTTCTGCTCAGGCAGCGAAACTCGGTTTAGTTAGCGCGTGGTTATTTGAAGAAAATGATGGAAATGTAGCCAAAGATATAGTTAGCGGACATGATGGCAATGTCAAAGGATCTCTGAAATGGGTGGATGATGGTAAATTCGGCAGGGCATTACAATTTCCCGGCAAGGGTGACAGTTACGTCCGAATTGAACATGACGATGTTTTCAACGCCGATCCTTATACGTTCGTCGCCTGGGTAAAGTTGCAAGCAGCCTCATGGCAGTATGTCGTTTGGCGAAATGGAGAGGTTTGGCCTGAGCCTAATCTTGTATGTTATCTTGATATATGGATTCATGATGCTGATTATCCGGTGTTTATGTGGCACGTCAAGGGCGTGGAGACTCGTCTGCCGGGTAAAACTATCGTGGCAGATGGTAAGTGGCATCATATCGTAAAAGTTTATGATGGCAAAAGTGTTAAGATGTTCATTGATGGAAAACTGGATGTTGAAAAGGCGAGTGGTGGAACGCTGGATACCAGTCAATCACCAATTTGGATAGGTGCGCGTCCTGGCAATATCGCCGCGACAGGGCTCTTTGATGAAGTAGGTTTCTTTACAAAAGCACTTTCTAAAGCGCAAGTCAACGATGTCATGGATACTGGCTTAGTAGATTATGCCGCAGTTGAGGCAGCTGGAAAAGCGACCACTACTTGGGGTTTGCTAAAGTCCAAAAAGTAAACATTAGCAGGCACACGCCGTGTGCCGAAACAGAAATGGAGAAAACGCATTATGCGAATGCACGTTGGTGGAGAATGGATTGACAAATCTAACAAAATTGATGTACTGAGTCCTTTTGACGGTTCCGTTGTTGATACTGTACCGAAAGGGGATGCCAACGACGTTGAAACCGCTATTCAGACCGCAGAACGCGGCGCAAAAATCATGGCGGGATTGACAGGCTATGAACGTTACGAAATCTTGCGGAAAGTTGCGGATTTGATGCTTGAACGGGCAGGAGAACTTGCTGAGGTTATCACCCGTGAAGAGGGGAAGATTTTAGCTGAGGCGACCGTTGAGGCAACACGCGCATCAGAAATTATCGCGCTCTCTGCAGAAGAAGCAAAAAGGTTAACCGGTGAAACGATCCCACTTGAAGGCGCGCCTGGTGTAAAAAACAAACTTGGGTTTACGGTGCGTGTGCCGTGTGGTATTGTTGTTGGGATTAGTCCATTCAACTTTCCGCTGCACCTTGTCTGCCACAAAGCCGGTCCTGCTATTGCTGGTGGAAACGCTATTATTATCAAACCCGCGACGGATACACCGCTCTCAGCACTGAAATTGGTGGAACTCTTTTTAGAAGCAGGCACGCCGCCAGAAGCGATCCAGTGTGTTACAGGTCCCGGCGGCGAAATAGGAGATACGCTCTGCGCGGATAGTCGTGTCCGAAAAATTACCTTTACCGGCAGTCGTGATGTTGGCGAACATATCTGTAAGGTCGCAGGATTGAAACGGGTAACGATGGAACTCGGTTCAAATTCTCCGCTCATCGTTATGCCCGATGCGGATCCGGAAAAGGTTGCACGTGCAGCAGCAGCCTCCGGTTACTCTAACGCAGGACAGGTCTGTATCTCAACGCAACGCGTCATCGCCCATGAAAAAATTTATGGCGATTTCTTAGATGCGTTCCAAGCGGAAGTCTCTCAAATCGGTATAGGCAATCCGTTGGAATCCGGTGTGCGGATGGGACCGATGATTCGTGAAGGGGATGCAGCCCGTGTCACCGAATGGATTAAGGAGGCAGTGTCAGACGGTGCGGAACTCCTCACAGGTGGCGAAAAGCAAGATCAGTTTGTTACGCCTGCTATCCTCGCCAACGTCAAACCTAAAATGAAAATATCTTGCGATGAAGTGTTCGGACCGGCTGTCGGTGTGACGCGTGTCAACGATATTGATGAGGCGATCACCCTCGCGAACGATACGAACTATGGACTGAGTGCTGCTATCTTCACACAGAACATTGATTGGGCAATGCGGTTTGTCCGTGAAGTTGAATCTGGTAACCTGATGGTAAACTGGGGAACGCAGTGGCGTGCGGATTTGATGCCGTATGGTGGTGTTAAAGAGAGCGGTATGGGCAAAGAGGGTCCGAAATACGCTATTGAAGAGATGACCGAGTTGAAGATGGCTATCTTCCATTTGGACAGTTAAGTGCAAACATAGGATGTTTAAGTATTAACCCGCTGTTGATGAGAATCGGTAGCGGGTTAATATTTACTGCGTTTGTAGTCGCGCTTTGTAAGCACGATGCATAGTGGCATGCACACTCCGCGTGCTGTCACTATTGTCAGAATCTCGGATTGTCTGAACCAGGATTTACAGGATTTAGAAAAGAGGTGTGTAAAGTTTTTGGTAAAAGACTGAATTCTTCTAAATAATTTGACAAACACACGTATCTATGTTATACTTATTATCACATAACGATTATATCTTCAGATGTTGACCACTAATGTTGCAAGATGAAACCAGAGAAGATGCAAAAAAAAAACACACACACACAAAATCACGCCCTAATCCATGTACTGCTTGGCATTTGCACGTCCGTGGAACGTGCAAAACGTCCTAATAAAACACACAATATTGAAAAGGATTAATATTTTTGACAATACACATCTTTATGTTCTTAATAACAAAACTTTACACATCCGTTTTTAAGAAAAGGATTGACACTTTGTCAAATCTGTGATATGCTATAATCACATCGTGTACAGGGATAATCTTCCTTGCTTGCGGTATTATTTGTCTGAATCGCGGATTGTAGCAAATTAAGCGAATTTTGTCTGAACCAAGATTACAAGATTCTTGATTGTGCGCGTCCACAATAGAGGTTAAATTGAATGACGCTTCCCGATCTAAATGATGCGGGTGATTTGCCTGAAGGAATATACAAAGCAACGATTGATGAAGTAGTCAGTCAATTTGGTAGCGGCACCGCGCAACGGAAAATTGTAACCGAGCGGTTGCTCCGTATTTATCAACTTGCCAAAGATATAAACCACTTTCAACGATTGCTTATTTTTGGCTGATATTTATCAAAATTCTTCATATGTCAATGTTTATCAGTGTTTTCTTGGTATTTGTTCATGAAAATGCTCGCTGAGATCAGACAGCATCTGCCTCTGTCCTGAAAGTTCAAGTTGTCCTTGATGAAAGGTTTTTCGCACGGAGCGACTGACCTGCTGTATCAAAAGGTAGCTCATCACTTTCACACCTAAGTTCGCATACGCGCCATTCCGTCCTTTTAGGCTCATGGATGCAAGGTTTAGGTCTGTTTTTAGATACCGCCAATACTGTTCTATACCGTGGTGTTGAGACCATATCCGTAGGATTTCACACGCACGCAGCGGTTTCCCGAATACCAGCATTGTTCGGACTTTGCCACGGTCTGCAAAGAACAACACCACTACTTTTCCAAAAGTTGGACTTGTGGCTTTAGTCCGATAGACCGGTTTATCGCACCCCCATTGATTGGAGAGGAGTTGGATCGACTTTTTATGTTCCGAGAGTTTCGCCCTTTTTTCATCAATCGTCATCACATAGTTGCTTTTTCCGTGCACAAGGATCGTTTCAAATCCCATTTCTCGCAAGGTGTCAATCAAGTGGTGGCTGCCATACCACGAATCAAAGGTGACCGGATAGTTTCGGATATCTATTCCGGTCCCTTCAAAGAAAGACAAGATTTCCTTGAACATAGTGATGACACAGGAGGGTTTATCCGTGTTCCCGCGGCCTTGTTTGCTGATCAGTCGCATATTCAGGGGAATGATCCGTTTTCCAATCTTTAGGACGATCCCCAATATATTTTGCCCCTTCATCGGCTGTTTTGCTTGAGAAGACCACCAATTGGATGTGTAGGCGAGACCCTCTCCATAGCGGAAAACAAAGGTATCATCCACACTGATGACGATACACAGACGCGATAGAGAAGCAGCACTTTTTGATACTGCCTCCTGTAGCACCTCTAACGCAATAGAACACCCGATACGCACAAAAAGATGCTGCCAGAGATAAAGACTCATCGTGTTCAGTTCCCGATATAGCCTCGTTTTCGGAATAGACAACGCATCCGCCACTTGATCCGGGTTAGTGAGCCCAAACAGATGGCAGGTTGACAAAAACACTAAGGTATGAACAAAATGCTGTTTCAAGGTCCGAAACTGTGAAGATAGAAGTTCTTGAAAAAAAGTGGTAGATTTGATAAGCTGAGTTAGCATGAGATATCCTCCTAATGTTTGTTTATATTCAAATCTGTAATTAGGATGCTATCTCATGCTATAAAAGTCAAGGAAAATGGACACAGCAAAAACGCATTTTCATGGTGCTATACCTTGTTTCTATTGATTATTATTAGGTTCAAGACCATTCTGAGAAATATCAGTTTGGTAGTTATATCACGGCGAAACCAGCACAAACGACATTGATGTTGTAATAATATTTGATGACGATTTTGACATAGCAGCTTGCAGTGAAGAGATTAAGAAATTATTGAACCATCAGCAAGCATCGTATGAATTCGGAGCTAGTATTTTCTGTATACGCCCGTCATTACTATTTTTAGAAACCCTTGACGAGTTTATAGAAGGTTGGCAGGTCAAACGTGATGGAACTCGCCGAGGTATTATAGAGGTAAGAAATGATTCAAAATAATACAGAACTCAAAACGAGTCAACAACGTGTAGCGTATTTTCAAGATCTGCTCATGCAACTGTGTGTTAAAGCCACCCCTGAAGAATTTTTATACGTTTCAAGTGGGTATCGGGTGGAAATAGAAAAAATGCAAAAGGAAGTTCTTGAGTACCTGACTCAACATACTGGTGAACCGATACAGGTGGAAGAGTCTTTGAGTAGATCTGAGGATGTGCTGCCACTGCCCAGTGAATGCATCGATCTTGAAAACGAAATGCCCCCAATACTAAGGGATGCGGTAGAAATAGCAAAATCCAGAAAACAAGAAAGCCTGAATCTAAATTTCAACTTTGCTGAAGGTCCTAAAACACAAGCACCTATAGCTTTCCTAAGCAATGTTTTTGGAAAACTCCAAGCTGTAATTAACACAATAGGAATGGTCTGCTTTAACTCATCTCAGGTCACTGATGAAATTAGGAATAGCATGCAAATCTCGCTTTTGCAAGTCAGTCCTGGATCGTTCAATATTCATCTCGTCTCTCCAGAAATTACTCAACTTAACCTTTTTGATAATTCTGATTGTGGAGATGCAGTAGAAAAGTTCTTTGAACTCCTCAATGCCGAAAGCAACCAAGAAAAACTTAAGAAACTCTTTGGACAACTAAGATTAAGAGTAGCTAAGGACTACACCAATTTTCTCCAAGCACTAAATGAATCCGTAATAGACACCAAATTTAATTGGATATCGCCAAATCCAAGCAGAGGTGGAACGGCATACCTATCCAACTCTCAAATGCAAGAAGTAATTGAAATTCTTGAACAATTTCAGGAAGAAGCACCGTCAAGACTTACTATTACCGGCATTTTATAGTAAAACCTGTAATTACTTATACACTTTTATAATATCATCAATAGAGGTCTCAGCGTTGTATTGACGTATTCGCTTGATGTTAGCGAAATCTTTCTCAATCGGATTCAACTCCGGTGAATACGGCGGTAAAAACAACAAACTTGCACCGCATTCCCGGATCAATGCTTCTGTTTGTGAACCTTTGTGGAAAGAGGCATTATCCATAATCACAACGTGGCTGTTGTCAAGCAAAGGACATAACATCTCCGAAAGCCATGCGTTGAAGGCAACCGCATCGCAACTACCTTCGAAAAGCACAGGCACTGTGAAACATCCATCAAGACGTGCCGCAATCAAGGTTGTGGTGGTATACCGATGACTTGGCACTTTATCTTCAACACGGACACCTTTCGGGCATAAGCATACCGACGGAAATCGGTTTCGGTGAAACCACTTTCGTCAAGATAAACCGGTTTTTTGCCATGCTCGTGTGTCTCTTGTTGAAGTGCCGAGAGATACTCTTGGCGTTTTACCGGACACTGTTCTTTGTAGGTCGTGGTCTTTTTTTTCGCGTGATATTGAGTTTTGCCAAGGCATAAAAGATGCCGTTTGTTGAAACACCGAAGTGTTTGGCACGTTCGGCGAGTGTGCTATCGGGAAAATCGGCAACATGTTGTTGAAGCGCATCATAATCAATGTGTCGGGGCCCTTTGGTATCCGGCTTCTCATAGGCAAAGGGGTTTTCTGCTTCTAACCAGTTATAGATCGTCCTTCTTGAGACACCGAAGGTGCGTTTAGCAGCGGTTTTACTCCCACCGTTATTGATGAAATCAAGGACGCTTTTGCGTCCATCTGTTGAATATGCCATAATCATAAACGCTAACATAAATCTCAGAAAATGTAAACTTATTTTTGGGGTCTACTATAACTCACACCGAACGAACACCTGAAAGGAGATGAAAATCCATGACAATACTCGGTTTAGTACTCAAGGCTTATAATATTGTAGGAACTGGATTTTCTATTATTGGTGGTATCAACCACGGCATCAAACATTTTTGCAAAACTACAGCAGAGGATCTTTTCAAAGAGTCTTTTGATAAGGTAGTTAAGCAATACGCGTCTGACTTTGCCGATCTTACTGATCCAAAAACGGTTAAAGTGTGTCACCATACATTTGACAACGTTATTGCTTCACTAAAAGATGTTGATGAAGTCCAATTCACACAATTAAATGAAAGTGAAAAAATCACAAGAATCACAACGCTTTTTCGTAAATGTATTATCGTCCCCGACCATCAATTGCCCAATATGGATATTGAACGAAGAATTCGTCCCGTTATTGAAATGGTGATTATTGAATTTTTGACACAACTTCCATTCGAACAGGATGCATTCAATCAAGTAGTACTTGAATTTCTACAAAAAAATACTACTGATCAAAAGATCACACATTCTATGCTAAAGGAGGTTACGACAGAAATTGAACAAATAAGGTTAGAAGTGAGTGAACGTTTAACCCAAGATATCCAAGCCATCAAAGATAACATCGAAAAAATTAAGCAAGATAATAAGGAGCTTAAGCAAACGACGGGTGCGATTTTAGATGAAGTCCGCCACAATAACACACCCAACAATGATATAATAAAAACAGCAATCGCAAAAGAACATCATGCAGAAATAGACAATGCTCGAAACTTACTCAAGAGACATAAACCTACAACTTCTCTTGAGTTATTAGAAACTCTGAAAAAACGAACTTGGAAAGATGCTTCGGATGATCTAAAGTATAGCATTCTAACAAATATGGCAGCTACTCAATTATCACTGAATAACGAAAAAGAAGCTGCAAAGTTGTTACTTGAGTCATTTCAATACAATCGTGAAGACGAAAGGGCACTTTCTAACCGTGCTTTGGCTCACCTCTTATTGGGAGAAACGGAATATGCTGCAGAATACGTAAAACAGACACTGGAAAAGAATTCTGCTAATACGGATGCTTATGTAATTCTCATTGGAATTTCTGCTGAGGAAGAACCACTTGATGAAGTAATCGCTAAAGTTCCTGACTATTTGCACGATTCTCCACAAATTGCTTACGCTATAAGCGAATCAGCGAAGCAACGTGAGAATTTTGAAGCAGCGAAAAGATGGAGTGAAATCATGTTGTCACAGGACCAGGGAAACGCTCCTGATTTCAAAGCTGCTTTCGCAACTATCTTGATTAAGCAAGTATTAGAAGATAATCTTGCAGTGGGGACCAGTCAACTTAATGATTCACAAAAGGAACAATTACAACGTGCAATAGGATTACTTACTGAAGCATGGAATTGCATTGCCAATACGGAATTAAAAGATTATAGAGCAGATTGGATCATTAACAGAGGCATAGCACATTTTCACCTTGGCGAACTGAAAAAAGCAACAGAAGACCTTGATACTGCCTTAGATATTGAAAAATCAAATCAAATTTTGATCAAAAATCGTGCGTTATTAGCTTTTGAGTGTGGAGAAATAGCAGAAGCGATTGAATTATTGGAAACAATCCAATCCGCACCCGAAGTACCTGAAGCACCCATTATACTTGCTAATTTTCTCTTAGTGAATGAACGATTAGATGAGTCTACTACAATACTTAATGATTTTTTACAGACAGATTTGTCTCCCGAACTTCAAGAAAAAGCAAGACGTTTACTCATTAATGTTTATCTTGATGATAAACGTTTTGATGATGCATTAGAAATTTCCATAGCTATGCGCGATTCAACCCCAAAGAGCATACCGAATCTTGTTGACGCTGCTCGCATTTTTAGCGCGAATGAAAAACGCGATGAAGCAATTTCTCTACTCAAAGAAGCATACAACTATGTTCAGGATGGCGCAGAATTTCTTGATATTGTAATATTGGCTGACCAACTCTATATCCATGAACAATTTAAAGAAGCTGCAACACTATATGAAAGACTTGCCGACACAAGTCAGAATTCCCAATTGACACAATGGTTAGTGCAAAGTTACTATAATTCGGGGAAAATTGAGAAGGCACTTAAGATTTGTCAGAAACTTCGAGAGAAATATGGACCCCTTGAAAACATTTCCGTGATGGAAGTGATGATTCATGAAGAATACGGCGATATGAACCAAACAGAGATGGTGTGTAAAGAATATTTAACAAAATTTCCTACTGATTATGATATGCACATACGTCTCGGAACGTTTTTTTTTCGCTCTAATAAAGAGGAAGAAATTGACAATGTGTTAGAAAGTTTTCCAGAATTCAATAATCACTCTTTCCTTAAGGATCTTTCTTTAGAGGCTTGCTATCATTTAGCTCAATTATATAGAGTCAGATCCAAACTTGAAAAAGCGTTACAGGTCATGTATGAGATGAGGAGAACACATTTGGATAATCCCGCTGCTCACCTGATATACATAGAATTATTCTATCAAGTAGAAAAGTTAATTCCTCATGTCTTAAATCCATCTAAAGTTGCCCAGGATACCGCAGTCCAAATCAATAACATGGATCAGGATAACTGGTACATCATTGAAGATCGCGATGACCCAGACATCTCCCGCGGTGAACGCAGTATAAACGAACCTATTGTGCAGAAAATGCTTGATAAAGTTGAAAATGACGAGGTTATTTTTAAAGAAACACTGGATGGTCCAAAAATTGAAAAAATCGTTGCTATAAAAAGCAAATTTGTTCATGCAAAACAAGAAAGTTTTCGCAATTACGAGCATCTATTTCCAACGGATGAAGGTATGGAAACGGTTCAATTAGACACTTCTGACGTAATTGATGATAAAGAGAGATTTAAACCAATATATAGCAGGGTTGATCGGCATCACGAATACATACTCCAAAATGAAAAACGATATAAGGAAGAAAACATAACAATTGGTGTATTTTCAAAATTAGTTGGTAGTAATAGTTTAGATACGTGGGGTACTCTCATGGGTAACCCTGAATTAGGGATTAGGTGTAGTTTTGGGGATCTTGATGAAAGGAACAAAGCCCATAAACTACTTAATCATTCTCAACCTAAACTGGTTGTAGATATTATTTCGCTCATAACATTACACAGTTTGGATGCTGCGGATATTGTGGTCAGCGCATTCGGAAAACTATGCATTGCTCAATCGACTATTGATGAACTACAGAGTATTATCAGTGAAAGAGAGGGAATGTGGTCTAAACGCGAGGGAATGATAGTTGGGAAAAAAGGAAAACAGTATATAAAACAAATCATCAAACCTGAAGAAACGAAGCAGGGAATAGAATATCTAAAAAACATTATTCACTGGATTAGGAATAACTGTGAAGTTGGTCAAGCCACTGCTGGGTCAGAGATGAACCAATTACGCAGGAGGGAACTCAATGACATGCTACAACAGCATTTCCTTGATACTGTTCTTCTCGCAAGCCAACCGGGGCACCTACTTTTTTCGGATGATGGACGGCTCAGACATTATGCAAAGACAACTCTCAATAGTGATGCCGGGACAAACTTTCAAATTGACGGTGTGTGGACACAAGTTTTATTGGAACATTGTGTTAAGCAAAACCTCCTTGATAAAGCTGACTACGATGAGATGACGATAAAATTGGTTTGTTCTCGCTACTATCACACTCAATTTGATGCAAACCTACTATTGGAAATAGCAAAACGGGCAAATTGGAAAATCTCTGAACCTTACAATAGTTTTGTGCTTGCCTTAGGCAGAGACCGAATGCATTTAAATTATGCCTTAGACGTGGCAGTTGATTTTCTCTTTATACTTTGGGAGGAATCAATTTCTTTCAGACAAAAAGAATTCTTGACGTTGGGTTTATTAACCGGACTTACTTATGGACGGAATGCCCACACAGTATTGAGCCAACTTGAAAATCTAATTCAAAACAAGCATACACTTTTTTTGCCCGTCGAAAACAGTATTCTTAGACGAATCAATGAATTCAAACAAATTTATCCTCTTGAAGATAACTTTGCGTTTTTGGCAGAAGATGATATTCGTATTAAAGGAACACGTGTAGGTATTGAAACCATCCTATACGAATATATTTACAATAACAAAACACCAGTAGTAATCGCGGATCATTACTATACACCCACACTGGAACAGATTTACGCCACGATCCTATATTATTTTCAAAATCAAGAAGAAGTTGGTACATATTTGGAGGATTATCTGAAATATTGCCAAACGGCACGAGAGGAATACGAGAAAAATCCGCCGCCCGGTGCTGTTCGCTTGCGTGAACTTATAGCAGAAAGGGAAACTGTTTCTGATAATTCACACCCGAACAGTCCAAAAAACGGCTCAGCAAGCACAACACAATCTCCATCCAAAAATGAACAGGAATAAAGATGCGTCGGTTTCTGATAGACGAAAATATTTCTCCAACTTACCGAACGCAATTGCTTTACCATGAATCATCGCTAACGGTCTTGAGGGTTGGCGATGAAGGTGCTCCCACAAGAGGCACTCAAGACCCAGAAATCTTAGAGTGGTGTGAACAGAACCAATTTATCTTGATAACAAACAATCGGAAAAGTATGCCTCAACATCTCTCTGACCATCTGGCAGCAGGACACCATGTTCCCGGCATTTTTACGATTAATCTCGAAGTGCCAATGGGATTGATCATTGATCAGTTGCTTCTCATTGTTGGTGCATCTGACGACGATGAATATATTGACCAAATTACTTACATCCCACTTTAACTACGAACTCAAGTTTTTGACATCTCCTTAATTCGCGTAATCAGTGAAATCCGCATAATCCGCGATTCAGACAATTGACAAGAACTTTACACACCCACCACCTGCCCAAAATTTGACAATTCATTCATTTTATGTTATAATAAATAGATTGAGAAACCCGAATTTGATTGGAGAAATATCTTGCCGACTCATGAGAGTCAATGCCCAAGTACCACGGATAAAAAGATCGGCATAGCACCTTCAGTGATGTGTGCGGATCTCTGTAATTTGGAAACAGATATTCGAGAACTGGAAAAGTCTGATATTAGTCTACTTCATTTTGACTTGATGGACGCGCATTTCGTCCCAAACATGCCGATTGGATTGGCACTCATTGAACAATTACGTCAAAAAACAGATTGTGCTTTCGACATTCACCTGATGGTGGAAAATAACGATTTTTTTGTGGATGCAGTCGCAAACATTGGTGTTCAGCAAATCGCTGTGCACGCTGAATCTGCTATCCATCTGGATAGAACTTTATCGGTAATTCAAGAACATGGTATAAAAGCGGGAGTCGCTTTGAACCCAGCGACCCCGCTTTCCGCGATAGCGTATGTTATTGATCGACTTGATTTTGTGCTGATTATGACGGTAAATCCAGGGTTTGCCGGTCAGGAATTGGTGCCTGCAACCCTACGAAAAATTTCGGATTGTCGGACTTTTTTGAATGCGCGCGATGTCTACCTTCCAATTGAAGTAGATGGTAATGTCAGCTTTGAAAATATCCCTAAAATGGTAGCAGCTGGGGCGGATATCTTAGTCGGTGGGAGCAGTAGCGTTTTTCATCAATCAGGCTCTCGCGCAGAAAATATTCAAAAGATTCATCAAGCTATTTCGCTTGGACTCGCAGAAAGAGGAACGTGATGCAAGATGGTTTGATGGAGGCACTTGTGCTACACGACATTGGGGATTTACGGTTAGCACAGATGCCCATCCCAAACGTCTCTGAAGGCCAAGTCCGTGTCCGAATCGGTTTTTGTGGTGTGTGTGGTTCCGACATCCCAAGGATTTTTGCCAAAGGCACGTACAGTTTCCCCACAGTCTGCGGACACGAATTTGCTGGAACTGTAGACCAATGCGGTCCTGGAGTTGACGAATTTGAACAAGGAGATAAGGTCGTTGTTTTTCCACTTATCTGGTGTGGAGAGTGTGCTGCGTGTGAGAACGGGAAATATGTCCAATGCAGCAACTACGATTACCTCGGTTCACGAAGTGATGGGGCTTTTGCCGAATATGTTGTCGCACCGAAAGAGAACATTATTCGTGTGCCAAACGGTGTAACTTTGGAAGAGGCAGCGCAGACGGAACCCGCAGCTGTAGCACTTCATACGCTTCGTAGGGTTCAAGACTCACTTGTCGGTAAAACAGTCGCAATCTTCGGTGCTGGTCCGATCGGGTTAATGGTAGCACAGTGGGCAAGGATAATGGGATCAACGCAGGTTCTGCTGTTTGATATTGTCGCAGAAAAACTTGAATTAGCACAACGTCTCGGTTTTGAAAGTGTCTTTAACAGTGCAGTAGATGACCCTGTTGACGTCGTAAGCGCGCAAACTGAAGGAAAGGGAGCACACGTCTGTATTGAAGCAGCAGGGGTGCCACAAACATATCTCTATGCGTTAGGGAGTGTCCGACGTGGTGGTAGTGTTGTGTTGCTTGGAAACCCCGCGGCAGATATTACGCTGCCCGCATCGCTTATTTCACAGTTGATGCGGCGCGAGGTCAGCATTTTAGGCACATGGAATTCCGATTATAGCGTATCTGGTAATGACGACGATTGGCGAACAGTGTTACAAGCAATGGCTTCTGGCAAGTTGGACCTCTCTCCGTTGATTACACACAAAGTCCCGTTGACAGATAGTACCAAAGTACTACACATGATGAAGGACAAAAGCGAATTTTACGCAAAAGTGCTTATTCATCCATCGTAAACTTCTGATAGAATTACGCACCTACGGATAACAAGGGGAAATATGAAAGCGGCTATACTTGAAAGCCTTGAAAATTTAAATGTTCAAGATGTTCCAGAACCGGAAATTGATAACGACTCCGCATTGATGCGAATTGAAGCGGTCAGTATATGCGGTTCCGATGTCCGTATTTTCCATCATGGCAATCCCCGAGTCAAACCACCAACGATTATCGGTCACGAAAATTCAGGCGTGATTGTCAAAGTCGGTAAAAACGTGACCCGTGTGAAGGAAGGCGATCGCGTCTCCATCGGTGCGGATGTTCCGTGTGGGCAATGTCATTGGTGTCGGAACGGGCTTGGAAACAACTGTGATATTAACTACGCTATCGGTTACCAGATCCCCGGCGCATTTGCACAATATATGAAGCTCCCTCGCCTCGTTTTGGAAGAGGGGCCTGTTACAACATTTGGCACCAGTCTCAGTTTTGATGAAGCTGCCCTCGCTGAACCCCTGGCATGTGCCATCAACGGTCTTGAATTAGTAAATATGTCTCTCGGAAAGAGTGTCGTGATTATCGGTTTGGGACCGATCGGATGTATGATGATTGACCTCGCCCGCGTCATGGGCGCGACGAAAGTTATTGGCATTCAACGAAGCCGACTGCGGATGGAAATAGCAAAATTCTATGAAGCGGATGCATATATCGCCTCCGAAGAGGAGGATGTGGTGGAACGCTGCCGAGAAGAAACAGATGGTGAAGGACCAGATATCGTTATAACGACTTGTGGTTCCGTTGAAGCACATGAACAGGGTGTTGAAATGGTCGCACACCGTGGTTATGTCAACCTATTCGGTGGATTGCCAAAAACTATGCGTCCGATGAGCATTCTTTCTAATACGATCCACTATAAAGAGTGTTTCGTTACCGGTTCCCACGGGTGTGTTCCCCGCCACCACGAATTGGCAGTGCGCCTCCTTGAAAAAGGTTTAGTTCGCGTACAACCGCTCATCACCCATCATTTTCCACTTGTTGAAATTGACAAAGCTTTTGAGGCTATGGAATCCCGAAAAGGGATGAAGATTATGATTCATCCTCATGCAGCGGCTCCATAAGATGATCCAGACCAGATTACAGGCGCAATGAAAAATGACAAATTATTCAGTTGTAGCGATTTTCAAATCGAACAAAACAACTGTCCATTGATTCGCCATTACTTTACGAGGATCCGGTAATCCCACTCGTAAAAAGGTTAAAAGTAAACGTATGAGCGATTTTTCAAAATTTATTCGAGACATACCGAACTTCCCCAAACAAGGAGTCTCATTCAAGGATATAACTCCCCTTTTAGGAAATGGGGCAGCCTTTAATGCCGCAATTGAGGTTTTCGCGAACCGTTATAAATCTGAGATGATTGACGTAATCGTCGGAATTGATGCTCGAGGTTTCATTCTGGCTGCAGCCCTTGCACATCGGCTTGACATTGGTTTTGTTCCTATCCGTAAAAGCGGGAAGCTGCCGTATGACACCTATGAAGCAGACTACAACCTTGAATACGGCAACGGTTCACTTGCTATTCATCAGGACGCTTTCCCGATGGGGGTCGCGTGCTTATATGTGATGATGTCTTGGCTACCGGTGGAACTCTCGCTGCATCGGTTGAACTCGTTAAAATACTTGGTGGGAATATAGTAGGTATTGCCCTTTTATTAGAACTTACGGAATTTGAGGGGCGGAAAAAAGTAGTGAATCAACCGATCTTTTCTCTCGTTGAATTTTAGCAAATACTTTGTTTTAATCTCAATTTGCGAAAATCAACAGACAGAGCAACAGATTGAACCTTGAACCGGGTTTTTATGGCGGTAGGTAAACGCGCCTGTAGCTCAGGGGATAGAGCAGGGGCTTCCTAAGCCTCGTGTCGGGGGTTCGATTCCTCCCAGGCGCACCTAAATTATTCTCTAAAAATTCGATAATTGGTAGGATTTAAAATACATTTCTATACAACCCTATTGTTCGGATGCACATGATTAATAGGAATTTACGGATGAAAATTGGCCAAGTTGATTGAATCGTTAATCCTTTTATCCTTTTGTCCAGTGACAAGGGTGTATAGTTTGAGAGCAAACAAGCAACACATATTAAGATTTATTTCAATCTACCTAATTCTATCATCCGTAATTTAGTTTCTAAAAGATAGGAGCATTTGATGTACAGATTTAATATCTGGAAAATTGTTTTAATAATTGGCGTTTTGCTGTTATCAGTTTTATACCTTATTCCTACGCCGGATAGTCTATACTTTCCATTGTATGGAAATCTACCGCGGGAACTGCAAGAGACACTTCCTCCCTTTGAAGTTAGTGAAGGAAACACTTTTAAGGTAAGCTTAGCGGACGTGGAATATCCCGAGGGTTATAACTTCCAACAAGCAACTACTGAACTTAAAGATGTCTTCAGAGTCCATTTAAAGACACTCGGATTTGAAGAAACAGTTGACTATGAGTTTGATACCACTGAAGCACGGGAATTTTATGTCAGGTTGATATCCGACAAAGCAAAAGAAAATCCAACTGCAACCTTGGAGAATTTACATCTATACGGTAGTATCCCAAAGATGTTAAGAAGAATCATGCCCGAAAACCGATTAAAGTTAGGTTTGGATTTGAAAGGCGGTGTTCACCTTGTCCTTGAAGTTGATTTGGAGAAGTCAAAAAGAGAGTTGCTAAAAACAAATTCATATTCTATTCCCGAAAGGCTTAAAGCTGATCAGATTTTATGTCGACAAGCGGAACAAGTTAGTGGTGAAGATGCATTAAACGTGCTTGTGGAAATTCCTTCTCGATTCAGATCCGATCCAGCTGAAAAAAAGAAGTATTTGGATAAAGCGGTCAATCTTTTGAACGGTATAGATTTTTTCGAGGATGCAGAGGTTGTTTCCGAGAAAGAGACACAATCCAGTTATCGACTCCGCTTAACTGATCAAGGAATGCAAGAATACAGCAATAAGGCGATTGAACAGGTATTAATCGTCTTGCGAAACCGCGTTGATGCTTTTGGAGTCTCGGAGCCATCCATCCGACAGGAGGCAAATCGACCGAGAATTATCGTTGAATTGCCAGGGGCGAAGGATTCCTCAGGCCCGCTTCGTATTGTGCAAACAATGGGACGTTTAGAATTTAAGATGGTAAAGAAATCCCCCACAGGTGGTAGTTTGTGGTCCGGTTCAGCAAATACACCCCCTCCAGATAATCTCCCTGAAAATAGTGAAATTCGTTATCATTATGAAACAGGGAACTGGTATGTTTTAGAAAGTCCTGTCCTCTTAACAGGTCATAATATTGATGATGCAAGACCAGCAAGCGGAAGTACCAGTTTTGACATCGTCGTTCAGATGGATTTTGATCGGGAAGGTAGCAGCAAATTTGCCAAAATCACTGGCGATCATATCGGGGAACATTTGGCAATTCTGCTTGATGATAAGGTGCAATCTGCACCAGTAATCAACACCCAAATTAGAGGTAGTGCTATTATTGAGGGAAACTTCAATTTTGAGGAGGCAAACTATCTCTCAAATATCTTGAATGCAGGGGCTTTCCCTGTAGGTGTACAGGTTGGTGAAGAACGTACTGTTGGTCCTACTCTCGGTAAAGAATCTATTGATAACGGAATAAAAGCCGCACTTATCGGACTTATCGGTGTGTTACTCTTCATGATATTTTACTATCGGTTATCTGGGTTAGTCGCCATTGTCGCGCTCGTCTTTAATATGGTTATTATTCTGGGTGCCTTGGCAGGGTTCGGTGCAGCATTGACACTCCCCGGTATCGCCGGACTTGTACTCACTATCGGGATGTCTGTTGATGCAAATGTTCTCATCTTTGAACGTATTCGCGAGGAATTGCGAACCGGAAAAAATGTCTGGACTGCTATTACGAGCGGTTACCAACGCGCATTTGTAACAATTTTGGACGCTAACCTCACAACATTTTTTACTGCCCTTGTTCTCTATCATTTCGGCACTGGACCAATCAAAGGGTTTGCAATAACGCTCGGTATCGGTATCCTTGCAAGTATGTTCACAGCAATTGTTGTCACACGTGAAATATACGGATTGACGATCGGGAATCGGGATGTGAAAAAATTAAGCATCTAATTTGTAGGAATCAGTTCCGCATCGTAAGCGGCACCTAAAATCATACATACCTAAGACTGCCCAATATGAAACCTACTGATTTACTATCGGCCAAAGTGAATTTGGAAAGGATATAAAATTGCAACTACTAATAGATTCAAATTTTGATTTTATCAATAAACATCGCACTGGGTTTTTGTTCTCTGCTGTTTTGATCGCTATCGGCATCATTTTCCTCATAGTCCATGGAGGACCGAATTTCGGAATCGACTTCCGAGGAGGTGTTAAGGTTGAAGCGAAATTTGACAGGGCGGTAACAGAAGCCGAGCTGAAAGCTAAGTTGACTGAATTAGGCTACGAAGATGCCAAAATCCAGCTTGAACCGAATGAAAACAAAGCATTCATCTCTATGGGACATCGCCCCGAATTTCAGGAACAGTCGATTAATATACCCATTATGGTTGACCCCGGTGATGCGACTGCCACAAGTCTTCAAGTGAGTAGTACCGCTGAAAAAGTGCATCTTTTGAAATCTGGTGATACGGTTGAATTGATTGATGGCGATGTACAACGGCGTAACGAGATTAGGGATCTGGAACCTATTGCTGAAGGCACAGCACTTCAACTGACTTTCGCACAAGAATTCGGGATAGATTTGACAGAAAACGCTACCATTCAAATACAAGCGAGCGTCGGCAGTATTCTCACAGATGCCCTTCTGGAAGGAGGAGACGGTTGGAAAGCTGTCTCCGATAGTGTAAATGTTACTGAAGTGGGACCCAGCGTTGGACGTGATCTCAAATGGTCGGCACTCTGGTCTGTGCTCTCGTCAATTGCCATTTTACTGGTCTACATCTCTTGGCGGTTTGAATTCCGTTTTGCAATCGGTGCAATTGCAGCACTTATCCACGATGTGCTTATCACCTTAGGTCTTTTCGCACTACTATCAAAGGAAATTAATTTACCTACCGTCGCTGCATTCCTTACAATTATCGGGTATTCGCTCAACGACACAATCGTCGTGTTTGACCGTATCCGAGAAAACGGAGTGTCTTTGCGCGGCACCGACTATGTTGAAGTACTAAACCGAAGTATCAATCAATCACTGAGTCGAACCGTTATTACCTCTATAACAACCCTTTTTGTTGTTGCAGTCATCTTCGTGCTATCCAACTCTGGGGAAGAAATTAATACATTTGCCTTAGCCCTCATTGTCGGTGTGTTAATAGGAACGTATTCTTCAGTCTTCATCGCCAGTCCGATTCTGTATATATGGCAGCGAAGGGAGCAAAAAACGGGAGCGTAGTCTTGTGAAAATATTGATTTTTAATTCCTACACAACGGGGCAAAAACATAAGCTTGATAACCCGCTCAGTGCTGAAGATTGTAGTTCACCAGACCGCCTTAAGTCGCGAATAAAAGAACTATGTGGTTTCAATGAAGAGGGATGGTACGATAAAAGTAGAGACTACCGCCTACCCGCTGGGGAAATGTTTACCGGACCTTTGTATGTTCAATTACGCGAGGGCTTAAAACAGATTCGGGAACACGAGCAGGACGGTAAGACAACTATTGACCTATATTTTCCGTGGTATTATTGTCGTGTTGACGGAAAAAAGGATCCAGTTGACGAGAAGGACGTTATCGTTCCTTTTGACACTGCTCCCCTTCATGAACTTGAGGTTTTAGAATTCGGTGAGAGTGGAGTACCTGAACGGACGGTAAATTTGTTGGAAAGTTACGACCTCGTTTTTTCGTTATTGAGGCAAGACGATATAGAATCATTGCAACGCGTTTTTGCAGTAGAACGTTCAACGACACTGGTTTTCCTGCTACCAAAAAGTCAAAGACGGGCGGTCAATGAAGACTTACCGAATGTCCACGTTGTTGAAACTGGCAGGGATTTGCAGAAAGGTCTCCGCACCACCAATTGGGCACTCAAAGGTGTTGTGCTCAGAAGATTGTGTGAAGCTGCATGTAGTCAAGGTTTCCAGGTGTTTGAAGATGTAAAACAGGATCCGCAGCGGTTGATTGAAATTGTAAAAAATAATTGACGAGGAGTTCGTTCCGTGAAGACATTAGTTATTACCTCCTGCACTAGCAGGAAGCGGGATTACAAAGCACCAGCTTCAGAGATGTATACAGGTCAGCAGCATCAACGCCTGATGGAAGGATTAAAACAACTTCGTACATGTTATGGGAAGTCAACTATCGATTTAGCGATTATTTCAGCGAAGTATGGTCTGCTAAGTGAAAATAAAGTTATTGCTCCTTACAACGTCACATTTTCAGGTCTTAACACTGGTGATCTTTTAGAACGCAGTAATAATCTTCATATCTATGAACATGTAGAGACTTTGATCGTTGATTACGATCTTGTTTTCTTTTTATTGGGGAAGAAATATGTCCAAGTGCTACAACTCCCTTTTCAAGTTGCAGACTCAGTCACTCAGATTTTCCTTCTTGGTGACACTCACAGAAAAATGATACTTGAACTTGATCTGCCGAATACCCATTTTGTTCCAGCAGGAGAATCTTTAAGACATGCGCTAGACACCAACTTTACAGCTCTGAAGGGGATCGTATTCAAAAAATTGTGTGAAGCTGCATGTAAGCAAGGTTTTGAGGTGTTTGAAGAAGTAAAGAATAATCCGCAACTTATCCTTGAAATTGTCCGACAAAATAGTTAAGCGAAACCTATCTCAAGGTTTTCAGGGAGACAAAATGAATCTTCCAACACCTCTTACCGATCCAAATGCATACCCTATTATCGGTGAATCCGAAGCGATGCGGGTAGTTTGGCGCAAAGTTCAGCAGGTCGCGCCAACAAGCGCGACTGTCCTCATCACAGGGGAAACAGGTGTAGGAAAAGAGGTTATCGCGCAGACTATCCACGAAAATAGCCCCCGTAAAAACCGACTCTTCAAAGCAGTCAACTGCGGTGTGCTTTACCAAGACCTCCTGCAAAGTGAACTCTTTGGACATGAGAAGGGAGCTTTTACCGGTGCTACGAGCCAACGCCGCGGTGTGTTTGAACTTGCAGATGGCGGCACACTGTTCCTTGATGAGATAAGTGAAATGTCTCCCGAAGTGCAGGTAAAATTTCTTCGCGTGTTAGAAACACAAGAATTCACACGACTCGGCGGGGAAAAAAGCGTTAAAGTTGATGTCCGAATTATCGCTGCCACAAACGTTGATCTTGGAAAATCGGTCAAGGATAAAAAATTTAGGCAAGACCTCTATTATAGACTGAACCACTTTCGGATCCACATTCCTCAGCTACGCGACAGGCGCGAGGATATCCAACTTTTTGTCGATGCGTTCATCTCTGAATTAAGCGCAAAACACAATAAAAGCGTTACTGGTATAAAGCCTGAAGCACTCAACTATCTTGAAAACGCCGACTGGCCGGGTAATATCCGGCAACTCAAAAATGCCGTTGAGTCCGCTATTATTGTAGCAACTTCCGAGGAACTTGAACTTAAAGATTTTCCCATAGATACAGAAATTGGACATATCAGATACCTTGTTCCAATTAATGATGAGCCAGGAACATCTTTACAAGTTGCAAATCAGACTCCCGAAGCGATTGCAATAGAAAGTCAAGCCATTCAAAAGATTATCTTAGCACTTATCGCTTCTGCAATCAGCTTGCTTAAGTCAAATCCTATTTCCAATAATCAGTTCCCATCTCAAATTCCCGATGAAGATAACAGTTGGATGCATATTACTGAAGTAAACGACGCAACAGAAATTTTCAGGAAAGCATCAGAGGTGCTTTTAGCTAGTCAAAGGGGACTTGAAAATCTGACTCAGGAGGAAGTTACATCAATCATTACATCGGTGGAACAGCGTGAAGGTTCACAGGATCGAAGAGAGTATCTACCTGTGCTTGATGAGGAACAAACCATCGGTAGGGTTGGAATGAAAATGTCAGAAATTGAAAAGGCGGCTATCTATAAAACTCTCAAGGTAACAGGGGAAAATAAAACAGAGGCAGCAAAAATTCTTGGTATCGGAGTGCGGACACTACACCGGAAATTAGATGCCTATAAACAAGAAACCGACAAGGCACCTGATACGCTGACTCATGAATAGCATTGCGACGCTCTTATATCTTACACAAATAGATCCTGAACTTGACATTGAAACCCTTCAATAACATCGCCACCGTCAAGTATATCATTTCCACGGAAAACGGTAATATCCTCAGGAGACCGGTACACTTCTACGGTTTCGCGGCGTGGATTCACAACCCACACCATTGCACAACCCGCATTTAACCATTCATCTACCTTTTCCGCTACCTCAGTATAAGTATCGCTTAGGGAGATGACTTCAACGGCAAAATCAGGCGCACCTTCCCAATAACCTTTAGGAATACCTTGTTCATCAATTGCGGCTTGGCAAACAAACGCTGCATCTGGCGCGCGCACGGTATCTGGATTTTGAGAAATTTTAAATCCTGTTTCAGCACCACAAACATAGCCTAATTTATGTTTTTTAACGTGTACGTTAAGAAGACTCCCAATTTCAGCCGTTCTTATCCCATGTTCAAATCCAGCTGGTGGCATTCTACGTATTACTCCTTTCACCAATTCATATCGATAACCATCATCAGCCTGTTTCCATAAGGCTTCGGCAGTTAGAAGTGTTTGTTGCGCGGATGGTAATTCCGTTCTGGATTGATTATGTTCTCTTTCTTCCATTTTGCCTTCCCCATTTAATCTGATGTGAATTCAGCAATTTCAAGAACTCTTTGAAGTCGGGCGTTAACTGGATTGTAGCCATAGTTGATCTGCCGCATCAATTCGACTGCCTCCAAACGGTCCTGTGGTGTTTTGGAAAGCCAATATTCCTTGTTGTCCGATTTTTCAAAAAGCGTTGTGACAGAAAGTGTGTTCTTGTCCATTCTAAAAAGGTCTTGGTCCTGCGGGTTGGAAGTATCTTTGGCATTCATCGTAGTGTATTAAACCTCCTAATTTGAACCTTTTTTCTAAAACCACAACAATATGAAGTAAGAACTCAATTTACCTCCGGTGGTTCCACTTTTTCCAATAACTGCGAGATAATATCAAGACTTGAAATTCCATCCGCTTCAGCATTAAAGTTCGTCAAGATTCTGTGGCGCAGGACAGGTTTTGCTACTGCCTTGATGTCCTCATAACTGACATGATAACGGCCATGCATAATCGCACGCGCCTTTGCCCCTAAAACAAGATATTGTGATGCGCGCGGTCCCGCACCCCAATTGACCCAATCTTTAATAAAATCAGGAGCATCAGGCTGTGTCGGGCGTGTATTAATGCTCAATTCAACGGCGTAATCTACCATCGCCTCGGCAATCGGCACCTTTCGGACAATCTGTTGTAACCTCAAAACCTCTTCACCTGTGATAACCGGTTCTATGTTAGGTTCATAAGCAGAGGTAGTCGTCATCACAATTTCTTTCTCTTCAGCTTTATCCGGATAATCAATGTAGATATTGAACATGAAGCGGTCAAGTTGTGCTTCAGGGAGCGGGTAGGTGCCTTCCTGCTCAATTGGGTTCTGTGTGGCTAACACAAAAAAGGGTAGTTCCAATGCATAAGTATTACCGCCCGCCGTTACTTTGTACTCCTGCATCGCTTGTAAGAGAGCTGCCTGTGTTTTCGGAGGCGTTCGGTTAATTTCATCAGCAAGGACAATGTTAGCGAAAACGGGTCCCTTGATAAAACGAAATGCGCGTTTCCCAGTATTCACTTCTTCTTCAATAATATCCGTCCCGATAATATCCGAAGGCATCAGGTCCGGTGTAAATTGAATGCGTTTGTATGGGAGTTTAAGAATTTGAGCAAAGGTACTGATCAGTAACGTTTTCGCTAACCCCGGCACGCCTACGAGTAGGCAGTGTCCCTGTGAAAATAGGGCAATGAGAAGTTGGTCAATAACATCGCTTTGACCGACGATTCGCTTTTTCAGTTCAGCCAAAATGTTTTCACGTGCGGTTTTTAAGAACTCTGCGGCTTCCAAATCGGTTTCGATATGGGTAGTTTCCATGAATTTTCCTTCCGTAGTATATTGAGGATTTTTCTTACGTTTATGAAATTGATTGTAATAGAAAACAGCACACGGAGTGTGCCAAATCATTTAGCAGGCAGGAATGGATTCTGGAAATTCTGTTTAACTATTAGGCTTTCCAAATTTGAAGGCCTTCAAAATCAAAGTTGAAGTCAATAATTCGAGTGCCTGCTTCTTCAAGTTTTTGTCGAACGCTGTGCTCTTGTGTCGGTTGGCAGTAGAAGAGAAGACAGCCGCCGCCGCCTGCGCCACACGCTTTTCCGCCAATTGCCCCGTGATCTTTTGCTATGTTAAAAAGCTTATCAATCTGTTCATTTGTTACAGATGAATGTAGTTTTTTCTGATTTTGCCAATTTTCAGTTAAGAGTTCACCGAAATCTGTTAAACGCCCACGAATTAGGGCAGTTTTAGTGGCTTCTGCGATTGCTTTTAGGTTCTCTAAAGCTTTCCTAACACCCGGTTCGCCACTTTTATACGCCTGTGTGACATTCTGATGGATATTGCCTGATAGACGCGATTGTCCGGTATAGCAAAGCACAAGGTTTTTTTCCAGTTCATAGCGGATGTGTGGAGGCAGTTTCAAAGACGATGTCTTTACCTCTTCTCCCTGAAATTCCATAAAACTAATACCACCAACAGCACTCGCGTAATGGTCCTGCTTTCCACCAAGGATACCGAGTTCATAGCGTTCAATACTGCTGGCAAGTTCAGCGTACTGATATGGAAGATACGTTACATCTTTAAGCGCACCCAGCACACCAATTAACGTCACACCCATTGCTGCGGAAGTGCCAAGACCACTTCCTGGCGGCGCGTTTGACTGCGTAATTAGATCAAAGCCTCCGATTTGGATCGACATCTGACGGACAGCTGCTTTAATAAGGTCAATATTACCATCATATTCAAGTTGCCTTATATCTTCAGCCTCCACAAATGTATCAAAATCGGCAGAATAGATACGGATCTTTTTGTCCAAGACACGTTGAAGTTCAACGGAGTCGGGGAATTGCGTTTGGCTTTCACAAACAAGCGTTGCGTAGGCGTAACGATTTATTGCTCCGTTGACAACAAGCCCTTTGGATTCTTCCGTGAAAAGAGCGACATCGCTCCAACCACCAGCAAAATCAATACGGACAGGTGCCCTAGTTCTTATTAACATCACAGTTCTCCCGAAATTGACTCTTAACCATCAACCTGCCTTGGCTCTAAGATATTACTGAGTAGTCAGTTACAGAAAAATAGAGTCACATATCCTCTATAATAACATAGTGTTAAAGGATTTTCCAATTAATTTTCTGGAGAATTTGAAGACTGTAAATATAGGACAAGTCTTATCACGGATGAGCAGAAATTGGAGAATTGTTGGAAGGCAAATTTTGTTCTATAAAAAAAGAAAAAGTCATAAAAATACATCCTCAGAAACGAGGCGTATCTCACGACTTTTTCTAATGTTAGTCGAGTGATTGCGCTTAGGAGACAGCGTCTTTAAGTTTTTTACCAGCTTTGAATGCGGGAACCTTTTTCTTAGGAATCTTGAGCGGTGCGCCGGTTTGCGGATTCCGACCTTCCCGGGCGGCACGGGTTCTGACTTCAAACGTTCCAAAGCCGATGAGTCCAATTGAATTGCCTTTCTTCAAAGCACTTTCAACAGTTTTCGTAAATGCTTCAACGGCAGCACCCGCATCTTTTTTGGTGAGGCCTGTTTCTTTTACGACGCTATTGATGATGTCGTCCTTCATTAATTTCTTCGCCATGATTCAAACTTCCTTTTAAATAATTAATGTTGATTCAGCCACGCAAAACTCACATGCTGGATTTGGAATCACAAAATGAGAGTTTTCACATCGGACTGACAAATAATTTGATAGAACTATTCAACATTCAGTTAAACTAAACACATATAAATGTGTCAATAAAAACTTAACGTAATATAGTTCTGATTATAATGATACTACATATTTCAAGCATTGTCAAGGTCCGCTTGAATTTTCTAAAACCGTTAACTTCCAGCTTTCCATGTTCAAAAACGCTGGAATCCTGCTTATCTACTACTATTAACGTTTGTTTTGTGAAATTGGTTACTTACAGTGCTGTGTCAACCTATGTATAGCCCAACTTTTCACGCCATACATGGGATAAACCAGCACATCTATCAAGGTATTTTCCGAAAACTGAACAGATTTGTCTTAAATGGCCAAATGACTTATGTGTGAAATTATGTCATTTAGGTCTCAATTTAAGAAGTGTGCGTTGTGTTCTTCTACTGTAGGACGGGTAATGAAGCGTTGATCTTGCCATATAAAGAGGTGTGCGAATTTTCGCCAAAACCTTATAAACCTGCTACGTGTCGTGCTACATCTGCATATCGTATAAAAAATAACATTTGTGATAAATACTACAAGAAAAATCGAAAACTAAATAGCCCTGAGATAATTCTGGCAATTTCCTACAATGAGGGTAGACAGACTTTTCCAAAAACTTGACACCCATTTTGGCATAGCGGTGCTTCTGATTATTCTTGACAGTCGTTTGTCTTTTCACTATACTTTTCGCAATGAGTAGTTTTGGACTTGATAAAAAATTTTAAAAATCGCTATAAAGCCTTGTGTCCACTGGGTTTATATGGTATAATATAGATAAGAAAAAAGGGAGGTTGTAGCCTCCCAATTAACCCAAAAAGCAGAGTTGCTTTCTGAAGGTTTAATCTTATCTGATATTGTATCAGAAGTCCGTCAGAAAAAGCAACTCCTATTTCAAGGAGTTATCTGATGGATTTGTTGAAGGTGATGGAACGTTTCCCGGATCAAGAGAGTTGTATTTCGCATTTAGAGAAGATTCGTTGGCGAGGTAAACCTGTGTGTCCGCATTGTGAAAGCGGTCATGTGGGCAGGCGTGAGGAGACAAAGATCGGTCGTATCGGTCGTTGGAACTGCCACGAGTGCCAAGTGAGTTTCAAGGTGACGTGCAGGTCGGTGTTTCACGGGACAAAGGTAGTGTTACAGAAGTGGTTTTTAGCTATTTCGTTGATAACGAATGCGAAGAAAAGTTTGTCAAGTCATCAACTTGCGCGCGATTTAGACTTGAATCAAAAGACAGCATGGTTTATAATGACTCGTATCCGTGCTGAAATGGCGAAGAAAGGCGGGGCTTTACTACAAGGTATCATTGAAGCAGATGAGACCTATATTGGCGGTAAACCTCGTAAAAAGAACAAACGTGAAGATGATGAACCACATAAACGTGGCAGAGGCACTGAAAAAACTGCTATAATAGGAGCAGTGCAGCGTGGAGGTAGGGTTGTCGCACAAGTGGCACACAACCTCACAGGACGCACTATCCTTGAGTTTATTCGGAGTGCTGTAAACCTAAAAAATCGGAACTAATAACCGATGAATATCAGGCTTACAACGCTATTGGGAAAGAAATGAAGCACGCTGTTATCAACCACAAGGTGCAGTTTGCTGAGGGTGATGTCCATACGAACACGATTGAGGGCTTCTGGTCGCTTCTCAAACGCGCTTGGTATGGAAGTCATCACCACTATCAGACAGGATACACACCGCTATATGTGGCGGAAGCGTGCTATAAGTATAACTATAGGAGCGTTGACAGCATCTTTGATAAGTTTGTCAATGAAAGTATGAGATGAGTGAACAAATTGAAGTAAGAAAAGAAGGACCACGCAGTAAAGAACAACATATCCAATTCCTACGCGGTCCTATGACTGATTTAGTAAAAAGAACGAATATCGGTGACACAAAAAGACTTAACAAAGGTCTTCATCTTATTGATGAAATGTGTCAAAAGGTTAATTCTGTGAAAGATAATTAAGAACACTATTCACATAACTAACTTGTGAATTAATTTCATTTGTCTTTTTCACAAATATACTCAAAGCCTGTGTTAGTTGATGGATAGATTTTAAATCTTTACTTTTAAAATCGTTATATGCTTTTTCAAGGTCATCCAGAAGTGGAGTAATTAAAAGTTCTGCTACTCCTTTCTGAATATCTTCTTTTCGTTGAAGTTGTCCTTGTTGTTCTTGGACTAAATTATTCATCGGATTTCTCCTTTGTGGTTAGAGGGGACAGAGTCCCCTCGTTGTTGGGTTATTTAGGTGGGTTGCCATACTTGTTTGGTTCGGGATCACCTTTACTGAAAGCAAGCATAAACCAAATGACTATACCAATCGGAGGTATGTAAAATAGGATAAGATACCAAGCAGATCTACCAAAATCATGGCATCGTTTCACGATAACAGCGTTATCACACCAGAAGAATTTCACGATACTAATTGGTATCATAAAAGCGTAATACGCAATTTCACCTACTGTATATATCAAAAATGCCCCAAAAAGTTATGTATAATAAACCAGTACCTAAGAAATATATCCAAAAGTCTTTTCGGTTTATTCTACCTTTGAATGAAAACGACAATTGTTTCCAGTTGGTTTTAAATTCATCTGGACGTGACAATGCTGGAGGTATTATAACCTCATCTATTGGTGATTCCCACGGTGGTGTGCTTACAGGATTAAGAATAACGCCACCAGGTCCAACTTTTTTGTGCATCCTAAACTCCTTTGGCATAGGACACAGCACAATGGGGTTTTAGATGCAAAGACTCCATTGTGTGAGTCCATAAAATATATGAAATGTGTTGCATTGATTCACGAATTCACACACACGAATTTTCCGATGTTAGGCGGTTGAGGTAGAGACCGCGCCTTGCGACGCGGCTAACATTCTCTACCAAAATTCGTGATGTTAATAGGATACTATACTGGCAGGATTTTGTCAAGTGAAAAATTTTTCTCAAATTTATCAAGTCCAAAACTACTCATTGCGTAAATTATTACCAAATTAACTTGATTTCACTCGGTAGGCGCGCTTTCTAAGCGTGCCTAATACCCAGAAGAATAAAATAATTATGGGTAATTCGGGATAAACACAAGTGTAGGAAATAAAACGTGATGACGCAAGAGGGCATCCCTACGCGCGTTTTGGTTTAACCTAACCGCAGCTTAACGAAAGGACAGGTTCGCTTAATCTTTTGAAACAGATACAACAGACCCTTATTCTTCCGGTTGCGGTAGTGCTGAGCCTGTTTATCTTAGCCGAAGTCAACTATCCGTGGTTAAAACCCCAATCTGCATTAGCACTCTTCGCGATGTTGGGGTTAATAGTCGTATTTCTGAAGTATCCGCTTCATCCCCACTTTGCAGATAACACATTCTTTCAGATTCTCGATTTTGTGCTTGTAGGCAGTGTAATTATCTGTTTCGGCTACGTTGTAATTCAAACCGAACCGATTTTTAAAACCTTTTGGTTGAACGGCGTATTTCTCGGTGAACGTGCTTCAGCAGAACACATCTTGGACTACTTCATCGGCGGGTTGGGGCTTGTTTTAATTCTTGAGGCAACACGCCGTGCTATTGGTATAACCCTTGCACTTCTCGCTGCCGTATTCCTTCTCTATGCAAGTTTCGGTCAGTTAATGCCCGAATGGTTTTTTCAACATCGCGGCTATTCCATCAAACGCATTATCAGTCAAACCTTTTTACAAGCAGGAGTATTTGGTGTCGCACTCCGAGTGATGTTTACCTATGTATTTCTCTTTGTCCTGTTTGGAACTTTTCTGGAGCGGACAGGGGCTACCGGTTACATTTTGAATTTGGCAAGACGAATTTTCGGAACAAGTACAGGAAGTCCAGCGAAGGTAGCAGTGATTGGAAGCGGCCTGATGGGTTCTCTGTCAGGATCAGCAGTTGCGAACACTGCGACAACTGGAACGTTCACGATTCCGTTGATGCGGAGTGTAGGTTTTAAACCAGCAATCGCGGGAGGGATTGAAGCCGCAGCAAGTTCAGGCGGAGCATTAGTCCCACCGATTATGGGTGCGGCGGCTTACATGATGTTAGAAATCGTTGAGCCATCTGTCACCTATCTGGAAATCATCAGAGCAGCATTACTGCCTGCCATTCTCTACTATACAGCACTTCTTTGCATCGTTCATTTTTATGCGAAGCGAATCAGCAACACAATCTCACATGATCCCGAAGCAGTTGGAACAACTGAAGAAAATGATGCTCAGGAAAACCCGCCTGTAGAAAAGCTTCCGAAGATGCAGGGCGTAGTTTTCTTTGCAGCATTTCTTACATTGATAGTGTTTCTATTGACGGGTTCTACCCCATTTCGCGCAGTGAGCTGGAGTTTGTTAGTTGTGTTGGTTGTAAGTTTATTTCACTCGCAAACACGCGTTGGAATTTCTGGAATTTTAAAAGCGATGGAAAACGCCGCACATAGCGGGGTGTCGCTGATAGCTGCGGCAGCTTGTGTCGGAATCGTCTTGGGAGTCGTAGACCTAATAGGTGTCGGTTCAAAATTACCGCGGGTCCTGTTACCTCTTGCCGAAACTAATTTAATCTTAGCTCTTTTCATGCTCATGATTTCCACGATTATATTGGGGATGGGGCTTCCGTCCTCCATCTGCTATTTGTTGATGGCAATTTTGGTCGGACCTGTCCTTCTTGATTTAGGAGTAGTGCCGCTTGCAGCGCACTTTTTTATCTTCTATTTTGGAATGATGTCAATGGTCACACCGCCTGTGGCACTTGCAGCTTATACTGCTGCCGCAATTGCAAATGCAGGCATAATGCAAACTGCGATCGCTGCGTTTCGGTTTGCACTCGTTGGCTTTCTGTTGCCTTACGCCTTTGTGCTACGGCCGGAACTTCTCTGGCTCAGCGCAGAGGGGGGTAACCCGAAAATATGGGTTGTTCTCGTTAACCTCTCATTGACTTTAGCTGGTACCGTTATCTTTGCAGCAAGCATTGCAGGATACGCCTTCAAGAGACTCTATTTGTGGGAACGGTGTGCAATGTTCATTGCGGTAGTGGTACTCTTTTTTACACCCACTGACGTTAACTTTATCTGGATACATGGAATAATGCTGCTTGCAAGTATCGCGCTTTTCTACTATAATTGGCGAAAGAGAGGGATAAGTCATGAAAACTACGCTTAGGTGGGTTCTATATAGTTTGCTGGTGGTACTGTTCATTCTTCACAACGATTTCTGGTTCTGGGAAACACCGCAACTTGTATTAGGTTTGCCCGCAGGATTACTCTATCACATAGCATTTTGCCTTGCTGCATCTCTGCTTATGTTCTCCTTAGTCAAATTTGTATGGAGAGAGAAATGATCCTGACAGTCATTTTCATCTATATGGCTTTGGTGCTAAGCATAGGTATCTTGAGTCATAAGTTCTTCCGAAATACTGGGGAAGACTATTTTGTGGCAAGCCGTACCATTAATTGGTTTGTGCTATTGATGTCGCTTTTCGGCACAAACATGACAGCGTTTTCTATCCTTGGTGCCTCCGGAGAAGCATACCACAGAGGCATCGGTGTTTTCGCACTGATGGCATCTTCCTCCGCAATCGTCGTACCTTGCGTTCTTCTGTTTATCGGCACCCGGCTATGGCAACTCGGAAAAAGATTCGGATATATGACACAGGGCCAATATTTCCGAGACCGATGGGAATCGAATGGCTTGGGGCTACTTCTTTTCATTGTCCTTGTGCTGCTACTTATACCGTATCTACTCATTGGCGTAATGGGAGGCGGTGGAACGTTGGCGACAATAACAGGGAACACAATTCCACGGTGGTTAGGTGGACTGCTGGTTTGTGCTGTTGTTTTATGCTATGTGACCTATAGCGGGATGCGCGGAACCGCATGGGTTAACACGTTTCAAACGCTCGTTTTCATGACACTTGGTGGTGTCACCTTTTTTGTGATCTTGAACCGGATGGGTGGATTTTCCAATGCTCTTTCAAAAGTTGACACAGGTTTGTTGATGCAGGGTAATCATATTAAGCCGTTAGAGCTGTTGACATACACCTGCATTCCGCTCTCTGTTGGTATGTTTCCGCATATCTTCTCACACTGCCTAACTGCGAAAGATGTTGGCACGTTCCGCTATCCGATAATTTTCTATCCTCTCTGTATTGCAATTGTGTGGATTCCAAGTGTTCTGCTTGGAATATTAGGTAACGTGAATTTTCCCGATCTAAAGGGTCCTGGAGCTAATACAGTGCTAATTCAGATGATTCATACACACGCGCCAGGTGTGTTAGCTGGATTTTTGGGGGCAGGTGTGTTCGCTGCAATCATGTCGTCACTTGATTCACAATCGCTCTCTCTTGGCAGCATGTTCACGCACGATATTGTTCAACCTTACCTAAAAAAACGAGGACAAGAACAGATGTCTGAAAAACAACAAGTATGGATAGGACGATTATTTGTGATTGGCATTCTCAGCATAACTTATATCATATCCCTGATTGCAACATCCAGTATTTTTAAGCTTGCAATTTGGTCTTTCACAGGTTTTTCAGGACTCTTTCCGATAGTGGTAGCTGCACTGTTCTGGAAACGTAGCACAAAGCTTGGTGTTTTCGCCGCAATCATCAGCACTATTGTCCTATGGTTATATTTCTTTTTACAGAACTGGCAGACACCAGGGTATACCGTTGGCGGAACCGGAATTATGCCTGTTGCTGTTCTGATTGTTGTTTCTTCTGTGACTTTGATAATCGTTTCACTGTTCACAAAACCGCCATCTTCAGATATTATTGAAAAGTTTTTCACCAATTAATAACTTAGGGGAGATTTGCAAGTTTATATTTATTAATCTTGGCGAAAAGTTAAAATATGAAAGTCGCTTATATCACTGCGGGGGCTGCAGGAATGTATTGTGGCACCTGCATCCACGACAATACTGTCGCGACGATGCTAAAGAAACAAGGGCATAACGTCGCATTGATTCCAACATATACTCCGACCCGAACCGATGAAGAAAATGTGAGCTTGAATCGTGTTTTTTATGGAGGCATTAACGTATTTCTCCAACAAAAACTATCGCTCTTTCGGCATACCCCGTGGGCATTAGATAGGATATTGGATAATCCAGCACTGTTAAACAGTTTATCGCGCTTTAGTGCTTCAACTGACGCGCGAGATTTAGGTATGTTAACAGTGTCTATGCTTAGTGGTGAGTATGGGTACCAAAAGAAAGAGTTGGAGAAATTAGTCAAATGGCTCCAGGTAGACAACAAGCCAGATATCGTCTATTTGACTAATTCCATGCTTGTCGGCATGGCAAGAGAAATTAAGAACGCAGTGGGGGTGCCAGTGGTCTGTGCACTCCAAGGTGAAGACATCTTTCTACGAGATTTGATCGATCCCTACAAAACTGAAGCTTTAACCCTACTGGCAGAACGCGCTGCGGACGCAGATGGGTTTGTCGCACCCTGCAACTACTATGCACAATTTATGGCAGCGGAATATCTAAAAGTTTCCGTTGATAAGATTGATGTTGTACCACTCGGTTTGAACTTGGATGGGCACGGAAATTTGATTGAAAAACCAGGTCATCCTCCTTTGATCATCGGTTATTTGGCGCGCATCTGTCCCGAAAAAGGATTGCATATTTTGGTTAGCGCATTCTACACACTGACAAAAGAGTTAGGGACAAATAACGTAGAACTTCATGTCGCAGGGTATCTTGGAAAAAAAGATGAACCGTATTTTGAGGAGTTGGTTAATCAAATTCATGCTTGGGGTTTACAGGATAGCTTTGTACACCACGGCGAAGTAACGCGTTCACAAAAGATAGATTTTCTGAACCGTCTGCATGTCTTCTCTGTTCCCACAGTTTATCGTGAATCAAAGGGGTTATCTATCTTAGAAGCACTTGCGAATGGGGTGCCGGTCGTTCAACCGCAGCATGGATCATTTCCAGAAATGGTTAAGGCAACCGGAGGTGGTATTTTGGTGGAACCGGAATCGGCAGAAGCTATTGCTGAAGGAATACTGCAACTATACAGAGATCCTTCAAAACGAAAACAATTAGGTACAGTAGGAAAGACTAATGTCCATCAAAAATTCAACGACGAAATCATTGCGCAGCAACTAATGAAAGTATTCGAAAAATATCTTTAAGGTCTTATAACCAATTAACTTGGTTCACTTTGTAAGCGCGCTGATGTACAATAGGTCGTACGATTCAATCTGAATCTTCAAAGAATATCTGAAACAACATCACGCATTTCAAAACGGAGGAGAAATTATGGTCAAAACGTGGATTATATTTGTTATCATGACTGTAACATGCTGGGGACTCTACGGAGTTTTACTTCATAAAGGTCAAGTGTCTATGGCAGATGCTGTGCATGAGCGTTACAAAGCATTTCTCTTTGTCGGTCTCGCCTATCTTTTGGTAGCCGTTATCGGCTCAATATTAATGCTCATCGCAAACGGTGCTGAATGGTCGTTTACTGGAAATGGAGTAACTTGGTCTTTCCTTGCAGGGGTTGTGGGTGCAATCGGTGCGTTTGGCGTTTTACTCGCTTTCAGTGCGGAAGGTAGACCTGCTGTCGTCATGTCTATTGTTTTTGCGGGGGCACCAATTGTGAACGCTTTTGTTGCAACGCTTTCGCATCCGCCTGAAGGTGGTTGGGGTGCTATCCGTTGGCCATTTGTTCTTGGCATTTTGCTTGCAGCAGTTGGTGGCTGCCTCGTAACATTTTATAGACCTACTTAATGCCGAGAAAGCAGTACCTCGTATCGTAAAACGATCTCTTTAGCTCCGTAGGAGCGATATGTTTATAACGTCTAATACCCAATTAACGTGATTTGTAGTGCAAGGTCTCTGGGTCCTCCTTGCCCTGCTGACTTTATCTGAAGATATCGAATCAAGTTAATTTGGTATTACAGGGTTTCCTATGAACCCTTCATTTTTCTCATCCGATCGAACAGCGCAGCTTGTAGCACATATTCAAAATACTATCCTTTTCGCACAAAAATGTCTCTAATATATAGGAAAAGGAGAAATTGTTTCATGAGCGTAGAAGAATTGAAAGACGCTGACGATGCGGAACTAATAATTGCGGTGCTGGCAGGCAATCTCAAAGCGTTTGATGAATTGGTCCTTCGGTATCAGCGAGCAATGCTAACCGTGGCACAACACATCGTCCGAAACCCTACGGAGGCAGAAGATATTGTCCAAGACGCTTTTCTACTCGCTTTTGAGGCACTGCCCCAACTTGACAATTTGAATAGATTCGGTGCGTGGCTTTATTCAATTACGCGCAATCGTGCCCTGCGATTTATGAAACGAGCGAGTAAATTTCAACTTCATGAAGATGTTGATGCTGAATTGCAAGTGGAAGCTGACCCTGCTTTTTCTGATCCAGCGCAAATTTTGGTACAGGAATCTACGCATGAAGCTATCAGAGAGTCAATTAGTTCATTACCTTCTGAATTTCAGGAGGTTGTCAAACTCTATTATTGGGCAGATATGCCGCAGAAACGTATTGCAGAATTTCTATCGCTCCCCTTAACGACGGTGAAATGGCGACTTCACAAAGCAAAGGAATTGCTAAAATCACTTTTAGAAAAACGTGGATATGGTGAAATTTTATAGGTCTATGGTTTTCATTTGTATACCTAATCTGAAAAACATGAACTGGGAATAAGACAAATTTGATTTTTAATATGAGGTATCCCACATGGAACAGGAAAGACAACAAGAAATTCGAGGACTCTTTCAGATATTAGAGCAGACAGCAGAAATGGCCGAAGATTCAATATTGACAGAAACATATAAGAATGGAGAAAACCGATGCGTCTCTCAATTCAATAAGGTCCTGGAACGACTGAGTGAAATTGAAGCAGTGCCTGAGGGGCTCTTCGACTCATTACAAGAGGATGCTGCCTTTAGTGAAATAAGTATTGCATGCAATCATCTTGCAGCTTACCTCAGTGAGGGATTAGGAACATCGTCCGATTTAAAAGGGATGGTGACTAATATTTTCGGCAAAAAAATTATTGACGATATCAATGAAGAATTCAAGGATGGAGAAATAGGCGATCTGATTCGTAAATCTATGCCGCAATTCCTTACAGAGAGTACATTAAACGATATTAACGAGTCATTCAACGTTAGTGAAGGCGGCCAGTTAACTCTGACATCAGAACTCGGGCACATTGATATACAGACATTAGAGACCAATGTTATCAATGTGATCGTCCGCCGATCTGCTCAACTAAAAGCTGACAAACAAGCTGTTGATATACTCAAGGATTTTGATGTGAGTCTTGACCATCAAGATCAAAATCTTCACATTGACGCGAAATTCAAAGGTAGCAAAAGATATTGGGAAAAAATTGCCAACCGTTTTGACGTACATTTTGAAATCACAGTTCCGAAACATTACGACGTTAATATGAAAATCGAAAATGGCGATATTTCTGTTGCTGATGTAGATGGAAAAGTTAACGCCAATACGATTAGTGGCGAATTGCAGTTTGAAAACATCGCTGGCACAGTAATTGGTCATACATCCAAAGGGAATGTCAAACTGATTCGGTGTAAAGGAGACGTTTATCTTCGCACTTCGCAAGGCAACATTGAGATTAACGAGAACACCGGTGCAGTTGACACGATGACATCTAAAGGGCATCTTCTATACACCAATGTACTTGGTGCAATCTCTGGACAAACCGCTTGGGGTGATATTAAACTTAGCAGCTGCAAAGGTGATGCGGAAGTTAGAACCAATAATGGAAGTATAGAACTTGAAAACGATGGTGCTGTCACTGCAAAAGCCTCTGAAGGTTCTATCAATGCCAAAATTTTGGGACAACTTCCGGCAGACTCGGTTTTAGATACGTCTGGCGGCAATATCTCAGTTTGGCTTATCCCAGAAGTTGGCGTAAAAATTGATGCGAAAAGTAGCAATGGCAAGATCACAACCGAGTTTCCGGTTACCGCCGTTGTTCAGGGAACGCTTCAAATGCGACAATTGCGAGGGCATATCGACGATAGCGGTCCCCTTCTAACACTCCGCTGCATTGGGGGCGATATTAATCTGAAATGTAGCAATATAGACAGCAATATAATAGAACGTGAGCAAGATTGATTTTTAATCCGGTTCTTGAGTGAGGATTTTGTAAGCCCGATTTAAACCGATACTGAATTAATAAAACTGAATAGTTCTGGCAACCAAATAATCAATACGGGTGTGTAAAGTTGTTGGCATTAAGCACTCTCATTCTCTTGTGGGAGGGGTTTTCAACCCCGATTTCCCAATCAACGAGTATTCGGTGTTGATTGGGCAGCAAGTTACCAAAAGTCCGAGATTCAGACATTGACAAATATTTACACACCCACCGTATATAATTCCTTGCTAAAATGTTTTCGGTTTGCTATAATCATTAATAAAATGGGAACCGCTGGACTGCCCTAAACGTTCCAAAGGGAGTGTCCAGGGCCAATAAAAAGAGTTACAGAATCAAAAGGAGTTATAGAATGAAACGCTTTTGTATTATATTTATCCTTGCATTGATTGTTGTAATCGGATGCAACAACCAAAAAGATGACGCAGAAAAACCCGCACCAGATCAAGCTGAAATTTCTCAAGCAGACGACGCAAAACAAACGTTAACGATTGCTTGGGCAGAATGGAATCCAGCTGGATATTTACAAGAACTATCTAAGGATTTTACAAGTGAAACAGGAATAAACGTCGAAGTAGTACAAATTCCGTGGGAAGGTTTCCAGAATGAAATTACCTTAGCTTTTGTCGGAGGTAGTTCTCGCTATGACATTGTAATAGGTGATAGTCAATGGCTTGGTATGAACTCCGTCGGCGGACACTACATTGATATGACCGATTGGATTAATGAAAATATAGACGTTGATTCTATCTATCCCCCCGCTATGACCGCCTTTGCAGAGTACCCGAAAAAGAGTAAGAAGTATTGGGCATTGCCCGCTGAAGTGGATGCAGCAGGGTATGTATATAGGAAAGATCTATTTGAAGATCCTAAGGAAATGTCTGCATTCCAAGAGAAGTACGATTATGCGCTGGCACCACCGAAAACCTATAAAGAACTTCGCGATATAGCCGAATTTTTTACTCGCAAAGAGGAAGGACTCTACGGCATCGCAACTTGGTATAGCAATTCATACGATGGAATCACAATGGGGTTCCAACAGGTCATGTGGAGTTTTGGAGGTTCTTATGGCGATCCTGATAGTTACAAAGTTGATGGATATATCAATAACGAAGATGCTGTGAAAGCACTTGAATTTTACACTAATTTGCTCAAATTTGCTCCTCCTGATGCACCAAACTACTATTGGCAAGAGACCTCAGATGCCTATAAAGCTGGAAAAGTGGCTATGGCAATGAACTATTTCGCCTTTTTCCCCGGTATTGTTGATCCTAAAGAAAACCCGAAATTTTATGACAAGAGCGGGTTTTTTGTTGCACCGGCTGGACCAAAAGGACATTATATCAGTATAGGTGGACAGGGAATGTCGATTTCTTCTTATTCCAAAAATCAAGATACCGCTAAGCAATATCTGAAGTGGTTTATGAAGAAACCTGTACAAGAAAAGTGGGCGAAATTGGGAGGGTTCACACCGGTGAAAGAAATTTTGGAATCGGATACCTTCAAAACAGCCACTCCATATAATGAAGCTTTTGCTGCAAGTTTTCCTTACCTCCGAGATTTCTGGGCAGTCCCACAATACGCCGAATTGCTAACGGAATGTCAGACTAATTGGAGTGCGGCTATCTCTGGACAAATATCTTCTAAGGAAGCTCTTGACACAATAGCGCAAAAACATGAGGAAATCTTTGAGAAGGCAATGATGGAAGAGGCAGACGAAAAATAAGTTTGTGTGAGTTCGAAATAGGGATCAATGTAGGTTGGGTTTGCGTTGCTCAACCCATAGGTGTCAATTTAAGGAAATTTCTATAATTTTTTGAACACTGTTCAGATTGAGGCTTCCCATATTTAGTCCTGCCAAATGCCATACGCGCATTTGGCGTTGATTTGGTAGGGACGATATGTTTATAGAATAAATGTTGACCAAGTTCCGTAGAAACGATATGTTTATAGAGACGCGATCTGCATACACATACCGCTCCTACGGAGCTCAAGAAGGGTTGACGCTGTTTGCTATAAACATTCCGCCTCTACGAGGCTACACCACCGCTAAAAACGGATTCAATTCCTTAAATTGACACCTATGGGTTTGCGTTGCTCAACCCAACCTTCTGAATTTTAGTCTTTTCGGTGCGGTTGGAAACCCCCTACCGTTCGGAAAATAGGATAAATCCCGTTAATTGCTATAAGCACGAACTATAAAATATGCAGATCAACCGTTTCTCGCGTGGGATGAGCGACTACCAACTGAAGATGGCATTTATCATGCCAACGATGATTTTGCTCATCTTGATGAACATCTTCCCGCTTTTATGGTCGCTATACCTGAGTTTTCACCGCTACAAAGCTTCCATACCAACTGCACCTCCAAAATATATCGGTCTACGTAACTATTCGCAACTTTTCACCGATCCTGAGATATGGGGTTATTTTCGTACGACTGCATATTTTGTTATCTTAGCTGTAACCGCACAATTCTTTATCGGATTTGGGTTGGCAATCTTATTAAACCGCAAATTTCCTGCAAAAGGTTTGGTGACAACCCTACTTCTTCTCCCGATGATGTTATCACCCGTGGTAGTCGGTCTATTTTGGCGTTTTATTCTCGCTTCAGATAACTCAGGTTTGCTTAACTTTATTTTGAGTCCACTCCTTAAATTACCTTTTATCAATTCACCTGACATTGAATGGACTACCAATCCGAAGATAGCAATGTTAGCTGTCGTCATTGTTGATACGTGGATGTGGTCACCATTTATGATGTTAATTGCGTTAGCCGGATTGAGTGCTGTGCCCAAATATCTTTATGAAGCCGCGGATGTTGACAGAGCATCCGCATGGTTCAAATTTCGCTGGATTACACTACCTATAGTGTCTCCACTTCTCCTTATAGCTCTCTTGTTCCGAACTATGGATGCCTTCAAAATGTTCGATATTGTCTATGTGCTTACACGCCGTGGCGGACCCGGGGCCGCTACTGAAACCGTTTCAATGAACCTCTACAAACTTGCTTTTGAGAATTACAACACCGGCAAAGCGTGTGCAATGGCATATATTCTGCTTATTATTATAGTCGCACTAAGTAACATTTATGTTAAATATCTCAATCGCGTGAAGGGAGAAACTTAAATCTATATGGCAACCTATTCAATAAAAAAGTGGTTTGGACCGCAGAACATTATAAGGAAGTGGTTTAGAGTCTTCCTCACCTTTATGAGGAAGTGGTTTAGAGTCTTCCTCACCGTATTGTTATTCATGTTAATCGCCTTCGCTGTTGCCACATATATACTTCCGATATTCTGGATCGTAGTGACATCTCTGAAATCTCCAGTAGATATCAATACCCTAGTTCCTAAGTTTCTCTTTGGTATTTCGTTTGAAAACTACCAAAAGTTGATGCCAGAAGGGAATTTATCAATAGTGACATATCTCTTTATAGGGGAAGCACTATTAGGATTGATCCTCTTTACATTTTTTTCTTTTGTGAAGGTGCATCTTCCACGCGGTCTGTCTGTTCGTAATATCGGGATTGGCTGGAACATCCTCTTTGTTTTAACGTGTCTTTATAGTTTTTTCAGCACGCAGCCGCAGCCTCGGTTACAAGCGGACGTACGGTTCCATTTTTTCTCGTTAATTATCTGTTCGGTTGCTGCTTATCTTTTGGTAATCCCTTGGAAGAAAAATGTCTACTCAGTATTTATTAATTCCAATGGAGACGCAGTCCCCAACCAAAAGGAAAAACTGGCATTTATAATTCCTGTGATTTTTGCAACAATCGGTGTCTGCATTGCTTTGGCAAACGGAGGATCAAAGTATTTCTATCAGCTGCTCAATAGTATTATCATCGGTGGGGGTAGCACAGTTCTTGCTGTCGGTTTAGGCACTATTTCCGCTTATGCTTTTTCTCGGTTCAATATCGCTGGCAAAGACGACCTCCTCTTTTTTATTTTGAGTACCCGCATGCTTCCGCCGGTCGTCGTAGTAATTCCAATCTATCTGATGTATCGCTCAATTGGACTACGAGACACGCACTTCGGACTGATTCTGTTGTATACCACTTTTAATATCTCGTTTGCTGTGTGGCTTATGAAAGGGTTTATTGACGAAATTCCAAGAGAATACGAGGATGCCGCACTCGTTGATGGCTATACCCGTTTTCAAACCTTCTTGAAAGTTGTTTTACCACAATCTGTGACAGGAATCGCAGCAACAGCAGTCTTCTGTTTGATTACAGCATGGAACGAATTTGCATTTGCACTTGTTCTAACTGAAACCGGCGGAAAAGCCGTAACTGCTCCACGTTCTATTACAAGTGCCACAGGTTCAGCAGGCATGGACTGGGGCAAAATCGCTGCGTCTACTTTTATTTTCCTTCTGCCTGTCGCAATTTTCACTTTTTTGATGCGAAGTCACTTGTTGCGGGGAGTTACTTTCGGTGCTGTTAAAAAATAATTGATTATCCCGCTCTTTTTATAGTAAAATTCTAAAAATATGTGAACATCCATTGATAGGCGTGGTCTCAAACCGCACTACCGTCTTGTGTTGTAGCACAAACAGTTAGTTTGTGCTACCGTATCTGTGCAAACTGACAGTTTGCACTACAAAACCCACGAAGAATCAACCCCTCCAATAATTATGGCTTACTATTAGTCGTACTCACGTTAACTCACATCCTTCATATATTTAGCTGGTAAATGTGCATCCAAAATTAGTATGGTCGGAGGAAACAGATGGCTAAAAAGAGAAAAGCGATGCAAACAAAAACACCTATAGAGGAATGTACACTCACAATGCAGGCGCATATTCATCAATTGGGTTTATCTACTGTTGAGGATTACAAAGGTTGGTGTAGTCAACATAATTTCAGTCGGGGATTAGACAAAAATTCACGGCAGCTCCGAAATGAGTTAAATGTTGCAACCACGATTAAAACATGCGAAATAATGGCGAATGATAAAAAATCTCGCAACTTGAAGGAAATTATCCCACAAATTTATGACGAGAAACTGCAGAGCGAAAAACTAAGAAATAGAACCGTTAAGGAGATTGCGCTTGCTTTTAACAGAAGCAATTCACGGGATGTCCTTCTGAAACTTCTGTTGTACCTTGAAGAAAACTCTGAACTGTTAGAAGATCTCTCCTATATTAAGGGCATTGAGGCAATTGCAAACCATTATGAAAGTTGGATTCGCCCTATTGAGGCGTGGCATGTCAAAAGACATAACCGCGAGCGTCAGTTTGCCGAACTTCTTCGCCACTTATTCGTGGCTTATGATGTCCCTCTCTTCATGGATCGTGTTTGGTTATCTGAAAACAAAACGCACCAAAATTGGTATATACATATCGGTACTGGTCAAAATATCCGAACCGCTCCCGATATACCTGTATCGCTTACAAAAAAGATGGCACATCATTTCCTTAGCGCACCTAAACAGTATAGTGTTGAGGAAGCACTCCGTTGGGGACAAGTACACGCCTTTGGCGGGGATAAACGTTTAGTGGACGCGCTCCGTGGTACAAGGCTCATCAGCAATTTCAGAAATGATGATTTTTGGCTGAATGTGATCCGCTTCTTCATAGCGAATCCGATGTTAGACGTTAGTCATGTGCATCCGATCATTGATTACATCTGGAATCAGAGATTCGAAAATCAACGGGTGTTTGTTGCCAGAGGGGTTGTGGAGGAAATTGATCCACCTCAACCTAACTTCAGCATGAGAGGTAGAACACCTGAAACATTGCTCCGCCAAGTTAACGGATGGCATCGACAACTCGGTAGGGAAACGAGAGGCGGGAAATTCCAGTGGGCTCGATCAGATATTGGAGGATTTCGTTTCCGAGAGGGGAGTAAGAAGAAACGTAACTTGAAATTCTGGTATATTCGGGAACTTCTTAGTACAGATGAACTCATTGAAGAAGGTAGAGCAATGAAACACTGTGTTAGCAGTTATGCGAGGTCATGCTATTCTGGAAAAAAATCAATTTGGACGGTGGAGTCTGATGATGAAAACGGAAGACACAAGGTTTTGACAGTTGAGATTTCACGACCCGAAAACCTCATCCGTCAAGTTCGGGGTAAGCGAAACCGGCTACCAACGCCTGCAGATAAATTTCTTTTAGAAAGATGGGCGGCGAAGGAAAAACTCGAAATTGCTGATTATTTAAAGTTCGATTGGGGTTAGAATAAAGCGTTGATTTCTTGATCCAACTTGTGATAAACTGCCTCTATTGGTATTATAGAATCCTCTATCACTATTGAACTGAAAAGGAGACGACACAATGGAGAATTTGACGACTATCCAAGAAATTGAAAAACGACTCAAAACCCTTCCACTTGAGCAACAGAGGCAAGTTTTGGATTTCATATTAGAGTTGTCAGGTGAACCACCAAAGCAATACCCCGGCAAAAATTTGCTTCAATTTGTAGGCACAATTTCAAAGGAAGATTTAGAAATAATGAAGCAAACGATTGAAGAAGGGTGTGAGCAGGTTGATGAATCTGAATGGTAAATATCTGCTTGATACCAACATTGCCATTGCATTGTTTGCTGGTGATCCGATGGTCCAAGAGAAAGTGAGTAATGTTGAAGACATTGTTGTGGCTCCACCCATAATTAATGAGCTCTGCTTTGGGGCAGAGAAATCTAATAAAGTTACGGAAAACCTGCGTAAAATTGACATATTATACCAAATTAACTTGATCCCACTCGGTAGGCGCGCTTTGTAAGCGCGCAGTCTGCCCAGAAAAATAAGACTAATCCCATTAATTTGGTATTAGTGCAACAAAGTGTTGTTTTTGCTTGTGATTTAGGAACTGCGCAATGGTATGGAACCATCAAAGACCAATTGCGGTGGAAAGGTCGCCCTATCCTGGACAACGATATCTGGATTGCAGCAATTGCTATGCAGCACGGATTAATCCTCGTCACGCGCGACTCGTATTTTGATGAAGTTAAATCTCTGCAGATAGAAAGTTGGTAAGTTAACTTGCTTTGGATCTTCCTTTAAACATAGTGTAAAGATACCAGAATGCAGGCACTACCATAATACCACCTATGACAACCACAATCAGCACGGGGCGAAGTACAGAATCCGGTGCAGCGGTGTTTGAAAAGGTGAGGTTGGGTGAGACAAGATAAGGAAACTGCGCTAACCCCCAACCGAAAATAATCAACACGACCTGTACCACAACAAGGATGCGCGCAAGTTGAAAGTGCCGCTTCCAAATTGCCCAAATTGCCCAGATCGCAACGGCACCTGTCAAGATATGAAACGGGATTGACCAGACGCTATTGCCTAATCCCTTTCGTATTGAAGGTGCTCCTTCCGCAGCCAAAAGAAAACTCATGCCAGCCATTACACCTACACCGACTGCTGCGATAAGTGCACGTACTCGAAAATCCTCCTGCAATTCCGAATTGTCAGTTTCGAGTGTGAGATAAACTGCAGCGAGCAACGCACAGAGGGTTAAGGTGAAAAAGCCGATTGTAAAAGGAAATAGTGCCAGCCACGATGAGAAAAAGTCTGTTTCTACCTTTCCGGTTTCCACATCTACCTGAATTGTGCCTGATGCGACCGCCCCTAAGGTGATACCTAACATAATCGGTGTGATCACGCTCGCTACAGCGAACAGACGACTCCATCGGAGATGTGTTGTATCCGATTGATCGTCGTAGGTGCGAAAAACAAATGCTGTGCCGCGAAGCACAATGCCGATTAGCATTAAGGTGAGTGGAATGTGCAAAGCGATGCCGATTGTCGCGAATGCTACAGGAAACGCCACAAACAGCAGCACGACAATGACGATTAACCAGACGTGGTTTGCTTCCCAGATTGGCGCGAGCGCATTTTTAATAAGTTCGCGCTGATCTTTCGCGCGTGGACCTGTCGCAAACAGGTCCCAGATGCCACCGCCGAAATCTGCGCCGCCTGTTAGCATATAGATAATCAGCGAGACCAACATCACGCCAGCAATCCAGATTTCATGACCGAACATCGTTCCCTCCGCTAACGCTCAGGTAATGTAAAGAGAAGATAAAACCGCGTATCAATATATCAAATTTGGAAGATTTGACGACGCAACAAGATAACAACAATAATTGAGAGAAAGATATAAAGTAGCGTAAATCCGATGAACGGCACGATGAGGTGTGGCATAGGCGTTACTGCCTCTGCTGTCCGCATGATGTTATAGATAATCCAAGGTTGCCGTCCAACTTCTGTGACCGTCCATCCAGCTTCTATGGCAATAAACCCAAGTGGTGTACAAAATGTGATGAACTTGAGGTACCAACTATTGACAGGTAAACCTTTTCGTCTCCATGCCAAGCATCCGCCGAGGATACCCGCCACAATCATCACCATTCCACACGCGACCATAATCTGAAAAGCAAAATGTACAACTGCAACCGGTGGACGATTTTCGGGGGGAACCTCTTTGAGTCCTTTAATTTCGGCGTTGAAGTCGAAGTGTGCAAGGAAACTCAGTGCTTTCGGAATTTCTATGGCGAATCGGGTTACTTCCGCTTTTTCGTCTGGAATACCGCCTATCCGTAAAGGGGCACCGCGTTCTGTTTCCCACTGCCCTTCCATTGCTGCGAGTTTGATGGGTTGATGTTTGGCAAGGCGTTTTGCGCTGATGTCGCCTGAAATCGGTTGAAGAAGGGCTATTACAGCACCTACACTTAGTGCTATCGCAAATGCTTTTCTATGAAATGCGTTATCTGGGTCGCGTCTTAGAAAATGGGCGTGTATACCAGCAACTGCAAACCCCACTGCGAGGAAGGCGGCTAAAGTCATGTGAAGTGCTTGGCTGAATGAGGAGGGGTTTAGCATCGCGGCGATAGGGTCAATGTTGATAGCTTTTCCATCAATGATCGAAAAACCCACGGGGGTGTTCATCCAAGCGTTGGCAGTAACAACAAAGATGCCGGACAAGGTGCCGCCAAGTAGTACCATCACACCAGCGAACCAGTGGATAGTCTTTGGAACGCGTTCCCATCCGTATAAATATATGCCCAGAAAGATCGCTTCTACAAAGAACGCTAATCCTTCTAATGAAAACGGCATCCCGATAATAGGACCGGCGTAAGCCATGAAACTCGGCCATAATAAACCGAGTTCAAAGGATAAGACAGTCCCTGAAACTGCCCCTACAGCAAACATGATGGCGGTGCCTTTTGACCATCGTTTTGCCAGTGTGAGATAGGTTTCGTCCCTCGTTTTCAACCACATCCCTTCGGCAATCACCATAAGTAGCGGCATCGCTATACCGATGGAAGCAAAGATGATGTGAAATGCAAGGGACATCGCCATCTGAGCGCGTGCTGCTAATAGGTCTTCCATATTATTTCTACCTCACTGTTGCAGTAGTGATAAGAAGAGGATATGAACTAAAAACTATACACCTGTCACCTCGCTGGAGCTATAAAACTGGAAAGAACACGTTCTATAAACATTCGCCCGATGGGGCTACATACAATGAAAACTAAACATTGACAGAGACAATTATCTTTAGCCGGAGATAACCATTACAACAAAAAATAGGTGGACACAACAGCCCGTCCATAAGATACCGAAATGATTATGCAACCCACGGATCAAGACCGAGAAGTTTTTGCCTAAAGGTGTCAACTCAGCAGTTTTACCATGGTTATGTTCTTTCTCTTTCTGATTTTTTCCGAGTCCTGTTAGACGTTCTCGCCACCCTGTAACACGGTGTTCGTTTGTATCTTTGCCATCATTTGGCGCAGGATTCATCGTGATATATTGTGCCATCCGAGGACGTTCAGCAGAATTTGGGCTACTGCCGTGCGACAACGCGCTGTGCCAGATAACGAGGTCTCCTGCGTTTCCAGCTATAGGCACTGCCTCTTCCTGATATTCGCGTACCACGCGGCGTGGGTCAGAATCAGATGGTAGGCTTTCTAACCATGCCTCCAGTTTCCGATGAAAACCGGGGATACAAGAAAATGCCCCCTGATTGCCGGGGGTATCTGCCAGATATAGGACACCTTGCACCTTTAACGTAACTGGCATATTATCTAACGACATGTCCCAATGCAGGTAGGGACCGGGAAACTTCCAATCATCGCGTTCCGGCGGGTTCATACTGGCGCGATCAAAACTAACCCAGAGTTTCTCGTTTCCCCAGATTTCTGAGAAAGCTTGATGTACGCGTGGGTATTGGCGGTTATTCTATAAAGCTTGGTGTTGGTAAATTTCTACCATGATGCCGCGTCGTGGCGGATCGGGAGGATACCAACTATCTGGATTATCACCGTCCATTTCGAGGAAGTCCCACACAGCTTGTTCTGCAGCGTGGCAGTTTTCAAGTGGCACAGCTTCAGGGACGACGACATAGCCGTGTTCTTCCCAAAATTCTAAGTCTTCTTTACTAAAAACAGGCATGAGTTTCTCCAATAAAATGCGAAATTAATCGATATAATCCCATGTTAATTTGATTATTCATATACCGCACCTACGGAGCTCAAGACTTGGAGGATACGCTGCTGCTATAAACATATTGCTCCTACGGAGCTTAAGAACGAAGATGCGATATGAAAATCTGGACGAATCGGGTTAATTTGGTACAAGTCAAATTTTGTATTTGATGGTCAGAACCATCCAGTAAGAATTTCAAACTATGTTCACAACAACAAAATACGTTTATGATGCAAAGTGCTGCCGGGCATATTCAAGCCGTTCCGGCACACCAATATCTATCCAATCAGTTTCTACTTTGTGGACGTAGAGTTGAGATAGGTAAGGAAAGACATCTCGTTCAATAGAAAAGACTTCCTTTTGTGGAAAAGCGTTAACAATGGTGTGGTTGAATAGAAACACAGCACCGTTTGCGCAACCGGGGCGTGCTACTTGTTGCTTTTCACGGAACTCGGTAATGCGCCCCTGCATATCAGCGACAATTTCTCCGTAAGATGTCAGGTCAGGCACCGAAATTCCAAGTAGTAAACCGTCCATTTCAGGACGCAGACAAGCACGCATGTCTTCTAAGGATATATTTTTCAGCAAGATGTCGCCGTGTAAAACAAAGACAGGAAAATCGTCAACGAAACGGAACGCATTCTGAATTGCTCCACCTGTACCGAGCGGTTTATCCTCTTTTGCATATCGGATATTCGCGCCAGCACATTTCTCACCGACGTGTGTATATAGCACGTCATGCAAATGCCCTGAAGCGAGAATTACCTCATTCACTCCTGCGTTAGACAGCAGCGTTACCTGCCACTCTAAAACGGTTTGGGTGCCAATTTTGAGAAGTACCTTCGGAAGTGTTTCTGTCGTCTTACCCAATCTGGTTGAAAGTCCACCACAGAGAATAATCGCTTGCATGAAGTATTTCCTTAGTGGGCTGCAACTTTTCCTAAGTCTAATCAGTTTCCGGAAGGAAGTCGAATGCACTCTCAATCTGCTCAAGCCGAAGTAATTCAAACTGTGGTGACAGATGGATTGCGATTACATCAAAACGACAAGGCGCGTCCAATAGATTTTGTGTTTGTAGATATGCCAATGCGATTTTAGAGATTTGCCGTTGCTTCTGCTCGGTCACCGCGCATTGCGGTAAGCCAAACTTTAAACTGCGGCGCGTTTTTACTTCAACAAATACAATTCTTTTTTCTTGCTGGGCGATCAGGTCAATTTCACCGCGTTGGTAGCGGTAATTTTGCGCAAGAATCTGATATCCTCGCGCTTTAAGATGTTCAGCTGCGAATGTTTCACCAAGTTTTGCAATGTTTTGCAGTGAATGGCGCATTTGAACTTCCTCGAATCCATTAAAAGTTATAGTAGATTGACCATTAAAGATGTACCGTCGATCAGCGCGCTTACAAAGCGCGCCTACCAGCTTGAATCCATCACAAGCTGAATAATCTTCTATGAATCTGAAAGCAATTTGAAGGTATTCCTGTGAATTGCTGATGCGCCAAACTGCGCTATTGCTTGACGATGCTGTGCCGTTGGATACCCTTTGTGTTGCGGAAATCCGTAGTTTGGATACGTCTGATCGAATTCAATCATCAGTCTGTCGCGCGTCGTTTTAGCGATAACCGAGGCTGCAGCGATGGACAAACTTAGAGTATCGCCTTTGGGAATTGCCTGTCCCGGAATCTCCGTTTTTGGCATCTTTGAACCGTCAACAAGTAGATAACCAGGTTTCGGTGTGAGTTGTTCTACTGCTTCCGCCATAGCCAGCAGCGTCGCTCCTAAGATATTGACACGCTCAATTAGACGATTATCTGATGAACCGACACCAACTGAAATAGCCACACCATGGATTTCATCAAGCAACAACAAACGTTGTCTTGCAGTCAGTTGTTTTGAATCCTTTAAGCCTTCAATTTTGCAATTGATAGGCAGGATGACAGCTGCAGCAATAACTGGACCTGCCAAAGCACCTCTGCCTGCTTCGTCAATGCCAGCAATTAGTTTGTAGCCGTTCTGTCTACAAGCGCGCTCAAAAGAGTCCATTTTGTTATCTTCTACGTTCTTTGACGCGTGCAGATTTTCCTACGCGGTCCCTCAAGTAGTATAACTTTGCACGCCGAACAGCACCGTATCTAACCACTTTAATACTTTCAATATTGGGTGAATGAAGTGGGAATGTCCTTTCACTTCCTGTGCCAAATGCGACACGTCGGACCGTAAAAGTAGCACGCGTTCCCCCATGTGCACGACGAATCACGGTGCCTTCATAAGCCTGAATACGTTCCTTCTGACCTTCTCGGATACGGAAGTTTACTCTAACAATGTCTCCAGGACTAAACTCAGGAATTTCACTTTTCATATATTGATTTTCTACAGATTCTATCAAATTCATTGTCTTTCCTCCTTACTTTCGTAATTACTGAAATGTTTCATTTTAATTTGCTTCTACAGAAATTTTTGCCAGAAATGCGTTGACACATACTTCCCCTTCGTCCCAATATCCGGAAGCACCTAACATAAAAAGTTGTCCTCGGTCAAAACGATGTGTGATCTGTAATGTATCATCGGGTTCACCCCACGTCCCAGCAAGCGCATCCTTCGGTTCTTCTTCATCAGTGGAAAGTTCGCCATCCTCGTCAAATAGATAAAACTCACCGTCACCTCTATCCCTACCGATTTTAATATCAATGGTGAGTGTTCCACCGTTTTCAAAAGACGTAACATCAATCACGGTAACTGTGTAATCCAAATAACCGATAGTTGGTGTCCGAAAAACGTCCAATACTTCCTCTACCGGATGCTCACGGGTTAAAACAATGTTCCCCAATCCAGGCTGTTTTCCTTCCAAGGCATCCTTGAGAAATATGTGGTAATATTCTTCTGCGGGGAGTCTCCCAGACTTACTATCAATTTCGAGTTCCCCAAACTGTTGTTTACCCATCAGTTCAAATTCGGGCGATATAACGTAACTATCTACTGGCGAACCTTTTTGGGATCCGGACTTCCATCCCCTCATGATGGCTTGTGCCAAAGGGTGTGTTGTGTCAAACGGTTTGCCTTCTCGCTCGCGTTTTTTGGCAATCGGTTCCCGTAAACTACGGACACGTCCCAACTCAGAGTTGGAAACCCATGTGTTGATGAAATGTTCATTCAAGAATTCGACAATTGGGTCTTTAGAGAGGACAACTGCCCTCAGGCCTTTGCCACTCGCTCAGCAGGATTCGTCGAAAAGCGGTCCGTCTAATAAGACCACGTGAATCGGTTTTTGTTGTGCCGGTGCCATTTCCAAAGCCTCCTCCAGCGATATCCAGCTAATTTGTACTGAATTGTAAAAACAAAGTATCAGTGCCCGTTCAGCTTCTTCCTGTGTAATTGACATGGTGAATTCGACATCATTAGGCAGTGTACCTGTGCAGAGTTCCATTTGAGGACAATAGCCAAGATCGGATCCCATTGTATTCCAATAAACATCAAAGTTCAGCGTGCCTTTAGGAACGTGCATATCAAAGAATATGATCTTTTCTTTGATTCGGTCAATGACAAGATGCCCGGCAAACTGGGAAGGTGTGAACCTACCTCCTTCTATGGTAAATTCTGCATGAATGCGAAACACAATGTCAACAAATTCATCGTTGTAGGCGCGCAGGCATGCCCACAAACCAAGAGAATCCCCGTTATTGATATTTATATTCAAGCTTGGTTTCCGATGAAGTTGCCTCAGTAATTCCAGTACACCATCTTCTTCGATCTGCCAGCATTCTCCTACCGAAACGGATTCTGATGGCAGAAATGCTTGAAAAATTGATGCGGGATACTGCTTCTCCGGTTCAGCAACGCGTAGATTTGCCAATGCTTCCCACTCTACATGGAAATTGAATTGTGTGTATTCAATCGGTGCGATGAAACCTTTGATGGACACCGTTGCTTCCCCGTTAAGATTGGGCATAATTTTGTTTGATAGCATGTTCATTCTAATTTTCTCTACAGAAATTCTTGTACGAAGGCATTGACAGTTTTCCCTCATAGTCGAAACGACTAATCAGCAGCAAGACGATTTATTTTCTGATGTTTGCAAAAGAGCAAATTCTTCATCGGTGAGTTCAAAATTTTGAAGTAAATCTGGACGACGTTGCGCTGTACGTTTTAGTGCTTCTGCATGCCGCCATTTTTTGATGTTCTCATGATGTCCACTTAACAGCACTTCAGGCACTTTCATCCCTTCATACTCAGCCGGACGGGTGTAGTGCGGATGGTCAAGCAAATCTTGACTGAAAGAGTCCTCATGTGCCGATTCAAAATCTCCTAATGCACCCGGCAAAACGCGCCCGATAGCATCAATTAGCACGAGCACTGCGATTTCACCACCACTCAGAACGTAATCACCAATTGAAACTTCAGTCGTAACTATTTTTTCGCGAACCCGCTCGTCAATCCCTTTGTAACGCCCGCATATCAGAATGAGGTGAGATTCCAAAGACAACGATTCAACGAGGGGCTGCGTCAACGGTGTGCCTTGCGGTGTTAAGTAGACAATTTGCGCGTCAGATTCTGTATTCAATGCTGCAACTGCTGCGAAGAGCGGCTCTGGCTTGAGAATCATCCCCGCACCGCCACCATAAGGGTAGTCATCAACAGTTTTATGTCTATCTGTTGCCCAATCGCGAAGATTATACACATTAATGCTGAGTCGGTCTGCGTCCTGAATACGTTTTAAAATGCCTGTTTGCAAGGCAGGTGCAATTATCTCTGGAAACAGCGCGAGCACATCCATTTTCATCTTGACACTTGCCTGTAATCGCTATTCTTCGGTTTTTGGTTCCTCAAGTAGTTCAAGAATCACTTTTTTGTTGACTCTCAACCCTGCAGTATAAAGTAGGGTTCTAATTGCTTTGAGAGTTCGCCCGTATCTACCGATAATTTTTCCTAAATCCGCTTCTGTGACACTTAATTCAATAATAACCACCTTTTCGCCAGTCACTTCGCGGACGACCACATCATCAGGATAGTCAACCAGAGCTTTTACAATGTATTCAATAAGTTCTTTGAACATAACTAACTTTCAGTGGTTATAGAGAATAAAAGATATAAAAATTCAGCAGGACTTGAATGACTATTCTTCTTCAGATGTTTCTTCTTCATCAGTGAGAAGAACTTCCTGCTCACCTTCAGACGGGGGAGTCTCGCCATTTTCGGGCGTTTCTTCTGTTTCAATTTCTTCGTCTTCAGGTAGCGGTTTTCCAAGTTTTTCGAAAGTAAATTTCTTCCAGATGCCTTTTTGTGACAGCAATCTCTTCGCTGTATCGGTAGGTTGAGCACCACGTCTTAACCATTTCAAAGCTTTTTCTTCGTCAATAATGACATCTGCGGGTTCTGCCATGGGATCATAATGACCGAGACGTTCTAAAAATACACCGTCTCGCTGGGCACGTGCATCGGCTGCAACGAGTCTATAAAAGGGTCGTTTTTTCCTGCCGAGTCGTTGTAATCTAATTCTAACTGCCAAAAATTACCTCCTGGTATAAATCGTTTAGTTTGGGTCACTCATAAATCGTGGTATTGTTCAAATTTACGCCGAATGCACATAAGGCATTTGGTGGGTTTATTGCGTTCTACCTAACCTAAAAATGTTGGATTTCGCTCCGCTCTACCCAACCTACAAACTGATTGTGGCATCGGTTCGGTTAGGAAACCGACCAGGGCTGAAGGACCGCTAAATTGAAACCTATCGTTTTACTGCGTTCTACCCAACCTACAAAATACTGCCGATAGCGTGCTTACAAAGCGCGCCTACAGATAGCCGCCCATCATTGTGTTATTTACGTCGTTTACGTTTACGAGGTTTTCTTGCCTTTCGTTGTGTGCGAGGGAGGACATCCATTTTTCGTCCCATCTGCGGCATAGCCGTTGATCCTTGCTGGTTTAGCATGTTATTCATCATTCGGAGCTGGGAAACCAATTGATTAACCTGATTTACCGAAGTGCCGCTTCCTTTGGATATACGAAGTTTCCTGCCTCTATCAAGTAGAAGCGGGTTCTGCCGTTCCGCAGGTGTCATCGACTGTATCATCGCTTTAGCATATTTGAGATTATCTTCATCCGGTTTTAAGTCTTTAACAGACAATTGGTTTTTAAATGGAACAAGGTCCAGCAATTGGTCAAGGGGTCCCATATTTTTAATTTGTTCAAGCTGCGTGAGGAAATCGTTAAAATCTAATCCCTTTCTCTCTGTCAGTTTCCGTTCTAATTCCTTTGCTTGGTCTTCATTGAAAACAGCCTCAGCCTTTTCCATCAAGGTTTGGAAATCGCCTTGCCCGATGATACGCGATGCCATCCGTTCAGGATGAAATTCCTCAAGTGCGGTCGCTTCAATCTTCTCTCCAACACCGATGAATTTGATAGGTTTGTCTGTGACAGAACGGATAGAAAGCGCAGCACCGCCCCGTGCGTCCCCATCCATTTTCGTCAAGATAACACCGCTAATATCCAAATCGTTATTGAAGTTTTCAGCAACGTTCACAGCGTCCTGACCTGTCATTGCATCAACAACAAGTAGAATTTCAGAAGGATTAACTGCGTTCTTGATAGCCAGCAGTTCTTTCATCAAGGTTTCATCAATGTGCAAACGACCTGCCGTATCTATAATCACACAATCGTAGCCGCGTTTCAAGGCATCTTGCACCGAGTCTTTGGCAATTTTAACAGGCGAGACATCTGTCCCGAGTGAAAACACGGAGGTGTCAATCTGCTCCCCCAACACCTGCAGCTGTTTTATTGCTGCGGGACGATAAACATCAGCCGCAACTAACATCGGATTGCGGCCTTCTTTGCGAAATTTTAGGGCTAATTTTGCTGCGACAGTCGTTTTACCTGCACCCTGCAACCCCGCTAACATCACAACCGTTGGGCCGCTGGGGGAAATTTGCATCTTTGCAGATTCTGTCCCCATCAACGTAGTCAATTCTTCCTTGATAATCTTTGCAATCTGGAGCTCGGGTGTGAGACTGCCCATCACCTCCTGACCAAGCGCACGTTCTTTGATGTTTTCAATGAAATCCCGCGTCACCCTGTAGTTCACGTCTGCTTCTAAAAAGGCGCGGCGCACCTCACGCAGAGAATCAGAGATGTTGTTCTCTGTCAATTTTCCCTGACCTTTTATCTTTTTGAAGGTGCTTTGCAATCGTTCGCTCAAGCTCTCAAACATGACTACGTATCCTTTATCAAAAGGGATCAATTATAGAATTATAGCAGATTTATTGGTCTCTGTCAAGTTTTTTTCGTGTGGTATTTGTCTGAACCAGGATTCACAGGATTTGCAGATTTTCAGGATTGTAGAGGTTTTGTCTGAATCATGGATTTTCACGGATTGCACGGATTAGGGTACTGGATAGAAATTGAATTTCTCTGCAAAATATGATTTTCCTTGCTAATCCCATTAAGAAACGTGATAATTTATATCACTAGTACAATAAGTCTAAATGTATTGGTAGAGAACCGCTCACGACCTAACCGTTGTATGTAGGGGTTCTCATAAACGGATTCATAGGAAAAGTATATCCTCTTGGATGTGTAAATATTTTGTCACATAGGTTCAATTTATGAAGAATCCTTCGTGTTTTTTAGTGTAGGGCGGGGTCCCTGTGCCCCGCTATGCCTAGTGTATCCAAGCAACGGAGGGGCACAGGGACCTGCCCCTACAATAAAGATGGACAGCTTTTGCCAAAAACTTTACACACCCCTACTCTTTAAAATAATTGAAATCCAACGTCTATTGTGGTAGAATAACTTAAAAACATCTACTATACAAAGGAGTTTGCAGATGCCTCACCCCTCTCACAATTTATTTAATGCGCGCCGAACCCTTGAAAGCGGAGGGTTTGAACATACCTATTATTCACTTCCTGCCTTAGCAGAAGCAGGTAAGGGTTCAATTGAAACCTTACCTGTCAGTATTCGCATTCTACTTGAATCGCTATTACGAAATTATGATGGACATCAAATCATCGAACAGGATGTTATCAATTTGGCAAATTGGGATGCGAATTCCCCAAAAGCAGCGGAAATTCCGTTCAAACCCGCACGCGTGGTAGCGCAAGATTTCACAGGAGTACCGCTTGTTGTTGATATTGCTGCGATGCGGACTGCTGTTGCCGAACTCGGTGGTGATGCCCAAATGATTGAACCACTCGTCCCTGTTGATTTGGTTATTGATCACTCTATCCAAGTTGATGCTTACGGCACAGAGAACGCCTTTCAATTTAACACCCGCAGGGAGTTCGAACGCAACAAAGAACGTTATGAATTTCTGAAATGGGGACAGCAGGCGTTTGAGAAATTCAATATAATCCCACCTTCCATCGGCATTGTGCATCAGGTGAATCTGGAATATCTCGCACAGGTTGTTATGACAGAAGAAGGGATTGCATATCCTGATACTCTTGTCGGCACAGATTCGCATACCACCATGATTAATGGATTAGGTATTGTCGGTTGGGGCGTTGGCGGTATTGAGGCAGAAGCGGCGATGTTGGGACAGCCAGTTTACATCTTGACTCCTGAAGTACTCGGTGTTCACATGAAAGGCAAACTCCAAGAAGGTGTGACTGCAACAGATTTGGTATTAACCGTTACGCAACGACTTAGGGCAGCTGCGGTTGTCGGTAAATTCGTTGAATTCTTCGGCGAAGGTGTAGAGGCACTTTCGCTACCTGACCGAGCGACACTGTCTAACATGTGTCCTGAATATGGTGCAACGATCGGATTTTTCCCGCCCGATGATGAGACAATAAATTACCTCCGTCTTACCGGACGCGACGAAGCACATGTTGACTTTGTGGAAACGTATCTAAAAGCACAAGGATTATTCGGCATTCCGCGCCTTGGGGAAGTTGAATACTCCGATATACTAGAAATTGACCTCAACGATATTGAACCGAGTATCGCCGGTCCAAAACGACCACAAGATCGAATTGCCTTGTCAGATGTCAAAGAGACCTTTAATAAACTCCTTACCCTCCCTATAGCGGAAGATGGATTTGGTGTAACGGAAGTGGCAAGTGATAGCGATATCACTCATGGGACTGTTGTAATCTCTGCGATTACCAGTTGCACAAATACGAGCAACCCATCTGTTATGATTGGTGCGGGGCTGCTTGCCCAAAAAGCGGTTGAAAAAGGCTTACGTGTTCCCGATTATGTCAAAACAAGTTTAGCACCGGGTTCGAGAGTCGTAACGGAGTATCTGCAGAACACAGGTTTATTGTCCTATTTGGAAAAGTTGGGATATAACGTAGTAGGGTATGGCTGCACCACCTGCATCGGTAATAGCGGACCGCTCAATGAAGTTGTTCAAGAGGCAATTGATGCGGAAAATTTGGTGACCGCCAGCGTCTTAAGTGGAAACAGGAATTTTGAAGCGCGTGTACATCCAGAGATAAAAGCCAATTTCCTCATGTCGCCGCCACTTGTCGTAGCATTCGGACTCGCAGGACGGATCGATATTGACCTTGCTACAGAACCCATCGGTCATAATGATGCTGACGAAGCTGTTTATCTACGGGACATTTGGCCGACACGTCAAGAAATCGCTGATATGGTTGGCGCAGCTGTAGACCGAAAGACGTTTAAGGAGATGTACGAATCTATCGGCAATCAGGCACCGGAATGGGAAGAACTTGCTGGTGCAACAGGTGTGCTTTATCCGTGGAATGAAAGCAGCACCTATATCCAGCATCCACCCTTCTTTGAAGGATTTTCACGCGAACCCGCGCCGATTTCAGATATTACTGATGCGCGAATCCTTGGTATCTTCGGTGATTCTGTCACTACAGACCATATCTCTCCGGCAGGTGCAATAGCAGCGGCAAGTCCAACAGGGAGTTATCTCCAGAAACGCGGGGTTGAGACGCGAGATTTCAATACCTACGGTGCAAGACGCGGGAATGACCGGGTGATGAGTCGTGGCACGTTCGCCAATCGCCGTGTCCGAAACTTGATGACACCTGATGTTGAAGGTGGATATACACTTCAGTATCCAGAAGAAACGCAGACGACTATCTATGAAGCGGCACTCCACTACTGTGAAAATGGAGTGCCTACCGTTATCTTTGCCGGACAGGATTACGGTATGGGAAGTTCACGGGATTGGGCTGCAAAGGGTCCCAAACTTCTTGGTGTTAAGGCTGTCGTCGTAGAGAGTTATGAACGGATCCACCGCAGCAATCTCATCGGTATGGGAATCTTGCCATTGCAGTTTAAGGATAGGGAAAATGCACAAACCCTCAATCTTGACGGTAGCGAGATTATCAGCATCACAGGATTTGCTGATGATTTGCAACATGGACAGACAGCAACAATGCAGATTGTTCGCGTAAACGGTGAGACAGACACAACCGAATTGTTAATCCGAATTGATTCCCCCGTAGAAGTTGAATACTACAAGCACGGTGGGATTCTGGACTACGTGATTCGGAATTTCTTGTCTGCTTAGTATAGAGTTATACCATTTCTTTTATACAAATTAATTTTGTGCAATTATTGAGAAGTATGTAAAAATAGGAGTTTTTATGACACATCAAAACAGGAAAGCATCTACCTCTTCCGAAACCCACCTCGATTTTGGATATATGAAACATAAACAAGGCGATTTTGATGGTGCTATTGCAGCCTATACCAAAGCAATTAAGTTGGATCCAACTTTAGTAAATGCTTATGTTCTTCGTGGACTTATTTATCAACACATGGAACAATATAATGCTGCAATTGCTGACTATGACGAGGTAATCCGATTAAAACCAGATCACGCAATGGTCTATAGTAATCGCGGACTAGCAAAAGATAAGCTGGGACAACATACTGCCGCTATTGCTGATTATAATGAAGCAATCAATCTTGAACCAGATCTTGCTGAGGCATACGCAAATAGAGGTATTGCTAAGAGGAATTTAGGACAGTTGTCTTCATCTAATCATGACTTCCAAGAGGCATTGAGGACGGCAGAACAGACTGGTGACGATACACTTAAAGCCAAGATTGAGGAAATGTGTCTGGATTTCGCATCTCAGAATATCCCAGATGATGCCTTAAGCCACCATAACCAAGGACTTATGAAATGCCAACAAGGACGTTATACTGCTGCCATTGTTGATTTTGATAAGGCAATAGAAATAAAACATGACTACGTTGATGCATATTTAAACCGAGGGACTGCTCATGCTGACCTTGGAGAATATTCTGCCGCCATTTCTGATTTCAACAAAGTCATAAATTTTAATCCTGACGATTACCATGCCTACTATAATCGTGGAGATACAAAGGACAAACAAGGTCAATATTCTTCGGCTATTTGTGATTTTGACCAAGCAATAGCAATAAAATCTGATTATGAAGTAGCCTACCTTGGTCGAGGAATATCAAAAGCAAAGTTAAATCTTCACGCTGAAGCTATTTGTGATTTTGACCAAGCAATAGCAATAAAATCTGATTTTGCACTTCCATATTTCAATAGAGGAACTGCCAAGTTTTTCCTAAATCTTTATTCGGAAGCAAAAATGGATTTCCAAATCGCATTACAACTTGCAGAACAAAATGGTGATGTGGCACTCAAAACCCAAATAGAGGAAATATTCCAACATCTTGAAAATAGATAAAGGCTCTGGTAAGTGTGATCAACATTGGCAATCGGTTTAACACCGCGTAAGGTGGGACGCCGAGACGACACAGGCAAAAGACCACACCTTGACTCGTCTTGGCAAAAAAGTCGGACGCTTTGAAAAGAAGATGCCTTCTCCGAAATCACCTCCTCAACTTTGGTAGCGAAGTTAGCAACGAACGCATCACACGCTACATCGTTTTTTTTTATGACTTTTGCGAGGCACTTTGAGTTTCGCATTCCATTTATACCGAACTAACGCATGAACTGTTTTATAGTGCATTTGGACACCGAAGGTTTCTTCAATATAATCTGTTATCTGTTGATAACTGGAAAAACCTTCTGGTTTTTGAAGTTCCGCTCGCAGCAGCTCTTGTTGTTCTTTGGATAACCGAGGGGGATGCCCGGGGAATAATCACGATCCAAAAGCGCATCAAGTCCTTCAGTCTCATAAGTCACTATCCAGTGTCCAATCGTTTTTCGGCTGACACCTAACCTCTCAGCGACTTGCTTGCGAGTTATTGCTTGACCACTACGAAATAGGTAAAGGGCTGTCAATCTTTGCTTTTGATAACCTACTGATGTCTTTCTCAACAGCCTTTTCAACTCTGAAACACTTTCTGTAATCTCTGGAGGCTTTATGTGCATTGGTATCAATCCTATGATTTGTATAATTGGAAAAAGTATAGCAGAAATTGAAAACTTTTAAAAGGATAAATATATACAAGAAATGGTATTACATCTGTCGCGTTCTTGAAATTCTTCCGTACGGATATTTGAGGAGAAACGTACGGTTTTAGGATTATGAGCGAATCCAATTGCTTGCAAACGCTATCTATTGTATAAAGAAAGAAGGTAAAATTATAGAACAGGGAATTCTTCAGGAACTCATTGCGAAAACTGGAACATACGTGAATCTCCTTCACATGCAAGCAGAAGCCTATAAATAGATATCTTTATGATTTACAAAAGTTAGGACAATTTACGCGCTATTCAAGTAGGGTTCTCAAGAGATATTGACATTTTACCAATGCTTGAACGAGTACATCCGTTGTCCTAAAGATAAACCCAAAATAGCCCATAGACTGCCCATCACAAACTCGCCCAGCATTGCGCCAAAAAATAGCGGGAGAGCCTTACGATACGCGCCAATTCCGCCGTGTCGCACAAGTAGGGATTTAATTCCCCACGCCAGAAAAACGGGAAACCAAAGCCTGCCGAAGTTCCAATTGCCAGCAAGTGGGTAGGCAAGCGGGTGCAGTTGCCACCAAATAAAACGTAACCGCATGAAAAGTGTGCTGAGTGTGAGAACAATTCCGAAGCCAAAGAAACCGAGTTGTCTCCATTCAGTATCACTTGGAAATGTCAACCAGCGTTGCAGATCATTAAATGCCTCTTGTCCCCGCCATGTTCCCAAACTTCCGTGTAGATAACCGGCATGTAGGAAAGCAACAAAACCGATGAGTAGCCCAATAACCGATGATCCCCACATTACCCAAAGCAGTTGCCGGCTGTTGATTGCACCTTTGTCGGCGAGTTTGAAACCTTCCAGTTGATTCGGCATCGGTTGTGAACGGTAGTTGCGGGTGAAACCGTATAGGAAAGCGAACCCTGTTAACGTCTGTGCCCCAATCTTTCTTGATCCAAAGAGTGAAGTGAGGAAAAAACTGGGACCCGCACGATAGAAATCCTGTGTCGGTGTTCCAAGTTCAGCTCGCATCCGCGTGAATGCTAAAACCAATATGAAATGGATGCTGAAGAATCCAAGGATTCCCCACCACGACATGCCCGCCTTCAGGCAAAAACCAAATACAACAGCAATACTAATCAGAAATCCGAAAAACGCGCTGCGATAGCCTATCGGCTCATTTTTCGTGTCAAGAGCGGTTTTCAAACCCAGAATGTTACGCAATACGTTCCATAAATGCTTATGTGTTATCCAGAGGGCAAAGAAGCATAGTCCGAAGTATGCACCCAGCGACTGCTTATCAATGTGTGGGTAACCGGGTGTCTGATTCAATCCTGACATAGATCCAAAAATGAGTTGCACCTTCCAGAACAGATAGAATACCCAGCAGGATAACGATAAATCAAGCGGCATTAAAAAACCAATTCCTATGGCGTAAGGGTTCAGGTAGATCGGGGTTGAACCGATAGCGTTAAAGGGTTTTTCTGTGAACATCCGACCAATATCATGACGGATAGGGATGCTTGGAACAAAAGGAAAAAGATAATTTACCCCGTTCAGCAGGTCAAGTCCTAATCCAATGCCGAAACCGATCCAGAGGAGTCGATTACGGTAGAAAGCACGTCCTTTCGTCATTTCATAAGGGAGTAATATAATCGGGTAACTCAACTTTTCATGTTCAATCCACTGTTTGCGTAGAATTGCACTGAGCATAATCATTGAAAAAGTGAGCGCAGAAAAGAAGATCAACCAAAACAAAGCAGGGGTAATCCATGCACGAATATGTTCCATTTCAAACAGGTTAGATGTGCCTTCGTAATAACCTGTTAGGGCGCGGCGATCCGTCACAGCAATCCAGTCAGGTATGTATCGGAAGAAAAGGGATTGCCATTCATTCTCTGGTGTAGCGAACCAACTGGCGTGCCCAAGGACGCACATCGTTGCCTGCAATAGATCATGCCCGCAGACAACACATGCAAGCGTTACCATGAGATATATCGTCAGCATTTCTGCTTGTGTGAGTTGCCATTTTGGGAGGTATCGTGTAAGAAAAAGGTTGCAGATTGCAACCACAAAAAGCGTAAAAACGGCGTTGAAAAAGATCGCCATCGTGGTGGGGTATTGCGTTGTCCAGACCGTCTCTGTTTGAACAACAAGGTAGATATTAAGTGGAAGCGACAGCAGTCCTATAGTTATGGCTCGCCATGTGATATTTTCCGTTGATAAGCGCGGCGGTTTATCCATATTTATATATTTGTTTATGATTAGAAGGCTCGCTCAATACCGAAAAAAATCTGTGGTTTTGATGAGTATGGGAAAGGGGGATCAAGCGGAAAGGCTAGCTCAATGCGACCAATACCTGTATTGCTTACTCGAGAAAGACTGCCGCGTAAGCCAAACCCTAAACTCCTTTTAGGTTTATTAATCGCGAATGTGTTATAGTTGTCCCAGATGTACCCTATATCCGCAAAAGCAATTGCACTTAAAACAAGCCCCGGGTCAACAGTGCGGTTTTTAACAAAAGGCTTAAGTACGAAAGTCACTACATTTGTAAGACCATCGTTAATTTTTCCAAAAAACGTGCCACCACATAGTGTGCGGCTTTCTAAAGTTAGCAACGTCATATTTTCACCGTTAAACTGACGGTATCTATAACCGCGCAAACCGTTGTCAAATCCAAGAGTGACTTGACTTTCACCGCGCCACCCAAACTGCAGCTCCGTTTTAAATTGTGCAACAAATGTTTGTTGAAAATCGAATAAACCATTCTTACGAAATCCTGTATCGACCCTGTAGATGTCGCCCGTTTTGAATACATCGCGGCAAAACCACGAGCTTCGTGCTTGAAGAACAGACCGTTCAATCTCATCTGTGAAGGTTGTGGCGAATGCGATTAACGACGTACCGAAAAAACGATTATGACGAGCCCATCCGGAATTATAGACGAGCATTGCGTAAGATTCAGCACGGTCCGCTCCGAATAAAGGTGAGGAATATCCGAGTGAAGCACTGTATTGAGAACCGGTGAAAAAATCCTCATCTGCACCCATCCCTCTGAGAAAACGGGTTTGATGAAAATCAACCTTTTTCCTGCCAACGGTAATACCTACCCGTTTTATGTTACGATTTAAAGGTGCCGCATCTGATACGACGATCGATTCAATTGGTAAGTATTTTGAACGTACGAAGTCTGACCAGACCCCGATATAGTTTTGTTGATGGCGATCTCCAAAGTACTGACGTATATTTCCGGATGTCCTATGGAACGTTTGTTCAAACGTATCGGTTTTTATGCCGTTTTCATACCAACGTACCTGATTAATCAATTCAGAGATACTGAAACCTGCACTCCAACGGCTTTTTAAAGTATACTGTGGTCGTTCTAATAACACACTCCATGAATCACCTTCGCGCTTTTGGATATATTCACCATCAAAGTTCCAGTGGGAATCAACCAACCGAGGCATCTGATATTTCAATGTCAGAAAACCGCGAGTTTTTTCTCCCACTTCACTAATCCGTTCATATCTTATTTGTCCGCTTTGACCTGATCCAAATAGATTTGGCTGCGTCAATTGGACGAGACGATATCTACTTTGGTTGGTCAGTCCTGGGTCAATTGCCCCTGGAAATGCGAAAAACTCTGTAATACTGACCTGGATTGCTACCCTTTCCAATTCCGCATTCCACTGCGGCTCAATCTTTGCTGCGCCGATATAAGTCTTCTGTCTTAATATCCGTTCGCTTTCTGTTTTATCTGCTTCTGTGTAGATATCACCTTCTTGAAACAGTAGTTCACGTAAGATCACATTATCTTTGGTTTTCGTATTACCAGATAACGTAATTTTTCCGATTTTCCCTTCATCAATTTCAATTCCGATATAAATCCCATCGTCAAGTTTTATCGGTTTTTCAGTCACTCTTGCATAAGTGATACCATTGTTGCGAAAAAAACGAGAAATCTTTTCAGCATCTTTTTTCAACACGTCAGCATCATAAGGTTGTCCTTCTTCTGTTTGTATCAGGCTGAGAATCTGTTTTTGGGAAAATGATTGATTTCCTTTTGTAAAAACACTACGGACAATGTTCGCTTGGTCTGCAAACACAGATTGTGAGTTGAGGGAGAACAACACTACAAAATACAAAAAACTACGGTATACACAGATTATAAGATGACGCACATAAAGGAGAAGAGTACAGCGAAAATGGGACGTTCCGTTAATATCTTCCATTATGCTTCACCTGCAGTTAATGTGCTTTCACGGTTAGAAAGAAAACCTTCAAGAAGCAAAAGACATACAGCTAAAATAAGCAATTCGCCCCAGATTTCCCTGCCGTGTCTTTTGATGTCTAATGCTTCGGTATCTAATTCTCCGGTCTCATTTGTGGATCCGGCTTGTGCATTAACTCTATCAGATGCCTGCTGTAGTGAAATCGGTGCTAAATTCGCTTCAGATGTTGGGGTGTTAACTGCAAAAAAATCTCTAAATAGTCTATCTTGTGCTTTTACTTCTACTTGATAAATACCGGGGCGTTCTGTAGCCTCAAAACGGATAGCACCGTCTTCATTAATCGGCACAGCTGTCATGGTATCTTCATCTGGCGATTCAAGTCGTTTGACCCAAGCTGGTGCCCCAGAACTTCGGGGATAGCTTGCAGTATAGGATTCGCCAATATTGATGTTTTTCTGAGTGGCAGAGTGAATTGCATACAGCACTGTATTTTGCAAGAGTGGCAAAAAATAAGGATTTACAAGTAATTCGTTGTTTCCCGTTTGTTGGTGAAGACCTGAGTTAAAGAATAGAAGATGACTTTTCCCTTCGCGTCGTTCTATCAGAAAAGGTGTCTCATCCCCGAAACGTGCAATAACGGTTGCATCTGGCGTTGGAGTGACTGTCATGCCTTGGTAAAATCGCGGTCCGTATTGACCAGAAAAAACGTTCTCCGGAAAGATGTCAAAAATAGGATGCGTCTCCTCATATTCACTGACCTGCTGTGGAATCTGCCATATTATGGGTTGACCGAATTGGGCTGGTGCCCATGAAAGATTGTTTGAGTCAGCGGCAAAAGCGATTATACTTTTGCCTTGTCGGATAAACTCACTTAACTGCGTTTGGGCAGTCGTAGAAATCGAAGCTAAATCTGCAAGGACGATAACGTCATATTCTTGAAGTGGAAATGTCTCAAATTCCGTGGGAGTACAAGATGTCGGCTGTATCATAGATGCCTGAAGTGGCACACCCGCAGTTTGCTTGTTTACCAATGGATTCAGTACCAGTCTGAGGTATTCTGTGTGCTCACCAACGCAAAGCACCCTAATTTCTCCGAGTGCTTCAAGTGCAAAGTACCGGCGATTATCCATATTCAAGCGATCAGAAGTCAACTCAAAATAGCCAGTATGTGCACCAGGTGCTGCAAAAGTATGCGTTAGAGTCGTCATAATCGATTCATCAGCATCAGCAGAAAAGGTTTGCGTTTGTTTTTTCTGGTCCCCCACAAAAAACGTAAGCGTGGTTTGCGCAAGAGCGGCATCGGAATGATTTTTTACAGTAACATTTAAGTGGAACGGTAAATCAACACCAATTAGTTGATGAGATGGTAATATTTCTTCAATGTTTGTATTATGTGGGTTTCTTTTGTTTACAGGAAGTAAAACAATCCGTGCCCCAGATCGATTCGGAATCACTCCCCAGTTGTCCCATCCGTTCTCGGCAAAATCTGAAATTAGATACAATTCTTTATTTTGTTGGGTTGACTCAGAAAGAATTTCGTGTGCAAGTTCAATGCTCGGTTGCACGTTTGTACCTCGATAAGACACCTCTGTATCTCGAATTGTTTTTCTCACAATGTCAATGTCAGGTGTAAGTTGCCGAAAGGCAGGTTTGGGAATATCCGACATTAAAATGAGGGCGGCGGAATCACCATGCCGAAGTGAGCGGAGCACATCAGTTGCCAAGGTTTTCGCTTTGTCAAACCACACCCCATCAACGTCTTGATATGCCATGCTATAGGAATTGTCTAAAACGATTACCACGTCAGTTTTGGTCCGCACAGCTGCAAGTGGAAGACCGAGTGTGAGGAAGGGGCGCGCCAAAGCGAGCGCAATAAGCGCGACGATTAACATCCTTAATAACAGAATCAGAAGTTGTTTGAGTTGGATCCGACGAACAATTTGACGATGTGCTGCAACAAGGAACATCAAGCTACTAAAATCTACAGCCACCGCTTGACGGCGGCTCCAAAGATGGATAACCAGTGGAATCGCAGCAGCGAATAAGCCAAAGAGGAAAAGTGGGTTGAGAAAAGCCAATCGTCATCTGCTCCTGTTATAGGAATCACCTATAAAAGTTATTCGCTCATGTATAAAGTGTGTGCTGTTGTTTTCAATAAACGCAGTGGCCACGCGGGTTTAACTTTTTCATTAGCACTCATTCTTTACATGAGCCAAGTTATTTTCTTTTAAAACCTTGAATTCCTCATTCAACAATAGCAATTTCAAGTTGATTGAGAGTACGGAAAACCCCTTCTGTGAATTCAGTCATCGTTGCAGATTCAAGGGTGTTTCCTTGAAGTTGAATGTGATTAGCGTCGGCGATGATCTGCCCTAATGTAGGATCCATTTGCACCCATGTTCCAACATATACTTCTGGCCAAAAATGGTAATAAAACGCATTTCCAGAATAAATTAATCCTGCACAGATTCGTGCGGGAATTCCGACCGAACGCGCCATTGCTAGCAGCAGGACGGTGTGTTCTGTGCAATCACCGGAAAGCGATTCAAGGGTTGTCAGTGATGAACTAAAGCCGCCGCTTAAATTTTTTTCGGTGATGGATTTGTACACCCATCTGCATAATTTTTTTGCTGCTTGCCAAGAATTGTTTTCGCCATCCAAGATTTCCACTGCTTTTGCGCGTATGTCCGGATGGTTTGCCTCAACATATACAGTTGGCGAAAGAAAGGTCTGAAGTTCTGTATCCTGGATCGGTAGTTCTGCACAATTTTTCTCATCAACTTTTGGCATCTTAATAGAAAGTGTTCCAGATCGCTCTGAATTCAACTCAAGGTTCTGGCGGCTGTTCGTCATGATAGCTTCATTGAGGCTGCCTTTTGAGAGTTGTACATTTGCTACAAACTGTGATGCGCCCCGTTTAGGTTTTTTGCCTGTAGGGATAATGCGAGTTCCCAACATAATATCAACTTCTTCTGCTGCACCAAGGGCTGTTTCTCTATCTGTTTTAGTTGCTACCATAGATAGCCCCATCATATCTGTCGCAGATTTGTAGGTTGTGCCGTCACGGGTAACCCACAAACGTGCGTTAATACCGCCCATAATGTATAGCTTTTGTTCAAGGATATAGACAGGTTTTTCTTCAGATTGATATGTTAAACTCGCTTCCTCTACAACGCTGAGTTCTGTTTTGATGGGTTGAAAAAAGTCAAAACTGAACGTGCGATAGTCAAGTTTTTCTCCAATTTTCATTCGGTCTTTAGATAACAGATAGGTTACTGCTACGGTATCGGAGATCGTATCATCAGGGACAGCAACTTCTGATTCGGTTGTTTCACCATTTAGTGTTGTCGTGATGTATGCAACACCATCTTTAATTTTTCCCTCAACTTGCTTCAGTCCTGATTCATTAGAAGTTGACACAAAATAACGAGGTATAAAATTGGAATCCGAGTACTCAATTCGGTTTATCTCAATTTTCATTTTTTTACCAAACCCCTTAAGTTGCATCACCATATCTGTTCTACTCCGAAGCATTTCCTCCCCTTGATACTCGGCTTTTTCGAGATATATGTGCATGTGTCCAATTTTCATTCCCATCATTGCCAAGTCATACCAATGTTCTTGTGGATGTTTTAGCATTTTCTCGAATTCCCCTTCCTCAATCTCTACAGCTTCGCAAATAGGGTATGAAATAATAAACAATAGAACAGATAGCCAGAAAAATTTTGATAGTTTCATGAGTTATTTCCTCTTTTTAGTAAGTTTATACTATAGTTGTGTGAGTAAATTGAGCGCGCGCTTATAACAAATGTCCATATATTTTCAGATGAAAAATTTAAGATACAGTTGCCATAGCAACCGTATGCGTGTTCTTTTGTTTAACCTTCCGATAGTTTCCAAAAGCTTTCAGGAAATTGCGTTTGATAAACTCTTTAAGCCCAGAAATTGTAACAACATAGAGTCTACCATTATGTTTGAGATGTTGTCTTGCGCCAGTCAAAAAAATCTGTAAAAGTTCCTTACCGGCATTTGCGGGTAAATTAGAAGCAATAACATCAAATTGAATGTCTGGAAGATGGCTAAAACCGTTGCTTAAGAGAACATGACAATTGCTGAGATGATTCTGTTCCACGTTTTTACGAGCATAGTCTACCGCGACAAAATCTTTGTCCACCATGTAGACGTTTGCAGTTTGTGTGCATTTTGCCATAGTTATCCCGATGACACCGTACCCGCATCCGAGGTCAAGGCATGTGTCGTCTTGCTCAATTTCCAACCACTCAATCAACATTTGTGTTCCAGCATCTATCGCTTTTGGTGAAAAAAGTCCCCACGTCGTGGAAAAAGTTAGGTCGAATCCGCGCAATTTTGTGTGAAAGGTGATTTCTGATTGTGTTTCTGATGTCATACTTTAGAAGATTCGTCCTTTACCACTTAATAAGGACACCGAGTGTATCCGCTGGTGAATTCCACAGTAGATCAAATGCTGCTTTTGCTTCTGTATAGTGAAAACGGTGCGTAACCATTTCAGATGCACGGATATCACCGTTCTGTATCTTTTGCACAGCACGTGTAGCAATTTTAGCACGAGGTTCGTCTGTTAGGATACCCGCCACGAGCCGTTTATTCATCATTTTTGAGGAATGCAAAGGAAGTGGTTTTTGTTGATAGAGCGCAATGAGTTGAATAATACCGAATTGCCGCACCATATCTTGGGCTTGTTCGAACGATTTAACACCCGCATGCCCACCGACACAATCTATTACCAAGTCAGCACCTTTTCCATCGGTAAGGCGGCGAACAGCTTGGACGGGGTCCTCTTTTTCAGCGTTTATTGACACTTCTGCACCAAGTTGAACAGAAAGTTCACAGCGAAACGGCAACGCGTCTATAGTGATAATCCGTTCGGGTGAATACCCTCGCAAAACCTGCATCATCAAACTGCCAACCAAACCCTGCCCCAAAATAACTACGGTATCCCCAGCTTTTACACCAGATGAGTCCACCCAAGCGACAGAACTTGTCGCAAGCGGAAGAAAAGTACCCACTTCAAAACTGACATCTTTCGGAAGTGAGACGGTGCGACCATCAGTTGGGTTAGGTTCAGCGGCGACGTATTCGGCGTGCGGTGCTACGACCATTACTCGTTCACCAACATGATAATCTGTAACCTGATTGCCAACAGCATCCACAGTACCAGTAAGAGAATACCCCATGATGGCAGGAGAAACCGCTTCTTCAAGGATATATCGCCTAAATAGTTCAGAACCGCGGCTGATTAAGGTTGTATCTGTCTTTACGCGAATCTGGTTTGCGTTTACCTCTGGAATCGGCACCTCTTCAAGTTGGATATTACCGAATCCTTCTGGTTTGATTACCCGAAACATGTTTTATCTCCAACGGTATCTTCTATTGAAATATCGAATTAGGCATTATATCTACTGCTGCAAACGTTTTATTAAATCCTCACGGGTAACAGGGTTTTCAAGGTCCATCAGATAGATATGGAAGGTATCACTTCTATCGGAAACAAATGTGATGTAGCGTCCACCAGGCGAGAAGGCAGGTTGAATAGATCTTCCTATGCCATTTGTAATCTGTCGCTCATTTTTCCCATCAACGTCAACGAGATATATTTCCCAATCTGCATCCCTCGCGGACATATACGCAATTGTTTTTCCATCGGGTGAGACAGTCGGATTGTAGCAGTCGTAGCGGTTTGGATTGATATGTTTTTCATTTTTCCCATCAATGTCTATGGTATAGAGTTGATGCACGTCATCCCTTGAGGAGACAAACACAATGCGTTTTCCATCTGGAAAGAATGCGGGGCTTCCATCATCAATTTCATTGTTAGTAATACGTTTAGGGTTAATGTCCTGAGGCGTGATATGTGCAAGGTCAAGTTCTTTTAAATCAAGGAGATATAGTTCTAAGTTTCCATCAGTATTTGATTCGTAAACTATTTGGTTGTTGAATGGGGAGGAACGCGGCACACGTGCACCAAAACTGATGGGAAGAACGATATGGGTTATTTTGCTGTGGATATGTGTAAGATTGAACCCCGCATAAATCGGGGTTGAACCGCTACTCTGAATGACAACTTGAACTTCTCGTGACGATTTTGGCTCACTGCTATAAAAAATATAATTGGGAGTCTTTAGGTATGCAGGCGAGTTGTCGTTGAAGTCTGTAGTGTAAGTTACTCTGCGTTGTATCCTTCCATTCAAATCCATCAAATAGATTTCGCTATTATCAACGCGAAAAGATGTGAAAGCGATTTGTGTTCCATCTGGTGAAAAGGCAGGCGAATAATTGTCTGAGGCACCATTTGTAAGTTGTTTTGTTGTATAACTATCTCCTGAAAGTTCAATAATCTTTTGCAAGACTTTGGAGTCTGAAGTGCCTTTTTGAACGATGTTGAGTATATGAAAAGCAGAATTTCTATCACCGAATATGAGATAGGTGCGCGCTAATTCAAGCCGTGCATCCATGCGTTTTTCCGGTTGCGCGGCATAGAGTAGAGATGCTTTTTGAAACTGCACAACCGCATCATTAGAACGTCCCAATTCGTTATATGCTTTTCCGAGCAACATCCGTGCTTGGGGATTGTTGGGTTCCGTTTCAATAAAAACCTCCAGTTTTTCAGCAGCTTCTTGTGGCATCCCAGCATACAAAAGTCCTTCGATCTTTTTTAGGGAATTATTTTGGCATCCCAGCATTAGCAGTGCCAAGAACATAGTACACTTAATAAAAAAGGTAGAATTCAGATTTGTTTTTTGATTTACTTTAAACATATTGAGCCAATCTATCTTTTGTAGACCCGCTTTCAGTTTAATATCCGAGATTTGCAAGTTATGTCCTCAAAGATATCCGGATAAACTAAGAGGATTGCGTTTTAATCTATTTCGAATTGATGTTCGCTGAATTCACGTCTGCCGCACCATCCACCATAAACTGCATAGATCCAACATATTAGTGCTTGGATAGAGGAAGTAATTTTTAGTATCCAAGTGGGGCGAAACATCAACGTTTTCCCATCATCAAGTGTCCAGAGTGCAATGGAACTGTCGGTATCTGTTTCAGAAGATACGTTGTCATCAGTAGAAGTTCCAGCTTGTGTGGTGGGTTTAAAACGTAATAAATCACTCCATCCCCTCACCGGATATGAGTTGATATAGAAGATACCAATTGCCGAAGTAAATACGATAAAAACTATAAAACCTTTTACGAATTGGTTTAGGTAAATCTGCCCAAGTCCAGGCAGAATTGCCGACAATACCATCGCAGTGTAAGATCTAGGAGGAGTGGACGGGAGCTGTCTGTGTGCTGAAATATCAGAATCTGAGCGGAGATTGGAAACAGATTCTCGCATAAATTAAGCTTCTCCTTGTGCGACAAGATAAACACCGATACAGATTATGATAGCACCGATGATACGAACTTTAGGGATAGATTCTTTGAAAATCCACCATGAAAACGGGATCGTCAGGACATATCCTAAGCTCAACATTGGGTACGCAATACTGAGCTTAACACGCGAGAGGATGACTAACCAAACGAAAGTTGTGAAGCCGTAGATCGAAATTCCCCCAACAACATACGGATTCAGAATAACTTGCGTTAGTTTCGGGAATAGTTCCCGAAAGTTACCAATCCGCCCGACCGTACTGACTCCTTTTTTAAGCAAAATTTGTCCGGTTACAGTCAACAGAACGTTAAAAAATAGCAGTATATAATCTTTCATAACATTATTATACCACATGTATTTGTGTTTTGCAATTTTGCAGGCATAAATTCAGAGCCATTCAATTGTCGATTTTTACACGTTTTTCCGTAAAATCGCGATTCGAAGATCGCTCCTGCAGAGGAAAGACCGTTAGCAGAAGTAGCAACTACTTGAGAATTGAATGGCTCTGTCTATAAAAAGAAAATTGGTAAATCCGTATCTACGAGTAAATTCAGGGAAAATGGTAAAAACACATGAAATTTTGCAGATATTTAGAAAAAAATTACAATTTCTGCAACCTAATATTTAATCTCCTCGTTAAATGCCACAAATATGGAAATTATGCTGTGTAAAGAGATTTATAGGGAGAGAAAGTTACACTGCCATTAACCATATTTTGCATAAGGGGATTTAACAATGAAAAACCGAGATATGAATACCACAATCCAGAAAGTGACCGCGCTGGACATCCGCCACCTGAGCAGGATTTGCCTACGCGGCATGCGTCGGTTGGCGAATTTTAACTATAAGTTAATACCCCCCCCTCCACTTCACGTTCGTTAATTTTATTACTTCACAAGATCTTATCGCAGATGTTAGCAGCTGCGATTTTTCGCGCACGCACGCGCTCTGTTTCATACGGAGTGTCTCGTCGCGGGCTTTTGTTGCTGCATTTGCTGTACGTTAATTTGGCTTGACATATTTTAATGGAGGATATACAATTGTGAAAACGAAGTTATTAACTACAAAAGTTGACGTGGCAGCCATGGCTGCATACCGGAAAAACAGGCGGAGACTCATCACTGCAGTCGTTCTCATTTTGATTAGCGGGGTTATTCTGTCCGGTGCTATTAAAATGACACGCGCAACACAGATGGATAAACCTGACTGCACAGAACAACCCGGATCTGACAGTATCATATTGGAAAAACAGGAAACGCCTTGTCCAAAATCAACCATACCGCGCTGCTCGCTGGACACAGAAACGCAAGGTAGGGACGCATTGACACGTTGAGTTGGCATCTTTAGCGTTTGACCGATTTTACAGACATAGTTTGCAACTCGGTTGCTGTGGATTCTACTATAGAAACTGTAGCAATCGTTAAGGAGGACTCCTAATGAAAGAAATTTTGATAAGTCGTCCCGTTATCTTTACCCTCATCGGCGGACTACTTTTTATCAGTGGTATACTGATGTGGGGACGATGGGACAGGACACACTCTACCGAAACCGACACGGAAAGGAGACAACACATGGAACGGAAAACACATGAGCAAACCCCCCACACCTCGCAAAACAAGCGTGGGAAGACAAGCGGACACGCAACGCATGTTCACTCACACACACATGGACACCAAAGTCCTACCAGGCGAAAACGTATCACAGAAGAAGTCTCAAAACAACTGACCCAGTTACGCCAACAGTATAGAGACAAGGTGATAGGAAAACGTCATTGGGAATGCAGGTTTGCTGGCCCGCGGGAAGAGACTCTATATTCAGAGGAGTATTATGAAAAGCAGCTGGAAATCTTGTGCGGTGACATGGCACCTGAACAGGCAGCCGAGTACCTTGAGTCAGTTAGTCTCTATAGTCGTGCCCTGCTAAAACGTCTGGATACTGTGCGCGCTTACCGATACCTGAAAGCATTAGACAGTGGTAGACCCGAAGTTCGCGAGTATGCGGAACGTGTCATCGCTGAAAACCCCGACACCCCTATTGAATTTGAAGCGCGCTATTATATCGCGCGAGAGATAATACCATCGAGCGAGGAATTCCTTGCCGAAAAAGTGGCTGCGTATCAAGTGCTCCTGAAGATTGATCCAGATTTTCAAGGTGCCTTATCTGGATTAGGGGTTATTTTGGTGAATAATGACAAGCCAGCGGAAGCCATCCCATATTTAAAAAAACATAACAGTGTTGCGGCCAGTATTGCGGGGCCAGGTTCCGGTCATCCCGCGGATGCGTGGTTAGGGCAAGCTTATGAAAAGTTAGGGGATGTGAAAACCGCCTGGACATACTACAAAAGGGCACTTGCAGGTCCGCTGCATCATAAAAATGATCCGTTGGCAGTGTTTATGAGATACCATATTGAGCGGATTGAAGCTGGTGATCCTGTTTTTAAACCGATTCCGCAAGCATCCACTCCCGCGCCGACATACGCGTACACACTGGAAAATACGGAGGCACCTCATGTGCCACAGGAACACACACACGCACATGAAGTCCTTCCTGATGACCCGGCCCGCGAAGTCCAACGCCTCACTACTTCCGACACGCGTGATGAAAATGCTGAGAGAAGACGCGCTGCAGCGGAAGCAGCACAACAGGCACATGATGACTTTCTGAAACATCCAGAACTTTCACAAAAGGAACTTGATGATTTTCTGCAATGGGCAGAAACCATCATGAACGCTGACTCTCCCATGGATACCAATAACTTCCTGATGAAAGAGATGGAAGCACACCTCAAAGGCGGGCAAGCACAGTTTGAACCTGATCGGATTGTCCGTGCTTTTGAAACCATGGAACGTTATGGACCGGCAGAAGGGATCAAGCATCTCCAAAAAGCCGATCCTGATCTTGCAAAGCAGGTGCAGCAGCTTCTTGCAGAGAAACGCACGCCGCACCAGAACAAAAAACAAAACTGAAGATAAAAGGTGAATATTCAATGAAATTTTTTAGACTACTTTTAGCAAGCGGCTTCTGTCTGTTGTGCATCTTTAGCATCGGCACTCCTATAGAAGCTTCTACAATCACAATCCAACCTCTTGATATCAACTGGCACCCACGTGCAATTTCCGACTGTTCCACAGACGAAGAAAAAGAAAAAACCTATGCTAACGTGACAATAACTCTCCAAAATGTAGATTTTCCAACAGATCCAAATTCGAAAAAGCTGCCGTATGTCAAAGTGTTCCTCTCGGAGGTCACTGAATGGAAAGGTATCTGTGGGAATGACAGCGATTCAGAATACTCTACATTGCCAAGCCATCTTGAAAACGATGACCTTGTTTTAGAACGAACTGACTCACATAATAGTGAATGGTATAAGAATAAAAGTGTCATTAATGGTTATAAGCAATACGATGGTACTCTTAGCCGTACACTCGGGCGAAACGATTCTTCAATATCTGTCAAAGTGTCTTGTAAAGATTATGGTGCGTTTGGCAAAATTACGGCAACTTTGTATGACTACGGCGGTGCTGGAGACTACAAGTCTAAAGACAGTAACACCGTGCGTATCCCACGCGACGATAACAAAAACAAAATCGCGGATATATGGGAAGACAAGCCAGATGTCAATTTAACCGCTGCTGAAAAAGAAGATGTCGAGTTAGATGTAGAAACCGGTCCCGGAGACGCTAATACTAATGATGGCGATGGACTCTCTATCTTTGCGGAATATAGAGGTTTTAAGCTTTATAAATACTCGCGTAGCAGATGGCAATACACCAGTCCCAGGAAAAAGGATATTTTCGTGACATGGAGCGGGAATATTAGTGAGCATAAAGCGGGATACGCTGATGAAATGCCATTGGAAGTCAACCTCGTCGAACAATCCTATATAAACAACCCTAACGAGTCAATTGATGAGGATACCACAAAATGGGTGAATTACAACAACGAAGGAATACCTGGACACAAAAGAGTTTACGCGATTTTTGTCAGAGCAGATGCTCACCGAGAAACGACCGAAGTAGTAAATGACCAGGGTGTGGCGGAGGATAAGCCCGTATTTGGGCGCGCAACCCCTTCTCCCTCAATACCTTCTCACGATTCCATTGTGACTATCTATACCAACAATATTAGTGACCATCATAATGGTAGCCCTCAAGGTGATATTGATAATGCTATCAAAAACGTGATAGCACACGAGGTTGCGCACTGTGTTAGATTGAACCACTGTCCAACGACTACCTGTCCAGATGGATCAGACACCTACTGTTACATGGATAGATATCGAGATCGTACATCAACCAGCACTGTTTTTGGAAATCCGCACGATCCGTATTACGATGCACATACAGAAAACGGAGCTGCGCAACCAGTAGATCCATCTCAAGTTACACCACCTGGTGTTGATCCTGCTCCTGCGGTTGCTGGTAGCAATGGAAACGGTAGCAGTGGTAACACCATCATCAGCACGAACACCGGCATCAGTCTTGAGCATGGATGCGATTACAATGCTGCCAATGACTATTGCACAGACACCGGCACGTGTGGATCCGCTACGGATTCCAGTACTAATGGATTGTGTGGGCATCGGTGGTGTATCTGTCCAGCTGCGCCGAGTAGTGATAGCAGTGACACAGAGGCAAGTGACGACACTGGTACTACAGACACCAGTGCTCCTGCCATCGGCCCTTGTGGACATACCTATTGGCTAGGTTCATCCTCGGACTACGACCATAGATCAGAAACTTGGGGGTGTGGACATACGATCTATGTTTGTCAATCCAGTTCCCATTCGCTGCAAGCGAGTTGTTCCGAAACGAATGCGAATGGCGATAGTTGTACGGTGACTAACTTCTATGCGTGTCAGACACATACACACGAGTATCCGCCTACCACAGTTTCGTGTGCTCGGCAGGAGTGTGATGTTCAGCTAAGTACACGTTTTGATCATCGCATAGATTGTGGTAATTGTGGAGGGCATTACTGGACATGCATTACTGGCGCGTCCTACGATCACACAACAACTTTCACTTGTAGACGTGCTGGCTGCGGGCAAACCTTCACACGATGCAACAGCGGACCCTGCACCAGTGATTCGGGCACACATGTCTATCATTGGGCGCAATAGCGATGCTGAAACTCTCAACCCAAAAGGCAGACACCTTGTAGTGGTGCCTGCCTTTCTTCTATTCACCCGGGCACACTTTGATGAACCTTCGCATATTCGGACTTCTCTTTGTTGGATTGCTTATTTTATTGACTGCGGGCAGTCTTTATCTGCGTCCAGCTGCCCCTGCCAATTTAGCTGTGGAACAAACGCGAGCGACATCAAGAACATCAAAGTCGATGCAGCGCGATGCTACCACAAGGAACACCGATAGCACACCCGATTCATTCTACCAGACTATCATTGACAACAATATCTTCCATCCACTCGGTTGGCAACCGCCCAGAAAACAGCCGGACTATACCCTTATCGGCACAACAGTTTCCCAGAACTCAGCAGATTCAAAGGCGTTTATATTGGAGCGGCGTTCAAATCGCATGCATATCGTCAAAGTTGGGGATACCCTTGACGATGCGCGTGTAAAAGAGATTCAATCGAAACGTGTTACACTGCATGAAGCAGGAAAAGACATAGTCCTGCATGGCGGTAGGCTGCAGTTTTTCTAACATCTTCCTCTTCCCACAAGGTTATTTAGTTTTAGACTTTTTGTCCAGTTTATCCGAAAAGTCGTGATTCGGAGATCGCTCCTACAGCGGAAAGACCGTTATCAGAAAGTAGCAACTACTTGAGAATTGAATGGCTCTGGCATAAATATTCAGAGCCATTTAATTCTTGTATTATCCTGATAACTGCATGCAGAAAACCTAACGATTTCGCACATTTTCAAATTTATGTTGCTTTTTGCTTAAGAAATCGTTAAAATTTGCTATAAGAAAGGAGCTGACTATGGTTGAACTGATGCCAGAAGATATTGAATTTTTCAAAAACGAAGGTTATTTGGTTAAACGGAACGTTCTAAACCCGGAACTCATGGAACGGGCGCGTGTGAAGTTATGGGAAGGTGCTCCGGAGGGAAGACGACGCGAAGACCCCGAAACATGGGTTGGCCCCTTCAAACCTGAAGAAGAGAATGAGGATAATAAAAATAGGCGAAAAGGCTTTCGCTGGAACTTCCGTGAACCCGGCGGTGAAGAGTGGATGGTCAGGTTGCTTGCCACCGATCCGAACGTGTGGCGAATGGCAGAACAGTTTTTAGGTGAAGGCAATTTGGTGCGTCCCGAACGTGTGCGCGGTATTTATTGCACACTTCCTTACGGGGATGTTCCGAAAAAATCAATCGGGTGTCACGTTGATGCGCATCCGTTTCACCTCGGGGTTGTTGGGTATATTGATGATGTTCCGCCCGAAGGTGGTGCGTTTACCGTCTGGCCCGGAAGCCATAAAATCTTATATTACGACTACAAATCGCAATATAAGAACGAACCGACTCCACAATATGATGTTGATCGTGAACGTTTGAGCAGAGAATCCGGTGTTGAATGCCATGGGAACGCATGTGATATAGTTTTTTGGCATCATCGCATCGGACATGCTGCTGGGCATAACTATTCGCGGCAGCTTCGACAGGCGGTCCTCTACGATTTCAGAAAAACTGAATTGTCGGAAACACAAGAAGAGCCGCCGAATGAAGATATGTGGCGAGATTGGCCCGGTATCAAAACATTGGAAAAATCTCAGTCTTAGAACCTACACATAATTTATAATGAGTGGTGGATGAATATTTATCATCCACTCATTCTGTATATTTCCATCTGCTATGTCAACCTTAAATTGTGTGTAAATTGGACTTTGCACCTACACTGAGGTACTAACTTCCGATATAAGGTTTCATATCCCAAAGCATGATGGTGCCATCAAAACTACCACTCGCCAGCAGCATACCATCCGGTGAAAATGCGAGCGATTGAATATCTGTCGGGTGCCCCCAAAGAGTGGCGAAATTCTCACCACTTGCAACATCCCATAACCTAATTGCCATTTTCTCCATTCCCTTCTGCCACCAAGTACCAGATGCGAGGTAGTACCCACACGGTGAAAATGCAAGTGCATACGGTTTCTGTGTTTCTGGCTGCGGTATTGCAAAAAGCGTTGTCAGGGTTTCGGCACACCAGATTCGTAGTTCACCATACATCCCACCAGCTATCACTTTCCCACATGGCGAAAAGGCAATCCCCATAAGTATCCTTGGTTTGTCTAAAGGCAGTGCGGCAATCTCTTCGCTTGTTTCAACGTCCCACAAACGTGGAACTCTATCAACAGAACCGCTTGCTATCCTTTTACCGTCTGGTGAGAAAGCAACTGACCAAATGAAATCTCTGTGTCCTATAAGTGGCTTTAACTTTTCCTTATTCCTAAAATCGTATAGATAGATTGTTCCTTCTCTACTTCCAATAGCAAATTTGTCCCCTGTAGGTGCAAATGCTCTACCACGACCCAATTCAGTTTGTTCGGTTTCTGAGAATTCAGCAATGGGTTTGTCCAATTCATCAGAACTCCACACATTTACGTTATTGTCAAAGGTACAATCCCCAATAATATTCCCACAAGGTAAAACAAGAAAAGAAGAAATTACTATGTTCCCAAGTAACGTATCCCGGACCTTTCTACTTTCAACATCCCATAACACAATTCCCATACGATTACTTGTGCTTGCAACAGTCTTTCCATCCGGCAAAAATCGAACAGGTTGTGGCACATGATCAAATTTACGGAGCGTTGGGATTAGGTGTATGTTGTTACCTAACTTTGACATTTTGTTCAACGATATGTCGGTAAGTGCCAACTGTGGAAACTCTTTTAACCACATAGCATCAATGCTTTTAGGATGTATTTCAGGAATAGGCAGTTTTTCTTCGCGTTCAACATTCCATACTTCCATAGTATCTTCACCGTTCACAATTGCAAATAACTCCCCTTCCTGTGTGTAAAATGGCAGTGTCCTATGCATTGAAAAATCAGTACAAACCTTGTTGGCTCATGTAAAGAATGAGTGCAAATGAAAATTTAACCCGTGTGGCCATTGCCTTCATGAAAATAACCGCACACACCTTTTACATGAGCGACCTTGTTATTTACATTCTCTACGATGTCCCTTACATATAGAATTGTATCACTATCAGTATATACGAGGAATTTGCTACAGGGCGAAAAGGTGATAATCTCTATCCAGTCGTCATGACTTGATGTGTTTGTAATACGTTCACCCGTAACAATATTCCACACTACGCCATGTTCTGCACTGTTATCATCGTTGGATTCGACAGGGATGGCTGCAGCCAGTAGATGACCATCTTGAGAGAATACAAAACTATCACCATTGAAGTTAAACATTAACTCACCTGTCTCTGAACACCAGATGGAAGTTAGTGTTCCTTCTGATCCGGGATTATGTGCAGTAGCAGCCACGTACTTTCCATTTGGAGAGAATGCCAAGCGGATAATATTACTGGAAATGATTTCACGTTCACTACGATCCATCTGTGCGATGCAATCACTTTCATGGACATCCAAAACCTCAACGACTCCGTTCTGATTTGCTGTGGCAATCCACTTACTATCCGAGGAAAATGCAATGTGCCAATAAACATTATGTTCTTGCATCCGTTTCATCTGCGTGAGGCACTCACCACTCTGAGCATCCAACACTTTGATTATACCGTCATCATTGGCAATAGCAATCCGCTCACCATTATGTGAAAAATCCAGAGTGGAAATCATCCCTCGTTCTGTTTCCCACAAAGCGATAGGTGCTTGTGACGACATTTCATACCACCATAGTCCCACAAGTGTTCCAACAGCGAAATACTTCCTATTTGGGGAGAGTGCTATTTTATGACTTCTACCTTTCCCGAGTCGAGCGATTGCACCTTCTGGTAATGCCCATGTAGTTCCTTCCGTGTCACCCGGCACAACGTTGAATAGTGCCGGTCTTCTATTTTGTTTCATATTTACTCCTTGATTAGGTTTGTATGTATTGATAAGATTGTAGCTGGAAATTGCACCTGCACACGCTGAGGTGCTAACTTCCGATATAAGGTTTCATATCCCAGAGTAGAATAGTTTTATCATAACTTCCACTTGCTAAAATCGTTCCGTCTGGTGAGAAGGTAAGTTCTTGTATATCGCTACTGTGCCCCCGAAAAGTGACGATATTTTCACTGCTTTCAACATCCCACAATCTAATTAGCATATTATCCATCCACACATTCCACCACGTGCCGGACGCAAGATATCGTCCACACGGTGAAAATGCTAACGCATACAGTTGCTCCCAACTATCCTTCGGCTGCGGAATGGTCTTGATCATTTCACGATGCTCAATATCCCATAATAGAATTTCTCTTTCGCCACAACAAGCGACAATGGAACTACATGGTGAAAATGCAATGTGCGTGACTTTGTTTGGAAATGCTTCAATTGCTTCACCGCTTTCAACATCCCACATTCGAGATACGGGACCTGCACGCCTGATACTCACAAGTTGTTTTTCATTCGGACTAAATGCAATAAAATGTATCCAAGAGGAATGTGCTTTGAGTTGATGTAACATCTTCTCTCGCGCTACATCCCACACATAGAGTGTACCTTCATTATCTCCACATGCGATCAAGTTACATGTCGGTGCGAATACTGAACTATACAGTGCTACTGGATTTTCTTGCTCAGGGAACGTGAAAGAGGCAATTGGTATCTTGTCCTTTCCAATTTCCCATACACTTATAATCCGTCCTTTCGTAGTGCCCTGCTCAGGTGCAGTCGCATACAATTTACCGAGCGGTGACATAGAAAAAGTGAAGTTTCCCCGCGCCTTGTTAAAACGTTTTGGAGGTTGAGAAAGCTTGGCAGTGTCCCAGAACATCAATGTATTTCCCGAACATGAGGCTGCAAGGGTTTTTCCATCCTGAGAAAAGGCGAGCGAATTAGGAATACCTATATTTAAATAACTAAACGTATTCGGTGTGGAGTCGCCGACTTTCCACACCTTAAACTCCTTATCGGTTACGGAGAATAATGGGCAATCCTTTGGTAAATGGTTGCCTTGAAGGGCATGGTGTGCTTCAAGGTACGTGTCGGACTTTTCACCACTTTCTACATCCCACACGGCGAAGGTATCATCAGAGACTTCAGCAGCATATAGTACACCCTCTGACGAATAGAAGACTTTCTTTGGATCTGTTCCATAATTGTGGAATTCCCGTTTCAGTTTCCAATTGTCAAGTGTCCAAATCCTAACCGCACCTTTCTGTTCACTGGATGCAAGAAGCTTCCCACACGGCGAAAAGCAGAGACTCACAGCAAAATCCGTAGGTTCTGTTAGACAAGCGATCTGTTCACCGGTCTTCATATTCCATACCGCAATATAGTTAAAGGAGTGTTCAGGAATTCGAATTATTCTATCTAAAGAGTCTGCACAAGCCAGCAAATTGTAGTCGGGCATCGTGCATGCCAGTAGGGTGCCGTCGGCGGAGAAGGCAATAGGACGAGGTTTGCCACGGTACCATCTGAAATTGGTTTCAATATGATATTTTGCGACCCTATCACCTGTTTCTGTCTGCCAAACATACACGATATAGTCACGAAGGACTGAGGATGTAAGATGACGACTATCTGGAGAAAAGACTAAATGTGATACAAGATTTACTCCGGACACATTTTGCTCTGTTTTCTTCGTCTCATCTCGTTTCATCTGTGAAATACACATACCGCGTTGCACATCCCATACTTTTACGACCCCTTCCCCGTCACCTGTAGCAAGCCATTTGCCATTGGGTGAAAATGAGATAGCAGTAATCCATCCCCTCCCTGTGTCCCACAAGGTGACAGGTATCATGGTGGAAACATCATACCACCAAACTCCCATTCTATTGCCTACAGCGATATATCTCCCATCTGGTGAGGGCGCAATTGGTTGCGGTGTTATATCGTCCATTATTTGTCCTTGTCCTAATCTCGCAACCGCACCATCAGGAAGTTCCCAAGTCGTTATATCACTGTTTTCAGTTTGCCTTAAAGCAGGAGTCCATTTTTCACAATTTTGCATGAATTCAGTTTCCCTGTAAGATTTATAATTTTGATTAGAGATTGTTTATGGCTTAGTATAGTGTTATACTTGTTGGTGTTTAGGAGTCTATATAAGGTTTGATATCCCAAAGCATGATGGCGCCATCATAACCGCCACTCGCTAAAATCTCGCTATCCGGAGAAAAAGCGAGACATTGAACATCACTGCTGTGTCCTCGGAAGGCGGCGATATTTTTACCACTCGAAACATCCCATAACAGCACGGGACACTTTTTCATACCAAATCCACGTATCCACCACGCACCAGAAGCCAAAAAACGACTACACGGTGAAAAAGCTAACGCAAATGGACTCCAACTATCCCTCGGGTGAGGGATAGTCATGACAGTTTCACCATGCTCAATATCCCACAAAAGAACCTCCTTTCCCTTACCGATAGCAATTAAGGCACTACAAGGTGAGAAAGCAAAAGCATAAGTTTTTTCTGGGAACGTGTCAATCGGTTCACCACTTTCTATATCCCATAATCGGGCAACAGGTCCAGTTGTCCTAATGCTTATAAGTAGTTTTCCATTTGGGCTAAAAGCTATTGAATGAATCCATCCATCATGTGCTTTGAACGCGTGTTGTATGTGCTGTTGCTGCACATTCCACACATATAGCGTGCCATCACTATCCCCACATGCCAACAGGTTGTTTTTCTGTGCGAACGCTGCTGTTGACACCTGCCATTCTTGTTCGGAAAGAGGTTTTTTTCTTCTGGGAGTGTGAAAGTGGCAACTGGCGCATCCGTGTTTCCAATGTCCCACATCTTTGCTGTTATACCGTCGCGCCCTGTTGCGTAGATTTCCCCCTGCGGGGACACAGAGAGTGTGTATACTTTTCCAGGTAGATTGAAACAAGATGGCGGTGAAGATGGTTGGGAAATGTCCCACAACGACACCTTTTTGCTCAACCCCCCGCCTGCGAGTGTTTTCCCATCTGGCGCAAAAACAAGTGAAAATGAAACGCCCGAGTGTAAATGAGGAAACGAACACGGTTCTGAATTACCCACCGTCCATTTTCTAAATTCATTGGGATTGTAGGTAGCTAAAACGAATGGGGTGCCCTTGGGAACGTGGGCATCATGGAGAAAACTGTGCTCTTCAAGGTAGAAGTTGCACTTTTCACCGCGCGCTACATCCCACACGATGAAGGCATCATCAAATACTTCTAAAGCGTATAGCATACCCTCTGGAGAATAGAAAACCCTTTTCCGTTCTGTTCCGTAATTCTGGAAAGTGTGGATCAACTCCCAATTCACGACTGACCAAACCCGGACTGCGCCATTCTGTCCTCCGGATGCAAGAAACTTTCCACAGGGTGAAAAGACAACACTATAAACAAAATCAGGATGTTCTGTAAGACAAGTTAGTTGTTCACCTATTTTTATATTCCATACAGCGATATAGTTGGAAGAATGTTCGGGAGGACGGATTGTACCACCGCGATCTGCATGTGCGAATAAGCTATCATCAGGCATTGTGCAAGCGATCAAACTGCCATCCGGAGAAAAGACAATAGGGCGTAGTAGAAAAGGAAACCATCTGTAATTGGTATTTTCGTGAAATTTGGCAATCTGTTCTCCTGTTTCAGTGTTCCAGACGTATAGGATGTAGTCACGCTGACTGGAAACAGCAAGAAACTCGCTATCCGGTGAAAAGATGAGGCGGGAAACCCTATGATAAGGTCTCTCCGCTTCATCTCGTTCCATTTGGGAGATGCAAACAGCCCGCTGTACATCCCATACTTTGACGAGACCATCTCCATCACCAGTAGCAAGCCATTTGGCGTTTGGAGAAAAGGAGACGGCAGAGATATATCCGCGCTCTGTGTCCCACAAAGCAATAGGGGACATAGTAGATATATCATACCACCATACCCCGATATCGCTTCCGAATACAAGGTGCTTCCCACAGGGAGAATATGCCGGGTCACGCCTTACTATTCCTTGTCCTAATCGCGCAATAGCACCCTCAGGAAGTTCCCAGGTAGTTATATCACTGTTTTCAGTCTGCTCTAAAGCAGGCGTCCATTTTTTACTATTTTGCATAATTTGTCCTCTTGGTAATTGGTATATTTAGGATTATGTTGGCGTTCCTTCCCACGATTAGAAGCGGGCAGGTTTTCACCAAAATATAAAAATGATGATTCACTTATACACATTATTGGATGCACTTTTATGCCTTTCACTACACAAAATGGTGTGGATGCAAACCGCCTCATCCATTCTTGTCGTAAAACTCGATTAAACACCCTACACAAATTCACGTCAAAATGAAATACCAAATTTTAAGCAACACACGCGGTCCAGATTCGCCGGCGCGGAAAGGATGCTGACTATTCGCAGTCTACTTGGTCTCGGTAAATACGTTAAACGTTATCAATACGCTATCTTGTTTAGCTTCATCCTCGTTGTTTTAACAAATGGACTTCTTCTGATTAGCCCGCAGATACTGAAAACTTTTTTTGATGAGTTACAACAAGCGGATAGAGACCCGAACCTGACGGTGTCTCAAGGGCGGATTCTCTTTTTTGCAGCTCTCATTTTTGGCGTTGCGCTTGTTGGTGGAATCCTGCGTTTCGCTCAACGCCACACTATTCAAGGTGTTGCTCGGCAGATGGAATTTCATCTCCGCGCGGACTTTTTTCTTCATCTCCAAAAACTATCAGCCTCCTATTACGATAATGTCCGCACTGGCGATTTGATGACACGCGCAACCAGCAATCTAAACGCTATCAGGATGGTTCTTAGCAGTGCCATCATGTATACTGCCGATGCCACGGTGTTTTTTGGATTAGCACTCGCGATCATGTTGCGTATTGATGCTACGCTGACGCTCGTCGCTTTGTTACCCTACCCTATACTTGCAATTATAATTCGCTTCCTTGGAAAACGCTTGCATGTGCGCTACGAACGCATCCAAGAGGCTTTTTCAACAATGAACACGAAAGTGCAAGAGAATTTATCTGGTGTGCGTGTTGTCAAAGCATATACCCTTGAGGCGAATGAGGCCGAACACTTCAAGGAACTGAATCAAGAATTTGTCAATCGTAACCACGGACAGATCCGGTTGATGAGTTTCTTCTTTCCGCTATTCCGATTTCTGCGGGGAATCGGTGGCGTGGTACTTCTCTGGATGGGTGGACTCCATGTAATTCAAGAAAAAATAACGCTGGGCGATTTTGTGGCTTTCAACGCCTACCTCATGATGCTTGTTCGCCCAATGATTATGCTCGGTTTCATTGTAAATACGTTTGAACGGGGAGCCGCATCAATGGATCGGATAAACGCAATCCTCAGTGAAGAACCAGAAATCTACGATAGCGAAAACGTTAAATGGAACATTAAAGGCATTGAAGGTGCAATTGAATTTAGGAACCTAAATTTTTCCTATCCTGACAGGCAGCCCGTACTAAAAAATATCAATCTTAAAATTAAACAAGGCAGCACGCTTGCAATTGTAGGTGGAACAGGATCAGGAAAATCCAGCCTTGTTAATCTTATTCCGCGCATCCGCTAAGCCGCGCGCGGCACCATTTTTATTGACGGCGTAGACATTCGGGATATACCGTTGAGCGTCCTTCGCTCCAATATCGGATTTGTAGAACAGGAGCCATTTCTATTTTCAGATTATTTACGGAATAACATCGCTTACGGCGTGGACACCCCGAATGACGATGAGATAAGGGAGGCAGCGCACAGTGCCGATCTGCTGTCGCAAATTGAGGAGTTTCCAGACGGATTGCAAACTTTCCTTGGCGAACGTGAGATCACAATTTCGGGTGGACAACGCCAGCGGAGTGCCCTTGCACGCGCGATTATGATTAAACCCAAAATTCTTATACTTGATGACGCATTTGCAAATGTGGATACACTGACAGAAGATACAATTCTGAGCCGACTTGCAGAAATCATGCAAGATCGGACGACTATCCTTATTTCACATAGGATTTCAACAGTCAAAGCAGCGGATCACATTATCGTTTTGAATGATGGCAGCATCGTTGAATCTGGCACACATGAGCAACTGCTGGAAAAGAACGGTATTTACGCTGGTATTTATGAAACACAGCTCTTGCAGGATGAACTTGAACAACTTTAGAGAGGAACAAACTTATGTTCGGTATGGGAAGCGGTCTATATGAATATAGCGAGGAAGAGGACGATCTCGGGAAAGTGTATGACAGGGTGTTGATGAAGCGACTCCTTTCATATCTCAAACCCTATAAAGTTCAATTGTTTGTGATTGCATTGCTTATGATTGGTACCACACTTTCTCGTTTGGTTGGACCCTTTCTGATGCAAATCGCTATCGATGAGCATATTACTCTGGGTGAATTGGAAGGTTTGAGCACGATTGCAATTTTTCTTGTATTTGGATTGATAGGCGAGTTTGTGTTTGCCTATTTTGAGGAATATCGCATGCAAATGATCGGACAACACGTTATGCGCGATCTTCGGCAAACCCTATTTTCGCATTGAGGGTATTGCCTAACTAATGATATTCATGGTTTCCATTCCGCCAAGTTTTAAAATGTCAAACACGTCTCCATTAACACGAAATCGTGCGAACAAGGCAATCGTTAGGTTCACCATCTCCACACTTTTTGAAACAATAATGGACGGACGTTTGAACCGGCCGAACCAGTGCCGCATCAAGCAATTGTTGCGTTCAATGCGATGTGTCTCCGCTTTCGTTTGAACATGTTTTGAAGCAGGTAGGATGGATTCGTCCACCTGCCACTTGTCGGTGTAGGACATTTTGACATTCAAGGCTTTGAGGCGATGCGTCAGTTTTTCAAGGGTTTCTGTGTTGCGTCCGCCGCATTGCCAATCTATGAGGTATCCTGTGTTCCTGTCAAGTGCTTTCCATATCCAAAGTTTGTTTTTCTTCTTTCCGATATAATGCCACATTTCATCAAGCTCCAAAACTACGGTGGATCCGGGTGAAAATGTCCGTTTCGGGGCGTGTTTTTTCGCATAGGAGCGTCCCCATTTGAGAACAGTTGTTACATGAATGTTGAAGAGTTTTGAGATAGCATTCATTGAAATACCGTGGCAGTCCAAGAGCAGAGCGAGGGTTTTATGTGTCTGGGGTTTACCTCGTGGTGTTTTGCGTGTGAATTGATAGTGGCAACTTGGACATTTATAGCGTTGTTTTGCGTTGACGAACCCGTTTTTGACGAAGTGAATATGTTGACATCTTGGACACGCTTTCATGGTATCCTCCTGTGAGTAGAAATGAGTTGTTTCAATGAGGATACAGGTTTTAGGCATATAAGTCAATGAAAATCAGTCTGATTTTTTCATTGACAACTCTCGTTATAAGTCTGATATTTATCAAAATTCTTCATATGTCAATGTTTATCAATGTTTTCTTGGTATTTGTTCATGAAAATGCTCGCTGAGATCAGACAGCATCTGCCTCTGTCCTGAAAGTTCAAGTTGTCCTTGATGAAAGGTTTTTCGCACGGAGCGACTGACCTGCTGTATCAAAAGGTAGCTCATCACTTTCACACCTAAGTTCACATACGCGCCATTCCGTCCTTTTAGGCTCATGGATGCAAGGTTTAGGTCTGTTTTTAGATACCGCCAATACTGTTCTATACCGTGGTGTTGAGACCATATCCGTAGGATTTCACACGCACGCAGCGGTTTCCCGAATACGAGCATTGTTCGGACTTTGCCACGGTCTGCCAAGAACAACACCACTACTTTTCCAAAAGTTGGACTTGTGGCTTTAGTCCGATAGACCGGTTTATCGCACCCCCATTGATTGGAAAGGAGTTGGATCGACTTTTTATGTTCCGAGAGTTTCGCCCTTTTTTCATCAATCGTCATCACATAGTTGCTTTTTCCGTGCACAAGGATCGTTTCAAATCCCATTTCTCGCAAGGTGTCAATCAAGTGGCGGCTACCATACCACGAATCAAAGGTGACCGGATAGTTTCGAATATCTATTCCGGTCTCTTCAAAGAAGGACACCACTTCCTTGAACATAGTGATGACACAAGAGGGTTTATCCGTATTCCCGCGGCCTTGTTTGCTGATCAGTCGCATATTCAGGGGAATGATCCGTTTTCCAATCTTTAGAACGATCCCCAATATATTTTGCCCCTTCATCGGCTGTTTTGCTTGAGAAGACCACCAATTGGATGTGTAGGCGAGACCCTCTCCATAGCGGAAAACAAAGGTATCATCCACACTGATGACGATACACAGACGCGATAGAGAAGCAGCACTTTTTGATACTGCCTCCTGTAGCACCTCTAACGCAATAGAACACCCGATACGCACAAAAAGATGCTGCCAGAGATAAAGACTCATCGTGTTCAGTTCCCGATATAGCCTCGTTTTCGGAATAGACAACGCATCCGCCACTTGATCCGGGTTAGTGAGCCCAAACAGATGGCAGGTTGACAAAAACACTAAGGTATGAACAAAATGCTGTTTCAAGGTCCGAAACTGTGAAGATAGAAGTTCTTGAAAAAAAGTGGTAGATTTGATAAGCTGAGTTAGCATGAGATATCCTCCTAATGTTTGTTTATATTCAAATCTGTAATTAGGATGCTATCTCATGCTATAAAAGTCAAGGAAAATGGACACAGCAAAAACGCATTTTCATGGTGCTATACCTTGTTTCTATTGATTATTATTAGGTTCAAGACTATTCTGAGAAATATCAGTAAGTGTTATCATTACCGCAACTGAAATATGATGCAGCGCGGTTCAGAGGGTATCCCGCTAATTCTTGCATCATTATTTAACCAATACCCTCAATATCTTATCTTGACTTTGTTACCTATCGTCGTTATCAGTTTAGTCATTTCTCAGCAGCCTTGTGCAGCAAATGGTGATGACACTTACAAACTAAAACTTCACCCCACTGCGGCTAAGGAATCCGATGGTGAATTTGAAAATATTACGTGGGAGGACTGGAGACCGGCCCAGAAAACAGTCCTTACTATTTCTGCCTATATCATTGCGGGTTCAGAGGAGACTGATGCCATCACATCAACTTCCTACACTTTTACGCTGCGAAATAATGTTTCCGATTACCCAGGTTTCTGCATGAATAAAGGCGATCAGTCCGACTCTCAAAAGGATATTTACTTTCGTCAAACAGACCAACCCGCAGACACTGATCAATTAAAGTATCGGGTTAGCGGGACGAATGGGCCGATCCTGACGGTTACCTGCAAAACACCTCATACAGGTATTTCCATATATCTTTACGTTGATGACTATGGTGGACACGGCATACTTGATGGTTTTGTAAGCCTCAACGATAAGGAAGATGCAGAAGGCGAAGAGGAAGATGGCACCCCAAGCAATAACACCTCAGCAAACGACAGTCTTTCGATTCCCAAAGACAATAATGGCAACGACATCGCCGATGGGTGGCAAGACGACGCGATACACGATTATGACCCGTGGGCAGATGAAGAAACCGGTCCCGGCAACAATACTTTCCGCGGTGATGGTTTCACCGTGCTTGAAGAATATCGTGGTTTCATCGTCCAAGGCGAGCATATCCGCACGGATTCAAGGAAGAAAGACCTCTTTATCCATTCCGAGTTTGATGAGGGCATCGGTTATGCAAGTAACCTACCTGATGATATCATAACAACTCACCAAATCCTGTTTGCGGAAATGAATGATCCCATAAAGAAAGACGCTCAAGGGAATGATGTGATGGACGCTCAAGGGAATCCCGTGATAGACGTTCAAGGGGATCCATGTGTTATGAATTCTCGAAGTTGCGGTAACGCCTTACAAGTCGTAAAACAGCGCGACCTCTGGGTCAGAAAGCATGAGAACGCAAACGGTAGTTACACACACTCAAACGGGACAGATTATGTTGGAATATATGGTATTATTGAACCGGTTGTCGGTCCATGTCATCAGGTGTTATATGTCTACATTTTTCATGAATACATCAAAGAACGAAATAAAGCTGCTGTTGCGGAGATGGAAGAACATGAACCGAATAAGGCATTACCAACCACCTCTGAAATGATAAAACGTTATATTGGTCATGAACTTGGACACGGTATCAACTTGTATCATCCTTGGTTAACAGATAGAGTTGGTGGTGCGTTGGGAACGTTCCTTTTTAATAGACCTGGTGAAACCATAATGGATTACGGTGATCCTCACGTCGTTGGCGAGTATTCTAATAAGGGATATAACGCGGCTGCCTCTTCCTACATGTCCGGTTACGAAGGGAGCAAAGAGTACCCCGACTTCCATAACAGTGAATACCAATTCGTTGCCCCCGATGTTCGTGCAGCACATCTTGCCAAGCCGTTGCTGGATCCGCCCCGTAAAACCAAGCCACAATGGGAACTAGACAACGATGAAGATAACGACAATGGCACTGGGACTGATGGTCAGGCACAGACACCGCGCCACCAGATACACCGACAAATTTTAGTGCGTCTTATGGGGATGGTCAAGTCCGTCTTTCCTGGACTGCTGGCGGTGGTACGACTACCGGTTACAAATACCGGTATCGCGTGGATGTGCCATTTTCAATATGGAGTCTTTGGATACCCGCGGGGTCGAACACATTTTTTGATGTTTTGGGGTTAACGAACGGGACGACTTTAAGTTCCAGGTGAAAGCGATGAATGGTGAGAGTGCAAGTGCCGCTACCGAGTCTTTAGAATCAACGCCTGCGACGGTGCCTAGTGCCCCCACAAGTTTGAGTGGCTACGGTTACAATGGGTGGGTCAGTCTATCTTGGACAGCACCAAGCGATGATGGCGGTGCGGATATTAGCGATTACGAATACCAATATAGCCGCACCTCTCAAAGTTTCGGTTCATCATGGACATCGTGGGGTAATACCAACACTCTTAATTCGGTTTTTGGATTGACCAACGGCACGGGATACAAGTTCCGGATACGAGCTGTGAATAGCGCGGGTGAAAGTACCGAATCAAGGACAGCTTATGCAACGCCAGCCACTATACCGAGTGCGCCGCAAAATCTAAACGCAACCGCGGGTGATGGTGAAGTGTCACTTTACTGGGATGCTCCCAATTCAAATGGGGGTTTAATAATTACCGATTACGAATACAGTTATCGCGAAGGGAGCAGCGGCGATTTCGGTTCATGGACATCCGCGGGGATAGATTTATCGGAAACCGTAACGGGTCTCACGAATGACACCCTATATGAGTTCCGTGTGCGTGCGGTGAATAGCGTGGGTGCAGCAGGTTCAGAATCAGATATTGCCACCGGCACACCGCAATTACCATTAATATCAACACCAGGTGCGCCTCAGAATCTACAGGCAACCGCAGGTGATGGACAGGTCACGTTATCTTGGGATACGCCATCCTCAGATGGTGGAGGTGCGATTACAGGTTACGAATATCGCAGAGATACCGATGACGATGGTTCTTGGAGATCTTGGGCATCCACGGACAACGGTAGCAGCACGTCCGTTCCGCTAACGGGCTTAACGAATGGCACGGTTTATGCGTTTAAAGTGCGTGCAGTGAATAGTTCTGGGTCAGGTCCAGAATCGTCTAAAGTCACTGTCACGCCACAATCATCTACGACTGTGCCGGGTGCGCCGACTAATCTCAGAGCTTCAACACATAGTACAATAGTCGGCGCGGTATATCTGTCTTGGGATGCGCCAAGCGATGATGGGGGCACTGCGATTACCGGTTATGAGGCGCGGTTTCGGAGATACTATAGTTCGGGATGGAGTGCTTGGACATCGTGGTTCTCTACAGTCGGAACATATACTTTTGTAACGGTAACCGAACGTACAGGCGGTGAACTTTATGGCTTCCAAGTGCGAGCTGTGAATAGTGAGGGCGAAGGTGGAGCTTCAAACATAGCGACAGCAACAGCAAAAGAATAACGACTACTGAAGTTTTATGTAAAATCGATTGAAAATCGTGTGTCTACTAATACCTGCGTTGGCAGGTGATACCGCGCGTATCGCGCAAACACGAGAGAACGTGTAGGAAAGAATTAATTTTGTGAAAGTTATAATCAGAAAGGAATTCCGTTTATGAGAGTTAACGAAGAGATGTCATTTTGGGATAGACTCTATATCCCAGCGTTGATTAAGGGGATGTTCACAACGTTAAAACACATCCCTAAGAAGAAATTAACAGTTCAGTACCCCGAAGATCCGAGAAGTGTAAAATACAAATGAAAAACACAAACAAAATTCTGTCGCTGCGGATGCTGCAGACACAAAAGCATTTATCCTTGAACACACGTCAAAACGCTTGCACACTGTGCGTATTGGTGCTAAAATAGGTGATGGCGTGTTATTGAAGGTCGAGTGCCTCATAAAGGCAAACTGAGCAATTTTGTCTATCAGTTAGTAGGTGGGATTCGTTCCGCTATGGGATATTGCGGCACACCAGATATTGAGTCGTTACGCAGAGATGTCCAATTTGTCCGTATGTCAAGCAGCGGTTACCGAGAAAGCCATCCCCACGACATTGATATTACGGAGGAAGCACCGAACTATACGGTCGCTAACCTGAACACATAAATTGTTGAGACTCAGTAAGTCAAGCCAAGGGAGAAAACAATGAAACTTCGTATTGAAAACCTCGCAATTTTACTTTTGATAGTGGTAATACTACTCGGTGGTTGCTCTGGTTGCGGACAAAAAACGGATCCCGATACACCTATCACACCACCGAATCAATCAACACCAGATAGGGTGCCTAAGTTATCCGGAGTAAAGCAAAATGGGACAAAACCCAAACCACGCGGAAAAACCGCAAAATTATCTCCAAAGAACTTCAGTGATTTGGATTACCTTAAGTCCCTAAAAGGTATTGAATACATTGAGATATCGCGTAAAAATGAAGCTGGCATTCCTTTGCCATGGGACCCAATCGTTGTTCCTATTGAGTGGTGGATAAATCGCGTGGAAATATCAAGAAAATTGCTTAAAGCCGGAAGACAAAAGACGATAACTGCTAAAGAGTCTGATGAAATAGCCCTTCAATATTTTCGGGAATATGGTCTTGTCGCATCCGCGCAGCTGGACATTGAACTAAGTGGATCGATTGATCACAGAGTGAGCAATTTAATAAACCTTGCGTATGCCGAAAATCCTGATGATTTTGATACCTTGCTGCTGTGGGTGCTCGCAGGTGGAAATTTGGCAAACCCTTATGGTGAAGAAAAAACGGCAGCGACCCGTCGTTTGTATGAAATGAATCCAAACCATCCGTGGGTCCTGCATAGACTTGCTAAATGTATTTTAGGAACGAATCCGCAAGAGGCACTCGGTTATGCACAAAAAGCACAAGAATTAGACCCGCGTTATCTTCCATTAGGACTTGAGGGGATGTGTTATTATCAAATGGGCGATTACCAAAAGGCATTAGCATCGTTCCGGCGTTCACATCAATATGCGGTGGCAACCTCACAACCTTCTTACATCATCGGTGCGATCAGTTCGTTGTTCCTTACAGCGGAAGATGTTGTGAACAGTGGGGGCAAAGGTGAGGACGTGCGTGAAAAGATAAGAAAGGCTGGACTACCGATCCTCGGTCCCCATCTGCCGACACCACTGCGGCGTTAGAGAGAAGTTGATGACATCAATTAAGGAGAATATTATGCGAAAGAATGTTATTATTTCATTGATACTGTTAACATTGGTTATTTGTTTACCGTTTTACTTACCTGTTGGCTCGGCAGAGGCAAACGGAAATGCCAATACGCCGACATTCGAGCTGAACCTTGAACCGGCGTCTCCAACAACATGGGCAGATTGGCGACCTGAATATAAGACAAACGCAGAGTTTGTGGCAACACTTAAGGGGGAAACTAAAACAGGACAATCTGTCCGAATTGATTCTGTGACGTATACGTTTACTCTTGATTCTTCTGAGTGGCCTGGCATCTGCATGAATGCTAACGGGGACGATGACACCGGTAGATCAGTAGATCTCTTTTTCCGAGAAGAAGATAACCGAAGCGGTTCGAGACAGACATTACGCAGAGATGTCCAATTTGTCCGCATGTCAAGCAGTGGTTACCGAGAAAGCCATTCGCACGATATTGATATTACGGAGGAAGCACCGAACTATACGGTCGCTAACCTGAACACATAAATTGTTGAGACTCAGCAAGTCAAGCAAAAGGAGAAAACTGATGAAATTTCGTATTGATACCCTCACAACCGGACTGATGCTAACCGTTATCCTGCTTGCAGGCTACAGTGGCTGTGACGTGGAAACTGTGCCCGAACACGCAGATCCGTATAACCAAGCAGAACACGGACCCGTCGCGGCGAATAGCCGAAAGCCCGTAAAACTAACCATTGTTGAACCGAGTTTTGAGAGACTGATAGAACAGTTCAAAGCAGATGTCACTGAAAATAAGGGGGACCCAGAGATGCTCAAACGCAAAAGAAAAGCAATTGCCAACCCCGATATACTGTGGGATGGCATCGGATTTGAGGTGCCCCCCACACTAAATTCCGATGAAATCCCAAGACTGCCGGGCTACAATCCAACACGCGATAAGATAAAAGTCCGCTCTTATTCTGAAAAAGGAAAACCTATACGCGGGGTCTATGATCATGACAAAGAAGTGTATCCTTTTGCGGGCAAAGTTATCTACATCACAAAAGAGCAAAAGGAAAGGAAGGATGCTGCGCGCCAAAACTGGCATAATGCGAATCCGAACTCAAGAGCGGATGTTGACTATTACCGAGAACAGTATGTGATTACATTTGAAGGAATAGACACACTCACAGCAGCAAAATATTTGAGTCAATTCAATGATCCTGATCATCCCAGCACAAAAATTATCGGCATTGAATATGCGGAGCGTGCGATGCGTGAGCATCCGAACTCTGTTGAAGCGATGCGTATTTGGGTCAAATGCCATCCTGAAGATCAAAAGATTGAGGCATACCAACAGCTGCTTTCAAAGTTCCCCAACGATGCGTTTGCTCACGAGCTAATCGCGTGGCACTATTACTACGAGAAAGATGACCCGGAGGCTGCACTGGTTCATATGCAAAAATCTTGTCAGTTAGACAGTCGTATTGCCAAAACGAATGACTTGTTAGCGATATGCTATTTCACACTTGGGGAATGGGAGAAAGCCGTTGCTGCCTATCAGGGAATGGATTATTTTTTCCAACCAAGTCCATTGCGGATATATAAGTTGGATAGTGAGTTGGATATAGCAAAAGATAAGATTCGGAAGCAACGAAAAGGGTATTCACTTATAGAATTAATACAAGAAGGATATGACAAATGAAATATCGCATTTCTGTTTTGACATTGTTTAGTGTGCTGAATCCGTCCGCTGCGGATGGTCCACCGAGTGTTTCTATAAAGTCAGCGAATTTGGATGCGTATAATGGGTGGTTACCGAGAAAGCCATCCGCACGATATTGATATTACGGAGGAAGCACCGAACTATACGGTCGCTAACCTTGTTACATAAATTGTTGAGACTCAGCAAGCCAGGCAAAAAGGAGAATCAAAATGTTATTTCGCATAGAAACCCTCACAACTGTGTTTCTTACAGTGATAATCCTATTAAGCGGATGCGCTGGATGTGCACAAAAAAACGCCCTCAAAGGGATTGAACCGACAGACGATCACAACGAACAATCTAAATACGGACCAGTCGCAGCGAACACGCGCAAACAGGCAAAACTGGATCCTTTCCCCGAACCGAGTTTTGAGAATCTTATTGAACAATTCAAAGCAGATGTGGCAGCCAACCGTGGCGACCCAGAAGTGCTTGCTCGTAAAAAACAGGCGATCGAGAACCCTGATCAGCTATGGACACCTGGATTTTGTGTCCCGAATCACAACTTTCAAGACCCCAGATTTGCTCCAGGGGGAAACCCGTTTAGAAGAGATATAAAGATACTGCGTGAGAGTCAGAAAGGAAAACCGATACTCGCCACCTTCGCGGATGGTGGTGACACTCAGTATGAATTCAAAGGTAAGGTTTTCTATACTACAAAAGAACAAGAGAAGAGAATGGCAGCAATCTCACATACCTACGATCTCTCAATAGAAGAGCGAATACGTAAAAAGTATGAGATAAAGCTTGAGGGTATAAATACGTTCACAGCGGCAAAGTATCTGAGCAAAGAGACTGCAAGTGTTGCACATACCATCGGACTTGAATACGCTGAACGTGCCGTGCGCGAAAACCCAAACTCTGTAGAGGCGATGTCTATTTGGACAGGCTGCGTTCCGTGGGAACCTATAGAAGATAAAAAAAATGCGTATGAAAAGTTGTTAGCAAAGTTCCCTAACGATGCCAATTCCCATTCAATCCTTGGTTATATATACCACAGAAAGCTGGATTCTCCTGAGTTAGCCATCCCACATTACCAAAAAGCGATACAACTTGATAGTCGTCACGAATCATTATCAAAGGCTGGATTAGCCTCCTGTTATGAGACACTTGGGGAATGGGAGAAAGCGGTCGCAGTCTATCAGAGCATATCTGTAATAGACTCATACGGTCAGTTGGGGGGTGGAGTCTATACACATCTTACGACAGCACAAGACGGGGTATTTATACAGCGAAAAGGTCGTTCATTTTACAACCCTAAAAAATTGGAGCCTATAGACAATTCACAATAAACATCAATCGTTAATGTCATACCTTAGATTATTAATTAGGGGTTTATTTTATGAAAAATTATTATCTCACTATTTTGCTTTTATTGTTTACATTATTACCGTTTGCACACGCGCAAAACGTCTGTATAGAACCGTTAAATGAAACAGAGTTTAATGCGTGGCTACCTGAAGATGGGGACACGGTCACTTTTCTTGTGACCGTCGCAGGTGCCCAATCCACAGGTTCCATCGAGTTAAATCTGACCAATGTATCCACTTGGGAAGAGACATGCATGAACAAAGGGACAGGCGACGATGCTGATCTATATTTTACCATCGCGGATCGGGTGTTAGTAGGTGGAATTCGTTCTGCTATGGGATATTGCGGCACGTCCAATATTGAGTCGTTACGCAGAGATGTGCAATTTGTCCGTATGTCAAGCAGTGGTTACAGGGAAAGCCATCCGCACGATATTGATATTACCGAAGAAGCACCGAACTATACGGTCGCTAACCTTGCTACATAAATTGTTGAGACTCAGCAAGTCAAGCAAAAGGAGAAAACTGATGAAAATCCGTATTGAAATACTCACAACTTTACTAATGATAGTCGTTATTCTACTCGTTGGCTGCAATGGGGATAAACAGAAACCACCAGAACAAGTTGAACCGCAAGCGGATACGCAAAAGGATGTTACACCGTTCCCCGAAGCAGATGCGGATACAACACTTCCCACAACCTTTTACCCACCCGAAAACCCGTATGAAGACCTTACGGCAACAGGAACGGCACCGCCCAGCGACTATAAAGGCAACCCTATTTTCTGGATACCAGCGTTTGAATATGAGTTAGAATCTGACATCACAGAGAAATATGCAGTATCCTTGCCTATAGCACCCAACCGTGCGGAGAAAATGGCACGGTTTGAACAACACGAGAAAGAATTTGACGATAAATTTGAGGAAGAACTGAAAAACGTAACAGACGTAACATCAGAAAAATTGCTGTTGCAAATTTACAAAGTGAACCAGTCGAAATTAAAGGTCATCAAGGCAGAGATAATGACCGAAGGCTTGACACCCCTCAATGCTGCAAAGTATTTGATTGCACATAACATGAATACAGACCATGTATTGAAATATGTGCAGCAAGCCCTTGATGAAAACCCGAATGATTATCACACCCTACTCGTTTGGACAGAAGCACAAGTTGATTTAGATAAAAGAAGGGAAGCCTATCAACGTTTGGTCAAAATGCGCCCCAACGCACCCTACACGCTTTATAGGTTAGGTCGTTATACACATTCCCCCGAGGCGATACCTATACTCAAGAAGGCACTGCAATACGCCCCAGAAGAACCACTTAAACCCAGCGGGTTTAATATACAATACGGTGCATTGTATGAATTGGCTAAAAAATACTACTACGAGACTCGTGAAGATGCAAAAGCGTTGGAAACGTTGGAGTATATGTCAAAGTTTAACCCAGAACGCGCAGAATACTATATTACGTCTATGCAACGCGATAACAAGATTGGTATGTTTGTGCGTGGCACAAAGGAGACTTCCAATGAATAGAGCAATCATATTTATATTCGTTTTAAGATAGTCATATCAGATGGTAGTATTTATTGATAAAACGAGCATTTATAAAAGCAAACTGCATACTTCAAATCAATAAGGGGAACAAACGATGAAACTTATCACAGCACACATCACCACTTTACTGATGACAGCCTTTATTTTATTTGTTGGAAGTTTAGGGTGTCAACAGCAAAACATTACCGACGAAAAAGCCGAGTCGGAGAAAAACGGTGCGGACATAACAGATGGACGCACGCCCCCGACAGAGATACTGGACTCGGAAGTTATACCGACCACATATTACCCACCCGAAAACCCGTATGAAGACCTTACGGCAACAGGCACAGCACCACCGCCCGACTATCAAGACGACCCTATTTTTTGGATACCCGATTTTGACTATGAATGGGAGATTGAGGATACACCAGCGGAATATAATGACATGGTGCCAATCGCGCCTAACCATGCGGAGAAATGGGCGCGATATGAACAACGCGAATACGAATATAGGGATAAACTCAAAAAAAGAATTGAAGGCGTAACATCAGAAAAACGCAGAGGGGACATTATCCGAGAAATCGAATCAGAATTAGCAGACAAACGGGCAGAGATAATGACGGAAGGCATGACCCCACTGAATGCTGTGAAATATATTGCTGCGCACAATATTTACACAGACCGAGACTTGAAGTATGCGCAACAAGCCCTTGATGACAACCCAGACGATTACCACACGTTACTCGTTTGGACACGCTTCCAACGGAATTATGACAAAAAAAGGGACGGCTATTGGCGTTTATTGAAAATGCGTCCAAACGCACCTTACGCGCTTTATAGGTTAGGGGATATAACGTATTCTGCGGAGGCAATACCTTTACTGAAAAAAGCATATCAATACGCACCCGATGTGCCAGCAGACCACCCAACTTTTTTGAAAACAGGTATATTGTTTGAATTGGCTAAAGCATACTTTTACTGGACAGAAGAAGATGCCAAAGCGTTGGAAACATTAAAGCATTTGTCTAAGTATGGCCCAGAAGGTGCAGAATACCATATTATGACGATGCAGCGAGATAACAAGATTGGTAAGATTGGGCGACCCAAAAAGGAGAAAACCAATGAATAGGGCAATCATATTTTTATTAGTTTTGTTGAGTATACACATATATTTTATTGACAATGCTATTGGTGCTGCAGAACAAGCTCCCACTAATAACAATAAGATAAAGGTTTCTGTACCGAAGCCATGGTACCCAGCAAAAGATAGCCCTGTTATTGAAGGGGGCTTGCGTAAAATGCAAATGAAAAACACAAACAAAATTCTGTCGCTGCGGATGCTGCAGACACAAAAGCATTTATCCTTGAACACACGTCAAAACGCTTGCACACTGTGCGTATTGGTGCTAAAATAGGTGATGGCGTGTTATTGAAGGTCGAGTGCCTCATAAAGGCAAACTGAGCAATTTTGTCTATCAGTTAGTAGGTGGGATTCGTTCCGCTATGGGATATTGCGGCACACCAGATATTGAGTCGTTACGCAGAGATGTCCAATTTGTCCGTATGTCAAGCAGCGGTTACCGAGAAAGCCATCCCCACGATATTGATATTACGGAGGAAGCACCGAACTATACGGTCGCTAACCTTGCTACATAAACTGTTGAGACTCAGCAAGTCAAGCAAAAGGAGAAAACTGATGAAATTTCGTATTGAAATCCTCACAACTTTACTATTGACGACCGTTACTCTGCTCGCTGGTTGCTCTGGCTGCGGACAGAAAACCGCCCCCGAACACGCAGACCCTTATAACCAAGCAGAACACGGACCCGTCGCGGCGAATAGCCGAAAGCCCGTAAAACTAACCATTGTTGAACCGAGTTTTGAGAGACTGATAGAACAGTTCAAAGCAGATGTCACTGAAAATAAGGGGGACCCAGAGATGCTCAAACGCAAAAGAAAAGCAATTGCCAACCCCGATATACTGTGGGATGGCATCGGATTTGAGGTGCCCCCCACACTAAATTTCGATGAAATCCCAAGACTGCCGGGCTACAATCCAACACGCGATAAGATAAAAGTCCGCTCTTATTCTGAAAAAGGAAAACCTATACACGGGGTCTATGATCATGACAAAGAAGTGTATCCTTTTGCGGGCAAAGTTATCTACAAAACAAAAGATCAAGAGGAGAGGTTGGATGCTGTACGGCAAAACTGGAGGCATTTGAATCCAAATTCGGACGCAGATATTAACTACTATAGAAAACGTGCTGTGATTGTGTATGAGAGGGTAGATACACTCACTGCTGCAAAACACCTGAGCCAAATGAATTCTCCTAACAAAAAAGCTATTGGCGTTGAATATGCGGAGCGTGCAATACGTGAAAATCCGAACTCTGTTGAAGCGATGCGTATTTGGGTCAAATGCCATCCTGAAGATCAAAAGATTGAGGCATACCAACAGCTGCTTTCAAAGTTCCCCAACGATGCGTTTGCTCACGAGCTAATCGCGTGGCACTATTACTACGAGAAAGATGACCCGGAGGCTGCACTGGTTCATATGCAAAAATCTTGTCAGTTAGACAGTCGTATTGCCAAAACGAATGACTTGTTAGCGATATGCTATTTCACACTTGGGGAATGGGAGAAAGCCGTTGCTGCCTATCAGGGAATGGATTATTTTTTCCAACCAAGTCCATTGCGGATATATAAGTTGGATAGTGAGTTGGATATAGCAAAAGATAAGATTCGGAAGCAACGAAAAGGGTATTCACTTATAGAATTAATACAAGAAGGATATGACAAATGAAATATCGCATTTCTGTTTTGACATTGTTTAGTGTGCTGAATCCGTCCGCTGCGGATGGTCCACCGAGTGTTTCTATAGAGCCAGCGAATTTGGATGCGTATAATGGGTGGTTACCGAGAAAGCCATCCGCACGATATTGATATTACGGAGGAAGCACCGAACTATACGGTCGCTAACCTTGCTACATAAACTGTTGAGACTCAGCAAGTCAAGCAAAAGGAGAAAACTGATGAAATTTCGTATTGATACCCTCACAACCGGACTGATGCTAACCGTTATCCTGCTTGCAGGCTACAGTGGCTGTGACGTGGAAACTGTGCCCGAACACGCAGATCCGTATAACCAAGCTGCCTACGGTCCCGTCCCTGCAAATAGTCGTAAACCGGTCAAACTGCCCCCGTTCCAAGAACCGAGTTTTGAGCGGCTTATAGAACAATTCAAGGCAGATGTCGCTGAAAATAGAGGCTACCCGGAATCTATTGAACGCAAAAAAGAAGTTATTGCTAATCCTGATCTGCTGTGGAAACCAGACTTTGCTGTGCCGATAAAGGCACTCTATGATCCTGCTCTTATCGGCACCAATCCTTTCAAAGACAAGATAAAAATCCTCCCTTATGACCAAAAAGGAAAACCGATATGGGATGATGTTCGCGGCTACCCCGGTGCTATCTTTGTAGACTATCCGGTGGATAAGAATAAGGCACCTTTCACAGGTAAAATCTTTTACATGACAAAGGGACAAGAGGAGCGAATGGACGCACTGCCAACAACGCTCCCAGAAGATGTCCGTGAACGAAAAAGGCTTGAGATTCTGTTTGAAGGCATAGATACTCTCACCGCTGCAAAGTATCTTATGAGCTCCTCTCTCACCCGCGAAACGTTTGGTCTTGAGTATGCAGTGCGTGCGATGCGGGAAAACCCAAACTCTGTCGAGGCGATGCGCGTCTGGGTAAAATGTCATCCATACGATCCATACGATGAACGGATTGAAGCATACAAGCAGCTGCTGGCAAAGTTCCCAAACGCTGCCTTTGCACACGAAGATATCGCGTGGTACTACTATATAAAGAACAAGTATGCCTTAGCTCTTGAGCACATTCAGAAAGCCTGTCAACTGGATAGCCGTATTGCGAAAAAGAACTCATTGTTAGCAAAATGTTATGCGAAACTCGGTAAGTGGGAAAACTCTGTCGCTGCCTATCAGGGATTATCTTGGATACAAAGGTTGCCATATAGTAATAGTCTTGATGGTATAGAGAAGGCACAAGATAAAGTTTATGAGCAGCGCAAGGGATATTCGTATTTCGGGCCGGCTCCAAAATACATTTACGATGAAAAAACCAGGAAACTTATAATTGATAAGAGTAAGGAGACAGAATAATGACAGATCGCTTATTTGTTTACATCATACTATTATGTCTTTTAACAACGTTGGCAGGTTTGTCTCCCTCTGATACGCGTGCTGCGTCTGTGGAGTTGAGACCTCCGATGGATTATGATGATTGGAAACCGACGGATCAGGGCAAAATAACTTTCACTGTTGAGGTTTCTGGTATCGATTTTTCTGAGGGGTCGGTCAGTTTGAGTTTTGAAAAGGTTTCGAGTTGGATAGGTATTTGTATGAACATGCCCCGTGAAAATCCTGGCACCGACCCTGATCTGCGTTTCTATCCGGCAGATCAGGTGCCGCTTCCTGCGGGTTTAAGATGGGAACCGGCCATCTGGAATGACCTCGTCGGTAGAGAACTGACAAATGTTAATATAGCCGTGCGGGACAGCGTAGGTGTCAAGTTTAACTCTGACAGCAATGTTGGAGCTACTATCACGTTTACAATAACCGTTCGCTGTGAAGATGGCGGTGCGTATGGCAGACTTGTTGCAGAACTGTCAAATTCTACGGGTACGAGCCAGGGGTCGGATAATAAATTTATTCCGAAGGACGACAACGGCGACTACATTGCCGATTCATGGGAAAAAGATAAGTGGGATGGCGCGACCGGACATATACCGCCCGCGGACACTGAGGAGGGTCCGACAACCGGTGGCGATGAAAACCGTGTGCAAACGAATACACATATCGGTGATGGTCTGTGCGTGTTTGAAGAATACCGTGGGTTCATGGTTGGTGGAAGTCATACACGCTTGAACCCGAAAAATAAAGACATCTTTGTTTACAGTCAATACGCTGAGTTTGGTGAAAAAGGGCTGACGAAATCGGGTATCGGTGCTGCCTACAAACTCCCGGGTGTGTTCGTTATATACGAAATACTGGAAACCGAGACGAAAGATGGTAAAAATGACCGCATCGTCAACTTTAACAAGCTTGGTGCGCCGACAGCGATCCGAGATACTGCCGACGTATCTTGGTGGATCATGCCGAAAAAGGCGATATGGGTTGAGAAACAGACGACAACGACAAACCTTTTGGGGTGGACAAACGCGGATGACACTATTGACATTTATACCAATACCATTGATAATAGGGCTAACGCGGTTGGCAATGGTGATAATTATCTCGGATTTCCTGAGTGGCTTGCACGACAGACAGATAACGATGGAAATCAACTGACAACGAAAGATGCAATTATTTATTCTACGATAGGACATGAAATAGGACATGCTATCGGACTGAAGCACCCCTGGAAAGTCTCTTTTAACGGAGGCGTTCCTACACTGACCGATGCAGAGAAGGCAGTGTATCCTAAACTTGATTTCGAGGAAGATGCCAGTCTCCAACTTGGGAGTACCGCAACCGGCTGGATCGGTTTGTATGCTTTCGACAATACAGGCAAACCGAAAAGAGAAGCAGCCCATGATGAAATAGCAAGAAGGGTATCGATTTTCGAAGCATGGCAAACAGAAGCACGGACAGCAACTGCCAAGTATGATGAGATCGTAAGTGCATTTAACGCCTTACCCCCCGCCCAGCGAACGCCCGAAGCAGGAGAGCAAGCCGAGAAGAATGCGGAGAAAGCCCGCAATGACTATAGAGAGACGGATGCCTACCAAATAGCATTGCAAAAACGAAATCTTTATTGGAATATCTCCGACTCAGAGGATGAGTATGCTGATAAGAAAACTACGACTTTTACGCTCAAATTCCACACTTATAGTGGTAATAAGTCTCGAATATCAACGGGTCCCTTCACGTATACCTACGGCAGATCCATTATGGACTATGACTACTATATGTCGGGCCCCCGTGCGTATGGCATTTATCCTGAAACTATTTACCCTGTATTTCACCACTATGAGTATGATTTAGGTGCGCCGCAAGGGAACGAGGACCCGGAGTGGACAGAGCATCCCGTCAACGAGGAAAACCTTGAAAATCAACTCAGTCAAGACACTGACACCGATATTGTTACTAGTACAGACACCGCACCACCAGATACACCGACAAATTTTAGTGCGTCTTTTGGGGATGGTCAAGTCCGTCTTTCCTGGACTGCTGGCGGTGGTACGACTACCGGTTACAAATACCGGTATCGCGTGGATGTGCCATTTTCAATATGGAGTCTTTGGATACCCGCGGGGTCGAACACATTTTTTGATGTTTTGGGGTTAACGAACGGGACGACTTTAAGTTCCAGGTGAAAGCGATGAATGGTGAGAGTGCAAGTGCCGCTACCGAGTCTTTAGAATCAACGCCTGCGACGGTGCCTAGTGCCCCCACAAGTTTGAGTGGCTACGGTTACAATGGGTGGGTCAGTCTATCTTGGACAGCACCAAGCGATGATGGCGGTGCGGATATTAGCGATTACGAATACCAATATAGCCGCACCTCTCAAAGTTTCGGTTCATCATGGACATCGTGGGGTAATACCAACACTCTTAATTCGGTTTTTGGATTGACCAACGGCACGGGATACAAGTTCCGGATACGAGCTGTGAATAGCGCGGGTGAAAGTACCGAATCAAGGACAGCTTATGCAACGCCAGCCACTATACCGAGTGCGCCGCAAAATCTAAACGCAACCGCGGGTGATGGTGAAGTGTCACTTTACTGGGATGCTCCCAATTCAAATGGGGGTTTAATAATTACCGATTACGAATACAGTTATCGCGAAGGGAGCAGCGGCGATTTCGGTTCATGGACATCCGCGGGGATAGATTTATCGGAAACCGTAACGGGTCTCACGAATGACACCCTATATGAGTTCCGTGTGCGTGCGGTGAATAGCGTGGGTGCAGCAGGTTCAGAATCAGATATTGCCACCGGCACACCGCAATTACCATTAATATCAACACCAGGTGCGCCTCAGAATCTACAGGCAACCGCAGGTGATGGACAGGTCACGTTATCTTGGGATACGCCATCCTCAGATGGTGGAGGTGCGATTACAGGTTACGAATATCGCAGAGATACCGATGACGATGGTTCTTGGAGATCTTGGGCATCCACGGACAACGGTAGCAGCACGTCCGTTCCGCTAACGGGCTTAACGAATGGCACGGTTTATGCGTTTAAAGTGCGTGCAGTGAATAGTTCTGGGTCAGGTCCAGAATCGTCTAAAGTCACTGTCACGCCACAATCATCTACGACTGTGCCGGGTGCGCCGACTAATCTCAGAGCTTCAACACATAGTACAATAGTCGGCGCGGTATATCTGTCTTGGGATGCGCCAAGCGATGATGGGGGCACTGCGATTACCGGTTATGAGGCGCGGTTTCGGAGATACTATAGTTCGGGATGGAGTGCTTGGACATCGTGGTTCTCTACAGTCGGAACATATACTTTTGTAACGGTAACCGAACGTACAGGCGGTGAACTTTATGGCTTCCAAGTGCGAGCTGTGAATAGTGAGGGCGAAGGTGGAGCTTCAAACATAGCGACAGCAACAGCAAAAGAATAACGACTACTGAAGTTTTATGTAAAATCGATTGAAAATCGTGTGTCTACTAATACCTGCGTTGGCAGGTGATACCGCGCGTATCGCGCAAACACGAGAGAACGTGTAGGAAAGAATTAATTTTGTGAAAGTTGTAATCAGAAAGGAATTCCGTTTATGAAAGTTAACGAAGAGATGTCATTTTGGGATAGACTCTATATCCCAGCGTTGATTAAGGGGATGTTCACAACGTTAAAACACATCCCTAAGAAGAAATTAACAGTTCAGTACCCCGAAGATCCGAGAAGCGTCAATGAACGTAATGATCGGTATCGAGGTATCCATAAATTAACCACGACTGACAAGGATGAAATTAAATGCGTTGCATGCTTCTTATGCGCAACCGCTTGCCCAGCTGACTGCATCACGATACAAGCAGCCCCCGCTCCTGATGGATGGACAACCAAAGAAGGTTACCAACGGGAAAAATACCCTGATGTTTTTGAAATCAATATGCTCCGCTGTATATTCTGTGGTTATTGTATTGAAGCATGTCCCGAAGATGCTATTCGCATGACAGGACTAACACTTCCGCAATACTTCCGTGAACGTCAGGCAGAAGGGGAAAACCTTGGAAGTTCCCGTAGTGATTTTATCTTTAACCGAGATATGTTAGTCGCAAATAACGACATCGCTCAAGAAGGACTGAGCGTTGATGCACAGTAGCAACATATAAGCAGGACGCTGCCCATGATGCTTCGTGCGCGCTTGTAATTCAGTCAGTATGCCTGTTTGAGGGTAATCTGTCTGTAAACATACTATGGTATTACATCCCCCGTTTCCGAACAAACAGTATCAAATACTCTATGCTGACCCCCCTTGGGATTACAAAGGGCAACTGCAGCACACAGGTGCTGGCGGCAATGATAGTGGTGGTGCAGTTCTACATTATCCGACCATATCTGTATCAGAGATGGAGAAATGGAATATTGAGGCTATTACCACTAAAAATTGCCTGCTGTTTATGTGGAGTTCATCACCGCACCTTGACCAAGCTATCATGTTGGGAAAAGCTTGGGGATTTCGTTGGGCAACAGTCGCGTTTGTATGGGACAAATGCCGCGTAAATCCAGGCTTCTATACGATGAGTCAGTGCGAATTGTGTCTCGTTTTTAAACGCGGGACAATTCCGCAACCTCGGGGTATGCGAAATATTAGGCAGCTTGTGCAATCGGAGCGGACACGGCATTCGGAAAAACCGGATGAGGTACGACGGCGTATTGAAGAGATGTTTCCCGAACAGAGTAAACTTGAGCTTTTCGCTCGAAAGGAAGTTGATGGTTGGGATGTGTGGGGACTTGAGATTAAATCTAAATCGGTATAGATGCTTATTAATAATTATCTACGAAATCAATATTATATTTCGATAGATAAATTACCTATTATGGAGGACACGTTCTAATTGATCCAATGCAAGGTATTTCACTAAATTTTCACGCTAAATCACTCTTTACATTAACTGATAAAATCAAAGCCAGTGTTGAAGGTCGGATGAGTTGGGGAGACACATTTGGAATTGGACTCGGTGGCAAAAACAATAAACACCTGATTGTCTGGACACCAAAAGTCACCTCCGAAAGTCAGATACTTCCAGGCTTTGATTCCGAAGATGGAAAACTCACCTTAAAAATGAAGCATCGTCCAGGAGCTTGGGTATCTTGGATTGATGAAGCGAAGGTACAGGCTTCTGCACTTGACGATTATGACCGCGTTCACAAAAGTGTCCAGGAGTTAGAACGCAACACACGCCAAATCACCGATTTTGCTGATGGTGTTCTTGCGAATATTACGATACAACACTTAGGAAAATCTCTTACACTTTCTGAACTGACTGAAGAGGTTTTACAATCCCGTTTGATGGTGCCGAGTACTATCAAAACAGGTGGTTTTGTACTCGCAAAGACCGCTGACACTGATTTTGCATCAGTGAAGGTCGTTATTCCGGAACAGACTCATATCCACCGAGTAAATCTCAACGAAGACGTGATGTTGACTGAGATTGAGAAAGATGGGTTTGATACGGTTTTGGTAGTGTTGCGGACTCATATTAAAAACTATCCTGATCTCTTTGATTTAGAATACAGTTTAACGCTTCATAGTCGCTTTTTAGATGATAATGATTCTGAAACCGAGCCATCTGTGCGGGTTTTATCAACAGCAGCTATTTTCAATCCGCTTGAACCCAAAGTGCTAAGGCTTGTTCCAATAGCATTCAGCGCGCCAACTAAGGAAATTGAGGAGGCAATAGTTGAAAGTTCATCGAAAATTGAAGACTATATGATCAAAGCGACCCAGCATGCGTACCAGTTGATGACGCAATTTCATCAAGGTGTTGAAAGTCGGTTGAGAGCTTTAATGCTCAATCGTGGGCAACGTATTCACAATAAAGTTTGGGATGACCTTGTTATTCGTGAATTGCGAAATACGATTTTTGCGTTTTCTGATTTCTACGCCGATTATCTGGGCGAACATTTTGAGGATGAAGCAACAAAAACAGATATCCTTAGAGAGAACATTGACCCGATGATTGAGTTTTGGCAGCTACAAGAGAACCAACAGTTTACGCTCAACCACATGATTCAATCAAGTTATACATTGACGAGCCAGGTATTAGATAAGGCAGTAGGGCTTTTTCATGACCTTGTTTTTGAAACGGATTTGATCGCTAAGGGACTTGTCACCCCGGTTGAACTGAACATCTTTGAGAATGACATTCCGCAAGACGAAATATATCTACCTGAATGGACATCTGGTACCGTTCGGGAAAAGATGACTCGGATCGGTCTTCGTTCCACTTTGGATCCGATGCAAATTGAAAGAATGCGGAACGTGTGGCTGGCTTTTCTTGAAATCGCTAACTATGCAAGTCAGCACAATCAAGATTTTGAAAAGGTAATTCAGCCACTTCAGAATATTCTCTTAGCTGCGAAACCCGCGACTGCACAGCGAAACAACCGAACGAATCGGCAAACGCAATCAAAATTCCCAGGATTTGAGGTTGCAGACGCGGAATTTGAAGAACTCTTGACGCATGTGGGAGATCATTTTCCGATCATAAAACGGTGGATTGAGCAAGCACCACGAGAATCTGAAAATCTCCAAACTTATTACACAACATTGTGGGTCTTAGTGCTTTATGGAAAATCACGAGAGAAACTCCTTGGGGATTTTCAACCTACTTGTGACATCAATCTCAGCGTGCCAGATCAGACGAAGCGATTAATGAATCTCACTTTGGGAAGCCAACTTGTCGTTGAAAACGAAAAGGATCGGAAAGTGCTTGAGCGGAATCTGAATAGGGCACTTGTTGTGAAAACCGGACACAACCTGCGTGATATTGCGACAGCGGAGAAACTTGCAATCCATGGAGATGTTACGCTTTCTTTGCTGCGCGAAGAATTGGTGAGGTACGATGAAACGTTAACAAAACGTGCCAGTCGACTTACGAACCCGACACGGAAAAGTAAAAAACGGAATTCTGATCAAGCGCGTAGCAACGGCAACGCAACACCTGAGACAATTCAAGCAGAACAGACGAAAGTCAGTGAAATGATTGCCTTTTTGAAACCTTATGGTGAATCAGAGGTTATTAGTACGCTCGCGAACGCCGGACTTAATAAGAGTGCCGCTAAACTTGAAGAAATTCGGAAGCAACAAGTATTGAGTTTTGATTTAAGTGAACTCCCTTCAATAGGTGAAACGTGGCTCACCGAAATAAAAACTTTGGAAGACTATCCAAATCTCCGCGTGTTCCTGCTTCAAAATAAGCTGCCAATTTCAACAACGGGACGTATTTTGATGGAATTACGCAATATTTTGTCCGATTCACTTTTTAACCAAGTATTAGGACTAATTCAAGAGGTACAAGAACTTCAGAAAAGTAGTTATGAAGGTGAAGTTCTGGATCGGTTTATTACCTATATTTCCGAAAAAGTGTGGCGTTGGGAATTAACACAGATTACTTCTGAAGAACTTCCGGTTGTTGTTAAGGAAAAGGTTTTAACTTCGGCAATATGTTATGAAAAAGAGGTAGAAAACTTAATGGAATACGTTGAACGCTACGATGAATTGTTGCAAACTAAACTGAAAGCCAATTCTGAGATGGATGTCCAACGCGAAAACCTTGAATCTCGATTTCAAGAAATTGTTGGGACTCTTTTATAGGAACAAACTGCATGAAAATAGCATTGTTAGGACATAGCCAGTTAGCACTTACAGTTGCTTGGGGTATATGTCATTCAGAATTGGCTCAGAAAATCGTTTTCTTCACCGACACGCAATCCGGTAGCAAACCGGGAAACCGCCTCTCGAGAAACCCACGACCACTTACAGATGGTGTAGAGGATATTACCTTTGCAACTGCCATGAGTGCAAGCGACACTGATATTTCATTCACAAATTCTGGTGAAGAACTATCTGATTCTGATATAGTTGTTCTGCTGCCTACGGCATTACCCTTTGGTTTTCACTCGGCACAAGCATTGAAAACAACGAATCTTTCTATAGCTCGTCAAATTGTGCCGAAGATTCTGGAGTACGTGCAGAATGCCAAAATTTTGGTCGCCATGCCTTTTGCAAACTACATCTCGGCATGGATACATCAGACACACGGGACAGAAACCGTGATCGGCATTGCAAACGGTGTTTCCACTGCGCATCTGAAATCTGAAATAGCGAACCGTCTTGGACTCTCAGTGAAGGATGTGTCCACGTTGGCAATCGGAAATGATGAAGTGACGCATCCGTTACCGCAGTATTGCAGGGTTAACGGGATTCCCCTTTCCCAATTGATGGATGAATCCGATATCCAAAAACTATTAGCAGCGATAGCTGCTCGTTGTCCATACACTTCGGCAAGTGAATATACGTTGGCAAGTCACATTTTGCAGGTTGTTTCAGCAATCAGTCTTGATAAAAAACGGGTTATGAGTGTTGGTGCGCTGATTTCAACTGACACAACATCAGTTTTCCTGAATGTCCCATCAAAAATTGGCAGTAACGGCATAGAAAACATTATTCCATTGGAACTAACAGAACGGCAACGCGGACAATTTAAGCAACTAATCGCACAAAGTGCAGCAGCCCAAAACTTTAGTTGAAATATAGTTTCAAGCTTCACCTACGGTTTAAACCGAGGAGTCATCCTTGATTTTATCGCTCCTCAAGTGAAAAAGTATATTGCAGATGAGAGAAATATATCAAAAAATCTCAGAATTGATTGAATCGGCTCAAGTCGGTGCCTACTGTACTGTTATTGAGACCAAAGGTTCAACACCGCAAAAGCCGGGGTCGAAACTGCTGATTCTACCGAATTTGCGGAATATCGGCACACTTGGCGGTGGTTGTGTGGAAGCAGAAGCACGCCGACAAGCCATTGGTCTAATGCAGGGCGGTAAACCTCGCTTGCTTGAGTTTCAATTGGATAGTGATTACGGTTGGGACGATGGTCTAATCTGTGGCGGAAATATGAAAATATTTATAGATTTGCCGAAAACTCGCTCGGAAGCTGAAATGTTCACCCGCCTACAGAAACTGAATGCCGAGAAGGTGCCGCTTATCTGTGCAACAGTTGTGGAAAGTGAACAAAACGGTGTAGATGTTGGTATGAAGATGGTTTTCGGAACGAACGGTGACCGTATAGGGACATTGGGGAATTCTGCATTGGAAGCGGATGTAGAAACTGAAATCTCTGACATTCTTGAGCGGAACCGACCGTCTATATTTCAAAAAGATAAAAAGATATCCGTTTTTTTGGAACCGCTTCAACCGCGACCCACTTTGCTAATTGCAGGGGCAGGGCATGTTGGACAGGCACTTTGCCACCTCGGAAGTTGGTTAGATTTCGACATTGCTATCGTTGATGACCGGGCAGATTTTGCCTCAACTGAGCGGTTACCTGAAGCGGACGAAATTATCATCGGTGACATTGCTGAGGAACTTCGGAAATATCGCATTAACCATTTAACTTATGTCGTCATCGTAACACGTGGACACCAGCACGATGAATCTGCACTGCATAGCGTTGTTGAATCAGACGCGCGGTACATCGGATTGATCGGTAGCCGTCGAAAAATAAAATTGATTTTTGACGATCTGCTGGAGGTTGGAATTCCTATGGAAAAGCTGCAGCGAGTGTACGCACCAATCGGATTGGATATTAACTCCAAAACTGTGCCTGAGATAGCAGTTAGCATTGCTTCCCAGCTAATTCAGGTGTGCAACGGGATGGAGAAGGTGCAACCTTATGAAGCGCAACCTGCGCGGATGCCTACCATTAAATTGTCAGGAGTTGAAAATGAACAAGATTAATTTGGAAGAAAATAAATCCTATACCCTTGCTGAAGTCGTTGAGTTAGTGCAGAAAACCCTCGATGAAGTGAAGGAAAAATCCGAGCACTGCCACTTTGAGTACACACCGACAGATGTCTATTGGTTGTTGCACGACATGCTGGCGTATGTGAACCGGAATGTTTCTGGTGAATTTGCTTTACGGCGACTGGACAAAGGCACCTATCGAGTGCAATACAGAACTGAAGAGGCAGGGAAACAGAAAGCACAGAAAAAACTTAAAGAGGAAGTTCGGCGAACGGCTGAGTATTTAGAAAAGTTAACTGGACACCGACCCTCGTGGGGGTAAATTAGTTGAAGGGTGTGCATAAATAATTCAGTGTTAGATGTGTACTTAAAGGTAATAGGCACGCGCCGCGTGCCGCACACAAATTAAAGAGACGCGTAATTGCGCGACTATAGACGCACTTCTACAAATGAAGCGGCACCTGAAATGCGTTACTGTCTGTGTTGCTGGACCAAATAATTAGGCACACCCTCAACTAATTCACCACTGACTTAATCGGCTAAAAAACTAAACGCCAATTTAATCGGAGACTTGATGTTTGAGGAAATACCAACCAGTGCCCCAATTGATGCCGTAACTCCTGCCTCTTTCTGATGGCTTATCAATGCAGAGACAGCAACAATATATTTCGGGTGGATCATTTAAACGCCCACTCAGTTCCTAATGAAACGCCTTAGCAACAGATGCCATCTTAACTGCCACACCAACTTTTTTGTATCCACGCGATGTGCAAAAAGCTGCTTTCCATTCAGTTCAAGTACTGGAATTAGAAGTTTATATTTTGTAAACAGACCCAGATTTGTCGTAATGTCAATCTCTTCCACATCAAAAAACGACAGTTTCGCTGCAATACTTTGCAGCACCGATTTTGCCTCGTCGCAAAGTGGACAATCCGACTTCGTATAAAATTGAAGTTGAAGCGGTTTGCTTTTCATATTTGGGTGTGTGGCACATAGAGTTTGTCTCTTACCTTATGCCAAAATATCGCGGACAACATGTCCGTGCACGTCTGTGAGACGGAAATCTCGACCTTGGAAACGGTATGTCAGTTTCTCGTGGTCAATACCCAAAACATGTAGCATTGTGGCGTGGAAGTCATGGACATGCACGATGTTTTCAACCGCATTGTAGCCGAGTTCATCCGTATTACCGTAACTAATACCGCCTTTGACACCGCCGCCTGCCATCCACATTGAGAATCCCTTAATGTGGTGGTCACGTCCGCTGCCTTGTGCCATCGGAGTCCGACCGAACTCACCGCCCCAGATAACTAAGGTCTCATCTAACATACCGCGTTGTTTCAGATCGTTAACGAGTGCTGCTGTTGCCTTATCAACATATCCGGCAGTTGTCTTAATGGCGTTCTGGATTCCGCCGTGGTGATCCCATCCACGATGGTAGAGTTGAATAAAGCGTACACCGCGTTCCGCTAGCCTTCTCGCAAGTAGACAGTTTGATGCGTACGACCCGCCCCCCGGTTTGGCACCATACATATCAAGAATATCCTGCGGTTCTTTGGATATATCGGTCAATTCTGGGACACTGGTCTGCATGCGAAATGCCATCTCATATTGATTGATACGCGTCGAGATTGTTGGGTCGTCAACAGTTTCATCTAACATGCCGTTCAAGGTCTGTACTGCTCCAACAACGTCATGCTGCTGTTCCTGACTCACACCGCCAGGGCTTGAGACATAATGAACGGGGTCGCCACTTGAATGGAACTGAACACCCTGAAATTGTCCGGGCAGAAATCCACTGTGCCACTGCCGGGTTGCAATCGGTTGGTCCTGCCCGCCGCCAGAGGAGACAAGGACGACGTACCCCGGCAGGTTTTCGTTGTCACTGCCAAGTCCGTAGAGCAGCCACGATCCCATGCTGGGTCTACCTGAGATGGCAGTGCCGGTATTCATAAAGGTGTGCGCGGGATCGTGATTAATCTGCTCGGTTCGCAAAGACCGCACGATGCAGATGTCGTCTGCGAGTCCGCCGGTGTGTGGAAACGCCGTACTCATCTCCTGTCCCGATTCTCCCCATTTTTTAAATTCGTGAGTTGGTCCAAGACACTTGAGCGCGTTTGCCTGACCCTGAAGCTGCGCAATCGGTTGACCTTTCGTGAATGACTGCGGCATCGGTTTACCGTGCATTTCCGCCAGTTTCGGCTTATAATCTAAAGTCTCCAAATGTGAGGGACCACCTGCCATGCAGAGGTGGATTACACACTTTGCTTTTGGTGGCACGTGCGGTTCGGCAATTATTCCGGACCATCTTTCAATCTGTGGTGCAGCATTCAGCAACGATGGTGATAATAGAGATGCAAGTGCAAGCGAGCCAATGCCACGCACTGTTTTCCCTAAAAATGTGCGTCTTGTGAGACGAAGTTTAGTTTCTTCATTTATACCATTTAACATATATCTGATACCTCCTATTCCTAATCTTTGGAAAATGTTGGATAATTTGAGTCAATCCTTTTTCAGTTCTCCCCATGTTATCGTTAGCAACTCTGACTGAGGTAAAACCGGCAACGCATACGCAGGATCAAACCAATCTCCGCTAAAATTCGTTTGAATATGCGTCAGCTGCGTCCGAACCCCGCTGTTTACATCAACTTTGAAAATTTGGGATGTCCCGTTACCCTGTGTATAAAGCACTTCCGATCTGTCTGGCGATAACGCAGGATACTCTGCATGGGGCCCGCTTCATCAACAAGCTGCCGCAGACCCGTGCCGTCTCGGTTAACGATGTAGATCGTCTGTTTGTTCTTCCATGCGCGGTGCAGCTCCCTATCCAAGATGACCGGCAACGGGTGCCTGTTCCCAGCAAAGGCAAGTCTGTCCCCCGCAGCAGACCAGGACGGCTCGAATTGCCAGCGGAGTGCTTCATCGGGTAGCGGTTGTTCCGCCTCCCGTGTGCGGACGTTGATAAACATAAGTCGAGCCCCCAGTGGGTGATGTTCAGAGCAGGCTATTTCTGAACCATCGGGAGACCACACCGGGGAATGGTAATTCGCGATGAATTCGGCATCTTCTTCGCCAAACGTCCCAAGATAGAGACCGCCTTTTATGCGGCGGTTCCAGTCCTTGCACTGGTAAGCAAACTGTTTGCTATCGGGCGACCAGGTAGGTTCTGTTCTCCAAGCGGTTATTTTTTTCTTAAAGACGCGGCGGACATTCCTGCCATCGGCATCCATCAAATACAGGTCTCGCGTGCCCCCGCGATCCGAGACGAACAGAATCTGCTCACCCGTCGGCGACCAGGCTGCCTGAAGATCGATAGCAGGATGCTGCGTGAGATTCACCTGTTCGGAGCCATCCGGATTCATCATGTAGATTTCGTAATTGCCATCCTGCCTGGAGGTAAACAGGATTTTCGGTGTCGTCGGTGCTTCGGCTAAAACCCGACATACCCGCACACACATCAGCTGCAAGATAATCATACAAAAAATCAATACCATTCTCATACCTATTCCTCCTATCGTCAATTTTCAGTCCTACCGCACAGGTCCCGTCCGTACTAAAATTAATGGATTTCATTGATAATCTCCAAGAATCTCTTCAATACTTATAGTAGATCCTGAAAATAAGTTTACATTTTCTGTGATTTATGTTAGCCTTTATGATTATGGCATATTCAACAGATGGACGCAAACGCGTGCTTGATTTCATCAATAATGGTGGCAGTAAAGCCGCCGCAGAACGCACTTTTCGTGTCTCAAGAAGAACGATCTATAACTGGTTGGAAGCAGAAGACCCCTTCGCCTGTGAAAAACCGGGACCCAAAGGTCCCCGAGATATTGATTATGACGCACTTCAGCAACATGTTGCCGATTTCCCAGATTCCACACTCGCCGAACGTGCCAAACACTTCGGTGTTTCAACAAACGGCATCTTTTATGCCTTCTCAAAACTCAATATTACGCGAAAAAAGACAACGACCTACAAAGAACAGTGTCCGATAAAACGCCAAGAGTATCTTTCGGCACTTCAACAAGAGACACAGGAGCATGGCAAAAAACCGGTTTATCTTGACGAAAGTGGTTTCACTGAAACCACTTTCCGTCGGTATGCTTATGCCCCGAAAGGTGTCCGTGTTGAAGATAAAGTGCCAAGCCATCGGTATACCACACCACGACGCTGATTGCGGCACGGCTTGATGGATGTTTCACAGCACCTGTGCTTTTCAAGGGCAGTTGCGATGCGGTCGCCTTCAACAGTTGGCTTTCGGAAATGTTGTGTCCATTGCTTGACGATAGCCATGTTGTGATTATGGATAATGCGTCTTTCCACAAAGGTTCACAGACGGCAGCATTGATCCGGGATTGCGGTGCGAGTTTGTTGTTTTTACCGCCGTATTCACCGGAGTTGAATCCGATTGAGAAGGATTTCGCCAACATCAAGCGGATACGTCAATACAATGCTCAGACTTCTATTGATGATATTATAAAAGTGTATAAGTAATTACGGGATTTACTATAATGAAAGCGCGGTTGAAAACCGCGCCTACCGGGTTTAAACAATTGACGATTAATACCGAGTAATCGTCTCATGCAAGTTCAAAATCACCCGTGCGACAGAGGTCCACGATGCAAGTTCGATAGGTTCAATACTCTGTGTTGCAGAAGTTTGACCTACTGCCGCTAATGTTTTCGCAGCATCCGGATTATCAGTATACTCGTTTTTATGCTTTTCGTACAATCCTGTCATAACCTCTAACTCTTTGGGCTGCGGCAGACGTGACAACGCTTGATGGAATGCCCAATTGATACGGTCTTCTGGGGTCTGCCCACCTTCTTTGATAATTCGTGCTGCAAACACGCGTGCTGCCTCAACGTAGGTTGGATCATTGAGCAGCGTAAGTGCCTGCATCGGCGTGTTGGAGGTTGATCTTTCCGCCGTACACTCCTGCCTACTCGGTGCATCGAAAGCCATCATGCTTGGATGCAAGAAGGTACGCTGCCAGTGGATATAAAGCCCTCGGCGATATTGACTTTCACCAGTGTCATGCACATATTTACGCTTGGGGAAGTTCAAGTTTGAGTAATATCCTACTGGTTGATACGGTCTAACACTGGGTCCACCAATTTTCGGCACGAGAAGTCCACTCAGCAGAAGTGCATTATCACGCACGATTTCTGCATCCAATCGCCAAAGTGACTGGCGAGCGACAAGACGGTTGTAAGGGTCTTTTTCGCGCAGGACTTCATTCGGTTTTGAAGACTGGCGATAGGCGTTTGAAGAAACAATGAGTTTCACCATGTGTTTGACGTTCCACCCACTTTCCATAAACTCCACTGCTAACCAATCAAGTAACTCTGAATGTATTGGCGGTTCACCTTGTGCGCCGAGGTCATCAAGCACCCGTGATATGCCAGTTCCGAAATAGAGTGCCCAGAGACGATTGACAAATGTACGAGCAGTCAAAGGATTATTCCTTGACACTACCCATTTCGCGAGATCAAGACGGGTCGGACGGCGGTTTTTAATACCAAGATCTCCGATAAATTCTGGTATCATCGGTTCAACAATTTCACCCGAATCGTCCAGCCAATTCCCTCTCGGTAATATCCGCGTCGTGCGAGGTTGAACCGAGACGGTTGTTAGAGAGTATGAACTTTTGCCTCTGATTTCATTTTTGCGTTTTTCCAGCTCGGCAATCTGGTTGCGAATTCCGTCGAGGGCAGGCGCAATTCGTCTATAGTAGTCGGTAATCTGTTTTCGTTGATTTGTCGTTCTGACGAAGGGATCAACTTGAATTGCTTTAATGACTGCACCGTCATGGGAATTCTTCGTCACCACACCAAGAGTAGTTGCGACACCAGCGATGTCCCAATAGGCTGTACCGCCAAACTGTGTGAATGCCATTCCGTTTAGGACACTGCCAACTTTTAACCCAACGACAGTGGGATCAACTTCAAGACGCACCCATTCGCCAAGCTTGGGAAGCCCTCCCATCGGTTTGTGAGCAGGCGTATCACTTCCTATCTCACCATAAGTAATTTTGTCTTCACCCCAGAACGCCCGGTGGTCCCAGTTCCCATCGTTCCACTGAAGCATGATTGTTTTAGGCGGATTTTCGGGATCTAACCAGACATAAGCGAAAAGTTTGTCGTCTTCAGCTAGTGTAACTTTTCGATTTGCACCTCGGAATGCATGCTGCACAAGTTGTTCCGGTGCTGCTGTCTGTATCCGGGAACGCTCTTTACTGTAAACGGGTGCTTCGTTTTTTCCAACAAATTTCCATGTGCCTTCAGTTTTGCCACCGTTTGACTGTGCATCATCAACCCATGCAAAATCAGCTGCTTCCGTTGAAGTGAGAAGTGAACGAATCTCCTCCTCCCACTTTGCTTGTTCTGCTTGCAACCCAGGCGATGACAGCTCAAACACATTGCGCAATCTTGCTAATTCATCATCAATTTCCTGCAATTCAGTCTGTTGTTCAGGTGATGGTAGCATTACAACAGGGTCCCATTTGCTACCCCCTCCATACACACCGGGTCCCTGTATATCAGCGAAGAAAGCAGCAAAACTGTAGAAATCTTTTGCGGTATAAGGGTCAAATTTATGGTCATGACATTGCGCACATCCGAGCGTTGCGCCTAACCATACAGATGCTGTAGTTCGAACGCGGTCAGCTGCGTAGATTGTGAGATATTCTTTTGCTTGTGCGCCACCTTCAGCGGTAGTTTGATTTAACCTATTGTAACCAGATGCCACCTTCTGTTCTGCTGACGCATTAGAAAGAAGGTCGCCTGCAAGGTTTTCTATCGTAAATTGGTCGAACGGCATATTCTCATTAAATGCCTTAATCGCATAATCTCGGTAAGGCCAGACGCTAACATTCTCATCCGAATGATAACCGCTTGTATCTGCATAACGCACCAGATCAAGCCAGTAAATTGCCATCCGCTCGCCATACTGTGGAGTAGAGAGCAGTCGATTGACCAGCTCCTCATAGACTTCTGGGCGTTTGTTTCTTAAAAATTGATCTACCTCTCCTGGTTTTGGTAATAGTCCTGTCAAATCAAAATGCAAACGCCGGATCAGTGTGCGTTTATCTGCTTCAGAAGAAGGTTCAAGTCCTTCTGTCTCCAACCTACCCAGAATAAATTGATCGATCGGATTGCGAATCCAATCAGATTTCTTCACTTCTGGTAAATCAATCCGTTTCGGCGGATTATATGCCCAATGTTCCTCCCATTCAGCACCTTCGGCAATCCATTGAATTAGCGTGTCAATCTGTTCTTGTGTAGGTTGACGGTTAGAAGTCAGCGGTGGCATCCGCCTATCAATGTCTTCGTGTGTGATACGCTGGACCAATTCACTGTTTTCTGGTTCACCTGGAACAATAATCGGGTAACCGCTTGGATCCGAGAATGCCCCTTCCTTAGTGTCAAGCCTTAGTTCGGCTTGCCGCACCGCTGGATCGGGACCGTGGCACGCGTAGCATTTATCAGACAAAATCGGACGAATATCCCGATCAAATTGAATTTTATCTGCATCAGCGAAATGCGTTGTTGTTGTCAGCAACAGTACGATCACTAACAAACTCATGAAGCCTTTGCATAATCGCATTGACAAAAATAACTTTTTTTCTTGGTACGTCCTAAACATTGTAGAACATCTCCTCCTTGCAAGTAGACGAAAATACTGGTGCTATATACCTTAAGATTTTGTATGTCAAAGTAATTTATCATAAAAAAGAAATATGTGCAAAGCGAATCTCTTAACGAACGGGTCAAGTTTTGACAATTATCTTCCATCTATCTTATTTTGTTCCAACTACCGATTGATTAGTAGAAGCGAGATCCCATAAGAGTACCGTACCGTTTTTACAATGTCCTGCAAGAGTTCGCCCATCTGCACTCACGCAAACAGTATAAAGCCCTTCTGTATGTCCTGTGAGTGTTTTTTTATGTGTTCCAGTAAATACATCCCAAATCTGGACTGTTAAACCATCTTTTCCACTACTAGCAAGCAGCCTTCCATCTGGCGTAAAGAATATGCTTCTAACAATAGACGTGGTCCTATATGTTTTTTTGAGCGCGCCAGTTACAGCATCCCAAATCCGAATTGTGTTATCAAAACTTGCACTCGCCAATGTCAACCCATCTGGACTGAAGCAGACGCTTCTAATTTCCCCGGTATGTCCTATAAGAGTATTTTTATGTTTACCGATGGAAATATCCCAAATCAATATTGCACCATTATGGCTACCACTAGCGAGGGTTTTGCCATCCGGCGAATATGCCACCGAGTAGAATTCATGTTTGCTTTTAGAGAGTAACATTATTTGCTGACCAGTCTCAATATCCCACACTTGAATTGTTCCATTTGAACCACCACAAGCAAGTTTATGCCCGTCGGGACTCAAACAAACACTATAATACCTAAAGTAATCTTTTGTAGATCCCGTAAGTGTTTTGAGATGTATGCCTGTAACAGTATCCCACAGACGAATTGTACTGTCCAAGGTCGCACTTGCGAGTTATTTTTCCATCGGTACTCAAACAGACACCCCATATCCGTTCCGTATACCCCGTGAGTGTTTTGAGATGCATGCCTGCATCAGTATCCCAAATCCGGAGCGTGTTGTCTTTGCTTGCGCTTGCGAGGTTTTGTCCATCTGCACTGAAACAAAGCGTGGTGACGTAACCTGTATGTCCTGTGAGCGTTTGATAGCATTCGCCCGTAACTACATCCCATAACATGATAGCTCCATCAATACACCCACTCGCGAGGGTTCGTCCATTCGGACTAAAACAAAGCGTGGTGACGGCATCTGTATGTCCTGTGAGCGTTTGATAGCATTCGCCTGTAACTACATCCCATATCTGGATTGCACCATCATTATACCCACTCGCGAGGGTTCGTCCATTCGGACTGAAGTCTTCACTAACAACACCAATAGTCTGCTTGTTACGAGACATATTGAAAGTGTGTATAGTATGCTGCTGACCAGTGGCTATATCCCGCAGATGTACTACGTCATCAACGCTTGCACTTGCTAGCTTCCGTCCGTCTGAACTAAAAGAGAGACTGGTAACATACCCCACACCCACCTTGAATGTTTCCAGACGCGCACCTGTGGTTGTATCCCACAAACGGATTTTGTTTTCCCACTTTCCATTAACAAACCGTGCTTTTCTCATACTACCACTTGCACTCGCAAGAGTCTGTCCATCCGGACTGAAGCATACGCTTTTTACCTCCCCAGTATGATCAGTAAGTGTTTTACGGTGTTTGCCTGTGGCTGTATTCCACAACTGTATTGCGCCACTGTCGCTTGCACTCGCAAGAGTTCGACCGTCTGAGCTGAAGGAAACGCTCTTGACCTCCCCAGTATTCTTAGTGAGCAGGGCGCGCGCTTGATAGCTACCAGCATCATATATCCAAATACCAGCAGAACCGGCAACAACGAACAGGGTGTTGGCTGGTGAATATTGGATGTCATTTACCCAACCTTTACCTATGCGCGCTTTGGTTCCGCCAAGTAAACCCAGGTGCGTGTAATTCTGAATAGAACCGTTTTGACCACCCTTACTTTGCAAATATAACCTTGATCCGCACGATAGACATGAGATTGAAATGATAAGGAACACAAGGAAAATCGGAAATAACCTAGTTTTCATCTGAAGCTTCTCCTTGTCTGTGAATATGTTGTTTGAGCTGCGTACTTTGCAAACAATTTATCTCGTTTTTACGAAGATTCCAATGTATTATCCTGACAAAAACGATTATACCACATTTCTGTTTTTCTCATTAGAAAAATGTTTGTAAACCGAGAACAAGAATTAAACGCATTAGAGCAAATGTATCGGACAGGAAATGCAGAATTTTTTGTGTTGTATGGTAGGCATCGAGTTGGAAAAACTGAACTCCTATTGCAGTTTTGTAAAAACAAACGGCGCATCTATTTTCTTGCAAGTCAGTTGAAAGAACATGATCATCTCCGCCAATTGATTGAAGTAGCACAGCATGTAATTGATGACCCGTTGCTGCAAAACCTGACGTTTGATGATTGGGAATCTGCACTTATCTATTTCGCTCAAAAATCTCAAGAAGAACGACTAATCCTTGTCCTTGATGAATTTCAATATCTATGTGAAGATAACGCAGCACTACCCTCTCTAATACAACGATTTTGGGATTTACATGGAAAAACAGCAACCTATTCCTGATTTTGTGTGGGTCACAGGTAAGTTTTATGGAACGTGAGGTATTGGCAGTACGATCTCCATTGTATGGGAGACGGACAGGTCAACTCCAATTGATGCCACTATCTTATCGAGATAGTGGAAGGTTTTTTCCTAAATATTCTCCAAAAGAGAAGATAATTGTTTATGGAATCCTCGGCGGAATCCCAGTATATTTAAATCGGTTCGTGTTAGGTTTTTCACAACATTCACAGGAAACATCTCAAAGAACGATAGAACAACATATCAAAGAGTTGCTCACCCCTCAAGGCTATCTATTCGACGAAGTTAACTTTCTGCTGCGCATGGAACTCAGAGATCCCAGAACTTACGCAAGTGTATTGCAAGCAATCGCTGGCGGCGCGACCCGATTAAACGCAATTTCCCAACGGGTCGGACTTAACCCGACGAACGCGAAAAATATCTGAGTGTGCTACGAGAATTAGGGTTAATCAAACGCCAAACACCACTGACCGAGGGCGCACCGCAAAAAAGTAGAAAGGGACTGTATAAGATTGCGGATAACTATGTCAAATTTTGGTTCCGATTTGTGTCGCCGAATCGGAGTCTCCTTGAATCTGGGAATGCAGATTTGGTATATCAGCAAATGATCGCTCCGCACCTTTCTGATTACATGGGAGCACTTTTCAAAGACGTTTGCCGTCAATACATAAGCCTCTATTGGGACGAAAAACTAAAAGTTGCCTCCAAACAAGTTGGAGCACATTGGGGATCAAATCTTGAAATTGACATATTAACAGAGAACATTGACGAAACCCGCTTTTTTGGTGAATGCGAATGGTGGAATCAACCTGTCGGAGAAAATGTACTTGAGCGTCTCATTCAAAAAGCTGCGAAAGTTCCCGATCAATGGAAGCAGAATCCGAGATATATCTTGTTTTCTGCTGGTGGCTTTACGAATTCCCTCATACAGAGAGCATCAGAAGAAGGAGTATTGCTTTTTGAACTAAATGATCTATTTAACGGAACATCTTTATCTGAGGAAACCAATTCTATTCAAGAATAGGGTTATGTGGGTCAATGAAGCAGTTATTTTTATCTTTCTGGCGAGGTGGTGGTAATGCGTCTGCTTTCCTTAAGCCTTGAAAGTGCATCAGCATAATCAGGATTGTCTATCAGATTGTTTCGTTCGTCTGGATCTTTGGAGAGATCAAAAAGTTGATCAGGCCATCCCTTATCGTTGTCAAAACGGAAATACTTCAAACTACCCTCTTTTACCATCACAGAAGGTCCGTTTTGTGCACGCCACAACTCACTATACACTGTGTCATCCCACTCAACAGGATTTCCCTCAATCAGCGGCACAAGCGATTTTCCATCAAGTTCATCAGGGGCTGGGATTTCCGCTAACTCACACAACGTTGGAAAGAGGTCAACTAACGACACATTCTGCTCAACGATTCTCGGTTCTCGTCCGAATTTTTTTGGATACCAGATTGAAAGCGGCACCCGTGCCGATGCCTCAAAGTAACTCTGTTTCTCCCACAGTCCTTTTGTGCCAAGCATCTCACCGTGGTCGGAGAGAAACACGATGATAAAATCGTCAAGCACATTCAGATGCTCCATTTTCTCAATCACTCGTCCAAACTGGGCATCCATCCACTCAATCATTCCATAATAAGCCGCGGTCGTCCGGTGTGCTTGACGGTAGGTAACATCTTTATTTACTTGCACTCTGAAAAAATTATCATATCCAAACTTCTCGTTCGGTTCTTCAACAATCGGTTCCACACGCTGCATGTAGTAGTTGAACAGGTCAAGTGGACACTGATACGGATAGTGTGGTGCTATGAGGCTTACCGCCATACAGAGCGGATTTGATCTGGGACGATCATAAGAGGCATTGACAAAATATTCATCAAGGAATTGCAGCGCACCGTCCACATTGTATTGATCATGGAGCATCCAATGTCCAATACCCGGTTGCACATCTCGTATCTCTTGTGCGGTCTTGTCCCGTTTCATTCCTGTACCTGGCTCTCGTTCAATCTGTGCGGTGTGTTCATCCTTAACAGCACGATACGGGTATCCGTTATTACCAACAATATCGCGCCCAATACGTTCGTGCCAACCGTGCATTACATCACTTCCGACAAAGTGCATCTTCCCCGCGCAACATGAATAATATCCATAGTTGCCGAGATGTCCTGGAATAGTTCGGACTTCTGTCGGCATTGGGTCACCGAAGTTTAAGCAGCCGCAGTTGCGAGGATAGAGTCCAGAAAGGAAACTCTGTCGGGCAGGAACACAGACTGGCGAAGGTGTGTAGGCATTACGAAAGTATGTGCCCTCATCCATAAACCGAGAAAGTGCCGGTGTGCGGATAACCGTGTTCTCTTCGATTGGCAATACATCGGGGCGGTGTTCGTCGTTGATGAGTAATAGAATATGGGGTTTCTTTTGTGGCATGCTACTTTGCGTTAAGGCACGGTAGAAGGTGCTGCTACCTTCAATATAGGGACATCAATCCTTCAGCACCAGGGATATGCTTTCGCTCAAATTCGGGAGTGATCCACCGCGCACCAGCATCTTTACCGGGATTGCGATAGGCGTAAACGACTGTCCATCGTGTGTCACTATCAGGTTTTCTTGGATTAACTGCGTGTGCCGCATGAGTCCACATCAATACGACTGTTCCCGGTGGCACTGATAACGTCTCAATTTCTAACGGTTCTCCAGTCTCTGAATGGGTTTTTCCTACCAACCAACCTTCACGCAGTGCCTCATCAGTCGCACCGTGAATTTTTGGATCTCGGTAAAGATGGCTCCCAGGAACTGCTTTCAAACCACCATCATCTGCCTCAAATCCATTAACATAGAAAAAGATTCGGACGAAACCGTAGCGAGGATCATCTTCAGAGTATCCGTGGCTATGCCAACCGATACCGCCATTGCCACCGGGGCGATTTAGGCTAACGCAGTGGTCATATCGAATCTCTTCGCCAAGCACTTCACGCGCGAGTTTAAGCATCTGAGGATGCGGTATCAGACTTTCGAGATAACTATCATATTCAGCAGAGAATCGATTCGGTTCATATCCTTCTTTACAACCGGGTATGAGTGATTGAATCCGTGCCAACGATTCTGTCAATCGCTCCTGAGCATCAGCAGTCAAAAGTCCGGGAAGAACATAATGTCCATCATGATCTAATTCTTTACGCTCTTGATCGCCGAAGGTGTAACTATGAAAAATCGGGTTTTGTGACATAAAAACTTCTCCCGCTTAGTGATACCTTGACAAGGCCGAGGGTGGCCAGTATTGAACCACACTCAGTCTTGTCACCATCAATATAGAGACAGATTTCAAAAAGCCGTCTGCCGCTAAATAAGCATTCCCCTGCTTGGTCGCCCGGGGTTTGCCCGCCTACCCTTCCCGTCCATCAGGGCGCGGGCAAGGCGTAAACTTGCCCGCAACATCGGAAAATTGCCAATCAACGCAATCTTTAGGTTTAAGGAGTAGGTCAATAGTTTTTAATGGCAGCCCAGGTCGTTGTGAGCTTATCTGTAGGCTCAATACCAGCTACTGTTTCTAATCCGTTAGTCATGATGGTATCAATATCAGCAACGGTCAATGCCGTATTGAAGATGGCAACGTCGTCAATTATTCCAGAAAAAAACGCACCCCACTGACCATGTTCTTCAGTAGCTAAATAGATACCTAATAAAAGGGGTTTGTCCGTTAACGGATTTCTTCCTAAGTTTGCTGCAGTTACACCAGAACCAATCTGCTCAGCGTCCAGATATACTCCAAACGCTTCACCATCATAAGTAGCGGCAATATGGTGCCACTCTGTATCTGGATTCCAAGCTGCATCTACATAGTGAAGCATGCCCGGTGGGTCATGCGTGTGATGTCGGATTGTAGCCCCATCCCACCAAAATCCAGGTGCCCAATCATCTTTAGTCACAACACACATGGCAGCAGCGGGAACACTATCTAATTTAAACCAAAGGGCAATCGTGTGTCCACCTCCAATATTTAAAGAATCATCATGAGCAATTTCCACGTAATCATCCGTACCGTCAAGACTCAAAGCCTTGCCATGCTTGCCATTAACCCATTTTGCACCACCTTGAATCGTGGCATTATTGTCCTTCCCAGAGGAATCTTTGGCTACTTCACCATTCCCCTCATCAAAGAGCCACATTCCGACGCAAGTTTCAAAGTCAACTTCAGCAGAGCTGATACCTACAAACATCAAGCTAATAACCATTAAACTGACACATAAAAGTTTTAACCTTGCAACTGTAGTTTTCATCTATTACCTCCTTCATCATTCTACAATTGAAAGCCAGCGCATTATCCACTGGCTATTATTCAAAAATGAGTCTCACCATATTGGTATTGGTTACTGAGACAGCAAGAATAATCTCGCTTTCCTCTGTATAATTGTGTTACAGAATTATACAATCATAGTCCGAAAATTACTTGCTATATTAGTGTATCATGAGATGCAATTTCTTTCAAATTAAATCTTGCTATATATCGGAACGCAATTATCTCAGTTCAGGTCCCGGATTCCGATTCCATTTTAACGGTTCAACGTCGCTTTCACAGACCGGCGCGAGTTCGGCAATTCGCGCCCAATCCGCGTCCGACCAAGTGAAACTTTGCCGGAGTCTCCCGATATGTGCTTGCATTCCTGCAGGTAACAGCGCAAAAAAACGGATGATACCAGAGTGTTATGACAGTGCGGCGTTCATTAGATTGATTACCGTGTGAAGCATGTAGCAGCCGGGAATCACCGATAACGAGGTCGCCAGCGTTTACCGGTATGTCAACCTCACCTGGGAAGTGTTGAAATGCAGGATGGTTAGCATTTTCCACGCGCTGTAGTTCCGCACCGTGTGCATTTGGTAATATATCATGGAGTGGATGCCGTTTGAGATGCGAACCTTTAAGCACACGGAGGCATCCGTTATACGGCGTTGTATCAACCAAATAATACATCAGAAATAGCTGCTGAGGTAGTGCCGTGTAGCTGCACGGATCGTCCCAACCCCACCAGTCTTGATGCCAAAAGAGCGGTAGACTCTGAGGTGGTTTGCTGATAACGTATCTTGATGACCATTTCGGTCACAAGAAGCCCAACACCTCAAGCGTTTTTAATGTGTGAGGGTAAACTACCTGAAATTTATCATAATTCTTCAGATATCAATGTTTTTCAGTGTTTTCTTGGTATTTGTTCATGAAAATGCGCGCTGATAGTAGACAAAATCTGTCTTTGCCCAGAAAGTTCAAGTTGAATTTGATGAAAGGTTTTTCGCACGGAACGACTGACCTGCTGTATCAAGAGATAGCTCATCACTTTCACGCCTAAGTTCGCATACGCACCATTTTGTCCTTTTAGACTCATGGGTGTGAGGTTTAGGTCTGTTTTCAGATGTCGCCAATACTGTTCTATTCCGTGGTGTTGAGACCAAATTCTGCGTATCTCACACGCCTGCAAGGGTTTGCCAAAAACCATCATTGTTTGTATTTTCCCGCTGTCTGAAAAGAACAACAGCACGACATCTCCAAATGTAGGACTTGTGGCTTTGGTGCGACAGACCAGTTTACTACCACACCCCCATTGATCTGGAAGCAGTTGTCCTGACTTTTTATATGCCGAAAGTTTCGTGGTTTTTCACCGATAGTCATCACATAGTTGTTTTTACCATGTTTTTACCATGTATCAGGATCGTCTCAAAGTTCATCTTTTGCAAGATGTCAATCAGTTGACGACTGCCATACCATGAATCGAAGGTAATTGGATATTTTCGAATATCTACCCTTTCTGCTCAAAGAAATCCAGTATTTCTTTGAGCAGAAAGACAAAACAGGAGGGTTTATCCGTATTGCCTCTCCCTTGTTTGCTGACAAAGCACATATTCAGCGGAACGTTGGTTTTCCAATCTTGATTGTGATGCCCAATATATTTTGTCCCTTTACGGGGCGGTTCGCTTGAGTAGACCACCAATTGAAGCAGTAGGACACTTTCTCTGCGTCTCGTTCGTTATGCGTATCATCGACACTCAGCGTGGGACAACGCCGTGATTGCGTTGAAGCACTTTTCGATTCGGTATCCCGGATTTCCTGTAGTGCAACAGAACATCTGAGACGCACAAATAGGTGCTGCCACTGATAAAGACGCACCTCGTTCAGATGCCGATATAGGCTCGCTTTCGGTATAGACAACGCATCCGACACTTGATTCGGGTTATAGAATCCAAATAGATGACACAATGACAGCAACATTATGGTCTCTACCAGTCGTTGTTTCAAGGTGCGAAAGCGTGAAGAAAGAAGTTGTTGAAAAAAGACTGTTAATTTGATAAGCTGAGTTGCATGAGATGTTCTCCTAATATACATAGTGTTTTGATAATTAGGATGATATCTCATGCGATAAAACTCAAGTTAAATTTAAAAGTCAAAACGCATTTTCATATTGTAATATCCTGTTTGTAGTGATTATCATTAGGATCCAGACAATTGTGAGAAATATCAGTAGAGTTTAATTGGGGAAGCATAACTACAGCATCATGCCACAAAAAACCGCATTCATCTATCACCCAGACTACCTTAACCACGACACAGGTCCCGAACACCCCGAACGACCTGACCGACTCAGAGCCAGTCTCGTAGCACTCCAACAAAGTGATGTTTGGGAGCAACTGCACCACATTGACCCAATACCCGCGAACATTGAACAGATCGCTTACGCGCACAACCCTGGCTATAGCGAACATATCCGCCAATACTGTGAGTCGGAAGTTCCGCTTACATACGATACGCCTGTCGGGCATGAATCTTATGACATTGCCCTACTTTCAACAGGTGGGGTGCTGTGTGCAGCAGAGGCAGTAGCAACAAAGAAAGTGAAAAATGCTTTTGCGATGGTGCGTCCACCAGGACACCACGCTACACCAGGGCAGAGTATGGGTTTTTGCCTGTTCAATAACATTGCAGTTACAGCCCGTTATCTTCAACGTGAGCATGGTGTAGGGAAGGTTGCAATCGTGGATTGGGATGTGCATCACGGGAACGGCACACAAGACATCTTCTATGAAGATAAATCGGTTTTCTTCTTCTCTATTCACCAATCTCCACTTTATCCTGGCACCGGTTCAAGACATGAACAGGGCAGCGGAAATGCGCGTGGCACTACGCTAAACGTGCCGATGCCACCCGGAAGCGGCGACAGTGAATACATTGCTGTCTTTGAGGATGTTCTGATTTCCGCATTACAGGATTTTTCGCCTGAGTTTATTCTAATATCCGCAGGATTTGATGCGCACTACCTTGACCCGCTTGCCCATATTAATCTAACTGCTGAGGGTTTTGTGGCACTAACCGATTTGGTTCTGGATGTTGCGGAAGACACTGCATCAGGCAACGTTGTTTCGGCATTGGAGGGCGGGTATAGCTTGGAAGGTGTCTCTGAATCTGTTGTAGCGCATGTGGAATGTTTGGTTGGGCAAAACGGTGCGGCTGCAGCACAATAAACATAATGGTCTATTGGAGTTTTCTCATGACAGCGCGCTTACAAAGCGCGCCTACACTTTACTATAACCCACAGATTTCTTTCCGACATGAATCGCAACGATGCCTAAAGTTTTCCGATAATACTGCACATCTGTAAGTCCACACTGCTCCATAACCTTTTTTAACGCATCGCAATTCGGAAACTGCATGACAGAACGAGGAAGATATCCGTACGCATCATCCTCGTTACGCGAGATGCAATTGCCGATGAAAGGTAAAATCTTCGTAAAATAGAAATAGTAGAGACTACGAAACACCGGATTAACAGGCTGCGTGAATTCCAAGATAGCAATTCTACCACCAGGTACAGCGACGCGTGCCATCTCTCGGATCCCCAATTTGAGGTCAGTAACGTTTCGGATACCAAAACCGACAGAGACAATGTCAAAAGTGTTATCTGCAAACGGGAGAGTCAGGGTATCCGCCTCAATCGGTACAAAGGCGTGTGTCCTTCCTTGTCGTTCTACCTTTTGCTTACCGACAACTAACATCTCAAAGCAGAAATCTGACCCGATGACAGAACCACCTATGTCTATTTTGTCAGCATACGCAAGTGCAAGTTCACCTGTGCCTGTGCAAACATCAAGTACCTTACTTGTCGGAGTCACATTACTTGCTTTGACCGTCTCTCGTCGCCATACACGATCGAACCGAAGGCTTAACAGCGAGTTGAGAAAATCGTAGTGCCGCGCGATGGCTGAAAATAGGTTTTTTATACGGTGTGCTTGCATAATGCTAAGAGAGCGTTTCCTACATTCGCAGCTCCGCACCAAGTTCTCGGTTCAGCCGTTTAACAACCCTATCATGAAGATCGTTAACCGCCTTATCTGTCAACGTCTCGGTTGCAGAATGATACGTGATAGTGTAAGCGAGACTCTTTTTCCCTTTCGGTACCTGATCCCCATCATATACGTCAAACAGTCTGACTGATTCAACCAACTCTCCCCCGGTTGAATAGATAATCTCTATCGGCATATCCGACTGCATCTCTTGATCTACCACAATCGCAATGTCGCGCTGGATGCTTGGATAAATAGGGATCGGTTCAAAACGTTTCAAAAAATCGGCTGCGTCCGATAGTACTTCAAGGTCAAGTTCAAAGAGATATGCCTTATACGGAAGCTCATAATTTTCAAGCACTATCGGGTGTGTCTCTCCGAGAATACCGATGCGTCTATTCCCCAACAACACCTCAGCGTTGCGACCCGGGTGGAAGGTTGGATCTTCCGTTTTCTCAAACGTGTAATCGGTAATACCACAGACTTCAAGCACTCCTTCAACAATACCCTTAATGTCAAAGAAATCTGGATGTCGATACGGGTTGCTGTATACACCACCCCCAATTTCTCCGGCGAGGATACCAGCAACGCGCGCAGGTTCTTCGCCTTGCACGAACACTGTGGACATCTCAAAAAGTGCGATATTATTTATCTGATGATTATGATTGTGCTGCGCATTTTGGAGTAAGCTCGGCAGTAATGTCGTACGCAAAATCGACATCTCTGGACTCAACGGATTGCACAATTTCAGGGCATCACGAAGCGGATTGTCTTCTGCTAACCTTATCCTATCAAAGCAGTTCGGGTGGCTAAAACTATAATTTACTGCCTCCATCATGCCTGCCCCAAGCAGAAAATACTTTATACGTCTACGAACTTCTACTGAGATGTTTGGGACGGGAACTGGAATATCACCCTTCGGCAACGTTGTCGGAATGTTATCATAGCCATGGACACGAGCGATCTCCTCAATCAGATCAATTTCGCGCGTAATATCTGAGCGGAACGTCGGCACGGTGACATTATAAACATCTTTTTCTTCTGTAGGATCGATCTCCCGGTCGCGACCTTCTTGTCCCACCATTTCAACCCCAAATCCCAACCGACTTAAAATCTGCTCTATCTCAGTTGCTTCAAATGCGGTTCCCAATATGAAATTGACGCGTTCCTGACGGAGTTGAATCTGCAGCGGTTCAGATTGTCCCGGATAGACATCAATAATACCTTCACAGATAGTGCCACCTACCAATTCCACAATCAGTTGTGCTGCGCGGTCAAGAGCACGGATAACAACCTCCGGATCTGCGCCACGTTCAAATCTATATGATGCCTCAGTGTGTATTCCCAATGCTTTTGCGGTTGCACGGATACTTAAGGGTTGAAAATTGGCACTTTCCAGCAGCACATCACATGTTGTCTCAGTAATTTCAGAATCATATCCACCCATAATTCCCGCGAGTGCCACAGGTTTTTCCGCATCTGCAATAACTAACATATCAGGAGTGAGTTTGCGTTCTTCTTCATCAAGGGTTGTGATTTGTTCACCTTCTGCTGCGCGGCGTACCACAATACAATTTTGTGCAAGTTTGTTATAATCAAAGGCATGCAGCGGTTGTCCATATTCCATTAAGACAAAGTTAGTAATATCAACAATATTATTAATAACACCCACACCGATAGATTCAAGCCGTTGTTTTAACCATTCAGGAGATTCATCAATTTTAACGCCTTGAATAACGCGCGCCGCATAACGAGGACAGAGGTCAGTTGCCTCAATCGTTACAGATGTAATTTCTCGTATGTCTGCTTCGCTTTCTTTGAGGTCTATCTGTGGGAGTTTTAAGTCGTTTCCTGTTTCAGCGCGAATCTCGCGAGCAACACCGATCATACTGAGACAGTCCGGACGATTTGGTGTTATCTCCAGTTCAAATACCACATCGTCTAATCCTAACGCTTTGGTGAGCGAGGTGCTGAGGGGAAGGTCTGAGGATAATTCCATGAGTCCCGCTGCTTCATCTGAGATACCCAATTCTTTCTCTGAGCAGAGCATACCGTGCGATTCTTCACCGCGCAGTTTAGCGTGTTTGATTGTAATGCCAGTGGGCAATTCTGTGCCGATTGTTGCGACAGGTGCGAGCATGCCTTCGGACACGTTCGGCGCACCGCAGACGATCTGAAGCGCATCTCCCCCGCCAACATCTACCTGACAGAGCACAAGTTTATCAGCATTCGGATGCGGTCTGATGGAAGCCACTTTCCCAACGACCACACCTTCTAATCCAGCACCGAGTTGCTTGATGGATTCAACTTCAATGCCTAACATCGTTAATCTTTCCGCGAGTTCATCTGGAGAAAAATTAAAATCAATGTAGGTTTTCAGCCAATTTAGGGTTACGTTCATAGATAAGTCCTTCGTTACGGCACAGCGGAGTGTGCCTACTACCTTTAAAACTGCTGCAAGAAACGGAGGTCGTTCTCATAGAAGGTGCGGATATCTGGAATACGAAATTGGAGATTTGCAATTCGTTCTACACCCATTCCGAAGGCAAAACCGGTAACCTCCTCCGGATCATAGTTGACTGCACGGAACACCTCTGGATCAACTGCCCCTGCCCCTAAAATTTCAATCCATCCAGTGTGTCCGCAACTGCGGCATCCCTTACCACGACATACAGTGCATGAAATATCCGCTTCAGCACTCGGTTCAGTAAAAGGGAAAAAATGTGGACGGAAACGCATCTGCGTCTGGTCACCGAACATCTGACGAGCGAAAGATACCAAAACACCCTTCAATTTGCTGAAGGTGACATGCCTATCCACAAGCAATCCCTCAACCTGATGAAACATCGGGGTGTGCGATACATCGTAATCCACACGATACGCCTTTCCTGGCACAATAATGCGTACTGGTGGTTTCTGGTTTTCCATTGAGCGAATTTGCACAGGCGAGGTGTGTGTCCTCAGTAGATGTCCATCTGTCAAATAAAATGTATCATGCAAATCCCTCGCGGGATGGTCTTGAGGCGTGTTAAGCGCATCAAAATTGTAATGCTCCGTCTCAACTTCTGGTCCCGTAACCACCTGAAAACCCATTTGCGTGAAGATCGTCTCAATTCGTTCCAACGTTTGCATGACCGGATGCGCTTTCCCGTAAGCAGGTTTCCGGCCGGGAAGTGTGATGTCAATAGATTCTGCTTTGAGTTGCTGTTCCTGTTGTTCACTATCCAGCGCATTTTTCGCTGCTTCAAACGCTTCAGTTAGTGCGGCGCGCACTTCATTGGCGAGTTTTCCAATTATCGGACGCTCCTCTTTGGAAAGCTTTCCCATGCCCTTCATGACATCTGTCAACTTGCCTCTGCGCCCGAAGTATTCAATCCTTAGCGATTCAAGCGCGTCTGACGTTTTAACCGCTTTCAACGCCTCAAGTGCTTCTGCTTGAATCGCCTCTAATTCTGTTTTCATAGTTGCCTTTTAAAAAGATAATGCCTATCACTCTGCCCCATAAAGGTTAATTTCCTTCTGGGGACGAAAGCGACAAGCATCTACTTCCGCGGTACCACCCCGCTTGACAGATTGGTAAAATCTGCCCGCTTCATTTTTTGTTTAATGGCTCCAAGATGAAATTCAGCAGTTGCTCTCAAAACCACGCTTCCAACCAATGGCGCGGTCTTTCTGGTTGAGAAGTCTCAACTCCCTACTTTGTCCCTTTATAGCCTTTTAATAGTGTAAATTCTAATGAGCAAATGTATCGGTTAAACTTATCCCTTAGCGAGAGCTGCAAGTTGTCCAAACCCTGCTGCATCATGCACAGCAATATCAGCAAGAACTTTTCTGTCAAGCTCAATACCAGCTGTTTTAAGTCCGTGGATGAATTTACTATATGTGAGTCCGTGTAGTCTTGCAGCGGCATTAATACGTATTATCCAAAGCCGTCTAAAGTCGCGTTTCCGCGTACGTCTATGGGTGTACGCGTGGTTCCATCCTTTTTCAACCGCCTCCATAGCAGTACGCCTCAGGTTGTTGCGTCCACCGCGATACCCTTTAGAATGCTTTAGTATCCGTTTCCGCCGTTGTCGGCGGATACTCCCTGTTTTTACTCGTGACATTCTGAACTCCTAATGAATTAGACGTTTCAAACGTTTCTCATTACTCGGATCAACTAGCGTGGCTTGTCTGAGACGACGCTTCCGTTTCGCTGATTTTGAGATGAATAGGTGACTAGCATACGCACGGTTGCGACGTATTTTCCCTGTGGCTGTAAATTTAAAACGTTTTGCTGCGCCTTTATGTGTTTTGATTTTCGGCATTACAATATCCTTCTGTTGGCGACTTATCCAAACCAATTTTTTTCAAGGGGTCTGTCCGTGAAATGTAGGCATAGATGCACCGAATCAACGACGAGAAAAACGGTTTCCTCGCAAACTATGTTTCCCTTTCAAATAGTCCCCCATAAAAGAGAAACATGATCTTCCATAACCTACAAGAAATACTTTAGTTACGAAGATTTCGGTGTCAAGAGCATGGACATGACGCGTGTTTCCATCTTAGCAGGTTGTTCAACCTCTGCAATTTCAGCCACGTCTTCTTTCAATCGGGTAAGCATGTTTCTACCCAACTCCGTATGCAACATCTCTCTACCTCGAAAACGGACTGTCGCTTTCACTTTCCAACCGTTTTTCAAGAAGTCTTCAATGTGACGCTTCTTGAATTGATAGTCATGCTCGGCTGTGTCCGGTCGGAATTGCATCTCTTTCAGAACGATCTTCGTCTGCTTCTTTCGGGCCTCTCGCTCGCGCTTGTTCTTTTCGTACTGATATTTCCCATAGTCCATTATCTTACAAACGGGAGGTTTGGCATTCGGAGAAACTTCGACCAGATCCAATCCAATTTCTTCAGCACGTTCCATCGCATCGCGAGGAGACATCACACCAACCTGATTGTTTTCGTGATCAATTAGCAAAATCTCCTTGGCTCGAATCTGATAATTCGAACGGCTCTTTCTTTCCCGTGTTTTCTGAGTACGTTTGCCTCTATAGTGTATTTTCGACACCCCCAAGTTTATGGTTGGCTCTCAACTTATATCTGTGCAGGTCCCAAATGTGGTAGGGTATTGTGAGCAAAACTAACACCCTATCTTCTCCTGCCCACGACTAAATCTTACATTTACGTTTTGTGCACTGTTACGACAATAAACCAATCTTTACGAAATACGGAAAATCGCCAAAAACAGTGCCGGAAATGCTCGTCCAAATATTAATTAAAATATTATATCACAATTCTAACATAAATGCAAACTAAAAAAATCCGATTGTCCATAAAAACCGTAAAATAATGCCCACACCCGCTAAACCACCAACTACAACGAGAAGACCGATGTTGATAATTAATGCGAACCGAAAGATCCGTTCAGCAAATTCTGGTTGTTCTTTTACCCATGCACGCGCCAAGTTAAAGGTTAAGAGAACACTGATCAAACACAGAACGACCGCGCCTAAAAATGATAAGAGAATCCCTTGAAAGTCTATCATTTTCAGATCTTCTGGGATTGAAAGGTATCTTGAATATTGTAGGATGACAATGATCAAGATACCCAGCAAAATTACAATAAATCCGATGAATACAATTAAGGCTTTTTTAAAGGCACTTCCCATCTTTGCTGAACTCCTTTATGCTAATTGTAACACATTTGTGATGTAATAGCAAAATTTATCTTTTGGTGTTACAATGAAAGAAAACACTTGATATATTCAGAAAAAGATGCTAAACTAAATTTCAACTAACCGATTTAGAGATTGAGGAGTTTTTCATGGATGTAACATACACGTCGGCAATCGCTGAAGTCATTGAGAAATTAGAAGCGGGTAACCCACTTCCACCACTTGTCCCAGAAAAAGCCTGGAATAGTGAACTCACAGACAAATTATTAGCCGCATCGCTTGACGATCTTTTCCAAGGACAATCGTTGAAAGATGACACTTTCGGCGGTGCTATTAAAAGCGGTTTACTGCTTTGGAACGATGCATTAGACGATTCGCATGACATCTCACAAGGACTGGGGAACAATACAGGTAGTTATTGGCACGGTATCATGCACCGCCGGGAACCGGATTACGGCAATGCCAAGTATTGGTTCGGTAGAGTTGGCACGCATCCAATTTTCCCCGCACTTCGAGATCGCGCGCTTGCACTTTGCAACGAAACAGCGAACCCATCGGATGCGTTGACACAGATTGCAAACACGATTGAATCGCAAGCACATTGGGACGCATACCAGTTTATTGATTGGTGTCAAGCTGCAGAAAACGATTTGTCCTTAGATGTAACCCTATTTTTGCAACAAGTGCAGGCAGAAGAAATTAAACTGCTACTTGCATATTCCTATCGGAACGCTATTTAAGATGAACTTTTTGGGTGATATAACAAACCTTAAGGAGGCAAATGATGTTATCACGAAATAAGCTCACACGGATAAACAGTTGGTACTATCTTTTAACCGTACTCGCGAGCATGCTACTGTTAGGTTCCTGTGTGCCAACTACTTTCAATTCCACAGGCAGGACATCGGTTCGACCTAACGATGCATACACCGAGATCACAGAAATCAAAACGAAACTATCAATCTCTGGCAAACAGGAAACTGCGGATATATTAATTGAGAAATCACAGACTTTTATCAAGGCACACCCTAAATTTGGGAAGACGGATGAGGTCTATCAAATTCTCGGAAGCACTTTAGTTGAATTTGACCGTACCGAAGAAGCGATCGTAGTCTTAGAAGAGGTTATCAAATTTTACCCGTATGCTCCCTCTATTGGAAAAAGTTTATTAACATTAGGAATAGCTTATGATAGAGTTAGCAAATTTAGCAAAGCAAATGAAGTTTATGAAAAATTAGTCAATAATTCAAAATATAGTGACACCGCCTATGCCAAAACCGCTCAGCGACTGCTGCAAACAGATAAATCTAAGCGAAAAGGAGCTCTTGAAGATTTGTCTGCTGGATCCGATTCTACATCCGCTTCGACTAATTTTATTGGTCAACTTGCTTTAGATTTTGAAGTGGAGGATCTGAATGGTGATTCGTTATCGTTAGAAAAATACCTTGGACAGGTTGTGCTTCTCGATTTCTGGGCAACGTGGTGTGGACCCTGCATCGCGGAAATGCCAAGCGTCAAGCGCACTTATGAAAGATATAAAAATAAGAAGTTTCAGATTATAGGTATCAGTTTAGATAGAGGAATATCTCAGCTTGAAACTTATATTGAGAAAGAGGGAATCGCATGGCCACAATACTACGACAGCAACAGGCAAATTTCCAATATGTATGAAGTGAGTTCCATCCCTTCTACTTTTCTGATTGACGGTGACGGAGTTATCCGTAAGATGAATCTCCGGGGAAGTGCGCTTGAGTCCGCTGTCGCTGAACTTGTTCGGGAAAATATGTCACAGTAAACAACGCGTATTTCTTGAATCCGCTTTTGTTGATTCCTTTGGTTATTGGTATCGGTGAATATCCTTGTTGGAGTTCTTTGTAAACTTGACAAGCATTAATCCTTGAGTTGATTTGGCACCTTGCTATACCCAATTTTATTTGAAGGTTGAGGTCTCTGTACCTCGTCATGTTTGCGCTTGTGCGTAAGGCGAGGTCTTTAGGCCTCACCATTATGAAATTTAATTACATTCTAAAATCTTAAAAATCAGATGTTGCCAACAGTTTCATAACGAGAACCTGAGGAGGTATACGATGTTTATCCGAAATCAAACAATGCTAATTCAGACAGATAAGACATGTTTTTCTATCCGCAGCATTGGTATGATTGCAATTGTTTTGTTAATAAGTTTCTGTTCAAATCTTGCCGGTGATGATTCTACGCAGACAAGTACCAATGTTAGCACTGTAAGACCGGGGTTCAAATATCAAGAAATTAAGGCAATTGCTAAAAAACCCGCCAATCAGAACAAACCAGAAGAATTGGAGAAGTTAGTTAAAAAATCAACCGATTTTGTCGCAGCGTTTCCTGAATATAAACGCGTGGATGAGATATACTATTATCTTGGTAACGCCTTAGTCCGGTTGGACCGTGTTGAAGAAGGTATAAAAGTTTTTCAAACACTTATCAAGAAACATCCAGAAGCGCGCTATATTCAACCAAGTTTGTTAGAGTTGGGGTTAGTTTACGACAAACTCAGTAAGCATGATAAAGCGGACGCAGCCTATAAAAAATTGATAGATCATCCGAAGTACAGTTCGCGATCCTATGCGAAACAGGCAAAAATGATTCTTGAACAGGAGATAACTTCCCGAAACGGTGAATTACCTCTGCCGCCTGGTGTAAGTGCGGAACCTATTGAGTGGGTCGGTAAACCCGCACCAGACTTTCAGGTAAAAGATTTGAGCGGTGAAGAACTTTCTTTGAAAAAATTCCGTGGACAGGTTGTGCTTCTTGATTTCTGGGCAACTTGGTGTCCACCCTGTGTCGCCGAGATACCGAACGTTAAGAGAACTTATGAAAAATACAAAGATCAGAAGTTCCAGATTATCGGTATTAGTCTTGACAGATCAAAACCCCCACTTGATGCATTTATTGAAAAAGAAGGACTTACGTGGCCACAATATTACGACAATGTGGGTAAAATCGCCAATATGTATCAGGTGAATGCAATCCCGTCTACATTTCTAATTGACGGTGAAGGTGTTATCCGTAAGACTCATCTCCATGGTCGGTCACTTGAAACTGCCGTATCTGCACTGGTAAAAGAAAATCTCGCGAAACCTGCGGATACTCCCACTAAAACACCCGCAGACGGTTCGCGATCGCAGTCAATCCCCGCAACAAAAACACTTAAAAAGGAGGCAACCTCTCCAAAAGGCGAATCACCCGAACCTTTAAGAGAGCGTCCAAACCCAAGTGAGTGGATTGGTAAACCTGCTCCAGATTTTCAGGTAATGGATTTGAAGGGTGAAGAACTGTCGCTGAAAAAATACCGAGGACAGGTTGTGCTACTTGACTTTTGGGCAACATGGTGTGGTCCCTGCATTGCCGAGATGCCTAAAGTTAAGAAGACTTATGAAGAATACAAAGATCAGAAGTTTCAAATTATCGGTATTAGTTTAGACAGGTCAAAACAACCACTTGAAGCTTATGTTGAAAAAGAAGGACTTGCGTGGCATCACTATTGGGATGAAAACCGCAAGTTGAGGACTCTATTTGGAGTATGGGGAATTCCAACAGCCTTTCTGATTGACGGTGAAGGTATTGTCCGAAAAGCATCCCTCGGTGGTTTTGATGTTGAATCTGCCGTTGCCGAATTAGTAACGGAAAATCTCGCGAAGACCACCCAAATCCCTGAAACAACAGAAAGTACCGATAAACCTGAATCACCACCTACCGATACCCAAAAATAAATTGGCTACTACAAACATGGTAATCCTAAAAGGCAATATCTATGTCTTATAGATTAGCTATTCCTAATGATGTTTGAAATGGGAACAGAAAAGATGACTCGTTTTAGTTTAATTTCAATGTTAATTGTCTGTATGAGTATGTCCGTTAGCATTGCCATAGCACAAGAAGAGGTCGTTGCGGGTGCAACGATTCGAGGCGAAGTTATTGATACATCTCCAGAACAGAGACCGATAGCGGGAGTTACCGTTAAAATTGTTAATGCGGCTAACGACAAAGAATATACCGTGCTAACAAATGAAAAAGGTGTCTACGAGTTGAAAGGTTTACCTGCTGGTCGCTACACAATTAGTGTTTCTAAGAACGGTTATGGGGACCGGATCGGCAGATCGAAGGTTGTTGCAGCCGGTGGCGAAATCTTCGACCGAATCAAGATAAGAAAAAAAGAAAACATTTTTACCTTTTTTACTGAAAAATTTGGATTCTTCTTCTTTGCACTTGTCTTTGCCTTTATTCTCATCTTTACCGGTGCAGAATTGTAATTTTCAAACCCGTATTTGCGGGAACCTATGGCGTACACCATAAATTAATTGCTGTTGATAAGAAGGGATACGGGAACTGGGTCAGCAAATCAAAGGTCGTTGCCGGCGGTGAAATATTCGACAGGATTAAGATGAAAAAGAATGAAACTATATTCAGCTTCCTCCTAAAACACTTTTTCGCTTGGCAACTTGTCGTTGGCTTTCTTGTCGCGTTAATCCTAAGTTCCCTTCGGTCGCGTGTTTGAGGAGAAGCAATGGCGCACGTTAATTTGAAAGATGTTACCAAAATTTACGACGGTGATGTCCTCGCGGTTGATAAGGCAGACTTTCAGATTCCGGATGAGTCGTTTACTGTGCTTGTCGGTCCTTCGGGGTGTGGCAAATCAACAATTTTGCGGATGATTGCCGGATTAGAGGCAGTAACAGAGGGAGACATCTATATTGACGACGAACGCGTTAACGAAATCCCACCGAAAGATAGGGATATCGCCATGGTCTTCCAAAACTATGCGCTCTACCCACACATGACGGTATATAAGAACATGGCGTTCGGATTGAAACTTCGTAAATATCCGAAAAGCGAGATTGACCAACGCGTCAACGAAGCAGCAGACATTCTCAGTATTTCCCATCTATTGAACCGCAAACCGAAACATCTTTCCGGTGGCGAACGCCAACGCGTTGCGGTTGGTAGGGCAATCGTTCGGCATCCGAAGGTATTTCTATTTGATGAACCGTTGAGCAATCTTGATGCGAAGCTGCGCGTGCAAATGCGGATGGAAATTAGTCGTTTACATGACCGACTCAACGCGACGATTGTCTATGTCACGCACGATCAGGTTGAAGCGATGACGATGGGGGATCAGATTGTCGTTCTCAATGAAGGGAAAATCCAGCAAATTGCGGCTCCGGGGACGCTCTACCACAAACCTGCAAATCAATTTGTCGGGGGTTTCATCGGCACGCCACCAATGAACTTTATAGATACAAACATTGTTAATAACGATGGCATACCGAAACTTAGGTTTGAAAATTTTGAGGTGGAACTGAATCCTGATTTGCAGGCAGTCCTCAGTGAGCTTTCGGGGAACTCAGTGACACTCGGCATCCGACCAGAGGATATCCACATTGGCAAGAACGGGGTAAATCAGGTTTCAACGCAGGTAGAATTAGTTGAACCGCTCGGAAACCATGCGCTGCTGTATCTGCGGACAGAGAAGAACAGTTTTGTTGTGCAATCTAATCTTGTCAATTTACCACCTCACAACACACCGCTGAAGGTCAGTTTTGACATTGACAAAGCGCATCTATTCCACCCAGAGACAGGCAAATTGTTGACAGCATAATTTCAGCATTGCCTTCTTCAAAATCGGGTTTTACAAAACCCTCCTACAAGAGCATTTCGCAACGGAATCTTACAATAGCGATTGAATCTGCTGCCACGTCTCCACATCTATAGGAATACCTTCCTGCTCCCGTTTGCGTTGTTCATCCCAACCGCGTTCTCCCGGCACCCGAATTGTATCAACCCCAACAGCGCGCTTCGTAGATTTGAGATATTCAATAAATCGCGCTATCTCAGCACTGAATCCGGAAAATTCCCTAAAACTCGCGACATTAATTACAAATACAAACAACCCATTACCGACGCGTACATCCTCACTTCGGCTGCAACCCGCACTTGTAAGCGCGCCTGCAAGAATATCCACAATTACACTCAATCCAAATCCCTTATGTGCTGCAATTCCACCGAACGGTAATAAAGCAGCGGGTGGCACTCTATAGAAATCCTCTGCATCAGTGGTTGACTCCCCTTCCGCATTGATGAGCCAACCGTGTGGAAGTGCTTCATTGCGATGCTGTTTAACACGAATCTTTCCCGAAGCAACAACGCTTGTGGACATATCCAACACAATCGGATTTTGCCCTTCAATCGGGACGGCACACGCAATTGGATTAGTAGAGAGTCGTCCTTCAATTCCGCCATGCGGTGCGACACAAGTGCCACCCCCGTGATCGTTTGCCATGAGCAGCCCAATCATCTCGGCATCTGCCGCGAGGCATGCATATCCACCTAACCGACCCATCTCGTTGCACCTTGACACAGCAACAGAGCTGACATCTGTCTGCCTTGCCTTCTGGATTGCTAACGTAACGGCACGCGTCGCAATAACGGGACCAAAGCCCCAATTGCCATCTAATACTGCTATAGATGCAGATTCGTGTAGAGTTTCTGTCGGTACACCCGGTTGGATTAATCCTGTTTCCAATTCCCGCACATATTTCGGCAAGTGGATAACGCCGTGTGAATCGTGTCCAACGCGGTTGGCATCCACCATGGAACGGGTTACGACTTCCGCTTCGGATGTTGGGATATTTAATCTTTTAAAGACGTTTAGACAAATGGCGGTGAGTTCTTCTGCGGTGAGGTTCGGCATTACGGGAATCCTTTTGTGAAATGCCTCTACTGTGTCTTAAAACTTAAAGGAGGGATTATACGTCTTCTGTCTGTTTGAAAATTTGTGCTATCCGTTCAGCAAAACGGAATGCGCTATTGTCCTCTGGCGCGTAGTCTATCACCTCTCGTGCGTTGGTGATACTCCAGAACTTATGTGAATTGTCGCTGATACCGTAGAAAATCTGGAATGGAATTCCGTTTTCGTCCTCTATATTCTCTGTCTCAATGCTCTTGACAAAGAGTTGAACCTGATCGCGAACACTCAGATATGCGCCAAGTGCGCGGTGCATCTTCTGATAATTATCCGCTGTGACATCATTCATATCCGTTTCCCGCGGTGCACCGATACGGATTTGCACATTCTGCAGCTTCTTATTTTTCCTGTGTCCAGTCGCAAAGACAAAACCGAGATGTTCATAAGCCTCTTTCGCCCATCCATAGAAGTTATCTGACAACGGACGCATTTCTGGTGTTACGAAATCCCATTTGCCTGCCCAAATAAGTCGTTCATAATAGTCTGCTGCATGGTTAGAACTACAGACAACAACGCGTCGGACATCCATTTCAAAACAGGTATGGTAGATATTATATGCCATCTGAATGTTGTTGAGTTCGCTTTCAAATCCGCCGCCTTTGAATGCACAGTGGACGACAGCATCAACACCTTCAAAATAGTGTTTGTATAACTCACGGTCAGGGTCGCTAACGTCAACGATTTGAAGATCTTTAACCTCTTCTCCTTGCCGATTTGTGGTTCTGACGTCAAGTAGGACAAGGTCGTAGCGTTTGCGGAATTCGGGTAGCATGCGTCCGGCTATATAACCTGCTGCACCGGTGATGAGGACTTTTCTGCGGTTTTGCATTATTTTTCGGTGTTTCCTTCTGTTGGGATATAATGAGGTGTTTAGGGAGTTAGTCTGTGTGCTGCAATTTTTGTTTCAATTTCTTGTATTAGCCTATTCATCAGAGGGTGAAAAGGAGTCATCTTAAATGCGATTTCATATAGACCGTGAATACTATGCTTGATCCGGCGGTTAGACTTACTAAGAAAACGAACTAACATTTGAAAAAGAAGTTTTCCTTTCAATTGAAGTTGATACGCGTCTTTTATCTGTTGTTGGAGTTTTGAATTAGGGAGGCGAAATCCTCGGCGTTGACGAAAACTATCGTCCATTTCAGTTTGATTTCGGGGGACAACTTCATTGCAATGGTGATTAAACTCTGGAGTTCTACCAGCTAAAAATTCCTCAACTTCAAATGCAAACCATTCAGTAATTGTATTTAGTAATTGCCCATGTTCATCTGTTTCCTGAGGATCCATCAAGTTCTCTAAACTTGGATCAACACCCGCATATAAGTCGTTCTCAATGCTATATCCTTGTGTCCAAATGATTTCTTGATAACCAGATGGCAGCTGTGTGAACAATTCTTTATCTCGATCCAGCAACGGGTAGATGGGCAAATTCGCTTTTTCTATCATAAATAGCAAATAGATTAGGTCTTCCACCTACTCCAAGAATATCGACTTCGTGAACCTCAAGGAGATCTTCCATCCACCGAAAGATCTGCATATCATCTCTACCTTCCACAACAACCGTTGGTAGTTTCGATCTACGAAGAGTAGAAACCAATTCGTCCACCGTAGGGTGTCGCTGTAACATTAACTCTCTCCGCGATCTTCGTCTAACAGAAATTCTTTGTCAGGGTACTTTGTATATATGAAAGGTGAATGTGTGGCGACGAAAAATTGATTTCCTGTTGCCTGTTCAAGCAGAGTAGGAAAGAGTATCCTTTGCCAATCCACGTGAAGACTTAATTCCGGTTCGTCAATAAAAATAGGCGTATTATCATAGAAAGCGTTGTAGCACAAATAACTGAGCATCTGCTTTTCACCGGAAGAAAGTTTGTCGGAGGAGATTGCATCATTTATTTCTTCAATTGCAATGTCATCACTTTCTTCTTCAAAGGCAAGATCATCGGCTTTTTCTCCAAGAACTAACTTTTCGGCTATCAGAATTGCATTGTATCGTAGAATCTTTCGAGTCAACTCAGACAACACAGAAAACGGCTTCTTCAATTGTTCTGTTTCCTTATCAACCTTCTGGATAGCACCCAGAAGGGCAGAAGCACTTTTAGGAATCTCACCAACTTTGTCTTTATCAGGATTACTTTGTATTTCTCTTGAGATATTTGCTAATACCTGAGATTGAAGCGTGCTGATTTCTTGATAAATATTAACGTATTTTTCCGGAAGTAATTTTATTATATCCATAGTTGAAACCGAGGTTATGAACTTGTGTCTTTCGGAAGACATATCATCTGATAGTTGTGATATCGCAGTCAGAAGCTTCTCTGTCGTTGAACTTAATAGTCTTAGTACAACCGTGTCCTCAGTATCTGTCAAACTTCTGGAACCAATTGAAAAACCACCTTCAATTCTCCTGAACGTAGGAAAAAAAAGACTTCCCTTGGACGATTCGACGATTCGTTTCTCAAGTGTATTAATATTATCAACATTCTTTTGGTCAATCGTATTGGTTTCAGGATCTATCTTTATACGTTGCTGGCTACCTCTACTCGGAAAATTCAATCCCAGTATAAGTTCTTCAGGTTTATGTCGATCCATAGTTAAAGAAAACGGTTCGGTTTCAATTGAAAGAGAAGAAAACGGAATTTCTGATAGAGTTTGCTCAAGATGTCCACTGATAAGGTACCATATCAACTTCAGCAATGTTGTCTTACCTGAGCCGTTTGCTCCTGTAAAAATGTTCAAGTCTTCATTGAACTCAAACTCACCATCAAGACGATTATTGAGTCCCTTAACTTCAAGTCTTTGTATCATCTGTTTTACCTCACAGAGATAGTTTTCAACGTAAAATCTGAATATTTACGGTATCTTTAGCTTCTCTTTACAGTGCCGCGCGAGCGTTTTCATCTCGTCAATGACCTGCACCTCGGTTTGCATCAGTTGACTATAGAAAGGCGGGACAGGCTCTCTTTTAAAAAGTCTATCAAAGAAACTTCGTTGTGCTTCCGCTGGCACCTCAAAGCGCGGTATTTCTGCACGTGACGGGTCTATTCCCAAGTATTCAATTGAGAGATAGTAGGCTGCTTCGCCTTTCCTAATTTTGCCTTTATGGATACTGCCGGTAATCTTCCGTCCGTAACCCACAGCATAAACTCTGCCAGTTGTTTGGCTAAGGACGGTATAGCCCCCCTCGTCAATAGATTCGTTCCAACACTTCTCAAATCCGTTTTTAGGGAGACGTTCGCGAAGCTCCTCTGCGGAGCGCACCACAAATCTGTTTTGATGTAGGATTTTGGTGATAGGAAAATCTTCATTCTGCTCTGTTAATGGAAGAGGGCCTGTCAGTAGGTCAACGTTATCAAGTGTCCAGACAACACCATCTTGAACTCCCTTTGCCAAGTTGAGGTGTTTTTCAACAAATTCTCCGTTGAGCGGATGTAGTTGGTAATTTCCATTACCATTAAACACGGACCGCAATTTTCGGCGATGGTCTATTACAGAGAACCGCTTTTCAGGAATAGGTATCTCTAACTGAAGGGTATACCCCGTATCTAAATCGGTTGTTAGATTCAGTTGTGATTTACGGAGTTGTGCCAACCGTGTTAATGCTGTCTGGCTTTTGGATAAGACGCGTCCAATAAGATATTTACTTCGGAGTTTAGGAATTTCTGCGGCGAGTCGTTCAAGCGTAGCGGCATCAAGTTTCTCCAACATAACTTTGTGTTCCCATCGTGTGCCGCGTTCGTGTGCCAGAATTTGGAACTGCTGTTTATCGCCGCTAGTCCGGATATATCCGAGTGCTGTCCACGGATCAAAGGTTGCGCGGTAATATCCACTTGTTTCCGCATCTCCACCTGCCAAGACACAATCTCGCCGCTCATATCGGGAATAGAGACCGAATTGAAATTCATAAGTTTCGTAGTTTTCCAAAGCCTTACGCAGATCGCGTGCAAACTCACTTCCACGAGAAAACTTTCTGAAAATCTGCTCGGTACGTTGCGGTTGATTAAGCGCATCAAGGAATGATCCGATAGGGATACCTGCCTCCTCCACCCCTTCGTCCTCACTTTTTCCAAAGACCTTTGTTTTGGTTTTGAAAGGCGGGTTGCAAAGCGATACATCACGTTGCGAAACGAGTTGCAAAGCGGGGTCATCAGTCATATTTGCGATAGTCGGCGCATCGCCGAGGATTTCAGCTAATTTAACATCGTCTATCTTCTCCATCAAAACAGTACCGCGTTTGAGTTCCGCGAAATGGATGATGTCGTTGGGGGTATATTGGAGCGGGGCACTTGATGAGAGGTTATCGTAGTTAGATCGATGGAACCGGATACGCGGTTTGATTCGAAACACAGGTGTAAGACCGTAATCCTTTAGTAACGCATATAAAGTTACGGTATAGGAATCCTCATGCACCTTCTGTGCCAGAATACCTTGATTGTTTGTTTTATTGTTCACGATTAACCGCTCATGTACGAGGCGGCTATCGTTTCCAAAAATCATCATTCGATGTTCTTCTCTATTATCATCAACTAACATGGATTCTCCCTCCCCTGATTTAAGACCTCTGTATCTGAACTTGAGATCTATCCCGCTTTGAATCTCTGTCTTGCCAACGCTGCTGCCCCAAGAATACCGGCATTATCTCCCAGTTGCGCTCCCACGATCTGGACACCTTTTAACGTATCGGGTAGTGCATACTTCTTGGTAGCTTTGCGGATATCGTCTATGAATGTATTGCCAAGTGCCTCAACAACACCGCCTCCAAGTACTATCATCTGCGGATTTAAGAAATTCACAATCGAACCGATACCGACACCGAGGTATTTTATCGTATTTTTGAAAACTTTCAGCGTTAATTTATCTTTTCTACGAATTGCTTTAGCTAAGGTGCCGCTCCGAATTAACCCAAGGTCACCATCGGTGAGTTTTGTGAGGATACTTTTTTTGCCTTTTTTTAGGATAGCTTTTTGAAATTGTTTCGTCATCGCAGTGCGACTTGCGAGTGCTTCTAAGCAACCGCGGGTGCCACACCCGCACTTAGGACCGTCCGCTTTGACAATGATATGTCCGATCTCTCCCGCAGTCTTGCTTGCACCGTGGAAAAGTTCGCCGTTCAGAATAATGCCTCCCCCGATCCCGGTGCCGACAAAAATTCCAACCAAATTCTGAACGTTTTGCCCTGCACCGAACGTATGTTCACCAAGCGTTCCTACGTTTACGTCGTTGTCAACAAAAGTGGGAATATGGACTCTGGTCTCAAGTTCAGTTTTCAAAGGCACATCTTTCCAGCCAAGATTTGGTGCGAAAATCACAACCCCTGTTTCTGGATCAAGCGGTCCCGGCGCGCCAATTCCGATTGCTCCAATTGAGTCAGGATCGACACGAGATTTATCAATCGCCTTTTGGATACAATCTGCAATCCGATCAATAACGATAGACGTATTATTTTCCGCTTGCGTTGGAATTTTGGCTGTACTTAGGATATTACCTTCTGCATCAACAATGGCTGCGAGAATCTTTGTGCCGCCCATATCTACTCCGACAACATTGGTATTCATTTTTATTCCTTTTATAGTAGTAGCAAGCTTCAATAGGTTTCTGAGCATCATCAGTGTTATTTTAGTGTGCGTTTTCTACGACGCAATAATTGCGAGTAGTTTCTGTTTGAAACCTATTGCTGATAATTGTTCCCATTTTTCTATAAACTTTTCATAGTCAGCATTGCGAGTTTCGCGAGTGCGTGCGATAAGTGTGTCAACCCCACTCAACACAGCAGGTTGAAGGTTTTCTTTATATTCTGTTAGAACCTCTAAGACGACATCACTATCGTGTATATCGCCGAGTATATCTTGCAATTCAATAATAGTTTCAATAAGATCAGTAAAATGTTTATCGTAGTTTTCTGCAAAAAACTCCATTGTATACCGGAGCCTCTTAATCGAAATCCGCATGTTGTGGAGTTCTTCACGCCGCTCCGGGTCTCGAATAAACTGCTCCCAACTATAAACCTCTTCGACCTTTTGTGGTAGGATTATACTTGCATTCTCGCGAAAACTTTGCTTCGGGTTGATTCCTATAATCTTCTGCGGCTTTGCCATTTTATCATGTTCCTGCCTCAAAGAACATCAGAAATTGTGTTTCAAAATCGGTCTCATCAAGTTCTGTAAACAGATCTAACATCGGCTTTCGTGCTTTTTCCCGTTTTTGCTGTAGGTGTTCAATCAATCCACTGATATCCCTCTGTTCAATTTCAGTTAGGATAGATAACTCCTTTTGAAAATGAGCGATGAGGACATCAAGATCGCGCACTGCTCCCATTGCCTGTGTAATAGTTCTTATCTGATTATAGTATTTTTTGAACGGCTCTTTTTCAAAACAGTCAGCGAAGTTGTCCATTGCGGCACGTAACCGCCGAGAGGCGACACGCATATCGTGTACGAATTCAATATCGGAGCCATGGCTTGCACCTGTTTTATGTGACATCATTTCTCGGAAATAACCCACAATAATCTGCTGAGCGCAAACTTCCAAAGTCTTATCGGGTGTGACCTCTTTGATTTCAATTGCCGTAGCCATTTTGGACACCCTTCATTAAACGACGGTGAGGGATCACTATCTTCTGATGCCTACACCAATTCTCCAAAGAGAAAAATTTCCGCCAACAAAAAGTAACTAAAAATACCAATTACATCAATCGCAGTTGTAACGAAAGGTCCCGTAGCAACAGCAGGGTCAATACGGATACGTTTGAAGAACATCGGAATGATTGTTCCCACCGTTGCTGCAATAATCATATTCATAAAGATAGCAAGCGCGACGACAAGTGGCAGCTTCCATGCATATTCTCGAAAATGAGGAAAAATGCCCGCAACACTCCGAGTAAAACTCCATAAGTTGTTCCGAGTAATGCCCCAGTGCTAAATTCACGCCACAACACCCGCCATGTGTCTTTGATGTCGACCTCCCCTATAGCGATACTCCGAACGATAATAGTAGAGGATTGCGTTCCTATATTTCCTCCCATTCCCATGATTATTGGGATAAAAGCTGCTAAGGCAGCAATTTCTTTCAACTGCGTCTCAAAAATACCTATGATATAGACAGCAAGTAAACCTCCACCAAAACTTGCGAGCAGCCACGGCAAGCGTGCGCGGGTATTCCTAAAGATTGAACGCGAGGTAATATCCAGATCACCAGTACCCGCCATCTTTAGCATGTCTTCAGTATTCTCCTCGCGAATCACATCAACAACATCGTCGATTGTAACAACACCTACCAGCTGCCCGATGCTATTGATGACAGGAATAGCAAGTAAATTGTATCGTGCAACTGCACGTGCTACCGTTTCCTGTGACATGTCGGTATGAACGGTATATAAGTGCGGTGTCATCAAATTTTTGAGAGGCGTTTCTGGCTTTGTTTGCACCAACTGCCTTAACGATAAAACGCCTTTTAGTTCGTTCTCTTCGTCAACGACGTAGACGTAGAAAGTGATCGGTGGCATTTCTACTTCAGTGAGTTCCCGAATCATCTCGGTGGCTTCAGCGGCGGTTGTCTCTTGAAGCAGGGCGAAGTAATTCGGTGACATGATAGCCCCGCGGTTTTTTCCTCGTATTCCAGGAGACGCTCAACATCAGCAGAGGTGGCTCCCTCAATGAGATCCAGAAGTTCTGCCTTCTTTTCCTCGGGCAATTCAGAGAGAATTCGCGTCACATCATCCGCAGGCATCGTATGTAAGACACTCGCAACGGTTGATGGTTCTGTTTCCTCAACAAACTCACTTATATCCGTGTTGTTCAGATCGCACAGCACCTCACCCATCCGTTTTTCTTCAATTAAAAGGGTAAAGAGGCTACTTTTTGCTTCGGGACGGAGGCGCGGAAACCACCTTGCGATGTCTACCGAATGCGTTTTAGCGATGATATTGCGTAGGTTCGGGAAGGCACGCCGTTGAATCAAACGAACAACAGTAGAGATAAACAGTTCATCAACATCTTGTGTTGTTATGATTGTTTGGCCTTCCATGTTATATCCTCGTCAATTTTGTCCTAAACCGTTGGGAGAAGCTGGTATCCATTTAGAGACATTTGGTTTCAATACTTACTTTCCCACCTCCGAATCCAATTCCTTCGCCTTTTGAATATCCGTTCTTGCCTCTTCCTGTTGCCCAACAGCTTCTTTTGCAAGTCCACGATCATAGTATGCTATCGCACTTCTCGGATTTAACTGGATGGCTTTGTTGAAATCTTCAATCGCCACATCGTATTTTCCAAGAGCAGCTTTTGCCGCGCCACGAGTGTGATAGGAGGCATAAGAATCTAGTTTTAACTGGATGTGTTTATTGCTGTCGCTTATCGCTCCTTGAAACAGCGTTTGGACGTTTTCTATATTGCCTTTTTCAATTTCAGTTTGACCGAGGAGATACTTCGCCCATCCCCTTCCGTTGTAAGCTAGACCAAACTTTTTGTCTCGCCCGATAGCTTTGGTGTGGTCGGCTATCGCTGCTTGATAGTGATCTTGTGCATCCGTAAGATATCCCTGATCGACTTTAGATTTGCCAAGATGATGTTTCGCAACTCCGCGGCAGTAGTAGACCTCCTTAGCCTTCAGACCGTAGTGAATAGCCTTATTAATATCTTCAATTGCCTCTTTATAGTCACCAAGTATAGATTTCACATAACCCCGAACGGCATAAGTATGAGCACTCGCCGGATTAAGCTTTATAGCCGCATTGTAGTCGGCAATCGCTCTTTTGTGTTGTCCCGACATCTGCCTTGCTAACCCACGATTGTGGTAAGTAATTGCGGAACTCGGATTGAGTATAATGGCGGCATCGTAGTCGGCAACCGCATCTTTGTATTGCTTTAAACTCTGTTTTGCACTCCCACGATTGGTGTAGGCATCTTTGGAATCCGGATTGAGTCTGATAGCGACATCAAAATCAATTATTGCCTCATTGTATTGCTCAAGGAACTGCTTTGCAACCCCTCGATTGACATAGGCATCCGCTAAATCGGGATTAAGCTTGAGTGAAGCGTTATAACGTGCTATTGCAGCTTTATTTCTACCCTTTTCCAGTTTAACAAGCCCTTCAAAATACTTGACATAGGCGCGTATCCGTGGTCTCTTCTGCCATTTTACCCAAGGTTCCACTTTTCCCTCGTTCACAGACAAAGATTTTAGTAAGTTTGAAGGAATAGCGTGACTTGTTTCTGACTTATTAGGAGTTTCACTACTAAAAGATGAGTCCCCAATAGAATCAGCGACACCTACAACTTTCCCTTTGCTGTTTAGTACGGGTGCACCACTGTTCCCGTGCGATAAGGAGGCTTTTATATGAAGCTCTTTGCCTGCTCTACTAGGACCAAGGATTTTTCCTTGTGAAATCTCACATTTCTCACCGCCAGGATATCCCACAATGCAAACGGCATCTCCACGTTGAATCGCGTCACTGTTGCCAATCGGAAGGGGAATACCTTCACCTTTAACCTTCAGAAGAACCAGATCGTTTTTGTCATCAAATGCCACTATTCCTTCAATAGGGAACGTGGTTCCCGTAGCGACAAGTTTTACGGAAACTGATTTTTCACCTGCGATAACATGAATGTTTGTTGCAATTTTGTTACGCGCTACGAAGAAACCACTACCTCTGCCATGCTTGAAGAAACCACTACCTCTCAAGAGGACTATTGAGCCTCTGCTATTTTCAGCATGCCGCTGGATACGTTTAGTTTTTTTATTTTTCATCTCCTTGTACTACGTCTGCAATTTTGCCTGTTGACGAAGGAGATGATCTGTGAGTACGAGTGCTGCCATCGCCTCCACAATAGCAGGAGCACGTACTAACACGCATGGGTCATGCCGTCCACTTGCCTCTAAAGTCACCTCGTTTCCGTCCATATCCACAGTCTGTTGCGGTTTGCCGATTGTTGCTGTAGGTTTGAAAGCGACTTGGAATACGATATTTTCACCGTTTGAAATACCTCCCTGTGTTCCGCCGGAATTGTTTGTGCGGGTGCGAATTCGCCCTTCTTCATTGTAGAATTCATCGTTGTGTTCAGAACCTGTCATTGTGATACCACCAAAGCCGGAACCGATCTGAAATCCCATCGTTGCGGGTAAAGACATCATTCCTTTCGCCAAATCCGCCTTGAGTTTGTCAAAGACAGGTTCACCGAGACCAACCGGAACGTTACGAGTAACCGATTCAATGATACCACCGAGAGAATCTCTATCTCGTCTCGCCTGATCAATACGTTCCGTCATTTTCTGACTAACGATCAGGTCGGGACACCGCACCGGGCTTGCTTCTATATCTTCAAGTGTTACTGTGTCAGTATCTACTGTGGCTTCCAATGTATGGATCTGTTTGACATACGCAAGTGTCTCGGTATCACATCGCTCACGCAGAATCTGCTTCGCGATTGCGCCTGCAGCAACGCGCCCGATGGTTTCCCGCGCACTCGCTCTGCCACCTCCCTGCCAGTTCCGAATGCCATACTTCTGTTGATAGGTAAAATCCGCGTGTGAGGGACGGTAGAGATCTTTCAGGGGTGTATAGTCTGATGGACGCTCGTTCTTATTCCACACCAGCATTGAGATAGGCGTTCCGAGTGTTTTGCCTTCAAATACGCCAGAGAGTATTTCAATAGCATCCCCTTCTTGGCGCGGTGTCGTGAGATGACTTTGCCCTGGCCTCCGACGATTGAGTTCATATTGAATTGCGGATATATCCAGGTCCATCTGTGGTGGGCATCCGTCAACAACAACGCCAACAGCAGGACCATGTGATTCGCCCCAAGTTGTAATCCGAAAAAGGTGTCCGAAAGTGTTCATTATTTTTGTTCCAATAAGTGCGTTTTGAGGTGCGTACCTTCGCTTTCAAGATGTATATTTACATTTCTTACGATATACTATATCAGATTGTCAATAAACATGCAAAGCAATTCCAGGGTTATTTAGTTTTAATAATTTTCAGTCGATTGGTGTTACTGAAAGTTTATATCGTCCGTCGGGTAGAGTTGCAATACTATTATAAAACATTAACGTATGTGATAAAATGTGTCAGAGATTATGTGTCAGGAATATAGAAAACTAAATAGCCCTGTCCGAAAAAAACTTCTTGACAAATTTGAAAAAATATGTTATGTTACGTGCATTGGTTTGATGTCCTGTTAGTTTAAAGGTTTTTGCTCATATCTATCAGGTAATCTGAAGTTAATTTATAACACATGGCATCTGACAGGTGGAATATTTACCCTCTCGGGTGCCAAACTAAAGGAGAATCAAATGAGTCGCAAAACTATAAACGTGATTTGTATCCTCAGTCTACTACTTACCACTTTCTGGTGTGTAAACGCGGCTGATGCAGCAAAAGATTTTGTGACAGACGGTCTCGTCGCCATGTATACGCTCAATAAGTCTGATATTGATGGTGAAAATGTCATGGATACTTCTGGCAATGACAACCATGCAACGTTGAGCGGTAAACTTGATTTCGTAGAAGGTCCTGTAGGAGACGCTTTGGAATTTAAAGGCGTAGCGAACAAATACGTTGAAATTCCTGCCATGGGTGGGTTTGAGCTTGCGTCAGTTGAATGCTACGCGTATACAACCACCCCTGGCACCAGTCAAGGCATTGTTTCGACGTGGCAGCGGGCAGTGGGCAAGATCCACTTCAAGTTTGAGTCAAACGAAATTCAGACCCAGAAGAACGGCGGTGATAAGATTCGCTTTGCCGCTCAGGCTAACACTTGGTATCACATCATTTACACGACCAATCCGGCAGCCAATGAACTGAAACTCTATGTAGATGGAGAATTAAAGGCACAAGGCAATGCTGGTGCAGCACCTGAAAACATGAATGAACGTCGAATCGGCAGTGAACACAACGGCAGATTCCTGAACGGGATGATAGATAACGTCCGCATCTATAACCGGGTGCTAAGTGCTGATGAGGTTATGCAGAACTTTGAGGCGAAATCCGATCAATTACCTGTTGAACCTGCTGAAAAACTTTCTACCACTTGGGGGGCACTCAAGCGGAAGAGAATCTAAAAGGACGATGCAATCAATTCAAAAGGCGGTTATTCCGATCGCTGGATACGGAACACGCCTCTTCCCCGCAACGAAAGCTGTACCGAAAGCACTTTTCCCAATTATCGCGCAGGATGGTCTCGCAAAACCGATCATTCAGTTGATAATTGAGGAGGCGTTAACAGCTGGCGTGGAAGAGGTGTGTCTCGTTGCACAACCGCACCAAGTTGACCCTATCACCAACTATTTTTCTGGTGCCGTTCCAGATGCTATTCGTGAAAAGCCGGAATTGGCGGTGCAAGCTGATAGATTGGCAGAGATCGGGGAGCGTCTGCAATTTGCAATTCAAGCGGAACCGCAAGGGTTCGGACATGCCATCTATTGTGCCAGAGATTTTGCGGCAGGCGAACCTGTTATGATTCTGCTTGGTGACCACTTGTATATATCAGAGATGGATGTTTCTTGTGCAAAACAGTTGGTAGATGTCTACGCGCAGGTTGGCAAATCTGTGACAAGTCTTGATGTGTGTGATGAAAGCGAACTCTCTGTGAACGGGATTGTGCAAGGAAGTCCAGAACCTGATTCACCTCGTCTTTTTGAGTTAGCATGCATTGCTGAAAAACCGACTGTGGATTTTGCGAGAGAACACATGCGCGTTGAAGGGATATGGGATGCTGAGGATACGCATCAATATCTATGTCATTTTGGGATTGATCTACTCACACCTCTGCTGTTTGACATACTGGATTACAACTACCGCAACAAGATTCTAACGCACGGTGAGATTCAGCTGCGCGACGCAATGGCTGAAGTGGTAAAGCAGGAAGGGATGTCCGGCTACCGCGTTGCAGGCAAACGTTATGATACTGGCAACCCGCAAGAACTGTTAAAAACCGCTTATGCCTTTGGACTTCACGGTCCTTATCGAAACACCTTAATCTAAGGTTTCCCCGACCTCTAATTCAATAATTTCTACATCCTGAGAGGCTGTCAATTTACGAAATTCTTCCGGTGTTCCTGTCAACAGCGGAAAGGTACCGTAATGCATGGGTATAATTGTTGGCACATTGAGCAATTGTGTAGCATAAGCAGCTTCACGTGGTCCCATCGTGAAATGGTCTCCAATAGGAAGCAGTGCCAAGTCGGGTTGATATATCTCACCGATTATTTTCATATCCCCGAACACATTTGTATCACCAGCGTGATATATTTTATATCCGTTAGCAAACTCAAGCACGAAACCTGCCGGCTCACCTAAATAGACTATAGTCCCATCTTCCTCTGTAAAACTGCTGCTATGGTTTGCAGTTACCATCGTTGCTTTCACGCCACTGACCGTTACGGTGCCACCTTTATTCATGCCTATCGTGTTCTCAACGCCTTGATTATCAAGCCATTTTGCTATCTCAATGATAGACACAACTGTTGGCGTGTGTTTTTTCGCAATTGGGATAGCATCCGATATGTGATCCCAATGTCCATGCGTTATGAGTATATAGTCAAGGGTGTCAAAGACTTTAAGTTCATCGGGACAGATGGGGTTGCTATCAACCCACGGGTCAATTAAGAAGGTCTTACCTTTGGTTTCAATTTTAAAGGTGGCATGTCCGAGCCATGTTAGACGTATTCCGTTGTTAAGTTTCATGGTATTCCTTATTTTTATGATATGCTTTAATAAAGTAAGCATCGCTGAGGCACAGAGACCTTGCGCTACAGTGCAAGTAGAATCTCCTTTAATCTTTTTGCAATAATTTCTACTTCTCCTGGCATCAAGGTTTGTCCGTTTATGAGTACGCCGTTCGCACCTGCACCAGCAATATCTATCGCGGGTTCACCTGTTTGTAGTTGATGGAGAATTTCATCACGGGTGATGCCGAGTTGTTCTGCGTCAAATCGGATTTCGGTGCGAGGCATCGGTTGCCCCGCTTCAGATGGGAAGCTACGATGCACAGTAACGCCTTGGATGTCCTTAAACACTTCCGTATAGTAGGTAACTTGATCTTCGTAGGACTGCATTAATTGGTCGTGGTCTTGATTCAGATACCATTCCACTGCTGCCAGCAATCCAACCATCTCTTCTTTACCGACCTTCATACCTCTGCCGATGAAAGGATGAGGCGGTCCATTGAATGCAATAGCCTCAATCAGCGATTTTTTACCGACAATTAAGCCACTACTTTGCGGACCACACAACCCTTTTCCACCACTAAACATTGCCAAATCTGCTCCCTCATGTGTAAAACACCATAAGTTTTCTGGCGGTGGCAACTGTGCTGCGGCATCAACAATCAATGGCACACCGTGCTTTTTGGCAATTTCAATGCCTTTTTCGTAAGACACCCAAAGGTGTTCTCTACCGGGGTTTGCAAAGTAGAAGATTGCAGCGGTTTTATCGGTGATAGCGTTTTCGAGTTCGATTGGTGTTGTGCCGTTTTCGTCACCTATCTCCACGAATGTGACACCGACCTGTCGCACGGCAAAATCGTATCCGACTCTACCGTGACGATGCACGATAACTTCGCTTTTCATTGAGTTGTCAAGGTGAGGTAATTTAGCACGTTTGCCAGCATCCAGTCCAGTTATACAAGCTGCGGTACTAAGCGTCAGGGCAGATGCAGCACCATTGGAGACATACGCTGCTTCGTTATGGGTAAGTTTTGCTATTTCTTCACCGACTCGTTTTTGAAGTTCAATGATGTCTACAAAATGCTTTGATGCCTCAGCCATCGCTGCAACGACTTCAGGTGGCATTATGGAGCCACCGAGGCGTGTTAAGGTGGCGTTACCATTGATAACTGTCTGGATACCTAAACGTTTGTAGATGGACATGGAAGCGTTTTTACCTACGAAATTTGCATAGCGGTTGAACGCACGCAAAATAATAAAGAAAGGCAGGCAACTATACCGTTACTTGCCTTTCTTCTAATACCAAATTAACGGGATTAGAAGTTTTGGCTCATGTAAAGAATGAGTGCAAATGAAAATTTAACCCGTGTGGCCATTGCCTTCATGAAAATAACCGCACACACCTTTTACATGAGCGGAAGTTTTCTAATAGCGGTTAACATTGCGAGGCACGGAGACCTCGCGCTACAAATCGCGTTAATTGCGTATAATACCAAATTAACTTGATTAGTATTTTTCTGATAAAGTCAGCATTGCGAGGAGAACCCAGAGACCTCACGCTACAAATTGGGTTAATTTAGTATAATTCGGTTTTGGCAAATCAACGCCAAATGTGCGTGGCAGAATACGCGGAATCAACTTCAAATACGCTTATGGCATTTGGCGAGTTTCACTTTTTGAGTGTTCCCCATATTAGGCTTATTTTCCCGCGTGGTGTTACAGACAGCACATCATCACTGATCCAATTCATTGAGTTGTCAAGTGCTGGATGGTTTGTAAGGTTGGTTATCTGTCCGGTAACGAGGTGATACCGGTAAATGTCAATCTGCTCACCTTGGGCATCCTGTGCGGCAATCAGCACCTATTTCCCGTTATCCATCCAACACACAGAATTGACTAACCACTTTTTCGGGGTATTTAAAATCCTGTGCACTTTGCTACCGTTCCGCTGAATCACCACATTGCTGGCAACCCACTTCGTAATCTTTCCGACTAACGCATAGCGTGACTCGGAGTACAAAATAGATTTGCTATCGGGTGACCAGCGGGGTGACGCACGTGCCCAATCATTATCAGAGCGAACAAGTTCTTTTGCCCCGTTGCCATCCGCATTCATCACGTAGATCGTTGTCCCCGCATTTAAGAAGCCTCCGAAGAGTGCCTGTTCGTAGGCAATATGTTTGCCATTGGGCGACCAGGAGGGTTTCTTAGCCCAATCTCTATTCCCTGGGTTGTGCGTCAGTTGCTCAACTTCTCGGGTTAAAATATCCATCACATAGATATCAAACCCCTTGTTCCGAGTACTGGTAAAAGCGATGCGGCCCCCATCCGGTGACCACGTACATCCCCCATCCAGCGCGCGATCGTCTGTGAGCTGCTGCACATTGCTACCATCCACATCCATCAGGAATATATCATACTTTTGATTTGTCTTAGGCTTACCCGTATCTGTATCTCTCTCAAACGCAATGCGTGTGCCATCGGGGGACCATACAGGTCCCCCATCGACTTGAGGAAATTGTGTGAAGGTGAGTCTTTGAACATTGCTGCCGTCATCATCCATCACATAGATATTGCTGCCCCCATCGCGTTTTGAGAGGAACACGATTTTGGCGGCAGCGACACTCGGTAAGCACAATAACAGACAGTAAGTTATCAACTTTTTGAGCATTGGTAGACTCCTTATTCAGAGTCGTGGGTGAAAGTATAGGTTTTATACACAACACCTCTGAAAAACGCGCTCACGGGTTATCCGACTTCCTGACCGTCCAATTTTCCGACGTGAAGGTCAATTTCATCACGCGACTCAATTTTGTCAACTTTACCATCTACCATGTGGAAAATCCGATCTGAGACATCAAGCATCTTGTGGTCGTGTGTTGCGGTAATAATGGTTACGCCGTTTTCGTCATTGAGTCGGCGCAGCAAATCTATGATTTCAAGCCCCGTTTTGGTATCCAAGTTTCCGGTCGGTTCGTCAGCGAGTACAATGGCGGGGTCGTTGGCAAGGGAACGGGCAATTGCAACACGCTGCTGCTGTCCACCAGAGAGTTCAAGCGGCTTATGCTGGACACGGTCCCCTAATCCCACAAGAGAGAGTAGGTCTACACCTTTTTCCCGACTCTCATCAGCACTCATACCAGCAAAAATCATCGGAAGCGAGACATTCTCAAGTGCTGTCATAACAGGGATCAAGTTGAACGATTGAAAGATGTAACCGATTTTCCGACAACGCAGCCACGCTAACTCGTAAGCGTCAAGTTGCGCAATATCTACTTCGTCAATATAGACCCTGCCCTCTGTCGGTTTGTCTAATCCGCCAATCATATTAAAGAGTGTAGATTTTCCGGAGCCAGAGGGACCCATAATAGAGATGTATTCGCCGCGTTGAATTTGGAAATTAACGCCGCGTAGTGCATCCACTGTCGCTGTCCCCATTTCATAGCGTTTTATGAGGTTTCTGACACGGACAGTGTTCTCTTTCGGAAGGATGCGTTGGGATCGCTTCGGGGTTTCGGCGAGATTTGGTTGTACGCCACCCATTTCTGTTTGCATATCTGTTTTCTCCTTTTGCTGTCAAACTGCCACTTACCCTTTAGATAAAAACCCAAAACGCCTTTTTTGCTCCGGTTTCTGAGGTGCATTTTCATTCGGTTTAGCTTCTGTCGGGATAGCAAATTGGATGAAATTTCGTTTTCCGAGTTGCTGTACAAAGGTAAAGAGCGAAGTTTCTGCTTCTTTTCGAGTCAACTGGTGTTTTTTCTGGAGTGCCTTGATAATCTGTGATATGGTGTGCTTCCCATCACACATCTGCCATACGTACGCACCGATGCTATCCAACACAACAACCCGTTTATTTGGGAGCATAAAGATTTTACTTGTAAATCTCACCCAGAATTTGTCTTTCTGCGGAATGACGAGTGATGCTTCCCCCTTGTCGTCTAATTCCCACGTTATCAACTGATGCCGTAACGGGAATGCTTTGAGGACCTTACCTCTATCCACATCAGGTCGTTTTTTCAGTTTAAACGCGTATAAAACTTTGTTAAGCATGTTTTATAAGTAGAATTTGAATGTTCTACTACCTCAGATGTAGGTTGGATAGAGCTTGCGAAACCTAACAACTCAACCATTGTGGTTTGAAAATAGTTGGGTTTCACGTTGTTCTACCCAACCTACGATATTTGTCAAACTCACGTTATAGTAGATTTTAATTGTTTGACTACTTCAGATTCAGTGACAGTGGATACTTTTTGCGACCTCTTGTGCAAGTTTCTCGGAGGTTTCGTGGCGTCCAATCGATTGCACTACATAGATACGATTGGTATGATGGCAGTGCCATATAAAAAACGTAAGTCTTGTCCGTTTTCGGAGTTTATCAAGTACCAACACAGATCCAAGTGGCACACTATCGTAAAGTCGGGTCTGTTGTCCGACAAAATTTATGCGTTCATCTCCGTTTTCGTGATGTGGAGTGACTTCAAACCCATAACCACGAATCGCTTTTGCATATCGTGCCCGAAACCAAGTCTCTAAAGGATTCGGTTCCGAACTGAATACGTTCAATAAGACCTCAGCAGGGCCGTAACGTTCAACACTAATTTTACGACTTTTCCCTCTGGTAAATGCAAACAACAGATACCCGCTGAGAAGTTTTTGGCTTTCTAACTTGTAATTTGTCGGAACAGCAAGCCTAAGACCGTACGCACTCCAGACGGTGTGCTGCGGGTCTGCTTGGTCTGAAATGGATTGGAAGATGCGGAGCACCGTAGGACGCCAGTTTTCTTTAAGCCTCCCCATGATTTGTACGATGGTAATCCGTTTGGTGTCGGGATTATGCACAATCAACCCGTTTGCGCGGATACCCCCCTTCCAACTAAACCCAAGAACTGTGCTGCCTTTTAAGAAATCCTCGTCTTTAATAAGGTCAACGTTTCTACGAAATGAGACATTGCCACCGCGTTTGTAGTTTTTACGGACTAACTTGAAGTATTCGTCAAGTGTTTTGTGTAGGTCAGGTTTCTTCTTCCGTGCCTTTGCCCATTTGAGTTCTAAGCGAGGCATCTCTGCGTCATCTAACCGAAGGTAGCCATTCTTTTCATCGCCACTGATGCCGCTGATTTCCCAAGTTGTCGGAATCTTTAACTGAATGCCTGCCCAACCAAAAAGATTCCAGTCCATATCTCTTTCCTACCACGAAAGAACTCTGCCTAAAACGGTTTAACAATAACGGCTTTGGATACAAGGGCAATTGCAACAGTACCCATCCCGATCAGTCCAACGCCGCAAGCAAAACCTGCTGCCAGTACCGGATTGAACATAAACCACCTTTTCAAACCGAACCGCTTAATCATATAGAATCTACCGATGACGGCACCGAGTAACCGCGCAACCATGCTGCCCGGATCCGCACCGATTCCACCGATGATACCGTAAAACCACATTGATGGGTATTTAAACACCCAAAGCAGCCCATAGATAGCAAGACTTGAGGTAAATCCTGCTGCGACATAATCACCCCGGATGGCTTGAAGCATTTCACTATTCCCATCGCGTAGTGATGTTTTCATGAGACATTCGTTTGTTGCGTTAATAGGCCACATCATCTGAACAAACGGATATTGTGCGCTCGGTATTGGGGCTATTTGCCAGATAAAGTGTTGTACCACAATTCCACTGACAATCAGGATAGGCATAATCAGCAGTGTAGCAGCGAGGTTTGATGTAAAAGTTGTTCCCGTAAGTTCAAGCACGCGCCACCCCTGTGTGCCTTGTCCGTAATCTTCGTCAGGTAGCGGTGCAAACCAGATATCAATTTCCTCGTACCGACTGAGAATAAAGGTGATCTCATGTAAATAAGGTATTTCAAATAGATCACGTCCGAGTACGCCGAACGTCCTTGCGGTGATATAGGAATTCACCGGTGTATATATAAACGCGAACCCAAGTAGGAAACTAAGCGGGAAATTCGGAACCATCCAATGGATGAGCCAGACAAAGCCCGCCATACCGATGAGCCATAGTATTCCCATAAGCCATAATGGAAAATCACCACGGTTCGGTGGTGTGGCAAGTGAACCCCGTTGTCCCGCCTTTTTCTGGGTACTGCGAAGTTTGAAAAGCATCGGGATAGAGGCTGCCATGCCAACAAGACCAAGGCTAAACGTTTTACCCATGCCGTAACTCATCCAGAAATCAAGATTGTTGAAAAGTCCTGTCGCGCGTACATCAAGTCCAGGCTCCCATTGATGTAAAATCTCGTATCTGTAGAGGATTTGCGGATTCAAAACGAATTGCGATAGCATCGCTGCGACAAACTCCGACATGACCACTGGGAACGGCAAGACAAATCCGAAGAGCATCTGCCCGAAATCTGTCCGGAGCGCGAAAACCCCTGTCGGTGCGAATCCTTCAATACTTTGCGTAAAGTCTATCCACGGTATCTGCAGAATCTGGATCGGTTGGCTCATCATCACTCCAGTGAGCGCAGGAACACCGATATAGATGAATCCCCATATTAAGCCTGCCATAGATCCGATAGAGAACACTTGCCATCGCCATGTTTCCTGTTTACCGGTTGTCTCGGCTAAGGCAGTTGCACCTTGCGCAGTAATCGGTGCCATCGGATAAGGGAGTCGTTCGAGATCTGCGGTAAGCCTAAAGAGGATATATTGACCGCTGACAAAACGCAACGTGCCGAGAAGTTTAGTTGCAAGGTAGACACCGATAGGTAATAACCAATCGGAATGTAACAAACTCCTCGTCAGTACCCCAGCAGAATCACCCGCGGGAACAACCCATGCGGGGATCTTGTCGGCAATTTCATAAGAAACGGCTTGCGGCGTGTTTACAAAATAGGCATACCAGATAAAATTCCGATATTGCATACCACTGCCGACTGCTGCCCCAGTGAGACTGAGGAGCATATAGAGTTCTTGACGACGTGCCGTGGTGAAGGAACGTCTAGCTAATTCGGTAAACAGGATAACTGCAACCCAAGGGGCAGCAGCTGCACCGGACTGACCAGATACATAACTCAGATAGATGGAACCGGGCATCATCAGCAACCCGACAAAGAGTGCGCCGAAGAACACTTTGACGGTTAATCCCGATTCAAAGGTTCGTACGCCGCCTTCTATGTCGTAGCGTTGTGCCCAAGATTGCCATTCATCTGCTTGTGAGATTCTCTCTCTCGCCAAATTGAATATTCTCCTTTGTGTTGACAATCAACTCTCAATAATCAACAAAGAACTTTTGTGGTAAAATGTAAACGTGTGTGCTACAAACTCCGAGAGTCGAGAGCCATTCAATTATCATCTTTCGGTGTATTTTTGTTCTTTCCTTCGCTGAGTTCTTCCCAAAAATGAGCGGTAAATATCCCAATGATCAAAACAAGCGCAGCGAACATCTGCCACTGCCAACGCCCTCCCAAAAACAGAATGCTGACTAACCATAGGACAGTTCCAATGATAATGATAAAACTTGCTAATTTTTCCATGTACTATTCCCTTGTCCGTAAGATAGTGATGTGTCTAATCCGCCAGTGCCACAACAGGATCCAATTGTACTGTGCCTTCCGACGTATCAGTGCTTTCGGTTCTACCACGTTCGTGGAATTCTGCGCGAATATCAACGCTGAAGGTTCGCCATATCAGCAGCTGCTTTCGCAACAAATTCAGGAACCGACGATTGACTCGCTTCCAAGAAGCGATCTCTCCGCTTTCACGGTGTACATCTAATGTGATTTTGTAAAGGTCTTCCTCTTCACCACCGACAGGCGAGGTGACAAATTGGATAGATTGACTCACTCCTAAATCGTAAGGTGCCAACCACACCATCATACCAATCTGATATGAATCCTCTTCGGTTTTCGTGCTGAAAGTAACATTGTCCGTATAGAAATCGCTGGCAGACTCATCGGCATGTGCATCAAAGTAGTCACGCATAAAGACGTTCAATCCAAGTGATTCTTCTGCAAGGACGGTAAATGGCAAATTGAAGTGCCAAACATCGCCTTCGGGTTCGGGCAACTTCCATTTACGTTCAATATCCGGCACTGCCATACGCGAGGCTTTTACAGCAGGATAAAGCGTACTGAGCAGCACGACAATCATCACAATAACTGTTGCTACGACGGTAGACATTGAAGAATAGTTTAGCGTTAAGCCTGCAAGCCAACCGAAATGCACCAACGTTGTTGCGATGACCTGCCCCATCAGGTAGCCTAAGACAGCTCCAACAATCGCATAGACGCACGCTTCGGCGAGGAAGAGAAAAGCGATATGGATAGGTGCGAGTCCTACGGAACTGTAGATGCTGATTTCGCGTACGCGTTCATAAACCGCACCGAGCATGGTATTTAAGACAATTAACGCAGCAATCAGAATCGGAACGAATAGGTTACCCATCCCGCTAAAACTTGTCATGCCGATACTACTATAAAGATAGGTGTCTTTGTCCCGCCCGACAAAGAAATCAAGCGCGATGCGATTCATCAGTGGTGCCATGATGAGATCCAGCTTATCAATTGCACCGAGTAACTTCGGATCGTCGTCTTGAGAATCCATATTTACTGCGACACTTCTCAACGTTCCACCTTGGTTCATAACGACTTCATAGGGCAAAACGGCAATACTATCTGGGGTGAGATGAAGATATTTCTGAAGTTCCCCCTCAAGGGTTTCATCGCCTGTGCCGCCACGGCTTTGTTGCTGTTGCATCAATTGATAATCCACAGGTGTCATTTCTTCACCATCATTATCGGTCAGGTCCTTGAATCCTATTCCTAAAACACCAACGACGGTGAAGTCAGCCCCGTATACAGAGATTGTCGCTTTCCCCATGTCGCTCTCAGTAATTTTCAAGAGATCTCCCATCCCTTTCGGAAGCACGATAGCGTAGGGCCACTCAGTTGGCCAATTGGCAGCGTCGGCGCGGTCGAACCATTTTCCGTACTGCAGATATCTATCAATACCTGTGACCGTGGGTTCCGCCTCACTCATCCCGACAAGCATGTTTGCCGCAAACTTCAACGCTTCACCTGTGAGTGGATTTGTAGGTGGTACGGGGTCTTGCGCGTTTGGACTACGGGTTAATTGCACAAAGGATTGATCGCCTGTTCCTGAAGACTGATACCAAGCGCGTGGCGCGACAACGTTCTGAACGGCGAGGACCGGTACTTCATCCATATTTTGGATAAACCCATTTTCCTGCAGTCCAGCAATTGCCTCAGAAATATCTAACTGCGTTTGCCCCCGCTTTGCCAGAAGTTCGTTCTTCTGTCGCAGAAGCCGTTCCAAGTCATCAACAGTAATTTGCGTCTTCTGCATGTCGTTCAGGATCGAGTTCAACACAGGTTCTTCAAGAGGACGCCAATACTGATCTCGGATGAGCAAACCGGTATAACGCGGTGTAACCTGTGGCAGGCTTGTTCGGTTAGGACGCAAAAATGTCCGCACCGACGTAAACGAAATGACAGTGAACGTGAGGATAACCAACGTTGCACAGGTAAGGATGGTGCGTCCTTTCCGTTTCCGCATATTGGATATACCGAGGCTAAATGCCGCAGCACTTGCACTCAACCTACCGACATCTGCCTTATACACCTTATTGCCTTGCTGTCGAATTTTCTCAAGTTGTTCCTCAAATTTCCTCACAATGATACTGATAACAATTACTGTCAAAGCAAGAACAACGAATGCAATTAAGATGATTATGGGTGTTGTCGTTATCTGAAATGCCGGGTGAACCTGACTCAAGAAGTAAAAAACGAGAAGGAAGATACCAAAAGTGGCTAAAATCTGTTTGTTAATGTTAGGAAACCCGAATATGAGGCGTTCCATAAAGTATGCAAACGGCATCAAGAGCGCAAGGTAAAACATAATGCCATTAACGACATCGTTGCCTGTTCTTTTAACATCCGGATAGGCGCGTGATTCATACCCCCATGCAGCGCGTGCCAACTTCAGTGCCTGTTGGTAATCGTTTTGGAAAAGTGCGGTTTCTGCACGTGTGAGATATTCATTCGCAAATTGGTGTAATTTATCAAGACGGTCACTGGAAATACCGAACCGTTTGTAAAGTCGAGATCGGTTTTCATCAAGCCACCACATATCACGCACAACAACATACGGCGTAAGGCGGATGCTACCGTTTTCGCGCACGACAAACCCTTCACCAGTATAAAGAATCGGATTTTTCATACCGCTTTTAGTTGCTTTAATCAGGAGCAAACGTTTACCGATCTGCCCATAAGCCATGCCGATTTTAATACGGGTATTGGGTTCGCTATAGACGAGCGCAATAGGTTCAGCTGCGGACACACCTTCCTGCTGCCACGGTTTAGACATTCCGAATTTTTCTGGCGGACTATCGGATAGCGCATCATATACCTCTAATTCGCGTAAAGTTCGGAGATAACGTTGGTCAACCAAGTCGTAGATAGTGGTAGACACGCAGGGAAAGGTGACAACCCGACATCCACGCCGCCGTGTGTTGATCCGCACTTTATTTGGCAGAAGTTTGGCACCGTAATTCCCAAGATCAGGCGCGTACACAATATCCCCAGAATCAGGGTCAAGGATGTATGCCTCAACTTCCTGTGCCCCTCCGAGTCGGCGGGTCGCTCTTCCTTCCATTGCCAACCCAGCGACTTCAAAATTACCCTTGTTATCACCCATGGCAAATAGGTCACCGCGCACCCCCATCATCGTCTTGTGTTTACGGCGGAGCGTCAGAATCGGGTATGGAACAGGTTTATTTGGTAGTGCAGATTCGCGAGCATCGAATTCAACAACGTCACCGAAAAGGTTGCAATAGAAGTTTCCGACCCTCGCTGCAGTTGGCATCTGCGGGTCGCGTAGTGCTTGTATCAGTAGCGATGCTAATGTTTTCGCTTGCTGGTGTAGGTTGCCATCTTCGCGCAGGTCAACACGGTCAATCGTATCAAGCGGTGTGTCGGTGAGGACACGTGCGTCCTCAATAGTTGCAAAGGCGATACCTGTTTTACCAACAAGTGTTGCGACTTCGCTGTCAAAGGCAATTTTTCCGGGAATATAGGTTTTCCAAGTCTTCCCACCACTGGCAGAGATGGCATTAACAAAGTTTGAACCGCCGCCAAGTCCGACAATTGAGATCAATGTTTTTATGTCCTCTATCTCTTCTTCTGTGAAGGCATCCGGGTCTTCGTGTCGGAGTATGAGCATCGCATCTAACTTCTCGCGCATGCGGATACTGTTCTTCCGATTTTTCTTTGCACTACGGACATCGTTTCGGATAAACCGTTCCACCTCTTTGCGGATGTAGTCCATATCCTTGAGCATATCTTCAGAAGGTTCGCCCCGGTTCCGCCACTGCTCAAACTGCATCTTCATGAGGCGACTGACACCACCTAAACCGGTGAGTTTTCCATAGTGCGCGCTGAGCAAAGTTTCAAGCGTTTTCCCTTCAAGGTCAGCCTTATCGGAAATCTGACTTGCCACCGACCACTGCCGTGCCATAACCGCTTGGCGAATCTGATCATCTGTTGCCCGCCATAATTTTCTGACACGGACACCGAAATCGGCATCTGCCGCATAAGCTGCAAGTTTATTTCCGATGCTTGCGAATTCTCTGCGTAATACAAATTCTGGTTCTTGGTCATAGAACCACCCTTTGTTAAATACACCGAACTGATTTGATTGAGAAGAGAGGTCAATACTACAGAAAAGGGAGGTATAGTAGCGGTTGAAAAGGTCTTGTAGTGCCACTGCAGCTTCAATCTGTGCGAGTTTGCGATTATATTCTATTCCGCTAATGCGCGCCATTTTCTCAATTCTGCTCTGAATGTTTCGGAATCGAGCGTTCCTTAAGGTAAGCATATTGTCTCGAAGAAGCACCTTTGTCTGTGCATCTAAGTCTGTGGTGAGCGATGGGAGTTGTTTGATGAAATTATTGAGAGCAACCACGTCTGCAGCAGCATTCTGTTTTACAACCTGTAGAACTTGTGCCTCAATTAAATAGGCGGCGACGCGTTTACGTGCCTCTTTTGCTTGCTCAACCTCTTCACTGGACAAATAACTACTTAGAATCAACAATTCCTCATCAAGATATTCGCGTGTAAGGGTGGCGTGGGAATCGAGGAGGTTTTGGATACGTTCTCGTTCTAAACGAGCATTCCGCATAGCAATTTCAAAAATGCCCTGCTTATCGCGCGCCAAATCCTTAATTAAGCCATCTGTATTTTCACTCGCATCAGACGCTGCAGCTGCTTCGGTCAAACGTTGCCGCAGTTGCGCATTGATCCTATCAATCCGTCCTTGGGATGTAACTGTGAGATACTGGGACCGTATTTCGGGGGGTATATCGTGTTCACGGTCATCGCCCAATTTCGTGATAGCAGCTTTAATCTGATTTTCGATGGATGTGCTGTCCTTGAGGTTTTCATGAATTTTCTGTAGAAATGCTCGCTCTTGCGATATGACTGCTTCCTTTGATTCGGTCGTCTTTGCCAGGATTTTACGTGCGTTCCTCGCCCGTTTGAGAGATGGCAGATCCAAATGCCGATCGAGTATCTTATCCGGTGTCCACATTAACGCAAACTTCCGTAGATCACTCATTTCCCAATTGGCAAGGGTGTTGTTGAGTTGCTCAATGTCAGCAACCAATTCTGAGGGCAGATCGTCGGGCATTGGCACACTGTAATCAGCTCCGTCCCTCACTGGCAACAGATAGGATGAATTTGGATGCGTGCCGTATTGGTCGCCTATTTCATCTGCTTCAAGTTCGCGCGCAAGTTTATTGATTGCCCATGTGTCTAATCGTGCAATAGGTAGGGCGATGGTATCAATGAGTTCTCGCTGTGCTTCCCTGCTTGTTTCCAAGGCGGATGTCCGAATCTGTGCAAGCCGTTTAACGATCTCTCGGAGGAAGTGTGTGGTTTGGAGTGCTTCCTTCTCAAAACGGACGAGATTGGCATTGAGCCTTGATTTCTCTTCTTCTGTAAATCCCTGTTTTTCGCGTTTTCGGTTGCGATCCGCATCTTTTTTCTGTCGTTCTGAGAAATCCCGTTGCGCTCTGTGTAGCGAATCAATTTGAGAACGGGTTGTAGAGAGTCCTGTTAACGTTGTGGCAAGCGATTTAAGGTCTCCCTTTACGCCATGCACACCGTGATAGAAATCCGCGTCAAGGTCAACCAAAATACTCCGATCAATGGAGAGCAAAAGTTTACGTCCCAATTCTTCAAATTCTATAATATCATTAGATAATCCCCTTCTTAACCCGTGCAAAGTAGGCGTTCCGGGGGAATCGGTTGCAGAACCGACAATGTCTTGTCCAATACCTTCCATAAACGCACGCATTCCGGTTAAGCCTTGAAAATGTGCATCAACAGCAACAAATAGGACAGAACGACCAGGACGATACTGGGGTTGTCCAAACAAGTGTGCAAGTTCCATGAGGACAGCAATTCCACAGGTTGGATCAGCACCGGGGGCGATTGCTGGCACAACAGACATTGAATCATAGTAGGCGGTAAGCACGACCAGTTCATCGCGCAGGACAGGATCGCCACCCTCTAAAAACCCGCGAATGTTCTGACCGACGCGCCGATCCCATTTCATTTTACCACGCAAACGGACATCCACGTTTTCGCCTGTGGCAAGGCGATTCTTCAATTCGGCTGCGTCTGCTTTGGAAACCCAAAACCGGGGAATATTTGCCGGAACGGTGAGGAACTTGTTCTCTGCTTCACCTCGGATCGTCGTTTCAGGTTCTATAAAGATGACCGCGGATGCACCGAGCATTGCGGCATTGATCCAGCGAGTGCCTGAGTTAAACTCAATGAGGATGATTGCGCCCTTGGGGATAAAAATATCGGATTCGCTTGATGCAATAAATTCGCCTGTTTCGTCAATCCGACCGTCCTTGTTGTTATCAATGCCATCTGTGGCATCGCCAGGAACTTCGTCTGTCCAACCATCAGAATCGTTATCAATACCGTCAGTTGCCCAGCCAAGAATTTCTGATAACAGCGGTATTTCACCGTATTCGTCAACGGTGCCATCTTCATTGTTATCAATGCCATCAGAAGCTTTCTGGAGGTGTCCGTTGAGAACATCATCCGTTATGCTTGCTTGCGTAACGCGATAACGTCTCGCGAGGGCAACAAGTGTATCGCCTTCTTGGAGCGGATACCAAAAACCACCGACGTTCCGTCCGTTGAAATCGGCAAGTTGCGCATCGTCGCCATAAAGCAACGGACCGGTGAGACCGCCGGTTGGAATAAAGACAGTGTTTCCCTCCACAACAGGTGTAGGAAGATGTTGGTTATGCGGGTTTTCTGCGATGTCTGTCAAGGAGACAGCATAGTTCTCTGCAATTTTTCCGAGGGTTTCACCGGCTTCAACGGTATGTTTGACACCATCGGCAAGGAGGGACGTTCGGACAAGGTTTGGCCACAACGCTTTGAGCGGGAATGTGCGTAGCACCGTGCCATCACCGGAAAGGATGTCAATAGCACTATCACCATGATCGACGGGGACTGTGACTGTAAATTCACGGCTTTCGACATTCTTCAATCCCATTTCAACGAAACGGTCAAAAATATATTTGCTTCCATTTGCTGCTTGTGGATAACCGGTGACACGGCTTTCAAGACTTGATAATCGTGCAAGGTCTTTCCGAATGTTTCTAATGGAGAGTTCATCTCGGATTTGAATAGCAGCCTCTGACAGCCCTAACTTTTTTTCGCCATCTGCTGCGTAACCGAATGAGACGAAACCCAGAAAAACCAATAGATGGACTATGATATAATTCCGAATTCTCATATAATTCCCCGATTCATATTTATTTCGCTTCTTTTAGTGTACCAAATTTGACAATTATTGTCAACATAAAATCAGACAAGAAGCTTAGAAGGAGGAATGGGTAGGAAATGGAAGGAACAAAGTTATTTGAATGCGGGACCAAAACTACCCGCGCAGTAATTGCAGCTGTTGGTCGTCAAAGTGACGTTCAGATTTTTGGGTTGGACGAATCCGCCATGCATCTGGTAACCGGACGAGGGTATTGATAATATCCGGGTTCTCAAAGTAGGTATCATCTATTTGCCAGAACTGAAGGCGAGGGTAGGTTTTATTGTTGTGCTCAAAAGTACCCATATTCTGTGCCTCTTGTCGCATTTTCGCGGTGACGGGTTCAATAGTAATAAAAATGCCGACCTCCGCTTCGTGTTGATCCATCACATGACAGAAGGCACGTACTTGTGTCATCGTAGGTTTACCGGCTTTGACTTCGGCGAGGATACGTGAATCCGACTCTTTCATCTGTTGCGGATCCCATAACGTTAAATGTCCGACACCGTCAAGACCGCCATCGTCGACATCTTTCGTCGGTTTAAGCCCAAGCCGTGTTACCGCCCAATTTGAGAAATCGTGATACTTGCGTTTGTCACCTTCTTTCAACAACCTGTGAACTTCCTGCATATTAGTCGGATACCCTTCAATTTGGTAGTCAACGGATGGTTCTAATCCGTGTCGATCTGCTAACCGTTCACGCATCGGGTCCAGTGCAAGGATTGTTATCTCAATACCGATCCAATATCGGTTGAGGGTGTGCGCGGCATCAATAGTTGTGCCACATCCACAGAACGGATCAAGGACGATTTCGCCTTCGTTGCTGGAGGCTTTTACCATGCGTTCGTAAAGGGCACGTGGCTTCTGTGTTGGATAGCCAAGGCGTTCTTTCGCTTGCGAATTCAGATAAGAGATTTCCCATACATCCCGCATTGCTTTTCGCAATGAGTAGTTTTGGACTTGAAAATTTTTCTCAAATTTTTTACTTGACAAAATCCTGCCAGTATAGTATCCTATTAACATCACGAAAACTTTGGTAGAGAATGTTACCCGCGTCGCAAGGCGCGGTCTCTACCATAACCAAGTAACATTGGAAAGTTTCGTGTGTATAGTTCTCGTGAACCAAACAGTTAACATCATATTTATAGAATCAGCGACATAATAATCGCTTTGCATTTAGCTTATTACATCGCTGAAACCACTCCCTTTTACACAAGGAGACTATTATGTCTTTGTTTTCAGATTGGAAAGAACGCAGGAAACACAAAGATAGAGATAAGTGGCTTATAAGGGAATTCCCTCGTCTTGCATTGACACATTATGAAACCTTGCGTGATCTAAACCCTTCTGATACTCCCAAAAAGCAATTGTATGAAACGATTATTAGAGGGTTTGCTCTCACCTTTGGTGTGCCCAATGAAAAGCGCGATAAATTTACCGAATGCATTTTGCATACAGCAACTCTTGGTGAACCATCTGAACCTTTTGGTTTACGTATGATTGTTGTCTCACTTATATGCTCGACATGGAGCTTAAAGAGTGAACTATCTATTGCTGTAGCAATAACCAGCGTGTCAGAAGTAATCCCCGAATACTTATAACAACTCTGACAACGAGGGGACCCTGTCCCCTCTAACTCCAAAGGAGATTAAAATCATGTTTTTCGTTGAATATACCGAAAATAATGAAAGAAAAGCATTAAACTTGGCTATGTGTCAGAGAATTGAAACTGAAGAACGCCACATAAGCGCAAAAAGTAGTTTCTACATCTACATACATCACAAAGAACGCGCAAAAATGGTGTTAGAATTCAAATCAAAAGAGGAAATGTTAACCACTTTTGATAATTTTATGGACGCACTCAACCGGTGTCAAGCTCACTTGTTTTCCCAGAATGTTTTGTCTGAGGAACATTATCGGCAGTCCTGAATTCTTCAACATACCTGTGAAATGCATCGATGAAATATTCAGCAACGATACAAAATTCTTCAAAGAATTCTGTTTCAGAAAGAGCAGATCTTGAAGGACTATCACTTTTCTTATCTAGTCCGTGCTGACTCAATACATCTGCCATAGAATCTCTAACTTCTCTCACAACATACTTTCGTTGACAAACTTGACAAACAAGCTGTCAACGCTCCTATAGTTATACTTATAGCACGCTTCCGCCACATACAGCGGTGTGTATCCTGTCTGATAATGGTGATGCTGTCCATACCAAGCCCGTTTGAGTAGTGACCAGAACCCTTCAATCGTGTTTGTATGTGTATCACCATCAGCAAACTGCACCTTGTGGTTGATAACAGCGTGCTTCATTTCCTTTCCAATAGCGTTGTAAGCCTGATACTCATCGGTTATTAGTTCCGAGTCCTTTAGGTTTACAGCACTCCGAATAAACTCAAGGATAGTGCGTCCTGTGAGGTTATGTGCCACCTGTGCGACAACCCTACCCCCACGTTGCACTGCTCCTATTATAGCAGTTTTCTCCGTTCCTCTGCCACGTTTATGTGGTTCATCATCTTCACGTTTGTTCTTTTTACGAGGTTTACCGCCAATATAGGTCTCATCTGCTTCAATGATACCTTGTAGTAAAGCCCCGCCTTTCTTTGCCATTTCAGCACGAATACGTGCCATCATAAACCATGCTGTCTTTTGATTCAAGTCTAAATCGCGCGCCAGTTGATGCCTTGACAAACTTTTCTTCGCATTCGTTATCAACGAAATAGCCAAAAACCACTTCTGTAACGCTATCTTTGTCCCGTGAAACACCGACCTGCACGTCACCTTGAAACTCACTTGGCACTCGTGGCAGTTCCAACGACCGATACGACCGATTTCTGTTTCTGTCCGTTCTCCTATATGATCGCTTTCACAATGCGGACACACAGGTTTACCTCGCCAACGAATCTTCTCTAAATGTGCAATACAACTCTCTTGATCGGGGAAACGTTCCATGACCTTGATTAAATCCATCAGATAACTCCTTGAAATAGGAGTTGCTTTTTCTGACGGATTTCTGATATAATATCAGATAAGATTAGAACCTTCAGAAAGCAACTCTGCTTTTTGGGTTAATTGGGAGGCTACAACCTCCCTTTTTTCTTATCTATATTATACCATATAAACCTTGTCTACACAAGGGTTTATCACACTTTTTCACATGTTTTTTGCAAGTCCAAAACTACTTATTGCGTTTATTTATGCTTCTATATTACCATATATAATAAAAAAGTCAAGAAAAATGAAATTTGAGATTGTAGTAAAGGAAATTGTGAAAGGAAAGGAGGTTTTATGCCAAATGCCGCTGACGTATTTCGTGCCAAGGCCCGGTAATAGCGATTGTGATCCCCGGATTCTGGATGTTGACAAAGAGCGTGGTACCATCTGGCGAGAACGTTGAACCTGCCAACTCGGAGGTGTTTGAGGCGTTCCGAGCAAATTGATAGGTATGTCCTTTAGGTGTAACGCCAACGATGTACTGCTCTCTTGAACCATCTTCACAAATAATAAGGTCGCCCCACGGTGCAACCGTCAAGTTGTCTGCATTTTCAAGGAGATTACTATCGTTCGGTTCAATAAAGAGTTCAAGGGTGCCAGGTTCTTTATCTTCGCGGCTTGTGCCTTCATACGGACTTGGGATGTATCGCCAGATTTGCCCTTTCTGTGCAATGCCGCCATTCGTGCATGCCATATAAATTGCATCTCCACTGAACCATATACCTTCACCACGCGCAAATTTTGCTGCATTTTTACCCTCAACCCCCTGCTTGCGAAGATCATCTTTTGGTGCCTCTACATTTTCCACATCTACCCATGCAACAGCCATTTTCTGTGAGACAAAGATAGGGTCATAAGTCCACGGCGTAATCTTTTGTAGTGAGGTTTTCCAATTTCGGGTATCTGCGGACTTCATATCTCGGATTTTCAATGCTTGAAGTCGGCCACCTTTGACAAGTTTCCCTGGCTCTTCAGGAATGAAGCGATAGAATAATCCGTCGTTTCTGTCTTCGGTTTCGTAGACGATACCGGTGTGAGCGTCCACAGCAATAGCTTCATGATTGAACCTGCCCATCGCTTTTAGTGGAACGGCAGTTACCAAGCCCGGCGTAGCAGAAACAGGCACTTCGAAATTGTAACCGTGATCCTGTTCAAAAACGTTCACGGCTTTTTGCACCGTTTCCTCACAAGTCACCCAAGTATTCCAAGGTGTCGGACCGCCTGCACAATTACGGATTGTCCCAGCCAAACTCAAGAAATGTTTTTCAAGGGTAGCAGTGCGGGTATCATAGACAAGCGTTGTTGTCGCGCCGAGGCAAGGAAGTTTCTTGGAGCCTAAATCGTAGATTTTTTCCGTGTCAACCAGGCCAATCTTTTCGTTATTCCACCCAAAAGGCCCGACAATTTTGTCAGTTGCGTTCAATTCGTGATTGCGGATCAGGATTGTTTTTCCATTAGGTCCGGGGAACGCTGCCATTCCATCGTGCTTGCCCGGCACCCAAAGCCCATCGTCCATCTTCTCACCAGTCCGTGAAAACGCCTGGCTAACAAATCCTTCTGGTAGGTCAAGGAGTTTGTTCGGACTTGGTTTAAATTTATAGGGGGGCTTGGGTCTGAAACCCAGCACGTGTTTTATCAGTTTGCGACTTACGCCTGAAAACCCGAAGCCGACAGCTGCAGACGCAGCAGCAACTGCTCCATAGCTGAGAAACTGACGTCGAGATAAATTGAATTTCACCGTTTCCCTTCTCCTATTCTGAATTTTGATTAGAACAACTACCTATTGCAACACTATCACGTTACCATTAAGTTTAAGGATAGTCTTAAAATGCTACATTTGTTTTGAGATTTCTGTAAGTTTTATTGACAATTCTTTGCGAATTCTGTCATTGCGTTTCTACATTCCCATTTCGCCTACAAGGAGAGGATTTGTTTTGACACAGTATACATTTTGTGTTAAAATTCTACAACGAACATTAAGTATAACATAGTTTCAGGAAATGTGCATTAATACTGCAATAATTTAGGTGTGTAAAGTTTTGTCAAAAGTCCAAACGCCTCTAAATAATTTGACAAACATACGTGTATATGTTATAATTATTATCACAGAAAGATTGTATGTTCAGAGATTAACCGCTTATGCTACAAAGTGAAGCTAGACAAAAGGCAAAAAACGCGAAATCACGTCCTATTCCTTGTACTGCTTGGCATTTGCACGTCCGTAGGACGTGCAAAACGTCCTAATTACAACCTATAAAACGTCCTACATACAATCACAAAGACTTTCACACCCCAACAATTTTAAAAGTAGTAGGCACACGACGTATACTATCAGAAAAAACGTAAGGAGAACCCGTGTAATGGAGAACCACAGTTATGCCCCGGAAGAAATAGAACCCTATTGGCAAGCCGAGTGGCGAGAAAAGGAAGCATTTAAAGTTCCAAATGATATTGAGACTCTAAAGACTAAGCCGAAGTTCTATGTGCTTGGAATGTTCCCATATACTTCAGGTGCCGGGTTGCACGTGGGACACTCAAAAAATTACTTACCTACTGATGTACTTGCGAATTTCCGACGGATGCAGGGCTATCACGTGATGCACCCGATGGGATGGGATGCATTCGGGCTTCCGACAGAGCGGACAGCAGTACGTGAAAATGAACATCCAGCACACATCACAAAACGGAACACCGACACCTTCCGGCAACAGATTCAACGTCTCGGTTTTTCGTACGACTGGTCGCGTGAAATTGACACCTCCCTACCCGACTATTATAAGTGGACACAATGGATTTTCCTCCGCCTCTACGAAAAAGACTTGGCATATCTTGCGGATGTCCCTGTAAACTGGTGCCCGGCGTTAGGCACTGTCCTCTCAAACGAGGAGGTAAAGGACGGAAAATATGTTGAAACTGGTGATCCGGTTGAGCGTCGCCTGATGCGACAATGGATGCTCAAAATTACTGCCTATGCAGATCGATTGCTGGAAGACTTAGACCTATTGGATTGGCCCGATGGTCTCAAAGAGATGCAGAGGCATTGGATTGGTAAGTCGGAAGGTGCAGAAATTACCTTTGACATCAAAGATAGCGATGCCAACTTCACTGTGTTTACAACGCGTCCGGATACGCTCTTTGGTGCAACCTATTGTGTGCTTGCACCTGAACATCCGCTCGTCTCCCAGATAACGCACCACGATGCGGTTTCTGCTGTTTACAATTACGTTCAGGAGGCAGCCAACAAATCCGATCTCCAACGCACCGACCTCGCCACGGAAAAAACCGGTGTTTTCACGGGTGCTTATGCTATCAATCCATGTAACAACCAACCTATCCCGATCTGGGTAGCAGACTATGTCCTTATGACTTACGGCACTGGTGCTATCATGGCTGTCCCAGGACACGATGAACGCGACCATGAATTCGCCACAACTTTTGGTATTCCTATCGTTGAGGTTATCTCTCCCATTTCCTCTGATGCGCAAGGTCCCCGTGCCTCAGCGACTACGGTTCAAGAAGAAGCTTTTGAAGGTGATGGCGTTTGTGTAAACTCCGATTTTCTCAACGGCTTGCAGGTTGACGATGCTAAGGAAAAGATGATCGCATGGCTTGAAAGTGAGAAGAGAGGCACGCGTCAGGTTCAATATCGTCTGCGGGATTGGCTCTTCTCGCGACAACGGTATTGGGGCGAACCCTTCCCGCTTGCACACCTTGAAGATGGAACCATTGTTCAACTGCCAGACGAGGAACTACCATTAGAACTCCCGCCTATTGATGCCTACAAACCGACAGAAGATGGGCAACCACCCCTTGCTCGTGCTGGATCCGAATGGTTGAACGTGACACTACTAGATGGGCGAGCAGCGACACGGGAAACGAACATCATGCCACAGTGGGCAGGCTCCTGTTGGTATTATCTCCGTTTCCTTGATGCCCACAATACCGAGGCACCTTTTGATCCGGCACTTGAACGTTACTGGATGCCTGTCGATCTGTACTTGGGTGGCGCAGAACATGCTGTGTTACATCTGCTTTACGCTCGATTTTGGCATAAGGTTCTGCACGATTGCGGCTTAGTCTCGACCAAGGAACCGTTCCAAGGCTTGGTGAACCAAGGGACAATCCTTGCCGAATCGTATCAAGACGACGCGGGCAAGTACTATTACCCACATGAAGTTAAACAGAACGACGGGAAATCAGCGGTGGCAAAAACCAATGGCACACCACTCAATGTGCAAATAGAAAAGATGTCTAAATCCCGTTTTAATGTCATCAATTCAGACGATGTGATTGACAAATACGGCGCGGATGCAATTCGTCTCTCTCTGCTGTCTATTGGACCCGTCACAGCCAGTACACCGTGGCAGGACGCAGGTGTGGAGGGTGTCTATCGATTCCTTCAACGCGTGTGGCGACTTGTTGTAAATGAAGTGAACGGTGAACTTAATGAGAAGTTAACTGATGCTCCTGGTACAACAGAATCTGAACTCTGGCGGGAACTCCATAAGACCATCAAGAAGGTGACAGAGGACACAGAGTCAATCGACAAGATGAACACCGCGATTAGTCAAATGATAATTTTCGTTAACACTGCAACGCAGGTAAAATCACTGCCGATAGAGACAGTGAAGGTGTTTCTGCATCTGCTTTCACCCTACGCGCCGCACCTTGCGCAAGAATTGTGGCACCGTCTCGGTGAAATAGGGTTCATCGCGCACGAACAGTGGCCCACACATGACGAATCCATCCTAACGAGTGCCACCGTAACCATCATCGCACAAGTAAACGGAAAACTCCGAAATCGGCTCCAACTCCCTACTGATGCTACCGAAAAAGAGATAGAGGAAGCAGCTCTCACAGATGAACGGGTTCAACGGTTTATTGAAGGAAAACCGATTCGGAAGGTAATTGTTGTCCCGAATCGCCTGATTAATATCGTTGTTTAGAGATCATCCGGAATGACTAATAGTTAGCGGAAACTGTAAGAAAAAGGATTATGTCAAGAAAGTCGGGTTTGTTCAATGCCAAGATGTACCCTCATTTCAAATAGGAGGACTTATGCGTATCAAATGTGTGATGAGTGTGTTCATATTAGTTGTCATGGTAGGTAGCGTTGTGTTTGCAGAGGAAAGTGCAGGTAAATTGGTCTTTGCCATCCGTGAACCGTTTATGAATGAAGACGGTTTTCGAGCCACAACACGGACGCTGCAGAGGGGTCGAGATACAACAAATTGGTGGGAATTTCATCAGTATAACATTTGTACGATGAATCCAGACGGCACAGATTTCCGCCGACTCACCAATAATGGGGTTTCGCGCAAGCCGCGATGGTCACCGGATAGGGAGCGAATTGCTTACATATCTGGGATCAACGGCGCAAAATCGCTATATATGATGTGGGCAGATGGCACCGAGAACAAGCAACTGATCAAGAAACAGTATGATATTCACGATTTCTGGTGGTCGCCGTTAAGTAACGCCGTTCTGGTTGTAATCGAGGTTGACCGCCCGAAAGATCGGTTGGAAAATTGGGAGGTAACGGTTGGTGGAAAAATAAAACGGTGGCGGAGCGAGCAGTGGGCAAAGGGATGGTTACATTGGGATGTGAAGGGCAAAACGGTAAAAAACCCGCATAGAAGATTACTTGAAGTGTTGCCGAAGGGAACACAATGGCCCAAGTGGTCGCCAGACCATAAATGGATAGCCTTTATGACTGAGGAGTTGCTTGCACTTGCAGAACCGGATGTCGTCAGTATGGGGAGAAGATGGTTTCTGCAACAAAACGAGCCGCCGTGTGAAAACATTGAAGAGTGGTCACCAGATGGCAAACAGTTTCTGTTTTATACGTCAGATGAGATATGCGTTGCTACTGTAGAACAGGGACGATTTAAGAGCTATCAGAATCTGAGTCTTTACCCAGGACGGGACGCGACATGGAGTCCGGACGGAAGCCAGGTTGCATTTATCGGTAAAGATTCGGACGGACGACGCACCAGCGAAATCTTCATCTTAGATGTTGAAACCGGCAAAATGCAGCAAATTACCTCAACTACTTACGATTACTTTGATCTGCATTGGCAATAAAGCAAATCGTTAACTGACCATAGGTGGAAACTTAGATTATCTTATGACAAATTCAACACTTATTAAAAATGAAGAGATCCTTAATGAAGAGATCCTTAACGGAAGTATTTCGATCATACCATTAGGAGGATTAGGCGAATTCGGACTCAACATGATGGTCTACGCGACTGAAGATGACATGATTGTCATTGATACAGGTTTCATGTTACCGAATTCAGACATGCCCGGTGTTGATCTAATCTTTCCAGATATCCACTACCTCGTTGAACGGCAAGATAAGGTTCGCGGGATACTTTTAACACATGGTCACGAAGATCACATCGGTGCTTTGGCTTATGTGTTGCAACAGTTAGATGTGCCAGTTTACGGCACGCAACTAACACTTTCAATCGCAAGCGGTAGACTGAAAGAATACGGCGTATTAGGTAAAGCACAACTGAATCCCATCACCCCTGGAGATACCGTAACATTAGGCAAATTCACTGCCGAGTTCATTCACGTTACACATAGTATACCGGATTCAGTTGCAATCGCGCTGCGAACCCCTATTGGTGTTATCGTCCATACAGGGGATTTCAAGTTTGACGGAACACCTATTGACGGTAAGTTGACCGATATTCAAACGTTAGCCCGATTAGGTTCTGAGGGAGTTCAGTTACTGCTATCCGACAGCACGAACGCCAACTGGCCGGGACAGACACCTTCCGAACGCAGCATTTACGATGCAATAGACAATATCTTTCAAAAAACGGAGCAGAGACTGTTCCTCTGCACTTTTTCTTCAAGCCTCCACCGTCTGCAACAATTCATAGATTTGGCACTGAAACATCAGCGGCTCGTTGCTGTTACTGGACGTTCCATGATCAACAATGTCCGCACAGCAACTGAACTTGGTCATCTCAAAATGAATCCTGATTATTTGATTGATGCCCGCGATGCATCTATGTTCAAACCGCATGAGGTTGTTATTTTATGCACTGGTAGCCAAGGCGAACCGCGCTCCGCGATGACCTTGATGTCACTTGACAACCACCCTTTTTTAAAGGTTGAACCGAACGACACAGTCGTAATCTCTGCCCGTATTATTCCCGGCAACGAGAAATCTATTGGAAATGTCGTAAACCATCTACTGAGACGCGGTGCTAACATATTCCATGAACGCAATGCAAATGTCCACGTTTCAGGTCACGGCTCAAGTGAAGACTTGAAACTGATGCTTAACCTCTTGCAACCCAAGTTTTTCGTCCCTATACACGGAGAATATCAAAATCTGGTGCGACACGCCGAACTTGCTGAGTCTGTCGGTGTTCCAAGAGACAACATTAGAGTGGCTGAAGATGGAGAACTGATTAGTCTCACGCCTGAGTCGTGTGAAGTGCTTGAACGGCAGGGGCGATCGGGAAGGGTATTGGTTGATGGAAAACCAGAAAATGAACTTGAGGACATTGTTCTGCGGGACAGAATCCAGCTTTCACAAGATGGAATGGTTATTCCAATTATTGTCTTGCATAGTGATGGCGGTGGGATCGCTACTGAACCCGAGATTGTTTCTCGCGGTTTTGTTTACATGGACAATTCGGAAGACCTTGTAACTGAAGCGAAAGAAATTACTCGCAAGGTCATCGAAAATCTAACTGACGAACAGAAACACGAAACAGGAATAGTGCAGGATGAGATACGAACCGCACTCCGCCGGTTTTTCGCGAAGCAGATGCAACGGAGCCCGTTAGTTCTCCCTGTTGTTATGCGAGTGTAGAATATTTTTGGTTGTAAATCGGGGTTGAAACCCTTCCCACAAGAATATCAACTGCTACAAAGCAAGGTCCCACAAAAGTACTGAATGATCTTCACTGCCGCTGGCAATCGTGTTGCCATCAGGCGAATACGCAACACTTCTAACAGAACCTATGTGCCCCTTGAGTTCGTTTTTGACTTGACTTGTAACAACCTCCACTAAACGCACCGCGCCATCTCTACCACCAATTGCAATGATGCTACCATCAGGTGAATATACCACACTCCAAATATAAAACTTATGTTCTGTGAGTGTGCTTTTACGGCGTGCGGTGAATGCATCCCACAACCGCACTGTACCATCAGAACTTCCGGTAACGATTGTCGCACCATCAGGTGAATATGCAACTGAATTGACAACGTGTGTATGTCCTTTGAGTATCGTCTTAGATTGTCCGGTTGCAGCTTGCCATAGTATCACCGTCTCGTCCGAACTGGCGCTGGCAATGGTGCTGCCATCAGGCGAATACGCAATACTCCTTATAGACCCTAAATGTCCTTTGAGTGTGGCTTTTGGTTCTTCTGTGGCAACGTCCCACAGTATCCCAATATTGTCCGCACCGCCACTCGCGAGCGTGCTCCCGTCAGGTGAATATGCTAACGCTCTGACATAATCCCTATGTTCTTTGAGTGTCGCTTTTGGAAGCCCTGTTGCACTATCCCATAGCCATATCTCTTCATAACTTCCAGAAGCAACAGTCTCGCCATTTGGAGAATACGCAACACTCCAAACATACTCCGTATGTCCTGCAAGGAGGCTAACCTCTTCACCAGTATCTGCATCGTATATCCATGTTCCGATGTCTCCAGCAACAGCAAGTCGAGTGCCATCTGGAGAGAACGCTACATTACCTATTATACTACTTTTGCCAAGCCGAAATTTTGCACCTTCAGGTAGATCCGATTTTGATGTGTCTTGTTCGTTATTTGTGTTCATTTAACATTTTCCCTTTTCAAAGTTCTGAATAGAGTATAGCACAAAAATAGGAATTAAGCAATTCTCCGAATTCGGCATCTGGTAGGTGCGGTTTCTAACCGCATCGATGCCCGAAATTCTAAACTTGACATCCTTCTCAAATTCTGGTAGAATTTTATCTCAATCAGACCGTAGAATACCCTAACCAACGAAAACATCACTATGATAACGAAAACCAACTTTAAAAACCTACTCAAAACGCTTGGCTTCACAGAAGAAGAGAACATCTTCCAAAAATCAATTGGTGAAGTCGATTTGAAGGTAGACTTCGGCAAACAAAAAATTATTTACCCCGAAGATAAAGGTTTAAAAGTCAATCGACAGGACACATGCAATTTCTCTAAGGATGAGAATTTTGTTGTGTTTGAGTGTGTCCATAGGTTACTGGACAAAGGTTACAAACCCGAACATTTAGAACTTGAACCAACCTGGAGAATTGGGCACAGTGCCAGTGGTGGACGTGCTGATATATTGGTTAAAGACCAACAAAGTAATCCTTTGTTGATTATTGAGTGCAAAACTGCAGGCGAGGAATTTGAAAAGGCGTGGGATAATACCCGTCAAGATGGGGGGCAGTTATTTAGTTATGCCCACCAAGATGCCCAAATTCAATATTTATGTCTTTACGCTTCCAGTTTCTTAGAAAATGAGTTAGATTATAAATACAAACTGATTCCGCATCATGACAATAAGCAATTTTTAGCAGAAGATACATCACTACTCACCTATGAAAAGGCTAACAAAGCCGAACACCGATTCGCTGTTTGGCGTGATACCTACAAATTAGAATTCACAGAAACTGGTATTTTTGAACCTAATATTCAATCCTACCAAATCGGTAAGGACAACTACACCCTCGCCGAGGACACCAAACCCATTGATGTTGACGATAAAACAGGTAAATACGATAAGTTCCGAACTATTTTAAGAAAGCACAACATCGCAAGAAAGGAAACCGCTTTTGAGGTTTTGGTCAATCTGTTTCTATGCAAACTTGTTGATGAAGAAGAAAACAAAGATAACCTCAAATTTTATTGGAATGGGCCCGCTTACGATAACTATTTCGATTTCGTTGATAGACTGCAAAACCTCTATCAGCGGGGAATGCGTAAGTTTCTAAACGAAGAAATCAGTTACATCAGTCGTGAACAAATTGACGAGGCATTTTGGCCTGTCAAAAATGACCGCAACGCCACCAAGAAAAAGATTCATGACTTTTTTACAGAACTTAAATTTTTCTCCAACTCAGCGTTCTCATTTTTAGACACCCATAACAAAGATTTATTCGAAAGAAACACCGCAGTTTTGTCAGAGGTTGTACAAATGTGGCAAGGGTTACGCCTCAAAACAGATGAGCAAAACCAATTTTTGGGTGATATGTTTGAGTTCTTTCTTGACAACGGTATCAAGCAGTCCGAAGGTCAATTTTTCACGCCGCTGCCTATCTGCAAATTTATCGTCGGCTCCTTGCCACTTGAACAAAAAATAATAGAGAAAGCTGAACCGATTAAAGTGATTGACTACGCCTGTGGGTCTGGACATTTCCTAAATGAATACGCCTATCAAATAAAGCAGTTTGTTCAAAAACAAGAAAGAGTCCGCTATTATAACCACATCACTGGCATAGAAAAAGAAGATCGCTTGGCAAAAGTCGCCAAGGTTGCAGCGTATATGCACGGTCAAGAGCAGATTAAGATATTAGACGCTGACGCGCTCGCCTCTCGCCCTGAAATTCCACCACAAAGTTTTGATGTCTTGGTGGCTAATCCACCCTTTGCCGTCGAAGGCTTTCTACAAACCTTGAGCGATGCGGACAAAAATGAGTATAAACTCATTGAAGCCACAGGTGAAAATAGCAATACCAATAACATTGAATGCTTCTTTTTAGAACGGATTCATCACTTAATGGCACCAGATGGGGTGGTTGGTGTAATTGTTCCCTCCAGCATCTTGTCCAATACGGAAGCGGTTCACAACCGGACGCGTGAGATTCTGCTACAATTTTTTGATATAATGAGTATTGCCGAACTAGGAAGTGGCACCTTTGGCAAGACTGGGACCAATACTGTGGTGCTTTTTTTAAGACGGAAAAAGCGAAAACCGGAAGCCGCCGACCATTACCGCAATCGAGTGAAAGTCTTTTTTGCAGGTGATGACGAGAGTGAAGAATATTACCAAGATCACCACCTAATAAAAGCTTACTGCCACCATATTGATGTCTCTTATGAAGAATACATTAAGCTCTTTGCCCAAACCAACCTTGAGCCGCTTGCCGACCTATTAGTATACGATATTTTCCAAGACTATGAGCAAGCCTTTAATCAAAGGACTGATATAAAAAATCTGAAAAAATCCAATGTCTTCAAGAAAAAAACACCAACGGAACAATCCGAAGAATTAGCACAACGTCTTATTGATTACCTACACACCATAGAAAAAGAAAAACTCTACTACTTTATTCTGGCACACGAGCAGGAAAACAAGGTGCTAATTGTCAATGCACCAAATATCAACAAAGAACGAAAGCGATTTTTAGGTTATGAATGGAGTAGTGCCAAAGGTCGAGAGGGCATTAAATACGAGGGAGGCGAAACGGTAAACGATATTATCACACCCCTATTTGACCCGAAGGATCCAGATAACATCGCAAAAATAAACACCGCAATTAAACGAAACTTTATTGGTGAAACCCCGGACCCATTGCCCGAACATTGCCATTATGCCAAACTCACCGATATGTTGAATTTTAGCCGTGTAGATTTTCATAAAATCATTAGTTTAAACCCTCAGCAAAATATTGATATTGAAACCCAATGGCCATTGGTGAAGTTAGGAGATGAGATAGAAACAATTGAAACTGGAAATAGACCCAAAGGTGGTGTTGAAAATATATCAAGCGGTGCTTGGAGTTTGGGAGGTGAACATATACATTCAACAACTGGAATGGTTGATTTAAGCACGCCTAAATATGTTCCGTTAGATTTTTATCGCGACAGCACAAGAGGTAAATTGCAAGAAAATGATATTTTGCTTTGCAAAGATGGTGCTTTAACTGGAAAAATTGCACTTTTAAGGGAGGAACTGAACAATGAAAATGCAATGGTGAATGAACATGTTTTTCTTTTGCGGTGTGAATTACAACTAAAGCAATATTATATTTTTAATTTTCTTTTTTCGGAAAACGGTCAAAATCTGCTAAAACATAATATCACAGGATCTGCCCAAGGCGGATTAAATTCAACCAACCTTAAAGAAATAAAAATTCCTCTTCCACCGTCCCATAAACAGCAACAGATTGTTGATGAATGTGAGGCGGTGGATCAGGAAACTGCTCAAGCCCGCGAAGCTATTACCACAGCCAAACAGGAAATTGAAGAAAAGCTACAGACTGTTGTAAGTGCCAGTTCTGAAATAAAAAAATTGGGTGATATAACAGATATTAAAAGCGGTGGTACGCCTTCAAGAAAAAATAATGCTTATTGGGAAAACGGATTGATACCTTGGTTGCGCTCAGAAGTCTGTAAAGAAACGCATATTAGTAAAAATATTGACTATGAATGTATTACCGAAGAAGGATTAAATAATTCCAGCGCAAAATGGCTTGCATCAAATACGACTTTAATTGCTTTAGTAGGTGCTACAAAAGGCAAAACTGCCTTTTTGACATTTGAAGCAACTACGAATCAGAATATTGCAGGAATAAAATCTTTGTCAAAGAACATACTGGATATTTATATTTTTTATTGTCTGAAATCGCTTTATAAGCGAATAATACAAGATTTATCTCAATATGACATGCTTAATCTAACAGAAATTAAAAACATAAGAATCCCTGTTCCTCCGCTTAACATTCAAAAACAGTTAGCGGCAGAAGTTGGGCAATTAGAAGCAAAAATCACCGGGGCACAAGCCGTAATTGACGAAGCCACTGAGCGTAAAAATGCCATTCTCACAAAGTATCTGTAGAGGAAAAAGAACGAGGACGTTTTTTGTTTGATTTTCGGTTGTTTTTAGGGTATGATACTGTTGTTAACGACTCGTTAGTGATATATTTGATCGAACGTGCCTACGAAAAGACCCATAATTAAGTTATCCAGTTTTGGGTGATACTGTGAAGCATGCTGGCAAGACATGTCTACCATCCTCCCACCTTTGCTGGGGGATAAATCAAGCTGGCACTGGGAATACTCTATGAAAACGATGCTCGCTCTCACTATACTCTTTTGTGTCATCGCTTTACCAACTATGGCAGCGTTAACTGATGTTGACCTTGATAAAATCCGCTTGATTGTTCAAGAAGAAATCAGACCTATAAAAGCCGATATTGTGACGCTAAAAACTGATGGGGCAGTCGTAAAAACAGAAGTCACAAATCTAAAAGAAACTATGAGTAACGGCTTTGACACTATTCAAAAGAATTTTGACAGACAAAATAACATCATCATTGCCTGTATTGGTATCCCTTTGGCGATTCTCGCGATCGGTGCAACTGTGTGGGGCATATTAGCACATAGGCGAAGCAGAAAAGATTACACCCTTGAAAAGCAGATTGAAACGCTCACACAAGAAATCGAAACGCTCAAACAACAGCGGATTGTAAACCCCTAATACTCCGGATTGGCGAATTCCTACTAACAACTGACATCTATGAAAGGCACAATACCCTTACAACAAGGAGATAAGACGCGATTCTGAATGCTTTAACAGCATTTTTCAGGCACGCAACCGCCGGGGTCTTCATGCTCGGTGTCTACCAAAACTGCAAGCCTGTTAGCGACTTGCTTTTCAACAAATCCATCGTCAGCTACTCCGCTTTGTGATAACTCCGCTGTGAATTACCGAAACAATTTTTATTTTTTTATAGATAAACAAGACAGAGGTTATAGAAAAACGATGAAAAAAACGATGTATGAAAAGATATGGGACGCGCATCTCGTGCGGGCATCCGCAGATGAGGTGCCGATTCTTTATATAGATACACACCTTGTTCACGAAGTGACATCTCCCCAAGCATTTGAAGAGTTGCGGCTCAGCAACCGCAAGGTACGCCGTCCCGAGCTAACGTTCGCTACGATGGATCACAACGTTCCGACCACGGATAGAACGTTTCCTGTTGCCGATCTGATCGCAGCGAAGCAGATGGAAACACTTGCACAAAATTGCGCAGAGTTTGATATTCCGCTCTACGACATCAACAGTCCTGAGCAAGGCATCGTCCACGTAATCGGACCTGAGCTGGGTATCACGCAGCCCGGACAAACGATTGTATGCGGTGATAGCCACACCTCAACACACGGTGCGCTCGGTGCGCTTGCTTTCGGCATTGGGACAAGTGAGATTGAGCATGTCCTCGCAACACAGTGCTTATTACAACACAAGTCGGAAACCTTTGAAATCCGAGTTGATGGCACACTGCCTTACGGCGTAACTGCGAAAGATATTATCCTCTCTATTATCGGACATATCGGTATAGATGGCGGCAACGGTGCTGTGGTGGAATATACAGGTTCCACGATCCGCTCCCTCAGCGTTGAGGAACGGATGACCGTCTGTAACATGTCAATTGAGGCAGGTGCTCGCGCTGGAATGATTGCCCCTGATGACATGACCTACGAATACATCGCTGGCAAACGTTTTGCCCCGAAAGGTGAAGCGTTTGATGCAGCAGTTGAAAGTTGGAAACAACTCCCAACTGATGAGGAAGCAACATACAATCGGACGCTAAAACTTGACGCAGCGGATATAGCACCGCAGGTGACATGGGGTACAAATCCTGGCATGGTTACTGATGTAACAGGACGTGTGCCAAATCCTGTGGATATGGATACAACTGACGAGAAACGTGCCGCAGAACACGCTTTGGAATATATGGACCTTGAACCCGGTACGCCGATGACAGATATTACGGTTGAGAGAGTTTTTATCGGTAGCTGCACCAATTCACGTATCAGTGATTTACGCGCTGCAGCCGAGGTTGTGAAGGGCAGGAAAGTTGCAGAGACCGTTGATGCAATGGTCGTCCCAGGTTCGCAAGCGGTCAAACGGCAAGCGGAAGCGGAAGGACTTCACGATATTTTCCGTGCGGCAGGGTTTGAATGGCGCGAGGCTGGCTGTAGTATGTGTCTCGGTATGAATCCCGACATTCTCATGCCCGGCCAACGATGTGCAAGTACATCAAACAGGAATTTTGAAGGTAGACAGGGTAAAGGTGGACGCACGCACCTTGTCAGTCCACAGATGGCGGCTGCAACTGCTGTAACAGGTCGTTTTGTTGACATCAGAGAATTCACACAGTGATCATTGTAGGGTGAGGTCCCCGTGCCTCAGCCTTGTTACTGCCCTTTAATTATTGTAGGGTGAGGTCTCCGTGCCTCAGTCCTACTGTTCGTAACAGAGGAGTCACAAAGAAATGGAAGCATTTAAAGAACACGTTGGACTTGTTGTACCACTTGACCGAATTAATGTTGACACCGACCAGATTATCCCTAAGCAATTTCTGAAAAGGATTGAACGGACCGGCTTCGGCGAATTTTTATTTTACGATTGGCGTTACCTCGAAAATGGCGACCCAAATCCTGAGTTTGTGCTGAACTATCCGCGTTATGCGGGCGCAAGTATACTAATTGCTGGTGTAAACTTCGGTTGTGGTAGTTCACGAGAGCATGCGCCGTGGGCATTGCAGCAGTACGGTTTCAAAGCGATTCTTGCACCATCATTTGCCGACATCTTCCGCAACAATTGTTATAAGAACGGTATACTGCCCATAGCCCTATCTACAGATGTTATCGCCTCGCTGAGCCAAGCAGGGCAGGATACCGAAGGGTACCGACTAATGGTAGATTTAGAAGAACAATCGGTAATCTGTCCTGATGGAACTGCACACACTTATGAGATTGGCAATTTTGAGAAATACTGCATGCTAAATGGACTCGATGAAATCGGTTGGACTTTGCAGTATGAAGCGGACATTGCTGCGTATGAAAACCAATAGACTAACTCCCTTTGCCCAAGTTTGGACTTCACTTTCAGTCTAACCCATAGACATCAATTCAGCGTGTGTTATCCTTTTCATTATAGGGCGAGGTCTCTGGGTTTCCTTCCGAATGCCATACGCGCATTTGACGTTTATTCACTGCACCTACCAGGCACAGGTGCGTTCACATATTTAGATTTGCTATAAAACATTAACATTTGTTAAAATACACCCGAAAAATCGAAACTTAATAACCTTATAATAAACTGGCTAAAAGTAAAGAAAAGGCTTCATATCACAAGTCTAAGATGTGTGCTTCACAGCAATAAGAGGTAATGATGCGAGTTATTAACAGCACTGTTTTTCTTACTATCATAATTTTTCAATCAAGTTGCTATGTATCTCTTTTTCAAAAACCGAGTCAAAATACTTTTACACAGTTGAAACAGAGGCATGCTGTCAATTTAGACACTACTTGGACTACAAAACAAGCAGACGCGCTTTTAGAAACCTTTGAATCTATTTATCCTATATATCAAAAATCTAAATATCCAAACCACAAATTGAATCTTTCTGTGTGGAAGATAAGTGATGAAGATTTACAAGATGATGTTCGGGTTGAATCTGTAAATAGTTTGAAACACGTTACTATTAGTAGTGATGTTTTTTCAACTGAAGAATTTCAGGAAGAAGAATCTCAGGAAGAATTGCTATCAAACAAACGGCTTTTTCGGGTTGTCGCTCAATTCGTAACTGAGGATTGGACAAATATGCCTGCAGTAAAACTAATACTGAAGGATGGGGCTGACAGATATGCAATAGAACTCGTGCTGAAAGAAGTGTACGGTCTTAGTTTAGTTAGTATAAGGACACCTGAAGCTGAGAAGATAGGACAGAAACTACGTAAGTATATAGGGGAACTACGTGTATCGAAATTTACAAACCAAGAACTTATGATGCTCATGTCAGTATTTGAAAAATTCCCCAAAGGATTACATAAAATACCTCGATTAAAATATCTTCTTCGTAGCCAGCAAGCACCGTATGCAGGTTCGGCATGGATTGTTGCAGATTGTGTTGAGTATGCCGCACATACTTTTCGCATAGGTAATCAAATTGAGTTCCAGCGCATAATCATTCATGAAAAAGCACATTTTTTATGGGAGTATGCCCTTAACGGGAAGCTTAGAAAGGAATGGTCGGAACTTGGAGGATGGCGTAAAGACCCAAATAATAAGCATGGGTGGTCAAAGACGAAAAGTCAAAAAGAATTTGTTACAGCATACGCTTATTCAAAGAATCCAAATGAAGATTGGGCGGAAAGTGTTGCATATTATCTTTTCCACCCTAATAAACTTCGTTCCTGTTCACTTGCCAAATACGAATTTATTGACCATGTGATGCACATGTATAGCGAAGGCGGGGTCCCTTTCAAAAGATTGGAACACCTGGGCGGTCGCTGACACACTATCGCACTGAAATTTATAGGTTGTGTAGAACACCGTGAAACCCATAGGTATCAATTTAGGAGACAAATCTCGTCACGCCTCGTTGGGCGGGGTCTCTGGGTTTCCCGCTATCTCTCATATACGAAAACAACGGGCGGGCACAGAGATCCCGCAGCGTGTCACACGCGCACGCTGCGTTGATTTGGCCCTACATTGAAAACACTACAGGTTTTTTGAAAGTTAACCTTATATCACAAAATACCTACACACCCGCAAACTGCATCCGAAAATGCGTATAAGTGAATACAAAAAATTTCTGCAGTGGAGAATTAAAATGAGTATTTTATCAGACAAAATTACGCTTAATCTTGACGGTGATGCAGACGTGTTGGTCAAAGGTTTCATCGCGCCCATTGAATACACGCAATACAACTTCCACGTGGAGTGGGATGAATTAGCAAACCTGCAGGTTGCTGAACCGGAGAAGCAGTATCCTGAATCGGTTTTTCAAACATTTCTTCCATCGGAATCGGTTTCGGTTGGTGAACTTTGGCAAATTGAAAAATAAGGTGTGCTCACATTGCTAAGGCAACTTCATCCCGATCCACGTCTGGAAATGGATGCAGAAGACTCACAAGGTCTATGGGCATGCCTACGTGCGTATAACGATAGATTTGCCGAAATTCAATTTCGTATACATGCAGAGTTTAAGTTAAAAGATGGATGGTTTACACCCTCACAGTTTAAAGGAAATCTCATAATTGACAAGATAGAAGATAAAATTGCTTTCTTTAAGATGTACGTGCCCGAAGGCACAGTGAACTTTGATGTCAATTGGCATGAGGACAAAAACGATGATTACGCTATTACGGATGCAGGTTTCTGCCCCCAAATGGAACTAACAACAGGAATAGAAGATGTGGCACAAAACACCGATTTCACAGAATCAATAACCCAAGAAGAGGCAGAACGCGCGCTGAGTTTATGTTTCTACAAGTCAGAACAAATTAACTGGATGTCTCCATATCAAGCAGTGGAGTTGGCAGAAGAACAAGCTAAGCTAATTCATGTTATCTCAATAGATGGTCCGTTAGCGGATGAGTCCTGCTGAGGGAGCGGAAAAGGCTTGAGGGCAGGTGCTCTCTCTGACAATCGAACTATAGAGTTCTTAAATGAAAATTTTATCAACATCTGGGTTTCCAATGCAGAATTAGAACGCACTCCCAGAAAGAAAGCCTACATGGCACAGAGATATAAGGATAAGTCAAAGATTTTTAACAGAACACACCCGTTAGCAAAACCCATCATGGAGGGTTGGAAACAACATTCACCGGTAGATTGCTTAGTTATTTCTCCGGAATTTGATATGATGGGTAAACTTCCAGAAGATGATCTCTATGACAACCCCTCAGGAATGGGCATATCGGAAGAGGAGGCTTACCTTACGTTTCTCATGGATTCCTTGGATGCGAAATTCCCAGGGTTCGGGGAGAATACCTCCGCATCTATATTGAACGGTTTGAACATAGTGCTTGATGGAGAGCATCTTGAGCAAGAGGTCTTGCATGTTCTTCGCGCACCAAGGCACGGTGACCAAGACTACAATGTCATTACAATAGATACCACTGCGTTTAAGGATGGTGGGACGCCAAAGATTGATATCCGTATGGGTAGTGCCAAATCTGGCGGGTCGTTTGATCTGTTTGACGGTGATGCCGAATTGCCTATAAAAGGAATTCCCACTGAGGCACTTACTTCTGTGTGGGATATCCCGTCTGGACAGATAGGGAGAATGCGATATAGTTTTGACGAAGGTAAAATCTTTCAGTTGGGTGCTACCGGTACTTGGTTTAGTGGAAAAGGAAACATCAATGCCTTTCAGGCAAAAATTTCTGTAGAACCAGCAAAAGAGAATGAAAAGTAGTGTAGAGAAATTTTACACTATACCCTTATTTGGACAAGTTTGGGAAGAATGATTTAATCTGCCTTTTCCTTGAGAGTTTTTGCCAAACCTGTTATCATTTCTAATTGCAAAAACAAAAGAGGGTATTGCCTAACTAATGATATTCATGGTTTCCATTCCGCCAAGTTTTAAAATGTCAAACACGTCTCCATTAACACGAAATCGTGCGAACAAGGCAATCGTTAGGTTCACCATCTCCACACTTTTTGAAACAATAATGGACGGACGTTTGAACCGGCCGAACCAGTGCCGCATCAAGCAATTGTTGCGTTCAATGCGATGTGTCTCCGCTTTCGTTTGAACATGTTTTGAAGCAGGTAGGATGGATTCGTCCACCTGCCACTTGTCGGTGTAGGACATTTTGACATTCAAGGCTTTGAGGCGATGCGTCAGTTTTTCAAGGGTTTCTGTGTTGCGTCCGCCGCATTGCCAATCTATGAGGTATCCTGTGTTCCTGTCAAGTGCTTTCCATATCCAAAGTTTGTTTTTCTTCTTTCCGATATAATGCCACATTTCATCAAGCTCCAAAACTACGGTGGATCCGGGTGAAAATGTCCGTTTCGGGGCGTGTTTTTTCGCATAGGAGCGTCCCCATTTGAGAACAGTTGTTACATGAATGTTGAAGAGTTTTGAGATAGCATTCATTGAAATACCGTGGCAGTCCAAGAGCAGAGCGAGGGTTTTATGTGTCTGGGGTTTACCTCGTGGTGTTTTGCGTGTGAATTGATAGTGGCAACTTGGACATTTATAGCGTTGTTTTGCGTTGACGAACCCGTTTTTGACGAAGTGAATATGTTGACATCTTGGACACGCTTTCATGGTATCCTCCTGTGAGTAGAAATGAGTTGTTTCAATGAGGATACAAGTTTTAGGCATATAAGTCAATGAAAATCAGTCTGATTTTTTCATTGACAACTCTCGTTATAAGTGTTATCATTACCGCAACTGAAATATGATGCAGCGCGGTTCAGAGGGTATCCCGCTAATTCTTGCATCATTATTTAACCAATATCCTCAAACAAAATATAATTAATTGATATAGGGAGTTATTATGAAAAAATTAAGATTGCTATTATTAACTATAGTTTTAATGATAGTATCAATACAAGTTAACGCAGATTATTTGGTAAAAACAATTTATTTTAAACCTAATAATATAAACAATATTCCATTTAATAAAATTAGAGGATGGATGAATGATGTTCAGGAACTATATACGGAAGAAATGTTCAGATATGGTTATGGAAATCAAACTTTTAAGTTAGAAAGGGAAGTAAATGGAAATGTAAAAATAAATGTAGTAGATGGTGATCATCCGTCATTGATATATCAATCAAATACATGGGATAAAATAAGTCCTGAAATACCTCAAGTATTAAAGAATTCAAAGAATATACATGTTTCGCTCATGTCAAGAGTAAGTGCTTTTGACGAGTTTTGCTATAAAATCAACACTGACAGCTTTTAGATTCATGACGAACTCACAGATTGCGACGTAACCGGCGAGGAACTTTTTATGAACGCCACGAAAGGGACGAAGGAAGTTTCGCAGCGTCGTCCAGGCACCTTCAATCGTCCTTGTATGGATCTCGTAAAGACCATCACCGTCTGCGTCTCTTGCCCACTCGCCATCCTTATGGAGAACAATCTCACGGGCGCGCTGAATACGGTTATAGCCACGCCAACCATCCGTATACACCGTTGAAGTCGGCAACGTCCACTGATGAACGTGTGTTGAAAGCGTCGCAGAATCGGTGTGCCGCACAACACGTAATCTCAGGAGACCGCTTTCGCGACCTTTCGTCCCAACAATAGGCGGACGATCATTGTCATAAGTCCCATGTCCCCTGCGTTTATTGCCACGCCGACGCGGCGGATCCGAAGCATCAACGTGCTTATCGCCTTTTTCACCGGCGTTTTGAAACATCTCATCTGTTTCGACTTCAGCATCAGGTAAAGCAGCTTCGGGTTGTATCTGCTCTGCCGAAGTTTGGAGTTTACGTCTTATAGAAAGAACGGTTTGACGACTTAGACCCAGTTCACACCCGAGTTGTGCACTTGAAACACCTTGACAGACACCGCGCAAAAGCAGAACGACCTGTGAGGGACGAAACTGCGTGCCAGCAAAGACCGTCCCGGTATAGAGGTTGTAGATGCTCTCACAGTGTTTGCAGCGATACACTTGTAGACCACTTGTTTCAGTCGGACGGAACTTGCGTGCCTCCGCCACGCTCGCTTGGCATTTTGGGCAACACAGCCCTTGAGGGTGGAAATGATCCAACACCCACGCTTGAGTTTTTTCTTCATCCATGAGAGATTGTATTGGAAAGTCCATAGGTAACACGCTAACATAACTTTGAAAAAATAGCACTTACTTTTTACATGAGCCTACATGTTTTTATTGTGGGAGGTATTAATACAATTAATTTGCATCAAGGATGCTGTCAATGGGGAGTTGGATGGCCTTTTTATAATTTTAATTTTGGAGGTTCATGTTATCTTGCAGAGAATGCAGATACAGATATGGTTAGACTTATTGCACATGAAATAGGACATACCTTTGGTTTATATCATACTGAAGCTGTAAATTCTTTTATGGGACCAGGAAAAGGATTATCAGAATACGAAGCTAGATGGTTACATAAACATTATTTTTTTAATGCCAATCGAGTAATAACATGGCAACATCCAAAGATAAATCAAGTATTTAATGTTGAAGAAATAGAACCTAATATAATTAGTATTAAAGCAAATATTACAAGTCCAAATGATTTATATCAAGTTATAGTTATAGTTATGGATAATAATATATTAGTTGAAGTGCTACCGTTTATTCAGACCAAAATTTAGCAAAGTTAAGACAAGTTTTTTTGCTCAAATTCCACAGGTGTCAAATACCCTAACGCAGAGTGAGGGCGTTTGTGATTATATACTTGTGTAATAAAATGCCCAATGCGGGCTCTCGCTTCGTGGATGTCCTCATAGTCGTTGAGATGAACTTCTTCTTCCTTGAGCGTGCGGATAAGTCTTTCAGCATATCCGTTCTCCCAAGGACACCCTCTCCGGGCGACTGAAATCTCAATCCCATGATGCCTAAGCAGTGAGATGGACGCATTTGAAAGATATTGAACGCCTTGATCAGAATGATGGATCTCTGGGACATTTTGACATAATGCTGTCTCCAAAGGTTTCAACGTTAGAGATTGCGTCAAGTGTTGACTGATATACCACCCTCTGATCATGCGAGTGAAGACATCCATGAGCAGACAAACATAGATAAAGTGTCCTTTGAGGCGGACGTAGGTGATATCGCCCACCCAGACCTGATCACATCGGGAGACATCAAGGTTTTCAAGGCGATTGCTCCAGGGACGCACACCCGCAACGGATGTCGTGGTTTGACAGACACGCTTGACAGAAACCGAGAGGTTGGCGGACTTCATCAATCGGGCAACACGTTTATACCCGATGGTGTATCCGTTACGCACCAACAACTGTGTGGGACGCCTATATCCGTATGTTGGATATAGCAAAGATAACGTCTCTATTTCATCCTGGAGGCCCGCTTCACACGGGGCCTGCTTGGGGTGATAATAGAGGTTGCTTCGGTTGAAACCGAGTGTCTCACATATCTGCCGAACCGAAAAGTCTGTCCGTAATGCCGTAACCATTTCTCGTTGCTCCATCGGGGTTAGCTCAAGTAAGTTGAGGCTTTTTTTTGGATGTCAAGTGCCAGGGTCAACCGCCCAACGAGTTGCTCAAGTTGGGCGATCCGCTCCGCAGAGGCATCAGACTGTTTATCAGCGGGTTCAAAGAGGGTCGCCGCTTTTTCAAGAAGCTGTCGCTTCCACTTTGAAAGTTGTTCATCGCTGAGGTTATGTCGCCGACACACTTCTGCTTGGGAACTTTCAACGCTGAGAGCCTCAAGAACAACTTCGGCTTTAAACTCGGGGGTGAAGTTTCTTCGTTTTCGTTTCGCCATCGGATACTCCTTTCAAGGAGATGGATATTATACCATAATCTTGTCTTAGAGAGTGGCCCGAATTTCCGATGGCAGTACAAGTATTAGGTTGGCAATATATTAATGGTAAAAATACTAATATAGATCTTAGAATAAATAGAAGTAAACTTATAGGAAAGAATCATATAACGTTTATGACTATGGATATTTTTGGTGCTTTTAATTTTCATAAATACGATTTTATTATGCCTCCAAGATTTAAAGATGAGTTGGTTGATAAACAAACTCCTATACGTAATAAAAATGAAGATTTAGGGATTGAAAAAGATTCAGAACCGATAACTATTAAAGAAGATACTTCTAAAAATGTTGTATATCTTAATATTAATTCAGGAAAAAAGACTTTACCTGATGAAGATGGTCTAAAACCTTTTAATCCCAGTCGTGAATATAAAAATGGTTGGGGATCGCAATCTATTTCAGATAATAAAACTAATAACGGTAATCCTATTATTATTAGAAATGTTACTTTTGAAAGAGGTCTTTCTCTATCTCCACCTAATCATCCAAAAGCCTCATCTCTTAAATATAATTTGCAAGGAAATAAATATATCGCATTTGAAGGATATATTGGGATGACTAATGATAGAGATTTTGAGATAGGTAAAAATCAAAATAAAAGTTGTTTTGTAGGCGGTAGCTGTATATTTAGATTTGAGATCGATGGAAAGAAGGTATACGAATCCAGATTATTAACTGGTGAGGATCCTTATGAAGAGGTTAATTTTTATATACCTTTTGATGCAGAAGTATTAAAAATGGTAATTGATAGTAGTGTTGATGGTGCATCATGTGATCATCCTGCGGTAGGCGATCCTAAATTAATATCTAATTCACAGATTAGATATAGTATAAATCCTAAAGACAAAGTCGCTACTTTATGGGGTGAAATTAAGCAGAAATAAATGTATTCAAAACCATCTAAATTAAAAGAGAAAAGTATATCTCTTTAATTATCACCATTTAAGAGTATCAGAAGATGCTGGTTTGACACATTCAAGGCACGCGCCATGTAAACACTTGATAATTTTTGTGTTTTATGTTACAAGGTTAGTAGGATTTCCACCTATTGCAGCATCATAATTCAACACAACCACTGAATGGAATGCGAAACTCAAAGTGCCTCGCAAAAGTCATAAAAAAAACGATGTAGCGTGTGATGCGTTCGTTGCTAACTTCGCTACCAAAGTTGAGGAGGTGATTTCGGAGAAGGCATCTTCTTTTCAAAGCGTCCGACTTTTTTGCCAAGACGAGTCAAGGTGTGGTCTTTTGCCTGTGTCGTCTCGGCGTCCCACCTTACGCGGTGTTAAACCGATTGCCAATGTTGATCACACTTACCAGAGCCTTTATCTATACGGAGCTGTGGAACCGATAACAGGAGAAAGTTTCTTCCTTGAAATGCCCTGGCTCAATGGTGTCTGTTTCCAAGTATGCATTGATGAGTTAGCAAAGACTTTTCCAGAGACGCTAAATGTCCTTGTGCTTGATAATGGTCGTTTTCATCAGGCGAAATCGCTACAACTTCCTGACAACATCGCCTTGATTTTTCTACCCCCTTATAGTCCAGAGTTGAACCCGATCGAAAGACTCTGGCAAGACATCAAAGCCAAATTGTTTCAGCACACATTGGGGTCAATAGAGGAAATGCAGGACAAAATCACACAAATCTTGAGAAAGTATACGAAGGCAGCTATTGCCCAAATCACAAATTTTAAATATTTCACGAAAGTCGCAAATGGAATATAATTATTCAGAAATGGTATTATGTGGTTTTGAAAGTATGAGCTAACTCAAAATTGTTGAAGGATTTGTAAGCCCGATTAGGCGTTTGTAGTAGCACAATTCATTGAAGATAACGTGCTGTAATGGCGATGTTGTTGAATAGACAAAACCCCATGCTCTGTCCCGGCGTCGCGTGGTGTCCTGGTGGACGAACCATCGCAAAGGCGTTTTTCACTTTCTTTGTGATCACTGCCTCTGCTGCACATAACACCCCACCCGTTGAAAGCAGGGCAATATCATAAGATTCATGTCCGACAGGCGTGTCGTAGGTGAGTGGAACTTCCGACTCACAGTATTGACGGATATGTTCGCTATAACCGGGGTTGTGTGCGTAAGTGATCTGCTCAACGGTCGCGGGTGTAGGGCCAATGTGGTGCAGCTGCTGCCAAACATTGCTTTGTTGGAGTGCTGCAAGGCTGGCTATGAGTCGGTCAGACCGTTCAGGGTGTTCGGGACCTGTGTCGTGGTTAAGGTAGTCTGAGTGATAGACGAATGCTGTTTTTTGTGGCATACGGTTCTTTGAGATGTTTTATTCTATATAATCAGACAATACTCCCAGAATTTCATCACAGTATGCTTCAAGAGTCTTACGCTCATGGGGTTTAAGTATCTCACCACGATTATGAGCCAAGGGATTTCTACACTTTGTCAATAACTGTTTGCGTTGCTCCCAGTAATTTGGATTATGTCCAAAGAGTGGTTGAAAATATGGTTGCCACAATCCTTTTGCGAAAATAATCGTAAACAAATCTGCAGGATAGGTGAAATCAATCAAATTCTGTGACGCTCTGTCTCCAAAAGAATTTTCTTCTTTCCGTTGTGCTTGTCGACACTCGTCGAAAATTTTCTTTAAGTTAGAACGTCCTTTCTCTAACTCTTTAATCCAGTCATCTCCATACGTCTTAAACAGGGTGGTTGTAATCACTTCACGCAATGCTTTCTCAGTTTTCCTCCAGATTGGCCATACATCATCAGTAAATTCTGTTGAACGTTCATGCAGTTTAAGATAATCGTGGAAATGTTCTGAATAGGCAACATAAGTACCTTTTTCAGGGTGCTTTTCATCTCCATGATCTTTCTCGGTAAGTTTAATCAAACCGTAGTTTTGAAGTTCAGTTACATCAGTTGGCTTGACATCAATGACAGGACCAAGCAAAATTTGGAGGAGTTTATTAAGTGTTTTTTCCTCCCGCAGTAACCGAATCATGTCGTCATAATGCTCAAAGACAGATTGAATAATAGCATCAGCAGCTTTATCAACATCAATTTCCTGTTCTTGATTTTGACGATACCTCTCAACTATTTCCCAACCTAACATCTCAAGCAGATAGGGATGATCTCCACAATAGAACAACACACGTTTTTTGTCTTCATCAGAAATTGGTATTCCAATATTTGAAAATCTGGAAAAATAAATTTCTAAGTCCTCGTCATTAAACATTCCCAAACGTTGAACTTGAAAAATGTTATGAAATGGGGACGAGGATCCAGCCGAAAGTTCGATATCTCTAATACTTCGACGGGATGTGAGAACGAGAGAAAACCCGTAATCTGGGTAATCAGCAAGTTCCCGTAAACGTTGAAAGGCCGTGTTTCCTTTGAAGAGATGTCGCGCGTGATCAAATTCATCAAGAATAAGGAGCATCCGATACCCGATTTCTTTAACTTCTATAAAAAAATCTTTAATTTCGTCCCATGAATCTTCAGTTTCCAATGCGTAGTCAGCTAAGTCTTGAACCGTGCCTGATAGCCAATCTAACCTCTTCATTTCCCGAACACATCTCTTTACCAGCGCGTGGAAGAAATCTGAGGACAGATCGTATGAAGCAACCCCCATCCAAATCGGAAGTACCCCTTTCTTTGTTAGGTTTTCTTTTTGCTCAATGATTGCTTTGTGCGCCAGGCTGCTTTTGCCGATACGATGCATCCCAATGATCACAAGATTCCCCGGATTATCGGGATGAATAATCCGGTTTTCGATATTGTTCACAATTGTCTTACGTCCAATGAAACGGTCACCATGGACGATTCTACCGTAATTAGCAAATGGATTCATGTTTTTCCGTTTATCCGTTGACAGCAAGCCACTCTTTGAAAAGGCCAACCTGAATTTGATAAGATTGATCGCGGCGTTTAACAACATCCCGATTCACAAGATCATCCAGAATTGTATCAATTGGTGAATTTGTTTGGCAAACGATTCGATCGCGATGACAAGGATCTGTCCTATTACTATTGTCAGCGATAACTTTCAGAACTTTTAGAGCATCTTCATCTGAAATAGCATCTGGTGATGTATCTCCCGAATTGATGAGATTATCAAATTTGTCTAGGCCAAGTGCATTTACGTCGTGTATTAGTTCATTTTTGACTTGTTCTACATCCGCCTCTGTTACCAGTCCCGCATGTTTAACATTCATGTAGTCAACGAGACGGTTGCAAATAATTTGAATATAGAATGGACTTCTTGCAGTGAGTTCTACAATACGTTCGATTGCTTGTTCCCGGTAGCGACTGTCCCCTTGCCTTCCATCAATGCGTATTGGTTCATCAATAAGTTTCCGGGCATCTTCTTCCTTAAGATAGGTGACTCGCTCATCCTGCGCTGTGCCGAACTCATTGGGAAATCGGAGTTTGAACTTCTTCATCACATCTTGTCCTACCAACACAGCACTAAAGTAATTCGCCTGTAGCAAAGCTTTCCAATTTTTCATGAACGAGTCAGGAATTTTGCCTTCAATGATCGGGTCATAGATGTACTGAAATTCATCTATCAGGAGGACAACCCTTGTGCCACGCCAATCTTCTTGGCCTGCTTGCCCGTTAGTCAAATCCTTTAGTTTCACAAAGGTATCTTCAAAAAGTTGCAGAGGTGCGGGATGATCGTAGAATTCTTTACCAGGAATAGCAAGTTCAAGGGGACTTAAACCCTCATGTTGTTTTCGCTGAATCGCACGTTCAAATGCTCTCAAAATACCGTTGAGAAATTGGTGCAAGAGTGAGGTTTGGGCATGTTGATCCAGAAGCGTAGACATGTTTCCTAAATCAAGGATAAGAAGTTCTCTATCTTCCTGGAGCAACTCTTTTAGGTGATACAACACCGAAGACTTTCCAGATCTTTTTTGTCCAAAGACCAAGACACATTTGCTCTGCAATTGAGATTCTTGAATAGCTTGTGCAATGTTTCGGATAAGTTCTTCCCGCCCAAAGAACATATTCGTATCGCCAACAATACCACCTTCAGCATAAGCAGCATAAGGGTTTTCAATTTTCTCAAATTCATCTTCTGAATAAAGGCGAATGGAAAGATTCTCATCTGGAGTTTGTACTTGTTCTTTCGTCCGAGTACGATATTGAGCACAAAGGGATAAAGAAAAGGTCTGGGATTGTAAAGCGTCCGGAGTTACGCGTAATGGGACTGTCAGAATTGATTGTTCGCCTCCACGTAAAGATTCATTCTGCTTAATCTCCGATTCTGTCACCACAAAAAATGCTTCGTCCGCCTGAACGATTAACTCTAACGACTCAGCGGGACTTCGGCCTCTCTCATTTTCTAAAACAATCTGAACTTCTATTTGTCGGTTAGTATCAGGGACATAAGATTCCACAGGTAGTCTGAGTGTCAGTTGAGGTTTTGAGGTCTCGTAAAGTTCGTCGAGGTATGAATTCACTTTCTCTTGGATGACCTCAGTAATAGGATAAACATCTTCTACAGAGACTCTTGTTGGGCTTTCTTCAATACCTCTAAGTAGATCCTGACAAAAACTACGAAGTTGAGAACACCAGTGTTGTCGTTCTTCAAACGTTACCTGTTTGCAAAGTTCCAATGCGCTTTCAAGGATTCTCTGCAATGCTCCAACACGTTGTTGATCTAATTCAAAAAACAAACTTGTCCGAATGTCTTTTGTGAATCTAATGTTGTCTTCTAACCATGACGGTGTCAGATCAAAATTGTTCAATAATCGCAATTTGTCTGATATGTTATGAGCTTCGTTGAATTTCCCATTTCGTAATTCATTCCAAGGATGGACAAAATCCACGAGCCGATCCATCACATCAGGTACCAGTATATCCATTTCTTTTAAATAATCTACTGCAATTGTTCTTAGAGTATCATTATCGTATAGACGGTTCAAAAGCCTGTCAGCAGCAAACCGACTGTGTAAAATAAGATACGCAATAAAATCAAAAACTTTTTTCTTGTCTGGATGATTATTAATAACGTTTCTCACTACTTCATTGAAAGTGCGGGTGTTCGGAGTTAAATCAATATGTGCATTCCCCAATGTTGAATATAGATATCTAACGAGTGAATTAACTGCATCCTGCTCATCCCTTTTACGTCGTGTTTTGTCGCCATCATAAGCAGTTAATGCCTCACAATACCATTCTCTAACAGTATCCAAGTGTTTATTTTCACTCACCGCAGCATCACCTCTTGAAGCAAAACTTCGGCAGAGGTAACGATAGAAAACATTCTGATTACCACCCAGATCAAAGTAGATTCTAGCAGCCGAGAGATAATAATGACTTCTATCACGAGGTCGCTTGGTCCCTAGTTGCTTGGCAATATCTTCAAGCCTTTCCATATCATACCGAAAATCTTTTTCAGAACCCGTGTATTTCCCCTCGTTAACCCGTTCAGGTGAGACACCATCAAATGCACACCGATCTAGGAAAAAATGTGCGAAGTCACTTAATTCACCTGACAAATATGAAAGGACAGTTTCAACCTCAATGATTGCGTCCTCATCAAGTATAAATTCGCCTGTCCTCTTTGCCCTTTCAATTGCTTCTAATAACTCCGTAGTTTTCGCGTCAGGGGACGTACTCTGAATTATATCTAAAATCTGCTTTGCTTCATCATAGCGATTCTGTTTTGAGAGACAAAAGGCAAGATTCCTTTGTACAGTAATATTTTGTGGGCGTAGTTTCTGAACAAGATGGAATTGCTTTTCAGCACTTACATAATCTTCTAGCTTAATATAAGCACTAGCGATTTGCATGCGAATTTGCAGTCTACGTTCCTGATCATGGGTTTGCTTGAGAGCATTGTTAAGCAGGTTAATTGCTTTATCATATTGAGCCGCAGCAGGGTACACAGAAATTAAAACGTTATCTATAGACTGTTCATCTATAACTTTTTCTCTATTTTTTTCGAGTAAATCTACTGCTTCCTCTGGTTGCCCTAACCGAACAAGAACCATTGCCAAATCCTTAATTGCACTGTCATGCTTGATATTTTGGCTAATGCACGCTCGATAATACTGTTCCGCTTTCTCAAGGTCTTTTTCCACTAAATCAGCACGCTTTGCGATCGTATAAGGGTCTTCCTCTTGAGTTTCTAAGTCATGTTTTTGTGATGGTATATGATGAAGGCTCTTTTTTACGGTATCAATGCGTTCAGGATATTCAGGAGAAATCGGATGTATTGTTTTCTCCGAAGCAATCATATCGTTCATGAACTCTGACAAGAATCGCTTGTAGGACTCAGTGGACTGACCACCAAGTTTTTGAGAGACTTCTATAAGCAGAGATGCAATGGGTTCGCCTTTGATTCGTTTTTGTACAATTTCTACCGCTAATTCTGTGGTAACCTTCCTCTTAAAGAGATATATAGCCGCATCCAATAAAACTTCAATTTCATTTTCAGCAACATCATTTTCGCCTTTTTTACACAATTCACGGAAGGCAGAAAGGTTGTTAAATTTCCCTACGAGATTGACATAGATATACCACGCATTTAACTTATCAATTACAGAAATGCCATTGAAGTATTTTTCCAAACTATAACAAGCGAGTTCTTTTTTATTCAGCTGCAACGCTGATACTGCAACATTAAACCAATCGTTCGCGTCCTCAGAAGTAATCGCCACCTCTTTATAAATCTGGATAGCCTCCTGCCAATCATCTGATACAGCGTAAAAATAGGCAGTAACACGTTTTAGCGATGGAGAATTTGGGAAACGCCGAACTAAAGATTTAACTTCCATTAGAAGTGGTTGAATTCTACCAAATTTAGTACTTAATTCATTGATTTTTTGAGCGTTCTCATACTTATTCTTGATTTGTAACCACTTGCCAGCAATATCTGTATTTTGCCAACTTGTCAACTCTTTTGCGGGAAAGGTAAAATCTGGCACTTCCAATTCAATTGAGGAGATATTGATTTCAGTATTATATCGGGTCACGATTTCAGTTAGTTTTTCAGAAGCCTGTTCTTCAGGATTAACGAGATCTGTTGATTCCGTATCAGCATCTGTTGGATTAAATGCTTCAACTTGGTCTGGAACTGAGTCAGATGTTTCTGTTTTAGCATCTGAAGACTCCGAGGCTCCAACCTGCTCTGGAACTGGTTCTGTTGGCTCTGTTTTAACGTCTGAAGACTCCGATGCTTCAACCTGCTCTGGAACCGGGTCTATTGATTCTGTGTTAGCATCTGTTGAGTCAGGGGCTTCAACCTGCTCTGGAACTGGTTCTGTTGGCTCTGTTTTAACGTCTGAAGACTCTGATGCTTCAACCGGGTCTATTGCTTCTGTGTTAGCATCTGTTGAGTCAGGTGTTTCAACCTGCTCTGGAACCGAATCGGTTGATACTGTATTAACATCTGTTGAATTAGTTGCTTCAACTTCACTGTCCTCTCCTTGTACGTCAAACATTAAGATTGCGTCCGCCAAAATTGTTTTTTGACGATTTGCTATTTCCAGAGTTATATAATCAAGCCCGATTTCCGTAAGAAGTCCTGAGACTTCCTCATCATTTTTTAGCGTAAGTATGATTTGGCTTCCAATTGGAACCTTCTGTTGAATTAATTGTATACGCATAACTACTCTATTTTTGACACTTTAAAGTTTAGTGCGAAAAGTAAAACTTACTGTAAATATACCATATTTCCAATATATTTTCAAATTAAAAATTTATTTTGTGTAATACACATATAAGTTATTTCAACTCCGCATCCGTCTAACCCGTGCAGGTGTATCATCACCCCGAATCTCAGACGAAAGAATACGCAGACTTCGATCTTCAATCGGCAAGTCCACTTTTACACCACCACGGCGATGCGATTCTCGAAGTGCAATGGCAACCTCAAGCGCAGCACGACCATCTTCACCTGAACATTTAGGCGAACCTCCGTTTTCAATAGCGTTGATGATGTCGTCAACAATGGTCAATCCCATGCCTTGCATCCGCACGGGCCACGGGAACGGACACGTAGCAGGAACGCCGCGTCCACGTCGTCCACCGGGAACCATACGAATCAGTTCAAACGTCTCGGCATTGTTGATTGATCGGATACGTCCGCTTGTGCCGATGACATCCACCTCCCAAGGTGCTGCGCCACACGCTGTGCTTCGGAGATATGCACGCACACCGTTATCAAATACCATGTAGCCGTTTCCCATCAAGTCGTTTTCACCTGCAGCGGCTTCATCGGACTGCATCTCACCGAAAACCCATTCTACATTTCCACCTGCCATATAACGTAGAATATCAATGGCATGGCTGCCGTTATGCGAGAGACCGCACTGTGCATACACAGTTACCTGCAGCACATTACCAATTTCACCCTCGTCAATAAGTTTTCTTGCCTCGCTAAAGAAAGGATTCCACCGTCTTGCACAATTTATTGCCATTACGACACCGTTTTCTCGGCAGACATCCACCATCGTATCTGCTTCGGCGAGACTGAGCGAAATCGGTTTTTCTGCCCATATCCCTTTTGCACCCGCACGCGCCACATCTTGCACAATAGTCGCACGTACCCGTGCTGTCGTGCAAATACTTACAAGATCAAGATTTTCCTTCTCTAACATTTCACGATAATCGCCATAGATATGTTTTGACCCTAATCCCCAACGTTTGCCAAAAATTGAGGCTTGTTCAGCATGTAGATCCGCACCCGCGACCAATTCCACTTTTGGTGAAGCCTGATAACTTGGAGCATGACAATAAGGAAGAAAAAGTGATCCTCCCTGCGTGATCTCGTCATCAAAAGTACTCCCCATCCGTCCTAAACCGATTACGCCTGCACGATAAGTTGACATCTTTATCTCCTCCAAGAAAGTGTGTCAGGAAGCTGTGAAGGCTTAAGGCGTTAAACCCTTCCTTTGCACAGCTCTACCAGAGAATTACGGCTCAACGATTTTATAGGTTTGGGATTTCCCATCGCCAACCGTCAGGATTGCCAGATTTTTGTCGGGATGCTGGCTCTCATCGTAATGAGAAATATAGGTTGAACCCTGAAAGTCTTTTGTTGCGGCCAACGCATCGCGAGCCGCAACAGGATCCGTTGATTGGGCCTGTTCAATCGCGTTTGCCAAAAGCAGCATGGCATCATAACTTGATGAAGCGATGCCATTCAATTCCTAATCGAAAATGCTGATGAGGACATGCTTTGTACTTAACTTGATCCCTACAGGGTGGCTTTTATATTTTCCCATGTTGTAGTTAATTTGCTTGCGGGGTAAACCGACAACGCGGATTTGAGCCCTTTTGTCATGAGGACTTTAATGTCAACCTCAGTCAAAGCAACATTGAAAAACGCGACCTCATCAAAGAGACCTGAAAAATATTGTCCCCATTGATCTAAAAAATTCGCGCCAATACCGATCTCCGTAAAAACATAAGGATCGGAAACTGTGTCCTCTTTTTTACCATTGTAATAGCCTGTCACATTTCCAGCACCATCAAATACGAAGACATAGTGTCCCCATTTATTATTATCAAATTTTGGGATGACGGGTTTCCAGGCGGCACCCCAGATTTCAACTCCGCCATTTTGGAACCGGGTTGCGAAGGCTGGATTTGTCGGTCCACTGGTATTCGATATTAGCCGATCATCATTAACCGCGTCGTTTGGATTCGCCCACAAAATTAATGTGATCGTTCCAGATAAACCCAAATCCCCAACAGCCACCTGGCCTTTACTTTCATTTCCATCAAATTCCAGTGCGGATCCGAACTTACCGTTCTCTGCCCATTTTGGACTGTTCACAAGTTTTCCGTCATTGCCATTTTCAGAGGAATCCTCCGCCGTATTCCCCTTATTATCATCAAAGTGCCACATTCCGACAACGGTTTTCAGATCAAGTTCGGCATTGCTGATGCCAACGAATATCAGGCTAAGGACTATTAAACTGGCACAACCAAGAATTAAATTCGCTATTACGATCTTCATCTGTCATGATCTCCTTTTATTGTGTAAGAAGGTTGTGAATTGAGAATTCGTGACGACATATAGGGGTTAAACATGCAATGTGTGGACATACCACTGACTCGCTCTTACCATTGTTCGTCATTCTATCACAGTTTCAATTTTCTAAACAAAAAATCTGGACGAATTCAGTGGTGGCTGGATATTTTATGCTTTCAGCATGACAGCTTTCCGAGAGCGATGCTTGCTGAGAGAGGTATCTGCTAATTGAACATTCATGGATACTCAATCGGTGATGGGTGCAAGGCGAGATCTCTCTATCTCACTGGTCGTGATAATCATCATCGGGTTAGCGTAGAGCGATTGCTGTCCATAACGTTGGTACCAAAGAATCGGTTCGTCTCGTCGCTTGATTAACTCCGCTTCCGCCAACTCAATGAAACTGTGCTGTACGATGCGGCGGCAGTGTTCATCTTTGAAATTGATTATTGTTGCTTATTTTCCTGATATGTTGTTACTATAATTATTCAACAAGTATTTTCTCATAGACAAAATCCAACCATCTATTTTGCGGCAACACAATATCGGGTTTCGGTGCAAGTGGTGTCCAAAAAGGCTGAAAAATATGACCTCTATCGCTTTCCAATTCCCACATATCCTCTGTTTTTTCTGAAGTACTCAACAGAAAGAAATGTCGTGTTTTCTGTTTGCTCAAGTTTTTGTTCGGCATCCATCCCGATATATTATAGGCAATATACGAGGGATCGGGAAATTTATCGTATTCAAAATATGAAACGTGAGTGAAATCTTTATGGGTTGAATGATACGCCACAGTGAGTCCTCTGGTTAGTTTATCTTTATACGGAATCGCGTTTAAATCGGGTTTGATATAAACTTTCGTTGTTTCTGTTATTATCCGCTCTTGCTCTCCTAACTCATTTTCAAAACAGCCGAGATATTTTTCAATCTTTACATTTTGCAGTCCTGTTTCTTCATGTGCCTCTCTCTGGACAGCAGTTTCAATATCTTCACCGACTTCAACTGTCCCCGCTGGAATTTGGATACCAGCAGTGGGATGTTTGAATACAAGTAACGCCTTCACCCCATTGCGTTCTTGCGTAATAAATGCAGTGACTTTTTCGATCAATTCACTCATCTGTCTTTTTCCACATCTTTTAAGGTTATGTCTAAACAGGCAGCAATATAATTACGGAACAGAATCAACGTTCAACATACGATCTGGTCCAAAGATACTCTTTTGACGCAAGATTCTACGATATCTATTATTTTTAGCGAATGCTGATTCAATTTTTCCGGTGGAAATCCAGTGATAGGTGCTCCGATCCTTCAAATTTTCAAGGTTTGTTGCTGCCTGTTTGCGCCATTGTCTTAACCAATCTAATTTTGCTATGACGTTTTCTATTTCACTTGCGCGCCCTTGATGAACTTCAACATAGTAAAGCCGATCTTTATAACCGAATACATAGTCCCAACGAGTCGCATTTGGATAACGTTGCGCAAGACATTCGTCTAAATCAACGCTTCCTGTTATGCTGCGCGTTGCATCTGCTTTGACTTTATGACGATTAGAACCCAGTGCCTGCAGCCCTGCTTTTAGGCATTCGGCAATTTCGAGAGTGTGCCTAACTGCATCAACAAAACTCATAGGTTTGCTCTCCACATAGCTTCAGAAATGACATCAGCGACCTTTGTGCTGAATATCGTGAGTCCACCCCAATCTGAAACTGCTTCGTCCGGATCTTCAGCATCTAATGTTGAAATGTCTTTAACCTCGTTATGTGGAGACAAATAATAGGTCTTGAAAGTTTTTTTCCAAAATACTGTTTCTGCTAACTCCGTGGAAAAGGAAGTGGTATTCAAATCCAATAATTTTAATAGGGTTGTTGAATCAACATTCCATTTGACAAGTAATTGTGCCGCCCATATTAGCTCAGGAACTTGCGACGAATGAGTAGAAACAATTACTTTGTAATCGCGCCGCATTAACTCAAAAATAACAGTGAGCAGTGCTGAAATGGATTGAGGATGTAAGCCCATTTCCGGTTCTTCAATAACAACCCAATTGAGGTTATTTTTCTTTCGCGTGCCTCCCGCAGGCATTAACCTGTACAGTCCCATCAACAGAGGCACGAATTCCCGCTGACCAGTTGACCAAACCATAAACGGTAGATGACTACCTTCAACCTCTAAGACAATTCGTTTACGCAAACCTGAACGATCCAGTTGAACTTTAGCTCCGCCAAAAATACGCTCCCCAATTGTGTCGCGTATCGCTTTATTCATACGGCCTGCCTGCGGAAAGATGTCACCTTTACCAGAACCCAAACCCGTTTCTAGTAATAGACGCAGGTGTTCACTAAATTGCTTAACAACGTAAGGGTCACCAAGAGCGTAATCCGTAAAAGCACGTGGCCATCCATCCTTGAGTGTCATTACTCGGTGTGCAGGAATCAGGAAGAGTCTCTCCGATTTTTTTCTACCTTTTCTGGATAATTCTTTGTCAAGATCAAAGTCCACGTCGTCAACGGTGATTTTCGTCGTGGTATTGTCCCAAATCCCTTCCATCCCTTCACCGAAATAGAGGGATAAAAAATCCTCAGATTTCTCGTGCCAATCAAAACCGTGTTTTTTGAGAGTTTGCGTAATATCGCCTACGTCTAAAATTAACTTTACAAGTTGGAGTAGAATGCTCTTTCCACTCGCTTGTTCACCTACCAACACAGTCAAGTCCCCAAAGGAGATATCGGCTTCAGGGATCTGTCCTAACGATGTTAGTGTAAGTCGTTTCATGGTTCTTACTCCTTACGTAACCTACTGCTTAATCTGAGGTCTTGTGGTCACAAAAGCCCGACCCGTTTTTTTCTCAGCGCGAAAGACAGATATGTTTTTCTCTTTCTCGTCTTTGACGACCCAAACATGCCCCGCGAACGTGAGTTGACCGGCAAAAGAATTGGGAGCGACCCTGCCGTAGAAATGTTCATTACCCTCTGTATCTATCCAGTGGTAAGTGACTACTTCTTTCGTGGCATTCGCAAAAAGGATTAAGGTTTCGGCGTTACTATCTACAGAACTTGGTTTTGGATGTTGATTAGGATTAAGCTGATTCAAAGGGACCCATTTACCATTGCCATCACTTGCAAGGTCCAGCAATTGCTGTTGTAGTACTGACCATTCTGTTACCTCCGGAGGCCAGCTAAATTTTGGAGAATTCTTCGGATTGAATCCTTTCAGATGTGAAAGATGGGTCCGGGTTTTTGCAAGCGAGTATCGCCAGTCTGAATCACCGTAGATTTCGGAAAGCATCCCCGCAAGTGCTGGATCATATACTTTTAGTTTTTCCTGAGTATTGACATGATTATGTTGGTAGTCATTTACCCGATTTGTATTAAACCAGGATTGTGTACCTTCTGCCCAGTACTCTTCTCTGTTTGTAATAGCATAGGTGCCTTTCCACAACCCTTTGTTTACTGCAGCATTATATGTTTCTTCAAGCCGTTGATCAAAACTTGGATCAACTGTATTCAGTCCCATTAGATGGATCGCATGACTGAATTCATGAATTAAAATATTTTCTGTGTCATACGGATCGCCTTGATAATTCAGTAGATTTTCTTCACCACAACTGGTCGCGAGATTTGAAGGTGTAGGACCTAAACCACGTGCACGTACATCCCAATAAAAGTCAGGTTGGAGATCACTATGCTCAGGAATCTGTGTTGTCATTTCATTGTGTGCCATAACAGCAAAACGCACACCATTTTGTGCTAATGCCTGCAGCACATCCTTCCGATGCCCGATCATTTGTCTGATGAGCCATGCTGCCTCTTTTACGGCATAAGGATTCACCTTCGCGGATGCTATAATAGGTAATCCTTCCACATCAATCCATTGCTGGTAAAACGGATCCAGATCAAAAGTCTTGCGGACAGAGACCGGGGGAGGAGAAGGTTCAGGTATGTTGATGTCTTGTGTTGTTTCGGTGTGTTGAATAGAATAAAAGATGCCGCAGCTTGTAAAGATAGCGGTTAAACAAAGCATCAGGCAAATTGCCATCACCCGGACTAAGACACCATTTGTATTATTGTTATAAATTCGTGGAGTTTTCATGAGGTTCCCCATTCTAATTTCTGTCTTGCTACTCCCCTTCTCGATATTTTAATTCTTGCCAGATAGAACCCTTCTGCCACACATCCATTGAAATAATCTTCGCCTCACCACCGACTGCAAAATAGGATTTTTCCCGTTATTTATACCGTATTTGCCATATCAAATACCCAAGATTTTTAGATCACGGTTCTTCAAATCCTACAAACTGAATCTATAGCCTTCTTGTAAAGGCGCGATGTTTATAGCACGTAGGATACGAAGAACCGTAACTTTCTAAGCATAGATATTCTTCATCTGCCAAGCATCCAACGATTTGAGTTCGCTATCTTGCCCTTGCGAACGCAAAGATACACCGACACTATCTTCTCTGTCAGGATAAACCCGCATAGCAACACATTGTCGTCCATTAGCGAATACTTCCACGACACTCTTATCAACAAACACACGCAATTTGAGCGTTTCGTCTCCGGTAATTGAAAGCGTACCAGTTTCGGGGGCACGCGAACGCACATCTGGTGCAATTGACGAATAAGAGGAATCAATTGTTAGCAAGCTATCGCGAACATTTCTGCCTGAATTGAGGTTACGCATGCCGCGTTCTCTGAAGAACGCGATACGGGTAAATTCCTCTTTCTGTGGTGAACGCAAGACGTTCAGTTCAACCATGGGTGAACCTTTTGTGTCAATTTCAAGCGCAAGCTCCATAGCGTTGCCATTTATGTTTTCTAACACAACTTCCTCATTTGCAGGAAGTGTTGTCGCATTAACATGCTGATGGTCGGACCGCAAAGATTCAATATCGCCAGCAGGTTCAACACCGAGATCATCTTTTGAGAGAAGCGTCAGGCGACGCGGCAACGTCATAATCTGGTTCCAACCCTTAGTCGGTTTTGCGGGGTTCATGTTGTAGATTACGATGACACCACCCTCACCATCAGGAACCGCAGACGGCGCATGAACACCAGCGGGAGACGCTGCTCTGAAGTTATTCTTTGCACCTGCTGTCACAACGAACTTATCACGTGCCGTGTCGTAATCACCGAGCAGATATTGCCCACCACTCATGTGACTGAAAAATAGAAGGATGTGTCGATCGCCGATGGGCCAAAAATACGGACATGCACCATCATCACCTACCAACGTGTATTGATCATCTTCAACGAAGGGGTGCAAATAGACCCAGTTCGCCAGATCTGCTGAACGGAGCAGAAAGTTCGCTCGAACAGGTTTGCCACCGGGACCGTGTGGTAACGTTCCACCCGATAGCGAATAATACATATCATCTTTTTTCCAAATACACGGATCGAAAACACGATAAACAGGGTTTGTGCCATCAGCGTGTCTTGAGGGTATCACCGCTTTGCCAGAAACCTTCTCCCAATTCAAAAGAAGTGGGTCGCTTGACACTGCTACCATATTACCGACAACAGTCCCGTGATACATGGCAATCACGCGATCCTCTTCAACATAGGTTGAACCGGAAAAACAGCAGCGTTCTGGGTTCGGATAAATCGCATAAGGCAAATCGCGCCAGTGGATAAGGTCATCGCTAACAGCGTGTCCCCAATGCTGACGTGTATCTTCCAGTGGATATGCTTGATAGAAGAGGTGCCATCGTCCTTGCCAAAAGCAAAGACCGTTCGGATCGTTGAGCATCGCTTCCGGATTGATATAGTGATAGATCGGGCGATGCGGGTCGCCTTCATAAGTCTTCCGATAAGCGATCAACCGTTGCATTAACGGATTTGTCTTTAACTGTTCTTCCTGTTCTTCCAATGTTTCCGCGAAGGTATAGTGGGGTACTTTCGAGGTAAAATCTTCGTTAGCCATAGTTTCTCCTCAGCATATTGTCTATAAGATATATAGTATTTAGCATAGCATAGCATTTGTTGCATGTCCAGAAAATTTGTGATTTCTGGGAAGCATTCCTATTGTAGATACTGAATACTATAAACGAAATTGAAACTGTCCAGGCGCGTTTGCCGAGTATTGAATTATAATTAGCGGGATTTGGTGATAGTGTTTTGATTGGGTGGAGGTTGAATTATAATTAGGTGTCAAGCAGGATTTAGAATTAGATTCAAGATGTAGTCTTTGCGGAATTAAATTTAACGATTTCTTCCCAAAGTATGTTACCGTCATCAGAAATAAACTGCCAAAAGTTTGTCCGCATAACTTCAAGCAGTAGCACATATGCTGCCCTCAATCTTATATTGTGTCGGCGTAATATTCTCCTTTGCCACTTGATAATACTCCGGAAAAATTTCAATACCAGCAGAATTTCTCAACAACATTTGGGCAACCTGGCAAGTCGTTCCGGAACCTGCAAACGGATCAAGAACCCAATCATTTTCTTTCGTAAACAACTTGATGAACCATTCAGGTAACGTCTTCGGAAAAACGGCACTATGTTTTCGATTTCCAGTTTCCGTTGCGAGATGTAAAACATTAGTCGGATACGCCATTTTTCGGTCTAACCAATTTGATACGTTCTTTCCAAATCCACTCCCTACTTTGGACGTATCTCGACTTTGATCTGTCTTACTAAGCTTTTTCAACCTTTTCTCTGCCCAGTCACCCATCGGCACCATTACCGCATCCTGATACATATTGAATTTCTTAGTTTTGTTAAACTGTATACATCTTTCCCAAGAATCTCTGAACCTATTCGGCCACTTGCCCGGGTAGCTGTTTTTCTTGTGCCAGATAAACTCCTCTGTCCACAACCATCCCTGTTTTTTCATTTCAAGTATCAACTCAATAACATAGGTATGCCGTTCTCCGTTAACAGCTTTCTCTTTGATGTTCAGGATAAATGTGCCGGATGGCTTGAGAACCCTTAAAAATTGCTCAGCGCGAGGTATAAACCAATTCACATATTCATTAGGATTGATTCCGCCATAAGTTTTAGATCGCCGGTCCGCGTATGGAGGAGAAGTTACAATCAGGTCAAATGAATCAGTGTCAAAATTGGACAGGACCTCTAAACAATCTCCAAGATAAAGGTCTGTTTTTATTGCTGCCATTGCATGATCTGCCTTTCACTATCCATAAGTGCCATTACGGTGTGCGGAAAACCCTTCAAACTTCTGCCATTACAAGTAGTAACGTGAGTTCGGTGTAAGAGGTATGAAGTTCTTAATGCTTTGAATTCTACTATTCTACTCACATAACAGCGGTAGGTGCGGTTTCCTAACCGCACCAATTCCCAAAAATGCTTATATCGAACTCACGTTAGTTATCAAATAGTACCATATTTGCTCTGAAAAGGTCAAGCCAAAAGAAATTTAACAAGTTGATTAATATATTTATAAGTGATAAAATACATACTAACATTGTAACATGAGGTTATTGCGACTATCCCAACTATCTCGGTTGTTGGCATAATTGTAATATCATACTAATAAATTGACTATAATAAATGGTAGGGGAGGAATTTTATGGATCTAAAGGAAATATCCAGTCAAATAGAAGATAAACTATCTGAGATTTTTTCTGAAGAACTAACATCGGGGTTAGCAGCACGCGAAGATTCTCGAGCTTTTGGAGCAATGATTGAAAAAAAGATAGCTGATAATTGGGATCAGATGTGTTCAGATCTTGGATATCCTGCGTTAGAACGACCAGGAAGACGTACCATCTTTGATTTTGCTTTACAGTTTGAAAATAGAATCATTGGAATTGATGTTAAAACTAAGGACCTAGATTCAACTCGGTACTCTGATGGTGGGATTTGTGCTGTTGGTAATTTGTTGAAATTTCTGGCAAATGATAATGGGATGTTCCTTATCGCAGAATTTGGACACAACAAATTATCTTCCCAGAGTGAAAAACGCGATTTTGTATATATCCGTGTAGCACCTTTTATTTTATTTCCTCAGGATGCATACAGAATTAAAAATCTTGGTACTGGACAAATACGGCTTAATTACACAGTTAACCAAGTTTGGGAGGAAATTGATTGGAATCGGGATATTACTGATTTCTATGATATGTTCATAGATCTCGCTATCCAACATTATAGACGAGTTAGCAGTGACGCGTTAAGACGTATTGCAGATTTAGAGGCATTTAGAAACAATGGATACAAACACTTCTCATTTAATAGACGCTAATATCGGAAAAGTTTTTACACCACTCAAATGGGCAGAATGGCTCATCAATAAGTGGAATATCTTTGATGCGTGGCTTGACGGTGCACATATCTGTGACCCAACAGCGGGGCAGGGTGCGTTTGTGCTTGCGATGCTCCATATCGCGCGAAACAAAGGAATTCCTATTACCACGGAACGCATGTCACGTCTAACGCTCATTGAGATAATCCCTTCGTTCCTTGAGCAGTTCAGAGAAAATGTTCAACGAGAATTTGGCGTTGATTTTCCTTCCTCACACATCTTCTGTCAAGATGTTATCACAGAGACGCATACGCAACAATATGATATACTCATTGGGAATCCTCCGTGGGCAAACTTCGGAGACTTACCTACGGCTTACAAAACGGAAATTAAACCCTATTTTCTTCAAGAAGGACTTGTAGCGGATACGCAACGGACGCTTTTGGGGTCTTCCCGCGTTGATATAGCTGCATTAGTATTGAAGGTCGTTCTTGGAAAACTACTCAAAAAGAACGGTTCAGGATATTTCTATCTTCCCACGTCTCTCTTTTTTGGCGATGGTGCACATAGTGGATTTAGAAATTACAATGCTAAATGCTCGCAAAGTTTCTTTGATACATATCGGAATTTCGCCATAGATGCTGTTTATGAATTTACATCTACTAAAGTGTTTGATGGCGTTAACACTGCATACTGTTGTGCCAGGTTCCAAGGTGATGCACAACAGGAATTTCCGGTCACATATTTCAAAGAGTTGGACGGAAATTGGGTTGAACATAAGGCTTTACCACTCAAAAATTCTGATGACCCGTGGCGGATCGTGCAAAACCTTGATGAACTTAATGCGGGTAAAACACTTGAAATCAGATTGACACCTGAACAAAAGCCAAGACAAGGTGTGAATACATGCGGTGCGAATAGCGTTTTTATCTTTGACCACAAACCTACACATCTCCCTGAAGCGTTTCTATACCCGCTGGCAACGAAGGAGATATGGCGACAACATGACTTGACACCTCACAAATGGATTCTATTGCCGTATCATCAGGAGACAGGGAAACCGCTAACATGGGAACAAATCGAAAAGTTTGATACATTAAGAAACTATCTTCAGAATTGTCAAGATGTGTTACAGAGTCGAAAAGGAACACTTCTACGAGCGTCTATGAATAGAGGGTATTGGTGGGCGTTGCTCGGTGTTGGTCCCTATTCGTTTGCACCTTTCAAAGTGATATGGGAGGCATACGGGAAAAACCACTTTAACCCGATTGTGTTGAGCAGTGTAGACGGGCAGATGTGGCAAGGCAATCAGGCGATGCATGCGTTCATTCCGTGCTGGCGTGAAGACGAGGCACAAAGGATAAAGACAGCACTTGAAGATCCGGAAATTCCGGTTTTGCTGCGACAACTTAATGGGGCAGGAAAGTGCAATTGGGCACAACCGGGTAAGATAAAGAAAATTTTGTCGTTTGGTGGGGTTGAAAACAGGGTTGTTTAGGGATCTCGACCGGGAGGTCGCTCCTACAGAGGAAAAAGAGGTACTCCTGCAGAATGCGATTGACTTCCACTTTTTTCTTGTAGTTTCATGCGGAATGTGCTACACTTAACGCAAAGTCAAAACAAGAGGTAATTCGAATGGTTCAACCTAAAGCTCCACGCGCTTTTCATGTGATGACAAAGCCGATCGGACCGATCTGCAATTTAGATTGCGAATACTGCTTTTATCTGGAAAAAGAGGAACTCTACCCCGAAACTCGCTCTTTCCGGATGGGCGACGAAACTTTGGAAAACTATGTCAAGCAATATATTGAGGCACAGCAGGTTAACGAAGTTACGTTCGCGTGGCAAGGTGGCGAACCGACTTTGATGGGTGTGGATTTTTTCCGACAGGCAGTACGTTATCAGCAAAAATACCGCCGCACTGGTATGAGGATTCAAAATACTTTTCAAACGAATGCCACGCTATTAGACGATGAATGGGGGCATTTTTTCAAGCAAAATAGATTTTTAATAGGGATAAGTATCGATGGTCCACCGGAGATCCACGATAAATATCGTTATGACAAACGCGGCCGTCCAACATCAGAACAGGTAATCCGTGGGTTGCGGATATTGCAGGAGCATAAGGTTGATTATAATGTGCTTTGCGTTGTTAACAGACACAACGCTGATTATCCGAAGGAGGTATACTCCTATTTCAAAGAGCTTGGCGTAGAATTTATGCAGTTTATTCCTGCGGTTGAACACTTTGACAGCAAAAACGTGTCCCCGCGCTCTGTCACGGCAAAGCAATACGGTAAATTCCTCTCCACCATTTTCGATGAATGGGTGGTAAACGACATCGGTAAAATCTTCGTCCAGATTTTTGATGTAGCGTTAGAAGCGTGGATGGGTTATAACCCAAGCCTCTGTATTTTCAATGAGACCTGTGGCGATGCGATGGCAATTGAACATAATGGCGATCTCTATTCCTGCGATCATTACGTTACCCCTGACTACTACATCGGCAACATAGAAGAGACCTCAATAGCGGACATGGTGGATTCACCGTTTCAACGTAAATTCGGCACCGATAAGCGGGACATGCTACCGGAATACTGCCGCAATTGTGAGGTAAAGTTCGTTTGCAATGGCGGTTGTCCGAAAAACCGAATTATTGAGACTCCATCAGGAGAGGAAGGCTTGAACTACCTCTGTGCTGGCTACAAGCATTTTTTCAATCACATTGATGAACCGATGAAACTGATGGCTTCGGCTCTACAGGCGGGAAAACCCGCGAATAGTATTATACCGATGATGCGGGAACGTCGGCAAGCAAATGGCAAAAGCAATAATTTGAAGGTTCGGACCCTCTCCACGTCATCGCAGAAGGTCGGGCGAAACTCACCTTGCTCATGCGGTAGTGGACGAAAGTATAAGCAGTGTTGTTTAAGGAAGGGAGCTTAAGCAGCAGGCGTAGAACGCAAGGATAAAGTTCGCTGATAAAATGAAGTCCGTTTTTCTGGTTTTGCGAAAGACATAAAAAGGAAGTTTAATGGATAAAAACCGACCCAATATTTTGCTTATCACAAGCGATCAACAACATTGGAATACCTTGGGGTGTCTTAACCCCGAAATTCAGACACCTCACTTGGATGCCTTAGCACAAGATGGCACACTCTTTAACAGAGCCTATTGCCCTAACCCAACTTGCACACCGACCCGCGCATCTATCATTACAGGAAAGTATCCAAGCCAACACGGTGCATGGTCTCTCGGCACAAAACTCCTTGAAGATGAACATACCGTCGGTGAAGATTTTACCGACGCAGGTTACCGTACTGCCCTTGTTGGAAAAGCGCACTTTCAACCCTTACACGGAACAGACGAATTCCCTTCATTGGAATCCTATCCGATTCTACAAGATTTAGACTTCTGGCGAAACTTCAATGAACCGTTTTACGGATTTGAGCATGTTGAACTTGCGCGTAACCACGCCGATGAAGCACACGTCGGGCAGCACTACGCTATCTGGATGGAGGAAAAAGGTCTATCAAATTGGCGTGATTTTTATGCACCACCTACAGGAAACGCTAAAGGACAATATCGCAAGTGGCCCATTCCTGAAGAATACCATTACGATACTTGGATTGCTGAACGAACGAACGCACTCATGGAAACCTATCAGCAAAATGACGAGAACTTTTTCCTCTGGGCAAGTTTCTTTGATCCGCACCCGAAATATCTCGTGCCAGAACCGTGGGATACGATGTATGACCCTGATGCTTTGACGGTGCCATCTGTAACAGAAGGTGAGCATGACAAAAATCCCATACATTTCCAAATGACACAGCAGAAAAAACCGGATTTCTCCGAATGGCGAGAAAGCGGCAAAGGTGTCCACGGATTCAGGTCGCATTTACGAGATCGGGATGAACTTGCTAAAGATATTGCTGTCTATTACGGCATGGTGAGTCTGATGGATAAGTATATCGGCAAAATCTTGGGAAAACTTGACGAACTTGGACTTGCTGATAACACGTTGGTTGTTTTCACCTCCGATCATGGACATTTTTATGGGCAGCACGGTCTGATTGCAAAAGGAGCGTTCCACTATGAAGATGTAATCAAGGTGCCGTTTATCGCTCGGTATCCGGGTGTTGTGCCTGCGGGGAAACAATCTGATGCGTTGCAGACTTTAGTGGATTTAGCACCTTCGTTTCTTAGTGCCGCGGGGATTGATATTCCACTTCCGATGACAGGGGTAGATCAGACACCGGTCTGGTACGGACAGGAAGAGCAGGCACGTGACCACATCATCGTTGAAAACCATCACGAACCGACAACTGTCCACGTAAAAACCTACGTTGATGACCGATATAAACTTACCGTCTATTACAACCGAGAATATGGGGAATTGTTTGATATGCGCGAGGATCCAGGTGAAATCAATAACCTTTGGAATTCATCTGAACATGCGGAATTGAAGGCGGACCTGGTGATGAAACTTTTGTTTGCGGAAATGGGGAAAGAACCGCTGCCGATGCCGCGGACTTCGGGCGCATAAAACAGTGTGGGTAAGGCACGGTACCCATCCTACAGTCAATTATAGTCAAGAATTATTGAAATACCACTGATAGCGCGCTTACAAAGCGCACCTACAAGCAAATGTCTACTTTTTATACTTCACTATAGTTGACTAAAGTAGGTTGGGTAGAACAACGTGAAACCCATAAGTGTCAACTTAAGGAAATAAACCTATATTTTGGATATCTAAACCCCAGAGGGGCGAAAGGTGTATATGTGTACGTGTTGTCAGACACCTCATGCAGCATGCCAAAAGCGCATGCTGCCCCGCGAATCAACGCCAAATGCGCGTATGGCATTTGGCGGGGTTCAAGAGACTGTTTGATTCTATACACATTCCGCACCGCTGGTGCTGCTATTATCACAAATCAGCATCTTTTTGCATATAGCACACTAAATTGACACATAAGGGTAGAACAACGTGAAACCCAACAATTTATCACATCCCAATGGTTGACGTGTTGGGTTTCGCTGCGCTCTACCCAACCTACATCTACATTGGATCTTATTATCAAATGCACGTTAACTTAGTACCGCCGTTTCCAGTGCCAACTGTCGCTGCCAGAGATAAGCGGGCGAATTTCTTCGGGAAGTGTCTCAACAAATTCTGGACTCACCTCGTTGCCCGGCCATTCTCGGACCATCGGTGGGGTGTAGCCTGCGATCAGAATAACCCGCTCTTTGTCGCTACGAATGGCAGTGGTACTGTGAACGAGGGCCTCTGCAAAAAGCAGGACAGAACCGGCGGACGCTTCAACTTGATGGATGAGTTTGTCATCAGATAAAGCTGCCTCAATCATTTCACGCTGTTTCCATGTCAAGCGGTGGCTACCCGGTATGACACACGTTCCACCATCATCAGGGCCGACATCGGTTAGGCATGCAAGCGTCTTCACAAAGATGCAGTGGAACTTATCCTGTTCCATGTAGGTGCCCCAACCGTGTTGCGTGCCACGATGAAAGCCAGTTGGGTTGTAACGACGTTTGAAAAGTTCATCTAAATCAACCTCTGCGTTTCGTCTGTTAATAATTGCTTCAGTTTCCTCAAGACGGACTGCCCCGCCAACAACCTCCTCAACCAACGGGACAAGTTTAGGATGCGCTGCATATTCTAATAGTGCCGGATCATACTCAACAAGGTTTCCCATGTGCGCGTGATGTTCACCTCGCCAATTCAGATAGACTCTTTTACCATCAAGGTCTTTATCCGCTTTGATTCTGTATAAAGCATCTTTCATCCGATCAATTTCGTCGGTAGTCAGAACGTTCTCCAACAACACGAAACCGTAAATGTCAAAGTGTAACCGTTGTGCAGGCGTTAGATGAACTGTTTCGTTGTCCATATTAAACTCCTTTGCATCTTTTCAATAAACACATTAGACATTATAACGTTTTAATTGTGTGTTGTTACTGGTCTATAATAAAATCTAAAGTTCGTAGGTCGGGTAGAGCGCAGCGAAACCCGACAATATCAGGGTTCCAGAGATAATATAGCAGATTTCGCAATCTATAAAACGGTAACTTCCACCATCTGAACACTTGACATTCAGAACAAACATGTCGGGTTTCGCAAACTCTACCCGACGGACAAGCCATTAGCGTTTAGACTATATTTCGGTCTTAGTGATATCAGGGACGGACGATTAAATCATTATAATGTCTATTATCTCAGAGGTTAGAATTGTAACTCCTACTGAAATGAGGAATGTCTTTTGATATGCCCCCAAACGGTAGCGAGTTTTCCATTTGGGTCAACGGCAAGGTTTATCGGTTTGTCACCCTCATAGACAAGTAAATCATCTACGTATCCGGGGGCAGCCATTGTATAAACATGGAAAGAAATCCATTTAGCAACAGGATTTACGGCAGGATCACGAAAAGCGAGTCCTTTTTTACCTTTTTTCTCCTTGATTGCGAGTTTAAAAGGTTCGCGACCTTTGTTATGTTAGGTTAGTTGGTTTACAATCATATCTTCGGACGTTTAATGTCAAGGAATCCTATTAACTATTAATTCAACAACATGCTGTTGTATCTATATTTTCTAAGGCATCCAGATATTCCACTCACCTCTTTTCTGCCAAGGATGACAATCAAGACAAAGACACATAAACCGAATTGCGAAACGCGGAGAAGTGCCAGCATTTATTGTTCCGGAATGCGGCAGTAGGTGATGAAAAAGGAGTACATCGCCTTGTTTTGCGACAACTTCCATCGGTTCACCCAAATCCATCTGTGGTAACTGTGTCAGCATAGATCGAACATGTTTTGAAAAATACGGATTCTTTTGGCGGAACTCCCGAATCCGTTGCGGACCTTCGGGCCATATCACTGTCGTTCCTTGATGGGAATTGGCATCGGTGAGATAGGTTAAACTGGATACACGAAAAGTACCCGGATCCAACCGTAAATCTCTGGAGTATCCATCAAGGTGAGGGAGAGGTATTTTCCGCTCAGCAGAAATAGGGAATTGATTCATAGCCCAGATACCATCTGGATATTGGCTTTTACAATGCGAAATAGATGGATATCTTTCAGCGAGTTGGTTGAGGACGATGAGATAATCTGGTGTGCAACACGCCAACATATCTGGATGCGTTACGCCGAAAAGCTCAATACGATTTTCGTTTGACATGTTTTCTATATAAAAACCGGTGAGAAAGGGACGTTGGATATGTTTCCATGAGTCAGGATCGTTCGCATCCATACCCATTGAATGCCACATTGCTTGTTCTGCTTGGACGATGGTCTCTTTTGGAATCAAACCGGAAAGTAGCAGATACCCCTCTTCTTCAAATTGCTTTAATTGTGCTGTGGAAAGCATCAAATATTCCTTGTTTCAAAATTTACAATACTCTGCACATAACAGTCAAAAAAACTACTGCGTTCCGAAGTATATCCACGTCATAAATATTCCCCAAAAAGCGGACAAGACCAAAAATAAAATGTTTCCTAAAATCCTTGAAGGTTTTATGCTAATAGCCTTGGCGTTAACGAAAATGTATGAAAAAATGCTCCAAAGCATTACGAGAAATCCCAATCCGGAGATCCACAAAAAATGTTTTTCCGCAATACCTCGGTTTTGCATTATAGCATCCACGCTCACCATTACTATCCCTATCAACATTGCTATTTCTACGATTCTTTTGTTATCACTCAAAAGATTGAATTTCATAGCCACTCTTTCATTTCTGCTCATTCTACGGAAAATATTGACACATCAGATGTCGGTTTCGGGAATTTCATGTCCAACCCCTCAAGGGTTTCAACAATGCGTTCCGTGATAACAAGATTTCGATACCACTTCTTATTAGCGGGGATTATATACCAAGGTGCCCAATCGGTACTACATTTTTGGAGAACTGTTTCATACGCCTGCATGTAATCATCCCAGTAGGCGCGTTCGCGAATATCGGCTTCGGTGATTTTCCAATGCTTTGAAGGGTCGTTGATCCGAGATTCAAGCCGTTCTTTCTGCTCGTCCTTTGAAATGTGGAGGAAAAATTTTAGAACAATCGTTCCATTTTCTACCAACATTTTTTCAAAATCGTTAATCTGCTGGTAGCGTTGTTTCCTAACCGATTGCGGCACAAGATCATGCACACGGACAACAAGCACATCCTCATAATGTGAACGGTTGAAAATTCCGATCTTTCCCTTCTGTGGCACCGCTTTGTGTGCCCGCCACAAAAAATCTCGAGAAATCTCATCCACTGTGGGAACTTTGAAATTAACTACATCGCAGCCCTGCACGTTGATACCAGCCATCACCTTTCTGATGGTACCGTCCTTGCCGCATGTATCCATGCCTTGCAAGATAATCAGAAGCGCGTGTTGATTCTCCGCGTAAAGCAGCTCCTGAAGTTTGAGCATCTTTTTATGTAGTTTTTTCAACGGCTTTTTAGTTTCAGCCTTTTTTTGGTAAGCCCCTGTATATTCTGGGACATGTTCGGGATTACAACCCTTTCCAACCCCGTTCAGACTAATGCTGTTACCGGGCTTAACAATAAAAGGTTGGACCATAGTAATTCTCCATTATATAGTAGATTTTACAATTAATGATACACCGTCGATCAGCGCGCTTAATGAAGATTAAAAAAATAATTCGGTAATTTACTAGCAATGCTCGGTGCGGTTAGGAAACCGCACCTACCGGACATGGGGAAATCGGGATTACCGATTTAAATACTTAAACTTCATCAAAGCGCGCCTACTAGTAGGTGTCTACCTATTTCATATTCCACCATAGTTGAATGCAACCCGCCTACTTCGCTAAAGACTCGTAGTAGTTATCAACGAGTCTGCGATATTCAGGGGGCACGTCTTCCTTCGCAACCTGTGTCAACTGTTTCTTCTCTTGAAGCATACTGAGCCGTTCTTCTAAAGCGGATTCCAGTTTTCTCAGATCACGGATAGCGAGTTCATAGTTCGGAAAAGGTCTGGAACGATTTGTCCGAGGGGGCTGCATAGCATCAAGCATGCCGAGCCACAATTCCTCAATTTTGCGATTGGATTCTGCCCCGCCGCGTGCGACATCAGTTTCGTTTTCGCCCTGTCCGTTCTGTGCAGGTTGTTGCCCTTCCTGTCCATTCTGTGCAGGTTGTTGCCCTTCCTGTCCGGGTTGCTCCCCTTCCTGTGCATTCTGCATAGCCTGCTGCGCTTGTTGCATCCGTTCCTGAAGCTGCTGCTGTTGTTCAGCAAGCTGCTGTTCTCGTTCTTGTTGCGCCTCTGTCTGTTCCTGTCCCTCCATCGCTTCAAGTTCACGTTGTATATCTTGCATCTGTTCTTCAAAGTTTTGGAGTTGTTCCAGGGCAGCTTCAAGTTGTTCCTCTTCAGTGCGTGCCATATTGGCTTTTGCCTGTTGAAGATCCGCTTGTGCTTGCTCTAAAGTCTCTACCGCTTCTTGCTGATTCAGGTCTGCGGATTGCAAACTACGCCATTGCAATGCACGCTGCGCCGTTGCCATATCTTCCGCAGTCTGTTCTTCAGTAAGTCTTCTTGAGGCATTTGAGACATTTTGGGAAGCCTCCGGATTCTCTTGGCTAAGTTGTTCCTGAAGATCGCTCAAATTGTTCTGAAGCGACTCTAAGTCCTGTTGAAGTTGACGTTGTTGATTCGAGAGTTCAGAGGCTTGGCGATAATCTTCGGGACTCATTCCGGATTGCTGAGACCTATCCCTTAGTTCTTGCGTCTGCTGTTGAACGTCAGATTGCTCCTCAGTCAACTGCTGCAGTTGTTGGGAAGTTCTCTCTAACGCATTATCTGTGAATTCAGCGGCGGCTCTCTCAAGTTGTTCAATGGCTTCTTCAAGCCTGTCTTCCGCCTTTTCACCTTTAGCAGCACTCTGCTGAGGTTGCTGCTGTTGCATCCCTTGCGAAGCTTGTTGCATCTGTTCGCCTGCTTGTTGCATTGCCTGTCCAGCCTGACCCAGGCGTTGTTCCTGTGTGCCTTGCGCATTGCCTTGCATTTGACCGAGTTGTTGTGACATCTGCTGCGCTTGCTGAGACAACTGCCCCTGCTGCTGACTGTTCTGTTGCATGTCGCTTGGAGAGGGTTGATTTTCTCTGCCCAACTGCTGGCTCTGTTGATTTAGGTTCTGCTGTTGTTCCAACATTTCACGCGCTTGGTCTAACATTTGCTGCGTCTGTTCCTGCATCTCTCGTTCAAGTTCTTCCTGATCCTGTTCAAGCTCGCTTTGCAAATCTTCCATTTCCAATTCAAAGTTCTCAGCGAGTTGCGGCTGACTAGATCTCGCCTGCTGCAGCACTTTTGGGATTTCAAGATTGACTTTATTGAGCAGTTCAAGTGCAGCTTGTTCCGGTGGCATTGCCTCTACAGGTTGGGTAGCATTCAGGTTATCTCTCGCCTTGCCCATCTGAGCAATTGCCTCTTCAAGGTTCATCATAACTTCTGGTGCAACCTGCATTTCTTGCATCGCAGTACTAAGCTCGTCTGCCACGCGCTGAGTATTATCCTTTAGTTCAGATTGCTTCTCACTAGTTTTCTTAACTGCGGACCTGTATTCTTCTGTAACCGTATCTGGTTTTGCGTTAATATGCTTCCATGTCTCTCGGATAATCTGCTTCTGAGAAGCCATTAATTCGAGAAACGGGTTCGGCATACCTTGTTGTTGCTGTTGTTCTTCAGCTGATTCACCCTGTTCGAGCCTCTGATTAAAAGGTTTGATTTCTATGAAGTAAATCTCACTGTTCGCTTCACCAGGTCCTGTAAGCGTGTTATTGTCGATGGCGTGTGCGTAATAGGAGATAACTTCGCCCGGTTCAACATCAAATTCCTCCAGATAGAAGGTATAAGTGCCAGCTTGGAGGTGTTTACCTGATCGCAAATCAGCATCTTCCGCTGTAAGTTCACCAGTAGATTCAAGGACGATCTCCTTCAATTCACCTGCGCCGATGCGATACATTAAGCTTAATTTTTCAACACCGTAGTCGTCCGTAGCCTCAGCAACGATTTTCACCTCTTCCAATTTTGTTGCTTTCACATCGCGTCCGGGTTCTTTGATAACCACTTCAGGCGCGTTGTCCGGCATTGCTTTGATATTATATTCAATCGGCACCTCATTATTGAACCCATCAATACAGAGCAGTTCAACAGTATATTTCCCATCTTCACGGACTTCTAAGGTTGTGGTGAGAATGTTACCATCAGCAATGACCATTTCTGAGGATTTTGAAGGAACCGATTCATCCGTGTCACTATCTTCAGTTTTGGCTGCAGATTCTGAACTTTGGAGGGTGAACGTTGCTTTCTGAATAGTTTTATTGGCGGTGATTCTGATTTCTGCTGTGCTGCCGACGACCGCTTGAATGTCCCCACTACCTTGCTGCACAACCGGTTTGAGCATCGTATACTCAGGGTAGGTATAAGAGACGGAAACATTGTCTATGCGCGGCATCTCGAAAACCTCAACTGTGTAGCGTTCTGATGTCGTTTCATTAGCCACAACATAGTATTCCATATCCGCGTTAATATTGAAAATTTCATAAGCAAATCCGCGTTTATCCTTCGGGTTTTGCACCATATTGACTTCTTGTTTGCTATTTTCGTTTTCTGCAGTAGGCGGAGCATCTTTGTCATAATACGCCAAGACAACCTTTTCTGCGGATTTGCCAGTAACGATGACTTGGATAGGCAGGCTTTTTCCACGCAGGATACGAGCATTGCCGGGTGAAACTTTAACCTTGGTTGTTAAAATCGGGTCAGTTTTTTCCCACGGCACAAGTATTCGCATCAAGCTCGTATTGATTTCTGTGGGAAACAGGAGTGCAAGCAAACCACATGCAGCAATGACTAAAACTGCGATACCGACATACTTCCGGGCTCGACTGTGGTCAATCGTTGTTTTGAAATCAATCCCTTTGATCCGTTGAGTTGTGTCTTCAAGCAATCGTTGAAGCATGTGCGACTCAATTGGATCATCAGATTCGCGGGCACCGAATTGCACAGCACTCACAAGCCTATCCTCAAGGTTTGGATGGCTTTGTTCAACGTTGAGAGCAACATCGCGGAGGGTAAGTGCGGCTCTCATCGGTTGAATCAGGTATTTGTAAAGTAGGTAGAGGGTTGTGCCGACAATTCCTGCAAGCAGGGCAATACGGACAGCACTTGGCATCGGCATTAGCCAATCAACAATTGATCCTCCAACCAGAATTGCAAGGATACCTATTAGTACAATGGCAAATCCTGTCCAGAAGAGGCTGCGTTTCCACACACGCCGCGCGTCTAAAATCTTTGCTTGTAATTCTGCATAATTTTCGCTGGGACTCATTAATTTTTCTCCTTCACCCCATCTGCCAAAAGACAGGTTTGGAGCAACTTACAGATATCCGCCTATATTTTGAAGACATTTCTCGGTATCAGTTAAAAAGTGTTTTAATCTCGCAAAATTATTTTAACTCACAACTATTTCTGTGGTATTGATACATTTAGTAAAAAGTCAGATAAAAAAACAGAATCTCGGTACCAATTCTAATAAAAAAGATGATTAGTGCTGTAAAACATGCCTTAACTCGGTTTACTTCGGCGAGAATAGCAACGGCAATTGTTAAGACAACAATATACCATACACTCAAAGGGTTTATATAACTCAGAAACGTAAGAATATGTGCATTTTCGATTGATCCCGCTAACATGTGTAATCCCGGGAGAAGTTTCATATCAATCGGTCTATTAATATCTTCAAGCTGCCTAAAAAATGGGAACAACCCAATATTGATTAGATATATTATGGTGCCGATCAATGACGTATGCACAACGGCCGCATAAATATGTTTAAATTTTAGTGCGGGATTTATTTTGAAAACTCGCGCTGCGATTGTGAATATCACACTCAGTATAATGCACCAGAGTACTATTGTAACAGTCCCCTTTGTCAGATATGATTTGAAGGAAGTTGTTGTAGCGACATCCGGTTTCAGTAGGAACATGAGGCGTTCTATGAACGGCGCATTTGCCCAAGCCAACCCGATAGAAAGTGAAAAAAATAGAACAAATGCCATCACCCACTTCGGGTTGGCTTTAAGACGTTCAAATGTAGCACTTGGCTTCACAACGAGATCAATAAGGTTTTGCCAACTCTCTTTCATCTTTTACCTTTTGTCTATGGCAAATCCTGAGGTCATAAATCCTGTCTATTTATTGAGAGTTACCCCAAAACGTAGCACAAGTTCCCTGATATGGACACGCTTAGCAGAAACGGTTCCGACCATATCCTTATGAATTAGACTATATTATCCTAAAAAAGTTCTGAAAAAACGGAGAACTAATGCGCTATCTACACAAAATCAAGGAATGTAATTAATATAACAGATTCTATGTTAAAATAGCAAGGATTTTTTAATTGGAGAAATGGAGCAATAAAATCCAGTTGTTTTTTGGAGGGTAATATGATATTATCTACTTATCATGGAAAGAACAACAGACACTATCCCAATCTATACGATAGGTTATGGCAGCCGTTCGATAACGGAATTCATTGAGGTGCTTCGCCAGTATGAGATTGTTTTTCTCATTGATGTCCGTTCAGTTCCGTATTCACGCTATAAACCGGAATTCTCTAAAAAACCGCTTGCTAATGAATTAGAACAGCAAGGTATTCGCTATGTGTTTATGGGAGATTCACTCGGTGGCAAACCTGATGATGAAACGTGTTACGTCAACGGAATGGTTGATTACGAGAAAGTTCAGAATGCGGAATTTTATCAGCGTGGTATTAAACGTCTCCACAACGCCTTTTTGCAACAACAGTGCGTGGCACTTATGTGTAGCGAGGAGAAGCCGGAGCATTGCCATCGATGTAAACTGATTAGTGCAACCCTCACGACTCAGGATTTACCTGTGATTCATATTGATGAAAACAGTGAGCAGATGACTCAGGAGCAGATTATTGAGCGTATTACGGGTGGGCAGATGGATCTGTTTGGGGAGGAGACGTTTCACTCGCGGAAGAAACGCCCTGATTCAGTATGAAGATTAAAATTGTGACTATAGGTGTATATGGATTTGATGAAACCAGTTTTTTTGACGCTTTGTGCAAAGCAGAGGTTGATACGTTCTGCGATATTCGTAGCCGACGAGGTGTGCGCGGCGCAACTTATGCATTTGCCAACAGCAAGCGGTTGCAAGCACGTCTTGCAAAACTTGGCATCCGATATATCCATAGAAAGGACCTTGGGCCGACAAAAACCGTCCGAGAAAAGCAAGCTGCGGCGGATAAAGCAACAAAAACGGCTAAACGTAAACGCACTGAACTTGGAGAAGCGTTTATTGAAGCTTATCACACCGAATGCCTTGATGCGTTTGACCCGCAAAGTCTGCTTGATGAATTAGAATCGGATGCAAAGATTTTGGCACTCTTTTGTGTAGAAACTGCACCGGAGGCATGTCACCGATCATTAGTAGCAGATAAACTGGCGGAAACATTCAATTTGGAGGTTGAAAATATTTTGCCATGAGAGTTCTAATTGTTGCGAAAACACGAATGGGGAGCGGTGCGTGTATTGGCGCAATTACAGAGACGGGAGAAAGTGTTAGACTCATCCCTTTTAACGCTGATCCGCATGACGGTGCTAATCGAAAATATGAGGTTGGCGATATTTGGAAAATTACTGGTGAACCGGAAACTTCGCTGATTCCGCCACATAACGAAAACTTTGTCGTGCACAGTAAGTCGCGGCTTTATAGGACGCAAGACACGAGAGAGCTGATAAGTGCAATTGAACTCTTAATGCCGCCGAAAATTGGACCTCCGCGGATGCTTTATGAAGGTTTATTGCAAAATACTGAGCGCGGTAGGCTGCACATCGCCAAGCAAAACGGTATTCCAATCTACAGCACTACATTTTGGAGACCAGATCTGCCGCTCACCCTTGATATAGAGAAACAGAGACCCCGGTATCGTTATCCTACAGAAAATGGAGGCTGTACATTTACTTTCGGAGGTTTTCAAGAACCGCTTGAGATAATTCCTGCAGATACGCTCTTGCGGGTGTCGCTAGCGCATTGGTGGCGACCAGAAGATAAACCAGAAGTAGAAAAACGTTGCTACGCTCAAATTTCTGGCTGGTTTTTTGAGAAAGCAACGCAAGAAGAACAGAAACCTCTCCGTAAAGAGAAACTGCCTCCATCTCAAACTTTAACGCAAACTTCCTTAGAAATTCTCAAAAACGTTTTTGGGCATGAAGGGTTCCGCCCATTTCAGGACGAGATTATTAAACATATCCTCAATGGGCAGGATGCTCTGATTGTTCTACCGACGGGTGGTGGAAAGTCACTCTGTTACCAATTGCCAGCACTTATCTTTGACGGTCTGACCGTTGTTGTTTCACCGCTAATTTCGCTTATGCAGGACCAGGTAATGAAGTTGGAACAGAGGGGTATTCGCGCGGCCTTTTTCAACAGCACTCTCAGCTATTCAGAACAAGAAACCACAATGCAACGTGTCAAACAGGGTGAAGTGAAGCTGCTTTACATGGCTCCTGAAACGCTGGTGAAACCTGGAACGTTGCTGAAACTTGATAGATCAAATGTGTCATGTCTTGCGATTGATGAAGCACACTGTATTTCGCAGTGGGGGCACGATTTTCGTCCAGATTATCGAGAATTAGTCTCTATTCGTCAACGCTTTCCGAACGCTGTTTGTGTGGCACTAACGGCCACCGCAACTCCGCGGGTTCAAGATGATATTAAGAAGTTGCTAAAAATTCCTGATGAAAACGAGTTTATTACCAGTTTTGACAGAGAAAACCTCTTCATCGCTGTTGAGCCGCGGTTTGACTTACTTGGGCAAACATTAACATTTCTTAATAAGCATACTAACGGCTCCGGTATAATCTACTGTCAAAGGAGAAAACAAGTTGAATCGCTGTATCAGGATTTAGTGGCACATGGAATTTCGGCACTGCCCTATCATGCAGGACTTGATAGTGAAACCCGCAAGCAAAATCAAGAGGCTTTCATTAATGGCAACACCCGGGTGATAGTTGCCACAATTGCGTTTGGAATGGGTATAGACAAAGCAGATGTACGCTTTGTCCTACATGCTGGATTGCCAAAGAATCCAGAATCTTATTATCAGGAAATTGGACGTGCAGGCCGAGATAGGATCAGAGCAGAATGTCTTTTGCTATTTGATAATGAAGATGCAGAAATCATCAACGATTTCATTGAGCAAGGTGCCTCATCTGAACGGGAAGGACGACTTAAACGATTGCAAACGCTTGTTTCGTGGACGACTTCAACAGAGTGCCGCCGTAAGGAATTGTTAGGCTATTTCGGGGAAGAATACGAGATACAGAATTGTGGAATGTGTGACAACTGCCACAATTCTGAAATGGAGCGGGTTGACTTGACAGAACCAGCGCAAAAATTTCTTTCTGGTGTTTACTGTACAAATCAGATTTTCGGAGAAGTATATATTGTTGATATTTTACGGGGCTCAAAGCGTAAAAAGATTCTTGATAACGACCATGATAAAATCAAGACCTATGGCAAAGGTAGCAAGTACAACAAGGAGCAGTGGCGATATTTAGCACATCAATTCCTTAAACACGAACTGCTAGAGCGAGATTCACGGTACGGTAGTCTTCGTTTGACAAAAAAAGGGTGGGATGTATTAAAAAACAAAGAGATGTTTTGGGGACTTCCGGTGGATACAGTAAATCAGGTAACCGAAGTAGTAAATACTTATGAATCAACATCCGAGGTTTCAAACTTATCCGCTCCTGAACTTTACGACCAACTTCGCGAAAGACGCACAATGTTAGCAGGGCATGAAAAGTTACCGGCATACTGCATTTTTAGCAATAAGACATTGCAAGAGATGGCAATCAAATTACCACAATCAAAGGAAGCATTTCTCCAGATTAATGGTGTTGGTGATGTGAAAGTTGAAAAATACTCCGATGATTTTTTACCGATTATCCGCGACTATTGCAAAGAACAAGACATTAATTCCGTAGCGGACGCACCTGAAACATTGAATACTCATGATGCCACATCCGAAGCACTAAATGAACATTCTCCAGAACTCTTTGAATTACTACAAGCTGAACGAGATAAAATCTTTGAGACAGAGAGGCATCAGGTTTACGAGACTTTTCACGATAAAACACTTCAAGCGATGGCGACCTATTTTCCGACATCTGAGGAATCGTTTAGACAGATGTCTAACGTAGAACCAGAGAAATTAAAAAAATATACTGATATTTTCTTTCCTATAATCCTTACCTATTGCGAGGAGCATGGAATAAATTCGGTAGAGATCAAAACTGAAGGTCTCAATACTAATGATGCTACATCCAAAGAACGAATTGAATACGACCATGATCTTTTTGAGCAACTTCAGGATAAAAGTAAAAAGTTGGCAAAGGTAGAAGGAAAAGGGATTTTCACTAATAGGACATTAAGAGAAATGGCAATCCATTTCCCAAAAACCCGAACAGCATTTAGGCGAATTCATGGTGTTGGTCCTAAGAAAACCGAAAAATATGCCGATGATTTTTTGCCAATTATTCGGGACTATTGCAAAGAACATGGTATTGATTGAAAAACCATTTTATTTCATTCTATGAGTACTTACAATTCCTGAGGGTAGCTCCTGCATCACAGGAATAACATAACTCCGAATCGTCAACCCCTCTATCATTTCTGTCTCTGTCCGTGGCTCTGGTTGTTCTCGATGATCAAAGACGATGTAATATCCCTCCTTTACTCCCTCAGTGTTGAGATATACAGCAAGTTGCTTTTTACCTGTTTGATAACGACTGTCGCCTCTCCAAATTTTTGTTTCTACGATATATTTTTGCTGGTTATGGGTGATAATGATGTCCATTCTGCCTCTGCCGGTTTGCACTTCAATGTGCATAAAACCGCCTACGATTTTAACAAACTGGTCGAGATACGCGAGCAGGAGATGTCTGCCAACCGATTCTTGTGGCGTATCTGGCACCTGTAAAATCTTGAACCCCGCCCGTGCAATGAAATCTCGAAAGTTATTGAGTAACGCCTCCATATCAATCTGACCGGTGGGTTTGAGATAATTGAAAAATCCCTCATCGCCACCTCCAGGAAGGTACTGATTCTCTAAGCCATTCACTGTCGGTTTAAAGGTTCTCATGATGCGGTAGAGATAAATCGGATTGAGGATTTCACACATACCGTCTGAGGCTTTTTTGATGACACCATAAGTGGCGAGTTCACTGATGATGTCATCGTCCATGTTGAAGTCCACACCTTCATCACGTTCCATAATTCGCATTAGAACGTTTTCAAAGCGCGGATTCTTTCGGATATTGGTTGTTAGATGCTCAATATTGGTATTCCGATCATGTAGCAGTTGAGCGTGTGCCTTTGAAAAGTGTGCCATGATAATCGGCTCAGTTTTCGGGATATCCAGTTCTTCTGTGAGAATCTGCGCGAATCGGTTGACAAGCACAGGTTGCCCGGCAGTTTGCTTATGAATAGACTTTATAACTTCTGGGATGAAGACTTGTCCGATTTCGTCAGTATATTGTCCAAGCAGTTTCTGCATCTGTTCAAGGGTAAAATTGGGCAGATGGAACTCGTCTTGAATATTGAAAGGGGAAATAGACCTGTCGTAGTTGAGCTGCGCAATACTCTTAACTCCGACGATACCAACGCTGTGGGGACATCGCGGCTTGCCGGAAATGTAAATATGACGGAGCGTATGAAGGAAATCGCTTACTGCAACTTGCGGGATGCCATCAAATTCGTCAATAACAAGAACAACTTGCTGCCCAGCAAACTCAGAGTCCAGAAAACTCGCAAACCGTTTAAAGAACGACAACAATGAGAGATGATTTGTTAAAGTCGTGTTCTCCAGGAATTGACTTAAATCCGCAGAAGGAACAACACCACGTCTTTGAAAAACGGCTTCTATTTTTTCACAGATCTGTTCGTACAAATGCGTATAAAACTCTGACAGATCAAGGTTTTTATAGATGTCAAAATTTAGTTGAATAGGGAAGTAGTTAAACTTTGAAACGGATTCGGTTGGTGTGACAGATGTATTTGGTTCAACACCGGCAATGAGTGTTTCTAAGGCAGCTTGAAAGAAGGTGGTTTTGCCTGTTTGGCGTGGTGCGAAAAGGACGACATATTTGCCTTCTGCAACACGCGCAATGTAGTCGGCAATTTCCTCGGACCGTGAAACAATGTAGTGTTCTTGAGGGTTGACTGGACCTTGTGTTCCAAAACGTCTCATCTTTCTCTCCTTTTCGCTAAGAGCATCAATTATTTATTGTATCAGTTTTACTTAACATAATCAAGAAGGTGTTTATCATAATTGTCCTTTAATCTTCCTTAAAATATGGCCAACAATATTGGGCATTTCCTCACGATCTAACCATTCAATACGCATATCTTTACGAAACCACGTCAACTGTCGTTTGGCAAATCGGCGCGTGTTCTGTTTTAGTTGTGAAACTGCTTCAACATATGTACACCTCCCATCCAGATAAGCTATCAGTTCTTTATACCCAAAACTTTGGAGCGCAAAAGTATCCCGTGAATATCCTGCCGCTAACAACGACTCCACCTCCACTATCAATCCGTTAGCAAGCATCACGTCTACGCGTTGTTCAATGCGATGGTAAAGTAGCTCGCGAGGTATCGTCAATCCGAAGGCGATAAACGGAAAACGTTGGTTTTCCGGATGCCACTGCTGTTGGTGTTCGGACATGGGAGTACCTGTTAGTTCGTAGATTTCAAGCGCGCGAATAACTCGAACGAGGTTGTTGGGATGAATCCGATGGGCAGATATTGGATCGCAGGCACGGAGGCGATCATGGAGCACATCAACACCGTGCTGCGCTGCTTCCTGCTCAAGTTGCTTTCGGAGTGAAACATCAGCCCCTGGTCCCTCAAACAACCCATCAACAATCGCCCGAAAGTAAAGACCCGCGCCGCCGACAAGTAAAGCTTGTTTACCTCTGTTTTGGATATCTGAGATTGCAGTGTCAGCAAGGGATTGAAAATCGGCAACAGAGAAGGGTTGCGCAATATCCACACAATCTATTACATGATGTCGTGCTGCTTGCTGTTCTGCAAGGGTAGGTTTCGCAGTGCCGACATCCATCTGACGATATATTTGTCGGGAGTCAACGGATATAATTTCGGCATTGAGGCGTTGTGCAAGTTGAATCGCTATCTCTGTTTTACCAACCGCTGTGGGACCGAGGAGACAGAGGAGTTTTGGTTTCATTGCCACGGGATTTGTGCTACAAAGATGTTTTGATCCAGCCGCCGCCGATGACGTATTCACCATCGTAGAAAACGGTGGCTTGTCCGGGGGTAATTGCACGCCGCGGTTCGTCAAATTGAACAACCGCTTCTGTGTCGCTGATAGGAGAGATTGTCGTGAGACCACCATCATCACGAGAACGTATTTTGACAAGTGCTCGGATCGGTTCTGTCAACTTCTTTATGGAGATAAGGTTGATACGTTCTACATGCATAGTGTCCTCAAGGAGATCGTCCGGTTCTCCGACAACAACAGTATTCTCAGAAGCATTAAGCTGCGTCACATAGAGGGGTTTACCAACTGCTATACCGAGACCGCGTCGTTGCCCAACAGTATAAAATGGTACACCTTGGTGTCTGCCGAGAACTTTGCCATCCTTGTCAATAATATCGCCACTTTCAATTTTTTCGGGAATTCTGTCTTGGAGGAATCGTCTATAATTAGTATCCGCAACAAAGCAGAGTTCTTGGCTTTCGACTTTTTCAGCGGTTCGCAACTGATACTTACGCGCAAGATCACGCACTTCGGCTTTCGTGTATTCACCAAGGGGCATCATCGCACATCGCAACTGATCCTGCGTCAGCGCAGCAAGGAAATAGGACTGATCCTTGCTAACATCAAGTGACTTGCGTAAGAGAAAACGTCCAGTCTCAGGATGTTGTTCAATTCGGGCATAATGGCCGGTAGCGATAGCATCACATTCCAAAGTTTTTGCGAGGTCAAGGAGTTTGCCAAACTTGAGTTCTCGGTTACATACCATGCAGGGACTCGGTGTTCTCCCGACGAGATATTCTGCAACAAAGTAATCAATGATCTGTTCTCGGAAAATATCTTCGTAATTCACGCCGTAAAACGGGATTCCGAGTTGGGTGGCAACACGTCGTGCGTCCTCAATGCCTTCAAGGGAACAGCAATTGGGACGTTCAGGTTCCACCTCAATTGTATCGGGCGCACCGAGGCGCATGGTGATGCCAGTGACATCATAACCAGCATCAACCATCATGGCAGCAGTAACGGAACTATCTACACCACCGCTCATTGCGACGAGAACTTTTTTCATGGGATTACCTGAGATTTCAGCATGCGGAGTATGCCTACTATCACTGAATACGTTATGTTTAAGCAGGTAATAAGTTACAATTTCTTTCTTCTGTGGATACTCATGCTACATTGATTACTAAAATAATTTATTTAATATTCATTTGTCTTTCATAGGCATCAATAACGGTTTGTCTTAACTCTGTGGGATTGCACTCATATTGTACAAACTCTTCAATGTTGTCATCTGTGATATGTAATTGACCCTCACCAATATTCCCTCGGTGCTGCACCTTAGAATAGTACTTGTTGTTTTCTACTTCAGTAGAAGAAATGACCCAGTATTTAATAACATCTTTCCATACAGCAATCCAGATAAACACATCAGCACACGCAGGTTTTATTTGTTGGAAATTCATTAAAAATGGATGGAGGCTTTCGTAAGATAGAGCTTTTACGTATAGTGGTTCTTTGCTCTTTGCGTGCACGACTCTAGAAGCTTTTACTTCAATTTTTATAACTTCGTCTCCGTATGGTAATACAAGGTCGTACTCACCACTATAATTTTCATCAAGCTTCTTTGTTGGTTTTAAAAAGTCTGGCTCAAGAGACATAAGTTGCCCTTGTGCCCACTTTTCTCCAAAAGTTCTTGGTGATGTAATCTCGAATAATTTTAGATACGCATTACGTGATATGTAATCATCTCTAATCTCATAGTAATCATCCAGAGTTATCTTTCCGAACCCCACTAAAGATGAAATTATGTATTCATACTCATTAAATGGGTAAACCGATACTAGGTCATCCAGTCTATTTCTAATTACCTGTTTTTTATCTTCAGAAAGTTCTTCTATAAGTTGATTCAGTTTTTGTTTTAAGTCATCCATGCTTTTAATTTATTTCTAGTAATTTATCTGATACGCTCACTCCGTTATATATACGCTCCTTTTCTTGTTCATCTAAAGAAAATAAACTCATAACCTCATCATCCAACTTCTTGTATAGACTTTTACGCTCTTCTATACCAAGATCTTTTTTTAGCAGTTCGTCTACCAACTTTTCAAACCTCATATGTTCTCTTTTGCTAATATCGGGCAAAGGTAATTGCTCAATGTGGCTTCTAAGTACTTTTATAGCACCAAACTTCTTTTCAAAGATAAATTGATATAGGGTTGAATTAAACAACGCCAAAATTGTTTTAATAGGGTAATTAGATATTGTTGGTATCAATACATTAGCACTGTTAAGGGTGAGGGTTTGCCTATCATCATAAGCAAAAACTAATTGCTTAGAAATAAACTTATATAGCAATTTTTCTTTTGCTCGATATTTTTCTTCTGGTGCAACTTGTTGAAACTTATCTGGTATAAACCGAATAAATTTACTTGGTTTATTCGGGCAAAATCTTTTGATGTCCTTACCAGTTAGGATTGGTTCTAAGTCACTACTTTTGTTTTCTTGTAGGTGTTTTTTATTGTCACCAGTAACAATACCAAGAGCCCATATTGCATTATCTTTTAACGTACTATGTTTGACAGAAAACACCTTATCTGTCAACACATAATCACTTGTGTCTGTAAAAACATCAAAGATAAAATCTTTATTTGATAATAATCGTATTTGCTCAGGATGAAATAGTAAATTTTCTTTTTCCGCAATGAAAGAATTTTTGTCTGCTTTTTTATTTACCAAGTCTATTCGAACTACATTTGTAAAAACCCCATTAAACGGACGACCAAGGTGTTTAATTTTTTTAATTGTAGTTTGCTTAAGGATTTTTTCCCTAATATCTTTATGGATTTTAATGTTTAGGATTGACTCGGGTAAGATAAACGAAAGCGTGCCACCCTCTTTCAAAAATCCAATACCCACTTTGAGAAAATATGCAAACGCCTCGTTTGACTTAATATCTTGGTATTTCTTTTTTAGTAACAACTCTTCATCTTTAGAGAAATGGGATCCCCAAGGCGGATTTGTTATAACTAAATCAAAGTTGGGGATACCTTCACCATCTTCTAGTAATGAATTTTTGTAATAAATGTTTGGTTTAAATCTATGTTTTGGAAACTTTAAAAAAAGATTTATCTTTGCAAGTCTAACAGCACTTTTGTCAATATCAAAACCCCATAGATGAGATGGATTATCTATTTTTTCAGAAGCTAAAAGCAAAAACTGACCAGTACCACAGCAAGGGTCAAGGACAGTATGGCTGCTTTTTATATTTTGCTTAACTACCTCATCGACAATATGTTTTGGTGTGTAATATAAGCCAGTTTTTACCCTCTCGCCCTCATTTAGTAGTGACTGATGCAGTAACCCTAAGAAATCACAGTTTGTCGGGATTTTAACATCAAAAATATCATCATAATGTTTTGTGATTTGCCTGCCTTTTTTGCTATGCAACCAATCTTCTATTTCAGCTTTTACTATATCATTAGTATAGTTGATACGATTAAGGGATAAATCTTGTGTATCTTTAATTAAGCCAATCTGCCTTAGTAAATTCATAGCAGTTACAAGCAGCACTGTATCCCTATCAAGATTATATTTTTTAAAAAGTTCAGTAATTTTTAAAATAGACTCAAATACTTCACGATTATCTGCATATTCTGTAGGGATAATCTTAGAGATAGAGTTTCCTTTATTTGCACGTTTATTGAGTTTGGCAAGAGAGCCATTAGTAATTTTACTTCTAATCTCTTCTATGTGAGAGCTTAGAAATCTATTACTTAAATGAATCGCTGCTGGCTTAATGTGCCCCAGTTTTACCCAATTTCTAACGGTTGCGGTAGAAACCCCTAAAACTTCTGAGACTTCTTTGTAGGTAAGGTAGTCTTCATTGGGATAGCCAAATAAATTCAAAGTCATATCACCTTAGTTTTTAGAAAGTTATAAAACTCCTCCTTATCAATTCGTTTCCTTACCAATTTTATAAATTGTACCTACTACGTTGCGATCTGCCAATCCTCGTTACCAGCGTAGCGCGCATCGTAAACATCTTGATTGAGTTCCAAACCGAGACCGGGCATGTCAGGCACTGTGAATGTTCCATCGGCAAATCCATACCCAGAGGTATCAATTACATCACTAGTTAGGGTTGCGACTTCACCGTAGAGAAAATGCGGAATCGTCTTTGCGAATTGGAGGCTGAGGAAAAAACCGAGCAGAGAACCCCAGTTATGTGGTGCGCATTTGACATTATGTGCAGCAGCCATATTGGAGAGCCGTCTCCAACCTGTAACACCAAGCCCCTTCATATCATGCTGGATAACATCAATTACACCCGCTTCAAAGAATGGATCGTAGAATTCAAGAGGCGCGCGGGTACGGGTTTCGCCATCGGCGATGAGCGTATTCAAGCCTTTTTCTTGGATAAAAGCCTTTAAGTTGCGATACAATTCAACATCCTCTTCAAACATCTCTTCTATCCAAAAAACATCGCAATTGCCTGTCTCGTTCAGGAAAGTAATGACCTCATCATAAGTATACGCGTTATTTGCATCAACAAGGATATTGAAACCTTCTCCAGCAGTGCTGCGAGCAAGTTGGACAACTTCTATGTCTCGTTCAAGTCCGGCTTTGCGCTCCATGAGATGATTTCCGCGTCCCACTTTCATTTTACATGCGGTAAACCCATCTGCCAAACTTTGCTTGACATCATTCTCAATCCGTTTCAGGCCTTCTGCTTTCGTTCCATAGAGTAGATCATTGAAATAGATCGTGCTATCGTAAGCGGGCAATCCATCACCGTAGGAGTCAGTCCCCATGAGCTTATAGGCGGGTTTTTCAAGGATTTTACCGATAGTATCCCATAAGGCGTTTTCGAGTCCACGAAATTCCTCAACTACTCCATCTTCCGGATTCAGTAGATCGAAAGGATTTTTATTTAGAGCACCTTTGGCTTCCTCAGGAGTCGTTGCGCCCCAACTTGTCGCTCCCCAACCGAGTGTCCCATCGTTTGTATAAATGCAAGTTATCCGTTCCTGCCACTGCCCATTTGGATCAGGTTGTTTTATCTCTTTCGCGCCAGAGTTACAACCGATGGCAGGTTGGTCAATCTCAACTGTAACCTGCTCAATTTTGGTAATCTTGATGTCAGTTGGATAGTTCTGCATGGAATTTCTCCTTATGAGTGATGAAAACACAACTATCGGAGAAGAGTGCAACGATTGTGGTAATTCCTACAAAAGCGTTATGATAATCCGTGATTAACACATTTCTACTTATTCTTTAAGTTCACCTTTATCAAGTTCAAGAAGTAGCGTGTTAAGCTCATCTTTGACCATTGAGTTGCTTTCCTTAGTATCATAGTACTGAAAAAGTTTATGCGGCAAATTATCAAAAATGTCCGCTGCTTGAATTTGCTTTATCAGTGCAGGTTTACTAAGAAGTTGAACGATACGAAGTCTATCTTCGTGTTCAACGATTTCAGTACCTGTCAATAAGACAATTAGACGTGGTGCTAATCCATCTGCGAGTCCTTTTTCAACATAATGATTTAAAGTCTCCATAACAGCCTGCTTCGTATTATTACCCGAATCGTTAGTGAGTATATCAACAAGATTGTCTACAGCGTTCGGGTCAACGTGTTTTTGTAGTGCTTTTGCGATGTCTTCCTGTACTTGACCTTCGGTATCTTTGAGCGCATTTACCATTTTGGAAGTAGAAGGTTTATTGAGCAATATCATCGATCTCGCAGCGGCTTGGCGTGCAACAAGGTTATTATCGTTTAAACCTGCCTCAATGCCTTTCTGGTATACTTTATTACCGAGTTGATAGAGTGCAACATTAATCTCCATCTGTAAGCCAGCATCCGTAACTGTGTTTTTTAGAGATTCTAATTTTTCTTGAGCGGAAACGTCTCCTATATCTCCTATAATTTGGATTAATTTGACCTTAACGGAGGTTGGTGTAGCTGCGGCATCAACTGCCATCAAGAGTTCATCAAGACCTTTGGTTCCAATCTGCGTAAGGATATATGTAAAATCGTTGTGGGCATTGGAATACTTATTCCCAATTAAACTCTTCAAAATGGGGGGAATGACAGAGTCGCCTTTATCAATTAGGATTTGTCTAGCGTCCTTTTGAACGCGATGCCTCTCATTAAGAATCCGAAAAATTTCCTGCATCTCAGAGGTGTTCAGTTCAGCAAGTCTCCGGGCTCGTTCGTCCCGAAATTCAGTTTCCAAATTGTTATTTTTTAACCACGCAGTGTTCTCAGAGAGTGCATGACTATAAGCAATGAGCAAGAGTGCTCGGGGTTCATCCTTATTTTCCTCATCTATTTCTGCTCGTTTGAGATGTTCAACTGCTTCAATTGCCAGACCAGCTCCTACCAACTTCTCTCTGCCCACTCGAATTTCAGGAATAATTTGTTCCCGCTTACAGCCAAACGACACAACCCATATTAAAAAGAGGCATATCGTTATAAGTTTTTTCATGTTACGTTCGTTTTTCCTCCTAACATCAACGTAAATGCGAAATCCGATATATTGTGTAGATTCGGATAAAATTATCTCCTCAGGAGTCCGAGGCAAATAGCATTTTTAAATATGATAAAACAGATACATTTTTGTGTCAAGAAAATTTTAATTTAGCACTGATTGCGTTAGAAGCGCAAAATATATAACGCATACATAGGTGTTCCCTTTACTAAACAAAATCCGAACCTCTCTCATAATTTATGAGAGAGGCTATATAAACTCATCTGAACACATAGATTCGTATCCATCTAACACTCTATTTTCTAATCATGTTAAGAAGGTCATGGATTTCTGTCTTCACGAAATCGCTGTCCTCATCAGTTTGGACATAGTTGTAGAGTTTTGAATCAAGGCCATCAAGCAAACTTGCTGCTTTTAGCTGCTTTACTAACACAGGATGCTTCAAAAAATGGACAAGCCGAACCCGAGTTTGCGAATTGCTTATTTCTTTACTGATGAGCAGGAAACAGATGCGTCTCGCTAACCCTTTTTTGAGCTCACCTCCAATTTCAGCATACTCAGTAAGTGTATCTAATACCTCTTTCTTTGCATCCGGACTATGCTCACTCTTGAGGATATTTACGAGCGGTTCAACAGCATTTTTGGTTTTGTGGACAGCGAGTGCCTTTGCAATGTCAGTAACTACTTGCGAATCACCGTCTTTAAGAGCTGTGATGAGCGTGGCGGTGTTAACCTTCTTGAGGTTAGCCATAGATTTTGCTGCAGCACGTCGGACCTCAACCTCATTTGCGGTTAGTCCTATGAGTATCTTCGACTTATGACTACTATCACCGAGCCTATAGAGGGTCGTGTAAATTGCCATTTTCAGCGCAACATCAATGTTCGTCATGTCAATGGATTTTAACTTCTCAACCGCCTTCTTATCGCCAATTTCACCAATCACCCGAATTAGTTTTATTTTCACTTCGGGAGTCACCTCTACATCGGTAACTCTATCCAAGATAGGATCAATCGCCTTAGATCCCATATCTTCAAGTGCCGAAATAAAATTATTGTGTATTTCTGGATATGAACCTTTGGCAAGGTTATCAATTAGTAAAACTGCGGCATCTGTTCCCTTTTCGACCAATGCTTGAAAGCCATCTTGCTGGACCTCCGAACGTTTGCTGAGAATTTCGATCATTTTATTTATCTCTGCTTCATTCAAGGCAGCTATTCTTTCAGTTCTCTGTTTTTTATATTCTGCTTCAAGCCCTTGCGTCTTCGCAACATCTGAGGATAGCCCATGTGAGTATGCAATCACGAGCAGTGCTCGCGGTTCCGCCTTATCCTCCTCTTTTTTTTCTGCCTCTATGAGATAATTAACTGCTTCAATTGCAAACCCATTATTGAGTTTATCTCTCCCTACCGTCAAGTGGCTAGGGCCTTTCTGTTTCGTGTCACAAGCAAAACAGGTGAATAAGATTAGAATCAGTGGAATAATTTTGAGATTTTTCATAAAACCCTTGTGTTCCTCCTCAATAACTTAAATCATGTCAGTTCATAAGACTTAGTCTTTAAAATGAATTAACCAGATATAGTACCAGAAATTATATCCTTGCCTTATCTGATTTATCAGACGATTCGTGTCGTGAAAATGCGAACTTTTCAACAGTACTCATTATAAAATACCATAAAAGACTAAAAATGTCAAATCAAATAGGATGGGTAAATATTTTGTCACATAGGTTCAATGGACGAAGCGTGCGTCGCGTTTTTCTACTATAGGACGGGGTCCCTGTGCCCGCCGAATCATGCAGAATGCCAAAAGCGCATTCTGCCACGCGCATAAGGCGTTGAAAGGGTGCCCTCTGACTGGAAATTGGGCTTAGAAAACCCTCCCACAAGAGCAGTTCGCGACCATTGAATGGCTCTGACTCCTATATTTATGGTTGATATTCTAATTTATATTTGCTAAAATAACTCAAAATTCTTGTGAGGATACGAATTAATGGAATGTATCTTTTGTGCGATTGCTGAAGGTAAAATTCCCTCTGCGACAGTGTATGAAGACGAACACGTCTTCGCTTTTATGGATATTGCCCCCGCGAACCCTGGACATCTTGTGGTTATACCGAAGCAACACTATCGAAATATCTTTGATTTGCCCGCGGAGATAGGCAGTAAAATTATGGAAGCCACGATACCGCTTGCAGCAGCGATCCGTGAGGCTTTAAACCCCGATGGTCTCAACCTGGTCCAAAATAACGAAGCAGCGGGATTTCAGACGGTTTTCCATTTCCATCTGCACATCATTCCGAGATGGGAAGGAGACCCGTTGAGACCTCCGTGGCAACCGAGAGAAGTAAATACAGAAGAAATTAGTAATATTGCAGCGAAAATTCGAGAGGTTTTATAGAACTAATCTAACAACCCTAATTTTAAGAGAGATTCTTATGAACGTTTTGATTACCTCGGCTGGTTCCGAATTGGCGCGCAGATTAGCGGCAGCCACAGCAGAATCACATACGATCCGACTAACAGAACTTGAACCTATTGATACCACCAACGTATCAGGATGCGAATTTGTTCAGAGCAATTTAGGACACGACGAGTCAACAAACGAATTGATGCAAGGTCTGGACGCTATTGTCCATATTGCCGAAATTCCTCCAAATATTTTAGCAAAGGTCAACCAACCAGAAAACTTTGAGATTGATTATCAGACGCGTTGCACCTATAACCTGTTAATGGCTGCAGCTGCAGAAGGTGTGAAACACTGCATTTATGCCAGCACACTCCGTTTGTTTGAGCAACATGGTGAAGATTGGACCGTTAAAGAGAATTGGAGACCGCGTCCGAGTATGGATAGTTTTGTGCTTTCAAAGCACCTTGGCGAATTCACTTGCCGAGAATTTGCTCGCGAAGGGAAGATCAATGTAACATGCCTCCGACTCGGTGCTATTACCACTGCTGAAGAAGCAGCTGGTGTGGAGTTCAACTCAATGTGGCTTGAAATAAATGATGCGGTTGCTGCCTTTCAAGGTGCAATTGAAGCACCATCAAGATGGGGTATCTTTCACGTCCAGTCGGAATTCCCCGGTTCACGTTTTTCCATCGGCAAAGCGAAGGGACACCTGAAATTCAATCCGCAATTTGTGCCACCGACAAAACAGTAAGCACACCGTGTGCCAACACAACATGAGGAGATAACAAATGAAAGTTCTGATTTTAGGTGGCAACGGATACCTCGGACCACACGTTGTCAAAGCATTGGAACCCTACTACACCTTGCGTGTAACGGACATCAACGACATTGAGACAAAACATGAATCGATGCACATTGATGTAGGTTCATTAGATCAGGTCATGCAAGCAGCAGAGGGAATGGACACTATTATCAACTGCTCAGTGCTTCGCCATGATCGGCAGTTGGCATTTGATGTTAGCACACGTGGGGCATATAACACGATGCGCGCCGCTGTTGAACACGGTATCCGCCGTGTCATCAACACAGGTCCCCACTTCACCATCCAAGGAGATGCCTATACCAGTTGGGATTACGAGATTAACCCAGATGTTCCACCAAAGACAAGCACAGGTCTTTATCCATTGACGAAAGGACTTGGGCAGGAAATCTGTAAAGTTTTCACCGAACATTACGACATCTATGTTCTCTGTTACCTATTTCTCAATTTCCGTGAGACAGATGACCCAGCGGAAGGAACAGATACAAATTCATTCGCGGTGAGTTGGCGGGATGCGGGTGAGGCATTTCGGTTAGGATTAGAAATTGATCTGGAGGAATTACCATCACGGTGTGAGATTTTTAACATCTTCGCTGATTTGCCGCATCAGCAGTTCTCAAATGTCAAAACGAAACGGATTTTAGGATTTCAGCCACAGGATAATTTTGAGCGGATGTGGCATAAGAAAAAATGAATTATGACGCACATAGCACTTTGCAAAACGCCAAAATCTGTGTTAAACTAATTGAATACGTAAATTATAGACAAGTGTAGGTAGTGCAAGTAATGCGTACGGATGCTCAGGAGGAGTTGCGATGGCAAGTGTAGAGAACCCGACAGAACTAAAGGTTGAACATTTACTGCGTGGCGTTAAAAAGTTATCGCCATTTGAGTTAGATGAATTTACCCAGAAATTTGCCGAATGGCAGCAACAGCAAGAAAATTCGGTCAGTGAAAAAGTTAATCCTAATGCTTCGGATGAAGATGTGTTGGCATTTATCAAGAAAAATTCGGAGCTGCCTGAAAAAGAAAATCGCCGGTATTGGCAGTTGCGACGTAAGTCTGATAATGAAACCTTGACTGATGATGAATTGCCGGAGTATCAAGAACTCGTACGAAGGCTAACGGTTTTGAACACTAAGCGCCTTGAAGGTATCGCGATTTTAATGCATCGTTGGGAAAAACCAGCAGAGGAAATTATCGAAAAATTTGGATTAAAAGCAGGGAACGATGTACTCTGAACGGGTTTCTCGCTCACTACGTCTTCGTGTACAGGAGCGTGCTAAAGGACTCTGTGAATACTGTCAAGTACCTGCCAATTGTGCTAGTGCCTCTTTTCACTGTGAGCACATCTATCCTCGGAAAATTGGAGGTAGAACCTCATTAGATAACTTAGCATTGGCTTGCCCATGGTGTAATTCCGCTAAACATACTAAAACGCATGCCCTTGATCCACAAACAGACCAGCGAGTCCCGCTCTTCAACCCTCGCTTAAAACATTGGCACCGCCATTTTATGTGGAGTGAAAACTTTCTGCATATAATTGGGCGCACGCGCTCCGGCAGAGCGACAGTTGAGGCGTTAAATATGAACCGTCTTGAACAAGTAAATATGAGAATGGCATTGCGATCTATGCGAAAATACCCACCAGAAATTGACCGTTTAGACGGTTAAACTCTACATTATGAAAATTCAACTTCTTGCACATCGGGGTGGTATGGGGCGCGCACCCGAAAACACACTCGTCTCTTTTAAGCAAGCATTCACAGACGGTGCTGATGGATTTGAATGTGATGTCTGCCTTACCCAAGATAAGCAACCTGTGCTGATTCATGTTGCTTTTAACCGTGATGATATACGTAAAGCTACCGGATGCACAACTCCCCTCAGTAAACTAAAATGGAAGGATGTGCAACAATTAACGTCGCTAAATTCCAATGAACCCGTTGCCCATCTTGATGATGCACTCAGATTTGTACGTGAAAACCAGATGCCGTGCTTTGTTGAACCGAAGACCGACACACCTGAACTCCTCCCTATCATCATAGAACGGATTCATCATTTTGAGGTTGTTCACCTCGTCAGCATTCTCACCTTTTACATCCAAAAACAAGTGCTTGTTGATGCCAAAAGATTAGAGCCAAAATTGCAAACAAGCGCGATTCTGATTAATCCATTCGCGAACTTTCTCAAAGCAGCCACCCTGATTGATGCAAACCGTATTATTTTCGGATGGAGCAAAATCAATCATTTTGGAATTTACAATTCCCTTACACGATCTGTCTCACAACAAGCGGATCAACTTCGTGAAAACGGAATTGTTATTGAAGCAGGGTTTATTCAAAATATCAAAGACGTTTCTTGGGCGGTAAAAAACGGCATCCAAGGACTATGGGTGGACAACGTTCCTTATATCAAACGGTGTCTGGAACAGATTGAAACCGAAAAAACAGGATCGTAGGATTACGAAATATGAACGTTACCATCTGCAACCCACTCCTCAGAACACCATTGTCCCTTATTGTAGACGATGCGTGCCCGGTGATTAATTTAACTTACTACTGGATTCAGCAACGACATGCGTGGAAGGCACGACATCAACCGGGTGTCCACCCTGAACGATGGGAAGGTAATGCTACGCAACTCAAAAAAATGCCACCAACTATTCCCGCAGATTTTGCATGGGAGTGGGCAGAATGGTGTTGGGAAAACGGCGTGAAAGGCAAATTTAGCCTTATTCCTTACCCCGCTGGAATGGGACGCGTTGATGAAGGATTCCCCGATTTTCCAATACACGAATATCAATCTTGGCTGCGGATTTATCGCGAAATTATTTGGCCAAACTTCGATTTAACACCAGAGATGTTAACCCATACTGCTGTTGTTGACCTGGAGACGTTCGCGTTGACCCAAGAGTGGGAACAAGTTGAGTGGGTGGATCCGCCTATTGATAATAGACTTACAGATTATATCATCGCAGCGATGGAAATGCTCAATAATGTCGGCATCCCGTGTGAAGGTGTAACGAGTCCTGGCGCATTCGGTAAATGCCAAGAGGAAACGTATGCAAGAGCGGTGTTAACAGCGTCTCAGGAGGTCAATAACGATTCCTGTCCGTTTTATTTCCTCTGGCTAAAACACGATGAATTTCCAGATGTGCCTATCTGGCATGCTGATAGACAGAATGGGAGCGCGATTGCCAGTATTGTTGCAGGTGCTGGTGACTGGTTCGGTGGGTGGACAGGCTACGACTTGGGAGATGCTGATCGATTCATTACGGAAGACTTACAAGGAGGTCGTTTACCACCCATCCTTGAGCAAGAACTTCCGTGTGTTCTCGCTGGACATTGGCCAGGGTTCTATTTCAACGGAGAAAAATGTGGGTTTGATGTGTTGAAAACAGTCAAATCGCGATTAGATAATTACGATCCTGATAGAACAAAAACGCTTTGGATGAAAACCTCCGAAATTGGCCACTACTGGATGGCACGTGAATTCACTGAAATTACAACCCTCAATGAACAGCAGCAGATTAACCTTTCGACCCAATTCCCAACTGCAAACTTTACGTTAGCTATTGATGCCCCGATACGTCGTATACAAGTCAACGGATGGGATATACGCGATGTTCATTCTCGGCGCGATTTTCAGAGAGATACGTTTCTCTGTGAGAACAAGCAAACGTTCGTTGCATTTGATCTGGAAATCGGAGAGACAGAACTTACATTTACGGAATGAGGATGCGTCCGCCACTTGCAATCACAGTTGAACCTGTCATATAACTCGATTCCTCGCTCAAAAGAAACGCTATCACGTCCGCCATCTCATACGGTTCACCAAGCCTACCGAGCGGTGTTGTAGAGCGGAGTTGCTCCACCATTTCTGGCGAAACTTCACTTAGCATATCTGTCGCTATTGCCCCCGGTGCCACTGAATTGATGCGGATGTTGTGCTGTGCAAGTGGTCCACAACACGATTTTGTCAGGGAGATAACACCGGCTTTCGCTGCGGCATAAGGTAGTTGATTCGGGCGGACTGCCAACGCAGCAATTGACGACACATTGACGATACGACCAAACTGTCGTTTGATCATCCCTGGTTTGACTGCCCAAAGCACGTTGAAGGGACCAGTCAGGTTAATTGCGATTATCCGATCCCAATGTTCAGGCGTAAGCTCATCAAACGCCATATCACCGACATCTCCAGCGTTGTTCACCAGCAATTCAATTGTGCCGAGTTCTTTGGTCACCGCAGCAACCATTCTGTTTACTGCTTCTCTATCTGAGATGTCGGCTTGAAAAGGGAATGCTTTCTGTCGATATTCACCGTAGATTTCAGCACAGACATCTTCCGCTTTAGCATCTGATCGGGAATAGTGTACGGCAACGGTAGCACCTTCACTGGCAAGTTTATAAGCGGTTGCCTTTCCTATACCACGGCTACCTCCGGTTACCAGAGCAACCCTTCGCTGAAATTTCATAAAATCTTCTCCTACAAGAGTTTCTGCAGTTGTTCCTACATCATCGGAAATAGGTGTTGTGGTAGCAGTGAAATTTGCACTACTTCCGCTGTAGATGCCCACGGCGTGCATCCGGATGAATCACACTCACCCACTGCACACCTTTAACAACATCGTCTGGGATATGTCCATGCTCAACACCCTTAGGAGTGACAACTAAATCTCCCGGACCTACGCGATAGGATTCGGATTGCCCATCAGCAGTTCGAAGTGTCACCGTTGTAATGCCTTCCGTGAAATACCAATATTCATCAAAATCGTGATAATGAAGTTTAGTCGGGTGTTCTTTGGAAACAACAAAAACTCCGATTGTCGTCATATCCGGGGTATCAAGGATTTTTCCGAGCGTATCACCGACCCGTTCTCCCTCACCGAGTCGGATAATACAGAGATTCGTATCCATTAGATGACTCCAATGTCTTTTAGGTGCTGCAGTGAATCTGCCACGCGAGCCTTAACGCCTGCTTCATCAAGGTTTTCACCCTCAATACCTTCCAATTCCATTGTGAAGGGACCATAGAAATCAGCATCGTTCAATGCCTGGAATACGGTTTTGTAATCAACTACGCCTTCTCCGAGGGCCGGAAAATTCCATGTCCTATATCCGCCGTTTGTATCCTTGAGGTGAACAGCACCGACATACTCAATAATCTTCTGCACTTCTTTGACAGCTGTTACATCATGATTATAGTAATAGACGTTGCCGGTATCAAAATTGATGCGGATATTCGGATGGTCAACGGCTTTCATTGTCTCAAGCGCAATGTCACCGTTGTGTGCCATATCTGGATGCGTTTCTAAACACACTTTTACACCCAACGGCGCAGCATTTTCACCGATAGCGCGGAGGCGGTCATATACAGCATTTCGGTCTGCTTCGCCCGCGTGAACGCTGACAAAAATAATCTTCACACCCATCTCGTTTGCGATATTTAGTGTCGTCTGAAAGTCCTCAACGACTGTTTCTGATTGGACATTACAACTGCCGAGTAAACTCGTGGCAGTGAGTCCGTGTGCTTTCAATCCCTCCTGCACTGTGTCAATTGAATCAGACGAAGGCACCCCGATTTCAACATTAGTCAACCCTATTTCTGCTAAGTGTGAATATGCATTCGCACCAAACTGTCGATAACTGCCTAAGTTACATGCAATGATATTTTTCATTATAATCTCCTACAGAATGATTGGAAATATTATGGGTTCTATGGAATTTTCCGTAGAACTGTATTGCTCAATATAATTTCAAGTCCTAACAGAAGTGCAGCTGGTATTAAGAAATATGCTGCCAATTCTTGGCGATCAGTATAGTTAACAACCTTAAATTTTGTCTTTTCAAGTTGGTCAATCTCAGCATAGACGTGTTTCAACGATTGCACGTCTGTAGCGCGGAAATACCGGGCACCAGTGGTGTTGGCGATCAGTTTGAGTGTATCCTCATCAAGGTATGTCAAAACTTCACGATACCGTTTTCCAAATGTGGTGTCTTCATAAGGAATAAGCGCGCCGCCCTCCTTACCCATGCCGATGGTGTAAACCCGAATACCGAAGGATTGCGCTAACGATGCTGCTGTTCCCGGGTTAATTGTCCCAGCGTTGTTTTCACCATCTGTTAATAAAATAACAATCTTGGTTTTTGCATCTGATGTTCGTAACCGATGCGCTGTTGTCGCAATTGCATCGCCGATAGCCGTGCCATCTTGCAACTGACCACCCATTGCTACTTCTACCTCATCAAGTAGTTCTATCAACACAGAATAATCCAATGTGAGTGGACAAAGTGTATAACTTTCTCCAGAAAAAACGACTAACCCGATTCGGTCACCTTCCCGATGCTTGAGGAAATCACGAATAACTGATTTCGCTGTTTGAAGTCGGTTGGCATCCTTAAAATCTTCTGCCCGCATGCTCTCAGAGACATCAAGTGCTAAGAAGATATTAATGCCTTCAGCGAAACGCCGTTCTTGACTTTGGGAAAGTTGTGGTCGGGCAAGGGTAAAGATGAGAAGTGCTATTACGATGAACCTTGTTACCTTAAGCAAAGGCAGTAGTTTGACAGCAAGTGTTCTGGGAATTTGTCGGACCCCATCAAGTTCACCGAAGCGAATAGCAGGCGCGCCTGCTTGTTTCTGTGTCTGCCAAAGGGATATCACTAACAGCGGCAATACGATGAACAGACTGAGAAAAATAGGAGATTCAAGAACCATTATAGGCGCACCCGTTCGGACCAATGAACGTTTCTACCTTGGCTTTGTGATGACATTGCACTTAAGATTAATAGTATACAGAGTCCGATCCCGATGACGTTGAAAAGAAGAAATGTCACCCAGTTAACATGCGGTATTTCAGTCGCCATAAAGTAGGGGATAAAGCCAAAAATCACAGCGAGCGGCTTTAATCGTCCGGCAAGAAGTGTACTACCAAGTGTATAAAAGATTGCAGCTTTACCACATAACGCCAGCGGCACCAAAAGGCAAATACCCAATAACAGGAATGGAAACCCTACAATAGAAAGTATTAGCACCCACGAAACTATAGGTATAACAACAAACATGAGGATGCCAAATAAGATGCTACTGATCGGTCTATGTGCCAACATTGAACTGATTGTATTTATTGGCTTTGGAAATGCCACCGCAATTAGCAGATACGTCAACAGCAAAATCGCAAACTTCATGGTAGTCAACCGGAAATTTCTATGTTTCCTGATATCCCAGACGGATTGGGGATGCATCAACAGTTGCGCCGCAGCTGGAGCTATTCTCCATCCGTTACTTACACTAAAATTCTCTACAGATTCAAGGTTGCCGTATATCTGCCCACCGATAACTTGGAGCATTCCTTTTACTTCAGCACCTGGAGCAAGATCAACATCTCCACCGATTACTAAAACATTTCCTGTTACTGTTCCCTGTATGGTAGCGTTTCCGGCGATCAGGACAAGCGTTGTCACGACTTCATCTGCTTTTAACAAGTAATCGTTGACAATTTTGAAAAACCGCCGTTTTCCTTTCCACTTTGGCAGTGCCGGATCAGGTGTATCAAGTAGTTCTTCGTCTTCTACTTCCTTGATAGTGGGTATCGTATCCTGTTTGTCACCATCTACGGAGATTTCTTCAGGTGTAGATGGTGAAGTGTTTTCGGTGTCCTGTTTTTCGCTTTCCAAAACTCCCCCTTCTTCTGTTATTGAAGGCGTTTCAGGTGTTGACGGTGAAACGGGTTCCGCGTTCTGTTTGTTGTCCTCCACAGATTTTTCTTCTTGAGGCAATGGAGAAGGGGATTCAGTCTCCGATTCTGTTGACTGCGCAAACAGCGGTTGGACACTAAAGATAACAATTATAAAAAAAATAATTCCTATTTGTTTCATGTTTACTTCACTTATAATAACCCAAGTTGCTACCTATCCATAGACATAGCACCCCTACGGGTGCAGTTGCTTAAATATGCCGTTTTCTATAGACATATCACCCCTACGGGGTGGAGAAGAATCTGAAAAACCCTCTTGAAACGTCGAAAACTTGTTAGTAGCAACTTGGGTTATAATAGATAGAAAGGAAAAGTATCCTTATAGTTTTTATATCCTTATCTATTTTTTTATATCCTTATCTATTATAGACAGAAAAGCTATTGGTGTCAACTCTTTTTCAGAAGTATTTTTTCGGATTTTTCTTGACATGTCTGCATAAATCTGATATGATATAGGTATGTTTTATTTTAACAACTTATCCGTTGTGTTGCCTTTATTCCATATAAAACAATCGCGAAGGTAGTTCAAATACTGAAATGTATGTTAGAAAACATCACAACTGAGGAGGATAAAAATGGATTTCAAACTTGAAGAAATAGATGGTCCTGACGAGGAAGTATTGGAACCTTCTGATGACAACAACGATTTCACTGATGAGGATAAGTTTGACCCCCTCGGCTTTGAAAATAAAAACGACGCGGAAGATGCTGATCGGATGGCTTATGAATCAGAAGAACCTGATGACGAGCATGATGAAGAGGACGAATTGGAAGATTCTTCTGCGTTGGTTTTAGAACAGCCTATAGAAATAGCACCTTTTAACTCACAGGAAGAAAATAACTTCGCCTACGCAGACGCTGTTAGAGCCTACTATGAAGAAAAAGATTATGAACAGGCCATAGAAAAATTTGATGAGGCTATAAAAAATGAAAAAAAGCAAACGAAAGGCAAACGGTCTGAGGCAAACGAAATCGTAGCCAAATCAATGTATTGGCAGGCAGAGGCTTACGTCAAAACGCAAGATATTCCAAAAGCGATTAAGACTTTTGAATCCCTCGTAAAAACCTGCCAAGCGCATTATCTGACTATATCGGCGCAACGGCGCGCGGAAACTTTGAAAGCGAAACATTCTTAAAAAAAGAAAGGATACGCGAAATTTGTGGACACTTTGAAAAATCTTCTCAAACGGAAAGCGACAAACTTACGAATCCACTCTATTATCTCAACATCGGAGGCAGGCTCCGGACATCCGACAACGTGCCTCTCAGCAGCAGATATTGTCTCTGCCCTCTTTTTTCATGCGATGCGCTATGACTGTGCAGACGCGCAAAACCCGAACAACGATAGGTTTATTTTATCAAAAGGGCACGCAGCACCGCTGCTTTATGCTGCTTATGCTGAAGCGGGTATCATTCCAGCTGACGATCTGCGGACACTAAGGCAGATAGACAGTATCTTTGAGGGACACCCGACTCCACGTTTTGAATGGACTGAGGTCGCGACAGGTTCTCTCGGTCAAGGTTTATCGCTTGGACTGGGTATGGCACTCAATGGTAAATACTTGGACAAATCCGATTACCGTGTCTATGTGCTTCTCGGCGACGGCGAAACCGCTGAAGGAGGTGTTTGGGAAGCAGCTGCTTTAGCATCTCACTACCAGTTGAACAACCTCATCGGGATTGTGGATGTAAACGCCCTCGGACAGAGCCAACGCACTATGTATGCCTTTGATATTGATACCTACTGCAGACGTTTTGAAGCGTTCGGTTGGCAAACCATAGGTATTGATGGGCATGATTTTGATGAAATTTTGCCAGCACTGGAGAAAGCCAAAACCTCAACCGATAAACCAACGATGATAGTTGCCAAGACATTTAAGGGGAAAGGCGTTTCATTCCTTGAAGATGAAGACAACTGGCACGGAAAAGCCGTTCCCAAAGGGGAACAACTTGACAAAACTTTAGCCGAACTCGGTCCGCTGCAAACAGATATTCCGTTACAGATAGAATCCCCAAATCCGATAGGCAGACAGATTTCTACCACTACAGAATGTGAACCTCCGGCGTATACATCTGACGAAGAGGTTGCGACACGCGGCGGTTACGGCATTGGACTTGCAAAACTCGGCACTGCAAACCCCAATGTTGTTGCGCTTGATGGAGATACCAAAAACTCTACTTACGCCGAACAATTTATGACACTCCATCCGAACCGCTTTTTTGAGATGTTCATCGCAGAGCAAAACTTAGTAGGGGCAGGCATCGGTCTGGCAAAGCGAGGAAAGATACCGTTTGTTTCCACATTCGCTGCATTCCTATCTCGTGCTTATGACCAAATTCGGATGTCTGCGATTTCACAGGCAAATATAAAATACGCCGGTTCACACTGCGGTGTCTCAATCGGTGAAGACGGTCCCTCACAGATGGGTTTAGAAGACATCTCAATGTTCCGGGCAATTCCGGGGGCAGTCGTGCTATATCCGAGCGATGCTGTTGCGGCTGAACGTCTCGTCGCGGAAGCTGCTGCCCACGAAGGGATTGTATATATCCGAACTTCGCGCCCAAAAACAGCGATTCTTTACGATGCTGATGAAAGTTTCCCTATCGGTGGAAGTAAGGTCGTTCGGAAAAGTAGTGAAGATAAGGTGACGATCGTTGCCGCAGGTGTTACACTTCACGAAACCTTGAAGGCGCACGAAATACTCAATGCAGAAAGTATTGCAATCCGCATCATTGATCTGTATTGCATCAAACCGATTGACACGGAAACACTAATCGATGCTGCAGCCGAAACAAACAATACCATAATCACCGTTGAAGATCATTATCCTGAAGGTGGTTTAGGTGGTGCTGTGTTAGATGCTGTTGCGACTAAAGGTATCCACGTCCACAAACTTGCTGTTACGGGAATACCACGATCAGGCAAACCGGATGAGTTATTGGAACTTCACGGTATTAGTGCAAATGCTATTGTCCAAAAGGTGAAGGATATCGTCTGATAACCTCAAGCGGAGTTTAAGGTTAATGAAATTTGGGAGAATCGTTATACCATATTGTGACTTTAAGATTTCGGTTAAAACGCAACGATAAGGAAAGTAGTTATGCCACGTACCGATTATACTTCCGAAGATGTTGCTGCCCGCGGCAAAGAGATTTATCAACTACAACTTCGGGACAAAGTTGAGCCAGAACATAAAGGCAAATTCTTGTCTGTTGACATTGAAACGGGAGACTACGAAATTGATACCGATGATTTGTCCCCAACGATGCGTCTGCTCGCTAAGCGTCCTGATGCTGTCATTTACAGTTTGCGGATCGGGTTCCCAGCTGCTCATCGTATCGGCTTTAAGATTTCGGCCCCAACATAATGATTATTGGAAAAGTTACAACTAATCTGGAAGTTGTCATTGAGAGGTTCACTAAGGGTGCAGCAAACTATTGTTTGGATTACAGTGATAGGTGTTATCTTTCTGGTAGGCATTGGAATGATTTTCGCCTTACGCGCGCCGCGCACTGCCGCTAAAACATACCCTGCAGATAATGGTACTAACTTTGTTGATGTCTCAAACTATCCACAGGAAATGCAAACGCTTTACGAGTTGTTTACTCGGAAATGTAGCCGATGCCATACCGTTGCACGACCGATTAATTCCACCTTTACACCGGAAGAATGGCGAAAATATGTGCATAAGATGATGCGAAAGCCAGGTTCTGGACTCACCCCCAAAACAGCTGAACAGATAATCAAATTCTTAATTTACGATGCTCAACATCGGGAGAGAAGTGCGCCATGATGAAACTGATACTTACGACCTGTGTCATATTGTCTTTTGCAATAGGATTGCAGGCGGCACCAGTCAAAAAACTTCAAATTTCAATTGATAATCAACTCGTTACATTTACCTCAACACCTATATTCAAAAATGGTACATGGTTAGTGCCGTTAGAATCTGTCTGCAAACATTTAGGATTAGTTGAAGTGCCAAATGGTGGGGATATGGTAGTTATCTGCGGCGGAGAATCGGAGTTGTGTGTTCCGCTGCAATTTGGTGAGAGCGCATTCAATATTGATGGCGTTACTTACACTAAAATTGAAAACATTACTGAACCGTTCGGCTTTGAAATTTACAAAGCCTCAGAAACCCAGCTGGAGGTTGTACGCCCGGAGCAACTCGCCCCTAAATTTACGTTACCAGATATAGATAATAGCCCAAGACGTTTGCAGGATTTCCGTGGAAAGAAGACACTACTTTATATTTGGGGTTCATGGTGAGCATGTCGTGGACAACTGCCAGGATGGCAGAAATTTTACGCGAAACACCGTGATAAACTAAACCTCGTCTCCATTGCAATTGACGCGCAGGGTGCGTCTGTGGTGCGACCATGGCACGACAAAGCCAACGCAGAATTTGTCACACTTGTTGACTCACAAAATATATTGGGCAATCGTTATAATCTCAAAGCGATTCCATACGGTGTTATGATTGACGAAGCAGGAAGGATGGTCAAATCACCTTTCAACATAAATGTTGCCAACAAAGAAACCATTGCGATGCTGGAAAAATGGTTCTCCCATACCACCTATAACGCGACACTGCTTCGTAACTTAAAACCGCTCAACAAATCGCAAAACCCAAAGATTCTTGAAGCTAATGCGCGGTTTCAACTTGGACGGACCTTGTTAGAGATAGGAAAAAAGACGGAAGCAGTGACAGAATGGCGGAAGGCACTCGCATTGGACCCCAAAAATTGGATTATCCACAAGCAGATTTGGGCAGTTGAACATCCCGACAAATTTTATGATGGCAATGTGGATTATGGCTGGCAAAAGGCGCAGTTAGAAGCAGAAAAAAGGTAGCAACCTTGATGATGAAGGATTGCTATACCATAACGAGACGTTTTTTCTGCTTTTCCAACATTTTCTTTTGCCGTTTGACACGTTCCGGCACCAATCGTTCCCGCGGTGCTGTCGGTTTGAAATCTAAGCGGTCTTTGCCCAATCCACGTAAGACTGCCAACTCCATCGGTGAGAAATCATCAGGATTTTCGCGATTGAAATTCATCGGTTCTTTGAGCGCAACTGGCGGATTTGTGATAAAACGGGCGCGTCCAGATGGATTTTGTGACGCAGAATGCAAAATGAACGGATGCAGCAGAACAACGTCTCCAGCATTCCCAGTAATTTCTACAAAGTCCTTGCACTTTTCATACAACTGACCGAAACCTTGTCCCGGCAACAAACCCTCTGGATGTGCGGACAAATGCTGGGCGACATGTTGAACCGAATCGCAGGCGACAAATGTACCACCACTTTTCGGATGAATATCCGACCAGACGACAATGGTAAGCAATCCTTGTTCTGGACTATCCAAAAAATGTCGGAAGAAATCGCCATCCTTATGCCAACCTCTTTGTAGAGACTCAGGGGGTTGCCATGCAGTATCTGCACCTAACGCAAAGTTGATTATAAAGCCATCGCCCCAAGAAGGTTCTGAATTGGTAATTCTGTCTTCACCGCCGAGTAGGTCACAGATAGCGTCCCATGCCCTCGGCGCGATTTCTCGAATTGGCATACGATTCATTGAGGGCAGATGGATGCGTGGTTCTTCCCAAGTTGTGGGATCATCGGGGTCATAACCGAGACGTTTAAAAGCGAATTCTCGCCACTCTGCTGCTAATTCTCGCGAAAAACCATCTTTCAGGACAACATGTCCCTTTTCAATGAAATGGTTTACATCTGATTCTGTTAGTGTTTTGTAAGTTTTTGGCATCTATATCCTCTTATTTTAGGCTATCCAACAACGTTTCTGCAAGTTTCGCAGCGAATTTGTCATCGTTGATGTGAACGTCCATCTCAATTACCGTAACATTGGCACCGATGTACGCCTTTAGATTTTCTCGCCATGCATCTCGCGCTTCGGGTGAATCAAAAGGTTGTCCTGTTTTGTCAATAGCGGATACACCTTGTGTAGGGATGAGGACAGTTGTAGGGCCTTTCGCTCCGCTGAGTTTGCGTGCCATGATTTTTCCTAACTCGGCTGTCTCTTCGGCAGTTGTCCGCATCAGTGTCACTGTCGGATTGTGCTGATAAAAATGTCGTTTGCTAAACTTCTCTGGCACGGTATCTGGCGGGCCGAAATTCACCATATCCAAAGCACCGGGAGCAATGACTTGGGGCAAACCTGCTTGTCCTGCGGCTTCCAGACGTTCTGGTCCAGCACTGAGAATTCCACCGACCAATTCGTCTGCAAGTTCTGTCGTTGTTACGTCAAGTACACCGGCGAGGAATCCGCCTTTGACAAGGTCTTCCATTGCGCGTCCGCCTGTACCTGTTGCGTGAAAAACGAGTACTTCGTAGCCAGCGGCTCCAAGGATTTCACGTGCTTTTGTAACGCAGGGAGTCGTTACACCGAACATTGTGGCAGCGATTAAAGGTTTGTCTGCTGTTGCCATTGGTATTTCGGCAGTTACCATTCCAACGACTGCCCTCGCAGCGTTGGTGAGTATTTGTCGTGACAAGCGGTTGATACCAGCAATGTCAACGACAGAATACATCATGCATATATCTTTGGACTGCACATACGGACTTGTATCGCCTGAAGCAAGGGTTGAGACCATGAGTTTTGGAACACCCACAGGTAACACCTGCATCGCTGTCGTCCCAATCGTTGTGCCAGCAGACCCTCCGAGTGAAATTATACCATCAATCTCATCAGCAGCATGTTTTTCAGCGATAAGCGTTGCCGCACCTTGTGCCATCACAGCGACACTATTGCCTCGATCGCCTTCATCTCGCAATGCCTTTAGAGATGAACCGCCAGCTTGTGCGACTTCATCAGCAGAAACATCGGGTATCAACTGTGGTTCTCCCAAGATTCCTGTGTCAACAACGCACGTTGAAACGCCACTTGATTCTATCATATCTGTGATGAAGGCAAATTCTAACCCTTTTGTGTCCATTGTTCCTACGATACAAACTGTTTTCGCCATCGACAGATTCCTCCACTATATCTGTTGAATTGTGTTGAAAATTATATGTAGAGGCGTAAAATATGTCAAGTAAATTTCGTAATCCACCCTATTCCAAAAATATGCACCTTTTTTTGTCTAACTCGCGTCATTATATATGAGTGAATGAAGATATGCTTGCGGAGGCATCTGGTGAAAAATAACGATGTTACGTTGATCCAACGCATCCTTGAGGGTGATGAGGTTGCTTTTGAGAGTTTGATTAGAAAATATCAGAAGCAGGTTCACGCGCATGCTTGGCGGAGAATAAGAGATTTCCATATTGCTGAAGATATAACGCAGGAGACCTTCCTGCAAGTCTATCAGAAACTTGAAACGTTGGGAGATCCAACACAGTTTCAAGGATGGATTCATAAGGTTGTGAAACATCTCTGTATTGCATGGTTCCGAAAAAACCCTTTACAGACCGAATCATTGGAAGAAACCGACATCTCAGAAAGTGAGATAGAAAAAGCCGTAGAAACGTTAGTGGAAGCGAAGTTAGCGTCTCACACGGAGGACAATCTCATTGGACCGAAAAACGATGCCATTTTCTATTACCTGAACTTCGTGGGCATGACAAGGGTCCATCTGGATCCAAAAGACCACTAATCGCGGTTAATTACCTGGTAAACGCGATTGCACAAAGACAGTTACAGTATAACGACATACACCTATTGTCTATTAGGCGCGGTTTCAAACCGCGCCTACCTAACGTGAAAAATATGTTATTTCTATAGAGGAAATTGCTGTTCGGAGGTTGTTACTATAAAAGCACTGTTCTTTCTCTTAAGTTTTTTGATTGGATGTGTTATAATTAAATGAAGAATTGGACTATGATTTAAGCAACACACTAACATAAAAGGAATTGAATGGCAATATTAACAGAGGCACACCGCGAACATTTTGATGAATATGGCTATATGATCATCGAAAATGCTGTACCGATTGAACTGTGTGAGGCAGTTGTTGACGCGATTTTTGCGTTTTTGGAGATGGATCCATCGGACCCGAATGATTGGTATCGCGCGCCGCACAAACCCGGGGCAGGAATGGTAGAGATGTACCATCATCAAGCGATGTGGAGCGTTTATCAACATCCACCGATTCATCAGATTTATAGTGAGGTGTATGGCACAGAGCGGATTTGGGTTCACCAAGACAGAGTCAACATGAAACCGCCTAAACATTCAGACTATCCTGAGTGGGACCATAAGGGCATGTATCATTGGGATGCGGACACCTCAAAACTACCAGTTAGGTTTAGCACACAAGGTGTTTTGTTTCTCAGAGACACAGTCGGCAATCAAGGGTCTTTTGTCTGTTGGCCCGGAGCGCACAAGTCACTCATTGACAAAGAAAACCCATGGGTGCCAGAACTTACGCCGGAAAAATATAGGGAAAAATTCATACAGGTGCCAGCGAAGGAAGGTTCACTACTCATCTGGCATGTAGCACTTCCGCACGGCAACGGTCGCAATACCTCCGACAAACCGAGATTGGCACAATATATGAATTTCTATCGTGCGCCTAACCCGATGAATGAGGAACGGCGTCAAGAACGCCTCACACTATGGCGGGAGCGGCGAGCATTAGGCCACGGACCCTATCCCGGCGACCCGAGGGGGTGGGAAGCAAAAAACTATGGATCGCCGGAATTGACACCTTTGGGACGGAAACTATTAGGACTTGACTTGTGGGATTAATATGTCTTAATCATCCCCAACTTGTGGCTAATTTACCTAGTGGGTTTACACTGAGGGCCCCTTCTAATCCGTTCTTTCGGATTGCATCAATCTGCCTCTGACTCAAGTCAACATTGAAGATGGCTACCTCATCAAACAAACCGAACATAAATTCGTGGCCCAACTTTGCTCCCATGTTCACCTCTTGTGCCTGATCATTCGTGTTCATCACTTGATCAGTGCCTTCCTTAGTTTGAAGTTTACCATCAACATAGAGGTCATGGTCTTGCACGGAGTTTGCACCTTTGGGAAAGACTACTGCCAGATGATGCCACTCACCATCACACATATCGTCTGCCCCGTAATTTTGCCCACCAGTAACCTCAACTCGTAAGAAGCACGCTGCGCCTGATGGGTGCGCCCGGATGTAGTATTTTTCTCCAGCATCAATCCGGCCCCATTTCACCAATGAATGAGCTCTTGTGTCACTGGCTTTAAGCCAGAAGACCGTTGTTCTGGGAACTGTGCCGCCGACACCGGCATAACCGGTTACGATCAAGTTATCGTCTACGCCATCGTATTCCAGGCAAGTCCCAAACTTACCTTTGACGTATTTAGCACCAGATATCGCACCATCTCGACCATTTCCTGAGAGATCTTTAGCAACGTTGCCTTTTCCCTCATCAAAGAGATAGGCAAACTCAATAGTATCTTTATCAATCACTGCAGAATGACTGATTCCAGTGACCGATAATGTGAAAATAACGATACTTAAAGAAAGGATCATGAATCTACTTTGACTTCCAAATTTCATTCTTCTTTCCTCCAATGTAAAGCCTGACAAGTTCCGTAATCTAAACCGTATATTCAATACGAAAACAGAGATTTTCCGTATATTTCTCTAAACTATGACGAGATTATTTTAGCAAAATTGCCCTGAAAACACAAGAAAAAAGCAAGTGTAACGTGAGCTCAGTGTAAGAGATGTGAAGTTTTTAATGCTTGAATTCTACTTTCACAGCCACGGTAGGTGCGGTTTCTAACCGCACCGATTCCTAAAAATTGCTTATGCCGAGCTCACGTTAGTGTAAAATACAGACGTGATTCTGATTGATTTACAGGCAAAAATAAAGTAAAATATAGACCTATTATACACTTCGTAGAACGGTTATTATGGCAACACACAACAATACGTCTTTCAAAAATGTGAACTCAGCAGTTCAGGCGATACTTTCTACAAAATTCGGTGGTGAGGTTCGCCTTGATAGGAGTGAGAATATCCATCCTCAATGTCTATATCGTTTCAGGGTTCTTTCGGGACCCGATGGGATACCGGAAAGCGTCTTCGTCAAACGAAAGCGGGCGCGGAGAATCCGTGTTGAATGGACGTGCCTAAAATTCCTTAGTGACCAAATAGGTGAAAATTGTCCTACACCGCGTTTTTACGGTGGAGGATATACAGGAAAAAATAACGTTCCCCTCATAGTGATGGAAGATATGGGTGATGGTCAGAATCTGAGGGCAGTATTAGCATCTGATGATAGCCAAACCGCAAAAATAGTGGTGATTGAATGTGCCAAGGTACTCGGGAATATCAATGCACACTCAATTGGCAAGTTGGAGACGTTCCTTAAAATTCGGGATTCGATTGTCACCATTGAACAGAAAAGTGAAGACTTCTATTCTGTTTATGCTGAAAAATTGACCGAGATATCCGATGCCGCAGGTGTTGCTCCCTATCAAGAATCCTTTTCTGAGTTAAAAACACTCGCGGGTTTCCTTGAAACTTCTAATCGTTTTCATGGACTGACCCACGGCGATCTTTACCCCGTTAATGTCTATCAGTCTACCGCAAAATCGAAAGTTTATGTTTTCGACTACGAGTTTGGTCATTACCAACATGTGCTTGTTGATGGGTTGCAGATTCGTGTTCATCTTGATATGTGGGCGGAAGTTTCAAGGTTTCCCGACTATGTAATGAAAGAAATGGAAAATGCGTACCGGGCGGCACTAGCGACAACTTGTCCTGAAGTGCAAGATGATCAGTGGTTTTACCAGCGTCTTATAGAGGCGTGTGTTTATGAGACGATTCGGTGTATATACCGATTTTTTGAACCGCCAAAAGCCGTATTTAGCAATTCCTTGAATAATCGACCAGCCGGCGATTATGAAGCTTTAAGAACTGACCCAAACTACAATCATTGGGGGCTGCCCGCTGTCCGGAGGCGTGTTTTCTACCGTTTAGATATGTTGACACAGTTAACTGAGGAACACAGTTATCTGCAAGCACTTGGAGCGACAGCGAGAAAAATCCAGGAAAAGTTCAGCACAATATGGCCACTTGAAGTCCGAGAAATGCCGCTGTACCCCGCGTTTCGATCAAATTTCTGAGGCGATGACTAATCGCCTCAGAAATTTAACGAACAATTTAGTACTTCTTAATCTTTGCCCAACTTGTGGCTAATTTTCCTTGTGGGTCAACACTTACCGTGTTGTGTAGTCCGTTCTCACGAATAGCGTTGATTTGATCTGCATCTAAGCCCACGCTGAAGATAGCGAGTTCATCCAGAAGACCGAACAAAAAATTGTGCCCCGTTAGACGTGCGCCGATGTTTATCTCCTGCGCTTCACCATTCGTGTTCATTTCTACATCATTGCCTATCTTTTCTTGAAGTTTACCATCAACATAGAGATCATGGTCTTGCACGGAGTCCGCACCTTCGGGAAAGACCAGTGCTAATGATGCCACTCGCCATCACACACATCATCTTCTCCGTAATTTTGTCCGCCATTAACTTCAATTCTCAAGAAGCATTGTTCACCTGATGGATGTGCCCGGATATAATATTTTTCTCTGACAACATTCGGTCCCCATTTTACCCATGAATGTTGTCTTGTGTCGCCTGCTTTAAACCAGAAGAGCGTTGTTCTGGGTTCTACACCGCCAACACCAGCATAACCGGTAACGATCAGATTGTCGTCTACTCCATCATACTGTAGGCAGGTGCCAAAAACACCCTCGGCGTATTGCGCACCGATTATTGCCCCATCCCGACCATTGAGAGAAGAATCTACGGCTACCTCACCTTCTCCTTCGTCGAAAAGATAGAGAACTTCAACTGCGCCCTCGTCAATTATACCAGCATGAGTGATACCGGTGCCCGCCACAGTGAAAATGATGGCACTTAACCAAAATACCATGGCTTTACTTTTATTTCTAAATTTTATCTTCGTTTCCTCCAACATCAAAGAATAACCTAACTCCCTACCAAAAACGGATATTTTGATTCGGGATATAGATTGTGTTTGTAGCGTTGTTGTAGCACAATTCATTGTGATTTTCATTCGTCAGCAACAGTAGGTATTGAAATCTCTCAGGTGTAAGGTGTCTTATAGTAAAATCTGTAATTATCTGGACACTGCTGTAGCGTCCACTTTCAGTTTGCGCAAGGACGACACAAACTAAAAGTTTGTGCTACAAAATATGCGGTAGGAACTGTTTCCCAACTGGACCGATAACAATAGACATTATAATGAATTAAATAGAAGGAGTTTCATAACGCCAGGGTCTGAAGTTTAGTCGGAAGTTGTGTAAACCACAACAAGTTTCCATAACTAAATCACAAAACCCTTTCTTCCAATTCCTGAGTTTATCTTTGACAATGCGGCATCTTTTGACACCACTAATCGCATGTTCAACGCGTATGCGTATAGACACTATCTTTCTATTGTTTTCTTTTTCTTCATTCGTCCGTTCTCTACCTCTCGGTTTTTTCTTCGGTTGAATGATGTTTATATCCGGGAGAACGAAACCCTGAAAACCGGTATCTTGGGACAATGTGCTTCCCTGTGGCACACAATAGCCCACCGTATCGGCTATGTGTTTGTCATGGTGTCTTCCTTCAAAAGAAGGTGTCAATAGGACAACTTTGCAGGTCTCATTGATAATCAGATTATTTTTCACTGTATGGCATTTCTTTTTACCACTATAATACGCCTTTTGAGTTGACGGGTCTTTTGGACGCTGTATCAGACGCTCCGTGCCATCATGAAAAAAAATGTTCTACTTCTTGACTTTGAGTTGATACCTCACAAGCATCACACATAGGTGCGGGGTCTGTTTCCCGAGATGGCAACTCTTCAAGTTTTGCTAATGCTTTGTTCAATATCGATAAAAGCAAGTGTATCCATTTATTAGCAAGTGGTTGAGACATACCAAAGAGCGCACCCAATAGAACTTGTTTCGGAGCATCACGCAGGTAAATCAAGATAATAGCAACATATCTTCATGGGAAGCAAAACGACTATTTTTATAGGGTTTATATCTCCGATTTTTGCGTGGTTTGCCATCAAGGGTATGTGTTCACATATATTCTAAAAAACAACAAGAAAAATGAGGTAATAGTTCTGTAAACTCTTCTAATGTATATCCGGTGAGGGACAGAAACGCATCAGGTCTGTCCTTGAGATCTTGAAAATTGGTCATGAGTTAACCTCCTATCGTAATAATAAGTCAGTATAACAGAGGTTAACAAATTTAAAACTAATTCATTATAATGTCTTTTATCTAAATCCTGATTGTCTACATGCTGAGCAATTAAACGGGCACGAGTATTTTCTTTAGCAACTAAGTCAAATAGGATTGCAGATAAATCTTGTCCAGCATTGGAATCTCTCCAGCGAGCTTCATTCCGTGTGATATATTGTAAGGAGGTTTTTTCATATGCTTCACGACTTTCTGGAGTAAAATTAATGCTTCCTGAGCTAAGCCATGTTTGTCTATGTGCAGATATGCGCTTAATCTTTTTGTCCGTATTCATTGAAACAATTCGATGTATCAACGCGGATTTGCCCGAACCATTTGGGCCTACTATGAAAAATTGGTCGCCATTTTTTAGGGTTAGATTTATCGAATCGTTTGATATTCTTGGAATTTCCAATTTTATTTTGTCCATCAAATATTCCTTATGCCTCAGTAGGAAGTTTATAGTATAGGTTGAATCTAGCTCCTTTCACTCTAGTGGGAGCGAATTCCAATTGCATCGTACAAGCAATCATGAACTTAACTATAATCATAACATGTTGAAGTGTCAGATGTCAATTAAATGTTAGAGAAATTATAACAACCAATCTGAAGTTTTCGCTTCCTCTCTGAAGTGTTAATTGTTAGCATTGTCCAGATACACCTAACAAAATATCTTGAATTAAACACCAAATTGCGTTATCATATCAAAGCCATGAGGATACCAAAATACCTTTCAAACACAACAAAATACATCACTTTTCTGCTTTTCTTGTTTGTCGGGAATGCAGACGCGCAAGTTCTAATAGACTCCGTGATTGCGGTTGTCAATGGAAAAGCAATTACCCAAAGTGAACTTGTAAACGAATTTCGGATTGATGCTATTATTATAGATAAACCCCTTTCACGTGAACCGACTGAGATGGAAAAACGAAAGTATTTAGATCGTATTATCAGTCGCAGATTTGTATTGCTGGCAGCTGAAAAGATCGGAATTACGGCTGTTGATCACAAGAAGCAGATTGCGGAACAGATCGCAACGATACGCGCAAAATTCCCTTCTGATGCGGCGTTCCATAAGGTTGGGCAGGAACAGGAAGTAGAAATTGAAGCATTAGAAAAGTGGGTGTCTGATCGTTTAATTTACGATGACTATTTTAGGCGTAATTTTGTCAGTAAAGTTGATAGCAAAGAGATTGATGAGTTAGCACCGCAATACTTTGAGAAGAATAAAGCACAGTTTATAACGGCTGCTACCGTTACATTTCGTTCTGTGGTGATAGCCGTGCCATCGGAGAGTTCAGCAAAAGAGAAGCAGACCGCCAAACGTCTCATGGAACAAATCAATGGACGCTTACAGCAAGGTGAAACGTTTGAGAAGGTTAAGCAGAGTTATAAAACGGATCCGTCTATCAGTTTTAATTCCTTTACCCTGACGACAGACACGGCATTGGGGACAATTGTAGCGCAATTGCAACCTACTGAACGTAAGGGCCCGCTTCCTGTTCAAGAGGGATATCGGATTGTTGAACTTGTTAAGAAAACGCCAGCACGTCAAAAACAGTATTCGGAAGTTAAAGACGAGATTGCCAAGTTGATCTGTCAGAATAAAGCGGAAACTGCGTTTAAGGAATGGTTGACGAGACAAAAAGCAGACGAGCCTTGGTATATCTTAGAAAATGCACTTAAGCGTGTTTCAGGAATAAAAATTCAACCGACAAAATAATCTAATGAATTTGGCACTGCCCCGAACAGTCGTCTGTTCTCTTCTTTTGATATTCACTGTATCAGTTTTTGGGGATGTTTCCCCGTGGGATATATCTACCTATCCTGGAAAGGTTCGTGAGCAATTGGAGAAGGCGCAGCAAGCGTTTAAAGAAGATAAGTTTGCGGAAGCACGTCGTTTGTATCAGATACTTGCCAAAGATGTGCCTAAACTCCCGATTGCGCATATTGGAGAAGGCGATGCATCGGCGAAGTTGGCGGATTATCCAAGTGCGATTGCTGCTTTTCAACGTGCTTTGCAGATGATTTCAGAGTTCCCATAGGTTGATCGTTTTACCTTTGAACCGACTGTGCAAGCCAAACTCGCTACCGCCTACCATCGCAATAAACAACTTGATGCGGCAGACGAGTGGTTTCAGAAAGCTGTCAAAGGTGCAGGTGAAAACGCCCCTGTTACGTGGTATGTTGCTTTGGGACAGATTGAAACCGAACGGGACAATTTGGAGCAGGCACGTCGCTACTACATCGTTGCGGTGCAACTGTCTCCAGAGACAACAGCTGCCTATAACAACCTTGGACATGTTCTGTTAAAACTCAACCGTATTGACGAGGCGGATGCCGTTTTTCGTGAAGCACTTGTGTTAGATAAAGCCTTGGCAAGTGCTGCTTTCGGTAGAGGTGAAGTGGCAGCGAGGCGGGGAGAACCCGTAGTCGCGCGTCGTTTTTATGAACAGGCTATCCAAGCAACACCACACGAGCCGATATTTCACAAAGCACTCGCGGAGGTGCTTACGCAACTCGGTGATAACAAGGGTGCTAATGCTGCTCATTTGCGCTACAAGCAAACATTAGCAGAAGTCTATCGTCGTCAGGCACATCGGTTTATTGAAAAGCAGCAGGGGCGGCGCGCTCTGGAACTGCTACAGAAGGCACTCGAAACGGATGCGGCATATATTCCTGCCTTGAAAGATTATGCGTACGTTCAGATGCAATTAGATGAATTGGCATCTGCTAAGCAAGCATATCAACGTGTGCTGAAGTTAGAGCCAACCTCGCGTCAGGCATTGCTACATTTGGGCATGATAGCAGCAAAATTTGGGAATAGTACTGAAGCGGAATCACATTTCCTTACGCTTATTAAACATGAACCGGACTTTATGGATACCTACTCTCAGCTTGCAAATCTCCGCGAGGCATCAGGCGACCTTGCGGGTGCTGAGAATGCTTTTACGATGGGGCTTCAGCATGAACCGACATAGGCACCGGGTTATTGGTGGCGCGGACAGATTTACCAAAAACGGGGTGAGTCTGGAACGGCAGAAACAGATTTCCGCCGCGCAATCCGACTTGCCCCGAATGTTCCGTTTCCAAAAGATGCATTAGCATCGTTACTCGCAACGGAAAACAGATCGCTTGATGAGGCACTAAAACTTGCCGAATCTGTTGTAGCGATTGATAGACGTCCGACACACATTGCGACACTCGCTTTTGTCTATTACCGTCTCAAACGGACTTCTGAAGCGCGGCGTGAAATTAAAATAGCGTTTTCACAATCCCCTAAGCATCCCTATATCTTAAAAATTCGTTCAAAAATCTTACAGACTGATCAAAATAGGCGTTAAATCTGTATAATGTTATTCAACTCTCCTATAGTTTCCCCAACCTTTGTATAAACATCTTATTAATTCTTGAAAAATAATAGCAATTGTGGTATCATTAAGAAAGGTTGTGTAGTACATAAACCCGAAGAGTGACTAATTACCGTGAAATGGCTTTATCTTTTAGTCTCACAAATAGATTTGTAACTCTTCTTCAAACTTTAGAATTCTATAGATAAGGAGCATTAACAATGCTAAAATTTCAAGTAGTCCTGATTGCCGTTTTGATCGGTTGTATCGCTTTTGTTGCTTGTGAGCGTACGAAGGAGGTATTAGATCCGGGAATGATGGATGCGGGAATGATGGATGCGGGAATGATGGATGCGTACAAGTCGTGGCCAGATCAGAAAATGCTTGACGGACCGTGGTTAGACTTTAAAGGGGATGCTCATGATCTGGGATCCCGTACCATCTATCTCAACGAAGCCGCTGCTATGGCGAACAAGACAAGTGCAGAAGAATACCCTATCGGGTCTATGATTGTCAAGGTATCCATGGATACTACCAATACGTTTGTCTCGCAGATCTCAACGATGACGAAAACCGATGGCACAGATAATAGCGGTTGGGTATACGGTGTAACAGGTCCGCCTTCAGCAACAGCGGTAGATATGATGATGAGAAATACACTCACATCGGAGATGGCCGCGGGAGCATGCGTTGATTGCCATGCAAACGCCTCTAACGACTTTGTTTTTGTGCCACTCATTGAAGAAGATGAGTCTCCTCCCGTGTTTGACTCAACAGCACACAAGTCGTGGAAATTTGTTGGGCTTCCAGAACCGGTGGGAACCGGTGCTGCTCATGGCATGGGCTCCCGTATTGTTTATATCAACGAGACCGGTGTTACGGCGAACCGGGAAGGCGGTGTCTATCCCGTTGGAACTATGATTGTCAAGGAAATCATGGATGCTACAAATTCCTTTGTCATGACGGTTGCAACGATGGAAAAAACGGACGACATGACTTACAACGGACATAACGGCTGGAAGTATGATCAATACATGCTTAATTCGGAAACGAATGAGTTTGAACTGTCACAAGGTGGCAGCTTTGCTACGAGTCAAGGATGCCACGATTGCCACGTCAAGGACGCTGGTGAGAATGGTGATAGCGTTATCGTGAAACTTTCCATTGGCGAGTAATGTCCTTGTAACTAACGGGGACATTGGCGATAATGCGTCAAAAGTGCGGTACAATTATAGTTCGCAACACCTATAAGAATGGATTGGTAAAATATTTCGTTTGCTGCCAATCCGTTCTTCTTTTTAAATGCGTATTTAACAAACACGATTATGTTAGTTTCACTGCGTTCAAGCGTTCAACCCACCCAACCTAAAACGCACAATGAATTGCTGGATTTTCTCTTGTGATAGTTCCTTGTCCACCCGATTTCCTCCAAATGCCCACCTTCTTGTAGGGGCGGGTCTCTGTGCCCGCCCATTGCTTGGAACAATCTTGACACATGGCGGGAAACCCAGAGACCCCGCCCTACGATGAAAACGGGCATTGTACACCTTAAATTGACACCTATGGGTTTACAATATACAATACCATCCCACAATTTATGAATAGACTGTGTATAAACCGCGACCGAGAGGTCGCTCCTATAACGGAAGAAGGTTGAAGGCAACAAAAAAGCCGTGTCCTAAGGACACGGCTTTTTGTTTTCATTACAATAGGTATTAGCTACTTATCACCCCAAGCACGACCGCGAGGAATTAATAACTCTTGTCCCACACTTAGTTTCGTCCGGTCAAAGATATAATCATCCTGATTTGCGGCAACTAACCGCGTCCACTTCTCAGGATTGTCAAAAATCTCAGGTCGAGCGGCGATGTGCTTTAATGCTGCTTCGCCATTTTCTTCTTGAATATCCTCTTCTTTGACGTAATATCTGCTAACTGCTTCCGGGCTTGTTACGCTAAAGCTGAAACTGTGTGAAGTAGCGAGGGCATTTCCTGCCATATCAGTGGCACCTGAGACGGTGACAGTATACATGCGCCCGCATCGCATCGGCATATCTGAGGTAAACGTCACGGAATCGCCACTACCACTTACTGTGCCAGCAAGCGTAGCTGCTGTAGGTTCACTCATGGAGTCTTCTGTTTTAGTAACTGCGACATCAATTGATACGCTATTCGCGTCAATTGGTTCGCTGAAGGTAACCGTGAGACTATTCCGTACATTCAAAGAATCTTCGTATTCAGAGAAAACAGCGCCACCCATAGGATCAGTACCGGTTACCGTTGGTGGTGTTGCGTCCATATAGGTAAACTTCTGAGTGAGTGGGACAGGCACCTCCGGTTTCCCATTATTGGTAATGACAACATCCACTGATTGTCCGGCTGTGCCAGCAGGCGTTACGACAGTAACTTCTGTTTTACTTGGGACAGTTGCATTTTGCCCTTCTTTTCCACCAAACGTCACAGTCACACCGTTTTTCATATCGAATTTTTCGCCAATAATACGGACAGGGGTTCCACCAGCTTCGGGACCCTCAGTTGGGGTCATGTCTGACGGTACCGGTTCCGGATTACAGCCTCCGCATCCTACCATCCACACACAGGCAATTGCAAAGATAGCGTAAATAGCTATATTTCTGTGTCTTTTCATCAATCGCTTCTCCTTATCATCAAGAACGGGTTTGTTGTGTCTAAACTAAAATAATTTCTTGCAACCTCGGACATCGCATTCCAAGTTGTAATATGGGCTTGCAAGCTACGCCCTAAAATTCCCGATTTTTAAAATTATACATGCAAACTGATGTAGTTGTCAACCTTTTTTATTACCCACGCCAAGTAGTACGCTTTAACGGGTCGTGCACGTCAACGACTAACGCTGGTCCGAAACCTTCAATTGTCAACCGCACCGTATCACTGTCTCCGACCACCGTGAGTGCTTCGTGATGTGTGCCTGTAGAGACTACGTCTCCCGGTTCCAGTGTTAGCACGTTGGTTACCTCAGCGAGCAATTCTGGGACGAAACGCGCCATGGAATTCGTAGAGAAATCGTGTTGCAAACCTTCGTTAATCCAAAGTTGGACACCGAGAGCATTAGGGTCTTCTACTTCATCCGTGGTGATAAGCACAGGTCCCATGGGTGCGAAGGTATGCCAACTTTTCCCTAAAAAGAAGCCTCCCGGTAAACCGCGGGCAGACACATCAATAAATTGTGTGTATCCAAAGACGCAGTCAAGCGCGTTTTCTTCGGTTAGATACTTTGCTGTTTTCCCGATGACAATTGCTAACTCTGGTTCAAAATGAAAAACGGTTACATCCGCCTCTGGGAGTTCAACTGTCTCTTTTGTGGAAATTACGCTAGTTGGTGATTTGAGGAAGGCATTAAAATCGCCGCGAGAAGGGCTGTCGGGTTCAATGTAATTGCCAGCAAGACAGACGAGTTGTCCGGGCCGTGGTAGCGGGGCTTTAAGGCTGACGTTGTCCAAGGGAATTGAGGCGTTGTTTTCAGCTGCATCTGCTATTGTTGTACGCAGGCTATCAAAATCCTCAATCACCAATTTTATCAGTTCTTGCGGCGTATGGTACGAAATATCGCTGAGAGAATCGCTGATATCAACGATTTCGTTTTCTGTTATCACGCCGAGTTGGTAATCATCAAAGAATGCAAGTTTCATTCAGTTGTTTGCTCCTATGTTTAGACGTTTGACAAGCGGATGGCTCCGTTCTTCTAATGGTAGTTTTACTTTTTGACCGGAAAAATGGGAAGTGTAGGTTGCGCTTACACACTCAAGAGATGTTAGTGTGTTGTGTCCACCGAGTTCTGGTTGATTTCCGTTAAGAATTGCGTCTCGCATATTTTTGGCACTCCAGATTGTGTGGCGAGACTTCCACGCTTTTCCAGAGATCATAAACGCTGATGTGTCAAGTTCTATCTGTTCCCATGCGGGTGTATGCGCTGCAAATGAGACATCAAAAGGACAGTACCACATTTCATCTATTCCTGTCTGTGGGTTTGGTTTTATCATCAATTGCCCTTCCGAACCGAGGAGATGCGGTCCCATCATCCACCCGTGTCGATGTTTTCGGAGGTAAAGTTCCATAATTCCATAAGCACCGCTTGCGCCACCGATATGCACAAGCATTGTATCGCCCGCGACGATACCGTTGTCACGTCGGTCGGTTTTGCATAACTCACTGCTGTGCATAATATCTGCGTCTGTCACATCATGTCCTTGATTTGTGATATGTGCCTGAATCCAAGAGATACCATCCAAGAAGAAATCCATCTCGTCAAAGTAGTGGACACCCATCTCCATTAGCTCAAATCCTGCTTCGCGTCCTTTACCTACCTCACGAATTGCTCGTAGTTCACCAATTTCCCCCGCATCAATAAGGGATTTTGCGTGCCGGAACAGGGGTGTGAATCGGAATTGATGACTCACTGCTAAGTGGACACCCGCATTATTACACGTTTTGAGCATCTGGTCAGCAGTTTCTAAATCAACCGATAGTGGCTTTTCACATAAAACATGAATACCTGCTTTTGCTGCTGCAATGGTAATCGGAGTGTGTAAGGGAGCATGTGTACAAACACTCACAATATCAAGGGTTTCATTTGCAAACATCTCCTTATAGTTGGTATATCGGTTTGAGACACCGTATTCATCGGCGCGGTTATTGACAGCATCTTGATTGATGTCGCACATTGCAACAAGTGAAATATCTTCTAAACCATCATAAGCGGCGGCGTGGCTACGGCTAATCCCGCCACAACCGACAATTCCTGCGCGTAGCGTCACAAGTTGTCTCCGATTCGAATTTATGGTAAGGTGAGTGTGCATATTACCTATTCATTTCCAATAACGCTTGCCACTGTTTTTCGTCTACGAAGACACCCTTTTCAAGACTCTCTTGCCGTGTGCGCAACATACCTTCCCCTGGATACCGCACCTTCTCGTTTTGATCTAAGGGAATAGCGGTATGGAAGTCGTTGATAATTGCTTCTACAGTTTCGTTTAATATTGTTTCTCCCATCATTCCGGTAGCATTAATCGCAATGTAAACCTGAGAGACAGCATATTCTGACTTCTGTTTTCCAATCTGATGTGTGGCTTGTCCACCTGAGATAACAGCAGCCATTGTGTCAAGCACCAATGCTAATCCGGATCCTTTCCAATAACCGATGGGAAGAGCTCTTTGCGAATCGAGAATTTCTGTAGGTTCAATCGTTAGGTTTCCTTCGGTATCATATCCACCCGGTAGCGGAAGTTGTTTGCCTTGTAGCTTGAGTACTTCTAATTTTCCGTTTGAATACTGACTCATCGCCATATCAAGCAGAATATGCCGTTCTTGGCGCGGCACAGCAATTGCTAATGGGTTATTACCGATCTTTTTCTCTGCAGAACCCCACGGCGGCATGAGTTTGGTGGTATTTGTCCAGCAGATACCGATATAGCCTGCTTCTGCTGCCTGTAGTGCGTAGACACCGCCACGCATCCAGTGGTTCGTGTTTGAAAGTCCTACACAACCGATGCTGTGTGTTTCAGCAAGTTCTATTGCGCGTTGCATACAGATATGTGCGTTGACAAGCCCTACCCCCATCTTGCCATCCCACCGTTCTAACGCGCCGAAACTCTCAATTTTTTCTGGTTTTGCATGGAAGTTAATCTGTTTGCTTTGTAGTCCAGCCACAAACCCGGGAAAGCGATTGAGCCCGTGTGAATAAACACCGTCGCGTTGATTTTCGGCAAATAACTTGGCACATAATTTTGCCCGTTCGCCGGTAAATCCGACTGCTGCAAGCACACGATAAAATTCATCATTTAAAGTTTGGAAAGGTACACGTATCATGCGATTCTTCCTTAACGGTTTCTTCAATATTATTATGCCTAATGTCTGAGAAGAATGCAAGATATTTTGTGTGATCCGGAGGGATTTAGTTTGCGATAGGAAATCGGACTTATACCAAATTAACTTGATCTCACTCGGTAAGCGCGCTTATGGCACTACCACATTTCGAGCCATTGGGCAAGAGTCGTTATAGATTGCGTTTGGCTTCGAATAACCCACTTAAAATCAGGGTCTTTCCAATAGATTGCCCCCGGATGGTCGCCATCCCGAAGATAACGGATGTCAATTGCCCATCGGATGATTTCGCTTGTAGTGTGCGGTAAGGAACGGTGGAGCGTGAGGTTATTGAACACCAACGCATCCCCTATTTCCATAGGACAGGTTACAACACGAGAATCCTCTACAAGATTGTCCATCACCTCAAGAAACTTACCTTCTCGGTTTTCAGTGTGATGGTCAACTACACCTAACCGATGTGAGCCTGCAACTACTTGTAAACAACCGTTACTCTCGTCTACTGGTACGAGTGGAATCCATGCAGTCGGGATGAGTGATTGTTCACTGACTGTCCCGAAATAGCCGCTGTCTTGATGCCACGGAACAACAGTCAATTGCTGACCGGGCAGTTTAGGACGAGCATTAAAAACTGGGTGTCCAATTACATCGGTACCTGTAAGTTGACCAATAGCATCTACGAGGGGACCGGCGTAGTGTAGATCGAAAATTTCGGATGTTGCGATTTGTCCACGCCAAGACCGACCAAAGCGGTTGGCATGTTCGCCAGCAACTTGCAAGTACCGTGTTTCAAATAGAAGGTCTGCCCCTTCATCTTCAACGACTCCCTGTTCTTTCAGTTGGTGAATTATACCATCTACGACGCATGTGAACCTGTCGCGGACACCATTGATAGCGGACTCTGGGACGACATTTTTCAGCAGCAGATACCCATCATTTTCCCATTGATGTATCTGTTCAGGAGAAAGCGGGGTTGGTTTTTGTTCGTTTTTCATTTTGTTAAAATTAAAATAAAGTGAGAGTAGAGGTTAAATTCATTTAGCCAAGTAATTCAACAATAATTGTGGAAATAATAACATATTTAACAGAAAAAGTCAAAAACAGAATCTTATAGCGTTGACATTTTTGCGAGAAAGTGATACCCTACACATCAAAGGAGGACACATCATGGCAACTTTAACGCAAACTGAAAATCGTATTAGACCACTCTATATTGACGGATACACTCACCAACTGAGTTACGCACCCGGTGAGGAGATTGCATTCAACGTTTCAACGAGTGCGGGAAACTATTCTCTGGAAATTGCGCGTATTGGTGCTACGCGTGAAGTCGTATTCAACGAATCAGGGATCCCGGGGGAGGCACAACCGATCCCCGAAAACGCTTCATCACACGGATGTGGCTGGAACGCTACTTTTACGCTTGAGGTGCCTGAGACATGGCAGAGCGGATATTATGAAGGCACACTCCGCGCGGCAGATGGCGGTGGTGACCCCATCTATAGAAATCATCGCACAGCTGAAAGTTCTTTGTTTTTCATCGTTCGTCCAGCAGAACCAGGAGAAAATACTCCGATTCTGCTTCAACTCTCTACCAACACTTATAACGCCTACAATAACTGGGGCGGCTTTAGTCTTTACGGGTTTCATGGACAGAGTAAAATACAAGGCAATCGGGTTTCATTTGATCGCCCTACTGGTGGTATCTTTAGAAACTGGGAGTTGCCTTTCATTGTCTGGGCAGAGCAGAACGGATATACGCTTGATTATGCAGCGAATAGTGATCTGGAGTTCCATCCTGAAATGTTGGAGCATTATAAACTTGTGTTAAGCGTTGGGCATGACGAATACTGGTCAGCACCGATGCGTGATAATCTTGGGGCATTTATCGCTAATGGTGGAAACGTTGCTTTCTTCAGTGGAAATTCTGTGTGTTGGCAGGTGCGTTCTGAAGACAACGGACGTGCCCTCGTCTGTTGGAAGCAAAGCTACAATCAAGACCCTGTTTACAAAACCGATGATTACAGCACTCTCAGTACTTTGTGGAGTCACTATCTCGTGAATCGTCCTGAAAATCAGTTGACTGGTGTTGGCTTCCTTCAAGGTGGTTATCACTTAAGTCATGGGCAATTTATGGATGGTTCTGGTGCATACACGGCGCATCGTCCTGAACATTGGGTGTTTGAAGGCACAGACTTGGCAAGAGATGACACGTTCGGTGGAGCGAATACGATTGTTGGCTATGAATGCGATGGCTGCGAATTCACGCTTGAAGATGGTTTACCCGTGCCGACCTATCAAGATGGTACTCCTGAAGGGTTTACGATCCTCGCAACTGCTCTTGTCCGTTGGCATCCGGATGATTGCGAATGGTATGAACGCTGGGAACAAGGGCATACCGGTGCCGCAACAATGGGTATCTACAAAAAAGGTGGCACTATCTTCACTGCTGCTACAACGGATTGGTCGCACGGATTGGCAGGGGGCGATGCTGTTGTTGAACGGATTACGCATAATGTTTTGCAGAGGCTTCGGAATAAGTAGAGGTGTATTTATTTGTTATTCGTCGGTGTTGGTGCTTCTTCTTACATTGCTCCGCACGTTCTACCTTTTAAGCGAAGAGCGATTCTCTATAGCGTTTATACGCCGTAGAGCCCATTTGTTGACGATTTTTGTTACGGAACTTGAGGAAAGTCGCATCAAAAGGCGAAATACTCTAAGTGCTATATACGCAGAAGATGTAACTTTGTGCAAAAAGGTAGTAATTCTCTGCAGTAGACGTTCTGTTATTGGCGTATACTCAAACCTCTTCATGGACAGGTGTGGGTACGTGTGCTTGTGCATCTGCAGACGCGTGCTTTAGCACACTGATATCACACTACGAAGGACCCCGACTGAAAGGATGGGCTATGACTTGCGTGGTGTAATCTCATAATTCACACCGTTGTGGCAGATAATCATAGGGGGATGAAGTTTGAAGCATTTTGCCAAATCGTAAGAAAGGTTAGCAAGATCAGTGTATTCTTTGCTACCAAACTCAATTCTTTTCAGCTCCGATTGTCCGTCATATTTCGTATCTATCCATTTTTCACCATGGCGATAAAATGCCTTATGTCCAATGTATTTTGTCTTATCATACTGAATCTTGTGCCGTGTGTTTTTTTGCCTTTCGATTCTTTTGCTGCGCTTAACAACGTCATCTTTAGGTCTGCTCCGATCATAAGCCTTATCAATATCAAGCACAAGCCTCCTCGAACCGTCGTCTGCGTACACGAAACGTATGTGCTCTGTTATTACGCCGTAATCTTTGATGAGACGTTCAATCTCTTTACGGAGTTCTTCACTTAGACCATACAGTACCGCTTGATCCACCAATTCTGCTATTCTGCGTTGTGCCCAGAGATGCGGCAAGAAATCGTTGTCCGTTTCGATCTCTGTGAAATGCCCGTTTTTAGAGAATTCCTGTTGTTCTCTACCGACGTGCCCACGCAGTTTTAAGACAGTATCCCCGTGGTCCTCATATCTACCAAAAAGGGTAAACTGTTCCTCTCGAAACATATCTGGAAGATTTCTCGGGGATAACTCTTTCGTAATAATCTGTCCGAAGTCAAGTTCAACATTCACGAGAACCGGTTCGTTCATCTTTCTGAAAAGAGAGGATACAACGATTTCAATGTCTTCATGTGGTTCTACATAGTTACGGGTGCCCCCGTTATCCGCTGCCAATTTATCCAACAACCGAACATTCAAGTCGTACTGATCTCGACGCCGATCTTGGCATAGGGCAGATGGGTGTTTATCCAGTAACCGAACATTCACGTCGTATCCTACACCGAACACAAAGATGCGGGATTGATTCCCATTCGCTTGTGCTACATTTTCAAGTATTCGGACTTCATTCGTCACGCCAACAGTTGGACATCCATCGGTAAGGAAAACGATGATTCTCGGACGGTTCGGATCCGGTCTTTCCTCTAACGCTGTGAGTAGGGCATCATTGATATTTGTGCCACCACGTGCTTCAATATTGTCAATAAAGGCGAGTGCTTTTTCACTACCGTCTTTCACACCAATAAGTTTATGAGACAAGACAGCAGAACCGTGTCCGCGTTCACCACCACCCCACTCTTCGCGCCTGTTCAGTCTGTCTGCTAAAGATGTTATATCTGTGTTGAATAGGATTAAGTTAAACCGATCACCATCGTTTAGATTCCGAACACAATAGCGGAGTGCCGCTTTCGCTTGTTCTACCTTTCTTCCAGCCATGCTACCTGAGTGATCCAACACAAAGATGAAGTCTTTTTCAATAATATCTGTTTTCTTCACCTCATACTTAGGTGAGATGAGAAGCATGAAATATCCATCTTCATCCTTCTCGGCGCGGTGAGTGAGTAGAGTCATCCCGAAATTTTCGTCCGAAACCGAGTAGTAGCATTCAAAATTGTCGTCAGGATCTATATCCTTGCCTTCGTAACGGATACGGGCATGGTTGTCGTCCTTTCGGTTGATGACTACTTCATGTGAAGGTGAAAAGATTGCTCTCAGCTCAGATTCGCTTTCAATCTCCATCTCAACAGTAAGGTCCGCGATCCGTCCAGCAGCGGATTTCGCAAGCGATAGTGGATACGTGTACTTAGCGAGATCGCTTTCTATAGGAACAATCTGAGAATACTCAAACTGAATATAGCACTCCCCATTTGCCGGGATTCCAGACACTTCTGCAACAAACGCACGTGTCCTGATATGTTCAAGGATTGCTGTATTATTACTCAAACGAGCACTTGATCTATAAACTTCACGCGATTCCTCATGAGAATACAATTCACCTTTTACCGGCTTTCCATCAATAGAAAGTGTAAAGTTAGAATGCTCCGTATCGTCTGGGACAGGGAAGATATAAGCACCTTCTACTTCAAAATCGTTCGGATTAGTGAAAGTTTGGTAGATTCTTGTTTTTGCAAGTTGATTATTGACTGCTATATTGATCTGGTAACGATCAATTTTAAACGGGATTGCGCGACCACTGCTCTGTTCTATGCATAATAAAGTTAGCATGTTATGTTTCTCTCCTTTCTGTAAAATGCATACATTAATTGTTTCTAAATATTATACCATGAATAAAATAGAAATGCAAATTTATTTAACGTTATTAATGAACTTTTTATTTTTTAAATAACATTCTATACCGACATAATTTTATCTCGTATAAGCATTGAAAATTAATGTTATATCGCTTTCAATTTCTACATTTACCGCTCCTTTATAATTATACACAATTAATATTATATTGTCAAGTATTTTTGTATATTCTAAAGTTAATTGATATGTTAAATTGACATATTATATTCAATACGTTGCGAATAATTTTAGAATATATAACCATAATCAACATCTTACAGCGACATAATCACGTTAAGGCATATTAGAACCTTTTTCATAATTTGGAACATGAGAAATACTCTATCCTGACGCAGCTTTGATAAATTCTTCAAATAACTTTTTGGCATGTTCTCGGAGCTCTGACTCTTGTAGCATCCGTTCCGGATGGTATTGCACGCCTATAACAAACTGATCTGATCGATATTCTATTGCTTCAATGATACCATCTTTTGATTGTGCAGTCACCACTAATTCATCACCAATCACTTTCACTGCTTGATGATGACTTGAATTTACCTCTGCGGTACTTTCACCTGTAATTTGGCTTAGTCGACTTCCAGCTGTGATCTTAATGTCATGCTGTGTATCAGCTCTATACTTTTTATGAATTGGAAAGTCTGGAAATAGTGGGGGAAGGAATTCTGGGATATGGTCTGGGATATGTTGGTACAGACTCCCGCCCATTGCAATATTCATGATTTGGATGCCCCTGCAAATACCAAAGACAGGAATATCTTTTTCCATCGCCTCCTTAAATAGTGATCTTTCGAATTGATCACGAACTTTGTCATCATCACAATTTGTTTCAGGATGTTTCTTTTCATGATAATAGTCTGGATGAATATCTATACCGCCAGGGAGCAGAAGACCATCAATTTTAGCAATAAATTCCTTAACCTTATCTTTGTTGTTATGGATTGGTAATATTTCAACTTCGCCTTCATGATCCGTGATTGCTTTCTCATAATTTTCAGATTGATATGTTTTGGTGGGAATTCCAATTATAGGCTTCATTTCTTTCTTTGTACCTCCATACTTTGTAGTATATCTATATTATACTACATTTCTTCAGGAAAGTCAAATCTATTTTTTTTTGAGATAAAATAAGGTTTTATAGGAAACTTATCAATAAAAACAACACTTTATTATGACATAATAAAGTGTTGTTTGCCGAACTCGCGTTATAATAGAAAAAAATTACTTTATCAACGTTTCACGGTCAATTTTAGATTGTAGGTATGGTATAATTCGTTCATTCGTGGTTCGCTGGTCAGATACCGGACAAATATGGATAAGCGTGTCGCCATCTACAAGATAAAAATCTTGGGCAACCAGGACGATGTTACCGTTGTTAAAGCCAACTTTCTCGTCAAAAAACAGAAGTTTCCAATCGGGTTCATGGGTTGGGTCATCCTCATAGAGGTTGCGATATTGGACGAGGCTGATAGGGATTTTTCGGTCACGTAGAACTGAGATATTTAGGTTTTTCATTTTAGATGTACTCCTTTCTTTTAGTGGAATCTTCAGAAACAATGAGATGGGTTTTTGACAAAAAGGTGTTTTGGTGGTATAATTAGGAAAAACCTTAAGGCAAAAACCGTAATTATGGTTGATTGTGGTTTTGTAAATACAGGGTTCGGAGGAGAGGTGGCAGCCTCTCCTTTTCACTTACTATTATAATTATAGTATTAAACACTCTATAAAGTCAAATTAAATTGAGTATTTTTATCTATAAATAGCAGAAAATAGGGTTTTTTGAATGGAAATAGAGATAAAACGCAAATTAATAACGACTTTATGCATGTTACGTTGTTAACAAAACGTCGAACCACGGTTTAATGTTTCCCAACATGGAGTTTTGAGATGTCTGATGTCCGTCCGAATATCCTGTTAATCACTACAGCCGACCTATAAAACACTTAGCTCGACGCAGCGCTGATAAACGCTTCAAATAATCTTTTTGCATGCTCAAGAAATTCACGTTGACATAAAGGTAAGTTCTTATCTATCCACATTCTCTCTGGGTGATATTGTACGCCTATACGCCACTGCTGTGATGGATATTCCACAGCTTCTATAATTCCATCTTCTGATTGTGCAGTGACAACCAATCCCTCGCCAATATCGTCTATTGCCTGATTATGTGCTGTGTTGACTAAACTTTTTCCAATCTCTTTTATTGCTTGATGGTGTGCAGAATTGACTTTATCTGTACTTTCATTTACAATATCCATTAACTTACTGCCAGATTCAATTTCATGCCAATCATCATCGGGTTTCCCATCATGCTTGCATGCAGGTCGTGGGTATAAATCTTCTATATCCTGATACAAACTTCCACCCATTGCAACATTCATAATCTGAATACCACGGCAAATACCAAAGACAGGAATATCTTTATCAATTGCCTCATTGAAAAGCGATATTTCGAATTCATCACGTTCCTCGTTAACATATTTCGTTTTAGGATGGCGCGGTTCATGATATCTTTCTGGAGCAATATCACCTCCACCAGGGAGTAAAAGTCCGTCGAGTTTCGTCATGTCTACTTCATCACTGATGTATAATATAATAACCTCTCCACCATGTTTCTTAACTGCGTATTTGTAATTCTCAAATTTATAACACTTTGGGATTCCAATTATAGGTTTCATTTCTTTGTACCTCCATATTTTGTAGTATATCTATATTATACTACATTTTGTTCAGGAAAGTCAAATCTATTTTTTTTTGAGATAAAATAAGGTTTTATAGGAAACTTATCAATAAAAACAACACTTTATTATGACATAATAAAGTGTTGTTTGCCGAACTCGCGTTATAATAGAAAAAAATTACTTTATCAACGTTTCACGGTCAATTTTAGATTGTAGGTATGGTATAATTCGTTCATTTGTGGTTCGCTGGTCAGATACCGGACAAATATGGATAAGCGTGTCGCCATCTACAAGATAAAAATCTTGGGCAACCAGGACGATGTTACCGTTGTTAAAGCCAACTTTCTCGTCAAAAAACAGAAGTTTCCAATCGGGTTCATGGGTTGGGTCATCCTCATAGAGGTTGCGATATTGGACGAGGCTGATAGGGATTTTTCGGTCACGTAGAACTGAGATATTTAGGTTTTTCATTTTAGATGTACTCCTTTCATTTACATGTGCACAACCCTGAAGCAAAACCGCTATCAAGATCATCCACACTACGACAAAAAATATTACAAGTTTTCTCATAATTAGAACTTTCGCAACGATACTTGACATTATGCTCCTCAACAGAGTGATATGTGTGTGCGGTATTTATTCATTACAAATAGGGTTGAGTACCGCAATCAGATCGTTTTCTTTTTGACGACGCAAAAATTCAATTTTCTCACGGTGGACGCAGATAATATTCCCACCTTTTTTCTTAACGCAATCGAATTTTTTGGGGTCATAAAAACTGCCTTCCAATGATCGTGTTTGACCGATGTACAAAGGTTCATGAATGTTTTTTCCTGATGCAGCATAACGTTTTGTGAATATATAGACCGCTCCGACACCTGGAAACTCTGATAAAATGTTATAACACTCAAGCTCGTACGGTGTACCTGAACCACCTGTAAAAGTTTCAATCTCTCTGTTTGATACATTGCTATCCCAATAATAGTCTCGCCACCGGTGTTTCATAGCCCACCTACGAATTGTTGCTGGTGGTAGTCCAGTTGCCTCCCCCGCGATCGTAGCAAGTTTGTGGTCTGGTTCCCCTGCCTGTAGTGCTTCAATGTAAATCGCTCTCGCCTTCTCATAGCTATCTCTGGACTTATATGCAATATCACGACGGGGTGGTGGTGTGAAAGATCTATCACCGGCGTATCCCCAGGCGTTCAATGCTTGTTCCCATTCAGGTTCTTTTGACCATCGCTCTATGGTCCGTTCTGTTACACCGAAGTGATTAGCTATTTTCTTTTTATCGCGCGAGATATGGGCAAAGTAAAACGCTGAACCGTGAATCATTGCAAGGTCTTTAGTTCTAGCCATTTTTTGTATTCACCTCTGTTTCTTGTAGTTAACGACTAACTTAAATTCTTTATAATGTTTTATCTATTTGACGAAAATTATATCATTTAGGTTTAATTAACAACATTTCAACGACATATACAGATTCACAGATTCCGTTTTGTAAAGTAGATATATCTATGATATTACCTTATATATATATCTTTTTATCACATTTAATTATACAACATAATGACACCAAAAGTCAAATAATTATTTTTTATTATTTTAGCGTACATAATATAGAAAATGATATGCTAAATTGACATTATTATTCAAATAAGATCGTCACAGGTTGTGCCTATGTTTCTAATCACACAACATTTGAATGACTCTGTTCTAAGGAATTATTTCTTTGATATCCATCAACATGTATGTTATATTGTCTAACAAAACCTAACCAAACGTTGAACCACAATTTGACGTTTCCCAACATGGAGTTTGAGATGTCTGAAACTCGTCCTAATATCGTGTTAATTACCACCGACCAACAACGTGGCGACTGTTTGGGTCTGGATCCTGACGGTCCCAGCTGTCTGCAAACACCGAACTTGGACTGGATCGGTCGTAGCGGCACGCACTTCCACCGCGGGTACGCTGAATGTCCGAGTTGTATTCCTGCCCGGCGTGGTATAATGACCGGTACCGCACCTGCTGCCAACGGAATGGTTGGATATACAGGAGCACAGTGGAATCCGCCCTATACCCTTGCTGGCGAATTATCCGCAGCCGGTTATCAAACCGAGATGATCGGCAAACTACATCTGTCGCCGCCGCGCAAGCGATACGGTTTTGATCACCTCCAATTGTCCGATGCTACGCATGGAACCGCAAACAACGACTACGTCGAGTGGTTGCAACAATACCACCATCGTAATGACTTTGAACCAGGTATGGCACACGGTGTTTCTGCGAACGGATGGGTTGGTCGTCCGCATCACTTACCCGAAGAGCAGATGCACACCTTCTGGTGTATTGACCGCGCCCTCAATTTTCTGCGGAAACGCGACCCGACGGTGCCCTTTTTCCTCAACATCTCCTTTATAGACCCGCACCCACCGCTGACACCACCAGCACACTATTACGAACGCTACATCCAGCGGGATCTTCCACCACCCGTGGTCGGCGACTGGGCACCTCAATTTGAGGGCACTCAGAGGGGGTTGAATCCAAATGCTTGGGAGATTAGCCTTGACAGTCACGATATGCACTGTGCCCGCGCTGCCTATTATGGGATAATTAATTTCATTGACGATCAGATCGGACGTCTGATCCAGTCTGCCGGCGGGTTGAATGACTGTCTCCTTATTTTCACTTCCGACCACGGTGAAATGTTGGGCGATCACAACATGTTCCGAAAAACCTTTCCTTACGAAGCCTCTGCTCGAGTGCCTTTTCTAATACGCGCACCAGCGAAATGGGGTTATCCGAAAGAAACCATCTGCCAAAGCCCCGTAGGCTTGCAGGACATCATGCCCACTATTCTTGACGCTGCAAATATTGAGATTCCCAGTCCCTGCACCGGTAAAAGCCTACTACCCATCATGCGAGGTGATACTGACCGGGTGAGAGACTGTCTACACGGCGAGCACTCCGGTTGCTACAATTACAAGCACGGCAACCACTATGTGACTGATGGACACCACAAATACATCTGGTATTCCCAAACGGGCAGAGAACATCTCTTCAATCTGCAGGAGGATCCGCATGAAACACACGATTTGGCGAGCCAGAGCGACGCTGAAACTCGCTTAACGCCTTGGCGAAATCGCCTGATTGAGTTTCTCCGTGACCGACCTGAAGGCTTTACGGATGGCAAAAGTCTCATAGTAGGACAAACTCATAATGCTCTGTTACCGGACTATCAACCCGATGCCACCTATCCTTATTTATAGAGCACCTGCTTAGGGAAAAGCATTAAATACTGTTGCGTATTCGGTGATAGCGTGCTATCCTATTCAGTATGGAAACGGAAATACGAAACCCCTCAGCGATGTACGCCCCCGGTGCAGTCCTCTTAATCTCTTGCTACGAACTCGGGCACCGACCGATGGGACTTACACGCCCACTTAGTGCGCTTGAATCTGCCGGATTTTCCCCTGATGCGATTGACATTGCTGTCCAACCGCTGGATGCCGAGAAAGTCAAACGTGCTCGGTTTATCGGTATCTCTGTTCCGATGCATACTGCCTTACGACTCGGTGTTCACCTTCTCCAACGAATTCGCGATCTCAATCCCGATGTCTCAATTTGCATGTATGGACTTTACGCGGAACTTAATGCAGAGTATCTGTTTTCACATGGGGTTGATTTTTGCATCGGTGGCGAAGCCTCAAGACAACTTGTAAAGTTAGTGCAATCCCTTATAGAAGAAAAACAATCTGAGTCACACCGAATCGGTTTACCTGTTGGAAAATTAGTCCCATTAGAAAAATACGCAAAATTTGAAGATAACAGTGAAGTGCGAACCGTCGGGTATACAGAGACAACGCACGGATGTAAGCATCTTTGCACACACTGTCCTATTCCGCCAGTCTATAACGGAAAGTTTTTTGCTGTCCAACGAGAAACGGTGTTAGATGAAATTCAGAAACAGGTAGCAGAAGGTGCAACGCATATCACGTTCGGCGACCCAGATTTTCTTAACGGACCGATGCACGGACTCCGCATTCTCCGCACAATGCACGAAGTTTTTCCTGATCTTACTTTTGACTTTACAACTAAGATTGAGCATATTCTTAAACACAGGAAACACTTTGCTGAATTTGCTGAACTTGGATGCCGGTTTATCATCTCTGCTGTGGAATCATTGAGCGGGGCGGTGTTAACGATTTTGGAAAAACATCACACTCGCGCGGATGTTGAAACCGCACTTGAGATCGTTCACGGTGCTGGCATCGCACTACGTCCTACCTGGGTGCCGTTTACACCGTGGACAACCTTAGACGATTATCTTGAAATCCTTGAATTCGTTGATACACATCGCCTCATTTATCATGTTGATCCTGTGCAGTATGCTGTTCGGTTGCTAATTCCGCCCGGTTCATATATACTTAACCGTTCCGAAACGAAAGAACTTTCCCTCACCCTTGATGATACCGCCTTTAGTTATATTTGGAGGCATCCCGACGCACGGATGGATGAACTTCATAAAACAGTCAATGTTCTTGTAGAAAATGACGCGCGAATCGGTGTTGATACGTTGGATACTTTTTACCAGATATGGGAACTTGCTGCCGATATGCATGGTAGTAGGCACACGCCGTTGTGCCGTAACCATCTATCCGCACCACGAATAACAGAAGCATGGTTCTGCTGAGCGGAACCTAATGAGGGGCAGTTTGCTCCGATTCAGGTTTAGTTTTTCATGACAAATCTTCTGAAGTGCAAGAATTGGATGTTGAAAACGTTTTACAAAAAGGAGTCTGAAACGATGAAGAAGTTTTTTCTGATGCTAACGTTATTTGTTGCTGCAACATTGTGTCTATCAACCGCCTTTGCTCAATATGAACCTTATACACAAGTTGGTTTACCTGAAGGTGCTATTGCCCGTTTCGGTAAAGGTAGCATACAGAAGATAATGTATTCTCCAGACGGTGCTCGGCTTACTGTCACGACCTCGATTGGGGTTTGGCTCTACGATTCACAGACTGGAAAAGAACTTGACCTGATAACAGGAGGACATACGGATAGAGTCTATTCTGCGGCGTATTCCCCGGATGGCAAAACAATCGCTACAGCGAGTTGGGATGAGACAGTGCGGTTATGGGATGTGCGTACAGGTAAAAATACAAAAACCCTCAGAGGACATACTAACGGCATCACTTCAGTCGCGTATTCGCCAGATGGGAAAACAATCGCTACTGGGAGTGCAGACACGACAGTGCGGCTTTGGGACTCTTGCACAGGGAAAAACATAAAGACACTCACGGGACATACAGAGGTTATCTATTCAGTCAAATTTTCCCCGGATGGAGAAACAATCGCTACTGCAAGTTTAGACAAAACGATTCGGTTGTGGAATACGCGTACAAGCAAACCTATAAATATATTTGATGGGTATCAGAACCCAATTGCGTTTTCACCGGATGGCAGGATGCTGCTCGGAACTAACAGTAGTACCCGTGAGGTTCAAATATGGGATACACACACAGGACAACCGATAAAAATACTCTCTTGGAGGAATATTGTTTATTCTATTGCGTTTTCACCGGATGGCAAAACAATCGCAGCTGGAGGTTATGATGGTATGATAAGGTTGTGGAATGTGACCACCGGACAGTCTATAAAAACATTCAAAGTACATACGGACGTAGTTGATTACGTTGCGTATTCGCCAGATGGGAAAACAATCGCTACTGCAAGTTGGGATGACACGATGCGGTGGTGGGATGCACACACTGGCAAAAACATAAGAACCTTTACAGACTATGCAGGTGGTGCTCATTCTATTGCGTTTTCACCGGATGGCAAAACAATCGCAATTGGCAAAGTCCTGAAAGAGGCATGGCTGCGCAATACTACTACAGGAAAACATCTAAAAACACTTAAAGGACATACTGGTTATATTTCTTCAGTTATGTTTTCGTCAGAAGGAAACACATTATTAGTTAACTGTAATGACAATAAGGTGTGGTTGTGGGAGGTAACTACGGGAGAAAATCTAATAATATTCAAAGGAGACACATACGAAATTAAGTATGGTACGTATTCCCCGGATGGTGCTACCATCTTAACTTATTGTAGTGATAAGATTGTACGACTGTGGGATATAAAAACAGGGCAGCACCTAAAAACATTTAAGGGAGATACATACGGTCTTAAGGGGTTCGCGTTTTCGCCAGATAGTGATACACTCTTAATTAACTGTAGTGACAAAACGGTGCGACTGTGGAATCTGACCACAGGTGAAAACATAATAACGCTCAAAGGGGATACATACAATATTAGGTATGGTGTGCTTTCACCGGATGGCAAAATGATCGCAACGAGTTGTGACGATTACACAGTGCGACTGTGGGATACAATCACAGGTGAAAATTTAAAAACACTCAAAACGTCTACAGCAACAGCCTCTGCAGTTGTGTATTCACCAGATGGCAAGATATTAGCAATTACTACCCCCTGGGACAAAACACCGTGGCTTTGGGATGTTGCCACAGGAAAACACATAAAAACATTTGTAGCACATAGAGAAGGGATTGCCAAATCTTTAGACCGATCCCTCACTAAATTGCTGCACCCTGAAAAATCCAGACTGCCTCATGACTATGTCCGCTCAATTCAGTACTCCCCAGATGGAGATATACTCGCGGCTTTCATAGAAAACGATACGGTACGATTATGGAATGTAGCCACAGGGGAACCGATAGGGAAACCGATAAGCCCCTTGAAAGAAGAGCCACCGAATTTCCGTACTGATGTTAAGTATTCACCGGATGGCAAAACAATTGCAACAATTCCCGTTGGGAATCGCGGTGGTACAGTGCGACTGTGGGATGCTGCAACGGGGAAGCATCTGAAAACGCTCAAAGGACATACATATTGTGCCAATACTGTTGAATTTTCGCCTGACAGTAAGACAATCGCCACAGGTCATTGGGATGGCACGGTTATATTATGGGATGTCCCTTCGCGGTAAGCATTCGAAACTTGATTTCATCAATAACAAAAAGGAGAAAAATGAGAGACGATTTTCATCAATTAGAAGAATTACTCGGTTTAGATACACGACCTATCACAGTAACGTTTCACGACACACAACCGGATGATGTTCCCCGTGTGGAAAAAGCTGAAGCCTCCGGATGTACCTATTGGAGTCGTGCGGCAGAAGGCAAAACCTTCTACACCGAAGCGTCCGACCACTACAACTGCCCGATCGGGTGTTTTACACACAATGTTGAATTGCCTGACGCACAAATCGAGGAGCTAGAAGGCACACTTAATTATATGTATCAACTCGGTTATCTTACTTTAGATGATGTTCAAAGCATCCCGACGCGAGAAAATCCCTTCCAGAATGCAGTCTACGCTCCTTTGACAGACATGATGGATACGCCAGATGTTGTTATTGTCTCTGGCACACCAAGACAGTTGATGCTTTTGGCTGAAGCTGCAATTGCTGCCGAAGTTGAGATAGAAAACGGTGCTATGGGAAGACCGACCTGCGCCATCATACCGGCTGTCATTCAGTCTGGTAAAGGTGCGAGTAGCTTGGGGTGCATCGGCAACCGCGTTTATACCGCACTCTCTGACGATGATTTCTACTTCGCTTTCCCGGGCAAACACATTCACACTATTGTTGATAAGTTATGGATGATTGTGAATGCCAATGATAACTTGGAATCATATCATAAGCAACGGCAAGCGGAGATTTGAATGAAAAGCGTTGCTGTAATTACTGGCGCAGCGAGCGGTATCGGACGCGGTATGGCGGAACGGTTCGCTGCGGAAGGGATGGCGATTGTCCTTGCAGATATTGAAGAAGAGCCGTTAGCCAAACTTGAGACTGATTTGCGCATTACAGGTGCAACTGTTCTTGCTGTAAGGACAGATGTCTCAAATGCTGTTGAGGTTGAGAATCTTGCAGAACGGACGTTGGAAGTTTTCGGTGCGGTACACATTCTTTGTAACAATGCTGGTGTTGTTTGCAGTCGTCCTATCTGGGAGCATACACTCGCCGATTGGGAATGGGTTTTGGGTGTTAACCTGTGGGGTGTAATTCACGGTATTCGTGTGTTTGTTCCGCGCATGCTCGCCCAAGACACCAAGTGTCATATTGTCAACACCGCTTCTATCCTCGGTTTAGTGCGAGGTCCGGGTGAAGGTATCTATAAGGTAAGCAAGCACGGCGTGGTGGCACTTTCGGAAACTCTTGTCGATGAATTGGCACAAAAAGGATCACAGATTCAGGTGCATGTGTTGTGTCCCGGTTGGGTGCGAACAGGTATTTTAGACTCTGCCCGGAACCGTCCAGATGCATTGCAGAATCCAATAGAGAAAACGCGCCACCATCGGCAAGCTGTAGGCGATTCTCGGAATGTCCGTGCTGAGATGGAGGCTGGAATGTTACCAGCGGAAGTGGCAGATCATGTCTACAATGCTATTCAGACCGGCACCTTTTATATTCACACACATCCTGAACACAAAGCGTGGGTACGTGCGCGGATGGAGGGTATTCTTGGATAGTTTCTGTCGATTTTCCGATTTTTGTTGCCAAATTCTTAGTGCAATTATTTTCGGTTTTTTGAATACAGTAATTACACTTTGGACAATTTTTTGTGTTTTTATCTGGCAGCTTGGTTTATGCAACCTCTAATACCAAATTAACGGGATTAGTCTTATTTTTCTGGGCAGACAGCGCGCTTACAAAGCGCGCCTACCGAGTGGGATCAAGTTAATTTGGTATTAGACATTAAGACAAGCTTATCCTTATTATACCTGTCGCCCCGCTGGAGCTTTGTCCGTGTGTATGTCGTGCTGCTTGCTATAAACATTTCGCCCCGCTGGGGCTGCCTTTGCTGAACCTATAATAGTTTTTTGTGAGTTACAACTTTGCACAAAACTCGTAGAAAAATAGAAAATCACTTGAGAACACAGCATGAAACAGACAGAAATTGTCCAAATTTTAGGACAGTAACAGTATTGGTATAATCGGGCTTAGAAAGCCCTCCCACAAGAGCACCTTGTGACAATTGAATGGTTCTGATTTAAGAATTGACACGCATACCCTAAAAAGAGTATAATTTGTGAACAGACTTTTAATATAGAAGTCTGCAGCTGGTAACTTAAAATTCAAAAGGAGAGGTTGATGTGTTTCGCTTAAAATTGCAATTGAAGGGAGTTATGCTCGTTTGCATCTGCGTACTTGCTTTGCTTGCATGCGGAACTGGGGAAATCCAGAATTTTGAAGGGATTCGGATTATGTCCGATCCACGCGTAAATCGGATAGACATTAAGGTTTATCTGCTTGATAAGCACGGGATTCCACTAATATGGGATCAGAGCATTCTTAGTCCGAATGTTGGCGTTAGCACAATTTCAGAGGCTGACTTTACTACCAACGTGAAAGTTTATTCTATGCGTGACGGCGAAAAACATCGGAAGGTTTACGATGGTAGGCTTATTGGTGTCCTATGGGCGCAGGAACCGAATAGCCTTGATAGACTTCTGAGTGCAGAGATTCCACGGAGACTCATTGAAGAAGACCCCGAACGCGATACACATTTAGGAGTTATTACGGTTGAAATCAAGACTGAGAGACAGGGACCTTTTACAGATACCTTGGAAAAAACCACTATTTATAGGAATTAACCATGCCTATTCACACACAAGACTATCGACATTGGGAAGGCACACTAAAACCTCGGAACTACACACGGTGGTGGGTAATTGCAAAAGCAGAATTGAAACTGCTCGCGCAACGCAAAATTGTTCGATTAATTGTTGCAATTCCACCGGTAATTTACATCTTGTCTTACGGAATCTATATTTATATTTTTAATATTTTACCGGAAAATTTCACTGGTTTTGTTATTGATAGCGGTTTTTTTCAGAAGTTTCTATTTAGGATTGATACGTTTCCATCTGCTTTTTTGGTTGCATTAGTCGTTATTTTCGGAGGGGCGGGGTTAATTGCCAATGATTTGAAGTATAATGCGCTTTCTCTTTACCTTTCTAAACCTATTTCATGGGTAGATTACCTCATCGGAAAATTTGTTGTGATTGGCATCTTGCTTACCTGCATGACGTTGATTCCTGGACTGTTGTTATTTCTTGAACATGTGTTGTTAACTGATACACCCTTCCTTAAAGAAAATTATTGGATACTGCTCTCCATCATCGTTTATTCGGTTGTAATCACTGCCATTACAAGCCTATTGATGTTGTTTTTCTCATCGCTAACCAAAAATTCTCGCTATGCGACAATCGGCTTTTGTGCTGTTTGGTTTGGATTGCCTGTTCTCCACCTCATCCTTAAAGAGGTTTTTCGAACCAGCACAATCGCTTTGGTTTCCATCTGGGCGAACTATGATCGACTTGGAACTGCCCTCTTCGATTTGGAAAGTGGCTACAATATACATTGGTCTTGGACGCTCCTTACATTAACTGCACTGACAGCTCTATGTATCTTTGTTCTCCGTCATCGGATTCGTGCAGTTGAGATTGTTAAATAGTCTCTATTTTTTTATCTACTTTAATCTTACACCATTGGCATCCCACATCTCAGTCTCGGAGTAAATCTGCGGCGGTGTTATTGGGGTTAGCGTTGGCAACCAATCTGGTTGAAATTGTTGCACCAATCGCACAGCATTCTGATATGCAATTCGTTCCTTCGTCTCATCAAGGTCTGCAGCTTCAATCTGTGCTTGAACAAGGCGAAAATCATAATATGGTAGATCGCTACCGAACATAATCCTATCGTTGCTGAGGTTATTCACGAGGTGCACTAAGTCCCAACTTTCATCTGCACCTTCAGGTTTTTGTGCAACATCATACCAAATATTTTCCTGCTTTGCACAATGTGCAATGGCATCAAGTTGTCCTGCTTTGTTCATTGAGACATGCCCGATGATAAAAGTCACCGTCGGGAACCGTTGTGCATACGCGGCGATATTTTGTGTTGAACCTGCCTGATGTAGCAGACACAATCCGTTGTGCATTCCTACAACTTCAAGGAACGCGTATAATTCACCGCCAAGTGAATGTCCGGACAACGCCGGATGACACACAAATCCGACTAAGCCATCATCCTGCATTGCTCTGTCAAGTTCATCTACACCTGCTTGTTCATGTCGGACTTCCACAATCCCAAGTCCGATGGGGAAACGATCTGGATACTTCCGGCAAGCACTCGCGATCACCTCGTTCTGTGCCCGCGTGTCCAGGACACCGTGTGCTTGTGGTCCACCTGCTGTCGGACACGGGATCGCACCGATAACGCCTGCGGAAGCCATCCGTGCTATACATCTTCCGACACTCTGTCCAACAACCGGTGCGCGTGATACCGTCATGCCGATATGGCAATGTACGTCAAAATAGGGACGCATAAATTCTCCTTTTTTATATTGCTTTTATAATCTAAGTTGACATCTAAACATGGAAACACCATCTGCACAGAACTTTCAGATATGTGTTGCTCACAGTCACTGGACATACCGCTCCGCTGGAGCGGAAGAGAGAACACACTTTTTTCTATAGACATATCGCTCCGTTGGAGCGAAAGATTGGACACTTTAACTGATATTTCTCAGAATGGTCTTCAACCTAATAATCATCAATAGAAACAAGGTGTAACGCCATGAAAATGCGTTTTTGCTGTGTCCATTTTCCTTGACTTTTATAGCATGAGAGCCCATCCTAATTACAGTTTCAGACATAAAATGCATTAGGAGGACATCTCATGCTAACTCAGCTTATCAAATCTATAACCTTTTTTCAACTACTTCTTTCTTCACAGTTTCGCACCTTGAAACAGGGTCTTGTTCATACCTTAGTGTTTTTGTCAACCTGTCATCTGTTTGGACTTACTAACCCGGATCAAGTGGCGGATGCGCTGTCTATTCCGAAAGCGAGACTATATCGGGCACTGAATACGATGAGTCTTTATCTCTGGCAGCATCTTTTTGTGCGTATCGGGTGTTCTATTGCGTTAGAGGTGCTACAGGAGGCAGTATCAAAAAGTGCTTCTACCCTATCGCGTCTGTGTATCGTCATCAGTGTGGATGATACCTTTGTTTTCCGTTATGGAGCGGAGCTCTCCTACGTATCTGATTGGTGGTCTTCTCAAGCAAATCAGCCGATGAAGGGACAAAATATATTGGGGATCACAATAAAGATTGGAAATCAGATCATTCCGCTGAATATGCGACTGGTCAGCAAACAAGGCCGCGGGAACACGGATAAACCCTCCTGTGTCATCACTATGTTCAAGGAAGTGGTGTCTTTCTTTGAAGAGACCGGAATAGATATCCGAAACTATCCGATCACCTTCGATGCGTGGTATGGCAGCCACCACTTGATTGACACCTTGCGAGAAATGGGATTTGAAACGATCCTTGTGCACGGAAAAAGCAACTATGTGATGACGATTGATGAAAAAAAGGTGAAACTCTCGGAGCATAAAAAGCCGATCAAACTCCTCTCCAATCAATGGGGTTGCGATAAACCGGTCTATCGCACTAAAGCCACAAGTCCAACTTTTGGAAAAGTCGTGGTGTTGTTCTTGGCAGACCGTGGCAACATCCGAACAATGCTGGTATTCGGGAAACCGCTGCGTGCTTGTGAAATCCTACGGATATGGTCTCAACACCACGGTATAGAACAGTATTGGCGGTATCTAAAAACAGACCTAAACCTCGCATCCATGAGCCTAAAAGGACGGAATGGCGCGTATGCGAACTTAGGTGTGAAAGTGATGAGCTACCTTTTGATACAGCAGGTCAGTCGCTCCGTGCGAAAAACCTTTCATCAAGGACAACTTGAACTTTCAGGACAGAGGCAGATGCTGTCTGATCTCAGCGAGCATTTTCATGAACAAATACCAAGAAAACACTGATAAACATTGACATATGAAGAATTTTGATAAATATCAGTTGAACTATAACGGAATCGACCGATTTTCAATAGGCAGTAACTTGGGTTATAAAAGCTTGAGGCGTGTGCTAGTTACTTTGGTACAGGTGTGTAGGTGTTAAAGCCGTCCGTCCTGTCCTCACCTTGCAACAGATATATTTTGTGTGTGGAACGCCACTCAGCGCCCGGATAACGGACATTTGCGGGCATATAGCGCATTGTGTAACCGCATCGCCGTTTTTGTGAGACGTTCGGACTGGAATTGTGGATTGTCCATGCATCGTGAAAATGACACTCACCCACCTCCAGTTCCAGATCAACCGCTTTTGATATGTCAAGGTCTGCCTCTACAACTTCGCTTCCAAAGAGGTTGTTCTCACGATTGACTGCTTCATAACGACGATCCCGCAGGTTATGACTTTCGGGTATGACACGCATACATCCGTTTTCAAGCTTGGATTCATCAACTGCCAACCACATCGTGATAACGCGCATCGGTTCTAACATTTTGCCCCAGTAGACACCGTCTTGATGCCACGGAACCGCCATACCATCGTTTTCACGTTTGCTGATAAAGTGGCTTGACCATAGGACTATATCCGGTCCGATAAAACGTTCAATTACTTTCAATACATGTGGGTGCGTTAGGTATTTGAACAAGAATGGATGCTCAAAATGCGGTACGTCCATTTGCTCTGGACGCTTGCCTTCTGGTAGATTTTCAATCATTTTGTCTACATAATATCGAAGCTCGTCTAATTCCGATTCTGTAAAGATACGTCCGAAAGTGAGATATCCGTTTTCGTTGTAAAATTCAACCTGTTCGTCAGAGACTGTTGTTTCAAGTTGCCAACTCATGCGTCACCTGTTTTCATAATATGAAGCATAAATACAGTTTAACAAAGTATAACACATCATTGTTTTCTTGGCTACATATTCATTGAACACCTCCAACTCACTCCTTGACAAAATGCGATGCGTATGTTAGACTTGCCGTTATGAAAATTGTAGTTGCGCCGGATTCATTCAAAGGAAGCGTCACAGCACTGCAAGCCGCGAATGCTATTGAGCAAGGGCTTCGTCGCGTGTTTCCAGATGCAATTATTGAAAAAATTCCGATGGCTGATGGCGGTGAAGGCACTGTGCAATCTCTTGTTGATGCTACAAGTGGAGATATCCGAACGCAGCGTGTGCTTGATCCGCTTGGGAACGAGATTGACGCAGAATTTGGCATCCTTGCGGATGGAGAAACCGCAGTGATTGAGATGGCATCTGCTTCTGGTCTTCCGCTTGTTCCACTCAATAGACGAAACCCGTTGCGGACGACAACCTACGGCACAGGACAACTCATCCGCGCCACTTTGGAAGCTGGCTGCAGACGCTTAATCATTGGTATCGGTGGCAGTGCGACAAACGACGGGGGTGCCGGAATGGCTGAAGCACTTGGCGTAAAATTTCTGAGGGCAGATGGAAACCCGATTGACCGAGGCGGCGGAGGACTGGGTAAATTGGCATCAATAGATATAACGGGTTTACATCCTGCAATTGCTGAAACGAAAACTGTTGTCGCTTGTGATGTTAATAATCCGCTGATTGGTCCCAACGGGGCATCGCATGTCTATGGTCCTCAAAAGGGTGCAACGCCTGAGATGGTTAAAACGCTTGATTCTCATCTCACACATTTTGACAAAGTTTTGACGCGAACACTTGGACAAGCCTTTAACGATATTCCCGGCGCGGGGGCTGCTGGTGGATTAGGGGCTGGATTGATGGCGTTTCTCAATGCGAAATTGCGGCTTGGTATTGATATTATGGTTGACGCTGTTAAACTTAAGGAAAGAATGAAAGGTGCATCTCTTGTTTTCACAGGTGAAGGGCAATTGGATTTTCAAACTGCGTTTGGAAAGACTCCCGTTGGCGTTGCGAAGGTAGCAAAAGCAGACAATATTCCCGTTATTGCAATTGCCGGTGGTATTGGCGATGGGGCTGAAGCGGTTTATGAAGCTGGGATTGACGCGATGTTAGGCATTGTGCAGGCACCGATGTCGCTTGAGGATGCGGTTGAGGATGCGCTGCAACTGATAGCGGATGCGGCTGAGCAGGCTGCGCGATTGGTTGCGATTGGCCAGCGTGAACCCTTTAGGCGGCGTATGACTAAGTTAAAAGAAAAATGGAAAGGCCGGAAGGAGCGCGATGCTAACCCTCCAACCTCTCATTCCTCCAAGCAATAGTTAGCTTACAAAGGCAATACAGGGACATCTTTCATGAAATCATCGGTTTCCGTTTGCCATCTTTTCAATTCAGTGGCTAAGGACTGAATACGTTCGGCGTGTTCGGGAAGTTCAGCCAGGTTTGTTGTTTCCCACGGGTCTTGTTCCAAATCAAACAGTTGGATGCAATCCGTACCTTTACCTGTATCTTTAGAGACATAGTAACGGATTAGTTTCCAACGTCCATCGCTGACAGTGCGATGAATGTCTTTATAGGCAGCGAAAACCGTATCGCGAACCTTATCAACACAACCTTCCATCAACGGGACTAAGCTGCTACCTTCTACTGTATCCGGGCAGCCAACCTTAGTTAGGTCACACACGGTAGGGAATACATCATAGAGATAGGTCAAAGCGTCCATTGTTTGTCCTTCTGGAATTCCTGGTCCCGCGAATATTGATGGAACACGGATACTGTGACTATAAAGATTCTGTTTACCCAACAGTCCGTGTTGCCCGACAGCGAGTCCGTGGTCGGCGGTGTAGATAATGATAGTGTTATCAAGGTGCCCTTTTGCTTCTAACGTCTGCAGGACTCGTCCCATCTCTGCATCTTGATGAGTGATCATGCCGTAATAATCAGCGATGTGTTGTTGCACAATTTCAGGAGTGCGCGGGAAAGGTGCCAACACTTCATCACGAATTCGCATTTCCCCGTTGTCAAACGGATGTTCCGGATAGAAGTTCTCTGGAACGGGTATCTCATCAGGTGAATACATCGTCGCGTATTCGCCTGGTGGTGTCCGCGGATCGTGTGGTGAAGTAAAGGAAAGATAGAGGAAAAATGGGTCTGTTTGGTCGTAGTTTTCTAAAAACTGCACGGTGGCATCCGTAAACAGTTCCGTAGAAAACTTATCACCGATATATTTGGCTTCTTTCGGGTATGCACCGGTCAGATCGTAGTCAAAAACGGGCACTTTATATTGGTTGCCCATTCCGCCAAAGAAAATCTTGGCACCATCAGCGAAGCTATCGGTATATGTTTGTCTGTCATTATGCCATTTACCTGTGCCAAATGTACTATAGCCTGCCTCGCGCATTACTTGAGGCCAGACTGCCAAATCTCGGTTAATCTGGTTCCCACCGCTACGGAAAAGATTGGCACTAGTGAGGACAGCGGCGCGGCTTGGCACACAGACTGCTCCAACGAGAGAACCCATGATATGGGTTTGTCGGAACGTTGTCCCACGTGCCATAAGTGAATCCATCGTTGGCGTTTTTACCGTTGGATCGCCCATACCTGCGATGGCATCCCACCGATGGTCATCAGCGATCATAAAAAGAATATTGGGTTGTGAAGGCATAATTTCTCCTATAATTTGGTTGGCGGTTGTTGGTAAAAAGATCTGAAAGCAGTGCTGAAAAACTTGTAAAGGAAGTTCTAATGAAAATAGCGACTATTGAACAATTTTATCCACGTCGTCGGATGCGGCTTGTAAAAATTACGACTGACACCGGCATCGTTGGATGGGGTGAAACAACACTTGAAGGTAAACCCAAAAGCACATGGGCGGCAGTTGAAGAACTTGCCGACTATTTTATCGGTAAAGACCCGTTACGTATTGAACACCATTGGCAGCATGTCTACCGATCTGCATTCTTCCGAGGCGGCAACATCTTGATGTCTGCCCTGTCCGGAATTGATCAGGCGTTGTGGGATATTGCGGGCAAATATCACGGTGTGCCAACTTATCAACTCTTAGGTGGTGCTGTGCGTGACCGTATCCGCGTTTATGCACATTGGGGTATCGGCAGCTTAACTGACGAAGGAAAAGCCTCTGCAAAAGAACGACTTGAATCCTTACAGCGAAAAGGCGGTTACACAGCGTTTAAAAGCGGTCCCGGTGGCAAATAGCGTGGTCATGAACCTCCTGCAGTGATTGATGCGTTTAAGGTATGCGTCCAATGTTCGTTGAGGAACCTGTTCCACAAGAAAACGTTGATGCTCTGAAATTAGTGTCTGACCATGTTCCGTTTCCGATTGCTACCGGTGAACGCCTGCTGACCCGCTGAGGTTTTCGCGAAGTTTTTGAGAAACAGGCGGTTGCTTATTTACAACCTGATACCTCCCACGTAGGTGGTATCACCGAACTGAAGAAGATTGCTAATATGGCGGAGGTTTACTATATGCATATTGAGACGCATAATAGCGAATTTTTGATTCATCAAAACGAAGTTTCAAATATTTTTTCCTTTCTGTAAAAATGTGTGAAATGTGGGGATTTTACGGCTCCCGCGAAAAACCGTTTAGTATTGAAGAGTAGTGCTGTTTTTCTGCGCTTTTCGCAGCCGCCACCTGCACATTGGGCGGGTTGGGGTTATTTATTCTTCATTACATTCGGGAACGTCTTTTTCAATAATAAATACGTCCACTTCTACCCAATTTTGCCAACCATAACGCCTTGCGAGTGCTAATGCATTAATCTGTACTGACTTATTTAATTCCTTCAGTTTTTCTACAGGTAAGTCCTCGTACGTAATATACACAAGAACTTTATTGCCACCGTCATCTGCTTCATAGTAGATAGCGTAATTGCTATGAAATTTATTATATTTTGAATTCAAAGTAAGTACAAGCCATTCCAATTTAGTCGGTGTGTAAGGGGCATCACCTTCAACTAACGGACGATGTGGCTTTCTAAACCTTCCGTCAACGTTTACAAGTCTTGGGTTGCCTTCTAAATCTTTTATTACGAATGTGTCTGCTTTTGTCGTTTTGGCGAAGTATAAGTTTCCCAAAAAAACAAAAAGCAATAAAGTTAGCAAAATTCCGAGTATTGTGTAAGTGCGTTTCATTTGGTTTCTCCTTGTGGTTCAATTTCTTTGGCTCATGTAAAGAATGAGTGCCAATGAAAACTTTTAACCCGCGTGGTCATTGACTTTATTAAAAATAACCGCACACACCTTTTACATGAGCGAATAACATTTTACACGAATTTAATAAATCTAAATGTTGTTAAGAAGGTGTATGTTCACTGTTAGTTCGTTGTTCATGCAAATCCTCTCTTCTATCTTAGTAGACACAGCTAACGTAATATTTACCGAAATAATTACCTAAACGACCGGTTTTCGGTGATACACATAAGGTGGTTCAAGCATAAGCTTCTGATCTTCATCAGTCATCAGGTTGTGGAGTGCTTCGTCATACCTTTCTCGTCCCCATGATGCATGCCCTGGGGAATACTTGAACAGAATTGAGCGGCGTTGATGTGTAGCAGTCCACGGAAGGGTGCCGTGCGTCAACGCTTCCGTGAAGATGACGGCATCGCCCGCCTTCTGATGCACCGGTGCCATACATGTTTTGTTATCCTTCACCGGACGGAACTTTGGAGGACACGGATAATTGCTTTTATGGCTGCCGGGAATGCAGCAGAAACCACCGTGTTCCGGAAGCATGTCTGTCAACGCCCACGAAACAACAGTTAAGCCGTTATACATACGATCATTTCGGAAAACGTAGTATTGTGATGGATCGTAAGGGGTGCCGCCGCCGTGGAGTGTTCCACCAGGGTTGCCTTCTTTCATCAAGATGCCGTAAACATGATCAAGCCGAAATTTTGGACCTACTATCTCTGCTAAGCACGGCATGATGCGTGGGTGATTGAGAAGTTTCCGAAACGCATCATTTTCCCAACTTAAGAAGCCACCGAAGCGTTGTGAATGGATGTTGTCGCCTGCAGGATCAGGATAGTCTTGCGCGTCAATCAAAGCGTTCAATTCTGTGAGCTCTTCCACCTCTAAGACACCTTCTATATTCACATATCCCCACAGATCAAACAGATATTTTTCTTCAGCGTTCATTAAACCATCTCCGTTACTGTTATTGGTGTGGCGAGCGCGAGGTCGGTTCCATTCGCGTAACAACGATTTTTGTTCTATCAATGAGTTCACCGACGCGTGCAGAGATTTCGTTTACCCATCTATCGTCTTCATAAACCGCCGCGTAGAGTTTTTCGCGCTGCTCCTCGTCTTCAAACCTACGAATCCAGACGTAGAGGTCATCCTCTTTTTCACCGATGAAACTTCCGATGACAACCATCCCTTTGGAAATCTGGAACGGGATGACCGTTTCTTCCATGTATTTGACCCAGTTTTCGCGTTGTCCGGGTTGGGTCCGATATTGACGTAATTCAAAAAAAGCTATATAAATCTCCTTTATCTGATTAATACACATTTCGCCCCGCTGGGTCTCAAAACTCGTAATTATTGAGACATTTATATCTAAGATAATTTCAAAGAAATTCAGAGAGGCGCAATGAATTGCGCGACTACAAACCGTGTCTGCGTTATAGTCGATCGTAGCCGTAGCCTTTACCGGTAATCTCAAAGAGTGCGGATGCCGCTAGGAAGTGGATATCCGCATCTGAGTCTTCTAAAACTGTCTCCAGAATCTGCGTCGTACTATCGTTTTTTGCATCTCCAAGTGCTTGTATCAGATTGATGCGGAATGCACGTTCTGTTTGCTCCGCATGCAACTCGGTAAGTTTTGCAACAAGTGCTGAAACCGCTTCGTCGGTCCCAATTTTGCCGAGTGCGCGTGCAGCATCTCTGCGGATTTCAATATGATTTTCATCGTTATTCATGACTGCAATGAGAGGGTCGGTTGTTGAAACATCCGCGAGTTCACCGAGTGCTTGCGTTGCCAATCGCCTGACATCTTTATTGTCCTCATTTTCTCCGTTTGCGACGAGAACAAGGTCTGCTGCTAATGCCATCGTTCCTGTTTCCCCGATTTTACGTGTAGTATCTTTTCGGGTGTCTACATCTGAATCGGATAGTGCTTCTCTGATCTGTGAAAGATTAAGGGAACGTGTGCGTCCCAATGCTACTGATGCAGCGTTTCTGATAGGATTACTTTCCCATTCATCGTCTGCACGCGCTTGCATTTTTTCTGCAATGAACTCTGGTAGATTAATTTTTTTCGCAGTGCCGACAAGTAATTCCCAACTCCAGTTCCGTTTCCTATCGTTAAGTGCTAAATTGCGTCTGTTCCACTCATCTTCAAGTGCGACAATATACTCTGTGTCGTCAATGAGACGATTAGCGAGAGCGTTTGTTGCCTCAGTTCCACCGATTTTACCGAGTGCACCCGCAGCTTTGATGCGAGGAGAGGCGTTAGCCAATGCAAGCGTGCTGGCATCTAACACAACCCGTTTATCCTCTAAGATAGTAATTAATTGCGGGACAGCAGTTGTGCTTTCCAGTTTTCCAAGTGCAACGATAGCGTTATTGGCGATATTGCCGATTCGGATGTTAAGTGCACGGATTAGGAGGTCTTCTGAAGTCTTATCGCCGATGTTACCGAGTGCAGTGACAGCTGCAGCCCGGATAGCATCAGTCTCTAACTGATTTTCAACCATTTCGCTCAGTTTAGGTACCGCTTTTGCGTCTTTTATACTTCCCAATGCAGCGACAGCTTGTAACCGAACAGCACTATTTTCATCGTTGAGTGCTTCGCGGAGTGCTGGTGCCGTGCGTTCGTCGCGAAGTGCATTCAACGAGGCAACTGCAGCTGCACGGATGGATTTCGATTCTTCGCGATTTTCAAGGATTGCAATTAAGGGTTCCACTGTCTTTCGGTCTTTAAAACCGCCGAACCGAGTAACGGCCTCTTTGCGAATGACATAACTTGGGTTTTTCAACTCTTCAAGCATCGTGTCTAACGCTGCGCTGTTATGAATGACACCAAGCATATAGACGATTGCCCAGCGAGTCCATTCATTGTTAGCGGATTTGAGTGCATCAAGCAGAAAGCTGGTAGTAGTCGCGTTCCCATTTGTTAAAAGTGCACCGATAACTTCATTTTGGACAGATTGAACTTCATGACCTTCTTCAAAGCTGCCGCGTCCTTTTTTGATGATGTCAACAAGCCCTTTATCAACAAGCGTAGGGCTTATCTCTCTGAGTGCTTTCGTTGCTTCAAGTCGTGCGGTTTCATACTTGTCAGTTCTGATTATATCCAGTAAAGGATCAGCACTTTTCTGCGATTTGATTGTGCCTAAAGCGATGGCTGCTTCTTGGCGCACTACACCCTGTTTATCCTTCTTTAGAGCAGTAATCAGTGCATCAACGGCGTTATCACCACCGACTCTGCCGAGTGCCCATGCGGCACTGCGCCGGACTGTTGCCCGTTGATCGTCTGCTAATGCGTTCGTCAGCGGTTCAACGACAGTATCGCCTTTGAAAATGCCGAGTGTGTGTGCGACTTCGCTCCGAACAAGACTGGGAATAGGCTTAAGTTCACCCCAAATCCGATAATAGGGACGCGGATAATCTGCTGTCCATTCGATATTCAGAGAATCAAGATGGGTTCTGAGCGCGTCAAGTGTTTTGTACTTCCGTTTCATGTGACGCTGAAAATCAGAGATTTCATCGTACTGCATTGACAAGACCCAAAAAAGGGCAGGAAGGGTTTCTGTATCTTTAATGCGGCTAAGCACCTTCACAGCGTTTGCGCGGATGACAGCACTCGTCTCATCACTCAACATGAGAAGCAGCATTGGCTGCGTAGCGTTTGAGGATTTCAGTTGCCACAATGCGTTGATCGCTGCAGATCGGACTGTTTCGCGACGCAGTTTATCCATTGAAATAGCAATCAATTTGCGAATTGTTTCTTCAGAGGAGACATTAATTTTGCCGAGAGCATCCGCTGCTTGCGTGGCTGTTGTATCGTCAAGCGCAAGTGCTGCGGTAAGTGCGGTAACAGATGCGTTGTTTGGACCGCGTGCACGCATGTTTCCAAGTGCTTTTGCGGCAATGGCTTTAACCTTTTTGTTAGCATCACCTGTTAGAAAGTCAATAAACGGTTGTATAGCGCGTCTATCTCCGATACTGCTGAGTGTGTTTGCGGACTCTAACTGCACATGGAATTCATCGGTTTGAAGTGTGTCCAAAAGTGCTGGAACCGCCACACCCCGCATTGAGATTAAAGCGGCGCGCGCTGCACCTTTTAAATCTTCATTCGCCAAAAGTTGAATTAAGGGACTAACTGCCACTTCTGCCTTGAGTATTCCTAAAGTATCAATTGCTGCGGATTGTGCCCTCAAACGGTATTTTTTCATCCAAGAATCGTCAATATATGCACTTGCGATATATCGGTATCGTTCGGAAAAGCCGTCATCTTCGTCTGGGATGATGTTGCGTGCGCCGGTTTCAAGCACAGCCAAAAGTGGTACGATCGCGGGTTCACCAATTCTGTTAAGGGCATCTATAGCGGTGCTTTTCACATAACTGTTGGAATCCGCTAAAAGTTTAATTAGATCGTCAATCGCTTCTGCTGCTTGGAGCTTGCCGAGTAATTTTGCTGCGTGCATTCGGACTTGCGCGCTATTGTTCCTTGTTGCAAGTTGAAGTGTTGATACAAGTTCGGGGTCTAGTTGAAATTCGGGTTTGCAGAGTGTACCCACGGCAACGATAGCACTATAAGCCACTTCCGGTGCTTCATCCGTTTTGGTGAGGATTAATTTATACGTTGGAATGAGTTCATTGTTTTGTAGCGCACCTAATTCGTGGATTGCTGCTTTGCGTATCTGTGGGTCTTGATGTTGCATAGCGTTTTTTAGCAGAGTGGCAAAGTTGGACTCTGCGCCTTCTGTTTTACTGCGTAGTTGTTGCAAAAGTTGGGCAACCGCTTCGTGGACAGCCGGTTGATAACATTTCTGTGCCTCTAATAGCCCTGTAACAACAACGGCATCTGCCCGCTCTGCTAAATTCGACAGCAGTGCTGGCTGTTTTTCAACTGCCATTGCAAGCGCGGTTGCGAGTAGTCCAGAGATAGAATTTCGTGAACGGATAAGCCGTTCTTGTTGGTTTAGTTCATCTGAATCCGGGTCTTCAAGTATTGAAATTGCGTCAATATCTGTATTCAACGTTTCAAGATGCTGCAAGACTTGTGCAATGGCTTGATGCCAATTATTCGTATCTGTGCTATTTCGCAACTGAAGTAAGCGGTTGAGATGGAGTGCTTCCTGGTTCTCTGAATCGTTGGCGCGCGATTTTTGAATTGCGGACTCTGCGGCTGCATAATCCCCTCGAACGATTGCTTGCCTTGCCGAGAGAATCGCTTTGTCTTCTTTTTCACCGCACCCGATGAGTAATGCGATACAAAGAATGAAATGAATACAGATAATAGTGAATCGTTTCATAGAATATTGCCTCAACAACATAAAATTGCCCTATTCCCCGCAATTACCAATTTCCTAAGATCGGCTACAGTATAGATGGGTTTTGCGATACGATTTAGCAATGCCAATCGATTTCTCCGTATATCCGGATCCTCTGCCATAACGAGGACATCGTCAAAAAATTTGTCTATCGTAGGTCGTAGTTCTGCTAACTGTTTCAAAAGTTTCGAATACGCGCGTGCCTTAATGCTTTTATCAAAATCAGGTTCTGCATCGGTGATGCGGGCATATAGTTCTTTTTCGGCATCGTCTTTTAGCAGTGCTACATCAACAGTTTCCGGTGCATTTTCGGGTAAGATTCTAAGCACCCGATTGAGTGCATTATATATGTCCTCAAAATTGGGTGTCAAGCGAAATTCGGCAAGTGCGCTTGCACGTTTGTGAATATCTGTAATGTCAACATCACCGACTGCCAAGACAGCATCAGCAAGGTCGGGGGCGTATTGCTGTGTTTGCAAGATAACGCGTAGACGTTCTTTGATAAAATTAAGAACGCTCGTTTTTGTATCATCAACTAATTCCACTTCGTACAAAGAGATTGCCTTTTGGATAACCGCATCTAATGAGATCGATAATTTTCGATCTTGCAGGATACGGATTGTGCCAAGTGCATGCCGTCGTAAAGAGTATGGGTCTTGTGAACCTGTTGGACGTTCTTCTATTCCGAAATATCCGACTATAGTGTCAAGTTTGTCGGCAATAGCAAGTATCGCTCCGATTTGGGTTTCAGGCAGAGGTGTGTCCGCACCAAGGGGTTGGTAATGCTCAGCGATAGCAGTTGCTACCTTTTCAGATTCACCAGAGTTTTTGGCGTAGTATCTTCCGGTAATCCCTTGCAATGATGGGAATTCTATGACCATTTGTGTGGTTAAATCTGCTTTGCAGAGCCAAGCCGCACGTTCCGCATGGTGAGTAGTCGTTTCTGTTAATTCCAATTCTGTGCCGATAAACTTAACTAATGCCTTTAGATGTTCTGCTTTATCTAAAAGCGAACTGAGTTTGGCGTGAAAGATGACTGCCCCTAACCGTTCAACCTTATCAGCAAGACTGGTTTTCTGATCTTCGCTATAGAAGAATTCGGCATCGTTGAGCCTTGCTCGGAGGACACGTTCATTTCCATGCCGAACACCATCAATATTTCCGTCTGTTCCGTTAGAAATGGTAATGAATTTTGCGGCAAGTTCGGTATCGCTTTTCCACATCGGGAAATAGCGTTGATGTTTTTTCATTGCAGTAATCAATACCTCTGGCGGTATTTCCAGATGCGACTCACTAAAATTACCGACAATCGGTTGCGGATTTTCTACAAGATAGTTTACCGTATCAAGCAATTCTTCATCCAATTTTGGAAGACAGCCTTCGGTTTCTAAAACGGTTCGGACCTGCTTTTCGATTGTATCAAGGCGTTCGTTTGGACAGACAATGACACCTGCATTGTGCAGTTCTTGGATGTAGGTATCTAAGTCTGCCGATGCCAAAGTGATTGGGTCGGGATGTAAGGAACGATGCCCATAAGTTATGCGTCCTGCATGCGCTGCACCGTAAGCGCAGTTGACAACTTCATCTCCGAGTAATGCTACGAGCCATCGGATGGGGCGGGCAAAGCGGGCATAAGCGCGCGGTTCTTCAGACTTTGTTTCCCATCGCATTGTTTTAGGAAAGCGGAGTGCCTCAATCCATTCGGGTAGGAGTGTTTCCAACAGTTCGTGCGTTGCTATCCCCTTTTCAAGTTTGGATGCGGCGATGTATTCCCCACGTTCAGTTTCAACGATGCGGAGATCAGAAATTTTAACACCCTGTGATTTTGCGAAACCGATGGCTGCTTTTGTTGGTTCACCGTTTTCATCGTAAGCGATGCTTTTGGGCGGACCTGTGACTTCTGTCTCTTGGCTTTCTTGCAGCATTTTCACATCTTTAATAGTGAGTATGATCCGGCGTGGTGTGCCGAATGTTTGAATTTCGCCGAACGGAATTCTGTGTTCTGTGAGGGAATCGGTTGCAATTTTGCCGAGTTGTTCAAGAGCAGGCGGTACATAACTTGCGGGTATCTCTTCCGTACCGATTTCAAATAGCAGTTCAGCGGTTTCAGTGCTGTTAGAAACCTCGTCTACCGTAGTAGGGGCTGTTTCAGAGCAGTTGGAAACCGCTCCTACCGTGGCAGGAGATGACTCTGTGTCGAATCGCCCCAGTAGTGGGTGTTCCATCTCTTCGCGTTGTGTGACGTAAGCGCGGGCGATACGTTGTGCGAGCCGCCTCACGCGTTCAATGTAACTGACCCGTTCCGTGACGCTGATAACGCCACGCGCATCCAGCATGTTGAAGGTATGTGAACATCTCAAGACATGGTCGGTTGCGGGGAGAACTAACCCCGCATCTAAACACGCGTGGGTTTCCTTTTCGTAGGTGCTAAACAAGTCAAAAAGCATGTCTACGTTTGCGTGTTCAAAGTTGTAGGTTGAGTATTCCACTTCGCTTTGGCGGTGGACATCTCCATAGTTGAGATGTTCGTTCCAGCGGATGTCAAAAAAGTTGTCAACATCCTGTAGGTAGAGTGCGATACGTTCAAGTCCGTAGGTTATTTCAGCGCAAATCGGATCGAGATCAATGCTACCCATCTGTTGAAAATAGGTGAACTGCGTGACTTCCGCACCGTTCCACCAGACTTCCCAGCCGAGTCCTGAGGCACCGAGCGTCGGTGATTCCCAGTCGTCTTCTACAAAACGTATGTCATTTTTACGGGGAGAGATGCCGAGATGGTAGAGACTTTCAAGGTAGAGTGGTAGCACATTTTCTGGTGCTGGTTTTAATATCACTTGATATTGGTAGTATGCACCGAGGCGGAAGGGGTTTTCTGCGTATCTGCCATCGGTGGGTCGGCGGACAGGTTCTACATACGCAACCTGCCACGGTTCTGGTCCGAGGCATCGTAAAAATGTGGCGGGGTTAAATGTGCCCGCACCGACTTCTATATCGCAAGGTTGTTGAATGATACATCCGTGATCTGCCCAAAATTTCTCTATTGCTAAAATTATTTCTTGAAATGTCATATCTGTTTTTTGTTGTCTGCTCCGTTTGTGTTAGTTGATTCAGATATTTATTGTAGCATAATGGATTTTAAAAATCAATTGAATTTTAAAAACGTAGATTCCAATTGCATTTTTAAGAGGAAATGGAGTATAATTAGTAATCAATGGATCTGTCTATTTATGCGGACGTGGCGGGATATGGAAGGATTGTTAATGGGTAAAGGACATCCGATAGAAATACAATACTACCGTGCCCCAAACGGTAAACAATCCTTCACTGAATGGTTTGAATCCATTCGAGATAAAAACACGCAAAACAGAATTGACAAACGACTTGAGAGGCTTGAAGATGGCAATTTTGGTGATTGCCAATCTGTCGGTGGAGGTGTCTTTGAATTGCGTCTCCACTTTGGGCCAGGATATCGCATCTATTTCGGTCAAATTGCCAGGATATCGCATCTATTTCGGTCAAATTGGCAATGCACTCGTTCTTTTACTTTGTGGTGGAGACAAGGCATCACAAGCACGGGATATTGAATTCGCAAAAACATATTGGATAGAATACAAGGAGACACACCGATGAGAGAAATGGGAAACTGGCGTGATTATCTAATCGAACGACTTTCCAGCGACCGTGAGGCAGCGATCGACTATCTGCAATTGACATTAGAGGAATACCAAGTCGATGGGGACCTTCCTTTTTTTCTGAAGGGGCTTCGGACCTTTGTAGAATCGCAGGGTGGGGTTTCCGAACTTTCCAAACGAACCGGCATTGATGCCGAAACTCTCTTGGATGTTCTATCTGGTGAAGATGCCCCGCGGTTAGACATGCTCAGAACTATTCTGAATGCGTTTGAGTGTCGGTTGATACGAAAGGGCAATTCAAGGAGTAAAGGTATAACCCCAAAAATTTTATTGGCGAACAAATTAATATGTTTGTGTGGGGTTCAGAATCATTTTTCGCAACCTCTATATTCGCAGAAGAAAAATTTAATAACATTTTTCCTGAATTAGATAATTTGTATTCCAGCAGCGTTTTAGCAGCACCTAAAGGAAACTTATATCATGCTTACTCACTTCTGGACGTAATGTCATCAAATTTCGGGATGGCATTCGAATTAAAGTTAAAGTGTATCCAATATTTTACTCTAAATGGTATTTTTCACGATCATGTTCTGGAAAATCTTTTCAATTGCTTGCCTAAAGCTACACAGGATTCTCTATCCAGATACTACAGAGGATGGATTACTACAGAGGATGGATAGCTCAGTGCCTCTACGAAAAGAAATTCATTAAATACGTGCATAGCGAAAATCAAATAGTGATACCCTCCATAACACCAATCGATAATTTTAAAGGACTGCTAAAATTCTTTGATGAAATTGGATTATATAACCGGAGATTCGCTTTTGAACGTTTTGAGTCTACTGAATGGTCATATGCTGTATTGCCAAGTGCCTTTAAGGGGTTAATAAAGCGGTTAGATTCCTTTATTCGCTCTTTCGGCATTAAATCTTCTCCAAGTAAAAGTCAATCATTTTTTATTCCTCATCTAATTTTAGATACGGAAAGTGCAGAAAATTACTATGAAGAATGGGGAAGAGGAGATACTTATCAAATTGATCCTTTGAGTGGAAATTTGAATGCGATCAAGGATAGTTTTGTTCTTGCACGGGTTCCTGCAAACTCAAATGTTCCAGAAATGAATCCGATTGTCAAACAAGATATGCGTAAAAATAAGAAACGTTGATTATTTCTACATATGTGATAAAGGTTGTTTATTCTGCTCAATTGTAGGCATAATACTTTTCGCTTGCCTACTAAACAAAAGGTTTAAGCAAATCCTTAAATTTGTTTACACAAATTGCTACATTTTCTATAGGAAGCTCCTTGAAATATTCTGGCTTGTGTATAGGTCGGCTCGAATTTCTATCACCATCAAGTAAGGTTATGATTTCCAAACCTACCTTTGGTGTATGGGACAGTAGCGTATGTGTTGATTCACTGCCTAATCGTTCCTGTTTATTAACTTCTCCGTAATCTCCTTCCTAAGCTATTTTCGAGTTGAAAAATACAAAAAAGCAGTTTTGGATAGAGAATCTGCACGATTAACTCAAAGCCCTTCAAGGTTCTTTTGAGCATAGCATTTCTATGTATGATTTGCATTCTATTCCCAGATATAGAAATTTTTTGACACTTATCATGAAATATGCTATAATTCACTTAACCTTACAAATCAAAAACAAATCAAAAAGTGAGGATGCATGATGCCCAACATCAAATTGTTCATCTTCAAGTTTCTCCTTATTCACACCCTCTTCTTTCAAATTGCTTGTTTTCTCTGTGTTCATGCAGAAGAAAACCGAGAACCGATAGAACTTGATAAAATCGTCGTGACACCTGGACGATTTACGATTTATGATGGGACAACGCCACAACTCTCATTTTCAAAGGAGGAGATAGAACAGTTTCCGTTAATTGACAACGACATAATGCGCTCAGGACATATTTTTCCGGGAGTCATCGCAAGCGATTATAGTGCGCGCTTTAGTGTGCGAGGCGGAGAAAAGGATGGTGTCTCAGTCAGATTGGACGGGATGGAACTATACAATCCGTATCATTTACAAGATTTTGGTGGGGCAGTTTCGTTGGTTGGGCTCGGTTTGATCAGTCGTGCCGATCTACTGATGGGCGGATTCCCAGCAGAATATGGTCAAAAGATGTCAGGTGTGTTTGATATTACGACAAAGACACCAAATTCCGAAAAGGTCGCAGCAAATTTCGGGATAGACCTCATCAACGCAACCGCTATGGTGGAAGGTCCTCTTACTAAAAAAGGGGGCTGGATCCTGTCAGCACGTCGTGGTTACGTAGATCTTATTCTAACGCTCATGGATATTGACGAAAAATACAAACCACAATATGCCGATGTCTATGGGAAACTCATGTATCAAGTAACAGAAGCAGATACACTAACGCTTAATGGATTGTATGGTTGGGACAAAAATCGGATACGCGTAGATGATGTGGACAATAACTTGGATTCTCTATATGATAATTCAACCGCTTGGTTAAAGTGGCGACATACGTTCGGCACTTTACATTGGACAGATGTATTTGTTTTTGCAGGCACGTCAAGCAGAGACAGAACAACTGGAAAGGCTGATTTTGACAATCGTAACTTCCAATTTTTGGGAACAAAAGTGGAAGTCACAGCCAACGTGTTGGATAAACACACGTTCCGTAGCGGTGTTGAGTGGCGTTGGTTAGCTGCGCAATACGAATACGATGTTCAAGAACGGCAGGCGGGGATTAACGTATATAAGCAGATTCGCGCAGATATTGACGACAGTGGGAGCGACATCAAAATATTTCTGCAAGATGAATGGCAGATTCATCGGAAACTTGCGCTCAACATAGGTGGTCGTTATGTGGTCCAGAACTATCGAAAATCAGATGTCCAAAACTATGAAATTGGTCCTCGTGTTGCGCTCGCGTTTCAACCCAAGAAAAACTTAGTATTTCGAGGGGCCTGGGGCATTTATCATCAACCGATTAATATGATGGTGATCCCCGTTGAAGATGGTGTTCAGACCATTGGAAGGTCTGAACAGGCTACGCATTACATTCTTGGCTGTGAATATAGTCGAGGCAACAATTTCCTGATTCGACTTGAAGGATACTACAAAGAATTTGACAATCTTGTGGGTAGACTCAGAGAATTCGGACGACAAGCACAGATTTTCACATCCCCGGAATCCGCTAACGCAAAAGGACTTGATCTTTTCGCGACGCAAGCTGTCTCACCACGCTTGACGTGGGGACTCGGTTACGCTTACGGCATTGCAAAAGAAACATCGGGAAACACAACCTTCTTTCGGCAGTATGATCGGCGGCATTCTCTCTTTTTGAGCAGTAGTCATCAGATTTCGTCAACGTGGCATCTCTATCTCAGTTGGCGTTTTCATACCGGTGATCCGAGAACACCTTTGACTCACGAGTTAACAGATGATGGAACTTGTAACCGGCAGTTTCACGAAACGCATTCGGAGCGACTACCAGCGTATCACAGTCTCGATTTTCGGATTACTAAACGGAGCCCCTACAGACGTTGGGAACTTACATGGTATTTCCAAATCTTAAACCTTTACAACCATACCAATGTAGACCAGTATGCGTTCAGTGAGGTGCGTGATGAACAAACCAACGTTATTGTTGATTGCACAATTGAGGAAGAGCCCCTTTTCCCAATCGTTCCTACGTTAGGCATGACGATTACATTTTAGTAATAAGTATTTTTACCTTTGAATGAAAAGCAAGAAATGTTTAAGTATATCAGAGAAGTATTCCACAAAATCTGGGATTCTGTCAGACTAAACTCACGCGATAGATATCTACCGCGGGTGGCACCGAGTGTAGAAGAGGCAATCCTACCTTATGACCCAGAGGAATACACTATTCTTCCAAATGAACTTAAACGGATGATAGATGCTGACAGGGATTTTACCTTGCTGGATGTCCGGGAAGAATGGGAGTATAAACTCACTCATATTGAGGGGGCAGTGTCTATTCCGTTGGGTGAACTACCGAGGCGGTTTGGTGAACTCTCGTCGGTAGATGAGGTCGTCGTTTATTGTCATCACGGGATGCGGAGTCTTGATGCCGCATATCTTCTACAACAACTCGGCTTCAAGTCGGTACTCAGCGTCGTTGGTGGAATTGATAGGTGGGCAAGAGAAATTGACCAAGACATGCAGCGTTATTAAGACTCTGGTTCTTTCTTCCGATAAATATACTAAACTTTGGACAATTTGGGAACTGTAGTGTGAATTGGGTTCAATAGAAATACCGTGGTTCCATCTACATTCTTTACACCTGTTGCCCCGCTGGGGCTGCCTTTGCTGAACCTATAATAACGTGAGTTCGGTGTCCGCAATTTTGGAGAATGAGATATCCTCTTTAGTCCCGTAGGGACGATATGTTTATAGAAAACAAGGTTATCAATCTCTTGATCTCCGTAGGAGCGGTATGTATATTATTTCAACCTACTTGTTCCCATCACATATCGCCCCGCTGGGGCTTATACCTGGGGAAACCTATGTTTCTATAAACATATCGCCCCGCTGGGGCTTATACCTGGGGAAACCTATGTTTCTATAAACATATCGCCCCGCTGGGGCTAAATACATCCAGAAAATCCGTTAATTCCCTTAAATTGATGCTTATGGTGCGGTTAGAAGCCGCACCTGCCGCGGCTATGGGAGTAGAAATCAAAGCATTAAGAATTTCATATCTTTTACACCGAACTCACGTTATAATAGTTTTCTGTGAGTTACAACTTCGCACAAAACTCGTAGAAAAATAGAAAACACTTGAAAACACAACATGAAACGGACAGAAATTGTCCAAACTTTAGTAATTTTGGGTTAGGATAGTTTAGTTTAGATAGATACCAAACCTTTGGAGGAAAAGAAAATGGCAGAAAACCTCTTAACTGGCGCGCAGATGCGGCATTTTATCGTGAACGGGTTTGTCACCGTTACGACAGCGTTGCCGCCAGCGTTTCACGATGATATTTTTGAAAAAACGGTTGCTGTGTTTGACAAAGAAGGCAATCCAGGCAATAACCTTTTGCCACGGATACCAAAGATTCAGAGGGTTTTTGACGATGTGAATGTAAAAGGGGCTTTGACGAGTCTGTTGGGACCCGATAACTATATGCAACCGCATCGGCATCCGCATTACAATCCGCCCGGTAGCAATGGACAAGGCCTGCATCAAGATGGTGGCAAGCGATGGTCGCACCATACACGTAGGCTACTCGTGTTCTATTACCCACAAGATACACCTGTTGAACGTGGACCTACCGGTGTTGTTCCAATAAGTCATTACTTCAGCACGCAGGAAGGCTCACAAGTATCCCCTGAACAACCCGTCACTGGGAAAGCGGGAACTGTTGCATTCGCTAACTATGACTTATGGCATCGTGCCATGCCGAATCAAACTGACAAAAGACGTTACATGATGAAGTTTCTCTATGCCCGGATGGCAGAGCCACAGGAGCCTACATGGGCAAATAAAGAAACAGAATGGGCAGATGGGACAGCCCTCGGACCGGCTGCACATCAGGAGATGTTTAAACATCTTTGGAACTGGCACCTCGGATCAAAGAACGACGATGCTTCACCCAATGGCGGACCGTTATCGGATTTTATCAGCGCGTTGAACAGCACTACTGAATCGACAGGATTGCACGCTGCATATCAAATGCCAAAGTTTGGAGAAAAAGCTGTACCGGCATTGGTGAGATGTCTTTATGAAGAATCGGATATGACGCGTAGAAACGCATGTTATGCGCTGAATGCAGTTGGTGCCCCCGCTGTTGGAGAGTTAAGGAATGCGTTGAAATATTCCCCTGAACACGTTCGCGCAAACGCTGCAGAAGCACTCGGAGACCTTGGGACGAAGGCGGAACCTGCTGTACCCGCTTTAGTTGAAACGTTACAGGACGAATCAGCCTCTGTCCAGGCACGCGCGATTGAGGCGTTAGGCACAACGAGTCAATCAAGCGCGTTAGCAGTTCCGGCTCTGACAAAGGCATTGGAAGATCCGAATGAAGGTGTTAGGCGTAATGCTGTGTTTGCTCTGTCTCGGATTGGGGAGAATGCTGCGGATGCCGTTGAAGGTTTGGAAAATCTACTTTTTGACGGAAACCGCTATATCCGTGGTAATGCGGTGCACGCGCTTCACCGTATTGGCACGCCAGCCGCAAAAGATGTATTACTGCGTTACCTCCATACAACGCGATGGTGTCCATTGACTAACCGCGATAGCACATTTTAAGATAAATTGTGGTCGCACTGCCCAATCTACTATATTCGCGATATTTCGCGCTAAGCGGATTGAAACGCATCATAAATCTCCCGTGCTTTGCTTTTAACATCGCCTAAGTAGCTCTATCCAATTTGTGCGCGGTAAAGTTCGGTCAGATCTCCACTCGTTTCACCAAAGGCTTTGGCATAACGCCGACATTCCTCTTTATCACCACCAGAGGCGTAGGCTTTTGTCTTTGCATCTGTTCCTGATTTTCGGACCTCAACGAACTTATCTGCAAACTTAAAATAAGTCCCATCACCTACGAAGTGGACGCTCTCAAGCTTTGTGAAATCCAGTTCCGGGAGGGCATCGGAGAGGATAGCACGGACTTGCTCCATGTCTATTTTCCCTTCGCGGAGTGCAATAGCAATTCCAAGAAAAAATAGGTCGTTTTTATCACGTATTGCTTCGCCTTCACGTTTTGCTTCATGCAGTTTTTCAGGATTCGGTTCAGATTCGTTATAGTAGGTAATGTCCTCTCTTACATCACACGTTGCGATAATCTGACTATCTCTAAATACTGAAGCGAGATAGTCGGACAAAGGAATGTTCGCCTGTTTGCAATGTGCGGCAAGTGCTGTAACCAACACCATGGATTCACCTGCCGATTTTTCCCGCATTGCGATTGCCTTCCTACCACCGTGACTCTGGATAAGTTTTTCAGGACCGGTAATCATCCCTCCGCTTTCTTCGCCTGCGAAGATTAGTCGTGGCTGCACACCGAGTGAAATCGTTTCACCGTAAACATCTTGGATAACAACCGATGCATCTGGCGTATTGGCGATCTGCCGCTCAATCTTTTTCATAATTGAGGCGATCTCTTTGAAACCGACCGGTACATTAATCACGTTCACCCCATTAGACGCAGCCCATTGGTCCCAAGCAAGTGCGGAAGGAGTTGTTTTAATCATGAAGCGCGGATGATGTTCCCAAAGTCCTGATGCTTTAAGTTGTTTTGTGTGGAAGTCCATCAACATCAGAAACGCCTGATTAGGGGTGTAAATCGTCAACAACCGATTATCGTCAAGCATTAGAAAATCAACCCCGAGACGTTGTAGTGTTTCGGCACGCGATACCTCTTCAATTTGACAAACAATGAGTCGGTCTCCATCTGGATCGGTTGCCTCAATGATTATTCCGATAGGTTGTCCCTTGAGTTTCGTCCCATACTCAGCAGATTTGACAACATTAAGTATGCTAAAATCGCATCCGAGGTCGTAGAATTCCGCCTCACCTGTTTTCGGATTTCGATCCAGTTTTCCGATGTTATGATAGAGTGGGTCTGCCTCAACATGCAGCCAACGGACAGAGCCAGCGATGCCTAAACGTTCAAAGATCGCACGCATCGGACGATACATACATCCACCCACACAATCGACAACTATGGGAGGTTTCGTCTCGCGGATAAGGCTGAGATTTGTATCTGTAGCAACACCACTTTTGAGATAACCGACATAAAGCTGTACGCCATCGTGGAGTTCGTCTAATCGTTCAAAATCAATATGTTCGTCAGTGGCTGCGCTGAACTGAATCGGATACCTCTCTGTGTCAGCAGTTTTGAGAATCTCCTCAATCTTTTTGACGAAGCGCATAGATTCTTCGGGCAGGTATTGACTCCCCTGATTGTTGAGATCCTTTGTTGCATTTTTAGTGCTAACAGAGTGGCTTGATGTAACATGCTCACCGCCATCCAAGTCAAGCATGAAAATAAGGAACGATGCCATCCAAATCGGCAATGTACCAAACGCTTTCGGCACATAAGTCCGTATACCTTGCGCCGCCTGAATGCGAGCAATGAACTCAACATATTTTCGTGAGTTGTAGCGCACCTCACATCCTGCAAGTTTCTCAATAAGTTTCCCACCTGATGATTCCTTTGCCACAAGACTCTTTCCAAGTGTCGCCAAGATTATGCCAACCTGATTAATCGGAAAGCGCGTATCCCACGGATAGAGAATGTTTTGTGGACCACGTATCCCAGCGGTTGACACCTGTGCTTCCTTCGCATAATTGCGATACCATTCCCAAAGGTTTAGCCGTTCAATCAGTTCTTTGTTGAGCATGAACGTGAATGCATCGGGGTCGTCTTGCGGAAAAAGGGGTGTTTTTACTGAGTCGGGGGTGTTCTGCTCAACAACTGCGAAAAGTTGCTGCTCTGTTCGGTTACGTTTGTCAAGGGACGCTGCATCTACAGCAATTACCATCTCCGCGCTCCAAAATAGATTTTACGGTTATTATAGCATATACACGTAACTTTATTATGTTTAATTTAGTCTTGCTTGGATGTATACTATGCTAATTTTCCGTAGAATATGCGCCTTCATTCAACTGGGCAGATATTTCTGCAAACTGCTGCTCGTTGAAAACCAAATTAAAGATACCTGTATGAGTCGTTTTTTCACACATTTTTATAGTGCCAGAGTTATTAAACGCTTCTTCAAGTATTGTCAATACTTTCTCCTTGTACTCTGTGTCACGGTTACCTTCCAAATGTTCTCCTTTTGTCTCAAAAATCAGAACACGCGTCATGCCTTCAATTTCCTTCGCCATTGCAACGAAGTCGGGGTAAATGCGCCTATCTTTCCAACCTTGCACGTAATATTCTCCCTGTTGACGCGCTATGACCCGATGCCACCATTGCAGTGCTTTCTCACCATCAAGGAAATGTGCAAATTTCTTTTCTAATTCGTTATCTGAAGGATACTCATACATTGGTTCAAACAGACTGAGTTGAACAGGTTTACCATATTTTGTAAGTAAATTCTGATTGGCGTGTACCTCAATTTTGTAATTTTGTCGCAGTTTATAATTCGGATCACCTACCTCTAAGTCAAATTGAATTTCGGCAGTATCCAACTTTTTTCGAAAAATTTGTTCAGCTTGATTTTCTAATTCATTTGCAACGTGTTCATGCAACATAGGAATGAGATAAGAACGTCTATCGTAGATTTTTTCATCAGTATCTCCACTTGTTTTTAGACCTTCTACCAATTCTTCTGCAATGCGAGCAGCTTGCCATGGATTTGACACAATGTCAATCAAACTGAGCGCAAAATCGGCTACACTAACCTCTTTTTCAACATAAGGCTCTTGATCGTCATGGAAAATAGGCGGTACATCGTCAATAGGAACTGTTGCTGTTCGCAATCTTGGTCCGTCGGGTGCTGACGCATTCAGATCGGGTGGTTTAATACTAAGCCAATCTATATGTGGCAAAATATGTGCCTGATAATTGAGTTGAATCCATTTGTTACCGTCCTTATGACGTACCACTGGCAAATAAATCTCTTGCCCACGAAATTGCTCGCGGCGGCGTATCTTTTCCATTTTGAAATCTGCTTGATCCTGGGTATTTCCCTTAGCAAATATTTTATCTTCCATGCCAGTGAGTCCTTGTGATTCTAATCCCCTCTTAACCTGCTTGACGGCATCATCAACATCGGTCTCATTGCAAAAAACGTAACATTGATCAAGTGATTCTCTACCCGTAAGTTGTGCATGTGGTTGCCGCATTACTCTTCCTATGAGTTGCGTAATTGCATTTTGCGACCGTGTATTGTCCAGCATTACTAACAGATATGCAAACGAACAGTCCCATCCCTCCATCAAAGCAGATTTTGTAATTATCCATTTTACCTGTGATTCCTTGGATAGTAGGTTTTCCCCACGGAGTTGATCATTATAAGCGGATTTAACACGTACTGCCTCTGGTTGCACATTTAAATTTTGTGTAAGGTAATCTCGAACATGCTCGGCATGGATTCGCGTGCCATCTTGCAGATTCGCACCCGTCACCTCAACGCGCACAACTGCAATGGGGCGGATATACCGATCCGTACTGCTTTCAAGCAAACTTGCCTCCTCATCAAGCCTTTCAAGTTCCTTGGAAGCCTCGCTCAACGTATTTTGCCACGTCATACCTGAAAATGATGATACCTGTACTGGTGACTTAATCATTTCCTCTTTTTTCAGATCGGGGCCTGCAATATCAACAAGCAAATTGCTAATGCCGCTGTTCGGTGTAGCAGAGAGTTCAATAACCATTTGCGGGTCAAGGCGGTTAATAGAACTTGCAAATTCCTGCCCATTTTTAGTGCCATAAGCCTTATGTGCCTCGTCAAGAACAACTACGGGATGAAGTATCTTGATTACGTTAAAGAGACTTTGCATAGGCAAGTTTCCTTCAGTGTTATAATCAAGATCGGGGTATTTCTCTTGCATAAGGGTATTGCCCTCGTTATCGTCATGGTCGGGGAAAAAACTTGAATAACGCCCTGAATTTCTATACATACGGTAGTACGCTTTGTCTTTGAGTTTTTTATCAGGCGATTTATTCGCTGCTGGCAACATGAGTAGCATGACACAAAGGTAATTAGTAATGTCATCTCTGTTAAATGGATGTTCTCTTTCCAGCATCTTGACGCGCCCAGCACTTGCACGTTCCAAAACTTTACGATAGGGGTGTTCTTTGTTCCACAAAGCAGCCTTCGTTTGATCGAAGATAGCCTTTGTTGGCACAACCCACAATGTCAGTCCCCGCTGCCGATGCAGTTGTTCTAAAGCAGATGCTGCAAGCAGTGTTTTACCGCCACCTGTCGGCACTTTAAAACAGATGTGCGGAATTGGTCGATTTGCGCCATCCTTACGATCAACGTATTCACCTGCAGTTGCTGCAACGCCATCGTTTTCTTTCAATTTCCTCCATGCAGTTTTGGGATAATTACCTATTTCATTGAGAACATCGTCACTAATACTACTCCCCGCTTCTTTTAAATGTTCAATTGCAGTTTTTGAAGTTTGCCGCTCCTCTTTAAGCACCTCTAACCAATTGCTAAATGCGTCGAGTGTATCGCGCTGATATGTTTTTAATTCCAGCATCCTTCCCCCTTATCTTTCATGTATGCAATATGGAAGTTGGCAAAATGCAATTCCCATCTTTGTGAGTTCGCGCTGTCCGATATAATTTCCTGCCGCGTAGACAATCGCTTTTTTGCCGTTTTCGGTACTGGAATCTTGGATACGTTTGGCATGCTCCAGATTTAGGATTGCTTCGTTGCTGCGTAAATACTCAAAGTCTTGTTTGTAAATCAGATAGTAATCGTTTTTGTCATCACTGTAAAAAAGTCCATCATCATTTTTCTGCTCCAACGTATCACCCTTAATAGAAATACCTGCAGAAGTAAACAAGAGATTAGTAGCAAGTGCCATGTATGTTGGTAACTTCTTTCCGGTAAGCATCGCCTCAACTTCAATCGGTTCGCCCAAGGTGCAATAGGTAAAAGATCCTCCCAACCCTTCGCGCAGTCCATCGTCACTTGCATCGGGAACACCCTTAATAACGCGGCGGACACGTTCAGCAGTGACGGTGTCGGCATAATCTTCACACTCAATGAGGATGAATTTACGGTTACCACCATCCTCTTTGTTCAAGGCGAGGACAGCATGGGCTGTTGTGCCGCTCCCTGCAAAGGAGTCAAGGATGATGTCGTCGGGACCGGTAGAAATTAACAGGAAACGTTGGATAAGTCCAACGGCTTTCGGAGAACTGAATACGTTGTCTCCCATGATGTTCTTTACTGTTTCGGTAGCTGCCTGTGTGGACCCTACTTCATCTGTTGTTAATATAGAGTTTGATACCATACCCGGCATGACATCAGAAAGATATTTTTTTAGACGCGGGACGTTTTCACCTTTTTCTCCGAAATATAAACTCCCTTCTTTGTAAAGTGATAAAAGATTTTCTTTTGAAAATTTAGGGAATGTTCCACTCGGAGGTGTCCAAGTGACACCGTTTGGAAATGTCACAGTATATACATTTGCTTGTGTACCACTTTTAGCTTGGAGTGCTACGCTCTGCCAAAGACCACGAGGATCGTTATCAGGATTCTTGTATCTCTGGTTAGCTTTCTCGCTTCTCGGAAGAAGATTAAACCGTTGAAAGTCATCACTCTTACGGTAACAAATGATATATTCATGATTGACTGATGCGAATTTTGCGTCGTTCTGAACAACATTTTTCTTATTCCATATGAACTGCGTTACGAAATTATCAGGACCAAATATCTCGTCCATCAGCAATCGTAAATGGTGTTGTTCGTTATCATCAATAGAGATAAAAATTACGCCATCTTTGGCAAGAAGTTCTTTGAGCAGATGCAACCGGGGCCACATCATACAGAGCCACTTTTCATGCCGTTCAAGGTCTTCTTCATCAACTGGTCCATTTTCTTTTAACCATTCCTGCATCAAGGGACTGTTTACGTTGTCGTTGTAAACCCATCCTTCGTTGCCGGTGTTGTAGGGTGGGTCAATGTAGATACACTTGATTCGGTTCGTATAGCGGGGAAGTAATGCTTTTAAGGCGTGTAGGTTGTCGCCGTGAATAATTAGGTTATCGTTTTCACTGGTTGGGTTGCAAGAGCGACTTTCGTCTTTTTCAAGTGGTCGGTAGGGAACGGTGAGGTGGTGTGTGTAAATGTGGTGTTTTCCGTTGAATTCAAGTGTTGGCATGGGCAATTCCTTTCGGTTTATCTGTGTTATTGACGTGAAATATCTCTTTCGTTAATTTTTCCAATCTTCCAGACGGAGCCCTAATCCAACTATTCTTTCATAATCAGAATCGGAAGCAACCAGGATTGCATCAAGAGATAAAGCCGTAGCAGCAATCCAAAGGTCGCATTCACCTAAAGACGTTCCCTGCTGTTGAGCAGCAACTTTTATCTGTGCATAAACATCACTAACATTCTCAGGGATTGGGTCACACGGAACTTCAGCAAATAGTTCATTTGCCCTTTGTTCGAGATCTTGTCTTCTTTTTCCGGCAGGGAGCCGACCAATTCCGAACAGAATTTCGCCCTTAACGATTGGACAAGTAAAAGGGTAGTCCGACTCAGTCAAAGAATCTAAACGCCCTTTCACTCTGGGATTATCCTCCATCAACAAACTACATGTTGATGTATCCAAGAGATATTTATTCATTGTTTTCACGTTCATCCGGTTCAAAGGGCGAATCAAACTTTATAGGTATTTCCCCCTCTTTTATTGACTGATTCAGTGCTTCAATATCTTCATCAGTGAGATGCGGTGGCTTTTCCATCGCTTTGATCAGGCGTTGTGCTGTTGGATTTTTTCCTATGGCATGTTCCTGTTTCTGCTTTGATTCTGTCCAAGTGCGAAACTGCTGCAATGTATCAGGTGCCACTCTAACTGAAACAGCGGGATGTGCTGCAAGTAGAATCTGACCGATTTTTTTCTTCCCAGTCTCACTACTGTTACAGGCTTGTTCAATTTCGGGCACTGTAACCATAGGCATTTTCAATGCCGCTCGAAATTTTATTTTCTCAAGCCACTGTGCAGAAAGTAATCCTGCTAAACCTGTCAAGAAGGGATCTAGCCATATTAGACTATCAACGAGATAAGTTGAAATGAGTATATGTGCATGAAAAAGATCTTTTGGACTTGTTTCGATATTATGAATAATCTTTAATGCTGCTGTTAACCTCTCTTCAGGTTTAACATCTTGTGTTTTCATCACTTTTAGGGCATAATTTTGATCTGCAGATAACATTCTGTCAATCAGATTAAGAACATTTATCATATTTTCTTTTATAAATAGCTCTGAAGAATTAGCACGCCATATAGACAAAATTGCATGTGTATCTGCGCCTGCTGATAATTGAATAACAAGGGCTGCTACTAACATAACAGTGGTGTTCTCAACAGATGTGAAATTGGGCACGTTTTCTATAGGTATAAAGCCGATTCCCTCTTCTCTGATCCCTTTTCCACTTTGGAGGTGCTTTTGTATTGAGTTGCAAGCATTTGCCAATTGCTGTATACGTGTTGGTAGTTCATTGAGGGTTTTGTTTCTAAAGTCATATTGTGTTTTGAGTAGAGAAAGAAAGAAACTTAATTCTGGATATGTATTTCTATCTGTGGTTTGCAGGGCATGTTGGAAAACTGTCGTCTCATGTCCAAATCTGTACTCAATTTGCGCTAAAAAGAGCCAAGAGTATCCTATCGGAGAATCAGGTAAGTCTAAAACTTTTTCTTTAGTCTCCGGATCACTACAGAAACCTGCAGAGGGTTCAGTAAGTTCTGAAGAGTTATTTTCAAGTCCGCACCATATCACCCATATCCATTTTATAATGTATTCTAATCGTTTCTTTAAAGTGAAATACTTAACATCTGTATTGTCTTGAGGTAGTGTCTCAAAATTTTGCAACGCCAGATGTAGGAATTTTATGCAGTTCAACATATTGCCTGCTTTAAAGTGGGCAAATCCTGCATCTGCATATAAACCGATATATCTTTCAGTATTTTCAATCTTTCGAGTTTTATTAGCTCCCTCTTCAAAAAAGCAGGCTGTTTTCTTCCAATCGTCCAAGTTGGCTGCACAGATAGCGGCTCTACGATATTCCTCTAAAGGTCCAATGTTTACTTGGTCTGATGGTGGATTCCATTTTGGGAGAATACGTTCGTAAATATTGAGTGCGTCTTTGTAGCGTTTCTGGTTAAAGTATACGACTGCTTGTGCTTCTTCTATCGTTGGTAAAGTACCAAGTTTTGATATAATATCTTGAAGAACTTTATGAGCGGTATCTGGGTCGCTCAATTTTTCGTCATGGGTGATGGCTTTAATTCTTGCTGATGCAGCAGCGATATATGGATAACCCCATGCAATAGTTTTTTCAATTACTTTATCAAAAGCTTCAAGACATCTTGTCCAATTAGGATTTTCAAGTTTTTCCTCTGTTAACCAAACTCCATTATTCAAAAGTTGTGATTGAATGGTATCATTCTCAAAGTCAACCAATAATAACGTTCTAATTCTTGGATCAAGTTTATCCAGTGTATCAATAAGTTCATTGAGGAAAACAGCGTTGATTTCTGGACGCATATAGATACAACTAAATAGGAAACTGAAAAAGTTTGATTCATCAATGTTTATTTCTTTTAATTCTTCCATGGAATTAAAGTATGACTTCCAAACCTTTTTGCCCATGTTTTTTATATCATAGATTTCTTTTAGATAACTCATCAATTTCTTGGCTGAAAATTGCGCTTGATTATATATCAATGCTTGTGTTGTGAGCATTAGACGTGCCATCATATATGATTGATGTGTTTTGTATTTTTTGGTTTCGTTATCCCAGATTTCAAGTATTTTCGGGGCAAATTCTGGTTCCACCTCTACCGAAAATCGATACTGCAATGATCGAAACATGTGATTTTCAAAGAAATCCCCAGGGAAAAATTCATCGGGAGGATTGGTTTTAAGATATCTGATCCATGAGAATTCTTGACAAATATTTTGCCAATCATCCTCTGGGGCAGTTATCAAAGAATAAATGACAGAAATTAATCCTTTTTTATTTTGTCCTTGTATACTATGATGAAATACAGTTCGTGCTTCTATCGTGGTTAGATGATCTGCTTCAAGGATTGCGTTTGCAATCTGTGTGTGAAGTTTGTTTGTCACGTTCTTAGACCAAACCTGTTTAGCTGCGTCAATTAGTAAAGGTGAAATAGTGAAGTAAGTTTCATTAACACGATCTATCCATGGACCGTCCAATTGATCAAGTACAATTCCAGGATTCTGAACGGGTTCTGGGATTTCGCCAATGTTGAGAGCATAATCTCTCCTAAATACAGTATGCATTAGGCTAAGTCTATAGAGAAATTTCTGTTGATCTTCGGGTAATTTGGAAACTAACTGTCGTGCTGCTTCGCGTTCGTCTTTCACTTCTTGGGGCGTTTGCATGAGACTTTCTATTGTGTGTTTTTCTTTCCAGTTTTTCTCCCGCAATTGAGCTAATCGAGCGTGTACGAGTTTTGGATGTCCAAGTGTATGTGTTTGAATAGAGATTACACAAGTTTTTAAGTCATTAGTCGGACACCCCATTTGTTCAGCAAATTGCTCAATTTCGGGCATGGTAAAGTTAGGAACATCTATGACGATAGATGATGGTAAACCAAGGCTGGTAATGAAATTAAGAGGTGTTTTATGTTGGCTTGTAATCAACAATTTTGCACCACGATTAAGGACATTATAGACCACAACACCTAATTCTTCTTTATATCCATGTAGATGTTTAGATTGTAAACTCAAGTCATCAAGGACAACATTGACTTGAGAAGATTCATTATGTATCGCAATAGCAAGCTGTTTCAACTGTTGGGCAACCTGAAGTGAAAATTCTTTAGATAACGGATCCATTTTTGTGAAACTCTGCCAAAACCATTTTCCGCTTATAGCGTTTGCAGTCAATTTTGCGAGGGTTGTTTTTCCTTTTCCCGCTCCTCCATGGATTATAGATATACCTTCTGATTGGAGTTTTGTCTGTATACTTGTGAGTAGATCTGTTCTTGGAACAAGGACATCCAAGTATGTTTGAGGTATCTCAGTTTGTATTAGAGATTGAAATTGGATAGTAATATCGGAGGAACCCTTAAAAGATGGCATTCCAACACTGTGCATCATTGTCACTTGACTTTGCAGCTGTTGCAAATGCTGTGTCGGAATCCTTTGTGTGGTTTGCTCCTCGAAAATTTCAAGGAAGCGTGCTTTGGTAAGTTCTCGGTTTTCTTTTTGTGTTGCAACCGTTAAGGTTTCTTTGAGAAGACAGCCAACTACTTTCTTGGCATCAGAAGGTGGTACTGGGATAGGTTGTCGACTACCATGAAGAATTAATTTACTATTTATGGATCGTTCAACATAACTTATAGGTTTGCTACCTGTCTCCCAAGTAATGGGTTCAATGAGTTGTTCATAAATATTTTGCGGTTCTGTTTGTTCGAGAAATTCACTTACTTCCGCTGATATTTTCCCATCATTCTGCAAAAAGTTGGATATTTTTTTGATTACTACTTCATCACCGGAACAATGACTCCATAACTCAAGGCCTGGTTTATCCGTTCCAAAGGGGTCCTCTTGTTCTTTTGCGATCTTAGATTTTGTGAGGAGACGGAATTTCACACACCGATTAGAATTGTCATTTCGCAATTTCCAAAAGTTGTTGATTGCGTTAATCACTTGCTCAGATCTAAGTGATATATTGCGTTGTGTGTGTTTGACTTGCGTGGCTGTAAACGTTCCATCTGACTCTATATCAAAATCTTCCGCAACTTCAACATAGAGAATATCATTATCAGCAAGGTCTAACCAAGCATCTACAGTATGGCACAGTTGATAGTAGTAACCTTGTATGGCGTCATTTGCTTGACGGTTCGGATTTGTATTTATTGGTTCATCGTGGAGGACTGTGAGTTGAGATGCAAGGAAACTTGTACACTTATACATCTGTCCATTCTCATCACTAAATTCCACCTCAAACGCTTCGCCGTTCGAAAGGATTTCAACGACAGTACCGGTTTCTCCACGTTTGAGATTATGCTCAGGAATATCCTGTGCAAGCGCAACGACATCCAGAAGTTTGATTTTGCCATTACCTGCAGGTTCCTGGCTGTGTTCAGTCGAATTTCCTATATTTGAGGTGTCATTGGAAAATTTATTTTTCATAGTTCACCTTTATGTATCAATGGAAACACAGTTGTCAATTTTGGGATGTCAGAATCAGTTTCAATAATCCAAGCACTACGAATTGTCGCTTGCTTGTCGTTCCAATTTAACGTAAAATCAAGCGTATAACGCTGCCCATACGCGTTCTTTTCAGCTAATTGTGCGTCCTGTTTCTTGACAACTTCTAATAAGACGTTACGTAAGTCTTCTGCATCATTAGTATTCATACCGAGTATGGAGGTAAATAAGCGGGCTTTATGTTTTCCTTTATTATGCTGCGGATTGAGGCAATAATCTCGCAGCTTGCGAATGTCAACAATAGCACGTTCAGCATTTGGTATCTTCATGAAATGTGTTTTACTACGTTCACTTAATATCGCATCCGCGCTAAAGTTTAGGATTTCGCAGTACTTCAGCATCTTCAGGTTTAAGAATCAATCCTCCTACAATAGTTCCAGCGGAGTGCAATGGTTGTATAACTATTTTTCCTAACACAGAGTTAATTTAACATAGTGATAACTTAAAATATATCACACATCGGACAAGAAATCAAGAAATAATGCAAACGAAGAAAATTATAATTTACTTGACAAAATCAACGAAAACCTATTTAATAATAGAGACTTATTCAAGATGTCATGTCTGTAGCACCTTTAAATACGAACTTATATGGGAGATATTAAATTACATGAAAATAGAAAAACGACTTGAAGAATTAGGCGTGGAATTACCGCCTCCTGCTATACCTGTTGCCAATTATGTTACAACGGTTCAAACAGGAAATCTTATTTTTACATCTGGACACGGTCCTGGCACAGGTGAAGGTCCAATCTATAAGAGTCAACTCGGCACAGATGCAACCATTGAAGAGGGTTATGCCTCTGCACGCCAAGTTGCAATCGGGTTGTTGAGCACTCTAAAACACGCCCTGGGCGATCTGGATCGAATTAAACGTGTTGTGAAGCTCGTTGGATTTGTCAACTCATCACCAGATTTCATTGACCAACCCGCAGTTGTCAATGGCGCATCAGATTTCTTCGTTGAGGTATTTGGTGACAAAGGCAAACACGCCCGTTCAGCAGTTGGCATGGTGCAATTGCCCGGCGGTATTCCTGTTGAAATCGAAATGATCGTTGAAATTGAGGACTAACCTCTTTAGAAAAAGGATATAATGGCAGTTCAAATTGTTAAGCCTCGGATCCGTGGTTTTATCTGTACTAATGCCCATCCTGCTGGCTGTCAGGCAAACATTCAAAACCAGATAGCGTTAATTAAGGAAAGTACCACACACAAAGATGCAGGTTTAAACGCACTTGTCATCGGTGCGTCAACCGGCTATGGACTCGCCTCCCGCATTGCGCTGACGTGGGGATACGGTGCAAAAACGTTAGGACTTCTCTATGAACGTCCCGCGGATGACCGCCGCACTGCGTCAGCAGGCTATTACAACACCGTTGCATTTCACCAACAAGCACAACATGATGGCTTTTTCGCAGAAAGTCTCAACGGAGATGCCTTTTCGGATGATGTGAAGCAAGAGGCAATCGAACAACTCAAAGCAAACTTTGGCAAAATAGACATTCTCATCTATAGCATCGCTGCACCACGCCGAATCCATCCACGCACTGGTGAAACGCATAATTCAGAGCTGAAACCGATCGGCGAACCGTATACAGGAAAAACCATCGACTTGAACAATGAAGTCGTTGCCCCTGTAACGATTGAACCTGCAAATGACAAAGAAATCACTGACACAATCGCAGTGATGGGAGGCGAGGATCTGGAGATGTGGGTTTCGGCTTTAGCAGATGCCGAGTTGCTTGCGCCAGAGGTGACGGTTGTTGCCTATACCTATATCGGTAGCGCATTAACTTGGCCAATTTATCGTGATGGCACCATCGGCAGAGCAAAAGATGACCTAAAGGCTCGTGTAGACGCGCTTGATGAAAAACTCGCAAATCAATTCGGTGGCAATGCGTATATATCGGTTAACAAAGCCGTCGTTACGCAAGCCTCTGCGGCAATCCCTGTCGTGCCGCTCTACATCAGTATCCTATATGATATTATGAACGCAAAAGGTATCAATGAGGCACCGATTGGGCAGATGCAGCGACTTTTCTCGGAGCATCTCGGTCCAGGCTTACAACCTCAACTTGATGACGAACGTTACATTCGGTTAGATGACAGAGAATTACGACAGGATGTGACAGATGCAGTCACAGAACGTTGGGAACAGATTGATACCGACAACTTCCATGAACTCTCTGACTACACTGGCTACAGAAGACGTTTCCGAAACCTTTTCGGTTTTGAGGTTGAGGGTGTTGACTACGATGAAGCAGTAGAGACAGGATTAACATTTTAAGAATGGCAAACTTGCAAGTTAGAGTAGGAATAATATGGTGTGGATTTACAAATCCAATTTACATTGAGTTTGTGACTGCTTACATTCCTGATGAGAATCAATGGCAATTTCCTCCCTTTGCACGCTTGAAACGTTGAAGGAAATAACTTATGACACCGAAACCACCCCCAATTTGTGGGCAACACAATAGAAAAAAGAGTGGCGGCAAACCTTATTTTCATATAGTGAAGATGGTATTTCTGTCCAGATACCAAATGTGTACGCTTGGGTTTGCCCAGAAGATGGTGAAGCCTCATTCACATCTGAGACAGCTGATGAATTAATTGTTGCATTACGCGAATTTGTTGAGGCTGCTAAGCGTGCCAAAGAAAGACGATCTGTGTTGACTGAATACGTTGTTGCTGTTGAATGATCTCTTTTTTACGGTGTAATTTCAAACAATTTCTGATAATAAGGAGAAACTTATGTCACAACCTTTAGTTACAGTTTGGAACGAATTTAGACATGAAAAAACAAACGAAAAGATCCGCGGAATTTACCCAAAAGGCATCCATGCCGCTATTGCCGATGGGTTAAGTGAACACGGAATTGAAACGTTGACTGCAACGTTAGATGAACCTGAACACGGTTTAACTAATGAAGTGCTCGAAAAAACAGATGTGTTAATATGGTGGGGACATGCCGCGCACGGTGCAGTTGAAGATGCAATTGCTGATAAGGTAAAAGCACGTGTACTGCAGGGAATGGGGCTTATCGTCCTACATTCTGGTCACTATTCTAAGCCGTTTACTCGTTTGATGGGAACGTCATGTAGTCTAAAATGGCGAGAGGCAGCAGAAAAGGAACGTATCTGGGTGATTGAACACGGACACCCCATTGTTGAAGGACTTGACGAGTCCTTTGAAATTGAACACGCAGAGATGTATGGTGAACCGTTTGACATCCCAGAACCGGACACACTTGTTTTTATCAGTTGGTTCCCTGGCGGTGAAGTGTTCCGGAGTGGTTGTTGCTACTATCGCGGCAGAGGAAAGATATTCTATTTCCGTCCTGGTCATGAAACATATCCGATCTATTACGATGAGAATGTCCGCCAGGTTATTGCGAACGCTTCGCGCTGGGCAGCCCTTGGAGATGCGCCAGTACCTGTCTTTGGGAATGCCAAGCCGTTAGAACCTCTTAGTTGAAAAGTGCTTAGGTCTTACAAACGAGAATTAAGTAGGACAGACTATTTGGTCTGTCCTATCTGATTAATCTGTTATGGAAAGCAAGGAAATAAGTTATGTCTCTTCCTGATGACGCAAATGCCTACAACAAACGAGGTGTGGAAAAGGTAGAACTCGGTGAATACGATGCGGCGATAGAGGACTTTGATATTGCCATATGCCTTGATCCTAATTTTGCGCTTGCCTACAACAATCGAGGAAATGCAAAGGTAGAACTCGGTGAATACGATGCGGCGATTGCAGATTTTGATACCGCTATACGCCTCATCAGGTTTAAGGAAGGGTTCTACCTCAATCGGGGGTTAGCAAAAAGCGAACTTGGTGAATACGATGCGGCAATAGAGGACTTTGATATTGCCATACGACTTAAGCCTGATTACGCAGCTGCCTACTATGGTCGGGGTTTGTCAAAAGGACAACTCGGTAAATACGATGCGGCGATTGCAGACTTTGATACCGCAATACAAATTAAACCGGATAAAGCAACCGCATACTTCAATCGAGGGGTGGCAAAAAGCAAACTTGGTCAATACGATGCGGCGATTGCAGACTACAATACTGCAATACAAATCAAACCTGATAAAGCAATAGCCTACTTAAATCGGGGTGTAGCAAAAGGATCACTCGGCCAATACGATGCTGCTATATCGGATTTTAATACTGTAATACAAATCAAACCTGATTTTGCCGAAGCGTATCACAATAGAGGGATTGCCAAGGGAGGACTTGGTGAATACGATGCGGCGATTGCGGACTTTGATACTGCGATACAACTTGAGACCGCATTGAAGCTTGCAGGCAGGTCTTTTCCAACTCAAAAACCAAATTGAAGCACTTTACACAAGCAGATACTGCATAGGTTGAGTTGAGCGTAAGGATACCAATACTTCACTTTCTGCTATCTATCCTATGGGAAACGCTAAAACCATTACGATAAAAAAACAATGTGAATTCAGTTTCTCATGAGACCTTTAAAAAGGATTGTCACGTTAACTCAATAACTGATTTTTGTTAAAAAAGACATCTAGGAGCGTATTATGACTAATTCTCAAATAAAAAACAAGAATGAGAGCAATACTCTTGCACAAGATGAAAAAAATATCTCTGCAGAAACTTACTTTAATCGAGGAAATGTAAGATGTGATATAGGAGATTATGAAGACGCTGTTTCAAATTATAGTAAAGCCATACAACTCTCCCCTTGTTATGCTGAAGCTTACAACCATCTTGGCTTGGCAAGATACATGCTCGGTCAGTACAATAAGGCGATTAAAAACTTTGATACCGCCATTCAACTCAAACTTATCGGTTATGCAGATGCCTACAAAAATCGGGGGAACGCAAAATATATGCTCAGTCAATACAATGAGGCGATTGATGATTTTGATAAAGCCATACACTACAAACAGGATTTTGCTGAAGCTTATAACAGTAGAGGTTTGGCAAAAAGCAAACTTGATCAACATGCCGATGCAATGAAGAACTTTAATGAAGCGATGCGACTCAGACCGTGTCTTGCAGATTCTTACTACAATCAAGGGTTGACAAATAAGCAACACAGTAAATATGATCTAGCGATAAAAAACTTTGATAAAGCGATACAACTCAAACCTGATTTTGCAGCTGCTTACTATAATCGGAGAGTGACAAAAGGCATACTCGGTCTAACTTTGGAAGCGAAAGAGGATCTGCAAACCGCTTTGAAACTCGCAACGCAGGCAGGCAATGTAGAACTCAAAAACGATACTGAAAGCATTCTATGCCAACTTAATAGGACATCGTAAGTTGGATTACGAAAACGTTGACATCTTATCGTTAAGAATATAGAATTTTGGTAACGACTTTAAACTTATAAGGAGATGAACCATGGAAGATAATAAAGCCAAGATTGACCAACTGCTACAAGAAGGTTTCATTTTATTAGAAGGGGCGTTGGTACCTGAAGAAACCGAACATATCCGCCAGCGGGTTAACTATGCACGCGAACAGGGTTGGGAAGAGGGCTTGAACGCAGTCGGCAATATGTGGTTTGATTCCCTGCTTGATCGTGAACCGGATACCTACGCACCACTTGTAGGACACCCTAGCGTCCGTCCTTATCTTGAGGGATTAATGGGTAAGCAGTGTCAACTTCGTAGTCTACGTGCACATATCAATCCAGGTCCATACCTGCAGGAATGGCACATGGATTTTTACGGCTATTGGCACGAAAAGCGGTATGTTGAAGAACATCCGTTTGCTATGGCACCTGCTGGTATCAATACCACCTACTATTTTCAGGACAACGGTCCAGGCGAAGGACACTTGAAGTTTGTCAAAGGTGGTCATCTGAATGAACCACAGCATCTATACCCGTTAGATCGCCCAAAATTTGAGGAATGGTGCGAATCACAAGAACACGTCATCCTATATCCGAAAGCAGGCGATTGTGTCCTTTTCATCAACCATATTCCACACCAAGGCGCAAAAGAACGTGATGATATGGAGCGGAGCAATGTCGTCTGCCATTATCAGGTTACGCCGATGTATGATGGTGTTTGGCACGTCTCACGTCCGCGCGGCTACCAAGGCACCTTTCCATTTGCTTAGAGTGATTCTCAGATTTGTAGAGGGGGTGTTGTTAACATTGCCTCACTACACGGTTTTGCACATTTTTTTCTTCAAGTGTTAATCTGTTTTTAAATGATTTTTGGATTTCACAGAGAAAGCATCAATTAGATAATTCGCGCTGAAAATGTTATAATTTCAGATAACTGAATTAAAAAACAGGTGAACTCATGCGCAGCCTTATAGTCCTTTTATGTATAACGGTATGCCTAACAGGAGTTTTTCAAATTCTCTGCATAGCAGAAGAATTAGAAGAACGGTTAGTTGTGTATTTCGCCTTTGAGGATGGCGCAGGTGATACCGTCACGGATCAGTCTGGAAACGGACAGGAAGGGAAATTAGAAGGAGACACAGACTGGACCGACGGCAAATTTGGTAAGGGTCTCAATTTTGGTGGAAAGAACGGAATTGTTCGCGTTGTTCATTCCCATCGATTTGAATTTACCGATGGAATCACCGTTTGTGCTTGGATCCGTCCTACGTTGATTAAAGGTCCCGGCGAATGGCAACTTATAGCAGCAAAAGGTCCCGATATAGACGAGTTTTTTGAAATACTCTTACATCCACAAGGCTATATATGGATGGGATGGAGATTTTCAACTGGACGTGTAGCACCTAAAAAAAGTTTTAACAGAATAGTCAAAAATAAACGCAATGAGTAGTTTTGGACTTGAGAAAAATTTTAAAAAATCGCTATAAAGCCTTGTGTCCACTGGGTTTATATGGTATAATATAGATAAGAAAATAGGGGGTTGGTAGCCCCCTAAATGAACACAAAAAGCGAGTTGCTTTTTGACGGTTCTAATCTTATCTGGTATTATATCAGAAATCCGTCAGAAAAAGCAACTCCTATTTCAAGGAGTTATCTGATGGATTTGTTGAAGGTGATGGAGCGTTTTCCCGATCAAGAGAGTTGTATTTCGCATTTAGAGAAGATTCGGTGGCGAGGTAAACCTGTGTGTCCGCATTGTGAAAGCGATCATATAGGAGAACGGACAGAAACAGAAATCGGTCGTATCGGTCGTTGGAACTGCCACGAGTGCCAAGTGAGTTTCAAGGTGACGTGCAGGTCGGTGTTTCACGGGACAAAGATAGCGTTACAGAAGTGGTTTTTGGCTATTTCGTTGATAACGAATGCGAAGAAAAGTTTGTCAAGTCATCAACTTGCGCGCGATTTAGACTTGAATCAAAAGACAGCATGGTATATCATGACTCGTATCCGTGCTGAAATGGCAAAGAAAGGTAACGTGCTACTACAAGGCATCATAGAGGCAGATGAAACTTACATCGGGGGTAAACCTCGTAAGCCTAATAAGAAGGAAGACCACGTGCCTGCCAAGCGTGGACGTGGAACAGAGAAAGACGCTATTATCGGGGCAGTACAGCGGGGCGGGAAAGTTGTAGCACAACTCGCTAAAGATTTGACAGGACGGACTATTTTAGACTTTATCCGAAGAGTCGTCAAAGTTGAGGATTCGGAGTTGATGACCGATGAGTATAAGGCGTATCTCGCTATCGGCAAGGAGATGAAACACCATATCATAGATCATCAAACGCAATTTGTTGAGGGTGATGTCCACACAAACACAATTGAGGGGTTTTGGAGTCTACTCAAACGAGCTTGGTATGGAAGTCATCACCACTACTGGACTAAATATACGCCCCTGTATGTAGCAGAGGCGTGCTATAAATACAACTATAGGAGCATTGACAGTATCTTTGATAAGTTTGTTAATGAAAGTATGCGATGATGGACACAACTAAAGGTATGCCTTATCAATCTTGTTCTTTTTGTCATCAGGATTTGAGGGAAAATGCTGTGGAAGTTCAAAAGTTGGCTTTCCATCTTTCAGAGCATCGATCATGTCAAGAGCAAATTCCAACCTCTCATTGTCCGTGTCAAAAGGTTTCTGAATCACTACGCGAAAATTTGTATCAAGTTTTACAAGGGCGAGTTCTACAAAACTCTCTGTATGTAAGGCTAAAAGTGAAAAATCAACAGGATCGGAAGGCGGCTTGAATATTACCCACATGGGTTTAGTCTCCTTTGGGGTTAGAGGGGACAGAGTCCCCTCGTTGGTTGGAATTGCTAATACCCGTATGGAGAATCAGCAGCTGAAATTAAAATTATCCAAAGTCCCACCATAGTGCCAGTTCCAATAACACATCCTATTGTAGCATGTGTTATTTGGTCGTTTTTCACAAGTTTTTGATAAATGCTTGTGTAATAAGCAACATATTCTGGTGATTTTCCAAGCAATTTTTCTGGTAGTACCGTTGGTGTGACAACATACGCAATTAACATACCGGTAACACCAAGTAGACAACCAACAGTTCCCCATATTTGAGTGTTTGCAAGTGTTGCATCACGTCGTGCATCAAATATTGCTTGCGCAGCATCACTTGTTTGTTGTGCAAGTGTGAGATATGGCGTAGTGAATAACATCACAACCATTATAAACGACAAAGTTTTCATCAATGTTCCTTTTGTGAGGTAAAATGTGTATGTAGGGGATCAAAAGACCCCCTACATGTTTGCAAGCGGATTATTTACACCGCTTGTGAGGTTTGACAGTTTCTTTCACCGTTGTGGCGGGACGGCGTTTGTCCGTGCCTTTGGGAAGGAACCGTCCATCTTTGGCATCGCGTACACGCGTGCCAGTGGCTTTTTTAGCCATAGTATACCTCACTTTGCTTGAGATAAATTGGTGCATAGCGTATTTCCAGTGCGTTATGCACTGTTCAAGCATATAAAATTGATACGTTAAACGGGTATCGTTCGTAGGTTCGTTTACACCTTTCTATGGGTGAGGGCAGGACACAACACAAGGAGTGTTGCGATAGAAATCCTGCCCAACGAACTTGAGAATAGTATAACATGGAAAGAATTTGAGTGTCAAGTGAAAAATTTGAGAAAAAATTTCAAGTCCAAAACTACTCATTGCGTAATCTTTTATAGCACTGTCAATCTCGCCTTTATTTTCGTATATTATAGTAGATCCTGAAAATAAGTTTACATTTTCTGTGATTTATGTTAGCCTTTATGATTATGGCATATTCAACAGATGGACGCAAACGCGTGCTTGATTTCATCAATAATGGTGGCAGTAAAGCCGCCGCAGAACGCACCTTCGGTGTCTCAAGAAGGACGATCTATAACTGGTTAGAAGCAGAAAACCCCTTTGCCTATGAGAAGCCGGATACCAAAGGGCCCCGACACATTGATTATGATGCGCTTCAACAACATGTTGCCGATTTTCCCGATAGCACACTCGCCGAACGTGCCAAACACTTCGGTGTTTCAACAAACGGCATCTTTTATGCCTTGGCAAAACTCAATATCACGCGAAAAAAAAGACCACGACCTACAAAGAACAGTGTCCGGTAAAACGCCAAGAGTATCTCTCGGCACTTCAACAAGAGACACACGAGCATGGCAAAAAACCGGTTTATCTTGACGAAAGTGGTTTCACCGAAACCGATTTCCGTCGGTATGCTTATGCCCGAAAGGTGTCCGTGTTGAAGATAAAGTGCCAAGTCATCGGTATACCACCACAACCTTGATTGCGGCACGTCTTGATGGATGTTTCACAGTGCCTGTGCTTTTCGAAGGTAGTTGCGATGCGGTTGCCTTCAACGCATGGCTTTCGGAGATGTTATGTCCTTTGCTTGACGACAGCCACGTTGTGATTATGGATAATGCCTCTTTCCACAAAGGTTCACAAACAGAAGCATTGATCCGGGAATGCGGTGCGAGTTTGTTGTTTTTACCGCCGTATTCACCGGAGTTGAATCCGATTGAGAAAGATTTCGCTAACATCAAGCGAATACGTCAATACAACGCTGAGACCTCTATTGATGATATTATAAAAGTGTATAAGTAATTACAGGTTTTACTATAAACCACGATTGTTATATGCAGTAGCATAATCGGGTTTGAGTTCTATCGCCTTGTTGTAGTTTTCCAGAGCAAGATCAATTTGACCTTTAGCACTATGAACTTTAGCACAATTGTAATAGGCTTCGGCATAATTAGGTTGAAGTTCTATCGCTTTATTACAGTCTTTGAAGGCTTTTTTAACTTGCCTATTTCGATGTAAAGACCTCCGCGATTGTTATAGTAAATGGCATCAACAGGATCCAATGTAATTGCTTTGTTGTAATCTTGGATTGCTTTGTTCACCTCACCTTTACTGAAGTAAGCATTTCCGAGATTGTTATAGGCACTGGCATAATCGGGTTTGAGTTCTATCGCTTTATTATGGTCTTCAATGGCTTCGTCAATATTACCGCTACTGAAGTGAGCTGCTCCACGGTTGTTGTATGCAAGAACATAATCAGGTTTAAGTTCTGTGGCTTTGCTATAGTCTGCAATAGCTCTGTCAACCATGTCTTTGCTGAAGTAGGCAAGTCCACGGTTATTATAAGCGGTGGCATAATCAGGTTCCAATTCTATCGCTTTATCGTAGTCTTTAATGGCACGGTTAACCTTACCTTTGCTGAAGTAGGCAAAGGTAAGGTTATTATAAGCGGTGGCATAATCAGGTTTCAATTCTATTGCTTTATTGTAGTCTTTAATGGCGATATCTAACTCACCTTTGCTGAAGTAGACAGCTCCGCGATTATTATAGGCTTGTGCATAATCAGGTTCCAATTCTATCGCTTTATTATAATCCTTAATAGCGTGGTCAATCTTATCTTCGCTGAGGTAGACAAGCCCGCGATTATTATAGGCAAGGACATAATCTGGGTCCAACTCTATCGCTTTATTACAGTCCTCCATTGCTCGGTCAACATTACCTTTGCTGAAGTAGGCAAGCCCGCGGTTGCTATAAGTCTGTGCATAATAAGGATTGAGCTTAATTGCAGTACTAAAGTCTTCAATGGCAGTGTCAATCTCACCTGAGGTAGCATAAGCGATACCACGATTGTTATAGGCTTCAACAAGATCCGCGTCCAGTTGTATCGCTTTGTTAAAGGATGCAATTGCCTGATCCTGCTCATCTTTTTCGCTGTAAGCGATACCGCGATTGTTATAAACTCCAGCACCATCACCTGTATTACCATGGATGAAGCCGTAGTTATAAGAAGCATCAACAACTTCCAAGTTCAGTTCTTGCATCACTTTTTCCTCCACTATGCGGTTCTTTTGTGGTTAATGATAACATTCCCGTTAAATGAATGTCAACTAATTTTGGTGTTTAGACATTTCTAAAGTTTGCGTTGAATGGGACTATACACCACTCGTCCGCTAATCAACACTTAATCCGCGTATGGCCTTTGGTCAAATCAAAGCCTAATCCGCGTAAGATCTCGGCGGGCACAGGGCCCCGCCCAACGAAAAAAGGAGATAGTGTTTTTCGTTGACACGCATTGATAAATAGGGTATACTGCATTTATATAAACGGAAAACATTTTGAAGTGAAACCGCTATTATTATGGAGGAAATTTTTTGATGACAACATGGTTTAAGCGAAACTTACCAGTATCATTCATTGGAATCTTTGTATTATCCCTACTCATCATTACTTTTACACAAAGAACTGAATCACAGGATGCTGCAAAGACATATCAAATTGATGCCGCACATTCATCCGTCCTTTTCCGCGCAAAACATTTGGGAGTCACTTATAATTACGGACGGTTCAACGAATTCTCAGGTAATATTACAATGGATGAAACTGATGTATCAAAAAGTAAAGTTGAATTTGAAGTGAAAACTTCAAGCATTGATACTGCTAATGCAAAACGCGACCAACACCTCAGAAGCCTCGACTTTTTCAATGCCAAGCAGTTTCCTGTTATTACGTTCAAAAGCACAAAGGTGAGTGCTAAGGCAGAACAAGAGAATATGCTGGAAGTTACAGGTGATTTTGAATTGCATGGTGTCAAAAAATCTATCACTGTTGATGTTGAAATTACGGGAAAAGCGAATGTGCCACAGGTTGGAGAAGTCATGGGATTCCTAACAACGTTTGACATAAAGCGTAGCGAATACGGTTTTACCTTCGGTATGGAAGGTGTCAATGATGAAATCCAAATTACTGTGAGTGTAGAAGCAGCACATAAATAGACATTCCAAAGTTCCCTACAAGAAATCGGGCTTACAAAGTTTCCCTCCCACAAGAGCACTTAGCAAGTCATGAATCGTCAGAGGTCTTAAGCAGTGCTAACTTTGAATCAGTTGTTTTTCAGTATGCTCTTGCCTGCTATCGTTTGCGGAGGGATTTATGTTATCGTAGCAATTCAATGGAAGCGCGATGGAAATAAAACATTACTGCAGTGGTTAATTGTGGCTGCTTTGGGAATTGGATACATCATCGGGTACTTCGGAATAGAAGGTAAACTGATCTTTCCTCCAAGAGAAAGTATACACTGGGTCTTATACTTCACTATTATTGCAATTTTTTCTAGTACTTATTGGCATATCTCGCGATGGAGAGCCTTAATATCGCAACTCATCTATTCAATTGCTTTACCGCGTATACTTTTGAATTCATATTTTCAATATACTTGGGGCCCATTTGAAGGAATTATCTGGTGGGCATGCCTTGCAGTTGGGATACTAATTTTTTGTAATATAGTTCAACAGAGTTTTACAGTACTACCTTCTGGTGTTTCCAGTCCATTTGTCTACTTTGGACTTTCGGGTGGGACAGCGTTGATTCTTGCACTTTCAGGAAGTATCCGATTAGCACTACATGCCGGAATTTTAGTTGCACTTTTCGCAGCGATTTGGATTCTGGCAATTGTTTTACAGCGTGGCATAAAATCTGATTCCAACAGCAACTGGGAAGCTTTGCCAGTCAGCGTATCCCCTGTGGTGACTATTCTTCTTGTTGGCATCTGGATGAACGGTTATTTTTATGCTGAAGTCCCATCAGCAAGTGTTCTTTTATTAGTGATTTCGCCATTTTTGGCGCAGGTTGGACGTATACAAGCAATTCAGAGATTGGAAGCATGCAGAATACCACACGTGTATTCTGCCAAGTTGGTATTCATTCAAATAGGCCTCATAGCACTTTGTGTAGGCATCGCTATAATTATTGCAGTAGTCCGCTCAGGTTTTTTTGGTGAAGACGCTTACTAAGATACAATCGGAGGAAATCAGAATGCAATTCAAGTATCACGATATTTCAGGTAAAAACTGGCAAATCATTCTCACTTCATATACCATCACGTTTATGCTTGCAGTCATGCTCTTTATCAACGGGTGTGTTAAGATGGAAGCGACACGTAAAGCTGATTGGGAGACAAACTTCACAGACCTGCATTTTGTTAACGCGAAACAGGGATGGCTTGTTGGACTTGGAGGCGTAATTGTCCACACAGCGGATGGCGGAAAAACGTGGCAAAAGCAGGAGGTGGATACTACTGGCGATTTCAAGGCGGTCTATTTTGCAAATGAAAAATATGGATGGGCGGTCGGTGATGATGGTCAGATTGCAACAACTGATGATAGTGGTAAACACTGGTACTTGCAAGAAAGTGGAACTTCTGCAATGCTGCGCGATGTCTATTTTGCAAATGGAAAAAAAGGTTGGATTGTTGGTGAAGATGCGGATGTCCTTTACACAAAAAACGGTGGGAAAGCATGGCGTCGGTATGAATACGTGAGTGAGTTTCCACTCAATGGTGTCTGGTTCGTTGGTGACAACAAGGGGTGGGTTGTCGGTACCTATGATAGGATTTTCCATACCAAAACAAGTGGTGAATCATGGCAGGAACAGAGTAATCGCTTTGAAGGTGAACGTGACCGATTGATTAATGACAATAAGAAGGTCTTCTTCGTCAATGAAAAAGAGGGTTGGATCGCTGGGAGTGATGGTTCTATTTTCCACACGACAACGGGCGGCGTTAATTGGGAACGTCAAGACAGTCGTATTCCGCTGATTAATGGGCATGTCCGAGAAACAATTAACAGTATCCATTTCACAGATGAAAACAACGGAATCGCTGTCGCTGATATTGGCTTTATCACCCGGACACAAGACGGTGGTGATAACTGGCAATTGATGGAAAGCGGCACCGAAAATAATTTGACCGCAGTTCAGTTTACTACTCGGAAAGAGGCGTGGGCAGTCGGATGGTCGGGCACTATTCTGCGGACGACTGATGCTGGGGCAACCTGGGAAATGGTTAGCGGTACAACTGCAAATGATTTACAGAATGTGCAGTTTACCGATGCCAACCGTGCCATCGCAGTCGGTAAGCGCGGCAGTATGGTGATGAGCAACGATGGCGGAAAAACTTGGAACGAATTGGACACAGACATCTGGGATGGAATCTGGAACATCTATTTTGCTACTGACAAACACGGCTGGGCAGTCGGAGAACGTGGGCTCATTATCCACACCGATGATGGTGGGACCAACTGGAAACCTCAGCGTGCACCTGCAGCATTTGTACTCCGCTCTGTCCACTTTATTAACGCCAAAATAGGGTGGATCGTCGGCGATCTTGGCACTATTCTTCATACAATTGATGGTGGAAATACTTGGTTGTCACAAATCCCTATCGGCGATTTTCACTCAATCATGTTAAAAGGTGTATTTTTCCTTGATGAAAAGAGAGGTTGGGCAATCGGATGGCCGGGTATTTGTCTAACAACACAAGATGGCGGGTTGACATGGAAACAGCAGTCTACCGATACCTTCAATGAACTTTACGCTGTCTACTTCGTTGATGAAAACACAGGTTGGATTGTCGGGCAATTTGGCGAAATTTTACATACGAAAAACGGTGGGAAAAAATGGAATTTGCAATTGAGCAGGACACAAGAGAATTTAAATAAACTCTATTTTGCTGATGCGCAGCACGGATTAATCGTCGGTGACAACGGTGTTATGCTTACTACGGTTAACGGCGGGAAAAAATGGGAACTTCAAGAAAGCGGCACTGAAAACGATCTTTACGGATTAGCACTCTCGCCTGATGGTGTAGTCGCTGTCGGTAAAGGTGGCATAGCGATGCGTTACTCGGTTGAAGATGCGCAATTGCCAGCGAAATTGCCACCTATTGCTGAGGAACCAGAAACCGTAATTGTAAAAGAGGACACACCTGTTGAATCTGTCGTTTACCATTGGGATATTATCCGTCAGGCAACCTGGCGAACAGATTTTGCCGACACACATTTTGTTGATACCGAAAACGGATGGGCGGTTGGCTCTGGAGGCTCTATAGCACATACAACTGATGGTGGAAAAACATGGCTACCACAACATAGCGGTGTTAACGAAAATTTGCGTCAAGTAGAATTCATAGATGAAAAACATGGACGTATCCTTGGGTCTAATATCTTACTTCAAACCAAAAACGGTGGCGAAACATGGGTGCCAATTGTCAAAACATCGGCTCAAAACCTACCACGTATAAGCATGATGCAGTTCATAAACGAGAATGAAGGGTGGCTTGGTGCATCAATTGGGCAAATCTTGCACACAACTGATGGCGGCAAGACGTGGAAAATTCAGAAAACTGGCACGACAAATGCAAATATCACTGATCTTCACTTTATTAATAGTCAGGAAGGATGGGCAGTTACCCCGCAACGGCGAGATGGTGGATTCATACTCCAAACCGTCGATGGTGGTAATTATTGGAAAATTCAGGCGAAAACCAATCAGCCAGGGATTGCAGTGCATTTTGCTGACCAAACCCACGGATGGGTAATTCTCGGCAATGGAAACTCCCTGTTGACTGAAGATGGCGGCGAAACATGGAAACTGCAAGCCACGGCACAAAGCGCGCGCGGCTTGAGAAGTATTACTTTTCGATCTCATACCCACGCTTGGGGAATAGGCGGTGGCGGTGCATATATCACAGAAGATCAAGGTGTAAATTGGGAACCCGTTCCTGTCTCTATAGGAGACGACATCTTCGCCATGCAACAACCTATTCCAGAAACATCAGAAGAATCTGAGGAAGATGAGATGGAGGACGAAGAAGAATCGACTCCGCCAGGTGAGGAGACACTCGTTGATATATTCCAAAGACAACTTCGGCAGGAGAGACAACGCGCAGGTCGCTTAACCCCCGAAGGATTACTGCCATCTAACACTGAACAGGGAGGGCGGAATCCAAACCAACAGCAACCACCGCCACAACTTGAACCGAGAAGACGTTTCGGTGGACGCGGTGGCGGCGGAATCGCCAGTGTCTATTTCCTTGACGCACAACACGCCTGGGCAGTTGGAGGCGCGGGCAGCATTTATCGCACCAAAGACGGTGGAAAAACGTGGGAACGGCAACTCGGTGAACAGGATCGTAATGATTTCCGAGAAGTCCTTTTTTATAACGACAAAATTGGATGGATAGCGAATGGTAATGGCAACTTACTGGAGACACAAGATGGTGGACAAACTTGGGAACGGCTTGCTGTCCAAACGCGTCAACGCTTTATCGGTATACATTTCGCCAGTCTTGAACCCAAATGGGGTTGGACAATGCGCCGTGACGGAACAGTTCTCTATACGACTGACGGAAATACTTGGACAGCAGGTGACACCCCTGAGCAACCGCCTTTTCTTGAGGGCGATCCTCCCGGAACATTCTCCCTGAGCGATGTTGACTTCGGTAAATTTTCTGAAGGTTGGGCAGTTGGTAGATACGGCGACATCATCCATAACAAAGATGGAGGACCTACCTGGACACTCCAGCGTACCACGACAAACGACACACTCATGAGCGTTGATATGAAATTTGCGCCTCTCGGTTGGGCTGTTGGACAAGGCGGTGCCGTCCAGCGGACAATCAACGGTGGTGAATATTGGCGATTCCACGAATCGAATACGGTTTATGACTTAAATTCCGTTTCATTTATCACTAAACGGAAGGGATGGGCAGTTGGACAAGGTGGACTTGTGCTAAAGACGGTAGATGGCGGTTTTACTTGGCAACCTAAATTAACTGGTACACCAAAAACTTTACATGGAATTATCGCTCTTTCTGAACAGGAAATCTACGCCGCTGGTGAAGAAGGGATGATTATCCGCTCAACTGATGGTGGTGAAACGTGGGAACAGGAACATACCGATATTGACAATAATCTATATGTTATTACGCGTGCTAAAAATGGAAAAACACTTTGGGTTGTCGGTCAGTGGGGTGTGATCCTTCGTAGAAAATTAGAAACTTCCCTGCAAGCGTCAACGCGATGAGATGTTTTACGTTTTAATAACCACCTTCAAACATTTTGTAGACAAATTAGAGGTTATCTCATAAACTGTGGGAGGGCTTTGTAAGCCAGATTTATACACACCGTTTTTCTGGTAGGCGCGGTTTGTAACCGCGCCGGTTCGAATTAAATCCTAATTTGAACTTACATAAATTGAGGGTGTTTCATAAATAAAGTTGCGATGTGTCAGGATAGTGAGTATCCTTCTAATAAAAATCTAAACCATTGAATGAGTATTCCATGTATTATCCTGACATGAAAGAGTATATCACATTTTTATTTTTTTGCTTGATGAGTTTGCTAAAACAAAAGAAACCGTTATCAGCAGAGGGAGACCGAAAACCTATGCAGATGCTTCGCTCCTTGTCTTTTATGCGATGATGACGCTGAAGCAGATCAACACGATACGCGTACAACACTGCTGGTTGGGCACGCATCCGATAATGCTTAAGACACTGCGTCTTCCGTTTTGTCCATCGCACCGACACTGGCACGCAGATATAAAGCATTGTGTCCGCTGCTTACCGAGTTTTGCGAGTTCATTGCGGAGTGGACAGTCGCAAACGGCTATGGTTTTTCACACACCATCGCCTATGAAGACAAGAGTTTGTTCAAAGCCACAGGGCCTGTCTGGCACAAGAAACATCGTGCGAAAAACCATATTCCCAAAGGCCTCCGTAATGTTGATAAAACCGCACATTGGTCTAAAAGTGGCTATCACGGATGGGTATATGGATATGGGATCCATCTTACTACCACCCGAGACGAATTTCCTGTGATGTTTGAGGTATTGCCCGTAAATGTCAATGAACGCAAGGTGCTTGATAAAAAGCAAAGCCGCATCGTCGCAAAAGGGATTACGTGTCTTATCGCTGATGCTGGTTATAGAGATAAAAGACGCAGCGTCGCTTTTGCGAGGGAGAAGATGATGCTCATAACACCCGACACCTGCGTTGAACAGGCACAAGCGGTTTTGGGACCTATGGATGCCATGGCGGTTGCTTTATTCAACGAGGGGAAAGAGGCACGGAAAACAACTATTGAACCGACTTTTGATTTACTTAGCAAACTCTTAGCAACGACGGGGCAGCATAAACCTTTACCTGTCAGCAGTCTGGCTTACGTATCCACTTTTTTAGGACTCAGGGTGATGCTTCTACAACTCGCTATGTTGATGAATGTCCGGTGGGAGAGACCCACCCGAAATGTAACTCATATCAAAACTGTATTTCAATAAAAAATGATTTATGAAACACCCTCAATAAGATAACACCAGCGCGCGTTGGTTAGATTATGAGAGTGATAAGACTCTATTGTTATCTCTGCTAAAAATATATCAACATGCGCCTAGAGAAGTCTGGATGTGTGATATGAAACCTAAAGTTACAAAAACCATCCGCAATGCCCTCGTCCTTTCTATAGGCGTTCATATCGTTTTGGTTTCTGTCCTCACAACACTACACCATAGTGAACCGAGTCCGATTGAAGACATCACACACCTTGAAATATCAGAGGTGCGTCCGAAACGAGCTTTACGAACCTTAAAGCGGGAAATGTATATTCCTCCAAAATTTACACCCGTTAAGCAAAAGCAGATTTCGACCGAGGTGAACCCTCCGGTAGCATCTTTACCTACCACAGCACCAATTGTGCATCGGAATCCGTCAACGCCTTTACGTGGTTTTTTCCTTCCTAATCCCCGCACTGTAGGAATTGACAAATCCGGTATAAATTCTACGGTTCCAGCCATTAATCAAGACATGGGAAGTCGGCGAGGGACAGCTAAATTCGAGCCGCAAGGCATGTTTCGCAGCACAAAACACTCGTCTTTCAAACCGCCTATTGATGACGCACTGCCAGATGTCAGTGACCTACCGATGCCAAATGTAATTCTCACACGAATTGGGCAGCACGTCGTAGCAAACCGGACCACTGATATGGTGGATATCGTCTTTGTTATTGATGGCAGCGGCAGTATGAAGGATAATATTAACGCAGTCCGAAACCATCTAAACCGCATGACCGAACTGTTTGATGCTGCCGAACTTGATTTCACGCTCGGTATCGTCATTTTTCGAGATAACACCGCATATAATATGCTGGGATGGGATTTTGAACTTATACCGCAAACCCGTTCTGTGCCTCAAATCAAAAGACTTCTCTCACAAGTGAAATGCCATGGTGGTGAAAAAACTTTAGATGCGCTTATCCGAGCGGCTGACGAAGTCACCACAAGGCAAAATGCGGATGTACATTTCATCTTGATCACTGACGAATATGTCAGTGGTAACTATTCTGCCAGTGATGTGCTAAAGAAAATGAATGATGCTAAAATCAAAGTTGATGTCATCGGTCTTGATGAACCGTTCCAAAAATTCATCACACGCAGCACCGGAGGTATATGGTTACCTATTTCAAGTTTAGGGGCACAGTAGAATTGATTCAATGTTTCTTCAGAATTTGACCCAACCCTCGGAACATGAAACTCTGTCTAATGTACATGAATCAGAGAGGCAAGTTTCGTCTACTAAAAAGGATTTCTACTACGCTTGCGGACTAACAGTAGTTTTCATGCTTGTAGGGGGTTATGGTGCCATACACCATGAAATGTGGCGGGACGAAATCCAAGCATGGCTCCTCGCGAGGGATAGTGCGTCTGTCTTTGAACTCTTCGCCAATATGAAATATGAGGGGCATCCAGCGTTATGGCATCTCTGCTTAATGCCCCTCAGTCGCATCACGACATCGCCTGTTATTATGCAGGTGTTTCACCTTTTGATTGCTGCCACAACGGTTTTTCTTTTTACGCGCTACGCTCCTTTTAATAGAGTTCAAAAATTTCTCTTCTCTTTCGGATATTTCGCCCTTTACGAATACGCTATTGTTGCCCGAAATTATGCGATCAGTGTGCTGCTTATCACTATCTTTTGCGTGCTCTTTAGGGAACGTTATAAACGATTTGTGTGGATCGGTGTTGTCCTAATTCTGCTTGCCCACACCAGCGTGCATGCCCTCATCGTAACCATCGCTATCGGGTTTGCCCTCATGTGTGAATACCTCTATTTCTACTGCTGTAGAGAGGAGATGCTCACCGAAAATAGGAGACACATCTGGATAGGTTTTGCTCTCATCGGCTTTGGCATCATAACTGCAGTTCTACAACTCAACCCTCCTTCAGATACAGGATTCGCTGTCGTATGGCACTTTAAGTTTGAAATACAGCGCGTGAACAACATCATCAGAATCATTACGAACGCTTTCCTCCCGTTTTCAAGAGCAGACATGGGGTTTTGGGGTAGCAGTCGGCTTAATAGTATCCCTATCTTTCAGTTAATTCGATTGCCGCTCTGTTATCTGATTGTGTTCTGGTGTGTTCTCCGTTTCTTGAAACGCCCTACCGCGCTTCTTATTTATTTGGTAGCCACCGTTGGACTCCTTGCATTTTTCTATGTCAAATATCACGGAAGTATGCGCCATCATGAGTTCCTGTTTTTCACTTTTGTAATGACCAATTGGATCTACAATGATTGCCCTGAGATTAACGCTCCATTCAACCGACTTAGCGAATTTGCACAGCGGCTCTTCGGTCCTGTTTTCACCGTTATCCTTATTTTTCATTTTCTCGGTGGCATTACTGCGCTCCGTATGGATATTGACCACATCTTTTCTAACGGAAAAAGGACTGCTGAGTATATCAAGGCACAAGATATGCAAGAAATGCTCATGGTCGGGGACACAGATTTTGCTATTAGCACTGTCGTAAGATATTTGGAAAAAAAGGAGATTTACTATCCCAAAGGTAGCCGATTCGGATCTTTTGTCAGATGGGACACAGCCAGAAATCACGGTGTTACTAACGAAAACCTTGTTGAAGAAGCCAAAACTCTAAGCACGCAAAACACTCAAGACGTACTAATTATCATGAATCGCACTTTAGAGGTTGAGTTGATTGAGCAGTATCAACTCACATTATTGGAACAATTTACAGGTTCAACAATCGGCGATGAAGGCTTTTACCTTTACCTCATGAAAGTCCCTTGATGCCTTGTTGTAGGTTAGGTTGTGCCTGCGAAACCTAACATTTATAGTAGTTGCGTGTGTAGTCGCGCAATTCATTGCCAAATCAACGCCAAACGGACTTCACCTAACTTTGACAAATTATTTACACACCCGAAACTTTGTGTCGTAACCTAAAGTTTAAAAATGGTTGACAGAGTAAAACCTATTTATAGAGAAGTCATATTGAGTAAAACATAAGGATGTGGTAAAATAGGAAAAGAAAAGGGTATAATTTATGTCCCTTTCTTTCCACTTCAGATACCGATTTATTTTATGAAAGGTGTTATTATGACAAACGAGACCCAAAAATCACCAAAATACAACTGTATTCCCAAACAGGTTTCCCGTAAGGATTTCAATCATTATATCTTACCTCATTTAGCGAAACGAGTCAAAGGCCCAAAGCCGAAACGGGTGTGTAAAGTTTTTGTACAAAGATTATGCGGCTTTGTGTTTAGATACCAATAACTATCCCAAGCATTATTCTTATACAAACATCGCCACCCAAGTACAGCGTTGATACCCGGTTTCTCCCGCCTCATAGAAGCCTGTTTACATCTTTGCCCGACAACATGTTTACAGGCACTCTCAATCACACCACTGCCAATCTGATATCCTTTTTCTCTAAACGCTTGATACCGCATACGCTTCGCGTGTTTTTCAAAATACTTCGCTTCTCTTTCTAAAATATCCGAAACTTCCGGGTTCTGTGCTCCTAAGGTGCAGATGCGTGCGACCACTTCTGTGATGTGGCCATCAAAAAGATGCGGTTCCGTCGCTTTTATCCACGCACCAATCGCTTCTATTTCAGTCTCACCAAATGCGTGTTTGGCAACATCATACAGATGAGATTTGGCCTGCCTGTAATCCACAATCTCAACCGCATTGGGGAAGTGTTCATCGGCTAAGTTCCATATCCACGCAGCACCATCGCCAATAAACACAATCTCCTGGGTATCTATAGCTTCTTGATAGATACCGCTGTTTGTCGCTAACGCAAACAACTCTTTACCAAAATGTGCCACATCAGGACGAGACGCAACATAACGGATACTGGATGTTCTGGCACTCGGTATCGCCCCAGAACCTTGTTGCGGATAATCCCTATAAATACAACCAACTTTTACTTCTTTCCAACCATCCAGTGAGTTCGTCCGACAGCCATCACAACTCACATACCATCGCTGATTTTCTACAAGCTTTTGGGTTTCCACTTGTTCACAAACGCTCAAATCTTCTGACCACTCACACACTTTTTGATGAAGTGTCGTGTGGCGGACTTCTATTCCCTGACGAGATAACTCTTCTGACGCTTCTCTAAAGTCAAGAAGTGCCGCCAAACGACACATCGCCTCAGCAACACGATGCGTCCATTGACCTCGCAACTTCTGTTTGGTATCAAACGGCACATGATTATGACCACAAGGACAACGATACACCCAACGTTTTACACGGATAACACCACACAAGGTCGTAATACGCCGCTCTCTTTTACACCACGGACGACACGCTTCCTGATGTTCGGGACATTCAACAGGTTCACCAGACTGTTCACTCGCTTTTTGAGAAATAAATATCTCTAAAAACTTTTGACACCACGAACGAGATGCCTCAAATACACGAAACTCCGCTTCTTCTAACGGTATACACGGATCGGAAAACATCTCTCCCGCAAAATCGTTGAATTCTTCTACAAACTTCTGAAATACGCCTTCAAACGCTTTGACTTCACAACGCTCTAATGATATACTAAACATCGGTATCCTCTCCTATTTTGTTCATAATTTATTAGGATAGGATACCATTTTTGGGTAAACTTGTAACATCTTTCCAATTCATACCTGTACAAAAACTTTACACACCCCCTAACATCGGGCAGAGCTGTTCAATTCTCTGGTAGTTGCTACTTTCTGATCACGGTCTTTCCTCTGTAGGAGCGAACTCCTGGTCGCGATTTAACCATTAAAATGCACAAAAAACCGAAAACTGAATGGCTCTGCAACATCAGGTGTGTAAAGTTTTGTACAAAGAATTATGCAGCTTTTGTGTTTGGATTCCAATATCTACCCTGCAGCGTGCCATAAGCGCACGCTGCGTTGATTTGGCCGAATGCCATACGCGCATTCGGCGTTGATTCCCTACGGCATTTGTCAAACTCACGTTACCAATACGTAAAGAGCAGAACTTCTGATATGATGAGTTGGGCAACTAACATGCCAGCAACCCAGTAAAAATTGGAACGGGGTCGCGCTGTGAGATATTTAGCAACAGGTATAACGAAAAATGGGACCATGAAAATCCAGACACGTTCCACTTCCATCGTAAACAGGGTCGAAAATGTGAAAAAGAGGAGCGTTATCAAAAAACCGATGACAAAAGTGTCTGACTTTTCAAGGCGAAATATCCAAGGAATACGGGGCTGATTGTTTTTCAGTTCAGATGATGCGTCGTTCTGCTTCCATTCCTGTACTGACGATACCAATTGACGTAACCAGACCGTTGTAATCGGAATGCCTACACCAATTAGGAAAGCAAAAAGATTGGCGAAGCTCAAGTGGAAAAAACGGTCAATACTTTCAAAGCCTGTCCCCATCCCTGCTTCATCTTTTTTGATTGCTGCCCAGAGTGCCTCAATTGGTTGGAAGCCGGTCAGTATAAAAAGCAACAGGTAGAATCCGATGAAACCTGCCCCCGCAAACGCCAAGACCTTTAAGTACTGCACAAACCGTTTCCGTTCTAATAAAGCAATAACACATAGAAAAACGCCAATGACTACAGTTGCATAAGTCATAAACATACCGAGCCCGAGCGAAATACCTGTTAATAAACTGTAAGGGCGAAATGTATCCAATTCCATGTCCGATGCGGTTTCTCGTTCTCGCGCTTCATAAAATAGGTAGAGACTGAGAACTGGAAATACACTAAAGGGACCGTCCATAGATGTAGCGGTAAACATCACGAAGTTGGGCGTGATGAGGAAAAGCAGCAGCGCGTAAAGCGCAACCTTTTCGCCGTAGAGACGTTCCGCAAGTTTATAGATGGGTATCACCGTAAGTGCAGTAAAGAGAACTGATGCCAACGATGCTGATACGAGGTTGTAGCCAAAAATTTTGCTAACAACCCATAAGAAAACTACACCACCAGGTGGATGTGTTCGCGTGTGTCCTGAAAGTGTATTGAACAACTCTGGTTTGCTGAAATCTCGCAAAAATGTGCGGAGTCCCAGTTCGTCAATACGTGGCACGTCGCTGTAGTATTCCAAAGATGTTCGTGTATAGGGTTCTAAAAGAGCTAAAATTCGCTCAGGATCGTCTTCTGTTCCTATTTCTCGGTATCCATCTATTTGGGCAACACTGATATTGATGGCAAGAAAGCAGATAATTGCGAAACCGACAAGGCGACGTGGACTAATGTTATTCGGAAGGAGGTATTTATAGCAAAGATACAGGAACCCTATACACACACCAAGGGCAGGAAAAATCCACCAACTTAGACTGAGTTGGGGTATCGCATAGAGTGGGATAAAGTGTTTGCTATAGTTGAGTGCACCAAGATCAAGTCCTGTCTCGCGCATAATATATACCACAAGTTTGTGATATAAGAAGAAAAATAGCGCGATGGCAGCTGTTTGCCCGACAATAGATCGGATCGTTTTCTGCAGGTACTGCATTTTCGCTTTCTTGTTACAAGAAATGAGCGGGTAAACACCCCGCCTGAAAAGATTTACACTTCGGATATTTGCAATTGCTGTGCTACTTCTAATAAAGCGTTCGCTAAAAACTCCGGATTGACTTCGTTTTTACCACGGAAGGTACGCACCCGTTCACCGTTCACCTTCAGGACAGCCAGTTCTTTGCCGCCCAGATGGATACCAAGTTTCGCGTTGCGCGTTTCACCAGGACCGTTGACTTCACACCCCATCACTGCTATACGAATATTAGTGATGCCGTGCTTTTCCAAAAGTTCCTCTGCGGCGATAACGATATTCTCGTAACCAGCATCAGGGTCGCCGCGTCCACAAAACGGACAAGAGATCACATCTAATATATTGTCAGCCATACCGAGTGCACGCAGGAGCTCCTTGGCAGTTAATACCTCTTCGACGGGGTCGCCAGTGATAGAGATGCGGATTGTGTCCCCTATGCCCTCTAATAACAGCGTTCCAATACCGAGTGTAGATTTAACATGCGCGCGCCGTGGCGTGCCAGCTTCCGTTACCCCGAGGTGTAACGGGTAGCGAACCTTCGCTGAAAGCAATCGGTTTGCCTCTATCATCCGAAGTGGGTCGCTGGATTTGACAGAGATAGCAATATCTGTAAAATCATGTTCTTCACAGATATTGATATGTCGCATCGCACTTTCTACCAACGCTTCTGCTGTCGGTGAAGGATATTTCTCCAATAAGTCTTTTTCAAGCGAACCCTCGTTCACACCGATACGGATAGGGATATTTGCAGCTTTGGCAGCGGACAACACATGTGTAATCCGTTCTTCGCTACCGATGTTGCCCGGATTGATGCGGACTTTAGCAACACCCGCGTCTACAGCGGCTAAGGCGTATCGGTAGTTGAAATGGATATCAGACACGATTGGCACTGGCGAACGTTTCACTAAAGTACTGAGTGCTTTAGCGTCTTTTTCTTCTGGCACTGCGACTCGGACGATATGCGCGCCTGCTTCCGCGCACCGCTCAACTTGTGCTAACGTTGCATCAACGTCATGCGTCAACGTTGTCGTCATCGTCTGAATGGAGATCGGATTACCGCCTCCAATCGGTACGGTGCCGACCTGTATTTTTCGCGTTCGTTTCCGATTATCAATCTGAATTAGTTCTTTCATATTTATAGGGTTGTCAGTTATCGGTTTACTTTGCCCATAGGCATCAATTAGTAAAGATTTTCTTGTGGGAGGGCTTTGTCCGCCCGATTTCTTTAGTTCCGTAGGGACGATATGTTTATAGAAAGATACTTCTCACACTTGTTGAACTCCGTAAGAGTGGAATGTGTATAACAACAGCATACTGCCTTTACGAGACACAAAAACATTGGTGAGTGCCTTTGCTATAAACATACCGTCTCTCCGAAGCTATACGAATTCATGTCCTTAAATTGACACTTATATTTATCGGTTTACCTTACCTTACCTTACCTTACCTTACAGGTGTCGTAAGGACCTCAAGAAAACGTTCGTTTTCCTCCTGCCTGCCGATTGTAACCCGAATTGCATCAGGGTAACCGTAGTCTGTCATTTCGCGAACGATAACCCCTTTTTTCATCATAGCATCCGCTAAATCTGCACCGGGTTGATTGACAAAAACCATGATAAAATTCCCTTCGGTTTTAATATAACGAAGCCCCAATTTGTTAAATGCAGCGTATAGGAAGGCTTTCCCTGCTACGTTCATTTGTTGGCTTTTCTTAACGTAGTCGGTATCTTCAAGTGCTGCCCGTGCGGCTGCTTGTGCTACTGCGTTACAATTAAACGGTTGACGCACAGGATTCATCGTTGCAATGATGGAGGGCGGCGCGATGCCGTAACCTACCCGTAAACCTGCAAGACCGTAGATTTTGGAAAAGGTTCGGGTGATAATGAAGTTGCGTTCTTCCATCACATAAGGCAGCGTTTGAGGATAGTCGGGATGCGTGACATATTCATAATACGCCTCGTCAAAGATAACCAAAACATTTTCTGGCACCTGCGCCATAAAATGTGCTGTTTCAGCTGCAGTAACCATAGTGCCGGTAGGGTTGTTTGGATTTGCTATGAAGATAGCCTTTGTTTTATCCGTAATTGCTGCTGCCATTGATGGTAAGTGGTGTGTATCGCTCTGCATCGGAACGACAACGGAAGTAGCACCGGTAACCTTGGCGACGTGTCCATATACAACAAACGCACCTTCCGCATAAATCACTTCGTCACCAGGCTCAATGTAGGTTTCACCGACGAGTTGTAGCACCTCGTTTGAACCGTTTGTCAAAATCAGATGATCTTCAGTAACACCAAGATGTTTGGCTAAATCTACTTTGAGATAGTAGGCATTTCCGTCAGGATAGAAATGTACCTGCTGAGAGACTTCCTGAATTGCTTGCATCGCTAACGGTGAAGGACCAAGCGGGTTTTCATTCGATGCTAACTTGATAATATCAGAGATGCCGAGTTCGCGTTTAACCTCTTCAATCGGTTTGCCACCCTGATACGCTTTAATGGTTTCGATACCGGGTTTCGGTTTTAAGTTCTTCTTTTTCGTGTTCACGGGTTTCCTAATGAAAATTTATGTTGTTAGTTTTGAGAAGTTCAACTCTTGTCCATGTTTCAGGGGTATCTACTTTCAGCATTTATAGTATATTAAAGTTTGGACAATTTCTGTCTGTTTCATGTTGTGTTCTCAAGTCCTTTCTATTTTTCTACGAGTTTTGTGCAAAGTTGTACCTCACAGAAAAACTATTATAGGTTCAGCAAAGGCAGCCCCAGCGGGCGAAATGTGTATCAATAAATCTTATATTGATGTCTAAGGTGTTTCTATTGACCTTGACTATCACTCAAGAACTCTAAAAATTGTCTAAAGTATAGTATAGCATAGTTTGCGTCTTTTTTTCATAGCAAAATATAAATAACCAGAGCCATTCAATTCTTCAGTAGTTGCTACCTTGTGCTCACGGTCTCCTCTGTAGGAGCGACCTCCCGGTCGCGACTTTACGACTAAAACGCACAAAAAACCGAAAATTGAATGGCTCTGATAAATAACGAATATAGTGTTGCATCTCAATCTGTTTCGGATTCAGGTTCCGTACCATAAAGTGCATTTCTAACCAAGACGAGGTCCGCAATATCAACAATCCCATCCCCGTTAATATCTGCGCTATTCTCTTTTCCTGTCTGCCCAAGACGCGACGAGACGAATTCAAGGTCTGCAGCATCTAACACCCAATCGTGGTTAACATCTTCCGGGATACGTGGTGGTTCAACGATCCATGCGCGACCAACAATCGGACGCGAATCTTCACCATTTTTGTGTGTAAGAAGTGGCTCAGTTAACGTCAAGATTACGTCTGTGCGTTTAATAACTTCAAAAGTTACGGTAGCGATTGTGCCATTCTCTATGCTGGAACCTGGAGATGCTTTTCCCGCAAATGTAATAGAATTTTCCGCTTCAGCAGGAGGTGTAGTGTTCACGTTCCTTATTTTTGGGTCATTTTCGGTGTTAGGAATATATCGGAGTGCTTTTGCATCATACTGTAACGTGAATTGATAGCCAGTGACGTTCTGTCCATCAGTCATGTTAATGTTAAAGGTGAGTTGTGTGCCAGCAGGTGGAGATTCTATGGAGAGCGGTGTGATGTTCAGGCGCGTGTCAGGTGTCGATTTCATTGGCCACAAAAGCACGGTGCCGTCTTTACTTGCACTTGCAAGTGTTGTGCCATCCGCTGTATATTCAAGAGATGTAACGCGACCTGAATGTCCCTTCAATGCTTTTTGATGTTTTCCTGTTTCTACATCCCAAACATTGATGGTAGAGCGGAGACCGGTACTGACCAACGTTGTACCATCTGGAGAAAATGCTATAGCAGAATTTTCGCCATAATAACCGTAAATGTCCTCTAAATTGGCTTTCAGCGTAGTATTGTGTTTTCTTGTTTCTACATCCCACAATTGAACATCACTGCTTACATCTAAACTGGCAACTGTTTTTCCATCTGGTGAAAATGCTATGGAGATGACAGGGAGTCGTTGTCCTCTAATGGGGTTTATCAAATTGGCTAACGTCTTGTGAAGCGTGCCTGTTTTTGTATCCCAGAGTCGGATTGCTTCTTCACCTGGAGACAGTGTTTCAGCACTTGCAATTGTTGCGCCATCCGGGGAAAACGCTAAAGAATATATTCTATCTGTATACCCTTTGAGCGTTAGTTTCTGCTCACCGGTGTGCACGTTCCACAAATGGATTTTTTTGTCATACCGTGCTCCTATTGCAAATGTCCGCCCATCTGGAGAAAATGCCACAGTGTCAATACTTCCTCTATGGCCTGTCAAGGCGACCTTTTGTTGAAGTGTATTTATGTCCAATAGCCTGACACTGTCCATTCTACCTTCTGCAAGGATTGTATTGTCTGGCGAATAGGCAACTACTGAGGAACCGTAGGGATTTTTAACGTCAGGAATTGTGCCTTTGTGCTGTTGTGTGAGTAGATCCCATAACTGTATCAGTTGATCATAATTTCCCGTAGCGAGCGTCGATCCGTCAGGGGACAAGGCTATTGAGGTTACAGGACTCGTATGTCCAGTGATTGTCGTGCGGAGTTTACCGGTGTCTATATCCCAGAAGCGTATTGCACCACTCCGTCCTGCACTTGCAAGCGTAGTTTTATCAGGTGAAATTGCGGCTATATGAATTGTTTCGTCATGCCCTTCAAGAACTGCAAGGTTTTCACTTATATTAAAATTCCGTATATGGAGTTTTTTGTGTGATTCTCTGGCAACGGTGATAAGTTCTCCTTCAGCAGAAAAATCTATGGATACAAAGAAAAGAAAGTTATTCTTTTCTGAATAAGTCTTTAATAATTCTCCAGTATGTGTGTTCCAGAGCAAAATTGTATTATTAGGACGGTTGCGTTTCGAACTTATTGCTGCAAGCTGGTTTCCATCAAGGGCGAACGCGATTTTATGTTGACGAGAATTAGAATGTTCACCTTCATACAGCAAAGTTTTTCGCTGCCCACTGTTTACATCCCATAACTCAATTTTGCCTTCCCGGGTTGTAGTGGCAAGAGTTTTCCCATTTGGTGAGAACGCGGCATCGGTAACAGTCTCAATATTTCCCGGCTTGATGGCTGCGAGTGGTTGTCCGGTATGAACATTCCATAACTGCCTACCGTTAAAAAGTGTTTGTCCATCTGGTGAAAACGCGATGGTAGTACTGTCCCCCCTGAAAGTTTTTAGCTGTTGATAGGTAAGTGAATTCCATAAACGAAGCGTTCCATTAGAACTACCACTCGCAAGTAGATCACCTTCAGGTGAAAAGGCGATTACAAAAGCGGGTTTCGTGTGTCCTTTGAGTAGCGCGAGTTCATCCCCAGTGTTTGCATCATACAACCAAATCCCGATTGAGCTTGCTACTGCAAGTCGTGTATTATCTGGTGAAAACTTAATATCATAGATTGTGCCTTTGCCCAAACGTGCTTTCGCGCTATCTGGCAACGCGAATTGTGTGTAATCTACAGGAGTCTTTTTTGATTGTGTGGGATCAAGTACAGAGCCGTGTTCAACGATAGGACGCGCGAAGCTGCCATCGCTTTTTTCAAGGTGCACTTTCGGTAGACTTACGGTTGAGGCTTTTGCCTCTATAACTTCAAATGTAACGCTTGCGAGCGTGCCAACACCACTATTAGGTTCATTTGAGGAACTCGCTCCTATCAGTTTGACGCGATTTAGCGCGCGCATCCAAAGTGGATCTAAAGAGGCATCAAGTGTTGTATTACTTGGAAGATAGTCTCCGTTTTCAGCTGAAACATATCTGAGTGCCGTGGCATCAAACTCTACCGTTAGCTGATAACCACTAACGTTTGTGCCACCCTTAATATCAACATTGAGCGTCAATTGTTCACTGATCTCAGGTGATTCTACGAGAGAAGGTGTAATATTGACGACTGCTGCTGTTTCAACAAAAGGTTTTACCTCCCATAAGAGAACTGTCCCATCTCTACTCCGGCTTGCTAAAGTAGTTTTGGTTTTGGAAGAACGACTGATTTTCGAATTCGCTGCTACTGAAACTTTCTGCTGAGGTAGAAACATTAACGACTCAATAGGACCTGTATGGCCGATGAGGGTATCCATGAGCAGTCCAGTGGTCGTATTCCATAAACGAATTTTGGCATCGTAACTCCCACTAGCGAAGATTGTTCCATCTGGGGAGAATGCTAACGAAATAAATCCTGGCATACGATCAGAAGTGGCAAAAGTAGAGTATATTTGGGTTCCTGTATTTAGATCCCATAGGTGAACTTCGTTGTTGCCACTACAAGCGAGCACTTTCCCATCCGGCGAGAACGCCAATGCATCTGTCACTCCCCCTTGATTTGTTAAGACTGTTTTGTGTTGTCCAGTTTTAGCATCCCACAACTCAATTGTTCCCCCATCATCCCTTGTAACAAAGAGACTACTATCTGGAGAGAATATCATAGTATCAAATCTTCCTTGCTGCTTTGTTAGGGTTGCTTTCTGTTCGCCTGTTGTTGTGTTCCACAACTGTATGGTACTGTATTCTATTTTTAAAGCGAGGATTTTTCCATCAGGAGAAAGTGTTCTTGAATAGACATTTTTTAGTTGTTGTGAAAAAGTTTCGTCGCGTTTTCCAGTTTGTACGTCACAAAGCAGCAGTGCAACGTGTTCCATACTGCTCTTTACACATGTAATAGTTGTTCCATCCTGTGAGAATAGCACGGGGGTGATGTATTCTGTATGTACTGTGAGGATAGGCTTTGGTTGTTGAGTGCTAATATGCCACAGCAGCAAATCACCGTGCAGTCCAGTGGCAATTTTTCTGCCATCGGGTGAGGGTAGCATAGAATAGATACTCTGCACATATGTGAGGATACCTTTGTGTTGTCCTGTTTTCGCGTCCCACAATTGAATCTTGCCATTGGCACTCACACTTGTAAGTGTTTTGCCATCCCGTGTGTATTCTATTTCGGTAAACAGTGCGTCAGGTTTTGGAATGGTCATTTTATGCTGTCCTGTTTTCGCGTCCCATAACCGTATCATGTCCCAACAAGAACTTGCAAGTGTTTTACCATCGGGTGAATACGCCACTGAATTAACAACCCTTGTATGTCCTTTGAGGATTGCTTTCTGTTCCCCGGTTTTTGGGTCCCACAATCGGATAGTATTATCCCACATCCCACAGCTGGCAAGCGTCGTGCTATCCGGTGAATACACCACAGAATTAATAAATCCCCTCTCACCTACATCAATTGTTTCGCGTTGTTCCGTTTTTAGGTTCCACAAACTAATTTTTGGACTAACACCGGTTACGAGAACGGTCCCGTCGGGGGAGAAAGTGAAAGCACTTCCTCCGCTGTTACGCTTTCCGAGAGAACTTATTTGTTTGAAAGAATCTGTATCCCACAATATATCACCGGTTGAGAGTATTTTTCCATCCGGGGAAAACAGAGCAGAATGCCAATACCCTTTAATGGTGGATATGAGTTTACGAGTAGATACATCCCAGACACGGACTTTTCCGTCCCAATAGGCACTTGCAAGCATTTTTCCATCTGGCGAAAACGATAAACTGGACTTATGAGGCACATTTCCTGAAAAACCTCCAAAATCTTCATTCGTATAACCCGTAAGCAGTGCCACTTCAGCACCGCTATGTGCATCATACAGCCATGTGCCAATAGAAGTTCCGACTGCCAGCAGCTTACCATCCGGAGAATATGCCATATCAGTTATCCTTCCTCTGCCGATACGCGCAATAGCATTTTCAGGTAATGCCCACTGAGAAGAATCCTGGGATATGCCTTCTGATAGAGATGTGAAAATCAACAGCAGTGTAACAATTAGTGTTCTCATTAATTTCATTTTTTCTTCTCCTTCTCACTTTTTACATCGGGACGCAAACGTTTACCCGCTTTGTCAGAGAGAATCAGATTATTTATATTCAAGGATGTAGGTTTAACAGCAATAATCTCAAACGTTACAGTCGCAAGCGTGCCATCACCATTACCCGACCCTGTGAGCGCAGTTGATGCAAGTGTTAAATTATTTTTCTCAAGAACCGGCTTTATGAAGAAAGGAGTACCGGGTAGGTAGTCCCCATTATTACTCGAGATATATTGAAGGGCAGTTTCATCAAATTGGAGCGTTAACTGATATCCAACCACGTTTTCCGCACCCGCAATTTCAATGCTGAAGGTGATCTGTTTTCCGATTGTTGAAGATACCGCTGACAAAGGCGTGATCTTCGCAATTATGTTCTTGTCTACCACGTTTACTGGTTCCCACAAAACAATTGTGCCATCGTAACTTGCACTGGCAAGCGTCCCGTCTTTTGGTGAAATTGCGATTGAAGTAACAGACGAACTATGTCCACGTAGGGTTGTTATATGTTGATGAATACTGACATCCCATAATTCAATTGAACTACCGTCCGCACCCGCAAGCATCTTGCCATCCGCAGAAAACGCCAACGTCCCTAAACCTCTCTTCTTAGAGAGTGTAGACAGGTTCTTCCCGGTGCTCGTTTCCCACAACTGAACTGTTTCGCCACTACTGACAAGCAATGTTCCATCTGGAGAGAATACTAAAGACCTATTATTATCCAAATGTCCTGAGAGGGTATTCTGGAGTTGTCCTGTGTGCACATCCCACAATTTAATCTCCCACTTGTGGCCAGTAGCGAGTATTTTTCCATCTGGTGAAAATGCTAAGGATGATGTACTCAACGGATGTCCTTCAAGAGTAAACCGCTGTTTTCCAGTGAATGCGTTCCACACCCGAATTTCTTTCTCACTCACACTCGCGAGCGTCTCTCCATCAGCTGCGAACACAACGTTACCCACTGTATTTGTATGTCCTACGAGTTTCTTTAGTGTTTCACCAGTTTGTACATTCCACAAGATAACTTTTCTATCCGCACTCCCGCTGGCAAGCATTGTTCCATCTTGAGAGAACGCTAACGTGTGAACTACATCCGTATGTCCATTAAGTTTTACACGGTGCTTGCCAGTCTGTACATCCCACAACCGTAATGTTTTGTCTTTACTTGCACTGGCAAGTGTTGTGCCATCTAGTGAAAGCGCAGCAGCATAAACCACATCTGTATGCCCATTAAGTGCAGCACGAAACTTGTATGTGTCGGCATCAAATAACCATATTTTAGCCGTACCATTACCACAGGCAAATGTCGCAGCGTCTGAGGAAAACGCTACAAAAGGTCTACCATAACGATGCTCCCGCTGACGCGGATACCCCATCTTTGCTTTCTGTTCTCCGGTGTGTGCGTCCCATAGTCGAATTTCATCAAAACTCCAACTGGTAAGTGTAGCACCATCCGGTGAGTACTCAAGCCTGGCGTTCCACCCTGTACTCCCAACAACTTGGGTTGGATGAGGTCTTTGGGGTGAATGTACCACATGTGGATCGCCTTTAAGGTCAGTCTGGAATTCGAGACTGTTTATATCCCATGACCGAATTGTCTTGTTTTGCCAATCTTCAGTGGTAACAAGTTTTGAACCGTCGGGTGAAAATACCACTGAAAAAATGCTACCGAGTTGTGCCTCCAGTTTGGCTTTCTGCTCTCCGGTATGTGCGTTCCACAAACGAATTGTAGAGTTACCCCTTCCCTGGCTACTGACCAATGTTGAACTATCCGGTGAAAACGCCACTGCCCCATAATGATTGTCGTCAATGATTGCTATCTGTTTGCCGGTGTGCGGGTCCCACAAACGAACGGTTGCGTCGGAACCCCAGCTGGCGAGACGCTTGCTATCCGGTGAAAACTCAACAGAATTCACATTTTGTTTATGTTCCTTGAGCGTAATTTTATGTTTCCCAGTGGTACCATCCCATAAGTGAACCGTGCCATCCGTACTTGCACTCGCAAGTGTTGTCCCATCGGAAGAATATGTTAAAGCAGTGATCCATCCAGTATGTCCTGTGAGGGTCAACTTGAGCTTCCCAGTAGCAACGTCCCATAACCGAATAGAACTATCAATTTCTTCCTGCACCTTGACTTCCTCGCCAAGGAGATTAAATCTCCGAATCGCACTACTTCTACTTGCACCTGTAGCAAGTGTCGTTCCATCTGGCGAAAATGCTAATGCTTTAGTATCGCCCGTATGTCCTGTAAGGGTCGCTTGAGGTTCAAAGGTGTGTGCGTCCCACAATCTAACTGTGTGGTCGTAACTGCCACTCGCAAGGGTTTTCCCATCTGACGAATACGCAACAGAAGTGACCGCGTCTGTATGTCCCGTTAGTAACGCAAGCTCCGATCCTGTGTGTGCATCATGAATCCATATCCCGATAATAGAACAGGCAACAGCGATCCGATTACCATCCGGTGAAAACGCAAAATCAACCCCGCGTCCTTGACCAATACGCATTTTCGCACCTTCAGGCAATGCACGAGGTGGTGGACTGGGACCGCTACCGAAAACTTGCGGTAGTAATAAAGTTGAAATTGTCAATAGAGGCACGAAAAAAGATACATGCTTTTTCATAATGGGTATGCTTCTCCAAGTATTGTGTTTCAGTAAGAATTTGGAGCGATTTATTAATGTTCGGAAGAATTCACTCAAAAGGTATGAACTGGTAGGTATTACTTTCATGAATTTAGCACAAATCATCTTTTCTATCAAGCAATTTTTGAATTGATTGAACTTGCTATCTACGACTAATTGTGGTATAATTAAAGCGGAGTATTTTGAAGAGGAGGCGAAAATACGAATGGCATACATAATTTGTGAACCTTGCATAGACGTAAAAGACACCGCATGTGTTGTAGTTTGTCCTGTTCACTGCATACATACCGTTGAAGGCGAAAATCAACTATACATTGATCCAAACGTGTGTATTGATTGTGCAGCATGTGTACCCGCGTGTCCCGTGGAAGCGATCTATATGCAAAGTGATGTTCCAAGTCAGTGGGAATCGTTTATTGATATAAACAGTAAATTCTTTGAGACGTTCGTTTATCCCGAGAAAACAGATGACGAATCTGACGGTACAGGACAAAGTAAAGGAAAAGAACAGGGGGTTCCAGAAGAATTTGTGCAGCTGCCAGATGCTGTCGGATCATCGCTACGTCAACCTTTTGGTTTAATAGCAATGCTCGGACAACCGATCCTTGGTGCGTTCTCAGCGAAATTTAAAGCACAGTTAGAAGAAATGGCAGGGAACTCCTGGGTTTTCAGTGCCGCGGTTTCAACAGGGATCAACAGTCTAATCAATTTGATTCTTTATCCACTCGTGCTTTTCTTCATCAAGACGCAAGGGCAAAGTGTTAGTGTTTTTACCCCTGAAGTTAATCTGATGATCTTTTTGGGTATAGTCATTGCTATTGCTGAAGGTATATTCCGTTTTAAGGATGAACTCACTTCAACTCCGGATGATGAGCAGTCTCGCTATGGTGCATCGTTCTACGGATGGATTCCCTCACTCTTCGTTACGCCAGTTTTCAAAGCGATGCGTTCTATTTTGGTTTCCGCTCCTGCGGCACCTCGAACAACAATGCCTGGTGCTATTCAGACCGAGGGCGCAATTTACAGTGACGATATAAAGGAACGGTACCGTCGTTACGGAATGATCAACCGAGTCTTAGAGTTGGCTGATCACTATAAGATAGAAATTGAATTTCCACGTTGGGTACCCAATTCTGCAGCCAAAGAGACATACGACCTACCAGATAGAATGCCACATTACGACTATGAAGTTTATCTCAGTTCTCCTTATGCTTCAGCAGATGCTTCCCCCTCGCTAGAGAGTGTTTTGACCGTGCAAACGCATCTTCCAAGAGATGTTAAGAAACCACAAGAATTTGCTGATCGGAGATTTGAGAAGGTCGTTGGACGTACTAGTTCATTTCCTGACGGATTCAGAAACATCTTTCCTATTCCAGGGCAGCCAGAGGATTTCCATGCAAAGTATCGGAATAGAGTGCTGGAAATTGTCGTGCCAAAGGCAGGAACGTATGATCAACTTGCGTTAGAACTTCCTGTTCACTATGCAAAACTTAAGGGATAGAGAGCAGTTAACTGCTTGGGATAAAGATTACCTCTGGCATCCTTTCACACAGATGCGTGATTGGTTGACGGAGGACCCTGTTATTATTGAACGCGGCGATGGGGTTTACCTGATTGATATTGACGGAAATCGATATCTTGATGGGATCGCCTCTATGTGGACGAACGTTCATGGACACAATCATCCGGACCTAAACGCCGCACTTAAAACCCAGTTAGATAAGATCGCACATTCCACGCTGCTCGGTTACAGTAACATTCCAGCCATCCAACTTGCCCAAAAACTGGCTGAAATCACCCCCATTGGTCTCAATAAGGTTTTCTACTCCGATAACGGTTCAACTGCGGTTGAAGTCGCACTGAAGATCGCGTTTCAGTACTGGCAGCATAAAGGACAGCCGCATCGCAAACTATTTGTTCATTTTGATAAAGCCTACCACGGAGACACAGTCGGTGCAATGAGTGTAGGGGGTATTGAGAGTTTTCATAGCACCTTTAATTCCCTTCTTTTTAAAAGTATCCGCGTTTCCGCTACCGAAACCTATCGATCCGCTAAGTCTAAAAACGCAACTCAAAACGATTCCGCTGACGGAATAAAGACGCGTTGGCTCAATGCGGTAGAACGCGTCTTCTCCGAACATCCCGGACAAGTAGCAGGTATCATTTTAGAACCGTTAATACAAGGAGCGGGTGGTATGTTAATCGCTCCGAAAGGCTTTCTGCAGGAACTTGCCGCGTTAGCGAAAAAGTGGGGAACCCTTCTCATCGTTGATGAAGTGATGACAGGGTTTGGACGCACCGGAGAAATGTGGGCATGTGAACATGAGAACGTTTCGCCAGACCTTTTATGCACGGCAAAAGGTCTCGCAGCCGGTTATCTGCCACTCGCAGCAACGCTAACCACTGATGAGATTTATAACGCCTTCCTTGGGGAATATCGCGACCTCAAAACCTTTTTTCACGGTCATACATTCACAGGAAATCCGTTAGCTTGTGCCGTGGCGTTAGAAAATATCGCAATTTTTGAACGAGAAAATCTCCTTGATCGTCTTCGAGTAACTATCAAACATTTCAAAAAACGTCTTGAGGAATTCTACGCGCTGCCGCACGTCGGCGATGTGCGCGTCTGTGGCATGGCTGCAGGCATAGAATTAATGAAAAACCCGAACACCTACACCCCTTATCCGTTTGAAGAGAAGGTAGGTATCCGGGTATGCAAATTTGCACTTACTCAAGGTGCAATACTCCGACCACTTGTCAATACTATCGTCCTGATGCCACCTTTACAAATATCAATATCTGAATTGGATTCCCTCCTTGATATAACTTACCGTTCTATTTCTGAAGTAATATCCAATTAACACGATTTGTAGCGCGAGGTCCCCGTGCCTCGCAATGCCCACTTTATCTCAAGACGTCTAATCAAGTCAATTGGGTATTACAATCAGGACTTACGCATTCCCCCTTGATAAGGGGGTTAGGGGGTTAAATAGGCAGAATTTGGTGCTTTTAACCCCCTAAATCCCCCTTATCAGTGGGACTTTTAAACACATTGCGTAAGTCCTGACAATAAAAAAAGTAGGGCAGGTTATAATTAACCCGCCCTACAAATAGTTGCTACAATCGTAGTGTTTAGAAACTTTCTCGACCTGTTGCAACATTCTGTGCTCTATCGGTCACACGAATTGTAATGCTATGTGCACCTTCAGGTAACTTACTAGTTTTCAATAGCAGCTGCTCTTCTTTAGAGTCAAAGATACCGTCGTCAGGGAAAATAACTTTCCACTTTTCGTCGTTATCAATTTTGTAAACTGCTTTTTCGACAGTGTTCATCATATCTGAAACGTCACAAGTAATTTTAAATGTCCCGTCCTCGTTTGGTTCAACATGGATTTCACCGACATCAGGATCGGTATTATCCACATTAACCGGTGCGCTAACCTTATAAGCAGATTTTTCCCATCCTACTGGGTTGCTCAACTTGTCAGTTGCGACAACCTTTACTTCGTATCTGCCATCAGCGATAGAGGTGATATCCCAATCATAATTGGGACTGGAAAGTTCCTTTTTAAGGAGTTGCCAATTTTCTTCATCAACCGCTTTATAGTATACGGTAAACTGTAAGGTATCCTTATTGGTATCTTCTACCTTCCACTCAATTTTCCATCTTTTTGGTGAAGAAGCGGGTGCTCCTCTACTTGAACTACTTGGTGAAGGAGGTCCAGCAGACGGTCGTTGCGAACTGCTGCGCCCCGCACCAATACTGACGCTGGAAAACTTCGGTTCAACATTTGTCTGTGCGGAGGCGAGTGTTACTTTTTTCAGAACAGGTGTTTTCGCCGCATCAGTAGTAGTGAATTTCGCGCGCCACTGGATGTACTGTCCATCTGCATTCGGAATTTGCGAACCTTCTGGGGTCGTAAGTTCTTCTGACCATTTGTTCCACGTATCATCCGGTTTGCGAGTATTACCGGAACGAGTAGCAAAGGTTATTGAAGTACCCTCTTCTACCTCAGCTTCCCACGAGAGTTTACCCCATCGTGACAAACTTTGTGCGTTATGGACTGAGGATTCAAGTGTTCCTTCCTCAACACGCGTGGATGTAAGAGTGAATAGTTTTCCTGGGTTACCGGCACCAAGGATAGTTTTCATGTCATCCGCATGCTTCGTCTGGAGTATCGCTACGATATCCTTTCCTGAAGATTTACCGACAGCTGCATAATCACCAGTTTTTGGATTTACACGATATAATTTCCCATTACTTCCGGTTCCAACTAAAATTTGTTTATCATTTTCCAAAACGATGGCTGAGATGAGCGGTTCTGGAGAACTCCACACCAATGCCGTAGTTCCATCAGGGTGTAACCTATAGATATAGGATTTGTTTTCTTTTGGAGGACCGCTACCTGGTGCCTGCGGTGCAGGAACAGCAGGACCTCTGCTTTGACGACTACTGCCTCTGTCCATCGGAACTGATGTGACCGCCGAGGCATAGACGTTCCCTTCACTATCCATAACCAAGTCACGAATCTCTTTTTCTTTGGCTTGGTATATCACATTTGCTGATCCATCGTCCATGATCTTATAGATAATTCCGTTACCACTGCTGCCAGCATAAAATCCACCATCAAACGCAACCAAAGATACGATATTTTTTTCTTCGGTATCAAAGAAAACACTGGATTCGCCATCAGGTGTGATTTTGTAAATTTTACCCTCAGTTCCGGTAGCTGCGTAAAGATTTCCATCGTCGTCCAGATGCATTGCCCAAACATACTTATCGCCTTTGCTCAGTATTGTTTTTGGTGGTGTGTCTTCATCTGTAATTTTATAGACCAAACCGTCGGGTCCTGTGCCAGCATACAGCGTATCATCTGCTCCAACGACGAGACTGAAAATAGTAACCTCTGGTGAATCGTAATAGAGCTCAGATGTCTTACCATCTGCACTAATTTTGTAGATTTTGCCTTCGTTGCCTGTCCCAGCATAGATATTCCCCTCAGAATCTTCAGCGAGTGCCCACACCTGAGCCTCTTTAACTTCTGAGAAGTCTTCTATTTTGAGAGATAACTTAGCATCTCCTTGGCTTGAAACTGAAATATTTTTGATCTCACCTGCTTCAAAATCCGTACTACGATGTTGTTCCCACAACGACGTAGTCACGGCTGAAGCGAGGCTTACGAAAATCAAGGTTGTTGCCATTAGGCTCCAAAAGGAAAAGAAACGGCGCATAAAACATATCCTCCTGTTAATTGCGCAAAAATATGAAATAAGAAAATCCTGGTTTAGAATTATTGAGCATTTCTATTAACGGCTATCGGCATTGACGTACTGTTGGTGAGAAGGTAATTTGTCTCAACCTTATCAGTGTGTAAAACTGTACCAAAAGTATAACCACTTTCTCCAATTCGCATAGCTGTGTTCATCACAGACATTACCGAAATGGGAAGATCGGGGAATTCCTCACCCTGAACGGTTAATCCGGGTCGTTGCACAGAGAGTTCTAAGATGAGATTTGTATTCGGTTCGCCGTCTTGCAATAACTTGATCAACTGATTGATATTTTTCGGACGAAAATTATATGGGGCACGAGTACGCTGCCATCCTTGATATGAACTTGAACTCATCGCGCGAAGCAAAATGATCCCATCAGGTGTGTCCTTCGGAATTGTAATTTTCCCTGTCAACGTTTTCGGTTGCTCAAGATAAGGACGTAATGTAAACGTTACCTTAACTTCTTCACCAGGACGGTAGACAAGTTTATCAAGCCGAGCTGTAAGAATTGAGGCGGTTTTTCGTTTATCCTCAATTTTAATATCAAAGTCAACAGACTCTATTTTGACTTTGGCATAGGGATTAACTATCAAGTCCAGCATAGGGAATAAAATCGTTCGTGAGACGTTAAATCCAGGTGATCCGCTTGAAGAAAATACGTTTTTTAAGACAATTTCTCTATTGTCTAATTCTGGTTGATCTTCAAGTGTTATTTTTGCCTGGACATTAACTGTGTGATCATTCCCAGAGAATTCCAGAGCGTTTACTAAACCTGAAATACCAGAAGCCGCATAACTTGCTGTGAAAATCTTGTCGCGAGCCGCTTCATAGTACAAATCATGCACTTTCATATCGGTTGTTTGGACTTTTGCCGTCACCGGAATATAATGATGATTGTTCGGAAGTTTTTCAATTAGTCCAGCAATTGCGGGGACTCGATCTTGCACCAAAGTTCCAATCGGTTGTGTTGGGGATGCTATTTTGGATGATCGCGTGCGGCTGGGAAGAATGAAGTGCACATATCCACCGGAAAGTGGTAGGTTCACATTACCTTCACCACTAGCTGAATGGCCATAAGCGAGTAATTCTTTTTTGTTTTTGTCAATGTAGGTGATAGTTCCATAACCAAAAGCTGAAACATCCCCCCGTATCGCCTCTGTACCTATTATTTGACCCGCTTCTACGGGGGATTTTTTTCCAGGACCGCCCCCTCCGGCTGCTTGGACAGGTACCATATTCCCTCTTTCAAAAAACGGCTTAAGCAGCTGCATCGTTGCTGCATCAAGTCTTGGAAGCGCGACAGGTATTGCTAACTGTAATGAATATTCTTGGGTATTCAGGTTGTTATTTGACGTCAGGCTGCCATTATCAAAAGGGTTTTGGCGTAGAACTCTGTTACCTTCAGGAATAAGCGAAGGAACCATATTAAGACCTTCCGATACATATTCCGATCCGATGTCAGAGAATTGAGCACCCGCATATAATAGGTTGGGTTTCATGCCGCGTTTTGCAACCTTCACCATTAATTCAATAGGTGTTATCCCAAAGAGATTTGAGCGTTCGCGCTGATTGAAATAGCCAAGCGAGATGGCACCCATAAGCCTGCCATCAATGTATATTGGGCTGCCGCTCATACCACCTGCAACACCAGTACGTTTGAAGTTTTCACTGGTACCTTCTGCCCATACAACATGCCAATTCGGGGACGAGTTGTACTCAATACTCACTACTACTAAATCAAATTCTTCAACCGTTGTTCCAGAAAATACTGTGTAACCCTTTCCTGTCATGCCCACTTTCACCTCAGACAACGGTATAAACTTTTCAACGTCCCATTTAATCTGTGCATTCGCGTGGAGTGCAGCCAAGCAGAATACCACAAGCGCACAAAGCAAAACTTTTTTCACTATGTTACTCCTCTCTGATTTTTGAAAATTGGTTATCGTGTATGACGAGCAGAAAACCGAGCGATACTCTCAAAAGTTGAGATGCGTAATTTTTTGTCACACAACAAAATACTTTAGAATTACAAAAATCAGTTTAATTTGCTAATTGATTTAAAATACCATGCAAACCTGAATCGTGTCAACCGAAAAATATATTTATTCTGATGAATATTCCAATATATGATGTCAAACCTGAACTTTCTAATAAAATATCCAACAATTCTTCAGTTGTCTATAGTTGACAGAGACAGTTTGATGGTGTAATAAGAAACGTATTTCTTTTTCATTTTACTATGGGCAATTATAGCATTTTTGTATTGAATTTGCAACTTATTTTAAAACGTATTCGCTTTTACTCGTTTGATAGGGTCGGAATGATTGAGGATGAGTCGGATTCAGTAGCACACACTATGTTCTGGAGTAATGTTCGTTCGATTTAGATTTCGCTTGATTAACTTCTACGTATAGGCTAAAATAAGGGAAATTAGAGTTGTATTGGTACAAAAATGCCAAGTTCTGCTTACATTCTCTCAATTGACCAAGGGACAACTGGTTCGATAGTACTACTTGTAGATACGCGTGGCAACATCGTATCTCAAGCGTATCGGGAATTCGCTCAACATTATCCGAAACCGGGATGGGTGGAACATGACCCTGATGAGATTTGGGATGTTACGCAAGAGGCTATTGCGGATGTGTTACATCAGCATGGAATTAAAAGCAGTATCTCGGCAATCGGTATTGCCAATCAACGTGAAACTACGATTGTGTGGGATAAAAAGACTGGAAAGCCAATCTATCCAGCGATTGTATGGCAATGCCGCCGCACAGCCGATGTTTGCGCCGAACTCAAGGCACAAGCAAGTATTGCAGCACATGTAAAAGCAAAAACTGGTCTTGTGATTGACCCTTATTTCTCAGGGACAAAGGTGGCTTGGATTCTGGACGAAGTGAGCGGAGCACGAGCAAGGGCAGAACGCGGTGAACTTGCTTTTGGAACTATTGATACATGGCTCCTGTGGAAGTTGACAAACGGCACGGTTCATAAAACCGATTACACGAACGCGTCGCGAACACTGCTCTTTAACATCAATACCCTTTGCTGGGATGAGACACTTTTGGAAATTTTTAATGTCCCGAAAACTATTTTGCCTGAAGTTTGTCCATCTGCCAGTCATTTTGGAAAAGCGAAAATTTTGCTCCTGGAAGGAATACCAATTGCGGGCATTGCTGGCGACCAGCAATCTGCGCTTTTCGGTCAACTTTGTTGGGAACCGGGGATGGTGAAGGCAACTTATGGCACAGGTTGTTTCCTCATGCTAAATACTGGGACGAAAAGGGTGGAGTCAAAAGCAGGTTTGTTAACGACACTTGCTTGTAGTCTTGATGAAAAACCTATGTATGTGTTGGAAGGGAGTGTGTTTATTGCTGGCGCAGCGGTGCAATGGCTCAGGGATGGTCTACAAATAATTGAATCTGTTACAGAAACGGAGGTTATTGCCAACCGTGTAAATGACTCGGGAGGGGTTATCGTTGTGCCAGCATTTACAGGTCTTGGTGCACCTTATTGGAATGCTGATGCCAGAGGTGCAATCTTCGGCTTAACACGAGGCACAACCCGCGAACATATTGTCCGAGCGACATTGGAATCGATCGCCTATCAAGCAGCAGATGTGGTCACTGCCATGGTCGCAGATGCTGACACCCCGCTTGAACGGTTGCGCGTGGATGGGGGTGCGGTCGCTAATAACTTTTTGATGCAGTTTCAGGCAGACATTTTAGGTATAGATGTAGAACGTCCAGAACGGATTGAAACAACGGCTCTCGGTGCTGCGTACCTCGCAGGTATTACGACAGGTGTGTGGCAGGATATTGATGAACTTGAGAACCACCGAAAAATTGACAACGTCTTTTGCTCTCAAATAGATGGTCCGCAACGAGATGAAAAACTTGGTTCCTGGCGGGATGTAATTCAAAGGTTAAGTTGTAATGCAAACGGTGAGTAACAATGCGTCTGCAATGGAAATACTCGTTAATAATAAACTTAACCGTCATTGCCGTGCTCGTCGCCTTCTACTTTTTTGATAGTATTCGAATGCGGAGAGAGATGAGTGCGCTTCACGCCTTAGGTGCAAAGCAAGGTGCTACACTGAAAAGAATCGCTGAGGATACCATCCTTGACGCAGTTGTTACGGAACTCACCACCTCGCAAGCATTTAATGCCGAAAGAATTGATCAGACACTTTTGAACTTGAAACAACACTCCGATATGCGGGATGTTCTAAATGTGCAGGTTACCTTAGGTGATACCCGCGTCCGTTCAAGTTTATTTTCGCACGAAGAGAAAGCGAATTTTATCTTAGGACAGGATGACCTTCATCAGATTGAAAAAGACGGTGCAATAATTGATACGATGGAGGGACAAAACGCAACAACCCTCATTATAAAATATACTATTCCACCAAAAAAATTGGAACCCTCCGATCTGGGATCTCAAACATCCTCAAACGTTGAAGAAATTCCTCTTGAAGTCTGGCAAGCACTTATATCAAGTAAAATTGATTTATCACCAGGCACAACAATTACAGATGTTGAAGTACGACCTGGGTTCAATTATCAAACAGCACTTAACCAAGGTAAATTTCCTTTTGAGCTATGGCGGATGTTCATATCAAACAAAATCTACCTGTCACCGGATGCAACAGTGGCAGTAGATGAAGAAAAGAACCGATGGCAAATCACAGACACAGACACAGGAAATGGATATGTTTATGATTTATGGCAGGAGGAAGACTCCTTTTGGATTCACACGGCACACGCCAATGGTTATATCCGAGTACTTTTTGATGTGCCATATATTGAGAAATCTATCCGTTCATCATTGTTAATGCATGCGATTTTTATTGTGATTGTTGGCGTGTTGCTCGTTGTTCTGATTGATTTGATGACGAACCACTTAATTATGAAACCTCTTGCACGAATGACAGCGATCATTCAAAAAGCTGAAACTGGTAATTTTTCATCTTTCTTACAGCAGAGATATGCCTCAGATGAAATCAGCAAGGCGACCCGTAATTTAGTTCGGATGTTTATTCAGTTGAAAACATCACATTCAAGAAAGATCGCCGCACTTGGACAGTTCGCCGCTGGGGTTGCACACGAAATTCGTAACCCTCTGAATTCAATCGGAATGACCGCGCAACATCTAAAGACGATCTTCTCACAACCTGAAATCAGTCCCGAAGATATTGAAGAAGCGAAAGAATTTTTAGACATCGTTGATGAGAAAATTCAAGATTTAAAACAGACATCAGAGCAATTTTTAACACTCAATCGTCCGCGAAAACTGGACTTAGCACCGATAAATCTCAACGTTCTCTTGGATTCTGTTATTTCTGAATTCGTGTTAGTTACGGAAGAAGCAAGAGTCCAAATTATTAGGAATTACGATCCTGAACTCCCGGATATGCAGTTAGATGCAGTATTAATGCGTCAAACAATTTTCAACTTTGTGCAAAATAGCATACAGGCAATGACCAAAGGCGGAAGCATTTACCTTACAACAACATTAGAAGATATCGGTGACGTATTCTTCGTCGTGCTTGAGATACGCGATACCGGTGTTGGGATTCCAGAAGAAAATCAGGAACTGATTTACGATGCCTATTTCACAACCAAAGAATCTGACGGAGGTGTTGGCCTTGGACTTGCGATTTCACACCAGATTATCACTGCACATAAAGGCAAGGTTGAAGTGAGAAGCAAAGCTGGCATGGGAACGGCTTTTAAAATCACTTTTCCTGTTAAAAAAGCACAAGAGTTTCGCAATCCGAAATCAGATGAGATTTAAAAACATTCAGAATGCTGAGGTATAAGCATGATACCAAGAAAGCGTTAGATTACAACGTAAGCAGTGGAGATTTAGAAATGCCATCAATATTGATTGTAGACGACGACCAAGCACAACTCACCATTTTGCAACGTATCTTACAACGCGAAGGATACGATGTCAAAACGGTTGAAAATAGCACAGCGGCACTTGAAAAAATTAAGGAACAGATGTTTGATATCGTCATCAGCGATATGTGGATGTCTTCGCGGTTTGATGGGCGTGACCTACTCCGAGAAATAAAAAAGATTGATCCTGGATTGCCAGTGTTGATCATTACGGCATTCGCTGAACTCAATGATGCTGTAAATCTTGTTGCGCATGAGGGGGCATTTTATTATCTTGAAAAACCAATTCAGATTGATGTGCTTAAGCGCGAGGTCAATCGCGCATTGCAAACTCGCGGTGTCTTAACTGAAGGCGAACCAGATTCAGACGATACTTCCTCAGAGGTTCAGGTTGATTATATCGTTGGGGAAAGCGAGAAAATGCAGCAACTTTTTAAGAATATGTCCAGAGTCATTCACCGAGGGGTTAGGCAAGTTCTCATCACAGGTGAAACGGGTAGCGGCAAAAGCCTTGTTGCACGCGCACTCCACGAATATGGAAACCGCAAAGATTGTCCATTCGTGTCAATAAATTGTGGCGCAATTGCAGAAACCTTAATTGAAAGCGAACTGTTTGGATATGAAAAAGGGGCATTCACGGACGCGGTTCAGCAGAAAAAAGGTATCTTTGAAATTGCCGATACTGGCACCCTTTTACTTGATGAAATCGGAGATATATCTGTCCAAATGCAAAGCACACTGCTCCATGTGTTGGAAAAACATGAGATACGGAGGATCGGCGGCACCCAAAACATTAAAGTGGATGTGTGTGTTATTGCAGCAACGAATAAGAATCTGGTGCAAGCTGTGAAAGAGGGAACTTTTCGTTCCGACCTCTACTTTCGTTTGAACGTCATCCCCATCCATCTTCCACCCCTTCGTGAACGCGTTGAGGATATTGAGCCACTTGTGAAATTCTTAATTCAAAAGTTTAGCGATGAATACGTAGATGCGGAACCGAAACAGGTTACACCACGCGCAATGTCTGCCCTGTGCCGTTTTCATTGGCCCGGGAACGTGCGCCAATTGGAAAACTATCTCCATCGTATCTATGTTTTGTCCGAAAACGCATCCATTGACTTAGATCAATTGCCTCCCGAAATTTTGGACACCTCACTGCCACCCACGGATTTTGAGATTGACATCCCTGAAGGTGGCATTGCCTTGGATGATATTATCAAGGAATATGTGTATGCAGCTTTGACAAAAACGAACGGTAATCAAACCAAAGCGGCAGAATTGTTGGGTATTTCTCGCCGTCAGCTGCAGCACCGAATGCAGAGTTACGGATTACAAAGTCAAGACTTCAAGGAAGGTGAATGGTGAGATTTTCGGAATTTAATTTGACAAAAACAAAATTCGCGTGTATAATTTGGCAAAAATGACGTAAAAACCGATAAATTTCGTAAAATAAATTTGACATTTGCTGAAATTTAGCATTTGCTGAAATTTAGGTTATAGGGTCTTATCGTAGGAATTATATGCTGCGATATTTTCGCGCCCGCACGTACTTCGTCTCAAACGAGGCATATTGTCGCGAGCTTTTGTTGTTGCATCGGATCGTTCTCGCTGAATGCCGTAAAGCATTTAAGATTGATTTTGATGCGTGTTCCTTCTATTATTCAATCCGCAGACTATGCGCGACGATAGAAGATAAATTTTGTTAGCAAATTTGATAAAGGAAACGAAAATGTACTGGGATGTTTTAGTTAACAAGTGGTTCCTCGGGGCTTTCATCTTGTGTGTTATCTGTTCCATCGGATGTTTGCTCTGGTATCAAAATGAAATGGCAAAGATCCAAAAGGAGACAGAAGCACATGAGGCATTCATTGTTCAACTGGAAGATGAAAAAAGCGATTCAGAGGTTACAGGGATACGAACTACCCCTACAGGCGAAAGCGGGCAGGACGAGTGGAATGAAAATGTAGAAACGGCATTCGTCAACGAAGATACCGTTGGAATATCTGACTTTACGTCTAAAAAGATGAAAACCAGTGATGCTCCCTCGTCTAAAACAAAGACTCGCAAAGTGCGTGTTTCCCCCTACGGGTTCGGTCCCTATCCAGAGATTCCTGAGGACTGGCCAGGCAAATATCCATTCAACAATACATCTGCAGACCATGAATTAATAGCGCGTGTTCAAGTAAAGTTGTGGAAGCAGGGAATTTTTACCGACGGTGCTACCATGGACGAAGATGGGTTGGTATATCCCATTATTCAAGGCAAGGTATATGTAAAATGGGGTGAGTTTATTAGGACAGATGGCACGGTGGAAAGATACGTAGCTCGCAGACTAGGACATCCTGACGATTTCCCGAAAAAAACAGTGACCAATGAAAACGATATCAAAACGATGTTTAACAAATTTGAAGCGGAACTTTTTAAAGGTAATTCTTCAGAAATCCCATCTCACTTAGAGATTCTCAGTTTTGATGAGGGTATTGACCCTTACAAATTTTTAGATTTACAATAAAGGAGGTAAAACGATGAAACGTATATTATCCTATTTTCTTTTAACACTTTTTGTCTGCACTTCCCTTTATGCGCTGCGGGGCCCGGATAATGGCAGATATTATAACCGGGATGTGCATAAGCGAACCATAAAGCCAAAATACATAAACCTGCAGGGTAACGATTCAGACACAACAGGTTTACCATCACTGTATACTACCGCCTATACAAAAAGTGATATTGAGTGGAACGGTATAGATTTTTATGCGAAATCCACTTGTAACGGTTCATCTCCATTAGGAGAAGAGGAAACCTGTGGAGGTGACTACATAGTTGATGCGTGGGTCATCAATCAGACTCCTGACTTAAAAATCGGCACATGGGAAGGATCTATAATTAGGAAAGCAGAAAGGTCTGATTTTGACTGGTGGGATGATGGAGGCATTGGAGATATAGAGGGAGAGGGAGATACTAAAGAAGAAAGGAAAAGAGATAAAGAGGAAAAGCAGAAAGCTGCAATCTATGCTCTTTTAATGTCTAGTACCGATGCGAATTACACCGCGCGCAATGTCTGCCCTGTGCCGTTTTCATTGGCCCGGGAACGTGCGCCAATTGGAAAACTACCTACATCGTATCTATGTTTTGTCCGAAAACGCATCCATTGACTTAGATCAATTGCCTCCCGAAATTTTGGATACTTCACTACCGTTCACCGATTTTGAGATTGACATCCCTGAAGGTGGCATTGCCTTGGATGATATTATCAAGGAATATGTGTATGCAGCTTTAACAAAAACGAACGGTAATCAAACCAAAGCGGCAGAATTGTTGGGTATTTCTCGCCGTCAGCTGCAGCACCGAATGCAGAGTTACGGATTACAAAGTCAAGACTTCAAGGAAGGTGAATGGTGAGATTTTCGGAATTTAATTTGACAAAAACAAAATTCGCGTGTATAATTTGGCAAAAATGGTTAAAAAACGTGAAATTTCGTAAATTAAATTTGACATTTGCTGAAATTTAGGTTATAAGGTCTTATCGTAGGAATTATATGCTGCGATATTTTCGCGCCCGCACGTACTTCGTCTCAAACGAGGCATATTGTCGCGGGCTTTTGTTGTTGCATCGGATCGTTCTCGTTGAATGCCGTAAAGCATTTAAGATTGATTTTGATGCGTGTTCCTTCTATTATTCAATCCGCAGACTATGCGCGACGATAGAAGATAAATTTTGTTGGCAAATTTGATAAAAGGAAACGAAAATGTACCGGGATGTTTTAGTTAACAAGTGGTTCCTCGGGGCTTTCATCTTGTGTGTTATCTGCTCCATCGGATGTTTGCTCTGGTATCAAAATGAAATGGCAAAGATCCAAAAGGAGACAGAAGCACATGAGGCATTCATTGCTCAACTGGAAGATGAAAAAAACGGTACAGAAGCAGTAATGAAACGAACTACCCCTACCGGAGAAATCGTTCAGGACGAGTGGGATGAAAATGTAGAAACGGCATTCGTCAACGAAGATACCACTGAAGAGTCAAACACTGGTTCTGAAAAGACTAAAACCAGTGGTGCAGTGAATAATGCTGCCTCGTCTAAAACAAAGACGCGCAAGGTACGTGTTTCTCCTTACGGGTTTGGTCCTTATCCTGAGATTCCTGAAGATTTTCCCGCTGGAAAATTCTCTTTTAAAGGTTTCTCAGAAGGCCATGAATTACTCATGCGTGTTTGGATTAAATTGTGGAAACAGGGTGAACGCGTTAGAGGTATTAGTTTTGGTGACAATGGGTTGGTTTATCCAATTATTCAAGGAAAGGTCTATGTCAAATATCGTGAAGTAGTTAGTTCAGATGGTACTATGGTAAGAGAAGCAACTCGGTATCTTGGTCATCCTGATGATTTTCCTTCCATAGAAGATCAATTTGACGCTATGACTAATGATCTTTTAAGTCTAAGTAGAGGAGAAGAGAGGCCAGAAACAATAACAGAGATTCCTTCTTACTTAGAAATTTTAAGTTTTGATGAGGGTATTGACCCCTACAAATTTTTAGATTTACAAAAACCTGAGGAGGTAAACCCATGAAAAGGATAGTAGATTATACGATCATGTCACTTATTTTAACAACAGTCATTTGTGTTACGGTGCTTTTTGCTCAAAACATAACCCATAACAATATTTGGGATAATAGACATTATAATGATTTAAATAACAGGAGTTTCATAACGCCAGGGTCTGAAGTTTAGGCGAAAATTGTGTAAACCATAATAGGTTTCCATAACTAAATCACAAAACCCTTTCTTCCAATTCCTGAGTTTATCTTTGACAATGCGGCATCTTTTGACACCACTAATCGCATGTTCAACGCGTATGCGTATAGACGCTATCTTTCTATTGTTTTCTTTTTCTTCATTCGTCCGTTCTCTACCTCTCGGTTTTTTCTTCGGTTGAATGATGTTTATATCCGGGAGAACGAAACCCTGAAAACCGGTATCTTGGGACAATGTGCTACCCTGTGGCACACAATAGCCCACCATATCGGCTATGTGTTTGTCATGATATCTCCCTTCAAAGAAGGTGTCAATAGGACAACTTTGCAGGTCTCATTGATAATCAGATTATTTTTCACTGTATGACATTTCTTTTTACCACTATAATAACCCTTTTGAGTTTGTGGGTCTTTGGGGCATCGTATCGGGCGTTCGGTGCTATCATGAAAAAAATGTTCTCCTTCTTGATTTTGAGTTGATACTTTTGATGGAGCACATATAGGGGCGGGGTCTGTTTCCCGAGATGGCAACTCTCCAAGTTTTGCTAATGCTTTGTTCAATATTGATAAAAGCAAGTGAATCCATCTATTAGCAAGAGGTTGAGACATGCCAAAGAGCGCACCGAATAGCACTTGTTTCGGTGCTTCACGAAGGTAAATCAGTATAAATAGCAACATATCTTCAGGTGTATCAAAACGACTATTTTTATACGGTTTATATCTCCGTTTTTTGCGCGGTTTTCCTTCAAGGGTATGTGTTTGAACATACTCTAAAAAACATTTAGTAAAATAAGGTGATAGTTCAGTCCAATCTTCTAAGGTATATCCGGTGAGGGACAGGAGCGTATCAGGTTTGTCCCTTAGTTCTTGAAAACTTATCATGAGTTAGCCTCCTATTGTCCGATTGTAATAAGTATAATAGAGACTAACCAAACGGACAACTAATTAGTTATAATGTCTATTGTAATATTGACGAATTAAACTAAATAAGATATATTTCTTTGTTCAAGGGATGGCAGCTATTCCTCACATCTATAAAGAGGAATATAAAATGAAAAGGATTAGACTTATAGGTTTCCGAACTATAAATTGTATTTTAGTTTTTACATCGTTTTTAATGGTTGTATCCTGTAATCAAGATAGTACAGACAGTATAGTTGGCAATCCTGAATTAGATTTGGAAAATAAAGGTATAGAATTAGAAACTATACCATATCCTGATATAGAATTACCAGCAATAACAACAAGTGGAAAATTGATTGATGGAAAATACGATCCAAGCGGAAAATTAATTGATGAAAAATATTATCCAGGCGGAAAATTAATTGATGGAAAATACGAGTTAAGTTCTGGTAAATATAAAATGGTTGTAGGTGAAGCTCTTATTTGTCCTGCTGATGGTAAGTATATTTATTTTCACGGCAGAATACGAGCCGATGAGTGGATGAATGAGTTTTGGATAGGTAACGAAAATTCTGAAGACGGACCTTATTTTGAAGACCCTTTTAAAGTTCGCATTTATTTAGATCCGTCAATTGATAGTAATGTGATCAAACATACTACTTTTGGAACGCTTCTAACGGAGTATAATTTTGAAGTGATTATAGAAATAACTGGAAAAGGTGAATTAGACAATCCTTGTATGACTTTAGAAGATAAATCTGATACAATAGCGGGTTTTTATATAGGTCGTCTAATCAGTATCTTTGAATAAAATCAATAATAATTTAATCCTACACTCCGCACTTGTTTTGACACATTTTGGTATTTTTACGACAAACCCGCGTTACGAAAGGATTTGCACAGGATAGGGAAGATTTGGAGTTGTGAATTAAGAGTCCATTTTCCACTTGTCTTTTTTCCGGTTCACCTAAAATTGCTTACTCAATGTAGGGACCACGCAGGTTTGAGAAATAAATACCGAAAATCGGAATCAGAAGTGCGGAGTGTAGGTTTAATCATAACAAAATTGCATTAATTAATTTTATTGCAATTTTGTTATGATTAATTGCAATTTGAAATTTGCAAAATATTTTGAAAAATGCAAAATCCCAAAACTACTTATTGCGTAAATTTATGTTGAGTTAGTAGATTGATCGGTGGTTGTAATTCACTTCTTGATGTATTTTCATACCAATTGTTAAAATTCCTGACTTGCAGTCATATACGCCTGCAAATGTCTCAAAGCACTACCATCATCCATTGCCCACTTTGCGCGCTTGATAGCATGATGCGGATCAGGACAAATTCCTAACAGATAATCCACCATTGCCGTATTGAGCAGAATTCTATCGTAAATATGCCCTTTTTCACCGGATAATGCTGCTATTCCTGCTTCAGCGAAGGCATCCGCGCTAACGGTGTCAGGACGCGGATTCAGCGCATACTCAAATCCATAAGTTTTCGGATCAATGTCCAAAGCAAAATCTTCACGTTTCCCATTAACGTATCTGAATCCTTGAGAATAATTCACTGCCATCCTATCGGGAGTAGAAGGTTTTCCAAGGCGGAGTGCGTAATGACTCGTACCTTCCTCTCCTTTAATTGCGACTGCCCCTTGAAACCCACGTTCCAACGCCATTTGAAGTAAAGGCTTTTCATAACCGATATGATAATAGCCAAGCACCATGTAGTTTGCGCGACGCGCAGAAAAGAACTGTTGTGCTTTCTCAGTAGCAGCCCACGGTGGACGTTTCTTGATATGCACCCGCAACTCCCGTATACCATAAGCCCCAGGCGAATACTCGCGCTGGCTGATGTATCCAAATCCAACCGATTTATTCGTAATGAGTGCGGCAGTCTGTTCAAGAGATAGGTCAGTTTTTGCGCCGAGTGCTTGCAAAATCGCCTCTTCGGTTACACCATTTTTCGGCGGCATCATATCAACACTATGAAGAAGCGAGGGTTCTCCCAACGCTGCTCGAACTGCTGCAACAAATAACGTTGGACGAAAATAGCGTGTTGCGCCATCGTAAGGTTGCCCAAAATGGGTGAGACTATCTACATCAATTGGACGTACCTGTTCCGGTCCGAAATAGGCATCAAGATATCCGCGCACCTCCTCGTAGGTTTCTCGATTCATGCGTTGTCCAATAAGTGCAGCACCTTTGAGGGCAGGTTTAACATCATCAGTAAGGATTGCCTCACACATCTGACGCGTTTCAGTATAACTTAAATGTTTTGCCCTTAATATCTTTTCCAAAGCCGTGACAACAATGGCTTCTGTCTTATTTGTCGGAACAAATCCAAGTTCAGGGTTTACAAGAAATTGTATCTCATTCGGCAAACGTGGCAGTAATGTGGGTCGGTATTTCTGAAATGCTGCTTTCTCAGCTTGAGACCACTGCGTTGCTTCAGGAAAATACTTTCGGAGCGTCATCGCTACAAAGAACGATCCCATCTGTGCTTCTGAAACCGCCTCTGTTTCCGCTAACTCACCTTTCAAGGACTTTAGAATGGTTTTGAGGATAGCATCAGGTTGCGGTCCATCGGAGGCTTTCTTGCCTAAGGGACGCGTTTGGTGTGGACCGGTGCAAACTCTCGCTTGCGCTTCCAGCAGATCAAGGTTGGGACCGGGATATTGTGGGGTATACATCTTTATATTCCTCTACTCTCAGTATCAGGTTGATTTAATATACCACATTCAGTGAATATAGTCAAATCCAAACAACAAATGAACTCTCAAAAAACTTGACAGAAAGTAGAAAAGAAGATATAATAATGAACGCTGATGTAATTTAATTTCTCTATCTCCCGATGCTTGTGCGGCATTTGAATATCTACTTGCGGATACACGATCGGGGAATACAACATAATTTTGAATCTGCTACCAGATCAACCCATAAAATCTGTCAGTAATGCTTTTGACAATAACGACAACATATTCTCCTGCGACAGACCTTGGATTTCTGTTGCATAAACACCCTGAGCGTCTTCAATCCTTTGAGATTGCCTTCGGAAAAGCCCACGTCTTTTATCCGGAGGCGCGTGCTGAGAGATGCACCGTAGCCCTACTACTTGAAATTGATCCCGTTGGTCTTGTGCGCCGACATCAAGGACAGATTCACCAAAACTTCGTCTTAGCTGAATACGTCAATGACCGTCCTTATGTTGCATCCTCATTTATGAGCGTAGCAATCGCCAAGGTATTCAGCAGTGCAATGTCAGGCAGAAGCAAAGAATGTCCTGAACTTGCAGAAACACCTATACCTTTATCTGCAAAGTTGTCTACGTTACCGTGTAGGGGCGGCGAAAGACTGTTGAGACGGCTTTTTGAGCCGCTTGGGTATACTGTAAACGTCAAACGACACGGATTAGACGTACAGTTCCCAGATTGGGGTGAGAGTCGTTATTTTAGCGTCACCTTTGAAAATAATTGCCGTTTGAGCGAACTCTTAACACACCTTTATGTTTTAATTCCCGTACTTGACGATGAAAAACACTATTGGGTTGACGAAGCAGAGATAGAAAAACTGTTAAGACACGGTGATGATTGGCTTTCCGATCATCCAGAACGGGAATCAATTGTTAGTCGTTATCTAAAACATCAACGCAGGCTTACCCATCAAGCACTTTTCCAATTGGGTGAAACAGATGATGTTGATGAAGAGACGAATACACAAGACGGAGCGCAGATTGAAGAACGTATTGGTCTGAACGAAATTCGTTTGACTCAGGCGACAGAAGTTATCAAAGAATCTGGAGCAAAACGTATTCTGGATTTAGGGTGTGGTGAAGGAAAACTCCTTCGCAAATTGATGGCAGAAAAGCAGTTTGAAGAAATTGTTGGGATGGATGTTTCACATCAATCACTGAAAATTGCCTATCAGCGACTGCATTATGATCGATTGCCAGATAAGCAGAAAGAACGGCTTCAACTTTTCCAAGGATCGCTCTGCTATCGAGATCGCCGCCTGGCTGGATACGATGCTGCAGCTGTAATAGAGGTTATTGAACATTTAGATTCACCTCGACTTTTGGCTTTTGAAAGGGTTCTATTTGAGTATGCCTGTCCTCAAACGGTTGTATTGACAACGCCGAACGTAGAATATAACGTTAAGTTTGAGAATCTGCCAGCAGGCAGATTTCGACACAAAGATCACCGATTTGAATGGACACGGTCTGAATTTCAGTCGTGGGCATCAGATATCTCCAAACGTTTCGGTTATACTGTTGTGTTCCATCCAATCGGAGAAACAGAGGAAGACGTTGGTACACCGACTCAGATGGCAGTGTTTACCCGTGAAAGTGTGGGATAATCGGGGTTAGAAACCCCTCCTACAAGAAAGTTTTGCGAGAATTGAATGGTTCTGAAAAATATTTGCTACATTGGTCAGATAAACGTATTTGGGATGATTTTTAGAAGAAATGCTAATCAAAATTCCTGATCCTTCACTTGTAATTCTCATTGGACCTTCAGGTTCCGGCAAGTCTACTTTTGCTCAGAAGCATTTTAAGCCGACTGAGATCCTCTCATCAGATTTCTGCCGTGGGCTTGTTTCGGATGACGAAAACGATCAATCTGCATCGAACGATGCGTTTGATGTGCTACATTATATCGCTGCGAAACGTCTCGTCGCTGGGAAATTGACAGTGATTGATGCGACAAATGTTCAACCTGATGCGCGGAAATCGCTGCATGTACTGGCTCGCGAATATCACTATCTAACTGCTGCCATTGTCCTAAACATTTCGCCAAAACTCTGTCACGAAAGAAACGAATCTCGTCCTGACCGAGATTTTGGACAGCATGTTGTTCGTAGGCAGACCAGCCAACTCCGTAGATCACTACGTGCCCTTAAGCGCGAAGGTTTTCGGAATTTCGTTTATGTAATGTCTTCCCCGGAAGAAGTTGATAATGTCAAAGTTGAACGCCAACCTTTATGGACAAATCGGATGGAAGAACACGGCCCATTTGACATAATTGGTGACGTACACGGTTGTTTTGATGAACTTGTTGAATTACTCACAAAACTCGGATATGAAATAGCAACAAATGAGGACGGAATTCATGTTATTAATTCTCTGCATGGTAGAAAGGTTATTTTCGTAGGGGATTATGTTGACCGAGGTCCAAAGGTTGTTGAAGTGCTAAGATTGATCATGCAGATGCAAAAGACAGGCATTGCAATTTGCGTTCCGGGGAATCATGATGCCAAACTTGCCCGTGCGCTTCGCGGCAAAAATGTTAATCCGACGCACGGTTTAGCAGAATCGCTATCCCAATTAGAAAATGAATCGCCAGAATTTAAGACAGATATAACGGAATTTATTGAGGGTTTAGTGAGCCACTATGTTTTCGACAATGGTAAACTTGTCATTGCCCATGCTGGAATGAAGGCGGAATTTCAAGGAAGGGCATCCGGACGCGTCCGAGAATTCGCGCTTTACGGCGAAACCACCGGGGAGACGGATGAATTCGGATTACCTATTCGCCTTAATTGGGCGGAAGAATACCGGGGCGGTGCTACTGTTGTTTACGGACATACTCCGGTTGCGGAACCGCAATGGATAAATCGCACAATCAACATTGACACAGGGTGCGTTTTCGGTGGTAATCTGACAGCATTGCGGTATCCTGAAAAAAAACTCGTCTCTGTCCCCGCTCACAAGACCTATTATGAACCAGCGAAACCGCTCCTTGAAAAAACGGATAAACAGACTTCATTAGAAATACAACCTGATGAAGGAATCTTAGACATTAATGATGTATTAGGTAGACGTGTGATTAGCACCGGGTTAAATCACAACGTAACAATTCGTGAGGAGAACACCATCACCGCGCTTGAGGTTATCAGTCGTTTTGCAGTAGACCCAAAATGGCTCATCTATCTACCTCCGACGATGTCTCCAACCGAAACTACTAAAATTCCAAACCTACTTGAACATCCAGTTGAAGGCTTTGCTTATTATCGGAATCAGGGTATATCCCAAGTCGTCTGGCAGGAGAAACACATGGGGTCTCGTGCCGTTGTGATTGTATGCCAAACCTCTGAAACTACAAAGAAGCGTTTTGGCATCTCGGACGATACACTTGGCGTGTGTTACACACGGACCGGCAGACCTTTTTTTGACGATGCCTTGATGGAAAATGAACTGCTAACACAAGTGAAACAAGCAGTAGATAAGGCTGGATATTGGGAAACCTTGAACACGGATTGGCTCTGTCTTGATTGTGAGTTAATGCCATGGTCTGTAAAAGCGCAAGCGTTATTGCAGCAACAGTACGCGCCGGTTGGGGCATCCGCACGTGTTGCCATTGAAGATGTGGTTGCTTCGTTAGAAGCCGCAGAGAAAAGGGGTGTTCAAGTGAATGATATATTGGAAGGTTATCAGCAACGCACTATTGTAGTTAGCGAATACGTCAAAGCATATCAGCGGTATTGTTGGAACGTGCAATCTATCGCAGACCTGAAACTCGCTCCGTTCCATCTGTTGGCGACCGAAGGAACAGTGCATATTGATAAGAACCATCTTTGGCATATAGAAATGCTTTCCAAACTTTGTGACAGTTCTGAAAATGAGTTATTGTTTGCAACTTCTTATGGCACGGTTGATCTAACTGACCAAGATAGTGAAACTAAAGCAATCTGTCAATGGGAAGAACTTACCGCACAAGGGGGTGAAGGCATTGTCATCAAACCGTTGGACTTTGCTGTTAAAGGTAAACGCGGACTGGTTCAACCTGCTGTTAAGTGTCGAGGAAGAGAATACCTCCGTATAATTTACGGGCCCGAATATACATTACCCCACAATTTAGAACGTCTCCGATCCAGAGGATTGTCTCACAAACGTTCGCTTGCAATCCGAGAATTTGTATTAGGTGTAGAGGCACTTGAACGGTTTGTGCATCGTGAACCGTTGTCCAAAGTTCATGAATGTGTTTTCGGCGTTTTAGCACTTGAAAGTGAAACAGTTGATCCAAGACTATAGTGTATTTTCAAAAATTGTTTCATATTGTAGTTCTTGAAACTCGCAAATGCTGAGATGTTCTAAAGCGTTCAACTTCTTCTCTAATTTTTAAAGAAAATCTATCTGAATTACTACTAAAATTTTCGAGAGTATTGGTTAAATAATGATATTCATGTTTTCTATTCCGTCGAGTTTTAAAATGTCAAACACGTTGCCATTGACACGAAATCGTGCGAACAAAGCAATCGTCAAATCCACCATTTCTATGCTTTTGGAAACAATAATGGACTTGCGCTTGAAGCGTCCGAACCAGTGGCGCATCCGACCATTGTTGCGTTCAATGCGATGCGTCTCCGCTTTATCCTGAACATGTTTTACGGCAGGTAGGACCGACTCATAGACCTGCCATTTGTCTGTGTAATATATCTTAGCATTGAGGGTTGAGAGCCTTGCCGTGAGTTTTTCAAGGGTTTGTTTATCACGCCCACCACATTCCCAGTCAATGAGGTATCCTGTGTTTCTGTCAAGTGCCTTCCATATCCAGAGTTTGTTTTTCTTGTTCCCAATATAGTGCCACATCTCATCAAGTTCCAAGCAGGCGGTGGTGCCGGGTGTGAGTGTTTGTTTCGGTGCCTGTTTTTTAGCAAAGGTGCGTATCCATTGAAGCACAGTTGTTACGTGGCATCCGACAAGTTTTGAGATAGCATTCATTGAGATGCCGTGGCAATATAAGAGAACGGCGAGAGTTTTCTGTGCTTGTGGTTTCCCCCGGGGTGTTGTGCGCGTCCATTGATAACCGCAGTTTTTGCATTTATAGCGTTGTTTAGTTTTGACGAACCCGTTTTTGACGAAGTGAGTGTGTTGACATCTTGGGCAATTCTTCATGGTGTCCTCTATAGAGCAGCGAGTTTGTTTTCAATAAGGATATAGGTTTTAGATACATCTGTCAATCAAAATCAGTTTATTAGTTTGATTTTGATTGACAATTTTTGTCATAAGTGTTATCATTAACTCTACTCTAATTGAAATGTGATGCAGAGTGGTTCAGAGGGTACCCACTAATTACCGCATCATTATTTAACCAATACCCTCAAATTTTCAAATGATACTCAGGGTTTTTATTTTGAAATAATTTTTGAAAATAACAAAGAAGGTCGCAAGTGTTGATGGAACGTTTTCAATTATCTTATTGTATACTTCTTCTTGGTTTCATATTTGTGGTTTGTGGATGCCAAGATTCTACATCAGTTATTGACAAACCCCAAAAAGCTTCTGAAGTAGTACTACGAGACTATCTACTTTCAGAGGACGAAACATGGGATTCAGAAAAAACCTATATTATACACGGAACATTGGAGATTCCATCTGATGTCTTGCTTGAGATATTGCCCGGAACGGTCGTTAAATTCAATAGAAATGCGCAAATTAAGGTTAGCGGACTAAGAGCAATGCTGAAGATCGGAACTCCGTTATCACAAGGAACGTTAGAAGAGCCGGTCTATTTAACCTCAAATAATGCCAATCCAGAATCTGGTGATTGGAAAGGAATCCTATTTGACCACACACATGATTCTCAAAGTTTTCTCAGGGGAGTTGTTATAGAATACGCTACGGTTGCACTTGACATGAAAACAGCGTCTCCAAGTGTCATTGATTCTAAACTTCGCTATAATGAAACCGCAATTGCTTTAGATGGGAGTAATTCTATAATCCAGCATAATGCAATTCATGAAAACGACATCGGTATTTATACCATCGGTCGACAAACTCGCCCGCAAATTGAGAAAAATAACATTTCAGATAATGATTCTGGAATTGTCTGTGAGAACGTTCAGTCTTTCATAAAGTACAATAACCTTGAAAACAATGATTATGCACTTAGGTTACAGGTCAAATTCGATCTTGAAATATCCCACAATTGGTGGGGAACTGTCTTAATTGATGAAATTGAGAATATAATTCTGGATTCTGGGGACACAAACATTATTACTAAACCTTTAGGCACCGTCTACTATGAACCGATTGCTGATAAACGGTTTACGGATGCCGGACCGCGGGAGTAAAAATTATGTTGACGATTCTGAATGTTTCCCAGAACCACTATGTTCGCGGCGGATCTGACCGATATTTTTTCACCATGGCGGAGATATTACAGAAACATGGTCACAATGTAATTCCGTTCACTGCTGCAAACCCAAAAAATGAACCGTCGGAATGGGATCAGTATTTTCCTCGCGCAGCCGATTTTGAAAAGCCGGGACCAATTGACCTACTACGTTTTATTTATTCACGCAATGCTGCTGAATCAATTCAACGACTGTTGAAAAATACAAATGTGGATATTGCCCACTTCCATATCTACTATGGCAAGTTAACTGCATCAATTTTGGGAGGCTTAAAAAAAGCAGGTATACCGCTTATTCAGACATTACACGAATATAAAATAACGTGTCCCGTGTATAGTCATCTCTCAAACGATGAGATTTGCGAGGCATGTGCAGGCAAACACTTCTGGCGTGCCCTTCCGAAAAAGTGTAATAGAAACTCACTGGCACGCACTGCCCTGAGTGTTGCTGAATCTTATGTATCACGTTCCCTTGGTTCCGTTGATAAGTTTGACCACTTTATCTCTGTCTCACATTTTCTCCGGAAAAAGATGATACAATACGGGATGCCTGAAGATAAGATTTCAACGGTTCATAACTTTACAGATGTTTCAAATTTTACGCCTAATTTCTCTGTCGGTGAATATGTCCTTTATTTCGGGAGGGTGCATAAGAGTAAAGGTATTTTTACGCTTATTGAAGCGGCAGCACCGCTCAAACAAGTTCCATTATATATAGTTGGTGATGGTGAAGCGATGCCTGAAGTGAAGCAAATCATCGAACAAAACGGGTGCGAACATATCCATCTATTGGGTTTTAAACGGGGTGAAGAACTTCAAGAACTGATCTTGAACAGCATCTGTACTGTTTTGCCATCAGAATGGTATGAAAACTGTCCTATGTCCGTTTTAGAATCTTATGCTTACGGAAAACCGGTAATCGGCGCGGATATTGGCGGTATTCCTGAACTCATCGTGGACAAAGTCGATGGGTTTCTCGTTCCATCTGGAGAACATGAACCACTACGCGACCGTCTACTATGGATGTCCAAGCATAAAACTGAGGCTGCTGAGATGGGGAAAGCAGGACGCCGCAAAATGGAAACCGAATTTAACGCAGATATTCACTATCAAAAGGTAATTAACATTTATGAAAAGTTTTTGTAATAGTTAAAATGTAAAATATTGTTTTTTTAATAGCCATGATGTGCTAAAATAGTTTTGAATTTTTTGCAGGCATCCGTGCCCAAATAGCACTGAATGCTGTAATCTCATTAATCAATTCATACCCTCAAAAGTATAGGAGGATTAACAGGGTGAAATTTCAGTTAACAATAATTATGATGCTGCTTGGTTGTGTTGTAATTGTATCGTGTGAGAAAGCACCACAAATAATGAAACCTGTTCTACCGGATCCCATGGATCCGGTAAAAATGATGGATCCCGACAAAATGATGGAGATGTTGGATGGATCTTCTGTCGTAATTAATGAATTTATGGCGGGTAACTCAGAAAGTTACGCAGACCCGCAAGGGGATTATGACGACTGGCTTGAGTTATACAACCGCACTGATGGCCCAGTACTGCTAACAGGAATGTATCTCTCAGACAAAGAGGACAACCCCACAAAATGGCAATTTCCTGAAGGCACCGAAATTCCAGCGAATGGGTATTTGATTGTGTGGTTAGATGAAGATCATGATGACGAAGATGCTACAGAAGGACTGCATGCTAACTTCAAACTGTCCAAAGGTGGTGAAACGGTCATGCTCGTTGATACAGACGCACGGGGAAATACTGTTCTTGACACCGTTACATTCGGAGAACAGGAGGACGATGTTGCCTTTGGCCGTTTTCCAAATGGGACTGGGGATTTCCAAGTTGTTGTGGCAACGCCTGGGGCAGAAAATAAGGTAGAATAGGATCCACGTTAAACCTTAAGTATACTTCAGTAGAGTCTTCGGATTGAGAGTTATCTTCTAAAAGATTCAATTCCGCCATAACAGAAGGAGGCTGGAAAATTGGTAGATAACATCTATCCTTCCAGCCTTCTGAAATAAGCTTCGTAGTCTCTACATCTGTTTTTTAGGAGTATAAAATATTTTGAAACTTTTCACATTTTCCAAATCAGCGTTTTCACCTCGTGTTAGACAAATGCTTATACCCACTCACGGTATCAGTCTGATTCTCATCACATGTGTCCTCTTTTTGGCATCTCCTCAGGTAACATCTGCACAGACCGTCCACATTCCTGACCCAGCTCTCCGCGCTGCTCTTGAATCGGCATTAGGTAAACAATCTGGTGACGACATTACTCAAGCAGAAATGGCAAGTTTAGAATCGCTTGATGCATTTGAATCCGGCATTCGCAACCTAACCGGACTTGAGTTTGCTGTTAATCTTACTGGGCTGCATCTTGGGATCAACCGAGTCTCAGATTTGTCCCCACTCAAAAATTTGACAAGTCTGCTAGTGTTAGATCTTCATCGCAACCAGAGAATCATCGATTTGTCTCCACTCAAAGATTTAACAAATCTGATATGGCTTTCTCTTAGGGGTAACCAGATAGCGAATTTGTCCCCGCTAAGTAGTTTGACAAACTTGATATATCTACATGTCGGCTACAACCATAGACTATCAGATTTATCCCCGATTAGCAATTTGACAAACTTGACATTCCTTGATGTTGAATCTAATATAGTCTCGGATCTGTCACCATTAAAAAAATTGATAAATCTGACATACCTGGATTTCGATAGCAACCTGGTTTCAGATGTTCTGGCCCTCAAAGATATGACCAAACTATTACATTTAGATGCCTCCGATAATGCGATATTAGATATTTCTCCATTGAGTGCTATGACAGACCTTGATAACCTGGATATTGACAGTAACCAGATATCGAATCTAACCCCTCTGATAAATATGAAAAAACTGATAATACTGGACGCTCACGGCAACCAGATATCGGATGCATCTCCGCTAAAGCATTTAACTGAACTGAGGAAACTGGACTTTGACGACAACCAAATATCGGATCTGTCTCCGCTAAAGTATTTAAGATATCTGGTATTCCTTGATCTTGATGGCAACAAAATCTCAGACGTATCTCCGCTTATGGGTTTGACGCGCCTGAGAGAATTGGATCTTGATGAAAACATGGTATCAGATACATCCCCACTCAAAAACTTAACAAGTTTGACATTGTTAGATATTCATGACAACCAAGTATTTGATGTGTCTTCACTTAAAGACCTGACAAATCTGACAGCATTAGATCTTGATGACAACCAAATATTTGATGTATCTTCTCTCAAATATTTAACAAAATTAACAGTGTTGGATCTTGATGGCAACAAAATTTCGGATGTGTCCCCACTCATGGATTTAATAAATCTGACAGAATTAGATCTCCACGACAACTTGATCACAGATGTGTCTCCCTTAAAAAAATTGGTTAATCTGACAATTCTCGATCTTAGTGATAACCACATATTAGATTTCTCACCGATCAACGGATTGATAGAGAATCTAATGGAATTTGATTCCAGCGATCAAACGGAACCTCCTCCGAACTTGGTGATAGAACTATCTTTCAACATTGCAGACGTAAACCACGACGGTCTTGTAAATATAACCGATCTCGTCTTAATTGCATCAAACTTTCACGATCCGGACTTGGAGGCACTTGCCCAGTCAAACATCTATCCAGATGTCAACGGCGATGGCGATGTGGATTTGATCGACCTTCTCATTGCTGCTTCGGCGATAGGGTCAGAATCTGCAGCTCCAGCACTCAGCAAAAGTCAAATTGAAACATTTAATCTTACTACTGAAAACCTCGCGCAGTGGATTCGACTCGCCAAGCAGCTTGATGTCAAAGAGTCGCGTCTCCTAAACGGCATTGCGATCTTAGAACAACTCTTAGCACTCCTGAGTGGTGTTGAGTCATTGCCTGAAACGACAGCACTACTCCCAAACTATCCAAATCCGTTCAATCCTGAGACGTGGATACCGTATCAATTGGCAAAACCTGCAAAGGTTAGCATCTCAATTCATTCTGCGGATGGGAAGCTTATAAGGACGCTGAAGTTGGGTCAATTGCCTGCAGGCATATATCATAACAAATCCCGATCAGCATATTGGAATGGTCGGAATGAGTTCGGTGAGTCTGTAGCAAGTGGAATCTATTTCTATACGCTTACTGCAGGTGATTTTACGGCTACCCGCAAGATGTTCATCCGAAAATAATACCAATCACTTAATCCATTAAGTTTGGATTTTCCGTGTCTCAAGGTTTGTTCAGTTGAAATGTTCTTGTAGAAGATCAATAGTTTTGATGCTTGTAAACGGTTTTTAGACAGGTATAACAGGAGGGAAAATGCGAATTTTAATTTTGTCGTTGTTTGTTTTTTGGCTGCTCCCTACTGCGTGGAGTGAAATTCAATTTGAAGATGTTTCACATCAAGCAGGAATCACGCGCATCGGTGAAAGTTGGGGAAACGCATGGGGGGATTTTGATGGAGATGGATATCTGGATTTATGGGCAACGAACCATAAACACAAACCAAGTCTCTATCGTAACAATCAGGATGGTACATTTACGGATATTATTGACGAGGTATGGAATGCATTTCCGTTTGCGGACACACATGGCGTTGCATGGGCAGATTTTGATAATGACGGTGACCAAGATTTGATTGTCTTGTGTGGGGGAGGTGGCGGAGTTAACCGTTCAAACATAACACATTTTAATCATTTTTATGTCAATGAAAATGGTAAACTAATTGAGCGTGCATCTGCATTTGGTATTGACATGCCGCTTCTTCGAGGAAGATCACCTCTATGGTTTGATTGGAACGGTGATGGACAACTGGATCTCCTTATCACTGGGATAAGTCAAAATGACAAAACAGGTACCCCCGTAACCCCATCAATATTTGCACAAACTAACGGAGGATTTGAGATTGTAAATGAACAATTGTTTTTTCATATTGAAAAAGGTGCTGCGTTAGCACAACTTGCTGATGTCACCAACGATGGAAATATGGAACTCTTTATAGGTAAAAGTTCATATCCTGAACGCGTATATGATACATCTATTTCACCCTTTAATGAAATAACAGAAACACTTAATTTTCCTAATATTTATAATGTACAGGATGCTACGTTTGCCGATTTCAATGGGGATCTGCTCCCAGATGCGTTTCTAGCATGTGGTGTTTATCGCTCCTTCATTGACACTTCCGAAGCAGAGAATATACAAAACACAGGCGATTTACAAGAGACTGAAACTAATCCTTATAGGATAAAGGTACACGTTATAATTAACGTCGGTGAGAAAGGTTTTAGTTTTAAGACAGATGGAAAAGTCAAATTTGAAGTTCATTCCGATTGGGCATCTCAATTTCTCCACTTAGCAATCGGAAAAGAAGCACATAATGTAAATGCTTTTGATGGAGAATACATCCAAACAAATCGGGAGCGGAATGTTTCGTCCTTCACATTTGTACTTGACCCAACTGATCCAAGGGTTGTCGGGTTGGCTGCTCGTCCAAAAAACGAGAAATGGCGAACTTATGTAGGATATGACCCAGATTCAACTCAGTGGACTGTGTTATACCACACAATGCCTTCTTCTAACACAACTTGGACAGGGTTTGAGGCACTCATATCATCAAAAAACCCAATAGTAGAGGTAGAACCTATAAACTTTTCTTACTCTGATCTCGTTTACCAACCAAATTCTGTTCTTTGTATTACGACTCCACCAAACTATTTCCAGAAAATTCCTTTTACTGAGGCAGTTGAGGCACGTTCCGTTGCAGCAGGAGATTTCGACAACGATATGGATATTGACCTCTATATAGTACGTTCAAATAGTGCTGTAAATCTCCCTAACCAATTGTATGAAAACCAAGGTGATGGTTCTTTCATTCAAGTTGCTGGAGCAGGCGGTGCAGAAGCAAACACGGAAGGAAGAGGAATGAGCGTTACAATGGGGGACTACGACTTAGATGGTTACCTTGACCTATTTGTAACCAATGGTAGAGGTGTCTACCCATATAACAATGGACCCGACCAACTCTATCGCAACGTAGGGAGTGGAAACAATTGGCTTCAGATAGATTTAGAAGGGAAAGTTTCAAATAGAGATGGAATCGGTGCGAGATTGTTCGCAACAACACCTGATGGCAAAACTCAGCTTCGCGAACGTAACGGAGGGATCCACTGGTCTCAGCAAGACCAGAAACGTATCCATTTTGGGCTTGGACAGAATGAGGTGGTCAATGAATTGATTATCAATTGGCCAAGCGGTATTGTTCAAAAGTTAAAGGATGTTGAGGTGAACCAAGTGTTACGTGTAGTTGAAGATGGAATTCAAACGTTACTCACGGGTGATGTTAATTTAGATGGACAAGTTGATATTATTGATCTACTTGTAATTGTCGCTCATTTTGGAGAAAGCCCCCCTTCAAATTCGAAGTATGATACAAATAAAGATGGAAAAGTGGATCTTCAAGATGTCATTTTGGTAATTAAGAGTATTGAAGAAAACCAGAATGGCACTGCAGCACCACCTCAAACACCCATTCCCAAAATTAAAGCCACCGATATCTACTCCCTTTCAGATCATTACATTGCACTTCTCCATGCATTTTACGAAAAAATTGAAGAATTGTCTGATGATGCTACACAAATATCAATAGTGAAACGTTTTTTAGAGAATCTGTTGATGCCTGCTGGTGGTCCTCTGAAAACGAAACTTTTCGCAAACTATCCTAACCCGTTTAATCCGGAGACATGGATTCCTTATCAACTCGCTGAGGATGCAGAAATTACCATACGTGTATATAACACTGCAGGTGAGACTGTGCGGACACTCTTCATTGGACATCAAACGTCAGGGTTTTATATCAGTCGTGGGAAAGCCGCATATTGGGATGGCTCTAACGAATTTGGGGAAGCTGCCGCAAGTGGTCTATACTTTTACGAATTGTCCACGCCAACATCTAAACAGACGAGAAAATTAGTCATCATTAAATAGTATCAAATGACCATAGGATATCTGGAAGGTTGATGTTTATTGGCTTCCCAGCGATCATTAATGAGTGGGTTGCGTTGGGATCGCGAGCATCCTCTTTGAGAAATGATGCGTTTAGCGATAAACGTGTCTAAAGTATAGCAAAACCAGTAGCGGTTGTCAACCATATTTTCAAGGCACCTGCCCCGGTTTTGCGAAGTAAAGTTCGTCGGGAACATAGGATTAGGGTCTCATTGGGCTTCTCCTTGGTGAGTGGCTTCATCGTTTGAGTCTGAATTGGCAAGGTCTGCATCTATGGCTTGGAGTTGGTGCTGCGGTATGAGGTCGAGATATTGAGAGATGACGCGTTTAGAAAGTCGTGTAATCTGTGAGATTTTATCAATATCTGCGGTTGCTTTCCGAACGACTTTGACGCTCTCATAATCGCGAATGTATCGGTCAACTGCCTCCTTAGAGTGTTTGGTCTTTGCGGCAATCCTGGGGGTGAGATGTCCTTGAAGATAGAGGGTTATGATCTCTTTCTTATGGGTAATAGCCCCCGATAAGTCATGGATATTGCCACGGGTGGGCAAGAGTTCTCCAGTGGTTTTTTGCCATTCATTAACATAATCACAGACAACGGCATCGCAGACATTGAGCAAAACTGCCAAGTCGAGTTGTGTCAATAATGCCCCTTGGTCATAAGCTTGATGACACCAGCGGACCAAGCGATTGATCCGCAATTGCCGGGAGGTGAAACCGTTGCGAAAGGATTCAATATCCTCTGCGGCGAGGTAAGTCAGGATGATGGGTTTCATGCGGGTTTTGACGATGGACTTTCCTCTTTCTGGATGCTCTTCAATAGGGACGGCCATCCAAACGAGTTGTCCATAACTCAAGAAACGCTCATCCGGGAGTTGATCGCCGGTGGCGAGTTTCTCCAAAGGAAGGGTAATCACGAAATAGTCTTCAACGGTCTTAAGAATATCATCAACAATGGCGGTGGCAGTGACTTCGCCTTTGTCATAACCATAGTCATTGAGAAAGCGGTGGATCAGCAACTGTCGTAGCGATTTATCGTTGATGCGTCTGAACTTTTTCTCGTTGATTTGCGTGCGCGTCAAAGGTTTGCTCATCAGAGTTCCTCCTTTTTTTTCTCCACGGGCTCTGGGTGAAGGAGTTGGGTCATGCGATCGGTGTGTTGGTATTCCTCGGACAGCGAGAGATACTCGCGGATCAGCCGGTCAGAGAGATGAGTGATGAGCCGTATCTGTGCGTTAGGAAAACCTTGATGATGGAGCGTGGCGACTTGTGTTAAGTCCCTCAAGTAGCGGTAGACGGCCCGTTCGGAGTGGTTCGTCTTTTGCTCAATCTCGGTGAAGGTGTATGCTTTGAAGGACAACTCAAGAATCTGCGTCTTATGAGACAGTCCCGGGCCCATGTCGTGTTTCGCCCCGCGCGTCATCACGAAATAGCCGGACTGCTTCAACGCTCGGATGTCGCGTTTGACGGTGGCAGGACTGGTAGTTAATAACACCGCCAAATCCTCATAACTCAGCAAGGCTTCTTGGTCATAAGCTTCTTGGGTCAATCGGAGGATCCGATGCTGTCTGAGACCTGCGAGCCCATAAGTCGCTAAAACTTCAAGGTCGGCTTCAACATCGTTGAGTTTGAGTCGACAGGAGATTTTTTTCGCTAAAGCGATGTGTTTGCCTGCGGGTTCCTCAGCGGCGACTGCCTCGTAGCAGATTTGCCCTGATGTGAGTTGCACATCGGCGTGTTGTTCAAAGTAGGTAGAAATCTGTTTATAGTAGGCTTCAGCAACGAGAGGCATTAGATTAAAGTCTGCTGAAATCTTCTGAATAATCGCGGCTCTGGCATTCTTGGATTCCAGTCGATTGATACCGTAGGCGGTATCCTTCTTGCGGTTCATATTGACCTCCATGAATAGATTATCGGGGATCCGAGGACATCTACCCGTTAGTTTAACGAATACTAATAGTATAACTCATGGGGTCATTTGATACAAACTATAAATAATAGAAGTAAATTTACTACTATACATTAGACGCGATAATACCTGTTTTATCATAGGAATAGTAAGTTAACATAAGGTGATTACAAGAGATTTTAGTTTTGTGCAGAGGTATTGCAATGCAAATCCTGGTTCTTGACATAGGTTGTTCATATACGAAAGGCTATCTGTTCAACAATACGTTAGACATCATCGCTGATTATAAATTGGTGACCGATATTACATCACCAAGGACGCTTGAGGCATGTGTTAGAGAGGTTTTGTCTAAGTTTGACAATTACACGTATCAAGCAATCTTTCCGCTTAGTTTCGGAGAAGGTGTTGTTTATAACAATATTATTTATGAACCTACCCATAATCGTGTGCCTTTATCTGAGGATTATTATGAGCAGACAGGCACGCCAACGGATGTCAAACGGGATATCGGTTCAGCATTTCAATCGCTTCTAACGTTTCCTTCCTATTCTGACGGACCAGCATTACCTGTTTCAACCTATATCGCATCTCGGCTTGCAAATGCTAAAATAAATACTTGGGATTTGACACACGCTGGCAATAGCGGTATGTTAAACTTTTCTCAGCGACGTTGGGCAGTCGAACTACTCCAAAAATATCAGTGTGAACCCTTTCCGTTTTCATCTGAATTCATGAGTGCAGCAACAATCGTTGGGAACACTGAAAACGGTGTTGCAGTCTTTGCTGGCGGGCATGATCATAGTTGTATCTCTGTGTTTAATCCCAAACCAATCATCATTGCAGGAACATGGGTGGTGATCAGTCAGCCGGAAATTTCATTCTTACCGAGACAAGATGAGAAATTGGAAGGAATACGTTGGACGATTACAGCAAACGGTAGTTTTCACAAACAGGTCGTCAAAAAAGTTTCCAATCCAATTACTATTTCTGAAATGAATTACATCATTTCCCTATATGAGTTGATGCAGGTTCCCGAAAAATCAGAGATATACGTTATCGGTGGATACGGTGAAAAACTGGCTCCTAAACTAGATAAACTAGACAGTCCGTTCCACTTCAATTCTCCACCAGAGGCAGAGGTTTACCAACATCGGCAAACAGCCAAATATGCTTTTAGAGCATTGGAGCTTCAAACGTGAAAACTGTTTTGGTTACGGGTTGTTTCGATCTATTTCATTATGGACATCTGAAATTCTTCGAGGCAGCGGCTGCATGTGGTGATCGGCTCGTGGTCGGTGTTGCTGAGGATGATACAGTCCGACGCGTCAAAGGTGAAAATAGACCTATTTATCCCCTTGAACAACGTATTGCACTGATAAAAGCATGTCGATATGTGGATACTGTGGAAATCTTTTCTTTGGAGTCGCAACTGGATTTAGTTGCTCAGGTATCACCCGATATTTGTGTTGAAGGTGCTGATGGCAATGCAAGACTCCGCGAGATTCTTGAAGAACTGGGATTAGAGATACCTGTTCAAACGGTGTATACGGATTATATCCATACCACAGACATTGTCCAGAAGATTCTCAACGGATAATGCTAGCATATTGCAAATTCGTAACAACTGGATTTCTAACTCCTGCTAATCACAAAAAATGAACAATTCGGCGAACCGACAAGTCAAAAATCTGGTTTTCAGTATAGTGCATTTGAGAGACAATTAGAACTTGAAGCGAATTCGAGAGCATAACTCGTTCCAAAAGATAGGTAGATTAGTAGAAAAGTTGAGACATTCTCCAACTCGCTGGGTAATGCTAATTACCTTTATAGGAATGGGGTTGAGTCTCTTATTCCATGTCTTAATTCCCAGATATCTTGAGGTAAGTGAAACAGCGGACGCTTTAATTGCTGCATTAAAGGTTGTTCTATTAGTTGATACTGTACTCCGAGAAGGTGCTAAATTTAGTCTTGTTCCGCTTTTTATAAATGAAGAGAAATCGAAAAGCAGAACCGATTTTCAATATTTTACAAGTGGCATCTTAAATTTTATGCTCTGTGCGGGCGTGGTTTTGATGCTGCTAATAGAGGTATTCGCAACATGGATCGCGAACGTTTTGTTGTCAAGTAGTTCGGTGGTAGCAAGAGTAGAGATGGCAACCTTATTGCGATTGTGTGCGCCATTAGTTATCTTCGGTAGTGGTAGCACAATATTGGGGGCGTTTCTAAATAGTCAGCGGCGTTTCAAAACAGTTGCCTTCCGAAACGCGCTTCCATCCGGGATCGCAACCTTGGTCTTCCTGCTTCTATCAGATGCAGAAAACCTTGCACATTGCGTCGCTATAGCCTACGCATCCGGATTTGTGGTATATTTTGGGTGGTTGTACGTCGGGATGCATAGGGCGGGATATGGCTACCGTTTTTCGTGGATATCTTTTGATGCACTGCGTTCATTGAAAGAGACAATTCCACTGCCGACACTCGGTTTCGCAATCCGACAGATAACTGCTCGTTTGTTTGTTGAAGTGTTTTTAGTGGGAAAACTCGGCAAAGGCGCAATTACACTCTACAATAGTGCCTTCCGAATTTTTTCTGCGATACAGACGCTTATTGGGATAAGCATTGCCACAACAGGATTGCCTGATATGGCAGCAGATAACACTGAAGAGAATAAACAAAAGTTGAGACAGACACTATTACGCAACTTGCGAACTGTATTATACATCGCAGTCCCAATTACGTTTTTACTTCTATTGGGTTCAACAAAAATAGCGCATATCCTTTATGGAAGAGGTGAACTTGCTGACCGATCTGTTCAACAGATTGGTCAAATCCTTTTCTGTTTAAGCATTGGTACAGTATTTTCTTGCTTGATTCCCGTGCTAAATGCTGGACTCTATGCTCAGAAAACGTATGGACTCATTTTTAGAAACATGGTCACAATGGCGGTTTTAAACTTCATTGTGGCGTACGGACTTGTGACGGTATGGGAACTAACAGGAATTGCGATTGCTATTGTGGTTACTGCAGTTCTTGCTGTGGCGAATTTAGTCTTTCTGCTTAGAAAAACGGGTGTTTCTCTATATTCGAAAGGTTGAAGATTTGTTTTTTGGAAAAGTAGATATTTTGAAATGCTTTAAGGAATTATTTGTCGTTTAGATTTTGATGGAATATGCAAACTTCAACAAAAATGGTCAGTGACTACCAATATCTGATTGTCGGAGGGACAACAAAAGCTGCGACAACATCTTTGTTCGCCTATCTTGCCGACCATCCATCAGTTTGTGCCGCATCCTATAAAGAAACCCGTTTCTTTCTTGACACTGATTATCCACTGCCTTCAAAATTCCGATTCAAAGGTGATGTTGAAGAATACAATTTGCTGTTTTCAGAATGTGATGAAAATCAATTTAGACTTGAGTCAACACCAGACTACTTGTATTGTGCATCTGCGCTTGAGAGAATTGCTAAGTTTCTGCCACATGCCAAGTTGATTTTTAGTCTACGTGAACCGATTTCTCGATTAATTTCGTGGTATCGCTTCGCAAGACAGATAGGAAGATTGCCGAAAAGTCTCAGTTTTGATGGTTATGTTGAAGAACTTTTCAATGTTGTGTCGGCAAAACCGTCCGTAGAACAAACATCTCAGGATGATGTGAATTCCGAGGAAAACATAGACCGTCAACAGTACATGCAAACGCTCCAACAGGGATGTTACGCAAGCTATCTGAAAAACTATCTTGAACGTTTTGGTAAAGACCGCATCTACACGCTTTTTTATGAAGACCTTGCCGAAAACCCATTAAAAGTTTTGAATGATTTATGCCGTTTTGCTGATATAGAACCTGATTTTTATGAGGATTATACATTTAAGGTTACCAATCGCACCGAGACGATGAGAAATTCAGAGTTTCATCAGAAATATAGAGCGTTTAGATTCCAGGTACGTCGGTGGACACATAACAAACCTATAATTCATAGATCTTTGCGTGTAATGAGGCGAGCAATTGAACCACTCTATCTCCGTTTGAACACCCGTCCTGATGAAAGCGTCACCGTTTCTGAAAAAACGCAAAATCGGTTAGTTACGTTCTATGAGCACGATGTAGATGATCTCAGAAAATTGATTGGCAAACAACCACCATGGCAACCTTTTATAGGTAGACTAACCTGATGAAAAAGGATCAATCTAAAAACATTCAACTGATGATTGTAGGTTCACAGAAGTCAGGTACTTCTTCGTTGTTGCGCTACTTGGCACAGCATCCTGAAATCTACACACATCCGCAACCAGAGATGACTTTTTTCCTTCAAGACCATGAATATGTGCGTGGCTACGAATGGGCGTTCGCAAAATATTTCTCAAAATGTCCAGAAAATATGCACATCATTGCGAAAAATGTGATGGTAATGTGTTCACAAGAAATTATGCAACGGATATATGAACACAACCCTGAAATCCACCTTATTGTCCTTTTACGAGAGCCTGTTTCGCGTGCGTATTCTGCGTATTGGTGGGCCCGCCGCAGAGGATGGGAAAATATTAAAACTTTTGAAGATGCACTTGAAGTTGAGGAAACACGCCTAAATGAAAATTGGTTTAAATGGCGGCAATGTGCATATCGATTCAACAGCACCTATTATCCATTAGTGAAAAATATGATTACACAGTTCGGGGCAGATCAAGTACACTGTGTTTTGACAGATGAATTGAAAACCGATGCCAATGCCGTTTGTCAACAAATTTTCAAACTAATAGGTGTCCATTTAGATTTTGAGCCAGTAGTAGGCGAACATCACAATCAGGCTGCAATGCCACGATCCGAAAAATTGGGCTTTCTGTTTACGCAATTTCTTGCCTCCCGTAATCCATTGAGACGTGCAATTCGGAAGTTTGTTCCAGATGCGACTGCTTACAAATTGAGAAAAGCTATTTTGGACTTAAACGAAAAAACTTTTACGCCTCCGCCCCTGAACCCACAGACGGGCCAGGAATTAGTCCAGTATTTTAAACCTTATAATGAACAGTTAGCAGAATTATTGAGACAAGATTTAACACATTGGCAAACACATCATTAAGAGTAAATTTGGAATCGTTTGATATTTGAAAATGAGTAGATTAGTAAAGCGAAAACATGGAACAAAGCGATTCAAATCTTTGTACGGTTCATAGTTTAAAATGGCAATAATTTATTTTCTCACCGGATACTTTGCATTTGAAGAGTTTGTGCTGAAGTTCTTACCTGTCAGCGATGCGGTTTACTCCTATTTAAGATTCTTAGGCGAAATTCTCATTTATGCAGCATTCGGAAAACTTGTTTTCCACAAACTTTACAAGGGTATTCCGTTTGTCAAAACCCCCATTGATTTACCTGTGATAGGCTTTTACATTGTGGTCTTTCTTTCAATGGTGATAAACCGTTCCCCTCTAATAGGAAGTTTATACAATATCCGTCCACTTGCCCGTTACATTGTGCTTTTTTATCTTATTGTGAATTCTCCCCTATCTAAACAACGGATTGCTACCCTTTTGCGGATAATTTTAGGTATCGGCATAATTCAGATCGGGGTGGGTATAATCCAGTGGCTTGGCGGTCCAACCTTTTATGATTTCTTTTTACCTCGTGCTTCCACACTTGAGGTGGCAGGGTTTACGAAAGAATTCAGGTTACTTGAAATCGGCAGGGAAATTGGCAGTATCTATGGCACCTTAGGCGATACGGTTATTTATGGTGTGTTTATGATTGTTATCCTCATCATCTTTTTATCGCGTATCAAGCGGCTTGAGTACTTGAATCTACTCGGTATTGCAATCCTATTGATGTTTATTGCACGTTCCTATTCACGGGCAGCAACATTTTCTGCACTGCTTGCTTGTGTTGTGTGGTACTTTTTTCAATACGGATGGAAAAAAACACTCCGTATATCTCTGATATGCTTATTGATTTTCAGCGTTGTGTTAGCAATACTGAATCCGTTTGAATTGGATTACGTTAATCCCCGTAAAGCCAAAGTTGGACTTGTGGGTAACGTTACAGGTGTTTTTTCGGGTTCTTATGTGAAGGTCGCACAAAAGCAGCGTCTCGGTGCTCTAATTGGGAATGTTCCCACAGTCCTTGCGAACAAACCATTTTTAGGGTACGGTGCTGACCAAAACACCACGATTGAAAGACTCAACAAAAGCAAACGTTCTTTTCTGCTTAAAATTCTTAGTAAGAAGGGATTTAAGGATGTGTATTGGGTTGCTATTCTCTGTTTTTATGGTGTATTGGGATTAGGTTTGTTCATGCTTATATTTTATCGTCTCTTTATTGCATCATTGAAACTTTACAAGCGGGCTGTAAGCAGATTTACAAAAGAGATGGCAATGGTTATGCTTTGTCTTGTCGTTGTCACCATGTTTCTGCTCTTTTTCAACAGGACGCTTGAATTTCGAGGATACGGTTTTTACTTTTGGATGTGCGCCGGATTGATGTTCGTTAGTGATACAGCACTTCAAACCTATAAACCGTTAAGGATAACGCTATGAAATCATTTTTCCATCTATGGCATAAGATATGGAAATCTAAACACTCAAAACTTTACCTATTTTGCAGCATATTTGTTGTATGTGTGCTGACCATGCTATTAATTAGGGGATGTGAAAAGAAAGAACTAATTTCCGAAACTGTGCGCATAGCGATTGACACACAAACCAAAACACCCTTAAGAAAAGAACTCTACGGCTTCAATACAAACATGATGAGTGGAGATTACGGCTACCTTGACACAGATTTTGTTGCCTTAACAAAAGCTCTTCAACCGAAAACTTTACGCTTTCCTGGTGGAACAGTGGGAAATTTCTATCATTGGAAAACTGATGGTTTTATTAAAGATGAAATGACAACAACGCTCAGTCTTCAACTTAATAAACGGAATAGAGGGAATTACGTCAAACTTCAAAAGCGGCGCGAAGGTAAAATCTCTTTTGACGAATTTATGCGTCTCTGCCAAAACTTAAACATAACACCAATTGTTGTTGTCAACTTGTGGACCGGTAGTCCTGATGAGAGCGCAGCGTGGGTTCGTTATTCAAAAGAGATGGGGTACGACATTAGTCACTGGGAACTTGGAAACGAGTACTATTTGCCGCATTACGCCAACAAATTCCGTAGTGCTGCAACCTATATGAAGGTAGCCAAGGAACATGCGTTAGCGATGAAAGCGGTTAATCCTGACATAAAAGTGTCTGTATGCGCGACACCTGTAGCATTCCACAAAGAGGGATGGTTAATAAAATGGGCTCAACGTAAATGGGATGAAAACCTTGCAGAGGGTACTACTCCTTCAACGACCAACTGGTATGATGCTTACACCGTTCACATTTATGCCTACAAAGCCGTTAAAAAAGTTGAAATAGAGGAGATGCGGGGTTACCTCTTCGGTTGGATACACTATGGAATCGAAGAAGCATTGGATTATTATCATAAGTTGTTTCCAAATAAAGAGATGTGGGTGACAGAGTGGAACATAGCCAACCCAGCAAATCGAGTCGCTAATACCCAACTCCATGCGATGTATGCTGGCGATTTCTTTTTAAAATTGCTCAATATGCCGAACATAACACAGGCGAATTTTCATGTGATTACTGGTCCTGGTAAAGGGTTTCCCGTATTTTCACGGATTACGCCACCATCACCAAAGACCTTTTGGAAATATGGCGGGGAGCCAGAATCAGATTATGGCGACACAATTCGGCGCACTGTATACTTTTCTTTTTTATTAATTGGAGAGGCGTTTGAGAACTCAGATACGCAGTTCGCGGTTGCGTTACAAGATCCACTAATGTTTGAAGGGGGATTGGATTATCAAGGGAAGCAGATGCCGGGAATTCAAGTTCAAGCCATCGGAAACACAGATAACATCTTCATTTTTGTAAGTAATCGTACAGGTAATGATTTCACTCCTCAACTCTCTATTGATGAAAAACGGATGAAAACTGAAGTCACGTATCGTTATGTAGCAAATGAAAAACTTACAGCAACTAACGGTGGGAATGCTGAGATGGAAGGTTCTGGAAAAATTGAGGTAGAAATCCAAAATTGGATTGGAAATGCGAAAGAACTAACAATTCCAAAAAACAGTTTTGGCGTGCTTGAGGTCAGAAAGTGAATGTAGAAAAAATGCTTTTTGTCGTCGGTAACAGTCGAAGTGGAACAACGATGATGGGGCGTATTTTGGGAAATCACCCAGACGTTTTTACTTTTGGTGAACTCCACTTTTTTGGACAATTATGGTCACCTGCGTTTTCATCCGAGTTAAATATAACAGAAGCAGAAGAATTGGCATCTAAGCTGTTCTGTGTTCAACGTGAAGGTTACCGAAAACAAGGAAATTCAAAAAGTTTTCTTGAAGAAGCGCGAAAATTCTGTGAGACTTTGTCCGATTACCCAATAGCACCAGCAGAACTTTTTTCTGCGTTCTTGCGTTATGAGGCATTGCTGAAAGATAAAACTATTCCTTGTGACCAGACACCGCGCAATGTTTTTTATATTGATGAAATTCTGAAATTCTATCCGCAAGTTAAAATAATAAATATGATTCGTGACCCACGTGATGTGCTTTTATCTCAAAAACGAAAATGGAAACGCCGGTTTCTTGGCGGCACAGATTTACTCATCAAGGAAAGTTTCCGAGATTGGATTAACTATCATCCTATCACGATCAGTCGAATTTGGCACACAGCAGTTTCTGCTGCAGATAGATTTTCTAATAATGACAATGTTCTTTCAGTTTATTTTGAACAACTTCTTGCAAACCCCGAAACTACTGTTGAAAATATCTGTAAATTTGTAGATATGGACTATTCAACCGACCTACTTCAGGTGCCACAAGTAGGTTCGTCTGTTAACGAAGACAACGTTGAAGCCCTTGGCATAAATCCAAATCGCGCTGGGAACTGGAACAAAAGCGATGTTAATGCAAGTAAACTTAATTCGTCAGAAATATACATTAGCCAAAGACTAAATGGAACCTTGATGAAAAAGCACAACTATATCCCGGTTTTAATTCGTCCTAACATCTTCAGTTTGTTGGTTAATTTAGTCTCATTTCCGATAAAATTAGCGTTAGCATTTCTCTGTAACCTTGACAGGATTAAGAATATCCGAGAAACCTTAAGGAGACGTTTGTAAGGTATAAACATATCCTGACGATCTCCATTCTAAAAAATGATTGCCCAGCTTAATTCACGCTACATCAAAACGCGACCAACAAAGGCACTAACTCGGCTTATTAGTTATGCGTTCTTTGAAGGACGACCTGCAACCACAAAGGGACGTTGGATAAACCCACTTGTTTTTTCCTTTTTAAAAGGCGTATCATCAAGTAATAGACGTTTCAAACCAGTTAAAAAACCTATTTTCATCTTAGGGATGGGACGTAGCGGAACGACAATCCTTGGTACAGTCCTCTCAATGCATCGAGATGTCGGTTATCTAAATGAACCGAAGGCAATATGGCACCTTATCCATCCACAAGAAGATGTCATCGGTAGCTATAGTAAGGATGAAGGGATGTATCGTCTGACATCTGAAGACGTTACCAGTGAAATGTGTCTACGCGCGGAACGGTTGTTCGGTGCTTATTTAAGCACCACATTTTCACAACGCGTTGTAGACAAATATCCTGAACTTATTTTTAGAGTAGATTTTGTGCGTGCCCTTTTTCCTGATGCACGTTTTATCTTTTTAGTCCGAAATGGATGGGATACATGCCATTCCATTGCTGCCTGGTCCGAACGACTTGGCGTTCAAGTCAATGGTGAAACGCATGATTGGTGGGGTGTGAATAACCGTAAATGGCAGCTATTGGTGGAGCAATTAGTTGCCACAGACGTTGACTTGAAAGACATCGTCGAAGATGTGAAAAATTGTGATCAGCATCTGGATAGAGCCGTTATTGAATGGGTTGTGACAATGCGTGAAGGTCTAAATCTAAGGCAAAACTTCTCCGACTGTACCTACACAGTTCGTTTTGAAGAGTTGACCACAAAGCCTGAGGAAACGCTCTCTCCTTTATGTGACTTCTGTGAATTGCCGATAGACAAAACTTTTCTGGATTATGCGCGGCATACCTTACATCCGGTGCCACCGAGAGTCCCGTTTGATTTACACCCAAAGATCGCACCTATTTTCTATGACACAATGGCAAGATTAGGGTATAATAGTTAGGTAGACTATTCAAATAATAGGTTCGGGAAAGACACTCTACTCATTAATAAGGAATCATTCTATATGAAACAAAATTTAATATCACACGTTCAAGAACAGCCTACCCAAAAACGCGCTTTTACCCGACGTGATTTCCTCTCAACGAGTTTAAAAGCCGGTGCTGCTGCTTTCACTACTGGTCTTTTACCGACATTTAACGCTTCCGCTGATGATAGGTATAATGTTCTATTTATCATGGTTGATGACTTACGTCCTCTGCTCGGTTGCTATGGTCATCCAGAAATGCATACGCCTAACATTGATAGACTTGCCCAAAGGGGAACACTCTTCAACCGTGCCTATTGTCAATATCCTCTCTGCAGCCCTTCCCGCACTTCAATGTTAACAGGTCTCAGACCAGATACAACCCGCGTTACAGATAATAGAGCCTTTTTTCGTCAGACTGCACCTAATACCGTTACGCTACCTCAACATTTCAAAACAAACGGCTACCATACACAATCGGTTGGTAGAGTATTCCATCTTCCAGAATTTCAGGACGATGCAAACTCTTGGAGTGTTCCATCATGGAGACCGAGGTGGAGACCCTTTGATCACGAGACGACTCCATCTTGGCAAGCACTTGAGGCAGAAGATGATGATCTTAGAGATGGCGAAACGGCAAAACGAACAGTTGAAGTGTTGGATGAGATCAAAAACAAACAATTCTTTTTGACTATTGGATTTTATAAACCTCATTTACCCTATAACGCTCCAAAAAAGTATTTCGATTTATATGACATTGAAACCTTCAGTATACCTGACATTTTAGATGAATCCACAGCAGAGATAATACCACCCCATTGGAATGAAGTTAGACCTTATGAAGATATTCCATCAGGGACAACACCGTTGACGTATGAAAAGATGTTGGAACTTATCCGCGCTTATGCTGCTGCAACAAGTTACACAGATGCGCAAATAGGACGTGTATTAGATGAGTTAGATGCACTTGGACTCACAGAAAATACAGTTATTGCTTTTTGTGGTGACCATGGATATCACCTTTCCGAAAACGGTACATGGGGAAAGAACATTATATATGAAGCCACGTTACATTCACCATTGATTGTGAGTATGCCCGGGCAAAGTGCAATTGGAACCACTACAGATGCCCTCGTTGAACTGGTTGATATTTTTCCAACTTTTTGCGATGCATGTCAAATTCCAATTTTGGATGAATTGGAAGGATTTAGTATGGTTCCGGTCATTGAAGAACCTACACTCGCGTGGAAAACAGCTGCTTTCAGTCAGTTCAAACAATCACGCTCCATCAGAACTGATCAATATAGATACACTGAAACTGGTGAACTTAAAGAACTTTATGATTACGGTACTAACACGAATTCTGAACAGAACATCGCTAATTTTCCTGAAAATGCAGATCTGGTTGCAAACCTCAGCGAACGCCTCCATGCTGGCTGGCAAGCAGCATTACCTGAAATCCCAACCCGTGTCCCTCATGCTCAAACGCTAACGTGGGACGTAAACAGTGATGGTGTTGTTGATATTCAAGATCTTCTTTTGGTTTCAAACAGTTTTGGGGCAGATGTACTTGAAAATCCGAAAATAGATATAAATAAAGATGGAACCGTCGATATTATCGATTTGCTTTTAGTCGTATCACATATAGGTGAACCCCGCAATGCAGCACCGAGTTTAAGTACACTCCCGCTTCAGTATGTTGACGACATTGAAGAATGGATTTCTGAAGCCCGTTTAGTTGATGATGGTTCTACCATTTTTCGCAAGGGAATTGCAAATTTAGAAACCTTGATAAATTCAGTTATACCAAAACAGAGCGTGCTTCTCCCCAACTTTCCAAACCCCTTTAATCCAGAGACATGGATACCTTACGATTTGGCTGAAGATGCTGATGTCAATATTCACATCTACAATCTAAAAGGTGAATCTGTGAAACAACTTAGTATTGGTTTTCAAGCTGCCGGTAGTTATAGGACACAATCACGTGCAGTATTTTGGGATGGACGCAATTCCACTGGCGAACTTGTCGCCAGTGGAACCTATTTTTACTCATTGACAGCACGATATAGAGACAACACCTTATCTCATAACCCTCTTATAGCAACACGCCGAATGGTAATTGTAAAATAGAGTTAAATTAATCATTGAAGATAGCTTGTTAGCAAAATTCAAAGTCTGTGAAGGGATAAGAATTTAGTGAAAAAAACAATAGAAAATCAGGTTATTCCACGTTCCTATACTCGGCGTGACTTTCTTTCAACGAGCCTCAAGGTTGGTGCGACTGCCTTTACAACAAGTTTGTTACCACGTCTAAATGCAAAAGCTGAAGGAAAGCATAATGTATTGTTCATGATTGTGGATGATTTGCGTCCTATGCTTGGTTGCTACGGCATTCCTGAGATGCACACCCCAAACATTGACAGTTTAGCTGCACGTGGAACACTCTTCAATCGTGCCTATTGCCAATACCCACTTTGTAATCCTTCTCGGGCTTCTATCCTTACAGGGTTGCGTCCGGAGACTACAGGAGTACACAACAATTCCGCAGATTATAAAAACACAGTACCTGACGCGGTGGATATGTACCAACACTTTATGGAACAAGGTTATAATACACATACTGTCGGTAAAGTGCGACACTATCCTGCCCCTTTTACTTATGGTCCATCTTGGAATGCCCTTGATGTTTCAGATGACGAATTAAGTGATGGTAAAACTGCAAGACAAACTGAGGAACTTTTAGTAAATATTAAAGATCAACAATTCTTCCTAACAGTTGGGTTTGACAAACCTCATTTACCCTTTCATGCTCCTCAAAAATATTTCGAATTATACAATCCAAATCCCTTTATATTACCCCCTACTTCAAGTTATCCACTTAATTCACCACCTGATGCCCACAACAAGATAGATTTATTTAGACTTTATCGGGATATTCCATCTGGTGACGAGCCAATTTCTGAGGAGAAAACATTAGAATTGATTCGCGCTTATGTGGCTTCAACAAGTTATATGGATGCACAAGTCGGTCGTGTCCTGCGTCAATTGGACACACTTGGGTTGACTAATAACACAGTTATTGTTTTCTGTGGTGATCACGGTTTTCATCTTGGTGAGCATGGGACCTGGCGGAAAAATACACTTTTTGAGATTGGTGTTCGTTCCCCTTTACTTATCAGTGTTCCAGGACAACAGTCGTGCCAAACAAATTCCTTAGTAGAATTGGTAGACATCTATCCTACTTTGTGCGACGCATGTGAACTTCCAATTCCTTCCGAGTTAGAAGGATTAAGTCTAATGCCTGTAATAGAAGAACCTACCAAACCTTTGAAAAGTGCTGCTTTCAGTTATCTAACCCGCGCAGGAGCTGGATCCACTTCAATGCGCACCGAAAGATACCGATACACAGAATGGGGGAGGAGAGGTAAATTCGGCAGTGAACTTTACGACTATCTTGATGATCCGAATGAAACCGTTAATGTAGTGGATCTCCCAGAAAATGCAGAACTTGTCGAAGATCTACGCCAACGGCTGCGTGCCGGTTGGAAAGAAGCAATGTCTAATGTTCAGGGACATATACCAATTCCACATGCGCTCCTTTGGGATATAAACAACGATGGCATCGTCAATATCCAAGACCTAATCCTCGTCTCAAACAGTTTTGGTAAAGAAACACTTGAATATCCGAAAGCAGATGTGAATAAAGATGGAAATATTGATATTATTGATTTGCTCATAATAGCTGCACATCTTGGAGAATCCTGCACCGCTTCAGCTCCATCAACACCTTTATCTGTTTCCCCAAACCATTTTGAGAGTATTGCAGAATGGCTCACTGAAGCCTACCAAGCAGATGATGGGTCCGATGTTTTTCGCCACGGGATTGCCAACTTAGAAGCACTGTTTAATAACGTAGTCCCACAAAAAACTACTCTTCTACCGAACTTCCCAAATCCTTTTAATCCAGAAACGTGGATACCCTACGACTTGGCACAAGATGCAAATGTAGACATCAAAATATATAATCTCAAGGGAGAAACTATCAGAGAACTCAAGATAGGTTTTCAAAACGCGGGCAGCTATCGGAGCAAAGAACTGGCAGCATTTTGGGATGGACGCAATTCTACTGGAGAATTAGTTGCAAGTGGACTCTATTTTTATTCCCTCAATGCTGGTCAGTCAAAAACCATACGACAAATGGTAATTATGAAATAAGGAAAAGAACTCATGAAAAACGATAACCAACAGAAAGCATTCTCTCAACCATTTACCCGACGGGACTTCTTATCAACAAGTTTGAAAGCAGGCGCAGCCGCCTTCACGACAGGGCTTTTACCCAAACTCAGGGCAGACGCTGATTGCCAATACAATGTGTTGTTTATTATTGTTGATGATTTGCGCCCTTTGCTGGGGTGCTACGGTCATTCCGAGATGCATACACCGAATATTGATGCCTTGGCTAAGCAAGGCACGCTTTTCAACCAGGCGTATTGCCAATATCCACTCTGTAATCCATCTCGCGTTTCAATGATGACCGGTTTGCGACCAGAGACGACTGGTGTATATGGGAATGCCATGGGATGGCGTGAGGCATTGCCAGAAGTTGTGACACTACCACAACATTTCAAAATCCAGGGCTATCATACGCGTTCCGTTGGTAAAATTGCGCACGCTGACAAATGGCATGATACGCTCTCCTGGAGTGCTCCAATTTGGTCCCAGCAATTGAGAATTGATCGAGCAACGATACCTTCTTGGCAGGTACTTGATGTTGCCGATGATGAACTACTAGATGGCAGAATTGCATGCACATCTATTGAAATTCTGACGCAGGTTAAAGACCAGCAGTTTTTTCTCGCTGTCGGTTTTCATAAACCACATCTTCCTTACAACGTGCCTCGAAAATATTACGATTTATATGATATCGAAACTTTCAAAGATGCTTCATCTATAAAACCACCTTCCCAGAATGACTTAAGAGACTATGCAGATATTCCCGATGGAAACACTCGGATTTCTGAAAAGAAAACGTTAGAACTAATGCGAGGATATGCTGCATCAACAAGTTACATGGATGTGCAGGTAGGACGTGTCGTTCAACATCTGGATACTCTTGGCATTTCTCAAAACACGGTTATCGTTTTTGCAAGTGACCATGGATTTCATTTAGGGGAGCATGATAACTGGGGCAAAAGTACGCTTTTTGAAGTTGCCCTTCGTTCACCTTTGATTATCAGTGTTCCAGAACAGCAGCTTGGTCAAACAGATGCTCTCGTTGAACTCGTTGACATTTATCCTACGTTGTGTGACGCATGCCAACTTCCAATACCTTCACAATTAGAAGGTTTAAGTTTAATGCCGGTCATTGAACAACCGACGCGTCCGTGGAAAACGGCTGTCTTTAGCCAAACCGGCGGCCGAGGAAATTACACAAAGAGATACTCTATTCGTACAGCACGATATCGATATACCGAGTCGAACACCGGCGGGAGCAAAGGACGTGAACTCTACGATTATGATACCGACCCGGATGAAACTATCAATATCGTTGATCTTCCAGAGAATGCTGAACTCGTTGAACATCTAAGCCAACGACTGCGTGCTGGATGGAAAGCGGCATTACCTGAGGTTACGTCACAAGTTTCGGTCCCAAATACGCTACCTTGGGATATAAATAACGACGGAATCGTCGACATGCAAGACCTCATCCTCATCTCAAACAGTTTTGGTAAAGAAACACTTGAATATCCGAAAGCAGATGTGAATAAAGATGGACACGTTGATATAATTGATCTGCTTTTAATAGCTGCACATTTTGGAGAATCCTGCACCGCCTCAGCTCCGTCAACACCTTTATCTGTTTCCCCAAACCATCTTGACAGTATCGCAGAATGGCTCACCGAAGCCTATCAAGCAGATGATGGGTCCGATGTTTTTCGCCACGGAATTGCCAACTTAGAAGCACTGTTTAATAACGTAGTCCCACAAAAAACTACCCTTCTACCGAACTTCCCGAATCCATTTAATCCGGAAACGTGGATACCTTACGACTTAGCACAGGATGCGAATGTGGACGTCAAAATATATAATCTCAAGGGAGAAACTATCAGAGAACTCAAAATAGGATTCCAAAACGCGGGCACTTATCGCACCAAGGAACTAGCAGCGTATTGGAATGGACGTAATTCTGCTGGAGAGTTAGTAGCAAGTGGGCTCTATTTTTATGCTCTCAATGCTGGTCAGTCAAAAGCCATACGACAAATGGTAATCCGAAAATAAATTGGTCATTTTACATTTATTTCAGGAGGAACTCAACAAATGTCTCTACGCATCGTACTTATATTATGCACAATTATTCATTTTTGCTATTTACCTTTTGGCGAAGCTGCGTCTCTAATCAACGTCCCACTTAACCCTGATATATCCGACTTTAATACTGAAACCTACCGCTTTATTCATCGTTTACTTAATAAACGTGTGTTATCCGGTGTTCCGCGCGGTTCTCTGCCGTTTACGCGAAAACAGGTTGCATCTTTTCTGGTGGAGGTGTCTCAAAAACTTGATAGCGGCGAACTGACGTTAAGCGTTAACGACCAGAAACGCCTAAACGAATTGTTAGCCTTTTATTCAGAGGCTGGAACACAAATCCCTCCCAATCGACGATTACATCTGTTCAGTCTCAGTGACGACACCACCTATCGCTTTTCATTTGATTTAAGGGGGAGACAGCGAACAATCACCAGGTTGGTGGATAACATGTCCGAAAAACCGCCGGTTGAAGGTACTATGTTTGTCACAACATGGTTTCCGCATCTTTATGGACAAGTCAAAGAAGAGTTTGCGTTCACAGCAAATATGGCATACAGAATGCTATATGGTGATGTTTTTGACGACTTTTATCCTGATGAATCGAAATATAGGCAACTGGAGGGTGAACTGAAAATTGGACAGAAACATCGAACGGCAATTAATGCTTACCTAAAATTTAACTTCCCCTGGTTTGAGTTACAACTTGGACAAGACAATCTCCAGTGGGGGCCTGGTTATCATGGCAATCTATTGGTTTCTCCAAACCCTATTGCTATAGACATGCTGAAGTTGCAAACTACATACAAAACTACTACCTTCACCGCATTCACCGGTATTTTAGAAGACAGGGCAGATGAAATCAATGAAAAATATATTTCAGGACACAGACTTGAGGGGTACTTCTGGGATAGGTTTGGTTTGGGTATATCTGAGGTAATCATTTACGGAAACCGTTTTGAGCCAGGATATCTCAATCCGGTCAATATCTATCTGATTAACGAGCAGACAATTTCACGTGCCGATAGCCGAGTCCCTGGTAGTGGCGACAATATCCTGATAAGTGCTGATATACGGCTTCGTCCTATAGACAATTTTGAAATATATGGTGAGTTGATGGTTGACGACGGAAATCCAATATCCGTTTTTAAGCATTGGGATACGAAGTTTGGAATCCTCGGTGGAATTTATCTCACGGATCCATTTGGATTGCCAGATACTGATTTACATGCAGAATACGCTTTTATCAACCAATACGCATATACGCACATAAACACGTTTAACGTTTATAAGCATTTTACGTCTGTTATTGGACACCATATCGGTTCAGATGCGGATAATCTATGGATTGAACTACGCAGACGTTTTACGGATAAGCTTGAAACTGTTTTTGGTTACGAACTTGAACGCCACGGAGAAGGGAACGTTGATAAGAGCCATCCGCCTGATGCGCCGAAAGATGATGTGTGGATACCGCTATCTGGAATCACAGAAAGTGAGCATCGCTTGAGGATCGGTTTTAACTGGGTTGATATAGGACATTATTCAATATATGGTGAATGGGCTCGGGTTTGGCGGAGGAACTTAGATAATCGTGAGAATGTTCATGAAACCGGGAATGAAATTCAAGCCAAGGCTCTTTATCGGTTTTAAACTATTAATCCTGACAAGCAGAATAACGTTTTAAACGAAGATTCGTGTTGGTTGACGCATCAAAGAATTTGATATTTATCATATAAAATGATTACAATATATAGTGTGGATAAGAGTTTCATTCTAAACGACATAAGAATTGTATTATAGAAGTAGATTCGGTATTATCCGGAAGGATTTAAGATGAGAATTCGGGTATTAGGCATTCGAGGACTTCCCGCAACTTATAGCGGTTCCGAGACAGTTATGGGAGAACTTGCTCCGCGCTGGGTTGAGGCAGGGCATGAAGTTATCGTCTACTGCCGAAGTGGTTTTTTCAAGGAAAAACCACCGGAATGGAAAGGTATCAAGTTAGTTTACTTACCCAGTATTGAACATAAGGTGTTTAGTACCCTCAGTCACAGTTTTTTCGCTTCTTTGCATGCTTCTTTTACGCCATCTGATGTCATTTTCGTATGGAATGCTGGCAATGGTCCATTTGGATGGTTTTTCCGTATCGCTGGTAAAACTGCAGTTATCAATGTTGATGGAATGGAATGGCTTCGTCCAAAATGGAAAGGTATAGGCGCGGTCTATTTCAAATGGGCAGCGAAGATGGCTACTTCGGCGTTTCCGCTTGTCATTACCGATGCTGAAGAAATGAAGCGACTGTATCTTGAAGAATTAGGTGCTGAGACGACATATATCGCTTATGGAGCTAACATTGAGCCCTCTGAGCATCCTGAAGTTCTTGAGAATTATGGGCTTGAGTCAAGGGGTTACTATCTGATAGCGAGTCGTCTTGTTCCTGACAATAATGCTGACCTGATTATGGAAGCATTTGTAAACTCAAACAGTAAAAAAAAACTCGCAATAGCGGGTGGGGCAGACTATAGAGGAAACAAACTTGAAAATGAATTTTTGGATAAGTTGAAAAACATTGCCAATGAAAACGTCTTGTTTCTCGGACACATTGACAGTTCTGAACATATCAAAGAACTTCATCATCACTGTTTCGCATACATCCACGGGCATCAATTCGGCGGTATTAATCCTTCCATCTTGAAAGCGTTAGGATTTTCTAACTGCATTCTTGCGCTAAATACACCGTTTAACCATGAAGTATTAGAAGGCGGCAATTACGGTGTACTCTTCGACAAAAACCCAGAAGCACTCAAAGCTGAGATTGAGGCATTAGAACAGGACCCGGAGAGGGTTGAGAACTTTCGACGACGTGCCACAGAACAGATCCGAAAACGATTCAATTGGGATCACATTGCGGAACAATATATTGAAGTGTTTCAAAATCTACAAAAGAAAAAGTGAAATCAACGCATCTCATGTAGGATGAAGGACAAAGTCACATTTGCCAACTAAATTGTACGTCTCCAAAACAGACTTCTCATATATGAATGACACAGGAACTCGAACTTCAGTTGAAAGACTTTCCTCCTTTTACGCAAAGCGAGGCAAATATCTATTCGATTTTGTAGCAGCATTTTTCCTGATTCTGATATTTTCCCCTTTGATGATTCTGATTGCGATACTGATTAAGCTATCGTCGCGTGGACCAGTCTTTTTCTCTCACAAGAGAGTAGGATTAAACAGTAAACTCTTTATCATCCACAAGTTCAGAAGCCTTCATATTGATACGCCATCCTATTCAGAAAAACCGGATTCAACAGAAGATGTCCGCATTACATCCATAGGAAAATGGATTCGAAAAACGAGTTTAGACGAATTACCTCAACTTTTTAATGTGCTTAAAGGGGAAATGAGTCTGGTCGGTCCGCGTCCTGAAATGCCTTTTCTTGCTGAGAATTATGAGCCTTGGGAAAATCAACGGCATCTTGTGCGTCCAGGAATGACGGGACTATGGCAGTTGAGTCCGCGCCGCCGTGGTTCAATCCGTGAAGGAATACCTGTTGATTTGGAATACATTGAAAATTTGTCCCTATGGAACGATTTCAAGATACTGCTACGGACGTTCAAAGTTTTTTGGGATGATAACACCTACTAACTATCAGCGTGTTCATCCTAACACTGTTTGAAATCCAACGAATATCTATCCTTAAGAAATTCGAGATATGAATATATCCTTTACCAATCTCAAAAAGATTTTGCGATGTGGTTTTGGACTTAAGTGTCCGAGATGTGGCAAAGGTTCGCTGTTTAAAAAAAGGTTCAAGATGTTCACACATTGCGAAATGTGTAATATGAAGTTTGAACGCGAGCAAGGATATTTCATCGGGGCAATGTATCTTAATTATGGTGCAACAGTGTTTCTTGTTTTTCCGGGCTACTTTGTCTTTGACGTTTTTACATCTATCCCTTTCTTATTCAATTTTGGCGTATGGGGTATAGTATCCGCAGTATTCCCAGTCTTTTTCTACCGCTACTCAAAAAGTTTGTGGCTGAACTTTGACTACACGCTGAACCCAAAAAGTTAGTAATTTCCAAAACATACTATTCTCAACTACCTTGTGAAAATCTGTCCACGCATGTAGGCAGCTTCATCAGAAGCAAGAAACGTAAGTATCCGAGCAACACCTGCTGGGTCACCGAGCGATTTCCGCGCATTGGCAACAGCTGAATCTGGATCGTTTCCGTCACGCTTTGCAGACTGCGCAATTTGTCCAAGTTTAAGCGGTGTCGCAAGTCCGCCAGGACATATCGTGTGCATGCGGATGTTAAGTGAAGCGACTTGGTTTTCTACAGTCATCACGAGTCCGTTTACACCACCTTTACTTGAAGCATAAGCGACTGATGAACTTCCACCCCGCACGCCTGCCCCAGAGGCGATGCAGAGAATTACACCGCCGCCACTTTTGCCCATTATCGGAACAGCATGCTTGAGCGCAAAAAAAGTTCCTTTAAGATTAACATCAATGACTGAATCGAAGGTAGCTGCTTCAAAATCTTCAATACGTACGCTTGCTCCTTGTAAAACACCAGCACTAGTCACTAAGGTATCAATTTGACCGTAAGTATCTTCAGCAGTACGCATTAGATCGGATACATCGGTTTCGGAGGTAACATCGGTGTGACAAAATTTAGCATCACCACCATTTTTCGTTATTATCTTTAACGTTTCTTGTCCATCAAGTTCGTTTATATCTCCCAGCACAACTTTAGCACCTGCTTCAGCATAAGCGATAGCGGTTGAAGCACCGATGCCAGTTGCACCACCTGTAATAACCGCTACCTTGTCTGAAAGTTGAATATTCACCTATTTTCTCCAAGTAGGTAAGGATATAGAAAAGTATAGAATGAATCTTATAAGAAGGCAAGTTATTTTTGCATATATGTAGAATTGATCCATTACCGAGCAAGCCACAACAGGACTTACCCATGTTGACAGGACGGGTTGCAAATTACATATTGGTTTTGGTAAAATATCTGCACATAGTAGAACACACGTAAAGGACATATTATGAAGATCAAAGAAATTCGCGTTGTAGAAATTACGTGAAATCCTAAATCAAAGACACCACCCCGTTCACCGAGTCGTGCTAAAACATTCCGCTTGAACCGCCCCATTGACCGTTATCAACATATTTCACACGCGGGTTGGAAAAGGCCTGCCTGCATTGTTACTGCTGAAGACGGTACGTGGGGATTCGGAATTTCACTCTACGGTGGACCGGTCAGTCAATTATCGCAGATCACTTTGCTCCTAATCTGGTAGGGCAGAATTGCATGGCAACAGAAAAAATATGGGATATGATGGTGCGATCATCAACTGCATTCGGCGCAACCGGCTTAACCAGTTACGCTATTAGTGCTATTGATTGTGCCTTGTGGGATCTCAAAGGGAAAATCCTGAAAAGACCGGTTTACGAACTCCTCGGAGGACCTCAGAAAGAAAAGATTTTCTGCTATGCCTCAGGTTTCGATCAGGAATGGTATATGGAACTCGGATTCAAAGCGACAAAACTGTTCACACCGTACGGTCCGGAAGACGGATTAGAGGGTTTGCGGAAACTCGAAGAATTGGTGGCAAACACGCGTGAAGTAATCGGAGATGAAGTCGAATTAATGTTGGATGCGTGGACCAACTTTGATGTAGAACATACGGTGCGCGTCTGTGAAACCATGAAGCCTTACGGTTTAAAGTGGATGGAGGACTACATCTCTGCTGATGATCTGGTAGGTTACAAGACAGTTAGGCAACGTATACCGTGGCAAACACTTGCTACTGGAGAACATTGGTATCTACCAACTGTCTTTGCGGCAGCTGCAGGACAAAGATTAGTTGACATTTTCCAACCTGACGTTTTGTGGTGTGGCGGCATAACTTCTGCAGTCAAAATATGTCACATTGCTGAAGCAAACGGTATCTCTGTGATTACACATGCGGGTATGAATTATCCTTATGGACAACATCTTGCATTCGCTATGCCTACCATCACTTGGGGTGAACGTTCTGAAGGTGTTTCCGCTCCAGGAGTGCCTCTTGAAGAAATGGTCAAGTTGCCTGGAACTTCTGTCATAAAAGATGGCTACGTTGTACCTTCTAATGCTCCCGGCTTTGGATTTGAAATTGATGAGACATGGATAGAGAGTGTAATGGCGTAAACCTCACTATAGGTGTCTTTTTAGAAATATTTTTTCGCAATTAGTAGTTTTGGACATAAAAAGATTTAAAAAATCAGGTTTAGCATGTGATTATATCAAATCGGATTCGTTTTAGAAATTAAAAAAGGGTATAATCAATTTAATTTCCTTGCCTTAATTGTTGCCCATTTTGTTGTAAGCTTGTTTTGGGAATTTATTCCCAAATCTTCCTCAATTACCACATTTGGTTCTTTATCTGTTTCTGGAATACAATTTTCGCAAATGACGTTGTCTAAATCTTCATTCTCTATTTCATTAGCGTCGGGATCAGTATCATCATTTAACACTTGTAAAACTCGTGCTTCTCCAAAAACAAAATGGTCGCAACCTATGCCATCACCCGCGTCGGTAATTTCAATAGTAAACTTTTTTGTGTCTTTTGGAAAATTAATTATGAAATGTTTGTTTTGTGCAGCAGGAGATCGCAATATTTCAGATTTATAAACTTCAACATCGTCAGCAAAACATATAACTTCAACATCTGCATTTCCATCACATGGATTTGGAAGATAAAAATGGGCATCAAACCTATTATATTCTCCACCACTAATATCATAGACAAAACGACTTTTAGCGTGCGAATAAAACCAACTATTCCATTCATCAAGTTTGGGCACATGAACATACCAGTTAGGTAATTGTGGACTGAGACCATTGGGTTTTTTCTCAAAAATACCTGCATTTTCCCAACCACACCATTCTTGCTGATTGTTTATTGGAATAAGAGAATCAATTTGTTTGTCTCTAATGGTCAAGTATTTGAACTTGCTTTCATTTATAAATATAGGTTCTGGTAATTGGATGTTGTCGAATCTTTTTTCAACCCTGTTCCCGTTTACATCATAAATGATAAAATGTAAGTTATCGCCGTTCGCAATAAAGTTACGCGGAACGTCTACTTGAGCTATGTCATTTCTACCTTTGAGGCTCGCACTACCTAAATAATCCTGCCCCTTATGCACCTGACAATGATACAAATCAGCGTTGCCTCTCACCTTAATTTCAAACCTTACGGTGTCCCTACCAATTGCTTTTGAAGTAATACCGCCTACAATTTCTGGACGAGTATTGAGTATATGAACATCGTTAAATATGTGATGCTTGTTTAGCAGTCGTGCTTCAAAATCTGTAATGTGTGTCGGGCCGCCGAACGGTAATGGTCCCATCACTGAACCTTCTAATTTGTCATGTTTCATCCCAAACGAATGAGCGAATTCGTGGGCGATTATTGATTCGTAGTGGTTGGGATATAACTTTTCAAAGTTTTCGTTGATGATTGCCGTTCCACCTACAGCATTGCCCGCGAAAGTCCAACCTCCTCCCCAGGGGCTGCCTAACCCATCGTCAACAATCTCAACACCACCAACTAAGACAATGTAGATATTGTCTTGTTGATCTCTGTTAGTCGTGTTGTTGATAGCAAAAGGAATTTCTTTACTTATTTTTTGATAATAGGCGTTAAAGATTTCGCCAGTATAATGGTCGCCAGGATGCTTTCCGTTAATGGTATGGATTTTCAAATCAATATTGGCATCGGTTTCAATCTCAAAGGTTTTGTCACCGTAGCCGTGTCGGATCATCTCATTCTTGAAGAATTCCTGCATATCCTTGATTATTTTGTCGTATTTTTCGTGGTTTAGGGGTTCTCCTCCATGTGCCTTAAAATAGATAACTCGAACAATAAACGGATCGGCAGCATATCCTATCGATGGAATTAAAAACAACGATAGAAATACAATAATGATTAATAGTCTCGTTAAACTTTTTTTAAACATGGATTTTCTCCTTTTTTAGGCGTTATCCGTTCTGATACACTTTTAGACTTATTATTTTTCTGGAGACTCTATTCACCTACTCTTAAAAGGAGGAAGGGTATCCCTGGTGACGAAACCTAAATACCCAATTTGCATTAGATATGGGTTACCCTTGCTCGGTCGGGTATTTTAGTTTCGTCTGTTTAAATGTTATCACATTTAGCACTATCGAACCGTCAGGCAATTAAGTGACTCTGAGGCAAGTTGTTACGGTGACTGTAATAGCGGTTGCATACTGATACCGGGTTAGCGCACTCGGATGATTCGGCGACCTGTGAAAGTTTGGCCAAACATATCAGTTGTACGGACGTAGATAACGTGCGTTCCTTTGCGGACATTCGCTGGGAGCTTAGCTTGCCAGATGTGTGATGATTTTGGAACTCCATAAAGAAGTCGTTTCCCCCTTTGTGGTAGTTGGTCCTCTTCCTTCAACAGAGGCTTGATTGTTTCCCGAAGTGCAGTATGCATTTTCCGCTCAAGGTGGTACGTTTCGTCCCGTTCCTTGAGTGCTTGAAAGTATGGGTCTTTCTGCGGCCTATAGGTCATCGGTTGCCATTCCCCAACTTCGCCCAGACGCATTTCAACCTTTGAGCGTTTGGTACCTCCAAAAACGTTAACGAGTACATCTGTTTTACCAGTTTCCGTTGACGCAACTTCCCAGGGTGCCCAAATGTTCATCTGATAACCCGCTGGACGACGAGCGGCCTTAAACCGAATTGAATATTGATTGCCGCTGAATGTGAAGACTCCATATCCGTTCGGTGCACCATCTCGCATAGTTGTGTGGGGAATACCGATTTCATCAAGCGAGCCCTGCCACCAACTGCCTGATGTGGTTGCATGATTATGGTGATGATGTAGGTCGTCGCCATGCCAACCGTGCGCCGGTCCAATGAAGTCATCACGTTGAAGGTGCGTGTGCGCTGACAGGGTTAACGTGTTAGGTCGATCACCGAGTAGATTCATCAATTTCTTCACATCACGCATCTCGGTCAACGGAATATGCATGGATATAACAACAAGCTGATCTTTCGGCACAAAAGCAAGGTCGTTTCGAATGAACGTCAACTGTCGTTCTCCTATCTCACTGAAATAGGGAGGATTGTCCTCCTTATCGGGGAGAAAGTGCACATTGTCAATGTTGATGAAATGGACGGGGCCCCAATCATAAGAATAGCACGTGGGTCCATACACACGTTCGAATGTCTCATCGGCGTAACGGTCATCAGTAGCGAGACGGTTCATATCATGGTTACCGTAGACGTTGTACCATGGTATCCCAACAGTAGCCATAACTTCGTTAAGAGGCTGGAATAAGTTTAAATTATCACCTACCAAATCGCCAAGGCTGAGTCCGAACACTGCATCAATTCCAATAACTTCTTCAATCACATCGTGTGCTAACCACTCAATCTCTTGCATATTACGGGGTTGTGTATCCCCGAAGACAAGTACCTTGAAGGTATCAGCTTCGGGCTGTTCAATGAGCGGAAAATCAATCGACTCCGGTAATGGACCTGTTGGTTCGATGCCGGCATACTTCAGTCCTTCTGGTGAACCGTGCGGTTTGTGGATATAATAAAATTTCGGGAGACGATTTTCATCAACTGGTGTCATAAACCCACGGGGCTTAATGACAAAGAGAATGGTGTCATCACTGACTGCAAGCGAGTATTGTCCATTGGCATCGGTTTGGACAACATCTTGTCCATTAGAGACTCGAACCCCAGACAACCCCTTCTCGTTGTTGTCCTTCATCTGGTTTCTGTTTGTATCCAGAAATACAGTGCCAGTTGCGGTTGAATTTGCTTCTACACTGTTTCCAATCCAGTAAAAAACCAAGATAACGATTAAAACCGCAAAATTCCATTGCTTGTATACCATACGAATCCTCCTTTGACACCAGCGCATTGGGTGATGTTTTTTTCATAGACCTAATATTGTAACATACTACGGGTGACGGAGCGTTGATGGACTCCGCAAACTTTAGCTTGGGGAGTATATCAATCCAATCCCCACTCCCGGCGGAGTTCAGCTATCGGTCTGTAACTCGCGCCTTTGTTGTAAAAATTACCAAGCCAACTGCCGTCTTCACGGAAAAAGAAACGATCATCCTTCTCTTCGCGAGCGAGTTGGTATCGCGTATCAATGCTGATACGATAGCAGTCAGAGCGATTGGGGGCACTGCTGTGCATCATGTAAAGCCCAAAAATAATAACGTCACCCGGCTGGAAATGCGCTGTTGCCAGCGTGAATCCAAATTTCTCGACCATCTTGCGTGGATCGGTGCTGAACACGGCTTCCGTCAAATCGCGGTCCATATCAGTCGCGCCGTATGTGGACTTTAATCGATCGTACCGATGGGAACCGAGGCAGATGACGAGTGGTCCATTTTCCAGACCGATGTCCGTCAATGCGCTCCACATCGTGTACCGGTTCTGTGTGCCGCGCCCAACGTAAACGCTATCATAGTGAAAATGGTTGTGTCCACCCTTCGCCATGCAGCGAAGCCATCGTTTGTCAAACGTAATAACTGGACCACCGAGGAATTCTTCGTAGAACTGCATCGTTCGCTGGCTATCCACAACATCAAGAATCGGTTTGGCATGAGCCACCTCAGTTTGCCGAAAGAAGCTAAATGTCTGATTCGCTTCTCCGATAATACCCTCTTCAACCGGTGTATCCTGCTTTAAGCCGCCCCTTCCCGCAATGGCTTGCAATGTCCATTGTGCAGCTTTCTCCGCATGCTCCCGCGGATGGAAGCCTCGGATAAAGAGATATCCATCCTCACACATCTTTCTGTGCAACGCACCGAAGTTATTGAGAAGTGAGGTGGAATCTGCTAATTCGACGATCTCCTCACCAAAATGAAAACGATGCTCACCGAATTCAAAGGGTGTTCCCGTTGGGATTTTTTTCATTTTGTTCAATGTCATCATATCTTTATGATTTATCTGACAGCGTCCTACCATCGCGATACGAGAAAACCAATGGCAGATACTCATCATCCGCCAACACGTCGCCGACCTTCAACCTTGCAAACACTTCATCGGGTAGTGTGCTCTTTTTTCCATTGAATGTGGCATTCTCCGGCATACAGCATTATCAGTTGTGGTAGCGGTAGGTCGGGCTAAGAAGTCCTACCTTACAGATTCTTCGTATACTTAATAAAAATCGCTGTAGCCCGATACGTTCTTGTGTCTTGCGTGATGGTGTTCCCGACGGCATCGGTTCTTTCTACTTCTCCGGTCTTTATCGGCTCGAATCCTGTATAAATGATTCCATCAGCACCCTCCTCGCCTGCCTTCTTTCTTAACTTTTCTCGTAACTTCTCTAGATCATCTCCTTTTACAGAAGCATCACCCATCTTCCGATAGTCTTCGCTTACATCATCCTCAGAAAAGTAAACATCCACATCGGAGATAGGCGAATAGGATTCCCCAAGATAATCGACATCCTCACCGCAAGCGATAAGAAATAAGGTTAATACGACCATAAGTGAAACAGAGTTTTTGGACATGATTATCCTCCATGAAAGTAAGTTTAGTGGGTGATATGTCAATTCCTCCCACAAATTAGATGATCGGAAATCGAAGGATTCTTCAGAGTCAAGTTGGGATATGATTTGAGAAGGCTCATAATTCAAGGCTTTTTAATCACTGCTTCTGCGTGTTGCCTCCGATGTTGGCAACGATCTTAAGTTAGTAGAGACATTGCTTTAGGTTATGAAAGGTTTCTTAAAAAACCTCAATCATAATTACTGGGTCGATGGTCGCCGAGGAGCCGTCTCTGCCGAGGGTTCGCTTGGGCGAGAATTGATTCATCAAACTGAAATTTATTCAGATAGGGTGGGTATTTCTGTGTAATCATCCGTTTGGCATAGTGGACCTGCAAGAGGTAACGGGTTTCGTCAGTCGTATTGGCAGAACCACGATGCCAGACTTCGCTGCGGAAGAGTACCACGTCCCCCGCATTGCATAAGATACTCTCTTCTGTCCGGTTATTCCACTCGGTTTCTCCGGTTGGGGAGCACCCGGAGAAATGGCTGCCCGGGACAAACTTCGTCGGTCCCAATTCCTCGGACATATCGTTGAGATAGTAATGGGCGGTGGTGATGAAGATAGGGATTTTGACGCGTGGATCGGAACGAATGTCTGCCGGTAGTGGGACTGGCAGCCAATCGGTATGTAACCCTTGATCCGGCCGTCCCGGTCCTGTCAGCCACGATTGCATACCGATGCAATGACAATCGTCGCCGTGCGTCGCCTCTGCTACCTCAACAATCGGTGATTTGTCAAGGAATTGGAGAAACAGTGAATCTCGATTAAACGAGTTGTTGATGATTTTGTTGAGGAATTTACCACCATTTTCAGGCGTTTGGTGTTTATCCAAGCACTCTGGGATCGCTTGTAATCGATCCATGGTTGTTCGCAATTCGGCGACTTCCTCAACATCAAGCACACTGGGGAAATAGACATAACCATCCCTTTCCAGTGCTTCAACTTGGCTTTCTAAGTCGTTGTAGGCAACGAGTGAGAGAGTTTTCGCCATTTTTCGTACTCCTTTCAGACGGTTGACAACCCATCAGCGAGTTCGCTTCAACCATGCCCATGTCGTAGCGAGTTTATCTTTAGCATCTATAGCAAGCGGCTCAAGATTCAGTTGGTTTGTAACATCGACGTATGCCGGTTTCCCAAACCCCCTGTGACCGTCGTTTTTGTTCCGGGTGCTATCTCTGGAATCCCCTTCATCAAAGCTGTACTGCGCGTTTAAGCCGTCCTCATCTCCGTCAAGTATCTTCATCATAAATTCGTTAATTTCCGCTTCTGTCCGTGCCACTTCCCAGATGCGGATTTCGTCTATGAGCCCCTTGGCAGAACCAATTTTTACTGTCTCCCACACCGATATATAGACTCGCATCGGTGGCCGCTAACTCAGGTGCATCATAGGGCGTACTTCCCATCTTCTTCCCATCAATATACGTCCGCATCTCTTTTCCATCCCAAACACCAGCAACATGCTGCCATTCATTGAGTTTTAAGCCCTGGACATCAAGGATTTTCGTTCCGGGCCAGAGTACAAAACGCAATCCCGCTCCATTTTGGATAATCTCTGGAAAAATGTAGTCCCTTTTGCCGCCCCAATCTTTGGCGAGGCATTCACCGACCTGTTTTTCCATGTTCATCCACGCCTCGATTGTTATGGCTTTTCTGGGATTGATACTATCGCTATTACGGACTTTAATCGCCGTGGATCCATCTAATTCAAGTGCCAAGTTCTTTGCTGAAAGTATACTGGGCATTATAAGGCTTATGGCAAATAGCCAAACCAGGATTCGGATACGTAAATTTTTCATGATATACTCTCCTTCAACAGCAGGTTGATACTTATTGCACATGATATGTTAACTTCGGTGAAGTTGTCAACATTTTTATTAGCCATTACCCATCAGTAAAGAGACTTCTTTATTCAAAAACCTATTAGTTCTCACTGCAAAGCAAACAATTTTAGTTTTCGTCAATTTTCTATGTAAAAGTTGAATTTTCGCTTTGATCGTTTAAGGTAGGATGTTTGTTGTCTGAACCAGGATTTTCTGTGGATCATATAGCCAGACATCGATACTACTCACAACCGCTAAACGCTTTCCATCTGGAGAATACTGTATCTCAGAAATCCAACCTTTACCAAGTTGTGCCTTTGCAACCTCTGGCAAACTCCATTTTGTGTAATCTTGGGCAAAGGCACTTTGAGCAAATGCAAGCATGAAATAAAACAGTGAAAGAATCAGCAGGTGTTTTCATAAAAAATGTCTCCTTCTTCTAGTTATCCCTTTCTACGATGCACATAAAACTCTCTGCTGGCAAAAAGCCAGCAGAGAGTTATCTTTGTAACGTAAACTTTTGAGGCCAATGAATTAAAAGACTTTTTTCTTACGTATCTCCAGGGATTGGTTTTTCACAATAGTCATTTCCCTCGGATCAAGGTACGTGTAAATCTTTCCTAAGATTTCCTTATATTGTTTTTCAAGGGCATGACCGAGATCATTATGGAATTTGTTCTCTTTCTCTAAGATTACCTCTATAGGAACATCACCATTACCTTGGAAAACTTTTCCATATTTCATGGAATGCTCAGCCAAATACTGTAGGGAATAAGCATACTGGGATTCCAGCTGAATTGTAAACGGTTCAATGTTTATAGTCTTTGTCCACATACGTTCATTCGTCAGACTTTCACTGACAACGAGTTTGACATCATAATTCACTGTGACCGGACCTATGATTCTATAGGTTGTGGTAGATAGCAATGGCTGCTTAAGCTGAGCACCGCTCGTGTCCGCAGAAAACAGGACCTCCGCAGTAAAGACTAAATCACTTCCTTGCTTGTCGGGGAAAATCATGTCATCGTAGGTATTGTAGGGACCTCTGACACCGAAACCTTGAGCACCAAGTACCTCCATAAAGTCTTTCGTCATAGTACTTGCAAAATCAGCGAAGAGTTTTACAGGGGCTTGATTCGGTAATTGCGTTTGTCCTGGTTGAACAGGTTTTGCTAATTGCGTGCCAACGACAGCAAATGTTACATCTGCTGAACCTGAGGCAGCCTCTGATTCAGGGGTATATTGAAATACAATTGTTTCACGCGATAATTTAGAGGTGCCCGCAGCACATCCTACGAAAATAATAACACAAATAATAGCAACCATGCTATTTTTTAGAAAGTTTGAATATCTCATTTAAATCCTCCTTATAGATGAATGATATATTCTAAATTTATTATGTTTAGTGCTTAACAACATTACTTATTGAATAACTTTTTTCTTCCGCAAGTCACGAGCGGATTGTGTGACAACTTTCATCTCTTTAGCATCAAGATACCCGTAAATTTTGTTCATAATCTCTTTATACTGAGCATCAAGAGCATGACTTACATCTGAGTAGAATCTGTTCTCATTTACCAAAAGTATCGCCAAACTCGCTCTCGGTGTATAAGTGTTTCTCGATCTAAGGTTGACTGTAAAAGGTGTTATGGCTATACTCCTTGTCCATAACCTCTCGTTTGTAATACTTTCGGAAACGATAAGATTAACATGGCATTTGACTGTCACAGATCCACTCGGTATTCCAAAAGAAGAATATTGGATTTGACTTGTATCTGAGCTGAATTCTACTTCAGCAGTAAGCATCAAATCACTTCCTTCTTTGTCAGAATAGGTCATATCATTGTACGCCATGAAAGGTCCTCTAACTCCAAAGCCACGGGCGGTGAGTATCTCTCCAAAATCCTTTGTCATGTTACTGGCAAAAGTCTTAAAAAGAGGAACGGGTGTCTCAAACTTTGTACCAACGACTGAAAATGTCGCATCCGCTGAGCCAGGGACCGCTTCTGATGGAGGTGTATAATCAAAATTAACAATTGCCCGTGGAGGTTCAGGTTCAATGTTAGCAGGTATACATCCTGCTAAAAATACAGAAATCATAGCGATTAAGCTATAATATAAAATTGAATATCTCATCTAATCTCCTATTGAATATTTGGTTGGGTTGTTTTTGCAGCAACCGCACGGAAAACTTTACAAAGGTTTGGGTTAAATTGTGATATGAAAAATCGGATACCCTACAAATTGCACTTTTCATATCTCGCTTGTATAGGCATGTTAATAAACTGATATTTCTCAAAATTGTTCTAAACCTAATAACCATCAATACAAAACACTTATACGAACATGAAAATGCGTATTCGTTATGATGATTTTGCCTTCTTTTTCGTAGGTAAACCCGTTTAATTGACCAGGACTTACGCAAATTGAGCAGAACAAGCAGAATACGCGTGTGGTATTCTGCATGATATTTTACTCAAAAAGCCGTTATTTCGATGTTTTTAACCCCCTAAACCCCTTATCAAGGGGACTTTTAAAGTTATTGCGTAAGTCCTATTGACAATTTCACAATGCCAGTTATACTTGTATATAACCTACAACACTGGCCAAGCAGCGACATCCTTTGCCCGTTTTAGTCACGCCACGAGATCCTTTTAAGGATGGCGACGGCACTCAATTGAACATTGTGTCTGCAGCCACAACAAGTTTCTGTAGACTTATGTAAACGCATAAGTTACTACGCGTTGTGATATATAATAATTTATGGGTGTATTTCAAATTTAGACTGTATCAAAATAACACCAGGGTTGTGTATACACGTTTTGACAGTCTACAGGGAGGATTGACAGACACATCTGTCAACGAAAGAGAAGAATTTTTCAGGCAACTCGTCCCTATAGGGAGCTGGTTTCCACTTAAAACTAACAAAAAGCGTGGCTTTCTGCTATAATAGAAACCAGCGCTGTCATAGTTCACTTATGGCAGTGCTAAGCGTCGCTTGGTGTGTGACCACCGGCGGCGCACCTAAATAGATTAGGTAGCAGCCCTGACGTAACCCACGCGCTCTTCGTGAATTTTTAACGTCACATATATTGTAGCAATTATACAAAATTTGTGCAATAAAAAAATGAATCAGACTCCGAATCAGCATATTTAGCATAACTCAACGCCAAAAATGCGTAAATCAGCAGGACAATTCCGCCAAAAATGCTATAGCTGATATTTCTCAGAATGGTCTTCAACCTAATAACCATCAATAGAAACAAAATGTAACGCCATGAAAATGCGTTTTTGCTGTGTAGAAATTCCCTGACTTTTTAGCATGAGATCACATCTTAATTACAGTTTTGAATATAAAATACATTAGGAGAACATCTCATGCTAACTCAGCGAGTCTAAAAGGACAAAATGGTGCGTATGCGAACTTAGGCGTGAAAGTGATGAGCTATCTTTTAATACAGCATGTGAGTCGTTCCGTGCGAAAAACCTTTCATCAGATCAAACTTGAACTCATGGGACAAAGGTAGGTGCTGTCTGATCTCAGCGCGCATTTTCATGACGAATAAACGAGAAAACACTGATAAACATTGACATCTGAACGATTCTGATAAATATCAGATAAAGTATTTCTGAGATACACTATAGTAATTATAGTCAATTTGTCGAAAAATGTCAAACACAGAATCACAAAAATCAAACCTTAGCCATCAGTAAAGAGACTTCTGTTAAACAAAATCTCTTTGCTGACAGCCATTTCAGTCTTCGTCAATAGACCAGGTACAGTTGATATTACAATCCTTGTAAAATTGCTTTAGTGCTGGTTTATCAAACCATAGCTGCATCTCTTTGCTTACTATATGACCAACGCTACTCACTTTAAGGTAAAGACCACCAGCAGTCCAACTGGGCATGATATTGTACTGTCCTGTTTGTGCGGCGTAGATGCTGAGCAGTGCAAGTGGTTCCATCGCATCAAGATTAGCAGTTTTATGACTGTCCTGCAGAAGATCAGTCACACATTTCCCTTCATGCGATTCCTGGAGTTCGGGTTTATCCATAACCCGGCTATGAAAAATAAAACCATCTTCAAGTGTAAAGAGACCGCTACCTTCATGTTGTCTGCCTTGAAGCAGATTGTCCCCTATCTGCTCCGCCATTGTTAGAAATTCTGCTTTTGGTTCCACCCGATACAGATCCACTAACGCGAAGATATAAGCGGGTTCTAAGGCAGTTGTGTCAAAATTCAACAGTGGTTGGCTGTTTTTGTCAGCACCAATGTCTCCAAGCCCGAAGGCTTTAAACATGGTTCGCAGGTAGTCTCTGAATTCACTTCTGCCCTCAGAAACCCAATATCCACGGGCACAAACGGAGGTAAAGAGCGGCGTAATGTTTTGCGGCAGAAATGCGCCGCCTTCTTTCGCGCCAAAGTAAAGCTTCTCTGTTTTGAAAGGTCCCTTTATCCGAAAATCTGTGAGATCTGTCGCATCAATAACGATGCTTTTCAACGTATTGTTTTTCGGATCGTAGGAGGCGTTTAGGAAGCCGATGATGTGTTGCTCAACTGCCGCTTTGATGTGCGCCATTTCACCGACGCGCCCATACTTTTGGGCATTTTCTACGATTGTAAGCATACCCATCATCTGGGTAATGGTGTGGTTCAACTGGTTGCCTACATAGACTCTCGGTTCAGTCGCCTGCGGATATTTTCTGCCGAATACGTTAATCCCGCGTTTGGAACTTTGCGGATGCACCAGATTGGGCCAGATGCCAGTCTCTGGATCTCGATGCTTTATAATCAGATTCAGTAAGCGTTCTGCCCAAATTCGCGGTGCTTCCTCCTGCTTTTGGTAACCCAAGCTGTAAGCGGCATAAGCCATATCCAGTGCCACACTGATAAATGAGAGATCCCCACTGATTTCGGGTGCTTTGTATCCATCCCAAGGTCTGTTCCATGTATTGGCATGATCAACCTGTTTCTTAAAATCACCGTGTCGGTTGTAGTGTAAGGCATCCCAATCCTTCATATTTGCTTCCCAAATACCTTTCATCAGCATTTCGCCTCGGTCCGCATCCACGGCTCTAAGCAATTCCCAGTAGGGGTATACGTCCTCTATTTCGTGGACAACACCCTTCATGCCATACCTATTATCGGTTACTAAGTCCACATAGCCGTGCCCGCCCCAATGCAGAACGCCACTTTCTGGATACCAGTAGTTGCTGAACATGTATTCGGCGGCTTCTCCCGCTGCACGGATGTATGTGCCATCCCCGGTGAACTGGCTTAAAGAAGCCAGCAACCGCATGAGGTTCTGCTGATTTTGAAAGAAACTCCAAACCGTCGGTTTTGGCTCGGTGCCTGAACGGTGAGATGTCATTGATCTGGGTGCCTTCAAATAGTCAATCTGAAGGCAATCGGCAAAGAGCGGCATATCTTTGCCACTGTATCTGTCTCTCCCGTATTGTATGGCTGTATCTGCGAAGAGAATCGCAGCTTTTAAGAAGCGGTTACCATCTATTTCATTGGGATTCAATTGGTCTCTGCCAATCCACCGCTCCAATCGATTAACGCGCATACTCCCTCCATGCTACTTTTTGCCTAACTTTGTTTTGATTCAGTCTTTTACTTTTCTTGTCCATGTTATAACAGCGGATCCGAACACAGCAAAACCAAAGAAAGTAAAGGGCATCTGCCACAGAAGAAAACTCATGTGCGTATGAATGTATGAGTGTGCCTTGAAGATTACATGCCACGACAAAGGTGCTAAAATTGAAAACCACGTCGTCCAGATTAACGCAATGTAGTACTGTCTTTGCTCCGTCGCCATCTTTTTATTACTACGAAAATACAGCAGGACAGACATCGCTATAAAGAGAATTATCAGATAATAATAGCGGATTTTAAATAGGAATTTAGAGACAAATGAGTTTGCTTGAGTAAGATAGTTGTTAAGATCAAAAAAAACACCGTTCATGTAGGTAATGACCACGCCAATCGCCCCTGCTTCAAGACTGGCAGCATATACTGGTGGGAAGTTTTCCGCATTTCCATACGTGCGCTTTCCAAAAGACCAGATCACATGCCCAACCCCATCAAGGAAGCCACCTTTCATAGCACCGATCTGGAAACATAACATTATGAGACTCAAAAAAATTGCTACCCCTGAACCGAGTACGGCTGCAAACGTCCATTTTACCCATTGGTCTCTGCTCCACTTGTCAAGAACAGCATAATAGATACACGGAGTCATCATCATTATTAGAGTTGTTGTAATGTACTCGTAGCCGTTGATGAAACACTTAATGGAAACCGCTATGAAAATCAGAATACCAAACCTGATGAAATGACGGTTCTCTGGGATTCTGTGGCGTTTAAGGAAGTACATCACGACAATCATCGGCAGGTAGAATGCCCATAGACTCCACCAAAGATTCTTTCCAAAGACTGTCAACCATTGAGAAAGCACTGCTGAACCTATTACGAATATAGCAGACAACAAGCCAAACTCCTCATAGAACCAGCCTATAATGAATGCCAGCGCAATTGCTGAAAGTAAAGCTGTCAGCACATAGAATATCTGTAACTTGACTTTAGGCGATAATGGAATTAGTCTATCAAGTAGACTAAAAATCATTCCCTGTCCTCCAGGTTGTGACATATACGTTGAAAATTTTTCAAAGGAGAGTTTGTGAAGATAAGCTGTATATTGAGGGGTCCTTTCTGTTGGAGGTATCCACTCCGCATCAGTACTTTTTGCTGTCCCCCATCCATTCAAACCACCAGCCGAGAAGATACCATCTTGGTGAGATTTGACCATTCTTCCCATAATATGGCTTTCAGTGTCTTTCTGATGATTGGCAAACCATTGCTGTTCAGCGACGCGCCATAAGTTAGAATAAAATCCGAAAAATAGGAGTAGAATTGACACCACCCAAATTCCTACCTTCTTTATGAGTTCTGGTTGACTGAGATGTTTAAGTTGTGTAATAAGCATATCGTTGTGTTCGTTGTTTCTGTAGAGTTTATTGCTGATCATAATACCAATTCCTCGCTCGAAAGTCAATAAGAATCAAGTGTTGATTTACCTCTATATTGCTACAGTGATAGTGTCAAATATATGCACTTTACGAATCCTTTTGGATTGCGCTCCGTTTCCAATCGTGTTACAATGGAGCAAGTTTGACGTAAGCACGCTTGTCTATGAATTATAGTAAATGGATTCATAATTATATGAAATTTGACATGAGACATACTGATATTATTGAAGCCCTCACCACAGGCGATCTGAATGCTATAAGAGCAGCACCAAAAACTGACCTTCATTCCCACGCGTTCCTTAGCACACGATTAAGAAACCTGGAAAAATGGTTAGGACATTCCCTCCCGAAACCTCCTGGAAAAATGAGGGGACTTGAGGAGATGCTGGAGTACGTCAACACGGTTTTAGCACCTCACCAGAAATCTCGTAAAGGTTTTGAATTTGTCGCTACATCAGGAATCAACGATGCCATACAGGATGGTGTTGTTGGTCT
>CBDANF010000001.1:0-32385 GCA_965197475.1 Candidatus Poribacteria bacterium | reverse complement strand
TTTGTCATTGTGAATCATTTCTTACCTCTATGATTTGGAAAATGGACGCAGCGGAGCCATGCTTACGAATTGCTGGCAACCTTACCTTATTGCAGGCGACTCGCTTGATATATATTCCTTGACGATTTCCCGACAGTCTCACGTGAGCAGGCAGTGGCTTATTTGCAGATGACTCTGGAGTTTGCTGATGCGCGTGTTGCTTGATGAGCATCTACCTCACAGACTGAGACAAGGCAAAAATCAGGGCAAGTATAACATCTAAACCAAATGAAGTTTTGGGTTGATGCACAACTTTCTCCAGCATTGACATTCTATAGACTATCTTAAGGAAGATCTTATGAAACATAGAGATGAATTATTGTGGACATTCCCCCGAGTCGTTATTGTAGTTCTTCTCCTCTTTTGCACAATAAACACTGCTCCTGCCCAAACCACCCTGCCTGCCGAAGATATTGCCGAAAAAGCGTTAGCAGCGACGGTATACTTGGAAATGAAGGATAAAAATGGCAAAACTTTGGGGATTGGCAGTGGGTTCTTTGTTAAACCCAACCTAATTGCTACCAACTACCACGTGATTGAAGGTGCAGCAAAAGGCACTGCAAAGTTAGTTGGTAAGTCCACAACATACAATATTGAAGGCGTTACTGCCACTGACAAGACAAATGACCTTGCACTCCTACAGGTCCCCGCTTATGGTATCTATGGTGTTAAAGGCATCAAACCGCTTTCTCTCGGTGATAGTGATAAAGTTCGGATTGGTGAGACGGTTTATGTTGCAGGCAATCCGAAAGGTTTGAAAGGCACGTTTTCGGATGGGATTATCAGTAGCCGTAGAGATAAACTCACGAAAGAACGTCTGCAGATGACTGCACCGATTTCTCCCGGGAGTAGTGGCGGACCTGTGCTAAACAAAAAAGGGAAGGTTATTGGTGTGTCCTTTATGACGATTATAGGTGGACAAAATCTGAATTTTGCAATTCCTTCAAAATATCTCAAGGTACTACTGGAGCAGAAGAAGCCAGCAAAACCTTTATCGCAAGGAAAACAATCTATATCTGCCAAGACCTACTTCTTGTGGGGAAATGTGAAGTACGATTTGGGCGATTATGTAGGCGCCATTGCAGACTATACCATGGCTATCCGACTAAAACCCGATGATGCCGATGCATACTACAATCGGGGAAATGCGAAAGGGCGGTTGGGGAAACACTTTGCTGCGATTTCTGATTTTGACATAACTATCCGACTTAATCCCAATTTTTCTGGAGCATACAACAATCGAGGAATTGTGAAGGCTAACTTAGGACAATACTTTGCAGCGATTTCGGATTATGACATTGCCATCCGACTTAAACCCGATAATGCCGAGGCATACATCAATCGGGGAAATGCGAAGGATAACTTAGGACAATACTTTGCTGCTATTGCAGATTATGACATTGCTATTCGCCTCAAACCTGATAATGCAGGTGCATACGTCAATCGGGGAAGGTCGAAAGGTAACTTGGGACAACACTTTGCTGCTATTGCAGATTATGACATTGCCATCCGACTTGAACCTGATGCTGTTGATGCATACTACAATCGGGGTGTTGCGAAGGGGAACTTAGGACAACATTCTGCAGCGATTGCGGATTATGACATTGCCATCCGATTCCAACCTAATTTTGCCTCAGCATATAACAATCGGGGATTTGCGAAAAATGCTTTGGGACAACACTTAGATGCTATTACCGATTTTGACACCACTATACGACTCAAACCCGACCATATAAGAGCATATAACAATCGGGGATTTGCGAAGATTATGCTGGGCCGCGCCTCGGAGGCGAAGTTAGATTATCAAACGGCGTTGAAACTTGCAGAAAAGTCGGGCGATGTAAGTCTTATAGCTCAGATTAAAGAATTGCTTCGTCTAATGGAATAGCAAATCCAAAACAGTAGGAGGCTTGCTGTCTCTGCGGGTTCCCCGATGCTACTCTGTATTCTCGGTAGTGACAAGTAACTTTCGATGTCCACCACGCACTAACGAATGTTATGTCAAAATACAATGTGAGTATTTAACATGAAATGAGGCAAACAAGTAACCTTTAAACATAATGAGGAGTTTGGAAGGTAGAAATGGTACAAGTTATTTTTATATTGGCGGCGCTTTTTGGGATTTTAACTGGAATAATGACGGTTTTGAAAAATAAGGAAAAGATTAAAAGCACTCTTGCAGAATGGACGCGACACGGAATCAAGGTAATCTATGTTTGGGTTTCACATAATAAAGAAACTGTTACTTTAAATTTATATTTGTGTGGTGAAGAGAAAAGTTGGCTATTCCCAGATCCCTGTCCGAAAAAACGTAACAGTCAAATTTTGGCTATAAAAACTATAAGTTACAATCCTTCATATAATTCTTTTAGTGATCGGGAGGACTGTTCAGAATGGATGTCGCAGTTTTCTCATCCATTATCCAAAGAACCATTTCCCGCCTTAATGCAACTTGTTGGTAAATCAAAGTTTCGTTTCGGTTTTTATAGTGATAATGATGAAACGATAATTGTTTCTGACTCATTCAAATTTAAAACTGAACTTTCTGAGTGTAAAAAGAAGTACAAAATTAAATATGTTAAAAAGGCTTCTAAGGCAATTGACAAATGGAAAATCAAAAATCGCTACCCCACATAAAAGCAAAATATATGTTCATTGAACATACTACTTGAAAGGGTAATGATATGGATCAAAAATTTGAAAAGTGGAAACGCTGGCTTGCTGATGAAATCCATTGGGAAATTGAAGAGTTGGTCACTAACAAACACATTTTTTGGGAAATTCAGAAAATGATTGATGACAACCCAAATATTCAGGAACCATGTTCATTTAATTGGTTTATCGGGCAAACCTATTCTGACTACGGTGTTATCGCAGTTCGCAGACAAATCAAGTGTGACAAAAATAGCATTTCATTCGTCAGATTGCTGAAAGAAATAATAAAAACTCCCTGTGTGCTCTCAAGAGAGCGATTCGTGAATATGTATCGAACAGGTATGAAAAATATAGAAGAAAATAGAGCGGAAGATATTGGAAATAGGACTTTTGATCGTCATTTTTCGGGAGGATGTACAAATTACAATTATATTGATCCTACCTTTGTTCAAAAAGATCTGGACGAACTGAAAAAACACGGGGACAAGCTGGAGGAGTTTGCGGATAAAAGAGTTGCCCACTACGACAAAAGATCACCGAAAACAATACCAACCTTCAACGAGTTAGATGCTTGTATAGATTGTCTTGAGAAACTCACAATAAAGTACACTTTGCTGTTTGAGGGGAAAGATTTGGGAAAAAGTTTAGTGATTGAGTTTGTTGAGGATTATTGGGAAGAAATTTTTAGCCAACCTTGGATAGTGGATACTACCTGATAATCTAATTGATTCAAAGCCACCACCAATAAGGGAAGAAACAATGGATGCCTACATTAACGTAAAAAACTTCGGTCCGATAGAAAAGGCAGAGATAGACCTGCGTCCGCTGACTGTATTTGTCGGTGAGAGTAACACTGGTAAGACGTATCTCGCCGCGCTCATTTACGCATTACACCGACATTTTGGGAGCATCTCACAATATCCTTGGGCAGACTCTACTGCTTCTTATTTCAGTTTTGCTTACCGTTCACGAGACCGTTATCCACAAGATCGACGGGAGGCGTTAGAACAGGAGATGTTAGCGGTACTCGAAAAGTTAAACACGCCTAAGCGTCCGTTCAAATATTCCGATTTACCTCAGCAGATACACACTGCATTGGAGGCCAGACTCACGGATCGGGAAGACTTCCCAAACGAACTTAAACGGTGTTTCGACTTTGAGGCTGTTTCTAAGTTAATTCGATTCACTGGGAACCGGGGCAACGAAATGAAAGTTTCACTGTCGGTTCGCGAGGGAGATCAAAAGTGTTGGGATTTTGAGGCACGGGCAGCTGGATCCGCCGATCCTACTATAATCGGGCACATCAATCCAGACATGATTCTCATTGACGCAAAGCGTAAGACTGAGTTCCATGAAATATCCGATGTTGAACGTTTCTTTCGGACTTTACGCTCCCGTCGGTTGCGAACAGAGGATTCATACTACTTGCCTGCTGCTCGGAGCGGCATCATGCAAAGCCACGGTGTGATCGCAAGTGCCCTCATCAAGCGGTCGACTCGTATAGGTTTGGACCGTTTTGAAGTATCTACATTTTCGGGAATGATAGCGGATTTTCTGGAGCAGATCGTCAGCTACAAGGAACGCAAGGGATCGTCAAGCAGAATAAGTCGCGTCGCTGAACAACTGGAGACAGAACTGCTGGAGGGCAAAATAGAGATTAAACGTCCCACGCCAGAAGCATATCCCGAATTTCTGTACCGTCCAAATCAGGCAGAAGAGGCATTGCGGATGAGCCACTCCTCGGCGATGGTATCTGAGCTTGCACCTTTAGTCCTCTTTCTGCGAGGTATCGTTAAACAGGGTGACTTGATCATAATTGAAGAACCTGAATCTCACCTGCACCCTGGTGCCCAAACAATAATTGCCCAAACCCTTGCACGCATGGTCCGAGCCGGTGTTCGCGTCTTGATTACAACACATAGCAACTGGCTCCTCCAACAAATCAGCAACCTGATTCGCGAAGGTGAATTGCGAAAACAAGGAGAACCCACAAGTGAATCCGCAGACTACCTGAAAGAGGAAGAGGTCGGTGCGTGGTGGTTCCATAAGAACAAACCGGTCACAGAACTCACATTTGACCTTGTTGAAGGCATAGAACCGGAAGATCATTTGGATATAGCGGAGGATCTCTATAACCGTTCAGCAGGACTCCAAAATAGAATTGAAAATAAGAAAGGAGGGGATGCCGTTGAATCTGAGTAAAGGGCTTACCCACATTCAAGAGCAAGTATCCCCAAACAGTCTCACTAACGAATGTGGTGGAGAAGGATGTAAAGTATACCGTACCGGTTTACCCAGGAAACGGGTTGTGATAAATGTAGAGAGGGAATTCAAATCGCGCGGAGAGAGCGGAAAACGGGGTGACCGTCTGTTATTTTACGGGAACGCCGCTAAAACCACCTTCGTCGCTGTTCCAATTGAACTTAAAAGTGGTAAAGCCGACGAATCCAATGTCCGTAAAAAGTTAGAAAACAGTTTGAAATTTGCCGTTACTGTTGCTCCTGATCGAAAGGAAAATGGTGAAACCGTCTACGTTCCAGTTCTGTTTCATGGACGCGGTATTAACTGGACGAATCCAAGACGCCGACAACTAACCGTGAATTTCCAAGGCAAACCTGTACTGGTTCTGATAGGGCGTTGTGGTAGAAAAAAGAACCTCGCGAACTTACTCTCCGAGGCAGGTTATCTCTAATCTTAATTCAATCTAACCGACTCATAACTGACAACTATAGTAGATGTCAGAATTACTTGGACACTCTACACCAGTACCCTTCTATAACAGGCGGGACCGGTTAAGAAACCTCGCCTACCAAGGAATGGAAGGAAGATATTACAAATTACTTGCAACCTTAATACGATTTTGTGCACGCGCAAGTGCCGCTTCAGCACGCGGGCGATTCAGGTCGGGGGCATCTGCCGCGAGTTGTTCTTGTGCACGTTCAAGTGTATTTTCGGCACGTGCTACGTCAATATCCGATGCCCATTCTGCTGTTTCAACTAATGCGAAATGTTTGAACGATTATCGGCTACCATTACTGGCAGCATCTGATACCTCCGTAGAAGTCACTTTCGCCGGTATTGGTTCACATGAATGTCGAGTTAGGTATTCAAGAACTTCATCTTGCATTTTCAGTATCTCTGTCCGATATCCAGTTGAGATGAGCGAAAATTCTTCAGGTGTTGCCTTAACCCGCAGTTGTAAGAGCAAGTTTTGAAAATACGCTATGCGTTGCTGACTTGCTTTAAGCCCTTTGTCATTGTGAATCATTTTCTTATCTCTGTGATTTGGAAAATGGACGTAGCGGAGCCATGCTTACGAATTGTTCGCAACCTTAATACGATTTTGTGCTCGTGCAAGGGCTGCCTCTGCGCGGGGGAGATTCAGGCCCGGGGCATCTGCAGCGAGTTGTTCTTTGGCACGTTCAAGCGCACTTTCGGCACGTGCCACGTCAATATCCGATGCCCATTCTGCTGTTTCAACCAATACGGTGACACCAGTGCGTAGCACTTCAAAAACCCCGCCGCTTGTCGCCATTGAACGTGGTGTACCCGATTCTTGGACCCGTATTTCACCGACATCTAATGCTGTAAGGAAAGGGATGTGTCCATATAGAATCTGGAAGTTGCCTTCAATTCCCGGCGCGCCAACGGTTGTTACATCGCCTTCATATATCAATTTTTCCGGTGTCCGTATTTCAAGGTGAAAACTTCTATTTTGCATATCTATGTTGTTTTATAATGTGAATGTCCGAGGCGCAATGAATTGCGCGAGGACAAACGCCGCTAACTACTAATCAGCTGCTGCTTCCAATTCTTTGTCTTTTGTTTGCTCAAATGCTTCGTCAATAGTGCCGATATAACGTAGTGCCTGTTCAGGCAGTTCGTCGCAATCGCCGTTGAGAATTGCTTGGCAACCCTGCACGGTATCCTCAATTTTCACATATTTGCCCGGGGTTCCGGTGAAACGTTCTGCCACAAACATCGGTTGCGTAAGGAACATCTCTATTTTCCGTGCCCTGTTAACAACTAACTTCTGGTCATCCGACAGTTCGTCTACACCGAGGATAGCGATAATGTCTTGTAGGTCACCATATTCCTGTAGCACCTGCTTGACTCTGAAGGCAGTCTGATAATGCTCGTCCCCGATAATTTCCTGTGACAAGATACGTGAACTGGAAGTGAGTGGATCCACAGCGGGGAATCTTCCCTTTTGAACGATGTTCCGTTCCAACCGCGTCACAGCGTCGAGGTGCGCGAAAACGGTGATGACAGCCGGATCAGTATAATCATCAGCTGGAACATAGACCGCTTGGAATGAGGTAATTGAACCGTGTTTTGTGGAGGTAATTCGTTCCTGTAGCTCACCCATTTCGGTTGCAAGTGTCGGCTGGTATCCTACAGCGGAAGGCATCCGACCGAGAAGTGCTGATACCTCAGCACCTGCCAATGTGAAACGGAAGACATTGTCAATAAAGATCAGAACGTCTTGTCCCTGCTGGTCACGGAAGTATTCCGCCATAGATAAACCTGCAAGACCGACACGGAGACGTGCGCCCGGCGGTTCATTCATCTGTCCGAACACCATGGCAGTTTTGTCAATAACACCGTATTCGTCAAGTTCAAGCCAGAATTGATTTCCTTCGCGTGTACGTTCACCGACACCACAGAATACGGAATAACCGCCGTGTTGTGTGGCAATGTTATAGATGAGTTCAGCGACCAAAACGGTTTTGCCGACACCTGCGCCACCGAAAAATCCGACTTTTCCACCGCGAACGACAGGTTGAACCAGGTCAATGACTTTGATGCCTGTTTCTAACATTTCTGCGGCTGTGGTGAGTTCGGCTTGCGGGGGTGGCGGTCTGTGGATAGAATATCTTTCGGATTCGCCAGCATCGCCTCTTTCATCAATCGGTTGACCAGTTACGTCGAAAACGCGCCCGAGGACTGCGTCGCCGACGGGGACGGTGATAGGACCGCCAGTATCGATTGCGAGTGTGCCGCGAACTAATCCATCTGTTGTGTCCATTGCGATTGCGCGCACCCGATTTTCGCCTAAGTGCTGTTGAACTTCAAGTACCAACTCGCTTCCGTCGTAACGTTGAACTTTAACAGCGTTTAGGATATCCGGCAATGTGCCTTTCGAAAAATCTACGTCTACTCGTGCGCCGACAACTTCTAAGATTTTTCCTTGGTTCATGAGAGATTCCTTTTTGATTTAGAAAACGCTGACCGATTTGTTACATATTAATTAAGTATCGTGTTTGTTCTCATCGGTTTAAGCGTTCCATTGTATAAATACTTAGCATACCTTTGAAATTGATATTCTAATTTGGATTCGAGGATTTGTCCTGTCCATGCCCGTAAAGGTTCAGAGCATGTAGTATCACTTAGTTGACAGGCATGGTATAGTGAAACGTTCTTCTCTTGTAAGCAGGGCTATTTAGTTTGAGGCTTTTTGCCCATTTTAGCCAAAAAGTCGCGATTCGGAGATCGCTCCTACAGCGGGGAGTCTTGAGCAAAAGTTCAAAATTATTGGAAAACTAAATAACCCTATCTTGTAAGAGATTGACCAAAGATTGAATCTCATTACCACTTATCATGCTTCTGTTCCTTCGGATGGTGAGAACAAACTAAGTTGTTGACTATCGGAAGGGTTATTCGTTTGACCACTGTTGACGTTGAGGTGTTGTTCAAGTCGTGCTGATTCATCTTGTAACAATTCAATAAAAAGTGGTCGTACTTTCGTCCACATTGATTCTGCCTCGTCAAGTGAAAGTCCTACTTTGCTAAGCCTCCATTCTACCTCTCTGTCCCACCATCGTGATGTCTCCTGGTTATAAACAATACCACTTTCACAATAAAAACTAATCCAATTCAGCTGACGCCAAGGGAATCCCGTCTCTTTTGCCAGTTTACTAAGGACAACTTTTCCTTGAGGAGTATGTCTATCCAACGCAACCCAAAACGGAAATTTTGATTCCTGTTTAATTCCTAATTGCAATTTCGGAAGACCATCCATGACAACTAAATATGCTGCAGCCTGTATAAATGCTCTATCCCAAGGCCATCCACCTTTTCGATACGCTACAGAAGTTCGTTCTACAAAACGTTTAGTCAGATCACATGAGCACTGAGAAATAATCCATTCCCAATAATTATCTTTATTCTTAATAGCAGCACAAATATGTTTTATATATGTATCTTTATCCGAACCACTCAATACAGAATCGTCTCCTTCTGAGAGAGCATAAGCAAGAGAACCGAGACCAGCTGCATCTTTAAATTTTATGTATCGTGCTGCCTGACTAAGAATTTTTTGTGATGCTTCTTGTTGCATATCTCTTTTTTGGGGTAATTCCCATTCCCCCATAAGAGGCCAGCATTCTTCCGCAATGATAACCCCCACTCGCTGCTTTAACCAACTTATATCCCCAATTTCATAAAGATGGTCTACAACTTTAACAACAAGATCGGATTCGCCACGGCGCACCGCTTTTTGAAGTAGAGACCTACAATCTTGATGCGTATTCGGATTAGTTTTGCGCATCTGTCTTAACCTTTTGTCAAAAGACTGAATAAGCCTTTAGAATTGTCTATATTGACATTTGCTTGTCGTTAGCCTTCCTGTGCGGCTGCGCCACTGACGATTTCGGATATTTCTGTTGTAATTTGTGTTTGACGTGCCCTATTGCGTTGTAGGACTAATTCGTCAATGAGTTCTTTTGCTTTCTGTGTGGCGTTTTCCATCGCAGCCATTCGTGCTGCTTGCTCCGCCGCGTTTGAGTCTAAAAGCACCTTCCACATTTGCATGTTCAGATGTTTGCCGAGCAGCATTTCAAAGAGTTCCACCTGTCCCGGTTCATAGATATAATCAAGGAAAAGCGTATCGCCTTCTGGTTCCTCAGGCACCAACGGGAGAAGTTGCTCAACAAGCACGGTCTGGAGAATAGCAGACTTGAAATTGTTATAGATTACTTCAACTTTGTCAATCTTTTTGTCAACATAGAGGTGTTCAAACTCGTGGACAACATCAACAGCCGTTTGAAATTGGAGTTGATGGAAGATATTGTTGTATTCATCCGTAATGTCGTATCCACGGCGTGCAAAATGCTCTTGCCCTCGTTTGCCGATGCAGATAAGCGTTACGTCCGCGCCACTTTCTTGGTAATGTTGTATCTGTTGCGTAGTTGTGCGGATAACATTGCTGTTGAAACTGCCGCATAAACCACGGTCGCTGGAAACAGAGATGATGCAGACATGCTTTATCTCGCGGGTTTCCAGCAGCGGATGTGTCAATGCTTCTTCCTCAACGTCCATTTGTGAGATCAGATGACCGAGGATAGTGTTGAGTTTGTCTGCGTATGGACGCGTGGCAGTGATATTTTCTTGCGCACGACGGAGCCGTGCTGCGGCAACGACGCGCATCGCATCCGTAACTTGCTCAATGTTTTTAATACTGGCGATACGGCGTCGTATTTCTCGTAACGTTGCCATGGTTATTCACCTTCAGTTGGGGCTTCCTCTGCGGAGGATTCTCCCGCTGGCACTTGCTCAATTTGTGATTGTGGTGCAGGCGGTGTATCACTCCAATTTTCCTTGAATGCCTTGACAGCAGCGTGCATTGTTTCAAGCAATTCATCACCCAGCAGACCGGTTTCTGCGATTTCGGAGAGGAGTTCCGCATGATTCCTGTCAAGGTATTGCAGAAATTCAGATTCAAACCGCGCAACTTCTGATTCAGGAACTTCGTCTAAATAACCGTTCGTGCCACAGAAGATAGAGGCGACTTCCCGTTCAACAGACATCGGTTGATATTGTGGTTGTTTCAGCAATTCTACGAGCCGCGCACCACGAAGAAGCAAAGATTGCGTTGACGCATCCAGATCCGATCCGAATTGTGCGAAAGCAGCAACTTCTCGGAAACTTGCCAGGTCAAGTTTTAACGTGCCTGCAACTTCGTCCGATTTCATCGCTTTGACCTGTGCATCACCGCCGACACGCGAAACAGATGTACCGACATCAATCGCGGGTCTCACACCTTTGTTGAATAGGTCTGTTGTGAGGTATATTTGTCCATCGGTAATGGAGATAACGTTTGTTGGGATATAAGTTGTCAAATCGCCTTCAAAGATTTCAATAATCGGTAGTGCTGTGAGTGATCCGCCACCCAATTCGTCACTGAGTTTTGCTGCGCGTTCTAATAGCCGTGAGTGTAGATAGAAAACGTCACCGGGATATGCTTCGCGACCGGGAGGTCTGCGTGAAAGCAAGGACATCTGTCGGTATGCCCATGCGTGTTTTGTCAAGTCATCGTATATGATAAGCGCGTGTTTACCGTTAGAACTGAAGTATTCACCCATTGAGGTGCCTGAATAGGGTGCAAGATATTGAAGCGGTGATGGCGCACTTGCAGGCGCAGAAACGATGATGGTATATTCCAATGCGTTGTGTTCGCGAAGCGTATTGGCAACTTGTGCCAACGTAGAACCTTTTTGTCCGATTGCGACATAGATGCAGTAAACATCTGTGTTCTTTTGACTTAGAATAGCATCTATAGCAATGGCAGTTTTGCCGGTTCTGCGGTCACCGATGATAAGTTCACGTTGCCCTCTACCGATAGGTGTTAAACTGTCAATAGCCTTTAAACCTGTATAGAGAGGTTCACTGACAGGTTGTCGTTGGACGATACCTAACCCTTTCTGTTCCACGGGGAGTCTGTGTTCTGTCCGAATGTCTCCCAAACCATCAATGGGATTTCCAAGTGCATCAACGATCCGTCCGAGGAGTGCATCGCCAACAGGAACTTCAGGTAGCCTACCTGTACGTTTAACGGTATCGCCTTCATGTATGAGTTGGTCTTCGCCGAACAGTACGCAACCGACGTTGTCTTCTTCAAGGTTAAAAGCGATGCCGTAAACATCGTTCGGGAATTCAATCATTTCGCTTGCCATTGCGTTGGCAAGCCCATGCACCCGCGCGATACCATCGCCTACCTCCAGCACAGTGCCGGAGTCATAGACATCCACGTCCTGTTCAAACTGTTGCAGCTGCTGTTTTAGTATATTTGATATTTCGTCCGGTCGGACTTCTCTTGCCATATTTCAATCCTCTGTGGGTCGCAATTGTCTTCAATTAGATGGGAAACCTGCGAATTTCGTGTTATACCGAATTAACGCGATTTGTAGCGCGAGGTCCCCGTGCCTCACAATGCTAACCGCTATCAGAAAACTAATAATCACGTTAATTTGGTATTAGCCACTCCTACTAATAGATATGTCGTAGGTCGGGTAGAACTTGCGAAACCCGACTTTGTAATCCCTTGTTAGGTTTCACTACCACCTCGCTGGAATGTGTAGGTATGTAGTTTTAGAGATGTTGGTTCTCAGCACCCTCTTTCTTAGATCCGTTCTACCCAACCTACGAACTACATATTTATACATTTTACTATAAAACGTGCAGCCAATTTAACCTTTTGCGAGTTGACGTTTTAAACGTTGGAGTTGTGTTGTGACACTTGCATCAAAAACGGTGTCGCCCAACTTCGCAACAAATCCACCCTGAATCTGTTCGTCAGTTTCGGTTTCCAAGCGTACCTGTTTTCCCGAATGTGCGCTTAATTGCTGGACAAGTCGTTGCTCTTGGTTCTGTGTAATTGGCACTGCTGTCGTAACTTTTGCGACAAGCCTGCCGGCAGCTTCATCAGCCATAGCTGAAAAGACATCCATTATTGCGACAAGATAACGTTCGCGTTGCTTCAATGCAAGAAGTTTGAAGAAATTAACCGTCAACGGATGCATTGAATCAGTAAACAGCTGCTGAAACGTGTCGCTTTTAAATTGTGGTGACAGCAGAGGACTGTTGAGAAATCGCGTGAATTCCTCAGACTGTTCAATCAACTCTCGCAGCTTCTCAATATCAGCGGCAATAGATTCTAAAGCACTCTGTTCGCCAGCTGCTTCGTATAAGGCGCGAGCATAAGGTTTTGCGACCCGAATGTCTCTCATTGTTGGTTTTTACCTATAAAAATAGTTTGAGTGCGCAAAAAGCACGATCTACTGATGTGAATCTGCTGACAATCTACTAATGGATGCGTCAATAATACTTTGATGTCTCTCAGGGGTTAGTTCTGCGCTAATGATTTTGCTTGCTGCATCAATAGCAAGTTCAGCAACAACACCGCGCAGTTCGGAGATAGCCTCATTTTTTTCACGTTGAATCTCTGCGCGAGCTCTTGCTATCTCATCATCAGCCTCTTGCCGCGCTTGTGCGATAATCTGCTGACGTTCCGTATTCCCTTGCTCAATAGCAGCTTGGATTTTGGCTTGCGACTCACTTTCAATATCGCCTAAACGTTGCCGTGTTTCAGCGGTAAGTCGATCTAATTCTTCACGGTCAGTCTTCAATTGATCTAACTGAGAGGTGATGTCAGATCGGCGTTCCTCTAAAAGTCCACCTACTTTACCGAAGACGAACTTCCAGAGTACTGCAAGCACCACCAGAAACCCGATGACTTGGATAATAATCGTCTGGGGGTCAATCCCGAGTTGTGCTAGGATTCCGCCTCCGCCAGCAGGATCCTCGGCGGCGAATACACAAGTGAGACAACTACCCATTAAAATGAGACAACATGCGTATATTTTTTTTCTCATGAGTTTCCTGTACTACTAATACCATTTCTGAAAAATAAAATATCATTATAAGATTTTGGGATTCACACTAATGTAAGCGTGCAAGAGGCGCAATGAATTGCGCGACTACAAACGCGTTTTTTGCTAATGATAGACGATCATTCAGAATAAGCGTGCAAGAGGCGCAATGAATTGCGCGAGGACAAACGCGTTTTTTGCTAATGATAGACGATCATTCAGAAATGGTATTACTACTATGCCCCAACTTTTGGATGCCCCAATTGGTTGGAAGTAGCGTTTAATTGTCTTCGTCTTGGATTTCGAGTTCGAGTTCGACATTGTTAGTGCCGTTTTCTTGGACTTGTTCAATCTGACTTTTTCCTGCATCGGCATCAATCATCCCTCTCAGCGTTTCACCTTCAGGGAGCTTTGCCACCAAAATAAAAAACATTAAAAGTGAATAGATTACGAGCGATTCAATAAGAGCCAAACCGATAATCATCGCGGTTTGAATTTTCGCAGCTGATTCAGGTTGACGTGCGATCCCTTCAAGAGCGGTACTCGTTGCCTTGCCCTGCGCTGTTGAGGCAAAAATAACGGCGATAGGCAAGCCTAATGTTACACCAAACGCCAACACTGCTAAATAAATCATGAAATGTCCTCCTTGGACAGATAGGGGCAAGTTAACGCTTGTCCCACAGAAAATTAATGATGCGCTTTATGCGCTTCTTCACCGTGTTCTATGAACAGTACGATATAGATAGATGTTAAGACGGTAAAAACGAATGCCTGTAGAAGACCACCGAACAACCCAAAGAAAAGCATTGGTATCTGAACTGGTATCGGCAGAAAGAAAGATCCTGCAATAGTGAAGATTCCAAGACCTGTAAGTTGAATAATAACCGATTCTTCACCGAAGATGTTACCGAAAAGACGGACAGCAAGTGACCCTGCCCGTGATAACTGTGCGATGACTTCAAGTGGAAACATCAAAACACCTAACCACGGTGGGTTGCCCATAAGATGCTTGAGATATCCGCCGATTCCGTTCTCTTTAATAGCGATGATTTGAACACCCAACACGGCTGTTATGCCGAGGGCGAGTGTTGTGTTTAGATCTGCTGTCGGGGATTGAAAGCCTGGGATGAGTCCGAGATAGTTCAGTGAGAGAATGAAGATGAAAAATGAACCAACAAAGGGGACATATTTTTTGCCGTGTTCGCCGAGGATTCCGCCAAAGAAATCAATGATACCCCCCACAAACAGTTCTAAAAGGGTTTGTCCTTTTCCTTCGGGAATCCGCTTCAACTTCCGGGTTACGAGAACGAAAAATATGGCTAAAACGAGAACAGCAAAAAAAGTGTTTGGGATCAGGTCCGGTTGATGCCATCCATCGGGTTCTGGAATGATGCTATTAGGTAACGACCGTGAAAGCCAAGAAAGCCAAGAACGGTGGCTTTGGTCATCGGAATGGGCTTCACCTTGCTCATTGACATGGGTTTCCGTTGAGGACGCATCCTCAGCTGCGAAAGTTCCGGTCACTGTTCCGAAACAAAGTCCGATAACCAAACAGATAAACGATATTTTTTTCATGTTATGTTGTTATATCTTAAATGTGGGATTATTTCACTTCCCACTTCAAAGTAGACTTTTAGGTTTCTCTTAAGGTTGATCAGGGTCTTTTTTTCTAAGAATAGTTATCATCAACCCAATTGCTTTGATAATGATGGCACCTTGTACTAAAACAATTCCCCCAGCAAACGCTTCAACAACCATCCACTTCATTTTAAACAAGAAATAGAGGAGCACACCAAGTACTGTATATTTGCTGAGTGCGATGAAGCCGAGCAAATACTTTGTTCGCTGCGTCTTTCCGGGGCGAACCAGTCTCCGAATGACGAATTCAAGTGACCAGAACAAACTCAGACCAATAACACTACCGATAAGAAAACTTGGAAGCGCGACACGTTTGAAGACTAACAATACTGCAGCAATTACAACGGTGAGGCAGATTGTTAAGACATAAACTTGTCGGATAAACCGGTCACCAAATTCAAGCGTGGGACCCATTTAAGTAGATGACTCCTTTGTCAAAATAACGGCGAATCATTGTTGAGCCTCAATAAGTTATTCTCTTTAGTGTCTTGTGATTTTTTTGCAGCATCGCGACGTTGTTTTTCCATTCGAAACCCCTGCACAAGCGCAGCAACAAAACCGAGAGCTAACCCGATATATGCTCCGAGTTCGGCGTAGCCGAAATATCCGCCGATCCACTTGCCCACAAAGTAACCGATACAAAAGGCAAGCATAACTATTAGCCCGTTTGAAGCGAGGGCAAACATCTCTATATTTGTCACTTTTTTTGCGTCACCTTCTTTGTTACCGAACCACGTGCTCCCGAAATAAACGATGCAAGTTAAGCACGCATATACAATATCTATTGAAGCAAACAAGAAATAGAGTAGCCCTCCGAGAACTGTGTACCTACTGAAAAAGATGACACCTTGTACGTACTTTGTTTGCTTCGTTTTTCCAAGAAGAATAAACCGCCAACCTACAAATTCAATAAGCCAGAATAGACTGTACCCAATAGTACTTCCAATGAGAAAAATCGGAAGCGTAGAAGTTATCAATGCTTCTGATATCAATGCTTCTAAAATGACTACTATAGTGAAAGGGAATATAAAAAGGTAGATGTCGCGGATAAATCGATCTTCAAGTTCAAAAATGGCATCCATTATGAGCGACTCCCTTGCCCAGATAAAAGCAAATTACGAATGCAAAATCTCCTATTCCTGGTTGCTTAGATGTTATTCTCCTTCATCGTTTTTTGCTTGTTGTGCAGCATCACGGCGTTGCTTTTCCATGCGTTCCATTTGCCGGTTCCACCGAGCTACTGATCGGAACATTTCGATGAAACCTGCAGCGGTCCCGAGAACAAACCCGATGTACGACCCGATATCTGCGTTGCCTAATTTTCCACCGATCCACTTACCTCCGAAATAACCGATAACTATCGCGAGTGCAAGCGTTATACCAATCGAAGCGAGGTCAAACATTCCCACATTTTCATGTTTGAATTGATTTAGCCGATGTTTTAACATGGCGGTTGCTCCCATAAAATGAAAATGGCGTTAGAACAGATTTCCTCGTTAAGCAACGGTATATATTATAACACAAGATTGTAGAGAATGCAAAAAATTTGGCACATTTTGTATACTTGAACCTCATTTTGATTGAATCAAGACTGCCCAATGTGCTTCGGTTGGAGCAGACAGTGTTATGCTCTCGCTGAAGGGGATTTCCTCTTGTTTTTTCCATTTGCTTTTGCGAATATTTAGCCATCTGATTGTTACTGTTTTGGCATCTGTCTTTTCACCAGCACTCAGATTGAGGTTTACCGAACCGCCTTTCGGAAAGTAGACAGTATATTCCTTTCCGGGGTTGGCGATGGTATACGCGCCGTTATCTGCTCTGTTAGAAAGCAAATCATTGTTAGGTTCACACGTAAAAACGTCCATCTCTCCTGTGATCATTCTCATACTCTTGAGGCTCGCTTGTGCTGTTTTGCTCAAACCGAGTCCGTTGGGAGGACGGTGGAACCGTGCTGACGCAAATCCACCAAAGATATTTCGCCAGAACCGTGCCAATCCATCTTGTGTCTTACCGTATTTCCCGGTATCAGCACCGTAAATCTTCACATTATTGATGGGACGGATCGGTGAGAGTTCTGCCCGATATTTCTGTGCATTATCCCAATGTGTCTGACGCTTCTGTGTATTATTCTGTGATACATCACAAAACGAGTATATTTCAGGATGGTCGCTTGTTTCTCGATGTTTTCTATGATATAATTCCCACGGATTCCACATCTCAGTCGTTTCAACGACACGTCCAGCTTCGGCTGCTCGCTTTTTGATATACGTTGACCAGTATTTACCCCATTCAGGCGTAACTTCAGTCTCATTGTCCATACAGTAGAGTATGTGCCCATACTGAAGCGTCTCAGAGAGAAGTTTATCCACATACTTTTCTTGATATTTCAAGACAATTTTCTGATTGCGTTCTTTTGGTACAGACCAGAAAAAGTTGTTCTCTGTTGCAACAGGATGACTTTTAACAACAGTAGGTAACCCTGTTTCCTCTGCGGTGTAATTGCTGTTATTTTTTGGATTGAAAGGATTCGTATCCCAAGGTTCGCGGTAATAACTGAAGGTTGCCCACACCTCAATTTGGACGATAATATCCATCTCGTGGGTCCACGTTATGAAGTTCCGAAAACGCGTCCAAAATTCGTTGTTCCACTGGTTTAAGTCATATAGGTCACCGACTTTTTTGTGGGGTGGCACATCGCCTTCATCAACCCAACTCATTGTGGACCGCACATAGTTACCACCGACTGATTTCAACAATTCGAGATGTTCTTTGAGATTCGGGATCTGAAATAGATTGTCCTCGACTGAACCTCCGATTAATAGAATTGGCTCACCTTTATACTGCCAGTAACGCGGATTTTCTGCATAAATTTGGATACGATTTTTTTCCATGTCTTTATCCTTTTCGGCATTAGTTTCCTTTGCTGTTATTAAGAACAGGGATACGAATACGAGTAGAGCCAACACAAGTTTGCCGTTAGCGAAGTGCGGCTCCCACAGACTTTTCATAAGATTGCCTCCTGAATATAATGGATATAATACCAAATTAACCCGATTTATCTCATTTGTAGTCGCGCCCTTCATTGCGCCTCTTTTCTTTGAATGTCCGAGGCGCAATGAAGGGCGCGACTACGAACGCTGATATTCTCGTCCTTTGCGTTATTTGAGATGTTGGGACAAAAAGGTGCGGTTAGAAGCCGCACCTATCGAGTGGAATCAAGTTAATTGAGTATAACACACCTATGGATTGAACAACGGAAAATCCAACAATTTACTTGAACTTCATTTTGATTGAATCAAAACTGCCCAATGCGCTTCGGTCGGCGCGGTTAATGTTATGCTATCGCTGAACGGGATTTCCTCTTGTTTTTTCCATTCGCTTTTGCGGATATTTAGCCATCTGATTGATACCGTTTTGGTATCTGTACTTTTACCAGCACTCAGGTTGAGATCGACTGAGCCGCCTTTCGGAAAGTAAACAGCATATTCCTTCCCAGGGTTCGCGGTGGTATACGCTTCGTTTTCTTCTCTGTTGGAAAGCAGGTCATTGTGAGGTTTACACATAAAGATGTCCATCTCGTCTGTGATGGTTCGCATGCTTTTGAGGTGTGCTTGTGCTATTTCGCTCAAACCGACTCCGCTGTTAGGACGGTGAAACCGTGCTGATGCAAATCCACCGAAAACATTTCGCCAAAATCGCTCCAATCCATCTCGCGTACTCCCGAATCGTCCGCTATCAGCACCATAAATCTTAATATTATTGATGGGACGGATAGGTGAAAGTTGTGCGCGAATTTTCTGGGCATTATCCCAATGCCGCTGCCGTTTCTGATGGTTATTCTGTGATATATCACAGAACGAATAGGTTTCGGGATGGTCAAAAGTCGCTTTGTGCTTCTCATCGGATAAATCCCACGGATCCCACATCTCCGTAGTTTCAACAACCCGTCCTGCTTCCGACGCTTTTTCCTGGATATACGTTGCCCAATATTCACCCCACGCAGCCGTGACAGCGGTTTCGTTATCCATGCAGTAGAGTATATGCCCATACTGAAGCGTCTCGGAGAGAAGCTTATCTACAAACTTTTCCTGATATTTTAAGACAATTTCCTGATTGCGCTCTTTCGGTACAGACCAGAAAAAGTTATTACCCGTTGCAACAGGATGGTTTTTGACAACAGTAGGTAACCCCGTTTCCTCTGCTGTGTAATTGCTGTTATTTTTTGGATTGAAGGGGTTGACATCCCAATTATCTCGGTAATAGGTAAAGGTCGCCCACACTTCGATTTGGACGATGATATCCATCTCGTGCGTCCACGTTGTAAAGTTCCGAAAACGTGTCCAAAACTCTTCGTTCCACTGATTTAAGTCATATTTGTCTCCGACTTTTTTGAAAGGTGGCACATCACCTTCATCACTCCACCCCATCGTAGAGCGCACATAGTTACCACCAACCGACTTGAGCAGTTCAAGATGCTCCCTGAGATTCGGGATCTGAAATAGATTGTCTTCAACTGAACCGCCGATTAATAGAATTGGCTCACCTTTATACTGCCAATAACGTGGGTTTTCTTTGTAAATCTGGATACGATTTTTTTCCATGTCTTTATCCTTTTCGGCATTAGTTTCCTTTGCTGTTATTAAGAACAGGGATACGAATACGAGTAGAGCCAACACAAGTTTGCCGTTAGCGATGTGCGACTCCCACAGACTTTTCATAAGATTGCCTCCTGAATATAACGGATATACGGTGTTAGAAAGAACGTTTCGTTAAGCAACGGCATATATTATAGCATAAAATTTAGGAGTATGCAATTAGACCTTGATGCACGGATGTAAAATATTTGTCAAAAGGTGCAATTATACGACCGACTTTTGTTACCTAAGCCGCAATTCTTTCAAGGTTCGTGCCATCATATCATAAGCGATCTGTGCCTTTTCCATTCGCATTTGCGGAAAGGTTTCCACAGAGATATATTTATCGTAGCCGACTTTGCCTAAGCTTTCAGCGAAAGTGCGAAAATCTAACTCGTCACCTTCCTCACCGGGAATTAGAAAAGTGCTGTAGGGATACATGCCTGTTACGCCTTTGACATGGCAGTGTGCAGTTAGATGTCCCAATTTTTCGGTGACTTCAGCAATATCCTCACCTAAGTGATAGAAATTAGTGATGTCGTTTAGTGCTTTCAAGGAGTCGGATTCTACGTGTTGAATCAGCAGGGTGACTTTAGACGATGAATCTATAGTCGTTGCCTCGTGGTTATGGATATTCATCGTAATCCCAAGCGTTTCAGCGCGGCGGCAGATCGGTTTTAACGCGTCAACGATCAGTTTCCAAGCAAACGCATCTCCTTTGTCGCCTCCGTAGCCAGTGAGAAAATTGACTCCGTGCGCGTCAAGTGCTACTGCCACATCCTGTAGGAGTGCATAGTGATCAATCGCAGCCTGCTTGTCCTCTAATGCCAGTTGATACAACCCTTTTCCAGTAAAAGGATTGATGACAGAGACCTTTAATCCGTGGTCGGTTATCATCGTTTTGATCTCTTTGAGCAGATTGTCAGAGATTTCGCCAGAGGGGATATGTGCTTCTGGTCCGCACATCATTTCAATCGCATCGTAGCTGACTTCGGAGAGGATAGAGATAACTTCTTGGAGTGGCAGGTCTTTCATGCCGCCTGCGTGATATGATATGCCAATCATGGGGTTTCCTTTTTCATCAGACGATTCAGGTTACATGCAGGTTAATTTCTAAAAGCGTTAAATATTAGTCACATTCTCATATAACTGGGGAAACACGTTAGGCTTGATTCTAAATTTCGTTCCGTGATTATGCTTCGTTCTTGCGTCAAAATCTATAAGCATTGAACCTTCTGCGATTGTATCAATGAACTTATCAGGACTAAACTTTTCCAAGACATAAATTTCTTGATAATGAAAATGCTCAATTTTCTCTATCCGCTTAACTGCTGCCTTTATATAGAAACAATTTAACAGTTTTGTGCCAGCTTTATGAGCCAAATCGTCAAATCCCCAGTAAGGTTTAGGTGAAAGTTCTTCAAGGTTAATTCTTTTGTTCACTGAATCTATCCAATCTGTGTGTCGCGAAGAAACAGATCCAGCATCAAATGAGATTTCAACTTTTTTCTCTTCTTGGTTAATTTCTATTCCAAAACCTCTATCTGTTCTCTCCAAAGCGTTAATAGTTTGGCGGAAACTTTTCTCATCAACCGAATATTTTTTACCTGCTTCTTTGTGCTTCCAACCGTACAAAGGTAGAAGAATCTGAGAAACTATTTTCATGCCACGGGGAGATGGTTCAAAATGGAAAAGTGTCGTTAGTGAGGATGTGCCAATTCGCCGTGTTTTTAGTTCCCACTCAGCAGCGTTTGGGATAGGTAAATTATTTTCCTCAATTCCTAACAACTCCTCTAATGTATGCCCTATACCTCCTGCACTCCCCGGTCTTACGCTTTTTATCCATCCTCGGTCCCTGATTTTTTTCAGTTCCTCAATCAATTCCGCTTTAGTATAACGTAACATCTAATTTTCCTTTAAAAAATTGAGAATTTTCAATGAATACATTCAATGAATACAAATGAATACATTCAATGAATACAGTTGAACGGATTTTTGCAATAACAGTTATGACTTTGGTGGCCGCCAAAAATCAAGCAAATATTCAAAAGTCACCCCCATTGTGATATAATTACTTGGCCAACCAAAGATACCCACTCTGTTTACGATATTTGTCCTATCCCAAATGATAGTGTTTCTCAGTTCATACCCTCTTTTTCGAAGTTCTTCTATCAGAGAAACATGAATTGTTATTCTTTGATTCTCCCACCACATATCAGGTACATTGATTACACAGTGTGCCTTGGGTTTTAATAAAGGTAAAAGTTTCTCATAAATATCGCCCATTGCCGCAGTATATTGCTCTAATTCCAATATTCCTAAATCTCTTGCATCTTGTGAATACTGTTCTACCTTACCAAGTTGATCATTCTTTCGGTCTCGCCTGGATTTGTTTTTTCGCACCCGATTCAATAAATTTGCATAAGGAGGTGATGTAAAGACAAGAGAAAGGGTTTCTTCTGATAAATACTGACTAATATTTCGAGCATCATCATGAATAGCGAGTTGGTGTGTTGCATTAAATAAATTCAACGCTGCTAACCTTTCTCCACACAATTTGATATATTCTGCTTTTAAATCAAAACCAACTGCGTTTCGATTCGTATCATTCGCTGCAACGAGTGTTGTTCCACTTCCAACGAATGGGTCAAGTACTAATTCACCTTCATGCGTAAACAACTCAATTACCTTTCGAGCTAAAGAAATAGGATACGTTGCAGGATGAACTTTTTTGTCTCGAATATCTCTACCTTCATAATTAAATTGCCATACTCCAAGTTGACACTTCAACCATTCTTTTGCGGTAATGCAGCTCAAATGATTGGGTTTACACGAACATTGTCGCTCAAGATTCAAAGGTAATTTTTGTCCATAGAATTCTGAACTTTCCTCAATTATTTGAGGTATTTCAATCTCGGTCATTTGTTTATCACAAGACGCTATATCTAACATATAATTCTCCTAACTCCGATACTCGTTTCTGCCTTGCATCGCAGGTGGTGATTCTTACCGGTGGATTCGAGAGAGTGTTCTTAGATTCACACCAATTCCTTCAATCTTTTTTCGAGTTTTGCTGTCTATGCATCAAAATTCCTTACTTGCCAGAATATACGCCTTCAGATGTTTCAATGCACTGCCATCATCCATAACTAATTTTGTCCGATCAATGGCATGATGTGGATCAGGACAGATCCCCAGCAGATAATCCACCATTGCCGTATTGAGCAGAATTCTGTCATAGATATGCCCTTTCTCACCGGATAATGCTGCTATTCCTGCTTCAGCGAAGGCATCCGCGCTAACGGTGTCGGGACGCGGATTCAACGCATACTCAAATCCATAAGTTTTAGGATCAATGTCCAAAGCAAAATCTTCACGTTTATCATTAACGCATCGGAATCCTTGAGAATAGTTAACAGCCATCCTATCCGGAGTAGAAGGTTTTCCGAGGCGGAGTGCGTAATGGCTCGTACCTTCCTCTCCTTTAATTGCGACTGCCCCTTGAAACCCACGTTCCAACGCCATTTGGAGCAAAGGCTTTTCATAACCGATATGATAATAGCCAAGCACCATGTAGTTTTCGCGACGCGCAGAAAAGAACTGTTGTGCCTTCTCAGTAGCAGCCCACGGTGGACGTTTCTTGATATGCACCCGCAATTCCCGTATACCATAAGCCCCAGGCGAATACTCGCGCTGGCTGATATATCCAAATCCGACCGATTTATTCGTAATGAGTGCGGCAGTCTGTTCAAGAGATAGGTCGGTTTTTGCGCCGAGTGCTTGCAAAATCGCTTCTTCGGTTACACCATTTTTCGGCGGCATCATATCAACACTATGAAGAAGCGAGGGGTCTCCCAACGCTGCGCGAACTGCTGCAACAAATAGAGTTGGACGAAAATAGCGTGTTGCGCCATCGTAAGGTTGCCCAAAATGGGTGAGACTATCTACATCAATTGGACGTACCTGTTCCGGTCCGAAATAGGCATCAAGATATCCGCGCACCTCCTCGTAGGTTTCACGATTCATGCGTTGTCCAATAAGTGCAGCACCTTTGAGGGCAGGTTTAACATCATCAGTAAGGATTGCCTCACACATTTGACGCGTTTCAGTATAACTTAAATGTTTTGCCCTTAGTATTTTTTCCAACGCCCTGACAACAATAGTTTCTGTTGGATTAGTTGGAACATATCCAAGTTCAGGGTTCATGAGAAATTGAATCTCTTTAGGAAGACAGGGTAATAATGTGGGTTGATATTTCTGAAATGCGGCTTTCTCAGCCTGAGACCATTGGGTTGCTTCAGGAAAATATTTACGGAGCGTCATTGCCACGAAAAACGATCCCATCTGTGCCTCTGAAACCGTCTCTGTTTCCGCTAACTCACCTTCAAGAGATTTTAAGATGGTTTTGAGGATGGCATCTGGTTGCGGTCCATCTGAGGATTTCTTTCCTAAAGGACGTGTTTGGTGTGGCCCGGTGCAAACTCTCGCTTGCGCTTCAAGTAAATCAAGGTTGGGACCGGGATATTGTGGGGTATACATTTTAAATTCCTCTATTCTCAGCATCAGGTTGGTTTAATATACCACATTCAGTGAATATAGTCAAATCCAAACCACAAATTAACATTCAAAAAACTTGACAGAAAGTAGAAAAGAAGATATAATAACGTGAGTTTGGTAAAAACGAGACTTCGTGCTTCTTGTAGGGGCGAGATCCCCTCGACCGTAGGGGTTAGGCAACCTAACCCCTACGAAAATGTCCGCATATTTTTAGAATTTGCCATATATCAAACTCACGTTATAATAGAAAACGCTGATGTAATGTGACCTTTTCTATCTTCCGATACCTGTGCGGTATTTGAATATTTACCTACGGATACCCGCTCAGCGAAACATAATTGTGAATTTGCTATTAGATCAACCCACGAAGATTATTTGTAATGCTTTTGACGATAACAACAACCTATTCTCCTGCGACAGACCTTGGGTTTCTGTTGCATAAGCATCCTGAAAGACTACAATCCTTTAAACTCGCCTTCGGACAAGCTCACATCTTTTACCCCGAAGCACATGCTGAAAGATGTACGGCAGCCCTGCTGCTTGATATTGATTCCGTTGGACTTGTCCGCAGGTATCATGGACAGGTTAGGGATAGTTTCGCTTTAGCCGAATATGTCAACGACCGTCCTTATGTCGCTTCCTCATTTATGAGTGTCGCAATCGCTAATGTTTTTAGGAGTGGTTTATCAGGGAATTGTAAAGAACGTCCTGAACTTGTAGATACACCTATACCTTTAACTGCAAAGTTGTCGACGTTACCCTGTCGGGGTGGCGAGAATTTCTTGCGGAGACTTTTTGAGCCACTCAACTATACTGTCCATACCGAACGACATACACTAAACGCACAATACCCGGATTGGGGAGAGAGTCGTTACTTTACCGTCACACTTGATGCTACTTGTCGTTTGAGTGAACTCCTTACACATCTTTATGTTTTAATTCCTGTACTTGATGATGAAAAACACTATTGGGTTGACGAGGCGGAGATTGAAAAACTATTAAAACACGGTGAGGATTGGCTTTCCGATCATCCAGAACAAGAGACTATTGTCAATCGCTACCTGAAACATCAACGTAGGCTTACGCGTCAAGCACTTTCCCAATTGAGTGAAACAGGAGTCGAAGAAAATGAAGAACAGATTCAAGGAGAGGAAGCACAGATTGAAGAACGTATCGGTCTGAACGAAATTCGTTTGACTCAGGCGACAGAAGTTATCAAAGAATTTGGGGCAAAACGTGTTCTGGATTTGGGGTGTGGTGAAGGAAAACTCCTTCGTAAACTGATGAGGGAAAAGCAGTTTGATGAAATAGTTGGAATGGATGTGTCACATCAATCACTGAAAATTGCACAACAGCGACTGCATTATGATCGGATGCCAGATAAGCAGAAAGAACGTCTAAACCTGTTTCAAGGATCGCTCTGCTATCGGGATAAACGTTTAGCGGGATACGACGCAGCTGCAGTAATAGAGGTAATTGAACATTTAGATCCACCAAGACTTTTGGCTTTTGAACGTATTTTATTTGAGTTCGCTTGCCCCGAAATGGTTGTCCTGACAACGCCGAACGTTGAATATAATGTTAAGTTTGAGAACCTACCAGCGGGTAAATTTCGACATAGAGACCACCGATTTGAGTGGACGCGGGATGAATTTCAGTCATGGGCATCCAACATTTCCAAACGTTTCGGTTATGCCGTGGCGTTTCATCCAATCGGGGAAACAGACGAAAATGTGGGTTCACCGACTCAGATGGCAGTGTTTACGCGTGAAAACCTTGAATAGCAGTAACCGTAAAAATTGATACTTTTTACCTTTGTCAGACAAACCGTGTAATACCCAATTAACCCGATTCCAATCTATCTGTGCGGTTAGGATACCGCATCTTATACGGCAATTTAGGGGTCCCCAACCCGGTAGGTGCGGTTTGTAACCGCACCTTATGCGTCAATTTAAGGAAAGAACTCGTTTGTCCTCGCGCAATTCATTGCGCGTCTTATATTGAAAGAAAAGAGGCGCAATGAATTGCGCGAGGACGAACACAGATATTCTCGTCCTTTGCGTTATTTGAGATGTTGGGACAAAAAGGTGCAGTTAGGAAACCGCACCTACCGAGTGGGATCCCGTTAATTTGGTATAATATGATTTTTAGAAGATATGCTTATCAAAATTCCTGAACCTTCACTTGTAATTCTTATCGGGGCTTCGGGTTCCGGCAAATCCACTTTTGCACAGAAGCATTTTAAGCCCACTGAAATCCTCTCATCAGATTTCTGCCGTGGACTTGTTTCGGATGACGAAAACGATCAATCTGCATCGAACGATGCGTTTGATGTGCTACATTATATCGCTGCGAAACGTCTCGCTGCTGGAAAATTGACAGTGATTGATGCGACAAATGTTCAACCTGATGCGCGGAAATCGCTGCATGCACTGGCTCGCGAATATCACTATCTAACTGTTGCTATTGTCCTAAACATTTCGCCAAAACTCTGTCATGAAAGAAACGAGTCTCGTCCTGACCGAAATTTCAAGTCTCATGTCGTCCGTCGTCAAACAAGTCAACTTCGGAGATCACTCCGTGCGCTTAAGCGCGAAGGTTTTCGGAACTACGTTTACGTGTTTTCTAACCCGGAAGACGTTGCGGCTGCGCAAATTGAACGTCAACCTTTATGGACAAACCGAAAAGATGAGTTAGGTCCATTTGATATTATCGGTGATATTCACGGATGTTATGATGAACTTGTTGAATTACTAACAAAACTCGGATATGAAATTACGGCAAAAGAGGATGGGACTCTTGTTGTAAATTCCCCGCAAGGTAGAAAAGCCATTTTCGTCGGGGATTATGTTGACCGGGGACCTAAGGTTGTTGAAGTGCTGCGATTAGTCATGGAGATGCACAAGGCAGGTATTTCAATTTGTGTTCCAGGGAATCATGATGCCAAATTAGCACGTGCTCTTCGCGGCAAGAATGTTAATCCGACCCACGGTTTAGCAGAATCACTGTCTCAATTAGAGAATGAATCGCCAGAATTTAAGACACACATAACAGAATTTATTGAAGGTTTAGTGAGCCATTATGTTCTTGACAATGGCAAACTTGTCGTTGCACATGCTGGAATGAAGAAGGAATTTCAAGGAAGGGCATCTGGGCGTGTCCGTGAATTTGCGCTCTATGGCGAAACTACTGGGGAAACGGATGAATTCGGATTACCTATTCGGCTTAATTGGGCGGAGGAATACCGTGGGGGTGCTGCCGTTGTTTATGGGCACACGCCTGTTGCTGAACCGCAGTGGATAAATCGCACAATCAACATTGATACCGGATGCGTTTTTGGCGGTAACCTATCAGCGTTGCGATACCCCGAAAAGGAGATTATATCGGTTCCCGCACGGCAGACCTATTATGAACCAGCGAAACCGCTCCTTGCTGAACCTGATAAGCAGGCTTCTTTAGAAAATCAAAGAGATGAGGGTATTCTGGACATTAATGATGTGATAGGAAAGCGAGTTATCAGCACGCGCTTAAATCACAATGTAACAATCCGTGAAGAGAATACTGTCAATGCACTTGAGGTAATCAGTCGTTTTGCAATAGACCCTAAATGGCTGATTTATCTTCCACCGACAATGTCTCCCACTGAAACCACAAAAATTCCAAACTTGCTTGAACATCCTGCTGAAGGATTTGCGTATTATCGGAATCAAGGTGTATCCCAAGTTGTCTGGCAGGAAAAACACATGGGGTCACGTGCTATCGTAATTGTATGCCAAAACCCTGAAGTAGCAAAAAAGCGGTTTAGTATATCGGATGATACACTTGGCGTGTGTTACACACGGACCGGCAGACCTTTTTTTGATGACACCTTGATGGAAACTGAACTGCTAACACAAGTGAAACAGGCAGCAGATAAGGCAGGATATTGGGAGATTTTGAATACGGATTGGATATGTCTTGATTGTGAGTTAATGCCCTGGTCCGTAAAAGCACAAGAGTTATTGCGACAACAGTACGCACCGGTTGGAACATCCGCACGTGTTGCTGTCGGAGATGTCCTTGGTTCGTTAGAAGCTGCTGAAAAACGAGGCGTACAAGTGAATGATTTATTGGAAGATTATCAACAACGCGCTATTGCTGTCACAGAATACGTCAAAGCCTATCAACAATATTGTTGGGAAGTACAATCTATTGCTGACATCAAACTCGCTCCGTTCCATCTGTTGGCGACGGAAGGCACACTGTATTTTGATAAAGACCATCTGTGGCATATAGAGATGCTTTCCAAACTTTGTAACAGTGTTGAGGATAATCTGTTGTTCGCAACTTCATACGGCACGGTTGACCTAACTGACCAAGAGAGCGAAACTAAAGCAATTCAGCAGTGGGAAGAACTTACAGCACAAGGCGGAGAAGGCATTGTCATCAAACCATTAGATTTTATTGCTAAGGGCAAGCGTGGCATTGTTCAACCTGCTGTTAAGTGTCGAGGTAGAGAATACCTTCGTATAATTTATGGTCCCGAATACACATTACCCAACAATTTAGAACGTCTGCGATCTAGAGGATTATCACACAAACGTTCGCTTGCTATCCGAGAATTTGCGTTAGGTGTGGAAGGACTTGAACGGTTTGTCCACAGAGAACCGTTGTCTAAGGTTCATGAGTGTGTTTTCGGCGTTTTAGCCCTTGAAAGTGAAACAGTTGATCCCAGACTGTAAGAAATATTATAAACGTGAGTTCGGTGTAATACCAAATTAACTTGGTTTCAATCTATCGGTGCGGTTACATGAAGATTAACAAATTAATTCGGTAATTCTAATTTGCTCCGTTACCGGTAGGTGCGGTTTGTAACCGCACCGTGTCGTTCGCGAAAATGGGTATCGGACGCATATTCCCTAAGATCCGGTGCGGTTTCAAACCGCACCTACCGGGTTGGAGCTAAGCGGTTAGGAACCGCACCTACCGTCCGGGAAATAGGACAAATCCCGTTAATTGGGTATTATACCGAAATTGTATAAGTTTTTCCTGCTTCTGTGTGAAAGTTAATAACCCACTTTGACTGGGAGGACTTAACTCGAATTCCATCACATGTCACAGAAGAAGAAACAGGTTCAGATGTTCGGACCCAACAATCTCTACCGAGTGCAGAAAATATTCGAGCTTGTGTGAGTTTTCCATCCTTCCATTCTATATCCACTTCAAACCCGCCACGCGCACGTAACCCTTTAACGTATCCAGTGTCCCACGCTTTTGGAAGTGCAGGCAGCAAGTTAATCTCACCCGCATGGCTTTGTAGCAACATTTCAGCAATACCGGCAGTTCCGCCAAAATTGCCATCAATCTGGAAAGGCGGGTGCGTATCAAAAAGGTTCGTCAGGGTACACCTTGCGAGGAGCGTTTGGAGATGATTGTATGCCTCTTCTCCTGCCTCAAGCCGCGCCAAGAAGTTGATAAGCCATGCCCGACTCCATCCTGTGCCGCCGCCGCCGTGTGCTAAGCGAGTTTCCAAAGATTTCTTTGCCGCCGCCGCCAACTCTGGCGTGCCACGCAATGTAATCTGACAACTGGGGTGGAGACCATACATGTGCGACATGTGCCGATGTCCTGGCTCTGGTTCGTCGTAGTCAAATACCCACTCTTGTAGCCGTCCTGTTTTCTCACTAATTTGAAGCGGTGCAAGCCGTTCAAGTGCAGAAGCCAACTCTGCACGGAAATCCTCATCATCACCGAGAACGTCAATACAAGCGATGCAGTTTGTGAAAAGTTCATGGATTATTTCTAGATCCATCGTTGCAGCATAGGTAAACAGGGAACGCGTGCCATCAGGTTTCAGGAAACTGTTTTCTGGTGAGTGAGATGGATTGGTGACCAATTTTCCGGCGAGGGGTGTACCTTCCGGTGCTTCAATGAGAAAATCAAGGACAAAACGTGCAGCACCCTTCATCAATGGATAAGCTTGTTGCTTAAGAAATTCCACATCACCACCGAAAAGGTAGTGTTCCCATACGTGCCCACACAACCATGCAGCACCCATTGGCGAGATACCCCAGATTCCATCAGCAGGCGTTGTGAATCCCCATACATCAGAGAGATGATGGACAACCCAACCCTCAGCACCGTAATGCCGTTTTGCTGTCTGATTGCCCGGTTCAACAAGCGTGTCCATGTAATCAAAAAGCGGTTCATGGCATTCTGCAAGGTTGCAAACTTCAGGCACCCAATAGTTCATTTGGAGATTGATATTGGTGTGAAAATCACTGTTCCACGGTGCCTTCATGTGATGGTTCCAGATGCCTTGTAGATTCGCGGGTAGACATCCGGGGCGTGAACTTCCCATCAATAGATAACGTCCATATTGAAAATAAAGCGCAACTAATCCAGGATCAGACGCACCCTCCTTCACCGCTGCCAAACGTTCATCTGTAGGTAAGTTGTCTGCATCAGTCGTGCCAAGGTTCAAGTCAACCCGTCTGAAGAGAGATCGATGTTCAGCAATGTGGTCATCCCGAATTGTCTCATAAGATTTTGCCGCAATACCCTTGAGGTAATTTTCACAAAGTTCATGCGGGTTTCCACTTGCATCTGTCTGATTGATGTAGCTTGTCGCACCTGCAAGGAAAAGCGTAATGCTATTCGCGTCGCTCACGGAAATTTTGTCACTTTCTGACCAGACATTTCCATTTTCATTCTGTACCTGTAAATATGCTGAGAAACGCATACCTCCATCGCTGCACTGTCCACTAAGTCTGAGAGTATTATCGGAGATGGTTTCAACGGTTGCATCTTGTTCCCGCGTCATCGTTACGTCAAAAGTGATTTGATCTGATGGATCACATTCAATCCGGACAACAATGAGGTTATCTACTGCTGTTGCGAATACCTCTCTGCTGAAATTGACATCGCCATAGCGATATGTTGTTTTGGTAATGCCCGTGTCCAAATCAAGTTCTCTCCGATATGCCGTGACATCGCCATCATGCGGGAATTCGAGGAAAAGATCGCCTAAAGATTGGTAAGACTTGACGCGGTGTGGCACTCCCAACATGGTTTCGCCTGCAAGTTTTGTCGCTGCGTCGTTTTTGTCTTCGAAAAGCAGTTGTTGTACTTTCGGAAGTGCTTCCAAAGCCTTGGGGTTGTTGGTATCGCGAGGTTCGCCTTCCCAAAGCGTGTCTTCGTTGAGTTGGATATGTTCACGTTCAACGCCGCCGAACACCATGGCACCGAGTCGCCCGTTTCCGACTGGGAGTGCGTCAGTCCATTGTTCGGCTGGTTTGTTATACCATACAACAAGATTATTTGTATTTGTCATAATCAATCTCCTTATTGTTAAAATAATATATGTTGATTCACAAATGAATCGAAAAAAGGGTAAAAAATTAATTGGTTACATCCTTGGCACAACGAAATCCTATGTTGACATAAGCAAGTGTTGGTGAAGGTGAGACGAGGAGACTAACGTGTAAAGGTGAGCCTCCGAGGCGATTGGCAGTGTGGCTGGGCTCTGATGAAGTAAAAAGTGAACCACCCCGTAACACACAATCAGTTGTAACGTTCGTGAAGTTGGAAATGAATAAATCCAAATCCTCCTTTGTGTTCGCACCAGCAACCGGATTCCGAATAGGTGAAGAAGAATAGTAAATTGGATTATACTCATCAAGGCACCACTCCCAGACGTTGCCTACTATATCATGCAAACCGTAGTTGTTGGCTGGATATTTTCCTACAGAAGTGGTTTCACCAACATTCTTACCACAATATGCCATGTTCGAATCCATAGAATTTCCCCATGGGTATTTTTGCCCTATTATTCCGCCGCGTGCTGCTTTTTCCCATTCAGCTTCCGTTGGTAAACGTTTACCAACCCATTGTGCATACGCCATCGCCGCATACCAGCTTACGTGAGTTACAGGGTGGTCAGCTTTCCCAATCGGATAACGGTTCCCATTCCAGTGTTTCAGGTAGTTACCCTTGCTGTATTGTCTAGAAAGAGATGCTATATGTTTTTTGTCCCACTCGTACCACTTTGGAGGCTTGCACCATTGCGGATTGGTATCAATAAAAACTTTATATTGTGCATTCGTCACTGGATATTTGTCAATGTAGAATTCATCAGTGTAGATTGCATGTACTGGGCTTTCGTCGTTTAGTGGTTTATATAAAGGATCTTCGTGACTCAATTTCAATATCTGGATCAATATCTTTTGGTCTTC